>NZ_JAMTCH010000003.1:0-112820 GCF_024171735.1 Prauserella alba
CCTAGATGAGGTCTCCCACCCGTGATGGGTTAAGGCCCCCAAGAGATGATTGGGTTGATAGGCCAGACATGGAAGCGCAGTAATGTGTGTTGGAGTGGACTGGTACTAATCGGCCGAGGACTTGCCCACGAAGATGCTACGCACCCACTCTACGATCCTGAAACACCACACCACCCCACACGCGGGTGTGTGGGGAAGCGACAGCATGTGTTGTTTCGTAGTGTTTCGGTGGTGATAGCGGTAGGGGTACGCCCGGTCCCATTCCGAACCCGGAAGCTAAGCCTGCCAGCGCCGATGGTACTGCATCCGAAGGGGTGTGGGAGAGTAGGACACCGCCGAACTTAACCACAAAAGAAGGGGCCTGTCGGCTCGAGAACCACCCCGTCCTCGGGGTCACGGTCTCGCCGACAGGCCCCTCTTCTTTTGTGCTCTATACACAACACCACACCACACCACGTGCACCGCCGGAGGACGAGATCCCATTCCGTTACCGCTGCGGCTGAGCCGAACACTCGTACGTCGGCCGGGTCGGTTGACGGCTGCGTCCGTTGACGATCCGGTGCGTATTCCGTTGGGCGGAGCCGATGCATTGTGCGGATAAGGCTCGATTGTGTGGATAAGGTTCGGATGGGCGAGCCGGTCGAGAAGAACGCGGGGTCGGAAAAGGCCGGTCGATGAGAGAGGTCTGTCCGTGGGAGGAGGAATCGGTGGACAAGATCCGCGCAGTCAGTCTGGCGACCGCAACGCTGGCCTTCACCCTGGGTCTGTCGGGGTGTGGTGGCGCCGGCGAGGACGAAACGCCCACCGGCGGTAACGCGGAAACGACCCAGACGGGCAACAGGTCCCACGGATCACCCTCCGATGCGGAAACCCAGAGTAGGAACACGGCCGATAACCAGAGCGGGAACACGTCGGCGCTGACGATCCAGGCGACGGGCCACGGACCGTTCGGGTTGACCACCTCCGGTCGGCCCGAAGGGACGAGCGAACGGCAGACAGGAAAACTCATCGTCGGCCCGGGAAGCTGCCTGGCCCTCCAATCCGAAGGCCGGCCGCGGCTGCTGGTGTTCGGCGGCGATGCAGACTTCGTCCTTCGCGGAGACCGGCCGTCCGTGACCACACCCGCACTGGGCACCACGGCCGCCGGCGAGCACCTCGAGGTCGCGGCGACGTCCGTGGCGAGCGGTGACGTCACGGGAGTCCCGCGACGATGCACGCACGGCTCGGCCGAGACTGTGCTCGTGATCGGCTGACGGCCCGCCGACTTTCCTCACCGGTGGGAACGGCAGACCACCAGGCCCAATCGCCGGACGCGTTCACGTGTCCGATCGACCGGTGAAGATCGGGCATAGACTGGCCGCGTGAGTACGCGGATCTTGGTGGTGCAGCCGGACGGGTCGGTCCCGGTGGGCGCGCTCGGCGACTGGTTGACCGAAGCGGGCGCGACACTCGATGTGAAGCTGGCCGGCGTCGACGACATCCCCGCGGACGCCGACGAGTACGACGGCGTCGTGTGCCTCGGCGGTGGGATGGGTGCGTTCGACGACGAGGCTCACCCGTACCTCGCCGACATTCGGATGCTGCTGAGCAGAACCACCGCGGCCGGCGTCGCGACACTCGGCGTGTGCCTCGGCGGGCAACTGCTCGCCGCCGCGACAGGCGGCGTGGTGCGCCCCGGGCCGCAGGGCCCGGAGGCCGGGCCGCAACTCGTGTCGAAGAAGGACGCGGCGTGGAAGGACCCGCTGTTCGCCGAGCTGCCACTGATGCAGGACGTCCTGGAGTTCCACCGGGACGTCATCGACACGTTGCCCACGGCGGCGACGTTGCTCGCGTCGACGCCGCTGTACCCGCATCAGGCGTTCCGCATCGGCAGGCGCGCCTACGGGCTGCAGTTCCACATCGAAACGACCCGCGACATCGTCGACGCATGGGTGGCTCGATCCCCCGACGTGGCGGCCGCGGCCAAACCCGGTGCGTTCGACGCCGACACGGTGGACCGCATGCACGCCGACATCGACGAGACGTGGCGGCCGTTCGCACGCCGCTTCGTCGACCTCGCAGCCGGCAGGCTCCGCGCCGCGGAGGACCCACGGCGCGGACTGCCGTTGGCCTGAGGACACCTGGCCCGACTGCACCATCCGTGTCACCGCTGGCCGGACTACGGTAGGAGCCGATGGTAGACAGCGTTCGTCCCGCGGCCTCGACGGCCAGGTTCGGTTTCACCTCGGACCATGCCGCCGCCGAACTGCACGCCGCGGGGTGGTGGACCGACACCGGGCCGGTCTCCGGCGCCGAACCGGTACTCGCGGCGCTCGCCAACGCCCCCGACCCGGACCTGGCGCTGCGCACCATCGACCGCATCCGCGAGGCCGACCGTGACGGCTGGGCCGACCTCGACACGGCGCTGCGCAGCGACCCGGTCATGCGCGGGAAGCTGCTCGCCGTCGTCGGTTCCTCCACGGCGCTGGGCGACTACCTCGTCGGCTCACCGGGCCAGTGGCGCCGGCTCGCCACCCCGACGGCGGCCGCCGAGTACGCCGCGCAGTTGCAGGCTTCGGTCCGCTCCGACGGCGAGGTCATGACCGGTCCCGCCGCCGAGCAGGCACTGCGCAGGGCATACCGGGGGCTGGTGCTGGAGATCGCCGGGGCCGACCTCGGTCACCTCGTCGAATCGCAGGTGGAAGCGGCGACGTTCGTGCACACGACCCACGCGCTGACGGCCGCCGCCGACGCCGCGTTGCAGGCGGGGCTGACCGTGGCCGCCCGTGAGACGCGGGACGCCGCCGACGCCACGCTCGCCGTGATCGCCATGGGCAAATGCGGTGGTCATGAACTGAACTACGTCAGCGACGTCGACGTGGTGTTCGTCGGCGACGGCGACCTGCAGGTCGGCACCCGGTTGGCGACCGCGATGATGCGGATCGTCGGCAAGGCGTGCTTCGAGGTCGACGCGGCACTGCGGCCCGAAGGCAAAGCAGGCGCGCTGGTGCGCACACTCGACGGCCACGAGGCGTACTACAAGAAGTGGGCGCGCACGTGGGAGTTCCAGGCGCTGCTCAAGGCCCGCCCCGCCGCGGGCGACGCCGAGCTGGGCCGCAGGTACGCCGAGCTCGTCGCACCGATGGTGTGGGCCGCCGCGGAGCGCGACAACTTCGTCGCCGACGTGCAGCACATGCGCCGCCGCGTGGAGAAGCACATCCCCGCCGAGATCGCCGATCGGGAGTTGAAACTCGGCCGGGGCGGCCTGCGTGACGTCGAGTTCGCGGTGCAGCTGCTGCAACTGGTGCACGGTCGGGTCGACCACGAGCTGCGGTCGGCCTCCACACTCGACGCGCTCGCCGCACTCGGCACCGGCGGCTACGTCGCGAGAACCGACGCCGAGGAGATGGCCGAGTCGTACGAGTTCCTCCGCGTCCTCGAGCACCGCCTGCAGCTGCGCGCGTTGCGCCGCACCCACCTGTACCCGGAACCCGACGACACCGCTGCATTGCGATGGCTGGCCAGGGCTTCGGGTATCCGTTCGTCGCGGGCGCGGTCCCGCGCCGAACAGCTCGACCACGAGTTCCGCAAGCACGTCGGGCGGATCCGCCGACTGCACGAGAAGCTGTTCTACCGGCCGTTGCTGGAGGCCGTTGCGCGGGTGCCCAGCGCGGCGCTCCGGTTGACGGCGAAACAGGCGCAGCAGCGCCTCACCGCGCTCGGGTTCGCCTCCCCGGAAGGCGCGCTGCAGCACATTCGTGCGCTCACCACCGGGGTGAGCAGGCGCGCGGCGATTCAACAGACGTTGCTTCCCGTGTTGCTGGATCTGTTGGCCGACACCCCGGAACCGGACGGTGGGCTGCTGGCCTACCGGCGCGTGTCCGAGGAGCTGGCCGACACGCCGTGGTACCTGCGCGTACTGCGGGACGAGGCGGCCGTCGTGGAGAACCTCGCGACGCTGCTGGGCACGTCACGGCTCGTTCCCGACCTGCTGGTGCGGGCGCCCGAGGTGCTGCACATGCTCGGCGACGCCGAACGTCTCCGCGACCGCCCGCCCACGGAGACGGCGACGTCACTGCGGGCGGCGGCACGCCGGCAGCCGGGGTTGGACGCCGCGGTCGCGACGGCGCGGTCGCTGCGCAGGCACGAGCTGTTGCGCGTCGCGTGTGCGGACGTGCTCGGACTGCTGGACGTGCCGTCGGTGTGCGATGCGTTGTCGTCGGTGTGGGCGGCGGTGCTGCAGGCAGCGCTTGAAGCTGCGACCCGGTACCAGCAGGCGCAGGCCGGTGGCGTGCCCGCGCGGATCGCCGTGATCGGCATGGGCAGGCTCGGCGGCGGCGAACTCGGCTACGGTTCCGACGCCGACGTCCTGTTCGTGTGCGAGCGCGGCGAGAACGCCACCGACGAACAGGCGCTCAAATTCGCCACGACCGTCGCCGAGACGGTGCGCAGCATGCTCGGCGCACCGTCCCAGGACCCGGCGCTGGAGGTCGACGCCAACCTTCGCCCCGAGGGACGCAGCGGACCGCTGGTGCGGACGTTCGAGTCCTATCGGGCGTACTACGAACGCTGGGGCGAGGTGTGGGAGTCGCAGGCGTTGCTGCGGGCGCGGTTCCTCGCCGGTGACACCGACCTCGGTGACCGGTTCGTCGCCGCGATCGACCCGTTCCGGTACCCGGAGGGCGGGCTCGACGCGGCCAAACTCCGGGAGGTGCGCCGGATCAAGGCCCGGGTCGACACGGAGCGTATGCCGCGCGGCGCCGACCCGACGATGCACACGAAACTCGGCCGCGGCGGGCTGGCCGACGTCGAGTGGACCGTCCAGCTGGCCCAACTGCGGTATGCGCACGACCTTCCGCAGTTGCGGACCACGTCGACGCCTGCGGCGCTCGATGCGATGGCCGAGGCCGGTCTCGCCGCCCACGAGGACGTCGAGGCGCTGCGCGAGGCGTGGTTGCTGGCCACCAGGGCGCGCAACGCGGCGATGCTGGTCCGGGGCAAGGCCGTCGACCAGTTGCCGACCTCGGGTCGTGAGCTGACCGCGGTGGCGAGCCTGTTCGGCTACGGCGTGGATGACGACGCGGGCGAGTTCCTCGACGCGTACCGGAAGACGACCCGACGGGCGCACGCCGTCGTCGAGCGGCTGTTCTACGAGCAGTGACGGTGGCGTGGTGAGCGGCTGCTCACCTTCGGGGGACCGGTCTCGCCCGCGCCGTTTACGGTGGCACGTGTGACTGAGCGTGAACCCTTCTCGATCCAGGCCAAGGTCCGCACGTACGAGCTGGACCCGAACGGCCACCTGAACCATGCCGTGTACCACCAGTACGGCGAGGTCGCGCGCACCGAGCTCGCGGTCGCCGCGGGTGTCACCGAGGGGCTCATCAAGCAGGGCATCGGCATCGTGATGCTGGAATCGCACATCCGGTTCCGCAGGGAACTGCGCTTCGGTGACGAGGCCACCGTGTCGTGCGTGGCCCGGTTCGAGGAGGACAAGAAGGTCTTCTGGATGGACAACGTGATCACCAAGCTCGACGGCACGGTCTCCGCAGAGATCGAGTCCACCCTCGGCCTGATGGACCTGGAGAAGCGCAAGCTCGTGCCCGCCCCGATGGAACGCATCCGCGACGCGGGTGTCGATCTGGACCTGCTGCGCGGCAGCTGAACCCCAACGCCAGTTCCGAGCCTGCCCGAGCGCCGACGCGAGCCACGCCCGCGTCGGCGCTTCTCGTGTGAGGAAGAGCCCGCCGGCCGCGAACCGGGTCGGTGGCTCGTGGCGTGCTCGGTAACTCAGCGCGTCGGCTCGGCGTCCGCCGCCGCCTCGTCGGTTGCCTGGGTGGCCAGCCAGGCGTCCCGCACGTCGTCGTCACGGCCGGACGAGGTCACCAGGCTGACCGCGATGGTGAGCAGGAACGATGCCGGCAGCCCGATCAGCACCTCCGAGGACGTGGGCAGGTCCATCGTGAAGGCGAGGCCGAACAGTACGGCACCGCCGACCATCCCGGCCCCTGCGCCGGCCGCGGTAGTGCGACGCCACCAGATGCCGAGCACCATCGGGGCGAAGAACGCGGACGCCAGCAGTGCCACCGCGGCGGTGTACAGCACGATCAGGAACTCCGGCGGGTTGATCGCCAGCAGAATGCACAGGATCCCGATCACCCAGGTCGCGACCTGCGTCACCCGGATGACCTCCTTCTGGCCGGCCTGCGGGCGCAGGATGCCGCGGTAGAGGTCGTGGCCGATGGCGGAGTTACAGGCCATCAGCAGTCCCGCGGTGGTGGACATGATCGCGGCGAGTACGGCGGCGGCCAGCACACCCTGGCCGACCGGGCCGAAGACACGGTCGGCCAGGGTGAGGAAGAGGGCATCGGGATCGGTGACGTCCGCGTTCGGCAGCAGCGTCGCGGCCGCAGGCACGAGGACAATGGCGACGATGAGCATCATGACGCCGTAAAGCAGCATCGCGGTGTTGAGGGAGACTCGTGCGGACCGGACGTTGCGCGCGGAGTAGACCCGCATGATCACGTGCGGCAGCACCGAGATCGCGGTCGCCCAGGTCAGGAAGGCGCCGACATAGGACCAGGTCGAGTGGGCATCGGCGGCGCCGGTGAGTGCCGGGTACGCCTCCAGGGTGGCGTTCCATGCGGTCGGGAAGTCGCCCATCGCGCTGAACGCGGCGACGCCGAGGCCGACCATGCAGGAGAACAGCAGGATTCCCTGGAAGATGTCGTTCCAGGTCACCGACAGGAAGCCGCCGATGGAGACGTAGAGGACGAAGACGAGGCCCGCGACCCACAGCGCGGTCTGGTAGTCCCAGCCGAGCAGATGGCCCGCGACGATGGCGGAGCCCTTCAGCTGCGAAATGATGTAGGCGCTGCTGGCGACCACGACGAGCACCGGCACCACCACGCGCATCATTGGACTGTCGAACCGGGAGTTGAAGAAGTCGGGCACGGTGTACTTGCCCAATCTCCTCAGGGGCCGGGCGACCAGCACCGACGCCACCACGAATCCCACCGGGGCGCCGGCGACCAGGGCGGCGGCAAACGGGAATCCCAGCGCCAGGGCGCTGCCCACGCTCGCCATCACCGAGCCACCACTGGCCAGCGAGGCGATGAACGCCCACGAGTTCACGAAGGTGCCCAGGCTGCGGCCGGCGACGAAGAACTCGTCGGTGGAGTGGCGCACCCTGCGGTAGGCGACCATGCCGATCGCGATGAGGACGAGGAAGTAGCCGAGGACGATCATCAGGGTCATCGGTCAGTCCTCCTTCGACCGCAACGCAAGGATGAGACCGCCGACCGGTGCGGCGACCATGGTGAACCAGAGCAGCCAGGCGATCAGGGCGACGCCGGCGATCTCGACGTCGTCGAACAGCGGTGTGAGGGCGACGGCGGCCAGCGCGGTGATGCCGACCAGCAGGCCGATCTCGCCGCGAGTCGCGGTGGGCATGG
Source organism: Prauserella alba (assembly GCF_024171735.1). Classification (GTDB taxonomy): domain Bacteria; phylum Actinomycetota; class Actinomycetes; order Mycobacteriales; family Pseudonocardiaceae; genus Prauserella; species Prauserella alba. The sequence goes on from NZ_JAMTCH010000003.1 coordinate 7,431, forward strand.
CACGGGACACGAGGGCCTCGCTCTCGGGGATACGGGGAACACGGGTGGGTGCGGTGACGCGCCGACTCAGGCCCGGTCGTCCAGGCCGACCAGACGCAGGAACATGGCGGTCAGGTCGGCAATGGCCTGTTCGCGGAGACCGGGTTCGCTGCGAACCAGTGGTGCGAAGTTGGCGACCATGCCGCCGCCGGCCCGGGCGATCGCGTCGGGCGAGGCCGCCGGATCGAGGACGCCACGCTCCGTCTGTCGGCGGACGTAGCGCGCGGTGCGCTCCCGGGAACGGGTGTGGAACTGCTCCCACAGCGCCTCCATCTCCGGGTCCACCAGCGACTGGTGTTCCAGCACGGTGAGGAAGGCGAGGTTGGCGGTGTAGGCGTCGAGGTAGGCGGCGTTCGTCGCCTCGGCGACGGCCCTGACGTCGTCGGCGTCGATCTCGCCGAGGTCCTGCGCCGCGACCATCCGGTCGCGGACCTGCTGGGCGACCACGCCGAACACCTCCTGTTTGGAGGCGAAGTAGACGTAGAAGGTGGCGCGCGAGACGCCGGCATCCTCGGTGATCCGGTCGATGGTGGTGCGGGCGTACCCGAGGTTCTCGAAGGTCCGTTGTGCGGCGGCGACGAGAGTGGCCCGGGTGGCGCTGTCGGCACGGTCGTACTTCTCTCGGGTTGCCCATGGCTGCTGTGTGACCACGGACACAATAAGAGTTGACATTGGCGTCAATGTCAAACGTAGGGTGTGAGCCAGCTCATGTCCCGAGTGGAGCCGGGTCGAGCCACCACGACTCGATGCGGTGTTCACGACCAGCTCGGAGGTCTTTCCGTTGTCGCCATCGGTGTCCCAGTCGTCGCTCCGGTCGGGGCCCGAGTCGGCCCCGAGCCCGGTCGTCCTCATCGCCAACCGTGGCGAGATCGCCGTGCGTATCCACCGGGCCGCTCGCGGGCTGGGATACCGCACCGTCGCGGTCCACACCCCCGGCGATCGGGAAGGACGGGTGGTGTCGCTGGCCGACGCCGCTGTGGCGCTGCCCGACGAGACCGGCTACCTGGACGCCGAGCGGCTGGTCCGGGCCGCCGTCGAGCAGGACTGCACCCTGCTTCACCCCGGCTACGGATTCCTCAGTGAGAGCGCCGAGCTCGTCCGGCTCTGCGACAAGGCAGGCGTGACCTTCGTCGGCCCGGGCGCGGAGACGCTGGCGCTGCTGGGTGACAAGGCGCGCGCCCGGGAACTGGCGGTGTCGTTGCAGGTGCCGGTGCTGCCCGCCACCCCGGCAGGCGTCGGCCCTGCCGACGCTGCGGCGCTCCTGCGACGACTCGGCGAGGACGGCGCGGTGATGGTCAAGGCGGTGGGCGGCGGTGGCGGGCGCGGGATGCGCATCGTCCGCGATACCGGAGAGCTGGACGACGCCTGGCAGCGGTGTCGCTCGGAGGCCGAGCGCGGCTTCGGCAGCGGGGAACTCTACGCCGAGCAATACCTGCCCCGTGCCCGCCATGTCGAGGTGCAGATCATCGGCGACGGCAACGGCGGCATCGCCCACCTGTACGACCGGGACTGCTCGCTGCAACGACGGCACCAGAAGGTCGTCGAAACGGCGCCGTGCGTCACCCTCGCCGCCGAACACCGGGAGCCGCTGCTGGCGGCAGCCACGCGGATCGGCGCCGACGTCGGTTTGGCCGGGCTGGCCACCGTGGAGTTCCTTGTCGACGCCGACCATCCGGAACGGTTCTACTTCCTGGAGGTCAACCCGAGGGTGCAGGTGGAGCACACCGTCACCGAGGAGGTGCTCGGCCTCGACCTGGTGTCCGCTCAGCTGCGGATCGCGGCGGGTGCGTCGCTGGCGGCGATCGGGCTGACCCAGGACCGGATCCCGGCTCCGCGCGGGCTCGCGGTGCAACTGCGGATCAACACGGAGCGGCTGCAGCCGGACGGGACCTCCGTCGCCGCGGCGGGCCGGATCGCGACACTGCAGTTGCCTGGCGGCCCGGGTGTCCGAGTCGACAGTCACGGCACCGCGGGGATGGAGATCGCCGGCCGCTACGACTCACTGCTGGCGAAGATCGTCAGTCACATCCCGCGGCCCGACCTCGCCGCCGGCGCCGCGGCTGCTCGGGAGGCGCTGGCCGAGACCGAGGTCGATGGCGTCACCACCAACATCGGCGTGTTGGACCGACTGTTGGCCCATCCGGCGTTCGCCGCCGGTGAGATCACCACGGGCTTCTTCGACGAGCACGTTTCCGACTTCGTACCGGCCGCGGAGGAGTTCGCGGTGCGGGCCGGGTCGGGCAGCGTCGTCGCCGAGTTCCCCGGCACGGTGGTCGACGTCCCGGTCACTCCCGGCGACCACGTGCTCGCCGGCACACCGGTGGTGGTGCTGGAGGCGATGAAGATGGAGCATGTCGTCGCGGCGCCGCTGGACGGCGTGGTCGAGCAAGTGCTGGTCGCCGCTGGTGACGTCGCCGCCGACGGCGGGGAACTGGTGCGGCTGCAGCCCGACGAGGAACAGAGCGGGGTGCGGGCCGACGAGGTCGCGATCGACCCCGATCACCTCCGCCCCGACCTGGCGGAGGTGATCGAGCGGCACCGGATCGGGCTGGACGAGGCGCGCCCCGGGGCGGTCTCCAAGCGGCGGCGCAGCGGGCACCGAACCGCCAGGGAGAACATCGCCGACCTGGTCGACGAGGACGGCTTCGCCGAGTACGGCGCACTCGCGGTCGCCGCCCAGAGCCGTCGGCGCAGTCAGGAGGACCTGATCACCAACACCCCGGCCGACGGCATGGTCACCGGGGTGGCCCGCATCAACGGCGGACGTGCCGCGGTGCTCTCCTACGACTACACGGTGCTCGCCGGTACCCAGGGGATGCGCAACCACCGCAAGACCGACCGGCTGCTGGAGCTCGCCGAACAGCAGCGGATCCCGGTGGTGCTGTTCGCCGAGGGCGGTGGTGGCCGGCCGGGCGACACCGATCACGGCGGCGCCGCCGGACTGGACGTTCCCACGTTCGTCACCATGGGGCGGCTCAACGGGATCGTGCCCACGATCGGCATCGCCACCGGCCGCTGTTTCGCGGGCAACGCCGCGCTGCTCGGCTGCTGCGACGTCATCATCGCCACCCGCGACGCCACCATCGGCATGGGCGGGCCGGCGATGATCGAGGGCGGCGGACTCGGCGTGTACCGCCCCGAGGAGGTCGGCCCGACCGACGTGCAGGCACCCAACGGGGTGATCGACGTGCTGGTCGAGGACGAGGCCGAGGCGGTCGCGGTGGCGCGACGGTACCTGTCCTACTTCCAAGGCCCGGTCGCGGACTGGGATGCGGCCGATCAGCGGACGCTGCGCCACGTGATCGGGGAGAACCGGGTGCGTGTCTACGACGTACGAAGGGTGATCGACCTGGTCGCCGACACCGGCTCGGTGCTGGAGCTGCGCCGCGACTTCGGCAGCGGCATCGTCACCGCACTGATCCGCGTCGAGGGCCGCCCGATGGGGCTGATCGCCAACAACCCGGCGCACCTGGGCGGTGCGATCGACACCCCGGCAGCCGACAAGGCCGCCCGGTTCCTGCAGTTGTGCGAGGCGCACGGGTTGCCGGTGCTCTCGCTGTGTGACACCCCCGGCTTCATGGTCGGCCCGGAAGCGGAAAAGACCGCGACGGTGCGCCACTTCAGCCGTCTGTTCGTCACCGGCGCCAAGTTGACGGTGCCGCTGGTCACGGTACTGCTGCGCAAGGCCTACGGACTGGGCGCGCAGTCGATGGCCGGTGGCAGTTTCAAGGTGCCCGCGGCGACGCTGTCCTGGCCCACCGGCGAGCTGGGCGGAATGGGGCTCGAGGGCGCGGTGCGGTTGGGCTACCGGCGGGAACTGGAGGAGATCGACGACCCGGCCGAACGGCAGCAGCGCTACGAGGAACTCGTGGCCGAGCAGTACCGGCACGGCAAGGCGATCAACGCGGCGATGGTGTTCGAGATCGACGACGTCATCGACCCGGCTGAGACGCGTGCCCGCGTGCTGGCCGCGATACCCGCCGAGGTGCCCACGGCCCGACGCGGCTTCGTGGACACCTGGTGACCCGGACCATCCCGACACCGCCACCGAGAGGACGACGCCGATGACCGCGGACACCCCTGCGACCGAGACTGCGGCAGCCGCCGCGGAGAACCACAGGACCGAGACCGCCCGCGCGTTGGAGACCTACCTCGCCGGCTTGCGCCCCCGGCAGGAGCGGCTCCGCCCCGCCGGGACTCCGCAACGGGTGCACTATCCGCTGGGCGAGATCACACTGCCCGAGCACGTCGACGAGTGGGCGCGGCGGCGCCCGGAGACCACCGCCATCGCGTTCGAGGGCGCCCGGATCAGCTATGCCGATCTGGCCGACCGGGTCGCCAGGATCGCCGGCTGGCTGGAGTCGGTCGGCGTGGTCGCCGGGGACAGGGTTGCGGTGTTCATGCCGAACGCGCCGCAGTTCGTGATCACCATGCTGGCCGCGCTGCGACTCGGTGCGGTGCACGTCCCGGTGAACCCGATGTTCCAGGCCACCGAGCTGAGCTACGAACTGGCCGACTCCGGCGCCACCGTGGTGGTCACCTTCGACGAGCTGTATCCGCGGTTGGCGACTGCGCTGGACGCCGACGGCGTGAACGTGGCGCGCGTGCTGGTGACGGGGCCGCGGGAGCTGGCACGCGAGGAGAGCCCGCCCACCACGGTCGCGGGTGAAGTCACCCGCTGGGCTGAGGCGGCCACGTGCACCCCGGCGCCGGTTCGCTCCCGGGACGTTGACGCGCTCGCGGCGCTCAACTACACCGGCGGCACCACCGGGCTGCCGAAGGGGTGCCAGCACACCCAACGGCACATGATCTACACCGCCGCGTCCTCGGCCGGGGCTACCCGGGAGAGCGACGAGACCGGATTCGTGGCGGTCTGCTACATCCCGATCTTCTGGATCGCGGGGGAGAACCTCGGCATCCTCAACCCGCTGGTGCTCGGCGGCACAGTGGCGCTGCTACCACGGTGGAACGCCCGCGCCGTGCTGGATGCCATCGAGACCCACGGTGCCACCACCATGGTCGGCACCGTGGAGAACTACCTGGAGCTGCTGGACCGGCCCGATCTCGGCGAGCGGGACCTCTCGACACTGCGGGACCCGATGGCGGTCTCGTTCGTACGCAAGATGACGCCCGAGGTCCGCGCCGCCTGGCAGGCCGCGGTCGGCGACCACTCGGTGCTGCGGGAGGGGGCGTACGGAATGACCGAGACGCACACCATGGACGTCACTCCGTTCGGTCTGGCAGGTGACGACGCCGATCTGCGCGCGGAACCCGTGTTCTGCGGGCTGCCGGTGCCGGGTACCGACGTCGCCGTGGTCGACTTCACCACCGGGAGGCCGCTGCCGCCGGGCGAGGCCGGAGAGATCCTGGTGCGCAGCCCGTCGGTGATGACCGGTTACTGGAACAAGCCCGAGGCCACCGCGCGGCAGCTGGTCGGCGGTTGGCTGCACACCGGCGACAACGGCCGCATCGACGACCGGGGCTGCCTGCACTACCTGGGCCGCGACAAGGACATGATCAAGGTCAACGGGATGAGCGTGTTCCCGGCCGAGGTCGAACTGCTGCTGTGTGGCCACCCGGACGTCCGCACGGCAGCGGTCGTCGCTGCCGATCACCCGGACACCGGGCAGACACCGGTCGCGTTCGTGAATCCGAACCCCGAGGCAGCCCTCGACCCCGAGGACCTGCGGACGTGGGCGCGGGACCAGATGGCCGGCTACAAGGTCCCTGTGGTGGAGATTGTCGAGGAGTTTCCGATGACCGCCACCGGCAAGATCAGGAAGGTGGAGCTCGCCGACCGGGCACAGCAGATCGTCGACACCCGTCGCTGAGCGATCAGGCAGGAGGCGCGGCGTGACGCTCGGTACGGCCGCCAACAGCGGACGGCCCGTGGCCGACGGAACGCATCTCACGATGTTTCCGCAGGCCACGGGCCGTTTCCGGAGTGATTTCGGAGGTCGGAACCTCGCGACGATCAGCAGTCGTAGTAGAGGGCGAACTCGTACGGGTGCGGACGCAGCCGCAGCGGGTCGATCTCTTCCTCGCGCTTGTAGGCGATCCACTTCTCGATGACGTCGGGGGTGAACACGCCGCCTTCGAGCAGGTAGTCGTGGTCGGCCTCGAGGTTGGCGAGCACGGTCTCCAGGTCGGCCGGAACCTGCTTGACGTCCTTGGCATCCTCCGGCGGAAGCTCGTACAGGTCCTTATCGATCGGCTCCGGCGGCTCGATCTTGTTCTTGATGCCGTCAAGGCCGGCCATCATCATCGCGGCGAACGCCAGGTACGGGTTGCCGGACGAGTCGGGGCAGCGGAACTCGATGCGCTTGGCCTTGGCGTTGTTGCCCGTGATCGGGATGCGGACGCACGCGGAACGGTTGCGCTGCGAGTACACCAGGCTGACCGGGGCCTCGTAGCCGGGCACGAGCCGGTGGTACGAGTTCACGGTCGGGTTGGTGAACGCCAGCAGGCTCGGCGCGTGGGCGAGGATGCCGCCGATGTAGTGACGCGCCACGTCCGACAGGCCGGCGTACCCGGACTCGTCGTAGAACAGCGGCGCCCCGTCCTTCCACAGCGACTGGTGGCAGTGCATGCCCGAGCCGTTGTCACCGTAGAGCGGCTTCGGCATGAACGTGGCCGTCTTGCCGTTCTCGAACGCCGTGTTCTTCACGATGTACTTGAACAGCTGCAGGTCGTCGGCAGCGTGCAGCATCGTGTTGAACTTGTAGTTGATCTCGGCCTGGCCCGCGGTGCCGACCTCGTGGTGGGCGCGCTCGAGCTCGAAACCCGAGCCCATCAGGTGCTGGGAGATCTCGTCACGCAGGTCGGCGTAGTGGTCGACCGGCGGCACGGGGAAGTAGCCGCCCTTGAACTTGGTCTTGTAGCCCTTGTTGCCGCCCTCTTCCTTGCGGCCCGTGTTCCACCAGCCCTCGACGGAGTCGATCTCGTGGAACGTGGCGTTCTCCGACGAGTCGAAGCGCACGTCGTCGAAGACGTAGAACTCGGCCTCCGAACCGAAGAACACGGTGTCGGCCACACCCGACTCGGAGATGTACTGCTCGGCCTTGCGCGCGATGTTGCGCGGGTCGCGGCTGTAGGGCTCGCGCGTGAACGGGTCGTGCACGAAGAAGTTCATCGCCAGCGTCTTGGCCTGCCGGAACGGGTCGATCTTCGCGGTCGCCGGGTCCGGCAGCAGCAGCATGTCCGACTCGTGGATCGACTGGAAACCCCGAACCGAGGAGCCGTCGAAGGCGAGTCCCTCTTCGAACGCGTCCGCGTCGAAAGACTTGGCGGGGACGGTGAAGTGCTGCATGATCCCCGGAAGGTCGCAGAACCTCACATCGATGAATTGCACGTCCTCGTCAGCAATGAGACGCAGGACATCGTCGGCAGTAGTGGACACCCTCGGTGACTCCTTCTAGGTCGAGCTCGCGTGAGCATTGCTCTCTTCGGCCCAAGCTAAGAGGGCGTTGTTGCCCGACCGTCACCCGTATGTTTCACCGGGGTTAACGGATCGGCGAATATCGGATACTCCCACGTCAGGGCGCTCGGGGCAGCGCCGAACCGGCGGCATACCCTGTTCGTGTGGCTCGATGGACCGGAGAGTGGCTCGCGAATCTGTCCGCGGCGGCCGATCAGGACCCGCCGCGGTGGCCCGGCGAGCGGCTCGGCCTGCCCGCCGACGGCGTCGGCGCGGCCGCCGGCTCGAGCCGCCGGTTCCTTGGCCTGATCGCCGACCTGCTGCTGGCCTCGCTGCTGACCGCGTTGTTCGTCCGGCCCGACGTCGACGACATGGCCGTCATGGAGTCGTTCAACCTGTGGTCACTGGGTACCTGGGCCTTCATCACGGTCGTGTCCGCGGCATGGTTCAGCTTCACCCCGGGCATGGCGCTCTGCGGCATCCGCATCGGCAGGCTCGACGGCGGCGGCGTTCCCGGGCTGTGGCGCGCCCTCGTGCGCTGCGGTCTGACGTTCCTCATCGTTCCCGCCGCGGTGCGTAACACCGACGCCCGCGGCTGGCACGACCGCCTCACCGGCACCGTCGTCGTCCGCATGCGCTGAACCGGTGCGGGCAGCGGCGAACCCGCGAACGCCCCGAACACGCCGGACCTTCCCGCCTGCAGCCGGACCACACGAAGCGGGGGCCGCCTCCCGTCGTGGGAAGCGGCCCCCCGCTGCGGGTGAACCGAGTGCGACTGCGGGTCAGCGGCGGCGGACGGTCCGCTGGACGTTGCGCATCTTGGCCCCCTGAGGCATCGGGCCCTTCGGCATCGCGGCACCGCGGTTGCCCAGGGCGGACAGCTTCGTCTCGAGGGCGTCGACCTGCGGTCCCTTGAGGTTGCGCGGCAGCTTCATGAGGTGGTTCTGGAGCTTCCGCAGCGGAACCTGCCCCTCCTCGTCGCCGATGATCACCTCGTAGATCGGGGTTTCACCGACCAGTCGGGCGATACGCTTCTTCTCCTGCGACAGCAGATTCTTCACCCGGTGCGGAGCTCCTTCGGCGACGAGGACCACGCCCGGCCCACCGAGCACCCGGTGTACGGCGTCGAGTTGCGTGGTCGCCGCCACGGTCTGCGTGACGCGCCACTTGCCGCGCAGGTTGTCCAGCGCCCACGCGCCTGCACCCGGCTGGCCCTCGGCCTTCGCGAACACGTTCTTCTGCACGCGGCGACCGAACAGGATGATCGCGCCGAGCACACCGAGCAGGATGCCGAGCGGCAGCAGCAGCCACTTGATGCCGAGCCACATGCCGAGCAGGAAGACCAACCCAGCGATGACCAGGAAGGTCCCGAGCATCAACGGGATCAGGGCCTTGTCCTCCTTGCGCTGCATATGGAACGCCTGGAAGATCTGGCCACGGCGCGCCTTGCCCGCCGCCCGCTTTTCCTTCTTGGCCTGCTTGGCAGCCTCTTTGTCCCGCTTCTCCGCCATAAGAGCCAGGATACGGGCGTCCGGGCTGCCGATGTTCCGTCGGTCCCCTCTGCGAGGATGCGAGGCGTGGGAAGTGCGTCGTCGAACCGTCATCCGGAGCTGCTCGAGGGCCTCGACCCCGAACAACGCGCGGGCGCGTGCGCCCCGCGCGGACCCGTGTGCGTGCTCGCGGGCGCGGGCACCGGCAAGACCCGCACCATCACTCACCGGATCGCCTACCTGGTGCGCTCCGGTCATGTCTCCGCAGGTCAGGTGCTCGCCGTCACCTTCACCTCCCGTGCGGCGGGGGAACTGCGCACACGCCTGCGCGGACTCGGCGTCGAAGCGGCGCAGGCCCGTACGTTCCACGCGGCGGCGCTGCGTCAGCTCCGCTACTTCTGGCCCCGCGTCGTCGGCGAACGCCAGTGGGACCTCATCGACGGCAACAAGCTCCGCCTCGTCGGCCAGGCGGCCAACCGGCTGGGCCTGCCGACCGAGATCGACGTGATCCGCGACCTCACGAGCGAGATCGAATGGGCGAAGTCCTCACTCGTCGGCCCCGACGACTACCCGGCCGTGGTCGCCAAGCTGAAGCGGGACACCCCGGAACCGGCCGAGCGGATCGCCGAGCTGTACCGGGGATACGAGCAGACCAAGAACGAAGCGCAGCTGCTGGACTTCGACGACCTGTTGCTGCACACCACGGCGGCGCTCGAGGAGCACAGAGCGGTGGCCGACGAGTTCCGTGAGCGGTACCGGTGTTTCGTCGTCGACGAGTACCAGGACGTCACACCCGCACAGCAGCGGCTGCTCGACGCGTGGCTCGGCGGCAGGGACGACCTGACCGTCGTCGGCGACGCCAACCAGACGATCTACTCGTTCGGGGGCGCCTCGCCGCGCCCGCTGCTGGAGTTCACCCGCCGGTTCCCCGACGCGACCGTCGTGCGTCTCGAACGGGACTACCGGTCGACGCCGCAGGTGGTGTCGCTGGCCAACCGCGTCATCGGGGCCGCGCGGGGCAGGCCGGCAGGATCGCGGCTCGAACTCGTCGGACAGCGCCCCGAGGGCCCGGAACCGCGCTTCGCCGAGTACGACGACGAACCCGCCGAGGCCGCCGCGGTCGCGGCGCGTATCCGTGCGCTGCTCGACGACGGGGTCGCCGCCAGCGAGGTCGCGGTGCTGTACCGCGTGAACGCCCAGTCGGAGGCGTACGAACAGGCGCTGTCCGAGGCGGGCGTGCCGTATCTGGTGCGCGGCGGCGAGCGGTTCTTTCAGCGGCAGGAGATCCGGCAGGCGATCGCGGCGCTGCGCACCGCGGCGGCCGACGAGCCGCGCGGCGAACTCGTCGCGCTGTGCCGCCGGGTGCTCGCGCGCGTCGGGCTGACCGAACAACCGCCCGCAGGGGGCGCGGCGCGGGAACGGTGGGACGCGTTGCTGGCGCTCGTCGAAGTGGCCGAGGAGCTGGCGACCACGGTCGAGGGGGCGAGCCTCGGCAGGCTCGTCGGGGAACTCGAACAGCGCGCCTCCGCGCAGCACCCGCCGACGGTGGAAGGCGTCACCCTGGCCTCGTTGCATGCGGCCAAGGGCCTCGAATGGGACGCGGTGTTCCTCGTCGGTCTCGCCGACGGCACCGTGCCGATCCAGCGCGCCGACGGTGACGACGAGGCCGTCGAGGAGGAGCGCAGGCTGTTCTACGTCGGCGTCACCCGTGCCCGTGAGCACCTGTCGCTGAGCTGGGCCCTTTCCCGCCACCCCGACGGCAGGCGCAATCGCCGCCGCAGCCGGTTCCTGTACGGCCTCGTGCCGGAGGACCACCCTGCGGCGCCCGTCGCGAAATCGGGTCAGCAGACGAAGTTCGCCAACTCGTGCCGCATCTGTGCGCGGCCGCTGATCTCGACGATGGAGGTCAAGCTCGGCCGGTGCACCAAGTGCCCCGCCGACGTCGACGAACACCTGCTCGGACGGCTGAAGGACTGGCGGACCGAGCGCGCCCGGGAATTGAACGTGCCCGCGTTCGTGGTGTTCACCGATTCGACCCTCGTGGCGATCGCCGAGCAGCGGCCCACCGACAGCAAGGCGCTCGTCGGCATCTCCGGCATCGGCGCGTCCAAGCTCCAACAGTTCGGCGACGACGTGCTCGCCGTGGTGCGTGACGAGGCCGGCGGATAGCGGGCGAGGCAGACGTCCGGTGCGCCCGTGACGGACGGCGAGCGGCTGGTCACGGCAGTTTTCCGGGAAGAATGTCGAACTTTTCGAAAAATCAGTTGCCCCGTCACGCGTGGTCGCAATAACCTGCAGTGACCAGGTCGAAAAGCGCGGCCACCCAGGCGGTGGCCGACCGGATACGAGAGGAGGTGCCCGCAATGGAGTTCACGACAACGATCGACATCGCCGGCATCTCCGGAGACCGGTCGACCCTGCGTTGTGACGGGCGGTCCGTGCGTCCTCAGCTGCTCTGCGCGTCGGTCGATCGTGACCGCCGGCCTGCCGGCATGTCCCTGGATCCGCGTGACCTCGCTGCGTTCGACGTGCGTGGGGGCGCCACGTCGCACGCTCCGGCCGGCGGCGCGGCGCTCGCCGCTGCCGACCTCGGCAACCCGGTGCCGCGCCCGGAGCGTCGTCAGCAGCTTCCGATCCAGATCCAGGACAAGTCCCGGGTTCCGCCCGGCTTTTGCGAGAGGCGTCGTCTAGCGACCGGCTAGGCAGTTGGCTCTCGAAGGCCGCGGAACCCATCGGATCCGCGGCCTTCGTGCTGTTCGAGGGCTGTGTGGATCCGCCGACTCATCCGCACACACTCGTTACTGAAGGAGCCGCCATGCCAACGGCCACCGTCTCCGCGTCAGAGGAGACGTTCTCCGCCCTGTTGGCCGGGACGACCGGAGTCGCCGAACTGATCGACTCCGGAGAGTCAACCGATTTCGACCTTCCCTGTCGGACCGGCGATGCGGACCTGTGGTTCGCCGAGAAGCCGTCCGACCTGGAACGCGCCAAGACATTGTGCGGCGAGTGCCCGGTGCGCTCGGCCTGCTTGGAAGGTGCACTCGCCCGCGGTGAGCCGTGGGGCGTCTGGGGAGGCGAGATCTTCGAACGCGGTGCCGTCGTGGCCCGCAAGCGGCCGCGAGGCCGCCCGCGGAAGCACCCGGTGCCCGAATCTCGGGAACGGAGCGCCGCATGACGAACCGACTGCACCGCGAACCAGGCGAGACGCACTCGCTGACGGTGACATCGCGACACCACACATCCACCGAGTCGAACACGGAGACACCTCACATGTTGCTCCACGAAGAACTGACCAGAGATCGAATACGTGAACTGCGAAAACAGGCCGAGGGAGGGCGGGCCGAACGTCGGCACCGCGCGGCACGACGTTGGCAGCGAATCGCTCGCTGGGCATCGCGGCGTGCCGAGCACTTCGACCGGTAGGCCGGGCACGGTGGGGTGGCCGCCGGACGCTGGATCCGGTCGTCACCCCACTGCTCACCCGTGTTGAATGGGCGGAATGGCAGCACATACACACGACGACGTCGACTGGGCGGCACGCCTGTCCGGGATGCGCAGGCTCGACGAACTCGAGAGCGCCGCCACGGCCGAGGTGGCCGGCCGGCTCACCCGGAACCTCGGTGCCGGAGCGACCGTCGTGGATGTCGGCTCCGGCGCGGGCGGAATGAGCGCGGCGCTCGCTGCCTCACTCCGTGCGCGGGGTGGCGGCACCGTGGTCGCCGTCGATGCGATCGACGAACTGCTCGCCGCGGCACGTGACACCGCGCGCGAGGCGGGCGGTGACGTGGTGACCGTCGACGGGGTCGTCGCCGACCTCGGAACGGAACCGCTCGCGCAACTCGTCGAGCCTGCCGACCTGGTGTGGGCGTCGGCCGTGGTGCACCATCTGCCGGACCAACAGGCCGCCGTCGACCGGCTGGCTGCGGCGCTCCGCCCGGGCGGCCTCCTGGCGATCGCCGAGGGCGGACCCGGTGTGCGCTGCCTGCCGTGGGACCTCGGCGTGGGTCGCCCAGGGCTGGAGCTGTGCCTGCTCGGCCACCGCGACGCGTGGTTCGAGGACATGCGCACGTCGATGCCGGACGCCGTGGGCATGGGCTACGGCTGGAACGTGGCCGTCTCCCGTGCGGGGCTCAGCGATGTCACGTCGTTCACATTCCTCGTCGAGCATCCCGCACCGGCAGGGGAGCGGGTGCGGGAATTCGTGCTCGACCACATCGGCGGCCTCGCCGAGAGAGCAGGCGACCGGATGGACGCCGAGGACCGGGACACCGTGGCCCGGCTGCTGGATCCGGCGGCGGGCGACCACCTCGGCCGCCGCGACGACATCTACCTGCTGAGTGCCCGGACCGTGTACCTCGGGACGAAGCCGTGACCGGCGTGGACGTGCACGGCGAGGCACCCGTGACGTGCGGACTGTGCGGCGAGCGCGGCCACACCGAGACTGTTGCCGCCGGACTGGGCTGGCTGCGGGAATCCGAAGCGGGCCGGACGCGCTGGCTCTGCCCGCGCTGCGTTCGCGACCACGTCCGCGACATCGAGGGAAAGCTGCCCGCCGAGTACTGGTGACGGCTCATGCCGCCGCCACCTTCGCCCTGCACTGGACGGCCGGTCGTGCGCGGTCCGCGGCTGTACGGAACGCCTTCGCCAACTCGGTGAGCACGCCGCGTCGATCCGTGGTCAGCCGCTCGGGGTCGGTTCGCACGAGCGTCACGCCCGCCGCGGCCAGTGCCAGATGCCCGAAGCGGGCTTTGCCGGGCGGGTGGAACTGCCAACCCATGCCCACCTCGTCCCACCACGCATCGACGGTGCCGATGTGCCTCCCGCGCCGGTCGCAGACCGTCACGTCCCACCGCGGTGGCGGCAACGGTCCCTCGCGGAGTACCGCGCGTGCCCACCCGTGCACGTAGGTGTCGCGGTCGCGGCCGATCGACCGCAGTTCGGACCGCACCACGGCGGAACCACGTTGGCTGCCGGAGTCGAGTTCGGCGCGTAGTTCGGCAGCGGTCGTGAGTCCGTAGTAGATGGGCAGGGACAGCAGGTCGCGCAACCGGCCGGGATCGGGTTCTCGGCGTGCTGCGTCGAGCGCGGCCCGGGTGGCGGGCGCGTACGGGATGCCATCGACGACGACGGGTTCGGGTGGTCGGGACGTCCGTTCCACGAGCGCGAACGTCGGCGAGAGCATGCGACGCCCCTTCGGCACGAGGACGTGCACGGCGGGGGACCTCGGCAGGGCGATGCCGTGAGCGTCGAGGGCGTCGCCACCGGTGACGACGCCCTCGTCCCCCACGTATCGCGCGAGGGCGCGCACCAGCTGTCTTCGGGTCGGCTCGCTCGCGCTGAGCAGGACGATCCCGGGCAGTAGGCGTCGCCACGGACCTCCGGGGCGGCACCGGCGCGTGATGGTGCCCTCGGACATGCCGTGCGCGCGTAGCTCCGCGGTGGTCAGGACGTTGTCATGTGCGGCGGGTGTCAGCTGCGCCGCGTCGGCCAGAGCAGTCATGCCTCGAGCGTGCCGATCGCGGAGCCCGGCGGGGAGGGTTCGGCGAAAATGTGGACAAGTCGGTCCGGCGAACGGAGAATTTCCGCCGCACCGGCGAAAACTGTGGATAACTCGGCTGCCGATGGTCGGTCAGTCGGCGAACCCCGGTTGCCACTGCTGCACGATCGAACGCAACGGCAGTTCCGCATCGAGCTGACACAGGATGCCGATCGCACCGGCCGTCACGCGGTGGATCATCAGCCAGTGCGGTGGCAGGTTCAGCGACCGCCCTGTACGGAAGTCCTGGCCGCGCAGATCGCCCATGCGCAGTGCCTGGTCCTGGGCCCATCGGCGGGAGAAATGGAACCTGTCTTCGGCGAGCGGGGCGACGATGGGATGGAGGTACGCATAGACGTCGTCGGGATCGATCTCGGTGTCGGGCCGCACGAACCCCTCGGCTCGCAGCGCGGCGTAGAGCTCCTCGGACCGTCCTTCGAGCGCGAGTCGCATGATCCTGCCCATGGCGGGCGGGGCGCCGTAGGGGAGGCGGGCGACGGCGCCGAAGTCGATGACGCACACCCGGCCGTCCTCGCGCAGCATGAAGTTGCCCGGGTGAGGGTCGGAATGCAACAGCTGGGCACGGGCCGGCGACGAGTAGTGGAACTCGGCCAGCAACCGGCCGGCCTCGTCCCGCTGCTCCCGGGTGCCGCTGCGGATGATCTCGGTGTAGGACGTGCCGGTGACCCATTCGCTGACGACCACTTTGGGAGAGCTCGCCACGACCCGCGGTACGAGGACCTGCTCGTCACCGGCGAAGGCCTTCGAGAAGGCCCGCTGATTGTCGGCCTCCCTCCGGTAGTCGAGCTCCTCGTCCATCCGGTCCGCCAGCTCGGCCAGCAGCGGCTTGACGTCGGTGCCCGGAACGAGGCTCTGGAACAGGCGGCTGAAGCGCTGCAGTTGGCGCAGATCGCCGCGCAAGGCGTCGTCGGCACCCGGGTACTGCACCTTGACGGCGACCTCCCTGCCGTCGTGCCAGACGCCGTGGTGCACCTGGCCGATGCTGGCCGCGGCAGTCGGCTCGTCGTCGAACTCGGCGAACCGCTGCCGCCAGGTCCGCCCCAGCTGTTCGGTCAACACCCGGTGGGTCTGTTTCGCGGGCATCGGAGGGGCGGCGGCCTGCAGCCGGGTGAGGGCGTCGCGGTACGGTTCGGCCAGCTCGTCCGGCACAGCGGCCTCGAACACGCTCAGCGCCTGGCCGAACTTCATGGCGCCACCCTTGAGCGTGCCCAGCACCTCGAACAGCTGCTCGGCGGCCTTCGCCGACAGTCCGGCGTTGACCTCGTCGGCGCTCTGGCCGGTGAGCCTGCGGCCCCAGCCCCCGACCGCACGGCCCGCCATGCCCAGCGGAAGGCTGGCCAGCCTGGCTGTGCGGGCGACGGTCCTGCGCGGCAACGCGGTGTCCGCGTCGCCGTGGTCCGTGCTCGGCGCGTCACCCACGGCGTCGACGGGCTCCGCCGCGTCCGGCGTAGTGGTCTCGTCGGAGCTGTCGTGGGCCTCGCGGTGTTCGGTCACGTCCGCGATTCTGCCTTGTCGATCAACGCCGTGGGGAACCGTTCGGCGTCCGCGCCCGGACAAGGCAGTTCGCAGCGCAGGTCAGGCCCAGCTCCCGCTCCGCCGGACGCGGCGGGCCGCGTGACTCCTACGGTGCGGCCCCGTCACGGCCCGCGCGGGTCGGCGACGGCGTCGGGGTGGGCGGCTCCGCCGACGCCGCGCCCCGCTGCCCGGCGGCACGGGCGGAGGCCTGCGTCACGGCCGCGGCTCCGCACGGGCACGACGGATGCGGAGCCGCATCGGACGTGGTGGTCGTTCCGGCGAACGCGTCGATCTCGATGGCGCCGTTCCAGGTCGGCGGCACCGACTCCTCCGGGTCGAGGATGCGCAGAATCTGCCCGCCCGCCAGCCCCGCCGTGGCCGTCACGCTGCACAGGTCCGTACGGGGAAGTCGCCCAGCCAGCTGGCTCGCCACCCGCGGCCACGACGGGTCGCGTGCCGTGTGCGCGAGGTCTGCGCAGCGCAGGCAGCTGCTCCGGCCCGGGTGGACCAGTGGGCCCACGATGCCGTTGCCGTCCCGGACCCGCACCAGCAGGTGCGGTTGCCGCTCCACCATCAGCTCGTTCACGATCTCGGGGGCGGGCACGACCGTGTCGGTCAACACGACCAGATCCGGGCGTTGCTTGCCCCGCACCTTGCCGGTCTTCGTCGCCGAGTTGGTCCGCTTGACCAGGTTCGTGATGGCCTGCCTGCGCGGGGTGCCGATGTCGCCGTCGACGAAGCCGGTGCCGAGGTCCTCCGGGCCGACACGCCCGTCGGCGTGGGCGTCGATGTGTCCGACGCCCGCCGTCGCGAGTGTGCGGGCCAGACCCGCGGCGAGCCTGCCGCCGCCCTGCAGCCGCACCGTGCTCTGCGCCCACCGTGCGGCGGCACTGCGGCGAGGCCGGGAACGCGTCAGGGTCCAGAGCGCGGGTTCGTCGGTGCGTACGGACCGCGCGTACGCCGGTGAGTCGGACTCTTCGATCAAGCCGCGTTCGGCGAGCCCCTCGAGCACGAGTCGCAGGTCGTCGGCCGCCTTCTCCGCCTCCTCGTCGGAGGTGCACTGGGAGCGGGCGAGCTGTACGAGCGTGCCCGTGCTGCGGCTCCCGTCGAGGCTCCGCACGAGATCCATCAGCATCGGTGACAGCGTGTCCAGGACCACCGCGTGTCGGCGCTCCAGGCCGATCTGCAGTTCCCCTTCGCCGCGTTCCAGGACGTCCAGTCCCGGGACGATCCGCGGCCGCTCCGGCAGGGAGCCGGTTTCGGTGAGTGTTCGAGTCATGTTCACAGGGTGGCGGGATCCGCGGTCGCCGTGGGACACCCGATCGGGGTTATCCACAGGTGAACGCGAATGTGGACAACTGTGGTGCTGTGATGTTCGAGCCATCCCGAATGTCGGCGGTGCGCTTTACCGTGTACGAGTGGCCGATGCACGGGTTCCCTCATTACGGAGTCAACGCGGGCGGGCGCAGAACACGGCGCAGAACTCACCGTCGCGCGACACCGAGCCGAAAGGCGGACAATCCCGACGTAACCGACGAAAAGACGGAAAGGGTGTGCAGCAGAGCCGACACCAAACGAGTCCGGACGACCAGCGTGGTCAGGACCGGCAGCCCAGTAGGCGCGGTCAGGGCGGCGAGCGCGGTCGGAGCGGGCGACGTGACCAGGACGATCAGGACGGCCGGCCGCCGGTGACGGAGGAGAAGGTCGAGGTCAGGCGTAGTGCGCGGCGCCGCCGTACCGTCACGGCTTACCGGGACGGCGATACGACGGTGGTGCTCATCCCGGCGACGATGACCAAGGCCGAGGAGCGGCACTGGATCGCCGAGATGCAGAAGAAGCTGCGGCGCACCGAGAACAAGAGGGCCTCGCCGGCACGTGCATCCGACGAGGCGTTGTTGTTGCGGTGCACCGAGCTGTCGGCGCGTTATCTCGACGGCGCGGCCCAGCCCGCGAGCGTGCGCTGGGTCCCGCCGATGCGTACGCGCTGGGCATCGTGCACGCCGATGAACCGCACGATCCGGGTCAGCGAGCGGCTGCGTGAGGTGCCGTCCTGGGTGCTCGATTACGTCCTGGTGCACGAGCTCGCCCATCTGCGGGTCGCCGACCACAACGACGAATTCTGGGCGCTGGTGCACCGCTATCCGAAGGCCGAGCGGGCCATCGGATATCTCGAGGGCCTGTCCGCGGCGGCGCATCTCGGCATCAGCGGAGATGCCGACGACACCGCTCCGGACCCCGACGACGAAGAGTGACGAACGCACACCGCCCGCGCCGGGGGCCTGCGGGGCAGGAACGACCCGGCGCGGGCGGTGCGCCGAAGGAGAGGGTCAGCCGTTCCCGTCGGAGGAGCGGCCCGAACCGTTCCCGCCGTCGGAACCGTCCCCGTGGACGTTGTCGCTGCCCGAGCCGCTCCCGTCGGAATCACCGTCGCGCGAACCGGAATCCTCGCCGGTCGTCCCATCGGTGGCGGAATCCTCGGAACCGCCGTTCTCGACATCCTGGGTACCGGTATCGGCCGATGTGCCGCTGCCGGAGCCGGACGCGGCCGCTTCGGCCTCCGCGCGCTCGGTCTTCTCCAGCTCGGCGATCGGGTCGACGTCCGCACCGATGACGGTGCCGCCGAGCCGGTCCGCGAAATCGGTCGGCTCGTCGAGGTCGTCGGCCGTGGGCATGAGGTCGGGGTGCGACCAGAGGTGGTCCCGCTGTTCGGTGCCATGGCGGTCGCCGACCATCTGCCACAGCGTCGCCGCGGCACGCATCCGCCGGGGCCGGAGTTCCAGCCCGACGAGCGTGGCGAACGTCTGCTCGGCGGGCCCGCCGCTGGCACGCCGCCTGCGCAGCGTTTCGCGCAGCGCATCCGCACCCGGCAGGCGGTTGCCGACGGCATCGGCGACCACGACGTCGACCCAGCCCTCGACGAGGGCGAGCAGGGTCTCCAGGCGGGTCAGTGCCGCCTTCTGTTCCGGAGTTGTCTGCGGCTCGAACAGCCCGGACGACATGGCCTGTTCGATGCTCTGCGGATTGGTCGGGTCGATCTGCCCCGCCAGCTGCTCAAGGCCGGACACGTCCACGGAGATGCCACGGGCGAACTCCTCGACGGTCGCCAGCAGCCGCTGCCGCAGCCACGGCACGTGTGCGAACAACCGCTGGTGGGCCGCCTCGCGCGCCGCGAGGAACACGAGCACCTCGCTGGCGGGGCGCTCGAGCCCCTCGGTGAACTTCTCGACGTTGGCAGGCAGCAGCGCGGACGTGGCCTCCGGGCCCAGGGGCAGGCCGACGTCGGAGGATGTCAGTACCTCGGAGCCAAGGTCCGCGAGCGCGTTGCCGAGCTGCGAGCCGAACGCCATGCCGCCCATCTGGCCGAGCATCGACAGCAGCGGTCCCGCCGCCTGTTTCGCCTCGGCGGGGAGCGCCTCGGTCCAGGCCGACGACACCTGTTCGGCGACCGGGTCGCACAGCCGCTGCCACGTGGGCAGCGTCTGCTCGAGCCAGTCCTTCGCGGTCCAGGCGACGGTCTGGGTCGCGCCCGCGGGCAGGATCGTGGCCTCGTCGAGCCACAGCTCGGCCAGGTGGGAGGCATCGCGCACCGCGGTGTCGCCCTGCTGTGCGTCACTGCTCGCCGACGCGAATCCCATCCCGGGCTTCGCGTCCCCGTCCTCGGAGGTCGACGCGAGGCGCTGCAGCGCGATCTGCTTGGCCAGGTCGTAGTTCACCGGGCCGGACGAGCTGCCTGCCTGGCTGAACATCTGGCCGAGCTGGCTGAGCATCTGCCCCAGCTGCTGGAACGGGTCGCCACCCTGACCGCCGGAGCCGGACGAGTTGTTGCCAGAGCCGGACGAGCTGTTGTCGGGGTCGGGCAGACCGAAGCCGAACCCGAAGGGTGGGTTGCTCATGCCCTCCACCGTACGCGGCCCGAGGGCGCCGCGACCCGCCGATCGGCATGGTGAATCGGACCTTCGCTCTGAGCTGACAACGGCCGCCGTACGCTGTGCCCGTGAGCGAGTCCGGCGACATGAAATCCGCGTCAGGAGCCACGGGGCGCGACACGGCCGACGAGCGCGCGGCGGCATCGCGCGTCGGGGACGACGACTCCGGGACGGAGCGGCGACCGCGTCGGCGTCCCACCCGGCGCACCTGGACCATCGTGTTCAGCGCCGTTCTCGTGGTCGCGTTCGTGCTGGTCGGGTCGTTCGTCAAGGTGCCGTACGTGGCGCTGGGGCCGGGGCCGACCTACGACACGCTCGGCGACGTCGACGGCGATCACGTCGTGGCGATCGACGGCGAGCGCAGCTACGACACCGAGGGTCAGCTGCGGATGACGACCGTGTCGCTCAACGACGACGTCACCCTCTTCGGTGCGCTGGGCCTGTGGATCAGCGGCCGGTACGCCGTCGCTCCGCGGGAGGAGTACTTCCGCCCCGGCCAGACGGACGAGGAGGTGCGCAAGGAGAACGTCGCGCAGTTCCGCAGTTCGCAGAGCAACGCCGAGGTCGCGGCGCTGCGCTCGCTGGGATATCCGGTGAAGGTCGTCGCGGACCAGGTCGTGGCCGACAGTCCGGCCTCGCGCGTGCTCGAACCCGGCGACCAACTGGTGTCGGTGAACGGCAAGCGCGTCGCCGGACGGCGGGACGTGACGGCCGCACTCGAGAACACCCGCCCCGGACAACAGATCGACCTGACCTACCAGCGCGGGGAACAGCAGCCCCGCACGGTGCAGATCGACCTGGCGCGGCACCCGGAAGGCGGACAGCAGGGCTTCATCGGCGTACAGCCCGCGGACCGGGCGGACGTGCCGTTCACGGTGGACATCTCACTCGAGGACGTGGGCGGTCCTTCGGCGGGGGCGATGTTCGCGCTGGCGATCGTCGAACGCATGGAGCAGGAGAATCTCGTCGACGGCCGCCATGTGGCCGGCACCGGCGAGATCGATTCGCAGGGCAACGTCGGCGCGATCGGCGGGATCTCGTTCAAGGTCGTCGCCGCCAAGGAGGACGGCGCGACGACGTTCCTGGTGCCGGAGCGCAACTGCGCCGAAGCGGTGTCGGCCGCTCCGGACGGTCTCCAACTCGTCCGGATCGGCACGCTCGACGACGCGATCAGCGCGCTGCGCAACCTCAAGGCAGGCAAACCCGTTCCCACCTGCGAAGGCTGATCCCGCCCCGACCGAGCCGACCACCCCGGCCGGCTCGTGACCGGTGCGGTCCTGTCAGGGGAGAGCGGTCAGGGGAGCAGTGTCGCGCGCAGGGCGTCGACCAGGTTCGGAGCGAGCTCCGGGTGCTCGACGATCTCCTCGCCCGGTTCGGAGTCGTCCTCGCCCTGCGGGTGGACGCCGCGCAGGCGCATGACGCACGCGGCGGGGCCGTCGCGAAGCACGGCGGCCACCAGCCTGGCCTCGGTGCGCCGCGGATGACCGGCGGCGGCCTGCTTGAGACGTTCGACGTCGGTGGCCGAGACGCCCGTCGAGTCGTCGACGTCGGGCAGCTCGTCCTCGACGTCCGGCGGGAGCACGATGATCTCCTGGGCGAGTGCGCAGCCCCGGACGAGATCCGGCCAGGCGATCGTGGCGAGCGCCTCGGCGAGGTCGTCGTTCGGCAGTGAGTCCTGGGCGACCGGGGTGAGCTCGGCGTCCGGGTCGAGGGAGTCGGCCAGTTCGGGCTGCTGGGCGAGCAGCTCGGCGGTGGGGACGAGCGCGAACAGCTGCGGGGGCTGTTGCCATCCGCCCTCGGCGACGAACTCCTCGACCTCGCGCGCGATGGCGCCCACCGTCGTCGCGGCCGACGCGGCCTCGGAGTCCACCAGGTCTTCGAGGAACCAGGCGTCGTCGCCGAGGTCGTTGCCGATCCCGGCCGCCTCCGGGTTCTCCGACTCCGCTGTCCCCGAATCCGCTGTCCCCGAACTCGGGATTTCCGAAGTCTCCGCGGTCCCTGCGGACTCCGAGGAACCCGGTCCGCCTTCCTCGGCCGAGGGGCCGCGCGCGCCTTCACTGTCGGTCATGGTGACCATCGTGGCAGCACCTCGCGATCACCCGGTTTAGGGGCATTCCGGGAACTCGGGCGCTGGTCCGTAGAGTTAGACATACAGGGAGCCCGTCACCCGAGCCCCCTGGACCACGCCAGTTACGACCTCAGGAGTGTGCGCTGTGGCCACTCGGCCCCCCGTCGGCCTCCCCAAGTTGTCCAAGCGGGCCCGGATCCTGCTGACAATCGCGGCCGTCCTCGTCCTGCTCTTGCTGCTCGGTGCGCGGTTCTTGAACGCGTACGTCGACTGGCTGTGGTTCGGCGAGGTGGATGCGCGCGGCGTGTTCACCACCGTGTTGCTGACACGGTTGATCTTGTTCGTCGCCACCGGGCTGCTGGTGGGCGGCGCACTCGCGATCAGCCTGTGGATCGCCTACCGCACGCGACCGGTGTTCGTGCCGGTCAGCGGCGAGGACGACCCGCTGGCGCGGTACCGCTCGATCATCGCGAGCAGGGTGAAGCTCTTCGGTATCGGCATTCCGGTGCTTGCCGGGCTCGTGGCGGGCGTGTCCGGTCAGAGCAACTGGGAGACCGTTCAGATGTTCCTGAACGGTGGCGAGTTCGGCCGGAACGATCCGCAGTTCGGCAACGACATCGGGTTCTACGTCTTCGACCTGCCGTTCCTCGGCTGGGTTCTGGGCTGGCTGTTCGTCGCCACCGTCGTGGCGTTCATCGGCGGGCTGCTCGCGCACTACCTGTTCGGCGGCATCCGCCTCGCGGGCCGGGGCGGTTCGGTCGCGGCGCCGGCGCGGGTGCACCTGCTGATCCTGGTGGGCCTGTTCGTACTGCTCAAGGCGGTCGAGTACTTCCTCGACCGCTACAACCTGCTGCTGTCGGACCGCAACGACCTGTTCACCGGTGCCACCTACACCGACCTGAACGCGGTGCTGCCGGCCAAGCTGATCCTGCTGTGCATCTGCGTGTTCTGCGCGATCGCGTTCTTCGTCGGCGCGTTCCTGCGCAACATCCAGCTGCCGGCGATCGCGCTGGTGCTGTTGCTGCTGTCCGGGCTGATCGTCGGCGTGGCGTGGCCCGCGATCCTCGAGCAGTTCTCCGTGCGCCCGAACGCCAACGAGCGTGAGGCCCAGTCGATCCAGCGCAACATGGAGGCGACGCGGTACGCCTACGGCATCAACGACGTCAAGTACGACAACTACACCGGCCAATCGGACGTCGACGCCAGCAAGATCCGCAACGACAAGGGCACCATCCCGAACATCCGGCTGCTCGACCCGAACGTGCTGTCCCCGACGTTCACCCAGCGTGTCGGCCGGGAGAACTTCTACGGCTTCCCCGAGAAGCTCGACATCGACCGCTACACCGTCGACGGCGAGGAGCAGGCCTACCTCGTCGCCGCCAAGGAGATGAACACCGAGGGTCTGGCCGCGAACCAGCAGACCTGGATCAACCGCCACCTCGTCTACACGCACGGCAACGGCTTCGTCGCCGCGCCCGCCAACCAGATCGACCGCGCCCTCGAAGGCGCCGACAGCGACGGCGGCTACCCGATCGCGGGCACCAGCGACACGCAGAACCCGACGGGTGCGGGCATGCGGGTCAAGCAGCCGCGCATCTACTTCGGCGAGCTCGCCACGGACTACGCCATCGTCGGCGGGCCGGAGGACTCTGCGCCCGGTGAGTACGACACGGCGCAGGACCGCACCTACCTGTACGACGGCAAGGGCGGCGTGGCGATCGACAACTGGTTCAACCGGGCCGTCTTCGCCATGCAGTACGGGGAGCGCAACATCCTGTTCTCCGGAGCCATCGGCGAAGGCTCCAAGATCATGTACAACCGGGACCCGCGCGACCGGGTCGAGAAGATCGCGCCGTGGCTCACCGCCGACGGCGACCCGTACCCCGCGGTGATCGACGGCCGGGTCAAGTGGGTGGTCGACGGCTACACGACGCTCGACAACTTCCCGTACTCGCAGCGCACCTCGCTGGGCGAGGCGACCTCCGACTCGTTGTCCGGTGTCGCGCAGCAGCGGGACAGCGAGATCAACTACGTCCGTAACTCGGTGAAGGCCACGGTCGACGCGTTCGACGGCACCGTGGACCTCTACCAGATGGACAAGCAGGACCCGGTGCTGAAGGCCTGGATGAAGACCTTCCCCGGCGTCGTGAAACCGCAGTCGCAGATCTCCGACGAACTGCGACAGCACTTCCGGTACCCGGAGGACATCTTCAAGCTCCAGCGCGAGCTGATCACGCAGTACCACGTGGAGAACGCCCAGGAGTTCTACGCGACCCAGACGTTCTGGAACGTGCCGCAGGACCCGACGACGGAAGGCGGGCTCGACCCGAACTCCGACGCGGCCAAACAGCCCGCGTACTACACGTACTCCCAGTCGCCGTGGCAGGACGAGCCGCACTTCCAGCTGACGAGTGCGCTCACCCAGCTGCGACGGCAGTACCTCGCCGCCTGGATGTCGGTCTCGTCCGACCCCGGCAGTTACGGGAACATCCGCGTGCTGCGGCTGCCGACCTCCGGTGAGCAGCAGATCGAAGGCCCGGTCCAGGTGCAGAACGCGTTCCAGTCGCACCCGGAGTTCACCCAGGACCGCACCCTGCTGGGCAACCAGAGCGTCGACCTGATCTACGGCAACCTGCTCACCCTGCCGGTCGCGGAAGGGTTCCTGTACGTCGAACCCATCTACGTCCAGCAGCGCAACTCGCAGAGCTACCCCCAGCTGGCCCGTGTCATCGTGTCGTTCGGCGGCAGGATCGGCTTCGCCGCCACCCTCAACGAGGCACTCGACGACGTCTTCGGCGAAGGCAGCGGCGACGCCGCCACCGGACCCGATTCGGGTGACACGCCCGGCCAGGGCGACTCCGGCAACAACGGAGACAACCAGCAGGGCGGCAACCAGGACGGCGGCGACTCCGGCGGCCAGGACGGCGGCAACCAGGACGGCGGCGGTAACAGCGGCGAGATGAACCAGGCCGTCCAGGACATCCAGGCCGCGCTCGAGAAGCTCCGCACGGCCCAGAACGAGGGCGACTTCCAGAAGCAGGGTCAGGCGCTGTCCGAACTGGATGAAGCCACCCGCCGCTACGAGGAGCTCCAGAACTCAGGAGGGTGATGGGAGTTGAACGGGCCGCGCGATGGACGATTGCCGGTTTGGACTCGGCGAATGGGCTTTCATCGTGCCGCAGGTATCCCTCGTAGAGGTCGGGACTAGGAAAGGGTGTGGAGTTCTTCGGGCCGACTCCCCAGGGACGCAGTCCTGCCAGAGTCAATGAGCACGGTCTGTCGCTGGTAATCGCTCTCGCGCACGGGCAAGAGCTGATGCGCCGTCCCTGCTACTGCCACGCTGGCGGCTTTGCGCGCCCAGGCCGCCAGGTACCTCTGCCCTCGACCTACGTGACCCGGGGCGATTACGCCTACTTGTCTCGTGCGATCCGGGATTATCTGCGCCCGGCGCATTCGCGCCGTCATTCCGCAACCGCGCGATCAGCAGCGACTCGGGAAGCGAACCGGGTTCGACGTGGGCAGCGACCAAGGCCGTAGAGTCGCCAAGCGCCGGTTCGCGCGAGCCAAGCAACGGCGTGGTGTTCCGTGCAGCCCTTGTCCTCAACGCGGCCATCAGCTGCGATCAATGTTTATGAGACGTACCTAGCGGAGGCATGGGAACGTATTTCAACACCTACCTTGCCGTAGTACTCCAACTGGGTGTCAAGGCGGAACTGTATCGATTCACCTCTTGACTAGTGCAATCATTGACAATGTACTGTCGATCTATGTCAACCGTTATCGTTGATTTATTCCGCTGATGTGGGGCGGTAAAAATTGGGGGCATTATGATCGAACGTGGGCGTCAGATCTTGTCGGTCCTTCTAGTTTCCTTTGTTTCTGTGATTTCTTTATTTGCTGGTGCTCTGGCCGCTTCAGCTGTACCAGCAAGTGAGGGTCCGGGGCTTTCGAAGGTGGCGAATGCATCGCCGTCTAACCTTGTCGGAAACCGAGCGATTGAGCGTCAAGAGTACGAAACATCAGCTTCGGCACCTTGTACTATTGCTGGCTACACTACGCATGCACGCTTGAGAATGAGTGAGCGAGGAATCAGCGAAGCAGAAGTGCGCACCACGGTTAATATGTGGTGTCGAAGCGCTGATAGGCAGGCCAACGGAAACTGGCGATATGAAGGTGATGAGGTTACCGTAATCATGAATACAAGGTCTATTGTCGTTACAGTTTACCATACGTAGGCTGCCTTGTTGGAAGGGTGGCGACTGGGGCTGCACCATCGGCTCGATGCGACTTCCCTAGTTGTCACTCTTCGTAACAAGGCCACTTTGGTCTTGGTTTCCCTTTGGGATTCGTGGCGACAGTATTTGTCAGTTGTAAGCTAATCCTGGTGTATGATCTGGCATGTTGGTTTAGATTAGTTTGGTAGATGAAGTCACTATGGAATCATTTTGGCCTGTTGTAGAAGTTGACCAGGAGGCAAATTCGGCCTACATTTCAATGTCCGATCCAGGCTCTCGTGGTAAGAGATCTTTGCCTGTGCGTGACGATTTGGGCGACGTGGTCGCAGTCCTTGACTTCGATAACGAAGGAGCTCTTGTTGGGGTTGAGCTACTTGATGCTGCACGACAGGTCCCAAACTCTTTGCGCAGCCGTGTAACGTACATACAGTGACACCCCAACCGGTTGATTTAATCGAAGCATGTCGACGCTCGGGCGCCGTCAACGCGACCTCCTCGGGGCATTTGCGCGTCAGGCTCCAGGTCGACAAAGGCCGTTTCTGGCGTAGGGAATTAGATTCTAGTCTCTTTTGCGACGGCTGCGGCTGCGGCTGCGGCGAAATGCTCGACCCTCGGATTGTAAGCTCGGCCAGCCCCGCGGAAGGGCGCCGTCCGGCGCTGAGTTGACTTTCTGGCCTATGGTCAGCGGCGGGACATCCGCCAGGAAGCCCTTGGGCCGGCACGGCCGGGCAACGGTGCGGCATTGGCGGGCGGGACGTTTGAGTGCCCTGTGACCCACGAGGAAGAGGTAGGCTTCCGGGGGCCCATGTTTAGCCGATCTATGTCGGCATGTAAGGTGGGTGCCACAACGACGCGGGGTGGAGCAGTTCGGTAGCTCGCTGGGCTCATAACCCAGAGGTCGCAGGTTCAAATCCTGTCCCCGCTACAGAGATCGAGAAACCCCTGCCTACGGAGTGCGTAGGCAGGGGTTTCTCGTTGTTGCTGTCTGTTTCGCTGTTGTTGTGGGGGTGCAGCCCCCACGCCCCAGCTCGGTGTCCTGTTCGATAGTGCGGCGTTCGACCGTGCGGCGGTTCCCGGGTGGCTGTCGGGGACGTGGAGCAGGGCGTGGGCCGGTTCGGACGCCCACCGGGCGGCGGGAGCGATTACCGGCCGTGTGACGAAGCCGTGGCCCGAGAACGGGCATCCGGAACGCCGGTCCGGCTGCCGTAACCGCACCGTGGCGCACGCGGCCACCAGTGGGTCGAAGGAGGCACGGGGAAGAAATGCCCAGCGCACGCTGCCGACAGCGGG
This sequence comes from Prauserella alba, assembly GCF_024171735.1. Taxonomy (GTDB): domain Bacteria; phylum Actinomycetota; class Actinomycetes; order Mycobacteriales; family Pseudonocardiaceae; genus Prauserella; species Prauserella alba. The sequence continues at coordinate 34,968 of NZ_JAMTCH010000003.1, forward strand.
ACGTGGCACGCAACCCTACCCCCGTGCGGAGACGATCATGGCGACCTGTAGAGTTGTCCTCACACAACGACGCGGGGTGGAGCAGTTCGGTAGCTCGCTGGGCTCATAACCCAGAGGTCGCAGGTTCAAATCCTGTCCCCGCTACAGAGATCGAGAAACCCCTGTCTACGGAGTGCGTAGGCAGGGGTTTCTCGTTGCTTGTCGGTGTTCGCCGGCGATGGGCTCGGCTCGCGGGTTATCGGTTCCTTCGAAAGGGAACGGAAAGACTGCGCGAAGTCTCGGCGCCGTGCTCGGCAGGCTCACACGAGTGGCCGAATCGGAAAAGGCACGCCCTGTGCGGCGTTCACCAGCAGATCGATACACAACGCGTTCGAGTCGCTACGCAATGTGCCAGTACGGACGGTGAAGAGTTACGGCCGTGTGGGTGGCGTTTCCTCGTGGACCGGGTAGAGATAGGAGGAGCACGGGACACCCGGATGCGACGCGGTGTCACCGGATGAACACGATCCGCCATCTCGGGGATCGTGGATTGCGCCGTACGCCCCGTTTCCCGGCGGGTTTCATCTGGTGCTTGTGGACTGTCAGTAGCTCCATTGTGGACCTGTATCAGGGCCACAGTGGACAGAAAGCGGCGGACGTGGCACTGTGGGGGCGTGTCCGATTTGAACGCAACAGCCGCAGCACTGCTTGGCCTGCTTCACGACGGCCCCGCGACCGGTGGCGAACTGGTCGCCGGAGCCGAGGAACGCTTCGGGGCGTTCTTCAGCGTCACGCGTAGCCAGGTCTACCGCGAACTCCCCGCGCTGAACGAAGCCGGTTACGTCCGTCTGGGCAAGCAGGGCCCGCGCTCCAGTCAGCAGTACGTGATCACCGCGGCGGGCAAGAAGGCCTTCAAGGCCTGGGTCGCCGCCGACTCCGCACCCGACCACCTGCGGTCGCCGCTCATCCTGCGCCTGGTGCACGCCAGGGTGCTCACGGCCAAACAGCGGCAGAACCTCTTCGACACCGCCAAGGCCGTCTACACCGAGCAGGCCGACGTCGCCAAGGCCGCGTCCAAGGCCGCAGAGGACCCCGTGACCAAGGCCGTCGCCGACTTCGATCTGGCGCACGCCAAGGCCGCACTCAAGCTCCTCGACACGGTCGTGGCGAACTGATCACCCGGCGTCGCGCGGCCGCCTCAAGCGGCCGCGCGATTCGGGCGTAACCTTGTCATTCGTGAGTGCTGAGTTCGAAGACGTCGTCAAGGGCCTCGATGGCAAACTGACGCAGGTCGAGTCCGTGATGGATATCGACGCGCTGCGCCAGGAGGTCGCCTCCCTCGAGGAGGAGGCGGCCCGCCCGGACCTGTGGGACGACCCCGCGGCCGCGCAGAAGGTGACCAGCCAGCTGTCGTACAAGCAGGCCGACCTGCGACGCGTCGGCGAACTGCGGCAGCGCCTCGACGACCTCGGTGTGCTCCACGAGCTCGCCCAGGCCGAGGGCGACCCCGCCAGCAAGAGCGAAGCCGAGGCCGAACTCGCGTCGCTCACCGAGGCGATCGACACGCTCGAAGTGCGCACGCTGCTGTCCGGCGAGTACGACCCGCGCAACGCCGTGGTCAACATCCGTGCCGAGGCAGGTGGCGTCGACGCCGCCGACTTCGCCGAGATGCTCATGCGCATGTACCTGCGGTGGGCCGAGCGGCACAACTACGCGACCGAGGTCTACGACATCTCCTACGCCGAGGAGGCGGGCATCAAGTCCGCCACGTTCAAGGTCGGCGCCTCGTACGCCTACGGCACGCTGTCGGTCGAGCAGGGCACTCACCGGCTCGTCCGCATCTCGCCGTTCGACAACCAGAGCCGCCGCCAGACGTCGTTCGCCCACGTCGAGGTGCTGCCCGAGGTCGAAGAGGTCGACCACGTCGAGATCGCCGAGAAGGACCTGCGCATCGACGTCTACCGCTCGTCCGGCCCCGGCGGGCAGAGCGTGAACACGACCGACTCGGCCGTGCGCATCACGCACCAGCCCACCGGCATCGTCGTGTCCTGCCAGAACGAGAAGTCGCAGCTGCAGAACAAGGTCGCCGCGATGAAGGTCCTGCAGGCCAAGCTGCTCCAGCGCAAGAAGGAGGAGGAGCAGGCCGAGATGGACGCGCTCAAGGACGGCGGCTCCAGCTGGGGCAACCAGATGCGCTCGTACGTGCTGCACCCGTACCAGATGGTCAAGGACCTGCGCACCGAACACGAGTCCGGCAACCCGACTGCCGTGCTCGAGGGCGAGATCGACGCGTTCCTCGACGCCGGCATCCGGTGGCGTAAGCAACAGGAGACCGACGCCGCCTAGCCTCGACCAGGGCGCGCCGCGCCCGCGGGCCCGTCCGCTACGGCTCTCGAAGCCCGGGCAACCAGGCCTTAACGGAGTACACGGGTAGGATGCCCAATCGTGATCCAGCTCGAATCCGTATCCAAGGCCTACAAGACCTCGACGCGTCCGGCACTGGACGACGTCACGGTCGACGTGGACAAGGGTGAGTTCGTCTTCCTCATCGGCCCGTCCGGGTCGGGGAAGTCGACGTTCCTGCGCCTGCTGTTGCGTGAGGAAGTGCCCAGCAAGGGCCGGGTGTCGGTGTCGAACTTCGACGTCGCCAAGATGCCCCGGCGCAAGGTCCCCCGCTTGCGCCAGACCATCGGTTGCGTCTTCCAGGACTTCCGTCTGCTGAACAACAAGACGGTGTCCGAGAACGTCGCGTTCGCCCTCGAGGTCATCGGCAAGCCGAAGCACACCATCACCAAGGTCGTTCCCGAGGTGCTGGAGCTGGTCGGCCTCGACGGCAAGGCCGATCGCATGCCGCACGAGCTCTCCGGTGGTGAGCAGCAGCGGGTCGCGATGGCGCGGGCGTTCGTCAACCGGCCGCTCGTGCTGCTCGCCGACGAGCCGACGGGCAACCTCGACCCCGACACCAGCCAGGACATCATGTTGCTGCTGGAGCGGATCAACCGCACCGGCACAACCGTCCTGATGGCCACGCACGACCACTCGATCGTCGACTCCATGCGCCGCCGCGTCGTGGAACTGGACCACGGCAAGGTCATCCGCGATGACCGGCGAGGCGTGTACGGCGTCGGTCGCTGATCCCCCGCAGCGACCCGTCCGCCGAGGCGTCTCGGTCCGTTCGCCACGCCGAGTGGATGCCGCCGGTCCGGCCACCGGATACTCCCCGCCCCGTACCCGACCCCCGACCCCAAGGAACCGTGCCCTAGATGCGCGCCAGCTTCGTCTTCAGCGAGGTCGTCACCGGCTTGCGCCGGAACGTCACGATGACCATCGCCATGATCCTGACCACCGCGATCTCACTCGGGATGTTCGGCGGTGGTCTGCTGCTCGTCCGCACGATCGACAAGATGCAGGCCAGCTACCTCGACGACGTCGAGGTCACGGTCTACCTCACGCAGGACATCAGTGCGAACGACCAGAACTGCACGGCCGAGCCCTGCTCGTCGATCCGCACGTCGCTCGAGAACAACCAGGCCGTCGAATCCGTCGTGTTCGAGGACCGCGACGAGGCCTACGAACGCTTCCAGCGGATCTTCGAGGGCCAGCCCGAGCTGGTCGAGCTCGCCCGCCCCGAATCGCTGCCCGCCTCCCTGCACGTCAAGCTGTTCGACCCCGAACGCAGCGAAGTGATCGTGCAGGAGTTCAGCAACCAGCCGGGTGTGGCGAACGTCGACGACCAGAACAAGTTCCTCGATCGCTTCTTCGACCTGCTGAACTCGGGTCGCGACGGCACGTTCATCGTGGCGGCGATCGCGGCGCTGGCCGCGGTGCTGCTGATCGCGAACACCATTCAAGTGTCGGCGTACACACGGCGCACCGAGGTCGGCATCATGCGGCTCGTCGGCGCCACACGCTGGTACACACAGCTACCGTTCCTGCTGGAAGCGGTGGTCGCAGGCGTCATCGGCGCGGTCCTCGGCGTCGCCGGCCTGGTCGGTGTCAAGTACATCGCGCTGGACCAGATCTTCGAAGCGACCGGCGGGGCCATTCCGAACATCGAGATCATCGACATCCTGTTCCCCGTCGCGCCCGTGCTACTCGGTGTGTCGATCCTGATCTCCGCCATCACCGGTTACGTCACCCTGCGCGCATACGTCCGCACGTAGCGAATGTGACAGTCGAGGCCCTTCGCCGGGGTTCCCGTGGCGGCGGTGCCGGCAGGCGGGCGGTCGCAGCGGCGACTCGCCCGGTGGCGGCCTGCGCAATAGTCGTTGGGAGTCCCCGGTCGAGGGCGGATAGAGTCGAGTCATGGTCAAGGAAGTCGGACGCAAGGTGATCGCGTCGAACCGTCGTGCCCGCCACGACTATTCGATCCTCGACACCTACGAGGCCGGTATCGCCCTTGCCGGCACGGAGGTGAAGAGCCTCCGTGCCGGCAAGGCGTCGCTGAGCGAGGCGTTCGCAACCGTCGACGACGGCGAGGTCTTCCTGCGCAACGTGCACATTCCGGAGTACGCCCAGGGCACGTGGACCAACCACATGCCGCGGCGCACCCGGAAACTGCTGCTGCACCGCAGGGAGATCCAGAAGCTGATCGGGAAGACGAAGGAGAGCGGCGTGAGCCTCGTGCCGCTGTCGCTCTACTTCAAGGACGGCAAGGTCAAGGTCGAGCTCGCGCTCGCGCGAGGCAAGAAGGCGCACGACAAGCGGCAGGACATCGCCAAACGGGACGCACAGCGCGAGATCTCCAAGGCGATGGGCCGGGCGATCAAGGGCAAGCACAAGCAACAGCGTGCGGGACGCCGTTGACCGGCCCCGCAGCCGACGACGACGTCGCAGCCTGGGCTCGGGGGCTCGGGCTGGACGGTCTCGTCGACATCCACGTCCATTTCCTGCCCGAGCGTGTGCTCGCGAAGGTGTGGGCGTACTTCGACGGCGCGGAGCAGCACTACGGCATGCCGTGGCCGGTGCACTACCGGCTGCCGGAAGGCGAGCGGCTCGCGGCGCTGCGGGCGATAGGGGTGCGGACGTTCGCACCGCTGGTGTATCCGCACAAGCCGGGCATGGCCGAGTGGCTGAACGGCTGGGCCCGCGAGTTCGCCGACCGGGAACCGGACGCTGTGCCGACGGCGACGTTCTTCCCCGAACCCGAGGCGGCGCGCTACGTCGAGGAGGCGCTGCGCTCGGGGGTGCGGTGCGTCAAGGTCCACGTGCAGGTCGGGGCGTTCGACCCGCGCGACGAGCACCTCGACGCGGTGTGGGGCATGCTCGCCGACGCCGGAGTTCCCGCCGTGGTGCACTGCGGGCACGGGCCGCTGCGGGGCGAGCACACCGGCCTCGACGTCTTCGCACGCGTGCTGGAACGGCATCCCGGGCTGGTCGCCGTGCTGGCGCACGCGGGCATGCCCGAGTACGACGCGGCGTTCGAGCTGGTACGACGGTTCCCGCGGGTGCATCTGGACACGACGATGGTGGGCGTGCCGTTCACGGAGAGTTTCATGCCCGTGCCCGACGACTGGCCCGCCCGGCTGGCCGGTATTGCGGACCGCGTGGTCCTCGGCACCGATTTCCCGAACATTCCCTACGACTACGCCACGCAGCTGCGTGCGATCGCGCAGTGGGCCGAGTCCGACGACCGGCTGGGGGAGCCGTTCCTCCGCGCGGTCCTTCACGACACCCCGGCCAAGCTGCTCGACGTGTGATCCGCCGGCGGCGTCCCCGGAGGGGCCGGCCGGTCGGGGAGCGCGTCCGCCCGGGAGGGGGACGGCTCGTCGGACGTGGCACGACGGCTCAGCGCGAATGCGCCGACCACGAGCGCAGCCCACAGTTCGGGGCCGTCGCCGAAGCCGCGGGCCGCGAGGCCGAGCAGACCGGTCGCACCGAGCAGCGCGGCGGTGACGAGCTGTGCCATCGGAGGTGCCGTCGGTGATCGCCCGGATACTGCTGCCGGGGTTGCCGCTGCTTGGGATGCCGCTGTCCGGGACGTCGGCTTCTGGGTTGTCGGCGCCCGGGTTGTCGGTGCGGCGGTTGTCGCTGCGGGGGAGGTCGCGGTGGGGGAGGTCGCGGTGGAGGTTCCTGTCTGCCTGGGCTCCGGAGTCCGGGGGAGTGCGGTCTCGAACCTGCCGGCGATCCGCACCAGCACGGTCAGCACTGCGGCGGACGCGGTGAGCCACGCCGGCAGCATCACGAGCCAGTCGGGCGTGCCGGGTTCCGGCGTCGTGTAGCCGAGGCCCACGACCGTCACACCCGCGACGACGATCAGGGCGGGCATGTGCCAGAGGTAGATGCTCATGAAGCGCGGGCCCGCCCAGGACAGTGCCGCGGCGACGGGGCGCCGTGCGGCGAAGCGGGTCAGCTGCGGGCGTGCGGCCAGCACCAGCCCGACCTGTCCGACGGCGAGGCCGATGAGGGCCACGTTCGGCGGGCTCATGTTCGACACGGGAGCGCCGGGCATGCCGATCATGCTCGCCGCGTAGGGCCCGAACGCCACGAGCAGTGCCGTCGCCCCGAACCCGGCAGCGGACAGGGCGAGTGAGCGCAGCGGTGACAGTCGCGCGAGCGGGCCGTCGGCGTAGTGGAAACCCAGTTGAGCCGCCGCCAGCCACACGAACGCCGCGTTGGCGTACCCGGCCAGCGGGACGTCGCCGAACCGTGCGATGTCGACGGCGGCCGCGGCGAGCGCCAGTGCGGGCACCACCGCGAACCCGAACCGGTGGTGCGCGGCCGCCATCAGGGGAGTGGCCACGACCGTCAGCAGGTACACGGCAAGGAACCACAACAGCTGTGCGGCGATCGCCCCCGCGACGGCGACGGGCTGGTCCGGCACGCCGAGGTCGCTCAGCACCGTGGGCACCACGAGCCACACGGCCAGCAGTGGCAGGACCGGCAGCAGCAGCCTGCGCAGCCGGCCTGCGAGCCACCCTCGGGTCGCAGCTGCCCGACGGGCTCGGGAATGAGCGTCGGCCCGGCAATGAGCGTCGGCGCGGAACTGCGCGTCGGCCCGGGAATGGGCACGGCGCAGCGAGATGAGGTTCGCGGCGCCCCCTGCGAAGAACACGAGTGGCATGACCTGCGACAGCCAGGTCACGACCCACCAGCCGGGTGTCGCAAGGGCGTTGCCGGTGGTGAGCGTGCCGCCGGAGTAGCCGAGCACCGGCATCGCCCAGTGCTGCGTGACGACGCCGACGACGGCGAGGGTGCGGATGAGGTCGAGGAAGCGGTCCCTGGTGTGCGGGGCGCCGGAAAGGCTCGTCGTCATGGCTTTCAGCCTGGTCAGTGAGCCGCTCCGGCACAGCGGTGCGAGCCGCCGTCTTGCGCTACCGGTTTTCGCAGGTCTGTGGTGGGGCCAGCCCCACCGCGGACCAGACACCGCACAGCACCCGCGCCGGACGGCACCGTGCCCCCAGGGGCACTTTGGTTGCATTCAGCGCCACCAAAGTGCCCCTGGGGGCAGGCTGTGCCTCCCTAGTGTTCAGCGTTCGAGGTAGGTCAGCACGGCGCGGACGCGGCGGTGCTCCTCGACGCTGCTGTCCAGGCCGAGCTTGGCGAAGATGTTGCCGATGTGCTTCTCGACCGCGCCGTGCGAGACCACCATGCGCGCGGCGATCGCGGAGTTGGACAGGCCCTGTGCCATCAGTTCGAGCACGTCGCCTTCGCGGCCGGTCAACGAGTCGAGGGGATTGTTGCGGCCGCGCGCCATGACCTGCGAGATCACCTCGGGGTCGATCGCGGTGCCACCTGCGGCGACGCGGCGTACGGCTTCGAGGAAGTCGGTGACGTCGGAGACGCGTTCCTTCAGTAGATAGCCGACCCCGCCCGCACCGCCGGACAGCAGTTCGATCGCGTAGGTCTCCTCGACGTACTGCGACAGCACGAGCACCGGAAGACCTGGCGTGATCTCCCGTGCCCGCAGCGCGGCCCGCAGGCCCTCGTCGGTGAACGTGGGCGGCATGCGCACGTCGACGATCGCCAGGTCGGGTTCGTGTTCGGAGATCGAGGCCAGCAGCTCCTCGCCGGAGCCGACCGCGGCCACCGTCTCGATGTCGTCGTCGGCCAGTAGCCGCTGCACACCGGCGCGCAGCAGTACGGCGTCCTCGGCGATGACCACGCGCACGTCCAGACCCCCAGAGAGTTCGTTCACCAGCTGCACGGAAGTTCGGCGCGAACGACCGTCGGGCCACCGGCCGGGCTGACGACCGACACGGTGCCGTCGATGGTGGCGGCGCGGTCGGCGAGCCCGGCGAGCCCGCCGCCGGGGCGGATCTCCGCACCCCCGCGGCCGTCGTCGGTGACCTCGACGATCACCGTATCGCCGTCGCGGCGGACGTCGACGCGAATGTCGGAGGCGTCGGCGTACTTGGCCGCATTGGTGAGTGTTTCGCCGACGACGAAGTACGTCGTGCTCTCCACCGCGGCGGGAGGGCGCTGGTCGATGTCGACCGACACCGAGACCGGCACCGGCGACTTCGCCGCGAGCGCCGACAACGCCGCGTCGAGTCCGCGGTCGCCGAGTACCGCCGGGTAGATGCCCCGTGCCAGATCGCGCAGTTCGGACACGGCGAGTTTCGCGTCGGTGTGGGCCTCGGCGAGGAGTCTCTGCAGTTCTGCCGTGTCGGGTTCGGTGCCGCCGACCTTGGCTTTGGCGCGGCCGACCGTCATGGCCACCGACACGAGCCGCTGCTGCGCGCCGTCGTGCAGGTCGCGTTCGATGCGCCTGCGTTCGTTCTCCGCGGCATCGACCCCGCGTGCCCGCGACGCCTGCAACCGCGTCGCCTTCGCTTCGAGCCGTTCCGCCCGCGGCGGGCCGAGGAGCGCGAGGGCGAGTTTGCCGTGCAGCCAGCCCGCGCCGGGGGCGACCGTCAGCGCCAGCGGCACGATGATCGCCGACACGATGCCGAGCACGAACTCGACGATGGCGAGCGGTGTCGTGATCAGCAGGTAGGCGAGGTCACGCCACGTCGTGGCGTCCGTCAGCTGCGCGAACCAGTTCCGGACGAGTCCGTCGGCGCGGTTACGGATCGCATCGGCGAGCGGCGTGCGCAGCCATCGGCGCAGTGAGCGGCGTTCGAAGTCGGCGAAGCGGTGCGTCAGCGTTGTCGCCAGCATCAGCAGCGGAATGCCGACCCAGACGATGGTCGTCGCGATCCCGGCCACCAACAGCACCAGGAGCACGGCGAACTCGACGATGCGTACCGGCAGTGTCAGCAACTGGTACGCGATCGTCCGCCATGTGCCCGGCCACGGCTGGTCCTCGTGCATCATCGGTTCCCCTCCACCCGGCGTGCTCATCCTGCCACCGGGGGCGCTGTCGCGGTGTCCGTCGTCGTGGCGGCGCCGCCGCCGGTGACGGAGGCGGAGCCCTCGGCCTCGCGGATCCGCCGTGCCGTCGGCCCCAGCAGGGTCCGCGCCAGCAGTGCGTGGGCCGCACCGAGCCTGCGCGTGACGAGCACCGACACGCACGCCAGCAGCACGCCCAGCGCCATCCACGGCAGCGCCGTCGGCACCGAGTCCACCGTGATCCAGCGCAGGTCGTGCGCCGGGAACGCGTACAGCCCGTCGGGCAGGAAGCGGTAGTACACCGGCAGCGTGATCATCGCCAGCGACACCGACCAGAACACGACGACCAGCGTGAACTCGATGATGCCCACCGGGAGCAGCAGGATCAGGTAGACCGCGTCGCGCCACGTCTGCGCGTCGCGGGCGCGGGCCAGCCACCGTTGCCGCACCGGGCCGTGCGGCAACGGGCGGTACGGCCGCGGCACCGCGGTGGCCAGCATGCCGCGCACGCGCGTCCGTTCGAGGTCGGCCAGGCCGCGGGTGCCCGCGAGCAGCAACATCAGCACGGGGATGCCCACCCACACGAGTGCCGTCGGTACGCCCACGCTCGCCGTCGTCACCACGAACACGAATCCGACGATCCCCAGTGGGAGGCTGAGCAGCAGAAACGGCAGCGCACCGCCCAGCCGGGGAAGCTGCGTCCGCTCCATGGCCGGCCTCTCTTCCTGTCCGCGGTGAGGGGTGTCCTCCTGACGACCTCAGTCTCGCCGGGCAGGAGACGTGGCCGCCATGCAGCACACGGGCCGAAACCCGGTAGGGACAACCCCACCGCCGGCGCGGCACCGGCCGGGGAATTATCGGCTTGCCACGGGCGTTATGCTGGGCGGAAGCGAGTGATCCACACTGATCCCGTCAAGGGGGTGAACGGTTTCGACTCTGGACGTTGATCCAGCGGGAAGCGTGCCGGTGCAGGCAACGACCACCGAAAGCGTCGTCGCAACTAAATATAAGCGCCAAGACTAATAGTCAGCGCGACTTCGCCCTCGCCGCCTGAGCGAGTGCGAGTCTGTCGGCCCGGGTAAGCCTTCGACCCGGTTTGCCGGCATCAGCTAGAAGGCTCACCTCCGGCCCCGGCCACGGGGACCGGTAGGGAAACCAACAGTGGCTGGGCCCGTCACACCGGCTAGTTCGCGTGACCGGTGGGGCCGAGTAGAGACACAGCGAACTGCGCACGGAGAAGCCCTGGAGAGGCGGCAGAGGACCCGGGTTCGATTCCCGGCACCTCCACTCGCTCGAAGGCGCATCCCGCTCCGCGGGATGCGCCTTCGCTGTGTCACGGCTACTCCGTCGAGGACATGGTCTCCGGTAGCCACAGCACGATCTCCGGCAACGCGATCAGCAGTGCGGCCACGGCGACGACCGCGAGCACGAACGGCAAGGCACCCCAGAAGACCTCCGCCGCGGGGCGGCGTGCCGTGCGGGCGACCACGAAGACGTTCAGCCCCAGCGGCGGACTCACGAGCCCGATCTCGGCGAGCAGCACGATCAGCACGCCGAACCAGACGGGGTCGTAGCCGAGTTCGGTGACCAACGGCAGCACCACGGGAACGGTGAGTGCCAGGATCGCGATCTGGTCGAGGAAGAACCCGAGGACCACGTAGCACAGGAACAGGATGATCATGACGACGATCGGCGCGACGTCGAGCGAGGCCACCCAGCTCACCACCGTCGGCGTCACCCGTGTCGAGGTGATGAAGTAGCCGAGGATGTGGGCACCGAGAATGATCATCAGGATCATCACACTGGAACTGATGGTCTCGGTGACGGCGTGTTTGATCGTGGCCCAGTTCGCTCGTTTCCTGGCGGCCAGCAGTGCGAAACCGCCCACCGCACCCAACGCGGCAGCTTCGGTCGGCGTCGCGACTCCGAAGTAGACGGTTCCGGTGACGAGCGCGAACAGCAGCAGGACCGGGCCCGCCGACCGAAGGCTGCGCAGCTTGTCGGCCCAGGCGTGCCGCTGGCCAGCAGGTGCGGACGACGGATTGATCTTGATGAGCACGACCAACGTCGCGACGAGCGCGAGCGTGACCAGCGCGCCGGGCAGGAAGCCCGCGACGAGAACCTGTCCGACGCTCTCCTCCGCGATGACCGCGTAGAACACCAGGATGATGCTGGGCGGTACGAGCGCGGCCAGCGTGCCGACGACGGCGACGAGGCCGGTGGAGATCCTGGGGCTGTAGCCCGAGTCGATCATCTTCGTGGTGGAGGTGTGTGCGAGCGTCGCCGCGGCGGCGGTGCTCGAGCCGGAGACCGCAGCGAACATCGCCCCCGCGCCGGTCGCCGCGATGCCCGCTCCACCACGGACCCGGCCGACCCACACCTGCGTGGCGCGGAAGAGGTCGTCCATGACACCGCTGGCCACGACGAACTGTGCCATGAGGATGAACAACGGGATCGGCGACAGCGAGTACGACGACACCGCGGCGGCGGGCGCCGACTGCAGCACGCCCAGCACGTCGGTGAGTCCGCCGTGGATGAACAGCCCGAACACGCCCGCTATGGCGATGGCGAAGCCGACCGGAACCCTGATGAGCAGCAGGGCCAGCATCACCACGATCACGATGAGCACGGACATCAGGCGTTCCCCTCCGTCTCGTCCCCGGCGCCGTGCCGGTGTCCGGCGAACACGTCCCAGAGCAGCCGCACGGTCAGCAGCGCGGCCCCGATCGGCACGAGCACGTGCCATGTCCACGTCGGAATGCTGAGCTCGGCGCCACCGGGCGGCGGGATGTCGTGGGCACGCCAGGCGTGGCCGGTCGACAGCATCCCGGCCCAGAGCAACAACACGGAGAACGCGAGCATCAGCACGCGCGCCACCAGCGTCATCGCGATCCGCACTTTCGCGGGGCACCGCTGGTAGACGGCGTCGATCGTGACGTGCGCACCTGCCCGCACCGTGTAGGCCAGCGCGAGGAAGAAGAAGCCGGGCAGCAGGTAGTCCTGGATGAAGCTGAAGCTCCAGCCCAGCGGTGCTCCGACGAAGTAGCGCATGCCGGTCTCGAACACCATCAGCAGCGTCATCGCGATCAGCACGGAGCCCGCCAGGACGAGCCCTGCGCGTTCGATCGCCGAAACGGCGCGGAGCACGACAGGTGCGCGCCGTGCCGCGCCGGACGGCGATCCGGTCCGGGTATCCGTGTCAGTCGTCATGGGTGTCCCGTTCCACTCGGCGGAGCTCGTCCTTGAGTGCGCGCAGCGCGGCCTCGCCCGACCGGTCGATCTCGGCCATGTCGGCCGCCCATTGCCGGTGGATCGGCGCGGTCGCCTTGTCCCAGGCATCCCGGCCGGAGCCGGAGATGCGATGCAGTTTCACGCCGGCGTCGCGCATCGTCTGCCTGCCCTCGGCATTGCCCTCCTGCAACGCGGTGCACAGGCTTCGGGTGGCCTGTTGGCCCGCGCGCCGGAGCACGTCGCGCAGATCCGGCGGTAGCTCGCCCCACACCCTGTCGCTGATGCTGTAGGTCATGGTGAAGCTGCCCAGCCGGGCGCCCACCGTGGCGTGGCTGGTGACCTCCTCGAGGTGATATGGCTCGGCGCTGACAGGGCCGAGCACGGTCCCGTCGACCGTGCCGCGTGAGATCGCTTCGTACATGTCGGTGGCAGGCATGCCGACCGGTGCTGCACCGAACCCCTCGACCGCGCGGTCTATCGTGCCGCCCGACGAACGCAGTTGCAGGCCGCGCAGATCGGAGGGAACCCGCACGGTGCGGGAACCGGTGAGTACCTCGTAGTCGGGGATCATGCCGACCACGAGGGGGCGCAGGCCCTTGGGCTCGAAATCCTCGCGGTAGAGCAGCCCGCCCTCGGACATCAGGTGTGACACCGCTAGCGAACCGGTGCACGAGTCCTCGACGAGTCCGGGCAGGTCGGCGACACCGGAGAGTGGCAGCTCCGCGGGAACGTATGCGGGTGCGACCGAGGCCAGATCCACGACACCCGACCGGATCAGCGACGGGAGGTCGGCCGCATCGCCCATCTGCTCGGCGGGGAAGTAGTCGAACCGGATCCTGCCGCCGGAGAGCTCGGACGCCTTGTCCATGAGCACGCTGGCGCCCGCGTCGGCGAACGGATGGCCGTCCGGGTAGGAGTCGGCGACCGTCAGCGTGTAGACGCCGCCCGACTCGATGTTCGGGGCCGGCGGGGCACAAGCGCTTGCAAGGACCAGTAGCCCGAGCGATGCCGCCAGTTTCCGGACACACCGGCGAGGTGATTGCCGCATTGCATCACCGTTTCTAAATACGAATGGCTATGCTGATATGCCACCGTATGGAGTGATGTGGCGCACTGTCAACGGCAATCGATCGGGAATGCAGTCCGATCAGGACAGGCGTGCGGTCACGGCGCGAGTGGCCTCGACCAGCGCTTCTGCGATCTCCGGCAGGCGCTCCGCAATGCGGGTCGTCGGCCCGGCGACCGCGATCGCGGCGAGTGTGCGGCCGTGTACGACGACCGGCCTCGCTGTGGCGCTGACGTCGGGCAGTGTTTCGCCGCGGTTGATCGCGACACCCTCGGCGCGAACGCGTTCGAGCTCCGTGCGCGCCTCGTCGAGCCTTTCCGGATCGTCGATGATCGAGTGCAGGTAGGCGTCGCGTTTGCGTGGCGACCGTGCGGCGAGCAGTACCTTGCCCGCGCTTGGCGGAAACAGGGGCCGACGGTGCCGCAACGGCGCCGAATAGCGGATCAGCTGCCGTGATTCGGCGGCGGCGATGTAAACGACCGAGTCGCCGACGCTGGTGCCGAGCATGGCCGTCTCGTCGAAGGTATCGCGCAGTTCCTCAAGGGTCGGGCGTGCCGCATCGGCGAGATTGGGGCGCTCGGCGGTGAGCAGGTTGCCCAGTGCGGGCCCGAGCTGGAACCCGCTGTCGTCCTCGACGAGGTAGCCGGTCGAGACCAGGCCCTTCACGAGGCCGAAAACCGACGATTTCGGCGCGTCCAACGCCCACGCCAGCGTGCCGAGCCGGATCCCGGGTTGCTCCGCGGCCAGTTCGAGGATGGCAGTCACCCTGCTGACCGTGCGGTGGGATTTCGCGGCCGATTCGGTCATGTCCACTCCCGTGCGTTCGTATGTACGAACGGTACCCATCGAGTTTCGCGGTTGACAGCGTGGGGTCGCGCCACATATGTTCCGATATCAGAATGATGGGTCTTATATAGGGATGATCCGTGCACTTTGAGCTGACTGACGACCAGCGCCGCCTGCGTGAGGCCGCACGCGGCCTCGCCGCCGCGTTCACCGACGAGTACTGGGCCGAATGCGATGCGAACGGCGAGTTCCCATGGGAGTTCTACCGAGCCTTTGCCGATGGGGGCTGGCTCGGCATCGCCATCCCCGAGGCCTACGGCGGCGGCGGGCTCGGCCTGCTGGAGGCGTCGCTGCTGATGGAGGAGATCGCCGCGTCCGGCGCGGGGATGAACGGGTGCAGCACGATGCACCTGTCCATCTTCGGGCTCAACACGATCGTCAAACACGGCAGCGCACGGCTGCGCGAGGAGATACTGCCGCGCGCCGCCGACGGCAGCCTGCACGTGTGCTTCGGCGTCACCGAACCCGACGCGGGGACCGACACGACCCGCATCGGCACGTTCGCCCGTCGGGACGGTGACGACTACGTGATCAGCGGCCGCAAGGTCTGGATCACCAAGGCCGGTCAGTCGCAGAAGATGGTGCTGATCGCCAGGACCACACCGCGCGCTGACGTCGCCAAGCCGACGGACGGCATGTCACTGTTCCTGATCGACATCGAATCGGACGCCGTCGAGCTGAAGCCGATCCCGAAGCTCGGGCGCAACGCCGTCGCGTCGTACGAGGTCTTCATCGACGACCTGCGGGTACCGGCCTCGGCAAGGGTCGGCGAGGAGGGCGAGGGCTTCGCGTACCTGCTCGACGGGTTGAACCCCGAGCGGATCCTGCTGGCCCACGAGGCACTTGGCATCGGCAGGGCCGCGCTGGCCCGTGCAGTGCGCTACGCGAACGAACGCGTCGTCTTCGACCGCCCCATCGGCCGCAATCAGGGTGTCGCGTTTCCGCTGGCCGAGGCCGTGACCAGGCTTGACGCGGCCGAGCTGATGGCCCGCAACGCCGCGTGGCGCTACGACAACGGGCTTTCGTGCGGGCGCGAGGCGAACATGGCGAAGTACTTGTGCGCCGACGCCGGGTTCGCCGCCGCTGACCAGGCGATCCAGACGCACGGCGGCATGGGATATGCGCGGGAGTACCACGTGGAGCGGTACTTCCGGGAGTCCCGCATCCTCCGGCTGGCGCCGGTCAGCCAGGAGATGGTGCTCAACTACGTGTCCACCAAGGTTCTCGGCCTACCCAAATCCTACTGAGGGGAGATCGATGCCGACCTCCGACGGAGCCCTTGCCGGGATCCGAGTCGTCGACCTGTCGCGGGTGCTTGCCGGGCCGTTGTGCACGCAGATGCTGGCCGATCACGGCGCTGAGGTGATCAAGGTGGAGCCGCCTGCCGGCGACGAGACCCGCGGGTGGGGGCCACCGTTCCTGGGTGACGGCACCAGCGCTTACTTCAACGGGCTCAACCGCAACAAGCGCAACATCGTGCTGGATCTTGCTGCGCCCGAGGGGCAGGCCACTCTCGGGCGGCTGCTCGAGGATGCGGACGTACTGGTCGAGAACTTCAAGGCCGGGACGCTCGCCAAGTGGGGCTTCGACGACGACCACCTCCGCCGCGTCTATCCCCGTCTCGTCCACAGCAGGATCACCGGGTTCGGGGTGGACGGGCCGCGCGGCTCGGCTCCCGGATACGACGCCATCCTGCAGGCCTACGCGGGGCTCATGAGCATCAACGGCGATTCCGACGGCCCCGCGCTCCGTGTCGGAGTGCCCATTGTGGACATGGTGACCGGCATGCTGTCGTTCTCGGGGATCATGCTCGCGCTTCACGAGCGGCACCGTTCGGGTCACGGTCAGCTGGTCGACAACACGTTGCTCGACACCGCGGTGACCCTGCTGCACCCGCACTCCGCAACGTGGCTGGCGAGCGGGCAGGTGCCGGAACGCACCGGCTCCGCGCATCCCACGATCGCTCCCTACGACACGTTCGCCACGCGCGACGGGCCGCTGTTCCTCGGGGTCGGCAACGACCGTCAGTTCCGCGACCTGGTGGACGTACTCGGCAAGCCGGAGCTCGCGGACGATCCCCGGTTCGTCACCAACCCCGATCGCGTGATCAACAGGGCCGAGCTGAGCGCCATCGTCGGGGCCCTGCTGGCCGAGCACGAGCGCGAAGCCCTCGGCGCGCGACTGCTGGAACGCGGCGTGCCGTCGTCACCGGTGCACGACGTCGGCGAGACCCTCACCGACCCGCAGGTGCTGCATCGCGACATGGTCGTGTCCGACGGCGACTATCGCGGCATCGGTATCCCGATCAAGCTCACACGCACGCCGGGCAGTGTTCGCACACCGCCGAGGCAGCGGGGCGCCGACACAGCCGACGTGCTGCGCGAACTGGACGGCTCGTGAACACCTGCCCGCTACTTCGGTCTCGCGCGGTGCGAGATCGTGGTTCTCGGACCGGCGACTGGGCCGGGGTTCATCGCCGGGTCCGAGGTCCGCAGGCCGGGCTCAGCCCGCTGGGCGTGCCTCGGGGCTGCCGGGGCCGGATCGGAACGTGCGGCGGTAGGCATCCGGAGAGGTGCCGATCCGCCGGTTGAAGTGCCGGCGCAGCGTGGCCGCCGTGCCGAGGCCTACCTGCGCTGCGATGTCGTCCACGCTGTCGTGGACTGTTTCCAGCAGTTCCTGCGCACGCCGGATGCGTTGCGTCAGCAGCCGTTGTAATGGACTCGTACCCGTGACAGCGAGGAACTGGCGGCTGAGCTGGCGTGGGCTCAGACCCGCCTCGCGGGCGAGGTCGGTGACGGTCAACGGTTGGTGCAGGCGCTCGATCGCCCAATCGAGCAGGCCGTTGAGGCTGTGACCGTTGCCGGAGGACACCGGTGTGGCGATGAACTGCGCCTGTCCACCGTCACGATGGGGCGGTACGACCAGGCGTCTGGCCGCGCTGTTGGCCGCTGCGGCACCGTAGTCCGTGCGGACCATGTGCAGGCACAGGTCGATCCCGGCCACTTGTCCAGCCGAGGTGAGTACATCGCCGTCGTCGACGTAGAGCACGTCGGCGTCGACCGCGATTCCCGGGTACTGCTGCGCGAGTGTCTCGGCGTACGACCAGTGCGTGGTGGCACGTCGCCCGTCGAGCAGTCCCGCGGCGGCGAGCACGAAAGCACCCGTGCATATCGACGCCACTCGGGCGCCGCGTTCGTGTGCGGTCCGCACGGCGCGCGTATCTGCTGGCCGTCTTCGAGTTCGCACTGCCACCGGCGGTGCTGCTGTGTGTCACCGCGGTCCTCGCCGGGTTCACGCTGGTCTGGACCGTGCGTGAAGCGGTGCGGAACCCACCGGACGACGCCGCGTCGGGCTTGCCGGCCGACGGTGCGCCGAAACGTGTTTGACGCGCGGCTCGCAAGGCTGTCGACCGGCACTTCGCGGTTCTGCGATTTCCCACTCTTTCTTCCGACGGACGCTCCGAAACCGCCTCGGGTCAGTCCTGACCCGCCAGGCGGGTCAGGGTGTCGGCGACCCCTTCCTCCCGTGCGTCGCGGTGTCCGGTTCCCGCCCAGAGGTGGATCAGCCCGGTGTCGCGGGCGGTGGCGGCGGCCTTGCGCAGCGGGCCGGTGAGGTGGTGCACGGCGGGATACGCGCAGGGCGCGATGGGGTCGTACCGGTCGGTGAACTCGTTGCGTAGCGCTCGTGCGGGTCGGCCGGTGAACGCGCGGGTGACGACGGTCGCGTCGAAGTCGGGGTCGACCAGTGCGGCCTTGTGCGGCGCGGAGGTTCCGCTCTCATGGGTGCGCAGCAGCGCGGTGCCCACGGTGACCGCCTCGGCACCGGCGTCGATCGCGGCGGCGACGTCGGCGCGCCGGCTGATGCCACCCGCGCCGATCAGCGGAAGGCGGGTGTCGGCGCGAACGTCCCGGAGCAGACGCGGCAACGGAACCTCGGGCGGCGTCCGCGTCGGGGTGAACGTGCCGGAATGGCCGCCTGCGGCGGAGGACTGGACGACGAGGGCGTCAACCCCGGCCTCCTCGGCGAGCTGTGCCTCGGGTGCGGAGGTCACCGTCTGCACCACCATGCTGCCGGCCGCGCGCAAGGCGGAGACGACGTCGCCGTGCGGCACGCCGAAGGTCAGCGACACGACCGGAACCGGATCCGCGAGCAACAGGTCGATCTTGGCCGCCCAGTGGTCGTCGTCCTCGACCGGAGCGTCCGGAAGGTGTACGCCGTAGCGGTCGGCCGCGGGCAAGAGCTCGTCGCGATAGGCGCGGTAGTCCTCTTCGGACACGGTAGCCGGATTCGGTACGAAGAGGTTGACGCCGAACGGCACTCCGTCGCCGCGGACGGCGGTGATCTGCTCGGCCAACGTCGCCGGTGTCTTGTAGCCGCCTGCGAGGAACCCCATCGATCCGGCACGCCCGGCCGCGGTGACCAGCTTCGGCGCGGTTGGGCCGCCCGCCATGGGGGCGGCGAGGACGGGAAGCCTGATGCCGAGGTCGGTGAGCACGAAACTGTCCTTTCCGGAACGGCGGCCGCGCGGGCAGGCCGTGGCGGCCCGGCGGGGGAGCGGACTCGGTGCCGCGGCCGCGGCACCGACGTTAGGTGGCCCTGCCTGCGTTGTGAAATGCGTGTCGAGCCGGCTCTATGTCGCTCGGGCATAGATGCCGGTGGGGAAGGCTCCGGCCGTGGAGTCCCGGCCGTTCCGGGCAGGTCCGGACCGCGCTTGTGGGCCGGGTCGGCTCGCGAGCGTCACCGGGAAGGCGGCGAGCGGCACGTCACGGGTGCACGGCGTCGATGGCGTCGAGCAGGTCCCGAACGGGGCCGTTCCAATGCGGGAACTCGGCCGCGAATGTTCCAGGCGAACTCGTCGTCGCCGTAGCGTTCCGTCAGCACGCGCGGAGCGGGCCACCACTGCGAACGGGCGATTCTTCGCAAACTTCCCTACGTTCGACGGTCCTGTGCGGGGACGGTCGTTGCATAGCCTCTGCATGTACGCGTGACGACGACGATGCGAGGGGTCGATGAGCGGTCGGCACAGGAATCCGGGAAAGTTCGGGCTGTATGCCGCAGTTCTGGGTAGTAGTGCGGCGGTGCTGAGCGCGGTACTGGCTCAGCCTGAGCCGGTGCACGACCGGCCCGACGACTCGGTGTCGGCGCTCAGTGGTTCTGGTGGACTGCGCGATTCGGGTGGACCGCACCACGACCCGAACGGCGCAGCCGTCGACGAACACGACGCACACACCTCGCCGGTCGCGCCACGTGGTCCGGCCGCCGCCGAACGCCCAGCCCGCGATGCCGAACAAGGGCCGCAGGCCGGCTCCGTGGCGAAACCGGAGGCCGACGAGCGTCGGCGGCACCCGGCGCGTGCGCGATCGGCCGCCGAGTCGACGACCGGATCCGCGGTCGCCCACGCCGAATCTGTGGCTGAACGGGAGAAGACCTCGCTCGCACGGGGCGAAACCGTCGCCGCGCAGGGCGGAGCGGCCACGCAGGATGAAGCCGTGGCCGTGCAGGAGGAAACCGTGGCGCAGGCCACCGCCGAGTCTGCCCCGGGTGCCGGACCGGTGCGGGCCACGGCCACGGCGCGGTCGGAGCACGGCGACGCACTCGACGCCGCAGCGACGTCACCACGCGAGCAGCCGGCCGAAGCGGCGCCGGAGCCGGCGACCGTCGCGCCGGCGAGTGTCGACGCGGCCGCGCATGTCGCGCAGGCGGCCGACGAGCCTGCCGTCACGACGACCCGCGCGGCGGGCAGCCCGGAGGTCACCACGAAGGCCGACGGGAGTTCGGCCAGCGTTACGGTGACGGACCGGGACTCCGTCGAGG
Source organism: Prauserella alba (assembly GCF_024171735.1). Taxonomy (GTDB): domain Bacteria; phylum Actinomycetota; class Actinomycetes; order Mycobacteriales; family Pseudonocardiaceae; genus Prauserella; species Prauserella alba. The sequence continues at coordinate 55,177 of NZ_JAMTCH010000003.1, forward strand.
CTTCCGTCGGGACCGAGGTGGGCGGTGCCTCGATCGACGCCAGCGGAAAGGTGAATGCCGGTCCGAAGGCATCCGCCTCGGCATCGGCCGGCCCTGACGGGCTCGAGGCGGGCATATCGGTGGAGAACGGCGTCGCCGGATCCGCCGGTGTCGATGCGGAACACGGTGCGCTGCGCGCCGGTACGGAGGTCGGCGGGTTCGGCGGGGGCCGTGGCCAGTTCTCCGGCCAGCTCGACCTGGGCGGTGCGCAGCTGGCCATGGGCGGGTTCGTCGGATTCGAAGGGTTCGTGAGCGGTAGCGGCGGAATCAGCGGTGTCGAAGGGAAAGTGACGGCGACCGGCCAGCTGGGCTACGGCGCCGAGTTCGGAGCGGGCGCCTCGTGGGACGGCGAGACGCTGGACGCCCACACCGAGTTCGGCGCCTCGGTGGTCACCGGCGGCAAGGTCCGCACGGACGTCTCGGTCGATCCGGCGCAGGTCGCATCCGACCTCGGTGGCCTGGTCAGCTCCGAACACGGTCCGCTCGGCGGCATCTCGTTCTCCGACACCTCGCTCGGAACCGAGTCGGACGACGCCGTCGACGTCGACGACGACACGGTCGACGCCATCACCGGTGCCACGCCGTCTCACGACGACACGGTCGACACGGATGCCGAGGACGCGGTGGCCGAGGATACGGGATCGGAGGACGCGGAATCCCAGGACGCCGAGACCGAGGACGCGGAATCGGAGAACGCGGGATCGGAGGACGCGGAATCCCAGGACGCCGAGACCGAGGACGCGGAATCGGAGAACGCGGGATCGGAGGACGCGGAGACCGAGAACACCGAAACCGAGGACGCGGAGACCGAGGAGGCCGAGACCGAGGAGGCCGAGACCGAGGAGGCCGAGACCGAGGACGCGAAGAGCGCTGCGCCGGCGGAATCCGACAGCACCACCGACGCCGCATCGGAGGACTCCGGGAATGAAACCGATGCCTCCGGGACCGGCGGTTACAGCGACGGTTTCGGCAGTGAGGTCGACGGCGGCGGGGTCCGTGACAGTTCAGCCAGCCCGGACAACTCCGACGACTCGTCCGACCCGGATTCCGACGACGGCGGTGGCTACGGCGGGGGCTTCGGCAGTGAGGTCGACGGCGGCGGGGTCGGTGGCGCCGATGCCGACGGCGGCTCGTCGTCCAGCAGTTCGTCCAGTGGCGGCGGTGGCTACGGAGGCGGCGGCTTCGGTGGCAGCGTCGGTGCTTTCTGAGCACCAGGTCGAGGCGGCGGCGCAGCAGGCCGATGAGCGCCACCAGACGGCGGTGGCCGGCGAACACACCGCGATCCCGTCGAGGGCGCTGCCGGCAGCCGCCCGCTCCTGCGTTCCGGCTTCGTCGGCTCCGCGGAGAGCCGCGCTCTCCAGCTGCTGCCCGGGGCGTGGTCTGTACCGCGGCGACGCCGACGGTCACGAGTGTGCCGGTGGCTCTGACGTCGTCGAGTGCGCGGCCACGGCGGCACAGGCGTGCCATACTCGCCGTGTGACTGCACCGATGCACCTGCCGACGTTCTTCGTCCGCCAGCGGATCACGATGATGGTCAACCGCTACGAGATCCGTGGCGTCGGCCAGGACGGCGGCGAGGGTGACCTGATCGCGTTCGCACAGCAGAAGCGGATGAAGCTGCGCGAGGAGATCATCTTCTACACGGACGAGACGCGCACCCGCCAGGTGTTCTCGTTCAAGGCCCGGCAGCGGCTCGACGTGCACGCCGAACACGACGTGTACGACGAGCACGGGCAGCAACTCGGCGTGTTCAGCAAGGAGTTCGGGAAGAGCCTGCTGCGGTCGACGTGGCAGCTGCACGGGCCGGGCTACTCCGCGACGGGCCGGGAACGCAGCAAGTTCATCGCCGTTCTCCGCCGGATCTGGACGATGATCCCGTATCTCGGCGACGTCTGGGTGCCGTTCCTGTTCCACTTCGACTTCACCGACAACGAGACCGGGCAGCCGGTGATGACCAGTCAGAAGGGCGTCGCGATCCGCGACAAGTACACGATCACCGTGCCCGATCCACGCGTCGACTTCCGGCTGGCCGCCAGCATGGCCGTCGCACTGGACGCACTCCAGTCACGCTGAGGTGCTGCCGTCACGCCGAGGTCAGTGCGGGTGCTCGCCGAGGAGGCCGCCTGCGATCAGGTTCGCCAGGTCGCGGGCCGTGCGCGCCTGGCTTTCCGCGGTCACCGGCCGGGGCCTGCCCAGTCGGTGCGCGAGCGGCAGTTGCACCAGGCCGGCGACCGGGCTGATGACGGCGAAGAAGAGCACGTCCAGGGTGACCTTCGGCATGCGCCCCGCCGCCATGAGCCGTTCCACGGCGGGCACCAGTGGTTCGAGTGTCGGTGCCACGTACCTGTCGTACAGGTAGTCCAGGCGTTCGGACTCGCGGCCGAACTCGTCGGCCAGTAGCCGGGCGAGCAGCGGAGCTTCGACCGCGGACTGGTAGAAGTGAACGATCACCGCGCGCACCAGCTCGGCGTCGTCGACGCCGGAGTCGAGCAGTTCCCGGCGTTCCAGCTGGTCGTCAGCGAGCAACACGTCGACGACGGCTCGCCAGAAGTTCGCCTTGGACCCGTAGCGGTCGTGGATGAAGTTGTGGCTGACGCCCAGTCTTTTCGCGAGTTCTCGCGCGGTGGTGCGCTCGTAGCCGAGTTCCGCGAACGTCTCCATTCCTCGCCGGAGGATCTCCGTCTCTTCCGGGACCGGCCGTGCCGATGCCCCGGGCCGTCCCGGGCCCCGTGGCTCGCCCGTGTGCGACTCCGCTGCAGCCATGTGGTCGTTCTCCTCGTGCATTGCGTCTCCGGCCGGGTTTCACATTCGGCCGGGTTTCCCGCGTTCGGTGGGACCGCACGCGCCAACTTGACACCTGTCAGATTTTCGCTAATCTGACAGGTGTCAGTCAAGGATTCCCGGGCTGTGGAGGGCGACGATGGCACGGACCACGCCGGATATCCCGGTTCCGGATCTCACCGGGAAACGTGCGGTGATCACCGGGGCGAGCGACGGTGTCGGGCTCGGCCTGGCGACCCGGTTCGCCGCAGCGGGGGCGGAGCTCGTCATGCCGGTCCGTAATCCGCGTAAAGGGGAGGCCGCAGTGGCGCAGATCCGCCGCCGGCATCCCGGGGCCGACGTGTCGCTTCATGAGCTCGATCTGTCGTCATTGGGCTCGGTGGCCGCGCTGGCGGATCGGCTGATCGCGGAGGCACGGCCGATCCATTTCCTCGTGAACAACGCGGGCGTGATGACACCGCCGGATCGGCAGACCACAGTGGACGGTTTCGAGTTGCAGTTCGGCACCAACCATCTCGGGCATTTCGCCCTGGTGGCACGCCTGCTTCCGCTGCTGCGGTCCGGTCGGGCGCGGATCACGTCCCAGATCAGCGTGGCCGCCGACCAGCACGCCGTCAACTGGGACGACCTCCAGTGGCTACGGCGGTATCACGGCAACCGGGCCTACAGTCAGTCGAAGATCGCGTTCGGCCTGTTCGGGCTCGAACTCGACCGGCGCAGCCGCGACGGCGGCTGGGGAATCACGAGCAATCTCTCGCATCCCGGAGTGGCTGCCACGAACCTGCTCGCCGCCCGTGCAGAGGTCGGCCGTGGCAGGCCGACCCCACGGGCTCGCTTCATTCATGCACTCGCCGCTCGAGGCGTCGTGTTCGGGACGGCGGAAACGGCGTTGCTGCCCGCGTTGTACGCCGCGACGTCCCCGGACGCCGAGGGCGGGCGTCTCTACGGGCCCAGCGGATTCAACCATTTCTCGGGTCCGCCCGCCGAGCAGAAACTGTACTCGCGGCTGCGTCATGCCGATCATGCTCGCCGGATCTGGGACGTGTCGGAGGAGCTCACCGGCGTCCGGTTCCCGGCGGTGCACCCGGTGTGAGACGCGGCGTCCACGTGCTTCGGTCGACGGCTCGGGTATCGGTCGGCGCGGGGCCAGGCGGCACGGTTTCAGGTGGCACGCGGGTCAGAGGGCAGAGGTTTCAGAGGACAGAGGTTTCAGAGGACAGAGCGGCGCAGGTGGTCGACGTAGTCGTCGACGGTGGTGACCAGTTCACGGTCGTCGGCGAGGGCGGCGTCGACGGCCGACAGGACCCGCCGGGCGCCGTCGGCCGCTCGGGCGAGGGTGACGAGTTCGTCGGCGCGCGGATCGACGACGTCCCTGTCCCGCAGGTGGATCAGCCACCCGGCCAACGCCGCGATCGCGGGTTCGGGCAACCGCTGCCGTGATCGTTCGGCACGCAGCACCGGGAGGATCCGGGCGGGGATCTTCTGTGAGCCGGCCACGGCGATGTGCAGCAGGTGGTGCCGGATGCCGCGGGACGAGAATCGCCGCAGCAGCCGTTCCCGATAGTCGGCCAGGTCGCCGGCGGGCAGCGACGCGTGCCGCGCCGCGGTGTCCCACCACGATTCGATCAGCGATGCCAGCGTGGGATGCCGCACGGCCTCGTCGACGGTGGCGCAGCCCAGCACCGGGCCGGTGTAGGCCAGCAGGGTGTGCGCACCGTTGAGGAACCAGAGTTTCCGCTGCTCGTACGCGGCGAGGTCGGAGACGAACCGTGCGCCCGCGGCTTCCCAAGCAGGCCTGCCGAGCGGGAACTCCCCGGCCAGCAGCCACTCGCTGAACGGCTCGGTCACCACGGGGGCGTGGTCGTCGAACCCGGTCAGCCGGGCGGCCGTGGCGACGTCGTCCTGGGTGGTGGCGGGGGTGATGCGGTCGACGACGGTGTCGACGAACGACACGTGCTCCCCGAGCCAGGAGCGGAAGCCGGGTGGCTCGTCCTGGGCTGCGCGGGCCAGCGCGCCGCGTAGCACTTCGCCGTTGCCCGGCAGGTTGTCGCAGGGTACGAGCGCGATCGGGGAGCCGCCCGCGCGGTGCCGTTCGCGCAGTCCCGCCAGCACCCGGTCTATCGCGGTGCCGTCGCCGACGGCGCGATAACCCGCTTCGGTGATCGTCAGTGTCAACAACGCCACCTCCGGCGAGGCCAGGTCGGCGAGCCACCGCTCGGTGTCGCCGCCGGGGTGGGCGCGGCTGATCGAGTCGACGATCTCGGTCTGCGGCTCGCCGTTGCCACGTACCTGCAGTGTGTACAGCCCGTCCTGCTCGGTGAGCGTGCGCGGCAGGTCGGCGTTGCGGAAGGTGTACGCCGCGACGCCCCAGTCCGGGTCGGCCATCGTGTACACGGCCTGATGGGCCCGGTGGAACGCACCGAGTCCGAGGTGGACGGCACGGACCGGGGCAGGCGGGCGTGCACCGGCGGCAGCGCGCGTGAGCCGGGGCAGCGGAGACGGCCGGGTCGGCGGCGTCGGCATCAGAGTCGGAACGCGGCGCGCGGCTGGCGGTCGTGCAGGTCGTGGATCACCTGTGCGGCATCCTCCTCGCCGAGCAGATGCTCGGCGACCAGGCCGGACAGGTGGGCCGCGTCGACTCGGCGCGCGGTGTCGTGGCGGGCCGGGATGGAGCAGAACCCGCGAGTGTCGTCGATGAACCCGGCGTTGCGGTAGAAGCCGGCCGTCTCGGTGACCGCGTCGCGGAACCGGTGCATCGCGCGGGGAGCGTCGAGGAACCACCACGGCGCGCCGAGATACACCGACGGGTAGAACCCGGCCAGCGGAGCGAGTTCGCGGGAGAACACGGTCTCGTCGAGGGTGAACACGACCGTCTGGAACCGCGGGTTCGTGCCGAACCGCTCCAGCATCGGCTGCAACGCCCCGGTGAACTCGGCCTGCAACGGGATGTCGTGGCCGGTGTCGGGGCCGAAGCGGCGCACCGTCTCGGGATGGTGGTTTCGCCTGACGCCGGTGTGCAGCGCCATCACCATGCCGTCCTCACTGGACATCCGCGCCATCTCGCCGAGCAGCTGCTGTGACAGCAACCGCGCGTCGTCGACGCTGCCCGTACCGGAACGGACGCGCCGGAACAGCCGCTGCGCCTCGTCGCCGTCGAGGAACGCCGTGCGGGCGTCGGGCGCGCTGTGATCGGTGGCCGTGGCCCCGTGGGAGCGGAAGTACTCCCGGCGGTTCTCCAGTGCCAGGACGAGCCCGGTGTAATCGCCGGTGTCGATCCCGCTCGCCTCGGCGAGCGCGGCCAACGCCGCGGGCCAGTCGGGTTTGGTCGCATCGAGGTGGCGGTCCGGGCGGAACGTGGGCACGACGCGGCCGGACCACGACGGATCCTCGGTGAGCGCGCGATGGTGGGCCAGATCGTCGGCGGGGTCGTCGGTGGTGGCCAGCGCCTCGATGGCGAACGAGTCGTACAGCGCGCGCGGCCGGAACTCGGGCAGGCGGAGCCGCTCGGTGAGCTCGTCGAAGAGTTCGTCGGCGGTCTCGGCCGAGGGCTGCACCGTCACGCCGAGCACCTCGTGGAGCTGCGCCTCCAGCCACTGCCGCGACGCCGTGCCGAGGAACAGGTGCCAATGTTGGCAGAAGGCGCGCCACGCCTCGCGCGGTGTGGCGGGCTCGCCGCCGTCGCCGTCGTGCAGGCCCACCTCGTTCATGGCAACACCGTGGGCGTGCAGCAGGCGCGTCACGTAGTGGTCGGGGGTGACCAGCAGCGACGCCGGGTCGGTGAACGCCTCGTTCTCGGCGAGCAGGCGAGCCTCGACGTGGCCGTGCGGGCTGATCACCGGCAGGTCGCGCACACTCTCGTAGAGCCGGCGCGCGATGGCGCGCTGCGAGGGCTCCGGCGGCAGCAGCCGGTCCGGGTGCGGAGCCAGCGGCGCCCGCCCGCCGCGTGAGACGTCGCGTGGCGCGGCCGCCGAGCCCAGGTTCCGCGGCGTGTGGCCGGAACGGGGTGCGGATGCGGGGTCGGGTGCGGAGTCGGGTGCAGGAGTGTCTGCCGTGCCGCCGTGCATGCGGGCAGCCTCGCCGCACCACGCGGCTTATGCAACTGGTTGCCGTCAGTTGTCATCCCGGGCCCGGCTGCCGCGCGTGGCGACTGCCCGCGCGTGGCGGCGAGCTCTCGCACGGCTGGAGGTCACCCGTCGTCGGATGGTGGGGGAGCCGTGGACCCGCGGGTCACGAGGTGTGCGTCGAACGATGCCGACTCCGGTGTCGTGTGGTGGGCGAGCTGCTCGTGGAGAGCGTCCACGGCGGACCTGCCGAGACGCTCGGTCGGCCCCGAGATCGTGGTCAGTGCGGGGACGGTCAGGTCGACGCCGAAGATGTCGTCGCATCCGACGAGGCTGAAGTCCGCGGGCACGCTGACGCCTGCGGCCTGCAGCCGTTGCAGGGTGCCGATCGCGATCAGGTCGTTGTAGGCGATCGCCGCGGTGGTGCGGTGCAGCATGAGGGCGTCGGCGGCTTCGTGGCCGCCCTGCCGGTTCGGCGGGTGGGGCCCGAGGAACGTCGCGTCGACGCCCAGTGCGGCCGACTCCTCGCGCACGGCCTGCCAGCGGGCGCCGTTGATCCAGGAGTTGCGCGGACCGGACAGGTACGCGATGCGGCGATGGCCGATGGCCGCGAGGTGGCGGACGGCCTTGCGCATCCCGCCCGCGGTGTCGACGACGAGGCTGGGGATGCCGTCGATCTCGCGGTTGACGATCGCCAGCGGGCGGTACTGGACGAGCTGGCGGATGACGTCGTCGGAGAGTCGCGAGGTGGCCAGGATCGCGCCGCTGGTGGTCGCCAGCAGCTGGCGCAGGTTGCTGACCTCGACCCGTGGTGACTCGTCGCTGTCGGTCAGGGCGAGCGTGTAGTCGCTCGCCAGTGCCTGTGCCTGGGCGGCCTTGATCAACGGCGAGTAGTACGGGTTGGCGATGTCGGTGACGACCAGCGTCATCGTCCGTGCCCGTCCCGGTGCCTCGGCGCGGGCGAGCGGCCGGGGCACATAGCCGATCTCCTCGGCGGCGGCACGAACCTTCTCGCGGGTGGCGGGGTTGACCCGGCTCGGGTGGGAGAACGTGCGCGACACCGTCGATGCCGCGACCCCGCACTGCCGGGCCACGTCGTAGATCGTCGGTCTGGAGTCGGCCACCCTCGTACCTCCTCGACGGTCGGGCCCGGCGGCAACAAATGGCAACTGATTGTCAGTCTACGGGGCGGCTCTTACGTTGAACCGATCGCGATCCCGGCGGACCCGCGGCCGTGTGTGCACGGCGGCCCCGTCGTTTGCAGTCAAGGAGGACCAGTGCTCATCGAGCGCGCAGACGTCATCGTCACCAGCCCCGGGCGCAACTTCGTCACGCTCAGGATCACCACGGACGACGGGGTGGTCGGCTACGGCGACGGCACGCTGAACGGCCGGGAACTGGCCGTGGCGAGCTACCTCACCGACCACGTCGTGCCGCTGCTGACCGGCCGCGACGCGCACGCCATCGAGGACACCTGGCAGTACCTGTACCGCGGTGCGTACTGGCGGCGCGGCCCCGTGACGATGGCGGCGATCGCCGCCGTGGACACCGCGCTGTGGGACATCAAGGCCAAGGTGGCGGGCCTGCCGCTGTACCAGCTGCTCGGCGGGGCCAGCCGGGAACGGTGCCTGGTCTACGGGCACGCCAGCGGCAAGGACGTTCCCGAGCTGTTCGACTCGATCCGCGCCCACCTCGACGAGGGATTCCGTGCGATCCGCATCCAGACCGGCGTGCCGGGCCTGGACTCGGTGTACGGCGTGGCCTCCAGCGCGGCGGCGTCGCTCGGCGGCGGCGACAGCGACGCCCGCTACGACTACGAGCCGGCGCGCCGTTCGGCACTGCCCGCCGAGGAGACCTGGGACACCCGGGCCTACCTGCGCCACGTGCCGTCGGTGTTCGAGGCGGTCCGCGGCGAGTTCGGCGAGGACATCGCGTTGCTGCACGACGCGCACCACCGGCTGACCCCGATCCAGGCGGCCAGGCTCGGCAAGTCGCTGGAGCCCTACGACCTGTTCTGGCTCGAGGACGTCACGCCCGCCGAGAACCAGGAAGCGCTGCGCTGGGTACGTCACCACACGACGACGCCACTCGCGATCGGCGAGGTGTTCAACTCGATCTGGGACTACCAGCACCTCATCCGTGAGCAGCTCATCGACTACGTGCGTTCGCCGATCACCCACGCGGGCGGGATCACCAGCGTGCGGCGGATCATGGACTACGCGGCGATGTACCAGGTCAAGTCCGGTATGCACGGCCCGACGGACGTCTCGCCGGTCGGGCTGGCGGCCGCGGTGCACCTCGGGCTGGCACTGCACAACTTCGGCATCCAGGAGTACATGGTCCACAGCCGGGAGACGCGCGAGGTGTTCGGCCCGACCTACGAGTTCGCCCACGGCGGCCTCCGACCCGGTGAGGAGCCCGGTCTCGGCATTCACCTGGACGAGGATCTGGCTGCGCAGTACCCGTACGAGCGGGCGTACCTGCCGGTGAACCGGCTTCGGGACGGAACCGTTCATGATTGGTGAGGCGTGCCTGCGCACCGCCGGTTCCGCGCCGGAGTGGGTGCAGGTGCCGCCTCCGGTGACAGTAAGCAATTCGTCGGATCGAGAGAAGTTCCCGTGCGTGTCACATCACGAGTCGAGCGAGTGCAGCGGGCAGGCGAGTGGGTCCGGATTCACACCGACGGCGTCGAGATCCGGATCATCGTCGTGGCCGACGGCATTCTGCGCATTCGCGCCGGTTTCGACGGCGAGTTCGCCGAGGAGTCGTACACGCTGACCACGACGGCGTGGCCGGACCGGCTCGACGAGTTCTTCGGGGCCGAGCGCACCCGGGTGACGCCGTCGCCGTTCGAGCTCGACGACCTGGGCGACCGGGTCCGGATGACCGGCGGGAACCTGCGAGTGGACATCGAGAAGGACCCGTTCCGGATCCGCGTCCACGACCACGAGGGCACGCTGCTGCATTCCGACGTCGTCGGCCTCGGCTATCTGGCCGATGCGAACGGGCGCCGCAGTCACACCAGCGAGATCTCCCCCGACGACGCCTTCTACGGTTTCGGTGAGACCACGGGCCGGTTGAACAAGGCGCAGCAGCTCATCACGATGAGCCCGAAGGACGCGCTCGGCTACGATCCGCGCGAAACCGATCCGCTGTACAAGCACATTCCGTTCTATCTCAAACTGAACCGGGAGAACCGGAAAGCGGTCGGGTACTTCTACCACAACACCTACGATTGCGAATTCGACCTCGGCAGGCAGCGGAGCAACTACTGGCCCCCGCACAGTCGTTACCGCGCCGACGGCGGCGACATCGACCTCTTCCTCATCGCGGGCCCGGGCATGCGGGACGTGGTGCAGCGCTACACGACACTGACCGGCAGGCCGCCGCTGCTGCCCAAGTACGCGCTGGGATACCTGGCCTCGTCGATGTACTACTCCGAAGTGGACGCCGACAGCGACCGGGCGATCACCGATTTCATCGACACCGCCAGGGAAGAGGACATCCCGGTCGACGGGTTCCAGCTCTCCTCGGGCTACACCACACAGGACACCGAGACCGGGCCGAAACGGTGCGTGTTCACGTGGAACGAGCGTCGTTTCCCCGATCCGGAGGGATTCTTCGCCGCGATGGCCGAGCGCGGCATCACGGTGTCACCCAACGTCAAGCCCGGGGTTCTCGACGTCCATCCCGGAATCGACGAGTTCCGCGGTGAGGACGTCTTCGTCACCCGCAGCGCCGACGCAGCCGAGGCAGCCGGCGAAGGCCCCGCGGTCGGCGCCTGGTGGGGCGGGCCGGGCCGATTCGTCGACTTCACCAAGCCCGCCGCGCGGGACGCGTGGCGGCGGTGGCTCACCGACGCCGTGCTGAGCAAGGGCACCACGTCGGTGTGGAACGACAACTGCGAGTACGACGGCATCGTCGACACCGACTCCCGGGTGGACTTCGAGGGCGCGGGCGCCACGATCGGCCGGCTGCGCAGCGTGATGTCGAACCTCATGTGCCACGTGACCCGCGACGCCGTCGCGGAGACGGCTCCCGACGCCCGCCCCTTCATCGTGTGCCGCTCCGGTCATGCCGGCATCCAGCGCTACGCGCAGAGCTGGGCGGGTGACAACTCGACGTCGTGGGAGTCGTTGCGGCACAACGTCGCGACGATCCTCGGGATGGGCCTGTCCGGCTTTCCGCACCACGGTTGCGACATCGGCGGATTCCACGGGCCGGCACCGGAGCCGGAGCTGTTGGTCCGCTGGGTGCAGCACGGCGTCTTCCAGCCGCGGTTGTCGATCCACTCGGTCAACTCCGACAACACGGTGACCGAGCCGTGGATGTACCCCGACCACACGCACTACGTGCGGGACGCCATCAAGCTGCGCTACCGGCTGTCGCCGTACCTGTACTCGCTCACGGCGCGGGCCGCGGCGACCGGCGGGCCGATCATGGAGCCGCTGGTCAGTGTCTTTCAGAACGATCCGGCCGTCGACGAGGTCTTCGAGGACTTCATGCTCGGCGACTCGCTGCTCGTCGCGAACGTGCTCGCCCCGGGCGCCGGAACCCGCAGCGTCCGCCTGCCCGCGGGCGAGGTGTTCTACGACTTCTGGACCCGGGAGCGCCACGAGGGCGGCCGGGTCGTGGCGAAGCCGGTGGACCTGGGCTCGATCCCGTTTTTCCTGCGCGGCGGCGGCATCGTGCCGTTGGCGGAGAACCGGCTGGACAGCCTCACCCGTGACGAGGTGACGGACCTGCGGCTGATCTGCGTCCCGGACCGGGACGGCCGGTTCACCCTCTACGAGGACGACGGTCTCACTCGGGCTCACGAGCACGGCGCGTTCCGCGAGACCGAGATCCGCATGAGCGCCGGCGAGCGGGTGCGCCTGCAGTTGTCGCGGCGCGGCGACCACCGCAGCTCCGTCGAGCGGTTGCTGTTCGACGTCGTACGGCCGGGGCAGTGCCCGCACCGGGTGGACCTCGACGGCGAGCGTCTCCCGCAGTACCTGCACCGCGGCCGGTTCGACGCCGCGGAGACGGGCTGGCACTACGACATCGGGCTCGGATCCGTGCTGATCAAGACCCCCGACCCCGGCGGTGATCTCACCGTCGACGTCTCGTTCGAGCCCGTCGACATGATCGGCATGTGAGGAAGGCAGGCATGAGGAACCGACTGATCAGCGGCATGAGCGGCATCATGGCCCTGATCCTCGTGACGGCCGTGGGCGCGTGCGCGCCTGCATCGGGTGCGCGGACGAGCGCCGAGGCGACGCAGCAGAACCCGCTGGTGCTGACCCTGGCGAACAACCTCGGCGACGACCACGTCACCTCGCAGGCGCTCGCCTCGTTCGCCGAGGACGTCGAGCGGCGCAGCGGCGGCCGCATCGTGGTGAAGATCTACGGCAACGGCCAACTGGGCGCCGAACCTGACGTGCTCGGCCAGCTCCACGAGGGCATCGTCGACATGACCCGGGTCAGCGCGCCGGGGCTGGCGACCTACGACCCCGGCTACCACACCTTCGGCCTGCCGTACCTGTTCGACTCCGAGCAGGAGTTCTACGAGGTGATGGATTCGGAGGAGATGGCGAACTACTTCCACTCCACGGCCGACAAGGGATTCCTCGGCCTCACCTACTACAGCTCGGGCGCGCGGTCGTTCTACACCCGGAACACGCCCGTGCGGGAGCCGGCGGACCTGCGCGGACTGAAGACCAGGGTGCAGGACATGCGGTCGCAGACCGACTTCGTCGGCGCGCTCGGAGCGGCACCGGTCGTGATGGCCTTCGGCGACACCTACACCTCGCTGCAGACCGGCCTGATCGACGGCGCCGAGAGCAACGAGACGGTGCTGACCGACAGCGCCCACGGCGAGGTGTCCAAGGTGTTCTCGATGACCGAGCACACCTGGATCCCGGACGTCCTGGTGATCAGCACCGAGACGTGGGACCGGCTCTCCCCGGCCGACGAGGAACTGCTCTCCGAGGCCGCCCGCGCCTCGACCGAACGGCAGAAGACCGCGTGGGCTGAGCGCATCGACGAGTCGATCGCCGAGGCGAAGGAGATGGGCGTCCGGTTCATCACCGACGTCGACACCGAGGCCTTCCGGAAAGCCACCCGGCCGGTCGTGAACCGGTACGCCGAGGAGTACCCCGAGGTCGCGCAGCTCCTCTCCGTCATCGAGTCGGGAAGGGACTGAGGATCTCCTATGACCACACGCGATCGTCTGGACCGGGTGCGGCGGCTGCTCGGCGGCGTCCTCGCCGCCTTCGCCGGTGCCCTGCTCGTCGTCATGACCCTGCTGGTGCTGTACCAGGTGTTCACCCGCTACGTGCTGGGGACGCCCGCGGCCTTCACCGAGGAACTCGTGCGCTACGCCCTCATCTGGACGTCGATGATCAGCGCCGCGTACGCCTTCCTGCACCGCAAGCACATGTCGCTGCTGTTCCTGCGGGACAAGTTCGCGCCCCCGATGCAGCGCGCGCTGATCGTCGGCACGGACGTCCTCGTGCTGGTGTTCGCCGTCGTCGTGCTGGTCATCGGCGGCACGATGCTCGCGCTCAGCGCGGCCACCAACTACTCGGCGCTGCTGGGGATCTCCCGCGGCCTGGTCTACACGATCGGGCCGATCGCGGGTGCCGCGATCGTGTTCGCGCAGGTGCTCAACATCTGGGAGGACCTCACCGATGAGGTCCCGGTCGAGACGGAGGGGACAGACTGATGGGCGCTCTGACCGCCGCCACCATCCTGTTCGGCGCCTTCTTCATCCTGCTGTTCTCCGGCGTGCCGATCTCGGTCTCGCTGGGCGTCGCCTCGCTGGTCACCGCACTGATGTTCCTGCCGGTCGACGACGCCACCTACATCGTCGGCCAGCAGATGAACGTGGGCATCGAAAGCTTCTCGCTGCTGGCCGTCCCGCTGTTCATCCTCGCGGGCAACATCATGAACACCGGCGGCATCGCACGCAGGCTCGTCGACCTCGCGCTCGTCGCGGTGGGCCGGGTGCCCGGCGCGCTCGCGCACACCAACGTGCTCGCCAACACCCTGTTCGGGTCGCTGTCCGGCTCGGCCGTCGCGTCGGCCGCCGCGGTCGGCAGCACGCTGCACGACCGGCAGAAGGAGGCGGGTTACGACCCCGCGTTCGGAGCCGCGGTGAACGTCGCGTCGGCTCCGACCGGGCTGCTCATCCCGCCGACGACGGCCGCGATCGTCTACTCGACCGTCGCGGGCGGGGTGTCCGTCTCGGCCCTGTTCATGGCCGGTTACGTACCGGGCATCCTCATGGGCCTCGTGATCATGGCGATCGCGTACGTGTTCACGCGGCGGCAGCGGTATCCGAAACTGGGCCGCGTCGGTATGGCCGCGGCGGCGCGGGTGCTGCTCCGTGCGGTGCCGGGCCTGTTGCTGATCGTCGTCGTGGTGGGCGGCATCGTGTTCGGCGTCTTCACCGCGACCGAGGGTGCCGGCATCGCCGTGCTGTACACCCTGGTGCTCGCGCTGGCGTACCGCAGCATGTCGTGGCGGGACTTCACGGAGGTCGTGACCCGCACGGTCACCGCGACCGGCATCGTCATGTTCCTCATCGCCGCGTCCGCGGGCATGTCCTGGGTGATGGCCTACACCGGCATCCCGGGGGCGATCACGGACACGCTGCTGTCGGTCGCCGACTCGAAGGCGGTCATCCTGCTGCTGATGCTCCTGGTGCTGCTGGTGGTCGGCACGTTCATGGACATCACACCGGCGATCCTCATCTTCACGCCCATCCTGCTGCCGATCTCCGAGGAGCTCGGCATGGACCCCGTCCACTTCGGCATGGTGCTGATCCTCGCGATGTGCATCGGCACCATGACGCCGCCGGTGGGTTCGGTCCTGTTCGTCGGGACCGGCGTGAGCGGGGTGTCGATCGAGCAGGTCGTGCCGAAGCTGCTGCCGTACTTCGCCGGCCTCATCGTGGTGCTGCTCGCCGTCACGTTCGTGCCCGCGCTGTCACTCGGGCTGCCGGGCGTGATGGGACTGCTCGAGTGACGCCGCAGCTCGAGTGACGCCGCAGCTCGAGTGACGCCGCCGCCTCACGGAGTCCGTACGGCGAGTACGAGGCCGGCCGGCAGGTCGTCGACGACGTCGAACGCGTCGCCGCGGAAGGACGCCGGGTCGAAGGTGACGCGGCTGTTGAAGTACCAGCCGTCGGGGTTCTTGCGCAGCAGGAAGACGTCGATGCCGCCGAACCGGGTGTCGGCGGACGCGGCGGCGAACCGCCTCGGATCGTCGATGGCGGCGAGCTTGTCGAGTTCCGCCGACCGCTCGGTGTAGCGCATGAGGCTGTTCGCCGAGTAGTGCCCGCGTTGCAGGTAGCCCCACCAGAGCTCGTAGGCGTAGAGCCGCATGTCCGTCGACAGCGACATCGGCCTCGCGTCGGCGCCGAGCCGCGCCTCGACCTCGGCGGCGATCCGGTCCGCGGGCATCGGCATCGCCACCAGGTCGGGCGGGATGAACTCGGAAGGCCGGCCGTCCGGCCCCGGCTGCATGTGGGCGAACAGCGCGGGGTTCGGCGTGACCTCGGAGTGCGGCACGTGCGGTTCGGCGTCGGCGAAGCCCTTGGGGTTGCCCGGCGTCCACTTGTCCCAGGCCACGAGACCCGACGACACGAGCAGCACGGCCAGCGCGGCGACGCCCACGCCGCGCGGCAGGGTGAGCCGCAGTGCCGCGGCCACCGGTTTCGCCGCGCGCACGAGCGTGAGCACGCCCGCGGTCACCAGCACCATGGTGATCATGCGCGGGGTCTTCACGAGGAACCCGGTGTGCCCGTTGCCCACCAGCTGCGTCATGTAGATGGCCCAGTACAGGTAAATCCCGCCGAGTAGCAGCAGCATGGGCTGTGCCCACCATTCGCGGGCGCGGTACCAGCACATGCCGAACAGTCCCGCGAGCGCGAGCAGCCCGATCGGGGTGACCTCCAGGAACGGAAGCGGTACCGGATCTTCGCCGATGACGATGTTCGGGTAGGTGTCGGCGACGACGTTGCGCGTCTGCGTGAGGTAGGCCCACACCAGTGGGAAGACGTACCACGACGACACGACGACCGACGTCACCAGCACGCCGAGGAGATGCAGCAGATACGGCTTGCGGTCCGGGCGCAGCAGTCGTGCGGCGATGAGCGCCAGCCCGCCGATCACGCCGAACATCAGATAGCCGGTGTAGGTGCAGACGAACAGCCCGCCGATGATGCCCGCGGGAAGCCAGTGCAACCCGCCCCGTTCTCGGGACAGACCCGCGAAGGTGGCCAGTGCCCACGGGACGAACACCGCGAGGGTGAGGATCTCGTAGCTCTTGTGGCCGTGCATGAACACGACCGGTGCGACGGCGGCCATGGCCAGCGCGGCGGGCGCGCTCGTCAGCCGGCGCCACAGGAGGAAGGCCACCAGCGCCGCGGCCGAGATGAACAGCACCTCCATGTCCCCGACCAGGGTCCAGGTGGGCCTGCCCAGGAGTTCGGAGGCCCGCGCGACCAACCACGGGTACAGCACGGGGTATTCCGAGGGCAGCCCCGGCAGGAACGCATCGGTGCTGCCCCACGTGGTGGTCAGCCGGTTCGCCAGCGCCGACATCCGGAGGGTGTCCCAGTTGTGCAGCTCGTTGTGGCCGAACGGCGTGCCGTGCAGCGCGTTGATGAGCACCAGGCCGATCCAGCCCGAGTACAGGCCGGCGACCGCCCCCGTGAGCCGGTCGGACGCGAAGCGCGCCGCGAGGGCGATCGCGACGACGGCGATCACCGCACCGACCGCGACCGGGGTGACCGCCCCGCGGAGGCTGAGCGGGTTGAGATCGGCGAGGTCGATCAGCAGCCACGACAGCGCCATCGCGGCGACGTAGCACGTCACGGCCGTCGTGGCGGGGCCGATGCCGCGCATCAGCCGCCGCAGCGGACCCGGTCCGGTCGTGGTCGCCACGGGGGTCTCCTGCGTTTCGAGACCGTCCTCGTCCACGTCCTTGTTCACGTCGGCTCCCAGCCCGCTGGTACTCACGCGGGGCACCCTATAGCCGCCGGGTGTCCGGCCGAGCGGGTGATGTGACGCCGGGCCGTCGCCGGGGACGCGGCCGGGCTACTCGCCGGGGTCGTGGACCATGCTGCCGCCGTGAGGCGGTGGCGCCGAGGGGTCGCGCCGGGCGCCGAGCCACGTCATCACTGCATGGGGTGAGGCTGGGGCCGGACGCAGGGGCCGTGAACGGTGCCGGCGCGCGAGGTGTCCCCCGCAGTTGACCACAGTGGACGGTTGGCCGGCCCTCACCGGTGGCCCGGCGGGTGCACCCGCCGGGCCACCGGTGACGCGATCAGCCGCCGATCGTCGCGGTGTCGATCACGAAGCGGTAACGCACGTCGCTGGCCGCCACGCGTTCGTACGCGGTGTTGACGTCCGCCGCCGCGATCGTTTCGATGTCGGCGCCGATCCCGTGTTCGGCACAGAAGTCCAGCATCTCCTGCGTTTCGGCGATGCCGCCGATCATCGAACCCGCGAGCGCCTTGTTGCCGGCGATCAGCGAGAACGCGTTGTAGGCCAACGGCTCGCCGGGGGCGCCGACGTTCACCATCGCTCCGCCGACCCGCAGCAGGCCGAGGTAGGCGTCGATGGGGATCTCGGCCGAGACGGTGTTGAGGATCAGGTCGAACCGCCCGCGCAGCACGTCGAAGGTCGCCTCGTCGGCGGTGGCGTAGTACTCGGTCGCGCCGAGCCGCTTGCCGTCCTCCTGCTTCTTCAGGCTCTGGCTCAGCACCGTCACTTCGGCGCCCATGGCCGCGGCCAGCTTCACCGCCACGTGGCCGAGGCCGCCGAGGCCCACGACCGCGACCTTCTTGCCGGGGCCCGCACCCCACTGGCGCAGCGGTGAGTAGGTGGTGATGCCCGCGCAGAGCAGCGGGGCGGCGACGTCGAGGCCGATGCCGTCCGGGATGCGGCACACGAAGGCGTCGCGGACCACGATCTGCCTGCTGTACCCGCCGTAGGTGTTCTCGCCGTCGAAGCCCACGCCGTTGTAGGTCTGGACGTTGCCCTTGACGCAGAACTGTTCGGTGTCGGCCAGGCAGTACTCGCACTCACCGCACGAGTCGACCATGCAGCCGACCCCGACCCGGTCACCGACGCGGTGGCCGGTCACGGCCGATCCCACCGCGGCGACCGTGCCCGCGATCTCGTGCCCCGGAACCATGGGGAAGATCGCCTCGCCCCATTCGCCGCGTGCCTGGTGGATGTCGCTGTGGCAGATGCCTGCGTAGGCGATGTCGATCAGGACGTCGTCGGGACGCAGCTCACGCCGTTCTATCGTCGTCCGTTCGAGCGGTGCTCCCGGGCCGGGTGCGGCGATGGCGTGCGTCGTTGTGCTCATCAGAACTCCTGCGATACTCGATCACGTGCCCCGAAGTAAGGGCCCTCTTACATCTCGACGTAAGAGGGGTCTTACATATTCCGATCGAGAGATGTGATCCAGGCCATGGGCGACCGGCACCACCGCGGGGAGCGTCGCGACGAGCTCGTGCGCGTCGCGCTCGACCTCATCGCCGAACAGGGCGTCACCGGGTTCTCGGTGGCCGAGGTGGCCCGGCGCGCGCAGGTCAGTCCGGGGGCGCCGTACCGGCATTTCCCGGAGCGGGAGAGTTTGCTCGCCGCCGTCGCCACGGCCGTCGCGAGTCAGCTCGCCGACCGGGTCGCCGCGGCCGCCGAAGGGATGTCCGACCCGGCGGACGCGCTCGCCGCGGCGGCTGGTGCCTACACCGGGTACGTCATCGAACGGCGTGCGGGGATGAACGTCATCTATGCCGGCGGACTCCAGGCCCGCGAGTACCCGGAGCTGACCGACGAGACCCGGCGCCTGACCGACCAGTTCCTCACCCTGTGCCTGGCGGTGTCCGACCGGCCGGAGAGCGCGCTCGAGCTCATGGAGCAGCTGTTCACTCAGGCGCACGGGTACGGCATGTTCTGGCTCGACGGGGTGTTCTCGAAGCACGGTTATGCGCCCGAGCTGGTGGTGCGCAAATCCGTCGCTGCCGCCCGGCTCGCCATCGAGGGACACCGGATCGGCTCCGGCGGCCACTGAGCACCTGCTCCGGTCCGGTCGCGCCTGTCCGTCGTCGCCGGTCCGAGTCAGGGCACGATGACTACCGGCTGCACCCCGACCGACGAGGAGGACCACCCGTGTCCGAACATCCGCCCGCGCAGACCGCACCCGCCCCTCCCGAGGGGTTGCGCATCATCGGCGCCGCGGACGTGACCGCGACGATCGAGGGGAACCGCGAAGGAGCGCTGGAGTCCGTCCGCGACGCCTATCTGGCTCACGCCGACGGCGCGAGCGCGAACCCGCATTCCAGCTTCCTCCGCTTTCCCGACCGGCCCCGGGACCGGATCATCGCACTGCCCGCGTTCCTCGACGGCGATTCCGGCTCCGATTCCGGGGCCGGTCCGCGATCCGGAGTCGGCCCGCGAGCCGGCATCAAGTGGATCGCCAGCTACCCGGGAAACGTCGCCCACGGCTTTCCCAGGGCGTCGGCGGTGATGGTGCTCAACGACTACGACACCGGCTACCCGTACGCCCTGCTGGAGGCCTCACTCGTCTCCGCGACGCGCACGGCGGCCTCCGCGGTGCTGGGTGCGCAGGAACTGCTCGGCCGTCGTGCGGCTGGCAAGGTCGGCTTCGTCGGCACCGGTCTGATCAGCGACCACGTGCGGATGTTCCTGCGGGACCTGTCGTGGGACGTCGGCGAGTTCGCGCTGTTCGACACCGACCGCGGTAATGCCGAGAGGTTCGCCGAGGTGCTCGCCGCGGACGGGCCCGCCGCGCCGGTGACGGTCGTCGACGACGTCGCCGGCGCGTTCTCCGGTGCCGACCTCGTCGTCGTCGCCACCGTGGCCGGGACGCCGCACCTGACCGATCCCGCGCTGCTCGCCGACGCTCCGGTCGTACTGCACCTCTCCCTGCGGGACTTCGCGCCCGAGCTCGTGCTCACCGCCACCAACGTCACCGACGACGTCGACCACGCCGTGCGGGAGCAGACCTCGCTCCACCTCGCCGAGCAGCAGGTCGGCCACCGGGAGTTCGTCCACGGCACGATCGCGGACGTCGTGCGCGGCGACCTCGCGAAGGAACCGGGGAAGGCGGCGATCTTCTCCCCGTTCGGCCTGGGTGTGCTCGACGTCGCGGTCGGTGGCTGGGTCCACGACGAGGTCGCCGCCCGCGAAGGTGGCCACGTGGTGGGGGATTTCTTCGCACTGTGACGTCGGCGATTCGGAACGCAGTACACGCCGACCCGAATGCAGAACACACGCGGCTGACTGCAGAACACGCGGTTCTCGACGGTGTGATTGGAGGGTGGAGTCGCAGGGTAGGCCAACGGGTGACGCGACACGCTTCGGCGAAGGGAATGGTTCAGCCATGCCACGCCAGACGGCTCGGCGTCAGCGGCGAAACCCGCGCGAGCAGGAGTGGAGCGCGAAGGCCGAGCGCCAGTACGAACACATCGAAGCCTCCCAGGAGCGGCGAGGGGTCGCACGGGACCGCGCGGAGGAGATCGCGGCCCGCACCGTGAACAAGCAACGCGCTCGCAGCGGGGAGGCCGAGCAGCGGAGCACGACCGCCACCGAGGACATCTCGGCTCCGCGCCGCGGAGGTCTGCGATCCGGCTCGGGCCCGGGAGGCCGCACCAAGGCACAGTTGTACGCCGACGCCAAACGGCAGGGCATCCGTGGCCGCTCGAAGATGACGAAGGCGCAGCTCGAACAGCGGCTCGCCCGGGCACGTTGAGTGGGCACATCGAGTCGCACGGAATGAGCATGGTGCGCGGCCGCGAGGCGATGGTGGAGCGGGTGCGGCGTTCCGGGGTCACCGATTCACGGATACTCGAGGCCATGGCCGTGGTCCCGCGCGAACGGTTCGTCCACCCGGACCACGCCGGGGAAGCCTACGATGACCGCCCGTTGCCGATCGGCGAAGGCCAGACGATCTCGGCGCCGGACATGGTGGCCCGTATGGCCGAGGCCCTGGCCCTGGCCCCCGACGACGATGTGCTGGAAGTGGGGGCGGGGACCGGATACGCCGCGGCGGTGCTGTCGCTGTGCGCCGGTCGGGTCGTGGCCATCGAACGGCACCCGGCGCTGGCCGGTCGTGCACGGGAGCTGCTCGCGGAACTCGGGCACGACAACGTCGAGGTGCGGAACGCGGACGGCACCCGCGGCGCCCCGGACCGGGCCCCGTTCGACGCCGTGTCCGTGGCGGCCATGGCGGACGACATCCCGCGCGCGCTGCTCGACCAGCTCGCTCCGGGAGGGCGGCTGGTCTGCCCGGTGGGCACCGCGGGAGCCGGGCAGCTCGTGCGGGTGCACAACGGGCGGCGGGAGCATCTCATGCCCGTCGCGTTCGTGCCGCTGACCAGCGATCAGTGACCCATCCGGTGACGCGTCGACGAGCAAGATCCGCGCGCAGGCCGCCAAGCAGTCCAGCGCGCGCCGGCCACGGTCACCGGACACGCCGGATCATCCGGACACACCGGATCATCCGGATACGCGATGGTTACGGATGATCACCTCGTGCGTACGCCCCGGGCCTCGGTCTCCAGCCGGGTGGCCTTGCGGTGCAGTTCGCGTGCCCGTTCGACCAGGGGGTCGAGGTCGTCCTCGCCCGCTGCCGCGACCTCGCGGGTGAACGCGACGTACTCGTCGATCAGGCGGCGGTAGCCGGTGACGAAGTTCCGCTGCGGCGCCGCCGATCCGCGGGCCGCACGGGCGTACGCCTTGTCCAGGTCGATGATCGTCCGGGACACCGCGCCGGTCTCGGCGTTGAGCACGCTGCGGGCGTCGTCGCCGGTCTCGGCCTCGATCCGGCGGGCCGCCGCCCGCCTGCCGACGGCCCGTGCGACGGCGTAGGCCACCGCCGAACCTGCCGCGACGGCAGCGAGCAACGCCCCGGCGAGCAGATACCGCGGCAGCGGCGGATCGATCGTCCGCGGTCCGTCGGGCACGTGTCCGGAACGCACGAGCTGGTCGAAGTTGACGACCATGACCTTCAACGTCTCGATGGGCCGGTCGACGAACACGCCCGTGCCGCGCGCGATGACCGACTCGGCGACCATGGCCTGGCCGATCTCGTCGGTGTGGTGGCTGCACCCGTAGGTCGACCAGTCGCCGCCCTCCCTGGTCATGGCGACGAACAGGGTGCCGTCGGCGGCGCCCGCCACGTCGTCGCACACCTCGCCCGCGTCCTCGCCGGGGGAGAGGAACCCGACGGTGAGCTTGCGGTTGCCGATCACCCGTTCGGCCTCGGCCCGATCGACGTCGTAGTCCGCGGCCGAGTAGACCGACGAGCTGCGGAGCGTGCTCGCGACGGCACCGTCGAAGAGCCCGCCGCTGACCGCCGCCCAGCCCGCGAGCGCGACGGCGACGAGCACCGCCAGCGTGAACGGCTTCTTGAACACGGTCATCGCCGGTCACACTCCCCAGCCCGCGGTGTAGCGCCGCGGTTCGTAGTCGCTGCGCCCGATCAGCCGTGCCGTCTCGGTCAGTTCGCGTTCGGCCTTGTCCAGGAGCTGGTGGGCCGATCGCCTGCCCGCTGCCGACCCGTCCCGTTCCCTGGCCGCGTCGAGGTGGGTGATCGCGCGGGTCAGCGACGGGTCGCTCGCCTCGGTGGTCAGGCCGGAGACCTCGACCGACAACGCCGACAACGCGGCCAGGCGCACCGTCGGCGGCCTGCCGTGCGACGGCCTGCGGCGCAGCGCCGTCACCGACAGGACGACGACCCCGAGCACGCACCCGGCGAACACGAACGGCAGCGCGGGCATCGTGACCTTCAGCGGGTCGAACGGCTGGTACGGCAGCGGGCGGTCGAACAGGCCCGCGTACCGGATGTCGGTCACCTTGTTCAGCCACGCGTACAGGACGTTGTCCTGCGGGTAGTCGAAGCGGCTGAGCCGGTCGCCCAGCATGCCGTAGACCCCGGCCGTGGCCACCTCGTAGAACTGGCCGCGGTGCGGACCCGCGTAGTCGACGTAGTTGCCGTACAGCACGACGACCGGAGTGTCGGGGAACCGTTCGGCCAGGGCGGGTGCGTAGTCGGGGACCGGACGGCCGGGGTCCTGGCGCGGGAGCGCGACGACCATCGGTTCGGTGCCGGGGAAGGCGTCGGCCGCATTGCCGGGCACCTCCGACAGGGTGGCCCCTTCCGCCACGTGCAGCCGGTCGCGTTCGAGGTCGGCTGCGACGGTGCCGAGCTCGGCACCGCTCGGCTCACGCCAGGTCAGGCCAGGAGGAGACGGCGGATCGCCGCCCTCCCGCAGGCCGGTGATCACCGCTGCGAGCAGTCCCGTGACGTCGTCGGCGGCGAACTGCCGCTGGAAACCGTCGAGGTCGTCGGGCTCTGCCGTGTACACACCGCCGCGGACCTTCGTGCCGACGATCGTGACCAGCTCGAACGGTGCGTCGGCGATGCCGGGGTCCTCGGCGACCTCGCTGACCCGCTTACGTTCCCGCTCGTCCAGCCCGGGCGGTGCGAACAGCAGCCGCACGCCTGCGGTGTCGACGTGCTCGCGCAGCCACTGCCGGTTCCACGTCGCGTCCGCCCCGGGCAGCCGCACGACCGGCTCGGCCTGCACCTGCCGCACCATCTGCTCGGTCGCGGGCACGGTGTGGTCGCCCAGCTCGCCCGCATCGCCTTCCTCGTAGTCCGACGACGGCGACCCGCCGTAGCTGACGTCGATGTCGCCCTGGCGTTGCTGGAGCAGGAAAACCACCGCGACGAGGATTGCCACCCCCGCCAGCGCCCAGCGAGCGATGTCGAGGGTGCGGTCAGCCATCGCGCGCCTCCCGCCACAGCGTGTCGGCGCGTTCGGCCAGTTCGGTCGCGGTCCGTGCGGCGTCGGGGCCGCCGCTGAGCGCCTCGGCCTCGGCGAGCAGCCGCCGCGCCTCGGGCACGTCGGCGGCGCAGGCGTCGCGGCTCACCCCGGCGGCGGCGATCGCCGCCTTCGCCGTCGCCCAGGCCGCGCGTTTCCGTTCGCCGTGCGCGCGCAGCCGGGGCAGGTAGGCGCTCACCACGCCGGCGCCGATCAGCACGAGGCCGCCGATCAGCCAGATCATCCAGGTCACCGCAGGAGTATTGCCGATGCGGCGCCCGTTCCGCGGCCAGACCTGACATCTCGGACACAGGTCACAGCCCGCGCCTGGTCACGGACGTGCACCCGCGTCCGTCCGGCTACACCGCGACGAGCTCGATGAGGGAATCGAGGCCGGTGAAGTCGGCCGGGTTGCGCGTCACGAGCGGCCACCCGTGCGCACCGGCGATGGACGCGATCTGCAGGTCGGCGAGCCGCCTCCGAGGTTGGCGCCCCTCAGCGCGGACGCGGGCGTAGATCTGGGCGTAGAAGCGTGCGGCCTCGGCGTCGAACGGCACCGGCGCGAAGCTGCTCTCGACCCACTGGAGTCGACGTAGCCGGGCGGCCTGGTCGTCGGGAGTTCTCGCGGCGGTCACGCCTGCGGACAGCTCGGCCAGAGTGATGGCGCTGAGGTACAGGGCCCCGTCGGGTAGCGCCTCGGGCGCGAGACCGCTTCCGAGGTCGATGACGACATTGGTGTCGATCAGCGCCGGACCTGCCGGCTCCGTCGGCTCACTCATCGACGACGATGTCGCCGTCGACGTGAGCGTCGAGGTCGGCGTGGAATCGTTCGATGTCGATCGGGGGCAGCGCCGCCACCGCCGCGATGATCTCCGCCCGACTCTGGTACTGGCGCCGCTGCGTCGGGATGACCTCGGCGGTCGGGGTGTTGCCGCGAACGACCGTGAAGCGCTCCCCGTGTTCGACTCGGCTCAGGATGCGAGAGCTGTCGTTGCGGAGTTCGCTGGGCGTGATCTCGGGCATGGGACCATGGTAGCAATTGTGAGCAGGATTGCGAAAAGCGCTGCGCGAAGTCGTGTTCGACCGCCTGCCGCACTGTCGTGGCTGTGCCGTGCCTGCCGCACCGTGCCTACTGCGCCGTGCCTGCTGTTTGCCACCGATGTCGCCCGCTGCCGGCCGGGTTCCCTCCCGCATCGGGACCGGGAGGGACCCCGGATGGCAGCCGTGCCCGCGCCGTGGTCGGAGGTCACGGCGCGGGCACGGCGTCACCGCGGCCGGGTGCCGGGGGATCGCACCCGGCCGCGGCGAGTGTCGGCGCCGTGGCGCCACCGCCTGCGATCAGGCGTTGTCGGCCTTGAGCATGTCGGAGCACTTCTCGCCGATCGCCATCGTGGTGATGTTCGGGTTCACCGCCACGAGGAACGGCATGGCCGAGGCGTCCGCAACGCGCAGCCCGTGCACGCCCTTCACCCGCAGCCGCTCGTCCAGCGGCTTGTCGGCCTCGGCGCCCATCGGGACGGACGCCGCGGGGTGGTACACCGTGTTGTGGGTGCGCCGGATGTAGTCGGCGATCTCGTCGTCGGTCTGCACATCCGGCCCGGGGAAGAGCTCGGCGCCTGCCCACTCACGCATCGCGGGCTGCTCGGTGATCCGGCGGGCCAGCTTGATGCCCTCGGTCATCACGCGCATGTCGTGCGGATGCGTGAAGTACTTCGGGTCGACGGCGGGCTTGTCGCGGAAGTCGCGGCTGCGCAGCCGCACCGTGCCGCTCGACCGAGCCCGGGTGACGTTCGGCGTCAGGCAGAACGCGTTCTCCGAGGTCGGGTAGCCCTGCCGCACCGTGTGCATGTCGAACGGCACCGAGCCGTAGTGGAACATCAGGTCAGGCCGTCCGGAACCGCCCTCGGTCCGGGTGAAGATGCCGATCTCCCACCACTGCGTCGATTCCGTGACCATCGGCTGCTTGGCGTCCCAGCTGATGACGCCCTCGGGGTGGTCCTGCAGCGTGGCGCCGACGCCGGGGGAGTCGACGAGCACGTCGAGGCCGAACTCCCGAAGATGCTCGGCCGGGCCGATGCCCGACAGCATGAGCAGCTTGGGCGTGTCGATCGCACCTGTCGACAGCACGACCTCGCGGCGCGCGGTGACGCTGCGCGTGTGGATCTGGTCCTCGTCGAGGTACTGCACGCCGGTGGCGCGGGTGCCGTCGAACGTGACCTTCTTGGCCCACGCCCCCGTGCGGATCTCCAGGTTCGGCCGGTCCATGACCGGGTGCAGATAGGACACCGACGAGGACGAGCGGGTGCCGTCCTCACGGGCGTTGATCTGGAACCAGTTCGCCCCGTGACCGACGGTTGTTCCGGAGTTGAACTCCGTGGTCGGGATGCCCTGCTGCTCGCAGGCCTCCAGCAGTGCCACGCCGCACGGGTCGTTCGGCGGAACGCTGCGGATGGTCACCGGGCCGCTGCGGCCGTGGTGCTCGCCGGGGCCGTCGTTGGTCTCCAATCGCTTGTACAGCGGGAAGACGTCCTTCGCGCCCCAGCCCGGCAGGCCCATCGACTCCCATTCGTCGAGGTCCTCGGCCGGGGCCCAGAACGCGATGCACGAGTTGTGCGACGAACAGCCGCCCAGCACACGGGCGCGGGCGTGCCGCATGAACGAGTTCCCGCTGGCCTGCGGCTCGATGAGATAGTCCCAGTCGTAGCCGGATTCGAGCAGCGCCATCCAGCGGTTGAGTTCGAGGATGTTGCGGTCGCCCACATCGGACGGTCCGGCTTCGAGCAGGCACACCGTGACGTCGGGGTCCTCGGACAGCCGCGACGCGACCGCCGCACCTGCGCTGCCGCCGCCCACCACGACGTAGTCGAACTGATCTGTCATGGGAATTCCCTCCTGGCTCAGGTGAGGCTCGAGGCTTCGCGGTCGGATGTCGGCGCGGTCGGGTCGTCGTCGGATCCGGGTGTGGCCGAGTCCGATTCGGACTTCTCGGGTGCGGCGTGGTCGGCCAGCACGCCGACCTTGTGCCGCTGGACGAACCAGTAGTACGCGAATCCGCCCGCGGCCGCGATCCCGACGAACAACACCGCGCTGTACTGCAGGTACCAGTGGTGCGGCGGTTCTGCGTTGTACACCTCGGTGCGCGGCCACGCGAGGTTCACCGTCATGCCGAGTCCCCACACGACGGCGAGCACGTTGATCGGCAGGCCGAGCTTGCCGAGGCTGAACCGGCCCTCATCCTTCGTCGGCCGCCACTGCCCGCGCAGGCGTGCGACCAGCATCGGAATCGTGACCAGCAGGTAGGAGATGTAGATGAGGATGATCGCCAGCGACGTCACCGCGGTGAAGATCTGCGGCTGGCCGATGTTGACCAGCAGCAGCACCACGGCGAGCACGCCGATGAACACGGCGGGCAGGACCGGCGTCTGGAACCGCGGGCTGACCCGGGCCAGCCGCTTGCCGCCCGGAAGCGCGTTGTCGCGCGCCATCGCGAACATGATGCGGATCGCGGCGGTGTGCACCGCCAGCACGCACACGGTGATCGCGACGAAGATGCCCAGCAGGAACAGCCTGCCGACCAACGGGCCGAGCGCGTCGTTCAGGACGAACTGCAGCCCCGAGACACCCAGCTCGGGGGCGTCGAGGTCGCGGATCGCCATCATGCCGAACAGCAGGATCAGCCCGCCGAGCAGGAACGAGGCGACCAGCGCGCGCAGGATCGCCTTCGGCGCGTTGCGGTGCGGGTCGATCGACTCCTCGCCGAGCGAGGCCGCGGTGTCGAAGCCGTACATGACGTACGACGAGGCGATACCGGCCACCAGGAAGGCCGTCAGGTAGCTGCCGCCGTGCGCGGCCTCCGTACCGCCGGTTTCGAACACGACGGTCGGCGGATTCACCACGACCAGCGCCAGCGCGACGATCAGCGCCACCGCGGCGACCAGTTCGATGAACACGCCCGTGCTGTTGATCCGCGCCATGAGCCGTACGCCGTAGGCGTTGACGAGCGTGGTGAACAGGATCAGCAACATCGCCAGCACGATGCCGTTGACGGCGGCGTCCGTGGCGTCACGGCCGTCGCCGATGAACTGGAAACCCTCCCAGATCTGCGGCAGCGTGTTCTGGTACGCCAGCGCCGTCGCCGCGATCGACACGATCGAGGCCAGTAGCATCATCCAGCCCGCGAGCCAGCCGACGTGGCGCCCGCCGAGCTTCTTCGCCCAGTTGTAGACCGAACCCGCGATGGGATAGCGCGAGGCCAGCTCGGCGAAACTCAACGCCACCAGCAACTGTCCGACGAACACGATCGGCCAGGACCACCAGTAGGCGGGACCGCCGAGGCCGAGCCCGAAGTAGGACAGTTGGAAGGTGCCGGTGAGCACCGAGATGTAGCTGATCCCTGCGGCGAACGTATGGAATCCGCCGAGACTGCGTTTCAGTTTGTTGGTGTAGCCGAACTCGCCGAGTCCGGCGTCGTGGTTGGGCGCACTCATGCCCCGAACTCCTTTCCCGGATTCCGCGCCCGCCGGAGCGGGCACACTTCTCCCGGGTGGTCGTTTCCTGCGTAGTGCGAAATGCGCGGAGTTCGTTCCGCGCCGTGATTCCGGCTTTATTCGCCGGAGAACCAGCGCTGCGGACCGGGCCGCAGATTCTGGTAGACGTGCTTGGCTTCCTGGTATTCGCCGAGGCCGCCACGGCCGAGTTCACGGCCGATGCCGGACTGCTTGTACCCGCCCCATTCGGCCTGCGGCAGGTACGGGTGGAAGTCGTTGATCCAGACGGTGCCGTGGCGCAGCCGGTTGGCCACGCGCTGCGCCTTCGCCGGGTCGCCGGTGAACACGGCACCGGCGAGGCCGTAGTGCGTGTCGTTGGCGATGCGCACCGCGTCGTCCTCGTCGGTGAATCGTTCGACGGTCAGCACCGGGCCGAACGATTCCTCCGTGACGGCATGCGAGCCCTGCTGCACCTCGTCGAGCACGGTCGGCAGGTAGAAGTGGCCCGCCGCGTAGCGCTCACCGTCCGGGCGGGCGCCCCCGGTGCGCAGCACGGCACCCTCGGCGACCGACGTCGCGACGTATTCCTCGACCTTGTGCAGATGGCCCGCCGAGATGAGCGGTCCGGTCTCGGCGTCGTCGTCGAACGGGCCACCGATGCGGATCCGCTCGGCCCTGCGCACGATCTCGTCGACGAGCGCGTCGTGCAGTTCGTCCTGCACGATCAGGCGCGCACCGGCGGAGCACACCTGCCCGGAGTGCAGGAAGATCGCGGTCAGCGCGAAGTCGACGGCCGTGTCGAAGTCGGCGTCGGCGAACACGACGTTCGGGTTCTTGCCGCCCAGCTCGAGTGCGACCTTCTTCACCGTCGGCGCTGCCAGCGCGGAGATCGTCCGGCCGGTGTGGAGCCCGCCGGTGAACGAGACGAGGTCGACGTCCGGGTGCTCGGCCAGCACGCTGCCGACCTCGGCACCCGTGCCCAGCACGAGGTTCCCGACACCCGCGGGCAGGCCGGCCTCGGTGAGCGCGCGCATCAGCAGGATCGCCGTGCTCGGCGTCAGCTCGCTGGGCTTGAGCACGAACGTGTCACCGGCGGCGATCGCGGGCGCCACCTTCCACGCCACCTGCAGCAACGGGAAGTTCCACGGTGTGATCATGCCGCACACGCCGACGGGCTCGTACTGCACGCGGCTGATCGCATCCGGTGAGCCGGTGTCCACGACACGTCCGGAATCGTTGCCTGCGAGTTTGCCGAAGTACCGGAAGCACCCCGCGATGTCGTCCATGTCGAATTCGCTCTCGACGAGCCGCTTTCCGGTGTCGAGCGATTCCGCACGGGCGAACTCGGCCTTGTCGCGCACCAGGATGTCGGCGACGCGCAACAGTAGGTCACCCCGGTCCCACGCCGAACTCGACGCCCACGTGCCCTCGTCGAACGCCCGGCGTGCGGCGGCAACAGCCTGCTCGGTGTCGGTGCGGTCGGCTTCGGCGACGGTGGCGACCAGCGTGCCGTCGGCGGGGGAGTGGAGCTGTCTCGTCCGCCCGCCCGCGGCGGTCCGCCATTCGCCGTCGATGAACAGCGTGGCAGCCGAATTGTCGGCGTTCGGCATGATCGTATCGCCCTTTTCTCGTTCGTCGGCGTGTTCGTTGTCGGTTCCGGCCTCGCGAGTGCGGCCGTTTCACGTTCGTCGTCGCGGTTTCACCGGCGACCTCGTGGGCCGCCGATTCCGGCTGCGGCACCGTTTCCGCGGACGATGTTTCCGCGGCGATTCCGGGCGTCGGAATCGTTTCGACGGCGCGTGCGGCGCCGGCGCGGAGCGGTTTCCCTGGTGGGTTCTTCCGCATCGGCGCGACGCCGGTGAAGGACACTAACACCGGACATGTACATCTGTACACCAATGGTTCAGGGGCTTCTGTGGAGGAGGCGAAAAATGCGCCGCCGAGCAGTGGATTCGCGATAGCGGTGATCTGCGCCGCACCGTGTTCCACGCCCCGCATGGCAAGGTGAGGACTTCGAACGTGAGACGCCAGCTGTGAAGGGCCCCGAGGTTTGACTACTCCCGACGCCGCCACCTCCGACGCGACAGTGCCCCGGTCGACCGGGGCGCGCGCGGCCGGACAGCGCGACCCGGACCGCAGGGAGCGCATCGCGCGCGCCGCCATCGAGGTGGTCGCCGAGGTCGGGGTCGAGAAGCTGACGCACCGGCGGGTCGCCGCAGCGGCGGGAGTGCCGCTCGGATCGACGACCTACTACTTCAAGACCCTCGACGACCTGCTGGCCAGCGCGCTTCGGCAGGCCGCGGACGACGACGTCGACCATCTGCGCACGTGGGCAGCCGGGCTGGATGCGGGCGGCGACCTGGCCGAGGCGCTCGCGGAACTCGTCCTGCACTACCTCGGCCCGGCGCGGGCGCAGACGGTCGTCGAACACCAGCTGTACATCGCGGCCCTGCACCGGCCCGCGCTGCAGCACGTCAGCCAGGAGTGGGACACCGCGCTGGCCGACCTGTTCGCGGGCTACACCGACGCCGAGACCGGTCGCGCACTGTCGGTGCTGTTCTGCGGCTGGCAGCTGCAGGGCATCGTGCGTGAACAGCTACCCGGACGCCGCGAGGTCGAGGCGTCGTTCCGCCGGTTGCTCGACGGCTGACGGTTCTCACAGCGCACATGTCGGTGGTCGGCGTTAGCGTCGTTTCATGGCGCTCACAGTGGAAGAACGCGAAGAGTTCCTGGCCCAGCCGCACATCGGTGCGCTGTCCGTGGTCGAGTCGGCCGAACGGGCGCCGCTGAACGTGCCGATCTGGTATCAGTACACGCCCGGCGGCACCCTCTGGGTCCGCACCGGGCCCGATTCGCGCAAGGCGCGGGCCATTCGCACCGCAGGCCGCTTCAGTCTCATGGTCCAGCGGGTCGAGCCGAGCATCCGGTACGTCAGCGTCGAGGGTCCCGCGGAGTTCTCCGAGGACAGCCACGACCTGTCGGTCGAGATGGCCGTCCGCTATCTGTCCGCCGAACAGGCCGAGGAGTTCCTCGAGTACGAGCGCCGGTACCTCGGCGAGCACACCGTGATCACCATGCGGCCGGAGCACTGGCTGTCCGCCGACATGGGTTCGCTCTGACGACCTACTCCTGCAGATACACGGTCAGGCGGAGTTCGTCGGCGACCTCGTCCGCGACCCGTGCGTGGCGGGGATCGCCGCCGGGCTCCGACGGCGCACGGCTGATCCGGCCGCGGCGACGTCCCGCCCGGTGGGCCGATGTCGTCGCCGGATGTGCGGGCAGCGCTGGGGCCGGTGCCGAGACGCGGCACCGGCCCCACCGGAGGGGTGGCTCAGCTGTCGCCGCGCGCGGGGTAGTTGCTGCTGGTGACGAAGTCGATGCCGCCGAGCAGTTCGGCCAGCTGCGGCCTGCCGAACGGCATCGACGTGAGCGAGGCGTAGTAGATCCGGTGCTCGGCGTCGACGAGGAACGTCGCGGGTTCGGGGAACACCGCGGGTTCGTTGTCGTTGGCCGCCGTGGACACGAACAGTCCCCACTCCCGCATCGCCTCCAGCGACAGGTCGTAGCCGAGAGGCAGCTCGGACAGGTCCCAGTCGTCGCGGATGCGTTCGGCTCGCGCCTGGTTCTCGGCGCTGATGCCGATCGGTTCGACGCCCAGGCCTGCCAGTTCGTCGGCGCTGTCGCGGATCGCGGCGAGCTGGCCACGGCATACCGGGCAGTGCAGGCCGCGGTAGAACACGATCATCGTGAACGCGGCAGGCTGCTGCTCGGACAGGCTCCAGCGGCCGCCGCCGACGAGGTCGACGGTGAGCTCGGGCGCCCGACTGCGAGGGCGGGGCGGAGCGGGCGGCGTGGTGGCCGGTGCGCTGCCGGCTGGTGTGGTGGTCATGGATTCGCTCCTTGTCGAGTGATGCCCGCACCGCTGCGGCACAGGGCGCGGTGGTTCGGGGCCGGTGCTGGTCACGAAGCTGTGTCGGTCACGAAGCAGGGTCGATCACGAGAACGGTGTCGATCACGAGGTGCTGGTCACGAAGCGGTGTTCGTCGAGACCGGTGCCTCGGTGTCCTCGGTGGCGTCCTCGGCCGTGTCCGCGGTGGGAGCCGGGCGGACGAGGGCGCAGGCGACGCCGATCGCCAGCCAGACGGTGCCGACGAGCGGGATGGCGGCCGGACCGTAGTTGTCGACGAGATAGCCGCCGAGCGCGGCACCGAGCGCACTGCCGCCGTAGAGACCGCTGATGCCCAGTGACATGGCGAGCATGGGCTGGTCGTCGGCGACGCTCATGATGCCGGCCTGGATGACCGGGCTCAGCGCCCACGCGAAGACCGACCACACGGCGACGAACAGGAACAACGTCAGGCCGAAACCGGCGCCCGAGGCGAGGTAGGCCGCCAGGGCACCCAGGGCCAGGCAGTGGCCGCCGAGCACGATCAGCCGCGCCGGCCGCGGCGACAGCCTGTCGCTGAGCGCGCCGCCGAAGAACACGGCCACGACACCGACCAGGCCGACGACCAGCAGTGCGACCGTGACATCGCCCGCGGTGGCGCCGAGCTGCTCGGTGAAGATCGTGCCGAGGTAGCTGTAGAACATCAGGCCGCCCGCGCCGGACAGGAACATCGCCGCGACCAGGCCGAGCACCCGCGGGTTGCGGACCGGGGCGAGCCGGGCGGCGATACCGGTGACGGGGCCGCCGGGCACGGACGGGGCGAGTACGGCGCTGAGCGCGGCCACCAGTACGCCGATCGCGGCGATCAGTGCGAAGGTCGCCCGCCACGACAGGACGTCGCCGAGGAACGCGCCGAACGGCACGCCGGTGAACAGCGCCACGGTCAGACCGGCCGTGACGACCGCGAGGTACCGGCCGCTCTTGCCTTCGGGCGCCCCCATGCCCGCGATCACCATGCAGGTCGGGGAGACGGCGGCGGCCGCCAGGCCCGCCACGACCCGCAGGATCAGGGTGAGCACGAAATCGTCACTGATCGCGACGGCGGCGTTCGCGACGGCGAAGATCACCAGCGACCAGGTCAGCACCGCCTTCTTGTCCAGCCGGTCGGTGAGGAACGCCAGGATCGGCGCCCCCGCGGCGAAGGCGATCGCGAAGCCCGTCACCAGCAGGCCCGCGGTCCCCGGCGTGACACCGAGATCACGGGCCACGTCCGGCAGGATCCCCGAGATCACGAACTCGTCGGTGCCCAGGGCCAGCATTCCGACGAACAAGCACAGGAGCCAGACCGGGTAACCGGCAACGCTGAGCGTCGAGGTGCGGTGGCTCGACATGGTCCCTCATTTCTATCTTCGACGAACATCGAACAATCGGGTTCATAGTATGATCGACCGCATGGCCGCCGCAACACACCCCTCGATGGAGGACCTCGACCTGCCGACGGTGATGCACGCCCTCGCCGATCCCATCCGCCTGGGGCTGGTGAGACTGCTGAGCGACGGTGAGGAACGCGCCTGGGGCGACCTGGACGCGCCGGTCGCCAACTCGACGCTGAGTCACCACCTCAAGGTCCTGCGGTCCGCGGGCATCACCCGCACCCGCGAGGAGGGCAAACGGTGTTTCGTGCGGCTGCGCAGCGACGAGTTCGAAGGCCGGTTCCCCGGCCTGCTCGACACGACACTCGCGCTGGCGGGCGAAGCGGGCACGGGGGTCGCCGACGTCCGGTTGCACAGCGCGGCGGCCTGAGACCCGTCCTGCTGTCACCGGCGACGCTGTCAGCCGGTGACGCTGTCAGCCGGTGACGCTGTCAGCCGGTGAGGACGCGCTCCGGCTCTCCGCTACGCGGCCTCACCCGCGCAGCATCTCCGCCACCAGGAACGCCAATTCCAGCGACTGCTGGGTGTTCAGCCGAGGATCGCAGGCCGTCTGGTAACGCCCGGCGAGGTCGACGTCGGAGATGTCCTGAGCCCCGCCGAGGCATTCGGTGACGTCCTCACCGGTCAGCTCGACGTGGATGCCGCCGGGGTGACTGCCCAGCGCGCGGTGCACCTCGAAGAAGCCCTGCACCTCGTCGACGATGTGGTCGAAGTGGCGGGTCTTGTACCCGGTTCCGGACGAGTACGTGTTGCCGTGCATCGGGTCGCACTGCCAGACGACCTGATGTCCCGACGCTTCGATCTTCTCCACGATCGGAGGCAGCACGTCCCGGATCCGGTCGCTTCCCATGCGGGTGATCAGGGTGAGCCGGCCCGGTTCGCGTCGCGGATCGAGCCGCGTGGCGTACTCGACCGCTTCCTCCGGACTGGTGTCCGGGCCGAGCTTCACCCCGATCGGATTGTGGAGCAGTTCGGCGACCGCGATGTGGGCCCCGTCGAGCTGGCGGGTCCGTTCACCGATCCACAGGAAATGCGACGAGAGGCCGTACAGCCGGGGATCGTCCCGTTCGGTCCCGTGCAGGCGCAGCAGTGCCCGTTCGTAGTCCAGCAGCAGCGCCTCGTGGCCCGCGAAGATCTCGGTCGAATGCAGGGAGCCGTCGTCGACCCCGCAGGCCGACATGAACCGCAGGCCGCGCTCGATCTCCGTCGCCAGGGCCTCGTATCTCGCGCCTGCCGGTGATGTCCGGACGAAGTCCTTGTTCCAGTCGTGCACCCGGCCGAGCCCGGCCATACCTTGGCCGGTCATCGTGCGGACGAGGTTCATCGCGGCGGCGGCATTGGCGTACGCCCTGATCATGCGGCCGGGATCGGGTACGCGGAGGGCCGGGTCGGCCACAGTGGAGTTCACGATGTCGCCGCGGTACACCGGCAAGCCCATGGCGTCGGTCGGCTTCGACCGCGGCTTGGCGTACTGGCCCGCAATGCGGCCGACCTTCACCACCGGCAGGCTCGCACCGTAGGTCAGTACGACGGCCATCTGCAGCAACGTCCGCACGTTCGCCTCGATGTGCGCTTCGGTGTTCGACTCGAACGTTTCGGCACAATCGCCGCCCTGCAACAGGAATGCCTTACCGGCGGCGACGTCGGCGAGCTGCCTGCGCAACCGGTCCACCTCGGCAGGAACCGTCAGCGGCGGGACGTTCTCCAGCACCGAACGGGCGTGGCGCGTCAGCTCGGGGTCCGGCCACTCGGGTTGCTGCGCCGCGGGGAGCCCGAGTGCGTCGTCGAGCCGTGCGCGCATCCACTCGGGCAGCCGGGGTAGTCCCGGCAGGGTGTCCAGCGGTACGTCCACGGTCCACCACCGTCGCGACGAGGCGTCCGTCGAGGGATTCGCGGGATCGGCAGTGGAGGTGGCGGGTGCGGTGGAATCGTTCCCGGCGGGCGATGTCATGACGGCCTTTCCTCGCCGGAACAGCCGGCGATGGCGATGTGGATACGGTCGGGTGTCACGAGAACGCGACCGTGACCTCGGAGTCGTGCGGAATCAGTTGACAGGCCAGGGCGTAACCGCACGCGATGTCCTCGTCGTCGAGCACGTTGTTCCTGCGCATGCTCGCGTTACCGGCGATGATCCGGCATTCGCACGTCAGGCACTCGCCTTGCCTGCACGAGCTCGGAGCGGGTATGCCCGCCGCGTCGAGCGCGTCGATGAGGGGCGTGTCGGCGGGCCACGGGACGACGGTTTCGGAGCCGTCCAGCCGCACGCGTGCGGTCGAGGCCCTGTGATCGGTGTCGTTCCCATCCGCGGCGCCGGTGGCTCCACCCGCGGTCACGGGGGAGGGGCCGAACGATTCGGTGCGGACGGCTTCCTCCCGCCGGCCCAGTGCGGTCAGCGTGTCCACGACGAGCCGGGTGTAGCCGTCAGGGCCGCACACGTAGGACACGGGGTCCGGCTCGTGCTCCGTTGCGGAACGGATGGCCGAGGCTCCCGGGCGTCCCTGTTCGTCGCTGGCGTGGACCTCGACCGCCAGCCTGCCGGGGTGGGCACGTTCGAGGAGCCGGATGTGGTCGAGGAACGGTGCGTCGTCGTGGGCGCGGACTGTGTAGTGCAGCAGGATCCGACGGCCGGTACCGGCCAGCGTGTACTTGCACAGGGCGATGATCGGGGTGATGCCGACGCCTGCGGCGAACAGGTGCACCACCCGGTCAGACGGGTCGAGGGTGAACTCGCCCGCGGGCGGATAGGTGTGCAGCACGGTGCCGACGGCGGCGTCCTCGTAGAGCCAGTTGGAGCCGACGCCGCCCGTGGTGCGTTTCACCGTGACGGCGAGTCGCCGGTCGGTGACCGGGCAACTCGAGAGGGAATAGGTGCGCGTGATCGGTCCCTCTCCCGCGACCGGAAGTCTCAGGGTCAGGAACTGGCCTGCTGCGTGCGAGAGACGGGCGCCGGGCGTCGTCGGTTCGAGCGTGAACGTCTTGACGTCGGCGCTTTCGTCGACGACGCCGGTGATGCGTACCGGGATCAGTGGCTCTGTTCTCATCATCGCTCCCTTGTTCGGTGTGTCCACACGCGCCGGTCGCCGGGCGGATTCATCCGGCAGGCGAGGGCTGGAGGAACCGGCGGTCCGGATCGGCGGGCGAGTGCCGGGCCGCCCAGCGGTCGCGTGCGTCCTGCTCACGGGCCGGTGTGAAATGGAGTCGGTAGCACGGCATGGCCACCGCGGTCGTCAGCACGGCGACGAGCACGAGGATGGAGAACAGCCTCTCCTCGAGTACGCCGATTCCGAGGCCGATGTTGATGAAGATGAGGATCATCAGGCCGCGCGCGTTCATGAGGCCGCCCATCGCGATCGACTCGCCCCAGCCCCACCGGAACGACCGCAGCACTCCCAGCGAGGCGATGGCCTTGGAGACGAAGGCCGCCGCGAAGACCACGGCTGCTGCCGCGAGATAGTCGGCGTTCAACGCACCGGTCAGGTCGGTGTTCAGGCCGGAGAAGGCGAAGAACACGGGCAGGAACAGGCAGCGCACCGCCTGCAACAGCCGCGCGTTGAGCAAGGCCGAGAACCCGCGCACCCGGGGCAGTGCGACGCCGCAGATGAATCCGCCGAACACGGAGTAGATCCCGATGTAGTCGGTGAACCACGCCGCTGCGAGCACGAGCCCGAGCAGCGCGACCAGCAGGCGGTCGTCGACGTGTCCCGTTCGGACGGCGCGGGTCATCGGCTTGGTGAGGATTCGCGGCAGAATCAGGAAGGCGGCGACCGCGAACGCGGCGGCCGGGACGATGGTCTTCCACGAATCCAGCACGTTCCCGTGCACTGCGAGCGCACCGACGACCGCGAGCACGCACCAGGCCAGCGCGTCGTCGATCGCGGCGGCGCGGGTGGCCACGCCACCGAAATCGGTGTGAACCATGTCGCGTTCCTGCAACACCCTGGCGAGCATCGGGAAGGCGGTGACCGCCAGCGCTCCGCCGACGAACAGCACGAACAGCGGAAGATCGACGCCCTCGGGCCGGAAGTCGCCGTCCAGGTACAGCGCAGCGGCACTGCCCGCGATCAACGGGCACAGCAGTCCCGCTACGGCGAGGACGACCGGGAGCACGGCCTCCCTGCGCGAAGCCGGATGGTGTTCGTGCTCCAACCCCACCAGGAACATGTAGAGGCTCAGCCCCACCATGGCGATCACGTACAGGGTCGGCTTCGTCTCCTCGGAGAACACGTATCCGCTGAAGCCGGGGGCGAACGCGCCGAGGGCGGTCGGCCCGAGCAGGATGCCGGACACCATCTCGCCCACGACGGCGGGCTGGCCCACCTTCACGGCGATGCGCCCGCACACCTGGGCTGCGACGACGATGACGAGCAACGCCGCCGTCACGCCGAGCAACGTGTGCATGTTCTCGTCATGCATCACGGATCAGCTCCCTCAGCGGCTCGACGTAGCGGTCGAGACCGGGTTGCCCCGCCGTCAGCGACTCGTGCAGCGGGTCCAGCCAGCCGTCGGCCGGTGGTTCGCCGGCCGCGAGCGCGCCGAAGAACTCGTCCTGTCGCTCCTGCAGCGCGGTGATGTAGGGCAACCGGTAACGCTGGAAATCCTGGATCTCCGCAGGCGAACCGGTACGCAGCAGCGCGTGCACGGGGCCGACGAGGGCCGCGGCGTTCTGCACCGCGAGGTTGAAACCCTGGCCGCCGAGATTGTGCATCGCGTGGGCCGCGTCCCCGAGCAACAACAGATCGTCGCGGAACCAGGTCCCGCAGCGCACCGTGCTGGAGCGCAGGCTTGTGGTCAGCAGCGGTTCCACGTCGTCGGGCAGGCCGAGTCCCACGGTCTCGGCACGGTGCCGCGCCTGCGGGCGCAGGCGCACGGCCGTGGGATCGGGGGCGGTGCCGTCGGGTTGCATGTCGAACAGGAGCG
This sequence comes from Prauserella alba, assembly GCF_024171735.1. Taxonomy (GTDB): domain Bacteria; phylum Actinomycetota; class Actinomycetes; order Mycobacteriales; family Pseudonocardiaceae; genus Prauserella; species Prauserella alba. Next base: position 93,630 of record NZ_JAMTCH010000003.1, read on the forward strand.
GGTGCGGGCCGACCCCGTTGTCGACGATCGTCGTGGCATCGCGGTCGCCGACGACCATGCTGATCGCAGGCGGCCCCTGCCGCCTGACCGGAACCGCCACGACGTCGACCCGCCCGGGGAACGACCGGCGCGTCGCCCCGAAGTCGGCGACCTCGCGCAGCGGTGAGTCGCGGCCGTCCGCTGCGACGAGCAGTCGGGTACGCACCCGCTGCGGCCCGGCCGGTCCGGTGGTCAGCAGGTCCCATTCCTCGTCCCGGTGTACGGCCTCGGACAGTTCGACCCCGTAGTGGACGGTGGTGTTGGGGGTCGCGGCCACCGCCGGGAACAGGGCGTCGGCCACCGCGGCGAGGCCGACGTTGTACGGCGTGTGGACCTCACCTCCGGTGGTGTGCCGACGCGTGCCGAACCGTCCGATTCGCCGGCGGTGCCGGAACTCTTCGAGGTACTCGACCGGCCCGGGAGCGTCGTCGTCCGGGAACGCCGTCATGCCGGCTCGCCGGAGCACGACCTGCGTCGCGGGATGCACCAGCACTCCCTGCCGATTCCGCGCCGTGCGCGGGGCACGTTCGAGCACCATGACGTCCAGGTCCGGTGCGGCCCGTGCGAGGCCGGCAGCGAGCACGAGGGACGGCACGCCGCCGCCCACGATCACCACGTCGGCGTGGACCGCGCCCGCCTGTCCGGCGCCGCCTCGCCGGGCGGCTGCCGTGGTGTTCGCGGTCGTCATGCCGTGCCCACCGTGGCCGGTGTCCCGGTGCGCTCGGCACGTTCGAGCTCGGGGTACGCGGGGCAGCCGTAGTGCACCTCGAACGGCTCGAACAGGTCCCAGCGCGGCACCGACCGGAGTTCGGCGGCGAACGTGTTCGCCTGACCCCAGAAGTCGCCGCCCAGCAAGAGCGAGACCGACTTGTCGTCCACGGTGTCCGGCAGCTCCGACTTCAGCCTCCCGAAGTCGAACTCGTACTCGTAGAAGCCCTGCACCAGGCGGAAGTAGGTGTCGTATCCGGTCTTGTACAGGCTCGTGAAGCGGCCGGCCGATTCGTCGGCGGTACTCGATCCGTCCAGAATGGCCGCGGCCTCGACGCTGGCCTGCATACCGGTGGTCATGGCGAGGTAGACGCCGCCGGAGAAGATCGGGTCGACGAATGCCGCGGCGTCGCCGACCTGGAACCAGCGGTTCCCGACGACCCGGTCCGCGTAGTAGCAGAAGTCGGACTCCTGCCGCGCCGGTCCCTGTGACTGTGCCGTCCCCAGTCGTTCGACGATGCGCGGAATGCGCGAGATGTGGGTGGAGAGCAGCTGCTCGCGGTCGTCGGCGGCACGGAGGGTCGGCTTGCGCATGACCGACCCGACACTGAGCGTGCCCTCGGAGTTCGGGATCGCCCACACCCATCCCTCGGCGTGGTTGCCGATCTGCACGTCCCCGCGCCACCCCGGGTTGGACTCCTCCCTGACACCGGTGTAATGCCGGTAGAGCGCCACCATCTTCAACCGCTCGACCGGTTTGCGCAGCCCCAGCTTGGCCGACAGCAGACCGGTGCGGCCGCTGGCGTCGATCAGCACCGACCCGCGTACCTGCGTCGCAGCGCCGTCGGGGCCGGTGTAGTGCACGACGTGCGGGGTGTCGGGGTCGGTGTCCGCGGCGAGGTCGATGTCACCGACGTCGGACTGCAGCCGGACCGTCGCCCCTGCCTCCACCGCCGAGTCGAGAAGGAACTGGTCGAAACGGGACCGCTCGACCTGGAAGGTCGTGTGGAACCGGTCCGGTCCCTGGTCGGTGAAGCAGACGCGATGGAACCGGCCCGTGGTGTCGCTGAACTCGGCGCCGCTCTTGACCGGGTGGCCCTGCCTGCGCATCGCCTCGAGCAGACCGAGCTGGTTGAGCAGGCCGCTCATGTACGGCAGCAGTGACTCTCCGATGTGGAATCGCGGGAACGGGTCCCTGTCCATGATCAGTACCCGGAGGCCGGCCAGCGCGGCCTGCCGGGCGGCGGTCGAGCCCGCCGGGCCCGCGCCGATCACGACGACGTCGTAGTCCGCAGCGTTCTGGATCATCTTCGTCTCCTGGTCGAGGGTCGGGGTTGGTCAGGACAGGTACCGGGACGGTCCGAACCGGCCGGTGGGGTCGAGCGCGTCCTTGAGCCGTGCGGCCACCACGGCGTTGAGGTCGGTGCCCGGCGCGACGTCGCTGCGCTGATGCGCGGTGTCCAGCCGGTAGGGCGGGTAGCCCGCGTCGACGAGTGCGCGGTGGAGCTCGTCCGACGCACGGTGGGCGGCTCTCGTCGCGGCCGGTGAGGCCCGGTCGAACCGGATGGCGATGACGAGGTCGACCACATCGTGGCCGAGGACGTTGACGGTGGTGCCGACCTCGACGCCGTGTTCGACGCCGACGTCGTGCACGATGCCGCGGGCGTTGCTCAGGTCGGCGGCGGTGAAGGGGACGAAGGGCAGTACGAACAGCCAGCCCCGGCCCGCCGCGTCGGCTTCGCGGGTGGGACGTCCCAGCGACGCCTGCACGATGGCTTCGCTCCGGGAAACGTCACCTCGGTACAACCGGGCGACGGCATCCGCGAGGGGATCGCCGGCGAACTCCGCTTCCGGCAGCACCCAGGCGCCGATCGGTGCGAGTCTGCCCGCGAGGTCGGCACGTTTGGCCGAGACGACGTCCGCGCTGCCGTCGAGACAGATGTGCCCGGTCACGGTGGCGTGCCCGCCGTAGATGTCGGAGGAACCGGCGTCGTAGACCTTGATCACTGCGTCGCTCAGCCGGTCGCGTACGGCACCCCGCAGTACCTCGATCAGCGCGTCGTAGGTGTCCTCGGCGGCGGTGAAGGTCACGACGTTCGTCGTCTCCGGGGTCGGCAGCAGCCGGACGACCGCTGCGGTGGCGATGCCGAAGGTCGCCTGCGGGAACAACTGGACCGACGACGGGCCGAGCCCGTACCTGTTTGGTGCCAGTCCGGAATCCGGCGGCCACCAGCCGACGGTGCCGAGGTCCGCGGACGCGGTCACGATCTCGAGTCCCAGCAGGTCCTCGGTCCGCTGGTGCCGGAGGCCGACGCCCCGGTCCATCATGTTTCCCAGCACCGAGGTGTCCGGCGAGGACGCGGTGCAGTTGAGGAACCGCCCCGACGAGGCGAGGGCGTCGCAGAGCTGTGCCTGGGTCACCCCTGCTTCCACGATCGCGTAGCCGCGTTCGGCGTCGACCGTTCTGATGGTGTCCAAACCGGACAGGTCGACGAGGTGCTGGCCCGGTGTCGGTCCCGATGCCGAGCCGAGGCCCCAGTTGAAGCCGCTGCTGATCACCCGGAACCCGCCCGCCCCGCTGCAGCCATGGCGTACCAGGGACACCACTTCGTCCACCGTCGCGGGGCGGTCGATTCGGTCGGGCTCGGCCGCGGCAAGTTCACTGACGTTGAGGCTGTTGGGCGCTGCGACCGTCGCCGCCGCTGTTCCTGTCGCAGTCGTGGGCCCACTCGTGTCGGAGTGCGACGTAGCTGAGTTCATCGGAGTAGCTCCCGTCGAGATTGCTCAGTCGTCCTTTTCGGACTGATTCGCAGTGGTAGGCGGAACGTTCGGCGACCGCGGCCGACAGGCGATTGGCCGGTTTCACACCGAGTTCGATCCGCTGGATCGAGGCTGCGGTGAAGGCCCATCGCGTGAAGCCGCGGACCGCGCGGGTGGAAACCCCCTTGCCGCGATGTGCAGGCACGGTCACGTAGCCCACGTCGAGGACTCCCGGCGGGACCACACGGCGCACCGACAGTTTCGCGAGCGGAGGTCCCGCCGGCGACGCACGCGCGATCAGGAACGACGCCGGACCGGCTCGCCATTGGAAGTAGGCCGACCCCAGCAGCCCGACGAGTGCTTCCCGGTCGAGTGGTTCGGCGACCGCGTGCAGTCGCGCGCCGGGATCCTGCTCGCAGGCGAGCAACACGTCCAGATCGTCGGGGTGCGGATGGGTCAGGACGATCCCGTCGGCGTCGATGCCGTGCGGTGGAATTCGGGGCAGCCACTCGCATGCGGTGGCCGTGGTGGAGAAGTCGCGGGTCAGTATCACCGGCGCAGCCGGCTCGGTGCGCTGCGCGAGTGCGACCGGATCGAGGACGAACCCGTGTTGTGCCAGCGCATCGATGACCGCATGGTCCGCAACGCCGGTCTCCGCGTGGACCCGGCTTCTCGTGGTTCGCCAGCCGTCGATCGCCGTGGGCAGCTGGTCCAGCGTGAGGTCCGGCCACGATCCGCCGGTGGATTCGATTCGGACGGTCGTTGTGGAATCGGTTGTCGGGCTGAAAGAATTGTTTTTGGCATGACTTTGAGTGCGCGCACCGAAGTGCGCGCCGATGTCCTGCTTCATTGCCTCCACCGACTGTGGGAAATTGAAGAATGAACGGTCGAGCGTGCGAGGTTGTCAGCGACCCCCAGTTGTCGCGGGCAATCGAAATCGCCTGATCGAGCGACCTTAGGTTGCCTGATTCCCGGGTGACCGTCAAGGGGTTGTTCGAGATTCGTAGATCGTCGAACATGCGACGTTTGTCGCGCTCTCCGGCGTCTTCGCTGGTGATCGCAGCGCCTCGACTCCTCGTTCCCGGCTGTGACGACCGATGTCGATAACTGTATCGATCACTGCGATTCGCCTCACATTAACGCCCGATTGGAAATGATTCCGGACGGGTGTGGCGGCGCGCCATTATCAGACTTCGTGCAATTCGTGAACAATTCAGTCGGAAATCGCCGGATCGGCGCAAAGAATGTTGTGTACGCGCAAACTCTCACCTGCGAGAATTTCCCGGGTCAACGGGTCCGGAGGCGCAAGGACAGCCGTTCGGTCGGCGCCGAGTTGGGAGTTCCCGTTCCCGGGGCGAACGGGTCGAAGGTCTGGTGGCGGACGGAGGGTGCCGGTGCGGCCTACCGTGGCCGAGCGGAACGGCCGCCTCCGCCCGGTACGGCCGCCACGTGGGCGGCCGTACCGTGGCGGTGCGAATCAGGCGCTGTGGGCGTCCGCGGTCGTCGATTCGCCGGGAAGTACCCGGCCCAGGATGTCGGCGATCGTGAGCACCTTTGCGCCACCGGTGGTGTGGACGACGGCGAGGTGCTGTGCGGTGTCCCGCATCCGTGCCAGTGCCGTGTAGAGCGGCGTGTCTGCAGGCAGTTCGAGAACCGGATACGCCACGGGCGCGACCGGTGCGTCGTCGGCGAGCAGCAGCGTGTCACGGACGTGGACGACGGACCGTGGATCCGGTCCGCCCACGAGAATGCGCCGGTGGCCCGATTCGCGGGCGGCGCTCCGGACGTCGACGGCCGTGGCATGCGCGGGAACCGTGACCGGGGACCCGGACGTGATGTCGCGTACCGTCACGCGCTGCAAATCCAGGGCGCCGGACAACTGTGTCGACGACAGGCCGTCGAGGGTTCCCGTCTCGGCGGAGTGTTTCACCAGCTGCCGCAACCCCTCGGGGTTCTGCCCGGTCGCGACCTCGTCGGCGGGGGTCACGCCGGCCAGCCGCACCAGCCGGTTGGCCGCCGTGTTGATGGTCAGCAACAGCGGGCGCGTCGTCGCCACCAGCACCCGGGCCGGCAGCGCGAGCACGGTGGCGGATCGTTCCGGATGCGCGATCGCCCACGACTTCGGCGCCATCTCGCCGACCACCAGGTGCAGGAACGTCATGGCGAGGAGAGCCAACGTGAACGCCGCCGCGTCGGCGGCCCAGTAGGGCGCGCCCACCGTCTCGATCAGCGGGGTGAGCCAGTGGTGCACGGCGGGTTTGGCGACCGCACCGAGCGCGAGCGTGGCGCCGGTGATGCCGAGTTGGCAGCCCGCGAGCAGAATCGTCAGCTCGCGGGAACTGCGCAGCGCGGCCCGTGCGGAGCGACTCGCCCCGGCCGCCTCCTCGAGGCGATGGCGTTTCGCTCCGAGCGTCGCGAACTCGACCGCCACGAAGAACGCGCTGGCCACGATGATCAGTACCGTTGCGGCGATCACGATCCACGGGTTGCTCATCGCTGCACCTCGCTTGCGGCGTCGGCCTGGGCGGCGTCGGGCTCGGTGACCTCGGCGCCGGCGGGTGTCTCCGCCTCGACGGACTGCAGGGTGAGCCGGAGCCTCGACGGCACGTGCCGGTCGACGTCGAGCACGTCCACCCGCAGCGCCTGTGGTGCGGGTGGTTCGGGTTCGGCGAGTTCCGCCCCGGACTGCGGCAGGTCGACCAGCACGGTCGTTCCCGTCGGGGGGAGCGCCCCGTGCGCCGCGATGGTCAGGCCCGCGACCGTCTCGACGTCGCCGGGCGGCAGGTCGTGGCCGACCGCACGCTCGACCTCGTCGACGTGCACGTCACCGTTGACAAGCCAGGTCCCGTCGTCCTGCGCCGTCACGGGCGGTGGTTCCGGGCTGTCGTGTTCGTCCTGCAGCTCGCCGACGAGTTCCTCGGCGAGGTCCTCGATCGTGAGGATGCCGGCGAATCCGCCGTACTCGTCGAGCACGCAGGCGAGTTCGTTGCGGGACGCGGTCAACCTGGCGTAGGCGTCCGGCAGGGACATCGTGGTGGGCAGCAACAGCGGCGGGCGCTGCAGCTCCGACACCGGCGTCTCGTCGTTGCCCGCCCTGGCCAGCACGGCGGGCAACTCGGCCACGCCGAGGACGTCGCCCTCGTCGTCGACGACGGGGTAGCGGGTGTGGCCGCTCGCCATGAGCTCGCGTACCCGGGAGACCGGGGTGTCGGCGGTCACGACGTCGACCCGCGCCCGCGGGTTCATCGCGTGTTCGACGTCCTGGTCGGGGAAGTCGAGCACACGGTCGAGCAGCATCGACAGGTCCGCGGGCAGGTCCCCGGTGGCACGGGAGTCGGCGACGATGTGCTCGAGGTCGCGGGCGGTCGCGGAGTGTTCGACGTCGTGCACCGGTTCGATGCGCAGCAGCCGCAGCAGCGCGTTCGACGCGGCGTCGAAGATCCAGATGAGCCAGCCGAACAGCGTCAGGTACAGCGTCGTCGAACCGGCCAGCAGCAGTGCGATGCGCTCCGGTGCGGCGATCGCGAGGTTCTTGGGGAACAGTTCGCCGATGAGCATCTGCACCAGCGTCGAGAGCACCAGCGTGGCCACGGTGCCGACGGCGATGCCGACCGAGGTGGGTACGCCGACGCCGCCCAGCGCGGTGCCCAGTGCGTTGCCGACCAGCGGTTCGGCCACGTAACCGACGAGCAGACCCGTCACGGTGATGCCGAGCTGTGCGCCGGACAGCATGAACGAGGTGCGGCGCGTGATCGCGAGCGCCCGCTTGGCCGAACGGTTGCCGGATTCGGCCAGTGCGGCGAGCCGGGAGCGGTCGACGGCCATGTAGGCGAACTCCTGGGCCACGAAGTACCCGTTCGCCGCGATCACGGCCAGGATGATGACGATTCCGAGCAGGAGGCTGAGGACCCAGATCATGTGCGCCACCTCGCGGTGTTGTCGCTCACGGTCCGGGTGCCGGTACTACAACTGTCGTCCATCGCCCTTCCTGGTAGCTGTTCGTTACGACCGTCCCGATGGATGAGTTCCCCGGAACGTGCCTCCCGATTCGGCCCGCCGAGCAGCTGCGCGGACGGTACGAACCGTCGGAGCCGACAGGGGCCGGTGGAGGATGGCCCGATCGTACCGGAAAGTGCGGTTCGTGACTGCCGCCTGCGACGGGCCGGGACGCACTGCGTGACGAGTCCAGCGCCCTGGGTGACGGGTGTGTCGCCCGGTGTTACCGGGGTGCAGCGCCCCGCGCCGCGGGTTGCGGGCGCGGGGCGCTGCCGGGGCCGGTTACAGCGCGCCGCGCTGCCACGGGCCGGTGACGGCGTAGGTGACGCCGGGGGACTGGACGTTGAAGAACAGGATCTTCCCGTCGGGGGAGAACGTCGCGCCGGCGAGCTCGCTGGTGTTCGGTCCTGCCAGCTCGGCGAGGTCGAAGATCTCGCCCCGGGTGGTCACGCCGCGCAGCAGGTCCTTCCCGTCGCCGTCCTCGCACAGCACCAGCCCGCCCGTGTTGGGCGAGACGCAGATGTTGTCCGGGCTCTCGAGCAGGTCCGGATCCGTCGACTCGTACACCAGCACGAGCTGACCACCGGAGTCGCCGCGCGGCCGGTACTCCCACACCTGGCCGATGCCCGCGTCGCCGCCGCTGGTCGAGTTCAGGTAGATCGATCCGCCGCCGAACCAGGCGCCTTCGAGCCGGGCGAACACGGCGGCACCCTTGTCCCAGCCCTGCCGGGCGACGGCGAGCGTGTCGTCGCTGTCGGGGTCCGGGTCGTCGATGTCGACCCATTCCACGGGAAGCGTCCGGCCCGGTTTCTGGCCGATCCGCGTGTCGAAGCCCGGCCGGTCCTTGACCGCGAGCATCTGCAGCGTGCCACCTGCGGCCAGGTCACCCGGCGTGTTCGGCACGAACCGGTAGAAGCCTGCGCTGCCGCGGTCCTCGGTCTGGTAGACGATGCCGGTCGCCTCGTCGACCGCCACCGCCTCGTGCACGAACCGGCCCATTTCCTTGTACGGCACCGGATCCACCGGGCCGTCGGCGTCCGCGGGCACCTCGAACACGTACCCGTGCGGGGTGTCGACGCCGAGGCCGGTGAACGTCTCCTCGCACGAGAGCCACGATCCCCACGGCGTCGGTCCTCCGGCACAGTTGCGGATCGTGCCCGTCAGGCTGGGGAAGGTGTCGACCAGTTCCATCTTCCGCGGGTCGAACACCATCGTGGTGGTGCCGCCTGCGGCGGCCGGGTCGTACGACGGCGAGGCGAACGCGGCGCCCTCGCCCTGTTCGTGGTTGCGCACGAGGCGGATCAGCCCGTCGTCGCCGGCGAACGCGGCCATGCCGTCGTGCCGGCTCGGTGTGGGCGCGCCGTCGCTCATGGGTGTACCGGTGTGTCCGAACGCGACATACGAGAACCCGGCGGGCAGCAGCAGTTCGCCGCCAGGGGCGGGTTCGAGCGGGCCGTAGCCGCCGTTGTCGTCGGCCTGCCGGGGGCCGCGGCCGGGTGTGGCGGACGCGGTCGTGCTCATCATGCCGAGCAGCGCGGACGTGGCGCCGACGGCGGCTCCGCTGCGGAGGAATCCGCGGCGGGACAGGCCGGAGGGGGTGGTGGGTCGTTCGACCATGACTGTCGCTCCTTGCGAGTCCGGGAAGGTCGGATTCACCCCACACGTCCGACATTTCCCGCTGCGCAGGTCGCGATGAACGACCTTTGAACGCCTGCCGATCGGCGAGTGTTCCGAGTAGCCCGAGCTGCTCCGATCGGCGCAGCCGCAAGCGCCGATCGGCCCGATTCGTCCGGACGTCTCCGGTGGCGGGCGTCGGAATCCGCGCCGGCGTCGGACACGGCGGACGTCGGCGGGCTTACGCGGCGGGCGTAGGCGGACGGTACGGGCCGTGGCCGCCGCGACGTGCTCACGGCGAGGGTGGCAGGCCGCCGACCCTGGTGGTGAGTTCGCCTGCGGCGCGGCGGACCCGGCCCGCGAGATCGGGCCAGGTGTCGCCGCATTCGGTGTCCGCCGCCGCGTCGGCACCGTCGCCGCGGCCGGTGCAGCGGTGCCGGAAGGTCAGGCTGATCGCAGCCAGCGGGCGGCCGCCGTGGTCGAAGGCCGGGTAGGCGACGGAGGCGAACTCGGCGGTCACGTGACCGTCCTCGACCGCCCAGCCGAGCCGGTTGTGGGCGGCGAGCGTCGCCCGCAGTTCGGCGAGGCTCCGCGGGCCCCTGCCGGTGCGGCGCACGAACGCCGATGCCGCCGGCAGCAGTGCCCTGACCTGTGGTTTCGGCAGGTGCATCAGCATCGCCCTGCCCGAGGCCGTCAGATGTGCGGGCAGGCGGACGCCCACGTCGGTGACGACCGTCTGCGGCTGGGGCGGGCGTTCCTTGATGAGGTAGACCAGCTCGCGCCCGTGCAGCACGCCCAGGTGTGCCGTGTGCCCGGTCTCGTCGACGAGTCGCCGCAGGATCGGCCCGGCGAGCCGTTCCAGCGGATCGTGCCGCAGGTAGGACGAGCCGAGTTCGAACGCGGCGATGCCGAGTGCGTACCGCCGTTCGGCGGGCAGGTGGACCACGAATCCGGCTGTCTGCAGTTCGGTGAGCAGGTGGTACGTCGACGACCGGGGCAGTTCCGCCTCCCGCGCCAGCGTCGCCGCCGACACCGGTCCCGCGTGCCTCGCCAGCACACCGAGCAGCGCGAGCCCGCGCCGCAGCGCAGGCACGTTCCCGTGCGTTTCCTGCGTCATCGTGCCTCCTGTCTGAGATCCGAGACGGAAATCGTAGCGCCGCCGCTGATGAGCGGGGCCTTCCCGCGGTGCAATGAGGGCATGCCGAACGAGCCGAACGAGGTAGTGATCGGATCCGCGCCGCTGAGCCGCGGCGACGTCGTCGCCGTCGCCCGCGGCGGTGCCGGAGTGACGGTCGACGCCGTGGCGAGGAAGAACGTCGCCGCCGCCCGCGCGCACGTCGATTCCCTGGCCGACGCGACGACGCCGTCCTACGGCGTGTCGACCGGCTTCGGTGCGCTGGCGGTGCGCAGCATCCCGCCCGAACGCAGGGCCGACCTGCAACGCTCGCTGATCCGCTCGCACGCCGCCGGTGCCGGAGCGGCCGTCGAGAACGAGGTCGTGCGCGCGCTCATGCTGCTGCGACTGCGCACCCTGACCACCGGGCACACCGGCGTGCGGACCTCGACCGTCGACACCCTGGCCGCGTTGCTCAACGCCGGCATCACCCCGGTCGTACCCGAGTACGGTTCGCTCGGCTGCTCCGGTGACCTCGCGCCGCTCTCGGCGGTCGCGCTCGCCCTGATGGGGGAGGGTGAGGTCGTCACCGCCGACGGCGTCACGCTGCCGGCCGCCGACGCCCTCCGCGACGCCGGGATCACCCCGGTCACGCTGGCGGAGAAGGAGGGCCTCGCGCTCACCAACGGCACCGACGGCATGCTCGGCATGCTCGCGCTGGCCACCCGTGACCTCGCCGGACTGCTCGACGTCGCGGACGTGACCGCGGCGATGAGCGTCGAGGCCCAGCTCGGCACCGACCGCGTGTTCGCCGACGACCTGCAGGCGCTGCGCCCGCACCCGGGGCAGGCCGTCTCGGCCCGGCGGATGCGGGAGGCGCTCGCCGGCTCGGAGATCGTCGCCAGCCACCGCGGCCCTGACTGCACCCGGGTGCAGGACGCCTACTCGCTGCGGTGCGCCCCGCAGGTGCACGGCGCGGCGCGGGACACGCTCGCCCACGCCGAGACGGTCGCCGACCGCGAGCTGCTGGCCGCTGTGGACAACCCGGTGGTGCTCGCCGACGGGCGCGTGGAATCCAACGGCAACTTCCACGGCGCGCCGCTCGGCTACGTACTCGACTTCCTCGCCATCCCGGTCGCGGACGTCGCGTCGATCGCCGAGCGCCGCACCGACCGGATGCTCGACGTCGCCCGTTCGCACGGGCTGCCCGCGTTCCTCGCCGCCGACCCGGGCGTGGACTCCGGCCACATGATCGCCCAGTACACCCAGGCGGGCATCGTCAGCGAGCTCAAACGCCTGGCCACGCCCTCGTCGGTGGATTCCATCCCGAGCAGCGCGATGCAGGAGGACCACGTCTCCATGGGCTGGTCGGCGGCGCGCAAGCTCCGCCGCGGCATCGACGGCCTCCGCACCGTGCTGGCCGTCGAACTGCTCACGGCCGCGCGAGCGCTCGACCTGCGTGCCCCGTTGCGGCCCGCCCCGGTGACGGGCGCGGTGCGGGACCTGCTGCGCACCCGGGTCGACGGCCCCGGACCCGACCGTCACCTCGCCCCCGAGATCGCCGCGGCCGAGGAGCTCATCGCTTCCGGTGCCGTGCAGAGCTGTGTGGAGGAAGCATGACCCTGACCACCAAGAACTGGCAGACCGAGGCCGCGCTGCGGATGCTGCGCAACAACCTCCACCCCGAGGTCGCCGAGCGGCCCGAGGACCTCGTCGTCTACGGCGGCACCGGCAAGGCCGCCCGCGACCAGGCCAGTTACGACGCCATCGCCCGGACCCTGGCCACGGTGGCCGAGGACGAGACGCTGCTCGTGCAGTCCGGCAAACCCGTCGGCGTGCTGCGCACCCACGAGTGGGCACCGCGCGTGCTCATCGCCAACTCCAACCTCGTCGGCGACTGGGCCAACTGGCCGGAGTTCCGCAGGCTGGAGAACATGGGCCTGACGATGTACGGCCAGATGACCGCAGGGTCGTGGATCTACATCGGCACCCAGGGCATCCTGCAGGGCACGTACGAGACGTTCGCGGCCGTGGCCGAGAAGCGTTTCGGCGGCACGCTCGCAGGCACGTTGACGGTCACCGCGGGCCTCGGCGGTATGGGCGGCGCGCAACCGCTTGCGGTGACGATGAACGACGGCGCGGCCCTGGTGATCGAGTGTGATCCGCACCGCGCGCAACGGCGGCTCGAGACCGCCTACCTCGACGAGCTGGCCTCCGATCTGGACGACGCGATCACCCGCGTGACGGCGGCCAAGGCCGACCGTCGTGCGCTCTCGGTCGGCGTGATCGGCAACGCCGCCGAGATCCTGCCCGAACTGCTGCGCCGCGACATCGACGTCGACATCGTCACCGACCAGACGTCGGCACACGACCCGCTGTCCTACCTGCCGTCCGGTGTGGACGTCGGCGACTGGCACGATTACGCCGCCGCCAAGCCCGACGAGTTCACCGACCGGGCACGGGAGTCGATGGCCGAGCACGTGAAGGCGATGGTCGGGTTCGCCGACCGGGGTGCCGAGGTGTTCGACTACGGCAACTCGCTGCGCAGCGAGGCCCAGACCGCCGGGTACGAGCGGGCGTTCGACTTCCCCGGCTTCGTGCCCGCCTACATCCGGCCGCTGTTCTGCGAGGGCAAGGGCCCGTTCCGGTGGGCCGCGCTGTCGGGCGACCCGGCCGACATCGCCGCCACCGACCGGGCCGTGCTGGAGCTGTTCCCCGAGAACGAATCCCTCGCGCGCTGGATCCGCATGGCGGGCGAGCGGGTGTCCTTCCAGGGACTGCCCGCGCGGATCTGCTGGCTCGGCCACGGCGAGCGGCACCTCGCGGGCCTGCGGTTCAACGAGATGGTGGCGAGCGGAGAGCTCTCGGCGCCGGTCGTCATCGGCCGTGACCACCTCGACTCGGGCAGCGTCGCCTCGCCGTACCGGGAGACCGAGTCCATGATGGACGGTTCGGACGCGATCGCCGACTGGCCGTTGCTCAACGCGCTCGTGAACACGGCGTCGGGCGCCACCTGGGTGTCGATCCACCACGGCGGCGGCGTCGGCATGGGCCGGTCGATCCACGCGGGCCAGGTGACGGTCGCCGACGGGACCGAACTGGCAGCGCGGAAACTCGAACGCGTGCTCAGCAACGACCCTGCCACCGGGGTGCTGCGGCACGTCGACGCCGGGTACGAGCGTGCCGCGGAGGCAGCCACCGCCGGTGGCCTGACCGTTCCGATGTGGCAGTGACCATGGCGGACACGACCGGAACACCCACGGCCGCAACACCGGAGCCGAGCGCGAGCGGACTGCTCGCCGACATCGCCGACGTCGGGCGCGACCGCACCCGCGGTGGATACTCCCGGCACGTGTTCGACACCGCCGAGCTCGACCTGCGTGAGTGGTTCGCGGGCGAGGCGCGGCGACGCGGGCTCGACGTGGAACGGGACCGCAACGGCAACCTGTGGGCGTGGTGGGGCGCGCCCGGACCGGACGCGGTCGTCACCGGCAGCCATCTCGACTCGGTGCCAGGAGGCGGCGCGTTCGACGGGCCCCTCGGCGTCGTGAGCGGACTGTCCGCAGTGGACATCCTGCGGCAGCGGGGCGTGACCCCGGCCAAGCCGCTCGCCGTGGTCGTGTTCGGCGAGGAGGAGGGCGGCAGGTTCGGAGTACCGTGCCTGGGATCGCGACTGCTGACCGGATCGCTGCCCGCGGAACGGGCGCTGCGGCTGCGCGATCCCGACGGCGTCACGTTCGCCGAGGCCGCACGGCGCGGCGGTCTCGAGCCGGAGCACATCGGTGCCGATCCCGGGCTCGTGGGCCGTATCGGCAGGTTCGTGGAACTGCACGTCGAACAGGGCAGGGGGCTCGTCGACCTCGGCGGCCCCGTCGCCGTCGGCAGCACCGTGATCGCGCACGGCCGGTGGCGGCTGACGTTCGCGGGCCAGGGCAACCACGCCGGTGCGACGCCGATGGACGACCGGCGGGACCCCATGCTGCCCGCCGCGGAGACCGTCGCAGCCGTGCGCCGCATCGCCGCGTCGGCACCCGCCACGCGCGCCACGGTCGGCAGGCTCACGCCCAACCCCGGCGGCACCAACGTCATCGCCTCCACCGTGGACGTCTGGCTCGACGCGCGAGGCCCGGACGTGCCTGCCGTGGTGCGGGACGTCGAGGCGGCGGCGCGGGCGGCCGCCGAGGCGGAGGGCTGCACCGTCGAGCTGCGGGAGGAGTCGTGGAGCGACGAGGTGGTGTTCGACCCCGTGCTGCGTGACGAGGTGTCGGCCGAGCTCGGCGATGCGCCCGCACTGCCCACCGGGGCGGGGCACGACGCCGCGGTGCTCTCGGCGCACGTGCCCGCCGCGATGCTGTACGTGCGCAACCCGACCGGGGTCAGCCACGCACCCGAGGAGTACGCCGAGGACTCCGATGTGGACGCAGGCGCCCAGGCGCTCGCCACCACGCTGGCGAGGTTGTGCCGGTGAGCCCGGCGGTGAGCGACGGCGTGGACGCGACGGGCAGCGGCTCGGGTCGCGGTTCGGGCGGCGGCGCGGTGACCGAGTACTGGTGTGAGCACGCCTGGCTGCCCGGCGGGGTCGTCGAGGGCGTGGGCGTCGACGTGTCGGGCGGGGTGATCGTCGGGATCGAACCCGGGCGGCCACGGCGCGGCCGGACGCTGCGGGGCCTCACGTTGCCCGGTATGGCGAACGCGCATTCGCACGCGTTCCACCGCGCGCTGCGTGGGCGCACGCACGGGGACCGCGGCACGTTCTGGACGTGGCGGGAACTCATGTACCGTCTCGCGGAGCGGCTCGATCCGGACTCGTACTACCGGCTCGCGCGGGCCGTCTACGCGGAGATGGTGCTGGCCGGGTACACGAGCGTCGGCGAGTTCCACTACCTGCACCACGGTCCGGGTGGCAGGCGTTACGCCGATCCGAACGCGATGAGCGCCGCGCTCGTCGCGGCGGCCGCAGACGCCGGGATCCGCATCTGCCTGCTCGACACGTGCTATCTCGCGGGCGGTCCGGACACCCCCCTCGACGGCGTTCAGCTGCGGTTCGGCGACGGCGACGCCGACGGCTGGGCGTCCCGGGTGAGCGAGTTCCGGCCGGAGGGCGACCACGTCGTCGTCGGCGCGGCGGCGCATTCCGTACGTGCCGTGCCCGCCGCGGACCTGTCGGCCGTGGCCGGGTGGGCGAGCGGGAAACCGCTGCACGTCCACCTGTCCGAGCAGCGAGCCGAGAACGACGACTGCCTGCGCGTGCACGGCGTGACCCCGACGGCGCTGCTGGAGCGGCACGGCGTGCTGGGGGAGCGCACCACCGCCGTCCACGCGACGCACCTCAGCGACGACGACATGTCGACACTGGGAGCGTCGCGGACGCGGGCGTGCTTCTGCCCGACGACCGAACGCGACCTCGGCGACGGTATCGGCCCGGCGTCGGCCCTGGCCGCCGCCGGGGTGCGGCTGTGTCTCGGCAGCGACAGCCATGCCGTCGTCGACGCCTTCGAAGAGGCGCGTGCCCTCGAACTCAACGAACGCCTGGCCGCGGAGGCTCGGGGCCGGTTCGCCGTCGGCGACCTGCTCGCCGCCGCGGCCGACCACGGTGCGATCGGCTTCGACGACGTCGGCCGCATCGAGGCGGGCATGCAGGCCGACCTCGTGACCGTGCGGCTCGACTCGGTCCGCACCGCGGGCGCCGCCCCCGACGGTGCGCTGCTCGCAGCGACGGGCGCCGACGTCACCGACGTTCTCGTCGCGGGCAGGCCCGTGGTACGTGACGGGGTGCACACTCGTGTCGAACGTCCCGCCACCGAGCTGGCGGGCGAGATCGGAAAGCTCCTATGACCCCGAACCCGCGCCCCGCATCCGCATCCCCGACGTCCACTGTGGTCACGGGGATCGGCGAGCTGACGACCAACGATCCCGGACTGGGAGTCCTGCGTGACGCCGCGGTCGTCCTCGAGGCCGACCGCATCGCCTGGGTGGGCGAGTCCGCCGTCGCGCCCGCCGCGGACGAGGCCGTGGACGTCGGCGGCCGCGCGGTGCTGCCCGGCTGGGTGGACAGTCACACGCACCTCGTGTTCGCGGGCGACCGCACCGCCGAGTTCGAGGCGCGCATGGCGGGCGAGCCGTACCAGGCGGGCGGGATCGCCACCACCGTCGCGCGTACCCGCGAGGCGGGCGACGACGCTTTGGAAGCGAACCTGGTGGCCCACCTCGACGAGGCGGCACGCCAGGGAACCACGTGCCTGGAGACGAAGACCGGCTACGGTCTGACGACCGCCGACGAGACCCGGGCCGCCCGTATCGCCGCCCGGCACGCCGACGAGGTCACCTACCTCGGTGCGCACGTCGTTCCGCAGGGCGCGGACGCGGAGTCCTATGTGGACCTCGTGTGCGGCGACATGCTCGACGCCGTCGCCCCGTACGCCGGCTGGGCGGACGTGTTCTGCGAGGACGGCGCGTTCGACGAGACCCAGTCCGAGCGCATCGTGCGCGCGGCGGCCGCGCGCGGACTCGGCGTGCGCGTGCACGGCAACCAGCTCGGAGAAGGGCCCGGCGTGCAGCTTGCGGTGCGCAACGGCGCGGCGAGCGTCGACCACTGCACGTATCTGACCGACGAGGACGTCGACGCGCTCGCCTCCTCGGCGACCGTCGCGACGCTGCTGCCCGCGTGTGATCTGTCCACCCGGCAGCCGCTCGCACCGGCGCGGAGGCTGTGGGACGCCGGCGCGACCGTCGCGCTCGCCAGCAACGCCAACCCGGGCAGTTCGTACACGACGTCGATGGCGTTCTGCGTCGCCACCGCGGTGTTGCAGATGGGACTGTCGGTGCGCGAGGCCGTGTGGGCGGCGACCGCGGGCGGTGCGCGGGCCCTGCGCCGGGACACGGGTGACGGCGTCGTCGGCACCGTGCGCGTGGGGGCGCGCGCCGACCTGCACGTGCTCGACGCCCCGTCGGCCACCCACCTCGCCTACCGCCCCGGGGTTCCGCTCACGTGGGCAGTGTGGCGCTGCGGAGAGCGCATTCGCTGAGGCGCGGACTCCTGCGCGTGTCCTGCGCTCGGAACCGCGTGCGCCTGTCCGCGAGCCGGGGCTGTCAGGCCAGCAGGGACTCGACGCCGAGGTCCGCGGCGGCTTCGTGGGCGCGGGAACGGAGCTCCGGGTCCTCGTCGAGTCCTGCGGCCACGAGGCGTGCCCGCAGCTCGTCGTCGAGGTGGGCGAGCAGGTCGAACAGGGCGTGCCACAGGTCGTACTCGTCGGCCGCGTGGGCGTAGGCGGCGCATCGCTCGGTGGGCTGCCGTGACACCAGCGTGCTCAGCGACGACTTGTCGTCGACGACGAACGCGACCTCGAGGACCTGGCGTTCGTTCAGCTCGGCCAGGCCCGCCTCGGCGATCTCGGCGGGCACGCCGCCGACGAACCGGCCGAGGGTGATCCAGTCCTCCCGCCTGCGGAGTTCCCTGCTGACCTCGGCGACCGTGTCCGGCGGCAGTTCGGCGAGGATGTGGCCTGCCCTGCGCGGATCGAGTTCGGCGGCGACGTCGGCGAGGAACGGCGCCGGTAGTTTCAGCGCGATCGCCACGCCGCGCTCGCCTTCGAGCAGCCCGGCCAGCCGTGCGCTGAGCATCGGTCCGAAGGCCTTCTGCGCCAGCGTCACCAGCACGGGTACCGGGATGATCCCGCTGGCCGACACGAGCTTGCGCAACACCGGCTGGTGCGCACCGTGCAGGGCTTCGGTCGCCTGGTCGCGCAGGGTGCGGATGTCGGCGGCCGGCACGGTCAGCAGGAACTCCAGGCGCTGCTCGGATTCGCCGAGCACTCGTGCGAGCTTGACGATCTCGGCGCGCGCGGCGAGCCGGTCGAGCGCTTCGGTCACAGTCCCACCGCCTTGCGCACCGCGGGCCGGATGAAGAACGGGATGTGCGAGAGCGCGCTGTCGGCCGATTCCTGCAATGCCGCGGCCTGTCGTCGCCGTGCCTGCCGCAGCGCGTCGGCGAGTACCTGTTTGTGCTCGTCGGGCAGCGCGTCGATGCCGGCGGGCAAGCCGTCGAAATGGGGCCCGTCGAGCTGTTCGGCGAGCGTGCGATCTGTGGCCATCGGTCCCCTCCGCGGGAGGCTCGGCTGTGAGGGATAGTTTCGCACCTATGGCACATGAGATCGACACGTCGACGATCAGTGTCGGCGGTCTGGGCGGGTATCTGGCGCGGCCTGCGGAGCCGACGGGTGCAGGCATGCTGCTGCTGCCGATGATCACCGGTATCGGCGAGCGGGTCCGCGAGTTCGCGGGTGAGCTGGCCGAGTCCGGGGTGACGACGCTGAGCTGGGATCCGTTCGACGGCGTGAGCATGGACGATCACGACCGGGACACCATGGTCGAGCTGATGCACGGCCTCGACGACGAGACGTGCCTGGCCGAGATGCGGCGGCTGCTGGACCACATGTTCGGTGAGCTCGGACTGGCGAAGGTGGGCGTGATCGGCTACTGCCTCGGTGGGCGGTTCGCGCTGCTGCTGGGAGCGCGTGACGAGCGGCTGGCGAACGTCGTGGCCTATCACCCCACGGTGCCTGTCACGCCGGCTGACAATCACACGGTCGACCCGTTCGAGCAGACTCCGCGTATCGCCGCACCGGTGATGATGCTCTACCCCGGGCAGGACGCGATCGTTCCCCACGAGTCGTTCGCCCGGCTGCAGGACGGTCTGCAGTCGCGCAGCCGTGCCGCCAGCATCGTCCACCTGTACCCCGAGGCCCAGCACGGTTTCAGCGACACCCGCAGTCACGGCTCCGAGGTCAACGAGTCCGCCTACGCCGTGTCACAACCCCAGGTGCTGTCGTTCATCCAGGCCACAACGACCTGAGACCCGGGCGCGCCCCCAGGGGCACTTTGGTGGCGCTCAACGCCACCAAAGTGCCCCTGGGGGGGGGGGGGGGGGGCGGAGAGTGACAGCTGCGGTGCACGCCTGTGAG
>NZ_JAMTCH010000003.1:112840-1966363 GCF_024171735.1 Prauserella alba
GGGGGGGGGGGGGGGGGGGGGGGGGGGGGGGGGGGGGGGGGGGGGGGGGGGGGGGGGGGGGGGGGGGGGGGGGGGGGGGGGGGGGGGGGGGGGGGCACGGGTCGGCTGCGGAGAGTGATGGCCGGACCGGCGGGCGGGAGTCCAAGGGCATGATGCGCCTTCGGTCGAGCGCGAGCTCCCCGACCACAAGAGGTGTCCGACATTAATGGGATAGAATCCTAGTTATGTCGGACGTGGATCACGATCAGCTGTATCGGATAGCGGAATCGCAGGCCGGCTACTTCACGTCCAGTCAGGCAAGGGACGCCGGGATGGACCTGAGCACGCTGAGCCATCACGCGCGGCCCGGCGGCCAGTACGAACGCGTGCGACGGGGCCTGTACCGGCTTCGGCGCTTCCCGTCGAGTCCGGTCGAGCACGTTGTCGCAGCGTGGCTGCCGCTGAGGTCTGCGGAGGCAGTGGTGTCGCACGCCAGCGCGCTGGAACTGTACGAGCTGTCCGATGTGATTCCGGATGTGGTGCATGTGTCGGTGCCGCGCGCCAAACGCGGGCAGCGATCACGTGCGGGAGTACGGATTCACACACAGGGCGAACCGCTTGCGCTCCGGGACGTTCGCACTGTTGCGGGAGTGGCAGTGACCAGCCCGGAACGCGCGATCATCGACAGTTTGCACGACGGTGAGCAGCCCGAGCAGGTCGAACTGGCCATCCGGCAAGCCCTGGCTCGTGGGCTCACCACGCGGAGGAGGCTGCACCAGTCCGCCGGCCGATCGAAGCGTGTGCGTGAACTCCTGGATGCTGCGACGAAGCAGGTGGACGCTTGAGGTACCCGACCGGCCCAGCATTCCGCCGCGCCCTGGAGGATCGTCTGAAAGCGCGCGCCGACGGTGACGGCGCGCGTATCGCGCGAGATCGCAAGCGCGTGGTGTTCGATCGTTTTCTGGCTCGCCTCGTCGAGGTCGCGGCCGGGGAATGGGTGCTCAAGGGAGGGTTTGCGCTCGATCTGCGACTGGAGGACCAGGCACGGTCCACCAAAGACATCGACCTGGGCTGCTGGCTCGACGGCGAAGCCTTGCTCGATGTCCTCATCGATGCGGCCGGTGAGGACCGAGGTGACTTCTTCACCTTCGCCGTCGAGCGAGCAGGCGACCCACCCGACAGATTCGGCGGTGCTCACCGGTTCCGGGTCACGGCAAGCCTGGCCGGCCGTCTGTTCGAGAGGTTCGTCGTCGATGTCGGGCGGCCCGACGATGTCCGGCACCTTGAAACCGAGATCCGGGCAACCTCTCATGTGCTGGGATTCGCCGATGTCGCACCAGTCGCAGTGCCGGTGATCCCGATCGTCGTCCAGGTTGTGGAGAAGCTGCACGCCTACACCCGGGTATACGAGGGCGGCCGGGGCAGCAGTCGCGCCAAAGACGTCGTCGATCTCGCCCTCATCGCGCAGACGTTCACCCTCGATGCCCAGGAGCTGCTGCGAGCCATGGAGACGATCTTCTCGGCGCGCGGTACACACGAACCCCCGCGTGCGCTGTCGCCACCTCCGGAACAATGGCGCGCGCCGTATCGCCAGCTGGCACAGACCGTCGGACTCGACGACGATCTCGATGCGGGTCACCGCACCGTGACCGCCATGCTCGATCCGATCCTCAATCGCGACATCTCGACCGGAACGTGGAGCCCCGGCACGCAACAGTGGGATGTGCAGTAACGGGACGTGGGCCACGGACGGATCTCGAGCGGCGTCGACCCGGGTGCGAGCGCGATCAGCGCGAGCGAAGCCGGCCACGCGTCGCCGCCTACGCCGTGTCACAACCCCAGGTGCTGTCGTTCATCCAGGCCACAACGACCTGAGACCCGGGCGCGCCCCCAAGGGCACTTTGGTGGCGCTCAACGCCACCAAAGTGCCCCTGGGGGCACGGGTCGGCTGCGGAGAGTGACAGCTGCGGTGCACGCCTGTGAGTGATCACGGGTGGCACAATGTGCGGCCATGACCACCGGAACGCCGCAGGCCGGGCGCCGGCCGAGCCTCGTCGACCTGGCGATGCTCGTCCTCGCCGTCGGCTCGGTGGCGCTGCTGTGCTACCTGCTGTTCGTCGACGTCTCCGCGGAGACGGCCCACACGATCTTCATCATCGACACCGCCATCTGCGGCGTGTTCCTGGTCGAGTTCCTGTGGCGCTGGCACAAGGCCGGCTGGGAGAAGATGTTCCCGGTCCGCGGGTGGTACGAGATCCTCGGCATGATCCCGATCGCCCACCCGGCGCTGCGAGGTTTCCGGCTGCTGCGCATCGTGGTGGTGGTCGTCCGGCTGGCGCGCACCGCCGACCGAGCCTTCGGGGAACGGTTCACGCAGAAGCTCGTCGAGCGGTATTCGACGACGATCGTGCAGGCCATCAAGAAACCCATCACCGTCGTCGTGCTCGACGAGGTCGTGAAGGTCCTCGAGACCGGAAACTATCCGGAGAATCTCGCGCGGTCGCTGTCGCAGAACCAGGACATGCTGCGGGAGATCGTCACCGAGAAGCTCAGGAACGACCCGCAGGCAGGCCGGTTCTCGCGACTGCCGTTCCACGACGAGATCGTCCACTCGGTGACCGACACGGTGATCCGCATCGTGCTGGAGGTGCTCGCCGACGAGCGCATCGACCACTTCTTCGCCGAGGTCGTGCGGGAGAACCGGCAGCAGATCCGCGAAGCCGTCACCCTCGGGCTGCACTACAAGGACGACCCGGAGCTCGCGGCGCAGTTGCCGGCCCGGCCGGAGCGGTCGCTGTACGACTGACGGCGATTCGGCCGGAGCGCTCACTCCGCGGCGGCCGGTCCCACTGCCGCCCGGGCCGGCGCGGTCACGTGCTGCGTTTCGTCCCGCGGGTCGGCGTGGCCGTGCGGGGATCGTCCGGCCACGGGTGTTTCGGGTACCGCCCGCGCAGTTCGGCCCGCACCGACGCGTAGCCGGAGTCCCAGAACGAGTCCACATCGGACGTCACCGCGGCCGGTCTGCCCGCGGGCGAGAGCAGGTGCAGCACGACGGGCACCGCGCCGCCCGCGATCCGCGGGGTGGCGCGCCAGCCGAACGTTTCCTGCAGTTTCACCGCGAGCACGGGGTCGTCACCGGAGTAGTCCACCCGGACGCTGGAGCCGGACGGCACGTCGATGCGTTCGGGGGCGAGCTCGTCGAGTCTGCGCGCCTCCTGCCACGGCACCAGCCTGCGCAGCGCCGACGTCGTGTCGATGCGGGCCAGGTCGGCCCTGCCGCGTGCGGCGGACAGTTCCGGTTCGAGCCATTCGTCGGCGCGGTCGAGCAGAGCGTCGTCGCCGACGTCCGGCCACGGTTGGCCCAGTCGCGCGTGCAGGAAGGTCAGCCGCTGTCGCAGACGCACGGCACTGTCGGACCACGTCAGTACGCCGAGCTTCTCGTCGCGCAACCCGTCGAGCAGGGCCTTCCGGATGCGCCGCGGGTCGGGGTCCGGCAACCGGCGTTCGGCGAGGGTGATCGCACCGAGTGCCCGCACCGAACGCGCGGCCACGTCCCCGTCGGTCCAGGAGACCTCGTCGGATTCGGTCAACAGGTTGGCCGCGATGCGGGTGGCCAGTTCCTCGTCGGCACGTGCCGCCAACCGCACGATCCCGTGGGCACGGCCCGGCTCCCGGGTGGCGTCGGCGACGGCCAGCCATTCCGCTTCAGCCATGCCGCTCCCGGAGGGCAGTTCCACCGCGGTGCCGCTCGCCATGAGGTACACCTGCGACGACCCGTCCCGCCTGCGGGCGAGCCGCTCCGGGTAGGCGAGTGCCACGACCGCGGCGACATCCTCCGGCGCGTCCCGCCCCGAGCCGCCCCGCCCCGAGCCGCCCCGCTCGTGCCCGGTCAGCGCGGCCAGCCGGCGTGCTTCGCGGCGCACCCGGGAGGCTTCGGCCGAGCGGGAACGGCGTAGGTCCCGGAGTGCCTCCTCGACGTCGACGGCACCCGCGGCTCCGGCGTCGAGCAGGGCCACGACCTCGGCGGCCACGTCGGAGCCCGTCTCGTCGGCACCGTCCAGCAACGCCCGCGCGAGCCGCGGATGCAGGCCGACGTCCGCGAGCCGGGCACCACGCGCCGTCACGGTGCCGTCACCGGTGATCGCCCCGAGGGTGCGCAGCAGTTCGGCGCCCGCGGCCAGCACACCCTCCGGCGGCGGATCCCACCATGACAGGCCGCGGCCGTCCGGCGTCGACCAGCACGCCAGCTCCAACGCGAGCCGTGACAGCTCGGCGGTGCGGATCTCGGGTTCGGGGTAGGTGGGCAGACTCGACGTCTCGTACTCGGGCCAGCACCGGTACGCCACGCCCGGCGCCTGCCTGCCGGCGCGGCCCGCCCGCTGCTGCGCGATCGCCCTGGGGGAGCGCACGGTGACGAGCCCGGACAGCCCGCGGCGGTGGTCGACCCGCGGCACCCGCGACAACCCGGAGTCGACGACGGCGCGCACCCCGGGCACGGTGAGGCTCGACTCGGCGACCGCGGTGGCCAGCACGACGCGCCGCCGCGGCCCCTCGGTCAGCGCGGCGTCCTGGCGGGATGCCGAGAGCCTGCCGTGCAGCGGGAGGACGTCGACGCCGGGCAGGTCGAGCGCGCGCGTGACCCGGCCGATCTCCGCCGCGCCCGGCAGGAACGCCAGCACGTCCCCTTCGGTCTCGGCCAGCGCCGTGGTGATCGTCCGTGCGACGCAGGCGTCGGCGCGTTCGCCGCGCACGGGCGGGGAGTGCCGCACCTCCACCGGGTGGGTCCGCGCGTCGGCGGTGATCACGGGGCAGTCGCCGAGCAACGCGGCGAGCCGGTCGGAGGCGACGGTCGCCGACGTCGCCAGCAGCCGCAGGTCGTCGCGCAGGCCCGCGCGCACGTCGAGCAGCAGCGCGAGCAGCAGGTCGGCGTCGAGGTGGCGTTCGTGACACTCGTCGAGCATCACCGCGGCGACGCCCGGCAGTTCCGGATCCCGTTGCACGCGCCGCACCAGCAGCCCCGTCGTGACGACCTCGATGCGGGTGCGCGCGGACGTTCTGCGGTCACCGCGGACCGCGTACCCGACGGTCTCGCCGACCGGCTCGCCCAGCAGGTCCGCCATCCGGTTCGCCGCGGCGCGGGCGGCCAGCCTGCGCGGCTCGGCGACGACGATCCGGCCCGCCGTTCTCTGCCGGTCGAGCGCTCGGGCCAGGGCGAGCGGTATCAGTGTCGTCTTGCCCGTGCCGGGTGGTGCGACGAGCACCGCCGCGCCGTCGGCCGCCAGCGCGGTGCAGACGTCGTCCGCGACCGCCCCGGCGGGCAGTTCCGGCAGCTCCGGCACCTGCATGCACGCCTCCCTGGACAGGGGTTTTACCCGGTTTACGTAGCCTAGAAGGGGACGAAACGCGAGGAAGGACCCCAGTGGGCGGAGCGGAACGCAGCGCGCGCAAGCGGCGGCAGCAGCAACAGCAGCAGGGCAAGAACGTCGTGGCCCAGGCGCGGGGGACGGCGGGGATGAGCGGCAAGCGTGTCGGCCTGATCGTCGGTGTGGTCGTGGTGGTCATCGCCGTGGTCGTCGGCGGTGTGCTGTGGACCAATGCGTCGAAGAACGAGACCGTCGGCGAGACGATTCCGGTGGCACAGCCCGCCGAGTCGAAGTACCCGGAGAAGCGGGAGGGTGTCGTCGTCGAGACCGGCGACCCGGATGCTCCCGTGACGATCGACGTCTACGCCGACTTCCTCTGTCCTGCCTGCGGGTCGTTCTACGAGCGGTTCGGCGAGCAGATCCAGAAGAAGGTCAACGACGGGTCGCTGCTGGTGCGGACACACCCGGTGCCGATGCTGGTCGAGGCGTCGGACCCACCCGGGTACTCGCTCGACGCGGCGAACGCCTCGTTGCTGGCGGCGGACGAGGGCAAGTTCACCGAGTTCCACGACAGCCTGTTCCAGAACCAGCCCGCCGAGGGCGGCCGCGGCTACAGCGACGACCAGCTCATCCGGCTGGGCAGTGACCTCGACATCGACACCCAGGCCTTCATCGAGGGCATCCGGAACGGCAAGTACGAGGACGAGCTGAAGTCGGAGTTCAACAAGACCGCCAGCAACCCTGACCTCATGCAGGAAGGGCCGCGCGGCAAGGGCTTCAGCACGCCGACGGTCACGCACCAGGGCGAGATCGTGCAGCTGACCGACAACTGGCTCGACCAGCTCACCTCCGGGAACAGCTGACCCGCGACGGCCGTTGACGGCCGGAGCGGTGGCGGCACGGCGAGAGCCGGGGCGGGAACGCGCTGCCCGCCCCGGCTCCGTGCGTCACTCGCGGGCCGGGTCGACGCCGTACTGCTCGGCGATGTCGTCGAGCATGGCGTGCGCGCCCTGCAGGCTCACCGAGACGTACCAGGTCTCGTCGTCGACGTCGGTGATCTCGCCGGACAGCCGGTTCCACAACGGGTTCGACTCGAACTTCTCGCGCGGATCCGCGGCCTGCTGCGTGGGGTCGGAGTAGGACGAGACGAACACGCGGTCGGCGTCGAGCTTGCTGATGTCCTCCTGGCTGATGTCGACCATGATCTCGTCCTTGGTGTCCGGCTGCCCCTTCGGCCGTTCGAGGCCGACGTCACGCATGACGATCGCGGGGAAGGAGTCGCTCGCGTACAGCCGGACGGTCTGCTCGCCCTCGATGAATCGCACGAGCGAGTAGGTGGGCGTCTTGCCCTCCTTCTTCTTGATCGCCTCGCCGATCGCCTTCGCACGCTTCTCGTAGGCGGTGATCTTCTGCTCGGCCAGGTCTTCCTTACCGAGCGCCTCGGCCAGCAGCCGGATGTTCTCCTTCCACGTGGCGCCGGTCGACTCGCTGAACACGGTCGGGGCCACATTGGACAGCTTGGAGTGGATCTGTTCGTGGCGGATCTTCGCCGACACGATCAGGTCCGGTGCGATGTCGTACAGCGCCTCGACGTTCGGCGAGGACAGTTCGCCGACCTGCTTGCCGCCTTCCAGGTAGCGGCGGTCGTCGCCGAGGTAGTCGGGTATGCCGTCCGACGACGGGTACTTCGTGTACGCCACGACCTCGGTTTCGAGTGCGGCTGCGGCGTCGGCGAAGCTCGAGTCCAGCGCCGCGACGTTCTGCGGCTTGCTCTCGATGGTGGCTTCGCCCATGGCGTCGGACACGGTGCGGGGGAACCCTGACTGCCCCTGACCGTTCGACGGTGTGCTTTCCTCCGACGCGCAGGCGGTCAGTCCCAGGCATGCCGCGAGTCCGAGGGCCGCGGCCGTGACGGCCGTGCGCCGCCGATGAGACAAGAGCATCATTGCCCACCTTTCTGTTTCGGTTAGGCTTCCCTAACGGGCTTCGAGACCATAAACGAGCGCTGCTTCGTGCGGAAGGGGCAGCGCGACGATTTCAGGAGCGGACGAGATGAACGCCACGCTCGCGGCGGACCCTGCCCCGGCAGGCCGGTCTGCGCTGCATCGGCGGCGCAGCCGGCGATTGCTGAGCCTGGCCGCGCTGGTCGGGGCGCTGATCGTCGCCGTGGCGGCGAGCCTGGCCTACGGTGCGCACCCGGTGCCGCTCGACGCGGTATGGCAGGCGCTGGTCGCCCCCACCGGTGGTGAGGACGACATCATCGTGCGGTCGCTGCGCATCCCCCGCACGGTCCTCGGCGTCCTCGCCGGACTCGCGCTCGGTGCCGGTGGTGCGCTGATGCAGGGCCACACCCGCAATCCGCTCGCCGACCCCGGACTGCTCGGTGTCAACCAGGGCGCGGCACTCGGCGTGGTCACCGCCGTGGTCGTGTTCGGAGTCACGACGCTCGGCTCGTACATCTGGTTCGGGTTCGCCGGTGCGCTGATCGCGGCGGTGCTGGTGTTCGTGCTCGGCACGGTCCGCGGCGGTGCGACCCCGGTCACGCTCGCGCTGGCAGGCGCCGCCGTCAGCGCGCTGCTGTACGGGCTGATCTCGGCCATCGTGCTCGGCAGCCGCCAGGGCATGGACACCTACCGGTTCTGGCACGTGGGGTCGATCGCGGGCCGGGAACTGGCTGTGGCGGGGCAGTTGGCGCCGTTCCTCGTCGTGGGTTTCGTGCTGGCGCTGGCGAACACGCCCGGCTTGAACAGTCTCGCCCTGGGCGAGGACGTCTCGACCGCGCTCGGCCGACACGTGGGCCGCACCCGGCTGCTCGGCGTCGTCGCGATCACACTGCTCGTCGGCGCCGCGGTGTCGGCGTGCGGGCCGATCGCGTTCGTCGGGCTGCTCGTTCCGCACATCGCGCGGGTGCTCACCGGTCCCGACTACCGGTGGCTCGTACCCTGTGCGGCGCTGCTCGGCGCGGTGCTGGTGCTCCTCGCGGACGTGCTCGGGCGGGTCGTTGCCGGTGACACGCTGGAGGTCGGCATTCTGCTGGCGGCCGTGGGTGCACCCGGTTTCATCTATCTGGTCCGGCGGCGGGGGCTGAGCAGGATATGAGTGCGGTTCGGAACATCGAGGCCGTCCCCGGGCGCAAGCAGGTGCGCCTCGGCCGGCTGGCGTGGTCGCTACGGCCGCGGTCGGCACTCGTGCCCGCGGTGTGCCTGGTGCTGCTCGTGCTCGTGGCCGCGCTGAACATCGGCCGTGGCAGTTCGGACATCGCGGTGCTCGACGTGCTG
Source organism: Prauserella alba (assembly GCF_024171735.1). Classification (GTDB taxonomy): domain Bacteria; phylum Actinomycetota; class Actinomycetes; order Mycobacteriales; family Pseudonocardiaceae; genus Prauserella; species Prauserella alba. The sequence continues at coordinate 121,461 of NZ_JAMTCH010000003.1, forward strand.
CGGACCCTCGCAGGTGGCGGCGATCACGCCGAGACGGGCATCATCTTCGACCTCCGCCTGCCCCGCACCCTGGCGGGCGTCCTCGTCGGTGCGGCGTTCGGCCTGGCGGGCGCACTGTTCCAGACGGTGGCGCGGAACCCGCTGGCCAGTCCGGACATTCTCGGCATCACGTGGGGCGCCGGTGTCGGCGCGGTGTCGGTGATCGTGCTCGGTGGTTCGGCGGGCCAGGTGAGCGGCGCCGTCGCGGAACTCGGCGTGCCGCTGGCCGGGCTGGCCGGTGGCCTGGTCGCGGGGTTGCTGCTGTACGTGCTCGCGTGGCGGCGCGGCCTGGACAGTTACCGGATGGTGCTGGTGGGGATCGGGCTCGCCGCGATCGGCCACAACGTCGTCTACTGGCTGCTCACCGTGGGTGACGTCGACGACGCCACGCGCGCGACGACGTGGATCGTCGGCAACCTGGCGGGTGTCGGCTGGGAGGCGATCGGGCCGCTGGCGCTGGCGTTGGCACTGCTGGTGCCGGTGACGGCCGCGAGTGTCCACACCCTCGGCGGACTGCAGTTCGGCGACGACACGGCCCGTGGCCTCGGCATCCGGGTGGACCGGGCGCGCGCGGTGGTGCTGCTGCTGGCCGCGGCGCTGGCCGCCGTGGCGACGGCCGTGGCGGGGCCGATCACGTTCGTCGCACTCGCCACACCGCAGATCGCGCTGCGGCTGGTCCGTAGCCCGCAGCCGCCGATCGTCGGCTCGATGATCCTGGGGGCGTTGCTGACCGTCGGCGCCGACCTCGCGGTGCGGACCGTCGCACCCGGCCTGCCGGTCGGCGTGCTCACCGCGATCCTCGGCGCGCCGTATCTGATCTTCCTGTTCCTGCGAACCCGCAAGGAGGCCCGGGCGTGACCCGACCCCGACTGCAGGCCGAACACGTCCGGCTCGGCTACGACGAGCGGATCGTCGTCGACGGCCTGGACTTCGACGTCGCCGACCAGTCCGTCACCGTGATCATCGGCCCCAACGGCTGCGGCAAGTCGACGCTGCTGCGCGGCATGGGGCGGCTGCTGCGCCCGCGAGGCGGATCGGTCCTGCTCGACGGAAAACGCATCGACAAGCTGCCGACCAAGGACGTGGCCAGGACCGTCGGGGTGCTGCCGCAGACCCCGAGCGCACCGGCGGGGCTCACAGTGGGTGATCTCGTGGCCAGGGGCAGGCAACCGCATCAGCACTGGTACCGGCAGTGGTCGGCAGGCGACGAGGACGCCGTCGCGTACGCACTGTCGGTCACCGGGATGAGCTCGCTGGCCGACCGAGCCGTCGACGAACTCTCCGGCGGTCAGCGGCAACGCGCGTGGATCTCCATGACGCTCGCGCAGCAGACGTCGCTGCTGCTGCTCGACGAGCCCATCACCTACCTCGACCTGGCGCACCAGGTGGACGTGCTCGACCTGGTGTATCGCCTGCACACCGAACGCGGCACGACCGTCGTCATGGTGCTCCACGACCTCAACCTCGCGGCCCGCTACGCAGACACGCTCGTCGCCATGCACGACGGCCGGATCGTGTCGCAGGGAAAACCGGACGAGGTGCTCACCGAGGAGCTGCTGTCCGACGTCTTCGGCCTCGACGCGAAGGTGGTGGCGGACCCCGTCGCCGGCACCCCACTCGTGCTCCCGATCAGCGCCCACCTGCGCGACGAGGCATGACGGGCGTCCGAGGCTCGCCGTCTCCACCGTGGGGACCCCCTGTGTGGAGCCCTTCGGGCGATGGGGTACATTATTTCGCACAGGCAGCGGTGAGAACCGCGACCACATCGAACTGAATAAGCACGGGGCTATGGCGCAGTTGGTAGCGCGTCTCACTGGCAGTGAGAAGGTCAGGGGTTCGAATCCCCTTAGCTCCACGCATGCGAGGTCCGCGTCCGCATAGGCGCGGACCTTTTGCGTTTCGCCGATTGAATCTGGGGGCCGAGCCCCCAGGCCCCCCACGGTGCGTGCTCCTGCCGACCGGGGGTAGGTGCGTTGGGTGGGGACCAGCGTCGGGGTCGATCCGCCGTCGCAGCTTCCTCGCCCTGGTTACGAGCGTCGTCCGCCGACGCCTGCTCCCGCTGTGCACTACGTCGGAGTCCACGTACGCCGTTGTTGCCGGAACCGGTGCTCCACCCGGCGTAGCGTGCATTGCGGTGCCCGGTCGCGGCGCCTCCTGCGCATTGCGTATTTAGCCGATCACGCACTGTCCGAAATTCATGCCGACGTGTAACGATCTCGCCGGAAATCTCGGGATCTTCCAACTCGACCGGCTGGTCCTGAGTCAGGGATTTCAGGGAGGTTGACCGAATGCTGAAGTTTCGTGGCCGACGGCGATCCCGCGGGCCGCTCGCACTCGGCTTGGTCGCTGCCGTCGCCGGACTGGCCCTGATCGGGCCGTCCGCCAACGCAGAACCAACGGATGGTGCCGCAGCACCACCCGGTGACGACGTGCAGCACAGCAACAACGTCCACCCGGTGGCCAACGTGCCGCGGCAGGGGCCGCTGGAGGAATCCACGCACAGCGACCTGGCCTTCTATCAGAACTACGCCATCCAGGGCGCCTACGACGGTTTCACCATTTACGACATCTCCAAGCCGCACAAGCCGAGGACGGTCACCCAGGTGCACTGCCCGGGCGGGCAGGGGGACGTGTCGGTGAGCCCGGACGGCAGCCTGCTGTTCATGTCGGTGGACTACGCGCGTACCGACGACACCTGCCAGAGCGAGCAGGGTTCCTACGACGATCCGGATTCCTGGGAAGGAATGCGGGTGTTCGACATCAGCGACAAGGCGAACCCGCGCTACCTCAAGGGCATCAAGACCAGCTGTGGTTCGCACACCCACACCATGGTGCCGGACGACAACACCGAGGACGTGTTCCTCTACGTCTCGTCGTACAACCCGGACCCGGCGTTCCCGAACTGCCAGCCGCCGCACGACTCCATCTCGATCATCAACGTCCCGGCCGACAGTCCGGCCGACGCGAAGGTCGTCGCCGAGCCGGTGCTGTTCCCCGACGGTGGTGCGGCAGGAACCGCGGGCTGTCACGACATCACGGTCTTTCCCGAACGCGACCTCGCCGGCGGTGCCTGCATGGGCGATGGTGCGCTGATGGACATCTCCGACCGCGCGGAGCCGCGCGTGATCACCACGGTGGAGGACCCGAACTTCGCCTTCTACCACTCGGCGACGTTCACCAACGACGGCGAGAACGTCCTGTTCACCGATGAGCTCGGCGGCGGCGGTGCGCCGACGTGCAACGACGAGGTCGGTCCCAAGCACGGCGCGAACGCGATCTACAACATCACCGGCAGCGGGGACGACCGACAACTCGACTTCCGCAGCTACTACAAGATTCCGCGCAACCAGACCGACACCGAGAACTGCGTGGCACACAACGGGAACCTGATCCCCGTTCCGGGCCGCAACGTCTACGTCCAGTCCTGGTACCAGGGCGGTGTGTCGGTCTTCGACTTCACCGACACCACCGCGCCGAAGGAGATCGGCTACTTCGACCGCGGTCCGGTCGACGAGGATCAGCTGACCGTCGCCGGTTCCTGGTCGGCGTACTACTACAACGGTTATGTCTACTCCAGCGACATGACGCGCGGTCTGGACGTCATGAAGGTGACCGGCCCCGGCATGGGCCACGCCGGCCAGGTCCACCTGGACGTCCTCAACCCGCAGACCCAGTACTCGTACCCCGAGTGATCGCGTCCTGCCGCTGGGCCCGCCCTGCAACCCGGCCCAGCGGCAGGCCGTTCGGAAGGAGCAGGCGATGTCCCTGCGGAAACTCTCCCTGCTGATGGTGCTGCTGGCGGGTCTGCTCGGGGCGGGAACCGCGAGTGCGGCCACCTCGGCGTACAACGACACCGACGCCGAGTTCACCCGCATGATGATCCCGCACCACCACCAGGCGATCGTCATGTCCGAACTGGCTCCGGACCGCGCCGCGGACGCCGAGCTCACCGCGCTGGCCGACCGCATACGCATCGAGCAAGGCCTGGAGATCCGGATGATGCAGGGCTGGCAGGGTCGCAACGACCTGCCGGTCACCGATGCGGAGACTGCCTACCAGGACGTGCTCGACGATCCCGACATGGTCGAGCGGATGGGTATGGCCACCCGGGACGAGATGGAGCGGCTGGCGACGCTGTCCGGGGCCGAGTTCGACCGCATGTTCCTGGACCTGATGACTCCGCACCACGAGGGTGCGGTCGAGATGTTGCGGGACGTGATCCTGGGCGGCAGTGACCAGGAGTTGAACCAGATGTCCCAGGACATGATGTCCACGCAGAAGGCTCAGCTCGCGATCATGCGCGATATGCGCGAGTCCTCGTGAGGTGAGCGCGTCGCGCCCGGGTCGTCATCGGCGGCCCGGGCGCCCGCGTGAGCGGGCCCGACGGCGCGCGGCGGTTTCGGCCGAGAGGGCTGAACGGCCCGCCATTGAGCGTGCCTGGCAATTGGATCCACAGTGGACCAACGCGGCCGGGCTCGGGTCCTGGGCTCGTGCGCCGGGCGAGAAAGTCGCTGACGACCGGTCCGCCGCGGCGTCAGCTCTCGTGCGGCGAGCCGGAAAGGTCGATGCCCAGGTGGGCGGGGAGCTCGTCGAGCCAGGCGAGGGTGGCGCGTTCGTAGCCGATGCCGAGTTCGAGGGTGGCGCGCCGTCCGCCACCGTGCGGCGAGTCGTCGTCGGCGAGCTCGTCGCGGCGGCGTACGTACTGTTCGAGTCGCTCGGTGTGCCGGCGGCGCTGGTCGTCGATCAGCTCGGCGAATCGGGCCGGTGGGATGTCCGCCGCGAAAGCCACCGTCAACAGGAACGGCAGCCGCACGTTCTCGTCCTTGGGAGTGCTCGCTACCCATTCCAGATAGGCGTCCCGCCCCGCATCGGTGATGCGGTAGCGCCGCCGTCCCCGTACGTCCTCCTTCGTCGACGCGGAGAGCCCGTCACGTTCCAGCGCCGCGAGTTCCCGGTAGGCCTGGCTGTGCTGGATCGTCCAGAAATTGCCGACCCGACTCCGCGCCTCCTCGACGAGTTCCCAGCCCGTCATCGGTTTCTCCGAGAGGAGGCCGAGCAGGGCCCCCGCCGTCGCGCTGACTGTCACGTCCACTCCCTCGCCTGCGAACCGTGATCATCGTGGCATGCCGGAGCCAGCAGAGTGGGAACGTGGCACGCGAGCGACGCGCGCTGCCGCCCGGGCCGCTCTCGCGGCGAACGCGGCGCCGAAATGCCCGGTGAACACGCGCTCAGTCCACGGGCGCAGGGTCGGCCGGGATCCGGCGCCGGAGCAGGTGCAACGTGAGGCTGCCGGCGACCGGCACCAGGATCGCGGTGGCTGTGATGCCGAGTGTCCCGAGCCCGGAACGCATCACCGGCACGATCAGGAAACCGGTGACCAACGCGACCAGGTTGAAACCGACGTGGGACAACACGGCCCTGCGGCGGCCCAGTCGCGCGGAACGCTCGGCCAGCACAGCGCGGACGATCATGGCGACGCCGAGTGCGGCGAGCGCGGAGAAGATCGCGGTGGTCGCCGCCTCACGCTCGGCCCAGCGGAGGGCGATCGTGACGGGGAGCAGGGCCGCCATGATCACGATGCTCACGGTGTGCGCGCGCAACAGTGACAGGCGGCGCAGAGCGGCGATGCCGAGACCGAGTGCGGCGACCGCAGCCGCCGCGTGGACGAGGACGAGCACGGTGTGCCACATGGTGACCTCCCCTGGGGAGCTGCAACCTCCCTGGAGAACAGCCTGAACCGAACACTGTGACATGTCAATATGTCATGTCGTCGCTCGCATTCCGGTGGACTCGCGGACGATGCACGCGGCGTCGACGGGTTCCGGCTCCGCTTTCCTCACGGGATCTCGTCCGGCCGGTCTGCGGGCTGGAAGAGTTCGACGAGGTTGCCGGAGGGATCCTCGAGCAGGATCTGCTGCCCACCCGGTCCGGTGACGATGTCGTTGCGGAAGCCGAGCCCGGCGCCGCGCAGCCGGTCCACCTCGGCCGCGATGTCGTCGACGACGAGGTGGATCCGGTTCCATCCGCCGGGGCCAGGCACCGCACCGTCCGGCATCGCCCGGCCCGCCGAGCTGGTGGGCCCGCTGAGCAAGAGCCGCAGGCCGCCGAGTGTGACGTCGGCGAACGCCGGCGGGAACGTGCTCCGGACGGTGAAACCGAGATGGCGGGTGTAGAAGGCAACGGCCTCCTCGACGTCGTCGACCAGGTAGCGAACGTTGACCAGGTCGTGCGGGTTCTCGGACATTGCTATTCCTCCTCGGTTGTCGTGGCGGGACGTGTCGTGTCTTGAGGGGCGGTGTCGGCCGGGTCGGGTGGTGAGCCGCCGCCTTTCCGCGTGAGCAGGAGTACGGCGACGGAGGCGGCGCCGAGGGCGGTCGCCAGCACCATGGCCGCGCGTATCCCGGCCGGCTGGTAGGAGGAGAGTGCCCAGGCGACGGTGGCCGATGCGGGCCCGAGCGCGAAGCCCGTCTGGCGGGCGAGGCTGGTCGAGGCGCCGATGGTCGCGAGCAGGGACGGCGGTGCGTGGGTCATCGCGATGGTCATGTTGGGTGCGTTGAACAACCCGTTGCCGCATCCGGCCAGTAGCAGTCGCCACGCCACGTCCGCGAGCCGCCACGAGTCGTCCATCGGCAGCAGCAGCGCGAGGCCGACCGTGAACAGGGCGGCCCCGAGGACGGCCATCCGTCGCGATCCGAACCGGTCGGCGAGGAACCCGCCGACCGGGCCCATGACGACCATGCCCGCGGGGAAGGCCAGGATCGTGAGCCCGGCCGCCGACACGGATTCGCCGAGGGGCCGTTGCAGGAAGAACGGCATGACGAAGAAGACCACGCCGAGCGCGGTCGCCGTCGCGGCCAGGGCGACGTGCGCACCCGATTCTCCGGTCGTGCGCAGCAGTTTCCGGACCGGCGTTGCGCTGGGTAGGCGCACCCAGCCACCGAGGAGCGGAACTGCGAGGACCGCGAGCAGCAGCCAGGCCGGTCCGTCGTCGGCGGTGAAGGTGAGCGAGAGCAGCACCACGGCGACGGCGCTGCTGAGCAGGAGCGCTTCGGTGAACCATGCCCGATCGGGCGTCCGCAATGCGGTGCCGTGCGGCAGCAGGCGCATCCCCACCGCGAGGACCACGGCGCTCACGGGGACGTTGACGAAGAAGATCCAGGGCCAGCCGGGACCGTCGACGATCAGCCCGCCCATGACCGGTCCGCTGATCAGGCCGAGCGGGCCGACCGTCGTGACCAGTCCCATCGCGCGGCCCCGCGCATGGGGCTGCACGGCCGTCGCAGCCAGTGCGGGCACCAACGAGAACAGCAGCGCCCCGAACATGCCCTGTGTCAACCGCGCGGCGACGAGCCATCCGAGAGCGGGAGCGAGCCCGGCCGCAACGCTGGCGAGGGCGAAACCGCTGAGCGAGAACACCAGTGCCGGCCGGTGGCCGACGGCGTCGAGCCAGCGACCGCTGGGCAGCGCCAAGCCGGCCAGCGGCAACAGGTAGGCGAGCACCACCCACTCGGTCACACTGGTGGGAATCGCGAGGTCACGTTCGATCACCGGCAGCGCGACGTTGACGATGCTCATGTCGACCGATGCCATGAACACCGCCAGGCCCGCGGCGACCACCAGCCACCACCGGTTCCGCTGTTCGTCGGCGGGTGTCCCCTGGCGATCGGTCTCGTCGGCCACAGCCATGATCGCCGTCCTTCCCCGTGTGCGGTCACATTCCGCCCCTCGGCGGGTTCTTCCCCATGAGCCCGTGCGAAGGGAAGGTGTGACAGATGGACCGGAACGAGTGGCTCGCCGAGCGGTTCGAGGAACATCGGCCGCGGTTACGGGCGGTGGCCTACCGCATGCTCGGGTCACTGGCCGAGGCCGAGGACGCCGTCCAGGACGCCTGGCTGCGGCTCAGCCGCGCCGAGACCGGCGACATCGACAACCTCGGCGGGTGGCTCACCACCGTGGTCGGCCGCGAATGCCTCCACGTGCTGAGGTCGCGTCGCCGCCGGCGCGAAGACCTCGTGGCACCCGTCGGCACACCGCTGCCCGACCCGGTCGTCTTCGCCGCCGATGACGACGCCGACCCGGAGCAGCACGCGCTGATCGCCGACTCGGTGAGCCTGGCGTTGCTGGTGGTGCTCGATTCGCTCGCTCCCGCGGAGCGGCTGGCTTTCGTCCTGCACGACATGTTCGACCTGCCTTTCGACGAGATCGCTCCACTGGTCGGCCGCACCCCCGCGGCGGCCAGGCAGCTCGCAAGCCGTGCCCGCCGACGTGTGCGCGGCACGGAACCTCCCGCCGCCGACCCGGACCACGGTCGGCAGCGAGAGGTCGTCGACGCGTTCTACGACGCTGCGAACTCCGGAGACTTCGGGGCGCTCGTGGAGGTTCTCGACCCGGACGTCGTGTTCCGCGCCGACTACGGCCCCGGCAGGGAGCCCGCGGTGTACCGGGGAGCGGCGACCGTGGCCAAGCAGGCGCGGCGCGCCCGGGGTGCCGATCTGCACCGGGTGCTCGTCAACGGCCTGCCGGGGGTCGTCACCTCCCGGCGCGGCCGCCCCGTGTCGATCATGGCCTTCAGGGTGGTCGAGGGCAGGATCGTGGAGATCCACGGCATCCGCGATTCCGAGCGTGTGCAACGCCTGGCCGGTCACCTCGTCCGGGCAGGCCGATGAGGCACCCCGGACCGTCGGCCGGAACCACCCGCATCCCACCTACGGCAACTGCCCTCGCCGCTGTCTCGGAGCGACGGTCGGGCGATCCGAGGTATCCTTGTCGCCGGGCGACGGCGGCCCGGCTCTGACCCGGACCCGGATCGGCTCGCAATGTGTCCCGGTCTCGAGTGCCCCGGTCTGACCGGTGCGCACCGGATCGCCTGTTGCACCGCATCGCCGTGTCGCACCGCGTGGAGCCGCACGCGTCGCTGCACCGGGATCGGTGCGCCGTACGGCCCGGTGCCTTCTCCGGCATTTGGGCCGCTCCGACGTCCCGGACCTCTCCGCCGCTTCCGGTTCCTCTTCGGCCCCCCGGTGGCCGCCCCTGAAACCCGAGAGCCCTCCCGGCCTGCGCCAACACCGATGTCCGAGGCGGCATCGCACGGATTCCGCCCAACACGAGAAGACACCGCAACACGAGAAGACACCGCAACAGAGAGGACGGAGAGCCGAACCATGCGTACCCCGCGAGTGACAGCCGGTGCGGAGCGAGAACTCATCGAGAACACGCTCGACCGCAACCGCGAAGCTCTGGTCGAGACCGCACGCGGGCTGTCGGAGGCCGACGCGCGCCGACGGCTCGTTCCGTCGCTGACGACACCGATCTCACTGATCAAACACGCAGCGGCGGCTGAACGCATCTGGTTCCAACGGTTCTGGGAAGGTCTCGTCGAGTCCGAATGCGACGGTTATGCGGCCCGTGACGAGGGAACGTTCGCCGTGGCGGACGGTGAACAGTTGGCCGATGTGATCGTCGAGTTCGAGCGCGCGAGTGAGCGCTCACGCGTCATCGCCGGCCGCTTCCGGCTGGACGATACGAGGGAAGTTCCCGGCGAAGGAACGATCAGTCTGCGGTGGACGCTCCTCGCCATGATCGAAGAGTTCGCGCGCCATGCCGGGCACGGAGACATCCTTCGCGAACAGATCGAGAGGGCGACTTCGGACGGTGCAACGCCGTGAAGCACCTTGGGAACCGTTGACGTCACCTTACGGACGTTGCGGCGGTTCCGGTTCCCGGGCGGTGTGTGCCGGCGCCCGGGAACCGGCGGGTCAGCCGTGGGTGATCGTGTAGACCCCGAGTTGCGGGTCGCCCGTGGGTGTGAGCGTCAGGCCGTGGGCGGCGACCTCGGTGCGGAGGCCCGTTTCGTCGACGAGATGCCACGCGTAGCTGACGGCCCGTTCGTCGATCGCGGTGTCGCCGTCGAGCGTGCGGTAGGTCATGAACCAGGTGAGCGTGCCGTCCCCCGTGGGTTCGGCCCTCGCCCTTCCCTCGTACGTCAGCCGCCCGACCTGCGCCGTCGCCGCAACGGACTCGGGCACCGGCACCGGCTCGGCGGGCGGCTGGAGGTTCACGACCGCGACCCCGTCATGGTCGAGGCGGGCCGCCAGCAGCGACCACAGCCGGTCGCGTCCGGCCGCGTCGAAGTGACCGAGCACGTTCATCGCGATGAGCACCGCGAACCGGCCCGGCAGCGCGACGTCGGGAAACGCGGCCGGTAGCACGGTGACGCGCCGGCGCAGTCGCTCGTCACCGTGGACGCGTGCCAGCAATGCGGAACGCAGCCCTGCCGAGGGTTCGACGGCGACGACGTCGGCACCGGGCAGTGTCTCGGCGAGCAGCAGCGTGCCGTGCCCGCTCCCCGCGCCGAGGTCCACGGCCGTCGTGGCGGTGCGCGACGAGAGTGCCTCGGTGAGGACCGGTCGCAACGCCGTCCAGAACGGGGCGATGAGCAGGTCGATGAACTCGGCGGATTCGGAGTACTCGTCGGTCATGCGACTCCTTCGGGAGTGACGGACTCCACCAGCGGATCGTGGTGGAGGCGGGGCGGAGACATGCTCGGAACCCCAGTTCAACGGCGGTGACGCGGCGATTCTGCACTAATAGTAATGATAACCGTTTCCATAAACGCGCCGGCACTGCGCGCGCTTCGTCTCGGCTCGTCGCTCCGGGGTCGTGTGGCCAGGGGTATCGGGACGCCGAACATCGGCGGACCGCAGTGACCGGCGAAACCGCCGGCGTCGCCGACATCACCCGGCTTGTGGTCAAGGATGCGATTAGTCAGAAAATTGACTATGGTGCCGCGGGGCGGGACACCGACCGGGGAGGATGTGCGATGGCCCTGCGGCATGCGGTGCTGGCGGCACTGCTGGACGGCGAACACAGCGGATACCAGCTGGCCAAGTCGTTCGACGTCGGTATGGCGAACTTCTGGCACGCGCTGCCGCAGCAGCTATACGCGGAGCTGACGAAGCTGGAAGCCGACGGACTCGTGGCGGGCCGTGAGGTCGTCCAGGAGGCGCGGCCGAACAAACGGCTGTTCACGGTCACCGACACAGGTCTGGCCGAGCTGCGGCGATTCGCCTGCGCCCCGTCGAAACCGTCGTTCATCCGCGACGACCTGCTCGTCAAGGTCGCGGCGGCGGATGCGGTCGACGCGGCGGAGCTGATCGCCCAGCTCGAGGAACGCGCCACGATCGCGGGTGCGAAGGTCGAACTCTTCGACAAGCTCATGCACAAGATGCGGGGGGAACTCGACGAAGCCGACTACCTGGCACGCGGCGCACAGGTCGGCCCCTACCTGACGTGCCTGCGGGGACGGCGGTTCGAGAGTGAGAACCGCGAGTGGTGCACCGAGGCCGCCTCGGTGCTGCGAGCCAGGGCGGGCGCCGATGTCGCGCAGTGAGGGCGACGTGCCCGCCCGCGGATATCGGCGGTTCGTCGCACTCGGCGACAGTCAGACCGAGGGACTCAATGACGGCGACGACCGGCACGGCTTCCGGGGCTGGGCCGATCGCCTCGCCGAACGGCTCGCCGCCTCCGAGTCGCAGTTGCGCTACGCCAACCTGGCGGTGCGAGGCCGTCGCGCCCACGAGATTCGCGGCGAGCAGCTGACGCCGGCGCTGGCGCTGGCGCCCGACCTCGCCACCGTCATGGCCGGCGTCAACGACCTGATCCGCCCGCGGTTCGACGCCGATGCGGTCGGCAGTCACGTCGAGCACGTCATCGGGGCGCTCGCCGGCACCGGCGCCACCGTCGTGACGTTCACCTACCCCGACCCGGGGCTGCGCATGACCGCGGGGCGCCTGCTCACCACCCGCACCCGGGAGTTCAACGAGCGCGTCCGGACGGCTGCGCGGCAACACGGGGCCGTCGTGGTCGAACTGTCCGCGCACCCCGTCACCTCCGATCCCCGGCTGTGGAGCGGCGATCGCCTGCACCTCAACACGCTCGGCCACACGCGCCTGGCCGCCGCCGTCGCCCACGCCCTCGCGCTCCCCGGCAGTGACACCACATGGACCCGCCCCCTCGCGCCGCGGCCCGCACCGGCCGGGTGGCGCCGCGCCGGAGCCGACCTCAGGTGGACGGCCGAGTTCGTGGGGCCCTGGCTCCTACGGCGCATCCGGGGCCGCTCGTCCGGCGACGGCCGAACGGCGAAACGTCCCGCACTCGCCCCGATCGACCGTCCACAACGAACCCGAAAGTGATCCCGCATGAACGCCTTCCCGAACCTGCTCGCACCGCTCGATCTCGGCTTCACCAGCCTGTCCAATCGGGTGATCATGGGGTCGATGCACGTCGGCCTCGAGGACCGGGCCAAGCACGTCGACGAACTGGCCGAGTTCTACGCCGAACGTGCTCGCGGTGGCGTCGGGCTGATCGTGACCGGCGGGTTCGCGCCGAACCGCACCGGCTGGCTCTACCCGGTCGCGTCGAAGATGAGTACGCGGGCGGAGGCGCGGCGGCACCGGACCGTCACCGCCGCGGTGCACGAGGCGGGCGGCAAGATCGCGCTGCAGCTGCTGCATGCCGGGCGCTACGCGTATCACCCGCTGTCGGTCTCGGCGTCCGCGGTGAAGGCGCCGATCAACCCGTTCCGCCCGCGCGCCCTGACCGATCGCGGGGTGCGCGCGCAGATCGCCGCGTTCGCCCGCTCGGCCGCGCTGGCCCGTGAAGCCGGATACGACGGCGTCGAGATCATGGGCTCGGAGGGCTATCTCATCAACCAGTTCCTCGCCCCGCGCACCAACAAACGCAGCGACCGCTGGGGCGGATCGGCAGAGAACCGGCGCCGGTTCGCGGTCGAGATCGTGCGCCAGGTGCGGCGGGCCGCCGGCGACGACTTCGTGATCGTGTACCGACTGTCCATGATGGACCTCGTCGAGGGTGGGCAGACCTGGCAGGAGGTCGTCGATCTCGCGAAGGCCGTCGAGGAGGCGGGCGCCACGATCATCAACACCGGCATCGGATGGCACGAGGCGCGCGTGCCCACCATCGTCACGTCCGTGCCGCGCGCCGCCTTCACCGATGTCACCGGCAGGGTGCGGAAGCACGTGTCGATTCCGGTCGCCGCGTCGAACCGGATCAACATGCCGCAGGTGGCCGAAGAGGTGCTCACCCGCGGCGAGGCCGACATGGTCTCCATGGCGCGCCCCTTCCTGGCGGACCCGCTGTGGGTCGCGAAGGCGGGGGAGGGCAGGAGCGACGAGATCAACACGTGCATCGGGTGCAACCAGGCGTGCCTCGATCACACGTTCTCCCTCAAGCGGGCCTCCTGTCTGGTGAACCCGCGCGCGGGCAACGAGACCACGCTCCGCCTGCTGCCGAGCCGGACGACGAAGCGGATCGCCGTGGTCGGCGCGGGGCCAGCCGGACTGTCCGCAGCCGTCGGCCTGGCCACCCGGGGCCACGAGGTCGACCTGTTCGAGGCCGAGGACGAGATCGGCGGGCAGTTCGCGATCGCCCGGCGCATCCCGGGCAAGGAGGAGTTCTCGGAGACCGTCCGTTACTACCGGCGACAGCTGGAGCTCACCGGGGTCACGCTGCACCTCGGCACGAAGGCCGGGGCAGCGGAGTTGCGCGACCGCGGCTTCGACGAGGTCATCGTCGCCACCGGCGTGACACCGCGGATCCCGGACATCCCCGGCATCGACCACCCTTCGGTGCTGTCGTACGCCGACCTGGTGCGCGGGGGCGCCCCGGTCGGCGACCGCGTGGCCGTGATCGGCGCGGGCGGCATCGGCGTCGACGTCAGCGAGTTCCTGACACACGGCCGGTCGCCGACGCTTGACCTGGACGCGTGGCGGGCCGAATGGGGTGTCACCGATCCCGAGACGGGCAGGGGTGGCCTCGCTGCGCCCGCCCCGCATCCGGCCCCGCGGCACGTGGTCCTCATGCAGCGCAAGACGTCCCGCATCGGAGGAGGACTCGGCAAGACCACCGGCTGGGTCCACCGCGCCGCGCTCAGGGCCAAGGACGTGGAGCAGCTCACCGGTGTCAACTACGAGCGGATCGACGACGCCGGCGTGCACATCTCGTACGGGCCCAAGCGTGAGCGGCCCACTGTCGTCTCGGTCGACAACGTCGTGGTCTGTGCGGGTCAGGAACCGGTGCGGGACCTCGCCGACGAGCTGCGCGCAGGCGGGACGCGCACACATGTGATCGGCGGTGCCGACGTCGCCGCGGAACTCGACGCCAAACGCGCGATCGACCAGGGAACCCGCCTCGCCGCAACACTGTGACCGCCGAGCGCCGTGACTCCGAGCTCGCGGCGGCAGATGGCATCATCCACGCTCAGGTTATCTCCTGTCATTGGTTGACAGAAGTTTCAGCCATGGCTATAAATTCTGGTGAAAGCAGTGGATGACCCGTAGTCGGCCGGGAGACGGTCTCGGAGTGGTTCACGATGCTGATGACGACGGATCGGCGACACCGGACGGAACCGACCACGACTGTGTACGCAGGATCGATGTGGTTACGCGCCGGAGTGGGGACAGTCGCGCAGGGGTGTCGCTCCGTGATTCCGTCCCGCGGCACACGGTCTCCACCGCCGGCGTGAGTTTCGAAGGGACGGCGGCACTGCGGCCGAGAACCATCGGAACAGGCGGAGTCGGCCGCTGGGTATTTGGAACAACTTTCTTGAGTCCAGTGATAGCAATAGTGAGGCCGCCGGTGGAGGTGGCCACGGTGAGTTGTGACGACCGGAGAAGGAGGTAGTGGCCATGTTGATGCGAACCGACCCGTTCCGGGAGTTGGACCGGATCTCGCAGCAGTTCTTCGGGCAGAACGGAACCTCGGCGCGTCCGGCTGCGATGCCGATGGATGCGTTCCGTTCGGGCGAGGACTATGTCGTGAAGTTCGACCTGCCCGGTGTCTCCGCCGACTCGATCGACCTGGACGTGGAGCGCAACGTCCTCACCGTCAAGGCCGAACGCGGCGAGGACTACGGCGACGGCGACGAGGTGCAGGTCGCCGAGCGTCCACGTGGGACGTTCTCGCGGCAGTTGTTCCTCGGGGACACGCTCGACGCCGACAAGGTGCAGGCCAGCTACGACGCCGGGGTGCTGACGCTGCGGATCCCGGTGGCCGAGCAGGCCAAGCCGCGCAAGATCGCCGTCACCGGCGGCGAGGAGCGCAAGGAGATCAACGCCTGAGCGCAGCCGATGCGGCGCTCCGCCGCGGCCCCGCGGCGACGGCCGGTTCGTCGCGGCGGGGCCGCAGTCGTGGAAGAGGTGGGGATGATGGCTGCCGAACGCGGCGACGACCCGTACGCCCTCCTGGGCATTCCGCCTGGAGCGGATCTACGTGAGATCACCGCGGCCTACCGGCGGCGCGTCCGGCAGCTGCATCCCGACACCGCGGACGCCGACGACACCGCGGATGCCGACGGTGCCACCGGTAGGTCGAGTGCCGCGGGTGGCGATGCCGACCAGCTGGCCGCCGTCGTGGCGGCCTACGAGCTGCTGCGGGCCCGTCGCCGACGTGCCGCGTCCGACGCGCGTCGTTCCCGACCTGGCGAGGGCGACCGCGCCCGCCCTGCCACCGGTGACACCGAGGGCGTAACGCCCATGCCGGTGCGTGTCCACAATGGCCCGCGGTCACGTGCTCCGGATCTGCGAGCGGGCCCGGTCCGCCGCCACCGGGATTGACCGTGAGGACGTCGCTGGGTGGCAACTTCCCAGTCCAGGCGTACGAGTGGCATCGGCATAGCTGCCGGTCGGCCGGCAGCTATGCCGATGACCGCTGGACGATGCGCTCGATTCCTCGTGGACACGTCCTAGACCTGCGGAAATGCGCTGCGCCGGGGCCCGTGCACGACTGTCGCTCTCCCCTGGTCACTCCGAAGATGCGACCTCGTCACTGAGTTGTGATGCCGATTGGGCGCTCACGCCGTTACGCCGGGGATGTTCTCGACGAAGGTGTAGTGGGCGTATCCCTTGGGCGCGGCCCTTCGCGCAATAGTGTGCGTGGCCCGTACGTAATAGCGTCACGGTCAAGGCGAGCGCTGCCGAGTGGTATGCGTACGGAGAGCGAGGGGCGATACATGGCGGACGGAGCCACGGCCGAACTCACGACGGGGGCATTGGTCGCAGTACGCGGGCATAAGTGGATCGTCAGCGACATCGACGCCGCTGCGGGCAACACACTGGTGTCGCTGCAGAGTGTCGAGGACGGCCGCTTCGGCGACACGCTGGAGGTGATCTGGGAGGTCGAGCCGGGCAGGCAAGTTTTGCCGAGCGGCTCGCTGCCGGACGTCACCGAGCAGGGCTTCGACCCGCCCGAGCAGCTCGCCGCGTTCCTGGACGCGGTGCGCTGGTCCGCGGTCACCTCGGCCGACACGCAGACTCTTCAGGCGCCCTACCGCTCGGGCGTGGCCATCGAGGACTACCAGCTGGAACCGCTGGCACGCGCGGTCGGCGCGCCCCGCGTGAACCTGCTGCTGGCCGACGACGTGGGTCTCGGCAAGACCATCGAAGCCGGGCTCGTCGCGCAGGAGCTGCTGCTGCGGCATCGCACCCAGCGCATCATGATCGTTGCTCCGGCGGGACTGACCACCAAGTGGCAGGACGAGATGGCCGAGAAGTTCGGCCTGGACTTCACGATCATCGACTCGGAGCGCTGTGCCCAGGTGCGGCGCGAGTACGGCAGCGCGGCGAACCCGTTCAACGTCTACCCGCTGACAATCGTCAGCCTGCCGTGGCTGCGAGGCGCCAAGGCGCAGCGTCTGCTGGACGAGGTGCTGCCCGCCGAAGGGCCTTCCTACCCGCGCACCTTCGACCTGCTGATCCTCGACGAGGCGCACCACGTTGCCCCGGCTGCTCCGAAGCAGGTGTACGCGGTGGATTCGCAGCAGACGAAGCTGATCCGCAAGCTCGCACCGCATTTCACGCACCGGCTGTTCGCCTCGGCCACGCCGCACAACGGGTACCAGGCCTCGTTCACCGCGCTGCTCGAAATTCTGGATGACCAGCGGTTCGCCCGCGGCGTCAACGCGGACGAGACGGCCGTGGCCGAGACTGTGGTGCGCAGGCTCAAGCGCGACATCACCGACGCCGATGGCAACCCGCGCTTCACGCAACGCGATGCCCAGGCGATCCCGGTCGAGTATCCGGAGTCCGAGCGCGAGATCCACGACCTGCTCACCCGGTTCGCCGAGCAGCGCCGGAAGAAGCTCACCACCCGGCGCGGGCACAAGGCCACCGACCTGGTGACGCTGTTGTTGAAAAAACGCATGTTCTCCAGCCCGGCGGCGCTGAAACACACCATCGAGGTCTACCTGGAGACGCTGAAGAGCAAGAGCGCTGCGCCCGTTGCGAGCGGGGACGACATCCCGGAGTGGATGGAGGACTTCTTCGACGATCTCGCGTCCTACGACGACGACCGCATGGCCGAGGCCGAGGACGATGCGCTCGGCCGCACTCGCCCCATGCAGCCGGACGCGGACGACGACGAGACGTCACTGCTCAACCGGATGCGCGACTGGGCGCTCGCGCACGAGGCGCAGCCGGATGCCAAGGCTCGCAAGCTGCTCGACCACCTCGTCGCCATCTGCCGTCCTGACGGGAAGTGGACGAACGAGCGGGTCGTCGTGTTCACCGAGTATCGGGACACGCAGCTGTGGCTGGCCGGGCTGCTGCGCCAGGAAGGCCTCGCCGGCGACCGCCTGGCTGAACTGCACGGCGGTATCGGCACGGACGAGCGCGAGCAGCTGCGCCTGGCGTTCCAGAAGCCGCCGGAGGAGCATCCGGTGCGTATCCTGCTCGCCACCGACGCCGCGAGCGAGGGCATCGACCTGCAGCGGTACTGCCACCGGCTCGTGAACTACGACATCCCGTTCAACCCGAACAAGCTCGAACAGCGCATCGGCCGCATCGACCGGTACGGCCAGGAGGAGACCCCGGAGATCCGGCATTTCGTCGGTACCGGCTGGGACGCGCCGGTCGGCACGTACGAGGCCGACCTGGAGTTCCTGTCCCGGGTGGCGAAGAAGGTTTCGAAGATGGAGGCTGACCTCGGATCGGTCAACGCGGTGCTCTCCGACGCCGTGCAGCGCCGGATGCTCGGCGAGTCGCTGAAGGTGGACGTGGATTCCGCGGGGCGGGACAAGCAGCGCGTCGCCGCTGAGTCGAACGTGCGCGACCAGGTGCGCAGGCTGCGAGCGAAGCTCGAGGAGACCGTCGGTGAACTCGGTATCACGCCCGGCAGGGTGAAGCGCGTGGTGGACACCGCGCTGAACCTGGCCAACCAGCAGCCGTTGCGCGAGCACCGCGACGAGAAGCACCTCGCCGAGGGGCTGTACGACGTGCCGACGATGACCGGCTCGTGGGTGCGCGCCACCGAGGGTTTGATCGAGAAGTTCCAGGGCACCGGCGAGGACGGGAAACGCGCGCGGGACGCGCAGCCGCGCCAGTTGCCGGTCACGTTCGACCAGGAGGTGGCGCGGGGCCGCGACGACGTCGTGCTGGCGCATCTGAATCATCCGCTGGTCGCGATGTCCACGCGGTTGTTGCGGACCGCCGTGTCCAATGAGGACGTCGGGTTGCACCGTGCGACGGCTGTGGTCAGCGACGACCCGGAGCTGGAGGACGTGCTGGTCGGCGCGTATTCGCGGTATGTCCTGGTCGGTGCCGACGGCGTCCGGCTGCACGAGGAAGTGCTTTACGCGGGCGGCTGGGCTCCGGAGAACGGCCGTTTCCGCAGGCTGGAGAACCTGGGCCGGCTGGGCGGGATGCTCGGCCGCGCGCTCGATTCGGGCACGCCGGCGTCCGAGCCGGTTCGCAGGCGGCTGGCCGCGCGCTGGCCACGCGTGTCGGACGGTCTGGTGAACACGCTGGACTGGCGCAGCAACACTAAGTGGGAGCAGCTGTCCCGCAGGCTCGCTCAGCGCGAGAAGGAGGAACGCACCCGCATCACGCAGGTGATCGACCAGTTCTCCGCGACGCTGAGTGCGAAGCTGAGTGGCGACGAGCAAGCCGACGAGAACGCGCTGTTCCCCGTCGAGGCCACGAAGCCCGCGGAGGAGCTGGCCCAGCTGCGGCGAGACAGGCAGAAGTGGCAGCAGCGGCTCGATGAGCTTGCGACCGAGCGGGACCGCGAACTGGAGGCGATCGCGGCCCGCTACAGCGATCCGCAGGAACACCGTTTCCCGATCGCGGTGGTGTTCGTCGTGCCGAAGCGGGAGGCAATCCGATGAGTTCCCGGACCAGCGGACGCGGCGGTCGTTCGCACGCGCCGGACAGCGCCCAGCAGCACCGTGACTGGCTGAACCTGATCGAGGTCAGCGGCCCGTTCCTATCGTTGCCGGTGTTGCGCAAGGCCTGGCCGAGCCTGGACGCGCTGGACAAGACCGCGCGTGAGGGGCTGCGCCAGGCGCACGCCGACTGGCTGGCCGATCCGGATGCCGGTCAGCAGGTCTGGATCCGCTACGTGCTGGGCGAACTGCTCGGCTGGGACGGCGGGCAGGAACGCGCCCTGCACTGGCACAGTGAGGACGAGCTGGACACGCTGGCGATGGACGTGGGGGAGCACGACACCCGGGTGGTCCCGGATTTCGCGCTGGTGCGGCCTGGCGAGGACGCGAAGCCGGCGACGACGGAACTGCTCGGGATGGTGTGCCCGACCGGCTCGCCGCCGACTGCCCGGGTGAAGGGGGAGAGCTGGGCGGCCACGCCGGTGGACCGGCTGGCGCAGCTGTGCCGCCACCACGAGGTGGAGCTGGGGCTGGCGACCGACGGCCGGTGGTGGACGCTGGTGTGGGCGCCGCGCCGGAAGGTGACCACGACCGCGACGTTCGACGCGGCGTCCTGGCCGGAGAAGTCGGAAGAGTACGTGGTCCGCGCATTCGTGTCGCTGCTGAATCGGCAGCGGTTTTTCGGCGTTCCGGACGACGAGAAGCTCGTCACGCTGTTGGATGCGAGCAAGGACTCGCAGGAGGACATCACCGAGGCCCTCGGCGTTCAGGTGCGTCAGGCGGTGGAGCTGCTGGTCGCGGCGATCGGCCGGGCGGACACCGCTCAGCGTGGGCGTGGCGAGCAGGGGCTGGACAACGTCGAGGCGCACGAGGTGTATCGCGGCGCGGTCTCGGTGATGATGCGCCTCGTGTTCGTGCTGTTCGCCGAGGAGCGCGGGCTTCTCCCGGCGGACAACGAGCTCTACGCCCATGCGTATTCGGCGGGGCGGCTGTGTGAGGTGCTGGAGCAGCAGGCCCGCGAGGGCAGTGAGGACGACCTGGAGCACAGTTCGCAGCGCTGGCACCGGCTGCTGGCGCTGTTCGACGCGGTGTATCACGGCGTGGAGCATCCGAAGCTCACGATGCACGCGCATGACGGATCGCTGTTCGACCCGGGCCAGTTCGCGTGGCTGCCGCGCACGATCGACGACCGCACGGTGTTGCACATGCTGCGTGCCGTGCAGTACGTGCAGGTCGGCACTGGGAAGAACAAGGAGCTGCGCAGGCTTTCGTTCCGCGAGCTGGACGTGGAGCAGATCGGCTACGTCTACGAGGGCCTGCTGGCTTACGACGGTTTCCGTGCCGGGGACGTGGTGCTCGGTCTGATCGGCAAGGCCGGTGTGGAGAAGGAAGTCGGCCTGCGGGAGCTAGAAAACCTCGCCGCGGGTGCGGACGATGTCTCCGGGCTCGCGAAGAAGCTGGCTGAGGAGTACAAGGACTACAAGGTCGGCACGCCGAAGGCGCTGGAGAAGGCCCTCGCCCCGCTGTCCGGGACGGAGCTGGAGAACGCACGCCGCAAACTCCTGGCCGCCACTGACGGCGATGCCGCGCTGACGGAGCGGCTGCTGCCGTTCTATGGCGTGATCCGCCAGGACCTGCGCGAGCTGCCGGTGGTGATCATGCCGGGCGAACTGTATGTCACGGACTCGCCGTTGCGGAAGAACACCGGCACGCACTACACGCCACGTGAGCTGGCCGAGGAAGTGGTCGAGGGCGCGCTCGAACCGCTGGTGTATGAGCCGGGGCCGTTGCAGACGGCGGACAGGACCGAGTGGAAGCTCAAGTCCAGCGCGGAAATCCTGTCGCTGAAGATCGCCGACATCGCGATGGGGTCGGCCGCATTCCTCGTCGCTGCGGCCCGTTATCTCGGTGGCAAGCTCCTCGAAGCGTGGACCCGTGAGGGCGACGACCGGGTACTTGACTATCAGGCGAGCACCCCGATCAGTGACGCGGATGTCGATCCGGTGGTGGTCGAGGCGCGCCGGGAGATCATCGAGCATTGTCTCTATGGGGCTGACATCAACAAGATGGCCGTCGAGATGGCGAAGCTGTCGTTGTGGCTGGTGTCGATGGATCCGAGCCGCCCGTTCACGTTCTTGGACGACCGCTTGGTCGCGGGTGATTCGCTGCTCGGTATCACGTCGTTGGACCAGCTCGAGTACATGCACATGGACCCGAAGAAGGGCCGAGAGCTGCACGACCGCCTGGACCCGCAGCTGCTGGCCAACGTCCGGTCGGTGGTGGCCGAGGTTGCTGAGGACCGCCGCAAGCTCACTGAGGTCGACGGTTCGACGTTGGAGGGCTTAAACCGGAAGCGTGCGATCCTTGAGGAATCCGCCCTCAAGACGAGCCGAGCCCGCATCTTCGCGGACCTCGCGGTAGGCGCTGCATTGGCACATGCGGGCCGTGGCGGCCGTGGCCTGGCGGCGGGCTCCATCGCGGCCGCCGACTACGCCCGTCGCTTCGACACCGCCGAGATGGAAGCCCGCAAACAGGCGCGCGAATGGCTGGACACCGACCTGCCGGACGGAAACCTCGCCCGCGAGACCCTGCACTGGCCGCTGGCCTTCCCGGAAGTCTTCGAGCAAGATGGTTTCGATGCGGTGATCGGGAACCCGCCGTTCCTGGGTGGCGCAAAACTCAGGCCTACCCTAGGGCGTAGTTATCGCGAGTATCTCGCCTCGGCGATCGCAAATGGCGTTAAAGGGACCAATACTGACCTAATCGCATACTTCTCGTTGAGAGCACACGAATTACTATCTACGGGTGGGCAGTCAGGACTTATTGCCACCAATACTCTCGCTCAGGGTGACACCAGAGAAGTTGGCCTTGATCAACTCTTGGCGCGCGGTCTGACAATCAGGCGCTCTCTAAATGCTGCGCCGTGGCCGTCAAAGTCGGCCGCACTTGAATACTGCATAGTTTGGATTAGTTGTGCACCATTAGGTGAATGTGCCGAATGTGTAGCTGATGGAAATGTGGTTTCAGGTATAAACTCTTCTTTGGATCCATTTTCACGAACCTCGGAAAAACCGAATCGACTGATTCGCAACACGAGGATCGCATTTCTTGGGCATCACGTAAATGGAATGGGATTCGTGATGTCCCACCACGAAGCGCAGGAGTTAGTTGCACAAGATCGAGTATCCGATGAAGTGGTACATCCGTACTTGAATGGCGAGGATCTAAATACGAGTAGCAACTTAGCGTCCTCCAGAAATATAATAAACTTCCATGATTGGGATCTGGACTATGCGGATGGGTATCCTGCTGCTATGGCGCGTGTCCGCAAATTGGTGAAGCCAGAGCGTGACAAGCGCAATCGAGAGGCGCACAGGAAGTACTGGTGGCAGTACGCTGACTATCGGCGTAGTATGGTGCAGGCTACAGACGGGTTGGACCGTGTTGTTGTAATAGCGCAAACGAGTCAGACTGCTATGCCAGCAATGGTGTCGACCGATCAGGTATTTTCACACGCGCTCATCGTATTCGCCAAAGACGATATGGCAATGTTGGCGCTGTTGTCGAGTGCATCCCACCATTCGTGGGCAATACGATACGGGTCAAAGCTAAAGTCGGATTTCCGCTATATTCCGTCAGACGTGTTTCAGACGTTCCCGTTGCCCGAGCTTACTGACGAGCTGCGCGAGTTGGGTGAGTGGCTGGATGGGTATCGTCGGGACGTGATGCTGTCCCGCGACTCTGGTCTGACGAAGACGTACAACCTGGTCTTCGACCCTAGCTGCCACGACGAGGACATCGAGGAGCTGCGCCGTATCCACCGGGAGATCGACAAGGCCACGATCCGCGCGTACGGCTGGGAGGACCGTATTGAGGCGGTCGGCGGTTTGGACCACGGTTTCCACCCGGTCGTCCGCCAGGCCCGCTACACGATCGGCCCCGCAGCCCAGCGTGAGATCCTGGACAGCCTCCTCGAACTCAACCACGAACGCTACGCCGAAGAAGTAGCCCAGGGCCTCCACGACAAAAAGAAATCAAAAAAAGCCGAAGAAGAAACCCTCTTCTAGTTCTGGTGAGTGTTTATCGTCGTTCTAGCGAGTCTAAACACTCACGACTGCGAGTTACCGATATCGCAAGCCACGAGGTGCCCTGCAATTGCCGAGAACACGACTTTAAGGCTGGCCCGGCGTACGGAAAAGACGGGATGGTGCATGTGACATCAATGACCGGAGTGGCACGATGACGCCCGCCGTACCGGATATCGACTTCCGGCAGGTCCGACCGCACGGGTCCCCCGCTGCACGCTCGGGTGGTTTCGAGGAGGTGGCCTCCCTCGTCATCAAAGACGGCATTCCAGGCCTCATCGACTGGCCCGAGGGGACAACTTTCCGCCGGTTCGGGAACCCCGATGGCGGCCGTGAAGGCACCGGGATCCTGGAGAACGGCGATGTGTGGGCGTGGCAAGCGAAGTACCTGTTCGCGCTTGGCGACAGTGAGATCGCTCAAGTGCGTAAGTCGGTGGTCCGAGCGTTAGAAACCGAGCCGAACCTGAAGCGGTACTTCATTGCACTGCCGTACGACCTCCCGGCGGGTGACACCGTCCAAAATGGTAGACCAGTAAAGTCGGCAGCCACTCGGTGGCAGGAAAAGAAGGAAGAGTGGGAGAAGCTCGCCAAGGATAAGGGCAATGAAGTCGAGTTCCTGTACGTAGGTGCAAGTGAGCTCAGTGATCAGCTGACACGGGTCGAGAATGCAGGCCGAGTACGGTATTGGTTTGGTGCGGCGGCTATGTCAGCCAACGAGCAGCAGCACCGGCTCGATGACGTCATCTCCAAAGTTGGTCGGAGGTACGCTCCGGAGCTTCACATCGAGGTCGATGCGGTCCGTGCACTCGAAGGTCTTGGTCGGTCGGATGCATACGTCCACAGAATTCAGCTCGCACTCGCAAGCCTACGGTCTGCCCGGTCGGCGACCTGGCGGGCACCCGCCGACGATTCGGACCTCCAGGTACACCTGGACACATGCGTCGAAAGACTGACCGGCGCAGAAGTCGCGCTGGGAGAGTTTCTCGACGTTGCTCGCGGTACTGGCCCGTTACCCGGCATTGCAGACCAGATTGAAGCGGTAGAGCCTGAACTCGACACTGTCTCAACGAGGTTGCGTACTGACTACCTACGTGACGGCGGTTACTACGTTGGCGCGGCTGCCTCCGTTCACAGCAACGTGCTAAAGGCCGAGGAGGCGACTTGGGCGGCGCTTGAGTTGCTACGTAGCGCTGACACGGTTGCCGCTGAGCGCGGTCTGCTCCTCATGACGGGGCGGGCGGGCGTCGGGAAAACCCACTTGTTCTGCGACGTTGCATCACGCCGCCTCGCTCAGGGATACCCGACGCTCGTCCTGCTCGGGCAGGATTTCGATGAGGGCACCTTACTTCCCCAAATAGGGAAGCTCACGCAGATCGATGGACACCTCGATGAGATCCTTAAGCTTCTCGACGCCGCCGCGGAGGCTGCCGGGTGCTCAGCGATGCTGATGGTGGACGCCATCAACGAGGGCGCCAAAGCCGGTCGATGGAACACGGAACTCCGTGCACTCGCACGAGCAGTCGATCGGTATCCGAACGTCGTGCTCGCCGTATCCTGCCGAACCGAGTTCGTTGAGGCGGTCGTGGGAGAGAACGAACTCCCGAGGGTCGAACACCTCGGCTTCGCTGAGGCAACTCCCGAGGCTGTCGATCGCTACGTTGCCGAGTATGGGCTCAAAAGCGTCACGTTCCCGGTCTTGAACCCAGAGTTCGGCAACGCACTGTTTCTCAAACTCGCCTGCGAGGCGCTAAGCACGCTTGGCGAGACCCGGTTCACGCTAGGTACAGTGGGGCTCACGACTGTGTGCGATGCGTTCCTTGTAGCAGTGAACGAACGGCTCGCAGTTCCCGACCGGTGCGATTACGACAGCACGTCTCACCTCGTCAGAGTCGTCGCCCGGGAACTTGCGGCACTCGGTCCGGGCCCTTACGAACGCAATCAGATCAAACAGATTGTTGACGGTGCCCTCCCCGACCGTGGCTGGTCAAAGAGCCTTTTCGCCGGGATGCTCCGCGAGGGACTGTTGCTTGAGACCAGGGATAACCATGTGGTTTTCACCTACCAGCGCCTGTGTGACGTCCTGCGCGCGGAACTCCTCGCAGAGAAGTCGGTGGCCGAGCTCGCCGCCTGGTACGAGGCTCTTGAAGCGGGTAGCCACTGGTATGAGAACGGCGTAATTGGCGCGCTTGCAGTCCTCGCCCCGGATAAGCTCGGTGTCGAAGTTGTCGACCTATTTAGTGACGGAGAAGGTGCCGTCGAGTGGCCGGTGGTGGATGCGTTCCTCGAAGGCTTGGCACTCCGCTCCCCCGAGAACACCACCGATCGGACAGCCGAGATAGTTTCGAATCTCATAGCCTATGGTGGACTAGAAGTCAAGGCTTGGGAGGCGCTGCTCCGGGTTGCATGCGTCCCCGACCACAGAACGAACGCTGATTGTCTCCACCGGTTCCTCCTCAACCGGCCGCTCGCGCAGAGGGACAAAACTTGGTCCGAGTGGCTCGTGGGGGCATACGACATCAGCATCGACCACCCCGTCAAGGTTCTCCTCAACTGGGCCCGGCCGAAGAGCCCGGGGAGCGACCGCCTACCCGACGAGCTCGCAAGGCTATCCGGCCTAACCATCGGCTGGCTGCTCACCACCACCGACCGCCGGGTACGCGACCATGCAACGAGGGCTCTCGTCGCTGTCGGGGAGCGCAACTTGTCAGGGCTTGCCTCGGCTGTCCAGGCGTTCCGTGGCTGCGACGACCCTTACGTCGTCGAACGTCTCGCCGCAGCTGCGTGCTCGGTCGCTCTCCGCTCCAACGACGCTGACACCATCACCGTCGTTGCCGACGCTGCTGCCGATCTCGTCGCAGATGGCATGCCCGTACATCTCGCGACCCGTGACTACCTGCGGCGCATTGCGGACGCTGCTAAAGCCCACGGTTGGTCTGGTCCAGACTGGACGCCGCCGTACGGATCGGTATGGCCCGTCGAATGCCTGCCGCATGAGCAGGTTAAGGAGATGACAGGCGCGCCAGACTACGCATACTCGTCAATCTTGCGGTCGCTGACTGGCATCACCGGCGACTTCGGTCGGTACGTCGTTAAACCGGCTATCGAGCACTTCGACGTTCCGAACTACGAGGATGTGGAACGTGAAGCGGAACGCGCCATCTTCAGCCGCGTCGTAGACTTCG
Source organism: Prauserella alba (assembly GCF_024171735.1). Classification (GTDB taxonomy): domain Bacteria; phylum Actinomycetota; class Actinomycetes; order Mycobacteriales; family Pseudonocardiaceae; genus Prauserella; species Prauserella alba. The sequence goes on from NZ_JAMTCH010000003.1 coordinate 147,941, forward strand.
GCTGGACGCCGGAACGATTCGCCAACCTAGATGGCGGGCGCCGCGGGGGTCACGAAGGATATATCGAACGGTACGGCAAGAAATACCAGTGGATTGCCTTGCACGAACTTTTAGGCCGGCTCGCCGATAACTATCAACTCACGGATCGCTGGGACGATGCGGCGCTCCCGTTCGACTACTACAGCCTCGACCAGGTTCTTTACCACGATATCGATCCGACAGTTATTATCTACCGTGAAACTACCGATCCTGACAAGCCGCTGCCCTGGTTCGCTCCGGCAGCTGCGACATTCCCGGCAGAAATCACGGAAGACTACCCGTCCGACATCGATGGGGTGCCTGACCCACTCGATCTCATCGCTCTCACAGACTACGACGGCACCCATTGGCTCTCCCTCGTGCGCTATGCCAACTGGGCGCAAGAACTGCCGCCCGAGATAGCCGCTTTCAATCCACCAAACCTGAGCATCTGGATGCAGGTTCGAAGCTACATCGTTCGGATCGAAGATCTTGATTCCCTCAAATCATGGGCCGCAGAAGGGGGTGGCCAGGACTACGATGGTCGGTGGATGCCCGAGCATGCCGAACTCTACAATTGCCATCTCGCGAATCATCCATTCTCAGCCGAGTGGAATCGCGCTAGCGGCGAAGCGGAACCTCGCTATGGTGCCGTCCCCATTCCTGTCACGCTCTACGTCCCGAACGCCGAATATAACGGCACCGGTTCCTCTCATGACACCACCGATATCAGCGGGCACGTGCCCAGCCGACTCTTGTTTGAGGTCCTCAAGCTCGACCACGGCAAAGACTTTACCTGGACTGACGTCATCGGTCCCGCCGTCGTCGACCCCACCGCAGGGACGAACGCATCCTCCACCCTCGTCCTCCGGAGAGATCTCGTCGACCGCCTTGCAGACCGTGGCTACTCACTCTTTTGGACCGTCCTACTCAACAAGCAACTTGAGAAGCACGATCCCGACGACATGTATAGGTGGGTTAGCGCCAGCGCTTCCTACATTCTCAACGACACCACCATCGAACTTGTCGCCGCGGTCGCCACGCGCCGCAGTCCAGCTTCGGCCGGCGAATCGCAGGCCATCGCGTGGAACCCTCGCGAAAGCGAGTGAACAGGTAGGACGGGGGCCTGCTGAAGCGATGTGTGACATCTGAGTTCGCTTGCCGAGAGGTGGGCGTGGAAGGATGCCACTGTGCCGAAGCCGTATCCCCGTGAGTTCCGTGAGGACGTGGTCCGGGTCGCGCGTAACCGCGAGTCGGGTGTGACGATCGAACAGGTCGCCAGCGACTTCGGGGTTCACCCGATGACGTTGCAGAAGTGGCTGCGCGCGGCCGATGTCGAGGACGGTGCCAAGCCGGGTGTGTCCTCGGATGCGGCGGCTGAGCTGCGTGAGCTCAAGCGCCGTAATCGTCTGTTGGAGCAGGAGAACGAGGTGTTGCGCCGGGCGGCGGCGTACTTGTCGCAGGGCAACCTGCCGGGAAAAGGCTCTACCCGCTCGTAAGGGAGTTGGTCGCCCCCGACGCCCCGATCCGGGTGGCGGTGGCGGTGGCGTGCCGGGTGCTCAAGCTCCACCGCCAGCACTACTACGCCTGGCTGCGCAGGCCGGTCACCGACACCGAGTACGACGAGGCCTACGCGGCGAACGCGATCTTCGACGCTCACCGCGAGGACCCCAAGTTCGGCTACCGCCTGTTGCACGACGAGGTCACCGCCACGGGCATCGAGGTGTCGGACCGGACGGTGTGGAAGATCTGCTCGGACAACCAGTGGTGGTGCGCGTTCGGCAAGAAGCGGCGGCAGAAGAGGACCCGGCCGGGGCCGGCGGCGCACGAGGACCTGGTGCGCCGCGAGTTCACCACTGACAGGCCGAATCGCCTGTGGCTGACCGACATCACCGAACACCCCACCAGTGAGGGCACGCTCTACCTCTGCGCAGTCAAGGACGTGTGGTCGAACCGGGTCGTGGGCTACTCCATCGCCGACCGGATGGCCTCCCAGCTCGCCCTGGACGCGTTGGAATCGGCCGGCGCCCGCCGTGGTGGCCGCGTCGCCGGCTGCACGCTGCACAGCGATCGCGGAGGCCAATTCCGCAGCAAGAAGGTGCAACAAGCCCTGTGGCGCCGCCACATGCGCGGCTCGATGGGCCAGGTCGGCGCTGCTGGCGACAACGCCGCCATGGAGAGCTTCTTCAGCCTCCTGCAACGCAATGTGCTCAACCGCCGCACATGGGCCACCCGGGAAGAACTCCGGATCGCGATCGTCACCTGGATCGAACGCACCTACCACCGCCGACGCCGCCAAACCCGGCTCGGCCGCTTGACCCCCAACGAATACGAAACCATTATGACCCACACCGCCACCCCGGCGGCCTAACCACTGTCACAGCTTCCTTCAGCAGCCCCTCATCTCGGTTCCCGAGCGTGGTGGAACTGGTCGAGCGCGTCGGTGATGAGAGTTCGCGCTGCGGTACCTGTGACGGCCTGTTCTGCAAGCTCGTCGAATGCTTTGCGGTAGAGAGCGACTTCGCGGGGCTGGCTGATGGTCAGTTCCGCGGAGATCGTCTCGACGTGTACGAGGCGGTTGTCGAAGAGGATGAACTGATTCGTCGGTGCACGGTACTCGGCGTCGTGCGGCACGATGCCGAAGACGACCCTGGGCAGGGACATCACTGCCAACAGCCGGTCGAGTTGGCCGATCATCGTGTCGACGTCGCCGACCATCGTGGTCAATGCCTGCTGTGCCAGGATGAAGTGGAACCGGTGATCACCGCGGTACAGGACGGTCTGACGTTCCATGCGTTCGGCGACACCCGCGTCGAGGTCGTCCGGGATTCCGTAGAAGTCGATCACTCGGCGCATGACGGCCGTGGCGTACTCGGCGGTGTGCAGGATGCCGGGAACCAGAACGGGCTCATACCACCGCATCAGCTTCGTGTTGGCTTCGAGTCGCCGTGATGCGTGCTGGCGGCGCCGAGTGCCACCGCTGAGCATCCGCCGCCATTCCACGTACATCGACTCGATGTTGCGGACCGCAGCGATCAGGTCGGGAATCTGACTCTCGGCTGAGGTGTACCGGCACCAGAGGCGGACATCAGCCTCGGACGGCGTCTGCTTGCCGTACTCGATCTTCGAGACCTTCGAGCTGTGCCACCCGGCCAAGTCGGCTAAGCCGCGGCCGGTCAGCTCCGCGTCCTTGCGCAGGTCGCGGAGCTGCTGGCCGAGTGCTTGGCGTGCCTCACGGAGCGAATGCGTCACGAGATCCGGTCCTACGCGGTGACGTACTCAGTCTCCACATACCGATGGTGCGGAATCGCCGCCTGCCAGACCCGATCACGCACGGCCCGGCAGTGGTTGACGATGACGGGATCTCTGGTGGTCGCACCGCCGCCGAACCGCCCACCGGGTTCGAAAACGGTGAACACCACGAGCGCGTCATCGAAGAGCCAGAAGTCATCGGCCGACAGGTCGCCGGCATCGACCAGGTGACGCGGTAGCCACCGAACGTCCTCCCCGGCGGTGATGTTGTGCTCGGCGACCGTCAGGCCCCACCGCGTGTAATCGGCGTGGGGCACCGTCACCACTCGGGTTCTCCGGACCGTCCGCCCGGCGGACGTGGCATGACGTACCAGGTCCAACCACGGCTGAAACCAGCCGAAGTCGTCGTGCTCGCCCCTCAGGAACAGCTGAAAGGGCCCCGACTCGTCGGGAGTGTCATAGGTGTCCTGCACTTCAAGGTGGAACGCGTCGCGCTCGAAGGCCGAGAAGAGCGCGTCGAACGCCTCACCCTGCAGCAGCTCCACTGACCCACACCTCCTTCTTCGTCGGCACCTCGACGCACGTTTCGTGGCCCGGGATGTCCATCTGCCCCAACGCTACGGTGTCGGTCACTGGGGATCCCGAGAGGATGAAGCTCCCACGCCCGGTGTCGGAGAGTTGTGCTCCCAGGCACTTCCCCTTCTCGACATGTCCCAGCAAGCGGTGCGGTATCTCGACGTGCGTCTCCTGCCCGCTGACCTTCCATCCCTGCACCACATACGTGCCACGGTCGGTCGCGTACAAGGTCGGCGAGCCCCCGCCCTGTGTCTCCTTGCCGAGAAACCTGATCTGCATCACTACCCCTCCACCATGCCGTGCGCTGATTTGCGCGAGAGTTCTCATGGTGCGGTGACCTGCTATGACTGGTCAAGACCTCGGAGCAGGTTCTCCGCAATGTGAGCAAACTAGAGCAAACTTATGGCTCGTTGACTCCGCTCAGCCATAGCGTCCTGCTCAGTCATTTGGACCAGGCGCGGTCCGCGTGATCGCTGCCGCTCGATGACAGCCCAAGTCCTGCGAACCCCGAAATACCACGACCGGAGCCGACCCGTGACCAGCGACTACTCCGACGACATGGCCGCGTTGTCCCGACTGGTCCTGGCCGGATGGCAGGGAACTCCGATCGGGAACCCCGCTGCGCCCGAGGTGCTCGTGTACGTGCGCCCGCGTTCGGCCTACGTCGACTCGGTGTACGTGACCGGTCCGGACCGGGCCACCGCGATACGCAAGAACATGCTCGGCAGCCGGTTACGCAATGTCGACGGCACCTGCGCCGAGGTCGTGAACGAGGTGCTCGGATGGTGACCGGCAGGATCTCCGGATCGCTGATCGACCCGGCTGCACCGTGTTTCGACGGCTTACCCAGCTTCATGCCGGTGTTCGACGGCGTGCGCCACCTGACCGATGCCCGCGGCCTGCCCGCACCGGGCACGTACGTGCGCATCCTGTGCGAAACCACCGACCGCATCGCGCAAGCCGACAACAGCACCTACACGCGCGACTGCATGTGGTGCGCAATGGAGATCAGCCCGCTGCCTCCCAGCGACATGAACCCGCCGAGACGTGACCGTCGGTGCATGTGATCACCATGAACATCCGGGCGGCGTCAGTTGACCCCGACGCGCTGGCGCTGCCCGGAGTCCAGCCCAGTCCGCTAGCGTTCTCGGGTGGTGTCACGGTTGCAAACGTCGGCACTTTACCTCGGTCAATTCGGTTGGCGTAGGCGAAATACCGTTCTGGCGGTAGTGGCCACGCTGATGACCACCCAGCGGCAGCAATCGAGGGAGCCCTGTGCCTCTCCGAGCGGTTTCCCGCGGCCGGAAAGCTGAATAGCGTGCTCAAGATCGTCGCATAGGCGGATATCGGGGCGGCGTGATCGTGGTCTGAACGAGCGAAGGTCGTGCGGACGGGGGAGCCGATGGCAGCGGCACGGAAGGTTCGCGGTCGAGTTCCAGAAGGTACGCAGCAGCACCGGGACTGGCTCAACCTCGTCGACATCACCGGGCCGTTTATCTCCATCCCCGTGCTGCGCACCGCGTGGCCGACGCTCGACGCGCTCGACAAGCGCACCCGCACCGCGTTGCGGCAGCACCACGCCAACTGGCAGGCCGATCCGGCGACCAGCCAACCAGCATGGCTCCACTACGTGCTCGCAGGACTCCTCGGCTGGGCCGACGAACTCCACTGGGCGGAGGACGTCGACCTTGCTCCACTCGCCGTGGCAGTACCGGAACATGACACGTCGATCGTCCCCAGCTTCGTCCTCACCGAGCCCGGAGGCGCCGCCAAACCGGATTCCATCCGGCTACTGGGGCTCGTGACGCCACCCGGCGTCCACCCCACCGGACGACAGCCCGGCGACGCCTGGGCCGCGAGCGCTACTGATCGGCTGGCACGACTGTGCCGCACACACGACGTGCCCCTCGGCCTGACCACCGACGGGCGCTGGTGGACCCTCGTCTGGGCACAACACGACGGAGCCACCGGCACCGCCACCTTCGACGCCATCGGCTGGGCAGACACCGCCGAACGGGACGTGGTCCGCGCGTTCACGTCGCTCCTGTCACGACATCGCTTCTTCGGCGTTCCCGCCGACGAGACCCTGCCCTCACTCCTCGAAGCCAGCAAAGACTCACAGGAAGAAATCACCGAATCCCTCGGCGTACAAGCACGCGAAGCCGTCGAACTGCTCGTCGCCGCCATCGGCCGCGCCGACACCGTCCAGCGCGAACGCGGCGAACCCGGGATCACGGACATCGGCGCGGACACCGTCTACCGCGGCTCGGTTTCGGTCCTCATGCGCATCGTCTTCCTGCTCTTCGCCGAGGAACGCGGCATGCTCCCCTCGGACAACGAGCTCTACGCCACCGCCTACTCCGCAGGCCGGCTATGCGCCGACCTCGAAGCCCAAGCCCTCGAATCCAGCGAAGACGATCTCGAACACAGCCACGCCGCCTGGCACCGGCTCCTCGCCCTCTTCGAAGCCGTCTACTGGGGCGTCGACCACCAGCGGCTCTGGATGTACCCGCACGACGGGTCACTCTTCGATACCACCAGCCACCCCTGGCTGCCCGCGAACATCGACGACCGGACCATCCTGCACGTCCTCCGCGCCGTCCAATACGTCGAAACCGGTACCGGCAAGAACAAGGAACGTCGCAAACTCTCGTTCCGCGAACTCGACGTCGAACAGATCGGCTACACCTACGAAGGCCTCCTCGCCTACGACGCCTTCCGCGCCGACGAGGTGTACCTGGGCCTCACCGGCAAGTCCGGCGCGGAACACGAAGCACCGCTCTCCGAACTGGAACAGTACGCAGCCGAATCGGCCGACGTGGCTGAGCTGGCCGAGCGGATCGCCAACGCCTACCGGAAAACCGGCATCGGCACCGCCCGCGGCCTGGCACGGAAACTCGCCCCACCGTCACCCACCGAACGCGAAGAACAGCGCCAGAAGCTCCTCGCCGCCACACGCGGTGACGCCGCACTGAGCGACCGCCTCCTGCCGTTCGCGAACCTCATCCGCCGAGATCTGCGCGGACTGCCGATGGTCATCCTGCCGGGGGAGCTGTTCGTGACCGAATCGGTCGCACGCCAGGACACCGGCACGCACTACACACCTCGCGACCTCGCCGAGCGCGTCGTCCGCGACGCGCTCGAACCCCTCGTGTATCGCGTCGGCCCGATCCAGACCGCCGATGAGAGCCGCTGGGTCCCCAAGACCGCCGACGAGCTGCTCGAACTCAAGGTCGCGGACATCGCTATGGGCTCCGGCGCGTTCCTCGTCGCCGCGGCCCGCTACCTCGGCCAGCGGCTCGTCGAGGCGTGGGCACGCGACGGCGACGACCGCGCGATGGCAGCCAAGATCTCCCGGGCGCTCGGCGACGTCGAAGAAGACCGGGTCGTCGTCGAGGCGCGCAGGCAGGTCATCGAACACTGCCTCTACGGCGTCGACATCAACCCCACCGCGGTCGAGATCGCCAAAGTGTCGCTGTGGCTGGTGTCCATGGACGGCGACAAGCCGTTCACTTTCCTCGACGACCGACTCAAAACCGGCGACTCGCTGCTTGGCGTCACCTCGATCGAACAGGTGCGCAGCATGCACCTCGACCCGGCCGCCGGGCGAGACCTGCACAGCGACCTGTTCGCCTGGACCGCGAGCACGCAGGCACGCATCGAGAAGGCAGCCGACACCCGCCGCCGGATCGCCGAACTCCCGCAGCTCGGCAGTCCTCTGGACTGGCTCGACGACAAACGCAAACTCGACCGCGAAGCCGCCGACGACACAGCCGACCTACGAATCGCCGCCGACACACTCGTCGGCGCGCTCCTGGCTAGAGCCCCCGAAGGGCCGCGAGGCATGAACCGCGCCTCCGTCGAAGCCGCACACCTCGCGAACCAGGTCATGCGCGACGGCGAAACGAAACCCGCTCGCGACCAAGCCGACACCTGGCTGCGCGCCGACCAGGGCAACACCGGGTTCCCACGCCGGCCACTGCACTGGCCGCTGGTGTTCGTCGACGTCTTCGACGAAGGCGGATTCGACGCCGTCGTCGGCAACCAGCCCTACCTCGGTGGCCAGAAACTCACCAGCGCCCAGGGCCACGCCTACCGCGAATACCTGATCCACGCCATCGGCAACGGCGTCCGCGGCAGCGCGGACCTCGTGGCGTACTTCGTGCTACGTGCACACAGCCTGCTCAAACCCACCGGCCAGACCGGACTGATCGCAACCAACACGCTCGCCCAGGGCGACACCCGCGAAGTCGGCCTCGACCAGGTCGTCGCAGCCGGAACCACGATCCGCCGTGCCACGAAGAGCATGCAGTGGCCGACCAAGAGCGTCGCGCTGGAGTGCTGCATCATCGCGACCAGCTGTGAACCGCTTGGAGACGACGCCGACAGCCGCGCCGACGGAGTGGCCGTCCCCGCGATCACGTCGTCGCTTGATCCTGAATCACGCGCTATCGGAGCGCCGCAACGACTGACGTCTAATCGAGGCATCTCGTTTATCGGCTCTTACGTTCTCGGTCTCGGGTTCACGATGGAACCCGGCAGAGTGCAGGAACTCATCGCCCAGAACCCCGTCAACAAGGACGTGCTCTTCCCCTACCTGAACGGGCAGGACGTGAACTCCCGCCCGGACTGCTCCGGCAGTCGCTGGGTCATCAACTTCCACGACTGGAGCGAAGACCGGGCGCGCGAGTATCCGGAGTGCTACGACCAGGTTCTGCGTGAAGTGAAGCCTGATCGGGACAAGAACAAGCGGAAGGTGCGTCGGGAGCGATGGTGGCAGTACGCGGAACGGGCTCCTGATCTGGTGGAGGCCATCGCCGGGTTGGAGCGGGTTGTCGTGCTTGCTCGGGTGAGTAAGACGGTGATGCCGGTGATGGTGCCGACGGGCCAGGTGATCTCCGAGGCTGTGGTCGTGTTTGCGTCCGAGGACGCGGCGATGTTGGCGTTGTTGTCGAGCGGGCCGCACTACTGGTGGGCGAAGTCCCGGGGCTCGACTCTGGAGACACGAATTCGCTACACGCCGTCGGATGTGTTCGAGACGTTCCCCTTGCCGGAGCTGACCGATGAGCTGCGTGAGCTGGGCGAACGTCTCGACACGTATCGCCGGGACGTGATGCTGGCCCGCAACGCGGGGCTGACGAAGACGTACAACCTGGTCTTCGACCCGGACTGTCGGGACGAGGACATCGAGGAGTTGCGGCGTATTCACCGGGAGATCGACGCGGCCACGATCCGCGCCTACTGCTGGGAGGATCGGGTCGAGGCGGTCGGCGGCTTGGATCACGGTTTCCACCCGGTCGGCCGCGAGACCCGCTACACGATCGGCCCCGCGGCCCAACGCGAGATCCTGGACAGCCTCCTCGAACTCAACCACGAACGCGCAGCACAGGAAGCTGAGACGCAGCCGGGGCGAAAGAGTCGCCCCAAGCGCAACGCGAAGCACCACGCTCGCGACACGCTCCTCTGACGGTGTCCGAATTCGGAGCAGGGGTTGCCGGGATCGCGTTCGTGCAGAACGGAGAGGCGCGGTTAACGAGGCGCTGCGAAATGAGGAACGGGTCTCGGCGAGGTAAAGGCTCGGCCGATTTCGAATATCGCCGCTAACGCCGCCGCGCAGCCGGTCGACACACCGGAGCGGCGACGTTTCTCGCCAGACCCCGCCCGTCCGCCAATGGAGGTTGTTCGTGTTCGCTCAGGGCCAGCTGACCCGCTCGCCGGGTGTCGATCCGCGGAGCTTGACGTTCGCGGCGATCGACCTCGAGACCACCGGGCTGGAGCCGGCCGAGGGAGCCCGGGTCTGCGAGATCGGGATCGTGCGGATGCGCGGTGACGGGGTGGTGCTCGACGAGTACTCGACACTGGTCAATCCGCAAACCCGGATCACCAACGACGAATACCACGACATCACCGATGTCGACGTGCAACTGGCACCGACGTTCGCCCAGATCTCCGGAGACGTTCTCGCGTATCTCGACGGCGCGATCGTGGTCAGCCACAACCTGGAGTACGAGGAGAAGTTCCTGGACGCCGAGTTCGGCAGGCTGGGCATTAAACCCACAGGCGTACCGGGCCTGTGCACCCTGATTACTACTCGAGTGCAGCTCGACCAGTACGGCTACCGCCTCGGCAGCATGGTCAACCTGCTGACTGGCGAGTGGTCACCGGCCAGCCACTCCGCGCTCGGAGATGCGCGAGCGCTCGCAGCGGTACTGGCAGCGCTCATCGGAGAATCGCCGCAGCGCCTCGCCTGGTCCGGGCCGGCGCCCACGTCGCTGCCGCAGCTGCCCCGCGGCGGCCCGATCGCTCCGCGCGCAGCCGGCCTCCGTAAAGGCTCCGAAGGCTGGCTCGCGACGCTCACGGCACGATTGCCCTACATGCCGCAGCCGCCCGCACCGCGAGAGGACGGGCTCCGCGACTACCGGGCCATGCTCGGCCATGCCCTCGCCGACGGGAAAGTCGTCGGCGAGGAAGCCACGCAGCTGGCTACGCTCGCCGCCCGCGCAGGCCTGACGCAGCTTACAGCGCGGCGCGTCCACGAGAGTTTTCTGGCGGAAGCCCGAGCGAGAGCCGAGGCCGACGGCACGGTCACCACGACCGAATTGCGGGAGCTCCGGCGCGCGGCCAAGGAACTCGCCTCATCGCACCTCATCAGCGACCTGGAGGAAGCAGCCGCCGCCGACCGGGCACGGCGCAACGGCCCACTCAAAGGCTGGCGTCTGCTGGCCATCGACGACTCGGCGGACACGTCCGACCTCATGGACTTCGCCGTCGGCCACGGCGCGACCTCGGCCGTCAACGTCACCAAGACCGTCAACCTGGTCATCACACACACGACTGACGACGACCCTCGCATCGGCAAGGCCCAGAGCATGGGTATCGACGTCGTGTCACCGGGCAAGGCCCGCGAGATCCTGGACGGAGAACTTGCAGCGGCGAGCAGCGGCCTGTTCGCGAACGCCGAGGGCGAAGTCGTCGCCGAACAGCTCACCGCCGAACGCGAGGCGCAGAAGCAGGCAGCCGGGTCGGACTGGCACCAGTACTGGCGTCCCCGTGAACTCACCCCCGCGGAGTACCGGGAACAGTTCATCGACCGCTACGACGACTGGGACGAACGGCGCATCGTGGTGCGGGTGCCCGCGAGCACGGCCCCCACGAGCAAACGCGGCGGCTGTGCCGTGGCCGCGGTCATGACTGCCACCGCTGCCGCCGGCGTTGTCGAAGTGCTTCGGCACGTCGTCGGCTGATCGCGTGACGATCGACCGGCCGCACACCGGGTGTGGAACGAGCAGTGCACGTGGGCATGGTCAATGAACATGCTCACTGATGAGATGGCGGGCATGCTAGTGAGCATGCAGGGGGAGGACCCGTTGAAAGCTGGAGCCCGGCCCGGGCCGCATGCGCCGGATGAGCGTTTCCTAGCGGCTCCATATGTCGGTAGTAGGCGCGTTGAGTCAGCGCGGCACCGCTGGTCGGCGGCCGGCGAGACGGCGCAGTCCCCGAACTCGTGGTCAACGACCGGCCGCACGACGATCCTCGATGAAGGGGTACAGACCCGTGACTGACCCGTCCGAACCGTTGTTCCCGAACCCGAACGGCGAGCAGACCGCGTTGGACACGTCGGGCGCCAAGCAGGAGCCGCATGCCGAACAATCGGCCGCATCACCCCTGGACCAGCCTCAGGAGTTCGCGGCAGCGAGTTCGTACCAGGTCCGCGACGAGTTTCAAGAGCTGATCGAGCGAGACCTCCTCGGCCCATGGGCCGGCGAGTGGGAGGAGCTGCCGCGCGGTTCCAGCGGCCCGCGCGACCGGTACCTGGTGGGCATGCTCGGGCCGAAGTACGAACCTCGTTCCACCGTCGAGGCGGCCGACTCGATGTCCGGCGCCGACACCGAAGTGCAAGGTGACGGTGGCGAGGAAGGGGCAGGCGAGCTGCCCGAAGTGATCACGCCCCAGAACCTCGGGCGCATCTGGGCCTCATCCATGGGTCTGTCGTGCTGTGTCGGGCAGGGCATCGACACCGTGGTGGTCACCGCCGAATGGGGTGAGTACGACAAGCGCGACAGCACCGACGAGGACGGCAACAAGCGCACCGTGTGGGGTCGGGAGCCGGTTTCCCACACCGTCGAGGTCAGGCTCACGGGGGAGTCCACCTTCACCGTCCCACTGACGGCAGCCAGTATCAGCGAGCCGGGCGTGCAGCTGGTTGCCAAGGTCCGTTCCCGCGGTGCCAAACGCACCCTGGAACTGACCCTGGTCAACGGGCGGATGATCCCCGAAGGCTCCGGCACCGACTTCGCCTGGCTGTTCCAGGCCACGCTGACGGTCACCGCGATGGATGGCGCCGAGGCCGTCTTCCTCCCGATCGACGACCCCCTCGACGGGGACCACCCCGGAGAAGACGCTGAGGAAGCGCACCTGCGCCTGCTGTACCGCAACCAGCTCCAGTACGCCGCAGGACATAATGTCGCCGTCCATCCGCACGCCGAATCCGGTGCTCGGCGGGCCTACAAGCTGGAGACCATCTGGCTGCCCACCTACAACGTGCCCGCCACCGAGGCACCCAGCGGCGCTGGCACCCCGCTCGCCGGAACCGAGCTGTCCATGGACGCCCTCGCCGAGGCCGAGCCGGCGCAGCTCCGTACCGGGCTCGCTCCGCTCGTCGACGGCTACGCGAGGTGGCTCGACCAACGCGAAGGCGAGATCGGACAGCTCCCCGACAACTTGCGCAGGACCGCCGAATCAGCCGTCTTCACCGCACGCCGTGCCTGTGAGCGCATCCGAGCCGGTATCACGCTGCTGGCGGACCCGGCCTCGCCTGGACATGACGACGCACTGCGTGCCTTCCGCTTCGCCAACCGGGCCATGGCCGCGCAACGGCGGCACACCGACGTCGGCAGAATCCGCGAGGACCCTGCCGTCAGCTACGCCGACGCCAAGGCCACGGTCGACGCGCGTGGAGCCGGCGCCGCCTCATGGCGGCCGTTTCAGCTTGCGTTCGTCCTGCTCAACCTGCCGTCGCTCGCCAACGTCGATCACCCAGAACGGGCAGCGAACAGCGACGCAACTGTCGACCTGCTGTTCTTCCCCACGGGCGGTGGCAAGACCGAGGCATACCTGGGACTGACGGCGTTCACGTTCGCGATCCGCCGCTTGCAGGGCACCGTTGGAAGCGGTGAACAGGCGCGTGACGGTGCGGCTGGGGTCGCGGTATTGATGCGCTACACCCTTCGGCTGCTCACCGCGCAACAGTTTCAGCGCGCTGCCTCTCTCGTCTGCGCCGCTGAAGTGCTGCGCAGGGAAGACCCCGACACCTGGGGCGCCGAGCCGTTCCGCATCGGCCTCTGGGTCGGCGGCAGCGTCTCCCCGAACTGGGTGGACGAAGCATCCGACCAGATTGCGGAAGCCCGCGAAGCAGGCAGCGGAATGCGGGCCAACGTCCTGCAAACGCTTGCGTGCCCGTGGTGCGGTGCGGCGCTCCAAGCACACCGTGACCTGCACACGGACGCGGATGCCCGCCGCATCTACCTGTACTGTCCGAACGCCGAGGGCTCGCTCTCGTGCCCGTTCTCCCGCCCGCAGTCACCGGAAGGACTGCCCATCCTGACCGTGGATGAGGAGATCTACCGGCTAGTGCCGAGCCTGATCATCGCGACCGTGGACAAGCTCGCGCAGCTGCCGTGGAAGGGCTTCGCGGGCATGCTGTTCGGCCGCGTCCACCACTACTGCTCACGGCACGGGTATCGGCACGAGGACCTCGATCCTAAGGCCAAATGCGGTGGCAGGCACAACAAGACCAGCAAGCTCCCCGGCGTCACCAGTCGGCCGGTCGTGCCACTTCGGCCGCCGGACCTGATCATCCAGGACGAGCTGCACCTTATTTCCGGCGCACTCGGCACGACGGTCGGGCTGTTCGAAGCCGCCGTGGACGAGTTGAGCAGCTGGACGACCCCCGCGGGCAACCGTGCCGCACCGAAGATCGTTGCCTCGACCGCCACGACGAAACGTGCAGCCGAGCAGGTCCGCGGTGTCTTCGCCCGCGGGCTGGAGATTTTTCCGCCACAGGTCACCGATGTGTCGGACACGTTCTTCTCCCGACAGGTGCCTGTCGACGAGACCAACCCCGGCCGTCGCTACCTCGGTGTCTGCGCGCACGGTGTGCGCCTGAAGTCCGCGGAGATCCGGATCGCAGAGATCCTGCTACTCGCCGGGCAGACCGTGTTCGACATGTACGGCCGGCCCGCGGACCCATACATGACGATGGTCGGCTACTTCAACGCCACCCGGGAACTCGCCGGGATGCGCCGCTACCTCGACGACGACATCACCACGCGGGTACGGCGTCACGGCCGGATCCGCGGCATCTCCGACCGTCTCGGCGGCTCCACGTCCATGCTCACAGTGCAGGAACTGACGTCGCGCATCTCGTCCGGCGAGATCAGTAACGTGCTGAAACACCTCGAAGTCGGTTTCGACCCCGACGTCGACACCAGCGCCCGCCGCCGGGCCATTGCCGACAACTGGCGGGAGGTGCTGAATGCTCGCACCAAGTCGTCGCGCGGAGGTCAGAACGACCCGGCCGCACATCCGCTCGCCGAACGTTCGCGAGACCGGCATCGCAGGGGCCGGCTTCCGGTCGACGCGGTGCTGGCGACGTCGATGCTCCAGGTGGGTGTCGACGTTTCCCGGTTCGGCCTGATGATGGTGACCGGCCAGCCGAAGAACACCGCGGAGTACATCCAGGCCTCGTCCCGGATCGGCCGTGATCCGCGGCGACCTGGGCTGGTGGTGACGCTGTACAACTGGACACGACCCCGGGACCTCGCCCACTACGAGGACTTCGAGCACTACCACGCCACCTTCTACCGCCAGGTCGAAGCGCTGTCCGTGACTCCGTACACGCGGCGCTCGCTCGACCGCGGCACCGCCGCGGCGTTCATCGCGGCGGTCCGGCACGCGGTCGAATCCCATTCCCGCAACGCGGACGCACACCAGGTCGACCTCGACGGGCCATTGGTGCGCGCCATCGCGGAGAGGATGCTTACCCGCGCCGAGATCGTCTACGGGCAACGTGGCCGCGACTACCTCGCCGAGCGACTGGCTGCGCTGACCGACGTGTGGAAACAAGACAAGCAGCGTTCGACCCAGCTCGGCTACGAGAATCAGACCGCGAAACAGCAGCTACTCACCGGCCTGCTGCACGCCCCGGGCGAGGGTCGCTGGCAGGAAACCACCGTCGCGCGCTCGATGCGTGAAACCGAAAACGAGATCAACCTGCTCGTTCCCGGTGGCGACGAGCTGTATACGCCCACTTACAACGCTCCTGAATGGTCGTTCGGACCGCCCGACACCTCGACATCCGCGGAGACGAATCTCGAGGATGCGTCCGGAGATGAGCTCGGCGATGCGGCATGGAACCCGCCCGTGAATGGGGGAAGCAACCGATGAGCACACATCATCGCCGCCGTGTCGGCGCCGTGCGACCCAGCCATTTGATGTTCACCAGCGGGGTGGGCGCTCTCGTTGACCTGCCCAACTTCTCGGTACTGATCCGCGGTCTGGATGACTGGAACTACTCCGCCGTCGAAGGAAACGAAGCGTGCGGACCGATCGCCGAGCCACGACTGCTCGGAGCGGTCCGCGCGATCGCGGGTCCCAAGGTGAACGAGCTCCGTCCAGCCCCTTGGATGGACGGCATTGACACCGACCCAACGGGCTCCGCGTCCCGAGTCGGGGTGCCCACCATGCCGTTCCCATCCTGGTTCCGCTGTACGGCGTGCAACGAGCTGGCCGCCCTCGATTCCCAGGTCTTCACGTTCGACAACTCCAAACCACGCCGCCCGCACGACGCGCGGTTCTTTCACCGGGACTGCGCCAAGAAGAAGTCCGGGCGGCCGTTGGCTGTGCCTGCCAGGTTCGTGTTGGCCTGCACTGCAGGACACCTCGACGAATTCCCTTACCGCGAGTTCGTGCATTCTGGCCAGGCTTGCCCGAAGACGCCTCAGCCGCGCATGCAGATGGACGACCAGGGTGGCAACCTCGGCGCGAACGTGTGGATCCGCTGTGTCAGTTGCGATTCCCGCCGCAACATCCGTCAGGCGATGGGGCAGCGCGGCGAGGAAACCTTGCCGCGCTGCCGGGCGCGGCATCCGCACCTCGGGACTTTCGACCCCGCTGGGTGTGGTCCAGATATATCGCTCAAAGTCCTCGTGATCGGGGCTTCCAATCAATGGTTCGCGCAGACCTTGTCGGCCCTGTGGGTGCCGGAAACCACCGGCAGCGAGTTGGACAGCATCGTGGAACGCCACTGGGACGCCGTATCGCAACTACCGGTAGCGATGTATCAATTCGGCAGGGACAACGTCCCCGCATTCCGCGAACTCGCCCGTTGGAGCGACGAAGAGATCAGCGGGGCTGTAGAGCGTGTACGAGCGGCCAAGCAGGAGGCCGACGACGGGCCGGAAGAAGGCTACCCGGATCTGCGTACCGCCGAATGGCAGGCGTTCACGGCGCAGCGGCTGGCGGATCCGATGGACGACTTCGCCTTACGGCGCCTCGACGATGGTGTGCCGGCTCCGCTCAAGGGTTACTACGAGGACGTCATCCAGGCAGAGCAGCTGCGCGAAGTGCGTGCGCTCGTCGGTTTCACTCGCCTCGATTCGCCCGACCCGGACGACCCGAAGCTGGTGAAGGTCGCGCCACTGTCACGGGACAAGCCGAGCTGGGTGCCTGCCAGCGAGGTCCGCGGCGAGGGCGTGTTCCTGCGTGTTCCCGAAGACTTGCTTGCCCAGTGGGAACAGCGGGTGACTGACACGCGGGCCATGCGCCAGCATCGTGAGGCTTACGAACAGTTCCGTAAGAACCGCTATTCGGACCGGCTGCCCGGCAAGTTCGATCCGATGGCGTACTGGCCCGGCGAACGCTATATCGCACTGCACACGCTCTCGCACCTGCTCATCCGCACCATCGCTCTCGAATGTGGATACAGCTCGGCCAGCCTGTCAGAACGGATCTACGCAGGAACAGAGGAAGACCCGCGTAGTGGCATCCTCATTTACACCGCTGTTCCGGATGCCGAAGGAACGCTCGGTGGCTTAGTTTCCCAGGCCGAACCCGAGCAACTTGTGCGGATCACCCGCCGCGCCCTGCGTGACGCGATGCGCTGCTCGTCCGACCCGCTTTGCGCGGAACGCCTGCCGCAGCCGCCTGCGGACTTCCTCCACGGCGCGGCGTGCCACGTATGCCTGTTCGTCTCGGAGACGACCTGTGAACGCGGCAACCGGTTCCTCGACCGCCGCTTCGTCGTCCCCATCAGTGATCCCGAACTGTCGTTGTTCCCCGGGGCACCGTGAGCACGTTTGAGACGACCGCGACCGCCGCCGCACCTCACCTCGGTGCGGCGGCACTACGCGGCTTGGCGACGCGGATCGGAGCGGGCTGGCCCGCACACGCCGTGCTGGCCGAGCTCGGGTATGCGGCGGGCGAGTACGCCCGGCCGATCCTGCGCGTCCGGGAGTACGAAGGCGTTCCCGCGGCACAGGCAGCGGCTTTCCTGCGTGGCCTTGCTGCCGGGTACGCCGAGCAAAGCTCATCGGTCTCGGTGGAAACAGTGTGGAGCGGTCCTAGTACGCACTCCGTTCCGGTGCGGGCCACCGCGCAGGCGCTGATCCAGGTCGTCAATGAGGCGACAGCGGAGCTGCTGCTCATGACGTACTCGGGCCGGCGCCACGAACCATTGCGGGAAGCACTGTCGGCCGCTGTCGAACGTGGCGTCGAGATCACCGTTGTCGTGGAGACCTTGCAGGGAGCCGGAAGCGCGCTGGCCGGTCAAGAGCCCGCCGCGGCCTTCGCAGGGATATCGGGAGTACGACTGTGGCACTGGCCCGTAGCGCGGCGTACAGAGCCGCGGTCGAAGCTGCACGCCAAACTCGCGGTCGCCGACCGCCGTGTCCTGCTGGTCTCCAGCGCCAACCTCACGCAATCCGGGGTGGAGAAGAACATCGAGGCCGGCACGCTGGTACGAGGTGGCAGCGCACCTCCAAGGACCGCTGAGCACATCCTCGAACTGCGTAACCGTGGGGTCTTGCAGCCGTTGGCAGTCGGCGCACAGGGGGCATCGTGAGTCTGTGGTTTGCCCGATTGGAGCAAGATCATTCCACCTGTAATGTGGTAATTGTCGGGGTCACTGTGCATAGGAGGGTCGCGTGGCCCAGCGCAAGGTGATCAACGAGCGGTACGAGCTGCAGCGTTTGCCCATCGCGCGCGGCGGCATGGGTGAAGTCTGGGAGGGCCGCGACACCCGGTTGGACCGGGAGGTCGCGGTCAAGTTCGTCAGATTCCCCGACGGGGTCGAAGATGAGGACCTGATCAGGCGCTTCGTGCGAGAGTCCCGGATCACCGCGCGGCTACAACATCCCGGGGTTCCCGCAGTGTTCGACGTCGGTACCGAAGACGGCCGCCCCTTCCTCGTTATGCAACGTGTGCATGGCACAAGCGTCAGCGACCTGCTCGCCCAGCATGAGCAGCTGCCGATCGGCTGGTCGGTGGCAATCGCTGCACAGACCTGCTCAGTGCTTGCCGTGGCGCATCAGGCTTCGCTGGTCCACCGCGACCTCAAACCGAGCAACCTGATGCTGGAACCGGACGGCACCGTCAAGGTGCTCGACTTCGGCCTCGCGGTCGCAATGGACCTCGCGGACATGTCGCAGATCACCCGGTCCGGCCAGACGATCGGTACGCCCGCGTACATGGCTCCCGAACAGGTTCTGGCCGCTTTGAGCGGGCCGCAGACCGACCTGTACGCGCTCGGCTGCACGCTCCACGAGATGCTGACCGGCCAACACGTGTTCAGTGGTTCAACCTCATATGCGGTGATGAACAAGCAGGTCGACGCGGAACCGGAGTCGGCTCGCACCATACGGCCGGACGTTCCTGCTGGGCTGCAGTCCGTGCTGACCGCGCTCCTGGCGAAAAAGCCGGAAAACCGGCCGACCTCAGCGCAGGCCGCGTACGAACAGCTGCTGCCGTTCGTCGCCGATCTGGGACCGGTCCCAGGGGCGCTGCATCCACCGGCGGTGCCGAGCCCGGCGCGCATGTACGCAACAGTCGTCAGTCGTACCTTTTCCGCCGATGGCACAAGCGAACGTGGTTCCCCGCCGGTCGATACGCCTGGATCGGCTGTTCAGGCGTCGACAGCAGTGGAGTCCAACGACACGCGCCACGCGAATCACACGCGGCCCGATCGTAGCCAGCTGGACCGAGTTCGGTCAGATGCGAGCGAGCTCGTACGACAGGCTCGTTACAGCCAGGCGGCGGAACTTCTCGGCAACGCCGTGCAGTCCGCGCGCGCCGAGTTCGGCCCGGTCGACCCGGACGTCATCGATCTTCGGCTCGAATGGGCGAACGTGCTGTTCGAGGGCGGTGACTACCGCACCGCGGCACCCGCCTACCAGGCGTTGAAGGCTGACCTGGAGGAGCGCGACGGTCCCGACTCCGAACTGGTCTTTCGCTGTCGCCTGCAGCACGCCACCTGCCACGCGCTGACCGGCGACACGGCCGCTGCGTTGGAATCGATGCACGCACTCCTGACAGACGAACAGCGAGTGTTCGGCCCTGCTGATCCGCGTCCCATCGAACTGCGTCGGCAGATCGGATTGCTGCAGCTCGGCGCGGGGCAGCGGGCCGAGGCCACCGACACCTTGAGTGGTCTTCTAGAAGACCTTGTGCGTGAGCATGGTGAGCAGCATCCATCAGTCCCGAAGATCCGAGACCTGCTCGCCGGTATCCCTGGCAGCGACGGATAGGGGGAGACAGTAGTGCCTCAGTTGGCGATCGACAGGGACTTCTTGCGTGAGTATTCAAACCTGGAGAAGGCCGTCCAGCAACGCGTCGATGCAGCCTTCAGCAAGTTCGAGCAGTCATCACACGCGGGGCAGCACCTGGAGAAGGTGTCGAATGCACGGGATCCCCGGTTCCGCACGATCCGGTTGACCAAGTTCTGGCGTGGTGTCGTACTCGCGCCAGATTCCGGGGAAACGTACACGCTTCTCACCGTTCTGCCCCACGACGATGCCTATCAGTGGGCGCAACGCCGCACAGCGTCGGTGAACACGGCCACCGGGCGGATCGAGATCAGAGACGTCACCGCGATCGAGGGTGCCTTGCCGGAACTCTCGGGTATGGCGGCCCACGCACCGTCGCACCTGTTCGACGCCGTCAAGGACTCGGATCTGCGCAAACTGGGAATCGACGAGCAGACACTGGCGTTCGCCCGGGCCCTGACCGACCAGGTGCAGCTCGACGCTGCTCGGTCGTTCCTGCCCGGCGCACAGTGGGATGTGCTGGCGGGATTGGCCGCTGGGCTGACTCCCGAAGAGGTGTGGACCGAGCTGGGTGACGTGATCGCCGGCGAACGGTTCGACCCGGACGATCTCGATGCCGCTGTGGCCCGCAGCACCGACCGAGTGGTGCTAGTTGACGGGCCCGAAGAGCTCCTCGCCATCCTCCGCCAATCGTTCGCTCTGTGGCGGGTGTACCTGCATCCGGTGCAGCACAAGCTGGTCGAGGCGCGCTATCGAGGGCCGGCTCGGGTGACGGGCGGCCCGGGAACCGGCAAGACCGTGGTCGCGCTGCATCGGGCATGTCATCTGGCGCGACACGGCGACGGCCCTGTGCTGCTGACGACCTTCACCTCGACGTTGACCGGGTCGTTGTCGGCCGGGTTGACGACGCTTTCCGACAACGACGAGATCCGCAACCGGGTCACGGTCAAGAACGTCGATCAGCTCGCGCACCAGGTGTTCCGGGCACAGTACGGCGCGCCGCGCCTACTGGAAACCAAGCGGGAAGCCGAGCTGTGGCGTTCGATCATCGACCGGCTACAAGTGCCGTTCACAGACACCTTCCTCCGTACGGAATGGAGGGAGGTCGTGCTGGCCCAGCAGATCACGACCGCCGAGCAGTATCTCGCCGCCAAACGGACAGGGCGCGGACGGGCGCTTGGCCCGCGGCAGAAAGCGCAGGTGTGGCAGGCCGTTTGGGAGTTCGAAGACCAGTTGCGCGAAGGTGGCTGGTCGACACACGAGACGGTGTGTGCGGACGCGGCGCAACTGCTTGCCGGCCGAACGGACAAGCCATTCCGGCACATCGTCGTCGACGAAGCGCAGGATCTCAGTCCCGTCCAGTGGCGATTGCTCCGTGCTGCGGTTCCGGCCGGCGCGGATGACCTGTTCCTCGCCGGGGACACCCACCAGCGCATCTACAACAGCAGGGTCAGCCTTCGGGACATCGGCATCATGGTCACCGGACGTTCCACCCGACTTACGGTGAATTATCGGACCACGGCAGAGATCCTCGCGTGGAGTCTCGGTGTCGTTCGTGGTGAACCGATCGATGATATGGATGGCGGACTGGACAGCATCGCGGGCTGCCGTTCGGAGATGCATGGTGTGCAACCGGCACGGACCGGTTATGGGACGAGGAACGCCGAGCTCGACGCGCTGAGCACGCAAGTCCGGGAATGGCTCGATGCGGGGGTGGAGCCAACCGAGATCGGTGTGGCGGCGCGTGTGAACTGGCTCGTGGACGGTGCGGTGAACACACTCGTCGCAGAATCGATACCGGCGCGTGCCTTGACCAATGACAGTGATGCTGCAGATGCGGTAGCAGTGGGCACGATGCACCGGATGAAGGGCCTTGAGTTCCGATGTCTCGCGGTGATCGGAGTCAGCGAACAACACATGCCGCCGCCCAACGCGGTCACATCCCCCGACGAGGACACACAGGCCCATCGGCATGACGTCCAGCGGGAACGCTGCCTGCTGTTCGTTGCGTGCACCCGGGCGCGGGAACAACTCGTGGTGTCGTGGCACGGTAGTCGGAGCAGCTTGTTGCCCTCCGGGCAGTAGACGCGTAGACGAAAGGCAAGACAGGAGTTCGAACAATGGCCAAGCTGCGGATGATCATCGACCAGGTCGAAGCCGGCACAATGCTGCTTCCAGAGTTTCAGCGTGGGTACGTCTGGAACCGCGACCAGGTGCGTGGTCTGATGCGCTCGTTGTACCGCGGCCACCCGGTGGGCGGACTGCTGCTGTGGGAGACGGCGGCTGAAGACGTTTCGGTACGAGGAAGCATGGCCGGAACCGGCACGCACCTGCTCCTGTTGGACGGCCAGCAACGGATTACCTCGCTCTACGGGATCATCCAGGGTGAACCGCCGCGCTTCTTCGAAGGAAACCCAGACGCGTTCACGGGCCTGTACTTCAACGTTGCCGACGAGCAGTTCAAGTTCTACGCACCAAGCATCATGGCCGATGACCATCGGTGGATCGAAGTGACCCGGCTGTTCCAACAGGACATCTCCGCGTTCGTGAGCGGTTTCAGTGAGAAGGAACCGGAGAACCTGCCGACCTACGTGGAGCGCCTGACGCGGCTGCGCAACCTGCTCGAACGCGACTTCCACGAGGAGAAGATCACTGGGAAGAACGTGTCGACGGACGAAGTCGTCGACATCTTCAACCGTGTCAACTCGGGCGGCACGAAGCTGACGAAAGGCGACCTTGCGCTGGCCAAGCTGTGTTCCGACTGGCCGGACGCCCGCACCGTCATGCGTGACCACCTGGCGAAATGGGAATCGGCGGGCTTCAACTTCAATCTGGATTGGCTGCTGCGTAACGCGACGAGCGTCGCCACTAGCCGCGCCGAGTTCAGCTCGTTGGACGCGGTGTCGGCGGCCACGTTCCGTCAGTCTCTGACCAGTTCGACCGACTATATCGGGCACTGCCTGGACGTCGTGTCGAGCCGTCTTGGCCTGGACCATGACCGAGTGTTGATGGGCCGCATGGCGTTCCCGGTGATCAGCCGGCTGCTTGCGCTGAACGGCGGGCAGTTCTCAAGCAGTGAGGAACAGGGCAAGGCTCTGTACTGGTACGTGCACTCGGCGTTGTGGGGGCGTTTTGCCGGTTCCACAGAGACCTACCTCAACCACGACTTCGACACCGCACAGCGGGAGGGCGTGGATGGCCTGATCCGTTCACTTGAACGGTGGCGTGGTGGAAATCTCGACGTGCAACCGCATGATTTCGGCGGATCCACGACGGGATCGCGGTTCTACCCGCTGCTGTATCTGCTGACTCGGGTCAACGGGGCTCGCGACCTCGGGACGGGACTTGAACTGAAGGCGGAGATGCTCGGCAGACTGTCGTCGTTGCAGGTGCATCACATCTTCCCGAAGGCGCTCCTGTACGAAGCCGGGTACCCCCGCAGCTTGGTTAACTCGATCGCCAATTTCTGCTTCCTGACCCAGAACAGCAACTTGGCCGTGGGCAAGAGGAACCCGGCCGAGTATTTCCCCGAGGCGGAGTCGAAGCATCCGGGGGTGCTGGCTTCGCAATGGATCCCGCAGGATACGGAACTGTGGCACGTCGATCGGTACGAAGACTTCCTCGAAGCGCGCAAGGAACTGCTCGCCGGCGCGGCGCAGGGCTTCCTGTCCCAGCTTCGCGAGGGCACATCGCAACACGCTGGCCAGCGACTACAGCCACTCGCGGTATCGACCGGGGACGAGACCGACGCTCGGGACGCGCAGGTACGGGACATGATCGAGGAGATGGTCCGGCTCGGGTGCGTCAAGCCCATCACCGACACGGAGATCGCTGACCCGGAGTCCGGACGCGCCTTGGCGATGGCAGAGGCCTACTGGCCCGAGGGACTGCAGCCCGGTCAGGGTGAACCGGTGATTCTGGAACTCGACGCGGAGGCCGCTGATCTGCCGCGACTCGAGGAACTCGGCTACGAGGTGTTCACCTCGGTCGACGCGCTGCTCGGGTTCGTGCAACGGAGGAGCGACAGTGCGGCTGGCGTCGAATCGGATGACGGTGCCGCAGAGGAGCCGGACGGGTCCATCACGGAATCTGAGAGTGCCACCGAGTTTGGTGCAGAAATGCTAGAGCTGCACGAACGGAGCCGGACGGAGGCCAACTACGCGGCGACCTACTTCCGCAGCATGCTCTCTGAACTCGGCCCTCTGGAAACCGCCCGCAAACTTCTCGGCTCACCGGCTGTGTCGGATGGCTTCGCTGCGCTGTGGGAGCGGGGCAGGCTCGACCTCACGGTCGAAGCTCTTGTCACCCAGCCGCAGTTCGAGGAGCTGTTCACAGAGCAGGAAATCAACGCTGCGCGCAAGCGTTTGGACCAATTCGGCTATCCCGTCCCCGGCGGCGCCGTCAGCTGATGCCCAGCCGGTGCTGTTCGGCCATGACGATGCGTTGTTCCAAAGGCACAGCGTTGTCGTCGAGGCTGTCGGGGCGGTGCTCGCGTGTGTCCACCGCGCGGGCGTCCGCCTCCTTCGCCTCGCTCCTGCGGGCGAACTCCGCGAACAGCAGGCTCTTCTCCTCCTGAACCTCGCGAAGCCGCTCGTCTACGCTGCCCTTCGCGAGTAGCCGGTGCACCTGGACCTTCCTGACCTGGCCCATGCGGTAGGCACGGGCCACGGCCTGCTCCTCGGTGCTCGGCTTCCACTGCGGTTCGGCAATGACCACAATGGACGCGGCCTGGATGTTGAGTCCCTGGCCGCCCGCCTCGATCTGCAGCAGCAGCACGGCGTGCCCGTCGCGCCGTGCGAATTCGTCCACGATCTGCTGCCGAACCTGGGGCGGCACGGAACCGGTGATCGGACCCATCGCACGCGAGCCGAGCTGGTTACCGATCCGGTCGAGCACGTGCAGGAAGTTCGAGAAAACCACCATCTTCAGCCCGTCCTCACAAGCCTCGTCGGCGATCTCCGCCAACCGTTCGAGCTTCGCGGAGTTCTCGGCGTGGAACGCGGCCTGACGCATCTGCATTAGGTTGCGGGACTGCACGGTCGCGTTGTAGGCGGCGTTGTCGGCCGGAGTGAAGTAGACCCAGTCCTCGACCTCGATCTTGTCCGGTAGCTCCGTGAGTACGTCCTCCTGATTTCGGCGAAGGTAGACCGGTGCCACGGCACGCCGGAACCGTTTCGCCCCGGCCACGGCGTCCGTGGCGTCAATGCCCTTCGCGATCGCGGGCTGCAGGTACGACACCAGGTTGCGGAACTCCTCGACCCGGTTCTCCATAGGAGTGCCGGTCAGGAACATCGCACGCTGCGAGTGGTTCACCGCCTCGGCGACGGCCTGCGAGCGTTTGGTCGTCGGGTTCTTCGCCAGGTGTGCCTCGTCCACCACCATCATCGCGACGTCAGCCTCGGTGATCCCGTCGAGTCTGCCGAGCGTGTCGAACGTCGTGACCGCCACGCCGCCGTCACGCAGCCACGTCCGCGTGGTGGCGTCCCGTCCGGAACCGTGCAGAGTGTGCGCGGTCAAGCGACTGTGTTTGGCGATTTCGTTCGTCCAGTTCGCCAGGACGCTTGCCGGGCACACCACCAGGAACCGGCGCTGTCCCCGTGCTGCAAGATGCGCGAGCACGGCCAGCGACTCCACCGTTTTGCCGAGTCCCATCTCGTCGCCGAGGATCGAGAACTTCTGATGGATCGCGTATTGGGCGCCGAACGCCTGGTAGCCGCGCAACGTCGCCGTAAGCAGACCTGTGTCCAACGGGACGGCGCTGATCTCCTGGCGCAGCTCGGCCGGGATGAACCCCTGCGCGGCCTCCGTGTCGTCACCTTCGCCGGCACCACCGAGCGTGGAGAGTAACGCGTTGAACGATGCGGCGTCGGACGTGTACTCGTCCCATGCCTGCCATTCGGGATACGAGCTCGGGTCGGTGGCACGTTCTTGCGACTCCAGGGTCCGGTGCAGTGACGCCACCCGCGGATCGGCCAGCACGGCGTCCAACTGTGCGAGGGCCGTCAGCGCGGCGTGCTTCTTCGCGCTTCCGCGGAACAGCATCGAAGGCCGGCTCGTGGTCGGTTCCGCGTCGGACACCAGGGGAGCGGTTTGGGCGGTGAGCTGGCGGAGCTGCGGTTCCAACGTGGTGACCGCGCTGTCGGCGTGCCTCAGCGCCATGAGGGTGGCGAGCAACTGTGCCTGTGCCGGGTCCTTTCGGTCCGGGTCGAATCGGAACTGTGTCTGTTCGGTGACCTGCGCCGCGAATCGCTGCGCGGCTCCGACTACCTGTTGTGCGGTCTGCGGGCCGATCCCGGGCACGGCCTGGATTCGCTGCGGGCCCGAGGCGAGAATCTGCGCCACGGAGGCGAAGCCCGCTTCGGCCACCGTGTTCAGCCGCGCGCCCCGCCCGACGAGGTCACGCAGCTCGGCGACCGGCCTGCGCTGCAGCTCTGCCTGCACGCGTTGATCGGTGAGGACCGCCACCTGGTGCCGGACATTCGCCCGCAGAGTCGCGGGCGTGGCCAGCAGTGCTTCGGCGCGTTCCGTGAAGCTCCGGACTGCGGCCAACGTGTGCTTGGCGGGCTTGCCGACCTTGGCCTTGGCCGCGTCCAGTGCCTCAGCTGACACTTCCGCCATCATCGCCGCCCCAGACTGCTCGGCAGAAGGCCTTCCCCGACGCCGAAGTCGAGCACCCGGACAATGTGGTCTTCGACAGCCTCCGTCATCTTGGTGTGCCCGAGCAATCTGAGGGCTTCGCGCAGAACCCGCTCACCCGGTCCGCCGGTATTGGACGCGTGGCGGATCGCATTGATGATCTCGTGCGGGGCGATCTCCTGAACCGCCCGGTCGCTCGACCGTTGGGTTTCGCGGAAGCCTCGCCAGGTGTGCGGATCCAGGTCTGCCGGCCAGACGTGGATCCCGACCGGGCTGCGCTCGGTTCGCAGGGCCGAGGGAAGGTGTTCCAGCGCCTCGAGTACCCGGTTCTCCCGCACGCGTCCCAGACCGAAGCAGTGCAGCGCCTTCTTCGCCAGTCTGTTGATCTCGACAGGGCCCTCGAAGTTGGTGACCTCGACGAACATCTCCTCGAGCTGTCGCTGCACGGCCGCGTCGGAGCCGAGTCGGTCGAGGTCTTCCTTCACCCCTACGGGCCTGGGCTCGTACGGCACGAAGGGCACGCCGGCCTCGGACGCTAGGGCGGCGCGCTGGGGTTGCGGCGCCTCGGTGGTCGCACTGTTGACGACGGCTTCGCGGTCTGCGGGCAGACTGCCCGGCGCCTGTATATGCGTGGGCGACGCTCCGTCCGAGTCGCCGTAGGGTCCGTCCTGGACCGCCGCTTCGCGCAGTGTCGGAACCGCAGCCTTCACCGGTGGCGCGTCCGGATCGGCGGAGGTGGGGACCCCGGCCTCACTCCCTTTCGCGCCACCCACACCGGCATCCGACCGCACCGCTGTGGCGTCCGGCTCTGACCTGGCGATCGCCTCGTCGATGCGCTCCAGCACAGCCGCACGTTCCCGTACCCAGGCGGGCAGCCATACGCGCACGGTGGACGGCCACCGCATCTTCGCTCCGAGCAGCTGTGGTGCGCGGTCCCGGTCCGCCACCGTGAGCCGCGACGCCCATTCCGGGCCGTCCAACAGCACCGCCACCTGCCAGCGTCGGGAATCGGCGTGCCGGACGGCAATGTCGACAGTGAACTGTGACAGGCCGACGTTCGTGGCGACCTCGTACCCACGTGCCCGGACCGCGTCCGCGACCTCACTGAGAATGCGATCGTCCGCCCGTGGATCGCTCGCCTCGATGCCGCCGAACTGATCGAACCCGCCCGCGGCCAGCTCCAGGTAGGCCCGCAGGTGCCGTATGCCGGTCGCATTGCTCCGGGCCAGATCGATGTCGTGCGGATCGAACGAGCTGAACAACATCACCTGCTCCCGAGCACGGGTGACGGCGACGTTGAGTCTCCGTTCGCCTCCGGCGTTGTTGAGCGGACCGAAGTTCAGCGGCAACTGCCCCGTGTCCGGGTTGCGGGAGAACGCCAGTGTGAACAGGACGGTGTCCCGCTCGTCGCCCTGGACGTTCTCGAGGTTCTTCACGAACAGCGGCTCGTCTTCCCGCGACAATGCGTATTGAACGTTCGGATCGTCGCTGTCCTCCAGGAGATTCAGCACGAGGTCGCGCTGCGGGACGTTGAACGTGACCACCCCGATCGAACGTTCGGACGTCACGGGATCCGCGAGCAGCGCGGCGATCTGGTCCGCGATTGCCCGTGCCTCGACCACGTTCGTACGAGTGCCGCCTCGATCGTAGGCGCCGTCGAGACGACGCCAGGTGATGCCGGCGTGCGGCCAACTTCCCGGCGCAGGCAACGTGTGCAGCTTGTTCTCGTAGTAGTGCTGGTTCGAGAAGGCGATCAGTGACTCGTCGCTGCTGCGGTAGTGCCAGGACAGCCATTCCCGGTCTAATCCGGATTCGACGCACTCCTCGAGAATGCTGTCCAGATCGGCCGGTACCGCATCGTCGGCTCCGTCTGCGACGGCTGCGGCCTCCTCGTCCCCCTCGCCGTGGCCGGCTTCCATGATGCTGCTCGGCGGCATCTGCTTCGAGTCGCCGACAACGACCACCGACCGCGCGCGGCCCATAGC
Organism: Prauserella alba; assembly: GCF_024171735.1. GTDB lineage: Bacteria > Actinomycetota > Actinomycetes > Mycobacteriales > Pseudonocardiaceae > Prauserella > Prauserella alba. Next base: position 176,226 of record NZ_JAMTCH010000003.1, read on the forward strand.
GCCGACGGCTTGTGCGACGCGGATCTGCGATGCCTCGTCGAAGACCACCAGGTCGAACTCCACGGCTCCCGGGGGCAGGAAGTTCGCCACGGACGCCGGGCTCATGAGGAAACACGGAGTGAGCCCGGTGATCTCGTCCGGGTACTTGGCAAGCAGCTGGCGGAAGGACAGCCGGTTCGCACCTCGACGGGAAGTCGTGATGTGCCGGAGGAACTCCCGGTCTCCGTCGAGCCGCGGGCGCCGAGCGAGCAGCTCGCTCGCGAGCCGCGTGGGCAGCAGCTTCTCGAGCTCGCCCCCGAACCGAAGGTACTCGTCGACGTGGTGCTCGTGCGTGTCCGTATCGAAGTACTCGAGCTGGCTGGTCTGCAGCCGTTCGCGCAATGCCGTTCCCGCGAGACCGCGTAGGTACGCGACCTCCAGCTCGTGCGCCGGCAGCGCCCCGGTCAGAATCTGCTCGCAGAAGTCCGTGAGCCCGGCGCCCGTCAGCAGATCCGTATGGGCCAGGACGGCGCCCCACCGCTGGAGTGGCAGCAGCCCGTGGGTTCGCAGTTCCTCGCGCCAACGCGGCCCGTCGGCGTTCCACGCCTCCGGCCACGATCGCCCGGAGCACCAGCGGCGAAGCTCCTCGGTGCCCGGAGTGAGAAGGCGGAACCAGTTTCCCCACGCCTTGACGAAACGCTCCAGCTCGGCCACCGGCGCGTGCCTGCCGAGCTCGTGCAACGCCTGCCACAGACCCGCGGAGTGCGCTCGAAGCTCGCGGCCGGCGACCAGGGCGTCGCGCCGCCGCTCCACCACGGCGATCGCATCCGACTGTGCGGGGGACCATTCGAATGGCAGTTCCAGCCCCGGCACGGCCACGAACCGCTGGTGCAGCACTGCTGCGTGATCCCGCGCCATGGCCGCTGCGGTCACGGTTTGCCGGATGGCCTCCGGGTCGAGGGTGGTGCCCTCGCGCAGATGCGGTTGCAACCGCTCGGCCAGGCGCCGGCGCTTCTTCTTCTTGCCGAACAGGCCCTTGTTGGTGTTGCCGGCCTCGGTGACCCATGCGGGCAAATCCGGATGCGCGAAGGCCTCCGGACGAAACGTCGCGAGGACGGCCGCATGCTGACGCTGGAATCCTTCCAGCTCGGCGAGCAGCTCGCCGACCGCGGCGTCCCACCTTTCGCGCGTCGTCGCGGAGGTGGCCTGCTGGCCCGGCAACCTGTGCTGCCGCGCAAGTCGTGCGCAAGGCAGTGCCGTCCCCGCATACACGGGGGAGGACAGCTGGGTGAGCTCGGAGCGCAGCTGTTCGGGCAGTCGGTGGAACAGTTCACGGACCGTCTCGAGTTCGTCGGCCGCGGCTGTCAACTCAGCGACTTTGAGCGTGTCGACCGTACGGTGTCCGCTGAGTGACCACGGGTGCTGCGCACGGAGCCGTGCGGCTTCGGCGGCTGCGGGTAGTTCTGCCACGGTTGCAGACACGGCCTGACGTCGCTGCTCGTCCAGGCCCATGATCTCGGGTGGCACCGGCGCGGTCGGGCCGTCGCCGTGTGCGGTGGTCGCCGCATAGGCCGACCACGCGGAGAACCGGGCCGCGTTCTCCTCATGCAGTCGTCGTGGGTAGTCCCGTAGCGCTCGCACGTTCTGCCGATAGCGAGCCTCGGCGGCCGCCCAGCCGTGTTCGTCGTCCTGCACCGTGCGTTCGCGCGCGGTGTTCAGCTGTTCTCGGATGCTCGCCAACGACTGCTTGCGGCCGTGCAGGTCCAGACAGAAATCGCTGAGACCGATCGTGCCCAGCCTGCGCTTGACCACGTCCAGCGCCGCCTGTTTCTCCGCCACAAACAGCACCCTTTTGCCGCTGCGCAGCGCATGGGCGATGAGGTTCGTGATGGTCTGCGATTTGCCGGTCCCGGGTGGGCCTTCGAGTACGAAGGAGCGGTCCTTGGCCGCCATCGTGATCGCACGCATCTGCGAGCCGTCCGCAGGGATCGGCAGCTGCAGTGCGGCCTCGTCGAACGCGTTGTCGTCGGTGGTGGCTGCCGGGTCGGCGAACTGGTGGCCGGGCTTGGTCACCAGGTGGCGCACGATCGGGTTGGTCATGAAGCGTTCCCAGTGATCGGTGAGATCACGCCACATCTGGAAGGTGGAGAACTGCAATAACCGCAGGCTTGCCCGCTCGTCCAACCGGTAGTGCAGGTCGTTCTCGACGAGGCTGCTGCGGATTGCCTCGAACGAGCGCACGATGTCGATACCGTCCTCGTCGAGCGGTGGGTTCTCGAGTTCGGGAATCCGCACCCCGTGCTTCACCCGCAGCCATTCGATGAGGCAGTAGTTCGGGGCGGAGATCTCGTCACCATCAGCGACGATCGTGTACGGGGAACGGCCGCTGCCGCCCTCGATGCGCACCGGGAGCAGGAAGAGGGGCGCGTGTGCCTCACCGGACGCTCCCGGGTGCACCAGGGTGCCGAATGTGAGATAGAGGTAGTTGCTCCCGGTTTCCTGCTGGATCGTGCGCGCCTCGCGTTGCAATTCGCGCATCTTGGCGATGTAGCGGCCGTCCGGCACTCGGCCGTAGATGCGGTGGTCACGTTCGAGTTCGTCGGCGACGCTTTCGTCGGGCAGGTCGCGGACGGTGTTCACACCGCTCAGCTGCTGGACACCGCCGACACGGTCTTCCGGGACGATGCGGACCGGCTTGCCGCTGTGCACGAGGTCGTCCAATGCTGCCAGGGTGTCGTGTGGCACGTGCAGGTCAAGGCCCTTGCCGCGTGCCGGCAGCTTCAGCAAGGGGTTTCGCAGGCTCAGGTCGAGCAGCGATTTGCGCCACCGTTTGATGCGCTCCGGTGCCTGGTCGGTGGCGTCCTCCCTCGATGCCAGGTTCTGTTCGACGTCGAAGGTGCCCGAACCCACCAGTTCATCGGGCAGCGCGAGCGTATGCGACTGCACGGACCCCTCGGCATCGGCCGGCCCCGAGGACGTGCGGCGATCATCAGAGGGGAGTGCCTTGATGGCAGTTCGGTGTGTGAGCGCGACGTCGACCATCCCGTACAGGTGCTCGCGTGACCTGAACTGTGCCGTTCCTGCACGGAGAGCCTCGGCGTAGTCCTTCGACCCGGTTCCCGGGCCGATACCGGTCAGTTCGACGGCAAGCGCCCGCCGCGACTCCATCAGATTGATCATGTGGTTCGGGTCGAGCGACACTGTCTCCGGAAGTCGTTCCTCTTCCAGGAAGAAGCCGGCGAACGCGTGACCGGACACAATCCAGATCAGCGGATGAAGGCCCGCCTGTTCCAGGCAGGCCGCGTACGTGACCGACAGATCCAGGCAGTTGCCGAGCTGGCCGCCGAGCACGTCGGCCGTGGTGCGCACCTTCTGGCCGGTGTCTTCGAACGAAGCCGGCAGACCCACGTAGCTGATGCGCTGCGCGCGCAGCGCCTCGTAGACCGCCCCGCCGATCTGTGCTGCGCGCTGCCGGCCCGCCTGGTATCCCTCCAGCGAGCTCGAACCCGTCTCGCGTTCGAGCAGGTCACGAGCACTTCGCAGCACGTGGTCGACCGAGGCCGTGTTGGGCTGCACGAACGCCGCGATTGATTCGTACAACGACGGCGCATTGAACCACTCGTTGCGAGCGAGTACACGCGAGCGGGCCTCGGCCCGCAGCCGTGTGCCGCCGGCGCGCACCAGGACCCGGTAGTGCACGGGATACGCCTCGTCGGCTGCTCCGACGGCATCGGGGCCGGGAGCGAGATCGGCGAAGTCGACTCTGAGCACCTCGGATCGGGCGTGCAAGTGGGGGATCGTGCGATGCCACGTCGCGATCTGTCCGTCCGGGCCCAGCAGCTCGACCCGCACGTCGATCCCGGGAAGGTCCTCGTCGGTCAGGTTCTCCACTCGGAGATAGCGTGCGAGCGGCACGTCGTTGTGCACGAGCGCGTAGTTGATCGCAGGAGGGAACGCCAGTTCCACGCTCAACCGGCCGTCCTGCGCTGCGGCCGTGTTCCGCTGCGTCACCGTCATCGAGGGCATCTCTCCTTCGGCCCGCGGCCATGCTTCTGGCCGTGGTCCGGCCCTGCGCAGTACATCGCGCGGCGCCTACCGGCTGTTATTCACTGTGTCCGGGTCTTCAGCGTTCTGTGATGATTTCTCCATCTCCGCCCGGTGACGGTCCCCGCTCGACGTGACTCTGATCGTCGTGTCCGCCGCGCGGTACGCGGTCGCTCATCCGGTCGGCAGTCGTAGTCCGGTGTCGGAGTGGAACGCGTGCACCTCGTCGGGGCTGGTGATCGCGACCTGGACGGTCTCGCCGAGCTTCGGTGGGGTGCGCCCGTCGACACGGACGACGAACCGTTCGGGCTCCTTGCCGACACGCACCGTGCCGTGCACGTACGCGTCCGCGCCGAGTTCCTCGACGAGCTCGACCGTCATCGCCGCGCCGTCCTCGCCGGCACCGGCCAGCCGCAACGATTCGGGCCGGACACCGAGAGTCAGGGTGTCACCCGAGGATGCCAACGTGGCGCGCGGCAGCGGAACACTGAGCCCGTCGAGATGTGCACCGTCGTCGCCGACCGCGACCGTCTTCAGGTTCATCGCCGGCGATCCGATGAACCCGGCGACGAAGGCGTTGACGGGACGTTCGTAGAGGTTGCGCGGGGTGTCGCACTGTTGCAGCGTGCCGTCCTTGAGTACCGCCACGCGATGTCCCATCGTCATCGCCTCGACTTGATCGTGCGTGACGTAGATCGTGGTGGTGCCGAGCCGATCCTGCAGTGAGGCGATGTTGGCGCGGGTCTCGATACGCAGTTTCGCATCCAGATTGGACAGTGGTTCGTCCATGAGGAACACCGACGGCTCGCGGACGATCGCCCGTCCCATCGCGACCCGCTGGCGTTGCCCGCCCGAGAGGGCCTTCGGCTTACGGTCCAGGTACGGCGTCAGCTCGAGCAGGTCGGCCGCGTGCCGTACCCGTTCGGTGATGGCGGACTTGGACTCTCCCTTGAGCTTCAACGCGAAGCTCATGTTCTCGGCGACCGTCATGTGCGGGTACAGCGCATAGGACTGGAACACCATCGCGATGTCGCGGTTCTTCGGCGGAACATCGGTGACGTCGCGGTCGTCGATGTGGATGGCGCCCTCGTCGACCTCCTCCAGTCCCGCGAGCATGCGCAACGCCGTCGACTTTCCCGACCCCGACGGGCCGACCAGAACGAGGAACTCGCCGTCGGCGACCGCCAGATCCAGTTCGTCGACCGCCCGTACCGGGGGTGAACCCGGATACAGCCGCGATGCGCGCCGGTAACTGACCTCTGCCATGGAAATCACCCTTCGCCGTGGGCGCCGGACCTCGTCGGCCGACGTCGGATCCGGCCGCGGGTCGGCCGCCTGCGGACGTTGCCGCCCGGCCACGCGCCGGAAAGGCCGCACGACACCGCATGCTGCAGCCGGACGCCGAACCGGATACCGATGAGACTGTATACGGTGAATGAAACTTTCATGCAAGTCTTGACTTCGCTTGCCCGGCCGGTCACTCTGCTGTGCTCGAGGCGCGTCTCAGCGAGGAGAACCCGGGCTCCTCGGCCATCCGCTCCCTGCGAACGCTGGAGGTCTCGTGCGATCCCGCCTGCCCGCAATCCTGTCCACGGCAATACTCGCGGCCGGTCTCACCGCCGGAACGGCCGGCCCCGTCGCAGCCGCTCCTCCCGGTGATCCGGACGAGGACGTCATCGCGAACCTGTTCCAGTGGAACTGGGACTCGGTCGCGGCCGAGTGCACGAACAACCTGGGCCCCGGCGGTTTCGGCGGTGTCCAGGTGTCGCCGCCCGCCGAGTCGGCCTCGGTCGAGAACCATCCGTGGTGGGACGTCTATCAGCCCGTCAGCTACGACCTGACCAGCAGACTCGGCGACCGGGCCGACTTCGCGGCCATGGTCGAGGCCTGTGACGCGGCAGGTGTCGACGTGTACGTCGACGCGGTCATCAACCACATGACCGGCCAGGATTCCGGTGGTACCGGCTACGGCGGCACGACGTTCCCGGACAAGTACACCTACGACGGCAGGTACTCGGTCGGCGACTTCCACCACCATCCCGACGACTGCCCGAATCCGAGCGGCGAGGTGGAGAACTACGACGACCTCGCCGAAGTGCAGAACTGCGAGCTGCTCGGCCTCGCCGACCTCGACACGGGCGACGAGTACGTGCGCGACGAGATCGCGAGCTACCTCAACGACCTGATCTCGATGGGTGTCGACGGGTTCCGTATCGACGCCGCCAAGCACATCCCCGCGGGCGACATCGCGGCGATCACGAGCCGGCTGGACGGCGATCCGTACGTGTACCAGGAGGTCATCCCGGGTGGTGCGGTGGACCTCGACGATTACCGCAGCAACGGTGACCTGCTCGAATTCACCTACGGGCGCAAGCTCGCCGAGCAGTTCCGCGGCACCATCGCCGACCTGCGGACCTTCGGCGAGTCGTGGGGCATGCAGCCGAGTGCCGACTCGGTGGCGTTCGTCGACAACCACGACACCGAGCGCGACGGCAGCACCCTGTCGTACAAGGACGGCAGGACCTACCTGCTGGCCAACGTCTTCTCGCTGGCCTGGGACCACGGCACGCCGCAGGTGTTCGCCGGATTCACCTTTTCCGGTCGCGACCAGGCGCCGCCGTCGAACGCCGACGGCACCGTCACCGACGTCGACTGCAGCGACGAGGCGTGGACCTGCACGACCCACGACCCGGCGATCCTCGGCATGGTCGGCTGGCACAACGCCGTCAAGGGCACGCAGGTGCAGAACTGGTGGAGTGACGGCGCGAACCTGATCGCGTTCAACCGCGGCGACAAGGGCTTCGTGACCATCAACAACTCGGACGAGGAGGTCACGCGCTGGTTCGACACAGGCCTGCCTGCCGGAACCTACTGCGACGACGTGCACGACGGGTGCGAGAAGTACACCGTCAACGCCGACGGCTGGACGCGGATCACGCTCGAAGCCAAGGACGCCGTCGCTTTCCATAGGTGACTGAAAGTTTCTGCAAGTACTTGCAGGAGCGGTCATCGGCTGATTAGCCTCCCGGGTAATTCCGGACCCCACCGGTCTCAACGAGGAGAACCATGACGCGAGCTACACCAGCGACCCGCATGGCGACGGCGTTCGCCGCGGTCACCGCACTGACCCTGGCCGGTTGCGGCGGGGGCGGCACGGACCAGAGCGACGCCGCAGCGAAGGCGGCCAACGACCCGCAGTCCGTGTCCGGCACCGTCACGTGGTGGGACACCTCGGACGCAACCAACGAGTCGCCGGCCTTCAAGCAACTGGTCAAGCGATTCGAGAAGAAGTACCCGAAGATCGACGTCGAGTACGTCAACGTGCCCTTCGACGGTGCCGACGACAAGTTCAAGACCGCGGCGCAGTCGGGCGACGGCGCACCGGACGTGATGCGTGCCGACGTCGGATGGACGCCGACCTTCGCCGCGCTCGGGTACCTCCAGCCGCTCGACGGCACGCCCGCGCTCGACGGCGCCGACGACTACCTGCCGACGCCGATGAAGAGCAACGAGTACCAGGGCAAGACCTACGGGGTCCCGGAGGTCACCGACACCCTCAGCCTGCTCTACAACAAGAAGCTCTTCGCCGAGGCAGGCGTGCAGGAACCGCCGAAGACCTGGGACGAGGTCGAGACGGTGGCGAAGAAGATCGAACGGAAGGAGCCCGGCACCACCGGCATCTTCATCAACGCCGACTCGTACTTCCTCCTGCCGTTCCTCTACGGCGAGGGCGGCGACGTCGTCGACACCGGCACCAAGCGCATCACCCTCGACAGCCCCGCGATGAAGAGCGCGGTCGAGACCTCGAAGGAGCTGTCCGCCCGCGGTGTCGGCACGACCGACACCAGCGCGAACAAGTACACCAACATGCTCGACGGCTTCAAGAGCGGCGACGTCGCCATGATGCTCAACGGGCCGTGGTCGGTGTCGGACATCCTCACCGGCAGCGCGTACTCCGACCCCGGAAACCTCGGTGTCGCCACGGTTCCCGGTGGTCCCGAGGGCAGGGGAGGGCCCGTCGGCGGCCACAACCTCACGGTGTACGCCGGTTCGCCCGACCTGGCCGCGTCCTACCTGTTCGTGAAGTTCATGAACTCGCCGGAAAGCCAGGCCCTGGTGGCGAAGGAGAACAGCACGCTGCCGACCCGGGAGTCCGTCTACGACATGCCGGGCGTCAAGGACAACCAGGTGGTCTCCCAGTTCCAGGGGCCGATGGAGTCGGCGAAGCCGCGGCCCTCGGCACCGGGGGCGGGCGATCTCTACGACATGTTCACGCCCTTCTACGAGCAGATCATGGGCGGTCAGACGCCCGTCGCGGACGGTCTTGAGCAGGCGCAGCGAAAGGCGAAGGGCGCAGTGCCCGGCTTCCAGTCATGACGACATCCACTACCCGCCCGCAGGCCGGGGTGGCGCCGCCGGTGCCGCCACCCCGGCGCCGGGTGCGCGGACTGCTGACGCGTCACTGGTACGCGTGGGCCATGGTCACCCCGGTGGTGGTCGTGATCGGCGCACTCGTGATGTTCCCCCTGGTCAAAGGCATCTACCTGTCGTTGACGGATGCCACCGAGATGAACAGCGGCCGCACGATCGGTGTCAACGAGATCCCGGCGACGTACTCGTTCGTGGGGTTCGAGAACTACATCGACGTGCTCTCCGGCTCGGACGGTGCGTTCTACTCGCGGCTACTGTGGACGGTCCAGTGGACGGTTGCCTGCGTGACACTGCACTTCACGATCGGTCTCGGGCTCGCATTGCTGCTCAACCGTGCGATGCGGCTGCGCGGGTTGTATCGGATGCTGCTGATCCTGCCGTGGGCAGTGCCGCCGTTCGTCGCGGCGTTCGGCTGGCGGCTCATCCTCAACGAGCAGGGCGGCGTCGCCAACTCGGTGCTCGGACTGTTCGGCATCGACGCCGTCAACTGGCTCGGCGAACCGTTGGCGGCCAAGATCTCGGTGATCATGGTGAACGTCTGGCTCGGCGTGCCGTTCATGATGGTCGCGCTGCTCGGCGGGCTGCAGACCGTGTCGAAGGACCTGTACGAGGCGGCCGAAATGGACGGTGCGACGGCGTGGCAGCAGTTCCGCGCAGTGACACTGCCGGGCCTGCGGCCGGTGTCGGGCACGGTGATCCTGCTCGGCACGATCTGGACGTTCAACCAGTTCCCCGTGATCGCGCTGCTGACCGGCGGCGGCCCGGGAGGATCCACGAACATCCTGGTCACGGAGGCGTATGAGCGCGCGTTCCAAGGCATCCGTGACTATTCGGGCGCAGCGACGTACGGCGCGCTGATCGCCTCGATGCTGGTGGTGTTCGCGTTCTTCTACAAGCGCTGGCTCGCCAAGCAGTCCGAGGAGGTGTTCGGATGAGCACGCGCAGCTGGAAGGCATCGGCGGGGCTGCACATCACACTGGTGTTCGCCAGCGTCATCGCCGTGTTCCCGGTGGCGTGGGTCGCGCTCACCTCGCTCAAGACCGACCGCGCGACGTGGACCCGGCCGGAGAAGCTCGGCACGCTGGGCGTTTCCAACTACACCCAGGTTCTCGGCGAAACGCGGTTCCTGACATGGTTCGGCAACTCGCTGGTCGTCGCGGCGGGCACCACCGTGCTCGGTGTGCTGATCGCGGCCAGTGCCGGCTATGCGGCCTCGCGCATGCGGTTCCCGGGGAAGCGGCCTCTCATGTGGACGTTCCTGGTGACGCAGATGTTCCCCGCCGCCGTGCTGATCGTGCCGTTGTACAACGTGATGTCGGACCTCGGCCTGCTCGACTCGTACGGCGGGCTGATCCTCGCGCAGTGCACGATCGCCGTGCCGTACTGCGCGTGGATGCTCAAGGGCTACTTCGACACGATTCCCGTCTCGATCGACGAGGCGGGCCGCATCGACGGGCTCAGCCCGCTGGGCACGTTCTGGCGGCTGATCGTCCCGCTGGCCCGGCCCGGTATCTCGGTGACGGTGTTCTACTCGTTCATCACGGCGTGGGGCGAGGTCGCGTTCGCGAGCGTGTTCATGCAGAGCGAGGGTCATTACACGCTGCCGATCGGGATGGCCACGTTCGTCAGTGACTTCAAGGCCGAATGGGGCCTGCTCACCGCCGGTTCGGTCCTCGTGATGCTGCCGACCGCGGCCGTGTTCTTCCTGGTACAGCGCCATCTCGTCGCCGGTCTCACCGCCGGCGGAGTCAAGAGTTAGGAGTTCGATGGATCCGCAGTGGTGGAAACACGCCGTCATCTACCAGGTCTACGTGCGCAGCTTCGCCGACGCGAACGGCGACGGTGTCGGTGATCTGAACGGTGTGCGCTCACGTCTGGGCTACCTGGCCGACCTGGGCATCGACGCCGTGTGGCTGACCCCGTTCTACGCCTCGCCGATGGCCGACGGCGGCTACGACGTCGCCGACTATCGCACCGTCGACCCGCTGTTCGGCGACCTCGCCGACGCCGAGGCCCTGATCGGCGAGGCACACGAGTACGGGCTGCGCGTCATCGTCGACATCGTGCCCAACCACACGTCGTCGCAGCACCCGTGGTTCCAGGAGGCGCTGCGTGCGGAGCCGGGCTCGGAGGCCCGCGAGCGGTACCTGTTCCGCGAAGGCCGTGACGGCGGTCCGCCCAACGACTGGGAGTCCGTGTTCGGCGGTCCGGCGTGGACACAGGTCGACGACGGCCAGTGGTATCTGCACCTGTTCGACCCCGCCCAGCCGGACCTCAACTGGGAACACCCGGAAGTGCGTGCCGAGTTCGAGGACATCCTGCGGTTCTGGCTCGACCGCGGCGTCGACGGCATCCGCATCGACGTGGCCCACGGGATGGTCAAGGCACCAGGGCTGCCCGACACCGGGACGAGTGACCAGATCGGCCTGCTCACGAAGGCGGAACTGCCGTACTTCGACCAGGACGGCGTGCACGAGATCTACCGGCAGTGGCGGAAGATCCTCGATTCGTACGACGGGATGCGCATCGGCGTCGCCGAGGCGTGGGTGCGCAGTGCCGAGCGCATGGCCCGCTACCTGCGGCCGGACGAGCTGCACCAGTCGTTCAACTTCCACTACGCGGAGGCGCAGTGGTCGGCGGCCGAGTTCCGGGAGGTCGTCGACGCCTCGCTCGAAGCGGTGGACGCGGTCGGCGCGGCCAGCACGTGGGTGCTGTCCAATCACGACATGCAGCGGCACGTGACCCGTTTCGGCGGCGGCGAGGCCGGGTTGCGCAGGGCACGTGCGGCGACGCTGTTCACACTGGCCCTGCCCGGCTCGACATACGTGTACCAGGGGGAGGAACTGGGCCTTCCGGAAGTCACCGACCTGCCGGACGAAGTTCTCGCCGATCCGGTGTGGGAGCGCTCCGGTCACACCGACCGTGGCAGGGACGGCTGCCGGGTCCCGCTCCCGTGGTCCGGTGAGGCGTCGCCGTTCGGCTTCGGCGGCACGCCGTGGCTGCCGCAGCCGGAACGGTGGGCGGACCTGACGGTCGAGGCGCAGCGAGGCGTGCCGGATTCGACGTTCGAGCTCTACCGCCAGGCGTTGCGGCTGCGGCGCGGGATTCCCGGCGACGGACTGGTGTGGCTCGAATCCGGCCCGGACGTGTTGGCGTTCCGCAGGGGCGAGTTCACCTGCGCGATCAACTTCGGCTCGGTACCCGCGAGGATCGAGAGTCCGGGACGACTACTGTTGACCAGTGCCGCATCCGACCCGACCGCCGACCCCACCGTCCTGCCGCCGGAGAGCGCGGCATGGTGGACCGGAGACCTCGATGACTGACAAGCCCCTCGACGCCGTACGCCTCACCGACATCGCCGAGCGGGCGAAGGTCAGTGAGGCCACGGCGAGCCGGGTGCTCAACGGGAAGTCGGGTGTGGCGCCCGCCACACGGCAAGCCGTGCTCACGGCGATGGACGAGCTCGGTTACGAGCGGCCCAGCCGGACCAAGCAGCGCAGCTCCGGGCTCATCGGGCTGATCATCCCGGAGCTCGACAACCCGATCTTCCCCGCGTTCGCGCAGGTGATCGACCGTACGCTCAGCATGCGCGGCTACACGTCGGTGCTGTGCACGCAGACCCCGGGAGGGGCCACGGAGGACGAGTTCGTCGAGACGCTCACGGACCGAGGGGTGTCGGGCATCGTGTTCGTGTCGGGACTGCACGCCGACACCACCGCGAGTCACGCCCGCTACGAAGGGCTCGTGGCGTCCGGGCTGCCGCTGGTGTTCCTCAACGGCTACGCCCGGGACATCGCGGCTCCGTTCTTCTCCGACGACGACGGGGCCGCGGTCGAGCTCGCGCTGGCACACCTGCGCGCGCTCGGGCACGAGCGCATCGGGCTGGCGGTCGGCCCGCAACGGTTCGTTCCCGCGCAGCGCAAGGCGGCCCGGTTCCGGGAGCTGATGGCGCCCACGGTCGGCGGCGAGGAGGACGCGGACGCGCTCGTCGTGCATTCGCTGTTCTCCGTCGAAGGTGGGCATTCGGCCGCGTGGCACCTGCTGGAGCAGGGCTGCACCGCGGTTGTGTGCGGCAGTGATCTCATGGCGTTGGGCGCGATCAGGGCCGCGCGCAAGCGTGGCCTGTCGGTGCCGGGGGACTTCTCCGTGGTCGGCTACGACGACTCGCCGCTGATCGCGTTCGCCGACCCGCCGTTGACGACCGTCCAGCAACAGGTTCCCGCGATGGCCACCGCCGCCGTGCGCACCCTGCTCGACGAGATCGCGGGCGCCAGCGTGCCGACAGGGGAGTACCTCTTCCAGCCGGAGCTCGTCGTGCGCGGTTCGACGGCGGCGAAGAAGACACAGCCCGCGCCGCGGTGACCGGGCCCGGGGCCGCCGTCGTCGTCGGGCAGACGGCCCCGGGCGCCGGAGTCATTCCTGATGCGGCGCCTTGTAGTTCTTCGCGTCCTCGGACTCGAACAACGGCTTGACGTACGTGACGCCACCCTTGACGGAGGCGTCCGGTTTCGCCACGTAGACCTCCCTGGTCGCCGGTGCGCCCGGTGTCGAGAAGTCCAGCTCCGCGACGAGGTCGCCGGTGTCGGCCGAGGTCGTCTCCTGCAACGCGTCGTGGACGCCGGAGCGGGTCATGTCCTTGTTCTCGCACGCCTTCTCCAGCACGGCGCCCCACACCTCGGCGACCGCGTAGCCGTAGGGGACACCCGCGTTCGGCGGCTCGGTGTAGCCCGCGGCGTCGAACTTCTGCGCGACGTCCTTCATCTTCGGGATGTCCGCCGAGAACGGCACGCTGCTGGCCACGACGTAGAGATTGTCGAGGGCACCGGCCGCGGGACTGTTGTGCAGCAGCGGATCGAACGTCGGGTTGTTGCCGAGGATCGGCACGTTCAGCCCGAGCGCCTTGTTGGCGGCGGCCACCGACCCGGTCTGCGTCGGCGTCGTGGTCAGCGTGATCGCCTCGACGCCCTGCCCCCGCAGCCCGGTGACCACGTTCGTCAGATCGTTGTCACTGGAGGTGATCTTGACTTCCTTCAGGTTCAGATCGTGTTGCTTCGCGTAGTACCGCGCGCCCCGCAGCCCGTTGGCGCCGTACTCGCCGTCGATGTAGATGTGACCGATGGTGTCGCCGTCGGAGAGCATGCCCTCGTCCTGCAGATACGACAGCCCGTTGATCATCTCGACGTCGTAGGTGGTCCCCACGACCATCAGGTACGGATTGCTCAGCAGCTCCGAGGACCACGACGTCGGGGTGGTCGTCATCTCGTCGGCTTCGAGGTCCTCGCTCAACGCGGCCGTGACCGGCGACCCGACGAGCTGCACCAGCCCGAGCACCTTCGGTTCGATCTGCGGGTACAGGGTCTTCGCGGTGTCGGCCTTGTAGCCGTGGTCGACGATCTCCAGTTTCAGATCGCGCCCGCAGATGCCGCCGCCGGCGTTGACGTCCTCCACCCACAGCTGGTTGCCGTGCGTGATTCCGGTCGACAGTGCCTTGAACGGGCCGGTCTGGTCGGTCATCACGCCGAGTGTGATCTCGGAATCGGTGACGCCGACATCCGTCGTCACACCGCCCGCCCCTTCGGTGCCGCCGTCGGAACCACCGCCTTTGGTGCCGCACGCGGTCAGTACGAGCGCCGCAGCGCACGTGATCGCCAGTGTTCGTCTCATGTCGGATCCTTTCCACGGCGCGTGAGTCCCGCGATTCGGCGGCCGATCGCCGCCAGGCCCCCCGGTTCGAAGAGCACGACGAGCACGATGGCCGCGCCGTACACGAAAGAGCTGATCAGGATGGGTGTGAAGGCGTTCTCGCCGGTTCCGGTGAACCAGCCGAGATCCGTGGAGTACAGCGCGAGCACCTGCGGCAGGCCGTTGACGAGTACCGCTCCGACGAGCGCCCCGGAGACCGACCCGAGGCCCCCGATGATGATCATCGCCAGGTAGGCGATCGACACGTTGATGCCGTAGGTGCCGAACTCGCTCTCGTCGGGTTTGAGAATGTCGAACCACAACACGGTCATCACACCCGCCAGGCCCGCGTACGCCGACGACACGGCGAACACGCCGGCCTTCACCCCGGGCACGCTGATGCCCATGGCCGCCGCGGCCGACTCGTTGTCGCGCACGGCCCGCCACGCCCTGCCGATGCGGCCGCCGACCGCGCCGCGCGCGAGCAGGAACGCCACCACGACGAGCGCGAGGAACAGATACCAGACGCGTTCGGTCTCCCGAATGGGAACGCCGAGGATCTCCAGCTCGCCCTCGTTGGAGAACGGGAAGCCGAACAGCTCGAACGACGCGGGCGGCCTCCCGGTGGACGTGCCACCGGTCAGCGACTCGGCCGACTGTCCCAAGTAGAGCCCGAGGAACACCAGCGCGAGCGAGGCGACACCGAGGTAGATACCGCGCAGCCGCGCGGCGACGGGAGCGAACGCCAGTCCCAGCACGGCGGTGACCGCGACGGCGCCGACGAGCGCGAGCAGCGGATCGAGACCGAAGCCGACCAGTTCGGGATCACCGGTGGGCCCGGACAACACGGTGTAGGACGTGGCACCGGCGAGCAGGAAGAAGGCGTGCGCCAGCGACAGCTGCCCCGCCTGTCCGGTCAGCAGCGTCAGTCCCATCGCGCCGACGGCGCCGACCATCATGTACTGCCCGGCCTTGAGCCACTGCGCCTCCAGGTACAGCGGTAGTGCGAGCAGCACGACGAACAGGGCCAGCCACAGTGCCAGGCGGATCCACCAGCCGAGGTCCCGGCGCGGCTTCGGCGACGGTGCGGCGACCGGGACGTCGAGGGTGTCGGTGCGATCAGACACGGGTCGTCTCCTTCGTCCCGAACAGCCCCGACGGGCGGACGACCAGAACCACCAGCATCACGAGGAACACCGCGCTCTTGGCGAAGGCGAACGAGACGTACTCGGTGGACAGTGCGTCGACGAGACCGACGACGAGCCCGCCGACCACCGCCCCCGCGGTGGAGTCGAGCCCGCCGATGATCGCGGCGGGGAACGCGGCGAGGGCGATCGAGTGCGTCCCCCTGGACAGGCCGGCACCCGAGAAGTCCTGCGTCGCGATGAACAGCACCGCCACGCCCGCCAGCAGGCCCGCGACCAGCCACGCCGACGAGGTGACGACCCAGCTGCGCACCCCGGAGAGGGCGGCCGCCTCCTTGTTCTCCGCCTGCGCGCGCATCGCGATACCCCAGTTCGAGTACCGGAAGGCGAGGAAGAACAGGGTGATCAGCACCGTCGCCACGACGATCGCGACCAGGTGGGTGCGGAACATCGTGACGCCGCCGACCTGGAGCGGCTGAGCGTCCCACGCGTCGCCGATGAACGGCAGCGAGACGCCGAGCCTGCGCACGATCTCCTCGGTGATGATCACGTCCACGCCGATGGTCAACAGCGCCAGGCTGAACGGGGAGGCCAGCCTGGACCGCGACAGCAACAGGCGTTCCACGAGCAGCGCCAGCAATCCTGCCGACAGGACACCGACGACCGCGGCACCGGCCCACCCGAGCGTCTCGCGGGTGACCACGACGAGGTAACCGCCGAACAGCACGAGCGACCCGTGCGCGAAGTTGACCACCTCGGTGGCCTTGAAGATGATCACGAAGCCCAGGGCGAGCAGCGCGAAGACCGCGCCCTTGCCGAGGCCGTTGACGACCAGCTGTACGAACGTGTCCACTACCCGGCCTCCGTACCGTCACTGCTGTCGGTGCCCAGATATGCGCGTACGACCTCGGGGTCGGACTGCACCTCGGCGGGCGGCCCGTCGGCGATGACGCGCCCGAAGTCGAGGACCGTCACGCGATCGGCGATACCCATCACCAGGCCCATGTCGTGCTCGACGAGCAGGATCGAGATGTCGAGTTCCTCGCGTATCTCGCGGATCGTGTCGGCCAGCTCGGCGGTCTCCGCGGCGTTCATGCCCGCCGCGGGTTCGTCGAGCAGGAGCAGTGCGGGCTCGACGGCCAGCGCTCTGGCGATGTCCACGCGCTTCACCGCGCCGTAGGGCAGTGCGCCCGCGGGCGTGTGCAGCGCCGCACCGAGCCCGAGGAACTCGCAGATCTCGGCCGCCCGCTCGGTGTGCCTGCGCTCCTGCTTCCGCACCCACGGCAACTGCAGCCCGCACTCCAGGAAACCGCCGCGGGTGAGCGAGTACCTGCCGAGCATGACGTTGTCGAGCACCGTCGACTGTGGAGAGAGAGCGGCGTTCTGGAACGCTCTGCCGATGCCGCGTTTCGCGAGCCGGTTCGGCCGGATGCCGGTGATGTCGTGCTCACCGAACCGCACCCGGCCCTCGCCCGCGCGGTACAGGCCGCTGATGACGTTGAAACAGCTCGACTTCCCCGCGCCGTTGGGTCCGATGAGCGCATGCAACGAGCCGGGGTGGACGGCGAACGACACGGCGTCGAGGGCGCGCAACCCGCCGAACCGCAGCGTCACGTTCTCGACCGCGAGCTCGGCCCCGCTCATCCCGACCACCTCGACAACCTGCGCTTGGCCGAACGTTGCTCGTGTGCGGCCTCCACCTGGCGCTCGGCCTCGGCCTCGGATTCCGCGTGGCCGCCGAGGTAGAGCCGCTGCACGTCCTCGCTCTCGGCCAGCTCGTCCGCCGGTGCCGAGAGCGCGAGCGTGCCGACCTCCAGCACCGCGGCGTGGTCGGCGACCCCGAGCGCCATGACGGCGTTCTGTTCGACCAGCACCACCGCGGTGCCCTGCTCGTGGATGTCCCGGATGATCGCGGCGATCCGCTCGACGATCTTGGGGGCCAGGCCGAGCGACGGTTCGTCGAGCAGCAGCAGTCTCGGACTCGACATCAGCGCCCTGCCGATGGCGAGCATCTGCTGTTCGCCGCCGGACAGCAGGCCCGCGCGCTGGCTCGCACGATCGGCCAGCACGGGGAAGAGCTCGTGCACACGCCGGCTCGCCGCGGTGCGTTCGGCGGCCGACCGCGCGCCGATCCCACCGGCGCGCAGGTTCTCCTCCACGCTCATCCGCGCGAAGATCTGACGCCCCTCCGGGACACCGACGACGCCCTGCCGCACGACGGCCGCCGGGTCGAGCTTGTCGAGACGCGTGCCGTCGTAGTGGATCTCACCTCCGGTGACGGAGCCGCGGTGCAGCCCCAGCGTGCCCGAGACAGCGCGCAGCAGCGTCGACTTGCCCGCTCCGTTGCTGCCCAGCACTGCCAGCACGCCGTCGTCGGGCACGTCCAGGTCGATGCCGTGGAGCGCGGAGACGGAACGCCCGTAGCGCACCCGCAGGTTCCGTACGGTCAGCACGATCGCTCCCTGGTCCGGGGGTTGATGCGCACGCCACTCCTCCCGCCGAGTGACTGGCGTCACTGCCAGTGACGCGTAATCCTGCGACTCCGGGAGGAAGGCGCATACCTCCACGTGGAGAGCCAGTGCACAACGAACCGGACACGATGCCGGCAACAACCGGTGTCAGAGCAGCCCGGCCTCGCTCGCCTTGCCGATCGCTTCGACCCGGTTGCGCGCGCCGAGCTTGTGCAGCGCCGACTGCAGGTACGTCTTGACGGTGTTGCGCGTCAGCCCCGTCACGTCGGCGATCTCCGGGTTGGTGCGCCCCTGGGCGGCGAGGCGCAGCACCTCGTATTCACGGCGCGTGAGGCCGCTGCGGGCGAGCGCGTCGGAACGTTGCCCCGCGTCGGGCATGATCCGCGGGTCGATGACCCGTTCGCCGCGCAGCACCCGGCGCAACGCGGCGACCAGGTCCGTACCGGCGACGTCCTTGAGGAGCCCGCCGTGCGCGCCCGCCTCGAGCGCGGCGACCACGCCCTGGTGATCGCCGTGAGCGGTGAACACGACGACCCGCACCCCGGGATGGGCGGCGCGCAGTCCCGCCACGACCTCGGGCGCGAGCATGTCGGGCAGCCGCAGGTCGAGCAGGACCAGGTCCGGTCGCAGCTCGGCCACCCGTTCGATGGCGGCGTGCCCCGATTCGGCCGCTCCGGCGATCGTCAACGTCGGGTCGGTGCGCAACAGGAGCGTGACGCCGTCGCGCACCACCGGGTGGTCGTCGACGACGAGCACGGTGGCGGTCACGACGCCGCACCGTCGACGTCGGGGATCCAGGCGCGCAACGTGCAGCCGCCGTCGTCGTCGCGCACCAGGCTGACGTTGCCGCCGACGCGCACCGCTCGCTGCGCCAGCGACCGCACCCCGAGGCCGGTGCTGACCTCCGGGCCGTCGTGGCCACCCTCGCCGTTGTGGACGCTGACGCCGTCGTCCGCCACCACGACCTGGATGCCGCCGTCGCTCGGGCCGAGGCTCACCACCACGGAGTAGGCGCGCGCGTGCTTCTCGACGTTCAGCAGCCCCTCGCGGACCACCTGGACGAGCAACGAGGTGCGCTCGGCGTCCATCGGCGGTACGGGCGCGAGCTGTACGAACCGTGCGGGCACGCCCGTGCGGGCCTCGAACGACCGGGCATGCTCGGCCAGCTCCACCGGCAACGCCCGCTCCGGCGTGGTCTCGGCCAGCGCGAGCAGGGACTCGCGCAGTGCGCTCGACGCGGCCGACACGTCCTCCTCCAGGCGCCGCAGCCGGTGGTCCAGCACCGGATTGTCCCGGATCGCCTCGTGCAGATCGCGCACCTGCGCGCCGATGGAGAACAGCAGCGCGCCCACGGAGTCGTGCAGTGCGCTGCGCATCCGCTGCCGTTCGCCGGCGACGGCGTCGGACCGGCACGCCTCGGCCGCGTCGGCGAGGCGCAGCGCGTTGGCGGCCCGCCCTGCGATGCCTTCGAGCGCCGTGACCGCGTCGTCGCCGAAATCGGCGGGCCTGCGCATGGCCGCGTAGGCGACGGCGACCGTCTGCTCCACGCCGCCGCGCGAGCCGAGGATCGGCACGGCCACCATCGCGCCGAGGCCCTCACCCCGCACCTGGGCGTCGAACTGATGCGTGATCGTGGGCGACTGCACGTAGTCCGTGACGCGCACCGGCCGGCCCAGCGCGAGGACCCGGCCACCGATGCCCTGGCCGATCGGCACCGAGAGATTGCGCAACTGGTCGGTGCGGTTTCCCGAGAGCCAGCGGATCACCGCCTCGTCGGGACTCTCGAGGTCGGCGACGAATCCGGAATCGGTGCCGAGGGTGTCCCGGATGCGCCGTGCCGTGCCGTTCAACGCCACCACCCGGTCCAGCACGGTCAGCAGGTCGTCGCGTTGGCGCAACAGTCCGTCGAGTACTTCGCCGTGCTCGACGGCCCGTTCCGTTGCGCGCCGTTTCTCGGCGGACATTCCGACACTATAAGCCAGGCGTGTCGGAATGCATACGACGAATTCCGGCACGCAGAGATTCTCGACAATGATTCACTGCTCGCGTGTGAGTGGAAACAATAATCACCACAATTGATAGCTTGTGCTAAGCAAAGAAATGATCGACGGGCGCCGGGCCGGGTGTCGGGGTGCGTCGGCGCCGACCGGCGGGCCGGCGCCGAGCGCGGTAGCTTGCGGTGCATGCACGAGATGACGCGCGACGAATGGTGGCGGTTCGCGAGCGACGGGACGCGCACGGGCAAGGTGGGCGTGGTGCGCGCCGACGGCTCGCCGCACGTCACCCCGGTCTGGTTCGTCCTCCACGAGGGCGATGCCGGTGACGAGATCGTGTTCAACACCGGTGCCGAGACGGTGAAGGGCCGGGCGCTGCGCCGCGACCCACGGTTGTCGATGACGGTCGACGACCAGGCCCCGCCGTACTCGTACGTGCACGTCACCGCCGAGGCGACGCTGTCCGACGATCTCGACGAGATGCTCGGCTGGGCGACGACGATCGGCGGTCGCTACATGGGGGAGGAGAACGCGGAGACCTTCGGGAAGCGCAACGCGGTCCCCGGCGAACTGCTCGTCCGCGCCCGCATCACGAAGGTCGTCGCCCACGCGGAGCTGGCCGACTGAACACCACCGCCGACGCCGCGTCCCACACGACGGCCGGCGGTCGCCTCACTTCGACCGCGACGACCCTGCTGTCTTGCGCCGCGCGGTTGCGCGCTGCTCGCCCTCGTCGGAGTCGCTCCTGTCGGAGTCGCTGTCGTCGGAAGCGGCGTCGCCCTCGTCGGAGTCGCCTTCGTCGAGATCGGAGTCGTCGCCGGGGGCGTCGTCGAGTTCGTCCTCGTCCCGGGCCGTCCCGTCCCGGTTCTGTTCCTCGTCGAGCCCTTCCTCGTGGGTCCTGACGACCTCCTCGTCCCGGATCTCGCCGCGCCAGCCCTCGGCCTCGTCCTGGTCGAGGATGGTGCGCGTCATCATGTGGCGTTTGATGTGCTTGAAGTCCGAGCGCACCCGTCGCCCCTGCGCGCGCCACAGGTTCGCCGTCTTCTCGAAGAAGCCCTGCGGGTGGTATTCGAGCACGAGCAGGATGCGCGTCATCGTCGGTGCGAGCTCGTGAAACGTCACGGCGCCGTCGACGTAGCCCTTGGCGCCGGTCGACTTCCACACGATCCGCTCGTCCGGAACCTGTTCGACGATGGTGGATTCCCAGTCCCGGTGGGAGAAGAAGATCCGCGCCCGCCAGTGGACCTTCTCCTCGGACTCCTGCTCGACCTTCTCCACTTTCCTGGTGAAGCCGGGGTAGTCCTCGAACGTGGTCCACTGGTTGTAGGCGACGCGAAGCGGGAGTCCCACGTCGCACTCCTCGACGATGTTGACGACCTTCACGTTGCCGCTCCCTCCGCTTCCCACGGCTCGTTCGGCCTTGTCCTTGGCCCCGCCGATCCCGGCACTCAGCGCGGCCTTGAGCGGTGATGTGCCTTCTGCCAGCTCCTTCGCACCCGTGAGTGCCGCGCTCAGGCCGGAACCCCCGTTGTCGGCGACGCGGGTCAGCCGGCCCGTCAGGTCGGAGACGGCGTCGGTGATCGAGCCGACCGTCCGCGAGACCACCGCTTCGAGCAGGTCCTGGCCGGCTTCCTTCAGATGCTCCAGCGGCAGCTCTTCCACCATGCCGCGGGCGGGCCCTCGTTCGCGCTGTTCGGCGTCACCCATCGCCGCCACCCGATGTGCGCTGTCGCGACGACGAGCCCCGCGACGACGAGCCCCGCGACGACGAACCCCGCGACGAGGAGGACGCCTTCGGCTTCTTCGGTTTCTTCGGCGACGCCCCGCCACCGCCCGCCGCGGGCGTGCTCGGAGTGGCCGGTTCGCGGGGTGCACGTGTGCGGGAGCTCGATTTCCGTGCCTCGGCCGGAGCGTCGTCGTCCTGCCCGTCGCGGGACGACGACTCCTGTTCGGCTGCGTCGCCGCTGTCGTCCCGTCCGCTCTCCTCGCCGCGCGACTCCTGGTCGCGTTCCGTCTCGGCGGTGTCGCCGTCGTCGGCATCGCGCGGCGAATCGGTTCGCGGGGAACGGATATCGGCGGCGCGTTCGGACAGATTGTCGCTCAGCGAATCGA
Source organism: Prauserella alba (assembly GCF_024171735.1). Classification (GTDB taxonomy): domain Bacteria; phylum Actinomycetota; class Actinomycetes; order Mycobacteriales; family Pseudonocardiaceae; genus Prauserella; species Prauserella alba. The sequence goes on from NZ_JAMTCH010000003.1 coordinate 198,084, forward strand.
TCTTGTTGCTCGCGGCGGCGACGGCGGCCGTCCTCGCCGCGTCGACGAGACGGTCGCGCAGCGCGCTGAACTCACCGGACCCTGTGGCGGAAGCCAGCGCGTTGTCTGCCTTGGACAGCAGCTCCTTGCGGTCTCCCATGCGCCTTCCGGCGAGAACGCCGCCCGCCATGAGCGCCAGTTTCATCCGGCGAGTGCGTCCGAGGGTGTAGCCGACCGCCATCGCGGCGGCGATCCGAGGTCCCTGTTTCATCCCGGCCTCCTGCTGGTGACGACGCGACTGCCCGTCGATGCTCAAGGGCCACGCCTGCCGGCGGCTCTCGATCCGCCTTCCGGGTCAGACTTACCCCCGGGCATGGGCCGTCACACCACGACACGGGGATCGGCCGAGTGCAGCCGGTGCCGAGCGGCCGCAGGCGTTTCAGGCGGGTGCCCGCAGCCGAACCTAGGAACGGGAAACCGGGAGCGAACGAGAAGACCGGGATGCGGGGTCGAGGGTTCCCGCCGGATGTCCCGGCGATCGGGCCGCACCGAAACGTGGACGCTTCCGCCGGTGGTGTGGCAGTGAGGGGTGGACGGATGGCCGGCAGTGACGAGCGATCGCAGCAGGATGACGCCGACGGCGAGGGGACGGACTCCGGAGCAGAGCCGCGGCAGTCCGTCGCGGCACGTGCGGGAGGCGCGGCACAGCCCGACGTCCACCTCGACGTCCCGGTGGTGAAGGTCGAGGAGATCAGCCTGGAAGTGGAGAATCTCCGGGCGAGGGTGTCACTGCAGGCCGAGGTGCTCGACCTGCTCAAGCTCAACGTCGGTGTCGATGCCGAGCTCGGCCGGGTGGCGCTCCAGATCAAGGGGGTCGAGGCGCAGGCTCTGCTCGACGTCCGACTGGACAACGTCGCGGGCATCCTCGACCGAGTTCTGACGACGATCGACCGCAACCCCCAGATCCTCGAGCAGCTGACCCAGGGCCTCGGCAGGGCCGTGGAGGAGGTCGGTGAGGGTGCGGGTTCGGCGGTGGAGGAGATCGGCGAGGGCGCCGGAGGGGCCGTCGAGCACGTCGGCGAGGGTGCCGGCTCAGCCGTCAAGGAGGTCGGCGCGGGCGCAGGCGGTGCGGTGGAGCGTGTCGGTGAAGGTGCCGGGGAAGCCGCCGAGAAGGTGGGTGCGGGAGCGGGCGACGCCGCCCGCGCGGTCGGCGAAGGTGCCGGAGGTGCCGTCGAGAACGTCGGTGAAGGCGCGGGGGAGACCGTCCAACAGGTGGGGCGCAGTGCGCACGATCTCGTCGACGGAACCGACGACGCGGAAGCCGGCGACGAGGAAGATGACGCCGACGACGATTACGACGAGGAAGCCGACGACGATTACGACGAGGAATCCGACGAGGACGACGGCGACGAGGACGGGGACGGTACCGGCGATCGAAGCGCTGACGACCGGAAAACCGGGCAGCGGAGAGGCGGCCGGGGGTCCCGCGGGCGAGATGACGAGCAAGAACCCGCCCGGCGCACGCGCGGCGCCGGGCGGGACTCGTCGTCTCGGTCGCGTAGGCAGCGCGACCGGTCGTCCGGAAGGACGTCGCGCCGGTGACGACGGAGGGCAGGGCCGACGTGTCGGTCAGGAGCACCGTGCGGGCCGAGGAGATCACCTTTTTCGACGAGCCCGATACCCGGGTCGTGTTCAGCGGCGACACCGACGACCGGACGTCGACCTCCGGCAGCAGGTGCGTGCGTCTCCCGGATCCGGTTCGTGCGGGAGTGATCTACCGCGACGTCCGGATCGACCACTGGATCACGGCGTACCTGGATGTCGACACGTCGACCTGACCGCTCCCGCCGTGCGACGCGGTGGCGGTGCAGCACTCGCCGACCGGGCCGGCCGCACCGGCGGGTCACCTCGAACGCTCGAGAACCCTCGCGGCGCTCGTCGCCGGGGCGAGTTCGAGTCGGCGCAGCAGCTGCGCGTTGAGGGCGACGACGACGGTGGATGCGGACATGAGGATCGCGCCAACACTCATCGGCAGCACGAACCCGACGGGTGCGAGCACGCCCGCGGCGAGCGGAACCGACACCAGGTTGTACCCGGCAGCCCACCACAGGTTCTGCTTCATCTTCCGGAACGTCGCTCGCGACAGTTCGACGACCGACAGCACCGACCGCGGATCGGAACTCGCGAGGATCACGCCCGCCGAGCCGATCGCGACATCCGTGCCCGCGCCGATGGCGATGCCCACGTCCGCCTGGGCGAGCGCAGGGGCGTCGTTGACGCCGTCGCCGACCATGGCGACCCGGTAGTTCTCCTCCTGGAGTTGTGCCACCTTGGCGGCCTTGTCCTCGGGCCGGACGCCGGCGAACACCCGGTCGATGCCGAGTTCCGCCGCGACCGTGTCCGCCACGGCCTTGGCATCGCCGGTGATCATCACGACCTCGGTGCCCGCGGCGTGCAGGGCGTCGACGGCCTCGCGCGATTCGGGCCTGATCTCGTCGGCGAGCCGCAGCGCACCGATGACCTCGCCGTCGGAAAGGACGTGGAGGATGATCGCGCCCTCACCGCGCCACCGGTCGGCGACGTGCATCTCCCCGGCTCCGCGCTGTTCCAGCAGGTGCGGGCCGCCGACCTCGACCACTGCGCCGTCCACGGTCGCCTTCACCCCGACCGCGGGCGACGAGGAGAAGTCGGACGCCGTGGGAACGGTCAGCTCCCGGGTGCGGGCGGCGCTCACCACGGCCCTCGCGAGCGGGTGCTCGCTGTCGGCCTCGGCAGCGGCGGCGAGGGCCAGTACGTCGCCGGCGTCGCGGTCGCCTGCTGGTTCGATCGCGGTGACGGCGGGCTCGCCCTTGGTCAGGGTGCCGGTCTTGTCGAACAGCACCGCGTCGACGGTGCGCATCGATTCCAGCGCCAGCCGATCCTTGATCAGCACGCCGCCGCGGGCGGCGCGTTCGGTCGCGATGGAGACGACCAGCGGGATCGCCAGTCCCAGCGCGTGGGGGCAGGCGATGACCAGCACGGTGATCGTGCGGACGACGGCGTCGTCGGGCAGTCCGGTCAGTGACCAGACGATCGCCGTGACCGCCGCCGCGCCGAGCGCGAACCAGAACAGCCACGCAGCGGCGGTGTCGGCGATGCGCTGCGCGCGGGACGACGAGGCCTGTGCGTCGGCGACGAGTTTCCGGATCCCCGCCAGTGCCGTGTCGTCGCCGGTCGCCGTGACCTCGACGCGCACCCCGGAATCGGTGGCGACGGTGCCTGCGACGACGTGGTCGCCGCTGCCGCGCCGCACCGGCTTGGACTCGCCGGTGACCATCGACTCGTCCATCGATGCGGAGCCGTCGACGATCGTCCCGTCCGCCGGTACCGACGACCCGGGGCGGACGACGACGACGTCCCCGACGGCGAGCTCGGCGGGATCGACCGTCACCACACGGTCGCCGTCGACCTTCTCGGCCTCGTCGGGCAACAGTGCGGCGAGCGAATCGAGCGCCGACGTGGTCTGGGCCAGGGACCGCATCTCCAGCCAGTGGCCAAGCAGCATGATGACCACCAGGAGCGCGAGCTCCCACCAGAAGTTCAGCTCGTGGTCGAGGATCCGCAGGCTGGCGCCCCAGGACGCGACGAAGGCGACCGTGATCGCGAGGGCGATGAGCAGCATCATCCCGGGGGTGCGGGTGCGGATCTCACCCAGGCCGCCGGTGAGGAAGGGCCGTCCGCCCCAGAAGTAGACGACGGTGCCCAGTACCGGCGATACCCACCAGACCCATGCGGCGTCGGGCAGCCGGTAACCGATGAGGTCGGCGAACATGTCGTTGAACCCGACCACGGGGACGGCCAGTACGAGCATGGCCCAGAACAACCGCCGGAACTGGCCCACGTGATCGCCGTGGCCGCCGTGGCCGGCGTGGCCGCCGTGGCCGCCGTGGCCGCCGTGGCCGGCGTGGCCGCCGTGGCCGGCGTGGCCGCCGTGGCCGGCGTGGCCGCCGTGGCCGGCGTGGCCGCCGTGGCCGGCGTGGCCGCCGCTGTGGCCGGAATGATCGCCGTGGTCTCCGCCGTGGCCACTGTGGTCCTGGGCGGCGGGGCTCTCGTCGTGCCCGTCGTGGTGGGACCCGCGGCCGGTGTGCGGGCCCGACTCGTGGTGATGCCCGTGGGCTGTCACCTCGGGCGATCGCGTCGAGGGTTCGTGGCTCATGTTCGTCACTTCCTTCGGTGTCCTCATCGAGGGTGGTACGAGGGCGCAGGCCCCGCAGGTCGCATCCGGACCCCCGCGCTCCGGTGCCGTGCTGTTGTGCCGTGTTCTTGTCGGGGTGCTTGCTGCGCCGTGTTGTTGCTGCGCCGTTGTTGCTGGGCTGTGTTGTGCCGCGGCGTCGTCGCCGCTGTTTGTGTTGCCGCTGTTCTTCTTGCCGCTGCGTTCCCGCGGCAGTCCCTGCGTCGTCTCCGGCGGCGCTCCTGCTATACCCTATACCCCTAGGGGGTAGTAGTCCAGTACTCGTGCCGGTTCGCAGATCACGGGTGCGGGGCGGTGGTGAATCGTGCCGGTCGGCGAGAACCGCCGACCGGTGTGCTGACTCGTGACCCGGTTGCGGCCGCGGCCGGGCGCTCGTCGAGGATGACGGCATGGCTCATCCCGCGCCGCGGCGGCGGAACCGGACCACCGCCGCCGTCTCGGTCCTGATCGCCGGACTCGTACTCGTGGGCTGTTCCGGCCCTGGTCCGGAGTCCGCGCCGCCCGCCGGCAGCCCCGGCGGTGGACTGCTCGCCGAGCACGAACTAGCCGGACTCGACGCCCCCGAGATCATCGAACGGCTGGACCGGATGCACGTCGACGACCGCCCGTCCGACCTGCTCGCATCCGTGCGGCCCGACGCGCTCGTCCTCAGCGACGAGCGGGAACGCGCGGTCGAGTTGCCGATGCCCGACGACGAGGTCTACGTCTCCGTCGCGCCCTACCGGCAGGAGACCCACGAGTGTCACTTCCACAGCCTGACCACGTGCCGGGGCGAGCTCGGCAACGAGGCGGTCCGGGTCGTGCTCACCGGTCCAGGCGGCGACGTACTCGTCGACGAGACCCGGAAGACCTTCGACAACGGCTTCGTCGGCCTGTGGGTTCCCCGGGGTATCGAGGCGACGCTGACCGTCGAGCACGAGGGCAGGGCCGGAACCGCACGTATCGCGACGCGCAGCGGCGACGACCCGACCTGCATCACCGGGCTGCGGCTGACCTGAGTGTGCCCCCGAGCCGTCCGAGGTCCCGGATGCGTGACGGGCGAGCAGCCGGGGTTGCGGAGGGTCAGTTCGTCGTGAGCTCGGCGCCCGCGGGTACGGTGAGCGTGTCGCCGAGGTAGCCGTCGACGTCGCCCGCCCCGAGCACGTACGCGGCCCAGCAGCGCCGTTCGTGGTCGATGACGTGCAGCTCCCACACACACGCGAACAGCTGCGGCTCGGCGGGCACGAAACCGCTCTCGCCGTCGCGGAGGAGTCGCTGGCAGAGGATGTCACCGTCCCACCAGTGCACGAGCAGCCAGACGGCGTCCTCGCCGCGGTGGACGATCACGAACCCGCAGTCGCCCGCAGCAGTGGGCAGGATCGTGCCCGCGGTGTCGACGGCCGATTCCAGCAGCTCCTCGCCCGTGGGCTCCCCGTCGGCACTGATGGCGTAGAGCTTGAGGCGCAGGCCGCTGACGTCCCGCAGGCCGTGGAAGTCGGTGCGGCGTAGGGCGAACGACGGCACGTGGAGTCCCTTTCGTGTGACGGCCCGGACGATGGTGACTCTATCGGCCGGGAACGGTCCCGTCGTTCACGTCGCGGTGCGGCCGAGGGAAGGTTCGCCCGCCGTTGCGCTCTCGGAGTCGCGGTGAGCGCCGGTGCGGCCACCGTTCGGAGGCCCGGTTGCGGGGGAGTGGAACCGCAGGAGCGCGGTGGCGGCCGCGGCCGCGGTTGCGAGGGCTGCCGCGACCAGCAGCGCGGGTCCGTAGCCCCGCGTCAGCAACGGCGCCACGCCCAGCGGTCCGAGTACCTGGCCGATGCTGTAGCCCGCGGTCAGCAGCGCCGTGGCTCGTGGAACACCCAGGTGGGCACCGGTCGCGAGCGTCAGGGTGGTGACCCCCATGAACGTGCCGCCGAACAACACCGCCGACACCAGCGCCGGTGCGACACCACCGAACAACGCCGGCAGTGCCATCCCGACCGCTTGGAGCAGCAGCGCCCCGATCAGCAGGTCCGGTCGCGAGAAGCGGTGCGCCGCGGCGGCCCAGAGCGCGCACGACGGTGCGGCGGCCAGCCCGACCAGTATCCAGGATCCGTTACCCAGCCACGACGGGCCGTTGCGCGACAGCGCCGCGACGAGGAACGTGCCCGCGACGATGTAACCGGCTCCTTCGAGGGCATAGCCGACCAGCAGCGCCGCGAACAACCGGCGGCCGCTTCCGTTGCCGGTGTCGGTGTCCGGTGACGCCGCCGGAGTCTGCGGTGCGGGCAGCCGCCACGCCACCGAAGCGAGCGCCGTGGTCAACGCCGCCGCGACCCACCACGCCGTCCGCCAGCCGCCCACCGCGTCGACGGCGAGCACGCACAGCCCGGACACCGCGATTCCGGCGCCGACACCGCAGTACACCCATCCCGTCAGGTGCTGAGCGTGGGTGCGCAGCCGCTCCAGTGCGGCGTTCGAGGCGATCACGAAGATCAGTGCGCTGGCGACACCGGCCATCGTGCGCATCCCGATCCAGACCACCGTGTCGGTCGTGACCGCCATCCCGGCCAGCGTGACCGTCAGCAGCACCAGACACGTCCGTAGGGCCGGCCGCGACCGCGCGAGCCGCGGCACCAGGATGGCGGCGACCGCACCGGCGAGGTATCCCACGTAGTTCGCGGTGGCCAGCGCGTTGCCGGTGTGCGGGCTGATGCCGGCCTGCGCCTGCATCAGCGGCAGGATCGGGGTGAACACGAACCGGCCCACGCCCATCGCCGCCGCCAGCGCGAACCCGCCCTGCACCACCACGTGCCAGGTCGGCCGGTGCTGCGCGCCGCTCCGTGCCGAGTGGATGTCCACTGCTGCCACCGATCCGTACCTCCGGCGTCGACGTGCCGCCGCGAGTCCGCGACGTGGCCTACCGGCGTCCCGGCCAGGCGCCGTTCACGTTAAGTACGTCGGGGTGGCGGAGTGAAATGCACGTTGCCGTGCGTCTATGTTTCTCAGGCATGGATGTAGAGCTGCGGCATTTGCGGGCGTTCGTCGCCGTCGTCCGGCATGGCTCGTACACCGGCGCCGCCGCCGAACTGCGCGTCACGCAACCGGTCCTGTCCCGCACCGTCCAGCAGTTGGAGGCGATCCTGCAGGTGCGGCTGCTGGAGCGCAGTACCCGCCACGTCCGCGTGACGAGCGTGGGCGAGCAGTTCCTGGACCGTGCCGAACGGGTTCTCGGCGAGCTCGCGCAGGCCGTCGCGGCGGTCGGCGCCCAGCGGACACTGCGCCTCGGGTTCAGTTGGCTGCTGCCCGATCCGTGGGCCCAGAACACCGTTGCCGCGTTCGAGAACGCGACCGGCGCCACCGTCACGGTGATGCGGCGAGACGATCCGGTGGCCGCGCTGCACCGTGCGGACGTCGACGTGGCGCTCCTGCGCGGCGACCCCGACCTCGGCGGCGCCGCGGACGTGCAGCTGTTCGACGAGGACCGCATCGCCGCCGTGTCCACCCGATCCGAGTTGGCGGGCCGGCAGCGGCTCGGCTGGGAGGAGATCCCGATGTGGCCGCTGGTCGTCAACACCGTGTCCGGCACGACCGGGAACTGGTCGTGGCCCGGCGGCGAGCGCTCCGTCGAGATCGTGACCTGCACCAACTACGACGAATGGCTCGAAACCGTCGCCGCGGACCACGGCATCGGCGTCGTGCCCGTCGTGGCGGCCCGCCGCAGCAACCATTCCGGAGTCCGCTTCGTCCCGCTCGCCGGAGCGCCGCCGGTGCCGGTGCGCCTGGCGTACCTGCCGGCCACGGCCGGTGCGCTCGTCCGGCACTTCCTCGACGCCGCCACCGGCACGCCCGCGTAGTGGCGGGTCCGTGCGGACAGGTCCGTGCGAACTCCGGTCGGTGCGGGCGGCAGCCCGGTGCGGTGAGAAAATTAAGCTTAGCGCTAAGCTAACTATCGGGCCGAACCGTTCGGAAGGAGTACGCATGGCGCGGAAGGACACCTGGACAACGCCGGACGCCGTCGATCTGATCACCGACCAATGGCGACGTTCGCGTCCCGAGTTGGACGTCTCCGCCTTGGCCGTCTTCGGCAGGCTGCATCGCAATTACCATCGATACCAAGCATTCATCGGTGAGACGTTCGCCGAGTACGGGATCAGCATGGGTGCCTTCGACGTCCTGGCAGCCCTCCGGCGTAGCTCGGACGAGGGGCGACTCAACGCGGGGGCGCTCGCTCAACAAACCCTGGTGACGACCGGTGGGCTGACCCAACGCGTGAACCAGCTCGAGAAATCCGGTCTCGTGCGCCGTGAACGGGACACCGATGACGGCCGGATCGTGTACGTGGCGCTCACCGAGGAAGGGGCGGCGCTGATCGACAAGCTGGCCGACGAGCATTTCTCCAACGAGCAGGCGATGCTGGTCGGCCTGTCCAAGAGCGAACGGAAACAGCTGGCTCACCTGTTGCACCGGCTCGAACGTTCGATGGAGCTGTGCGAACTGACCGAGCGCAGCGAGTGAGCTCGAACGGGCCGCGCGGGCTCAGCCCGCCCAGGGCAGCGGGTCCTCGTTGAGTCCGAAGTAGAGACTCTTCTGCCGTGTGTAGGCACGGATCCCTGCCCGCCCCTTCTCCGTTCCCAGGCCGCTTTCCTTGACTCCGGAGAAGGGGGTCGCGACGGAAAGCTGCTTGTACGTGTTGATCCACACCGTGCCCGCCTCGATGCGCCGGGCGACCCGCAACGCCCTGCGGTAGTCCGAGGTCCAGATACCGCACGCGAGTCCGTAGACCGTGTCGTTGGCTTCGCGCACCAGCTCTTCCTCGTCGGTGAACGGGAGCACGACGGCGACCGGGCCGAAGATCTCCTCCTGGCAGGTCGCCGCCGAGTTCGTCAAGCCGTCGATGATCGTCGGCAGATAGTAGGCACCCGCGCCGAGTGAGGGGTCGTCCGGAATCCGGCCACCACAGTGCACCCGGCCGCCCTCGGTGCGTGCCCGCTCGACCAGCTGCGCCACCCGGTCGCGGTGCTCGTGGTGCACCAACGGGCCGACCTGCACGCCCGGCTCCGTGCCTGACCCGACTCGCAGGGCCCGGGTGGCCTCGACGAGCCTGTCGAGCACGTCCGTGTACATCCGTTGGTCGACGAAGATCCGCGAACCGGCCACGCAACTCTGACCCGACGACGAGAAGATGCCGTACAGAATGCCCGCAACGGCATGTTCGACATCCGCGTCGTCGAAGACGATCGTGGGTGACTTGCCGCCGAGTTCGAGCGCGACCGGCATGATCTTCTCCGCCGCCACCCGGCCGATGGCCCGTCCGGTTGACGTTCCTCCCGTGAACGACACCTTGCCCACGTCCGGATGCCGCACGAGCGCGTCACCGATCTCGGATCCGGATCCCGGCAGTACGGACAACAGTCCGGCCGGAAGCCCCGCCTCGGTCGCGATCCGGCCCAGCGCCAGCGACACGAGCGGCGTCCACTCCGCGGGTTTGAGCACGACACTGTTTCCGGCGGCCAGTGCGGGTGCCACCTTCTGGGCGTCGCTGGCGATCGGCGAGTTCCACGGGTTGATCGCCGCCACCACGCCGATCGGTTCGTGCACGCTCATCGACAGGTACTGCCCACGTGAGGGCGTCACCTCCGACTCGAACGTCTCGCAGCTCCCGGCGAAGAACCGGAAGGTCCCGGCCGCGCTGGCGACCAGTGCGGTGGTCTCGGCGAGTGTCTTGCCCGTGTCGCGGGTTTGCAGCCGCGCCAGGTCGTCCGAGTACCGCTCGATCAGATCGGCCATCCTGGCGAGGATCCGTGCTCGCTGATGGGGTGGACGGTCCCGCCAACTCGGATCGGCGGACGCGGTCAGGCCGGCGGCCACGGCACGGTCGACATCGGCGGGGCCGGCCGATCGGATCCGGGCGACGGGTTCGCCGTTGGCGGGGTCGATCGATTCCAGTACCGGTCCCGTGCCGGTGACCCATTCCCCGCCGACGAGGATCTCGTCGGGAATGCCGTCCCGGGTCGGAGTTCGTACCTCGGCCATCTCGTCTCCTACACCGCGCCGCGGTCGTCGTGCGCGCTCACTCAAGCACAGAGAAATCTTCGAAGCAAGCTATATGGAACGGTTCGACGCCGGGACGGTGGCTCAGGTCGGCACGGGATCAGCGCCGCGCATCAGGCCGAGTTCCTCGGAAAATCCGCTGATCAACGAAGTTTATGCGCCGACTCGCGCAAGTTGTTCACGGCGAAGGGGTTGTTGCCGCGGCTGCGCGTTGCTATAAACCGATGGCGAACTAGCTTAGAGCTAAATTTTTACGGGAAGGATTCGGCATGACCTCCACTGCTGCGACGGCCGATCTCGACGGCCTCATCGACTCGTGCATCGCCAGCCGTGACACGCGGATCGAGGACTGGGACACGCTCGCGTTTCAGGCGAAGGCGGGCGAGGAGTTCCGCCGTGCGCAGATCCGCTACATCGGCTCCGGGGCGACCGGGAACCACGAAGGCGACGGCAAGACCCTGCCCTCGGAGGGGTTCACGTTCTCGAACATGCGCCTCCCCATCGGCGGCGTCGGTCCCGAGCACACCCATCACGACGTCGAAGAGGTCTTCTACGTTCTCGAGGGTTCGGTCGAGGTGACCGTGCACGACACGGAGGACGGGACCCGAACGGCCAGCCGGGTTCTCGGTTACCGGGATCTGATCAGGGTTCCGGCCGGAGTGCCGCGCAGCCTGCGCAACGTCGGCGATTCCGACGCCCTGTTCTGCGTGGTCATCGGCACGCAGCGACCCCAACTTCCCACGTATCCGACGACCTCGCCCGTCTACGGCGTTACCCGCGACTGAGGATCCGGCTCCGGCGGAGCCGTCAACGGGAGGACATCTTGACCCGGACGATGCGCCTGATGCGCCAGACTTGGCTGTCCGAGCGGATCATCGAGCTTCGCCTCGCCCCGATCGACGGCGAACCGCTGCCCGGCTGGACGCCGGGCGCGCACATCACCCTGCACCTGCCGAACGGCACATCGCGGGAGTACTCGTTGTGCGAAGGTCCCGCCGGTGACTCGGAATGGACGGTAGCGGTCCTGCACGAGGCGAACTCCCGCGGCGGCAGCGCGTTCGTGCATCGGGACCTCCGGGTCGGCGCGCTGCTCGACGTCGACGGACCGCGGAACAACTTCCCGCTCGAACCGGCCGAGCACGTCACCCTGATCGCGGGCGGCATCGGGATCACACCGATCAAGGCGATGGCCGAACAGTTGTCGGGTTCCGGCACCGAGTGGTCACTGCTGTACTGCGGCCACAGCCGGTCCACAATGGCCTTCCTCGACGACTTGTGTGCGATCGCAGGGGACCGGCTGTCGATTCACTGCGACGACGAGCGCGGCGGACCACCCGACCTGGCGTCCGTGCTGGCCGGGCGGCCGCCCGGGGGACACGTGTACTGCTGTGGTCCCGAACCCATGCTCGCGGCGGTGCGGGACGTGCTCGGCGATTCGCCGGAGCTGCACCTCGAGCGGTTCCGGGCCGAGCCCGCCGAAAGCCCCGACCCGGCGGAGGAAAGCTCCTTCGACGTCGTCTGTGCCGGATCGGGGACACGCATCGCCGTCCCGCAGCACACCAGCATCGTCGAGGCACTGGAGGCGGCTGGGGTCGGCGTGCCCACCTCCTGCCGCGAAGGCATCTGCGGCACCTGCGAGACGAAGGTCCTCTCCGGTGAACCCGAGCATCGCGACCACGTGCTGAGCCCGGCCGAGAAGGAATCCGCGGAGACGATCCTGCCGTGTGTCTCCCGGTGTCGCTCCGCCGAACTCGTCCTCGACATCAGCTAGCAGCACCCGAGGAGTGACCATGCCACTGGAACTCAACCCGTATCAAACCCGCACGCGCCCCCCGACCAGCTACGAGGAGGCCTTCGCGGACGAGCTCGAAGCGATCTACGGGCGGGGTATCCACGACCTCCCCGGTGTCGTGTCCGCGCTCAACGACACCGGCGTCCGCCCGGCGGGCGGTGCCGAATGGACGGACGACGTACTGCAGGACGAACTGGCCCGGCTCGCACGCGAAGGGTGAACGATGACGAACACATTGGACACGGTCGAAGGGCGCGTGGCGCTCGGGCCACGGAACAAGTGGTACGCGCTGTGCCGTTCGGACCGGGTGCAGCCGGGTGAGATGACCCGGATGTCGCGGGCCGGTGAGGAGCTGGTGCTGTGGCGCGACTCCGCGGGCACGGTCCACGTGCAGGAGGACCGGTGCCCGCACCGGGGAGCCCGGCTCTCGCACGGGGTGCACATGGGCGACCGGCTGGCCTGCAACTATCACGGCGTTCAGGTCGACGCCGCAGGCGTGGTGGTCTCGGTTCCCGGCAGCCCCGGCTGCGCGCTGGAGGGCCGCCGAGCGTTGCGCACGTTCCCGGTCACGGAGCGGGCGGGGGCCGTGTTCGCGTGGTTCGGCGACAGTGAAGACGCCGAACCGCCCGAGCTCGACGTTCCCGAGCCGATCGCCGGTGGCGAGTGGGACAGCTTCCTGTGCTACGTCGAGTGGGACGCGCCGTGGCTCTACTCCCTCGACAACCTCATGGATCCGATGCACGGCGCGTTTCTCCACCGCAACTCCCACACCATGGCCGCGGGCAAACGCGAAGCGATGTTCCAGGTACGGGAAACCGATCGCGGGTTCTTCTTCGAGAAGACCGACCAGCGGGGAGTCAACTTCGACTGGTCGGAGTGGGTCGACACCGGACTGCAGTGGGTCGGGCTCGAGATCCCGTACCCCGACACCGCAGGCCCCGGGGGCCCGTTCACGATCGTGGCGACCGCGACTCCGATCAACGAGAACCAGCACGCGGCGTTCTTCTGGCGCTGCCGGAACGTCAGCGGCTGGCAGCGGGACAGCTGGCGCTTCCTCTACCGGATGCGGCTGGAACAGCGGCACTGGCAGGTGCTCGAACAGGACCGCACGATGCTCGAGGCCATGCCGCCGGATGCCTATGCCAGGGAGAACCTCTACCAGCACGACATCGCACTGGTGCGGCTGCGCCGGTTGTTGCGGGCGACGGCGAAGAAGCAGTTGGAGGCGGCGGCCGAATCGCCCGACGTTCGAGCGGCCGCGAACGCCCGATGACCGTGTCCTGTGAAGGAACCGTGTCCCGCAACGCAAAATGTGAGGCTCAACAGTGACAGCGCTACGTTCTTTCCCCGAGGCGAGCGAACCGGTCGCTCGTCTCCGCGCGCTCCGATCCGTCACGCTCTGCTCACCGCACGCCGACGACGCAGCCGAGTTCTACTCCGAGGTGTGGGGACTCGAGCGGGTCGAGTCGGACCACGGTGCGGCCTGGCTGCGGGGTACCGGACCCGAACACCACATTCTCGGCTTGCGCCGGGCCGATCACAACGCGCTCGGCAAGATCGTGTTCGCGGTGGCGACGCCGCAGGAGATCGACGAGGCCGGCCGCAGGCTGGCGAACCTGGGCGTTCCCATGCTCACCGAGCCCGGTCACCTCGACCAGGTCGGCGGTGGCTACGGGCTGCGGCTCATCGACCCCGAGGGCCGGCTCGTCGAGCTCGTCGCGCAGCTCGAGGCCGTGACCCCTGGTGACCCGGAAGGTCGCGCAGCCATTCCGCGCAAGCTCGCGCACGTCGTGCTGAACACCGCCGACATCGACGGCGCGTGCGAGTTCTACACCCGGGTTCTCGGGATGCGGATCTCCGACTGGTCGGAACACCAGATGGCGTTCCTGCGATGCAACTCCGATCATCACGTCATCGCGTTCAATGCCGCGGAATGGGCCTCGATCAACCACGTCGCCTACGAGATGACCTCGATCGATCATTTCATGCGCGGCATCGGCCGGCTCAAACACAACGGGATGACGCCGCTGTGGGGGCCGGGCAGGCACGGCCCTGGCAGCAACACCTTCTCGTACTTCGCCGATCCGGCGGGGCTCGTGTGCGAATACACCTCGGAGGTCGAACAGGTCGAGGAGGACTCGTGGCTGTGCCGGGTGTGGCGGCGTACCCCGGAACTGTCCGACCTGTGGGGGACAGCAGGGCCGCCGTCCCGGGACGTGCGTGAGTACATGGCCGGGATACCCGATCCCGGCTACCGGGAACGGATCGCCTCATGAAGGTCGCCGTCCTCGGCTGCGGTGCGATCGGGGGTGCCGTCGCGCACGCGTTGGCGGCGGGCTCGGTCGCGGGCGCCGATCTGGTCGGCGTCGTCCACGCCGACCCCGTCGACCCGCCGGGGTTGCCGGTGATCGGCTTCGAGGAGGCGATCGGCTGCTCCGACCTCGTCGTCGAGTGCGCAGGGCAGCCGGCACTGCGCAGCTACGGCCCGCGGGTGCTGCGGGCGGGCGTCGATCTGCTCGTCGTCTCGACCGGAGCACTCGTCGACGACGAGCTGTTCACCTCCCTGACCGAGGCCGACGGCGGGAAACTGTCGCTGTCGACCGGTGCGATCGGCGGCCTCGACATGGTCGTCGCCGCGACCGGTATGGGCGGCCTCGACCGTGCCACGCTCACGACGACGAAGCGCGCGGTCTCGCTGATCCAGCCGTGGATGAGTGAGGCCGAGGCGCGGCGGTTGACCTCGGCACGTGAGCCGATCGAGCTGATGCGTGGCTCCGCGCGCACGATCGCATCCGCCTTCCCGAAGTCGGCCAACGTGGCGGCGTCGCTGGCGTTGGCGGTCGGGGACTGGGAGCGCGTCGAGGCGGCTGTCGTCGCAGATCCGAACGCTGAGCTCACCTCGCACGTCATCACGGCCGAAGGCGGTGCGGGAAGCTACCGGTTCGAGGTACGGAACCATCCGTCGGCCGAGACGCCCACGACCAGTGGCGTCGTGCCGCACGCGGTGCTGCGCGCCATCCGTTCGCTCGCCGGCGGGACGGTGTTCCGATGAACGCACCTGCGCTGCACCTGGAGTGTGCGGGCGAGGCGGGGTCGCCGGTTCTGCTGTTGCACGGGATCGGCGGAAGCAGCGCTTCGTTCGCCCCGCAACTGCAGGCCTTCGGCCGCATTCACCGGACGATCGCGTGGGACGCGCCGGGTTACGGCCGTTCGCCGGATCCGGACGGCGCGCCCGGCATCGCCGGGTACGCGCGCGATGCGGCGGCGATCCTGGCCGAACACGGCCGGGCACACGTCGTCGGCGTGTCCTGGGGCGGTGTCATCGCCACCCGATTGGCGGCGGACCGCCCCGAGCTGGTGCGCTCGCTGACCCTGGCGGACTCCACCCGTGGTTCCGGGCTCACCGTCGAGTCGGCCGCACGGATGCGGCAGCGGCCGGCCGAGCTGGCCGGGTCGGGGGCTGCGGAGTTCGCTCGTCGCAGAGCTCCCCGGCTGGTCGCTCCCGGTGCGGCTGCTTCGGTGCGCACCGGAGTCGAGCGCATCATGTCGACGGTTCGGCTGCCCGGTTACCGGTTCGCCGCCGAGTCGATGGCAGAAACCGATCACAGTGACCTGCTCGGTGCACTCCGCGTCCGGACGTTGGTGCTGGTCGGTGCCGAGGACAGGGTCACGGGAGTGGCCGAAAGCCGGCGGATCGCCGATGCGATTCCCTGCGCGCGGCTCGAGATCGTGCCGCACGCGGGGCACGCGGCCAACCAGGAGAACCCGGACCGGGTCAACCGGCTGTTGCTGGAGTTCTTCGCCGAAGCCGAGCGGCCACCGGTTGCCGACGCGATCGCGAACAGTACGGAAGGGACGTCATGAGCACCCTCGAAGGCAGAACCGTCGTCGTCACGGGAGCCGGTCGTGGGCTCGGCCTGGCACTCGCCAAAGCGATCGGAGCGGCCGGGGCGCACCTCGTGGTCGCCGAGCGTTCGCCGGAACTCGCGGCCGAGGCCACCGCCGAACTCACCGAGGACGGCATCGTCACGCACCGCGTCGACACCGATGTCGCGGACCCGGACTCGGTGGCCGAGTTGGCGCGCCGAACCGCCGACATCGGTCCGGTGTACGGGCTGGTGAACAACGCCGCCCTCGCCAACGGTGTCGGAGGCAAGTACTTCGACGAGATCCCGCCGGAGGAGTGGGACCGGGTGCTGGCCGTGAACGTCCGTGGTCCGTGGCTCGTCGCGGCGGCGTTGTACGACCAGCTCGCTGCGCAGGGTGGGCGGATCGTGAACCTCTCCTCCGACGCGGCGTTCTACGGCTCGCCGCGGCTGGCGCATTACGTGACGTCCAAGGGTGCCGTCGTCGCGATGACGCGTGCCATGGCGCGCGACGCGGGCCGGCACGGCGTCACGGTCAACGCCGTCGCCCCTGGCCTGACCGAGGGGGAGGCCACGGCCGCCATCCCGGCCGAGCGATACGAGCTCTACCGGCGGAACCGGGCGCTCGATCGCGCGCAGCAGCCGGAGGACCTGACCGGTCTGGTGACCTTCCTGCTCTCCGATGCCGCCGCCTACATCACCGGCCAGACGATGCTGGTCGACGGCGGATTCGTCTGCCACTGACGCCCGCACCGAAAGGACCACGATGGATCTGCGCCTCGCCGGGCGAACCTATGTCGTGACCGGCGCCAGTTCGGGTGTCGGCCTGACCACCGTTGCGCTTCTCCTCGAAGAGGGAGCCAACGTGGCAGCCTGCGCACGTGACGGCACCCGGCTCGCCGACGCCGTCGAACGCCTGCCCGGTTCCGAACGTGTCACCACGTTCGCCTGCGACGTGCTCGACGCCGCGTCGGTGCGGGAGTTCGTCGCACACGCCGGGGAGCGCTTCGGTGGCATCGACGGCGTCGTGAACAACGCGGGCAGGTCGCTGCTCGCCCGCTGGGACGAAACGACGGACGAGCAGTGGCGCGCCGAGCTGGACCTGAAGCTCTTCGGAGTGCTGAACCCGGTTCGTGCCGCCGTGCCGTGGCTGTCGCGTTCGGACTCGGCGGCCGTGGTGAACGTGAACGCCATCCTGGCCCGCCAGCCGGAAACGCGGCTGGCCGCGACATCGGCGGCGCGCGCGGCGCTGCTCAACCTCAGCGCCACGCTGTCCGAGGAACTCGCCGCCGGCGGTATCCGCGTGAACTCCGTGTGCCTCGGCCTGGTCGACACCGGGCAGTGGCGGCGCCGCTATGAGTCCTCGGACACGGCGGACTCGTTCCAGCAGTGGTCCGCCCACCTGGCGGCCGACCGCGGTATCTCGCTCGGGCGGCTCGGCGACGCCGAGGAGGTCGCCTATCCGATCGTGTCGTTGCTGTCCCCCCGCGCGTCCTACATCACGGGCGCGACCGTCGATGTGGGCGGCGGCGTCGCCCGCTACATGTAGTTGAGGAGAACGCTATGCCCCATGGTGGCGACCTGCTGGTGCGCCTCGCCCGCGAACACGGCGTCGACGCCGTGTTCGGCGTGGTCAGCGTGCACAATCTTCCGCTGGTCGACGCGCTCGCCCGCGCGGGCCTGTTCGTGCCGGTGCGGCACGAGGCCGCAGCGGTGAACGCGGCCGACGCGTACGCGCGGGTGTCGAACGGCCTGGGCATCGCGGTGACCAGTACCGGAACCGGGGCCGGCAACGCCGCGGGTGCGCTGATCGAGGCGCAGACCGCGAGCAGCTCCGTCCTGCACGTCACCGGTCAGATCGATGCGGCCTACCTCGATTCGGGACGGGGTGTCATCCACGAGACCCGGGACCAGCTGGGCATGTTGCGAGCCGTGTCGGCTCATGCCGAGCGGATAGAGACCGCGAGCGCGGCCGCTGCCGTCCTGTGGGAGGCCGCACGCGAAGCGGCCGCCACCGCATCCGGTCCGGCCAGTGTGGAATGGCCGATCGACCTCCAGTACGCGCAGCAGCCCGCCGAACCGCCCGCCCCGAATCCGTCCACAGTAGATGATCAGGACCGTTCGGTGGACGGCACGACGGGTGTCCACCCGGTCGACGTCGCCACGGCCGTCGAACTTCTCGGCGCGTCGCGCAGGCCGGTGATCTGGGCAGGCGGTGGTGCCGTCTCCGCGGGCGACTCCGTGCGCCTGCTGGCCGAACACCTGGACGCGGCCGTGGTGACCAGCAATTCGGGGCGGGGAACGATCGCCGAGGACCACGAGCTGGTGGTCGGCAACTTCGCCAGCAGCCCCGGGGCGGCCGAACTGCTGTCCGAGGCCGACCTGCTCATCGCGATCGGAACGCATTTCCGTTCGAACGAGACGAAGCACTACGAGCTGGCATTGCCCTCGCGGCTGTTGCAGATCGACATCGATCCGCGAGCGATCGGCCGGTCCTACCCGGCGACTGCCGGCGTGGTCGGCGATGCCGCCGCCGTGCTCCCGCGGCTGCTGGAGACAGTGGGCGAGAGCGGTACCGCACCCGGCTGGCGCGAGCGCGTCCCGGCGACCCGCCGGCGGGTCCGTGCAGAGCTGATCGAAGCGATCGGGCCGTACGCGCCGATGTGTGAGTCGCTTCGGCACCGGCTGCCCCGCGAGGCGGTGATCGCGCGCGACGTCACGATCCCCTCCAGCCAGTGGGGCAACCGCCTGCTGGAGATCTACCGGCCGGAGACCAATGTGTTCCCGGTCGGAGGCGGCATCGGGCAGGGGCTGGCGATGGGAATCGGTGCCGCCATGGCCCGGCCGGACCACCCGACCGCGGTGCTCGCCGGAGACGGCGGCATCGCGGTGCACCTCGGCGAGCTGGCGACGTTGGCCCAGCAACGCCCGTGGCTGGTCGTCGTTCTGTTCAACGACGGTGGCTACGGTGTCCTGCGGAACATGCAGGAGGCGCACACCGGGCAGCGGGCCGGAGTGGATCTGCACACGCCCGATTTCGCCAAGCTGGCCGCATCGCTGGATCTGCCGCACCAGCTGGTCAACAAGGCCGAACGGTTCGACGAGGCGTTCGCCAAGGCGCTCGCCGAGCGGGGCCCCGCCGTCGTCGAGGTCGACGTCACCGCGCTGAGCGTGCCGACCCCGTTCGTGCCCCCTGTCCATGTCCCCGCCCGGTAGGGAGGCCCCTCATGTCGCCCACGACCGATATCGGACACCACCATTCACACGGTCCTGCCAACCGGCGTCGTCGTGTCCTGGAAACCGCGGCTCCGCTGTTCGTCGTCGAACCGCCGGGGCCGATCCGGGGCGGCGTCGTCGTGTTGCACGACGTCCTCGGGCTCACCGGCTACATCGAGCAGTACTGCCGGTGGCTGGCAGAGGGCGGGTGGCTCGCGGTCGCCCCGTACCACTACTACGAAACCGGCGGTACGGCCTACAGCTCGCCGGGAACGGCTCTGCC
Organism: Prauserella alba; assembly: GCF_024171735.1. Classification (GTDB taxonomy): domain Bacteria; phylum Actinomycetota; class Actinomycetes; order Mycobacteriales; family Pseudonocardiaceae; genus Prauserella; species Prauserella alba. The sequence continues at coordinate 217,463 of NZ_JAMTCH010000003.1, forward strand.
CGCGTTGCGGAGCCTGACGGCGCAGACGTTGCGGACCGACGTCGACGGCGCGCTGGACTATCTCGCCCGGCAGCGCCGGCTCGTCCCGGGGTCGCTGTCGGCGGTCGGCTTCAGCCTCGGCGGCTACCTCGCGGCCTGGGCGGCCCGGAACCACGAGCTGGCCGCGGCCGTGTCGATCAGCCCGGGGCCGCCCGACACCGCCCCGGTGCCGCGTATGCCGCCGCTCATCGACCTGGTGCGGGACAGGCGGAGCCCGTGGCTGGGGATCGTCGCCGAGGCCGACACCGGGCTCTCCGGTGACGACGTCCCGCGGCTGCGTGCCGCCATCGCGGACACCAGGGTGCCCGCGGCCGTCGAGACTGTCCCGTCGGCAGCACACGGCTTCTTCCGCCAACACCACGGAACCGCTCCGGACCTGGGAAAACAACGGATCCGGCGGTTTCTCCTCGAATCGACCGGCTGACCTGCCGGCCCCGAACCGTCTTATCGTCATCCCGACAAGCAACGGAGCTTTCATGACGACCCTGCCACCACGCCCACACACGACACCCGCCGACATCGCCGCCCGCCTCGAGCGGCTCCCGAACTCGCGCTGGCAAGGCAAGATCCTCACCCTGCTCGGCATCGTCACGTTCTTCGAGGGCTTCGACCAGCTGCTCGTCGCCTACACGATGCCGCTGATCAGGCAGGAGTGGAACCTGGGCGCATTCGAACTGACACTCGCGGTCACCAGTGGCTCCGTGGGCATGTTGCTCGGGGCCCTGTGCTGCGGCGTGCTCGCCGACCGCCTCGGGCGGAAGCGGATCATCATCGCGTCGCTCCTGCTCACCGCATTGGCGAGCCTGCTTCTCATGGTGAGCCCGAACTTCGCGGTCTTCACCGCGTTGCGATTCGTCCAAGGCTTCGGCATCGGTGGTGAGGTACCGGTCGCCGCCGCCTTCGTCAGCGAACTGTCGAGGGCGAAGGGACGCGGCCGGTTCGTCCTGCTCTACGAGCTGGCCTTCCCCGCGGGCCTGGCAGCCGCGGCGGTCGTTTCCACCGTCGTCGTTCCCGCTTTCGGCTGGCGCGCGTTGTATCTGATCGGTGCGTTGCCCGCGTTGATGGCAGTGCCGATCCTGAAGTATGTGCCCGAGTCCCCGCGCTGGCTGGCCACCCGGGGTGACCTGGAGCGCGCGGAACGGGAGATGCGGTGGATCGAGCGCAGCGTCGAATCGGCGAGCGGGCGGCCCCTGCCGGAGCCCGATGTCACGGGGTCCGGGAGCAACGAGTCGCTCGGGCGTTTCCGTGAACTCGTCGGACCGGCTTTCCGGCGCCGGACCGCGATCGTGTCGACGCTGTGGTTCTGCGGGTACTTCATCAACTACGGACTGACATCGTGGCTTCCCACCATCTACACCTCCATCTACGGCGTTCCCGTCGACACGGCGTTGCGGTACACGCTGTACACCAGCCTCGCCGGATTCGGCGGCTGCGTCGTGATCATGCTTCTCATCGACCGGATCGGCAGGCGGGCCAGCCTGGTCGGCGGGCTGGGCCTCGGCAGCCTGCTGTTGGTGGTGCTGGCGCTCATCGGCGCCGAAACCGGTGTCACCGTGGCCCTGTGGGCGACGCTGTCGGCCGTGTTCATCTTCGCGGTGAACATCTGCCTGTACCTCTACACGGCTGAGCTGTATCCGACGCGGATGCGCGCGCTCGGCATCAGCCTCGGCGGGGCGTGGAACCGGATCGGCGTGATCTTGGGGCCCGTGGTGGTCGGGTGGCTCGTCGGCGTGGGTGCGACACCGCCGGTGGTGTTCGCGGTCTTCGGCGCCGTCGGCCTCACGGCCGCGCTCGTCGCCCTGCTCGGTGAGGAGACGACCGGCAAGCGCCTCGAGGACATCTCGGCGTGAGGCACTCGGGCCACGACGGGGCGTCGTGCGAGGCTGGGTAGGTGACGATGTCGCGGCCGGGAGCCGTCGGTGCGTAGCTCGCCGTACGGCGTCACGATGTGGCCCGCGGCGTCGTCAGGCCCGGAACGTCGTCAGGCACGGAACGGAGCAGTGGATGGATGAGGACGGTGCCACCGCGGTGGAGGCGGTCGAGGTGTACTGGCGGCCGGGGTGCCCGTTCTGCATGGCGCTGCGTCCCCGGCTGCGGCGATCGGGACTGCCGATCCGCGAGGTCGACATCTGGGCGGACCCCGCCGCGGCAGCGCGTGTCAGGGAGGCCGCGGGCGGTAACGAGACGGTGCCCACGGTGTTCGTGGGGCCGACTGCGCTGGTCAACCCGTCGGTCCGAGAGGTCAAGGCGGCCGTGGACCGCTACGCCCCTGCCTTGCGCGCGCACACGCGGTCGCGGCGACAGTGGTGGCGCCGTCGCGGTACCAGCGGTGCGTGATGGGCCGTGCGGCACGGTTGCCGGGGTGATACCGGCCGGTGCCGGGGCGGGGAGTCGGCACCGGCCGGCGTGCTCGTGGTGTCAGCAGCTCACCGGATTGTTCAGGGCGAACGTGCTCTGCGGGGCCGACACCGCAGGCAGCAGGTGCCGCTCCTCGGCGTTCAGGCAGTGGTCGGCGGGGCCCCCGATTGCGAACGAGACGCGGCAGGTCGTCGGGGCGCCCCATGAGTTGTACACGTACGGATCCCCGTTGATGGTCTCGAGGTGGCAGACCTTCGCCGCCGGCTGCACCGGTGCGGCCGCGGGCCGATCGGTCGTTGCGGCTCCCGCTGCTCCCGCGGTGAGGAGCCACGCCAGGCCGGTGATGCCTGCCATTGTCGCTGCACGCTTGCGCATGAGTGCCCCCTTGGAACGTCGTCGTGGTGCGGACGCCGTCCAGGCTGCCCGTCCCGAGTGGCGCCGCGGTGGTTCTCCGATGGCGGTGTTCTCAGGCGCGGTGGTCGGGGTGGCCGATGCCGCTCATTGCGGGCGGCGGGCGAGGTAGACGGTGCTGCTCGCTTCGCGTTGCCGGAGGGGATTGTCGAAGGTCACGACCTCGGCGGTGACGTCGCAGAACTGCTCACCGAGCGCGGCGGTGAACTCGTCGTCGGGCGCCTCGTCGGACCAGAGGGCGAACACGCCGCCGGGCCGCAGCCGGCCGTGGAGCGCGGCGAGACCGTCGGGAAGGTAGAAACCGGCGTGACTCTCGTGCAGCACGTGCCGCGGGGAGTGGTCGATGTCGACGACGACGGCGTCGAACCGGCGGCCCGGTTCGTGCGGATCGAGCCCCTGGTCGGAGGCGACCAGTGCGAAGAAGTCGCCGTGGACGAACCGGCACCGCGGATCGGCGGCCAACGTCCCGCCCGCGGGAAGCAATGCCCGTTCGTGCCAGTCGATCACCGGGGCGAGTGCCTCGACGACGACCAGCGAGCGCACCCGGTCGTCGGCCAGTACCGCGGCGGCGGTGCAGCCGAGTCCGAGCCCGCCGACTGCCACGTCGAGATCCGTTCCGTCCAACCGGGACACGGCGCTTCGGCCCAGTTCCGTCTCCGACACGGTGAACAGGCTGGACATGAGGAACTCGTCGTTGAGTTTGATCTCGTGCACCTCGCGGTCGAGCGCGGGGTCCCGGCGCACCCGCAGCGACAGCTCGCCGATCGGGGTCTGCTGCCAGTCGAGTTCCTGGAATCGCATGGTCGCGTGCTCACTTTCGGTGATGGGCGTCGGAAGCCGTTCGGGCGTTCCCGACATGACCATGCTGGTGCACCCCGGCAGCCGCCGGTCGCCGGGGTGCACGGCGCCGACCGGTCAGTGTGCGCCGGTCAGGTTGCCTGCCAGGGTGGCGTGACGCTTCTCGCTGTCGTCGTTCATGCCGGTGATCGTGACGGTGGTGCCACGGGCCTCGTACTTCGTCGTGATGGCGTCGAGCGAGGCGACGGTGGAGGCGTCCCAGATGTGGGCGTCCGAGAGGTCGATGACGACCTCGGACGGGTCGTTCGCGTAGTCGAACTGGAACACCAGGTCGTTGCTCGAGGCGAAGAACAGCTGCCCCGTCACGTGGTAGATCTTGGTCGTGCCGTCGGGGTCGAGCACACTCTCCACCGACACCAGGTGCGCGACCCGGCGGGCGAACAGCACCATCGCGACGAGCACCCCGACGACCACGCCGATGGCGAGGTTGTGGGTCGCGACGGTCACGCCGACGGTCGCGACCATGACCGTCGTCTCGCTCTTCGGCATCCGCACGAGTGTCTTCGGGTGGATGCTGTGCCAGTCGAACGTGCCGACCGCCACCATGATCATGACGCCGACCAGGGCCGCCATCGGGATGAGCCCGACGATCTGGCCGAGTGCGACCACGAGGATCAGCAGGAACACACCGGCCAGGAACGTCGAGGCGCGGGTTCGGGCCCCCGACTTCACGTTGATCATCGTCTGGCCGATCATCGCGCAGCCGCCCATGCCGCCGAAGAAGCCGGTGACGATGTTGGCGATGCCCTGACCCCACGACTCGCGGGTCTTGTCGGAGTGGGTGTCGGTGATGTCGTCGACGAGCTTGGCCGTCATCAGCGACTCCATCAGCCCGACCAGGGCCATGGCGAAGGCATAGGGCGCGATGATGGTGAGCGTCTCGAAGGTGAACGGCACGGCGGGAATGCCGAGGATCGGCAGGCTGTCGGGCAGCTCGCCCTGGTCGCCGACCGTGGGCACGGCGATGCCGGCGCTCACGGTGAAGATGGTGAGCACGATGATGGCCACCAGTGGTGCCGGAATCGCCTTGGTGAGCTTGGGCAGGCCGACCATGATCGCGAGGCCGACGGCGAGCAGCGGGTACACCTGCCACGGCACGTCGATCAGGTAGGGCAGCTGCGCGGTGAAGATGAGGATCGCGAGCGCGTTGACGAAGCCGACCATGACGCTGCGCGGCAGGAACCGCATCAGCCGCGCGACTCCGGCCCCGGCCAGCAGGACCTGCAGCAGCCCGCCCAGGACGACGGCCGCGAACAGGTACTCGACGCCGTACTCGCGCGCCAGCGGTGCGACCACGAGGGCGATCGCCCCGGTGGCGGCGGAGATCATCGCGGGCCTGCCGCCGGTGAACGCGATCGCGACCGCCATCGTGAACGACGCGAACAGGCCGATACGGGGGTCGACCCCGGCGATGATCGAGAAGGACACGGCTTCAGGGATCAGTGCCAGGGCGACGACCAGGCCGGAGAGTGCCTCGGTGCGCAGGATGCGCGGCGACAGCCAGGCCGGGCGGCCGAGTTTCGGGCGCAGGGCAGCAGGAAGTGACATCAGCTTCTTTCGTCAGAAGGCGTGCGGAAAGGAAGGGGAGGGAGCCGCGTCGACGGGGCTCGTACCGAACGGAGAAGACTCTACCGTTACGTAAGGGAAGTCTTGCGCGGAATGTGACCCAGCTCCCGGACGGCGACCTCGATGGGCCTGCGGTGTCGTCGCGGTAATCTCGTGACGACGCGTGCGCCTGCGCGTGCGGAGCCGGGCTCGTTACGGTCGGAATTCGGCCGAGGGAAGGATGTGGTGTGGCCGAGCACATGCAGATCGGCGAGGTGGCCGAGCGCACGGGGCTGTCGTTGCGCACCATCCGCTACTACGAAGAGGTCGGCCTCGTCGTGCCCAGCGCGCGCAGTCAGGGCGGCTTCCGGCTGTACAACGAGCCCGATGTGGCTCGGCTGCTGTTGATCATGCGCATGAAGCCCCTCGGGTTCCAGCTCGACGAAATGCGTGAGCTGCTTGCCATCCTGGACGCCACTCCGGGGGACCAGGTCCCGGACCCGGAGGCGCGGTTGCGTGAGTTCGCCGGGATCGCCGAACAGCGATGTGACGAGCTGCGCTCACGGTTGCGCAACGCCGAGGAGTTCGCCGGGACGCTGCGCTCGCGCCTCGACGACGTCGCCCGCCGGGGCTCGTGACTCCCGTGGGCGGCCATCGCTTTCGCGATCACCGCTGAACGGACTGCCGGGCCGACGTGGGACACGCACCGGCCCGCTGCCGGCTCAGTTCACCGGTGAGCGGCGTTCGAGCAGCACCGTGTCGTGCCACCGGCCGTCCCGCTGGGCGATGCGCTCGCGCACGCCGACGGTGCGGTAGCCGGCCGCGTGGTGCAGGGCGACACTCGCGCGGTTCTGCGTGAAGATCGACGTCTGCAACGTCCACAGCCCGTCGGCGTCGGCCTCGGTCACCTGCTTGTGCAGCAACGCCTTCCCGATCCCGCGTCCCCGGCGGTCCCCTCCGATGTAGACGGAGGTCTCGGCGACGCCCGCGTAGCACTGGCGCGCGGACGCGGGAGTCGCAGCGGTCCAGCCTGCCACCTCGCCGTCGATCTCGGCGACCCAGCGGTGGCCCGGCAGCCAGGTCGCGTCGAGGCACTCCTTGCCGGGCACCGTCGTCTCGAACGTCGCGATGCCGGTGGCGATGCCCTCCTCGTAGATGCGCAGCACCGCGGGCCAGTCCTCGTCGCGCAGCGCCCGTACCGTCACGTCGGCCGGCAGGTCGTCCGGGCAGCAGGGCCGTGGGCCGAGTGCGCCCATGACGGCGTCCGCGGCGTGGGGGAGCCCGCTGCAGCAGGCCTCGTTGACGGTGACGACCGTGCTCGTGCCCTCCTTGTGTGTCTCGACGAACCCGACGTCGGCGAGTTTGCGCACGTGGAACGAACACGTCGATTGGCTCGTCCCGAGCAGTTCGGTGAGAGACCCGACCGTGATGCCGTTCGGGCTGGTGGCGACCGCGTGCAGCAGGCGCACCCGTACCGGCTCGGCGAGGCACGCGAACCAGTCCGCGTACGTGCTCGCATCCGCGGTGGGCAGGACCTGGGCTTGGCGCAGCGCGATCGGCATACGGCGAGTGTATCGATGCCGATCGATGGTTGCTTTCATCGACCGGCATCGATACTGTCGTCGGCAGATCGATCGATACACATCGATGAAAGTCGTGGGTCGTGAGCGTCGGAACGAGGAGTGCGTCGATGAACGAGGTGCCGGTCGTCGTGGTGGGTGCGGGTCCCGTGGGCCTGGCTGCCGCCGCGGACCTGCTGGAACAGGGATTGGAACCACTCGTGCTCGAACGCGGCGAGCACGCGGGCGCGGCCGTGGCCCAATGGGGGCACGTGCGGCTGTTCTCGCGGTGGTCCGAGCTCGTGGCCCCGGCGGCACGGCGACTGCTCGACGGCCGTGGGTGGCGCGGCCCGGACGACGACGCGTATCCGACGGGGGCGCAATGGGCCGCCGACTACCTGCGGCCGCTGGCAACGGCACTGGGTGACCGTGTGCGCTTCGGCGTCGAGGTCACCGGGGTCGCACGGCGCGGCCGGGACCGTGTCGTGGATGCGGGCCGGGACACCGAACCGCTCACCGTCCACGTGCGCACGGCCGGTGGTGAGGAACGGATCACGGCGCGAGCACTGATCGACGCATCCGGAACCTGGCACACGCCGAACCCGCTGGGTGGCGACGGACTCCCGGCCGCGGGGGAACGCGACGCCGTCGACCGGATCACCCACCACCTGCCGGACCTGAGCGACGCGCAGCTGCGGCAGCGTTACGCCGGACGGCACGTCGTCGTCGCGGGCAGCGGCCACTCGGCACTGACCGCGCTGATCATGTTCGACGAACTCGCGGCCGAACGGCCGGACACCCGGATCACGTGGTTGCTGCGCCGCGGCAGGCTCGGCGACACCTTCGGCGGGGGCGTCGCCGACCAGTTGCCCGCGAGGGGTGCGCTGGGCGATCGCGCGCGGGCGGCCGTCGAGGCGGGGCGCATCGCCGTCGAGACGGGGTTCCGGACCGACGTCGTCGAACGCGACGGTCGCGGCAGGCTGAACGTGGTCACTGTGGACAGGCGGCGCGTGTCGGATGTCGACGAGGTCGTTGCCGCCACCGGGTTCCGGCCCGACCTGTCGTGGCTGTCCGAGGTGCGACTCGACCTGGACACCACACTGCAGGCGCCGGTGCGGCTGGCACCGCTGATCGACCCCAACGTGCACTCCTGCGGCACCGTCTACCCGCACGGTGCGGCGGAACTCGCCCACCCGGAGCCGGGCGTGTACCTGGCGGGCATGAAGAGCTACGGCCGGGCGCCGACGTTCCTCGCGATGACGGGCTACGAACAGGTCCGCAGCATCGCCGCCGAACTGTCGGGTGACACCGAATCCGCCAGACGGGTCGAACTCACCCTTCCCGAGACCGGCGTCTGCGGCGGTTCCGGTCTCCTCGACGAGCAGGCCGACGAGCAGGTGGGCGAGCGGCCGGACGAGGGTGCCGGCGGGTGCTGCAGCGCGCCCGCCGAGAAGGGCGCCCCGGCCGCGCGCTGATCCCGGGGTTGCCGGTCAGCGTCGCCGGCCGGCCGGGCGCGTCCGGTGCGCGGGACGTCACGGCGTCGGCGCGAGCTCGGCCAGCAACGCCCGCACCCTGCGGTCGATGTCGTCGCGGATCGGCCGCACGTCGTCGGCACCCTTGCCTGCGGGGTCGGCCAGCTGCCAGTCCAGGTAGCGCTTGCCGGGGAACACCGGGCAGGCGTCGCCGCAGCCCATCGTGATCACCACGTCGGCCGCCTGCACCGCCTCGGTCGTCAACGGCTTCGGGAACTCCTTGCTCAGGTCCAACCCGAGCTCACCCATCACCTCGCGCACGGCCGGGTTGATCGACTCGGCGGGCGCCGAGCCCGCGGAACGGACGGTCACGCGACCCGCGGCGTGGTGGTCGAGCAGCGCGGCGGCCATCTGCGAACGGCCCGCGTTGTGCACGCAGACGAACAGCACCTCGGGAATGTCGGACACGGTCTCCTCCTTCTGCCTGCGGCGGATCACTGCCGGTCGGACCGGTGCGGAACGGTGGCTTCGGTGGATCCGGCGAAGCGGCGGCGGAGCGCCAGCGAGACGTACACGAGGGCCACGAGCACGGGTACCTCGATGAGCGGCCCGACGACCCCGGCCAGCGCCTGGCCGCTGGTGGCGCCGAACGTCGCGATGGCCACCGCGATCGCCAGCTCGAAGTTGTTGCCCGCAGCGGTGAAGGCGAGCGTCGTGGTGCGCTCGTAGTTCAGGCCGACCGCCCGCCCGAGCGCGTACGACCCGGCCCACATCACGGCGAAGTAGATCAGCAGGGGCAGCGCGATGCGCACCACGTCGAGCGGGTTGCCGGTGATCTGCTCGCCCTGCAGCGCGAACAGCAGGACGATGGTGAACAGCAGTCCGTAGAGGGCCAGCGGGCCGACACGAGGCAGGAACCGCGATTCGTACCACGCCCTGCCCTTCGCGCGTTCACCGAACCGGCGGGTGAGGTAACCGGCGAGCAGCGGAATGCCGAGGAAGATCAGCACATTCACCACGATCTGCCACGCCGACACGTCGAGGTCCGCCGTGGGCAGACCGAGCCAGGCGGGCAGCAGCTCGAGGTAGAACCAGCCGAGCGCGCCGAAGGCGACGACCTGGAACACCGAGTTCAGCGCCACCAGCACCGCGGCGGCCTCACGGTCGCCGCAGGCCAGGTCGTTCCAGATGATCACCATGGCGATGCACCGCGCCAGCCCCACGATGATCAGTCCGGTGCGGTACTCGGGCAGGTCCGGAAGCAGTGCCCACGCCAGCGCGAACATGACGGCGGGCCCGAGGATCCAGTTGAGCACCAGTGACGGCCACAGGAGCCGGTGGTCGCGCGTGACCGTGTCGAGCCGGTCGTAGCGAACCTTCGCGAGCACCGGATACATCATCACCAGCAGACCGAGCGCGATCGGCACCGAGATGCCGCCGACCGAGATCGCCTCGAGCGTGGTGTTCAGCCCCGGGATCCACCGGCCTGCGAGCAGGCCCGCCACCATCGCCGCGGCGATCCACAGTGGCAGGAATCTGTCCAGTGTGGACAGCTTGCCGACGACGCCGCGGTCACCGGTCGCCGTATCCGTGTCCACGGTCATGCGGGGACCCCCGCTTCGGCCGAAGACTCCGCGGGCGTGCCTGCGGGGCGGAGTACGGCGGACAGTCGCGCGAGGACGTCCGGCGCTGCGCGGTAGTACACCCAGGTCGCTCGCCGCTCGCTCGTCACGAGCCCGGCCTCGCGGAGGACCTTCAGGTGGTGCGAGATCGTCGGCCCGGTCAGGTCGAACGTCCCGGTCAGGTCACACACGCACGCCTCGCCGCCGGCATGCGAGGCGATGAGGGAGAGCAGGCGCAGGCGCACGGGGTCGGCGAGCGCCTTGAACGCCTGCGCGAGTTCGGTGGCCTGCTCCTGCGACAACGGGTCGCCTGCCAGTGACGTCCCGCAATGTTCGGCGGTCTCGGCCGGCGCCGGCGGTCCGGGCGTCCCGCGGGGTGCTGACACGGCGAATCGCGTCGGCTGTTTCGACATCCGTCTATCTTGATGCCCGTCGAGGTAGGCGTCAATCGGACGTGCGCCACACCGCCACCGTGTTGCGTTTCCCGGGGCGCGTGTTGCGGATTGCGGAGGCCGTGTTGCGGATTGCGGAGCCCGTGTTGCAGTTCGGGGAGGTCGTCGCTGCTGGTCGTCCGCCGTCCGGTCCGAGGTCAGACTCGGAGCGCGATGCTGCCGCCCCGTGCGTCGGTCGTCACGACGGACGGCAATCAGTCACATGCCTTAATTTTGCATCCGCATGTTGTCGCTTCGAGAGGGACGGGTGTGTGACGCGTAAGCTGCGGCGAACCCGGCGGGAGGTGTTGAGTCGTGATGACCGGTAACGGAGTGGAACGCACGTCGCGCGCCGTCGCGACGCGGCAGCTGATCATCGAGACCGCCGAGCGGCTGTTCGCCGAACGCGGCGTGACGGCCGTGTCGAACCGGCAGGTCAGCGAAGCGGCCGGGCAGGGCAACAACACGGCGGTCGGCTACCACTTCGGCGGCAAGGCCGACCTCGTTCGCGCCATCGTGCGCGACCGGCACCAACGGGTCGAACACCTGCGGGAGGAGACACTGGCTCAGGTACGCGGCTCGGTGACGGTCCGCGACTGGGTGGCCGCCCTGGTCCTGCCCACGACCCGGCACCTCGCCGACTCGGGGTCGCCGACGTGGTTCGCCCGGTTCGCGGCGCAGGCCGCAACCGAACCCGCCTTCGCGGCGATGATCACCGAGGAGGCGCTGAACTCACCGGCGCTGAACGAGATCCGAACCGGGTTGGACGCCTGCCTGCCGCAGCTTCCCCGGAGCGTGCGGCAGCAGCGCGCCGAGATGGCGCGCACCCTCATGGTGCACACCGTCGCGGACCGCGAGCGCGCGCTGGCCGACGGTACCGAGCCGTCGGCAGAGTCGTGGGATGCGGCCGCCCACGGGCTGATCGATGCGCTCACCGGCATGTGGACCGCCCCGGTGACCCCGCTGCACTGACGGCAGCGCGGGTTGGCCGCCGGCGCCCGCCACCCGCCGCGGTCACAGCCAGTTCCGGTCACAACCAGTCCCGGTTGCGGGCGTACCTCGCCGCGTCGTGCCGGGTGCGGGTCTGGGTCTTCTGCATCGTCGTGGACAGGTAGTTGCGGACGGTGCCCTCGGCCAGGTGCAGTTGTCTCGCGATGTCGGCCACCGAGTAGCCCTCGCTCGTCGCCCGCAGCACGTCGACCTCCCTGTCGGTGAGCGGGCAGTCGTCGACGACGGCGAGCGCGGACACGTCCGGGTCGATCCAGCGCTTCCCGCCGTGGAGCGTCGCGACCACCGACGCGATGTGCGCAGGTTCGGCCGACTTGCTGACGAACCCTTGCACCCCGAGCTTGAGCGCCTTCCGCAGCACGCCGGGCCGTGCGTGCCGGGTGAGCATGAGGATCACCTGCCTCGGTGCGGTCTCGCGGATCCGCGAGACCGCACCGAGGCCGTCCACACCCGGCATCTCCAGGTCGATCACGAGTACGTCCGGCCGGTGCCGCAGCGTCTCCTGTACCGCGGCCTCGCCGTCGGCGGCCTCGGTGAGCACGGTGATGTCGCCCTCCATCGGCAGCAGGGCCGCCATCGCCTTCCGCAGCAACGCCTCGTCGTCGGCCAGCACCACGGTCGTCACGCCGATCCCTCCTCGCCGATACCGGTTCCCGTCGTGGGCGCGGTCGTGGGCGCGGCGGCGGTGCCGAACTCGGCGGCGGTGACGAACCGTCCGCCCCGTTGTCGCACCGTCAGCGCACCACCTGCGTCGGCGATGCGATCGGTGAGCGCCGCCAGTCCACTGAGGACCGGCCGGGTGTCCGGTGCGCCGTCGTTGACGATCGTGATGCCCGAGGCCGCCAACGTGATGTGCACCCGGTCGGCCTGGGCGTGCCGGAGGATGTTCGTCGTGGTTTCGCGCAGCACCTGGCCGAGCAGTTCGCTCACGCCGGGAGCGGGGTCCTCGCTGCGGTCGATGTCGACGGCGATCCCCGCCGCTTCGAACAGGTTCTTCGCGTTCTCCAGCTCGGCCGTCAGGTTCAGCCGCCGCTGGGCGTGGGCGAGCTCCTTGGTGCGGGTGATCGTCTCGCCCACCAGGTCGTGGATCTCCTGCAGTTCGCTCTCGGCCCTGGCGGGATCGGTGGCCACGAGCCTGCGCGCGAGTGCGGCCTTGAGCTTGACGACGTGCAGGGTGTGGCCCTGGATGTCGTGGAGGTCGCTGGCGAACCGCACACGTTCCCCGGCGACGGCGAGCTCGGCCTCCCGGTACCGCGCCCGTTCGAGGTCCGATACGACGTCGTAGAAGCGTTTGTTGGGAAACTCGGCCAAGGACCCCAGCAACAGCAGGCCGCCGGGGATGGCGACGTCGGCCAGCAGGACTCCCGGTACGTCTCCGGGGGTCACGAGCAGGCGCAGCGCCCCGATCGCCGCGCCGCCGACGGTGAGTGCCACCGTCGCGGCGATACGCCGGCGCGGCAGCCGCGACACGACGAACGGCCCCACCACGAGGAGTGGGAAGAACGCCGTGCGCATGTCGGAGGCCAGCGCACCGTAGAGCCACACGCCTGCCGTCAGCGCGAGGCATGGCACGGCGACCCGGAGGATGCCCCCACGGGCCCACTGCACGAACGCGTACGCCGCCGTCGCGACACCGACGGCGAGTACGGCCCGGTCGAGCCACGTGTCGGTGTCGACGATGATGAGCAGAATGCCGACACCCAGGACCGGCGGCATCAACACGGTGAGGTTGATCTTGCGCAGCCGGGTCTGTGCGTCGGTCCGGTCGTCGGTGGTCGTCACTGGTCCTCGTCGGCAAGGAGCGGGCAGATCCGTACCCCAGCATTCCGTGCTGCGAGTACCGCCGCTAGTGACACCACGTCATGGGTGCGTACTGGGAAATGTCATGCCGGACTCGTGACGCCGCGACACTGCCCACGCGGCCCCTCGCGGCGTGGAATCGACGCCATGAACAGTACAGACGACACCCCGGTCATCGACGTCGAGCGGCTCAACCTCGTCTACGGCGAGTTCCACGCGGTCAAGGACCTCACCTTCCAGGTGCGGCGCGGCGAGTTCTACGCGCTGCTCGGCACCAACGGTGCGGGCAAGACCTCGGCGCTGGAGGTGATCGAAGGGCACCGGCCGCCCGCGTCGGGCACCGTGCGCGTCTTCGGCAGCAGTCCGCGAGACAGGGACACGGTGCGGCCGCGCATGGGCATCATGCTGCAGGAGAGCGGGTTCTCCCCGGACCTCACCGTCGCGGAGTCGGTCCGCATCATCGGTGCGCTGACCGGGCGGGACGACGACGTCGACCGGGTCGTCGACCTGGTCGGGCTCAGCCGGAAGGAACGCACCAGGGTCTCCCAGCTCTCCGGTGGCGAGAAGCGCAGGCTCGACTTCGCCACCGCCGTGTACGGCACCCCCGAGCTCATCGTGCTCGACGAGCCGACGACCGGTCTGGACATCCAGTCCCGCGACGAGCTCTGGGACGCCGTCGACCGGCTGCGTGAGGGCGGCACCACGGTGGTGCTCACCACGCATTACCTCGAGGAGGCCCAGCAGCGGGCCGACCGGATCGGGCTGATGCACCAGGGCGTGTTCCACCGGGAAGGCACGGTCGCCGAGCTGACGGGCGCGTTGCCGGGCGTGATCAGCTTCGGTCTACCGGCCCGCCCGCTCGCCGGGGTCCCTGCGTTGCCGCTGCACGTGGAGCGACAGGTCGACGGGACGTTCCGCGTGGAGACCCACCGCGTCCAGAAGGACCTGTACACGCTGCTCGGCTGGGCCGAGGACCACGGCGTCGACCTCGTCGGACTGGAGGCAGGCCCCACCCGTCTCGACGACGTGTTCCGCGCCATCAACTGATCCGGCGGCCGCGTCGGCTCCGCGATCTTCTCACCGAGGGAGTACTCATGTTCGGCATCGCCTACGGCGAACTCGTCCAGCTCTTCCGCAACCGGCTCGTGCTGGTGACCAGCTTCATCATGCCCATCGCCGTCAGCGCGTTCTTCATCTACCGCCACGAGATCTTCGCCGACATCGGCAGTCTCGGCTACATCGCCGCGGTCGTGGTGTTCACGGTCGGCGCCTTCGGCCTCTACACGACGGCGGTGACCACGCTCGCCTCGCGCAGACAGAACCTGTTCCTCAAACGGCTCCGGTCGACGGCGCTCGGCGACGGCGGCATCCTCGGCGGACTGTTGCTCCCGGTCACCGTGCTCGCGACCGTCCAGGTGACGGGCGTCCTCATCGTTCTCGGCGTCGTCGCAGGCGGGCCCGCGGACGTCGTGCTCCTCGTCGTGGGGGTCGCCTCGACGCTCGCCATGCTGGTGGGATTCGCCCTGGCGACCGCGGGTATGACGAACTCGCCCGAACACGCGCAGGTCACGACCCTGCCGGTCGCCCTCGGCGTCATCGTCGTGGCGAGCTGGATCGGGCTCACCGGCACCGAGGACCTGGAACTGGTCAAACGGTTGCTGCCCGGTGGCGCGGCGACCGAGTTGATGCTGAACGCCTGGAACGGCGGGGCGGCGCTGTCGGAATCACTGATCCTGCTCGCCCCGACCCTCGCCTGGGTGTTCGTAGCGGCCAACCTGGCGGGGAAGATGTTTCGCTGGGAACCGCGCCGCTGAAGGCGGTGTGTGGCCTCACGGCCACCCACACCGCCCCGGGAATCCGCAACACGGCCCCGGGAATCCGCAACACGGTGCCCGGGATCCGCAACACGGCCCCGGGAATCCGCAACACGGTGCTTGAGAGGTCAGGTGTCGTCGCTCTCCGAGCCGCGCAGTGCGTCCCGCAGCGCGGTGTGGGCTTTGAGCAGGGTTCCCGCTGTCGGGAGGGAACCCTGCTCCGGCCAGGTGTCGGGATCCCACAACTTCGACCGGTTGAACGCGCGTCCGCAGTGGACGAAGAGTTCGGACACCGTGACCACCACCGCCAGGTCGGGCGGCGATCCCTTCACCGCGAGCCGCTCGAGGAGCTCGGCGTCGCGGACGATCGCGGCGGTGCCGTTGACCCGCAGGGTGTGGTCGGTGCCCGGGACGAGGAACACCATCGCCACGCGCGGATTGCGGAGGATGTTGCGCATGCTGTCGACCCGGCGGTTGCCGGGCCGGTCGGCGAACGCGACGGTGTACTCGTCCAGCACGATCACACTGCCGTGCTCGTCGCCGCGTGGGGACACGTCCACCGTGCCGTCGTCGGCCGCCGACGCCAGCAGGAACAGCGGGGCGGCTTCGAGGAACCGCCGGGACTCGTCGTCGATGGCCGGTGCCGCCTTGTCGGCGATCAGCGGGACCGGCTCCTCGACGACCTCCCGCAGCTCGGCCTCCGACGACACGGCCGTGCCGGCAGCAGCCGTGCCGGGAGCAGTCGAACCGGGAGCAGTCGAACCGGCAGCGGCCGCTCCCGTGGGGAGCGCGGAGGTGTGGTGCCTGCCGATCGGCACGATGAGCGGGGTGGCCGAGACCGGGTCGTCGATCACTCGGCTCGGCAGTGCGAAGACATCCCGCACGAGCGCCTCGGTGACCACCTCCCGCGGCATGCCCTCGGCGATCAGCCTGCCCTCGGACAGCACGACGAGGTGGTCGGCGTAGCGGCACGCGAGGTTCAGATCGTGCAGCACGGCCACGATCGTCGTGCCCTCGGTGCGGTTCAGGTCGGCGAGCAGGTCGAGCACCTCTACCTGGTGGGTGAGGTCGAGGAACGTCGTCGGCTCGTCGAGCAGCAGCACCCCGGTGCGCTGCGCGAGCGCCATGGCGATCCACACGCGCTGGCGTTGCCCGCCGGAGAGCTCGTCGACGGCGCGGTCGGCCAGGTCGAGGGTGCCCGTCGCGCGCATGGCGTCGGCGACGGCCTGCTCGTCGGCGTCCGACCAGCGGCCGAACCAGCCCTGGTGCGGTGACCGGCCACGGCCGACGAGGTCGGTGACGCTGATGCTTTCCGGGGCCGACGGCGACTGCGGCAGGATTCCGAGTTGCCGTGCGACGTCGCGGCTGGACAGGGAGTGGATGCTCTTGCCGTCGAGACACGCGGCGCCGGACGTGGGCCGCAGCAGCCGTGCCATGCCGCGCAACAGGGTCGATTTGCCGCAGGCGTTGGGGCCCACGATGACCGTGATCCTCCCCGGTGGGATGGTCACCGACAGGTCGTCGACGACCCGGCGATCGCCGTAACCGAGGCTGATCCGTTCGGTGTGCACAGTGGACCGCTGCGGGCCGCCGGAATCCGCCGTCGTGGCGACGGCGGGTTCTGCTGCGGATTCGCCTGCCATGGCCTCCTCCATCATTCGCCGTGTCCGGCGTGATTGCTTTTCGCCAGCAGCCACAACAGGTACGGCGCGCCGACGGCACCGGTCACGACGCCGACGGGGAACTGCTGATCGCCGAACAGGTGCTGGGCCGCGAAGTCGGAACTCAGCGTCACCAGCGCGCCCACGAGTGCCGCCACCGCCACGCCCGGGCGGGCACCGCCGAGCAGCCGGGACGCGATGGGCCCCGACAGGAACGCCACGAACGCGACCGGCCCGGCCGCCGCGGTGCCGACCCCGATCAACCCGGTCGCCACCAGCAGCAGTGCCAGCCTGGTGCGTTCGACGGGCAGGCCGAGCCCGCGCGCCGAGTCGTCGCCGAGCTGCAGCCGCGGCAGTGCCCGCGCGAGCAGCAGCGCCGCGGGCACCAGGACGGCGAGACAGCCCAGCAGCGCCGTGACGTGGTCCCACGAACTGTCGTACAGGCTGCCCGTGCGCCACAGGAGCGCTTGCTGTGCGTCGGTCATGTCGGCGCGTGTCATGAGGAACGACACCGCGGCCAGCAGTGCCGCGTTGACGCCGATGCCGATCAGCACGAGCCGGTAGCCGCTGATGCCGCGTTGCCATGCGAGCGCGTAGATCAGCGCGGATGCTGCGACGGCGCCGGTGAACGCACCCGCCGACACGGCGAACCCGCTCGCGCCGAAGGCGACGATGGCCAGTACGGCGGCGGCGCTGGCACCGGCCGAGACGCCGAGGACGTCGGGACTGGCCAGTGGATTCCGGAGCAGTCGCTGGAACAGCGAGCCCGCCAGGCCGAACGCGATTCCCACGAGGATCCCGGTCACCGCACGTGGCAGGCGCAGGTCGAACAGCACGTAGTCGATCCGCGGTTGCAGCGCACCGACCTGCTGACCGGTGAGCCTGGCCAGCAGATCGGGGATGCCGATCCGGAAGTCGCCGACGGCGAGTGCGGCGAGCAGCATCGCGGTGACGGCGAGTGCGAGCCCCGTCGCCACGGTGATCGCCCGCGCGCGTTCCCGGCGGCGGGCGTGCGAGACCAGGGCCACGTCGTCGGACGTCGCCCCGCTGTTCCGCCCGGCGGCGGTGGGTGTGGTCGCCCGGGTCATAACCGGGCCGGCTTCCGCCGTCGCACGAGCACCACCAGCACGGGGGCGCCGAGCAGGGCCGTCACGACGCCGGCCTGCACCTCGCCGGGCCGTGCGGCGACCCGGCCGAGCACGTCCGCGACGAGCAGCAGAACCGGTGCGATCAGCATCGACAGTGGCAGGATCCGCCGGTAGTCGGGACCGGCGAGCATGCGGGCGAGGTGCGGCACCGCGAGCCCGAGGAACGTGATCGGCCCGGCCAGGGCCGTCGCGGCACCGGCGAGCACGACGACAGCGAGGCCGCACCACACGCGGTCGGCCGTCGTGTTCTGCCCGAACGAACGCGCGACGTCGTCCCCGAGTGACAGTCCGTTGAGGACTTTGCCGAGCAGCAGCGCCCCGGCGATCCCGGCCGCGAGGAACGGCAACGCCTGCCCCACGACTTCCGGGTCGCGGCCGGCGAGCGTGCCCACCTGCCAGAACCGGAACCGGTCGTGCGTGGCGGGGTCGGTCAGCAGCACGGCGCTCTGCAACGAGCTGAGCGCCGCGGTCAGGGCCGCACCCGTGAGTGCCAGCTTCAACGGGGAGGCACCACCCCGGCCGAGCGAGCCGATGACGTAGACCACCGCGGAGGCCGCCGCGGCACCCGCGAACCCGAACCACACGTACCCGGTCAGGCTCGTCACGCCGAACACGGCGATCCCCAGGACCACGAACAGTGCGGCGCCCGCGTTGACACCGAAGATGCCCGGGTCCGCCAGCGGATTGCGGGTGACTCCTTGGATGAGAGTGCCCGCCAGTCCGAGTGCCGCGCCGACGAGCAGTCCCGCCACGGTCCGGGGCACGCGGCGTTCGGTGACGATCAGGTGGTCGACCCGATCCGGATCGAACGCCGTGAGCGCGTCGAACACGGTCGTCACCGGGATGTTCTTGGTGCCGACCGCGAGGCTGAGCGCGCACGCAGCCAGCAGCAGCGCGCCGATGCCGAGTGGGTTGCGCACGGTCACCGGTGAGCGGTCAGTCGCCGAGCGTGTCCGCGAGCAGCGGCACGACCTCGTCGAGTGCCCAGGACAGGCCGACCACCGAATTACTGGAGAACGCCAGTGAGATGTCCTGGTCGCTCAGCACGAGGTCGTTGCCCTTCTCGACCGAAGGGATCGCCCGGTACAGCGGGTCGCCGGTGACGTCCTCGGGGTCGGTGCCGATGAGGAACACCGCGGTCAGGTCGGCGTCGAGCAGGTCGAGACGTTCGTCGGAGACGGGGACGCTGAACCCGCGGCCGCCGGGCTGGCGTTCGATGCGCGGCGAGTTGACGAACCCGAGCCGTTGCATGAACTCGACCCGGCCGTCGCCGTCGAGGTAGGCGCCCCACGCGTCGGGCAGTCGTGAGGCCAGCACCATCTCCTTGCCCCTGAACTCGGGGTGCTCGGCGGCGACGCGGTCGAACTTCGCGTTCAGGTCCTTCCGGAGCTGCTCGGCCTCGTCCTGCCTGCCGAGCGCCGTGCCGATCATGTCGAGCTGTTGCTGCCACGTCGTGAGGTAGTCGTCGGCGCCTTCGGGAAGGCTGACGACGGGAACGCCGATCTCGGTGAGTCGGTCGTGCCGTGCACGTTCGCCACTGGATCGGGTGTCGAGGATGAGGTCGGGGTTCAGTCCGGCGACCTTCTCCATGTTCACCTCGAGCGTGCCCAGCTTCTCCGGTGGCCGGTCGTACTTCTGCTGCGACCAGGGGCCGAGGCCGTTGCCGCCGACCTCGAGCCAGTCGGCCGCGCCGACCGGTTGCACGCCGAGCGCCATCGCGACCTCGGCGTCGGTCCAGCCGAGCGCCACGACGCGTTGCGGCGGCTCGTCGATGGTCACGTCGCCGAACTTGGTGGGGATCGTGACCGGGAACTGCGAGCTGTCGGCCTGCGGGTTGAGCTGCTGCTCGCCGCCACCGGGCTCGCCGTCGGCGCCGGTCGTGGTGCAGCCGGTCAGGACCGCGAACACGCCCGCGAGGAGTACGACGAACAGAGCCCGCTGAGGCCGAGCGGCACGACTCATGGGTACGCCCTTTCGAGGGAGGCCGGTAAACTGTGCCTACCCTAACTACGAGCGTGCGCTCTCGGAACTCCCGGTGACGTGCGCCGGGTCACGCCTCCCGCGCCCCCAGGGCACCTCAGGGGCGTTCAGTGCCTCCAACGTGCCCCGAGGGGCACGTTGGAGGCACTGAACGACCGGGGCGGTGCCGGCTCGCTTCGGGGGTGAGCCGGCACCGCCCGTGGTCACTCGGCCGGCTTCAGGTAATCGGCCACCGCCTTCGACGCGAGCAGCGGCTCCGCGCTGCGCTTGCCCCGGTGGGCGACGTAGTTGGCGACCATGCCCCTGCCACCGAACGGCGCATTGCCGTTGTCGGTGTGCAGCAGAGTGGTGTTGACGCAGACCTCGTGCCGCTTCTGCAGGAGCCGCACGGTCTCCGGCAGGTCGCCGTACACCATCGCGCCCATGGCCCGCTCCTCGAAGAACGGTGACGCCAGGAACTCGTGCAGCTCGTCCTGCGTGGAGTACCGCAGCACGTTGAAGATCGGCGCGAACAGTTCCTCGCAGTTCGGTTTGCCGCCGATGTCGCGCAGCAGCACGGTCGGCTGCAGCTCACGGGTGGCGAGCTCGGCGTGCCCGCCGTGGACGATGTCGCCCGCATGGCGGTGCAGGTGGTCGAGCGCGAACCCGAACGCCTGCTCGTAGTGCATCGGGCCGTAGTCGGCGTGCGGGTCCGCGTTGGTGCCGAAGACGAGGTCGTCGAGCCGCTTGGTGAGCAGTTCGAGGAACCGCTCCGAGACGGACTCGTGCACGAACAGCACGTCCGGTCCGAAGCAGTCCTGCCCCGAGTTCAGCAGGCGGATCTCGACGGCGTCGGTGACCGCCCTGTCGACGTCGGCGTTCTGGCCGACGATGAACGGATTGATGCCCTGGCCGAAGTAGACGAACAGCTGCTCGTCGTCGAGTTTCGTACGGATCTTCTCGGCGTTGGCGTAGGTTCCCGTGAAGATCACCAGGTCGGCCTCGGTGACGGGGCCCTCGACGAAATCGCGCTGCGTGCTGGCCGAGAGCTGGAGCGGCAGCCCGTGGTGGGGTTCGAGCAGTTCGTGCAGCCGGATCAACTGTTTGTTGATGTGACTGGACGGCCGGAACACCACCCGCTCGCTGTAGAGCGCGGGCACCAGCAGGTAGAGCACGTACGAGTAGAGCGGGATGTTCGACGGCATGAACACCGCGGTGGAGCCGATGCGCGGCGGCCGATACGTCGACACCTCCTCGAGCGCACCGCTGAGTGTCTCGATCGCGGTGTCCAACTCGCCCTCGGCAGTCTTGTGGTTGGACACCTCGGTCAGGATCGCGAGAATCTCCTCGCGATGCGTCCTGAGGTAGTTCTCGACCGCACGCAACGCCGGTGCGCGGTCGGCCAGCGGCACCCCGGTGTCGTTCTCACGGGCGAGCGCGACCGGGGAGTTCGACGCGGCCGCGTTGTCCGAGGCTTTCGCCACGGTCGTACGGAGCTGGTTCATGTCTACCTTTCCGTTTCTGTTGCGAGGGAAGGCGGGAACGACGACGACTTTGTTGGGGCGTTCGTGGACGGCGAGCCGGTCGTGCAGCAGCCGCCGCCACATCCGCGGATCGCGGCGCGAGTCGTCCGCGACGGCGAACACGAGTTGACAGCCGCGCCGGGTGTCCTCGACGGCGACGACCTCCACCGGCGCTCCGCACGCTTCGGCCTTGCGTGCCAGCGCCTCGGGATACAGCGTGTGCCCGTGCCGGTGCACGGCACCCTTGCGGCCCAGCACGGCGACGTTGCCGCGCTCGTCGAGATAGCCGACGTCACCCGTGCGGTAGGACGAGCGGTCCACGTGGCGCAACGTGCCGTCGTCGGCCAGCAGCGCGGTCATGAGATCGGGGGTCCGCACCAGTAGTTCGCCGACCTCGCCCTGCGGCAACGGCGCGCCGTCCTCGCCGAGGATGTCGATCTCGATGCCGTCCAGCGGTGTGCCGAGCAACGTCGGATCGTCCACGGAGGCCAGCGCGATGTTGCCCGCCTCGCTGGAACCGTAGCCGTCCAACAGCGGCGCGCCGATGACCTCGCGGAACTCGGTGGCGAGCGTGACCCCCAGCGGAGCGCCGCCGACGCACCACATGCGCACCGAGGCGAGCGCCTCCGGTGCCACGGGCTTGCGTTCGAGCATGCGGAGGATGCTGTGGTAGGTCGAGGGCGCTCCGTCCACGACCGTCACGTTCAGCCCCTCGATGGCTTCGAGCGCCCGGTCGAGGCGCGTGGGCGGAACGACGATCAGGCAGGCTTCGGTCAACCACCAGAGCAGGACCAGTGAGAGTCCGTACTGGTGCGAGAACGGCAGGAGCGGCAGCAGCACGTCGTCGGCCGTGTATCGCATCCGCCGTTGCGAGCGGTGAATGTTCGCCAGCACGCTGCCGCCCGATCTGACCACGCCGGTCGGACTGCCCGTCGTTCCCGACGACCAGACGATCAGCGCGTCCTGCCGCGTGCTCCACGAGGCGAGGTCGAGCTGCAACGCCGGTTCCGCTGCCGTCCGGTCCTCGGCGGTCAGTTCGCGCAGGCCGAGCGCCCGTACCGGTTCGGAAGGCCGGGCCGCCGCCGTGTCGTCGCAGAGCAGCCACGTCGCCGAAGCCTTCGTGAGCGCACTGCTCCTGGCTTCGTCGGTCGACTGGTCGTCGAGCAGCATGATGCTGGCGTCGAGGTGCATCAGCGTGAGCAGGGCGACGACGAAGTCGGGGGAGTTGGCGCCCGACAGCCCGACCCGGTCGCCCGCGCGGAACCCGTGTTCGCGCAGCCGCCGGGCCATCGCCGCGCCGCGCCGCTCGATGTCGGCCGCGGTCAGCACACCGCCGGGCGTGATGATTCTCGGTTTGGTGGAGTCCATGGGTGCTCCTGGATGCGGACGGCCGCGGCGTTCGCGCACGCAGCCTGCGTCGGTGCGCCCGCCCGGTGCCGGACGGGCGGCCGGGTCAGCGAGCCGGGGTGACATCGGCGGAGTACTCGCGCAGCAGGTGGTCGATGAACGCCGGATCGGTCCCGATCAGCGACAGGTGCTTGCGCAGGATGTCGACGCTCATCCCGCGGAAGTCGACGGCGATGCCCTCGAACTCGTTGTCCAGCCGCAGTGCCAGTGGCACGGCCTTCTCCAGCACCTCGTTGATCTGGTCGCCGTAGCCCTCGTTGACGCCGGTGCGCAGCGCGTGCAGGCCGAACCCGACATGCCGTGACTCGTCGCGGCACATCGCCGTGAACGCCGTCTTGATGCCGTTGAACAGGTCGATGTCGCGCAGCGCGTGGACGAGCACCCGCTGTCCCACGAGCGCCAGCACTCCCTCGGTGATGAGATGGAACAGCGTCACGGCCTGCAGCCACTGGCCGTAGTTCATCGGGCGTTCGTGCAGTCCCCGCACGATGTCCGCTTCGAGCATGCTGAGCTCGGCGTGCGCCGGGGTGCTGAGGTTCCAGGCTTCGGTGAGCATGGCGCGGGGGTTCTCGCTCATGCCCATGACTTCCTCGCCGAGGCGGAAGACCGCCCGGGTGTGACGCGTCTCGTCGGCGATCTGCGTCCCGAGGAAGAGCGAGTACTCCTCGTCGGGGGAGCCGGTGAGGATCGGGCCGAGCATGTCGAGGCCCGTCCACTCGCCGATGATGAACGTGGCGATGGCGTTCTCGATCATCGTCCGCACGCCCTGCGGCACGCGCGGGTCGGCGAGCATCTCGTGGTCCGTACCGAGGGAGATGTCCTCGGCCGACCACTGCTGTCGTTCCCACCTTTGGTACAGCTCAACGGGTTTGGGCTTGCGGCCGGCCACCAGATCGGCGTGCCGCAGGACGTCCGAGGACGGCAGCGCGGCCAGGTCGCCGAGCCGTGCTTCGTCCACGAGCAGGGTGCTCCAGCGGTTCAAGTCAGTCCTCCAGTGTGGAAGGCGAGCGGTGTCGGACGTCGACGACGCGTGGGAACGGGTCGCCGGACGGACGAACAGGTCGTGGCCGAACGCGCTCGAAGGAGAACTGGACGATGCCGTGTCGCCTTCCGCCGCGGGGAGCGCAACGAAAGGCCGATGTGAACCGAACGTGATCGAAGGTAGTGCTGCTTTAGCTCTGACGTGTGAACGTTTGACGAGAAGTTTGCAGTAGGGAATCCGTGGAGCTACCGACGGTGTCGACGAACGGGGTGTCGTGTCGCCGTGACCCGGTCCGGTCGTGCCGCCCGTTAAGGCGTTGTGAGCTGAACGAGCCGCCGGTCCCGAGGTGGTCATCCGAAAGTCGGTGGTGTCCCGGGATTCGGTTGACACCCGCCGGGGGTCCCGGCAGTCTCGCCGACATCGCACTGATTTGCGGGCGGCGCAGGCTGCCTCGCGAGGGGGCTGCGTGCGGCCATCGCTCGGATTCGAACCGGGACCATTGCCCGATGTGGACCGAACGCGCACAGCTGGGGAGCTTCGAGGTGCGCGCCAGGGGCGACTACCTTCGACGATTTGTCGTGGCAATCTTCGGCGACGAAGCCGGGGAAGAACCTCATAACGCACGACCGTGAAGTGTGTCCGGCCTTGCCGGGCAGTACGCGTCGTGCGATCGGTTCGTGCATTCAGGTTGACGCCCTCGTAACGACGACAACACACCGGAAATGGTGTCCGAAACGGCGCGAGGTGACCGGCATGGGGGTTTTCCGATGGTGAGAAAAATGTGCGTCCTCCGTTTTCCCGGAGAAAGCGACTACGAGTTGGTCGAATCGTGGCTTCGCCCGCTCTCGCCCACGAGCGCGCTGACGGGGGACACCCACGAGGTGGTGACCGCGGATGCCGTGCGCGAACTCAACGAGAGCGGCAAGGTGCGCTACCTGATGGTCGTGACCGACGACGGAGCCCCGGTCGGGGTCGTGAACTACCGGACGTCGGGTACCGCAGGGTCCTACGTGATCGGGGGCGCGATCGGTGACCCCGAGAAATGGAACGGCGGCGCGGGTGCCGATGCGCTCGGGCAACTCGTCGACTTCCTGTTCCACGAACTCAACGCGCACCGGGTGGAGTTCAGCACCGCGTCGTACAACAAGCACACGCTGGCGATCCTCACCAAGGGCGGATTCGTGCTCGAAGGCGTGCTGCGCGACTACTACTTCATGGACGGCATGTACCACGACCGCACGGTGTGGTCGATCCTGCGCGACGAGTTCTACGAGGGCGCCGCAGCGCACGCCGACCAGTTCCCCGTGGAGGATCTCGTCCCCGAGGAGGACAAGCGGCAGGCGCAGGAAGCGCTCGCGAAGTACCTCGCTTCGGACCCGCCGACCTCACTGACCAGCTTCGGTGACCGTATCGCCCGCGTACGGCCGTACTGACTCCGGCGGAAGGACATCCGATGAACCCGCTCGCGCAGCTGTACACGCTCGCAGATCCCGTGTTCTTCGAGGATCCGGCCCGATGGCGGCCGGACGGAACGGCTTTCCCGCTGGCCACGGAGGCTCCGCCGGAGGGATGGAGCCGGGGTGGTTCCGACGGCTGGGTGTCGCTGCGACCGGAGTCCGTACGGCTTCCCCCGCAGGGATGGAAGATCCACATCAGCGCGACGCCGGACAATGCCGACGAGGCGGTCCGGGTGGCAGCCGAACACTGCTTCCGCAACGACATCACGTTCAAGTTCCTCGGCGGCCGCAATCTGGTCCGGGCCTTCAGCCTCAAGTACGCACCGCGTGCCGCGAGCGGGAAGGTCGTCACGATCTACCCGGTCGACGAGCACCAGCTGAGGACGTGTCTCGACGAGCTGGACGCCGCGCTCTCGGGTAACGCCGGCCCGTACATCCTCAGCGACCTGCGGTTCGGCAACGGTCCGCTCTACGTCCGTTACGGCGGCTTCGCGAAACGCTTCTGCGTGACCGAGGAGGGTGAGCGGGTACTGGCGATCGAGCGGCCGGACGGAACACTCGTGCCGGACGAGCGGAAGCCGGTGTTCACGATTCCCGACTGGGTCCCGGTGCCGGACGTGCTCCGGCCGAGTCTGGAGCGGCGGAGTGCGACCGGTGCGACGTTGGACTATCGCGTCGTCGAGGCGCTGCACTTCTCGAACGGCGGCGGTGTCTACGTGGCCGAGCGGGGTACCGACGACAGTGCCACCGACGTCGGTGACACGGACGACAGTGCCACCGATGACAGGGAACTCGTGCTCAAGGAGGCACGGCCGCACGCCGGTCTGAGCGACGCCGACACCGATGCCGTCGGCCGGATGGACCACGAGGTCTGGGCGTTGCGGCGACTGGCAGGCATCGACGGTGTTCCCGCGGTGCACGAGGTGACCACCGTGTGGGAGCACCGGTTCGTGGCGATGGACCGTGTGCCCGGCGTGACGCTGCAGCAGTGGCTCGCGCGGCACTACCCGCTGATCGGCGCGGCAAGCGGGGCCGTCGAACGCGCCGCCTACGTGCGGCGGGCCGAGCGCATCCACGCCAACGTGACGCGTCTGATCGAACGGATCCACGAACGCGGCGTCGTGTTCGCCGACCTCCATCCGGCCAACGTCATCGTCGACGAGAACGACGAGGTGGGCCTCGTCGACTTCGAGGCCGCGTTCGAGGCGGGTGCCGGCAGGACGCAGCGCATGGGGCACGCCGGATTCACGACGGCCACGGCCCTCGACGAGGACATCGACCGCAACGCGCTCGCGATCCTCCGGCTGTGGTTCTACCTGCCGTTGACGAGTGTGCTCGCGATCGCACCGGCCAAACTCGATGCGCTGGTCACGGTCGCCTGCGAGCTGTTCGACCTGCCCGCCGATTTCGCCGCGTCGGTCACCGGTGCGGCGACGGCGAAGGCCGCACCGGCGCCGGAGGTCGCCGCGTTGCCGCGGGACACCCCGGCCCCCGCCGAACGTCGTTGGCGCGATTCGGTCGCCGCGGCGATGGTGGCCAGCGCGGAACCGGACCGGACCGACCGGCTCTTCCCCGGAGACACCGAGCAGTTCGTCACGGGAGGATCCTGTTTCGCCTACGGTGCCGCCGGCGTCCTGTGGTCGCTGCACGTGACGGGCTACGAGGTCGACGACCGGTACCGGCAGTGGCTGCTCGCACGGGCCGACGAACCCGTGGCCGCGCCGGGGTTCCTGGACGGCGCCCACGGCATCGCGTACGTGCTCGACGAGCTCGGCCACCGGGACGCGGCGGCCGCACTGATCGACCGTGCGGCGGCATCCGTCGAGCAGATGCGCGACGTGAGCTACCTGAGTGGCCTGGCCGGGGTGGGGCTGAACCTGCTTCATCTGCACGGCAAGTACGGCTCGGCCGCAAGCGGCCGCAGCGGTGACCGGCTGTCCGACGCGCTCCGCATCGCCCTGCGACTGGAGGAAGCCGTGGCCGACGGGCGCGCGCACGGCGTCGACAAGCCGCCCGGCAGGCTCGGCCGCGCAGCGGACGCCGGAACACACGGCGGCCTCATCCGGGGCTGGTCCGGACCTGCGCTGTTCTTCCTGCGGTTGTTCGAGGCCACCGGTGACAAGGGCTGGCTCGACACGGCGATCGCTGCCGTGCGCCGGGACCTGCGCTTGTGCGTGGCCGACGAGGACGGGACCTGGCAGGTTGACGGCGGATTCCGGCGGCTGCCGTATCTCGACGTCGGATCTGCCGGAATCGCGCTCGTGGTCGACGACATTCTGCGCCGCGTCGACGACGGCGAACTCGAAGCGGCACTGGGGCCGCTCGCCGCGGGCTGTCACAGCGACTTCGTCATGGACGCAAATCTCTTCCACGGACGCGCCGGACTAATGGGCGTAAATGCTCGACTCGACCGCGGTCGTACGGGTACAATTGATTCCAGGCAGACGGAAAGCCACCTCGAACGTTTGAGTTGGCATGCGCTTGCCTATCGTGGACATGTTTCTTTTCCCGGTGACGGATGTTCCCGCTTGTCCATGGATTTCGCAACTGGTAATGCGGGAGTCTTGGTCGCCGCGGCCTCCGTGGCGGACGAGAATGTTCCGCTTCTTCCCTTCCTGTCCGTATGAACTCCGGGCCACCAGTGGGTCCGACGGGTCGTCCGGCTGGGAAATATCAGAAAGGTGATTAGCATGGCTGTTCTGGACCTTCAGGCCCTGGAGACCTCGGCCGCCGAGGCGCAGCTTCCCGGCAGCACCGTCAGCAACAACTGCTGAAAAGTTCTCCGGTAGATCCGCCCGCACGGGGCGGGAAACTTGTCGAAAACACTAGAAAGGTGATTAGCATGGCTGTTCTGGACCTTCAGGCCCTGGAGACCTCGGCTGCCGAGGCGCAGCTTCCGGGCAGCACCGTCAGCAACAACTGCTGAAAAGTTCTCCGGTAGATCCGCCCGCACGGGGCGGGAAACTTGTCGAAAACACTAGAAAGGTGATTAGCATGGCTGTTCTGGACCTTCAGGCCCTGGAGACCTCGGCTGCCGAGGCGCAGCTTCCCGGCAGCACCGTCAGCAACAACTGCTGAGGTGTTTCTCCAGTCGAGCACTTCGCGATGAAGTGCACTGTGGGAAGTAGGAATCAGCACGTGATCGGTGGTGGCGTTGTGTGATCGCGGAACCGGGAGAACGCCGCTGTCTCCGGGCAGCCTCCGGTCGGCACGCACCGTTCGGGCCGTATCGACCGTGACTGATACCGCCGTTGCCGGGGAGGTCTCGGCCTCCCCGGCAACGGATCAGCGCCGGTGTGGACACCCGAGGGAATCGGGCGTCCACACCGGACTCTTGTGCCCGTGCGGGTGGTGGAAGTCGGAGGAGTGGCTTGACTCAGGCGACCTCGTCGTCGGGTGGCTCGGCTCGTACCGGCCGGCACCGACCGGCGGACGGGCGACGGCCGGTGTCGCACATCCTCGCGGACTTCGCGGTCACCGGCCATCGCATCGACGCCAGCGGTGCGCGCAGGGGAGTCGAGTACGGCGGCAGGCACCGCACCCCGCACCGGCGCGGTGCGTACATCGCGATGCAGATCGCCTTCGCGATCAACCTGGCGGGCAACGCCATCGGCGCCGCCGGGTTCCCGATCTTCGTGCTCGACAGCACCGGCGACCTCGCGCTCACCGGGTGGATCGTCACCGTGTCGATGGTCGGCTCCATCATCACTGGCGTCGTCGCCGGCCCGCTCATCGACCGTGCGGGGCTGCGGGTCTCCTGGATCTTCTCCATCGTCGTCGGGACCGCCCTGACCGCGCTCACGTACGCGTTGTTCGTGGCCGGGGTGCTTGCTCCGTGGCTGTTGCTCGGCGTCTCGTTCCTGCGCAACTCGGCCGACGAACCCGGCAGGGTCGCGACGTTCGGGCTGCTCCCGACACTGGCCAAACAGGCCGGTCATTCACTGGAGAGCGCCAACGCCACGCTGCGGTCGATGAATGCGCTCGCGACGATCTTCGGCCCGATGGTCGCCGGTGGCATCGTCGCGGCCTTCGGCAGCCCGTGGGTGCTCGTCGTCGACGCGGCCGCGGGCGCGCTCGCGGCGGTGATCGTCATCGTTTTCCTGGCCGTTCCGGGAAGTGCGGCGGCGGAGAAGGGACGGACCGCCGCCGATCTGCGGACCTACCGGCAGCAGTTCGTCGTGGCGGTGCGCTTCTTCCGCTACGACAAACTGCTGCTGTCACTCATCATCACGACCACGATCCTCGCGACCCTGGACAGTGCCGTCGGAACCATCGGGCTGACCGGCTATGCCTCGGACATCCTGGACGACGCGGCGTGGTACGGCGGCCTGGTCAGTGCTTTCGGGATCGGGTCGCTCATCGGGACGATCACCTACGGCGTCGTCGGCGCGCGTCTGCCGCGACGGGCCACGTATTTGGCGGCATACCTCGGTTTCGCCGCGATGCTGCTGCTGCTCACCGTGCAGGTCCACGTCGTGGCGGCGCTGGCGATCATGGTCGTCGGCGGTATTATGATCAGCCCGATCGACCTGCTGTATCTGCAAGTCCTGCAGGAACGCGTACCCGAGCGCATCTTCGGCTCGGTGACGAGCATCGTCACGACGATCGTGTCCGGCCCCGGCCCGGTCGGCGTCGCGATGCTCACCTGGCTGCTGGGAGCGGCGGGCACGCGAACCACGTTCGTGGTAATTGGATGTTGCTATCTGCTGATAGCCGTCGTGCTGTTCTTCGTCCGCCCGTTGCACCGGTTGAAACGGCCACGGTTCGACGACGCGCAGCCGACACAGCCGATCATGATCGGATCACTGACACGATAGATTGCCGCGCACAGAGCGGCCGTCGAGCGTTAATGGAGGATGTAATGAGTGCCAACGTGAAGTCGTTGTTCATCGGTGCCGGAATGTTGATCGTGGGCCTGGTGCTCTGGTTGACCACGGAAGGCGTCGAGACGCCGGTGGTCACCTTGACGAAGGTCGGTCTCGTGCTGGCGATCCTCGGCGCTGCCGAGCTGGTCATCACCGGTGGTTGGATGCTGTTCGGGTCGAAGGACAAGGAGAAGGATCAGGTCGAGGGCAACTGACGCGGTCCACGTCGTCCGGACGAACCGGACACCGCGAACTCGGTGACCGGACACAGCGAACAACGGTAGGGCCGTGAGTATGGGACTCGACCCCGAATTGCCGGGCAGGAACGCGACCTGGACGTTCCTCGCGGACCGCATCGAGATCGTCTACTCCAGCAGCAGTGGGATTCCGCGGCTGTTGCGACGTATCGGACAGCGTTCGGTACCGCTCGCGGCGATCGCGCGGGCGGGAGTCATGCACGGCGACGGTGCTCCGGTACTGGCCCTGCGCTTGCATCCGGGCGCGGATCCCTACACCGAGGTCGCCGCCGGACAGCTCGCCGAGGACTCGGAGCTCTACCGTCTCGAGCTGGACCGCGGTCAGTCCGATCTCGCGGACTACTACGCCGAGCACATCCGGCTCCTGGCCGAGCAGCATGCCACTACCCGGTCCGAATCGAACGGTTTGCTGCTGGATGCGGAACCGCCGCCGTTGCACCTGCGGTGCTTCGACGCCGACGCCCATCTCGACGCCGACAACCTGCACCTGCGGTGGAACGCCGATGCGACGCCGGAGAAGCGGTCCGGCGGTGACCGGACGTACCCGCTGGCCGACCTCGACGGCGTCGAGTGGGTGCGACCGGGCGCGTTCAGCGGACAGTTGTCCGTGCGCGTGCGGGGCGAATCCGCGGACAGACCGCCCGCGGAGGAGGATCCCACGACCGTTCTTTTCGGTTTGGGTTGTGGCACCGTCGCGGACTCTCTACCATTCGGTGCATCACTTCTTGCCGGCATTAGGCGCCATGCGGCGCCCGTTTCGTCCGGGGCGTTGAGTGACGGTCGGAGGACCGCTCTCGATGCCGGACCGCAGGAATCCCGCCTGGCGACATCGGTCGACGAGATCGCGAACGCCATTCGTGAACTGGGATCGCTCCACGAGGCCGGTCTGCTCGACGACGCCGAGTTCCGACGCAAGAAGCAGGAGTTACTGGACCGGTTGTGACCGGAGTGCGCCTCCGGAAGCGACTATTACTGGAGGCTGTGTCGGTGTCCGACGCGATGTACTTTCCGGGCCTCGTCCCGACGAAATTCTCCGCCGTCGAGACGTTTCTGCGCGAGAACGAGTTCGCGCAGAAACGTATCCGAGTAGCCGACGACGTCGTCGGCTACTCGGTCCTCGATGCCTACGAGAAGGCCGACGTCTACGACTGGGAAGTGTTCGAGGTCGGCTTCATGGCGCTGACCCTCGCGCTGGCGGACTGGACGACCGCGAACCTCGACCTCCGGCCGGTGGTGTCGGGCGGTCAGAGTTTCGGCGCGCTCGCGGCCGCCGTCCACACCGGCGCCTTGTCCTATGAGGACGTCCTCACCCTGATCCAGCGGAGCACCACGGTCGAGGTCGACTACTTCGAGTCGCAGCCGGAGCCGCTCGGGTGCTTCTTCTTCTACCGCATGGACTCGGACGCGGTCGACGAGCTCGTCGCCGAGTTCCGCGCAGCGGGGCGCGACGTGGAGGTGTCGATCTATCTGGACAACACGGTGCACGCCGTGTCCGGTCCGCTCTCCGACCTCGAAGTGCTGCGGGAGCGTGTTCGTCGGCAGGGCGGTTTCCCCTTCTATCTGATGAACCGTTCGGAACACTGTTCGTCCGTCGGACCGCTCCGCGCCCGGCTGGAGGAGGAGGTGTACCGCCATTACAGCTGGCGGGCGCCGACCGTCCCGATGCTGTCCGACGTCACCGGAGGCCTGCTCACCGACGGAACCGCCGTCATGACCGACCTTCTCGACGGTTGGGTGACACCGGTCCGCTGGTCCACGGTGGTGGACGGGATGCGGTCCAGCGGGGCACGCCGCGTGGTGATCGTCGGTCCGCGGAACATGTTCGCGCGGATCACCAACAACGTCATGCCGACCGCGGTGGTGACCCCCAAGGTCGCCGACGACTTCGCGACCTCCGGCTTCACGATGCCGGAACCGTTGGAGGTGACGGCATGACCGGCCGGACCGGATCGCGATCCGCGACCTACGACGGTGCCTGGCACGCGGTCGTCGACTTCCTCCGCACCGCGGGGGCCGAGGTGATGACCGGTCTACCCTCCGACGACCTCACGCTGCTCGATGCCCTGGAGGCGGATTCACCGCGGCTGGTCGTGTGCCGGGACCAGCGCAACGCGGCGTTCATGGCCACCGGTTACGCGCTGCAGGCGGGGTCGCCGGGCGTGTGCGTCGTCGGCAAGGGCCCTGCGGCGACGAACGCGATGACGGGTGTGCTCGAGGCCAGATTCAGCGGAGCGCCGCTGCTCGTGATCGGAACGGGCACCGCGACCGACCGCCGTAGCGGCACCGCGTTCCAGGAGCTGGATCAGATGTCGGTGCTCGGTCCCGTGGTCGGCTGGTCGGAGCGGGTGGACAGCTCGGCACGACTGGTGCCGGCGCTCGAGAAGGCGTGGCGTCGCGCGCAGGGGCCGCCTGCCGGCCCGGTGTACCTGGAACTGCCGGAACAGCTGTTGACCGAGCGGATCACCCGTGACCGTCCGTGGCAGACCGCCGTCGAACCACCTGCGGGGGTGCGATTCGACGAGCGCAGCCCGGCGGTCGCGGCCGTTCGCCGTGCCCGGCGGCCGATCCTGCTGGTCGGCGGCGGCACGCGGCACCGCAATCCCGACGGTGCCGTGGAACGGTTCGCCGCGAGCCTGGGCGCGGCGGTGTTCAGTACCGCGTCGGGGCGCGGGTGCTTCGACGAGGACGACGAGCGTTTCCTCGGCCTGTCCGGTCTGTACCTGCGGCCGGCGGCGGCGCCGCTGTGGCGGGACGCCGACCTCGTGGTCACGCTGGGCAGCAGGCTGGAGGAGACGGCGACCTTCGGCTGGCCGGACGTCGCCGACATGCCCCCGGTCGTCCAGGTCAACGTCGACGTGGACGGGTTCTCCGCCGACTGGGACGGGCACCGGGTGACGGGAGACGTCCGCGATGTCGTGCGGGAGTGGCTGCCTGCGCTGGACACCGCCGAACGGGACGAGACGTGGCAGGAGCGGATCGCCGAGACCCGCCGCCGGCTTCACTCGGACGCCGAGGTCCCCGCATCCGGCGTACCGGCCCCCGGCACCGTGCGGGTGAGCCGGTTGTTGTCCGCTGTGGACAGTGTCGTCCCGCGTGATCGTGTCCTCGTGCAGGAGAACGGACTGCAGGACATGTGGTCCTACATCTTCCCGTACTACACGTGCGCCGCCGAGGGTGGCTCCGTCGTGCCGTCCGAGCAGACGAGTCTCGGCTTCGGCGCTGCGGGCTCGGGGGGCGTGTTCCTCGCAGCGGACGGAAGGCCGGTCGTCGCGTTCGTCGGTGACGGCGCGTTCGCGATGATGCGAAGCGAACTGGCCACTTTCGTGAAGGAAGGGCTGGCCGTGCTGATCGTGGTGATCTGCAACGGCGGATACGGCTGGTTGCAGTCGCAGCTGGGCGCGCACGGGCGCGCCGGTGAGCGGTTCTCGTTCATCGACCCCGGCGACGTCGAACCAGGCGGCCTCGCGCGGAACGCCGCCGAGGAACGCGACGTCCACCAGGTGGCCGTCACCGACGAGGCCGCGCTCGACGCGGCGTTGACGAAGGCATACGAACACACCGCAGCCGGTACGGTTTCCGTTGTCCATGTCGCGGTGGAGCTGAGTGACGCTCCGCCGGGCATCTCCGACATCGAAGGTGACTTCACAGCACCGGATCCCGCCTGAACCGGCACCGAACAGCGAAGGGCACCGCGATGCTTGAGGAAATTCGGAGACTTCGCCGGCGCGTGGTCGTCACCGGACACGGCGCGATCACACCGCTCGCACCGGACGTGGAGGCGACGTGGTCGGCCATGCTGGCCGGCCGGTCGGGTGTCGGCCCGGTCCAGTCGCTGGAGGTCGGCGATCTGCAGTCGCAGGTCGCCGGCGAGGTGCGGGACTTCGACCCGGACACCTACATCGCCCGCAACGTCAGCAGGCGGATGGACCTGTACGCGCAGTACGCGCTGTGCGCGGCGATCCAGGCCGTCGAATCGTCGAAGCTGACGATCGACGACCGGTTGGCGCCGCGCGCCGGGGTGCTCATGGGCAGTGGTTACGGTGCCAATCTGTACAACCAGAGCCTGCCGGAGATTCTGCGGGACAAGGGCCCGCGCCGCATCAGCCCGTTCGCACAGGTGGCCGGTGCGATCGACAACCCGGTGGGTGAGATCAGCATGCAGTTCGGTGTGAAAGGGCCGACGCGGGCACTGAGCACCGCGTGTGCCACCGGCAGCGACTCGGTGGGTGAGGCGGCACGGTGGATCCAGCTCGGCATCGTCGACGCGGCCATCGCGGGCGGCGCCGACAACTGCATCACGCGCATCGATCTCGCTGC
Organism: Prauserella alba; assembly: GCF_024171735.1. Lineage (GTDB taxonomy): Bacteria > Actinomycetota > Actinomycetes > Mycobacteriales > Pseudonocardiaceae > Prauserella > Prauserella alba. Next base: position 251,956 of record NZ_JAMTCH010000003.1, read on the forward strand.
GAGCGGGAACGCGAAGGCGCTGTCGACCCGCAACGACGACCCGCAACGGGCCTCCCGCCCCTTCGACGAGGAGCGCGACGGTTTCGTGATGAGCGCGGGCGCGGGCGCGGTCGTGCTCGAAGAGGCCGAGCACGCGATGCGGCGGGGTGCGCACATTCTCGGTGAGGTCGTCGGATATGCCTCGACCTCGGACGCTCACCACTGGACCGCGCCGCACCCCGAGGCGGAGGGTGCCAAGGCCGCGATGCGGGGCGCGCTGGACGACGCCGGCATCGCGCCTGCCGACGTGGACTACATCAATGCGCACGGCACCAGCACGCCGGTGGGGGACGAGCGGGAGGTGGCCGCGATCCGTGAGGTGTACGGCGAGCACGCTCCGCGCATCCCGGTGAGCTCGACGAAGTCGATGACCGGGCACATGATCGGCGCGAGCGGTGCGGTGGAGCTGATCGCCTGCATGCTGGCGATGCGGGACGGCGTCGTGCCGCCGACGATCAACTGCGAACGTCCGCTGGATCCCGAGATGAACTTCGTGCCCGCAGCGCCGCAGCGCCACGACACGAGGATCGCGATGAGCAACTCCTTCGGCTTCGGCGGCCGGAACGCGGTGCTCGTCGTGCGGCGGTGGGAGGCCGAGAGCGCATGAGTGCGGACACGGGGCTGCTGGCTGGCAAGCGGATCCTGATCACGGGAGTGATCACCGAGACCTCGATCGCGTACCAGGTCGCTCGGGTCGCGCAACAGCAGGGCGCGCAGCTCGTGCTGACCGGCTACGGGCGGATGTCGCTCGTGGAACGGATCGCCGCCCGGTTGCCGCAGCCCGCGCCGGTCGTCGAACTGGACGTCACCGACCCTTCGGATCTGGCCGCGTTGCCGGGGCGCGTGCGCGAGCACGTCGACGGCCTCGACGGAGTGGTCCACTCGATCGCGTTCGCCCCGGAAGCCTGTTTCGGTGACTTCCTGGCGACGGAGTGGAACGACGTCGCACCGAGTCTCCACGTCTCGGCCTACTCGATGAAGTCCCTCGCCGTCGCCCTGTTGCCGCTGTTGTCGCGCGGGAGTTCCGTCGTGGGGATGGACTTCGACGCCAGGGTTGCGTGGCCGGACTACGACTGGATGGGCGTGGCGAAGGCGGCGCTCGAGTCGGTGACCCGATATCTGGCGAGGGACCTCGGACCGTCCGGGGTGCGCGTCAATCTGGTCGCCTCGGGGCCGTTGCGGACCATGGCGGCGAAGTCGATCCCCGGATTCGCCGAGCTGGACGCCGACTGGGACCGTAAGGCGCCGCTCGGCTGGGATACCGTCGACGGCACCGGCGTGGCGAAGTCGGTGTGTGCGGTCCTGTCCGATTGGCTGCCGACGACGACGGGCTCGATGGTGTGGGCCGACGGGGGTGTGCACGCGGTCGGCAGCTGACCCGCGGTGCGCCGCGCGGCTCACCGGCCGTCACGGGGCGCTGACCAGGGCGGATTCCCGTCCGGGTGAGAGCGCGTAAGTCATTCTTGATTCATTCAAGATTTTCCGGCAGACTGGCCGCCGTGCCTACGACCACGGATCTCGAACAGCTGCTGCGCGGGGCCTCCCTGCGTGTCACCCGTCCGCGGGTGGCGGTGCTGTCCGTGGTGCACGAACATCCCCACGCCGACACCGATTCCGTCATCGGACACGTGCGTGAGGAACTCGGTGAGGTCTCCCATCAGGCTGTCTACGACGTGCTGCGCGCGTTGACGGCCTCCGGACTCGTCCGGCGTATTCAGCCCATGGGTTCCGTCGCGCGGTACGAGACGCGTGTCGGGGACAACCATCACCACGTCGTGTGCCGCTCCTGCGGCCGGATCGCCGACATCGACTGTGCCGTCGGCGAGGCTCCGTGCCTGGAGGCCTCCGACGACCACGGCTTCACCATCGACGAGGCCGAGATCATCTATTGGGGCGTGTGCCCCGACTGTTCCGCAGTTAGTTCCTGATCCACGCTGATCCACCTGAAGGGATTTCCATTGTCCGAGAGCACCGAAGCGGCCGCGGGCGGCTGCCCCGTCCTGCACGACCAGGGTCTGCCGCACCCGACTCAGGGTGACAGCAACACGGTGTGGTGGCCGAACAAGCTCAACCTGAAGATCCTGGCCAAGAACCAGCCGGTGTCCGACCCGATGGACCAGGACTTCGACTACGCCACGGAGTTCGAGTCCCTCGACCTGTCGGCGGTCAAGAAGGACATCGCCGACGTCCTCACCGACTCGCAGGACTGGTGGCCCGCCGACTTCGGCAACTACGGCCCGCTGATGATCCGGATGGCCTGGCACAGTGCGGGCACCTACCGGGTCAGCGACGGCCGCGGTGGTGCCGACGGCGGCCAGCAGCGGTTCGCTCCGCTGAACAGCTGGCCGGACAACGTCAGCCTCGACAAGGCCCGCCGGCTGCTGTGGCCGGTCAAGAAGAAGTACGGCAAGAAGATCTCGTGGGCCGACCTGATGGTTCTCACGGGTAACGTGGCCCTGGAGACGATGGGCCTGAAGACCTTCGGTTTCGCAGGTGGCCGGGTCGACGCGTGGGAGCCGGACACCGACGTCTACTGGGGTTCCGAGACCACGTGGCTCGGCAGCGACCAGCGGATCTCCGGTGGTGAGGAGAACCGCGAGCTCGAGCAGCCGCTCGGCGCCACGCACATGGGTCTCATCTACGTCAACCCGGAGGGGCCGGAGGGCAAGCCGGACCCGGTCGCCGCCGCGCGCGACATCCGCGAGACATTCGGCCGCATGGCGATGAACGACGAGGAGACCGTCGCCCTCATCGCCGGTGGGCACACGTTCGGCAAGACCCACGGCGCCGCCCCCGACTCCAACAACGGTCCCGACCCCGAGGCCGCCCCGCTGGAGGCGCAGGGCCTCGGCTGGAAGAACAGCCACGGCACCGGTGTCGGCCGCGACGCCATCACCAGTGGCCTCGAGGTCACCTGGAGCCCGACGCCGACCCAGTGGAGCGGCTGGTTCTTCCACAACCTCTTCGCCTACGAGTGGGAGGTCTACGAGGGCCCGGGCGGCGGCTGGCAGTGGCGTCCCACGAACGGGATGGCCAACAACACGGTGCCCGACCCGGAGACCGGTGAGCTCAACCGCCAGCCGAGCATGCTCACCACGGACCTGTCGCTGAAGGTCGACCCGATCTACGAGCCGATCTCCCGCCGGTTCATGGAGAACCCGGACGAGTTCGCCGACGCCTTCGCCCGCGCATGGTTCAAGCTGACCCACCGCGACATGGGCCCGAAGGACCGCTACGTCGGCCCCGAGGTCCCGGCGGAGGACCTGCTCTGGCAGGACCCGATCCCGAAGCCGGAGTACGTGCCGAGCGAGGCCGACGTGGCCGAACTCAAGGGCAAGATCGCCGACACCGGCCTCTCGGTGTCGGAACTGGTCTCCACCGCGTGGGCCGCCGCGTCCACGTTCCGCGGCAGCGACAAGCGCGGCGGTGCGAACGGTGGCCGGATCCGCCTCGAGCCGCAGGTCAACTTCGAGGTCAACGAGCCGGAGAAGCTCAAGCCGGTGCTGAAGAAGCTGGAGGAGGTCCAGACCTCGTTCGGCCGGCCCGTCTCGTTCGCCGACGTCGTCGTCCTGGCCGGTGTCGTGGGCGTCGAGAAGGCCGCCAAGGCCGCAGGCGTCGACGTCACGGTGCCGTTCACGCCGGGCCGCGGTGACGCCACGGCCGAGCAGACCGACGTCGAGTCGTTCTCGCACCTGGAGCCGCGCAACGACGGGTTCCGCAACTACTTCGGCAAGGGCAACCCGCTGCCCGCCGAGTACGCGCTGATCGACAGGGCGAACCTGCTCACGCTCTCCGCACCGGAGATGACCGTGCTGCTCGGCGGCCTGCGGGTGCTGGGCGCCAACTACCAGGGCTCCAGCAGCGGTGTGCTGACGTCGAAGCCGGAGGCGCTGACCAACGACTTCTTCGTCAACCTGCTCGACATGAGCACCGAGTGGGAGCCCACGACCGACGCCGCCGAGGAGTTCGCCGGCAAGGACCGCGCCACCGGCGAGACCAAGTGGACCGCCAGCCGCGTGGACCTGCTGTTCGGTTCGAACTCCGAGCTGCGTGCGTTGGCCGAGGTGTACGCCGCCGACGACGCGAAGCAGAAGTTCGCCGCGGACTTCGTCGCGGCGTGGGACAAGGTCATGAACCTCGACCGGTTCGACGTCACGGCCTGATTCCGGCCTGACACTCCGAAACGGCCCGCCGCAGGGGATTCCCTGTGGCGGGCCGTTTCACGTCACGGCCCGCCACCTGCTCGGTCGTCGCCGGTTTCAGTCGCCGCCGGAGCCCTGTTCGTGTTCCTGGTACTCGGCGCGCCTGCGGCTCTCCCGGTAACCGTAAGCCGCCTGCCGCACGGCCTGGTCGGTCTCCAGACTCGATCCCAGCGCGCCCGCGATCCCGCCGAGCGTCGTGAACGCCCATGCCACGGCCAGATACGTGCCGACATCGGTTTCGCTGCCGAGCATGCTCGTCAGCAGTGATGCCGGCAGGATCAGCCACGCCAGCACGAAGTTCACGACGAACAGGATCACCAGCAGCACGACCACGCCGATGATCAGCGTCAGCAGCGTCGAGGCGTTGTACAGCCGCGCCAGCTCCGGATCCGAGCGCGTGTCGCCGCGTTTCTCCCACAGGTTGTGCGCCGCGATCAGCCATGCCACGAGGGCCGCGATCGCCGTCGCCGTCGTCAGCACCTTGAACCCGGTGTTCAGCTGATCGCCGACCATCCAGATGGTGCTCGACGACAGCCCGAACGCGCTCGTCGCCACCGCGGCCGCCAGCGCGCGCGACAGGCCGAACACGAGGCGCCACGGCCGGTTGGTACGCACCATGCCCGACAGCAGCCGCAACTTGCCGCGCTTGCCCGGCGTCACGTACCGCACGTCGAGGTAGCTGTCCTCCGTTTCGATCGCCTTGCGGCGAATCGGCGCCAGCACACCGATCGCGCGACCGCTGAGGCCGTGCCGGCGATGTTCGCGCACCCCGCCCGGTTCGTCCCGTTGTCCGTGATCGCCGCGGAGCTCGTCGAGCACCTGCCGGATCACCTGGTGGACCCGCCTGCGGGTCTGCAGGCCGCCCATGCCCGGAACCGACACGACACCGACGCCGCGATCGTGATCGATGTCCGCAACGACCGGGCCTTCCTCGGAGCGCACCGGAAGGTCGGTGATGCAGATGGCGTAGGTCCACCCGTGCGAGTCGCACTTGTGCGCGGTCTGGTCGAGGATCTCCGCGGTTCCCTCGAGCGTCGCCGTGACCGGATCGGCGTCCACCTCGAAGCGCCATTCCCCGTCCAGTTCCTCGGGCAACGTGTCGGCCAGGTGCTCGGCGATCGTCTGCGGCATGTCCGGATCCGCGATCAGGCCGAGCACGGTGACCCGCTCGGAGGAGCGGTCGTCGGTGACGGATTCGGTGTCGTCGCTGGATCGAGTCGGCACTGGACTTCCTGCTTTCACGATCGGAGTCGGAGCGGCGCTGGGGCATACCACTCGTACACCGGGCCGTAAACCGGTGGGACCAGCCGGTCCGGCGATCGAGAGGCCTGCCGCGGCGGCCGATATCCACCATGACAGTTGATCACCGAGCCCGCGCGCCGGACCGGCACCCGCGGGTGTCGACGAGGAGGAGTGGACGTGACGAGACGATCGGTGCGGGCGGCCGTGACCCTGGTGTGTGCGGTCGCGATGGGCGGTCTGACCGCGGGAACGGCAACCGCGGCCCCAGCACCCGGAGTCGACACAGGTCCCGGAGTCGACACAGTGTCCGGAGCCGGCACTGTGTCTGGAGGCGACACCGCGCGCGACACCGCGCCTGGAGGCGACACCGCGCCCGGAAGCGGCCCGGGCGGCGAACCCGCGCTGGTGCACGCAAACACGGCGAACGAGTGCAGACTGAACGTACGCAGCGGCCCGCACCTGAGTGCGACGGCGCTGACCACATTGACCTGCGACAACTACACGACCTGCAGCAACGCGGGCGGGGTCGACCCCTGCGGGCCGTACGAGGTCGGCGGCACCTACAGCTGTGTCGGAACCGACGGCACCCAGGTCACGGACGACCGCTGGGCCCCGGTGGCCTATCGCGCGCCCGATGCGGCCTATGTGGCCGTGGCGTGCGCGGCGCTGCGCGAGCTGTAGCGGCGGCATCCGAGGACGAGCGCCTGAACCCGCGGCGGTGGCTGTGGGTTCAGGCGGCCGCGGCGAAATCGTCGTTGATCGACACGACCCGCTTGCCTGCCGCGGCCAGCAGCGAGGCGGCGATACCCGCCCGGTAGCCGGACTTGCAGTGCACCCACACCTCGCCCACGGGGACCTCGTCCATCCGTCCCAGCAGCTCGTGCAGCGGAATGTGCACCGCGTCGTCGAGATGCCCTTCGTCCCATTCGGACCGGCGCCGCACGTCCAGCACGGTCACTCGCCGGTGGTGCCGGACCTGGGCCAGGTCGGCGAAGCACGCGGTCTCGAACGAACGCAGCTCACTGCCGAACGCCCATTCCCGGACGTTGCCGGTCGCGGCGGCTTCGAGCCGGTCGATGCCGATGCGGACGAGTTCCCGCTGCGCCTCGGCGATCTGCTCGGGCGTCTCGCCGAGCAGTGTCAGCGGCGTGCCCCACGGCAACAGCCAGCCCAGATAGGTCGCGAACGCGCCGTCGATGCCGAAGTTGAGCGTGCCCGCGACGTGACCGGCGGCGAACGCCGTGCGGGTGCGCAGGTCGACGACCCATTCGCCGGCGTCGATGCGGCGCCGCAGCTCGCCGGCGTCGGCGCGGTGCGGGGGACTCAGGTCGGGTTCGGAAGGGCCGGCCAGATTGGCGGGCTCCATGTGCGCGTAGTACGCCGGATACACGTCCAGCCCGGCGATCAGCGTCTCGACGTAGGAACGTTCGTCGACGGTCAGCGCCGGGTTGACGCGCTTCTCGTGGCCGATCGTCGACGCATCGCCGGACGTCGGCGTCGCAGAGCAGAAACTGCCGAAACCGTGGGTCGGCAGGACCTGTGTGTCGTCGGGCAGCTCGGTCGCCAGCCGGTGCGCCGAGGCGTGCTGGGCGTGTGCGAGGTCCTCGGTGTGCTCCCGCCCGAGCAGGTCCGGTCTGCCGGTCGAGCCGAACAGCAGCGAACCGCCCGTGAACACCACGGGGCGGTCACCCTCACGGGTCGCGGCGTACGACAGGTGCGTGAACGTGTGTCCCGGGGTCGCCAGCGCGCGCACCCGCATCGAGCCGACTTCGACGACGTCGCCGTCCGAGATCGGCGTGCGCTCGAAGGACACCGGGTCGGCCGCGTTGACGTGGTAGGACGCCCCGGTCAACCGGGCAAGGGCCAGTCCGCCCGTCACGTAGTCGTTGTGGATGTGAGTCTCGAACACGGCCGCCAGGCGGACACCGCGGTCCTCCAGCAACGCGAGCATGCGGTCGATGTCGCGCTGCGGATCGACGGCGAACGCCACCCATCCGTCGTGCACGAGGTAACTGCGATCGCCGAGCGACGGCGTGTCGACGGTCAGGATCTCCATCCGCGGTGTGCCCTCCCGGTCACTCACTGACAGCGCCGGCTGCGCCGGGCCCTGCCACGAACGGTAGCAGCGGGCGATCGCGTTTTCCGTTGTGTCGCTGTGAAGTTGTGCCGCCGTGAAGTTGTGCCGCTGTGAAAGTTGTGTCGCCGTGAATGCGCCGCTGTGAAGTTGCGGCGCCGGAGGTCGCGCCGTTGGCGAGCTGCCGCGCCGGTGCGGCGCCCCGATGCCGGGGCGCCGCGGGCTGCGGCGAACGGGGCCCGGACCTCAGGCGACCGGGGTGCGTGCCACGAGCAGGATCGACTGCCCGAACGGCACGCGCACGTTCTTCTCGATCGTCTTCGTGACGGGCACGACGAAGCGGTCGTACATCGACACCAGCTTCGGGTTCGGCGAGCCCGTGCCGCCCTTGCGGACCGCGGCCCACCAGGCGAAGGCACCGAGGAAGTTGACGGGCTTGGAGACCTCCGGCGACAGTCCGGCGCGGCGCGCTGCGGTGGCCAGCGTGCGCGGGGTGTAGCGGCGGTAGTGGCCGACCATGCGGTCGAACTCGCCGTACAGCTGCTGGTATCCCGGCACGAACATGATGACCTTGCCACCCGGTGCCACGGACTTCGACAGGCTGCGCAGTGCGCCGGCGTCGTCCTCGATGTGCTCGAGCACGTTGATCGCCAGCAGCGTCTCGACCGGGTTGTCGAGGCGGCCGTTGCCGTCGCCGTCGAACTGCTGCACCTCGACGTCGGAGCGGTCGGCGAAGCGCGACTTCATCTGCCGCACCGCGTCCGGGTCGACGTCGGTGACGACGTAACGCTCGGCGTCGTGGTAGCCGGAGACGAACTCGCCGTCGCCCGCGCCGATCTCGAGCACGGAGCGTCCGGCGTACGGCCGGATCAGTTCGCGCTGGTACTCCAGGTAATTCGGCTTGGCGTTGTCGCCTTCGAGGCTGCGACCCGTCGCCGCGGAGAAGGCACCGTGGCCCTCCGGTGCCGACCCGTCCTGTTCTGCGGCCTGCAGTGTCACGCGTTCCCCTTCCGGTTTGCCGGACGCCGGGGGTGGGTTTCGCCGGTGATGGTGGGAGTGCCGCCAGCAGCGGCGAGCTCGCACACCGTCAGCGTGGCCGACCCCAGTGCCTGGGCTTGACTTGTCCGTTGCCACTTCGGATTCCCCACGGTAGGGCATTTTAGTTATCGAACATCACCCAGGTTGATATGTATATGTTATGAATAGCTCCGCGTGCTCTGCTGTGGCTGATGACACAGCGTACGGCCGGTCCAGGGAATACAGGCACATAACTTATGCATGCAGGTATGCATGGCGAACCGGGCAGCTACGGACATTCCAGGCCGGTCGACGAAACGACTCGAAAGCATCACGTATCGGGTGGGGCCGGACGATGACGCAGGACTGCGGGCCGAGTGCGCTCACCGCGAAGGGGTCACGAGGGGCTGCACGCCGGAATGTCGCCGTATGCCCGGACGTGAATGCCTGCGTGCGAATGCCGCGAGGCTGTGGATGCCGGGGCTGTCAATGCCACGGCGCTGTGCATGCCGCGGCGCTGTGCATGCCGCGGCGCTGTGCATGCCGCGGCGCTGTGCATGCCGCGGCGCTGTGCATGCCGCGGCGCTGTGCATGTCGAGGGACTGTGCATGCCGAGGTGTCGCGAATGGCGGGTGTCACAGGGAGGCGTCACCGGGAGGCAGAACGGCGCAGCCGGACGGTGCGGGTGGACGGGCTGTGACATCGGGGTGTGTGTCACAGCCCGTCCGTGCCGGGGTAGGGCGGGGCCGGCCGAGGAGCTTGTCCGCAGTCGTTCGGACGTGGCCGTCGTGCGTCGCGGAGAACCGGCCGACCGGCTGGTCGGGGCAGCCGGGTCGAGGCAGTTCGGGTCGAGCGGTCGGGTCGGGCGCCGGGGAGCGCGGGTGTTCGAAGAGGGCCGGTGGGTGTCGGGCGATGCCGGGGGACCACCGCCCGACACCCACCGGCGTCACGCCGCCTGCGGCGTGGAACCCGCACGTCGGCGACGTACGAGCTCGCGGCGTTCCTCCTGGGTGAGGCCGCCGAAGATCCCGAAGTCGAGGCCGCCGTCCAGCGCGTACGACAGGCAGCGGTCACGGACGGGGCAGCGTGCGCAGACGGCCTTGGCCTGCGCGGCCTGCTGTGAGCCCGGGCCCATGTCGGACACGGGGAAGAACAATTCCGGGTCCTCGTCGCGGCAGGCGGCGTCGTGCACCCACTCGAGGCCCTGTGTTCGGTCGATTTGTTCCATGGTGCGGGCGCCCTCCTTTCGCGGCGCGGTTCGGTAGTGATCGAACTCGGATCGTGTGCTCGCCGATTCGCGTCGGCCGCCGGCCGGTGTGGGCCGGCCGTTCCCGGCACCGCCGGTGGGAATCCGTCGTCCGGGATCGGGCACGCGAGTGCCCTCGCGTCTCATCCGGAGTGGCCGGAAACGGAGGCACGAGAACGGGCGAACACTTTGTCCAACGGTTGCGGGGACGAGCTTTGTTCCAAGTTCAACGTCCTCTCCGGCGCGACGTCCGTCACGTGCCGCGTGCGCCACATTTGCATTACATCCGGGGAGTGCGTTTCCGAAACGGGAGGATTCTCCGAAACGAGAGGCGGTCGAGGCGGTCACGGCCCCGGCCGTGACGCATACTGAGCGATGTGGACTGGATACTGCACGTCGATCTCGATCAGTTCATCGCGGCCGTCGAGATCGCGCGCCACCCTGAGCTGCAGGGCAAGCCCGTCGTCGTCGGCGGAAAGGGCGACCCTGCGCAGCGCGGTGTCGTCGCGACGGCGTCGTACGAGGCTCGCGCGTTCGGTGTGCACTCCGGAATGCCGTTGCGCACGGCACAGCGGAAATGCCCCGACGCGGTATTCCTGCCGTCCGACTCGCCTGCCTACGAGGAAGTGTCGGAACGCGTCATGGCGGCATTGCGGGAACTGCCGGTCGTCGTGGAGGTGGCGGGCTGGGACGAAGCGTTCCTCGGAGCCGACACCGAGGATCCGGAAGATCTCGCCCGGCGCGTCCGCGACATTGTGAGACAGCGTTGCGGGTTGGAATCATCGGTGGGGATCGGCGACAACAAACTGCGGGCGAAGACCGCGACCGGATTCGCCAAACCGGGCGGAATCCACCGGCTCACCCAGGCGGACTGGCTGCCCGTGATGGCCCATCGGCCCCCGGATGCGCTGTGGGGTATCGGCAGCCGCACGGTGGGCAAGCTCGCCGAGCTCGGCATCACGACGGTCGGTGAGCTGGCCGATGCCGACCGTGATCGGCTGGCGGCACGGTTCGGGCCGACGATGGGACCGTTCTTCCGCGTGCTGGCTCACGGCTGGGGCGACCGCGAGGTCACGGCCACCCCCTACGTGGCGAAGTCACGCAGCAGGGAGACGACGTTCCAGGAGAACCTCACCGGCCGCGAGGCAGCCGACGCGGCGGTGCGTGAGCTCGCGCGGCGGGTCGCCCACGACGTGATCGCGGAGGGGCGGCCCGTCGCACGCGTGGCCGTCAAGGTGCGGTTCGCGCCGTTCGTCACGCGGACCCGCAGCACGACGCTGCCCGAGCCGCTCGACCCGGCCGCGGGCGCATCGCAGGGCCGGGACGAGTCGCGGACGCCGAAGCCGGCGCCGGAGTCGCGGAGGCCGCAGTCGCAGCCGGATTCTGCCGAGCTGTCGGGGCCTCAGGGGGTGCACGAGGGCGAGCAGGAGCCTCCGGTGAAGCCGGAGCGCACGGCTGTGGGTGACGCGCTCGAACGGGCTGCGCTGACCGTGCTGGCACGGTTCGACTTCGACCGCCCGGTGCGGCTGCTGGGCGTCCGTGCCGAGTTCGCCGTGTCACCGGCAGACGGCGGCGAGGAATGATCTGAGTCACATCGCGAACGCCGTCGCCGCGACGACGTTCCGACGGGTGCCCCGGAATGTCCGACCGTGCGGATATCCTGCAGTACGGTGCCTTCCCGTCGGGTCCAGCGAACCAGGCCCGGCGCCGACGCCCCGCACGAGGCGGCCTGCCCGTGGGTGCGCGGAAGCCGCCATCGCATCACGAGACCGGGAGAGACGACCCTGTGACTGCTTCGGCCGAGACCCTGTACGGCGCCGACGATCTGACCCACCTCGAGGGACTGGAAGCGGTGCGGAAGCGGCCCGGCATGTACATCGGGTCCACCGACAGCCGCGGCGTGAACCATCTGTTCGCCGAGATCGTCGACAACTGCACCGACGAGGGCGTGGCGGGGCACGCCGACCGCGTCGTCGTCACGTTGCACGCCGACGGCAGCGTCGAGGTGGACGACAACGGCCGCGGGATCCCCACCGACAACCACGCCAAGTCGGGGATCTCGGGCGTCGAGCTGGTGCTGACCCGGCTGCACGCCGGCGGCAAGTTCGGCGGCTCCGGTTACAAGGCCTCGGGCGGTCTCCACGGCGTCGGCGCGTCGGCGGTGAACGCCCTGTCGCTGCGGTTCGACGTGCAGGTGCGACGGGCGGGCAAGGTCCACGAGATGTCCTTCGCACGTGGTGTCGCCGGGGTGTTCGACGGTGCGGGGCCGAAGGCGAAGTTCACGCCGCAGTCGGGGTTGCGTGTCGCGCGGAAGATGAAGCGCGGCGAGTCCACCGGCACGACGATCCGTTACTGGTACGACGCGCGGTACTTCGAGCAGGGAGCGGCGCTCGACGTCGAGCAGGTGCGCACCAAGCTGCAGCACACCGCGTTCCTCGTGCCCGGCGTCACCTACGTGCTGCGCACCGCCACCGACGGCGAGGTCGGGACGATCGAGGAGGAGACGTTCCACTATCCGAACGGTCTCGCCGACATGGTCGAGTACCTCGCCCCGACCGGCGACCGTGCGGTGTCCGGGACGATCACGATCTCCGGTGAGGGCACCTACAAGGAGAACGCCGCCGACGAGAACGGCGTGATGCAGTCCAATGTGGAACGCCGTGCCGAGGTCGACGTCGCGCTGCGGTGGGGAACCGGCTACGAGCGCACCATCGAGTGCTTCACCAACACCATCCGCAACGTGCACGGCGGTACGCACCGGAAGGGCTTCGACCGGGCGCTGACGAAGTCGCTGCAGGAGGCGATCTCGCGGACCCGGGGGCTGCTCAAGCCGAAGGAGGACCCGCCGACCCTCGACGACATCACCGAGGGCATGACCGCGGTCGTCCACGTGCGCATCCCGGAGCCGCAGTTCACGTCGCAGACGAAGGACGAGCTGTCGACCGCCGGCATCACCAAGGTGATCCAGGGCATTGTCGACAAGGAGATCCGCGCCTGGACCGACAACCGCCGGACCAAGTCCGAGGCCAAGACGGTGCTGCAGAAGATCGTCGACGCCTCCCGGGTGCGGATCGCGCAGAAGCAGCAGAAGGACGCGGCGCGGCGGAAGACCGCGCTCGAGGGCGCCGCCATGCCGCCGAAACTCGTCGACTGCCGCGCGACCGGCATCGCACGCAGTGAGCTGTTCCTCGTGGAGGGCGACAGCGCACTCGGCTCAGCCCGCAGTGCGCGGGTGTCGGAGTACCAGGCACTGCTGCCGTTGCGCGGGAAGATCCTCAACGTGCAGAAGGCCGGTCTCGGCGACGCGCTGAAGAACGCCGAGATCTCCAACATTGTCCAGGTCCTCGGCGCGGGAACCGGGCGGACGTTCGACATGTCGGCGCTGCGCTACGGCCGCATCATCATCATGGCCGACGCCGATGTGGACGGTTCGCACATCCGCACCCTGCTGATCACGTTGTTCGCCCGCTACATGCGGCCCGTCGTCGACGAGGGCAGGCTCTACGCCGCGATGCCGCCGCTGCACAAGGTCGTCACCAAGGGCCGCAGCGAGGAGACGCACTACACCTTCACCGAGCGCGAGATGCAGGAGAAGGTCGCCGAACTCGAGGCGAAGGGCAAGACGATCAAGAAGCCCGTGCCGCGCTTCAAGGGGCTCGGCGAGATGGACGCCGACGAGTTGTGGGAGACGACGATGAACCCCGCGACCCGCGCTGTCCGCCGCATCACTCTCGACGACGCCGAGGCCGCCGAGGCGGCCCTCGAACTCCTCATGGGCGAGAAGGTCGAACCCCGCCGCAACTGGCTCGTCTCGTCGTCCGAACGGGTCGACCAGGCCGCGATCGACATCTGACGGCGCGATCACCCCCGCATTCGCCGCGCCCGTACCCGTACCCGCCGAAGCCAGCGCACGAACCAGGAGCCGGAGACACCATGGCACGCCGTAAGAATCCGACCACCCGCGTCGATCCGGCCGCGTTCGACCAGGCCGGCGCCCAGGTCTACGACAACTCGCTGACCGCCGAGATCGAGGACTCGTACCTGGAGTACGCCTACTCGGTCATCCACTCCAGGGCCCTCCCCGACGCGCGGGACGGCCTCAAACCGGTGCACCGCCGGATCCTGTTCTCCATGAACGAGAACGGCTACCGGCCCAGCCACGCATACGTGAAGTCCTCGCGTGTGGTCGGCGACGTGATGGGCCGGTACCACCCGCACGGCGACGTCGCGATCTACGACGCGATGGTGCGCCTGGCCCAGGACTTCTCCATGAACGTCCCGCTGGTCGACGGGCACGGCAACTTCGGAAGCCCGGACGACGGACCGGCAGCTTCGCGTTACACCGAGGCGCGCATGTCGCCCGAGGCGATGTTGCTCGTCGGCGAACTCGGCGAAGAGACCGTCGACATGCGGCCGAACTACGACGGCGAGCTGCTCGAACCGTCGGTGCTGCCCGCGTCCTTCCCGAACCTGCTGGTCAACGGCACGTCCGGCATCGCGGTCGGCATGGCGACGAACATGATCCCGCACAACCTCAGCGAGGTCATCGCCGCCGCACGCTGGTTGATCAACCACCCGAACGCCTCACTCGACAAGCTGATGGAGTTCGTACCAGGGCCCGACCTGCCGACCGGTGGGCAGGTGCTCGGCCTGGACCAGGTGCGCAAGGCCTACGAGACGGGCCGCGGCGTCGTACGGATGCGCGCGACCGTCGAGACCGGCCCTGTCGAGGGCAGCAGGCGGCAGGGCATCACCGTGACGGAACTGCCGTACGGCGTCGGCCCCGAGAAGGTCATCGAACGCATCACCGACGAGGTGAACAAGACCAAGCGGCTGACCGGCATCGCCGACGTCAAAGACCTCACCGACCGCGAGAACGGCACGCGGCTGGTCATCGAGTGCAAGGTCGGTGTCAACCCGCAGGCGCTGCTGGCCGACCTGTACCGGCTGACCCCGCTGGAGCAGTCGTTCGGCATCAACAACCTCGTGCTCGTCGACGGCAAACCGCAGACACTCGGCCTCAAACCGCTGCTCGAGGTGTTCCTGCAGCACCGCTACGACGTCGTCACCCGCCGCACGCGCTACCGCAGGCGCAAGCGGGAAGAGCGGCTGCATCTGGTGGAGGGCCTGCTCAAGGCGCTCGTCGACATCGACAAGGTCATCAGGCTCATCCGGCAGAGCGAGAACGCACAGGCAGCCAAGGAGGGCCTGATGAAGCGGTTCGAGCTCACCGAGATCCAGGCCACGTACATTCTGGACACCCCGCTCCGGCGGCTCACCAAGTACGACAAGCTCGATCTCGAACAGGAGGACGCGAAGCTGCGTGAGGAGATCGCGGAGCTGTCGAAGATCCTGGACGACGAGAAGGAACTGAAGAAGGTCGTCTCGGCCGAGCTCGCGAAGATCGCCAAGGACTTCCCGACCGAGCGCCGCAGCGCGCTGATCGACGGCGACCTCAAGGAGGTGCTGGCCGCGTCCAAGCCGGCAGGGCCGTTGGAGGTCGCCGACGACCCGTGCCACGTGGTGCTGTCGGCCACCGGCCTCGTCGCCCGCACCGCCGCGGAATCCGAGGAGGCGCAGGAGAGTCGTCGCCGCAACGGCCGCGTCAAACACGACGCGGTGCAGGCCGTCGCCGCCACGTCGGCACGTGGTCAGGTGCTCCTGGTGACCAGCGCGGGCCGCGCGTTCAAGGTGGACGTGCTGCCGCTGCCCGTGCTGCCGGAACAGAGCGGCACGGTGTCGCTGCGCGGCGGGATGTCGGCGAAGGAACTCGTGCCGTTGGCCAAGGGGGAGCGGATCGTCGGGCTCGCACCGGTCGGCGATCACGTCGGTGACTCGCCCGGCCTGGCGCTCGGCACGAAGGCCGGCGTGGTGAAGGTGTGTGCCCCCGACTGGCCCGTGCGGTCGGAGGAGTTCGAGGTCATCAACCTCAAGGAAGGCGACGAGGTGGTCGGCGCCGCGTGGCTGGCCGACGGCGACGAGGAGCTCGCGTTCGTGACGTCGGCGGCGTCGCTGTTGCGGTACTCCGCCTCGCTGGTGCGGCCACAGGGCCTCAAGGGAGGCGGCATGGCGGGTGTGAAGCTGACCGCCGGCGCCGAGGTGGTGTTCTTCGGGGCCCTGCGCACGGACGACGACGAGCACGGCGAACCACTCGTCGTCACGGCCACGGGCGAGACCGTCAAGGTGACGCCCTTCGCCGAGTACCCGGCGAAGGGCCGGGCGACCGCGGGTGTGCGCGTGCACCGGTTGCTGAAGGGCGAGGACGCCATTCGGGTGGCGTGGATCGGGCCGAGGCCTGCGGGCAGTTCCCGGAAGGGCGACGCGGTGGAACTGCCCGAGGTCGACGACCGCCGCGACGGTTCCGGCGCCGCGCACCCCGGTCCCGAGGTCATCGGTCACCGCATCGAACGCGACTGATCCGGCCTCCCGCACGCGCCGTGTTGCACCTTCGGGAGCCCGTGTTGCGGATTGCGGGGGCCGTGTTGCGTTCTCCGGGGGCCGTGTTGCGGCCTCGTGCTCAGCCCTGCCAGGCCGACAGCGTGCGGATGCTCTCGAACCGGCGCCGCCGCCCGGTGAGCGGGTCGGTGAACTCGAGGACCTTCGCCAGCAACTGCAACGGGTTGCGGAAGTCGTCGAGGGCGGTCTCGTAGGTCACCGGGTAGAACGAGTCGCCCACGATGGGCACACCGAGTGAGGCCAGGTGCACCCGGAGCTGGTGGGTGCGCCCCGTGGCGGGGACGAGTCGGTAGCGGCCGAGGCCGTCACGGGTGTCGACGAGTTCGACGTAGGTCTCGGCGTTCGGCTCGCCCGGTACCTCTTCCGCGGTGACGACCTCGCGGCGTTTGACGATCCGGCTGCGCACTGTGCGCGGCAGCGTGAGCTCCGGGTCGTGCGGTGCGATCGCCTCGTACTCCTTGTGCACGACGCGGTCGCGGAACAGGTTCTGATACGGGCCGCGCAGTTCCCGCCGCACGGTGAACATCAGCAGCCCCGCGGTCACGCGGTCGAGCCGGTGCACCGGACTCAGCTCGGGCAGGCCCAGCTCGTCGCGCAGCCGCACCAGCGCGGTCTGCATGACGTGTTTGCCGCGGGGGATCGTCGCGAGGAAGTGCGGCTTGTCGGCCACCACGAGGTCGTCGTCGCGGTACACGATGCCGATGTCGAACGGCACCGGAACTTCGTCGGGCAGATCGCGGTGGAACCACACGAAGTCACCCGGGACGTACGGCGTGTCCACGGTGACCGCCCCCGCGGTCGTGACGAACCTGCCCGCGGCGAGCATGTCATCGATGTACGCGGGTTCCAGCCGGTGCAGCCGCTGCACCAGATGATCGCGCACGGTCGCCCAGGTCCCGTCGACGGGCAGCCGCAGCCGCGCGGCGTCGAGCCCGTTGCGCTGCGGCAACGGCGAGTCGGGACGCTTCATGAGTCCAGGGTACCGGCGGCGTAGGGTGCCGTTCGTGGAACGGATCACCGATGCCGGGCCGCCCAGCGGGCGGCAGCGGACACTCGCGCGGGCCCCGATCGTGCTGTACCGATGGGGGCTCGGCGCGCTGTTGGGCCGGCGGTTCCTGTACCTGGTGCACACCGGCAGGCGGAGCGGGCTGAAGCGGGAGGTCGTGCTGGAGGTCGTGACCAGCGACACCGGTTCGACCACCGCGTGCTCGGGATTCGGGACGAAGGCGGCCTGGTATCGCAACGTCCTCGAGAACCCGTCGGTGACCATCCAGAGTGGACGATTGCGGACGGCCGCCACTGCGGTACCGCTCGACGTCGAGACCGGCGTCGAGCTGATGTCCGAATACGCGGGTAAGCATCCGAAGATCGCCGCCCGGCTGGCACGCGTCATGGGCTACCGCGTCGACGGCAGCGACGACGACTTCCGCGCCCTCGGCCGTGAGGTCCGGTTCGTCCGCTTCGACCACGGCGGCTGACCGGCCGGCACGCCCGTCGCCCGGTCCGGCAGGAGTGGAGACGTGGAACGCCCGGCACGCCTGCCGAGAGGTGGCGTGCCGGGCGTTCTCCTCGTCCGGGGTCCGCAACTAGGGGGAGGTGCGCGGTCCCCGGGGGCTGTCGGCCCTCGTCTGCCATCACGATACGACCCCGAATTCCGCCGGGCTATCGGCTGTGCGGACGATGCCGTGCCCGCGAGTGCCCGACACGGCCCCTCAGCACCGTCCGCCAACGCCGTGCCGTCTCCGGTACCTGCCGGTCCGGTGCCTGCCGCGCGTGGCCCCGCCGAATTCGGCGTGTCGGCGGGATTAGTGCCGCACGGCGACGGGTAATCGGGCGCAGGACGCGGACGAGACGAGCGAGGGGGTTCGCCATGCTGAGTCGTCGCGAACGGGAAGAGCTCGAGCGCATCGGCGGCAAACTGCGAGACGACGATCCCGAGCTGGCGCGTGCGTTCGGCCGGGGTGGGCCGCCCCGGCGCTGGGCGGGTGGCCGGGTGATGCGCCGGGGCCTCGACATGTTCGCCGGCGTGCTCATCGTGCTCGGTCTCGTGACGCTGAACTTCGGCCTCGTGCTGCTGGCTGCGATCGTGCTGGTCGTCGCGGCGTTCGCGCACGTGCAGGGTTGGGGCGGATCGGCGAAGCCCGCGGACGACAACGACGCCGGCTAGGCGCCCGGCACGGGAATCGGTCCCGCCCGGCATACGATCACGCCGGGCGGGGAGTCCCGGCTACGCCTGCCAGGTCTCGCCGGTGATGCGCTCGTAGGCCTCGACGTAACGGGCGCGGGTCGACGCGACGACGTCGGCGGGAACCTCGGGCCCCGGCGGGGTCTTGTCCCAGCCGGTGGACGTGGCCCAGTCGCGCACGAACTGCTTGTCGAACGCGTGCTGCGTGCGCCCCGGCTCCCACTCGTCGGCGGGCCAGAACCGGGACGAGTCCGACGTCAGGACCTCGTCGCCCAGGGTCAGCGTGCCGTCGGCGTCCCAGCCGAACTCGACCTTGGTGTCGGCGACGATGATGCCGCGTCCGGCGGCGTGCTCGGCACCCGCGCGGTACAGCTCCAACGTCACTGCTCGCAGGCGCTCGGCCGTCTCGCCGCCCTCCTGCGCGACGACGTCGTCGAACGTGATGGCCTCGTCGTGGCCCGCGTCGGCCTTCGTCGTCGGCGTGAAGATCGGCTCCGGCAACCTGCTGCCTTCGACGAGGCCGTCCGGCAGGGCCACCCCCGAAACGGTGCCGCGCTCGCGGTACTCCTTCAGACCGGAACCGGACAGGTACCCGCGGGCGATGCACTCGACCTTGACCATCGTCAGCGGCTTGCACCGCAGCGCCCGGCCCGCGAACTCCTCCGGGACGTCGGTCGCCGACAGCACGTGGTTCGGCACCAGTTCCGAGAATCGCTCGAACCACCAGCGCGACAGCTGTGTCAGCAGCGCGCCCTTGTCCGGGATCGGGGTCGGCAGCGTCACGTCGTAGACCGAGATCCGGTCGGAGGCGACCAGCAGGATGTCGCCGTCGTCGTTGTACAGATCCCTGACCTTGCCCGCGTGGATGTGCTTCACGCGCCCCATCGTACGGCCGGGTTGCCGCGGCGCCCCGTGGGTAGCCCCGTGACGGCCGACAGGAGTCGAGAACGGGAGACGTGATGGCGGAAACGGTCGGCGACCAGGTGTTGCGGCGGCTGCGCGAATGGGACGTCGAGCAGGTGTTCGGCTACCCCGGTGACGGGATCAACGGCATCGTGGCGGCCTTCGGCGAGGCAGGCAACCGGCCGCGGTTCGTGCAGTCGCGCCACGAGGAGATGTCCGCGTTCTCCGCGGTGGGCTACGCCAAGTTCAGCGGCAACGTGGGCGTGTGCCTGGCCACGTCGGGGCCGGGCGCCATCCACCTGCTCAACGGGCTGTACGACGCCAAGCTCGACCACGTGCCGGTCGTCGCGATCGTCGGGCAGACGGCGCGGACCGCGATGGGCGGCAGCTACCAGCAGGAGGTGGACCTGCAGGCGTTGCTGGCCGATGTCGCCTCGGCCTACCTGGTGGAGGTCAACACCGCGGAGCAGCTGCCGAACGCACTCGACCGGGCCCTGCGCACCGCATGGGGACAGCGCACCGTCACAGCCGTGATCATGCCGAACGACCTGCAGGAACAGACCTACAGTCCGCCGCAGCACGAGTTCAAACACGTGCCCTCGGCACCGCCGAGCACCCCGCGTTCCGTCGTCCTGCCGCCGGAGGACGAGGTGGCGCGCGCCGCAGAGGTCCTCAACTCGGGTGAGCGGGTGGCGATACTGGTGGGCCAGGGCGCCCGCAACGCGGCACACGAGGTGAGCCAGGTCGCCGAACTGACGGGCGCAGGCGTGGCGAAGGCGCTGCTCGGCAAGGACGTGCTCTCCGACGAACTGCCGTACGTCACCGGATCGATCGGACTGCTCGGGACCCGGCCGACGTACGAACTGATGCGCGACTGCGACACCCTGCTGATCGTCGGCTCGAACATGCCCTACAGCCAGTTCCTGCCCCAGTTCGGGCAGGCCAGGGCGGTGCAGATCGACGTGGACGCCGGTGTGCTCGGGATGCGCTATCCCACCGAGGTGAATCTCGCGGGCGAGGCGAAGGCCACCCTGCGGGCGCTGCTGCCGCAGCTGCAACGCAAGAACGCGGCGTCGTGGCGTTCGGGCATCGAGTCGAGCGTGTCCGAGTGGTGGGACACGATGCGGCAGCAGGCCATGCTGAGCGCCGAACCGGTGAACCCGCAGCGCGTGGTGCACGAGCTGTCGGCGCGGCTGCCCGAGGACGCGATCATCACGGCCGACTCCGGATCGTCGACCAACTGGTTCGCGCGCAACCTGCGCATCCGCGGGCGGATGCGGGCGTCCCTGTCCGGCACGCTCGCCACGATGGGCGCGGGGGTGCCTTACGCGATCGGGGCGAAGTTCGCCCACCCGGACCGGCCCGTGGTCGCACTCGTC
Source organism: Prauserella alba (assembly GCF_024171735.1). Lineage (GTDB taxonomy): Bacteria > Actinomycetota > Actinomycetes > Mycobacteriales > Pseudonocardiaceae > Prauserella > Prauserella alba. Next base: position 272,699 of record NZ_JAMTCH010000003.1, read on the forward strand.
GGCGACGGCGCCATGCAGATGAACGGCCTCGCCGAACTGCTGACCATCGCGCGGTACCGCGAGCAGTGGGACGACCAGCGGCTCGTCGTCTGCGTGTTCCACAACGACGATCTGAACCAGGTCACGTGGGAACTGCGCGCGATGGGCGGGGCGCCGAAGTTCGAGGAATCGCAGACACTGCCCGGAATGTCGTACGCGGCGTTCGCCGCGGCGCTCGGTTTCGACACCGTCGCCATCGACGATCCGGAGCAGCTCGGCCCCGCGTGGGACCGCGTGCTCGGCGGGAGGGGGCCGGCGCTTCTCGACGTGCGGTGCGACCCCGAAGTGCCGCCGATCCCGCCGCACGCCACGCTCGAGCAGATGACCTCGACCGCCGAGGCGCTCGCCAAGGGCGACCCCAACACGTGGCACGTCCTGATGCAGGGAGCGAAGACGAAACTGCAGGAGTTCCTCCCCGGCCGCTGACCGCGTGTTCTGCAGTCGGACACGCGTGTTCTGCGGTCCGGTCGGCCGGTGTGCCGCCTGCCGACCGGACCGCTCGCCGCCGCCCGACTACAGGTCGGTACCGGCCTCGACCATCTGCATGGATCCGGTGATGTACCTGCCCTTGTCGGACACCAGGTGCAGCACCTGGTCGGTGACGTCCTCGGGCTGGAGGGCGACGACGGGAAGGGCGTTGAGGTCCTGGGCGGCGGCCTCGAAGTCGGCGCGCGTCGGATTCTCGACGTCGGGTGCGAACAACCGGTACAGCGACTCACGGAGGATCATGTCGGTCGCGACCGCCGTGGGGTGCACGGTGTTGACGCGGATGTTGTGCGGTGCCAACTCCTTCGCCATGACCTTCATCAACATGATCAGCCCGGCCTTGGACGAGGCGTAGTGCGCCGTGTTCGCGTTCGCCTGGACGCCGGCGACCGAACTCGTGATGACGACGGACCCGCCGCGGCCGCCGTCGATGATGTGTGGCACGGCCGCCTTCAGCGTCTTCCACACACCCGTCAGGTTGATGTCGATCGTGTCCTGCCACGCCTCGTCGGTCATCTCGAGGGACGGCCCGTGCCCGAAGATCCCGGCATTGGCCAGGACGATGTCGAGCCGGCCGAATCGGTCGACCCCGGCGTTCACCGCGGCCGCGAGTGCCTGCGAATCGCGTACGTCGGCGTCCCGCGCGACGATCCGCCGCCCGGTTCGTTCCACGAGCCGTACCGTCTCGTCGAGGTCGTCCGCCGTGGCGAGGGGATAGGGGATGCTGTCGACCTTCGCCGTCGTGTCGATGGCGATGATGTCGGCGCCTTCCTCGGCGAGGGCCACCGCGTGGCTCCGGCCCTGACCGCGTGCTGCACCGGTGATGAACGCGACCTTGTCGTCGAACCTGCCCATGGTCATCTCCGTGTCGTCGTTGACTACGGCGCCCTGGGCAGGACGTTATGGCACGGGGTGCCGAAGGTCCAGGAGCGGGCGGCGACAACAGCCATACGGCGCATTCGATCGAGTGCGCTGCCACGGTGCGCCGAGGCGGAGCAAGGGTGCGCTTCCCGGGACCGGCTTCCCGGCGGTCCCCGGGATCCACAACACGGCCGCCGGAATCCGCAACACGGTCCCCGGAAAGCGCAACACGGCGTACGGGTCAGTGGATCGTGAACTCCCTCGTCACGCCCGTGATCGGGGTGATGCGGCCGAGGGTGTTCTTGGCGTCCCCGCGGTAGCGGATCCGGTGGGGGCCGGTGGTGCCGGCGGGCGGCCGCCACGTGATCGTGACGCGGGACGACGACAGGCCGCGGCGTTTCCAGTGCAACGTGGTCGACCAGTCGCCGTCGTCGGCAACCGTCCGCCACGCGCGGCCGTCCCAGCGCTGCACCTCCAGGTACGTGCCCCCACGGTGCAGGTCGTTGCTCGGGTGGGCACCGGCGAACGCCGCGGACACCTGCTCCCCCGCGGAGTAGGCCGTGGCGGGCTGGGTCAGCACGTCGCCGAACCGTGTACCGATCGGAGGCGTGTCGAGCACGACACCGGGCTGGAGCCGGAACTGCTTGCCCGACAGATCCGCGGGCTGCTCGCCGGGCGGCACGTCACGGCCGTCGCGCATCGCCGTCGCGAGACCGTGCGCGGTCTGCTGCAAGGCCGGCAGCTGCCACCGGCCGAACAGGGTGCTGCCGCCCTCGTAGTGCTGGGCGTCGTACTCCTCCGGCGTGGTCAGGTAGTGGAAGTAGGAGTTGGCATAGCCCGCGACGAGGACGTCGCGCAGGTCGGCACCCACGGTCTCGGCGACCGTCCGCCGCAGCCGCAGGCCTGCCGTGACCGTCACCTCGCCGGGCATGCCGATGAGGTACAGGTCGCCGATACGCACCAGCTGCACCGGCACGATCTCCTGCACCCACGGATAGACCTTGTTCATGGCCCCGACCGGCGCGAACACGCCCTTCGGTGCCTGACATTCCTTCAGCTTCGGCGATGCGCGGTACAGCACGGCGTGGGAAACCTTGTCCCACAACGGATTCTCGCCCTCGTCGAATCCGGGGAAGCCCGGCCCGTCCTCCAGGCTGCCCGCAGCCATGGCCGCACCGACCGCCGGTGAGCAGGTGCGGTGCGTCCGGCCGTCGCCGGTGAACTCGGGGCGAACCTCCACATCGGAGAGATCGACGTGGACGAGCCGCGCATCGACCCCGCCCGCGAGGTCCGTGCCGGCCGCGGTCAGCTGGCGTTTCGCGGCACGATACTGTCGCTCGCCGTTGGCGGTCGTGCGGCCGAAGTCCTCGGGCGTAGTCGGCGGGGTCAGGTCGAGGTTGGGTGTTAGATCGCCCGCGTTGGTCTGGGCGAACGCCGAGACGAACGACGGCGAGCGATCGCCGCGGTAGTCGACGCCCGCGTCCTGCCGTTCCCAGCGATAGGCGGCGTATCCCTTGTTGTCGGAGCTGACGAGACGGTTGTCGCCGGACATGCTCGTCGCGTGGACCGGGAACCAGTTGATCGCGCCGACGGGCCTGCCGTCGCGTTCGATCCGCAGCAGCGAGGTCTGCGGGTCGACCGCGTCGGGGAAATGGGCCTTGTCACGGTCGGGGTTGCGCTCGAACGCCGCGCGTGAACGGTTGGCGCTCGCGCCGGTGAGCTCGTCATGGGTGAGCGTGAGCGACGCGGGTGCGAGATCGGCATGGGCGCGATCGGCCGATTCGACGATGCCGGACGTGACCGCCTCGAACGTCTTCCGGTGGAAACCCAGCGTGGTCAGGTTGTACAGCAGGTGGTGCGAATGGCCACCCGGGGCGGCGTGCGAGTGTGTGGCGGTCAGCATGACGTTGCGCTCGGTGTAGGTGTCGCCGTAGCGCTCCGCCAGCCTGCGCAGCACTTCCTGGCGCACGCTGTTGAAGATCATCGGTGCGTCCACGACGATCAGCAGCACGCGCCGGCCCGTCTCCCTGTCGGCGATGACGAACGCGCGCGAACGCTGGCGGTTGTGCAGACCGGCTGCCTGCTGATCGATGCGGCCGTAGCCCATCAGGCCGACCTCGGCGATCTCGCCCGTCGCGTCGGCGATGCCGCGTCCCACGAGATACGGCTCGGCTGCGTGCACGGCATCCTTCCCTTCGGACGGGCTCGCGCCGGCAGGGGCCGTGAGCAACGACGCACCGAGAAGCAGCGTCGTGACCAGGACCAACACGCGTTTCGTCATCCGCTCACCCGTCCGCCGGCAAAACGTGAATGAGATTCGAATTTTCGGCGTCGGGGTTGGGTCGCGCAAGGGTGCAACCGACGGGAACCGGTCCCGACCGGGTGATAATCGGGCGGTATCACCCGGGTGGCGGCCCCGGCGTGTGCTCAGGTCGCAGCCGGGAGCAGCGCTGCGTCCCCGCGGGGTGTGGCTCAGTGCCGGTGGAGGTGGTCCAGCAACAGTGCGGTCAGCTGTTCCGGGGCCTCCTCGGGGACCCAGTGCGTGACGTCTTCGAGCATCTGGAACTCGTACGGCCCGTGGGCCCACTGCTCGGTCGCCAGCGCCGCCGTCGAGCCGAACGCGACGTCCTCGGTGCTCCAGACGTACAGGGTCGGCACCGTCACCGCCTCGATCGCCGCCTTCGGGCTGCCGGCCCGGTACCAGTTCAACGCGGCGGTCAGGGCGCCCGGTTCGGACAACCGTGCGAGGTAGTCGTCCACCCGGCCTCGCGGAACCTTCCACTCGAACATACGGCGCAGCGGCTCGCCGCCGTCGGCGAGCATGCGCTTCTCGGTGTCGGAGCTGCGCCAGTCACGCATGTACTGCGAGCGCATCGCCTGGTCCTCGTCGGTGCGGAGCGCGTCGCCCAGCGCACGAGGATGCGGCGTCGACACCGCGGTGAGCGTGCGCAGCCGGTCGGGGTGCCGGTCGGCGGTCCACCAGGCGACGGCACCGCCCCAGTCGTGTCCCACCAGGTCGAACCGTGACCAGCCGAGTGCGCCCGCCATCGCGACGACGTCGTCGACCAGATGGTCCATGTCGTAGTCGGCGACGTCGGTCGGCCGCACACCGGGCGAATAGCCGCGCTGGTCGGGCGCCACGGCGCGGTATCCCTCGGCGCCGAGGCGCGCGACCTGGTGTTCCCATTCCACAGCGGCCTCGGGGAACCCGTGCAGCAGCAACACCGGACGGCCGTCCTGCGGACCCGCGGCGATCGCGTCGAAATCGCCTGCGGACGTGGGAATGCTGAGATGCTCGATCACGCCCGCACGGTAGCGGACGTCACCGACGTCGCGTTCACTCCGCCAAGGCGGAGCGAACGTTCGGTTCGCCGCACGGCACGGCGCAGGAGATACGGCAGCACGACGTGGTGCAGACGCGCCGCGATCGCCCACACGGCGCGTCCGACGCGGCCGTGGAACCGCACGTACGTCGCCCAGGTGACACCGTCGTCGTCGACGAAAGCCACGTTGCGCGCCTCGAGCAGCGGTGAGTGGGCTTCGAGAACCGCCGAATCCTCGTCGGCATCCGCGAGACGCCAACCCGCCACCGACGCGGGAGAGTCGCTGAGCCGGAACCGGAGAACGTTCCGCCAACCGAACCGGACGAACACGGCCAGCGGGGTGGGCGCACCCTCGAACACGATGCGTGTCCATTCGCGCGGTGTACGCGCCTGTGACACGGCGGTGACCGCGCGGAACGCGGAAGCATGGTCGGCGCGGTCGGCCGCGGGCGCAGGTATGCGCACGGTTCACACACCCCAATCCGGACGTAGCGGCATCGCAGCGTCGCCGCGCTCTCCGACCTTCACGCCCAGCACCTGCTGCAGCTCCAGCCGGTGCCGTTCGAACGCCAGCCGCGAGGCCGCCATGTACAGCGCCCACACCCGGGCACGTTGCACACCGGACTCGGCGACCGCCTCGTCCCAATGGGCGTCGAGGTTGCGGCACCAGGCGGCGAGGGTGCGGCCGTAGTGTTCCCGCAGGTTCTCGGCGTGCCGCACCTCGAACCCGTTGTCCTGCATCGCCGACACGATCGTGCCGACGCCCTCGAGTTCGCCGTCGGGGAAGACGTAGCGGTCGATGAACGGCCCCGTGCGATGCGAGTCGTAGGTGTGCGGCCGCACGATGCAGTGGTTGAGCAGTCGCCCGCCGGGACGCACCTTCGACGACAGGAACCGGAAGTACGACGGCAGCGCCCGCGCGCCGATGTGCTCGGTCAGCCCGATCGACGACACCGCGTCGAACCCGGTCTCGGTGACGTCGCGATAGTCCAGGTGCCGCACCTCGGCACGACCCGCGAGGCCCCGTACCGCGAGGTCGCGCTGCGCCCACTCGGCCTGCTGCCGCGACAGCGTCACCCCGAGCGCGGTCACGCGGTAATGTTCGGCTGCGTGGGCGACCATGCCGCCCCAGCCGCAGCCGACGTCGAGCAGCCGCATGCCGGGGCGCAGTCCGAGCTTGCGGCACACGAGGTCGAACTTGTGGAACTGCGCCTCCTCCAGCGTCGACGCGGCCTCGGGGAAACAGGCGCAGGTGTAGGCCATCGACGGTCCGAGTACCCGTTCGTAGAACCGGTTGGACACGTCGTAGTGCCGCGCGATCGCGACGCTGTCGCGTGCCTTCGAATGCCGCAATCCGTGCAGCACACGGCGTGCCCGTGACGGAGCTTCCTCGGCCGGGATCGGCACCGGCCGCAGCAGCTCGCGCGCGTACCCGGCCATGGCACGTGCCAGCCACGCCTTGTCGGCCATGCTCGGCGACACCTCGTCGATCGCCCGCAGTACCGCGTACACGTCGCCGGTGATGTCGAGCGTGCCCGTGACGTACGCGCGCGCCATGCCCAGCTCGTTCGGAGCCGTCAGCACGTAGCTCAGCGCCGCCGGGGTGCGGATGTGGATGCGCGGCGCCGCGTCGGGGTCGCCGACCACGGTGCCGTCGTACGCGGTCACCGTCACCGGCGGGTTGTCGCCGAGCAGCCGGGTCAGCAGCGCACTCAGCGGCAGGCCGCCACCGGGGCCGGACGTGGCGCCGCGTTCCCGCGGATGCGTGGACGTGGGCGCCGTGGAGAGGGGACGTGTCGCCACCATCGTGTGATCACCTCGCTTGCACGCACTTCGCGTAGAGGTCGAGCAGCCGTCCGCCGGGGTCGTACCGCTGCTTGACGGCCCGGTATGCGGGCCCGTTGTAGAGCCGCCAGAACGTGTCGGGGTCGTAGAAGCTCTCCGAGTACAGCGACTTGCGCCCGCCGAGCGCCGTGACGATCTCCTCGATGCGCCGGTTGTGGGCGCCCTGGGATTCGCCGGGTGCGAGCGGAGCCGTGCCCCAGAAGCCGAAGTTGACGTACAGCTCGTCGGGGTCCAGTTCGTACAGCGGCCAGCGCCTGCCGTCGCGTTGCCGCAGCGGGCAGATCCAGATCGGACTGATGGGGATTTCCCGGTGCAGGAAGGAGAGAAACTTCCCGGCCTTGCCTATCGGGACTTCGACGTCCTGCATCACCGGTTCACGTTCGGGCCTGCCGAGCAGTCGTGAGACGCGGGCGAGCCAGCCGTGCCGCCGTTCGACGTTCACGACCTTCCAGTACACATCGGACCGCAGTAGCCGGGGGCCAGCGAGTAGCCGCACCAGCCGGTTCTGCGCACCCAGCGCGCGGGAGCACCAGAACCAGTCGGTGTCCCAGCGCCACAGGTAGTCGCGCACCGGCAGGTGGTCGACGGGGCGCTCGCGGATGGAGCGGTAGTAGATGTCGAGCCACGTGTAGTCGCTGACCCGGCCGGGTTCCCCTTCCATCGAGGCGAGCGTCAGATACAGCTCGCCGGGCGCGAAGACGGTGCCGTCGACGAAATCCGCCTCGCCGTCGCGGCAGGCGCGGGCGAGGCGGTCGAAGAACCGGCCGGGATCGGAGAAGCGGACGTGGTCGAGCCGGACGTAGGGACGCACCGGTGTGAGCTCGATGCGGAGCCGCAGTGCGTAGCCGAGCGTGCCGTAGGAATTGGGGAACGCGAAGAACAGGTCGCTGTGCTCGCCGCCGGGGGTGGCGGTGACGATGTCGCCGTCACCGGTGAGGATGTCCATCTCCAGGACCGACTCGTGGGGCATGCCTGCGCGGAACGACGACGATTCGATCCCCAGCCCCGTGACGGCGCCGCCGAGCGTGATCGTCTTCAGCTGCGGCACCACGAGGGGCACCAGCCCGTGCGGCAGCGTGGCGTCGACGAGCTGCTCGTAGGTGACCATGCCCTCGACGTCTGCCGTCCGGGCATCCGGGTCGACCGACAGCACGTGGTCGAACGTCGACACGTCGAGGCCGGCATCGGCCAGGGCACGCGGGCGGAAGAGGTTCGACGTGCGTTTGGCCAGTCGCACCGGCGTGCCCGCGGGCAGTGCCTTCAGGTCGTCACGCAGAGCCGTCACACGCCGGGTATACCCACTGTGGGCGTGGTACCCGGCGTTTTCTGACCCGGTCGGATCGGCGGCACCGCTGGAGTGCATACCCCGATCATGGCTCCGAACACCGTGACCTGCCACTGCGAGTCATGCGCTCGGAGGAACGGGGCGGCCGACACGCGGTTCTGCACCCCGGGTCACGGCCGTGTGGCGTCAGCCCTCTGGAATCGGCAACACGGTCCCCGGAACCTGCAACACGGCCCCCGGGATCTGCAACACGGGCGCGCGGGTGCAGGACACGCGGAGGGTGGCCGTCAGACGGGTTTGCGGGCCACACCGCCGAGGACGCGCGACGCCGACGGAACCTGCGCGAACAGCGTGTCCTCGTCGGGCCGCCACGCGGGCGCATAGACGAGACCCGGGTCGACGAGTGCGAAGTCCCCGAAGAACCGGGCGAACTCCTCGGACGTGCGCAGCTGGCCGGGGTTCGTCGTGTTCTCGTAGTAGTCCACGAGGTCGTCGAGAGCCGTGCGCTCGGCCTCGCTCGCCGGGTTCTCGTTGGTCATCTGCGAGAGCACGAGCAGTGAGCCGGCCGGAAGCTGCCTGCGGTAGAAGTCGAGCAGCCGGTCAGGGTCGGCGTCGTCCTTGAGGAAGTGCAGCACCGCGTTGACCAGCATCACGACGGGCTCGTCGCGGTCGATCAGGCCGGTGGCCATGACGCGCGACCAGAGTTCGTCGGGCTGCATCACGTCGGCGGCGATCGCCACGTGCCGGTCGCTGTCGGCGGTGTCGGCCAGCAGCATCTCCGAGTGGGTGAGCGCGATCGGCTCGTTGTCGGTGTACACGACGCGCGTGTCGTGCTGCGGCCGCGCCTCGTCGGCGACCTCGTGGACGTTGCCCACGGTCGGCAGGCCCGAACCCAGGTCGACGAACTGGCGCACGCCCGCCTCGGCGGCGCACCAGCGGACCGTGCGGCCGAGGAACTGCCTGCTGGTACGGCAGTAGTCGCCGAGCTGCGGGATGCGTTCACGCGCCTTCTCCGCGAAGGCGCGGTCGATCGCGTAGTTCGTCTCACCGCCGATGAAGTAGTCGTAGATCCGGGCCGCGGACGGCTTGTCCAGGCTCTCCTCGATCGCGCGCAGCGCGTCGTCGGGTTCTGCGCTCACTGTGCCCTCACCTCGCCGTGCCTCCGCTTCGCCGTCTCGGCCGCGCCGTCTCCGCTGCGCCGTGTCTCAGCCCCGCAGTGTCTCCGCTGCGCCGTGGTCACCCGCGCCGTGTCACCGCGCTGCCTGCGCCGAAGGTCGTGTCCGCCGGGCCGATCGTGCCGGAGCGGCGTCGCTTCCCTCGTAAGGGTGATCGTCGCATCCGGTGCAAACCTCGGTGTCACCCGAGAGATTCACGCCGCGCTGCACCGCGTCGTTCCGCGCTGGTAGTGTCGTGGCAGCGACGCAGGCAGTGCGGGAACACGCACGGGAGAAACGGGGGCGGGATGATCCGTCGTGACCGAGAGCTACTCGTCCACCTCTCCGCGGTGAACACGCGGCTCGGTGAGGCCGTCGTCGAACTGTGCGCTCACCAGGACGGTGGGGAGCTGCCGGCCGAGGGGCTGCGCGCACTGGGCGACAACCTGCAGCACGTGGCCACCCGGCTGCTGACGCGTGCCTCGGAGCTCGACGGTGGTGTTCCGGCCGCGGCGCTGGATCAGGACTCGTGACCCAGCCAGGCGCGGACGGCGGAGGTCAGCTGCTCGGTCCACTCGTCGAGGAGCCGCCGCCCTTCGGTTGCCGAGGCGCCGGTCGGGTCGCCGAGTACGCCGTTCGGGCTCACGGCGCCCACGCCGCCGTCGCGCAGCGCACCTAGCAGCTCCGGGAGCGGTGCGGTGGTGCCTGCCGCCGCTACGTCGAGGCGCACGTCGCCCGGCCGCAGGTGCAGCATCGCCGACGTCTCGGTGCGGCCGGCATGACTGTCGTCCGCCGGTCCCGACGGCGCCCAGGCGAGGATGTGCCGTCCCTCCTCGCGCAACAGCCGCACCGCGGCCCGCAGCGCTTCGGTGTTGCCGCCGTGGCCGTTGACGAACACGACGCCGCGGAACCGGTCCGCCGATCGGCCCAGCTCCACGAGGAGGTGTTCGAGGGCCTGTGTGCCGATCGACAGCGTGCCAGGGAATCCCGCGTGTTCGCCGCTCGCGCCGTACGGCACCGCCGGCGCGACGACGACGTCCGGCACGCGCGCGGCGAGCCTGCGTGCCAGGTGCGCGGCGACGGTCGTGTCGGTGTCCAGGGGAAGGTGCGGCCCGTGCTGTTCGGTCGCGCCGAGCGGCACGGCCAGTACCGACGCGCCGACCTCGGGCCAGGCCGCCCGGCCGAGTTCGGCTCCGGTACCGCCGTCCGGGTCGTGTCCGGAGCCGGTACTGGAGCCGGAGCCGAACGCGGAGCCGGAGCCCGGGTCGGTCACCGGCCCCGGCCCTGGGCGAACGGCCGCTCGGTGAACTGCGGCAACAGGGGAGTGGCCGTGCGGTGCCGCACGCATCCGGTCCACACGCCGGCGCCGTAGGCCACGTCGTCGGCGATGCGCAGCGCCAACCGTCCCGGAGATCCGGTCTGTGCGGCGAACGGCAGATACGCCGCCGCCAGCACCCGGCGGCCACGCCGGGTCGGCAGCAGCAGCGGCCACCACACGCGCCGGGACGCGGCGGCCAACAGTCGGCCCGCGCCCAACTGGCCGCGGGCGGCGAGGCGGACCACCTCGGAATGCGGCACGTCGCGTGTGGACGTCGACAATCGCCGCGCCAGCAGGGCGGTCGCGCCGGCGGCCACGGCTGCGGCGGGAAGTGGCCGCCCCACGGCCGCCAGTGCCCAGGCCGCCGTCGTCACCGCGGACACCCGTGCCGGGGCGAGCCGTTCCGGGTGCCGCTGGGACAGCGGGGCCGCCGACGTGCCGTAGTCGAACCGTTGCCGCAGCCACGAGCGCACCGTCGGACGGGGCTCGTGCCGCACCACCGAGGCGGGCTCGTACCGCACTCCGCCGATGTCGAGGAGTCGCCACACGAGGTCGACGTCCTCGCCGTAGCGCAGCTGTTCGTCGAAGCCGCCGGCGGCGGTCAGCGCTCCGCGGCGCACCACGAGCGCCGCCGTCGGCACGTAGCTGACCTTGCTCATCGGGCGGACCGGGGCCGGTTTCGCACCGAGGTCCAAACTGGACTGTTCTAGTTCGTACCTGGCGAGCAGCCCGTCGCCGGGCGAGCTGCGCACGCGGGGCGCGACGGCCACCACGGACGGATCGCCGAAGTGGGGCAGCAGCGCGTCGAGCCATCCCGGTTCGGGCACGGTGTCGGCGTCGAGGAAAGCCACGAACTCGGTGCCCGCCCTGCGGCTGCCCGAGTTGCGGGCCGCCGCAGGGCCTCGCGGTGTCTCGTGACGCACGTCGGCGCCCGTCACGGGCTCGGCCGAGCCGTCGTCGACGACGACGTGCCCGCCGCACTCGGTCGTGGCCGCCCGCAACCGCTCGACGCGCGTGGCGTCGTCCTTGACCGGAACGACCACGGTGACGTCGGAGGGCGACGGCCCCGCCGGCGGCCTCGGGTGCAGGATGCCCGCGTCGACGAGCTTGCGCGCGAGGCGCAGCTGGCCGGGCGATTCGGTGAGCGGCTCGCCGGAGGTCCACCGGTCCAGCATCCGCGTGCCCGCCGAGCCGAGCCGTACCAGGCGCAGCGGCGAACCGCCGATCACGACGGCACCGGTGCGGCGGGCGGCGACGTCCAGCGTGAACCGCGTGCCGGGCTTCACGGCCGGAACCCGCCGTCGGCGTGCACGACGGTTCCCGTGATCGCCGAGGACTCCGGCGAACACAGGAACGCCACGACGGCGGCGACCTCGTCCGGGTCGAGGAGCCGCTGGTGGAGCTGGTGGCCGGTGAACTCGTCCATACTCCCCAGATCGTAGAGGCGAGCCGTGGCGTCGAGGAGGTCGGTGCGGGTCGAACCGGGCGAGACGGCCGTCGCGCACACACCGGTGCCGCGCAGGTCGGCCGCCAGTCCCTTGATCAGCCCGACGACGGCGTGCTTGGCCGCGTTGTAGCCGGCCAGATGCCACAGGCCGTGGTGGGCAGCCGACGACGCGAGCGCGACGAACCGCCCGTCCGACGACCGCAGCAGTGCGGGCACGGCCGCTCTCGCCAGGTTCGCCACGCCGGTCACGCCCGTGTCGAACAGCGCCGACCATTCCGCGTCGGTCGTCTCCCACAGTGGGGTGCCGCCCGCCATCACCGCGGCGCACGCCACCGCGGCGTCGAGCCCGCCGAACTCGGCCTCCGCCGTGGCGACGGCCGAGTGCAGTGCGTCGACGTCGCGCACGTCCGCCGCGACGTCGGCCACGGCACCCGGGAATTCGCCGGCCACAGTGGACAGTTGTTCCCTGGTGCCGAGCGGATACGTGACGTCGGGCAGCGCGTCGGGATCGGTGCCGGGTTCGGTGGCCACGTCCACCGCGACCACCCGCCAGCCCGCCGAGGCGAGCCGGCGGACCACCGCGGCGCCGATCCCGCGCGCCGCCCCTGTGACCAGCGCAACGGCCACGCCGGGTCACATACCCCGGGTGAAGCCGTCCGGCACGACCACGTCGCTCGGTTCCAGATCGTGCACCGACTTCCTGCCGAGTCCGTACAACGTGCTGTCGATGCCCTGGCGGAGGATCTCCAGCACGTTGTGCACACCGCGTTCGCCGCCCGCGGCCAGGCCCCACAGGTAGGCGCGGCCGATCAGCACGGCGTTCGCACCCAGGGCGAGGGCCTTGACGACGTCGCTGCCGCGCCGGATGCCGCCGTCGAGCAACACCTCGATCTGCCCGCCGACGGCGTCGGCGACGCCGGGGAGGGTGCGGATGGTGGCGGGCGTCGAGTCGAGGTTGTTGCCGCCGTGGTTGGACACCGAGATCGCGCTCGCCCCGATGTCCACGGCGCGCTTGGCGTCGTCGGGCCGGTAGACGCCCTTGACGACGAACGGGCCGTCCCACTGGCTGCGCAGCCACGCCAGATCATCCCAGGACGGGGGAGGGGTGCCCATCCACTCGCCGTAGGCACCGAAGAACGGCGGCCCCTTCTCGCCCTTGCCGACGATGTTCGGGGTCGTCAGGTCCGGCAGCGAACCCGAACGCAGGTACGTGGCGAGCCAGCCGGGCCGCGTCAGCACCTGCGGTGCGAACTTGACGGCCGTGGCCACGTCCACCTTCTCCGGAATCGGCGGCGAGCCCCAGTCCCGGGCGGTCGCGAACACCCAGTCCAGCGTGACGATCAGCGCCTTCGCGCCCGCCCGCTTGGCACGGTCCATGCGTGCGAGCATGTCGTCGCGGCTGCCCTGCCAGTACACCTGGAAGTGCGTGTTGTCGTTGACCGCGGCGACCTCTTCGACGGGCTTGGAGGCGAACGAGCTCAGTCCGATCGCCGTGCCCGACTGTGCCGCGCCCTTGGCGACCGCCACCTCGCCGTCCGGGTGTACCGCTTGCACGCCCGTGGGCGAGACGATCACCGGCAGTGAGATGTCGCTGCCGAGTACCCTCGTCGCCTGCTCCCGTTCGGCAGGCAGGTCGGCGATCCGCGGGCGCAACCCGAGTTCGGCGAACGACGCCGTGTTGTCGGCCAGCGTTCCGCCGGCTTCGGAGCCCGCGTGCAACGCCAGGAACACCGGTTTCGGAAGCCGCTTGCGTGCGCGCTCCCGCGCCTCGGCGACGGTTTCGAACCAGTCCTTCGTGCTGGCCATCAGCGCATCTCCTTCGGTGAGGGCATGCCGGCGAGCGGACTGGTGTCACAGGCGCGGTCCGGCAGGCGCTCGGGTTCCGGTGGGCCCCAGCCGATCGCGACCGGCACGCCCGACTGCTTCTTCTTGCCGGGACGGGAGTGGTCCTTGTCCGGTGTCGGTTTCGGCGCACCCGCCCCGACGAGTTCGAGGGCGCGCTGCCCGTTGCCCTTGACACACTCGGGATCGGGGCCGTCCAGGGGAAGTCCGGTGAAGAACTTCGCAGCCATGCAGCCGCCCTGGCACGTGTCGAAGGCCGAACACGAACTGCACGCCCCGCCGGTCTGGGGCTCACGCAGGCGGTTGAACAGCTCGGACTCCCGCCACACGGACGTGAAACCGCCCTCGTCGCGTACGTTGCCCGCGAGGAACTCGTCGTGGATGGCGAACGGGCAGGCGTAGACGTCGCCGATCGGGTCGATCAGGCACACCACCCGCCCGGCGCCGCACAGGTTCAGCCCGGGCAGCGGGGTCGAGCCCAGCGCGTTGAGGTGGAAGAACGAGTCGCCGGTGAGCACGTCCTCGCCGTGGGCGACGAGCCAGTCGTAGAGCTCGAGCTGCTGCTCCGGCAGTGGGTGCAGCTCGTCCCACGTGTCCGCGCCACGGCCCGACGGCCGCAGCCGGGTGATCCGCAGCTGGGCGTCGAACTCGTCGGCGATGCGCTTGAACTCGTCGAGCTGGCCGATGTTGTGGCGGGTCATGACCACGCTGATCTTGAACCCGGTGAAACCCGCCTCGCGCAGGTTGCGCATCGCGGTCATGGTCGTGTCGAACGAGCCGTCGCCGCGCACCGGGTCGTTGACCTCGGGCGTGGCGCCGTCGAGCGACAGTTGCACGTCGACGTAGTCGGACTCGGCCAGCCACCGGGCCCGTTCCGGCGTGATCCGCACGCCGTTGGTGGAGAACTTCACGCCGACCTGGTGGTCGACGGCGTATTCGACGATCTCCCAGAAATCCGAGCGGATGGTCGGCTCGCCGCCGCCGATGTTGATGTAGAAGACCTGCAGCCGCTGCAGGTCGTCGATGACGGCCTTGCATTCCGCTGTGGACAGTTCCCGAGGGTCGCGGCGGCCGGAGGAGGACAGGCAGTGCACGCACGAGAGATTGCAGGCGTAGGTCAGTTCCCACGTCAGGCAGATCGGTGCGTCGAGCCCGTGCTGGAAATGCTCGACGAGTTTCATTCAGTCACCTCTGACTTCGATCGTGCCCGCGGAGGCGAGCCCCGCGAGGGCGTCGAGGTACTGGCCGTGCTGGCCGTCGGGTACCTCGGCCGACCGCAGTGCCGCGTGTGCGTCCGGCGCTTCTTCCAGCGCGTGCACGACGTCGACGAGCAGCCGGGTTTTCAGGAAGGAGAGCTTCCGCGTGGTGAAGTCGTAGACGAGCGCCCCGAACGGTTCCGGCCGCAGAGCGACACTCGGGGAGAGCCGATACGGCCGGTCCGGGGCGAATGCCTCAGTAGACACCGCACATTCCGTCGATGGAGACCTCCTCGACGAGCAGGTCCTCCTCGATGTCCGCCTCGGCGGTGGTGACCGTGTGGTTCTCGGACATGGCACGCTACCTTTCACGTCGTTGTGTGTGACAGCACATCCGACGTTAATGACACCGGGTGTCAAATGGAAGGGGTCAGGTGGGTACCGCGGCAAGTTCGCCCGGACGGCCAGGTCGGCGCCCTTCGACCAGTCAGGTCGAACTGGAGAAGGTCGCTTTCCGGTTGTTCGACCGGGACGGCTTCGACGCCACCACCGTCGACGACATCGCGAAGGCCGCGGGCATCGGCAGGCGCACGTTCTTCCGGTACTTCGACTCGAAGAACGACGTCGTGTGGGGCGCGTTCACCGACCAGCTCGAATACATGCGCGAACGGTTCGCGGCCCGCCCGCCGGCCGAACCCGTCATGGAGTCGCTGCGCGCCGTGGTCGTCGACTTCAACCGGGTCGCCCCCGCCGAAACGGAACGGCACCGCAGGCGGCTCGAACTGATCCTGCGGGTGCCCGCGCTTCAGGCGCACTCGACGCTGCGGTACGCCGACTGGCGCGAGGTGGTGGCCGAGTTCGCCGCACAGCGCACCGGCCGGCAGCGGGCGGACCTCACCCCGCAGGCCATCGCCCACGCCGCGCTCGGAACCGCGCTCGCCGCGTACGAGCACTGGCTCGGCGACCCGGACAGCGACCTGGCTACAGTGCTCGACACCGCGTTCGCCGAGTTGGCCCGCGGTTTCGGAGAGGAGTCCCGATGCAGTTGACCGAGACGTTCGACTGGCACGGCCGCACCGTCCGCTGGGCCTCGCGCGGCAGCGGCCCGCCCGTCGTGTTCTGCCACGGCACGCCGTGGTCGTCGTGGCTGTGGGAACCCTTCGCCGACGCCCTGTCGGCCGAGTACACCGTCTACCTGTGGGACATGCCGGGCTACGGGGCGTCGTCGAAACTGCCCGACCACGCCGTGTCGCTCGACGTCCAGGGCGAGTTGCTCGCCGACCTGCTCACGTACTGGAACCTCGACCGGCCGCACCTGGTCACCCACGACTACGGCGGGGCCGTGGCGCTGCGGGCGCACCTGCTGCACGGATCGGCCTACGCCTCGCTCGCGCTCGTCGACGTCGTCGCGCTCGCACCCTGGGGTTCGGAGTTCTTCCGGCAGGTGCGGGACACACCGGAGGCGTTCACCACACTCACCCCTGACATCCACGAGAGCCTCGTCCGCACCTACATCAGCGGAGCGAGTCACCGCGGGCTGCGCGAAGCCGACCTCGCCGCGCTTGTCGCGCCGTGGCTCGGCGAGATCGGACAGCAGGCCTTCTACCGGCAGATGGCCGAAGCCGACCAGGCCTACACCGACGCGGTGCAGCCCCGGTACGGCGACCTCGACCTGCCCGTGCTCGTCGTCTGGGGTCGCGATGACACGTGGATCCCCGTCGACCGCGCCCACCGGCTCGCCGCCACCATCGCGGGCGCCGAACTGGAACTCCTCGACGACGCGGGCCACCTGATCCAGCTCGATCAACCCGCGCGGCTGGCCACCCGGCTGCACCGGTGGCTCACCGCGCAGACGTCCGACAGGGAGGCGTGACCCCACGGGCGTCGTGGCGGTGGCCCGCGGTCCGCCGCCGACATCGGTGCGGCCGTGTCCGCCGGTCGGGCATACCGGTCGATCGGAACGAACCTCGCCGTTCACCCGGTGGCTGCCACCAGATCGTTTCGATGTGGGTGACCGACCCCGTTGCTTAGCCATGCTGACCACATGGCCCAGCAACGCACTCCCCGAACCCGCACACACCGGTCCCGGCTGCGTGCAGCGCTCGTCGTGGTCGCAGGCGCGAGCCTGCTGGCACAACCCGGTCTCGCCGCGGCCGACGGACCCGATCGATCCGCCGGACCGGCCCCGGCCGGCCACCGGCCCGGCGCCCCGGGCACGACCACCTTCGACGTCTTCAGCGACATCCAGGGGCACATCGACGACTGGGACGCGGTCCTCACCGACGCCGAACGAGCCGCACCCGGCTCGTCCGCCACGGTGATCAACGGCGACATCGTCGATCGCGGCTACGCCGAGGAATACTCCGAGGTGCGCCAAACCATGGACGCGCATGACCGTGACCAGCCGCTGCTCACGTCGTTCGGCAACCACGAGGCGTACGCACCCGCCTGGTGCGACCAGCAGACGCTGTGCCAGCCCAGCTGGCCGAACGGCTTCACGCCCGAGGACCTCTACGGCACGTACTTCGACTTCGCCGGAACCGACAAGGTGTACGGCGAGCGTGTCGTGAACGGTGTCCCACTGATCGGCATCGGCCCGGACAAGCTGATGTGGTGGGAGGACCAGAACCTCGACGATCACGTCCACATCGGCCAGGAACAGCTGGACTGGTTCCGTGACCGCGTGGCGGCCCACGGGCGCACCGGCAAGCCGTTCTTCGTCTTCACGCACTACCCGCTGTCGAACACCGTCACGCAGTCGGACGGTGACGCAGGCCGCTACCACCTGATGGAGGAGGAGATCCGCGAGATCCTCGGTGACTACCCGCAGGCGGTGCTCTTCTCCTCCCACACCCACGCCGACATCGGCGAGGACTGGTGGGCCGACCGGGTCCACGTTCCCGGCGGCCACCCCGACGGCTTCACCGCGGTCGACACCGGGGCGGTGTTGAACCGGCAGTACATCCAGGTCACGACCGGTCCCGACGGTGCGGTCGTCCGGGCGCGCGATGCGCGCAACGGGACGGTGATCAACGAGCTGACCGTGCCGAAGGCCGACCGGGGAGCGGGGCGGACGACGCTCACGGTGGACACCCCGGTCGAAGCGGTGGCCCCGAGGCGACAGGTCGACGTCACGGCGACGGTGGCGCGGCTCGGCAACGGAGCACTCGGCGGTGCGACCGTCGAGCTGGACCTGCCGGACGGCTGGGCGACCGAGTCGGACACGACGCGTTCGCTCGGCCCCGTCAAGTCGGGAGAGCGCAGCCGGCTGACCTGGACGCTGCAGGCGCCGGAGACGTCCGGAACCGCGCGCATCGACGTCGCCGCACGGGACCGGGCGGGCCGACGGGTCGCCGAGAGGTCGCTGGACGTGGCGGTCGCCGAGGCCCCGAGCGGCCACACCCGTGTCTCCTCGCTGCCGCTGCTCGCCGAGAGCAACACCCACGGCCCCGTGGAGCGTGACCGCACCAACGGCGGCCCGGCGCCCGCCGACCGCGGAGAGATCACGATCGACGGCAAGACCTACGACCACGGCCTCGGCATGCTCGCCCCGGCCTCGGCCACGATCTACTCGGGAGGCCGGTGCTCGCGGCTGACCGCGGAGGCGGGCCTGGACGACGACATCCCGCAGGGTTCGCAGCGGCGGCCCTTCCCGGACGGCGAATCCGGGGACGTCATGTTCGTCGTGGAGGCCGACGGCCGGGAGGTCTACCGCAGCGGCGTGGTCCGGCAGGGCGACCCGGCCGTGACGGTCGACGCGGCCATCGACGGCGCCGGCACCGTCGAACTGATCGCCGAGGACGTCGACGGCACGTCCGTCGGGGACTACGCCGACTGGGGGCATGCGACTCTGACCTGCGCCGACTGAGGCGCGCGAGGCCGGGCCCGTGAGATCCGGCCCGGTTTCCCACCGCTGCGTCAGAGCGGGAGGAAACCGGGCCGGATCATCGATACCCGTGCCTGCGAGCGCTCACTCGGGCAGCGTGAGCTCGACGATCTCCGCCGACACCTGCCCACCGGGCGTGCGGTAGGTGATCGTGTCGCCCTTCGCGTGACCGGCGATGGCGCGGCCGAGCGGGCTGTCCGCGGTCAGGCTGGACAGCTCGTCCTCCGCCTCGGCCGTGAACCCGACCACGACCAGGTCCTCGGTGTCCCCGTCGCTGAACTTCAGCGTCACCCGCGTGCCCGACGGCAGCAGCCCCTCGTGCTGCTCGGCGGACGGGCCGCCGTGCAGCAGGTCCGTGATCTCGGCGATACGCCGGTCGAGTTTCGACACCGACTCGGCGCGCTCCAGCAGATCCGCCTGATCGGCGCTGTCGCCCAGCGGATCCTCGCCCAACCGTGGAGCCAGGGACTCGCGCTGTTGCCGCAGCGCATCCAGTTCCTGCTGGAGGCGCTCACGGGTGTTCGCGCTCATGCCTCCGGTCGACGTCATCCGGTCCTCCCTCACGTGATCCGACGACGTTCGCGCCGCGATCTACGACATTGTCGACGTTGTGTGCCCGCCTCGCCACGTGTTAGCTCGCCACGACCGTGTTCGCCGAGGTCACACGGGGGAGAACCGGATGATCGCCCGGGCCTGTCAGCCGCGGTAACCGGCCTTGCGGAGAGCGTCGGCCATGGCGCCACCCGCCGCGGCCTGGTTGCCACCGCCCTGGCGGTTCTGCCGGCCGCCCTGCTTACCGCCGCCCTGCTTACCGCCGCCCTGCTTGCCGCCCTGGCGACCGCCCCGGTCGCCGCCACCGCGCGGCTTGCCGCCGCGGGGTCCGCCGCCGTCCTGCCCGGCAGGCGTGATCTCGTCGTCGAGGCGGAGGGTCAGCGAGATGCGTTTGCGGTCGATGTCCACGGCGAGCACCTTCACGGTCACCACATCGCCCGGCTTGACGACCTCGCGCGGATCGCTGACGAAGTTGTGCGACATGGCCGACACGTGCACCAGGCCGTCCTGGTGCACGCCGACGTCGACGAACGCGCCGAACGCTGCCACGTTGGTGACGACACCCTCCAGCCGCATCCCCGGCTCCAGGTCGGACAGCTTCTCGACACCGTCGGCGAACGTCGCGGTCGTGAACTCCGGACGCGGGTCCCGCCCCGGCTTCTCCAGCTCGGAGAGGATGTCGGTGACGGTCGGCAGGCCGAACGTGTCGTCGACGAACCGTTCGGCCTTGACCCCGCCGAGCGCGCGCGTGTTGCCGATGAGCTCACGGATGCCCGTGCCGGTCTCGTCGAGGATGCGCCGCACCACGGGATAGGCCTCGGGGTGCACGGCGGAGGCGTCGAGCGGGTCGTCACCACCGGGGATACGCAGGAAGCCCGCGCACTGCTCGAACGCCTTCGGCCCGAGCCGCGCCACGTCCTTGAGCCCGTCCCGCGTGCGGAACTGCCCGGTGGAGTCGCGGTGCGACACGATGTTCTCCGCGAGCGACGTGCCGATGCCCGACACCCTGGCGAGCAGTGGCACCGACGCCGTGTTGAGGTCCACCCCGACCGCGTTCACGCAGTCCTCGACGACCGCGTCCAGCGAGCGGGACAGTTTCGATTCCGACAGGTCGTGCTGGTACTGGCCGACACCGATGGACTTCGGGTCGATCTTCACGAGCTCGGCCAGCGGGTCCTGCAGGCGCCGCGCGATCGAGACCGCCCCGCGCAGCGACACGTCCAGGTCCGGCAGCTCCCGCGCGGCGTAGGCCGAGGCCGAGTACACCGACGCGCCCGCCTCGGACACCATGATCTTGGTGAGCCCGAGCTCCGGCTTCGCCTTGACCAGGTCGCCCGCGAGCTTGTCGGTCTCCCGGGATGCGGTGCCGTTGCCGATCGCGATGAGGTCGACGCCGTGTTCGCGCGCCAGCTTCTCCAGCTTCGCCATCGCCTCGTCCCAGCGGGCCTGCGGCTTGTGCGGGTAGATCGTGTCGGTCGCGACGACCTTTCCGGTGGAGCCGACGACGGCGACCTTCACGCCGGTGCGGTAGCCGGGGTCGAGGCCCATCGTGGCGCGCGTGCCAGCCGGGGCCGCGAGCAGCAGGTCGCGCAGGTTCGTGGCGAACACTCGCACGGCCTCGTCCTCGGCGTTCTGCCGCAGCCGCATCCGCAGGTCGATGCCCAGGTGCAGCAGGATCTTCGTGCGCCACGCCCAGCGCACCGTGTCCGACAACCACTTGTCGGCGGGCCTGCCCTGGTTGTCGACGCCGAACCGTTCGGCGATCCGCACCTCGTATTCGGTGGGGCCCGTGCGGGGCGGATCCTCCGGGTTCGCGGGCTGCTCCGGCTCGGTGGACAGGTCGAGGATCTCCTCCTTCTCCCCGCGCAGCAGCGCCAGCACCCGGTGCGACGGCAGCTTCGTGAGCGGTTCGGCGAAGTCGAAGTAGTCGGCGAACTTGGCGCCCTCGGTCTCCTTGCCCTCCCGGACCTTCGACGTCATCCAGCCCTGATTCCACATGCGCTCGCGCAGCTCACCGATCAGGTCGGCGTCCTCGGCGAACCGCTCCACGAGGATGGCCTTCGCGCCGTCTAGTGCCGCCTGCGCGTCGGCGACGCCCTGCTCGGCGTCGACGAACGCCGCGGCGGCCGTCTGCGGCTCGGTCGTCGGGTCGCCGAGCAGGCCGTCCGCGAGCGGTTCGAGTCCCGCCTCCCGCGCGATCTGTGCCTTGGTGCGGCGCTTCGGCTTGTACGGCAGGTAGATGTCTTCGAGGCGTGCCTTCGTGTCGGCCGCCATGATGTTCGCTCTGAGCTCGTCGTCGAGCTTGCCCTGCGAGTCGATCGACTCGAGGATGGCCGTCCGGCGCTCTTCGAGTTCCCGCAGGTAGCGCAGGCGTTCCTCGAGAGTGCGCAGCTGCGTGTCGTCGAGGGTGCCGGTCACCTCCTTGCGGTACCGGGCGATGAACGGCACGGTCGCACCACCGTCGAGCAGCTCGACCGTCGCCTGGACCTGACCGGGGCGGACGCCGAGCTCGTCGGCGATCTTCTGGGGAATGGACACCGTCTGAACCACGCACGGCATTGTGCCCTGCCGGTCCGGCCGGATTCGGGGGAGGATCTCCCCATGGCCGAACATGACGTGAAACCTCGCAGCCGCGAGGTGACCGACGGGATGGAACGTGCGGCTGCTCGCGGGATGCTGCGAGCGGTCGGCATGGACGACGACGACTTCGCGAAGCCGCAGATCGGGATCGCGTCGTCGTGGAACGAGATCACCCCCTGCAACCTGTCCTTGGACCGGCTGGCCGAGGCGAGCAAACAGGGCGTGCACGGCGGCGGAGGGTTCCCGATGGAGTTCGGCACCATCTCGGTGTCGGACGGCATCTCGATGGGCCACGAGGGCATGCACTTCTCGCTCGTGTCGCGGGAGGTCATCGCCGACTCCGTGGAGACGGTGATGGAGGCGGAACGGCTCGACGGCGCCGTGCTGCTCGCCGGCTGCGACAAGAGCCTGCCCGGGATGCTCATGGCCGCCGCGCGCCTCGACGTGGCGTCGGTGTTCCTCTACGCCGGCTCGATTCTGCCCGGCAGTGTCGACGGCCGCGAGGTGACGATCATCGACGCGTTCGAGGCCGTCGGCGCGTGCGCACGGGGCCTGATCACACGGGAGGAGGTCGACAAGGTCGAACGCGCCATCTGCCCCGGTGAAGGGGCGTGCGGCGGCATGTACACGGCGAACACGATGGCGTGTGCCGCCGAGGCGCTGGGCATGTCGCTGCCGGGATCGGCCAGCCCGCCCTCGGTCGACCGCCGCCGCGACCGGTTCGCACGGGACGGCGGCGAGGCCGTCGTGGGACTGCTGGAGAAGGGCATCAGTGCTCGCGACATCCTCACGCGTGAGGCGTTCGAGAACGCGATCGCGGTGGTGATGGCGCTCGGCGGGTCGACGAACGCGGTCCTGCACCTGCTGGCCATCGCCAACGAGGCCGAGGTGGAGCTGACACTCGACGACTTCTCGCGGGTCGGCGACCGGGTGCCGCACCTGGCCGACGTCAAGCCGTTCGGGCGGCACGTGATGACCGCCGTCGACCGGGTCGGCGGCGTGCCCGTGGTGATGAAGGCGCTGCTCGACGCGGGTCTGCTGCACGGCGACTGCCTCACGGTCACGGGCAGGACGGTCGCCGAGAACCTCGCCGAGCTGGCGCCGCCCGAGCTGGACGGCGACGTCATCCGTAAACTCAGCGAACCCATCCATCCGACCGGCGGGCTGACCATCCTGCACGGCAGTCTCGCGCCCGAAGGGGCGGTGGTGAAGAGCGCGGGCTTCGACTCGGCCCGGTTCGAGGGCACGGCGAGGGTGTTCGACGGCGAACAGGCCGCGATGGACGCCCTCGGCTCGTTGCAGCCCGGCGATGTCGTGGTGATCCGGGGCGAGGGCCCGCGCGGTGGGCCCGGTATGCGCGAGATGCTCGCGGTGACCGGTGCGATCAAGGGTGCGGGGCTCGGCAAGGACGTGCTGCTGCTCACCGACGGCCGGTTCTCGGGTGGGACCACCGGACTGTGCATCGGGCACGTGGCACCGGAGGCCGCGCACGGCGGTCCCATCGCATTCGTCCGGGACGGCGACCCGATCACCCTCGACATGGAGCGCCGCACCCTCGATGTCGGCGTGAGCGATGAAGAGCTGGCGAGCAGGGCTCGGGGATGGGAGATGCCCCCGGTGCCGCGCCGGACAGGAGTGCTCGCCAAGTACGCGAAAACGGTGGGCACGGCGGCGAAGGGAGCCGTCTGCTCCTGAGCCCCTGCTGCGCGCCGTGGGTGCATGACGGACGTGGCCCGTCATGCACCCACGGGCGACGGCCTCACCTGTCTTCCAGGTCGCCTTCGATCCGGAGGTAGACCTCCTGCATGGCCGACATCAGGTCCGGGTCCGGTTCGGCCCACAGGCCGCGGTCGGCCGCCTCGTTCAGGCGCTCGATGATGCCGCGCAGCGCCCACGGATTGGCCTGCGCCAGGAAGTCCTGATTCTCCTTGTCGAGCACGTACGACTCGGTGAGCTTCTCGTACATCCAGTCGTCGACCACGCCGGCCGTGGCGTCGTAGCCGAACAGGTAGTCGACCGTCGCGGCCTGTTCGAACGCGCCCTTGTAGCCGTGGCGGCGCATCGCCGCCAACCAGCGGGGATTGACGACGCGGGCGCGGAACACCCGGGTCGTCTCCTCCGACAGCGACCGGGTGCGCACCGCGTCCGGACTGGTGCTGTCGCCGATGTACGAGCGGGGCGCACTGCCGGTCAGTGCGCGTACCGCGGCGATCATGCCGCCGTGGTACTGGAAGTAGTCGTCGGAGTCGGCGATGTCGTGTTCGCGGGTGTCGGTGTTCTTGGCCGCCACCGCGATCCGCCGGTAGGAGCTCTCCATGTCCTGGCGCGCTTCGGCACCGTCGAGGCCGCGGCCGTAGGCGTAACCGCCCCACACGGCGTAGACCTCCGCCAGATCCGAGTCGTCACGCCAGTTACCCGAATCGATCAGCGGTAGCAGACCTGCGCCGTACGAACCCGGCTTCGAGCCGAAGATCCGGGTCGTGGCACGGCGTTCGTCACCGTGGTCGCCCACGTCCGCGCGTACGTGGGCGCGGACGAAGTTCTGCGACTCCGGTTCGTCCAGCGCCGCCACGAGGCGGACCGCGTCGTCGAGCAGGTTCACCACGTGGGGGAACGCGTCACGGAAGAAGCCGCTGATGCGCACCGTGACGTCGATCCGCGGCCTGCCGAGTTCGTCGAGCGGGATCGGCTCGATGCCCGTGACCCGGCGCGAGGCCTCGTCCCACACCGGCCGGACACCCAGCAGCGCGAGCACCTCCGCGGCATCGTCGCCGGAGGTGCGCATCGCCGATGTCCCCCACACCGACAGCCCCACCGAGCGGGGGAACTGGTCGTCGTTGTCGGCGCGGTACCGCTTCAACAGGGAATCGGCGAGCGACTGGCCCGTTTCCCACGCGAGCCTGCTCGGAATCGCCTTCGGATCGACCGTGTAGAAGTTGCGCCCGGTCGGCAGCACGTTGACCAGACCGCGCAGCGGTGAGCCGCTCGGGCCCGCCGGGATGTACCCGCCGTCGAGCGCGTGCAGGACCGCGTCGAGTTCGCCGCTCGTGCCCGCGAGCCGCGGCACGATCTCCTCGGCCGCGAACCGCAGCACCGGGACCACGTCGGCCCGCACGTCCTCGCCGACGGCGGTGCAGACCTCGTCGACGGCCTCGGGCGACCAGCCGCGCTGCTCCATCGCGTCGACGAGCTCGTGAGCGGTGGCCTCGATCCGGTCCACATCGGACTTCGGGGCGTCCTCGACGAGCCCGAGCGCGCTGCGCAGCCCCGGAACCGCGGCCTGGGTGCCACCCCACATCTGATTCGCCCGCAGCATCGCCAGCACGAGGTTGACACGCGCCTCACCCGCCGGAGCCGCACCGAGAACGTGCAACCCGTCGCGGATCTGCGCATCCTTGACCTCGCACAGCCAGCCGTCGACGTGCAGCAACATGTCGTCGAACTCCGCGTCGTGCGGCCGTTCGTCGAGCCCCAGGTCGTGGTCGAGCTTGGCCGCCTGCATCAGTGTCCAGATCTGCTGGCGGATCGCGGGCAGCTTCGCCGGGTCCATCGCCGAGATGTTGGCGTGCTCGTCGAGGAGTTGTTCCAGTTTGGCGATGTCGCCGTAGCTCTCGGCGCGAGCCATCGGCGGCACGAGGTGGTCGATGATCGTGGCGTGCGCCCTGCGTTTCGCCTGCGCACCCTCACCGGGGTCGTTGATGAGGAACGGGTAGATCATCGGCAGGTTGCCGAGGACCGCGTCCGGCGCGCAGGACGACGACAGCCCGGCCGTTTTCCCCGGCAGCCACTCCAGTGAACCGTGCTTGCCCAGGTGCACCACGGCGTGGGCGCCGAACTCCTCCTCCAGCCAGCGGTAGGTGGCCAGGTAGTGATGGCTCGGCGGCAGATCCGGGTTGTGGTAGATGGCGACCGGGTTCTCCCCGAAGCCGCGCGGCGGCTGGATCATCAGGATGACGTTGCCGGCCTGCAACGATGCCAGCACGATGTCGCCGTCGGAGCCGCCGTCGACGTAGAGCTCGCCCGGTGGCGGGCCCCAGTGCTCGATCATCTCCTCGCGCAGTTCCTCGGGCAGCTGCTCGAACCACTTCCGGTAGCGCGCGGCGGGCACCCGGATCGGGTTGCCGGCGAGCTGTTCCTCGGTGAGCCATTCCGGGTCCTGGCCGCCCGCCTCGATGAGCGCGTGGATCAGTGCGTCGCCGTCGGGCTGATCCGTACCGGTCGGATCGACACCCGGGAAGGCGTCCGGCCCCAGGTCGTATCCCCGGGTTCGCATGCGGCGGAGCAGTTCGACGGCGGACGCGGGCGTGTCCAGCCCGACCGCGTTGCCGACGCGCGAGTGCTTCGTCGGGTACGCCGACAGCATGAGCGCGATCTTGCGGTCGGAGGTGGGCGTGTGGCGAAGGCGGGCGTGTGCCAGCGCGATGCGCGCGACGCGCGAGGCGCGCTCGGCGTCCGGCACGTAGTGGGGCAGACCGTCCTCGTCGAGTTCCTTGAACGAGAACGGCACGGTGATGAGCCTGCCGTCGAACTCGGGCACGGCCATCTGGTTGCCCGCGTCCATGGGCGACAGGCCCTCGTCGTTGTCGAGCCAGGTGTCGCGATCGCTGGTCAGGCACATCGCCTGCAGCGTCGGGACGTCGAGCGCGGCGAGCTCGGCCACGTCCCACGACTCGTCGTCGCCGCCGGCGCCCGCCTCGGACGGCCGGGTGCCGCCCGCGGCCAGCACGGTCACCAGCAGCGCATCGGCCCGTTCGAGCTCGGCCATCATCTCCGGTTCGCGCGAGCGCAGCGACGCGCAGTAGATCGGCAGCGGACGCCCGCCCGCGGCTTCGACCCGGTCGGCCAGCGTGTGCACGAACGCGGTGTTGCCGGACAGGTGGTGCGCGCGGTAGTAGAGGATCGCCACGACCGGACCGTCGGCAGGCCCGCCCGAGGGCCGCGGCAGCACACCCCACGAGGGCTGCTCGGCGGGAGGTTCGAACCCGTCGCCGGTCAGCAGCAGGGTGTCGGAGAGGAAACGGTGCAGCTGAGCCAGGTTCTCCGGCCCGCCGTGGGCGAGATACGTGTGCGCCTGGGTCGCGGAGCCGACGGGGACCGTCGACAGCGCCATCAGCTCCGCGTCCGGCGCCTGTTCGCCGCCGAGCACCACGACGTGCGCGCCGCTCTCGCGCACGATGCGGAGTCCCTCGGCCCAGGTGCGCTCGGTTCCGAGGATGCGCACGACGACGATCGGCGCTCCATGGAGCAGCCGCGGCAGCTCGTCGAGGTCGAGTCGGGCAGGGTTGGCAAGGCGGTAGTCGGCGCCGCTCGAGCGCGCACTCAACAGGTCGGTGTCCGACGTGGACAGCAGCAAGATCACAGGTAGTTCCTCCTCGGCCGCCAACTCTCCGGGGGCAGGCGTGGCGAGTCAAGGTGACGTATTGCTCCGCAGCGCGCTGACCTGGGGGAGGTGGCGCGAAGGGACCGTTCGCGCCACGCAGGGAGTGCCGCCGGCTTTCGTTGGCAACGCGCCGTTTCCCGCGCCGACCTCGGCCGGCGGCGGCCGAGGTCGCCGGCCGAGGTCGCCGGCCGCGGGTCGCAGGGGAAACATCGCGAGGGACGAGGCTGTCGTCCCGGCTGCCTACAGTGGGCACATGGCCACGACCCCACCCGCCGCCGACGCACCGCCCGCCGACGGCCCCGGTGACCGCTCCGGTGTCGCCCGGTTGCGCGCGGACGCCTGCCCCGGGGTGGTCGCGACGCACGAAGCCGCCGACGGCCCGCTCGCGCGCGTCCGGCTGCCCGGCGGCCTGCTGGCACCGGAGCAGGCACGGGTGATCGCAGCCTGTGCCGCGGATCTCGGTGACGGCAGGGTGCACCTCACCTCCCGCGGGAACCTGCAGCTGCGCGCGGTCCGGGACGCCGACGCCCTCGTCGGCAGGCTCGCCGGGGCTGGGCTGCTGCCGTCGCCGGGCCACGAGCGCATCCGCAACATCCTGGGTTCACCGTTGTCCGGCCTCGCTCCACGGCTGTGGTCAGGAGGCCGCGCGGCAGGGGACACCGAGCAGGCCGGCAGGTCCGCGGGCATCGCCGACGTGCGGCCGCTCGTGCGCGATCTCGACGCGATGGTGTGCGCCACACCCGAGCTGACCGACTTGCCGGGCCGGTTCCTGTTCGCCGTCGACGACGGCAGCGGTGACGTCGCGGCCGACGCGGACCTGTGCTGGCGAGCGACGGCGGACGGCACCGGCGCCGTGCTCGTGGCCGGTGCCGACACCGGCCTGCGCATGCCGGCCTCCCGTGCCGCGGCGGCCCTGGTCGCGGGTGCGCGGGCGTTCGACGAGGTCCGCGACGAGGCGTGGCGGCTCCGCGAGATCGACCCGTCACCCGTGGTCGAGGCGCTGCGCTCGCATGCGAGTACCGACATCGAGCCGGTCCCGCAGCGATTCGCACCACCGGCACCGGTCGGGACCGTGCGGGGCACCCACGCCGTCGTCGCCGCACCGCGGTTCGGGGAACTGTCCGCCGACACGCTGCGTGACCTCGCCGGTCGCGGCCGTGACGGCCGCGCGCTCACCGTCACACCGTGGCGCACCGTCGTGGTCCACGACACGTCGCCCGGCGAGCTCGCCGCGTACGCGGATCTCGTCGTCGACCCGGACGATCCGCTACTCGGGGTGAGCGCGTGCATCGGGGCTCCGCGGTGCGCGAAATCCCACGCCGACGTGCGCGCGGACGCGCTGGAGCTGGCCCCCGACGGGGTCGCCGCCCACTTCGCAGGGTGTTCGCGGCGGTGCGGCAGACCGGGCGGATCTCACATCGACGTGGTCGCCGCGGAAGGTGGCTATCACGTCGGAGGTACGTTCGTCGGGCTCGACCGGGTCGCCGAGGCCCTGTCCGCGCAGCGCCGGTGACGACCTCACGGGCGGGCGCGTGACCATCCGACCGCACGACACGGGAAGGACAGCAGTGATCGACTACATCCGCGACGGAGCGGAGATCTACCGCCACTCGTTCGCGACGATCCGAGAGGAGGCCGATCTCGCCGTGTTGCCGGACGACGTCGCAACCGTGGCGGTACGGATGATCCACACGTGTGGAATGCCGGATCTCGTCGATGACCTGGCCTACAGCCTGGACTTCGTGGACGCGGGCCGCAGGGCGCTCGAGGCGGGCGCGCCGATCCTGTGCGACGCGAACATGATCGCCAGCGGCATCACCCGCAACCGGCTGCCCGCCGACAACGAGGTCGTCTGCACCCTCTCCGACGAACGGGTCCCGAGGCTGGCCGAACAGCTCAACAACACGCGCTCGGCGGCCGCGCTCGAACTGTGGCGGGACCGGTTGCCGGGTTCGGTCGTCGCGATCGGCAACGCCCCGACGGCGCTGTTCCGGCTGCTGGAGCTGATCAACGAGGGCGTCGGCAAGCCCGCGGCGATCATCGGCGTCCCCGTCGGGTTCGTGGGCGCCGTCGAGTCGAAGGACCTGCTGATCACGCGCGGTCCGGCGCCGCATCTGGCCGTGCGCGGACGGCGCGGTGGCAGCGCGATGGCCGTGGCGGCCGTCAATGCGCTGGCCACGAAGGAGGAGATCCTGTGAGCTCCGCGACCGGCGTGCTGTACGGCGTCGGCCTCGGGCCCGGTGATCCGGAACTGGTGACGGTCAAGGCCGCGCGGTTGATCTCCGAGGCGGACGTCGTCGCGTACCACTGCGCGCGCCACGGCCGGAGCATCGCGCGGTCGGTCGCCGAGCCGTACCTGCGTGACGCGCAGCTCGAAGAGCGCCTCATGTACCCGGTCACCACGGAGACGACGAACCATCCCGGCGGCTACGAGGGAGCGATCGCCGAGTTCTACGAGCTCGCCGCGAAACGCCTCGCGGAGCATCTCGACGAGGGCCGCGACGTCGTCCTGTTGTGCGAGGGCGACCCGTTCTTCTACGGCTCCTACATGTACATGCACGAGCGTCTCGCCGACCGCTACGAGGCCCATGTCGTACCCGGCGTGACCTCCGTCAGCGGCGCCTCGGCCGAGCTCGGCCGCCCGCTGGTGCAGCGCGACGAGGTGCTCACCTTGCTGCCCGGCACGCTGCCGGCCCCGGAGCTGGCCCGCAGGCTGGCCGACACGGAGGCCGCCGCAGTGCTCAAACTCGGGCGCACGTTCGGCACCGTGCACGAGGCACTGACCGAGGCAGGGCGGCTCGACGAGGCGTACTACGTCGAGCGCGCGAGCTGGCAGGTGCAGCGCGTCGAACCACTCACCGACGTCGACCCCGAGACGGTGCCCTACTTCTCGCTGGCCGTGGTGCCGAGCCCCGCCTACGCCTCGCGCAAGGCCGGCGCCGACGAGGCGCCCGCACCGACGAGCGATCCGGCCAGGGGTGACGTCGTGGTCGTCGGCCTCGGCCCCGCGGGACCGGAGTGGCTGACCCCGGAGGCCGACGAGGCCCTGCGCGAGGCCGAACATCTCGTGGGCTACGGCCCGTACGTGGCGAAGGTGCCGCAGCGGGCCGGGCAGCAGCGGCACGCTTCGGGTAACCGCGTGGAGGCCGACCGCGCCCGCGAGGCGTTGCAGCTGGCCGCCGGCGGGGCACGGGTGGCCGTTGTGTCGTCGGGTGACCCCGGCGTGTTCGCCATGGCCTCGGCGGTCCTGGAACAGGCGGAGGCCGAGGAGTTCGCCGACGTCGCGGTGCGGGTCGTGCCCGGCGTGACGGCGGCGCACGCGGCGGCTTCCCGGGTGGGCGCCCCGCTGGGGCACGACTTCGCGACGGTGTCGCTCTCCGACCGGCTCAAGCCGTGGGACATCATCGAACGCCGCCTCGACGCGGCGGGCAGGGCGGACCTCGTCGTCGCGCTGTACAACCCCGCGTCGCGGAGCCGCACGACGCAGCTGGCGGATGCGCGCGACGTGCTGTTGCGGCATCGGGCCGCCGACACCCCGGTCGTGATCGCCCGTGACGTCGGTGGCGCCGAGGAGGCCGTGCGGGTGGCGACGCTGGGCGGCTTCGACCCCGCCGAGGTCGACATGCGGTGTGTGCTCATCGTCGGCTCGTCGCGGACGCGGGTGCGCACCCAGCCCGACGGCACGCCGCTCGTCTGGACCCCGCGCAGCTACGGCTGACACCAGGAGACCGGATGTCCGACGCTCCAGACTCCGTGGACAGCCTGCGCGCACTCGTGGGCAGGCCGTCGCGGCGGCTGTTCTCGGCCGATCCGGTGCCGCGCGAGGACGTCGAGCGCATGGTCGACGTGGCGCGACGGACCGGTTCGGCACGGAACCGGCAACCGTGGCGGTTCGTCGCGGTGGCCGACGCCGGCGTGCGCAGGCAGCTCGCCGGGTGCGGTGCGTATGCGGGTCACCTCGCGGGTGCACCGTTGGTCCTCGTGCTGCTGACCCGCGACAACGGGTTTCGTGACACGCCGTTCGACCTGGGCAGGGTCACTCAGTCGCTCACCGTCGCGGCCGCGGCGCTCGGTTACGACACGTGTCTGGCCACGTTCTACCCCGACGACAACGTCCGCGCCGCGGACCGGCTGCTGGGGGTCGACGGCCCGTGGCACGCCGAGCACGCGATGTCGGTGGGCCGCGCCGGGAGCGACGCCGACTCCGTGTCGGGGAACTCCGTGTCGGGGAACTCTGCGGTGCCGACGGGGAGACATCCCGTCTCCGAGTTGCTGACCTGGCACGGGTGAGCCGCCCGTGACCGGCACACGCGGTGCCGGTCACGGGCGGTCCTTGCCGTCCGCCTCCCGTGGCATGTGCCCAACTGCTGCACCGCCGGCCGGTCGCGGCGCCACGGGAGGCGCGTGCCGCGATCGGCCGGTGCTCAGCGGCTCTTGGAGTTGCCGTCCGGCTGCTGCGGGCCCGGGCCGGGTGACTGCCAGCCCCACATGGTCCGCTCGCCCGTCTCGACCGTCGGTTCCGTGCCCTGGCGGTACGGCCTGACCTCGTACAGCGAGCCCCACGCCTGGCTGGGCTTGCCCTTCACGTAGCTCGGCACCTCGGGGTCGTCGGCGACCTCTTCGAGGTTGCCGATCGGCCCGCCGCCCTGGCTGCTGGCGATGTTCGATTCGTGGGCCAGGGGTTCGGCGACGATCCGGTAGTCGGGCATCTCGTAGATGCCGTTGCGGATCTTCATCGGGCTCAGGCACGGGTAGACGAACGAGGCGGGCCAGTCGATGTACACCGGAGCGTCGCCGACGCGTTCGGTCAATGTGGTGAACGTGGGCACGCGCGGGGCGGTCACGGCGACCCAGCCGTCCTCGGTGAGGTCGTCGTCGCCCGCGGCGACGCGCACGGCCGTCGCCCCGTCGGGTGCCTTGTCGAGGCTCAGCCGCAGGTCCTTCCACTCGTCTTCACCGTCGCCGGAGTCGAGCAGCGTCTCGGTGCCGGTGACCTCGAAGCCCTGCGGCGTGGGCTTGCCGAACTCCAGCTCGACCTGCGTGGCCTTGCCGCCCGGCGCGTAGGCGGACAGCGCGACCTGGTCCCCGTCGGTGCGGTCGCCGAGCCCGAACCAGTCGGTGCGCAGCTGTCCGGTCGGGTTGGCGGCCTCGTTGTAGCTGCTCCACATCGGCACCGTTTCCGGGGTGAATCCGTGCGGCGGCTCGGCCAGTGCGTCACCGTCGCTGAGCGGTTCGCTGTGGAAGCCCTCCTGCACGGGGCCGTTCGCCCGCTGCGGCGGCGGCAGTTCCCCCGGCCGGTCACGGTCCGGCTGTTCCTGGAGCGGGGCGGTGCGCTGCCGGCCCGGAGGCAACCGGGTGAGCATGCTCGACACGGGGTCGCGCTCGACCATCACGTAGTCGCCGAGTCCGCAGCTGGAACCCGTCACGTGCTCGATGTTCGCCTTGCCGAACGAGTAGGTGCCGCGTTGTTCGTGGATGGCCTTGGCCATGGAACCGACCTCGGCGGCCACGAACAGCCCGCTGACCAGGACGAACGCCAGCGAACCGCGGAACAGCATCCGGCGTTGCGACGGTTGCGGCGCCTGCGGTCGTCCCGAACGGATGTTCTCGACGAACGCGTACAGCGCGAACAGTGCGGCGCAGACCAGCAACACCGTGGCGATCTTGATGCCGAACAGTTGGGGCGGCATGTTCCACCACGGCACGCCGAGGCGGGAGATGAACCAGTAGGCGTTCGGACCGGTCAGTGCCAGCGCGGACACGCCGAGCAGCCCCGTCACGAACAGTGCCTGGTTGCGCCGCGACCGCAGCACCGAGGCGCTGACCGCCAGCGCCGTCAGCGCCGCCATGGCCGCACCCACCGCGGCGAAGGCGCCGAAGTGGTGCGTGAACTTGGTCGGCGTCAGTGCCATGAGCAGGAAGAACACCGCGGTGGTGCCGATGAGGCGGCGGCTCGGCCCGAGTGCGGCGCCCTTGATCCGGCTTCGCCGCAACAACACAGCCAGGCAGGCCGCGGTACACAACAGAAGGAGCAACACCGGGAACCGGCGGGTCGCGGAGCCGTCCGCGGAGTCGGTGAACAGCAGCTCGTAGCGGTTCAGTTCCTGGAACCAGGACAGGTTCGGCCCGACCGCGGTCCGCAGTCGCGTGCCTTCGAGGACCGTCGCGAACGTCTGATCGGCGAACACGACGACCAGAACCAGCAGGCCCGCGCCCGCGATCGGCGCCAGCACCGGCCGCCACCCGTTGTCGCGGGCACGCTGGCGCAGCAGCTGGAACAGGGGCTTGGCCGCGACCAGGAAGGGCGCCACCGCGATGAGTCCCGTGGGCGTGGCGGCCAGGGTGAACGCGGCGGCGAGCAGCCCCAGGCCGACGGGCAGCAGCCGCCGGGTGACCAGCGCCCGTTCGACGGCGCAGATCGCCAGCAGCGAGCCGAGCGCGGCGACCGGCTCGGGCCGGGTACCGGTGTTGTAGGTCATCCACCAGACCAGGAACACCGTGGCCGCGGCCCACGCGGCGGCACGGCTCGACCGGACCGCCTTGCCGAGCCGCGGCATCACCTCGCGGCTGATGAGCAGCCAGCTGAGCACCCCGAGCAGGAAGGACGGCAGTCTGATCCACGGTGCGACCGTGCTGACGTGTGCCATCAGCTCGTAGACGTGGTAGAACCAGCCGAACGGCGCCTCCGCGACACCGAACCAGCGGTGATAGTTCGTGAGATATCCGGCGTCCTCGGCCACCCGGGCCATCGACAGGATGTAGCCGTCGTCGGCCGTGACCGGGCCGATGAACACCCATGTCCCGAGCATGCCGATCACGACCGCGTCGCGGCCCGTCAACCGCCACCAGCCGACCGGCGCCCAGCGGGGTGCCCGGCGTGCGAAGCCGCGGTCGAGCCGGTTGACCACGAACAGGCAGGCCAGCAGTGCCACCACGGCCACGGCACCCACGACGGTTTTCAGGACCGTCGGTTCCGATTGGTAGCGGGTGTCGGGTGTGATCGACACGCCGAGCCCGTCGGTCGGGTCCTGCGCGGCCTCGATCGACGAGTAGATGCCGACGACCCGCGGGCGTACGTCACCGTCCTCGGAGTACACCGGCGTGCCGTTGACCGACATGCTCGTGTGCTCGGCGGTCGACGAGACCGAGATGGTGCAGTCACCGGCCGGGAGCTGTTGGCGCGCCACCTGCTCACCGCGGCTGAACGCGATGAGCGTGTGGTCGTTCACCCGCAGCTGCATGCCGGCGCCGTCTTCGAGGCGTTCCGGCGGGACGGTCGACAGCAGGTTCGTCTCGCCCGCGGTCCGGTCGTCGACCGACCGGGCCGTCGCGCACGGCACGTCGGCCGTGAACTCCTGGGCCCAGTAGCCGGCGAGCGGGGCGTTCACCTGTTCGGTGTCGCCGCCCGCTGGCCAGCTGATCCGCGCGGTGTCCTGGACCACGGGCAGGAACGGGTACGCGACGGCGCACAGGGCGGCGACGAGTCCCAGGATCGTCGCGAGCCACTTCTTCTGCGTGTTCGCGCGAGGGCCCGTTGATCCGGCGGATGCGCCGGAATGCTCCGGCTGCTGCCCGGATGTGTCCGTCGAATTCGAGATCGCTGGCCGCATCGGAGGTCACGCTAGCGGGAGCGCACGGGCGGCCCGCCCGCGGGGCTATCCCGCTGTGCGGTCGACAACCCAGCGCACGGCGGATTTTACATCGGCCGAACGGGGCATCTCGGGACGTGGTGGACGGCGTACGACGACCACCGGAACACGCTCCTCACGTGCCGCGTGGAGCTTCGCCGAGGTCATGTCACCGCCGCTGTCCTTCGTGACGAGCACGTCGATGCGGTGCCTGCGGAGCAGCTCGACCTCGTCGGTCACGCGGTAGGGACCGCGTGACAGTGTCACGTCGAGCCGGGCGGGGAGGGGACCGTCGGTCTCGTCCGGCGGGTCGACGCAGCGGGCGAGCAGCCACATGTCGAGACCGGCGAACTCGGCGAGGCCCTGCCTGCCGGTGGTGAGCAGCGCCCTGGTGCCGAGCCGGGGCAGCAGCCGAGCCGCGTCGGCGAGCGTGTCGGCCCAGTGCCAGTCGTCGCCGTCGCCGGGCTGCCAGCCGGGCCGTTCGAGCCGGAGCACGGGTACGCCGGCCGAGGCGGTCGCCGTGGCCGCGGACGCGGAGATCCGCCGCGCGAACGGGTGCGTCGCGTCGACGACGGCACCGATGCCGTGGTCGGTCAGCCACCGCGCGAGACCGTCGGGGCCGCCGAAACCACCCACTCGGACGTCCCCCTGAGGGAGGCGGGGCTGGGCCACCCGGCCCGCGAGGGACGATGTCACCGGGACCTCGCGGGCGACGAGCTCGGCGGCGAGCGCACGAGCCTCGGAGGTGCCGCCGAGGATCAGCACCCGTGGAGCGATACTTCCCATGACCGGACAGTCTGACCGAGCCCGCCACCCGGCCGGGCGAATGTGTGACGTAACCGAGCGCGTGACGGAGTGATTGTGTGACCGAGCTCCGGTACGGCTGGACGACGGGCGCCTGCGCGACCGCGGCGACCACCGCCGCCTACACCGCCCTGCTGACGGGCGAGTTCCCCGACCCGGTCGAGGTTCGGCTGCCGAAGGACCGGCGCCCGTCGTTCGCGCTCGCCACCGAACGGTTCACGGGCGGCGAGGCGAGCGCCGGGGTGATCAAGGACGCCGGTGACGACCCGGACGTCACGCACGGCGCCCTGGTGATCGCCACCGTACGGCCGGGGCCGGAGGGCAGCGGGGTCACGTTCCGTGCGGGGGCGGGCGTCGGCACGGTGACGCTGCCCGGCCTGCCGCTGGACGTCGGTGAGGCCGCGATCAACCCCGTGCCTCGGCGGCTGATGACCGAGGCGGTGCAGCGCGTGGCCGCCGAGCACGGCGGCAGCGCCGACGTCGTCGTCGAGGTCGGCATCGACGGCGGTGAGGAGATGGCGCGGCACACGTGGAATCCCCGGCTCGGCATCGTCGGTGGCCTGTCGGTGCTCGGCACGACCGGTGTGGTGGTGCCGTACTCGTGCTCGGCGTGGATCGACAGCATCCGCCGCGGGATCGACGTCGCGCGGGCGCTGGGACTCGAGCACGTCGCGGGCGCGGTCGGGTCGACGTCCGAGCGGGTCGCGCAGGAGCTGTACGGCCTGCCCGACGAGGCGCTGCTCGACATGGGCGATTTCGCGGGCGCGGTGCTGAAGTACCTGCGCCGGAATCCGGTGCCGCGGCTGACCCTGTCCGGCGGGTTCGCGAAACTGTCGAAACTGGCCGCGGGGCACCTGGACCTGCATTCGAAGCGGTCGCAGGTGGATCTCGGGTTGCTGGCGGGGATCGCCGAGGACGCCGGCCGGGGCGAGGTGGCGGCCGCGATCGGCGGGGCGAACACGGCGCTGCACGCGCTGGAACTGGCGCGGGAGGCCGGTCTGGAGCTGGGCGATCTCGTCGCGGAACGTGCCCGGCAGCAGGCCGTCGAAGTGCTCGGCGACGCGCCGGTGCACGTCGACGTGATCGCCATCGACCGCGCGGGCACCGTCGTCGGCCGCGCGGGCTGACCCACACGCTCCGCAACCACCCCTGCATGGCGGGTGGGCATCCGGGTGAGTGCGGTGATGCCCCCAAGGGCACTTTGGTGGCGCTCAATGCAACCAAAGTGCCCTTGGGGGCAATTCCACCCGGCGGATGTGGTTACTCGGGGTGGTGGACATTCGCCTCGACGGGGTCGCAGGGGGTCAGCAGTGGCTCAGCTCCAACCCGACGTAGTTCGTGTTGGCCACGCGGTAGTTGAAGCTTTCCCTGGTCCCGAAGCCCTTCGTCCGGACAAGGCCCCAATTGTCAACCGTGTCGACGCAGATGTCGGTGTTGTCCGGCAGGGTGTCCTCGACCCAGCCGAAGAAGTTGACACCGCCGTCCGCGCACACGAGCTCCCAGTGAGCCCGGCCGCCGGGGACCGTGGGATTGGCGACCGAGGGGCAGTAGCCACTGATGTGAGAGCCGCCCTCGTCGCCGGCCGGAGCCGGCTGCGCCGCGTCGGCGTGGGCGGTGAGCGTCGTGGTGCCTGCGAGTGCGAGGGCGCCGAGAGCTGCGGCGGCGTGCCGGGTGATCGGGCGCATGCGTTCCTTTCCCTCTGCGGTTTCTGCCGGGCCGAGTGTGCGGTGGCGGCATGGTCGACCCGTGGTTCTCGGGTGGTCGGACGGTGGCTCGGCGGTGCCGGTCGATCTGCCGCCCGGTTCCCGCAGGGGGGACCGCTGTCGGCGCCGGTGTGGGTGCTCCGCGGAGTCGCCGGTTGCAGCACCGGAAAACGAGTCGACACGCCACGGCGCGCGTCCGTACGTTGTTCCGCATGGGTTCAGGTGCCTTCTTCGTGGCGTTCTTCGTGAGGCTGCGCCGCGCATAGCGGCGGCCTCGGCGTATCGCTCG
Organism: Prauserella alba; assembly: GCF_024171735.1. Classification (GTDB taxonomy): domain Bacteria; phylum Actinomycetota; class Actinomycetes; order Mycobacteriales; family Pseudonocardiaceae; genus Prauserella; species Prauserella alba. Next base: position 310,317 of record NZ_JAMTCH010000003.1, read on the forward strand.
ACTTCCCCGTGCGCCGGCCGTCCTCGGCAGTCCTGCCGGGCGGCCCACGTTGTGCTGCCCGGGTCACCCACGGCACCCGGAGAACACCCGTGTCTCGTCACAGCGGCCGACACGAACTCGGCCAGAACTTCCTCACCGACCGGGCCACGATCGCCCGCATCGTCGACCTCGTCGCCCGCACCGACGGCCCGATCGTCGAGATCGGCCCCGGAGCCGGCGCCGTCACACTCCCTCTCGAAACGCTGGGAAGGCAGATCACCGCGGTCGAGCTCGACGGGCGCCTCGTCGCCGGGCTCCGGAACACGGTGGGTCGCCCGCGATCGGCCGACCAGCGAGGGCAGCCGCCGCGGACCCGCGTCGTCCACGCCGACTTCGGTGGCTTCGCCCTGCCCCGTGCGCCGCACGTGATCGTCGGCAACCTCCCGTTCCACCGCACCACCGGCATGTTGCGCCGCGTGCTGGCCGCCGACCACTGGACCGACGCCGTGCTGCTCGTCCAGTGGGAGGTGGCGCGCCGCCGCGCAGGCGTCGGCGGGGCCACGATGATGACGGCCCAGCGGTGGCCGTGGTTCGAGTTCGGGCTCGACCGGCGGGTCCCCGCATCGGCGTTCACCCCGCGTCCCGACGTCGACGGCGGCCTGCTGACGATCAGCCGCCGCGCCCGCCCGCTGGTCCCGGCATCCGAACGCCGCGGTTACACCGAGCTGGTCCACGCCGTGTTCACCGGACCCGGTCGAGGCATCAGGGAGATCCTGACGCGCCGATTCGGCGACCGCGCCGCGGTGAACCGGTGGCTCGCCGACAACGGGGTGCGTGCCACGGCCCTGCCGCGCGAACTCAGCGCACAGCAGTGGGCAGCGCTGCACGGGCTGGCAGCGGAGCTGCCGGCGCGGCGGCCCGGCGACGGGCGACGATCCGGCGGGCGGACTCGCCCACAGCGCCGATGACCGTGGCCATGCAGATCCCGGCGAGCAGCGACAGCACCGGATCACCACGGGTGACCGGTGCGATCAGCAGTCCCATGCCCGTCATGTATCCGCACCACACGGCGGAGCTGACGACCGTGGCCGGGACGAAGCGGATCACCGGAATGCGCACGCGACCGGCCGCGGCGACGCTGACGAGGCGCCCTCCCGGCAGGAACCGCACCGCCACCAGCGTCAGCATCGGCCTCCGGTGCAGCTGCCTGCGGACCCAGGTGTCGTCGCGCCTGCCGCGCAGGAACCGGTGCGACGACCTGCCGAGCGTGTACAGCAGGGCGTCACCGGCGAGCGATCCCACGAAGGCCGCCGCGGCGAGTGCGACGACCCTGCCGGCGTCGCCCGCGGCGGCGACCGACGACAGCAGCACCGGTTCGCTGGGCAGGAACGGCAGCGGGCCGTCGGCCAGCACGGCGAGTGCCAGCAACGGCAGGAGCCACGTACTGCCCAACAGGTCGCCCGTCATGTCCTCCACGATCTCGGCCTGCGGCGGCCCTGTCAGTGGGGCTGGCCCCCGTTCTCGCAGTAGGGGTCACCGGGTGCGTGCCGTTCCCTTCCCGCCGAGTAGAGGAAGCTGTCGGGGAAGTTCTCGGCGGCGAGGACCTTGCCGACGAAGATCATCGCCGCGCGGTTCAGTCTGGCCTCGCGGACCTGGCCCGCGATGTCACCGAGCGTTCCGCGCAGCACCGTTTCCCCGGGCTGGGTCGCCTTGGCGACCACCGCGGCGGGGCAGTCCGGCCCGTAGTGCGGCAGCAGTTCGTCGACCACCTGCTCGACCCGGTTGACCGCCAGGTGCAGGGCCAGCGTGGCGCCGGACGCGCCCAGCGTCGCCAGCTGCTCACCCTCGGGCATCGACGTGGACCGCGCCTGCGCGCGGGTGAGGACGAGACTCTGCCCGACCGTCGGCACCGTCAGCTCGCGGCCCAGCACGGCTGCGGCCGCGGAGAAGGCGGGTACGCCCGGGGTGACGTCGTAGGGCACGCCTGCCGCGTCGAGGCGGCGCATCTGCTCGGCGACCGCGCTGTAGACGGCGGGGTCCCCGGAACACAGCCGCGCGACGTCGTGGCCAGCCTCCTGCGCGGCGACCAGCTCGGCGATGATGTCGTCGAGCGTCAGGTCGGCGGTGTCGACCAGCGTGGCGCCCTCCGGGCAGTGGGCGAGCAGGTCGGTCGGCGTGAGGCTGCCCGGGTAGAGGCAGACGCCGCAGCTCGCGAGCAGTTGCTGCCCGCGGACGGTGATCAGGTCGGCGGCGCCGGGTCCGGCACCGATGAAATGGACGGTCACGGCTTCCTCACACTCCATTGCGTTACAGCGCGGGCGGGGCTCCACCCGGTCAGGCCGCCCAGCGGTGCGGCGCGTTCGACGGAGATCCTGGTCAGTTCGCCGCCGCGGTCGGCGTACCGGGCTGCCAGTGCCTGCTCGGCCTCGAGCGTCACACCGTGGGCCACGAGCCTGCCGCCGGGGCGCAGGGCGTCCCAGCAGGCGGTGAGCACTCCGGCGCCCGCGACCCCACCGCCGACGAACACCGCGTCGGGCGTGTCCAGACCGGCGAGCGCGTCCGGTGCGCGGCCGGTGACGACCTCGACGTCCGGGACACCCAGCTTCGCCGCGTTGCGGGCGATGCGCTCGGCCCGTTCGGGGCGGGATTCGACGGCGACTGCCCGGTTGTCAGGGTGCGCGCGGCACCATTCGACGGCGACGCTGCCCGCCCCGGCGCCGACGTCCCACAGCAGTTCGCCGGGCATCGGCGCGAGCCGGGCGAGGGCACTGGCCCGCAGGTCGCGTTTGGTGAGCTGGCCGTCGTGGTCGAACGCCTCGTCGGGCAGGCCCGCCAGCAGCGTGTGTGCCGAGCCGGAGCAGGTGATGGCGACGACGTTGAGCGGCGCACCGGGTGGGTGCGGCCAGTCGCGGGCGGTGCCCTCGAGGCGGCGTTCCTCGGCCGAACCGAGGTTCTCCAGCACGGTCAGGGCGCTGTCGCCGAAGCCGTGGTCGGCCAGCAGGGCCGCGACGCGTCCCGGGGTGTCGGCGCCGGAGCTGAGCACGAGCACCCGCCTGCCGGGGGCCAGCGTGCGCAGCACCCTGTGGGCGTCGCGGCCGACGGCACTGACGACGTCGGTCTCCTCGGCCGTCCAGCCCAGCCGCGCGCGGGCGAGGGTGACCGACGACACCGCGGGAACGATCCGCACGGCGTCGGCGCCGAGCCTGCGGATCAACGTGCCACCGATGCCCGACAGCAACGGATCCCCGCTGGCGAGCACGCCGACGCGGCGGTCGGCCAGCTCGCCGATCACGTCGTCGAGCGCGGGCAGCAGCGGACTGGGCCACGGCCGCTTCTCGTAGGGGCCGTCGGGGACCAGGTCCAGCTGCCGGGGACCGCCGAGCAGCACGTCGCACGTCTCGAGCTCCGCGCGGGAGGCCGGTGGCAGTGCCTGCCAGCCGTCCGCGCCGATACCCACCACGGTGATTGTCACGTCTGGTCACGGTAGTTGTGTTGCGACGAACACCCGCGGGCGGTGGAACGTGTGCGATGATGCCCGGGAAGCGGCCGCCGTGGAACCCGGTGCGAATCCGGGACGGTCCCGCCACTGTGACCGGCCGGAAGGCCGGGAAGTCAGAGCTTCGGTGGTCGCGGGAATGCTTGCGTGGTGCGAAACCCGGTGGGCGTGGAAACCCGCCGTCGAGCAAGGGAGTCTGCATGCGGCCGTACCCGTTCACGGCAGTCGTCGGAATGGGCGAACTGCGCCTGGCGCTCCTGTTGTGCACCATCTCACCGTCGATCGGCGGCGTGCTGGTGCGCGGGGAGAAGGGCACCGCGAAATCCACCATGGTGCGCGCCCTCGCGGGGCTGCTGCCCGATGTGGACGTCGTGGACGACTGCCGGTTCTCGTGCGACCCGGCGGCGCCCGACCCTTCGTGCCCGGACGGTCCACACCGGACGGCCGCCTCGTCCCAGCGACCCGCACGGCTGGTGGAACTGCCCGTCGGCGCCGCGGAGGAGCGGGTCGTCGGGTCGCTCGACCTGGAACGCGCGCTGCGGGACGGTGTCACGGACTTCCAGCCGGGCCTGCTCGCCGGCGCGCACCGCGGGATGCTCTACGTGGACGAGGTCAACCTGCTCCACGACCACCTGGTCGACACGCTGCTCGACGCGGCGGCGATGGGCCGGGTGACCGTGGAACGGGAGGGCGCGTCCGTGTCGCACGCCGCCCGGTTCGTGCTCATCGGAACGATGAACCCCGAGGAAGGCGAACTGCGGCCGCAGCTGTTGGACAGGTTCGGGCTGACCGTCGAGGTCTCGTCGAGCCGCGACGCCGCCGAGCGGGTCGAGGTCGTGCGACGGCGGCTCGCCTACGAATCCGATCCGGACGCCTTCGCTGCGGGCTATGCCGACGACGACGCCTCCCTGGCCGCCGAGATCGCCGCCGCACGCAAACTGTTGCCGTCGGTGGAGTTGACCGACGGTGCACTCCTGCAGATCGCGGAGGTGTGCGCCGCGTTCGAGGTCGACGGCATGCGGGCCGATATCGTCACGGCCCGCACCGCCGCCGCGCACGCCGCCTGGTGCGGCCGCACCGAAGTGTCTACAGAGGACATTCGGGTCGCGGCGCGGCTGGCGCTTCCGCATCGGCGCAGGCGCAACCCGTTCGACGCGCCCGGTATCGACTCCGAGCAGTTGGAGCAGGCGTTGCAGGACGCCCAACCGCCCGAGGACGACTCCGACGGCTCCGATCGCGACGGTGACGGCGACGGCCCGGACAGCGGCCCCGACGGCGGAGACGGCCCGGAGGATCCCGACGGCGGTGGGCCGGATGACGACGGTCCCGGTGGCGGGCCCGACGGCGGCCCCGGCGGGGGAATGCCCGACGAGAACCCGCAACACGAGCCCCGGAACCCGCAACACGGCGACGCGGACGCGGGGAGCGAGGACGGCGCCGCGCCGCCTGCGGAGCAGCGGGCGGGCACGGACACTCCGTACCGGGCGAAGCTGTTCACCGTGGACGGCACCGGTGCCGGTGCCGACGGCAGGCGTTCCCGTTCCGAAGGGGAGCGCGGCCGGATCGTCGGCGTCCGTCCCGACGGCGAGCGGAGCGGATCGCCGCACCTGGTCGCCACGTTGCGTGCCGCGGCCCGGCACCGGCCGCACCGGGGTCCGCGCGCCGACGGTGCCGGACCCGTCGTGCTGCCCCGTGACCTGCGTTTCGCCCGGCGGGAGGGCAAGGAGGGCAACCTCGTCCTGCTGTGTGTCGACGCGTCCGGGTCCATGGGATCGAAAACCCGCATCCGAGAGGTGAAGACCGCGGTCCTGTCGCTGCTGCTGGACGCGTATCAGCGCCGGGACAAGGTCGGGCTCGTCACGTTCCGGGCGTCGGAAGCCGCGGTGGCGTTGCCGCCGACGAGCAGCGTCGACGTTGCGGCGACGCGGCTGGAGGAGCTGCCGACCGGTGGGCGGACCCCGCTGGCCGAAGGGTTGACGCGTGCCGCCGAGGTGCTGCGGGTCGAGGCGCTGCGGGACGGCGATCGCAGGCCGCTGCTGGTCGTGGTGACCGACGGGCGGGCGACCAGCGGGCCGGAGGCACTGGAGCGGGCACACACCGCCGCGGACGGCCTGGCACGCACCGGAGTGTCGGCCGTGGTCATGGACTGTGAGACCGGCCGCATGCGGCTCGGCCTGGCGAAGACCCTCGCGGGCAGGCTCGGCGCCGAGCACGTGGCCGTCGGGGACGTGGCCGCGGAGAAGCTGACCGACGAGGTGAAACGGAGGGCGGCCTGATGCCGCAGGGGAAGCCGGCCGTGGTGCCGGACGACGGACTGACCACGCGGCAGCGGCGGAACCGCCCGATCGTGGCCGTCCACACGGGACCCATGAAGGGCAAGTCCACCGCCGCGTTCGGCATGGCGTTGCGGGCGTGGAACCAGGGTTGGAACATCGGCGTGTTCCAGTTCGTCAAGTCGGCCAAGTGGCGCGTGGGCGAGGAGAACGCACTGCGCACGCTCGGCGAGACCGGTCAGGGCGGGCCCGTCGAGTGGCACAAGATGGGCGAGGGCTGGAGCTGGTCCCGCAAGAAGGGCACCGACGACGACCACGCCGAGAACGCCCGCGAGGGCTGGGCGGAGATCAAGCGCAGGCTCGGTGAGGAGACGCACGACTTCTACGTGCTCGACGAGTTCACCTACCCGCTGCACTGGGGCTGGGTCGACGTCGACGACGTGGTGGAGACGCTGCGCAGCCGGCCCGGCAGGCAACACGTGGTGATCACCGGGCGCAACGCGCCGCAGCCGCTCGTCGATGCGGCGGACCTGGTCGCCGAGATGTCGAAGGTCACGCACCCGATGGATGCTGGGCAAAAGGGCCAGCGGGGCATCGAGTGGTAGCCCGCGTCGTCATCGCCGCGCCCGGTTCGGGGCACGGCAAGACGACCGTCGCCACCGGGTTGATGGCGGCGCTCCGTGCCCGCGGCACCGCGGTGTCCGGGCACAAGGTCGGCCCTGACTTCATCGACCCGAGTTATCACGCCATGGCCACCGGGAGGTCCGCGCGCAACCTCGACCCGTTCCTGCAGGGTGAACACCGCGTCGTCCCGTTGTTGCAGCACGGGTCGAGCGGCGCCGACGTCGCGGTGATCGAAGGCGTGATGGGCTTGTTCGACGGTGCGCTCGGCACCGACGGCTACGCCTCGACGGCGCACGTCGCGCGGCTCGTCGACGCGCCGGTCGTGCTGGTGGTCGACGCGAGTGCGGCGAGCCGCAGTGTGGCCGCGCTGGTGCTGGGGTTCGCGCGGTACGACCCGGACATCGAGCTGGCCGGCGTGATCCTCAACAAGCTCGGTTCGCAGCGGCACGAGGACGAGATCCGCGGGGCACTCGCACCGACGGGCATTCCCGTGCTGGGTGCGCTCCGGCGCAGCGACGACATCCACGCGCCGAGCAGGCACCTCGGCCTCGTCCCCGCGGACGAACGGGAGACCGATGCTCGGGAACTGCTGCCCAAACTGGCCGAGTGGATCGCCGGCGGGGTCGACCTCGACGCCGTGGTGCGGGTCGCGTGGGGGGCGCGGCCGCTGACCGCCGACCCGTGGTCGCCGGGTCCGGTCCACAGTGGGCCGCGAGCCGTGGTGGCCGCCGCGGCCGGAGCTGCCTTCACCTTCCGGTACACCGAGACCGTGGAACTGCTCGCCGCCCACGGCGTCGACGTCGTGGACTTCGATCCGCTCCGGGACGAGGCGTTGCCGCCGGAGTGTGCCGGCATGTACTTCGGCGGCGGATTCCCCGAGGCACACCTCGAGGAACTGTCGGCCAACGAACCGTTACGCACCGCGATCGGCGACGCCGTCGCCGACGGTATGCCCGCGGTGGCCGAATGCGCCGGTCTGCTGTACCTGTGCCGCGAGCTGGACGGGTTGCCGATGGTCGGTGCGCTCGACGCGACGGCCCGGATGACCCGGCGCGGCGCACTCGGCTACCGCACGGCGACCGCCGCCGGTGACAACGTCCTCGCCGCACGCGGGGACACGGCGCGCGGGCACGAGTTCCATCGCACTGTCGTCGAACCGAGAGCCGGGGAGACGGCGGCGTGGCGCTGGGACGGTGAACCGGAAGGATTCGCGACGCCGACGTTGCACGCGTCCTACCTGCACGTCCACTGGGCGGGGCATCCCGAGCTGGCGCGGGCGTTCGCGGCCGCGGTGCACCGGAGAGCGGGGCCATGACCGGAGGCGACCGCGCCGACGGCGAGAACCACGTCCGCGACGTCGACCTGTGGCATCACGGCGACCGCGAGGTCGGCGACGGCCTCGTCGACCTCGCGGTGAACGTCCGGGTGCCGCAACCGCCGGAGTGGTTGCTGACCGAGCTGCGCGACAGTCTGTCCACAGTGGCGGCCTATCCCGACGTTGCCGGCGCCGGGGACGCGATCGCGGCGCGGCACGGCCGCGAGGCCGACGACGTGCTGCCGACCGCGGGCGGCGCCGAGGCGTTCACACTGCTGGCGCGGGCGTGGCCCGGATGCAGACCGGTCGTGGTGCATCCGCAGTTCACCGAGCCGGAGGCCGCGTTGCTCGCGGCGGGCCACGACGTGACGCGGGTCGAGTTGCCCGAATCCGGCGGGTTCGCGCTCGACGCCGAGCTGGTTCCCGCCGATGCCGACCTCGTGTTCGTGGGCAACCCGACGAACCCCACATCGGTGCTGCATCCGGCGGCGTCGATTCGCGCGCTGGTGCGGCCGGGCAGGTTGGTGGTCGTCGACGAGGCGTTCCTCGACGCGGTGCCGGGTGAACCGGAAACCCTTGCTCCGGAACGGATCCCGGGCGTCGCCGTGGTGCGCAGTCTGACAAAGACGTGGGGCATCGCCGGGCTGCGCGCCGGGTACGTGCTGGCCGAGCCTGCGGTCGTCGAACGGTTGCGCGGGCTGCAGCCGCCGTGGTCGGTGTCGACTCCCGCGGCGGTGGCGATGGCGGCGTGCAGCAGACCTGGTGCCGTCGCCGAGGCCGAGACGCTGGCCCGCGAGGCCGATTCCGACCGTGAGCGGCTCGTCACGCGGCTGCGGGACTTCGGCGTCGAGGTGGCGGGCACGCCGCGGGCACCGTTCGTGCTGGTGCGCGTGCCGCGTGGGGAGAAGATCCGCCTGGCGTTGCGCGAGGTGGGCTACGCCGTGCGGCGCGCGGACACCTTCCCCGGCCTCGGGCCGGACTGGTTGCGCATCGCCGTGCGCTCCGACATGGACGGTTTCCTCGACGCCTTGGCGGCCCTCCTGTAACCGCATGTCCTGCACCCAGCCCCGCGTGTTCTGCATCCACACCCGCGTTTCCTGCACCCACACCCGTCGCCCGGCCGCCGCATCCCGACGCCGCGCTGCCGCGTGTGTGCGCCGTGGTGTGCCGCGTCCGGGCGGCGCAGTCACCGCACGAGTGCGAGCTGCCGGGACTGGGCGACCAGCACGCCGGCCGAGTCCCAGATCTCGAAGTCTTCTTCGTGGTAGCCGCCGGACAGGTGCCTGGTGAACGCGCGGCAGGCGAGCCACCCCGGTGCCGGTCTGGCGCGCAGGTGGACGGTCAGCTCGATCGTCGAGGACCCGCCGACACCCAGGTCCAGCACGACCGGTGCCGCCGCGTCGACGAGCATGGCGAGTGCGGTCGTGTCGGCGTCGTGCCCGTCGGCGAACCGCAGCCAGAACTCGGAGACCGGCTCCCCGGACGGCGTGCCGTACCAGAAACCGGGGACCCGATCGAGCCGGTAGTCGACGCGCGCGGCGACGGTGGCGCCGGGCTGCTCGCTCAGCGTCAGCGGATCCGTGCAGGTCTCCGGGTCGGCCAGCGCGGGCGCGGCGTTGTTGAACGCGACCGATTCGTGTGGAGCGACGGAGTCGTGCGGGGCGACCGGGCCGTTGCCCGCAGCCGGAGCGGACACCCCGTCGAGGTCTGCGTAGGTCGCCTGTGCGAGCACCACCGCACCGTCCTGTTGGGACAGCCGGGCAGAGCCGGTCGCGGTTCGGCGGCCCTGTTTCACGACCTCGGTCGCGATCTCGGCAGGGCCGGGCGTGCCGGGCCGCAGGAAGTGTGCCGACACCACCAGCGGGTCGGGCATCGCCAGCTGCTCGCCCAGCGCCCGGACGCACAACGCCAGCAGATATCCGCCGTTGGCCACGCCATCGCGTATCGCCCAGCGGTCCGAGACGGTCGTGGCGTAGTGGCCGTCCCCGGATGCGGTGACGGCGGTGTCGGTGTCGAACTCGGACGATGCGGTCGTGGTCATCGCTGCACCTCTCTTCCCGGCACCATGATCGGTGCCGGTGACGACGCATGTCGATGACCTCCGAGGTAACGGCTGACGCGGTCGGAGCCGCGTCCAGGTGGGGAGGACCGGGTGGCGGCGCGTGGTCGAGTGCAGGACACGCGGGTGTCGTCCCGGGTCAGATGCTGAGGATCACCAGCGTTGCGGCGAGGGCGGTCTCGACGCAGGCGCCGAGGACGTCGCCGGTGACGCCGCCGAGCCTGCGCACGCATCGCGCCAGCAGCACGCCAGCCGCGCACCAGCCGGTCAGCACGGCGACCGGGCCTTGCCACCACGCGACGGCCGGGTCGAATCCGGCCAGCACCGACAGCGCCGCGACCGACAGTGCGATCGCCGCGGCGACCGGCACCGGAACCGCTCCGGCCACGGCGGCACCCAGACCCTCCGGCCGCGCCGACGGGACGAACCGGGTGCAGCACAGCGGCAGCACCACGCGGCTCGCGACCACGGCCACGACGAGGCCCGTCACGCCGGCACCCGTGGCCACCACGCTCGCCAGCGCGCCGGTCTGGGCCAGCAGGACCAGCACCAGCGTGGCGACCCCGGTCGGTCCTGCGTCGCCGCGGCGCATGATGTCGAGCGCGCGGTCGCGGTCGTAGGACGCGCCGAGGCCGTCCGCGGTGTCGGCCAGGCCGTCGAGGTGCAGTCCGCGGGTCGCCAGTGCCGTCGTCGCGAGCGCCAGTGCCGCCACGGCGAACGCGGGCAGGCCGAGCAGCCCGCCCAGCCAGACGACGACGCCGGCCCCCACGGCGAGCGCCAGTCCCGCGAGCGGTGCCGCCGTCATGGCGACGCCCGCGATGCGGCGGTCGACCGTGCGGGGTGCGGGCACCGGCAACGCCGTCAGCGTGCCGAAGGCCATGCGCAGGCCGTCACCGGCGGCGTGCCCGGGTGACGGATCGTCGCCGGAACCGGGAGCGGTGCCGCCCACCTGCTCGTGCTCAGCCAAGGTCGGCCAGCCGTCCCATGCCGGCGAGCACGGCGCGGGCGTTGCGGAGTACCGGAACGGCCTGCACGGCGCCGCTGCCCTCGCCGAGTCGCAGGCCCAGGTCGAGGATCGGTTCCAGGCCGAGCGCCTTGAGCGCAAACGCTTGCGCAGGTTCGGTGGACCGGTGCCCGGCGACCCACCACCGCTCGGCACCGGGCGCGACCTCCCGCGCCACGACCGCGGCTGCGCACGGGAATACGCCGTCCAGCACGACCGGCACCTTCCGCTCGGCCGCCCGCACGAGGAACCCGACGGTCGCCGCCGCACACGCACTGCCCAGCGAGGTCAGCGCGGCGAACGGGTCGTCGGCGGCCGCGCGCGCGAGAGCCTGGTCGAGGACCGCCACCTTGCGGGCACGGCCGTCGTCGTCGACGCCGGTGCCGGTGCCGACCACGTCGTCGGCCGGCAGGCCCAGTACCGACGCCACGAGTGCCGCGGCGATGGTCGTGTTGCCGATGCCCATGTCACCCGGGATGAGCAGGTCCGCCCCGTCGTCGATCTCGGTGTCGGCGGCCGTGGTGCCCGCATCGAACGCCTGCCGCGCCTGACCGGGTTCGAGCGCGTCGGCCACGTCGATCGACCCCGAGCCCCGGCGCACCTTGTGCCGCCGCACCGGTTCGGGCACGTCGTCGAGCGGATCGTCCACCGCCAGGTCCAGCACGCGCACGTGCGCGCCCACCTCGCGGGCGAGGACGTTCACGCCGGACTCGCCGGCCAGGAACACGCGCACCATCGCCGCCGTCAGATGCCGTGGGTACGCCGACACCGATCCGGAAGCCGACACCCCGTGGTCGCCCGCGAACACCACGACGCGCACGTCGTCCAGCGGGCGCGGCGGCACCTGGCTGTGGGCGGCGCACAGCCACGCGGCCAGGTGTTCGAGCCTGCCGAGCGCGCCGACCGGTTTGACCAGGCCGTCGAGCTGCTGCAGCGCCTCGTCGCGGGCATGGTCGTCGAGTGGGGGGATCTGCACGGCGTTCTCCTATTCCAGCGTCAGCACACGGCCGGCGACGATCAGCCGGACCGCGTCGGAATGCGTGGCCACGGCGGTGTTCAGGGCCCCCAGCACGTCACGGAAGATGCGCCCCGACGCCGACGCGGGCACGACACCGCTGCCGACCTCGTTGCTCACCGCGATCGCGGGCACGGTGGCCTGCCGCCACGCGTCGGCGAACGCACCGAGCCGTTCGTCCACGCGTTGCTGCCAGCCCTCGCGTTGTTCCCACGCCCCGGACTCGTCGAGCACGCGCGTCAGCCACGTGCCGAGGCAGTCGATGAGCACCGGGGACTCGGCCTGGCGCAATGCGGCCGTGACGTCGCCCGTCTCCACCGTGGCCCAGTGTGACGGCCTGCGTTCGCGGTGCGCGGCCACGCGGGCGCTCCACTCGGGGTCGTCGTCGCTCGGCGGCATCCCGGCGGCGATGTAGGTCACCGCGGGATGCCGGTTCGCGAGCCCTTCGGCGTAGCGCGACTTGCCCGAACGGACACCGCCGAGCACGAGCGTCCTGCCTCCGCCGACGGCGTCGTCGGCCCGGGCCACCGGTTGCCGGTGGCCGCGGAGCGCCGAGGCCGCGGCTTCGAGGCGGTTCGCCGCGAACTCGGCGAGGCGCCTCTTCGCATCGTTCGTCATGCAGGGCATTCTGGACCACTCGATAGGGTGAGCGCTGTGGTCCGTGTTCAAGCTGTCACCGCCGCAGGCATCGTCGCCGGGTACGCGGCCGACGTCCTCGCAGGAGATCCCCGCCGGGGACATCCCGTCGCGCTGTTCGGCACCGCGGCGGCCGCTCTCGAACGCCGCATGTGGGCCGACTCCCGCCTGCGCGGTGCCGCCTACGCAGCGGTGTGCACCGGGGGAGCGGCCGCGGCAGGCGCGTGCGCGGCGGCCGCCACCCGGCGCAGCCCGCTGGCCAGGTTCGCCGTCACGACCGCCGCGACATGGGCCGTGCTCGGCGGCACCGGACTGGCCCGCGAAGGCGACGTCATGGCAGGGCACCTGCAGTCCGGGGACCTGTCCGCGGCCCGTGCCCGGCTCGGGCACCTGTGCGGACGCGACGCCACCGAGCTCGACGGGACGGGCCTGGCCCGCGCCGCGACCGAGTCGATCGCCGAGAACACCTCGGACGCGGTCGTCGCGCCGCTCGTGTGGGGCGGGATCGCCGGCCTGCCGGGGCTGCTCGGCTACCGCGCACTGAACACGCTCGACGCGATGGTCGGGCACCGCAGCACCCGGTACGAGCGTTTCGGCTGGGCGGCTGCCCGGGCCGACGACGTCGCCAACCTCGTGCCGTCGCGGCTCTCGGCACTCGCCGCCGCCCTCGCCGCACCCGGCGTCGGCGGACGGCCCGGCGGAGCGGTGCGGGCGTGGCGCCGCGACGCCCACCGGCATCCGAGCCCGAACGCCGGCCCCGTCGAGGCCGCGTTCGCGGGCGCGCTCGGGGTGCGGCTGGGTGGCACCAACGTCTACGGCGGGCGTGCCGAGAACCGCGGCACGCTCGGTGACGGGCCGTCGCCGAGCGCTTCCGACCTGGGACGATCCGTGCGCCTGTCGCGGCTCGTCGGACTGGTGTCGCTGGGCGTCACCGCCGGTGTCGCCGCGGCTCGGCGTCACTGACCCACCGTCACCGCGAGGCCGTCACGGCTGCCACGCCCCCGTGTCTTCCCTGCCAGTGCCTTCTCGGTCAGCACCGCGAACACCAGTCCGAGGACGCACCACAGCACCACCTGCGTGCCGAGCGAGGCGAGCCGGAAGTCCCACAGCAGCGATCCGGGGAAGTCGCCGGGTACCTCGTCGACCGCGGGCAGCAGTGCCCCGGCCACGGCCATCACCGTGACGTACGTGCCCACACCGAGCAGGCCGCCGCCGGCGGCACCGATGCGGTCGGCGACGGCCCGGCCCGCGGCGACCGCCACCATCGCGGTGACCACCGACAGTGCCAGGAATCCGAAGTAGAGCGCGGTGCGATCCTCGATCGTGCCGGCCTGGCCCACCGCCGGTGGATTCGCCGGGTACTTCAGGAACGGCACCAGCACCGCGACCGCGAATCCGCCTGCGGCCAACAGCGTCACCGACATCCGTGGCCGCAACGTGGTGACGCGGCCCTGTGCCACGGCGAACGCGATCGCGAGCAGTCCGCCCATGGCGACGGCGTACCCGGTCGTCCCGGTCAGCAGGCCGAGCGTGAGCTGCACGCCGCGGCCGACGAGCGCGTCGTCACCGTGGCCATGGCCTGCTTCCGGCGCGGCACCGGATTCCCCGCTGTGGCCGTGCGGTTCGGCCCCACCTGAGCCGGAGCCGGAGCCGTGGTCGTGGGGTGCGGCGTGGCTGTGCGATTCCTCGAGCGCGATGGCGTTCTCGACCGATGGTTCGCCCACGAAGAAGGCGAACACGGCGGCCAGCAGCCCGGCGGCGAGGCCCGCGAGCATGCCGCGGACCAGCAACGTCTTCATCATGTGTCCCCTCCCGATCAGTGGCAGGGGAAGGCCAGCAGGTGCCGGCCGTCGTGGACGAACTCGTGCACCAGGCCGTCCGACACCAGCGAGACGGCGCCCGCCTCGGTGGTGACGAACAGCAGCACGAGTAGCGCCAGCACGGTGGTGAAGACCGCCCACGGCACGATCTCCCGCAACGGAATGCGGACGGCGGTGGGGCGGGGAACGGAGACGACGTTCGTCTGCGACATCGCGTGTACCTCCTGGGGCTTGTCGCGGCCCGATCGGCGGCGGAGGCGATGACGGTGGGTCTGACTACGGGGTGTGCTGCCTGAGCACACGCCCGATCACAGTGGCGCGACCGTGCCGGGTTCTCACCGGCTTCCAGCCGTCATCGCATGAGCCGTTCGAGGTTAGGCCCGCCCGGCGCGGGAAGTCAACGCGATGTGGCCCGCACCGCTCGCCCTTCCCATCGTGTGTCCTGCGCCCGCCCGTCGCCCGACCACCACCCCCCAACGCCGTGCTGCCGCACGACTGCGTCCACGCGCGTGTCCTGCATTCGGTACCCCGTTGTGCTGCCCGCGTCACCCGGCCACGACCCCGACGAGGCGCTGACCCACGGCTGCCACCCCGCGCACCAGCGCCGCCGTTTCCCGTCGTTGGCCCGTCGTCGGCACCTCGTCCGGGCCGACGCGACGGCGCAGGGCCCGCATTCCGGCCGTGCGACCGCATCACCGTCCGAACGGGACACGGGGCGGGCGCGGGCCACGTGGCACGGGGCCGCACTCAGCCGGGCAGCATGAAATCCTTCGGAGGCAGAGCCCTCGACACGATGCGCGTACCGCCCACCTGACCGTAGAAGCCCTGCCCGAAGCGACCGCCCGATTGGGTGCCGCCGATCGCGAACGGCTTGCCGACCGTCGAAATGCCCTTCGACCGCTGCGCCGCGTTGCGGGTGATCCTCGACCCGTCGACGTAGACCACCGTGCGGGCGCCGTCGTTGACGATCGCGACGTGTGTCCACCGTCCGACCGGGACGGCGTGACTCCAGCAGGTCGGGTCGTCGTTGATCGACGTCGGATAGACGACGTACTGCAGGAAGCGTTCGCTCGTCACGTTCAGGCTGCACACGGCGTCGTCGGTGGAGTAGCCGCCGTCCTTGCCCGCGTCACCGGCGCGGCCCTCCCAGCTGAGGATGCCCATCCACGCGTGGTCGCCCTCGAACGGCTCGGGCAGGCGGAAGAACGTTTCGATGGTGTAGCCACGTTCGAACGTCGCCGTGTTGAGCGGTGCGCCCGAACGGGTGTGCAGCACCGCGCCGCGATCCGGGTTCTTGCCACCGTCGAATCGGACGCCGGCGTGGGCGGGCGCGCCGACGTGGTGATCGGCCGACCACGTCAGCACGTCGGCCGGACCGTCGTGGAGGCGCTGCGCGACGAGATCGTTGCCGTTACCGGACAGGTCACGGGCCACGGCGTGATGCGCCACCGGTGCGCCGTCCTCGCCCGCGCCGGCGAACCCCTCGTCGTCGAACCGCCAGTACGCCGCCGTGCCCGCGACGAGCACCTCCGAGGCCGGCCGCGACGGCGGGTTCGCGGGCGGGGCGAACCCCGCGAACCGCTCGGTGAACGAAATCTCGATGCTGAACCGGTCGACGTCACCGGTCAGCTCCACCGTCTCGGCCTCCAACGGCGTACGGTCCTTCTTGCCCAGCAGCCACGGCGAGAACGTCTCGACGTCGATGCGGTCGCGGGCGAGGTCGAACGCGTACGTCCGCAGCATGCCCGCACCGCCGTAGTAGCGGTCCTGGTAGTTCGTGATGTGCACGTGGACGGGGTTTCCCGCGTCGTTGGTGAGCGTCGTGCGACCGCACGGCCAGTAGTGCCCGCCCAGCGCGAGGAAGATCTGGTCGTTGCCGCGGATCAGCCCGTCCCACAGGTGCCTGCCGTGCTCGGACAGCGTGGCGTCGCCGGATTCGTCGGCCCACACGATGTCGTGCGTCGTCAGGATCGTCGGCAACGTCGGGTGCCGGTCGAGAACACCCTGCGCCCACCGGATCCCCGCGTCGGAGACGCGCCAGTCGAAGGCGAGCACCAGCCACGTGCGGCCGCCGCCTTCGAAGGTGTGGAAGCTGTTGTAGCCGTCAGGGGACGAACCGCCGTAGGAGTCCGACTTCGCGAACCGCTCGGGCCCGAACGTGCGCAGGTACGGCGTGTCGCCGCGCTGGTCGTCGCCTGTGACGTCGTGGTTACCCGCCAGCACGCTGTAGGGCAGTCTGCCGTCGATGCCGGTGCGGAAGAGCGTGTCGGCGATGCGCATCTCGGTTTCGGTGCCGTGTTCGGTCAGATCGCCGAGCTGGGCGAGGAACGCGATGTTGTGGTTGCGCCGCTCCCGCACTGCCCACCGCAGGCTCTCGCGCACCGGTTCGTGGTCCGAACCGCCTTCGTCGATGAGGTACTGGACGTCGGGCAGGGCGGCGACGGTGAACCTGGCGCCCTCGGGGGACGGGTGGCCGTGCGGGGCGGCCTGTGCCGGCGCCGCGGTGACGGCGCCGGATGCCGCCACGACCGCCGGGGTGACCGCGGCGGCGGACAGGACGGAACGTCGGGATACTCCGGAAGGGGACATACGTCGCAGTCTCGCCGTCCCCGTTGGACGCCGGGTGGCACGGATGTTGAGCAACGCTGAACATTCTCGCGTCCACCGTGGCCGGGTCGAGACCTGTGAGCAGGGCTCGGGCGGCAGCCCGGCGGCGTTCGGCAGCTGCAGGACCACGGGGGGCCGGGCACGCGGCGCTCGGCCGACGGGCGGGAGCAACACGACCCCCGGAACCGGCAACACGGGCCCCGGAACCCGCAACACGACCCCCGGAACCCGCAACACGGGTCCCGGAATCCGCAACACGCGATCCCGGGTGCAGAACACGCGGGCACGAACGCAGGACACGCGGGACGGGGTGCAGGACACGCGCGGCGGGTGGGCGCGGGCTCCGCCGGAACCGCGCCCACCCGCCGCGGGGTGTCGACCCTGTGGTGTTACGACATCGGGCGGTCCGTCGGCGCGATCGGCGACGGCAGCATGTCCCGGTCGGTGAGGTACGCGTCGACGCCTGCGGCCGCCGAACGGCCCTCGGCGATCGCCCACACGATCAGCGACTGCCCACGGCCCATGTCACCGGCCACGAACACGTTGTCCAGACTCGTCCGGAACTCCGCGTCACGCGCGACGTTGCCCCGCTCGTCCAGCTCGACGCCCAGGTCCTCGACCAGGCCCGCCTGCTGCGGCCCGACGAAGCCCATCGCCAGCAGCACCAGCTGTGCGGGCAGCTCCTGCTCGGTGCCCTCGACCGGTTCGAACCCACCGCTCTCGGCGCGCTGCACCTCGACGATCCGCAGCGCCCGCAGGTTGCCGTCGGCGTCGGCGACGAACTCGCGGGTGTTCACCGAGTACAGCCGCTCGCCGCCCTCCTCGTGTGCCGAGGAGACCCGGTAGATCATCGGGTACGTCGGCCACGGGTGCGCCTCCGACCGCGACTCCGGCGGCTTCGGCATGATCTCCAGCTGTGTCACCGAGTTCGCGCCCTGCCGGTGGGCAGTACCCACGCAGTCCGCGCCGGTGTCGCCGCCGCCGATCACGATGACGTCCTTGCCCGCGGCGTCGATCGGGGAGACGTCCAGCTCGCCGCTCGCCACCTTGTTCGCCGGCGGCAGGTACTCCATCGCCTGGTAGACGCCTGTGGTCTCACGGCCGGGTGCAGGCAGGTCGCGCCACGCCGTCGCACCGCCGGCCAGCACCACCGCGTCGTACTGCGACCGCAGCTCGTCCGCGGTGACGTCCACGCCGACGTCCACGTTGGTGCGGAACTCCGTGCCCTCCGCGCGCATCTGGTCGAGCCGCCGGTCGAGGCGGTGCTTCTCCATCTTGAACTCGGGGATGCCGTACCGCAGCAACCCGCCGATCGCGTCGGCCCGCTCGAGCACGACGACGTCGTGCCCGGCGCGCGTCAGCTGCTGGGCGGCAGCCAGGCCCGACGGGCCCGAGCCGACGACCGCGACCTTCTTACCCGTCTTCGTGGTCGGCGGCTGCGGCGTCACCCAGCCTTCCTCCCACGCACGGTCGATGATCGAGATCTCGACGCGTTTGATCGTCACCGGGTCGTCGTTGATGCCGAGCACGCACGCCGTCTCGCACGGTGCGGGGCACAGCGTTCCGGTGAACTCCGGGAAGTTGTTCGTGGCGTGCAGCCGCTCGATCGCGTCGGCCCAGTCGTCGCGCCACGTCAGCGTGTTCCACTCCGGAATCAGGTTGCCCAGCGGGCAGCCCTGGTGACAGAACGGGATGCCGCAATCCATGCAGCGGCCCGCCTGGTCCTTCAGCTTGGTGCGCTCGAAGTCCTCGTAGACCTCACGCCAGTCCTTGATCCGGATGTCGACGGGACGAGACTTCGGCGTCTCCCGCTTCGTGTTCAGAAAACCCTTGGGGTCAGCCATGAGCCGCCTCCTGTGTCTTGTGGGACACCCTCCCCTGCTGTGGCGAAAAGACATGCCACAGCGGGGGCCCATCCCGGTCCGCGTCCATCGCTGCCGCTTCGTAAACTCCGCGATTGTCAGCCATGAGCCGCCTCCATGATCGCCTCGTTCACGTCCCTGCCGTCGCGCTCGGCCTGAGCGCGCGCCTGCAGAACACGCTTGTAGTCCTTCGGCATGACCTTGGTGATCCGCGGCAGTGCGGACTCCCAGTCGGTGAGCAGCGCGTGCGCCACGGCCGACCCTGTCTCGGTGTAGTGCTTCTCGACGGCGTCGAGCAGGACTTCGACGTCCTCCTCGTCGAGACCGTCCAGGTCGACCATCTCACCGTTGACGCGGACCGGGTCGAGGTCGAGCACGTAGGCCACACCGCCCGACATGCCCGCCGCGAAGTTACGGCCCGTCCTCCCGAGCACGATCACGCGCCCGCCTGTCATGTACTCGCAGCCATGGTCGCCGACGCCCTCGACGACGGCCAGCGCGCCCGAGTTGCGCACGCAGAACCGCTCGCCGACCTTGCCGCGCAGGAACAGCTCGCCGCCCGTGGCGCCGTAGCCGATCACGTTGCCCGCGATGATGTGGTCCTCGGCCACGATCGGCGAGTCGTGCGGCGGCCGCACCGTGATGCGCCCACCCGACAGGCCCTTGCCGACGTAGTCGTTGCCGTCACCGAGCAGCCGCAGGGTGATGCCCTTCGGCACGAACGCCCCGAACGCCTGCCCGGCCGTGCCGGTGAACGTGATGTCGATCGTGTCGTCGGGAAGGCCCTCGCCGCCCCACTGCTTCGTCAGCTCGTGACCGAGCATGGTGCCGACCGTGCGGTTGACGTTGCGCACCGGCAGGTCGAGCGTCACATGGTCGCCGGAACGCAGCGCGCCCTCGGACAGCTGGATCAGCGTGTTGTCGAGCGCGGAGTCCAGTCCGTGGTTCTGCTCGACGACCTGGTGCCGGGCGGCGCCCGGCTCGATGTCCGGCACGTCGAAGATCGGCGACAGGTCGAGGCCCTCGGCCTTCCAGTGGTCGACGGCGTCGCGGGTGTCGAGCAGTTCCGCGTGGCCCACCGCCTCGGCGATCGAGCGGAAGCCCATCGCCGCCAGGTACTCGCGCACCTCCTGGGCGATGAACTCGAAGAAGTTCACCACGTAGTCGGCCTTGCCGCTGAACTTCTCCCGCAGCGCGGGGTTCTGCGTGGCCACCCCGACCGGGCAGGTGTCCAGGTGGCACACCCGCATCATGATGCAGCCCGAGACCACCAGCGGCGCGGTGGCGAAGCCGAACTCCTCGGCACCCAGCAGCGCGGCGATGAGCACATCACGGCCGGTCTTGAGCTGACCGTCGGTCTGCACCACGATCCGGTCGCGCAGCCGGTTCGACAGCAGCGTCTGCTGCGTCTCGGCCAGGCCCAGCTCCCACGGTCCGCCCGCGTGCTTGATCGACGACAGCGGGGAGGCGCCGGTGCCGCCGTCGTGGCCGGAGATCAGCACGACGTCGGCGTGCGCCTTCGACACACCCGCGGCGACCGTGCCGACGCCGACCTCCGACACGAGCTTCACGTGGATGCGCGCGGCCGGGTTGGCGTTCTTCAGATCGTGGATCAGCTGTTTGAGGTCCTCGATCGAGTAGATGTCGTGGTGCGGCGGCGGGGAGATGAGCCCGACGCCCGGCGTCGAGTGCCGGGTCTTGCCGATCCACGGGTACACCTTGCCGCCCGGCAGCTGGCCGCCCTCACCGGGCTTGGCGCCCTGCGCCATCTTGATCTGGATGTCGTCGGCGTTGACGAGGTACTCGCTCGTCACCCCGAACCGTCCACTCGCGACCTGCTTGATCGCGCTGCGGCGCTCGGGGTCGTACAGGCGTTCCGAGTCCTCGCCGCCCTCACCGGTGTTGGACTTGCCCTGCAGCCGGTTCATCGCGATCGCGAGGGTCTCGTGCGCCTCGGCCGAGATGGACCCGTACGAGATCGCGCCCGTGGCGAACCGCTTCACGATCTCCGAGACCGGCTCGACCTCCTCGATCGGCACCGGCGGGCGCTCGCCCTCCTTGAACTTGAACAACCCGCGCAGCGTCATCAGCTGCTCGGCCTGCTCGTCGACGGACTTGGTGTACTCCTTGAAGATCTCGTACTTGCCCGACCGCGTGGAGTGCTGCAGCTTGAACACCGTCTGCGGGTTGAACAGGTGCGGTTCGCCCTCGCGGCGCCACTGGTAGTCACCGCCCGTGGCGAGTTCGCGGTGGCTGGGCCGCACCCCGTCGGCGGGGAAGGCGCGCCGGTGCCGTTCGGTGACCTCGCGGGCCAGCACGTCGAACCCGACGCCGCCGAGCCGCGACGTGGTGCCGGTGAAGCACGTGTCGACGACATCGGAGCCGAGGCCGATCGCCTCGAAGATCTGCGCACCGGTGTACGAGGCCACCGTGGACACACCGATCTTCGACATCGTCTTGCGGACACCCTTGCCGAGCGCCTTGATGAGGTTGGTCGTCGCCTCCTTGGCGCTGACGCCGGCGACCCTTCCCTGCTCGGCGAGTTCCTCGACGGTGGCCATCGCCAGGTACGGGTTGACCGCCGCGGCGCCGTAACCGATGAGCAGCGCGATGTGGTGGACCTCGCGGGCGTCACCGGACTCGACGATCAGCCCGACCTGCGTGCGGCTCTTCTCGCGCACCAGGTGGTGGTGCACCGCGCCGGTCAGCAGCAACGACGGGATGGCCGCATGGTCGGCGTCCACGCCGCGGTCCGACAGCACGATCAGCCGCGCACCGTCGGCGATCGCCTCCGACACCTCGGCGCGGATCTCGTCCAGCCTGCGCTGCAGCGACTCGCCGCCGCCCGCGACCTCGTAGGTGCCGTGCACCGTGTACGAGGAGTACTCGGGCAGGTTGCCGTCGTCGTTGGCGTGGACGAGCTTCGCCAGGTCGTCGTTGTCGAGCACCGGGAACGACAGCACGATCTTGCGCGCGTGCTCGGGACCCGCTTCGAGGAGGTTGGGTTCCGAGCCGAGCTGCGTGCCCAGCGCCGTGACGAGCTCCTCCCGGATCGCGTCGAGCGGCGGGTTGGTCACCTGGGCGAACAGCTGCGTGAAGTAGTCGAAGATCGGGCGCTGGCCGCTCGAGAGCGGGGCGACCGGGGAGTCGTTGCCCATCGACCCGATCGGTTCGGCACCCGTGCGGGCCATCGGCTCGAGCAGTACGTCCAGTTCCTCGGCCGTGTAGCCGAACGCCTGCTGCCTGCGCACGAGCGAGGCATGAGTGGGCACCTCGCGCTCGCGCTCGGGCAGGTCGTCGAGCTTCAGCCTGCCGGCATCGAGCCACTCGGCGTAGGGATTCTCGGCCGCGAGCTGGCCCTTGACCTCCTCGTCGTCGATGATCCGGCCTTCGGCCGTGTCGACGAGGAACATGCGGCCGGGCTCGAGCCTGCCCTTGCGCACGATCGACGCCTGGTCCAGTTCGAGCACCCCGGCCTCGCTGGCCAGCACGACGAGACCGCCGTCGGTGACCCAGTACCGCGCGGGCCGCAGCCCGTTCCGGTCGAGCACGGCGCCGATCTGCGTGCCGTCGGTGAACGAGACCAGCGCCGGGCCGTCCCACGGCTCCATCATCGTGGCGTGGAACTCGTAGAACGCGCGGCGGGCCGGGTCCATCTCGGCGTGGTTCTCCCAGGCCTCCGGGATCATCATCAGCACCGCGTGCGGGAGCGAGCGGCCGCCGAGGTGCAGCATCTCGAGCACCTCGTCGAACGAGGCCGAGTCGCTCGCGCCGCGCGTGATCACCGGGTAGATCCGGCGCAGCGGCCCGGGGATGAGGTCGGTGTCGAGCTGGGACTCGCGGGCGTCCATCCAGTTGCGGTTGCCCTTGAGCGTGTTGATCTCGCCGTTGTGCGCCACGTAGCGGTACGGGTGTGCCAGCGGCCACGACGGGAACGTGTTCGTGGAGAACCGCGAGTGCACGAGGCCGATCGCGCTGACGACGCGCTCGTCGGTCAGGTCGGGGAAGAACTTCGGCACCTGCGGTTCGGTGAGCATGCCCTTGTAGACGATCGTGCGCGCCGACAGGCTCGGGAAGTAGACGCCGGACTCTTCGAGCTGGTGCTCGGCGCGCTTGCGCACGACGAAGGCGGCCCGTTCCAGTTCGAGGCCGGTCAGGGTGTGGTCCCCGTCGCGCTGCGAGCCGAGGAACACCTGCGCGAAGTACGGCATCGCCTCGCGGGCGCTCGGGCCGACGTGTTCGGCCCGGACCGGCAGGTCGCGCCAGCCGAGCACGCGGAGGTGCTCCTCGGCCGCGATGCGCTCGATGGCCGACATCGCCTTGTCGCGTGCGGCCTCGTCGGTCGGCAGGAACGCGGTGCCTGCGGCGTACGTGCCGGGTTCGGGCAGTTCGAAGTCGGTGACCTCGCGGAAGAACGCGTCCGGGATCTGGATCAGGATGCCTGCGCCATCGCCGGTTTCGGTTTCGGCGCCGCGCGCGCCACGGTGTTCGAGGTTGCTCAGGGCGACCAGGGCTTGACGGACGATCTCGTGGTCGGGACGGCCGGACAGGTCGGCGACGAACGCGACGCCACAGGCGTCGTGTTCGTACTGCTCGTCGTAGAGACCGGTGTTCGGCTTACGCGGGGCGTGGCGGGTCACGGCTTGCCGCCCTCCTTGGCTCGGCACAGCCAGGCCGCGCTGCCAGCCGGCCGGGGCGTTCCGGTCGGCTAACGGTGCGGCCTGGTGGTGCGATGGTCAGTAGGGGACTCGTCGATGGCGTCCCGTCCACCTTCCGGCGGCGGGCATGGCACCGAAACGTCGACCACACGCCGTTGTGTGGATCCTGGTTGGCTCTCCGATGAGCCGGCGCGCGCAGTCCGTGGTGGCGAACGGCGCTGGTGCGCAGACACGCGCCGTACACGGGCAGGGTTCGCCTGCCGCGTCCGGCGCGCGCTGAACATCCCGGGGTTAGCCGGTCTTATGACAGTAATGTGAAATCGCCGTTATAGGGACTTCTCAGTGAGCGCTCGTGGGATACAACACTGCGGGATTGACGGCCGGGAAGTCAACTGGTTGATTCCGCAATTTCTGCTGTGACCTGCGACGACGATGGTGATCTCGGCAGGTGCGGACCACGATCACGCCGGTGAGGGGCCGAAGGTCGCCGTGACGTCACCGAGACCGTGCATGTGGGCCACCACCGTCTCGCCCGGATGTACGAAGAAGGCCTGCGTCATCGTCCCCGGCAGCACCACGTGTCCCGGTTCGAGCGCAATGCCCAGCGGCCCGATCGTGTTGGCCAGCCACACGAGGGCGTTGAGCGGTGAGCCCAGCACGGCACCGCCCGTGCCGGTGGCCAGCAGCTCGCCCGACCGCTGCAGGCTGCAGCCCATCAGCCGCAGGTCGACGGCCGACAGCGGAGTCGGCTTCGTGCCGAGCACCACACCTCCGGACGAGGCGTTGTCGGCCACCGTGTCGGCGATGGAGATGCGCCAGTCCCGGATCCGGGAGTCGACGATCTCCAGCGCGGGCAGCACGAACTCGACCGCCCTTGCCGCGTCCGCCGTGGTGACGCCCGGTCCGCGCAGCTCCCGGCCGAGCACGAACGCCACCTCCGGTTCGATGCGCGGTTGCAGGAATCGTGCCGTGATCGGCTGGTGTTCGAGGTGGAACATGCCACTCGTGAGGTGGCCGAAATCCGGCTGGTCGACCCCCATCTGCTGCTGCATCGCGGGCGAGGACAGGCCGACCTTGTGGCCCTTGACGATCTCACCGGCCTCGACCCAGCCGCGGACCTGTTCCTGCTGGATGCGGTACGCGTCGGTGATCGTCAGGTCCGGCCACTGCGCCACGAGCGGGTCGATCGGGGTGCCGGTCTCGTAAGCCTGCTGCAGGCGTTTCGCGAGGTCTCCGACGGTGGCGGCGTCGATGGCGTTCATGGGCTCACGTTCCGAGTCGGGGGTCACCTTCGGCAAGGATGTCGTTCCGGTCAACGGGACGATCGGCTGTGACGGGCGCGCAGGGCGCGGTCGAGGATCTCCGCCAGGTGCAGTGCCCGCCGGGAGGTGAGGTCCGCGATCTGGGTGCGGCAGCTGAAGCCGTCGGCGAGCACGAGTGTGTCGTCGGACGCGGCCTCCACCTCGGGGACGAGCACCCGCTCCGCGGCGGCCACGGAGACGTCGTAGTGGCCGCGCTCCATCCCGAAGTTGCCCGCCAGTCCGCAGCAGCCGGAGTCGAGTGTGCGGCAGTTGATGCCCGCCCTGGCCAGCACCCGCTGGTCGGCGGCGTTGCCCGCGACGGCGTGCTGGTGGCAGTGCTGCTGTGTGATCGCGGGCACAGGGCCGTCGGAGTCGAGTTCGGGGAAGTCGACGTCGGGCGCGTACTTCTCCAGGAACTCGGCCAGGGTCAGTGCGTTGATCCCGTCGCCGGTGCCGCCGTCGATCTCGGCGGGGTCGAACAGGTCGTGGATGTCGTGTCGCAGGACGGCCAGGCAGCTCGGTTCCAGCGCGACGATCGGCGTGCCCGCGGCGATCTCGGGGCCGAGCACCTTCAGCGTCCGCCGCAGCACCGTGCGGGCGACGCCGAGCTGCCCGGTGGAGATCCACGTCAGTCCACAGCAGACCGAGGAACGCGGAAGCACGACGTCGAAACCCGCGTGATCGAGTACGTGGGCCGCGGCGAGGCCGACGTCGGGGGAGAAGTGGTCGGTGAACGTGTCCGGCCACAGCACCACGCGCGGGCGCGTGAACGTGGCCGGCACGGCTTCGGCGCGGGTCCGCAGGCGGTGGCGCAACGTGCGGCGCGCGAAGCGGGGCAGCGAGCGTTCCGGCGCGATGCCGCCCAGCCGGGTCAGCGCCCGTGACAGACGCGATGAGCCGAGCACCGCGTTGGCCGCTCGCGGTGCCAGCGAGGCGAGCCGCGACCACAGCGGCAGGAACCCGAGCGAATAGTGCGCCGCGGGCCGGACGCGGCGCCGGTAGTGCTGGTGGAGGAACTCCGCCTTGTACGAGGCCATGTCCACATTGACCGGACAGTCGGACAGGCATCCCTTGCACGCCAGGCAGAGGTCGAGGGCGTCGCGCACCTCGGTGGAACGCCAGCCGTCCGGCACCGTCTCACCGCGCATCATCTCCGACAGCATCCGCGCGCGCCCGCGCGTGGAGTGCTCCTCGCGGCCCGTGGCCATGTAGCTCGGGCACATCACCCCGGTCGAGGTGTCGATGCACTTGCCGACACCGACACAGCGGCGCGCCGCGACGGCGAGACTGCCCCCGTCGTGCGGATACTTCAGCGTGAGCGGCAGCTCGCGCACCGGACCGTCGAACCGCAGGTCGGCGTCCATCGCGTGCGGGCGCACCAGCACACCCGGATTCAGCAGGTCGTCGGGGTCCCAGATCGCCTTGAACGCCTCGAACAGGCGCAGCACCTCCGGCGAGTACATGCGTGGCAGCAGTTCCGCACGGGCATGCCCGTCCCCGTGCTCGCCGGACAACGAACCCCCGTGCGCGACGACGAGATCGCCCGCGTCCTCCATGAACGAGCGGAACCGTGCTCGCCCTTCGTCGTCGGTGAGCGTGAAGTCGATGCGCACGTGGACACAGCCCTCGCCGAAATGGCCGTAGGGAATGCCGCGCAACCCGTGGTCGGCGAGCAACCGCCGGAACTCCCGCAGATAGGCGCCGAGCCGCTCCGGCGGCACCGCGGCGTCCTCCCAGCCCGGCCATGCCTCGGCGCTGCCCTCCGGCGTCGGGATGCGGGTGGCGATGCCGGAAGCGGCCTCGCGGATCGACCACAGCTGCTTCTGGTCCGCAGGGTCGTCGGCGATCGACGTCGTGGCGCCCGTTTCGGTCGTCAGCGTGGCCGCGATCCGTTCCGCGCGGGCCCGTGCGTCGGCGAGGTCGTTCCCGCCGATCTCGGCGAACAGCCAGCCGCCGCCCTCGGGCAACCGGTCGAGCGCGGCGGGCCTGCGGCCCCGCACCAGCAGGGCGTCGATCATGTCCGAGCCCATGCCCTCCAGCGTGAGCGGTTCGAGCGGGAGGACGTGGGGGACCGCGTCGGCGGCGGCCACGTCGTCGGCGTACCCGGCGACGAGCAGCACCCGCACGGCCGGTGCGGGCACCAGGCGCACCGTCGCCTCGGTCAGCAGCGCGCAGGTGCCCTCGCTGCCCACCAGTGCGCGGGCGACGTCGAACCCGTTCTCGGGCAGCAGCCGGTCCAGCGCGTAGCCGGACACACGGCGCGGCAGCGAAGGGAAGCCCTGCCGGATGGTGGCCAGGTTGTCGTCGACGAGCGCCCGCAGCGCCCGGGTGTGGGCGTTGTCGGGTGCCTCGCCGTGGCCGAACGTCATCGGCGTGCCGTCGGCGGCAAGCACGTCCAGTGCGACGACGTTGTGCGTCGTGCGGCCCCATGCCACCGAGTGCGAACCGCACGAGTCGTTGCCGATCATGCCGCCGAGCGTGCAGCGGCTGTGCGTCGACGGATCCGGCCCGAACGTGAGCCCGTACCGGGCCGCTTCGGCGCGCAGCGTGTCGAGCACCACGCCGGGCTGCACCCGTGCCGTCCGCTCCTCGGGGTCGATGTCGAGAATGCGGTTCATATACCGCGTGTGGTCGAGTACGACACCCTCGCCGACGGCCTGGCCCGCGATGCTCGTGCCCGCTCCGCGCGCCGTGATCGGCACGCCGAGTTCCCGGCAGACGCGCAGGGTCGCCCGCACGTCGCCGGCATCGCGCGGGAACACGACGGCACGCGGGACGTGGCGGTAGTTCGACGCGTCCATGCTGAACACGGCGCGCGCGGTCGGATCGGCCTCGACGTCGCCGGTGACCGCGGCACGGAGCCGGGCGGCGAGCGAGTCGGCGCCTGCGGGCGCGGCGCCGGTGCCGGACCGGTCCGTGCCGGGTCGGTGTGCGTCGGTGGGCGTTGCTGCGGCTTCGTTGACGGGATCGCTCACGGCGCCCACCGTAGGCGCCCCCGGCCTACCAATTCTCGAGCGACTCGGTGAGAACCGCCTCGACGTCCTCCTCCCGCACGGTGCGGGGTGCGACGGCCAGCAACCGCTGCTGCTGCATCGTCCCCGCCACGAGCGCACCGATGTCGGAGCGGCCGTAGCCGACACCGGACAGCCCGTTGGGGATGCCGATGTCCCGCATCAGCGACGTCAGCGCCGCGGGCAGTCGCTCGCGGTCGTCGGTGGTGGCCTGCTGCGCGCGCGGATCGAGGATGTCGGCGGCGCGCAGGTGCTTGCCCGGGTCGGTGGGGAAGGTGAAGCGGAACGCGGCGGGCGCCGTGAGCGACACGGACTCGCCGTGCGGCACGAGGGCGGCGTCCTGCGGATAGTTCGCGGGCCGGTACTCGCGCACCCGGCCCGCGATCGGGTACGCGCAGGCGTGCGGCACGTGCACGCCCGCGTTGCCGAAGCCCATGCCCGCGAACGTCGCGGCGAGCATCATGTCGGTACGCGCTTCGAGGTCACCACCGTTGAGGACGGCCTTGCGGAACGAACGGGCCAGCAGCTGCAGCGCCTGTTCGGTCCACGCGTCCGAGATGGGATTCGAGCCGTTGTAGGCCACCCGTGTCTCCGGCGTGTGCCGGGGGAACGAGTGGAACGGGCGCGCGGTGTAGGACTCGAGGGCGTGGCACAACACGTCCATGCCGCTCGCCGCGGTGACCTCCGGCGGCATCGACAGGGTCAGCAGCGGGTCGATCACGGCGAGGTTCGGCCGCAGGTGCGAGTGGCTGATACCTGACTTGACCTGCAGGTCGAGGAAGTCCATGACGCACACGGGCGTCGTCTCGGAGCCGGTGCCCGCCGTCGTCGGCACCGCGACGAGCGGTTTCAGCGGCCCCTCCGGTGCCTTGCCCTGGCCGATCGGCTTGTTGACGTAGTCGTAGAGGTCCGCCGGGTACGTCGTGAAGAGGTTGACGGCTTTGGCCGTGTCGATGGCCGAACCGCCGCCGACGCCGATGAAACCGTCCCACGTGGACTCGCCGGCGAAGTCGATCGCATCACGGATGCTCCGGTCGGTCGGCTCGACGTGCACCCGGTCGTAGATCTCGACGGTCAGCCCACCCGCCTTGGCCGCGTCGGCGACGCGCTGCGGCACGCCGGTGGCGGCGACGTCCGGGTCGGTGACGATCAGCACGCGCCGGGCGCCCAGCTGCGCGAGGTCCCAGCCGATCTCGTCCACGGCGCCCGCACCGAACTTCAGCGGCGTCGCACCCCAGGTGAAGACCGTTTCGTTGAGATACTCGGTCATGCCGGCCGCCTCGTCGTGCGCGAGGGTGCGGTGACGCCGGGTGCGGTCACGGGCGGGCACTCGATCGTCGGCGAGCACTCGGTCATCGGCGAGCTCCAGGTTCATCGCGCGGCAGTCGGCCGCCGCATCGCGCTCCGTTGCGGACGAATCCGAGCCTCGCACCCCCGCGCCCGCTGATCAACCGCCGAGCCGAAGGGTTGCGGTCCTCGGGCGCCCCCAGGGGCACTTTGGTTGCGCTCAATGCAACCAAAGTGCCCCTGGGGGCGGGGGGTTCAGGTCGGAAGGAACCAACGGCGGGCCAATGCCGGGAGCGTCGGGGTGTCCGGGGCGGGCAGCAGCCGCAGGTACGACGACAGGTTCGAGTACCGGTGCAGCAGCGTGTACGCCAGCAGGCGGCGTGCCAGATCCTCGTCGAGTTCGGCCGTGCCGTAGCCGTACCCGAGCAGCAGCTCCCGCAACAGCCCCGGCTCGCCCGCGGTGAGGAACACGCCGACGGCCGAGAACTCGTACTCCGGCGCGCCCCGCATCGCGGGTTCGAAGTCGAGCAGCCCCGTGGGAGCGAACGTGTCGGGGTCGACGAACACGTGCTCGGGCATGACCTCGGTGTGCAGCAGCACCGGGTCCGGATCGCCCAGCTCGACGCCGTCCAGGAACTCCGGTATCTGCGCGCGCCAGTCCGCGGCCAGCCCGAGCCCGGACTGGTGCGCCATCACCTCACCGCGGCGGCCGGACAGGAACCGCGACCAGTCGGCGGGCCACAGATCCGGAGGCGGGACGGCGTGGAGTTGCGCCAGCAGCGCGCCGAGGCGGTGCATCAGCCGGAGGCGATCCGATGTGGACATGGTGGGCCAGACCGTCGGGAGATCCACTCCCGGCAGCCGCCGCATGAGGACGTAGCGCCATTCGTCGAGCTCTCCCTCGCCCTCGACGCGGGGAGTCGTGACGTCGAGCACGCCGTCCAGCGCCGTGAGTGCCGCCAGTTCCGTGAGCGCCTCGTCGACGTCGTCGGCCGGGTAGGCCTTGAGCACGAGCGCGTCGCCGATCGCGAAGACCGGCAGCGAACCGGTGGGGAACGGCTGCACCGGAAGGTCGGCGAGGCCTTCGCGGGCGCACGCCGCCGCGACGGGGAAGGAGTCCACCCGCGCAGGCTACGACGGCGCATGCGGCCGCACGAGCGATTTCGGTGATTCCGGGTCCCGCCGCGCCGGGGTCCGAGGCCCGGACCCCGACCGCGGAAGATCGCCACTGGACCTCGAGTGTGCTCGAGGTTGCATCGTTGCCGGCATGACGACGACCGCGCCGGAGCCGGAGAGCCCGGACCCCGCACACCAGGGCTCCCCGCATCCGGACTCTGCGTATCCGGGCTCCCCGGAGCTGCGGCAAGGGCGGGCACGGCGCCCGAGCGTGCTCTGGAGTCCCGAGCACCGGACGACCACGGCGGGAGTGCTGCTGCTGGTCACGTTGATGGCGTTCGAGAACCTCGGAGTCGCCACGGCGATGCCGACGATGGTCGCCGATCTCGGCGGCGGGGCGCTGTACTCGTGGCCGTTCACTGTGTTCCTGGTCGCCAGCGTGGTGGCGACGGTCCTGTCCGGTCGTGTCTGTGACCGGCGGGGTCCGGCGCCCTCGCTGCTCGGCGGGCCGCTGGTGTTCCTGGTTGGCCTGCTGGCGGCCGGGTTCGCGCCGAACATGGCCGTGTTGCTGGCGGGGCGCTTCCTGCAGGGCCTCGGAACGGGAACCGTGCTGGTCGCGACGTCGCTGCTGATCGCGCTCGTGTTCACCGACGCCGAACGCCCGGTGATCTACGCGGCCAACGCCGCCGCCTGGGTACTGCCCGCCGTGCTCGGGCCGTCGGTGGCCGGACTGGTCACCGACACCGTCGGGTGGAGATGGGTGTTCCACGGACTGGTCCCGCTCGTGCTCGTCGGGCTCGCCCTGCTGGTGCCGGTGGTGCGCAGCATCGCGGCCTATCGTCCGCCGCCGCGCGGACGCGCGGCGAGCGTGCCCGCCGCCGTCGCGGCCGCCGTGGGAGTGGCCGCGCTTACCTGGGCCTCGCAGCACCCGTCCGGGTTCGCGCTCACCTACGGCGCGGCGGGACTGGCCGCGGTCGCACTCGCACTGCGCCGGCTGTTGCCCGCCGGAACGGTCACCGATCGGGGCGGACTGGGCGGGCTGGTGCGTTCACGGGCGCTACTGGCCGGCACGTTCGCAGGCATGGAGGCGTTCCTGCCCCTGACGATGACCGGCGTGCACGGCTACGGTCCCGCCCTGGCCGGGCTGCCCCTGACCGTCACGGCGCTGAGCTGGTCGCTGGGATCGGCGCTGCAAGGGCGGTTCCCGCACTGGGATCGTGACCGGCTGGTGCGGGCAGGGTTCGCGCTGGTCGGCGCCGCCGTGGCGCTGTTCGGCTGCGTCGCGCTCCCGGGATGCCCCGGATGGGTGGCGTTCGCGGCGGCGATCGTCGGCGGGGCGGGTATGGGCATGGCCTTCCCGTCGGTGCAGGTCCTGATGCTGCGGCGCGCGGACGAATCGGAACGCGGATTCGCCAGCTCGGCCATGCAGCTCGGCGACTGGGTGACATCGGCGCTGGTCATCGGGTTCGGCGGGGTGCTGCTGGGTGTGCTCGGCTCCGCGGCCGCCCCCGGTACGCCGGTCGTGGTGCTCGCCGCGTCGCTGACGGTGCTGGCCGCGGTGGGCGGCGTGCTGGCCGGTGCGCGACGGCGGGCCGACGGCTCGTGGCCGACGCCGCAGCGTTCGCCGTGAGGGCCCGACTACCCTGGAACGGCGATGACCTACCTCGACCATGCGGCGACCACCCCCATGTTGCCGGACGCCATTGCGGCGATGACTGACGCGATGTCCACCGTGGGCAACGCGTCATCGTTGCATTCCTCGGGACGCCGCGCGCGGCGCGTCGTCGAGGAGGCCCGGGAGGTCGTGGCCGAGGCCCTCGACGCCAGGCCGTCCGAGGTGATCTTCACGGGCGGCGGGACGGAGAGCGACAACCTCGCCGTCAAGGGCACCTTCTGGGCACGGAGGGACGCCGATCCGGCGCGCCGCCGGATCCTGGTCAGTGCCGTCGAGCACCACGCCGTGCTGGACGCCGTCCACTGGCTCGCCGAGCACGAGGGGGCCGAGCTGACCTGGCTCGAGGTCGACGACCACGGGCGCGTCCGCCCCGAGACACTGCGGGCCGCGTTCGAGCACGGCCATGCCGACATCGCCCTCGCGACCGTGATGTGGGCCAACAACGAGGTGGGTACGGTCAACCCGGTCGCCGAGCTCGCGGCCGTCTGCGCAGAGTACGACGTCCCGCTGCACACCGATGCCGTCCAGGCCGTCGGAGGCGTCGAGGTCGGCTTCGCCGCATCCGGCGCACAGGCACTCACTCTCACCGGCCACAAGATCGGCGGGCCGTACGGCGTCGGAGCGTTGCTGTTGGACCGGTCCACCCCGGCCGTCCCGCTCCTGCACGGCGGCGGACAGGAACGTGAGGTGCGGTCCGGAACGCTGGACGTCCCCGGTATCCAGGCGTTCGCCACGGCCGTGCGGGTCGCTGTCGAGCACCGCACCGAGGTCGCCGAGCGCACGGTCAAGCTTCGCGACGACCTGATCGCCGCCGTGCGGACGGCCGTGCCGGACGCCGTGCTGAACGGCCTTCCCGCCGATTCGGCCGACCGGCTGCCCGGCATCGCGCACTTCACGTTCCCCGGCTGCGCGGGCGACAGCCTGCTGATGCTGCTGGACGCGAAGGGTATCGAGTGTTCCACCGGTTCGGCGTGCACCGCCGGCGTGGCCGAACCGAGCCACGTGCTCACCGCGATGGGCGCCGACGCCTCGGCGGCCCGCGGTTCGCTGCGGTTCTCGCTGGGCCACACATCCACCCAGGACGACGTCGACGCGCTGGCGCGGGAATTGCGCGGGGCCGTCGACAGGGCACGCCAGGCGGGCCTCGCCGGCATGCGCAAGCAGAAGCAGGAGGCATGAGGTCATGCGCGTACTGGCCGCGATGAGCGGAGGTGTCGACTCGGCGGTGGCGGCGGCGCGTGCCGTCGAGGCCGGGCACGACGTGACGGGTGTGCACCTGGCGCTGTCGGCGAAGCCCGGCACGCTCCGCACGGGTGCGCGGGGCTGCTGCACCATCGAGGACTCCCGCGACGCCCGCCGCGCCGCCGACATCCTCGGCATCCCGTTCTACGTGTGGGACTTCGCCGAGCGGTTCACCGAGGAGGTCGTGGAGACCTTCGTGGGTGAGTACGCCGCAGGGCGGACGCCCAACCCGTGTGTGACCTGCAACGAGAAGATCAAGTTCGAGGCGCTGCTGGAGAAGGCGATCGCACTCGGCTTCGACGCGGTGTGCACCGGGCACTACGCCAGGCTGTCCGTTTCCGGTGGCGTGCCGGAGCTGCGCCGTAGCGCCGACGACCACAAGGACCAGTCGTACGTGCTGGCCTCTCTCACACCGCAGCAGCTGCGGCACGCCATGTTCCCGCTCGGCTCCTCACGCAAGCCCGACGTGCGGGAGGAGGCGGCCGAGCGCGGACTGGCCGTGGCCGAGAAGCCCGACAGCCACGACATCTGCTTCATCCCCGACGGCGACACGAAGCAGTTCCTCGAGAACCGGCTGGGCGAGCGCCCTGGCGACCTCGTCGATGCCGAGACCGGTGCCGTGCTGGGGCAGCACACCGGCGTTCACGGCTTCACCGTCGGCCAGCGCAAGGGCCTCGGCATCGACGCGCCCGCGCCCGACGGCA
Organism: Prauserella alba; assembly: GCF_024171735.1. Lineage (GTDB taxonomy): Bacteria > Actinomycetota > Actinomycetes > Mycobacteriales > Pseudonocardiaceae > Prauserella > Prauserella alba. Next base: position 344,000 of record NZ_JAMTCH010000003.1, read on the forward strand.
AGCCGCGGTACGTGCTGTCGCTGGAACCGGTGTCCGGAACGGTGAAGGTGGGTTCCTCCCAGGAACTGTCGGTGTCCACGATCGACGCCGACCGCGCGATCTGGCCGTCGGAGCAGCCGCTGTCCGGCCCGACCGAGTGTGTCGTGCAGGTGCGCGCGCACGGCGGCATGGCACCGGCCGTGGCCGAGGTCGACGGGGACGCCGTGCGGATGTCGCTGCGCGAACCGCTGACCGGTGTCGCGCCGGGGCAGGTCGCGGTCCTCTACCGCCCCGACGCGGAAGAAGGCGACGTCGTCCTCGGCAGCGCGAAGATCTCGGCCACGGCGTAGCCCCGCGCGCGTCCCGCGTCCGGAACCGCGTGTTCTGCGTTCGGACACGCATGTTCTGCGTCCGGCACGGCGTGTCCTGCACTCGTGTCGCGTCGTCGGGCGGCGTTGCTCCGGTCCGTCGCCCTGCCGCCACTGCTCATCGGTACGCGGCGGCGCGACACGATGTCTGAGCCCCACCGTGGTTTCGGAAACGGCCAACACGGCCCCCGGAGGGCGCAACACGGCCCCCGGAGAGTGCAACACGGCCGGGAATCTCCGTTTCGGTTGCTGCGCGGGCGCAGGACACGCGGTGCTGGGTGCAGGACATGCGGGTGTTGAACGGTTCATTCGGCTGGGGGAGGATCGCGTCCACGACGCAGGTCGAACGCGTCGCGATGACGGAGGAGTTCAATGTCGAACGCAGGCAACGCCGGCTCGAGCGCTACCGCGCCGGGCGGTGCCATCCACAACGGCGCCGCGGCGGGCGGTATCCGGTCCAGCACGATCGCCGACATCCCGCGGCGCAGCGCCTCACGAACGCCGCACCGGGTGGCGGTCCGGTTCGCCGATCGCACGTGGACCTACGCCGAGCTGGACGCCGCCGTCACGCGCGCCGCCTCGTACCTGCTCTCGTCGGGCCTGAACCACGGTGACCGCGTGGCCGCGTACGGCAAGAACTCCGACGCCTTCCTCATCGGATTCCTCGCCTGCGCCCGTGCGGGCCTGGTGCACGTGCCCGTCAATTACAACCTCACCGGTGACGAGCTCGACTACCTGATCACCCAGTCGGGCAGCCGCATGGTGCTCGCCGACCCGGCGCTGCGGCCCAACCTCGACGCTCTCGACCTGTCCGTCGAGCGGATCCTGCCGCTGCGGGACGAGAACGATTCGCTGCTGGCGATCGCGAGCACCGGAGACGTTCCGGACCTCGACGCCGAACTCGACACCCCGGTCGCGGACACCGATCTCGCCCAGCTGCTGTACACGTCCGGCACGACGTCGAAGCCCAAGGGCGCGATGATGACGCATCGCGCGCTGGTGCACGAGTACCTCTCGTGCATCGTCGATCTCGATCTCACCGCCGACGACGACCCGCTGCACGTCATGCCGCTGTACCACTCGGCGCAGATGCACGTGTTCCTCGTGCCGTGGCTGGCGGTGGGCGCGTCCAACACGATCGTCGAGACGCCCGACCCCGCCGACATTCTGCGCCGGATGGCCGACGACCGGCACGGGGCGTTCTTCGCCGCGCCGACGTTGTGGGTCGCGCTGGCCAATCACGCGGACTTCGGCAGTCGCGATCTGTCGGCGCTGCGCAAGGCCTACTACGGTGCGTCGATCATGCCGGGGCCGATCCTGCAGCGCCTCCGCGAGAAGCTGCCGGACCTCGGGTTCTACAACTGTTTCGGCCAGTCGGAGATCGGCCCGCTTGCCACGGTGTTGCGCCCCGAGGACCACGACACGCGTCCCGAGTCCGCCGGCCGTCCCGTGCTGTTCGTCGAGGCGCGGGTCGTCAACGGTGACGGCAACGACGTCGCGCCGGGCGGCGAGGGCGAGATCGTCTACCGCTCGCCGCAGCTGTGCCTGGGGTACTGGGACAAGCCGGAGGAGACGGCCGAGGTCTTCGGCGGCGGTGGGGGAGGGGGTGCTCCGGCCGATGAGGGTGTAGCCGGCGGGTGGTTCCACTCCGGGGACCTGGTGCGAGTGGACGAGGAGGGTTACATCTTCGTCGTCGACCGCATCAAGGACGTCATCAACACCGGCGGTGTCATGGTGGCCTCGCGGGAGGTGGAGGACGCGCTGTACACCCACCCGTCGGTCGGGGAGGTGGCCGTGGTGGGCCTGCCCGACGAGAAGTGGATCGAGGCCGTCACCGCCGTCGTGGTCCCCAAGGACGACGGCCTGCCCGACGAGGACGAGTTGACGCAGTGGGTCAAGGATCGACTGTCGGCGTTCAAGGTGCCCAAGCAGGTGCACTTCGTCGACGATCTGCCGCGCAACGCGTCCGGCAAGATCCTCAAGCGGGAACTCCGAGACCGCTTCAGCGGCTAGGTGCAGGGCAGAGGGCCAGCAACCTCTCGGCGAGACGTGCAGCCACGTGGTCGGCGCCGGTGCCGGTAGGGGTGTCGGCGAGCAGGATGCGGTGGAGGATGACCTCGGCGGTCTGCACCAACAGCGCCGCCGTGTGATCCGCCTGGTCCTGCTCACCGACGGGGGCGACTCCGCAACGGCGCACGTGCCGGGCGAGGGCCGTCGTGGTCACTTCCCGGTCGAGTCGCCGGGCGCCGAGCGGCTCGCCGAGTTGCTGACCGGCCCCGGCCGGAGCCGTGAGGCTGGCCGGTCCGCGTCGACGGGTGCCCGGGACACGGCGACGGGCCGATGGGAAACAATCGGGTCCGTGGAACAGCGAGTGTGGCCGAGCGGCGTGGCGACGGGGATCGGATCGATGCCGGGAACGGACATCGCCGAGGCGGCGGCGATCGTGTTCGGCGAACTGCCCGACCTTCCCCACATACCGGAACTGCCCGACCGCGGGGTGGGCGCGGACCTGCTGGGACGCACCGCGGGAATGCTGGTGGACATCGCGGTGGACGTCGTGCCGACCGCGTACCGGATCACCGGCCGTCCCGGGCGGCACCACCGGCGGGCGGTCGACCTGCGGCGCTGGGACGTCGATGCCGTCACGGAGGCCGCCGACCGTGCGGGTGGCACACCGTGGGCGGTGAAGACGCAGGTCGCCGGGCCGTGGACGACCGCCGCCGGTATCGAACTCGCTCGCGGCCGTCGGGTGTTGACCGATCACGGGGCGACGCGCGACGTCGTCGAGTCCCTGCTCGAAGGGATCGCTGCGCACGTGGCCGAGCTGTCGCAACGCACCGGTTCCGGTGTCGTGGTGCAGTTCGACGAGCCGTTGCTGCCGGACGTGCTGGCCGGTGCGCTGCCGACGCCGTCCGGCTACGGCACGGTCGACGCGGTGCCGGAACCGGAGGCCCGCGAGCTGCTGCACCACGTCATCACACGCGCGGCCGAGATCACCGGCAACCCGGTCGTCGTGCACTGCTGCGGGCGCAGGCCGCCGGTGGCGCTGCTGCGCGCGGCGGGCGCGCACGCGATCGCCCTCGATGCGACGCTGCTCGACGGTGCACCGGGGAGTCTGCTCGACGAGCTCGGCGAGGCGTGGGACACGGGCGTGCAGCTGGGTCTCGGACTGATACCCGCCGAACCGCCGGCGGTGTGGCCGGATCTGGCCAGGGTCGCGCGCCCCGCGCTCGACCTGGTGGATCGCCTCGGGTTCAACCGGTCGATCCTGGCCGAGCGTGCGCTCGTGACCCCGACGTGCGGCCTCGCGGGCGCGACGGGAGGCTGGCTGCGCCGCGCGCTGGCGCTGAGCCGCGACGTCGGCAGGGCATTCGTCGAACCGCCGGAACGGTGGTAGAGGGGGAAGATCATGGGATGGTTCCGGAGAAAACGATCCGGATCGGCCGGCAGCGGGCGCACGGGTGAGGACGGCGCACGCGCCGACGCCGGTGTCGACGGCGCGGCCGGTGGGGAGGCGCCCGATCCGCGCACGCCGTGGCCCGAGCAGCCCGTGCCGGACGATCCGCACGCGGCCGCGGAGGAGTTCTGGTCGGCGTGGGCGCAGCTGTTGCCACACCTGAGTGCGGCGTTGGGGGAGGGCGACACCGAGCGCGCAGAGAACCTGCTGGTCGAACCGGTGGCGGCGGTCCACCCCGGACTGCAGTTCAGTGTGGACCGCGGCGGTCGTGCGATCTACGCGCTGGTGATCAGCAGTCGCGAGGATCCGGAACTCCGGCCGTACACCGACGCCTGGCGGGAGGCCGCGCCGCCGGAGGACGCGATCTGGGAGTTCCACGACTCGGTGCCGCCCGTGCCCGATCCGGCCGGTGTGGCCGTGAACTTCGCGGGGCAGCGATTCGACCTCGGGGACGTGCGCGTGGTGGCGCAGGTCGACGACGACGCGGGCCTGGTCGACGTCGCGGTGCACCATCCGCTGCTCGGCGACGTCGACGGGTTCGCGCGGACGACGATGACGTTCCTGCCGCTGGACGTGACCCTCGGTGAGCGTCTCGCGGCCGAGCGGCTGCGCCGCGTCGAAACGGCCGTGGCCGAGCCCGACAACGCGATCACCCTGGCGGAGTTCCGCGACCTGGTACGGCAACTCGCCGGCATTCCGGCGGACGGCGACGCCGCGGGTGACGACGACGGCGGCGGTGACGGCGGCGGGGAATCCGGCCGGTAGCCGGTCACCGGGTCCGGCGCACGGCTCTTCCGGACATCACTCCGCCATCAGTTCGAGGTCGAGCCGGCGTAGCCAGCGTGTTTCCATCTCCATCTTGAGGGCTGCGACCTGTGTGGTGGCGAACAGGCTCGGTGCGGCTTCGTGGAGCAGCTCGCACTTGCCGGGGCCCATCGCGCGAGCCTTCGCAACGGCGCCGGCACCGTTCAGATCCATCAGGTCCAGATCGTCGAAACGCAGTGCGTCGAGGAGCGCGTTCGTGAGTGCGAGCCGGTCGACCCGTTCCCGCCGCGTTGTCAGGTAGGCGAGGTCGAGGTCGTGTGGCGCTCGAAGTGGTTGGGACGCCACGGCGCTGCCGTGCGCGACGAGCAGGTCGACCCCGTGTCGGGCACACAATGTGGCGAGTGAACCGTCCGCGGACATGGTTCGGAGCCGGTTCAGCGCGTCGTACGGGCTCGACTTCGAGGGGGCGGTCACGCCTCCAGCATACGGCTCCGGCGGCTCCCGGCAGAGCGGTCGCGGCCGGAGCGGGTCGGCGGAATGTCGGGCCCGGTGACTACTCTCAGGCGTTGTGAGCACTGAGGACCTGTCGGGCGGCCACGTGGCCGAGGACATCAAGGACGTGCCCGCCGATGCCCGCGAGGAGCATGCGGCGCTGACCGAGGAGGTCAAGGGCCACCAGTTCCGCTACTACGTGCTGGACTCGCCGACCGTCTCGGACGGCGAGTTCGACACGATGCTGCGCCGGCTCGAAGAGCTGGAACGTGACTACCCGGGACTGGCGACGCCGGATTCGCCGACGCAGAAGGTCGGCGGGACGTTCTCGACCGAGTTCGTCGCCCACGACCATCTCGAGCGCATGCTCAGCCTCGACAACGCGTTCGACGTCGAGGAGCTGCGCGCCTGGGTCGACCGGGTGGAGAAGGAGATCGGCGGCCGTGCCCGGTACCTGTGCGAGCTGAAGATCGACGGGCTGGCGGTGAACCTGCTCTACGAGAACGGCAGGCTCACGCGCGCGCTCACCCGTGGTGACGGGCGCACGGGTGAGGACGTCACGCTCAACGTGCGCACCATGCAGGACGTGCCCGACGAACTGACCGGCACGGCCGAGTTCCCCGTGCCCGAGCTGGTCGAGGTGCGCGGCGAGATCTACTTCCGGGTCGAGGAGTTCGCCGAGCTCAACGCCGGACTCGTCGACGCGGGCAAGCCGCCGTTCGCCAACCCCCGCAACGCCGCCGCGGGTTCGCTGCGACAGAAGGACCCGAAGGTCACGCGCAGCCGCCCGCTGCGGCTCATCTGTCACGGCCTCGGGAAGCGGCAGGGGTTCGAACCTGCGCGCCAGTCGGAGGCCTACGACGCGCTGGCGGCATGGGGGCTTCCGGTGTCGCGCCACAGCACGACGATCGACAGCGCCGAGGGCCTGGTCGTGCACATCGAGTACTGGGGCGGCCACCGTCACGACGCCGAGCACGAGATCGACGGCGTGGTCGTGAAGGTCGACGACGTCGCGCAGCAACGCAGGCTGGGGGCCACGGCCCGCGCGCCGAGGTGGGCGATCGCCTACAAGTATCCGCCGGAGGAGGCGACGACGCGGCTGCAGGACATCCGCGTGAACGTCGGCCGCACCGGCAGGGTCACGCCGTACGCGGTGATGGAACCGGTGAAGGTCGCCGGGTCGACCGTCGCGATGGCGACGCTGCACAACCGCGAGGAGGTCGAGCGCAAGGGCGTGCTCATCGGCGACCGCGTGGTGATCCGCAAGGCGGGCGACGTGATTCCCGAGGTGCTCGGCCCCGTGGTCGACGTGCGCACCGGTGACGAGCGGGCGTTCGTCATGCCCGACCGCTGCCCGGAGTGCGGCACCGAACTGGCCTACCAGAAGGAGGGCGACGTCGACATCCGTTGCCCCAACGCGCGAACCTGCCCGGCGCAGCTGCGGGAGCGGCTGTTCCATCTGGCGGGCCGCGGCGGCTTCGACATCGAGGTGCTGGGGTACGAGGCGGCGGCCGCGCTGCTGGAGTCGGGCGTGCTGACCGACGAGGGCGACGTGTTCTCCCTCGACGAGGAGAAGCTGAGCCGGGTCGACCTGTTCGTCACCAAATCGGGTGAGTTGTCGGCCAACGGTGCACGCTTGCTGGCGAATCTGGACGCCGCCAAGGACCGTCCACTGTGGAAGGTTCTGGTCGGGCTGTCGATCCGGCACGTGGGGCCGACCGCGGCGCAGGCGCTGGCCCGCGAGTTCGGATCCGTCGATGCCATCGATGCGGCGACCGAGGAGGAGATCGCCGACGTCGACGGCGTCGGCCCGACGATCGCGGCCGCCGTGCGCGAATGGTTCGCCGTCGACTGGCACCGCGAGATCGTCGACAAGTGGCGCGCCGCGGGTGTGCGCATGGAGGACGAGCGCGACACGTCGATCCCGCGCAACCTCGAAGGGCTGTCGATCGTCGTGACCGGGTCGCTGGAGACCTACTCCCGCGACGAGGCGAAGGAAGCGATCATGGCCCGCGGCGGCAAGGCGGCCGGGTCGGTGTCGAAGAAGACGGCGTTCGTCGTCGTCGGCGACGCGCCGGGGTCGAAGTACGACAAGGCGCTGCAACTCAAGGTTCCGGTGCTCGACGACAACGGCCTCACCGTGCTGCTGCAGCAGGGCCCTGACGCCGCCCGCGAGATCGCGGAGGTCGCCGCCGATGAGTGAGATTCGGGTGCGGATGGCACGCCCCGACGAGTACGCGGCCATCGGCGAATTGACGGTCGAGGCGTACACGACGGGCGGGCATCTCGCCGACGACGTCGGGTACGACGCGGTGCTGCGGGACGTCGCCGGCCGCGCGGCGACGGCCGAGGTGCTCGTGGCGACCGGCGGCGACGACGTGGTGCTCGGATCGGTGACCGTCGCCGAGGCCGGCACGCCGAAGGCCGAGGTGGCGCGTCCTGGTGAGCTGGAGTTCCGGATGCTCGCGGTATCGCCGGACGCCCAGGGCAGGGGAGTGGGCGAGGCGCTCACCGGCGCCGTCGTCGACATCGCGCGGGAGCGCCGGTTCGGTCGGGTCGTGCTGTGCAGCCGCGACCGGATGACCACGGCCCACCGGCTCTACGAACGCCTCGGCTTCACCCGCATCCCCGAACGGGACTGGGCCCCGCACCCGGACGTGCCGCTCCTGGCCTTCGCGATGGACGTCTGAGCCGTCGACGCGGCCGATTCGACGACCGCCACGGCCACACCGGTCCGAACCGCGAGACGCCGCGGCGACCGGGCCGCGTTTCAGCCGCGGATGCGGGTGAGCAACCGCCCGATGCCGTAGGCCGCCCCTGCTGCGGCGACGCCGGCCAGCACGGTGCCGGTCACCCCGACGTGTTCGACGAGCCAGTCGACGACGTGGCGGCTCCGGGAATCCGGGTCGGCCAGCACGATCAGCGAGAACGCCCCGGCCAGGACGATCACGCCCGCCAGCACCCACCGCGCCCGGCGCTGCCGGAGGCCGAGTCGTTCGACCACCACGCGGCCCGCGTTCACGATCCGCCGTGCCCGCAGGATGTGGAAGCCGCCGAGCAGCAGCACCAGCCGCAGCACCTGCAACGGCCCGATGACGAACACCACCGCGGGAATCGCCGCGGCGACGACGAGCAACTGCCAGCGATACCGGCGCAGCCACCGCCGCACGCTGCCTTCCAGCCACAGCAGCACCACCGACTCGCCGACGAGCACCGATACCGAAGCCCAGTTCAGCACCGTCCCGATCGCCGCGGCCGGTCCGCCGGCACGAGTCAGGAAGACCGCCGGGATCGACGCGAGCGCCGCGACGAGAACCGGGACGGTGAGTTTGCGTTCGAACTCGTCGGCCCGGTCCGACTGCTCGTTCCCCGTCGAGCTGCCGTCTCCCGAGGCCAGGCCACGCGAGGTGTCGTCAGCCGCAGTGCCGTCAGCCGAGATGCCGTCAGCCGTGGTGTCGTCGCCGGTGCCCACGACCTGCGGCCCGGTGGGGCCTGCGGTGTCGCCGGCGTCGTCAGGATGAGGCGAGCCGGGACGAGGCGAGTGGGGGTGAGGCGAGTGGGGGTGAGGCGGGTCGGACACGGCGGGCTCGGCGACCTTCCGGACTCGGCATCGTCGGCTGGCCCCGGCGCGGTTCAGCCGTCCAGGACCACCGCGACAATACCGGCAAGGTGCGCGAGTCGGGCGACCTCGGCCGCGCGGAACATCGGCCCGCCGGGCCGGCCGATCAGCAGCACCAGGTCGGGCTTGCCGAGCGGGGTCGCAGCCAGTTCGGTGCCCAGCTCACGCCACGTGTCCGGTACCCACGGTGCTTCCCCGTCGAGCACGGTGGCGCGTTCCAACGGCAGCCACGGGACGTCGCCGATACGGGTTTCGGGGGCCGCGCCGGATGCCGCGAGCCGCTTCACCCCGCCGGAGCTGTGCTGCACGACCACCGACCAGCCTGCGTGCATGATCCGGGGGACCCCACCGGCCAGCACCGCCAGCCCGTGCGCGGGCTGCTCGGCGATCTCCTCGACCAGTTCGAGCTCACTGTGGGTGTCGAGCACACCGGCGTACGGGCGGACGGCGTCCACCTCGACGCCGTCGACGCTCTCGGCCGCGGTGATCAGCGCGTCCGGCAGCCGGTCCGAAGGCAGGTCCACCACGAGGTCGTCGATGGCGGTGCCGCCCGAGCGTTCCACGACGTCGACGCTGAGGATGTCGGCACCGGCCGTGCCGAGGGCGGTGGCGATCGCGCCGAGGATGCCCGGAGTGTCCGGCAGCTGCACACGGATCAGGAACGACACCGCGGTCTCCCTTCAAGCAGGTGCGAGAACCGGATGCGTCCCCCGCCGGTGGCCGGTGAGGAACGGGAGCATCGCGGCCGTCTCGTCATGTCGTGTCACGTCGTGGCCGGGCGAGTCCCCCGACGGCCGTCGACGGCTGCGGAGGGGCAACGCCGACCGGTGATTGTTGCAGAACACGCGTGTCGAATATAGGCACCGGCTCGCTCGCCGCGTCGGCCCCCGTGGCAACCCCCGCCCGGCCGCACCGCCCCGGTCCGGCGGCCATAGACTTCGCGGGAGAAGACAGACCTCCGCAGGCGCTCGGCGGTCCTGCGGTCCGAGCACACCCCATCGGAGTCAGCTGCGTGTCGAACATTTCCCGCGACGAGGTCGCGCACCTCGCGAAACTGGCCAGGATGGCCGTCACAGAGGAGGAGCTGGACACCTTCGCGGGCCAGCTCGACCAGATCCTGGACGCGGTGGCCAAGGTCGGCGAGGTGGCGGGTGACGACATCCCGCCGACGTCGCACGCCGCGGCGCTGACCAACGTCTTCCGTACCGACGAGGTCCGGCCCGGGCTGTCCCAGGACGAGGCCCTGGCCGGAGCGCCCGCCGCCGAAGAGGGACGGTTCCGCGTCCCGCGCATCCTTGGTGAACAGCAGTGAGCGGAGAAACAGTGAGCGACCTGACCAGGCTCACCGCGGCCGAACTCGCGGAGAAGATCCACGCCGGTGAGGTGTCGGCCGCCGAGACGACGCAGGCCCATCTGGACCGCATCGCCGCCGTCGACGACGACGTGCACGCGTTCCTGCACGTCGACGCCGAGGGCGCGCTCGAGGCCGCCCGCGCGGTCGACGCCGGCATCGCCGCGGGCACGGCGCCTGCCAGCCCGCTGGCCGGGGTGCCGCTGGCCCTCAAGGACGTGCTCACCACCCGCGGCGTGCCGACGACGTGCGGCTCGAAGACGCTCGAAGGCTGGCTGCCGCCGTACGACGCGACGGTCACCCGGCGGCTGCGCGACGCCGGTGTGCCGATCCTCGGCAAGACGAACATGGACGAGTTCGCGATGGGCTCGTCGACCGAGAACTCGGCCTACGGGCCGACGCGCAACCCGTGGGACCTCGACCGCATCCCCGGCGGCTCCGGCGGCGGCTCCTCGGCGTCGCTGGCCGCTTACGAGGCGCCGCTGGCGATCGGCACCGACACCGGCGGTTCGATCCGCCAGCCCGCCGCCGTCACGGCCACCGTCGGCGTGAAGCCCACCTACGGCGGGGTGTCCCGCTACGGCCTCGTGGCGTTCTCGTCGTCGCTCGACCAGGCGGGCCCCTGCGGCCGGACGGTGCTGGACGCGGCGTTGCTGCACGAGGTCATCGCCGGGCACGACCCCATGGACGCCACGTCCATCGACGCACCGGTGCCCGCCGTGGTGGACGCGGCACGCGAGGGTGCCCGCGGCGACCTGAGCGGCGTCAGGGTCGGCGTCGTGCGTGAGCTCTCCGGTGAGGGCTACCAGGGCGGCGTGCTCCGATCGTTCGAAGCCGCCGTGGCGCAGCTGAAGGAGCTGGGCGCGGAGGTCGTCGAGGTCTCCTGCCCGAACTTCACCTACGCGCTGCCCGCCTACTACCTGATCGCGCCGAGCGAGTGCTCGTCGAACCTCGCCCGGTTCGACGCCATGCGTTACGGGCTGCGCGTCGCCGACGACGGGAACCACAGCGCCGAAGAGGTCATGTCGCTGACCCGGGAGGAAGGGTTCGGCGCCGAGGTCAAGCGGCGGGTCATGCTCGGCACGTACGCGCTCTCCTCCGGGTACTACGACGCCTACTACGGCTCGGCCCAGAAGGTGCGCACCCTCATCACGCGCGACTTCACCGCAGCGTTCGAGCAGGTCGACGTGCTGGTCTCGCCCACGACGCCGGTGACGCCGTTCAAGCTCGGCGAGAAGGTCGACGACCCGCTCGCCATGTACCTCAACGACATCTGCTCGATCCCGGCAAACCTGGCGGGCAACGCGGCCATGAGCGTCCCCAGTGGACTGTCCGACGAGGACGGCCTGCCGGTCGGGCTGCAGATCATGGCGCCGGCGCTCGCCGATGACCGCCTCTACCGCGTCGGCGCCGCCTACGAAACGGCGCGCGGCCCGGTGCTCGACAAGCTGGGTGAACTGGAGGCCGCCAAGTGACCACCACCGCCGAACTCATGGACTACGCCGAGGTCGTCGAACGGTACGACCCGGTGCTCGGCCTCGAAGTGCACGTCGAGCTGTCCACCGACACGAAGATGTTCTGCGGCTGCCCCAACTCCTTCGGCGGCGACCCGAACACGCACGTGTGCCCCGTGTGCCTCGGCCTGCCCGGCGCGCTGCCCGTCGTCAACGGCACCGCCGTGGAATCGGCCATCCGCATCGGTCTCGCCTTGAACTGCGACATCGCGGAGTGGTGCCGGTTCGCCAGGAAGAACTACTTCTACCCGGACATGCCGAAGAACTTCCAGACCTCGCAGTACGACGAGCCGATCGCCTTCGACGGCCACCTCGACGTCGTGCTCGACGACGGCGAGGTCGTGCGCGTCGACATCGAGCGCGCGCACATGGAGGAGGACACCGGCAAGTCGCTGCACGTCGGCGGCGCCACCGGCCGGATCCACGGTGCAGAGCACTCGCTGCTGGACTACAACCGCGCGGGCGTGCCCCTCATCGAGATCGTCACCAAGCCCATCACCGGCATGGGCGAGCGCGCGCCCGAGGTCGCCCGGGCGTACGTCACCGCGCTCCGTGATCTGTTGCGGGCCATGGACGTCTCCGACGTCCGCATGGACCAGGGCTCGCTGCGTTGCGACGCCAACGTCTCGCTCATGGCCAAGGGTGCGAACGAGTTCGGCACCCGCACCGAGACCAAGAACGTCAACTCGCTGCGCAGCGTCGAACGCGCCGTGCGGTACGAGATGACGCGGCACGCCGCGATCCTGGCCGACGGCGGTTCCATCAAGCAGGAGACCCGGCACTTCCAGGAGGCGGACGGCACCACCGCCGCGGGCCGCACCAAGGAGACCGCCGAGGACTACCGGTACTTCCCCGAACCGGACCTCGTGCCCATCGCCCCCACCTGCGAGTGGGTGGAACAGCTCCGCGCCACCATTCCCGAGCTGCCGTGGCAGCGCCGCAAGCGCATCCAGGAGGACTGGGACCTCACCGACGAGGAACTCCGCGACCTCGTCAACACCGGCGCCATCGACCTCGTCGCCGCCACCGTCGACGCGGGAGCGACCCAGGCCGACGCCCGCAGCTGGTGGGTCCAGTACCTCAACCAGCAGGCCACCTCGCGCGAGACCGAACTCGCCGACCTCACCATCACCCCGGCACAGGTCGCGCGCGTCATCGAACTCGTCGGCTCGGGCGAGCTCACGAACAAACTCGCCCGCCAGGTCGTCGACGGCGTCCTCGACGGCGACGGCGACCCCGACCAGGTCATCGAGAAGCGCGGGCTCAAGGTCGTCTCCGACGACTCCGCGCTCCTCGCCGCCGTCGACGAGGCCCTCGCCGCCCAGCCCGACGTCGCCGACAAGATCCGCGGCGGCAAGGTGCAGGCCGCAGGCGCCATCGTCGGCGCCGTCATGAAGGCCACCAAGGGCCAAGCCGACGCCGCCCGCGTCCGCGAGTTGATCTTGGAACGAGTTGGAGCGGCTTGATAGGCGGTGCGGGTAGGGGAACCTCAGTGGCTCCCTGGCTGCGGGATCGCCTCCTCATGAATGTCCAATTCACCACGTCGTCGCTGTCCTCGCCAGGAAGCCACTGAGAACCCCCGGCGGTGCCGGTTGCTTAGGCGGTCGCAGCGGCGGCTCACCGTTCGTCGTTGTAGCTTCCGACTTGCAGGTTCTCGGGTGGCGGGCTCGTCTTCGCCGTGGTTCCGCGGTGACGGTGCCGTCGTGGTGACAGTAGGGACAGTGCGGATCGCGACGAACTGGAGGGTGGCGCCGATGTTTGCTCGGCCTTCGTGGCGTGAGGTCGGCGGGCTCGCGGCTGCGGTGCTCGCCGTCGTCTCGCTGCTGCTGCCGTGGACCGTGTTGTCCTCCGAGGATCCCGCGGTGCGGTCGGCGCTCGCCGAACTGCCGGCCGACGACGTCACCCGTTCCGTGTGGCGGGCGACGTTCCTCGGCTGGTTCCCGCCCCTGCTCATCGTGGCCCTCGGCGTCACCGTCGCCGCTGCAGGCCGGATCCGTGCCGCGCGTACCGGCGGCCTTCCGCAGTTGTGGCTCATCGGCGCCTGTCTGGCGCTGCTGTGCGCAGTGCTCGGCTGGCTGTTCGCCGACTGGCAGTTCGGCAGCGAGGAACGCGCCGTGCTCGAGGCGGGCGGTGTCACCGTCGACGCCGCCATCGGCCGCTACCTCGGCATGCTCGCCGTCGTCGCGAGTGCCGTCTTCGCCGCGATCGACACCCGGGCGCTCCACGGCGAGACGCGCCGCAGCCGCCCCGCCCGATAACAGCCCCCGTGTTGCGCTTCTGGGGCGCCGTGTTGCGTTTCGCGGGGCTCGTGTTGCGTTCTCGGGGGCGGGGCGGCGGTCACGCGCTGTCCCGCCGTCGGCCACGGTCCGTCCGGTCGCCACGGCCGCTCATACGGCGCCGAACCGGCGGCCACCGGTCAGTCGCGGCCGGAACCGCCCGACGGCTGGCGCACGATCAGCACCACGCGGTCGTCGCTCGACGCCGGGTCGCCGCCGTCCTTGTTGACCGTGCCCGCCACCGAGACGTTCTCCGACACCTGCGACAGCGACCCCAGCCTGCCGTAGCTCGGCCCGTTGTCACCGTCCATCGTGACCTGCGGTTCGCCGCCCACGGACCCGTCCTGCGTCAGCGGCAGGTTCTGCACGTTCTCACCGCGCGAGGTCGCCACGGCCACCGAATCCGTCCAGTCGGCGCAGCCGGTGACGCCCGGTTTGTCCGGCCATGTCCACGCGGGCGCCCCCAGTTCGGCCGCACCCTCGGACGCGCCACCCTCGGACGTGCCGCCGTCCGGCACGGCGAACAGCGCATCCTTGTCCGCACCGCGGTCGGTCACCCACGTGCGGGAGCCGTCCGGGGTCTGGCAGAGGCCTCCCGGCGCGGTCAGCCCGGACGCGAGCACCGGCGAACCGCTCGTCGGGTTGTCCTCGGCCGGCGCGCCGGACGGGTCGATCCGCAACACCTTGCCGGACAACGTGCCCGCGCGGTCGGCCTTCGCCGCGTCGCCTGCGTTGCCCGTGGCCACCAGCAGCGAACCGTCGGCCGTGGCCAGCAGCGCTCCCGCGTTGCCGGTTCGCCCCTTCGGGATTCCTGTCAGCACCGGTTTCGGTTGCTGGCCCTGCGCGAACCGCACGACCCGGTTGTCCTCCGGCGTCGTGACGTAGGCGTAGACGAGGCGGTCCTCCTCGTACGTCGGTGACAGCGCCAGGCCGGTGAGCCCCCCGTCGCCCGCAGCGTCCACGTCGAGCGTCGCGAACTCGTTCTTCGTGCCGTTGCTGTCGACCTGCATCACCCGGCCGCTGCGGCGCTCACCCGCCAGCGCGCTGATCACCTGGCCGCTTCCCGGCAGCGGGGCCACCGCCGACACCGTGTCCAGGCAGGTGGCGATCACGGCGCGGTCGAAGTCCTTGCACCCCTGCGGCGGCGGTACCTTCGTCGGCTGTTCCTGGGGAGCGCTCGGCACGTCGGGGGCCTCGACCTCGGGCAGTTCCGGCTGCGGTCCGCGTTCCGGCGACAGTTCCGGCGCCGCCGACCACCGTTGCCCGCTGGCGTCGTCCTCGAACTCGGCGCACCCGGACAGCACGAGCAGGCCGCTGACCGCCAGGACCAGCGGCACCGACCATCGTCGCTGTCCGAGTCGTCCACCGCGCACGGTTTCCGAGAGTAGGTGCCACGTCGTGAGTCGTGAGTAAGCGGGTCGCGGATTCCGGTCCGCGACCGGACCGCGAGGATGGGGCCATGGCGATCACGGTTCTGGTTCCCGACGACGACGGTATGACAGCCCTGACCGGCATCGACGGGGTTCACCCTGTCAGGTACGAACCCGGGGAGGCCCTTCCCGGGGCCGCGGTCGACGCGGAGGTGCTCGTGCCGGGCTTCGGCGTCACCGAGAAGGTGCTCTCCGAGCTGCCGAAACTGCGGCTGATCCAGTTGCGCAGTGCTGGTGCGGAGGAGTGGATCGACGTCGTGCCGCCGGGCGTGCTGCTGTCGACGTGCCGCGGCGCCCACGGCGGCAGCACCGCCGAATGGGCCGTGGCCACGTTGCTGTCGCTGTATCGCGAGCTGCCGGACTTCCAGGCCGCGCAGGCCGAGGGCGTGTGGCGGCCGCACGGCACGGACACGCTGCAGGGCAAACGGGCCGTGATCGTCGGCGCGGGGGACGTCGGCAGGCAGCTCGAACGCAGGCTCACCCCGTTCGACGTGCGCGTCACGATGGTCGGGATGACCGCCCGCGACGGCGTGCACGGTGTCGACGAGCTGCCGTCGCTGCTGGGGCAGGCCGACATCGTGGCGTTGCTGGTGCCGCTCACGTCGAAGACGCGCGGCATGGTCGACGCCGGGTTCCTCGCCGCGATGCCCGACGGGGCCGTGCTCGTCAACGCCGCCAGGGGGCCGGTCGTCGACACGGACGCGCTCCTCGACGAGCTGGCGGCGCGGCGGCTGCGCGCGATCCTCGACGTGACCGAACCCGAACCGCTGCCCGCGGGCCACCCGCTGTGGGCCGCGCCGAACGTGATGATCACGCCGCACACCGGCGGGTTCGTCGGCGGCAGGCTCGCACGCTCGTACGCCGTCGTGGCACGGGAGCTGGAACGGTACGCGGGCGGGGAGCTGCCGGAGAACCTGGTCCACGGCGAGTACTGACGCGGGGTCGTCGTCGGATCGGCTCTGCGCCGGGTGGGTTCTGCGCCGGGCGGGTTCTGGCCCGGTTGGTCAACAACCGGTATCATCGAGGCGTGCCACGACCCCGCGAGTTCGACGAGGAGCGTGTCGTCGCGGCGGTCCGCCAGGTGTTCTGGGACAAGGGCTACGCGGCGACGTCGGTGGACGATCTCATGCGCGCCAGCGGTCTCGGCAAAGGCAGCCTGTACGGCGCGTTCGGGGACAAACACGCCTTGTTCCTGCGGGTGCTCCGCGAATACAACGACGCCAACGATCGAATGCTCCGCGAGCGGCTGGCGCAGCTGCCGCGGGCCGTCGACATGGTGCGCGAGTTCGTGCACGGTCCGAGTCGTGACACCACCGGGTCATCCGCGCAGCGAGGATGTCTCCTGGCCAACAGCACGGCCGAGTTGGCGACGAGCATGCCGGACGTGGCGGCCGAGGCCCGCCGGAGCTACGACGCGACCGCCGGGATCCTGACGGAGGCGATCGAGCGGGCCCAGCGCGACGGCGACGTGGCGCCCGATGTGGATGGTGGCCAGGTCGCCTATGCGGTGCTGGCAGCCCAGCTCGGCGTGGTCGCGCTCGGGCGGACCGGGATGGGTGTAGACGCTCTTGCCTCGGTGGCCGAGTCCGCCCTGGCTCGACTGCTGCCGCCGCCGGACGCCGAGTAGCCCGCCACGCCCGGTGCCGACGGTCGAGGCCGTCGATCCACGGTGCCATTCGCGGTGCCGTTCGCGGAGCGGTCTGTGCACACACGTTCGCGTCGCACCACGGCGCGGGCCTGTGCGGGCGCGGGCGGTGCCCTTCTGGCCCGGCCGTGGTGCGGTTCAGCGCGAAGTCGCCCCGGGTATGCGTCGTCCGAGTCGACCGTCCCCGGCGCGGAGAGCTCTCAGATCTGCGCGGCGCCGCCGTCGGCCGCGAGCTCGGAACCGTTGACGTAACTCGACGCGTTCGAAGCCAGGAAAGTGGCGGCGGCAGCGATCTCCTCGGGTGTGCCGAGCCTGCCCAGCGGGGTGGCTTCCTCGGCCTGTTCCCGTGCTTCCGCGGGGACGAGGTCGAGCAGCCCCGGAGTGGGCACCGTGCCCGGAGAGAGCACGTTGACCCGGAAGTCGTACTGCCGCGCACTGTGGGCCCAGCCGCGGGCCAGGTTCCGCACCGCGGCCTTCGTCGCTGCGTAGATCTCGAGGCCGTACGGAGGGCGCGTCGCCGCACTCGAGCCGGTCAAGATGATCGATGCCCCAGGGCGAAGCAGCGGCAATGCCTTTTGGACAGTGAAGACGGTTCCCTTGACGTTGGTGGCGAACAGGGCGTCGACCTGCTCCTCGGTGACCTCGCCGAACACGGTCTCGATGCCGATACCGGCATTGGCGACCACGATGTCCACGTGCCCGGCCTGTTCCCGGACGGTGTCGTAGAGCGCGTCGAGGTCGGACGGTACGGCGGAATCGCAGACCACGGCGGTCGCGTTCGCGCCGAGCTCGACGATGGCGTCGTCGAGTGCCTCCTTGCGACGGCCGGTGATGAACACCGTGGCGCCCTCCTCGCAGAACGCGTGTGCGATCGCGAGCCCGATACCGCTGCTGCCGCCGGTCACCACTGCGACCTTGCCCGTCAGGACGGCCACGCCGCCCACCTCCTCAAGTTGTTGACCAGTACGTCCATAACTCTGCCCGATCTGGACCGCACGGTCAATAATGGTGATGTGCGACTCCGTGATCACGCCGAGGTGTGGTTCGTCGCCTCGCTGCCGGTCGATCACCTGGGGCGGATGGGCCGTTGGGGTGGTTCGGACAATGGGGTGGTTCGGGCAAGGTGTCGACCATGGTCGGTTGTTCGCGCGTCCGGCCCGCTGGTTGGCTGCCTGCCGATCATCGATCCGGCAGAGAGGACCTCCGATGGCCCCGGCCGAGTCCGCCCGACCGTCCCCCTCTTCGACACCGCGACCCACGACGCAGCTTCCGCGATCGCAGTTTCCCCATTCGCAACTTCCCGATTCGCAGCGACCGCTGCCGTCACGGCGCCGGTTCGCGCGGGCGGTGAAGACGCTCGCGGCGACGGTGCTGCTGCTCGTCGTGCCCATGGCGGGGGTGGCCTACGCCGACCCGCCCGCCGCGTTGCCCGCGAACCACGCCGAGGCCGACGGCCGATGGCAGCCGGCGTTCGACTACGACACCGACGGCTGCTATCCGACGCCCGCGATCGGTCCCGACGGCGCCCTGAACGAGGGACTCGACAACTCGGGCGCCTTGAACGGCAACTGCCGCGACGCCTCCGATCTGGACAACACGAACTCCTACTCGCGGTCCACGTGCGACGGTGACTGGTGCGCCTACCTGTACGACCTGTACTTCGAGAAGGATCAGGCCGTTCCCGGACTCGACGCGTTCGGCCACCGGCACGACATCGAGCACGTCGTCGTCTGGGTCCGTGGTGGCGACAGCGCCGAGTACGTGTCGGTGTCGGCGCACGGCGACTACTCGACCCACCCGGCCTCCGAGATGCAGTGGGAGGGCACGCACCCGAAGATCGTCTACCACAAGGACGGCGCCGGTACGCACTGCTTCCGGCTCGCCTCCACAGGCGACGAACCGCCCGAGAACCATTACGGCACCTGGCAATACCCGGACCTGGTGAGCTGGGAACACTTCCCCGATGGCATCCGTGACACCCTCACCGGCGCCGATTTCGGGAGCGCGAGCCTGGCGATCTCCGACGGCGCCTTCGCCGGCAACCTCGAGAAGGCCAAGCCCGAGGACATCGTCTTCGACCCGCACGTGTGACGAGACGTCACCATCGCGACACCGGGTGTGCCGTGGCGTTCACCCGGTCGTCGCGGTGATGCTCTACTCTGCGCGGCTATGAGCACACCCGACAACAACGTCGACGCCCCGACGACGAAGTTCGATTCCGGCAGGTTCGACGGATCCGGTTACAGCCAGCCGGAAAGCGACAGCATGCTCGCCGACGTCGAGGAAACCGCCCCCGAACCCGACCGCTGGCACGCCGGGCTGGACGTCGGCCTGCTCGTGCTGCGGCTGGGGCTCGCCGCGGTGATGGGCGCGCACGGTCTGCAGAAGCTGTTCGGCCTGTTCGACGGCCCCGGCATCGGTGGTTTCGCGGACGCGTTGTCCGGCATGGGCTACACGGGCCAGACGACGCTGCTCGCCTGGATCACCGCCGTCGCGGAGACCGGCGGCGCACTGCTGCTGGCGGTCGGCCTGTTCACGCCACTCGGCGCGGCCGCGATCCTCGGAGTCACGGTCAACATCGTCGTCGCGAAATTCCAGCTCGGTGGCGGCTTCTTCGAGGTCGAGTTCGATCTCACGCTCGCGCTCGTGGCGCTGGCACTGCTGTTCACCGGAGCAGGCCGCATCGCCGTCGACAAGAACACCCCGTGGCGCCGCAAGCCCGGTGCGTTCGGCCTGTTCGGACTACTCCTCGCCGCGGCAGCCTCCATTGTGGTCATCGTGATGTTCCGCTGAGTCCCGGCCCCCGCCCGGCCGGGCCCGTGAGCGCACTCACGCACGGCATTGCCCGCGCGTGAGTCCGCCCGGGACCGGCGGGCTCGCAACGCGAAACGGCGCCGCACCCCGGGGTGCGGCGCCGTTTCGCGTTGCCATGGGTCACGCGCCCAGGTCGCGCACCGCTCCACGGTCGGCCGACGTCGCCATCGTGGCGTAGGCCCGCAGCGCCGTGGTCACCGGACGCTGCCGTTCGGCCGGCTGCCACGGACGCTCACTGGCATCCATCTTGGCCCGTCGTTCGGCCAGCACCTCGTCGTCGACGAGCAGCTCGAGGGAACGCTCGTGGACGTCGATGCGGATCGGGTCGCCGTCCTCCACCAGGCCGATCGTGCCGCGGTCGGCGGCTTCGGGGGAGATGTGGCCGACCGAGATCCCCGACGAGCCGCCGGAGAAACGCCCGTCGGTGATCAGTGCGCACACCTTGCCCAGGCCCGCGCCCTTGAGAAACGCCGTCGGGTGCAGCATCTCCTGCATGCCGGGCCCGCCGGACGGTCCTTCGTAGCGGACGACGATCACGTCGCCGGGCTGCACCTGCTTGCCGAGAATCGCCGAGACGGCTTCCTCCTGGCTTTCGACGACCCGTGCGGGGCCTTCGAAGTGCCACAGCTCCTCGTCGATACCCGCGGACTTGATCACCGCGCCGTTCTCGGCGAGGTTGCCGCGCAGCACGGCCAGGCCGCCGTCGGCGGTGTAGGCGTGTTCGACGTCGCGGATGCAGCCGCCTGCGGCGTCGGTGTCCAACGACGACCACCGGTTCTCGGTCGAGAAGGCCTGTGTGGTGCGCACCCCGCCCGGTGCGGCGTGGAAGAGCTCGACGGCCTCCTCCGACGGCGACTCGGCGCGGATATCCCATGTGGACAGCCACCGTTCCATCGACGGCGAATGCACCGACGCGACGCCCGTGTTGAGGAGACCGCCGCGATACAGTTCGCCGAGGATCGCGGGGATTCCACCGGCCCGGTGCACGTCCTCCATGTGGTAGTCCGAGTTGGGCGCCACTTTGGACAAACAGGGCACGGATCGGCCGATCCGGTCGATGTCGCCGATCGTGAAGTCGATCTCGCCCTCCTCGGCGGCGGCGAGGACGTGCAGCACGGTGTTGGTCGACCCGCCCATCGCCATGTCGAGCGCCATGGCGTTCTCGAACGCCTCCCTCGAGGCGATGGTGCGGGGGAGGGCGGATTCGTCGTCCTCGCCGTACCAGCGGCGCGCCAGGTCGACGACGGTGCGGCCCGCGTTCTCGAACAGTGCCCGGCGCGCGGCGTGCGTGGCGAGCGTCGAACCGTTGCCCGGCAGCGACAGGCCGAGCGCCTCGGTCAGGCAGTTCATCGAGTTCGCGGTGAACATGCCCGAGCACGATCCGCAGGTCGGGCACGCCGACCGTTCGACCTCGGACAGGCCCTTCTCGTCGACCGCGTCGTTCGCCGACGCCGAGATCGTCGTGATCAGATCGCTCGACGGGTGCGCGACGCCGTCCACGACGACCGCCTTGCCGGCCTCCATCGGGCCGCCGGAGACGAACACGGTCGGGATGTTCAGGCGCATGGCGGCGTTGAGCATGCCGGGCGTGATCTTGTCGCAGTTGGAGATGCACACGAGCGCGTCCGCCTGGTGCGCGTTGACCATGTACTCCACGGAGTCGGAGATGATCTCGCGCGAGGGCAGCGAGTAGAGCATGCCCGAGTGGCCCATGGCGATGCCGTCGTCGACCGCGATCGTGTGGAACTCGCGCGCTACGCCGCCCGCCTCGGCGACCGCCTCGGCCACGATTCCGCCGAGATCCTTGAGGTGGACGTGACCGGGGACGAACTGCGTGTACGAGTTGGCGATCGCGACGATCGGCTTACCGAAGTCGCTGTCGGTCATCCCGGTCGCTCGCCACAGGGAACGTGCCCCGGCGGCGTTGCGGCCGTGGGTGGTGGTACGGGAACGCAGAGCAGGCATGCTGCCCAGGTTACGCCCGGGGTCTCATGGCGTGGACAGGTGTCGGCCCGACATGCGGTGATCGCCGCGTGGGCGGGTCCGGCATGTGGGAACGCGGGCGGAGTGGTTGCGGTGAGCGGGTCAGGAGCGCACGCGCGCCCGTCGGCGGCGTCCTGCGCACCAGGCGAGGCAGCAGGCCGCCACGGCGACGCCGTACAGGCTGCGCGTCCCGGACTGGACGAGCGATGCGGCCATGACGACCAGCAGCAGCGCGCCCGCGGCGGTGCGGACCGTGAACCCGTACAGCCGGACGTAGCCCACGATGCACACCGCATAGATGAGCACGAACACGGCGCTGCTCGCGGCGAGCGCGTCGACGGTCAGGTGCTGGTTCGACAGCAGGACGGCCAGCGTGACGGAGAACAGTGCGCCCATCGTCACCAGCGGAGCGGGCGTTCGGCGCGGCAGCGTGCCGTCGGCGGTCGCGAGGCTGAGCACGGTGCCCAGTCCGCGGACCCACGCGGCGGCGTTGATGAGCATCGCGGACACGGCCACGACGGCGACGATCACGGGCACGGGCGGGGTTTGCGCGATCTGCAGCAGACCGGCGACCGGGTCGACGTCCGAGCGGGGGACGCTCAGCGCGACGGTCACGGTGAGCGCCACGGCGAAGAAGCCGTACAGCGCCAGGGCGGCGATGCTGACCGGCAGAAAATCCCGACGTGGCTCCCGCAGTTCGCGGGCCAGGAACGTCAGGTTCTCGAAGCCGACGAAGGCCCAGAACGCCAGAAGTACGCCCGGCAGCAGGACTTCGGCCGTCTCGGTGCCGGGGACGAGGTCGACCGACGTGGGGTGCGAATCGGAGGATCCCAGCGTGCCGAGGAGGACGAGGGCGACGCCGGTCACCGTCAGTGCCGCACTGCCCGCGAGCTGGGTCCACTGCTTGGCGCCGGCGCCGTGAGCGCTGATCAGTAGTGCGGTGAGCAGCAGTGCCGCAGCGACCACTCCGGTCGCGCCGGGGACGCCGAGGCCGCGTTCGACGTAGCGGCCGGCCACGATGCAGCCCGTCGGCAGGCCGAGGACGACGACGAACAGGAACATCAGTGGCATGGCCCGGCCGATGGTGTCGCCGAGGCCGCGGGTCACGAGTGCTTGGAGCGCGTCACCGTTCGGGGACAGTCGCACGGTGTCGCGGAACATGACGAGCATCGGCACGCACAGCACGCCGGAGAGGAGCCACACGAGCAGGCTCGCCGGACCGGTCTCGGCGTAGACCGCCGACGGCAGGCTGAGGATGCCCGAGCCCGCGATCGAGCCGAACGCGAGGGGAATCGCAGCGACCCTGCCCAGTCCGCGATGTCCTGTTCCGGTCATGCGACAAGTCGACTAGAATGACAACATGTTGTCAAGTAGGAGTGGGTCGTCGTCCGGCGATGCGTCCCGGTCCGGTTCCTCGTCGGCCAAGGCGCGGGCGTACCGTGCGCTGATCGCGGACGTGTACGAACTCGCCGCGGTGAGCCGTCGGATCAGTGAGGCGGACGCGGCCGCGCGCGGCGTGACCGTCGCGCAGTGGCACGTGCTCAGCGTGTTGTCCGGCGGCGACGCGACGGTGCCGGAGATCGCGTCCCGGCTCGGACTCACCCGGCAGGCCGTGCAACGCGTGGCGGGTGAACTCGTGGGTGCGGGCCTGGCCGCCCGTCACGACAATCCGGAGCACGCACGCTCATCGCTGTACCGGGCGACCGAGGCGGGCCTGGGCAGGCTCGAGCAGTTGATCGCCGACACCGATGCGCCGCGTGCGGAGGCCGTGTCGGCCGTGTCGGTCGACGAGCTCCGTGCGGCACGGAACACGCTCCGCGCCGTGTTGACGGGCCTCGGCGGCGATTGAGGCGGTGGCGGGCGGCTCGGCGTCAGGCCGGGCTCGTCGGCCGGCCCGCCTCGTCGGTGCCCTCGGAGGAGGGTTCGGGGGCGCGGTCGGTTCCGTGGGCAGTGTCGGTTCCGTGAGTGCGGTCGGTTCCGTGTGCGGGGTCGGTTCCGTGTGCGGGGTCGGTTCCAGACCCGACGTCGTCGGCGCCGGCGCCGTTCGTGGAGTCGCTGTCGCTCGTGGAGTCGCTGTCGCTCGTGGAGTCGCTGTCCTTCGTGGACCCGGCGTCGTCTGTCAGTGCGCCGGACGGGTCGGGAATGCGGCCGCCGGACAGCAGTGACAGCACCGGCACGTGATGCAGGCGGACATAGGGGAGCCGGACGGGCGTGCCGTCGGTCGGAACCGCGCGGATCATGGCCTTTTCCGTGATCGACAGACCCGAGAGTTCCTCCCAGCGCATCGAGCGCGTTCCCGTGAGGGTGCGGACGGTCAGTCCGTCCGGGGTGGCCGTCGTGCGGACGCGCACCACCCAGACCACGACCGCGATCGGGATCAGGTACAGCAACTGCAGCCCGGGTGCGCTGAACGCGATCGGGGTGACGCAGAACAGCAGGATCGGGACGGTCAGCAGGGAGGCAGCCGGGACGCGGAACACGGCACGGCGCTGTTTGCGCACGACCTGTTCGTCACGGGCCTGCCGCTCGCCGACCTGGGTACCGGACTGCTGCGGGTCACCTGATTCGTCTGCCACACCTCGATGGTGCCACCGCAGGGTGACCTTCCGGCATTGCGGGCGGCATCTGCGCAGGGTGAACAGTGCCGCACGGGCGTCACCGGAGGCGTGGGACGTGGCGGACGAGCCAGGGGTCGGCACCCGAGTCGCGGTTCACGGCCCCCCGGATCCGAAACACGGCCCCCCGGATCCGAAACACGGTCCCCTGGGGCCGCAACACGATCCCCGGGATCTGCAACACGGCCCCCTGGATTCGCAACACGATCCCCTGGGTTCGCAACACGGCGGAGAGGTGGCGTGGGCGGCCGTCCGGATGCTCCGGGTGTCCGCTGATTGGATCAGTGTTCCAGTATTCGGAATCACTATCCCGCAGAGTTGACACTCGGATGGCGATCCGACTACCGTCACCGCTGTGACACCGCAGACGATTCTCGTACTTCCCAAGCGCGTTGACGCCGAGAGCGACGCTTAGGAAGCCGCCTCTGCATCAACGCGCGACCCTCGTACGGCCACCCCGGTCGGCGGGGGTTTTTTGATGTCGAGGTTGCGGTGTCACGGGATCGATCGGGTGACACCGGGTGAGGTCACGGCGACTCACCGCTGGACGGCCAGCACCGTGGAGGTCGCCACCGCGGCGATCGCCACGATCGCGACCGCCACGGCGACAACCGCACCCGCACAACCACAACCGCACAACCGCAACCGACCACCACGATCGGCCCCAACGGCGAACACGACAACCGGCACGACGACGAACACGGCGACGAACAGACAACCGGCCCGTCCGGACCACCCGGACGGACCGGCACCCGAGAAAGCGAACCGAGAACCGACCGAGAAGCCGACGAGCCCACCAGGATCGACTCAGCACACTCGAGAGCACCAGGACACGAGGCAGAAATCGATGACTAGCGCGACCTCGCGATCGGAATCCGGCTCCGCCGGAGACACCGGAGCCACGGACGCCTCCGAGGCGTCCCGCAAGTCCGCCCAGCCGAACGGACCCCGTCCGAAGCCCACCCCGCCCGCGGGCACCCCCGTCCGCGTCACCGGCGCCCAGTCGCTCGTACGCGCGCTCGAGGCGGTCGGCTCCGAGGTCGTCTTCGGCATCCCGGGCGGCACGATTCTGCCCGCCTACGACCCGCTCCTCGACTCGACGAAGGTCCGCCACGTGCTGGTGCGGCACGAACAGGCCGCCGGCCACGCCGCCACCGGGTACGCCCAGGCCACCGGCAAGGTGGGCGTGTGCATGGCGACGTCGGGTCCCGGCGCCACCAACCTGGTCACCCCGCTGGCCGACGCCAACATGGACTCGGTGCCGCTCGTGGCGATCACCGGGCAGCAGACGCGCGCGCTCATCGGCACCGACGCGTTCCAGGAAGCCGACATCTGCGGCATCACGATGCCGATCACCAAGCACAACTTCCTCGTCACCGACCCCGCCGACATCCCGCGGGTCATCGCGGAGGCGTTCCACCTGGCGAGCACGGGCCGTCCCGGTCCGGTGCTGGTCGACATCCCCAAGGACGTGCTGCAGGAGAACACGTCGTTCGCGTGGCCGCCGGAGATGACACTGCCCGGCTACCGGCCCACCCTGCGCCCCCACGGCAAGCAGGTCCGCGAGGCGGCGCGACTGATCTCGCAGTCCCGCAGGCCGGTGCTGTACGTCGGCGGCGGCGTGCTCAAGGCCGAGGCCTCGGAGGAGCTGGCCGAGCTGGCCGAGCTGACCGGCATCCCGGTCGCGACGACGTTGATGGCGCGCGGTGCGTTCCCCGATTCGCACGACCACCACGTCGGCATGCCCGGCATGCACGGCACCGTGTCCGCCGTCGCCGCGATGCAGCGTGCGGACCTGCTGCTGGCCCTCGGCGCGCGTTTCGACGACCGGGTCACCGGCAGGCTCGACTCGTTCGCGCCGGAGGCCACCGTCGTGCACGCCGACATCGACCCGGCCGAGATCTCCAAGAACCGCAAGGCCGACGTGCCGATCGTGGGCGACTGCAAGGAGATCCTCCGCGAGCTCATCGAAGCCGTGAAGTTCGAGCACGACCGCGGCGACCGGCCCGACCTGACCGCATGGTGGACGCAGATCAACTCGTGGCGCGACACGTTCCCGGCAGGCTACGAATGGCCGGACGACGGCGCACTCGCGCCGCAGTACGTCATCGAGCGCATCGGCGCGCTCGCCGGCCCGGACGCCTACTACACGGCGGGCGTGGGCCAGCACCAGATGTGGGCCGCCCAGTTCATCAAGTACGACCACCCGCGCAGCTGGATCAACTCCGGCGGACTCGGCACGATGGGGTTCGCCGTGCCCGCGGCGATGGGCGCGCAGTTCGGTCACCCCGAATCGCAGGTGTGGGCGATCGACGGCGACGGTTGCTTCCAGATGACCAACCAGGAACTGGCCACCTGTGCGCTCGAAGGGGCCCCGATCAAGGTCGCCGTGATCAACAACGGCAACCTGGGCATGGTGCGCCAGTGGCAGAACCTCTTCTACGCCGAGCGCTACTCCAACACCGACCTCGGTACGCACAAGCACCGCATTCCGGACTTCGCTCTCCTGGCGGAGTCGCTCGGCTGTGCGGGCCTGCGGTGTGAGACCGCCGACGAGGTCGACGACGTCATCAAACAGGCGATGGCGATCGACGACCGCCCTGTCGTGATCGACTTCGTCGTCGGCAAGGATGCTCAGGTGTGGCCGATGGTCGGCCCCGGCGCCAGCAACGACGAGGTGATGGCCGCCCGCGGCATCCGGCCGCTGTTCGACGACGACGACGTCGCCGACGGACCCGCATCCGGCGGGATCGTCGCCGACAGGGCCGTTACCGACGTGCGAGGGGAGCAGTAAGAGTCATGAGCATGCACACGCTGAGCGTCCTGGTGGAGAACGTCCCCGGCGTGCTCGCCCGTGTCTCCGGCCTGTTCTCCCGCCGGGGTTTCAACATCGAGTCCCTCGCCGTCGGGCCCACGGAGAACCCCGAGGTGTCCCGGATGACGATCGTCGTCGCCGTCGAGGAGCAACCGCTCGAACAGGTGACCAAACAGCTCAACAAGCTCGTGAACGTCATCAAGATCGTGGAACTCGACCCGGCCAGCTCCGTGCAGCGCGACCTGCTGCTGGTGAAGGTGCGGGCCGACGCCACCGTGCGCAGCCAGGTCCTCGAAACCGTGGAGATGTTCCGCGCGAAGGTGGTCGACGTCTCGCCGGAGGCGGTCACCGTCGAGGCCACGGGCACGCACGACAAACTGAACGCGCTCATGCGCATGCTGGAACCGTACGGTGTGCGTGAGCTCGTGAAATCCGGCATGGTCGCGCTCGGCCGGGGCGCCCGGTCGATCACCGCGAACTCAACCCGATAGAACCTGCGGCCGCTGAGCGCCGCCGAGCCCGCGCGTCCGCCACGAGGCGCGTCGCGGGCACATCACGCGATGGGAAAGGAAGTACCGCCCCTCATGTCAGTCGAAATCTTCTACGACGACGACGCCGATCTCGGCATCATCCAGGGCCGTAAGGTCGCCGTCATCGGGTACGGCAGTCAGGGTCACGCGCACGCGCTGAGCCTGCGCGACTCCGGCGTCGACGTCCGCATCGGCCTGGCCGAGGGTTCGAAGTCGCGCCCGAAGGCCGAGGAGGAGGGCCTGCAGGTCGGCACGGTGTCCGAGGTCTCCGCGTGGGCCGACGTGATCATGATCCTCGCGCCCGACACCAAGCAGCGCGAGATCTACACCGCCGACATCGAGCCGAACCTCAAGGCCGGTGACGCGCTCTTCTTCGGCCACGGCTTCAACATCCGGTACGACCTCATCAAGCCGCCGGCCGACGTGGACGTCGCGATGGTGGCGCCGAAGGGCCCGGGTCACCTGGTGCGCAGGCAGTTCGTCGACGGCAAGGGCGTGCCGTGCCTCATCGCCGTCGAGCAGGACCCGAGCGGCGGCGGCCAGGCGCTGGCGCTGTCGTACGCGGCCGCCATCGGTGGCGCGCGTGCCGGCGTCATCAAGACGACCTTCACCGAGGAGACCGAGACCGATCTGTTCGGTGAGCAGTCGGTCCTCTGCGGCGGTGCGTCGGCGCTCGTGCAGACGGGCTTCGAGGTGCTGACCGAGGCGGGCTACGCCCCGGAGATCGCGTACTTCGAGGTGCTGCACGAGCTCAAGCTGATCGTCGACCTGATGTACGAGGGCGGCATCGCGCGCATGCGCTACTCGATCTCCGACACCGCCGAGTACGGCGACCTCACCCGCGGTCCGCGTGTGATCACGCCCGAGGTGAAGGAGAACATGAAGGCCGTGCTGGCCGAGATCCAGGACGGCACGTTCGCCCGCGAGTGGGTCGGCGAGGACGAGGCGAACCGGCCGAACTTCGCCAAGCTGCGTGAGGCGGGCGAGCAGCACCCGATCGAGGAGACCGGCAAGAAGCTGCGCGACCTGATGTCGTGGGTCGACCGTCCGATCACCGAGACGGCCTGATTCATTCGATAGGCTCGTTCTTCCGGCGCAGACCCCCGGGACGTACGCTACGTCTTGGGGGTTTGTGCTGCTCAGGGCTACCGTGCGGGGTGATGACCGATGGCGTTGACCCTGGCGCGCCCTCGGCCGCGGGCCCGGGCGGGACCGCAGGCCCGGCCCGCGCTCAGCAGGCGAAGCACGACGTGTCGGCCGCACTGGACCTGAGCTCCGCCACGTGGACGCGGCTACGCGACAAGGCGGGCACCGAGCACGGCCCGGTCGAGTACGCGTTCGTGCGCCACACCGACGGCGTGACGTACGTCGTCCTGCGGTCCGTGCCCGGCGGCGGCACGCACGAGGCCGGCGGGCACCACCGCGGCCGGTACGACGGTCGGCACGACACGGAACCCGGGGACGGGCACGCCGCCCCCGCGCCGACCGTGCTCGTGTTCACGCCGTCGGAATGGGATGCGTTCCTCGCGGGGGTGCGCGACGGCGAGTTCGACCGGCCACCGGAATGACCGCACCGTGTCTCGGATCGATCACGGTGACGACGCGATGAGGCAACGGCCCGACCCGGATCGACGGCAGGTCGGGCCGTCGACGTCGAGGCACCGCATCGCCTCGCGCCGATTCGAGCCGGTGAACCGGGCATGGTGACCTGACGAACGAAGTTCGCATTCGGCGGCTGTGACCAGCGACGACGCGCGGAGAATTGTCCTCGATGGCGCCGATTTGCCGTCCGAGCATTGCGTGTGCGTTAACTCCGGCGGATAGACTCCTTGCGATCGAGGGCACAGCGACGTGACCTCGACCACGCCGACGATCGCCACGGCTGGCGAGCAGCACCGGGCAGGTCCGTCGGCGAGTGCGGGGCAGGCGCGGGTCGTGACACGCAGGTGGCAGCGGAGCCGAGGCGCACCGCCCGCCGCTCCGGCCTGCGGTATGTGACACCGCGAGAGCGGGCGTGCCTGCCGCGCAAGACCAGTGAGTCGAGCTACGGAAAGGCGCAACGTGACCACTTCCACCAAGCCCGTCGTCCTCCTCGCCGAGAAGCTCGCCCCCTCCGCGGTGAGCGTCTTCGGGGACGAGGTCGAGATCCGGCACGTGGACGGAACGGACCGGCCGGCACTGCTCGAGGCGGTGAAGACCGCCGACGCGCTGCTCGTACGGTCCGCGACGCAGGTCGACGCCGAGGTGCTCGACGCCACCAGCTCACTGAAGGTGGTCGCCCGCGCCGGTGTCGGTCTCGACAACGTCGACGTGCCCGCGGCCACCCAGCACGGTGTGCTCGTGGTGAACGCGCCGACGTCGAACATCGTTTCCGCGGCCGAGCACGCCGTCGCGCTGCTGCTGTCGGTGCTGCGCCGCGTCCCCGCCGCCGACCAGAGCCTGCAGGGCGGCGAATGGAAGCGCAGCTCCTACACCGGCGTCGAGCTGAACGGCAAGACCGTCGGCGTGGTCGGCTTCGGCAAGATCGGCCAGCTCGTGTCGCAGCGTCTCGGCGCGTTCGACACGAAGCTGCTCGCCTACGACCCGTACGCTTCGGCGGCCCGCGCCAAGCAGTTCGGGGTCGAACTCGTCACCCTCGACGACCTGCTCGAGCGGGCCGACATCGTCACCGTCCACCTGCCGAAGACGCCCGAGACCAAGGGCCTGATCGACGCGAAGGCGCTGGCGAAGACCAAGAAGGGCGTCATCGTCGTCAACGCCGCGCGCGGCGGCCTGATCGACGAGGATGCGCTGGCAGGCGCCGTGTCGGACGGCCACGTGGGCGGCGCGGGCATCGACGTGTTCGAGTCCGAGCCGGTCACCGAGAGCCCGCTGTTCGGCCTGCCCAACGTCGTGGTGACGCCGCACCTCGGCGCGTCGACGGGGGAGGCGCAGGACCGTGCGGGCACCGACGTCGCGAAGTCGACGCTGCTCGCGCTGCGCGGCGAGTTCGTGCCGGACGCGGTGAACGTCGCGGGTGGCGCGGTCACCGACGAGGTGCGGCCGTACCTGCCGCTGGCCCAGAAGCTCGGCACGGTGCTGTCGGCGTTCAGCGCGAAGGCACCGCAGTCGGTGTCGGTCATCGCCTCCGGTGAACTGTCCGGTGAGGACGTCAGCGTGCTGCAGCTGGCGGCGCTGCGCGGGGTGTTCGCCAATGTCGTCGAGTCGCAGGTCACGTTCGTGAACGCCCCGCGGTTGGCCGAGGAGCTGGGCGTGCAGGTGTCGGTCAGCACGGAGCCGGAGAGCCAGAACTACCGCAGCCAGCTGACGGTGCGCGCCGTGCAGGACGACGGCACGGCGCACACGGTGTCGGGCTCGGTCACCGGCAAGGAGGAGGTGCAGAAGCTGATCGAGATCGACGGCAGGCACTTCGACATCCGGGCCGAGGGGAACATGCTCCTGATGGAGTACCCCGACAAGCCGGGCATCATGGGCCGGGTCGGCACGGTGCTGGGCGAGGCCGGGGTGAACATCGACGCCGCGCAGATCAGCCAGACCACCGACCGTTCCGACTCGGTGATGCTGCTGCGGGTGGACCGTCCGGTCGACCCGGCGCTGCTCGACCCGATCGGCGCCGCCGTCTCGGCCCGCAAGATCCGTTCGATCTCGTTCCCGTGACCGCGGTCGCCGGATACCAGGTACAAACCATCACATTCGGATAAATCGCTACGAATGGCGCTATTGGGTGACGTCC
Source organism: Prauserella alba (assembly GCF_024171735.1). Taxonomy (GTDB): domain Bacteria; phylum Actinomycetota; class Actinomycetes; order Mycobacteriales; family Pseudonocardiaceae; genus Prauserella; species Prauserella alba. Next base: position 375,386 of record NZ_JAMTCH010000003.1, read on the forward strand.
CGGTGGTGTTGGCTGGCTGACCATCGATTGTCAACCTCCCGACCCATTGGGGGCGCCCCAATATGAACCGCTGGCGAGCACGCCTGCTCGCGACCTGTTCGACCGCCCTGCTTGCCGCCACCTTCGCGGCAGGCGGGGCGTCGGCGCAGGACGCGGCGAGTATCGAACCGCTGCCGACCGCCTCGGCCGACGACCTCGACCCCGGTCGCGCCGACGGCGGCATTTCCCCGCGGCTGGCCGATTCGCAGGGCCGTACCTCGGCCTTCGTCGAAGTGCGGAAACAGGCCGCGGTCGACGCGTTCAACGACGAGAAGGCCAAGGGCACGAAGGCCGCCGCGAAAGCCGCGAAACGTGCCAGGTCCGCAGCACTGGGTGCCGTCGACAGGGTCGTCGGCACTCTCAGGGCGACCGACACCGGCACCACGGTGCTGGCGCGCACGGCCAACGCGATCCCCGGTGCCCTCGTCTCCGCCGATGCGGAGCGGCTGCGTGAGCTGGCCGGCCGCGACGACGTCGTGTCCGTCAAGCCGATCGTGCCGAAGAAGCACCAGAACGCGGGTGCCGACCAGCTGACGAAGGCCATCAACGTCTGGCAGCAGACCGGGCACTACGGCGAGGACGTCAAGGTCGGTGTCATCGACAGCGGCATCGACTACACGCACGCCACCTTCGGCGGGCCGGGCACGAAGGAGGCCTACGAGTCGGTCGACCCGGCGAAGGAGGCCCCCGAGCTGTTCCCGTCGGCGAAGGTCGCGGGCGGCACGGACCTCGTCGGTGACGACTACGACGCCTCGGGCGAGAACGGCTCCGAGACGCCGAAGCCGGACCCCAACCCGCTGCCCTGCATGGACCACGGCACGCATGTGGCCGGCACCGCGGCCGGCTACGGCGTCGGGGCCGACGGGTCGACGTTCACCGGTGACTACTCGAAGCTCGACGGCGACGACCTGATGGATATGAAGGTCGCGCCGGGCAGCGCGCCGAAGGCCGAGCTGTACGACATCAAGGTGTTCGGCTGCGCCGGGTCGACGGCCGTCATGGCACAGGCGATGGACTGGACGCTCGACCCGAACGGCGACGGCGACTTCTCCGACAAGCTCGACGTCGTCAACATGTCGGTCGGCAGCGACTACGGTGCGCCGGACGACCCGGAGTCCGACTTCGTGCGCAAGCTCGTCGCCAACGACGTGCTGCCGGTGATGTCGGCCGGCAACGGCGGCGATCTGTACGACGTCGGCGGCAGCCCCGGCAACACGCCCGAAGGACTGGGCGTGGCGAGCATCCGGGATTCCTACGTGCTGCGTGACGCGGTCGAGGTGACCGAACCGTCCGATGTGGCCGGCAAGGTCGCAGGCCAGTTCAGCCTCTATTACACCGACTACGACTCGCTCGACATCACGAAACCGGTCGTGGCGCTCTCCGAGGGCAACGCATCCGGCTGCGGTGAGTTCTCCGAGTCCGACGCCGCCGCGGTCAAGGGCAAGATCGCCTGGTTGGAATGGGACGACAACGACGGGACGCGGGAGTGCGGTTCGGCCGCCCGCGCCGACAACGCCACGGCGGCCGGTGCCGCGGGCGTCGTGTTCACCTCCGGGGTGCAGAACTTCGGCGCCGCCATCGCGGGCAACGAGGACGTTCCGGTCTTCCAGCTGACCGGTGACGCCACCGAGCAGCTGCGGCCCTCGCTCGATGAGGGCACGCTGGAGATCGCCATGAACGGCGACGGGCGCACGTCACTGCCCACTGAGGACGAGTCCATCGAGGACACGCCGAGCTCGTTCACCTCGCGTGGCGTGCGCGGTCCTGCGGTCAAGCCCGACCTGGCGTCGCCGGGTGACACGATCGCCTCGGCCCTGATGGGAGGCGGGGACGCCGCCACGGTGATGTCGGGCACGTCGATGGCCTCGCCGCACGCGGCGGGCATCACGGCGCTCGTGCGTGAGGCCAATCCGGACTGGACCGCCACCGAGGTCAAGAACTCGGTCATGAACACCGCGGCCCACGAGGTGACTTCCGACGGCACGGCCGTCGGGCCGCAGCGGGTCGGTGCGGGCCGCATCGACGCGCGAGCCGCGGTCGGCAACGACGTCATGGCGTACTCGCTGCGCGACCGCAAGGCCGTCAGTGTGTCGTTCGGCGTGCTGGAGGTCAGTCAGCCGACCACGAAGCGCAAGGTCGTCCGCATCGTCAACAAGGGCGACGAGACCGAGCGGTACTCGTTGAGCTATGCGGCCTCGTCCACGATCCCGGGCGTGAGCTACGAACTCTCGCGGGACTCCGTGACGGTACCGGCCCACGGCAGCGCCCACGTGCGCGTGAAGCTGCGGATCGACCCCGCGGCGATGCGCAAGACCGTCGACCCGACGTTGGAGCGCAACCAGCTCGGCGTGGCGCGGCAGTTCGTCGCCGAGGCGGCCGGCCGCCTCGTGCTCGAGCCGGCGGGCGACGGTGCGACGCTGCGGCTCCCGGTGCACGCCGCGCCGAAGCCGGTGGCGAAACTGCACCACTCCCGGAACATCGCGTTCCGGGGTGGTTCCGACACCGCGGACGTGCGGGTGCTGGGCCGCGGCCTCGACCAGGGTTCCGGCAGTGAGGCCTACCGGTCGCTGCTGAGCATCATGGAGCTGCACGCCCGGTCGCCGAAGCTGCCGCCCTGCTTCGGCGAGCAGACGAACGGCTGCACCGTCAACGAGACGGCCGAGGGCGGAGACCTGCGGTACGCAGGCGCCACATCGGTCGGTGAGGGAGACGGCGCGATGCTCGCTTTCGGACTGTCCACATGGGGCGACTGGTCGAGCCTCGGCGGGCACACGATCCCGTACATCCACACCGACACCGATGGTGACGGCGAGGCCGACTACGAGACCTACGCCATGCCGATGCCCGCCACGGACGTCCTGGTCGCCCAGACCGTGCGACTGTCCGACGGTTCCACTGTGGACCTGCAGCCGGTCAACGGGCAGTTCGGTGACGTCGACACGAACACGTTCGACAGCAACGTCGCGGTACTGCCGGTGTCGCTGAGCGCGCTGGGGATCGACCCTTCGGCCGACTCGCACGAGATCAGCTACACGGTCGGCGTCTCCGGCTTCTACGGCGACCCCGAGACGGGCGATGTGGACACGATCGACGAGCCGATCGCGTTCGATCCGCTGAACCCGGAGTACACCGTCGCCGGTGCCGACGGCGCCGCGGCCCTGTCGTACGTGGCGGGTCGCGGTGACCGGTTCACGGTGACGCGGAGTCCGGAATCGGCGGACTCGGCCGAGGGGCTGCTGGTGCTGAGTCACCACAACGCCTCCGGCAGGCGCGCCTCGACGGTCGGTGTCCACGAGCTCGACCACCGGCCGGTGTCGACGAACGGCGGCTGACCGGGTGCGGCGGCTTGCTCCGGCGGGCCGTGCCGACGGGTGGCGATGATGTGCCCGGGACCCCATCTCGCGGGGTCCCGGGCACACCTGTGAGGCCACCGGACGGGGGACCCGCGACGGTGGCGCTTGCGCCGTTGGGGTGGTCGTGGGTCGACAGTTCGTCGACGCCCGGTAACCTGCCGTCGCTGGCTTTGGATGCGAATGGGGTACCCGCGGTCGATGGGGCCCGGTCTGACGGAGGTGTGTGGATGCGGCTCGCTGTGATCCCGGGTGATGGGATCGGGCCCGAAGTGGTCTCCGAAGCGATCAAGGTCCTCGGGGAGGTTGTCCCGAACGCCGAGACGACCAGCTACGACCTCGGTGCCTCCCGCTGGCACTCGACGGGTGAACTGCTGCCCGAGTCGGTGCTGGGTGAACTCGCCGAGCACGACGCGATCCTGCTGGGTGCGGTCGGCGATCCGAGCGTGCCCAGCGGCATTCTCGAGCGCGGCCTGCTGTTGCGGCTGCGGTTCGAGCTCGATCACCACGTCAATCTCCGCCCCGGCAGGCTGTACCCGGGCGTGAAGGGCCCGCTGGCCGACCCCGGCGAGATCGACATGATCGTCGTCCGCGAGGGCACCGAGGGGCCGTACGCCGGCAACGGCGGTCTGCTCCGCAAGGACACCGAGCACGAGATCGCGACGGAGGTCAGCCTGAACACGGCCTTCGGCATCCGCCGGGTCGTGTCGGATGCCTTCCGCAGGGCGAACGAGCGCCCGCGCAAGCACCTCACGCTGGTGCACAAGACCAACGTGCTGGAGCACTCCGGGTCGTTGTGGTCGCGGATCGTGGAGGAGGTCTCGCTCGAGTACCCCGAGGTGTCGGTGGCGTACTCGCACGTGGACGCCGCCACGATCCACATGGTCACGGATCCGAGCCGGTTCGACGTGATCGTCACCGACAACCTGTTCGGCGACATCATCACCGACCTGGCTGCCGCCGTGACCGGCGGCATCGGCCTCGCGGCCAGCGGCAACCTCGACATCTCGGGCCGTAACCCGAGCATGTTCGAGCCGGTGCACGGCAGCGCGCCCGACATCGCAGGGCAGAACGTCGCCGACCCGACGGCGACGGTGCTGTCGGTGTCGTTGCTGCTCGACCACCTCGGCGAGAAGGAAGCCGCCCGCCGTATCGAGGCGTCGGTGGCGTTCGACCTCGCGACGCGCGACCAGGCGTCGCCGGGCACCACGACGGCGATCGGTGACCGTCTCGCGGCGCTGGTGTCGTCCAACGCCGCGCCCCGTCCCGCGCTCTGAGAACTGCCGATCCGGCGACAGCCGACCGACGACAGCCGACCGACGACAGGCGCCCCGGCCCACGCGGCCGGGGCGCCTGTGTGTGTCCGGGTGGGGTGCCGGGCGAGGCGTCCACCGTCACACCGGCGCCGTCACCCGGGCACGCCGAGGCGGGGCGGCTGCGTCGGGTCCGGAATGTGGGAACGAAGCCCAGTGGTTGGACTTGCTCGTGTGCGGTGTGGCATGATGCGGCGCATGGACACGTTTCGCGTGATCATTATTGGCAGGCGCGCCGGGTAAGTGCCCCGTAGGAGCACCCGGCGCGCAGACCTCTCGCATCCACCGCGGGGGGTCTTTTTTGTGGCCGCTGCCGGCCGCGCGCCATCGGCACAGTTGTCGGCCATCCCGCTGTTGTTCGCACACCGCGACGAGGAGACGAACCCGTGACCCGCACGGAACCCGCAGGCACCCCGCTCGGCGACGATTTCCACCTGTACGACACGACGCTGCGCGACGGTGCGCAGCGTGAGGGCATCTCGTACTCGGTCGCCGACAAGATCGCCGTGGCGCGGCACCTCGACGAGCTGGGCGTCGGGTTCATCGAAGGCGGCTGGCCCGGTGCGATGCCGAAGGACACCGAGTTCTTCGCCCGTGCCGCGGCGGGGGAGTTGCCGCTGAAGCACGCCGCGCTCGTCGCGTTCGGATCGACCCGGCGCTCGGGTGTGGCGGCCGGTGACGACCCGCAGGTCCGCGCGCTGCTCGACTCGCAGGCGCCGGTGGTCACCCTCGTGGCCAAATCGGACATCCGTCACATCGAGCGTGCGTTGCGTGTGGACGTCGACGAAGCATGCGCGATGGTCGCCGACACGGTGAAGTTCCTCGTCGGCGAGGGCAGGCGGGTGTTCCTCGACGCGGAGCACTTCTTCGACGGCTACGCCTACGACCCGGACACCGCCCTGCGCGTGCTGGAGGCGGCGGGATCGGCGGGCGCCGACGTCGTCGTCCTGTGCGACACCAACGGCGGACAGCTGCCGCTGGGTCTCGCCGACACGGTGCGCGAGGTGCGCGAGCGCACCGGGCTGCGCATCGGCATCCACTGCCAGGACGACACCTCCTGCGCCGTGGCCAACAGCATCGCCGCGGTGCAGGCGGGCGCGACCCACGTGCAGTGCACCGCCAACGGCTACGGCGAACGCGCGGGCAACGCCGACCTGTTCGCCGTCACCGGCAACCTCGTGGCCAAGCTCGGCATGGAGGTCCTGCCGTCAGGGGGAGCCGCCGAGCTGACGCGTGTCTCGCACGCGCTGGCCGAGATCGCGAACATCGCACCCGACACCCACCAGGCTTACGTCGGGTCGTCGGCCTTCGCCCACAAGGCGGGGCTGCACGCGAGCGCGATCAAAGTGGACCCGTTGCTGTACAACCACATCGACCCCGCGCTGGTCGGCAACGACATGCGCGTGCTCGTCACGGAGATGGCGGGCAAGGCGAGCCTCGAACTCAAGGGGCACGAACTCGGTGTGGACCTGGCGGGCAATCCCCGCGCCCTCAGCAACACGGTCCACAAGGTGAAGGACCTCGAGGCGGGCGGCTGGTCGTTCGAGGCGGCAGACGCCTCCCTCGAACTCCTGATGCGGCGGGAGATCGCCGGATCGGACGGGCAGGAACCCGTGGGCCCGCCGTTCGCCCTCGAGTCATACCGCGTGGTGCTCGACCACCGGACCGACGGCGAGATCGTGTCCGAGGCGACCGTGAAGGTCCACGTCGCGGGGGAGCGGGTCATCGCCACCGCCGAGGGCAACGGCCCGGTCAACGCACTCGACGCCGCCCTGCGCAAAGCGTTGTCGCCGCACCTGGCGTGGCTGGACGAGATGTCGCTGTCGGACTACAAGGTGCGCATCCTCGTCAACCGCCAGGGCACCGGCGCGGTCACCCGCGTGCTCGTCGAATCGTCCGACCGCGAGCGTGAATGGACGACCGTCGGCGTGCACGAGAACATCGTCGAGGCCAGCTGGCTGGCCCTGTGCGACGCACTCGCCCACAAGGCGATGCGCGTGTAACCGTAGTCCACCCTGGCCTACCACCTCCCCGGCGGAGACGCTCCGCGCCACTGTTTACGATGGGGACCGTGCGTTTGGCTCGGATTGCTCACCCGGAAGGTGTCGCCTTCGTCTCGGTCGACGGAGACGGCGACAGCAACGACACGATGGTCTGGGAGATCGCCGACCATCCGTTCGGTAAGCCGAACTACACCGGCAGGAAGTGGCCGCTGGCGGACACCCGCCTGTTGTCGCCGATCCTGCCGACGAAGGTGATCGCCGTCGGCCGCAACTACGCCGACCACGCGCGGGAGATGGGCAACGAGGTCCCGCCCGAGCCGATGATCTTCCTCAAGCCGTCGACCACCGTCATCGGGCCGAACGCGCCGATCCGCAGGCCCAAGCAGTCCGAGCAGGTCGACTTCGAGGGCGAGCTGGCCGTCATCATCGGCCAGCCCGTGAAGAACGTTCCCGCGGCGCAGGCGGCCCAGGCCGTGCTCGGCTACACGGTCGCCAACGACGTCAGCGCCCGCGACTTCCAGCGCTCGGACGGCCAGTGGGGCCGCGCCAAGGGATTCGACACGTTCTGCCCGATCGGCCCGTGGATCGAGACCGAACTCGACCCGGCCGACCTGGCCATCCGCACCACGGTCGACGGTGAGACCAAACAGGACTCGCGCACCTCGGAGCTCGTCCACAAGATCCCCGAACTGATCGAGTTCGTCTCGTCGGTGATGACGCTGCTGCCCGGCGACACGATCCTCACCGGCACCCCCGCCGGTGTCGGACCCATCGTCGCGGGGCAGGAGGTGTCCGTCACCGTCGACGGGATCGGCACGCTCACCAACCCCGTCGAGGACGCCTGAGTCACGGCGCTCTGCGGGCGAACTCCGGCGCGTGCTCGGGCCGCAGCCCGATGCCGACGAGGTAGGCCGGTACGAGGGACAGTGCCGGAACCCTGCGCAGCAGCCGCTGGGCGGGTTTCGGCGGACCCAGCCGCCTGCCTTCCACGACGGGAGCCGCCACCATCCGGTGCAGCAGCCGTTGCAGCGTCTGCACCGCGGCCGTCGGCAGCAGCCTGCGCTTGCGCACCGCGGCCAGTTCCGCAGTCGTCGGGCCACCGCGGCGCAGTGGCCCGGCCAGCAGCCTCGCCGCGGCCACGGCGTCCTGAACCGCCAGGTTGATACCGACCCCGCCGATCGGCGACATCGCGTGTGCGGCGTCCCCGATGCACAGCAGCCCCTCGGTGTGCCAGCGCTGCAGCCGGTTGAGCCGCACGTCGAGGTGTTTGACCTCGTCCATCGACGTCAGTTCGCCCACCCGGTCCGCGAGGTGCGGCACGACGTCGGCGATGTCGCGTCGGAACGCTTCGACGCCGCGCCCGCGCAGCTCGCCGTCGGTGCCTTTGCGGCCGAGATAGGCGAGCTGGTGGAAGCCCTCGCGCGGGATGTCGAGGACGAACCGGCCGCGGCGCATCGTGGGCGACAGCGCGGCGGTCGTGTCGTCGGGATCACGGCCGAGTCGGAACCACCAGACGTCGAACGGCACCGGCCATTCCTTCGGTGTCAGGCCGACCTCGCGCCTGGCGAACGACCAGCGGCCGTCGGCGGCCACGGTTAAGTCGGCGCGCAGCTCGCCGTCGCCATCCTGCCCGCGGTAGCGCACGCCCACGACGCGGCCTTCCTCTCGCAGGAGCCCGGTGACCTCGGTGTTCATGCGCAGGGTGAACGACGGCTCGTCGGCGCCGGCCTTCGCGAGCAGGTTCAGCAGGTCCCACTGCGGCGTGAGTGCGATGTACGGGTGCCGCGTCCAGCGGCCCAGCCTGCGCAGGTCGCCGACGACCACGGAGGTGCCGTCCGCCGCCGGGAAGGCGATCTCGTACAGCCGGGTGTGCGGCAGGGCCGCGAACTCCCCGCCGAGACCGAGTTCGTCCAGCAGGGTCAGGGTCGACGGGTGGACGGTGTCGCCGCGGAAGTCGCGGAGGAAGTCGCCGTGCTTCTCCAGCACCGTCACCTCGACACCCGCACGGGCGAGCAGTAATCCGAGCACCATGCCGGCGGGGCCACCGCCGGCGATGACGCAGTTTCCCGGTGCGGTCATCACCACCACCTCGATCCGTTCGCCGCGGTCCTTCCGGTGTGCCGGCCGGCACACCAGCAATTCGACGTCTCGTATTCAACGTCTGTTGAATAATTCCCAGCATGCGCTCGCGGGCGGCCGAAGTCAACAGCGCTACGCTGGGTGGGCTATGACTGAGAACAAGCCCGCCGCCGTTCGTGCTCGCTTCTGCCCTTCGCCCACCGGTACGCCGCATGTGGGCCTGATCCGCACCGCGTTGTTCAACTGGGCGTTCGCCCGGCACAACGGCGGAAAGCTCGTGTTCCGCATCGAGGACACCGACGCCTCACGGGACAGCGAGGAGTCCTACTCGGCGCTGCTGGACGCCCTGCAGTGGCTCGGCATCGACTGGGACGAGGGGCCGGGTGTCGGCGGCGAGTACGGTCCGTACCGCCAGAGCGAACGCGCCGACATCTACCGCGACGTCGCCGCGAAACTCCTCGAAGCGGGCGAACTGTACGAGGCGTTCTCCACCGGTGAGGAGGCCGCGCAGCGGCGCAGGGACGCCGGGCAGGACCCGCAGCTGGGCTACGACAACCACGACCGCGACCTCACCGAGGAGCAGAGGCAGGCCTTCCGCGCCGAAGGCCGCGAACCGGTGTTGCGGTTGCGGATGCCGGACGAGGACCTGTCCTGGAACGACCTCGTGCGCGGCGAGATCGAGTTCAAGGCGGGCACCATTCCCGACCCGGTGCTGGTCCGCGCCAACGGCGCGCCGCTGTACACCTTGACCAATCCCGTCGACGACGCGCTGATGCGCATCACCCACGTGCTGCGCGGCGAGGACCTGCTCCCGTCGACGCCGAGGCAGATCGCGCTGTACCAGGCGCTGCAGCGGGTGGGCGTGGCCGAGTTCGTCCCCGACTTCGGCCACATGCCCTACGTGATGGGCGAGGGCAACAAGAAACTGTCCAAACGAGACCCGCAGTCGAACCTGTTCAACTACCGGGACCGTGGGTTCATCCCCGAGGGCCTGCTGAACTACCTCGCGCTGCTCGGCTGGTCGATCGCCGACGATCGCGACATCTTCACCGTCGACGAACTGATCGAGGCGTTCGAGATCACCAAGGTCAGCGCCAACCCCGCGCGGTTCGACCTCAAGAAGGCCGAGTCGATCAACGGCAACCATGTGCGCGCGCTGAGCCACGACGATTTCGTCGCACGCGTCACGCCCTACCTCGTCGACGCGGGTGTGCTGCCGGAGCAGCCGTCGGGGGACCAGCAGGCCAAGCTCGCCGCGATCGCCCCGCTCGTGCAGGAACGCGTCGCGGTGCTGTCCGAGGCCTGCGACCTGCTGCGGTTCCTGTTCGTCGACGAGGCCGAGTTCGCTCCCGAGGAGGCCGCGGCCACGAAGGCGCTCGGCCCGGACTCCGAACCGGCGTTGCGGGCTGCCATCGAGGCGCTGGAAGGCTTGTCGTCGTGGGCCGCGGCCGACATCGAGCAGGCGCTCAAGGACGCCCTCGTGGAAGGTCTGGGACTCAAGCCGCGCAAGGCTTTCACGCCCGTGCGCGTCGCTGTGACCGGACGCACGGTGTCACCGCCGCTCTACGAATCGATGGAATTGCTCGGCCGTGACGTGTCACTCGGACGGCTGCGCCGGGCATTGCCGGGCAACTGAGCGTAGACGAGCTGGACCGAAACAGACTCGGCCATATCACCTCGATAGCAGAGTCGGGCTCGCGCAAAAACCCCTAGCCTCGCGTGAGTGGCTTTTGCGCTTGGCTCCCCGACAGCTCCGCAATCCGTCGCCGACGCCGATCGCGACGACGTCGATGTCTGGGCACCGCCCGAACTCCGGGTCGTGTGCCTGGACATCGACGACACGCTGATCGACTTCACGGCGACGGGCAAGCGCACGCTGGCCGTCCTGACCGGACGCGGCGACATCTGGGACGAATGGGAACGCGTCACCGATGACCACGTCGCGCGCGTCGTCGCGGGTGAGCTCGATTACGCCGACATGCACGTGTGGCGCAGTCACGCGTTCCTGCGCGGGCTCGGCATGGACGTCGATCTCGCCGACGTGGCCGCGTTCGAAACCCGCCGAAAGGCGTTGCTGAACCGCTCGTGGCGGCTCTTCGACGACGTCGTGCCGTGTCTCGAATGGCTCGCCGCCGCAGGCGTGCAACTGGCCGCCGTGACGAACGCCTCCGGCGGCCACCAGCGCGACAAGCTCGCCGCGCTCGGTCTGGCCCGGTTCTTCGACCACGTCGCCATCGCGGGAGAGCTCGGCGTCGCCAAACCCGACCCCGCGATGTTCCAGTCCGTGTGCCTCCAACTCGGCTGCGATCCACGGGAGGCCGTGCACCTCGGGGACAAGTTCACCACCGACGCCGTCGGTGCGCGTGACGCCGGTCTCACCGGAATCTGGCTCCACCGCGAGCCGGAAGGCACGGCCGGAAACGGGCGAGGTGCGCCCGCCGACGCCGATGACGCCGTCCGCGGTGGAGCGCCCGCCGACGTCCACGTCCTCACCACACTCGCCGCGCTGCCCGAGCTGCTGGTGTCCGAGTTCGTGCGCGTCGGCGTCCCCGCGCCCCGCTGAGGGCGGCCTCGCGCGCAATACCTGCGACAACAGGGGAGTCGGCCGACGAAACGGGCCCCGGCTGCAAGCGGCCACAGAGCGTGGTCTATGCTTTCTTCAACAACGCGATACGGACCGGGACGGGCCTGGTGAACGGCAGTGATCCAGAACGGCTCGGACAACGTATCCGTTGGGGTATGGTGTAATCGGCAGCACGACTGATTCTGGTTCAGTTAGTCTAGGTTCGAGTCCTGGTACCCCAGCTGCGAAGCGAACAAGCCGCTCTGGTAAGTTCTCTTCCAACATAAAAGAACAAGCCCCCGTCGTCTAGCGGCCTAGGACGCCGGCCTCTCACGCCGGTAGCGTGGGTTCGAATCCCATCGGGGGTACGAGAAAAACGGGAGAGCCCTATCTGCGGAAAGCGCAGATAGGGCTTTTCTCGTTGTGTCTTGTGGGGGCGCAGCCCCCACACCCCCAGCCCGGCGGGCTCCGCCTCCGGACCCCCTGCCTGTGGTTGCGTGGCGTTCGTGGGTTGCGTGGGGTGAGTGGGTCGGCCGTGTTCGCTGGCGCTCACCGGCCTCGCTCGGGTGGGGGCGTCGACCTCGGTGCGCTTCGGTCGACGGTTCGCTGACGCTCACCGGGTTCCGTGGGTGCGGTTCGCGGGGTCAGAGGCGTTCCTGGAGGCCTTCCGCGGCGTCGAGGAGGTCGCTCGCCCAGCGAGCGCCGGGTTTGCGGCCGATCCGGTCCACCGGACCCGACACCGACACCGCCGCCACGACAGCACCCGACGAATCCCGCACCGGTGCCGACACACTCGCCACCCCCGGCTCCCGTTCGGCGACGCTCTGCGCCCAGCCGCGACGCCGGACCTCCAGCAGTGTCCGCTCGCCGAACACCGCGTCGGCGAGAATCGCCTGCTGCGTATGGGTGTCCGCCCACGCGGTCAGCACCTTCGCCCCGGACCCCGCCGTCATCGGCAGCCGCGACCCGATCGGCACCGTGTCCCGCAGTCCGCTCGGCGGCTCCGCCGACGCCACGCACACCCGCTGTACCCCGTCGCGGCGGTACACCTGCACGCTCTCACCCGTCATGTCCCGCAATTTGGGCAACACGACCGCCGCCGCATCCAGCAGTGGATCCGCGGTGCCCCCCGACAACTCCGCCAACGCAGCACCGGGACGCCACCGGCCGTCGGGGCCGCGCCGCAGCAGCCGATGCACCTCGAGTCCCACCGCCAGCCGGTGCGCCGTCGCCCGCGGCAGCCCCGTCTCGGCGCACAACTCCGCCAAACCACACGGCTGCTGTGCCGCCGCCTGCAACACGGCGATGGCCTTGTCCAAGACACCGATACCGCTCTGCTGAGCCTCAGAGTTATGCTGTCCCACACAGCGATACTACAATCCCGAAGTCTGGGACGTCCAGGATTTGGGACACTCCAGAGTTCGGAACGCTCCGGGCGCTCGCGCCCGGCCGACCCACCACAGTTCCCGGGAAGACACTTCCCAGCGACGTTCAGGAGGAGCCCTGATGGCGGAGAAACGGGGCCGCACACTCGCCGAAAAGGTGTGGGACGAGCACACGGTACGCCGCGGCGAAGGCGCCGAGCCCGACGTGCTTTTCATCGACCTGCATCTGGTGCACGAAGTCACCAGCCCGCAGGCGTTCGACGGTCTTCGTCTCGCCGGCCGTCAGGTGCGCAGGCCCGACCTGACGATCGCCACCGAGGACCACAACGTGCCCACGGTGGACATCGAACTGCCGATCGCCGACCCGGTTTCCAAGACCCAGGTCGACACCCTGCGCAAGAACTGCGAGGAGTTCGGCGTCCGGCTGCACCCCATGGGTGATGCCGAACAGGGCATCGTCCACGTGATCGGCCCGCAGCTCGGCCTGACCCAGCCCGGCATGACCGTGGTGTGCGGCGACAGTCACACCTCGACCCACGGCGCCTTCGGTGCGATGGCGTTCGGCATCGGCACCTCCGAGGTCGAGCACGTCCTCGCGACACAGACGCTGCCGCTGCGGCCGTTCAAGACGATGGCGATCAACGTCGAAGGCACGCTGCGCCCCGGCGTCACGGCCAAGGACGTCATCCTCGCGGTCATCGCGAAGATCGGCACGGGTGGTGGCCAGGGCTACGTGCTCGAGTACCGCGGCAGCGCCATCGAATCGCTGTCCATGGAAGCCCGCATGACGATCTGCAACATGTCCATCGAGGCGGGTGCTCGCGCGGGCATGATCGCGCCCGACGAGACCACGTTCGAGTACCTGGAGGGGCGCCCGCACGCCCCGCAGGGGAAGCAGTGGGACGAGGCCGTGGCCGCATGGCGGGAGCTGCGCACCGACGCCGACGCCCAGTTCGACGCCGAGGTCACCATCGACGCCGACGCGCTGACCCCGTTCGTGACCTGGGGCACGAACCCCGGTCAGGGGCTTCCGCTGGGCGAGAGCGTGCCGGACCCGGAGCAGCTGGGCGACGAGAGCGCCAAGTTCGCCGCCGAGAAGGCCCTGTCCTATATGGATCTCGAGCCCGGTACGCCGCTGCGGGAGATCGCCGTCGACACGGTGTTCCTCGGCTCCTGCACCAACGGCCGGATCGAGGACCTGCGCGCGGCCGCCGACGTGCTGCGCGGCAGGAAGGTCGCCGACAGCGTCCGCATGCTGGTCGTGCCCGGCTCGATGCGCGTGCGGAAGACGGCCGAACAGGAGGGCCTCGACAAGGTCTTCGTCGACGCGGGTGCCGAATGGCGCCAGGCGGGCTGCTCGATGTGCCTCGGGATGAACCCGGATCAGCTCGAACCGGGTGAGCGCAGCGCCTCGACGTCCAACCGGAACTTCGAAGGCAGGCAGGGCAAGGGCGGCCGGACGCACCTCGTCTCGCCGCTCGTGGCGGCCGCCACCGCGGTGCGCGGCACGCTGGCGTCCCCGGAAGACCTCTGATCCACCACCGCTTCACACCGATCGCACACGAGCGATCGCACATGACCGATCGCACAACGGGAGTCACCCCTCATGGAACCGATCACCGAGCACACCGGCATCGGCGTGCCGCTGCGCAGGTCCAACGTGGACACCGACCAGATCATCCCCGCCGTCTACCTCAAGCGCGTGAGCCGTACCGGCTTCGAGGACGGCCTGTTCGCCGCCTGGCGCGGTGACGAGCAGTTCGTGCTCAACGTCGAGCCGTTCGACCGGGGCACCGTGCTCGTCGCGGGTCCCGATTTCGGCACCGGCTCCTCCCGGGAGCACGCCGTGTGGGCGCTGATGAACTACGGCTTCCGCGTGGTCATCTCGTCGCGCTTCGCCGACATCTTCCGCGGCAACGCGGGCAAGCAGGGCCTCGTGGCCGCCCAGTGCTCGCCCGACGACGTCGAACTGCTGTGGAAGATCCTCGAGAACGACCCCGGCACGGAGGTCACTGTGGACCTTGCGGAGAAGACCGTGCGGGCCAAGGACTTCAGTGCGCCCTTCGAGATCGACGACTACACGCGCTGGCGGCTGATGGAGGGGCTCGACGACATCGCGCTGACGCTGCGCCACGCGGATGACATCGCCGAGTTCGAACGAGGCAGGCCGGCCCACAAGCCGGTCACGCTTCCGGCCGCACAGTCGCAGTAGGCCCCGGACCTCCCAGGAGAACCTCGAAGATTCCCTGTTCAGCAAGGGAATCCGGCCCGGCCCACCGGTCGGCATCCGACACCAGACGACGCGCGAGTCACCCGGGTGCGATCGCCGCTCATCGGCGGCGATCGCCCATCCGGTAAGGGAAAAATCCGCGTGCCGTTTGGAAATTGTGCTGCGTAGGTAATACCGTGTGCGCATGTCGGCCGGTGTGGCCGGGTAACACGTAGTTCTTCATGGAGGACTGGAATGGCCAACAAGGCCCAACTCATTGAGGCGCTCGGCGAGCGCCTGGGCGACAAGAAGGTCGCCACGCAGGCCGTCGACAATCTCGTCGACATCATCATTCGGACGGTCAACAAGGGCGAAAAGGTGAACATCACCGGTTTCGGTGTGTTCGAGAAGCGCGCCCGCGCCGCCCGCACCGCGCGGAACCCGCGTACCGGCGAGACCGTCCGCGTGAAGAAGACCAACGTCCCGGCCTTCCGCGCGGGCACCACGTTCAAGGATGTGGTGAGCGGCACGAAGAAGCTGCCGAAGGCCACGAAGGCCAAGCCGGTGTCCGGCACCACCGCGCGCGGCACCACCGCCCGTGCCACGACCTCCACCGCATCGTCCACGCGCAGCACGACCACCCGTTCGCGCGCGACGACCGCGACCCGTGCCACGGCCACGAAGTCGGCTCCGAAGACCGCGACCAAGTCGACGGCGTCGAAGACGGCGGCGTCGAAGTCCACGGCGACGAAGTCGGCCCCGAAGACGGCCGCCAAGTCGACCGCGTCGAAGTCGACCGCGAGCAAGGCGACGACGGCCAAGTCGACGGCCACCAAGTCGACGGCTGCCAAGTCGACCGCGTCGAAGCCGGCGGCGTCGAAGTCCACGGCCTCGAAGTCCACCGCTGGCAAGTCCACGGCCAAGAGCGCTACCACGAAGGCAGCCCCGAAGACGGCGTCGAAGTCCACGGCAACCAAGAGCACGACTGCCAAGTCCACGGCGACCAAGAGCACGGCTGCCAAGAAGCCCGCCACCAAGGCCGCTCCGAAGACCGCGACCAAGACGACGAAGGCGGCAGCCACGCCGGCGAAGACCACCGCCAAGGCGTCCACGACGAAGAAGACGGCCGCCAAGAAGAAGTGAGCCGGCGTGCCGGCTCACGTGGCGCCGGCCGCGCCGCGCGCAGACGGGCCCCGCACCACAGTCCTGGTGCGGGGCCCGTCGCTGTGTGGGCGCGTTCGTGGGCCGGTCGTGGCGCGGCGGGACCGAGCGGGACCGGCCGGTGACCGTGCCCGTGGCGTCCGCACAGCGCGGCGAGATGGCTCCTAGACGGCGAGCGGTGTGGCCAGCGCGTTCGACAGGTAGCCCGCCGCGACGAGACGTCCGACCCGGTCGAACGTGAGCTGCCACACCGAGCCCTTCTTCGCCGCGACACCGTCCGGTTTGGTCCGGGGCAACACCACGCCACCCCGGTCGGCGAGCGTGGCCACGGCGTGCGGGATCACACCGCCCTGGCTGCACACGACCGAAGTGCCGCCCTCGACCGCCATCTCCACGATGCGGCGCACCGCCCTGTCCGGGTCTGCGGCGAAGATGCGCTCCGACAGCGCGTCGTCGTGTCCCACCTCGGTGCCGAGGTCCTCGGCGACACCCTGCACGGTCTGCACACAGCGCAGCAAAGGAGCGGACACGACCCGGTCGGGGCCGAACGCGGCCAGCACCGGTCGCAGAGCCCGCGCCTGGCGTTCCCCCGCATCACTCAGCGGCCGCAGGTCGTCGTCGCCGGTCCAGGTCTCCCGTTTGCCCGCCTTGGCGTGCCGCACGAGCAGCATCGACGTGACCTGCTGCGGCAGGGCGGCGAACCGCTCGACGACCTCGGCGTCCGAACCGTAGGTCAACAGCCCGGCCGCTACGTCCGGCGCCGCCCAGCGCAGTTCGTCGACTTCCGAGTTCGCCTCGAATACGCCCTCGCCCGCGCGCGCACTGAAGTAGTCCACCACTTTCCTGCCACGGGCGATGCGGTATTCGACGCGTTTCAGGAATGCGCGCAGGACGGCGGGGAAGCCCGTTTCCTCCTTGATCTCCCGTACCGCGGCCACGGGCGCGGTTTCACCGGGGTCGAGATGCCCTTTCGGCAGCGACCAGTCGTCGTAACGCGGCCGGTGGACGACCGCGATCTCGACACCCGGGGACCCGTTCGCGGCCGGGCGCCAGAGCACCGCCCCCGCAGCGTGGGCGACGATGTGGTCTGCGGCCTCGGTGGTAGTGCTCACCCTGTTGCTCCGTGCTTGCGTAACGTTTCGAGTTGATGGTCGCGGACTTCGGACGAATCGGCAGGGGAGGGGTGCCACTCGCCGGTCGACGTCAGGATCCAGCACCGAGTGTGCTGGTCCATCGTGGAGCTGAGGATCTCGTCCAGCTCCGCGGTCAGCCTCGGGTTGTGCACCTGCACGAGCGCTTCGATGCGGCGGTCCAGGTTGCGGTGCATCATGTCGGCGCTGCCGATCCAGTACGACTCGGCGGCACGGAAGTGGAAGATCCGCGAGTGCTCGAGGAACCGGCCGAGGATCGAGCGCACCGTGATGTTCTCGCTCAGCCCCGGTACACCGGGCTTGAGCGTGCAGATGCCGCGCACGATGACCTCGACGGGCACCCCGGCCTGCGACGCGCGGTACAGCCCGTCGACGACCTGTTCGTCGACGAGCGAGTTGCACTTGAGGCGGATGCCGGCGGCATGGCCCTGCCTCGCGAGCTCGATCTCTCTGGTGACGTGGTCGAGGATGCCGCGCCGGATACCGCTCGGTGAGGTGAGGATGTTGCGGTACGTCGCCTGGTGCGAATAGCCGGTGAGGACGTTGAACAGGTCCGTCAGGTCGGCCCCGATCGCCGGATCCGCGGTGAACAGGCCGAGATCCTCGTAGTGGCGCGCGGTCTTCGGGTTGTAGTTGCCCGTGCCGATGTGGCAGTAACGGCGGATCGTCGATCCTTCCTGCCGCACGACCAGCGCAACCTTGCAGTGCGTCTTGAGCCCGACGAGCCCGTAGACCACGTGCACGCCCGAACGCTCGAGCGTGCGTGCCCAGGTGATGTTGGCCTGCTCGTCGAAGCGCGCCTTGATCTCGACGAGCGCGACGACCTGCTTACCCGCCTCGGCGGCGTCGATGAGCGCGTCGACGATCGGTGAGTCGCCGGAGGTGCGGTACAGCGTCTGTTTGATCGCCAGCACCTTGTCGTCGGCGGCGGCCTGCTCGATGAACCGCTGCACGCTCGTGGAGAACGAGTCGTACGGGTGGTGCACCAGCACGTCGCCGTCCCGAAGGGTCGAGAACACGCTCTTGGGCGTTTCCCGTTCACCGAACGACGGTGGCGTCGCGGGGACGAACGGGCGGTCCTTGAGTTCCTGCCGGTCCAGCGGCAGCAACTGGGTCAGGCACGACAGGTCCAGCAGCCCAGGAACCTCGACGACGTCGCGCGGGTCGACCTCGAGTTCACGCAGCAGGAGTTCGAGCATGTGCTCGCTCATGTCCCGGGAGACCTCGAGGCGCACGGGCGGGCCGAACCGGCGTTGCGCGAGTTCCCGTTCGAGCGCCTGCAGCAGGTCCTCGTCCCGGTCCTCCTCGACCTCGAAGTCGGCGTTGCGGGTGACGCGGAACGCGTGGTGCTCGATGACCTCCATGCCGGAGAACAGCTCGCCCAGGTGGGCCGCGATCAGCTCCTCCAAAGGGAGGAACGTGGCGGTGCGGCTGTCCCGCTCCGGCTCGGTGCGGACCAGTCGGGGGACGTTGTTCGGCACCTTCACCCGCGCGAACCGTTCGGTGCCCTCGGCGGGATCGCGCACCGTGACGGCGAGGTTGAGCGAGAGCCCCGAGATGTACGGGAACGGGTGCGCGGGGTCGACTGCCAGCGGCGTGAGCACCGGGAAGATCTGCTCCCGGAAGTACCGCGACAGCCGCTCGTGGTCCGCCTCGTCCAAACCGGACCATGACACGATGTGGATGCCCTCGGCCGCCAGCGCCGGCCGCACCCGCTCCTCGAAGGCGGCGTTGTGCCGCCCGACGAGCTCCTGGTTGCGCTTGGCGATGTGGGAGAGCTGCTCCCGCGGCGTCAGTCCGTCCGCACTGCGTACGGACAGGCCGGTCTCGTCCCTGCGTTTCAGGCCCGCGACCCGGACCATGTAGAACTCATCCAAATTGGACGAGAAGATGGCGAGGAACTTGGTCCGCTCCAGCAGGGGCTGGGACTCGTCCTCGGCAAGCGCGAGTACCCGGGCGTTGAAGTCCTGCCACGAGAGTTCCCGGTTGAAATACCGGTTGTCCGGCAGTTCGTCCGGACTGCGGTCGGTCGCCGTCGCGGCGGGCAGCGCGGCCGGCAGAGCGTGGCCCGCGGCGTCGGCGACGTTCGCCTCCGGCGGAGGCTCGGTGGTCACCCGCCTCGCTTCCGGAGAGCTCGCAGCGGCTGGGGTGCTCTCGTCGTTGCTCACGCACGCATTGTCCACCACCACCGGGCCCGATGGGCAGGTCCGGTCGGCAGGTTTAACCCTCCCGACGGTGCGCCGCCGCCGCGACGGCACCTGCCCGTCCCAGCAGGTCGGTGGTGCCCGGGCCGAGACCGAGCGTGCGGGCGTGGCGCAGGTCGGACGCGGTGTCGACGTCGGCGCGCAGCGACGGCGCCGCGGCGGTCACCGCGACCGCTCCCGAACGCGCGTGCGCGTGGGCCGAACCGGGCCCGAAGGCGGGTGCCAGCGGCCGACCCGGTGCCGACAGCAACAGCGTGGTGCCGGTTCCGTGCCGGTCGGCGACGTAGGCCCGGCGGCCGTCGGCCTCGGCGAGTGCCGCCACGAGATCGGAACTGCGCAGCGCCGGGAGGTCGGCCTGCAACGCCCCGACGACATCGCCCGTCCCGCGTGTGCCACTCGTCCCGCCCGCGCAGCCCGACCCCGGCCGCCCGGTGGTGAGGGTGGCGCGGACGAGCCGTTCGGCCGTGAGCAGGGCGGTGTTCAGATCCCGTGCGCCGCGGTCGTCGATCACATCGGCACCCAGATCGGCCAGCGATGCGAGCCCGTCGACGTCACGTGTGACGACCACCACGCGGCCGACGCCGGGCGTATCGAGGGCCGCCGACACCGTGTCCCTGGCCAGTGCGAGCACCAGCGACGTGTGCATCTCGGCGCCCCTCATCGCACCGTCACCGGGAGAACCAGGCGAAACGGGCGAGGCGAGTGCTCCGCGGAGCCGGGATTTGCCGACGTGCGGCGGCTTCATCGGCACGAGGAGTGTGACGGTCACATCGGTCATCTTCGCGCATCTCTCGTGGTCCGGCGCCTGTGGGAGGATCGACCGCCGTAGCGTGGAAGTGTGCGAGGAGGAGTCTTGGCGGATCGCGAGAAGGGCGGCTTCTGGGTCGGCGCCGCGGCGGCGTTGTTCTACCCGTTGGCGTACCTGAGCAGGCGGGAGTACCGGAACTTCGAAGGCATTCCCCGGACCGGTCCCGTGCTGCTGGTGATGAACCACGTGTCACACCTGGATCCGGCCGTCGATGCGGTGTTCGTGCACCAGGCCAAACGGGTGCCGCGGTTCCTCGCCAAGGCGAGCCTCGTGCGCGTCCCGATCTTCGGCAAGATCATGACCGGCGCCGGCTCGATTCCGGTCGCCCGCGGCACGAGCTCGGCGGGCGACAGCCTCAAGGCGGCACACCAGGCGCTGGAGGACGGCAAGGTCATCGTGATCTACCCCGAGGGCACGATCACGAAGGACCCCGAGTTCTGGCCGAAGCACTCGCAGACGGGCGTCGCGCGGTTGGCGCTGGCCAACGACGTACCGGTCATCCCGTGTGCGCGCTGGGGCACGCAGGAGGTCCTCAACGGCTATACGAAGAAATTCCGCCCGCTGCCGCGCAAGACCGTGACCCACGTGGTGGGGGAGCCGGTGGATCTGAGCGCCTATCGCGACAAGTCCCCGACGCCCGACGTGCTGCGCGAGGTCACCGACCTGCTCATGGCGGAGGTCACCACGCTGCTGGCCGACATTCGTGGTGAGGAGCCGCCCGCGAAGGCCGGCCGCGATGCCTGAACACCCGGGACGCCCCGACGGCGCAGGACCGGCGCGGCAGCGGGCCGTGCGGACGGTGACGGTGCTCGGTTCGGGTTCGTGGGGCACGACGTTCGCGAAGATCCTGGCCGACGCGGGCACCGACGTCACGATGTGGGCGCGCAGGCCCGAGGTGGCTGCCGAGATCGCCGAGCAGCACACGAACTCCGGGTACCTGCCCGGTGTGGTGCTGCCGGGCAACCTCACCGCGACGTCGGACGCCGCCGCGGCACTCGACGGCCCCGACGCCGTCGTGCTCGCCGTGCCCAGTCAGAGTCTGCGCGCCAACCTCGGCCGCTGGCGGGAGCTGCTGCCGGCCGACACGATCCTCGTGAGCCTGGCGAAAGGCGTCGAGCTGGGCACGCTCAAGCGCATGAGCGAGGTCATCGGTGAGATCGCCGGTGTCGCCGAGGACTCCGTCGTCGTCGTGGCGGGGCCGAACCTGGCCAAGGAGATCGCCGCGGGCCAGCCCGCGGCGGGCGTGTTCGCGTGCGGCGACCACGATCGCGCGGTCGCCGTGCAGGAGGCGGCGTTCACGTCGTACTTCCGGCCGTACACCAACACCGATGTCGTCGGCAGCGAACTCGCGGGCGCCTGCAAGAACGTCGTAGCGCTCTCGTGCGGTATCGCGGCCGGACTCGGCTTCGGCGCCAACACCGTCGCGACGCTCATCACCCGCGGGCTGGCCGAGACGGCGCGACTGGGCGCGAAACTGGGCGCCGACCCGATGACCTTCGCGGGCCTGGCGGGCGTCGGCGACATGGTGGCCACGTGTTCCTCGCCGTTGTCGCGGAACCGCACGTTCGGCGAGCGCATCGGCCGCGGCGAGACCATCGAGCAGGCGCAGGAGGCCGTGGGCGGCCAGGTCGCCGAGGGTGTCATGTCGTGCCGCTCGATCCGTGACCTGGCCCACCGTGCCGGTGTCGACATGCCGATCACGGACGCGATGTACCGCGTGTGCCACGAGGGCATCGACCCCGTGACCGTCGGCGCCGAACTCCTCGGACGGGAGCAGAAGCCCGAGCGCATGTGAGCGTCCGCGACGGCTGGGCACCGGCGCCGGTGCGTGGCCGGTGTGCCGACCCGGTGCACCGGCCACCGCGGGTGTCGCACGTCGCACCCGAGGTTTCATTCCGTGGAATCGGCTTGACGCTCCACGGCAGGGCTGGTTCTCTTGCAGATGTGCTGACGCAGAACGTATCCGCGCCACGGCGACCGCTCATCGGTCGCCGCGGTACGTGCTGCGCGCCTTGTTGTCGCTGTTGCCGGTGACCTCCGAGTCCGCACCGCAACCGCTCGACGTCTCTTCGACGATTCCCTCTCGACAGCAAGGATTCCTGCACGCCCATGTTCGCCGTTCCCGAGAACACCGTCGCCCTGCCCGAATCGGCCGCCCGCGCCGCACGGCACCCCGTCCGTGTCGCCCGCGACTACGCGCTCGACCGTGACCGGTGGCGCACGATGTTGCGCTATGACCCGGACGAGCGGTTCGCTGCGCTGATCGATCGCGCAGGCGACGACGAGGTGTGGTTGCTGAGCTGGCTGCCTGGCCAGTTCACCGGCGTGCACGACCACGGCTTCGCCACCGGAGCGTTCACCGTGGTGTCCGGCACGCTCATCGAAACCGTCAGGCGCAGGCCCGCCGGTGAGTACGCGGGAACCGGCGCGGCCGGGCAGGCGGCCGCCGAGGTGCACACACTCGGCCAGGGCCAGTCCCGCGTGTTCGGTCCCGGGTACGTGCACGAGGTCCGCAACGACGGTCCGGATCCGGCCATCAGTGTGCACGTCTACCGCGCCGAGGGACGCACCGTCCGGCCGGTCCACGTCGACCCGTTCGCCGGAATCGTGTCCGAACCCGGCTGACTCACCCCTTCCTCGCGTGTCCTGCACTCCTGCACGCGTGTCCTGCACTCGGTCGGCCGAGTTCTGCATCCGGACAACCGGGATTCGAATTCGGACGGCCGTGCCAGGGCGCGCTGTGGGCAGCGCCAGGCCGGCGGGTGGCCGCCTCGACGTGTGAACGACGTCGAATGCAGGACGCGCGGGGCGCAGTCGCGCGACAGCGCGGCGTTGAGGGGCGGTGGTCGGGTGACGGGCGAGTGCAGAACACGCGGTACTGAGTGCAGGACACGCGGTCAGTGGTCGGCGGTTCGTTCGGCGACGTGCGGCGGGACCGGCAGGTCGTCCGGGACGTACGCCGCGGCCCGAGGCGGGTCGAACACGGTGCGGACGTCGATCACGCCCGCCCACACGTCGTCGCGATCGTCGTCCACGGGCTGTTCGCTCGGATCGCCGCCGCGGATCTTCACCGAGGCCTCGGTCAGGTCGAGGGCGAGCACCGCGACGCCGGCCAGTTCCTTGGCGTCCGGGGTGCGGGCGTAATCCCATGAACCGGGTGCGAGGTGCTCGCTGATCACGCGAAGGGCGTGCTCGCGTTCGGCGTCATCGGTCACCGCGCGGGAGCGGCCGTGCACGACGGCGCAGCGGTAGTTCATCGAGTGGTTGTTCAGCGAGCGCGCGTAGACGATGCCGTCGACAATCGTGACCGTGACGCAGACGTCCACGCCGCGGGCGGCGGTGCGCACGTTGCCGGACCCGGTGGAGCCGTGCAGGTAGAGCGTGTCGCCGTCGCGGCCGTACCCGGTCGGGATGCACAGCGGGGAGTCGCCGGAGACGAGTGCGAGGTGGCAGATCAGACCGGCGTCGAGCACGGCGTGCAACTCCGCGCGGTCGGTGGCGGCCCGTTGCTGTTTGCGGGTCACTGTGCTGCGGGCGGTGGCGGACAGCGGCGGGGACGTCGTCATGGGCCTGACGATGGTCGACACAGTGGCATGGTGGAATGTCCACAGTCAGGCAAGTTCAGGAGTCCACTTTGAAGGGGACGGTGTGACCCACGCCGAGGCGACGCCGACACGTGAAACGGCGCTGCCGGTAACGCTGGACAGAGAATCGCACGTGCCACTGGCCGTGCAGCTCGCCGATGCGCTCCGCGAATCGGCCTCGTCGGGACATCTGCGCGGCGGTGACCGCCTGCCGTCCACCCGCGCGCTGGCTGGCAGGCTCGGCGTCAGCCGGACCGTCACGGCCGCCGCTTACGAACAGCTGCACGCCGAGGGCTGGATCGTCGGCAAACACGGTTCCGGCACGTACGTCACGACGTCACCGCCGAGCGCCCGTCCCGAACACCGTTCCGCGGCCGCGCGGGACGAGCTGCCGCCGGGCAGGCTCGCCCTGCTGCCCGGGGTGCCGTGGGCGGAAGGCCTGGACCGGTCGGCGTGGCGGCGCGCGTGGCGGGCGGCGTCGGACACTCCTCCCGCTGTGTACCTGTCCAGGACCGGGCTGGGGGAGTACCGCGAGGTGATCTCCGAACACCTGCTGCGGCACCGCGGACTCGACGCGGGTACCGAGTCGGTACTGGCCACCGGGGGTACGACGGCCGCGGTCATCGAACTCGCGGCGGCCGTGCTGGCCCCCGGCGATCTCGTCGCCGTCGAAGAACCGGGGTATCAGCGCGCGGTGCAGGCGTTCTCCCGCGCGGGTATGCGCGTCGCGGGTGTGCCGGTGGACGAGGAGGGACTGCGCACCGACCGCATCCCGCCGGGAGCGCGGGTCGTGTACTGCTCGCCGGCGCACCAGTACCCGATGGGCTGCCGGATGAGCGCCTCCCGTCGTGTCGAGCTCGCCGAGCTGGCCAGAGATCGGGATTTCCTCGTCGTGGAGGACGACTACGACGGGGAGCTGCGCTACGACGTCGCCCCGCTGCCGTTGCTGGCCTCGCTCGCCCCGGACGTCGTCGTGCACCTGGGCACCACGAGCAAGATCCTCACACCCACGTTGGGTGCGGGCTGGATGGTCGCGCCGCCCTCGGTGACGCGGGCCGTGCTCGAACACCGCGACCTGACCGGCACGCGCCCGTCGCCCGCGGGCCAGCACGTGGTCGTCGAACTCGCCCGGCACGGCGACCTGGGCAGGCACCTGCGCAGGCTGCGGCGGGAGCTGTCGGACCGCCGGTCGATCCTCGTCGACGCGTTCGCCACCGCGGGCGTGCCCGTGCTCGGGGACGACGCGGGCGCGCACCTCGTGGTGCCGCTGCCGTCGGCGGAGGACGAACGGGAGCGGATCGCGGCGGGGAAGCGCCGCGGCGTGCTGCTCGACGGTCTCGCCCGGCACTTCGCGACCGCCCCGACGGCACACGGCGTACTGGTCGGTTACGCCGGGTGCTCGCGGTCCGAGCTCGCCGAATGCGTGCCGACGCTCGTTGACCTGACCCGGATGCGGCACCGGTAGGGTGACCGGTCATGAGTAGCCGCAAGACGCGCGTGGCCGTGGTGTTCGGCGGCCGCAGCAGTGAGCACACGATTTCCTGCGTGTCCGCAGGCTGCGTGCTGGACAATCTCGACCCCGAACGGTTCGAGGTCGTGCCCGTCGGCATCACCCCGGCGGGTGGCTGGGTACTGGGCACCGACGACCCCAAGGCCCTCGAGATCCGCGGTCGTGAACTGCCGACGGTCGACGACGGCCGCGCGCTCGTGCTCGCGGGCGACCCGACGAGCAAGAGCGTCGTCAGCCTCGAACCCGGCAGGGAGGCCGAGGTGCTGTCCGAGGTGGACGTCGTGTTCCCCGTGCTGCACGGCGCTTTCGGCGAGGACGGCACGATCCAGGGGTTGCTGGAGATGGCCGACATCCCCTACGTCGGTGCGGGCGTGCTCGCCAGCGCGGCGGCGATGGACAAGGAGTTCGCGAAGAAGCTGCTCGTCGCGGAGGGGCTTCCCGTCGGCTCGTACGCGACGGTCCGCCGTGGACAGTCCACCCTCGACGAGTCCGAGCGTGAACGCCTGGGGCTGCCGGTGTTCGTCAAGCCGGCACGGGCGGGTTCGTCGGTCGGCATCACGCGCGTGACCGACTGGGCCCGGCTCGACGACGCGATCGCGTTCGCACGTGAGACCGACCCGAAGGTGCTCATCGAGGCGGGCGTCACGGGCCGCGAGGTCGAGTGCGGCGTGCTCGAATTCCCCGACGGCCGCGTCGAGGCGTCGCTGCCCGCGGAGATCCGGGTGCTGGCCGACGACGCCGACGCCTGGTACGACTTCGAGACCAAGTATCTCGGCGAGGACGCCGAACTCGACATTCCCGCCAAACTCGGCGACGACGTGATCGAACGTCTGCGTGCGTGCGCAGTCGAAGCGTTCCGCGCGCTGGACTGCCAGGGACTGGCCCGGGTCGACTTCTTCGTCACCGCCGAGGGTGACCTCGTCATCAACGAGGTCAACACGATGCCGGGGTTCACCACGACGTCGGCCTACCCGAAGATGTGGGCCGTCACCGGCGTCGATTACCCGACACTGCTGTCCACTTTGGTCGACACGGCGATCGCTCGCGGCACCGGCCTGCGCTGAGCCGGTCCGCCGCAGGTGCCGCGGCTGCGTGCGGCCCTGGGACGCGGCGGATCGTCAGAAGGTGGGCGAGACCTGCTTCATCGTCTCGTCGGCCAGGTCCGACATCCGCTGCAGCGGGCCGGTCCCCGTTCCCTCGGGAACGGTGAGCGCGAGGAAGACGGGCCGGTCGACGACGTACCACGTGGCGCTCGGGCTCGTGTCGTCCGGCACGTGCAGCCACTGCACCCCGTTGATCTGACGCAGCGAGGACGTGCGCTTCAGCTCCGGCGGCCGGTCGAGACCGCAGCGCAGTACCACCGGACTGTCGCGCCCCCAGGCCGCGGTCGCAGGCGGTGCCGGATCGGCCAGTTCACGTCGCTGCAACCGTTCGCCCGACGACGTCAGCTGGTCGGGCACGGCCTCCAGCATGCGGCGGCACGCGTCGCTGCCCGATTCCGGCGCGGGAATCGACACGAGCGGCAGCGGTCCGGCCGGGCCCGTGGCGTCGGCCTGCGCGCCACCTGCGGGGCCGGTTTCGCCGTCCCCGCCGAACAGACCGAGTGCCCCGACCCCCGCCACCAGTGCCACGCCGAGGACGGCCGCCGCGACGAGCAGTTTCCGCGGCGGCGCCCCGCTATCAACTGGCCCGCTATCAACTGGCCCGCTATCAACTGCCCCGGTATCGGTGGCTCCGGTATCGGCAGCGGTGCCGGACGCCGTCGGTTCCGGCTCTGGCTTCGGCTCTCGCTCCGGCTCCGAGGTCGTGCCGGACGTGTCCGCCGAGTCGGCCGCGCCGGCCGACTCGTCCGGCCCGGCGGATTCACCGGGGCCGTCGGGTCGGCGTGCGCGGTCGGGCGTGTCGGAGCTGTCGGTCATGCGGTCGTCTCGGTCCTCGGCGTCGGTCGGTCACGGCAACGGGCCCGCGGGCGGTTCGTGCCGCGGGCGGGGCCCGTCACTGCGGCAGGTGCACCACCGGGCAGGTCAGGGTGCGGGTGATGCCGTCGACGTTCTGCACGTTGGCGACGACGAGCTGGCCGAGGTCGTCGACGTTGTCGGCCTCCGCGCGGACGATGACGTCGTACGGGCCGGTCACGTCCTCGGAGCTGGCCACTCCGGGCAGTTCGGCGATCGCGGCGGCCACCGACGCGGCCTTGCCGACCTCGGTCTGGATGAGGATGTATGCGTGCACCACGGCGCGTCCCTCCGTCCGTTTCGGCCCCCGTGGGCCCAAGATAGGTAACGTCGCTGCAAGGTACCGCAGGTGGGGCACCGGAGGTGTTGTGTGGAGGGCAGGGACAGCGGCAGAGGCAGGAACGCCGGAACGGGGGAGGGCACTGGTGGCACGGTCGCCGATGTCGGCGAGTTCGGGCTGATCCGCGACGTCACCGGCAGGCAGCAGCCGCCCGCGGGCACGGTCGTCGGACCCGGCGACGACGCGGCGGTGGTGGCGGCACCGGACGGGCGTGTGGTGATCAGCACGGACGTCCTCGTGCAAGGGGTGCACTTCCGCCTCGACTGGTCCAGTCCCGAGCAGGTGGGGCACAAGGCGGCCGCGGTGAACCTGGCCGACATCGCCGCGATGGGGGCGAGGCCGACGTCGCTGGTGGTCGGTTTCGGCTGCCCGGCGGACACCGACGTCGCCGTCGCGACCGGCATCTCCGACGGTCTCACGGCGCAGGCCGCGCGAGTGGGCGCAGGCATCGTGGGCGGCGACGTAGTGCGGTCCGACCAGCTGGTGGTCAGCGTCACCGCGCTCGGCGACCTGGGCGGGCGCGCACCGGTGACGCGGTCGGGCGCCCGCCCGGGCCACATCGTCGCCGTGTGCGGCAGGCTCGGCTGGGCCGCCGCCGGGCTCGCGGTGCTCGGCCGCGGATTCCGGTCGCCGGTCGGGGTGGTGAACGCCCAGCGCGCTCCCGAACCGCCCTACACCGCGGGCCCCGCGGCGGCCGATGCGGGCGCCACGGCGATGATCGACGTCTCCGACGGGCTCCTCGCCGATCTCGGGCACCTCGCCGAGGAGTCCGACGTCGGCATCGACCTCGCCACCGATTCGCTCGAGGTCGACCGCAAACTCGTCGACGTGGCGAACGCGCTCGGGGCGGATCCGATGCGGTGGGTGCTCACAGGTGGGGAGGATCACGCCCTCGTGGCGACGTTCCCCTCGTTCGTCGACCTTCCGCAGGGCTGGCGGCAGATCGGCACCGTGCTGATGCCCGACACGGGCGTCACGGTCGACGGCAAGCCCTACGACGGCGATATCGGCTGGGAACACTGGCGCTGAATCGGGTTACATGGACGGCGTGGACATTCATGTGCTCGCCTTCGACCACCCCGACTCGACCAAGTTGATCGACCTCGTGCAGCAGGAGTACGTCAGCCGTTACGGCGATCCCGACGTCACACCCGTCGACCCGGCGGAGTTCGCGCCGCCGCAGGGGATCTTCCTCGTCGGCTACCGCGACGACGCGCCCGTCGCCTGTGGTGGCTGGCGCGCCCACACCGCCGACGACGGTTCGCTGCGCGCGGGCGATGCCGAGATCAAGCGCATGTTCGTCGTC
This sequence comes from Prauserella alba, assembly GCF_024171735.1. GTDB lineage: Bacteria > Actinomycetota > Actinomycetes > Mycobacteriales > Pseudonocardiaceae > Prauserella > Prauserella alba. The sequence continues at coordinate 404,346 of NZ_JAMTCH010000003.1, forward strand.
GACGGCGAGCGTGGGCGCGGCCACGCGCGCGTGATGCTCGCCGCGCTCGAACGCACCGCCGCCGAACACGGGTGCGGGCGCATCGTCCTCGAGACCGGGCACAAACAGCCCGAGGCCATCGCGTTGTACCGTTCGTCGGGCTACCACGAGATCGAGAAGTTCGGCGTGTACGCCCAGGATTCGCTCAGTGTCTGCATGGCGAAGGAACTGGAGTAGCGGGATGGCGATCTACGCGCTCGGCGATCTCGAACCCGACATCCATCCCGACGCGTGGGTCCATCCGGACGCGACGCTGATCGGTGACGTGCGCATCGGCCCCGAGGCGTCGATCTGGCCGCAGACCGTGCTGCGCGCGGACAACGACCGCATCGAGGTAGGCGCGCGGTCCAACATCCAGGACGGCTGCATCGTCCACGTCGCCAAGGGGCAGCCGACGATCCTCGGGCCAGCGTCGGCGATCGGGCACAACGTCCACGTCGAAGGCGCGACCATCGGAACGGGCTGTCTGCTCGCGTCCGGCTCCGTGGTCCTCAACGGAACGGTCGTCGAGGACGGCGGCGTGGTCGGCGCGGGCGCCGTGGTGTCGTACCGCGGGCACGTGCCGTGGGGCCACATCGCGCTCGGCGTGCCCGCCAGGACGCGGGAGAACACCTCGCTGGGCGCCGACGCGATCGCGCGCATCGTCGACGGCTACGTCGAGCGGGCGAAACGGTACCGGGCGGAACTGCGCAGGCTCGACTGACCGTTGCGCACGCTCGCCTGACTGTGAGGGCGGTCCCACCGGCGCGCTAGAGTCCGGGCCGTGACTTCCACGGGTACTTCCGGACATGCGCTGGCCGACGTCGTCGAGGCGGGCTGGGCCGAGGCGCTCGAACCGGTCGCGGACACCATCGGAGCGATGGGGGAGTTCCTGCGCGCCGAGATCGCCGCGGGACGGACCTACCTGCCCTCGGGCGAACACATCCTCCGGGCGTTCCAGCAACCGCTCGCCGACGTGCGCGTGCTGATCGTCGGCCAGGACCCCTATCCGACGCCGGGACACCCGATCGGCCTGTGCTTCGCCGTGGCGCCGGACGTGCGGCCGCTGCCGAAGAGCCTCGTCAACATCTACAAGGAGTACTGCGAGGACCTCGGGCATCCGATGCCGTCCAACGGCGACCTGACGCCGTGGACCCGGCAGGGTGTGCTGCTGCTGAACCGGTCGCTCACGGTGCAGCCCGGCAAGCCCAACTCGCATCAGGGCAAAGGTTGGGAGCAGGTCACCGAGCAGGCCATCCGCGCGCTCGCCGCCCGTGATCAGCCGCTCGTGGCGATTCTGTGGGGCAGCAATGCGCGCAAACTCAAGCCGCTCATCGGGGCCGAGCGGTGCGTCGAGTCCGTGCACCCGAGCCCGCTGTCGGCGCACAACGGTTTCTTCGGGTCGAGGCCGTTCAGTCGCGCCAACGAGCTCCTCCAGGCCCAGGGCGCCGACCCGCTCGACTGGCGCCTCCCGTAACCGCCTCCCGCGTGTCCTGCACTCAGCCCCGCGTGTCCTGCGTTCGGGCACGCGTGTTGCGGATTCCGGGGCGCGTGTTGCGGGTTCCGGGGGCCGTGTTGCGGATTCCGGGGGCCGTATTGCGCCCGCAGGTGCCGCACCACCGGCCCGGCGGTGCGGCACGACGCCCGTCGGAGCGGTGTCGGTGCATCGGCGGCCCGGGCCGCACCTCCCAGCGCGACGGCCTCAGCCGGTGCCTGCGGCGCGGCGTCGGTGGGCGGCGACCTTGTGCCGGTTGAGGCAGGTCGTCGAGCAGAACCGGCGTCGGCCCGCGGGTGAGGAGTCGGCGTAGACGTCGACGCAGTTCGCGCCCCGGCAGGTGCCGAGCCGGTCCGGCTCGTGCCGCAGCAGCCACGCCAACACGGCCGCGGCGAGGGCGGCGACCAGGACGTCTCCGGGGTCGTCGACGGCCCACCGCAGCCCGTCGGCCGTCGCCACCGGTACCGGCCGCAGGGACAGCAGCAGGTCGTTGAGGTGCTCGTGGGTGGCTGTGCCCGCGGCGAACAGCGGATGGATCGCGTTGGCTGCGGCGACGAGGCCGTCGATGTCCGGCAGTGGTGCGGTCCAGGTCAGCAGCTCCGCTGCGTCGGGGTGGGGGGTGTGTTGCTGGCCCGCGGCCTCGCGGGCCGCGTCGGCGAACTCGTTCACGAACGCCACCACGTCGCGCATCTCGAGTACGGGAACATCCGGCATCTCACCACGCTAACCCGTTATGTCATTCCATGTGGTTACGCGTCCGTGTAACCTGATCAATCATGGTTTCTGGTTACATCGACGTCGGGGTGCTGCCCGCGTTCCTGGCAGCGGTCGTCGTGCTGATGGTCGTGCCGGGGCCCGACATGGCGTTCATGGTCGCCACCGGCCTGCGCGACGGCCGACGCGCGGCGGCGCGGGCGGCGTTCGGCATCACCGCGGGCGTCAGCGTGTACGTCGTGCTGACGGCCCTCGGCCTCGGTGCGCTCCTCGCCGCGATGCCGCAGGTCGGCGACGTGATCCGACTGTGCGGAGCCGCGTACCTCGGCTACCTGGCGTGGACGAGTTGGCGCAGTGCCGGCGCGCCGGTCGCGGTCGACGCCGCACCGCAGCCGCGGGCGTTCCGGCGCGGCTTCCTGGTGAACCTGTCGAACCCGAAGATCCTGCTCTTCTTCACCGCGTTCCTGCCGCAGTTCCTGGGGGATGCCGCCGCGAATCCGGCGTTGCAGCTGCTCCTGCTCGGTCTCCTGCTGCAGGTGATCGGCCTGGCCGTCGACCTCGCCACCGGCCAGCTCGCGGGCGCCGTTCGGGACCGGCTACTCGACAGTCCGCGGGTGCGCACGGTGTTCGAACGGCTCGCCGCGACGGTCTACGGAGCGTTGGCCGCCGCGCTGGTTGCCGACTCGCTCCGTTGACGACGCCGGTCTCGAGCGCAGGCGCTCGAGACCGCATCCAGGCTCGTGGCGCACTCCTCGGGTGGCGATGGGGACACCTGGGCCCAACACGGCCCCCTCAAGTCGCAACACGGTCCCCGGAATCCGCAACACGGGCCCCTGGGGTCGCAACACGATCCCCGGAATCCGCAACACGGTTCCGCGGTGCAGGACATGCGCGAGGGGTACGCACACAGCACGGGGCCCCGGGGGTCGAACGATCCCCGGGGCCCCGAGAGCTTCGGATTCTGAGGCGTCAGCCCCGAACGACCTTGCCGGCCTTCAGGCAGGAAGTGCACACGTTCATACGCTTCTTCTGGGAAAGCCCGAGCTTCGCGTGCACGGTCTGGATGTTCGGGTTCCACCGGCGGTTGGTCTTCCGGTGAGAGTGCGAGACCGACTTGCCGAAGCCCGGCCCCTTGCCACAGACGTCGCACACGGCAGCCACGTCGAACACTCCTCGAGAAAGTAGGTAAACACAATCCGCCCGGGAATGCCGGGCATCTCGAACAGGGTAGCCGGTACGCTCTCCGCGGCTCCATCCGGGTCGATACGCTCGCATCGAACCCACATTGTCCCTGCAGGAGGAACAAGCGGTGCACTCCCTGGACGCTGCGGCTGTGCGTGCGTGGGCGGCCGCCTGCGTACGGAGCCTGGAGGAGCTGCGCGCCGACATCAACGGCATCAACGTCTACCCGGTCGCGGACTCCGACACCGGTTCCAACCTGCTGCACACCGTCACGGCCGCCCGCAGCGCGCTGGCGGAACGTCCCGAGGTGGCACACGCGGGCGAGGCGCTACGGGTGCTGGCCGAAGGCGCGGTCGCGGCGGCGCGCGGCAACTCCGGGGTGATCCTGTCGCAGGTCCTGCGCGGGTTCGCCGAGTCGGCGGGCGCGGCCGCGACGCTCGACGGCCGGGGCCTCGCCGTCGCCCTGAGGCACGCCGATGCGCGCGCCACCGGCGCGGTCGCACGACCCGTGGCGGGGACGATGCTCAGCGTGCTGCACGCGGTCGGCATCGCCGTCGAACCGGACGGAGGCAACCTCACCGACGGAACCGGCGCCGACGAGGACAACACCGACCGAAACAGCGCCGAGCCGCACGGCACCCACGGCGACGGCACCCACCCGCACGCCGGCAACGGCGCTGGCAGGGGCAACGGTGTCACGGCGGATGGCGCCGTCACGCTCGAGGCGGTGACGCGCACGGCCGCGCGGACCGCGGCCGAGGCGCTGGCGGAAACCCCGCGCCAGCTGGCCGCGCTGGCGGCTGCCGGGGTGGTCGATGCCGGCGGCCGCGGCCTGGTGGCTGTGCTCGACGCTCTGGCGGCCGTCGTCGCGGGTGAGGCCGCCGTCACGTCGGACCGCGCGGTGTCAGTCACGTCGGCGCTGCCGGCGCCGCAGGCGTGGGAGGTGATGTACCTGCTCTCCGACCTCGACCCCGACACCGAGGACGCCGCGCTCGCCGCGTTGCGGCGCGACCTGGCCGAACTGGGCGACAGCGTCACGGTCGCGGGAGACGGGGCGGGAAACCACGCCGTGCACGTCCACTGCGACGACATCGGTGCGGCGCTCGAAGCCGGGCTGCGGCGCGGCAGGCCCCATCGGGTGCGGGTCGAACCGCTCATGACGCCGGCTCCACCGGAGAGCACCGCCGCCGATCGTGCCGTCGTCGCCGTGCTCCGCGGGGACGGGGTGGCCGAACTGGTCGGAGCGGAAGGCGTGCCGGTGCTGCCGGTGCCGGCGGGTGCCGAGCCGACGACGGAGGAGCTGCTCGGCCTCATCGGAGAGGTGGCGGCGGAACACGTGACGGTCGTGCCCGGCGGGGTGGACCTGACCGCGGTCGCCGAACGTGCGGCAGGGCATCCCGTGCTGGCCGAACGTGACGTGGTCGTCGTGCCGTGCGCCTCGCCCGCGCAGGCGCTGGCCGCGCTGGCGGTGCACGATCCGGAACGCAGGGCGGGCGCCGACGTCGTCGCGATGGCCGAGGCGGCCGCCGCGACCCGGCGCGGCGACATCGTGATCGCGGGCGAGGACGCGCTCACGTGGGTCGGCCAGGTGCGTGCCGGTGACGTGCTGGGGCTGGTCGACGGCGAGGTCGTGCTGACCGGCCAGTCCGCCGATGTCACGAAGGCGGCCGTCGACGTGCTGGAGCGGATGCTGGCGGTCGGCGGGGAACTGGTCACGGTCCTGACCGGCGCCGGCTCGCCGCCCGGTGTCGAGGACGTGCTGTCGGAGCATCTGCGCGTCGGCCATCCGGAGGTCGAACTGGTGTGCTACTACGGTGGGCAGTCTGATGCGGTGCTGCTGATGGGCGTCGAGTGAATCGGCGGTGCCGAGTGCTGGTCGGAGGCAGAGCGCCGGCACGGACGTGTGGGAACAGGGCGACGCGGACAGGCGAGTGACATGACGACGATGGCCGACAGGCTTTCCGGTGTGCTGGGTGCCAAGACGGCGAAGGCGCTCGCCGCCTCGCTCGATCTGCACACGGTCGTCGATCTGCTGCGGCACTACCCGCGCAAATATGCGCGCCGCGGCGAGCTCACCGACATCGTCGGTCTCGAACTCGGCGAGTACGCCACGGTGCTGGCGCGGATCGAATCGACCAAGCGGCGTCCCATGAAGAATCGCAGGGGGCAGATCCTCGAGGTCGTGCTCACCGACGGCAGTCGCCGCATGTCGTGCGCCTTCTTCGGTCAGGAATGGCGGGAGAAGGAACTGCGGCCGGGCCGGAGCGGACTGTTCGCGGGCAAGGTGTCGGCGTTCCGCAGCAATCTGCAACTGTCCAATCCGGAGTACGAACTGTTCGACGATGCCGACGACGGATCGTCCGCAGTGGACAGTTTCGTCAAGCAGATCATCCCCGTGTACCCCGCGGCGGCCGGGATCACGTCGTGGGCGGTCTCGCGGGCCGTGCGGCAGGTGCTCGACACGCTCGACCCGGTCGACGACCCGCTGCCGGAGGTGTTGCGGGCCGAACACGGCCTCACCGACCTCGACACGGCGTTGCGCGGGATCCACCGCCCGGAGAGCCAGGAGGAGCTCGACGTCGCGCGGGAGCGGCTCAAATGGGACGAGGCGCTGTCGATCCAGCTGATCTTCGCGCAGCGCAGACTGGCCGAGGTGAGCGATCCGGCGCGCGCCTGTCCGCGGGTCGACGGCGGTATCGCGGCGGCCTTCGACGAGCGCCTCCCGTTCGAGCTCACCGAGGGCCAGCGGGAGGTCGGGGAGGTCGTCGCAGCCGACCTGGCGACGGCGCATCCGATGAACCGGTTGCTGCAGGGCGAGGTCGGCAGTGGCAAGACGATCGTGGCGCTGCGGGCGATGTTGCAGGTCATCGATGCGGGCAGGCAGGCGGCGATGCTGGCGCCGACGGAGGTGCTGGCCGCCCAGCACGCACGGTCGCTGCGGGAACTGCTCGGCGACCTCGGCACGGCCGGTGAACTGGGTGCGGCCGACCATGCGACGAAGGTAACGCTGCTCACCGGGTCGATGAGCGCGAAAGAACGTAAACGGGCGCTGCTCGAAGCGGCCTCGGGCGAGGCGGGCATCGTCGTCGGCACGCACGCGCTGATCCAGGACCACGTGACGTTCGCGGATCTCGCGCTGGCTGTCGTCGACGAGCAGCACCGCTTCGGTGTCGAACAGCGGGACGCGCTGCGCACCCGCGGCGCCGACGGCACCAGCCCGCACGTGCTCGTCATGACGGCGACACCGATCCCGCGGACCGTGGCGATGACCGTCTACGGCGATCTGGAGACCTCGGCGCTGCGCCAACTGCCGTCGGGCCGGTCGCCGATCGCCACGACGGTGGTGCCGGTGGCGGAGAAGCCGTCGTGGCTGGACCGTGCGTGGCAGCGGATCGCCGAGGAGGTCGGCAAGGGCAGGCAGGCGTACGTCGTCTGCCCGCGGATCGGTGACGAACCGCCGGGTGACACGGGTGATCGACGCCCGCCGCTCGCCGTGCTCGACCTGGTGCCGATGCTGGAGGAGGGTCCGCTGCACGGCCTGCGGATCGGGGTGCTGCACGGCAGGCAGCCGACGGAGGACAAGGACGCGGTGATGCGCGCGTTCGCCGCAGGGGACCTCGACGTGCTCGTCGCGACGACGGTCGTCGAGGTCGGCGTCAACGTGCCGAACGCGACCGTCATGGTGATCATGGACGCGGAGCGGTTCGGCGTGAGCCAGCTGCACCAGCTGCGCGGGCGCGTCGGCCGGGGTTCCGAGCCGGGACTGTGCCTGCTCGTGACGGAGGTGCCGGACGGCACCAGCACGAGGCAGCGGCTGGGTGCGGTGGAGTCGACGACCGACGGCTTCGAGCTGTCGAAACTGGATCTCGAGCTGCGCAGGGAGGGCGACATCCTCGGTGCGGCCCAGTCCGGGACGAAGTCGGCGCTCAAACTGCTGTCGCTGCTGGACGACGAGGACGTGATCGCGCGGGCACGCAGCGTCGCGCAGGAGGTCGTGGGCGCCGACCCGGAACTCACAGGCAGCCCCGGCCTCGCCGGCATGGTCGCCGAGGTCATCGACTCCGAACGGGCCGAATACCTGGAGAAGTCCTAGCCTCACCCCGGCACCGACGCCCCCGGACGTTCCCGACCCGTGGGAAGGAGCTCCCACGAGACGGGAGGTAGCGGGTAACGTGCCCCGCGACCGATCCGAGGGACGGAAGGACCGGGAATGTTCCGCAAAGTACTCGTCGCCAACCGGGGCGAGATCGCCATCCGTGCGTTCCGCGCGGCCTATGAACTGGGCGCGGGAACCGTGGCCGTGTTTCCACGCGAGGACCGCAACTCGCTGCACCGACTGAAGGCCGACGAGGCCTACGAGATCGGCGAACCGGGACATCCGGTGCGGGCCTACCTGTCCGTGGACGAGGTCGTCCGCGCCGCGCAGCGCGCCGGGGCGGACGCCGTGTACCCAGGGTATGGCTTCTTGTCCGAGAACCCCGACCTCGCGCGCGCGTGCGAGGAAGCGGGCATCACGTTCGTCGGACCCGACGCCGAGACCCTCGAACTGACCGGCAACAAGGCCCGCGCCGTCGCGGCCGCGCGCGAGGCCGGGGTGCCGGTGCTCGGCTCGTCGGCCCCGTCGGCCGACGTCGACGAACTGGTCGCCGCCGCCGACCAGTTGACGTTCCCGGTGTTCGTCAAGGCCGTCGCCGGCGGTGGCGGGCGCGGTATGCGGCGGGTCGAGGACCCGGCGCACCTGCGGGAGGCCATCGAGGCGGCCTCCCGCGAAGCCGAGTCCGCGTTCGGCGATGCGACGGTGTTCCTCGAACAGGCCGTCGTAGAGCCGCGGCACATCGAGGTCCAGATCCTCGCCGACGGCCAGGGTGACGTCATCCACCTCTACGAACGCGACTGTTCGGTGCAGCGCAGGCACCAGAAGGTCGTCGAGTTGGCGCCTGCCCCGAACCTCGCCCCTGATCTGCGTGAGCGGATCTGCGCCGACGCCGTGAAGCTCGCCCGGCAGATGGGCTACCGCAACGCGGGCACCGTCGAGTTCCTCGTCGACCGCAGCGGCAACCACGTCTTCATCGAGATGAACCCGCGTATCCAGGTCGAGCACACGGTGACCGAGGAGGTCACCGACGTCGACCTGGTGCAGTCGCAGCTGCGCATCGCCTCCGGGGCGAGCCTGCCGGACCTCGGGCTGTCGCAGGAGTCGATCTACCTGCGCGGCGCGGCGATGCAGTGCCGAATCACGACCGAGGACCCTGCCAACGGCTTCCGCCCCGACACCGGGATGATCAGCGCCTACCGGTCCCCGGGTGGGTCGGGCATCCGCCTGGACGGCGGCACCGCGTTCTCGGGCACGGAGATCAGCGCGCACTTCGACTCGATGCTGGTCAAGCTCACCTGCCGCGGGCGGACGTTCGACACCGCGGTGGGCCGGGCCAGGCGTGCGCTCGCCGAGTTCCGTATCCGCGGTGTCGCGACGAACATCCCGTTCCTGCAGGCCGTGCTCGACGATGCCGACTTCCAGGCAGGGCGGGTCACCACGGCCTTCATCGAGGAGCGGCCGCACCTGCTCACCGCACGGCACTCGGCGGACCGCGGCACCCGGCTGCTGACCTACCTCGCCGACGTGACGGTCAACAAGCCGAACGGCGAGCGGCCGCGGCTGGTCGACCCGGAGGAGAAGATCCCTGCCGTGCCGGCCGGAGCGCCGCCCGCGGGGTCGAAGCAGAAGCTCACCGAGCTCGGCCCCGAGGGATTCGCGCAGTGGATGCGCACCTCCGGCACGGTCGGTGTCACCGACACGACGTTCCGCGACGCCCACCAGTCGCTGCTGGCCACGCGCGTGCGCACGAAGGATCTGACGGCCATCGCGCCCACCGTGGCCCACACGCTGCCGCAACTGCTGTCGGTGGAGTGCTGGGGTGGCGCGACCTACGACGTCGCCCTGCGGTTCCTCGCCGAGGACCCGTGGGAGCGCCTCGCGCTGCTGCGGGAGGCGATGCCGAACGTGTGCCTGCAGATGCTGTTGCGCGGGCGCAACACCGTCGGCTACACGCCGTACCCCACCGAGGTCACCGACGCGTTCGTCGAAGAGGCCACGGCGACGGGCATCGACATCTTCCGCATCTTCGACGCCCTCAACGACGTCTCGCAGATGCGGCCCGCCATCGATGCCGTGCGGGCGACCGGCAAGTCGGTGGCCGAGGTGGCGCTGTGCTACACGTCGGATCTGTCCGACCCGGGCGAGAAACTGTACACACTGGACTACTACCTGCGGTTGGCGGAGCAGATCGTCGAGGCGGGCGCACACGTCCTGGCGATCAAGGACATGGCGGGCCTGCTGCGCGCCCCGGCCGCGGAGAAGCTCGTCACGGCGCTGCGCCGGGAGTTCGACCTTCCCGTGCACATCCACACGCACGACACGGCGGGAGGCCAGCTCGCCACGTACCTGGCCGCGATCCGGGCGGGAGCCGATGCCGTGGACGGGGCGGTCGCGTCGATGGCGGGCACGACGTCACAGCCCTCGCTGTCGGCCATCGTCGCCGCGACGGATCACTCCGACCGGCCGACCGGGCTGGACCTGCGCGCGGTCGGCGACCTCGAGCCGTACTGGGAGACGGTGCGGAAGATCTACGCCCCGTTCGAGGCGGGACTCGCCTCGCCGACGGGCCGCGTCTACGACCACGAGATCCCCGGCGGTCAGCTGTCCAACCTCCGCACGCAGGCCAAGGCGCTCGGGCTGGGCGACCGCTTCGAAGAGGTCGAGGCGATGTACGCTGCGGCCGACCGAATGCTCGGCCACATCGTGAAGGTCACGCCGTCGTCCAAGGTGGTCGGTGACCTGGCGCTGCACCTCGTGGGTGCGGGCGTCGCGCCGGCCGAGTTCGAGGCCGAGCCCGGCAAGTTCGACATCCCCGACTCGGTCGTCGGCTTCCTGCGCGGCGAGCTGGGTGACCCGCCCGGCGGTTGGCCGGAGCCGTTCCGCACGAAGGCCCTTCAGGGCCGGGCAGAGGTCAAGCCCGAGTCGACGTTGTCCGAAGAGGACAAGAAGGCGCTCGATACGGATCGGCGGGCCACCCTGAACCGGCTGCTGTTCGCGGGCCCCACCAGGGAGTTCGACGCCCATCGCCATGCCTATGGCGACACGAGCGTGCTGCCGAGCAAGGACTTCTTCTACGGCCTGCGGCCCGCGGAGGAGTACACGGTGGACCTCGAGCCGGGAGTGCGGCTGTTCATCGCGCTCGAGGCGATCGGCGAGGCCGACGAACGCGGCATGCGCACCGTGATGTCCACACTGAACGGTCAGATGCGGCCGATCCCGGTGCGCGACCGGTCCGTGGCCACCGACGTGCCTGCGGCGGAGAAGGCCGACAGCCGCGATCCGAACCAGGTCGCGGCGCCGTTCGCGGGTGTCGTCACGCTGCAGGTGGGTGAGGGCGACGCCATCGAGGCGGGCGACACGGTGGCGACCATCGAGGCGATGAAGATGGAGGCCGCCATCACCGCCCACACGGGTGGCACGGTGCGGCGGCTCGCCATCAACGCGGTGCAGCAGGTCGAAGGTGGTGACCTGCTGATCGTTCTCGAGTGACCGCTCACCGGTGCGTCACGCGAGCGCGGCGAGGGTGTCGTCGAGCTCGGTGACGCACCGGTGACGGCGGTCGCCTGCGGGCTGCAGCAGTCCGCGGGACTCGGCGTCGTACATCTCCGCCAGTTCGGCGGCGAGCGTGGGCGGCACGCCCGCGTCGACGAGCGTCGGCTCCCACGCCTCGCGGGGCAGCAGAGCGACGTCGAGCGGCTTTCCGAGAACGGTCCCGAGCTTCTCGGCCACCTGCCGTTCCGTGTACTCGGGCCCGTCGAGGTGCACGATCTCGCTCGCGGCGGGCGGGTCGACCAGTGCCGCGGCGGCGAGCTCCCCGATGTCACGGGTCGCCACCATGGTGGTGGGAACGTCCGCTGAGTCGCCGAACACGGGGTGGATCCCGGCTTCGGTCGCGGCGCCGAGCGTCGCCTCCACCTTCTCCTGGAAGTGCGGTGACCGCACCGCGGTGACGACGGCACCGGTCTTGTCGAGCATCCGCTCGAGATGGTGGAGCCAGCGGATCGGGCCCGTACCGGTTTCGTGCTGGGCGCCCCAGGACGACAGCGCGACGACGTGGCCGACGCCGCTGTCGCGGACGGCGGTGGCGATGGTGTCGGCCACGTGCCGGTGCTTGGTGTCGGAACCGCTCGGGAGCGGGGGGGGACGAGGACGAACGCGCCGTCGCAACCCCGGAACGCGGCGGCCAGGGCGGTCGGGTCGGTGAGGTCGGCGACGGCGTCGGCGGCGCCCGCCTTGGCGGGGTCGCGGACGACGCGCCGGACGGGCAGGTCGCGGGCGTGCAGCTCGCGAACGGCTGCTCCGCCGACGTGTCCGGTGGCTCCGGTGATGGCGTACATGGTGGTCTCCGATCGGTCGTCGGGCTCGTGTGCTGACGATGTCCACGGTCGTCGCGTCGAGCGAGACGTTCCATGCTCGAACCGCTCGCTTTCATGTCGGATCGTCTACGCTGGCCGGTATGGATGCCCTGGCGGATCTGCTGGCGGGAGTCAGGGCACGGTCGGCCGCCTTCTGCCGGAGCGTGCTCGAACCGCCGTGGGCGCTGCGGATCGCCGACGGAGCGCGGCTCGCACTCGTGACGGTGACGCGCGGCCACGCCTGGCTCGTGCCCGACGAGGACCGCGAGCCCGAGGTGGGAGGCGAACCCGGGGTCGTGCGGCCCCTGCGGATCGACGAGGGGCAGGTCGCGGTCATCAAAGGTCCCGCGCCACACATCGTGGCCGACGAGGTGGACACGCCGCCGTCGGTCGTCGTCGGCCCCGGCAATCGGCTGACCACAGTGGACGGAGCCGATCTCACGGAGGAGTTCCGGCGGACATGGGCCGGCCGGGAGTCGCCGGATTCCTCCGTGCTCGTCACGGGCACCTACAGCGTCACCGGCGACGTCGGCGCCCGGCTGCTGGCCGCGCTGCCGGACGCGGCTCTGGTGCGGGCCGCCGACATCGCCTCCCCGGTGCTCGACCTGCTGATCGCCGAGCTCGACGATCCCGGGCCCGGGCAGCAGGCCGTCCTCGACCGGCTGCTCGACCTCGCCCTCGTCGAGACCGTGCGGACGTGGCTGGGCGGGCAACGCGGCGACGCCCCCGGCTGGTTCCGTGCGCAGGGTGACCCCGTGGTGGGTGAGGCGCTCCGGCTGATCCACGACGAACCGGGTGCACCGTGGACGGTCGCCGCGCTGGCCGCCCGTACCGGCGTGTCCCGGGCGGCGTTCGCCCGCCGGTTCGCCGTGCTGGTGGGCACCCCGCCCATGTCGTACCTCGCGGACTGGCGCATGACCGTGGCCGCTGATCTGTTGCGTGGCACCGACGACACGGCCGACACGATCGCCCGCACGGTGGGGTATGCGAACGCCTTCGCCTTCAGTGCCGCGTTCAAACGGCACCGCGGGGTCTCGCCGCGTGCGCACCGCATCGGTGACCGGTGAACTCGGCGTACCGGTCACCCGTGGGCGGCGCTGTAGGCTGTGCTCGTGGAGATCCGGGCGATACCGCAGTGGCAAGGAGCGCTCGCCGCCGAGGCCGCGCAGTCGCTCCCCGCCGGGTGCCGCGCCCTCGCAGCCCTTGCCGGAGACGTCCTCGGTGTGGATGTCGCTGATGGTCAGGTGCGTGAGGTGCCCGTGGTTGCGGACGCCACGGCCACTGTGGACGGTGTCGGGCACCGGCACGCGCTGGTGCGCAACCGGGATGCCGTGTTGGCGGCGCTGGGACCCGGTGGGCCGGTACTGACCGTCGGCGGGGACTGCGGCGTCGACCTGGTCCCGGTCGGGTTCGCACGCCGGCGCCACGGACCGGAGTTGACTGTGGCGTGGTTCGACGCGCATGCGGACTGCAACACCACGGCGAGCAGCCCGTCCGGTGCCTTCCACGGCATGGTGCTGGGGGCCCTGTGCGGCCGGGTCGGCGGCGCCCCGGTGCCCGGCGCTCCGGCCGCCGCCGTCGACCGGGACTTCGACGCCAGTCCGGCCGTCGAACCGGGGCGTGCCGTGCTGATCGGCACTCGGGTGTTCGACCCGGAGGAACGCCGCGTCGTGGCGGGCGGGATCGTGCGGCACGTGCCGCCGCCCGCCGACCCCGCCGCGGTGCACGACGCCGTGGCGGAAGGGCCCGTATATCTTCATGTCGACCTGGACGTCCTCGATCCGTCCGCGTTCGACGGCACGCGCTATCGCGAACCGGGTGGCCTCACGATCGACGGGCTCGTGGCGGCCATCGACGCCGCGTCGTCGCAGGGCCGGGTCGTCGGCGCCTCGCTGACCGAGTGCGCGACCACCGACCAGGCGTCGCTGCGGCGGCTGGTGCCCGTCGTCGACGCCCTCGGCAGGGCCCTGGAATCCGGCCACTGACATGGACAGCGCACGGCCGCAGTGACCACCCCGCCGCAGTGACCGCACGGCCGCAGTGACGGCCCGGCCGCCGTGACGGGAGCGCACCGCCACCGGATCCGCCGCCTCCCGCTCCGGTTGGCGTGGAAGCTGCCGCGGCTGCGTGCTGCGACGGTGGTGCGGGCCCCGGATCCGCCGGACCCGCCGGTCGTACTGGGCTGCTCGGGTGAGTGCCGTGGTTTCTCCGCCTGCGCCGGTCTTCCGCCTCGCCGTGTCGTGTGGTGTGCTCGCTCCGTCCCTCCAATGACTGTGGGGAAGGGAGTTGTCACTGCCCGTGAGCGCTCACCGTGCACGAGAAGGGTCGGAGTCCGGCCTGTTGCGGGGCATCGGCGGGATCATGCGTCCCGAACTCGAGGATGTCGCCGGTGAGATCATCGCGGAGATCCGCGCGGCGATCCCCGAGTACCAGGGCTCGTTCGACGGCCCCTACGGCCGATGGATGACCGAAGGCGTACGGCAGGCGATCGCGCTGTTCGTCGACCGGCTCGGCGAACCGGCCGCGGCGACCGGCGGGCCGGCACATCCGCGCGGTTCGGCGCCGCTGGACGGTCACGAGGTGCACCGGAGGATCGGCAGGCAGGAACTGCACGAGGGCCGCAGTCTCGACACGTTGCAGCACGCCTACCGCATCGGCGTGCGGGTAGCGTGGCGGCGGATCATGCGCCTCGGCAGGCGCAGCGGCTTCTCGTCGGCCGTCATGTCACAACTGGCCGACCGCATGCTGGCGCTGATGGACGAGCTGTCGTCCGTGGCACTGGACGGCTATCGCGAGGCGAAGTCGGAACCGGCGGATCCGGTTATGGCGGCGCGGCGCAGGCTGGTCCGGTTGCTGGCCTGCGGACGCCCCGTCGCACGGGACGACATCGAGGACCTGGCCCGGCTCGCCCGCTGGCCGGTGCCCGACACGGTCACCGCGATCGCGTTTTCCCCTCCGGTGTGGCCGTCGTCGGGAGAGGTTCCCTGCGACATGCTGGCGGATGTCACCGGTACGAGCCCGTTCCTGCTCGCCCCGGGTGCCGTGACGGCCGACGAGGCCGCGCGGCTGCAGGCCTCGCTGGTGTGCGGGCCCGTCGGTGTCGGCGTGCCGGTCGAACCGTTCGACGCGGCGGACTCGTTGCGGCTCGCGCGGCGCGTGCTGACCCTCGCCGCGGACGGTGCGGCGTCGCCGGATGCCGTCGTGTGGGCAGAGGAACGCCTGCCCGAACTGCTGTTACAGAACGCGGACGCCGTCATCGCCCAGCTGCGCAGGAGGTTGTTCGAACCACTGTCGGAGCTGACGCAGCGGCAGCGGGAACGCACCATCGAGACCCTCCGCGCGTGGCTCGAGCAGCAGGGCAACGCCCACGCCATGGCGGACCGGCTGGGGCTGCATCCGCAGACGGTGCGGTACCGGATGCGGCGGATCGAGGACGCGTTCGGGGCACGTCTCCGCGACGCCAGGGGACGGTTCGAGCTCGAACTGGCCGTGTACAGCCTCAGCGGCGGCGACCCTGCCGGTGGCGACTCTTCCGGTGGTGACGCGGGGAGCTGATTCGTCGCCCGGTGACAACCCGGCCGGAAAAGTTGTGCCACCGGTGAGCGCCCAGCGCGTGGTGGCGTGAATGCCTTGTTTCGGCCGATCCGACCGACCTAGCGTCGCTTGCGGCGATCCGGCGCGCCGGATCATCGCCACGAGATCGGCCGGTCTTGCACGAGTTGTCGCACCAACAGTCTTCACCCAACGGAGGATGGAGTTCGATGCGTACACGTATGCCGGGCATCATGAGTGGTCTGGCCCTGTCGGCGGCGGTCGCCCTCGCAGCGGCCCCCGCCGCGTCCGCGGCACAGGACATCACCGTCACCAACCCGAACGCGGACGGAACGGTGGCCGCCACCGCCACCGACGTCCGCTTCGCCGACACCGACACGGGCACCGAGGTGACCTGTTCGTCGTCGGCCGCCGACGGCACGATCGCCAGTGGAAGCCACACCACGCCCGCGGCCATCGGCGACCTGTCGGTGAGTTTCCAGGACTGCACCGGCCCGCTCGGCGGTGTGTCGTTGACGCCGAACGACCAGCCGTACCAGCTGCACATCGGCGCCTTCGACAGTGCGACCGGCGTCTCGACCGGCTGGGTCGGCGAGGTCAACGTCAGCGTCTCGACCTCCACGTGCAGCTTCGAGGCGGTCGGTAACGCGCCGGGCCGGTACGACAACGGCACCGGCGACCTCACCCTGACCCCGGACGTCGCACTGCCGGACGGGGTCGCTCCACTCGAAGCCAGGAACGTCGGCGGGTGCTTCGGAATGGTCAACGAGGGTGACGCGCTGACCTTCGAGGCCGTCTACGAGGTCACCGACCCGGACACGCCGATCACCATCAGCTGACACCGGCCCCGGACAGCAAATGCCCCCAAGGGCACTTTGGTTGCACTCAATGCAACCAAAGTGCCCTTGGGGGCCTCGGCGTGTCCGGTCTCATTCCGGTGGGTGGCCGACCGGGATGAGCATCGTCGGGATCTCGGACTCGGGCACGCCGAGCAGCTGCGAGAGGTTGGCGTCGTCGAAATCGGACACTGCGCAGCAGGCCAGCCCGAGGGCAGTGGCGATCAGGTACACGTTCTGCACCGCGATGCCGGAGTCGACGTGCATCGTCCGGTAGTGCCGCAACGGTTTGCGCTCGAACGCGACGTCCATCTGCGTCGTCAGCGCGATCGTGACCGGTGCCGCCGCGAACTCCGGTTGCCAGTACACCTGCTGGAGCGGCCGCACCGGATCGGCCGTGGTCAGGCGGGTGAGTTCGTGGGCAATCGCCTCGTAGCGGTACACGCCCGGTTCGAGAATGTCGGTGCCGCGGATCAGCACGTACGCCCGCAGCAGGTCCAGCCCGTCGCCGCTCGGGGCCATGCCCATCGGGTGGTGTTCGGACCCGTAGGCCGGTTCGAACCGCTGCACGCCGAGTGCGAACCGCAGCAGCCCGCTCAGCGCAGCCAGATCCAGACCACGGTGGGCGAACACGTCCCAGGATCGGCGTTTGACCAACGTCTTGACCAGATCGGTGCGGGGCGGTTCGACGTCGGGCAGGGGAATCCGGCGCAGCGCGGGCAGGGTGTCCGGCGACGGCGGCGTCTGGCCGTTGAGCAGCCGGTGCACGGCGAGTGCGCGCTGCACGGTGTCGCGTACCGCAGGGTCGGTCGCGTCCCCGGCACCGGTGGCCTGCGGCGGTGCGGGTTCCGGCTCCGGCGGGGTGGCGGCGCTGTCCGGTGGGTCGTCGGGGTCGGGGAGGGCGTGGCGACCGCTCGTGCTGGTGTGCCGGGTGGTGGGGTGGACGTGGTCGGCGGCATGCTGGGGCTGGGGTGGATGCGGCTGGGGGTCCACACCGGGAGGCCACTCGTCGTAACCGGACGGGTGGTGGCGGTCGTACTCCGAACCCCAATCGTGGCTCAGCGGCTCACCCATTGGTCCCTCCCCGTTACGCCTGGTCACGTCGAGCCCACGCCAGAACGCATCGTAACCGGTTCGGTCTAGGAATCGGGCCGAGTGAGCGAAGCCACGAGCTCGTCGGGGCTCATGCGCCGGCGTCGTCGCGGGCCGCCGTGGTGATGATCACCTCGCCGGCACACGTGGCCGGCCGGTCGGGTCGGGAACCGGGGTGGGTCAGCCGCCGGTCAGATACCCGTAGTGCTCCCCGAACGGGCCGTCGAGGTGAACGGCGATCTCGCCGGCATCGAGGTTGGTGACCTGTTCGATCCGGTCGCGGCCGTCCCACCAGTACACCGCAGGCGTGACCCGTGTCCGCTCGTCCCTCGTGAAGGCGTCGGCAGCCATCCCCGCGAGCTGCTCGAGCGCGACGGCGAGATCCGGACCTGCCGGCACGTGGTACAGCAGCGCCGAGTTCACCGGGGTCGCCACCAGCGCACCGTGAACGAAGTCGTCCCGCCCGGTGCACCCGGTCAGCACCTCCGGCAGGAGCAGTGCGAGGGCGCCCGCGTGGTCGCCGGTCACCATCCACACGTCCTGCCCGATCCGCTCGGGACCGTCCACCGGCGCGGAACGAAGGTTGCTCATCGCCGTCTCGAACAGTTCCTCGGGGTCGTATCGGGCGACCGTGTCGCTGGTGAAGTAGCGGTACATGTCCGGCAGATCGTGTACGTAGAGCGTGAGCGTGCCCGGCAGCATCGACGTGGCGTACTCCCAGCCGAGTTCGTGGAGGTCGGCCGCCGCGGGAACCAATCGCGGGAACACCGTGGCTTCGGGCGGCGCCGTACCGCTGGGCGGTGCCGTACCCGCGAGAGGCGCCGTGCCGCCGAGGGGTGCCGTGCCCGCAGGGGCGCTGTCGCCCAGTATGCGCGCGAGCCGTTCGTCGTCGGCCTCGTCCTGGCCGCCGAACAGGGGCGTGCTCATCGTGCTCCCGATTGGACGCGTGTCATGAGGCGGGCAGCCTAGCGTCCCGGCAGCGACGAGGTGGGCGAAACCGGCGAATCGGCACCCCGCCCCAGCGCCTTGTACTCCGGCGCCTTGTACTCCGGCGCCTTGGTACTCCTGCGCCTTGGTGCCTCAGCGCTCCATTGCCTCAACGCTCCGGTGCCTCAGCGCTCCCGTGTCTCAGCGCCAGTCGTCGTCGGAGGCGACGATCGTCAGCTGTTGCGTCGCACGGGTGAGCGCCACGTACAGCACCCGCCTGCCGGTGAGCGACTCGGTGATCAGCTCGGTCGGTTCCACGAGCGCGACGGCGTCGTACTCGAGGCCCTTCGAGTCGAGACTGCCGACGACCTTGAGCCGGTCCTCCGACTGGCCGGCCAGCCAGCCTTCCACCTCGGGGACGCGGTTCATCGCGCAGATGACACCGACCGTCCCGTCGACCGCGTCCAGGAGCTCCTTCACCGCCGCGTGCACCGTGGTCTCGCGGTCGGCCGCGTCGGTGGTGCGGACCTCCGGTTCCAGCCCGGTCGTGCGTACCGCGTTCGGCAGGTCCTCGTCCTCGGCGGCCCTCCCCGCGACCACCCGGGCCGCCAGGTCGAAGATCTCGGCCGAGTTGCGATAGTTCGTGCGCAGCGTGTAGCGGCGATGTTTCGTCTTCGGCCCGAACGCCTGCGTCCGTGCCTGTTCGGCCTCGACGGGATCCGGCCACGAACTCTGCACCGGATCGCCCACGATCGTCCAGCTCGCGTGGTCCCCGCGCCTGCCCAGCATCCGCCACTGCATCGGCGACAGGTCCTGCGACTCGTCGACCACGATGTGCGAGTACTCGTCGTAGTGCGCGGGGCGTGCCGTGCGCAACCGGGCCGGATCGTCCGAGTCGCGCGTCTGCTCGGCGTCCAGCTCGATGTCCTGCGCGCGCTGCTTCCTGCGCTTCGGCGGCGGTCCGATCAGCACGCGCACCTCGTCCAGCAGCGCCACGTCCGCGACCGTCCAGTCGTCGCCGTCACCACGCAGTGATTCCGCCAGCAGCGCGATCTCGTCGGAGGTGAGCACGTTCTTCGCCGCGCGCGCCAGCCGGTCGTCGTCGCCGAGCCAGCGCAACACCTGGGCCGGATACAGCACCGGCCACCACGCCACCAGGAACCGGTGGAAGTCGAGACGCTCGCCGACGTCGTGGATCACGTCGGCGCGGTCGAGCTGCGGACCGCCCGAGGCGGCGTTGGCCTCGGCTTTGTCGGCCAGCCATCCCAGCAGCGTCTCCGCGGCGCGCATCCGCGAGCGGTTGGGCGGCCCGCCGGCCGAATGCACCTTCCTGCGCGCCTTCTCCAGCTCCTTGGCGCCGAGTTTGAGGACCTCGCCCTTGTAGACGATCCGCAGCTCCGTGGGCGCGTCGGGCGGAGTGTCACGCACCGCCTTCTGCAGCACCTTCCGCATCCGCAGTGAGCCCTTGACCGCGGCCAGCGGAGCTGGATCGTGCCGCGCCGCCTCCAGCCCGTCGAGGACCTCGCCCAGCGCTCGCAACTCGACGTTCGTCTCACCCATCGACGGCAGCACCCGCGAGATGTACGAGGTGAACACCCCGGAAGGGCCGACCACGAGCACGCCCGCACCGCCCAGCTGCCTCCGATAGCGGTACAGCAGGTAGGCCGCACGGTGCAGCGCCACGGCCGTCTTCCCGGTGCCGGGTCCGCCGGTGATCTCCGTGACGCCGCGCCACGGCGCGCGGATCACCTCGTCCTGTTCCTTCTGGATGGTCGCGACGATGTCGCGCATCTTCTCGCCGCGCGCCCGGCCGAGGGCCGCCATGAGCGCGCCCTCACCGACCACCGGCATGTCGTCGGGCACCGACTCGGGCATCAGCACGTCGTCGTCGACGTCGAGCACCTGCTGTCCGGAGCACCGGATCACCCGGCGGCGCACGACGTCCATCGGCGCCTCGGCCGTGGCCTGGTAGAACGCGGCCGCCGCGGGGGCGCGCCAGTCGGTGACGAGGTTCTCGAAGTCGGCGTCGCGGATGCCGAGCCTGCCCACGTACACCGGTTCGGCGGCGGTGTGATCCAGCCTGCCGAACACCAGGCCCTCGTACTCGGCGTCCAGCGACTGCAGCGTCTGGTTCGCGTGGAACACCATCATGTCGCGCTCGAACAGCATCGAGGCCTGCTCGAACACGGCCTCACGCTGCGCACCGTGACCGATCTCGTACCCCTTCGCGCGCATGTCCTCGGCTTGGCTCCGGAGTTCGCCGAGCCGGCGGTACACCCGGTCCACGTGGGACTGTTCGATCGCGATCTCGGCCCGTCTGACCCGAGGTTCCGCCACTGACGCGCTCCTGCCGCAAAGTCGCCGGGAAGGGGAAGAACGACAATACGCGAGTCCGGAGTCCGCCAGCACAAGGTCCGGCCAAGAGTCACACTCGCCACGCCCGCGGGCGTGCACGCGCACGTGCGGGTAGTGCTCCTGCCGAGCGGCCACCCGTCTCCCGACCGGACACGCTTCGCATGACTGCCCATGGCCCGCCCGTCTCCCACCACCGCCCAACCTGTGGCGCTCCGCGCCACTGTCTAGGACCCGGCCGTCTCCCACCACCGCCCAGCCGGACACGTTGCGCGTGACTGCCTAGGATTTGGGCGTGACCAGGATCGTGGCCGGACGAGTGGGTGGACGGACCCTGCGGGTGCCGCCGCGGACGACGCGGCCGACATCCGAACGGGTGCGGGAAGCCCTGTTCAACTCCCTCGAAACGGCGGGTGACCTCGACGACGCCCGCGTGCTCGACCTCTACGCGGGCTCCGGTGCGCTCGGGCTCGAAGCGCTCTCGCGCGGCGCTGCCGACGCGCTGTTCGTCGAATCGGACCGCAACGCAGCCGAGGTGCTGCGCGGCAATGTCGCCAGCGTCGGCCTCGGTGGGCGTGTCCGGCAGGCCGCGGTCGAGTCGGTCGTCGCCGAAGCCAGCCGCGAGCCGTTCGACGTCGTGCTGATCGATCCGCCGTACGCGCTCCCCGGCGACACGCTCGCCGGTGTGCTGGCGGGCCTCGTCCGTGGCGGCTGGCTGACCGATCGTGCGCTCGTGGTTGTGGAGCGTGCGGTGCGCGACGGCGACCCGGCCTGGCCCGCGGGGCTCACGGCGCTGCGCACGAAGCGCTACGGCGGTAGCGCGCTGTTCAGGGCCGAGGTCGACACCGACACCGGCGGCGGGGCCGAGCAGGGTGTCGACGAGACCGCGGCGGCCGACGGCGAGTGACGTCCCGCCGCGGCCGCGAGCTCGGCGACCGCCCGGCGAAGCCGACATCCCGGACGGTGGAGATCGGCCACATCCCCGCCCTGCGCCGACCGGCGGTTGCTAACGTCCGCCCGTCCTTCGATCACACGAGCAGCGGTGCTCGGCATCGCGGTTAGGGTTTCGTGCCATGCGGCGAGCGGTATGTCCCGGTTCCTACGATCCGGCGACCAACGGGCATCTGGACGTGATCGAACGGGCCGCGAACCTGTTCGACGAGGTCGTGGTCGCGGTGCTGATCAACAAGAGCAAGCAGGGCATGTTCACGATCGCCGAGCGCATGCAGCTGCTCGAGGAGGCCACGGCGAAGCTGCCGAACGTGCGGGTCGACTCGTGGCACGGCCTGCTCACGGAGTACTGCAGGGAGCAGGGCATCCAGTCGATCGTCAAGGGGCTGCGCTCGGTCAGCGACTTCGACTACGAACTGCAGATGGCTCAGATGAACCGGGAGATCTCCGGCGTCGAGACGTTGCTGATGTCGAACAACCCTGCGTACAGCTTCCTGTCCAGTTCGCTGGTCAAGGAGGTCGCGACCTACGGCGGCGACGTGACGAACATGGTGCCGCCCGTCGTGCACGAACGGCTCCTCGCCCGGATCGCCGAACTCGGCTGATCCCGCCCCCAAGGGCACGTTGGTTGCACTCAGTGCAACCAACGTGCCCTTGGGGGCGTTCAACGCCGGACCAGTGCGGCGGCTTGACACGCCCGGCCACGGCCGGTCACCAAAAACCCGCGCCCGGACCGGCACACTGGTACCAGGCCACATTCAAGTTCCAGGGAGTTGCCGTGTACCGGGTGTTCGAGGCGCTCGACGAGCTCGTCACGATCGTCGAAGAGGCGCGGGGTGTGCCGATGACCTCGAGCTGCGTGGTGCCCCGCGGGGACGCGCTCGAGCTGCTCGACGACATCCGCGAGGCGTTGCCCACCGAGGTGGACGACGCGCAGGACGTGCTCGACAAGCGCGACGAGGTGCTGCAGACCGCGCGGGGCGAGGCCGACACGACGATCTCGAACGCCAACGAGCAGGCCGAGCGCACCGTGTCCGAGGCGAACGCCGAGGCCGAACGGCTCGTGTCGGAGGCAAGGGCCAAGGCGGAGCAGCTCGTCGCCGACGCGCAGGCGGAGGCCGAGCGTTCCGTGTCCGCGGGGCAGGCCGAGTACCACGACCTCACCGAGCGCGCCCGTACCGAATCCGAGCGCATGGTCCAGGCAGGCAGGGACGCCTACGACCGGTCCGTCGAGGAGGGCCGCGCCGAACAGGCCCGGCTCGTCGCGCAGACCGAGGTCGTTCAGGCGGCCCACGGTGAGGCGTCCCGCATCGTCGACGAGGCGCACGCCGAGGCCGACAAGCAGCGCGGCGACTGCGACGCCTACGTCGACGGCAAGCTCGCCGAGTTCTCCGAACTGCTGTCCACGACGCTGCGCACCGTCGACTCCGGCCGCAACCACCTCCGCGGCGGCGGTGGCTACAACGGGTCCGGCGGTTCCGGCTACAACGGCTCGGGCTCCGGTTCGTACACCTCGGGTGCGGGCGGCCGCGGCTTCTACGATTTCCAGTCCCACTGAGCGGGCGCGGTCACGCCGGCTTCCGCGTTCCCCGAGCCGCCCGGCTGCAGGTTCCGCGCCGCCCTGTCCGGTTCCGCCCGGCCGCCGGGAACGGATCCGCCCTGCTCGCGTAGCCTGGATTGACGGCCTCGCGGCGGTCGTCGTGCCCGCCGGTGCCGGTCGTCCCACCCTCCCTCGAACCGAGAAATCCGATGTCTGACGAACGCTCCCCGTATCCGAGCTCCGAACGTGCCGACCGCAACCCGTGGCTGGTCGACACGCACGAGCTGGGCCGCCGCCCCGGCGCCAGCCGGCCGCTGCAGCGGGACATCCCCGTCACCGAGCCGCTGGGTGTGCCCGAGGTGGTCACCGTGCCGTCCGGCGCGGCCATCGCCGTCGACCTGCTCATGGAGTCGGTCGTGGAAGGTGTGCTGGTCACCGGGTCGGCGAGCGCGCCGACCGCCGGCCAGTGCTCGCGCTGCCTCGACCCGATCACCGGTGAGGTGGCGATCGACGTCACGGAGCTGTTCGCCTACCCCGAGTCGACGACGGACGAGACCACCGAGGAGGACGAGGTCAGCCGGGTCGTCGACGACCGCATCGACCTGGAACCGGTGGTCAGGGACGCGCTCGTGCTCGCGCTGCCGCTGGTGCCACTGTGCAGCGACGACTGCGCCGGACTGTGCTCCGGATGCGGCGTGAAGTGGGCCGATCTCGAGCCCGGACACGGACATGAGACGATAGACCCTCGGTGGGCCGCGCTCGTCGAGCGACTGCAGGACACGGAGGACGTCTCGGACGCCCCGAGTGACCCGGCAGAAGAAGGATCCGACGGCTCGGACCGGTGACACCGCACGTCGGTGCCGCATCCCACCCCTGAGTTCGAGCAAACAGCTCGCGCGATCGCGGGCAGATTTTGATGAGGAGAATCAGCCGTGGCTGTCCCCAAGCGGAAGATGTCGCGCTCCAACACCCGCGCCCGCCGTTCGCAGTGGAAGGCGACGCCGGTGCAGCTCGTGGAGTGCTCCAACCGCGCCTGCAAGGCCAAGAAGCCGCAGCACGTCGCCTGCCCTGAGTGCGGTCAGTACGCCGGGCGGCAGGTCGTCGAGCCGGCCTGAGGTTCCGCGAGATGGGGGGTAAGGCACCGGCAGGTCCGGCCACAGATCCCGCACCGCTGCTCGAGGCGCTCGGTGTCGACTTCGACAGCGAACTGCTGACGCTCGCGCTGACGCATCGCTCGTACGCGTACGAGAACGGTGGTCTGCTGCCGAACGAGCGACTCGAGTTCCTCGGCGATGCGGTGCTGGGCCTGGTGGTGACCGATCACCTGTATCGCAAGCATCCCGACCTTCCGGAAGGGCAGCTGGCGAAACTGCGGGCGAGCGTCGTCAACATGCACGCACTCGCGGGCGTGGCCCGTGAGCTCGGTGACGGCGGTCTCGGCACGTATCTGCTCCTCGGTAAAGGGGAGGAGCTGACCGGCGGTCGCGACAAGGCGAGCATCCTGGCCGACGGTCTCGAAGCCGTCATCGGCGCGACCTACATCGCGCACGGCATCGAGACCGCGCGTGAGCTCGTGCACCGGCTGTTCGGCCAGCTCCTCGAGGAGGCGCCGCTGCGCGGAGCCGGCCTGGACTGGAAGACCAGTCTTCAGGAGCTGACCGCGTCGGCGGGACTCGGCGTGCCCGAGTACAAGGTCGAGGACACCGGGCCCGACCACCGCAAGGAGTTCACGGCCACGGTGTACGTCGGTGGTCGCGACCTCGGCAGCGGCAGCGGCACGACGAAGAAGGAAGGCGAGCAGAAGGCCGCGGAGACGGCGTGGCGTGCGCTGTCTGCGGAGCTCGACCTCGGCGGCGAGTCGTCGTCCTGACCCCGCCCGGAGTCGCACGTGCCTGAGCTTCCCGAGGTCGAGGTCGTGCGTGCCGGTCTCGAACGGCACGTGGCGGGCCGGATCATCGCCTCGGTGGACGTGCTGCACCCGCGGGCGATCCGCAGGCACGTACCGGGAGCCGACGACTTCGCGGGCAGACTCACCGGCGTGAAGATCACCGCGGCCCGCAGGCGCGGCAAGTATCTGTGGCTCGACCTCGCCGACGGCGAGGCCATGCTCGCCCACCTGGGCATGAGCGGTCAGATGCTCGTTCAGCCCGCATCCGCACCCGACGAGAAGCATCTGCGGGTGCGCGTCCGCTTCGCCGACGACGGCCCCGAGTTGCGGTTCGTCGACCAGCGCACGTTCGGCGGGCTCGCCCTCGACGACCTCGTCGACGCAGACGGCACCGTCGTGCCGGCGAGCGTCGCCCACATCGGCCGTGACCCGATGGATCCGCGATTCGACCTGGCCGCCGCCGTGGCGGCGCTGCGACGTCGGCGCACGGAGATCAAACGCGCGCTGCTCGACCAGACCCTCGTATCCGGCATCGGCAACATCTACGCCGACGAGGCCCTGTGGCGGGCACGCCTCCACGGCACACGCCCCACCGAACGGCTCACCCGCGCGCAGGGTGAACTGGTGCTCACCGCCGCCGGCGAGGTGATGGCCGACGCGCTCGGCGCGGGCGGGACCTCGTTCGACGCGCTGTACGTCAACGTCAACGGCGAGTCGGGTTACTTCGAACGCTCCCTGAACGTCTACGGCAGGGCGGGCGAGCCGTGCCGCCGCTGCGGCGCCGACATCCGCCGCGAAGCGTTCACCAACCGGTCGTCCTACTTCTGCCCGACCTGCCAGCGCAGGCCCCGCCGGAGCCCCACGGCCCGCTGAAATCGGTCGTCGGCCTACTTCGCGTGCCGGGGCCGCCTCCGGGCTCGCGAAGTAGGCCGGGACGCCGCGTCCGGATGGCCGTGTCGCTCGTGCCGAGGGCCGGGTCCGGCCGGAGGGCAGGTGGGCTGGACGGGAGCGAGCGACACGGGCTCGTCCGGGGCTGGTTACAGGAAGGCAAGCAGCCGCTTCTCCGCGTCGGCACCCACCCGGAGGATGGTCATTGCGCGGTGTGCCCGGCGTCGACGGGCAGGGCCGCGCCGGTGACGTAGCTGGCGGCGTCGCTGCACAACCACAGCACGGCAGCGGCGATCTCTTCCGGGCGACCGAGTCTGCCCAGCGGGACACCGGTAGCGGCGGCTTCCGGATCGAGCTCGCCACCTGCGGCCATACGCTCGACCATCGGGGTGGCGATGGTTCCCGGGCACACGGCGTTGGCGCGCACGCCGTGCTTGCCGTACTGCAGTGCGACGCTCCTGGTAGCTCCGATCACTCCGTGCTTGGTCGCGTGGTAAGTGGTGCGTCCGTCGCCGCCGACGAGGCCGCCGAGCGAGGAGCAGTTGACGATCGCGCCGGAGCCTTGCTCACGCATCTGCCCCAGCTCGTGTTTCATCGATGCCCAGACGCCGCGGAGGTTGACGTCGACGATCCGGTCGAATGCCTCGGCGGTCTCGTCGGCGGAGTCGACCGGCGGGAGCATGATGCCGGCGTTGTTGAACGCCATGTCCAGGCTGCCGAACGCGTCCACGGTGGCGCGCACGGCAGTTGCGACCTGCTGCTCGTCTGTGACGTCGCAGGGCACGGCCAGAGCTGCCAGGCCTCGCGTGGCGAGCTCGTCGGCGAGTGTCCGGGCTGCGCCGGCGTCGACGTCGATGATCGCGACGCTCGCGCCGGACTCGGCGAAGGCGCGGACGGTGGCCTCGCCCATCCCGGCGCTGCCGCCGGTGACAACTGCCGTCCGGCCGGTGAAGTCGTAGGTGACATCCATGTTTTCTTCCCTTCGGTGCGTACTGCCTCAGTCCACGATCTCGACTGTGGTCTCCCGGCCCTCGAACTCGGAGAGTTCTTCTTCGGTGGCGTCGTAGGTCCCGAGGTGTAGCGTCTGGTCGGAGTGGCCGAAGCCCGAGGCGTCGTAGAAGAACCCGATGTTGCCCCAGGGGGTGTAGTAGATGAGGTCGCCGTCCTCGGGATCGGAGCCCGCCGTGCCGTCCCGGTCGAGTTCGCGGGGCAGGTAGGCGATCTTCTCGCTGTTGTCGAACTCCTCGAGCTCGAGCGTGGTCGGCAGCATGGACAGGAAATCGCGCGTGGCGGTGGTGTCCTCGCCGATGGTCACATCGACGACGGCGTCGCCGGCGCGGAACCTGACGACCGTGCCGACGACGCTCTGCTCCGCGTCGTTGGATGCCCCGGCGGCAGGACCGGATGTGGTCGCATCCCGAGTTCCGGACATCTGCGGCGACGGGTCGTCCTCGGTGCCCTCGTCGGACGATGGCGTGCTGCATCCGACGAGGATCATCGCGATCACCGCCGTCGCCGCGGCCGTGATCTTGGGTCGTCGAATCGCCAGGAGCCTTCCGCGTCCGACCTGGGCGGTTCGCGCCGCGGCCACGGGCTACGCCACGGCCGCGATCGTCACGGCCTGGTCACTCTCCGTGCCTGGAAGGGCGTCGAGAGGGTCGTCGATGTGCCCGAGGACGACGAGGCCGGCCGCGTGGGGAAAGTCGCGGTAGAAGATGGCGAGGTTGCCCCAGGGGGCGTAGTCGGCGATGTCCCCGATCGTCGCGGCGGCCCCGCTGGGAGAACCCGCGGTGCGCAGCGTGCGCGGCAGGTCGGCGATCTTCTCGGTGTCGTGGAAGTCGGCGAGGGCGACCGTCAGGGGCAGCATCGCCGCCAAGTCGCGTGCTGCGGTGCTGTCGTTCAGTGTCCCGGTCAGGGTCGCGGTGCCGGTGGTGATTCGGATGTCCATGACGTGGGTGCCTTTCGTTGTCTGTGAGGTGCTAGGTCCGGCCGCCCTCGGCAACGGTTCGCGCGTGTCCTCGCACCGAGGCGAGGAGCACGACGACCGCGGCGAGTACGGCCAGCGCGGCGTAGCCGAGTGAGATGGTCCGGAGGGGCATGCCGGTGGCCGTGAGGCGTCCCGAGATGAGGCTGGGGACGGCGGCTCCGCCGTAGGAGAAGAGATAGACCGTCGACATCAGCCCTGCGCGCTCGGCCGGGCCGATCCGCTGCAGGAGGCCGCGCACGGAGCCGGTGAACGCTGCTCCTTGGGCGGCTCCGGCGACGATCCCGCACACGATGACCGCGGTGACGGTTCCGGTGCGCAGGCCGAGGACGACACCGGCGACGGCGAGGGCGAAGACGACGATGCCGGTTCGCTGCGCGGCGCCCGGATTCAGCCGGCCGGTCAGCGGTCCGCCGACGGCATAGGGGGCCATGAAGGACGCGAATACGATCCCGGCGACCAGCGTGTTCGTGGTGCCGAGATTCTGGGCCGAGATGGTGGGGCTGAAAGCCTGATAGAAGCCGCCGAGGGCCCACGTGCCGCAGAACACGGCGATCGCCGCCGGCAGCAGAGGGCGGATCGTGTGCGGCAGGTGCACGCGCGGGCGAAGTGAGTTCAGCGTGCCGGAGCGGCGAACGACGACCTCGGGGCTTGCCGGCAGTAGCGCGGCGCACACGCCGAGCAGGACCGTCACGGCAAGGTAGGGGACCTGCTCGGGCGCCGGGCCGTACTCGGCCAGTGCTCCGGTTCCGACCGCACCGAGAGTCAGCCCGATCAGAGGTGAGCCGGCCACGACCGTCGCGGCCAGCCAGCGTGGCCGTTCCGGGGTGAGGTCGACGATGTAGGCCGCGATGGCAGAGGAGCCGAGGCCACAGGCCAGGCCCTGTAGGGCACGCCCAGTCATGAGGACGCCCAGCCCGGTCACGTCGAGCAGCGCCAGTGACCCGGCGGCGGCGAGGCCGACGGCTACGAGGGTGACGGTCCTGCGCCCGAGGTGGTCGGAGAGCCGCCCGAGGACGACGAGAGCGAGCATGACCGCGACGAAGTACGTCACGGCTGCGATCGAAAGGTCCCCGGTGGTCAGGCCGTCCGCGGCCCGGTAGTGCTCGTAGAGCGGGATCGGGGCGCCGGAGGCGGCGAACACGACGACCAGCGATGCGGTCGCCGCTGCGAATCCCAGCCGTCGACGGGGCAGGTGCGGGACGCGTCCCGGCGGTGTGTTCGTGGTGGATCGGGTCATCGCAGGTTCATCCGTTGGTCGTCCTGGTTTCTCCTCGCCGCGCCTGCCGCCGGAGTGCTGCCGGACTCTCCAACGGCCCCGCCGGCATGCCGAGGGCGGAGCATCACCAGGGCTGGTTCGCCGGCCCGACGGTGGACTCGTTGACCGTCGGGCCGGCGGGCAGGTTCAGGGCGAACGCCACCACGTCGGTGATGCGGTCGGGAGAAATTCCGTACTGGTCGCACATCGCTTGCGCACCGTCCGCGGTGTTCCGGTCGGTGATGGTCTACAGCAGCTCGGTGTTGACGGCCGTGGGGTAGAGGGTCGCGGTGCGAATGTTCGTCTCCTCCTGGGTCGACTCCATGCGCAGGACCTCCCCATGAAGTCGCGCACGAACCATTCGGTGCCGCCGTATACGGCACCGGCGGGGTAGGCCTTGAGTCCTGCGACCGACGACAGGCCGATCACATGGCCGGACTGCTGTCGGCGATGCGATCAATCGCCCTCGCCGAAGACTTCCTTGGCCACGGTCGTCGCACTCATGCCGTTGGGCCAGCCTGCGTAGAACGCGAGGTGCAGGAGAGTTTCCTTGAGTTCTTCTTCCGCCACACCGTTCCGGCGGGCGAAGTCGAGGTGGAATCGGAGCTGATCCGTCTTTCCCAGCGCGGTCAGCGCTGCGACCGTAACGAGGCTGCGGTCGCGTTTGGACAGTTCCTCGCGCTCCCAGACCTCGTCGAAGAGGACCTTGTCGGTGTAGTGGACCATCCCGGGCGCGAAGTCGCCGAAGGCGTTCTGTCCACCTGTCCAACCGGTGCTCTGCTCGTTGCTCATCGCCGCTCCATCCGCGAGTAGCCGTTGGCCTGTTATCCCCCATGTAACCGTCGATTCCGCGTGTGTGGGAGACCTGGTCGTGAGGGGGTACCAGCAGGGACTGGCACCGTGCTTCGGAGGTGGTCGTACCGTGACGGATGTGAGCACGGGTACCGGTGATCGCCGAAATCGCAGTCGCGGGCAGGACGCGCCCAGGTTGCGGGCCGGTCTGCGTTCCGCACTCGCAGCCGTCGCGGACATGCCGGCGATCGTCGTCAGCAACCAGCTGGACGTCGTCGCGACGAATGCGCTCGGACGAGCTCTGCTGGCACCGGCACTCGGGGAGGGCCGGTCCAATCTTGCCCGGTTCGTCTTCCTCGACGAGAACACCTCGACGGCGTTCTACCCCGAGTGGGACCGGATAGCCGACGAGCACGTCGATTGGCTGCGTGCCACAGCAGCGCAAGCCCGCCGTGACCGGGCGTTGCACCGGTTGATCGGCGAGCTCTCGACGGTCAGCCCCCCGTTCCGGACCCGCTGGTCCTCGGAGCGGCTCCGCGCTTGCTACCCGCCGAGGGTGACTGTCGATCATCCGCTGGTCGGTGAGCTGGACTTGATCCGGGAGGACCTCATGCCGGTCGCCGACCCCGTGCTGACGCTCAGGGTTTACACCGCCGAGCCAGGGACGGCGACAGCCGAGCGATTGAGCATCCTCGCCAGCTGGATCCAGGACTCCGCACTCGACGACCGGGCAGACACCAAGCCTGCGTGATCGACTCCGTCAAGGAGAGAACTCCCGAAAGGAAGTGTCCGTTATGAAGATCATCGATCCTGCTCCGACGGCCAAGAACCCGCCGGAGCAGTTCACCGGAGACGTCTGGGTGGACATGATCGCCAGCCCACAGGACGAGGGCCAGGCGATGATTGTCTCCAGGGTCCGGTTTGCCCCCGGGGCTCGCACCGCCTGGCACTCCCACGCCCGCGGGCAGACCCTGCACGTCACGTCCGGGGTGGCGTGGGTGCAGTCCCGCGGCAGCGAGAAGGTCGAACTGCACCCCGGTCAGACGGCGTACTGCCCGCCCGGTGAGGAGCACTGGCACGGCGCGGCCCCGGATCGATTCATGGAGCACCTCGCCATGCTGGAGAACGGTGACGATCCCGCCACGACGACCACCTGGCTCGAGCACGTGTCCGACGCCGAGTACAACGCCGGCTGAGCTGTTTCCGGTCCGGCACGACGCGCGACCGACGATCGCCCCGGGAACCCGTGCGCACGGGTTCCCGGGGCGATCGTCGCATGTCGGCGGCATGCTCGCGAACCACCGTGCACACTCCTGGGCCGATGGCAGGCCCTGTCAGTACCCCCGTTGAGCAGGATCTGTCGAAGACGCGCCGGCTCCGGTGTCATGGGAGACCTCACCGCACCCACCCCCCCATTACTTCGGAGCGATCATGACGAAGACCGTCCGCAGGACCGCGCCGGGCATCGCCGCGGCGACCCTCGCCGGCGCGCTGCTCACCGGCTGCGCGTCGGACGAGAACCCCACCGCCGACGGACAGCGCTCGGGAACGCCGGGAGCATCCGCTGCCTCGGAGGAGCAGGGCATCACGGTCTCTCGGGCCGGCGAGCGCGAGCGCACCACCGGTGATGCCGAGACGTTCACCGGGGACGTGGAGATCGTGCCCCTCTACGAACCGAACGACGCCTCAACCGGCGGCGCCGGCCGGGTGACGTTCCAGCCCGGTGCGCGCACCGCCTGGCACTCCCATCCCGCAGGGCAACGGCTGATAGTCACCGAGGGTACTGGGTGGATCCAGCAGGAGGGTCAGGACCGGATCACCGTGTCCCAAGGCGACGTCGTGTGGTTCGAGCCGGGCGTGAAGCACTGGCACGGAGCCACTGCAGGCGAGGCGATGACGCACATCGCCGTGCAGGACACCATCGACGACTCCAACGCGGAATGGATGGAGCACGTGACCGACGAGCAGTACCTCGACCAGGCCTGACCCGAAAGGAACGCTCGGATGACGAACCGATCTTCTCGCCGTGTCAGCCACCTCGCTCGTCCTGCGGTGGCATTGATCGCAAGCGGGGCACTTCTGGTCGGCTGCACCAGCCAACAGTCCGCCGATGCGCCGGAACCGGATGTACGCGCGACCGCCGTCGAAGACGTTGCCCCGGCGCTGGCGCAGTACGACGCCGAACAAGTGCGGGAACTGTGGGCCGATGACAGTCTCTCGGCCCGTGACCGTGGCCTGGTGACGATCGCGGTGCTGGTTGCCAGCGGACAGACCACGGACCTCGGCTTCTACGTCAACAAGGCTCTCGACGACGGGGTGAGCCCGGCCGAGGTTTCCGAGACCATCACCCACCTGGGGTTCTACAGTGGATGGCAGAACGCCATGGCCGCCGTCGACCCGGTCGCCGCGATCTTCGCAGAGCGCGGTATCGACGAGTCCGAACTGCCCGCGGCCGACCCCGACCTGCTGAACCAGGACGAGGCTGCCGAGGCCACCCGGGAAGCCGAAGTTCAGGAGCAGTACGGGAACGTCTCGCAAGGGCTGGTCGATGACACCGACTCCGTGGTGTTCGACGACCTGTGGTTGCGTCCCGGTCTGGAATCGCGCGATCGCAGCCTCGTCACGGTCGTTGCCCTGGTATCGACCGCGCAGGCCGACCAGGTCCCTTACCACCTCGGCCGCGCGATGGACAACGGTCTGACCGCGGACGAGGTCGACCCGCTGCTGAACCATCTGGCCTACTTCACGGGCTGGCCGAAGGTGTTCACGGCCATGCCCGCAGTCACCGAGACCCTCGAATCCCGGTGACGGAGACATGCCTCCACAGGATGGTCGCACTGGTCGGCGACCGTGCCGCTGACAGAAGATGAGGAGTGACACCACGATGGCGCGCATCGTCGTCTTCGGAGCCACCGGAGGGGTCGGCTCCCACCTCGTCGGCGAGCTGAGTGCTCGCGGGGCCAGTGTCGTCGCGGTCCACCGCCGCCCCGAACAGGCCGACGGGCTCCGCACGCAAGGTGCTGAGCCCGTTCAGCTCGACATCGCCGACGAGATCCGCTCGGGCGTGCCCGAGCGGATCGCCCGGGTCCTGCAAGGGGCGGACGTGGTCGTCTACACAGCCGGGGCGAGCAGCGCCCCGACCGACATCGCGCGCGTGGTCGACGGCGAAGGCGTCGCGGTCGTCGCGCGAGCGGCCGAAACCGCTGGCGCGCACCGGTTCCTGCTTGTTTCGGCGTTCCCCGAAGCGTGGCGTGACCAGGGGATGCCGAAGGATTTCGAGGAGTACATGAAGATCAAGAAGCGTGCCGACGTCGCCCTCGCCGCGACGAGTCTGGACTGGGTCATCGTCCGCCCGGGCACGCTGACCAGCGGTGCCCGCACCGGGCAGGTGACCCTCGGGCCTGCGGTCGACTACGGCGACGTGACCCGGGCCGACGTTGCCGCCGTGCTGGCCGAACTCGCGCACCGAGACGACCTCGCTCACGAGATCCTCGAACTCACCGGGGGAGCCGCCCCGATCGCGGACGCGGTTGACGCCGCAGCCGGCAAGTGAAGGGGACCACGCTGCCGCTCTCGCCGATACCTCGTCGCCGATCGCCCATGGTCGGCAGCGCGTGGGAGCCTCGTGGCAGGCGGTAGGCAGCCCCGGGTGAGGGGTGGTACCGGCAGGGCCTCCCGGCACGTGGAGTCCCAGCTTAACGTGGGGATCGCGATAGTCGTCCTCGACGTCGACGCGCTCGCCGGATTCGACCGGGGCCGTCCCGTGCCAGGGGAGGCATCTCATTCCTACACGGGGTGACCGGCTGCCCGGCACCCCTCAACCACTACCGAACTGCGCTGACGGCGATCAGCATTCACCGATGGAAAGAGAGCAAGAACTCATGATCCTCGACGAGAACCACACCCTGTCCAACGGTGTCGCGATTCCCAAACTGGGGCTGGGGACCTGGTTCATCGACGACGACAAGGCCGCTCAGGCGGTCCGCGATGCCGTCGAGATCGGCTACCGCAACATCGATACCGCTCAGGCATACGGCAACGAGCGCGGTGTCGGCGAGGGTGTCGCCACCGCCGGCGTGCCACGCCGGGACCTGTTCGTCTCGAGCAAGCTAGCCGCCGAGATCAAGGACTACGACGACGCGGCTGCCGCCATCGACGGATCCTTGGCAACGATGGGCCTGGACTACATCGACCTGATGCTCGTCCACAGTCCGCAGCCGTGGGACGACTTCCGTGGTGGGGACTACGCCGAGGGCAATCGTGCGGCCTGGCGCGCTCTGGAGGACGCTTACAACGCGGGCAAGCTCCGTGCCATCGGAGTGTCCAACTTCCGGGAACAGGATCTGGCCAACGTCATCGAGGGCGGCACGGTCGTCCCGCACGTCAACCAGCTCCTCGTCCACGCCGGCAACACCCCGACCGAACTCCTCGCCTACTGCGAGAGCAAGGACGTCCTCGTGGAGGCGTACTCACCGATCGCACACGGCGAGATCATGGACAACGCGGACATCCGAGCGATGGCGGAAAAATACGGAGTCACCGTCCCGCAGCTGTGCATCCGCTACACCCTGCAGTTGGGCACGGTGTCGCTGCCGAAGACGGCGAACCCGGAGCACATGCGTGCGAACGCACAGGTCGATTTCTCGATCTCGGACGCCGACATGGTCACCCTGCAGAACCTGCACGACCAGGACTACGGCGATGCCAGCGTGTTCCCCGTCTACAGCGGTAAGTGAGCAGGGTGCGTCGGTCCGGGAGAGGTGTTCCCGGATGACGCGACGGTCCCGAGTACGGGCGAATCGTCACCTGTACTCGGGACCCGCCTCCGCGAGGCCACCAGGCCGATGGCACACCGGTCGCTCGCGCACTTCGCGCCCGCCGCTCCCTGCCCGGCGCGCGCCGGCGGCTCACCGCGACGAGGGGGCTTCGGACGCGAGCGGCCGCTGGTCGGGACCGAAGGTCAGCTCGGCCAGCCGACGCATTTTCCCCTCCGAAGGGGTGTTCGGCTCGGCGCTGTAGGCCGTGAGCGTCAGGCCGCGCTGGGCGGGCAGCTCGAGTGCGTCGATGCTCAACCGCAGGTCGCCGACCGCGGGGTGGCGGAAGTCCTTGTAGCCGCTCTGATGCAGTCGCACGTCGTGCTTGGCCCACAGCGTCCGGAACTGCTGCGATCGCGTTGACAGTTCGCCGACCAGCTCGGTGAGTTCCTCGTTGGACGGGTCGCGTCCGACCTCGGTGTGCAGCAGTGCCACGGCGGTGTCGGCCGCCGTCTGCCAGTCCGGGTAGAGTCGGTGTGCGCCCTCGTCGAGGAAGCAGAACCGGGCCAGGTTGACCGGCCGCTGCGGACTCACGAACGCCTCCGAGTAGAGCATCTGACCCAGTGCGTTGATCGCCAGCACGTCGAGGCGGCCGTTGCGGATGAATGCGGGCACTCCTGTCATCCCGTCGAGCAGGCGCTGCAGGCTTGCCGAGACCTGGCCGCGCTTCCTGCGCGTCGATCTCGGCGCGGGACCTGCGGCACGGGCGAGGTTGAACAGGTGGTCGCGCTCGGCGTCGTCGAGCTGCAGCGCCCGGACCAGGGCGTCTAGGACGCTGTCGGAAACGCCGGCCAAGCCGCCGCGCTCGAGTCGGGTGTAGTACTCGACGCTGACCCCGGCGAGCAGCGCGACCTCCTCGCGGCGTAGACCTGGGACGCGGCGGATGCCGCCGAAGTCCGGCAACCCGGTGTCCTCCGGGCGCAGCTTCGCCCGACGCGTGACCAGGAACTCCCGGATCTCGGCTCGATTGTCCATGGTTCCAACCGTAATCGGGCTCGCGGACGCCAGGCAGGTCCCAGCAGTGCCTGTCACCGCACCGGGTTCCCGGGTGGGCCGGTTCTGTGACAGGCATCCGCGGCGGAGCGCTCGCCGGCCGGTCGTCGAACGCTTCGCGCCGTGCGCTCCGAGCGC
Organism: Prauserella alba; assembly: GCF_024171735.1. Lineage (GTDB taxonomy): Bacteria > Actinomycetota > Actinomycetes > Mycobacteriales > Pseudonocardiaceae > Prauserella > Prauserella alba. Next base: position 440,211 of record NZ_JAMTCH010000003.1, read on the forward strand.
AGGCCCGGCCGGAGTTCCACGTCGCTGAGCGCGGCCCGAGGTGGGACTGTGCGACTACTGGCTTGGCGTCGTGGAGCCGCTGCCGGAACTCGTGGTGTTCGAGGTGGGCTCCGGCGACGCGCTCGACGAGGTACTCGAGCTTGTCGAGCTTGGTGGCGGCGAGCTCGTTGTCGCGCTGCTCGAGGTCGGGCTCTCGCTGCTGGTCGGTTCCGGGTCCGGCTTGTCCGTGGGTCGCGGATTCGGGTTGTCCGGTCCGTCGTCGCGCGAGGACGGCTGCGGGTCGTCGGTCGTGGTGATCAGCGTCGTCGTGGGCGTGCCGTCGGGGCCGATGCTGACCTTGGTGCTGGTCGTCGACGTCGGCTTCGTCGAGGCGGGAACGGGTTTGCCGTCGACCATTTCGGTCGTCGCACCGGGCTCGGAGCTGCCGGGCCGGGCCGTGGTGCTGTCGCTGCCCGTGTTCTCCACCTGGGAGCTGCCGTCGCCGTCGGCGGTGGTTTGGTCCCCTCCGCCGGTCGTGACCTGGGCGAGTGCCCCGAAGGCGGTGGCCAGCACGAGCCCGCTCGCGGCCAGTGCGAGGTAGCCGGTGCGCTGCCAGCGTCCGGACGACTCGCGCGGGGGTGCGGTCTCGTCGTGCGAGGGGGCCATGCGGTTTCCTCCGACTCAGACAACCCGGATGGACGACGGCGGAACGCTATCACTGTCGGGTAACGCCCCGGTGCGCGCAGGTGGGTAGGCCGGGTGGGCGGAGACTGCGCCGGCGGCGCCATCATGGACGCGTGGGTGAACGAGACGACACCGTGGGTACGGACGAGACCGTGGGGACGAACGACCTCTCGCGGCCGGACAGTTCCCGGCCGGATGACCCGGCGCGGGTGACCGCGTGGGTGCACGGCGCCGTGCAGGGCGTGGGGTTCCGGTGGTGGACCCGCAGCCGCGCGCTGGAGCTGGAACTGGTGGGCAGCGCGACCAACCTGGCCGACGGCAGGGTGCAGGTGGTCGCCGAAGGCCCTCGCGAGCGGTGCGAACGCCTGCTGGAGTCGCTGCGTGGCGGGCGGACGCCGGGCCGGGTGGATCACGTCGCCGAGCTGTGGGCCGAGCCGAAAGGCGGTCTGTCGGAGTTCGTCGAGCGCTGACGACGACGCCGACCGGAAAGCGCTGCCAGTAGAAGTCGACAGCAAGCACCGCGAGCGGACACTGCCAGCGGGCTCCTGTCCGGCACCGAGCCGGGACTGCCAGCGGTGTCGTCACGCCACCGGCCGCGCTGTGACGCCACGGGAACGCCGGGCCGCGTGAGCCGTATGAGCCGGGTGAGACGTTCGAGGCGGCTGAGGCGAAAGTGGCAGGTCGGCGCGGCTCGATGGGCCCGATGTGGATGCGGCCGAGGTGGGCCGCGCCGGGGCGTGGTCCGACGGCGAGGGAGAGCGCCCGGGTAGCATTCACCGATCGGAGATCGCCCCGAATGTGAGCGAAAGGTCGACGCCGCGTGTACCTCAAGAGCTTGACGCTCAAAGGCTTCAAGTCGTTCGCGTCGGCGACCACGCTGCGGTTCGAACCCGGCATCACCTGCGTGGTCGGCCCGAACGGCTCGGGCAAGTCCAACGTTCTCGACGCGCTGCGCTGGGTCATGGGCACCCAGGGTGCGAAGGACCTGCGCGGCGGCAAGATGGAGGACGTCATCTTCGCCGGCACGTCGGGTCGCGCGCCGCTCGGCCGCGCCGAGGTCACGCTGACGATCGACAATGCCGACGGTGCGCTGCCGATCGAGTACTCCGAGGTGTCGATCACGCGGCGGATGTTCCGGGACGGGGCCAGCGAGTACGAGATCAACGGCAGCGGGTGCCGCCTGCTCGACATCCAGGAACTGCTGTCGGACTCCGGTATCGGCCGCGAGATGCACGTCATCGTCGGCCAGGGCCAGCTGTCGGAGATCCTGCAGGCCAAGCCGGAGGAACGCCGCGCGTTCATCGAAGAGGCCGCGGGAGTGCTCAAGCATCGCAAGCGCAAGGAAAAGGCCGTGCGCAAGCTCAACGCGATGCAGGGCAACCTGGACCGGCTCAACGACCTGACGACGGAACTGCGCAGGCAGCTCAAGCCGCTCGGCAAGCAGGCGGAGATCGCGCGCAAGGCACAGACCGTCCAGTCGGAGCTGCGGGACGCGAAACTGCGTCTCCACGCCGACGACCTGGTGACCCAGCGCGAGGCGATCGCCAAGGAGGAAGCCGACGAGAACGCTGCGCGCGCCCGCAGGGCCGAGGTCGAGCAGGCGCTGGAGGTCGTCAGTTCCGAGCAGGCGGACCTGGAGCGTTCGCTGGCCGAGGACGCGCCGATGCTGCAGGCCGCGCAGGACACCTGGTACAAGCTCTCCTCGCTGGCCGAACGGCTGCGCGGCACGGTGCGGCTGGCGGTGGAGCGGCAGCGGCACCTGTCGGAGGAGATCGACACCGGCGGCACCGGCCGTGACCCCGAGGAACTGCTCGCCGAGGCCGAGGAAGCGGCTGCGCGTGAGGAGGAGCTGAACGAGGCCGTCACCGAGGCCCGCGCCGCGCTGTCCGATGCGACCGAACGGCGTGAGCACCTGGAACGGGTCGTGCAGGAGGCCGAGCGCGCCCACATGGCCGCGGTGCGGGCCATCGCCGACCGGAGGGAGGGCATCGCGAAGCTCTCCGGTCAGGTCGAGGCGCTGCGCAGCAAGAACAACGCCACGGCCGACGAGGTCGAACGGCTCACCAGTTCACTGGAAGAGGCCGAGGCCCGTGCGGAGGCCGCCGCCGAGGAACTGGAGGCCGCTCGTGCCGAGGGCGGCGTCGAGGACTCCGACGACGCCGGTCTGCAGGAACGCCACCAGCGCGCCGTCGAGGCCGCCGACACCGCGAAGCAGCGGGTCGACGAGCTGGTCAAGGCCGAGCGCAGCGCAGAGCGGGACATCGCGTCCGAGAAGGCCAGGGTCGATGCGCTCTCGATGGGCCTGAACCGCAAGGACGGTGCGGGTGCGCTGCTCGGCGCGACCGACGAGCTGCCGGGGCTGCTGGGCTCGGTCGCGGCGCTGCTCACCGTCGAGGCCGGGTTCGAGGTCGCCCTCGCCGCGGCGCTGGGACCGGTCGCCGACGCCGTGGCCGTGTCGGCCGGTGAGGACGCGCTGTCGGCGCTGCGGTATCTCAAGGACAACGAGTCCGGCCGTGCGGGTCTGCTACTCGGCGGGGCTCGCGGGTCGGTGGACACGTCGTCGTGGCCCGCGCTGCCCGGCGGTGCCCGGTGGGCCCGTGAGGTCGTCACGGCGCCGGACGCGCTGCGGCCCGCCGTCGAGCGCGCGCTGGACCGCGTGGCCGTGGTCGAGCGCCTGGACGACGCGCGCGACTTGGTGCTCGCCGAGTCCGGGGTCGTCGCCGTCACCCGGGACGGCGATGTGCTCGGTGATCACTGGGCCGTGGGCGGATCGGCCAAGGACGAGAGCGTCATCGAGGTGCAGGCCGCCGTCGACGAGGCGCAGGACCGGCTGGCAGCCGCCGAGCGTGCCCTGGAACGGGCGTCCGCCGAATTGGAGGGTGCGCGGGCCGGTCAGGAGGACCGCCAGGCCGAGGTCACCGCGGCGAAGGAAGCGCTCAACGAGGCGAAGGTCCGCAAGGCCCGGTCCACCGAGCGGCTCAGCAGCCTGGAGCAGACCGCGCGGTCGGCCGAGTCCGAGGTGGAGCGGCTGCGGAATCAGCGCGCCAAGGTGGAGCAGAGCCGCGAGGAGATGCTGACGCAGCTCGCCGAGCTCGAGGACCGGCTGGCCGCCGTGTCGGAGCAGCCGGTCGAGGAGGACCCGGACACCTCGGAACGTGACGAGGCCGCCGAATCGCTGACCGAGGTGCGGCAGGAGGAGGTCGACGCGCGCCTGGCGCTGCGGACCGCCGAGGAACGCGCCCGCAGCATCGCCGGCAAGTCCGATGCGCTGGTGCGGGAGGCGGAGAACGAGCGGCAGGCCAGGGAACGTGCCGAACAGGCCCGCATCGCTCGCGAGCGCGGCGCGGCCATCGCCGAGGCGGTCGCCAGTGGCGGCGAGGTGGCGCTCGACCGTATCGAGACGTCGCTGCAGCGCGCCGCCGCCGAACGGGACGCCGTCAAGGCCCGCCGCGAGGAGCGTGAGACGGCGCTGACGCAGGTGCGCGGCAAGGTCAAGGAGCTGACCGGGGAGCTGGAGAAGCTCACCGACGCCGTGCACCGGGACGAGGTCGCCCGCGCCGAGCAGCGGCTGCGCCTGGAACAACTCGAGGCGAAGATCACCGAGGAGTTCGGCATCGGGCTGGAGGACCTGGTCGCCGAGTACGGGCCGCACGTCGACGTGCCGCCCGGTGCGGGCGAGCTGGCCGAGTACGAGGCGGCCAAGGAGCGCGGCGAGGCGGTCGCCGAGCCGCAGCCGATCCCGTACGACCGGCCCACGCAGGAGCGCCGCGCCAAACGCGCGGAGAAGGACCTCGCCCAGCTCGGCAAGGTCAATCCGCTCGCCCTCGAAGAGTTCGCCGCACTGGAGGAGCGCTACAAGTTCCTCTCGACCCAGCTCGAAGACCTCAAGGACACGCGCAAGGATCTGCTGCAGGTGATCCAGGAGGTCGACGACAAGATCCTCGAAGTGTTCACGAGCGCCTACGAGGACGTCGCGCGGGAGTTCGAGACCGTCTTCTCGGTGCTGTTCCCCGGCGGCGAAGGGCGCATGGTGCTCACCGACCCGGAGGACATGCTGGCCACGGGCGTCGACGTCGAGGCCCGCCCGCCCGGCAAGAAGGTCAAGCGGCTCTCGCTGCTGTCCGGCGGCGAGAAGTCACTGGTCGCGGTGGGAATGCTGGTGGCGATCTTCCGCGCCCGCCCGTCGCCGTTCTACGTGCTCGACGAGGTCGAGGCCGCGCTGGACGACACGAACATGCGCAGGCTGATCGGCCTGCTGGAGCAGCTGCGCGACAGTTCCCAGCTCCTCGTCATCACGCACCAGAAGCCGACGATGGAGATCGCCGACGCGCTGTACGGCGTCAGCATGCAGGGCGACGGCATCACGAAGGTCATCTCGCAGCGCATGCGTGCCGACACGGGCGAACCGGAACCCGAGTCCTCGGACCGCGATCAGGCCGAGCCCATCGAGGCCTGAACCGCAGCCGACACCGCGGCCGGGTGCGCGCCCCGCGGACGACAGTCGGGCCGTCTCCGGTGGTCAGGTGTCACGGCGTGCGAAGACGACGGCTCCCGGCACGTCCTCGTCGGGCCGCAGGAGCAGCTCGGCGTCGATCGTGAAACCGGCGTCGCGGAGGAGTCCCGAGACCGTGTCCGGCCTGCGGCGGTGGCTGTCGACGTTGATCGGGCGTCCCGTGTAGCCCTCGGACGTGTGCCGCGTTTCGTCGCCGACGTGGAAGCCGATCAGCACCGGGCCACCGGGCCGCACCACTCGGCGGAACTCGGCGAACACGCCGGGCAGGGCGTGGTCGGGCACGTGGATGATCGACCAGAACGCGAGCAGCCCCGCGACGGCACCGTCGGCGAGGTCGAGCGCGGTCATCGAGCCGACCTCGAAGCGAAGACCGGGATAGGTGCGCCGGGCGAGGGCGACCATCTCGGGGGAGAGGTCGATGCCGAACGCGTCCACCCCGGCGCGGTGGAGGTGGTCGGTGACGTAGCCCGGCCCGCAGCCGACGTCCGCGACCGGGCCGCTGCCCACCGCACGCACGGACTCGGCGAACACCGCCAGGCTCGCCCGCAGGTGCGGCATCTCGTCGAGTAGTCCGCGCACCTTCTCGGCGTATCCGGGCGCATCCGTGTCGTACGAGGAGCGGGTGTCGGACAGCCAGGTGTCGGCCATGGGTGAACAGTAGCCGCTCCGGCCGCCGCCCGTGCCCGAACACGGCCCGCCACCTGCCCGAGGACACCGGACCCGAGGACGCCGGATCCGAGGACGCCGGATCCGAGGACGCCGGATCCGAGGACGCCGGATCCGAGGACGCCGGATCCGAGGACGCCGGATCCACGGATATCGCGTCGGCGGACACCGGGTCCACGGATACCGGATCGTCGGATCCGGGGCCAGGGACGCCGGGTCCGCCAACGGGGGAGAGCAGGCGGACGATCCGCTCGTCCGCCGGCCCTCCCACTGCTGTGCGCGATCGGTCCTAGACGGTTTCCTTCTCCGGTGTCTCCGTTTCGGCCGTGCGCGGGTCGGGTCCGCTGTGCCGCAGCGACAGCAGGCCGCCGACGACGAGCGTGACGACCACGCCGAGCGGCACGTACCAGGGGAAGGCCAGGCCGACCGCCTCGCCGTCCACGGTGAACGTGACCCCCAGGACGAACACGGCGGCCACGACGACCGTGCACACGAACGCGATGATCGCGTCGGTCTGCCGCGCCCTCTTGACGATCATGCCGAGGAAGAACGCGCCGAGCAGCGCACCGTAGGTGTAGCTGGCGATGCTCAGGCCCAGTTCGACGACCGGGGTGTCGGTGCTGGTGAACATCGACGCGAACACGACGAACACGACCGCCCAGATGATCGTCCAGATGCGCGCCTGCTTGAGCATCACGGCATCGGACATCTTCTTCTTCGTGAACCGCTCGTAGAGGTCGGCGATCGTCGACGTCGACAGCGAGTTCAGCGACGAGGAGATCGTCGACATCGCCGCGGCGAGGATGCCGGCGATGAGGATGCCGGACAGGCCGACGGGCAGCTCCTCGAGGATGAACCGGGGGAACAGGTCGTCCGGGTTGGCCAGGCCCAGCGCGTCGACGCTCTGCCCGCCGTAGAACGAGAACAGCATCGCACCGACCAGCAGGAACACCGCGAACTGGAAGAACACGACGACACCGCTGGCGATCACGGCCTTCTGGCTGTCGCGCACGTTCTTGCACGCCAGCAGGCGCTGCACCATCAGCTGGTCGGCACCGTGCGAGGCCATCGCGAACAGTGCGCCGCCGACGACCGCGGTGATGAACGCGTACTGGTCGGTGATGATGTTGGAACCGAACTCGAAGAGCTGGAACTTGCCCGCGTCGGCGAGATCACCGAACCAGCCGCTGGGCAGCCGGCCCGCGAGGACGAAGATCGCGGCGATGGCACCGAGCACGTAGATGGCCATCTGGATCACGTCGACCCAGATGACGGCGCGGATCCCGCCGAAGTAGGTGTAGATGACCGCCACGAGTGCGATCGCGGCGATGACGACCCAGTACGACACATCGAGGCCGAGCCCGTCGAGCACGAGTTTGACCGGGATGGCCGTGGCGAACAGGCGAACGCCGTCCGCGAGCAGGCGCGTGACGAGGAACGTGACCGACGCGGTTCCCTGGAGGCCGCCACCGAAGCGTTTGCCCAGGAACCCGTACGCGCTGACGAACCCGCCCGCGTAGTACTTCGGCAGCAGCACGAACGCGACGACGACGCGGCCGATGAGATAGCCGATCGCCAGCTGCAGGTACGTGATGTTGCCGAGGTAGGCCACGGTCGGCACGCTCAGCACGGTCAGCGTCGAGGTCTCCGTCGCGACGACCGAGAAGGTGACGGCCCACCAGGGCACCTTCCGGCTGCCGACGAAGTAGTCGTTCGACGATCGCTGCTTCCCGCTGAGCAGGATGCCCAGGATGGGCGTTCCCACCAGGAAGATCGCGATGATCGCGAGGTCCAGTGCGCGCATTGGTCTCTCCTACCGTGTCTCGCGCGAGTTGGCCACCCTCAGCCGCGAAATCGGCGACGTCGGTGGGGTCGGAAGGGCGAGCGGTCGCTCACCAGGGGTGATGCTGCCGAGGACACGTGGCCCGCGGGCGCCGGTGGCGCTGGGGACGTTGCCGGCGGCGCCGTGCCACGACAGCCAACCGAGCACGGCCGTCAGGTAGGCCTCTTTCGCGTCGGCGGGCAGGCCCAGTTCGTCGCTCCTGCGCACGGTGAGGCGGTGGCCGAGCGCGCGCATCAGGGCGGGGTTGTGGACCCCGCCGCCCGAGGCGTACACGGTCGTGGCGCCGTGACGGGCGCAGGCGTCGGCGATCGTCACGGCCGTGAGCTCGGTCAGCGTCGCCAGCAGGTCGGTGTCGCCGACCGGGGGCAGGCCGCCGAGCGCCGCGGCGAGGTAGGTGCTGTGGAAGTGCTCCTTGCCCGTCGACTTCGGCGGCGGGGCCGCGTAGTACGGATCGGCGAGCAGCCGTTCGAGCAGGTCGGTGCGGACCGTGCCCGCCGTGGCGAGTGCCCCGTCGACGTCGCTGCGCGCGGCGCCGCCGGTGACCCGGGCGGCAGCGAGGTCGAGCAACGCGTTGCCGGGGCCGGTGTCGTAGGCGAGCACGTCACCCGCCGCGCCGGAGTCGTCGCCTGCTTCGGAGTGGGTGGGCGGTACGACGGTGATGTTGCCGATGCCGCCGATGTTCAGCGCGGCGGCCGGGGCTCCCTCCCGGTCGGCGACGGTGCGCAGCAGCAGTGCGTCGAGCGTGCTCGCGAGCGGCGCGCCGTGGCCGCCCGCGGCGACGTCACGCACCCGCAGGTCGGAGACGACGGGGCGGCCCGTGCGCTCGGCGATCCAGGCGGGTTGGCCGAGCTGTAGCGTGCCGAGCGCCCTGCCATCGTCGATCCAGTGGAAGACCGTCTGTCCGAGCGAGGCGACCACGTCGACGGTGCCTGCTCGCTCCTCGGCATGGCTCACGGCGTCGGCGAACGCCTGGCCCACGAGGGTGTCGAGCTTGGCGAGTTCCTCGGCGCTGCACGGCGCGGGCGGCAGCGCGGCGAGTAGTCGTGTCCGCAGCTCGTCGGGGTAGGGCAGCTCCCACTGGCCGCACGGCGTGAGGACGAGTTCGCCGTCCGACCCGGTCAGTTCGGCGATGGCGACGTCGATGCCGTCCACGGAAGTGCCGGACAGTAAGCCGGCGATACGGAGCGAAGGGGACACGAGAGTGGTCTAGTCCAATCAGTGGGTCTGTGCAACACGTTCGGTGGGTATCTGGCGGAGATCTATGCGAGACCGTTAACTTCCCACGCCGCGAGCCGCGGCGCACCGGCCGGAGTCGGGCCGGGTCTCCTGAGCCCGCAGCGACGGCCTCGGCGGGACGACGTTCCGCACCGCCGGGGATCCCGCCGCGGGCACGCCGCCCCGGACGAGATTCCCGGCACGGCCCGACACCACGCCTCCACGGCGAGGTGCCGGGCGGCCGTGGCGGACGGCCGCCCGGGCCGGAGGGGCGAGCCGTCTCAACCGGAGCGGAGGCCAGTGGGAGGATGGCTGCGTGTCGAGCACAGCCGTGATCTGGATCGTTGTCGTCGTGGCCGTCCTGCTGGCGGTCGCCGTCGTCGTGGGACTGACCCTGTCTCGCAGGCGCAAGATCAGCCTGGAGCGGGACCAGGAGAAGCAGGTTCCGAAGGGCGGCGGGTACCAGGCCGGAGGCGGCATCTCCTTCGCGCCCGGCGGTGACACCGCGACCACCGGGCCGCCGGACGCGCCTGCCCATCCGGTCGAGGAACGCACCGAGGTCGACGGTCAGCCCGGGGTCGGCGACGACGCGTCCGTGCCGCGTGATGCACCGCGTCGCGACATCGTCGACGTCGGACTGCCGGACACCGACGCGGAATCGGAATCCCCAGGGGCCGCCGAGCAGGCCACGGACACCGCTCGCCCCGACGACGGGGCAGCAACCGCACCGACCGCCGAGACCGCGGACACGGCGGCCCCGGACACGACGCCCACGGACACGGCTGCTCCGGACACGACCGCTCCGGACACGAGGCCCACGGGACCGGCCGAGGCTCCGACGGCCGACGGGTCGACGTCCACCGCCCCCACGCCGACCGCGCCCACGCCGGCAGCTGCGCAGCCGCCGGCCCCGGAGGCCGCGGCGCCGGCGGAGCAGGAGCCCGAGGTCGAGGAGCCCGAGCCGGCCTCGGGACGTATCGAACGGCTGCGGGGACGGCTGTCGAAGTCGCGCTCCACGCTGGGGCAGGGGCTGCTCGGCCTGCTGGGCGCGGGCGACCTCGACGAGGACTCGTGGGAGGAGATCGAGGACACGCTGCTCGTCGCCGATCTCGGCGCGGCCACCACGACCGAGATCGTCGAGAAGCTGCGCGAGGAACTGTCGGTCCGCGGCGTGCGCACGTCCGACGACGCGCGGGCTGCGCTGCGCGACGTGCTCGTTCAGACGCTGTCACCGGAGGCCGACCGTTCGGTGCGGGCGCTGCCGCACGACGTCGACGGCGCGAAACAGCCGGCGGTCGTGCTGGTCGCGGGTGTGAACGGCACCGGCAAGACGACCACCACCGGCAAGCTCGCGCGCGTACTCGTGGCTCAGGGGAGGCAGGTGCTGCTGGGGGCCGCCGACACGTTCCGCGCGGCCGCCGCCGACCAACTGGAGACCTGGTCCCAACGGGTCGGCGCCGAGGTGGTGCGTGGCAAGGAAGGTGCCGACCCGGCCTCGGTCGCGTTCGATTCCGTCAAGCGTGGCGTCGACGCGGGGGTCGATGCGGTGCTCGTCGACACCGCGGGCCGGCTGCACACCAAGACCGGCCTGATGGACGAGCTCGGCAAGGTCAAGCGCGTCGTCGAGAAGCAGGCGAAGGTCGACGAGGTGCTGCTCGTGCTCGACGCGACCACGGGGCAGAACGGGCTCGCGCAGGCACGGGTGTTCTCCGAGGTCGTCGACGTCACCGGGGTGGTGCTGACCAAGCTCGACGGCACGGCCAAGGGCGGCATCGTGTTCCAGGTGCAGCGCGAGCTCGGCGTGCCGGTCAAGCTCGTCGGCCTCGGTGAGGGGCCGGACGACCTTGCTCCGTTCGAACCCTCGGCGTTCGTCGACGCCCTGCTGGGGTGAGCCGGTCGGGCTGCGGTGCACATCACGGGAACCGCTGACGTGTGAGGGATGTCCGACATGTCGCGGTCCGGGCGTCGTCGTGGGCCGCGGCACCCACCCGGCCCGAACCGGGTGTGATCGGAGATTTCATGCCCGGCCCGGTTCCCGGGCCGGCCCGGCTCGCCGAGGAGTACCTGTCATGTCCCGTCTCGCCCGTGTCGTCCTCGTCCCCCTCGCCTGCGCGGCGCTGGCGCTGACAGGGTGTTCGTTCGAGTTCTCCGTCGGCTCGACGGTCGACAAGGAGGAACTGGAGAAACAGGTCATGGGCGCCCTGTCCGAACAGGACCGGCGCCCGAAGGACGTGACCTGCCCCGGCGACCTCGAACCGGAGGTCGACGCGACGACGACGTGCACCGCGACCGGACAGGACGACGTCGAACGCGAGGCGAAGGTGACGGTCACCGAGGTCGGCGAGGACGACCGGGTGCAGTTCGACGTCGTGCTCGACCGCGGCACTGAGGACGGCGGGTCCACAGCGCCCGACGAGCCCGTGGCCGGTGAGAGCGGCCGGGCCACCGATGCGCCCGCCGACGACGAGATCGACCGGGCGGTACTTGCCCGCCAGGCGGCGCAGTCGCTGAGTCGGGAGGTCGGGCAGCACCTCGGTGAGGTGCACTGTCCCGAGCACGTCGATGCCGAGGTGGGCGCCAGCACCCGCTGCGTGCTCACCAACCCGGCCGGGACTCGGTTCGGGGTCACGGTCGACGTGACCGGCCTCGACGCGCAGTCGCAGGACGCGAGCTTCCACGTCCAGGTCGACGCGCAGCCGCTGAGCGACAGTCGCTAGGCTGCGCTATTCGTCAGACTGCGCATTCCGACAGACTGCGCCATTCGTCACCGAGGAAATCGGGAACCGGACCTGCGCGGGAGAGGTCTCATCGGTGTACGGATGCCGACGGTATCCCTGGGATTTCCGTAATACTCGACTGGAGTTTTCTATGGTCCGCGTTTCACGTCTCGTTGCCCTGTCCGTTCTGGGTGTCGCCGCCCTCGGTGTGACCGCCTGCTCGGCGCAGGTCGACTCCGGCGAGCTGGAGACGCAGGTCAAGTCCAGCCTGGAGCAGTCCACGGGCAACAAGGCGAAAGCGGTCGATTGCCCCGACGACCTCGAGGCGGAGGTCGGCGCGACCACCAGGTGCACCTTGACCGCGCCGGACGACAGCCGGATCGGCGTGAGCGTGAAGGTCACTGCGGTCGAGGGGGAGCAGGCGAGTTTCGACATCAAGGTCGACGACGCACCGATGCAGTAGTCCCGGTCACGTGGCAGGCGGGCGCTCACCGGCCGGAGAACGCCCGCCTGCCGAACGGCACGGGCGCGGCGATGCGGCCGACACCGCCGTCGGCGGCTACTACTCGGGTGTGACCCGCACCACCACGCGACAGGGGAACGCGCAGGGTGTATGTGAAGTCTGAGCGAAGTACGAGGTTTCGGTACCGTGCCGGAGTCGCGTCCTCAGGAGATGGTCATGCCCCGCGTGCCGCGCGCTCTGACCCTGTCGGTTGCCGGCCTTTCCGTTCTCGGGCTCACGGCGTGTTCGGCGTACGTCGAGAAGGGCGAGCTGGAGAAACAGGTGGCGACGACACTCGTCCAGCGGGGTGATGTCGAGGTGGACAGCGTGGACTGTCCCGACGAGCTCGAGGCCGAGCCGGATGCCACGACCGACTGCAGTGTGACCACCAAGGGTGGCCGGAAGATCACGGCGAACGTCACGGTGACCGACACCGGGGGCGACCTCGTCCAGTTCATGATCATGACGGGGTAGTGCGCCGCCGTAGTCGCTCGAGGACGAACGCACCCTGTTCGCCGCGGACGATTCTCCGCGCCGGTGACGGTGACGGTGACGGTGACGGTGACGGTGACGCGGGTCGATGCCGGCTCCGGTGGGGGCGGCAGCCGCTCCCCATCGGAGCGGCCGGCGCCGGACGCGGGCCCGGCCGGGAGTGGTGTGGGCCTGAGCCTGGACCGGCGGCGCCGCGGATCATCCCGGCAGTTGTTTCGCCAGGGCCTCGGCGGTGCGCTGGACCGTGGGGGCGATGCGTACGACCGCCTCCTTCGTCAGCCTGCCCTCCGGCCCCGACACCGACACCGCGGTCGGCGTCGGCGTTCCCGGAACCGGCACCGCGATGCACCGCACACCCAATTCCTGTTCGCTCTCGTCGAGCGCGTACCCCTGGTCGGCGATCTCGGTGAGATGCGCCATGAACGTGTCGACGTCGGTGTGCGTGTGCTCGGTGTAGGCGGGCATGCCGGTCCGATCGAGCAGGGCACGCACCTCGTCGGTCGGCAGCTGCGCCAGAATCGCCTTGCCGACTCCCGTGCCGTGCGGCAGTAGCCGCCTGCCCACTTCGGTGAACATTCTCATGGAGTGTTTCGACGGCGCCTGGGACACGTAGACGACCTCGTCGCGTTCCAGGACCGCCAGGTTGGCCGTCTCGCCGATCTCGTCCACCAGTTCGGACAGCAGCGGTCGTGCCCAGGTGCCGAACTGCAGGCTCGCCTGTTCGCCCAGTCGGATCAACCGTGCCCCGAGGGCGTAGCGCCGGTTCGCGTTCTGCCGCACGTAGCCGCAGGCTACGAGGGTGCGGACCAACCGATGGATCGTCGGCATGGGCAGTCCCGACGACGTCGCCAGCTCGGACAGACTCGCTTCGCCCCCGGCGTCCGCGAGCCGTTCCAGCAGCTCGAACGCCCGCTCGAGGGACTGCACTCCACCGCTCGTGGCCACCATGGCTCCTCTCACCCTCCCTGCAGGGTTGCTCACATTGAGCTTCCGTAATGTAGAAACTATAGTCCGACATATAGAAGATCGATGCTCAACGACGTTTCCTGAGGTGTTCCATGTCTGATGTTCGTGTGCTCGGCGACGCGATCGAGCGCGGCGACGAAGTGCTGACGCAGGAGGCACTCGACTTCGTGGCCGGCCTGCACGAGAACTTCGCGGCCACTCGTGACCAGCTGCTGGAGGCTCGCAAGCAGCGCCGCGAGGAGGCCAAGCGCACCGGACGCCTGGACTTCCTGCCCGAGACCAAGCAGGTTCGCGAGTCCGACTGGCAGGTCGCCGACGCCCCGCCTGCGCTGCGCGACCGCCGCGTCGAGATCACCGGCCCGACCGAGCGCAAGATGACGATCAACGCGCTCAACTCCGGTGCCAAGGTGTGGCTCGCCGACCTCGAGGACGCGAACACGCCGCACTGGAGCAACGTCGTGAACGGGCAGCTCAACCTGTCCGACGCCATCCGCGGCACGATCGAGCTCGACTCGAACGGCAAGCATTACGCGCTGCGTGACGACGTGGAGCACGCCACCATCGTCGTCCGCCCGCGCGGCTGGCACCTCGACGAGCGCAACCTCGAGTTCGACGGCCGCAAGGGGGTCGGCGCGCTCGTCGACTTCGGCCTGCACTTCTTCCACAACGCGAAGGAGCTGCTCGCCCGCGGCAAGGGCCCGTACTTCTACCTGCCGAAGATGGAGAGTCACCTCGAGGCGCGGCTGTGGAACGACGTGTTCACCTACGCCGAGAAGACGCTCGGTGTGGAGCACGGCACCATCCGCGCCACGGTGCTGATCGAGACCATCCCCGCCGCGTTCGAGATGGAGGAGATCCTCTACGAACTGCGCGAGCACGCCTCGGGGCTGAACGCGGGCCGCTGGGACTACCTGTTCAGCGTCATCAAGTACTTCCGTGACGCGGGCTCGACGTTCGTCCTGCCGGACCGCAACGCCGTCACCATGACCGCGCCGTTCATGCGCGCCTACACCGAACTGCTCGTGCGTACCTGCCACAAGCGCGGCGCCTTCGCCATCGGCGGCATGGCCGCGCAGATCCCGAGCAAGGACCCCGAGGTCGCCGAGAACGCCACGAACAAGGTTCACGCCGACAAGTCGCGGGAGGCCGGCGACGGCTTCGACGGCTCGTGGGTCGCCCACCCGGGCATGGTCGGACTGTGCAAGGAGGAGTTCGACAAGGTCCTCGGCGACAAGCCGAACCAGCTCGACCGCCTCCGCGAGGACGTGGCCGTCACGGCGGACCAGCTCCTCGACGTCGCCGCGACCGACGCGAAGTGCACCTCCACCGGCCTGCGCGGCGCCGTCGACGTCGGCGTCCGCTACATCGCCTCCTGGCTGGACGGTAACGGCGCCGCCGGCATCCACAACCTCATGGAGGACGCCGCGACCGCCGAGATCTCCCGGTCGCAGGTGTGGCAGTGGGTGCAGAACGGGGTCGTGCTCGACGACACCGGCGAGACCGTGACCCGCCAGCTCGTGCGCTCCGTGCTCGACGAGGTCAAGCGCGAGCTCGCCGACGAGATCCAGCCCGAGCTGCTGCAGCCCGCGGTCGAGCTGTTCGAGGAGGTCGCGCTCGCCGACGAGTTCGCCGACTTCCTGACCCTGCCCGCCTACGAGCGGATCAAGTAAGTGACCCCCGGCCGGCTCACCGAGGACGTCTACGCGCGCATCGACGCCTCGCTCGCTGCGTCCGATGCACGTGTGGCAGCCGCCTATCCCGGTGAGCCGGCCGGACGGCAACCCGTCCACACCGTCTACGTGCCCGCAGGCGGGTACCACGCCGGGCTGCCGGGGGAGTGGGGCGCTCGTGCGCTCGACGTGCTGACGTCCCACGCACTTCCCGCGGCCGACGACGTGCTCGCCCGCGTGCGCGCCAAGCTCGCGTCCGAGCCGATCGAAGATCTGCGCATCGACTTCGAGGACGGCTACGGCAATCCCGGCGACGACGTCGAGGACGCCGAAGCCGTGCGTTGCGGGCGGGAACTCGCCTCCGAGCTCGCCGGTCACGGCGGCCGGGCCGCGCCGTTCTGCGGTATCCGGTTCAAGAGCTTCGAGGCGGGCAGCCGGCGCCGCGGCATGCGGACGCTGGACCTGTTCCTCGAAGCGCTCGGCGGGCCACCGCCCGGGTTCGTCGTCACACTGCCGAAGGTCACCGACGTCGACCAGGTCGCCGCCGCCGCGGAGGTCCTCGGCGAGCTGGAGAAGATCCACGGGCTCGCCGTCGGGACACTGCGGTTCGAAGTGCAGGTCGAGACCACCCAGTCGGTGCTGCGGGCGGACGGCACCGTCGCGCTGCCCGCCATCGTGCACGCCGCCGACGGTCGATGCAGCGGGCTGCACTTCGGCACCTACGACTACAGCGCGGGACTCGGCATCGCCGGTGCCTACCAGGGCATGGACCACCCGGCCGCCGACTTCGCCAAGCAGTTCATGCAGGTCGCGGCCGCAGGCCGGGGCGTCCGGCTGTCCGACGGCTCGACCAACCGGCTGCCGGTGGGCGAGGCCGTCGCCGATGGCTGGGCCGAGCATCTCCGCCTGGTGCGCCGGTCCCTCGAACGGGGCTTCTACCAGGGCTGGGATCTGCATCCGCACCAGTTGCCCAGCCGGTTCGCCGCGACCTACGCGTTCTTCCGCGAGAACCTCGCCGCCGCGGCCGACCGGCTGCGCGTCTACGCCGGGGACGGCGACGGTGCGATGCTCGACGAGCCCGCGACCGCCCAGGCACTCGCGACGTACGTGCTGCGCGGTCTCGACTGCGGCGCCGTCGACGAACACGAGCTGGCCACCGGACTGGACCGGCGAGCGCTCTCGCGGCTGGCAGCCCGCGCCGGCTGACCGCCGACATTCGGACCCGCGTGTCCCGCGTTCAAGAGCCCGTGTTGCAGATTCCGGGGCCTGTGTTGCGCATTCCGGGGCCCGTGTTGCGGTTTCCGGGCGTGTGTTGTGCACGCGGGGTTCGTGTTGCGGTTTCCGGGGCTCGCCGCCCTCGCCGGGCGGGCAGTTCTCCGGGATCAGGTGGAACTCCGCGTGATCGCCCCGTGTGGTCGGGTGTATCACGCGGTCCTCAAAGCGCACGGTGTCGTCGGTGTGCGGCTGTTTCGATTGCCTGCGTGTTCGGTAGGTGTGCTGTTCGGGCTCGTTGGTGACAAGCCGGCACGCAGGTGATGATCTCGATATGGGTGGGTGCCTCCGGGATCGGTGTGGATCACACGAACAACACGCCGATCCGAGTAGGTCCTCCGGTGGTCCACCGTGACGCTCCACAGTGGTCCGCCATGGGGTGATCCCGCCGGGTGTACTCCCTCGCGTTGACAGCCCTCCCGAACGACCGCGCCCGGCCATCACGGTTGACGTCGTCCCCGAACGGGCACTGTTCGGCACGACGACCGAAATCGGCACCACGAAATCGGCACCACGATGGACCTGACCAGCCGGATGCCGCAGATGCTGACGGCCATGCGCGATGGGTTGACCGACGGCCACGGGGCGCGCCGGGTGCTGCGGGTGACCGCACCGTTGTCCGACGCTCACGCCCGGCGGGTGGACGAGCTGTTGGCCGATAAGCTGACGGATGCGCCGGTGTCGACGTGGCAGCCGGGCAACATGGCCCGTCACGCGGCACGGCTGGTGCAGCGCGTCGATCCGGGCGGGCCGACGGCCCGCGCCCGCACTGCCGACGAGGACCGCAAACTCCAGCTCGATCACGGCGAGCACGCCCAATCACGCCTGACCGTCGACCTGCGCTCCGAAGTGGCCTCGGCATGTTACGCCCGAGTCGATGTCATGGCCCGCCGACTGCGTCGAGGCGGCGAGACCCGCACGTTGGAGCAGTTGCGGGCCGATGTCACCGCCGACCTGCCACTCGGCAACGACCCCGGTGTTCAGGTGCCGCAGGCGGCGGCGCAGGTGTATGTGCACCTGCCGGTTGACGCGGCCCTGTCCATTAGCGACACCGGCTGCGAACTCGACGGCTACGGCCCCATCCCCGCACCCATCGCCCGGGAGATCATGACCGGTCCGGAAAGCGTGTGGCGGGCGGTGTTGTGCGACTCGGCCACGGGCTAGCCGGTCGACCTTGGCCGGACCCGCCGCCGACCGACGGCCACCATGCGCGAATTCGTCCGCGTACGCGACCGCGAATGCGTTGTTCCCTGGTGCCGGCGGCCCGCGCGACACTGCGACCTCGACCACGAACGTGAATGGGCCGCCCACCACGGCCCCACCTCGGTGACCAACACCGGACCACGCTGCCGACGACATCACCGGATGAAGAACGCTCCCGGGTGGGTCACCCGCTACGACCGCGGTCCGCGGCGCCACAACGATCACCACCCCCACCGGCACCACCTACACCGGCGAACGCGAACCAGTCCTCACCCCACGACGGCAGTCGCCGCTGAGTCGTGACGAAGCGCCACCCTTCTGACGGGAACGGCGGCCCACGTCCGGCGTCGCCACGGGAACCCCGAGGAAACCGCTACCGCCATGCCTGGTGGCTCTTCGGTGCACGCGCGCACGCCGCCGCCCCGGGGCCTGCGTTTACCCTGACGACATGGTGCTCGACCTCAACAGTGACCTCGGTGAAGGTTTCGGGATCTGGCCGCTGACCGACGACGACGCGCTGCTCGACATCGTGACCAGCGCCAACGTCGCATGTGGATTCCACGCGGGCGACCCGACGGTGCTGCGTCGTGTCACCGAGCGCGCCGCCGAACGCGGTGTGGCGATCGGCGCGCAGGTCGGCTACCGCGACCTCGCCGGTTTCGGCCGGCGGTTCATCGATGTCGACCCGGCAGAACTCGGCAATGACGTCATCTACCAGGTCGGCGCACTCGACGGCTTCGCGCGCATCGCGGGTACGCGCGTGCGTTACGTCAAACCGCACGGCGCGTTGTACAACGCCGTCGCCCACCACACGGCGCAGGCAGAGGCCGTCGTGGCGGCGGTTCGCGCCTTCGACGAGAAGCTCCCCATCCTCGGGTTGCCCGGATCCGAACTGCTGCGGCTGGCCGACGAGGCCGGACTGCCGACCATCGCCGAGGCGTTCGCCGATCGCGCCTACACGCCGGGCGGCAAGCTCGTGTCCCGCCGGGCACCGGGCGCCGTCGTGCACGACGCCGACACGGTCGTCGCCCGTAGCGTGCGGATGGCGACCGAAGGAATGGTCACCGCGATCGACGGCACCGAGATCGAGGCGCGGCCGCGCTCGCTGTGCCTGCACGGCGACACAGCAGGCGCGGTCGAACTCGCCCGGCGAGTCCAGGAAGGGCTGCTCGATGCGGGCGTCGAGCTCGCGCCGTTCGCGTAGGAGCCCCTTGCTCCCTCACTCAAACTGTGACTAATCTGGTTACGGTTACGGGGGTTCGGAGGTGGCAGTTGGTCGCGAGCAGCAGGACGGCGACGGCAGTGCACGCGCTGGCGTTCCTGGCGCAATGGCAGGGCGGAGAGCTCCGGTCGTCGCAGGCGATCGCCGAGAGTCTGGACAGCAATCCTGCGTTCGTCCGGAGAGTCCTCGGCCGGTTGCGTGAACGCGGTCTCGTCGTCGCGGTCGAGGGTGCGGCAGGCGGCTGGCGACTCGCCAAGCCTGCCGAGGAGATCACACTTCGCGATGTCCATGCGGTTGCGGACGACGGCGCCGTTCCGCTGCCCGTGCACGCCCACCCGCCGAACCGGAACTGCGTCATCGGCAGACACATGCTGTCGCTGTTGGAATCGGAGTTCGCCGACGCGCAGCGCGCCATGGAAGAACGGCTCGCGCAGACGAGTATCGCCGACCTGCTGGGTCGGGTGTACCGCAGTGAGCGCGCCGAAGAGGCGGCCAGGGGGAACTGAGTCCGACGTCCGGGCGGCCGGGCAGGCGAGGCGACGGCCTCGCCTTTTTCTCGCCCCTAACTGTTACTTATCCAGTAACATTTACCGAAGGAGTGGCTGTGGTCTCGACCTCGACGCCACGGGACGTCACGCCGGCACGGTTGCTGGCGGCACTCGTGCCGGCCATGATGCTCGTCCCGGTCAGCGCGGACATGATGTCCCTGCTCCTACCCCGGATCGGGGAGCGGTTCGACGCCTCCACGGCGCAGACGTCGTGGGTGGTCTCCGGATTCGTCCTCGCCTGCGCCGTCGGAATTCCGTGTTACGGCCGGATCGTCGACCGTGTCGGACTCCGCAGGCTGTTCCGCGGTGCACTGGTGACGTTCGCGGTCGGTGCGGTGATCTCGGCGGTCGCACCGGCGCTGCCGCTGCTCGTGGGCGGCCGGATCGTCACCGGCGTCGGCGGTGCCGCCGTACCGGTGCTCGCGATCGTGGCCGTCACACGGGCACTACCGGCCGACCGGGCGGCCGTCGGCGTCGGGTTTCTCGCGGCCGCAGGTGGAGCCGGCGCCGCAGCGGGCCCCGTCGTGGGCGGCCTGCTCGGCCAGTCACTCGGCTGGCAGTCTCCGTTCTGGCTGACCGCGGCACTCGCGGCGCTCCTGGTGCCGGCGGTGGCGCGCGTGCTTCCCGTCGACGCCGCCACGGACAGCCGGGCGTTCGACCTGTCCGGCGGCGTGTTGCTCGGACTCGGCACCGGAGCTCTGCTGTTCGGCATCACGCGGGTGGAGAGCGCGGGTGTGACCTCGCCGTCGTCCTGGTCGGCGCTGCTCACCGGTGCGGCGGCGCTGGCGCTGTTCGGCATGCGCATGCGCACCGCCGAGCAGCCGTTCGTGCCGCCGTCGTTGTTCCGGCACCGGGGTTACGGCGCAGCGGTCCTCGTCATCTTCTCCGCCATGGCAGCGAACCTCGCCATGTTGGTGCTGGTCCCGGTGCTCGTGGTCGACGTCCACGGTCTGATCCCCGCCCACGGCAGCCTGGTCATGATCCCGGGTGGCGTGGCACTCGCCGTCATGTCACCGGTGGTCGGCAGACTCGGCGCCCGTGGTCTCAACGAGGGAACCGGTGCACTGATCGGCCTCGCGGTCATGGGCGGAGCCGCGGCGTCGCTGTACGCCCTGGCGGACGCGGCACCGGTGGTGATCGTGGCGCCGGTCGTGGCGCTCGGTGCGGGGTTCGCGGTCGTCGTGACCCTGGCGACCAGTGTCGTGAGCCGGGTGCTGCCGCCCGAACACGTCGGCACCGGCGTCGGCATCTTCCAGGGTGCGCAGTTCCTCGGGGCCGCGACGGGGCCGGCTGTGTACGGGGCCGTGCTGGCGTTCTGTGCGGCAGCGGTCGACGGCGCCGCGGCCTACCGCCCCGTTTTCCTGCTGTTGCTCGTACCGATCGTGCTCGGCGGGATCGCGGCGCTCAGGCTCCGCGCCGCCCTGCGGAACGCATGATCCGCGGACTCGCCGCGAACGGTCGTCGCCGGCCGGCGACGCAGCCGGGTTGGTCGCAGCCGGGTTGGTCGCAGTCGGGTTGGTTGCAGCGGCTCGGGGATCGTCGGTTCGGGGAGCGGTGGGCGGCTCGCCAGGCCGACACGGTCATCGTCGCGCCCGCACCGACCTGCGCCGCGGACAGCCAGACCGGGTTGTCGGAACCGATCGCCAGAAAGAGCCCGATCAGAGCGACGAAGACGCCGCACGAGAGCTGCAGCACGGTGCGCTTGCCCAGGATCAGGCCTGCCTCGCCCGAGCCGTCCCGCACGTCGATCATCGTTACCGAGGTTATCCCGCCGGTCCCGGGCCCGCGAGGGGTTCGTCGCCGGGACCGGCGGGTCGTGGACGGGCGTTCGGTTCGGCGCACCGTCGTCCGCGGTCAGGCACCGTTCGAGCCGTGAGCGGCCGGCGCCGAGCCGCAGCCGCGGGTGCCGGCTCGCTCGCCGTCGCCAGCCGTCAGGCGTCGCGGAGCCGGGCCACGCGCAGCGAGCGCAGCCGCGACAGCGCGGCGGCGACCTCGAACCGGCGCGGCACGACGTAGTCGCCGAGGAAGCCGTGGCGGATCGCGTCGGCCCCGTCGGCGAGGTCGTCGTCGAGGAGGTCGAGGAACTCGGCGATGGTGCGGTCACCGTCGACGAGTCCCGCTTCGACGCCGTGCGACAGCGCCAGGCCGATGCCCATCACCTGCCCGGGGTCGACGATCTGCTCCACCGCGCGCAGGTCGATGTCGGTGTCGCCGTAGGTGAGCGTGTCGATGCCGCGCTGCTTGACCTTGCGCTTTCCCTTGTGTTCGGGCGAGAGCGTGGCCGGTTCGCACACCCGGTGCCGTACGGGCGGAAAGCCGCTGGCCTCGACCGTTCGGTCGGTGCCGCTGCGCAGCTGCCGGGCCCGTTCGGTCGCGTCCTCGGCGTGGTACGAGGCCATCATGATCACGCGGTCGGCGGTGTCGAGGTAGTCGCCGGAGCCGCCCATCACCAGCACGGTCGACACGCCGTGTTCGGTGTAGAGGGGGCGGACGAGGTCGACGAACGGTGTCAGCGGTTCGTTCCCCTTGGCGACCAGTTCCTGCATCCGGGCGTCGCGGATCATCAGATTCGTCGCCGCGGTGTCCTCGTCGATCAGCAGCACCTCGGCGCCCGCCTCGAGGGCCTCCACGGTGGTCGCGGCCTGCGAGGTCGACCCGGAGGCGTTCGACGTCGAGAAGTCCCGCGTGTCCGCACCGGTGGGCAGTCCGCCGACGAACGCGCTGACGTCCACCCGCTCCACGTTGCGTCCGTCCTCCGCTCGGATCTTCGCGGTTGCCGACCGGCTGGCCACCAGTTCCCGCCCGTCGCCGGGTACGTGGTCGTACACGCCGCGTTCGAGTGCGCGCAGCAACGTGGACTTGCCGTGGAACCCGCCGCCGACGATCAGCGTGATGCCCTCGGCGATGCCCATGCCGGTGACCGTCCCCCGGTTCGGCAGTTCCACCGTGGTGCGCATCGACTCGGGGGATTCGAACGGGACGCCGTCGGCCAGGGGCCGGTCGTCAGTGCCGCTGCGCCGCGCAAGCATCGAGCCGTCGGCGACGAACGCCACGAGCCCACGTTCGGGCAGGGACTTCCGCAGCGCGTCGGTGTCCTCCACGGAGTCGACGAACGCCGCGAGCTCGTCAGCATCGAGCGCGTCGTAGCGCAGCGACTCGATGGCGCGGGGGAGCTGCTCGCACAGCGCCTTCCGTGCACCGTGGCCGTCGATCCGCCGGCGTGGTCCGGGCAGGTCGATGCCCAGTCGCACGGTCAGCGCGCCACCGGAGACTCGCAGCGCACTGCGGTCCAGCACCTGCTGGCCGCCGACGTCGGCGCGCAGCAGCGACCCGCGCAGCTGCTTACCCAGCACCCGCAGTAGCCGGTCCGCGAGCGCACGCGCCCGGACCGGCGTGTGCCACAGTTCCTTCGGGAACCCGGCGTAGTCCGCGGAGACCCGCACCTCGACGCGGCTCGCGGGCGCGAACGGATCCGTCTGCGCCTTCCGGATGCCGACGGTGTATCCGCCCGCGTCCCAGTCACCCTGGAGACTCTTGTACCTGCCGTAGCTCTGACCGTCGAGCCGGGACAGTGTCGCCCCGAGCCCGGCGAGCGTTCGTTCGTCACTCCTGTCGCGTGCCATCGCCTCCACACGGTACGGCCAACAGCGGTGTCGCGACGGCTGCGGCCGGTCCGTTCAGGACTCCACGGACAGCGCGAGGTAGATCTCGACCCGGGTTCGGAAGTCGGTGAGATCGGCGTCGAGGATCTCACCGGCCCGCGCGATGCGGTACCGCAGCGTGTTGACGTGGACGTGCAGCCGCTCGGCCGCTTTCGTCGGGGACCCCGAGCATTCCAGGTAGATGCGGACGGTGCGCAGCAGCTCCGGATGCCGCGGCAGCGTCCCGAGGACGCGCCCGGCCAGCGCGCGGCGCAGCTCGTCCGGCGCCCCCGCGAGCAGCAACCGGTGCATGCCCAGTTCGTCACCCGACGCGACGGCGACCCGTTCCGGGCTGCGCTGTGCCGCCTGCACCGCGTGCCGCGCCTCGTCTCCGGCTCCCCGCAGGCCCGGTATCGGTGCCGGACCGCCGGCACCGATGAGGATGCGGCCTCGCCCGAGCGAGGCCAGCGCGTCGGTCGCCCGCGCGGCCCAGTCGCCGGGCCAGCCGGAGTCTGCGGGCACGACCGCCCACGCCTCCTCGGCGACGTCCGGCGCGGGCGCGGTGAGGGCCGTGTCGCCGGCCGACAGCACCGCGAGTAGCTCGTCGAGGAGCTCGCAGGCCGCGCCGGAGCCGGGGGTGCGTGCGAGCAGCAGCCGCACCGGCGTTTCGGCGGGAAGTCCCGTTGCGGCCAGCGCTCTGGTCAGTTCCTCGGTCGTGCCCGCCGGATCGGCCAGTGCCCGCACCAGGGGCGCGGCCACGTGCATGCGGGTGCGGCGCACCTCGTCCTCGCGGCCGCGGGCCAGCCCGATCAGGCTCGCCAGCTCCTCGGCCACCTCCGACGCGCCTGGGCCCAGCTCGGCACCGACCACCAGCGACCACGGCACCGCATTCCTGCCGTCCACAGCGAACGCACTGTGTCGCCCCAGTGGCCCCAGTCGCGCCGGCGGCCCCGGCGCGCTGGCGGCCACCACGCGGCCCGTCGGGGTGACGACCCAGCAATCGGCGCCGAGTTCCGCGGCGCCGCGGTCCAGCAGCGCGGACAGCGACGCGGCGTCGGCCGCCGCCGACAGCAGCCGTTTGCGGGCACCGCCGGTCTCGGCGGCCAGGGCGAGTACGACCCGTTCGGTCACCACGGCGAACGACAGGTCGGCGGGCACCTCCAACAGCGGGATCCGGTGGACCCGGCACGCCTCGACGAGGTCGCCGGGGATACCGCCGGTGTCGGCGCCCGAGGCCGCCAGTCCCGCACACCGGGCCTGGGCGAGCGTGTGCACGAACGGCTCCGCGTCGCCGGGCTCGCGCCACCACAGCAGTCCCGACAGGACGAACTCGCCTTCGGACAGGTACCGGCTCGGATCGGGCAGCTCGGTCACGTAGATCCGGCTGACCTCTCGGTCGAGCAGGTCACCGCCCGTGCGGACCCGCAGCTGCAGGCCCGGGATCTCCAGCAGAGCGTTCACCAGCGTCATCAGATTTGTAGGAAAACACAAAATCGGCCGGTCGTGGGCGCCTCGTTTCATGTCTGAGTGCCGTTGCCGAGGGCCGGGCCGGGCTGTCTACTGACAGGAGCAACCCGAGGCCCCGGAGTAGCACGGGGACCGGAGCGACGCAGTGACTGGAAGGAATCAGGGCAAACGGTGCGCGACGGACACCGACCTGGGTTTGGGACGACTGTCGAGGGAGTGTGCGCATGCGCCTGAATGTGACCGACAACGGCCGTCAGCGCCGGGCCGACGAGGAGATCCGCGAGGCGTCGGCGGGGAACGTGTGCCGCTGCACGGGATACGAGAAGATCCTCGACGCGGTGCTGTCGGCGGCGAGCGCGCGATGAGGATCATCGAGAACGCGGCGATCGCGACCGTCGACGCCCGGGGCACCGAGTACCGCAGCGGCCACGTCGTCGCCGACGGCGAGGTCCTCGTCGCCGTCGGGGAGGGCCCTGCGCCCGCCCAGTACACCGGAACCCGGGTCGACGGCTCCGGGTGTCTCGTCACGCCGGGGCTGATCAACACGCATCACCACCTGTACCAGTGGGCCACGCGCGGTTACGCCCCCGATTCGACGCTGTTCGACTGGCTCGTCGAGCTCTACCCCGTGTGGGGACGGCTCGACGCCGAGATCACCCACGCCGCAGCGTCCGCGGGTCTGGCGCGCCTCGCGCTCACCGGGTGCACCACGGTCGCCGACCACCACTACGTATTCCCGCGCGAGGGCGGCGATCAGCTGGCCGCTCTGGTGTCCGCGGTCGGCCGCGTCGGCGTGCGCGGTCACCTGGTGCGCGGATCGATGGACCGGGGCGAGTCCCACGGCGGGCTGCCGCCGGACCATCTCGTCGAAGACCTCGACGCAGCCCTCGCGGGTACCGAGGCGGCCATCGACGTCCACCACGATCCGTCGCCCGACGCGCGGGTTCGCATCGCCGTCGGCCCGTGCTCACCGTTCACCGTGACCGAGCGGCTCATGACCGAGGCCGCCGTCCTCGCGCGGCGCAAGGGCGTCCGGCTGCACACCCACCTGGCCGAGACGCTCGACGAGGAGCGGCAGTGCCTCGCCGAGTTCGGGTGCACGCCCGCGGAGTACGCCGAGAAACTCGGCTGGCTCGGCGACGACGTGTGGCTCGCCCACACCGTGCATCTCGCCGACGACGCGGTTCGCCGCATGGGTGCCACCGGCACCGGGTCGGCCCACTGCCCGACCTCGAACGGCAGACTCGGCACGGGCATCGCCCCGGCGCGCGGCCTGCTCGACGCGGGTGCACCCGTCGGCCTCGGCGTCGACGGCGCCGCGTCGAACGAATCCGGCGGGCTGGGCGAGGAGCTGCACCAGGCGTTGCTGCAGGCCCGTCAGCGGGGCGGCCCCGAAGCGCTGACCACCAGGCATGCGCTGTGGATGGGCACGATGGGCGGCGCCCGTTGCCTCGGCCGAGAGGGCGAACTCGGCTCGCTCGAACCCGGCAAGCTGGCCGACCTCGCCGTGTGGGACCTCGGCGGACTGCGCCACGCCGGCATCGACGACCCGGTCGCCGCGCTCGTGCTCGGCGCCACGCCCGAGGTGAAGTTGCTGCTGGTCGGCGGCGAGACCGTGGTCGCCGACGGGCGACTGCGGACCACCGACGAGGCAGCCGTGACCGCCGAACTCGGTGCCGCGAGCGGGAGGATGCGATGACGACGATCGGCGGCCACACCGCGGTGTCGGCCGCGAACGGGATCGGCACCAGCCCGGCGCGCCCGGACGGGACCAGGAAGGTGCGGCGCGAGTTCGCCTACTCGTCCGACCTGCGGCACGAGGACATGTTGTGGGGCGCGACGTTGCGCAGCCCGCATCCGCACGCGCGGATCACCGGCGTCGACATCTCGGCAGCCGTCGCCGTGCCCGGGGTGCACGCCGTGCTGACCCACGACGACGTGCCCGGGCTGAACCGTTACGGCCTCGAACACCCGGACCAGCCCGTGCTCGCAGCCGACGTGGTGCGCTATCGCGGTGAACCCGTCGCCGTCGTGGCCGCCGACCATCCGGAGACCGCGCAGCGGGCGGTGAAACTCATCGGCGTCGGCTACGACGTCCTCGACCCGGTGACCGACGCCGAGGACGTCGTGCACGGTGACGCCGCTGCGCTGCACCCCGGCGGGAACGTCGTGCGGCACGTGCCGATCCGGCGTGGGCGGCCTGCGAGGTTGTCACGCAGTACAGCCGAACTGCACCTGGACGGTGGCAAGCTCGCGTCCACGGCGGACGGGGTCCTGGCCGACCTCGTCGACGTGCTCGGCGAGGTCCAGTTCGACGAGACCGTCGAATGGCGGCACCGGCCCAACGAAGCGCTCGACCCCGAGACGGGCCAGGGCAACGCCCACGTGCAGTACGGGTTCGCCGCCCACGTGCAGTACGGGTTCGCCGCCCACGTGCAGTACGGGTTCGCCGCCCACCGCGCCGTCGTCGACGTGGACACCGAACTCGGCCTCGTCAAGGTGGTGTCACTGGACTGCCGGTGCGAGGCCCCGTGTTGCGGTTCCCGGGGGCCGTGTTGCAGGTTCCGGGGATCGTGTTGTGGTTCCGCGGGCGTGTGGTGCCCCGCGCGGGGCACCACTTCGGGAATCGTCGGCACACGAGTCGACAACACGGGCTCCGGAGCCGACAACATGGTCACGCGAATGCGCAACACGGTCCCCTGAAACGACAACACGGTCCCCTGAAACGACAACACGGTCCCCTGAAACGACAACACGGCCGCTGGGGGTGCGCTTATCTATTCGGCAGCAGGTTTCCGGCCTGTGCCGCCACGGCGCGGCCCGCGGCTTCGAGAGGTTCGGTGCTGCGCAGCGAGCGGCTGAGCACGAAGGCTCCTTCGAGGCTCGTCACGGTCGCGATCGCGAGGGCCCGCGCGTCCCGCCGGGACAGGCCGAAGGCGGCGTAGACCTCGGTGCCTTTGTCGAGCCAGGCCTCGAAGACCTCGGCGGTAGCCCGGCGCAGGCCGTCGTCGGTGCTGGCGACTTCGAGGGCGACCGTCGCGATGGGGCAGGCGTCGGCGTAGTCGGTCTCGACGAGGGTTTCGGCCGCACCCGCGAATGCGTCCTCGATGCCGGTGACCGGGTCGTCGGCGGAGGCGATGTAGATGTCGAACAGCGCCGCGTACGGCAGTCCCGCTTCGCGGATCACCTCGGTACCGAGCTGCTTCTTCCCACCGGGGAAGAAGTGATACAGCGACCCGAACGGCGCTTCGGCCCGCGAGACGATCTGTTTCAGGCCAGTGCCGGTGTAGCCGTTGCGACGGAACAGCTCGGCCGTCGCCGTCACGATCCGTTCCCGTGTGCTCGCCATGCGCCGCAGTCTACGCTACTCTCTCACTAGAGCGATCTATCTAGTGATGCTGGACCTGTCGAGAGGTGGGGCTTGTCGAGCAGCGCCGTGAAGGAGCAGGCATGACCGATGAATTACCGGGCGAATCCCGAACAGTGGAGCTTTCCGCCGGCGCCGTCGAGTACACCGACACCGGGGGTAGTGGCCCCGTTCTGGTGTTCCTACACGGCCCACTCATGAACGCGACGGTGTGGCGCAAGGTCGTCGCCGGGTTGCCGGGCGAGTACCGCTGCATCCTGCCGACGTGGCCGCTGGGCGCGCACCGGATCCCGATGCACGCCGACGCCGACCTGAGTCTGCGCGGACTCGGCCTCCTCGTCGGCGAGTTCCTCGAACGACTCGACCTGCATGACGTCACGCTCGTCCTCAACGACTGGGGCGGTGGGCAGATCCTGCTCACGGAGGGGCGCACCGAACGCCTGGCTCGCGTCGTACTGACCTCGTGCGAAGCGTTCGACAACTATCCGCCCGGCATCCCGGGGCGCCTGCTCGTCGTGCTGGCGAGAATCCCGGGCGGTATCGCCGCGTTGGTGCAGTTGTTGCGGTTCCGTGCGGTGCAGCGTGCGCCCGGCGGTTGGGGGTGGATGTCGAAACGGCCGGTTCCGCAGGACGTGGTGCGTGACTGGTTCACCCCGGCACGAACGCGCAAGGCCGTCCGCCGGGATCTTGTCCGCTACGGCCGTGGCGTCCCGTCGAAGGCGGAGCTACTGGAATGGGCCGAGGCGATGTCGTCGTTCGATCGCCCCGTGCTTGTCGTATGGGCGATCGAGGACAAGCTGATGCCCCGCGACCACGGGCCGCGACTGACGGAGCTGTTCCCGCAGGGCAAACTCGTCGAGGTGGCCGACAGTTACACGCTCATCCCTGAGGATCGGCCGGAACTGCTGGCGGCCACGCTCGGGGAATTCATCGCCGATACGCCGATCCCGCGCGCTCGGCGGTGACCTCAGTTCGCCGGATCGCCCGCCGTACCCTGCGTGCCCGGAGTGCCCTGCGGGCCCGCCGTGTCCTGCGTGCCTGCAGTGTCCTGCGTGCCTGGCGTGTCCGAGGGTTCCGACGCCGTCGCCGCGTCCGTAGTGGACCGTCGCACGCGGTCGCCGAACACGAGGTTCAGCACCACGGCGGCGAGGCAGCCTGCGCTGATGCCGGAGTCGAGCACGGTGCGCAGCGCGGAGGGGAAACCGGCGTAGAACTCGGGTGCGGCGATCGGGATGAGGCCGATGCCGAGCGCCGCGGCGACGATCGTGACGTTGGCGGGCCGCTCGAACGACGCCTTCGCCAGCGTCCGCAGGCCGGACACGGCGACGCTGCCGAACAGTACGAGCCCGGCACCGCCGAGCACGGGTTGGGGCACCAGGGCCACGATCCCGCCGGCCACCGGGAACATACCCAACAGGACGAGGATCAGCCCGCTCGCCGCCACGACGTACCGGCTCACCATGCGCGTCAGCGCGACGAGCCCGACGTTCTGCGCGAACGCCGTGCACGCGAAGCCGCCGAACAGGGTCGCCACGGCGGTGCCGAACCCGTCGGCGCGCAACCCGTCCGCGAGCGTGCGCTCGGAGGTGGGCCGGTCGACGATCTCGCCGAGGGCGAGCATGTCCGCGGTGCTCTCGGCCATGATCACCAGCGCCACGATCGCCATCGAGATGATCGCCGCGATGTCGAAGACCGGGGTGCCGAAATGGAACGGCGAGACGACGCCGAAGGCGGGCGCCTCCGCGAGTGTCGACGTGTCGACCTCGCCCAGTGGCCAAGCCACGAGCGTGCCCAGCACGAGACCCAGTAGCAGCGCGACCCGGCTCCAGAAGCCCGACAGGAACCGGTTGAACGCGAGGACCGCCACCAGCGTGATGCCCGCCAGCAGAAGATTCGTCCCGCTGGCCGACTCCTCCTGTTGCGAGATCCAGCCGACCGCCACCGGCAGCAGTGACACTCCGATGAGTGTGATGACCGTACCCGTGACGATCGGCGGGAAGAACCGGGTGAGCCGGGAGAAGAACGGCGCAGCCAGCACGATCAGCGCGCCGGCGACGAGCGTCGCACCGTAGACCACGCCGAGCGAGGCCTGCTGTCCGTGCTGTTCCACGATGGCCAGTACGGGTGCGACCGTTGCGAACGTCACGCCGTTCACCAGCGGAAGCCGGGCTCCGAACCGCCACACACCGAGTGTCTGCAGGAGCGTCGCCAGTCCGGCGGTCAGCAGGCTCGCGCTGATCAACAGGCTCAGTTGACCGGGGGAGAGGCCTACCGCCCCGCCGATGATCAGTGGTGGGGCGACGACGCCCGCGTACATGGCGGCGACGTGCTGCAGGCCACCGGCGATCAGTTGCGGCAGCGGCGGTTTCGTGTCGACGGGATGCACGGGAACGCTCCAAAGTGGTCGGTGGACCGGTGATGGTGACACCGTCGCCCGGTGCGGCCGTGGCGCGATGCGGCCTCGGTCGCGGGGCGGCGGTCGCGGGAATCCCGGCCGGTGACTCAGAACTCGGGCAGCGAGTACCAGGCGAGCCCGGCCGCGTCGGCGGGCTCGTCGTCCCGGAGCACGGTGCCTTCGATGAGGCCGTACGGGCGGTCGGCGGCGTGGAACACCTCGTTCTCGTTGGACAGTCCGAACGGGCTCAGATCCACGAGGAAGTGGTGCTTGTTCGGCATGGCCAACCGGATCTCGGCGACCTCGGGCCGTGCCTCGAGCACGGCTTCGCCCATCGCGTACAGGGTCTGCTGCAGCGACAGGCTGTGCTTCGTGGCGAACGTTTCGAGCAGCGTGCGGCGGATCTCGTCGAACGACCGGCTCCAGTCGACACCGCTCGTGGCCGAATAGCGCCAGCGTGCCGTGACGGCGGTCGCCAGAATCCGGTCGTCGGTCTCGGCGAGCGTGGTGTACCGGTCGCGCGGAAACCCGTGGAACTCCGAGCCCGTCGACTTCAGCACCGTCAGGCCGGTCAGGCCGGACACGACCCAGGCCTTGCCGTCCTGCAGCGTCACGGCCGTGGTGCGCTCCTCGCCACCGGGGCGGCTGAACGCGTGATCGTGCGGCGATCCGCCGACGTCGATGCGGTTCCACGCGTGCTCGGAGAGCAGCATGCGGGCACCGGTGATGTGCTCGAACGAGCCGGTGAAGTGTTCGGCGAGTCGCAGGGCGAAGTCCTCGATCTCGCCCACCCCGTCCTTGGCGAAGGCGTACACGGTGTTCTTCTGGGTGTCGGTGGCCACGACGTCGGCGTTGTCACCGGTCAGATGGGTGCGTTCCAGGCTGCCGCGCAGTGACGTCGACACCGTCAGGTCCCTGAGGTGGTGCACCGGTCCGTCCCGGTCGACGGTGACGAGCCTGACCTCGGCCTTGCCGTACTGGTTGGGTCCGAGCGTGATGCCCACGTGGAATCAGCTCCCTCGGTAGGTGGAGTAGGCGTACGGGCTCAGCAGCACGGGTACGTGGTGGTGTGCGGCCGGATCGGTGACGCGGAAGGCGACGGTCACCTCGGGCAGGAAGCAGCCCTCTCCCAGGTAGGACTCGGTGTCGAACACGAGCCGGTACACGCCCTCGGGCAGGGTGGCAGGTCCGAGATCGCGGACCCGGCCGTCGTCGTCGGTCGTGGCGGCCGCGATCGTCGACCAGTCGTCGTCGCGGGCGTCCAGGCGCACGGGAACGCCCGCGGCCGGGCGTCCGCGCGCGGTGTCGAGGACGTGCGTGGTCACGAGGCTCATGCGGTCACCGCTTTCCCTGCCGCAGCCGCGCGAACTCGACGAGTTCCGTCGCCCGCGATGCGCAGCGCGACGTCGGGATCGTTGCCGACGTCGAGGCGTCCGGTCAGCAGTGACCGGACGCGGTCAGGATCGGCCGAGTCGAACTCGGCCAGCCGGCGGTGGCTCATCCGTTGCAACGTAAGCGAGGCCCCTCAGTGCGTCAACATTTTGTTGAAATCGGTGCGCACGTAGGCCGCGGCCGGATATGGGCTGATGTGCCGCCGTCAGTCCTCGTCGACGTGCCGATCGCGGTTGAGGTAGTTGTACACCGTGAAGCGGGTGACGCCGAGCTGTTCGGCGACCGCCGCCACGGAGCGGCGCAGTTGGAATGCGCCCCGCTCGTCGAGGAGCCGCACCGCTCGCTGTTTCCCCGATCTGTCCAACTCGGACAGTCGCGTGCCGAGCTCGGCCTCGACCCGCCGCACGATGCCGTCCAGCACGCTGCCCGGTTCGGCCTCGTCCGGCTCGACGGTCGTCCCGGGCTGTTGCAGCCGCAGGGTGAGGCGGGTGGCGCCGCCGTCGAGCGCCGCGCGCGCGATCGCGGGCAGCGCGTCGAGCAGGACCTCCGAGTCCCCGCTGACCGAGGTGCCGAGCGGGCCGAAGTCCGTGTGCAGCCCCGCCGTCTCGGCCGCGGCCCGAGCCCGCACGGCGTGCTCCGGCGGCGCACCTTCCCCGTGGAAGGGTTCGCTGGTGAACTCGGCCTCCAGGTGTCCCACGAGGGGGAAGGTTACGTGGGGGTGCGGCGGGCGGGCCAGAATGGGCGCATGACCCCGGACCCCACACTGCACGGTCTGCAGTTCGACGCCCACCTTTCGACGCTGTTCACCGAGCTGCCGCTGCTCGAACGTCCCCGTGCGGCACGCGAGGCCGGCTTCGACGCCGTGGAGTGCTGGTGGCCGTTCGACACCGTGGCCGTGCCACCGGACCGGGAGGTCGACGCGTTCGTCTCGGCGATCACCGACGCCGGGGTGCGGCTGGTCAGCCTGAACTTCTTCGCGGGCGACATGGCGGCGGGTGACAGCGGGCTCGTGTCGTGGCCGGGCCGCGAGGCGGAGCTGGCCGACAGCGTGGAGGTGGCGCTCGACATCGCGCGGCGGCTCGGTACGCGGCGGTTCAACGCGCTGTACGGGAACCGGCTCGACGGTGTCCACCCTCAGGAACAGGACGAGGTCGCCGCCGCCACCCTCGACCGGCTGGCCGGTCGCGTCGGCGAGTTCGGCGGAAAGCTCGTGCTGGAGGCGTTGTCCGGCCGCCCGGCGTACCCGCTGACCACGACCGCCGACGCCGTGGCCGTCCTGGACCGCGTCGGCAGGCCCGAGCTCACCCTGCTCACGGACCTGTACCACCGTGCGGTCGTCGGCGACATCGACACGGTCGCCGAGCACGCCGCGCACACCGGGCACGTCCAGCTGGCCGATGCACCCGGCCGCCACGAACCGGGCAGCGGCACCAGCGACCTCGACCGCCGGCTCGCCGCGCTCGAGGCGGCGGGCTACGACGGGTTCGTCGGCCTCGAATACGTGCCCACCACGGACACGC
Source organism: Prauserella alba (assembly GCF_024171735.1). Lineage (GTDB taxonomy): Bacteria > Actinomycetota > Actinomycetes > Mycobacteriales > Pseudonocardiaceae > Prauserella > Prauserella alba. Next base: position 473,485 of record NZ_JAMTCH010000003.1, read on the forward strand.
TCACGTCGCTGGACTGGCTGCCGCGCGACCGTCGCGCCGGGCGCCGCTGAGCGGATGCGGGAGCCGCGACCGGGCGGTTCAGTGCACGTTGATCCACACGGCGACGGCGGTGTCGGCGCCGTCGTTGCTGATGCGGTGCGGTCGCGCCGACGGGAACCGGATGCCGTCGCCAGGGCCGAGTTCGTGGCGCACGCCGTCGATGTCGACGGTCAGCCGTCCGGCCGTCACGCTGCCCATCTCGTGGCCGGAGTGTCGCAGGTACTCGGCGTCCTGGCTCGACGTCGACCCCGGGGGATAGACGGTTTCGTACACCTCGGCACCCGGCATCGGCACGGGAGTGAGGCTCCGATACGTGACGCCGTTGCCGAGCGAGAGGACCGTGGTCGTGTCCGCGCGGGTGACCACGACCGCGTCGCCGGCGCCGGGCGCGCCCTCGTGCCGCGGTGACCCCGTTTCGTCCGGCGTGTCACCGGCCGCCGTCCCGTCCGCCGGTGACGCGTTCGGAGCCGTCCCTGCGGTCGTTGCGACGCCGGTGGCCGTCTCGCCGAACGCCGCGGACAGTGGCGCCTCCAGTGCCGACATGATCTGCAGCAGCCGGGTCACCGAGGGGCGCATGCGGCCGCGCTCGATCTGCGACAGCGCGCTCGGGCTGATCCCCAGTTCCGCCGACAGGGCGCGCAGGGACACGCCGCGCCCGGTGCGCAGCGACCGGATGCGGGCACCGAGGTGGGTGTCGTCGGCGGGGAGCACGGGTCGAATCTAGCGTGCCTGCTCCGGCGGCGGGCGCAGGCGCGGGATGGAGCCGCCGCGCGGGGCGGCCGCCGCAGGGTGTCCATCGCGCAGGCTTCACCGCGCAGTGCTCTTCATTGCACAGCGCCTTCGTTGCACAGCGCCTTCGTTGCACGGTCTGCCCGTCATCGTGCGGGGTCATCGCGGGCCGCGTGTGCGATCGGGGTGTTTACCTATGGCTTCACATGTGCTTGGCTGCACGTGGTCTTTCGGTGAGGAGGTGCGGGTATGGATCTGGTGTTCCACGCGGCACGTGCGGTGACGCCCGACGGTGAGCGTTCGTGCAGCGTCGGTGTGTCCGAAGGGCGCATCACGGCGGTCGAGGACTACGGCGCGCTCTCCGGGGACCGCGTGATCGAGCTGCGGGAGGACGAGGTCCTGCTGCCCGGGCTGGTCGACACCCACGTACACGTCAACGATCCCGGCCGCAGCGACTGGGAGGGCTTCGACACGGCCACCCGCGCGGCGGCAGCCGGGGGCGTCACCACGCTCGTGGACATGCCGCTCAACTGTCTGCCGCCGACCGTGGACGTGGCCTCACTCGACGTCAAACGCCGTGCGGCCGAGGGGCGCATCGCCATCGACGTGGGTTTCTGGGGCGGTGCCGTCCCCGGCAACCGCGGTGAGCTGCGGCCGCTGCACGATGCCGGCGTGTACGGGTTCAAGTGCTTCCTGCTGCACTCGGGCGTCGACGAGTTCGCCCCGCTCGACGAGGCAGGGCTCGAGGCGGCGATGCGCGAACTCGCCGAGTTCGACGGCCTGTTGATCGTGCACGCCGAGGACGCCGACACCATCGACGGCGCGCCCGCCGCGCACGGCCGCGCCTACACCGACTTCCTCGGCTCGCGGCCGAGCAGTGCGGAGAACACCGCGATCGCCCGGGTACTCGACCTCGCCCGCCGCACGGGCACGCGCGTGCACATCCTGCATCTGGCCACGGGCGACGCGGTGCCGCTGCTGGCGCAGGCGCGCGCCGACGGGGTGCGCGTCACCGCCGAGACCTGCCCGCACTATCTGAGTTTCGTCGCCGAGGAGATTCGCGACGGTGCGACCGAGTTCAAGTGCTGCCCGCCGATCCGTGAAGCGGGTAACCGCGAAGAGTTGTGGCGGGCGCTGGGCGACGGGGTGATCGACTGCGTCGTGACCGACCATTCCCCGTGCACTCCGGACCTGAAACGGTTCGACACCGGCGACTTCGGGGACGCCTGGGGCGGCATCGCGGGACTGCAGGTGGGCCTGGCCGCCGTGTGGACCGGGGCGAGGTCACGGGGATTCACCCTCGACGACGTCGTGCGGTGGATGGCGCAGGGACCCGCCGAGCAGGTCGGGCTGCCGCGGAAGGGACGCATCGCGGTCGGCTGCGACGCGGACTTCGCGGTGTTCGCACCCGACGATGCATTCGTCGTCGACAGGACCCGGCTCCAGCACCGCAACCCGGTGAGCGCCTACCACGACCGGGCGTTGGCGGGGGTCGTGCGCGCGAGCTGGCTTCGCGGCCGCGAGATCGACCTCGACCCGGCGGCCGAGCCGTTCGGTGAATTCCTGACCAGGGAGGACGCCGCTGCTCCCGTCCGGAGTGGACAGCGCTGACCGGGGCGGCCACGGCGCCGGTTCGGCCGGCGTCAGCCGAGTAGGGAGCGCAGCCGCCGGGTGCGCTCCTCCGGTGTCTGTTTCGGACAGCTGGCGCACTTCTGCCCGCCGGGGATGTCGTAGATCAGGCAGCACGAGGTCCGGCGCACCACCGGAGTGCCGCCGACCTCGGTGAACAGCGGCCGGGGCATCGGCGAGCCCGCGGCGACGATGCCGTCACCGAGCTCGCCCGCCAGCCGCATGGCCTCCGGTGCCGCGTCCGTTCGTGACCCCGCCCAGAGCAGGCGGTTGCCGACCGAGTCGGCCGCGATCGCCCACAACGACCGCGGTGTGGCTCCGCTGACCTCCGCGATCGCCTCGACGGCCGCGCCCAGCGCACGCGAGAACGCCGCCGCGAGATCCGGCATTCCACCGTCGAACGGCCGCACCGACCGTGAGTCGAGGATCCGGCCGTCGTGGTGAATCTCCAGCATCACCGCCTCCAGCGACGGATCCGCCGCCGTTCCGGTGTGGACCAGCGACTCCAGCGCGGGCGCCACGAGCATCGACGACGCCGAGTACCACCGGATCGTGCCGAGCACCCGCTCGCCGGCCGCGCCGTAGAGCCGGGCCGCACGCCGCAGGTCCGTCCGCAGCCAATCCCGGTCGGCCAGCACGCTCGCCGCCAGCTCGCTCACAGTTCCCTCCCACGCCGCAGGTCGGCGGTCGTCGTGGCCATGCCGTCGCGGTCCTACCGCTGCCCGACGGTACGCGCGGGGCCCATCCCTTTCCCGCGTCGTCCGCGCGGTCCCGTCATCCCTTTCGTCGCAGTACCGACACGTCGAACTCGACGGTGACCGCCGCGGTCCCGGTCAGCGCGTCGAGTTTCTCGCCGAGGCCGTCGCGGTGGAGGTGGTGGGCGTTCGGTCCCATGAGCACCAGTCTGCGCACCTCGTCGGCGTCGAACTCGGCGGTGTGCCGGGTCGTCTCCACCCCGGCGGGCTCGAAGAGGCCGGCGAGCGAGTCGGCGACCCGCTCGGTCTTGTCTCCGGCGATGTCGAGCAGTCCCAGGTCGGTGACGAGCTCGCGCAGATGGCCCGCGCCGGGTGTCGCCACGGCGAGCAGCCCACCGGGGCGCAGCACGCGGTGGAACTCCGCCGGATTGCGCGGCGCGAAGACGTCGAGCACGACGTCGGCGACCCCGTCGGCCACCGGCCACGGCTCCCACAAGTTCCACACCACGGCGCCGATCCGCGGGTGAGCCTTCGCCGCACGCCGCAGCGCGGGTGCCGACACGTCGAGCGCCAGCCCCCACGCGGACTCGGCGTCGTCGAGTACAGCGGCGAGGTAGTAGCCCGTGCCCGCTCCCGCGTCGACCACGAACTCCGGTTCCCCTGCCGACCGGGCGACCCCTGCGAGCAGCTCCGCGAGCGGCGCGTACCGGCCCGAGGCCAGGAAGTCCGCTCGCGCGGCGACCATGTCGCTCGTGTCGGCGGTGCCGGCGTCCACGCCTGCCCTGAGCAGGTTGACGTAGCCCTGCTTGGCGATGTCGAACGAGTGGCCACGCCCGCAGCGCAGCGACCGGCCTTCCGGATGCAGCTGCTCCGAGCACACGGAGCAGCGCAGTGCGCCCACGACGGCGGGCGGCAACGAGCGCGGGTCGTTCCGAGTGGTCACACGCCTATTCGACCACGACGTTTCGCAACCGGACGTATCTCCCCCTGATGGCGGAAACGCAGAAGTAACAATCACGACGAATCGCTTCACGCACCCGAAACGTCGGGATCCATTCGGCGCAACACGGCTTTCCGATGCTGTCCCGCAATCGCGAGTTCGGCTGCCTGCTCTCTTAAGGAGGAGAAGCGTGGAAGGGAATACCGCCTGGTTGCTCACCAGTGCTGCGCTGGTGCTGCTCATGACGCCGGGGTTGGCGTTCTTCTACGGCGGCATGGTCCGCTCGAAGAGCGTGCTCAACATGCTGATGATGTGTTTCGGCTCCATGGGCCTCATTTCCGTGCTGTGGGTCGTCTACGGCTACTCGATGAGCTACGGCGAGACGGTCGGCGGTGTCGTCGGCAACCCGTTCGAGATGCTCGGCCTCTCCGGTCTGATGACGCCGGAGGGAGACCCGACGGCGGGCACGGTCGACGTGGCCTTCCAGGCGATGTTCGCGATCATCACGGTCGCGCTGATCGCCGGTGCCGTCGCCGACCGCATGAAGTTCGGCGCCTGGATGCTGTTCGGCGGCCTGTGGGCCACGCTCGTCTATTTCCCGGTGGCGCACTGGGTGTGGGGCACCGGCGGCTGGATCGACGAGCTGGGCGCCCTCGACTTCGCGGGTGGTACGGCGGTGCACACCAACGCGGGTGCCGCCGCACTCGGCCTGGTCCTGGTGCTCGGCAAGCGTGCCGGCTGGCCGAGGGAGCCGATGAAGCCGCACAACCTGCCCTACGTGATGCTCGGTGCCGGCCTGCTGTGGTTCGGCTGGTTCGGATTCAACGCCGGTTCTGCCTACGCCGCCGACGGCGTCGCGGGCATCGCCTTCATCAACACCGTGACCGCCACCGCCGCCGCGATGCTCGGCTGGCTGTTGCTCGAACGCATTCGTGACGGCAAGCCCACCAGCCTCGGTGCCGCCTCCGGTGTCGTCGCGGGCCTGGTCGCCATCACGCCCGCCTGTGCCTACGTCGACACGTGGGGCGCGCTGGCCATCGGCACGATCGCCGGTGTCGTCTGCGCCGCCGCCGTCGGCCTCAAGTACCGCTTCGGCTACGACGACTCGCTCGACGTCGTCGGGGTGCACCTCGTGGGTGGCCTGATCGGCACGATCATGCTCGGTTTCGTGGCCACCGCGAGCGTGGTCCCGGACGGCGAGGGCGTCGACGGTCTGTTCTACGGCGGCAGTGTCGATCTGCTGGGCAAACAGGTGCTGTCGGTGGTCGTCGTCATGATCTACTCCGGGATCATCGCCGCGATCCTCGGCTTCGTCGTCAAGGCGGTCACGGGCGGCCGTGTCTCGACCGAGGACGAGGTCGCGGGTATCGACGAGGCCGAGCACGCCGAATCGGCCTACGACGTCGCAGGCAGTCGCGGCGGCCGTCCGACGTCGGCGGGCAGTGGCATGGCGAGCTCGGCCAAGAAGCTGGAGGAGTCCAACTCATGAAGCTGATCACCGCCGTCATCAAACCCTTCACCCTCGACGACGTCCGTTCGGCGCTGGAACAGCTCGGCGTGCTCGGCATGACCGTCAGCGAGGTCCAGGGCTACGGCAGGCAGAAGGGCCACACCGAGGTCTACCGCGGCGCCGAGTACGCCGTCGACTTCGTGGCGAAGCTGAAGGTCGAGGTCGTGACCGACGACGCCAATGTGGACAAGGTCATCGACGCCGTGGCCGGCGCGGCCCACACCGGCAAGATCGGTGACGGGAAGGTGTGGGTCACCTCGGTCGACACCGTCGTGCGGGTCCGCACCGGCGAGCGCGGCGCGGATGCCCTCTAGGCGCGCGAGGTGGTCGCAGGGGGACTCGTCGAGGCGGTCGAGCGGCTGCTGGAAGGCCGGCACGGCAGGCTCGGTGCCGCGGCACTGCGCACCGCGCTGGTCGATCTGCACGAGTTCTGGCTGAGCAAGGCCGCAGCGGCGGCCGGCGCCGACGTCACCGGTTCGCTACCGGACGGCGTCGCGCTGGTCGCCGTCGGCGGCCTCGGCCGCAGGGAACTCGTGCCGTTCGCCGACCTCGACCTGGTGTTGCTCCACAATGGACATCCGGAGATCGGCGAGATCGCGGATGCGCTCTGGTACCCGCTGTGGGACGCGCGTATCGGCCTCGACCATTCCGTGCGCACTCCCGCAGAGGCGCTGAAGGTCGCCTCGGCGGACCTGCGCACGGCGACGGGACTGCTGGACGGGCGGTTCGTCGCCGGTGATGCCGCACTGGCGTCCCGGCTGGTGGCCGCCGCCCGTGAACAGTGGCGGCGCACCGCGAGGAAACGCGTTCCCGAGCTCGTCGCCTCGACCAGGGAGCGCTGGCAGCGCAGCGGGGAGATCGCCCAGTCGTCGGAACCGGACCTCAAGCACGGGCGCGGCGGCCTGCGGGACCTCGGACTGCTGGACGCGTTCGCCGTCGCCCAGGTGGCCGACCGGCCGGGGGAGGAGGTCACCGCCGCCCGGGAACTGCTCCTGGACGTGCGGACCGAACTGCGCCGCACGGCGCGCCGCGGCCGGGACGTGCTCGGCGCGGCGGACGCGGCCGTCGTGGCGTCGGAACTCGACTTCGGCGACCGGTTCACCCTGGCCCGGAGACTCTCCGGGGCGGGAAGGGCGGTCGCCTACGCCGTCGACGTCGCATTCAGGGCGGCAGATCCGCCGAAAGGCCGATTCGGCAGGAAACCGCAGCGTTCACCGTGCGGTGACGGCGTCGTGCTGCACGGCGACGAGGTGGCACTCGCGCGCGACGCCGTGCCGGCGCGGGATCCCGGACTGTTGTTACGCGTCGGGGCCGCGTCGGCGCGGACGGGCAGGCCGATCGCGCACGGCACGCTGCGCACGCTCGCGGACTCGGCACCCGAACTGCGCGCGCCGTGGCCGGAGGCTGCCCGCAGGGCGCTGACGGAACTGCTCGGTGCCGGTGCCGGGCTCGTCGACGCCGTGGAGGCCCTCGACCGGACCGGACTGTGGGCGCGGCTGCTGCCCGAGTGGGGTGCGGTCCGCGACCTGCCGCCGCGGGAGCCGGTGCACGCATGGACCGTCGACCGGCACCTCGTGCAGACGTGTGTCGAGGCCGCGGGACTGACCGACACGGTCGCACGCCCGGACCTGCTGTTGCTGGGGGCGCTGCTGCACGACATCGGCAAGGGCCGCGCGGCCGACCATTCCCAACTCGGTGCGGAGATCGCCGGGCACGTGGCCGTCCGTATCGGACTGTCCGAACGCGACACCGCGTTGCTCGTCGGCATGGTCCGGCACCACCTGCTGCTGCCGGCCACGGCCACGCGCCGCGACATCAGCGAACCCGAGACCGTCGAACGTGTCGCCAAGACCATCGACGGCGATCCGGTGCTGCTCGAACTGCTGCACGCGCTGACGAAGGCCGACTCGCTCGCGACGGGACCCGGCGTGTGGACCGACTGGAAGGCGGGCCTGGTGGCCGAGCTGGTGAGCCGCACCCGCACCCTGCTCACCGGCAGGGCCCTGCCGGAACCGGACGTCGTCGACGCGGCCTGTCGGGAGCTGGTCGCCGACGCGGTCCGCACCGGGAGGGGACAGGTCACCGTGGCCGCGGACCGCAGACAGGACAGGACCGTCACGGTCGTGTTCGCCGTGCCCGCAGGTGCCGAGCTGCTCACCCCGGCCGCGGGGGTACTCGCGCTCAACTCCCTCGAGGTGCACACCGCGACGCTGCACACGGTGAGACCGGACGGTCACGAACCGGAGGCTCACCCGGTGGGCGGGACCGGCGGCGGCCGATCCGCGGACGGCAGGGTCGGCGTGTTCACCGCGTCGCCGCGGTTCGGCACGCCGCCCGATCCGGCGCTGCTGCGGGACCAGTTCGCACGCGCGGTCTCCGGTGGGCTCGCCCTGACGGAGAGGCTCGCCGAGAAGGAACGGGCCTACGGAGGTGCCGCTGCGGGGCCCGTGTCGCCGAAGGTGCTGTGGTTCGACGACGAGGCGGCCGGTCCGGCGACGGTCGTGGTCGAGCTGCGAGCCATGGACCGTATCGCCCTCCTGCACCGGGTGGCCGGCGCGCTGCGGCGCTGCGACGCCGAGGTGCGCTGGGCTAAGGCCGAGACGCTCGGTGACCGGGTGGTCGACGCGTTCGCCGTCACGCCGCGGAGCGGCACCCTCGACGCCGCCTGGCGCGAGCGCCTCGAACAGGACCTCCTCGCGGCAGCGGGCTGACAGCGGGTCACCGCCGTCCGCCACGGCTCCGCCGGTCCGCCACAGCTCTGCAGTTCGGCACGGCTCCGCCGGTCCGCCACAGCTCTGCCGGGAAGCGGCCTTGCGGTGCTGTGCGCTGGGATTTCGGGGAAATCCTCACCCGGCGGGCAGGATCACCCAGTCGCGGGTTGAGTAGCTCTACTCAGCCCGATTCCGGTGTCTTCACGCTGCCGCGCGTCCCCATGGAAGCCGCATGCTGGGACGCAGCTCGGGCACATCGGTGCCGAAGCGGTGAGGTTCGCCTGGTGCTGGGGGTCTGGCGAACAGGCCGACCAGGGCGCCGAGTGCCCGAGAAGAGACGCCGCCCGGCCGGGCGAGGGGGATCTGTGGGGGACAGACCGGCCGGGCGGCCCCTCGGCCATCGGCGGCCAGTACCCTGGGATGTCGTCGGCGCAGTGAGCCGGCGCCAGGAACCACGAACTGCTGGAGCGTGCACCCCGTGTTCGACACCCTCTCGGATCGGCTCACCTCGGTCCTGCAGAACCTCCGCGGCAAGGGCAAGCTCTCCGACGCCGACATCGACGCCACGGCACGCGAGATCCGCATCGCGTTGCTCGAGGCCGACGTCGCGTTGCCCGTGGTGCGGGAGTTCATCAAGCACGTCAAGGAGCGCGCGAAGGGCGCCGAGGTCTCCGAGGCGCTGAACCCTGCGCAACAGGTCATCAAGATCGTCAACGAGGAGCTCGTCGGCATCCTCGGCGGCGAGACGCGGCGGGTGAACCTCGCGAAGAACCCGCCGACCGTGATCATGCTCGCCGGCCTGCAGGGCTCCGGTAAGACGACGCTCGCGGGCAAGCTGGCCACGTGGCTGAAGCAGCAGGGGCACGCGCCGATGCTGGTGGCGTGCGACCTGCAGCGGCCGAACGCCGTGACCCAGCTGCAGGTGGTCGGTGAGCGCGCGGGTGTCACGACTTTCGCGCCCCAGCCGGGCAACGGTGTGGGCGACCCGGTCGACGTCGCCAAGCGCAGCATCGAAGAGGCCCGCCACGCGCAGCACGACGTGGTCGTCGTCGACACGGCGGGCCGGCTCGGTGTGGACGAGGAGCTGATGCAGCAGGCCGCCGACATCCGGGACGCGGTCCAGCCGGACGAGACGCTGTTCGTCGTCGACGCGATGATCGGCCAGGACGCCGTGACGACCGCCGAGGCGTTCCGCGACGGTGTCGGGTTCACCGGTGTCGTGCTGACCAAGCTCGACGGCGACGCCCGCGGTGGTGCGGCGCTGTCGGTGCGGCAGGTGACCGGCGAGCCGATCCTGTTCGCCTCAAACGGGGAGAAGCTCGAGGACTTCGACGTCTTCCACCCCGACCGCATGGCCAGCCGCATCCTCGGCATGGGCGACATGCTGACCCTGATCGAGCAGGCCGAGCAGGCGTTCGATCAGGAGAAGGCCGAGCAGGCGGCGTCCAAACTGGGAACCGGCGACATGACGCTCGAGGACTTCCTCGAGCAGATGCAGGCCGTCCGCAAGATGGGCCCGATCGGCAACCTGCTGGGCATGCTGCCCGGTGCCGGGCAGATGAAGGACCAGCTCTCGCAGGTCGACGACTCGCAGATCGACCGGCTCCAGGCGATCATCCGCGGCATGACGCCCGCCGAGCGGGAGAACCCGAAGATCATCAACGCGTCCCGGCGGCAGCGCATCGCCAACGGTTCCGGTGTCGCGGTGCGTGAGGTCAACGACCTCGTCAACCGCTTCTACGAGGCCCGCAAGATGATGCAGCAGATGGCGGGCCGGTTCGGCTTCGGCGGTGGCGGTGGCAGCGCCACGAAGAAGCAGAAGAAGGGCCGTAAGAACAAGAAGGGCAAGAACAGCAAGGGGCAGCAGAAGCAGAAGATGCCCGGCGGTTTCCCCGGTATGCCGCCCGGTGGCATGCCCGGCAGCGGGGGAGGCGGCATGCCCGACGTGTCGCAGCTCGGCGGTGGGCTCAACGACCTGCCGCCCGGATTCGATCCGTCCAAGCTGAAGCTGCCGAAGAACAAGTAGCCGCCCATGTTCCACATTCGCGGTGTCGTGCTGCCCGACGGGCGGCAGCAGGACCTCTGGATCGAGGGTGACCGGATCTCGCTGACACCGGTGGAGGGCGCGCGCACCCTCGACGGTGCGTTCGTGGTTCCCGGGCTGGTCGACGCGCACTGTCATCCCGGCATCGGCGTCGACGGCCCGGTCGCCCTCGACGAGGCCGCTGCGCAGGCCGAGACCGATCGTGATGCCGGCACCCTGCTCATCCGTGACTGCGGCGTGCCCATCGACACCCGCCCGTTGCAGCGGCGCGACGACCTGCCACGGATTATCCGTAGCGGTCAGCACATCTCGCTGCCCAAGCGCTACATCCCGAACCTCGGCCTCGATCTCGACCATCCGGAGCAGCTGCCGGACGCGGTGACCGAGCAGGCGCTCGCGGGCGACGGCTGGGTGAAGCTCGTCGGTGACTGGATCGACCGTGGCGTCGGGGATCTCGCGCCGCTGTGGCCGGACGACGTGCTGGCCGACGCCGTGAAGGCCGCCCACGACGCCGGTGCGCGCGTGACGGCGCACGTGTTCGGCGAGGCGGCGCTGCCCGGGCTCATCGACGCCGGGATCGACTGCCTCGAGCACGGCACGGGTCTCGATCGCGAGCTCCTCGACCGGATGGCGGCACAGGGCACGGCCCTGGTTCCCACGCTGATCAACATCGAGAACTTCCCGGGCATCGCCGACCAGGCGGCCAAGTACCCGACGTACGCGGCGCACATGCGGGCACTGCACGCGGGGGTCGGTGACATGATCGGCGAGGCGATCGACGCAGGCGTCGACATCTACGCGGGCACCGACGCGGGTGGCATGGTCGCCCACGGCAAACTGCCCGACGAGGTGTCCGCACTGCACCACGCGGGAATGCCGGCGGAGCGGGCGCTGGGTGCGGCGTCCTGGGCGGCCCGCGCCTGGCTCGGCTACGACGGCATCGACGACGGTGCCCCTGCCGATCTCGTGGTGTTCGATGCCGATCCCCGTGAGGATCTCGACGTCCTCCGCCGTCCCGGGCACATCCTGCTCCGGGGACGACTCGTCGGCTGACGTCCGCCGGGCGGTCGTGACGACGCGAGCACGCACAGTAGGCTCGCGGCGGTTTGTCGGCTGAACGCGGGGGAGGACCAGCGTGGCGGTACCGAATCCGGGAGAGCCGGTGCCCGGCGACCGGAGTCCGGCGAGTCTGCCACGGCCGCGGTGGGGGTTCGGTGCGTTCCTGCTCGTCGAGGCCGTACTGCTGGCCTCGGCCGCGTTGATCGGCGCCATCCTGCACAGCGGCGGCGGTGCCATGTCGGTGCGCAACGTGCTCATCGGAACGATGCTGCCCACGGTGATCGCGGCGGGGACAGCGTTGGCCATCACGAAGGTCCGTGGCAACGGCCCGCTGGCCGACCTCAGCCTGTCGTGGTCCATCAGCGATGTGAAGCTCGGTATCAAGCTGGGCGCCGTGGGCCTGGTCGTGACCAGTGTCGGGGCGTGGGTCTGGACCGAGATCGTCGGCGAACGCAACGCTCAGTCCGCGATCAGTGCGCTCGTCGAGGGACAGCCGATGTCGCTGCAGGCGGCCATCGTGATGTTCCTCTACCTGTGGCTGCTCGGGCCGATCTGCGAGGAGATCATCTACCGCGGCCTGCTCTGGAGCGCCACGGAACGACTGGAGTGGCGCAAGGAGAAATGGGGCAGGGTCGCGGCGTTCGTCCTGTCGACCGCGGTGTTCGCCGTCAGCCACCTCGAACCGCTGCGCACGACGTTGCTGCTGGTCATTTCGATTCCCATCGGCCTGGCACGCCTGATCACCGGGCGACTGCTCGGCAGCATCGTGGCCCACCAGATGAACAACTTCCTGCCCGCCGTGGCGATCCTGCTGACGGCGCTGGGCGTCGTCGAGGCCTGAACCGCTAGAGGGCCTGGACCAGCAGGTGGGTCGCGAGCCCGAGACCCGCGAGCGCGATGCCGATCCGCAACGGGCGTTCCGGCAGCCGCCGCACCAGCATCGGACCCAGCCACGCGCCGAGGAACGATCCGGCCGCCAGCGAGACCGCCGCCGTCCAGTTCACCGGCGCGAGGATCGCGAACGCGATGGCGGCCGTGCCGTTCGCCGCGCCGCTGGCGATGTTCTTGAGCGCGTTGGCCACGGGCAGCCGGTCCGGCAACGAGATCGACAGCACCGCGAGCATCATGATGCCCGCACCCGCCCCGAAGTAGCCGGAGTAGATCGTCACGGCGACGAACGCCGCCGCGAACCCGGCACCGGGGGAGCGCTCGCGGCCCCGCCGTGCCGCGCGGATGTCCGCGGCCTGCCGGAGGCGGTCGCGTAACAGGAGCAGCACCGAGCCGAGCGCGATCAGCCACGGTACGACGACTTCGAACGTGTCGGCGGGTGTCGTCAGCAGCAGCGCGGCACCGGCGGAACCGCCGACGGTCGCCGCGGCGACGATCTTGCCGAGCCTGCGGCCCTGGCCACGGAGCTCGTGACGGGAACCGCCCGCGGCGCCGAGGGTCGTCGCCAGCATCGCCACGGTGTTGGTCATGTTCGCCGTCAGCGGCGGCAGCCCCGCGGCGAGCAGCGCCGGGTAGCTGAACAGCGACGCCAGGCCCGCCACCGACGACGCCAGTCCTGCCGCCACCCCCGCTCCGGAGAGCAGTGCCACCGAGGTGACGTCCACGTGCGATCCTCTCGTCGTCGTCGGCCCGGCTCCGGAAACGGTGTCGCGGCCCCCGCCGCGCGCAGGTGCCCGCCGGGTCCGGACCGCGCAGGCCGGCTCACGCCGCGGTGCCGGTACGGCCCGCACCGCAGTCTTCTCGGCCGCCGCCGGGCCTCGGGAGGGGAGCCCGTCGCAGGTGACGTACCTCGCTCTGGCAAAATGGTGGCTTGCCCGCTCCGAACGGGCCCTCTCACCGTGTCGGAGCGATACACAGACCTGCGGGCATCGCCGATCCGCTCCCCACTCGGGGGTGGTGCCTCGAACCGAGCAAGCGAACACGACAGGAGTACCCACACCCGTGGCCGTCAAGATCAAGCTGCAGCGCCTGGGCAAGATCCGTGCGCCGTACTACCGCATCATCGTCGCGGACGCGCGTACCCGGCGGGATGGCAAGGCCATCGAGACGATCGGCAAGTACCACCCGAAGGAAGAGCCGAGCTTCATCGAGGTGAACTCGGAGCGTGCGCAGTACTGGCTGGGCGTCGGCGCACTGCCGACCGAGCCGGTCCAGCGCATCCTCGAGGTGACCGGTGACTGGCAGAAGCACAAGGGCCTGCCCGGTGCCGAGGGCACGCTGAAGCCGCAGCCCGAGAAGAAGACCAAGCAGGACATCTTCAACGAGGCGCTCGCCGCCGCGAACGAAGAGCCGTCCGTCGCCGCCGTCACCCCGAAGAAGAAGGGTGGCAACAAGAAGGCCGACAAGGCGGAGGCCCCGGCCGAGGAGACCGCCGAGGCCGCTGAGTCGACCGAGGGCGAGAAGAAGGCCGACGAGGCGTGAGCTTCCTCGCCGACTCGCTCGAGCACCTGGTCCGCGGCATCGTCGACAATCCCGACGATGTCCGCGTGGACCTGGTCACCGGCCGTCGTGGTCGCACGCTCGAGGTGCATGTGCACCCGGACGACCTCGGTAAGGTGATCGGCCGCAGCGGGCGTACCGCGACGTCGCTGCGCACCGTGATGAACTCCGTCGGCGGCAAGGGCATCCGCGTCGACGTGATCGACACCGATCGCTGACGGGGTTCGCCGTGGAGGTCGTAGTCGGCCGGGTCGCGAAAGCGCACGGCATTCGCGGCGAACTCGCCGTGGACGTGCGTACCGACTCGCCCGACGAACGCTTCGCCGAAGGTGCGGTTCTCACCGGCAGGTCCCGTAACGGTGGCACGACACGACTCACCGTGGCAGCCGCCCGCTGGCACAGCGGGCGGCTGCTGCTGCGTTTCGAGGAAGTTCCGGACCGCACCGCCGCCGAACAACAGCGTGGCCTGCTGCTGCTCGCGGAAGCGGGCGAACTGCCGCCGATCGACGATCCCGACGAGTTCTACGACCACGAACTCGAAGGACTGCGCGCGGAACTGACCGACGGCACGGTCGTCGGCACCGTGCGCGAAGTCGTCCATTCCCCGGGAGGGGAGTTGCTGTCCCTCGACCGTGACGGCGCCGAGGCGCTCGTGCCGTTCGTGCGCGAGATCGTGCCCGAGGTCGACGTCGACGGTGGGCGCGTCGTACTCGACCCACCGGAAGGGCTTCTGGACGACGCCGCCGAGACCGCTGGCACACCCGGCGACACGGCCGGTCGGGACGAGTCGTCCCGATGACGACCACCCCGGTTCCGGGGCCCGTCCCCGTGGCCGATCCAGTCCGCGAACGTCTCTGAAAGCTGCCGCAGTGAAACTCGACGTCGTCACGATCTTCCCGGAATACCTGCAGCCGCTGCGTGCCGCGCTGCTGGGAAGGGCGGCGGAACGCGGGCTGATCGAGATCGGCGTGCACGACCTGCGGAACTGGACCTACGACGTGCACCGGGCCGTCGACGACGCGCCGTACGGCGGCGGTCCCGGCATGGTGATGAAACCGCAGGTCTGGGGCGAGGCGCTCGACGCCGTGTGCACCGAGCGGTCCCGGTTGGTCGTGCCGACTCCCGCGGGCAGGCCCTTCACCCAGGCGGTGGCGAGGGAGTACGCCGAACAGGAGCATCTCGTCTTCGCCTGCGGCCGTTACGAGGGCATCGACCAGCGGGTGTTCGACGACGCGGCCCGCCGGATGCCCGTCGACGAGGTGTCCATCGGCGATTACGTGCTCGTCGGCGGCGAGGCGGCGGTGCTGGTCATGGTCGAGGCCGTGGTGCGGCTCCTGCCGGGGGTGCTGGGCAATCCCGTCTCGGCCGAACAGGACTCGTTCTCCGACGGCCTGCTCGAAGGTCCCAGCTTCACGCGGCCCGAGGTGTGGCGTGACCTGACCGTGCCGGACGTGCTGCGCTCCGGTAACCACGCCCACATCGAACGGTGGCGCCGCGACCAGGCCCTCGAACGCACGTTTCGCCGTCGCCCCGACCTGCTCACCCTCCTGGCCGACGAGCTCGATGACCACGACCGCGCGGTCCTCGACCGGCTCCGTGACGACGACGGCGGATCCGACGCCACGCAGGCGCTCGACCAGGCATGACGGCGGCTGCCGGCGGCCCCGTGTCCACCGCGGGCATCCCGCATGCCATACTTGACCAGTTGGCGCGACGTGTGAACACGCGCTGCCGAGAACTCCTGGGCCGCCCGCTGTGAGGCCGGTGCGCGCCCGGACATGTCAAGCCACATTGCCACAAGGACGAGGACGGACCTGAAGATGAACACCCTGGACGCGCTGGACGCTCAGTCGCTGCGTTCCGACATCCCCTACTTCCGCCCGGGCGACACGCTCAAGGTTCACGTCCGCGTCATCGAGGGCAACCGTGAGCGGAACCAGGTCTTCGAGGGCGTCGTGATCGCCCGCCAGGGCGGCGGCATCCGCGAGACGTTCACCGTCCGCAAGATGTCGTTCGGCATCGGCGTGGAGCGTACGTTCCCGGTGCACACGCCGAACATCGCCAAGATCGAGGTCGCCAAGAAGGGTGACGTCCGCCGGGCGAAGCTCTACTACCTGCGCAACCTGCGTGGTAAGGCCGCCAAGATCAAGGAGCGTCGCGAGACCTCCGCTTCCTGATCACTGTGGAGCTTGCCGTAGCCTGACGCCGTGGTCGAGCCTGTGCCTTCAAACGCCCCCCAGGATGAGCCGGAGCAGCCGGACGACGAGCGGAAGAATCCGTTCGGGAGCCCCGCCGACAGGTCGGAATCGTCCGAGGACAGCGAAGGGAAGGCACAGGCCGGCGGCGACGGTGGCCGGTCGCGGAGCCGCCGCGACGGCAAGGCGAAGAAGCAGCGGTCGTTCTGGAAGGAACTGCCGATCCTGATCGGGATCGCGCTCGTACTCGCCTTCGTCATTCAGCAGTTCTTCGCCCGGGTCTACATGATCCCTTCGGGCTCGATGGAACACACGCTGCACGGCTGCCCCGGCTGCACACCCGACCGGATCCTGGTCGACAAGCTCGTCTACGACTTCGCCGATCCCGACCCGGGGGAAGTCGTCGTGTTCCGCGGTCCCGAGTCCTGGGTCGGTCCGGGACTCGCCGACGACGGCGGCAACGCCGTGGCCGACTTCTTCCAGATGGTCGGCTCGGCCTTCGGCCTCGCTCCGCCCGATGAGCGCGACTTCGTCAAACGAGTCATCGCGACCGGTGGGCAGACCGTCGAATGCTGCGACGACCAGAACCGGGTCCTCGTGGACGGCCGGCCGCTCGACGAGCCCTATCTGCACCTCGCCGGTGGCAGGCCGCAGGCCTCGTTCGACGAGGTGACCGTGCCCCAGGGATACGTCTGGGTCATGGGTGACAACCGGAACAACTCTGCCGACTCGCGGTATCACAACGACGGTGGCGGTGCGTCCGGTGCAGTGCCCGTGGACAACATCATCGGCAAGGCGCGCCTGATTGTGCTGCCGCCGTCGCGATGGGGAATCATCCACGGGGACAATCCGCAACAGCAGCAGGCGGAGGCGATGAGCGCGCCGACCTGGCAACAGGGCATCCCGCTGGCCGGCGGCGCGTTGGCAGCGTGGCCGGTGCTCACGACGAGCCGTCGCATCGGCGCCGCCGTAGGCGGAGCGTTGCGACGCGACCCCTGACCCGGCGGGTGAGAGCTGGAGCGTCCCGTGCCCACACCGTCGAACCGTTCCCCGGCGTCGTCGGCCCCGGCCACGAACAGGTCGAGGCGGCGGTCGTCGCTGTCGTTCGACGGTCCGAGGCCACCTCGCGCCGTCGTCCGCGGCGCGATGCCGTGGGCGCTGCAGGGTGCACTGGACCGGCGCGGGCTTGGTCCGGTGGCGGGCGTCGACGAGGCGGGCCGGGGTGCCTGCGCAGGGCCCCTGGTGGTCGCCGCGTGTGTACTGCGCCCCGGAGACGCGTCGCGGCTTTCCGAACTGACCGATTCGAAACTGCTGACGGCGGCGGCCAGGGAACGGGTGTATGGACGGGTCGTCCGGCGCGCCGTGTCGTACACGGTCGTCGTCGTACCGCCTGCCGAGGTGGACGCCCGCGGCATCCACGTCACCAACATCGAGGGCATGCGCCGGGCCGTGACGCGGCTGGAGGTCGCGCCGGGCTACGTGCTGATCGACGGATTCCGCGTGCCTGGGCTGCCTGCGCCGAGCATTCCCGTGATCAAAGGTGATCGGGTGGCGGCATGTGTGGCGGCCGCGTCGGTACTGGCCAAGGTCACCCGGGACCGGATCATGGCCGACCTGCACGCCGAGCATCCGCAGTACGGATTCGACGTGCACAAGGGTTACACCACGGCCGACCACGGGCGCGCGCTGACGGCTCACGGACCGTGCGCGGCGCACCGCTGGTCGTACACGAACGTCGCCGTCGCGGCGCAGGAACACGACCTGCAACCGCCGCATCCGGTGTTGCTGACCGCGGCTGCGCTGCAGGCGAAGCCGGCGCCCGCCGTCGACAACCAGGAAGCGCTGTTCGACGTTCCCGCCGGATGAGATGGAAACGGCGGTGCCCGAGTCCTCTCCAGCCGGGCGTTCGGGTGTCACAATGGTTGTTCGCCACCGACCGGCTGTAAGGCTTGCGAGGAGCAGATGAGCGCAGAGGATCTCGAGAAGTACGAGACCGAGATGGAACTGTCGCTGTACCGGGAGTACCGCGACATCGTCGGGCAGTTCTCGTACGTCGTGGAGACCGAGCGGCGGTTCTACCTGGCCAACTCCGTCGACGTGCAGGTGCGTGACAGCGGCGGCGAGGTGTACTTCGAGGTGCGCATGTCGGACGCGTGGGTGTGGGACATGTACCGTCCGGCGCGTTTCGTCAAGAGCGTCCGGGTGATCACCTTCAAGGACGTCAACGTCGAAGAGCTCGAGAAGCCCGAGCTGCGACTGCCCGAGGAGGGCCCGTTCGGCGGCTGACGTGCGGTGCGCCGCCACTCCGCCGGGGTCGGCGCCGTAGCACGGACCCCTGACGAGATCGGAGTGCCGCCGCTCGCGGCGCCTGGGTTGTCCACAGCATCCGGGTTGTCCACAACTTCGCAGAAACCCCCTCCCGTGGAGCCGGTGAACCGGTGATCGTGGGTTCGAGGGCCGGTGAGTGCCGGCCGCGGACCTTGGGGGTGAACGCGAGTGAATACCACGTTGCGCGGCCGGGGGAACGACAATTCCCGGGCACGCGGCAAACGATCCCACCTCGACCTCGGGCGCCGGGGTGAGGAACTGGCGGTGCGGTACCTGACCGAACGCGGCCTGATCGTGCTGAGCCGCAACTGGCGATGCCGGGAAGGCGAGCTCGACATCGTCGCGACCGATCGGTCGATGCTCGTCGTGTGCGAGGTCAAGACCCGATCCGGTCATCGCTTCGGTGCCCCGGCCGAAGCCGTCACCGCGGACAAGCAGGCGCGGATCCGGCGGGTTACGTCGCGGTGGCTGTCGGAGTTCCAGATCGGCTGGTGCCCGATCCGGTTCGACGTGCTGTCCGTGGACTGCCCGCCCGGTGGTGAGCCGACCGTCCGGCACATCGTGGGTGCGTTCTGATGCCGCTCGCGCGAGCCTGGTCGGTTGCCCTGATCGGTATCGAGGGGCGGCCGGTGGAGATCGAAGCGGACATCGGTGCCGGACTGCCCGGGACGAAACTCGTCGGCCTGCCGGACGCGGGCCTGCGCGAGGCCAAGGACCGGGTGCGGGCCGCGGTGCGAAACAGCGGCCAGCGTTGGCCCGACAGCAACGTGACGCTGGGCCTGTCCCCGGCGGATCTGCCGAAGGACGGCTCCGGTTACGACCTGGGGATTGCTGCCGCCGTGCTCGCCGCGTCCGGTGCGGTGCCCGCTCCGAAACTGGTGGACACGATCCTGTTGGGGGAGCTCGCGCTCGACGGCAGGGTCCGGCCGGTGCGCGGCGTCCTGCCCGCGCTGCTGGCGGCGCGCAGGTCCGGGTACCGCAGGGCGGTGGTGGCGCCCGAATCGCTGGCCGAAGGGTCGCTGGTCGGCGGGATCGACGTCCTGGGGGCCGGAAGGCTCGGCGAACTCATCGCCTGGCTGTGCGACGAGGACGGGTTGCCCCGCGCCGAACCCGATCACGGCCGCGCCCCGCCGCAACACCCTGACCTGGCCGACGTCGTCGGACAACCCGAGGCGCGCTGGGCCCTGGAGGTGGCGGCGGCAGGAGGGCACAACCTGTTGATGACCGGGCCGCCGGGGGTCGGCAAGACGATGCTGGCCACGCGCCTGCCGGGCCTGCTGCCGGAACTCGGGGACGACGAAGCGCTCGAGGTCACCGCGGTGCACTCGGTCGACGGCTCGCTGGAGCCCGACTCACCGCTGGTGCGGGTGCCACCGTTCGTTGCGCCCCACCATTCGATCTCGGTCGCGGCGTTGATCGGCGGGGGTACCGGTCTCGCGACGCCCGGTGTGATCAGCAAGGCGCACCGCGGCGTGCTCTTCCTCGACGAGGCGGCGGAATACGGCGGTGAACGCCTCGATGCGC
The DNA here is from genome assembly GCF_024171735.1 of Prauserella alba. Taxonomy (GTDB): domain Bacteria; phylum Actinomycetota; class Actinomycetes; order Mycobacteriales; family Pseudonocardiaceae; genus Prauserella; species Prauserella alba. The sequence continues at coordinate 493,336 of NZ_JAMTCH010000003.1, forward strand.
TCCGTACGGTGCTGGAGGAGGGCGAGGTGCGGATCGCCCGCTCCCGCGGCTCGGTGCGTTACCCGGCGCGATTCCAGTTGGTGCTGGCGACGAACACCTGCCCGTGTGCGCCGCCTCGGGAAACGGAGTGCAGTTGCAGCCCGGCCGCGCGGCGGCGGTATCTGGCGAAGCTGTCCGGTCCGTTGCTCGACCGGGTCGACCTGCGCGTGCGAATGCGCCCCGTGACGGCGATGAACGTGGCGGGCGGCGAGTCGGCCGAGCCGACCGACCGGGTTCGGGAACGTGTCGTCGCCGCCCGGGAACGTGCGGCGAAGCGATGGTCCGACCGCGGCTGGCAGACCAACGCCGAGGTGCCGGGCCCTGCATTGCGCCGCGAGTTCGCCCTCCCGCAGGAAACGACCCGACTGCTCGACCGCGGGCTGAATCGGGGCGCGATCACGGCCAGGGGAGCGGATCGCTGTCTCCGCATCGCATGGACCCTTTCGGACTTGGCCGAGGCCGACGAACCCGCCGCCGACCATGTCGCGGCCGCCCTCGAGTTCCGGGACCGGAGGGCGGCATGAACGACGAGGACAGCACCGGACCCGGCTCCGGTGCCCGGGTTCCTGCCGACGACGTGCACCGTGCCCGCGCGTACCTGCTCGGTGTCGCCGAGCCGCCCGCGGCCGCACTCGTCGCGTTCGTCGCGGAACACGGTCCCGTGGAAGCGGCCGAGCGGGTCCAGCGCGGAGACGTGCCGGACCGCGTCGCCAAGGAGACCGAGGCGCGGCGCGGCGCCGACAGGTCGGAACGGGACCTCGCCAGGGCTGCCGAGGCGGGCTATCGCCTGCTGACCCCGGAGGACGACGAGTGGCCGGCGTGGCCCCTGCTGTCGCTCGAGGTGGCGACAGGCCGCGGCGCCGACGGTGTGGCACCGCCGCTGGGCCTGTGGGTCAGGGGAACGGTACGCCTCGACCAGGTCGTGGACGGCGCGGTGGCCGTGGTCGGCGCGCGAGCGGCGACGGAGTACGGCGAGCACACCGCGGCGGAACTCGCGCACGGGCTCGTGGCCGAGGAGGTGGCCGTGTTCTCCGGTGCGGCTTACGGCATCGACGGCGCCGCTCACCGCGGTGCGCTGGCCGCGGGCGGCCCGACCGTGGCGGTGCTGGGGTGCGGACTCGACGGCGGTTATCCCGCGGGCCACGTCGGGCTGCTCAACCGTGTCGCCGAGCGGGGAGCGGTGATCAGTGAATACCCGCCGGGTGCGCCGCCCGCACGCCACCGGTTCCTCGTCCGGAACCGACTGCTCGCGGCGCTCACCGCCGGGACCGTCGTGGTGGAGGCGGGGCGGCGGAGCGGTGCCCGCAACACGTCGTCGACGGCGGGCGTGCTCGGCAAAGTCGTCATGGCGGTACCGGGGCCGGTCGGTTCGGCGACCTCGCTCGGCTGTCACGAGCTGATCCGCGAGGCGTACGCGACGCTCGTGGGATCGGTCTCCGACGTCCTCAGCACCGTCGGACGCCTGGGAGAGCGCCGAGGCGAGTCGACCGCGCCGCGCCCACGCAGGCCGACCGACGAGCTCGGCCCACAGGCGCTGCGGGTACACGAGGCGCTCAGTCGGCGGCGGGGCCGGTCTCCCGAAGTCGTCGCCGAGGAATCGGGTGTGCCGCTCGCTCGCGTGCGCGCGTTGCTGCCGGAACTGGAACTGTCGGGGTTCGCCGAACGCTGCGAGACCGGCTGGAGACTCACCACCGATGTCCCCGATCGGGTGATATCGCCCGACAGTGTGACGGGAAGGGAGGAACGCCGCCCCTCGTAGCGGCTGGTTGCAGCTTGATCATCGAGGTGTGGCGATGCTTGACCCCGTTGGTGGCGTGGCCCAGCGTCGGCGGCATGAGTTCTTCGACAGCGCGCGGGCGACGGCCCGCGGGCACCGCGGGTCGGCGCACGGACCTGCGCCGGTTGCGTGAGCGCCTACCGGCGCGCGCCGCAACCGTCGTCGATGACTACGAGCGGCACCTGGCCTCCGAACGCGGGTTGTCCGAACACACGGTCCGTGCCTACGTCGGTGACGTCGTGTCGATGCTGGCGTTCCTCCATGGTCTCGACGGTTCGGAGGACGCCGACAGCACAGACGTCGTGGACAGCGGTGCCGAGTCCGACGGTGCCGGATTCGAGGGCGCCGAGTCCGATGGCGCCGCGTTCGACGGTGCGGATTCCGGCGGCGCTCGTGCCGACGGTCCGGCGACGGCGAGCGGGGACGACACCGCGGGCGAGCCCGACGGGCTCGGCGGACTCGATATCGAGGTGCTGCGTTCCTGGCTCGCCCAGCAGCGCGGGGAGGGGCACAGCCGTACGACACTCGGGCGGCGGGCGGCTTCGGCGAGGACGTTCACCGCGTGGGCTGCCGATCGCGGGCTGCTGGCGACCGACCCGGGACTCCGGCTGGCCGCTCCGAAGGCGCACCGCAGGCTGCCCGGCGTGCTGCGGCAGGAACAGGCCGCCGACGTCCTGGGTGCATCCGCTTCGGGGGCAGAGCAGGAGGATCCGGTCGCCCTGCGTGACCACGCACTCCTGGAGATGTTGTACGCGACGGGAATGCGCGTGGCCGAACTGTGCGCCGTCGACGTGGACGACGCCGATCTCGACAGCAGACTCGTGCGGGTGTTCGGCAAGGGCTCGAAGGAGCGGATGGTTCCGTTCGGGCTGCCGGCCGAACGGGCGCTGCGGGGCTGGCTCGACACGGCCAGGGGCCGGTTGGTCACCGCGTCGTCGGGCCCTGCACTGTTCCTCGGCGCCCGGGGTGGGCGGATCGATCAGAGGACGGTGCGGCGCGTCGTGCACGACGCCGTAGAGTCGGTGCCCGGCGCGGCGGGCATGGGCCCGCACGGGCTGCGGCACACGGCGGCGACGCACCTGCTCGAAGGGGGAGCGGATCTGCGAAGCGTTCAGGAACTGCTCGGTCACGCTACGCTGTCCACGACGCAGCTCTACACGCACCTGACCGTCGAGCGGCTGAAGGCGATTCATGACCGAACCCACCCCCGTGCCCAATGACGCCGGTGGAGTTTCGGCCCGTTCGATCGGGCGCAGGGCGGGTGAGACCGTGACATCCACCCGTGAGCCCGCCGACGCACCTCCCGCCGATGCGGGTGTCGGCGACCCGACGCCCGGTACGGACCCGGCATCCGGTGCCGACACGGCCGGTTGGGTCACAGCACCCGGTGCCGACGTCGCCGCGGCCGATGCCGTCGTGCCGGACGCGCCCACGGCGGACACCCCCGTGACCGACGGACCCGGGGCCGACACGGCGGTTACCGACTCGACGGTGGCCGGTGCCCAGGGTGCCGACGTCGACCGGCGGGACCGCGATGCGCCGGGCGGCGACCCCGCTCGCCCACCACAGGCGGACGCCAACGGTTCCGGCGGTGGCCGGGCCGAAGCGGATGCCGCGATCAAGGCGTTGTGGCACGAGTTCGCCACCGAACCCTCGCAGCGCGTGCGCGACCGCCTCGTGCTGCACTACGCACCGCTGGTCAAGTACGTCGCAGGCCGGGTGGGCACGGGTCTGCCCACGCACGTCGACGTTGCGGACCTGATCCAGTCGGGCATCTTCGGGCTCGTCGACGCGATCGAGAAGTTCGACCCCGACCGTGGGCTGCGGTTCGAGACGTACGCGATGCAGCGCATCCGCGGGGCGATCCTCGACGACCTGCGGTCGCAGGACTGGGTGCCGCGCGTCGTCCGCAGTCGTGCCCGCGAGGTGGAACGCACCCTTGAGCGGCTCGGGGCACGGCTCGGCCGGACGCCGACCGACGCCGAGGTCGCCGCCGAGCTCGGCATCTCGCAGGGCGAGCTGCACGATCTCTACGGCCAGTTGCGCCTCACCAGCGTCGTCGCGCTCGAAACGCTCGTCGCGGCCGGCCGGGACAGTGAGTCGGTCGTCGAATCGTTGCCAGACGACGACGCGGTCGACCCGGCGGCCGTGCTCGTCGACCGCGACAACCGCAAGCAGCTCGCCGACGCCATCGCTCAGCTGAACGAGCGTGACCGCATCGTCGTCAGCCTGTACTACTTCGAGAGTCTGACGCTCGCCGAGATCGGCAAGGTCCTGGGTGTGACCGAATCGCGAGTCAGCCAGCTGCACACGCGGGCGGTTCTGCGGTTGCGCGCGAAACTCCAGGAGCAGTCCGGAACCTGATCGGCCGCCGCCGGTCACCCCGGCCACGGCTTCAGCCGCAGCGGGCCGGCGACGGGTACGACGGTGAGCGGGTCGAGGTAGCGCTCGCCGCGCCGCAACCCCCAATGCAGGCATGCGGCGCGGCGACAGCCGTCGTGGCCGCGGGCGACCGTGCCGATGCGGCGGCCCGCCTCCACCCGGTCTCCCTCGGCGACTCGCACCGACAACGGTTCGTACGTCGTCCGCAGGCCACCGCGGTGTTCGATCGACACGACGCCCCTGCCCGCGAGATCACCGGCATAGACGACCCGACCTGCGGCAGCCGCCGACACCGGTTGCCCGGGCTCGGCGGCCAGGTCGACACCCCGATGCCCTGGGCCGTACTCGCTGTCGGGCGGGTCGAACGGCCGCACCACCGCCGGACGCGGCGTCAACGGCCAGGTGAACGTGCCCTCGGGTCGCGGCGCGTTCGCGGTGCGCCCGGACCGCACGGCAGCCGTGGCGCTCCAGGCCTCGGACGCGCGGTGCTCGGACGCGCGGCGCTCGGGTGCGCCGGTCTCGGGCGTGCGGGTTCCGGTCAGGAAGCCGGCTGCCGAGCCCCACGCACTCCTTTCCTGCCCGGACCGTGGGCCGGGTGCGACCGTGACGGCCGGTGGGACGAGCACCGCGAGGACGGCGACGGCGACGGCCAACGCCACGGCGGTGCGGTTCGCGACGGCCGTGCCCGTGCCTCCGGGCGGCCGACAAGCGCTGCCGGGCGGCCGATCCGTGGTGCCGGGCCGCCGATCTTTCGTGCCGGGCCGCCGTCCCGCGGTGGCCGGCAGCGGCGTGTGGGGCGCGGTGACGGTATGTGGCCGGTGCCGCGGTCCGTCCAGCCGGCGTTCGGCTGCGGCGGCGCGTGCGGACGGGCCGCGGGGCGGTCGCGCGATCGAGCGGAACCTCATCCGCCCAGCGTGCCGTCGGAAACGCCGGCCGCGGCCGTGCGCTGCGAATCTGTGGATGGCCGACGTCGATGTGGACAACTCGTGGCGGCCGGGCCTCCGGGTCGAGCGCCGACTGCGGGGCGGCGTACACTACTTGGCGCAGTCTGTGTTCACACAGGCTGACTTCGCGTGCACGTGCGCGCCCCGCCTGCGGCTTCGGCCGTGACGGGGCAACGGTGCCCGGCGGTCTCCCGGACCGAGGAACTACCCGGGAGTCCGGACGCCGGCACGGCACCAGGGCGGCCACCGACCCCGGTGGACCGCGACAACCGGCCCCGCGTACCGGACGAGACGTCCGGTACGCCGAGACAGAAGAGGTGCGAATCAGGCCATGGCCGTCGTCACCATGAAGCAGCTGCTCGATTCCGGCGTGCACTTCGGGCACCAGACCCGCCGCTGGAATCCGAAGATGAAGCGCTACATCCTCACCGAGCGCAACGGCATCTACATCATCGACCTGCAGCAGACGCTGAGCTACATCGACCGCGCGTTCGAGTTCGTGAAGGAGACGGTCGCCCACGGCGGCACGATCCTGTTCGTCGGTACGAAGAAGCAGGCGCAGGAGGCCATCGCGACGGAGGCCCAGCGCGTGGGCATGCCGTTCGTGAACCAGCGCTGGCTCGGCGGCATGCTGACCAACTTCCAGACCGTGCACCGTCGTCTCCAGCGGCTCAAGGAGCTCGAGTCGATGGAGCAGACCGGTGGCTTCCAGGGGCTGAACAAGCGCGAGATCCTCACGCTGACCCGTGAGAAGGACAAGCTGGAGCGGACGCTCGGCGGTATCCGCGACATGTCCAAGGTGCCGAGCGCCGTCTGGATCGTGGACACCAAGAAGGAGCACATCGCCGTCGGCGAGGCGCGCAAGCTCAACATCCCGGTCGTGGCGATTCTCGACACGAACTGCGACCCGGACGAGGTCGACTACCCGATCCCGGGCAACGACGACGCGATCCGCTCGGCCGCCCTGCTGACCAAGGTCGTGGCCGAGGCCGCCGCCGCGGGTCTGATGGCGCGTTCCGGACGCAACGGTGCCGCCCCCGAGGGTGAGGACAAGCCCGAGGCCGCCGAGCCGCTGCCCGAGTGGGAGCAGGAGCTGCTCGCCGGCTCCGAGGCCGCCGGCCAGAGCACCGCTTCCTGATCCCGTACCGACACCACTGCGCATCCAGCGACAGAGAACGGAAACGCACGATGGCGAACTACACCGCGGCAGACGTCAAGCGCCTCCGCGACCTCACCGGCTCCGGCATGATGGACTGCAAGAAGGCGCTGGAGGAGAGCGAAGGCGACTTCGACAAGGCCGTTGAAATCCTGCGCATCAAGGGTGCCAAGGACGTCGGCAAGCGCGCCGAGCGTTCGACCGCCGAGGGCCTGGTGGCCGGCGCAGGCGGTGCCCTGGTCGAACTGAACTCCGAGACCGACTTCGTCGCGAAGAACGAGGAGTTCCAGCAGCTGGCCGACAAGCTCGTCCAGGTCGCCCAGGAGCAGAAGACCGACGACGTCGAGAAGTTCACGGCCGCCGAGGTCGACGGCAAGTCCGTCGCCGAGGTCGTCCAGGAGCTCTCGGCGAAGCTCGGTGAGAAGCTCGAGGTCCGCCGGGTCACGTACTTCGACGGCAACGTCGAGACGTACCTGCACCGCCGTGGCTCCGGTCTGCCGCCCGCGGTCGGTGTACTCATCGAGTACAGCGGCGAGGGCGAGGCGGCCGCCGAGGCCGCCCGTGGTGCCGCGCTGCAGGTCGCGGCGCTGAAGGCGCAGTACCTGACGCGTGACGAGGTGCCCGCCGACATCGTCGACAACGAGCGTCGGATCGCCGAGTCGACCGCCCGCGAGGAAGGCAAGCCGGAGCAGGCGCTGCCGAAGATCATCGAGGGCAAGGTGGGCGCGTACTACAAGGACAACGTGCTGCTGGAGCAGCCGTCGGTCACGGACAACAAGAAGACCGTGAAGGCGCTGCTCGACGAGGCCGGGGTCACCGTGACGCGGTTCGCCCGCTTCGAGGTCGGCCAGGCCTGAGCCCGCTCGCACACATGTGCCCCGTCTCCCGCCAGGCCGGAGGCGGGGCACATGTGCGAGACGTACATCGACACCCCTCCGATCGCCGCCCGTAGACGCTGAAGGGACCCCGGACATGACCGAAGGACAGAGCGACCGGCCCGGACGCGGTTACCGGAGAGTCCTGCTGAAGCTCGGCGGCGAGATGTTCGGCGGTGGTTCCGTCGGCGTCGATCCGGACGTGGTGCACTCGGTTGCCGAGCAGATCGCCGAGGTCGTGCGCGACGGTGCGCAGATCGCGGTCGTCATCGGTGGCGGCAACTTCTTCCGGGGTGCGGAGCTGTCGACGCGGGGTCTCGATCGTGACCGTGCCGACTACATGGCGATGCTCGGCACCGTGATGAACTCGCTGGCGTTGCAGGACTTCCTCGAGAAGGAAGGCGTGCCGACGCGCGTGCAGACCGCCATCACGATGGGACAGGTCGCCGAGCCGTACGTTCCCCGGCGGGCCGAGCGTCACCTGGAGAAGGGGCGCGTGGTCATCTTCGGCGCCGGTACCGGCATGCCGTACTTCTCCACCGACACCGCCGCGGCCCAGCGTGCCCTGGAGATCGGCTGCGACGCCGTGCTGATGGCGAAGGCCGTCGACGGCGTGTTCTCCGCCGACCCGCGGGTCGATGCGAGTGCCAAGCTGTACGACGAGATCACCCACCGCGAGGTGCTCGAACGCGGTCTGAAGGTGGCCGACACGACGGCGTTCAGCCTGTGCATGGACAACAACATGCCGATCATCGTTTTCAACCTCCTCACCGAGGGCAACATCGCGCGCGCGGTCAGCGGTGAGAGGATCGGGACACTGGTCAGTACACCGACGAACCTGGAGCAGCCGTGATCGACGAGACACTCTTCGACGCAGAAGAGAAGATGGAAAAGGCGGTGTCCCACGCCAAGGAGGAGCTGTCGTCGGTGCGCACCGGCAGGGCGAGCCCGGCGATGTTCTCCCGCATCACGGTCGAGTACTACGGCGCGCCGACCCCGCTGAACCAGATGGCCAGCATCAACATCCCCGAGGCACGCATGGCTGTCGTCAAGCCGTACGACGCCTCGCAGCTCGGGCCCATCGAGAAGGCCATCCGGGACTCCGACCTGGGCGTGAACCCGACCAACGACGGTCACATCATCCGCGTCGTCTTCCCGCAGCTCACCGAGGAGCGGCGCAAGGAGATGGTCAAGGTCGCCAAGCAGAAGGGCGAGGACGCCCGTGTCTCCGTTCGCGGGGTGCGGCGCAAGGCGAAGGACGAGCTCGACCGCATCGGTAAGGACGGCGAGGCCGGCGAGGACGAGGTTTCGCGCGCGGAGAAGGAGCTGCAGAACCTCACCGACAAGTACGTGGCGCAGGTCGATGAGCTCGTCAAGCACAAGGAATCCGAGCTGCTCGAGGTCTGATGCCGAACGTGACCGACGACCAGGAGCGGCGCTCCGGTGCTGCCGATCCTGGCCGGCGTCCGGACCACAGCGACGACGCCGCAGTGTTCGAGCCGGGTGATCGACCGGACCGGCCCGCCTCCACGGGCGATCCGGCCGTCCCGTCGTCGGGTTCCGCCGAGCCGGTGCACGAGCCCGAGAAGAAGGGGAAGGCCGGGCGGAACCTGCCCGCCGCGATCGCCGTGGGCGTGCTGCTCGGCGGCGCGATCCTGACGTCGCTGTTCACGGTCCGATACCTGTTCATCGGGATCGTCGCCATCGCCATCGCGATCGGCACGGTCGAGCTGAGCCGGGCGTTCCGCAAAGCGGCCGACATTCGCATCGCCATGACGCCGGTGCTGGTCGGCGGGCAGGCGATGATCTGGCTTGCCTGGCCGTTCGGCCGGGAAGGCGCGTTGACGGCGTTCGTTCTCACGGTGCTGGTGTGCCTGCTGTGGCGGTTGCCGGGCGGGGCGGACGGCTATGTGCGGGACGTCGGGTCGTCGGTGTTCGCGGCGGCGTATCTCCCGTTGTTCGCCTCGTTCGCCGCGATGCTGGTGCCACCGGACGACGGTGTCGGCAGGGTTCTTTCGTTCATGATCGTCGTGGTCGCCTCCGACACCGGCGGATACGTGGCCGGGGTGCTGCGTGGCCGGCATCCGATGGCGCCGTCGATCAGCCCGAAGAAGACCTGGGAGGGTTTCGCCGGTTCGCTCGTTGCGGGTATCGCGGCGGGTTCGCTGGCGCTGGCGCTGCTCGTCGACGGTCTTGCCTGGCAGGGCGTGCTGTTCGGCGTGGCGATCGTGTTGACCGCGACGCTCGGTGACCTCATGGAGTCGCTGATCAAGCGCGACCTCGGCATCAAGGACATGGGGACTCTGCTGCCGGGCCACGGCGGGCTGATGGACCGCCTCGATTCGCTGTTGCCATCGGCGCTCGCGTCGTGGCTGTTGCTCAGCGCCTTCGTTCCGGCTTGACGCCTCCGGCCTGCAGGCGGTGTCTCGCCGGGCAGGACCGTCCGGCGCCGCCCGGCGACAATCAGTCGTCGTAGGGGTCGTCGACCTCGGCGCGGCCGACTCCGAGATCCACGGGGCAGCTGTGATCGACCACGGAGAACACGGCACCCCCGGGGTCGGCGAGCACGGCGATCCGGCCGAACGGGGTGTCGAACGGCGGAGTGATCACCGAGCCGCCGAGCATCAGGCTCTGCCCGGCGACCGCGTCGGTGCCGCGGTGCGGGTCGACCTGCAGGTAGACCATCCAGTGGGGGCTGTAACCGGCCTGCTCCGGCGGCAGTACGTACCGGTAGATGACAGGTTCGGCGCCGAGCCGCCATTCGAGGTAGTCGATGCCGTCGGTGCCTACCTGGTGGCTGGCGTAGCCGAAGAGCTTGTCGTAGAAGTCGTCGGCGCGGCCGGCGTCGTGGGTGCCCAGGTCGGCGCCGCTGAAGCTGCCTGGCAGGGTTCTGGCGAACGTCCAGCTGTCGGTGAGTTGCCAGAACACGACGGGTGCCCCGCTCGGGTCGAGTGCGTGCACGATGGCGCCGCGGCCTGGGATGTCGACGGGGCCGAGGGTGACGACGCCGCCGAGGTGCTGCACCCATTCCGCGGTGGCTGCGGCGTTGCTGACGGCCAGGTGCGGCACCCAGCCGGTGGGCTGGTTCCGCCCGGCCTGGTACATGCCGCCGACTTCCCAGCCGTCGAGCGTCGCGATGTTGTAGCGATGGTTGACGGTCGCGGGATCCCGGTTGACGGCGAACGTCCAGCCGAACAGTTGCTCGTAGTACGCCCGTGCGACGTCTTCGTCCGGGGTGGCCAGCTCGATCCAGCACGGCGTGCCGGCGGCCAGAATCGCGGTGGGTTCGGTGGTATCTGACATGGTCACGAGACCCTTCGGCGCCGTCGTCCTCGAGCTGAAACGTAAATGATCTTACGCCCGGGGGAGTGACGTCGATACGCTGTGTGCGTGAACCGGCTCCTGCGTAAGACCGAGGTCTATCCCAGCCCGAACATCTGGTACCACACCGGCACCTACGAGCTGGAGAACCAGGTGCAGGACGCCGACGACGCGATCTGGGCGGAGCTGTGCGGCAGGGCGCCGTGGGCCGGCAGGGACGTGATCGACCTCGGATGCGGTGACGGTTTCCACCTTCCGCGGTTGGCGGCAGGGGCACGGTCGGTGCTGGGTGTCGAACCGCATGCTCCGCTGGTGCGCAAGGCCCGCCGCCGCGTCATGGCGTCGTCGAACGTGACGGTCGAGCGTGGGCGTGCGCAGCGGATTCCCGCGGCCGACCGTTCCGCGGACCTGGTGCACGCTCGCACGGCGTACTTCTTCGGCCCCGGCTGTGAGGCGGGACTGCGCGAGGCGGAGCGGGTGCTTCGGCCCGGTGGTGCGCTGGTGATCGTGGACCTCGACGCTCGACACGCACCGTACGGCGACTGGATGCGCGACGACCTTCCCCACTACGACCCCGACAACGTCGATGCGTTCTTCGCCGACGCCGGGTTCGAGTGCACGCGGGTGGAGACACGCTGGGTCTTTCCCGGCCGGGACGCCGTCGAGGCCGTGCTGGGCATCGAGTTCAGCCCGCCGGTCGCCCGGCGTGCCGTGGGGGAGACGCTGGGCCGGAACGCAGGGGCAGGCGGGTCGTTCGAGTTGCCGGTCGGTTATCGGGTGCTGGTGCGCCACAAGCCGGCCGGTCTCGTGCTTCACCCTTCCGTGGAGGGTGCTTCGCCGAGGATGCCGTAGAGCGTGCGGCGGGCCTCGTCGAGCGCATCGGTGGCGCGGGCACGTTGGTCGCTCGAGGCGACCTGCGAGACCTGCTTGATCGCCACCATCAGGGAGCCCGCCGCTTCGCGGAGCCGGAGCTCGTTGGGGTCCGCGTCCTGGGTGAAGTGTTCCCACGGCGGTGTCCCGATCTTCCCGGCGGCGGCGCGGCCCTCGTCGGTGAGCTGGTACAACCGCTTGCCGCCTTCCTCGTCGCCCTGTACGAGGCCTTCGTCGGCCAGTAGTTGGAGCGTGGGGTAGATGGAGCCGGGGCTCGGCTTCCAGAATCCGCCGCTGCGTTCGCTGATCTCGCCGATGATCTCGTAGCCGTGCCGTGGTTGTTCGGCCAGCAGCGTCAGAACGGCCGACCGCACGTCGCCCCGCTTGCCTCGGCCGCCCGGGCCGCCGTGTCTGCGCCGGGGTCCGCCACGCATGCCCGGACCGAACTCGGGTCCGAACTCGCCGTCGAACGGCCCACCGCGCGGGCCGAAGGCCGGTCGTCCGTGGTGGCCGCCTGGTGTCCTGAAGTCGTTGCGTCGCCTTCTCATGATGTCGTCCTTTCACGATTGTTTCCGACAGGTCGACGATATATCGGAAACAGTCGCCGCGCAACATGTCGACATGTGGGACCATGGCGAGTGCTATGACTGCTCTTCCCCTCGTTTTCGACGCGCCCCGCCGCGGCCTGCCCGCGCGGCACCTCGCCGACCTCACGCTGGACGAGCGTGCCGAGGCCGTCGCCGAGCTCGGCGAGAAGCCGTTCCGCGCCAAACAGCTCTCGCACCACTACTTCTCGCGGCTGACCGTCGATCCCGAGGAGATGACCGACATCCCGGCTGCGTCCCGGCAGCGGCTGGTCGACGACTTGATGCCGGCGCTGCTCACCGAGGTGCGGGCGCTCGACTGCGACGACGGCGAGACGCGCAAGACGCTCTGGCGCGCACACGACGGGACCATGCTCGAGAGCGTGCTCATGCGCTATCCGGACCGGGCCACGCTGTGCATCTCCAGCCAGGCAGGGTGCGGAATGGCGTGCCCGTTCTGCGCCACCGGCCAGGGCGGGCTCGACCGCAATCTGTCGACGGCGGAGATCGTGGACCAGGTGCGTTCGGCCGCGGCGGTGATGCGTGACGGTGCGATGCCGGGCGGCGAGGGCCGGTTGTCGAACATCGTCTTCATGGGCATGGGGGAGCCGCTCGCCAACTACAAGCGCGTCGTCGCCGCGGTGCGCCGCATCACCGAACCCGCACCGGCCGGGCTGGGCATCGCGCAGCGTTCGGTGACCGTGTCGACCGTCGGTCTCGCACCGGCGATCCGCAAGCTCGCCGACGAGCGCATGCAGGTGCGGCTCGCCGTGTCGCTGCACACTCCGGACGACGAGCTGCGCGACACGCTCGTGCCGGTGAACAACCGCTGGGCGATCGACGAGGTCCTCGAGGCGGCGCGTTACTACGCGGACACCTCCGGCCGTCGCGTGTCGATCGAGTACGCGCTGATCCGCGACATGAACGACCAGCCGTGGCGCGCGGACCTGCTGGCGAAGCGCCTGCGGAAGCACCTCGGCCACCTGGTGCACGTCAACGTCATCCCGCTGAACCCCACGCCGGGTTCCAAGTGGGACGCCTCGCCGAAGGACGTGGAGCGCGAGTTCGTCCGCCGCGTCAACGACGGGGGCGTGCCCTGCACCGTGCGTGACACCCGGGGCCAGGAGATCGCCGCGGCCTGCGGCCAGCTCGCCGCCGAGAGCTGAGGCCCCGCCGGCTGACCGCAGTGGGACAGGGCTCGGCGGACCTCGGCGGGGCGAGTCAGCCCGCGCGTAGGTCGTAGAAGCGGCCGATGTGCGCGGTCACCTCCCGGGAGGCGCGCTGCGGATCGCCCTGTTCGACGGCGAGCAGGATGTCGTGGTGCTCGTCGGCGAGTCGTGCGGCGGTGTACGGCCAGCGCAGCATCCGGCCGTAGCCGGAGTGCATCTCGTGCTGAACCGCATCGCCGAGCGACGTGAGCAGGAGCGTCGCGAGGTCGTTGTGCCCGGCGCGGGCCAGGCCGGTGTGGAAACGTCGGTCGAGCTCACCGAAGCGGCGGAGGTCGACGTCGGGCCGGGACATCGCCTCGACGATCTGGTGCAGCGGAACGAGGTCGTCCGGGTCGGCGCCCGTGGCCGCGCGTGCGGCGGCGGTGCTCTCGAGCTCGAGGCGGATCGACATCAGGTCGTTGGTGTCGAAACCGGACAGGCTCATGTGCAGTCGGACCAGTCGGTCGACCAGGGCGGATTTCTGCTCGCTCAGCATGTGGCGTCCGTCGGCGGCGTGCAGGACCTGCATCGACGTGAGGACTGCGAGCGCATGGCGGACCTCGGCCAGAGTGACGTCGAGACGCCGTGCGAGATCGCGTTCGTGCGGCAGGTGATCGCCCGCTCCGAGTCGGTCGGTGACGATCACGTCCTGGACGGCGTTGACGACCGCGTGGCGGGGTCGCAGGTAGTGAACGTTGTCCGGCTCGTCCATCGAAAAGTCGCCTCCTCGACAGCATTGTCGGAACGCGAGCGTAGCTTGATAGTGGTCCGACCACAATCGAGGACTGATTGCCGAGGTCGTCCCGGAGGGTCACAGCACGAGGTCGTCGTCGAGCGGCTTGAAGAAGCGCTCCACGTCGGTGTCGGTCACGGTCGTCGGGTCGGCGGGGTTCCATCGCGGCGTCCGATCCTTGTCGATCACTGCGGCACGGATACCTTCGGCCAGGTCGGGGTGTCGCAGGAACCGGCTGCACACGCGGTAATCCTGGCGTAGACACTGGTCGATGCCCGTGTGCGTGGGGGCGATCTCGAGGGCGCGGCGTGTCACGGCGAGGGCGGTCGGAGCGCCCGAGGCGATCGTGTCGAGGGCGTCGGCGGCCTCGGGTTCGGTGCGTCGGGCGAGGTTTCGCATGATCGTCTTCACATCGGCCGCGTCGTAACAGGCATCGACCCATACCCGCTGCGTGGGCATTGTGAAGCGCGGCTCGACGGCGTACTTGGCGGCGACGGCGTCGGGTGTAGCGCCCGCGACGAGATCGGCGACCAGCGACGGCAGCGACGACGACGGCACGACGTGGTCTGCGAGCCCGCAGTACACCGCGTCGTGCGGGCCGACGCGGCGCCCGGTCAGCGCGAGGTGGGTGCCGATCCGGCCGGGTGCGCGGGACAGCAGCAGCGTGCCTGCGACGTCGGGTGCGAGGCCGATGGCGACCTCCGGCATCGCCAGTGCGGCTCGGTCGCCCACGACCCGCACGCTCGCGTGGCAGCCGATCCCCATGCCGCCGCCGAGTGCCAGGCCGTCCATCAGTGTCACCACCGGCTTCGGGTAATGGGCAATGCGAGCGTCCAGTCGGTACTCCTCCCGCCACAGGAGGCGTGCGTGTTCGGGATCGCCGCGGGCCGCCTCGTGCACCGCCACGATGTCACCGCCCGCGCAGAAGGTCCGCTCGTCGGAGGAGTCGATCGCGACGGCACCGATCCCGGTGTCGTGTTCCCAGCGCGCGAGAGCGTCGAGCATTCGCCGGATCATCGTGAGATCCAGTGCGTTGCGTGAGGCCGGGCGGTCGAGAGTGATATGCCCGACGGCTCCGTCGCGGCGGCATACGACCCCGTCCGGGTGGGCCATGGCATCTCCTTCGTGGACTGCTCCACAGGTGGCCGTCTCAAGGTTAGGCCTTGTCTCGATGTCTGGCCAGTCCTATGGTCTGACCACATCGCTGTCGTACCAAAACTCGGAGTTGAGATGGATACACGCGAGGAGCCGATCAGGGTGATGCTCGCCAAGATCGGCCTCGACGGACATGACCGCGGCGTGAAGGTCGTCGCCCGGACGTTGCGCGACGCGGGGATGGAGGTGATCTATACGGGGCTGCACCGTAGCCCCGAACAGGTACTCGATGCCGCGGTGCAGGAGGACGTCGACGTCCTGGGCGTGAGCCTGCTGTCCGGCGCACACATGCCGATTTTCACGCGCATCTTTCACTTGATCGACGGGATGCCCGAACGGCCGCGCTTCGCGATCATCGCCGGCGGTGTGATGCCCGACGAGGACGTCGATGCGCTCACGGCGATGGGCGTGGCCGCCGTGCTCGGGCAGGACACCGCCCCCGACACGGTCGTCGAGCGCATCCGCGACGTGAGTGCTCCGGCGCGGGAGGCGTGATGGAACAGTGGAGCTGGCCGCCGCGCTATGACGAGTCGTACCGGCCCGATCCCGCGGAGCGCTTCTGGTTCCGGCGCAGGGAGACCATGCCCGCGGACGAGCGGGACGAGGCGATCCTGGTCCGCATTCGCCGGGTCATGGAGTACGCCTGGGAGAACGCTCCCTTCTACCGCCGGAAATGGGACGAGGCGGGGATCCATCCCTCGTCGATCAAGAGCCTGGCCGATTTCGAGAAGGTTCCCGTGGTGCGCAAGGAGGAGCTGCGCGCCGACCAGGCGGAGAACGAACCGTTCGGCA
The DNA here is from genome assembly GCF_024171735.1 of Prauserella alba. GTDB lineage: Bacteria > Actinomycetota > Actinomycetes > Mycobacteriales > Pseudonocardiaceae > Prauserella > Prauserella alba. The sequence continues at coordinate 509,172 of NZ_JAMTCH010000003.1, forward strand.
GTTACCTCGCCGTGCCCCTGTCCGAGGTCAAGCACATCAACGGCACGTCGGGTACGACGGGACGTCCCACGGCGTTCGGTATCAGCGAGCGAGACTGGCGCAGCGTCGCCAACGCGCACGCCCGCGTGATGTGGGCGATGGGCATTCGCCCGGACGACACCGTGCTCGTGGCGTCGCCGCTGAGCCTGTACTGGGGTTCGTGGGGTGCCTACATCGGTGCCGAACGCCTGGGTGCGCGGGTTTTCCCGTTCGGTGCGGGCACCGCGGGGCAGACCGCACGGACGGTGCGATGGATGCGGCAGATGGGGGTGACCGTCTTCTACGGCACGCCCTCGTATGCGCTGCACCTGGCGGAGGTGGCACGCGACGAAGGCGTCGACCCGGCGTCGCTCGGGCTGCGGAAACTGTTCTTCTCCGGTGAGCCGGGGGCGAGCGTGCCGTCGATCCGGTCACGCATCACCGAGGCGTTCGACGCGCAGGTCTACGACTCCGGCAGTATGGCCGAGGTCAGCCCGTGGATGCACCTCGGCGCCGGCAGTGACGAGCCGGGCGTGCTGTGCTGGCAGGACCTCGTCTACACCGAGGTGTGCGATCCCACCGGCCTGAACCGCGTCGACTACGGCTCCGAGGGCACGCCGGTGTACACGACGCTCGAGCGCACCAGCCAGCCGATGATCCGCCTGGTGTCGGGTGACCTCACGCGGTGGGAGGCGCCGTCGGCCGATCGCGGACGCACGTACCCGTTCCTGCCGCGCGGGATCTACGGTCGGATCGACGACATGTTCACCGTCCGGGGCGAGAACGTCTACCCGAGTGCCATCGACGACGTCGTCATGGCGGCCCACGGCTACGGCGGCGAGCACCGCATCGTGATCAGCAGGGACTCCACGATGGACTCGCTCGCGGTGCAGGTGGAGTACGAGGACGCGGTGTCGTCGTCACTGGAGTCCTGGGTCGCCGGCATCGCCGATCGCCTGCGCACGGTACTCGGGGTGGGCGCGAAAGTGGTCCCGGTGCGGCAGCAGACGTTCGACCGTACGGAGTTCAAGGCCCGCCGTGTGGTCGACGACCGCGATCTGCTGCGTCGCTTGGAAGGCGCGTCATGACGGCTCCGAAGGAGATCGTCGACGCCGTGCTGGAAGGGCGGAACCAGGCGGTCGCGCGCATGCTGACGTTCGTCGAACGCCGCACCGACGGTGTCGACGACGCCCTCGCCGTGCTGCACCGGTCTGCAGGAAGCGCGCACGTGCTCGGGCTGACGGGGCCGCCGGGCAGTGGCAAGAGCACGCTCGTGTCCGCACTCGCCCGCCATTACCGCAGCGAGGGCAGAACGGTCGGGGTGCTGGCCGTGGATCCGTCCAGTGTGTTCAGTGGGGGAGCGATCCTCGGTGACCGCATCCGGATGAGTGACCACGGAGACGACGCGGGTGTGTTCATCCGCTCGGTCGCCACTCGGGGCGCGCTCGGCGGGTTGTCGCGCGCGTGCCTCGACGCCATCACCGTGCTGGACGGGGCCGGCACGGACGTGGTCATTCTCGAGACCGTCGGCGTCGGCCAGGCCGAAGTGGACGTCATCAGCGCGGCGCAGACGGTCGCCGTGGTGAGCGTGCCGGGCATGGGCGACGACGTGCAGGCGATCAAGGCCGGTCTGCTGGAAGTCGCGGACGTGCACGTGGTCAACAAGGCGGACCGGGACGGTGCGTCCCGCACCGTGGCGGAACTGCGGGAGATGTTGCGGCTTTCGCGTCGCAGCGCGGGCCAGTGGAACGTGCCGATCCAGCAGACGGTGGCGGCGAACGGGGATGGCGTCGCCGACCTGGCAGCCGTGTTCGGGGCCCACCTTGAGTGGATGACCGAGCACGGGGAACGCGAACGCCGGGCCCGTCGCAATGCCGCGACCCGCATTCGCTGGGTCGCCGAGGAGCTCGTACTCGACGAACTGCGGCCGGGAGTAGCCGCGTTCGATCACGCGCTGGACGAAGTCACGGCTCATCGCACCGATCCGCTCTCCGCTGCACGGCACCTGGTCGGCCGGCGTTGACCCGGCCCCTGCCACGAACCTCAGGAGGATTCTCATGACCGACGACAGCCGGTACCGGCTCGCCGCCCCCGAACTCGCCCAGACCGCGACCGACGACCTTGCCTCGTGGGCGAACGACGAGCTCGCCGGGTTCCTCACCCGGCGGCCCGAGTCCCGCGACGAATACCGCACCGGCAGCGGAGTCCCGGTCGAGCGCGTGTACACGCCTGCCCACGTCGACGGCGATTGGCGCGACGTCGGCCTCCCGGGCCGCTATCCGTTCACCCGCGGGCCGTACCCGACGATGTACCGCGGTCGCACCTGGACGATGCGGCAGATCGCGGGATTCGGTCAGGCGGAGGAGACCAACGAACGGTTCCGGTACCTCATCGCACAAGGCCAGACCGGGCTGTCGATCGACTTCGACATGCCCACTCTCATGGGGCTCGACAGCGACGACGCGATGAGCCTCGGCGAGGTGGGCCGGGAGGGCGTCGCCATCGACACGCTGCCGGACATGGAGGCGCTGTTCGACGATATCGACCTGGAGCAGATCAGCGTCTCGATGACGATCAATCCGTCGGCCTGGATTCTGCTGGCGATGTACGTCGCCGTCGCCGAGGAGCGTGGTTACGACCTCGACAAGCTGTCGGGAACCATCCAGAACGACATCCTCAAGGAGTACGTCGCACAGAAGGAATGGATCTTCCCCGTCGAACCGAGCATGCGGATCGTGCGGGACACGATCGGTTACTGCGCCGAGAACATGGCGCGCTACAACCCGGTGAACATCAGCGGCTATCACATCAGCGAGGCCGGTGCGAACGCACAGCAGGAGATCGCCTTCACCATGGCGATCACCAAGGCCTACGTGGCCGATGCCGTGGCGACCGGACTCGACGTCGACTCGTTCGCTCCTCGGCTGTCCTTCTTCTTCGTCAGCCAGGCGGATCTGTTCGAGGAAGTGGCGAAATTCCGGGCGGTGCGGCGGTTCTATGCGCGCATGATGAAGGAGACCTTCGGCGCGCAGGATCCGGCGTCCATGCGGTTGCGTTTCCACGCGCAGACCGCGGCCGCGACACTGACGAAGCCGCAGCCGATGAACAACATCGTCCGCACGGCGCTCCAGGCGCTGTCGGCGGTACTCGGAGGCGCGCAGTCCCTGCACACCAACGGGCTGGACGAGGCGTACACGATCCCGAGCGAGCAGGCGATGAAGATCGCGCTGCGCACGCAACAGATCATCGCCGACGAGACCGGGGTGACCAGCGTGATCGACCCGCTGGGCGGTTCCTACTACGTCGAGCGCCTGACCGACACGCTGGAGGAGGGCATCGCCGACTACTTCACGAAGATCGAGGAGCTCGGGGGTGTGGTCGCGGCGATCGAGCAGGGCTTCTTCCAGCGTGAGATCTCGGACAGTGCGTACGAGTTCGCGCGTCGTAAAGCGTCCGGTGATCGCCCGGTCATCGGCGTGAACAAACAGATCGACGCGGGCCAGGCCGAGAAGATCGAGACCCACGAGCTCGACCCGGAATCGGAGGCCCGGCAGATCTCGCGGCTGAAGCAGGTGCGGGATGCCCGGGACCCGGAGCGTGCCAAGCACGCCATGGAGCAGCTTCTCACCGCGGCAGCCGACCCGTCGGCGAATCTGATGCCGGCGACGATCGAGGCCGTGAAGGCACATCTGTCGATGGGCGAGATCACCGGCGCACTGCGCGACGTGTTCGGCACCTACACGGAGACGCCCGTGTTCTGACCCAGCTCCGTCCCACTGTCCCCCTCTCAATGTCGAGAGTCGCCGGAGGTCGTCATGTACCAACAGGTTCCCGATCCGCTGTGGGGCAGTCTGGGATGGTCCGCGCTCGTCGCGGCTCTTCCACTGCTCACGCTGTTCGTGTTGCTGGGCGTGTTCCGTATACGTGCGTGGCTCGCATCGCTGATCGGGCTCGGATTGTCCATTGTGGTGGCGGTGGCGGCGTACGGGATGCCGCCTTTCACCGCTGTGAACTCGGCGCTCGAAGGCGCGGCGTTCGGTCTGTTCCCTGCGCTGTGGATTGTGGTGAACGCGATCTGGATCTATCAGATGACGCGTGTGTCGGGGCACTTCGATGTCTTGCGGCGCGCGTTCTCGCGGATCAGCGACGACCAGCGGGTGCAGGGCATCATCATCGCGTTCTCGTTCGGAGCGTTGCTCGAGGCGTTGGCGGGGTTCGGCGCGCCGGTGGCGATCTGTGCCGTGATGTTGGTAGCCGTCGGGCTCAAACCGGTCAAGGCCGCGACCGTGGCGTTGATCGCCAACACGGCTCCGGTGGCCTACGGCGCGGTGGCACTGCCGGTGATCACGCTGGCGAAGGTCACGGGCTTACCCCTGGACGACCTGTCGGCGATGACGGGGCGCCAGGTGCCGGTGCTGGCGCTGATCGTGCCGCTCGTGCTGGTCGTCGTGCTCGACGGCAAGCGCGGGTTGCGGGAGACCTGGCGCGAGGCGCTGGTGTGCGGCGCGGTTTTCGCCGTCGCCCAGTTCTTCATGGCGAACTACGGAGCGGTGCAGCTGACCGACATTGTCGCGGCGCTCGCGTCCGCGGCTGCGGTGCTCACGGTGGTGCGGTTGCGTAAGCGGCCGGCGGCCGGACCGGTGACGGACTCGGGAGGGCGCGCGCCCGTCGACGGTCCCGGCGCCGGACCGGTCGGCAGCGGGACCATCACCGCTGTGGAGACCGTCGCCGCCCCGTCCGACACACGTCTCGAGCGGCTGCGGTCGTTCGCACCGTACGCAACGATCATCGTGCTTTTCTCGGTGGCCGCCGTGCCGGCGATCGCGGATCTGCTCGATCGCACCACCGTTTCCTTCGACTGGCCCGGCCTCCACGTGGTCGACGCCGAGGGGCAGCCACTCAGCCTCGCCGAGTACAAGTTCGACTGGCTGGCCAGCAGCGGGACGGTACTGTTCGTCGCAGGCCTGCTGTCGATCCCGATGCTCGGGGTGCCGTTGCGTGAATCGGTGCGCGCGTTCGGAGATACCGTGCTGCAGCTCCGCACGGCAGGTGTGACGGTCATGGCGGTGCTCGGGCTCGCGTACGTGATGAACATGTCCGGGCAGACCGCGACGCTCGGCCTGCTGCTGGCAGGGGCGGGCGGTGCGTTCGCGTTCCTGTCGCCGTTGCTCGGCTGGTTCGGTACCGCCGTGACCGGGTCCGACACATCGGCCAATTCGCTCTTCGGTGCATTGCAGGTCAGTGCGGCCTCCGGGGCGGGACTCGACCCCGTCCTGATGGCTTCGGCCAACACCAGCGGCGGCGTGCTGGGCAAGATGGTGAGCCCGCAGAATCTCGCCATCGGCGCCAGCGCGGTCGGCCTCGCGGGACGGGAGGGCGAACTGTTCCGGAAGGTACTGGCGGCATCGGCGCTGTTCGTGCCGTTGATGTGCGTTCTCGTCTACCTGCAGTCCACGCCGGTGCTCTCGTGGATGGTGCCGTCGTGACGGCTGCGCGGGATGCTGTCGACGAGGCGAACGCGACGCTCGGTGCGGCACTGTCGACGCTCGGTGTGCCCGCCGATCTCGAGGAGGTGTTGGGCGGGATCCAGCTGGAGCTGCTTCGGCTCGGCGACGCGCTCGACGGCGACGGCGAGGCACCGTCGAGCGCGCGGATTCGGAGTGCACTGGCCGACCATCCGCTCCCGCCGGAGCTGCCTCCCGGATTCACCGTGTCGGCGGGCTTCAGTTCGGCGGTGGGGCTGCTCAAACTCGCGCGGATAACCGCCGTACGGGCATCACGGACGGTGACTCGTGGAGCGGCCGATTATCTGAGTGCTCTCGCCGACTTGTTGCTCGCCTCGGCTGCGCGAATCGATCGGGAAGAGCAGTGCGAGGTGCCGTTGGGAGTCTGTGGAGGTGTGGTCGGACCAACAGAGTGGTCACATTGACAGACCCGTGTGGTTCTGATTACCTTGAGTGACAGATCGCGGAGTCGAGGAATTCCGGTGAGAACCCGGACCGGTCGCGCCACTGTGATCGGGGCGCCGTGCGGCGGCCCCGGAGGCAGACCCTCCCTCCGCGCCCGTCCTTGATTGGGTCGCTCGAACCCAGAGGGAGGCACCACGATGATGTTCAGCCCCGGGAGCCGATCGTGACCAGCGACGCGGCGTGGGAGCCGGTCCGTCGTGTCCGTACCCATGAACAGGTACTGACCCAGATCCAGCAGAAGATCCTCGATGGCACGCTGCGTGCAGGGGAACGCCTGCCGAGCGAGCGCGAGCTGGTGAGCATGCTCGGAGTCAGCCGGACCAGCGTGCGCGAGGCGTTGCGTGCGCTCGAAGCCATGGGGATCGTCGAATCCCGCACGGGATCCGGGCAGGATGCGGGCTCGGTGATCACCGCGACGTCCACTCCTGCGATGACGAACCTGCTGCGGTTGCACATCGCGCTGGCCAGGATCAGCCTGTCCGACCTGGTCGACACCCGGGTCGAACTCGAGCGCAGCGCGGCCCGTGGGGCCGCGTCCGTGCGCACCGACGACGACCTGAGACACCTCGCGGAGCTGCTGGCCCAAATGCGGTCCACCGACTCCGATCCGCACGAGTTCAACGCTCTGGACACGGAGTTCCACGTGCTCATCGCGCGGATCTCCGGTAATGCGCTGGCCGTCGATCTGATGCAGGCGCTACGAGGTGCCGTCGAACACGAGATGGCCGAGACGTTCGCGCAGCTGGGGGACTGGCGTGCTGCGGCCGACGGGCTCATCGACGAGCACGAGGCGATCTACCGCGCGATCGAGAAGGGCAGCGGTGAACTGGCCGCAAACCTGGTCGCCGACCACATCACGACCTTCTACCGGGACCGCATCGCGGGCGGCGAGGACTGAGCGAGCGGCTCGGCGGGCCTTACAGCCGGTGGAAGCGCACCGCGTTGTCGTGGAAACAGTGCCCACTTCTCGGCGTCGGAGTAGTCCCGCGTGATCCCCTGAAACGGTCGGGACCTCGGCCGAATCCGGCAGCACGAACGGGAGTGTGCCGATCGGGGCCGCCGCGCTCACGGCCTCCGGCACCTGCGGGCACCGGAGGCCGTGAGCGGGTCAGCAGCCGTCAGGCCTTGACCGGGTCGAGTACGAAGCCGTAGTCGACCGCGACCGAGCCGTCGCCGGCGGGTTTCGGGGCGAGGATCAGCTCCGGTTTCACGGCCGAGGCGATGTCGTCGTCGTTGTGCTCGTCGCCGGGGAAGTACAGCTGGGCGGTCAGCAGCTCGTGGCCCGGCGCGGAGACCTTCACGTGGAGGTGGGCAGGCCGCCAGGCGTGCCAGCCCGCGGCGGCGATCAGCCTGCCGCAGGAGCCGTCGGTCGGAATCTGGTAGGGCGCGGGCTGGATCGTGGTGATCTCGAACCGGCCGCCCTCGCCCACGGTGAACGTGCCGCGCAGGTTCCACTGCGGCTGGCTCGGCTCGAACTGGCTGTAGTAGCCGTCGTTGTCGGCGTGCCACAGTTCGACCTTGGCGTCCTCCAGCGGAGTGCCGTCGGTGGCAGTGACCGTGCCGGTCCAGGTCAGCTTCGTGCCCTGCTCGTCCGCACGCATCGGGATGGTGCCGACACCGTTCTCGGCGCACTCGGGCGCGTCCGGAACGTAGTACGGGCCCTCGATCGTGCCCTTGCTGCCCTCACGGTGGTCCGTGGCGACCTCCTCGACGACGTGCTCGACCCACACGTCGAGGAACAGCGGCCATTCGCCGTCCTCGCCGACCTGGATCAGCCACGCCTTGAGCGCGTTGTACTCGTCGTAGGTGACCTTCTCCTCGCGGATCGTGTCGTGGATGGCCGACAACACCCGCTTGGCCAGCTTGTCCACCCGCGCCGGCGGGACGTCCTTGACGGCCTCGTACGGGTTCTTGTCGCTGGTGAAGTGCGCGGTGGCGTTGGCACCGGCGGCCGCGGCGGTGGGTTCGGCGGGAACGGTGGTCATGGGATCCTCCTTGATTCCGGTGTCGGGAGTGGTGGCCCTGCCGCCGGGGACTCAGACGTCCTGCCGGTAGTGGGCGAGCTTGTCGGGGTCGATCTCGACGCCGAGGCCCGTGCCGGGCCGGATGGCGAGTTCGCCGCCCGAGATCTGCAATGGTTCGGTGAGCAGGTCGTCGCTCATGTCCAGGAAGTTCGAGAGCTCACCGGCGCGCCGCGCGGTGAGTTCGAACGCCGCGCCGAACGCGACCGTGCACATCGACCCGAGCTGGCCGTCGATCTGGTTGCCCATCACGAGTTCGAGCCCCAGTCCTTCGGCCAGATGATGCGTCCGCTGCGCGAGGGTGAACCCGCTGCGGGCGACCTTGATGTTGATCGCGGTGGCCGAACCGCCCAGGATCTCGCGGGTGACATCGGCGGCGGTGACCGCCGACTCGTCGGCGATGAACGGAACATCCAACCTGGACACGAGCCAGCGCCGGCCCAGCACGTCGTCGGCGGGGGAGAGCTCCTCGGCGAACAGCAGGTCCAGGTCGGACATCTGCTGCATCGCCTTGGCCGACTCCGCCGCGGTCCACCCTCGGTTGCCGTCGACGTACAGCTCGACGCCCTCGCCGAGGTGTTCGCGCAGCGCCCGCACCACGGCGGTGTCCAGCGACACGGGACGCCTGCCGACCTTCACCTTGAACGTCGTGATGCCGTACTCGTCCCGCATGCGTTCGGCCTCGGCCACCATGGCCGCCGGTTCGTCGAACCCGAGCATGTGCGAGACACGCATCCGGTCGGTGTACCCGCCGAGTAGTTCGCTCACCCCGACGTCGAGGCTGCGGCCGAGCGCATCCCACACGGCCATGTCGATCGCGGCCTTCGCGGCGGGATTGCCGACCGTGCGGTGCATCCGCGCATGCATGGTCTCCCGTTCGAGCAGGCTCAGCCCCGTCAGCTGCGGCGCGAAGATCTGGTCGATCACGGCGATGATGCCGGTTTGCGTCTCCCCGTAGGTGAACGGCCGGGGCGGGGCCTCGGCGACACCGACGACGCCGTCGTCGGTGTGCACCCGCACCAGTACGTGCTCGGCCGCGTACACCTCGCCGGAGGCGAACTTCAGCGGCTTGCGGTAGGGGATGGCGAACGGGATCGCCTCGATCTGCGTGATCTTCATGAACTTCCCTCGGGATTCGGGGCCTCGGTGGCAGTGGGGACGGCGCCGGGGGAGGTGAGGGCGGGTTCGAGCACCTCGACGACCGAGCGCACCAGTGCGGAATCGCTGCCCGTGTGCCAGGCGAGTGCGAGTTCGACGGCACCGGCGTCGGTCAGGTCGCGGAACACGACGCCCTCGAGCGGCAGCGCGCGCGCCGACGTCGGCACCATGGCGATGCCGAGCCCTCCTGCGACCAGCGACAACAGCACCGCCGTGCCGGCGGCCTGGTGCTCGCGCTGCGGCGTGAACCCCGCGGCCTCACAGCTGCGGGTCACCGCGTCGTTGACCACGGAGTCCTTGCTCGCGTACCCGATGAACCCCTCGGTCCGCAGATCGGGCGTGGCCACGACGGGTTCGTGCGCCAACCGGTGGTCGGCGGGCACGGCCAGGATCAGCGGTTCGGACTCCACGACGCGCAGCTCGATGTCCTCGCCGCGTACCGGCGGGCGCAGAAAACCGAGGTCGAGATCGCCCGACCGGAGCAGGTCGCACTGGGCGGGCGTCAGCAGGTCGGCATTGACGTCGAGCGCGACCTCGGGCAGGTCGCGTTTGAGGGTCCTCGCGATCAGGGGCAGGTGCGAGAACGCGGCCGTGCCCGTGAACCCCATCCGCAACAGGCCGAGCCTGCCTCCTGCGATCTGCCGCACGCCGTGCACGCTGTCGGCCAGCGTGTCGAGCACCCGCTGCGCCTCGGCGAGGAAGAACTCGCCCGCCGGCGTCAGGCTCACCTGGCGGGTGGTGCGGGCGAACAGGGTCGCGCCCAGCTCGCCCTCCAACTGGCGGATCGCATGCGACAGCGCGGGCTGGGCCAGCCGCAACCGCTCGGCGGCACGGCCGAAGTGGCAGGTCTCGGCGACCGCGACGAAGTAGCGCAGATGACGTAGCTCCATCGCTGCGTCTCCTTCCGTGGCCGACCCGGCCCGCCTGCTGTGACCTGGGCCGATTCTTCACGGTACGGAGCAGCATTCATCCATGACAAGGACTTGTTTCCGCAGTATTGATAGACACCGTCGATCAATATCCCCCTGGGTCAGGACTCGGCATTTGCCTTGTTTGTCCCCGTTAACGGCGCTGCCACAGTCGGGACACCCGCCGATTTCAGAGCCGAACGGCTTCAGGAGGACTCCATGACCGAGACCCTTGACCACGTGTCGGACGTGATCGCCGACGCCGTCGTCGAAGACCCCGAAGCCGGTGTGTACCGCACCAACCGGCGGATCTTCACCGACGAGGAGACCTTCGAACTCGAGATGAAGCACATCTTCGAGAGCAACTGGATCTACCTCGCCCACGACAGTCAGCTGCCCAACCCCGGTGACTACTTCACCACCCACATCGGCCGCCAGCCCGTCGTGATCACCCGCGACAAGCAGGGCGAGCTGCACTGCCTCATCAACGCGTGCGCCCACCGCGGTGCGATGCTCTGCCGGCGCAAGACCGACAACCGCACCACGCTGACCTGCCCGTTCCACGGCTGGACGTTCCGCAACGACGGGAAGCTCCTCAAGGTCAAGGACCCGGACGGCGCCGGCTACCCCGACTCCTTCGACGCCGGCGGCTCGCACGACCTCACCAAGGTCGCCCGGTTCGACTCCTACCGCGGCTTCCTCTTCGGCAGCCTCAACCCCGACGTGCTCCCACTGGCCGAACACCTCGGCGACACCACGACGATCATCGACATGCTCGTGGACCAGTCACCGGAAGGGCTCGAAGTCCTCCGCGGCGCCTCCACCTACACCTTCGACGGCAACTGGAAGGTCCAGGCCGAGAACGGCGCCGACGGATACCACGTCACCGCCACCCACTGGAACTACGCCGCCACCACCTCCCGCCGGAACACCGGCGAGTCGAAGAACGAGACCAAGACCCTCGACGCGGGCAGCTGGGGCAAGTCCGGCGGCGGCTACTGGTCCTTCCCCCACGGCCACCTGTGCCTGTGGACCTGGGCAGGCAACCCGCAGGACCGTCCACTGTGGCCACGCATGGACGAGCTCAAGGAGGAGTTCGGCGACGCCAAGGGCGAGTTCATGGTCAAGGGGTCCCGCAACCTCTGCCTGTATCCGAACGTCTACCTGATGGACCAGTTCTCCACCCAGATCCGCCACTTCCGCCCCATCGCGCCGGACAAGACCGAAGTCACCATCTACTGCATCGCGCCCAAAGGTGAAAGCGACGAATCGCGTGCCTGGCGCATCCGCCAGTACGAAGACTTCTTCAACGCCTCCGGCATGGCCACTCCTGACGACCTCGAAGAGTTCCGCTCCTGCCAACTCACGTTCCGCGCCACCGCCGCGCCCTGGAACGACATGAGCCGCGGCGCCGAGCACTGGCTCACCGGTCCCGACGAGGTCGCCACCGCACTCGGCATGGAAGGCGTCATCTCCGCAGGCCAGCGCAACGAGGACGAAGGGCTCTACCCCGTCCAGCACGGTTACTGGGCCGACACCATGCGCGCCGCCGTCGAGAAGGAAGCATCCGGCAAGGGCGACGCCTGAAGCGCCCCGACGTCCGACCAGCCACGAGGAGGCTTTCCGGCATGACTGTCACCGCCGACACCGCCACCGACGGAGCAGACACCCCTCCGCGGACCAAACACATCACCCAGAACGACATCGAACAATTCCTCTACCGCGAGGCCCGCTACCTCGACGACCGCGAATTCGAGAAATGGCTCGAATGCTACGCCGACGACGTCGTCTACTGGATGCCGTGCTGGGACGACAACGGCAACCTCACGGAGAACCCTCAGCGGGAGCTGTCGCTCATCTACTACCCGAACAAGGGCGGCCTCGAAGACCGTGTCTTCCGCATCCGCACCGAACGCTCCAGCGCGACCTCCATCCCCGAGCCGCGCACCAGCCACAACATCACCAACGTGGAAGTCATCGAACGCCGCGGCGACCTCGTCGACATCCGGTTCAACTGGCACACCATGTACTTCCGGTACAACACCGTCGACCCGTACTACGGAACCTCGTTCTACACGGTCGACTTCTCCGGCGAATCGCCACTCATCCGCCGCAAGACCGTCATTCTCAAGAATGACTACATTCACCACGTCGTCGACATCTATCACATTTGATGAATTGACGGTGGTTGCGCTGCGTAGCGGTGCACGCGGCGGTGCCGGCAGGCCGGCACGGAACCGCCCGCAGGCGGTCCGAGACCGCGTGGCGAGCGCCTGGATCGCCGCTTTCGAAGACGTTTGCTAGGAGCTGTTGTGAGTCACCAAGTAGCGCTGTCCTTCGAGGACGGTGTCACCCGCTTCATCACGTGCGAGCCGGACCAGACCGTCGCCGACGCCTCGTACCGGCAGCGGATCAACATCCCGCTCGACTGCCGTGACGGCGCCTGCGGCACCTGCAAGGCGCTGTGCGAATCCGGTGACTTCGACGGCGGCACCTACATCGACGACGCCCTCACCGACGACGAAGCGGCCCGGGGCTACGTGCTGCCCTGCAGCATGACCCCCAGGTCCGATCTCGTCCTCCGCATCGCCACCACCTCCGAGGTCGCCAAGACCCAGGCGGGCACCTTCGAGGCCACCATCACCGGCCTCGACCGGCTCTCGCCGACCACCGTCGCACTCACCATCGAAACCCCACAGCGCGACGACCTGGCCTTCCTCCCCGGGCAGTACGTCAACATCACCGTGCCCGGCACCGACGAGACCCGCTCCTACTCGTTCAGCAACGGGCCCGATGAGAAATCCCTGACCTTCCTCATGAAGCTCGCCCCCGGCGGCGTCATGTCCGACTACCTCACCGGCCGCGCCGGCGTCGGCGACCAGCTCACCTTCACCGGCCCGCACGGCAGCTTCTTCCTCCGCGAAACCGACCGGCCGGTGCTGCTGCTCGCAGGCGGCACCGGCCTCGCCCCGATCCTGTCGATCCTGCGCACCATGGTGGCCACCGGATCGAGACGTCCCGTGCACCTGATCTACGGCGCCAGCACCGACGACGACGTCGTCGAACTCGGCACCATCGCCGAACTCGCCGCCCGGCTACCCCAACTCACCTGGGACTACGTCGTCTCCGACCCCGCTACCGCCGCGCCGAACAAGGGGTACGTCATGAGCCTCATCGGCGACGAACACCTCTACGACGGCGACGTCGCCGTCTACCTGTGCGGCCCGCCGCCCATGGTCGAGGCCGTCCGCGGCCACTTCACCGAACGCGGCATCGAACCCACCGGCGTCTACTACGAGAAGTTCGCCGTCGCCGCTGTACCTGATACCGCCGTACCCGATACCGCCGACACCGACGGCGCGGACACCGACACGACCGGCGACGACGGCATGGCGGGCCGAGTCGGGAGAGACGGCCGGGTCGGGGGAGACGGCCGCGAACCCACCGAACCGGAGGCCACCATGGACAGCGCCGTCCTCGCCCTCGAACCGGAACCACTCCTCGAAGTCGCAGCCCTCGGCGCGGGTGAAGGCCGCCGCATCGCAGGTCAGGACACCTTTCCCGGCACCACCGCCGAACCGGTCGGAGCTCACGTCGCGGCGGCCAGGCCCGCCGCCGCCGAGGCCGACACGATGCGCGCCATCGCCCGCCAGCCCATCTGGCCCGGCGGAGAGGGCCGGCCGCTCGACCGCGATCCCGGCGAGGAACTCCTGCCCGCCGGTGCCGCCCGCGCCGTCGCCGGCCAGGAGATGCACGCGGCCGATGAGGCGATGCGTCCTCTCTCCGCTGGGCCGGAGACCACCACCACCGCCACGACCGGGCCTCCCGCCGCGACGTCCCGCCCCGTCGCCGACGCTCCCGAGGCGTCGAACGCGTCGGCCACGACTCCGACTCCGGCCACGACTCCGGCCACGGCCACGACTCCGGCTACGACCCGGGCCGGTGCCGCCGCCTCGGAGACGGCGGACGGCTACGAGATCGGCGAGGAACACCCGTCGGTGCACGAGTCGGACGCCGTGTTCGACGCGCGGCAGGCACTCGAACTCGGGGTCGTCGAGCTCACCATCGGCAGGCTCACCTCGCAGCAACTGTCGGGATTCCGGTTGCTGGCGGAGGCAACCGTGCCCTATGTGGACGGTGACCGGTTCGTCGACGCGGCCGCGTACACCGAGACCAACGCCGCCTTCCACGACTACCTGTTCACCCTGACCGGCAACGACCACCTGCTCCAGGCCTACCGCGCTCTCGGCGTCAAAGGCCACATGGACGAGGTGCTGCGCGACGCCACGTGGTGCGACCCCCGCTGCACGCAGGACCATCTCGACATCGTGGCGGCGTTCGAAGCAGGCGACCGGCAGACGGCGCGGGCGCTCATCGCCGAACACGGCGCACGGTCGAAAGCCACCACCCGGCGTGCCATGAAGGACGCCGAACGCGCCACACGTCCCGCGTTCGTCTCGCCCGGCCGATTCGACGGCAAGGTCGTGGTCGTCACCGGCTCGGCCCAGGGCATCGGCGAACGCGCGGCCAGGCGGATCGGCGCGGAAGGCGGTCAGGTCGTGCTGGCCGACCGTTCCGACCTCGTCACCGGCGTCGCCGACGACGTCGTCGCGGCCGGCGGCCGGGCCCATGCGGTACTCGCCGACCTGGAGACGTTCGAGGGTGCGCAATCGGTGGTCGCCGCGGCGCTGGAGAGGTTCGGCCGCATCGACGTGCTGATCAACAACGTCGGCGGCGCGATGTGGTTCAAGCCCTACACCGAGTTCACCGCCGAGCAGATCCAGGCCGAGATCAACCGGTCGCTCATGACGACACTGTGGTCGTGCCGGGCCGTCCTCCCGGACATGGTCCGCCAGGGCGGGGGAACGGTCGTCAACGTCTCGTCGGTCGCACGCCGCGGCATCCACCGCATCCCGTACTCGGCGGCGAAGGGCGGGATCAACGCGATCACCGAGTCGTTGGCCCTGGAGTACGCCGACGCCGGCATCCGCGTCGTCGCGACGGCGCCGGGCGGTACCGAGGCGCCGCCCCGCCGGATCCCGCGCGGCGGCGACACGCCGGCGACCGAACAGGAACAGGCCTGGTTCCAGGCGCACATCGACCAGACCGTCGATTCCTCGCTGCTGAAGCGCTACGGCACCCTCGACGAACAGGCCGCCGTCATCGCGTTCCTCGCCTCGGACGAGGCCGCCTACGTCACCGGCACCGTCGTGCCGGTAGCCGGGGGCGACCAGGGCTGAGGCCCGCGGCGGTGGCCGCAGTGGCCGCCGCCGCGTGTTCATCGGGTCAGGCAGGGCGATCCCCGGCAGGACCCGCACCGGGACTCCGGTTCCACATTTCCGCGGTTCCACATCTCCGCACCCGCCACAGCGGGCCGACGCGGTCCACCGTCGCAGCACGCGGCGCACCGCGATGATCGTCATCCCCTTCTCCCCGGGAGTGCAGCAATGTCCGACTCCGACGCAACGAAGCGCCGGCGCACCGTCTTCTGGGTGGTCGCCCTGTCCGCGATCTCCCTCGTCTTCGACGGCTACGACCTGGTCGTGTACGGCACCGTCCTGCCCATCCTGCTCGACGACCCCAGCCACCTCGGCGCGATCAGCCCGGAACAGGGTGGGGCGCTCGGCAGCTACGCCCTCGTCGGCGTGCTGGTCGGCGCGCTCGCCGCGGGCACGTTCGGTGACCTCATCGGCCGCCGCCGGATCATGCTGCTGAACCTGGCGTGGTTCTCGCTGGGCATGGCGTTCACCGCCATGACCACCAGCGTCATGCTGTTCGGCATCGGCCGGTTCTTCACGGGTATCGGGGTGGGCGCCCTCGTCGGCACCGTCGGCGCGATCGTCGCCGAGTTCGCACCGACCCACCAGCGCAACCGCCTCAACGCGATCGTCTACAGCGGCATCCCCGCGGGCGGCGTGCTCGCCTCGCTGCTGGCGCTGGCGCTGACCGACGCGATCGGCTGGCGGGGCCTGTTCTGGATCGGCGCCATGCCGATCGTCACCGTGCTGCCGCTCGCGCTGATGAAGCTGCCCGAATCGGCGCAATGGCTCGCCTCGCGAGGCAGGCACGAACAGGCGCGCGCCGTGGCCGAGCGCAACGGCATTCAGCTGGTGCCGGAGACCGGCTCCGCCGGCGGCCGCGTCGGATTCCCCGCGCTGGCCACCCGTGCGCTCGCGTGGCCGACGCTGTTGCTCGGCACCATGAGCTTCGCCGGCCTGCTGCTGACGTACGGGCTCAACACGTGGCTGCCGGAGATCATGGGGGAGAACGGCTACGGCGAGGGCTACTCGCTGGCGTTCCTGCTCGTGCTCAACGGCGGCGCGATCGCCGGTGGCCTGCTCGCCTCCGCGTGGGCGGATCGGATCGGCGCGAAACGCGTCGTCAGCACGACGTTCGTGACGGCGGCGATCACGCTGGCGTTGCTTCCGCTCGACCTGCCCCTTGCCGTGCTCATGCTCGCCGTGGCCGTGGCGGGTACCGGCACGATCGGCACCCAGGTGCTCATCTACGGCCTCGTGTCGAACTACTACCCGACGCGGGCGCGTGGCGCCGGAGTCGCGTGGTGCGCCGGATTCGGCAGGCTCGGCGGCATCGGCGGGCCGGTCATCGGTGGCCTGCTCGTCGGGGCCGGGCTCGGCGGGATGGCGGCGTTCTACATCTTCGCCGGCATCGCCCTCCTCGCGGCACTCGTGACGCTGCTGGTTCCCCGTTCCGGCCGTGAGGTCGCGCAGCCGCGCACCGTACCGGAGGGCCAGCCGGAGCCGGCCTGAGAGCGCAGGGACTCGCGCGGCCGCGGCAGGGCAGGTGCGTCCTCCGCGGCCGCGCAGGACGGCGGAGGTGGAGCCGTGCCGGCCGGCGAGTTCCGTGGGCGCTGGTGTCGGTGGTGATGGCGTGGTCGGGGGACAGGTGGCACGTGACGCGGCTGCGAGGGCCGTACGGCGGCGGAGACCGGCGCCGGATCGGCGAGCCGGTACCGCGCGCTCCGGGCGATACAGTGCGAGCGTGAGCGACGAGGCCGCAGCCCTGACCGGTAGGGACCGCGCGCTGAGCACCCTGGAACGGGCCCTCGGCCGCGCCGCGGCGGCCGAACCCGGGTTCGCGGTCGTCACCGGTGGCGCGGGCACCGGTAAGACCGCGCTGCTCTCGGCGCTCGCCGCCCGGCACACGGGACCGGTGCATCGCAGTGCGGGCGTGTCGTGGGAGTCGGAACGCGTCTTCGGTGTCGCCGACCAGTTGGTCCGCGGCTTGGGAGACCCGTCGGGCATCCCCGGTGTGGCCGCCCGCATCGCCGCCCTCGCCGACCCCGGCGCGGACCACCCCGGTGACGCCCGGCGTACCGGATCCGCAGTCGCCGAGCCAGGCCAGGACGGCCCGCAGGCCGGGGACCCGGACGAGGCGCGTCCCGCCACGCTGCTGCTCGTCGACGACGCGCAGTGGGCCGACGAGGAATCGCTGCGCGCGCTGGTCTCGGCGGTGCGGTACCACCCGACGGCGCGACTGCTGGTCGTCGCGGCCACGCGCAGCACCGACCGCGATGTGCTGCGCCAGGCGACGACGACGGTCGTGCACCTGCCCGCACTCGGCGTCCGCGAGGTGGCCGATCTCGCCGCGGCCCGCGGTGTGGTGCTGTCACGGGCCATGGCCGAACAGCTGACCCGGCACACGTCCGGGGTTCCGGCGCACGTCGTCGACCTGCTCACCGAAGTGCCGCCGGACACGTGGCGCCGTTTCGACCCGCGGCTGCCCGCGCCCGGCGCGGTCGTCCGGCGTGTGGCCGCAGCACGGGAGCGCTGTTCCGCGCCCGCCCGCAGGCTCGTCGACGCAGCGGCGGTGCTCGGGCAGGGCGCCGCCGTCCGTGACGTCGCGATGTTGGCGGGGCTGGGCGACGGTCCCGGTGGGCTGCTCGACGTCGCCGACGAGGCGTGCGCCAGTGGGCTCGTCCGTACCGGACCGCGCGGGCTCACCGAGCTCGGGCCCACCGATCCGATGGTGCGCGCGGCAGTGCTGGACACACTCGGCCATGCCGCGGCCGCCGACCTGTGCACGCGGGCCGCGGAGCTCGTCGACGACCCGGTTCAACAGGCGCGACTGCTCGTCGCAGCCACCCCGGTGCCCGATGCGGCACTGGCCGACCGGCTCGACACGCTGGCCGCCGACCACGCCGAGGAGGGCGCGTGGGGCGTCGCCGCGTCACTGCTGAGCGACGCGGGCAGGCTCACCGAGGACAGGCTCGTCCGCGAACGCCGCATGACCCGGGCCGTCGACGCGCTGATCGGGGCGGGCGACGCCCTCGGTGCGGGCGCGCTGGTCCCCGAGGTCGAGGGACTGCGCGAGACGCCGCTGCGCAACGCCGTGCTGGGTTACCTCGCCGTCGTGCGGGGCAGACCGGCCGAAGCGCAGGCACGGCTCGACCGGGCGTGGCGGCTCGTCAACCCCGACCGAGACTCGGGCGTCGCGGCGGTGATCGCCCAGCGGTACGTGCTGCACTGCCTGTGCCGGTGCCGTGCCGAAGACCTCGTCACCTGGGCCGACCGGGCGATGGCGCTGGCGGGGGAGCACGATCCGACCACGGTCGAGGCTGCGGCCATTCGCGGCCTCGGCCTCGCGGGCACCGGCCGGGGCGACGAGGCGGCCGCGGCCTACTCCGAGCTGGCCGATCGGGTTCCCTCGGGTGCGCAGTGGCAGCGCATCGTCATGGGACGCGGCTGGCTGGGGCTCGGCCGCGACGCGCTCGACGATGCCCGGACCGACCTCGAACTCGGCGTTCCGACCACCGTGCTGGGCGGGTCGACCCGCGTGTCCCTGTGGGCGCGGGGGTGGCTGGCGCGGACCCAGTTCCTCACCGGCGAGTGGGACGAGGCGCTGCGCACGGTGCACGCCGCGCAGGACGTGCTCGACCGCAGCGGTATCGCCGTGACAGGGCCGCTGCTGCACTGGTCGGCGGTCGCCGTGCACGCGCTGCGCGGCGAGTGGGACGCGGTGGCGGCGACGATGCACCGTGTCGACGCCGGGCCGCGCGACTACGAGATCATGCAGCTGCCCTCGTGCCTCGCGCACGCACTGGTGGCGGAGGTGAAGGCCGACGCCGCAGGAGTGTTGCGGGCGTTGCGGCCGTTGACGAAACGGTGGGCGCACAGTTCGGTCGACGACGAACCGGGCCGCTGGCCGTGGGCCGACATGTACGCGCACGCGCTGGTCGCCGAGGGCCGTGTCGACGAGGCCGACACGTTCCTGCTCCCGCACGAACAGCGAGCGACCGAACGAGGCCCCGCATCGGCGCGTGCCCGGCTGCGGGCGGCCCGCGGGCGGATCGCCGCCGGCCGCGGCGACCTCGGCGAGGCGCGCACCGCGTTCGGCGATGCCCTCGACCTGCTCGAAGGGCTGCCCCTGCGTTACGACCGCGCCCGCACCGAGTTCATCCACGGCCAGGTGCTGCGGCGGGCGGGCAAGCGCAAGGAGGCCGACGACGCGTTCACGGCTGCCCGCGAGGTGTTCGCGGCGCTCGGCGCGGTGACCTACGTCGAGCGCTGTGACCGCGAGACCAAGGCGGGTGGCGTGCGCGCGCCGCGCAGCGAGCGGGACCCCGGTGAGCTGACCCCGCAGGAGCAGGCCGTCTCCCGGCTCGTCGCGCAGGGCATGACGAACCGGGAGGTGGCCGCCGAGCTGTACCTGTCGACCAAGACCGTGCAGTTCCACCTCACGCGCGTCTACGGCAAACTCGGTGTCCGCTCCCGGTCGGAACTGGCCGCCCGGCTCGGCGGCGCGGACTGACGGGAGACGCCGACGCCCTCAGCGGAGCGTGGTGGTTCGGCGCGTGTGGTGGTTCGGCGCAGTGGCGTGTTCCAGTGGTGCCGTGGTTCAGCGCAGCGCCGCGTTCCAGGCGTGGCGCTGCGGCGGCGTGGTGTTCAGCGCAGCGCGACGGTCAGCAGCACGGCCGTGTCGGTGAGGGCGTCGAGGCTGTGCCGTTCGGGCGGGACCGACAGGAGGTCGCCGGCGTCGACGGACCATTCGCGGTCCGCGGTGTGCAGCCGGGCGCGGCCGACGAGGACCTGCAGCGTCGCGGCCGGCGGCGCGTCGTGCTTGCCCAGTTGCGCGCCCTCGGCCAGCGCGATGACGGTCGCCCGCTGGGACGGACCGGAGGTGACGGTCCGCGCGGCGCGCCGGGAATCGTGCTCGCGTGCGATGCCGAGCAGTTCGCGGGCCAGGTCGGTGAGGGCGGTTCGCTCCGGATGGCCGGTCATGTCGCGGCGTCCCACCCCCGCGCCGTGGAGCCCTGCGCCGTGGAGCCCTGCGCTGTCCGCATCTGTCCTGTTCGAGTACGTGCCCGTCATGTCCCGCCGCCTCCGTACGAGTCGGGTGGTCCGAGGACCTCACACGGTCATTGTCGGCCGGGTGCGGCGCCGCTGCCACGCGGCGGACGGGACGGCAGGCCGAGGCCGGTCCGGATCGTTTCGTGAGCTGACACCCCGTGGATCTGCCCGAATGATCGTTCCGGACACCGACGTCGTCTCGGAGTTCATGTCTTCGGCGCCGGACGAGGGGTCGCTGACTGGGGCTGGACCGTCGTCCGGCCGACGTACTCTTCGTGACCGCCGTGACGGTGTCGGTGAACTGACCTACGGAGTGCGGCGGCTGCCTGCCGGCCGCCGGAGGGATGCGCTCCTGACCAACGATGCGTTCCTGACCAACGATGCGTTCCTGACCAACACTGCGGAACTGGTGAACGGGGCGTTCCACGGTCGCTTGCTTGCCGTCGACCCTCACACGCGGCCACGCACTACGGGGCCGTCAAAACCGACGGCTCCGTGACGTTCTCGGCCGCAGTCGGAACCCGGTCCCGGTTCGACGTAGCCACAGGTGCCGGAGCGCAGCGTGAGCGGAAACGCCGAGCACGGGGCGCTGGTGGGGCGGGCGCATGACACGCGCCCTCGTCGAGGCCCGGGTCGGCCGTCGGGAGTGGTCGGAACGCGCAACACGCGCCCCGGAACGCGCAACACGCGCCCCCGAACGCGCAACACGCGCCCCGGAATGCGCAACACGCGCCCCCGAATCGGGTGGCTGCCGGCCGCGGGGGTTCGGCTCAGTTGCGGCGCCAGGCCGTGCGGCGGCGCTTGAGGTCGTAGACCAGGCCGAGAGCGACGGCGGCGGCGATGCCCACGAGCCAGAGGTTCGCCATGTTGCCCTCGTGGTTGCCGATCAGCATCATCAGCAGCGCGAACACGGTGAACCAGCCGGCACCCTGCGTGGCCTTGGGGAACCCGCCGTGCCAGCCCCACTCGGCGGACGGCTCCTCGTGCGGGTCGACCCCGTTCGAGTAACTCACCTCGTCGCCAGTGCGCTTCTCGACCGCGTTTCCAGCCACGTTCACTCCTCACGTGCTCGGACTCGTGCTCGACAGGCATGATCCCACATGCCTGCTGTCACGCCGCTGTCAGGAGTCCGAGAGAATGGCCACGTGACCTATCCACGCAGCGTCCTCGTCCTCGGTTCCACCGGGTCGATCGGCACCCAGGCGCTCGACATCGCCGCGCGCTATCCGCAGCAGTTCCGGATCGCCGGTATCGCCGCGGGCGGCTCCGATCCGAAGGTGCTGGCTGCGCAGGCCATCGAACACGGCGTGAACTCGGTGGCGATCACGCGGGCCACGTCCGTCGAAGACCTGCAGCTCGCGCTGTACGCCGAGGCGCAGCGGCGCGGCTACGCCCGGGGCGAGTTCGCGGTGCCGCGGATCTTCGCGGGTGCCGACGCCGTGACCGACCTGATCGACGCCGAACGGGCCGACGTCGTGCTCAACGGCCTGCCGGGTTCGCAGGGGCTGCGCCCGACGCTCGCCGCGATCGACACGGGCGCCTCGCTGGCCCTGGCCAACAAGGAGTCACTCATCGCGGGCGGCCCGCTCGTGCTCGGCGCCGCCGCCCCCGGGCAGCTGGTGCCCGTCGACTCGGAGCACTCGGCGCTCGCGCAGGCCCTGCGCAGCGGCCGTGCCGACGAGGTCGACCGGCTCGTGCTCACCGCCTCCGGCGGCCCGTTCCGCGGGCGGACCAGGGCGGACATGGCCGACGTCACAGTCGACGACGCCATGGCGCATCCCACGTGGGCGATGGGGCCGCTCATCACGATCAACTCGGCGACACTCGTCAACAAGGGCCTCGAACTGATCGAGGCGCACCTGCTGTTCGACATCCCCTGTGACCGCATCGACGTGACGGTGCATCCGCAGTCGATCGTGCACTCCATGGTCACGTTCACCGACGGTTCGACGATCGCCCAGGCCAGCCCGCCGGACATGCGCCTGCCGATCGCGCTGGCGCTGCACTGGCCGGACCGGGTGCCGGGCGCCACCCGCCCCTGCAGGTGGGACACCGCAGCGCAGTGGACGTTCGAGCCGCTGGACGACGAGGCGTTCCCCGCTGTCGAGCTGGCCCGCGAGGCCGGCGCGGCGGGCGGCTGCCTGCCCGCGGTGTTCAACGCCGCCAACGAGGAACTGGTGGGAGCCTTCCTGGCCGGAAACGCCGGTTTCACGTCCATCGTGGACACTGTGAGTGCGGTGGTCGCCGCAGCCGACGAATGGCGCCGCGAACCCGCTGGCGTTGATGACGTCTTCGCAGCAGAGGAGTGGGCACGCGTGCGTGCCCGCGAGGTCGGGGGACCGATGATCGGTAACGGAGGAAAGTAGCGGGTGCTCGTCTACATCCTGGGGGTCGTGCTCTTCGCGCTCGGCATCTGCATCTCGGTGGCGTTGCACGAGGCGGGCCACATGATCGCCGCCAAGTCGTTCGGGATGAAGGTGCGGCGCTACTTCGTCGGCTTCGGCCCGACGGTGTTCTCGTTCCGCCGCGGCGAGACCGAGTACGGCCTGAAGTGGCTGCCCTTCGGCGGTTTCTGCGACATCGCGGGTATGACCGCGCTCGACGAGGTCACCGACGACGAGCGGCCACGCGCGATGTACCGGTTCAAGACGTGGAAGCGCACCGTCGTCATGGCGGCCGGGTCGTTCACCCACTTCGTCCTGGGCTTCGTCGTGCTGTACCTGCTGGCGGTCACGATGGGCCTGCCGAACCTGTTCGGCACGCCGGAGATCTCGCAGGTGTCGCCGTGTGTCCAGGACGCGCGCACCAACCAGCAGTACACGAACCCGACCTGTGATCCGGGAGCGCCCGCGCCGGCCCGTGACGGCGGGATCCGGCAGGGCGACGTGATCGTGGCGGTGAACGGCCAGGAGACCCCGACCTACAACGACGTCGTGGCCGAGGTGCAGAACCTGTCCGGCCCCACCGACTTCCGCGTCGAGCGCGGCGGCGAGGTCATCCCGCTGACCGTCGACGTGGAGAAGGTCACACGGCCGGTGACCGATCCGGAGAACCCCGAGGCCAGGAAGCTCGTCGACATCGGGTCGATCGGCGTGACGTTCACCAACCGCTGGGAGTACGGCGCTGCGGAGGCGATCGGCGGCACGGCCGCGTTCACCGGCGACCTCGTGGCCGAGACGTGGAACCGGCTGCTCGAACTGCCCGAGCGGGTACCCGCGGTCGTCGAGGCGATCTTCGGTGCGGAACGCGATCCGAACACGCCGATCAGCGTCGTCGGGGCCAGCCGGATCGGCGGCGAGGCCGCCCAGGAGGGCCTGTGGGAACTGTTCTTCTTCCTGCTGGCCAGCCTCAACTTCTTCGTCGGCATCTTCAACCTGCTGCCGTTGCTGCCGCTCGACGGCGGTCACATCGCGGTGACCTGGTACGAACGTGTTCGCGATTGGCTGCGAAAACTGCGCGGCAAGGCGGCTGCCGGACCGGTCGACTACACGAAGCTCAACGCTGTGACGATGGTCATCATCGTCGTCGGCGGCGCGTTCGTGCTGTTGACCATCACCGCCGACGTGGTCAACCCGATCCGTATCACCGAATAGGCGCCACTGATCTTCCCTTGATCATGGTCGCCCGGTGGGAGCCGAGGCGGGGTGAACCGGTGCGGGCGCCCGCGCTCGGCTGTGCCCGGCCCGCCCGGCCCGCCCGGCCCGCCCGGTTCGCGTGCCGGGCGGGGGCCACACGGCCTTCGATGCCGTGACGATGGCCATTGTCGTCATCGGCGGCGCGTGGCCGATCCGGGCGCGAGTATCCTGGGAGCGAACGCGTTCGCCGACTTTGCAGAGGAATCGATGACCGTCGACCTTGGTCTGCCCGGCACCCCACCCCCCGTACTGGCCGAACGGCGTAAGACCCGGCAACTGCAGGTCGGACCCGTCGGGGTCGGCAGCGACCATCCGATCTCGGTGCAGTCGATGACCACGACGAACACCGCGGACATCAACTCCACACTGCAGCAGATCGCCGAGCTGACCGCGTCGGGCTGCGACCTCGTGCGCGTGGCCTGTCCGAGTGCCGACGACGCCGAGGCGCTGCCCGCGATCGCCCAGAAATCGAAGATCCCGGTGATCGCCGACATCCACTTCCAGCCGAAGTACGTCTTCGCCGCGATCGAGGCCGGCTGTGCGGGCGTGCGCGTGAACCCCGGCAACATCCGCAAGTTCGACGACCAGGTCGCCGAGATCGCGCACGCCGCGAAGGACCACGGCACACCCATTCGCATCGGCGTCAACGCAGGCTCGCTCGACAAGCGACTGCTGGAGAAACACGGCAAGGCGACGCCGGAGGCACTCGCCGAGTCGGCGTTGTGGGAGGCGTCATTGTTCGCCGAACACGACTTCCACGACCTGAAGATCTCCGTCAAGCACAACGACCCGGTCGTGATGGTGCGCGCCTACGAGATCCTCGCCGAACAGTGCGACTACCCGCTGCACCTCGGCGTCACCGAGGCCGGACCGGCGTTCCAGGGCACCATCAAGTCCGCCGTGGCATTCGGTGCGTTGCTGCGGCAGGGCATCGGCGACACGATCCGCGTGTCGCTGTCCGCGCCGCCGGTCGAGGAGATCAAGGTCGGCACGCAGATCCTCCAGTCGCTCAACCTGCGCCCGCGCAAGCTCGAGATCGTGTCGTGCCCGTCGTGCGGCCGCGCGCAGGTCGACGTATACAAGCTGGCCGACGAGGTCACCGCGGGTCTCGAGGGCATGGAGGTGCCGCTGCGGGTCGCGGTCATGGGCTGCGTCGTCAACGGCCCCGGTGAGGCGAGGGAGGCCGACCTGGGCGTCGCGTCCGGGAACGGCAAGGGGCAGATCTTCGTCAAGGGCGAGGTCATCAAGACCGTGCCGGAGGCGCAGATCGTCGAGACCCTCATCGAGGAGGCCATGCGCATCGCCGAGGAGAACGGCGACGTCGACGGCTCGGGGGAGCCGGTCGTCACGGTGGGCTGACCCCACGCCGGACGTGCCCGAGGCGGACCGTCCGGTTGTTACTGGTCCGTGCTGCACGTTTCTGCCACGCTCGACGGTGTGGGAGACGGCTGGGCTGTCGCGAGGCCGCGGCCATGGCTGCGGCCATGGGTGGCGCGCTACGTCGGGTACCGGTCCGCCGGCGCCGCGGACGTGGGAGCCGATGCGGCGTCCGTGCATCGCGGCCTGCCGAGCGGACATCTGACCCTCAACATCAGCCTGGGCGACCCGGTCCGCGTCCTGGGCATGCCGCGCGATGACCAGTCACCCGGCGAGTTCCGGGCGCTGCTCGGCGGGCTGCACACCTCGCCGGTGCTCATCGAGCGCCGCGCGGCGGAGTACGGGATGGAGCTGGCGCTCGAACCCGTGGGCGCGGCGGCGCTGCTGGGCGTGCCCGCCGCCGAACTCACCGGGCACGTCGTCGACCTGGCCGAGCTTGGTGACGACCTCGCCCGGCTGCCGGAGCGGCTCGCAGCGGCCCCCGACTGGCCGAGCCGGTTCGCGATCCTCGACGACGTGCTGAGCGCCCGGCTGAGCGAGGACTCGCACCGGGCCGCGGCGGACCTCGGGTGGGCGTGGCGGCGCATCCGCAGCTCCGCCGGAACCGTCCGGGTGGACACGCTGGCCCGCGAAACAGGGTGGAGCAGGCGCCACTTCGGCGAGCGGTTCCGCCGCGAGATCGGACTGACGCCGAAACAGGCCACCCGGGTCGTCCGGTTCGAACGTGCCGTAGACCTGTTGAAAGCGGGCCGTGGCCTGGCCGAGACGGCGGCACTGTGTGGCTTCTCCGACCAGCCGCACCTGACGGGGGAGTGGCGGGCACTCGCCGGCTGCGTGCCCACCACCTGGCTCGCCGAGGAGTTCCCGTTTCGCCAAGACCCGGGCATGGCCCCGAACCCAGACTCGGAGCCATGACGAACCCAACGACCGACACCGCAACGACCGACACAGCAACGACCGACACAGCAACGACCGCCGAATCCTCGTCCGGTCAGGGCCGCGCCACGCCGGGCGTGTGGCCGGGCGTGCTCTACGACGACATCGCCGCGGCCCGGGGCTTCCTCACCGGAGTACTCGGCTTCACCGAAACGTTGATCGTCCCCGGTGAGAACGGCGGGGTCGTGCACGGCGAGCTCCGCTGGCCCGAGGGCGGCGGCGTGATGGTCGGCTCCCGCAGCCCCGAGGCGCACGACGGTGCGGGTGCGGCGGGCCGGGAACCGCAGTGGATCTACGTCGTGACGGCCGATCCCGACGCGGTGTACGACCGTGCGCGGGCCGCAGGCGCGACGATCCGGCAGGAACCGCACGACACCGACTACGGCTCCCGCAACGTCGCGGTCGCCGATCCCGAGGGCACGGTCTGGGTCTTCGGCACCTACCCGGGTGCCTGACACTCGCCGGAGCGACCCGCCGCGGGTACGCCCACTGGGGTGGTCGCTGCCCGCTGCGGGCGGATCTCTGGCAGGCTGGACGATGTGTTGCGGGTTGCTGGTGCGCGGCTGCTCGATGACAGGGACTATCCGGCCGTCCGGGCCGCGCTCGGCGCGAACCCGGTGGCGAACTGCATGGTGTCCGCGCGCGTCGAGATCGCGGGTGTGGACCCGTGGCGCCTCGGCGGTGAGTTGTGGGGTTCCGACGGGCGTGAGCCGAAGGGCGCGCTCGACGGGTTGTGCTTCGCCGGGCCGAACATGATCCCCCTCGCCGGCGGCAGCGTCGCCATCCGGTCGTTCGCCGACCGTGCACTGCGGCGCTCGCGGCGCTGTTCCTCCGTGGTCGGTCCGTCCGAGCAGGTGCTGGGCCTGTGGGACGAGCTCGCCGTGGACTGGGGCCCGGCGCGCGAGGTCCGCGCGGAACAGCCGTTGATGGCACTCGACCGCAACCCGGACGTACTGCCCGACCGGCTCGTGCGACCCGTGCGACCGGACGAACTGGAACGCTATCTGCCCGCGGCCGTCGCGATGTTCACCGAGGAGGTCGGCGTCGACCCGCGTGCCGGCGACGGCGGTGCCGGGTACCGGGCACGCGTCGCAGAGCTGATCGCCAGTGGCCGCGCATTCGCCCGGTTCGAGGGCGGCCAGGTCGTGTTCAAGGCCGAGATCGGCGCGCTGTCCCAGCACGTCGGCCAGATCCAAGGGGTGTGGGTACACCCGGACCGCCGCGGCGAAGGCCTCGGCGCCGCGGGCACGGCTGCGCTCGCGTCCCGTCTGGTGAAAGGAATGGGCCGGGTGGCGAGCCTGTACGTCAACTCGTTCAACACGCCCGCGCTCGCGTCGTACCGCAAGATCGGATTCCGCCAGGTCGGCAGTTTCGCGACGGTGTTGTTCTGATCCATGGCGAAACGTGCTGCTACCGCCTTCGTGCTGACGGTCGTGCTGGCCGTGTCCGGCTGCAGTGTGTTCGGCGGCAGCCAGGCCGAGAACGTCCTCGACGAGTTCCTCGCCGCATGGCAGGAGAACACGCTCGGTGAAGCGGCCGCGCTGACCGACGCACCCGACACCGCCCGCGCGACGCTGGGCCAGGCAAGGGACGAGCTCGGCGAACCGGCGTTGTCGGCAGCGGCAGGCGAGGTCACCGAAACCGCGGGCGGCGAACGAGCGGACGGCCGCTACACCCTCACCTGGGACCTCGGCGACGGGCGGACCTGGCGCTACGAGGCGCAGGCCGAGCTGCGCTCGACCGACGACGGCTGGAAGGTGCACTTCGCGCCCACCGTCGTGCATCCGGACCTCGGGGCACAGCAGAGCCTCTCGCTCGTCACCGACACCCCCGCGCCCGCACCCGTACTCGACCGCGACGGCGCGGCGCTGTTGAAGACCGACACCGTCGTCGGCGTCATGCTCGACCGGAAAGCTGCGGGCGACCGGCTCGACGAGGTGGCCGGCACGCTGGCCGACGCGGTGTCGCAGTTCGACGAGCGCATCACGAAACGCTCGATCCTCGACGGCGCACGCGGCACCGAGGACGGACAGGGCTACCTCGTCGTCAGCCTGCGGTCGGCCGACTACCAGCAGGTCAAGCCGCAGATCTACGAGCTTCCGGGAGTGCGGTTCACCAGCCGGGAGCGGTTGCTGTCGGCCGAACGAGGCCTCGGCGACACGATCCTGCCGATGATCCGCAACCACGTGGCCGACCGGGTGGCCGGCAAGGACGGCTGGCGGATCGCCGTCAACGACAGCGCCGGCGCGGAAGTGCGCCAGCTGCACGCCGTGGAGGCGAAACCGGCGTCGGCCGTGCACTCGACGTTGAGCCTGCCCGTCCAGCAGGCCGCCGAGCGTGCGTTGCAGAAGGTCGACGGGCCCGCGGCGATCGTGGCCGTCCGCCCTTCGAACGGTGACCTGCTGGCGGTCGCCCAGAACGAGGCCGCAGCCGACCAGGGCGCGATTGCACTGACCGGCCGGTACCCGCCGGGTTCGACGCTGAAGATCGCCACCGCGGCCGCAGCGCTCGACGCGGGGGAGACCAGGCCGAACGCGACGGTGGCGTGTCCCGCGACGACCACGATCGGCCACCGGCGCATCCCGAACGAGAACCGGTTCGATCTGGGCAGAGTGCCACTGCACACGGCGTTCGCCGAATCGTGCAACACGACGTTCGCCCAGCTGTCGGCGCAGCTGCCCCCCGACGCGCTCACCGACGCTGCGCGGTCGCTGGGTATCGGCGCCGACTTCGTCATCCCCGGGATCACCACGATCACCGGATCGGTGCCCGCCTCCGACGACCGGGTGCAGCGTGCGGAGAACGGCATCGGCCAAGGCAAGACGCTGGCGAGCCCGTTCGGAATGGCACTGGCCGCCGCGACCGTCGACGCAGGCGAGATGCCCACGCCCGGGCTCGTCCGCGGTGACCGCACCGAGACGAGCAAGACCGGCGAACCCCTGCCCGGCGAGGTGCTGCGGCCGTTGCGGCGCATGATGCGCGAGGTCGTCACCGACGGCACCGCGACCGCGCTGCGGGACCTGCCGGACGTGCGCGGCAAGACCGGAACCGCCCAGTACGGCGACGGCAGCAACTCCCACGGCTGGTTCGCCGGCTACGGCGACGCCGGGCCGCTCGACGACGTCGCGTTCGCCACCCTGCTCACCGGCGCCGGGTCGTCGAAACCCGCCGTCGACGTCACCCGCGACTTCCTCTCCGGCCTGCGGTAGCCCGGCGTCGTGCCGGCACCGACCACGCCGCCGCCCGCCCGTCGCCCGACCGCCGCCCCCCAAGGACGCGCTACCGCGCGACTATGCCCGCCCGTCGCCCGACCGCCGCCCCCCAAGGACGCGCTACCGCGCGACTATGCTTTTGGGTATGCCCGTTCGCGCTCCGTTGCAGCCCGGTGTTCAGACGCCCCGCCGTGAGGTTCCGCCGTCGATCACCCGCCCCGAATATGTCGACAAGCCTGCCCCGAAGCGGGACAACAGTGGCGCGGTGCGCACACCCGAGACCATCGAGGCGATGCGGGTGGCCAGCAAGATCGCG
Organism: Prauserella alba; assembly: GCF_024171735.1. Taxonomy (GTDB): domain Bacteria; phylum Actinomycetota; class Actinomycetes; order Mycobacteriales; family Pseudonocardiaceae; genus Prauserella; species Prauserella alba. The sequence goes on from NZ_JAMTCH010000003.1 coordinate 539,032, forward strand.
GCGCAAGCACTGCAGGAGGGCGGCAATGCCGTCAAGCCCGGCAACACGACCGACGACGTCGACAAGGTCGTGCACGAGTTCCTGATGGACCACGGCGCCTACCCGTCGACCCTCGGCTACCGGGGCTTCCCCAAGTCGTGCTGCACCTCCATGAACGAGGTCATCTGCCACGGCATCCCGGACTCGACGGTCATCGAGGACGGCGACATCTGCAACATCGACGTCACGGCCTACATCGGTGGCGTGCACGGCGACACCAACGCCACGTTCCTCGCCGGGGACGTCGACGAGGACGCGCGCCTGCTGGTGGAGCGCACCGAGGAGACCCTGAGGCGTGCGATCAAGGCGGTCCGGCCGGGCAGGCAGCTCAACGTCATCGGCCGGGTCATCGAGGCCTACGCCAAACGATTCGACTACGGCGTCGTGCGCGACTTCACCGGTCACGGCGTCGGCCCCGCATTCCACACCGAGCCGACGGTGCTGCACTACGAGGAGCCGAACGTCACCACGCTCATCGAGGAAGGCATGACCTTCACGATCGAGCCGATGATCACCCTCGGCACGATCGACTACGACGTGTGGGACGACGACTGGACGGTCACCACCAAGGACAAGAAGTGGACCGCCCAGTTCGAACACACCCTCGTGGTGAACGCCGACGGTGCGGAGATCCTCACCCTGCCCTGACGGAGTGCCCGGACATGCATGTATTCCGGGCACACTGCAGTCGTCCGAGGTGTATCGCGTGACCACATAGCCGCGGCGGGGTCTTCCACTTACGGTCGACACCTGTGACCACGACCACTCCAGTCGCCGCCGGAGCGGCCGCATCGCCGTATCCACCGCTGCACGGGCGCAGCGTGCTCGTCACGGGTGGCGCAGGCGGCATCGGCCGGGCCTGCGTCCGCGCGTTCGCGGAAGCGGGCGCGTCGGTGCACCTCGTCGACGTCGACGAGCGTTCCACCGCCGAGGCCGCGGCGGAAAGCGGTGCCCGGCCCCATACCGCCGACCTCACCGACCCCGCCGCGATCGACCGGCTGCCCAGCGATGTCGACATCCTCGTCAACAACGCGGGCATCCAGCACGTCGCTCCGATCCCGGACTTTCCGCCCGAGATGTTCCGGACCATCCAGACCCTCATGGTCACGGCACCGTTCCTGTTGCTGCGCCGCGTGCTGCCCGGCATGTACGAACGCGGCTGGGGACGTGTCGTCAACATCTCGAGCGTGCACGGTCTCCGCGCCAGCCCGCACAAGTCGGCCTATGTGGCCGCGAAACACGCGCTCGAAGGGCTCAGCAAGGTCACCGCGCTCGAAGCCGCGGCCCACGGGGTGACCAGCAACTGCATCGACCCCGGCTACGTGCGCACACCCCTGGTCACCGGGCAGATCGCCGATCAGGCCCGTACCCGCGGCATCGGCGAGGACGCGGTCACCGACGACGTCTTCCTCGCCCGCACCGCGGTGAAACGCCTCATCGAACCGGAGGAGGTCGCCGCCGTCGCGGCGTGGCTGTGCGGCGATCACGCGGCCTACCTCACCGGCGCATCCATCCCGGTCGACGGCGGCTGGACCGCGGCCTGAGCCGGTCCGGAGACTCCCCAACCGTCCCCGCACACACAACGAAGTGGTGATCGAGATGACAGATCCGACGTCCGGGCCGACCCCCGGCTCCGCCGAGTCCGGAGAGCAGCCGAAACGGACCAACATCGTCCGCGTCGTCGGCGCGAGCATGATCGGAACCACCGTCGAGTGGTACGACTTCTTCCTCTACGGCTCGGCCGCCGCGCTCGTGTTCAACAAGCTGTTCTTCCCCGACTACGACCCGCTGGTCGGCGTCATGCTGGCGTTCGCAACCTATGCCATCGGCTTCGTGGCCCGTCCCCTCGGCGGGCTGGTGTTCGGCCACTTCGGCGACAAGCTCGGCCGCAAGAAGCTCCTCGTGCTGAGCCTGCTGCTGATGGGCGCCGCCACGTTCCTCATGGGCCTGCTGCCCACCTACGCGTCCATCGGGGTCGCGGCGCCACTGCTGTTGATTTTCCTGCGCCTCGTACAGGGATTCGCGGTCGGCGGCGAATGGGGCGGCGCCGTGCTGATCGTGTCCGAGCACGGCGATGCGAAGCGGCGCGGCTTCTGGGCGTCGTGGCCGCAGGCCGGTGTGCCGGCGGGCAACCTGCTGGCCACCGCGGTGCTGGCCGTACTGGCCACCGTGCAGAGCGATGCGGCGTTCGAGGCCTGGGGCTGGCGCATCCCGTTCCTGCTCTCGGGCGTGCTGGTGGCGATCGGCCTGTGGATCCGGCTCGCGGTCGAAGAATCGCCGGTGTTCGTCGAGGCGGTCAAGAAGGCGGGCGACAATCCGGCTCCCGAGAAGGCGCCGATCCTGACGGTGCTGCGCCACAGCTGGCGCGAGGTGCTCATCGCGATGGGCGCGCGGTTCGGCGAGAACGCCTCGTACTACGTGATCACCGCGTTCGTGCTCACCTACCTCACGACACACCTGGAGCTGCCCAAGTCGCTCGGCCTCAACGCCGTGCTCATCGGTTCGGCCGTGCACTTCGCGGTGATCCCGTTCTGGGGCTGGCTCTCCGACATCGTGGGACGCCGCATCGTGTACCTGTTCGGGGCGATCGGCATGGGCGTGTGGGCGTTCGCCTTCTTCGCGCTCCTCGACACCGCGTCGGCGCTGGGAACCATCGTGGCGGTCACGGTCGGCCTGGTCCTCCACGGCGCCATGTACAGCCCGCAGGCGGCGTTCTTCTCCGAACTGTTCGGCACGAAGGTCCGCTACTCGGGCGCGTCGATCGGGTACCAGCTCGCCTCGATCGCCGCGGGCGGGCTCGCACCGCTCATCGCGACGGCCCTGCTCAGCAGCACCGGAGCCAGCGTGGCGATCTCGCTCTACGTCGCCGCGACCTGTGCGATCACGATCGTCGCGGTGTACCTGGCCAAGGAGACCAGGGGCCGCTCACTGGCCGATGTGAGCGGATCCGACGCCGATGATCCGCGCTCGGCAGACACCGGTGCGACGATCGAGCGGTGACCGACGGCGCTGCCCGACTCCTGCGACTGCTGGCCGACGGCGCTTCGGCGGAGGACCTCACCCGGACCGACACCGGTGAGACCGACGACGAAGCGCTGCGGCTGGCGCTGACGATCCGGCGCACCCTCGACGCGCACACGCGGCGCGAGACCGAGCTGGCCGCGCTGTTCGACACGGCCAGCGATCTGGCGCGGCTGCGGGACCTGGACGCCGTGCTGCGCTCCATCGTCCACCGGGCGCGCATGCTGCTGCGGGTCGACGTGTCGTACCTGAGTCTCAACGACGAGGGTTCCGACAGCACCTACATGCGCGTCACGGACGGTTCCGCGTCGGCGCTGTTCCAGCAGGTGCGGCTCGGGATGGGGGAGGGCCTCGGCGGACTGGTGGCGCAGACGGTGCGGCCCTACGCCACGTCGAACTACCCGCAGGACGACCGGTTCCGCCACACCGGGCCGATCGACAGGGCCGTGCGCGACGAGGGGCTGATCGCCATCCTCGGCGTTCCGCTCGCGCTCGGTGACCGGGTCATCGGCGTGCTCTACGCCTCGGACCGCAGGTCGCGCACGTTCACGCCCGACGAGGTCGCGCTGCTGTCCTCGCTGGCCGACCACGCCGCGATCGCGATCGACAACGCCCGTCTCATCGAGTCCAGCGCTGCGGCTCTGGACGAGCTGGGCCAGGCCAACGAGACGATCCGCGGCCACCACGAGTCGCTCGCACGGGCGCAGGACGCCCACGACCGGCTGGCGGAGCTGGTGCTCGGTGGTGCGGACGTCCAGCGCGTCGCCGAGGCCGTCGCGGCGGTGCTCGACGGCGGCATCGTCGTGCACGAGCCCGACGGGACACAACTGGCGTGCGCGGGAGCTGAGCCGGGCGCCCGCAGTGCGTACGCACTGGCGGCCTCACGTGCCTCGGGCCGTGCCGTCGCCGATGCCGGCGACTGGGTGTGTGCGGTGATGGCGGGTCCGCAGCTGCTCGGCAGCATCACGCTCACCGGACGGTCGGATCTCGGCGACGCGGACCGGCGGTTGTTCGAACGGGCAGGCATGGTGACGGCGCTGCTGCTGTTGCTGCGGTCGTCGGCGGCCGAAGCCGAGGACCGGGTGCGCGGCGAGCTGCTCACCGACCTGCTCAGCGCCCCGGAACGGGACCCCGCGACCCTGCTGGAACGGGGACGCAGGCTCGGGGTCGACCTGACCGAGCCGCACGCCGTGCTGTTGCTGCACGCCGACGGCGACGCGGGTCTCACGCGCACCCGGCTGGCCTCGGCCGCAGCGCGCTACGGCGTGCTCGCCGGTGTGCACGCCGACCGGGTCGTGGTGCTGATCGCGCGTGAACGACCGGGAGAGGTGGCGCGCACCGTCGCCGCGGATCTCACCCGGCAGCTCCACGGTCCGGTCACGGTCGGGGCGGCCGGTCCGGCGGGCGGGCCCGCCGAGATCGCCGAAGCGCACGCCGAGGCCGCCCGTTGCCTGAGTGCGCTGCTCGCACTGGGCAGGCGCGGCACCGGCGCCGACGCGGCGGACCTCGGGTTCGTCGGACTGCTGCTCGGCGACAGGGCGAACGTGCCCGACTTCGTGCGAGCCACGCTCGGCCCCGTGCTCGACTACGACGCCGAGCGTGGCACGGATCTGGCCAACACCCTGTCCGCCTACTTCGACTGCAACGGCAGCCTGACGCGCGCCAAGGACCGGCTGCACGTCCACGTGAACACCGTGGCGCAGCGGCTGGAACGCGTATCGACACTGCTGGGCGACGACTGGCAGGAGCCCGAGCGGGCGCTGGAACTCCAGCTCGCACTGCGGCTGCACCGGCTCGGCTGACGGCGCGATCGACCCGGCCCCGGGAACCGCAACACGGGCTCCCGGGAACCGCAACGCGGGCTCCGGGGAACCGCAACACGGGCTGTGCCGGTCGTTCGGTGCGGTGTTCAGCTCACGTCGCGGTGGGCGTCGAGTTCGGCGAAGAAGGCACACACCTCGGTGGCCGCGCGGTCCGCGTCCCTGGCGACGATCGCGTCGAGCAGACCGCGGTGGCCGGTCTCCTCGGGCTTGGGGAGGCCGAGTCTGGTCATCGCCGCGACGCTGGCGACGACCACTTCGGTGAGCCCCCGGTACAGTTCGGTGAGCACGGAGTTGTGCGCAGCCTCGACCGCGGCCTGGTGGAACGCGGCGTCGATGCGGACGTAGTCGTCGATCTCGCGGTCGGCCCATGCGCGGTCGCGGCCGTCGAGGAGTTCGCGCAGCCGGGCGATGTCGTCGTCGGTGCGTGCGGCGGCGGCGAGGCGGGCACCCTCGACCTCGAGGGGTTTGCGCACCTGGAGTACTTCGCGCAGTTCGGTGCCCGCGAGGTTGCGGATCGCACCGGACACCTCGCTCGTGGCTCGTACGTACGTCCCGTCGCCCTGCCGGACGTCGAGCAGGCCGCTGTGCGCCAGCGCGCGCACCGCCTCGCGCACCGTGTTGCGCCCCACGCCGAGGTCGGCCGCCAGTGACGCCTCGGTGGGGATGCGCTCGCCGAGCGGCCATTCGCCGCTGCGGATGGCCTCGCGCAGCTGGCCGATCACCTGGTCGACCAGCCCGGAGCGCTGGGGTGCGGACAGTGGCACGGGCGGCACCTCCTTCGGGTCGGCCATTCTGCCGAACACCGATCACACCATGAAAGGTTGGTTCGCCCGGTCATCCTACCTTTTGTTAGCGTCGTGGGTATGACGAGCAGTTCGACGGAGTCCACCGCCGAGGCGCCGCCCGCGGCGTCAGGGCGACCCCGACGGCACGGTGCGGCAGGCGCCGGTGCCGGTCTGCTCGCCGTCGCCGTCGTGCTGGCCGCCATGAACCTTCGCCCCTCGGTGACCTCCGTCGGCGCCATCCTCGACGAGGTCACCCGCACCCTCGGTGCGAGTGGCACGTGGGCAGGCGCGCTGACCACGATGCCCGGGCTGTGTTTCGCCGTCGCCGGGTTCGGGGCGCCCTGGCTGGCGCGCCGGATCGGACTGTCGGCCGCCGTCGCCACGGCACTGGTCGTGCTCACCGGCGGACTGCTGCTGCGCGTCGTCGACGGCCCTTCGGTGGTGCTGGCGGGAACGTTCGTGGCCAGCGCCGGTATCGCACTGGCCAACGTGCTGATCCCCGTCGTGATCAAGACCTCGTTCGCCGCCCGTGTGGGCCTGATGACCGGCATCTACACGGCGGCACTGCAGACCGGCGGCGCGCTCGGGTCGTCGGTCACCCCGCCGCTGACGCAACTCGCCGGAGGCTGGCGGGGCGGCCTCGGCGGCTGGGCGGTACTGGCCGTGGTGGCGCTGGTGCTGTGGTTCGCCGCGACCCGCGGCGGTGGCCTCAGCGCGTCACACGCGGCGCAGTCGGCCGGGCCCCGCCGTTCACTGCTGCGCAACCGGCTCGCATGGATCGTCACCGGATTCTTCGGCACACAGGCCTGTTTCGCCTACATCATGATGGGCTGGATGCCGCAGGTGCTCATCGACGCCGGGGTGGGCCGGACCAGCGCAGGACTGCTGATGGGGCTGGTGTCGCTGCTGGGCCTGCCGGTCAGCTTCTTCGTCCCGCCGCTCGTCGTCGCCCGCGGCGGCCTCGGCTTCTGGTCGGTCGGGCTCGGCCTGCTCGGCATCACCGGACTCACCGGCCTGCTGCTGGCACCCGCCGCCGCGCCGCTGCTGTGGTCCATCCTCATCGGACTCGGCATGGCGGTGTTCTCCCTCGCCATCACCGCGATCACCCTGCGCGGCCGGACCGGAACCGACACCGCGGCACTGTCCGGCATGGCACAGGGACTCGGCTACCTGCTGGGTGCGCTCGGGCCCTTCGCCTTCGGCGTGCTGCACGACCTCACCGGTGGCTGGACGGTGCCGCTGACGATGGTCATCGTCGTCGTGACCGCCCAGCTCGCCTTCGGCTGGTACGCGGGCAAGGATCGCTACGTCTAGCGATTGCCTCCACACGGTCGCGAGCCTCGCCCGGGTCATGATCAAGGGAAGATTGGTGGCTCCCGCCCGTCAGCCCTCACGGGCACGCTGACGCGTGGCTGTGTTCGATGCCACCAAGGTGCCCCCGGGGGCATTGCACACCGGACGCGCCGGATGTTCAGTCGAGCGCCAGGTTCAGCAGCGCGTTCTCGATCAGCTCCGGCATGGCGGGGTGGATCCAGTACTGGCCGCGGGCCATGCTGCGCGCGTCCAGCCCGAAGCTCATGGCCTGGATCAGCGGCTGGATCAACGTCGGTGCCTGCGGGCCGATGATGTGCGCACCGAGCAACGTCCCGGTCGACGGATCGGCGAGCAGCTTGGCGAAATGCGACTCGTCCTCCATCGCCCAGCCGTAGGCGATGCCGCCGTAGTCCTGCGTCGCCGTCACGTACGCCACGCCCTGCGCAGCCGCGTCCCGTTCCGTCAGCCCCACCGAGGCGATCTGCGGCGATCCGAACACGGCGTGCGGCACGAACCGGTGATCGGCCGCCACGGCGGAGTCCTCGACGCCCAGGTCGTGCAGCAGGTTGTGCTGCACCACACGCGCCTCGTGGTTGGCGACGTGCTTGAGCTCGGCGGGGGAACTGATGTCGCCCAGTGCGTAGATGCCGTCGACGGCCGTGCGCTGATACTCGTCGACCTCGACGTGCCCCGACCGCGTCACCGCGACACCGGTCGCCTCGACGTCCAGCACGTCCGCGTTCGACCGCCTGCCGGTGGCCACCAGCAACAGGTCGCCCTCGACCGTCTCGGCGCCACCCGGCCCTTCGAGGTCGAGCGCGACCCCCGTCTCCGTGCGGCGGGCGCGGGTGGTGTTGCGGTTGAGGCGCAGGTCGATCCGCTGTGCGGCGAGCTCGGTGTAGCGGCGGCTGACGTCCTCGTCCTCGGCGCGCAGCATCGCCCCGGAACGGGCGATCAGCGTCACGTCGACGCCGAACGCCGAGAACACGTGCGCGAACTCGGCCGCGACGAACCCGCTGCCGAGGATCACCAGGCGCCGTGGCAGCTCGTCGATCCGCATGACCGTGTCCGACGTGTGGAAGCCGGTTTCGGCCAGCCCCGGCACGTCGGGAGCGACCGCCCTGCCGCCCGCCGCGAGGACGAACCGGTCGGCCGTGATCGTCTCCGGACCGCCCGCGAGTTCGACCGTGAGCTCCTTGTGCCCGGTGAACCGGCCTTCGCCCTCGTAGACGGTGACGTTCGCGTTGTCGTCGTGTTCGATGCGGTACTCCCGCCCGCCCGCGGCGATCGCGTCGATACGCCCGAAGATGCGGTCGCGGATGTCGCGCCAGCGCACCCCGTCCAGCGTCTCGTCGACCCCCAGCCGCGCCGCCGACGCCGGCGTCGCAGCCAGGTCCGCGGGGTGGACGAACATCTTCGTCGGGATGCAGCCGACATTCAGGCAGGTTCCGCCGAACACGCCCTTCTCGACGATGGCGACCTTCCGGTCGGCGAAGCGCTGGTCGAGGATCGAGTTCCCCGAGCCGGTCCCGATGATGACGATGTCGTAATGCGGCACGTCGGTACCCTCTCAGGCCGTGGGTTTGCCGGTCTGTCCGCCTACCTCAACCCGTCCCGACGCCCGAGTGTTCCCAGGAGGCCGACACGTGGCTGGGAGGCAAGCATGGCTGTGAGCGGTCAGCAGCGGCGCGGCAGGCAGGCGCGCCGTGGCGCGTCCCGCCGGGTGCCGGTCGTGATCCTCGCCGGCTTCCTCGGCGCGGGGAAGACGACGCTGCTCAACCACCTGCTGGCGGGCGCACGCGGCACACGCATCGGTGTCGTCGTCAACGACTTCGGCAGCGTGAACGTCGACGCGCTGAGTGTGGCAGGGCAGGTCGACTCGATGGTCTCGCTCGAGAACGGGTGCCTGTGCTGCGCGGTCGACGCGAGCGGGCTGGATCGGATGCTGTCGGTGCTCACCGACCCGGCGGCGGAGCTGGACCTCGTCGTCGTGGAGGCGAGCGGCCTGGCCGAGCCGCGCAGCCTCGTCCGGCTCGTGCTCGCCAGCGAGGACCCGTACGTCGAGTACGGCGGGCTGGTCGAACTCGTCGACGCCGCCGAGTTCCCCGCACTGCGCGAGCGGCATCCGGAGCTCGCCGACCAGGTGGCGATGGCCGACCTGGTCGTGCTCAACAAGGTCGACCGCGCCGCCGACGGGGTCGCGGACCTGGTCCGGGAGCTGGCAGGGCCGGCGCCGGTGCTGCCAGCCGAGTTCGGGCGGATCGACCCGGAGCTGCTGTTCGATCGCGTCACCGCCGCACCCGACGACGGCCCGCGCCAACTCACGTTCGACGACCTCCGGCTCGCCGAGGCGGACACGGATGACCACGACGACCACTCCGCGCACGCGCACGCCGTCTACGACACCGTCACCGTCGAGACCGGGCCGCTGCATCCGCGCCGGTTCGCCGCGTTCCTCGAGACCCGCCCCGCCGGGCTGTACCGGATGAAGGGCACCGTGACCGTCGGCGTGCCCGGCCGTCGCGACGCCTACGACGTGCACACCGTCGGGGCGTACGTCCGCGCGGAACGAGTGGCGCCGCCCGGTGACCAGGGGAGCAGGCTGGTGCTCATCGGCGCCGGTGTGGACGCCGCGACGCTGCGTGCCGAGCTGGAGGCGTGCTCGACGGCCGCGGCGGGGGAGGCCGACGAACAGGACCTGCTGCCACTGCTGCGGTACGTCGCCGATCCGTCGCGAGACGCCGGCGGCGCGGCGGACGGCACCCGGGACGACGGTGACGGCGACGGAGCGGACCGCGCCGTGGCCGACGACCCGGTGGACGGTGGCGACCTCGTGGACGGTGGCGGTCCGGCGAACGCGGCCGTCCACGCCGCTTCCGTCGCCGCCGCAGACACCGAGGCCGACGAGGCGTACGCCGACGTGCCTGCCACGGTGGACGTCGCAGGCGCCGCGGCGTCGGAACCGCCGCCGACCGGCTGTGTCGCCCACCCCGAGGCGTTCGACGGGCTGGTCGCGCCGGACGAGATCGACCCGGAACGGTAGGCAGCGCACGTCCGCGGCGGGCTCGCAGGCGCGTCCCGACGGCCGGTCGGGCGCGGGAATGCCGTCGCACCACCCGGGTGCCGGTACCACCGTTGCGGGCGAGCCGGTTCGGTTCGGTCCTGCGGCCTCGTTCATGCCCCCGGAATCCGCAACACGATCCCCGGGATCCGCAACACAGCCCCCGGAGGGCGCAACATGGTCCCCGGAAACTGCAACACGGTCCCCGGAAACTGCAACACGGTGTCAGTCGCGGACGAGCCGGAGGGTCGGCAGGTCGGCAGGGACGCCGCCGGTGATCAGTTTCTCCAGTGCGGCGGTGTCGACGTTCTCGTCGATCGCGTCGGCCAGGTCGTCGAGCATCGCCTCGCGCCGCTCGGCGAATCCGGGTGCGTCGGCGGGCATCCAGTCCACTCCGGACTGACGGGCGACCTCGGTGAGCCAAGCCCTGCGGAACGCGTCGTTCTCGAACACGCCGTGCCACATCGTGCCCCACACCGCGCCGCTGCGGAGTCCGTCGAGGAACGGTTCCGCGGCGTGGCCGGGATCGTGCTCGGCGACGCCGTGGTGGATCTCGTAGCCGCGCACGTCGTGGCCGCGCCACGGCGCCGACGGGGTGGCGAGGGTCTTGTCCTCGCTGAACGCCACGGACAGCGGCAGCAGGCCGAGCCCGGTGGCTCCGGAGTCGGAGGATTCGACGCCGTCGGTGATCCTCCCGCCGAGCATCTGGTAGCCGCCGCAGATACCGAGCACCGGCCTGCCCGTCTCGGCGCGGCGGTGGACGGCGACGTCGAGCCCCCGCTGCCGCAGCCACGCCAGATCGTCCACAGTGGACCGGGTGCCGGGCAGGACGGCGACGTCGGCGGCGGCGACCACGTCCGGGTCGGCTGTGACGGTCACGTCGACGCCCGGTTCGGCCGCCAGCGGGTCGAGATCGGTGGCGTTGGACACGCGGGGGAATCGCACCGCGGCCACGCGCAGCGTCGCCCCGGATCCCGGGCGATGCCCGCCCCAGCCCGCGATGGCGAGTGCGTCCTCCGAATCGAGCCACACGTCCGGTAGCCAGGGCAGCACGCCCAGCACGGGACGGCCGGTCAGTTCGGTGACCGACCGCAGGCCCGGTTCGAGCAGTGCCGCGTCGCCGCGGAACTTGTTCACCAGGAACGCGGCGAGGTGCGCTTGGTCGGCGGGCTCGACGATGCCGACGGTGCCGGCGAGCGCCGCGAGCAGTCCGCCCCGGTCGACGTCGCCGACGACGAGAACCGGCAGGTCGGCCGCACGGGCGAGGCCCATGTTCACGTAGTCGCCGTCGCGCAGGTTCGTCTCCGCGGGGCTGCCCGCGCCCTCGCAGACGACGACGTCGAATCGCTCCCGCAGCGCGTCCAGCGCGGCGAAGGCGGCGTCGGCCAGCTCGCGGCGACCGTGGGTCCAGTCCCCCGCGCGGAGGTCACCCCACGGGGTGCCGCGCAGCACGACGTGACTACGCCGGTCACCGCCCGGCTTGAGGAGGACCGGGTTCATCGCCGACTCGGGTTCGGCGCCCGCGGCGACGGCCTGCAGCCACTGGGCCCTGCCGATCTCCGCGCCGTCGGAGCAGACCATCGAATTGTTCGACATGTTCTGTGCCTTGAACGGCGCCACTCGCACACCGCGGCGCGCGAGCCAGCGGCACACGCCGGCGGCCACTGTGGACTTGCCGGCGTCCGATGTCGTTCCTGCGATCAAGAGGCCACCACGCACGCCAGTACGGTAGTCCACCCGATCCAGCGACACCGGATTCGGGCATGTGGGCCGTAGCCTGAGCCGGACCCGACCAGCAGACCTACGAGGGGACCGCTATGCCCGTGATGCCCGCATCGTCGCGTTCCGGCGGGGTCCGCCCGGCCCGCCGCGGCGCGTCCGTGCTCGCCGCGCTCGCGCTGACGGCTCTGACGAGCGCCGCCCTGGTGCCGGCGACGGCGAGTGCCGCGGAACCGTACGTCGTCGGCGGCGAGGAGACGTCCGTCGCCGACCACTCGTACGCCGTGTATCTCGTCGACGACGACGGCAGGCAGTTCTGCGGCGGCACGCTCACGTCGTCGCGGGAGGTCGTCACCGCGGCACACTGCGCCGACGCGCTGCCCGCCGACGAACTCGGTGTCGTCGCGGGCAGGCAGGACACGCGGACCGACCGCGGGATCGAAGCCGGCGTTCGTGACGTGTGGGTCGCGCCGAGCTATCAGGACCCCATGTCGGGCGGTGACATCGCCGTGCTCTCGCTCGACCGCGCGGTGCCATACCGCACCGCGCAGGTCGCCGACGACTCGGACGCGGCGAAGTACCGCGCTGGCACGGAGGCGACGGTTCTCGGCTGGGGCAGGACGGCAGAATCGGGCGAGCGGTCGAACACCCTGCGCTCGGCCGAGGTTCCCGTCGTCGCCGCCGACACGTGCTCGGAGGCCTACGACGAGTACGACCCCGAGACGATGGTCTGTGCCGGTTATCCGGAGGGCGGCACGGACGCCTGCCAGGGCGATTCGGGTGGTCCGCTGATGGTCGGCGACACCCTCATCGGCGTGGTGTCGTGGGGTGACGGCTGCGCCCGGCCGGGCAAGCCCGGGGTCTACACCCGTGTCTCGACGTTCGAACCACAGCTCGGGGGCCAGAGCGTCGACACCTGACCGTCGCCGGTCCGTGGCCGCGGCGGGGTGTGGCGGGCGTGGGCTCGGGTTTTGGCACGGCCGTGTCACACTGACCGGGTGACCGACCTGGTGGCTCGCCGCGGCCCGGATCTCACGGCAGCGGAACTGTACGACCTGCTCCGGCTCCGCGTCGACGTGTTCGTCGTGGAGCAGAACTGTCCCTACGGTGAGATCGACGGCCTGGACCTGCTGCCGACGACGTGGCATGTGTGGGCGCCCGGCAGCGCCGGTGATGCGGGAGCTGCCGGATGTCTGCGCGTGCTGGCCGAGTCGGACGGTGTCGCCCGTGTCGGCCGCGTCGTGACGGCTCCGTCGGCCCGCGGCACCGGTCTCGGTGCGCGGCTCATGGACGCGGCGGTCGAGCACATCGGCGACGCGGAGTCGGTGCTCAACGCGCAGACGTACGCACAGGGCTTCTACGCGAGGTTCGGCTACGAGCCCGAGGGCGAGGAGTTCGACGAGGACGGCATTCCCCACATCGCCATGCGTCGGAAGGCTTGCTCGTAGGCCCAGCGCCGGGCGCAGAACACTAGGTGCCGGATGCAGGACACGCGCGGGGGAAGAGGCTGCGGGCTTCGCTACCGTGGATGCATGCCTCGACGCCATCGCCGATCGCGGGCCGAGCGTCCGCGTCCCGCCGTGACCGGGTGGGCGCGTTCCGAGTCCGCGGAGGACGGCGATTGGCTCGTGCGGACCGTTCCGGGTGCGCAGGCGACGAAGACGTACCGCTGCCCGGGGTGTGATCACGAGATCCGCCCTGGCGTTCCGCACGTCGTGGCCTGGCCCGCCGACGAAGCGGGTTCGGTGGCCGATCGCAGGCATTGGCACAACGGCTGCTGGCAGGCACGCGGCCGGCGCGGCCCGACCCGCCGCCGCTGAGCACGTCCCGCTGCGGCATCGACCTTCTGCGGCATCGACCTTCTGCGGCATCGACGTGGGAGGTGGCGCCCGCGACGCCCCACGGCCGCGAGACGTCGACCCGGTTCGTGGCCGTCGCCGCCTCGCCGAGGTGACGGCTGATCGGGAACAATCGCCGTCATGGCCGACCTTCCCCTCGTTCTCCTGCACGCGTACCCGCTCGACGCGCGGATGTGGAACGCCGTCCGCGGACCGCTCACCGCCCGCACCCGGGTGATCACACCCGATCAGCGAGGTATGGGCCGCAGTCCGTTCCCGGACTCGGATTCCGGCAGGCAACCCGGCGGGGAGCCGAGCCTCGACGATGCGGCCCGTGACGTCGTGGCCCTGCTCGACCGGCTCGACCTCGACCGGGTGGTGCTCGGCGGCTGTTCGATGGGCGGATACCTGACCATGGCCGTGCTGCGGGCGGCGCCGGAGCGCGTCGGCGGGCTCGTGCTGATCGACACGAAGGCCGAGGCCGACACCGACGAGGCGCGTGCGAACCGGCTGTCGGTCGCCGACCGGGCCGACGCGGAGGGCGTCACCGGCTGGCTCGCCGATGCCATGGCGCCCGCATTGCTGTCCGAAGCCACGCGGGAACAGCAACCGGAGGTGGAGGCGCTGGTCCGCGAACTCGTCGACTCCCAGCCGCCGTCGGGGGTCGCGTGGGCCCAGCGCGCCATGGCAGCCCGGCCGGATTCCACCGACACGCTCCGGGGCGCGGACGTCCCCGCGCTCGTGCTCGTGGGGGAGCGGGACGGGCTCACGCCGCCGGACGCCGCCAGGGGCATGGCCGACGTGCTGCCCGCCGCGCGACTCGAAGCGATCCCGGAGGCCGGGCATCTCACGCCGCTCGAAGCGCCCGAAGCCGTGGCCAGGGCGATCATCGATTGGTATCCGCAGGGCTGAGGTACGCCGCGAGCGCGTCGTGTGCCCGCTGCCGCGCCTCGCTGCCCGTGGGCGTGCCGCGCGCCGGCAGTCGTCGCCAGCACACGCCGTACAGCCTGCGCAGTGCGAGGAACGGGGCCAGCGTGTCGGATCCGGGCGCGTCCGGGTAGGCGGCCACCGCGGCGGCGCCGTCGAGCAGGCTCGTCCGCCGCGGCGTGAACCTGTTCGAGGGTGTAAGCCACCTCGGCCGGCGCCGGTACCGCCGACCGATCGTGACGGACGTAACGCCAGGACGTCACTGCGTCCCGGCCCGAGTCGTGCGGGCCCGGTGGCGGGTCCGACGACGGCGGCACGACGGGTGCACCGGCCCGCGCGAGGAACCCGGCCAGCCGGACGTCTCTGGCGAGTACGGCACCCGGATCGGGCCGCAGCGACGCCGTGGCACCGGGCGCCCGCGCGACGACGTCACCCAGCCTCACCAGGAGATTCGCCCCCGAGGCGAGTACCGCCGGCTCGTCGGAGCGCACGCCCAACCCGCGGGCCGTCGCGAGGACGGCGCCGAGGCGGACGGGCACCGATCGGGCACTCATGACGTGATGTTCGCAGCCGCGGGAACCATCGAAACTCGCGACGGCTACGATCTGTCGTAGCCAACGTGGGTCCCCGCCCGTGGCGCAGCAAGGATCGGGGTTCGAAGTGCAGGAGGCAGGAGTGACGGCCGTAGCCCCCCAGCCGATCGCGAAGCGCCCATACCCGGCGCAGAAGTCGGCAAAGGGTTCGTACCTGCTGAGTATGTTCCGGACGACGGATCACAAGCAGATCGGCATCATGTACATCGTCACGTGCTTCGCCTTCTTCATGATCGGCGGAGCGATGGCGATGCTGATCCGTACCGAGCTCGCTCAGCCGGGTCAGCAGTTCCTGTCCCAGGAGCAGTACAACCAGCTGTTCACCATGCACGGCACGGTGATGCTGCTGTTCTACGCGACGCCGATCGTGTTCGGCTTCGCGAACTTCATCCTGCCGCTGCAGATCGGTTCGCCCGACGTCGCGTTCCCGCGGTTGAACGCCTTCTCGTACTGGCTGTTCTCGTTCGGCGGTCTGATCGCGCTCGCGGGCTTCCTGACCCCGGGCGGCGCGGCCGACTTCGGCTGGTTCGCCTACACCCCGCTCTCCGACGCCATCCACTCGCCCGGTGTCGGTGCCGACCTCTGGATCTCCGGCCTGGTGGTCAGTGGCCTCGGCACGATCCTCGGTGCGGTCAACATGATCACGACCGTCGTCTGCCTGCGTGCCCCCGGCATGACGATGTGGCGGATGCCGATCTTCACCTGGAACATCCTGGTCACCAGCATCCTCGTGCTGATCGCCTTCCCGATCCTGACCGCCGCGCTGATGGGCCTGCTGGCCGACCGCGCGATCGGTGCGCACGTGTTCGACCCCGCCAACGGCGGTGTGATCCTGTGGCAGCACCTGTTCTGGTTCTTCGGCCACCCCGAGGTGTACATCGTCGCGCTGCCGTTCTTCGGCATCGTCTCCGAGATCTTCCCGGTGTTCAGCCGCAAGCCGATCTTCGGCTACAAGGGCCTTGTGCTGGCGACCCTGGCGATCGCCGCGCTCTCGGTGGCCGTGTGGGCGCACCACATGTACGCGACCGGTGCGGTGCTGCTGCCGTTCTTCGCCTTCATGACCTTCCTGATCGCCGTGCCGACCGGTGTGAAGTTCTTCAACTGGATCGGCACGATGTGGAAGGGCCGCATCACGTTCGAGTCGCCGATGCTGTTCTCCGTCGGCTTCCTCGTCACGTTCCTCTTCGGTGGCCTGACCGGCGTCCTGCTCGCCGCACCCGCCATCGACTTCCACGTGTCGGACAGCTACTTCGTCGTCGCGCACTTCCACTATGTGCTGTACGGCACCATCGTGTTCGCCACATTCGCCGGCATCTACTTCTGGTTCCCCAAGATGACCGGCCGGATGATGGACGAGAAGCTGGCCAAGCTGCATTTCTGGCTCACGTTCCTCGGCTTCCACGGCACGTTCCTCGTCCAGCACTGGCTGGGTGCGGAGGGCATGCCGCGCCGCTACGCCGACTATCTCGCCTCCGACGGGTTCACCACACTCAACTCGATCTCTACGATCGGTGCCTACGTGCTCGGTGCCTCGACGCTGCCGTTCATCTGGAACGTCTTCAAGAGCTACCGGTTCGGTGAGCTCGTCGACGTCGACGATCCGTGGGGCTACGGCAACTCGCTGGAATGGGCGACGTCCTGCCCGCCGCCGCGGCACAACTTCACCGAGCTGCCGCGGATCCGCTCCGAGCGGCCCGCGTTCGAGCTGCACTACCCGCACATGATCGAGCGGCTCCACTCGGAGGGCCACATCTCGTTCACCGGCAGGCAGATCGACAACCCGCATGCCAAGGAGGCGCCGTCCCAGGTCGCCACCAGGACGGTCATGCCGGGCGACCACGATAAGGACAACGCGAGCGAACAGTGAGTATGACCAGCACCCCAGTCCTGATCACCGCGACCGGACCGGACAAGCCGGGCGTATCGTCCGTCCTGTTCGCCGCGCTCACCTCCCGCGGCGTCGAAGTCCACGACGTCGAGCAGGTGGTCATCCGCGGACGATTGGTACTGGGGGTGCTGGTCGCCGTCGACAACGATCCGGAAGCTCTCCAGGAGGCCGTCGAACAGGCCATGGCGACGGTGGCGATGTCGGTCGACGTCAAGATCGGCGACGAGATCGGGACCGAGCCGTTCGCGCAGGGCAGGCAGGACTCGACCCACGTGCTGACGTTGCTCGGCCGCCCGCTGACGGCGCAGTCGATCTACGCGGTCGCCGGCAAGCTCGCGTCCGTGGACGCCAACATCGACGCCATCCGCAGCATCGCCGACTACCCGGTGACGGGCCTCGAGGTGGAGCTGTCGGTGGAGAAGGACACGCCGGAGGCCGACGCCGAGCTGCGCTCGATCCTCGCCGACTTCGCCAACCGCGGCGGGCTGGACGTGTCCATCCAGCGCTCCGGCCTGTCGCGGCGGGCGAAGCGGCTCGTCGTGTTCGACGTCGACTCGACGCTCATCCAGGGCGAGGTCATCGAGATGCTCGCCGCGCACGTCGGCGTCGAGCCGCAGGTACGGGAGATCACCGAGGCCGCGATGCGCGGCGAGATCAACTTCACCGAGTCGCTCGAACGCCGCGTGGCCCTGCTCGAAGGGCTGCCCGAGGCGGCGATGGACGAGGTGGCCGACACGATCGAGCTCACCCCGGGCGCCCGCACCACCATCCGCACCCTCAAGCGGCTCGGCTTCCAGTGCGGCGTCGTGTCCGGTGGCTTCATGCGGATCATCGACCGTCTCGTGGACGACCTGGGGCTGGACTTCGCGGCGGCGAACGAACTCGAGGTCGTCGACGGCAAGCTCACCGGCCGGGTCGTCGGCGAGGTCGTCGACCGGCCGGGCAAGGCGAAGGCGCTGAACCGGTTCGCCGACGAGTTCGGCATCCCCGTCCAGCAGTGCGTCGCCGTCGGCGACGGGGCGAACGACATCGACATGCTGTCCGCGGCGGGGATGGGGATCGCCTTCAACGCCAAGCCCGCGCTGCGCGAGGTCGCCGACGCCGCGCTGTCGTACCCGTACCTGGACGCGATCCTGTTCATGCTCGGCGTGACGCGCACCGAGGTCGAGGCCGCCGACGCGGCCGACGGCCTCGACCTCGTCCGGCCGTGACCGGGCTGCTCGCCCCACTCGCAGCGCGTTACGCGTCCTGGCTCGGCCTGCCCGCGGCCGACACGGCCGTCGTGGCGACCGAACCCGCCGAGGTGCGGGCCATGCCGGTGATCCTCCGCTTGGAGAAGTCGTCCCTTCCCGCGCGCACCCCGCTGCTGGAGGCCGCGGCCACGGCTGCGCTGGCCGTGTGCCTCGACGAGCGGTGCGCACCCGGAGGCCCGTGGCACGAACCGATGCGCGACTGGCTCGCGGGCCACATCCGCAAGGTCTCGCGCCGGGCCAGGGGAGCGCACTGGGACGCGGTGCAGCAGCTGCCCGGCGTCACCGTCGATGTCGACGGCGCGCAGGTGCGCGCGCTGCTGCCCGGGCGCGTCTCCGACGTTCCCAAAGAGGTGTCGCGCCTGCAGGTGTCCGGCACGGACCTGCCCGCCGACGAACCCGGCCCCGCGCCCGGCGACCGGCCGCGGTTGCTGCTCAACCCCGACGTGCCGATGACCGCCGGCAAGGCGGCCGCACAGGTCGGGCACGCTACGATGCTGTTGGCCGCCGTCCTCGGCGCCGCGGAACGGGAACGCTGGCGTGACCGCGACTTCGGCTGCTCTGTGCGCACGGCCACGCCCGCCGAGTGGGCCGACCTCGCACCGGGCGATCCGGCGGAGACGTGGCGGGACCACGGCGTGATCGCCGTCCGCGACGCCGGATTCACCGAGATCGCGCCCGGCACCGTCACCGTGCTCGCGCAGCCGCGCGGACTCTGAACCCGCGGGTCGCCCCACACCTGCGTCCGCGCCGCCATCGCCCGGTTGCCGTCGCCCGGTGGTAGGCGCCCAGTTACCACTGCACGGTTGTACTGCCCGGTTGTCACTTCCCGGCAGCAGCTTTTGCCGATTCGGCAACGATGTTCGCCGTATTGGCATGCGCCGTGGCACAGTCCCGGACATGGATCCGACGTTCGACCGTGACTTCTGGGAACGCCGCTGGGGCCAGGTTGTCCGCGACCACCCGGAGGCCGTCGCGAACCGGCCTCCCAACGGGCATGTGCTCGCCGAGGTGGCGGGCCTGCGCCCCGGGAGGGCGCTCGACGCCGGCTGTGGCCACGGCGCCGAGGCACACTGGCTGGCCGCGTCCGGTTGGCGGGTCACGGCGGTCGACTTCTCGCCCACGGCTCTCGAAGCGGGCCGGTCGGCCGCGGACCGTCTCGGCGTGGACATCGCCGAGCGGATCGAGTGGCACGAAGCCGACCTCGCCACGTGGTATCCGCCGGAACGGGCCTACGACCTCGTGGTGTGCGTGTACGTGCACATCGCCGGCCCGGTCGGCGAGTTCGTCACACGGCTCGCACGCGGCGTCACACCCGGCGGCACCCTCCTGCTGGTCGGTCACCGTCCGGTGGACCCGGCCACCGGTGCCGAGACGCCCGCGGCGGGCCAGGTGCAGGTCTCCGTCGAGGAGGCAACCGCGGCGCTCGGCGGCTGGCGCCTCGACGTGGCCGAGGAGCGCAGCCGAGAAACCGAGGGCAGCGGGGTCGACGCCGTGATCCGCGCCGTGGCACCCGCTTGACGCGAGCCCCGGGGACGACGGCTCAGGCCGAGCCCTCGCCCGCTTTCCACACGACGTAGGCCTGATCGGCGTCGGTGGTCATAGCCTCGACGAACGTCTCGTGGTCGAACCCGGGCAGTGTCTGCAACCGTTCGATGAGCGCATCCGCAGCCGGGTCGCCGCTCGGCACGGCGGTTCCGGTGCCGTCGGCCGCCGCGAGCATCAGGAAGACGTCCTCGTCCGACAGTCCCTCGGGGATCACACGGACGACCACGGCGGCGAGGTCGTCCCAGTCGACCCGCTCCTCGGAGCCGTCGGCGAGCTGCCGCCGGACACCGGTGTCGTCGACACTGACGGCGCGGGAATGGGCGGTGGAGGAATCGGGGGACACGAACTCTCCCTTGGGCTCGGGGGTGGCGTTCACCGTAACGCGGTGGGCGTGCTGGACCTTCCCGGGGCGGCGGCGTCGAGCCGCGTGAGCGCATCGCGCGCAACGGCGGGATCCTGCGTTGGCCAGAACGGCGGAATCGACGCGCGCAGAAAGCCGCCGTAGCGCGCCGTCGCGAGGCGCGAGTCGAGCACCGCCACGACGCCGCGGTCGTCCGACGAGCGGTGAAGCCTGCCGGCGCCCTGGGCGAGCAGCAGCGCCGCGTGCGTGGCCGCCACCGTGAGGAATCCGTTGCCGCCCTTGGCCTCGATCGCGCGCTGCCTGGCCGAGGCCACCGGGTCGTCGGGCCGGGGGAACGGCAACCGGTCGACGATCACCAGTTGCAGCGACGGCCCCGGCACGTCCACGCCCTGCCACAGCGACAACGTCCCGAACAGGCACGTTCGTGGTTCCTCGGAGAACTGCGCCACGAGGGTCGACGTCGAGTCGTCGCCCTGGCAGAGAATCTCGTAGGGGACACGTTCGCGGAGCTCCTCGGCGGCCCGTTTGGCGGCGCGCATCGACGAGAACAGGCCCAGCGTCCGCCCGCCTGCGGCGTCGATCAGCGCGGCGATCTCGTCGAGGGTGGCGTCGCCGAGCCCGTCGCGGCCCGGCGGCGGCAGATGCTTGGCGACGTACAGGATGCCGTTGCGGCCGTAGTCGAACGGTGAGCCGACGTCGAGTCCGCTCCACCGGAGGCCGTCGTCGGCGTCGTCGGCGGGGGCAGGCTTGTCGGTGGCGGTGCCGTCGTCGGCGGGCGCGGGCGTCGGCTCCGGAGGCAGCCCCCACTGGCGGGCGAGCGTGTCGAACCGGCCGCCGAGGGCGAGCGTCGCCGACGTCAAGACGGTCGTCGAGCGGGCGAACACGCGTTCCCGCAGCAGTCCGCCCACGGTCAGCGGCGCGACGTGCAGGGACGGCGGCCGCGGGGACGACGAGTACGTGTCGTTGGAGATCCACACGACGTCGGGCCGGTTCGCCTGGTCGGCGTCGAACGCGTCGAGCAGCCGCACGGCGGTGTCGTGGATCTCCTCGACGGCCGACCGCGCCAGCTTGCGTGCCGTGGCCTCCTCGACATCCTCTTTCCGTTCGCTGCCCAGCGCCGTCAGGCAGGCGTGCGCGGCGTCGCGGACCACGGTGACCGCGCCGCCGAGGGCCTGCGGCAGCGTGTCGAGCCGGCCCGCGGGCAGGTCGTCGAGCACGAGTGCCAGGCCCTCACCGGCTTCGAGGAGCCGGTCGGAGGTGTCGGCGTCGATGATGCGGCCGCAGCGCCGCGTGGCCGCCGAGACCGCGGACGCCGTCAGCTCGGCCGTGGCCGCCGACGTCACCCGGTCGACCAGTTCGTGTGCCTCGTCGATGACGACGAGGTCGTGTTCCGGCAGCACCCGCTGTTCCTGCAGTGCGTCGATGGCCAGCAACGCGTGGTTGGTCACGACGACGTCCACCCGGCCCGCGTCGGCGCGTGCCTTCTCGGCGAAGCAGTCGTCGCCGACGGGACAGCGCGCCGCGCCGAGGCATTCGCGCGCGCTCACCGACACCTGCCGCCACGCCTGCTCCGACACCCCGGGCACGAGCTCGGTGCGGTCGCCGGTCTCGGTCTCCGAGGACCACTCGTGCAGCTGTTTCACCTCGCGGCCGATGCGCGAGACGGTGAACGCGTCGAACAGTCCGCTGTCCTCGGGTTCCTCGGGCGCGCCGGAATGCACGCGGTGCATGCACAGGTAGTTGCGCCTGCCCTTGAGGATCGCGAACGTCGGTTCGCGCCCGAGCGGCTTCTTCAATGCCTGCGCCAGCCGGGGAAGGTCACGGTCGACGAGCTGGTTCTGCAGCGCGATCGTCGCGGTCGACACGACCACCGTGGTGTGCTGCTCCACCGCGTAGCGGATCGCGGGCACCAGGTAGGCCAGCGACTTGCCCGTGCCGGTGCCGGCCTGCACGGCGAGGTGTTCGCCGGTGCGGATCGCCCGCGTGACGGCCTCGGCCATGCGCACCTGGCCGTCGCGCTCGGTGCCGCCGACCGCCTCGACGGCGTCGGTGAGCAGCTCACGGACGCCGGGCAGGGCACGGGTCTTCTGCAGGGTGCTGATCTCGGCGGGCACGGAGCGCCACCTTACCGATGACCACCGACGCCCACGGGGACGACCGACACCCACGGTCCGGTTTCGTCGGCCACGACGGCGCGGTCACACGGCCGGGTGGTGTGGCGCGGGGCGGGTCAGGCTCGGGTGCGCGGCTGCCGATGTCGGGTATGCGCCAGATCACGATTCGGGAGGACGTCACAGATGACACGCATGCGCACCGCACGCCGGGCAGGCCGACTGTCGGCGGTGGGACTCGCCTCACTGGCGCTGACCGCCGCGCTGGCAGGTCCCGCCCAGGCCGACCGCGGCGGCACCGCGCACACCGGATCCCAGTCCGGCGAGGGCGCGGCCACCGCGGCCCAGGACCGCAAGACCGGCACCGCCGCGACCGGGGACGCCGACACCGGCGACACCGAGACCCAGGCGGTCCAGGCATCCGACGACTGGGCGCCGACGGCCACGGGAACGGTGGGCATGGTCGACGTCGTGCAGGACGGCACCGACGTGCGCGTCGGCCCGATCGCGGCGTGCGACGTCGACGGGGAGACCTCCGGCAGCACGCCGGGCATCACCGTCGGCGAGGGCGGCGAACTGGCCGCCTACGGCCGGGGCGAGACGTCGTGTGTGCGGGAGAACGGCCGAGCGGAGGCCGAGGTGTCGGGCACCCGGTTCTCCACGTCCGTGCTGGAACAGTACGGCGGCCCGAAGATCCGGGTGCGCTCCTACTCGGCGTCGTGCCACACGACCGACAACGGCAGCGCGTCCTCGATGTGGCTCTCCGGCGTGACCGGGTTCGCCGTGCCCGAGGAGATCCCGCCGAACCACGAGGTGATGATCCCCGGGGCGACGGAGAACGACCCGCCGCTGGCCCGCGTGGTGCTCAACGAGTTCACCGCGCCCGAGCCGCCGGACGGCAGCATGGCGATGTCGGCGATGCGGATCGAACTGTTCCCCGAAGGCGGGCCGGTCACCGGCGACATCCGCGTCGGCGCCTCCCACTGCGCGCCCTACGGGGACTGACGCGCGAGCTACGGAGACTGGCGCGAGCTACGGAGACTGGCGCGCGAGCCGGTGCTGGCGCGGCAGGTCCACCAGATCGCCGCGTTCGGGCAGGCTGTCGGCACCGCCGGGCACGGTCATCGCCGCCGCCCGGCACGCCGCGGCCGTCCGGACGCGGCGGTCGGCGGGCTCGCCGGCCAGTAGATCGGCGAGGTATCCCGCGACGAACGCCTCGTCCGCGGCGTCCGGGTCGATCTCGTGCACCGGGTAGGACGGCACGTCGTAGCGGGCGCCCGCGATCTCGGTGACCGCGCCGCGCGGGCCCTGCAGCACGATCACGTCGTCCGGGCCGAGTTCGGCCAGATCCGCCACGAGCGAGTCGGCGTCGCCGTCGAACCCGAGCAGCCGGGCCTCGTCGGTGCGGGCGAACACGATGTCGGCGTGGGACACGAGGTCCAGCAGCGTGTCGCGGGCGTCCTCGGGGCGCCACAGCGCGGGCCGGTGGTCGAGTGACAGGGAGACGGGCACCCCCGCCTCGCCCGCGATCTCGGCCGCGGTGAACGTGGCGTCGTCGGCCGTCTCCGACAGCGCAGCCGTGGCGCCCGACAGGTGCAGCACGCCCGCGCCGGCGATCAGGTCCTCGCGCAGGTCCTCCGGTCCGAGGCGAGTGCCCGCACTGCCGGTGCGGTAGAAGGCGGACCGGTTGGCGTCACGGGAACGGAAGTCCCGCAGGACCAGCCCGGTGGGCGAATGTGAGTCCGTGACAGCCGCGGAGGTGTCGACACCTTCCTCCCGGAGGCGGGTCAGCACGAGTGCGCCGGGCTCGTCGGCGCCGATCCGGCCCGCCCACGCCGCGCGGGAGCCGAGCCGGGACACGCCGACGGCCACGGTCGCCTCGGTGCCGGCGATGCCGACGTCGACGGTCGTCGCGTGCCGGAGTTTGCCCGTCGAGGTGCGGAAGGACGCCAGCGCCTCGCCGAACGTCACCAGGCCTGGGCTCACGCGCCGACCCGGGGCGTGCCGACGATCTCGACGTCGGCGTCGACGAAGTCGGTCAGTGCCGTTTCGGTCGTCTCCACCGCGACGCCCGCGGTCAGATCCGCCAGCACGCGCACCGGGAACCCGGCGCGCGCGGCGTCGAGCGCCGTGGCGCGGACGCAGTGGTCGGTCGCGATGCCCACGACGTCGATGGCCGTGACGCCACGAGAGCGCAACCACTGCTCGAGCGTCTCACCGGTGTCGGTGGCCGATTCGAACCCCGAGTAGCCGTCGCTGTACTGGCCTTTCGAGAACACGGCCTGGATCGGCCCGACGTCGAGCGCGGGGTGGAAGCTCGCACCGGGCGTGCCCGCCTCGCAGTGGCGGGGCCATGAGGTCACGAAATCCGGCTCGTCGCTGAAATGTGCGCCAGGGTCGATGTGAAGGTCGCGGGTGGCCGCGACGTGGCGGTACTCGCCCCGGCGCAGCAGTTCCGACACGTCGCCGGCCACGGCCGTGCCGCCCGTGACGGCGAGCGCGCCTCCCTCGCAGAAGTCGTTCTGGACGTCCACGACGATCAACGCGGTGCTCATGATCGCCTCCTGCCTTCTCAGATGAATGTCGTCGGAATGGCAGGCTCGCCGCGGGAGAGCTTGAGACCTTCCCACGGCAGGCTCACCATGCCGCGGCGCAGCCGAGTGCGCGCGTCTTCCAGTGTGGGCAGGCCGCCTGCGGTCTTGCCCGCCCGCATCAGCGGGATCGGCACGACCCGGTCGTGCTCGCCGAGTTCGGGTGGCGCAGCTGCGGGGTGCACCACCTCCTCCAGGGCGGTTCCGGTCGCCTTGTGCCTGCGCACCGCCGACTTCCTGCCGCCGCGGGAGGCCTTGTCCTCGCTGCGTTTGGCGACCGGTCGCCCGTCCACGTCGACGAGTTTGTACACCATTCCGGCGGTCGGCGCGCCCGATCCGGTCACAACGGACGTACCGACACCGTAGGCGTCGACCGGTTCGGCACGCAGAGCGGCGATCGCGTGCTCGTCCAGGTCACCGGACACCATGATCCGCGTGTCCTTGGCGCCGAGGTCGTCGAGCTGTTCGCGGGCCTTGCGCGCGAGCACGCCCACGTCGCCGGAGTCGATGCGGATCGCACCCAGCTCCGGTCCCGCCACGCGCACCGCCGTGTCGATTCCCGTCGTGATGTCGTAGGTGTCGACGAGCAACGTCGTGTCCGGTCCCGCCTTCGCGACCTGCGAACGGAACGCGGACTCCTCGTTGTCGTGCAACAGGATGTATGCGTGCGCCGTGGTGCCGCGTGTGGGGATGCCGTAGCGCCTGCCCGCCTCGAGATTCGACGTCGTGGCGAAGCCCGCCAGGTACGCGGCCCTCGCGGCCGCCACGGCGGCCAGTTCGTGGGTGCGGCGGCCACCCATCTCGATGATCGGCCTGCCCGAGGCCGCGGCCGACATGCGCGCGGCCGCCGACGCGATGGCCGAATCGTGGTTGAGGATCGACAGGATCAGCGTCTCCAGCACGACCGCCTCGGCGAAACTCCCGCGCACCGTGAGGATCGGCGAACCGGGGAAGTACAGCTCACCCTCGGGGTAGCCGTCGATGTCGCCGGAGAAGCGGTAGTCGGCCAGCCACGACAGCGTCGCCGAGTCGACCACGGCGGTCTGCTCGAGTTGCGTCAGCTCGGCGTCGGTGAACCGGAAATCGGCGATCGCGTCGAGCACCCGGCCCGTGCCGGCCACGACGCCGTACCGCCTGCCGCCGGGGAGCCTGCGTGCGAAGACCTCGAACACGCACGCACGGTCGGCCGACCCGTCGGCGAGTGCGCTGCCGAGCATGGTCAGTTCGTAGTGGTCGGTCAGCAGTGCCGTGCTGGGGCCGATCTGTTCCATGGGCAAGAACCTATCCGCGAGCGGGTGGCCGCCCCAGCCGTGGGTGCCGACGACCGGGTGAGCGGAAACGCCGCGTGCCCCCAGGGGCACTCTGGTTGCACTCAACGCAACCAAAGTGCCCTTGGGGGCGAGACACGGGTGACGCGGGACTTGCGGGGTTCCGGGCAGGGCGTTAGAGCGGGCGTGCCAACATGGAGGGCATGACGACGCCGGTCGAGGCCGAACAGACACTCGGCGAGGACACCAGCGCCGGGGACCAGCCGTGGCAGACGATCGTGTGGAACGACCCGGTGAACTTGATGTCGTACGTGACGTACGTCTTTCAGAAGCTGTTCGGGTACAGCCGCGACCACGCCACGAAACTGATGCTCGACGTCCACCACAAGGGTCGGGCGATCGTCACGTCGGGCAGCAAGGAGAAGGTCGAGGGCGACGTCGCGAAACTGCACGCGGCGGGCCTGTGGGCCACGATGGAGCAGACGTGAAGGGTTGGCGGCGCAAGGGCGGTCGCGTGCTCGGCGGATTCGAGCAACAGGAGGCGGCCGTGCTGCGGGGCCTGGTCAGCCAGGTCGACGACATGCTCCGTGCCCGCGCGGAGGAAGCGCCGCAGGACGAGCTGGCGGAGCTGACCGGCATCAAGACCGGACCGTCGGAGGGCCCGGACGACCCGGTGCTGGGCCGGCTCCTGCCGGACTTCCACAAGCTCGATCCGGATCAGCCGTCGCAGGAGGACGTCGACTCGGCGTCGGCGCTGCGTTCGCTGCACGAGCCGCAGGTACTCGACGCCAAGCTCGGGGCGGCCGCCGAGCTGATGAACACGCTCCCGCCAGAGGGCGGCAACATCAAGCTCACCTACGAGCAGGCCGACGCCTGGGTCTCGGCCCTCAACGACGTCCGGCTGGCACTGGGCACGGCGCTCGATGTCGACGACGACATGCCCGAGGAGCTGCCGGAGGACGACCCCCGTTCCTCGCACCTGGGCATCTACCACTGGCTGACCTGGGTACAGGAAAGCCTGGTACAGGCCCTCACCGAGTAGAGCGAGCAGGAGGCCGCCATGCCGGGGGAGTTCAACGCGATCACGGACGTGCCCGGCGTGCTCGTCGGCCATCACCAGCGACTCGGGCGCGGCTGGGCCACGGGGACGACCGCGGTGCTCGTGCCCGGTCAGGCCGTCGGTGCGGTCGACCAGCGGGGCGGCGCGCCCGGCACGCGCGAGACCGATCTGCTGGCGCCCGAGAACCTGGTGCAGCGGGTCGACGCGATCTGCCTGTCCGGCGGCAGCGCCTACGGTCTCGCCGCGGCCGACGGCGTCGTGCGCTGGCTCGGTGAGCGCCAGCGTGGCTTTCCCGTGGGCACCCGCCCGTTCGAGGTGGTGCCGATCGTGCCCGCCGCCGTCGTCTTCGACCTGCCGCGCGGCGACTGGGGCAACCGTCCCGACGCGACCTTCGGCTACGCGGCGTGCGAGGCGGCCACGGCCGGTCCGATCGCGCAGGGCACGGTCGGCGCGGGCACGGGCGCGCAGGTGGGGTCGCTGAAGGGCGGTGTCGGTACCGCCAGCGAGCGGGTCGGCGAGTTCACGGTCGGGGTGCTGGCCGTGGTCAACGCCGCGGGCGAGGCGGTGCGTTCGCGCACCGGCGAGCCGCTGGCCGCCGACCACGCCGAACCCGGCGAGTTCGGCGTGACCCGATGGCCGCGCCGCGCCGTCGACCTCGGCGGAACAGCCGAGGCCAAGGACCTCAACACCACCATCGGCGTGGTCGCCACCGACGCGGAGCTGTCGAAGGCCGAGGCGCGCAGGTTGGCCGTCGCCGCTCAGGACGGGCTGGCCCGCGCGGTGCGGCCGGCGCACACGATGTACGACGGCGACACGGTGTTCGCGCTCGCGACGGGGGCGCGGCCGCTGGCCGAGGGGGCCGGCAGACTGGGTGGGGAGCGCGAGGCGCGCCGCGCCGCGGCGCTGGACGGGCTGTGCTCGGCGGCAGCCGGGGTGTTCACGCGGGCCATGGTCCACGGCGTGCTGCAGGCCACCTCCGTAGCCGGGCTGCGGGCCTACCGCGACGTCTGGCCCGAGGCCTTCGGCGACTGAGAACGCGCAGGTCAGGTGGGGGCCGGCTGGCCCGGGGAGGGATGGGCCACAGCGGCCGTCTCACACTGTGAACACGCGTTGTTCAGCCAGTAAGATGGGGGACGTGCTTCGGATTCGCCGTGACCATGTCGATGCGATCGTCGCCCACGCCCGTCGTGACCACCCCGACGAGGCCTGTGGGGTGATCGCGGGACCCGACGATGGCAGCGACACCCCAGAGCGCTACATCCCGATGGTCAACGCGGCCCGCTCGCCGACGTTCTACGAGTTCGACTCGGGCGATCTCCTGAAGCTGTACCGCGAGATGGCCGCGGCCGACGAGACACCCGTCGTGATCTACCACTCGCACACGGCCACCGAGGCCTACCCTTCACGGACCGACATCGCGTTCGCCTCGGAACCCTTCGCGCACTACGTGCTCGTGTCGACCAGGGACGAGCACGTCACGGAGTTCCGGTCGTACCGGATCGTCGAGGGCGAGGTCACCGAGGAGCCGGTGCAGATCGTCGGGGACGCCGGAGCCGAGAGCGCGGCGATCCGGCTGAATCCGGACGTCACGCCCGTCGAGTCGTACATGTTCGCCAACACCGGCAGCGACGACGTCCCCGACGCCTGATCACTCCCCGGCGTAGCCCGGGTCACACGCGGAATTTTCCCGCGTGCTCAAACGTCTGTCTGATCGACAAGCCATTCTGCGGAGGTAACCCATGGCCGTGACCGTGTCCATCCCGACGATCCTGCGTACGCACACCGGCGGCGAAAAGGCCGTCGAGGCGTCCGGCAAGACCGTCGCCCAGGTGATCGACGACATCGAGTCGCGTCACGGCGGTCTGAAGGACCGTCTGGTCAAGGACGAGAAGCTGCACCGGTTCGTCAACGTCTACGTCAACGACGAGGACGTCCGGTTCGCCGGCGGTCTCGAAGCCGAGGTCACCGACGGTGACACCGTGACGATCCTGCCTGCTGTCGCCGGCGGTATGCGCTGATCATGGCCCGCTACGAGTCCTTGATCGACACACTGGGTGGCACGCCGCTCGTCGGTTTGCCGCGTCTGTCCCCGTCCGGTGACGTCCGGCTGTGGGCCAAGCTCGAAGACCGCAACCCGACCGGGTCGATCAAGGACCGTCCGGCGCTCAAGATGATCGAGGACGCCGAGAAGGACGGTTCGCTCCGTCCCGGCGCCACGATCCTCGAGCCGACGTCGGGCAACACCGGCATCTCGCTGGCCATGGCCGCCAAGCTCAAGGGCTACGGCCTCGTCTGCGTCATGCCGGAGAACACGTCCGCCGAGCGCAAGCAGCTGCTGCAGGCCTACGGTGCGCGGATCATCTTCTCCGAGGCCGCGGGCGGATCGAACGAGGCCGTCCGCAAGGCCAAGGAGCTCGCGAAGCTCAACTCGGACTGGGTGATGCTGTACCAGTACGGCAACCCGGCCAACATCGCCGCCCACTACGAGGGCACCGGCCCGGAGCTGCTGGCCGACCTGCCGACGATCACGCACTTCGTCGGCGGCCTCGGCACCACGGGCACGCTCGTCGGTGTCGGGCGGTACATGCAGGAGGCCAAGCCCGACGTCCAGATCGTCGCCGCGGAACCGCGGTACGGCGAACTCGTCTACGGCCTGCGCAACCTCGACGACGGCTTCGTCCCCGAGCTGTACGACCCGGACGTGCTGAGCGGGCGGTACTCCGTCGGTGCGTACGACGCGCTGCGGCGCACCCGCCAGCTGCTCGAACAGGAAGGCGTGTTCGCGGGCATTTCGACCGGAGCGGTGCTGCACGCGGCTCTGGGTATGGCCGAGAAGGCGATCGCCAGGGGCCAGTCGGCCGACATCGCGTTCGTCGTGGCCGACGCGGGCTGGAAGTACCTGTCGACCGGCGCCTACGCGGGATCGCTCGACGAGGCCGCCGAGCGCCTCGACGGCCAGCTCTGGGCGTAGCGACGGTCTCCTTGTCGACACGGCTGCGGCCCCATCGGTTTCCGGTGGGGCCGCAGCCGTTTTCGGTCGCAGCTGTGTCGGGCGCAGCCGTGTGTCGGTCGCAGTCGTGTCGGTCGCGGCTGTGTCAGTCCCGGACGGCGGGGTTCCGCGGGTGGTCCATGCGCACCACGACGTCCGCGGTATCGGTGGGGGAGACCTCGCGTTCGTACCGTTCGTACGCCGGCAGCGCCCAGCGGGAGTCGGCCGGTGTGTTGCGGCTCAGCGCCGCCGGTGACAGCCACAGGTGGACCGTCAGGTCGAAGTCCAGTCCGCGGCCGAGCAGCAGTTCCCCGTCGACGAGCACGACCGCACCGCGGGGCAGCGCCGCACGCGGCTCCCGGTAGGCGCGGTCGGCGCCGGCGTCCCACAGCGCCGGCAGCACCTCGCCCGTGCCGCCCGGCCGCAGCGGGTTGAGCACCTCCCGGCGCAGCGCTCCGACGTCGAGCCAGTCCTCGTACCGCGTGTCGGGGTCGTGGCGGCCGCGTTCGAACCGCAGCGACGCCGGTCGCAGGAAATCCCACGCCGACACGCGCAGTACCTCGCGTCCCGCCGCTCGCAGGGGGTCGACGAGTGCGTCGGCGAGTCCGGCCGGGTCGGCGGCGCCCGCCGCACCGTCGAACGCCACGGCCGGGTTCCGTTCGGTGGTCCGTGCTCCGATCCGTTCGGCGAGTTCGGTCACGAGACGGTCGAACGAGATGGGCCGGAAACGCACGCCGGCGATCCTACGGACCGGGCACCGGCGGGGCCGTCACGGCCAACCGCGGTGTGCCGGCATCGAGGCCGGAGCCCCCGCGGTCCGCAAGCCGGACTCCCGGGGCCGACCTCGGATTCCGCTGGCCCCCGGAATCCGCAACACGGGCCCCGGAATCCGCAACACGAGCCCCGGAAGCCGCAACACGGGCCCCGGGATCCGCAACACGCGGGTGGGCCGGGCGGGCCGGTGGATTTCAGGGTCTTCACCGAGGCCCGGCAGGGTGCGGAGCCGTAATCTGGACCTGTGAGTATGCAGCCCGTTCCCACGCCAGGAGCCGGCGACGCCAAGAGCGCGCGCCCGCCGGCCAAGCGGATCCTGCCGCCGAAACCCCTCGCGGCCGGCATCGTCGCGCTGGCCTTCACCGTGGTGCTGTACGTGATCGAGCTGATCGACGTCATCCTGCCCGCGAGACTCGACGACGGTGGCATCGTGGCGCGGTCGCTGGGCGGGCTCGACGGCATCGCGTGGGCGCCACTGCTGCACAGCGGCTGGGGTCACCTGCTGGCCAACACGGTGCCGGTGCTGGTCTTCGCGTTCCTCGCGATGGCTGGCGGCATCGGCCAGTGGGTGATGGTGACGGCGACGATCTGGCTGGTTGGCGGCCTCGGCGTGTGGCTCAC
Source organism: Prauserella alba (assembly GCF_024171735.1). Lineage (GTDB taxonomy): Bacteria > Actinomycetota > Actinomycetes > Mycobacteriales > Pseudonocardiaceae > Prauserella > Prauserella alba. The sequence continues at coordinate 570,613 of NZ_JAMTCH010000003.1, forward strand.
CGGGCCGCCGGAGATCGTCACGGTCGGCGCGTCGGGGCTCGCGTTCGGCTGGCTGGCGTTCCTGCTGGTGCGGGGCGTGTTCAACCGGAGCGCCGGGCAGCTCGCCGTCGCGGCGGTGCTGCTGGCGATCTGGGGCGGCATGCTGTGGGGCGTGCTGCCCGGCCAGGCCGGCATCTCGTGGCAGGGCCACCTGTTCGGTGCGCTCGGCGGCGTGCTGGCCGCCTGGCTGGCTGCGAAGGCCGATCGGGCGGCGAGCCGCAGGACGGCGGGCGGCACCGGTCCGGCTCCGGGATAACCTGCAGTACGTGAGTGCCCCGATCGGAATCTTCGACTCCGGCGTCGGCGGGCTGACCGTCGCCCGCGCCATCGCCGACCAACTGCCCGCCGAGAGCCTGCGTTACGTCGGGGACACCGCACACGCCCCGTACGGGCCGCTGCCCATCGCCCGCGCCCGGGAACTGGCGCTGCAGGCGCTCGACGGGCTCGTCGACGACGGGGTGAAGGCGCTGGTGATCGCCTGCAACACGGCGTCGTCGGCCTGCCTGCGGGACGCCAGGGAGCGGTACGACATCCCGGTGGTCGAGGTCGTGCTGCCCGCGGTGCGCCGTGCCGTCGCCACGACCCGCAACGGCCGCGTCGGCATGATCGGGACGGAGGGCACCGTGCGTTCGCGCGCCTACGACGACGCGTTCGCCGCTGCCCACGACACGGCGCTCACCAGCGTCGCCTGCCCGCGGTTCGTCGACTTCGTCGAACGCGGCATCACGTCGGGACGGCAGGTGCTCGGACTGGCGCAGGGCTACCTCGAACCGCTGGCGCGGGACGGGATCGACACGCTGATCCTCGGCTGCACGCACTACCCGCTGCTCACCGGTGTGCTGCAGCTGGCGATGGGTCCCGAGGTCACGCTCGTGTCGAGTGCCGAGGAGACCGCCAAGGACGTGGTGCGGGTGCTCACCGAACGCGACCTGCTGGCCGAGCCGGAGCACGAGCCCCGGCACGTCTTCCACGCCACCGGCGACCAGGAACGGTTCACCCGGCTGGCGGGCCGGTTCATGGGATTCGGCCCCGCGCTGACGGTGGCCTGACGCGGCCGGTGGCGCTGCCCGTGCCGGCCGCCACGCGTGGCGTGCTCACCGCCACGTAGTGCAGGCATCCGGCGAGCCGGCTGTGGCAAGGTACGACGCGTGCGACTCTCGATCCTCGGTTGCTCGGGCAGCATCCCCGGGCCGAACAGCGCGGCATCCGGCTACGTCGTCGAGGCCGACGGTTTCGTGCTCGGCCTCGAACTGGGTAACGGCACGCTGGCGCAGCTGCAGGCCGTGCGGGATCCGTTCGACCTGGACGCCCTGGTGTTGTCGCACCTGCACCCCGACCACTGCGCCGACATGAGCGCGCTGACCGTGCTGCGCCGGTACCACCCCGCACCGCCGTACGACCCGGCCCGGCACCGGCTGCCGGTGCACGCCCCCGAGCAGGCTCCCGTGCGACTGGCCTACGCGTTCGCGGCCGACGAGGCCGAGCGCGGCGACGCGGATCTGTCCGACGTCTACGACTTCCGGCCGTTGTCGGAGGGAACCCGGCGGCTCGGCCCGGTCGAGGTGGTGACGGTGCCGATGGACCATCCGACGCCCGCGTTCGGCGTCCGGCTGTCCCACGGTGGGCGCACGCTCGCCTACACGGGCGATACGGGGCCGTGCGACGAGCTGGACACGCTCGCGGCCGGGGCCGACGTGTTGTTGGCCGAGGCGTCGTGGACCGACGCGCCCGACCGGCCCGCCGGGGTGCATCTGTCCGGCAGGCAGGCGGGTGAGCTGGCCGCGCGCGCCGGGGTCGGCAGATTGCTGCTCACGCACATCGCACCGTGGACCGACGCCGCCGCGGTGCTCGCCGAGGCGCGGGCGGTGTTCGGCGGCGACGTCGGCGTGGTGATCCAGGGCGAGACGTACGACATCTAGCGCGGGCACGGATCTCCGCCGGGGCGGCCCGTCGGGGCGGAGCGGCGGCGAGCCGGGTTGTAGGGTCGGCCCCGTGGTGCGAAAAGACGGCAGGAACGACGACCAGCTCCGCGAGGTACGGATCACCCGCGGTTTTCAGCAGTGGCCGGCGGGGTCGGTGCTGATCGAGTTCGGCGACACGAAGGTGCTGTGCGCGGCGAGCGTCAGCGAGGGTGTGCCGCGGTGGCGAGCCGGATCCGGGCTCGGCTGGCTCACGGCCGAGTACGCGATGCTGCCGTCCGCGACACATGACCGCAGCAGCCGTGAGTCCGTGAAGGGCAAGATCGGCGGCCGTACCCACGAGATCAGCAGGCTCGTCGGCCGGTCGCTGCGTTCGTGCATCGACCTGGCTGCACTGGGCGAGAACACGATCCAGCTCGACTGCGACGTCATCCAGGCCGACGGCGGCACCCGCACGGCTGCGATCACCGGTGCTTACATCGCGCTGGCCGACGCCATCACGTGGCTCGCCGCGGCGGGCAAGCTCGCGGATCCGAAACCGTTGTCGGCCACGGTGTCCGCGATCAGTGTCGGCGTGGTCGACGGCCGGGTGCGGCTCGACCTGCCCTACGAGGAGGACTCGCGGGCCGAGGTCGACATGAACGTCGTGGCCACGGATGCGGGCACGCTCATCGAGGTGCAGGGCACCGGCGAGGGCGCCACCTTCACCCGGTCCACGTTGGACAAGATGCTGGATCTGGCGCAGGCCGGATGCGCAGAGCTCGCGCGCAAGCAGTCGGAGGCGCTCGCCGAGCCGTACCCCGGCACGCTGCCCGAACCCGCACCCGCGAACAAGAAGTCGAAGGGCTCCAAGTGACGATGCGGATCCTGCTCGCCACGCGGAACGCGGGCAAACTCGACGAGTTGCGCCGTATCGTCGTCAAACGTGGCCTCGGCGAGGTTCGGGTGCTCGGACTGTCCGATGTGGAGGACTTTCCGGAGGCGCCGGAGACCGGTGCGACATTCGAGGAGAACGCGGTAGCCAAGGCGCACGACGCCGCGAAGGCGACCGGACTGCCCGCGATCGCCGACGACTCCGGACTGAGCATCGATGCGCTGGGCGGTATGCCCGGCGTGCTGTCGGCGCGCTGGTCCGGGCAGCACGGCGACGACGAGGCCAACCTCCGGCTCGTGCTCGGGCAGCTGCAGGACGTACCGGACGAGCGCCGGGGCGGCGGATTCGTGTCCGCGGCGGCGTTCGTCGTTCCCGACGGCAAGGAGATCGTGGTGCGCGGCGAATGGCGCGGCACGATCATCCGCGAACCGCGCGGCACCAACGGTTTCGGCTACGACCCGATCTTCGTCCCGGACGGCGAGACGCGGACGGCCGCCCAGCTCCAGCCCGCGGAGAAGGACGCCGTGTCCCACCGGGGCAAGGCGTTGCGTTCGCTGCTGCCGCATCTGCAGGAGTACGTCGAGGGCCAGTGAGCCACCCCGGCCCCGGCGCGGCCGACGCCGCCCCGCCGGGGTTCGGTGGAACTCCGGGGGTCGAGTGCCGGCCGCACCGACGGTGGGGCGGCGCAGCCGGCGGGCCGCAGATCTCAGCTGCCCAGCTTGAGTTCTTTGAGCAGTCGCGCCACGTGCCCCGTCGCGCGGACGTTGTACATCGCCTTGGCGATCACGCCGTCACCGTCGATCACGAACGTCGAGCGGATCACGCCCTGCACGATCTTGCCGTAGTTCTTCTTCTCGCCGAACGCGCCGTACGCCGACAGCACCGTCTTGTCCGGGTCCGACAGCAGCGGGAACGTCAGCCCCTCGTTCTCGGCGAAGGCGGCGAGCTTGGCCGGCTTGTCCGGCGAGACGCCGAGCACCTGGTAACCGGAGTCACCGAGCAGGGCCAGGTTGTCGCGGAAGTCGCATGCCTGCGTGGTGCAGCCCGGCGTACTCGCGCGCGGGTAGAAGTACACGACGACGGGGCCGCCGCGGAAGCTGGCGAGGGAGACCTCGCCTCCCTCGCTGTCGGGCAGGGTGAAGTCGGGGGCCTTGTCGCCGGGTTCCAGTCGAGTCTGCTCGGTCATGCCCGCAGCGTATCCGGCGCGCGCGTGGCCCGGCGTCACACCTGACCGTGGTAGGTCGCCTCGGCCCCGCCGGACGTGTCCGGGCACACGGTGAGTTCGACGGGCGCGCGGTGGGCCGGTACGGCGAACGCGTAGGGCAGGTCGACGCGGTCACCCGCGGGCAGGTCGCGGTCGGCGTCGACGATGCCGGTGTAGCCCTGCGTCGGGTCGACGACCTGCGGGGCGCGCTTGTCGCCGGAGGTGGCGCGCACGGACAGCTGGGAGAGCCGGTAAGCCGTGTCCGTCTCGTTGCGCACCGTGAGCGTGAACGCCGCGGCGCGGTCGGCGTCCGGGAACGCCGAGTCGCTGGGGGTGAACGTCTTGGGTTCGGACACGTTGACGATCAGCCCGGAACCGAATCGGTAGTCGCCGCCGAACAGGACGGCCCGTGGGGCGGGCTTCTCATGGGGCCCAGTCTCGTGAGGCCGGGTCTCGTGGGCTCGCGTCTCGGACATCGGTACCCGGCTGGTGGTGCCGGGGGGAACGGCCGCGCCACCCTCGGGGGTCACGGGTTCGGCACCACAGCCGGTCAGTGCCAGGAGCGCGCAGACGGCCAGCGCCGGCCTGCCCTTTCGCACCGCTGTCGCTCCTGTTCCGCCCGCTGGTGTCCCGCACTGCCGGCTCGTCGTCGATACGGGCTACCGCAGGCCTCGTCGGCCTGTGCGGTGTCCGCACCGGGCTCCGGGTGGCGCCCGGGACCACTGTGCGTGCGTCGGCGGGGTGGTGCCACCCGCACGGCGCGGTTGAGGCGTTCCTGGTTCTGGGCTGTGTCCTGCTCGTGATCCGCGAATGTCCTGTGTCACACGGTCGGGTACCGCCGAATGGTGGAGTCCGGCGCGGTGCTCCGCCGGGCATCGGCACCACGCGGGCACCGGGAGCCGGCAACACGCGGTTCCGGCAACACGAGACTCCGGCAACACGAGACTCCGGCAACACGCAGCTCCGGCGACACGCAGCTCCGGCGCGACCCGGACCCGGCAACTCGGACCAGGTTTCCGGGTGCGGGGCCGGTCGCCGGGTCGGTCAGAGAGCGAACGCGAACAGCAGGATGAACACGGCGAACGTCACGAGCCACGCGACGATCAGCCAGCCCCAGTCGCGCCACGGGTCGACGACGCGGTTGTCCTCGCCCGGTACGTACACGCCGCGCAGTTCGAACCAGTCGGCGAGACGTCCCGGCCAGCTGAGCGGATTCCGCACGGGAAGGTCACCTCCGGCCCGGTCGACGACGGCGGTGGTGACAGTACTGCACGCACACGGCCGCTGGCACCGCCGCGGGTGTCAGCGGCCGCGGCGATGCCCGGCCGGGCACAGTCGCCCGGAACCGCCGCCCGGAACCGCGCGAGCCGGACGAGGCGGCCCCCGGGCCGTCAGGTTGTGCTCGCGGGCTGCTCCGCCGGTGCCGGCTCGTCGGCGAGTTTCAGCCACACGAGGCCGATGATGATCACTGCGAGCCAGCAGGCCTTCGCGACGGTCAGGCTCTCGTCGAAGAAGACCGGCCCCAGTGCCGCCGCTCCCACGGCTCCGGTGCCTGCCCACACCGCGTAGCCGATGCCGACGTCGATCGTGCGCAGGGCGACGCTGAGGGCGAACAGGGTCAGCAGGAAGAAGACGACGGCGACGGCCGACCAGGACGCGACGGTGAATCCCTCGCTGCCGCCGACCGAGAGTGCGTAGCCCACCTCGAACGCACCCGCGAGCAGAAGGACGAGCCAGGCCCGCCCGCGCCGGTTTCGGGGCGTCTCCGCCGTGCTCGCGGCGGGTGTGCGTGCTGTGGGATCGGGGGTGGCTGACATGTCGGTTCCTTCCTCGATGTGGTGGCAGGGAAGCGGATGCGGGATGTGGGCCGGGGTGCGGTTGGCGGAGCGGGGCATCAGGCGGCGCCGCTGAGTTGCAGGCCTGCGACGCCGATGATGACGACGGCGATGCCCAGCAGCTTGTGCCGACTCAGCGACTGTCCGAAAAGGACTGCACCGAGGACGACGATGCCGACGCCCGCGACCGACGTCCAGATCGCGTAACCGGCGCCGACGTCGAACGTGAGCAGTGCGAGGCTCAGGAAGTACGTGGCGATGCCGCCGCTGAGCAGGGTCGCCGCGGTCCAGCCCGGCCGGGTGAAGCCGTGTGCTCGACTCGCCGAGATCGCGACGGCGATCTCGAAGACGATGGCGACGGCGAGAAACAGCCAGTTCATGAGGGTTCCTTCGATGTGGTTCGGTCGTGGGTTCGGAGCGGTTCGGTGGTGCGGGCGCGGTGGAGTTCGCGGTAGCGGGTGAACGGCGCGAGTGATCCCGCCATGGGCAGGGGTCGTGCGGTTCTCGCGAGCGGCAGGCGGCCGGTGCCGGCCGCGGAGTAGCCGTCGCGGTAGTCGAAACCCCATATGGCCGCTGTCGCTGCGTCGACGGCGAAACGCACGGCCGCGACGCCGTGCTCGGCGGCGAAGCCGTAGCAGAGAGCGCACGGTTCGCCCGTCGCCAGCAGTGTCGCGCCCGCCACGGGATGGCTGCCGGGAGCGGCGATCGCCGTGCGGATCGCGACGATCTCGGCGTGTGCGGTGGGGTCGGCGGTCTCCCGGACCCGGTTGACGCCCGCCGCGCTCGGTTGGCCGTCACCGGCGACGAGGACCCCGACGAACGGCAGGCCGCCCGCCTCGACATGGCGGGCGGCGAACGCCACCGCGTGCTCCATGGCCGTCCGCAGCACCGCCGGATCGGCGCTCATGCGGCGACGGCCTCGTCGAGTGCCCTGTGGAGCACGTTCTCGGTGACGACGCCTTCGAGGCGCCTGCCGCCGACGAACACGGTGGGCACGACCGTGATGCCGCGCCGCGCCGACTCGGCGAGCGCTTCCCGGTGGCGGCGGGCGTAGGAGGGGTCGTCGAGCGCCGACGCGAAACCGGTCGGTTCGAGGCCCACGTCCCGCGCAAGCCGTACCAGGACGTCGCGGTCGCCGATGTCGAGGTCCTCCCGGAAGAACGCCGTCAGCAACCGCCGGTGGTAGACGGCGCCGACGCCCCGGTCGGAGGCGTACTGGAAACCGCGGAACGCGAGCTCGGTGCGGGGCTGCGGCGAGACCGTCGGCAGCGTCATGGGCACGCCGAGCCTGCGTGCCATCGGATAGACGGCGGTTGTCCACACGCCCGGCAGGTACGGATCCTCCGGCCGCAGCGTCCGGGCGGGATGGGGGCGCAGTTCGTGTGGATGATGCTCGATCTCGACGTCGGTCCGGGCCGCGGTGGCGCGCGCCAGCAGCTCGTCGGTGATGAGGCAGAACGGGCAGACGTAGTCGGACCAGATGTGGACGCGGACGGTCACGGGCAACCTCCGATGTCGTGTCGTCACCACCCGTGGTGGTGGGGGCGAGCCGATCGTGGAACTTGACACCGGTGTGAAGTGCAAGACTGGGCGGGAGGCAGCGGTCGCCACCGGGAGGTGTCATGCGTATCGGCGAGTTGGCCGAAGCCAGCGGGGTCAGCACCCGTTCGCTGCGGTACTACGAGCAGCAGGGCCTGATCGAGGCGCGGCGCACCACGGGAGGGTGGCGGGACTTCGACGAGTCGATGGTCGAGCGCGTCGTACTGATTCAGCACCTGTTCGCGGCCGGCTTGGGCAGCGGCACCGTCAACCAGCTGTTGCCGTGCCTGCATGCTCCGCTGGACGAGCGCAACGGGGTCATGGAACGCCTGCTCGCCGACGAGGTCGCCAGGCTGGAGGACAAGCGCCGGGACATCGACCGGGAGCTGGAGACGCTCAATGCCCTCCGTCAGGAGACGGCACTGAACGAGGACCCGCTGCCGAACGGGGCCGCACCCCTGAACGAGGACGCGCCCGTGAAGGACAGCCTGCCCCTGAAGGACAACCTGCCCCTGAAGGACAGCACGGTCCTGGAGAACGACATGCCCTGAACAGCACGGTGCCGTAGCGGGTGCGGCCCGTATCGGTTCGGGGCCGGTGCTCAGAGGGTCGTGATCATGGCGTGCGGTGCCTGCGCACGTGCAGGGCGCGGACCTGTTCGGCCAGTTCCGGTACGGGCCCGTCGACGTCGGTGCCGGGGATGATCTCGCCGATCGGCAGTGCGCGCACCCGCGCGGGCGGTGCGCCCAGTTCGGTGAGCCACGTGGACAGTTGCCGTGACGACGAGGCGTACACGATGCGCCCCAGCCCGACCCAGCCGTGCGCGGCCGAGCACATCGGGCAGTGCTCACCGGAGGTGTAGACCGTCGCGGCCGCGCGTTGTTCCGGAGTCAGGTGCTCGGCGGCCCAGCGTGCGATCGCGAACTCCGGATGCTGGGTGTGATCGCCGCCCGAGACGTGGTTGTGATCCTCGAACACCCTCGTCCCGTCCGCGGTGACCAGCACCGAACCGAACGGCTCGTCACCCGCGTCCAGCGCAGCCGCCGCCAGTTCGACGCACCGCCGCAGCTGTTCCAGATCCGTGTCGTCCACCATGGCGGGCAGTCTCGCGCACTCGCCGCCGGCCCGCCAGGTCAGCAGGCGACGCCCTGGACGCTCCATCCGCCGTCGATCGGCACGACCGTGCCGGTGATGTACGAGGCGAGCGGGGTGCCCAGGAAGAACGCGAGCTCGGCGACCTCGGTGGGGAGGCCGAACCGGTCCATCGGTACGCGCGCGAGGAACTCCCGCTCGTCGATCACGCCGCGCCGGATGAACTCCGCCGACAGCTCGGTCTTGATCGGGCCGGGTGCGATGCCGTTGACGCGGATGCCGCGTGACGCCCATTCGGCGGCGAGCCCGCGGATCAGTCCCGCGACACCGGCCTTGGCGGCGCCGTAGGCCGTGCGGCGGGGAAACCCGCGCATGCCGTTGATCGACGACATCAGCACCAGCGCGCCGCCGGACGGCATGCGGGCCGCGGCCTGCTGGGCGCCGACCATGGCGCCCGTGAGGTGCACCCGGAGCAGGTTGTCCCAGTCCTCGGCCGCGTAGTCCAGCGAGTCGCCCGCCTTGGCGTGACCGGCGTTGGCGACGAACGTTCCGAGCCCGCCCGGCGTGGCGGCAGCCTGCTCGCAGGCGGCGGCGAGGTCGTCGGCCGACGCCGCGTCCCCGGTGACCGCCACGTGCCCGCGGCCGGGCCAACCGGCCACTGCGTCGTGGAGGCGGTCGTCGTCCAGGTCGACCCCGATCACGGGGTGTCCGGCACCGGCGAAGCGTGCGGCGATGGCTGCGCCGATGCCCTGCGCGGCCCCTGTCACGACGACGGCCGGTGCCGGGTGCCCGGCTGGCTCACCCATCGCGGGGCTCCACGGCGAACGTCTGCTGCACGTCGATGCGTTTGCGGGCGATGCGCAACCCGTCGCCGCGGCGCACCAGCAGGTCGTCGTACTCGCCGAAGACGGCGATCGCGTCGTCGGCGGTGCGTGAGACGGCCTGGAAGTACGCGGTGACGGCCAGGTCGTCGCCGCTCGGTTCCACGAGCACGTTGGTGATCATGTGTTTGCTCCACACGGTCGGCCCTGCGAACACGGAGCGGTAGAAGGCGAGGACGGTGCCGCGGCCCTCGCGCAGTCCGTCGACCCGTTCGAAGGCGATGTCCGTGGTGAACACCTCGGCGAGCGCGGTCTCGTCGCGGGTGTCGACGGCGCGGGCGTAGCGGTGCAGGGTCGCGCGTGCCGCCTCGCTGTCGGCGGCGGTGGCGATGGTCATGCGGTTCCTCCTCGTACTGTCGCGGGCTCCGCGGCGGTGCCCAGCGGGGCACCGTCGAGATGGCGGCGGGGCAGCGCCAGCACGAGGCCGATGCCGATCGCCGCGGGGATCAGGAAGACGTAGAAGCTCCACTGCACGGGCAGGTCCGCGGCGGCGATCAGCCCGCCGAGGATCGGCCCGACGATCCCGCCGAGGCGGGCGACGGTCATGATCGACCCGAGGGCGGTCGCGCGGATCGCGGCGGGGAACCACGTGGCGATGAAGCCGTTGAGGATCACGGCCGTGCCGTTGGCGCCGACGCCTGCCAGCGCCACGGCCGCGTACAGCACCGGGGTCGGTGGTGCGAGGCTCATCGTGACCAGCGACAGCACGCCGATGCCGAACCCCCACGTGGCGACCGTGCGCGCGCCGATCCGGTCGGCGAACCACGACATCACGGTGGCGCCGGCGATGGCGCCGAGGCTCATCGTGGCCAGGAAGCTCAGCGCCGAACCGAGCGGATATCCCGCCGAGCGCATGATCGCGGGCAGCCACGTGCTGAGCCCGTAGATGAACAGCTGTCCGATGAGGGTGGCCAGTGCGAACACGACAGCCGTGGTCAGCAGCGGCCTGCGAAGCAGATCGCGCAGGCTCGCGCGGCGCTCGGCCTCGGCGCCGGGCCCCGCGCAGTCCGGGAGACCGTAGCGGTCGGCCACCGCCCGGGCCTGCTCGTGCTTTCCCTTGCTGTGCAGGAAATCGGCGGACTCGGGAAGGCTGACGTAGGCGATGGGGACCAGCAGCACGAGGGGCAGTACCCCGATGGCGAACATGGGGCGGAAGCCCCACTGCTCGATCACCACGAGGCCGACGAGGGACGCGGCGATCGTGCCTACCGAGAAGCCCGAACTCACCAGCGCGTTGAACAGATTGCGGCGACCACGGGGCGCGAACTCGGCCGTCAGCGCCAGCGCGGTGGGCAGCAGTCCGCCCAGGCCGATGCCCGAGGCGAACCGGAACAGCCCGAACAGGTCCGGGTCGGGGGCGAGTGCGCACGCCCCCATGAACACCGAGAACCAGGTCATGCTCGCCATCAGCATCCGCCTGCGGCCGAGCAGGTCCGTGGCCAGGCCGCAGATCAGCGTGCCGACGAGCATGCCCATGAACGCGTAGCTCGCGATCATGCCCGCTTGGGCTTCGTCGAGCTGCCACGGTTCGTACTCGAGCAGCGCCGGGATCGTCGTCGCGAACACCGAGAGGTCGTAGCCGTCGAAGATCACCGCACAGCAACAGATGACGGCGACGAGGGTGCCGTTTCCGGCACGTCGGGGAGTGGTCTGTCCGGTCACGCGGGATCCTCCTCGACCTCGACGCCGTTCGGCCAGGGCGCAACGCCCATCGATGGATCATGCCAATGATGACTATGAATGTCTACGGCTTGAGGAGAGCGAACGTGACCGGCCTGGCGGCGGTGTGCCTGTTCGCCCGGCCGCGGTTCTCACGGGGTGGCGTGGTCCAGGTGGGCTGCGTCGGCGAGCGCGTCGAGGCAGGCGCCGACGGCCGGCCGTGGATGGGGCTCGGCCGTGACAGCGTAGAGCGTGCGGCGCGGGGCCGGATCCTCGAGCCGCAGGGCGCGGACGTCGTGACCGGACGCCACGGCCAGTGACATGGCGGGCATGAGCGCGACGGCCCCGAGCCGGGCGACGAGCGAGAACTGCGTGGCGTAACCGGTCACGTAGTGCCGCACGTCCGGTTCGACACCCCGTGCGCGCAACGTGTGGCACAGCCAGGCGTGTGCGCGCGAGCCCGCCGTCCACGCCACCCAGCTGTCCCGGGCCACGTCGCGTGCGCGGATCACGTCCGCGGCGGCACAGGGATGCGCCGGGGGCACCATGACGCGTGCGGTGTCGTCGCGCAGTGCCCGCCACGTGGTGTGCGGAGGCCGCGTGAGCGGCATGTTGTCCCAGCTCTCGACGACCGCGATGTCGAGCCGGCCGTTGACGAGCATCGGCAGGCTCTTCTCCGGTTCGGCCTCCACCACGGCGGGCTCGACGGCGGGATGGCCGGTCGCGAGCGCGGTCAGCGCCTCGGTGACGAACACGTACACGCCAGTCGGGATCGTGCCCACCCGCACCGGGCCGGTGATACTGCCGGACAGTGCGTCGATCCGCGTGCGTGCCCGCTCCAGCTCGGCGAGCGCGGCCTCCGCGGACTCGGCGAGCACCTGCCCGGCCGGGGTGAGCTTCACCGTGCGCCCGTGCGGCACGAGCAGCCGGACGCCCGCATCACGTTCTAGTTTGGACAGTTGCTGGGACACGGCGGAGGGTGTCAGGTGCAGCGTCTCGGCCGCGGCGGCCAGCGAGCCGTGCCGGTCGACGGCGTGCAGTGCCTGGAGGCGCTCGATGCGAAACACATAAGCAACGATACGGGTTCGCCGCCGCGTTCTCGTTGTGACGCGATCCTCTCATCACGATTCGTGATGAGTATTCGTCAGTTTTCATCGCTGGTGTCCGCGCGGGTGCGCGGGTCTGATGGATGTCGTGACCGATACCGCCACGCCCACCGTCATCCGGCCCTCCGTTCCCGACACCGCTGCCGATTCCGGCTCGGTCGCGCCCGCCGCATCCGCCACGGGGCCCTCGCCGTCGCCGTCCGGGTTTCTCGACCGCCTCGACGCGCGGCTCGTCGCGGTCGCCGGGGCGCTGACGATCGGCACGACGTCACTGTTCGTCGCGCTGGCCGACGCCTCCAGTACCACGGTGACGTTCTTCCGCTGCCTGCTCGCCGTGCCGTTGCTGGTGCTCCTGGGCCTGCGCGCCGGTGCCCGGTGGCGGTTCCACCGGCGGCACGCGCTCGCCGGGCTGTTCCTCGGCCTGGACATGGTGTTGTGGTCGGAATCGATCGGCGCGGTGGGCGCGGGCGCCGCGACGGTCATGGTCAACATCCAGGTGGTGCTCGTTCCACTGGCCTGCCTGGTGTTGTTCCGGGAGCGGGTGCGCGCGGCGTTCTGGGTGGCGGTGCCACCCGCGCTCGGCGGGGTGGCGCTGGCGGCCGGTATCGGTGATGCGGACGCGTTCGGCGACGCGCCTGTCTACGGGGCGGTGACGGGATTGCTCGCGGGCGTCGCCTACGCCGGTTATCTGCTGGTGTTGCGCCGCGCCGACGAGCCCGGTTCGCAGATCACGATGCTGACGACGGTCAACGGCGCGGGCGCTCTCGTCGCACTGGCCGCCGGGCTCGTGACGGGCACCCTCGACGTCACCCCGTCGCCGTCGTCGTTCGGCTGGATCGCGGTGCTGGCCGTGACGGGGCAGATCCTCGGCTGGATGCTGATCGGCTCGGCGATCCGCCGACTGCCGGGTGCGCTGGGTGCGACGTTGCTGCTGGTCCAGCCCGTGGCCGCGGTCGCGCTCGCCGTCGTGTTCCTGGGGGAGACGCCGTCGTCGCTGCAGCTGCTGGGGTGCGGGTTGGTCGTCGCCGCCGTGGCCGTCGTGACGAGGACGACGTCCGGCCGGTGACGGCGGCGCCGGTGCGGCCGGTTTCAGACCCCGAACAACGCGCGCGGCAGCTCGTGCCGGTCCGACCAGGGCAGCCACGCGATGTCGGTGGGGCCGATGGCGTACTCGGTCACGCGCCAGCTCCGCGGGTCGTTGTCGGTGATCGTGGGATCAGCCTTCGTCAGCAACGCCATGTAGACGTCGGACATCACGCCGTCGGCGCGGCGGGTCTCGAAGACGGTGTCCGTGTAGTTCGCGGGTCCACCGTCGGCACCGCGCATCGTCCCCTGCAGGAACACCCACGACCCGATGCGGTTGAGGCGTTCCACCTCCACGCGGAGCCGGTCGCCGACGGCGTTGCGCAGTGGTGCGGTGGCGGCCTGCAGTACCGCTTCCCCGGCAGGGTCGCCGGGGCTCAGTGACTGCGGGGCGGGTTGCGCGGGCGGGGTCTGCATGGAGCTACCTCCCAGAGAGCAGGGCAGCGGTTCGGCCGAGTGCAACGACCGCGTCGTGACGTCGACGTCGGACACCGCGGGTCGGCCGGCCCGGCCCCGGTGATGTTACAGAGTCGAACGGGTACGGGACGGGACGTTGACCTACCGGGCGACGGTGGGTCCCGCCGATCAGGTCGGCGGGGTGAGTACCTCGACCAGACCGCTGCCGCCGCCCATGCTGATCTGCTGCGAACCGTCGGGGTTGATGTTGTTCGAACCGATGAACTGGCCGTCGCCCGCGTACAGCACGACGTGCCCGCCGCCGTTCGAGACCACCACGTCACCCGGTTTCGCCTCGGACAGTGGCACCGACTGCCAGCCGTCCGCCTTCAGGTTCGCCGAGAGCTGGTCCACCGAGGCGCTGGCCTGGCTCTTGTCGATCAACCCGGCCGCTTCGAGGGTGCCGGACACGAAGTTCGCGCAGTTGACGTCGTTGGGCACCCACGACTCCATCGCGGGCAGCTCGCCGCTGGACTTGAGGTCGCCCGCGTTCCTGCCGAGGAACTGTTCGGCGATCTTGGCCGGGTTGTCGCCGCGGGCGTCGATCGGTTTCGCGGGCCGGCCGTCGCCTGCGACGCCGGTGACGCCGCCGCCGGGGTCGCCGCCGCTGCTCACCGGGGCGGTGCTGCCGCCGCTGCTCACCGCGGGAGCGGTGCCGCCGCTCGTGTCGACAGGGGCGGGGCTGGCGCTGGATGTCGTGGTCGCGCTGGAATCGGCGGGCAACATCTCCACGAAACCGCCCTCGACCTCGATGCCGAGAGGTTTGAGAAGCTCGTCGATCTGGTTCTCGGCTGTCTCCAGCGCCTGCTCGATCTCGTCCTTCTTGCCGCTGGCGTCCTTCTCGTTGAGTTGCCGGAGCCGCTGGATGTCGGCTGCGGCGGCCTCGATCTCGTTCTCGTCGTCCGAGCTGTTCTTCCGCTGCCGGGCCGCGCCGATCAGCTTGCGGTTCTCCGCGTCCTTGTCGCCTGCTTCTTCGGCGAGCTGCTCGACCTTCTTCTTGACGTTCTCCAGGATCTCGGACACGCGCTGGAGGATCTTCTTGGCGGCCTCGGCCTTGTCGCTGACCTTGTAGCTGGCCTTGCTCAGCTGGTCGAGGTGGTCGGCGACGGCGTCGGCGTCCTTGCCCTCCCAGCCGCGCAGCACGTCGTCGCGGAAGAGCTTGAGGTCGTTGCCGAGGTCGTTGGAGCTGGTCGCGGCTCCGTTGGCCTTGCTCGCCTGGTCGTTGACGGCCGACGCGTCGAGCTTCTTGGCCTGCTGGGCGTGGGTGTCGATGGCGTCCATCGACTTCGGACGGTCGAGTGACGGGTCGTCGAGCGTGTCCGCCTGCTCTCCTGCGGTGGTCATCGGCAAATCCCCTGGTTCCGTGTCCTCGATCCGATCAAGCCCGCTCGGGGTCGTTGCCCCGGAAGGTGTGCACGCCCTCGTCCTCGTCGGTCCGCATGCGCTCGGCGGCACTGTTCAGCGCGTGGGATGCGGCGTCGACGAGGTTCGCGGCCGCACTCAGCTCGGAGTTCACGCCGTTGTAGAAGTGCTGCATCGTCTTGCCCGCGCTCGCCGCGTTGCGGAGATCACCGTAGGCCCCGCCCGGATCGCCGTCGCCCAGCTCGGTGCTCGCCTTGCTGTAGCTGTCCTTGAGCCGGCCGACCTTCGTGGCCAGCTCGGCGATGTGATCCGGATCGAATTGGCGGCTCATGTGTGATCCCTCCCCATGATGACGTCGGCGTCGCGGGCGACGTCCGTGCTCAGGCCGTGCCGGCTCACGGGTTCACACCCCCATGTGCGCACGTTGTCCCGATAACGAGACGGCGTTGATGGTACCGACGCACGCACGTCCGTGACGGTTCCATCACGGAATGCGGTGATTTGCTGACCACCGCCGGACGGGTGGTCGCGTGCGGTGCTCAGCTGTGAACGGGCGGCCGTACCGCGATCACAGGTCCTTGCGCATCACCGTGCACACCGTGCGATGGCGTGCCGTGGCGCTGTCCGCCGTCTCGACGTCCCATTCCTCGGTCCGCTCGCCGACGTCGACGTAGCCGAGTCGTCGATACCATCGATGGGCTCGCACATTGCCGTGCTCGACGCTGAGTTCTGCCTGCGGGAGGCCGCGTTCCGTCACGGCCGTTTCGCACGCCCGGACCAGGTGTGTCCCGAGTCCGCACGAGCGCAGTGCGGGGTGGACCACCAGCTGCCACACCGTGCCGACCCCGGCTTTCGCGGCGAAGTCGACGCCACCGATCGCGACCGGCAGGTCCGAGGGCGGGCAGACCGCGAGGTAGGCCACTTCACCGTGTTCGGCACGGACCAGTGCGCGGCGGACGTAGTCGAGGTGGGTGCTCGACCCCGCCCACTCGCACCGGGGGAGATCACCAGCCGTCAGCGCCCGGACGGACACGGGAAGGTTGACCTGCGTCATCCCACGCAGCCTACGAAAGGTGGCGGTCCGCCCGGACGGCAGCCGCCGTGGGCGCCGTGCCGCAGTGGCGGTGCTGCGGCCGTCGTGCCGACGGCGGCCCAGGTGCCGGCTACCGGCCCGCGGTGAACGTGACCGTCGTCGACCCGTCCATCGAGGTGATGGTCACCTTGCGGTCCGCACCGGGTTCGCCGGTGAAGCCGTACGTCACGTCCGCGCTGGTTCCGGGTGCGAGCTCGCCGGTCTCCATGGCGTCGCCGACTCCCTGGCCGTGGTCGAACACGTCCTTGTTCTTGCTGTCGTCGCTGTAGCCGTCCACGGTGAGCAGGGCGACGTTGAACGGTTGGTCGGTGGTGTTCTCGAACGTCACCGCGACCTTCCACGCGGGTTCGTTGCCGGCCGGCTGGGCGTACTGGCTGGTCGTGAACTCCTCCGGCGGAGCGACCGTCGTTCTGATCGGCCCGTCGTAAGTGTCGCCGAAGGCGAACGTCTCGGGCCCGGTGTCGTCCCGCGCAGCCTGGTCGTCGGCGTTCTCGGGGGTGGCGGCCCCTTGATCGGTGGCCTGGCCGGCGGGTTCTGCGGTGCTGCCGCACGCGGCGGTGGCGATGCCGATCGTGAGCAGCAGGGCGGCGATGGCGGTCTTCGTCACGGTGGTCCAGTTCGTCTCGGATGTCAGTTCCGTCGACGTGTCGTTGCCGGGCCGCGGCGGGTTAGCCTGCGAGAAGCATCCGTTATGGGCGATATGCCGGAAAGTGAC
Source organism: Prauserella alba (assembly GCF_024171735.1). Lineage (GTDB taxonomy): Bacteria > Actinomycetota > Actinomycetes > Mycobacteriales > Pseudonocardiaceae > Prauserella > Prauserella alba. The sequence goes on from NZ_JAMTCH010000003.1 coordinate 587,470, forward strand.
GGGTTGTGACGGCCGGGACGGTCGGGCCGGGATGGACCGGTCGCGGGCAGCGGTGCGCGACCGGTCACGCTCCGCGCGCCGGCAGGCGAGACCGGTCACCGCACGGCGGTGGTGCCCACCACCGGTGACGACGGATTCACAACAACAGGCTCCATGCCGATATCACCAGTCCCACGACGATCGCCAGGACCAGAGCCGCGATCCCCATGGCCATGAACGCCAGGAATCCCAGCATCTCGGCGTATCGGTTGCGCATCGCCCACGCCTCCACGGTCGGGAAGTCCGGAACGGGGCCGGACGTCGTTGTCGGTCCGAGCCGCACTCGGCACGTGAAGCGGATAACCGGAGACGCGTCGGCGCATGCGGGCACGCGACAGTCACCTCGTCACCGGCCCACCGTGAACGGCGAGCCCAGGTGGTCCGGCGAGGCGGGCACTGCCGTCACGTGCCCGGTGGCACTCGCCCGCCGTTCCTGGCCACGAATCGGGTTCGGTCGGCGCCCTCACGATGGCTGCGCGTGGTCGCGGTTCAGGAGGTCGCAGGTCAGGAGGCCATTGTGGGCCCGACACAATAACTGGACCAGCAGAGCGGTCACCCTCGCACGTCCCGTGCCGAGGTGCAGTGACCATCGGGACGGTGGCGCGGGCTTGGTGTTCAGCGGACCGCCTCAGGGCTGGCCACCCACGGTATATGGGTGATCGCCGCGATGGTGCCGTCAGCCCCCCGCTACCTGGCTGTACAGGTCAGCTTTGAGGCAACTTCTGCTCGACCATCGCCGCCACTTCATCGGCGATCTCGCACGACTTTTGCGTCCCAGCTGTGGTGCCGGCGTAAACGTCAACGCGCGACGATTCAGATACTCCGATGGCGATCGTGCAGCTACCTTCGCTTGGAATCCGCGCGTACTCTCGGCCGTCATTTTCGGCTCGCTCAACGCCTTGCCCCATGTCTTGAGCGTCATCGAGACCTTGATCGGCCCGGACGTTGACAGATACAACCAAGGTGGAGTCGGCCGCGCCTTCGCGGGTTTTCTGGAAGTCGCATTGCTTGCCAACGCCGACGTTCCCTGGCGAGCCTTGAGGAAAGTTGCCGTATTTACTGAGCTCGTTTGCCTTGAGGAGTGAGCAAGGGTCGATGCCAGCCAGCGAGTCCGCGCTACTTGGCGATGATGGAGCGAGGCTGGACGCGGTGGCCTTCTCTGTCTGCGAGCCCTCTGGTTGTCCTTCTACGCCGGGCGAGCATCCGACAGAGATGGCGACGAAGGCACCAACAACGATCCCAGCGCTCGTGCGGGACAACGACAACTCGACTCCTGTACTGGTTAGGAACTGGTCTTGCGGATCTTGGCTGCTTCCTCTGCCTCGGCGTATTGGCCTGACGCTCGGAACAAGGCTTCGTTCAGCGCGACTAGTGTCTGCTGAAGCTTCTTGATCTGGGTTATGACGCCTTGGGGACCGTCCGCTGACAGTCGCACGTGTTTGGCAACCTGCTGTGCATACGGACCGCTGCCGAGCTTTGGATCTTGTGCGAGAAGGGCGAAATTCTTCCCTTGGGCTTCGATGTTGTCGATCATCTCATTGCAGACCTTGGTCATCTGCTTGACGCCCTCCGGGTCGGTGCGAAAGCCACCCGATTTGGCCACTTCGACCATTTGCTCTGCACCGTGTTGCATGTTCTCGACGCCGGATAGGAAGCCGCCCACCTGGGCGGCCTTACCGAGCGAGGCACCAACCTGCACCCCTGCTCCGCTGTCCTGTCCTCCGCCAACCGGGTTATCGCCGAAAGCGCCGGTCATGTCTGCTTCCCCTCGTCGATCCGTTCGCTCGTGCAGGTGGCCGTTATTCGCCGATGACGGGTGGGGCGGTGCGGGCGTCGGTGCCGAAGAGGCTGTCGGGGTCGGCTTCGACGAGCCACGAGGGGCGCTGGTGTTCCTCTTCGTCCCCGCCCTGCTGGCCCTTACCGGCGCCGGCGCCGCCCATCATTCCCGAACCGCCGCGGGCACCCGAACCGCCGGCCGCCGCGGCGGCACCCGGCGCAGCACCCGCTCCGCCCATGCCCTTCGCGGCACCGGAAGCGGCTCCCGCACCCGCGGCACCGCCCGCACCCGCAGCGCCCTTGGCCGCACCGGCCGCGGAACCACCACCGGTCGGGCCGAACCCGGCCGAGCCGGCCCGGCCGCCGAGCTTGCTGTTGTACGGCGTCGAGCCACCCGCCGAGCCACCGCCCGCGGGCCCGACCGGCGCCGGACCCATGGGACCGAAGCCCGGGCCGCCGCCCGTGGTCGGCCGCGGGGCCATCGGACTGTTGCCTTGCGGCCCCGTGCCCGGCAACTGACCCGCACCGGTCGACGGGCCACGGCCCGCGATCGGCGTCGGGGTCGGCGTCACACCGGGATTGCCACCCGAGGGCGAGTTGTAGCCGCCACCACCGGTCGGACCACCACCGGTCACGGGCGCACCACCCGTGGGGCCACCGCTGTAACCGGACGCGCTCGTGGCATCCCCGCCCGAAATATCGATGACGCCCGAGCCCTTGAACCCGGCGTCGTTGCCGCCACCGGCTCCGCCGAACTCCGGCGGAGGGGAGAAGGCAGGCTGTTTCGAGGCGGCGTCGTAGAGGTTCTGGTCGTAGGTGTTCATGACCTGCGCAGCCTCTTGGTGGGCCGCATCGGCCTTCTCCCGCGTCTCCATGGCCTTGTTGAACGCGCCGATCGGGTCGAGCGGGTTGTCCTTGACCGCGGAGCCGAAGTCCTTCATCAGCCCGTTCGTCTCGACCGGCTCGGGCATCGTGTTCTTCGCGTTCTCGGACGCGTTCGACTGTGCGTAGACGGCTTCGGACGCCAGCTGCGCCTGCTGGGAGTTGGTGTTCGACCAGCTACCCAGGCTGCGGACATAGCCGCGGGCAGCCTCGGCCGACTCACCTTCCCAGTGGTGCTGCGACTGCTGGACGGCTTCGTTGAACTTGCCGTCGAAGTCCTGGAACAAGGTGACCAGCTGTGACCAGGCATCCGAGAGCTGGACCGTCTGACCGGAGTCGAGGTCCTGGTGCACGTACTGGTACATCGTCTGGTGGTCGACACCGGGATAGTTCTGGTCCGACCCGTTGAGACCTTCCAGCACCTCCGCGTCCTGGGCGAGCTGCTGGATCTGCTTCTCGTTCATACCCGCCGCGCGCGCCTCGGCGACGAGCTGACCCACCGGCATGCCGAACGGGACGTTGCCGTATTGGGCCTGAGCCTGCGCCTGGTACATCGCCTCCCGCTGCTGCGGCGGCAGGTCCGCACCATCACTGCCGGTCCCGGTGCCTACCGGGCCCATGGCGTTGCCCTCACCGTTGCCGGGCTGCGACATAGCTACTTCCCCCACCTCGTCATCGGGTCGCCACGAGACACGTACGTGCGGTAACGGTACTGGGACGCCCAGACCATGTCAGTGGTTCCCACGAAATCACACGACCTGTGTGGCCCACTCCCGTTACGGTCGGCGTGGGCTACGGCCGCTGGTTCTGCTGCTCGGCAAGGCCGGCGAGGTTCGTGAGCCGCTGTTGGAGGTCAGCCAGCCAGGAATCCGGGTCGAGGCCCGGGTCGTCGTTGCCCCAACGACGCTGGCCGACTTGGTGAGCCAGATCGGCGAGGTCGCGGGACAGGTCGACCTCGCCGGGGCAGGCGTGCACGTGGGGATGGTCGCCGAACCCCGCCGCGACAAGGCCCGTCGCCCGCAGTACACGCAGCGCGTCACCCACAGTCGGAAGCGTGCAGTTGTACTCGGCGCACAGCTCCTGCTGGGTGGGCATACATCCGCCGGGCGGCCACTCGGCGCCCTCGATCCGAGTACGCAGTGCTTCGGCGATCCGGCTCGCAAGGCTTTCCTGGTGCGGCCACGCAGCTGCGCCGGGCCGATCGCGGCAACGAGGTTCGGACACCTCGTCCTCGCCTTCACCGGGTGGTAGGGACAGGGAGAAGTCGACGCGCGCACCAAGCGCGGCGGCGTAGCGCAACAGCGTGGACAGCCGCAGATCGCCTGACCGCTCCCGGACATACACGCCGTGCGGTACGCAGTCCAGCCCTTCGGAAACCTGTGCCTGGGTGCGGCCCTGCGCCGTCCGGATCGCTACCAGCGCCCGCTGCACTTGCGACAGCTGTGTCGAGTCGTCCGGCAGGGTCGAGACCTCCGGTGATACCTGCCCGTCCGGTGCGGTGACAGTGGCGTGCACGCGTACTCCGATCGCGTGGGCGTAGCGCAGGACCTTGGAGAACATCGGGTCCTGGATGTCCTGCTCGAAACGATCCGCAGCACTGTGCGTGGTGAACCCCATCAGCTTTGCCACAGTCAAGCGCGACAAGTCGCGCTCCTCGCGCACCGTCACCAGGGCGTTCATCAATTCGACGATCTGCGTGCGCACATCCTGGTCCTGGGTGGGCATGATCGACAGAATAAGCTCCGAACACCACACTCCGGCTAGTTTGCCGTCACGTGCCCGGTGGCTCGGGTCTGCGCGAAGCGGACGCGATCAGATCGAGTGCGGCTGTGCGACCAGCGCGTACGCGCTGAACCACAACCCGAAGGCGCCCACCGCAGCGATCGCGCCCACCCCGAACAGGGAACGTTTCCGCCCCGCCCAGACGGCCAGGAGCAGCAGGAGCGGGAAGGCGGACAGCAGCTGCCGTACGCGGTCGTGCTCGGCGCCGGCATGGCCGATCGTCAACAGCCACACGAGTGCGGTGTACGCCCATATCGTCAGCGGCAGGTGCCGCCACGCCGGAATCAGGGCGACAGCGACGACCAGGCACAGCAGCACGGAGAGCACGCTGTAGGCCTCACGTTCGGTGGCGAGGATGTCGAAGATCCACCCGACGTAACTCAGGTCCAGTTGGTTGCCCCAGCCTTCGCGGGTGATCGCGAAGTATCCGCCCGGTACGCCGCTCGTCAACTGCACCCACAGCAGATAGCCGCCGAGGCCGACGGGTGCGATGACCGCAGCCAGTGCAGGACGCCATGCACCGCCCTCGCCCCGGTATGCGGCGATCAGCCCCGCCACCGCGACCACGGCGACGAGCGGCGCACCCATCGGGTGGGTGTAGCCCGCGACCAACGCGCACAGGCCAGCCAGCAGCCATCGACGTTCGAGCATCGCGGCGAGCGCCCACGCGACCGCGGCGACAAGCAGCGCCTCGGGGTACGGCATCGAGTACACGATCGCCATCGGCGCCGCGGCGACCAGGCCGACGGCCAGCAGCTGCGCGAGTCGCGTCCCACCGAGCGTGCGGGCCAACCGGGCCATCCCGTACGCGCCGACGATCCCGACGGCAGTCGACAGGATGACTGCGAACGCGAGGTACAGCTGCGGGTCCTCGGGAAACAACAGTCCGAGCAACTGCGGGTAGCCGGGAAAGAACACCATCGCCGTGTACGGATGGTGGACGCCGTGAGCGTCCACCATGCCGGCGTCGACCTGCTCGTACCCGCCGGCCGCGATCTGCAGGTACCACCCGGCGTCCCAGTGCTGCAGGGTGAATTCCTGCTCGTTCGCGGCGCTGATCGCCCACAACAGCAGGACACCGGCCGTCCGTACGGCCAGATACATCAACGCGGGCGCGAGCATCAACGCGGCGCGGCGCCAGTCGACACTCGTCCGACGTTCCTGGTCGCGAATCAGGCTCGGCCCCTCGGTAGACGTGATGACCTGCGCAGGTCGACGCTCTTCGCAGGTCGACGCTCTTCGCAGGTCGACGCTCTTCGCAGGTCGACGCTTTTTGCCGGTCGATGCGTCACAGTGGGCCCGGTGGGACTCGAACCCACACTGGCTAGGACCTAAACCTAGTGCCTCTACCGATTGGGCTACGGGCCCGGCGGGGGAGTAGCTTAGCGGTGACGGTCCCGGACGTGTTCGGCGTGGCCTGTGCGTCTTCGGGGCGCGTCGTGATCTACCGTGGCACCCTGCGCGCAATGCATGCATTCAGCGAGGAGGACACGTGGCTCGCAACCCGGACGCCATCGAACGCGAGATCGAGCGGTCTCGCACGGCCCTGGCCGGCACGATCGATCAGCTCGCGGTGAGGGCCAACCCGCAGCGGCTCGCCGACAACGCCAAGACGAGCGTCCAGGCCAAACTCGAAGAGCCGAAGGTGAAGTTCCCGCTGATCGGCGCCGGCGCACTGATCGCAGCGCTGCTGGTGCGCAAACTGGTCCGCTGACGCCCGCAGCACGCCGACGGCCGCGCATCGAGTGCGGGACCGTCGGCGTGCTGCGTGTCGGACACCGGGGTCGGGCGAGGGTGTTCGCTCCGGTCAGCTGGCGGCGGAGCTGGTGACCGGAGCGTAGGCCGTGTCCTCCGACTCGTCGTCGGAGTCCGCAGCGGCGTCCGGGCTCTTCGTGATCTCCTTGCGCGGGACACCGCTGCCGGGTGCGCTGCTCTGCGTGGCCGCGTCGTCGGAGTCCACTGTCTTGTCGGAGACCGCTGTCTCGTCGGGATCAGCTGTCTCGTCCGACTCGGCCGTCGCCTCGTCGGACTCCTCCGCGGTCGACGTCGCAGCCACGACCTGTTCGCCGTCCTCGGCTGTGGCCTGCTCGGCCGTTGCCGTGGCGGCCTCGTCGGCCTCGGCGTTCTCCGGTTCCGCGGTCTCGGCTTCGGCGATATCGGCTGCGTCGTCCTCGGATTCCGCGTCCTCGCCCTCGGCGGTGTCGGTCTCGCCGGCCGCCTCGGCGGTCACGGACGTGGTGTCCCCGCCCTCGGTGTCGTCGGACTCGGTGGTCTCGGCCTGGTCGGACTCGGTGGTCTCGGCGCGAGAGAGCCGGGCCGTGATGTACGCCGAGGTGAACTCGAACGCGCTGCCGTTGAGCAGGTGCACCACGGTCGGGTCCTCATCGCTCCCGGTTCGGGGAGCGATGTTCTCGATGAGCTGATCCGCACGGTCGCGCGCGGCGATGATGCCCGGAGCCGTGTCGGTGAACTCCTGCCCCTCGCCGGCCACCGTGACCGTGTAGTCGTCCTCGTCGCGCACGTACACCGCAGTGATCGGCTGCGCCACTGTCCTCACCCCTCTCCCAACGGCAGGTCTCACTGTGCAGGACGCCCCCGCCGTCGTCCTATGACGCCAATTCGTTGACCACACGATCGAGTGGCAATCCGGCGCCGCTATGGAATTGTGTAACGAACAGGTGCCTCCAGCAATACGAGTTGGTGTCGGGAATTACGCAGGGTGAGAACGGTCTCAGTGGCTGAGCCGGAACCGTCACGGAGCGCCACGATGCGGGCCGCGCCGGTGAATTTCCATCAGCGGCCGGAGATTTGCGCGAGTCCGCCCCACAGCAGGTTGACGGCGTATTCGGCCACGACGTCGGGCGTGAGATCCTCGCGTTGCTCGGACCAGATCGCCAGCCGTTCGCAGCCGCCGACGACGAATTCCGCGGCCGCCTGGAGCAGTCCCGATTCCTCGGCGAACCGGGCCGTCTCGGGGTCTGTGAAATCACCCATAAGTGTGGCGATGAGGTCGGTCTGCTGCTGTCGGGTCGCCTCGAGCTCCTCGGAGGCCGTGCCGACCAGGCTCGCCTCGTGGCGTACGAGCAGCCAGGACTGTTTGCGGTCGCGAATGAAGCCGAAGAACGCGCGCAGTCCCTGTCGCAGCGCCTCCTCGCCGGTGGGGGATCCCGCGACGGCCTGTTCGGTGACCCGGCGCAGCTCGGCGCGTGCCTCGCGGATACAGGCGAGGAGCAGTCCCTCCTTCGAGTGGAAGTACTCGTAGAGCATCGGCTTCGACACGCCGACGCGTTCGGCGATCTCGTCCATCGAGGCCGCGGTGTAGCCGCGCTCGGCGAACACGGTCTCGGCGACCTGGATCATCTGCCGTTCCCGTTGTGCCCGCGGCATGCGCTTGCGGGGTCTGCCCTGGCCCGCTGCGGTTGCGGCCTCGGTCGCGTCGGGGGCTTTCGCCGTAGAACTCACAGCCCTACTCTACCGGAAGTAACCTACTTCGAGTAAGGTGGACTCGCGGTAACAGGAACGGGAGTCGACAGAACGGCTGGAGGCACGCATGGGCAACCGCATCGAGGCGGGCGTCATCATCGTCGGGACCGGGTTCTCCGGCATGGGGATGGCGATCAAACTCCGTCAGGAGGGTCGCGAGGATTTCGTCGTCCTCGAGAAGGCCGACGAGGTCGGCGGCACCTGGCGTGACAACACCTATCCCGGTTGTGCCTGCGACATCCAGTCGCACATGTACTCGTTCTCGTTCGAGCAGAACCCCGACTGGTCGCGGGCGTTCTCCGGGCAGCCGGAGATCCACGACTACCTGCGCGCCACCGCGAGGAAGTACGACCTCTACCGCTCGATCCACTTCGGCCAGGAGCTGACCGGTGCCCGCTGGGACGAGGAGACCCGCCGCTGGCACGTCAGCACGGCGTGCGGCGACGAGTTCGTCGGCAAGCACCTGGTCGCCGGCGTCGGTGCCCTGCACATCCCGCAGATCCCCGAACTGCGTGGTGCCGAGAAGTTCCGGGGGCCCGCGTTCCACTCCGCGCAGTGGGATCACGACGTCGACCTACGCGGCAAGAAGGTCGCGGTCGTCGGCACCGGGGCGAGCGCGGTGCAGTTCGTGCCGCAGATCGCCAAGGAGGTCGACCGGCTGACACTGTTCCAGCGGACCCCGCCGTGGATCATGCCGAAGCCCGATCGCAAGATGCCCGGCTGGGTCCGCAAGCTGTTCGCGCGCGTGCCCGGGGTTCAGCGGCTCTACCGCAGCGCCATCTACTGGATGCTCGAGATGCGGGCCGTCGGGTTCAACGGTGACCCGCGAATCATGAAGCTGGCACAGAAGGTCGCCGAGCGGCACATCAACAAGCAGGTCCGCGATCCCGAACTGCGGGCCAAGGTCACGCCCGACTACGTAATGGGCTGCAAGCGCGTGCTCATCTCCAACGACTACTACCCGGCGCTGGAGCGCGAGAACGTCGACGTGGTGACCGACGGCGTCGCCGAGGTGACCGAGAACGGCGTCGTCGACTCGGCGGGTGTCGCCCGCGATGTCGACGTCATCATCTACGGCACCGGCTTCCACGTGACCGATGCGTTCGACCACCTGAACATCGTCGGGGTCGGCGGTCAGGACCTCGGCAAGCTCTGGGCGACCGAGGGGATGCAGACCCACAAGGGCATCACGGTCGCGGGCTTCCCGAACCTGTTCTTCCTGCTGGGCCCGAACACCGGCCTGGGACACAACTCGGTCGTGTTCATGATCGAGCAGCAGATCCGGTACATCTCGGAGGCGATCGACTACGCCGAGCGCAAGGACGCCGAGGCGATCGAGGTGCGGCCCGAGGTGCAGGACAAGTTCAACACCGACATCCAGCGCAAGCTCGAAGGCGGCATCTGGAGCCGCGGCGGCTGCACCAGCTGGTACCTCGATTCGCAGGGTGTCAACCGCACCGTCTGGCCCGGCTTCACCTGGCGGTACTGGATGCAGACCCGCAAGCTCGACCCGAGCGACTACACGCTGACGAGGTGACGCCCGGCGGGTGCGGGCACCCGCGGGCAGGCGCCGACGACGCGTAGCGGCCGGGTGACGGGACCTCCCGTCACCCGGCCGTTCGTCGTCCGGCGCCCCGAGGTGTCCCGGAACGTCCCGGTGTGTCAGGTGTGACGGTCGGTGCCGGTCCGGTCGCCCGTGCCCGGGTTCGACGACAGTTCGGCGAGCTTGGCCAGCAGTTGCGTCGTGGGCATCCGGCACAGTTCCGCCATGCGTTCCAGTGCGGAGCGGTCGAGCTGGATCTCCGGCGAGTTCGACTGCTTCAGCCGGTCCTCGGCCCAGCGCCGTAGTGGTGACAGTCCGGGGCTGTCGTCGGCCACGACCCCGGCGAGGTTCACCCTGACCTGTCCGGGGTCGTCGCCGAACACGCGGCGGTGCACCCGCGCGAGCAGATCCTGTGGTGGTTCCCCCAGCGCCATGCACAGTTCCACCAGCCGCACCACGGAACAGTGCCGGGTGCCCAGCTCGTACGTGGCGAGCGTCTGCAAGGAGATGTCGCTCTGCAGCCGTTCGTTCAGTTCTTTCCTCGTCCAACCGCGCTGCTTTCTCAGCTTGCGCAGCTCTTCCCCCAGGACGCGCTGGAAGGCGTCCGCGTCGATCAGCACTCCTCGTCCCCTGCCCGCATCATCTGCCGGGTGGCCCGGCGCTGCGTCCTTCACCCGAGTGAAAGTGCGATGGGACGTTGTGCTGACGCGACTCTGCGAAAAAGATTCGCTCTCGTCGCCAACTTACTCTATGTGGGTGATCGCATTGCCCCGAACGGGCTCACCCCGCGTGAAAAGGTCTCACCTGTGTGCTCCGGACGAGGTTCGGCCGGGCGTCAGTTCACACAGGTGACGCCGTCGGCGCTGATCGGCTTGTCGCCGGAGGGCTGCTCCTGACTCGGCGCAGGCTGTGCCTGCGCGCGCAGCCCGGCCGGGGTGCCACCCGGTGCGGCGCCGCCCGGTGCCGCACCGCCGCCCGAGCTGGCCGGGGCCTCGTAATCCGGGCCGAGCAGCACCTGGACCTGACCCGACGGCACCGAGGCGTTCGTCTCGACGGGCACGTCGCCGAGCGTTTCGGCGACTTTCTCGCCCGTTGCCCGCTCGCCCTCCGCGGCCTGCACGACCGACGTGGTGCGGGGGTCGGTGTTGCCGACCTCGCCCTGGCCGAACCCGGCCGCGGTCAGTGTCTCCGACACGCTTCCCGCCAGCCCCGTGATGTCCGAGCCGTTGAGCACGTCGACCGTGATCTCCGACGGCGCGGGCGCCGGCTTCGAGGAGGCGTCCGGGTTCTTCTGTCCAGCCAGTTCCCGCACGTAGGACTGCACCTGCGCCGGATCCACCTGGACGGCGAGGCCGTCGGACGGGGTGTCGTACTCGGGGTTGGCGACCGGGATGGTGGTGAACTCGATGTTTCCCGCCGACAGACCCTGCAACTGCTGGGCGAACCCGAGCAGGTCCCAGCCCTTGTTGACCACGACCGACTTCTGCACGGAATCGATGAGGCCGTTGAGCTTCGCCGGGTCGGCGAGCGTGCCCGCCGACACCACCTTCCTGGCCAGTCCGGCCATGAAGACCTGCTGGCGCACGACACGGTCGAGGTCGCCCCGCAGGAGACCGTGCCGCTGGCGGACGAACGCCAGTGCCTGGTGGCCGGAGATCGTCTGCTTGCCCGCGTCGAACTTGGCTCCCGAGTACGGGTCGTCGACCGGTTGGTTGAGGCACACCTCGACACCGCCGATGGACTTGGTGATGTCGTAGAAGCCCAGCAGGTTGATCGACGCGTAGTTGTCGATCGACGCGCCGGTGACGCCTTCGACCGTCTCGATGAGCTTCTTGGCGCCGGCCTGGTTGCTGCGAACCTCGAGATCGGCCTCGTCGGTGACGCCCTCGGCCTGCAACCGTTGCCGCGCGTCGGCTTTTGCCCGCGCATACGCCGAGTTGATCTTGTGTTTGCCGTAGCCGGGGATGTCGACGTAGGAGTCCCGCGGCAGCGACATCGCGGTGGCCTTGCTGCCGTCGTTCGGGATGCGCACGAAGATGAGCGTGTCGGTGTTCAGTTCGCCGTCGGCGGCACCCGCGTTGAGCTTGGCCAGCATCTTCTTCGGCAGCGGGTTGCCCTGTGCGTCGGTGCGGCTGTCCATCCCGACCAGGAGGATGTCGCGCGCGCCGTCGGCGGGTTTCGGCCCGTCGTCGATCACATCGGCCATGGTCAGTCCGCTGACGAGGCCCTGCATCGCGGCCCACGCATAGCCGGTGAGCGACATGACCAGCAGCGACACGATCGCCAGCGCGACCTTCGGTGCCATGAGCCCGCGCCGGCGTTTCGGCGGCACCTGCCCGCCGCGCGGCCGGTCGCCGCGCTTGCCCGGAGGTGGCGTGCGGGAACCGGTGGCCGCCGACGCCGCAGCCGGACCCTGCCGGCCCGGAGGGGGAGTGCGGCGCTGGGGATCTGCCGCGGGAGCGCCGCGCGCTCCCTGCGGTGGCGGAGGGCCCTGCCGTCGTGGGGGCTGCTGCCTGCCAGCCGGGTTCTCCGGTCCCGCGGGTCGCTGCGGGTTGCCCGGTCCCTGCGGTCCGCGGGGCCCCTGCTGTCCCGGGCCCTGCGGGCCGCCGCTGCGTGCACCGTCGGCGCCGCGCTGCCACGGCCGTTGCGGGCCTCGCCCCGGAGGCGGGTTCCGCGGTGGTTCGTTCACGCCGACGGCTCCCTTTCTCGACTCGTACGGGGCGCAGGTGCAGGCCCACTCAGCGGGTCCGCAACCGCGGTTCGCGTGCCGGGGTTCCGGTACCGGCTACCCGCGGGGCCGGCCGGCGACCGCAAACCGGCCCTTTCGTGGGACGCGGCGGTGCGACCGTAGGTTGTTCGCAGCCTGGCATATCGGGGCCTCGTTGTGGCCCAGGACACGACAGGAAACCCGGGGTGTGCCCGGAACGCGGCCGGTGTCGGGTTCCGGCCGACCCGGGGTCAACCCCCGGCCGCCGGGGCCCGCCACCACGACCGCAACGGCCGCGACGCCCGGCGCGCGGCCCACACGGTAGCCACGACCGCGGAAACGGCCAGCACCCCGGTCCCGGCGTAGACGACCACACCCACGGTGAACACACCGGGTCCTGCGGTCGCCGACAGCAGCGGCGGCACGCAGGCCAGCGCGGTGAGCAGCCAGGTGCGAGGGGAGTGGCTGTCGCCGGTGCGGACCGTGTGCAGCAACGACATCCCCAGCAGCAGGTGAACGAGGCTCTGGATCGGATCCAGCGGCAGCTGCGGCAGCAGCGGGGCGTCGCCGAACACGCGGAAGCTGGACAGCGCGAACCCGAAGACGCCGATCGTGGCGTAGCCGACCCCGGCGGCGGCGGCGACGTGAGCGAGCAGTCGTTCCAGGCGTGCCGTGGGCAGCTGCGCCGGTGCGGCCGGCGGTCGGTGGGCGGCGTGCCGCTCGAACCACCAGAACACCGCGAGCGCGGGTACGGCCAGCATGGCCACGGCAAGGCTCACCCGGAGACTGCCGGACGGCAGCAGATCCGGCAGGTACACGGCCGCGACCAGCAGGATCATGCCCGAGAGGGACAGCAGATACAGGCTCATGGGTGCCCTGGCGGCGTGCCCTGCGGCGAGTCGCAGCCGGGGCCACCGTGCCAGTGCCGTGAGCGGGCCACGCGCCAGCCGGAGCACACTCAGCTGCACGAGGCCGAGCAGGAACACGGGCACGACCGGTCCCGCGAGCGGTGGCGGACCGTCGGGCGCGCCGAGCACCGTCGCGGGGACGAGGCCCTGCCAGCCACCCGCGGCGAGCAGGCCCGTGCCCAGCACCGCCGTGACCGCGGCGGGCCAGGCCGAGCGGAGCCGTCCCGCCGCGTGGACGAGCGCCAGCTGCTGCGCGACGAGCGCCAGCACCAGGGCGGCGAGGCCTGCCCACAGCGGAGTGCCGGTGCGTTCGGCTGCCAGCACCAACCCGCCCAGTGCGGCGACGAGGCCGACGACTGTCACCGCGCTCGCCTTGCGGTGCAGCAGGTGCATCACCGGTGCCGCGACGGCCGTGAGCACGTAGACCCCGAGCAGCCACAGCGGATGCAGTGCGATGCGCACGGCGACCTCGACGGTCGAGGACGGCACGGTCATGAGCTCGAGCGCCGTCGGCACCGCGAACGCGACCAGCGCGAACACCAGCGCCATCCGCAACAGCCAGCTCGTGCGATGCGCGAGGTACTCGCGGTAGCCACCGCCGGCGCTCCGGACACCGAGCCAGTCGGCGAGGTTCGCGTGCCCTCCCGCGAAGAAGAAGACGAACGCGAACTGGGCGAGCCAGGTCGCCGGCCACAGCCATCCCTCGTCGGCACCCGCCCAGCCGGCCAGCGCGACGGCCGATTCGCCGAGCACGATCGCGCCGATCGCGGCGACACCGAGCAGGGTCCACCGGTTCGCCGGTGCCGCAGGCCGGGGCGGTGCGGCCGCCACCTGCGGGCGCGCCCGCCGGCTCCTCCGCCATGTGCGCAGGCGGAAGGCCAGGAGCAGGCCGATCGCCGCGACCCCGGCCAACAGCGGTCCGATCGGTTCACCCGTGGGCGGTCCCCAGCGTTGATGCCACGAGTTGACGTCGAGGCCCGCCGCGTACAACGACGCGACGGTGTGACAGGCGTGTCCGGAGCCGCGCGGGTTGTTCTCGCAGGTGGCGTGCATGTCGTCGGCAAGCCGCTGGTCGAGTGCGTCACGTAACGCCGGGTCGAGCGGATGGCCCTTGGCGTCGGCGTAGCGCAGCAGGTCGTAGCCGAGGTCGTGGGCGCGGCACGCCGTGTCGAACTGCCAGCGGGTCCCGTCCTCGCCCCAGGGGGCCGAGCAGCCGCCGTCGATGTGCACCGACCGCGCGGTGCCGTCCCCCGCGGTCTCCTCGCCGGCTGCCACGCCCGTGACCTCGCTGAAATCCGCGGGGAGGAGTGTGTGGGCCTCTCCCGCCGTTCGCGGGTCGAGCAGGGCGTGCGCCGCCTGCTGCGCCATGGCCACGTCGCCGTGGGGCGTGCCTTCCTCGGGCGGCGGCGCGGACCGGGAGGCGAGGAAGCCGAACCCGACGACCACGACGAGCAGCAGCAGCACGCGACCGGTCGTGCCCAGCCCGCGCCCGACGCCGTGCCCGAATCCGCGTCTCCGGTGCCGGTCGCGCGGTGGTGGCGCGGCCGGCACCGGAGACGCGGACGCGTCGGCGGAGTCGGTGGTCGTCGGGTGGGCCATCGCTTCCAGGGTGGCAGCGCCGGTGTGAAGCCGATATCGGGGTAACCCCCGAAAGTGCGACGAGTCGGTGACGCCGCCCACGCGGTTCCGTCACCCGGCGCAGGCATCCGGGACGCGACACCACGGAAGGGTGGACCGCGTCGGCGGGTCAGCCGTCCGCCGGCTCCGCGAAGTACACGGCGTCGCGGCCCGTCTCCTTGACCGTGTAGACGGCGGCGTCAGCCGCCTGGGTGAGCCCGTCGAGCGTCGTCGCGTGGTCCGGATACACGGCGATGCCGACCGACGCCGTCGGCCCGGCGATCGTGACGTGCGATCCGCGCTTGTCGGTCGTGTCGATGTGCAGGTCGGCGATGGTCGCGCGGATGCGCTCGGCGGCGCGGCGCGCCGCGCCGGCATCGGCGTCGGGCAGCAGCAGGAGGAACTCCTCCCCGCCGAACCGGCCGACGATGTCCGCGGGCCTGGTGGCCTCGCGCAGCACACCGGCCACCCGCGCGAGGACGTCGTCGCCCGCGGGGTGGCCGTAGGTGTCGTTGACGTCCTTGAAGTGGTCGAGGTCGATCATCAGTACGGCGAGGGTGCCGTCGGCGCGGCGGATCCGGCTGAGCGCGCGTCCCGCTGCCTCCGACCAGCCGCGCATGTTCCGGAGCCCGGTCTTCGGGTCGCTCGCGGCATCGGCCTGCAGTTGCTCGATCTCGGCGAGGCGGTTGAACGCCACGGCCACCGCGGTCATGATCAGCACCGCGGGCGGCAGGGTGACCAGCAGCACCGCGGTGACGGCGCCCAGTCCGGTGGCGACCGCTTCGAGCAGGTTGTCCGCGGTGCTGCCCAGTACCCCGCGCAGTGTCGGCGCCGGTCCACTGAGGGCGATGGCGCCGCCGACGTAGACCAGCTGCACGCCCTCGTAGACCGCGGCGGCGAGCAGGATCAGGGCGAACTCCCGCAGTGACGCGGCTGGGGTGAGCGCATCCCAATCGGCGGGGCCGAGCGCGCCGTGCAGCGTCGCCGCCAGCGCGGCCGCGAAACAGTGCGCCACCGTGGAGAACACGAAGTTGTGCGCAGGACGGCGTGCGATGAGCCAGCGCTGGGCGCGTACGGCGACGATGAGCGCCACCGTCAGTGTCACGGGCAGCACCAGCACCGCCGGGAACACCCACACGGCGTTGAGATCGATCAGCACCGACCGCATCCGGCTGCGGCGGCGCTCCTCCTGCCGCCGGGTCAGCTGGATGTGGACGGTGGCGCCCGCGAAGAGGAGCGCGAGACGCAGCCAGTCCGTCGCCGTCGGTGTCTCGGCCGACGCCGCGGCGAACGCGACTCCGGCCACCGCCAGGAGCTCGGCGAGGACGAGGAACCCGATGAACCACGGCGGCCGTCGCCACAGTGCCCATCCGGCCGGGGTGCGCGGTCCGGGTGGGTGCCGGTCCGCGTGGTGGTCGGCCCGGTGCCCGCGGCGAGACGGGCTCCGCGCGGCGCGATCCCCGGGCGTGGCGCCCTCGGGCACGGCACCCTCGGCGGCAGCGGTGCCCTCGCCGGTGTCGGGGGAAGGGGTGTTGTGGGCACGGGCGTCGTGGGCATTGGCGCTGTGGGCACGGGCGTCGTGGGCGGTGGCACGGGGTGCTCCGCTGTCCGACGTGGCGGCGGACCGTGGAGGAAGGCGGACATGCCGCTCGCGCCGCATGGGTACCTCCTTGTCGTCCTCGTCGCCCGGTCGTGCCGGCTGCCTGATCGGTCACCGCCCACCCCGGGGGCCGGCCGGGCGCGGGCGTGCTCCGGTGCCGGCTCTGCGGTTACCCGGCTCTGCGGTCCCTCTCGCATGCCCAGGTCGAACACGTTGGGTGTTCGGCGATGACGGATCCGTGACAGTGGATCATGACGATGCCCTGCGTGTCCGGGTGCGGAGCAGCCGAGGGCGAGAGATCACCGATAAGGGGACGGCGGGGTCGCTCACGCGTGGGCGCTGACCGGTGTCCCGGGGCCGGAATCCCTGGTTACGGGGTGCGGCGCGGACTAGGATGACACCCACACGGTGCGGGCGCACCGTCGATCCAGCTCGCCGTCCGGGGAGGTGAGGGGAGGTTCCGTGATGCGCGACCGTGACTTCTGATCGACCGTGATTCCGCTACCGGCGACGACTGTTGACCGGCTGTGTTGTTGACCGGTCGTGCTGCTGACGGGCCGTGTTCCTCTGGCCGTGGTACTGACCGACGGCGCCCGGCCTGCTCGCGCAGTCCGGTCTGCTCAAGCAGGCCGGCGCCGGGTCCGGGGCGGCGTTCCCGCCTCCGGCCGCGTCGTCGGCTGCACTCTTCGGTCCGGCTGTTCCTCGGCGCCGATCGGTTGCCGTGCGCTCGGCGCACTCACCCGGCCGTCCGCCGAATGGCAGGCATGTGCTGCGCCATCGGAGGGAAAGACTGGGAACGACCGCTGCTGTGGGTAGAGCCATCTCGGCAGGAGCCCAGTGCGGTCGGACCGGGTGCGGACTGCGGGAGGTCGACATGGACGGGTTGCTCGGCGGGAAGGCCGTCGTCGTCACCGGCGCCGGACGGGGACTGGGGGAGGCGTTCGCCGTGCACGCCGCGCGTGCCGGTGCCGGCGTCGTGGTCAACGACGTGGATGCCGGTGCTGCCGAGGCCGTGGCGGCGAACATCCGCGACCACGGCGGCCGTGCCGTCGCGAGCGGCCACGACGTGTCCGACGCCGACGATGCGGCGGCGGTCGTGGAGACGTGCGTCGGCGAGTTCGGCGCCGTCGACGGTCTCGTCAACAATGCCGCGGTGAACCACGAGGCGCTGCCGTGGGAGGACGATCCGGCCAGGGTGCGCGCGCTGATCGAGACCAACGTGCTCGGCGTGACGTTCACCGGTATGGCCGCCGCCCGCACCATGGTCGATGCGGGGCGTGGCGGTTCGATCGTCAACATCAGCTCCGGCGCGTCCCTCGGGCAGCGCAAACTCGGCGCGTACGCCGCGAGCAAGGGGGCCGTCGCGTCGCTGACCTACTCGTGGGCGCTCGACATGGAGGACGAGGGCATCCGTGTCAACGCCGTGTGCCCGCTCGCGCACACCCGGATGGTGTGGACCTCCGAACGGGCGCTGCGCGGCTGCCCGCCGGATCGCACGCCCGGCCGTATCGCGCCGGTGGTGCTCTACCTGCTCGGTGACGGCTCGGCGGGCATCACGGGCCAGCTGGTCCGCTGCAACGGGCCGCAGCTGCACATCGTCGGCCAGCCGTACCTCAAGGCGCCGATCCTCGAACGCGACGTGTGGGACACCGAAGGTGTGCAGCGCGCGTTCGAGGAGGTCTTCGGTGCGCACCTCGAGCCGTACGGCCTGGAGAAGCGGGTGCCGCCACGGCTGCGGAAGTGGCTCAACGTCACCACCGCCTGACGGGTGCCGTGACGCGACGGCCCCGGCCCACCGCGCAGGCGGGCCGGGGCAGGCGATCACGCCCCGTACAGCGACTCGATGTCGTCGCGGTAGCGCTCGTTGATCACGCGGCGCTTGAGCTTCAGCGTCGGCGTCAGCTCACCGCTCTCGGGCGTCCACGCCCGCGCCAGGACCCGGTACTGCTTGACCTGCTCCACGCGCGCGAGCCGCTCGTTCGCGGCGCCCACGGCCTGCTCGATCTCGGCCTTGACCCGTGGATCGGCCGCCAGTGTCGCCGGTTCGGTCGCCTCGATACCGCGCGCGGCCGCCCACGCCGGTGCGATCTCGTCGTCGAGCACGATCAGCGCGCTGATGTACGGCCGGTCGTCGCCGATCGCGACCGCCTGGCCGATCAGCGGGTGTTCCTTGAGCAGGCTCTCGATCCGCGAGGGCGCGATGTTCTTGCCACCCGCGGTGATGATCAGCTCCTTCTTGCGGTCGGTGATGGTGACGTAGCCGTCCCCGTCGATCGTGCCGATGTCGCCGGTGGCGAACCAGCCGTCGTCGTCGGTCACGTCGTCGATCGTGCCGTCGGCCTGCAGGTAGCCGAGGAACACGATCGGTCCGCGCACGAGCAGTTCGCCGTCGTCGGCCACGCGCACCTCGACACCGGGCAGCGGTCTGCCGACGGTGCCGGCCCGGAACGCTCCCGCCGTGTTCGCGGTGATGGCACCCGTCGTCTCGGACAGGCCCCAGACCTCCTGGATCTCCACGCCCAGTCCGGCGATGAAGTACAGCACCTCGACCGGCAGCGCCGCGGCGCCGCTCGAGGCGAGGAACAGCCGGTCCAGTCCCAGCATCTGGCGGACGGGCGCGAGTACCGTCTCGTCGGTCTCGGCGATGCGCTTGGCCAGGTTCGCGGGCACGGGCTCGCCCGCGCTGCGGAGCTTGTAGCCCTGCTGCAACAGCTCGTTGGCCTGCATCAGTGCGGTCTGCTTCTCCTCGGGCAGGCCGGCGAGCATGTTCTTCAGGCCGGCGACCATCTTCTCCCAGACGCGCGGCACGCCGAAGAACTGCTGGGGATGCACCCGGCCGAGGGCGGTGACAACACCGGCCGGGTCGGCGAGGGTGTGCACGTGGCCCGCGTTGACCGTCGGCAGATAGATCGACAGCACGCGCTCGGCGATGTGTGCGAGCGGCAGGTACGAGATGTTCGACAGGTGCGGCGGGTTCTCGTGGACCTCGCGCAGGGCCGTGGCCTGGTGGAGCGCGTTGCGGTGCGACAGCACCACGCCTTTCGGCATGCCCGTCGTCCCCGAGGTGTAGATCATCGACAGCGGGTCGTCGGGCCGGACGTCGGCCACGGCGCGGTCGAACGTCTCCGGATCGGCCGCGTGCGCTGCGGCTCCCTGGGCGTGGAGTTCGTCGAAGGCGACGAACCGGTCGTCGCCGGTGGGGACGGTGTCGTGATCCATCACGACGACGTGGTTCAGCGCGGGCAGCGAGTCCAGTGCCGGTCGCCAGCGGGCGAGTTCGTCGGCGCCCGCGAGGACGGCCACCGGAGCCGCGCTGTGCTCGGCGACGTAGGCGATCTGCTCGCTGCTCAGCGTCGAGTAGGCCGTGCACGGGATCGCGCCCAGGCAGGTCGCGGCCAGGTCGGCGACGATGTGCTCGGGCCTGCTCGGCGCCATGATCAGCATGCGCTGCCCGGACCGCAGCCCGAGGTCGGCCAGTCCGCGTGCGACCGCGGCGACCTCGTCGAGCAGGTCGGACCAGGTCAGGGTCGGTGCCCCTTCGACGTCGAGCGACGTGAGAGCCGGCAGGTCGGCGAACTCGCGCGCGTTGCGTTGCAACAGCGCGGGAATCGTGTCGGTGCCGGGATCGGCGGTGACGAGCTGCGCCTCTGCTGCGGTGTCGGTTTGGCGATCCGCGGACGGTGCGGCCATGGGGACTCCCGGGGTTCTGGTCGGCGCTGACGAGAGTTCCCACCCTATGTGCTCGGTGTCACCCCGGAAAGTCCGTGAGCAGCACGCTTGTCGTGAATAGAAACATGTTCTAGTTTTATTCTCAGGCGAGAACGGAGGTGTTCGTGGCGACCCGAGAGCTCACGTACGACGGGGCGGTCGTGCTCATCACCGGCGGAGCTCGCGGAGTCGGTGCGGGAATCTCCGCCGTGTTCCGCGAACTCGGCGCGCAGGTGGTCGTCTGCGGACGGACGGCTCCCGACGGTGCCGCCGCAGATTTCGTGTCCTGCGACGTACGCGACCCCGCGCAGATCACGGCGATGATGGAACAGATTCTAGAGTGCTGGGGCAGGCTGGACGTCGTCGTCAACAACGCAGGGGGAGCGCCGCACGCCGACGCCGGCACGGCATCACCCCGCTTTCACGACAAGATCGTGCAGCTCAACCTCCTCGCGCCGCTGCACGTCGCCCAGCAGGCCAACGAGGTGATGCAGCGACAGGACGCCGGCGGATCGATCGTCATGGTCGGCAGCGTCAGCGGCCGGCGCTCCTCACCGGGCACCGCTGCCTACGGCGCAGCCAAGGCGGGAATCGACAACCTGACGGCCAGCCTCGCCGTGGAATGGGCGCCGAAGGTGCGGGTCAACGCCCTGGCGGTCGGCATGGTGCGCACCGAGCAGTCGCACCTGCACTACGGCGGAGCCGACGGCGTCGAGGCCGTCGGCGCGACGGTGCCGCTCGGCAGGCTCGCCGAACCCGCCGAGATCGGGCGGTGCGCGGCGTTCCTCGCCTCGCCTCTCGCCTCCTACGTCACCGGCGCATCGCTGCTCGTTCACGGCGGAGGGGAGCGGCCCGCCTTCCTCGCCGCGGCCGACGCGAACGGTGCCGGTGTCCCAGACCGCGACATTCGACGGGAGAACGCACATGGGTAACGGGTTGTGCCGCGACCGGGTCGTCATCGTGACGGGCGCAGGCCGGGGCATCGGGCGGGCGCACGCGCTCGCCTTCGCCGACGCGGGCGCCAGGGTGGTGGTCAACGACGTGGGCGCGGCGCTCGACGGCGCGCGCACCGGGGAGGGCCCCGCCGCGGACGTCGCCGCCGAGATCGCCGACCGTGGTGGCACGGCGTGGGCGAGCACGCACGACGTCTCCGATTTCGAGGCCGCGAAGGCGCTCGTCGACGACACCGTGTCCCGGTTCGGCCGCCTCGACGTGCTCGTCAACAACGCGGGCGTGGTGCGGGATCGCATGCTCGTCAACCTCGATGCCGACGAGTGGG
Organism: Prauserella alba; assembly: GCF_024171735.1. GTDB lineage: Bacteria > Actinomycetota > Actinomycetes > Mycobacteriales > Pseudonocardiaceae > Prauserella > Prauserella alba. Next base: position 608,794 of record NZ_JAMTCH010000003.1, read on the forward strand.
ACGCCGTGATGCGGGTGCACCTGCGCGGGCACTTCGCGACGGTGCGCCACGCCGGCGCGCACTGGCGGGCGGAGGCGAAGGCAGGCCGCACCCCCGACGCGCGGGTGATCAACACGAGCTCGGGTGCGGGCCTGCTCGGCAGCGTCGGCCAGGCGAACTACTCCGCTGCGAAGGCAGGCATCGCGGGCCTCACCGTCGTGGCTGCGGCCGAACTGGGCCGGTACGGGGTGACCGTCAACGCGATCGCCCCGTCGGCGCGTACCCGTATGACCGAGGACGTCTTCGCCGACATGATGGCGCGTCCGGACGGTGGATTCGACGCCATGGCACCGGAGAACGTCTCGCCGCTGGTCGTGTGGCTGGGCAGCGCCGAGTCCGCCGATGTCACCGGGCGGGTGTTCGAAGTGGAGGGAGGCAAGGTCTCGGTCGCACAGTCGTGGCGGCACGGGCCGGAGATCGACAAGGGGGCCCGCTGGGATCCGGCCGAACTCGGCCCTGTCGTGGCGGACCTGCTGGCCAAGGCGCCGGCACCGGAACCCGTCTACGGGGTGAGCCGATGACCGTCACGAGAACACGCATCGACGAGCACATCGCGGTGATCACGGTCGACGCGCCGCCGGTCAACGCGCTGCCGGTGGCGGGATGGTTCGAACTGGCCGATGCGGTACGCGCGGCGGGTGCCGACCTCGGCGTGCACGCCGTCGTGCTCCGAGCCGAGGGCCGCGGTTTCAACGCGGGCGTCGACATCAAGGAGATCCAGGCGACCAGCGGATACGAGGCGCTCGTCGGCGCCAACCGGGGCTGCCACGCGGCGTTCGGAGCCGTCTACGACTGTGCCGTGCCCGTGATCGCCGCGGTGCACGGACACTGCCTGGGCGGCGGGATCGGGCTCGTCGGCAACGCCGACGTCGTCGTGGCCTCCGAGGACGCCACCTTCGGTGTGCCGGAGGTGGAGCGCGGCGCGCTCGGCGCGGCGACGCACCTGGCCCGGCTCGTGCCGCCGCACCTGATGCGGACGTTGTACTTCACCGCACGCACGGTCACGGCGGCCGAGCTGCAGGGATTCGGTTCGGTGTACCGGGTCGTGCCCGCCTCCGAACTCGACGAGGCCGCATGGGACGTGGCTCGGTCGATCGCTGCCAAGGACACGCGGGTGATCCGGGCGGCCAAGGAGGCCTTGAACGGCATCGACCCGCAGGACGTGCACCGCAGCTACCGGTTCGAACAGGGCTTCACGTTCGAGCTCAACCTGCTCGGCGCCGCCGACGATGCCCGGCAGTCGTTCCTGGACGAGAAGGGGTCGTGATGGCCGACAAACGCACCACCGTCGACGACGCGGTCGCCGAGCTGCGCGACGGGATGACCGTCGGCATCGGCGGCTGGGGCTCCCGGCGCAAGCCGATGGCCGCGGTCCGCGCGATCCTGCGCAGTCCGGTGAAGGACCTGACCGTCGTCTCCTACGGCGGACCCGACGTGGGACTGCTGTGCGCCGCGGGAAAGGTGCGGCGCGTCGTGTTCGGATTCGTGACGCTCGACTCGATTCCGTTCGACCCCCACTTCTCCCGCGCTCGGGAGAACGGTGACGTCGAGGTCACCGAGTACGACGAGGGCATGTTCGGCCTGGCGCTGCAGGCGGCGGCCCAGCGGCTGCCGTTCCTGCCGACGCGGGCGGGACTGGGCTCCGACGTGCCACGGTTCTCGCCGCACCTGCGGACGGTGCGCTCGCCGTACCCCGACGGGGAGGAGCTGCTGGCCGTGCCCGCACAGCCGCTCGATGTGGCGTTCGTGCACCTGAACCGGGCCGATGCCCGGGGTAACGCCCAATACCTCGGGCCGGACCCGTACTTCGACGACCTGTTCTGCCTCGCCGCGCAGCGGCGTTTCGTGTCGGCAGAACGGGTCGTGTCCACGGCGGAGCTGACCGAGGGCGGGCCGGTGCAGTCGCTGCTGCTGAACCGGTCCGTTGTGGACGGTGTGGTCGAGGCTCCGGGCGGGGCGCATTTCACCACCGCGGCACCGGATTACGGCAGGGACGAGCGATTCCAGAAGCACTATGTCGACTCGGCCAAGGACCCGGAGCGCTGGCCGTCGTTCGTCGACCGGTTCCTGTCCGGCGACGAGGCCGGATACCGGGCAGAGGTCGACAGGTTCGCAGCGGAGGCGGTCGCATGAACGACGTGACGAGGGCCGAGATCGCAGTGGTGGCGGTCGCCGAGCTGTTCCGCGGGGACGGCGAGATCGTGGCGAGCCCGATGGGCACCGTCCCGTCGCTGGGCGCGCGGCTGGCGCGGGCGACGTTCGAACCGGGCCTGCTGTTGTCGGACGGCCAGGCCTACCTCGTCGACGGTGACGGCACGGTCGAAGGGTGGCAGCCGTTCCGGCGGATGCTCGACACGATCGTCCCGCACGGCACGCGGCACGTCGTGATGGGTGCCAACCAGATCGACCGGTTCGGCAATCAGAACATCTCCGCGATCGGCGAGCACAGCCGTCCGGCGAAACAGCTGCTCGGCGTGCGCGGCGCGCCCGGCAACACCGTCAACCACCGCACCAGCTACTGGGTGCCGCGGCACGCCACGCGCGTCTTCGTGGACTCGGTGGACGTCGTGGCCGGCGTCGGCTACGACAACGCGGCGAAAGCGGGCGCGGCGGCGCAGCGGTTCCACGACGTGCACCGGGTGGTGACCGACCTCGGCGTGTTCGACTTCGGCGGACCGGACCACGTGATGCGCGCTCTGTCGCTGCATCCCGGCGTGACCACGGCGGAGGTGGCGGAGGCGACGTCGTTCCCCGTCGAGACCGCGGCGGCTGGCACCACTCGCATGCCGACGGCCCACGAGCTGCAGCTGATCCGTGAGGTCCTCGATCCGGAGGCCGTGCGGGAGAAGGAAGTGCGGTCATGACCGCCGGGGCGGACGCCACGGCCACAGTGGACACTCCGCTCACGCGCCTGGCCGGTGTTCGGCATCCGGTCGTCCAGACCGGCATGGGCTGGGTGGCGGGCTCGCGGCTCGTCGCCGCGACGGCCGAGGCGGGCGGCCTCGGCATCCTCGCCTCGGCGACGATGAGCTACGACGAGCTGACGGCCGCGATCGGGGAGACGAAACAGCGCACGGGGCGGCCGTTCGGTGTGAATCTGCGTGCCGACGCCGAGGACGCCGACCGGCGCGTCGACCTGCTGATCGCCGAGGGGGTGCGCGTGGCGTCGTTCGCGCTGGCCCCGCGAAGGGAACAGCTCGCGAAGCTCAAGGACCACGGCATCGTCGTGATCCCGTCGGTGGGCGCGGTGCGGCACGCCGAGAAGGTCGCCTCGTGGGGCGCCGACGCCGTCGTGGTGCAGGGCGGCGAGGGCGGCGGGCACACCGGACCGGTGGCGACGACGGTGCTGCTGCCGTCCGTCGTGGACGCGGTGGACATCCCGGTCGTCGCGGCCGGCGGGTTCTTCGACGGGCGAGGTCTCGCCGCGGCGCTGTCCTACGGCGCCGCGGGGATCGCCATGGGCACGCGGTTCCTGCTCACCGCGGACAGCACGGTGCCGGAGGAGGTCAAACGTCACTATCTGGAGCGGGACATCTCCGGCACGGTCGTGACCGACCGGGTCGACGGCATGCCGCATCGCGTGCTGCGCACCGACCTCGTCGAACGTCTCGAATCGTCGGGCCGGTTCACCGGGGCCGTCAGGGCGTTGCGCAACGCCGCGCGGTTCCGTGCGCTCACGGGCCAGTCGCCGGTCGCCATGGTGCGGGAGGGGTTGGCGATGAAACGCGGCAACGACCTGACGTGGAGCCAGGTGCTGATGGCAGCCAACACGCCGATGCTGTTGCGGGCCGGACTGGTCGAGGGCCGTACCGACACCGGAGTGCTCGCCTCGGGACAGGTTGCGGGTGCCGTCGACGACCTGCCCACGGTGGCCGAGTTGGTCGAGGGCATCGTCGCCGACGCGGCCGCCGTGCTGCAGGCGAACGCTGCCCTCGTCGCGCGCACCGGCTGACCGCGTCCGATCGCGTGTCCTGCGCCCACCCGTCGCCCGGCCGCCACCCCCAACGTCGCGCTGCCGCGCGGCAGCGCCGATGGCGAGTTCTGCGCCCGGTACCGCGAGTTCTGCACTCGTGCTGCACCCGGCCGCACCTTGCCGGCGTGCCGACGCGCGGCGAGGTCCTCGCGCCGAAACCCCGCGGAGCGGGCGCAGTTCAGGGCGGAGCGGGGGCGCAGGTCAGGAACGCGGTGCCGTCTCGGAAACGACCTTGACCGCAGCGTCCACATCGGATTCCGAAAGACCGGCGCGGGCGGTCAACCGGAGCCGGGTCACCCCGTCCGGGGCGACCGGCGGGCAGACCCGTCCCACGTGCACGCCGTGTTCGGCACACGCGTCGGCCCATGCGGCGGCGGCCGGGGCGCTGGGTGCGGGCAGCGACACGATGGCCGCTGCGGGCAGGCTCGTGCGCAGTCCCGCCGCGCGCAGCCCCTGGGCGAGCGACATCGCGCCGTCGACGGCCGTACCGGGCCGCTCCGGTTCCTCCCGCAACGCGGCGAGCGCGGCCAGCGCGGCGGACACGGTCCCGGGGGCGGGGGCGGCGTCGTAGCCGTAGGCGCGGGCGACGTCGGTGATCTGACGGATCGCCCTGCGCGGCCCGACGACCGCCCCGCCCTGCACCCCGAGGGCGCCGCCGAGTGACAGGGTCGTCACGACGTCGGGTGCCGAGGACAGTCCGGCGTCGTGCACGGCGCCGCGGCCACCGTCGCCGAGCACACCGAACCCGTGTGCATCGTCGACCAGCAGTGCCGCGCCGTGGCCTCGGCAGGTGTCGACGAGCGTGCCGAGGTCGGCGGCGTCCCCGTCGACGGCGAACACCGATTCGGTCACCGCGAGCGCGCGTGGTTTCCGCCGCGTCGACAGGGCGTGGGCGACGGCATCGGTGTCGAGGTGGGCGACCGCCGCGACGTCGCCGCGAGCGAGGCGGCAGCCGTCGACCAGTGAGGGCTGGACGTACTTGTCGCTGACGATCGCCGATTCCGCGCCCGACAGCGCGGTGACGGCCGCCAGATTCGCGGTGTAGGCCGAGGGGAACACGGCCGCGGCCTGCGCTCCTACGAACCGGGCGAGTTCGTGCTCCAGCTCGGCGTGCAGTTCGAGCGCGCCGCCGAGCAGCGGGGTTCCTGCCGCGCCCGCACCCCACTTGAGCGAGGCGGCGGCCGTGGCGCCGGCGACCCGCTTGTCCCGTGCCAGCCCCAGGTAGTCGTCGCCGGCGAGGTCGATCTCGCCGGGTGCGGGCGTGGCGCCGCGCTGCCGCGGCCTGCGCGTGAGACCGGAATCGCTCCGGGTGGCGGCTTCGGCGTCGAGCCAGTCGAAAACCTCGTCGGGCGGAAGAGCTGGACCGGGTGCGTTCACGGGTGGCAGTGTCGCACCAGACCGACGACGAGAGGGGAGCGAGGGTGGCCGACACTCCGCAACTGGAGGTCATGCCCGGTGACTGGGACCGGGCGCTGGCCGTGGTGGCCCATCCGGACGATCTCGAATACGGCGGTGCGGGCGCGGTCGCGCGGTGGACCCGGGAGGGCAAGTCCGTGGTCTACACCCTTGCCACGCGCGGAGAGGCCGGTATCGACGGCATGCCGCCCGAGGAGGCTGCGGTCGTGCGCGAGCGTGAGCAGGTCGCCGCGGCACGGGTGGTGGGCGTCGAGGAGGTCGAGTTCCTCGACCACGCCGACGGCGTCATCGAATACGGCTTGCCGCTGCGCAGGGACATCGCTGCGGCGATCCGCAGGCACCGGCCGGAGCTGGTGATCATGACGAACCACCGCGACACGTGGCCGGGCGGGCCGTGGCTGAACATGGCCGATCACCGCAACGTCGGACTCGCGACCCTGGATGCGGTACGGGACGCGGCGAACCGCTGGGTCTTCCGTGAACTCACCGACGAGGGCCTCGAACCGTGGGACGGCGTGCGCTGGGTCGCGGCCGTCGCATCACCGCAGGCCACGCACGCCGTCGACATCACGGGCACGCTCGACCTGGCCGTGGAGTCGCTGCGCGAGCACCGCGCGTACCTCGACGGGCTCGGTGATTCCTCGATGGCCGATCCGAGCTTCCTGCGCGAGGCCGCCGCCGAAGCGGGCACCCGCTTCGGCGGCGTGCCGGCGTGCGAATTCGAACTGTTCCCGATGTAGCGCTCCGGAGGCACCGTGGCTTGCCCGTAGCGGACTCGGCTCGCGGACGTGTGTCCGTGGCCGGGTGGGCGCACCGCACCCATCGATCGCGAGGGGAGGATGCGTCGCGTTGAGTGCAACCAAGGTGCCCCCGGGGGCACGCCGGCCTCGGTCAGGCGTCGACCGGCCTGCGGGGCCTGCGGCCGCCGCCACGGCGCTGCCCGCCGTTACCGCCGCGACCCTGACCGCCCTGACCACCACGCGCCTGACCACCACGGCCCTGCCCGCCGCGGTCGCCGGGACGGCCGCCGTTCCTGCCACCGGGACGACCACCGCCGGGGCGTCCGCCGCCGGAGCGGCGCTGCTCCTGCTGCGGCTGCTTGTCGACCAGAGCCACACCGCTGGGCCTGCGCGCACCGGTGATGCGCGCCAGCTCGGCGTCCCCCGGCGTGACGAGCAGGGACTTCGGCTTGACGCCCGCCTTGTCGGTGAGCCGGAGCGTCTGCCTGCGCTGGTCCCGCGTGATCAACGTGACGACGGTGCCCGAGGCTCCCGCCCGCGCGGTCCGGCCCGCACGGTGCAGGTAGTCCTTGTGGTCGGCGGGCGGGTCGACGTGCAGCACGAGGCTGACGTCGTCGACGTGGATGCCGCGCGCGGCGACGTCGGTCGCGACCAGCACCGTGGTGCGGCCGTCCTTGAAGTCGGCGAGCACGCGGTTGCGCTGTCCCTGCGTCTTGCCGCCGTGCAGTGCGCCCGCGGGCACGCCCTGCGAGCGCAGCTTCGTGGTGAGGCGATCGACGTGGTGCTTGGTCCGCACGAACATGATCGTGCGGCCGTCCCTGGCACCGATCTCGGTGATCACGGGCATCTTGTCCGGCTGCGCGAGCTGCAGCAGGTAGTGGTCCATGCTCGTCACCGACGCCGTCACGGGCGCGACCGAGTGCGTCACCGGGTTGTGCAGGTAACGCTGGACGAGCTTGGACACGTCACCGTCGAGGGTGGCCGAGAACAGCAGGCGCTGGCCGTCGGCGGGCGTGAGATCGAGGATCTCGCGCACCTGGGGCAGGAAGCCCATGTCGGCCATCTGGTCGGCCTCGTCGAGCGCGACGTAGCCGATCTCGTCGAGGGCGCACGTGCCCTGGCGGACGTGATCCGACAGCCGGCCGGGCGTGGCGATGAGCAGATCGACGCCGCGGGACAGCGCGTCGGCCTGCCGGTTGAAGGCCATGCCGCCGACCGCGGTGCGGCACCACAGGCCCAGCGTCTTGGCGAGCGGGATCAGCACTTCGGCGACCTGCATGGCCAGTTCGCGCGTGGGCACGAGCACCAGCGCGCGGGGCTTCTTCGGGCTGGCCTTGCCGCCGTCGAGGCGGGCCAGCAGTGCCAGGCCGAACGCGAGGGTCTTGCCGGAGCCGGTCTGCGCCCGGCCGAGGACGTCGTGCCCGGCGAGGGCGTCGGGGAGGGTGGCCGCCTGGATGGCGAACGCGTCGGTCATGCCGTCGGCCTCCAGTGCGCGCACGAGCGGGCGCGGCAGGCTCAGGTCGGCGAACGGGACGGACGCGGTGGTCGTGGATGCGGACGTGGACAGGTTTGTGCTCACACAGGCCTCTCGGACGTGGCACGTCGCAAGGAGGCCCGGGGGAGTCGCACGTCGGTGGTGCGGTGGGCTTTCACAAGGACGAACCCGGCGCGCCGGAGCCCCGTGCCGTGTTCGACCGGTGTGGCGCGCCAATGGATGGGAAATCGGAAATCGCCGTGTGAAGGAGCCCTTCGGCTCACGGCGCTTCAGGCACTCTACCCCAACCGTGGCCTCGCCGTCAGCCGAGGTCGCCGTGACGGACGGCACCGACCACGCTGTTCGCCGCCGTGGCGCGGCATAGTGGCGGCATGCGCATCGTGATCATCGGGTCGGGCATCGCAGGTGCGGGCACCGCATGGCAGCTGGCGCGGCGCGGCGCCGACGTCGTCGTGGTGGACGCCGACCACGCCGGGCGGGCGACGGCCGCGGGCGCCGGAATCGTCTCGCCGTGGAACTCGCGGACGCTCGACGGCGACGAACTCGCCTTTCACGCCGAGGGCGCGGCCTACTACCGCACGATGGTCGACGAGCTGGCGGCCGACGGGGCAGGGGAGACGTCGTTCGCGATCGTCGGCGGGCTCGTCGTGTCGCAGGACGAGACGTGGCTGCGCGAGTTCCACGGACGCGCGCTCGAGCGGGCGCGGCGCTGGCCCGAGATGGGCGAGGTGTCGCTGCTCGACCCGGCGGCCGCCGCGGAGCGCATGCCGCTGCTGGCGCCCGACCTCGGCGCGGTGCGCATCGCCGGGGGAGGACGGGTCGACGGGCGGACGCTGCGCGAGACGTTCCTCGCCGCGGCCGTCGCGCGCGGTGCGCGACTGCGTGGCGGCACGGCCGAACTCGTCGTCCGCTCCGGCCGCGTCGCGGGCGTGCGAGTGGCCGGCGACCTGGTGGAGGCGGACGGCGTGGTGCTCGCCGCCGGCGCGTGGACCGCCCCGCTGGCCGCGTCCCTCGGCGTGGCGCTTCCCGTCGAGCCCCAGCGTGGTCAGATCAGCCACTTCGGGGTCGGCGGTGCCGGCGACGATCGCGGTACCGCGTCGTGGCCCGTCGTGTCCCCGGTCGGGTCCGGGCACTACATGCTCGCGTTCCCCGACGCCCGGGTCGTCGCGGGGGCGACCCGGGAGACCGGGTCGGGCTTCGACCACCGTGTGACGGCCGCGGGGCAACGCGAGGTGCTGACCCAGGCGCTCGCCGTCGCCCCGGGCCTGGCCGACGCGACACTGCTCGAGACGCGCGTCGGCTTCCGGCCGGTCACGCCCGACGGGCGGCCCGTCATCGGTGCGCTCGCGGCGCACCCCGAGGTGACCGTGCTCACCGGCTTCGGCGCGGGTGGGCTGACGATCGGGCCGAACGCGGCGCGCCTGGCCGCGGCCGCTGCGCTCGGGGAGCGCCCGGACATCCCGGAGCTGTTCCGACCCGAACGGTTCGGCGGCGCCGCCTGAGGCCCCGCTCCGCCCGGTGGTCAGTGATCGGTGACGAGGACGAGGTCGGTCTCGCCCGCGCGCTCCATGGTCATGCCCGCCTTCTCCGCGACCGCCACCACTTTGTCCACAGTGGACGGCTCGGCGCGGCTCGTCACCAGTGCGGCGGCCAGCCTGCCCTTGTAGGCCTTGTTGTGGTGGCTGACGGTCCTGCGGTTGCCGGACGCGTCCTCGGTGACCACGCGCACCGTGACGGCACCGGGAATCCGCGCGAGCGCCGCGTACGCACCCGAGCGCAGGTCGACGACGAGTTCGTCGGACTGCAGCACCGGTTCCAGCACCGGGCGCCACACCGACCGCAGCGCCGGGAACCCGGGCAGTGAGCTGCCGCCCGAGAGCCGGTAGGCCGGAATCGGATCACCCGCGCGCACGACACCGAACAGCGCCGACGCCACGGCCAGTCTGCTGCCGGCCCGGCCGGCCTCGGCACCGGTGAAGGACCCGGCGTCCAGGGCGTCGTAGAGCACGCCGGTGTAGCGCCGCAGCGCGGGCATCGTCGGCGACGTCCACAGCGCCGCGTTCCGCTCCACCTCGCCCGCCTGCCGCTCGGAGAGGCCGAGTGCGGCCAGGCTCGCGGGTACGTCGGCGGCCAGCTCGACGAGCGCATCGGCCAGCTTGCGCCGCACGGGGTTCAGTTCGGGCAGTGACAGCGCGTCCAGGTCGAGCGGGGCGCCGTCACCGCCTGCGGCCTTGGTCTCGGAAGGGGGCAACAGAACGAGCACGCCGTCCGAGGGTAGTGCCGCTCCGGCGGCGCCCCGATAACCGGTTGTCCCGGCTCACGGCGCGCCGACTACCCTTCGTCCATCACCGCTTTCCGTCTCCCTAGGAGCACACCGTGATCACCAGGATGTCGTCGTTGTTCCTGCGCACGCTGCGTGAGGACCCGGCGGACGCCGAGGTGCCCAGCCACCGGTTGCTGGTGCGCGCAGGCTACGTCCGCCGCGCCGCCCCGGGCGGCTACTCCTGGCTGCCGCTCGGCCTGCGCGTGCTGCGCAACATCGAGCGGGTCGTGCGTGAGGAGATGGACGCCATCGGCGCGCAGGAGATCCAGTTCCCCGCGCTGCTGCCGAAGGAGCCCTACGAGGCCACCGGCCGGTGGAGCGAGTACGGCGACACCGTGTTCCGGCTCAAGGACCGCAAGGGTGCCGACTATCTGCTCGGGCCGACGCACGAGGAGCTGTTCACGCTCACCGTCAAGGGCGAGTACAGCTCGTACAAGGACTATCCGGTGATGCTGTACCAGGTGCAGACGAAGTACCGGGACGAGGCGCGCCCCCGCGCGGGCGTGCTGCGCGGGCGCGAGTTCGTCATGAAGGACTCGTACTCGTTCGACCTCGACGACGAGGGGCTTGCAGCCTCGTACCAGAAGCACCGCGACGCCTACATCAAGATCTTCGACCGCCTCGGGCTCGACTACGCGATCGTCGCGGCGACGTCGGGGGCGATGGGCGGTTCGGCGTCGGAGGAGTTCCTGGCGACCGCCGAGTCCGGTGAGGACACCTACGTCCGCAGCACCGCCTCCGGCTACGCCGCCAACGTCGAGGCCGTGGTGACGCCCGCGCCGCCCGCGCGCGATCTGGCAGGCCTGCCCGAGGCGCAGGTGCACCACACCCCGGACACGCCGACGATCGAGACGCTCGTCGACTTCCTCAACGGCGCGGGCATGGGCCGCGAGTTCACCGCCGCGGACACGCTCAAGAACGTGCTGGTCAAGACGCGCACTCCCGGCGAGAAGGAGTGGACACTCCTCGGTGTCGGCGTGCCCGGTGACCGCGAGGTCGACATGAAGCGCCTCGAAGCCGCGCTGGAACCCGCCGAGGTCGCGCTGGTCGAGGAGGCCGACTTCACGGCGAACCCGTTCCTGGTCAAGGGCTACATCGGGCCGGGTGCGCTCCAGGCGAACGGCATCCGCTTCCTCGTCGACCCGCGCATCGTCACGGGAACGGCGTGGGTCACCGGTGCGGACAAGTCCGACCACCACGTCGTCGACCTGGTGTGCGGCCGCGACTTCACCCCGGACGGCACCGTCGAGGCGGCCGAGGTGCGCGAAGGCGACGCCTCGCCCGACGGGCAGGGCACGCTCGTCGCGGCACGCGGCATCGAGATCGGCCACATCTTCCAGCTCGGCCGCAAGTACGCCGACGCGTTCGAACTCGATGCGCTCGGGCCGGATGCGAAGCCGGTGCGCATCACCATGGGCTCGTACGGCATCGGCGTCTCCCGCCTGGTCGCGGCCATCGCCGAGCAGCACCACGACGAACTCGGCCTCGTGTGGCCGCGCGCCGTCACGCCCGCCGACGTGCACCTGGTCGTCGCGGGCAAGGACGACAGCGTGTTCGAGGGTGGCGAGCGCATCGCGGCCGAACTGTCGCAGCGTGGCGTGTCGGTGCTCTTCGACGACCGCACCGTCTCGCCCGGCGTGAAGTTCGCCGACGCGGAACTCATCGGCGTGCCGACGATCGTCGTCGTGGGCAAGGGACTGGCGAAGGGCGTCGTCGAGGTGAAGGACCGTGCTTCCGGCGAGCGCACCGAGGTCGACGTCGACGCCGTCGTCGAGCACCTGACGGGCCTCGTGCGCGGGTAGTCCGCGCACGAGCCGGGGGAGACATCGGTGATCTTCGGTCGCAAGAAGCGTGACGAGACGTCGGCGCGCTACGGGTACGAGGACAAGGCCGCGCTGAAGGGTGTCGGCGGGTACGAGCCCGCCGATGCGAGCGACGCGTACCGGCCGCAGTCGTCACCCGCGCCGGATCCGTCCGCCCACCACCCGGCGGCGCACCGTCCGGCCGCGCCGTACTCGGGGACGGCCGGGCAACACGATCCGGCCACGCAGCACCCCGCCGGACAGCACCCGGCCGGACAGGGTGCGCCGACACCGGACCCTGCCACCCGGGGACCGGCGCACGGGCCCGCGCAACAGCCTGCCGCTCCCGGCCCGGGCGGGCCGGTGCCGCCGCCGCGGGTGAAGACGTCGTCACGGGCTGCGGGGCGGAGACGTTCGATCGGCTGGATTCCCCCGCTCGTGGCGGTTGCGGCGATGTGGGGTGTGCCGCAGCTGTTCCCCGAGGACGACGGGACGAGTGCCCACGTGGATTCGGACGCCCCGACGTCGGAGTACACCCCGCCGCCGGAAACGCGGGTCAGCGTGCCGGCGGCCGTCGACGGCTGGCACTCGGTGGCCGGTGGTGACGGCGCGTACGCCTACGACGTGCCGCCGGACTGGCAGCCCGAGCAGGGTGTGGTGCACGGCTGGGAGGCAGGCGGCGGATACGACGCCCGGTTCGCGCTGTCGACGTCGGCGTTCGTCGGCAAGGAGTGCGACGACGCGACGCATGCCGGTGGTGCTGGTGTCACCAGCTATGACCGGCCCGTGGACGCGGCGGCTCGGCCGCTCGTGGAGGAGGTGTCCGCCCGGGCCTACGCCGCGGACGGCGGTGCGAAGCCGCGGGTGCGGGTGGTCGCGGAGGACGCGGGCCGGTTCTCCGGTGGTGAGCGTGGCTCGGGGCGGACGCGGTCGCTGATCGCCGAGGTGACGCCCGCCGAGCCCGGAGGATGCGTGCCGGATCGCGCCGTCGTCGGCACCAGGACCGTCGGCTCGGCCGAGGGCGACGGCACCGTCGTGGCGCTCGTCGTCTACGCCGACGCCGAGCTCGCCTCGGCGGAGGACGTCCGGCGGATCCTCGGCAGCTTCCGCGGAGTTCCCGAGTCCGACCGCAGCACGGTCACGGTCACGCCGACCGGCTGACCGCGCCCCCGGCCGCCGGACGGGACGGGTTCCGGATAGGGCGGTGGTTCGGGCACCGGCTAGCCCAGGATGGCCCGTAGCGCCGCGCCGGTGTCGCCGAGGTCGGGCAGGACGGCGTGGGCTCCGGACGCGCGCAGTTCGTCGACGCCGTGCCTGCCCGTCGCGACGGCCACGGCGACGGCGTCGCACGCGAGCGCGGCGGCGACGTCGTGCGGGGTGTCGCCGATGACGACGACCTGCTCCGGGGCGCGGTTGTGCTTGCCGGAGGCGAGCTCGACGGCCTTCGCGACGAGTTCGGGGCGGTGGGCCGACAGCGAGCCGTAGCCGCCGATCTCGAAGTCCAGGTGGGTGTGCAGGCCGAACGCGCTCAGCTTGTGACGGGCGATCGCCGGCAGGTTGCCGGTCACCAGCGACTGCACGACGCCGTGGGTTTCGGCCAGCCGGGTCAGCACGTCGGTGACGCCGGGCAGGACCGTGCCGCGGGCGCGCAGGTCGTCGGCCGGGTCGGTGGCGAGCGCGGTGAGTTCCCGCCACAGCCGGTCGATCAGTTCGGGTGTCGGTTCGACGCCGTGTGCGGTGAGCAGCTCGGTGGTGATCGCGAGCTCGGTACGGCCGGGAAACGGTGGCATCCGTTCGAGGGTCACGCCCGCGACCGTCGCGAGCGCTTTCCGGTACCAGTCGCCGCCACTGCCGGACAGGTCGACGAGCGTGAGGTCGATGTCCCAGAGCACGAGGTGGGCGGGCTGGCTGTGGGTCACGTCGGACACGGTATCGGACCGTTTTTCAACAAGCGTTGACATCTTCCGGTGGTCCGCGTGTACGTTGACTTCTACATCCGAATTCAACATCCGAAGAATTTAGTGGCTCAGGGTTGGGAGGTCGCCATGTCGGAGACCGGGACGCGGGCGCGCACGCTCGTCGTGGGTACGGCGGTGGCGGGGGCGCTGGTCGCGATCGTGCTGGGTTTCCTCACGTTCGGCGCGCAGGCGAGTTCGCAGCCGCATCGCCTTCCCGTGGCCGTGGCCGTGCCGGACGCCGCCCCGCCAGAGCTGCACGCGGCTGCCGAACGTGTCGCCGCGACGGGTGGCGAGGCGCTCGAATGGTGGGTTGTCGAGCCCGGCGAGGGGCGCGCACTCCTCGACGACCAGGACGTCTACGGAGTCCTGGAGCTCGGTCTCGGCCGCGGCGGGCCCACGGTCACCGCGGTGACGTCCGGCGCCGTCAACCCGGCGGGAACGCAGATCGCCGGGCAGGCCGTGACGACGGCGGGGCAGCGGGTCGCGGAGGCTCTCGGTGAGGCAACACCGGCGGCGTCACCGCAGGTGCGCTCGGAGACGATCCACGACACGGGCCCTGCCGGACGGACGGCGCCCCTCGGGATCAGCGCCCTCGCGTGGGTCGGCGGCCTGGCCGGTTCGGCGCTGCTGGCGGTGCAGGTGCGCCGCCAGCGGTTGCGTCCGGGCGCCGGCGCCCGCTGCGCACACCTGGCGCTCACCGTCGTGCTCGTGACCGGTGTGCTCGCCGGATTCCTGGCGCTGTGGGACTCCTCGTGGGACCTGGGCTGGCCGGTGCTCGGCTTCCTCGCCCTCACCGCGAGCGCTTTCGCCGCCGTGCAGGGTGCGCTGCTGCGGTGGCTCGGGATCCCTGCGATGGCCGTACTCGGCCCGCTCTACCTGCTGGCACCCTCGGTGGCCTCGCAGGTACCGGAGACACTCGAACCCGCCTACCGGGTCCTGCTGTGGTCCTGGACGCCGTTCCGGTTCTCGACCGAGGGCCTGCGCAGTCTGCTCGCCGGCACTCCGGGGACCGACCAGGTCACCGTCGCGCTCTGGGTGCTCGGCGCGATGCTCGTGGTGGGCCTGACCGCGCTGCTGTGGCCGCGGGGGACCCCGGACGGGGCGCGGTCAGCCGGCGAGGAAGCTGAGCCGGACGCGGCGGACCGCGTTGTCGACGTTGGTGTCGACGAGACAGACCGACTGCCACGTACCGAGCGCGAGCGCCCCGCCGAACACCGGGACGGTGGCATACGGCGGTAGGAACGCGGGCAGCACGTGGTCGCGGCCGTGGCCGTGGCTGCCGTGGTGGTGCCGCCAGCGGTCGTCGCGCGGCAGCAGGTCGTCGAGGGCGGCGAGCAGGTCGTCGTCACTGCCCGCGCCGGTTTCCAGGACCGCCAGCCCGGCCGTCGCGTGCGGTACCCACACGTGCAGCAGACCGTCCCCGGCCCCGTCCGGCACGTCCGCGAGGAAACGTTCAGCCTCGCGCGTCAGATCGGCCACCACCGCACTGCCGCCGGTGCGGATCTCGATCTCGGTGGAGTGCATGCCCCCACCGTACGCAGCGTGGGCTGGATCCGCGGAGACGATCACCGGCAGGCGAGTGCTTCTACGTCACCTCGCCACGACACACAAGACGTGATCTTCGTTACAACATGGTCCATGATGGTGATCGACAGGTTCCTCGGGCGAGGAGGACGTGCAAGGTGGCAGGACCGCTGACGGTCGGTGTCGTCGCCGAGACGGCGCCGGGGGAACGACGGGTCGCACTGGTGCCGAAGCTTGCCGAGCGCCTGGCCGGCCGGGGGCTACGGGTCGTGGTCGAACCGGGGGCGGGCAGCCGGGCGGGACTGCCCGACGAGCTGTACACAGCAGCCGGCGCGGAGCTCGGGAGCGGAGCCGAGTCCTCCGGCGGCGATGCGGGCGATCCCCGCCGCAGCGACATCGTGCTCACTGTGACGCCACCGTCCGAGGAGGACATCGCGCGGCTCGCCGCCGGTACCGTCCTCATCGGATTTCTCGACCCGCTCGCCGCCCCCGAACGGGTCCAGGCCCTGGATCGCGCCGGGATCGTCGCGCTGGCCGTCGAATCGATCCCGCGGATCTCACGCGCGCAGGCGATGGACGCGCTGTCGTCGCAGGCGAACGTCTCCGGGTACCGTGCCGCGTTGCTGGCGGCGCAACTCTCGCCCCGGTTCTTCCCGATGCTCACGACCGCGGCAGGCACCGTGCCGCCCGCGACGGTGCTCGTGCTCGGTGCAGGTGTCGCCGGACTGCAGGCACTCGCGACGGCGAAACGGCTCGGCGCGCAGGCGACCGGCTACGACGTGCGCCCCGAAGTCGCCGAACAGGTGCGGTCGGTGGGTGCGCAGTGGCTGGACCTGGGTATCGAGGCGATCGGTGACGGCGGTTACGCCCGCGAACTCACCGACGACGAACGCGCCGAGCAGCAACGCAGGCTCACCGAGGCGATCGGCGGCTTCGACGTCGTGATCACCACGGCACTGGTCCCCGGACGCACGGCCCCCACCCTCGTCACCGCGGGCGCCGTGCGGGGGATGCGCCCCGGCAGCGTCATCGTCGACCTGGCAGGGGCGACCGGCGGCAACTGCGAGCTGACCGAACCCGGCGAGGACGTCGACGTCGGCGGCGTGACGATCAGCTCGCCGCTCAACCTGCCCGCCGGGATGCCCCTGCACGCCAGCGAGCTGTACGCGCGGAACCTCGTCGAACTGATCGAACTGCTCGTGGACTCCGAAGGCCGGTTCGCGATCGACCCGGCCGACGAGATCGTCGCCGGCGCCTGTGTCGCCGGCAGGCCGGAGGAGGTGGCGTAGTGCCGATCGAAAGCATCGCGATCCTGGTACTGGCCGGATTCGTGGGCTACACCGTGATCTCCAAGGTGCCCAACACGCTGCACACCCCGCTGATGTCGGGGACGAACGCCATCCACGGCATCGTGCTGCTCGGCGGGCTCATCGTGCTCGGCCACGGGGTCGACGGGGTGCTGAACAAGATCCTGCTCGTCGTGGCCATCGCGTTCGGGATGATCAACGTGGTCGGCGGGTTCCTCGTCACCGACCGCATGCTCGGCATGTTCAAACAGCGCCCCGGCGGACAGCGCCCCGGCGGACAGCGCCCCGACGGACAGCGCGCCGGCGGGCAGCGGCCCGGCGCGCGTGAGGAGGGCGAGCAGTGAACACGCTCGTCTCCGTGCTCTACATCGTTGCGTTCGTCCTGTTCATCTACGGGCTGATGGGGATGACGGGGCCGCGCACTGCGGTACGGGGCAACTGGATCGCCGCGGCCGGTATGGCGGTCGCGGTCGTCGCGACGCTGCTGCTGCCGGGCATGGGCAACTGGCCGCTCATCGCGCTCGGGCTCGGCATCGGCGCGGTGATCGGTGTTCCCGCGGCCCGTCGGGTGAAGATGACGGCGATGCCGCAGATGGTGGCGCTGTTCAACGGCGTCGGCGGTGGCGCGGTGGCACTCATCGCCTGGGTGGAGTTCCGGGTGACCACCGGTTACGAGGCCGAACCGCGGTACGTGGCGATCGCCTCGCTGTTCGCGGCGATCGTCGGTTCCGTCTCGTTCTGGGGGTCCGGGATCGCGTTCGGCAAACTGCAGGAGATTCTGCCGGGAAGGCCGGTGACGCTCGGACGATTGCAGCAACCGCTGAACATCGTGGTGCTGACGGCCGCCGTCGTGTGCGCCGTGATCATCGCCTCGGGCGGGCGATCCGAATTGCTGATCATCGGCGTGCTGGTCGCCGCGGGCCTGATCGGTGTCATGGTGGTGCTGCCGATCGGCGGCGCCGACATGCCCGTGGTGATCTCGCTGCTCAACGCGTTCACCGGACTGTCCGCCGCGGCGATGGGCCTCGCGCTGGACAACACGGCACTCATCGTCGCAGGCATGATCGTCGGCGCGTCCGGGTCGATCCTGACGAACCTCATGGCGCAGGCGATGAACCGGTCCATTCCGGCCATCCTCGCGGGCGGTTTCGGCGGAGGTGGCGACGCGGGCGCGGCCACCGTGAGCGGTGCCGGGGACCGTCCCGTGCGCAGCACCAGCACGGCCGACGCGGCGATCCAGCTCGCCTACGCCGGCCGCGTCATGGTCGTGCCCGGCTACGGGCTGGCTGTCGCCCAGGCGCAGCACGCCGTACGCGAGATGGCCGATCTGCTGGAGGCGAAGGGCATCGACGTCGCCTACGCGGTACACCCCGTCGCCGGGCGCATGCCGGGCCACATGAACGTGCTGCTGGCCGAGGCAGACGTGCCGTACGAGGCGCTCAAGGAGATGGACGAGAGCAACTCCGCGTTCCCGCAGGTGGACGTCTCGCTGGTGATCGGCGCGAACGACGTGACGAACCCGGCCGCCCAGTCCGACCCGAGCTCACCGATCTACGGCATGCCGATCCTGCACGTCACGTCGAGCCGGTCGGTGATCGTGTTGAAACGCTCGATGGGTTCCGGGTTCGCCGGCATCGACAACGCCCTGTTCACCGATGCGAAGACGGCCATGCTGTTCGGCGACGCCAAGGAATCCGTCGCCGGCATCGTCGAGGAGCTGAAAACGTTGTGAGCCGGCAGCGACGCACGTGGGTCGCCGAACGCCGGTGAGCGACGGCCTTCCGGTGGTCGACGACCGGCCGGAGGTGACCGCGGCGAGCGCCTGCGGCCGACAGGAACTCAGCGAGCGGCCGAGAACGTGACCTGAGGGACGGGCGGCTTGCCGCGCTTCTTCCCGGCGGCCTGCGGTTCCGTGGCGGGCTGTGCCTGCGCGGCCTGCCGGCCCGCCTTTCCGGTGGTTCCCGGCGCCGGGGCCGCGGTGGCCGCGCTCTTCGTGCTCGTGCCCTTCTTGGCGGCGGCTTTCCCGGCCTTCCCTGCGGCCTTCGTCGAGGCCGACGACGTCCCGGTGGTCTTCGGCGCGGCCTTCTTCGTGCCGGTTCCCGTGGCGGCCTTCGTGGCGGTGGTGCTCGCGGCGGCCGTTGTTGCCACCGTCGCCGTTGCGGTCGTCTTCTTCGTCGACGCCTTTCGTGGCGCGGCCTTCCGTGTTGCGGCCTTTGGCGGCGCCGGCTTCTCTGCCGCCGTCTTCGTGGCGGTCGTGCGCTGCCCTCCGGTGGAGGTCTCGGACGTGGGGTTCTTCGCCGCGGTCTTCTTTCCCGTGTTTTTCTTTTCTGCGTTCTTCTTCCCCGAGGTCTTCGTCGCCGCTGCCTGCTTCGTGGCGGTGTTCTTGCCCGCGGTCGTCGTAGCCGCTGCCTTCTTCACCGTCGCCGTCTTCGGCTCCGCCTTCTCGGAAGCTGCCTTCTCGGAAGCTGCCTTCTTGGTCGCCGTCTTCTTCGGCGCCGCCTTCTCGGGTGCTGACCTCTTGGTCGCTGCCGTCTTCGGCTCCGCCCTCTTCGTGGCGGCCTTCTTCGCCGTGGGTTTCGTGGCCGTGGGTTTCGTGGCCGACGTCGTGGTCGTGCCGGAGGAGCCGGAGGTGATCATCCGCCGGGGGCGCTTGCGACCGCCGGTGCGGCGGCCGTTGCCTGCGTAGCGAGTGAGGGTGCTGCGCAGCACGTCGGCGCCCGCCGTGGCCAGGTCGATCTCGTAGTGAACGCCATCGAGGGCGAACCGCACCGTTTCGTGGGCGGGTTCGCCACTGATGTCGTCGAGCACCTCGACCGCCGTGTTCCGTGCCACCAACGTCCTCCGCGTTTTCCTGTGTGTGGGGGCATTCCCGCGGTCCTCCGGGCGCTCGGCCCGTGTTGTCCGCTCCTGGGCGAGGGTAGTTGCCGGGTTGCGGGGGAGTGCGCGGTGGTGTGCGCTCGACGGTATGGCACAACACGCGTACGACGTCGTCGTCATCGGAGCCGGTCCGGTCGGGGAGAACGCGGCCGCACGTGCCGTGGCCGGCGGTCTGACCGTGGCCCTCGTCGACCACGAACGGTTCGGCGGGGAATGCTCCTACTGGGCGTGCATTCCCAGTAAGGCATTGCTGCGGCCGGGAAATCTGCTTGCGGCCGTGCGGCGCATGCCGGGGGTCGACCATGTCGGCGGGCTCGACCCGGCCGCGGTGTTCGCGCGCCGCGACGCGTTCACTCACGAAGGGGACGACAGTGCCCAGGTCGAGTGGGTTCGCAGCGCGGGTATCGAACCGGTGCGCGGGCACGCGCGGATCACCGGGGAGCGGGAGGTCACGGTCGACGGTGACGTGTTCCGCGCGCGACAAGCCGTGATCGTGTGTACCGGCAGTGTGGCGCGGATGCCGTCGGTGGCGGGGCTCGCGGAGCTGTCGGGCAAGTTGGTGTGGACGTCGCGCGATGCCACGGCCGCGTCGACCGTGCCGGGACGGCTGGCCGTGCTGGGCGGTGGCGTCGTCGGTACGGAACTGGCGCAGGCGTGGGCGCACCTGGGTGCCGAGGTGCACCTGCTGATGACCGGACCGCGGCCGCTGCCCGCCTATCCGGAGTTCGCAGGAGACGCGGTCGCAGAGGGGCTCCGCGGCGGCGGTGTCCGGTTGTATCCGGACACCGCCGCCGAGCACGTGTCCGAAGTGGATGAATCAGGGGCGAGTGCGGTGCGGATCGCGCACGCCGGCGGCGTCGTCGATGCCGACCGGCTGCTGATCGCCACCGGCCGCAGGCCCGCGACGGCGGAGCTCGGGCTCGACGCCGTGGGGCTCGAACCCGGCGATCCGTTGCGGGTCGACGACAACGGTGTCGTGTCCGGAACCGATGGCTGGCTCTTCGCCGCAGGGGACGTGACCGGCCGCGCTCCGTTGACGCACCAGGGCAAGTACGCGGCACGGATCGTCGGCGACGTCGTCGTCGCGGCGGCCCGCGGTGACACCGTGTACCGGTCGCCGTGGAGCGCCCACACGACGACCGCCGACCATCACGCGGTGCCGCAGGTGGTGTTCACCGACCCCGAGGTGGCGTCGGTCGGGATGCGAGAGGCCGCCGGGCCGGGCCAGCGGGCCGTGGAACTGGACATCGCCGTCGCCGGATCGGCGCTCCACGCCGACGGCTACACCGGACGGCTGCGCGCGATCGTCGACACCCGGCGGGACGTGCTGCTCGGCATGACGTTCGTCGGCCCGGACACCGGTGAGCTGTTGCACGCCGCCACGATCGCCATCGTGGGCGAGGTGCCGCTGCACCGGTTGTGGCACGCCGTTCCCGCGTTCCCGACCATCAGCGAGGTCTGGCTCCGGTTGCTGGAGGAGTACGGCCTGTGATGCGGCCGGTCGGCACCCTGGCGGGACCGCGCCACCGCCGGTGACGAAGGCTCAGTCGTTGAGCTTCACCAGGCCGAGTGCGGCCTCGGCGGCGTCGGCGACCTCCGGCGAGTCCTGAGAGGCTCGGTCGCGCGGCGACGCCAGCACGAGCCGCACCGTGGAACCTTCGAGGTCGCTGACGTAGGCGGCGCCCGACCAGTCCGGTGCGGGCGGTGCCCACCGGCCGGAGGTCGTCGCGAGGTCACGGATCGTGCCGGTTCCCGGGGTGTCGGCGACCTCGAGGAACCGCTGTGCCGCCTGCTCGTCGGTGAAGGTGAGGGCAGCCACCGAGACGGCCACGTCGGTGCCGCGGACGGTGGTGCCGAAACTGCCGCGGCGCAGTTCCGTACATCCGCCGTCGGCCAGCGCCACGCTCAGGTCACCCACCGCATGGTCCGCGCACTCCTCGGTGAGCTGTGCCGCGCGCTGGGTGAACTCCAATCCACCCGCCTCCATGCGGACCGGCCCTGCCTCCTCGCTATCGCCGCCCAGGACGGTGAACGTGATGATCACGACGAGGGCCACGACGAACACGGCACCGGCCGTGATCCACCGCCACGTCCGCACCGACGACCGCCGCCACCACGCCTGCCGCGGCGTGCCACGTCGTAGCGGCGCTCCTCCCGCGGGAACGCTCGTGGGGGGAGCGGCGCGCGGCGGATGATGTGCACCGGACGGAACAGGGCTGGACGGGACAGGGCTGGACGGGGTGCCGGACGGGGCGGTGCCGGGCCGGGTGGCCATGGGCTGGGTGGCGGCGGACGGCTTCGCCGGCATACCCGGCGACGGGTGAGCGGCCGGTGGCGGGGCTGCCGGGGCCGAGCCGGCAGTAAGGGCACCGGTCTGCACCCCCGGCGTTACGGCAGCGTCCGCGCCGGTCGTCTGCTGCGGACCGGCGGGCGGGGCGGGCGACTGCACGAACGCGGCGGGCCGTGCCGGCGACATCGTGGCGGGGGTGGTCGCCGTGCCCGCGGTCGCTCCGCCCGGAGGTTCGGTCCGCGCCGCCTCGCCTGCAGGACGCGGGGTCGCGGTCTTCGGAACTGCGGAGGTCGGAGCTGCGGAGGCCGGAACTGCGGAGGTCGGAGCGGCGGTGTTCGGGGCCGTGGGGAGCGGCGCCGCCCCGGACGGGGGAGCGGAGCCGCCGGTCGAGGCGTCCGGGGTGTCCGCACCCGCTGCGGCGCGGTTCGACGTCGGAGTGGTGGGGCCGGGCGAACCGGAGTGCGGCGTGCCGTCGAGCGCTTCGGTGTCGGCGTCGTCGGTCAGTGGGTCGGTCGCGTCGGCCGGCGAGTCCCGGGTGGCCGGCGAGTCCGCAGGGACGGGCACGGCGCTCGGGGCTGTGGCGAAGCCTTCGCCTGCGAGGGCGTCGTCGTCGAGCTCGGTGTCGGGGGACAGCGCGGCGACCACGGCACGCGCCTGCTCAACCGTGAGCGGCCGGGACGCCGAGGACAGGGAGACGATCGAGGCGAGCAGGCTCGTGGAGCTCGGATACACGATGCGGACCGGGCCGGCGAGCTCGTCGGCGGGCTGTTCGACGTGTTCGACGAACGGTCCCACGGCGATGACCGTCCCGATCGCGGTTCCAGGGGATCCGGCTGCCGCCCGGACGCGCTCGGCCACCTGTTCGGAGACGGCCAGCGCCTCGCTGGAGGGGTTTCCCGCGTCCGAACCGGACTCGGCGTCACCGCGGGTGAGCGGCCAGTCGTCGGCCTTCCACGCCCCGCGCAACGGCGCCTCCAGCCGGATGGCCGGGTCGGGCAGATCCACGCCCACGACGACCACGACGCCATGGGCGGTGACGATCACCGCGTCGACCGGCGTGTCGGCCTCCGGAGGCTGCACCCCGACGAGTCCG
The DNA here is from genome assembly GCF_024171735.1 of Prauserella alba. GTDB lineage: Bacteria > Actinomycetota > Actinomycetes > Mycobacteriales > Pseudonocardiaceae > Prauserella > Prauserella alba. Next base: position 631,631 of record NZ_JAMTCH010000003.1, read on the forward strand.
ACCCCGCCGACCCGGTCGCCGCTGCGCCCGAGGGAGGTCAGCGCTGCGCGAATGTCCGGCGAGATCTGCGCGGGACGGGTCGAAAACCGGACGAGTCGCACCCCTCAAGCCTCCCTGCGCCTGGCGAACTGGCATCGGGAATCTACCGGCTCGCCGGGCGGCACGGGTCCACCTGGCCCAGGTCGAGGTGTGAACTGTGGGGTCCGTGTGGCGCAATGGGCCCCTGCGGTGCAAAATGTGCGAGAGAAAACTGAAGCGGTGTTCATGCACTGGGCTCGGCACGTGGTTCGCGAGGTCGTAGGGGAAGACGCCCCTCGTCGAACAGCGGAGGTCAGCAGTGAGCACACGTGGCGTTGTGTACGTCCACTCGTCGCCGTCTGCGGTGTGTCCGCACGTCGAGTGGGCGATTTCAGGCACGCTGAGCACGCGTGCCGAGTTGCGCTGGACTGCGCAGCCCGCGGCACCCGGCCAGCTGCGCGCGGAATGCGAGTGGCGTGGTCCGGCGGGTACGGCGGGCAAGCTGGCCAACGCGCTCAAGGCGTGGCCGATGGTCCGGTTCGAAATCACCGAGGAACCCAGTGCGGGGGTCGACGGTCAGCGCTTCTGTCACGTGCCCGGTCTGGGCCTGTGGCATGCCCGCACCAGCGCGAACGGCGACATCGTGGTGCCCGAGGACCAGCTGCGCAGCCTGGTCGCCAAGAGCCGTGCCTCCGAACAGCTCGCACACAAGATCGACGAGCTGCTCGGGGCCGGTTGGGACGAGGCGCTCGAACCGTTCCGGCACGCCGGGGACGGCGCACCGGTGACGTGGTTGCACCAGGTCGGCTGACGCGCTCGGCCCGGCGGTCCTGCGGGCGGCGGGTTCGGCAGGCCTTGTCCCCGCTCGCCTGCGGTGGGACGAACCGGTGGCGGGTCGGCGGGGCGTATCGCCGACAGGTGCGCGTCTCCGGGTGCACGGTGCTGCGGGAGCAGTAGTCTGGACCGGTGCCGACCACGTCTCTACCGCACCGGCGCTGGCTGGTGCCGGTGCTCGTCGCGGTCGTGGCGCTGACGGTCGGGGGCGGACTCGTCGCACGGGAGGTCTATCAGCCGCCGTCCCGGACGTCGCGGCCCGCTGCCCCGCCGACCTCGGCCGCACCGAGTTCGGTGGAACCGGCCGACCAGCCCGGCCCCACGCGAGTGCAGCTCACCAGTGACGCGGCCGCCCATCCGGACGCCCAGGCCGTGCGCGGTGTGCTGCAGAAGTATTTCGACGCCATCAACGGGCGCGACTACGACCTGTGGGTCACGACGGTCGTCGCGGAACGCGCCGCGTTGCAGGGCGAGGAGGAGTGGCGGGACAACTATCGCAGCACCCGGGACGGCAGTATCCGCGTGTACCGCATCGAGGCCGCACCCGACGACGGGCTGACGGTGCTGCTCGGCTTCACGAGCGTGCAGGACGCCACGGACGCGCCGGATGACCTGCAGTCCGACTGCATCCGCTGGCGCCTGGCCTTCCCGCTTACGCGGGCCGAAGTGGAGTGGCGGATCGGCACGGTCCCGCCCGGCACGGTGCCCGAGCAGTCCCGCTGCTGAACCCGACACCGCCGGCTCGGACCAGCAACCCTCCGGTTAACAGCTCCGAGCCGACGGCCGGTGCTCAGCCGGTCGGTGGATGCCGGTCAGGACGCCGTCGGCCGGACGCCACTACCGGGCTCGCCGCTGTTCAGGCTGCCGTGAACAGCAGCGCCGTGTTGTGGCCGCCGAAGCCGAACGAGTTGCTGATCGCCGCCGACAGTTCCATCTTGCGCGGTTCACCCGCGACGACGTCGAGCTCCACCTTCGGGTCGAGCTCGCCGAGGTTGAGCGTCGCCGGCACGATGCCGTGGTAGATCGACAGCAGCGTGGCGATGCCTTCGACCGCACCGGCACCGCCGACCAGGTGGCCGAGCGCGCTCTTCGGCGCGGTCACCACCGGGTGGTCGCCGAGCGCCTTGTGAATGGCCGCGGCCTCGCCGACGTCGCCGACCACTGTCGACGTCGCGTGGGCATTGACATGACCGACGTCGCGGGCGGTGACACCGGCCTGTTCGATGGCCTGGCGCATCGCCGCGATCTGACCGATGCCGTCGGGGTGGTTGCCCGTGATGTGGTAGGCGTCGGACGTGATGCCCGTACCCGCGACCTTGCCGTACACGCGCGCTCCGCGTGCTTCGGCGTGGGCCGCGCTCTCCAGCACCACGACGCCCGCACCCTCGCCGAGCACGAACCCGTCGCGGTCGACGTCGAACGGCCTGGAGGCCCGTCCGGGGTCGTCGTTGCGGGTCGACACGGTGCGTGCCTGCGCGAATCCCGCGATCGTGATCGGGTGGATGCACGCCTCGGCACCGCCCGCGACCACCACGTCGGCCTTGCCGGAGCGGATCATGTCGAAGGCCTTGGCGATGCCTTCCGCGCCCGACGCGCACGCCGACGCGGGCGAATGCACGCCGGCACGGGCCCGCAGTTCGATGCCGACGTGAGCGGCGGGCCCGTTCGGCATCAGCATCGGCACGGTCAGCGGTGACACCTTCCGCATGCCGTGCTGTTCGAGGTTGTCGTCCTGTTCGAGCAGCGTGACCGGACCACCGATGCCGGTGCCGATGGACACGCCGAGTCGTTCCGGTTCGACGTCCTCGCCGTCGTCGGACGGTAGGGCGAACCCGGCGTCCTCCCAGGCCTGCCAGGCCGCGATGAGCGCGACCTGTTCACAGCGGTCGAGCCGCCGGGCCCGCACGCGCGGGATCTTCTCGGTCGGCTCCTCGGCGAGGGTGGCGCCGATGCGGACCGGGAGATCGTAGGTCTCCGCCCAGTCCGTCTCGAGGGCGCGAACGCCGCTGCGCCCGGCGAGCAGACCGTCCCAAGTGGACGTCACATCCGGTCCGAGCGGCGTGGTCGCACCGATACCGGTGATCACGACGTCGGTGTTGCTCATGTGGGGTCTCCCCGAGGTAGCCGTCCGAGTGGCGTTTACTTGGAGTTGGCGGCGACGTAGTCCACGGCGTCACCGACCGTCTTCAGGTTCGCGAGCTCGTCGTCCGGGATCTTCACGCCGAACCGGTCCTCGGCCTGCACGGCGATCTCGACCATGGACAGCGAGTCGATGTCGAGGTCGTCCACGAACGACTTCTCGGCCGTCACGTCGTCCTTGGCGACACCGGCGACCTCCTCGACGATCTCGGCGAGTCCGGTCAGCAGCTCCGTCTTGTCAGCCACTTTGATGTTCCTTTCGTTGCTTGTGGATGGATGGTCGGGACGAACACTAACGGACCAGGCCGCTCGGTCGTCCGCGTTTCGGGTTAAGGGCAGATGAGGACCTGTCCCGCATACGACAGACCGGCGCCGAAACCGACAGCCAGCACGACGTCGCCCGACGAGACTGTGCCCGACGCGCGCATGTGGTCGAGTGCGAGGGGGATCGATGCCGACGAGGTGTTGCCGGAGTAGCGGATGTCGTCGGCGACCACCATGTCCTCGCGCGCGCCCTGGGCCCGCAGCCGTTTGGCGATCGACTCGACGATGCGCAGGTTGGCCTGGTGCGGGATCAGCACGTCCACATCGGATAGCTGCAGGCCCGCACGCTCGACGGCCTCGGTGGCGACGGGCGCGATCTGCGTCGTCGCCCAGCGGAACACCGACTGTCCCTCCTGGAACAGGTACTTGTGCTCGCGCATGTAGATCATGTCGACCTGGTCGCCCGCACTGCCCCACGAGACCGGTCCGATGCCCGGTTCGTCCGACGGTCCGACCAGTGCCGCACCCGCACCGTCGGCGAAGATGATCGCCGTCGAGCGGTCGGCCGGGTCGACCACGTCGGTGAGCTTCTCGGCGCCGATCACGAGGACCTTGCCCGCCGAGCCGCCGCGGATCAGGTCGGAGGCGAGTGCCAGCCCGTAGCAGAACCCGGCACACGCGGCGTTGATGTCGAACGCACCTGCGCCCGCGATCCCGATCCGGTCGGCGACCTGTGCGGCCGCGTTGGGGATCGGCGAGGGCATGGTGCAGTTCGGCAGGATGACCGTGTCGACCTCCGACGGGTCGGTGCCCGCGTCGGCGAGCGCCTTCGACCCCGCCGTGACCGCCATGTCGACCAGCCGCTCGTCCTTGCCCGCGAATCGGCGTTCGATGATGCCGACGCGTTCGCGGATCCACTGGTCGTTGGTGTCCATGTGCTGCGCGAGCTCGTCGTTGGTCACGGCCCGGTCCGGCTGGGTGCTGCCGATGCCGAGCACGCGGGTCGCGGCGGGTCCCTGCCGGAGGCTCAGCGCGCTCATGCGGCGGGGTCCACGTCGTCGAGGTCGGCCGGCTTCTTCAGCGCGACCGTGGCGGTGCCTTTGAGTTCACGGCGGACGAGGCCACTCAGCGTGCCCGCGGGCGGCAGTTCCGCGGTCGCGGTGACCCCGAGACCGGCGAGGCCCTGCATGGTCAGATCCCACCGCACCGGCTTCGTGACCTGGGCGACGAGGCGGTCCAGGTACTCCGCGCCGTCGGTGACGACGGCGCCGTCGGCGTTCGAGAGCAGTGGCCGGGTGGGGTCGGCGGGGGAGAGGCCCGCGACGTGCTCACGCAGCGTCTCCTCGGCGGGGGCCATGTACCGGGTGTGGAACGCGCCCGCCACTTGCAGCGGGCGCACCTTCGTACCCGCCATCGGCTCGGCGACGATCGCCTCGATCGCCTCCGCCGAGCCGGACGCCACGATCTGACCGGCGCCGTTGCGGTTGGCCGCTTCGAGGTCGTGGTCGGCCAACCAGGCGACGACCTCGTCCGGGTCGCCCAGCATGACCGCCGCCATGCTGGTGGGTTCGAGCGCACAGGCCTTGGCCATCGCGGCGCCGCGGACGGCCGCCAGCGCGACGGCCTCCTCCGCGGGGAACACACCGGCGATCGCGGCGGCCGCCAGCTCACCCACCGAGTGGCCTGCCACCGGTGCGCCGGACGGAGTCTCGGGCAGGTGTTCGGCGGCCAGCAGCGCGGCGGCCACCGTCAGCGGCTGAGTGATCGCGGTGTCGCGGATCTCCTCGGCACCGGCCTCGGTGCCGAGATGGACGAGGTCGAGGTCCGTCCTCTCGGACCACTGCCGCAGTCGCTGGTGGGCACCGTCGAGTTCGAGCCAGTCGTTGAGCATGCCAGGGGATTGCGCACCCTGGCCCGGGCATAGCAGCGCGATCACGCCACCAGACAACACGTCGGCGGGCCGGCGCGGGGATGCCGACGCTTCACGAACTCGGGGCGCCTCGCTTGTGGGAAGCCTACAAACGTTCTCGGCGTCGGCCGCTGTCCTGCGAGATCACCTTGTCGGTTCTGGGCAGTTCGATCGCCGCCCTGGGCGTGATAGTGATCGTTCTCACGATCACCCACCGGACCACGGGGTGCCGGACCACGGGGTGCCGGACCGCGAGGCGGCGGGCGTGGCTGGAGGAGGGGACGCGGAGCGGCCGCCGGTCACCACTGGCTGCGGGCGGCGGCGAGTCTGCTCGCGGCCAGCGCCACGCGCAGCACGAGCGCATCGCGGGGGTCCGCGGCGTTGCGGCCCGTCAGCTCGGCGGCCTTGCGCAGCCGGTAGCGCACCGTGTTCGGGTGCACGAACAGCTGGCGGGCGCACATCTCCAGGACACCGCCGGTCTCCAGGTAACCCTCGACGGTGGCCAGCAGTGCGGGGCCCGCGTCCTCCAACGGTTTGGCGATCTCGTCGACGAGCCGCCGCTCCGCGGACGGGTCACCGGCGAGGGCACGTTCGGGCAGCAGGTCGATCGAGCGGACCGGACGCGGCGCGCCGGGCCACGCGACGACCGCGCGCATGGCCGACAGGGCTTCCGCGGCGCTGGCGTGTGCCTCGCCCAGGCCGGCCACCGTCGGTCCCGCGACGATCGGCCCGTCACCGAATGCCGCCGCGAGGGTGTCCAGCAGGGCGCCGTCGCGGGCCTGCTCGTCGTCAGCGCCGCCGGCCACCACGACGAGCCGTGTGCCCTGCACGCCCAGCAGGACGGGACAGCCGGCGCGCGCGGCACGGCTGCGCACCTCGAACACCACGGTCGGCGGATCGTCCGACGGCGACGTGCCGACCATCACCGTCGCGCTGGCCGCGGGGTCCCAGCCGAGCGCGGCAGCGCGGGAGAGCACGGACTCCTCGGCGTCGCCGCGGACGATGCCGTCGACGACGAGAGCCTCGAGGCGGGCGTCCCACGCGCCCCGCGCCTCGGCGGCCGCCGCGTAGGAACTCGCGGCGGCGAACGCCACCTCGCGGCCGTACCGCAGGATGCCTTCGACGAGCGCGGCGTTCTCGGCCCCGTCCGCGGCGAAATCGGGCAGCTGCTGTTCGAAGACCTCGATGGCCAGCCGCACCAGGCCGACGGTCTGGCGCAGGCTGATCCAGCGTGAGAGGTCGCGCGGGGCGGCGCGGAACGCTTCGGTGGTCAGTTCCAGGGCGTGCTCGGGGTCGCGCAGCCAGCGGACGAAACCTGCCGCGCCGGTCTGCGTGATGAGCAGGACGCTGGCCCGCTGGTCGGCGGGCAACCGGCTGAACCAGGACAGTCGCTCCTCCATCGCGGCGACGCTGGCCTTGGCGAGCCTGCCCGAGGCCCGTTCCAGCTCCCGCAGCGTCCGCGCCGACAGCCGGTTCGGCCCGCGTGCTTCCCCCGGTGCCGGACCCGGCGGCGAGGTACCGGCCGTGTCGACCGGGGTGGTGTCCGGGTGTGCCGTGTCCTCCGGTCCCGCGGTGCGCCCCGGTCCAGCGGTGTCCTCCGGTCCCGTGTGCGCGGGCGTCGAGCTCGGGTCGGCCGGGGTGGTGGTTTTCGAGCGCGGGGCCTTTCGGGCCTTCGCGGGCCTCGGCCCCGTCGAGGCGTGGGAGGTCGCCGGGGACGCCGTTCTCGCGCCCCTGTTCGACCGGGTGCGCCGGGGATCGTCGGAGGTCATTTGCCTGCGATCGTACGTCGCCCGCGGTCCGACCGGCCACGGCGGAGTCGCCCCTGGTGGTAGCCGCCGGTACCCGGCCGACGTGGCCGATCCGGCCGCCCCGGCGACCCGGCGACCGACCGGCCGACGATGCGAAACCGCCCGATGCGGCGATGAATCGCTGCATCGGGCGGTTTCGTTCTCCCCGGTCCCCACCGGTGATTCCACTATGGACCGGCGGGATCATTGCTGGCCAGGGGGCTCACTCGTTCGTGGAACGACCTCACGCGAACGGCGAAGCCGACCGCGTGACGGGTTCACTTTCAGTGGTGGGCGCCATCCTTTTCGTCCGGAAGTTCCGGTGGGATCAGGCCACCCCGGAGTCGGACGTCTGCGGTCCGGCCGCGCCGACGTCGTCGATCCGGTACTGCTGGGCCGCGCGCGACACCGTGTCCTGGTCGACCGCGCCCTGTTTCGCCAGTGCCGTGAGCACGCCGACCGTGATCGACTCGGCGTCCACCAGGAAGTGGCGGCGCGCCGCAGGGCGGGTGTCGGAGAAACCGAAGCCGTCGGTGCCGAGGGTGAGCATGTCGCCGGGCACCCACGGGCGGATCAGGTCCGGCACGGCCCGCATCCAGTCGGACACCGCCACGTACGGACCGTTCGCGCCCTGCAGCGCCTCGGTCACGTACGGCACCTGCGGCGTATCGTCCGGGTTCAGGAAGTTGTCCCGGTCCACGTCCACGGCGTCGCGGCGCAGCTCGGTCCACGACGTGGCCGACCACACCGCTGCGCGCACGCCCCACTCGTCGAGCAGCATCTGCTGTGCCCGCAGCGCGTCGGGCATCGTCACGCCGGAGACCAGGATCTGTGCCTCCGGGCCGTTGCCCGCCGGTGCCTCGGCGTAGCGGTACAGGCCCTTGAGTAGGCCGTCGACGTCGATGTTCTCCGGCTCGGCCGGCTGCTGGTACGGCTCGTTGTAGATGGTGATGTAGTAGAAGACGTTCTCACCGTTGCCGTCCGGGCCGGTCTCGCCGTACATGCGGCGCAGGCCGTCCTTGACGATGTGGGCGATCTCGAACGACCACGCCGGGTCGTAGGTCACCGCCGCCGGGTTCGTGGCCGACAGCAGGATCGAGTGACCGTCGGCGTGCTGCAGGCCCTCACCCGTGAGGGTGGTGCGGCCCGCGGTGGCGCCCAGCACGAAGCCGCGCGCCATCTGGTCGGCCGCCGCGTACAGGCCGTCGCCGGTGCGCTGGAACCCGAACATCGAGTAGAAGATGTAGATCGGGATCATCGGCTCGCCGTGCGTGGCGTACGACGTGCCGATCGCGGTGAACGACGCGGTGGAGCCCGCCTCGTTGATGCCCTCGTGCAGCAGCTGGCCCTGCTCGGACTCCTTGTAGGCCAGCATCAGCTGCGCGTCCACCGAGGTGTAGGTCTGCCCGTGCGGGTTGTAGATCTTGTTCGTGGGGAACATCGAGTCGAGGCCGAAGGTGCGCGCCTCGTCCGGGATGATCGGCACGATGCGCTGCCCGAGTTCGGCGTCCTTGGCCAGCTCGCGCACGAGCCGGACGAAGGCCATCGTCGTGGCGACCTCCTGCTTGCCCGACCCCTTGCGGATGGCGTCGTAGACCTTGTCACCGGGCAGTGTGAGCGGCTTGGCGCGGGCGGGACGCCGCTCCGGCACGTAGCCGCCGAGGGTCTTGCGGCGGCCCTGCATGTACTCGATCTCGGGCGAGTTCTCACCCGGGTGGTAGTACGGCGGCAGCTTCGGGTCGCGCTCGAGTTCCTCGTCGCTGATCGGGATGCGCTGGGCGTCCCGGAACGTCTTGAGGTCGTCGAGGGTCAGCTTCTTCATCTGGTGCGTGGCGTTGCGGCCCTCGAACGCGGGGCCCAGGCCGTAGCCCTTGATGGTGTGGGCGAGGATCACGGTCGGCTGGCCGTGGTGTTCCATCGCCGCCTTGTAGGCCGCGTACACCTTGCGGTAGTCGTGCCCGCCGCGCTTGAGGTTCCAGATCTCGGCGTCGGAGAGGTCCTTGACGAGGTCCTTCGTGCGCGGGTCACGGCCGAAGAAGTGCTCGCGGACGTAGGCGCCGTCGTTGGCCTTGTACGTCTGGAAGTCGCCGTCCGGGGTGACGTTCATGAGGTTGACCAGCGCGCCGTCCCGGTCGCCGTGCAGCAGCGCGTCCCACTCGCGGCCCCAGACGACCTTGATGACGTTCCAGCCCGCACCGCGGAAGTACGCCTCCAGTTCCTGGATGATCTTGCCGTTACCGCGGACCGGTCCGTCGAGACGCTGCAGGTTGCAGTTGATGACGAACGTCAGATTGTCGAGGCCCTCGCCCGCGGCCACGTGGATGAGGCCGCGGGATTCCGGCTCGTCCATCTCGCCGTCGCCGAGGAACGCCCACACGTGCTGGTCGCTCGTGTCCTTGATGCCCCGCGCGTCGAGGTAGCGGTTGAAGCGCGCCTGGTAAACGGCGTTCATCGGGCCGAGGCCCATCGACACCGTCGGGTACTCCCAGAACTCGGGCATCAGCCGCGGATGCGGGTACGACGGCAGGCCGCCGCCCTCGCCCGCGTGGGAGAACTCCTGGCGGAAACCGTCCATCTGGTCGGCGCTGAGCCTGCCTTCGAGGAAGGCGCGGGCGTAGATGCCGGGGGAGGCGTGGCCCTGGATGAAGACGTGGTCGCCGCCGCCGGAGTGGTCCTTGCCCCGGAAGAAGTGATTGAAGCCCACCTCGTACAACGCCGCCGACGAGGCGTACGTGGAGATGTGCCCGCCTACGCCGACGCCGGGGCGCTGTGCCCGGTGCACCATGACGGCCGCGTTCCACCGGATGTAGGCGCGGTAGCGGCGCTCGAGCTCTTCGTCACCGGGGAACCACGGCTCGTTCTCGGTGGGGATGCTGTTGACGTAGTCCGTCTCGGTGAGCGGAGCGACGCCGACGTTGCGCTCCCGTGCCCGTTCCAGTACCCGCAGGAGCAGGTACCGGGCGCGCTGCTTGCCGCCGGTGGCGAGCGCGGCGTCGAAGGAGTCGAGCCATTCGCCCGTCTCCTCCGGATCGATGTCGGGCAGGTGTGCCGCCAGGCCGTTGCGGATCACGTGGACGCGCGCCGGGTTGCCCTGGCCGGTCTCGTCGCGCCCGGCCTTGTCGTTCTGCGGGGCCAAGGGGTCTCCTCGCCAGTCGTCGCTGTTGGTTCCAGCTTCTCGTCACTGTTGTCACTGCGTTGTCCGGGGCCGCCGTCGTCCGTACCCGGCGGCCGGGTGCGCGCGGGTTCTCGGCGCGTATCCGGCGAGCCGGGCACGAAATCGGTGCGGTGACCCGGGTGCGGGCCGTTCGAGGGACATGGTCGTCGCATCCACGAGCCGTGTCAGCGCTACTCGGTGGTAACGCCGACTCGGCGGTTTCCCGGTCATCGGCCCCGGTCAGTCCCCTGTCGGGGACCGGTGAGCCCACCCTAGACCCGCCGCGCTCGCGGCGTGTGTCGAGTCGGTTCCATGCCTCTTCTACGCGCGCGCGTGCGCGCGCGTCAACTCCCGGTTCCGGCAGGGCCGCCACCGGCGCGGCGTGCGATGCTGGGCACAGCTGAGGTGTCGGATCCGGTGTGGACGGTTGCATCGGAGCCGCGCTCAGTGTTCGCTTGACCCAACCGTGAAAGCAGCGCGGCCGGAATCCGCCGGTCGCGCACCGTCGTTCGTTGGAGGATTGAAGTCGTGGTCGCCGCGGGAGACGCTGATCAGCACAGCGTCGCCGAGAGGCTTGGCATCAAGCCGGACATGGTGGTCCAGGAGATCGGCTGGGACGAGGACGTCGACGACGACCTGCGCGCGGCCATCGAGGAACACACCGGTGCCGAACTGCTCGACGAGGACGCGGACGAGGTGATCGACGTGGTCCTGCTGTGGTGGCGGGACGGCGACGGCGACCTCGGCGACGCGCTCGTCGACGCCAGGGCGCCTCTCGACGACGAGGGCGTGGTGTGGGTGCTGACCCCGAAGACGGGGGAGGCGGGCCACGTCGAGCCCAGCGAGATCGCCGAGGCGGTGCCGACCGTGGGCCTGTCGCAGACCTCCAACCTGTCGGTCGGCGACAGCTGGACGGCGACGCGGCTCGTGCCGCGGTCCACGTCCCGCCGCTGAGCTCATCCGCGGCAGATCACCGGTGCTGGCTCTCGCCCCGCCGGGTCACGTTAAGGTGGTCGGGCACATGCGGCCGCGCCGGGTCTCGGCGGGCCGGACGAGCACGCGCGCGAGAGGAATCTCCTATGGCGGTCGAGGTCGGTTCGCAGGCCCCGGACTTCACGCTGAACGACTACAACAAGCAGGAAGTCACCCTGTCGTCGTTCCGCGGCGACAAGCCGGTACTGCTGGTCTTCTACCCGTTCGCCTTCAGTGGCATCTGCCAGGGTGAGCTCTGCCAGCTCCGTGACGAGTTCGCCGACTACGACAACGAGGGCGTGCAGGTCCTCGGCGTGTCTGTGGACACCCCGTTCTCGCTCAAGGCCTGGGCCGAGCAGCAGGGCTACCAGTTCCCGCTGCTGTCGGACTTCTGGCCGCACGGCGAGGTCGCCACGAAGTACGGTGTGTTCAACGACCAGGCCGGTCTCGCGGTGCGCGGCACCTTCCTGATCGACACGGAGGGTGTCGTCAAGTACGCCGAGGTGAACCAGCCCGGCGAGCCGCGCGACCAGGAGGCCTGGAAGAAGGCCATTTCAGACCTCGCCTGACGAGGTTGTCGGGTGGCCGGCGCGATCGGCGCCGCCACCTGTCACGGGCGCATAGCTCAGCGGAAGAGCACCTGCCTTACAAGCAGGGGGTCGCTGGTTCGAACCCAGCTGCGCCCACCACATAGCCTTTCACCTGCGAAAACGTCGGCGCGAGGCTCGACCCGTGATTTCTTGTGACGGTCGCACGGTCTGGGCACGGCGCGCTCAGCATATGGTCGAGACGCCGAGTGGACGGCTCCGTTCGCTGCACGAGGTGGACGATTGGCGCGGCGCCGACCCGGCGAGTACGCGATGGCCAGGACAATGAGCGGTGCGCCGGACTCCACCCCGGCCCTCGAACCGCGGACAGGTCAGTAGCAGTGCATCAGAAATCTCGAGCTTTCCGCCGTTGCCCGACGCTCATCGTGACGTGCCTGGCCATGGCCATGGCCTTCGCGGGATGCGGGAGCGAGTCCCCGAACGGAGGGGCAGAGGGTGATACGGACGCTGAGCCATCGCAGGGTGCCTTCGATGAGCTTTCTGCGCGTTCGAATATCGAGGTCGTGATAGACAAGCACAAGGCGATCGAGCGCGAGATTCAACGCCGCTTGGCAGCCGAGGTGGGGCTGCCTGACGCTTGGGAGGCAACCGACGAGGAGTCGGAGAGTGGCTGTGGCGGCAGGTACTCCGATCGCGATGCCGTGACGATCCATATGCCCAACTGGGCCAACTTCGATCACCCGATCCAGGAGGCGGACTGGCCCCGCGCGTTGGAGATCTTCACCGAGATCATGGGCAAGTACGGCTTCGACAAGCCGAAGGCTGTTCTCGACCGGCCGAACGATCACCTCGTGAGCGCTCACCACGACAACGGTGCAGAGTTCTCGTTCGGGACGAAGAAGGCCACCTCGCTGTCGTCGGTTACGGGCTGCCACCTGACTGAACGTGCACACCCCGAGACCGCGAACGGTTCGTGACCGGCAAGCAGGCACCGGACGTGGCACTCCGCTCGAGCTGAACGACATGACCCTGCTCGCCGACCGGTACGAGCTGTCCTACGAGTGGGCCGCTGACTGAACTGTGACTCCGGGCGGGTCGTCCATCGGCTGCGCGCAGGCGACACGCAGTGCGGAGATCACTCGACGTCCCGCACGCCGAGGCCGTCGACGAGGTGGCGAAACACCGACGCGCCGGAGATGCCGGCGAGCGTGACCACGCGCAGGCCGCCATGATCGGGCAGTGGATCAGGCCGGCAACGGTCGGCGCGAAACCGCGTGACGAACAGGGTGGGTGGAAACCGGTGAATACACGTGCGAACAGCGGCGGCGCTCGTCGTCCGTGGCACCTGTGGCTCGTGGCGATCGCGGGGTTCGCGCTGTATCTCGGCGGCGCTCGTGACTATCTCCTCATCCTGGTCCAGTCCTCCGACTACATTCGCGGACAGTTCGGCCAGGGCGGCATCGAGTACTTCGCCGACTATCCCTCCGTGCTGCGGGTTGTCTGGACGATCAACATCCTCGGCGGGCTGATCGCTCCGATGCTCCTCGTGGCGCGCCATCGCTGGGCTCTTCCCGCAGCGCTGGTCGCGACGGCTGCACAAGCGGTGCTCCTCGTAACGACCTTCGCATTCCTCGACCGGTGGGCGATGCTCGGTGCCATGACGTCGTGGTTCGACATCGGAGTCGGAGTAGTGACGGCGCTGCTGGCCGCCTACTGCTGGGCGCTCCGACGCCGGGGACACCTGGTGTGACGGCGGTTGTGCTGCGGCCCAACGACCGGTTCGTCCTCGGCGACGGTCACCCGCCGCGCAGCTGCGCCCACGCAGAGCCCCTGCCCGGGCGGTGCATCGGGACAGGGGCGCTGCGCGCCGGCCGTGTTGTGCGGAACTCGCCTCAGTCGATGGGATGCCGACGGATCCGGGGACTGATACGAAGCATGGCGGCCCCCACAGCGATCAGGGTGATGGCCGCGATGACCATCCATAACACGGATCCCACTCCGGTGGACGCGAGACCGCCGGCTGTGCCGGCTCCGCCGACACCTGCTGCTGCCGCATTGCTCAATTTTCCGTACATATCCTGCGTTCCTTTCTCTTCCTTACTCGTCAGTGGCGTGGTGCCACTCGGTGGAGCGCGTGAATACCGCATCGAAAGCGGCGCGCACGAATACGGCCTGCTGGAACAGGTCGTACAAGAATTCGATCACGAGTGGGGCGGCGAGAAGTGTCGCGCGCCAGCCTCGCCGGCGTACGGTGACGATGCGCTCGACAACGAACACGGCGGTGACCGCCAGCCAGAATCCGCGGGGCGGGCCGTAATCGCCCATGGTGATGAAAAGGACCGTGCCGACCAGTAGTAAGGCGATCGCCACTATCCCGAGATACATGACGACCTGTTTCGCGACGTAGGGCAGCGTCACACGGTTGACGCCGTAGTTCCGCAGGTTCTCGAGGGCGCCGCGTTGCCAGCGCAGACGCTGTTTCCACAGATCGCCCCAGGTGGTCATGATCTCCGTCGTGACGCGACACCTGCGGGGCGAGACGGCGCGCCAGCCGAGCGTCTTGATGGCGAGGGTGATCTCGTTGTCCTCGGTGAGGGCCAGCGTGTCGTAGACCCTGCCGGGGATCCCGGGCAGCTCGCCGCCGCGAGCTGCGGCCACGTCGCGCAGCACACTGACGCGGAATACGCTCCCGGTTCCGGTGAGCACGCTGGCACGGCCGCTCTTGCGGTGGATCTCGCGGGCGTAGCGTGCGTACTCGTTCCGCTGCAACGCCCCGATCAGTCCGCCTCCGCTGTGGCCGTGGAACACACCACCGACCGCCCCCACATCCGGGTTGCGGGCGAGGATGTCCCGGGAAGTTTCGAGGAAGTCGGCTGCGAGTACGGAGTCCGCATCCATGACGAGCAGATGATCGGTCGGCTCCAGTTCGGGAAGCAGCACGGCGAGCGCTTGGTTCAGGGCCCCGGCCTTCTTGTCCGTGTTGCCTTCGGTGGTGAACACGCGCACGCCCCGCCGGTGAGCGATCTCGGCCGTGTCGTCCGTGCAGTTGTCGCAGACGACCACGGTCCATGTCGGTGGCAGGCCCTGCCGTTCGAGAGACGTGAGTGTGTCATCGATCGTGGCGGCCTCGTTGTGAGCAGGAATGAGCGCAAGAAAATGTGCAACCGGCTGACCGTGAGAGTGGGAAATCACTTCCCGGCGATAATGCGAACGAGGCGGGTTCGCGACAGATAGCGCAGCAGTTCTTCGCACGATGGATGGCCCCTTGCTGGCAGTGGTGCCGGAATGGGAGGTAAACGCAGGTATCGTTGTCGAGGGCGAACCTGTTACTTCAGTCGTACAAGTCCGTGGGATTCTGCGGCGCTCTGCCACCCCCGTGCAGACCGTGCAGCACGCAAGATATTGCCCGCTCTCAGCCCGTTCAAACCATGACTTTGCTCCGCGCATGCTTTGGCCCATACCGCACGTGATGCCGCGGCGGGTTCTCAAGCCGGAGTCGTCCACTCGGGCCGCCGTCATTGACAGGGGAAACCGAGGTGTTCGAAACCACGGTTCGGTCCTGCTGACCTGCGGGACGAGGCGGAATTGCGCACATCCGCGGAGTCGTCTCATCGAACCGCACGTTCGAACCGGCTGTGCCCACGATTTCCGTCATGTTCTGGACCGGTTCAAGGCCAAAGCCTCGCAGCCTCGACTCCGCCTCGACAGGGCGCCGTTCACGGCCGGGGGAGCGCGGAGGTCGCCGAACCGGGTGCCGCGCCGTCGTTCGCCGGACCGTCGACCCTGCGTTCGGTCTGCGTGCGGATGCGGCGCAGCATGCGGGCGTCGGCGAACCCGACCGCTCGGGCGGCGGCCTCCGCGGTCGCGCCCCGGGTGAGCAGCTGGTCGGCGCGTTCCAACCGGAGCGCGTGCTGGTAGCGCAGCGGCGTCAATCCGGTGGCGCGGACGAACAGCCTCGTCACGGTGCGCTCGCTGCAGCGTGCCGCCCCGGCGAGAGTGGCCAGCGGGAGCGAATCGGTGAACCGTGCGTCGATCAGATCCTGCACGCGGTGCACCGCGTCGTCGAGATGCCCGCGGTGCCGCAACATCACGCTCTCCTGGTGCTGATCGCCGTTCCTGCGGGCGTAGACGACCATCTCGCGGGCCACTCGCGCGGCGACGCCGGGACCGTGCCGGGCCGCGAGCAGATGCAACGCCAGGTCGATGCCGCTCGCGACGCCCGCCGACGTCACGACGCGCCCGTCGGTCACGTACAGCACGTCCCGCACCACGCGGGCCGCCGGATAGCGCCGCGCGATCTCGTCCTGCAGCTCGTGGTGCGTCGTGCAGCGGCGGCCGTCGAGCAGTCCCGCACGCCCCAGCGCATCTGCCCCGGAACACACGCTCGCGACGGTGCCCCCGTCCCGATGGTGCCGCCGCAGCCGCTCGGCCGTCTCCGGGTGCACCCGCGGCCACCGGGGCGGCTGGGCGATGCGTGAACCGGGCACCACGACGAGGTCCGCCGGGTCGAGGTCGGGCCACGCGACGTCGGCTCGCAACGGCAGGCCCTGCGCACTGCGCACGTCCCCGTCACCGTCGTCGTCACCGTCGTCGGACCGGGCTGCCGGCCGGGAAGCGAGCTCGGGCTGAGACACGTAGTGCAACACGTAGTCGCAACCGATCTCCGCGGCGGTGGAGAACACCTGTGCCGGCCCGGCGAGATCCAGCAGGTGCAGCTGCGGCAGAAGCACGAAGACGATACGCACGATCCGGTCAGCGTACGCCTGTCAGCCCGAACCGCTCAGCCCGAGCCGGTCACCCCGGCGACGCTGCGGATCGTGGCGAACCGGCCGGACAGCGCGTACTCGGTGCGGGCGACGAGTTCGCCGGTGCCGAGCGTGCGCGGATCGGCGAGGAGGTCGTCGACCGAACGGCCCGCAGGGGCGTCGCGGTGCGCCACCGGATTCGTCGCCGTGGCGTCGGTGACGAAGTCGACGTCGTAGCCCAGGTCGGCGGCGACCCGTGCGGTCGTCTCGCAGCACTGCTCGGTCCGGATGCCGCACACCGCCAGCTCCCGGACGCCCCTGCGGGTCAGCATCCGGTCGAGGCCGGTCGTGGTGAAGGCGTTGTGCGCCGTCTTGGTCAGCACCGGCTCGTCCTCGTCCGGCGCCAGGCCCGCCATCGGTCGGACGTGCCCGCTCGCCGGGTCGAAGACGTTGCCCGTACCCGGCTCCGTGTGCAGCACCCACACGAGGAGATCCCCCTCGGCCCTCGCGTGCTCGACCAACGTCGACACGGGCGTGACGATGTCCGGATTCGAGATCGTGGGCCACAGCTCGTGCCGCCGGAACGACTCCTGCACATCGACCACCAGCAGCGCGCGATTCCTGTCCCCGTTCATGCTCTCCGAGTCTGGTGCCCGCCTCGCCGCGCCGGAAGGCATGATCAGGCCGGGCGAGTGCACGATCCGGTCAACGCCGTCGCCGTGTGTGCGGCACCGGGGCCTCGGCGGCGACGGCGTAACGACCGTCGTCAGCGGGCGACCTTTCTGGGGAAGATCACCGCGGCCAGCCACACCGCGAGCACGATGAACCCGCCGCACCAGAGCAGGCCGATCCACCATTCGTCACCCGGAGTCCGGCCGCTGAACAGGGCGCGGGATGCGTCGATGATCGGCGTCATGGGCTGGTGTCCCGCGAATCCCTGCAGCCATCCGGGCATCGTCTCCACCGGCGCGAACCCCGAGGACAGGTAGGGCAGGAACAGCAGGACGAAGCCGTAGCCGCTGGCCGCCTCCGCCGACCCCGCGACCATGCCCAGCACGGCGAAGACCACGGTGATCACCAGAATCCACAGCGCGATCAGCCCCACCGCGCCGGCGAGTTCGGCGACACCCGCGTCGGTCCGGAACCCCAGGCCGAAGGCGATGGCCAGTACCACGCCCGTCGCCAGCAGATTGCGCACCATCGACGCCGCGGTGTGCCCCAGCAGCACCGTCACCGCCGGGAACGGCATGGTGCGCAGCCGGTTCATGAACCCGGTCGTCATGTCGTTGGAGACGACGACGGCGGTGTAGGACGCCCCGAAACCGGCGGCCGTGAGCGCCACGGCCGGCAGCACGTACGCCAGGTAGTCGCTGCGGTCGCCGCCCTGTCCCGCGGCGATGGACTCGCCGAAGATGAACACGAAGATCAGCATGAGCATCACCGGCAGCAGGATCGCCATCAGCAGCGACTCGGGGTCCCGGAACGAGTGCTTCAGGCCGCGGCCGGTGAACACGCGCAGCCCGGTCAGCGCTCCGGTGCCGTTGCGACGGGACGTGGGTGCCTGCACCCCTCGCGGTGAGGTCGTCATGGTCACGCTGCCACCCCTTCCCGGCCCTGGTCCTGCTGATCCGCGGTGCCTGCCTGCTCCCCGGTGAGTTCGAGGAAGACCTCGTCGAGTGTGGGGCGGCGGACGGTCACGTCGACGTCGGGACGGGCGCGCGCCACGGCGTCCAGATGGCGGGCCACGTCGATCGCCGACCCGCGGGTGGGGATCTCCTCGAGGATGTGGCCCGCGTCGTCGTGGAGCTGGATGGCCGCCCCGCCGATCCGGGCCTTCAGTTGCGCCGCGGTGCCGTCGGCGACGATGTGGCCGTCGTGGAGCACCACGATGCGCTCGGCGAGCGCGTCCGCCTCCTCGAGGTACTGGGTGGTGAGGAAGATCGAAGCCCCGGAGTCGGCCAGTGCCGTGATCTCGTCCCAGAGTGCCTGCCTGCTCCGGGTGTCGAGGCCGGTCGTGGGTTCGTCCAGGAAGATCAGCTGCGGCTGTGCGATCAGGCCTGCGGCGATGTCCAGCTTGCGGCGCATGCCGCCGGAGTAGGTCGCGACCCGGTCGCCGGCCGCTCCGGTGAGGTCGAAACGCTCCAGCAGCCCGTCGGCGCGCTGCGCCGCGGCACGGCGGGAGAGCCCGAAGAGCCGCCCCATCATGAGCATGTTCTCGGTGCCGCTGAGCTTCTCGTCCACGGCGGCGTACTGCCCGGTCAGCGATACGAGGCCCTGCAGGGTCTTCCGGTCCCGGCGCGGGTCCAGGCCGAGCACCCGCACCTCTCCCGCGTCGTAGGGGATGAGGGTCGACAGGACGTTGACCAGGGTCGTCTTGCCCGAGCCGTTGGGGCCGAGCAGGGCGTGGATGCCGGGCGGCAGTGTCAGGTCCAGGTCGGTCAGCACGCGGTGTCGGCCGTAGCTCTTCGACAGCCCCGTGATCTCGAGAAGTGGCGTCTCGGCGCGCACGGTATCTGTGTATGCCATAAACCGATTATGGCATAAACTGTTTATGAAGCACACTCACGCTGGCGGGGCAGTTGGTGATGAGAGGATGCGCAGCATGGCCGAGACCACCGAGACCGGACTTCCGCGAGCCGTCACCGTCGCCTGGGGGATGCAGGAGGTGCCCCAGCGCGGGCCGAACCGCGGGCTGAGCCACGAACGGATCGTGGCCGCCGCCATCGAGATCGCCGACAACGAGGGGCTGGCCGCGGTCACCATGCAGGCGGTGGCCACGTCGCTGGGCTTCACGACGATGTCGCTGTACCGCTACGTCTCCGGCAAGGACGAACTGCTCCGGCTCATGCAGGACGCCGCACTCGCCGTGCCGGAGCAGGTGACGCTGCCCGGCGACTGGCGCGAGGCGCTGCGGGTGTGGGCCGGTCTCGTGCGCGACGCCTTCCACGGCCACCCGTGGGTACTCGGGATTCCCCGCGGCCAGGTCTCGGTGCTGATGCCGAACAGCGTGCGCGCGGCCGACCTGGGCCTCGCGGCGCTGCACGACCTGCCGCTGGACGACGAGGAGAAGGTCGGCGTCATCCTCGTGGTGTCCCAGTACGTGACCTCCACTGTGGAGCTGGAACTGAACCTGGCCGACGAGGGCACCGTGGCGGTGTCGCGCGAGGGGCTGGACCTGCTCGGCGGGGTCGTCACCCCGGAGCGGTTCCCACATCTGGCCCCTGTGCTGCAGGCCGGTCACTTCCTGGGCTCCGAACCCGCGGGCGCCGCGGGTGAGGGCGCCGAGACCGACTACGGGCTCGACGCCGACTACGACTACGGGCTGGACCTGATCGTTGCCGGTCTCGAACAGCGGGTGCGGGACGTCTCGGCCTCCGACTGAGCAACGGCACGGGTGGTCCCGCCGCGACGGTCACGGGATGACGGCGCCACACCGGGCGCGGCCGCTGCGCATGGACCGGACGACCGCGAGCGACGGGTTATGCTCGACGGTGCCCCGGCCGTTTCCCCCGACGGCCTCACCCCGACCCGAGGTTGTCCGTGGACCCCGACGACAGCACCGGACCCGCCGGTGCGGACCACCCCGAGCGCGCACCCGCACCCGCGGGCCGCAGGCGACCGCGCTGGCTGCCCGTGGCGATCGCCGTGGCAGCGTCCCTGTTGATGCTCGCCACCGTGGTCGTGGTCAGCGACGTCGTCTCGGGCGACGGCGACACGGCGTCGGGCATCACACCGGCGGCCGATCCGAGCGCCCCCGATTCGGCAGCGACCGCGTTGCGCGACAGCGAGGCGCAACTGGCCACCGTCGACTGCGAACCCGGCGAACTGCGACCCGGTCGCGACGCGGCCCGCGCCTACTACCGCGAGGTGCTCGACTGTCTCGACCGAGCGTGGCAACCGGTGTACGACCGGATGGGCGTTCGGCCACAGCCCGCCTCCGTCGACGTCGCCGACGTCCGCACGACCGAATGCGGCGAGCTGCCACCCGCCGATCGCGCGCTCGGCCTGTACTGCGACGCCGACCACACGATCCACCTGCCGTACTCGCGGCTGACCACGGCCGTCGGCGGCACGGACGAGCCCGCGTTCCTCGCCACGCTCGCGCACGAGTACGGCCACCACGTCCAGGCACTCACCGGCGTGTTCACCGAGACGGGCAACGCGATGTCCGACGCGGACGGGGCGGCGGAGAGCGAGGTGGGAAGGCGGTTCGAACTGCAGGCGACCTGCTTCGCGGGCCTGTTCCTCGATGCCGCGCGCGACACCGGACTGGCGGGCCCGAGTGGGGGTCCCGAGGTCGCGGTGCAGGATTTCGCCAACTGGAGCGGTGGCGAGAGTCATGGCGGCGCCCGCCTCCAACAGCAGTGGGCCACCACCGGATTCACGGGCGACTCGGTCGCCGCGTGCGACACCTGGAGCGCCCGCGCCGCCGACATCGGCGGTGCGGGGGAGTGGAGCGGCGGGAGCAGCTCGCCCGCGTCACCGTGAGCGCGCCGGTGAGCCGTCAGTCCGACTCGGCTGCCGCTCCGCCTGCCGCGGCGCTCGCACCGGCGTCGTTTCCGGCGCCGTCGGCGTCCCCGGCTTCGGCGTCCTGACCGTCGGTGGCCCGGCCGTCGGAGTCCGGGGCGGCCACGTGCACCACGACACAGGTGATGTTGTCCGGACCGCCCGCCTCATTGGCGAGTTCGATGAGGGTCGCGACCGCGTCGGACGGTTCGTCCGTCGAGCCGAGGACCGCGCCGATCTCCTGGATGGACACGACGTCGGTGAGCCCGTCGGAGCACAGCAGGTACCGGTCACCCGGGTGGGCCTCGTGCATCTCGAGGTCCGGCTCGGCCACCTGGCCCGCGAGCAGTGCCTTGATCAGCACCGACCGGCCAGGGTGTACCGCTGCGCTCTCCTCGTCGAGCTTGCCCTCGTCGACGAGTGACTGGACGAGCGTGTGGTCGCGGCTCAGCTGTGTCAGCTCGGCGCCGCGCAGCCGGTAGGCGCGCGAGTCGCCGATGTGGCCGAGCGCGAACTCGCGGCCCAGCCACAGCATGACGGTGAGCGTGGTGCCCATGCCGGAGAGCTCGGGATCGGCTCCGACGCGCTCGTCGAGCACGCTCGAGGCCTGCGTGAACACGGCGGCCAGTTCCTCGAGCGGGTCCAGATCACCGTTCTCGGCGAGCCGGGTGTCGAGCTCGCCGGCGGCGTCGATCGCGATCGCGCTGGCGACCTCGCCGGCCGCGTGCCCGCCCATGCCGTCGGCCACGGCGACCAGGTGCGCGGTCGCCAGCGCCGAGTCCTCGTTCCCGCTACGCCGCTGGCCGACGTCGGAGCCTGTTGCGCACCTCAGCTCGAGCGCCTCGTCACGTGTCATGTCTGCAGTGAACCATCACGGCCGCGCGCGTGTGACGGTGGCACGGGAAGAACGGGGCATTTCGCGCAGATCCCCCTGACCTCCTGGGGTGAGTGACCGCGTTCGGCCGCCGGTCCGGTGCGTACCGTGATCGATTCCGCGTGGTCGCGGTCGTGTCCGTCGCGGTCCGGAGGGTGCCGGATCGGGGCGCCGGCCGTCGGCTGCGATCGCACTCGACGGGCCTCCGGGATGTCGTCGCAGAAGCCCGGCGGCGGCCCATTAGGGTGGGCACTTCACCGAGTTTCGCGGGCCCGCGCACGCGCGCGGTCGAAGGGGAGGTTTCGCCGGTGTCCACGGATTCCTTCGTCCACCTGCACGTGCACACCGAGTACTCCATGCTCGATGGTGCGGCGAAGATGGCTCCGCTGTTCCAGGAGGCGTCGCGGCTCCAGATGCCGGCCGTCGGCATGACCGACCACGGCAACATGTACGGCGCCGACGAGTTCTACCAACAGGCGAAGCAGGCGGGCATCAAGCCGATCATCGGCATCGAGGCCTACGTCGCGCCGGAGAGCCGGTTCCACAAGAAGCCGGTCTTCTGGGGGCAGAGCAACCAGCGCGGCGCCGACGACTCCGGTGAGGGCGGCGACGTCTCCGGTGGCGGTGCCTACACCCACATGACGATGCTCGCCCAGAACGCGACCGGACTGCGGAACCTGTTCAAGCTGTCGTCGCTGGCGAGCATGCAGGGCTACTACCGCAAGCCCCGCATGGACCGCGAGCTGATCGCCGAGAACGCCGAGGGCATCATCGCCACGACCGGCTGCCCGTCCGGCGAGGTGCAGACGCGCCTGCGGCTGGGCCAGCCGGAGAAGGCACTGGAGGCCGCGGCCGATTACCGGGACATCTTCGGCAAGGAGAACTTCTTCCTCGAGCTGATGGACCACGGCCTGGCCATCGAACGGTCGGTGCGCGAGGGCCTGCTGAAGATCGGCAAGGAACTGGGCCTGCAGCCGCTTGCCACCAACGACTCGCACTACGTCACCAAGGACCAGGCCGACGCGCACTCGGCGCTGCTGTGCGTGCAGTCCGGCAAGACGCTCTCGGACCCCAACCGGTTCCAGTTCAACGGCGACGGCTACTTCCTCAAGTCGGCCGAGGAGATGCGCGAGTACTGGGACAAAGAGGTGCCCGGCGCCTCCGACGCCACTCTGATGATCGCCGAGCGCGTGGAGTCCTATGAGGACGTCTACGCCCACAAGGACCGGATGCCGCGGTTCGAGGTGCCGGAAGGTCACGGCGAGTCCAGCTGGCTGCACCACGAGGTCATGCGCGGCCTCGAATGGCGCTTCCCCGAGGGCATTCCCGAGGGGTACGAGGAACGCGCCGACATGGAGCTCGGCGTCATCGCGCAGAAGGGCTTTCCCGCCTACTTCCTCGTCGTCGCCGACCTCTGCAACTACGCCCGCAGCGTCGGCATCCGCGTCGGCCCCGGCCGCGGGTCCGCGGCGGGCGCGCTGGTGGCCTACGCGCTCGGTATCACCAACCTGGACCCGCTGCCGCAGAACCTGCTGTTCGAGCGGTTCCTCAACCCTGAGCGCGAGTCGATGCCCGACATCGACATCGACTTCGACGACCGCAGGCGCGGCGAGATGGTGCGCTACGCGACCGAGAAGTACGGCGCTGACAAGGTCGCGCAGGTCATCACGTTCGGCACCATCAAGACGAAGGCCGCGATCAAGGACGCCGCCCGGGTCCACTACGGCCAGCCGGGCTTCTCGATCGCCGACCGCATCTCGAAGGCGCTGCCGCCGCCGATCATGGCCAAGGACATCCCGCTGGCCGGCATCGTCGACCCGGAGCACGAGCGCTACGGCGAGGCCGCCGAGGTGCGCTCGCTGATCGAGAGCGACCAGGAGGTCTCGACGATCTTCGAGACCGCCCGTGGTCTCGAAGGCCTGATCCGCAACGCGGGCGTGCACGCCTGCGCGGTCATCATGTCGAGCGAGCCGCTGATCGACACGATCCCGCTGTGGCAGCGCGACGACGGCGCGGTCATCACGGGCTGGGACTACCCGTCCTGTGAGGCCATCGGCCTGTTGAAGATGGACTTCCTGGGGTTGCGCAACCTCACGGTCATCGGCGACGCCATCGACAACATCAAGGTCAACCGCGGCGAGGAGATCGACCTCGACCGGCTGGGCATGGACGATCCCGAGTCGTACAAGCTGCTGGGGCGCGGTGACACCCTGGGTGTGTTCCAGCTCGACGGCGGCGCCATGCGCGATCTGCTGCGCCGGATGCAGCCCACGGGATTCGACGACATCGTCGCCGTCCTCGCGCTGTACCGGCCGGGTCCGATGGGTGTGAACGCCCACAACGACTACGCCGACCGCAAGAACGCGCGGCAGGAGATCACCCCGATCCACCCTGAGCTCGAAGAGCCCCTGAAAGAGATCCTGGCCTCGACCTACGGCCTGATCGTCTATCAGGAGCAGATCATGCAGATCGCTCAGAAGGTCGCCGGTTACTCCATGGGCCGAGCGGACGTGCTGCGCCGGGCGATGGGCAAGAAGAAGAAGGAGGTCCTCGAGAAGGAGTTCGAGGGCTTCCACGCCGGGATGCAGGAGAACGGGTTCTCCGACGCGGCGATCCAGGCGCTGTGGGACACCATCCTTCCGTTCGCCGGGTACGCGTTCAACAAGTCGCACGCCGCCGGGTACGGACTGGTGTCGTACTGGACGGCCTACCTGAAGGCGAACTACCCGGCCGAGTACATGGCCGCGCTGCTGACGTCGGTCGGGGACAACAAGGACAAGTCCGCGGTGTACCTGTCGGAGTGCCGCAGGCTCGGCATCAAGGTGCTGCCGCCGGACGTCAACGAATCGGGTCCGCGGTTCACGGCCGTCGGCGACGACATCCGCTTCGGCATGGGCGCGGTGCGCAACGTCGGCGGCAACGTCGTCGACTCGATCATCAAGACCCGCGAGGAGAAGGGCAAGTACTCCTCGTTCACCGATTTCCTCGACAAGTCTGAGCTCGTGGCGTGCAACAAGCGGGTCATCGAATCGCTGGTCAAGGCGGGTGGGTTCGACTCGCTCGGTAACACGCGGTTGTCCATGGTGCAGGTGCACGAGGACGCGGTCGAGGCGGTCGTTCCGCTGAAACGCCAGGAGGCGATGGGGCAGTTCGACCTGTTCGGCGCCGGCGCATCCGACGAGGGTGCCGAGGCCGCGTCGTCCTCGCCGCTGGCGCACCTGAAGTTCGACGAGGACGAGTACCCGCGGAAGCAGAAGCTCGCCTACGAACGGGAGATGCTCGGGCTGTACGTGTCCGGCCATCCGCTGGACGGCGCCGAGCGGATTCTGCGCAAGCACGCGAAGAAACCGATTGCCGCGATCCTCGCCGATCCGCCGAAGGAAGGCGAGATCGAGGTCTCCGGGCTGCTGACGTCGGTCGAGCGGCGCGTGAACAAGAAGGGCGAGCCGTGGGCGATCTGCACGGTCGAGGACATGGACGCCTCGCTGGAGGTGCTGTTCTTCCCGAAGTCGTACGCGATCTTCGCGGCCGACCTGGTGGAGGACAACGCCGTCGTCGTCAAGGGCCGCGTCAACTGGCGTGAGGACAAGATGTCGGTGTTCGGCGGTGGTCTCGTGCCGCTGGACCTGTCCGACATCGCCGCGGGCGACGAGGAACCGCCGCTCATGCTCGTCGCATCGGCCGAGAAACTGGACCAGAGCGTGGTCGTCGAGCTCAAACAGACCCTCAAGGCACACCCGGGTGAGACGCCGGTGCGGCTGAAGCTGGTCGGCAAGCGCGAGACGCTGTTCGCCCTGTACGACTATCCGGTGAAGGTCAGCTCGATGCTGATGGGTGAGCTCAAGGGCATCCCGGGCATCATGGCCGGCTGACGACGGCAGCCCGCCGCCGAGGGGACGAGCAGCGCCCGCGGCGGCAGGTGTGGTCGGCGCGCCTGCAACCGGCGCGGGTCCTACCGTGGCGGGGTGGACGAAACCGCCGTCTCCACCCCGGATCCGCGTCGTTGGCGGGCGCTGGCCGTCACGCTGACGGCCGGGTTCATGTCGCTGCTCGACGTCAGCATCGTCAACGTCGCGCTGCCGTCCATCCAGGACGGCCTGGACGCGACCGTCGCGGGCACCCAGTGGGTCGTGTCGGGCTACGCGTTGACGTTCGGACTGGTGCTCGTCACGGGCGGGCGGCTCGGTGACGCGTTCGGCAGACGCCGCATGTTCCTCGTCGCGCTGTCGGCCTTCGTCGTCACCAGCGGCATCGCGGGCGCCAGTTCGAGCGAGGGCATGCTCATCGCGGCGCGGCTCGCGCAGGGCATCGCCGCCGGCATGCTCACGCCGCAGAACACGGGACTGATCCAGGAACTGTTCCACGGTGCGGAGCGGGGCCGGGCGTTCGGCATGTTCGGCGCGACCGTCGGCCTGTCCACCGCGGTCGGCCCGGTGCTGGGCGGCCTCATCATCGCCGGGTTCGGTGACGACGGTTGGCGCTGGGTGTTCTACGTCAACCTGCCGATCGGCCTGTTGGCGCTGGCGCTGGCAGCACGGTGGGTGCCGAAACGCGATCCGGCGCGGCGGGCCGCGTCGGCCCAGTTGGATCTTCCCGGCATGGCGCTGCTCGGACTGGCGGTGCTCGGAGTGCTGCTGCCACTCGTGCAGTCCGAACACGGTGGGCTGACCACGTTGTGGTGGATGTTCCCGCTGGCAGTCTGCGTCGCGTGGCTGTTCGTGACGTGGGAACGCGCGGTGGTGCGGCGCGGCCGGATGCCGCTGCTGCACCCGCGGCTGTACACGAGCACGCCCGGCTACGCGGTCGGCGCGACCATCGGTGCCACCTACTTCTGCGGATTCGCCGGTATGTGGTTGGTGTTCGCGATGTTCTTCCAGCAGGGCCTCGGCTACTCGCCGTTGGAATCGGGTCTGCTGGTGACGCCGTTCGCGCTCGGTTCGGCCGTGTCGTCGGCACTCGCAGGCCGCGCCGTCGCCCGCTGGGGCAGGCGCGTGACGATCACCGGCCTCGGCCTCGTCGTGGTCGGCATCGGCCTGGTGGCGGTGCTGGTGCCGTTCGTGCCGGAGGACGCGATCGGCTACGCGGTCGCCGCGCCGCTGCTGCTCGGCGGCATCGGCGGTGGCATGGTGATCTCGCCGAACACGACCCTGACGTTGGACCGGGTGCCGACGACCATGGCCGGGGTCGCGGGTGCGGCGTTGCAGACCGGACAGCGGCTGGGAACGGCGCTCGGTGTGGCCGTACTGGGTGCCGTGTTCCACGCGGGGGTGGCTGAAGGCGAGGGATACCGTGCGGGCCTGGCGATGGCGATGCTGTGCACCGTCGGGTTCACGTTCGTGGCGTTGACGCTGGCGCTGCTCGATGCGCGACGGCATCCGCGGCGCAGCCTCGCCGGGCAGCAGGCTCCGGTCGGCCGCGAGGGCCCGCTCACGTGAGCTGCGGCAGCACCTCGGCCAGCGGTTCGCGCAGCACCACGTCGGCGACGTCGTCGTACGGCGTGGGGGAGGCGTTGCAGATGATCACCGATGCTCCGGTGCCGACGGCGATGTCGACCAGCCCGGCCGCGGGGTGCACGGTGAGCGACGTCCCGGCCGCCACCAGCACGTCGCACGAGATCGCGGCGACGCGGGCCCGGTCGAGCACGGCGGCGTCGAGGGCCTGACCAAACGAGATGGTGGCGGATTTGAGGATCCCGCCGCACACCGCGCACGGCGGGTCGTCCGTACCGGCGCGCACGCGGTCGAGTGCTTCGGACATGTCCCGCCGGTCACCGCAGCCGAGGCATTCGGTGTGGAACATCGTGCCGTGCAGTTCGATGACCGTCTCCGGCGCCGAGCCCGCTCGCTGGTGCAGTTCGTCGATGTTCTGCGTGACGATCGCGGTGAGCGTGCCGCCGCGCTGCAGTGCGACGAAGGCGTCGTGGGCCGGGTTCGGCCTCGCCTCCCACGCAGGGTGACCGAGCCGGGCCTGCCAGGCGCGCCTGCGGACGTCACCGCTGGCGAGGTAGTCCTGCAGGTTCGACAGCTTCTCGGCTTCCGGGTCCCGTGTCCACAGGCCGTTCGGACCGCGGAAGTCGGGGATGCCGGAGTCGGTCGAGATCCCGGCACCGGTGAGAGCTGTGATGCGGCTCGCTCCGGTGACCAGGTCGCGAGCGCGCCGGAGGTCGGCGTTCATGCGTTCCATGATGCGCCCGGCGGCTGCCGTGCCGGCAGGGCGGGCGTGATCGGACGGTCTCAGCCGGTGGATGTCGACGGCCGGTGGTCGTCGGGATCGGCTCCGGTGACCGGCGTCGCCGCACCGTCGGCGGGAGCGGCGGCGGCATCGTGGCCCTCGGCCGCGAGGGCCGTGGCCTCACCGCGGGCGGGAGTCATCGTCGACATCGCCTTCTTGCGCTTGTACCGCAGCAGCGCGAACACGGCGATCGCCGCGAAGACCGCCACCACGATCATGCCGCCGGTGCTCATGGCGTCCTCGACCTGCTTGGCGGCTTCACCGAGTGCCGCGCCGAGTGCGATGTGCAGGGCGGACCAGCACGTGGCACCGGCGACCGCGGCGGGCAGGAACTTGTGGAACGGCAGCCCCGACGTGCCGGACGCGGCGGGCGTCAGCGTGCGCACGACGGGGAAGAACCGGGCGAAGAACACGGCCCACGCGCCGCGGCGCTGGAGGATGCCGGTGGCCTTGTCCCACGCGTCGACGCCGTACTTCTGGATCAGTTTCGTCTCGCGCAGTTTCGGCCCGAAGCGCCTGCCGATCGTGTAGCCGATCGAGTCGCCGATACCGGCGCAGACCGTCACGACGACCCACAGGATGAGGAACCGTGGCACCGTGTTGGCGGTCGTGGCCGCGATCAGCAGTCCCGACTCGCCGGGCGCGAGGAAGCCCAGGCCGATCGTGCATTCGAGCAGCACGAGCATGCCGGTCGCTCCCACCAGCGCCGGTTGCGGCAGGCTCTGCAGCCAGTTCAGTAAGTCGGTGACCACGTCAACCCCTGTTCGTCATCCCCACCAGACGCGGCCGCCGAAACGGGCCGCCGCGTGTGCGAGACGACACTATCGGTCGAAGCGCACACGCGGCGTCAGGGATCACCCGGAAGTCCTTCTCAGGATGAGGACTCACGAGCCAGCACGCTGCTGGCCTCCTGGGCTGCGGGCGCTTCCGCGGCCAGATGCTGCAGGTTCTCGGGGAGCTCCTCGCCGCGGTGCGCCTTGGTCTTGGCGTAGAGCTTGCCCGCGCGGTACGACGAGCGCACGAGCGGGCCCGCCATGACGCCGGGGAATCCGATCTCCTCGGCGGCCTTGGTGTGCTCGACGAACTCCTCCGGCTTGACCCAGCGGTCGACGGGGTGGTGGCGCGGCGAGGGGCGCAGATACTGCGTGATCGTGAGGATCTCGCAGCCCGCGTCGAACAGGTCCTGCATCGCGGGCGCGACCTCGTCCGGGGTCTCGCCCATGCCGAGGATCAGGTTCGACTTGGTCACCAGTCCTGCCTCGCGGGCCTCGGTGATGACCTGCAGCGAACGCTCGTAGCGGAACCCCGGCCGGATGCGCTTGAAGATGCGCGGCACGGTCTCGGTGTTGTGGGCGAGCACCTGCGGCTCCGAGCTGAACACCTCGGCCAGCTGGTCCGGGTTCGCGTTGAAGTCGGGGATCAGCACCTCGACGCCGGTGCCAGGGTTGAGCTGGTGGATCTGGCGGACCGTCTCCGCGTACAGCCACGCCCCGCCGTCCTCGAGGTCGTCCCTGGCGACGCCGGTGACCGTCGAGTAACGCAGGCCCATCGCCTGCACGCTCTCGGCGACCCGGCGCGGCTCGTCGGTGTCGAGCTCGGCCGGCCTGCCGGTGTCGATCTGGCAGAAGTCGCACCGGCGCGTGCACTGGTCACCGCCGATGAGGAAGGTGGCCTCGCGGTCCTCCCAGCACTCGTAGATGTTGGGACAGCCCGCCTCTTCGCACACGGTGTTCAGACCTTCGCGGCGGACGAGTCCCTTGAGTTCGGTGAACTCGGGCCCCATCCGGGCTCGGGTCTTGATCCACGACGGCTTTCTCTCGATCGGGGTCTGGCTGTTGCGCACCTCGAGACGCAGCAGCTTCCGACCCTCCGGCAACGCAGTCACGGCTCCCACCCTACGCGCCCGCGTGGAGCCGACAAGGTCATGCCGGGTCGGGCGTGACACCCGTCAACTCGGCCGTGAGATCCCACAACGCGGTACCGGTCGCCGGGTCGGCGGCCGCGTCGACGGGACGGACAGTGCCGGGCTTGCCGCGCAGCTGGCCGGGGCCGAGCGGGCCGAAGTAGTCGCCGCCGGACACGTCGGGTGCGGTCGCGGCGTAGAGCTGCGGCGCGGCTCCCCGCTCGGTGCTCTGCGCCAGGAGCAGTCCGCCGAGGCGTCCGCCGACGTTCATGACGGTGCGGAGCACGACGTTGCGCTGTGCCCGGGCCATCGCAGGCGCCAGGCCGGTGTCGCTGTAGCCGGGGTGCGCGGCGACGCTCACGACGTCCTCTCCTGCGGCCCGAAGCCTGCGGTCGAGTTCCAGCGCGAACACCTGGTTGGCGAGCTTGGACTGGCCGTAGGCCGCGACCGGGCTGTACCGGCGGTGCTCGAAATGAGGATCGACGGTGTCGATGCGTCCTGCGCGGGCGGCGAGGCTGGAAACCGTGACGACCCGTGAGCCCGGGCGCGTGCGCAGCGCCGGCATGAGCAACCACGTCAACGCGGCGTGGCCCAGGTGGTTGGTGCCGAACTGGAGCTCGAACCCGTCGGGGGTCGTCTCGTGGGGCGGGGCCATCACGCCCGCGTTGTTGACGAGGACGTCGAGCGTGTCCCCGGTGCGTTCCCGGATGTCGGCGGCGGCCCGGCGGACGGAGGCCAGGTCGGCGAGGTCGAGTTCCATCAGCTGTGGTTCGGCCGCGGCGCCGGCGGCGATCGTCGCGAGGGCGTCCTTGCCGCGTTCCGGGGAGCGGCAGGCGAGCAGGACCGTGGCGCCCCGCGCCGCCAGTACCCGGGCGGTGTGCAGCCCGAGGCCCGAGTTCGCACCGGTGACCAGAACCGTCCTGCCGCTCTGGTTCGGGATGTCGGATTCGGTCCAGTTGTCCGCACGCGCCATGGCATCAACTTACCCGTGAGTAAAGACACTGCGCCAACCGAGGTGCCGTTGCCGGCGCTGCTCGGGGCGGTGCGCGACAGGAGCGCGAAGCTCCTGCCCGACGCAGGCCCGGATCGGGTGTTCGGGTCGGCGTCGGACTCGGCAGCCGGCTCAGCCGGTCGGGGCGAGCTTGCGGAGGAACTGGCCGACCGGGTTGCGGGGCGGTGCGCCCAGGTCGGACGCGCGGGTGCGCATGAGTCCGACGAGGGTGTTGCCCACCTGCGTGACCTCGTCGGCGGGTTCGCCGGGTTCGGCGAGTCCCGCTGTGACGGCCAGCATGCGCAGTTGTGCCTCGTGGGCGCGGCGCAGGGCGGGATGCTCGTCCAGGTGCGCGTCCAGCAGGGCACGCAGGGCCGCGTGGTCGGAGCACGTCTTGCGCCATGCGCGTGACACGGCCTCGACGTGGTCCGCGTCGCGCCCGCCCGGCAGATCCGCCGAGTCCTCCGGGCCGCCGACCTCGGCGCGGAGCCGTCCGCTGAGCGCCTGCTGCCAGCGGTAGTGCAGGGCGAGCAGTAGTTCCTCCTCGGAGGCGAACTCGTCGGCCGCTCCGGGGATCTCCTGGAGCGACAGGGGTGCCGCGGGGTCGCGCCGGGCGCGGCGCACGACGGTGTCGAGGATGTCGCGTCGTCTGTAGTAGTCGTTCCAGCTCATGGGATCCCCCTGCTGCGTGGTCACGCGACTCTGGGCCGGGATACATGGCCATACCGCGGGTTTGCGGCATACCGTGGGTATGGAGCCGACGTCACGAACATACCACCGGTATGGCGGTGGGAAACCCGAGTAGAGTTGTGAGCGTGGTGACAATGCGGTCCAGGCGTGACGATTACTCGGAATCGACGCGAGCTGCCCTGGTCAAGAGTGCCGTCAGGCTGTTCACGGAACGCGGCTACGCGGGTACGTCGCTCGACGAGATCGCGAAGCGCGCGCGCGTGACCAAAGGTGCGCTGTATCACCACTTCAGCGGCAAACAGGCGGTGTTCGAGGCCGCGTTCGACGAGGTCGAAAGCGACGTCAAAGGGCGGCTGGAGAAGATCCTGAGCGGACCGGAGGCGCCGTGGGACCGCGCGCTGAACGGACTGCGCGAGTTCATCGCCAGCTGCCTCGACCCCGCCTACCAGCGGCTCGCGCTACAGGAGGCGCCCGTCGTCATGGGCTGGGCGCGCTGGCGCGAGGCCGAGGACCGCTACAGCTTCGGGCTCATCAAACAGGCGCTGCAGGACCTCATCGACGCGGGTGAGGTGCTCGCCGTGCCCGTCGAGGTGACGTCCCGGCTGCTGTTCGGCGCCCTGTGCAGCGCCGCCACCGAGATCGCTCACTCCACCGACCAGCGCAAGGTCGGCGACGAGATCGAGGACGTGGTCGTGCGCCTGCTGAACCAGGTGCGCAGGCCGGCAGCCGGCGCATGACCGACCGGCGCACCGAGGACCGCGCCGAGGATTCCGCCGCGGGGTAGCGCGTCGCCGATCGGCGGTTGGGCGACGGGTCGTGTGCAGACCTCACGGAGCCGAGTGCAGAACTCGCGGTGCCGGCTGCAGAGCTCGGTGCGGGTAGCGCGCCCGTCTCCCACCGCCGCCGCACCGCCACCCAAGCCACGGGGGACACGCTTCGCGTGACCTTCTAGCGCGCCCGTCTCCCACCACCGCCCAAGGGGACACGCTTCGCGTGACCTTCTAGTCTCGTGACCGTGGAACTCAGGATCTTCACCGAACCCCAGCAAGGCGCCGACTACGAGGACCTTCTCCGGGTCGCGAAGGCGACCGAGGACAACGGCTTCGGCGCGTTCTTCCGCTCCGATCACTACCTGAAGATGGGCGATGCGTCCGGTCTTCCGGGCCCGACCGACGCGTGGCTCACGCTCGCCGGACTCGCTCGTGAGACCTCGACCATCCGGCTGGGCACGCTCGTCACGGCGG
Organism: Prauserella alba; assembly: GCF_024171735.1. Taxonomy (GTDB): domain Bacteria; phylum Actinomycetota; class Actinomycetes; order Mycobacteriales; family Pseudonocardiaceae; genus Prauserella; species Prauserella alba. Next base: position 664,440 of record NZ_JAMTCH010000003.1, read on the forward strand.
CGACGTTCCGGCACCCGTCCGTGCTGGCCATCTCCGCGGCACAGGCCGACCGCATGTCCGGAGGTCGTATCGAGTTCGGTTTCGGCTCCGGCTGGTACGCCGACGAGCACAAGGCCTACGGCATCGAACTGCCCGCGACGAAGACGCTGTTCGACCGCTACACCGAACAGCTGGCCGTCATCACCGGCCTGTGGGACACGCCGGAGGGGGAGACGTTCTCGTTCTCCGGTGAGCACTACACGCTCGACGGCGCGCCCGGCCTGCCGAAACCCGCCCAGCGACCGCACCCGCCGGTGATCCTCGGCGGCGGTGGCAAGAAGCGCACGCCCGCCCTCGCGGCCCAGTACGCCGACGAGTTCAACACCCCGTTCATGGACGCGGCGTCCGCGGCGGCGCAGTTCGAACGCGTCGACGCGGCCGCGCGGGAAGCAGGGCGCACCACCCCGATCCGCCGGTCGGCCGCGCTCGTCGTGGCCGTGGGAGGCGACGACGCCGAGATCTCCCGGCGCGCGGCCGCCATCGGGCGTGAGGTGCCGGAACTGAAGGAGAACGGCCTCGCCGGTACGCCCGCCGAGGTCGTCGACACGATCGGCATCTGGCGGGAGAAAACTGGCGTCTCGCGCCTGTACCTGCAGGTGCTCGACCTGTCGGATCTCGACCACCTCGAACTCATCGGTTCCGAGGTGGCCCGCCAGCTCGACTGAGCACCCGCGAGGACGGACCGGGTACCGGACTGCCCCCAGGGGCACTTTGGTTGCACTCAACGCAACCAAAGTGCCCTTGGGGGCCTTCTCAGTTCTGGAGGGCGAAGGTGACACCGGGGGCCGACGGCTGCTGGCGTGCGAGCCAGCGGTCGTCGCTCACCGGCAGTTCGCCTTCGAGCGCGGCCAGTACCGCGTCGCGCGCGTACGGCAGCGCTTCGGCGACCGGCACGTCACGGCCCAGTTCCTTCGACAGCGACGTCGTGCCCGCGTCGCTGATGCCGCACGGCACGATCCGGTCGAACGCGCTCAGATCGGCGTTGCAGTTGAGTTCGAACCCGTGCATGGTCACGCCGCGCTGCACGCGAATGCCGATCGCGGCGATCTTGCGTTCCGGACCGCGTTCGTCGGCCGGCAGCCACACGCCGCTGCGGCCGTCGACGCGTCCCGTGTGCACGCCGAAGGTCTCACACACGTGGATGAGGGCCTCTTCGATCCGCCGGACGTACTGCACCACGTCGACGGGGTCGGCCAGCTTCACCAGCGGGTAGCCGACGAGCTGCCCCGGCCCGTGCCAGGTGATCCGGCCGCCGCGGTCGACGTCGATCACCGGCGTGCCGTCGGTCGGCCGGTCCTCGGGCTGAGTGCGCTTTCCTGCCGTGTACACCGACGGGTGCTCCAGCAGCAGCATCGTGTCCGGCCCGGTTTCGTCCGCGCGCGCCTCGGCGTGCCCGCGCTGCAGGTCCCAGGCTTCGAGGTAGTCGATCGTGCCGATCTCCCGCACATGGACCGGGTCGGACGTGGTGCGGCAGGAAGGGTTCGGGTTCGCAGTCACGGAGCCGACTGTACTCCCGGCGGCCCTGGCGGCACCGGCGTCAGTCGCAGCGCTGCCGCTGTCACCAGGCCCGCACCGGTGACGCCCACGACCGCGCCCACGGTGTCGGTCAGCCAGTGCACCTCCAGCACGATGCGACTCGCCGCGCACACCGCGATGGCCGCGCCCGCCGCGACGGCGGCCCGGCGGCGCAGGTGTGGCGCCGTCCACGCCGCCAGCAGCCAGACAGCGAATCCGGTCGCCGCGACCGAGGTGACGTGTCCGCTGGGAAAGGCCCAGTCCGGGAACTGCCGGGGCCGGTCACGCGTGAAGAGGGGTTTCGCCACGGCGCTCACCAGCCGGCAGGTGCCGAGTACGACGAGCACCCGCACCAGCAGGCCCGCGAGGTGCGGATCGGATCGGCGGTGTCGTAGCGCGGCCACGGCGAGGGCGACGGCCAGGAGAACGGGCAGCACCGGGCCCAGCACCAGACCGGCGATCCCCGCGATGTCACCCGCGGCGGTGCGCCACACCCCGTGCAGCCCGCTGCTCAGTGCGCGATCGAGGTCGGTGCCGTTGCGGGCGACGAGTCCGAGCGCGGTGAACAGCACCAGCAGTGCGAACCCGGCGCTCGCCTGCCACGCACGACTCGTGCCGGTGCGAGGCCGATGCGACGGGGTGGTCGGCGGTGCGGGCATGGCGGTGGACGCGCGTCACGTGACGGCGGCCAGCGCCTGGTCGATGCGCGGGTGGGTGAACGTGAATCCGGTCCCGGGCAGCCGGGACGGTACGGCACGCGGGCCCGACAGCAGCATCTCGTCGGCCGCGTCTCCGAGCACGGTTCGCAGTGCGATGCCGGGCACGCGCCACGGTGTCGGCCAGTGGAGCGCCCTGCCCAGGGCCTTGGTGAACTCGGCGTTGGTGACCGGTTCGGGAGCGGTCAGGTTCACGGGGCCGGACATTCCGGCATCGCGCAGCAGCAGTTCCATCGCGGCGAGGTGGTCGTCGATGCCGATCCACGGGAAGTACTGCCTGCCGTCGCCGAGGGTGCCGCCGAGGCCCAGCCGGAACAGCGTCCGCAGCGGGCCGAGCAGTCCGCCGTGGGAGGACAGCACGGGCGACGTCCGCAGGTGCACGACCCGGGATCCCGCACGTACCGCGGGCTCGGTGGCGGACTCCCACGCACGGCACAGGCCGGCGAGGAACCCGGACCCGGCCGGTGCGGATTCGTCGACCTCGCGGTCGCCGGTGTCGCCGTAGACGTTGATCCCGGAGGCGTTGAGCAGCACGGGCGTTCCGTGGCGGGCGACGGCGTCGGCAATGACCTCCGTCGGCTCGACCCGGCTGTCGACGAGGCGCTGCTTCCGTGCGTCGCTCCACCGGCCGGACGCCAGCGGCGCGCCGCACAGGTTCACCACGGCGTCGACGCCGTCGAACGCGCCGTCGTCGATGCGTCCCGCGGGCGGGTCCCAGCCCCGTTCGTCGGCGGCGCCCGGAGCGCGCCGGACCAGCCGCAGCACGTCGTGTCCGGCCGTGCGCAGCCGGGTGACCAGGGCTCCGCCCAGCAGTCCGCTCGAACCCGCGACCAGTACTCGCATGACGCCACCCTAGCGGCGATGCGGTACGCGTGGTCGTCGGTGAGTCGACGCGGAGTGGCACGCGCGCCACTCCGCGCTGCCGACGCGCGGTCGAGGATCGTTCACGACGTCCCTCGCGGCGGCGAGCGATCCGAGCGTGTCCGTCGAGCAGTGCGCTCATGCAGCGAGGGTCCGAACCCGGTCGGGTGCCGGGTTCAGACCCTCGCTGCGAGTGACGGGCTCAGGCCCGACCTCTTCGGTTGTACGTCGACGGAGCGGCGACGCCGATCGGTTGTCCCCGGCGCGGCGCCGGGGACAACCGAGGTCAGAGTCCCAGCTCGTCCTCGAAGTTGCCGTCCTCGAGACGCTGCTTGATCGTCGTCAGGAAGCGTCCCGCGTCGGCGCCGTCGATCAGCTGGTGGTCGTAGGTCAGCGGCAGGTACGACATCGACCGCACGGCGATCGTGTCGTTGCCGTCCTCGTCGGCCACGACGACCGGGCGCTTGACGACCGCACCGGTGCCGAGCATGCCCGACTGGGGCTGCACGATGATCGGCGTGTCGAACAGGGCGCCGTTGCTGCCGATGTTCGTGATGGTGAACGTGCCACCGGTCAGTTCGTCCGGTGTGACCTTGTTGGTGCGCGCCCGCTCGGCCAGGTCCGCGATGCGGTGGGCCAGGCCGGACAGGCTCAGCTCACCGGCGTCGTGGATGACCACCGACAGCAGCCCACGCTCGGTGTCCACGGCGACGCCGAGGTTGATCGAGCCGTGGTAGGTGATCTCCTTCGTCTCCTCGTTGTAGGAGGCGTTGACGTTCGGGTGCTGCTTGAGCGCCTCCACCGTGGCCTTGGCGAAGAACGGCAGGAACGTCAGGTTCACACCTTCGCGCTCGCGGAACCCGGCCTTGGCGCGCTGGCGGAGCTTGGCGATCTTGCTGACGTCGACCTCGTGCACCTGCGTGAGCTGCGCCGAGACCTGCAGCGACTCCTTGGTCTTCTCCGCGGTGATCTGGCGGATCCGGTTGGCCTTCTGCACGGTGCCGCGCAGTGCGGCCTTCTCCGCGTCGGAAACCGGTCCCGCGGCGGGCTTCGACGGCGCGGCCTGCGCCGCCGGAGCTGCCGGGGCCGCCGACCCCGCCGGGGCCTGCTGCTGCTTCGCGTCGACGGCGGCGAGCACGTCCTGCTTGCGGATACGGCCGCCGACCCCCGAACCGGTCAGGGTCGACAGGTCGATGCCGTGTTCGGAGGCGAGTTTGCGCACCAGCGGCGTCACGTACGGCGTGCCACCGCCGTCACCCTGCGCCGGTGCCTGCTGAGCCGGGGCCGGAGCCTGCTGTGCCGGCGCGGACTGGGCAGGGGCCTGCTGTGCCGGCGCGGACTGGGCAGGGGCCTGCTGTGCCGGCGCGGACTGGGCAGGGGCCTGCTGTGCCGGAGCGCTCGGGGCCTGCTGCGCGGCGGGTGCGGGGGCCGCCTGCTGCGGAGCCGGGGCCGGCTCGGGTTCCGGTGCCGGAGCAGGCTCGGGAGCAGGCGCGGACGGTGCCGCATCGGCCGAGCCGATCACCGCGAGCTGACCGCCGACCTCGACGGTCGTGTCCTCGCCCGCCGAGATCTCCAGCAGCGTGCCCGCGACCGGCGAGGGCACCTCGGTGTCGACCTTGTCGGTCGAGATCTCGAGCAACGGCTCGTCCACCTCGACGGTGTCGCCGACCTGCTTGAGCCAGCGGGTGACCGTGCCCTCGGTGACGCTCTCGCCGAGTTCGGGCAGGGTCACCGGGCTGCCGGAGGCAGCACCGCCGGACTGTGCGGCGGGCGCAGGAGCGGACGCCTGCGCCGGCTCGGCCGCCGCCGGGGCCTGCTGCGCGGCCGGAGCGGGCTCGGCCGCGGGCGCGGACTCCGCCGGAGCGGACTGAGCCGAGGCGGCTTCGGCGCCGCCACCGGAGCCGTCGTCGACCAGTGCCAGTTCGCCGCCGACCTCGACGGTGTCGTCCTCCTTGGCGACGATCTTCTGGACAGTGCCCGCGACGGGCGAAGGGACCTCGGTGTCGACCTTGTCGGTGCTGATCTCCAGCAACGGCTCGTCGACCGCGACCGACTCACCCTCCTGCTTCAGCCACCGGGTGACAGTGCCCTCCGTGACGCTTTCCCCGAGCTCCGGCAATGTGACGGAGTACGCCATCGTCTGCTGACTCCCTTGGTTCGTTGTCGATGTTGGTCTTGGGTGCGAGCCGGGGCGTCAGCCGTGGACGTGCAACGGCTTGCCCGCGAGTGCGAGATGTGCCTCGCCGAGCGCCTCGGACTGGGTCGGGTGCGCGTGGATCAGCGGAGCGACGTCCTCGGGGAAGGCCTCCCAGCTGTAGATCAGCTGCGCCTCGCCGATGAGCTCGCCGACGCGGTCGCCCACGAGGTGCAGCCCCACGACCGGTCCGTCCGGCGCCTTGACCAGCTTCACCGCGCCGGAGGTCTTGAGGATCTGGCTCTTGCCGTTGCCGCCGAGGTCGTAGGTGAACACCTCGACGTCGGCGCCGTACTTCTCCTTGGCGGCGGCCTCCGTCAGGCCCACGGACGCGACCTCGGGGTGCGAGTACGTCACCCGCGGGATGCCGGCCTCGTCGATCGGCGACGGGTTCAGGCCCGCGATCTCCTCGGCGACGAACACGCCCTGCTGGAAGCCGCGGTGGGCCAGCTGCAGGCCGGGGACGATGTCGCCGACGGCGTAGACGTTCGGGTTGCTCGTGCGCAGGCGCTCGTCGGTGACGACGAAGCCGCGGTCGAGCTGGATGCCCGCCTCCTCGTAGCCGTGGCCCGCGGTGTTGGGGCCGCGGCCGACGGCGACCAGCAGCACGTCGGCCTCGAGCGTCTCACCGGATTCGAGGGTCACCGTGACGCCGCTCTCGTCCTGCTTGGCCTCGGTGAACTTCACGCCGGTCTTGTAGCCGATCTTGCGGCGGCGCAGCGCGCGCTCGAGCTGCTTGGAGGCGAACTCGTCCTCGTTCGGCACGAGCCGTGGCAGCGCCTCGACGATCGTCACGTCGGTGCCGAAGGACGCCCACACGCTGGCGAACTCGACGCCGATGACGCCGCCGCCCAGCACGATCGCCTTCTTCGGCACGTAATCGAGCTGGAGGGCTTCCTCGCTGGCGATGATGCGCCCGCCGAGCTCCAGGCCCGGCAGCGTCTTCGAGTACGAACCGGTCGCCAGGATGATGTTCTTACCCGTGTACCGGGTGCCGTCGACCTCGACCGTGGTGCCGCCGACGTAGGTCCCGGCCCCTTCGACGAAGGTGACCTGGTGTGCCTTCGCCAGCCCCTGGAGGCCCTTGTGCAGCCGGGTGACGATGCCGTCCTTGTACTTGTGGACCCCGGCCATGTCGACGCCCTCGAGCGTGCTCTTCACGCCGAACTGCTCGCCTTCGCGGGCCGAATCGGCGACCTCGGCGGCGTGCAGCAGCGCCTTGGTCGGGATGCACCCTCGATGCAAGCAGGTGCCGCCCAGTTTGTCCTTCTCGATCAGCGTGACGGACATGCCCAGTTCGGCGGCCCGGAAGGCCGCGGCGTAACCGCCCGATCCGCCACCCAGGATCACCAGGTCGGCTTCAGCGTCGCTCACTTGTCCAACTCCCTCGCGCAGGTTTCCTCCGGCACCCGGTCGGCCCTGTGAACACTACGCGGCGCTGTGGGGCGTCGGCTGTCCACGCGGCCTCCCAGAGGGTGTCTGTGGTGTACGCACGCGCGCACGCGCGCGCTTGTCATGCCACATCCTGTCACTTCGTGCCTGGGAGGCGCGAAGTGTGGTCGGTGAGGCTGTCCCACGAGTTCGGAAATAAGGGACAATGATCGTCGGAGGCGAACGTGGAGAGGTGATCGACGTGGGGCTGTTCGACCGGCTGCGGCGCAAGCGCGGTGGGAAACAGCGGCCCGGGACGTTGCGCGGGGCGAGCGACGCGGACACGAGCCATCTGGACGCGTGGGCGTCGCAGCGGCGCGGGGTCGAGGCGTACGTGGAGCCCAGGACGAACGTCACCGAGACGACGGTCGTGCTGGTCGCGCACGACGGCGAGTGGACCCGCAGGCGCATCGGGAGTCTGGGGCAGGCGCAGGACTTCGGCGGCAAGCGCTCGATCCCGGTGTACGAGGTCGCGCGCACCGGATATCCGCAGCGCATGCGCGACTACACGCAGCGGCAGAAGATCCTGGAGCGCCGCAGGCGGGAGGCCGAACGCGACGCGTGAGGTGTTCAGCGGGCCGTCGGGTGTCAGCCATACCGGCGACCGCGACCGGACATGCCGTGATCAGCTCGACCTGATGACCGGTCCCTCCGATCGGTGAACACGACGGAGGAGAACGGCATGAACGGCTTCGATCGACGCAGGTTTCTGGAACTCGGCGGCGCGGCCGGTGCCGCACTCGCCGCGGGAGGGCTGAACACCGGATGGACCTGGGCCTCACCGGCAGAGCGTTCCCGGTTCACGGGGCATCCGTTCGCACTCGGCGTCGCCTCCGGCGATCCGCTGCCCAGCGGGGTGGTGCTGTGGACGCGGCTGGCTCCCGACCCGCTGGCCGAGGACGGTTCGGGCGGGATGCGCGGCCGGGGTGTGGTGCCCGTCCGCTGGGAGGTGGCCGAGGACGAGCTCTTCGCCGGCCGGGTCGCCCACGGTGTGGTCAATGCCATACCGGAACTCGGTCACTCGGTTCACGTCGAGGTCGACACGTTGCGCCCGGATCGCGAGTACTTCTACCGGTTCCGGGTGGGTGGCGAGATCAGCGCCGTCGGGCGGACCCGCACCGCGCCGGCGGCCGACGCGAACGTCGACGCGCTGGCGTTCGCGTTCGTGTCCTGCCAGAACTACCCGGCCGGGTAGTACACGGCGCACCGCCACCTCGCCGGCGAGGACCTGCGCGCGGTGGTGCACCTCGGCGACTACATCTACGAGGGATCCGCGACGGGCCGTCGGCCGTGCTCACGTGCCCGCCCACGAGATCGTCTCGCTGGCCGATTACCGCATGCGGCACGCCCAGTACAAGACCGACCCCGACCTGCAGCGGTGCCACGCGGCGTTCCCGTGGATCGTGACGTGGGACGACCACGAGGTCGAGAACGACTACGCGGACGAGATCCCCCAGCACGACGGCGTCGACCCCGGCGATTTCCTGGTCCGCCGCGCCGCGGCCTACCAGGCCTACTACGAGCACCTGCCGCTGCGGCGCTCGTCGGTGCCGAAGGGGGGCCGGACATGCGGATCTACCGGCGGCTGCGGTTCGGCGCGCTCGCCGAGTTCGACGTGCTCGACGGCCGCCAGTACCGCAGCGACCAGGTGGACCGGAACTCGCCGGAGACGCAGGATCCCGACCGCAGCATGCTCGGCGCGGAGCAGGAACGCTGGCTGCTCGACGGGCTCGGTTCCTCCACGGCGCGATGGAACATTCTCGCTCAGCAGACCGTGATGGCCAGGGCCGACCGCGATCCGGGCGAGGGACTGCGGCTGCCGATGGACAACTGGAACGGCTACGAACCGGCCCGGCAGCGCCTGGTCGACGGCGTGGTCGATCGGGGCGTCGACAACTTGGTCGTGATCACGGGCGACGCGCACTGCAGCATGGCCGCCGACCTGAAGCAGGACTTCGCCGACCCGGATTCGCTCACGGTGGGCGCGGAGTTCCTCGCCCGCGTCGATCAGCTCGGGCGGCGACGGTGCCGACATGGACCGGCGCGGTGAGCAGTGGCTGGCCGCCAACCCGCACATGAAGTTCTACAACCAGCGGCGGGGCTGCGTGCGCTGCACGGTCGACCGTGAGAACCACCGCGCCGACTACCGCGTCGTGCCGTACGTGACACGGCCCGGCGCGCCGGTGAGCACGCCGGCCGGGTTCGTCGTCGAGAACGGAAAGCCCGGGGTTCACGAGGTCTGAGCGCATCGGCGGTGGTGCCGGACAGGTGCCCGCACCACCGTCAGGCGCTCGCCTCCAGCAGGCGCAGGTGTTCCTCGAGCACCGACCGGATTCCGGGATGGACGCTGCGGCCGAACAGCTCGTCGTCCTCGGTGACCTCGCCGGACGGCCAGAGTGCCAACACGGGCGGATCGCTGATCACGATGGCGGGGCCGGAGGCATCCGTTTCCGTGCCGTGGCGGAGTTCGGCCACCCCGAGCAGCCGCGGGAACACGACGTCGGCGCGCAGGCCGTCGCACACGCCGAGGAACGTGCGGAACTCGTCCGGCAGGGTTCGGCCGAGCCGGTTCTCCGCATGGTCGATCGCCGCGACCGAGGCGGCCGGCGGCACGGCGTCCGGCTCGCCCCGCAGCCGCATGATCGCCTCGATCAGCTCTCGCCAGTCGGCGTCGCGGGGCTCGCTGCGATACCGCTGGTCGAGCGCGGCGACGAGCGCGCCCGCGTAGCTGCGTGCCCACTCGGGGTCGACCGCCAGCTCCCCGCGGACCAGCAGTGGTGCGACGTGCCGGCACGCCGCGAGGGTGGCGGCGTCCGGCTGCGGGATCTCCCTGGCCACCTCGCTCCACCGGTGCAGCGCTTCGCGGGCGGCGTCGGTGTCTCCGGCGGCCGCGGCATGCTCCGCGTCCGCCGCGGCCTCCCGCTGCCGCCTGCCCCGCGGAGGCAGCGCGTCCCGTTCACCGAGCACCTTCTCGTGCTCGTCTCGTTCGGCGTCCAGGTCGAGCGGCACGAGTCCCTCGGCCCAGTCCGGCCGCCGGGAATCGCCGCCGGGCAGCTCGTCACGCGCGGCGAGCAGCATCGCCCACGCCCGCGCGGTGACGGCGGTGGCGGCGAGCCGGTCCACCCCGCGGTCGGTGGCGGTCGTCCAGTGCCGCACCAGCCGGTCCGACTCGCCGAGCGCGCCCGCGCACGCGAGGAGCAGCGCCTCACGCGCGACGGTCGCGTCGACGGCGTCGTCGGTTCCCGTCAGCACCGTGCGGACGGACCCTTCGGGGTGGTCACCGCGGCCCGCCGTCACCACCGGCGTCTCCTGCACTCGTCGCGTGTCCCCGTTCCTCGCGTGTCGCCGTTTCCGCGGCCCGAGACCGCTCAGCCGTTGTCGGCGATATCGGCGAGTACGGCCGCGATGGTGCGGACCGGCACGCCCGTGCCGCCCTTGCCGGTGTAGCCCCACGGCGAACCGGTGTTGTACGAGGGGCCGGCGATGTCGATGTGCGCCCACGGCAGGTCGTCGGCGACGAACTCGCGCAGGAAGATGCCCGCGGCGAGCATGCCGCCCCAGCGGGCGCCCGTGACGTTCGCCAGATCGGCCAGCTTCGAGTCCAGTTCGGACCGCAGCTCGTCGGGAAGCGGCATCGGCCAGGCGTTCTCACCGGTCGCCTGTCCCAGTTCGGCCACGCGGTCGCGGAACTCGTCCGAGCCCATCACGCCTGCCGTCCGGTTGCCCAGCGCGACGACCTGCGCGCCGGTGAGCGTCGAGGTCTCGATGAGGTAGTCCGGCTCGTCCTCGGCCGCGCGCACGATCGCGTCGGCGAGCACGAGGCGTCCTTCGGCGTCGGTGTTGAGCACCTCGACGGTCTTGCCGCCGTACATGGTCAGCACGTCACCGGGCCGGTACGACGTACCGGACGGCATGTTCTCCGCCAGCGGGATGTAGGCGGTGACCTCGAGCGGGAACTTCAGTTTCGCCGCCAGCAGCACCGACGACAGCACCGCCGCGGCGCCGGACATGTCGGAGGTCATGTTGTCCATGTTCGCCGCCGGCTTGAGCGAGATACCGCCGGTGTCGAACGTGATGCCCTTGCCGACCAGCGCGATCCGCTTGCGCGCCTTGGCGCCCTTGTAGGTCACCTTCACCAGCCGCGGCGGGCGCGACGAGCCCGCGCCGACACCGAGGATGCCGCCGAAACCCTTGCGCTTGAGCTGCTTCTCGTCGAGCACCTCGACGGCCACGCCGGCATCCTCGGCCAGCGCGCGGGCACGGTCGGCGAACGAGCCGGGGAACAGGTCGTTCGGCGGGGTGTTGATGAAGTCGCGCGTGGTGCAGACCGCCTCTGCGGTGGCCGTCGCGGCCTTCAGCGTGGCGCGGTGCTGCTTGGTGGTGCCCTCGGCGGGCGCGGCGACGTCCACCGTCTGCACCGGCTTGTCGCCCTTCTCGGACTTGTACTCGGTGAACGCGTAGGAACCGAGCGCGATGCCCTCCGTCGCGGCCTGCAGGTCGACCGCCGACAGCGTCGTCAGGGCGCGCTTCGTGCCCGCCAGGGCGCGGCCCGCAGCGCCGGACGCGCGGCGCACCTGTTCGGCCGTCACCTCCGGCTGGCCGAGCCCGACCGCCAGCACCACGTCGGCCGCCAGCCTGCCGAGCGACGGAACCTTCACGACCTCCTCGGCCGCGCCGGTCGCCCCGAGTTTCGAGAGAACGTCGGCGAGCGTGCCGCCGTACGCCGCGTCCACGGCCTCTGAGCCGGGTGCCAGTTCGAGGCCGCCGGTGGCCTGCACGGTGCCGACCACGACGGTCTGCGCGCGGGTCTTCGCCAGCGACGCCTCGGTCAGCTCGGTCAGGGCAAGTTTCGGAACGGCCACGCTGGGACTCCTCATCTCGGGTGTTCACTCGTCAGCCATGCTATTGACGCTCCCGGCGGCTGCCGGAAGTAGGTGTGCCGGTGACGGTGAACGAAGGCAGGTGGGCAGCGGTGTGGATCGCGCTGGGCGTGCTCGGCGGGCTCGCCGTGGCCGTGGCGGGCGCAGGCTGGTGGGCACTGTTCGGCATCGCGCTGGCGGCGGTGTTCGTGCTGGCGGCCGAACCAGGGGTGGCGCGTCTCGGCACCCCGGCCGGCGCCGCCGCACCGGGCGGCCGGGCTTCCGGCGGCCCCGGTCCGGACGGTGGGGAGTGCGACGGGGACGTGCCGGAGTCGGACGGCGACGTGCCGGACGGGGCGGCCCGGCCCGGCCCCGGCCCCGGCCCCGGCCGACTGGTCGACGGCTTCGGCCGCGCCGCACGGCTGGCGATCGTGGTGCTGGCCGCCTCGACCTTCGCGGCCTACCTGGTGCCGGACCACCGGCCCGCCGCGGCGGTGCTGCTCGTCGCCGGTGTCGCGGTCGCCGACGTGGCGGGGATCAGGCTCGACGCCTACTGGCGCCGGTGGGTGGGCGGTCTGCTGTTGCTTGCGGCCGCCGCTTTCGTGGCGGTGTGCCTCGGGGTGAGCCCGGCTCCCTCGCACGCGGCCGAGCCGGTCGGCGGGGACACGCCGTGGGGCGTGGTCGGCGGCGTGCTGTCGGCCGCCGCGGTGTTCGTGCCCGTCCTCCGCGGCCGGTCGCGGCGCACGGTCGTGGTGGGCTCGGTCGCGGCGCTCGTCGTGGCGGGTGCAGCGCTGTACCAGCTCGGCCCGTTGCGGCTCGGGCTGTCGACGACGTCGCTGCGCGACACCTTCGCCGCGGCGGACGCCCAGGCACTGGCACCGGCGCTGGGCGCGGTCGTGACGCTGGCGTGCCTGCCCGCGGCGCTCACGGCGTTCGGCGCGGCCAGGCAGCGGGCACATCCGTCGCAGATCACGTCCGTGGTCGTGCCCGCGGCGGTGGCCGCGATCCCGGCGGCACTGCTGGCGCCGGCCGCTGCGGTGACGGTCGCGGCGATGCTGGCGCTCGCGGAACTCGCCGGCCGCGCGGCGGTGGGGCGGCGCGGTCCCGGGCGGGTGGCGGTCGTCGTGCCGGCCGTCCTGTTGTTCGGCGGGCTGCTGACCCGGCTGTGACCGTGACGGTGGTCAGGTCATGGCGGCCGCGAGAGCGAGGAGTACGGCCGAGGCCGCGGCGAGACCGCCGAGCGACTTCGTCGGGAACCCCTCGCGCGGGAACACCTTGCCGCCGTGGACCCCTGCCAGCCACACGACGCCGAAGATCGCACCGAAGATGCCGATGATCGCGCCGAAACTCCCGATCATCAGGTAGCCGATCAGGACCGCCATCCCGCAGGCGAAGGTCAGCAGCGCGGCACCCGCGAGGGTCGCGAAGCCGCCACCCGACGGCGACGGCTGCGCCTGCCCGCCCGTCGGCTGGGAGGTCGGCGGGTAGGGCGCGGACTGCGGCGAGTACGGAGTGCCCGGGTGCTGGGGGTTCGTGTTCACACCGCGATCGTAACGACCGGGTATGGCGCTGTGGGGCCATCGGGGCGATATGCTCCGGGTATGACGACGACAACCCTGTTCACCCGTATTCCCAGCACGCACGCGACCTCCGCGGAGCGCGTAGCGGACGTACTGGAGAATCCGGGTTTCGGCGTGCGGTTCACCGACCACATGGTCACGGTGAAGTGGAACGCCGAGCAGGGATGGCACGACGCCGAGGTGCGCGAGTACGCGCCGTTGACGTTCGACCCGGCGACGCAGGTCCTGCACTACGGGCAGGCGATCTTCGAGGGGCTGAAGGCGTACCGCCAGCCCGACGGCACCATCGGTGCGTTCCGGCCGGAGGCGAACGCGCAGCGGTTCCGTGACTCCGCGCGCAGGCTCGCCATGCCGGAGCTGCCCGACGAGCTGTTCCTCGGGTCGATCGCCGAGCTCGTGGACATCGACAAGCGCTGGGTGCCGACGCGGCAGGGCGACGCGCTGTACCTGCGGCCGTTCATGATCGCCACGGGGGAGGGACTGGGGGTCAACAGTCCGTCCGCGGAGTACCTGTACCTGCTCATCGCCTCGCCGGCCGGGTCGTACTTCTCCGGCGGTGTCAAACCCGTGACGGTGTGGCTGTCGACCGAGTACGTGCGGGCCGCGCCGGGTGGCACCGGCGAGGCCAAGTGCGCGGGTAACTACGCGGCGTCGTTCGTCGCGCAGGCCCAGGCCGTCGAGCAGGGCTGCGACCAGGTGGTGTGGCTCGACGCGGCCGAGCACCGCTGGGTCGAGGAGATGGGCGGGATGAACCTGTTCTTCGTCTTCGGTTCGGGAGACGAGGCGACCGTGGTGACGCCCGAGCTGAGCGGATCCCTGTTGCCCGGCGTGACCCGCAGGTCCCTGCTGGAACTGGCGGCCGACCGGGGTCTCCGGGTCGAGGAGCGGCGGATCTCGACCGAGGAGTGGGAGAACGCCGCGAGGTCAGGGGAGCTGACCGAGGTGTTCGCCTGCGGAACCGCCGCGGTGATCACGCCGGTGGGACACGTCAAGCACGACGACGGTGAGTTCACCATCGGCAGCGGCGAGCCCGGCGAGCTGACGATGGCGCTGCGCGAACAGCTCACCGGCATTCAGGAAGGCACCCGCGCCGACGACCACGGCTGGGTGCACAAGTTCGACTGAACCGCATCCGCGCTCGGTGTCGGCCCGCGGCGTGTTGCCGCGGGCCGACACCGTGAGATGCGCAGGTCGCGTCAGGTGATGTCCGCGTCGGCGGGCAGTGCCGGTCGTTCGGCGACGTCGGTGAGCAGCCGGGCAGCGGAGGCGAGCATCGGCAGCACGGTCGCGGCCCCGGTGCCCGCGCCGAGCCGGATGTTCAGGTCGAGTACCGGCTCCAGGTCCAGATGCTCCAGCGCAACCACCTGGGCGGGCTCGGCCGCACGGTGCGCCGCCAGCCACCAGGACCGTGCGCCCGGTGCGAGTTCCTCCGCCAGGAGCGCCGCCGCGGTCGACGGCAGGCCGTCCAGCACCACCGGCGTCCGCCGCACCGCAGCCTGTGCCAGAAACCCCGTCATCGCGGCGAGATCCGCGCCGCCCGCGGTGCGCAGCAGCCCGAGCGGATCGCCCGTGACCGGCCGGCAGCGCCGCAGCGCGTCCCGGATGGCGGTGGTCTTGCGCATCCACGCCCTGTCGTCGATCCCGGACCCGCGCCCGACCACGGCCACCGGTTCGGTGTCGGTCAGCGCTGCGACCAGCGTCGCAGCGGGGGTTGTGACGCCGGCGCCGAGCTCGGCGGCCACGAGCGCGTCGGCGCCCTCGTCGACCTCCGCATCGGCAGCCCGCATCCCGGCGCGTACCGCGGCCTCGGTCTCGTCCTCGGTGAGCGCGTCCGCCGCGGCGATCGAGCCCGACCCGCTGCGCACGTGGTCCGGTCCTGAGCCACCCGCCGTGCCCACGTCGAGCACCCGGATCCCGGCGCCCGCCACGTCGGCGAGGACGTTCAGCGGTGCCGAGCCGGCGTCGAGCGCGTCGAGCAGTGCCCGCGTCGTGCCGGGACCGCCGAGGGACACGCCGTCGGCGGTGACCCCGTGATCGGCGGCGAACACCACGACGCGCATCCGCCGCAGCGGCCGGGGCGGCGTCCGCCCCTGGCACGCGGCGAGCCAGGCGCCGAGCCGTTCCAGCCTGCCCAGTGAGCGCGGGGGTGACAGCAGCGCCGCGTGCCGCTGCAGTGCACCGGCGCGCGCGTTCTCGTCGGGAAGAGTGACGGGACCGAACTCGATGTTCACGGGCTCAAGCTACCGCGCCTCGCTCCGAGAGCAGCGCCCTGGCCAGTGAGCTGTCACAGATCAGCACGTCGAGCACCGTGGTGTGCAGTGCTCCGAGGACACCGTCGGCCTTCTCGGGCCCCGCAGCCACGCCCGCGACCGTCGGGATCGCCGCCAGGTCGGCCAGCGACACGGCGAGCACCCGGTCGTCGGCGGGCCCGGTGACGGCCTTGCCCGCGGCGTCGAAGAACCGCGCGCAGACGTCGCCGACCGGCCCCGCGGCGTCCAATCCGGCCCGCTCCTGCTCGGACAGGTTCATCGCCGTCACCAACGACGCCGATGAGCCGCGGCCGACCCGGCCGATGCCGGCCAGCGCGACCTGCACGCGCCGGGCGGCGTCCAGCGTTGCCTGGACGCTCGGCTCGGCCAGCAGCACGTCCCTGCCCTCCTTGGAGGTGAGTAACGCGGGGGCGTGGAGGCGCTGGTACCGGCCACCGAGCCGACCCGCCAGGTCACGGACCAGCTCCTCGCCGCTGATGGCGGTGTCCACTGCGGATAGTCCGCCGACGAGTGGCAGCACTTCGACGTCGAGTCCGCCCTCGTCCGGAATGGACTGCACCAGTGCTTGAAGTCCTGTGCCCCAGGAAACACCGATCCGCTGTCCCGGTTGGATCGTGTCCAGCAACCAGCGTGCGCCGAGGTCGCCCACGCGCTGCAGTGGACGGTCGCCGCTGTGGATCTCGGCGACCCGGCAGTCCCGCAGGCCGAACCGCTCGGCCAGTTCCGCCTCGAGATCCATGTCGCGCCCCGTCGGGTCGTTGATCTCGATGCGCACGATGCCGTGCTCCCGCGCGGCCGTGAGCATCCGCGACACGCTGGAGCGGCTGATGTCGAGTGCCTTGGCGACCTCGTGCTGCGAGCGGCCTTCCTCGTAGTACAGCCGTGCCGCTGCGACGAGTGCTTGCTGATCACGGGGCGGTGGCATCGATCACGCGTCCAAATCGGACTCGAGCATGCGGGACAGTTCGGTGAGCGCGTCGCCGGCGCCGTCGCCGTCGGTGCGCAGGACGACCTCTTCACCGTGCCCGATGGCGAGGCCCAGTACGGACAACATACTGCGAGCGTCCACGAGGTCGGAGCCGGGCCTGCCGATGCGGACGTCGCTGCCCGTGGCGGTCGCGGCTTTGACGAACTGGCTGGCCGGCCTGGCGTGAAGTCCGACGGACGAGCCGACCTTGACGTGGATTTCCGGCATGGAGGCGCTCCCTTGCTTCCCGGTCCCGGTCGTCGCCGGGGCCTTGTCGACGGTTCGACGGCATGTTACACACATCACTGGCAAACGTGAACAAGCTTTGCACATATGTGCAGCAGTCTGCAATGTGCGACGGGCGCAATGTGCAGACGGGTGCGACGTGCAACGGGTGCGAACGAGACGGATGACGGGCTCGGGGCACCGATCATGCAGGCGCCGGACCGGCCGGAGGGTGGCCGGGTCCGCACGTCTATCAGCGCATATCCGCCGGGGGCCGAGAAGGAGGCCAAGGAATGCAAGTGCTTGCTGTAGTGACTCCGCCCACGTGGGGACGCGCGGGCTTCCTCTGGTGCTGCTCAGGCAGTGTTGGAGAGGACCAGCCCGGCCCTGGTTGCGATGTTGATTGCCGCGTTGACGTCGGCGTTCGCCGCGTGCCCGCAGCGTTGGCAGGTGAAATCGGCTTGACTGACACGGTTCTCCGCTGCGACATGTCCACATTCGGGACATGTGCGGGAGGTGTTGCGGGCATCCACCGCGACCACTCGGCGACCGGCGCTTTCAGCCTTGTCCGCCAGGATCGAAAGGAACTGCCCCCAACCTGCGTCGAGGATCGAGCGGTTGAGCCCGGCTTTCGCTGCTGCGCGGTTGGGCAGGAATGCGCCGGACTGGTCCGGGTGTGGTTTGGGTTTCGGTGCGGTGGTCATGCCGCTGATGTTGAGGTCTTCGTGCGCTATCACGTCGTTGTCACGCACGAGCGCGAGCGCGGTCTTGTGGTGGTGGTCCAGCCGCTGTCGACGAATCTTGGCGTGGAGGTTGCCGACCTTGCGCGCTGCATGCCGGTGTTTCTTCGTGCGCAGCGACGTACGGACCTTCTTGGGGAACTCGGCCAGTGCCCGTTGCGCCTCGGCAAGATCCTCGGCGGCCTGCTGGGCGTGCCGGGGGCCAGCGATGTGCTTGCCGCCGCTGGTGGTCGCGAAGTGCTCGACACCCATATCGATACCGGTAGTGCGGCCGGTCTCGGGCAGTGGCTCGGCAGGAACGCCCTCGCAGGACAGAACAACGAACCACCGGTTCGCCTCCCGCTTGACACTCACCGTTTTCACCATGCCGCGCACGGGCCGGTGCTGGTGGACCCGCACGTGCCCGACGCCTTGCAGGCGCACGCGCACCTGACTCTCGTGTGGGGCGGAGTTCCACCGGCACCCATCGCCGTCCTTCGGGAAATCGACCGTGTCGAAGTGGCCCTTTCCCTTGAAACGCGGATATCCGGGCACCTCGCCAGCTTTGACGCGGCGGAAGAACGCCTCGAACGCCTTGTTCAGCCGGCGCAGCGTGGCCTGTTGCGACGAAAACGACCAGCGTCCCTGCCCGCCCTGATCCGCTGCGCGGATAGCTGTGAGCTGCCCGGACTGATCGCCGTAGCGCACGCGGGTCTTCGACCCGTGCCGATAGGCATCACGGCGTTCCTGCAACGCCGCGTTGTACAGGTCGCAGTGATCAGCCAACATCGCCCGCAACGCCTGCTGCTGCTTACTGGTCGGACGCAGAAGGAACTTGTACGACCGTCGCACGGCTACACGCGCTCAGACTGCGTATCGACGTACTCCTGCACCGTGTCGGCCGACACCGAACCGACCGAGGCGGCCAAGTACGACGACGACCACAACGTCGGCAGCCGCGAACGCAGATGCGGGAACTCCTCGCGCAACACACGCGAGGTGAATCCTTTGAACTGGTTCGCTACATACGACGCTGACGATTTCGGATCATGCTTGACGAACAGGTGCACCTGGTCGGGCATCACTTCCAGCGCCACGACCTCCCACCCCCGCTCGTCGGCCTTCTGCCGGATCAACTCGTCCAAGCGTTCCCCGACCCGGCCACCCAGAACCCGGCGGCGGTACTTCGAACACCACACCACATGCAGTCCGAGGTCGCACACGCCGCCGGAGAACTGGCGAACCTTCCTGGTGACGGACACCACAACAGTATACAAACACCACTCTTATAAGAATGAGGGGAGGGAGGCGAGTGGGACCAGCGCAGGTAAAAAACCGATCACGCGAAACAAGGCGTCGATCCGCCCCGCAGCCAAAGCAACAGGCCCGCTCGCTGAAATCTGATGGCGCAGCAGCAGCCGGCTCAGCCGGAGACCGAGACGAGCGGGGGTGTGCTGGGTGTCTTCGAGTGGCTGGGAACCCATTTCATCGGCCTGTTCGAGGAAGCGGGCTCGCAGTTCGTCGATCTGGTGACCGGCATCCTGCCGACGCTGATCGTGCTGCTCACGTTCATGTATGCGCTCACCACGTTCATCGGCGAGGAGCGCGTCACGCGTGCGGTCCAGTGGTGCGGCCGGTGGTGGATCACCCGCTACTCGGTCATGCCGATCCTCGCGCTGCTGATGCTGACGAACCCGATGGCCTACTCGTTCGGGCGGTTCCTGCCCGAGCGGTACAAGCCCGCGTTCTACGACTCCGCGGTGTCGTTCGTGCACCCGGTGACCACGTTCTTCCCCTACGCGAACGCCGGCGAGCTGTTCGTCTGGTTCGGCATCGCCAACGGCGTCACACAGCTCGGCGAGTCCACGGTGCCGCTGGCGCTGCGCTACTTCCTCGTGGGCATCCTCGTGATCTTCATCCGCGGCATCATCACCGAGAAACTCACCGCGTTCATGATCAAACGGACCGGCCGCAGCGAGGTCTTCGCCGATTTCGACCGGCAATTCGAGCAGGCGAAGGCGGGTGAGAAGGCATGACCGAGCACGAGGCGACGTCAGGGCAGGACACGACGGCGACCGGTACGGAATCGTCGTCCACGGTCTTCGTCCGCGCGGGTGCAGGCGGCTGGGGACCCGGCCTGACCCTGCGGGCCGACGAGACGCGCACGAAGGTGCTGTCGGTGACCGGCGGCGGGATCCACCCGGTGGCGCAGAAGATCGCCGACCTCACCGGGGCCGAGGCGGTGGACGGGTTCAACACGACCGTCCCCGACGACGAAGTGGTGGCGGCCGTCATCAACTGCGGCGGCACCGCCCGTATCGGCGTCTACCCGCGCAAGGGCATCCCCACCGTGGACGTCTATCCGGGTGCCCCCGGAGGGCCGCTGGCGAAGTTCATCACCGAGGAGCTGTTCGTCTCCGCGGTGGGGATGAACGAGATCGCGCGGTCCACATCGGACGGCGAGGTCGAGTCGGCCAAGGGAACGAGCACTGCCGAGGGTGACGGGGCGCCGGGTGGTGCGGCGTCCTCCGGTGGTGCGGTGCCGCCACGGGGTGACCGGCCGTCCGCGTCGGCGGTGGCGGCGACCCTGCCGGTCGGCGGCCCGCTGGGCAAGGCGTTCAACGCGGTCACCAACGTGTTCGTCGGGTTCGGCTCCGCCGTGGGCACGTTCGTCAACACGATGCTGGCGGCGGGCAGGCAGACGGTCGATCTGACGCTGAAGACCATTCTCCCGTTCATGGCCTACGTGAGCCTGCTGCTCGGCATCGTCATGTACACGGGCGTGGCCGAATGGATGGGCCAGGTGCTCTCGCCCATCGCGAGCAATCCGTTCGGCCTGCTCGCGATCAGCTTCGTCGTCGCGCTGCCGTTCCTGTCGCCGGTGCTCGGTCCGGGTGCCGCGATCGCGCAGGTCGTCGGCACGCTCATGGGCAGTCAGATCGCGATCGGGGCGCTGCCGGTGCAGTACGCGCTGCCGACGCTGTTCGCCATCAACGGCCAGGTGGGCTGTGACTTTGTGCCGGTCGGCCTGGCGCTCGGCGAGGCGAAACCGGAAACCGTGGCGGTCGGCACCCCTGCCGTGCTGATCAGCCGCATGATCACATCGCCGCTTGCGGTCGTCATTGCGTGGGCCGCAAGCTTCGGTCTCTAGCGCCGGTCGCGAGTGCGGGTTCGAGGAGGAACACATGAGCTTCTATTACGAGAGCACGGTCCTGCGGGCCGGGGACGAGGCCGCGGAGATGGTCGACGGCGGCGTCGTCATCCTGTACGCCGACCCCATTCCGGACGCGCTGGAAAGCGTGAGCGTGGTGCACGGCCCTGCAACGGGACCGGCGCGCGAGATCCGTACCGGCGACGTGTTCAGCATCGGTGACGAGGACGTCGAAGTGATCGCGGTGGGGGACAGGGCCCACGAGAACCTGAGCACGCTCGGGCACATCGTCGTGTACCTGAATCCCGACGAGAGCACGGAATTGCTACCGGGTGCCGTGCATGCCAAGGGCACGGTCTCGCCGCCGGCCGCGGGTGCGCGGGTCGGGTTCCGGGGAGCGACGCCGTGACCTGGCAGGCGCTGGTGCTGATCCTGGGTGCGTTCGTGGTGGCGGGCGTGCTGAGCTACCGGCAGCACCTGGCGTATCAGAGCGCGGTCAACGCACTCGCCGACGACGAGAACCGCAGCGGCGTGCTCCTGGTCAGCGGGCGGGCGAAGGGCAGGCTCCGCGGCGCGATCGTGCTGTTGGTGATCGATCGCAGGCGCGGTGAGATCACCCGGGCACAGGCGATGCACGGCGCGTCGGTGTTCGCCCGGTTCGCCGAGCGGCCCGAACTGGTGGGTCCGGTCGACGGTGCCGAGGAGCGGGCCGGATCGGCGGCGATCGCCACGGCGCTGCGTGAGGCGATCGGCATGGCGGGACGGCTCAACGCGGGCGGACTGCGTTCGAGCCGGCCCCGGACACTCCGCGGCTGAGCAGGCGGCTGAGCAGGCGGACACGACACATGCGGGCGGCCGCGTCTCCCGGAGCGAACGGGAGACGCGCCGCCCGCATGTGTGCGGATGGCCCTCGCGGTACGGGACCTGGCACGGGCTGCTGGGCGGCGATGAGGGGCCGGCGTCACCGCGGGCGGCCGGGCGGTGCATCGCGCTGCAGCGGGGCCGGCCCGTGTACCCATGTGCACCCATAACGCGCGCACATATGTGCACATGTCTGAAGCTTGTGTGCTGCAGATCTCCCGTGCTACCAAGGAAGAACCAAGGTGCACATCATACTCACATATGTGCAAATGCGGCCGTGTAATGCGGAGATGTGCACGTTCACCCGCATCAGGCGCGACGAGGCGGACCGGAGGAAACGCGGATGAGGTATGTCGATCGGCTGCGAGAGCGGGAACGGGAACTGGGCCGTCCGGTCCGGGTCGGGCTCGTCGGTGCGGGGCAGATGGGGCTCGGTTTCGTGGTGCAGGCGAGCCGGATCGACGGGATGGAGGTCGCGGCGATCGCCGACATCACCCCCGATCGTGGCCGCCGCGCGTTCGCCGAGGCGGGCCGCGGCGACGCCGTGCTGAGCGGCGACCGCGCCGAGCTGGCACGGATGATCGAGGCCGGAACGCCGGTCGTCACCTCGGACGCGACCGCGCTGCCCGGCCTGCCGCTGGACGTGCTCGTGGACGCCAGCGGCGTGCCCGAGGTCGGGGCGCAGGTGGCGTTCCACGGCCTGCTGGCAGGCCAGGACATCGCGATGCTGAACGTCGAATGCGACGTGACCATCGGCTACCTGCTGAAGACCGTCGCCGAGCGGACCGGCCGCGTGTACACGGTGTGCCGCGGCGACGAGCCCGTCGAGTGCAAGGCCCTCGCCGACTACGTGCGGGACATCGGCTTCGACGTCGTCTGCGCGGGCAAGGGCAAGAACAACCCGCTCCGGCCGTCGGCCACCCCCGCGTCGTTGACCGAGGAGGCCGAGGCCAAGGGCATGAACCCGCACATGCTCGCCAGCTTCGTCGACGGCTCGAAGACGATGATCGAGATGGCTGCGCTGGCCAACGGTGTGGATCTGGCCGTGCCCTCGCGGGGCATGACCGGTCCGCACTGCACGGTCGAGGCGCTGGCGGAGACGTTCCGGCCGGAGTCCGACGGCGGTGTGCTGCCGGGCGAGGGCATGGTGGACTACTGCACCGGACCGGTCGCGCCCGGTGTGTTCGTCATCGGCCGCAGCGACCACCCCGCGGTCATGTCCGAGATGGCCTACCTGGGCATGGGCAAGGGCCCGTACTACGCGTTCTACCGTCCGTACCACCTGGCGAGCGTCGAGGCGCCGTTGTCGGTCGCCAAGGCCGTGGCCGACCGTACGCCGAGTCTCGCCCCCGTCGCCTGGAACGCCGAGGTGCTCGCGGTCGCCAAGCGTGACCTCGCCGCGGGCGAGGCGATCGACGGCATCGGCGGGGAGACCGTGTACGGCATCACCGACCGGGCCACGGCGGTACGCGACGACGGGCACCTCCCGCTCGGCCTCGTCGCGGGCGGCCGGGTGCTCCGCGACGTTCCCGAGGGCACGGTGCTGACAGCCGAGGACGTCGCCGTGGACGAGAGCACGACGATCGCCACCCTGCGGCGGTTGCAGGACCGGCTGCTCGCGGGCGAGGAGGTGACGGTCCGGTGACGCTCACCGCCGACCCCGGCCTGGCGAAGCACGCGCTCACCACGATGTGGACGATCCGCCGCTTCGAGGAGGCGGTCGACGACATGTTCGCGCGAGGGCTCATGCACGGCACGATGCACCTGTCGATCGGCCAGGAGGCCGTGCCGACGGGCGCCTGCATGGCACTGTCCGAAGGCGACTACATCACGTCGACCCACCGCGGTCACGGCCACTGCATCGCCAAGGGCGCGAAGCTGGACGCGATGATGGCCGAGCTGCTGGCCAAGGAGACCGGCTACTGCCGGGGCCGCGGCGGATCGATGCACATCGCCGACGTCGCCACCGGCAACCTCGGGGCCAACGGCATCGTCGCAGGCGGGGTGCCGATCGCCGCCGGCGCGGGGCTGGCCGTGCGCATGCGCGGCGGGTCGCAGGTCGTCGTCAGCTTCTTCGGCGACGGTGCGGTCAACGAGGGTGCCTGGCACGAAGGGGTCAACCTCGCCGCGATCTGGGACCTGCCGGTGGTGTTCGTGTGCGAGAACAACCGCTACGGGATGTCGATGTCGGTGGACAGGGCGTTCAACGTCGACACACTCGCCGAACGTGCGCGCGGGTACGGCATTCCCGGGGTGACGGTGGACGGCAACGATCCGCAGGCCGTGCACGACGTCGTCACCGACGCCGTGCAGCGTGCCCGGTCGGGAGGCGGGCCGTCGTTCGTGGAAGCGCTGACCTACCGCTGGAAGGGCCACTCCAAGAGCGACAAGAACCTCTACCGCACCCGTGAGGAGATCGAGAGCTGGCGCGAACGTGACCCGATCGCGGCGTTCGAGTCGGCCGTCACCGGTGCTGCCGCGGCGACGGCACCGTCCGTGCCACCCGCACTGTCCGAATCGGACGTCGAGGAGTGCCGCATCCTCGCGCGCGACCGCGTGCGGGAGGCGATCCGCACCGCGAGCGCCGCGCCGGACGCCGACGCCGCCACGTTGACCGACGCCGTGTACGCCCCGGCGGGGGCGCCGATCGCCGGAGGAACCCGAGGATGACGACGACCAGCGACGTGGGCACCGGCGCGGTGACGGCCGCCGGAACAGAACCGGTCACCGGCGGCGCTGCGGCCGGTGGAACGGCTCCGGCAGTGGCCGAACCGCGCACCCTCACCTACTCCGAGGCCGTGCGCGAGGCGATGGCACAGGCCATGACGGCGGACGAGAGCGTGTTCCTGTTCGGCGAGGACGTGGGCACCTACGGCGGTGCGTTCGGCGTCAGCGGTGACCTGGTGCACCGGTTCGGCACCGAGCGGGTGCGCGACACCCCGATCAGCGAACTCGGCATCGTCGGCGCCGCGGTCGGTGCCGGGCTCGCGGGCATGCGCCCGATCGTGGAGATCCAGTTCTCCGACTTCACGGCGCAGGCGATGGACCAGATCGCCAACCAGGCCGCGAAGATCCACTTCATGCTCGGCGGTGCGGCGACCGTGCCGATGGTGTTGCGCGCGCCCGGCGGTTCGGGAACCGGCGCGGCCGCGCAGCATTCGCAGAGCCTGGAGGCGTGGTTCGCCCACGTGCCGGGGCTGAAGGTGGTCATGCCGAGCACGGCTGCCGATGCGAAGGGCCTGCTGCTCAGCGCGATCGATGATCCGAACCCGGTGATCGTGCTGGAACACAAACTGCTCTACAAGCAGAGCGGGCCGGTGCCGGAGGACCCCGTGCGGGTGCCGCTCGGCGAGACGGCCGTCCGGCGCACCGGTGCGGACGTGACGATCGTGGCCACCGGCGTGATGGTGCCGCGTGCGCTGGAGGCCGCCGAACGGCTCGCCACCGACGGGGTGTCGGCCGCCGTGCTGGACCCGCGCACGCTCCGGCCGCTCGACGATCAGACCATTGTGGACAGCGTGGCGGCGACGGGACGGGCCCTGCTGGTGCAGGAGGCGCCGAGAACCGGCGGGTTCATGTCCGAGATCGCGGCGAGGATCGTCGAATCGCCCGCGTTCGGCCGGTTGCAGGCGCCGGTGTCCCGGCTGTGCGGTCTCGACGTGCCGATCCCGTACGCGCCGCAGCTCGAACAGGCCGCCGTGCCACAGGTCGACGACATCGTGGCGAAGGCGGGGGAGTTGGTGCGGCGATGGTGAACAACCAGGTCCCGCTGGTGATGCCGAAGATGTCGATGACCATGACCGAGGGCGTGTTCGTCGCGTGGCACAAGGCCGAGGGCGACGAGGTGCGCCAGGGCGAGGTCGTCTGTGAGGTCACCACGGACAAAGTCGACATGGAGGTCGAGGCGACGGTCGACGGTGTCCTCGCCCGCCTCGTCGCCGCGCCCGAGGACGTCATCGCCGTCGGCGACCCCATCGCCTATGTCGACTCCGAGGCAGAGGACCTCCTGGACGGGCTGTTCGACGGTCCGGCCCCCGAACCGGAGACCGCGACGTCCCCGGAACCGGAGACCGCCGCGGAACCCGCGCCGGCACCGGAATCGGCACCGGAACCGGCGGGTGTACCGGTGTCGGCGAACGGCGCCGCCGCAGGGGACCCGGCCCGGCCGCCCGCCGCGGTGCCCGCAGCGCGCCGGTTGGCGGCCGAACGGGGAGTGGACCTCGCGGCGCTGACCGCGACCGGCCCGTGGGACACGATCCGCGTGGCCGACCTTCCGGCGGAGGAACCGAACCGCGGCGGATTGCGGCCGGAACCGGCTGCGCCTCCGGCGAGTGCCCCGACCCGGCGGCGGGACGGGCGCGCCGCGGTCGCCCGCCGCATGACGGCGAGCGCCGGCGTGCCGCAGTTCGTGCTGTACCGCGACGTCGACCTCGACGAGGCGCAGCTCCGGCGAGGCGGGGTGAGCTGGACGGTCGTGTTCACCCGCGTGCTCGCCGCGGCGCTGCGCAGGCATCCGGAACTGAACGCCACCTGGACCGACGGCGGGGTGCAACCCTGCGACCGGCTGTCGGTCGCGGTCGCCGTCGACACCGAACGGGGGCTGCTCGCACCCGTGCTGACCGACCCGGACTCCGGCGACCTGCCGGCCCTGGCCCGGCGCATCGACGACGTCGTCACGCGAGCCAGGACCGGCAGGCTGGAACTGCCGGAGCTGTCGGCGACCGCGTCGAGCACGATGTCGAACCTCGGCGGCAGCGGCGTCGGCGGTTTCCAGGCCTTGCTGACGCCACCGCAGGCCACCGCACTCGCCGTCGGCACGGTCGAGCCGCGGGTCGTGCCGGTGCCGGGCGGGATCGGCA
Organism: Prauserella alba; assembly: GCF_024171735.1. Classification (GTDB taxonomy): domain Bacteria; phylum Actinomycetota; class Actinomycetes; order Mycobacteriales; family Pseudonocardiaceae; genus Prauserella; species Prauserella alba. The sequence goes on from NZ_JAMTCH010000003.1 coordinate 690,687, forward strand.
CCCGGCTGCGGTGCACCCTCGGGCTCAGCGTCGACCACCGGGTCGCCGACGGCGTCGCAGGCGCGCGGCTGCTGGCCACGATCGGCGAGCTGCTCGGCGGCGAACTCGGATGAACCCGGTCTCGTATGATCTCCGCCGTGGCGGAACGGAGAACCCGGCGAGGCTCGGCGGGCCGGAGCCGCCGGGTTCCGCCCGCGGCCGGCGTCGTGCTGGCCAGCGGGGCCGGGACGCGGGTCGGCGCGGAGATGAACAAGGTGTACCTGCCGCTGGCCGGGCGCAGGCTGGTGTCGTGGTCGCTCGACGCGTTCGGGCGGGTGCCGGAGATCGGCGCCCTCGTGCTCGTCGCGCGTCCGCAGGACAAGGACCTGGTGGACTGGGTGCTGGACCGCGAGGTCGACGCCTCCGTGGAGGTCGTCTACGGCGGCGAGACGCGGCAGGAGTCGGAACTGCGGGCGCTGCGATGGCTGTCGAGCCGTATCGACGAGGGTTCGGTCGACACGGTGCTGATCCACGACGCCGCCCGGCCGCTGGTGAGTCCGGCGCTGATCGCGGGAGTGCTCCACGAGGCCCGCGAGCACGGCGGTGCGATCCCGGCCTTGCCGGCGGGTGACCTGGTGGCCGTGGACGAGGCGGGCGAGCTCACCGGACAGGAACCGGCGTCGATCGTGCGTGCCCAGACACCGCAGGGCTTTCGCGCCGGGCCCCTTCTCGAGGTCTACGAACGTGCCGCACGGGACGACTTCGTGGGCACCGACACGGCCTCGGTGATGGAACGGTTCTCCGGGCTTCCGGTGCGGTGGGTGCGCGGGGAGCAGCAGAACTTCAAGATCACCTACCCGCACGATCTGGTGGTCGCCGAGCAGGTGCTGGCCGCGGCGGATTACCGGACGTGACGTCGACGAGGACGGAAGCGATGGGCGCGAAGGGAACGATCGAACACGCCACGCTCGCCTGCCACCGGTGCGGCCGCGAGACGCGACACGAACTCGCCTACGCCGGGCGGCTGCTGGTGGTCACCACCTGCCTGACGTGCGGCACCTCCATCGAACGGGACGTCCGCCGCCGGTACCTGCAGGACCTGCGGCACCGGATGCTCAGCAAACCCGGCCGCATGGCCCGCAGACTGCGCAGGCACCCGGTGGGGTTCACCGGGTCGCTGCCGCGCACGGCCGCGCGCAAGCCGTGGCGGCTGGCGGACGAGGTGCGGCTCGTGTGGTCGGCCGCGGCGGACGCCCGCCGCCGTCACTCCGACGACGGCGGGCGCGACCGCTGAGCGATCGCCGCTCAGCGCCGTCCGGACGTCAGAGCGATTCGGGGCTCTTCGTCTCCCGCGGGTCGGTGACCACGACGTCGCCGAGTGCCTCGTCGATGGCCGTCATCAGGTCGTCGTCCAGCGTCACGCCGACGGCCTTGACGTTCTCCTGCACCTGCTCGGGCCGGGAGGCGCCGATGATCGCCGAGGCGACGTTGCGGTTCTGCAGCACCCACGCCACGGCCAGCTGTGCCAGCGACAGGCCGGCCTGCTGTGCCAGCGGGGTGAGCTTCTCGACCCGCTCGAGCACCTCGTCGCGCAGGAACTTCTGGACCGTGTTGGCGCCGCCCTTCTCGTCGGTCGCGCGTGAGCCTGCGGGGAGCGGCCGGCCCGGCTTGTACTTGCCGGTGAGTACGCCCTGCGCGATCGGCGACCACACGATCTGGCTCATGCCCTCGCGCTCGGACGCGGGCACGACCTGGTCCTCGATGACGCGCCACAGCATGTTGTACTGCGGCTGGTTCGACACGAACGGGATCTTCAGTTCGCGGGCCAGTTCGGCACCGCGGGTGATCTGCTCGCCGGTCCACTCCGAGACGCCGACGTAGAGCACCTTGCCCTGCCGGACCAGGTCGGCGAAGGCCTGCATCGTCTCTTCGAGTGGCGTCGTGTGGTCGAATCGGTGCGCCTGGTACAGGTCCACGTAGTCGGTGCCGAGGCGCTTCAGCGAGGCGTGCGCCGACTCCATGACGTGCTTGCGGCCCAGGCCCTTGTCGTTCGGGCCCTTCGGGCCGGTCGGCCAGAAGACCTTGGTGAAGATCTCCAGGCTTTCACGGCGCTGCCCCTGCAGGCCGCGGCCGAGCACCGATTCGGCGGCGGTGTTCGCGTACACGTCGGCGGTGTCGAAGGTCGTGATGCCCGCGTCCAGGGCCGCCTTGATGCAGGCGTGCGCCTGGTCCTCCTCCACCTGGGAACCGTGGGTGAGCCAGTTGCCGTACGAGATCTCACTGACATTGAGGCCGCTGCGGCCGAGACGTCGAAACTCCATACCCGGATCCTAGGGGCTTAGTTCGCGTGGCTAACGACCCGGAGGTGTGATGCTCGAGACGTCTCGCGCTGGGGTGGTCCGACGACCTCGAAAGTCATCTCACGGCAGCGGGCCCGCGGCAGGCTCACGTCGTCACGGGATCGGGTCGCCCGCCTTGAGCCGCGGTTTCGGCACCCGCAGCCGCCGCAGCTGGCTCGCCCGCACGAACGCGTACCAGCCGAGGGAGGCACCGCGGATCGTCTCGTTCGGGAACCGCTCCCGCGCGGCCTTCGTCACCCGCCTGCCGTTGATGAAGCCCTCGACCAGCATGCCGAGCAGGAAGATCGTCGTGACCAGCGTGGCGTACTGCTGGATCGCCACGACCGGCACCAGCAGCGACAGGAACACCAGCACGGCCAGCGGCATGAACAGGCCCAGGATGTTGCGCCGCGAGTCGATCAGGTCGCGCACGTACTGCTTGACCGGACCGCGGTCCCGGGGGAGCAGGTAGCGCTCGTCGCCGGCCATCATCTTCTCCCGGCGCTCGCGGGCGGCGACGCGGCGCGCTTCCTTGTCCTCCTTGGTCACCGGGTTCTGCTTCTTCAGCTCCCGGTTCCGGCGGATCGCCTCGCGCGTGGTGGTGGGCGGCGGCGCGACCGGGCCGCGGCGCTTGCCCTCGGCCTCGACGCGCCTCGGCGTCGGCCTGCCCTTGCCCGGGGTGTAGCCCTTGGGCACGTCGGACTCGCCCGACCCGTCGACGTCGACCGTGGTCTCGGCGGCATCGGATTCGGACTTCTGGGCATTGCCCCGGCGCAGGAACCTCACGCTGCCAGGGTATTGCAGTGCTCACTGCCGTTGTTCAGGCGGTCGGCGGATGTGCCACCATGGCGGCCGGGGAACAAGACGGCCGTCCACCTTGTTGCCTCCGGTGGAATACTGGAGTGAGCATGGGGAATGTCCGCTCCGTGAGGCGACTGCCGTGCGGAGATCGAGCCCCGGGACAGCGACTTGAGGGAGTGCCATGACGACCGCTGAGCAGACCGGCAACAACGCCGCCGAGGAGGCCACCCACGGCGTCATCCTGACCGAGAGCGCCGCAGGCAAGGCCAAGGCGCTGCTCGACCAGGAGGGCCGCGACGACATGCACCTGCGTATCGCGGTGCAGCCGGGCGGCTGTGCGGGCCTGCGCTATCAGCTCTTCTTCGACGAGCGCGAACTCGACGGCGACCTGTACCGCGACTTCAACGGCCTGCGCGTCGCGGTGGACCGGATGAGCGCCCCGTACGTCGAAGGCGCCCAGATCGACTTCGTCGACACGATCGAGAAGCAGGGCTTCACTATCGACAACCCGAACGCGGGCGGTTCCTGCGCCTGCGGCGACTCGTTCCACTGAGTCCCGCCCCGCGGCGGCGGGGGCATGCGAACTGCGAAAACGGGCGTCGGTCTTCATGACCGGCGCCCGTTTTCGCTGTCGTCGGCCGGTCGAACGTCGCCGACCGGCCTCGGGGACGGGGAGTGGGGCCGCGATCGCCGTTGACCGCGGCTCCCGTGAGCGTGCCTGGTGTCAGACGTACGCGTCCAGTCCTGATACCTGAGCGTGACATGCCTCGTTCACATTCCACGGCCGAGCGGAGGGATGCGGCCGCTGCCCGGGTACGTGTGGACGCGGAATGTCCCGGCAGTCGGCGATGAGGTCGTTCAGGGACTCCGGCTCGGGTGCGCCCGGCGCGGTACGGAAGGCGGGGACGCGGTCGGCGGACGTGCCGTCGGCAGCGGTGTCGTGGGCGCTGGAGGTGTCGTGGGCGCTGTTCATCGCGACCGAACGTAAGCAGCGACGGGACCGGGCGACAGGCTTACCGGCCGGTAGTCGCGCTGTACCGTCCGGTAGTCGCTCGGCAGGGTTAACGTGCTCGTGAATCGAGCTCGGGCAGCGACGCGTGGCGGGGGCGGAGCCCGCCGTCCGGTGCGGCTTCGGGTCGGGTCAGAACAGCGACGCCTGGCTTCGCGCGAAGAACGCGTTGTCCACCGCGATGATGCCGCCCAGGATCAGCGTGCCGAACGGTTCTGCGAGCGGATAGGGCCGGCTCAGGTTGTAGGCGTCCTCCCTGGAGAACATCGGCGGCTTGCGTTCGCACTCGACGACCTTCTGCCCGCCCGCGTCGGACAGGTTGTCGGACAGGTTGAGGACGTTGTTCCGGATGCCGCCCATCTTCAGCTCGCCGATCCGCGCTCCCGACGCATACAGTCCCATCGTGATCCGGCCGACGAGCGTCTCGGACTCCACGTGCCCCAGCGGTGTCCCGTCCGGCAGGGTGACGTCGAAGCGGGGCCTGGTCGCCGACTGTGCACGGAGGGCCCGTGCGATGTGGAAGTACGGCGCGCCGGAGGCGTCGATCAGCTCGTAGTGCTGGGACAGCCCCGCCCCGCCGCCGTCGTCGCTGTGGGGTGCGGGCCTGTTTCGAGGCGTCCGGATCCACCTGGACGATCGCGCCGAGCAGCGTGCCCGCCTGGTCGGTCACCGCGTAACTCGCGTTGACGAGCATGCCGACGAAGAACCGCTTGTCCTGCACGATGTGCAGGGCAGGGGCGGTGTACACCGGACCGGCGCCGAGCGGCGCGGCGGCGCCGGGCTGCGCAGCGCGGCCGGGAGGCGGCGCGGCGCCGGCGTTCCACCAGCGGAACCCGCCGCCAGGCCGGGCTCCACGGCGAGACGTCACCGGAGAGCCCGGGCCGGAAGGGCCGGCCCGGGGTGCCCGACTTAGAGGTACACCGGGTATTGCGGTTCCGGGACGTCGACCTTGATGCGGTTCTCGACGAAGATGCCGTGCCAGATCATGAACACCAGCAGTGCCCAGAGCCGGCGGCTGTGGTCGAGTGTGCCGGCGCGGTGCTCGTCGAGCAGCGCTCGGACGGCGGCCTTGTCCAGCAGGTGACCGGTCTGCGAGTCGGCGATGATGCCGCGCGCCCAGTCGTACATGTCGTTGCGGAGCCAGTGGCGGATCGGCACGGGGAACCCGAGCTTGCGGCGGTTCAGCACGTGCGAGGGGACGATGCCGTCGAGTGCCCTGCGGAGGGCGAACTTCGTCGTCTCCTTGGTGATCTTCTGGTCGAGCGGGATGGCCGACGAGACGCGGAACACCTCGGAGTCGAGGAACGGCACCCGCAGTTCGAGCGAGTTGGCCATCGTCACCTTGTCCGCCTTGACGAGGATGTCGCCGCGCAGCCAGGTGAACAGGTCGATGTGCTGCATCCGGGACACCGGGTCCCAGCCGCGGGACAGGTCGTACCAGGGCCGTGTGACGTCCTGGTGTCCGACGCCCTCGGCGTACTGGGGCAGGACCTCGCGCAGCTGGTCGTCACGGAACAGGCGCGCGTTGCCGTAGTAGCGCTCCTCGAGGGGCAGCGATCCGCGCCGCAACAGGTCCTTGCCGCGTGTGCCTTCGGGGATGGCCTTCGACACCTTCCCGGCGAGCCGCCGCAACGCACCGGGCATCTTCTCGAACGGCGCCAGCGACAGCGGTTCGCGGTAGATCGTGTACCCGCCGAACAGCTCGTCGGAGCCCTCGCCGGACAGGACGACCTTCACGTGCTTGCGCGCCTCGCGGGCGATGAACCACAGCGGCACGAGGGCCGGGTCGGCGACCGGGTCGTCGAGGTACCAGACGATCAGCGGCAGCGTCTCCATCATCTCCTGGGCGGAGACGGTGCGGACGACGTGCTTGACGCCGATCGCGGCCGCGGACTCGGCCGCGACGTCGACCTCGGAGTAGCCCTCGCGCTCGAACCCGGTGGTGAAGGTGATCAGGTTCGGGTTGTGCTCCTTGGCCAGCGCCGCGATCGCGGTCGAGTCGATGCCCCCCGACAGGAACGAGCCGACGGTCACGTCCGCGCGCATGTGCTTGGCCACCGAGTCGCGCATCACCTCGGCGATCTCCTCGTGCAGCGCCGCGGTCTGGGCGGGCCCGGAGACCGGCTTGGTGCGGAACTCGGGGGAGAAGTACCGGTCGGTGCGCAGTTCCCCACCGGGCGAGACGGTGAACGACGTGCCGGACTCGATGCGCCGCACGTTCCGGTGCAGCGACTCGGGCTCGGGCACGTACTGGAGGACCAGGTAGTGCTGCAGCGCCACCGGGTCGAGCTCGTCGGCCAGCCCGAGCGTGCCGGTGAGCGCGAGCAGGCTCTTCTTCTCGCTGGCGAAGGCCACGCCGTTCGGGCCGGTCGAGACGAACAGCGGCTTGATGCCGAACGGATCGCGCGCCCCGAAGACCACCTTCGCCTCGGAGTCCCAGATCAGGAACGCGAACATGCCGCGCAGCCGGCCCACGGCTGCGGGGCCGAGGTGGTGGTACGCCGCGACGATCGCCTCGGTGTCGCCCTCTGTGTCGAAGGTCGCACCGTGCTGCTGCGCGAGTTCGGCACGCAGCTCGAGATAGTTGTAGATCTCACCGTTGAAGTTGATGGTGTAGCGCGTCGGATTCTCCGGCGGCCCCCAGGTCAACGGCTGGTGCGAGTGGTCGACGTCGATGATCGCGAGCCGGTTGAAACCGAACACGATCTCGCCGTCGGCCCAGGTGTCGGTCTCGTCCGGGCCGCGATGCCGTTGGCAGCGCAGCGCCTCGCCCACGGCGGGACGTGCTGTCGCCGCGTCGTTCTCACTGGGACACACCAGTCCAAGCAGGCCGCACACGCCTCTTCACACACCTTTTTGCTCGTCGCGGGCTCGCCGAATCGGCTCGTCACGTGGCCCGCGGGCGGTCGTGCCGGGGCCGATGGCGCACCGGCCGTGACCCGGCCGTGAACCGATGCGGCGCTGGAGTCGCCAGTATGCCCGCAGTGTGTCCGCGGTAACGGCGGCGGGGGCACGGATACCCCTTGGGCGCCGATCCGGTTCACCTCGGCTAAAGTCCCCCTACGTCACGTAGTGATCGGGCGAGGAGGCATCGCGCAGTGGGCGTTCCAGAACGCACCCGGAACACACGCCGGGGCAAGGTCGCCAAGGTGACCATGCTCGCCGGGCTTGTCGCCGTCCTGGCGACGGGATGTTCCGGCGAGGAGGTCCTGCGGTTCGGGTGGCCGGAAGGCGTCACCCCCGAGGCCGACAGCATGCGGACCTTCTGGACCTGGTCCGTCGTCGCCGCGCTGCTCGTCGGCGTCATCGTCTGGGGCCTGATGTTCTGGTCGATGATCTTCCACCGGAAGAAGCCGTCCCCCGCCGACACGAGCGGGCAGGACGCCCTCCCGCGGCAGTTCCAGTACAACGTGCCGCTCGAGCTGTTCTGCGTCGTCGTGCCCGTGATCATGGTGTGTGTGCTGTTCTTCTTCACCGCCACCACCGAGAGTCAGGTGCTGGCGGAGGAGGACGAGCCCGACGTCACGGTCGATGTCACGGCCTTCCAGTGGAACTGGGAGTTCGGCTACCCGGACGAGGCCAAGACCGAGAACGGCCAGACGATCTCCACCGTCGGCAGCTCGTCGGAGATTCCGCTGCTGGTGCTGCCGACCGACCGGACGATCCAGTACAACCTGCGTTCGACCGACGTCATCCACTCGTTCTGGGTGCCGGAGTTCAACTTCAAGCGGGACGTCATGCCGTTCCCGAAGAAGAACAACCAGGACAACACGTTCCAGAACACGATCGACAGCCAAGGCGCGTTCGTCGGCCGCTGCGCCGAGCTGTGCGGCACGTACCACGCGATGATGAACTTCGAGGTGCGCGCGCTGTCGCCGGAGCTGTACGACCGGTACATCGAGCTGCGGGCGCAGACCAACACGCGGACCGGCGAGCCCAACACGGCCGCGGACGCGCTGAAGGCGCTGCAGGACGAGGGCTGCGACGAGGAGCTGTGCAGCCCGACCGCCACCACGACCACACCGTTCGCCACCGACCGCACGCTGCGGACGGCCTCCGGCTGATCGTCCCGCCCACGGCGGGCGGGACGCGGCCCGGTCCGCGCGCGGCACGCGACCGGCTGGCATCGAAGTATCGGATCCATCCTCAGTACGCTGATCACGAACGCTGAGCTACCAGTAAGGACACAGGGCACATGAAGAACGAAGCCAGGCTGTTCGACATCGTCATGGTCTTCGCGTTCTTCGTGGCGGTCGTCTACGGGGTGATGACGGGCGTCATGACCGAGGACGGGGTCGAGCCGATCGGCACCGTCGCGCTGATTCTGACCGGCGGCCTCACGCTCCTGGTCGGCAGCTACATCCGGTTCGTCGGCCGCCGCATCCCGGACCGGCCCGAGGACAACGAGGAGGCCGAGGTCAGCGACGGCGCGGGCGAACTGGGTTTCTTCAGCGCCGGTAGCTACTGGCCGGTCGGCCTCGCCGCCTGCGCGGCGCTGGCGGGAATCTCGCTCGCGTTCATGCAGATCTGGCTGCTGGTCTTCGCGATCATCGGTCTGCTGATCACGATCGGCGGGCTGGTGTTCGAGTACCACTCCGGGCCCAGCCACCACTGAGGCCCCGGCCGACGTCCCGGTCATCGATCCGGGGCCGGAGGCCCTTGCTCCGTCATCGTGAAGGCCCTGCCTTCCCGGCATCACCGGGGAGGCAGGGCCTTCACGTGTGTTCGGCGGGGTCGGCCGTCGCGCACGGCCGGGCGTCAGCCCGTGGTCGTCGCCGAGAAGGCGATCCACCGCTGCAGCAGGTCCGCGGTCGCCCCGGAGTCGAGGGCCTCGGCCGCGCGCTCGAGATGGGCGCTCAGATCGCCGGAGAGATCGCCGGAGAAGCCGTGGTAGGCCGTGAGTGCGCCGGCCGCGTTCAGCAGCACCGCGTCCCGAACCGGCCCCGTTTTGCCACTGACGAGCTCGTGGACGGCCCTGGCGTTGATCTCCGGGGTGCCGCCCTTCAGGTCCGCCTCGGTGGCGAGAGGGATTCCCAGGGCCTGCGGATCGATCGTCGTTTCCCGGATGGTGCCGCCGGTGATGACCCATGCCGTCGTCGTGGTCGTGGTGGTGATCTCGTCGAGACCGTCGTCACCGCGGACCAGCAGCACGTCGTGCCCGCGGTGGGCGTACACCTCGGCCAGCACCCGCGTCTTGTCCCGGTAGGCGCAGCCGATGAGGCTGGCCGAAGGCTGCGCCGGGTTGCTGAGCGGGCCGAGCATGTTGAACGTCGTCGGCACACCCAGTTCACGTCGCGTCGCACCGGCGTACTTGAGTGCGGGGTGGAACGCGGGCGCGAAGCAGAACCCGATGCCGACCTCCGAGACGCACCGCAGCACGTCCTCCGGCGACATGGTGATCGCCACACCCATGGTCTCCAGCACATCCGCCGCGCCCGACTTCGACGAGGCGGCCCGGCTGCCGTGCTTGACGACCGGAGCGCCCGCCGCGGCCACGACCAGCGACGACATCGTCGAGATGTTCACCGACCCCGCGCGGTCGCCGCCGGTGCCGACGATGTCGACGGCGGTGTAGTCGATGTCGAGTGTGCGCGCGTGCGCCAGCATCGCCGACGCCATACCGGAGATCTCCGCGGGAGTCTCGCCCTTGGCCCTGAGGCCGACGGCGAACCCGCCGATCTGGGACGGGGTCGCGGCGTCGGACATGATCTGGTCCATCGCCCACGCCGTCTCCTCCTCGGAGAGGTCGGCGCGGTCGATGAGCCTGCCCAGAATCGAGGGCCAGGTCGGTGCGTCAGGCATGTGTGAGATCAACCCTGTACGGCGGGGAGGCGCTGCCTGCGCAGCACCTCGGCGATCGTTTCGGCGGAGGCGAGGGGGTCCAGCGGGTGCACCAGGACGGCGTCCGCCTGTGACCAGGTCGCGAGCCATCGATCGTCGGCGCGCCGCACGGCCACGGCGATCGGCGGGCAGGCGGTGATCTCGTGTTTGAGCTGCCTGCACAGTCCGATGCCGCCCGTCGGCTGGGCCTCGCCGTCGAGGATAGCGAGGTCGACGGAGCCCGCGTCCATCTCGGCCAGTACGTCGGCGACTCCGGACGCCTCGACGTAGGTCACCGTGGGCAGGTCGGTGGCGGGCCTGCGCCCCACGGCGCCCATGATCGTGTCACGGACCTCCGGCCGGTGGCTGAACACGAGGATCCGCTGGGGGTGATCGGTCATGTGCCGTCCTCCATGTCGGGCGTTCGGGCGGCCTCGTTGCCGCCGCGCGTCGATGTTAACCGCCCCGACCTCGCTCGACCCAGGCGATCACCAGGCGATCCCGAGGATTCCACGACTCTCCGTAGGACCCGGGCTGCACGGCCGGGAGGCGAACAGACATAATGCGACTCGTGACAACGGCAGCTCCCAACATCAGCCAGCGAGTGCACTCGCTCAACCGGCCGAACATGGTCAGCGTCGGGACCATCGTCTGGCTGTCCAGCGAGCTCATGTTCTTCGCCGGGCTGTTCGCGATGTTCTTCACGGTCAAGGCGCAGAACGACACCGGGCACTGGCCGCCGGTGAACGAGGCCACCGGCGAGCTGATCCACTTGGACATCGCCTACGCGCTGCCGTTCACCGCCATCCTGGTGGCGTCGTCGTTCACCTGTCAGTTCGGCGTGTTCGCCGCCGAACGCGGTGACGTCTTCGGCCTGCGCCGGTGGTACCTGATCACGCTGATCATGGGCACGGTCTTCGTGCTCGGGCAGGCCGGCGAGTACCTCACGCTGATCAGTGAGGGTGTGACGATCCCCTCCGGCGCCTACGGCACGGTCTTCTACCTGACCACGGGCTTCCACGGCCTGCACGTCATCGGCGGTCTGATCGCGTTCGTCTACCTGCTCATCCGGACGAAGTTGAGCAAGTTCACACCGGCGCAGGCCACCTCGGCCATCGTCGTGTCGTACTACTGGCACTTCGTCGACATCGTGTGGATCGGCCTGTTCGCGGTGATCTACATCGTCCCCTGACGCATTGACCACTGTGATCCGTTCTCCCCAGTACGGCCGAACTGACAGCAAGGGTTGCCGCAGAAGATGACCTCCACGAAGAAGCCCGCAGCGGCGGGCGACCGGCGAGCGGGCCGCCGCTCGAAGTTCCGCAGGCGGGTCGCCGGATTCGCCGCGCTCGCGATGGCGCTGATCGGTGCGGGCGGCATGTACGCCGTGTTCGCACCGGAGCCGCAGACCGCCGAGGCGCAGACCGATTCGGCTCAGCTGCGCAAGGGCGAGCAGATCTACAACAACACCTGCATCTCGTGCCACGGGTCGAATCTGCAGGGCGTCGACGACAAGGGCCCGAGCCTGGTCGGCGTCGGCGAGGCCTCGGTGTACTTCCAGGTCTCCAGCGGCCGGATGCCGATGGTCCGGCAGGAGGCTCAGGCTTCCCGGAAGCCTGCGAAGTACACGCCTGCCGAGATCGACGCGCTCGGTGCCTACATCCAGGCGCACGGCGGCGGACCGCAGAGCCCCGACGGTCACGGCGAGCAGCTTCAGGGCCAGAACCCGGCGCGTGGTGGCGAGTTGTTCCGCCTCAACTGCGCGTCGTGCCACAACTTCACCGGTCAGGGCGGTGCGCTGTCGTCCGGTAAGTACGCGCCGGAGCTCGGGCCTGCGAGTGAGAAAGAGATTTACACCGCGATGCAGACCGGTCCGCAGAACATGCCGAAGTTCTCGGACCGGCAGCTGACCCCTGAGGAGAAGCGGGACATCGTCGCCTACGTGAAGTCGGTCGGCGACGGCAACAACCAGCCGGGCGGCAACGCGCTGGGCGGTCTGGGGCCGGCTTCCGAAGGTGTCATCGCGTGGGTCGTGGGGATCGGCGCCCTGATCGGCGCTACCCTGTGGATTGGATCGAGGGCATAGGCATGAGTGGCAACGAGCCAGGACCCCGTCCTTCGGACGAGGAACTCGCGGCGATGAGCCGGGACGACCTCGTCGAGCTGGGTGGCCAGCTGGACGGTGTCGAGATCGTCGATTACCCGGACCCGTGGCCGGTCAAGGGCACGAAGGCCGAGAAGCGGGCCGAGCGCGCCGTGGCGCTGTGGTTCCTGGTCGCGGCGCTCGCCGGCCTGGCGTTCGTCGTGGCGCTCATCTGGTGGCCGTGGAAGTACGTGCCGCGCGGTGACGAGTCGGCCCACTTCTGGTACAGCCTGTACACGCCGGTGCTCGGCATCACGATGGGCATCTCGGTGCTGGCCATCGCGTTCGGTGTGCTGCTGTACGGGAAGAAGTTCATCCCGAACGAGACCGCGATCCAGCAGCGCACCGACAACATGGGCGAGGGCTCGGCGGAGGTCGACCGGAAGACCATCGTCGCGCACCTCGCCGACGCCGGTGACCGCACGACGATCGGCCGCCGTTCCATGATCAAGCGCACGGCCGGACTCGGTGTCGGTGCGCTGGGACTCGGCGTCGTCGCGCTGCCCGTGGCGTCGTTCATCAAGGACCCGCACGCCAACGCGGACAACAAGGACGGGCTGGTCCACACGGGCTGGCAGAAGCAGCACCCGGGCGAGGTCGTCTACCTGCGCCGTCACACCGGCGACGCGAACGAGGTCTCGCTCGTCCGGCCCGAGGAGATCGACGCGGGCGGCATGGAGACGGTGTTCCCGTTCCGCGAGTCCGAGCTCGGTGACCACGAGGCGCTGCTGCACGCCGTCCGCAGGTCCGACAATCCGGTCATGCTGATCCGTCTGCGCCCCGGCGACGCCGCCAACGTGGTGAAGCGCAAGGGCCAGGAGGACTTCAACTACGGCGACTTCTACGCCTTCACGAAGATCTGCAGCCACGTCGGTTGCCCGACGTCGCTGTACGAGCAGCAGACCAACCGCATCCTGTGCCCGTGCCACCAGTCGCAGTTCGACGCGCTGCAGTACGCCAAGCCGGTGTTCGGCCCGGCGACGCGTGCACTCGCTCAGCTGCCCATCACGGTGCACACCGATGGTTACCTGATCGCCCGGCACGACTTCATCGAGCCGATCGGACCCGGTTTCTGGGAGCGCGAGTCATGAGCTCACTGACGACACCGACCAAGGGCTCCAGCGCTCTCGCACAGCACGCCTCCGAGGCGGCGAACAACGCCGACCAGCGGTACCTGCTGTCCAAGGGCCTGCGGCACCAGATGAACAAGGTCTTCCCGACGCACTGGTCGTTCCTGCTCGGGGAGATCGCCCTCTACAGCTTCATCATCGTCATCCTCTCGGGCGTCTACCTGACGCTGTTCTTCGACCCGTCGATGGCCGAGGTCGTCTACGAGGGGCCGTACCCGAACCTGCAGGGCATCGAGATGTCCCGCGCGATGGCGAGCACGCTCGAGATCTCGTTCGAGGTCAGGGGTGGGCTGTTCGTGCGGCAGGTGCACCACTGGGCGGCGTTGATCTTCGTCGCGTCGATGGTCGTGCACATGCTCCGCGTGTTCTTCACCGGCGCGTTCCGCCGCCCGCGCGAGGCCAACTGGATCATCGGCGCGCTGCTGCTGATTCTGGGCGCCTTCGAAGGCTTCTTCGGCTACTCGCTGCCGGACGACCTGCTCTCCGGTACGGGTATCCGCGCGACGCTCTCCGGCATCGTGCTGTCCGTTCCGGTGGCCGGCACCTGGCTGCACTGGGCGCTGTTCGGCGGGGAGTTCCCCGGCACGGTGATCGTGCCGCGGATGTACACGCTGCACATCCTGCTCATCCCGGGCATCATGCTCGCGCTGGTCGCCGTGCACCTGGCGCTGGTGTGGTACCAGAAGCACACCCAGTTCCCCGGCAAGAAGCGCAAGGAGACCAACGTCGTCGGCGTCCGGATCGTGCCGGTGTTCGCCGTCAAGGCGGGTGCGTTCTTCGCGGTCGTCACCGGTCTGATCGCGTTGATGTCGGGTCTGTTCCAGATCAACGCGGTCTGGCACATCGGCCCGTACAACCCGTCGCAGGTGTCCGCCGGATCCCAGCCCGACTGGTACATGGCCTGGGCAGACGGCATTCTCCGAATCTGGCCCGCCTGGGAGCTGTATCTGGGCAACTACACGGTCCCGCCGGTGTTCTTCGCGGGCGCGATCGGCATGGGCATCCTGTTCACGGTGTTCATCGCGTATCCGTTCATCGAACGGAAACTGTCGAAGGACACCGCGCATCACAACCTGTTGCAGCGGCCGCGGGACGCACCGGTACGGACGAGCCTCGGTGTGATGGCGCTGACGTTCTTCATGGTGCTGGAGATGTCCGGCTTCAACGACATCCTCGCGTTCGCGTTCGACATCTCGCTCAACGCGACGACGTGGATGGGCCGTATCGGCATCCTGTTGCTGCCACCGCTGTCGTACTGGATCACGTACCGGATCTGTATCGGCCTGCAGCGGTCCGACAGGGAGGTGCTGGAGCACGGTCTCGAGACCGGCATCATCAAGCGCCTGCCGCACGGCGAGTTCATCGAGCTGCACCAGCCGCTCGGCCCGGTCGACGACCACGGTCACGCGGTACCGCTGGAGTACCAGGGCGCACCGGTGCCGAAGAAGATGAACAAGCTCGGCACGGCCGGTTCGCCGGTGCCCGGCGGCTGGTGGTCGCCGGATCCGGCGGACGAGACGGCGGCACTCGAGGCCGCACACGCCGAGCACGAACGGCACCAGCGTGCCCGCGAGCTGGAATCGGGTGAGCCGGAGGAGTCCGAGGCGCCCGCAGGCTCCGCGTCGCACGAGTAATCACGGCGGTACGCAGGGAGCCCCCGGTCACCAGGACCGGGGGCTCCCTGCGTCTGTTCGGCCGTGGCGGCTCAGGCGGATTCGATGCCGAGTTCGAACGCCGTGCCCGTGTCCGCGCTGGAGTACGAGCGGAAGGCGATGTGGGTGTCGGTGTTCACGACGCCGTCGACCTTGCTGATCTTGGCGGGGATGAGCGCGGCCAGGTCTTCGTGAGAGGCCACGCGCACGATGGCGATCAGGTCGACGTCACCCGCACACGAGTAGACCTGGGACACGCCGTCGATGTCCGCGATCTCCTGTGCCGTTTCGGGAATCCGGTCGGCTGCTGCGCTGATGAGGATGATCGCGGTGATCACTCTGGCCTCCTGGGGGAACGGACTGTCATGGGGCGATCGTAGTCGCGGTTCAGCCGACGTTCTCGAGTGTCGCCGCCGTGGCGACCTTGTCGAGCCACGGCGCCCAGCCGCCGGCCCCGTGGACGGGTTCGGACCACGGCCGCGAGGTTCGCACCAGCCGCCGGCCGGGGGTGGCGAGCCAGCGCAGCAGCAGGCCGGTCTCCTCGGCGGGCGCGCCGCGCAGCGGCCCCGGCGACGGCAGCACGGTCTCGGCAGCGGCGACGAGAGCGTCGACGACGGGCATGGGCGGTGTGCCGCGCCGCGCCACGCCTGCGGAGGCGAGCCTGCCGTGCCGGAGGACAGCCAGCTCCCACCCGCCGGTGCCGTCGGGCGCCGCGGCGACGAGTTCCTCGATCGCGGCGAGCGCGGCGAGCCGGTGTGCGGTTCCGACGCCGCGCAGCAACGTGACCAGCTCGTCGCGCCTGCGGGCGGCCTGTTCGAAGTGGCCGTCGCTCGCGAGGGTGTCGATGTGGGCGCGCGCGGCGTGCAGGGGAGTGTCCCCGGTGCCGGCGACGAGGTCGGCGATCTGCCGCGGTGCACCGGCGTAGTCCTCGACGCTTTGCCTGCCGGCACACGGCGCGCCGCACCGGCCGAGTTCGGCCAGTACGCACGGCGTGCCCCGAGGGTCACGTGCGGGGATGCGTTGGGTACAGGTGCGGAGTCCGGTGGCTCCCGCCAGGGTGTCGGCCGCCGTTCTCGCCCGCGCCTGGGAGCCGAACGGCCCGAGCGCTCCGTCGCGTTCGGACCGTACGACCGACAGCCGCGGGTACGGCTCGTCGGTGAGCACGACCCACCACTGGGTGTGCGGATTCTTCGAACGCCGGTTGTACGCGGGCCGGTGGGCGGCGAGCAGACGCAGTTCCCGCACCTGGGCTTCGAGCGCGTGGGCGCATTCGATGCCGTCGACCCGCTCGGCCAGCGCCACCATCTCGCGCATGCGCCCGCGTGACTCGGACCCGGTGAAGTACTGCCGGACACGCCTGCGGATGTTGCGGGCGGTGCCGACGTACAGCACCTCCTCGTTGGGCCCGCGGAACAGGTACACCCCGGGAGTTTCGGGCAGGTGCGCGGCGAGGGAGCGTTTCCGCCGCTGGGCCGGGGTGACGTCGGGGAGGAAGTCGAGCAGTTCCTCGAGCGACTGCACGCCGACCGGGCCGACGCGTTCCAGCAGACCGTGCAGCACGTCGACGGTGGCGCGGGCGTCGTCGAGCGCGCGATGCGTGGGCGTGGTGCGGGCGCCGAAGAGCCGGGCGAGCGCCGACAGCCGGTGCGAGCGCGTATCGGCCTGCGACAGCACGCGGCGGGAGAGCGTGAGCGTGCACACGACGGCCGGTTTCGGCCACGTGTAGCCGTGGCCCTCGCAGGCGGCGCGCAGGAACCGGGTGTCGAAGCCGGCGTTGTGGGCCACGAGCACGGCCCCGGCCGCGAACTCGAGGAACGCCGGCAGCACCTGGTCGATCGGCGGTGCGGCCTGGACCATCGCCGTGGTGATGCCGGTGAGTTCCACGATCTGCGGCGGGATCGTGGTGCGCGGGTCCACGAGCGTGCCGAACTCGCCGAGCACCTGGCCTCCGCGGACCTTCACGGCCCCGATCTCGGTGATCCCGTCCGGACCGGGAGAGCCGCCCGCGGTCTCCAGGTCGACGATCACGAAGGTGACGTCGCGCAGCGGGGTGCCCAGTTCGTCGAAAGCCAGCTGCATGGCCGCGCACTGTAGGGGCCGGGCCTGACATTCTCCGGCGTCGGCTCGGCCCGCGGCTTGTGATCGACGCCGCACGTTCGAGGGCCTCCGATCACTGCGCCACCGATCCCTGGGCCGCTGATCCCCGGGCCGCCGGTATCGCGGTGGCCGGGGCCGGGTAGCCGGGAGGCACCCGGGTGCGGGGCAGGGCGGTGACAGGGGAGGGTTTTTCGCGTGCGTTCACTCAGGGCTCATCGGGTGGCCGTCCGGCTCGGGGAGGATCGCCGTCGACAGTGGGGGAACGGATGAGCGTGGGGATGTGCGAATGCGGACACGGCGGTGGTTGGCTGCGGTACTCGTGGCGGTCGGGGTGACGACGGGGGCGGCCGTGCCCGTGTCGGCCGAGCAGCGGACGCTCACGGTCCTCTCGTTCAACATCCACCACGCCGAAGGCACGGACGGCGCGCTCGATCTCGACCGCATCGCCCGTGTGATCGAACGCAGCGGTGCCGACGTGGCCGGTCTGCAGGAGGTCGACCGGCACTACTCGGACCGTAGCGAGTGGGCCGACCAGGCGCGTGCGCTGGCGAAACGGCTGGGATTCCACGTGGTGTTCGGAGCCAACATCGACAATCCGCCGCCCGGACCCGGCAGGCCGCGCGTGCAGTACGGGACGGCGATCCTGTCGCGGCACCCGATCGTGGACTCCTCGAACACGCATCTGCACCGTTCGCCCGATCAGGAACAGCGGGGCCTGCTGCACGCGGAGGTGAACATCCGCGGCGAGCGTGTCCACGTCTACGACACCCACCTCGCGGCGTCGTCCCGTTCGGACCGCGTGGCGCAGGGTCGGCAGATCGCCGGCCTCATCGGTGACACCCGGCGCGCGGTGCTCGTCGGTGATCTCAACGCCGAACCGGGTGTACCCGAACTCGCGCCGCTCGACCGGACGCTGACCGACGTCTGGCCGGTCGTGGGCGAGGGTGACGGGCCGACGTTGCCCTCGAAAGCCCCGGAGAAGCGGATCGACTACGTGTATGCGGGCGACGACGTGACCCCGGTGTCGGCGCGGGTGCTCGCCGGAGAACCGGAGGCGTCCGATCATCTCCCGGTCGTCGCGGAGCTCGACCTCGGCTGACGGCGGACGCCGGGCGGGGAACCCGACGGGCGGAGGGCCGGCAGCCGCGGGAGCCGGGCGTACGAGCGCGAGGTGCCCGGAACCTAAGCTGGACGGATGCAGCCGTCGTCGCACCGTCCCGACCCGTCCGGGGACCGGTCCGGCTTCGAGCAGGACACCGGTTCCGCAGGCGGCACGACCTCCGAGCCGGCTCCGGACGAGGCGGTTTCGCACGAGGCGGGCCCGGACGGCGCGCGGGGTGCGGGTGCCGACACCACCGGAGCGGAACAGCACCAGGACGTCGACTGGCGCTCGCTGCCGGACCCGGTGCGGGAGCGTCTCGCCGAACTCGCCGCAGGAGCACTGGGTGGGCTCCCGGCCGCGGACGTGCCGAAACGAGTGCGGCCCGTCGCTCGGTTCGCACCGGCGAAACGCGCCAGCTCGGGTGCGTCGGCACTGCTGATCGGACTGCGGGAGTCGGCACGGTTCCGGACCGCGGTCGTCGAATGGACGCGGGCGCACCGGCCGGATGCGCTCGACCCGGCCGCCGGTGTCGGCAGCGATCCGGTGGCCGCCGCCGCGGCGGCGTTGTTGCTCGGACAGCCGGATGCGGCCGCACGGCTCCGTGACGTGGCGCAGCGCGCCGAGGACGCGTCGGTGCGGTCCGAACGCGACGCCGCGCTCGCACGCGTGCGCAAACTCGAGGCGGAGTTGGCCGAGGCGCGTGAGGAACTGGCCGCCGCGCGTGCCGACGTCGAGCGGGCGCGGGAGGAACGCACCGACCAGCTCGCCAAGCTCCGCGGCCGGCTGCGCAAACAGGGTCAGGAACTGCGGGAGGCTCGTGACGCCGCCGAGCAGGCCCGCACGGACGCGGAGCAGGCCACCGGTGCCCGCGGCGGCGAAGCGCGGCGACTGGCCGACGAACTGGCGCGCGAACGCGAACGCGCCGACGCCGAGCGCACCAGGGCCGAACGGGCCGTCGCCGACGCCGATGCCGCCCGGCGGTCCGCCCAGGAGGCCCGTGCCGCCGACGAGGTGCGGCTGCGACTGTTGCTGGACACCCTCGGCGGCGCTGCAGAGGGGCTCCGCAGGGAGTTCGCCCTCGGGGACTCCGGTACGGGCGCGGCGCCGGCCGACACCGTGGGCGGCGTCGTGGGCCCCGCGTCGGGATCCGAGCGCATCGCCGACGCCGATACGCTCGGCAGGTTGCTCCGGTTGCCTGCGGTCCACGTCGTGGTCGACGGCTACAACGTCACCAAGACCGGCTATCCGGATCTGCCGTTGGCCGAGCAGCGTTCCCGGCTGGTCGGCCAGCTCGGTGCACTGCAGGCCAGGGTGGGGGCCGAGGTCACCGTCGTGTTCGACGGCGCGGGCGTCACCTCGGTGCCCGCCGCGAATCCGCGCGGTGTGCGGGTGCTGTTCTCCGAACCGGGTGTGCTCGCCGACGACGTCATCCGCGATCTCGTGGCCGCCGAACCGCACGGACGGCCCGTGATCGTCGCGACCTCCGATCAGGAGATCGTCACCGCCGTGCGGCGCAGCGGGGCGCACGCGGTGCCGTCGGACGTGCTGCTCACCCGGCTCGGCCGTACCTGAGTACCGGCCACCGTCACCTCCCGCCCGTCTCTCTCCCCCGGCCGGCTGCGCGCGGGGAGCGGCCACCGCGAGACGTCCGTCGCGGGGGCGTGCGGAGTCGGCGCCCGTTCCTGTCGGTGGCGGGCCCTACCGTGCGCGGCATGCAACGACGACGGAACGAACGCGCAGGCCACGGGGCCTGCGACTGCCGGGGCGCAAGTGCCGGGGACTCGGTCGCCGGGACGGCGGGAACGGACACGGCAGGTACGGACACGGCAGGTACCGGGACGGTGGGTACCGGCGCGGTAGGTGCCGAGCACGTACGAGCCGAGCATCCAGGGGCCGAGGCTCCACCGGTCGAGCATCCAGGGGCCGTGCAGCCGGGAACCGAGGGTTCGGGAGCCGATGACGAGTTGATCATCGACTGTGATCGGTGCCGGGTGCGAGGCGACGCGTGCCACGACTGTGTCGTCAGCGTGTTGCTCGGCCCGCCGCCCGAACTGCGGTGGGACGAGACCGAACGCCGCGCCGTCGACGCACTCGCCGAGGGCGGTGTCGTCCCGCACTTGCGCCTCGTGCCCGTGGATCCGGTCGATCCGTGGGAGCCGGCCGGCGGCGACGACCGCCGCGCAGGCTGACCACGCGCGGCCGGTCCGTGCTCCGACGAGACTCTCCCGTCGGAGCACGGACCGGATGCGACGTCCCGTATCGGGGAGGTGTCGCGCGTCGCCGTCGGCCGAATGGCGATATGTCATTCGCCGTGCGGTGAGCGGTCCAACCAATCAGGTGAACGGTCCCGATCACTTCGGATGCGCTGTGTAAGACCGGTCACAGCGACCGCTGAACCGCTGGTCCGAACGTGTCGCACTGTGCGGTGAACGATTTACGTGCCGGGGCTGCTGGACGTGGCCGATGGTGTTTCGTAACCTGGCCGAGATTTCGCGTCAGGCAGCCGTCCAACACGTTCGGCGACGCGGGATCGCCGCCGAGAGCAGCTTTTGTCGGGGAGCTGCGCCGGACCTCACGCACAGTAGCGTGACGGAACCGCACGCGGAGGCGCTCAGTCTCGGATTTCCCATCCGGTGCCGTGCGTCCTCGTGGCCGGGCCGTGGTGAGGGCCCCCGACCTCACCCGGACCGTTCGACCGGTAGGCGGCCGGACCGCAGAGGAGACATGAGCGACGTGCAGTCGCAACCCGTGAAGCGCGTGATCTCGAGCGCGCTGGCGGCTTCCGCCGTCGTCGCGGTTGTCACCTTCCAATCACCGGCGACCGCTTCCCCCAACCCCGCCCTCCAAACACCCCCGGTTTCGCAGCAGCAGACGCAGTCCGAGGCGCTCGACCAGTACTACGAGCTCTCGGAGAAGGCGGAGAAGCTGAACGAGGCCCATCTGCAGGCGCAGTCGGACCTCGAGAAGAAACAGGGTGAGCTCGGTGACGCCAAACAGCGCCTGCGCAACGCCAAGCAGGCCAAACAGCGGGCGTCGGCCAACGAAGAGCGCTACCGCAAGGACGTCGACCGGTTCGCCGGCGCATCGTTCGCCAGCGGTTCGCAGATGAACAAGATGTCGGCGCTGCTGACCGGTGACTCCGCGCAGGACTTCCTCGAGCGCTCCTCGGCGCTGGACGTGCTGGCGACCGACCGCAACAAGGCGCTGAGCAAGCTCCGCGGTGCTGTCGACAGCGCCGCGGCGGCGGAGCAGAAGGCGCAGCAGGCGCGCAACCAGGCGGCGAAGGCCAAGAACGCCGCGGCCAAGCTCGAAGGCGACATCGCTTCGCGCAAGGAAGCCCTCGACGAGAAGATCGCCGAGGTGCGCGAGGCGTCCGGCCTGCTCAACGATTCCGAGCAGGAGCAGCTGCAGGACACCGGCCCGGACGTCGGACCGGTCACGGCGCCCGGCCCCGCCGCGCAGACGGCGGTGGACACCGCTATGGCGCAGATCGGCAAGCCGTACAGCTGGGGCGCCACCGGCCCGGACTCGTTCGACTGCTCCGGTCTGACCTCGTACGCGTACGACGCGGCCGGCATCTCGATTCCCCGGACTGCGGCCGACCAGCAGGCCGGTGCGGGCACCCCGGTGTCCCGCGACCAGCTGGCGCCCGGTGACCTCGTGTTCTCCGGTTCCCCGGCCTACCACGTGGGCATCTACATCGGCGACGGCCAGATGGTCCACGCGCCGACGGAGGGCGAGCCGGTCAAGGTCGGTCCGCTGCAGGACGAGTACAGCGGGGCCGTGCGGGTCGCCTGATCCGCCGCACGCCCGCATATCGCCCGGGCCGGGGCGGGATAGCGTGGTCACCATGCGCCGCACGCTCCTGGTGACCAACGACTTCCCGCCCCGGCCCGGTGGTATCCAGTCCTATCTGCAGGCCTTCACCTCGCGCCTGCCCTCCGACGACCTCGTCGTGTACGCGCCGGCGTGGGAGCGTGCGTCCGGCTCGTCGAGCGCGTTCGACGCCCGCCAGTCGTACGAGGTCGTCCGCCATCCCACGGCGCTGATGCTGCCCACTCCGGACGTGCTGCGCCGCGCCAAGGACCTCGTGGCCTCGCGCAACTGCGACACCGTGTGGTTCGGTGCCGCCGCGCCCCTCGCGTTGCTCGGCGCCCCGCTGCGGTCCGCGGGCGCACAACGCATCGTCGCCTCGACGCACGGTCACGAGGTCGGCTGGTCCATGCTCCCGGCCGCGCGGCAGGCGCTGCGCAGGATCGGCGACACCACCGACGTCATCACGTACGTCAGTGACTACACGCGCAAGCGATTCGCCTCCGCGTTCGGCCGGTTCGCCGGCCTGGAGCACCTGCCGTCGGGTGTCGATCCGGAGACGTTCCGGCCCGACCCCGCGGCTCGCGAGGAGCTGCGCATCCGCTACGGGCTGGGGGACCGCCCGACGGTGGTCTGCGTGTCCCGGCTCGTCCCGCGCAAGGGGCAGGACATGCTCATCCGGGCGCTGCCCGAGATCCGCGAGCGCGTGCCGGGCGCCGCACTGCTCGTCGTCGGCGGCGGGCCGTACCGCGGCCAGCTGGCGTCCCTGGCCGAGCAGACCGGGGTGGCCGGTGACGTCGTGCTCACCGGATCGGTCCCCGCCGAGGAGCTGCCCGCCCACTACGCGGCGGGCGACGTGTTCGCCATGCCCGCGCGCACGCGCGGCAAGGGGCTGGACGTCGAAGGACTGGGCATCGTGTACCTGGAGGCGTCGGCCACGGGACTGCCGGTGGTCGCCGGGAACTCCGGGGGCGCTCCGGAAACGGTGCTGGACGAGGTGACCGGACACGTCGTCGACGGCAGGCGCCGCGACCAGCTCGTCGACACGGTGGCCTCGCTGCTGGCGGACCCGGTTCGGGCGCGTGGAATGGGCGAGGCGGGCCGCCGCTGGGTGAGCGAGCACTGGCGCTGGGACGTGCTCGCACGGCGACTGGAGACGCTGCTCGACGGCAGCCTCGCCGGTCCGGATCGCCATCTCAAACACTGAGATCATCCGGGTTTTCCGGGTGAACACCATGTTTCCGGCACCACGGGGAACCGAAATTCACTCGAATCGGTTGTGTTCATTGTGTTCCCGGGAACTCGACTGCAATCGGTGACCAGGTTACCGGGAAAGTCCGTTTTTCGGGTGAGTTACGGGCCACTCGACAAGGCCGATCGCCGTAATCTGCTGTCCTCTGTGGAGTGACAGGCACGTGAGCATCCCATGAGAATTTCTTTCGGGATACGGCATTCGGCGCATTCCTCTGGTACCTGGTGTTGGTACTCGTAACGCGCGCGGACGCCGCGGCCTGCCGGTGACGACCCCGGCCGGTTCGCGACGGCGCGTCCGTGGTCGCCGTCGACCGAGCGCCATTAGCCCTGCGAACGAAACGCGGGGAATTCACCCGACCTCGAGGAGGCCGTTTTCGATGACGCTGAGTACCGGTCAGCAGAGCGACCAGCAGGAGGCCGATGCCGGGCCGTGGTGGACCACGGTGCTGCGCTACGACCTGCCGGCCTCACTCGTGGTGTTCCTGGTCGCCGTGCCGTTGTCGCTGGGTATCGCACTGGCCTCCGGTGCGCCGATCGTCGCCGGGCTGATCGCCGCCGTGGTCGGCGGCATCGTCGCCGGCGCCGCAGGCGGATCCCCGCTCCAGGTCAGCGGTCCGGCAGCGGGACTGACCGTGGTCATGGCGGAGACGATCAACCAGTTCGGCTGGGCCGTCACGTGCGCCATCACCGTGGCGGCCGGTCTGCTCCAGGTCCTGTTCGGACTGAGCAGGGTCGCCAGGGCGGCTCTCGCGATCTCGCCCGCGATCGTGCACGGCATGCTGGCGGGCATCGGCATCACGATCGTGCTGGGCCAGCTGCACGTCATCCTCGGTGGTGACTCGAACAGCTCCGCGATCGACAACATCCTGCAGCTGCCCGGTCAGCTGCTCGATCTGCACGGGCCCGCCGCGTTCCTCGGCCTGCTGACCCTCGGCATCCTGCTCGTGTGGGGCAAGCTGCCCGCGGCGGTGCGCAAGGTGCCCGCTCCGCTCGCCGCGATCGTGCTCGTGACCGTACTGGCCGTCGTGACAGGGGCGTCGGCCGAACGCGTGGACCTGCCCAGCAGTGTGCTCGACATCCGGTTCGCCCCGGAGCTGCCCGGCGGCGGCTGGGCCGATTTCGCGGTCGCCGTCCTGACGATCGCGCTCATCGCCAGTATCGAATCGCTGCTGTCGGCCGTCGCCGTCGACAAGATGCACACGGGCAAGCGCGGCAACTTCGATCGTGAACTCATCGGCCAGGGCCTCGGCAACATGACCTCGGGTGCGCTCGGGGGCCTGCCGATCACCGGCGTGATCGTCCGCAGCTCCACCAACGTCGCCACGGGAGCGCGCACCCGCGCGTCGGCGATCCTGCACGGGGTGTGGGTGCTGCTGTTCACCGCGCTGCTGGCGACGGTGATCGAGAGCATCCCGCTGGCCGCACTCGCCGGGCTGCTGGTGCACGTCGGCGCGAAGCTCGTCAACACGGCCCACATCCGCGAGGTTCTCCGTCACGGTGACCTGTCGCTGTACGTCGTGACCGTGGCGGGCGTGGTGCTGATCGACCTGCTCTCGGGTGTGCTCCTCGGCGTCGGACTGTCGGTGCTGCTCGTGCTCCACCGCACGATGTGGTCGGCGGTGCATTCCGAGGGTGAGGGAGACACGCGGCGCGTCGTCATCGAAGGCGCGCTGACGTTCCTGTCGGTACCGCGGCTCTCGGCGGTCCTCAATGGACTGCCGGAGCGCAGCACGGTCACCCTGGAGCTCGTCGTCGACTATCTCGACCACGCCGCGTTCGACTGCCTCCACACCTGGCAGGAGGCGCACGAACGGTCGGGCGGCCGGGTGATCGTCGACGAGGTCGGCCACCCGTGGTTCGCGCGCGGCAAGGACGGCAGCCCCATCGTGCGCAAGGACCGTGCGGGCGCCGCCGTGCCGCGCTGGCTCGCACCGTGGTCCGAGTGGATGGCCAGGGACGGGGCGGACGAGGAGGAGCTGCCGCAGGTGCAGATCCCGGACCAGCGCCACGCCCCGCTGCGCCGCGGCACCTCCGAGTTCCAGACTCGCACCGCGCCGCTGGTGCGTGACACGATGAGCAGGCTGGCTGCGGGGCAGCAGCCCCACACCCTGTTCATCACGTGTGCCGATGCGCGCATCGTGCCGAACGTGATCACCACGAGCGGGCCGGGCGACATGTTCACCGTCCGCAACGTCGGCAACCTCGTCCCGCCGCACGAGCAGCACTCCGGCGACGGTGCCGCCGTGTGGTCGTCGGTCGAGTTCGCCGTCGGCGTCCTCGGTGTCAGCGAGATCGTCGTGTGCGGACATTCCTCGTGCGGTGCGATGCGCGCGCTGCTCGACGGCGTCCCGGAGGGACTGACGGGGCTCGCGGGCTGGCTCGGACACGGTGAGGCCGGTCTGGAGCGGAGCCGCACGGCCCGGTCCGTGCGGCTCGACGGAGCCGAACCCGCGCACGCCGGCGACGCGGTGGCCCTGCACAACGTGCTCCAGCAGCTCGACCACCTGCGGGAGTCGCCGCTCGTGCGATCGGCCCTCGAACGCGGTGAGCTGACCCTGACGGGCATGTACCTCGACGTGGGGAACGCGCAGGTGTATCTGCTGGACCCGGCGGCGGACAACTTCGAACCCGCTGGCGTGCGCGGCGCGGCGCAGGCCCGGTGACGGCCGCCGGTGCGGGCGGGCTAGTGTCGACGAGTGGAGTCGGCACGTGGCGGTCCCGCCCGTGCCGGCGCCGACCGGCGGCGGGAACGGTGATCGCTTCCGCCGCCGAGGCCGCGGCCATCGCGTGAGGTCCTCTGCCGGCGACCCCGGCGGAGGCCCCGCGTATGGCGCGGGTCCGTCGTGACGCACGGCCCGTTGTCGTGACAGCGGGGCCGCGCAGCAGTCGAGGAGGACGCCCGTTGTCGGAGCAGCGGACCGAACAGCCCGCGTGGTCGGCGCTGGCGCTCGAAGGCGTGCGCGTGGAACGGCCGAAGGTCGTCGTGAAGGCGGACCTGTTGCCGGCGGTCAGTGTCGTCTCGTTCGTGGCGCTGCTGGGGATCCCCGTCGGCTGGTTGTGGTCGTTGCTGGCACCGCCGCAGCGGATGCGGGTGATGGGCGGTCAGGCCGGCGAGCTGCCGCTGCAGCTGGAGAGCTGGCACCGGTTCGACGCGCTTGCCGTGTTCCTCCTCCTCGGCCTGGCTGCGGGAATCGCGGTCGGGGTCGTGGTGTGGCTCCTGCGCGAACGCCGCGGTCCGGTGATTCTCGTCGCAGCCGTGCTCGGTTCCGTAGTCTCGGCGTGGCTGGCCATGCAGATGGGCCTCTCGTTCGCGGGCAGCCGATACGCCATCACCGAACCGCCCGAGGTGGGGGCGGTGGTCGAGGCCGCCCCGGTGCTCGAGACGGGGTGGGCCGTACTCGCCCAGCCGCTGACGACCGCGCTCGTGTACGGCATGCTCGCGATCTGGAACAGCCGTGACGACCTCGGGCGCAGGCTCGGCTGAGAGCCGCCGGGCCGGCGAGACCTGCCGCCGGCACGCGCCGGACGACGACCGGCAGGTCCGGTTCACGCTCAGTTCAGGCTGGTCACGATCCCCGTACCGGTCCCGCCGTCCATGTCGGGCAGTGACGTCGGAATCGCGCGCAGCAGCGACCGGAAACCGGCCTCCCGGTTGAGCAGGCGGCAGACTTCCCGCAGGCGCCGCAGCGGCGCGCGCTGTTCGAGCAGGGCCTGCCGATCGGACAGTGGCAGGCGGCAATCGGCGGCGAGCAGGTACGACAGCGCCGCGGGATCGGTGTCCGGTGAGGGCGCGCGCCTGCCTTCGCCGGGCCACGCGGCGTCGCAGTACCGCCGGTGTGCGGCCCGCGCCAGATCGCCCAGCCGGGACGCTGCTTCCCTCGCGGCCTCGTCGTCGTCGGATTCGCCGGCCAACGGGTGGTCGTCGAGGCTGCTGACGGTGCCGATGAGGTACGGGGCGGACCGGGTGTCGATGTCGTGGAGCACGAACCGCCGGACGCCGGTCGTGGCGAGGTCGTAACGGCCGTCGGGCAGCGGTTTCGCCTCGTCGAGCCGGGCTGCACACCCGATGGTGTGGACATGCTCGAGCTCGTCGACCTCCCGCAGGAACGGGGACCGCAGTGCCACGACGCCGAACAGCCGGTCGGGGACCGCGCCGGTGAGCAGATCCGCCGTCAGCTGGCGGTAGCGCGGTTCGAAGACGTGCAGCGGTAGCGGGGTACCCGGCAGTCCCACGGTCTGCAGCGGGAACAACGGCAACGTCTCCCGCTGGACGTCCGGTCTCGTGTCGGCCACGGGTTCACGTTACGACCTCGCGCCCCGCCGCGCCCGTTCACGCGTTCCGGCCCCGACCGGGTGCTGGTGGTTTGAACGCGGCGAACGGATCGGTGACCTGCATGTCGTCGTGGACGAACGAGTACAGCGCGGCGGGCCTGCCCCCGGAACGCCCGGACGGCGCGGTGTCACCGGTGTCGGCGAGCAGTCCGCGGCGGGCGAGTACGCGCTGCAGATTGGTCGCCGACACGCGGTAGCCGAGTGCGGCCGAGTAGTGGTCCCGGAGCACGGAGATCGGGAACCGCCGCGGCACGAGGGCGAAGCCGAGGTTGGTGTAGCTGAGCTTCGCGCGGAGCCGGTCGCGGGCGCCGGTGACGATCTCGCGGTGGTCGAACGCGGTGCGGGGCGGGTCGTCGATGGGATGCCACGCGGTGTCCTCGGGGACCTCGGGGTCGACGTCGGAGGGCACGAGGCCGAGGAACGCCGTGGCGACCACCCTCGGTCCGGGGACGCGCCGCGGGTCGCTGAACACGGCGAGCTGCTCGACATGACGGAGCTGCCGGATGTCGACCTTCTCCGCGAGCTGGCGGCGGATGGAAGTTTCGACGTCCTCGTCCGCACGCAGCCGGCCGCCCGGGAGTGACCAACGTCCGAGGTGCGGATCGAGGGCCCGTCGCCACAGCAGGACCTGCAACGACGGCGGCCGATCACCGTCTCGCGGGCGCCGGACCTGGAGCACGGCGGCCAGAACCTCGTGTGCCAACGGGTCGCGGCTGATAATATGGGATCGCACGGTTTTCGATTGTAAGGCGAAAACCCATCGAAGGCACGGACCGGAGGCTCGACATGCCGACGCTCGACACGGCGATCAACGGCGACCCTGACACCGGCGCGGACCTGACGCCCTACGGCGGCGTGACCGCGGACGCGGCGTGGGCGGAGGAGGTCCGCGCGCTGGCGGCGCAGCGGGACGCGGTGCTGCTCGCGCACAACTACCAGCTGCCCGAGATCCAGGAGATCGCCGACCACACGGGTGACTCGCTGGCCCTCAGCCGGATCGCGGCCGAGAGCGACGCCTCGACGATCGTGTTCTGCGGAGTGCACTTCATGGCCGAGACGGCGAAGATCCTCTCGCCGGGCAAGACGGTGCTGATTCCCGATGCGCGCGCGGGCTGTTCGCTCGCCGATTCGATCAATGGTGAGCAGCTGCGTGCGTGGAAGGCGGAGTACCCGGGAGCGGTCGTCGTCTCGTACGTCAACACCACCGCCGAGGTGAAGGCCGAGACCGACATCTGCTGCACCTCGTCGAACGCGGTCGACGTCGTGGCGTCCGTCCCGGCCGATCGCGAGGTGCTGTTCTGCCCGGACCAGTTCCTCGGTGCGCACGTCAAACGGGTCACCGGTCGCGAGAACCTGCACGTGTGGGCGGGGGAGTGCCACGTGCACGCCGGCATCAACGGTCCCGAGCTGGCCGAGCGGGCTGCGGCCGATCCCGGCGCCGACCTGTTCATCCACCCGGAGTGCGGTTGCGCGACCTCGGCGCTGTATCTCGCGGGCGAGGGCGCGGTCGCCGAGGACCGGGTGAAGATCCTCTCGACCGGCGACATGCTGACCGCGGCGCGGGAGACGAATGCGGAGTCGGTGCTGGTGGCCACCGAGGTCGGCATGCTGCACCAGCTGCGCAAGGCCGCGCCGGAGATCGACTTCCGTGCCGTCAACGACCGTGCGTCCTGTCGCTACATGAAGATGATCACCCCGGCGGCGCTGCTGCGCTCGCTGCGCGAGGGCGCCGACGAGGTGCACGTGGATCCCGCGATCGCCGAGCGGGGCCGGGCGTCGGTGCAGCGGATGATCGAGATCGGCACGCCGGGCGGTGGCGAATGATCGGACCCGCGTCCGTAGCGGTTAACGACCGTGAGGCGAAAACCCGGCTTCCGGGTCCTCGCTGGGAAGCTGCAGCGGATGCGGTCGTGCTCGGTAGCGGTGCCGCCGGACTGAGCACCGCGCTGCGGCTCCGGGAGCGCGGGCTGCGCGTGCTCGTCGTGACCAAAGGGGCGATCGGCGACGGCAACACGCGGTGGGCCCAGGGCGGTATCGCCGCCGTCCTGGACGGCGCGCCGAACGCCGGCGCGGCAGGTGCCGGTGGGGACAGCGTGTCCGCGCACGCCGAGGACACGGAGAACGCGGGTGCGGGGCTGTGCGAACCGGAGGCCGTGGCCGAGATCGTCACCGGGGGCGCGGAGGCCGTCGCCACGCTGCGTCGGTTCGGCGCGGT
Source organism: Prauserella alba (assembly GCF_024171735.1). Taxonomy (GTDB): domain Bacteria; phylum Actinomycetota; class Actinomycetes; order Mycobacteriales; family Pseudonocardiaceae; genus Prauserella; species Prauserella alba. Next base: position 720,373 of record NZ_JAMTCH010000003.1, read on the forward strand.
CTTCGACGTGGCCGAGCACGGCGGTGCGCGGGGACTGGCGCGGACGCGGGAAGGCGGGCACAGTGCGCTGCGGGTGATCCACGCCGGCGGCGATGCGACCGGCGCCGAGGTCCAGCGGGCGCTCGTGGCCGCGGCGGCGGATGGCGAGCTCGCGGTACTGGAAGGCCACGTGGCGGTCGACGCCGTGCGCACCGCGGCGGGCCGGATCGCCGGGGTGACGGTGCTCGACGACCGCGGTTGCCCGGGCATCGTGCACACGCCCGCGCTGGTGCTCGCCACCGGCGGGCTCGGCCAGCTGTACGCCGCCACCTCGAACCCCGACCTCGCGACCGGCGACGGGGTCGCCCTCGCGCTGCGCGCGGGCGCACCCGTGGCCGACCTCGAGTTCGTGCAGTTCCATCCGACCGTGCTGTACGCGCCCGGGGCACGTGGTAGGCGGCCGCTGGTGACCGAGGCGGTGCGCGGCGAGGGTGCGGTACTCGTCGACGCGACCGGCACACGCGTGATGCAGGGTGTGCATCCGCTGGCGGACCTGGCTCCGCGGGACGTCGTGTCGGCCGCCGTGATCCGCCACCTGGCCTCGGCGCCGGGCGGGGTCGACGACCACGTGTTCCTCGACGCGACCGGCATCGACGGGTTCGCGGCGCGGTTCCCGACGGTGCGGGCCGCGTGCGACGCCGCGGGCATCGACCCCGCGCGGGAGCCGATCCCGGTCGTGCCGGCGGCGCATTTCGCGTGCGGCGGTGTCGTGGCGGGCACCGACGGGCGCACGCCGGTGCCGGGCCTGTACGCCGTGGGCGAGGTCGCCAGGACCGGCCTGCACGGTGCCAACCGCCTCGCGTCGAACAGCCTCCTCGAAGGACTCGTCGTCGGCAGGCGTGCGGCCGACGCGGTGGCGGCCGACCTGGCCTCGTGCCGGCCGGTCCCTTCCGGGGCCGGTGAGTGGGCGGAGGCCGCACCGTTCGAGTCCGCGCCCCGGGACGACGTGCAGCGGGTGATGAGCCGGTACGCCGCGATCGGCCGCGACGCGGACGGCCTCGCCGTCGCCGGGTCGGTCCTGGACCTGGCGACGGCGAGGGGGACGGGCGCGTCCCGACCGCAGGCCGCGGGGTGGACACGCGAACGGGTCGAGGAGACCGCGCTGACGCTCGTGGCGCGGGCGCTCGTCGCGGCCGCGTCGGCGCGCACGGAATCCAGGGGCTGCCACGTCCGCACCGATTTCCCGGACCGGGACGACACGTCCTGGCGGCGTAGCCAGACGATCCGACTGGGCCCCTCCGGTCAGCCCGTGCTGGCCGAGGCGGCGGCCCCGGCGGCGGCGTGAACGACAACGGGCACGGACCGAGACGGCACGGACCAAGACGGCACGAACCACAGTGACGGGAACGATCGCGGACGGGAGCGAGTACGGCGTGAGCGAGGGTGACGTGGCCGAGCGGGCCGGAAACGGGCCGGACGCCGACGACCTGCGGCGGGTCGTGACGACGGCGCTGGCCGAGGACCTGCGGTACGGGCCGGACGCGACGACGGCGGCGACGGTCGGTGCCGACGTGACCGCGACGGCGGCGCTGACGCCGCGGGCGTCGGGCGTCGTGGCCGGTGTGCCTGCGGCACTGGCGGTGTTCGACGAGGTGCTCGGCGGCCGGTACGACGTCGAGTCGCGCGTGGCCGACGGAGCCCGCGCCGAGCCGGGCGAGCCGGTGCTGGTGGTGCGAGGCCCGGTGCGGGATCTGCTCACCGCGGAGCGGACTGCGCTGAACCTGGTCTGCCATCTGTCGGGCATCGCGACCGCGACCGCGGCGTGGGTGTCCGCTGTGGACGGAACGGGCTGCGCGATCCGCGATTCCCGCAAGACGCTGCCGGGACTGCGGCTGTTGGAGAAGTACGCCGTGCGGTGCGGCGGCGGGGTCAACCATCGCATGGGGCTCGGGGACGCCGTGCTCATCAAGGACAACCACGTCGTCGCGGCGGGGTCGGTGACAGCAGCGCTGCACCTGGCGCGGGAACGCGGCGCGGGGCTGCCGTGCGAGGTCGAGGTCGACGACCTGGCACAGCTCGCCGAGGCGCTCGACGCGGGTGCCGACGAGGTGCTGCTCGACAACTTCACCCCGCAGCTGTGCCGGCAGGCCGTGGCACTGCGCGACGAGCGCAGTCCGAAGACCCGGCTGGAGGCCTCGGGCGGGCTGCGCCTGGAGAACGCCCGCGCCTACGCCGAATCCGGTGTGGACTATCTCGCCGTCGGCGCGCTCACCCACTCCTCACCGGCGCTCGACGTCGGGATGGACCTGACCCGCTGAGGGTGCACCGGCCGTCGGGCGGGCGGCCGTCAACGGAGTTTGCGGTTGGCGAGCGCGCCGGTCGCCCTACGGGACGCGTCGGCGACCGCCGGGTCGATGTCGGCGATCACGAGTTCCGGTGCGGCGCCCGCCTGTGCGCGCGGGACCCCGAACGGGTCGGCGACCGTCGAATACCCGACGCCCGTCGGGGCCTTCGGGTTCACCTCGACGCCCGCCGCGGCCGGGTCGGCCTGCCCGCACGCGAGGATCCAGTTGCCGGAGTCGAGCGCGCGGGCACGGGTCAGCAGGTCCCACTGCTCGCGTTTGCCCTCGCCCGCGCCCCAGGACGCGGGGACCGCGACTGCCTGCGTGCCCGCCTCGGCCAGCTGCTGGAACAGTCCGGGGAACCGCACGTCGTAACAGGTCGCGACGCCCAGCCGGACACCGTCGACGTCCACGGTGACCAGCTGCTCGCCGCCGGCGACCGTAGCCGACTCGTGGAAGCCGAAGGCGTCGTACAGGTGGATCTTGTCGTAGCCGCGGTGCTCGCCGGGACCGGTGACCAGCAGGGTGTTGCGCACGCGGTCGCCGTCCGGGGTGAACATGCCCGCCACGACGAGTACGCCGTGGGACTGCGCGATGGCGGCGACCTCCGAGGCCCACGGCCCGTCGAGCGGCTGCGCCAGTGGCGCGAGCTTCACGCCGAAGTGGGCCATCGTGGCCTCGGGGAACACCACGACGCGGGCGCCGCGTGCCGCGGCGTCGGCCGTCCACGTGCGCACGAGTTCGAGGTTCGCCGCCGGGTCCGCCGTCGACGTGACCTGGCACAGGGCGATCCGCAGCGCCGCGTCCATCAGCCGGTCTCCTTTGCGTTCGGTGTCCGCGTCAGGGTGTGGATGATCGGAGTGTCCGGGGTCAGCGTACGGGTGGCTGCGGGGACGTTCCGCCTCGTCGCCGTGTGCGGGCCCGGCCGGGCGGGCGATCCGGACCGGTGGGACGGCGGTGACGCGGCGGCCCGTGCGCTGGTGGCGGGCCTCACCTCGTACCCTTGAAGGCATGTTGAACCGCACCGACCTGCGAGGTCGCGTCCCCCGGCCTGCCGAGCTGCGCGCCACGTTGCCGCGCGCCGAGGTGAACGTGGACGCGGCGCTGCATCAGGTGCGCCCGGTGGTCGACGCGGTCCGTGACCGGGGCGTCGAGGCGGTGCTGGAGTACACGGAGAAGTTCGACGGCGTGCGCCCCGCCACGGTGCGGGTGCCGCAGGCCGAGCTCGACAGGGCACTCGCCGAGCTCGACCCGGCCGTCCGCGCGGCGCTCGACGAGGCGATCGCCCGTGCGCGCACGGTCCACGCGGATCAGCGGCGCGGCGACGTGACGACGCAGGTCGCCGACGGGGGCACCGTGACCGAACGGTGGGTGCCGGTCTCCCGGGTCGGGTTGTATGCGCCGGGCGGGCTGGCGGTCTACCCGTCGAGCGTCGTGATGAACGTCGTGCCCGCACAGGCGGCGGGCGTGGGATCGCTCGTGCTGTGTTCGCCTCCGCAGGCCGAGTTCGGCGGGCTGCCGCATCCGACCACCCTGGCCGCCGCGGCGCTGCTCGGCGTCGACGAGGTGTGGGCGGTCGGCGGGGCGCAGGCGGTCGCCGTACTCGCCCACGGCGCGGTCGACACCGACGGCTCCGAGCTCGCGCCGGTCGACATGGTGACCGGGCCGGGCAACGTCTACCTCACCGCGGCCAAGCGGATGCTGCGCGGCATCATCGGCATCGACTCCGAGGCGGGGCCCACGGAGATCGCGATCCTCGCCGACGAGACGGCCGACGCGGGCCACGTCGCCGCGGACCTGATCAGTCAGGCCGAACACGACACGCTCGCGGCCAGCGTGCTGGTGACGACGTCGGAGCAGCTCGCCGACGCGGTCGACGCCGAGCTCGAGCGCCGGGTCGCGGAGACGAAACACACCGAGCGCGTCGACACGGCGTTGCGCGGCCCGCAGTCCGGCACCGTCCTGGTGTCCACTGTGGACGAAGGATTGCAGGTCGTCGACGCTTACGCCGCCGAACACCTGGAGATCCAGACCGCCGACGCACGCGACGTCGCCGCCCGGGTGCGCAACGCGGGCGCGGTGTTCGTCGGCCCGTACGCGCCGGTGTCGCTCGGCGACTACTGCGCGGGGTCGAACCACGTGCTGCCCACGGGCGGTTTCGCGCGGCACTCGTCGGGCCTGTCGGTGCAGACGTTCCTGCGCGGTATCCACGTGATCGACTACAGCGAGGCGGCACTGCGCGAGGTGGCGGGCAAGGTCGTCGCGCTGGCCGACGCCGAGGACCTTCCCGCGCACGGCGAGGCGGTGCAGGCACGATTCGAGGGAGACGCCCGGTGACGGCTCGGGATTCGCAGCACTCCGACGAGGTGACGCTCGACGACCTGCCGCTGCGCGAGGACCTGCGGGGCAAGAGCCCGTACGGTGCGCCGCAGCTCGACGTGCCGGTGCGCCTCAACACCAACGAGAACCCGTACCCGCCGCCGCCCGAACTCGTCGACGACGTGACCGAGGCGGTGCGCGAGGCCGCGGCGCAGCTGCACCGTTATCCGGATCGCGACGCCGTGGCGCTGCGCGAGGACCTGGCGGCGTACCTGACGTCGTCGGTCGGCGTCGAGGTGACCCACCGGCATGTGTGGGCCGCCAACGGGTCCAACGAGGTGCTCCAGCAGATTCTGCAGGCGTTCGGCGGTCCCGGACGCACGGCGCTGGGATTCGAGCCGTCGTACTCGATGCACCCGATCATCTCGGCCGGCACGCGCACCGACTGGCTTCCCGCGCCGCGGCGCGCCGACTTCTCGCTGGACGCGGCCGAGGCGGCCCGGATCGTCGCCGAGCGCAGGCCCGACGTCGTGTTCGTGACCAGCCCGAACAACCCGACCGGCGGTTCGATCCCGCTGGCCGAGCTGGACGCCGTGTTGCAGGCGGCGCCGGGCATCGTCGTGGTCGACGAGGCGTACGCGGAGTTCTCGTCGCAGCCGAGCGCGCTCGAACTGCTCCCGCGGTATCCGGCGAAACTCGTCGTGTCCCGCACGATGAGCAAGGCGTTCGCGTTCGCGGGCGGTCGGCTCGGCTACCTGGCCGCGGCGCCCGCGGTGGTCGACGCGCTGCAGCTGGTCCGGTTGCCGTATCACCTCTCGGTGCTGACCCAGGCGGCCGCGCGCGCCGCCCTCCGGCACGCCGACGCCACGCTCGCTTCCGTGGCGACACTCGCGTCCGAACGGGATCGGGTGGCGGATACGTTGCGAGGACTGGGTTTCGATCCCGTACCGAGCGACGCCAACTTCATCCTGTTCGGACGGTTCAGCGACCCGTCGGCCGCATGGAAGTCCTATGTGGACAAGGATGTGCTGATCCGTGACATCGGGATCGAAGGGCACCTGCGCGTGTCCATCGGCACCCCGGACGAGAACGACGCCTTCCTGGAGGCGAGCAAGGAGGTCGGCCGGTGAGCCGGACGGGCAAGGTCGAACGGACGACGAAGGAATCCTCGATCCGTGTCGAAGTGGACCTCGACGGCACCGGACAGGTCGACGTGTCGACCGGCGTGCCGTTCTACGACCACATGCTGATCTCCTTCGGTGCGCACGGTTCGCTCGACCTGACCGTCGCCGCGACCGGTGACGTGCACATCGACGCGCACCACACCGTCGAGGACACCGCGATCGTGCTGGGGCAGGCGATCCGCCAGGCCCTGGGCGACAAGAAGGGCATCCGCCGCTTCGGCGACTGCTGGATCCCGATGGACGAGACGCTCGCGCACGCGGCGATCGACGTCTCCGGCCGCCCGTACTGCGTGCACACCGGCGAGCCGGAGGAGTTCAACACCTTCACGATCGGCGGCAACTACCCGTTCGTGCTGACCCGCCACGTCTTCGAGTCGCTGTCGTTCCACGCGCAACTCGCGCTGCACGTGCGCGTGATCCACGGCAGGGATCCGCACCACATCGCGGAGGCCCAGTACAAGGCCGTGGCCCGGGCTCTGCGGGAGGCCACGGAGAACGACCCGCGCGCCGGGGGCGTGCCGTCGACGAAGGGTGTGCTGTAAGCATGTCGCAGGAACAGTGGGTTCCGCTTCTGCTGCTCGGTGTCGCGGGTTTCCTCGTAGGCGGCGTGTACAGCACCTGGCGCAACGGTTCTCGTGTGCTGGCCGGCGTCTTCGGTCTCGCCGCGCTGGTGGCGATCGGCGGCGCCGTCGCCTGGCTCGCCTGAACCCGCTCGCCCCACCGCTCCCGCCAGGCCTCAGCGGCCGTCCGTGGGGCGCACCGGAACCACCACGGGGCTCCCGGCTGCGGTGGTGAGGACGTCGACGTCGGCGGCGTAGTGCGTGCGCAGCCGTTCGGTGGTGAGCACCTGTGACGGCGGGCCCGTCGCGACGACACCGCCGCGGTCGAGGAGTACGAGCTCGTCGGCGTACTGCGCGGCCACCGTCAGGTCGTGCAGCGTGGTCACGACGGTCGTGCCGTCCTCCCTGCGCAGTTGGTCGAGGCGTTCGAGCAGCGTCTGGGCGTGGCCGATGTCCAGCCCCGTCGTCGGCTCGTCGAGCAGGAGCAGCGGGGTGCGCTGCACCAGCACGCGGGCCAGTACCGCCCGCTGTGCCTCACCGCCGGACAGTGTTCCCAGTCGCCGCCCCGCCAACTCGTGCAGGTCGAGCCGCGCGAGTGCGTCTTCCACAATGGACACGTCGGCCGCGGATTCCCGTGCCAGTGCGCCGAGATGGGGTGCCCGGCCGAGCAGTACGTAGTCGGTGACGGTCAGTCGTTCGGGCAGCGCCGGATTCTGCGGGGCGTACCCGACGCGGCGGGCCAGCTCCTTGCGCGGCAGGGTTGCGGTGTCGGTGCCGTCGAGCATCACCGTGCCCTGTGACGGCACCAGGTTCGCGACGGCCTTCAGCACGGTGGATTTGCCCGCACCGTTCGGCCCGACGATCGCCAGCCACCGGCTGCGGCGGGCCTCCAGCGACACGTGCGCCACGACGGGCTCCGCTCCGTAGCCCGCGCTGACGTCGTGCAGCGACAGCGCGCTCGCGGTCCCGGTGGCGGTCACGACAGCCGCTCCCGGTTCGTGCGCAGCACCAGCGCGAAGAACGGGGCGCCCGCGAACGCGGTGACCACGCCGAGTGGCAGCTCACCCGGCATGATCGTCCGGGCGACGAGATCGGCGGCGATGACGAAGGCGGCGCCGCCGAGGAGCGAGAGTGGCACGATCACGCGGTAGCTCGCGCCCGCCAGCAGCCGCACCAGATGCGGCACGACGATCCCGACGAAGCCGATCAGCCCGCTGACCGACACGGCCGCCGCCGTGGCAAGCGAGGCCGCCGACAGCACGACCAGGCGGATGCGGCCCGGCCGCAGGCCCAGCGAGGCCGCCTCGGCGTCACCGAGTGTGAGCAGGTCCAGCAGTCGGGCGGCCGCCACCAGCACGATCGCCGCGAGACCCACGTAGGGCACGACCAGCCCCACGTCGGTCCAGCCGGTGATGTTCAGCCCGCCGAGCGTCCACGTGTACACCTGTTTCAGGGTCTGGGTGTTGAGCTGCTGGACGAACGTCTGGATCGCGGTGAGGAACGCCGTCACCGCGACGCCGGCCAGCAACAGCCCCGCGGTCCCGGCGCCGCCCGTCGACCGGCCGAGCGCCCAGCTCAGCCCGACGCCCAGCAGCGCACCCGCGAACGCCGCGAGCGGCAGCGGGCCCACCGGGCCGAGTGACCACGCCGTCACCGCGGGCGCGAAGACGACGACCGCGGTGGCAGCCATGCCGGCTCCCGCGCCCGCTCCGAGCAGGTACGGGTCGGCCAGCGGGTTCCGGAACACCCCCTGGAACGCGGCACCCGCGCCCGCCAGTGCCGCCCCGACCAGTGCCGCCAGCAACACTCGCGGCAGTCGCAGCTGCCACACGACCGCTGCCTCGGCCTCCGACAGCGGCGACACGCCGCCCGTCAGCTGGGCGGCGATCTCGGCCAGCACCCGGTCCCCGGTGAGCTCGCCCGGTCCGATCAACAGCCCGAGCAGTGCGACGGCGACCACCGTGATCACCGCGACCGCCAGCGCGAGCGGGGTCAGCCGGGTGGTGTGCGACGCGGTGCGCCGCCACCGGGAGCGGGTGCGGAGCATCAGGCCTCCGCGACCGCGTCGGAGACGACCCGCACGAACTCGACCAGACGCGGGCTCCAGCGGGAGGCGATGTCGTCGTCGAGCGCGAAGACCCGGTCCTGCTCGACGGCGGTCATCGTGTTCCACCCGGGGCGTTCGGCCACCGTGTCGGCGTTCTGCCCGCAACACTTCGTGTCGGCGAGGAAGACCAGGTCCGGGTTCGCCTCGACGATCTTCTCGGCCGACAGCTGGGGATAGCCGCCCATCGCGTTCGGATCGTCCTGGTCGGCGATGTTGCGGAGGCCGAACAGGTCGTAGACCTCACCGAGGAACGTCGCCGAAGTGATCGTGTAGTAGGTCGGGTCGACCTCGTGGTAGTAGCTCAGGTCCTTGTCCGGGGCGGACTCGGCGAGGTCGGTGATGGCCTGCTCGGTCTCGTCGGCGAGCTCGCGTCCGGCGTCGGTGTGCCCGGTGGCCTTGCCGACGAGCGCGAACTGGGCGTACGCGTCGTCCAGGGTCTGCGGGGCCGGAAGCACGAGTGTGGCGGCACCGGCCTTCTGCAACGCGGAGGTGAGCTTGCCCTCCGCGTCGGATCCGACGACGACCAGGTCCGGGTCGTGGCTCGCGATCTGTTGCGGGTTCGGGTCGATGCCGGACAACTCGGTGCGCGGCGCCTCGGACGGATGGGTCGACATCTCGTCCACCGCGACGACCTGATCGCCCGCACCCACCTCGTACAGCGTCTCGGTGACCGACGGCACGAGCGAGACGATCCGCTCCGGCTGCGCATCCAGGGTGACGGCGGGTGCGCCCGCGGGCTCGACCGTCACGGGGAAGGCGGTGCCGGTGTCACCACCGCCGTCGCCCTCGTCGGCGCGCTGGGCACAGCCGGCGAGGGCGAGCACGCCCAGCAGCGGCAGCAGGGCGAGCAGCCGGACGAGCCGGCGCGGCGCCCGTGCCCGCTGCGGTGCGCCGTCGTGCAGCGCAGGGGTACGCGGAGCCGGCGTGTGCCGTGCTGGCATGTGCGGAGCTGGTGTGTGCCCGGCTGGGGTGTGCCCGGCTGGGGTGTGCCGTGCTGCGGGTCGGCGCAGACGGGCACGGGGGCGGGGAGTGGGCTGGTGAGCCATCGCGGGGCCTCGGGCGTTCAGGTCGGCCGGCGGTGGCGTGCCCCTGGCCGCGCGGGGCGGGAAGGGCATGCCGGTGCGGAACCCGCGGGGAGTCCTCGAGCGCCCGAGGCGGCGGTGTGAGGGCCGTCCCTGACGCCGCACCTCTGCGCCGGAGGTGGGCAAGGCGTCGACGCGGGCGAAGGCGACCTGACTCGATCCGGTCGAGTGGGACAGCACCGGGGCGTCCCGCCTCGACGGTCATCACAGTTGCGGCACAGCGCCGGATTCGCACCGGACTTCGCTACCGCCCGCGTCGAGGTGACGCTACCAGCCCACGTTCCCGTGACCGGCGGATGTCGGATTCGTGCGACGTACACTCGGCGTGAAGGTGGTGCTGTGGAGGTCCCGAAGGACCGTCTCCGAGGTCCGGTTGCCGGGGCGCAGGTGCCGACGGGTGAGCGAATCGACGTGGGGACGGGCCGCCTTCACTTGCAGGGACCCTCCCGCTCATCAGAAACTGAATCGTCCGGGGTCGTCGGATCGTTACGGTTCGGCAGGAAAATGGGCCGCTGATCCGGCGCCGGGACGTTTCCCGAGTGTTAAAGTCGCGATAACAGGCGGGCCATCGTCGTCCCGTGCCCCCATTGATACCGAGCACGAAGACGACGCAGGAGGTCTGATTTGATCTTCTCCGCGATTCCGTCGCAGCAGGGCCTGTACGACCCTGCGACGGAACAGGATTCCTGCGGGGTCGCCATGGTCTCCCATCTCCGTGGCGTCCGCTCCCACAGCATCGTCAGCGACGGCCTGACCGCGTTGACGAACCTCGACCACCGCGGTGCCGCGGGGGCCGAACCCACCAGTGGCGACGGTGCCGGAATCCTGGTGCAGCTGCCCGACGAGCTGTTGCGCGCGGAGGCCGACTTCGACCTGCCCGCGCCGGACGCGTTCGGCGCTCACCACTACGCGGCCGGCATGGCCTTCCTGCCCGCCGACACCGCCCGGCGCAGTGAGGCCGTCGCGATCATCGAACGCATCGCGGGCGAGGAGGGACTGCGCGTCGCGGGCTGGCGGGACGCGCCGACGGACGTCGATGCCGCCGACGTCGGCCCGACCGCCCGCTCGGTCATGCCGCACTTCGCGTACCTGCACGTCACCGGCCTGCCTGATGCCGACGGCGAACTGCCGTCGGGGATCGACCTCGACCGGCTGGCGTTCTGCCTGCGCAAGCGGGCCGAGCACGAGACGGCCCACGCCGGGTGCGGGGTGTACTTCCCGTCGCTGTCGGCGCGCACGTTCGTCTACAAGGGCATGCTCACGCCGGCCCAGCTGCCGCTGTTCTTTCCCGAACTGCGTGACGAGCGCATGATCAGTGCGATCGCGCTCGTGCATTCGCGGTTCTCGACCAACACGTTCCCGTCGTGGCCGCTGGCGCACCCGTTCCGGTTCGTCGCGCACAACGGCGAGATCAACACGGTGCGCGGCAACCGCAACCGCATGCGCGCTCGCGAGGCCCTGCTGGAGAGCGACCTGATCCCGGGTGACCTCTCGCGGCTGTACCCCGTGTGCACGGAGGACGCCTCCGACTCGGCCTCGTTCGACGAGGTGCTGGAGCTGCTGCACCTGGGCGGGCGCAGCCTGCCGCACGCGGTGCTGATGATGGTGCCGGAGGCGTGGGAGAACCACGCCGGGATGGACGAGCAGCGCCGCGCCTTCTACCGCTTCCACGCGAGCCTGATGGAACCGTGGGACGGACCGGCGTGCGTCACGTTCACCGACGGCACGGTCGTCGGCGGTGTGCTCGACCGCAACGGACTCCGGCCAGGGCGCTGGTGGCGCACGGCGGACGACCGTGTCGTGCTGGCCAGCGAGTCGGGGGTGCTCGACATCGAGCCCGCCGACGTCGTCGCCAAGGGCAGGCTCAAGCCCGGCCGCATGTTCCTCGTCGACACCGGCGCGGGCCGGATCGTCAGCGACGTGGAGATCAAGGACGGCCTGGCGAGTGGGGCGCCGTACGCCGAGTGGCTGCACGCGGGCCTGTTGACGTTGGCCGAACTGCCGGACCGTGACCACATCACGCAGACGCACGCCTCGGTGCTGCGCAGGCAGCTCGCGTTCGGCTACACCGAGGAGGAGCTGAAGATCCTGCTCGGGCCGATGGCAGGAAACGGGGCGGAGCCGCTCGGGTCGATGGGCACCGACACCCCGACCGCGATGACCTCGCACCGTTCGCGGCTGCTCTACGACTACTTCAAACAGGGCTTCGCACAGGTGACCAACCCGCCGCTCGACGCGATCCGCGAGGAGCTGGTCACGTCGATGAGCCGGATCATGGGACCGGAGCGGAACCTGCTCGAGCCGGGACCTGCGTCCTGCCGGCACATCGAGCTGCCGAAGCCGGTGATCGACAACGACGAGCTCGCGAAGCTCATCCACGTCAACGACGACGGTGACCTGCCGGGCTTCGCGTGTGCCGTGCTGTCCGGGCTGTACGACGTCGAGGGCGGCGGGGCCGCGCTGGCCGAGGCGATCGAGCGGGTGCGCAGGGAGGCCTCGGAGGCGATCGCGGCGGGGGCCCGCACGCTGGTGCTGTCCGACCGCGACTCCGACCATCGCATGGCGCCGATCCCGTCGCTGCTGCTCGTGTCGGCGGTCCATCACCACCTGGTGCGCACGAAGGAGCGGCTGCAGGTGGCGCTGGTCGTCGAGTCCGGCGATGCCCGCGAGGTGCACCACATCGCGTTGCTGCTCGGCTACGGCGCGGCCGCGGTGAACCCGTATCTGGCGTTCGAGACGATCGAGGACATGATCGCCCAGGGTGCGATCACCGGGATCGAGCAGGCGACGGCAGTGCGCAACTACGTGACGGCGCTGGTCAAGGGTGTCCTGAAGATCATGTCCAAGATGGGCATCTCGACGGTCGGTGCCTACACCGCGGCGCAGGTGTTCGAGGCGCTCGGGCTGTCGCAGGACGTGCTGGACGAGTACTTCACCGGCACGTCGTCGAAGCTCGGCGGAGTGGGCCTGGACGTGCTGGCCGACGAGGTGGCGATCCGGCACCGGCGCGCCTATCCGGACAACCCGACCGAGGTGGCCCACCGCGGCCTCGAGTCCGGTGGCGAGTACGCCTACCGGCGCGACGGCGAGCTGCACCTGTTCACCCCGGAGACCGTGTTCCTGCTGCAGCACGCCAGCAAGACGCGCAGGCAGGAGGCGTACCGCGGCTACACCGAGAAGGTCGACGAGCTCAACCGGCAGGGCGGCACCGTGCGGGGCATGTTCACGTTCCGCACCGAGGGCCGGACTCCGGTGCCGGTCGACGAGGTCGAGTCCGTCGAGTCGATCTGTCGTCGTTTCAACACCGGTGCCATGTCGTACGGGTCGATCTCGGCCGAGGCGCACGAGACTCTGGCCATCGCGATGAACCGGATCGGCGGCCGGTCGAACACGGGGGAGGGCGGCGAGGACGTCGAGCGGCTGTACGACCCGGAGCGCCGCAGCGCGATCAAACAGGTCGCGAGTGGACGGTTCGGGGTGACGAGCGAGTACCTCGTCAACGCCGACGACGTGCAGATCAAGATGGCGCAGGGTGCCAAACCCGGTGAGGGCGGTCAGCTGCCGCCGAACAAGGTCTACCCGTGGATCGGCCGGACCCGGCATTCCACCCCGGGTGTCGGGCTCATCTCGCCGCCGCCGCACCACGACATCTATTCGATCGAGGATCTGGCGCAGCTGATCCACGACCTGAAGAACGCCAACGACCGGGCCCGGGTGCACGTCAAGCTGGTCAGCTCGCTCGGCGTCGGCACGGTCGCCGCCGGGGTGTCGAAGGCGCACGCCGACGTCGTGCTGATCTCCGGTCACGACGGCGGCACCGGTGCGTCGCCGTTGAACTCGCTGAAGCACGCGGGCACGCCGTGGGAGATCGGCCTGGCCGAGACGCAGCAGACGCTGATGCTCAACGGCCTGCGTGACCGCATCACGGTGCAGGTGGACGGCGGGATGAAAACCGGAAGGGACGTCGTCGTCGCGGCGTTGCTGGGCGCCGAGGAGTACGGCTTCGCCACGGCGCCGCTGATCGTCGCGGGCTGCATCATGATGCGGGTGTGCCACCTGGACACCTGTCCGGTCGGGGTCGCCACGCAGAATCCCGACCTGCGCGAGCGGTACACGGGCCAGGCGGACCACGTCGTGAACTACTTCCACTTCGTGGCGCAGGAGGTACGCGAGTACCTGGCGGAGCTCGGTTTCCGGTCGCTGGACGAGGCGATCGGCCGGGTCGACGCGCTCGGCGCCGACGAGGCGATCGAGCATTGGAAGGCCGACGGACTCGACCTGGCGCCGATCTTCGCGCGGCCGCAGGAGACGCCCTACGGCGACGCGCGGCGCAAGCTCCGGGAACAGGACCACGGCCTGGAGCACGCGCTGGACCACACGCTGATCCAGCTGGCCGAGGCGGCGTTGGAGGATGCGCATCCGCTGCGGCTCGAACTGCCGGTGCGCAACGTCAACCGGACGGTCGGCACGCTGCTCGGCGCGGAGATCACGCGGCGGTACGGCAGCGCGGGCCTGCCGGACGACACGATCCGCGTGGCGTTGACCGGGTCGGCGGGGCAGTCACTGGGTGCGTTCCTGCCGCCGGGGGTGACGTTGGAGCTGACCGGTGATGCCAACGACTACGTCGGCAAGGGTCTCTCGGGTGGGCGGATCCTCGTGCGCCCGCACGAGGACGTGGCGTTCGCCGCCGAGGGGCAGGTGATCGCGGGCAACACGATCGCCTACGGAGCCACGAGCGGCGAGGTGTTCCTGAGCGGTCAGGTCGGCGAGCGGTTCGGTGTCCGCAACTCGGGTGCACTGATCGTGGCCGAGGGCGTCGGCGACCACGCCTTCGAGTACATGACCGGGGGCCGGGCCGTGGTGCTCGGTGCGACGGGCCGGAACCTGGCCGCGGGCATGTCCGGCGGCGAGGCGTACGTGCTGGATCTGGACCGCGCCAAGGCCAACCCGGGCATGGTGGAGTTCGAGGAACCGGGTGCCGACGACCTGGTGTGGTTGCGTGACGTCGTCGCCCGGCATGCGGAACTCACGGGCTCGGCCGTGGCGAGCGCGCTGTTGGCCGATTGGCCGCGCCGGTCGGCGGCGTTCACCAAGGTGATGCCGCGCGACTACAAGCGGGTGCTGGCGGCGACCGAGGCGGCGCGCGCCGAGGGGCGCGACGTGAACGAGGCGATCATGGAGGCGGCCCGTGGCTGACGAGCGCGGAGCGGCGGCGCCGGGCGCCGACCGGGTGCGGACACAGGAGGCGGCCCGTGGCTGATCCGACGGGGTTCCTGAAGTACGAGCGTGCCGAGCCGCCGAAGCGGCCGAAGGCCGAACGCATGCAGGACTGGCAGGAGGTCTACGCGGACCGGGGCAGCCAGGAGCGCAACGAGGCGGTGCGCACGCAGGCGAGCCGGTGCATGGACTGTGGCATCCCGTTCTGCCACAACGAGCGGTCGGGGTGCCCGCTGGGAAACCTCATACCGGAGTGGAACGACCTGGTGAGCCGCGGCGACTGGTTCGCGGCGAGTGAACGGTTGCACGCGACGAACAACTTCCCGGAGTTCACGGGCAAGCTGTGTCCCGCGCCGTGCGAGGCCGGGTGCACGTTGTCGATCTCGCCGCTGTCGGGCGGTCCGGTGGCGATCAAACGGGTCGAGGAGACGATCTCCGCGCAGGCGTGGGAGTCCGGCTACGTCGAGGCCCGCACGGCCGAGGCGGCGACGGGCAGGCGGGTGGCGGTCGTCGGGTCGGGGCCCGCGGGGTTGGCTGCCGCGCAGCAGCTGACGCGTGCGGGCCACGACGTGACGGTGTTCGAGCGCGACGATCGGCTCGGCGGGCTGCTCCGGTACGGCATTCCCGAGTTCAAGATGGAGAAGAAGGTCCTCGACCGGCGGCTGGCGCAGCTGCACAGCGAGGGCACGAGGTTCGTCACGGGCTGCGAGGTCGGTGTCGACGTCACCGTGGCGGAGCTGCGCGAGTCCTACGACGCGGTGGTGCTGGCCGTCGGTGCGTTGCGTGGCCGCGACGACGTGACCACGCCGGGGCGGGAGCTGGACGGCGTGCACCTCGCCATGGAGCATCTCGTGCCTGCCAACCGGGCGTGCGAGGGCGACGGTCCCCCGGAGTTCACGGCCGAGGGCAAGCACGTGCTGATCATCGGTGGCGGTGACACGGGCGCGGATTGCTACGGCACGGCGATCCGCCAGGGCGCACTGTCGGTGACGCAGCTCGACCAGTACCCGGAGCCGCCGCACACGCGGGACGACGACCGGTCGCCGTGGCCGACGTGGCCGTACATTCTGCGTACCTACCCGGTGCACGAGGAGACGGGGGAGCGGTTGTTCGCGGTGGCCGTCAAACGGTTCGTCGCGGGCGAGGACGGCAGGGTGCGGGCGGCCGAGCTGCACACGGTGCGAGTGGAGAAGGACCCGGCGACGGGGCGGCGCGAGGTCGTGCCCACCAGTGACGAGGTGCGGGAGATTCCCGCCGACCTGGTGCTGCTCGCCATCGGGTTCGAGGGTGTGGAGCACATGCGGCTGATCGACGGCCTCGGGCTGTCGCTGAACCGGCGTGGCACCGTGTCGTGCGGTGCGGACTGGCAGACCGAGGCCCCTGGCGTGTTCGTCTGCGGTGACGCCCATCGCGGTGCGTCGCTGGTCGTCTGGGCGATCGCCGAGGGCCGTTCGGTGGCCGCGTCGGTGGACGCCTACCTGACCGGAGACTCGGACCTGCCGTCGCCGGTACACCCGACGGCGCTTCCGCTGGCGGTCGTCTGACGGATAGTCCATTGTGGACTGTTCTGGGGTAGAATCATCCGATGTGGACGCTAGTGCCGGGTGGCGGCGAGTTCGACACGGGACGGGATCATCGCGGCAGCCGGCGCGCGTGGATCCACTCGCGTCGGCCTGCCAGGTACGGCTCGATGTCGTGCACCCGGACCAGTGCCACGTCGGCAGCGTCGACGTGGCGGGCGGCGATGGCGACCGCGTGCTCGTGGCCCGGTTCCCATGCGGCGTACCACCGGTCGCCTGCGTCCCAGCGGCGGAAGGTTCGTGGTCGCCCGTCGACCATGATCTCGGCCTGACTCTGGGCGGGCGTGACATCGGTGCGGCGCCGGTGGGCGAGCACGGTCTCGCGATCGACCGGACCAGTATCGACCGGACCAGTATCGACCGGACCAGTGACGCCGTGGCCGCCGAGGGTCCGTTCGAAGCGGAGGTCCTGGACCAGGTGGTCCGCGGGGCCGCACGTGCTGAGAAGCTGCAGCCAGGGGACGGTCTCGTCGTCGGGATCGCCGTGTGTGAGGCCGATCATGCTGGCACGGCCCGTTCCGTCGTCACGGAACGCCCATTGGCCCGTCATGCGGATTCCGGGCCACGACGGCTGCCCGAACAGCGGCAGATCCGCGGCCGTGTCGCGCATCCGGCCTTCCATGCCCGCGTAGTGGCGCCAGAAGCCCTTCGCCACACGGCGCCTGCCGGGAAACCGCTTCTGGCGATACGTGGCATGGTTCCGGCGTGGCCCGCGAAGCCCCATCCCGCCATGGTTCCACGGGCCGAGGTGCGCAGGCCACCGCCGGCTACGCGGTTCGCGCAGGCGGCGCGGGGCCCTCTCGACCGAGCTGGCCCCGGGACGGGCGGCCGGTCTTGCGCGAGGCGCTCGCCGCGTGAGCCCACTGTCACCGGCGAGCCACGCCTCCGCTTGGGAGGTCCTGTTGGGTCCGGGCTGCAGCGTGAGCGCTTGTGCGTACCTGGCCGTGGCCGTCGGTGCGGGTAGGGGGCGGTCTGGGACTGGGACGATTACGTCGCGATGATGGCGGAGATCTGCAAGACGATCCGCTGGGCCGAGGGTGCCGAGGAGCCCGGCGTGATCGGCAACGTGCTGGACGGGTGACATGGATATCGCGCTTTGGATCTTCTTCGGTCTGCTCTGTGTCCTGGGGCTTGCCGTTGTTGGCATCGCCGGGTACGCGACCGTCCAGCAGCGGCGGACGCCGATCGAACAGCGTAAGCAGCAGGTGCTGGAGAAGCTGCGGAACGAGGAGACGCCGACTGGGACGACGTCCATTCTGTCCGGTATCGGAGCGGTGTGAACGACGACGCGGTGCGCGAAGTGGCCGAGGCGAACGGCTACAGCTGGACGGGCTACTCGGGTCTGAACAACCGCCAGTTGAACTTCCAGCGGACGCTGCCCGGTCAGGAGCAGGTGTGACCGAGCACGACGCGGCGACCGCAGAGGCGGAGTTCCTCGCCCGGCTGGGCGGGTTGCGTCCGGACCCCGGTGGTACGGCGCGGATCGAGGTCTCCGACATCCCACGGTCGTCGTGGCGGCGTTGTCGCGAGATCGCCGAGGCACACGGCTGGGTGTTCCAGTCGGTGGCACAGGAGCGCGGGGCCAAGTACTGGGTCCTGACGCGCCCCGGGACGGCGAGTGTCGACCGGCGTGACTCGTTGTTCGTGACGGGCCCGTCACTGGCGGAGCTGCGGGAGTACCCGAGGGCGCGCGAGGCCGCTGAGCAGGCGCGGCGTGAACTGGGCGTGGACCCGTTGTCCACGGCCACGCTGAACAAGACCCGCGCGGCGCACCAGGCGCACCGGAAGGTGACGAACCGCTTCGTCGCGCTCGCCACACTGAGCGGGCTGGCGCTGCTGGTCGTGCTGATGACCGCGGGGCGGCTGTTCGGCGACGGCGGCACGACCGCGCTCGTGCTCGGCATCGGGTGTGCTGCCCTCCTGGTGAGCACGGTGATCGGCACCGTCGGGATCGTCCGCCGGGAACGCGCACGCAAGGCCGCCATCCGGCCGTTCACCCAGGGGTACGAACGCGTCGTCGCCGCGGTCCGACAGCGTGACGGTTGACACCTGGTCCGCCTGAATACCGCACACGACACTACTTCGTTCGGTCGAGTAGGGGAGCCCGAGTGGCGGCCGAGTACCTGGGTTACTCGGCGGTACAAAACGGTTGTTGCCCACGTCACTCTTACGGGGTTCTGTGAATCTCCGACAAGGAGGCGTGATCGTGCGGTTGCGTTGGGCGCGAGGAGTTCGAAGAGTCGCCGCGGTGGCGGCGGGCGCCGCGATGGTGACATCGATGGTGGCCATGCCGGCCGCCGCCGAACGGCAGACGCCGGGTTCGTCAGGTGACGTCGCGGTGCACCGGATGGATGCCGATGCCGCGGACTGGACGCCGCAGCGGATGCGGTCGGCCATGCCGTTGGACAAGGTGCTCTCGTCCGCGACGGGACTCGCAGGCGGCCTGGCCAGTGCCGTACAGGGGCTGCTCCCGTCCCAGCAGGCCTCGTCCACAGGGGACGAGTGGACCGGCGGCGGCGAGGTCACGAAGACCGCGGGCCGGGTGTTCTTCAAAATGGACGGCCAGGACGCGTCGTGCAGCGGCAACGTCGTCGAGAGCGGCAACGGCAGCGTGGTCGTGACCGCGGGCCACTGCGTGAAGTACCAGGGAACCTGGCACACCGACTGGGTCTTCGTCCCCGGCTACGACAACGGTGACGCGCCGCACGGGGAGTGGGCCGCCGAGCAGACGATGACCACGCCGCAGTGGGAGTCCGGCGAGGACATGAACCACGACGTCGGCATGGCCGTCGTCGAGGAGAAGAACGGCGCGACCATCGCCGACACGGTCGGCACACAGCAGATCGCCTTCAACGGTGAGCGCGGCCAGGAGATGTACTCGTTCGGCTACCCCGCGGCCGACCCGTACGACGGCAGTACGCTGACCTACTGCAACGGCAGCACGTTCACCGATCCACTGCTGACCGACGACCACGGCATGAACTGTGACATGACCGGTGGCTCCAGTGGTGGCCCGTGGTTCAGCAGCTTCGACCCGGAGACGGGAACGGGCGTGCAGGAATCGGTGAACAGCTTCGGCTACACATTCCTGCCAGACGTCATGTTCGGCCCGTACTTCGGTGACGAGGCCAAGGCCCTGTACGAGCGGGCGTCGGCGGCGTAACCGCCGCGGTTCTACGGCCTGCGGTCCTACGGCCTTACGGCTGTACGGTCCTGCGGCTGTCGGCTCCAGCTCACGGCTGGTCGTCCACGGTGGACCCGCGACTGTCCAGGTCGCGTCCACTGTGGACGACTGCAGTTGGCCAGATCGTTAGCACGACACGTCGTAGCTAGAATGGTGGGCTGTCGTCGTTCTGTCGTTCCGGTTCGGCACGGCCCGGTTTCCGATCGCCACGGTCGCCGCGATGAACTGGTTTCCGCTCGCCGTGGTCGCCGGGTTTTCGGTCACCGCTGTAGGTGTGGTGGTCGTTGTAGCCGGGGTCGTAGTGGGTGTTCCAGCCGGGTTGGTCTTTGAGTCGGTGGTGTGGTCGGCAGCGTGGGCCGCCGTTGGCCACCGACGTGGTGCCACCACCGGTGGCCCAGGGGTGTTCGTGGTCGTGGTCGCAGTGCCGGGCGGGTCGGTGGCACCAGGGCATGATGCATTCCCGGTCGCGTGCCCGTACGAGGTCGCGGATCGTCGCGCTTGGTCGCCTCCGGGTGCGTCCCAGATCGACCGGCTCGCCGGTGCCCGGGTCGCAGAGCACGGCCCGTCAGATGCTGCGGGTGTTGGTCATGATTTCGCGGGCGATCGGCGCGGGTATGGGTCCGTACCCGTCGAGTTCGCATCCGTCGTCGGAGATCGTCAGAGCCGCGTCGGCGGGCACGTGGAGGGAGACCGTGGCCGCCGCCTCCGGCGCCGCCACACCGGGATCGCGTCGAGACCCGCAACACCGGCGTCAACTCCTCGGCCAGGTCCCGGTCGTCACCCACCGCGGCCGACGCCTCGGCCAGTAATGCCAGCTCCTCGGCGTCGAGCCGCGCCCGCCGGGCACGCACATCCCGCGCCCGCTCCATCAGGTCCCCCACGTCATCCACAACACCGACACTATCGAACTCATGGTCGAATAACCTAGTGCACAATGGGGTGAACTCGATCCGGACAACCGGCCCTGGCGACACGCACAGCCGAGTCCGCACATCACCTCAAGGGCCCGCGCGCCCGTAGCACGTGTGACTGTCGGGGCCGACCGAGGTCCGTTCGACGGGCGAACCCCGCGCGTACCCACTCGGTGTGCGGTGAAGTCATCGGTGGGGGTCCGTTCTCCAGGGCCCGGCCTCCGACGTGGGGTGGGGCCGTCCCGGCATGTGACATTCGTATGCTGGGAGGCGTGAACTGGACTGTGGACGTCCCCCTCGACGCATTGCCCTCGCTGCCCCCGCTGCCCGCCGCGCTGCGCGAGCGGCTCGACGACGCGCTCGCCCGGCCCGCCGCACAGCAGCCGGAATGGCCCGACGCCGACAACGTCAAGGGTGTCCGGTCGCTGCTCGAGAGCGTGCCGCCGATCACCATGCCCGCCGAGGTCGACCGGCTGCGCGAGCGGCTGGCGATGGTCGCGCGCGGGGAGGCGTTCCTGCTGCAAGGCGGGGACTGCGCCGAGACGTTCGAGTCCAACACCGAGCCGCACATCCGGGCCAACCTGCGCACTCTGCTGCAGATGGCCGTCGTGCTCACCTACGGTGCCAGCCTGCCGGTGGTGAAGGTCGGCCGGATCGCCGGGCAGTACGCCAAGCCTCGGTCCAAGTCCACCGATGCGCTGGGCCTGCCCGTCTACCGCGGCGACATCGTCAACTCGCTGGCGGCCGAGCCCGAGCTGCGCGTGCCCGACCCCGGCCGCATGATCCGCGCCTACGCCAACGCGGGCGCCGCGATGAACCTGGTCCGCGCCCTCACCGGTGCCGGGATGGCCGACCTGGCCCAGGTGCACGACTGGAACAAGGACTTCGTCCGCACCTCGCCCGCGGGGGAGCGCTATGAGGCGCTGGCCGCCGAGATCGACCGTGGGCTGCGTTTCATGTCGGCGTGCGGGGTGCAGGACAGCTCGCTGCACAGCACCGAGATCTTCGCCAGCCACGAAGCGCTGTTGCTCGACTACGAGCGCGCGATGCTGCGTCTCGACGACCCGGCCGCGTCCGACCCGAAGCTGTACAACCTCTCGTCGCACTTCCTGTGGATCGGCGAGCGGACGCGGCAGCTCGACGGGGCGCACATCGCGTTCGCCGAGATGCTGGCCAACCCGATCGGCCTCAAGATCGGCCCGACGACCACGCCGGAACAGGCCGTCGAATACGTCGAACGGCTGGACCCGCGCAACGAACCCGGCCGGCTGACGCTCATCTCGCGTATGGGCAACGGCAAGGTCCGCGAGGTGCTGCCCGCGATCGTGGAGAAGGTCGAAAGCTCCGGCCACAAGGTCATCTGGCAGTGCGACCCGATGCACGGCAACACCCACGAGACGTCCAACGGCTACAAGACGCGGCACTTCGACCGGGTCGTCGACGAGGTGCAGGGCTTCTTCGAGGTCCACAACCGGCTCGGCAGCTACCCCGGCGGCGTGCACATCGAACTGACCGGCGAGGACGTCACCGAATGCCTCGGCGGCGCGCAGGACATCTCCGACCTCGACCTGTCCGGCCGTTACGAGACCGCCTGCGACCCGCGGCTGAACACTCAGCAGTCGCTCGAGCTGGCGTTCCTCGTCGCGGAGATGCTGCGCTCCTGAGCCGCACCCGCGCTCGCACCGGCACCGGTGCGAGCGCGGACGTCTCACGACTCCAGTTGCAGCCGCGCCATCGACTTGGTCACCGCGTCGGCCAGCGAGCCGACGTCCCTGACGGCGTGCCCGTTCGCCTGAAGGCCGACGTGCACCCCGTCACGGTACGTCGCCACGGCGATGCCCACCGACTGGTGTGGTGCCAACGGCACGAACGGATACACCTCCCGCAGTCGTGCCCCCGCCAGTGACAACGGGATACTCGGCACCGGCACCGTCGTCACGACCGTGTCGAACAGCAGGGGCGCTGCCTGCCCCGCGGCCTTCGCCGCCAGCCGGTGCAGACCCGCAGGCAGGCGGTTCGCCAGCACCGGCAGGGCGCCCGCACCCCGCGTCGGCCCTGCCTCCTTGTTCCGGGCCATCGCCTCGCGGACGAGGCGCAGCCGCTCGACCGGATCGTCGACCTCGACGGGCAGGTCGCACAGGTAGCCGGACAGGCTGTTTCCGGTGTCGCGGCTGTCCCGCCCGCGGAGACTCACCGGCACGAGCGCGCGCAACGACCGCGCGTCGGCACGCTGGCCGCGGTTGATCATCCACTCGCGCAGTGCGCCCGCGAGCACGGCGAGGACGACGTCGTGGGTCGTGCCGCCGTGTGCCGTACGGACCGTGCGAATGTCGCTGCCGGGCAGCCTGACGAGGCCGATCCGGCGGCTGGTCGAGTTGACGGTCGCGGTGGGCGACAGCGGATACGGCCGGGCGGACGTGACGATCGACCCGGCGATGCCGGCGGACTCGGCGGCCTGGCCCAGCAGTGCCGTCGCCGTGTCCGCCACGGCGCCGAGCGGCGACCGTGGGGTCGTCTCGGGCTCGTCGTCCACGGGACGGCGTTGCCACGGCAGGGTGATGTCGTCGAGTAGGGCGAGCGCGAGTTCGACCGCGCCCATCCCGTCGGCGAGCGCGTGGTGGAACTTCACCAGCAGGGCGAAATCCCCGTCCGGCAGTCCCGTCACGAGCTGCAGGCTCCACAGTGGACGGTCGAGGTCGAGTGGTTCGGCGATCCAGTGCTCGGCGAACGTCGCGAGCGGATCGGGGGCATACCGGTCGTACAAGCTGCTGACGGCCACGTGGCGGCCGGGATCGAACGACGGATCGTCCTCCCAGTGGGCGCCACTGAGCGGAAACAGGCCGGTTCGCACCCGGCGGCGGAGGCGGGGAATGCGGGCGGCGCGTTCGGCGAGCAGCCCCGCGACGTGGTCGGCGTCCCAGTCGCGGCGGGGACGGAACGTCGCGACGGCGCCCATGTGCATCGGTGTCGCGTCGTCTTCCAAGCAGAGGAAGGCAGTGTCCAGTGCGCTGAGCCGTTCCGGTGCCATAGGAGTCTCCCGGAAGATGGTGTATGTGCGGCCGGGCATCAGTGCACCAGCCGCACGTGACGCCGACGTGGTCGTCGTGTTACCGAGGCGGAAACGTCCGCCCGGGACTGGTGTCGATCCCCGTCATCGTTGTCGGCACGTCCCACCGCGCAGCTTGAGAGGTGTGGGTGCGACGTCACATGAACGGGGGTCACGGAAGTGTCGAGAGGGTGACCTTCGAGCCCCGCTGCACCCGGGTTCCCGGCTCGGGGTTCTGGCCGACGACCAACACGAACCGGCCGCCGCCGAACCCGCCGTCGTCGCCACCGCCCGCGTCTCCGGCCACCGACAGGCCCGCATCGGACAACAGCTGCCGCGCATCCGGCAGCGGCCTGCCCGTCACGTCCGGTACGTCGACCGCGTTGGACACGTAGACGCCGATACGCGAGCCCTGGTCGACGGTGTTCCCGTTCGCGGGGTCGGTGCGCACGACGTGCCCGCCCGCGACGTCCGCGGAGAACTCCTCCCCGGCGTCGTACGGCTCGAATCCGGCGTCCTGCAGCGTCGTGAACGCCTGGTCCCTCGGCATGCCCGCCACCGACGGCACCGGGAGCGGTTCCGGGCCCTTCGACACGACGATGGCGACGTTCGTGCCGATGTTGGCCTGCGTGCCGGGCTGCGGCGACACCGAGATGACCGCGCCCTGCTCGACGTCGGTGCTGTACTGATCGGTGTTCTCGTCACGGGTCGGCCTCAGCTGGGCCTGCTTGATCGCCTGCTGGGCCTGTTCCACCGACGTGCCCGGCTGGATGTCCGGCACCACCGGTTTGCCGAGCGAGACCATCACCGTCACCCGGTCGCCCCGCAGCGCCTGTGCACCCGAGGGTGGGTCGGTGCGGATGCTCGTGCCGGTCGGCACCGTGTTGTGCCGCTCCTGCTCGAACGTCGGCGTCAGTTCGGCATCCTGCAGCGTCTGCGCGGCCTGTTGCCGGTCCATGCCGGAGATGTCGGGCACGTCGACGTACCGGCCCGACAGCAGCCACCAGCCGCCTGTCGCCACGCCGGCCACCAGCAGCAGGGCCGCCACGAGCCACAGTGCGAGCCACCGGCCGCGTCGCCGTGGCGCGGTGGGTTCGCCGGCTGCCTCCTCGCCGGGTGGCGGGGACGAGGCGGCCGACCGGGGCAGGGCCTGGGTGCCCGTCGGACCTCCCGCCGTCGGCGCCGTCACCGCCTGCATCGCCGGAACGGTGCGCTCGGCGTCCGATTCGGGCGGGGCCGGTTCCGTCGATCCGGTGTCGCCGGGAGGCTGGGGCTGGGGTGGCTGCTGCGGCGCCGGGATGGGCACGGCGGTCCGCTGGATGCCCAGCTGGCCGCGGATCTCGCGCAGCTGGTCGAGGAACGCCGTCGCGTCGGCGGGGCGGGCCTCGGCGTCCCTGCGGGTCGCGCGCAGCACGAGGTCGTCGAGCGCGGGTGGCAGATCGGCGCGCGAGGCGCTCGGGGCGGGGACGTCGTCGTTGACGTGGCGGTAGGCCACCGAGATCGGAGTGTCCGCCGTGTAGGGCACGTGGCCGGTGAGCATCTCGTACAGCAGGATGCCCACCGAGTAGACGTCGCCGCGCTCGCTGGCCGAACCGCTGGTCACCTGCTCCGGCGACAGGTACGCGACGGTGCCGAGGATGACACTGCCCGTCGTGTTGGCCGTGGCGGCGACGGCGCGGACCAGGCCGAAGTCGCCGACCTTCACCACACCGCTGCCCGCCTGGCCCCCGCGGCCGATGAGGACGTTCTCGGGTTTGACGTCGCGATGCACCAGCCCGGCCGTGTGCGCGGCGCCCAGTGCGGACAGGACGTCCTCGGCGACCGTCAGCACCTGCGGCAGGGTGAGAGCGCCGCGTTCGTCGAGCAGGTCGCGCAGCGTGCCGCCGTCGACGAGCTCCATGACCAGGAACGCGCGCCGCTGCTGGCTGCCGGGCGTGCCGTCGAAACCCTGGTCGTGGACGGCGACCACGTGCGGATGGTGCAGTTTCGCCGCCGAGCGGGCCTCGCGTTCGAACCGTTCGACGAAGCTGCGGTCGTCGGCGAACCGCGAATCCATGATCTTGACGGCCACGGGCCGGTCGAGGCGGGTGTCGAGCCCGCGGTACACCGACGACATCCCACCGCGCGCGAGCAGCCCGTCCACGCGGTATCGCCGGTCGAGCAGCGCTCCGACGAGGTTTTCGTCCGTCCGTGTCACACCGTGGGATCCTACGGCCGGGCGATGCGGGTGATACCCGGTGTCCCCGCTACGCCATTGGCCTGGCACGCCCGCTCCGGCGGCGTGGCGTGTGGCAGGGTGGAGCACGTGAGTGCAATCCCCCTGGCTGACGATGTGCTCGATGCCGACGTCGCGGTCGTACCCGTGGCCGAGGTCGCGGAGATGCTGAACGTGGCGCAGAACAAGGTCCGGCAGATGCTCCGGGACGGTCACCTCATCGCCGTCCGCCGTGACGGCGACCTGATGATCCCGGCCGACTTCCTGCGGGACGGCGGCGTGATCAAGGGTCTGGCCGGCACGATCACGGTGCTGTCGGACGCCGGATTCACGCGAACCGAGATGCTGCGCTGGTTGTTCGCCGAGGACGAGTCGCTGCCCGGAACGACGCCGATCAACGCCCTGCGCACCAGCCACGGCACCGAGGTCAAACGCCGCGCACAGGCGATGGCGTTCTGACCGGCGGAATCACTCCAGCCGCGCGGACTCCGTAGCCGGGCGGCCCTCAGCCGCGTCTGCCGTCCGTCGGCCGCCCGCCCGTGGGAGGGCGACCTCAGGGGCGTCGGGTGCGACGGTGCGTCCGATGATTCCCTCCGCGACGAGAAGCCACCGCTGACGCTCGACGAGCTCATGGCGTTGCTTTCCGATCGCGGCCTGCTCATCGCAGCGGCGACGCAGGTCCTCGCCGCCGTGCTCTACCGGGTCTGTGCCTCGCGCCAGCGCTGCGGTGTGACCCCGTAGTGCGCGCGGAAGCGGCGGACCAGGTACGACGCGTCGCGCAGGCCGGTGCGTGCGGCCACGACCCCGAGCGGAAGGTCGGTCTCGCGCAGCATCCGGCGCACTTCCGTCAACCGGCGCTCGGTGATCCACTCCAGCAGCGGCCTGCCGGTGCGTTCCCGGACGACGGTCGTCAGGTGCCCCGGCGTGTATCCGAGCGCGTCCGCCACGTCCGCCGCGGAGATCGGCTCACGGAACGTCTCCTCGATACGGTCGAACACCCGCTCCACGAGTGCGTCCCGCGTGTCCGGCTGCGGCGGCGCCAGCCGGGCCGCGTCGACCAGCACCCGGGTGAGCAGGCTCGTCACCGCTTCGCGTGCACCGAGGCGTTCCGGCGCGGCCAGTTCGGCGGCGAGGTCGGCCAGGTGCCGGGACCACCGGTCGCGGTCCGGTTCGGGAACCAGCGCGACGCCCGCCTGCGGTGCGAACAGGGCGAGCAGTGGATGCCGGGTCCAGGCCAGCGGCGACACCGAGGCCAGCGAGGGAACGGCGTCCGGGACGAACGAGACCGACCACGCGCGGCCGCCGGCAGGCGAGGTCGCGGCCACCGGCCTCACGACCTGTCCCGGCAGCAGCGCGTGAACCTCGCCTTCCCGCAGTGGCCTGGTCGTGCCGTCGACCTCGATCGCACCGGCGTCGGCTTCGACGTAGGTCAGGACGAGGAAGTCGTGCGCGTGGCGGTGCTCCGGCGGGCCGGGAACCTCCCGCGCGGCGCCTGCCCCTGCCTCGGCGTCGGCCGTGGCCGGTGCCGCGCGGCCGAGCCGGGTCACCGCCACGGCGGGCATGCTCACCGGCTGGCGGTGGCGGTAGACGGGAGTGCCGTCCGCCCGCATCGTCCGCAGTTGCCGTGTGCCGCCGATCATCCCACCGGCAGGCGCGGCAGTCGCGGAATCGGCAGTCGCGGAGTCGGCGCCCGCGGAATCGGTGGTGTCCGACGAATGTGCCACGTCCACCAAGGTATGTCCTGGCGGTCTGCCGCGAAATGTCCAACGATGGAGGCGGCACACCACACCGACCGGTACACCCGAAGCGAGGAGCAGACCGTGAGTGACGGACACATCATCGATGAACGCACCGCCGCCGAGCGGGATCGCCCGTTCCTGCCCGGTATGGGCGCATCCTGGCTGATGCCGGTCTACGACGTGTTCACCCGCGTACTCGGCGTCGCGCAGCTGCACCGGCGCGGTGTCGGCGTAGCCGGCGTCCGGCCCGGCCAAGCGGTGCTCGACGTCGGATGCGGCACCGGAAACCTCGCCCTCACCCTGCTCGAAGCCACGCCGCGGGCGCGGGTCACCGGGATCGACCCGGACGGCGGCGCGCTGCGACGCGCGGCCCGCAAGGCCCGCCGTCGCCGGGCACCGCTCACCCTCACCCAGGGATACGCCGACCGGCTGCCCGCCGACGACGGCTCGTTCGACCACGTCATCTCTGCGCTCGCGCTGCACCACCTCGCCGAGGAGGACCGGACGGCGTTTGCCCGCGAGGCCTTCCGGGTGCTCCGGCCGGGCGGGACCGTGACGATCGTCGACTTCGGCGGACCGGCTCCGGGCGGCCAGGACACCGGCCATGCCGGCGGGCACGAGCACGGACATGGCCACGGACATGGCCACGGCCACGGACCGCTGCAGGCCGTGCGAGGACTGAGGCGGCTGCTACGCGCGAAGGCGGAGGAAGGTCCGGCCATGGCACGCACCGGCAGCGACGGGCTCGTCGACCTGCTCTCCGGCGCCGGGTTCGCCGATGCCCGGGAGGTCGACCACGTGGACCGCTCGTTCGGCCGTGTCGGCATCGTGCAGGCCACACGCGAGGATGCTGTCGCGCGGTAGGGCGACGCGTGAACGCAGAACACGCGTGGCCGAGTGCAGAACACGCGTGAGACGCGCGGTGGACGTCACGGACGGCTGGGCGTCAGCCCGCCGAGGAAGGCGCGCGCGGCCACGCCCGCGCGGCGTCTCCCGCCGACCACGGCCCGCTTGCCGAGCACGTCGTAGTCGGCGCCGGTGATCTCGTCGAGAATGCCCTGGTACAGCGTGAAGGCGGTCGTCACACACGGCCGGGACTCCGGCCGCAGGAGCGCGATGCCCGGCCGCGCGCGGCGGTAGACCGCACGGTTGTGCGCGACCAGCGACCGCAGCGCACGGCGGATGCGCGGGTCGGACCTGCCCGTGTCGAGGGACCACTCCAGCAGTTGTCTGTCGACGTCGAACGCGGCGAGCTCCGTCGCGGGCAGGTACACCCGGCCGCGGCGCAGGTCCTCGCCCACGTCGCGGAGGAAGTTCGTCAGCTGGAACGCCTCGCCCAGCGCCGCGGCGTACGGTTCGGCCTCGGCCTGCGGCACCGTCGTGCCGAGCACGGGCAGCATCTGGAGGCCGATGACGCGCGCCGAGCCGTGGACGTACTCGCCGAGCGCGGCGAACGTCGGGTACTCGGCGGTGTGCAGATCCATCCGCATCGAGTGCAGGAACGCGTCGAACCACGCCCGCCGCAGCCCGTAGCGATGCACCGTGGCCGCCAGCGCCGTCGCGACCGGCCCGGTGACGTCGCGGCCCGCGTAGACATCGTCGAGCAGCCGAGTGGCGTCGTCGAGTGCCCGGTGTGGATCGCCGCCGGGCAGGTCGACGGCGTCGTCCAGCTGCCGCGCGAACGCATACAGCGCGTACGTGGCGGGACGCGCGTGTGCGGGCAGCAACAGGGTGGCGAGGAAGTAGGTGCGGCCGTGCCGGGCGACGATCCGCCGGCAGGCGCGGAACGCAGGGGCCAGTGACCGGCCGGATATCGCGTACCGGTTCGCGGCGGTCGTGGTCGGGCGCGCGGACGTCACGGTCGCCGCGACCGCTCCGACGCCGCGGAGCCGGTGATGCGTTCGGCGGCGAGCCGCCCGGAGATCAGCACCGGCGGGATGCCCACGCCCGGCCTGGTGCCGGATCCGGCGAGAACGACGTTGTCCGCACCGCGCACGAGGTTGCCCGGCCGGAACGGACCGGTCTGACCGAGCGTGTGCGCGAGCGAGAACGGGGTGCCCGCCGACATGCCGCGGGCGGCCCAGTCCTGCGGGGTGTCCATGCGGTGGAGGTGGAACTCGCCGGTGAAACCGTCGAGGCCGCGGTCCTCGAGGGTCCGTACCAGCTCGTCACGGTAGGCGGGGGCGAGCCGCGGCCAGTCGAGCGGGCCGGTGCGGAGATTCGGAGCCGGTGCGAGCACGGACACGAGCTGGCGGCCGCCCGAGGCGAGCGTCGGGTCGGTCGCGGTGGGGCGGGTGACCAGCAGTGACGGATCGCTCATGAGCCTGCCGCCGCGGACGATCTCGCGGAAGGTCTCGTGCCAGGCGCGACCGAAGAAGATCGTGTGGTGGTCGAGCGCGTCCCAGGTGCGGGAGGTCTCGCCGTGCAGCACGACCGCCGACGGCGAGTACCGGGGCCGAGCGGGCCTGCGAGGGTGGATGCCGAGCAGGCGGTAGGCCGCCCCGAGTTCGGTCGCCAGGACGACGGCGTCGCACTCGATGCGTTCGCCGTCGGCGGTCCGGACCGCGCGCACCCGGTCTCCGACACGTTCGAGCCATGCCACCTGCGTGCCGGTGCGGACGGTGGCGCCGGCCTGCTCGGCGGCGCCCGCCATCGCGGTGGCGATCGCGCCCATCCCGCCTTCCGGGTAGGACACGCCGCCCACGGTGTCCATGAACGGGATGGCGCCGTACGCCCCGAGCGCCCGTTGCGGTTCGAGCCCGGCGTACAGCGCCTGGAAGGAGAACAGCCTGCGCACCCGGTCGTCGGCGACCAGCCTTGCGACCTTCGGCCACAGCCTGCCGAACCCGCCGAGCGCGACGAGCCGCGCCAGTGCGGGCCGCGCGTCCGCGCGCACCAGGTCGAACGGCGTGTCGAAGTTCCCGCCGATGAAATGCTCGGCCTCGGCCGTGTACAGCTCGGTCAGCCACCGGCGCAACCTGCGGTACCCGTCGACCTCCCGCGGGCCGACGACGGCGCGCAGTTCGGCCTCCATCGCCTCGGGCTCGGTGTACAGGCTCAGCGACGAACCGTCGGCGAAATGCGCACGGTACGCCGGGTCGATGCGGGTGAGACGCAGCCGGTCGGCCGTCTTCTCGCCGACGGCGGCGAACGCCTCTTCCAGCAGTTCCGGCATCGTCAGCACGGTGGCGCCCGTGTCGAACGCCTGCCCGCCGATCGTCTCGGTGGAGACGCGCCCGCCGGGCTGCGGCGCGCGGTCGAGCACCGTGACCTGCCTGCCCGCGCCGGTCAGGTGCAGTGCAGCCGAGAGCCCGGACAGGCCCGCTCCGACCACGACCACCCGGTCGGCGGCCCCGGAAACCGTCCGCATCAGTGATTCCCCGTCGTCGCGTGCGCCGTCGGCCGGCAGGTCCTCGGTCGGCAGGTCATGGGTGCCGGACGCATCAGCGGGAACGCTGGGTGGCTTTGACGGCCAGTTCGGTGAGCCGTTTCGGCGCCGGGTCCGCCAGGCCCGCGGTGCCGAGCGCGGTCAACGCCGAGTCGGTGAGCGTCTCGATGCGGCGCTCCACCTCGGCGACGGCGCCGACGTGGGTGAGCACCTCGCGCACCCGGTCGACGGCGTCGTCGGTCAGTTCGGCGTCACCGAGTGCCGACGTGATGACACCCGCCGCCGCGGAAGCCTCGCCCGCGTGCTGCAGGCCCAGCGCGACCAGCAGGGTCCGCTTGCCCTCGCGCAGGTCGTCGCCGGCGGGCTTGCCGGTGACCGCAGGGTCGCCGAACACACCGAGCAGATCGTCGCGCAGCTGGAACGCCACGCCGATGTCGCCGCCGAACGCCAGCAGCGGGTCGATCACGTCGTCGCCCGCACCGGCCAGTGCCGCACCGAGGTGCAACGGCCGCTGCACCGTGTACGCGGCCGTCTTCAGCAGGTCGATGCGCAGCGCCGCGTCCACCGACGCATCGCCCGTGGCCTGGGTGCGCACGTCGAGGAACTGGCCCGCGAGGACCTCCGAGCGCATCGCCCGCCAGGCGGGCCTGGCCCGGCGCAGCATGTCGGCGGTCAGCGGCGCGTCGGCGAACATGTCGTCGGCCCACGCGAGCGCGAGGTCGCCGATCAGGACCGCCGCGGCCAGCCCGTACTGCTCGGCCGAGCCGAGCCAGCCGCCCCTGGCGTGCTCGTCCGCGAACGCCACGTGCACCGTCGGGCAGCCGCGGCGGGAGTCGGAGGAGTCCAGCACGTCGTCGTGGATCAGGGCGCACGCCTGGATCAGTTCGAGGCTCGACACGGCGCGCAGCACACCTGTCGCCTCGTCGCCGGCGGCGGCACCACCCGCGCCGCGCCAGGCCCACCAGGCGAACGTCGGCCGCAACCGCTTGCCCCCGCCGAGTACGAACTCCCGCAACGCGTCGGTGGCGCCGGTGAACGCGGGCTCGGTCCGCCCGATCGACTCGCTCGCGTCGCTGAGGAACTCGGTCAGCGCCTCGCCGATGGCCGCGGGCAGGTCGCTGTCGAAGTCGGGCCGGGTCATGGCCCCATCGTTCCAGGTGCCGATCGCGGATCGCGCGGTGCGATCGCCGAGGTGTGGCGAGGGAAACGACGACGCCCGCATCGGGCCGGCAGGCGCCCCTGCGTCAGCGCGAAATCCCGCGCGCCGTGCGCAGGCGTACGGGTAGCGTGCCGGGCTATGAGCGTGCACGACATTTCCAACCAGTACGTCGACGACTACGCGGCAGCCGATCCGATCGACGCGACCGCGATGGGCGTGGTCGGGTTCGACGACCAGCTCACCGACTACTCGCCCGAGGGGCACGCCAACCGCGCGGCGCTGACCCGCCGCGCGCTGCGGGAGATGGCGGCGGCCGAACCGGCCGACGAGGCCGAGCGCGTCGCGAAGGCGGTGTTCACCGAGCGCGGACAGGTGGCCGTCGAGCTCCACGAGGCGGGTCTGGACCTGGCCGACCTGAACGTCATCGCGAGCCCGGTGCAGGGTGTGCGCGAGGTGTTCGACCTCATGCCGCAGGAGACGGCGGAGCAGTGGGAGACGATCGCCAAGCGCATGGCGGGCGTGCCCGACGCGCTGGATGGCATCCGCGCGTCGCTGCTCACGTCCGCCGACGCCGGGCGGGTGCCCGCCATCCGCCAGGTGAGCAAGGTCGCCGAGCAGGCCGAGACCTGGGCCGGGATGAGTGGTGACGGGTTCTTCCAGACCATGGTGTCGGGCGCCGACGTGCCGGACTCGCTGCGCGGCGAGCTCGACCACACCGCACAGGTGGCGCAGGAGGCGTACGCCGAGTTCGCCGGTTTCCTCCGGGCCGAACTGGCTCCGGAGGCGTCGGAGAAGGACGCCGCGGGCGAGGACGTCTACCGCTTGTGCTCGCGCAACTTCATCGGCGCCGAGCTGGACCTGCGTGAGGCCTACGAGTGGGGCTGGCAGGAGTTCTCGCGCGTCGAACGCGAGGCCAGGGAGGTCGCCGAGCGGATCAAGCCGGGCGCCACGTTGGCCGAGGCCGCCGCGGCGCTCGACGCCGACCCGAAGTACCGCGTCACCGGGCAGCGGGCGCTGCGCGAGTGGATGCAGAACCTCTCCGACGAGGCGTTGCGGTCGCTGCGCGGCACGCACTTCGACATCCCCGACGAGCTCATGGCGCTGGACTGCCGGATCGCCCCGCCCGGTGGCGGCGTCGGCGCGTACTACAACGGCCCGAGCGAGGACTTCTCCCGCCCCGGCACCATGTGGTGGTCGGTACCGCAGGGCAAGGAGGACTTCTCCACGTGGCGTGAGGTCACGACCGTCTACCACGAGGGCGTGCCCGGGCATCACCTGCAGATCGCCACGTCGGTGTACGAGCAGTCGCTCAACCGGTTCCAGCGGCTCATGGCCTTCACCTCCGGCCACGCCGAGGGCTGGGCGCTGTACGCCGAGCGGCTGATGCGCGACCTCGGCTACCTCTCGGACGACGGCAACCTGCTCGGCATGCTCGACGCGCACCTGTTCCGCGCGGCGCGGGTGATCATCGACATCGGCATGCACCTCGAACTGGAGATCCCCGCGGGAACCGGCTTCCACGAGGGCGAGCGGTGGACCCCGGACCTGGGGCTGGAGTTCATGCTCACCCGCACGATCACCGACGCCGACCACGTGCGCGACGAGATCGACCGTTACCTCGGCTGGCCCGGTCAGGCGCCGTCCTACAAACTCGGCGAGAAGCTGTGGCTCGAAGCGCGTGAGGAGGCCCGGCGCCGGGAGGGCGACGCGTTCGACCTGGCCGCCTTCCACCGCCGCGCGCTTCGCATGGGCGGCATGGGCCTGGGCAGCCTCCGCGAACTCCTCGTCGGCTGAACCTCGTGCCCCCAGGGGCACTTTGGTTGCATTCAACGCAACCAAAGTGCCCCTGGGGGCCGGGGAGGAGGTTCTGCACCCAGAACCGCGTGTCCTGCATTCACGCTGCGCTGTGGGGCGCGGGAAAGCCCGTACCCCCAGCGCGGGTTCGCGGTGCACGCTCCGCGAACCCGCGCTGGGGTTCGGTCCCGTCGCGGTTCAGTCCAGCGGGAGGGCGCGGCCCAGCACCGCGAACGGCCGCGGGTCGCCGGCGAACCGGTACTGCCGCAGCACGTCGTCGAATCCGACCCGGCGGTAGAGCTTCCAGGCGCGGCTGTCACCTTCCGGCGTCGACAGCAGCACCCGACCGTCGGGAACGCCGTCGAGCAGCATGCGCAGCAGGTCCTCACCGGTCCCGCGGCCCTGGCCGCCGGGGCGCACGTGGATCTCGGTGAGCTCGAAGTAGTCGTCCAGCCACGCGTGGGCGGTCTGCTCGCCCTCGCGGTCGGTGACACCGCGGCGCACCTGCTCGTGCCACCACTGGCCCGGCATGCCGCGGTAGCCGTAGGCGATGCCGACGAGGCGATCGTCGTCGTCGAGCGCCGCGACCGCGCGCCAGCCTTCGCGGAGCACGTGGGTGAGCCACATCGGGGCGCGCTGCTCGGCCGTGCCCGGCGGGTAGTTCATCGCGGCGACGTAGATGTCGAGTGCCTCGCGCAGCCGCATGCGGAACTCCTCGCCGGAGAGCCGGACGTAGCGTTGCGCGCTCGGCGCCGCGGTCATCGGGGTTGTCCAGGTTCGGCGGCGACGTCGGCCGCGGTGCCACCGGTCGCGGCCAGCAGATAGTCGAACGTCGTGGGGTAGACCGATTTCGGGTGTCCCGCGGCGGCCCACACGACGTCGTAAGAGGCCAGCGCGGTGTCGACGAGTGTGAGGATGCGCTGCGGGTGGCCGACCGGGGCGACGCCGCCGATCGCCTGTCCCGTGGAAGTCTTGACGAACTCCGGATCGCCCCTGCCGACCGCGTCGGCGCCGATGAGCTCGGCGAGCGTCGTCGTGTTCGCCCGGTGTGCTCCGGACGTCAGCGCGAGCAGTGCCCGGTCGGTGCCGTCGGGCAGCGTGGCGCGGAAGACCAGGCTGTTGGCGATCGCTCCGACCTCGATGCCCAGTGCCGCGGCGGCCAGCTCGGCGGTGCGGGCGTCCTCCGGGAGAAGGCGGATTCCCTGCGCAGCGGCTTCCTGGTCGGCTTCCGAGAGCGCGGCCGCGACCTTCGCGACCGACGGGTGGTCGAGGGTGCTCATGACTTCATGAGATCACGCCCGCCGTGCGGACTGCGACGCAGATCGCTCCCGGGCGGCGCTTGTCGGGGAGCTGATGTCGCGCTACCGTGATGATGTCGAACAGATGTTCGGCATTGGGATCCCTGGCGCGTGACCGGGGAAGCGTCCCGTGCCGGATGCCGCTCGACCGGGAGTTCCTAGGGCCGGAACTTCGAGAGCCGGATCTTCTGGACGTGGGTCTTCGAGAGGTGGGCTTTCGAGAGGCGAAAGTCTCTAGGGGCGGAGTTCCGAGGGCGGCCGGACTGGAAAGGGGAGCGGCCATGTCGGTGGCCACGACGCCGCAGGATTCGTCGGCACAGGATCCGTCGACGCAGGACCCTGGGTCGACGCAGGGCGTGTCGGCGCAGCAGCGTGGTGTGCAGCCCGCGCTGCCGTTCGCGGAAGCGCCGCCGGCCACGTCTTCGGCGGCACCGCTGTTGGCTCAGGCGCGCCGTGGAATCCAGGCGGCGCGCGGGGAGTCGGACGTGGTGGAGCAGTTCACGGGCGCCTACCGATCAGCGCTGCGGGCTGCGGCGGCGGTGCTGGCCGCCCGGGGCAGGCCCCACCGTGGCAGGGCCAAGCCGGAGAGCACGTGGTCGCTGCTGGAGTCGGCGGCCCCGGAACTGGCGGGCTGGGCGGCGTACTTCGCGGCGTACTCGGCGCGGCACGCGGCCGTCCAGTCCGGCGCGTCCCGCGGCACGGACGACGAATCGGTGCGCGATCTGCTGCAGCGGGCAGGTGAGTTCCTCGCCATCGCCGACGTGGCTGTGCGCGGGCAGTCCGCTCCGGGTGGGCGTGGCTCGGCCGCTCAGTGCGACGCCACGGTGCCGTGGCCGCGGTCGCGGAGACGATGATGGTGACGAGCGCCGGCCCTGTGGTCGATCACCGGCGGCTCGCCGGAGCGTTCGGTGACGAGGTCACGCTGCTGATCGAAGCCGCACGTGGTGTTGCGCCCGAGACGCCGGTGCCGACGTGTCCCGGATGGACGGTCGGTGACACCGTCCGGCACGTCGGCAGCATCTATCGCGTGGCGCAGGCGTGGTTGATCGACGGCCGGCGGCCGCGGGAATGGCAGCGCGAGCCCGCTCCGGGGCAGAGCGAGGAGAGCTATGTCCGGCAAGGGTACGCGGACCTGCGCGAGATCCTGGACTTCCACACACCGGACGAACCCGCGGCGACGTGGTGGCCGCAGGATCGGACGTACGGGTTCTGGCGGCGGCGGATGACCCACGACACCACCGTCCACCGGGTCGACGTCGAAGGCGTCGGAGGGATGACGTGGTCCGGTGTCGCCGCCGACGTGGCACTCGACGGTGTCGACGAAGCCCTCATGCTGTGGTTCGGTCACCGGTTGCCACGACTCGGACTTCGGGGCACGCGAGCGGGCGAGGTCGGCGTGTGCACCGGCGGGTACGGCTGGCTCGTGTCCGCGGGGCCGGACGAGACGGCCGTGCGCCGATGCGGGGAACCCGAAGCGCGGAGCTCCGCCGCCGTGGTGTCGGGTGACCCGGAGGCGGTCTACCTGTGGCTGTGGGGCCGCAACCGGCCCGGTGCGGTCGACGTGGCCGGCGACGACGATGCGGCAGGGCAGCTGTTGGCGCTCATGCGGCTGGCGACGCGATGACACGGCCGGGCCGGGCCGCGGTGCGCGGCAGGTGCCGGCAGGACGGAGGTGCGTGGTGAACGGTATGCCCGGAGTGGTGTTCGAAACCGAACGGCCGCGGGAGGCGGCGGACTTCTGGGCCGCACTGCTCGGTGGCGAGCTCGTCGGCGACGGCTACGGCGGTGACGGCCACGGTGGCGACTACGGCGGTGGTGGCCTGCGGGTCCGCCTTCCGGACGGCTTCACGGTGCGCATCGTCGGTGCCACGACCACGAAGGCCGCCAAGAACCGGATCCACCTCGACCTCGCCTCCGATGGCGACGGCGGAGCCGGCCGTGGTGCGCAACAAGCCATTGTGGACAGAGCGGTACGGCTCGGTGCCGCACGTGTCGACATCGGGCAGTATGCGGGTCCCGTTGCCGTGCCGTGGCAGGTACTGGCCGACCCGGCGGGCAACGAGTTCTGTGTCCTCGAACCGCGTCCGGAGTACGCCGCCACCGGGGCGCTCGCCGCCGTGGTGGTCGAATCGCCCGATCCGCACCGGCTGGCCGAGTTCTGGTCGAGTGCCACGCGATGGCCGATCGTGCGCACCGACCCCGAGATCGTCAGCCTGCGTGCTCCCGGCGGCCGGGGTCCCTGGCTGGAACTGTTGGCGGCCGACCCGTGTCCGCCGGCGACTCCACGCTGCCGGCTCGAACTGACCGTCCCGGCCGGCGACCCGGAATCCACGACGGCGGGAACTGCGGCGACCGGAACGGCGACGACCGGAACTGAGGCGGCGGGAACGGTGGCGGCGGGAACGGAGGAGTCGGGGGTCGTGGCGGCCACTGAGGCACCGGAAGCGGCGGGAGCCGTCGACACGCCGGCCGCGTGGACACGCCGGCCGGTTTCGGCGGCGCCGGGTGCGTTCGCCGCCGAAGCCGACCGGTTGTGCCTGCTCGGCGCGACCCGCCGCGGGGCGGGACGGCTCGTCGATCCGGACGGCACCGTGATCGACCTCGTACCCCACCGCTGAAGCCGCGCCCCGGGCACTCCGCGCGGCCGCTGTGCCCGACCGATCCGCCGAGGATCATGTGGCGACTGCGGATACCCACCGACGGCCTCCGGCCGACGGGGAAACGCCGCGGTGGGCACCGGCATCGGCGCCCACCGCGGCGTCACGAAGGGTGCGCCGGGTGGCGTGTCAGCAGGTGACGTCCACGTCGGCGGAGGACTCGAACGACACGTGCACGTGGTCGTAATGGTTCGCGGTGTCGCTGCCCCGGTCTTCCATGTACGACCAGCCGCTGCCGTCGTTGTACCGCTGCTCCCAGATCACGTACGTCACGCCGAACTCGGCCTGGTTGGCGAGGATGTACTCGGCGATCCGGTCGCCGTTGGTGCCGGTGGTCATGAAGTCCAGTGCGAGTCCGCTCGGGTGGTCGCTCGTTCCGGACCGGCTGGCCAGCCCGCCGACCGAGTCGACGTCGAACTTCGTCAGGACGTGGTTTCCCACCTGGGCCACGTGTGGCTGAGTGCCCTCCAGCTCCGTCGAGCACGGTTCGGGCTCCGGCGTCGGCGGCGGGGGAGGAGGGGACGGCTTCCGCGTGGTCGTCGGCGTCGTCGTGGACGGAGTCGGCTTGGGTTTCGGTTTTGAGGTGGTGCTGCTCGGGGTGGGCTTGTCGGTCGTGGTCCTCGACGTCGTGGTCGTTGACGAGGTCGAGGACGCGGTGGGTGCGCTCATGGCGAGCGCGGCGTTCGCGGGGTCGGGATCGGCGCCGGTGAGACCTTCCGTGATCGACACGGTGGCGCCCAGCAGGGCTGCGGCGGCCAGTCCCAGTCCGACCGGCAGCGGCCACGAACGTCGGGATCGTTCGCCGGGCTGCGGGTGCGGCGTCGGGGAGTCGCCGGACGTGGGTCTTCGGGATTTTCGGGCGCGCGGGTTCGCCGCGCGATGTCGGCCAGCCATGGGGACCTGCCTCGGGATTGCTCGGGGTGGGCTGTCGGGGTGGTGACAGGTTACGAACCGGCAACAAGGGCGTCACGTGCGAGTGGCAATGCGCACACCTGGTCGAGACAACCTTCCTGATCTTCGCTGGTCAGAAGGGTGGGAAGTGGTGCGCACCACCGGCGCTGCGCGCGATGTTCGGGCGTGTCCGCTTGACGTAGCGCAGTCGCGAACCGTGTGGAACCGGACGGTCCGTGGAGCCGGCACCCGGCAGCACGGAAGCCACCCGCAGCCCGGGAGTAACAGTGCGTCCGGGACAACCAGTGCGTCCGGGACAACCAGGGCAGCCGGGACAACCAGGGCGGCCGGGGCAAACAGTGCAGCCAGGACAACCAGTGTTGTGGGGGAGCTTCAGTGGAGCCGGAACCAGTCGCGGGAGCGCAGGTCCCGCAGCGCGGAGCGACGTTGCTCGGTCGCCAGCCGGTCCAGGTAGAGGGTGCCGTCGAGGTGGTCCACCTCATGTTGCAGGCACTGTGCGGTCACACCGTCGCCTTCGACCGTGACCGGCTGCTGGCGTAGGTCCACGCCACGCACGACGGCGTAGGTGGCGCGCCGGACCGGGTACCACAGTTCCGGCACGGAGAGGCAGCCCTCGTCGATGTCGTGGATGGTCTCGGCCAGTTCGACGATCTCGGGGTTCAGTACGTAGCCGACCGTGCCGTCGAGGCGGTAGCTGAACGCACGCAGTGCGACCCCGATCTGCGGGGCGGCCAGCCCGGCGCGCCCTGGCAGGTCGACCGTGTCCAGCAGGTCGTCGACCAGCCGTTTCGTCGTGTCGTCGAACCGGGTCACCGGGTCGGCCACGGTCTTCAGTACCGGGTCGCCGAAGTACCGCAGTTCGCGTACGGCCATCGCCAGTCGTCCTCCGCCGGATTCGTGCTCGTCGGGTGCGGTCCAGCACCGGGCTTGTCGGGGTGCCAGCTTAGAACCGCCCGCCGGCCGCCGGTCACGCCCGTAGCCGCAGGCCTTTCGGGGTCGCGCGGAACCCGGCCTCGCGCAGGACATCGGCGAGTTGCGAGGTCAGTGCCTGTTCGCCGTCGGCGCGCTGGACCTGCAGTTTGCCCAGCCAGCCTTCGCGGACCGCGGCGGAGAGGGCCTCGGCCGCCTGGCGCAGCGGTTCGGTGCGTTCGGTGAACGACAGCAGCGACCTGCCACCGCGCTCGACATACATCGTGGGGGCGCCGTCGACCAGCACGACCAGTGCCCCAGCCTTGCGTGCCGGCCGGTGTTTCGTGCTGCCGAGCGGGTCGGGCCACGGCAATGCGGCGCCGTAGGGCTGGGCGGGATCGCTCGCCGCCAGCACCACCGCCCCCTGGGCGTCCCGGGTCCCGGAGGTGTCGGACGCCGCGCGCAGCCGGTCGACCGCCCCTCGTGCTGCGAACTGCGCGGCGCCCAGTCCGTCGACGACGTAGCCGCGGATGACCTGCCCCGAGTCCTCCATGCTCCGCAACACTTTGTAAATGCCGGAGAAGCCGCCCGTGACGCGTTCGGTGTCGAGGGCGCCCTTGGTCAGGACGCCGTGCCGTTCGAGGAACGACTCGGTGCGTGCGTGGGTGCGCCGGGTCGGGTCGGTTTCCCGCGGTGGTGTCAGCCCCCATCGGCCTGCGACGGTGGGAGGGCCGGTTCGCGACGGCATCGCCGGCCTGCCTGCGCGCATGCGCGCGTAGCGACCGCGCGGCGCGGATCGACGGGGTTTGTGTGCCGCACCGCCGCCGGAGACCTGCGCCCGCAAGGGTGCGAGCGTGTCACCGGTGACGAGCCCGGCCCAGGTGAGGTCCCACAGCGCAGCCACGACCGCGGCGTCGTCGGGCGGAGTATCGAGCAGCGGCGTCACCCGGTCGACGAGCTGCCGGAAGAAGAGCGCGCCGTGTTCGACCGCGGACAGCACGGCCCGGTGGAGTGGGCTCGTCCCGGCGGCCTCGTCGTCCGCGTCGGGAAGCAGCAGGTCCGCCACGTCGCCCGGTGCGAGCGTGACCCAGCCGTCCCCGCCGGACAGCGCGCCGCAGCCGGCCCAGATCACCTCGCCCGCGGTGGTCAGCTCGTCCAGCAGCGCCGGGTGGTATCCGGGCAGTCTGCTCGGCAGGATCAGCGATTCGACGGCGCTGGCAGGCAGGGGCGCCCCGGCGAGTTGTTCGATCACGGACAGCACGTCGTCGGCGGTCGGTGCCGAGCGCAGCCGGCCGCCGATGCCGTGCCACGAGGGCAGGAACCGGCCGAGTGCCGCCGGTTCGACGGGTTCGACCTCGGCCCGCAGC
This sequence comes from Prauserella alba, assembly GCF_024171735.1. Lineage (GTDB taxonomy): Bacteria > Actinomycetota > Actinomycetes > Mycobacteriales > Pseudonocardiaceae > Prauserella > Prauserella alba. The sequence continues at coordinate 761,322 of NZ_JAMTCH010000003.1, forward strand.
TTCGCGAGGGATGCGCGGCGCAGTCGTCGCAATACGGCCGCGTCGCAGTATTCGACCCCGCCGGGTTCGTGGGGCTGCGGGCTCAGCTCGCCGCGGACGAGCCTGCCGTCTGCGGTCAGCCGGTCGAGCACACCCGTGGCCACGGCGGTGCCGATGCCGAACCGTTCGGCGAGCTGCGCGGCCGCGAACGGGCCGCGCCCGCGTGCGTATCGGGTGACGAGGTCGCCGAGCGGGTCGTCGACCGGTTCGGTGAACGTCTCGGGCACGCCGACGGGCAGGGCCGATCCCAGGGCGTCCCGTACTCGTCCCGCGTCTTCGATCGCCAGGTACCGGTCCTCGCCTGCGATCCGCACCACGATCGCGCGGCGGCTCTCGACCAGTTCGGTCAGCCATTCGGGCTGCACTCCGCGCGCCGCGGCATCGTCGGCTGTCAGGTCGCCGAGGAAGCGCAACAGGTCGGCCGTGTCCTCGGGGCCACGGGCGTGGCGGTCCTCGTCGAGTCGCTGGAGCCCGCGTTCCACGTCCGCGACGGCCTCCGGGTCGAGCAGTTCCCGGACCGCCTCGGTGCCGAGCAGTTCCGCCAGGAGCGTCGAGTCGAGTGACAGTGCCGCCGCTCTGCGTTCGGCCAGCGGTGCGTCCGTCTCGTAGAGGAACATGCCGACGTAGCCGAACAGCAGGCTCCGCGCGAACGGCGACGCCGACGGTGTTTCGACCTCGACGAGCTTCACCGTGCGGCGCTGCACGTCGGTCATCAGTTCGCGCAGACCGTCGACGTCGTAGACGTCCTGCAGGCATTCCCGCATCGCCTCCAGTACGACGGGGAAGCGTTCGTACTTGGCCGCCACGCTCAGCAGTTGTGCGGCGCGTTGCCGTTGTTGCCACAGCGGACTCCGTCTGCCCGGGTTGCGTCGCGGCAGCAGCAGTGACCGCGCCGCGCATTCGCGGAACCGGGCTGCGAACAGTGCCGATCCTCCGACCTCGGCGACCAGGAGTGATTCCACTTCGTCCGGGTCGAGCAGCACGTCCTCGCCGGTCAGGGTGATCTCCTGCCCGTCGGCGTCGAGTGCGTCGGGAAGACGGAGCACGATGCCGTCGTCGGAGTGGGCGGCCTGGGCGTCGACTCCGCGCGTCTCGCGCAGCCTCGCGGTGATCGCCAGTGCCCAGGGCGCGTTGACCTGCGCGCCGAACGGGGAGTGCACCACGACGCGCCAGTCGCCGAGTTCGTCGCGGAACCGTTCGAGCAGCAGGGTGCGGTCGTTGGGGACGTGGCGTGTGGCTTCGCCTTGTTCGCGCAGGTAGGCGAGCAGGTTGGAGGCCGCACGGTCGTCGAGGCCGGCGTCGGTCGCGCGCTGCAGTGCGGTTTCCTCGCGGGCTCCGGACACCTCGCGCAGGAACGCGCCGAGTGCTCTGCCGAGTTCGAGTGGTCTGCCGGGTGCGTCGCCTTTCCAGAACGGCATGCGTGCGGGCACGCCGGGTGCGGGGACGACGATGACGCGGTCGTGGGTGATGTCGGTGATCCGCCACGACGACGTACCGAGCAGGACGGTGTCGCCCACGCGGGACTCGTAGACCATTTCCTCGTCGAGTTCGCCGACCCGACTGCCCGAAGTACGTCTTCCCGCTGAGGGCACATCGGCACTGCCCGAAGCGCCTGCCGGAGGGCGGTCGTCGTCGCCGGGGGTCATCACGGTGAAGAGCCCGCGGTCGGGGATGGTGCCGCCGGAGGTGACGGCCAGCCGCTGCGCACCGGGTCTGCCGTGGAGTTCGCCGGTGACGCGGTCCCAGGTGATGCGGGCGCGCAGTTCGCCGAATTCCTCGCTGGGGTAGCGCCCGGCGAGCATGTCGAGGACGGCGTGCAGGGCGTCGTCCGGCAGTGAGGCGAACGGTGCGGCGCGGCGCACGGTGGTTGCCACGTCGTCGACCGTGCGGGGTTCGATTGCGACCATCGCCACGATCTGCTGGGCGAGCACGTCGAGCGGGTTGCGCGGGTAGTGGGTCTCCTCGATCGCGCCGGATCCCATGCGCTCGGCGGTGACCGCGCAGGAGACGAGGTCGCCGCGGAACTTGGGGAACATCACGCCGCTGGAAACGGCGCCGACGTGGTGGCCTGCCCTGCCGACGCGTTGCAGACCGGAGGCGACCGTGGGCGGTGCCTCGATCTGCACCACGAGGTCGACCGCGCCCATGTCGATGCCGAGTTCGAGTGACGAGGTCGCCACGACGCACGGCAGTCTGCCGGTCTTGAGTTCCTCCTCCACCCGGGTTCGCTGCTCGCGGGACATGGAACCGTGGTGCGCCTTGGCCACGGTCGGTTCTGCCCCGGTGGTCAGTCCGGATTCGCCGATGGCCTCGGCGGGGAACTCGTCGCCGGGTTCGAGTTCGGTGCGTTCGGCGGCGAGTTCGTTGAGCCGGGCGGTGAGGCGTTCGGCCAGTCGCCGCGAGTTGGCGAACACGATGGTCGACCGGTGCGCGCGCACGAGGTCCAGCACGCGCCCTTCGACCGACGGCCAGATGGACGGCTTCGGTGCGGCTGCGGCGGGTACCTCGTCCTCGAGCGATCCCGGTTCGGCCTGTGGTGCGGGGCCGTCCAGTGCGGCCATGTCCTCGACGGGGACCTCGACCCGCACCTCGACGGTTTTCGTTGCTCGAGGCTGCACGACGGTGACCGGTCTGCCTCCGGTGAGCAGCGAGCTCACCTCGTCGACGGGGCGGACGGTCGCCGAGAGCCCGATGCGCTGCGCGGGTTCGGGCAGGAGGTCGTCCAGGCGTTCCAGTGACAGTGCGAGGTGCGCGCCGCGTTTGCCGCCGGTGACGGCGTGGACCTCGTCGACGATCACTGTTTCCACGCCCCGCAGCGACTCCCGTGACGACGACGTGAGCAGCAGGAACAGCGATTCCGGCGTGGTCACGAGCACGTCGGGCGGAGTGCGCTGGAAGGACCGGCGTTCCGCGGGTGTGGTGTCGCCGGTGCGCATGCCGACGGTGATGTCGGGTGCGGGCAGGTCGAGTCGTTTCGAGGCCTGCGCGATGCCGGTGAGCGGTGAGCGCAGGTTGCGCTGGACGTCGACGGCGAGCGCCTTGAGCGGGGAGACGTACAGGACGCGGCAGCGGTGGGTGGCTTCCTCGGGCTGTGGTGCGGTGGCCAGCCGGTCGAGTGCCCAGAGGAAGGCGGCGAGTGTCTTGCCCGATCCGGTGGGTGCGATGACCAGCGCGTGCTCACCCGCGTGCGCCGCCCGCCACGCGTCCTCCTGGGCGGAGGTGGGCGCGGCGAAGGCCCCGGCGAACCAGTCCCTGGTCGCGGGGGAGAAGAGGTCGAGTGCGCGGTCGGTCACGTCTCCATGATGCGGCCGGTCACCGACATTCCGGGTGTGCGGGCCGGGCCCGGTGCGTGCCGGCCGTGGTGGTCGGTGTGTGGTCGGCGGTGGTCATTTCCGCCGGTTACGCCGGATCTGCACGAGTAGTACGACGAGCGTGGCGGTCACGGTCGCGATGGCTGCCAGGGTGAGTGCGGTGGAGCCGAGTCCGGAGTCGGGTGGCATGGCGCCCACGATACGACTCCGGGCCGCGACTACGCTGGCCTCGATGCGGATCACGGTGTTCCGTCGGCTGATGGCCGACGAGTTCGGCGCCACCAGGGCGGAGATGCTGGCCAAGGATCACGTGCTGAGTGGCCTCGGCGGCCGGACCGTCGAGGAGGCGCTCGAGGCGGGGGTTTCTGCGAAGGAGATCTGGAAGCAGGTCTGCACGGAGTTCGAGGTGCCCGCCGAGCGCCGGTGAAGGGTGAAAGATCCTACCGCATCGGGGTGTCGCTTCCCATCTCGAACAGATGTTCTCTAGGATGTTGTCCACATCGGGGTTGGCTGTCCACAGATTCAGCGTGAGTCGCGCCGACTGTCGGACCCCGCCCGTAGTGTCGGCCCCCGGCGACCGGCACACGTGACCCGGCATGCGTGCACCGACTCGGTGCCGGCACGAGCACGACCCGGATACAGCAGATCCGGACACCGCAGATTCGGATACAGCAGAGTCGGATACAGCAACCGCGAAGGCCAATGAGGTGGGTTCCATGGCAGCAGCATCGGACAAGGGTGCACCGGACAAGGGCAAGGCGCTCGACCTGGCGCTGGCCCAGATCGACAAGCAGTTCGGCAAGGGCTCGGTGATGCGACTGGGCGAGGACACCCGTCCGCCGGTCGAGGTCGTCCCGACCGGGGCCATCGCACTCGACATCGCGCTGGGGATCGGTGGCCTGCCGCGCGGCCGGGTCATCGAGGTGTACGGCCCCGAGTCGTCCGGTAAGACGACCGTGGCGCTGCACGCCGTGGCGAACGCGCAGAAGAACGGCGGCATCGCCGCGTTCATCGACGCCGAGCACGCGCTCGACCCGGAGTACGCCAAGATCCTCGGTGTCGACACCGACGCGCTGCTGGTGTCGCAGCCCGACACCGGTGAGCAGGCGCTCGAGATCGCCGACATGCTGATCCGGTCGGGTGCGCTCGACATCGTGGTCATCGACTCCGTCGCCGCGCTCGTGCCGCGCGCCGAGATCGAGGGCGAGATGGGCGATTCCCACGTCGGCCTGCAGGCACGGCTGATGAGCCAGGCGCTGCGGAAGATCACCGGTGCGCTGCACAACTCCGGTACCAGCGCGATCTTCATCAACCAGCTGCGCGAGAAGGTCGGCGTGATGTTCGGCTCGCCGGAGACCACCACGGGTGGTAAGGCGCTGAAGTTCTACGCGTCGGTCCGCCTCGACGTGCGCCGTATCGAGACGCTCAAGGACGGCGGAGAGCCGGTCGGCAACCGCACGCGCGTGAAGGTCGTGAAGAACAAGGTCGCCCCGCCGTTCAAGCAGGCCGAGTTCGACATCCTCTACGGCGTCGGCATCTCCCGTGAGGGGTCGTTGATCGACATGGGTGTCGATCAGGGCATCCTGCGCAAGTCCGGTGCCTGGTACACGTACGAGGGCGACCAGCTCGGCCAGGGCAAGGAGAACTCGCGGCGGTTCCTCAAGGACAACCCGGACGTCGCCAACGAGATCGAGAAGAAGATCCTGGAGAAGCTCGGGGTCGGGGCCAAGGTCGATGCCGAGGAGGCCGCGGCCGAGCCGGCGCCCGTCGAGTTCTGAGGGGCCGGTCGGTGAGCGAACCGGATTCGGCGGGTGCGCGGCGGTCGCGCACCCGCACCCCGGTGTCCGACCTGCCGCCGGAGGAAGCGAGGCGCAAGGCCAAGGAGGTCTGCTTCGACCTGCTGGCCGCTCGGCCTCGCACGAAGGAGGAACTGCGGTCGGCGCTGGTGCGGAAGGGCTTCGACGGCGAGGTCTGTGACGAGCTGTTACGCAAACTCGACGACGCCGGACTGATCGACGACGCGGCGTTCGCCGAGAGCTGGGTGCGATCCCGGCACACCTATCAGGGTCTGGCCAAGCGCGCGCTGGTCGCGGAGCTCCGGCGCAAGGGTGTTGACAGCGAGGTGGCCGCCGAGGCCGCGGGAGAGATCGACGCGAACGCCGAGGAGGACCGTGCCCGAGAGCTCGTCCGTAAGAAGCTGCGGACGATGACGGGGGTCGACGAGCAGAAGGCCACGCGCCGACTGCTGGGCATGCTGGCGCGTAGAGGCTATCCGCAGGGCCTGTCCTACGGCATCGTCCGCGAGGAACTCCGCAACGCCGGCGCCGAATCGACCCCGATCGACGACGCCACCCCCGACTGACGGAGAAGGGCCACCTTCCCGGGCTGGGAAGATGGCCCTTCATCGACGGAACCGAACAGGCTGGCCGCTACGCGTTGCGGCCGTTGTTGTCGACCGGTTTCACCACAGCGCCGGAGCTCGTCTTCCGCTGCCGGGACCACTTCTCCAGCCAGCCCGCGGCGGCCGTGAGCAGGTTGTTCAGCAGGATGTAGATCACCGCGACGATCGTCATGGTGGCGATCGTGTTCGCGAAGTAGTTGTTCGCGATCGGCCGGATCTGGCTGAACAGGTCTGCGAAGCCCAATGCGGCGCCGCCCAGCGCGGTGTCCTTCAGGACCACGACGAGCTGGCTGACGATCGCGGGCAGCATCGCGGTGACGGCCTGGGGCAACAACACGTTCGTCATGGTCTGCGTCTTGCGCATACCGATCGCCTTGGCCGCCTCGGCCTGGCCTGCCGGCAGCGATTGGATACCCGCACGGACCACCTCGGCGAGGACCGCTCCGTTGTAGAGCACCAGCGCCGTGACCACGGCCATCAACGGCCGGTAGTCCGAGTCGATGTCGGTGTACTCGGCGTAGAACTGGTCGGCGAAGACCATGAGGATCAGCACCGGAACGGCGCGGAAGAACTCGACCACGACACCCGCGGGCACGCGGATCCACAGGTGATCCGACAGTCGCATGATGCCGAACAACGACCCGAGGGGCAGTGCGATCACGATCGCCAATCCCGCGGCGGTGAGTGTGTTCAGCAGCCCCGGGAAGATGAAGGTCGTCCACACCTGTCCCTCGGTGAAGAACGGACCCCATTTCTGCCAGGTGAGCTGGTCCTTCTCCGCCAGCGTCGCAATGATCCACCAGCCGACGCCGGCGAGCGCGAGCAGGAACAGCACCGTGTAGACGGCGTTGCGTGCCCTGGCCTTCGGCCCGGGCACGTCGTAGAGGACGGAGGGAGCACTCATCGTTTCACCGCCGCTTTCTTGGCGACCCGGCCCAGAAGGAGTCCGACGGGCAGGGTCAGGATCACGAAGCCCATCGCGAAGATCATGAACACCAGGCCGATGACGTCGCTCTCGTTCTCGGTCATCTCGCTCATCAGCAGCGATGCCTCGGCAACGCCGATGGTGCTGGCCACCGTCGTGTTCTTGGTGAGCGCGATCAACACGCTGGTCAGCGGGCCGATCACGGATCGGAACGCCTGCGGCAGCACAATCATGCGCAAGACCTGGCCGAAGCCGAGTCCCAGCGCCCGCGCCGCCTCGGCCTGGCCGACCGGCACGGTGTTGATGCCCGAACGCAGCGACTCGCACACGAACGTCGACGTGTACAGCACGAAACCGAGGATGGCGAGGCGGAAGTTGGTCGCGGTGATGGTGTTGCCGCCCAACGCGACATTCAAGGTCTGGTACAGACCGAGGGACATCGCGATGATGACCAGGGTCAGCGGAATGTTGCGCACGATGTTGACGTACGCCGTACCGAACGCGCGCATGACGGGGACCGGGCTGACCCGCATACCGGCGAGAATGGTTCCCCAGATCAGCGAACCGATCGCCGAGTACACGGTGAGCTGGACCGTGACCCAGAAGGCCCCGAGTATGTCGTACTCGGTCAGAAAATCGAACACGTGGTGCTCCTCCGGAGACCGAACGAGCCCGGGCCGACCCCGTTGAGTCGGGCCCGAGCTCGAACCGGTGTCTGTCTCAGGTCAGTTACTCGACCACTTCGCCGACGGTCGGCGCCTCCGGGACTTCGTAGCCGGCCGGCCCGAAGTGCTTCTGGGCGGCCTTCTTCCACTCGCCGGAGTCGATCATCTTCTGGATCGCCTCGTCGAGCGCCTTCTTGCCCTCGTCGTCACCCTCACGCAGGCCGATGCCGTAGTTCTCGTTGCTGAGCTCGGCGCCGGCCAGCTTGAACTTGCCCGGCTGCTGGGCTGCGTAACCGGCGAGGATGGTGTCGTCGGTGGTCATCGCGTCGATGGCCTTGTTCTCGACGCCGGTGAGGCACTCGGAGTAGCCGCCGTACTCCTGCAGCTGTGCGTTCGGAGCGAAGTCGTTCTTGACGTTCTGCGCCGAGGTCGAGCCCCTGACCGAGCAGAGCTTCTTGTTCTTGTTGAGGTCCTCGGCACCCTGGATCGAGTTGTCGTTCTTCCGCACGAGCAGGTCCTGGTGGGCCAGGAAGTACGGCCCCGCGAAGTCGACCGCCTCGTCGCGCTCGGGTGTGATCGAGTAGGTGGCGACGATCATGTCCACGTCGCCGTTCTGGATCATGTTCTCGCGCTGGGCGGACGGCGTTTCGACGAATTCGATGTCGCCCTCCTCGACGCCCAGCTCGTTGGCGACGTACTTGGCGACGTCGACGTCGAAGCCCTCGTACGAGCCGTCCGGCTTCTTCAGGCCGAGGCCGGGCTGGTCGATCTTGACGCCGATGGTCAGCGAACCGTTGTCCTCGGCGCGCTGGACGAGCGACTTGTTCGCATCCTCCTCGCTGTTGGGTTGACCGCAGGCCGCGAGCGTCAGGCCGACGGCCGCCACCAGGGCGCCGGTACGCAGTACTCGGCTGAAACGCATGTTGTGTTCCTTCCATGTGGTTCGCCCCGCGTGCGGCGGGTGTCCGGACAGGCCCCGCTCAGCGGTGCCTCGGGGCCGGGATGTGCGATCAGTGGGTGAGGATCTTGCCGAGGAAGTCCTTCGCCCGGTCGGTTTTCGGGTTGGAGAAGAAGTCCTGCGGAGTCGAATCCTCGACGACCTCGCCGTCGGCCATGAACAGCACGCGGTGGGCGGCCCTGCGGGCGAAGCCCATCTCGTGCGTGACGACGACCATCGTCATGCCCTCGTCGGCGAGCGAGGTCATCGTGTCGAGCACCTCCTGCACCATCTCGGGGTCCAGTGCGGAGGTCGGCTCGTCGAACAGCATCACCTTCGGCTTCATCGCCAGCGCGCGGGCGATCGCCGCGCGCTGCTGCTGGCCGCCGGAGAGCTGCGCCGGGTACTTCTCGGCCTGATCGGCGATGCCCACGCGTTCGAGCAGTTCCATCGCGGTCGTGCGGGCCTCGCTCTGCGAGACCCTGCGTACCTTGACCGGGCCGAGCGTGACGTTCTCGATGATCGATTTGTGCGAGAACAGGTTGAACTGCTGGAACACCATGCCGACGTCGGCGCGCAGCGCGGCGAGCGCCTTGCCCTCGGCAGGCAGCGGTTCGCCGTCGACCTCGATCGTGCCCGAGTTGATCGGCTCGAGGCGGTTGATGGCGCGGCAGAGGGTCGATTTACCCGACCCGGACGGTCCCAGCACGACCACGACCTGTCCGCGAGGGACCTCGAGATTGATGTCCTTCAGTACATGCAGGTCGCCGAAGTACTTGTCCGCGGCCGTCGCCTTGATCATCGGCGGGGTGGTGGCCGTGGACGCGCCGCCGGAGCCGGACGCCTCGGTACTCAAATCTTGCCTCCATAACGGTGAGCTGCCGGTTCGACGAGCATGTCCGGCAACCCCGAGATTGAACACCATCGGGTCAACCCCGGTGCGCCATTTAAGTCAAATCGCAATCTTTCACCCCGGTCCGCTTACGCCGCGTGACCGGAGTGGTGTGCGGGAGCCTATCCACTCCGGGTCGATCCGGCCCACCGAGGTGCCCGTTAGATGCCGGATTACCCTGGAAGTCGTGACCCGTTCGTACTCCATCCGCACTTTCGGCTGCCAGATGAACGTCCACGACTCCGAGCGTCTCGCGGGACAATTGGAGGACGCCGGATACGTCGCGGCGGCCGAGGGCGACGCCGCCGACGTCGTCGTGCTCAACACGTGCGCCGTGCGGGAGAACGCCGACAACAAGCTGTACGGCAACCTCGGTCACCTGCGGGCCCGCAAGAACGAGAAGCCCGGCATGCAGATCGCGGTCGGCGGCTGCCTGGCCCAGAAGGACCGCGGCGACATCGTCAAGCGGGCGCCCTGGGTCGACGTGGTGTTCGGGACCCACAACATCGGGTCCTTGCCCACGCTGCTCGAACGCGCCCGTCACAACGCCGAGGCCGAGGTCGAGATCCTCGAGGCGCTCGAGACGTTCCCGTCCACCTTGCCCGCCCGGCGCGACTCGGCCTACTCGGGCTGGGTGTCGATCTCGGTGGGCTGCAACAACACGTGCACCTTCTGCATCGTCCCGTCGCTGCGCGGCAAGGAACGCGACCGCAGGCCGGGCGAGATCCTGGCCGAGGTCGAGGCGCTCGTCGCCGAGGGCGTGCTGGAGGTGACGTTGCTCGGCCAGAACGTCAACTCCTACGGCGTCGAGTTCGGCGACCGGCACGCCTTCGGCAAGCTGCTGCGCTCCTGCGGCTCGGTCGACGGGCTGGAGCGTGTGCGGTTCACCTCACCGCATCCGGCCGCCTTCACCGACGACGTGATCGACGCGATGGCCGAGACGCCCAACGTCTGCCACCAGCTGCACATGCCACTGCAGTCCGGTTCGGATCGCATCCTCAAGGCGATGCGCCGCTCGTACCGGTCGGAACGGTTCCTGTCCATCTTGGACAAGGTGCGCGCCGCCATGCCCGACGCCGCGATCACCACCGACATCATCGTCGGCTTCCCGGGGGAGACGGAGGAGGACTTCGAGCAGACGCTCGACGTGGTGCGCCGCGCGCGGTTCTCCAGTGCGTTCACGTTCCAGTACTCGAAGCGGCCGGGAACGCCCGCCGCCGACCTCGACGGCCAACTGCCCAAGGAGGTCGTGCAGGAGCGGTACGAGCGCCTCGTCGCCCTCCAGGACGAGATCTCCTGGGAGGAGAATCGCAACCAGGTCGGCAAACGCGTCGAACTCCTCGTCGCCACGGGTGAAGGCCGCAAGGACGCCGAGACGCAGCGCATGAGCGGCCGCGCCCGGGACGGCAGGCTCGTGCACTTCACACCCACCGGCCCGGAGATCGACACCGCGGTGCGGCCCGGCGACATCGTCGAGACCACGGTGACCTACGCCGCGCCGCATCACTTGGTGGCCGACGGTGATCTGCTCAGCCACCGCCGAACCCGCGCGGGCGACAACGCCGAGGCGGGGCAGCGGCCCAAGACCGACGGCGTCAGCCTCGGTCTGCCGAGCTTCGGCAGGCCCGCCGAACCGGCTGAGACGACCACGGCGACGGGATGCGGACTGTGAGCGACGAGGAACGAGACCGCGCGGTCGAAGAGCTCGGCGCGGACGTCGACGCCACGCTCTCCGAGGCGACGAAGACGATCGAGCCCGGCCGCTCCGGGTTCGCGATCGCCGTCGTCGTGTTCGTAGCTCTCATCGCACTGCTGCTGCCCTGGGCAGGCGGCGAGCCCGGTTGGCGCATGGTCGCGGGAGAAGGCGGCGCGATCCCACGGCTGTTCGTATCCACCGGCTCGCTGTTCGGTGTGCTCGCCTCGGCCGCGGCCCTGGTCACCCGCCGTTGGTGGCTCAGCTGGGTCTGCACGGTCGGCTGCTGGATCTCGTCGGTGGACGGACTGCTGGCCATCTGGTCGCAGCAGTCGTCCCCGGTGAGCGGCCACGCCGGGAGCGGCCCCGGTGCGGGCATGATCCTCATGTGGATCTGCGTCGTGGTGCTGGCCGTGCAGTGGACGCGCCTCGCATGGTCCCGCTCCTGACACGCGTGCCGCCCCGCCCCGGCATCGCCTGACTCAGCGTCCGTCCCGACTCCGACGAGCCGGCCCCGGGCCGGTGACCGCGCCTGCCGACCAGGCCGCGGTCACGGGGAACGCCGGATCAGCGGTCGGCGATCGCGGCCTCGGCGGCCGACAACCACTCGCGCCACTGCGCGGCCTGCTGCTCCGCCTTCGCGGCGCGCTTGCCGTCCCCGGCGTCGCGTGCCTTGGCGGCCTGCTCCTCGAACTGCTCCACCTTCTCGCGGAACTGGTCCACGCGTGCCTGCGCCTCGGGATCGGTGCGGCGCCACTTCGCGTCCTCGGCTCCGCGCACGCGGTCCTGCACCGCCTTGAGCCTGCCGTCGAGCTCGCGGATGCGTTCCCGCGGCACCTTGCCGATCTCGTCCCACTGCTCCTGGATGCGCCGCAGCTGCGAGCGAGCCGCCTCCAGATTCGCCGAAGGGTCGATCTTCTCCGCTTCGACCAGCAGCTCCTCCTTGCGCGAGGCGTTCTCGGCGAACTCGGCGTCCCGTTCGTGCAGCGCCGCCGCCCTGCGGGAGAAGAACGCGTCCTGGGCGGCGCGGAACCGCTGCCACAACGCGTCGTCGGAGTCCTTCGGCGCCCGCCCCGCGGCCTTCCAATCGGCCATGAGCTGCTTGTACCGCGCTGCGGTCGGACCCCAGTCGGTCGACTCCGTCATCGACTCGGCCTCGTCGATGAGCTCCTCCTTGCGCCGCTTCGCCGTGGCGCGCTGCTTGTCCAGCTCGGCGAAGTGCGACCCACGCCTGCGGTTGAACGCCTCGCGCGCCTTCGAGAACCGTTTCCACAGTTCGTCGTCGGTCCTGCGGTCGATCCCCTTGATCGTCTTCCACTCCTCGAGGATCGCCTTGAGCCGGTCACCGGCCCACTTCCACTGGGTCGACTCGGCGGCGATCTGCTCGGCCTCGGCGGCGAGGTCCTGCTTCCGTGCGATGGCCTCGGCACGTGCCTGTTCCCGCTTCTCCTTCACCTGGGAGACGGCATGCTCGGCGTGCGCGATCACGGCGTCCAGCTTCGCGTCCAGTGCGTCGACATCCCCGACGATCGCCGCTTCGGGAAGGCCGTCCTTGAGGTGCGTGGCACTGCTGAGTGCCTGCTTCGGGTCGCCTGCACCGGAGGAGAGGCGGGTCTCGAGCAGCTCGACCTCGGTGCGCACGTCGTCGAACCGTCGCGCGAAGTGGAGCAGGCCCTCCTCGGCGGTGCCCGCCTGCCACACGCCGACCTGCCGCTCGCCGCCGGACGTGCGGACGAACACCGCACCCTCGTCGTCGATGCGGCCCCAGCGTTCGGGGTGCGGTTCCGCCGCGGGGATCGTCGAAGCGGCCTGCGTGTGCGGCACCTCGCTGGGCGCCGGCACGTGCGTCGTGTTCTCCGGGGTGTTCTGCTCGGCCATGGCCGGCTCCTTCTCACCTAGGCCCGTGGTGCGGGCGCCCCGCCGCGGGCGGGGCCGGGTGGTGCTGTCGGTGTCACTGCCACCGGATCGCGGGCGATCCGGCGGGTCGCTGTCCGCATTCAAACAGGTCAGCACGGTTCTCGGTACTCCGTTGCCCGAAGATTGCCTCAAGACGTACCGCGGAGAGTGCTGCCGGTAGCCTCTGGACGCGTGATCTCGTGTGCCGTCGTGGTTCCCGCTGCGCCGCTACTGGTGCCCGAGCTGGTTCCCGGTACCCGGCTGGCCGACGCGGTGCGCGCCGCCGCCGTCGACGCGGCGTCCCGGCTGCCGTCCCGGTGGATCGCGGTGGGCGCAGGCCCCGCCGGGAGCGCGCCCGCCACCGTCGAGGCGGACCGGTCCGGCACGTTCCGCGCGTTCGGTGCCGACGTGGTCGTACCCCTCGACGTGAACTCCGCGGAGCCGCCGGAGGACCTGCCACTGCCCGCGCTCGTCGCCGCATGGCTGCGCGTGCGGGCCGGCTCGCGCTCGGTCCGCGTGGAACTGATCGCCGAGGACGCGAGCCCCGCCGACTGCGTGACACTGGGTGAGAAGCTGGCCGCCTCCGACGACCCGGCCGGTGACCCGGTCGGGCTCCTGGTCGTCGGCGACGGGTCGGCGCGCAGGGACACCGCACCTCCCGGCGAGGAGGACGAGCGGGCGCAGGGCTTCGACGCGGCCGTCGCCGCCGCGCTCGCCGGCGCCGATCCGCAGGCTCTCCTCGACATCGACCCCGCCCTGGCGGACGAGCTGCGAGTGGCAGGAAGGGCCCCGTGGCAGGTACTCGGCGGATTCGCCCGCGCCCGCGGCGTCACCTGGCACGGTGAGCTGGTGTATTCGGACGCCCCGCGCGGTGTGGGCTACCACGTCGCGTGCTGGGAGGCGGGATGAGCATCCGGCCGGTCGCGGTCGTCGGTCCGACGGCCACGGGGAAGACGGCGCTCGGCGTGGAGCTGGCGCTCGCGCTCGGCGGGGAGGTCGTCAACGCCGACGCCATGCAGCTCTACCGGGGCATGGACATCGGCACGGCGAAGGCGACCGTGGCCGAGCGGCGGGGCGTGCCGCACCGGCTGCTGGACGTGCTGGACGTGACGGAGACGGCGTCGGTGGCGGCCTACCAGCGCGACGCACGTGCCGAGCTGGAGCGGTTGCTCACCGAGGGGCGGGTCCCGGTGCTGGTCGGCGGATCGGGACTGTACGTGCAGGCCGTCGTCGACGAGCTACGGTTCCCCGGTACCGACCCCGAGGTGCGGGCCTCGCTGGAAGCCGAGGCACAGCGGCTCGGCGCACCCGCACTGCACGAGCGGCTCGGAAGGCTGGACCCGGACGCGGCCGCGGCGATCCTGCCGGGAAACGTGCGGCGGATCGTGCGGGCCCTCGAGGTCATCGAGATCACCGGACAGCCGTTCTCGGCGAATCTGCCGACACCGGGCGAGCCCCGGTACGGCACCGTGCTCGTCGGCGTGGACCGCGACGTCGCCGAGCTGGACGAGCGGGTGAACCTGCGCGTGGAGCAGATGTTCGCCGACGGGCTCGTCGACGAAGTGCGCGCCCTGGAACGACGGGGGCTGCGTGACGGGAAGACGGCCTCGCGGGCGCTGGGGTACCAGCAGGTACTGGCGGCCTTCGACGCCGGGACCGGGGATTTCACGCAGGCCGCCGACGAGACGGCGCAGGCGACGCGACGGTTCGTCCGCAAACAACGCAAGTGGTTCCGGCGTGACACGCGCATCCACTGGTTCGACGGCGGTGACCCGGACCTGGGCGACCGCGTCCGCCGCCTGGTGACGCCGTAATCTGGACGGCATGGGTGGAATCGAATTCCTCAAAGGGCACGGCACACAGAACGACTTCGTGGTCCTGCCCGATGCGGTCGGCGCGCTGGAGCTGACGCCGGAGCGTGTCGCCGCACTGTGTGACCGGCAGCGGGGGCTCGGCGCCGACGGCGTACTGCGGGTCGTGCGCGTGTCCGCCCTGGCCGGGGACGTGCCGGGCACGGAGGACTCGGCCGCCGAATGGTTCATGGACTACCGCAACGCCGATGGTTCGGCGGCGGAGATGTGCGGGAACGGGGTGCGCGTGTTCGCCCGCTACCTCGTCGAGTCCGGCCTCGAGGACCGGCGGGAGTTCGCCGTCGGCACCCGTGCGGGCGATCGGCCGGTGCAGGTGCACCCGGACCTGTCGGTGACCGTGGAGATGGGGCAGGCGCGGATCACCGGCACGTCGGTGGCCGTGGTCGACGGGCGTGAACTGTCCGGCGTCGCCGTCGACGTCGGCAACCCGCACCTGGTATCCACAATGGATGACGACGTGGCGGGGCTCGACCTGCGGGAGCAGCCCCGGTTCGACGGGGACTTCTTCCCCGACGGCGTCAACCTCGAATTCATCAACACCGTCGAGCCCGGCGCCCTCCGGATGCGCGTGTACGAACGGGGAGTGGGGGAGACCCGCGCGTGCGGCACCGGCACCGTGGCCGCCGTCGCGGCGGCGCTGCACCTCTCGGGCACCGACCACGGATCGTCCACAGTGGATATCCCGGGTGGCCGGGTGACCGTGACGGTCGACCGCGAGGGTGCGACGCTGACGGGGCCAGCCGAGTTCGTCGCCCGCGGTGAGCTCGACGCCGGCTGGTGGGGTCGCCTCCGCTGACCCCCCTGACGGTCTGCCGAGCGCACAGCTCCGTCGGCCCCGCGTGTCCTGCGCTCGTGCTTCGCCGGCGGCCCGCGGCGGGGTAGTGGCGACGGCGACCCGTGTCGGAGTGCAGGACACGCGGGGGCCCGGTGCAGGACACGCGGTGTCGCCGTGGCGGTTCGGGGACGGCGGGTGGTCATGATCATTGTGGACGGAGGGTGTGGCGGCCGCTGACGCGTGGTCGCACGTAGACTCGGGACCGTCAGTGCAGTACCAGCAGGGAGTGTGTGCGTGTCGGACGACGAGCAGGAGTTTCCGCCCGAACTCACCGAGGGCGACAACTTCATCGCCGGTCCGTTGCCGGACGATCCCGAGCCGCCCAGCGACGAGACCGAGGCCGCCATCGAGCAGCAGTCCCGGCGCGAGCTGCAGATCGTCGAGGCCGAGCTGAACGAGCGGTGGCCGGAGACGAAGCTCGAGCCGTCGCTGACGCGTATCTCCGCGCTGATGAACCTCCTCGGTGACCCGCACCGCACGTACCCGGTGATCCACGTCGCCGGCACCAACGGCAAGAGCTCCGTCTCGCGCATGATCGAGGCGCTGATGACGCGGATGGGCCTGCGCGTGGGCCGCTACACCAGCCCGCACCTGCAGCTCGTGACCGAGCGGATCAGCATCGACGGGCAGCCGATCTCCGCCGAGCGCTACGTCGACACCTACCGCGACGTCGCCCCGTTCGTGCAGATGGTCGACCAGGCGGGCGGTGCCGACGCGCCGCCGATGAGCAAGTTCGAGGTGCTCACCGGCATGGCGTTCGCCGCGTTCGCCGACGCGCCCGTCGAGGTCGCCGTGCTCGAGGCCGGGATGGGCGGTGCGTGGGACGCCACCAACGTCGCCGACGGCCAGGTCGCGGTCATCACGCCGATCGGCATCGATCACGCCGACTACCTCGGCGACGACCGCGCGACCATCGCCGGGGAGAAGGCGGGCATCATCAAGGCCGATTCGGTGGCTGTGGTCGCCGAGCAGGAACCCGACGCCGAGCGTGTGCTGCTGGAACGGGCCGTCGAGGTCGACGCCGCCGTCGCGCGCGCGGGCAGCGAGTTCACCGTGCTCGACCGCACCAAGGCGGTCGGCGGGCAGCTGCTCACCATCCAGGGTCTCGGCGGCGTCTACGAGGAAGTGTTCCTGCCGCTGCACGGCAAGCATCAGGCCGACAACGCCGCGCTGGCGCTGGCCGCGGTCGAGGCGTTCTTCGGGGCGGGCAAGGAGCGGCAGCTCGTCGGCGAGTCGGTGCGCGAGGCGTTCGCCGAGATCGTGACACCGGGCAGGCTGGAACGTGTCCGTGCCGCGCCCGCGGTGCTCGCCGACGCGGCGCACAACCCGCACGGCGCCGCCGCGTTGGCCGCCACGATCGACGAGGAGTTCGCGTTCCGCAGGCTCGTCGCCGTCATCGGCGTCCTCGAGGACAAGGACGTCCGCGGCATCCTCGAGGCGCTCGATCCGGTCGTCGACGAGGTCGTCATCACCGTCAACTCCTCACCGCGGGCCATGCCCGCCGAGCAGCTGGCCGAACTCGCGATGGCCGTGTTCGGTGAGGAACGGGTGACGGTCGAACCCGCACTGGACACAGCGATCGAAACGGCGATCAGCCTCGTCGAACAGCCGGACGACCCCGAGGAACCGCTTGCGGGTGGCGGCGTGCTCGTCACCGGTTCGGTGGTCACCGCGGGTGAGGCCCGCACGCTGTTCGGCAAGGAGCCCGCATGAGTGACGACGGCGCCACCTCCGCGGGTGCGACCGGCGATGACGTGCCGGCACCCGCGACCGATCCGATGAAGGGTTTCCGCGGTGTCCAGGCCGGGACGCTGGTCATCGAGGCGATCGTCGTCGCGCTGGCGCTGCCCGTGGTCGGCACGCTCGGCGACGGTGTGACGAGCTTCCAGGGCTGGACCGTCATGGCCGTCGTCGCGGCGCTGCTCGTGTTGTGCGGGCTGCTCAAGCAGCCCTGGGCGGTGTGGACCATCCTCGGCCTGCACGTCGTACTGCTGGCGTTCGTCGTCGCGCTGCCCTCGATCGCCGTGATCGGGCTGATCTTCCTCGGCGTGTGGTTGTGGCTGCTGTGGCTGCGCCGCGACGTCGCGCGGCGCATGGCTCAGGGCACCCTGCCCAGCCAACAGCAGGGCTAGGAACCACACGTCCCTGACCTCGTGGTCTCGCGTGCCGCCGTTCATCGTCCGGCCATGCCGTGTTGAGGCTTCAGCCCTCCCCGCGCGATAGAAGTGCGGCATGACTGATCTCCCTTCCCACCGCGAAGTCCCCGCGGCCGGTCTCGCCGTCGCGCGCCGCAGGCTGCTGAAGGCCGGTGCCGTCGGCGCCGGTGCGCTGGCCGCCACCACGCTGGCCGGCGGCACGGCCGCCGGGTTCTCCCGTTCCGGCCGTCCGGTGCTCACCCACGGCGTGCAGTCCGGCGACGTGGAACGGCACTCGGCGATGGTGTGGACGCGTGCCGACCGCCCCTCGCGCATGCTCGTCGAGGTTTCCGCCGACCCGTCCTTCCTGCGCAGCCGGGTCGTGCGTGGTCCCGTACTGAGTCCCGAGACCGGCGGTACCGGCAAACTGCGGCTGCGTGGCCTGCCGACCGGCGCCGACACGTACTACCGCGTCACCGCGGAGGACCTGGACGGGCGCGTGACGTCCGAACCGGTGACCGGCAGGCTCCGCACCGCGCCGAAGGGCCGCTCCGACGTCCGCCTCACCTGGTCCGGTGACGTCGCGGGCCAGGGCTGGGGCATCAACGCCGACATCGGCGGCATGCCCGCCTACACGGCGATGGCCCGCCGCCGCCCCGACCTGTTCCTGCACTGCGGCGACACCGTCTACGCGGACGGGCCGCTCGAGGAGTCGGTGACGTTGCCCGACGGGCGCGTGTACCGCAACGTGGTCACCGAGGCCAAGTCGAAGGTCGCCGAAACACTCGACGAGTACCGCGGCCAGTTCGCCTACAACCTGCTCGCCGACAGCGTCCGCGAGTTCAACGCCGTCACCCCGAGCTATGTGCAGTGGGACGACCACGAGGTCGTCAACAACTGGTACCCCGGCGAGATCCTGGATCTGCCCGAGTACACCGAGAAGCGCGTCGACGTACTGGCACGTCGCGCCTTCCGGGCGTTCCACGAGTGGCACCCGATCGACCCGAAGGCGGCCGAGGACGGCCGGGTGTACCGCAACTTCGCCTACGGCGACCACGTCGAGGTGTTCGTGCTCGACATGCGCAGCTACAAGGACCGCAACGACGGAGACGCCCACCGCGACGGCTCCGTGCTGGGCGAGCGGCAGGCCGCGTGGCTCGTCCGCGCTCTCGCCCGGAGCAGGGCGACGTGGAAGATCGTGCAGGCCGACCTGCCCATCGGCCTCGCCGTCGCCGACGGCGATGCCGGTGCCATGGAAGGCGTGTCCAACGGTGTCGGCGGCGCCCCGGGCGGCCGCGAGACCGAGTTGGCGTGGGTGCTCTCGGAGGTCGCCCGCAGGCAGGTCCGGAACGTGGTGTGGCTGACCGCCGACGTGCACTACACGGCCGCGCACCACTACAGCCCGGAACGTGCGAGCTTCACCGACTTCGCCCCGTTCTGGGAGTTCGTCTCGGGGCCGCTGCACGCGGGTGCGTTCGGCCCGGGTGATCTGGACGGCACGTTCGGCCCGAAGGCCGTGTTCACGCACGCACCGCCGGCCGACGGCCAGAACGCCTCGCCCATGGAGGGCTTCCAGCACTTCGGCGAGATCAACGTGGACGGACCGAGCGGCGCACTGACGGTCGACCTGCGTGACGGCACCGGCGCGTCGCTGTGGTCGAAGACCCTGCAGCCGGAGTGAGGCCTCCCGCCCTCACGAGAAGGCGCGGGAAGCGGCCGCTACGCTTTTTCCACTACCGTTCTGTTTGAAGGAGAAATACCCCGTGACTGAGCGCACGTTGGTTCTGGTCAAGCCCGATGGCGTCGAGCGGGGCCTGGTCGGTGAGGTCATCTCGCGCATCGAGCGCAAGGGACTGTCGCTCGCCGCGATGGACCTGCGCACCGTCGAGCGTTCCGTGGCCGAGGAACACTACGCCGAGCACAAGGACAAGCCGTTCTTCGGCGACCTCGTCGACTTCATCACCTCGGGCCCGCTCGTGGCGATGACCGTCGAGGGCCCGCGCGCCATCGCGGCCTTCCGTCAGCTCGCCGGCGGCACCGACCCCGTCGAGAAGGCGACCCCGGGCACGCTGCGCGGCGACTACGCCCTGGAGGTGCAGTTCAACCTGGTGCACGGCTCGGACTCGCCCGAGTCGGCCGAGCGCGAGCTGAAGCTCTGGTTCGGCAGCCTCTGAGCTGTCGGCGTGCCTCGGGTACGCCGAACATGCGACACGACGTTGGCCGCGTCCTCCTGTGAGGACGCGGCCAACGTCGTTCACGAGAGGGCCGACGTGGTGTCGATCACCGCGCTCGCCGGGTGCGGTCCCGCCTTCTACGTCGAAATCCGTCGTTTCCTGTCGGTGGGTTGTGGCAATGTTCCGCGGGTGAGCGGTGAGACCACATGAGCGGTGAGACGGCGGCAGTCCCGATGGTGGAGGCTCCGATGGTGGAGGCCAAGGCGCTGGTGAAGCGCTTCGGCGACTTCGAAGCCGTCCGCGGGATCGACGTGCAGGTGCGCAAGGGCGAGGCGTTCGGGTTCCTGGGGCCGAACGGCGCCGGCAAGTCGTCGACGATGCGGATGATCGCGTCGACGTCACCGCGCTCCGACGGCGACCTGCGCGTGCTGGGCATGGACCCTGACGTCGACGGGCCGCGGATCCGTGCCCGCCTCGGTTCGGTGCCGCAGCAGGACACGCTGGACACCGAGTTGACAGTGCGGCAGAACCTCCAGATCTACGGCCGGTACTTCGGCATGTCACGGGCCGACGTGCGCCGCAAGGCGACCGAGCTGATGGAGTTCGCCCAACTCGCCGAGCGCGCCGACGGCTTGGTGGACGCGCTGTCCGGCGGCATGAAACGGCGGCTGACGATCGCCCGCTCGCTGGTGAACGATCCCGACCTGCTGCTGCTCGACGAACCGACCACCGGGCTCGACCCGCAGGCGCGGCACATGCTGTGGGACCGGCTGTTCCGGCTCAAGGCGGGTGGCGTCACGCTCATCATCACCAGCCACTACATGGACGAGGTCGAGCAGCTGTGCGACCGGCTCGTCGTCATGGACGGCGGGCACATCGTCGCCGAGGGGTCGCCCTCGGAACTCATCGCCCGGTACTCGACCAGGGAGGTGCTCGAGCTGCGGTTCGCACCGGGCGAGCAGGGCGGCATCGCCGAGCAGGTGGCGGAGTTCGGCGAACGGGTCGAAGAGCTGCCGGACCGCGTACTCGTCTACACCGGCGACGGCGAACGCGCACTGGAACAGGTCCACGGCCGGGACGTGCGGCCGGTGTCGAGCCTCGTCCGGCGCAGCACGCTCGAAGACGTCTTCCTGCGCCTCACCGGCCGGACGCTGGTGGACTGACATGGCGGGCAGGGACGGGGCGGATACGACGCGGCGGGTGGCGACCGGCTCCCGCTCGGCCGGCCGGGTGGTCGGCTCGTGGCGCGCGGCCTGGCTCCGGGTCGAGGCACACTGGACGTGGTACCGGCGGTACTGGCAATCGAGCCTGTACTCGTCGGGGCTGCAGCCGGTGCTGTTCCTCGCGGCGATGGGCCTCGGTTTCGGTTCCCAGGTCGAGGCGGGCCCTGCCACCGGCGGACTGGCGTACGTGCACTACGTCGCGCCCGCGCTGCTGGTCGCCGGCGCGGTGCAGAACGCCATCGGCGAGTCGAGCTATCCCGTGCTGTCGGGGTTCAAATGGCAACAGGACTACTACGCGGTGACCGCGACGCCCGTGACGGCGGGACAGTTGCTCGGCGGGCAGATCATCTGGATCGCGCTGCGAGTGGGCATCGCCTGCGTGGTGTACGCGATCATCGCGCTGCTGTTCGGCGCCTGGCTGAACGCCGGGGCGCTGCTGGTCGTCCCCGTCGGCGTGCTCGCGGCCGTGGCGTGCGGCGTGCCGATCATGGCGGTAGCGGCGACGACGTACAACGAAGGGGAGAGGTTCGCCGCCATCTTCCGGTTCCTCGTCATGCCGATGATCCTGTTCTCCGGCACGTTCTTCCCGATCGAGCAGATCCCCGGCGCGGTCCGCTGGCTCGCCTGGATCTCGCCGGTCTGGCACGGCACCGAACTCGCGCGCGGCGTGACCCTCGGCGGTCTCGGCATCGCGCCCGCGCTCGGGCACCTGGCGTTCCTCGGTGCGCTGTTCGGCGTCAGTGCCGTACTGGCGCGGCGCTACTTCTACCGGCGGCTGGTGGTGTGATGCGAACGGCCCCGACGTCCTCCACGACCGCACCGGACGCCGCCGCGCAGAGTGCCACGGCACCGGCACGGCGCGGCCCGTTGCTGCGGATGTTGCCGGCACCGCTCTATGCGGGACGCGCGCGTGCCCTGCTGGAGCGCTCGGCGATGGTGTATTCGCGCGCCTGGCTCGTGTTCGTCTCCGGCGTGGTGGAACCGCTGCTGTACCTGCTGGCGTTCCAGGTCGGCTTCGGCAAGCTGGTCGAGCAGGTCACCGGTCCCGGCGGGCAGCCGATGAGCTACGTCGCGTTCGTCGCACCGGCGCTGCTGGCGGCCTCGGCGATGAACGGCGCGGTGTTCGACTCGACGTTCAACGTCTTCTTCAAGTTCCGCTACAACAAGACCTACGACGCCATCCTCGCGACACCGCTCGGGCCGCTCGACATCGCACTCGGCGAGATCGGCTGGGCGGTTCTACGCGGCGGGCTGTACGCACTGGCGTTCCTCGGTGTGATGGCCGGTTTCGGACTGGTCACCTCGCCGTGGGCGCTGCTGCTCCTGCCGGTGGCGCTGCTGGTGTCGTTCGCGTTCTCCGCCGTGGGCATGGTGTGCGCGACGTTCCTGAAGTCCCCGGCACAGTTCGACTTCGTCCAGCTCGCCGTGATGCCGATGTTCCTGCTGTCGACGACGTTCTACCCGCTGTCGGTCTACCCGGAGCCGCTGCAGTACGCGGTGCAGTGCCTGCCGCTCTACCACGGTGTCGAACTCACCAGGGGACTCGCGGTGGGTGTGCTGGATGTGAGCATGCTCGGCCACGCCGCGTACCTGCTCGCGCTCGCCGCGGTCGGTGCCTATTTCACCGCGAAGCGTCTGGCGCGGCTGCTGCTGCGCTGACCCCGCGTCAGGCGTGACCGGCCTCGGCGGCCGCGCGTGCGCGCAGTCCGTCGAGCAGGAGCTCGAGCGAGTGTTCGACATCGGACCGGCCGACGGGCACGCGGTCGATGGCGCCTGCGCTGGCGGCCTGCAACGCGGTCTGTTCCTCCGCGGTGTGGCCGAACACCAGGTGCAGCAGGGCACGCGCGCCGGTTTCGACGAGGTCGGCGGGCAGCCCGCCCTCGTCGAGGGCGGTGCGCAGCCGCTCCGCCGGACCGTGCGCCCCGAGACCGAAGGTGTGCGCCGTGACGACGACTTCCGCGCCGTCGCGATACGCCAGCATCGCGTCGCGCAGCTCGGTGCAGATCTCGACTGCGCGGGCGTCCCACCGGTGCGCCCGCGCCGGGCGCCGGCCCCTCGCGAGGATCTCGTCCGCGACCGCGGCCAGCAGCGTCTGCTTGTTCGGCACGTGGTGGTAGAGCGCGCTGGGGCGCACGCCCAGTTCCGTCGCCAGTCTGCGCATCGTCAACGACTCGAGGCCGTAGTCGTCGAGCACGGTGATCGCGCGCGCCACGACATCGGCCCGGCTGTGACGCATGCGAACTCCTCCCGTCGACCGATCGGTGTCCTCCACCCTAACCTGAGCACTGTTCACCTGAACGCCGTTCAGCTTGTTTCCGGTCGTGCGGGCCACCGGGCGGGGCAGGCCGGTGCCCCGTCAGTGCTGCTCGCCGAGCCGCGCCAGCAACCGGTGCACGGCGTGGGTCGCGTGGGCCGCACCGGCGTTGACGATGCCGCTGCCGTGGAACGCGTTGTCTCCGCGTGGCCCCGTGCAGGCACCGTCCTCACGCGCGGCGTCGGGACAGGCGACCGGCAGGGCCTGCCGCTGGAGCACCCGCCGCAGCTCAGCCGGGGACTGTCTGCCGGAACCGGTGGCGGCCAGGACGGCGGCCGCACCGGCGACGTGTGGTGCGGCCATCGACGTGCCGCACATCCGGTCGTAACCACCGGGCACGGTCGACAGCACGCAGTGGCCCGCCGTGCCGCCGGGCGCGGCGAGATCGATCACGTCCCGTCCGTACGAGCTGTAGGCGGTCTTGGCGCCGCGATGGTCGACGGCGGCGACCGTGACCGCGTTCCGGAGTCCGGCGGGCACGGCCACGCAGCTGCGCGTGAGGTCGTCGGTACGTGCGGCCTCGTCGCGGTGCAGGCCGCTGCGGGGGAGGGGTCCCAGCTCGAAACCGTCGTTGGTGGCTGCCGCGACGGTGAGGGTTCCCGAGCGCTCGGCGAACTCGACCGCCCGCGCCACGGCTTCGTGCACGACCCGTCGGCCGGGGCCCGCTGCGCACGACACGCCCGACGGGGCGACGGTGACGCTGCTGTTGGCGACCGCCATGCCCTGGCGAGCCGCCCACACGTACCCGCACACGGCGGCCTCCGGGGTGACGTACCCCTCGTCGTCGACGACGCGCAGGGAGGCGAGCCGCGCCCCGGGCGCGGTGCCGGTGATGCCGCGCCCGTCGTCGGCGGCACCGACGAGGCCCGCGACGTGGGTGCCGTGTGCCGATCGCCGTGCCGACCACGCCGATCGGTGCCGGTCGGGGACGCCGCGCACGCAGCCTGCCGAGGCGGCGGGGTCGACGGCCCCGGCCAGGTCCGGGTGCGTCGCGTCGATGCCCGAGTCGAGGACACCCACGGTGACGTCGGCGAGGTCGGCCTGCGCCGAGTGGGTCCGGTCGGGGTGGGTGCGGTCGGCGCCGACACCGGCAGCGTCGGTCATCCGCAGGTTCCACTGTTCGGCGGTCCGGTCGGCGGCCCGGCGGTTGCCGTGGCCCGTGTCGCCGTCGCCCGTGTCGCCGTCGGCGGCCGTCGCCGCAGTCTCCTGCCGTGCGGCCCGCCGGTCGGTCGACGCGGTGGTGGAGCCCTGGGCACGCCGATGGCGGGCGCGCTGCGCACTGAACGCCCGGTCCTGTCCCATCGCGCTGTCGAAGCCGGGGTCGCTCGACGTGGCGACGGCGACCGCGATCTCGGGAAAATAGCCGTTCAGGGCGCCGCAGGCGGCATCGACGGCGTCGCGGGCCTCGGTATCCGAGGTCCCCGGGGCGAACACGACGACGTACCGCCACGCCCGGGATTCGGTGTGACAGGTCTCACCGTGCGCGGCGTGTGCCGGTGTCGTGGCCGTCAGTTGCGCGGCGACGGCGAGTGCGGCGCACGCGAGCGGCAGGCTCTTCCGGCCGAGCACTGGACCTCCGTCGATGTCGGCGGGGCGGCCGCGTCGACATCGGTGATCCGCGACTACCCCATGACGCACCGTAGCCACGGGTCTGTGCGAACGCCAAGCATCTCGCACCACCCGGGTGACCGGGAGCGGAGGCGTCGTGGAGGCCGCGCTGCGCGGTGCCCGCCGCGGTGTGTGGGATACTGGACGCGGCCATCGAGCCGTCGTCGCCGGATCAGTACGGCGCACGCAGGGACGGTGGCCCGGTGACGTGCCGATTCCGGATTCAGTCGTCGCCGCGGGCACGCGCCATGTGCCTGGCGGCTGGGACGACGTGGACACCGGGGTCGGACGCCGGAACGCTGTGTCGACGTCGACGGCTCGGGAGGCACCGAGAGGTCGCGAACAGGGCGGCCGCGTCGCCGCGGGACCCGCCACATCGGGCATGTCGGAAGATCCGGCGCTCATGTGGCACGAGTGACAACAGGATTCCCGCCGGTGGTGAGCCCACCACGGCGGTAAACAAGGAACGGCCCCTGTGCGGCCGCGTCCTGTGGTCCGGTGCCGGCAGCGAGGTGAGACGCCTCGGCCGGACGGACGCAGGCGCGCCCGGGGGCGGAGGAGACATATGTCGAACGCGGACACACCCGCCGAGAACACCGGCGGGGCCGCCGCCACACCCACCGCACGTGCACTGGCAGAGCTGCCCAACCGGGTGCGCGTCCATGCGCTGGCGAAACTGCTCGGCTCGAGCAGTAGGGAAGTACTCGGGATGCTCGCCGACCTCGGTGAGACCGCGCGCAGCCCGCAGTCCAGCGTGCACCGCGACGTCGCGTTGCAGGTCGCCGAGACCGCAGGCGTGCTCTCCGCGGAGGCCGACACGGCCTCCGGTGGCGCGGAGCAGGAACCGGCACCGGAGACGGCGACGGAGACCCCGGGGCCGTCGGCGACGGCAGCTCCCGGGACCGCGGTGGCGGGCGAGTCCGCCGCGGGCGCGGACGCCGCACCGCAGGAAGGCATCGCACCGCAGGAGGGCACCGCACCGCAGGAGGGCACGGCACCGCAGGAAGACGCGGCACCCGAGGAAGACGCCGCCGCGAAGAACGCCGAGTCCACGGCTACGAGGTCCTTGGAGCCCGATTCGACGGGTACCGCCGGCGAGGCAGGCCCGGCCGCCGCTGCGCACACGCCGCTGTTCGCGGCGCCGTCACCGGTCTTCCTGCCCCCGGAGCCGACGGTGGCCACCACCGGGGCAGGCGGCGCGGCCGAGGACGCGGAGGCAGAAGGTGCCACGGCTGCGCAGGACGAGAGCGCGGCCGAGGCCGACACGGCAGCCGAGCACGACACGAGCGACTCCTCGTCCGCGGACGACACGGCGGACGACACGGGTGACGACCAGTCCGGTGACGGCGGACGCCGTCGTCGCCGCCGCGGGCGTCGTGGCCGCGGACGCGGCAAGGGCGGCGACGAGAACGGCGGCGACGAGCAGCAGGGCGATGCTGCGGGCGAGGCCGCCGGCCAGGACGACACGGCGGACGGGGACGCCCCGGTGGGCGAGTCGTCGTCGAACGACCAGGTCGCGGGCTCCGAGGAGCAGGCCGACGGCGCTGACGGGGACGACACCGACGGCGAGTCCGGTCAGTCCGAGTCGGGCAGCAAGCGCCGTCGTCGCCGCCGTCGCCGTAAGGGTGGCGGCGGCGATGACGCCGACGGCCAGTCGCAGGACGATCCGCCGAACACGGTGGTGCACGTCCGCGACGGCAAGCAGGACAAGGGCGGCGACAAGAACGACAAGAACGACAAGAACGACAAGGGTGACAAGGGCGGCGACGGTGTGCGCAGCGTGCGCGGGTCGACGCGGCTCGAGGCGAAACGGCAGCGCCGCCGCGACGGCCGGGAGGCGGGTCGCCGCCGCGCCCCGATCCTGTCCGAGTCGGAGTTCCTCGCCCGGCGCGAATCGGTCGAGCGCACGATGGTCGTCCGCGAGCACGGTGAGTCGACGCAGATCGGCGTGCTCGAGGACGGTGTCCTTGTCGAGCACTTCGTCACCTCGCAGGGCAGCGGCTCGATCGTGGGCAACGTCTACCTGGGCCGGGTGCAGAACGTGCTGCCGTCCATGGAGGCGGCGTTCATCGACATCGGCCGCGGCCGCAACGCCGTGTTGTACGCCGGTGAGGTCGACTGGGACGCGGCCGGCCTCGAAGGCAAGGCCCGCAAGATCGAACAGGCGCTCTCCAGCGGCGACCAGGTGCTGGTGCAGGTCACGAAGGATCCGGTCGGCCACAAGGGTGCACGGCTGACCACGCAGATCTCCCTGCCCGGCCGGTTCCTGGTGTACGTGCCCTCGGGTGGCGCGACGGGCATCTCGCGCAAGCTTCCCGAGAACGAACGCCGCAGGCTCAAGGACATCCTCAAGCGCATCGTTCCGGAGGACGCGGGCGTCATCATCCGCACCGCCTCCGAAGGAACGAGCGAGGAGGAGCTGGACCGCGACGTCCGCAGGCTGCAGGCGCAGTGGGAGGTCATCAAGGAGAAGTCGGAGTCGGCCTCCTCGTCGTCGGGCAAGAAGTCCGGCGCGCCCACGCTGCTGTACGAGGAGCCGGACCTGCTGGTCAAGGTCGTGCGGGACCAGTTCACCGAGGACTTCGTCAAGCTCGAGGTGCAGGGTCAGACGGCGTGGGAGACGATCAGCTCGTACGTCGAGCACGTGGCGCCCGACCTCATGGACCGCGTCAAGCGCTACGTGGGCAACGGCAACGTGTTCGCCGACTACCGCATCGACGAACAGATCACCAAGGCGCTCGACCGCAAGGTCTGGCTGCCGTCGGGCGGATACCTGGTGATCGACCGCACCGAAGCGATGACCGTCATCGACGTCAACACCGGTAAGTTCACCGGCTCGGGCGGAAACCTCGAAGAGACCGTCACGCGGAACAACCTCGAGTCGGCCGAGGAGATCGTCCGCCAGCTCCGGCTCCGCGATATCGGCGGCATCATCGTCATCGACTTCATCGACATGGTGCTGGAATCGAACCGCGACCTGGTGCTGCGCAGGCTCACCGAGTGCCTCGGCCGTGACCGCACGCGGCATCAGGTCGCCGAGGTGACGTCGCTGGGTCTGGTGCAGATGACGCGCAAGCGGGTCGGTACCGGCCTGCTCGAGGCGTACTCGTCGACGTGTGAACACTGCAAGGGTCGCGGTGTGCTCGTCACGTCCGAGCCGAACACCGGCGGTCACCAGCACGGCAACGGCGGCGGCAACGGTGGCGGCCGCAAGCGCGGCCGGGGCAAGGGCGGCGACCAGTCGGACCAGGCCGAGAAGCCGAAGCAGGCCGAGCAGGGGCGGACACCCGAGCAGCGCGAATCCGTCGTCTCGGCCGTCCAGGCCGTCGCGAACGCGTCGAAGGTGGCCAAGCACGAGGACGCTGCGGGCGCCGACGGGGCCGAGGCGGGTGCCGCCGAGGGGCAGCAGGCCGCGGCCGACTCGTCCGACACGACGGAATCCGCCGGTCAGGTGACGTCCGGTAAACCCGGAAAGCGCAGCCGTGACCGCAAGAGCCGCCGCGAGCGGGGTCCGGCGAAGGACCAGGTGGCCGAGTCGGCGCCGGAGAGTTCGGCGGCGCCGGCCGCGGACTCCGCGGCTTCGGAAAGCGCGGTCTCGGAAGGTGCGGTCTCGGAAGGTGCGGTGGCTGCGGACGCGGCTGCCGGAACTCCGGCGGCCCCAGCGCAGCCAGACGGCCCAGCGCAGTCAGGTGGCCCAGCGCAGCCGGACGGCCCAGCACAGCCGGACGGCCCCGCGCACGCCGGGTCGGTTCCGGAGACACCCGCCGATGCGGCTGCGGAGGTGCCCGGCACGTCCGCGACGAAGCCCGACGGCGCGTCGACCGAGAACGCGCCGCTCGGGGACGCCGCGGCGGCCGCCCCGGCCGGCGGTGCCGGGACGTCCGACGCTGGTACGTCCGATGCGGTCGCAGCTGGGACGGCGACGCCCGAGACGTCCGCAGCCGGGGACACCGGCGGCGGTGCGGCACGGCGCGGCCGTCGTTCGGCGCGGCGCGCCGCGGGCAGGCCCACCGGGCCGGCGGCCGGCACCTCGGGCAGTGGCGTCGAGGTGCAGACGGTGATGACCGGTACGATGGCTTCCTCGGCGTCAGCGACGTCGTCCCCGGCGGATTCCGGGACCCAGAGCAACGGGACCTCCGAGGAGAGCGTTCCGGGCACGGCGGACCAGGACGCGACCTCGGTCGCGACCGTCTCCGCGGTGCGGAGCAGTACCCGGCGTCCGCGCCGGGCGGCGGGTCGGCCCGCGGGGCCGCCCGTCGATGACGAGAGCAGCTGATCGTGACCCCGGTGTCCTCGCGGTACCGGGCGCCACGTAAGCTGGACAGTGGCCTGCTGTTGGAGCGGGCCGCTACACGCGATGGCCGGATCGCCGCGGGCGGTTCCCGTCGCGTGAGCCCCCACCCACAGTCGAGCAATGCAGGAGACTTCCGTGTCGGCGTATGCAGTCGTCCAGACCGGCGGCAAGCAGTACAAGGTCGCCGTTGGTGACGTCGTCCAGGTCGAGAAGCTCGAGGGCGAGCCGGGCACCGAGCACACCTTCCCCGCCGTGCTTCACGTCGACGGCGGCAAGGTCACGACGGACGCCGACGCGCTGGCGAAGGTCTCGGTCACCGGCAAGGTCGTCGAGCAGACCAAGGGTCCGAAGATCCGGATCCACAAGTTCAAGAACAAGACCGGCTACCACAAGCGGCAGGGTCACCGTCAGAAGCTGACTCGCATTGAGGTCACCGGAATCAGCAAGTAAGGCTGTTGCCTTTTCCCAGAGGAGACTGAGCTCAGATGTCAACTAAGAAGGGCGCTTCCAACTCCAAGAACGGCCGCGATTCCAATCCGCAGTACCTCGGTGTGAAGCGGTTCGGTGGTCAGGTTGTGAAGTCCGGCGAGATCCTGATCCGGCAGCGCGGTACCAAGTTCCACCCCGGCGACAACGTCGGCCGCGGCGGTGACGACACGCTGTTCGCCCTCGCCCCCGGCTCGGTCGAGTTCGGCACGAAGCGTGGCCGCAAGATGATCAACGTGGTTCCGGTCGAGGGCTGAGCGGCCCCACCAGCACCACCAGTGACTCCGACGAGGGGCGGGGCCGGAACATTTCCGGTCCCGCCCCTCGTTTTTCGTGGTGCACCTGGCCTTGGCCGGTCTGCACACCGGAGAGTCTGCACACCGGACGGCACGCACAGCGAGAGCTCACATACCTGCGAGTTCTCACGTCGAGGCATTGCATCTCGGCCGCGTGCACACTGAACACGGCTCGAAGCGCCCCGTCACAACCGCACACGTCCGTAGTCCGAAAACGCCCCGTACCTCGAAAGGCAGAGCCATGACAACCCGATTCGTCGACCGGGCGGTGATCCATCTGGCCGCCGGCTCGGGTGGGAACGGCTGTGCTTCCGTGCACCGGGAGAAGTTCAAGCCGCTGGGCGGTCCCGACGGTGGTAACGGCGGTACGGGCGGCGATGTGCTTCTCGTGGTCGATCCGGGCGTGCACACGCTGCTGGACTTCCATTACCGGCCGCATGCCCGGGCGGGTAACGGCAGGCAGGGGCAGGGCAGCCACCGCAACGGTGCCGCGGGTGAGACACTCGAACTGCGCGTGCCGGAGGGCACGGTTGTGCTGACCGAGGACGGCGAGGTGCTGGCCGATCTGGTGGGCGCCGGGACGACGTTCGTGGCGGCGAAAGGCGGCCGCGGCGGCCTCGGCAACGCCGCGTTGGCGTCCCGGGCCCGTAAAGCGCCGGGATTCGCGCTGCTGGGCGAGGAGGGCGAGTCGCGTGACCTCGTGCTCGAGCTGCGGTCGATGGCCGACGTCGGGTTGCTGGGTTTCCCCTCGGCCGGCAAGTCGTCGTTGATCTCCGTGTTGTCGGCGGCCAAGCCGAAGATCGCCGATTACCCGTTCACCACGCTCGTGCCGAATCTGGGTGTCGTCACCGCGGGTGACACCGTGTTCACCATGGCCGATGTGCCCGGGCTCATCCCCGGCGCCAGCGGAGGCAAGGGGCTGGGCCTCGACTTTCTGCGTCACATCGAACGCTGCGCGGTGTTCGTGCACGTGATCGACTGTGCGACCTACGAGGCAGGCCGTGACCCGGTCTCGGACATCGATGCGCTGGAGGAAGAGCTCGCGCGGTACACCCCGGCGCTGGGGGAGAGTCTCGAGGACCGGCCGCGGCTGGTGGTGCTCAACAAGGTCGACGTGCCCGAGGCGGCGGAACTCGCCGAGTTCGTGCGACCGGA
Organism: Prauserella alba; assembly: GCF_024171735.1. Lineage (GTDB taxonomy): Bacteria > Actinomycetota > Actinomycetes > Mycobacteriales > Pseudonocardiaceae > Prauserella > Prauserella alba. The sequence continues at coordinate 792,472 of NZ_JAMTCH010000003.1, forward strand.
CCTGGAACAGCGTGGGCTGCGCGTGTTCGAGGTGTCGACCGTGTCGCGTCACGGGCTGCGGGAGTTGAGCTTCGCGCTGGGGGAGATCGTGGAGCGGACGCGCGCCGAGCGGCCCGCGGCGGAGCCGACGAAGATCGTGCTCGCACCGCCCGCGGTGGACGACAGCGGGTTCACGATCGAGGCGGACCCCGACGAGCCCGGCGGGTTCATCGTGCGCGGGCCGAAGCCGGAGCGGTGGATCAGGCAGACCAACTTCGCCAATGACGAGGCCGTGGGCTACCTCGGCGATCGGCTCAACCGGCTCGGCGTCGAGGAGGAGCTCGCCCGCATGGGTGCCGAGCCGGGTTGTCCGGTGACGATCGCCGACTACACGTTCGAGTGGGAGCCGTCGACGCCGAGTGTCGTGACGCAATTGGCGGGGCGGGGCACGGATCCGCGACTGGACCGCGGCGATCGCGTGTCGGCGGCGGACCGGAAGCAGGCGCGCCGGGCCCGCCGGATGTCCGACGCAGATGTCGACGCCACCGACACCGGCGACGTCGAGACGGACATCGACGTCGGCGACGACGACCGGTGACGGAGTTCGGCGGGGAACGGAGCCGGATGGGGCGAGGTCGGCGAGGGAACGGAGAGCTGTGGTGAGTGAGGGCGCCGGTGAGTGAGGCACGTGCGGCGATCGCAGGCGGAAGCCGGGTCGTCGTCAAGGTGGGGTCGTCGTCACTGACGACCGCCGATGACGGTCTCGACGTCGCACGGCTCGACGCGCTCGTCGACGCCGTCGCCGGCAGGGTCGGGCGTGACGGTCAGGTCGTGCTCGTCTCCTCCGGTGCCATCGGAGCCGGACTGGCACCGTTGTCGCTGGACACGCGGCCACGAGACCTGGCAACGCAGCAGGCCGCGGCGAGTGTCGGCCAGTTGACCCTCGCGCATGCCTACGCGGCGTCGTTCGGCCGGTACGACCTCACCGTCGGCCAGGTCCTGCTGACGTCCAACGACGTGGTGCGCCGGGCGCACTACCGCAACGCGGAGCGGACGCTGGTGCGGCTGCTCGCGCTCGATGCCGTACCGGTGGTCAACGAGAACGACACGGTTGCCACGGAGGAGATCCGGTTCGGCGACAACGACCGGCTCGCCGCGCTCGTCGCCCATCTCGTTCAGGCAGACGGCCTCGTCTTGTTATCCGATGTGGACGCGCTCTACGACGGCGATCCGCGGGCGGGCGGAACGCGGAAGATCGCCGAGGTGACCGGCGAATCCGATCTGAACGGCCTGAAGGTCGGGATGTCCAGTTCCGGTCTCGGAACCGGCGGCATGATGTCGAAGGTCGCCGCGGCGAGAATGGCAGCCTCCAGCGGGATTCCGGTGCTGGTCGCCGCTGCGGCGGACGCTCGGCGCGCGCTGACCGGCGCGGACGTCGGCACGGCCTTCCACGCTGCGGGCAAGCGGTTGTCGGCGCGCAGGTTCTGGCTCGGCTACGCGGCGGGCACCGAGGGCAGGCTGCAACTCGACGACGGAGCGGTCGCCGCGGTCGTCGGCAGACGCCGGTCGCTGCTCGCGGCCGGCATCGTCGGGGTGGACGGGGATTTCCGCGCCGGCGACGTCGTCGACCTCGTCGACCCGGCCCAGCAGGTGGTCGCCAGGGGAGTGGTGGCCTACGACGTCACCGAACTGCCCGAGATGATCGGCCGTTCGACCCACGAGCTGCCCGACGAGCATCGGCGCGAGGTCGTGCACGCCGACGACCTGGTGCCGATCGGACGGCACTGACTGGCCCGCCCGCCTGACGTCAGCGCAGTTCGCAGCCGCGGGTCTCGGGCAGGCGGAGGATGACGAGGAACGCCACCGCCGAGGCGACCGCGACGTACCAGAAGAACGCCACTCCGGCCCCCGCGTCGGACAGTGCCGTGATGACGAGCGGCGCGGTGCCACCGAACAGCGCGACCGTGAGGTTGTACCAGGCGCCGATGCCGAGGGCGCGCACCGACGTCGGGAACAGCTCGCTCATCACGGCCGGTGCTATCGACGTCATCGCCGTGTAGAGCGCGAGCCCGATGCAGAACACCACGAGCAGTCCGCCGAATCCCGGGCCGACGAGCGTCGAGAGTGGCACGATGAGCACGGCCATCGCCGCGGACCAGACCAGTAGCTGTGGTTTGCGGCCGAGCCGGTCGGCGAGCGCACCCATCGGGTACTGCAATGCGACGAACAGGGCTGTCGCGATCGACAGGGCGAGGAACACGTCGACGTCGTCGGCGCCCCGCGAGTTGACCGCGAACGGCGTGAGAGCGCTGAAGAAGGTGTAGTAGCAGAGTGTCGACAGCATCGTGAAACCGACGAGGTGGCCGACGGCCTTCGGATGCTTGCTCAACGTCGTCAGCAGTGGACGGTGTACCCGGCGGGCGGTCGCCTTGTTCTCCTCGAACTGCTCGGTCTCCGCGAGGGTGCGGCGCAGCCACAGTGCCACCAACCCGAGCACGCCGCCCAGCAGGAACGGCAGTCGCCAGCCCCAGTCGTAGAGCTGGGCCTCGGACAGGCCGCGCGCGAGTGCGAACCCGAGCAGAGACGCGAGCAGGACCGCCGATCCCGTGGAGATGTAGAAGAACGAGGAGTAGCGGCCGCGGCGGGCGGGTGGCGCGATCTCGCCGAGGTAGGCCGAGGCGTTCGAGACCTCGCCGCCGAGTGACAGCCCCTGCGCGATGCGGGCCAGCAGCAACAGGATCGGTGCGAGCCAGCCGACCTGTTCGAACGTCGGCAGGACGCCGATCATGATCGACCCGCCTGCCATGAGCACGATCGTGAAGATCATCGCCGGCTTGCGTCCGCGCACGTCGGCGAGCCTGCCGATCAGCATCCCGCCGAGCGGGCGGAAGAAGAAGGCAAGGGCGTACGTCGCGAACGTGTTGATCGTGGCGAGGTCGCCGGGGAAGAACGCGCTGGCGAAGTAAATACTGAACGTGGCGTAGATGGTCCAGTCGAACCATTCCAATGCGTTGCCCGCGCTGGCCGCGACCAATCTGCGCACCGGCAGGCGGTGGGGCGTGGTGCGGGATGCGGACACGTGCGATTCGACCATGTCGGCCCTCCACCTCGGCGTGGCGTGCGCCGCTGCGGTGGCGACCGCGCCGCAGCAACAGAACGCACCGTGCCACAGTGATCACGACGGGGGAAGCCGCCGGACGCGCGATCGATGCCGGACGGCCCGGGAACCGCGCGACGGGACCGGTGCGACCGCACGTCATGACCGAACTGCACACGGCCGTACCGGACATGCCGGTCAGCTCGTCGACGCCAGCGCGAGTGGCAGGACCTCGGCCGCCCCTGCCCGACGGAGCAGGCGGGCGCCGGCGGTCATCGTCCAGCCGGTGTCGACGAGGTCGTCGACGAGCAATACCGGGCCGTCCAGTTCGCTCAGCGCCGCGTGGAGCTCCACCGGCACCCGGAGCCGCTGCCACAGGTCCGCGAGCCGGACCGCACTGTTGGCGCGGCGTGGTGGCGGTCCGTCGACGTCGAGTGTGCCGACCAGCGGAAGTCTGCCGATCGAGGCCAGTCGGCCCGCCAGATCGGCCGTGAGCCGAGGCCGCCGCTGCGAAGCCATCGCCACGATGCCGGCGGGCCGCTCCCGCCAGTCCCATGACGCCAGCACGGCGATGCAGGCCTGGACCAGTTCGTCCGGCACGGGCCCGTCCGGTGCCTCCGGGCCGAGCAGGTCACGCAGTCGCCCACCCCACGCGACGTCGGTGAGTCTGCCGACGACCCGTCCGGGCCCGGCCTGCTCGTCCGCGCCGATGCGGCCCGACAGCGGCACGTCGAGCGCTGCCAGCCCCGTCGGCCACTGTTTCCGTGGTGCGACTTCGACACCGGGTTTGGCCAGTGTCTCGGCGGTCCGTCCGACGATCTCGTCGGCGATCCGGGACGGCCAGCGCTCGCCGGTGCAGTTGTCGCACCGCCCGCAGGGCCCGGCGTGGGGGTCGTCGAGTTGACTGCGCAGGAACTCCATCCGGCAGTCGCCGGTCGCCGCGTAGTCGACCATGGCCTGCTGTTCGGCCTCGCGGGCGACGCGCACCCGCTCGTAACGCTCGGCGTCGTAGCTCCACGGCACACCGGTGCCGACCCAGCCGCCCTTCACCCGCCGAACCGCGCCGTCGACGTCGAGCACCTTCAGCACCATCTCCAGGCGCGAACGGGACAGCTCCACCCTCGGTTCCAGCGCCGCCGTCGACAGGGGACGGTCGGCGTGGGCGAGGGCGTCGAGTACCTGGTTGACGCGGTGTTCGTCGGGGAACGCCAGTGACCCGAAGTAGTCCCAGATCGCCTTGTCACCCGCGCCGGGCAGGAGCACCACCTCGGCGCGCTGCACGCCGCGGCCCGCGCGGCCGACCTGCTGGTAGTAGGCGATCGGCGACGACGGTGCGCCGAGGTGGACGACGAAACCCAGGTCGGGCTTGTCGAACCCCATGCCGAGCGCGGAGGTGGCGACGACGGCCTTGACCTTGCTCGCGAGTAGGTCGTCCTCGATGGCCTGGCGGTCGGCGGGGTCGGTCTTGCCGGTGTAGGCGGCCACCTCGTAGCCGCGCTGGGCGAGCAGGGCGGCGGTGTCGTGCGCGGCGGCGACGGTGAGGGTGTAGACGATGCCGGAACCGGGCAGGTCCGCCAGGTGTTCGGCGAGCCAGGCCAGTCGCGCCGTTTCCGTCGGCGTGTCGACCACGGCCAGGCGCAGGCTCTCGCGGTCCAACGGGCCCCGCAGTACGAGCGTGTCGGACTGCCTGCCGATGCCGAGCTGCTCGGCGACGTCGGTGACGACCCGGTCGTTGGCCGTCGCGGTCGTGGCCAGGACCGGAACACCGCCTGGCAGCTCGGCGAGAAGCGTGCGGAGCCTGCGATAGTCGGGGCGGAAGTCGTGTCCCCAGTCCGAGATGCAGTGGGCCTCGTCCACCACGAGCAGGCCCGCGGATGCCGCCAGCTTCGGCAACACGGCGTCGCGGAAGTCCGGGTTGTTGAGCCGTTCGGGACTGACCAGCAGTACGTCGATCTCGCCGGCGTCGACGCCGGTCTGCACCTCGTCCCACTCCTGCTGGTTGGCCGAGTTCATCGTGGCTGCTCGGATCCCCGCGCGTGAGGCGGCCGCGATCTGGTTCCGCATCAGCGCGAGCAGGGGCGAGATGATCACCGTCGGACCGGAGCCCTGCTGCCGCAGCAGCGCGGTCGCGAGGAAGTACACGGCCGACTTGCCCCAGCCCGTGCGCTGCACCACGAGCGCGCGCCGGTGTTCGGCGACGAGCGCCTCGATCGCGGTCCACTGGTCGTCGCGCAGCCGCGCATGCTCGCCCGCCAGCGCGTGGAGCAGTGTGGCGGCCCGGTCGCGGAGGCTCTCGCCGGAGCCGTGTTCCTCGGTAGTCACCGGTCCAGCTCTACACCTCGTGGCCGACGTTGTCCGCGCCGCGGGGCGGTTTCCTGTTGCGAACGGACCCCTCGTGCAGGAATGTGATCCACGACACGTGAAACCGGCGTCATGGGGCTCGGGCGGCCGAGTCTCATCGGTGATCGGAACGGGGACCCGGTCGCGGGCGTGGTGCGTCCCCCAGATCACCACGCCGCCCCCGTGTGGTGCGGGCCGACCCGGCAGGGGAGGGCCGGCCCGCACCACACGGATCACCGGCGCACGTCAGCGCCGCAGTGGACGCGGTATAGGGTGGGTGGCCATGTCGTCGCGACGCATCGGGGTCATGGGCGGAACCTTCGATCCCGTGCACCATGGCCACCTCGTTGCCGCCAGCGAGGTACAGGCCAGATTCGAACTCGACGAGGTCATCTTCGTCCCGACCGGTCAGCCGTGGCAGAAGGCCGACCGGGTGGTCACGCCGGCCGAGGATCGCTACCTCATGACCGTCATCGCCACCGCGTCGAACCCGGTGTTCTCCGTCAGCAGGGTGGACATCGACCGCGGCGGCCAGACCTACACCGTCGACACCCTGCGCGACCTGCGTGTGCAGTATCCCGACGACGACCTGTTCTTCATCACCGGCGCCGACGCGCTCCAGCAGATACTCACGTGGCGTGCCGCCGACGAGGTGTTCGCCAACGCGCACTTCATCGGCGTGACCAGGCCCGGATACCGCCTCGACGACGACCACCTGCCGCCCGGCAAGGCGAGCCTGGTGGAAGTCACGGCGATGGCGATCTCGTCCACCGCGCTGCGTGCACGGGTCGCCGGCGGCGAACCGGTGTGGTACCTCGTTCCCGACGGCGTCGTGCGCTACATCCACAAGCGCGGGCTGTATCGCATGGATCACGGCTGACCGGGCGGAGCGATCAGTAGACGCCGAGCCAGACGTGCCAGCACGCTGAGCAATCGAACAGCGCCGCTTGTTCGCGTCGACGCCGCCGCGGCATGGTGATCAGCCTCCCGCACAGCATCTCCGCCACGATGCCGACGGCCGGTTCGTCGACGGTGTCACCGATGTGCCGTACGCCCTCGGCGACCGGGCGCCATCCCGGCACAGTGTCGAGATCGGGCGTGTCCGGGTCGGCCTCGATCGGCCACCCGTCCGGACCGACGGCCAGGACGGCGCCGTCGACATGCTGCACGAGCCACATGCCGACAGCGTCGCGGGCCGCGAGAGGGGTGAGGGGTACGGTTCGTACCCCTCACCCGGTCAGCTCACGCGGCGATCCCGACCCGCTCGCACAGGTTTCGCACGTCGTCGGCCAGCCCGGTCGGCGGCCGTTTACGCAGCCCGATGAGCATCCCGCGAGCGTGCCCGTTGTAGCGGATGGTCTCCGGCGCGGTGCGCTCGCTCGAATTCAGCAGCGCCCACGTGGCGTGCCGGTCGCCGCGTTGCCAGTGCGCCCGTGACACCTCGATCAGGTGCCGCGACCGCCGCGCCAATGAGGAGATCGCCTCGGCGTCGAACCGGTCCGCGGCCTGCAGTGCCTCGCCGGGCCGCTGCAGGTCGACGGCGATCGTGACCGCGTGCGCGCCCATGACCGGCTGCGAGAAACTCGACTGCACGTGCCGATACCCGGTGCCCAGATCGCGGGCGATCCGGTCGGCCGTCTCCCAACGCGCCATCGCCTCGCCGTGCCGGCCCCGTCGGGCGTGGACCAGGGCGCACTCGACCTCGAGTGCGCCGGCCATGCCCCGCCAGTCGGCATGCTGCTGGTCGTAGGGCTGCAGCCGCCGGATCGCGTCCTCGGCCAGCGCGAGCGCCTCGTCCCATCGTCCGGATTCGCGCAGTGCCTGGACCATCGCCCAGGCGCCGCCTGCCGCGACGAGCGGGTCGTCGGCCTCCTGTCCTTCGGTCAGCGCGCGGTCGGCCACCATCCACACCAGCTCGGGGGCCGGCTGATAGGCGACGTAGAAGTCGGCAAGCTGGTACACGCCCGACAGCACGCGCCGCGCCTGCCGCCGGTCATCGCCTCGCAGCGTGCGCACGGCAGCCTGCGCATCGCGGATCAGGTCAGGCAGCACCGCGCCGAGCTGGGTGCGGTGATCCGGTGTCGAGTGGCGCACCCGCCAAGCCCGTTCGAGGCGGTGCGCGAGGTGCTCGACGTTCGGCGGCACGCTCGGTGTCGGCCCGGCGACGCGGTATTCGGTGAGCGCAGCCTGGACTGTCGACAGCGCGGCGTGCCGGGTTCCGGCGAACATCTCGACCGACACGGCGTCGCCGTTGCCCGTCAGCTCGGCCAGGTCGTTCAGCTCGAGGGCCTGCGCGAGCTTGAGCAGCATGTTCAGCCGCGGCGTCTGCAACCGCCCGTTCTCCACGGCCTTGAGCCATTCGGCGGAGCGTTCGACGAGCCCGGCAAGCACCGGCCGGGAGAGGCCCGCGCGCTCGCGGAAGAACTTGATGCGCTGCCCGACGGTCACCTCGTCGTGCGGCTGCGGGTACATGGCACCACACCCTTCGCGGAGTCGAGCCCTCCGCGGAAGCCCGGTGGCGAACCGGGGGCTCAACCTCCGCGAAGAGGACAGCGGTCAGGGTAGCGTGGCCGCACGCCCGGACGGGACCGTCCGACCGAGGGGGTACCGCCACGTGCCGCCTCCGGCGGCCGGACAGGTCCGCCGACCGTGACCTGCTCGACGAGCTTGCCGGCGGTGCGCACCGGCTGGACCCTTCCGATCAAGGCCCCGACCGGTGGTGCAGTCGCCACGCCGGGACCGTCTTCTAACGGTGTTTCCGCGTGGTGCCGACCAGGCCGTTCGGAACAACCCGGGAACAACGTGGGGTTGAGCGGAGTTGCGTAGCAAGGTGCGACGCCGGGTGTCGTTTCAGCAGGTCACGCGCAGGATGAGTGGAATCGGCCCGCGCCGCCCGCCGCCCGCTACATCCGCAAGCGCGGGGCTGTATCGCACGGATCACGGCTGACCGGGCGGAGTCGACGGGTGCGTCGGTCCCTCCGGGTACCCTGCATCCGGCGTACGTACTAATCCGGAGGGCACCACCGTGGCAGCGACGGCCGAAGCACGAGACCTCGCGAACGTGGCCGCGCACGCGGCCGCCGACAAGAAAGCGACCGACATCGTCGTGCTCGACGTCTCCGATCAACTCGTGATCACCGACGCGTTCGTCATCGCGTCCGCACCGAACGAACGGCAGGTCGGTGCGATAGTGGACAACGTCGAGGAGAAGATGCGCAAGGCCGGGCACAAACCGGTGCGCCGTGAGGGCGCCCGGGAGGGCCGCTGGGTGCTGCTCGACTTCGTCGATGTCGTGGTCCACGTCCAGCACGACGAGGAACGTTCCTTCTACGGGCTCGAACGCCTGTGGAAGGACTGCCCGCAACTCGAGGTCGACGGCCTCGACGAGGCCGTGGCCAGGGCGGCAGAGGAATCGGACGTCCCGTGAGCGTCGAACGGATCGTGCTCTGGCGGCACGGCGAGACCGACTACAACGCCGCAGGCCGGATGCAGGGCCACCTCGATTCGGCACTCACCGAGGTCGGCTGGAACCAGGCGCGCTTCGCCGTGGCCGCACTCGCGCGGTTCGAACCGGACCTGGTGATCGCCTCCGACCTGCGCCGCGCGACCGACACCGCGACGGTGCTGACCGACGCGATCGGCGTCCCGTTGCGGCTCGACAAGCGGTTGCGCGAAACGCACCTGGGCGAGTGGCAGGGCATGACCGGTGCCGAGGTCGATGTGCAGGCCCCCGGTGAACGGGGCCGCTGGCGGCTCGACGCGACGTGGGCCCCGCCCGGTGGGGAATCGCGCGTCGACGTCGCCGAGCGCGCCGGTGAAGTGGTCACCGACCTGCTGCGCGACGACGAGGAATACGGCACCGTGCTGCTCGCAGCCCACGGTGGACTGATCCTCGCCCTGACCGCGCACTTGGTGGACCTGCCGGTGACCCTGTGGCCGTCGCTCGGCGGCATCGGCAACTGTCACTGGGTGGACCTGCACCGGCGGGACGGCCGCTGGCGACTGCAGGCCTACAATGCCGGCATGACGGGATAACACCGGCGATGGCGGAGCAGGCCCCGGTGACCGAGCCCCGGATCCTGGTGCTCGGCGACTCGCTCAGCTTTCACGGACCGGACAGTGGACACCCGGCGGACGAACCCCGGCTGTGGCCGAACGTGTGCGCCCGCCACCTCGGCGGGGATGCGGTCCTGTTCGCCGGTTTCGGGTGGACCGCCCGCGACGCGTGGTGGGCGCTCATCGGCGATCCGCAGCTGTGGGCGGAGTTGCATCGGGCCGACGTCGTCGTGCTGGCCGTCGGCAGTATGGACACGCTGCCCTCGCCGCTGCCGACCTACCTGCGCACCGGATTGCGGTATCTGCGCCCCGACGGACTCCGGCGGTTCGCCCGCGGGGCCTACCGCCGTGCGCAGCCGGCGCTGGCACGGCTGACGCGAGGCAGGCCCGCCGTGCTGCCCGCGCGGCTGACGGTGCGCTACCTCGACACGGCCGTCGGCGCGTTGCGCGTGCTGCGTCCGGAACTTCCGATCGTGGGCTGGCTGCCGTCGGTGCACCGGTCGGCCGACTACGGCCGGGTGCACAGCGAACGGGCCGCGACCGCGGCGAGGCTGACCGCGTGGTCCGAGCACGCCGACGTGCCGATGTTCGACGTGGCCGGCGTCGTCGGCGAGCACGTCCTCCGTGGACACGGCAATCCCGACGGCATGCATTGGGGCTGGGACGGCCATGCCGCCGTCGGCCGTGCGATGGCGGAACGGATCTCGGCGATCCGGCCCGGCGTGGCGTCGGCGCCGGTTCCCGGACGCGACGCTCACGGAACGTAAGCTGACGACGTGCCGGTCGCCGTCGTCACCGATTCCACAGCCCACCTCCCGGAAGGTCTCGCCGAGAGGCTCGGTATCCGGGTGGTCCCGCTGCACGTGCTCGTTGACGGACTGGCCGTTCCCGTCGACGAGTTCGGACCCGACGAACTGACCGCCGCGCTGCGGCGGAAACGGATCGTCACGACATCGCGGCCGACGCCCTCGGAGTTCGCGGCGCAGTTCCGGGACGCCCTCGACGCGGGCGCCGACTCGATCGTGTCGGTGCATCTGTCGAAACGCCTGTCCGGCACTTGGGAGGCCGCGGTGCTCGCGGCCCAGGAAGTGGGACCGGACCGGGTGCGTGTCGTCGATTCGCGGACCACGGCCATGGGGCTCGGATTCGCCGCCAGCCACGCCGCGACAGCCGCGCAGTCCGGCCTGACCGGCGCAGCGGTCGAGGACGCCGCCACGGCGGCAGCGTTGCGATCACGGACGTTGTTCGTCGTCGAGACCCTCGAACACTTGCGCCGCGGCGGACGGATCGGCCACGCGGCCGCGCTGCTCGGGACCGCCCTGATGGTCAAGCCGGTGCTGCACATGGCCGAAGGGGAGATCACGCCCCTCGAGAAGGTGCGCACCACCGGCAGGGCGATGGCACGACTGGTCGAGCTGGCGGTGGAGGCCGCCGGAGGTGAGCCGGACGTGGAGATCGCGGTGCATCACCTCGCGGCGCCGGACCGCGCGGCCGAGTTGGCTACGAGGCTCGACGAACGCCTTCCGGCCTCGCGCGGCTGTGTCGTCACCGAACTGGGCGCCGTGATCGGCGCGCACACCGGCCCCGGCGTTCTCGGCGTCGTCGTGCAGCCCCCGCCACCCCGTTCCTGACGTCGCCCCGGCAGTGACGCGCTACCGGCCTCCGGAGCGCGTCCGTGACGGCGGGCTGCGGCGGCCGGGCATCGTAGCGCATCCCACCGACGACGACCGGTGACGACGGTGTTCGAGTGCGGAGTTGTCCACACCGCCCCGGTTGTCCACAGAACGCGGTTTTCCCTCTGCCGCCCCGGCCGTCGTCTTCCTAATGTCGAGCGTGTGTTCGACGAAACAGCGCAGGTCCAGGTCGGTCGTTCCGCCACGACGGCCTCCCGGGGACCGCAACGACGACTGGCGGATCTGGCCGCCATGGCGCCTCTGGACGAGGATCTCGGCACGCCGCCGGTGGCGGGGGCGGCGGACCGCCGGCCCGCGGATGATCCCCGGACCGGGCGCAGCGGCGCGGCCTTCGGGCACGTGCCCGATGCCCTGCCGGAGACCGGGCGGTCCGGCTCCGGTGGCGACGACAGCCCCGCGCCACCGGATGAGACGCCCGAACGTCCGGACCCGGCGACCGGGCGGGATCCGGGGGCCATGTGGCCGGATGGTGCGGCAGCGTCCGGCTGCGCGGCGCCTCGATCGGCGGTCGGGGAGACCGGACCACCGGACGAACCCGGCGGACCGCGGAACGTGAACTCGGTGCCGGCGGCGCTGCGCGGCCGGGCAGGACGCCTCGTCGAACGATGGGTCCCCGCCGGCCTGGCGGGAACCGGTCGCCGACCGTCACGGCGGGTGCTCGTGGCCGTGGCCGCGGGTGTGGTGATCGCGCTCGGACTGGCCGGGTTCGTGCTCGCCGACGAACCCGCCGCGGAGACGCCACCACCGCTGCCCGCGGCCAACGAGGTGTCCGCGTCGGAAGCGTCACGCCCTGGCCCCGCGACTCCGTCCTCGGCGGCCCCCTCGACGTCCGGCCTCCCGGCGTCGCCGGGAGCACAGGGAGGCCGGCCGGAACGGCTGGTCGTCAGCGTGGTCGGCAAAGTGCGCCGACCGGGCCTCGTGCGGCTGCGCCCCGGGGCGCGCGTCGCCGATGCGATCGAGTCCGCGGGCGGCGCACCACGGCGGGCCGACCTGCTGTCGGTCAACCTGGCCCGCGAACTCGGCGACGGCGAGCAGATCTACGTCGGTGTTCCGGTGCCGCCGGGCGTGCGGACCGGGGCCGCCGGAGGCGGCGATGCCTCGGCGACCGGCGGTGAGACCGGTGACCAGCCCGTTCCGCTGAACTCGGCCGACCGGGAGGCGTTGGAGAGCCTGCCCGGGGTCGGTGAGGTCACCGCGCAGCGGATCCTCGAATGGCGTGACGAGCACGGCGGCTTCACCGCGGTGGAACAACTCCGGGAAGTCGACGGGATCGGTGAGAAGCGCTTCGCCGAGCTGCGCGACGCGGTGAGCATCGCATGACGCTCACCGCCGGCATCGGTGCCGCGTCCGAGGTCACCGCGGATCCGGCGACCCGGCCCCACCGGGACATGCGCTTGGTGCCTGCGGCGCTCGCAGTGTGGGGCGGTGCGCTCGCGGGGCTCCAGTGGGGCTGGCAGGCGGCGGTCACGGCCGGTGGTGCCGCCGTCATCGGCGGCGGCCTCGTCGCAGTACGCGCGCGGCGCCGCGGATCGCCGAGAGTGGTCGCGTCAGCCGTGGTTCTGGGCTGTTGCGGAGTGCTGGTGCTGCTGCCGGTCGGCCTCCGGATCCACGACGCGGGCGCGCACCCGCTCCGTGCGGTGGCAGCCGACGGCGGTGACGTGCGGATGCGCACCGAGGTGCGGGAGCGGCCGCGTCCCTTGCGGGACGACGGTTACGGCGGTAGGCGTGGCGGGGTCCGGTCGGTGCTGGTTCCCGTGAACGTCGTGAGCGTCCGTGCCGGAGACGAGGGCACGGCCGGCCATGCGGCCCGAACCGGGCGGGGTGGCGACGGCGGCTTCCTCTCGACGGGACGCGTACTGCTCATCGCCCCGGCAGGCGAGTGGGCCGGGCTCCTGCCGGGCCAGCACCTCAGTGCTACGGCTTCGTTGGCCCCCGCCCGTCCCGGGGATCTGACCGTGGCCGTGGGATACGTGCGCGGTCCGCCGGAGCGGGTCGCGGCTGCCCCGGCATGGCAGCGTGCCGCCGACGTCGTGCGCAGCGCGCTGCGGGACGTCTCCGGTGTGCTTGCCGACGACGAGGCAGGCCTGCTGCCCGGGCTCGTCGTCGGCGACACCGGTGGCCAGTCCACGCGCGTGGAAGAGGAGTTCCTCGATGCCGGACTGTCCCATCTCACAGCGGTCAGCGGTTCGAACGTCGCCATCGTGTGCGGCGCGGTGCTCCTGCTCGCCCGAGCCGTACGGTGCGGCCCTCGCGCCTCGGCGGCTGCGGCCGGGGTCGCGCTGGCCGGTTTCGTGGTGCTCGTCGGCTACGAACCGAGCGTGTTGCGCGCCGCGGTCATGGGCGCTCTGGGACTGGCCGCCCTCGTGCTCGGCCGGCGTCGCTCCGTGGTGCCGGCACTGGCGGTGGCGGTCTGCGGACTGATACTCGTCGATCCGGCGATGGCCACGAGCATGGGCTTCGCGTTGTCGGTGGTCGCGACCGGTGGTCTGATCTTCCTGGCGCCCCGGTGGGCGGCTGCACTCGCCGCGCGGCGCGTACCGCCGGGGGCGGCGGAGGCGCTCGCCGTGCCCGTGGCCGCCTTCGTTGCCACCGCACCGGTCATCGCCGGCATGGCGGGCGAGATCAGCATCGTGTCGGTCGCCGCGAATCTGCTCGCCGCGCCGGTGGTCGCGCCGGTCACCGTGCTCGGCGTGGCGGCGGCCGGGCTGGCCGTGCCCTTGCCGGCCGCGGCGGAGGTCCTCGTGCACCTGGCCGGGCCCGGCGTGAGTTGGCTCGTGATCGTCGCGCGGGAGGCGGCTGCCGTCCCCGGCGCGGTCGTGTCCTGGCCCGCCGGGTGGTGGGGCGGGATCGCCGCCGCAGGCGTCGCCGTCGGTGCCGTCGCGGCGCTGCGGTACCGGAAAGCGCGCGTCGCCGTCGCGATCGGGGTGACGGCAGCACTCGTGGTGACGGTACCGCCGCGGCTCCTGCAGGTCGGGTGGCCGCCGGCGGGCTGGACGGTCGTGGCGTGCGACGTCGGCCAGGGTGACGGGATCGTGCTGGCCACCGGTACGCCCGGCCGGGCCGTCGTCGTCGACGTCGGGCCCGACGCCAGGGCGATCGACCGCTGCCTCGACCGGCTGGACGTCGAACGAGTGCCGTTGGTCGTACTGAGCCACCTCCACGCCGACCACGTCGGGGGGCTGTCGGCGGTGTTCGACGGCCGAGTCGTCGGAGCGGTCGGGGTGGGGCAGGGCCGGACGCCGTCGTGGGCGTGGCAGGCGGTCCTGGAGGAGGCACGCGCGAACCGGGTGCCGGTCGTCGAGCTCACGGTCGGCGAGCAGACGCGCTGGGACGAGCTGACCTTGGACGTGCTCGGTCCGCATTACGTCGCACCGGCGGCGCGTGAGGAGACGGGCGACGGGCGGACGGAGCACACGGAGTCGAGTGCGGACGGCACGGCGATCAACGATGCGTCGGTGGTGGTGCGTGCCTCGACCCCTGCCGGGCGGGTGTTGCTGACCGGGGACATCGAGCTGGCCGCGCAGAACGACCTGCTGGCCCGCGGTGTCGATGTGGAGGCGGAGATCCTGAAGGTTCCGCACCACGGCAGCAGGCACACCCACCACGAGTTCCTGACGGCGGTGCGTGCGCGGGTAGCGCTGGTCAGCGTGGGTGCCGACAACACCCACGGTCATCCGAACGACGAGATCGTGCGCGCCCTTCGCGGCGAGGGCGCGCTGATCGCCCGCACCGACGAGGGAGGTGACATCGCGGTCGTGCCGGGTCCCGAGGACGACAGGGCGGGCGGCCCCCACGTCGTGCGACGGGGCCCTGACCGGCGTTGATCGCCGGCCAGGGCCCCGTGTGCGGACGTGCGTGTGCGGCTCAGCCGCCGAGGACCTCGTTCACGGCGGCCGCCGACGGCGCGACCGTCGCCTTCGGGCCGATCTTGTCCTCGACCGCGTCGAGGGTCTTGAGGCCGTCGCCGGTGATCAGCAGGACGGTCTCGGCGTCCGGGTCGATCTTGCCGGCTTCGATGAGCTTCTTCGCCGTCGCCACGGTCACGCCGCCCGCGGTCTCGGTGAAAATGCCCTCGGTGCGGGCGAGTAGCCGGATGCCCTCGACCACCTCGTCGTCGGTGACGTCCTCGATAGCTCCACCGGTGCGGTTCACGGTGTCGAGTACGTACGGGCCGTCGGCCGGGTTACCGATCGCCAGCGAGCGGGCGATCGTGTCGGGCTTGACCGGCTGGACCACGTCGTGACCGTGACGGAACGCCGTCGAGACGGGCGAGCAGCCGCTGGCCTGGGCACCGAAGATGGTGTACGGCGAGTCCTCGACGAGGCCGAGCTGCGCCAGTTCCTTGAAACCCTTGTCGACCTTGGTCAGCTGAGAACCGGAGGCGATCGGCACCACGATCTGTTCGGGCAGCCGCCAGCCGAGCTGCTCGGCGACCTCGAAGCCGAGTGTCTTCGAACCCTCGGAGTAGTACGGCCGCACGTTGACGTTCACGAACGCCCACGACTCGTGCTCGCCGGCCAGCTCCGTGGCGAGGCGATTGACGTCGTCGTAGTTGCCGTCGACCGCGAGCAGCGCGCCGTCGTACACCGCGGTCGTGAGGATCTTCGCGCGCTCGAGCGACGACGGGACGAGCACAACCGACTGCCAGCCCGCGCGGGCGGCCGCTGCCGCCACGGCGTTGGCCAGATTGCCCGTCGACGGGCAGGCGAGCGTGTCGAAGCCGAACTCACGTGCGGCCGCGAGCGCCACGGCGACCACGCGGTCCTTGAACGAGTGTGTCGGGTTGCCGGTGTCGTCCTTCACCCAGAGACGCTTCACGCCGAGCGCCTTCGCCAGGTTGTCGGCCCGCACCAGCCGCGTACAGCCAGGCTCGGTGTTCGGGATCTGTTCGACGTTGGACGGAACGGGCAGCAGCTTCTTGTAGCGCCAGATGTTGCGGGGCCCGGCCTCGATGTCCTCCCGGCGGACCCGGCCGAAGTCGTAGCCGACCTCGAGCGGCGAGAAGTCCTCAGCGGAGACGAACTCCGGGGCGAGCGGCTGGCGGTGCCCCTCTTCCTTCGACACCAGTTCGACGGCCGGACCGAGGTCCACGGTGCTGGTGGTGGAGGGGGTCAGGGCTGCGGTCATCGCGAGGTTCCTTTCCTCATCTGCCCCGCTGGCACGGGTCGGAATTAGCACCGTTGTCGTCAGCTACCTCGCGGAATCGAGATGACAGGCTGACGCCGGTTGCCGGGGCTTCTACGGGCCGTTCCCTCTGCCCCTCTTGATGAGCGGTATTCGGTTGTCCGCCGTATGCCTGCGCGGCGTGTGTGGAGACCACCTTAGGGCATGGCGATCAGTCCCGGCCATGCCGCTGCAATCCATGTCACCGTGGCAGGATCTGGGTGTGACCGCGTCCTCCGCCACGTCCGCGCCCCTGCACCTCGTGCTGGGCGACGAAGAACTGCTCGTAGACCGGGCCGTGCACGCCGCCGTCGGTGCGGCCAGGGCCGTGGACGAGACGGCCGAACTCACGCGGACGAAGGTGTCCGACCTCACGCCACCGGAACTGGCCGAACTCGTCAGCCCGTCGCTGTTCAGCGAGGGCCGGGTGATCGTGCTCGAACAGGCGCAGGACATCGGGCAGGAACTCGCCGACGCCGTACTGACCTATCTGAAGGACCCTGCCGACGGTGTGACACTCGTCGTGGTGCATTCCGGGGGAGGCCGGAGCAAGGCCGCCAAATCGCTGCCGACTGCACTGAAGAAGGCCGGCGCCGAGGTCACCGAATGTGCGAAGGTCACCAAGCCCGCCGAGCGGGAGGCGTTCGTGCGGGCGGAGGTCAAACGGGCAGGTGGCCGGATCGATGCGGCCGGCGTGTCCGCTCTGGTCGACGCCGTCGGCTCGGATCTGCGGGAACTGTCGTCGGCGGCGACCCAGCTCGTCGCCGACTCGGGAGGCAAGGTCGACGAGGAGGCCGTCCGCCGGTATCACCGCGGCAAGGCCGACGTCACCGGATTCCTGGTCGCCGAGAAGGCCGTCGGCGGGGACCGGGCCGCGGCGCTGGAGACTCTCCGGTGGGCACAGCAGATCGGCGTGCCACACGTGCTCATCGCCGATGCGCTCGCCGACGCGGTGCGCACGGTCGCCCGAGTGTCGGCCGCCGGCAGGGGAAATCCGAATCAGCTGGCTGGTGAACTCGGCATGCCGCCGTGGAAGATCCGCAAGGCACAGGGACAGACCCGCGGCTGGAACGCGGCAGGGCTCGCCGAGGCCATGCGCACGGTCGCGCGGGTGAACGCCGAGGTCAAAGGCGCGGCGGCCGACCCGGATTACGCGCTGGAACGCGCCGTGCTCGACGTCGTCGGTGCGAAGCAGAACCGCTGAGCCGGGCCGGCCGCCGCACCGCGAGGCGTCGGGCCGACAGCATCACGGCCGGAGCCGACCAGCCTGGCGACGGCGTCGGTGCGAACCGGGCGGGTAGCGCCGGGATTCGGGCGCATCGCCGTCGCCGGAGGCGAGACACGCGGTGCCGTGATACGAGGCCGTGGACGTTGCCCCGGAAACCGCAACACGGGCCCCGGAAACCGCAACACGGGCACGGGGCCGCGTATGA
This sequence comes from Prauserella alba, assembly GCF_024171735.1. Lineage (GTDB taxonomy): Bacteria > Actinomycetota > Actinomycetes > Mycobacteriales > Pseudonocardiaceae > Prauserella > Prauserella alba. The sequence continues at coordinate 810,234 of NZ_JAMTCH010000003.1, forward strand.
CGAAGCCCCCGGTCTCGCGAGGAAACCGGGGGCTTCGCCGAATCGACGAGTGGAAGCTCAGAGCTTGTTCACGCGCTGGGCCATGGCCGACTTCTTGTTCGCGGCCTGGTTCTTGTGGATGACGCCCTTGCTGGCGGCCTTGTCCAGCTGACGGCCTGCGGCGCGCAGCTGCTCGACGGCCCTGTCCTTGTCGCCGGCGTCGGCGGCCTCGCGGAACTTGCGGATCGAGGTCTTCACCGCGGACTTGACCGACTGGTTGCGCTGACGGCGCTTCTCGTTCGTCTGGATGCGCTTCATCTGGGACTTGATGTTGGCCACGAGGTGACTCCTTCACGTTCGGCCGTGTCCTACGGCGGTTCGACCGCTGCCGCGCTCGTCTCGGCGCCGGCTGAGCCGGGTTTCCTCCCTGGCGGAATGCCGCACGGCAGCGGTGGAACAGCTTATCAGCGGCGGTCGGCGCCCCTGCTCGCGGAGGGTGCGTACCGGGTGCACCGGTATCGCGAGCGGCGGTACGCTGCCACCGACAGTGCCTAGGGTTCCGCCGCGTCCCGTTCGTTCCCGCGGGAACGACACCGACAACGAGGGCAGCGCGGGTCCGGTCCGAGCGGCACCCGTGTGCGGGACGGGCCGCACACGACATATGACGGGACAAAAGCCTGGAGTAGCCGGCCTGCCGTGGCCGCGGCGGGCCAGGAAGGCTGCCCGTGTCCCTCACCGCGCTCGTTCTCGTTCTGCTGGCCGCCGCCGTCCACGCCGCCTGGAACCTCGTGGCCACTCGCGTGCCCGGCGGGGCTCGCTTCGTCTTCTGCTACTACACGGTCTCGGCGGTGGTGCTGCTGCCGTTCGGGGTTGCGCACCTCGTCGTGAGCGGTGACCAACCCCGCTGGACCTGGCTGCTGGCGGCCGTGGTCACGGCCGTGGCGCACGTGGCCTACGGCGTGGTGCTGCAGCGCGGCTACACCGTCGGCGACCTGTCCGTCGTGTACCCGCTCGCGCGGGGGTGCGGTCCGCTGCTGTCCGTGCTGGTGGCCGTGGCGCTGCTGCGCGAGCGGCCCGGCTGGCCCGGGCTCGTCGGTGCCGGCCTCGTGGTCGTCGGGGTCCTGGTGATCAGCGCGCCCCGCGCGGTGCGCACTCCCGGCCGCAGGCGCGCGGGGGCCGGCTACGGGATGCTCACCGGCGTGACCATCGCGGCGTACACGCTGTGGGACGCCTATTCCGTCGATGAACTCGGCGTCCCGCCGGTTGTCTACCTCGCAGCCGGGACAGTGCTGCAGAGCCTGCTGCTGGCGCCCTACGCGCTGCGCCGCAGCAGGTCGGAAGGCAACGGGTTCGAGGGCACCGGGTTCGACGGCCGTGGGTCCGGGGTTCGTGCCGAAGGGCCGACTCACGAGCTCTGGCGGGAGCACCGCCGGTCCGTGGTGCTCGTGGGGCTCCTCTCCCCGGTCGCGTACCTGCTTGTGCTGTTCGCGATGCGGCTGGCCCCGGTCAGCCTGGTGGCGCCACTGCGCGAGGTCAGCATCGTGCTGGCCGGCCTGGCGGGATGGCTGATTCTGGGCGAACCGCACGGCCGCAGGAGATTGGCCGGTTCACTGGTGGTGCTGGCGGGAATCACGGCGATCGCGCTGGCGTGAGCGTCCGGTGCCGTGTGAGATCCTGCCGCCATGGACGTGCTGAACAGCCGCATCCTGCTGCACCCGCGTGACCCGGAGGTCACCACCGCCTTCTACCGGGACACTCTCGGATTGGCGATCTACCGTGAGTTCCCCGGGGGAACGGTGTTCTTCGTCGGCGGCGGACTGCTGGAGATCGTCGGCCGCGCGAGCGCAGGGCCGAGCGAGGCGATGGCGTTGTGGCTGCAGGTCCGCGACCTGCCGGCCGAGCTGGCGACCCTGCGGGAGCGGGGCGTGGAGCCCGAGCGTGACGCCCGGCGCGAGCCGTGGGGGCTCGACGAGGCATGGCTCCGGGACCCGGACGGGGTGCGGATCGTGCTGGTGCAGGTCCCTTCGGACCATCCGTTGCGGACCGACGTCCGGCCCGCCTCGGACTGACACCCGCCGCCGCACGGCCCCGGTTCGGTGCCGCCGTGCGGTGCTGACCTCGTCGGACGTCCGGCCTCCGGGGGAACCTCACGGGCGGCGGCATGGGACCATGGCTGTGGCCGTCCACGAGCGATCCGAGGAAACGAGTGACAAAGAACCGCCCGTCCGCCGAGAAGACGTTCACGCCGCCGGAGTTCATCCGCAACTTCTGCATCATCGCCCACATCGACCACGGCAAGTCGACGTTGGCCGACCGGATGCTGCAGCTCACCGGCGTGATCGAGCAGCGGGCCATGCGCGACCAGTACCTCGACCGCATGGACATCGAGCGGGAGCGCGGCATCACGATCAAGGCGCAGAACGTGCGGCTGCCGTGGCGCGCCGACGGCCAGGACCACGTCATGCACCTCATCGACACCCCGGGGCACGTCGACTTCACCTACGAAGTCTCCCGTGCGCTGGAGGCGTGCGAGGGCGCCATCCTGCTCGTGGACGCGGCCCAGGGCATCGAGGCGCAGACGCTGGCCAACCTGTACCTCGCGCTCGAGAACGACCTGCAGATCATCCCGGTGCTGAACAAGATCGATCTGCCGGCGGCCGAGCCGGAGAAGTACGCCGCCGAGCTGGCGCACATCATCGGCTGCGAGCCCTCGGACGTGCTGAAGGTGTCGGCGAAGACCGGCGACGGCGTCGAGGCACTGCTCGACGAGGTCGTGCGGCAGGTCCCACCTCCGGAGGGCGATGCGGACGCCCCGGCACGCGCGATGATCTTCGACTCGGTGTACGACACCTACCGCGGCGTCGTGACCTACATCCGGGTCGTCGACGGCAAGATCACGCCGCGCGAGAAGATCCGCATGATGTCGACCGGCGCGACGCACGAGCTGCTCGAGGTCGGCGTCATCTCGCCCGACCCGAAGCCGTCCGAAGGGCTCGGTGTCGGCGAGGTCGGCTACCTCATCACCGGTGTGAAGGACGTGCGGCAGTCGAAGGTCGGCGACACCGTCACGTCGGAACGGCGCGGGGCGGAGCAGCCGCTGGCCGGGTACCGCGAACCGCAGCCGATGGTGTTCTCCGGACTCTACCCGGTCGACGGTTCGGACTACCCGGTGCTGCGCGACGCGCTCGACAAGCTGCGGCTCAACGACGCCGCGTTGTCCTACGAGCCCGAGACGTCGGTCGCGCTGGGCTTCGGTTTCCGGTGCGGCTTCCTCGGTCTGTTGCACCTCGAGATCACGCGTGCCCGGCTGGAGCGCGAATTCGGCCTGAACCTGATCGCCACGGCGCCGAACGTCGTCTACGACGTCTTCCTCGACGACGGCACCGAGCACGTCGTCACGAACCCGTCGGACTGGCCGACCGAGGGCAAGATCGCCGAGACCCACGAGCCGATCAGCAAGGTGACGATCATCGCCCCGTCGGAGTTCGTGGGCGCGATCATGGAGCTGTGCCAGGGCAAGCGCGGCACGATGCTCGGCATGGACTACCTGTCGGAGGACCGGGTCGAGCTGCGGTACCAGCTGCCGCTCGCCGAGATCATCTTCGACTTCTTCGACTCGCTCAAGTCCCGTACGCGTGGCTATGCCTCGCTCGACTACGAGGAGGCGGGCGAGCAGACGGCCGAACTGGTCAAAGTGGACATTCTGTTGCAGGGTGAGGCCGTCGACGCGTTCTCGGCGATCGTGCACAAGGACTTCGCCTACAGCTACGGCAACAAGATGACCAAGCGGTTGCGCGAGCTGATCCCGCGGCAGCAGTTCGAGGTGCCGATCCAGGCCGCCGTCGGGTCCCGCATCATCGCGCGCGAGACGATCCGGGCGATCCGCAAGGACGTGCTCGCCAAGTGCTACGGCGGTGACATCTCGCGGAAGCGCAAGCTGCTGGAGAAGCAGAAGGAAGGCAAGAAGAAGATGAAGACCGTCGGCCGCGTGGAAGTGCCGCAGGAGGCGTTCGTCGCCGCCCTGTCCGCGGACGACGGGGAGAGCAGCGACAAGGGCAAGGGCAAGAAGTAACAGCCGACCGTCGCGATCGGACTGTCCGATCGCGACACTCGTGCTCGTGCCCGTGCCCGTGCCCGTGCCCGTGCCCGTGCCCGTGGTCCCGAGTCCCGACAGTCCGCTCGTGGTAGCCGAAGGCCGCGCGGTCCCCGGGATCGCGCGGCCTTCGTGGTCCGGGGCGGAATCAGCTCACGCCGAGCACCACGGCCAGAGCCTCGACCAGCGAGGCGGACGTGGCGGCGACCGTCTCGTCGAGGTACTCGGCGATCGGCGTCAGCTCCGCCGCCGCGGCCGTGCCGCCGAGTACCGCCACCATCGGGACGGTGAGCGCACTCACGGCGAGGCCGCGCGTGGTCCAGCGCTTCGCGGCGGACGGGGTCTGCTGCTTCTCGGTCATATGTCCTCTTCCTCTCGGATGGTGCGCGAAGGCGTCTCGCGCATGACCGGGAGCCTGAACTGCTCCGACCGGCCCACTCAAGGTTCGGCGGACAGGATTAGCAGGGCCGAAACGAGGTGTAGCTCGCCCGGGTGACGGCGGGTCATGGCGGTGTTACGTCACCGGCTGATATGTCACGCGCTCGCGATACGGCGTCGGTGGCACGTCGATGCCGCATCGAATCCCGGCAACGTCCGTTCGTACGATGAGGGGCATGTTCGAGTCCTTGCGCGTCCCGGTGATCGCGGCGCCGATGGCCGGCGGTCCGTCCACGCCGGAGTTGGTCACCTCGGTCGTGCGGGCGGGTGGCTTCGGGTTCCTCGCCGGAGGCTACCTCACGGCCGCCACGCTGGCCGATCAGATCCACAAGACTCGCGAGCTGGCGGGGGAGACGTTCGGGGTGAACCTGTTCGTCCCCGGCGTGCGATCGCTGGTCGACGTGACCTCGTACGCCGACCGGTTGCGCGGCGAGGCCGACCGTTACGGTGTCGCGCCGGGTGCGGGCCGGTGGGACGACGACGGCTACGCGGCGAAGCTGGACCTCGTCGTCGAGCAGCGGGTACCGGTGGTGTCGTTCACCTTCGGCACGCCGTTGGCCGCAGACATCGAGCGGCTCCATGAGGCGGATGTGACGGTCGTGGTGACCGTGACGACCCCGGCCGAGGCGCGTGAGGCCGCCACGGCGGGCGCCGATGCGCTGTGTGTTCAGGGGTTCGAGGCGGGTGGCCACCGCGCGGTGTTCACCGACGACGCGAGCAGCGACAGCGGCGGGCCGCTGTTCGGCCTGCTGGCGGCGCTGCGTCTCATCGGCGCGGAGACCGACCTGCCGCTCGTGGCCGCGGGCGGCCTCGTGCACGGCGCGGACGTCGCCGCCACGCTGGCGGCGGGTGCGGTCGCCGCGCAGCTCGGCACCGCCTTCCTGCGGGCCGACGAGGCGGGTACGAACGGCACCTATCGCGCGGCCCTCGATGCGGGCGGGCGGCAGACGGCGATCACGCGTGCGTTCAGCGGCAGGCCCGCGCGGGGCTTGGAGAACCGGTTCCTGCGGGAGAACTCGGCGGCCGCACCGGCGGCCTATCCGCAGCTGAACAACATCACCAAGCCGGTGCGGGCCGCGGCGACGGCTGCGGGTGACCCGGAGGCGGTGTCGCTGTGGGCGGGGCAGACCTACCCGCTGACCGAGTCGCGCCCGGCGGAGCGGATCGTCGCGCGGCTGGCCGAACAGGCCCGGGACGCGGTGTCGGCGGCCGCCCGCAGGTTCGGCTGAGGCCGGTCCCTTCGCGGCTGTGACGGCCACGTGCCGGCCGAGTGCTCGGCGGGCCCGGCCGCGCCGGATCGCGGCTGAGCGTCGGTCCACCGCTGCGGGTCAGCCCACCGCGCCGGACAGTGGCCGGCTGCGGGCGCTCCGGTTCGCGCTCCTGGGGAGTTCGGACAGGGCGCTGCCCGCGAAGTAGTGCAGTGCCTGCGTCAGGCCGTGCGGATCGTCGAGCTGTGGGCAGTGTCCCCAGTCCTGGCGGACGAGCAGCCTGCTGTGCGGCACGAGCGAATGCAACCGCTCACCGGAGTCGGCGTTGACGAGCCGGTCGCGTCCGCAGGTCACCACGAGCAGCGGCAGCGCGATGCGGTCGAGCTCGTAGGCGTCGTCGAGTTCGGTGACCAGCCGGGCCGCTTGGTTCAGACGCTCGCCGGTGGACTTGAAGTCCGGGAACAACTCGACGAACCGTTCGACGTGCTCGGCCGCCGCGTTGGCCGAGTCGGCGTAGAGCAGCCGTGGCACGACCTGTTCGGCGACGCTCCGCACCAGGAACCGGGGAACGGGCAGGGGAAGCGAGGTGGCGAGCCGGGCGAGGGGGTTGCGTGCCACGCCCCGGACGAGCCACGAGTCGGACAGTCCGGGCGCCGCGATCGAGGCGACGCCCGCGAGCGGCAGGGACGGGTTCTGCGCGGCCCGCAGTGCCATCGTGCCGCCGAGCGAATTGCCGGCCAGTACGACACCGCCCAGCGCGGACTGGTCCGCTGCGACGGCGGCGGTGAACACGTCGAGCTGCGGCAGTATGGCGCCGGACCGCAGGGCGGAGGCCTCGCCGGAGCCGGGGAGGTCGACGGCGACCGCGGCCACGCCGGCGCGCGCCAGCTCGGTCAGCACCGGACGCCAGGTGTCGGCGCTGTCGCAGTAGCCGTGCAGCAGCACCAGTCGGGGCGTGCGGGCGCGGCGTTCGTCGGATCGCCGGCGGAACCGCCGTCCCGCGGGGCGTTCCACGGGCCGGGGGCCCGCCTCGAGGACGCGGGTCGAGAAGCCGCCGAACCGCCGGTACGAGGTGCGGATCTCGACATCGTGCTCGGGGCCCGCGCCGGGGTGACCGGAGCGGGCCGCGGTATCCGGAGGTTCCAGGGAGTCCGGAGCGTCGGACGGCTCCGGAGTCCCTGGAACCCCGGCTGCTGCCGGGGAGCCTGATGCCTCCCGCCGGGATGCGATCATGGAACCAGGCTAAACACAGAAGGCTGGTTCAGGCTCCGTAACAAAGGTCACGAAGCGATATCGTAACGCTGCGTGTTCGGAATTATCCCTGGTCAGCGGTGTTTTCGCAGATCAGCGGGTGAAGACGATCTTCCCGGAGGTCCTGCCTTCCAGCATGTCCTCGAAGCCCTTCCCGGCCTCGGTCAGCGGCAGCTCGGCGCCGATCTGCGGACGAATGCCCGCCAGCTCGGTGTAGGTGAGCAGATCCGCCAGCTCGTCGCGGGTTCCCATGGTCGAACCGGCCACGCGCAGCTGCAGGAAGAACAGCCGTTGCAGTTCGGCGCTCGCGTCCGGGCCGCTCGTCGAACCGGACACGACGATGATCCCGCCCGGCTTCAGCGACTTCATCGAGTGCGACCAGGTGGCCTTGCCCACCGTCTCGAACACGCCGTCCACGCGCTCGGGCAGACGGGCGCCCGATTCGAACGTCTGGTGCGCCCCGAGCTGCTCGGCCAGGGCGCGCTTGTCCTCACTACGGCCGGTGACCCACACGCGCAGGCCCGCCGCGCGGCCGAGCTGCACCAGCGCGGTCGACACCCCGCCGGAGGCACCCTGCACCAGCATGGTCTGGCCGGGGCGCAGGCCGGACTTGACGAACAGCATGCGGTAGGCGGTGAGCCAGGCGGTGCCCATCGTGGCCGCCTCCGACATGGACAGCCCGCGGGGCTTGGGAACGACGTTGCGCGCGGGCACCACGACCGAGTCGGCGAACGTGCCCTGGTGCTTCTCGGTCAGCAGGGTGCGCTTGGGGTCGAGGGTGTCGTCCCCCTGCCACGACTCGTCGTTGACGACCGAGTGGATGACCACCTCGGTGCCGTCGTCGAGCACGCCCGCACCGTCGCAGCCGAGGATCATGGGGAACTGCTCGCTCTTGATCCCGACACCGCGCAGCGTCCAGATGTCGTGCATGTTCAGACTTGCGGCCTTGACATTCACCTTGACCCAGCCTGCGGGGACCTCCGGGTCGGGGCGCTCTCCCACGACGAGGGAGGCGAGCGGGTCGTCGGCGTTGGCTTCGTTGGCATAGACGGCGAACATGGCGCCAACGTACCTGCAGTAGGCTCACGTTGTGTTCGACGGAGTTGCCCGCTGGTGGGACGGGTTCGAGCTCTGGCTCGCGCAGCAGTGGTTCCCGTTGCAGTTCGTGCTGGTCGCGGCCGTGCTGCTGCCGATCTGCGCCGCGGCGACGTGGCTGCTCCGCCGTGGTGTGGACTTCGCCATGACCCTCGCAGACCGCCTGCGGCGCGCGCGTCCGGACGAGCAGGCGGAGCGGCCCGCAGACGGCCGCCGGCGTTCCTAGGGAGGCGCGCGTGTTCTCGCGCAGGCGTATCAGTGTGGCGTTGGCCGGGCTCATCCTGCTCGCTCTCGGCGGCTGGCTCGTGGGCGAACTCACCGGGGGAGGCGGCGCGTCGGGCGGAGGCGGTAGCCTGCCGGGCGCGGAATCCGGTCTCGAGGTGGTGGCGCTGGCCGACCTGCCCCCGGAGGCCGAACAGACGTGGGAGCTCGTCGAACGAGGTGGCCCCTTCCCGTACCCCGAGCGGGACGGCACCGTCTTCGGCAACCGGGAAGGGCTGTTGCCCGACGAACCCCACGGCTACTACCACGAGTACACGGTGGACACGCCCGGTAGCTCCGACCGGGGTGCTCGGCGGCTCGTCACCGGCAGCGAGGACGAGCTGTACTACACCGGAGACCATTACGCATCGTTCGTCGTCGTCGATACCCGGACCTGACCGTGACATCCACACCTGCACCGAACCCCGACAGCAGTGCTCTCGTGGCCGACGCCAAGGCGCGCGGCGCGTTCACCTACGTGCTCGACGGCAGCGGCCTGACCGACAAGGCCGCGACGCTCGACGCCATCGCGGCACTGTTGCGGTTCCCGTCGCATTTCGGCCGGAACCTGGACGCGCTGTACGACTGCCTGACCGACCTGTCGTGGCTGCCTGCGGGGGAGCACGTGCTGGTCTGGGTGGGTGCCGACGGGCTGAAACAGGCCGATCCGCGGACCTATCTGGCCGTGCACGGCACGCTCTCCGACGCCCAGCGGGCTCTCGCGGCCGGTGGTGACCGGGCGAGCAGCCGCCGGTTCACTGTTCTGCTCGCCGACTCCTGAGGTTCGCGACGCGGACACGATCGCCCGCTTCGATGGGCTCCGACACAGCCGATGTGAGGAGCCCGTATGCACGCGCCCCGCGCCGCCGTCGCCCTGCTGGCGGCGGTGATCGCCCTGGTCTCGCCCGTCACCGCAGGCGCGCAGCCGCGCCCCGACCTCGGCAGGCCGCTGGCCCAGGCACACGCCCACAACGACTACGAGCACCCGAGGCCGCTGCTGGACGCCCTGGAACACGGCTTCACCAGTGTCGAGGCGGACGTGTGGGCCGTCGGCGACGAGCTGCTGGTGGCCCACGACTCCTGGGAACTCGACCCCGGCCGCACGCTGCACAGCCTCTACCTTGATCCGCTGCGGGACGCCGTGCGCGGCAAGTCCGGTGTGTACCCCGGGTGGAAGGGGCAGTTCCAGTTGCTCGTCGACATCAAGAGCGACAGGCCTCGGACGTGGAAACTGCTGGAACGGCAGCTCGCCGAGTACGCGGGCATGCTCACGCGCTTTCGCGACGGGCAGATCGAACGCGGTGCGATCCGGGTCGTGGTGAGCGGCAACCGGCTGCTGGCCGACATGGCCGGCGCCGCGGAACGGCTCTCGTTCTACGACGGCCGCTCCGGCGATCTGGGCGGCGACCTGCCCGCCGAGCTGATGCCGCTGGTCAGCGACAACTGGAACACCGTCTTCGACTGGAACGGCGAGGGCCCGATGCCGGTCCGGGAGCGGGCCCGGCTGCATGCGATGGTCGCCAGGGCCCACGACGCCGGGCAGCGGCTGCGATTCTGGGCCACCCCGGACAGGGCGGGCGAGCGGCGCACCGCGGTGTGGACCGAACTCCGCGACGCCGGTGTCGACCACATCAACACCGACGACCTGGCCGGACTGCGGGACTTCCTGCGTTCCTGACACCGCCCGCGCTCGGGTTCAGCGGCGACCGCAGGCGTGACCGCGCGATGCCGCCCCTCCTCGGCGCGTGGGGAGGGACGGCATCCGCGTTCGAGGCGAGGGTCAGGGAATCCAGCGGGGCGGGCGCTTCTCGCCGAACGCGGCGATGCCCTCCTGGCCCTCGTCGCTCGCGAAGTGGTGCGCCGACAACGCCTGCATCTTCTCCAGCTCGGCGCCCATGATCCGGCCGCGCTCGCCCTGCAGCAGTTCCTTGGTCGCGGCGAGTGCCGTCGGTCCGCCGCGTACCAGTGAGTCGACGTAGGAGGCGACCTTCGCGTCGAGTTCGTCGGGCGGGACGGCGGCGTTGAGCAGGCCCACCTCGGCGGCCCGGGTGGCGTCGAACGTGTCGCCGGTGAGGAACAGTTCGTGCGCCGCGCGAGGGGAGAGCCGGGGCAGCACGGTGACCGAGATCAGTGCGGGCACGACGCCGATGCGGACCTCGGTGAACGCGAACGTCGCGTCGGCCGATGCCACTGCGATGTCGGCGGCCGCGACCATGCCGACACCGCCCGCGCGCGCCGGTCCGGCGAGCTTGGCGACGACCGGTTTCGGGCTCGTCCAGAGCTGCTTGAGGATCGCGGGGAAGCCGTTGACTCCCTGGTCGTCGGAGCCCGCGCCCTTGGCCTCCTTGAGGTCCATGCCGGCGCAGAAGACGGTGCCGGTGTGGGTCAGCACGATCACGCGCGCCTGCTCGTCGTCGGCGGCCCTGGTCAGCGCGTCGGTGAGCTCGCTGCGCAGCTGTGCGGACAGGGCGTTGCGGTTGTGCGGCGAATCCAGCGTGATCGTCGCGACGCCGCTGTCGAGGTCGTAGTGGACGAGTTCGTCAGCCATGGCGAACACTCTGGCATACGCCGACGCGCGCCGGCGCCGGCTCAGGCCGAGGTGCCGGCACTCGCAAGCTGCTGGACGCGCTGGTGCGAAATGCCGACGAGGTCGGCGATGGTCCGGTAGCTCAGTCCGGCCTCGTGCATCTCGATGATCGCCGAATAGCGCGCTTCGTCGCGTTTGCGCACGGCCTCCTCGGCCGACTGTTCGCGTTCCTGGAGCAGGGCGACGGCAGGCGTCAGGTCGTGCTCGCCCTGCCGATAGTGCCACCTGATCTCGAAATCCTCGGGGTCGAGATCACGAAGGCCCGCGATGAGGTCGCGTACGTCGGGTTCGAGATCGCGCATGCGGTCGACATCGGTCGCGCCGCCCGGTAGTCCGTCGACCACGGCGACCCACAGGCCGTCCTCACGAGTGACGACAACGTCGTAGTACGGCCGCTCGTTCGTCACGTCTCCTCCATCCATTTCGCGCCGAAAAGGTGTGCGAGGGCGTCCTCGATGCTCCGGAGGACGGTCCAGGACAGCTCTCGGTTGTGGCCGGTGATGGCGAATCGTCCGACTTCCACGCCGGCGGCATCCGTGACGACGTAGACCTGATGGGACCCCTTTCCGCGGTTCGGGATCTGCTCGACCATCAGCCCGCGCTTACGGGCAGCCTTTCTTGTCAGGCCGAGTACCTTGGCCGGTTTAAGTCTCGTCGTCACCACGATGATAAGTCTATTTGCCTAGGCAGGCAATCGTCTAGTCGCCTAGGCAAGGCATGTCGCATACGCCGACGCGCGCCGACGCCGGCTCAGGCGGTGCGGACGGTACCGGCGGCGCCGGTGAGTGCCTCGTCGTACCGGTCGAGCACCACCGCGGCGACGCGGGGATCGGTTCCCAGCGGGGCGGCGACGAGCGCGCCGGGGGCGACCTCGGCAGCCGACGCGCCGATCCGGTCGGGCAGCAGGCCCGGGGCGAAGAACCACGACGCGACGGCGAACCGGCGTGCGCCGTGGGCGCGGAGCCTGGTGATCGCCGCGGGCACGTCGGGCCGTGCGGCGCTGGCGAAGGCGGCGGCGACCCTGGCGGAGTGACGCCCGTCCCAGCCGCGTGCGATGCGGGCGACGACGTCGTTGGCCGCATCGTGCGACGACCCCACGGCGGCCAGTACGACGCCGAGGTCCGGGTCGGCGAGGTCTGCACCGCCGGCGGCGAGGCGGTCGAGTGCGACCTCCTCCAGCAACGGGTCGGGGCCGAGGACGTCGGCGACCGTCACCGACAACCGCGGCAGGCTGCCGGTGACCTCGTCGACGAGCGCGGGCAGGTCCACCCGCGCGTGGTAGGCGTGGCCGAGCAGCAGGGGTACGGCCACGACGTGGCGGTGTCCCTCGGCGTACAGGCCGGCGAGGGCATCGCCGACAGAGGGTGCGGACAGATCCAGGAACGCCACCCGGACGTCCGCACCGGGGGAGCGGGTGCGCACCACGTCCGCGAGCGCGCGCACGGTAGCCGCGGACCGTGGGTCCCGGCTACCGTGCGCGACGATCAGCAGCGGCAGGTGCGCCACCGTCATGCGACCTCGGGCTCCGTCACGCCCTTGAGCTGGCTGAACCGGTGCCCGACCAGACCGGCGGCGAGCGTGTCGCCGTCCTTCGGGTCGATCACGATGAACGCACCCGTGCGCGGGCTCACCGTGTAGTCGTCCACCGGAAGCTGCTCGGCCAGCCGCAGGCTGACGTTGCCGATCTCGTTGAGCTCCAGCTTCCCCGGAGAGTCCACGATGGACAGCGTCTGCTCGTCGAACCGGGCGTTGAGCTCCTCGACCATCGCCTGCACCGTGCGCGTGCCCTGCTTGATCAGCACGCGTGCACCCGGCTCGAGCTGCTTGCTCGACAGCCAGCACAGCGCCGCGGTGAACTCGTCGGTCACCTTCGGTGCGTTGTCGGCCGCGGCGATGACGTCACCACGGGTGATGTCCAGGTCGTCGGCGAGCACGACGGTGATCGACTTGCCGGTGCCTGCCTCGGAGAGCGAACCGTCGGCGGTGTCGACGCTCTCGACCGTCGACTTCAGGCCCTGCGGCAGCACGACGACCTCGTCGCCCGGCCGCACCGTGCCGGCCGCGATCTGGCCCGCGTAGCCCCGGTAGTCGAGGTACTCCGGCGTGCGAGGACGGATGACGTACTGCACGGGCATGCGGAACGGGGCCTCGTGCGGGTCCGGCGCCACGGGCACCTCTTCGAGGTGTTCGAGCAGCGTCGGGCCCGAGTACCACGGAGTGTTCTCCGACTTGGTCGCCACGTTGTCGCCCTGCAGCGCCGACACCGGGATGGCCAGCACGGTGCCCTCGGCGTAGCCGAGCGACGTCGCGTGCGCGGCGAACTCCTTGGCGATCACGGTGAAGGCGGCCTCGTCGTAGTCGATGAGGTCCACCTTGTTCACCGCCAGCACCAGCCGCGGAACCCCGAGCATCGCGAGCACGGCCGCGTGCCTGCGGGTCTGCTCGACGACGCCGTTACGGGCGTCGACCAGCAGCACGCCCAGCTGCGCGGTCGACGCGCCGGTGACCGTGTTGCGGGTGTACTGCACGTGCCCCGGCGTGTCCGCGAGCACGAAGCTGCGGTTCGGCGTGGCGAAGTAGCGGTACGCCACGTCGATCGTGATGCCCTGCTCCCGTTCGGAGCGCAGACCGTCGACCAGCAACGACAGGTCCGGGGTCGTCATACCCTTGTCGACGCTGGCGCGCTCGATGGCGTCCAGCTGGTCGGCGAGTACGGACTTGGTGTCGTACAGCAGCCTGCCGACCAGGGTCGACTTGCCGTCGTCGACGCTGCCCGCTGTGGCGAGCCTCAGCAACGAGCTCATGGTTAGAAGTACCCCTCCCGCTTGCGGTCCTCCATGGCGGCCTCGGACATGCGGTCGTCGGCACGTGTCGCGCCACGCTCGGTGAGGCGGCTCGCCTGCACCTCGGCGATGACCTCCTCGACCGTCGAGGCGGTTGATTCGACGGCGCCGGTGCACGAGCCGTCACCGACCGTGCGGTAGCGCACCGTCAGCTCGTGGACCTCTTCGTCCTCGCGGGGACCGCCCCACGGACCCTCGGTCAGCCACATGCCGTCGCGGCTGTAGACCTTGCGCTGGTGCGCGTAGTAGATCGACGGCAGTTCGACCTGCTCGCGCGCGATGTAGTTCCAGACGTCGGACTCGGTGAAGTTCGACAGCGGGAACACGCGCACGTGCTCGCCGGGGCGGTGCCTGCCGTTGTAGAGGTTCCACAGCTCAGGGCGCTGCCTGCGTGGGTCCCACTGGCCGAAGGAGCTGCGCAGGCTGAAGATGCGCTCCTTGGCGCGGGCGCGCTCCTCGTCGCGGCGGCCACCGCCGAACACGGCGTCGAACTTGTTGTCGGCGATCGCGTCGAGCAGCGGCTGCGTCTGCAGCGGGTTGCGCGTGCCGTCGGCACGCTCGGCCAGCCTGCCGTCGTCGATGTAGTCCTGCACGCTGGCCACGACGAGTCGCAGGCCGTACTTCTCGACGACGTGGTCACGGAAGGCGATGACCTCGTCGAAGTTGTGGCCGGTGTCGACGTGCAGCAGCGGGAACGGCACCGGCGCGGGCCAGAACGCCTTGATCGCCAGGTGCAGCAGCAGCGTGGAGTCCTTGCCACCGGAGAAGAGGATCACGGGACGATCGAATTCGCCCGCCACCTCACGGAAGATGTGAATGGCTTCCGATTCCAGCGCGGCGAGATTGTCGCGCGCCGCATCGGCCGCGGCCTCTAGTGTGGTCATGACATCCTTCCTCAGGCGTGCAGCCCGCACTCAGTCTTGGACTTGCCGGCCCAGCGACCACTGCGTGGGTCGGCGCCCGGCGCGACCTTCGCGGTGCACGGGGCGCAGCCGATCGAGAGGTACCCCTCGTGGACCAGCGGATTCTGCAGAATCCCGTGCTCGTCGATGTAGCCGTTGAACTCGTCGTCGGTCCAGGCCGCGATCGGGTTCACCTTCACCAGGCCATTGCGATCGTCCCATGTCACGATCGGCGTGTTCGCTCTGGTGGGTGCATCGACGCGGCGGACACCGGTGATCCAGCAGGAATAGTCGGCGAGCGTGTTGCGCAGCGGAACGACTTTCCGCAGGTGGCAGCACTGAGTCGGGTCCCGGTCGTGCAATTTCGGACCGTATTCCGCGTCCTGCTGGGCGACCGTCTGCTCGGCCTGTGCGTTGATGATCCGCACATCCGGATAGATCGTCGCCACGGCGTCGCGAACCCCGAGCGTTTCCGCGAAATGGTAGCCCGTTTCGAGAAAAAGCACATCGATGTCCGATTTGACCTTGGTGACGACATCGACCAGAACGGCGTCCTGCATATTCGAGGCGACGATCAGATCGTCACCGAATTGCTCGACCGCCCACCGGATCGCTTCCTCGGTGGTCGCCTCGGCCAGTTCGCCGGACGCTCGTTCGGCGAGGGCCTGCAGCTCCTCGGCCGTCCTTGTCGCGGTCATCGCTTTACCTCCGGAATGCGCAGTCCGATGAAGGTCACTGTGAACACCCGCCGACAGGACGTGCACAGCCATGCACCGTCGTCTTCCGGACGGAGATCCTCGTCGGCACAGTACGGGCAGTGCATGGGCGTCGCCCTCGAGGAAGTGGCCTCACTCACGTGAGATCGGCTTCCGCTGCGCGCACGACCCACTGGGCGAACCGCTCGCCCTCGCCGCGTTGATCCAGGTAGTTCCGCACGACCCGCTCCACATAGTCGGTGAGCTCGTCGCTCGTGACCTTATGACCACGTAGTTTACGGCCGAATCCCGCATCCAGCCCGAGGCCTCCACCCAGGTGCACCTGGAAGCCCTCGACCTGGTTGCCCTCGGCGTCGGTGACGATCTGGCCCTTGAGGCCGATGTCGGCCACCTGGATGCGGGCGCACGAGTTCGGGCAGCCGTTCAGGTGCACCGACACCGGGTCGTCGAGTCCGTCCTGCAGATCGGCCAGCCGCTGCTCCAGCTCGGTGACCAGGTCCGAGGCGCGCTTCTTTGTCTCGACGATCGCCAACTTGCAGAACTCGATGCCCGTGCAGGCCATCACGTTGCGCCGCCACGGTGACGGTGTTGTGTCCAGCCCGGCCTCGGCGAGCTCGGACTGCAGGGCGGCGACCTCGGACTCCGGCACGTCCAGCACGACCAGCTTCTGCTGCGGCGTCAGGCGGACCCGGCCGGAGCCTGCGCGTTCGGCGGCCTTCGCCGCGGACAACAGCAGCGAGCCGGACGCGCGGCCCGCCACCGGCGCGCCGCCGACGTAGCGCAGCCCGTCGGTCTGCTCGTGCACACCGATGTGGTCGATCGGCCGCTGCGGAGCCTCCGGCGCGGGACCGTCGATGAGCGTGCGGTGCAGGTACTCGGTTTCGAGCACCTCACGGAACCTCTCGGGGCCCCAGTCCTTGACCAGGAACTTGATCCGGGCACGCGAGCGCAGCCGCCGGTAGCCGTAGTCGCGGAAGATGCTGATGATGCCTTCCCACACGTCCGGGACCTCGTCCCGCGGCACCCACACCCCGAGGCGTTTGGCGATCATCGGGTTGGTCGACAGGCCACCGCCGACCCACACGTCGAATCCGGGACCGTGCTCGGGGTGCTCCACTCCGACGAATGCGACGTCGTGGATCTCGTGGGCCACGTCCTGCTGGCCGGAGATCGCCGTCTTGAACTTGCGCGGCAGATTCGCGAACGTCGGATCGCCGACGAACCGGCGCGTGATCTCGTCGATCGCGGGTGTGCCGTCGATGATCTCGTCGGCGGAGATGCCGGCGACGGGGGAGCCGAGGATGACCCGTGGGCTGTCGCCGCACGCCTCCATCGTGGTCATGCCCGCGTCCTCCAGCTTCTGCCAGATCGCGGGCATGTCCTCCACCCGGATCCAGTGGTACTGGATGTTCTGCCGGTCGGTGATGTCGGCGGTGTCGCGGGCGTAGGTCTGCGAGATCTCACCCAGGACGGCGAGCTGCCGGGTCGTCAGCGCGCCGCCGTCGAGGCGCACCCGGAGCATGAAGTACTTGTCGTCGAGGTCCTCGGGCTCCAGCGTGGCCGTCCTGCCGCCGTCGATCCCGGGCTTGCGCTGGGTGTAGAGGCCGAACCAGCGGAACCGGCCACGCAGGTCGCCGGGGTCGATGCCGTCGAAGCCGGTGTGGGCGTAGATGTTCTCGATGCGCGCACGCACGTTGAGCGGCGCGTCGTCCTTCTTGGAGCGCTCGTTGGGGTTGAGCGGCTCGCGGTAACCCAGGGCCCACTGGCCCTCGCCGCGGCGCTTCTTGGGGCGGGCGGGTCGGCCTGTCTCGGCGGCCATGGCGGTGTCCTCCAGGGCGGTGTGTTCGGCGGCGGTTCGGGCTGGGCGTTCGGGCGGGCCGTGGCGGCCGGTGCAGCGGCCGGGGACGACCGGGTGCCGCGCCGCCGCTCGGGACCGTTGCCGGGGACGTGCGCGCGGTGGGCTCGGACGTGGGCGTCGGTGACCAGAGGCCGGCCTGGTGGGCGTCGGCGATGTGTGGTGGCATCGGCCTGCGCCGGCAGGCGGACCGACGTGCGGCCCGGTGCGCGCTCGACGTGCGGCTGCGGTTGGGCAGGGAGCGGCGCGTCGCGGTCAGGGCCGGCACAGACTGCTGGAGACGCGCAGGTAGTCCACGTGGCGTCGCACCACGAGGGCCACACCGGCGGTCGTCACAGTCACGACGATTACCTTGCCACGGTGT
This sequence comes from Prauserella alba, assembly GCF_024171735.1. GTDB lineage: Bacteria > Actinomycetota > Actinomycetes > Mycobacteriales > Pseudonocardiaceae > Prauserella > Prauserella alba. The sequence continues at coordinate 827,826 of NZ_JAMTCH010000003.1, forward strand.
TCACAGGGTGGTCCAGCAGCGTCCGCATCGTGGGAGCAACGTCACCTGCCGCGTGCCCCCAAGGGCACTTTAGTGGCGTTGAACGCGACGAATCTTCCCCTCACGATCCGCGGATGGCCACCGGCCGGACTGTCGGGTGTTGTGGGCGGAGGATGTCGCGAGGGGAGAAATGGGCGCGTTGAGTGCACCCACAGTGCCCTTGGGGGCAGTCGAGGCCGGCTCAGGGAGCGGGGTGGGGGTGGCGTTCCGCGGCGCGGACACCGGCCCGGCACGCCTTCGCCAGAGCGCGGTGCCGCCGGGTGCGTGCCAGCAGGCCGAGGGTGCGCAGGTCCGCACCGGGGGATCCGGTCCGGGCGTCGACGGCCAGCTGCTCGCCTTCGACCGTCCCCGCCAGCGACCACGCTTCCCACCGTTCGAGATCGGGCATCGTGTAGTCGTAGCCGAACACCAGCGCGCCGCCGGGCGCCGGCGGCAGCGGTTCATCGGTCAGCTCCCGCACCGTCGCCACCCCGGACGGCACCGCGGGGTGCGGCGCGTCATCGACATCGGCACCGACGTCGACACAGCGCAGCTCCGGGACACTGTGGAGTTCGGGGACACGACGCAGTTCCGGGGAGCCGAGCAGTTTCGGGGTGTCGGGCGGCTCGGGGGAGTCGGCTGCCGGGCCGACGAGCAGTGCGTGCCGGGTGGGGTCGGTGCGCGCGGGCAGCGGCATCGTCCCGGCGCTGCCGGCACCCGCGGCGGAACCGGTGAGCTCGACGACGATCCGGGGCAGCCACCACCAGTTCTCGCGGCGGAGCAGCACGCTGTCGGCGAGCGCGCGTGAAGGCGGGTACTTGACCAGCTCCTGGTCGAGCAGCTCCTCGGTGAACAGTTCACCGTGGAGGTCGTCGATGATCCGCACGGTGCCGGCCGCGGCGATCCCGGACAACACGACCCCGGCCGAAGCGTCGCCGGCTGCGGTTTCGGCCGCGGCGTCGCCGGGCAGGGAGCGCGAGTCGGTCACGGCGAACACCGCGGCGGCGGCCGAGCGCAGGCCCTCGACTTCGCCCGCCCGCGCGTACGGCAGGGCGGCGCACACCGTCGCGGAGGCGGGATCCGGTCCGCGCAGCACGGGTGTCACGGCGATCGCGGCGGTACTGCCGTCGGGGTTCGTCCAGCACAACTCTGCCGTGACGGCCCGTTGCCAGGCCTCCCGCAGCCGGTTCACCGCTGTTCGCCTCCACGTCTCACTCGGCGCGGGATTCACGCCGCCCTTACCTCCCCAGCCGCACTGCTGTTACCGTCCCACGTCGCCTGACCACCGTGTCAACGTCGCTCACGGGAAGGAACGTCCATGCCGGCCATCGTGATGGTCCTGATCGTCGGGGTGTTGTTCTACCTCGGCTATCGCTACTACTCGGGATACCTCTCGCGCCGTGTGTACGCGCTCGACGACAGCAGGCCGACGCCCGCGCACACCATGCGGGACGGCGTGGACTTCATCCCGACCAACAAGCACGTCCTGTTCGGACACCACTTCACGTCCGTCGCCGGTGCGGCACCGATCGTCGGTCCCGCCATCGCGGTGTTCTGGGGCTGGGGACCGGCGTTGCTGTGGGTCGTGGCGGGCACGATCTTCGCCGCGGGCGTGCACGACTTCGGTGCGATCGTGGTGTCGGTGCGGCACAAGGCGCAGAGCATCGGCACGCTCACCCGCGAAGTGGTGGGCACCCGCGCCCGCGTGCTCTTCCTGCTGATCATCTTCTTCCTGCTGACTCTGGTGAACGCCGTGTTCGCCGTGGTGATCGGGAACCTGTTCGTGGCCAACCCCGAGGCCGTGCTGCCGATCCTGCTGGAGATTCCGCTGGCCATCGGCATCGGCCAGTACATCTACCGCACGCGCAGCGCCGCGCTCGTCCCGTCGCTCATCGGGGTCGTCGTGCTGTACGTGACGATCCTGCTCGGCCAGGCACTGCCGATCTCGCTGGCGGGCATCGCCGCCGAGGACGGGCTCCTCACCGAGCGCAACATCTGGGTCGTGCTGCTGTTCGCCTACACGTTCGTGGCCTCCCGGATCCCGGTGTGGGTGCTGCTGCAGCCGCGCGACTACATCAACTCCCATCAGCTGTTCATCGCGCTCGGCGTGATCGGCCTCGGCGTGCTCGTCGGCTGGGACACGATCGTGGCCCCCGTGGTCAACGACCAGGCCCCTGCCGACTCGCCCAGCTGGTTCCCGCTGCTGTTCGTGACGATCGCGTGCGGCGCGATCTCCGGGTTCCACAGTCTCGTGTCGTCGGGCACGACGTCGAAACAGCTCGACAAGGAGAGCGACGCCCGGTACGTCGGCTACTTCGGTGCGGTCGGCGAAGGGTCGCTGGCGCTGGGGTCGATCCTCGCGTGCACCGCGGGCATCGTCGCGACGACGGCCGACTGGCACACCGCCTACTCGGACTTCGCCACGGCGTCGGACGGCGCGACGTCGAACTTCGTCAACGGCGTCGGCCACTTCGCCGCCAACCTCGGGGTTCCGGAGGCGACCGCCGTGGTGTTCGCGGCCGTCGTGGTGATCAGTTTCGCCGCGACCACGATGGACACCGGCGTGCGCCTGCAGCGCTACATCGTGCAGGAGATCGCCGAGATCGTCCGCATCCGCGCGATCTCGCGCAACCTGACCCTGGCGGGGCTGATCGCCGTGTTCATCCCGCTCGTGCTGGCACTGCTGCCCGGCGGCGGCGACGCGGGCTACACGTTCGGCGTGTTGTGGCAGCTGTTCGGCACCACGAACCAGCTGACCGCGGGCCTGGCACTGTCCGTCATCGCGGTGTGGGTCACCAAGAACCGCCGCAACCCGATCGCCGTGCTGGTGCCGCTGGTGTTCCTCGTCGTGATGACGACGTGGGCGCTCATCGACAACCTCATCACGTTCGTCGCCGAGAGCGAGTGGGTGCTCGCGCCGCTCGACGCGATCATCTTCGTGCTCGCCGTGTGGCTCATCGTCGAGGCGGCACTCGCGCTGCGCCGGGCCCGTGGTGTCGCCGGCGACGACGCGGACGAACCGGAGCCGACGGAGCTGACCGAACGGTGACCGCGGGCGGGAGACGTCGGCGGCTCGGCGACCGGCTGGTCCGGTACTGGCGCCGGTTCGAACGGGGCCACGAGCTGCTGTTCGTCTCCCGCTGGCGGCAGGGACTGCGCAAGGAGGCCCGCCGCCGCGACGACACCCTGCGCACGCTGCTGCTGCTCGAATCGCTCGGCGTGGACAACCCGGTCGCTTACGAGACCCTGGACGCTGTGCCGTATCTCGTGGCGGATTTCCACGCCTGGCACCGGCGCATGGGACGTGACGAGTTCGGCGACACCGGAGTGTGCTGTTGATCCGGTTCTTCGGCGGCAAAGGTGGGGTCGGCAAGACGACGCTCGCCGCGGCTTTCGCCGTCCGGCAGGCGCGCCGCGGCGCGCGCACGCTCGTGGTGTCGACCGATCCTGCGCATTCGTTGGGCGACGTGCTCGGCGAGGCGCTCTCCGACGAACCGCGGCCGGTCGGCGAGTCGCTGCTGGCCGCGGAGATCAGCGGGGAGCGACAGGCGAGCAACCGGGTCGCCGAGGTCCTGGAGGACGCCAGGCATGCGGTGCCCCGGGAAGTGCTGCCCGCCGTGGAGCGGCACCTGCGCCGCGCGGTCGACAGTCCCGGAACCGTCGAATCGGCGTTGCTGGACCGGCTCACCGACCTCGTCGAGCGCACCGGCCAAGACTGGGACCTGCTGATCGTCGACAGTGCCCCGACGGGGCACATGCTGCGGCTGCTCAGCCTGCCGGAGCTGCTCACGCCGTGGATCGAAGGGCTGGCGCACAACCGGAAACAGGCCCGCGACGTCGACCGGTTCGCCGACGGGCTGCTCGGCGAGACGGGGGCGCAACGCGACCCGCTGCTGGAACGGCTGCAGGCCCGGCGACGTCGGCTCGAGGCGTTGCAGACCCGGCTGCGCGACGACGCCCGCGTGCACCTCGTGCTCGTGCCGGAACGGCTGCCGCTGGCCGAGACCGAACGGGCCGCCGACCAGCTGGCCGAGGCGGGTGTGCCGCTCGGCGCGGTGCTGGTCAACCGGGTCGCCTCCGACGACGAGTCCGGCGTGCTCGCCCGGCGCCGAGAGCAGGAGCACAGCGTGCTCGCCCGCGTCAGGGAACGGTTCGCCGGTGGCGGGGGAGCCGCGCATCCCGGGGTGCTCACCGTGCCGCTGCTGCCCGATGAGCTGACCGGGCTGACGTGCCTGCACGAGGCGGCCGGGTGGCTGGCGCCGCTCGACCCACGAGCGCCACGGTGACCGCGGGAAGGGACCGGCGGGCGCACAGCACCGGCTGTGGCGGTGGGACACTGGGGGCGTGAGCACTCCGGACGATCTTCACCTGCCCGATTCCGCCCTGCGGGGACTCGGCACGAGGCCGTTCGGGGTGTATGTGCACGTGCCGTTCTGCGCGACCCGCTGCGGCTACTGCGACTTCAACACCTACACCGCAGGCGAACTCGGCTCCGGCGCGGCGCCCGAGGACTGGCTCGAAGGCCTCCGCCGGGAACTCGACCTCGCTGCGCGGCGCCTGGGTACGCCGCCGGCGGTCGACACGGTGTTCGTCGGCGGCGGCACCCCGTCGCTGCTGGGCGCCGACGGGCTGTCAGCGGTGCTGAACGCCGTACGGCAGTCCTTCGGGCTCGCGGCAGACGCCGAGGTCACCACCGAGTCCAACCCGGAGTCCACCTCGCCTGAGCTGTTCGCCGGGATCCGTGACGCCGGGTACACGCGGGTGTCGCTGGGCATGCAGTCGGCCGCGCCGCACGTGCTGCGGGTGCTCGACCGCACGCACACGCCGGGCCGTCCCGTCGCCGCGGCGGCGGAAGCCCGCGCGGCGGGGTTCGACCACGTCAACCTCGATCTCATCTACGGCACGCCCGGCGAACGCACCGAGGACCTGCAGGCCTCCCTCGACGCGGTGCTGGAGGCCGGCGTCGACCACGTGTCGGCCTACGCGCTGATCGTCGAGGACGGCACCGCGCTGGCCCGCCGGGTCCGCAAGGGCGAGATCCCGATTCCGGACGACGACGTGCTGGCCGCCGACTACGAGCTGCTCGACGCGATGCTCGAGAAGGCGGGCCTGCGCTGGTACGAGGTGTCCAACTGGGCGGCCTCCGAGCAGGCGCGCTGCCGGCACAACCTCGGCTACTGGCTCGGCGGTGACTGGTGGGGCGCCGGTCCGGGGGCGCACTCGCACGTCGGCGGGGTGCGGTGGTGGAACGTCAAGCATCCGGCCCGCTACACGGCGACGCTCGCCGAGGGGGCACTGCCCGTCGGCGGGCAGGAGAGCCTGACCGCCGAGGACCGTCACCTCGAACGGGTCATGCTCGAACTCCGCCTCGCCGACGGTCTTCCGCTCGACGCGCTCGACGGCGACGGCGTGCGGGAGGCCCGGCGTGCCGCCGCCGACGGACTGCTGTCCACACCGGACCTGGACGGCGGCCGCGCGGTGCTCACCGACAGGGGCCGGCTCCTCGCCGACGCCGTCGTCCGCCGCCTCGTCAGCTGAGGCTCACTCGCAGGCGGCTGCGGCCCCCAGGGGCACTTTGGTTGCACTCAACGCAACCAAGGTGCCCTTGGGGGCACTCAACGCAGCTGTCACTCATCGAGGACGCGGATGCGCAGCCCCGCGTTCTGCAGGCGCGTGACGAGCGAGTCGCCCATCGCCACGGCCGTCGTCACCTGGCCCGCCGTGTCGGGCAGCTGGTCGAACGCCAGACACATGGCGGATTCCGACAGCATCTTCGCGGTCTCGTCGTAACCGGGGTCGCCGCCCGCCACCTCGGTGACGACACGCTTCCCGCCCGCTTCGCCGGTGAAGCGCACCTGGAACCACGAGCGTGCCCGGCGCTGTGCACTCGGGCCGTCGCCCGGCTTGCGGATGCGGCTCAGCGCGTTCCGCGCAGGTGGGATCTGCGCCGCGACCGCCAGCACGCCGAGGCCCGCGCCGGTTGCCACGAGTGTCGTCAGCCGCTTCATCGCCGCGGACTGGCGGTAGGTGAACGACGTGCCGTACCGGGGCAGCGCGGCCGCCGAACGGGCCACGATCTGCGGGTCGAGCGTCGGCATCGGCACGAGCCACCGGCCGGTTTCGGCATCCCGCGTGGGCGGGCCGCCGGGTGTGCGGATCTCGCGGTCGGCGGGCCGCGGATCGGCGCGGCGGCGGCGCTTGGCGACGTCGGTCATGTGGCGGGCACGGGAGAACGCCGTCAGCGCCGACGCGAACGTGCCACCGGAGAACTCGGCGTTCGCGCGGATCTGGGCGGCCACCGTGGTGGGCGTGTCGTCGGGCAGCTGGCCGACCGTGAAGTAGGCGCCCAGGTCGTAGGGGATCGAATCGAGTCCGCACGCGTGGACGAGGCGGGCACCGGTGCGCCGGGCGGTCTCGTGGTGAGCGAGGTACATGCGGTCGACGAACTCGGGCTCGCCGGTCAGGTCGACGTAGTCGGTGCCGGCCTCGGCGCACGCCGCGACGAGCGGTTCGCCGTAGTGCAGGTACGGGCCCACGGTGGTGACGACGACCCGTGCCGATTCGGCGACGGCGCGCAGTGACTCGGAGTTGGTGACGTCGGCCTGCAGCAGCGGCAGATCGGCACAGGCCGGATCGATGGCGCTGAGCCGCTCGCGCACGGCCTCCAGCCTGCCGGTGTTGCGGCCCGCGAGAGCCCACCGGCAACCGTTCGGCACGTGGGCGGCGAGGTACTCGGCGGTCAGTCCGCCGGTGAACCCGGTGGCGCCGAACACCACGATGTCGTACTGCCGCTCGCTCATGCGCATCCTCCGGCGTCGTCGCTGCAGTGTGGCCGGAGCATACCGGAGGTATGTCCGGCCGGGCCGGGCCCGGGAGCGGGGCGACGCGGGATTCGGTGATCGAACCGTGATTGAACGGCGCGCAGGCGGGGTATCACGTCGATCATGACGGAGAACCACGATCTCGCACCGGCCTCCGACGTCGACGAGCAGCGGCGTCCGGTCGTCGACGACATCGAGCGCGGCGAGTTCACCGACGACACCGGCGCCGGGGACGAGCCCGGCCCGGCGGAGGTTTCCGTCCCGCTGGACGCCGATCCCGCCGACGTCGCCGACCAGGCGGAACCGGTGGCCGTCGACGACGACGAATACCGCTGACGCACGGCAGGTGTGATTTCCGCACCGGCCGGGTACACCGCGCATCGCACATCTTCACGGAGGTGATCACCATGGCCGACACGTCCCGGCTGCCGACCCCGGTGGCTGAAGTCTGGGAATGGCAGCGGAACGGGAATTGCCGCAACCTGGACAGTTCGGTGTTCTTCCATCCTGACGGCGAACGCGGTTTCGCGCGAGCCGACCGGGTGGCGCGGGCCAAGGAGGTCTGCCGCACGTGCCCGGTGATCGTCCAATGTCGACACCACGCGCTGACGGTGCAGGAGCCGTTCGGGGTATGGGGCGGTCTCGACGAGACCGAGCGGCGCGAAGCCATCGCCCGCCGCAAGCGCATCGGCGTCGAAGCCGAGCCCGCACCGGCGCTGCACTGACGCCGCCCAGCACTCAGGGATCGCAGTACCGGGGCGCGCCGCAGCACGGGGCCACGGCCGGCGGTCCTGCCGCCCGTCGTGCCGATGTCGACGCGGCGGCGGCACCGCGGGCGGCGGGCGCAGCCGTGGCCGCGGGTGCGAACCCGGAACCGTCGTGACGATGAGCGGCCGGCCACGGCCGGCTGCAGGGGAGACGTGTGCGTTTCGGTTATACGTTGCTGACCGAACAGGCCGGCCCGCGTCGGCTCGTCGCCGATGCGGCGCGGGCGGAACGGGCCGGATTCGCGTTCCAGGTGATGAGTGACCATTTCTCGCCGTGGCTGGACGAGCAGGGACACGCGCCGCACGCGTGGTCGGTGCTCGGCGCGGTCGCGGAGGTGACCGGCGACGTCGAACTAATGTCGTTCGTGACCTGCCCGACGATGCGCTATCACCCGGCGGTGGTTGCCCAGCAGGCGGCGACCGTGCAGGAGTTGTCCGGCGGGCGGTTCCTGCTGGGCCTCGGCTCCGGCGAGAACCTCAACGAGCACGTCGTCGGGCGGGGCTGGCCGCCGGTGAACGTGCGGCACGAGATGCTCGCCGAAGCACTGCAGATCATCAACGATCTTTTCGACGGCGGCTACACGAACCGGGCGGGCCAACACTTCCGGGTCGACTCGGCGAAGCTGTGGGACCTGCCGCAGCGGCGCGTGCCGATCGGCGTCGCGGTGTCGGGTGACCAGTCGGTCGATCGGTTCGCGGCGGCGTCGGAGGCGATGATCGCGGTGGAACCGGCAGGCGCACTGTGCCGCCGGTGGGACGAGGCGCGTGCGCAACTCGGGCTGGGTTCGTCCCGGAAGATCGGCCAGCTTCCGGTGTCGTGGGGGCGCGACACCGGCGAGGCCGTTCGCCGGGCGCGGGAACAGTTCCGCTGGTTCGCAGGCGGCTGGAAGGTCAACGCAGAACTTCCGGGTACGCAGGCGTTCGCGGCCGCGACGCAGTATGTGCGCGAGGAGGACGTGGCCGCGGCGATTCCCTGTGGCGGATCGGTGCAGGCGGTCGTCGACGCCGCACGGCCGTTCCGGGACGCGGGGTTCACCGACCTGGCGCTCGTGCAGGTCGGCGGCGATCACCAGGACGAGTTCCTCGACGCCGCCGAGTCCGAGCTGTTGCCCGAGTTACGCAGCCAGTTGCGGTAGCGGGCGGCTGTGCTCAGTGGCCGCTGGTGAGCGCGGCGAGCAGTGCCGCGAGACTCACGACGGCCGTGGCTGCGACGAGCACGGCGGCCGTCGCCGCGAGTGACGGTGGCAGTGGGGCCACGCTGCGGCGCAGCCGCCTGCCCCGGCCCGCTCCCGCGACGGCGAGCACGATCGTGGTCACGATCGATATCGGGGCGGCGACGGCCGGTACGGCGTGGTCGGTCGTGGCCGCGGCGTGCAGCAACAGCCCGCTGCACGCGGCCGATGCCAGTGCGGTGCGCTGCCACGCGAGACCCGTGCGTTCCGGCTGGTCCCCGTTCATGCGGTGATCACCAGCACGAGGGCGAGTGCGGTGAGGGCCGCGATACCCGCCCCGAGCACGGGAAGCAGGACGTTCCGCGGCAGCGGCCCACCGCGGGACATCGCCCGTTGCACCGCCCGCCACCGCGGGTAGGCGGCCGTGGCGATCACGAGGGCCAGTCCGACGCACAGCGTTGCGAGCAGCGTGCGCGGCCCCTCGGAGGCGAGTCCGGGAACGAGTTGCTGAAGCGCGACGCCCCCTGCGACCAGCCCGAGCGCCGTGCGCAACCACGCCAGATAGGTGCGTTCGTTGGCCAGCGTGAACCGGTAGTCGGGTTCGGCATCGGCCCCGTGGTCCTCGTCGCGCGCCGTGTCGTCGGGCGGTGGGTTCTGCATCCTCACCGGGCCGCCTCGGAATCACGGCTCCAGACGAACACCCACGAGCGCAGGACGAGGAACCGCACCACCCCGCCGACGAGGCTCGTCGCGACCAGCACGGCCGTCTCGGTCGTCGGCGACGGGCGCTCGGCCAGCAGGTGCAGCAGGCCGAGCGCCGCCGTGCCCGCGCAGGCGTAGAACAGGAACGTGCCGACGGTCTGCAGGTGCTGCCGAGCACGCGGCCCGGTGACGTCGGCGAACGTGATCCGCCGGTGGAGCTCGGTGTTGAGCACCGTGGTGACGGCGATCGCGACGGGATTGGCGGCCGCCGGGGTCAGCGGGTCGCGCAGCAGCAGGAACAGCAGGGCCTGCAGTCCGGTGCTGACGGCCCCGCCCAGCACGTACAGCGGCACGTGCCGGGCCAGATCCGGCTGCTCCCGGGCACACGACCGGGCGAGTTCCCACACCGCCGCGCGCGCCCTGCCCGGTACACAGCTCATACCTGAACGATACGTCGCCGACGGCGCCGGTCACGCCCGTACCGGGCGGTGGCGATCGTCGCATTCGTTCGGGTGACCGCAGCCACCCGAACCAATGCGACGGCGGGCCGTGCCGGAGGTACGCCGCGTTCCCCGGCCCGCCGGGTCACACGGCCAGCACGGCCGTGTCGACGTCGGTGTGCACGGGGATCTGCTCGGCGAGGCCGGTTGCCTCCAGCGGGCGCAGCACTACGCGGCTGCCGGCGACGAGTGCCCAGCTCAGCCGGGAAACGGCGGCCTGTTCGGACAGTTCCGCGAGCACGGAGAGACCTGCCGAGCCGAGGAAGTCGACGCCGTCCAGGTCGAGCACGAGCCGCGCGGGTGCCGCGAGCTCCTCGTGGATCCACTTGCGCAGATCCGGTGCGGACGACAGATCGAGTTCGCCGCTCACGCGGGCGTGCACGATGCCGTCGGCACGGTGTTCGGCGTCGATGCGCATGCCGGAGGTGCCGACGGTGCCGGTCGGTCCGGTCTGCTCATAGGGCGCCCCGGCCGGGGTGAGCGCCGGTCCGAGCGCCCTATCACCGGCGCCGGCCGGGGCGCTGGTGCGGGCGGTCAACGGGCCGCGGTCCTGGGAATGGCTGGGTCGCACTGCGGTATCCCTCCGTCGGGTCGGCGAGCGCGGGATGAGAAACGGACATCCTTGTGCTGTGCATGTCGTCCGGACGGGATCCATCCGGGCGGAAAATCTGTGTCCGCCTTGCCTTTTCCACCGTAAGAACATCTGGGTGGGCTTTCAACTACAGGGTGGCGTCTCGCATGTGAGGTTCCTGTGGTGTGCGGCGTGTTTATCGCGACCGCACGGGCATACGAAGCCGGGCCGGAAAAGTTCCTGTCGGGGACTTTCGGAAAGTGTGGCGCGCCCGGTTGTCGCGGCCGGCCCAGGTGGGGCGATGGTGGACGCCTCGTCGCGGGTCAGGTGGGCGAGTACTCGTTGTCTCGTCAGGGTTCGGCGGTGGGCACGGCCAGGTCCCCGGGTGCGCGGTCGACGGCGTCGCCGACTGCCGGCGCGTATTGCCCGGACGTCGTCCTGGGAAATCGCCGGGAATGGGCCGCCCGGCCGTTCTCGTGGATTTTCCTGACGAGTCCGGAGCCGTGCCGAAAAGGGCGTGCCGGTAGGGCGATCGACGTGGCCGACGTTTACGGTGGGAATGGCAGCCCAAGCAACCGAAGGGAAATAGCGACCATGCTTGCGATGACTGACGCTGCCGTGGAGGCGATCAGCGCGCTGACCGCCCAGGACGGTCAGGATGCCGCCGGTCTCCGGTTCGCGGTCCGGGAAGAGACGGAAGAGGGCGCTCAGCTCGCGCTTTCGGTCGCTCCGGGCCCCGAAGAGGGCGACCAGGTGCTGGGCACTGAGAGCGGTGCGCGGGTTTTCCTCGAGGAGAAGGCGTCGTCGTTCCTCGACGACAAGGTGCTGGACGTCCAGCAGGACGAACAGGGCCAGCTGAACTTCGCGGTGATGCAGCAGCCGGAAGGCGAAGGCTGACGCACCCGCTGTCGAGCGCGAGGCCGGCATCCGGACCCGTCCGGATGCCGGCCTTCGTCGTGTCGGGGCCGTGCCGGGTGCTCCGGCGCCGTCGTCACGCAGCGCCGTCGTCCTGCGGCACTGTCGTTGCGCGGCGCTGTCGCAACGCGGTGCCGTAGTTCGGGCGCGCCGCCGCTACGGGTCGGCGGCGTTCACCCGGACCGCGCCAGGTCGGCGCTGTGACGACGGAGCAGCGTGGCGGCGTCGCGCACGGCGACGTCGACCGACGGTGCGTGGTCCGCGAGCGCGACGGCCGCCGTGATCCCCGCGGCGGTCAGCTGCTCGGACGGCAGCGCGACCCGGCCCGCGATCGCGGCGACCCTGGCGCCGTGGCGCCGCGCGATAGCGGCGATCCCGGCGGGCGCCTTGCCCGCGAGGCTCTGGGCGTCGAGTGATCCTTCGCCGGTGATGACCAGGTCGGCGCCCACGATCGCGTCGGCCACCCCGGTGAGTTCGACGACGAGGTCGAAACCCGACTCCGCGGTCGCGCCGAGTGCGGCCATCGCTCCGCCGGAGATGCCACCGCCGGCGCCTGCGCTGGTCCGGTCCGTGAAGCCCAGTGCCTCCGCCCACCGTTCGAGATGTGCCCGCAGGGCTGTGACCTCCGCCGGACCCGCACCCTTCTGCGGGCCGAACACGGCGGCAGCGCCGTCGGGGCCGTGCAGCGGGTTGGTCACGTCCGTCGCCACGCGCACCCGGGCGTCGCCGAGCAGCGCGCGCGTCTCGGTCAGGTCGACGGAGACGACGTCGGCGAGCGCCCCGCCGCCGAGCCCCACGGGGCTTCCGGTGCTGTCGGTGAGACGGGCACCGAGCGCCTGCAGCATGCCGCTCCCGCCGTCGGTGCTCGCGGTGCCGCCGACGGTCAGCACGATCTGCCGGGCACCCCGCCGGAGCGCGTCGGCGATCAGCTCGCCGACACCGTGGGTGTGCGCCGCCAGGGCCACGTCCGGCGACGGCGTGACGTGCTCGATGCCGCAGGCGCGGGCCGACTCCACGTAGGCGGTGCCGTCGAGCATGACGTACCAGGCCTCGACCGGCTCGGACAGCGGCCCCGACACGCGCCGGTCGATGCGGGTTCCGCCCGCCGCCAGCAGCACGTCGAGCGTTCCCTCGCCACCGTCGGCGACCGGGCACAGTGCGATGTCGGCGTCCGGGAGTGCGTCGCGCACGCCCGCGCCGATGGCCTCGGCGGCCTCGACCGCGGTCAGACTGCCCTTGAACTTGTCCGGTGCGACGACCACGCGCCGCGGGGTCGGTGCGGTCACGGTGTCACCTCGGTGAGCGGTGGTTCGCCCGCCAGCACGGCGAGCACGTTGCGGGCGGCCAGTGTCGCCATGGCGGTGCGGGTTTCGACCGTCGCCGACCCCAGGTGCGGGGCCAGCGCCACGTTGTCGAGGTCGAGCAGGCCGGGGTGGACGTCGGGTTCGTGCTCGAAGACGTCGAGACCGGCGCCCGCGATGGTGCCCTCGCGCAGCGCCGCGGCGAGTGCGGCCTCGTCGACGACCGGCCCGCGGGTGGTGTTGACCAGGAACGCCGTCGGTTTCATCGCCGCGAGCGCCTCGGCGTCGATGAGGTGGCGGGTCTCGGTGGTGAGCGGGCAGTGCAGCGACACGACGTCCGCGGTGGCCAGCAGCTCGTCCTGCGGCAGGTACGTGGCGTCGAGGCTCGCCTCGACGTCGGCGGGTGCTCGGCGGCGTCCCGTGTAGACGACGGACATGCCGAACGCCTGTGCCCGCGCCGCCATCGCACGGCCGATCTGCCCGAGTCCGACGACGCCGAGCGTTTTGCCCTGCAGGCCGGAGCCGAGCATGAACCCGAGGTGGAACGACCACGGGGTGCGCGAGCGCAGCAGGCGTTCGCCTTCACCGAGGCGGCGCGTGACCGACAGCAGCAGGCCGAACGCGATGTCGGCGGTGGCGTCGGTCAGCACTCCCGGCGTGTTGGTCACCGTGATGCCGCGTTCGGCGAGCGCCGGGACGTCGACGTTGTCGTGGCCGACCGCCACGTTCGCGACGACCTTCAGTCCAGGGCCCGCGGCGTCGGCGAACGCGGCGTCGACCCGCTCGCTCAGCGTGACCACGGCTGCGTCGGCCCCGGCGAGGACCTCGTGCAGCTCCGCTGCGGGCAGTGCGCGGTCCGGCTCGGGCAGCCACACCTCACCCACCTCGCGCAGCAGCGCCACGGCGTCGTCCGGGATCCACCTGCTGACCACGATCCGTGGTGTCGTGCCGGTCATCGCATCGCTCCTTCGTCGCACGCGCCCGACGGCACCCTATCGAGGAGTGCGGTCGTCGTGCCGCCTCCGCGCCTCGTGTTGTCGATTCCGGGGGCCGTGTTGCATCGCCGCGGGGTCGTGTTGTCGATTCAGGGGCGGGGTGGCGATGCGTGGAACAGCCTCGGCGGTCCCCGTGGTGGCGTGGTTCGACCGCATGCCGAGGGTGTCGACATGGCGATGTGGCGTCACCCGCGGCGCAACGCGGTCCGACGGAACCACGGTGGCGCAACACGGGCCCCGGGGAAGGGCGACACGTTTCCCCGGAGACCGCAGCGCGAGCCCCGGAGGGCGCAACACGGGCCCCGGGAAGCGCAACACGGTGGGGTGCCGTCGGGATCAGCCGAGGCGTTCGATGATCGTGACGTTGGCGGTGCCGCCGCCTTCGCACATGGTCTGCAGGCCGTAGCGACCGCCGCGGCGTTCGAGTTCGTGCAGCAGCGTGGCCAGGAGCTTCGTGCCGCTGGCACCGATCGGGTGGCCCAGTGCGATCGCGCCGCCGTTGACGTTGACGCGGTCGGGGTCGGCGCCCGTCTCGTCCAGCCAGGCCAGTACCACGCTCGCGAACGCCTCGTTGACCTCGAACAGGTCGATGTCGTCGACCGACAGCCCGCTCCGGCGCAGCGCACGCGACGTCGCGGGGATCGGGCCGGTGAGCATCCACACCGGGTCGGCGGCCGAGACCGACAAGTGGTGGATCCGCGCCCGCGGGGTGATCCCGTGCTCGCGGACGTACGCCTCCGACACGACGAGCGCGGCGCTCGCACCGTCCGAGATCTGGCTGGCCGTCGCCGCGGTGATCAGTGAGTCGGCCGCGAGGGGCTGCAGTGCGGCCATCTTCTCCGGGGTGGTTCCACGGCGAGGGCCCTCGTCGGCGGCGAGTGCTGCCACCGCGGTGAGTTCACCGGCGAAGGCGCCGTCGTCAGCGGCGCGCAGGGCGCGCTGGTGGCTGCGGTAGGCGTAGGCCTCCATCTGTTCGCGGCCGATGTCCCAGTGCCGGGCGATCATGTCGGCGCTGCGGAACTGCGAGATCTCGACGTCGTCGTAGCGCCGGCGCCAGCCCTGCGAACCGGAGAACGGATCGTCGAAGCCGTAGTCGCGGCCCGCCAGCATCGCGGCGCTGATCGGGATCGCGCTCATGTTCTGCACGCCGCCGGCGATCACGGCGTCGGCCGTGCCGGACAGCACCGCCTGCGCGGCGAAATGCACCGCCTGCTGGCTCGACCCGCACTGACGGTCGACGGTCACCCCCGGCACATGGTCCGGCATGCCCGCGGCCAGCCATGCCGTGCGCGCGATGTTGCCCGCCTGCGGGCCCAGCGTGTCGGTGCAGCCGAGGATCACGTCGTCGACGGTCGCCGGGTCGATCTCCGCACGTTCCACGAGCGCCCCGAGAACGTGCCCGCCGAGATCCGCGGAGTGCACGGTGGACAGTGCGCCGCCGCGTTTGCCCACGGGGGTGCGGACGGCGTCGACGAGGTAGGCCTCGGCCATGGTTCCTCCTACGGATGCTGACTCGACACGGACACGGTCTCGCCCGTGAGATAGGTGGCGTAACCCGACGCGAGCCACACCATGACGTTCGCGATCTCCCACGGTTCGGCTCCGCGGCCGAATGCCTCGCGGCCCGCCAGTTCGGTCAACAGCTCCTCGCTGGTGACCTTGGCGAGAAACGGGTGTGCCGCCAGGCTCGGTGCGACGGCGTTGACGCGGATGCCGTGTTCGGCCACGTCCATGGCCGCGCAGCGGGTCAACGCCATCACGCCGGCCTTCGCGGCCGCGTAGTGCGCCTGGCCCCGCTGCGCCCGCCAGCCGACGACGGAGGCGTTGTTCACGACCACCCCGCCGCCGCCCTGGGCGACGAACCGCCGGGTAGCCGCGCGCGTGCACCGGAACGTGCCCCCGAGCGTGATGTCGAGCACGCGGGCCCATTCCTCATCGGACATGTCCAGAATGGACTGTGTGCCGCCGAGGCCCGCGTTGTTGACCATCACGTCGAGCCTGCCGAAACGGGTGCACGCCGCGTCCACGAGCGCGACGACCTGGTCGTCGTCGGTCACGTCACACGGAACCGCGTGCACCTCGCCGAACTCGGCCAACTCCCCGGCCTTCTCCGCCAGTCGGCGTTCGTGCCAGTCGCTCACGACGACCCGCGCGCCTTCCTCGAGACACCGCCGCGCCGTCGCCGAGCCGATTCCCGTGCCCGCCGCGGCCGTCACCGCGACGATCTTGCCGGCCAGCAGGTCATGGGGTTTCGGGTACTCGGGTGGTTCCGCGTGATCGGGTGCGGTCGCCGGCGTTCCGGTCATCGGCGCTCCTCCGTGCTCCTGGGTTCCTTCGGCAGTCCGAGTACGCGCTCGGCGATGATGTTGCGCTGGATCTCGTCGGAACCGCCGTAGATGGTGTCCGCGCGGCTGAACAGCAGCAGCCGCTGCCACTCGTCGAGATCGCCGCCGGTGACCAGACCGCGCGCGCCGCGCGCACGGATCGCCAGCTCGCCGAGCCGCCGGTGCCAGCCCGCCCACAGCAGTTTTCCCACCGCGACGTCCGGGCCCGGTTCCCGTTCCAGCGTGCGCAGCGCGTGTGCACGCAACACCCGCAGTTCCATCCGTGCGCGCACGAGGTCGTCGCGCAGCACCGGGTCGTCGATCGTGCCCGTCGCCCGCGCCTGCGCGACGATGCCGTCCAGCTCGCGCCGGAACCCGATCTGCTGGCCGAGGGTCGACACGCCGCGTTCGAAGCCGAGCGTGCCCATCGCGACGCGCCAGCCGTCGCCCGGCTCGCCGACCACCATGCCCGCCTCGGTGCGAGCGCCGTCGAAGAACACCTCGTTGAACTCCGAGGTCCCGGTGAGTTGCGTGATCGGGCGGACGGTCACGCCGGGCTGATCCATCGGCACGAGCAGGTACGAGAGCCCGTGGTGCCGTCGCGAACCCGGTTCGGTGCGTGCGAGCACGAAACACCAGTCGGCGACATGCGCCAACGACGTCCAGATCTTCTGGCCGTCGACGATCCATCCCCCGCCGGCTGCGCCCCCATTCGCGGGGGAACTCCCGTTCCCGTCGCCGTGGGCCGCGTCGTCGAGGCGGGCCGTGGTCGACACCGCGGCCAGGTCCGAGCCCGCGCCCGGTTCGGAGTAGCCCTGGCACCACAGCTGCTCGACCGCGCGGATCGCGGGCAGGAACCGGCGCTGCTGCTCCGGCGTGCCGAAGGCGATGAGCGTCGGACCCAGCAGCTGCTCGCCGAGGTGGCTCACCCGCGCGGGCGCGCCCGAGGCCGCGTACTCCTCGTGGAAGATCACCTGCTCGGCGACCGACAGGCCACGTCCGCCGAACTCGGTGGGCCAGCCGAGGCAGGTCCACCCCGCGGCCGCGAGGTGGCGTTCCCATGCGAGGCGTTCGTCGAACGCCTCGTGTTCGCGGCCGGGCCCGCCGAGTCCTCGCACGCCGGCGAACTCGCCGGTGAGGTTGTCGGCGAGCCAGGTGGCCACCTCTCGCCGGAATCGCTCGTGGTTTTCCACTCACACCTCCTGCTACCGTGCGCTAGCATAATAAGAACACGTTCTAGATTTCTCGTCCAGCAAGGGAGCGGGATGAGTGAGACAGTAACTCCGGCGACGATCCCGAATGCGCTCCAAGCAGCGTCGAAGCGTTTCGGTGACGGGGAAGCGATCGTGGACGGGCAGGTGCGGATCACGTTCGATCAGCTTCTGGAACACGTTCGCACCGTGGCGCGGGCACTGCTCGCCCGCGGCGTCCGTAGCGGTGACCGGGTGGCGGTGAACTCGCCCAACACCCATCACTGGGTGATCGCGGCACTCGGCGTGCACTACGCCGGGGCGACCCTGGTACCCGTCAACACCCGGTTCACCGGTGTCGAGACGGTCGACCTGATCCGCCGCAGCAGGGCGACGGCCCTGATCGTCGCAGGCGACTTCCTGGGCACCGACCGGCTCGCCGAGGCCAGGGCCGCCGCGGCCGAGGGTGACCTCGACACCCTCCGGCTGATCGTGAGGGTGCCGCTGCCGGGGCCGCTCGCACCCGACCCGGTCGCCGTGGACTGGGACGACCTGGTCGACGTGGCGGCGGCCGTCGAACCCGCCGAGGCCGACGCGCGGGCCGCCGCCGTCGCCGGCGACGACATCGCCGACATCCTGTTCACCTCCGGCACCACCGGGCGCAGCAAGGGTGTGCTGTCGGCGCACCACCAGTCGCTGGACGTCGCCGCGGCATGGGCCGATCGGGGCGGGCTGAACTCCCGCGACCGGTATCTCGTCGTGAACCCGTTCTTCCACAGCTTCGGCTACAAGGCGGGCGTCCTCATCGGACTGCTGAGCGGGGCGACGCTGTTGCCGCAGATCACCTTCGACGCGGCCGCCGCGCTCGAGCTGATCGGGCGCGAACGCGTGTCCGTGCTGCCTGCGGCCCCGACCGTGTTCCGGACACTGCTCGAGCACCCGGAGCGCGCGGCGGCGGACCTCTCATCGCTGCGGCTGGCGGTCACCGGCGCGGCCACGGTGCCGGTGACGCTCGTCGAACGGATGGGTGGCGAGCTCGGGTTCGACACCGTGCTCACCGCCTACGGCCTGACCGAGGCGGTCGTCGCGACGATGTGCGAGCCCGGCGACGATCCGGCCACCATCGCGCGCACCTGTGGCAGGGCGGCGGCCGGGTTCGAGGTGTGCATCGGCGAACGCGACGAGGTGCTCCTGCGTGGCCCGAACGTGATGCGCGGCTATCTCGACGACCCCGACGCGACGGCGCAGGCGATCGACGCAGGCGGCTGGCTGCACACCGGTGACGTGGGCCGCCTCGACGAGGCGGGCAACCTGTCGATCACCGACCGGCTCAAGGACATGTACATCTGCGGCGGTTTCAACGTCTACCCGGCCGAGGTCGAACAGGAACTGTCCCGTGTGGACGGTGTGCGCGAGGTGGCGGTGATCGGCGTGCCCGACCCGCGGCTCGGTGAAGTGGGGAAGGCCTTCGTCGTGCCCGCGGACCCGGCTGCGGGTGACTCGCCGTCGGAGGAGTCGCTGCTCGAACACTGCACGCAGCGGCTCGCGAACTACAAACGTCCCCGCTCGGTGGAGTTCGTCGGCGAACTGCCGCGGAACGCGTCGGGGAAGGTCCTGAAACGCCTGCTGGGCAAGGAGAGGGTGGCATGACCGAGAACAGTGGCATGACCGAGAACAGCAGCGCCGCGGGCACCGACGAGGAGACCGTGCGCTACGAACGCCGCGGCGCTGTCGCCGTGGTGACGATGAACCGGCCCGAGTACCGCAACGCCCAGAACTCGGTGATGACCTACGCGCTCGACGCCGCCTTCGCGCGTGCGGTCGACGACCCCGAGGTGAAGGTGATCGTGCTGGCGGGGGAGGGCAAACACTTCTCGGCGGGGCACGACATCAGCTCGCCGGGGCACGACATCAGCTCGCCGGGCCGCGACGTGGACGTCAGCTACGACCGCAAGGCCGTGCTGTGGTGGGACCACACCGACCGCGAGGGCGGCGATCGCCGGTTTGCCCGCGAGTCGGAGGTGTATCTCGGCATGTGCCGGCGCTGGCGGGAGATTCCCAAGCCGGTGATCGCCTCGGTGCAGGGTGCCTGTATCGCGGGCGGGCTGATGCTCGCGTGGGTGTGCGACCTCATCGTCGCCTCCGAGGACGCGTTCTTCGCCGACCCGGTGGTGCGCATGGGCATCCCGGGCGTCGAGTACTTCGCCCACCCGTGGGTGCTCGGGCCCGCCGCCGCCAAGGAGGTGCTGCTGACCGGGCAGCGGTTCGGCGCGCAGCAGGCCAAGGAGTGGGGCATGGTCAGCAGGGTCGTGCCCAGGGAGGAGCTGCAGGACACGGCCATGGCCCTCGCCGACACGATCGCCGAGATGCCCGCGTTCGGTCTCACGCTGGCGAAGAAGGCCGTGAACCAGGCGCAGGACCTGATGGGCATGCGCTCCGGTATGGACTCGGTGTTCGGCCTGCACCACTTCGCACACGCCCACAACGCCGAGACGCAGGAAGACCCGCTGGCGGGGCAGACGGCGAAGTCGATGCGCGAGTCGGGGAGCTGACATGGACCTCGACATCGATCAGGAGTCGGCGGCCTTCCGCGACGAGGTCCGGGCGTGGCTCGCCGCCAACGTGCCGCGTCCGGGCCTGCCGTCGATGGACACGGCCGAGGGATTCGCGGCCCATCGGGAGTGGGAGGCGCGGCTCGCCGAGGCGCGGCTGTCGGTCGTCACCTGGCCCGCCGAGTACACCGGCCGGGACGCGTCGCTGCTGCAGTGGCTGCTGTTCGAGGAGGAGTACTACGCGGTGGGCGCACCCGGGCGCGTGGGGCAGAACGGCATCTTCATGCTCGCCCCCACGTTGTTCGCCCACGGCACCGCGGAGCAGCGCGACCGCATCCTGCCCGCGATGGCGCGGGGCGAGCAGGTGTGGGCGCAGGCGTGGTCCGAACCGGAGGCGGGCAGCGACATCGCCGCACTGCGCAGCCGGGCGGTCCGCACTCGCGGAGGCTGGCTCGTCTCGGGGCAGAAGACGTGGAGCTCCCGGGCGGCGTTCGCCGACCGGGCGTTCGGCCTCTTCCGCAGTGACCCCGACTCGGAGCGCCATCGCGGGCTGACGTACCTGATGCTCGACCTGCGCGCCGATGGCGTCACGGTGCGCCCGATCCCGCAGCTGGACGGCGAGCCGGGATTCGCCGAACTGTTCTTCGACGAGGTGTTCGTGCCCGACGAGGACGTGATCGGCGCGCCCGGCGACGGCTGGCGGGTCGCGATGACGACCGCCAACAACGAACGCGGGCTGTCGTTGCGCAGCCCGGGGCGGTTCCTGGCCTTCGCGGACCGGCTGGTGCGGCTGTGGGGAGACCGCGGCGAGCCCACCGCGACGATGTCGCGCGTGGCGGACGCGTGGATCGACACCCGCGCGTACCAGCTCTACACCTATGGCACGGCGACCCGGCTGGCCGACGGTGAGCAGCTGGGACCGGAGTCGAGCGTGAACAAACTGGCCTGGTCGGACGTCGACGTCGCACTGCACGAGACGGCTCTCGACGTGCTCGGGGCGGACGGCGAACTGGCCTCGCCGTGGGTGGACGGCTACCTGTTCTCGCTGGCGGGTCCGATCTACGGCGGTACGGATCAGATTCAGCGGAACACGATCGCCGAGCGAGTGCTGGGCCTGCCGAGGGAGGAACGCCGATGAGGTTCGCGTTGTCGCCCGAGCAGCGGGATTTCGCCGCGGCGCTGGACGAACTGCTGGCGGGCTCCGACACGCCGGGAGTGGCGCGGGAGTGGGCCGAGCGGCGGTTCGAGCCCGGCAGGAAACTGTGGCGGGAACTGGCCGACCTCGGGGTGTGGGGTCTGCTGGTGCCGGAGGAACACGGGGGAGCCGCCGCGGAACCCGTCGACGCCGTGGTGGCGCTGGAGGCGTGCGGGTATCACGCGGTGCCGGGCCCGGTCGTGGAGACGGCCGCGGTGGCGCCGCGGCTGCTCGGTGGTGGCGAGCTCGAGCGCGTCGCCGCGGGGGAGTCGATGGTGACGGTGGCGATCCCGCCCGAGGTGCCCAGGGCGCTGGACGCCGACGCGGCGGACGTCGTGCTGCGGCTGGCCGGGACATCCGCCGTACGGCTGTCGTCCGATGTGGACTCCGCGGGCCGGATGCCGTCGATCGACGCGGCGCGGGGCCTGTTCCCGGTGGGCGAGTCCGGTGAGGCGCTCGGCCGGGCGCGGCCCCATGCGTACGCGCTGGGCGTGCTCGGCGTGTCCGCCCAGCTGCTCGGCGCGGCCCGGCGGATGCTGGCGATGGCGACCGAGTACGCGGCGCAGCGGCGCCAGTACGGCAGGGCGATCGGGCAGTACCAGGCCGTCAAACATCTGCTCGCCGACGTCACGGTGCGCCTGGAGCTGGCGCGGCCGCTCGTCGACGGAGCGGCGGTGACAGTCGCCTCCGGCGCAGGCGAGGCCACGGTGCTGCGGGACACGTCGGCGGCGAAGGTCGCCGCGACCCGCGCGGCGCTGCTCGCCGCGCGCACCTCGCTACAGGTGCACGGCGCGATCGGCTACACGGCCGAACACGACCTCGGCCTCTGGCTGACGAAGGTGCGTGCGCTCGCCGGTGCGTGGGGCACCGCGGACGCCCACCGCACGCGCGTGCTGACGGCCGTGCGAGGTGAGCATGCCGGCTGAGGACGGCGAGGCGGAACGCGAGGCCCTGCGTGAGGCGGTGCGCGGATTGCTGGCGAAACACTCCGACATCCGCGCCGTGATGGCCTCCCGCGACGGGTACGACCCCGCGGTGTGGTCGAAGCTGAGTGAGCAGATCGGCGTCGCCGGACTGACGATCCCCGAGAAGTACGGGGGCGCGGGTGCGGGCCTCGCCGAGGTCGGCGTCGTGGCCCACGAGCTGGGCCGCACGCTGACGCCGAGTCCGCTGCTCGGATCCTCGGTGCTCGCCGCACGACTCATCGGGGAAGCCGCCGGCGAACCGGACCGCGCCCGGCTGCTGCCGGGCCTGGCCGACGGAAGCCGGGTAGCCGCCGTGGCCTGGACCGGTGAGGACGGCAGGTGGTCGGATCGGCCTGCCGTCACCGCCCGCCGCGGCGGCGCCGACGGCCCGGTACCGAACAGTGCCGCGTCGAACAGTGCCGCGCCCGACGGTGCCGCCTCGGCCGTGCTCAGCGGTACGGCCGCGTACGTGCTGGACGGGGACGAGGCGGACACGCTGCTGGTGCCGGCCGCGGAGGGCGAACAGGCGCGGCCTGCGCTGTACGAAGTGGACGCCGGAGCCGCCGGAGTGAGCCGCCGCGACGCCGAGGCGCTCGATCCGCTCCGCCGCCTCGCCACCGTCACGCTGTCCGACGTCACCGGGACCCGGCTCGGCGAGCTGCCTGCGCCTGCGCTGCGGCGGGCGCGGGCCGAGGCGGTGGTGGTACTCGCCGCGGAGCAGACCGGCGCGGCCGAGCGGGCTTTGGAACTGACGGTGGAGTACACGCTGCAGCGCCGCCAGTTCGGCAGGCCGATCGGGAGTTTCCAGGCCGTCAAACACCGCCTGGCCGATGCGTTCGTCCGGCTGGAAACCGCCCGGTCGGCGTGTCACTCCGCGTTCGCGTCCGCGGCGGGCTGCAGTGGGCCGGACGACGAGGACGTGGCCGTGGCCAAGGTCGTGTGTTCGGAGAGCCTGCAGCACATCGCCGCGGAGATGATCCAGTTGCACGGCGGCATCGCGATCACGTGGGAACACGACGCCCACCTGTACTTCAAACGTGCCCACGGCAGCGCCGCGTTGTTCGGCCGGCCGCAGCGCTACCTCGACGAACTGCGTTACCTCGACGACCAGGGCCACCTCGACGACCAGGGCCACGTCGACGAGGCGGGTGTGGCCGTCCCGGCTCCTGGCTCCCGGCGCGCCGGGAGCCAGGACGTCGTGACGGGGGCGGCAGACGTCAGCGGTGGTTGAACGTGTCCGGGTCCGGCCCGGTCCGCTCGCCCCGGTCGAGTCCCGCCAGCCGTGTCATGTCGTCGTCGTCGAGCTCGAAGTCGAACAGGTGCAGGTTCTCGGCCATGCGGGAGGGTGTGACCGACTTCGGGATGACCACGTTCCCGAGCTGCAGATGCCACCGCAGCACGAGCTGCGCGGGCGTGCGGCCGTGTTTGGCGGCGAGGGCCGTGACGGTTTCGTCCGCGAGCAGGTCGCCGCCCTTGGCGAGCGGGCTCCAGGCCTCGGTGACGATGCCGTGGGCCGCGTCGTACTCGCGCACCGCGGACTGTTGCAGGAACGGGTGCTCCTCGATCTGGTTGACCGCGGGCACGAGGCCGGAGTTCTCCGCGAGGGTGTCCAGGTGGTGTGGCTGGAAGTTCGACACGCCGACTGCCCTGGCCCGGCCCTCGGCGTTGATCCGTTCCAGTGCGCGCCACGTCTCCGGGTACAGGCCTGCGCCGGGGACCGGCCAGTGGATCAGATACAGGTCGACGTAGTCGGTGCCCAGCGCGGCGAGGCTCGCGTCGAACGCCCGCAGTGCCGCGTCGTAGCCGTGCGCGTCGTTCCAGAGTTTCGTGGTGAGGAACAGGTCCTCGCGCGGGATGCCGGAGTCGCGGACCGCCCGGCCCACGCCGGACTCGTTGCCGTACAGGGTCGCCGTGTCGATGCTGCGGTACCCGGCCTCGAGCGCCGTCGTCACCGCGACGGCCGTCTCGTCGGGCGGCACCTGGTACACCCCGTACCCCACCCGCGGCATGGTCACGCCGTTGTTCAGTTCCACGGTCGGAATGTCGATCTCGGTCACGTCGCTGCGTCCTTTCGTGTCGATGCAGGGGCGAGTCTCGCCCATTCGGAGTCGGCGGGCACGGTGCGGGCCCGGGCCCGGTGATTCGTCGGCGATGCCGAAACCGGCGCTGCTGCCGTACAATTCCCGGCTCCGGCGCTGACGCGACGTGCAGGAGGAGGCCGCGGTGGGAAAGAACGAGGCCGCTGTGCGAGAGGACACGGAACCGCAGACGGCGGTCTTCGGGACGGTGCGCGTCGACGGCGCGGCGACACGGGGCGAGGCCGCTGCGGTGCTGGCCGCGCTGGAGCCGGCCGTGCCGCCGCGGTACACGCTCGAGGCCGGTCCGCGCCGGATCCGCACCAGGACCTACCTCGACACCGCCGACGGGCGGCTGCGGCGCAAAGGCGTGCGGCTGACCCACGATCGCGCTTCCGGCCCCGGTTCGTTGACCGCGACTCGCGGCGACGTCACCACGAGCACGTCGTTGTCCGGACCACCCGAATGGCCCGCCCTCGCCGGTGAGCTGCCCGACGGCGACGTCCGCGAGCTGGTCGCCGGACCGATGTGGGTGCGTGCCGTGGCCCCCGTGTTGCGTGCCCGCACGGTGACGCGTGAGGTGCGCGTGCGGGACAACGGGGGAGCGGTGGTCGCCGGTCTCGTCTGGTGGGAGACGACCGTGCAGGAGCCGGTGCGCACGGCGCCGCTCATGCGTGTCGACGTGCACACCACGGGAACCGGTAAGCACGCGAAGCGGCTCAGGAAGGCCCTGTGCGCCTCCGGAGAGGGGCGCGGTGGCGACGACGAGGGCGAGGCCGCCGGCCGGACCTTCCACAAGCACTCCGGTGATCTCTACGAGGAGTTGCTGGCCGCGGCCGGGCTGCCGGACCGGCCGGAGCCCCCTGAACTGTCGCCCGACATGCCCGCCGACGTGGCCGTCGCACTCGCGCTGCGGGCGCAGGCCCGCGCGATCGCCGCCAATGTGGACGGCACGATCGCCGACGTCGACACCGAGTATCTGCACGATCTGCGCGTGGCGGTGCGGCGGACCCGGTCGCTACTGAAGCTCGCGGGTGACGTGCTGCCGTCGCGGCCGGTCGAACGGCACTCCGCGGCGTTGTCCTGGCTGGGCGAGGTGACGGGGCCGACCCGTGACCTGGACGTCTACCTGCTCGGGTTCGACCACCTCGCGGGCAGGCTCACGGCGGCCGCGGCGGAGGACCTTGCGCCGCTGCGCGACCACCTGCACCGCGAGCGCGACAGGGCCCGGCGCGCGCTCGTCCGCGCGCTGCGCACCCGCCGGTTCTCGCGACTGCTGGAGGAGTGGCCCGCGGCGCTGACGGAGGTGATCGAGGCCGGTGACCGGGACGCAGGGGACACTGCCGGCGCCGACGTGGCCGACGTGGCCGACAGCGGTGCGGCTGACAGCGGAGAGGTGGCCGGCGGGGCGGCACCCGTGCCCGACGTCAGGACGTTCGTGCGGGACCGGCTGGCGCGCACGGCGAAGAAGGTGACACGCAAGGCCGCTGCGATCACCCCGGAATCGCCTGCCGAGGACGTGCACAACCTGCGGAAACGGTGCAAGGAGCTGCGGTACCTGCTGGAGTTCGCGCGGCCGCTGTGCCCGGCCGCCGAGCATGCGGCGGTGGTGAAGCGGCTCAAGAAGCTCCAGGACATCCTCGGCGCGTTCCAGGACGGTGAGGTGCAAAGCGATGGGCTGCGTGCGCACGCCGAGCGGATGCACGAGGCGGGACGCGCTCCCGTCGGCACGCTGCTGGCGATGGGCGAACTCGCGGGCGCCTTCGCGGCCGACCAACAGCAGGCGCGCCACGAGCTCACCGCCGCGTTGCGCCGGTTCCTCGGTGAGGACATGCGGGCCCGGATCCCCGCGCTGGTCCGCTGACCGGCCCGAAGCGTGCGGGGACACGAGCGCGCGAAGCCGTGCTCGTGTCCCCTGCCGGGACGCTCCGCGCCGGGTGGGAACCGGTGTGCTCCCTCGGTAGGGTGACGTCAGCGGTTGATCAACGATGCGTCCGCGGGGACGACGAGGAGGAACGATGGCGCCGAACGACCAGGGCTCCGTACCGGAGGGCGTGGACCTGGAACGTCCCAATCCCGCGCGGATCTACGACTGGTTCCTCGGCGGGACCAACAACTGGGCCATCGACCGCGAGTTCGGGGCGAAGGCCGTCGAGACCTTCCCGATCGTGCGCACGATGGCACGCGTCGGCCGGGAGTTCCTCGGCCGCGGCGTGCAGTACCTGGCCGATCAGGGCGTCACCCAGTTCCTCGACCTCGGATCCGGCGTGCCGACGGTGGGCAACGTCCATGAGATCGCCGATTCGATCAACACCGACAGTCGCTGTGTCTATGTCGACAACGAGTCCGTGGCGGTGGCCCATTCGCGGGTGCTGCTCGAACAGGAAGGTGACCCGACGCGCCACGCCGTGATCCACGCCGACCTGCTCGACGTCGACGAGGTGTGGGAGGCGGCGCTCGACACCGGGGTGCTCGACCCGACGAAGCCGATCGCCCTCATCGCGGTCAACGTGCTGTACTTCTTCGGCCCTGACGACGATCCGCACCGCGTCATCCGCGACTACATGGACCGGCTCCGGTCCGGCTCGTATCTGCTGACCTCGCACCTGACGTTCGACGGCGTTCCCGATGAGGGCCAGAACGAACGTGAGGCGATC
The DNA here is from genome assembly GCF_024171735.1 of Prauserella alba. GTDB lineage: Bacteria > Actinomycetota > Actinomycetes > Mycobacteriales > Pseudonocardiaceae > Prauserella > Prauserella alba. The sequence continues at coordinate 854,546 of NZ_JAMTCH010000003.1, forward strand.
AAGGAGCAGTACGCCCGTTCGAGCTCGCCCCTGTTCATCCGATCTCGCGACGAGTTCGCGCAGTTCTTCGACGGGCTCGACCTCGTCGAGCCGGGCATCACGTGGACCCCGGAGTGGAGGCCGGAGCTGCGCACATCGCCCGCCTCGGAGGAGTTCCGCGGCAATCCGGGGGCCTCGAGCGGTTTCGTCGGCCTCGGCCGCAAGCCCTGAGCCGGCCTCCCGGGACACGAACGGGCCGCTCGGAGATCCGCCGGATCTCCGAGCGGCCCGTGTGCTCCGAACCGGTTCACCGGCTGCGGTGACGGTGCGGTGCAGTCGGCTGCGCCGCGTGCTCAGTAACCCTGGTAGTCGCCGCCACCGGCCATCGAGGAGAGGCCGGGGTGCTCGTCGAAGCTGCCGTACCGGTCCAGCGTGTACCGGACGCCGGCGATGATGTTGTCGACCGGGTTGTAGATGTCGTCGTGGCCCGCCAGCTTGTGGGCGTCGAACGTCGGGTCGATGGTCTGCATCAGACCCTTCGACGGGATGCCCTTGGCCGCGTTGCTGTCCCACAGGTTGATGGCCCGCGGGTCGCCGCTCGACTCCTTCTCGATGATCGTGCGGATCTCGTCCCGCTTCTCGTGCGTGATCGGCACGTCGTTCTGGCGCAGTACGTCGATGGCACGGTTGATCCAGCGGTCGACCTGGTCGAACTGCGGCTTCGGAGCAGGCTTGGGCTTCGCCTTCGGGGCGGGCTTGTTCGCCGCCTTCTTCTCGGTCTTCTGCTCGGCCTGCTGCTCCTGCTGGGGCTCGGCCTGCTGCTGACCGCTCTGCTTGTCCTCGTCGTCGCCCTGGCCGGCGGGCTGGGCCTGGCCGGAGCCGCCGGTCTGCTCCGGCTTCTCCGAATCGGAGGCCTTCTCACCGAGTTGGGCGACGCCGAAGTGGCTGTGCGCACGGACCACGCCGGCGTTCTGCGCCGCCGAGTCGGCGGTGCGCTGGGTTGCGGCCGGGTCGACCTGCTCGTCGGCGAACGCGGCCTGGCCGACGACACCGGCGAGGGCGGTGGCGAGCAGTCCGACGACGGCGTAGCCGCGGACACTCTCCTTCAAGGAGGAGTTCAGTTTCGGGGAGCTCGGGGTCAGGGCCTTTCGCGCGAAGATGTTCTTCGCGTTCCGGGGGATGTCGTTCCACTCCACGGGGTGGTTCTCCTTTTTTGTTTCGCGTGCCGACCGGTCGGGGTTCCGGGTCGGCAGGCTCGCGACCGTGCTGGGGAACACGCGGGGTTGTCGCGAACACCTTCCTAGAGATTACGAAACAGCAACGGAGAAGTCACGGATCGGTGTCGTGGAACACAGATCGTTTTCCGTAAGAAGGTTTAGGCGTCGATGAGTCGGCTTTCTTTGACTCGCGCCAGACAACTTCGCGAACGTATCAGAAACGGGGCCGGATTGGCCAAGTCCGTCGCCGGTGGCGCCGTGGCCAGCGAAAAGTGGGACACGTGTGAGTGATCGAGCAGGTGGTGACGGTCGCGGTGGCGGCATTGCGTGGGTGTCCGGTCACGGTTGGTTCATATCACTCGGACGTGTCATCGTGCTGGGCGTGTTGAAGCTAATACACTGTGTAATTAGTGAACACGTAACGTGAATACCGCTCGTGATTCATTCGCGAAAATGTATTGGTAGAGACATTTCACGAAGTTGAAAAATGATCACCGAGGTTCGGAATGATCGCCGAGTCGTCAATGATCGGGAACCGTATCCGCGGTGCCGATGATCGTGAGCCGTTCCCCGTGGGTGCGGGTCGTGGCGAGCGGCCGCCGCGGGCGAGCGCTGCGGTGGAACGGTTGCGGCGGGGCGAGACGGCAGCGTGCCGGTACAGTCCGGTGACCGGGCCGACCGGTGATCGGGTGCCGGCAGCCGGGCAGATCAGCAGTCGAGGGACCGGGAGGTCACGAGGTGCCACGCATCGCCACCGCCGAACAGGTCGGCAAGGACGAGCTCCTGGAGTTCGTGCGGCCGCGGCACCGCACGGTGCTCATGACGACCCGGGCCGACGGCAGGCCACAGTTGTCGCCGGTCACCTGTGGGGTCGACGAACGCGGCCGGATCGTCGTCTCCACCTACCCGAGCCGCGCGAAGACCCGCAACGCGCGACGGAATGCGGCCGTGTCGCTGTGTGTGCTCTCCGAGGAGTGGAACGACGCGTGGGTGCAGCTCGACGGCACGGCCGAGGTGCTCGACATGCCCGACGCGCTCGACGGTCTCGTCGAGTACTTCCGCGGCATCTCCGGCGAGCATCCCGACTGGGACGAGTACCGGGAGGCGATGCAGCGGCAGGGCAAGTCGCTGCTGCGGATCACGATCGACGACTGGGGACCGATCGCCACCGGCGGGTTCCCTCCCGAACTCGCGGGCGACTGAGCCCGCGTCCCCGGCCGACCCGCCGTGGTCCCCTCGCGAACCGTTCCCGAGGGGCCACGGCGGCCTCCAGGCGGTGGCCGTCGGCTGGTGCGGCCCGCCCGCCGATCATCGACCGGCCTTCCGCGGTCACCGGGCCGTGGCCACTGTTCGGCGGCTGCAGGTACACCGCTACAGATACACGGCTACAGATACACCGCGTCGTGGAAGGTGATCTCGGCGTCGAGCATTCCGGTGAACCATGCGGCGAGCCGGCCGTCGGGCACGTCGGCGGGAAGTTCGTCGACGGCCGCGCCGAGTGCGTCGACGCCGGAGACGAACGGGTCACGGGCGTGCAGGGCGACCCAGTCGGCGATCGGCCCGGCGGGCGGTGTCCCGTCGCGGTGGGTGCGGGTGCACCAGGTCAGATACAGCGTCTCCGCGGCGAACATGACGGTGGTGACAGCCGCGTAGCCGCCGTCCTCGGCGACCGCGACGGCGTAGTCCGACAGCACCGAGGCGGCGCGGCGCGCCGCCTCGGACACGTCCGCCGCGACCGGCCACGCCGCGCGCGCCGCCGTGAAGTACTCCGTCTGCTCGGTCGTCAGCCCGTGCAGCGCCTCGGCGTTGCGGGTGACGGCTCGCCAGTGCGGTGCCTGCCAGGCGGCGAGCCCGTGCAGCCGAGCCGCGGTGTCGACGAATCCGGCTTCGAACTCCAGGTACCGCGCGAATTCCGGGTCACCGATCGTGCCGTCGTGGACGTCCCGGACGAACCGCATGCCCGTCGCCCGTTCGAGCGCGGGCGTGCAGGTGCGCAGGAGCCGGCGCGATCGGCTCACGCCGCGAGCCAGTCGATCAGGCCGCCGAACACGGCCGCGTAGCCCGGCCACTGTTCGCAGAACTCGGGCGGGGCCCAGTGCGGTGAGCAGTCGGAGGTGAACACGGCGGTGCGGCCGTCGCCGTAGCCGCCGACCGCGACGAGTGGGTCGTCGCCGATCGTGGCGAGGACGTCGGTGGCGGGCCGCGGGCGCACCCGGTTGTAGCCGAGCAGCCGCGGCCACTCGCCGCTCACCCCGCCGAGCGCCGGATGGTCGGCGACGACCCGCCCACGGGCACCCGCCGGCAGCTCCACCCGGTCGTCCTCGGGCAGCAGGTCCACCGGCAGCACCTCGTGCAGCACCGTGTTACGGTAGGCGGCCTTGGCCTCGAACCCGGTGAACGACAGGTAGCCGCCCACCATCAGCAGGCCCCCGCCCGCGCCGACCCAGTCACGCAGCGCGGCGAGGCGGTCGCCACCGGGTCGTGCCCCTTCGAAGACCGACGGCGCGAGCTGCACCGAGTTCGCGCCGATGTCGGACAGCACGACGGCGTCGTAGGCATCCAGCGCCGCCCGGTCGTCGGGGAAGTCCGACGGCACGAGGTGCGCGGGCAGGTGTACGACGTCGTGCCCGCGCGAGGTCAGTGCCGTCCGCAGCGGCGCGACACCCTCGACGTACGAACTCGTGACGAACGAGTCCACTCCTTTGATGTGCGTGGACTGCGTGATCCAGCTTTCACCTGCGATCAGTACTCGTGCCACGGAGAGGTTCCCTTCCTGGTTGCTGGTCGAGACCCCGGCTCGGGGATGCGGGGCCGGTGGTGAAACGTGATTCGGTGGGGATGCGGCGGGTGGGTGTCTCAGGCGCGCGCGGCGGCCTCGAACAGTCGTGCCGGGTTGGCACGCAGCAGCGCCGACGTCACCTCGGCGGGCACACCGAGTTCGTGCAGTCGGGCCGTGAACAGCGTCGGCACGTACCGGAAACCGTTGCCGCCGTGTGCGGTGAGCATGCTCTTGAGGAACACGTCGTGGCTGAGCAGCAGCCGGTCGGCGAAGCCGTCGCCGATCAGCCCGGTGATCGCCCTGGCCGTGTCGGCCGGTGCGGGTGACTGGCCTTCCCCCGGGTAGCGGAACGGCATGCCGATCATGTCGAACTCCAGCCAGACGCCGCGCCGCGCGACGGACCGCTGGTACTCGGCGTCGTGGCCGGACGGGTCCATGTGGCACAGCACGACGGCGCCGGGCGCCGCGCCGACGTCGTCGAGGACGATGTCGAGTACCTCGTGGGCCCGGCGCTGCCATCCCGGCAGGTGCACGTACAGCGGGACGCCGGCTTCGCGCTGCGCGACGGCGGCGGCGCGCAGCGCGAGGCCTTCGGCGTCGGTGAAGGCGGGGGAGACGCCGATCTCACCGATCACTCCGGGGGAGATTCCCGAGGTGCCCGCGCCCGTCCGGAACTCGTCGAGCAGCGACGCCGCCAGCGTCTGTTCGTCCGTTGTGGACAGGCCGGGTGGGTGGAACTTCTCCAGGTACCAACCCGATCCCATGACGATCCGCACTCCGGTGCGTACGGACAGCTCCTTGAGCGCCGACGGGTCCCTGCCCAGTCCCGGTGGGGTGACGTCGACGACCGTGCCGCCGCCCGCCGCGGCGAACGCCGCCAGATCGTCGGCCACCGGGCCCGGGTCGTCCAGCGTGCAGTGGTCACGGCACGCGTACGGCTCCTCGCGCAGCAGCCAGGCGATCTGCGGGCCTGTCTCGGCGTCGCGCAGCCACGCCAGCCCCGGATCGGCGGGCGGGCCGACCGCCGCCCGCACGTCGTTGTGCAGATGCTCGTGGGTGAGGGTCAGCCCGAGGTCGGTGGCCGCGACCCTGCCGGTGACCGTGGTGACGGCGGTCATGTGCGCCGTGCCGTCAGGTGGGAGACCAGCTGGGCGAGCGACCGCCCGCGCAGGTTGATCCAGATCGCCGCGATCAGCACCAGGCCCGTCACGATCGGGGTGAGGAACGGGCTCACGCCCATCAGCGTCAGGCCGTTGGCGATCATGCCGGTGATCAGTGCGCCGATGACCGTGCCGACGATCGTGCCGCGGCCGCCGAACAGGTTCGTGCCGCCCAGCACCACGGCCGCGATGACGGTGAGCTCGAACCCCTCCGCCGCGTTCGCCGACCCCGAACCGAGCCGTGCCGCCGTGAGGATGCCTGCCGCTCCGGCGGCGAGGCCCGTCAGCATCAGGGTGATCATCTTGATGCGGCGCGTGTTCACGCCGGCACGGCGCACCGACTCCTCCTGTGCGCCGATGCCGTTGACGTAGCGGCCGAAGCGCATGCGTGACAACAGGATCCCGCCCGCGACGGTGGTCGCCAGCGCGATCCACGCCAGCGCCGAGAAGCCGAGGAACTCGGCCTCGCCGATCTTCGCGACGAACAGCCGCCGGTCGATCGGGACCGAGAAGCCTTCCGTCCACAGCAGAGCGAACCCTCGGATGATCGACATCGCCGCGAGGGTGACGATGAACGGCGGAATGTTCTGGTACGCAGACAGCCAGCCGTTGACCGAGCCCCAGAACAGGCCCGCCAGCAGGCCCACCACGATGACGAGCGACGAGTCCAGGCCCAGCTGCAGCAGCTCGGCCGTCATCGCCGCCACGAACGCGACGGTGGAGCCGACCGACAGGTCGATCTGCCCTGTCGTGATCACGAACGTCATCGCGATCGCCACGATCAGCGTGATCGCCACCTGCGTCGCCAGATTCGACATGTTGCCGAACGTCAGGAAGTTCGGCGACGCCAGCCCGAACCCGATGAACAGTGCCACCGTGACGCCGAGCATCGCGACGGTCGCCTTGTTCACCCGTTCCCACCACGACGGCTGTGCCGCCAGGTCCCGCTGCGGCGGGGACTCGACCTGCGTCGTCATGCGGCCTCCTCGGTCGTGGTGTTCGAGCGGGTGATCATCCCGACGAGCGTCTCGATGTCGAGGTCGGCGATCGCGGCGTCGTCGACGCTCCGCCCCTCGTACATGACGGTGATGCGGTCGCACACCTCGAACAGGTCCTGCAGCCGGTGGGTGATGAGGATGACGCCGACCCCGCGGGCCGCCACCTCGCGGATCATGCGCAGCACCTGCCGCACCTCCGCGACCGCCAGCGCGGCCGTGGGCTCGTCGAGGATCAGCACCTTCGGCTGGAACGACACGGCGCGGGCGATCGCGACCGCCTGCCGCTGCCCGCCGGAGAGTTCGCCGATCTCCTGGTACGTCGAGCGCACCCGTACGTGCAATGTGGACAGCATCTCGGCTGCCTGACGGTGCATCTCGGCACGGTCGACGAACGGTCCCCGGCGTGGTTCCCGGCCGAGGAACAGGTTGCTGGCGACGTCGAGCGTGTCGCACAGGGCCAGGTCCTGATAGACGATGCCGATGTGCTCGGCGCGCGCGTCGGCCGGGCTGTGGAACCGGACCTGCCTGCCGCCCACGGTGATCGAGCCCGCGTCGTGCCGGATCGCCCCTGCCAGGACCTTCATCAGCGTCGACTTTCCCGCGCCGTTGTCGCCGACGAGGCCGAGTACCTCGCCGGTGCCCAGCCGGAGGTCGACCCCGCGCAGCGATTGCACCGCGCCGAACGACTTCGTGATGCCCTCGAGCGTGACGAGCGTGTCGCCGCTCCGTCCATCACCGCTCCGTCCATCACCGCTCCGCCCATCAACGACCTGCCCGTCACCGACCTGCGTGCCGCTGCTCTCGTGACTCATCCCCGCTCCAGGTAGTAGAGGTACTCGGACACGTTGTCCGGGGTGACGATCTGGGTCGGCACCGGAATGTCGGCGGGCACGTCGCGTCCGCAGACCAGATCGATCGCCGCGTTCATCGACTGATAGCCGAACTCGAACGTGTTCTGCTGCACGACACCCTTGATCCAGCCGGCGCGCAGCCCGTCGACCGCCTGTGCCGACAGGTCCCAGCCGACGACGTCGATGTCGTCGCTGCGCTGCTGGCTCGTCACCGCAGCGGCGAGGCCGATGAGGGCGGGTTCGCCGGTCGCGTAGGCGTACGGCAGATCCGGGTTCCCGGTGAGCAGGTTCTCGGCCACCGTCTGCGCCTGCTCCTGGATGTTGCGACCGTCCACCACGTGCCGGATCGCCATGCCGCCCTCGGTCACGCGGTCGGTGAAGCCCTTCTGCCGTTGGAGCTGCACGGTGCTGTTGAGGGCGCCGACGATCCCGACGTCGCCCTCGCCGCCGCTGAGTTCGAGCAGTGCCTCGCCGAGCTGCTGGCCGCCCTCGGCGTTCGCCGTGCCCACCTGCGTCGAGACCGCCTTGTCGTCGACGACGGCGTCGACGGCGACCACCGGCACTCCCGCGGCGTCCGCCCTGCGGATCGCAGGCCGGATGCCGTCGGTGTCGACCGCGTCGACGATGATCGCGTCGAAGTCGTTCGCCACGAGGTTGTCGATCGCGTTCGCCTGCTTCTGCGAGTCGTCGTCACCGTTGACCACCTGCACGTCGGCGCCTGCCTGCTGTGCGACGTCCTCGGCGCCGGTGATGATCTGGTTGAAGAACAGTGCCTGCAGGTTGATCGGCACGATGCCGATCTTCGGCCGGCCGCCGTCGACCTCGCAGGATTCGACCACCTCGGCCGGCGGGGGCGGGCCCTGCTGTTGGGCCCGCGCCTCGGCCGCCATCTCCCGCCGTGCCGCGGTGTCGCAGGCGGTGGCCACGAGCAATGAGCCCAGTGCGGCGAGCGCGATCAGCTTGCGTCGCATGGTGTTCGCTCCTTTCCGGGCGACCCGCTGTCCGGGCCGGATCCGCCGGTGTCGAGACGGGACTGCACCGCGGCGCGGTGGGGGAGTCCGGCGCGCGCACCGGCGCGCGTGCAGGACAGTCCTGCGGCCACGGCCGCGAACCGGGCGGCGCGTGCGGGTGGGGTGCCCCGTGCGAGTTCGGTGCAGTAGGCGCCGACGAAGCAGTCACCGGCGCCCGTCGAGTCCACAACGGACACCTCGATCGGTGGGATCGACTCCGGCTGCCCTTGCGGCGGGATGAGCAGCGCCCCGCGGCCGCCGTCGGTGACGACCAGGTGGACGCCGTGTCGGCGGGCCAGCTGTGCGCAGGCGTCGTCGTCGCCGAGCAGTGCCGTCGCCTGGGAGCGCCCGAGCACGACGTGCTCCGCGGCGGTGAGCGCGGCGAGCGCCGCGGCCCGGGTCTCGCAGCCGTCGAGATCGACCACCACCCGGGTTGCCCTGTCCGGCAGGACCGAGGCGGCCTCGGGGAAGCGGTAGCCGTCCAGGTAGAGCCAGCCGCCGGCGGCCCGCCGGGCCGCTTCGGCGATGTCGGCGCCGTCGAGGTCGTCGTCCTGGCTGATGATCGATCGTTCGCCGTCCGGGGTGAGCAGCACGAGTGCGGTCGTCAGCTGTGCGTTCCGGCGGGTGGGGCTCACGTCGACGCCGTCGGCGGCGAGGGTGTCGAGGAAGGCCGTCGACAGGGCGTCCGTGCCGACGGCACCGGCGAACCGGGCGTCGGCGCCGAGCCGGGCGGCGGCCGCCGCGGCGTTGGCCGCCATGCCACCGTCGCCCCGCTCGACCGCCACGGCCTGGATCCGCTGCCCGGCGGCGGGCAGGGCAGGTACGGCGGCGGTGACGTCGCTGTTGGCGTACCCGCAGAACACGATCACGGCAGGACCGCGCCCGCCCGCTCGGCGGCCGTGGTCAGTTCGCGGACCTTGGCCGGATCGACGCGTCCCCACCAGCGGCCGTTGTCTTTCACCGACGAGGCCACGATGACGCCGTCGCAGGCGGGCAGTAGCTCGCCGATGTTGCCGGAGGTGATGCCGGAGCCGATGACGACGGGCAGGCTCGTGTGGTCCTTGATGCCGGCCACCTCGTCGACGGCGGCGGCGTCGCCGGTACGGGAGCCGGTGGCGATGAGCACGTCGGCGTCGAAGAACTCGGCGTCCTCGGTCTGTTCGGCGAGCGTTCGGTCGGCGACGATCGCGTGGGCGCCGTGCTTGACGTGGACGTCGGCGAACACCTTCACCGGGCCCGCGCCGATGCGGCTGCGATAGCGGGTGGCGTCGGCCGCCTGGCCTTCGATGATGCCCTCGTTGGCGACGTAGGCGTTGGCCCACTGGTTGACCCGCACGAATCCGCCGCCGCCGGACCACGCCGAGGCGATCGCGCACTCGGCGGCGTTGGACAGCACGCTCACTCCGACGCTGCGGTCGGTCGCGTCCTGTACGGCGGCGGTGACGACGGCCATCGCGGCCGCCGTTTCGTAGCCGTGCCTGCCGGGTTTCGGGAACGGGATGTCCCAGTGGTTCTCCACGATGACGCCGTGGCAGCCGCCGTCGAGGTACGTGCGGGCCTCGTCGACGGCGAACGAGCGGATGTCGGCCATCGGCGTCCCGGTGTAGTGCGGGCTGCCGGGCAGGGCGGGCAGGTGCACGACGCCGAGCACGACCTTGTCGGTGCCGAACAGTTCACGCAGTGCGTGCGGTTTGGGAGGGAAGACTCCGAGAGTGCTCATCTGTGCTCTCTGTGCTCGGTGGGGTGTCGGGAGGCGGGTTCGGCGAGCGCGGCGGTGCCGCGGCCGCCGACGGGTGTTCGGTCGCGGGAGGCGATGACTCCGGCGTGTGCAATCGATTGCCTGGCGAATTGCGGAGTAGGTTAGAGAGATGTTCGGTGAAAGGTCAATGGTTTAGCCTGGGACGAGGCCAGGGGAACCGATTAAGTTCCGGTGTCACACCACGCGGAGAGGTAAACGATTGCAGCGGGTAACGATCGCGGACGTCGCACGCCGCGCCGGTGTCTCGACGGCCACGGTCTCCCGTGCGCTGTCGGGCGGGCGCAAGGTCTCGGCCGACGTCGCCGACCGGGTCCGCGAGGCAGCCCAGGAACTCGGCTACGCGGTGAACCCCATCGCGCGCGCCCTGCGCGTGAGCCGTACCGACACCGTCGGCATGGTCGTGCCGAGCATCCGGAACCCCTTCTTCACCGCGCTGGTCGAGAGTGTGGAGCATGCGCTCGGCGCCGACGGCAAGGAACTGCTGCTCTGTGACGCCCAGTCCGACCCCGTCACGGAGGCCCGCCGCTTGGACGCCCTTGTGACCCGCAACGTCGACGGCATCATCGTCAGCCCGTGTCACGGCACCGACAGCACCCCGGCGGTGCAGCGGACCGCCGAACGGCTGCCGCTCGTCCAGCTCGACCGCTTCGTCGGCGGGACCAGTACCGACTGGGTCGGGGTGGACGACATCGCCGCGATGCGCGCGGTCGTGGAACACGTCCGTGAGGGCGGCGCGCGGTCGGCGGCATACCTCGGCGCCCGGCTCACCAATTCCTCGAGCGAACTCCGTCACGCCGGATTCCTTCGCCACGCCGAGGAACTCGACCTCGAAACCGGACCACAGTGGACGCTCCTCGGCGACTACAGCGTGGAATGGGGCGAACGCGCGGTGGGCCTGCTCGCCGACTCCGGGCGACTACCGGAGGCCCTCGTGTGCGCCGACGACCTGATCGCGCTCGGCGCAGTGCGTGCCTGCCGTACCCGTGGCATCACGGTGCCCGACCGGATGCAGGTCACCGGGTTCGACAACATCGAGTTCACCCGGCTCGCCGAGCCGCCGCTGACCACCGTGGACCAGCCGACCCGGCGGATCGCCGACGAGGCGGTGCGGCTGCTGGCCGATGCCGCGGGCGACGGGCCTGCGGCGCGCGACGCCGCACACGTCGCGCTGGTGCCGAAGCTCGTCGTCCGGGACAGCACCCGCACGGGCTGACGCGGCCCCGCCGGTCCCCGCTGCTCCGGACGCCTGCGGTGCGGTGCCACGGTTGTACCACCGGAAACCACAACTCCTCGGCAGTGTCGCCCGCAGGCGAGGGGTGGAGGCCGGGTGTGACCCGGAGAGCGAAGAGGATGCAACGGGGAGCGGCATGGCGGGTTTCGGTGCGGTACCCGACGAACTGCGACAGACGGCCGGGCGCATCGCCCAGACGGTGGAGCGGGCCGCGGAGGTCGCGTGGCAGGGGCCCGGTGGGAACTACGGGCACGGCGACATCCAGTCGGCGTGGGGCCGATTCATGGACGACGTCGACCGGCAACTGCGCTCGCTCCGGGAACGGGCAGGCGAACACGGCAGTGGGCTGCGTGACGCGGCCGACCGATACCTGGAGCAGGAGCAGGAGGGGCTGGGCGTCTTCTCCGAACTGCAGGAAGCGGTCGAGCGGTCCCCGCAGACGCCCGCGCTCGGCGCGGCGCCGGGGCGGATCGCGAGCGTGCTGGACGGGGGCGTCTAGGTGGTCGCGCAGCTCGGGCAGACGACGGACCCGAAACAGCTCATTCCGGGGGAGCCGGAGCAGATCGCCGCGGATCTGCGGGGAATCGTCGGCAACCTCGGCACCGTCGGCGAGGTCGGCGGACTGTTGGGGCAGATTGATCCGCAGAACTGGACCGGTGACGCGAGCACCGCGTTCCGGGACGTGTTCTCCGCCGAACCGCCGAGGTGGACGGAACTGGTCGACACCGTCGCCAGGGGTGGGCAGACGCTCGCGGACTTCGCCGACGTGCTGGCCTGGGGGCAGCGCGAGGCGCAGCGCGCGATCGAGCTGCACACCCAGGCCCAGGCGGCCGGCCGCGCCGCGATGGCACAGCACCAGGTGCACGCCGCGGCAGGCGCGCCGGCGCAGCAGGCCGACCCCGGCGGCGGACTACTGGCCGAGGCACAGGCCGTGCTCGACAACGCCCGGCAACGGGTCGACGCGGTCGGTGCGCAGCTGGCGTCGAAGCTCGGCCTTCAACCCGACGGGCAGGGCGGCTACGGCCGCGAACACGAGCGGATCCACGAACGACGGACGGACCGGTCCTGGGGCGGTTCGCAGGGACTCAAGGAGGACCCCGTCGCGCGGCTGGTCGACACGCTCGGTATCGGACTGCCCAGTGCGAGCGCGCAGGCCGAAGCAGGCGTGAGTGTCGCCGAGGGCGAGCTCGGTGGCGAGTTCGACCACGGCCCGCTCGCGGGGCGGGGAACACTCGGCGGATCCGTGCTCGGGGCGAGCGCAGGCGCCGACGCGTCGGCCGATCTCACCGGCGTGTCGGCGGGCGCGGGTGCCGAGGCGCACGCTGCGCGGGGCAGTGCCGAGGGCGGACTCGACTTCGGTCCGCTCGGCGTGAACGGCCAGGCCAACGCCGCGGTCGAGGCCACGGCGAACGCGAACGCCGACGTCGGGCTGACCGGTATCGATGCGGCCGCCGACGCGTTCGCCGGGGCACGGGCGGACGTCGGGGCCGGTGTCGAGATCGCCGGTATCGGGGCGGGTGTCAACGCCGAGGGCTGGGCGGGCGCGGGTGCCGAGGCCGGGCTGCAGTTCGGCATGGGCGAGGACGGCAAGTTCCACGTCGGAGGCGATCTCGGCCTCGGAGCAGGACTCGGCGGCAAACTCGGTGGCGGGATCACGGTCGATCCGGGCCAGCTCACCGAGTCCGTCACCGGAGCGGCCGACACCGTCGGCTCGATGGTGCGCGACCTGGGCTGGTGACGATGCTGCCCGTTCCGATCGAGTTCACGCTGCCCGACGGTTGGCGCTCCGTGCCACCGGAACGGACCGGCGCACCGGACGTGGAGTTCCTCGCGGTGCACCCAGGGTCGAGCGCGGGTTTCACCGCGACGATCGCCGTGACCGGCCGGGTGCGCGAGGACGGGGCGGGCCTCGACGAACTCGCCGACGAGTCCGCGCGGAGCCTGGCAGAGCACGCCGTGGCCGTGAAGGTCGGCAGGCGCGAACGGTCCGGCGACGAGACGAGCGGCAGCCTGACGCAGGCCCTCGGCCTGCGGGTACGGACCGGTGGCGAGCTCACCGATCTGGCGCAGCTGCGGACGTTCCTCACGGTCCCCGAACGCACGGGTACCGGCCGACTGCTCGTCGTCGACGTCGTGCTGACGGCCACGCCCACCCAACTGGCCGAACTGATCGCCGACTTCCAGGCGTTCGTCGGCGGCATCCGGCCGGACCTGTCGGGTTCGCGCAGGCGTCCTGCCCCGCCCCGGCCACCGGAAGGGACAGCTCATCCGCAGACACCGCATCCACAGACGCCGCACCCACAAGCACCGCATCCACAGGCGCCGCATGCACGGGCACGGCCACCGGCGCCGCGGCTGCCGCCGCACTCGCCGCCGCGGCGGCCGGGCAGGCATCGCAGGGAACCGTGACGGGCGGGGTGGCATGACAAGCACCCGGCGGTGCGGCGGAGTCCCACGACAGTGAACGACGGGCCACGACGGCGACGAACATCCGCGATCGGGCGAGCATCCGCGATCCACGCGCGGCGAGGACGGAGGGACAGGTGACCGACCCCGGGCAGGACCTGATGCGGCGCATCGAGGCGATCGACACGGCGGCGGCCGACAACGCGCGGGCCGCGGAGGCCTACCGGCAGGTCACCGAGGAACTGGCGGAGGTGACCGGCACGGCGACGTCGGAGGACGGCGTCGTCACGGTGGTCGCGACCGCCGACGGCGGCGTCAGCCGGGTGAGGTTCACCGGTGGTGTTCGCGACGTGGCGCCGGAGACGTTGTCGGCGTCGGTGACGCACACGATCGCGCAGGCCCGCTACGCCGCGGCGAGGCGCCAGGCCGAGGTGGTGCGACGCGGTTTCGGCGACACGGATCTGCTCGACCGGGTACTGGACGCCGATGCGCGGGTGTTCGGCGACCGCAGGCCCGCCGACCCCGGACCGCCGCCGGAACCGCAGTACGTCCCGCGGGCGCCGTCGTCGGGCCGAGCGGGTGGCCGCGGCGACTACCCGGAACCGTATGACTACTCAGAGTTTTCGTATCTCCGCAGAGGTCGCTGATCCGGCCGATTTTGTAGGCAGTTCGACCGACAAACCCTTCCTGTGAGTGTCGTTAGCGTCGGCGACGCACCGGGCGACCGGCCGGTGGCCATCACGTTCAGGTGGGGGACACGATGACGTCGATCGACATCGGCATGCTCGGGGAACTGGATGTGCGCGTGGCCGGCGCACCGGTGCTCATCCCGGGCGGTAAACAGCGGCTCCTGCTCGCGGCGCTCACGCTCCGCGCGGGGCGGTTGCTGACCACCGAGGAGCTCATCGACCGGGTGTGGGGCGAGGAGCCTCCGGAGACGGCGCGCACGACGCTGCGGGGCTACGTCAAACGGTTGCGGACGGGGTTCTCCCGCGCCGGGACGGACACCGCCATCGAGGCGGTCTCCGGTGGCTATCGGCTCTGCGTGTGCCCCGAGGACATCGACCTGGAGCGGTTCCGGGCGCTGCGGCGGGAGGCGGCCGAGGTATCGGCTCCGGCCACGGCCTGGCGGAACGGCGCCGGCGAACCCGCGGCGGACGGGGTACCGCCCGGCAGGCGTGGCCACGCCGAGGAACTCCGACGACTGCAGGACGCGCTCGCACGGTGGCGCGGACGGGCGTTGAGCGGACTCGAACCGATGCCGTGGGTCGTCAGCGCGGCCGACGCGGCCGAGGAGGAGTACCTCCAAGTGTGCGAACGGCGCGCGGAACTGCGGCTCGAACTCGGCGAGGCGGAACGTGCCGTGTCCGAACTGCGCCCGCTCACCACCGCGCATCCGCACCGGGAGAGCCTGTGGACGCGGCTGCTGCTGGCGCTGCACCACAGCGGCCGGACGGCCGAGGCCCTGCTCACCTACGACGAGGTGCGGCGCATGCTGGCCGACGGTCTCGGTGTCGAACCCTGCGCGAGCCTGCGCGGCGTGCACGAGCGACTGCTCCGCGAGGACGGCCCGCAGCGCGCCCCGTCGGTGGGGAGTCGCCGGACCGCGCCGGCGCCACCCGCCACGGCACCGGCCACTCCGACACGACCCGGCGAGACGCGGCCCGGCGAGGTGCCGCCCGAGACGGGGCAGCAGGGCGGTGACCACGGCCCCGCCACCGGCGCGGTGGTCACCGTCGACACCGTCGCGGCGGCCGCGCCCGGATCGGTGAGTGGGCCGACCGCGGCGGCCGATGCGCCGCATCCGTTACCCGGGCGGCAGCGGGAACTCGCCGTGCTCGACGGCGCGCTCGGCCCGGGACGGGCACGGCTCGTCGTCGTCGACGGTCCGGGGGGCGTCGGCAAGACGGCACTGGTCTCCCACTGGGTGCGCTCGGCAGCCACGGAGACACCGGAGCAGAACCTGCCGCAGCCGCGTTTTCCGGGTGGTGTGCTGCACGTGGACCTGCGCGGCTTCGACCCCGAACCACCGCTGACGGCGGCCGAAGCCTTGACCGACCTGCTCGTCCAGGCGGGCTGCGCGGTGAGCGAGTTGCCGGCCGACCCGCTGGC
The DNA here is from genome assembly GCF_024171735.1 of Prauserella alba. Classification (GTDB taxonomy): domain Bacteria; phylum Actinomycetota; class Actinomycetes; order Mycobacteriales; family Pseudonocardiaceae; genus Prauserella; species Prauserella alba. The sequence goes on from NZ_JAMTCH010000003.1 coordinate 870,048, forward strand.
GCTCGCGGCGCTGCTGCGCCGGGCGACGGCGCGGAACCGCACGTTGGTCGTGCTCGACAACGCCAGGGACGCCGCGCAGGTGCGGCCGCTGCTTCCGGGTGGCACCTCGGCCGCGGTCGTCACCAGCCAGAACCAGTTGCGCGGGCTGGTCGCCCGTGACGGTGCGGTGCGGGTGAGTGTGCGGCCGCTGGGCCCGCAGGACGGCGCGCGTGTGCTGGCCACGCTGACCGGCGTCACTCCCGGGGACCCGGCCGACCTCTACGAGCTGGTCGACCTGTGCGACGGACTGCCGCTGGCACTGCGGATCGTGGCAGGGGACCTCGCCGAGGACCTCACCCACGGCGGGGAGCCGGATCCGGCGTTGCTCGCGGGCAGGCTGGCTGCCGAAGCCACGCGGCTCGACCAGCTCGACGCAGGGGACGCGGCCACGAACATGCGTGCGGTGCTGACGCGGGCACACGCGCAGCTCACCCCGGCCCAGGCCGAACTGCTGCACGTGCTGGCGGCCGGAGGGAAGCTGGACTTCGACGTCGACGACGTCGCAGGCCTTACCGGTCGTGGCCGGAACGAGGCGCGGACGCTCGTGCGCGGACTCGTCATGGTGAACCTCGTCGCCCAGCGCGGCCCGGACACCTTCCGGCTCGGTGACCTGCACCGGCTCGCCGCCGTGGAGCGGCGGCAGGCGGACGTCCGGTGATCGTGCGTCTGGGGGTGGCACGATCACCGGACGATCCCGCTCGGTGCCTGTCGGGCCGGGTCATCAGAGGTCGTCGACGCTGATGAGCCCGTCCTGGATGGCCCGCGCGACCAGGGCGGCCTTGCTGCGCGCAGGCCTGCCCGCGTTGGCGTACTTCAGCCGTACGCGGTCGAGGTAGGTCGTGACGGTCTTCGGGGACAGGTTCAGCCGCTGGGCCACGAGGTCCCGCGACTCGGACTGGAACCATTCGACCAGCACTTCCTCCTCGCGGATCGACAGTTTCGGCCGATCGGAGCTGGTGTTGGCCGACAGGGCGCCCGCCAGTGCGGGCGGGGTGTACGGCCGGTCCCGCGCGGCCGCCAGGGTGGCCGACACCAGGTGGTCGGCGCCCTCCGTCTTGGTCAGGAAGGTCACGGCGCCCAGGTCGAGGCAGGTCAGCGCGGTCTGCTCGTCGTCGCGCATGGTGTAGACGATGACGTTCCTGCCCGCGTCGACGAGCCGGCGCAGTTCGCCGAAGGCCGGCGTGGTCTGGCCCGCCAGCTGCAGGTCGAACACCACGACGTCCGCGGCGTCCCCGGGTGGCAGCCACGCGGTCTTCGACGTCGCGCCGCTGGCAGCGACCCGCAGTGGCTCCGGCGCAGCCGCGTACCACTGTTCGATGCCGACGAGCATCGCGGGATGATCGTCCACGACCGTCACGGTGATTTCGTCCGCCATACCGCCTCCACCCAGAGTTTCCCGTTCGTCGTGGTCGTCGTGATCTCGGTGCGGGACCGTCGCTCGGTGTCGACCGCGGCGGCGATCTCGGCGGGGGCGTCGGCCACGACGCTCACGCGGACCGCCGCCGGGGTGCGCACCACTGTGGCACGGGCCGTGGAGCGGGCCGATGCGAGCACCGCCGCGGCCGGCGCCACCAGCTCCTGCCGTACCGGCTGCGGTACCGGACGGACCTCACCGCGTACCGCGAGCTGTACCGACACGCCCTGCCGCTCGGCGACGTCGATGCCCGCGCGCAGCTCGTGCAGCAGCGGGTCCGACACGTCGTCGGTCTCGGCGAAGAGCTGCCGCATCCGGGCCGTTTCGATGGCGGCGCGCCTGCGCACCCTCTCGTCGCCCGGGTCGAGCGCGCCGTAGGCCAGGCCGGTGAGGAGCGGCACCGTGGTGTCGAGCAGCCGGGCGTAGCGGGCCTGGTGGTCGCGGTGCGTGGCCTCGGCGATCTCCTCCGCGGTGCGGGTGCGTTCCTCACGTCGGGCGGCTTCGCCCGCGTCGGAGGCGGTGTGGTGCAGCACCACGGCGAGCAGGGCCACCGCGATCTCCAACCCGAACACCGAGACGGACACCATGCCCATCTGGACCGTGATGTGCCGCTCTGGCACGCCTTTGAACAGCACCTCGGCGACGGTGACCAGCGCATGGCACGCGAAGAACACCGCGATCGTGCGCATGCGCATCGGCAGCAGCAGGGCGAGGATGTACCAGCCGGCGATGCCGAACGACCAGTCGTCGGCGACCAGGAGCAGCTCGGCCGGAATCGGCATCGACGCCAGGGCTGCGGCGGCCACGCACACGCCGCACAGTGCGAACGCCAGTGCGCGCGGCATCGGCCTGGGGTGCACCACGCCGGCCGCGATCGCCACGGCGACGCAGGCCAGCATGACGAACGCCACCAGTTCGGTCCACCAGGGGCCGAAGCGGTCGTGGTTGGCGATCAGCTGGGGAAGGCAGCTGGTGAGCTGCACGGCCACGCCGACGAGCAGGACCGCCGTTTGGGCACCCCGCACCAGCCGGTCCCGCACCTGCTCGGCCGGCTGCCCGAGCGGCGGTGACCGCAGCGGTACCGGTGCGTGCCCGCTCGTGGGGTCGCCGGGCGTGGCCACCGTGCCCAATGCCGACGTGTCGGATGCCTCCGTGCCGGATGCGACGGTGCCGGATGCGGGCGTGGCGGGGTGGGTGGCGGTGGCGTGGTCAGTCATGCCAGCTCCAGCGGACCGTCGTGCCGTGGCCGGGAGCGGATTCGATCACCGCGGTGCCGCCGGTGTCGGCCATGCGCCCGGAGATCGACTCGCTCGTGCCGTGGTGGTGGTCGCCGACGGCGGCCGGGTCGAAGCCGCTGCCGTCGTCGGCCAGCGTGACCTCGACCCCGCCCGCCGAGCCCTGCACCCGCAGGCGGGCTTCGGCCACCCCGGAATGGCGGGCGACGTTCTCCACCGCCTCGCGTACCCCGTGGGAGATCGCCAGGGCGGGCCGCGCAGGTAGGGGAAGTGTCTCGGGGGCGTCCCAGGCCACGTCGACGAGGGGGTGTGCGGTCGCCTGCCGGAGCAGGACCGGGAGGTCGACGGTGCCCTGCCGGGTGCCCGGCGGAGCGGGAACGGTGGTGATCGCGTCGAGGTCCCGGCGCGCGCGGTCGGGCAGCCACGTGTCCTGGGGCGCACCGGCGCCGAGGGACACCATCATCAGCGTGGCGCTGGCCGTGTCGTGCAGCGTGGCGAGGTATTCGCGTTCGGTGCTACGGCGGGCCGCCGCGACCTCGGCGGCGCGCCGCTGAGCGGCCGCGCGTTCCCGTGCACGGTCGGCCGCACGGGCGCGGGAACGGATCAGCAGGAACACGCAGCGGGCCAGCAGGGCGTCGAGCAGCAGCCTGGCCCCGAACAGTGCGGCGTCGGCAAGCGGGCGCGCCATCGCCGCGCCGGCGACGTAGGACCCGGCGGCGACGACGGTGACCAGCAGTGCGAGCCGGGGCCGGCTCGGCAGCTCGAACTGGATGCCGATGCTCGTGATGCTCGCGACCGCGAATGCCCAGCCGTTGTACGGGCCGATGGCCGTCCAGGGCTGGGTGAGTTCCACCGTGAGCAGTGCGACGACCGCCGCGGCGACGACCAGGGCCGGTGCGGCGTGGTGCGGGGCCCGCCACGTCCACCACGCCGACAGGCCGCACCACGCGATGGTGACCGCCGCGACCAGCACCGCAGGTTCGTAGCGGTCCGGCACGCCGATCATGGCGAGCACGACACAGGCGAGCACCACGGCGATCCGCACACCGACCGCGTAGCGGCGGAGGGCGGCGTACAGCTTCGCCTCCGTGGGGCCCGCGTTCGCCGGGCCGGTCGTGCTCGCCTGCCGGATCGGTGCTCACCTCGTTTGCGCCGTCTGCGCGTGCGTGCGCGCGGTCCCCGTGTCCCGGGTCTCCCCGAAAGTGCGAGCGGAGGTTACCGCTCGCCACCGACGGCCGATCCGCCGTATGCACCGTCATCAGCGGAAACCGGCACAACAGGGACGAAACGCCGCGAGGGCTGCGAGGCCGGGCGGGTGGCGGCGTCCGAACGGCGCGGGGACGGCAGGCCGCCGACAGCGGCCGCCAGGGCGACAGGCGTCAGGACAGCGGCACGGTCACCGGGGTCGATCCGTTCACCGAGAACCAGCACACGAACTCGCTGACCAGGTCGAATTCCACGGCGACCGGCGCGGTTCCACTGTCGTCGCCGAGCTGGGCGGGCACGTCGAGTCGGACCGCGACGGTCACCTCCTCGCCCGGGGCGATGCCGCTCCCGGGCAGTGGGATCCGCCCACCGGAATCGGAGAGCCGGTCGCTCACTGCGCCGTCGGCCGTGTGCACACGCGCGCCGAGGAACACGGGGCCGTGCGCCGCGTCGGACGGCAGCCAGGTGCGGGTGCCGGTGTTGCGCAGCAGACACGTCCCGTGGACCGTCGCGCCGGACGCGGATGTGACGACCTCGACGTCGGACAACGTCACGTCGGCGCAGAGCCCGTCCGCCGCGCGGCTGTCGGGTGTCTCGACACCGTCGCGGCGGAGCACGAACATGCGCCGGTCGCCGATCGCCGCGCGCGTGGGCTCCGGGAACACCGAGCCGTCGGTGTGGCCGGCCAGCACGTCCTGGAACGTCGGCAGGTCGACCCACTGCGGTGCCGAGTCGAGCAGGCAGAGCCGCAGATCGGCGAACCCGACCCGGCGCGCCCGCTCCCACAGCTGTTCGATCACCACGTCGTTCTCGAGCACCCCGAAATGCCGCATCTCGTACTGCGACTGCGGTTGCAGCGAATGCTCGGGGCCCGGCTCGGCGAAAGCGGCGAGACCTCCCGGCCGCAACACCCGGGCGAACTCGGCGAGCACGCGGTCGGGGTTCGGCACGTGGTGGAGTGCGTCGTAGGACAGGATCCGGTCGACACTGCCGTCCGGCAGCGCGATGTGGTGGCCGTCGAAGGTCAGGAACTCCGGTTCGGGCCGGTCTCCGAGCACGGGCTGGCGCGCGTACAGTTCGCGGCCCAGCGCGAGCGCCGACGACGAGACGTCCGCGGCGATCACGTGGCAGCCGAGCTGCGTGAGCAGGCGGCTCGTCCAGCAGGTGCCCGCGCCGAAGTCCAGCACCGTCATGCCCGCCGCCGGCTGCAGGCCGCGCAGCACCTGGCCGAACGTCACCAGCAGATCGGCGGCCTCGCCGGGTTCCTTGAACGGCTTCGTCAGCAGCAGTTCGGTGTCGTCGAGCGAGGAGAAGTACTCCTCGGCGGTGGCGGCCAGCTCCTCGACAGTCGTGGTGCGGACGAGTTCGGCTGCGTCGACGAACTCGGGGTCACGTGCGGCCGCCGCTCGGGTGTCGGCGGCCTCCGGAGCGGGCGCCTGCTCGGGGGAGAGCCTGTCTGCGAACTCGTCGGAGCTCGCGAGTGCCGCGCACAACTGCGGCCTCGACAGCTCCCCGCAGTGCAGCCGCTCGGTGTAGTACGCCAGCCCGTCGGCGTCCGGCGCTCGGCCGAGGATCAACCGGTAGGCGCGGTCGACGACGGCCGCCGCGGTGTCGGCGTCGGTCGCCGTGTCGGTCGCGGTGTCGGCATCGGCTGCGGTGGCTGCGGGTGTGCTCATCGCCGTCGAGGCTAGCGAACGGTTTCGGCGCGACCGCGACGTTCCGCCGAAACCGGCTGTGCCGGCCGGTGCGTCGTCGCCGAGCGCCCGGCAGGCGACCGTGTCACGCCGTCGGATCCACCACGACCTTGCCGAGTACCGCCCGGTCGTCGAGCTGCGCGACCGCCTCGCCCGCCCGGGACAGGGGATAGGTCGCCGCGATCGGCGGATCGACGACGCCGGAGCCGAGGTAGGGCAGCAGCACGTCCCACTCCGCGCGGAGGCGCGCCGGATCGGCCAGGGCGTAGGCGCCCCACGCGACCCCGCGGACGTCGATGTTGTTCAGCAGCAGGCGGTTGACCTTGACGGTGGGGATGTCGCCCGCGGTGAATCCGATGACCAGCAGTCTGCCCAGTGGCGCGAGGCTGCGGAGGGAGTCGGTGAAGCGGTCGCCGCCGACCGGGTCGACCACCACGTCGACGCCGCGGCCCCCGGTGAGCTCGGCGACCGAGTCCTTGAAACCGTCGGCGAGGACGACGTCGTGCGAGCCGACCGACGACACGAACCGCGCCTTGTCCTCTGTGGACACCACGGAGACGACGTGTGCACCCATCGCCGAGGCGAGCTGGATGGTGGCCGTGCCGATGCCGCCGGCTGCACCGTGCACGAGCACCGTCTCGCCCCGCTGCAGCTGTCCTCGCTTGAGCAGTGCGAAGGTCATGGTCAGGTAGTTCATCGGCAGGCACGCGCCCGCGGCGAAACTCATCGCGTCCGGCAGCGGAAACACGTTGGTTACCGGTGCGAGGACCTGTTCCGCGAAGGCGCCCGTGGTGGTGCTGGCGGCGACGCGGTCACCGGGGGAGAAGCCGGAACCGGCCGGGGCCTCACGGACGACACCAGCGAGCTCCCCGCCGAGCGTGAACGGCGGCTCCGGCTTGTACTGGTACATGTTCTTCGTCATCAGCAGGTCGGGGAAGTTGACCCCGGCCGACTTGACGTCGATGAGGACCTGGCCGTCGCCCGGCGTCGGCGCGGGAGCGTCGGTGACCTCCAGAGCCGTCGGGCCGTCGGTGCGGGTGACCGTCGCTGCGTACATCCTTGTGCGCGCCTTTCGCCGTTGATCATCGATCGCAGCGAGTCTATGGCCGCGACCTGCCGTGGGACAGCCCTCGACGGTCCGCAGGCCGGCGTGACACGGCCAACACCCCCGGGGGCACCCTGGTTGCATTGAATGCAACCAGGGTGCCCCCGGGGGGAGTTGTTCGGCGGGCGCCTACTTCTGCGAGGTCAACGCCCGGAGGAACAGCGCCAGGTTGGCCGGTTTCTCCGCGAGGCGGCGCATGAAGTAGCCGTACCATTCGGTGCCGTACGGCAGATACACGCGCAGCTGACGTTGTTGCCCGACGAGCCGGAGCTGTTCGGTGTCGCGGATGCCGTAGAGCATCTGCAGCTCGTACTCGTCGCTGCTGCGGCCCGACTCGGCAGCCAGGCGCAGCCCCGCCTCGACCATCGCCGGATCGTGCGTCGCGACCATCGGATAGCCCCGTCCGTTCATCAGCACCCGCAGGCACCGCCCGTACGCTTCGTCGACGGCATCGCCCTGGTGGGCCACGCTCGGGGGCTCGGCGTAGGCGCCCTTGCACAGCCGGATACGGGACCCCGGCCCGGACAGGTCGGCGCAGTCGGCCTCGGTGCGCTTGAGGTAGGCCTGCAGCACCGTGCCCAGGTGCGGGAAGTCGCTGCGAAGCTCGCGCACGATCGACAACGTCGAATCGGTAGTCGTGTGGTCCTCGGCGTCGACCGTGACCCACACCCCCGCCTCGTCGGCCGCGGCGGCGATCTTGTGCGCGTTCTCCAGCGCGATCCGATCGCCGTCGGCCCCCAGGAACTGGCCGAGGGCCGACAGCTTCAACGACACCTCCACCGGCCGCGGTCCGTCCGCCGCGGCCTGCCTGCCGGCCAGCGGCGCGAGGGCCGACAGCAGCGACAGATACGCCTGTACGGTCGCGGTCGCCTGCGCGGTGTCGGTGGTGTCCTCGCCGAGGTGGTCGATCGTGATGAACCGGCCCGAGGCGAGGATGTCGCGGGACGTCGCGAGCGCCTGTTGCTCGGTCTCACCGGCCACGAAACGGTCGACGACCTTGCGGGTGAGCGCGATCCGGGAGGCCATCCGTTCGAGGCGCTTCGACCTCGCCGCGGCGAGCAGGCCGGTGCGCAGCGGAGACGGCATGGTGATCACACCCCCTGGTGCGGGTAGCGGTGATCGGTCGGGGCCACGAACGTCTCCTTGACGGAGCGTGCCGAGGCCCATCGCAGCAGGTTCTGCGGCGACCCGGCCTTGTCGTTGGTGCCCGAGGCGCGGGCGCCGCCGAACGGCTGCTGGCCCACGATCGAACCGGTCGGTTTGTCATTGATGTAGAAGTTGCCCGCGGCGAACCGCAGCTTCTCCGACGCCCTGGCCACGGCGTCGCGGTCGTCCGCGATCACCGCGCCGGTCAGGGCGTACGCCGAGCCGGTGTCCACCGTCTCCAGGATCTCATCGAATGTGCCCGGCTTCGAGTCGTCGTAGACGTGGATCGCCAGGATCGGGCCGAAGTACTCCTGCTGGAACGCCTCGTCGGTCGGGTCGTCACCGAGCAGGATCGTCGGCTCGACGAAGTAGCCGACGCTGTCGTCGGCGCCGCCGCCCGCGGCGATCGTCAGCCCCGGCGTCGACTTGGCACGCTCCAGCGCTGCGGCGTTGCGGTCGAACGAGCGCTTGTCGATGACGGCGCCGCCGTAGTTCGACAGGTCCGCCACGTCGCCGTAGGAGAGGGCATTGGTCTTGGCGATGAGGTCCTCGCCCATCTTCGCCCATACGGACTGCGGGATGAAGGCGCGCGAGGCCGCGGAGCACTTCTGGCCCTGGTAGTCGAACGCGCCGCGGATCAGGGCCGTCGTGAGGATCTCGGGGTTGGCCGAACTGTGCGCGACGACGAAGTCCTTGCCGCCGGTCTCGCCGACCAGGCGCGGGTACGAGTGGTAACGCGAGATGTTGGTGCCCACCTCGCGCCACAGGGTCTGGAACGTCTGCGTGGAGCCGGTGAAGTGGATGCCGGACAGGCGAGGGTCGGCCAGCACGACGTCGGAGATGTCGGGCCCGGGGCCGGTGACGAGGTTGATGACGCCCTTGGGCAGGCCTGCGGCTTCGAGCAGCTGCATCGTCAGGTACGCCGACACGGCCTGGGTGTCGGACGGCTTCCACACGACCGTGTTGCCCATCAGCGCGGGCGCGGTCGGCAGGTTGCCCGCGATGGCGGTGAAGTTGAACGGAGTGACCGCGTAGACGAACCCTTCGAGGGGGCGGTATTCGACGCGGTTCCACACGCCGGGCACCGACAACGGCTGCTCGGTCATCAGCTGGCGGGCGAAGTGGACGTTGAACCGCCAGAAGTCGATGAGTTCGCACGGAGCGTCGATCTCGGCCTGGTAGGCGGTTTTCGACTGGCCGAGCATCGTCGCGGCGGCGATGGTCTCGCGCCACGGACCGGACAGCAGGTCGGCGGCGCGCAGGAAGATCGCGGCCCGCTCGTCGAACGGCATGGCCGCCCACGCGGGAGCGGCGGCGCCCGCCGCTTCGACGGCGTCGCCGACGTCCTGCCGTGTGGCGTGGGTGAACGTGCCGAGCACGGAGGCGTGCTTGTGCGGCTGCACGACGTTCTGCACGGTCGTCGCACTGCGCCGGTGCTCGCCGTCGATGACGTGGTGGACCTCGGTGGGGCTGGCGTCCAGCTCGGCCAGCTTCGCCTGCAGCCGGGCGCGTTCGGGCGTGCCGGGCGCGTACGAGTTGACCGGTTCGTTCGCGGGCTGCGGAACGTTGGTGATGCCGTCCATGGACCTCGAGCCTCCTTCGTGTGCGATGCGAGCGGGATCGCCGCACGGGCAGTGAAGCAGGGCGTGAGCGCCCGTAAACTGAGCCGATCGGACAAAGTCCGTGCGAATACTTCGTGCGATCGGACAACGACCGCGCGGGTGGGAGGGAAACATCGGATGGCGGACAGCGGGCGCGCGATCACGCTGCGCGAACTCGTCGACGCGCTCGACACCGCCGTGGTGGGCGGCGTCGTGGGTGATCCGTCCGTCGTGGTCTCGTCGGTGGCGCTCGTCGACGGCGCGGAGCTCGCCGACGGCGGACCAGCGGGGGAGAAGACCCCGGCGCCCGACCTGTGCGTGCACGTCGGGGTGCGTCACGACGAGGAGCTGGCGTACTTCGCCGCGCTCACCGGACGGCCCGTGAGCCTGCGCCCCCGCGCCGTGCTGTCGAAGACGTCGTCGCGGGAGGTGCACGAGGCGGCTCGCAACGCGGGCGTGGCGTTCGTCGAGGTGCATCCCCGGGCGCGCTGGGATCATGTCTTTCCGCGGGTGCAGGGCATGCTCGACCGCAGCCACCGGCATCCGGACGCGCCCGCGGACCCCGACCTGCTCGCCGCCGACACGGACCTGTTCGACCTGGCGCAGAGCGTCGCGCGCAACGCGGGCGGAATGGTGTCGATCGAGGATTCCGCCTCGCGGGTGCTGGCCCACTCGCCGTCCGACGAGACCGCCGACGAGCTGCGCACCCTGTCCATCCTCGGGCGGGAAGGCCCGCGCGACTACCTGCGGGTGCTGCACCGGTGGGGCGTGTACGACCGGCTGCGGACCGGTGACGAGGTCATCGACGTGCCCGAGCACACCGAGCTGGGAACGAAAAGGCGGCTGGTCGTCGGTATCCGTGAACCGGCCGACGACGGGGAGACCGGGCGGACGCTGGGTTCGATCTGGCTGCAGCAGGGTGAGCAGCCGTTCTCCTCGGACGCGGCCGACGTGCTGCGGGGCGCCGCGGCGATCGCGGCACGGATCATCGTGCGCACCCACAACGCACCGTCCACGGAGGAGCTGCTCATCCAGCGGCTGTTCGGACTGCACGGTGAGGGCGTGGACGTGCCGTCACTGGCGGGCGCGCTGAACCTGCCCTCGGCAGGTCCGGTCGCGGTGATCGGGTTCGCGGCCTCGGAACAGGGACGTCTCGCGCGTACGGGCAGCGTGCTGCGACTGCACGCGAGCGCGTTCCGCCGCGATTCGGTCACGACGATGCTCGGCGACCGCGCCTACGTCCTGCTGCCCGGGTACAGCTCGCAGCAGGCGGTCGCCGCGTGGGCGCGGCAGTTGGTCGGGACCCTCGAGGACACCCGTTCGGTGGTGCTGCGCGCGGCCATCGCGGGCGGGGTCGCCCGGCTCGGGGACGTCGCGGCTGCGCGTGCCGAGGTCGACCGGGTGCTGGACGGCACCGCCGACATCCCGCCGCAGGGGCGGGTGACGACGCTCGCCGAATCACGGACGGCGGTGCTGCTGGGCGAGATCCTTGACATGGTGGGCTCGCGGCCGGAGATGCACGATCCGCGGGTGGAGGCGCTGAGCGCGTACGACCAGCGGCACGGCGCGGAGCTGCGTGCGAGCGCCGCGGCGTTCCTGGCCTGTCATGGTGAGGTCCGCACCGCGGCCGAACGCGTACGGGTGCATCCGAACACGCTGCGGTATCGCCTGCGCCGCGTGGAGCAACTCACCGGCCTGGACCTGCGCGACCCCTCGGACCGGCTGTTGCTGGAACTCCAGCTCGCGGTGCGGTCTCGCCGCCGTTGACGGCGCCCGGCCGGGAGGCCGCGCCCGCCCCGGTCGGAGGTGTCACCGGCGCCGGCGGTGTTCAGTCGCCGGTGTACTCGGCGTGGCGGGACTGCAGCAGGGCGAGTACGGCCGCGGGCCGGCCGGCGAACCGTTCGGCCGGCAGTAAGGTCAGGCACGCGCCGTCGTGCCCGGTCACCACGATGTGATTGCGGTAGTGGCGCGGGAAGGTCCACCGCCTGCCCACGAACGTCCAGCCGCGGCCGATCGAGGCGACCTCGGACCACGGCGTCTCGACGTATCCACCCCCGTCGGGCACGGCGAGACCCCGACCGTTGACCAGGAGCGGAGCGGGCCTGCGGGCGCGCGGGTGGAAGGCCGCCACTGCGCCCGCAAGAGCGATGAGCCCGCCGATCACGAACATCACGGGCTCCGGCTCGCCGTCGCTCCGCCAGGACCCGACGGCCGCGACGACGAGCGTGGTTCCCAGCACCAGCGTCGCCAGTGCCGAGGACAGGCGGATGCCCCGGCGTGGGATCGCCGTCGCCGCGACGCCGCCGTGGGTGATCGGATACCCGGGTGCGCCGCCGCGGCGGCCGTTCGGCAACGCCAGCAGCACGAGGACGACACCGCACGCGGCGAGCAGGACGCGACCGCCCGCCGGTGCGTCGACCACGGGCAGCCCGGCGCAGACCACCATGGCGAGCCCGAACAGGCTGAGCAGTACCGGCACCATCAGGTTCGCGCGGGTGCGCCAGCCGCTGCCGTCCGGCCCGCGGCGGGCGAGTGGGGGTTCGGGCGTTGTCACACCCGGCATGGTCCCAGTCCCGGCCGTGTGGACAGGCCGCTACGGGTCCCACGATCTGGGACGTGGAAGACGGGGCGGGGCCGCCGTGTTGTCGATACCGGATCTATCGGCAACCACCGTCTCGGAGCGGCTTCGTGTCCTTGCTGCGCGTGTATACGAAACCCGCGGTCTTCGCGTCCGCGGTCATCGGTTCTCTTCTGCTCGGCGCCGGGCTGGGCGCGGTGGCTCGCGTCACCGGCACGACCTGGCTCGCCGAGGTGCTGGACCACGTCGGTTCGGTGTTCACCACCCTGCTGCAGATCGCGGTGGTGCCGCTGGTGTTCACCGCGATCATCGTCGGCATCAACAGCCTCCGCGGGCTCGGCGGCGGGCGTACCGCGGCCCGCCTCGGCGGGAAGACCGTCGCGTGGTTCGCCACGACGTCCCTGATCGCCGTGCTGATCGGGATCGGAGTCGGCCTGCTGTTCGACCCGGGTAGTAGTGGCCTCGGCGGGGCCGAGGCCACGGCGGAGAACGCCGAGAAGGCTGCCGGCAGCGTCGGGGAGTGGGGTTCGTGGACGGCGTTCCTCGACGGCATCGTGCCGGACAACTTCGTCGCCGCATTCGCCGAAGGCCAGACGCTCCAGGTGCTGTTCCTGGCTCTGGTGATCGGCGCCGCGGCCTACAGCCTGGGTGAGCGCGCCGCTCCGTTCGTCGACGTGGTCACGAGCGTGTTCGAGATCATCCAGCGGTACCTCGGCTGGATCGTGCGGCTGGCCCCGCTGGGCATCCTCGGCCTCATCGGTTCCGCCGTGGCCGAGTACGGCGATTCGCTGTTCCGGCCGCTGCTGTCGATGACGGTGGCCGTTTACGTCGGCAGCGGACTGGTCATGTTCGTCGTCTATCCGACGTTGCTCCGCGTCGTGGCGCGGGTGAGCCCGGGGCGCTTCTTCGGCAAGGCGTGGACGGCCATCCAGTTCGCATTCGTGTCGCAGTCGTCGGGTGCGACGCTGCCGTTGACGCGGCAGACGACGGTGAACCTGGGCGTGGACCCCGGCTACGCCGCGTTCGCCACCCCGCTCGCCAGTGCGACCAAAATGGACGGTTGTGCCGCGGTGTTCCCCGCCATCGGCGCGATCTTCATCGCCAACATCTCCGGAGTGTCGTTGAGCGCCGGACAGTATCTCGGCATCGTCGTGGTGGCGGTGTTCGGCGCGCTCGCGACGGCGGGCACCACGGGCTGGCTCACCGCGCTCACGCTCACCGGCACGGTCATCGGGCTCGACCCGGCGCAGGTCGCCACGGGCATCGCGCTGATCTACTCGGTGAACCCGATCATGGACATGATGCGCACGGCGACGAACGTCGCGGGTCAGATCGCGGTACCGACCGTGGTCGCACGAACCGAGGGACTGCTCGACGACGAGGTGCTCCGCGCCCCGAGTGCGCCACCGCTGTTGACGGACACCGGTGCCAGGGCGAGCGAGGAGAACGCCAAGGCGGGCGCCACCGTCTGACACGCCGACCGGCAGGCGGTCGGTCGGCCTTCAGCGGTCGGCTCCTGCCGGGCCCGCGTGGCGCGGACCGGAGTAGATGTCACGGAGCGAGGCGCGCGTTTCCACGGTGTGGATCGCGCGCCTCGCTGTTGTGGCCGGTGTCGTGACGGTGTGAGTGGTCCGAACCACAAGGAGGACGCACGCGTGCGGCGGGTGGTGTTCGTCCCGGACCGTTCCGGTGGGAGTGAACAGCGGGCCGCACGGTCGAGGTGAAGAAGCGTCACGGGAGAGGCGCGGAGAAGAGCGTCTGCAACGAAGAGATGCCCACCACAAACGGCATCGAGAACAAAAGAGGCATACACAGAAGAAGAGCCCCAGGCCGATGGCCTGGGGCTGTGGTGCGCCGTCAGGGACTCGAACCCCGAACCCGCTGGTTAAGAGCCAGCTGCTCTGCCTATTGAGCTAACGGCGCGTCACACGAATGGAAACTCGGCCGTTCCGGCCTGCTCGGCTCGGCGTCCGCCGTCTCCCTTGCGACGGGAAAAAGATTAGCACGGTGTGTACCGGCCCCGAACGGCCCCCCTCCGTTCCGTATCGCCCCACGTCGGCGCCGGGTGTCGAGGAGATGGCAACGAATCGGGGTGTGTGCGCGTCTCACTCGTATTACCGCCGCCCGCTATACGGCCTGTGATCCGGCAGACTGGCGGCATTCGCACGAAGGAATGACAACGTCAACTGAAAGGTTGTCGATGGGGCGTTGGGGGATGGCCGCACCCGGCAGCTGGGCGCGGCTGGCAACGATCATGGCCGTCGGGGGTGTGCTCGCGGCGGGCTGCACGTCGACGGGGCAGGAGCGTGGCACGGGCGGCGATGGGGGTGGGCCCGCGGACACGACGCGGCCGCCGCAGCCGGCCGAGCTGGACCTGTCGGTGAAGCAGGGCGCCGGCGACGTCGCCCCCGGGCGCGGGTTCACGGCCACGGTGCAGCACGGCACGATCACCGAGGCCTCCCTGGTGGGCGAGGACGGCACCGTCGTCGACGGCGCGATGACCCTGCAGGACACCGCGTGGCGGGCGTCCGAGGCGCTCGGGTACGGCAAGACCTACACGTTGGAGGCGACCGCCGAGGGTGACGACGGCGAGACCGTCACGGAGAAGGCGACGTTCACGACGGTCGTGCCGCAGGGGCAGGCCGAGGTGTATCTCAACGTGCAGGAGGGTCAGCAGGTCGGCGTCGGTATGCCCCTGGCGTTCACGTTCAGCACCGACGTGCCCGATCGTGAGCTCGCCGAGCGGGCGCTGCGAATCCGCAGCGACAACGACACCGAGGGTGCGTTCCGCTGGCGTAACGACTCCGAGGTGACGTGGCGGCCGAAGGAGCACTGGCAGCCGGGCACGAAGGTGACCGTCGACGCGGCGATCTACGGCAAGCCGCTCGGCGGCGGCATGTACGGCGCGGGGGATCGGAAGGTCTCGTTCGAGGTCGGCCGCAAGGTCACCGCGATCGCCGACGGGAAGTCGCACCACATGTCCGTGTTCGTCGACGGCGAACGGGTCCGGCGCATGCCGATCTCGATGGGTAAGCCGTCCTCGCCCACACCGGACGGCACGTACACCGTGATGAGCGAGCACAACGGGTACACGATGGATTCCAGTACCTACGGCGTGCCGACCGACAGCGGCGACGGCTACCGGCTGTGGGTCGAATACGCCACGCGGATGTCGTACTCGGGCATCTTCTACCACTCGGCGCCGTGGTCGGTCGGGCAACAGGGCAACACCAACACCAGTCACGGGTGCATCAACCTGGCTCCCGACGACGCCGCGTGGTTGATGAAGAACTCGAAGCCGGGTGACGTGATCACGGTGCGCAACTCCGGCGGGCAGCCCCTCGACTGGACCGACGGCTGGAGCGTCTGGCAGCTGTCGTGGGACGAGTGGACCTCGGAGGAGGCCTGAGGAGCCTGCCCCGCCTCCGCGCGGACGGGCGACGTGGAACGCCCCCGGGGAGTGTGTCCCTGGGCGCCCGGCCGCGGGACACACGGTGGCTCCGGTCTCCGTGTGGTCGTCCGGGTCTCCGCCGGGCTCGCGGGCCCCGGGCTCGCGGGCCCCGGGGTTGCGATTTCCGGGGTGCTCGTTCAGTCGAGCAGCGCCGCGTACCGCCGCAGATACAGCGGCCAGCCGCCGTCACTGCCGACGCCGCCCGCGACGGCCTCCCAGCCCGGGCCGTGCCGGTCGATGTACCGGTGTTCCAGTTCGAGTCGGGTTCGCTCGGTGTCTCGGCCACGAACCGGATCTCCACCTCGCTGGCGTTCTCCGGGTGGGTCTCCAGTTGCCGTGTCGGGCCGATGTCCCAGCTGAACACCACCCGGTTCGGCGGCTCGTACGCGAGCACGCGTGCCCACCGGCATTCGCTGCCGTCCTCGGCGCGGTCGTAGATGTGCCCGCCCACGCGCGGCTCGAAGACCGTCTCGGTGATCGGTGAGCAGGTCGTGCTCCTTCGGCTTGACGTCGCCGAACCGCTCGGTGAAGGTGCCGAAGGCCTTGTCGAGGGGTGCCTCGACGACGATCTGCTGCCGCACCACCGAGGTCTGTGCCTGCGTCATTCTTCCTCCTCGAACTGATTTTCTGCGCCGGCCGTGGCGTGACCGCCCCGGCCGGCGGCGATGTCCTGGTATCCGGTGAGGGCCCTGCTCCAGAACGTCTCCAGCTGGTCCCGCAGGGCTGCCACTCCGGCCGGGTTGAGCCGGTAGATCCGTCTCGTTCCCGCGGTGCGCTCCGCGACCAGGTCGGCGTTCTTCAGCACCTTCAGGTGCTGGGAGACGGCCGGCCTGCTGACCGGTAGCTCGTCGGCGAGTTCCCCGACAGCCAGCTCCTTCCCTGCCAGGCAGGCCATGATCGCCCGCCGGGTGGGGTCGCCGATCGCTTCCCACACGTCCGATCCGTAAGTCTCCACGAACGGTAAGTCTAGGCTTACGTTATGCGGGGCGCAATCTGTGCGCGGAGGCGGTGTGCGCGGAGGCGGCGTCGCAAGGGCGGTGTGGCCGGCGGCCCCGGTTCGCTACAGACCGTCGCTCGTGTGGGGTCCGGGCGAGTCCGGGGTCCACGGAGACAAAAAAGAACCCCGGAGGGAGTGCCTCCGGGGTTGGTAACCGCGTGTATTGCAGTTGCGTGGGGTGAATGACGGGGCTCGAACCCGCGACCTCCTGGACCACAACCAGGTGCTCTACCAGCTGAGCTACATCCACCATGCGAGCCGCTGAGCGGCTCGGCTGACATATCGTAGCGCACCGCCTCCGCCCGGTTTCGGGGAGGTCCACCACCGGTGGTCGGGGCGCCGAGCGGTCACGACGTCGCGGTGGTCTTCTCGGCTGCGGCGCGTGCTTCGTCGCTGCTCGGCCCGGGGTGGGGTACGAACGCCGTGGCGCGATAGTAGCGCAGTTCGGCGATCGACTCCTTGATGTCGGCCAGTGCGCGGTGGGCGAGGCCCTTCTCCGGCTTCGCGTAGTACACCCGCGGGTACCAGCGGCGAACGAGTTCCTTGACCGACGACACGTCCACCATGCGGTAGTGCAGGTGGGCGTCGAGCGCCGGCATGTCGCGCGCGATGTAGCCGCGGTCGGTGCCGATCGAGTTGCCGGCCAGGGGAGCGGTCTGCGCCTCGGGCACGTACCGCTTGATGTGGTCGAGCACCTGTTGTTCGGCGTCGGCGAGGGCGATCGTCGAGCGGCGGACCTCGTCGGTCAGCC
This sequence comes from Prauserella alba, assembly GCF_024171735.1. GTDB lineage: Bacteria > Actinomycetota > Actinomycetes > Mycobacteriales > Pseudonocardiaceae > Prauserella > Prauserella alba. Next base: position 887,265 of record NZ_JAMTCH010000003.1, read on the forward strand.
CCGACTTCTCATGCATCTCGGCCACGACGTCCGGCATGTTCGCCAGTGCCTCGTCGTCGGCGTGGATGACGAGGTCGAGGCCGTCGTCGAGCACGTTGAGGTCGGCGTCGGTGATGAGTACGGCGATCTCGATCAGTGCGTCGGTCGCGAGATCGAGTCCCGTCATTTCGCAGTCGATCCAGACTAGACGGTCAGTCACCCGGCCACACTAACGCGCGGCCCGCGGTGTGGTGCGCAGTGCCGTGCGCCGTGCCGCTCGCCGTCGTGTCAGCGGTCCGGGTGGCGCCGGACGGGAGGCGTGTCATTGAGGCGGGCCGTGGCGCGAGTGGACCCTTCGCGACGTCCGGAGGCGAACGCACGTCGACACTCGCGTCACGCGCCCCGGAAAACCCCGCCTTCCGGGGAATCGGCGCTGTCGCTCCGGAATTCATCGATCTAGCGTTCGAATCACTCCTGAAACGACGGCGAGGCCCGGATGCCCGGGCGGGAACTGGGGGACGCGATGGGGTTCGGCTGGAACGGAGCCGGCAACGGGGAAACCGGCCGGGTGGGGCTCGGCAGTGTGCGCACGGGTCCGGGGTGGCGGCCCGCCGCGGTCTCCGACGGGCCCGGTCCGGCCGTGACGACACGGCTCGAACCGGCCGGCCGGGACGACATCGCCCTGACGGCGTCCGGCAGCGCCGCGCACGCGGTCGCCCCCGCCGTCGGTCGTGACCTGTGGGGCGCCGACGAGCTGCGGCTGGCGTTCCTCCTGGACGGTGTCTGGCGCGCGGTCGGGGTGCACGTGCGGCGCCGATCGCCCGCGATGCTGGAGCTGCAGGTCACCGGTGCAGCCACGGGTGAGGGCGCTACCGATGATGGGGCTGCCGATGATGGGGCTGCCGACCAGGGGGCTGCCGGTGCCGTGTCGCAGGCCGACGCGGACCGGGCGGTGTCACAGGCCCGCCGCATACTCTCGTTGGACTGCGACGGCGCGGCGTTCGCTGCCCGGGCCCGCGGTGACGGCGTACTCGACGGACTCCGGAAGGCCTCCCCGGGGACGCGGCCGATCCTGTTCGGGTCGCCCTACGAGGCCGCGTGCTGGGCCGTGGTCTGCCAGGGACTGCGGACGCCGCAGGCGGTCGCCATGTATGCGCGGGTGGTCACGCGGTACGGGCGGGTCGTTCCCGTCGGAGGCCGCCGCCGGGCGGTCGTCGCACCGCCCTCGGAGCTGCGGGCGGTCTCGCCAGCGACGAGATTGTCGGTGGGCAAGCGCGAGCGCCTGGCGATCGTCGCCGATGCTGCGGCGTCCGGCCTGCTCGATGCGACGGCACTGCGGGCGATGGATCCCGGCGAGGCCGTCGAGCTCGTCCGGCAGCTCCCCGGGATAGGGCCGCTGTCCGCCGAGCTGATCGTGGCCCGCGGGGCGGGGCACCCCGATGTGTTTCCCGCGCACGACCGGTGGCTGCTGGCGGCGATGCGCGACCTCTACGACCGGCCGCCCGCCGAGGTGGCCGAGCAGTGGCGGCCGTACCGGAGTTGGGCGAGCTTCGTGATCAGGTCTGCCGTGATGCTCCGGGATGGGGGACTCCGGGGCGGGGAGAGCCGGGACGCGGTGCTCCGGGACGTTCGTGGCGGGGTGTCACCATGATCCGACAGCCGTTGTGGTGAGCTGGCGCCGTGCAGGACCGTATCGACGACATCACCCGGGCGTTCGACCTGGACGCCACCACTGCGGGCACCATCATTCTGATCAGCGGCGTGGCCGCCCTGATCGTGGTGATCTCCGGGACGCCGTGGCGGTTGGCGCGCAACGTGCTGACGATCGTCCACGAGGCCGGCCACGCGCTCGCGGCACTCGTGGTGGGCAGGCGGTTGCAGGGAATTCGGCTGCATTCGGACACCTCCGGAGTGACGGTCTCGCGGGGCCGTCCCGAAGGGCCCGGCATGGTGCTCACGTCCCTGGCGGGCTATCCGGCGCCAGCACTGCTCGGGCTGCTGTTCTCGTGGCTGGTGTGGGCCGAGCAGCTCTCGGCGGTCCTGGGCGTCACCGCGGTGCTGCTGCTCGGCGTGCTGATCCTCATCCGCAACGCCTACGGGGTCTTCTCCGTGCTGGTCTCGGCGGCGGTGCTGGGTGCCGTGGCGTGGTTCGCCCCGCCCGGGGTGCAGGCCGTGTTCGTGTACGTCGTGACGTGGTTCCTGATCCTCGGTGGGGTTCGGCCGCTGTTCGAGCTGCAGAGCAAGCGCCGTCGCGGCGCCGCCCGCGATTCGGACATCGACCAGCTGGCCCGGCTCACCGGGCTGCCTGCGGCGCTGTGGCTGCTCGTGCTCGGAGTCCTGATCGGAGGATGTGCCGTCGTGGGCGGGATGTTGCTCGTCGACCCGGCCGTCGGCGGGCCGCTGTAGCGCCTTGAGCAGGTGCCCGACCCGGGACCGGCCGTGGGCGCGCACCGGCCGTGGGGCACACTGAGAAGTCGACACCGTGACGATGACGGTGCGGACGACTGCGGGCCGACGGCCCGCGAGCGGGGAAGGGCTCTGGCTGTGACGGACGAGGTCGCCAAGGCTGTCGAGGAGTGCGCGCGGGTGGCGAAGCACGCGGCGCCGTCGTTGGCGACCGCGCCGGACGAGGCGATCGACGCCGCTCTGACCGCGATGGCCGACCGTCTCGTCGAGCACCGTGCCGACATCCTCGCCGCCAACGACGCCGACGTGACCCGTGCGCGCGCCGAGGGCATGAGCGCGGGTCTGCTCGACCGGCTCACCATCACCGAGGACCGCCTGACCGGAATGGCCGACCAGCTCCGCCTGCTCGCGGGCGCACCGCACCAGCAGCGTTCGGTCGACGTGTCGGCGCTCGACGGCGGGCTGAAGCTCGTCGAGCGGCGCAGGCCGGTCGGCGTCATCGGCGCCAACTACGAGGCACGGCCCAACGTGACGGTCGACGTGGCGTCGCAGCTGGTCAAGTCGCGCAACGCGGGTGTCCTGCGCACCGGCTCGGCCGCGCTCGGCTCGGCCCAGCGGTTGATCGAGACCGTCGTCGCTCCCGCCCTGACCGCGGCCGGTATCGACGCCGGTGTCGTCCAGCTGGTTCCGCGCACCGAACGGGACGCCGCGGCGGCGCTCGTGCGCCTGCCGGATCTCGTGCCGCTGGTCATCCTGCGCGGCAGCGGTGAGACCACCCGCGCGCTCGCGGCCGAGGGCGCACAGTGCGGCGTGCGCACGCTCGCGCACGCCGACGGCGGCGGCGTGCTGTACGTCGACGAGGCGGCCGACGCCGGCACGGTGGCCGCTCTCGTCGGTGGCAGCCTCGACCGGCTCGGCGTCTGCAACCGGCTCAACCTGCTGCTGGTCCACTCCGCGGTCTACGACCGCCTGTGGCCGGTCATCTCCGAGGCCCTCGCCGGCCGCGGGGTGACCCCGTCGCTGCCGCCGCACGAGCACGCGATCGGCTACGAGTGGGCACTCGACTCGGACCGTGAGGCCACGGTCACCGTGTCCACCGTCGACGGCCTCACCGAGGCCGTGGCGATCGCCAACGAACAGACCTCCGGCCTCGCGGCGGGTATCGCCACCGAGGACGCCGCCGCGGCCGAGGCCTTCTTCGACGCATATCAGGGCACCGGCGTGTTCTGGAACGCCCCGACCCGGCTGCTCGACGGCTTCAAGCTGCTCGGCGTGCCGGAGACCGGCATCAACCTGGACCGCGTGCCCGGTCCGCGTGGCCCGGTCACCTACACCGACCTGTACGTCCGCCAGTACGCCGTTCTCCCGGCGTCGCGGTGAACGCACCCCCACCGCCGCAGCACCTGTGGCCGGTGGTCACCTCTGTCGGGGATGTCACGGCCGTGGCGTCGCCGCACATTCCCCGGATCAGGAAGGTCCACCAACGTGAACGACTCCGCCACCGGCGACAGCACCGATAGCGCCACCGGCGCCGCGGCCACGCCGGACGACAACGACACCGCCGGCGACCCCAACGCCGCACATTCCCACGCTGCCGCCGAGCAGACCGACGCCGACACGGCCGATGCTGACACCGCGGACGCAACCGACGGCGCGGACGCAACCGACGTCGCCGACACGGCCGCCGCCGACACCGACACCACGGACGCAACCGACGGCGTGGACGCAGCCGACGTCGCCGACACCGGGAAATCCGGGGAGGACGACGAGGCGGGCGTGACGTTCGCCGATCTGGACCTGCGTCCGGAACTGCTCAGCGCGCTGTCCGCGCTCGGCTACGAGGAGCCGACCCCCATCCAGCGGGAAGCGATCCCGCCGATGCTGGCCGGGCGTGACCTCGTCGGACAGGCTGCGACGGGCACCGGCAAGACCGCGGCGTTCGCGTTGCCGATCCTGCAGCGCATCACCGGTCACGGCAAGGGAACCGGACCCAAGGCACTCGTGCTCACGCCGACCCGTGAACTCGCCGTGCAGGTGTCCGAGGCGCTGCACCGCTACGGCAACGAGCTGGGCACCCGCGTGCTGCCGATCTACGGTGGCCAGCCCATCGGCAGGCAGCTGAAGGCGCTCGAACGCGGGGTCGACGTCGTGATCGCGACGCCGGGCCGGGCGCTGGACCACCTGTCGCGGGGAACACTGTCGCTGGGCGAGCTGACCATGGCGGTGCTCGACGAGGCCGACGAGATGCTCGACATGGGCTTCGCCGAGGACATCGACGCGATCTTCGCGGAAATGCCCGCGCAGCGGCAGACCATGCTGTTCTCCGCGACCATGCCGCCGCGCATCAACGGCCTCGTCAAGCGGTTCCTGACCGACCCGGCGCACATCAGCGTCGGCAGGGAACGCACCGCGGGCGGTGCCGAATCGCCGATCACGCAGACCGCCTACGTCGTGCCGCGCGGGCACAAGCCCGCGGCGCTGGGCCGCGTACTGGACGTCGAATCGCCGGCCGCGGCGATCGTGTTCTGCCGCACCCGCGACGAGGTGGACACCCTCACCGAGACCCTCAACGGCCGGGGATACCGGGCCGAACCGCTGCACGGCGGCATGAACCAGCTGCAGCGTGACCGGGTCGTCGAACGGCTCCGCGGATCGAGCGCCGACCTGGTCGTCGCCACCGACGTCGCGGCGCGCGGGCTCGACATCGATCAGCTCACGCACGTCGTCAACTACAACGTGCCGAGTGCGCCCGAGTCGTACACACACCGGATCGGCCGCGTCGGCCGTGCCGGCCGCGAAGGCACGGCCATCACGCTGGCCGAGCCGCGGGAACACCGCATGCTCAAGACCATCGAGCGCGTCACCGGCCACAAGATCGCCGTCAAGAAGCTGCCGACGATCGCGGATCTGCGCGCGCAGCGACTCGAACAGACCCGCTCCTCGCTCACCGAGGCGCTGCAGGACACCGCGGACCTCGACCGGTTCCGCTCGGTCGTCGAGCCGCTCGCCGACGAGTACGACGTCGTCGAGATCGCGCTCGCCGCGGTCAAGCTGGCGCACGAAGCCGGCGGCTCGATCACCGAGGAGGAAGAGATTCCCGAGGTGAAGGCGTGGCCGCCGGCGGACGGCAAACGCGGGGCCAAGCGCGAGGCCGGCCAGGGCGGCGGTCCCGGAGGCAAGCAGAAGGGCGCTCGCGCCGTGGGCCCCGGTATGACACGCCTGTTCGTCGGCGTCGGCCGCACGTCGGGCGTCCGGCCGCAGGATCTCGTCGGCGCGATCGCGGGCGAGTCGCGACTGCGGGGCCGCGACATCGGCGCGATCGACATCGCCGACCGGTTCTCGCTCGTCGATGTGCCCTCCGGCGCGGCCGACGACGTGATCGCCGCGCTGAAGGGCGCGAGCATCAAGGGCCGCAAGGCCACGGTGCGCCGCGAGCGGTACCAGAAGAAGTAGCGCGACCCGGCCGAACGGCGGGGCCGGTGATTCGCCACCGGCCCCGCGGTCACCGTGTAGCCGGCGTCAGTCGCCGCGGTCCGTGCGGCCGTCGGGATCGGCGTCGCGATCGGTGTCGGTGCGGTTGAGCCCCAGCAGGTCGGCCGCGAGCTGCTGGCCGCTCGACACCCGCCTGGTCGTACCCGCGCGCCGCAGCACTCCGGGGCGGAGGCGGCTGTAGCCCCGCACCGAGGTGACGCGGCGGGACCGCACGTCGTACTCGTCGAGCGTGCCCATTTCGCGGCCGAGTTCGCGGTCCACCAGGACCGTGCCCGGCCTGGCGAGCGACGTCAGCCTGCTCGCCAGGTTCACCACGGAGCCGTACACGTCGCCGAACCGGCTCAGCACGCGGCCCGCCGCCATGCCGACCCGCACGTGCGGCAGGTCCTCGTCGTCGCCTGCGCGTTCGGCCAGGGTGAGGGCGATCTCGGCGGCATCGGCGGGCTGGTCGCAGACGAACAGCACCTCGTCGCCGATCATCTTCACGATCCGGCCGCGGCGGTCGGCGATGATGTCGGAGGCGAGTGCTTCGAAGCGTTCCAGCACGGCGCTCAGCTCGGCCTCGTCGACCCGGCGGGTCATCCGCGTGTAGCCGACCATGTCGGCGAAGCCGACGATCTCGGTACGCGACTCCGGTTCCTCGTCGGCACCGGTGAGCAGGCGCGCCGAGTACGCGGCCAGGTGCCGCCGCCAGACGAAGTTCTGCACCCGCTCCAGCTCCGGCAGCACGCTTTCGACGAGTTTGCCGATGCGGCGTTCGTCGCCCGCCAGCTTCGGGTTGTCGGCCACCAGCGACCACAACAGGTCGGCCTGCCATTCGGCGAGCCGTGACAGGTGCAGACCCACGGCACGGGCCACCGACGTCTCGAGTTCCTCGTCGAGCAGCCCCGCCGTCACCAGCCGGTCGACGATGCGCACGGCTTCGACGTCGGCGTCGGTGAACACGGTCTCGTCGTCGGCGGCGGTCGCCAGGCCCAGGGCACGCCACAGCCGTTTCGTCCGCTCCGGAGGAACGCCGGCCTTGTCCGCGACCTGCTGTCGCGTGTATTTCCGCTTGCCGTCGAGGAGGATGCGCTCCAGCCGGCGCGCGAGCGCCTCGTCCACGGGGGCCTAGGTGGTGTGCACGATCAGCACGTCGACGCCGGATTTCCGCGCCACCTCGGACGGCACCGAACCGAGGATGCGGCCGGCGAGCGTGTTCAGCCCGCGGTTGCCGACGACGAGCAGGTCGGCGCGACGCTCCTGGGCGGTGCTGCGGAGCGCGTCCACCGGTTCGCCCTTCACGGCCACCGTCTCGATGTCACGGGCGCCTGCCTTCAGGGCGCGGTCCCGCGCCGACTGCAGCGTGTCCTCGGCGGGCGCCGAGCCGACCACCTGGTAGGCCTCGTCGCCCAGTTCGTCCTGGGCGCGGAGCACCTCGTCCTTGCCGGCAGGGAAATAGGCACACACGATCACGACGGTGGCGCCGGCGTCCGCCGCGACGGCGGCGGCCCGGTCCACGGCGGCGTAGGACGAATCGGAGCCGTCCGTGCCCACGACGACAGTCTGGTAAGCGGCCATGCTTCTCGCATCCTCCAGCGGGCTCGGTGAACCTCGGTGGTACTGCAGGCCGAACAGTAGCCGGTCGCCGTACCGGGGGCTACACCGTACCTACTCGCGAGTCGCTTCCGTGCCCGACGTACCGGCCGACGCACCGGCGTGCGCCTTCTGGCCGTTGCGTTTGGCCAGCGAGGAGTCCGAGCCGGACTGTGTGCCCTCCATGGCGGCGTCCACCTCGGCGAGCATCGATTTCGCCGACAGGACCTGGTCCGACACCTTGTGCCGCAGCGTGCGCAGTGCTTCGACCTTGCCCTTGGCGTCGGCGACGCGCCGCTTGGCGATCTCGGTCGCCTCGTGGACCCGGCGGTTGGCCTCCTCGGTGGCCTCGCGCACCCGCCGATTGGCCTCGTCGGTCGCCTCCGCCACGCGGGCGTTGGCCTCGCTGATCGAGTTCTGCTTGCGCCGGTTCGCGTCCTCCACGGACTCGCGCTGCCGCCGCTCGATGTCGGACTTCGCCTCGGCCTGCTCCTCGGCGACCTCGGCGCGGATCCCGGTGGCCTCCTCGGTGGCCTCGCGCACCCGGCGCTCGGCTTCGGCCTTGCTCGCGGCCTCCTGCTCGGCGAGCTCGCGCATCGCTTCGGTGCGGCGCGTGGCCATCGCGATCTCGAAGTCCTCCTCGACCTTGGTGCGGCGCTGCTCGGCCTCGGTGTCGAGGCGGTCGCGCTCGTCCTTGGCCTTGGTGAGGATCGATTCGGCCTCGGCCCGCGCGTCCGCGATGACCTTGCGGTGCTCGGCCTCCATCTCGCGGCGCCGCTCGGCCAGCTCGGTCAGCAGTTGTTCGTACCGGGCGCGCATCGCGCTGGCGTCGGCCTCGGCCTTGGCGCGGATGTGGCCCGCCTCGGCCTCGGCGCGCGCCTGCGTGTCGGCGGCCTCCTCCTGCGCGAGCCGCAGCATGCGCTGGAGCCGTTCCGAGAGTCCCTCGATCGTCGTCGGCGGCTGCGCGAGCCGGTCGACCTGGCCCCGCAGGTCGTCGATCTCGACGCGGGCCGACTCGAGTTGTTTCGCCAGATCGCCGGCTTGGGAGATCGCCGCGTCGCGGTCGGAGGTGAGCATCCGCAGGTCGGCGTCCAGCCGTTCCAGATGCTCATCCACCTGTGCCCGGCTGTAGCCGCGCTTCTCGAAGTCGAAGCCGGCCCCCAGCGGCACGAGATCCCGTTCGTCGCCAAGGCTCATGTCCCCACCCTAACCGCACGCGTGATCGCCACGCCGCCGAATGCGCCCGTGGTGTCGCAGTGCTTCACACGGGGTTCACAGCCGGGTCGGGGCCCGCATGTCGAGCAGTCACCGATTCCGCCGTGCGCTGGGAAAACGGTGACGTCCGGACCAACGTCGGCGGCATTGACCGCCGGCATCCGGAGGCGCATGCTGATGACTAGGGGCCGCCGTCGTCACCACCTCGTCCGGCAGGCGCGCACCAGCTCACCTGCCGGCGCGTGGTCGGCGGTCGACCCCGGCGGCGGTCACATCGTGTGCCCGCCGTGGGCCGACCTCCAGGAGGTGATCACGATGGCCGGATCGTCGACTCATCCGGCACGTCCGTGGACCCGACCGCACGACTGGGCCGAAGTGGTTCTCGGTGCGGTACTGGCCCTGTCTCCGCTCTGGTTCAGTACCGATACCGGGGCAGCGTGGACCATGTCCGTACTCGGCGCGCTCATCGCCATCGACGGGCTCGTCTCACTGGCCATGCCCGGCATGATCGTCGGCGAGGGAATCCAGGTGGTACTCGGTGCGCTGGCGTTCGTGTCCCCGTGGGTGATGGGCTACACGGCCTTCACCGGCGCGGCGTGGACGTCCTGGATCATCGGCGGGCTGACCGTGCTCATCGGCGCGGCAGCGGTGCCGGTGGCCAGCGCGGCACATCGGATGGCGGGTCAGCACTAGCGGCCGGAACTGTCGCTCACGGCGTTCCCGGCGACGCCGTGAGCGCAGCGGCCCGCCCGCGCCCGGATCAGGCGGGCTCGACCAGTTCCACGAGCACGCCGCCCGCGTCCTTGGGGTGCACGAAGTTGACGCTGCTGCCCGCGGTCCCGCGTTTGGCCTCGGGGTAGAGCATCCGCAAGCCCTTGTCGCGCAACGCTTGTGCGGCGGCCTCGACGTCGGTGACCCGGTAGGCGAGCTGCTGCAGCCCCGGCCCCTTGGAGTCGAGGAACTTCGCGATCGTCGAGTCCTCTCGAAGCGGGGCGAGCAGTTGCACCGCGGTCCCGCCCTCGTCACCAGGAGCGTGCAGCATCGCCTCGCGCACGCCCTGTTCCTCGTTGACCTCCACGTGGGTCGCTTCGAGGCCGAAGCTGTCACGGTAGAACGCGATCGCCTCGTCCAGGTCGGCGACGGCGACGCCGACGTGGTCGATCGTCGTGATGTACGGCGCCATCGCCGCGGTTGCCTGCTGCTGCATACGCGCAGGATAGGGCCGTCGACGCGGCCGTTGGGGTGCGCTTGTTCACACCGTGGGTTGTGCCGCCGCGGCGCCGGTTCCGGCCCCGGCAGCCGGTATCGTTCCCGGTAACAATGTCGTTGGTGCGCCGTGCCACGCGAGGCGCGGGCGAGCCGGCGCCGGGAAGCATCGTCAACGCTTGGAGGAAGACACGTGTCCGGTTCCGTGATCCTGGGGGCGGCCCGCACGCCGATCGGGCGGTTGCTCGGTTCGTTGAAGGACTTCTCGGGAGCCCAGCTCGGCGGTGTCGCCATCAAGGCCGCGCTCGAACAGGCGGGCGTTGCGCCGGAGAAGGTGCAGTACACGATCATGGGCCAGGTGCTGACCGCGGGCGCCGGCCAGATCCCGGCGCGGCAGGCCGCCGTCGACGCCGGCATCCCGATGGACGTGCCCGCGCTGTCGATCAACAAGGTGTGCCTGTCCGGACTCGACGCGATCGCGCTCGCCGACCAGCTCGTGCGGGCGGGCGAGTTCGACCTCGTCGTGGCGGGTGGCCAGGAGTCGATGACCCAGGCGCCGCACCTGCTGCCGAAGTCGCGCTCGGGCTTCAAGTACGGCGACACGACGCTCGTCGACCACATGGCCTTCGACGGCCTGCACTGCGCGTTCGACCAGGTCGCGATGGGGGCGTCGACGGAGAAGTACAACACCCGCCACGGTCTGACCCGCGAGCAGCAGGACGAGTTCGCCGCACGGTCGCACCAGCGCGCGGCGAAGGCGATCGCCGACGGCGCCTTCGCCGCCGAACTGGCTCCCGTCGAGGTGCCGCAACGCAAGGGCGACCCGGTCGTGTTCGACACCGACGAAGGCGTGCGGGGCGACACCACGGCGGAGTCGCTGGGAACACTGCGCCCGGCGTTCGCCGCCGACGGCACGATCACGGCGGGTACGGCCTCGCAGATCTCCGACGGTGCCGCCGCGGTCGTCGTGGCGAGCCCCGCGATGGCCGAGCAGCTGGGCCTGACCCCGCTGGCCGAGATCGGTGCACACGGCGTCGTCGCAGGCCCCGACGCCAGCCTGCACGAACAGCCGTCGAACGCCGTGAACGCGGCCCTGCGCAAGGCCGGGCTCGACGCCTCGGCGCTGGACCTGGTGGAGATCAACGAGGCGTTCGCAGCCGTCGGCCTGGTCTCGACCGACAAGCTCGGCGTCGACCCGGAGATCGTGAACGTCAACGGCGGCGCGATCGCGCTCGGTCATCCCATCGGCGCCTCCGGCGCGCGGCTGGCCGTGCACCTGGTGCACGAGCTGCGCCGCCGCGGTGGTGGACTCGGTGCGGCCTCGCTGTGCGGTGGCGGGGGACAGGGCGACGCGTTGCTGCTGAACGTGCCCGCGTAGTCGGCCCACCCAGCACGTCCGGCGCCGGTGAGCCCCGCGGCTCCCGGCGCCGACGTGTGTCCGGGACCGGTGCCGGCCGCGGCCGGTCGTCGTGGTCACGGCCGGTCAGCGCGGTTGCGGGGCCTCCGTGGGCAGCAACTGTGCGGCGACCTCGTTGATCTCGTCGAGCGCCTCGGTGACGAGCGGGTGGCTCGCGTGGCCGCTGCGGGTCGCGGCGATCACCCGGCGTGCGGGTGCGGGATCGCCGGACAGCGGGACGCGGGCCACGGGACGGTCGTCGTGCAACCGCGCCAGCCGGGGCACCAGGATCACGCCGAGCCGCCGGGCGACGAGCGCCGCCCCGGTGTCCCATTCGTCGGCGTAGTGCGCGATGTTCGGGGAGAAACCCGCCGCGGTGCATGCCGTGCGCACCAGGTCGTGGTAAGCGGTGCCGGGCCGGCCGACGATCCACTCCTGTTCGGCCGCGTCGGCCAGTGTGACCCGGCGGCGCGCGGTGAACGGGTGGTCCGCGGGCACGACCAGGTCGAGCGGATCGTCCAGCAGCGGTTGCTGGTGGAACCGGTCGTCACCGGTCGGCGGCGTGTGCGCCGTGTTGATCACCAGGGCCAGATCCGCGTCGCCTGCCAGGAGCAGATCGAAACACCGTCCTGGCTCGGCCTCGATGACGCGCATGCGCACATGGGGGTGCCGATCGCGCAGGGTCGCCGCGACCGGGGGAAGCAGGTGGGTGGCCGACGTCGAGAAGCCGCACACGGTGAACGGTCCGCTGGGTTCACCGGAGAGCGTCGCGAGCTCGGCGTAGGCACGTTCGGCCTGCGCGGACAGCACGTCGACGTGCCGCAGCACGGTGCGCGCCGCCGTGGTCAGCCGGATTCCGCGGCCCTGCGTCTCGAGCAGCGGGACGCCGAGTTCCTCGGAGAGCTGGCGCAGCTGGTAGGAGACCGCCGACGGCGTGTAGTGCGAGGCCGCCGCGGCGGCGGTGACGGTGCCGTGCCGGGCGACGAGTTGGAGCACCCGCAACTTCGGATCGATCATGCAGTCATTTTGCACGATAAAGATGACAATCGTTTGATTCTCCTCAAGAAAGTATTTCGGCATCATGGCCGTGTGCTGCTGATGGAACGTCTCGCGTCCCCTCGTCCTGCCCCACGCCTCACGTCACCGGCGAGCACCGGTGCCTACGTATTGGTCGTGCTGACTTTCGGTGCCTACCTGCCGAGCACGCTGTACCCGGCGTACCAGCAGGCCTTCGGTATCGACGATCTGACGATGACCGTGGTGTACGCGACGTTCGCCCTGGTCAGTGCTCCGGCGCTGCTGCTGTTCGGGCAGGCGACCGATGCGCTCGGCGCCCGCCCGGTGCTGCGCGGGGCGCTGCTCGTCGCGGCGGCCGGTTCGGCGTGTTTCGTGTTCGCCACCGACACCACCTGGCTGCTGGTGGGCCGTGGGGCCCAGGGGCTCGCACTGGGCGCGGCGACGGCGGCAGCGAGCGCGCTGACGTCGCTCCACGGCGGCAGGCGGGTCGCCCCCGCGGCGCTGGCCGGCATCGCGTTCGTGGGCGGCACCGCCGCGGGACCGGTCGTCGGCGGGCTGCTCGCGCGGTACGCGCCCGCCCCGGAAACGTTGCCGTTCGCTCTCCACCTCGGACTGCTGGCGATCGGGTGGCGCCTCGTGTCGGGGCTCGGCGGCACCGCCCCCGGGATGACCGTGGCGGCCGGTGTTCCGGGCCTCGCGGGGTGGCGCCCCACGAAACCGGCGATCCCGCGTGGCATGCGCCGGGTGTTCGCCTCGGCGGCGGCCGCGGGGTTCGTCGCGTGGACGGTGGCCGGGCTGTTCCTGGCGATCATTCCGACGCTGCTCGACCGTGCGGGGCAGTCGAACCCGGCGGTGACGGGCGCGATCCTCGGCCTGGTGCTGGTGTGTTCCGTGGCGACCCAGCCGCTCGTGGGCAGGTTGCATGACCGGCGAGCACAGGTCCTCGGGCTCGCGGCACTGTTGACGAGCCTGGCGCTGCTGGCGGTCACGGCGGGTGGATCGACAGTGGTGACCCTCGTCGCCGCGGTGATCGCCGGCGCGGGGCACGGCCTGGCGTACGGCGGTGCGTCGGCGGCCGTCGACGCTGTCGCGCCCGTCGTCCGCAAGGGGGCGATCACCGGTGCGCTGCATGTCGCGTTCTACCTCGGCTCCGGGGCGCCCGCCGTCGTGGTCGGGCTGATCACCCTCGGGCATCCGCTCACCACGGCGACGACCTGGGTCACGGCCGCTGCGGCGGCGCTGGTGCCACTGGTCGCGGTGGCGGTCGTCACCTTCCAGCGACCGGCGTACCCCGTCCACCGGCCGCGCGTGTGGTGGCCGGGCGGCCGGTGGCGCGGCGGCGGTATCCGCAGGGCGGCCGCGCCGTCCCGGACTGCTGACGGTGTGCCGTCGCGGGAACGCCGGATCCGGCACGTGGTCGCGCATCCGGGCAGAGGACCGGCGTTCCTGCGCCCACGCACCCGGCCGGCCGAACGTCGGCGCCGCCGCGCACGCGGCCCGAGCGTCCGGCGGACCCGGCCGGTCAGGCGGGCGGGCGGCAGCGGAGGACGGTGACGTCGCCGGACAGCTCCACCGTGCCCGCCCCGTAGGGCACGACGACGGTGTCACCCCGCGCGATCGGCGTCTCGCCGTGCTGGGAGGCCAGGGTCCCCGCGCCGTCGAGCGCCACGAGCACGGCGAACCCCGGCGTGAGCGTGAGCGTGCCGGCAGGCGCAATGTGGGGGAGCAGGCGCTCGGCGCGGAAGAAACCGTCGGCGAGCGGGGCGAGCAGTTCGGCCGCCGCAGGGTCGGCGGCTTCGCCGTCGGCAGGTTCGCCGCCGCGCCGGATGAGCGAGGTCAGTCGCTGCTCGTCCCAGCCGGAGGTGTCGAGAACCTGCAACGCCGTGTCGAAACCGAGCCCCAGGTGGCCCTGCTCGGGTGAGCCGAGGAAGTCACGCCACTCCATGGTGAGCGAGAAGTCGGTGGGCTGCTGGAGCTCGACGACGAACACGCCCGCGCCGATCGCGTGCGGCAGGCCCGCCGGGATCACGACCGTGTCGCCCGGTGCGACCGGGACGGCGTTGAGCGCCGCCAGCATCGACGGTGCGTCCTGGTCGCGCACCCAGTCGCGGACCGTCGCGGCGGCGAGTGTCTCGCGGAATCCGGTGTAGACGGTCGGATCGTCGCCGGTGGTTCCGACGACGATCCACGCCTCGGTCTTGCCGAAGTGCGAGTCGAAGTGCGCGCGGGCGAACCGGTCGTCGGGGTGGAAGTGGACGGGCAGCCGCTGGCCGGCGTCGAGCAGTTTCACCAGCAGCGCGGTCGAATCGCCGAACCGCCGCAGGTGCGGGTCGCCGAGCCAGCCCCGTGGATCCGCGGTGACGGCGTCGGCCAGCCACCGGCCGTCGGGCAGGCGCGTCAGCCCGTCGGGACCGCCCGTGAACCGCGTGGTCGTCGAGGCGATCCAGTCCTCGGGGCCGTAGTCGCGGGCCTCGTCGCCGCGCAGCGCGGCGATGGCGGCCCCGCCGCGGTAGAACTGCGGCGGCTGGTTGGCGGGCAGGACGATCGGTTCGAGTGGCTCCGGCACGGCTCCGCACTGTAGGCCACGCGCGGGGCGCACGGGACTCCCGCACGCCACGGGCGCGGCCTGGTCCGGGCTTCGCGCCGCCGCGGTCCGGTGTCCGTAGGGTGACCGGCCGTAGGGCGGCCGGCCCCACGGCTGACGACGCCACAGGCCGACCGGCCCGACCGATTCGAACGCAACAGGGGAGCGACGATGTCGGAGGCGGCGAACGAGCGAGCCGCGGTGGGCGGGTCACTGCGGGACAGTGTCATTCCGGCCGTGACCGGTCTGCTGGCCGGTGCGGCGGTCGCCTGGTCGTATTACGACGACGTCCTCCGCTCGTTGGCGCACACCTTCACGGTATGGGTGGTGCTGGCGGTTCTGGTCGCCCGTCGGCGCACGCCGGCGGATGCGTATGCGCGCGTGACGGCGCTGCTACTCGCGGCGGTCGCGTCGTTCTACGGTTTCCGCTCGGTTTTCTACGTGGTGCTGTACGGCGGTTTCTATCCGCCGCCACTCATGCGCCTGGTGACGTGGTTCGTGTTGGCGCTGGTGGCGGGCCTGGTGCTGGCGTTCGTCCTGCGTCACGTCGGTGTCGACGGCTGGTGGGGTGCACTCGCGTGTGCGGGCGCGATCGGGCTTGTCATCGGCGACCTGGTGCGCCGGTTCGACGCCGACGATGTGGCGCTGTTGGCGGTTTCGGGTGCGGCGGTCGGCGTGATCGCGTGGCTCGGAGTTCCGTCGGCGCGCCAGGCCGCACGGGTCGCCGCTGCCGTCGTGCCCTGCGCCGTGCTCGGATTCGGTGTCGTCCTGCTGCCGGACCTGTTCGAAGACCTCGTGATGTGGTGACGCCGTGACTGATCTGGTGGCACCGTGACTCGTGGCACCGCGACTGATCTGGTGACCGCGGGCGCCGTGCGTGCTTCGACCGCGGTGGTCCCGGCGGCACGTCGCAGGTGTCAGCCCCAGACCTTCGCGGCGGTCTCGACGATCAGCTCGAGTTTGCGGAGCTGCTCGTCCTCGGTGATGTCGTTGCCCTCCTCGGTGGAGGAGAAGCCGCATTGCGGGGACAGGCAGAGCTGGTCGACGTCGATGTACCGGGACGCCTGTTCGATGCGCCGGCGCAGCCCGTCCACCGTCTCCAGCTCGCCGCGTTTGGTCGTGACCAGGCCGAGCACGACGTACTTGTCCTTGGGGACGTGACGCAGCGGTTCGAACCCGCCGGAACGTTCGTCGTCGAATTCGAGGAAGTAACCGTCCACGTCGAGCTCGTTGAACAGTGCCTCCGCGACGAAGTCGTAGCTGCCCTCCGCGGCCCAGGACGAACGGTAGTTGCCGCGGCACAGGTGGGTGGTGATCGCCATGTCGTCGGGCTTGGCGGCGATCGCGGCGTTCATCGTCCGGATGTTGCGCAGGTGGAGCGTCTCGGGGTCGAAGCCCATCTCGGCGACGAGCTCGCGTTGCGCGGGGTCGTTGAGGTAGGCGAGGCTCGTGTCGTCGAGCTGCAGGTACCGGCACCCGCCTTCGCCGACGGCCGCGACCTGTGCGGCGTACGCGGCGCCGAGATCGGCGAAGAAGTCCTCGAGATCCGGGTAGACGCCGGGATCGACGGCCGCCCTGCCGCCGCGGTAGTAGACCATGCTCGGCGACGGGATCGTGAGTTTCGGCGTGACTCCGGTGTCTACAATGGACTTCAGGAAGTCGAAATGGTCCCCGAAGATCGGGTGGCGGAGACCGACCGTGCCGTCGACCTTCAGGCCCGACGGGCTGAACTCCAGTTCACCGCCGGCGTTGCGGAACGTCACGTGCAGCTTCTCGTCGCTCGCCGAGATCCCGTCGAGCTGGTAGATGAAGTCCATGTGCCACGACGAGCGCCGGAACTCGCCGTCGGTGGCCGACCGCAGGCCGACCTTGCGCTGCATGTCGACGACCCCGCGGATCGCCTCGTCCTCGACGGCTCGTAGCTGTTCGGCCGTGATGGCGCCTTGGGCGGCCTGCGTCCGCGCCTCGTGGAGTACGGCCGGGCGCAACAGGCTGCCGACGTGGTCCGCGCGGAACGGCGGTGTTCGACGCTGAGTCATGGTCGTATCGTCACACGGTCACCGGTACCCATCAACGGCTCCGAGGGCGAACCCGACCCCGAACACGTCCCGGGGCGGTAGTCGTTCCGGTCCCGGGACGGTAGCGGTGGACGCCGCGGGTTCGGCCGGGAAACGCCCCGCGGGGCAGCGCACCCGAAGTGGTGACAATGCGCACCATGCGGTTACATGTGGTCACTATCTCACCAGGTCACGCCGATGTTCGTGAGTACGGTCACGGAACCCGTGGGCATGTTGCGCGTCACTGGCGGCGTTGGCGTATACAGCAAGTGACGTGGCCGCCGTCCGTGGCGGCACAATCCGAGCGGAGGAGGAACCGTTGTCGAACAAGGCCGCCGTCTTGTTCCGCGTGGTCGCCGTGGCCGAGGCGCTGTCGTGGGCCGGCCTGCTGATCGGCATGTTCCTGAAGTACGTCGTCGAGCTCGGCGAGGGCGGCGTGCCCGTGCTCGGCGCCGTGCACGGCGCGATGTTCGTGGTGTATCTGGCCGTGACGCTGGGCGTCGCGAAGCCGTTGGGCTGGACGGCAGGCACCACCCTCACCGCGCTGCTGGCGAGCATCCCGCCGCTGTTCACCTGGTGGTTCGAGACGTGGGCGCTGCGCCGCGGCAAGCTCGACGGCCCGCAGAAGTCGCAGCAGGGCGGCACGGCGCTGTTCCGGCGGGAGCCGGTCGGCGTCTGAGCGGCGGCTCACTCCCTGAAGTCGCCTGCCGCCTTGCGCGCCTTGGTGAGTAGGTCGGTGAGCTGCTGTGTCTGCCGGTCGGTCAGGCCGTGGAGCCCGAAGTCGATGTCGGTGACGGCCTTCGTCGCGACCTCGTAGCGGGCGCGCCCGTCGTCGGTGATCTCGACGAGAGTCGTGCGCCGGTCCGTCGGATGCGGCAGCCGTGCGACCAGCCCGCCGGACTCCAGTCGGTCGACGATGTTGGTGACGCTCGTGGGGTGCAACTGCAGTCGTTCGCCCATGACACGCATCGGCAGTGCGCCCTGGCGCGAGAACGTCAGCAGGACCAGCGCCTCGTAGCGGGCGAACGTCAGCCCGTGCGGTTTCAGCGCGCCGTCGACCGCCGACTGGACGATCTGCTGGACCCGCATCAGACCCGTCACGGCCGCCATGGTGTCGGAAGGCCCGATGCGGTCCTCCCACAGTTGCGCCGCGCGGGCGATCGGGTCGAACGGCAACGGACGGTTCATGGCGTTCGAAGTTAGCAGCGCGGGCGGTATCGGCTGGCACGCGCCCCGAGCCGATCGCCGTCGCCGCCGTCCGCTGCCTCCCGGTCCGCCGCCGCCCGCTCTGTTGCCGCCCCGTCCGCCGTCCGCTGTCGCGGTCGCGTGTGCCGCAGGTGGTGCAGGGCAGGGCGCGGTCGAGGTAGAACACGGGGCACGAGACGTCCGGCGCACGTGGCGACCGGCACGAGAACCACAGGGAGTCCCATCATGATCGTCGCGTTCAGTGTCAGCCCGGCCGCCGCTGCCGACTCCGACGGTGGTGTGAGCGAGGCCGTCGCCAGGGCCGTCCGGGTCGTCCGGGACTCCGGCCTGCCGTACCGCACCGGGTCGATGTTCACCGAGATCGAAGGCGAATGGGACGAGGTGATGGACGTGGTCAAACGGGCGACCGACGCCGCAGGGGAGGGTGCCGCCCGGGTCGGCCTGGTGATCAAGGCCGACATCCGGCCCGGATACACCGGCCAGCTCGACGCCAAGATCGACCGGGTGCAGGCGCAGCTGCGCGAGCCGTGAACCACCGCGCACCCGCCTGCCGGAACGGCGCCGAGCTGCGGATTCGTTAGGATTCCACCAGTGACCCAGCTCCCAGTAGTCCGTGCCAGGATGGAACCGTGACACAGCCACGCAACACTCCAGGGGTACCGTCGGCCCTCTCCGGAGCGGTCGACCTGTCCGGTCTGAAGCAGCGCGCCGAGGCCTCGAAGCAGCAGGACGGCCCGTCCGCGGTGAGCGGTGAGGCGCCGCCGCAGCCCGGTGGGGCCGGTGGCGGTGCCACCGGTGGTGCCGTCATCGACGTGACCGAGTCGTCGTTCCAGGCCGAGATCGTCGAGCGGTCGATGAACACGCTCGTCGTCGTCGACCTGTGGGCCGAATGGTGCGGGCCGTGCAAGCAGCTCAGCCCGGTACTCGAGAAGCTCGCCGGTGAGGCGAACGGCGCATGGGTGCTGGCGAAGGTCGACGTCGACGCCAACCCGCGGATCTCGCAGCTGTTCGGCGTGCAGTCCATCCCGACGATCGTGGCGATCGCCGGCGGCCAGCCCGTCGACGCCTTCTCCGGCGCGCTGCCGGAGCCGGAGATCAAGCAGTGGCTGAACAAGCTGCTGGACGCGCTGCGCGACAAGCTGCCCGGGATCCGGGCTGCGGAGGAGGGCGCGGCCGCGGAGCCCGCGGAAGAACCGGAGGACGAGCGGTTCACCGAGGCCGAGCACGCGTTCGCCCAGGGCGACCTCGCCGCCGCCGAGGCGGCCTACCGGCGGATCCTGGACGCCGAGCCTGCCAACGAACAGGCCAAGGCCGCGCTGAACCAGGTGCGGTTCGCCGCCAGGGCCGCCGAATCCGACCCGGCGGTGCTCACGAAGGCCGACGCCGACCCGTCCGACCTCGACGCCCAGCTCGCCGCGGCCGACCATCAGGTCGCCCAGCAGCAGGTCGAGGCGGCGTTCACCCGGCTCATCGACACGATCCGCCGCACGGCCGGCCAGGACCGGGATCGCGTCCGGGAACACCTGGTCGGACTGTTCGAGCTGTTCGACCCGGCCGACGACCGCGTCGCCAAGGCGCGCCGCGACCTCGCCGGCGCCCTGTTCTGAGCCTGCCGGACCACATCCGTCCCGCCGGCCGCGGCCCTGACTGTGGCCGGCGGGACGGTCCGGCGGAAGCGCCGCGGTGCGGCAGCCGCGTGGTGGTCCGGAGTCGTCAGCCGAGGGTGCCGGCGAGCGTCGTGACGCCGAGGGCGGCGAGCGCCAGGCCCGCGCCGACATCGAGGGTGCGGCGCACCCGCGGCCGGGCCAGCACCGCACCGAGTGCGCCGAGCGCCGTCACGTAGAGCGTCCACCACAGTGCGGCACAGCCGATCACCAGTCCGCCGAGCAGGAGTGTCTGCAGCGGCACCGAGCCGTCCAGGCGTACGAACTGGGGCATGAACGTCAGGTAGAAGATCAGCGCCTTCGGGTTGAGCACGTTGCAGGCGAACCCCTGCGCGATCGGTGACCCGGTGCGGCGCACTGCGTTCGGATCGGCCGCGTCCGGGTGGCGGGACCGGGCGGCGAGGGCGAAGGTCACGCCGAGCGCCGCGAGGTATCCGCCCCCGCAGATGCGGAGGGCCAGCAGTACGTGCGGGTCCGTGGCCGCCGCGGTGACACCGGCCGCGGCGACGAGTGTCAGCAGTGCGAGGCCGCTGCAGATGCCGATCGTGGTGGCGTGCCCGCGGCGCGGCCCACCGGCGGCGGTGTTGCGGGTGACCAGCACGAAGTCGGGGCCGGGGATGACGAGCATCAACAGCGTGGTCGCAACGAACACGGGCAGTTGCTGGGGCATGGCAGGCTCCCGCATCGACGGGGACGGACATGCCGCAGCATCGGTGCAGAACCGGAAAAGTTCCACCGGGTCCGGTTAGGGTTTCCGGTATGGCTAAGAATGCCGAACTGGATTCGGTGGACGTGCGCATACTGGCGGCGCTGCAGAACGATTCCCGGATCCCCAACAAGGACCTCGCCGCCGCGGTCGGCATCGCGCCCTCGACGTGTCTCGACCGGGTCAACCGCCTGCGTGAGGCCGGTGTCATCCTCGGCTACAGCGTCCGCGTCGACGCCGAGAAGATCGGACGGCCGCTGCAGGCGCTGCTGTTCATCCGCGTCCAGCCGCACCGCCGCCCGCTGGTCGACCCGTTCATCCAGCACGTACTGGCGCTGCCGGAGACGCTGGAGCTGTACCACGTGAGCGGACCGGACGACTTTCTCGTGCACGTGGCCGCCGAGAACCCGCACGAGCTCCAGCGGCTGGTGCTCGACGAGTTCACCGACCGCCCGGAGGTCGCGCTGGTGCACACGAACCTCGTGTTCGAGCGCCGGGACGCGGGGCCGCTCCTGCCGCCCGGTTGACCCGCTCACCGCGACAGGCAGTGCCGGACCGGTCTCGACCGTTCGATCCCGGTCCGGCACTCGGCGCGGGTGGGGTGCGCTGCTACTTGTAGGTCTCCGTGCAGACGGAGGAACCTTCGAGGTAGCCGTTGCGCAGGGCCTCGATGCGGGCGAACCCGTTGGCGACCCGGTGGCCGTTGATGTCGGCGGCCAGCAGGCTGCGCGGCTGCAGCAGCTCGGCGATCGCCTCGTCCAGGTCGCCGGGGGACAGGTACAGCGTCGAGCCGCTGTCGGGGTTGTTGGCGAACTTGGCCCACGCGCCCACGAGGCAGGCCGTGCGCAGCCCGGCCTGACCGCCCTCGGTGGGCGCGCCGACACCCTCCTGGATGCCCTGCACGTACCGGGACGCCACCTCCGAGAACACGGCGAAGTCGCCGAGCCCCGCGTCGGGCGACTTCTTGCCGGTCAGCTCGCCCACCTGGTCGGCGGGCTGCCCGATCTTCTCGAGTGTTGCCAGGTCGATGTCCACCTCGTTGGCCTCGCTGCAGTACGACACCGGCGGCGTGGACCGGCCCTGCTCACACGCTCCGTCGTCCTCGACGATCTTCGGCGCGTCGACGCCGGTGGCGGAGAACGCCTGATCGAGGCTGCGCTGGACGTGCACCATGGTGCCTGCCGTGATCGGTGCCTGGCCCTTCTGCGCCTGGTCGGTCGCGTTCTTGAACGGCACCTCGGTGATGCGCTGCTCGATCTCGGCCTTGTCGATCTCCGCACACCGCTTGGCTCCGTCCTCGAAGCCGAGCTGCACCGCGTAGGTCCGGTCGAATCCGGAGCCGTGGGCGCCTTGTTCGTTGGCGTGCGCGCCGGGGGCGTCGCGGATCAGGAACAGCGCGCCGAGCACCTCGTTGACGCCGTCGGACGTCGACAGTTCGAAGTACTTGCTCTTGCCCTCGGCGATCCAGCGCATGTACGAACCGGTGAAGCAGTCGGCCTGCTGTTCCTTGACGATCGTCGACGTGCTGTCGTCGATCCCGGCCTTCTCCCCGAGGCGGGTCTGGACCGCGTGCCCGAACTCGTGGGCCAGCACCGCGGCGATGGCCATGTCACCGAACTTCTCGCGCAGCAGTGGCAGCAGGACGCCGCGGTCCCAGGCGACGAGGTCCTCCGGCGGACAGTAGAAGGCGTTGAGCGCCATGTCCCGCGTGTTGGTGCCGCAGACCTCCTGCGACTCGCCCTCCGGGTCGTAGGACATGAGCTTGTCGACGTGTTCGAAGCTCTCGGAGAAGTGCTCCGGCATCTGCTCGTCCCAGTAATCGGTGACGTCGGCGATCGAGGCCAGCGCAAGCCGGTCCTCGATCGCGTCGGTGGCGCCCTCGGCCTGCACGTCCGGTTTCGCCGCGTCGTCCTTGAGCCCGCTCTCGAAATGCGTCACGGGCAGGCCGGCGACGTCGCCCACCGTCTGCAGCTCACCGGTGACTCGTTCGCCCGCGCAGGCGGTCGCGGTCAGGGCCACGACGGCCATTCCGGCGATGATCCGTGCTGCGTCGATGCGTCCCGGGCGCCCCCCTGTCCTCATGGGGGTGCACCTTACTGAGTGGCCGGGCGCGGCACGCAGCGATCCGGACACCGAGTCCCGCCGAATGGTGGTGATCACGCCCCCGCGGCTGCGCGCCGGTGATCCAGTAGGTTGAATCGCAGCATGAGAGCAGTCCGCCGCTTCACCGTGCACGCGCGCATTCCGGACCAACTGGCGGGGCTCACCGCGCTGGCGACGAACCTGCGCTGGACGTGGCACCCGCCGACGCGCGACCTGTTCGCGTCGATGGACGACGCGCTGTTCCGGCGGATCCGCGACCCGTTGCGGATGCTCACCGAGATCCCGGCGGACCGGCTCGACGAGCTCGCCCGCGACGAGGCGTTCCTGAAACGCACCCGCGACGCCGTGGACGGACTGCACCGCTACCTGACCGAACCGCGCTGGTACCAGCGGCTGGCCGCCGACCACGAGCGCGTGCCCGGGGCGGTCGCCTACTTCTCGATGGAGTTCGGCGTGCACGAGGCGCTGCCGAACTATTCCGGTGGTCTCGGCGTGCTCGCGGGGGACCACCTCAAGGCCGCCTCCGACCTGGGGGTGCCGATCATCGGCGTGGGCCCGCTGTACCGCGCCGGGTACTTCCGCCAGTCGCTCTCGCTCGACGGCTGGCAGGTCGAGCACTACCCGGTGATCGACCCCGACGGACTGCCCCTCGAACCGGTCACCGAGGAGTCGGGCAGGCCCGCCATGGTGAGCGTCGCCATGCCGGGGGGTCGTGAGCTGCGCGCCCAGATGTGGAAGGCGAGCGTCGGCCGTGCGGTGCTGCTGCTGCTCGACACCGACGTCGACGGGAACGACGACGATCTGCGGCGGATCACCGACCGCCTCTACGGCGGCGATGCCGACCACCGCATTCGGCAGGAGATCCTCGCCGGCATCGGTGGTATGCGCGCAGTACGGCGGTACTGCGAACTCACCGGGCATCCGCAGCCGGAGGTGTTCCACACCAACGAGGGGCACGCGGGCTTCCTCGGCCTGGAACGTGCCGACGAGATCCTCGCCGGCGGCGGTCTCGACTTCGACGAAGCGCTGTCGGCGGTGCGCGCGGGCACGGTCTTCACCACACACACGCCCGTGCCCGCCGGTATCGACCGGTTCCCCGTCGACCTGGTGCAGCACTATTTCGGTGACGGTGCCCTGCTGCCGCACGTCGACCCGCGGCGGGTCCTCGCGCTCGGCGCGGAGGACAACCCGGGCATGTTCAACATGGCGCACATGGGGCTGCGGCTGGCCCAGCGCGCCAACGGCGTCTCCGCGCTGCACGGCCGCGTGTCGCGGCGCATGTTCGCCGGCCTGTGGCCGGGTTTCGACGTCGACGAGGTGCCGGTCCGTTCGGTCACCAACGGCGTGCACGGTCCGACCTGGGTGGCGCGCGAGATGACCGCGCTGCTCGGCGGCAACGACGAGGAGTGGGGCCACGAGGGCGACGGCAACGGCACGCGCATCGCGGCCGACGTGACCGACGAACAGTTGTGGGCACTGCGCCGGGAACTGCGGTCCAACCTGGTCGGCGAGGTGCGCAGGCGCGCGCGGGAGGCGTGGCTGCAGCGCGGTGCCTCGGCACTGGAACTGGGCTGGACGGAGCGGATCTTCGATCCGGACGTGCTCACCGTGGGCTTCGCCAGGCGGGTGCCGACGTACAAGCGGCTGACGCTGATGCTGCGGGACCCGGAGCGGCTGCGCGCCCTGTTGCTCGACGAACACCGGCCGATCCAGATCGTCGTCGCGGGCAAGTCACATCCGGCCGACGAGGGCGGCAAGGCGCTCATCCAGCAGATCGTGCGGTTCATCGACGACGATCCCGAGGTGCGCAGGCGCATCGTGTTCCTGCCCGACTACGGCATGCAGATGGCCCGCTATCTGTACCGCGGCTGTGACGTGTGGCTGAACAATCCGACGCGGCCGCTGGAGGCGTGCGGCACCTCGGGGATGAAGGCGGCGCTCAACGGCTGCCTGAACCTGTCCACCAGCGACGGCTGGTGGGACGAGTTCTACGACGGCAGCAACGGCTGGGCGATCCCGACGGCCGACGGGGTCGCCGACCCGCTGCAGCGGGACGATCTGGAGGCCGCCGCGCTGTACGACCTGCTGGGCCAGCAGATCGCGCCGCTGTTCTACGACCGGGACGAGCGCGGTGTGCCGAAGGGCTGGCTCTCGCGCGTGTGGCACACGCTGCGCACGCTGGGCCCGAGCGTGCAGGCCTCGCGCATGGTCCGCGAGTACGTCGAGTCGTACTACCTGCCCGCGGCCGAGACGGTCGCGGAGGCCACGGCCGACGGCTACGCCGGGTCGCGCGCGTTCCACGACTACCGCACGCGCCTGGAGGTGGCCTGGCCGCGGGTGCGCGTCGCCGACACGGAGTTGCTGGCCGACGGTGCGGAGACGCTCGTGGTGGGTGCGGACGTGCGGATGCGCGCCCGGGTGGACCTGGCGGGGCTGGACCCCGCCGACGTGGAGGTGCAAGCCGTGGTCGGCCGGGTCGGGGACACCGATGAGCTGGCCGACGTCGTGCACGTGACGATGGAGCCGGTGGAGCGCGGCGTGTTCGAGGCGCGGCTGCGGTTGCCGCACGCGGGGGCGCTGGGTTACACCGTGCGCGTGCTGCCGCGGCACCGGCTGTTGGCGAGTCCGGCCGAACTCGGCAAGGTGGTGTCCGCGTGACGCGGGCCCACACGCGGGTGGCCGTGGCCGGTCGGTGAGAATGTCCCCCGTGAACGCGGCGCACGACATTCCACGGGACGACTCACGCACCGGCGAGCCGGACAACCTCGAGGACCTGGTGGTCCACGCCTCGGGCGTCGGGGTCCGGCGGGGCGGCAACAAGTTGCTGACCGATTTCGACTGGTCGGTGGAACTCGACGAACGTTGGGTGATCCTCGGCCCGAACGGTGCGGGCAAGACCACGTTGCTCAAGCTTGCGGCGGCGGAGCTGCACCCGACGACGGGCACCGTGCACGTGCTGGGTGAGCAGATCGGCCGTACCGACGTGTTCGAACTCCGCACGCGGATCGGCTTCACGTCGGCGGCCGTCAACGTGCGCGTCCCCGGCGAGGAGAAGGTGCGGGACGTCGTGGTCAGCGCCGGCTATGCGGTCATGGGCCGCTGGCGCGAGCGCTACGACGAGCTCGACACCGAGCGGGCCGACGAGCTGCTGGCGGCCCTCGGCATCGCCCACCTGGCCACGCGCGAGTACGGCACGCTCTCCGAGGGTGAGCGCAAACGCACCCTCATCGCCCGCGCGCAGATGACGGACCCGGAACTGCTGCTGCTCGACGAGCCGGCCGCGGGCCTCGATCTCGGTGGGCGCGAGGATCTCGTCGCGCGGCTCTCGGAGCTGGCGCTCGATCCGGACGCGCCCGCGATGGCGCTGGTCACCCACCACGTGGAGGAGATCCCGCCCGGATTCACCCATGCCCTGTTGCTGTCCGAGGGCCGTACCGTCGCGGCGGGCCTGCTCGACGACGTGCTGACGGCGGAGAATCTGTCGGCTACGTTCGGCCAGGACCTCGTGCTGGAGCGCTCGGGTGATCGCTTCTTCGCACGACGCAGGTAAGCTTATTACCGACCGGTAGCTTCCGGTCGCAGGCACGTCGAGCAAGCGTTCAAGGAGGAAGGCGTGGGCGAGTTCGTACGACTCGAGGTCGAGGCAGGCGTCGGCACCATCAGGCTGGACCGGCCGCCGGTCAATGCGCTGAACAATCAGGTGCAGCGCGAGCTCGCCGAGGTCGCGAAGGAGGCCGCGGGCCGCGACGACGTCCGCGCCGTGATCCTCTACGGCGGGGAGAAGACGTTCGCGGGCGGTGCCGACATCAAGGAGATGGCGGCCAAGTCCTACGTCGAGATCAACGAGTTCGGCGCCGAACTGCAGGCGTCGCTGGCCTCGATCGCCGAGCTGCCGAAGCCGACGGTCGCCGCGGTCACCGGCTACGCGCTCGGCGGCGGCCTCGAACTGGCGATGACGGCGGACCGCCGGGTCGTCGGCGACAACGTGAAGGTCGGCCAGCCGGAGATCCAGCTCGGCATCATCCCGGGTGCGGGCGGTACGCAGCGGCTGACGCGGCTCGTGGGCCCGAGCAAGGCCAAGGACATCGTCTACACGGGACGGTTCGTCAAGGCCGAGGAGGCGCTGTCGATCGGGCTGGTCGACCAGGTCGTCGCGCCGGACGAGGTGTACGCCGCGGCGCACAAGTGGGCTGCGCAGTTCGCCGACGGTCCCGCGGTGGCGCTGAAGGCCGCAAAGGCCGCGATCGACGGCGGCCAGGACATGGATCTGCGCAACGCACTCAAGCTGGAGACGCAGCTGTTCACGGCGCTGTGGGCGACCGAGGACCAGGCCGCGGGGATGGAGTCGTTCATCGAGAACGGTCCCGGCAAGGCCGAGTTCAAGGGGAAGTGACCGTGTCCGACGCGACGGAACGTCTCGACCCGGCACCGAACCCGCACGCCAGCGCCGACGAGGTCGAGGCCGCCTACGCCGATCCGAAACTCGCCAACGTGCTGTACCACGACTGGGAAGCCGGCACGTACGACGAGAAGTGGTCGATCTCGTACGACGAGCGCTGCATCGACTACGCGACCGACGTGTTCACCGCGGTGGCGGGCACCGACACCGGGCCGTACCCGACCGCGATGGAGTTGGGCAGCGGCACGGGCTTCTTCCTGCTGAACCTGATGCAGGGCGGGATGATCAAGAAGGGTTCGGTGACGGACCTGTCGCCCGGCATGGTCGAGGTCGCGCTGCGCAACGCCGAGCAGCTCGGGC
This sequence comes from Prauserella alba, assembly GCF_024171735.1. GTDB lineage: Bacteria > Actinomycetota > Actinomycetes > Mycobacteriales > Pseudonocardiaceae > Prauserella > Prauserella alba. The sequence continues at coordinate 914,630 of NZ_JAMTCH010000003.1, forward strand.
TCGACGTGGACGGCCGGGTCGCGGACGCCGAACGGATCCCGTACGAGGACGACAGTTTCGACCTCGTGATCGGGCATGCCGTGCTGCACCACATCCCGGACGTCGAGGCGTCGCTGCGGGAGGTGCTGCGTGTGCTCAAGCCGGGCGGGCGGTTCGTGTTCGCGGGTGAGCCGACGAAGGTCGGCGACTTCTACGCCCGCAAACTCGGTCAGCTGACCTGGTGGGTGACGACCAACCTGACCAAACTGCCCGCCTTGAGCGGGTGGCGGCGGCCGCAGGCCGAGCTCGACGAGTCCTCGCGCGCTGCGGCGCTCGAGGCCGTGGTCGACCTGCACACGTTCGATCCGTCCGAATTGGAGCGCACGGCGCTGTCGGCTGGCGCGGTCGACGTCCGGGCGGTCACCGACGAGTTCAGCGCCGCGCTGGCCGGCTGGCCGATCCGCACGTTCGAGGCCGCGGTTCCGGACGAGAAGCTGACGCTCAGGTGGCGCCTGTTCGCCTACAAGCTGTGGCTTCGACTGTCCGCAGTGGACAAGAAGCTGTTGTCGAGGATGCTGCCCCGCGAGCTGTTCTACAACGTGATGATCACGGGCACCAAGTCGCCCGAGCCCGTGGAGTCGTGATCGGCCCGCGCTGCGGGAGCGCAGGAATCAGGAGCACCGGAACCGTTGCCGTACGCCTTCTCACCCGACGACGTCGCCTTCCTGGCCTCGGCCGAGGGTGAGCGGGCGATCGCGGCCTGTGACGGGCTGGCGCTGACCGACGCGAGTTGGCTGGCGGACGTGACCACCGCGCGCCGTGCCGTGGGCGACCGCTATGCCCCGGTGCTGGAAACCGTGCTGTTGCGCCGGAAGGCGGCCTCCAAGCTGGACGGATCGGGCTCGTGGCTGCTGACATCCGATGCGTTGCAGCAGGCGAGTGCCTCCCCGGTGGCGCGGCATCGTGCCGAGCGGCTCGCCGGCCGGGACGTGCACGACGTGACGTGTTCGATCGGGGCCGACCTGGTGGCGCTGGCAGGTACGGCGGCGCGGTGCGTGGGGTCCGATCTCGATCCTGCCCGGTTGGCGATGGCACGGCACAACGTCGCGACGGCCGGCGTGACCGCGGCGCTGGTGCGTGCGGATGCGCTCGCACCGGTCACGCGCGGAGCAGTGGTCGTGGCGGATCCGGCGCGGCGGGACTCGTCGGGGCGCCGCGCGTGGAAGCCCGGCGACTTCGTGCCTCCGCTGGACGAGGTCGCTTCCGTCTACGCGGGACGCGACCTGGTGGTGAAATGCGCACCCGGGCTCGACCCGTCCATCGCGGGATGGGCACGTGAGGTCGAGCTCGTCTCGCTCGACGGCCAAGTGCGGGAATCGTGCCTGTGGAGCGACGGGCTCGCCACGGCCCGCAGGCGTGCGACCGTGCTGCGGAGCGGTACGGCCGGTTCCGCGACGGCGGAATGGACGATCACCGACGACGAACCCGACGACATCGGCGTCGGCGAGCCGGGGGAGTGGATCGTCGACCCGGACGGCGCCGTCGTCCGGGCCGGTCTGGTGCGGCACTACGGTGCGCGGCACGGCCTGTGGCAGCTGGACGAGCGCATCGCCTACCTGACCGGCGACGAGCCACCGCCCGGCGTGCGCGCGTTCCGGGTGCTGGAGTTCGGGCGCTACAGCGAGAAGGAGCTGTCGGCGATGCTGCGCCGTCACGACGTGGGCCGGGTGGAGATCCTCGTGCGAGGACTCGACGTGGATCCGAACACGCTGCGCCGCAGGCTCAAGCCGGCCGGAGCGGGCGAGGCGAGCGTTGTGCTGACCCGGATCGGGCGCAGGCCCACCGCGCTGCTCTGCAGGGCGGAACGCGTGCCCGCCTGAACCGGGCCGGTCGTCACCGAGGAGATCGCGCATTCCGCGTCCGGCGGCGCTCCCGGTGGGGCAGAATCCGGCGCATGGATATCGAGGTGTTCCTGCTGGTCATGCTGATCATGGCCGTGGTGGTCTGCGTGCTGCTGGTGATCGCGCTGACGCGGAAGGGCACGGTCGCGACCGTGCCGATGACGAAACGGCGGCAGGTCGTGCGGGTCGACGCACCACCGGACCACGTCTACGCGTGGATCACCCAGCGATGGCCCGCCGGCTTCTCCGTCGTCGACACCGACCCCGGGCGTGGCCTCGCGCTGCTCGACTCGGGCATGTCGCTGGCCACCTGGGGGTTCTTCTACCCGGTCCTGGTGACTCCCGAGCCCACGGGCACGCGCGTGGAGCTCGGCATCAAGTCGAAGGCGATCCAGTACGGCCCGCTGGTGACGCGGCAACACCGGAAGCTGGCGGACGCAGTGGCCGCCCTCACCCACGGTCGCGTCGAGGCGGGCTGACCGACGCGCTCGGGCGAGTCCGTCCTGCCGGAGCTCTCGATCTACGACGAGATCCGCGCAGGCGTCGTCTGACCGCTACGCCGTTCCCCTGAGGGGAGAGCCGGCCGTGCGGGGATACTCGCGAGCACCCCCGCACGGCCGTCACGTCACGACTGGCCCGACAGGGCGGCCTCGAACATGCCGGGCTGGTAGGACCCGCCCCGCTGGTGGACGATCACGGCCAGCCGGTTGGCCGCGTTGATCAGGCCGAGGAGCGCCACGAGCGCCGCGGTCTGATCGTCGTCGTAGTGTTCGCGCACCGCGGCCCACGTCTCGTCCGACACGCCCTGGTGGGCGTCGGCGAGCCGGGTGCCCTCCTCCGCGAAGGCCAGCGCCGCCCGCTCGGCCGCCGTGAACACCGTGGTCTCCCGCCAGACGGCGACGAGGTTGAGCCGCTCGGCGCTCTCCCCGTGGGCGGCGGCCTCCTTGGTGTGCATGTCGACGCACCAGCCGCAGCCGTTGATCTGGCTGGCGCGCAGCGAGACGAGTTCCTGGACGGACGTCGGCAGCGGCGACTCGGTGATGACGGCGCCCGCATTGGCGAACCGTTTGGCGAACTTCAGCGCGACGTCGTTGCCGAACATGTCGAATCGGGTTTCCATGGCGGTGTCCTCCTCGTGTGTCGGATGGATGACCACACGACGCCGGTGGCGGGCACGTTGTGACAGCGGCCGGGTGACGGGCACCGCCCCCAACGTTCGCGGCGCCGCAGGCCGCGGGCGGCCTGTCACACCGAGGACGCTCGCGGCGTCGTAGGGGTGTCGTCACCGAAGGGAGACCTCATGACCGGCATCGCGCACCCGCCGTCACCGAACGCCGACACGGCCACCGAGGTGTTCGTGGCCCACCGGAACCTGCTGTTCACGGTCGCCTACGAGATGCTCGGATCGGCCGCCGACGCCGAGGACGTGCTTCAGGAGACGTGGCTGAAGTGGACCGGGGTCGAGTTGGCCCGGGTGCGTGACCGGCGGGCGTATCTGGTGCGGATCACGACGAGGCAGGCGCTCACGAGGATGCGCGCACTCGGCAGGCGGAAGGAGGCCTACGTCGGTGCGTGGCTGCCCGAACCGCTGACCACCGTGTCCGACGTGGCCGAGGACGTGGAGCTGGCCGAGAGCGTGTCGATGGCGATGCTGCTGGTGCTGGAGACGCTCTCGCCGACCGAACGTGCGGTGTTCGTGCTGCGGGACGTGTTCGCCGTCGACTACGAGGAGATCGCCGACGCGGTCGGCAAGAACGCTGCCGCGGTCCGGCAGATCGCCCACCGGGCGCGCGGGCACGTGAGCGCGCGCAGGCCACGGGGTCCGGCCTCCCCGGACGAGGCGCGGCGGGCGCTCGACGCGTTCCGCCGTGCGGTCGACACGGGTGACCTGCAAGGCCTGCTCGACATCCTGGCTCCGGACGTCGTGCTCATCGGTGACGGCGGAGGACTCGCGCAGGCGGTGCCGAACCCGATCGTGGGCTCGGACAAGGTGGGCAGGGTCCTCGCGGCCGGTGCATGGCGGGTGCCCGACATCGGCACGCTGGCCCCGGCGAGCGTCAACGGCCACCCCGCGCTCGTGCTGTGGCGCGGGGACGAGGTCGACACGGTCGTGGCGGTGCGCATCGACGACGGACTGGTGACCGGTCTCTACGGGGTACGCAACCCGGAGAAGCTCTCCCACATTCGCAGCGCGACGGCCCTGAGCCGCTGAGCCACCGAGCCGAGTCGGAGCCTGAGCCGCTGAGCCGCGGGGCTGCTGGGCTGCGGAGCTGCCGGGCTGTGGGGCGGGCGCCGAACGGCCGTGCCTCCCGAACCTCGAACGGCCCGCGTCCGGGGGTTCGGGAGGCGCCGCGAAAAAAATCAGGGAAAAACCTCGGTCGTCGTGTCGAGAATGGGGAGTCGGCTCCGTCCCAGGGACACGAGCGGCCACCAGGTGTCGCATGCGACGAAGGAGAGAGACCATGAAGTACCTGCTGCTGAAGCACTACCGGGGCGGACCGGAGCCGGTCGTCGACTACGAAACGATCGACCACTGGAGCCCGGACGAGGTCGACGCGCACATGCGTTACATGAGCGATTTCGCGTCGAAACTCGAAGCCACGGGTGAGTTCGTCGACGCCCAGGCGCTGGCTCCCGAGGGCACGTTCGTGCGCTACGACGGAGAAGGGCGCCCGCCCGTGACGGACGGGCCGTTCGCCGAGACCAAGGATCTCGTCGCGGGCTGGATGGTGATCGACGTCGAGTCCCACGAGCGGGCGCTCGAACTGGCGGGGGAGTTGTCGGCCGCACCCGGACCGGGCGGCGAACCGATCCACGAATGGCTCGAACTGCGGCCGTTCATGTCGAACAAGGCCGAGACCGCCGAGTGAACCCGTCGGCGCTGCGGGAGCTGGTGCCCGCGGTGATCGGGGTACTGGTCCGGCGCGGGGCGGATTTCGCCTCGGCCGAGGACGCGGTGCAGGAAGCCGTGATCCGGGCGTTGGAGACGTGGTCCGACGACCCGTCCAGGGGAGACCCCGTGCGTGACCCCAAGGCCTGGCTGATCGCGACGTCGTGGCGCCGGTTCCTCGACGCCGCGCGCGCCGAGGAGTCGCGGCGGGGGCGTGAGGCCGTGGTGGCGGCCGAGCCCCCGCCGGGGCCGGGGCCGGCCGCGGACGACACGCTGCGGCTGTACTTCCTCTGTGCGCACCCGTCGCTGACGCCCGCGTCTGCGGTCGCGCTGACGCTGCGTGCGGTCGGCGGGCTCACCACGCAGCAGATCGCGGCCGCCTACCTCGTTCCCGAGGCGACGATGGCCCAGCGCATCAGCAGGGCGAAGCGGCGCATCGCGGGGCAGTCGCTGGACCGGGCCGGTGACCCGGCCACGGTGCTTCGGGTGCTGTATCTCGTTTTCAACGAGGGTTACGGCGGTGACGTCGACCTGGCCGCGGAGGCCATCCGGCTCACCCGGCAGCTCGCCGCGCTGACCGACGAGCCGGAGGTGGCCGGTCTGCTGGCGCTCATGCTGCTGCACCATGCACGTCGCGACGCCCGCACCGACGCCGACGGGCGGCTCGTTCCGTTGGCGGAGCAGGATCGCCGCCGGTGGGACACCGGGCTGATCGCGGAGGGCGTGGAGATCCTGCAGACCGCGCTGGCGCGGGACCGGCTCGGTGAGTACCAGGCACAGGCGGCGATCGCCGCGTTGCACGCCGACGCCCCGGCGCCGGCCGAGACGGACTGGCCGCAGATCGTCGAGTGGTACGACGAACTGCTGCGGCTCACCGGCAGCCCGGTGGTGCAGTTGAACCGGGCCGTGGCGGTGGGGGAGGCCGACGGGCCGCGTGCGGGGCTGGCGGCGCTGGGTGAGGTGGATCCGGGGCTGCCCCGCCACACCGCCGCGTCGGCCTACCTGCACGAGCGCGCCGGCGAGATCGGGCGCGCGGCGGACCTGTACGCCGAGGCGGCCCGCTCCGCCACGAGCGTTCCCGAGCGCGATCACCTCATCCGGCGGGCCGCACGGCTGCGGGGCTCGTGACCGAGCTGGCGGTGGACACGCAGCACGGCGGCCCTCCGTTCGTCGCGGCGCGCGCCCCCGGAGCCATCGGATGAGCCAGATTGAGCCATTCGTGATGCCGCCCCGTTTCACCGGACAACGCCGATGTTTTCCCTGTTAGGAGCGCTCGGTGCGGCTTCTTGCGCGGACTCTCGACGCAGCATGAGTCGGCTGGGGGTTGATATGGCATCACTGTGATGCCATAGTTGAGCCATGGAGTTGAACGTGTACGTGGACAACCTCGGTCGTGAGTTCGCCGCGCTCGCCGATGCCGGCGGCGAGGAAGCTCGCGCGCTGGTCGAGCGGCTGGCGGGTTCGCTCGAATCGGCGATCCGGATGACGCTGCTCGACGCGTTGTCGGGCGCTGCCGACGAGATCACCCGGGACCTGGCTCCCGGTGCGGTCGAACTGCGGTTGCGTGGCCGTGATCCCGAGTTCGTCGTGACGCCGACGCCCGAAGCGTCGGGGGCAGCCGGAGACCGCACGCCGGCGGTGGCGGGAAGGTCCGACGCTGCGGTCTCGATCGCGGAGGACGGCCCGACGACGCGGATCAACGTCCGCCTGCCCGAGAGGCTGAAGGCTGCGGTGGAAGAGGCCGCGGCCGAGGAGGGGCGGTCGGTCAACGCCTGGCTGGTGCGGGCCGCTGCGGCGGCTCTCGGTGGCGAGGACGACGGGCACCGGGGTGGTGCCGCGCCGGGCGTCCGGTCGCGGCAGCAGTTCACCGGTTGGGTGCGTTGACCGGTCCACACGCTTGCACGTGCTCCAACGTCAGCACGACCTTGCCCGGCCCCCGGCTGCCCGGCCGGAGGTGCCGGCACGTGAAGGAAGGGTGATCATGCTTGTCTTCGACACTCCCGGGCCTGTTTCCGTAGTGCTCGACCTCGGTGTCGCTCGGGACGTCCACATCGTCGCGAGCGACAGGGCCGACACGGTCGTCGAGGTGGCCGCGAGCGACCCGTCGGACGAGTCCGATGTGGAGGCCGCCGGCAAGGTCCGGGTCGACCACTCCGGTGGCGAAGTGCGTATCACCGCACACAAGCACCGTGCGTTCGACTTCTCCCGGAAGACCCGCTCGGCCGATGTCACGATCGAACTGCCCACCGGGTCCCGAGTGGACGGCAGACTCCAGATGGGCGGCATCCGGTGCGAGGGCACGCTGGGCCGGGTGAAGCTGAAGACCGGGATGGGCGACATCCGGGTCGAACGCAGCGGCTCGGCACAGCTCGATACCGGCGCGGGCCATGTCACCGTCGACGGGATCGGAGGCGACGGCGACATTCGCACCGGTTCCGGCACGGTGAGCGTCGGCAGGGTCGAGGGCGGCGCCGAGGTCAAGAACTCCAACGGTGACACCGAGATCGACGCCGTGGCCGGTGACGTGCGCGTCCGCTCCGCCAACGGTGCCATCGTCGTGGACGAGGCCGGCGCGAGCGTCGACGTCAGGACCCACAACGGATCCATTCGGCTCGGCGAGATCGCCCGCGGCAAGGTGGAGCTGGGTACGTCGATGGGCGACCTCGACCTCGGCATCGCCGCGGGAACGGCCGCGTGGCTCGATGTCGAGACCACGTTCGGTCAGCTGCGTAACCTGCTCGACGACGCGCTCGGTCCGGACGAGGCGGACGAGACCGTCGAGGTCCGAGGCCGCACCTCGACGGGCGACGTCACCGTCCGCCGCGCCTGAGGGCCGGCGCGCAGTCACCGGTCGGCGATCCGCCGACTCCGCTCCCGTGCGGTTCGCGCCTCGCCGAACCGTCCCTGTCACCGCTCGTGGCCCGTGATCGACGCGGCGGTCGACCCATGCCGTTCCCGTGTTCGGCGAACGGCTCCTCGCCGAAATCCTCTCTTCGCTGTCGATGCCCCCTGTCCACGAAAGGACGAGTATGACCACCCACAGTCCACCGGCGATCGCCGTGAGCGGTCTCCGCCGGTCGTTCGCCGACCACGTCGTTCTGGACGGTCTCGAGCTGACCGTCGCGCCCGGTACGGTGTTCGCCCTGCTCGGCGCCAACGGCGCAGGCAAGACGACGACCGTCAGGATTCTCACCACCCTGCTCGGCGCGGATGGTGGAAGCGCACGGGTCGTGGGTCACGACGTGTCCGCCGACCCCGACGCCGTACGGGCCGCCATCGGCGTGACCGGCCAGTTCTCCGCTGTGGACGGACTGCTCACCGGCGCCGAGAACCTGCGGTTGATGGCCGACCTGCACCATCTCGACCGCGCAACCGGGCGAGCCCGCGCGGCCGAACTGCTGGAACGGTTCGATCTCACCGACGCCGCGGGCAAACCCGCCTCCACCTATTCCGGCGGCATGCGGCGGAGGCTCGACCTCGCCATGACGCTGATGGGCCGACCGCAGGTGATCTTCCTCGACGAGCCGACCACCGGACTGGATCCGCGCAGCCGCCGCGACATGTGGCGCATCGTCGAAGAACTCGTCGCCGGTGGCGTCACCGTGTTCCTGACGACGCAGTACCTGGAGGAGGCCGACGCGCTCGCCGACCGCATCGCCGTGCTCGACCACGGCCGCCTCGTCGCGGAGGGAACACCCGACGAACTGAAACGGCGAATCCCCGGCGGCCACGTCCGGTTGCAGTTCGGCGACAGGGGTGCGCTCGACGCAGCGTCGCGGGTCCTGGAGCCCGCGACGCGGGACGACGACGCGCTCGCGCTGCAGGTGCCCGGCGACGGCGGCGTCGGAACGCTGAGGACCCTGCTGGAAAGCCTCGACCACCACCACATCGACGTCGAGGGGCTGACGATCCACACGCCCGACCTCGACGACGTCTTCCTCGCACTCACCGGGAATCCGGCCCACGAGAAAGCAGGCACACCATGACGACCCACGCCACCACTCCGTCTCAGATCCACATCGGACGGTTTCATCCGTTGCGGGACTCGGCGACGATGCTGCGGCGGAACCTCCGCCACATGCTGCGGTATCCGTCGATGACACTGACGCTCGTCGGTATGCCGGTCGTGTTCCTGCTGCTGTTCGTGTACGTCTTCGGCGACGCGCTGGGAGCCGGCATCGCGGGAACAGCCGGTGCAGGCCGGGCCGAATACGTGGCCTACGTCGTTCCCGCGATCATCGTGATGACCGTGACCTCCACCGTGCAAGGAACCGCGATCTCGGTCGCCACCGACATGACCGAGGGCATCGTCGCGCGGTTCCGCACCATGCACATCGCCCGCGTGTCGGTACTGACCGGGCACGTGCTGGGCAGTGTGATCCAGGCGGCGATCGCACTCGTGATCGTGACCGGCCTCGCGGTGCTCGTCGGTTTCCGCCCTTCGACCGATCCGGCGGCCTGGCTCGCCGCGGCCGGGCTGCTCCTGGCTGTCACGTTCGCCCTGGTGTGGCTCGCGGTCGCGGCCGGACAGGCGTGCTCGAGTGTCGAAACCGCGAGCAACGCGCTGATGCCGCTGGTCCTGTTGCCGTTCCTCGGCAGCGGGTTCGTACCGGTGGAGTCGATGCCGGCGGGGCTGCGGTGGTTCGCCGAGTACCAGCCGTTCACGCCGATCATCGAGACGCTGCGCGGGTTGTTGACCGGCGGTCCGATCGGCGAGCAGGCGTGGCTCGCGCTCGGCTGGTGCGTACTGTGCGCCGCGGGCGGCTATCTCTGGTCACGCCGCCTGTTCAACCGCGAGCACGCCCACTGACCGCGGCGGGCTACCGCGCGAGTATGGAGTCGGCGACCTCTTCGGCGAGATCGTGGGGGATCGCGGTCGCCGCCTCGTCGAGTACGTGCAGCCGGGCGTCGGGGATCTCGCGGGCGAGTGCTTCGCCGTTGCCCACGGGGAAGAACGGATCGCGGCGGCCGTGCACGACGAGCGTGGGGACGGCCAGCTCCGCGAGCCGCTCCCGCCAGCGCGGGGTGCAGTCGAGCGCGGCGAAAACCATGCCCAGCTGGTTGGCGCGGTGGACGGCGGGTTCCGCCGACGGCGTGCGGTCGAAGATGCGCACGGCCGTGGCGCGAGCGGCCACCGGGTCGTTGCCGAGGACCTCGGCGTTCGCAGCGGCGAAGTCGGCCACGGCGTCGCGATCGGACCAGTCGGGCATCGGGAGCGCGAACATCCGCTCCATGGTGTGGGCGTCGTGGTCGGGCAGGTCGTCGTCGACCGGGCCCGGCGCGACCGGCCGGGTGCCCGCGAGGGTGAGTGCGGAGAACGCGTCGGGGTGATCGAGCGCGGCGACCTGGGCGACCATGCCGCCGACGCCGATGCCGGCCAGGTGCGCGGGCAGGTCGTCGAGACCACGGGCGAGCGCGGCGGCGTCCTCGGCGAGATCGCGCAGCGTGTACGCCGGTGCCTCCGGATCGGCTGTCGTCGACGCTCCGGTGTCGCGCAGGTCGTAACGGACCACGTGGCGCCCCCGGCGGGCCAGCGCCTCGCAGAGTCCGTCCGGCCAGGACAGCATGGTCGGGCCACCGGCGAGCAGGACGAGCGGTGCAGCCGCATCACCGAAGTGTTCGAGTCCGAGGTCGACTCCGGTGGAGGTGCGGAAGGACTCGGTCGTCGTCTCCATGGTCACGCTCCTGGCAGTGGTGATGGTCGAACGGCGTGCTTACCGGACCGCGGGGTCAGGCCACCGGCCTGCCGGCACCCGCGTAGGAGTCGCCGGGTTTGCGGTAGTTGTGCACCTGCACGGCCTGTCCGAACGTCGGTGCGTCGATCATCTGCTGGTTGCCGATGTACATGCCGACGTGGTGGATCTTCGTGTTCGGATCGCCGAAGAACACCAGGTCGCCCAGCCGGGGCTCCTCGTCCGGGCCGATGATCGGCAGGGACGAGTACTGCCAGTGGGCCGTGCGTTCCAGCGACACACCGGCCGAGCCGTACGCGGCGGTCGTCAGCCCGGAACAGTCGAACCCGGCATCGCCCTGCTCCGTGCCGTTGCCGCCCCACACGTACGGCAGGCCGATCTTCTCGATGGCGAACGTGACGGCCTTCAGGACCTTCTCGTTGGGCCGCTCGTCGGCCATGCCCACGGTGCCGTACACGTTGGCCGTGGCGAGCACGCGGTGCAGGAACAGCGGTTCGTCGTGCAGCGCCGAGACGCCCGCGAGCCATTGACCGCCCTGGTCGAGGTCGCGTCCGCCGTCGCACAGCGCCCGTCCCGCGGTGAGCGCCGCGTCGTCGATGTCCTGGATGTTCGGAGCCTCGCCCGAGGCGGTCGCGGCCCACTGCTGCCACACCGCGGGGGAGAGCTGCAGCGGCCCCTCGGCGCCCGCCTGGGATATCACCTCGCCCGCGAAGTTGTGCAGCTCGATGGTGCCGATGGGGGAGGTCGGCCTGCCGTCGCGCGTGAGGTCGCGACCGCCCTCGCGGCCGTGGTCGCTCGTCGTGCGGCCGATCCCGGCGAGTGTGACCCACGACAGGTTGCAGCCCGGCCGCTCCTGCTCCATGCGGACGGTCGCCGTCGCGTAGGCGTGCATGGCGCGCCGGGGGATGTCGAGCCAGCCTGCCACCTCGTCGACCCACGCCTCGAACCGCGCGCCCTGCTCCTGCGGCACCTGCTGGGCCGGCCGGGAGGTCGCGTCGTCCGGAGCCGGTTCGGGCTGTGGAGTCCGCTGGGAGGAGGACGGGCTGCCGGAGGACGCGGAGGCCGACTGCCCGCCGGCAACGGCACCGTCGGCCGCCGCCGCGGCGGCACCGGTGTCCCCGGAGGGTTCGGGGGACAACTGGACCACCGTGACGACACCCGCCGCCAGTACGACCGCGGTGGCGAGCGCCAGCAGGGCGGCGAAGCGGCGCCGGGCATACGGGGCCGCCGCCGGTACCGACGAGCCGGACGGCGTGCTCTCCGACGACGGCGCCGTGGACGACTCTGTCTCGGTCTCCCCCGAAGTCATGGGTCAGAGGATACGGAGCGCCGCAACGCAGAGCACGGTCGAGGTCAGCGCAATCGGTCCAGCAGCAGTGCGCGCAGCGCGGCCAGATCGGTGTCCACCGCGACGTCGACCTCCGAGGCCGGGGCGGCGCCGTCGGTGGCGGCGCGCAGCGCCGGTAGTCGCCGGTCGGCGAGCGTGGCACCGCGGCCCGGGCCGAACGAGCACTCCACCTGCACCGGAACCCGCTCCGTCCGCAGCGTCCCCGGACGGATCGCCTCGGCGACCGCGACCGCGTCGTGGACCACCATGCCGTCCCAGCCGAGCGCGCCACGGTAGTGCGTGCGGTAGTCCGGGGTGAGAGCGTGCAGGGCCGCACCGATGGGTCCGGACGCGTCCAGTTCGTCGAGCCACGCCGCGTCGACGGCGCAGCGATAGGTCAGATCCATCGGGACGAGCACGCACGGGGCGTCCCCGCCGGTCAGTACGCGCTGGGCCGCTTCGGGGTCGCTCCAGATGTTGAACTCGGCGGCGGCCGTGGTGTTGCCGTGGCCGAGTGCGCCGCCCATGATTACGATTCGGTCGATCTTGGCTGCGGCCGCCGGATGCGCGGCCAGCAGCGCCGCGATGTTGGTGAGCGGGCCGATCGGGGCGATCGTGACCGGCGTGTCGGAGGCTTCCAGCAGCTCGGCGAGGAGGGTGACGGCGTCGCGTTCGTCGAGCGGGCGGGACGGCTCGGGCAGTGCCGCCGACCGGCCGGACAGCCCGTCGCTGCCGTGTACCTCCCCCGCCTCGTGGGGACTGCGGTGGACCAGCGGCCGGGGGGCACCCGCGGCGACGGGTACATCGGCCCGCTTGCACAGCGCCAGGATGCGACGGGCGTTGATCGTCGTCGCCGACAGCGGGACGTTGCCGTGGACCGTGGTCACGCCCAGCAGGTCGACATCGCTGCTGAGAGCGGCCAGTGCGATGGCGAACGCGTCGTCCACGCCGGGGTCGGTGTCGATGATCAGCTTCTGCGCCACGTCCACTCCTCACCGTTCGGGTCGTTCACCGCCAGGTTACGGCCGCGGGGGAGCGTCGATGCGGCTGCGGCGGGGTCGAGTCGTGGCACTGTCACGTGCCGTTCTCGGGTGGCTCGGGTTCTCGGGCGGGGCACATGGGTGCAACGCCGAGTGGTGGGGGTGGCCGAGTGTTGCCGTGCGGTCCTTCGGTGACTGAGGCCGTCCGGGGCGGCGTTGGTGGGCATGCCCGGTTCATGCCGCCCCGGTGGGCGCCGAGGGGCCGGACCAGTGGTGCGCACACCTGTGACGCCTCGGGGCATCGGCACAGCCCCGGACCCCGCGTGTGCGGTTTCGGGTCGAGCGCCCGGCCGATGCCGATGCGACGTCGGTGGTCGGCGGCGGGCAGGGTGACGCTGCGGGCCTTGTCGACGGGTTTGGGCGATCTTGTCGGTGCGGACGGCGATGGAGACGGTGGCCGCTCGTGCCCGGTGTGGCAGGGGTCGGTGGGACGGGTGGTGTTGCCGTCGTGCCGGCACCGGTCGAGCAGGGTGTGCAGTTGGCTGCCGGTGGTCGGCTGGTCCGGTTGCGGCTGGAGTCAGTTCTCTAGTTCTGCTGGAACCGTTCGACCTTGCCGCAGGTGGCGGGATGGTGCGACCGGAAAGCTCTGGTCGCCGATGTCGTGGCGTCGGAGTTCGTAGTCGAGGTGGTTGCGGCCGCCGCGTCCGCCGGAAAGGCAGGTGGTGAAAACCATCATGGCCGCCTTCTTCCAGCCGTTTACGCAGGGACAACACAACCTGACCGCGCATCACCCGCCGCACCCACATCAGCCGCCACGTCCTGCTGATGCGCCGAAGCACCCGATCCCGATGTCCTGAAACCGCACAAGAGGTGCGCGCACCCGCGCCGAAGTACACCCGAAAGTGAAATGCCCAGGGAATGCGGTGTCGAATGTGTGTTCGGTACTGTTGGTTGCGGATGTCGGTCTGGGGCGGAGTTGTGGTGGCCGGTCGAGTGGTGATGGGCCGCGTCGAGCGGGCGCGGGCGTTGCGTGTGCGGCGTGCGCAGGTCGACGGCGATGAGGTGGCGTTCCTCGCCGAGGTCGCCGCGGTGGACGACGACTGGTGGAGCCTGGCGGGGGAGCTGGCTCCCGAGTTGCGGGCCTCGGCGGTGTCCGTGCGGGAGCGCATTCGGCGTGCCGTGGACCGGTTGCTGGCGGAGAAACTCGCGGTGGCAGGCGTGACGTTGTGGCAACCGCGGAATCTGACCCGGTGTGCGGCGTGGTTCGTGGAGAAGGTCGACCCGGGCGGGCAGGCCGACCGGGCGCGAAGGGTGGGTGCGGAACGCCGGATCGAACTCGTAACGGGGGAGAACGCGGTGTCGGTGCTGTCGGCGGAGCTGCCGGCCGAGGTGGCGGCGGCGTGCTACGCCCGGACCGATGCGATGGCCCGTTCACTGCGTCGCGGCGGCGAGAGACGGACGTGGGACCAGTTGCGCGCGGACGTGACTGCGGATCTGTTGCTGGGCAACGATCCCGGCGCGGCACCACCCGCGGCGCCGGTGATGGTGCAGCTGCACATGCCGGTCGACGCCGCCCTGTCGATCTCCGAGCAGGGGTGCGAGTTGGACGGCTACGGACCCGTGCCCGCCGTGATCGCCCGGGAGATCATGACCGGACCGGCCAGTGTGTGGCGCGCGGTGTTGTGCGACCCCGGCACCGGCGATCCGGTGGATCTGGGCAGGACGCGCCGGCGGCCCAGCGAGACGATTCGGAAACTGGTGCGGGTGCGGGACCGTGAATGTGTCGTTCCGTGGTGTCATCGGCCTGCCCGGCACTGCGATCACGACCATGAACGCGAGCGGGGCAAGGACGGTGGGACGACCTCGGTCGCCAACGGCGGGCTGCGGTGCCGACGTCACCACCGGCTGACGAACGACCCGCGGTGGGACTTCCACTACGACCCGGTGCAGGGCATGAGCACGGTGACCACCCCGAACGGCATCACCTACACCGGGCGGCGGGAGCCCGTGCTGGCTCCGCGGGAGCGCTGCGACGCCGATGCGGATCCGCCGAACGGTGGCGGATGCGAACCCCGTGCCGGTCGTGGAGATCGCACCGACTCGCGGCGGCGTGCCGGTCCACGACAGCGTGATCATTCACGGCAGCGGGATCATTCGACACAGCCCGATGGTGCACGGCAACGGAACGATCCGGCCCGGCGCAACAACCCGGCGCGCGAGGGCGACAGCGATCCGCCGCCGTTCTGACACGGCCGCGTCCGCCTCTCCTCGGCGCAGGCTCGGGACCGCGGTCGCCGCGCAGAAGAAGCCGGGATCGTCGGTCTGCCGGGGTCGGGTCCCTCGCGACCCCGGCCCTGGCAGACCCGAGGCTGTTCGGGCCGGGGTCGCCGTACGCCGAGCCGGAGCCTGTCACGCTCCCCGCCACCTCCCGGCCGGAGGCGCTGCGGGGCGCAGCTACCCTCCGGGCATGACGTCGATGTGGGGTTCGCCCGTGCTGCACCGCGTCCAGGCCTGGCGGCGGGTCCGCAACGACCCCGGCCAGGCCCGGTTCCTGACGAAGGACTCGCTGCGCTGGGTGTTGCGCAACCGGGCCTACACGCCCTGGTATCTCGTCCGGTACTGGCGGCTGCTGAAGTTCCGCGTCGCGAACCCGCACGTCGTGCTGCGCGGCATGGTGTTCCTCGGCAAGAACGTCGAGATCCACGCTCGCCCCGGTTACGGGCGCATGGAGATCGGCCGGTGGGTGCACATCGGCGACGGCAACGCGATCCGCTGCCACGAGGGGTCGCTGCGCATCGGGGACAAGACCGTCTTCGGCAGGCAGAACGTACTCAACGGCTACCTGGACATCGAGATCGGCGGTTCCTCGATCATCGCCGACTGGGTGTACGTCACCGATTTCGACCACGTCACGGCCGACATCAACCTGCCGATCAAGGACCAGGGCATCGTCAAGGCGCCGGTGCGGGTCGGGCCCGACACCTGGATCGGCACCAAGGTGTCGGTCCTCAAGGGCACGCGCGTCGGGCGCGGCTGCGTGCTCGGGGCGCACGCCGTGGTCCGCGGCGACATACCGGACTTCGGCATCGCGGTCGGCGCACCCGCCCGAGTCGTGCGCGACCGCAGAGCCGACTACGAGGCCGACGCCGAGCGGCGCGAGGCGGTCAAGGACATGGCGCGTAAGGCCGACGAAGCCCTCCGGCAAACCCTCGACGAATCCTGAAACGGCCCGGACGCGCACGACGCACCCGGAGAAGCACGGCGCATCCGAAGGGCACGGCGTCGCAGGAGGGCACGGCGTCGCAGGAGGGAACGGCGGCGTCCGAAGGGCAGGGCGGCCCCAGGAAGGGCAGGGCGGCCCCAGGAAGGGCAAGGCGGCCCCAGGAAGGGCAAGGCGGCCCCAGGGGTGCGCCGCTCCCGTAGGGCAGGCCGCGTCGCCCACGGCGTGGCCGCGGTCGTCACCCCATTCGGTGGGCGACTCACGATAGGTCCACCCGTTCGGTGGTTCGGCACCCTAGGTGCTTAGCTGCTATAACTAACTTTCGCGGTGGCGCCACCACGACATTTCTGTGCCGATCCCGCGGAGTCCTGCGGGACCCGCCGACACATGAGGAGTGCCGTGTCCAGACCGAAACGTTCGCTGGCGGCCGTCGTCGCCGGTGCCGCCGTGCTGTCGCTCGTCACCGCCGTACCCGCGACGGCCCAGCAGCCTGCTCAGCCCGCTACGGGAGCACCGGCCGCCCAGAAATGCAGCGACGAACCGCAGGACCTGCCCGTCCACGAGTTCACCGATCACCGCGAGCTCGGCGTCGAACTGCAACGCCTCGAGCGGGTGTCCGGCGGCGTGGTCACCGTCGACGAGATCGGCAGGAGCAATCGCGGCCGTGAGATCTGGTCGGCCCGAGCGGGGCACGGTCCGAAGGCTGTCCTGATGACCAGTGAGATCCACGGCAACGAGAAAACGGGCACCGACGCGCTGCTGCGGCTACTGCGCTTCGTCGGGACCAGCGACAGCCCGAAGGCCGAGCGCTGGCGCGACGAGCTCACGCTCGTGGCCGTCCCGAAGATGAACCCGGACGCCGCAGAGCTCGACCGGCGCGGCAACGACATGACCTGGGACGAAGTCGTCCAGCAGCACCCACAACTCGCCGATGCCGAACCGGCGTGGAACTACTACACCGAGCAGCTCCAGGGCGACGACTACTCACAGCGTCCCGGCTTCGACATCAACCGTGATTACAACCCCGACCTTGCGTACGAGCCGAAGGCCGAGGACTTTCCCGGAACATCCGCCGACACCGGCTGGTACCTCTCTCCGGAGACGCGCGCCGTCCGCGACATCTACATCGGACTGGAGGAGGAGTTCGGCACGGTCGACACGTACGTCGATCTGCATCACCAGGGCGCGTGCTACGTGATGCCGGACGACCCCGATCGCTTCGTCACGATGTCGCTGTCCGGCAAGTTCGTCGACGACCCGGCCACGACGCCGGGTTACCAGCAGTACGCCGACGAGTACGACCTCGACTACGCGAAGCAGCTCAACGTCGCGGCGTACAACGCGTTGCAGGGCAAGGCGAACAACAACCCGCTGTTCGGTAACATCACGCTCTATCCGCAGGACATCAACCTGCCGGGGACGGGGCTGGGCTCGTTCGCGTTGAACGGCAGTGGGGCGGTGCTGTTCGAGGTGCGGGGACAGACCCAGACACTCGGCCAGAAGTACCGCGAACAGCTCGTACGAACTGTCTACACCGGACTCGACGGGATGCTGTCGTCGCTGGCGAGCGGCCGGGTGGATGACCTGGACCCGTCCGCCTACGATGCGATCCCGCCGCGCGGTCCGAGCATCGGGGACAGGGCCCGCACCGTCGCCGAACCGTAATTCGAACGCCACGACGTCGCCGGCGGCCCGGGTCGCCTGGCCGCCGGCGACGTAGCCGGCGGCCCGCCCGGACCGCGGAGCTCACGTGGGCAGGCCGGTCGTCGAGGTGACGTGGTCGGGGATGTCCCCGTCGTAATCACCGGTGCTGAGCGTCCCGGTCGGTTCGAGCAGCATCACCGCCGCGCCCTCCGGCGACTCCGGACAGTGTTCGACACCGCGCGGGACGACGAAGACGTCGTGTCGCCCGAGGTGCACGGTGGTTTCCGTGCCGGACTGCCGGAGGTGGATGTCGAGACTGCCGTCGAGGACGACGAACAGCTCATCGGTGTCCGGGTGGGAGTGCCACACGAACGTGCCCTCCACTTTCGCCAGGCGGACGTCGTAGTCGTTGACCCGGGTGAGGATCCGGGGACTCCATCGCTCCTGGAAGGAAGCCAGGACGGTGTCGATGTTCGCGGTCGCATGCGTCATGTCTCGGATCCTGCGGCTTGCGCGTCACGCTCGACAGTGCAAGGAATGACGTATGTCGCAATATTCCTCGCAGCGCCGGACCGTCGTCGCGTTGGTCGACGTGGGATCCAACCCGTTCGAGCTGGCGTGCCTGACCGAGGTCCTCGGTATCGACCGGCCCGAGATCGGCGGCCTGCTCTACGACGTGCAGCTGTGTGCGCGCGAACCGACGGTTCCGATGCGACAGGGCTTCTTCGCCATGACCGGAGTCGCGAGCCTGGCGGCGCTGCAGCACGCGGACACGGTGATCGTCCCGAACCGGCCCGACACCGCCGCGCCACACCACCCGGACGTGCTCCACGCGATCGCGCGGGCACACGAGCGTGGCGCCCGCATGATCGGGATGTGCACCGGTGCGTTCACCCTCGCCGAAGCGGGCGTACTGGACGAGCACCGTGTCACGGTGCACTGGCAGTGGGCAGACGAGTTCCGCGCCCGGTACCCGCAGGTGCGCGTCGACGACGCGGTCCTCTTCGTCGACGACGGCGACGTCCTCACCTCGGCGGGCAGCGCCGCCGCCCTGGACCTGGCGCTGCACGTGGTGCGCCGCGATCACGGCGCGGAGATCGGGGCGGCGGTCGCGCGCCGGCTCGTATTCCCTGGACACCGCCCCGGTGGGCAGCGGCAGTTCATCGAACGCCCCATCCCCACGGAGGCCGAGAATCCCCTCGCCGCAGCCCTGCGCTGGGCCGAACACCACGCGACCGGGCCGATCTCGGTCGCCGACATCGCCGCACGTGCGGCCATCAGCCCGGCGACCCTGCACCGGCGCTTCCGCGCCGAACTCGGCTGCACCCCGATCCAATGGTTGACCACGGTCCGGGTCGAGCACGCTCGCAGGCTCCTCGAGCGGACCGGCCTGTCCGTCGACCAGGTCGCGCACCGGAGCGGCCTCGGCACGGCCGCCAACCTTCGCAACCGGCTCGCCGAGCACACCGGCCTCACCCCGACCGCCTACCGCCGAACCTTCGCCGCGTGAGCCGCCCCTGCGCCAAGCTGCTACTCGGCGATGCCGCTGCTCGTCGGTGCCGGTCCGCGGGCTCGGCTCCGGGGACGTCGCCGGCGGGCGGTCACTCCTCGGGTTTCGGCACCGCCGGGTAGGGGACGAAGGTGCTGGTGTTCTCGTCGACCGTGAGCTGCTTGCCGATGTGGGGGAACGCCCGCTGCGGGCAGGCGGGACGTTCGCACACCTTGCAGCCCATGCCGATCGGCGTGGCCGCGGTCCGGTCATCGAGGTCGAGCCCCGCCGAGTACACCAGCCGCCTGGCGTGCCGGAGTTCGCAGCCGAGGCCGACCGAGAACGTCTTGCCGGGGCTCGCGTAGCCGCCGACGTTGCGCGAGATCGTGCGGGCGATCCAGAAGTAGCTCTTCCCGTCCGGCAGCGTCGCCACCTGGGTGATGACCTTGCCCGGTGAGGTGAACGCCTCGTAGATGTTCCACAGCGGGCACGCGCCGCCCACACGGGAGAAATGAAACCCCGCCGCCGACTGGCGCTTCGACATGTTGCCCGCCCGGTCGACGCGCACGAACGAGAACGGCACCCCGCGAGCCTTCGGCCGCTGCAACGTCGACAGCCGGTGGCACACCGTCTCGAATCCCACGCCGAACTCGTCGCACAGCCGCTCGATGTCGTAGCGGTATTTCTCGGCCATGGCCAGGAACGGCCCGTAGGGCAGGATCAGTGCGCCCGCGAAGTAGTTGGCCAGTCCCACGCGCGCCAGCGAGCGTGCGGCGGGACCGGAGAACGCCCACGAGTCGGCCAACTCGGTGATCAGGTCGTCGTACTCGAGCAGCGCGATCTGCGAGGCCATCCGGAACGCCCGCTGGCCGATGCGCAGGCTCGGGGCCAGGCGCAGCACCTTCGCGTCCGGCTCGTAGCGGTGCTGCTGGCCGGCCGCCTCGTCGATGCCGTCGCTGGTGACCTGCACGCCGTAGTACTCGGTGAGCCGGTCCAGCAGCGTCCGGTGCACCGTCTCGCCCCTGCGCAGGCCCATGTCGGAGGCCATCCGCTCGGCGCGCTCGTCGAGCTCGCCCACATAGTTCTCCCGCTCGTAGAAGAAGTCGCGCACTTCCTCGTGGGGGAGGGGAGCGGCGGCGCTGCCGTGCTGGCCCATGCCGTTCTCGGTCACCAGTGCGGCGGTGGTCTCCACGGCGTTGCGGTAGCTGCGGTGCAGCTTCACCAGGGCGGAGGCCACGTTCGGCAGGTTCGAGGCGAGTTCGTTGAGTTCGCCGGTCGTGGCCTCGATGCCGACCGCCTCGTCGAGCAGGGCCTCCTTGACGTCCGCGACCAGTCGTGCGGTGTCGGTGTTGGAGAAGAACTCGGTGTCGACCCCGAACGCCTCGGTGATCCGCAGCAGCACCGGAACGGTCAGCGGACGGGAGTTGTGCTCGATCTGGTTGAGGTAACTGGGCGAGATGTCGAGCAGTCTGGCCATGTCCGCCTGGCTCATCGAGCGACTTTCCCTCAGATGGCGCAGCTTCCCCCCGGCGAAAGTCTTGTCCATCGCAGCATCACGTCCCGTAGATCTTCCGGACCGAAACGGTCAAGTAACCGGTTCAGTCGCTGTCTTTTCCCGTTCGTGCGAATGCCCTGTTCGCAACCTTCGCAACATCCTACGTAAATTTTGCAGAAATTTGCAAATTGGAGATGTGGCCGAGTTTTCGCAGCGCATGTCATGGTCGATCTACACAGCGAGTCAATCGCAAAGTTCGCAAAGGTGGAGAGTTCGATGGCACAGAACCTGGAGCAGACGGCCGCGGAGCTGAAGAAGAAGTGGGACAACGACCCCCGTTGGAAGGGTGTCGAGCGCGCCTACACCGCGGAGGACGTCGCCAAGCTGCGCGGCAGCGTCGTCGAGGAGAACACCCTCGCGCGCCGTGGTGCCGAGAAGCTGTGGGACCTGCTGCACACCGAGGACTACGTGCACGCCCTCGGTGCGCTGACCGGTAACCAGGCCGTCCAGCAGGTGCGTGCCGGCCTCAAGGCGATCTACCTGTCCGGTTGGCAGGTCGCGGCCGACGCCAACCTGTCCGGCCAGACCTACCCCGACCAGAGCCTGTACCCGGCCAACTCGGTGCCGGCCGTCGTGCGCCGCATCAACAACGCGCTGGGCCGCGCCGACCAGATCGCCTGGTCCGAGGGCAACACCGACATCGACTGGTACGCCCCGATCGTCGCCGACGCCGAGGCCGGCTTCGGTGGCCCGCTCAACGCGTTCGAGCTGATGAAGGGCATGATCAACGCCGGTGCGGCGGGTGTGCACTGGGAGGACCAGCTGGCCTCCGAGAAGAAGTGCGGCCACCTGGGCGGCAAGGTCCTCATCCCGACGAAGCAGCACGAGCGGACGCTGAACGCCGCTCGGCTGGCCTCGGACGTGATGGACGTCCCGTCGCTCATCATCGCCCGCACGGACGCCGAGGCCGCGACGCTGATGACCAGCGACGTCGACGAGCGCGACCAGCAGTTCCTGACCGGCGAGCGCACATCCGAGGGCTTCTACAAGGTGCGCAACGGCATCGAGCCCTGCATCGAGCGTGCCAAGGCCTACGCGCCGTACTCCGACCTCATCTGGATGGAGACCGGCACGCCGGACCTCGAGGTGGCCCGCAAGTTCGCCGAGGCGGTCAAGTCCGAGTACCCGGACCAGATGCTCGCCTACAACTGCTCGCCGTCGTTCAACTGGAGCAAGCACCTCGACGCCGACACGATCGCGCGCTTCCAGCGCGAGCTCGGCGCCATGGGCTTCAAGTTCCAGTTCATCACGCTGGCCGGCTTCCACGCGCTGAACTACTCGATGTTCGACCTGGCTCACGGCTACGCCCGCGAGGGCATGACGGCCTACGTCGACCTGCAGGAGCGCGAGTTCGCCTCGGAGGAGCGTGGCTACACCGCCACGAAGCACCAGCGTGAGGTCGGCACCGGCTGGTTCGACCTGGTGTCCACCGCGCTGAACCCGGAGAGCTCCACCACGGCGCTGACCGGTTCCACCGAGGAAGCGCAGTTCTGAGAAAACAGCGTGTCACGGCCGTTGCGTAGCGCTCCCCCGTGACACCCCATAGCGGGTGGGCCGGTCACATCCACCGGGCCGGCCCACCCGCTTCTCCAACCCACTCCGCAGCGATCTCCGCCGGAGTGCCCGCCCGAGAGGGGTCCGATCATGGCTGACAGGTTCGACCACAGGCTGACCGTCACCGGTGAGTTCGCCGGCCGGTACGACGAGATCCTCACCCCCGCCGCGCTCGCGTTCGTGGCCAAGCTGGACAACGCCTTCGCCGAGCGCCGCCGCGAACTGCTCGACGTGCGGCGCCACCGCCGCGAGCGGATCGCCGCAGGTGAGGAGCAGCTCGACTTCCTGCCCGAGACCGCCGCTGTCCGTGAGGACGCCTCCTGGCAGGTGGCGGCCCCGGCCCCGGGGCTGGAGGACCGCCGGGTGGAGATCACCGGCCCGGTCGACCGCAGGATGACCGTCAACGCACTCAACTCGGGCGCGAAGGTGTGGCTGGCCGACTTCGAGGACGCCACGTCGCCCACCTGGGAGAACGTGGTCGGCGGCCAGCTGAACCTCTACGACGCGATCCGCAGGGACATCGACTTCGAATCGGGCGGCAAGCGCTACACGATCGGCGAGGACCCGGCCACGCCCGTCGTCCGGCCGCGTGGCTGGCACCTCGTGGAGAAGCACGTCCGCATCGACGGCCGCCCGGTGTCGGCGAGCCTGTTCGACTTCGGCCTGTACTTCTTCCACAACGCCAAGCGGCTCGTCGCGAAGGGGCTCGGCCCGTACTTCTACCTGCCGAAGCTCGAGAGCCACCACGAGGCGCGGCTGTGGAACGACGTGTTCCGCACGGCCCAGCGGGAGATCGGGCTGCCCCAGGGCACCATCCGCGCGACCGTGCTGATCGAGACGATCACCGCGGCGTTCGAGATGGACGAGATCCTCTACGAACTGCGCGAGCACGCCGCAGGTCTCAACGCGGGCCGTTGGGACTACATCTTCTCGATGATCAAGACGTTCGGCGACGCCGGTGCGGACTTCGTCCTGCCCGACCGCGCGGACGTCACGATGACCGTCCCGTTCATGCGCGCCTACACCGAGCGGCTGGTGCAGACCTGCCACCGGCGCGGGGCGCACGCGATCGGCGGTATGGCGGCGTTCGTGCCGAGCAAGGACCCCGAGGCCAACGCCGTCGCGCTGGAGAAGGTCCGCCAGGACAAGCAGCGGGAGGCCGCCGACGGGTTCGACGGTTCGTGGGTCGCCCACCCCGGCCTGGTCGGGACGTGCCGCGAGGCGTTCGACGCCGTCCTCGGCGACGAGCCGAACCAGCTCGCCGTGCTGCGGGACGACGTCGCCGTCACCGCGGCCGACCTGCTGGATGTCGCCAGCGCGGGCGGCGAGGTGACCGAGGAGGGCGTGCGCGGCAACATCAACGTCACGCTCCGGTACCTCGACGCGTGGCTGCGCGGCACCGGCGCTGCCGCCATCCACGGGCTGATGGAGGACGCAGCCACGGCGGAGATCGCGCGCTGCCAGGTGTGGCAGTGGATCCGCCACGACACCAAGCTCACCGACGGCACCGTCGTCACCCGTGAGCTGGTCACCGAATGGCTCGACGAGGAACTCGCCGCGGTGCGTGCCGATCTTGGGGATGAGACCCGGCTGTCCGACGCGCGCGAGCTCTTCGTCGAGACCGCGCTCGGGGAGAAGCTGCCGGGCTTCGTCACCACGGGTGCGTACGCGCGCTACCTGACCAACGCCACGGTCTGAGCAGCGCGATCCCGGGCACCGTCTGCCGCACCCGCCATGGCGGCAGACGGTGCCCGTTCGCGTGCACGGCGGTTTCACCCGGACGGGTCACGGCAACCGGTGCGTCTCTGTCAGGATGACGCGCATGGCAGGGCGGACACCTCAGGGGCCTGCACGCGGCCCGCAGCCACAGCAGCCGTACGGCGACCCGCGACAGCAGCCCCCACCGGGTTCGACGCCGTACGGACAGCAGCCGGCTCACGGGCAGCCGCCGCAGTGGTCCGCTCCGCCGGGGGCACCAGGGCCGCACCCGCCGGGGCCGCCGTCCCCGCAGGCGCAGGGCCCGCAGATGCAGGGCCCGCAGATGCAGGGCCCGCCGTCAGGGGCACCTCCGCAGTCGCCGGGGTATGGGATTCCGCCGGGACAGCCGCCCCACCCCTCCTCGTCCGCCCCGTACCCGCCGTCCGGTCCGGCGCCGTGGCCGCACCGCCCGTACGGCGCGCCGCAACCCCGGCGCGTGCACCCCGGCGTGCTGGCCGGGGTCAGCGTGTGGCGGCTCCTCGTGGCCGGGTGTGCCCTGTACGGCGTCGGCAATGCGACCGGCTGGAGCGAGAACTTCGAGGCGCTGAGCCAGCTGGCCAGCCTGCTCGCGGGCATCGTCTACCTCGGACTGCTCGCGTATCCACTGTTCACCGGCGGCAGACGGCACGAGCCGCAGAGTGCGTGGCTGCGCGGTGCCACCACCGTGCTGTTGTTGCTCGTCGCGGGCGCGTTCTTCGGGCTCATGGGAGGAGACCCGGGCTACCTTCCGTTCGAGCACATCGTGACCCCGCTGCTGGTGCTCGTGGACTGGTGCGTCGTCGGCAGGAGTCAGGCCGCCACGCGGTGGTGGCATCCGCTGACGTGGATCGCGTTCCCGCTGGCCTATCTCGTCTACTATCTCGCCGCGGACCTGAGCATGTACGGGTTCCTCGATCCCGGTGACGACGCGTTCGCCGGCATGATCGCGATGCTGCTGGTCTCGGTCGTCGCCGTCGGCTACCTGCTCTACGGCATCGGCAAGCTGGGCGGCGCGGTGCGGCGTGCGAACGCGCCTGCCGGACCGGCGTCGCACGGCGGCCCACCGCTGCGGTGAGGCGCCGCCACCCGCATTCGGCAGTGCATCGGCCACGGGACGCCACTCCGGCTGCGGCTCCGCCGCTTGGCGCGGGGGCTAGCCTGGCTCGCGTGACAGCGAACGAGGAGAACGCGAGCGAGGACAGGGCTTGCGAGGACCAGGGCGGCGAGGACCAGGGCGGCGAGGACCAGGGCGGCGAGGACCAGGGCAGCGAGGACCAGGGCAGCGAGGACCAGGGCAGCGAGGACCAGGGCAGCGAGGGGAAGGTGCGGCCCGGTCCGATCCACTGGCTCCGGTACTCGGTGGGCGGGCGACTCCCGGACGAGCTGGCCCCGTGGGTGCTGAAGGACGCGACGAGCCGGGCGTGGCGCTGGCGGCTCGCCGCACGCAACCTCGTCTACCTGATACCGCTCGCATCGGTGTGGTTGCTGTTGCCCGGTCCGCTGGGCCTGCGGCTGTCGCTGTCGCTGATGGCGATGGTGGTGGGGGTGTTCTACTCCCAGGCCTACGGTGACGAGAGCGTCGAACTGCGTGTCGCCAAGCACGGCTTCGCCTACGGCCAGGCCCGTGCGATTCGGCGCGAGCGTGCCAACGCGGCCGATGCCGCCAACCGGGAGGCTTACGAGGCGATCTACCGGTCGTGAGCTGTGCCTGTCGCGAGCCCGGTTCTCGCCGAGGGGCCGGGTGACGCGAACGGACCTTTCGCAGGATGCCGGGCTGCACGAGTGGACCGTTCGTGACGATCTGACAAGGCGCGGGAGTGGCGCCCTCGGGGCGGGTCCGACGGCCGCAGGTGGTGCGGACCTGCGGTTCTCCAGCGTCTGACCAGGAAGAACACAGATCACGCCGCGAGGCAAGACCCGGTTTTTGCCAGTACTTCCGTCGCTTGTCGGGCGCGGGTGCGGTGCGCTGCCATGGGTGGGCGGTCAGTGACTTTCCCACATTGGAGGTAGCTCCCCATGGTTCGAAACGCACGCACCTTCGCCCGCGCCGCGGGTGTGAGTGTGGCGGCGCTGGCGGTCGCCTGCGGCTCGTTCACGGTCGCTCACGCGGCCGAGTCCACCGGCGTCACGCCCAACGTCGTCGGAGGGTCGCCTGCCGACATCGCCGACTTCCCCTACGCCGTCGCGCTCACCGACGCCTCGGGCTTCCAGTTCTGCGGCGGTTCGCTCATTGCCGAGGACAAGGTCCTCACGGCAGCGCACTGCGCCGAGGGCCAGGACCCGGCCGACGTCGTGGCCGTCACCGGCCGCACGGACCTGACCACGAACGAGGGCAGCGAGACCCCGGTCAGCGACATCTGGGTGCATCCGGACTACACCAGCGTCACCAGTGGAGCCGACGTCGCCGTGTTGACCCTCTCGTCCCCGGTGACGGGCGCCGAACCGATCGAACTGGCCTCGGCCACCGACGCCCCGAGTTACGCGCCGGGCACCGACGCGACGGTCGCGGGCTGGGGCACCACGTCCGAAGGCGGTTCCTCGTCGGACACGCTGCTCCAGGGAACCGTGCCGGTGACCTCGGACGAGGACTGTGCCGCGGCGTACGGCTCCGAGTACGACCCCGAAGGCATGGTCTGCGCCGGGTTCCCGGAGGGCGGCGTCGACGCCTGCCAGGGTGACTCGGGTGGCCCGCTGGTCGTCGACGGGAGGCTGGCCGGTGTCGTGTCGTGGGGCAACGGCTGCGCCCGTCCGGACAATCCGGGCGTGTACGCGCGGGTCGGCACCTACGCCGACGACATCGCGGCGCAGCTGACCTCGGTCCGGGCATGAGGCGGGGGTGGGGAACGTCCGCCCGGCGTTCCCCACCCGCCCGGCCCGATCCGGAACGGCACAGCCCGGAGGGGCGGTCCGCCGCTACGCGTGGACGTCGTCGTGGTGCCTGTCGAAAACGTTGCCGGTGGGGATCTTCGGACGGGCGAGGTCCTGCGGGCCGCCGGGCCGGGCGCGCCGGTACACCTCGGCGGTGCTGGCGGCGATCCGAGCCCAGTCGAAGTCGGCCGAGAGCCGGGACTGGGCGGCGTGCGCGCGGCGTTCCGCCGCGCCCGAGTCGGCGAGCACGATGTCCACGGCGCCCGAGATGGCGGCCACGTCCCCGGGATCGAACGCGAGGCCGGTCTCGCCGTCGATCACGACCTCACCGAGGCCGCCCGCCGTCGAGGCCACGAGGGGACGCCGCGCCGCTGCGGCCTCGAGCGCGACGATGCCGAACGGTTCGTACCGGCTGGGCAGCACCACGGCGTCGGCGGCCGCGAGCACCGCCCGCAGGCGTAGGTCGGGAAGGTGACCGACGAAGTCGACCGCGTCCGACAAGCCGAGAGTGCCTGCCTGCTCGACGAGCTCGTCGTGATGCCTGCCGACCCCCGCCACGACCAGCCGTGTGCCCGGATGCCGGTCGCGCACCCCGGGGAGCGCGGCCAGCAGGTCCTGCACGCCCTTCTCCCATTCCAGCCTGCCGAAGTACAGCAGCAGGGGAGCGCCTGCCGGGCTGTGGCGCTCGCGCGCAATGGTGATCTCGTCGGCGGGAACCTGCCAGCCGCGTTCCTCGATACCGTTGTGGATCACGCTGATCGCCTCCTGGTCGAGGTCGAACAGCTGCGCCACTTCGCGGCGCATCGCATGCGAACACGTGATGAGCGCGTCGGACCGATTGGCCAACCACCACTCCGCCGAGTGCACCTGTTGGTTCAGCGGGTGCGACAGCCACCCCGAGTGCCTGCCTGCCTCGGTCGCGTGGATCGTCCCGACCAACGGGACGCCTGCCGTGTCGGCGAGTGCGACGGCGGGGTTGGTGACCAGCCAGTCGTGCGCGTGCACCACGTCGGGCGGCCAGTCGCGCACCAGCCGTGCACCGGCGCGGATCATCGCGTGACCCATCGACAACGTCCAGGCCACCAGATCCCGTTCGAACGTCACATGCAGCGGGTCCTCGGCCACGCGGACGATCCGCACGCCCTCGGCGACCTCGTCGGACGTCGGGTGCGTCTCGGCATCGGTTCCCGCGACATGCCGGCACAGCACCGTCACCTCGTGGCCGTCGGCGACGAGGTGACGGGCCAGGGCGTGGACGTGCCGGGCGAGCCCGCCGACCACGACCGGCGGGTACTCCCACGAGAGCATCAACACGCGCATGGTTGGAGGTTACTCATCGGTATCGACACCGGCCAGCTACACCCGGCGGAGTAGGCAGTGCGCCGGGTGCACGCCGAAGGCCGCCGCGCGCGTGTTCACGTCGTCGAGTCATCGTTCCGTCACCGGCAGAGTCCGGCCGCCCATGGGTGTCGACACCGGGCGTCCCGCCGGGAGCGCCGCCGCACGTTCACCCGATGGGCGGGACGCGCGGCCGCAGGGCGAGGAGGACCATGGCGGTCCGGGTCGTTCGTGCGGCGGCTCGGGGTGCGGAGTCCCGCACGTGTCCACCAGGACCGTGCGGGACTTCCGTTGTGCGGCCGTTGTGCGGCGCCGTGACGGACGTTCGACACCACGGTTTCTGGAACCATCGACGGTGATGAACGCCGACATCACACCGCATCCCGAGCCGCACCCGGTCCCGAATCCCGTCACCAATCCCGCCACGGTGTCGAATGCCGGCGCCGACGCGCACGCACTGGCAGCCGCATCGGCACCGACGGCACCCGCCGGGCCGGTGGCGCCGGAGACGACAGGGGCGTCCGCCGCGCCCGTCCTCGACCCCGCGCGCACGGCGGCGATCGGACCCGACGGGCAGCCGGTCGCACCGTTGACGACGCCGTGGACCGCCGACGTCGACCCCGACCACCCGCTCCCGGAACATCCGCGCCCGCAGCTCACGCGCGGCGACCGGTGGCAGGTCCTCAACGGCCGGTGGGAGTTCACCGCCGCGCGCCCCGACGGGACGCCGTACGCGCGGGAGGAGATCGTCGTCCCGTTCCCGCCCGAGGCCGCTCTCTCCGGCATCGGCCGCCGGGTGGAGCGAATGTGGTACCGGCGCACCTTCGACGTGCCCGCGGACTGGCGCAAAGGCCGGACCCTGCTGCATTTCGGGGCGGTCGACCAGATCGCCACGGTGTGGCTCAACCACCAGCTCGTCGCACACCACGAGGGTGGGTACACCCCGTTCAGCGTCGACATCACCGACGTGTTGCGGGCCGACGAGCCGGCAGGCGGTGTCCGAGACGGCCGGGGGAGCGGGCAGCAGGAGATCGTCGTGCGTGCCGAGGACACGGGCAACAGCGGCACCTTCCCGGTCGGCAAACAGGCCAACCGGCCCAGCGGGATCCTCTACACGGGCGCGTCCGGCATCTGGCAGACCGTGTGGCTCGAGGCCGTGCCGCACACCCGCGTCGACCGGCTCGATGTGACCTCCGATCTCACCGGATTCGCGGTCACGGCGGCCGTGTCCGGAGCCGAAGAGGCCGGCGCCGTCGTCGAGGTGGAGGCCGGCGGGGTGACGGTGACGGGCGCGCCGGACCGTCCGGTGCGGGTGGAGGTGCCCTCGCCGCGACCGTGGAGCCCGGACGATCCGCACCTGTACGACCTCACCGTCCGGCTGCGCACCGTGGCGGGCGCGTTGCTCGACGAGGTCCACAGCCACGTCGGCCTGCGCACCGTCGGCCTGGTCCGCGACGCCGAGGGCCGCCCCCGGATCGCCGTCAACGGGCGGATCACGTTCCTGTACGGCCCGCTCGACCAGGGCTACTGGCCGGACGGCGTCTACACCGCCCCCACCGACGAGGCGCTCCGGCACGATCTGGAGCAGACGAAAGCCTACGGCTTCAACACGGTCCGCAAACACGTCAAGGTCGAGCCCGCCCGCTGGTACTACTGGGCGGACCGGCTGGGACTGCTGGTCTGGCAGGACATCCCGTCGCTGCCGATCGTGCTCGACAACCCGCCCGGCCCGCAGGCCCGCCCCGTGGACCGGGCGTGCGCCCGGTTCGAGGACGAGCTGACCGGCATTGTCGCGACGCTGCGTTCCGTGACGTCGCTCGTGGTGTGGACACCGTTCAACGAGGGTTGGGGTGAGTACGACACCGCGCGGATCACCGAGCAGCTGACGGCGGCCGACCCGGACCGGCTCGTCGTCGCCGACAGCGGCGTCAACTGCTGCCACTCGCATCCCGACTCCGGCGCAGGGCACGTCTACGACGACCACACGTACGTCGGCCCGGGCAGGCCGCTCGCGACCGACCATCGGGCCACGGCGGACGGCGAGTACGGCGGGCTGGGCCTGGCGGTCGAGGGGCACCTGTGGCCGGGTGAACCCGTGGCCTACGAGCTGACCGGTTCCGCAGCGGAGCTGACGCGCCGCTACGTCGAGGTGGCTCGCGAGTTGCGCACCGTGGTGCGCGACGTGGGGCTGTCCGCGGCGATCTACACGCAGACCACGGACGTCGAGAACGAGGTCAACGGCTTGCTGACCTACGACCGGCGGGTGCACAAGGTCGACCTCGACGCGGCGGCAGGGGCCAACCGTGCCGTGCTCGCCGAAGGCGCCTGCGAGCCGGGCACCCCTGGGACGCGGGCCGGCGAGCCGGGCACGGGCGAGGGGCACTCCGGTCCCACGGCGGGTGATGAGGAGGCCTAGGCCGGGACCCGACCGGTCCGCGGGTGAGCCGCGCCGTCAGAGCGAGCGGGCGTCGAGCCGGCCGAACGGACTCGACCGCCGCCGCTCGGCGGCGAGCCGCCTGCCGTACGGGTCGCCGGCGCGGTGCAGGGCCGCCAGCTCGTCGAAGTGGGCGGTGTGCTCACGGGCCCGCCTGCGTGCGTAATCGGCGGCCGAGTCCTTGGTGACCATGAAGGCCCAGTCGCTGGACAGGGCGAGCAACGCCTCGCGCACGGCTTGATCGGCGACCGGGTCACGATGGTCGCGCGGCACGTCGAGCGCCAGCAGCCGCTGCTGCAGCCGGGTGTTCGCGTCGACCATGTCGGCCACCTGTTCGCCGTCCCACACGCGCCAGTCCTTGCCCGACCCCCACGAGGATGCCGGCAGCTCCACGGGCGCGCCGACGTGCCCGGCGTCGACGGCGCCGCGCAGCGTCGTCACCCGCACCCCGGCTTCCGGAAGTGCGCGCAGGACACCTTCCAACCACTGCGGTCCCTCGTGCCACCAGTGCCCGAACAGCTCGGTGTCGTAGGCGGCCACCACGAGCGCCTCGCGGCCGTCGCGTGCGCGCAGCGACCGCAGCCGGGTCACGACGGTGTCGACGAAATCCTTGACGTGCGTCTGCACGGTGCCGGCGGCGCGGGCCGGGTCGTACGGCGCTTTGTCC
Organism: Prauserella alba; assembly: GCF_024171735.1. Lineage (GTDB taxonomy): Bacteria > Actinomycetota > Actinomycetes > Mycobacteriales > Pseudonocardiaceae > Prauserella > Prauserella alba. The sequence continues at coordinate 945,906 of NZ_JAMTCH010000003.1, forward strand.
TGCGGCGGCACCGTCTTGCCGGTGACGCGGGACGGTTTGATGCCCACCTCGTGTGCCCACGTGTGGAAGTCGCGGTACGCCGCGTGTCCGGGATAGCCGGCTTTCGGGGACCAGACCCGATAGGTGACGTCGAGGTCGCGGCCGAAACAGACCACGTCGGACTCGCCGACCGTGCGCGCCGCCGCCGTGTCACCGTGCAGCGCGGGGCCGTCGACGAGAAACCGCTGCACCCCCGCCGCCGCGTACGCGTCGGCCATGCCCGGTGCGTAACCGCACTCCGGAGCCCAGATTCCCTGGGGCCGGGTGCCGAGCCGCAACGCCGTGTCCGCGAGCCCTTCCGACAGCGCGAACCCGCGGACCCGGTCGTCGAGCAGTGGCTGGAACGGGTGTGCCAGCGGGCCGCCCAGGAGTTCGACCACGTCACTGTCCACAAGTGACCGTAGGACGGGGGAGAAACCGTGCCGCCACGTGGTTTCGAGTTCGCCGAGGGCGCGGGTGGCGGCGCGGTGCTCACCGGCCGCGAGGTCGGACAGCAACCGGTCGCCGCGCCACAGGCTCGCGGCGTGCTCGGCGCGCAGCCGCCACGTGCCGAGCCAGTCGTGCATCGCGCGCAGGGCGTACGGATCGTCGAGCTGCGCCGCCAGCACCGGCGTCACGCCGAGGGTCAGCACGTCGCGCTTGCCCTCGTCGGCGAACCGCCGCAGCAGATCCATCACCGGCAGGTACGAGTGGGCCCACGCCTGGTAGAGCCATTCCTCGCCGACCGGCCAGGTGCCGTGGTGCGGCAGCCACGGCAGGTGGCTGTGCAGCACGAGGCAGAACGTGCCCTCGGCACCGCCGTCGGATTCCGCGCGGGTCACGGCCGTACCGCCACGGCCACGAGATCGAGGCTCGCGTCGAGGTCGTGGCCGTGGACGTCGAAGTCCTCGGCGCGGATGGCGGCGACGTCGGTGAGGAGTGCTTCGGGCCATTGCGCCTGCCCTGGCAGTGAGCCCATGACGACGTCGAGTTGGGCGTCGATGATGGATCCGCCGTAGCGTTCGTCGAGTGCGCGTACGCCCGCACCGTGGTGCAGCCCGGCGAGCCACTCGACCGTGAACCCGGCTTCGCGGATCATCTCGTCCAATTCGGATGGTGAGAGTTCCCGGGTGTGGTACGGGTTCAGCGGTGTGTCGCTGTCGGGGGTGAAGGTGAGCCGGTTCGGGGTGGTCAGCAGCAGTCGTCCCCCCGGCCGGAGGACGCGGCGGCACTCGGCGAGGAATCCGTACTGGTCCCAGAGGTGCTCGAGCACCTGGAGGTTGGCGACGACGTCGAGCCGGGCGTCTGCCACCGGCAGCGTCGCGAGGTTGCCCTGCACGGCCGGCGCCGCAGGGTAACTGCGGGCGACGTGCCCGATCGCGGCGTGATCGTAGTCGAGTGCGACGACCTGCGCCGCGTGATCGGCGATCAGGCCCGCGCCGTATCCCTCGCCGCAGCCCGCCTCGAGGACGACGGCGCCGGAGCAGTACGGCAGGAACGCGTGATAGGCGGCTTCGTGCCTGCGATACCAGTAGTTCTCCTCCGGCACACCCGGCACGGTGCGCTCACCGGTGAGGTGCAAGGCTGCGGCGCGCGTCGTCGTGTCCACGCCGAGAGACTAGCCGCCGTGCCGCGCCGCCCTACCTGCCGGTAACGAGAGTGGGTGCCCGGCCGGGACGCGGACGCCCCGGCCGGACGTGATGATGCCGCCCAGTGCCCGGTGGGTCAGTGGGACGAGGGTGGCCGGCCGCTGCCGCGCGAACCGCCCGAGCCCTTGCGGATCTTGTCGAATGCGTCCTTGGCCTGCTGGCGCTTGTGGGGGTCGCGGGCCATCCGCTTCGCCTCGGAGATCGCGCGCCTGCCCGCGGGGCTCTTCGCGAACCGGGCCACCTTGTGGAACAGCGATGCCATGCGTGGTCCTTTCCGTCGGCCGTCCGGCCGGTCGTCGGGTCCGGCGGCGGGGCGTGGCACCCCGCCGGTGCCGGTCGTGTCCAGGGTAGCGGCGAGAACGCGAACGCCGGGCATGATCGGCGGTACACGTGCCGTTCGGGGTGCGGCGCCGGAGCACGGGGTGCGGCGGTGCCGCACGCTCACCGGACGTGCCGGGTCACCGGGCGGGGGACACGGTGATCCCGAGTGCCCTCGGGCCGACGTGTGCGCCGATGACGGTGCTGCCCTGTACGAGCGTGAGATCGCCGAGGGAGGCCAGGCGCCTGCGGAGTTCGCCGGCGACGCGCTGCTCCCGGTCGCCGACCTCCGCCGAGGACACGGCCACGTCGACGGTGGCGTCGCCCGCGTGCTGCACGGCCAGGTCGACGAGTTTGGCGATGGCGCGTTTGGTCCCCGGGACGCGCGCCAGGGGTGCCACTTCGCCGCCGCTGAGGGTCAGGATCGGCCGGATCGACAGCGCGGAGCCGATCACGGCGGCCGCGCCGCCGATGCGGCCGCCCCTGCGCAGGTAGTCGAGCGTGTCGACGTAGATGAGCTCGGTGCTGCTGCGGATGCGGGCGTCCGCCGCGCTCATGACCCGCTCGACCGGCGCGCCGGCGGCCGCCGCCCGCGCGGCCGATACGGCGGCGAAGCCGAGGCTCATGTTCGTGGTGCCGCTGTCGAGGACGTACACGGGAACGCCGACCTGCTGGGCAGCCTCGCGGGCCGCGTCCGCCGTGGCGGAGAGCTTGGTGGAGATGTGCAGGCAGACGATCGCGGTGGCTCCCGCGCTGACGGCGTCCTGGAACGTCCAGAAGAACGCGCCGGGGTCCGGGGGTTGTGTGCTGACCGGTTCGTGGTTGCGCAGCCTGCGCAGGAGTTCGTCGCGGTCGTAGCGGTTCTCGTCGTCGACGCGGTCGCCGACGACGACCTGGACCGGCACGACGGAGATGTCCCATTGCTTGGCGGTCCGTTCCGGCAGGCTGGCCGTGGAATCGGTGATCACTGCGACAGGCACGCGACTGACGTTACCCCGAGGTCGTCCAAAGTTTGCACCCATTAGGGGGAGTGTCATGCAACATGCGCACACGTGACGTGTACGTGGTGTAATGACAAGCGGATCGGCCAGTTATCTGAACGATCGTCCCACTAAAACGCGATTCCGGGTGAACGTGGTCACCTCGGCGCGCGTATCCAGTGGTTTTGCGCCTAATCTACCGCCCAGTAACGCCCTGCATTGCGCCTAAGGAGTTCCATGACCAACATCGTTGTACTGGTCAAGCAGGTGCCGGACACGTACTCGGAGCGCAAGCTCAACGAGAGTGACCACACCCTCGACCGCGAGTCCGCCGACGCCGTGATCGACGAGATCAACGAGCGCGCCGTCGAGGAGGCGCTCAAGATCAAGGAAGCCGGTGAGGGCGAGGTGACCGTGCTCTGCGTCGGTCCCGACCGCGCCACCGACGCCATCCGCAAGGCCCTGTCCATGGGCGCCGACAAGGCCGTCCACGTCTCCGACGAGGCCCTGCAGGGTTCGGACATGGTCGCCACCGCGAAGGTCATCGCCGGTGCACTGGGCAAGGTCGACGGCTACGACCTCGTCATCGCCGGCAACGAGGCCTCCGACGGCCGCGGCGGTGCGATCCCGGCGATGCTCGCCGAGATCCTCGGCGTGCCGCAGCTGACCCACGCCCGCGAACTGTCCCTCGACGGCACGACCCTCAAGGTCGACCGGGAGACCGAGGACGGTGTGACCCACCTCGAGGCGAGCCTGCCCGCCGTCGTGAGCGTCACCGAGAAGATCAACGAGCCGCGGTATCCGTCCTTCAAGGGCATCATGGCCGCCAAGAAGAAGCCCGTGGAGACCGTCACGGTCGCCGACCTCGGCGTCGACGCGGGTGAGCTGGGCCTGTCGGGCGCCTACGCGACGGTGCTCGAGGCCGCACCGAAGCCGCCGCGCGCCGCGGGTGAGCGGGTCGACGACGACGGTGACGGCGGCACGAAGGCCGCCGAGTACCTGGTCGGCCAGAAGCTCATCTGAGACAGACCTCATCCCACTCAAGGAGACGAACCATGGCTGAAGTACTCGTGCTCGTCGACCACGTCGACGGTGAGGTCAAGAAGTCCACGTTCGAGCTGCTCACCGCCGCTCGCGCGCTGGGCGAGGCGTCGGCGGTCGTCGTCGGCACCCCCGGCACCGCAGGCAAGGTGAAGGACGCGCTGGCCTCCTACGGCGCCGCGAAGGTGTACGCCGCGGAGTCCGACGACGCCACCGGCTACCTGGTGACGCCGAAGGTCGACGCGCTCGCCACCGTCGCGGAGCAGGCCTCGCCCGCCGCCGTGCTGGTGTCCGCGACGGCCGACGGCAAGGAGGTCTCGGGCCGGCTCGCGATCCGCCTCGGCGGCGCCGTGCTCGTCGACGCGGTAGGCGTCAACGCCGACGGCTCGGTCGACCAGTCCATCTTCGGTGGTGCCTTCTCGGTCAAGTCGAAGGCCGCCAAGGGCACGCCGGTCGTGTCCGTGCGCCCGGGTGCCGTCGAGGCCGAGCAGGCCGACGGTGCCGCCGCCGAGGAGACGGTGGCGCTGCCTGCCGTCGACCCGGCCAAGTCCGCCAAGGTGACCGGTGTCGAGCCGGTCGTCGGCGGCGACCGGCCCGAGCTGACGGAGGCGTCGATCGTCGTCTCCGGCGGTCGCGGCGTCGGCTCGGCGGAGAAGTTCGACGTCGTCGAGAAGCTGGCCGACTCGCTCGGTGCCGCCGTCGGTGCCTCGCGTGCCGCCGTCGACTCCGGCTACTACCCGGCGCAGTTCCAGGTCGGCCAGACCGGTAAGACGGTCTCGCCGCAGCTGTACGTCGCGCTCGGCATCTCCGGTGCCATCCAGCACCGCGCCGGCATGCAGACGTCGAAGACGATCGTCGCGGTCAACAAGGACGCCGAGGCGCCGATCTTCGAGATCGCCGACTTCGGTGTCGTGGGTGACCTGTTCGACGTCGCCCCGCAGCTGACCGACGAGGTCGCCAAGCGCAAGGGCTGACACCTCTCGCTCACCGCACACGGCCGCCTTCCCGCACCCGCGGGGAGGCGGCCGTGTCGCGTGTGAGGGCCGGGTGAACGCAGCGTTCACCGGGTGTGCAGCCACCGGCCACGGCCGGTGCCCGTCGGGGTTTCCCTGCCGGCGCGAGCATCCCTGTCATGACGCGGTCACAGCCCCTGCTCAGTACGGACCGGACGGCGGGCGGTGCGCGGTATTCACTGCGCGTCGCCGCGGGGGAGGACGAGGTGCTCGCCGCACAGCGGCTGCGGCACCGTGTCTTCGCCGAGGAAATGGGCGCGCGGCTCGCACCGGGGCCGGGCGGTCTGGACGTCGATCCGTTCGACGCCTTCTGCGACCACCTCGTGGTCACCGATGACGACACCGGCGCCATCGTCGGTACCTACCGGATGCTGCCACCGGACCGGGCCCGCGAGGCCGGGCAGCTGTACTCCGACACGGAATTCGACCTGACGGCACTGAATCCACTGCGCTGTTCGCTCGTCGAAACCGGACGGTCCTGTGTGGACGCCGGCCATCGCACGGGGGCCGTTGTCAGCCTGGTGTGGGCCGGTATCGCGCGGTACATGCTGCTCTCCGGACACCGATACCTGGCCGGATGCGCCTCGGTTCCGCTGTCCGACGGCGGAGCGGAAGCCGCCGGGGTCTGGGACATCGTGGCCACCAAGCACTTCGCCGACGACGCCCACCGCGTGACACCGCTGCGGCCGTGGCAGTGCGACCAGACCCCCCGTCCCGTGCGTCCCGTACTGCCACCGCTGCTGCGGGGCTACGTCCGCCTGGGTGCCCGGGTCTGCGGTCCGCCCGCACACGACCCGGACTTCGACGTCGCCGACTTCTTCGTCCTGCTGGACCTGCAGCGGGTCGAGCAGCGGTACCTCAAGTACTTCCTGGGGGCTGCGATATGAGCCACCCGTGGATGCCGGTGTCGCCGTGCGGCGACGGCTGCCTCACCCCGGAGGAGGCACGTGTCGGTGCCGTACGGCGGACGCTGCGGCTGACCGGGGCGGTCCTGGTCGTGCTCACGAGCCTGCTACTGGCGCCGGTGCTGGCGATACGGCCCGGCCGTGACCGGCTCCTGCGCGGGCTGCTGCGCGGGCTGCTGGCCGCGCTGGGGATCCGGCTCGTGGTGCGCGGCGAGCTCGCCGGCAGCGGCCGCGGTGCACTCGTGGTCAGCAACCACATCTCGTTCGCCGACATCCTCGGCCTGAACGCGATGCGCCCCATGCGGGCGCTCGCCAAGCGCGAGATCGCCTCGTGGCCGGTGCTGGGACCGCTGGTGTCGCGGGCAGGCACGGTGTTCCTCGACCGTGACCGGTTGTCCGCGCTGCCCGCGGCCGTCGACACAGTGTCCGCGGCCTTGCGCTCCGGTGCGCTGGTCTCCGTCAACCCCGAGGGCACGACGTGGTGCGGTGCGGCGTCCGGCCCGTTCCGTCCTGCGATGTTCCAGGCGGCGATGGATGCGGGCGTACCCGTGCGACCGGTGGCCGTCCGGTACCTGGCAGGCGGCAGGGAGACGACCCGGCCCGCGTTCATCGGCCCCGAATCGCTCGTCGCCTCGCTCCGGCGCACCGTCGCCGTCGCCGACCTGACCCTCGAACTGACAGTGTGCCCCGAGATCGCGCCGGGGCGCGCGGGTGATCGGAGGGAGCTCGCGGGGCTCGCCGACGCGGCCGTCGCCTCGGCGCTCGGCACGGTCACCGTCGCCGGCACGGGCGCGCGGACTCGTCGGGGCGGGCCGGCACCCACTCCGGTTCCGGAAGCGCCCGCGAGTTCCGGGACGGCCGCGAGGACGCCGTCGACCCTTCCGGCGGCAACCCCGCCGACACCCCGGGCCCCGGCGGCGCAGGCGTCGACGGCCGTTGCTCGTCACCGACCGTGACGTCGCTGCCGGCCGCTGCGCCCGGCACCGCATGGCCGCTGGTACCGGCCGCTGCGCGGTGACCCGGGCGAGCGGTCGGCGACGTCCGTCGCTTCCCCCTCGCCTCGACGCGGGGCTATCGTGATCTCGCGCGGTGTGCGCTGCGGCAACCCCGCAGTCGTCGCCGTGGACCACAACCGATCCCGGCGGGCGCCGACCGGCGCCGGGCCGGAACCGACAAAGGAGTCACCACCCGTGACCGACGGTGTATTCGGCCGCGAGAGCGGCCACGAGCAGGTCGTCTACTGTCATGATCGTGCCACCGGACTGAAGGCCATCATCGCGGTGTACTCGACCGCGCTGGGCCCCGCCCTCGGCGGCACCCGTTTCTACCCCTATCCGGACGAGGACGCGGCGCTCGACGACGTGCTGGCCCTGTCGAAGGGGATGGCCTACAAGAACGCGCTTGCCGGGCTCGATCTGGGCGGTGGCAAGGCGGTCATCATCGGTGACCCCGCCACGCTCAAGACGGAGGCGCTGCTGCGTGCCTACGGCCGGTTCATCCAGTCACTGAGCGGTCGGTACATCACCGCGTGCGACGTCGGCACCTACGTGCGCGACATGGACGTCATCGCCCGCGAGACCGGGTTCGTCACCGGCCGCTCACGCGAGGAGGGCGGTGCGGGCGACTCCTCGCAGCTCACGGCGTTCGGTGTCTACCAGGGCATGCGCGCCTCGGCGGAACACGCCTGGGGGAGCCCGGATCTGAAGGGCAAGCGTGTCGGCGTGGAAGGCGTCGGCAAGGTCGGCAAACTGCTCGTCGGGCACCTGGCCGAGGCGGGGGCCGAGATCGTCATCACCGATGTCGACGAGCGGGCCGTCGACCAGGTCCGGGCGGTCCACCCGTCGGTGGACGTCGTCGACGACACCGCCGCACTGGTCGCGTCCGATGTGGACATCTTCGCCCCGTGTGCACTCGGCGGCGTGCTCGACGACGACACCGTGCCCGCCCTGCGCGCAGCCATCGTCTGCGGGGCGGCCAACAACCAGCTCGCCCACCCCGGCGTCGAGAAGCTGTTGCAGGACCGCGGCATCCTGTTCGCCCCCGACTATCTCGTCAACGCGGGCGGCACGATCCAGGTCAGTGACGAGTTGCGCGGTTACGACGCGGACCGGGCCCGGCTCAAGGCGACGTCGCTGTACGACACCGCGAAGGCGGTGTTCGCGCTCGCCGACGAGGAGGGCGTGCCCGCCGTGACCGCCGCCGACCGGCTGGCCGAGCGCCGCATGTCCGAGGTCTCGCACCTGCGGTCGATCCTCACCGTGCGCTGACACCCGCCGAGCCGTGACGAGCGGGCGGCCGGTGTCGAGGGCCGCCCGCTCGTCACGTTCGCCGTCGGACCGTCGTCAGGGCGGCGGCCGCGCCCGGCGTCAGGGCCGGTTGTTCCCGCAGACGATCTTGGGCTGCGGGTTGTACTTCACCGTCCGGGTCTCCTCGTTGACCGCGCCGGACTCGACGTCACGCAGGATCCGCGTGTCCGTCACGGTGAAACCGGGCGCACCGTCGCTCGGCGAGCACTTCTCGCCCCGGGGCCCCTGCTTCTCCTTCGGCTTGACGATGTTCGAGCGGTCGCCGGTGCGGGACTGCACGTCGTACTTCTTCGTGCCCCACAGCTTGATCGTGATGTCGTTCGGCGTCCACTGGGTCTGGATCGCCACGCCGTTCGGCAGGTTGTTGGTGAAGGCCAGGTCGATGACGCTCGCACCGTCCGGTGTCTGGAACACCGTCGCCTCCCGGCCTTCCGGATAGCGGCTGATGTAGTAGCTGTGCTCCTGGTGACCGGCGTCGGTCATGCCCGCGAAGTACGACGCGTTGTACAGCGTGGTCGCGAACTGCGAGATCCCGCCGCCGACGGCCTTGCCCGGCGCGCCGTCCTCGATGATGCCCGCCTCGACGTAGCCCTGCGCCTTGGTGCGCGGACCCGTGTGCTGGTTGAGGCTGAAGGTCTCGCCGGGCTTGATGATGGCGCCGTCGACCTCTTCGGCGACGCGGCGGATGTTCACGCCCGAGTCGGGGGCGAAGCCCCCGGTCGTGAACTCGCCGATGACCTCCTTGACGCCCAGCTGCTTGGCGTCCTTGGTGGTGATCTCGGCCGGTTGCTTGTCGTACTTGGCCGTGATCTCGCGCTCCCCGCCGCGCTTGAGGACGTCCATCAGTGGCTGGAACGTTTCCTTCCACTTGATGCGCTTGCCGTCCTTGGACGGTTTGACCGTGGGCGAACCGCCTTCGAACACGATCTGGGCGTCCCGGCCCTTCTGGACCGTGCTCGACAGCTCCTCCTGGACGCCGGAGGCCATCTTCTTCCGGTCGATCTTCGGCGTGAGCTTGCCGTTCTCGGGCGTGAAGCTCAGCGCCGACGCGATCTCCTCGGGTTCGAGGGTGCCGTCCGCGCCGTCACCCCGTACGAGGACCGGTGCCGACGTCGCCGGTTCGGCGACGTCGCGCAACATCGCCTGCACGTCCTCGGAGCTGACCGACACGGGAGTGCTGCCGACCGGGAGCTCGATCCGCTTGCCGTCGGCCCAGTCCCGCGTGATCACGTTCTCGGCGCCGGTGACGTCGAGCTTCTGGCCGTTCTTCGGCTCGACCGCCTTCGGGGTGGCGCCTTCGAACTCGATCGTGCCCTCCACGGGCTCGCGGTCGACGGTCTCCTGCACCGACACGAGCGCGTTCTCGAGCTGGTTGGGTTCGGTCTCGGTAGCGACGTCGACCTCGCGCTCGGTGAACAGCGACGCGATCCGGCTGAACGGGTTCAGCGGCTGGTCGCCCGCCCGGTCGAGGGTCTCCTGCCAGTCCAGCCGGAGGCCGGCCTGCTGGGGGTCGAACTCGCCGTCGACGTCGCCCGCGCGGTACTGCACCGGCTGCGTCATGCGCGGTTCCAGCTCGGAGCGCAGCTTGTCCTCGGCCTCGGCGCGGTTCATCCCGCCCACCTCGACGCCCGCGACGACGGTTCCACGCGGCACGTCACCCGAGGTGACGAACACGTCGACCACGTAGACGAGCGCCAGCACGCCGATGACGGCGGCGGCCATCAGCAGCGGCTTGCGGGCCTTGCCTGCGAGGCGCTTCCCGGCCGGGTCGGTGCCGGCGGTGCCGTCGTCCTCGGGCGCGGCGCCCCCGGGCTGGGGCGCTCCGCCGGGTCCCGGCGCGGCGCCCTGCGCGGGCAGCGCCGCCGTCAGGTGGTGCGGCGGTGCATCCCCGGTCGGGACGGAGGGGATGTACTGCGTGGTCTCGCTCGCCGTGTCCGGCGGTGCCGTGGCGGGCGAGGTCGTCGCACCCGCCGCCGCGGTGACGACCGTGTCGTCGCCCGAGCCGGCGGCGGGCCCCGGAACCTGCTGCGTGGTCTCCGCGTCCGTCTCGGGCCACGCGATGTGCTGGGTGGCCTCCGCCGCGGTCGGCGGCCGGGCCGCGGCGTGTTCAGGGGTCGTCGCGCCGCCGGGCCCGGCCGAATCCTCCGGTTCACCCGGCCCGGTGACCTGCTCCGCGGAGCCGGACGGGTCCCCGCCGTCCCCGGCTCCCGGGATGAGTTGTGTGCTCTCCGTAGCAGACTCGGTGCTGTCCGTGCCCGATGGTGGGACGGCAGGCAGAATGTCGGTCTGCTCGGTGTGGGATTCGGGCCACTCGTTCGGCTGCGATTCCGAAGGCCCTGGCCACCGAGGTTCCTGCGGCAAAACAACCCCTCCACGCGCTGTGCGTGCAATAACGGACCCCGACTACCGGGTCAAGATACGGCCTGTGCGCACGGGGGTGCGACGCGACCCCCACCGGACCACCGTCGGCCGTTCTCGCAGGCCGGAACGGGTTACGACGGTCGTAGGTCGCACTGGTCCGGATGGCTGACGGCGTAGTCACGCCGGGTGTGGGTGCCGACCGGGTCCGGTGATCGGCAGCGCCGCGTGACAACCGCCGACGTCCACGATAATGGCGCCACCGGATCGTAGTACGCCGACCGCGACCGGCGGCCGGTGAGTCCCACGGCCCGGACGAGTCCCGCGGCCGGGTGAGCCGCCGAACGGCGAGGTGAGCGATGGACCCCGTGAACGTGCTGCGCCAGATCGCCCTGCACCTGGAACGCTCGGGCGAGCCGACCTACCGGGTGCGCGCCTTCCGCAACGCCGCCGCCGTGGCCGCGGACCTGCCCGACGGTGAGCTCGCGCGTCGTGTCGAGACGGGCACGCTGACCGAACTGGCCGGGATCGGGAAGACGACCGCAGGGGTCATCACGGAGGCCGTGCGGGGCAGGGAACCGGCGTACCTGACCGATCTCGAATCGCGCGGTGCCCCCGGCATCCCGGACGGTGGGCCGTTGTATGCCGCTCTGCGCGGGGACTGTCACACCCATTCGGACTGGTCGGACGGGGGCAGCTCGATCGAGGAGATGGCCGAGGCCGCCCGCGCGCTCGGCCACGAGTATCTCGTGCTCACCGACCACTCGCCGCGGCTGACGGTCGCCCGCGGCCTGTCGGCCGATGCGCTCCGCAGGCAGCTCGACGCCGTGGCCGAATGCAGCGAGCGCGTCGCCCCGCTGCGGATCCTCACCGGCATCGAGGTCGACATCCTCGACGACGGCTCCCTCGACCAGGACCCGGATCTGCTGGACCAGCTCGACGTGGTCGTCGCGAGTGTGCATTCGAAGCTGCGGATGCCCGCGGCGGAGATGACCGAGCGGATGCTGACGGCCGTGGCGAACCCGCGGGTGAACATCCTCGGTCATTGCACCGGCAGGCTCGTCACCGGACGGGGCAGGCCCGAGTCGCAGTTCGACGCGGAGGCGGTGTTCGCGGCCTGCCGGCAGTTCGACGTCGCCGTGGAGATCAACTCGCGGCCGGAGCGGCTCGACCCGCCGCGGCGGCTGTTGCGGCTCGCGCAGGAGGCGGGATGCCGGTTCGCCGTCGACACCGACGCGCACGCGCCGGGGCAGCTGTCGTGGCTGCCGTTCGGCTGCGTGCGGGCGAGCGAGTGCGGCGTGACCGCTGACCGGATCGTGAACACCTGGACCGCCGACGAACTGACCTCCTGGGCCGCCCCGCGGTGAGGCCCCGTTGGTGAAGTCCCGCTGGTGAGATCCCGCGCATGTTCCCGGCACCCGCCCCTGGTGGGAACTGTACGCACGTACTAGAACTGTCGCCATGGCTGACGACGCATCCGTGGCTCCCCGCCGCGCCGACTCACCGTGGCGGCACGGGCCGTTCCGGTTGTCGCTCGTCGCGACCGCGCTCGCGTTGACCGGCTTCTCGCTGCTGCTTCCCGTCGTCCCGCTGTGGGCGGTCCGCCAGGGCGCCGGCACGTTCGCCGCGGGCGCCGCCACCGGCGTGTTCATGGCCGCCACGGTCGTCACCCAGCTCGGCACCGGCGTGCTCGTGCGCCGCTACGGCTACCGCACGGCGATCCTCGCGGGCATCGCGTTCCTCGGCGTGCCCACCCCGGTGCTCATCGGATGGAGCTCCCCCGAGGGCATCCTGACGCTCTCGCTGCTGCGTGGTGTCGGGTTCGGCCTGCTGACCGTGTGCGGCAGCGCGCTCATCGCCGAACTTCTGCCACCCGCGGCCGTGCCGCGGGGATCGGGCATCTACGGCCTCGCCACGGGACTGCCACAGCTCATCGGGCTGCCCGCAGGTCCGTGGCTGGCCGAGCACTGGGGTTTCGTCGCGGTGTTCCTGCTCGCGACCGCGCTACCCGCGCTCGCACTCGTACCCGCCGTGTGCCTCCCGCCCGCGCGGCCCACCGCCGAACCGGAACGTGGCGGGGGATTCCTCACGACCGTGCGCGTGACGTGGCGGCCGTGGTTGCCGATGCTCGCCGCCTCGACCGGCCTCGGCGCACTGGCGACGTTCACGCCGATCCTGCTGCTCGCCCCGGAATCGTCGGTCGCGCTGTTTCTCATGCCGCTCGCCACGACCCTGTCGCGCTGGGCCGCGGGCCGGTTCGGCACGCGGTGGACCGGCCGGCTGCTGACCCCGGGCCGGGCGTTGTCCGGTCTCGGCCTCGCCGGGTACGCGGTGTTCGGCGAGAGCGGGCCGGTGTGGCTCGCCGTGACGTCGATGATCGTGTTCGGCATCGGGTTCGGTGCCGTGCAGAACGATTCGCTCGTGTCGATGTTCCAGCGCACCACGGCGGGCAGGGCGAGCATCTCGTGGAACGTGGCGTTCGACGCGGGCCAGGGCCTCGGCGCGGTGGCCGTCGGCGCGATCGTGTCGGCCGCGTCCTACGGCGTGGCTTTCGGGCTGCTCGCGGTGTGGTCGCTGGCGCTGCTGCCGGTGACCGTGGCGCCCCGGCGCGGCGGGTAACCTGGAGCCGTGCCCTCAGTTGTGATTCTCGACTACGGATCAGGCAACCTCCGCAGCGCCGAACGCGCCCTGGCGCGTGCGGGCGCCGACGTCGAGGTGACCGCGGACCCGCAGGCGGCGCTGGAGGCCGACGGGCTGGTCGTGCCGGGGGTCGGCGCGTTCGCCGCGTGCGTGGAGGGGCTGCGGTCGGTGCACGGGGACCGCATCGTCGGCAAGCGCCTCGCCGGTGGCAGGCCCGTGCTGGGCATCTGCGTCGGGATGCAGATCCTGTTCGACCGCGGCGTCGAGCACGGCGTCGAGGCCGCGGGCACGGGGGAGTGGCCCGGCACGGTCGAACGGCTCCACGCCGACGTCCTCCCGCACATGGGCTGGAACACGGTCCGGGCGCCCGAGGGGTCCCGGCTGTTCGACGGCATCGACCCCGCCGAGCGGTTCTACTTCGTGCACTCCTACGCGGTACGGGAATGGACCTTGCAATCGGAGCTCGGCGGCAGCCGGCCACGGGTGACCTGGGCCCACCACGGCGAGGACTTCGTCGCCGCCGTGGAGAACGGCGCCCTGAGCGCGACCCAGTTCCACCCCGAGAAGTCGGGCGACGCCGGGGCGCAGCTGTTGCGCAACTGGCTCACCGCGCTGTAGTCCCGTGCGGCCCGGCGGTGCTGCGATCACTCGTTGTTGTGATCCCTAGTTGCTGTGATCCCTCGTTGTGCGATCCGCGACGTGGGGTCCGTCGGCACCGGTCCTCCGCGGGCACGTGCCCCTGTAGGCCGATCGGCGCAGCCGGGCCTTAGAGTTGGCACCTGTGACGCTGACACTCCTTCCCGCGGTTGATGTCGCCGACGGCCAGGCCGTGCGCCTGGTGCAGGGCGAGGCCGGCACCGAGACGTCCTACGGATCGCCGCTCGAGGCGGCGCTGACCTGGCAGCGCGACGGTGCCGAGTGGGTGCACCTGGTCGACCTGGACGCCGCGTTCGGCAAGGGGTCGAACCGGGAACTGCTGGCCGACGTCGTGGCGAAGCTCGACGCCGCGGTGGAACTCTCGGGCGGCATTCGCGACGACGAGTCGCTGAAGGCCGCGCTCGACACCGGCGCGCGGCGGGTCAACCTGGGCACGGCCGCGCTCGAATCGCCCGACTGGTGCGCGAAGGTCGTGTCGGAGTACGGCGACCGCGTGGCGATCGGCCTGGACGTACGGATCGGCGAGGACGGCTACCGGCTCGCCGCCCGCGGCTGGACACAGGACGGCGGCGACCTCTGGCAGGTCATGGACCGGCTCGACCACGACGGTGCCCAGCGCTACGTCGTGACCGACGTGAGCAAGGACGGCACGCTGCAGGGGCCGAACGTCGGCCTGCTGCGCGAGGTCGCCGCCCGCACCGACGCCGCGATCATCGCCTCCGGCGGGGTGTCCAGTGTGGACGACCTGCGATCGCTGGCTGCGCTCGAACGCGACGGTGTCGAAGGTGCGATCGTCGGCAAGGCGCTCTACGCCCAGGCTTTCACCCTGCCGGAAGCTCTCGCCGCCGTCGCCGCGGTCTGAGCCGCCGCGGAACCCACGTTTTCCGCCGGGCTATCCGGCCAGGGTGACGGCGATACCGACCGTGCGGGACGTGCCGCCGCGGAGTCTGCTGCCCAGCATCGCGAGCCTGCCGAACAGCCCGTACTTCCGGGCGATCGCCTCGCGGGCGCGGGCGCTGCCGGTCTCGTCGAGCACCCTGGCCGTCGCGCGCACGGTGTCGCCGTGGGTCTTCGCGCCGCGGACGTCGCAGGCCGTCACCTCGACGTCCGAACCCGCGCGGATGCGCTTGACCTTGCCCGCGTCGCGTGCGCTGTACAGCACGAGCTCGTCGCCCTCGCGGGCGATCCACACCGGGGTCGGTACCGCCGTGCCCGACCGCCGGAACGTCGTCAGCAGCACGTACTTCTCGGCGCCGAGCCGCTCCAGTTCGCGGCGCTGCAGATCGCTCACGAGGCGAGCCTATTCGGTGGGGCGGCCGCCGGGCGGCGCCGGTCGCAGGGTCGAGCCGACGCCCAGGGTGTCGCCGCACGAACTCGTGGGGGCGACCGAGTAATCGGCGACCCGACCCGCCGTCGCCTGCGCGTAGGCGCGCAGCCGCTCCAGCGTCGCCTGGTCGGGCACCACGTCCCGGCGGACCCAGTCGCCGTCCGGCCATTGATGCCCGGGCTCGGCGAAGATCCGCACGTAGTCGCGGGTGAATCGCGGATCCTCCGTGATGTCACCCTCGCCCGTCCACGGCACGCGGGTGTGGATGAACGTGGGCTGCACCTCACCGAAGACGTAGCGTTTCGTGCCGGCCCTGTCCTCGTTGCGGATCAGGTGCGCGATGCGGATGTCGGTCAGCCCGGCCATGTCGACCAGCCGCAGCCTGCTGGTCATCGACGTGCCGCCGAGATCGGGCAGCAGGAGTGATGCGCGCTCGAGGCCGAGCAGGTCGGCGTAGCCGTTGAACGCGCGGCCGTAACGGTCGGCGACATGGCAGGCCGACAACGTCGGCGCGCGGCGGAAGTCGTAGGCGGCCACCGCGAACGACGATCCACTCGCCACCAGGGAGACCACCATCCCGGTCACGACCACCGCCCGCGCCCCGCCACGCACGCGCCGCACGACCTCCGCGGCGGCCAGTACCGCGGTGAGCGCGCCCAGTACCCAGATCGGCGTGGCGAACCGGAGGTGTCCCATCCAGTCGTCCTCGAGCACGGTGAACGCGACGAGCGCCAACCCCAACGGCACCAGCAGCGCGAAGAGTCCGCGCCGCCACCACGGCGGCCTGGCCAGCAGCATCCCGACGAACACGCAGACGAGCAGGATCGCGGGCGCGCCCGCATAGCCGACGATCTGCCCCGCCTTCGCCAGGTCCGTCGGATACGGAAGGCCCTGCGACTTCGCGATCGACGGCGCCGAGAGCCACTCGCCGAAGGTGATGCGGCGCCACAGGAAGTACGCACCGGTCGCCCCGACGAACGCCGCCACCGACAGTGCGACGTGCCGCACGCTCGCCGACACCGGTCCCGGCGACCGCCGCAGCATTCCCAGCACGACCAGCGGATAGACCCCGCCGTAGATCAGCCCCTCGGGCCGGGTGAGTGCGGCCAGCGCGGCCAGCAGGCCCGCACCGACCGCCAGCCGCCACCGCAGGAGGGCGTCGTCGAGCACGGCCCGGAACACCAGCACCGCCAGCGTCGCGACCAGCAGCCCGTACAGCGCATTCTCCAGTCCGGAGACGACCCAGATCACGAACGACGGTGTCATCGCGAGCAGTCCGCCCACCGCGAGAGTCCCGAGCCAGGGCCGCACGAGCACGCGGGCCAGTGCGGCGTGGCACGCGGTCAGGATGCCGGCGCACAGCACGAGCGCGAGCACCTTCGGCAGCAACACGTAGTCCGGAATCCCGAAGATCGTGCCGTGATCGAACAGGCCGACGAGCCGGGCCAGCGCGAGCAGCAGTGTCCACGTGACGTTGGAGAACCCTTCGACCGGCTGGGCACCGGCCTGGACGACGGGCCCCAGCCCCTCCGAGAAACTGCGCGCGTACGAGAACGAGATCGCCGCGTCGTCGACGATCCAATTGCCGTAGTAGGCGCCGTGTGCGCCGATCATGGCGGTACCCGCGATCACGGCTGCGGCGGCGGGCAGGCGGGCACGCCACCGGGACCGGCCCGCCGTTCCGGACCCGGGCGCCGACGTTTCCTGCGGGCGCGCGGTCTCTGCCGCCGTTCGGGTTGCGACCATTACTCCGTCTGCCGTCACAGTCACGAGATCGTACGCAGGACCGCCGGTCGAGCCGGGGCGACACCGCGCGCGATGATCGCGTCCGACGACGGCGGATCCCTGTTGTGCGGACCGGTTTCCCCGGCATCGCCGCGGTGATGCCCGATCGTCGTCCGCTGCCACCCGAACGGACGCCCTCCGCGCGGGTGGCAGCGGCCCGCCCGTTCCCCTCCGCCGCCCGACCGGACGCGCTCCGCGTTGCCTCCTCGGTGCCGCCGTTCTCCCACCACCGCCCAACCGGACGTGGTCCGCGCGGCTTGCCTAGTCTGGGGGTATGTCCGTTGCAGTGAGGGTGATCCCGTGTCTCGACGTCGATGCGGGACGTGTCGTCAAAGGCGTCAACTTCGTCGACCTGCGTGATGCGGGTGACCCCGTGGAGCTGGCGCGCGCCTACGACGCCGCGGGCGCCGACGAAGTGACGTTCCTCGACGTGACGGCGTCCTCGGGCGACCGTGAGACCACCTACGACGTGGTGCGGCGCACCGCGGAGCAGGTGTTCATCCCGCTCACCGTGGGCGGTGGGGTGCGCAGCACCGACGACGTCGACCGGCTGCTGCGGGCGGGCGCCGACAAGGTCAGCATCAACACGGCGGCGATCGCCCGTCCGGAACTGCTGCGGGAGGCGTCCCAGCGGTTCGGCGCGCAGTGCGTCGTGCTGTCGGTCGATGCCCGCCGGGTGCCCGAAGGGGGAGAGCCGACACCGTCCGGTTTCGAGGTGACCACGCACGGCGGACGGCGGGGAACCGGTATCGACGCCGTGGAATGGGCGCTGCGAGGCGAACAGCTCGGCGTCGGGGAGATCCTGCTGAACTCGATGGACGCCGACGGCACGAAAACCGGGTTCGACCTCGAACTGGTGCGGCTCGTGCGCAAGGCGGTGCGGGTGCCGGTGATCGCCAGCGGCGGCGCGGGCGCGGTCGAGCACTTCCTGCCCGCGGTCGACGCCGGCGCCGACGCGGTGCTGGCGGCCAGCGTGTTCCACTTCGGGGAGTTCACGATCGGCGACGTCAAGGCGGCCCTGAAGGCCGGAAACGTGGAGGTCCGGTGAGCGGGGAGGGAACGGGCCTGGACCCGGCCGTCGCGGGCAGGCTCAAACGGGGTGCCGACGGGCTGGTGTGCGCCGTGGTCGTCGACCACGCGACGTCGGACGTGCTCATGGTGGCGTGGATGGACGACGAGGCGCTCGCGCGTACCCTCACGACGCGCCGCGCCACCTACTTCTCGCGGAGCAGGCAGCAACTGTGGGTCAAGGGCGAGACCTCGGGCAACGTCCAGCACGTGCGCGAGGTCCGGCTGGACTGCGACGCCGACACCCTGCTGGTGCGGGTCGACCAGACCGGCCCGGCCTGCCACACCGGCGCGCGGACGTGTTTCGACGCCGACCTCCTGCTGGCCGACGACCCGCAGCCGGACTGATTCCGCAGGTGACCCGCGCGGCCGCGGATCACGGCCCTTCGAGGTCGCCGGTGAGGTAGCGCTGGAGCGTCGGGGCGACCGCCGCGACGACCGTGTCCGGGTCGGCGGAACTGAGCGGTTCGAACCGGGCGACGTAGCGTGCCATGCCGAGGCCGATCACCTGGCTGGCGCACAGCGATGCGCGCAGCTCGGGGCGGTCGGTGGCCGCAGCCGCCACGACCGGTCCGATCACCTTGGCGACCAGGACACCGCGGAGCGTCTCCAGCGCCTCGGGGCTGCTGGTCACGCTCCGGATCACCGCGGTGAAGCGGTCGCCGCCCGCGCCGTCCCAGAGACCGACGAAGGTGCGGACGATGCCCTCGCCGAGGCGGTCGTGGCCGTAGGAGGTGACGCTGGCGACCACGTCGGCGAGGTCGAACGGCACCTGCAGCACGGCCTCGGCGAACAGCTGGTCCTTGCCGCCGAACCAGTGGTTGACCATGGCGGCGTCCACGCCCGCGCGGGTGGCGATCGCCCGCACGGTCGCTCCGGCGAACCCGCCGTCGGCGAACTCGGCGCGGGCGGCCTCCAACAGCGCGGTGCGCGTGTCCTCCCCGGCGGGTCTGCGGCCGCGGCGCCGGGATCCGTCGTCGGCGGTGCGGTGGGGTGTGCTGGTCACCCCGCCATCATCGCTGATCCGCGGGCCGCGATCCCACCGCCGGGCCCGGTGGGCAGCGACGGCACAATGAACCCATGGTCACTGCCCATTCCGTCGAGGCCGCCCGTGCCGGCCTGGGCGCTGTCACGCCGACGGCCTCGGAGTTCCGCGAACTCGCCGAGGACCGGCGCGTGATCCCGGTCGTCCGCCGCGTGCTCGCGGACGCCGACACGCCCGTCGCCCTGTACCGCAAACTCGCCGAGGACCGCCCCGGCACGTTCCTGCTCGAATCGGCGGAGAACGGCGAGTCGTGGTCGCGATGGTCGTTCATCGGCGTGCACAGCCCGTCGGCACTGACCGTGCGCGACGGCGAGGCGGTGTGGACGGGAACTCCGGTGGCCGGCCTGCCCTCGGGCGGCGACCCGCTGGCGGTGCTGCGCGAGACGCTCGAGACGCTGCACACCGAGCCACTGCCCGGGATGCCACCGCTCACCGGCGGCATGGTCGGCTACATCGGTTACGACGCGGTGCGCTGGCTCGAACGGCTGCCCGAGATCGCCGAGAAGGATCTCGACATCCCCGAGGTGACGATGCTGCTGGCGACCGACCTGGCGGCGTTCGACCACCACGAGGGCACGGTCACGCTCATCGCCAACGCGGTGAACTGGGACGACAGCCCCGAACGGGTCGAAGCCGCCTACGAGGACGCGGTCCGCAGGCTCGACGCCATGACCGCCCGGCTCGCCGCGCCCGCGCCCGCCACCAACGCGGTGTTCGACCGGCCCGTGCCCGAGTTCGACCGGGCGCGCAGCAAGGACGACTTCCATGCGGCCGTCGAGGCGGCGAAGGAAGCCATCCACGCGGGCGAGGCGTTCCAGGTGGTGCCGTCGCAGCGGTTCGAACTGCGCACCGGCGCCGACGCGCTGGACATCTACCGGGTGCTGCGCACCTCGAACCCGAGCCCGTACATGTACCTGCTGCGTCTCGACGGCTTCGACATCGTCGGGTCGAGCCCCGAGTCGCTCGTGACGGTGCGCGACGGCAAGGCGACGACGCACCCCATCGCCGGCACCCGTTGGCGCGGCGCGGATCCGGAGGAGGACGCCCAGCTCGCCAAGGGGCTGCTCGCCGACGAGAAGGAGCGGGCCGAGCACCTGATGCTGGTCGATCTCGGCCGCAACGACCTCGGCAAGGTGTGCAAGCCCGGCTCGGTGCAGGTGGTCGACTTCTTCGCGATCGAGCGCTACAGCCACGTCATGCACATCGTGTCGACCGTGACCGGTGAGCTCGCCGACGACGCGGCGGCGATCGACGCCGTCGCCGCGTGCTTCCCCGCAGGCACGCTCTCCGGCGCGCCGAAGGTGCGCGCGATGGAGCTCATCGAACGACTCGAACCGACCCGGCGCGGGCTGTACGGCGGTGTCGTGGGCTACCTCGACTTCGCGGGCGACGCCGACACGGCGATCGCGATCCGCACGGCCCTCGTGCGCGACGGGGTGGCCTACGTCCAGGCGGGCGGCGGGGTCGTCGCCGACTCCGAACCCGACTACGAGGACAACGAGGCCCTGAACAAGGCCCGCACCGTGTTGTCGGCCGTCGCGGCGGCCGGCACGCTGCGGCCTGCGGGTATCTCCTCACCCGGGCCGGTGCCTTCGCCCACCGGCACGACGGGCGACGACGGTGTCTGACCACGAGACCGGTGCGCACGGTGCCGGGGAGCACCCCGGTACCGGTGGCGGCGCCGGGACAGGAGAGACCGTCGGGGCAGGAGAGACCGTCGGGGCAGGAGAGACCGCAGCGGAGGGCAAGCGATCCCTGTGGACGGTCGTGGTCGTGCTGCTCCTCGGCGCGGGCGCGCTCTGGGGCGCATCGGGCCTGGTGTGGCTGGAGGTGCCGGAGGGCCGCACGGTCGACGGAAGGCTGGCCGACGACTTCACCGGTGGTGAGCTGGTCCAGTGGCCGGTGCCGATCGCGCTGCTGGCGCTGGCTGCCGTCGCCGCGGCGCTCGCCCTGCGCGGTGTGGCACGGCGGGCTCTGGGCGTGCTGCTGGCCGTCGTGGGTGCGTGGACCGGGTACCTGGCGCTGGCGGGCGACACCCGCGACATCGCCTGGTCCGGCTGGGCTCCCGGTTACGACGGCCGCACGGCCGAGCCGGCGTGGACGTTCTGGGGTCCCGCGGCCGCCGTCGCCGGCGGCGCCTGCATCGCGCTGGCGGGTGCGGTGTTGGCGTGGCGCGGGCACCGGATGGCACGCATGGGCGCGAAGTATGCCGCCCCCGGAGAGCGCAAAGCGGCGACGGACCCCGACGTCGAACTGTGGGACGCACTGTCGGAGGGTGACGATCCGACCGACTCCGCGCCCGCGCCGGGCGACGGGACCGCGTCCGGTGAGGAGGTCGGGCCGGGTGGGCCGGCGGGCCCCGATCGGCCGCGCGACGGCGGGCCCGAGTGAAACCCGTGGTGGGTCGGGCTGTTTCCGACCCGCTGCCCGGTCTGGACGAGCCCGCGGGTTAGCATCGGTTGAGCGGGAAGGGGAAGGTTTTTGTGAGCCACCTTGCGAGTGAATCAACGGCCCCGGCACCCGGTGAGGTCGGCCGGTGAGCGTTCTCGAGGACATCGTCGCGGGCGTACGGGCCGACCTGGCCGAGCGTGAGTCGGCGCTGCCGTTCGACGAGTTGAAGAAGCGTGCCGCGGAGGCTCCCGCGCCACGGGACGTCATGGGCTCGCTGCAGGAATCGGGCATCGGCGTGATCGCCGAGGTCAAGCGGAAGAGCCCGTCGAAGGGCGACCTTGCCGCGATCCACGATCCTGCCGTGCTGGCCAAGGATTACGAGGACGCGGGCGCGCGCGTCATCAGCGTGCTCACCGAGCAGCGCCGGTTCGGCGGGTCGCTGGCGGATCTCGACGCCGTGCGGGCCGCCGTGGACGTGCCGATCCTGCGCAAGGACTTCGTCGTCAGCCCCTACCAGGTGCACGAGGCCCGGCTGCACGGCGCCGACATGGTGCTGCTCATCGTGGCCGCCCTCGAGCAGAACGCGCTCGCCGCGCTGCTCGACCGCGTCGAGTCGCTGGGCATGACCGCGCTCGTCGAGGTCCACAACGCCGAGGAGTGTGACCGCGCGCTGGAGGCGGGCGCGTCCGTCATCGGCATCAACGCCCGCGATCTGCACACCCTGGAGGTCGACCGGGACGTCTTCGCGCGGCTCGCGCCCGGGCTGCCGATGGGGACGTTCAAGATCGCCGAGTCCGGGGTCCGCGGTCCCGGAGACCTGATGGCCTACGCGGGCCACGGCGCCGACGCGGTGCTGGTCGGCGAGGGACTCGTGAGTACCGACGACCCGAAGGCGGCACTGGTGCAGCTCGTCACCGCGGGGTCCCATCCCGCCTGTCCGCGTCCGAGCCGGTGACCGGCATGGCCGACACCGCTCCGCAGCCGTCGCCGCACGACCCGGACGCCCGCGGTCACTTCGGTGACTACGGCGGCCGGTTCCTGCCCGAGGCGCTCATGGGCGCGCTGGACGAACTCGCCGCCGAGTACGACAAGGCGCAGCACGATCCGGAGTTCACCGCCGAGTTCCAGCGGCTGCTCTCCGGCTACGCGGGCAGGCCGTCGCTGCTGACCGAGGCGCCCCGGTTCGCCGAGCACGCCGGTGGTGCGCGGATCTTCCTCAAGCGTGAGGACCTCAACCACACCGGCTCCCACAAGATCAACAACGTGCTCGGTCAGGCGTTGCTGACCAAGCGGATGGGCAAGAAGCGCGTCATCGCCGAGACCGGAGCCGGTCAGCACGGCGTCGCCACGGCGACCGCGTGTGCCCTGCTCGACCTCGACTGCGTCGTGTACATGGGCGAGGTCGACACCGAACGGCAGGCGCTCAACGTGGCCCGCATGCGGCTGCTCGGCGCCGAGGTCGTTCCGGTGGCGACCGGTTCGCGCACGCTGAAGGACGCCATCAACGAAGCGCTGCGCGACTGGGTCACCAACGTCGACACCACGCACTACCTGCTGGGCACCGCCGCCGGTGCGCACCCGTTCCCGGTGATGGTGCGGAACTTCCACAAGGTCATCGGGCAGGAGGCCCGCGAGCAGATCCTGGAGCGGACGGGCCGGCTGCCGGACGTCGTCGCCGCCTGTGTCGGCGGCGGGTCCAACGCGATCGGCATCTTCCACGGCTTCCTCGACGACACCGACGTCAGGCTGGTCGGCCTCGAACCCGGTGGCAAGGGACTCGAGTCCGGCGAGCACGGCGCGACCCTGACGCAGGGCACGCCGGGCACGCTGCACGGCGCCCTGTCCTACCTGCTGCAGGACGACGACGGGCAGACGATCGAGGCCTACTCGATCTCGGCGGGCCTCGACTATCCGGGCGTCGGCCCGGAACACTCCCACCTCAAGGACGTGGGCCGCGCCGAGTACCGCGCCGTCACCGACGACGAGGCCATGGATGCCTTCCAGTTGCTGTCGAAGACCGAGGGCATCATTCCCGCGGTCGAATCCGCGCACGCGCTCGCGGGCGCGCTGCAGCTCGGCCGGGAACTGGGCCCGGACGGCGTGATCGTGGTCAGCCTGTCCGGCCGCGGCGACAAGGACGTCGACACCGCCGCCCGGTACTTCAACCTCGTGGAGGGCGTGTGAGCCGCATCGACGAGCTGTTCGCGCAGACCCGCGGCGAGGGCCGCGGCGCGCTGATCGGCTATCTGCCCGCGGGGTACCCGACGGTCGCCGAGTCCAAGGACCTGCTCGCCGCGACCGTCGACGCCGGCGCGGATCTGGTCGAGGTCGGGTTCCCGTACTCGGACCCCGTCATGGACGGTCCCACCATCCAGGCCGCCGCCGACACGGCTCTCCGCAACGGTTTCCGCCTCAAGGACCTGTTCGAGGTCGTCGAATCGGTCGCCGACCGCGGCGGGCGTGCGGTCGTGATGACGTACTGGAACCCCGTGTTCCACTACGGCGTCGACGCGTTCGCCCGCGACCTCGCCGCCGCGGGCGGACTCGGATTGATCACGCCGGACCTCACCCCGGACGAGGGATCCGAGTGGATCGCCGCATCGGACGCCCACGGGCTGGATCGCATCTTCCTCGTCGCACCGTCGTCGTCGGACGAGCGCATCGCGCTGACCACCGCGGCCGCGAGCGGGTTCGTCTACGCCACGGCGGTGATGGGTGTGACCGGTGCCCGCGATTCCGTGGGAGCCGCGGCGCAGGGACTCGTGAACCGCACCCGCGCGCACACCGACCTGCCGGTCGGCGTGGGGCTGGGCGTGCGTTCCGGGGACCAGGCCGCCGAGGTGTCGTCGTTCGCCGACGGCGTCATCGTCGGGTCTGCGCTGGTGACGAAGGCCGGCGAGGGCACCGACGCGGTCGCTTCGCTGACCAAGGAGCTGGCCGAGGGCGTGCGCCGGCCACGTG
Source organism: Prauserella alba (assembly GCF_024171735.1). Lineage (GTDB taxonomy): Bacteria > Actinomycetota > Actinomycetes > Mycobacteriales > Pseudonocardiaceae > Prauserella > Prauserella alba. The sequence goes on from NZ_JAMTCH010000003.1 coordinate 970,368, forward strand.
CGTGACGCGGTCGAGCCCGGCCGGGTACGCCACGTTACGGTGACCCTGTGAGTATCGCCTCTTCTGCCTTCCTCGCCACCATTCCCAGTCCGGATCGTGGCGTCTGGGAGATCGGCCCGTTCTCGCTGCGGGCGTATGCACTCTGCATCATCGTCGGCATCGTCGTCGCGATCTGGCTCGGCGAGCGCCGCTGGCAGGCGCGGGGCGGTACCAAGGGCACGATCATCGACATCGCGGTGTGGGCCGCGCCGATGGGCCTCATCGGTGGTCGGCTCTACCACGTCATCACCGACAACCAGTTGTACTTCGGTGAGGGCCGCGATCCGGTCCGCGCGCTGTACATCTGGGAAGGCGGACTCGGCATCTGGGGCGCGATCGCCCTGGGCGCGGTCGGCGCATGGATCGCCTGCCGCCGCAGAGGAATCCCGCTGCCTGCCGTCGCCGACGCCGTCGCGCCCGGCATCGTCATCGCGCAAGCCGTCGGCCGCCTCGGGAATTACTTCAACCAGGAACTCTACGGCGGGCCCACGGATCTGCCGTGGGGGCTGGAGATCTATCGGCGGGTGTCGCCGGACAATCCGGCCGTCGAGGATCCGCTCGGCGGCGTGGCGATCAACGACGTGCCGGTCGAGGTCGTGCACCCGACGTTCCTGTACGAGCTGTTGTGGAACCTCGGCGTCGCGCTGCTGATCATCTGGCTCGACCGTAGGCTGCGGCTCGGCCACGGCCGGGTGTTCGCCCTGTATGTCGCGGGATACACGGCGGGCCGGTTCTGGATCGAGATCATGCGTACCGACCCGGCCAACGAGATCCTCGGCCAGCGCGTCAACGTGTGGGTGTCCGTGCTCGTGTTCCTCGGCGCGGTGGTGTACTTCGTCCTGGCACGAGCCAAGGGGCCGCGGGAGGAGCCGGAGACGCTGCGCAGCCCGGACGACCCGGACTATCCGGACTCCGGTGACGGCGGCGCAGCCGGATCGCCGTCCGGCACCGCGGAATCCGACACTGCCGAGTCCGGGACTGCTGCGTCCGGCGACGGTGATGCCGGCACCGGTGACGCCGAGGCAGGCGGACCGGCGACACGACCGGGATCGGCGTCGTCCGATGTGGACACCGGCGACGACGGTGCCGCGACCGAGAACACCGCGTCGACCGAGAACACTGCGTCAGCCGAGTCGGCCCCGGCTGCGGGCGACCCGGGTGCCGGAGGTCCGCCGGAGAAGCCCGGCAGCAGCACCTGAGATCCGGTTCTTCAGCGACGCCCCCGCGGCCCACATGCGGCCCGCGGGGGCGTTGTCGTGCGCGGGGGAGGTGCGCTGGGGTCGGCCCGCGTCGTCGTGTGTTGACGGGATGTTTCACCGCCACGTATGTTCATATGAAGAACATACGTGCGTCATACGAACGCACGGTAGGAGAAGGCGCTACGAACGACGGCGAGGCTCGGCGTGGGCCGCGTGCACGGGCCGGGCGTACGTGCGACGACCACGGCGGTGACAGTCCGCCGGTATCGGGTGAACGAGGTGGCAGAAGGTGGCTGACATCGTGTCGCTGACCGACGGGGTCGGCGAACTGGTGCGCGACGGCGACGTCGTCGCGCTCGAAGGATTCACGCACCTGATCCCGCACGCGGCGGGGCGGGAGATCATCCGGCAGGGGCGGAAGGACCTCACCCTGGTCCGCATGACGCCGGACATCGTGTACGACCAGCTCATCGGTGCGGGCTGTGCGCGGAAGCTGATCTTCTCGTGGGGCGGCAACCCGGGCGTCGGTTCGCTGCACCGGTTCCGCGACGCGGTGCAGCACGCGTGGCCGGTGCCGCTGGAGATCGAGGAGCACAGTCACGCGGGCATGGCCAACCGGTACGTCGCCGGCGCCTCAGGCCTGCCGTTCGCGGTGCTGCGCGGGTACCGCGGTACGGACCTGCCCGAGCACACCGCCACGATCAAGTGGATCACGTGCCCGTTCACCGGCGAGGAGCTCGCGGCGGTGCCTGCGCTCAATCCGGACGTGTCGATCATCCACGCACAGCGCGCCGACCGTGCCGGGAACGTGCAGATGTGGGGCCTGGTCGGCGTGCAGAAGGAGGCCGTGCTGGCAGCCGGGCGCAGTCTCGTGACGGTCGAGGAGGTCGTCGACGAACTCGAACCGGTCGTCGGGCAGGTCGTGCTGCCGCACTGGGCCGTCACCGCCGTGGCCGAGGCTCCGCGCGGCGCGCACCCGTCGTACGCCCAGGGCTACTACGAACGCGACAACGACTACTACAAGTACTGGGACTCCATCGGGCGCGACCGCGAGACCTTCCGCGGCTGGGTCCGCGACGAGGTGCTCGCCGAGGGGTCCGCGACCGAGGCGACCGGCGACAAGGAGGGTGTGCGATGACCCCGGCCGTATCCACGACCGCTGCGTCCGGCGCGCAGCCGGACTACACGTCCGACGAGATGATGTCGATCGCCGCGGCCCGCGCGCTGGAGGACGGTAAACGCTGCTTCGTCGGCATCGGCCTGCCGTCGACGGCGGCGAACGTGGCACGCCGGACCCATGCCCCCGGCCTCGTGCTGATCTACGAATCCGGCACGCTCGGGTCCAAACCGGACGTGCTGCCGTCGTCGATCGGTGACGGGGTGCTGGCCGAGACCGCCGACGCGGTGATCGGCGTTCCCGAGGTGTTCAACTACTGGCTGCAGCCGGGGCGCATCGACGTCGGATTCCTCGGGGCCGCGCAGCTGGACAGGTTCGGCAACATCAACACGACGGTCATCGGTGACGACTACGCCGACCCGAAGGTACGACTGCCCGGCGCGGGCGGTGCCCCGGAGATCGCCGCATCGTGCCGGGAAGTCTTCGTCGTGGTGCGCCAGAGCGCCCGCAGTTTCGTCGAGAAGGTCGACTTCGTGACCTCGGTCGGTCACGGTTCGGGCAAGGGCGACCGGGAGGCGCTCGGCCTGCCGGGTGCGGGCCCGACGCTGGTGATCACCGACCTCGGCGTGCTCCGGCCGGACCCGGAGACGGCCGAGCTCGTGCTCACTCAGCTGCACCCCGGGGTGGCGGTCGACGACGTGCGTGCGGCGACCGGATGGGAGCTGCGGGTGTCCGACGAGCTGACCCGTACCGAGGCGCCGACCGCGGCCGAACTGTCCACATTGCGCACGCTCAAGGAGGCCTCGCAGTGACCGACGTCTTCGTTCTCGACGCCGTCCGCACTCCGTTCGGCAAGTACGCCGGAGCGCTCGCGGGAATCCGGCCCGACGATCTGGCCGCGCACGTGCTGTCGGCGCTGCAGGAGCGCAGTGGCCTCGATCCGGCGACGGTCGACGAGGTGCTTCTCGGCGACGCCAACCAGGCGGGTGAGGACAATCGCAACGTGGCGCGCATGGCCGCGCTGCTCGCAGGCTGGCCGACGTCCGTTCCCGGCAGCACCGTCAACCGGCTGTGCGGCTCCGGTGTCGACGCCGCGATGCAGGCGAGCCGGACCATCGCCGTCGGGGACGCGTCCCTGGCCGTGGCGGGCGGTGTCGAATCCATGAGCAGGGCGCCGTGGGTCCTGCAGAAGCCCGAGAAGGCGTTCCCCGCGGGGAACCAGCAACTGCACTCGACCACGCTCGGCTGGCGGATGGTGAATCCGCGGATGCCGGAGCGGTGGACGGTGTCGCTCGGCGAGTCGACCGAACGCGTCGCCGAGCAGTACGGGATCTCGCGGGAGGCGCAGGACGAGTTCGCCGTCCGGAGTCACGTGAACGCGGCGAAGGCGTGGGAAGAGGGCTTCTACGACACGCACGTCGTCCCGGTTCCCGGCGCCGAGGTGACCAGGGACGAGGGTATCCGCTCGGACTCCACTGTGGACAAGCTGGCGAAGCTGAAACCGGCGTTCCGCGCGGCGGGCACGATCACCGCGGGCAACGCATCACCGCTCAACGACGGTGCGTCCGCGCTGCTGCTCGGCGACCGGGCGGGAGCGGACCGGGTCGGCGCCACGCCGTTGGCCCGCATCGCAGGACGCGGCGCGGCGGGCGTGGACCCGGACGTGTTCGGCATCGGCCCGGTGCGTGCCGCCGAGATCGCGTTGCAGCGGGCCGGCATCGGCTGGGGCGACCTGGCCGCGGTGGAACTCAACGAGGCCTTCGCCGCACAATCGCTGGCGTGCCTGGCGGACTGGCCCGAACTCGACCCGGACATCGTCAACGTCAACGGCGGCGCCATCGCCATCGGCCACCCCCTCGGCGCCTCGGGTGGCCGGATCCTCGGCACGCTCGCCCACGAGTTGCGGCGCCGCGGCGGCGGGTACGGTCTGGCCGCGATCTGCATCGGCGTCGGGCAGGGCCTGGCCGTCGTGCTCGAGGCCTGACACCGACGTGCCCGGGCAGGTTCCCGGGTGCACGGGAGTAGACAGCGAGGGAGAACACATGCAGGTGCACAGTGTGGTCGACGGCCCGGCCGACGGCGACGTCGTCGTCCTGTCCGGGTCGATCGGGTCCAACCTGACGATGTGGGAGCCGCAGGTCGAGCCGCTGGTCAGGGAGGGTTACCGCGTCGTGCGGTACGACCAGCGCGGGCACGGCCGCACCGCCGTCCCGGCCGGGGACGCGACCATGGCCGACCTCGGCGGTGACGTGCTCGAACTGCTCGACGCGCTCGGCGTGGACCGGGCCCATGTCGTCGGACTGTCACTCGGCGGCATGACGGGGATGTGGCTCGGCATCCACGCGCCCGAACGACTGCGCAGCCTCGTCCTGTGCTGCACGTCGGCGAAACTGGGCACGCCGGAGTCGTGGCTCGAACGCGGCCGCACCGCCCGGGAGCAAGGCATGACGGCGATCGCCGACGGCAGTATCGAACGCTGGTTCACCCCGGACTGGCTGGCCTCCCACCCGCAGGAACGGCGCGAGTACCACCACATGACGGCGGCGACCCCCGCGGCAGGGTACGCCGCGTGCTGCCACGCCATCGCGACGATGGACCTGGTCGGCGGGCTGCCGTCGATCCCGGTGCCGACCCTGGTGGTCGCGGGCGCCGACGATCCGGCGACGCCGCCGGAGGGCCACGGCAGCGTCATCGCCGACGCCGTGCCGGACGCGCGGCTCGAGGTCGTGCCCGGTGCCGCGCATCTCGGCAACGTCGAACAGCCGGAACGGTTCACCGAGCTGATCACCACGCACCTCGCGAAGGCGTGAGGCTCCCCGGCTAGGTTGGGTCCCCTATGGATGGAGCAGCAGCCGCCGCGGCGGAGGGTGGCGACACGGCCGACGGCGAGGAGACGACGGGCGCCGAGAGCTCGCCGGACGGAGGCGAGCGGGGCAGGGGCACGCACCACGTGCAGTCGCTGGAACGCGGCCTGGCCGTCATCACCGCGTTCGGCCCGGCGACGCCCCGGCTGACGCTCAGCGAGGTCGCGAAGGCCACCGGGCTGACCCGTGCCGCCGCGCGGCGGTTCCTGCTGACGCTCGTCGACCTCGGCTACGTGCGCAGCGACGACAGGCACTTCTCGCTCACCGCCAAGGTGCTCGAACTCGGCTACTCGTTCCTGTCCGCGCTGTCGCTGCCTGGACTGGCACAGCCCCACTTGGAGCGGCTGTCGGCCGAGGTGAGCGAGTCGAGTTCGATGTCGGTGCTCGAGGGCTCCGACATCGTGTACGTCGCGCGGGTGGCCGTGTCGCGGATCATGGCCGTGACGATCAGCGTCGGCACGCGCTTCCCGGCGCACGCCACGTCGATGGGGCACGTGCTGCTCGCCGGGCTGTCCGACGAGGCGCTGGGGGCCTACGCGACCGCGGCCACCTTCGACCGGTTCACCGACCGCACCACCGACTCGGCCGACACGCTGCGCGCCGAGCTCGCCGAGGTGCGTGAAGCGGGATACGCGCTCGTCGACCAGGAACTGGAGGACGGCCTGCGGTCGATCGCCGTGCCCGTGCACGGCGCCGACGGGACCGTCGCCGCGGCCGTGAACCTCTCCACGCACGCGTCCCGCCGCAGCCCGGAGGCGATGCGGGCCGAGCTGTTGCCACCGTTGCGGGACGCGGCGGCCCGTATCGAGGCCGACCTCGTCGCCGCAGCCCCACCGCGCGCATGACGGCCGGCCTGCTGCTCGCTGCGGGACAGGGCAACCGCTTCGGCATGCCCAAGGCCCTCGCGACACACCGCGGTGCGGCCCTCGTGACACGCGCCGCCGACGCGCTGCTGGACGGCGGCTGCGATCCGGTGGTCGTCGTCCTCGGCGCACGGGCAACGGAGGCGCGGCCGCTGGTGCCCGGCCGGGCGCGGGCGGTCGTCGCCGACGACTGGGCCGAGGGAATGGGCGCCTCGCTGCGGGCAGGGCTGCATACGCTCGCGGAGATCGATCCGCCGCCGGACGCGGCGCTCGTCCACCTCGTCGACCTGCCCGACGTCGGCGCCGACGTCGTCGAGCGGATGCTGACCCATGCGAGCACCGACGTCGTCGCCCGTGCCGCGTACGCGGGCGCGCCCGGGCATCCCGTGCTGTTCGGGCGTCGCTGGTGGGAGGAGATCGCGGCGCAGGCCGCGGGCGACCGGGGCGCCCGCGACTGGCTGCGCGGCCGCGACGACGTGCGGCTCGTCGACTGCGGCGACGTCGGTGGCGGCCGCGACGCCGACACGCCCGAGCTGCTTGACCCGTAAGAAGGTTGCCGTCGCCGGCAGGGGAGTGCCTAGGGTGAGGACGTGACAAGCGAACCCGCCGCAGCCCGCACCGCATCGTCGGCCGCGACCGAGACGTCCGTGCCCGACGTGTCGTCGCCCGCCAAGCTGGCGGCTCTGCTCGAAGACATCGGGTACCTCGCCGACGACGGGGTCGCCACGGCGGCCTTCCTGTCCCTGCGCATGGGCAAGCCACTGTTCTGCGAAGGCGAGCCCGGGACGGGCAAGACGTCGCTCGCCGTGGCGCTGTCGGAGAGTCTGGAGCTGCCGCTGGTGCGGTTGCAGTGCCACGAGGGCATCGACGCCGCTCAGGCACTGTACGAATGGGACTTTCCCCGGCAGCTGTTGCATCTGCGCGCGCTCGAGGCGGCCGAGGGCGGCAGGCTGGACGTCGACGACGCCGAGCAGTCGCTGTACACCGAACGGTTCCTGCTGGCCCGGCCGCTGCTGACGGCGCTGCGGACGTCGCCGTGCGTGCTGCTCGTCGACGAGATCGACCGCGCCGACGACGAGTTCGAGGCGTTCCTGCTGCAGCTGCTCGACGAGAACACCGTGACGATCCCCGAGTACGGCGAGGTGCGCGCCGAGCAGCCGCCCCTGGTGGTGCTCACCTCCAACCGCACCCGCGAGGTGCACGACGCGCTCAAACGCCGCTGCCTGTACCACTGGCTCGAACACCCCGACCTGTCGCGGGAGATCGCGATCCTGCGGGCACGGGTACCCGGGATCGGCCAGCGGCTCGCCGAGCAGATCGCCGAGACGCTGCAGCGGCTGCGCACCATGGAGCTGCTCAAGCCGCCCGGCGTCGCGGAGGCCCTCGACTGGGCCAACGCACTGCGCGCGCTGGGCCGGGACGAACTCGACGCCGCGTCCGCGGCGAACACGCTCGGGGCGGTGCTCAAATTCAGCGAGGACCTCGACCGCGTCCGCGCCAGGCTCGACGCGGTCCTCGGCTGAGGCGCCCCGGTTCGGCGCTCGGACGACGGGCTTCGGCGGTGCATGATGGAACCATGGCCGAAACGGACATGACCGATCCGCTGCCGGGCCTGGTCGGCTTCACGACGGCCCTGCGCGAGGCGGGGCTGCCCTGCGACCGGCATCGCGTGCGGACCTACCTCGACGCGGTCGAGCGGGTCGACGTCGGTGACGCCACGCAGCTGTACTGGGCCGGCAGGCTCACGCTGTGCGCCGATCCGGACGACCTGCCGCGGTACGACCAGGCGTTCGCGAGCTGGTTCGGCGCCGGCGACCAGGACGCGGGTGGCATGCCGGTGCGCAGGGAGCAGCGCGCACGCATCGCCCCGCTGTCCGACGACGGTGACGGTGAGGGCGACACCGAGGCCGGTGAGCAGCTCAGCGTCGCCGCCAGCGACGTCGAACTGCTGCGCGACCGGGATCTCGGGGAGCTGTCCGACGCGGAACGCCGGCATCTGCGCGAGCTGTTCCGGACGTTGCGGCCCGTCTCGCCGCGGCGGCGGTCGTCGCGGCTGCGCCCGGCGCACCGGGGCATGCTCGACCCGCGCCGCACGTTCCGCGCGATGATCGCCGCCGGTGGTGAGCCGGCACGGCTGGCGTACGCACGCAGGCGCACCCGGCCACGCCGGATCGTGCTGCTGGTCGACGTGTCCGGTTCGATGAAGCCGTACGCCGACTCGCTGCTGCGGTTCGCCCACGTCGTCGTGCGCAGTTCGCCCGCCGACGTCGAGGCGTTCACCCTCGGCACCCGGCTGACCCGGGTGTCGCGAGCCCTGCGGCAGCGGGACCCGGAGCGGGCGATGCTCGCCGCGGGGGAGGCCGTGGCCGACTTCGCGGGCGGCACCCGGCTCGGCGACACCCTCCGAGCCTTCCTGGACCGGTGGGGACAGCGGGGCCTCGCCCGGCGGGCCGTGGTCGTGGTGTTCTCCGACGGCTGGGAACGCGGCGACACGGCACTGCTCGGCGAGCAGATGGCACGGCTGCGGCGGCTCGCGCACACGGTGCTGTGGGTGAATCCGCACGCCGGTCACGACGGGTACGAGCCGGTGCAGTCCGGCATCGCCGCCGCGCTGCCGTATGTGGACCGGTTACTGGCGGGGCACAGCCTGGCCACGTTGGAACGACTGTTGCGGGAGGTCCGAGATGCATGACGTGCTGGACGAGGTGTACCGCCGGTGGCAGGCGGGCGAGACGGTCGGCGTCGGCACGGTCGTCGCGACCTTCTCCTCTGCGCCGCGTGCCCCCGGGGCCGCGATGCTGGTGGGCGCCGACGGGGAAGCGGTCGGGAGCGTGTCCGGCGGCTGCGTCGAAGGGGCCGTCTACGAACTCGCGCAACAGGTGGTGGCCGACGGCGCCCCGGTGCTGCAGCGGTACGGCGTCAGCGACGACGACGCGTTCGCCGTCGGGCTGACCTGCGGCGGCATCATCGACATCTTCGTCGAGCACATCGACAGGGAGTCCATGCCCGACCTGCCGGAGCTCGTCGCGTCGGTGCGGGAGGGCACGCCGGTCGCCCTGGTGACGACGATCGAGCACCCCGAGGCCGAGCTGCGGGGCAGGCGGATGCTCGTGTGGCCTGAGGACGCCCGCGGCGGACTGGGCTCGGAACGCATCGACGACGCGGTGCTCGACGACGCCCGCGGCATGCTCGCCGGTGGCCGATCCGGCACGCTGCACTACGGACCGGACGGACAGCGCCGCGGCGAGGGGATGTCGGTGTTCGTCAACACCTTCGAGCCGCCGCCGCGGATGCTCGTGTTCGGTGCGATCGACTTCGCCGCGGCCATGGCCCGCATGGGTGCGTACCTCGGCTACGAGGTGGCCGTGTGCGACGCACGTCCGGTGTTCGCGACGACGACCCGGTTCCCCGAAGCCGACGAGGTCGTCGTCGACTGGCCGCACCGGTACCTGAGGGCCGAGGCCGACGCGGGGCGGATCGACCGCCGTACCGTGGTCGCCGTGCTCACGCACGACCCGAAGTTCGACGTGCCGGTGCTGGAGGTGGCGCTGCGGCTCGACGTCGGCTACGTCGGGGCGATGGGCTCGCGGCGTACGCACGACGACCGGCTGGCGCGGCTCCGGGAGGCGGGGCTGACCGACGCCGAGCTCAAACGGCTCGCCTCGCCGATCGGACTGGATCTCGGTGCACGGACTCCGGAGGAGACCGCGGTGTCGATCGCCGCGGAGATCATCGCACTGAAATGGGGCGGTGGTGGCCGCAGGCTGGCCGACGTCGACGGCCGTATCCATACCGACCAGCAGCGTTGACGGCGTGCCGGCAGTACATGCCCGGCTACGGGGCGTGGGGCAACGAGAGGTGGCGCGAACGGACCGTTCGTACCACCGATCGGGGGATAAGTGACGCGCCCGCGACGTGGTCTCCCTAGCTGAACTCCACGAATACCGAAATCACCCGGACGCGCACCCAAGATCGGGGTTGTCGACTGACGGCAGACGTAGCAGGCTCGACTGTGAAGCCGATCACCGTAGGCGGCGGTCGGTTCCGGCCGTTCCACGCGGCCCGTCCACATCCGGCGGACCGAGCCACCACAGGAGGCCCCATGCGCATCACCGTCACCGTCGACGGGACCAGCTACACGGACGACGTCGAACCGCGGACCCTGCTCGTACACCACCTGCGGGAGAAGCTCGGCAAGACCGGAACCGTGGTTGGTTGCGACACGAGTAACTGCGGCGCCTGCACCGTGCATCTGAACGGGCAGAGCGTGAAGTCCTGTTCGGTGCTGGCCGTCCAGGCGGACGGCGGCGAGGTCACCACCGTGGAGGGGTTGGCCCGCGACGGGCAGCTCCACCCGGTGCAGCAGGCCTTCCGCGACAATCACGCGCTCCAATGCGGGTTCTGCACCCCCGGCATGATCATGCAGTCGATCGACCTGCTGGCCGACAATCCGAATCCCGACGAGGAGGCCGTCCGCGAAGGACTCGAAGGCAACCTCTGCCGCTGCACCGGCTACCAGAACATCGTCCGCGCCGTACGCGATGCGGCCGGCCACATGCGTCCGGGCGCGGGCCCGGAGGCCGAGCAGGTCGCCGGCGGCGAGCGGACCACGACGGGCGTGGGAGGTGACTCATGACCGCCATGGCCGAGCCCGAGGTCGGACGGGCGCGGGTCCGGAAGGAGGACGAGCGCCTCATCACCGGCCGCACCCGCTGGACCGACAACATCGCCCTGCCGGGCATGGTGCACATGGCCCTGCTGCGCAGCCCGACGGCCCACGCGCGGATCACCGCCATCGACACGTCGGCGGCCAAGGAGATGTCGGGTGTGATCGCCGTGTACACCGGCGACGACCTCGACCCGGGCGGAGAGGTCGGCATGCCCAACGCCTGGCCGATCACGCCGGACCAGAAGACCCCGCGCAGGCCGATGCTCGCCCAGGGGACGGTGAACTTCGCGGGTGAGGCGGTCGCCGCGGTCATCGCGCGCAGTGCCGCCGAGGCGGAGGACGCGCTCGCCGAGATCGACGTCGACTACGAGGATCTGCCCGTGGTGCTGGGCCTCGACAACGCGGTGGCCGACGGCGCGCCGCTGGTGCACGAGGACATGGGCACGAACAAGAGCGCGGAGTGGATCTTCGACTCGGCCGCGGCCGGTTCGGGCGGCGACGTCCAGCAGGCGATGAGCAGCTCGGACGTGGTCGTGACCCGGCGGTTCCGGCAGCAGCGGCTGGTGCCTGCGTTCATGGAGCCGCGGTCGGTGGTCGTGGACCCGACGGCGCCACAACTGACCATGTGGTCGGCCACCCAGGTGCCGCACATCCTCAAGACGATGGTGGCCATGACGCTCGGCCTGCCCGAGCACCAGGTGCGGGTGATCGCCCCCGACGTGGGCGGCGGCTTCGGCGGCAAGCTCGCGGTGACGCCGGAGGAATGCGCCGCGGTGGTCGTGGCGCAGAAGCTGGGCAAGCCCGTGAAGTGGACCGAGTCGCGGTCCGAGACCATGGTCTCCGCGCACCACGGGCGGGACCAGATGCAGGACATCTCGATCTCGGCCTCCCGGGACGGCACCATCACGGGCCTGAAGGTCGACCTGCTGGCCGACATGGGCGCCTACCTGGGCATCGTCGGCGGGGGTGTCCCGGTGCTGGGCGCGTTCATGTTCAACGCGATCTACAAGATCCCGGCCTACCGCTTCTCCTGCACGACGGTGTTCACCAACACCACGCTCACCGACGCCTACCGCGGCGCGGGCAGGCCCGAGGCGACGTTCGCCATCGAACGGATCATGGACGAGCTCGCGGCCGAGCTCGGCATGGATCCCATGCAGCTGCGGGAGAAGAACTGGATCAAGCATGACGAGTTTCCGTACACCACGGTCTCGACGCTGACCTACGACTCCGGCAACTACGAGGCGGCCACCGCGAAAGCGATGCAGCTGTTCGACTACGACGGTCTGCGGCGGGAGCAGGCCGAACGCCGTGCACGCGGCGACCGGGTCCAACTCGGCATCGGCATCTCGACGTTCACCGAGATGTGCGGACTCGCGCCGTCGCGCGTGCTCGGGTCGCTCGACTACGGCGCAGGCGGCTGGGAGCACGCCGCGATCCGCATGCTCCCGACCGGCAAGGTCGAGGTCGTCACGGGCGCCTCCCCGCACGGGCAGGGCCACGAGACGGCGTGGAGTCAGATCGTCGCCGACCAGCTCGGGGTGGGATTCGACGACATCGAGATCCTGCACGGCGACACGCAGTCCTCGCACAAGGGCCTCGACACCTACGGCTCCCGGTCGCTGGCCGTCGGCGGTATCGCCGTGGTCAAGGCCGCGGAGAAGGTGATCGCCAAGGCCCGCAAGGTCGCCGCACACCTGATGGAGGCCTCCGAGGACGACCTCGAATTCGCCGACGGCAAGTTCACGGTCCGCGGCACCGACACCTCGACCGCGATCCAGGACGTCGCCCTCGCGGTGTTCGCGGCACACGACCTTCCGGAGGGCGTTGAGCCCACCTTGGACTCCGAGGCCGTGTACGACCCGGAGAACTTCTCGTTCCCGCACGGCACGCATCTGTGCGCGGCGGAGGTCGACACCGATACCGGTCAGGTGCGGTTGCGTTCGTACGTCAGCGTCGACGACATCGGCAAGGTCATCAACCCGCTGATCGTCGAAGGCCAGATGCACGGCGGGCTGGCACAGGGCATCGCCCAGGCGTTGTACGAGGAAGCGGTGTACGACGAGTTCGGCACCCTCACCTCGGGCACGTTCGCCGACTACCTGGTGCCGTCGGCGATGGACCTGCCCTCGTTCACCACCGATCGCACCGAGACGGCGGCGACGTCCAACCCGCTCGGGGTCAAGGGCGTCGGCGAGGCGGGCACCATCGCGTCGACCCCGGCCGTGGTGAACGCGGTCGTGGACGCGGTACGGCACCACGGTGTCGACGACATCGAGATGCCGCTCAGTCCGATGCGCGTGTGGCGTGCCGTGCACAAGGGAGACACGGCCGCAGGTGGCCCCGGAGCCGAGGCCGGCGGCGGTCTCGGCTCGATCGACTCAGCACACGGAGGTGCGCAGTGATCCCCGCTCCGTTCGACTACGTAGCACCGTCCACTGTAGACGAGGCAGTACGTGCGCTCGCCGACGCGGGCGAGGACGCCAAGGTGCTGGCAGGTGGGCAGAGCCTGCTGCCCGTGCTGCGCATGCGGCTCGCCGCCCCGACCACGGTCGTGGACCTGGGCAAGATCGGCGAGTTGAAGGGCGTGCGCGACGAGGGCGACGCCGTCGTGATCGGTGCGATGACCACGCACTACGACGTGCAGCGTGATCCGCTCGTGCACGACCACGCGCTGCTGCTGGCCAGGGCCACCGACACGGTCGCGGATCCGCAGGTGCGGCACCGCGGTACGTTCGGCGGCTCGCTGGCGCACGCCGATCCGGCGGGTGACCTGCTCGCCCCGGCGCTGGCGCTGGACGCGGAAATGGTCATCCAGGGCACGGGTGGCCGGCGCACCGTGTCGGCCGCGGAGTTCTTCCAGGACTTCTTCACGACGTCGCTGGCTCCGGAGGACATCCTCGTGGAGGCGCGCGTGCCGAAGCACACGGGCTGGACGGCGCACTACGAGAAGTTCAACCGGGTGGCACAGGCGTGGTCGATGGTGGCGGTGGCCGCCACGGTGCGCGCCGAGGGCGGCACGATCGCCGAGGCGCGCATCGGACTGACCAACATGGCCTCGATCCCGGTCAGAGCGACGGCGGTGGAACAGGCCCTCGTGGGCAGGTCGGCCGACGCCGAGACGATCCGCGCGGCGGCCGAACACGCTGCCGAGGGCACGAGCCCGACCGTCGACGGCAACGCCGACGTCGAGTACCGGCAGCACCTCGCGAAGGTACTGACGGGACGTGCCGTCGAGGCGGCGATGGCGGGCTGAGAGCCGTGACCGACGAGGGCACCGCGGGCGGCCGGTCCGCGGTGCCCTCGCGGTACGTCAGCGGGGCGGGAGCGTCGACCCCACGACACGGCCCGCACGACACGGCCCGCATGACCCAGGGCGGCGACGGTAACCCTCCGGGAGGAACGGGCTCCGAACGCCGCCGGAGTACGAGACGAGTGCGCACCGAGCGCAGGCATCGAGGAAGGAGGTCGGCCCGTGCGGCTGGACCACGAATTCACCGTCCCGGCACCCATCGACGAGGTGTGGAAGGCGATCATCGACCCGGAGCGCGTGGCACCCTGTATGCCCGGGGCCACGCTGACGGCTGTCGAGGGCGACACGTTCAAGGGCACGGTGAAGGTCAAGCTGGGCCCGGTCTCCCTGCTCTACAAGGGCAGTGGCGAGTTTCTCGAGAAGAACGAGGCGTCCCGGCAGATCACGATCAAGGCATCCGGCAAGGACTCGCGCGGCGCGGGGACGGCGGCGGCGACCGTCACCGTCACCCTGACCGCCGAAGGTGAGACCACGAAGGGTGCCGTCGCGACCGACCTCAACGTGACCGGTAAGCCCGCGCAGTTCGGTCGCGGCATGATCTCCGAGGTCGGCGGCAAGATCCTCGACAGCTTCGCCGAGAACCTGTCTGCCGAACTGGGTTCGGACTCGTCGGGCACGGGCACGGGCGCAGGCTCGGGTTCGCCGGGCACGGCGTCGGGAACGGCCGCGGCGGGCACGGCGTCCTCGGAGGCCACGGGTTCAGGTGGTTCGGGTGCCACGGGTGCTGCGTCGGGCGCCGCGGGTTCGCCGGGCGGCTCGTCCGGTGCCGCGGACACCGCGGGCCGGGACACCACCCCGGGCGCGGGTGCGGGGTCCGGTATCGCCAGCGGTGCGGCTGCTGCGTCGCCGCCTCCACAGCCGGAGAAGCCGCAGCTGGAGTCGGTCAAGCCCGGCGGCAGGGAAGCGGAGGCCATCGACCTGTTCGACTACGCGGGCGCGTCGGTCGCGAAACGTGCCGCCCCGGTGATCGGCGGTCTCGTCGCGCTCGTCGGCGTGATCGCGATCATCCGGATGCTCTGCGGGAAGAAGCAGGCCGGGGACACCGTCGAGGGCTGAGCGCGGGTCCGGTCCGACTCTGCCCTCCGGTCCGACCCTGCCGTCCCGGCCGCCGGAGCGGAATGTGCGGCACGAGCAGGTGGTTGAACCGGGCATGCGCGCCGACCACACCACCGAGATCGTCGTCATCGGCGCGGGACAAGCCGGGTTGTCCGCCGCCTATTTCCTCCGCCGCGCCGGTCTCGTACCGATGTCCGATTTCGTGGTTCTCGATCACGCCAAGCGACCGGGAGGTGCTTGGCAGTATCGGTGGCCGTCGCTGCGACTCGGCGGCGTGCACGGATTGCACGACCTGCCCGGGCTCGCGCTGGGCGGTGCCGACCAGGACAGGCCGGCGTCCGAGGTGGTCAGCGAGTACTTCGCCCGCTACGAAGACGTCTTCGAGCTTTCCGTGCATCGGCCCGCTGACGTCCGGTCCGTTCGCTACACCGGCGACGACCGGGATGGCTTCGTCGTCGAGACGCCCACCGAGTCGTGGCTGGCCAGGGGGATCGTGAACGCGACCGGAACGTGGGACCGCCCGTTCCGGCCGTACTACCCGGGCAGGGAGACCTTCGCGGGACGGCAGCTGCACACCGCTGACTACACGGGTGTCGGCGAGTTCCGGGGCCGCCGCGTCGTGGTCGTCGGTGGTGGCAGTTCGGCCGTCCAGCAGCTGTTGGAGATCGCCCCGGTCGCCGCGGACACGACCTGGGTCACGCGCAGGCCGCCGGTGTTTCGCGACGAGGAGTTCACCCCCGAGTACGGCCGCGAGGTCGTCGCGGCGGTCGACGCGCGGGTCCGCGACGGTCGCCCGCCGCGCAGTGTCGTGAGCGTGACCGGGCTGATGCTGACGCCCGAGGTCCGCGCCGCGAGAGAGGCCGGCGTGCTCGATCGCAAGCCGATGTTCGAGCGCATCACCCCGCACGGGATCGCCTGGGCCGACGGCACCGAGCAACACGCCGACATCATCCTGTGGGCCACGGGGTTCCGTGCGGCCCTCGACCACCTGGCGCCGCTGGGCCTGCGGGAACGCGGAGGCGGCATCCGGATGAACGGCACCGAGGTCGCGGCCGAGCCGCGGGTGCATCTCGTCGGCTACGGTCCGTCGGCGAGCACGGTCGGCGCCAGTCGTGCCGGTCGCGCCGCAGTCCGGGAGCTCCGTGCCACGCTCGCCCACTGACCAGGGCGAACGTCGCGACGGTGCCGCCTGCACAGGACGGCAGGGCCGCCGTGGTGACCGCGCGCGGCCGCCCGGAGGGGCGGTCAACCACCGAGAGTAGCCGGAGGTGCTGCGCTGGGTCGACGTCCCGGCGGTATACGTCACTGCCGAGGCGCGCAGGGTGGACTCGGTCAATCCCGACGCGTACGTTTAACCCCCTGACAACCGAAGATCGAGGCTGCTCGAACCATGAGCGGGAGAGACCTCGTGCGCTGGTAGCACGAGGCGCCGAAGGAGCAAAGACCCCACAATCTCTCAGGTACCGTTACCGCCATGGTGAGGCCACTCTGGAAAGTGGGCTCAGGTGAGCCTCACCCAAGGTGAAAGCCGTGTACGCACGGTGAAACTCTCAGGTGTCATGACAGAGGGGGAGTTCCCAGCGTGGCGGGTATCCCTGTCATGCGCTTGAAAGGAGCTCCTCGATGACAGTGCCCGCACTGCCTTCGACGTTCATGCCCCGGCACATCGGCCCCGCCGAGTCGGAGCAGGCCAAGATGCTGGCCGAATGCGGTTACGGCAGCCTCGATGCGCTCGTGGCCGCCGCGGTGCCGTCGGCCATCCAGACGTCCGGGGCGTTGTCGTTGCCCGAGCCCGCCTCCGAGCAGGAGGCCATCGGCGAGCTGCGCGCACTCGCGGCGAAGAACCGGCCGATGACCCAGATGATCGGGCTCGGTTATCACGACACCGTGACGCCGGCCGTCATCCGCCGGAACGTGCTGGAGAACCCGGCCTGGTACACGGCCTACACGCCGTACCAGCCGGAGATCTCGCAGGGCCGCCTCGAAGCGCTGCTCAACTTCCAGACGATGGTGTCCGATCTGACCGGCCTGGACACCGCCAACGCATCGATGCTCGACGAACCGACGGCCGTGGCCGAGGCGATGATGCTCATGCGCCGCGCGTCGAAGGCCAAGTCCTCGACGATGGTCGTCGACGCCGAATGCCTGCCGCAGACCGTCTCGGTGCTGCGCACGCGGGCGGAGGTCATCGGCATCGAGCTCGACGTCCGCGACCTGTCGCAGGGGCTGCCCGACGAGTTCTTCGGTGTCGTCGTCCAGTACCCCGGGGTGTCCGGTGTGCTGCGCGAGCCGGAGTTCTACACGCGCATCGGCGAGGCCGCCAAGGAGGCCAAGGCGCTCTACTGCGCCGCGGGCGATCTGCTGGCGCTGACCATGGTGCAGGCGCCCGGCGAGTTCGGCGCCGACCTCGCCGCCGGCAGCAGCCAGCGCTTCGGCGTGCCGATGGGATACGGCGGTCCGCACGCCGGTTACCTGGCCGTGCGCAAGGGTCTCGAGCGCTCGCTCCCGGGCAGGCTGGTCGGCGTGTCGGTCGACGAGGCGGGCGCCCCCGCGTATCGGCTCGCGCTGCAGACTCGTGAACAGCACATTCGCCGGGAGAAGGCGACGAGCAACATCTGCACGGCACAGGTGCTGCTGGCCGTGATGGCGTCGATGTACGCGGTCTACCACGGCCCTGAAGGGTTGCGCGGTATCGCCGAGCGGGTGCACGGTCACGCCACGGCGCTGGCCGCCGGGCTGCGCGACGGCGGCGTCGAGGTCGTGCACGAGCGTTTCTTCGACACCGTGCTCGCCCGGGTGCCGGGCAGGGCCGAGGCCGTCGTGGCGGCCGCCCGCGAGGCCGGCATCAACCTCGGCCGGGACGGCGCGGACCACGTGCGGATCGCCTGCGACGAGGCCACGTCGGCCGAGACGGTGGCCGCGGTGCTCGCCGCGTTCGGTGTCGCCGCACAGCCCGAAGGTGCCTCGGCGATTCCCGCCGGGCTCGAACGCACGACCGAGTACATGACGCACGAGGTCTTCCACACCTACCGGTCGGAGACGGCGATGCTGCGCTACCTGCGCCGGCTGTCCGATCTGGACTATGCGCTGGATCGCGGGATGATCCCGCTGGGCTCGTGCACGATGAAGCTGAACGCGACCACGGAGATGGAGTCGGTCACCTGGCCGGAGTTCGCGGGCATCCATCCGTTCGCCCCCGCGGACGACGCGCTCGGCTACCGGGAACTGACCGACCAGCTCAGCACGTGGCTGGCCGAGGTCACCGGGTACCACACCGTGTCGCTGCAGCCGAACGCAGGCAGTCAGGGCGAGCTCGCCGGCCTGCTGGCGATCCGTGCCTACCACCGTGCGAACGGCCAGCCCGAGCGCGACGTCTGCCTGATTCCGTCCTCGGCGCACGGCACGAACGCCGCCTCGGCGGTGCTCGCCGGCATGCGTGTGGTCGTCGTGGCCTGCACCGACGACGGCGACATCGACCTCGCCGACCTGCGGTCCAAGGTGGACGGACACCGCGACACGCTCGCCGCCATCATGGTCACCTACCCGTCGACGCACGGTGTCTACGAGACCGGCATCTCCGAGTTGGCCGACATCGTGCACGATGCGGGTGGACAGGTCTATGTGGACGGTGCGAACCTCAACGCGCTGCTGGGGCTGGCGAAGCCGGGTGAGTTCGGCGGCGACGTCTCGCACCTGAACCTGCACAAGACGTTCTGCATCCCGCACGGTGGCGGCGGTCCGGGCGTGGGCCCCGTCGCGGTGCGCGAGCACCTGGCGCCGTACCTGCCCAACCATCCGCAGTTCGAGGAGGCGGGTCCCGCGACCGGCGTGGGGCCGATCTCCGGGGCGCCGTTCGGCTCGGCGTCGATCCTGCCGATCTCGTGGGCGTACGTGCGGATGATGGGCTCGGCGGGACTCACGAGTGCGACGCAGGTCGCCGTGCTGGCGGCGAACTACGTCGCCGCGCGGCTGAGCCCGCACTACCCGGTGCTCTACACCGGACAGCACGGTCTCGTGGCGCACGAGTGCATCATCGACCTGCGCCAGCTGACCAAGCAGACCGGTGTGACCGTCGACGATGTCGCCAAGCGGCTCATCGACTACGGCTTCCACGCGCCGACGATGTCGTTCCCCGTGGCGGGTACGTTCATGGTCGAGCCGACCGAGAGCGAGGACCTGGGGGAGCTGGACCGCTTCTGCGAGGCGATGATCTCGATCCGCCGAGAGATCGCCGAGGTCGCGGCGGGCACGTGGGAGGTCGAGCAGAGTCCGCTGCGGGGCGCGCCGCACACCGCCGAACAGCTCGCGGGGGAGTGGGACCGGCCGTACGATCGCACACTGGCGGTCTACCCGGGCAAGACGAAGGCCAGGGGCAAGTACTTCTCGCCCGTGCGCCGCATCGAAGGCGCCTACGGTGACCGCAACCTCGTGTGCTCCTGCCCGCCCGTCACCGATTTCGAAAGCTGAGACGATGAAGACCCCGCTACACGATGTCCACAGTGGACTGGGAGCGTCGTTCACCGATTTCGCCGGCTGGGACATGCCGGTGCGCTACTCCAGTGACCTCGCCGAGCACCGCGCGGTGCGGGAGGCCGCGGGGCTGTTCGATCTCTCCCACATGGGCGAGATCGAACTGAGCGGGCCGCAGGCCGCCGACGCGCTCGACTACGCACTGAGCGGAAAGCTGTCGGCCGTGGCCGTCGGCCGCGCTCGGTACACCATGATGTGCAACGAGCGGGGCGGCGTGGTCGACGACCTCGTCGTCTACCGGCTCGGCGAGGAGCGCTACCTGGTGGTCGCCAACGCGGGCAACGCCGCCGAGGTGTCCGCCGAACTCGTGCGCCGCGCCGAGGGCTTCGACACGACGGTCGACGACCGTTCCGCCGAGGTTGCCCTGATCGCGGTGCAGGGCCCGACCTCGGCGGCCATCGTCGGCGCCGTCAGTGACGCCGACCTGTCCGCACTGAAGTACTACGCGAGCGTGCCCACGACCGTCGGCGGCCGGGAGGTACTGCTCGCGCGCACCGGCTACACCGGTGAGGACGGTTTCGAGCTGTTCGTCGCCGCCGACGACGCAGCCGCCGTATGGCAGGTGCTGACCGAGGCGGGCGAGGGCCACGGCATCGTGCCCTGCGGCCTCGCCTGCCGCGACACGCTGCGTCTCGAGGCGGGGATGCCGCTGTACGGCAACGAACTCTCGGCGGACGGGTCACCCTTCGCGGCGAACCTCGGCCGGGTGGTCAAGTTCGACAAGGAGGGTGATTTCGTCGGCAGGGCGGCCCTCGAGAACCAGCCCGCACCGGAGACCGTCCTGGTCGGGCTCACCGGCGGTGGCCGGCGCGCACCGCGGCACGGATACCGTGTGCTCCAAGGCGACGACGAGGTCGGGGAGATCACCAGCGGTGCGCTCTCGCCGACTCTCGGCCACCCGATCGCCATGGCGTACGTGCCCGTCCGGTGCTCGGAGCCCGGGACCACGCTGTCCGCCGACATCCGCGGTCGCCTCGAACCCGTCGAGGTGGTCGCCCTGCCGTTCTACCAGCGTCGCTGAAAGGCCTGACATGACGATTCCCCAGCATCTGCGCTACACCAAGGAACACGAGTGGATCTCCGTCGACGGTGACGTCGCCACCGTGGGTATCACCGCGTTCGCGGCCGAAGCCCTCGGCGACGTGGTCTTCGTCGAACTTCCGGAGGCCGGTTCGGAGGTGAGCGCGGGCACGCCGTGCGGCGAGATCGAGTCAACCAAGTCGGTCAGCGAGATCTACGCCCCGGTCGACGGCGAGATCACGGAGGTCAACCAGGCCGTCATCGACACCCCGGAGTCCGTGAACTCCGATCCGTATGAACAAGGGTGGCTGTTCAAGGTCCGCGTCGAGAGCATGCCGGAGCTGATGGACGCCGCTGCCTATACCGCGCTCACCCAGGAGGGCTGACCATTGAGTTCGTTCGAAGCCGATCTGTCTACTGTAGACCCTGAGGTCGCGGCGGCCGTCACCGACGAGCTGCGCCGCCAGCAGTCGACGCTGGAGATGATCGCCTCCGAGAACTTCGCGCCCGTGTCCGTTCTCGAAGCGCAGGGCTCGGTGCTCACCAACAAGTACGCCGAGGGTTACCCGGGCAAGCGGTACTACGGCGGCTGTGAGCACGTCGACGTCATCGAGAACCTGGCGATCGAGCGTGCCAAGGCACTCTTCGGAGCCGAGCACGCCAACGTGCAGCCGCACTCGGGTGCGCAGGCCAATGCTGCCGCGATGGTGTCGCTGCTCAACCCGGGGGACACGATCCTCGGGCTGGACCTCGCGCACGGCGGTCACCTGACGCACGGCATGAAGCTGAACTTCTCCGGCAAGCTCTACAACGTTGCCGCCTACCATGTCGACAAGGAGACCGGCCTGATCGACATGGCCGAGGTCGAGCGACTGGCGGGCGAGCACAAGCCGCAGCTGATCATCGCGGGCTGGTCGGCTTACCCGCGCCAGCTCGACTTCGCCGAATTCCGCCGGATCGCCGACTCCGTGGGCGCCAAGCTCATGGTCGACATGGCGCACTTCGCCGGCCTGGTCGCCGCCGGGCTGCACCCGAGCCCCGTGCCGTACGCCGACGTCGTCACCACCACGACGCACAAGACGCTCGGCGGCCCGCGCGGCGGCATCGTGCTCTCGAAGCAGGAGTACGCCAAGAAGATCAACTCCGCGGTCTTCCCCGGCCAGCAGGGCGGCCCGCTCGAACACGTCGTCGCAGGCAAAGCCGTCGCGCTGAAGATCGCGGCCAGTGACGAGTTCAAGGAGCGGCAGCAGCGCGTGGTCGAGGGCGCGAAGATCCTGGCGAACCGGCTCTCCGAGTCCGACGCGGCCGAGGCGGGCGTGCGGGTGCTGACCGGCGGTACAGACGTCCACCTCGTGCTTGTCGATCTGGTCAACTCCACACTGGACGGCCAGCAGGCCGAGGACCGGCTGCACGAGATCGGCATCACGGTGAACCGCAACGCGGTGCCGTTCGACCCGCGTCCGCCGATGGTGACCTCCGGGCTGCGCGTCGGCGCGCCGGCACTGGCCACGCGCGGTTTCGGCGCCGAGGACTTCACCGAGGTCGCCGACATCATCGTCCGTGCGCTGCAGCCGAGCACCGGCGACGCGGCGCTCGGTGAGCTGCGCGGCCGCGTCGAGCTGCTCGCCAAGAAGCACCCGCTCTACCCGGGTCTTTCCTGACGGCGATACCGGCACCGATCGGCAACGGCCCGCCCGCACTTCGGTGCGAGCGGGCCGTTGCCGTGTGGGCCGGAGGGGTCTCAGCCGGTGACGAGGGCCAGCGCGAAGCCGTCGTAGCCCTTGCCTGCGACGGTCTGGAGGGCCGTGGCGTCCACGCGTGGATCGGTCGCCATGAGCTCGAACATGTGCTGTGTGCCTCGAACACCGGGGTCGTCGGACGCTGTGTCGGCGATCGCGCCGCTCCGGACGACGTTGTCCACGACGATCACCGTCCCGGGCCGGCCCAGTTCGAGCGCCCAGCGGAAGTAGGCGGCGTTGTTGGCCTTGTCCGCGTCGAGGAAGACGAGGTCGAACGGGGCGTCGTCGTGGAGGGTGGGCAGGGTGTCGAGTGCGGTGCCGACGCGGATGTCGACCCGGTCGCCGACGCCGGCGCGGTCGACGTTGCCGCGTGCCACGTCGGCGAATCGCGGGTCGGCCTCGAGCGTGATCAGCGTTCCGTCCGGCGGCAGGGCGCGGGCCAGGCAGATGGCGCTGTAGCCGCCCAGCGTGCCGACCTCGAGGATCGACCGCGCGCCGACCATGCCGGCCAACAGTGTGAGGAACCGGCCCTGTGGTGCGCTGACGGCGATGTCCGGGAGGCCGGCGTCTGCGGCCGCGCGGGCCGCCCCGCCGAGCGCATCGTCGGAACCGAGCAGGTTGTCGGTCAGGTAGTCGTCCACCGTGGCCCATGTTCGAGGATCCATAATCGGCAGGCTAGGCGCTGCTCTCACATCGTGCTCGAGAGTCCCGCGGCGGGAGGTCACACGAGGTCGCTCGCCTCGTCCTGGTCGTGCTCGGCGAGGTGCACGACGGCGTCCCGCAACGCGGCGCGGAACCGGCCGACCTCGAGCGGGCCGAGCACCGCCGTCTCGCCGGGTGGAGCGACGACGACCACCTGTTGCCCGCTGGAGAACACGGTGAGCTTGCGTTTGCGTCCCGCCAGGTCACGGCAGGGAACGACCCACTCGTTCTGATCCGACATGCCGACCGCCTTCCTCGGAGCTTCATCGGGCTGAGCACAGGTGGGACGCGGCCACGGCTACCCCATGACGCGAGTAACGCACGGAATGTCACGAGCGATCGGGTTCCGAAGCGGTTCAGAAGTCGTGTGAGGCTTCGGTGGGCCGACCGGATCGGAATCGTCGCAGGTGAATGCGTCGCCGGAGCCGGATGGCGGGGCGGATCATCAGCTGGACGCTGCCGATCAGGAACAGCCACGTCCCGGCGTACTCGGTGCTGTCGGAGAAGAACAGCACGCTGCCGATGGTGAACCAGAGCGCGATCAGCAGGTCGTTGACGATGCTCGCCACTTCGTAGCGGCGCCGGATGAGCAGTTCTTCGTCGCCGATCCGGATGTGGAGCGGTCCGGGGTCCTCGTCGGCCATGTGATCACGGTGCCACTGCCGGCGAGGAGCCGCAGATCAGGGGTTCGCCGAGCGGGACCGGACCATGGTCAGGAAGCTCGTCAGGGCCAGCGCGAAGAACCCGGCCATGAGTGCGGCCATCGGGACGGCCGAGCCCTCGCCGAACAGGCCGATCAGCGGGGAGGCCGCGCCGGCGACGAGGAACTGCAACACGCCGAGCAGCGCCGAGGCCGACCCCGCCTTGTCCGGGTGGTCGGCCATCGCGAGCGCCATGGCGTTCGGCATGATCATGCCGTTCGAGCACACGACCAGGTAGATCGCGGGCAGCAGGACGGGCAGGCCGAGCCCGGCCACCGCCGCGATCGTGGCCGCCACGGCTGCCGTCGTTCCGGTCACCAGTCCGGTGCGCAGCAGGGCCCGTTGGCTGAACCGGCCGACCAGGCGGGCGTTGACCTGCGTCATCGCGACCAGGCCGATCGCGCCGCCGCCGAAGACGAAGCTGTAGGTCTGCGGGCCGAGGCCGTAGATGTCCTGGAGTACGAAGCTGGACGCCGAGATGTAGGTGAACATGCCGGCGAATCCGAGTCCGATGGTGAGGGCGCAGCCGAGGAACGCGCGGTGCCGCAGCAGGCTGAAGTACGTGCGCAGGACGCCGCCGATCCGTGCGGGCCTGCGCGCGGCCTCCGGCAGCGTCTCCGGCAGGGCCAGCGCCGCGACGAGCAGCAGCAGTCCGCCGAAGGCGGCGAGGACGGAGAAGATGCCGCGCCAGGACGTGACGGTGAGCAGCTGGCCGCCGATGATCGGCGCCAGGATCGGCGCCACCCCCGAGACCAGCATCAGCGCGGAGAAGAACCGGGACATGGCGATGCCGGAGAAGAGGTCACGGACGGTGGCGCGGGCGATCACGATGCCCGCGGCGGCGCCGAACGCCTGCAGTGCCCGCGCTCCGATCAGCACCTCGATCGACGGGCTGAGCGCACACAGCACGCTCGCGGCGATGTAGAGCGCGACACCGGCGAGCAGCGGGACTCGTCTGCCGAAGGCGTCCGACAGGGGCCCCGCGACGAGCTGGCCCGCCCCGAGCCCGATGACGAACGCCGCCAGCGTGAGCTGGACCAGTGCGTTGGCCGCGGAGAAGTCGCCGGCCATACCGGGCAGCGCGGGCAGGTACATGTCGATCGACAGCGGGCCGAACGCCGTCAGCCCGCCGAGGATGAGTGCGAAACGCAACCGGCCGCTGCGGCTGAGCCGAGCTCCTGCATCGGCGACGGGGGCCACGGTCGTGGCTGCGGTCACGGTTCCTCCCGGTGATCGGTGTTGCGAACGTCCTCCTCGAACAAGTAGCGAGCATGGCTAAGTATTCCCTCTACGGAGGGTGATCTGAGACGGGTGTACCGCTCACGGTGCGGAACGGGACAAATGCGGCAGTGGTGCCGGTGGCGTGGCCTGTGCTGCCCGCGATGCTGCCGGCGGGTGCTGTGACGCATCCGCGTCCTCGCCGGCGGCTGGGCTGCCTGCGGTGCCGGCGTCTGCTGGTGGAGCCGGTCAGAGCCAGGCGGTGCGGATGCGAACCCGGTGCGGCGGTCCCGGCCCATCGGCGTCGCCGAGGCGGTTCGTCATCGTCCACACCGGCCCCGTGGTGTCCGGCAGGCCGTAGAGGTGGTCATCGCTGCCGCAGGTGTACGTCGGCCTGCCGGGTGGGTCGTTCGCCCTGCCCGGACCGGGTGCGGGCACGCAGTGGCGGCCGTCGGCGAGTTCCAGGAACCACGGCCTGCCGGGGCGCCTCCGGTCGGCAGGCCCGGGCGTGTCCTCGACGATCCGGATGCGCACGGCCTCGGACGTCGTCGGGTTCTGCACGCACAACGCCACGTCGGGCCGCGGGCGGTGCCGGACGAAACACGGGTCGTACAGGAAGTAGCCCGCCGTGGTCATGCAGCGGCGCGCATCCGGATCCGACAGGTTCACCCCGGACGCGGAGCATTTCGCAGCGGCGCGGTCGACGACGGTGAACTCCGGTGCGGGGCGGCCCGACGGGGTGAACGGGTCGAGGTGCACCGCGCGAGTGGCCGTCACGGGGGCGGTGTGGTCGGTGCCCGCCCCGCCGGCGTCCGCGTCGGTGCAGCCGGCCAGGGCGAGGAGGGCGGCGCCCAGGCCGATGGCGGCGCGACGGGTGCGCGAGTGGCGGGTGCGCGAGCGGCGGGTCGTCACGGTCAGAACCACGCCGTGCGGATCGATGCCTTGTCGAGCTGCGGGCCGGGTTCGGTGCGTTCGTCCGCCTCACCGTGCCGGTTGGCGATCGTCCACACGCGTGTCGTTGTGTCCGGCATGCCGTAGAGGTAGTCGTTCCGGCCGCACCCGTAGGTCGGGTCCTCCTCGGTGGATTCGGGGTCGTCGGCGCCGGGCATCGGCACGCAGTGGCGGCCGTCGGCGAGCTCGATGAACCACGGCCGGTGCCGCTGTGCCTCCTTCGGTACGGGCCCGACGTCCTCGACGACCTCGAAGCCCGTCGCCTCGCCGGTCGTCGGGTTCTGGATGCAGATCGCACGGTCCGGTCCCGGCCGGACGCGCAGATAGCACGGGTCGTGCACTTCCTGTGAGGTGTGCGAGTCGCCGGTGAGCACGGGGGCGCAGCGGCGGGCGTCCGAGCCCGAGATGCTCACCCACGACTGCCAGCAGTTGCCCTCGCCCTTCTCGACGATGTCGAGATCGGGATCGGGTTCACCGGACTCGGTGAACGGATCCACGGTGATCTGCTCGGTCGCGGTGACGGGCCCGGCGTCCGCTGCGAGCCGGGTGTCGGGCGCGCCGCCGCACCCGCCGAGTCCCGCCAGCGCCGCGATGGCCACGACGACTCCCGGGAGGATCTTCCTCACGTGCCGCTGCCTTCCGTTCGCGTTCACCCGTGCTGCCGGACCCGGCCGGGAACCGCGGGCCGGGACACGCGCCGGGGTGCGTGTGTGGGGACACGCGCAGCCTAGAGGGCCGGTGCGGCCGCCGGTGCGGGGACCCGCTGCCGAATGCCGATAATCGGGAGGAGCGGCGCAGCCGCGCCCGGTAAGCTGGCCGGCGGTATGTCTGCACGTTCCCCTCTCGATGAGCTGCGCCCGCGGCTGTCCGGTCTGACCATCGGCGACGCCCACCGGGTGCGGCGCCGGATCGACGGTGCCCGGAAGTCCCGCGGCGCGACCCCGGCCAAGCTCGCGGCGATCGCCGCGGAGATCTCCGCCGACATGGACCGGGCCGAGGAGCGGGTGCGCAGGCGCCGCGAGGCGGTGCCGCGCATCACCTACCCGCAGCAGCTCCCGGTCAGCGGTCGTGCCGAGGACCTGGCCGAGGCGATCCGCGACAACCAGGTCGTGATCGTGGCCGGCGAGACCGGGTCGGGCAAGACGACGCAGCTGCCGAAGATCTGCCTCGACCTTGGGCTCGGGGTCCGCGGGCAGATCGGGCACACCCAGCCGCGGCGGCTCGCGGCCCGCACCGTCGCCGAGCGGGTGGCCAGCGAGGTGTCCTCCGAGCTCGGCGCGGCCGTCGGCTACAAGGTGCGGTTCACCGACACCTCGAGCGACGAGACGCTGCTGAAGGTGATGACCGACGGCATCCTGCTCGCGGAGATCGCGCGCGACCGGATGCTGCGCCAGTACGAGGTCCTCATCATCGACGAGGCGCACGAGCGCAGCCTCAACATCGACTTCCTGCTCGGGTACCTGAAGCAGCTGTTGCCGAAGCGGCCCGACCTGAAGGTGATCATCACCTCGGCCACGATCGATCCGGACCGGTTCGCCCGGCACTTCGCCGGCTCCGACGGTGAACCTGCGCCGGTACTGGAGGTCTCGGGCCGGACGTATCCGGTCGAGGTGCGGTACCGGCCGATCGTCGACCCCGACGACCCCGACGCCGATTCGGACCGGGACCAGACGCAGGCGATCACCGACGCCGTCCGGGAACTCGTCGCCGAGGGGCCGGGCGACATTCTCGTGTTCGCGTCGGGCGAGCGCGAGATCCGCGACGCCGGCGACGCACTGGCCGCGATGGAGCTGCCGAACACCGAGGTGGTGCCGCTGTACGCGCGGTTGTCGGCCGCCGATCAGCACCGCGTCTTCCAACGGCACACGGGCAGGCGCATCGTCGTGGCGACCAACGTCGCGGAGACGTCGCTGACCGTGCCCGGCATCAAGTACGTCGTCGACCCGGGTACGGCACGCATCTCGCGTTACAGCCACCGCACGAAGGTGCAGCGGCTGCCGATCGAGCCGGTGTCACAGGCCTCGGCCAACCAGCGCAAGGGCCGCTGCGGCCGCACCTCGGACGGAATCTGCATCCGGCTGTACTCCGAGGACGATTTCGACGCCCGCCCGGAGTTCACCGATCCGGAGATCCTGCGCACCAACCTGGCTTCGGTGATTCTGCAGATGACGTCGCTGGGACTGGGTGACGTCGCGGCGTTCCCGTTCGTCGAACCACCCGACCGCAGGCAGGTCACCGCCGGTGTGCAACTGCTGCAGGAACTGGGGGCGCTCGACACGGCGAAGGGCAGGCTGACGCCGATCGGCAAGCGGCTCGCGCAGCTGCCGGTCGATCCGCGGCTCGGCCGGATGATCCTGGAAGGTGCCGAGAACGGCTGCGTGCGCGAAGTGATGATCATCGCGGCCGGGCTGTCCATTCAGGACCCACGGGAGCGGCCGGCCGAACACAAGGAGGCGGCAGGCCAGCAGCACGCGCGGTTCCGCGACAAGGACTCGGACTTCCTCGCGTACCTGAACCTGTGGAACTACCTGCGCGAGAAGCAGAAGGAACTGTCGGGAAACCAGTTCCGCAAGATGTGCCGTGCCGAGTACCTCAACCATCTGCGGGTGCGCGAATGGCAGGACGTCAACAGCCAACTGCGGCAACTGCTCAAGCCGCTCGACATCACGCTCAACAGCGTGCCCGGCGATCCGCAGCGCATTCACACCTCACTGCTGGCGGGGCTGCTGTCGCACATCGGGCTGAAGGATCCGGAGAAGGGCGACTACCTGGGCGCCAGGGGCACCCGGTTCTCCGTGTTCCCCGGTTCGGCGCTGTTCAAGAAGCAGCCACGGTGGATCGCCTCGGCGGAGCTGGTCGAGACGTCTCGGTTGTGGGCGCGCGTGAACGCGCGGGTGGAGCCGGAGTGGATCGAGCCGCTCGCCGGGCATCTGGTCAAGCGCACGTACTCGGAACCGCGCTGGGAGCGCAAGCAGGCGGCCGTGATGGCGTCGGAACGCGTGACGCTCTACGGCGTTCCGCTGATCGCCGGCCGCACGGTGAACTACGGCCGGATCGATCCGGAGACCTCACGGGAGCTGTTCATCCGCCGTGCCCTCGTCGACGGCGACTGGGAGACCCGGCACCGGTTCTTCCACGAGAACCGGGCGTTGCTCGACGAGGTCGAGGACCTGGAGAACCGTGCCCGCAGGAGGGACATCCTCGTCGACGACGAGACCCTGTTCGCGTTCTACGACGAGCGGATCCCCGACGACGTGGTGTCGGGGCGCCACTTCGACGCGTGGTGGAAGAAGGCCTCGCGCAGCGAACCGGACCTGCT
Organism: Prauserella alba; assembly: GCF_024171735.1. Taxonomy (GTDB): domain Bacteria; phylum Actinomycetota; class Actinomycetes; order Mycobacteriales; family Pseudonocardiaceae; genus Prauserella; species Prauserella alba. The sequence goes on from NZ_JAMTCH010000003.1 coordinate 999,668, forward strand.
GAGCTTCGAGAAGACGATGCTCATCAACGCCACCTCCGACGAGGTGCGTGCCGCGGACTATCCCGACACGTGGCAGCAGGGTGAGGTCCGGTTCCCGCTGACGTACCAGTTCGAGCCAGGGGCGGACGCCGACGGTGTGACCGTCCACATTCCACTCCCGGTACTGAACCAGGTCGCGGCCGACGGGTTCGACTGGCAGGTTCCGGGACTGCGGGAGGAACTCGTGACCGCGCTGATCAAGTCGCTGCCGAAGGCGACCCGGCGCAATTTCGTGCCCGCCCCGGACACGGCCCGCGAGGTCCTCGCGCACGTGGAGCCGTCGCGTGGGCCGCTGCTCGAGGTGCTGAGTGCGGAGCTGGAGCGGCTGCGCGGAGTCGCCGTTCCGGTCGGGGAGTGGGCCCCGGAGACGGTGGGCGATCATCTGCGGATGACGTTCCGTGTCGTCGACGACGCGGGTGCCGCGGTGGCCGAGGGCAAGGATCTGGAGGCGCTGCGCGACAAGCTCGGCGATCGGGTGCGGGAGACGATCTCGGCGGCGGCCGACGACATGGAGCGGGGCGGGCTGACCACCGCGTCGTTCGGCACCCTGCCGGACGTGTTCGAGGCGCAGCGCCGTGGGCACGCGGTCAAGGCGTATCCCGCGCTGGTCGACGAGGGCGACTCCGTGGCGGTGCGGATGTTCGACACGCCGGGCCAGCAGGCCTCGGCGATGCGTGCGGGTACGCGCAAGCTCGTGCGGTTGGCCCTGCCGTCGCCGATGAAGTACATCAACCGCAACCTCGGGAACCGGTCGAAGCTAGTGCTGGCCCGCAACCCGCACGGCGGTGTGCAGGGACTGCTGGAGGACTGCGTCGACTGTGCTGTGGACAAGCTGGTGGCCGAGGCCGGTGGGCCGGTGCGGGAGGACTCGGCGTTCCCCGCTCTGGTGAAGACGGTGGGGCAGCGGCTGAATCCGACCGTGCTCGCCGTGCTGGGCGAGGTGGAGCAGATCCTCACCGCGGTGCACGAGGTCGAGGCGTCGTTGTCCGACATGGACGGACGTGCGATCGCGGAATCGCTGGCCGACGCCAGGGCGCACCTGGCGTCGCTCGTGTACGACGGTTTCGTCACCGCGACCGGCTACGACCGCCTGCCCGACCTGGTGCGCTACGTGCGGGGCATCGGCCGCAGACTGGAGAAACTGCCCAGTGACCCGGCGCGGGACGTCGAACGGCTGCGGGAGATCGCCTGGTTGTGGGACGAGTACCGCGGGGTGCTCGACGAGGTGCCGCCGCGAACCGAACCGAGCCCGGAACTCGCCGAGATCCGGTGGATGATCGAGGAGCTCCGGATCAGTTTCTTCGCCCAGACACTCAAGACCGCGTATCCGGTGTCGGTGAAACGCATCGTCAAGGCACTCGACAAGGCCCCGCTGTAACGGAGGCCGCGTCACACCGGTTCGGTGTGCTCCAGCGTGCCCTCCAGCCGTAGCCATCGAGTTGCGCCGATGGTGCGAAGGAACGCGGTGTCGTGGCTTGTCACGATGAGCGCGCCCGGGTAGGAGGCGAGCTCGCGGGTGAGGTGCCGGACGCTGCTCGCGTCGAGATCGGTGGTGGGTTCGTCCAACAGCAGCAGTTGTGGTTCCGGTTCCGCGAGCAGGAGTCGTGCCAGGCTCGCGCGGAAACGTTCGCCGCCGGAGAGCTCGCCCACCGGCAGATCGGCCAGGTCACCGCGCAGCAGGAACCGCGCGAGCCGGGCGCGGATGGCGTTCGCGGTGAGTCCGGGAGCGGCGGCGGCCACGTTCTGCACGGCCGATGCGGTGTCGTCGAGGGTGTCGAGCCGTTGTGGCAGGAGCCGAGCCGGAACCGGAGTCGTGACGGTGCCGGAGCGGGGAGTCAGGTCGCCGACGACGGTGTGCAGCAGGGTGCTCTTGCCGGCGCCGTTGGGGCCCACCAGCGCGATCCGCTCCGGTCCGTGGACGTTCAGGCTCACCGTGGGACCGTTGCGGAGTTCCACATCGGACAGTTGTAGGACATGCCGTCCGGCCGGTACCGCCGTTGCGGGCAGGTCGACCCGGATCTCCCGGTCGGACCGCACGGCGTGTTCGGCCCGTTCGAGTCGTTGTCTGGCCTGCGCCAGTTTCTCGGAGCGCATCACACGGTGTTTGCCCGCGGCGATCTCGGCGTCCTCCTGGCGCTTGCGCATCCGTACCTTCGGTTCGCGTTTGGTGTCCCACTGCTTCCTGCCGTAGCGCACCCGGCGGGCGAGCGTGGCCCGTGCTGCGACGAGTTCCCGTTGCTGCCGTTCGACGTCGGACTCCGCGGCGCGGACGGTCCGCGCCGCCGCCCGCTGCTGTGCGGCGACGACCGCCTCGTGGTGGCTGACGTCGCCGCCGTAGAAGGTCAGCGACCGGTCGCGGAGCTCGGCGATGCGATCGACGCCGCCGAGGACCTCGCGGTCGTGGGAGACGACCACGACCGCTCCTTTCCAGCTCCGGAGGAACTCGGTGACGACGGCGCGGGCGCGTTCGTCGAGGTTGTTGGTCGGTTCGTCGAGCAGCAGCACGTCAGGCTGGTGGAGGAACTGGGCGCTGAGCCCGAGCAGCACCGTCTCGCCTGCGGACAGGTCGCCGAGGTGCCGGTCGGTGTCGAGATGTGCGAGGCCGAGACGATCGAGCGTGGCGCGGGTACGTTCCACGATGTCCCACCGGTCGCCGACGACGGCGAAGTGGTGCTCGTCGGCTGCGCCCCGTTCGATCGCGGCGATGGCGGCCGTGATCTCGGCGGTGCCGAGTACCTCCGCCACCGTGCTGTCGGTGTCGAGTGTCAGGTTCTGCGGCAGGTGGCCGAGACGGCCGGTCACGGTGATCGACCCCGCGGTGGGTGTCAGCTCGCCGGTGATGAGCCGCAGCAGTGTGGATTTGCCGGAGCCGTTGCGCCCGACGAGGCCGGTGCGCCCCGGGCCGAAGACGGCGGTCAGCCGGTCGACGACGACGTCACCGTCGGGCCAGGCGAACGAGAGGTCGGTGCAGATGACGGAGGTGGACATGAGGAGGCTCCCCGCTGTACGTGGACGACGGACAACGTGGCGATCCGCGAGCGTCGTCGCGGTATCCCGAGAACCTCAGCGGACCAACGTCTCACTCCGTTCGGCGGCGGCAACTGGGGACGACGGTAGACGTGCGCACATTGGCGGGGCAACGGATTTCCCGACGTCGGATCTCCTGATGTCGGATCTCCTGACGTCGCCGCGACGTCAGGTGAGAATGCCGGCGGCGAGAGTGGTGACGACGCCCGAGCCGAAGAACCATATGGCGGGCGTGACCGCGTGGAACTTGCGGCGCGCGATGCGACTGGTCGCCCACAACTGTTCGGTGAGTGCACGTTGCAACTGCTCCTCATGGGTGAACAGCGAGCGCGCAGCGCGTGCGAACTCGTCGGGATCGTCGAAGCGCGCCGCGACGTTGTCGAAGTTCAAGAGCGAGGTCACTCCGGTCAACCGGGTACGGGGAACGAACACGCGTAACGCCAAGAAGGTGCTGACGAGCACGAGGCAGAGACCGAGTACAAGCAACACAGCTTGTGCCGGGTTACTGCTCCACAGGTCCGGTGACGTTCCCTGGCGTGTGAGGATGCTGCCGAGGACGCCCGATGCTGCTAGTACCAATCCGGCTTTCGTGTCGGCCAGCCTGACGAGTTCGTGGGTGTGGGTGAGCGCTTTCCAGATATTGTCGGAGCCTGTCATGGCGTCCGATTCTTCGAGATGTGGTGTTGAGGGCGAGCCCCATCGGAGTGAGACGGCTGTAACGCACGCCGTCCGGCTTGCTCCCTTCGGGCGGAATAGGGCGGCAAGTGTTCACTGGCGCCACCCGCAACCGGTACGGAATCGGTCGTGCACCACGATGTGAATATCGCGTCGCGGGGATTCCGCGGGCTGTTGGGGGAGCGGTTGTGGAGTGTTCTGATCACGATGGGGGTCGAGCGCCGGCACAAGCCCGGCGATGTTCTGCTCCGGCAAGGTGACCGGGGCGACTATCTGCTGGCGCTGACCGGCGGTCGGGTGAAGATCCTGGCGGCCGAGTCGGGCGGTGCGGAACTGCTGCTGTCGTTGCGCAGCGCGGGCGACCTGGTGGGTGAGATGTCGCCTCGTAGCGACTCCCGCAGAACCGCCACGGTAGAGACGCTCGACAGCTGTACGACCAGCTACCTTGCGCGCCCGGACTTCGAAGCCTTCCTGGGTCGTCACGGCGCACACGCCGCATTCAGCGACTACCTGGTGGCCAAGTTGTCGGAGACCGTGCCCTACCAGTTGCAGCAGGCCCATTTCGCGCCGCGACAGCGAGTCGCTCGCCTGATACTCGAGGTGTTGCTGCTGGCCGATCCCGGTGACCGGGACCGCGCCCGGATTCCCTTCTCTCAGGACGCTCTCGCGAAGGCGCTGGGGTTGGCGCGCAGTACGGTGGCCGACCAGATCGCCACGCTCCGAACGCTCGGTGCGTTGCGGTCGGGCCCGCGCATCGTGGTCGATGACGAACGAGCTCTCTCCCTCGAGGCACACGCTATTTCCTTGTGACGCACCTCACTCGAGACTGTCCGGCGGTGGACAGTCTCGGGTGCGTGTCCAGCCCATCGTGTGGATCCGGTCCCGCTGTGGGAAGAACTTGCAGAAGGAGAGTCATGGCCCCGAAATTCGAGAGCGCTGAGCTACCGCCGTACCGCGCCATCATGGTCGTCGACATGAAGAACTTCAGCGGCGAGAAGGGACGCGACCACGCTCGCATCACCGAGAGCATCCCGATGATTCTGCGTAACGCGTTTCATCGGTGTGGGTGTGCGCAACTGTGGTCGGAGTCCCGGTTCCACGGGACCACCGGGGACGGGTACTTCGCCGGGTTTGATACGCGGTGGACTCCTTTCCTGCTGAACCCCGTGCTGTCCGCGCTCCAGGACGAACTGGAGTATCAGAATCGCGTGCACGGCGGTGAAAGCGCGATGCGGATGCGGGTGAGCCTGACCGCAGGCCCGGTGACCGACTCCGGTGAGAACTGGATGAGTGACGGCAGCGGCGACACCAGGATCGAAGCCCATCGCATGATCGACAGTGATGACGCGCGTGCCGTGCTGGCGGATTCGAGCGGCGCCACGTGTGTCGCCGGCATCGTCTCGGAGCAGGTCTACCGGGACGTCGTGTTGTCCGGCTACAGCGGCGAGGATCCGGGGCTGTACGTCGAGGTCGGCGTGAAGGTCAAAACCTTCGAGGGGAAGGCGTATCTTCGGGTTCCCAAGCCTTCCGGTGACATCCTCCGGCGAGGACTGACCCGGCACGCCGACGCAGTCGAAGCGGCCGACGGCGCCCCGTCGGCCACGGCGAAGGACGAGCGAAGCCGAGCGGCGCCGACGTATGTCGGGGTGGAAACGGCGCAGGGGTCGGTCGGCACTGTGGTCACCGGTGAGGGCAACACGGTGAACTCCGGTGGTGGGAACCAGTTCAACGGCGTCGGGATCACCGGCACCGGTCCTACCGTCCTCGGCACGAACCGAGGCCCTGCCTCTTCGGAGGAGTGACGCCCCGTGGCTGCTCCCCCTGACGGACAGGAAAGGAACGACGTCGACCGCCGGTACATCGCGGTCGGTCATCTCGCCGGATCGGTGGCGTCCACGGTCGCCGGCACGAACAACACGGTGAACAACCACTTCTATCATCCGCCCGAATCGGATCCGGTCGCTGCGGTCGCCTGGCAGGTGGACTCTCGCGGTTATCGGGAGTACCTGCAACCACGGTTCGTTCCGCCGGTGGGGTTCGAGGAGGCGCGCCAGACGCTGAGGGAACGCCGCACGCTGTTTCTCAGTGGAGAGCCGGGAAGTGGGCGCAGAAGCGCGGCGTTGATGTTGTTGTGGGCGCAGGCTCCAGGCAGCGACGCCTCATGCCGCAGGCTGTCCCTGGGCAAGGATGAGGGCGAGGACCCACTCCATCCGGATTCGATCCAGCGCAACGACCGGTTGCTCCTCGACCTGACAGAGGAGCGCGACCCGGAACGCCTCAGCACGGTCGAGAAGCGGCTTGCGACATTTGCCGGGGCCGTCGAGGATCTGGAGGCGGCGCTGGTCGTGCTCCTGCCGCCGGTACGGGAACAGGATCCCCGCATCCGCGAGCTCGCCGTTACTGGATCGACGGTCGCCATCGAACGCCCGAACGCGGCAGTGGTGTTCTCCAAGCATCTGTTCCGGGAGTTCGATGCCGACCTCGTCGATCGGCAAGCGGCGCACGACGTGGCGACCCACCTCACGGACGTTCCGCTGCGTGACGTCGCCGAGCTGGTCCGCCGCACCGTCGAGGCCAGGAACTCCCAGCCTAACGCCCGCTTCGTCCGGTGGCTGGTCGAAGCGAGGAAGGGTGCCGAAGACTACCGGGATGAGGTCACTGACGCGGTCGGTGCAGCCGGTGCGGAACAACGCGCGCTGCTGCTGACCTCCGCGATCCTCGAAGGCGGTCACACCGATGCGATCCATCGGGCGCAGCGTCGACTCCTGGAAGAACTCAGTTTCCCGAGGGAGGAAATCCACCTGCTCGAGCAGCAGGGGCTCGAGGCCGCACTCGGCGACATCGGCGTCGTGGTCGATGCATCGCGTGCTGTCCGCTTCGGCAAGGTGCGTTACCAGCAGGCGGTCGCCGATCACTTCTGGATGAACTATCCGGAGATGCGGAAATCATTGGCGACTTGGGTCGCGGTCTGCGTTGAGCTCGATGAACTGTCCGATGACGACCGGACGAGAATGGTCGACCGGTTCGTCCCGCAGGCGTGCCGTCACGGGATGGTGTCGGAACTGTGCCTGGTGATCCGTCGCTGGGCCAGTCGTGGCAACCGTCCGGCACGGAAGAACCCCTTGGCACGGTGGGCTGCCACCGCACTCGACCTTGCTCTGCGTTGGGACGGCGACGCCGGGCAAGCAGCGCAACAGGTGCGCAGGCAGATCTATGAATGGACGAACGAGCAGCAGCTGGACGCCGGACTCGCTCATGTGCTGGTGCGGGTGTGCGCCAAGGTCGTGGCCGATACCCATCCCGATCAAGCGTTGGTACGACTCCGGCGACTGGCTTGGCACGGCGACGATGCCGTCAAGTCAGAGGCGCAGCGTGAGGTGGTCGAGCTCACGCGAAATCCCCGAGTCCACCGGCGGTTCCTGTGGTGGATGGCCGATTGGATGGACCAGGAACGGCCGTCGGATGTGACGCTGTTTCTCGAGGCGTCGACTGGCGAACGCGTGCTGCGCGGGGCGCGGTCTCGGGCACCGATCGCGGATGCTCAGGCTCGGGAGCAGTTGCAGAGATGTTGGGCAAGGGTACTGGCACACGAACCGTCGTGGTGGCGGGATCGTCTGCGTGAATGGCTCGACGAGGCGGTGAACTCGCCGCACGCGGACGTCGCGATCGCACTGCTGCTCGAGGCAAGTCGAGCCAATGTGGACATTCTGGCGCGGCTCTATGTCGTCGCACGCGATTGGGCCGGCGGTGGAGACCCGACGGACCGCATGGGGCGCCACGGCGTGCTCGAACTATTGAACGCCGGTATCGCACGATCCCAGGGCTTGACGGAATCCGGCGTGACGAACGGAAAAGACAGGAACGGAGCATCGACATGATCATCGTTGCGCTGGCGGGACCTCCCGTGCTGTGGACCGGACTCGGACTGTGGGCCGGGTGGTCGATGTGGGTCTGGATCGTACTGACCGTGGTCACATGGGCGGTCATTGCTACATGGTGGCACTTCGCTCCCTTCACACGGGTGCGGCGAACCGTGCGGCCGGAGCCACGAGGGCCGGCACCCGCGCCACCGGCCCCCGTGGCTCCGACACCGGCTCCGCCGGCGGAACGTCGGGTATCCGAGATGCAGGTGCGGACCGCTCACGACGACTACCATTTCCTGTTCTCCTGCGTGGTGCGCTGGCGGCCCGCGCACGGTGGAGCGGAACACCACCACGCGAACCCGGCTGCACTCGCCGTGAACACGATCGTGGACCGGGCCGCCCGGATTGGTGCGGCCTTCGAACCACGTGATGCCGACCGCGCCCGGTATCGATTGGAAGCCGACCTCGGCATGTCCCGCAGCGATGAGACCGGCCAGTTCAACGTATGGGCGGAAGCGATGTCGCTCACGCTGGCGGAACGCGACCAGGAACGACTCGTCAAGCTGGACGAGGTGCGCAAGGAGGAGGAGCTGTTCGAGCGTGAGTGCGCGTTCGAACGCAAGGTGCGGACTTACCTCGGCGACGACGTCCTCACCAGTGTGAGCAACGCGGTCATCTGGTGGTTGGCCCGCCACGAAACGTCCGAGAAGAAGCGAGTCGAGTCCGCCGTTGGCCACATCGGCACGCTTCGCCAGCTCGTGAGTTCGGCCACGGGCGGCGACGAAGCCAGTGAACCGGTACCGGCGCGGGGTCAGCTGACGCTGGACGATGCGCAGGTGTCGCTTCCGTTCGAGACGGCGACGCCGCCGTCACCGCCGAGCACGCCGATCGCACGACCTGAACCGGATGCCGTCGATCACGCGGTCGGTGTCGTCGAGCATGTGCCGGGCCGTGAACACCAAGCGGTGTTCACGATGAACTTCGCGCGCCTGCTTCGCCATCACGGGCTCAACGACGCGGCCGCCAGCATCACCGACCGGTTCGATCGCCCACACCCGGATGAGTCGGACTCCGAAGCGGACACCCCGGCGGAGGTGGACGAGGATGGGACGGCCGAGTTCGCGCCGGGATGACGACGGCACTCGACCTCGCCGGCCTGTCACCGGTGCCTCGCTCCTCCGGGGGGGGGGCGTCGGTGGCGGTCGGCGAGCGGCCGGTGCTCACTTGGCGTCGGCGTAGGAGCCGACGACGGTGGCGGGCATGGGGAACCGCACCGGGCAGGCGGGGCCGAACACCAGGCGGGTCGTCTCGTCGACGGCTTCGGCGAGGCACGTGACCACGGTGTCGGCGAGTTCGTCGGGGGTGTGCACGAGCACCTCGTCGTGCACGAAGAACACGAGCCGGGCCGGTTCCGGCAAGCGTCGGCGCAGCGTGGCGAGCAGGACCGCGGTCCAGTCGGCCGCACTGGCCTGGACGGCGAAGTTCCGGGTGAACCGTCCCCAGTCACGGGAGGCGCGCCGCGCGGCGTCCTCGGCGCCGTCGCCTCCGGTGAGCTCGCGCCAGGCCTCGGACGGCGGCGGCGACATGCGGCCCAGCCGGGAGCGGACGGGCTCGCCGCGTTCACCCGTCGTCGCCGCGTGTTCCACATAGGACACTGCGGCGGGGAAGCGGCGCCGCAGCAGTGCGAGGGTGGTCGCGGCCTCGCCCGCAGTACCGCCGTACATGGCCGACAGCATCGCGATCTTCGCGTTCGGCCGGTGTTCGGCCGCTGCAGCGGGATGCAGCTCCGCCGCCAGGCTGGTGTACAGGTCCTCCGACCGGGAGACCTCGGCCAGCCGCCGGTCCCCGGACAGCGCCGCCAGAATCCGCGGTTCGAGCTGCGCCGCGTCGGCCACCACGAGCTGCCAGCCCGGGTCGGCGGTCACGCAGCCACGCAGCACCCGCGGGATCTGCAATGCCGCACCGCCGCGACTCGCCCACCGGCCCGACACGACCCCGCCGACGACGTAGACGGGACGGAACCGGTCGCCGCGCACCCACTGGTCCAGCCACGCCCACCCGTGTGCGGCGTGGAGTCGTGCCAGCTCCTTGTACTCGAGCAGCGGGGCCACCGCGGGGTGGTCGATCCGCCGCAGCACGTGGGCCCGCGCGGACGGCACGGTGATGCCCACTCGGCCGAACGCGCGCACGATGCTCTCCGGATGGTCGGGGTTGACCGCCCTGCCGAACGCCTCGTCGATGCGCCGCGCCAGCGCCGCGAGCGCGGCCGGCCGTGAACCGGCCGGAACCCGTGGCCCGAGCAGCTCCGCGAGCAACGCCTCGTGACGTTCACTGCGCCACGGCAGTCCGTCGGCCGACATCTCCACTGCCGCGAGCGCACTCGCCGACTCGGCGGCCACCAACAGCCGGAGCCGGCCGGACGTGTCGAGGCGGTTCAGCCGGTCCCGCTGATCGGCCAGTACCACCTCGGCCGCCTCGGCCGGGTCGAGACCGGCCGGCAGCCCGGAGCTCTGCGGGTCGAACAGCGCGGGCTGCTCGTCGGGCGCGGCCACGTGGTCCGTCTCCACCGGAGGGGCGAGTCCGCGCACCCGCGCGTACGCGGCGGCGAGAGACCGCGACCGGTCGTGCGCACCCGTGAACGCCAGCAGCAGTCCTTCGACGAGCCCGAGGTCGTGACACCGCCGCAACCGGACTCCGCAGCCGACGAGCGCGGGGTAGTCGCGCTCCACCGACGGCAGCACCCACCGCGGCCGGCGCGGCTCCAGCCGCGCGGCCACGGCGGCCACCTCCTCGGGCGACAGGGCGGTGGCCACCACGGCGCCCGCGGCGTCCCCGCGGAGTTCGCCGCCCGGGAACTCGTCACCCCGGAGGAGCCCTTCGTCCGGGGCGAGCTCGCCGTCCGGGATGCGCAGCGAGAAGCGGCCTGCGGAATCGCGGGCGACGATCACATGCACGTCGCCGATTCTGCTCCCCGCCACCGACAGTTCGCGCCGGAGGCCCGTGCTGTCCCGCACCAGCGGCTCCAGGTTCGTCGCGACTCCCGGGTGGGAAGGCCGGTGCGGGTGAGACGTCCGTTACTCCGCGGGAACGTTCACCGTCGCGAGGGTTGCTCCGGTTGCCCTACTACCCGGTAGGTTATGTCGGACGAGCCCGAGGAGGTGCGCGGATGAGGACGCCGCCGGCGGTATCAGAGCTGGTCACGCGCGTGACGGAGAAGGTGCGCAGCGTCGGAGTCATGTGGCGGGCGGGACTGTTGCCCTTCCCCCGCCTGGACGAGGGCGTGCGTTCGCTCGTCCTGACCAGCACGTACGGCCCGATCGCCGGTGCGGTTCGCATCGCCGCGCGCCGGAACCCCGAGGCCACCGGTCTCGTCGACGAACGCGGCCCGTTGACCTTCGACGAGCTCGAGCGCAAGTCGAACGCGCTCGCCCGAGCATGGGCGGACCGCGGCGTGGGCCCAGGGGCGAGCATCGCCGCGCTCTGCCGGGACCACCGGGGTCTCGTGCTCACCATGCTCGCGGCCAACAAACTCGGTGCGGCACTGCTGCTGATGAACACCGGCTTCGCGCGGCCCCAGCTGACCGACGTCGCCGCACGGGAGCAGGTGCGAGTGCTGGTCTACGACGAGGAGTTCGGCGACCTGCTCGGCGGCATCGAGAACGTCGATCGCTACCTGGGCTGGGTCGACGACCCGGCGGCGACCGGTGGTGTCGCGACGCTCGACGAACTGATCGACGGCACCGACGAGACGGCCCCGGATGCGCCGCCGAAGCCCGGCGGGCTCGTTCTCCTCACCAGTGGCACCACCGGTACTCCGAAGGGGGCGCCGCGGCCGAAGATCTCCGGGCTCGACTCGGCGCAGTTCCTCGACCGCATCCCGCTGCGCGTCGGCGAGGCGACCTACATGGGCGCGCCGCTGTTCCACGGCACGGGCATCTCCCAGTTCATCCTGTCGCTCGCGCTGGGGAACACGGTCGTGGTGCGGCGCAAGTTCGATCCGGAAGAGGCGCTGCGCGGGATCGCGCGGTACAACTGCACCGCGCTCGTGCTGGTGCCGACCATGCTGCAGCGGATCATCGACCTGGGTCCCGAGGTCATCGGCAAGTACGACACCTCCAGTCTGCGCATCGTCTTCCTGGCCGGGTCGGCACTGCCGCCGGACATCGGCAACCGCGCCACGGAGATCTTCGGCCCCGTGATCCACAACCTGTACGGCTCGACCGAGGTCGCGGTCGCCGCGGTGGCTACGCCCGAGGACTGGGCGAAGGCGCCCGGCACGGTCGGCAGGCCGCCGGTCGGCTGCCGCGTGGCGCTCTACGACGAGCGGGGCACGCAGATCACCGATCCGCACGTCACCGGCCGGGTCTTCGTCGGCAGCGGACTCGCGTTCGAGGGCTACACCGACGGTCGCAACAAGGAGATCATCGACGGCCTGCTCGCCAGTGGCGACGTCGGCCACTTCGACGAGGACGGGCTGCTGTTCATCGACGGCCGGGACGACGAGATGATCGTCTCCGGTGGTGAGAACGTGTATCCGATCGAGGTCGAGAACCTGCTCGTCGAGCATCCTGAGATCCTCGAGGCAGGCGTGGTCGGCGTGGCCGACGACGAGTTCGGCCAGCGGCTCAAGGCGGTCGTGGCCAGGGCCGGAGGGTCCACACTGGACGCCGACGCGGTGCGCTCGTTCGTCAAGGACAACCTCGCCCGCTACAAGGTGCCGCGGGACGTGGAGTTCGTCGAGGCGCTGCCACGGAACGCGACCGGGAAACTGTTGCGCGACAAGCTCGTCTGAGATGTTCATCGCCGCTACGGCCGCCATTGCCGCTACCGCGTCGGAAGTCGGGACTGTCCGTTCTCGCAGGAACATCCTGACCAACGGTCCGACCACGGTCGCGAACCGGAACGAGAAACCAGCGGCAGGGAACACCAGCACGGTGGCAACCCACCGTTCTAGGATGTGTTGCTCACCGCTTCTGGCGGGCTTGCGGGTGAGTCTTGAGCTGCGTGCGTGATGTGATCTCGGATGAGGCGTGGTCTGTTCGGTGGGGCGAACCGGATGCGGGGCGCGGGTGATGGAGAAGGCGCAGTCGCTCACGCAGCAGGCTGGAGGACCTGGGACGTGCGCTCGCGTTCGTCCCTACTCCGGGGCAGGCCGCGGACACCAGCATGCTGGCCGCGGTGCTCAGTGAAATCCGCGTGCCGGGCGCCGCGCCGCGACCGTCCATTGGCTCACAGCAGACGCCCGCACCATGGCCGGAAACCTCGTTGCCCGCACCGTACCGGCGCTACTGGTCGGACGGGCCCGTGAACGAGACCGGCTTTCCGGTGGCGCGCGCATACGCGATCTGCCGGCGCGTGGACTTCCGATGTATCCGCCGGGGTTGACGACCAGAACCCGATCAGCCAGGTCGATCTTTCGCTGGTGGAGATCGTCGAGCAGAGTCTTCTGCTCGCTGGAGATCACCTCGTCCGTCTCACCCGGTGCGACGACCATGACGCCTGCGAACGTCAGATCACGATTCGCCTCGCGCATCTGTTCAGCGAATCGGACAGAGCCGCAGATGCAGACGATCTCAGGTCGATCAGGCACAGCTCAGTCTCTCATCGAATCGAGAGCCCGCGGCCGCACACGTCTCATCAGTCGCCCTTCACCACGACGTCCGAGATGTACGCGGCGAGCCGGTCGCCGGGCCTGTGCCGCGAGCACCGTGAAGACCTCGCAGAGGTAGCGGGTGGCCGCCGGCACGGGAACTGTTTCCGAGTAGGGGAATCCACGTCCTGAACACACCAGGCCCTGCCCGGCATACGATCCGGCAGCACCCACGCCCACATGCGCCGAATCGTGGTGAATCCACCCGTCGATGACGGCTGATCCGCGCCGCGACGGTGCCGATACCGACGGAAGTTCCCCCGGAAAACGGATGAGAGCGGCGAAACCGGACACGTGGGGCGGTACCCGGCAATTCGTTGCTACCGAGGTCGGTGCGCCGATCACACTCGCCGGGTCACGTTCGGTGACCGGAACGACGAAAGTCGCTACAGCCAGCCGATTCCGAAGACGCCGGGGCCGAAATCCACGGCGACGGCATGGGCGCGGCCCCGGTCGTCGAGCGCGACGTCCTGGGACTCGGCCGTGCCGCCGTGGCTCCGGTAGGAATACCGCCAGCACTGCGCGGGCGGGCGTGCTGGATCGAAATCGACTTCCAGCAGGTATTCGGGGACGGGTTCCCAGAATTCGCGGAAATGCGCCTTCCTGGTGTCGGGACACGGATCGTGCTGATACGACAGCGAATACTCGACGAGCTGCGTCTCGCCGGCGTCGATCGCGTTGCTGAAGATCAGTTCGGCCAGGGTCAGGTTGGTGGCGGGGTCCGCTTCGATGCGGCCCACCGAGCAGTTCCGCAGTGCGGTGAGGTCCGGGGCTGCCTCACCGCCGTCCGAGCCGTCCTGCCGATAGGCGAGCAGCCAGCGGTCCTGACCGTCGGCGCGGGCGCGGAAGACGGCCTTGGCCGTCACGGTGCTGTGCGGGCCGTCCCCGGGGGTGTCGCCGGTGGTGACCACGCAGTGGTCGTGCAGCCCGACGAGTGCCACATCGCGTGCGTCGTCGAGACTGAGGCGCCGTTGGGAGCGGTCGTCGAGCCTGCGCCGGGACGTGCTGCCCCGAGGCCGGGGCGGCGGCAGCAGGCCGAGCAGTGTTCCGGCGGGCACGTCGAGAATCTCTTCGAGCGTGCGTACCGCGGAGATCGAACTCTGCCGTTCCGGTTGCCGTTTTCCGGATTGCCAATAGCTCAGCGCGGTGACGCTGATCGTGATGCCGTGGTCCTGAAGTCGCGCCTGAATGCGGTCCAGACCGAGTCCGCTCGTGGCGATGGCGGAGCGCAGGGCTGCCGAGAACGCGGTGCCACTCACGTGCCGGATCGCCTCCCGATGCCACGACGATAACGATATGGACAACGTTAGCAGCATCCTGTAACACGTCAGTGGCTGACTGCACAAAGTGACATTTAGACCATTCGGAGCATCGCTCATTACGGTGTTCAGTCCACAACTGGTAACTGTGAATCATTGCCACTGGGCTTCCCGCGCCGCTTGCATGAGTCGCGAACCTGCCGGGATAACGGAAGGAATCCGAATGGGTAACTCTCGCAAGCTGAGGCGGAGCCTGAACGTGGGCGTCGTGGCGGCCGGTGTGACCGGACTGGTCGCAGCCGGCCTGGGGTCCGCTGCTGCGGCGCCGGAGGGGAAGATCCTCTCGGCGAACACGCCCAACGCGGTCGACGGCAGCTACATCGTCGTCCTCGACGACGGTGCGCGGACGGCTTCGGTGTCGACGATGGCCACGCAGCTGGCCGGTGAGTACGGACTGAACCTGTCGTCGACCTACGACACGGTGATGGACGGCTTCACCGTGAAGGCCGACGAGGCGGAGGCGAAGCGGCTGGCCGCCGACCCGTCGGTCGACCGTGTCGTGCAGAACCAGCGGGTGCACGTGACCGAGACGCAGTCGCCGACCCCGTCGTGGGGTCTGGACCGCATCGACCAGTCGGCGCTGCCGCTGGACGACTCGTACACCTACAACACGCAGGCCGAGAACGTCACCACGTACATCATCGACACCGGTGTGGACACCGCCCACGAGGACTTCGGCGACCGTGTGCAGCCCGGCAAGGACTTCATCGACAACGACGACGACGCCAATGACGAGCAGGGCCACGGCACGCACGTCGCCGGCACGGTGGCGGGCACCGACTACGGCGTCGCCAAGGGTGCGAACATCGTGCCGGTCCGCGTGCTCGACGAGAACGGCTCGGGCACGACCGACGGCGTGATCTCCGGTGTCGAATGGGTCGCCGAGAACGCCTCCGGCCCGGCCGTGGCCAACATGAGCCTCGGCGGCACCGCCGACGAGGCCCTCGACGCCGCGGTGCAGGGTGCGATCGACGCCGGCGTGACGTTCGCCGTCGCGGCGGGCAACGAGAGCTCCGACGCGAGCGGCAGCTCGCCTGCGCGGGTCGAGGACGCCATCACGGTGGCGGCCTCGGGCGAGCAGGACCAGCAGGCCGACTTCTCCAACTACGGCGAGGTCGTCGACATCTACGCCCCGGGTGTGGACATCGTGTCGGCCCAGATGGGCGGCGGTGAGACGGCTCTGTCCGGGACGTCGATGGCCGCTCCGCACGTGGCCGGTGCCGCGGCGCTGTACCTGGCCGACAACCCGGAGGCCACCCCGGCGGAGGTGTCCGAGGCGCTGACGACGTCGGCGACCCCGGACGTCATCACCAACCCGACCGGCGCCACGCCGAACCTGCTGCTCAACACGGTTCAGCAGTGATCTGCTGCTGAACGATGCCCGCTTGCGGGCGGCTGCACCGGTGGCCCGGCGCCCGACGGCGCCGGGCCACCGGTCGTCGTGTGCCGCACCGCACCGCCCCACCGCCCCACCGCCGCACTGCCGCACCGCCGCACCGCCGCACCGCCGCACCGCCGCACCGCCGCACCGCGGGAGTGTGTTGTCACCGACACTCCGCACGTGGCGGTGAACATGGCAGAGTTCGGCGCATGACCACCCGGAAGAGGATCCTGATCACCGGTGCCAGTTCGGGGCTCGGCGAGGGTATGGCCCGGCGGTTCGCCGCCGCGGGCCGGGACCTCGCCCTGTGTGCACGCCGCACGGACCGGCTGGACGCACTGGCGGCCGAGCTGACCGAACGGCACCCCGGCATCCGCGTGGCCGTGGCCGGTCTGGACGTGAACGCCCACGACGACGTGTTCACCGTGTTCCGCTCGCTGGCCGCCGAGCTGGGTGGGCTGGACCGGGTCGTCGTCAACGCCGGTCTCGGCAAGGGGCAGCCGATCGGCACCGGGTACTTCGCCGCGAACCGGCAGACGATCGAGACGAATCTGGTGGCAGCACTGGCGCAGTGCGAGGCCGCGATGGAGCTGATGCGTGAACAGAACGCGGGCCACCTCGTCGTGGTGTCGTCGTTCAGCGCGATCCGCGGTATGCCGCGCAACATGACGGCCTACGGCGCGTCGAAGGCCGGTGCCGCGGCGCTTGCCGACGGCATCCGGGCCGACGTGCACGGGACACCGATCCGCGTGAGCACCGTGCTGCCGGGCTTCATCGAATCGGAGATGACCTCGCGCTCCGGCGGGCGCACCCCGCTGGTCGCCGGAGCCGACCGTGGGGCGGACGCCATGGTGAAGGCCATCGAGTCGGAGCGCGCCGCCGCGTACGTGCCGTCGTGGCCCTGGACGCCGCTGTCGGTGCTGTTGCGGGTGCTGCCGGTGGGCGTGTTCCGGAAGCTCGTCTGATGGGCGCCATCCACCTGGTGCGGCACGGACAGGCGTCGTTCGGGGCGGCCGATTACGACAAGCTGTCCGATCTGGGTCGTGAACAGGCCCGCTTGGTTGGCGCCGAACTGGCACGCAGACAGGTACGTGTCGACCACGCGTGGTGCGGCTCGCTGTCCCGGCAACGGGACACCGCGGAGCTGGCGCTGGCCGAGTGCGCGCCCGGCGTCGCGGTGACCGAGGATCCGCGCTGGGACGAGTACGCCGACGGCGACGTCCTCGGCGCGCACGGCGACGGCAGACCGCAGGACGCGCAGGACCCACGGGGTTTCCAGCGCGTGCTGGAGGAGGCGCTCGCGGCATGGGCGGCCGCGGGCGCGCGGAGTGCGGCGGCGGAGCCGTGGACCGCGTTCCGCGACCGGGTCGAGGCTGCCGCCGCCGAGGTGGCCGGTGGCCTCGGCAAAGGCGAGCAGGCCGTCGTGTTCACCTCGGGTGGTGTGATCGCGACCTTGTGCGGGCTGTTGCTCGGCGCGCCGGAGACCCACCTCGTGACGCTCAGCCGCGTCGCGGTGAACGCCGGGATCAGCAAGCTGGCCACCGGCCGTGCGGGCATGACGCTGGTGTCGTTCAACGAACACGGCCACTTCGACGGCCCGACCTCCGGCCACGTGACCTACCGCTAGCCGGGCCGACTTCCCGGTGGTGCGCGGGATCCGGCGAGTGATCCGGTCCGATTCGGACGGTCGCTGTCGGTCGGCGGTCCGGCTCGTACGGCGATCGACGGGCGGTGGCGCGCCGCCTCGCTCTCCCGTGCGGCTGCCACGGCCGCCGGACGCGTCGTGGATCCGGCCGTCGCCGCACGATCTCCCGGGTCGCAGCCCGGCCCGGTCCGCCGCCGGTGGACCGCCTCTCGTCGCGTCCGAGGCCGATCGTGGCCGCTGTCGGCTCAGTGTCTTGACATCTCCCTGCGCGCGGCCCAGAGTTGCGGATAGCGAAAGTTTTAGTCCGGGATGCGAGAAGAGGAGTCGATGACGCTCGAGGAGTTCAACAGCCTCGCCGCTGCCGATGCGGCGGAGGTGCTCCGGCCGTGCCTCGACGTCGACCGCTGGATCCACGCGGTGGCCGACGGACGTCCTTATGCGGACGTCGAGTCGTGCGTGGCCGCGGCGCGGCAGGTGGCGCACCCGCTGCAGCCCGCCGAGATCGAGGCCGCCCTGGCCCATCACCCGAGGATCGGGGAGCGGTCGACGGGCGGCTCGGCCGAGGCGCGTCATTCCCGGCGGGAACAGGCCGGGCTGGGGGAGGCCGGTGCCGACGTCGAACAGCGCCTCGCCGCGGGCAACGCCGCCTACGAGGAGCGCTTCGGGCGGGTCTTCCTCATCCGCGCCGCAGGCCGGACCCACCGCGAGATCCTCGACGAACTGGAACGCAGGCTGGAGCAGGAGCCCGCCGACGAGCTCGCCGAGACCGGCGAGCAGCTCGAGCAGATCGCCGCCCTGCGACTGGAAGGACTTCTCCGATGAGCTTCATCACCGCCCACGT
Source organism: Prauserella alba (assembly GCF_024171735.1). Lineage (GTDB taxonomy): Bacteria > Actinomycetota > Actinomycetes > Mycobacteriales > Pseudonocardiaceae > Prauserella > Prauserella alba. The sequence goes on from NZ_JAMTCH010000003.1 coordinate 1,018,108, forward strand.
GCTCGACTCCACCAGCGGCACCCCCGCCGCCGGCGTCGACGTCGAGCTCCGCGCCGCCGACGGCGCACCCATCGCCGCAGCCCGGACCGACCAGGACGGTCGCGTGTCCGAGCTCGGCCCACAGACCCTGGAGTCCGGCGACTACCGGATCACCTTCCGGACGGGTTCCTATTTCGCCGCACGGGGGCAGGAGCACTTCCACCCGTCGGTGACCGTGGACTTCACGGTGCAGCCGGGGGAGGAGCACTATCACATCCCGCTGCTGCTGAGCCCATTCGCCTATTCCACGTATCGCGGCAGCTGACCCAGGAGTCGGCGGGACGGTGCGGGCCCGGCTCGAGGGCGGACTCGGCCACGCGGCGTTCCCCGGCGGCTGGCGCGGGACATCCTTCGAGAACAGGAGCACGCGATGAGCGCTGTGAAGCTCACGAGCAACCAGTACGGCAAGGCGGAGAACCACGTGGTCAGGGTGTACCGGGACACCCCGCGCCACGAGCTGCGGGACCTGAACGTCTCCTCGCAACTGCACGGTGACTTCCAGGCGGCGCACACCGAGGGGGACAACGGGCACGTGGTCCCCACCGACACCCAGAAGAACACGGTCTTCGCCAAGGCCAAGGAGGAGGGCGTCACCTCCCCCGAACGGTTCCTGCTGTCGCTGGCCGGTCACTTCACCTCGTCCTTCGACTGGGTCACCGGTGGCCGTTGGTCCGCCGAGGAGTACGGCTGGTCGCGCATCGACGGCCACGATCACTCGTTCTTCCGCTCCGAGCCGGAGGTTCGCACGGCCGTGCTGGTGCGCGACGGTACCGACGACCAGCTGGTCGCCGGCTTCTACGGGCTCACCGTGCTCAAGACGACCGAGTCGGGCTTCGTGGGCTATCCGAAGGACAAGTACACGACGCTGGGTGAGACCGAGGATCGGATCCTGGCCACCGACATCTCGACCCGCTGGCGCTACAGCACCACCGACGTCGACTTCGACGAGGTCTACCGGCGGGTGCGCGGCATCATCCTCTCGACGTTCACCGACCACTACTCCAAGGCGCTGCAGCACACGCTGTACCAGATGGGGCAGAACGTCATCGACGCCGTCGACGAGATCGAGGAGATCCGCTTCTCCTGCCCGAACAAGCACCATTTCGTCTCGGACCTCTCGCCGTTCGGACTGGAGAACCCCAACGAGGTGTTCTACGCCGCCGACCGGCCCTACGGTCTGATCGAGGCGACCATCGCGCGGGAGGAGGCGACCGAGCGGCCGGACGTCTGGGCGGCCGTCACCGGGTTCTGCTGAGCGGGAGCAGACTCGTCGCCCGGGTGCGCCGCCTTCTCGGCGCGCGCCCGGGCGACGGCCAGACCGCCGACGGCGGTCAGGCGCGGTTCGGAGCCGGCCGCTCAGGCCTGTGCCAGCGCCTCGGAGATCTGCTCGGCGCAGCGTTGCAGCAGTGGGACGGCGCGATCGGCGAAGTCGTCGCCCACGCGGCTGGTGGGACCGGAGACGGAGATCGCCAGCGGCGTGGGCGCATTCGGCACCGCCGTGGCGAAGCAGCGCACGCCGAGTTCCTGCTCCTGCTCGTCGACGGAGTAGCCACGCTCGCGGATGCGGGCGAGTTCGTCCTCCAGCTCCTCGAGCGAGCGGATGCTGTGTTCGGTGTGCGGCGGCAGGCCCGCGGTGGTGATGATCTGACGGACCTGCTCAACGGGCAGCTGCGCGAGGATCGCCTTGCCCGCGCCGGTGTCGTGGGTGTGGGCGCGGCGGCCGACCTCGGTGAACATGCGCATCTGGTGGGGCGAGGGCACCTGATCGACGTAGACGACCATGTCGCCGTCGAGGGTGGCGACGTTGGCGCTCTCGCCGAGCTGCTCGACCAGCGTGCGCAGATGTGGCCGGATGAGCGCGCCCAGCTGGCGTCCGGCGAGTTCGCCCAGGCGCGCCAGCTCCGGGCCCAGGGCGTAGCCGCGGTCGGGCAGTTGCCGCACCACGCCGATGCCGAGCAGTGTCTTCAGCAGGCGGTGGATCGTGGGTATCGGCAGGTCGACGGCGGCGGCCAGCTCGCTGAGAGTGGTGCGGCCGCCGGAGGCCGCGATCACCGAGAGCAGGTCGAAGACGCGCTCGACGGATTGGACCCCGCCCCGTGTCGGCCGGTCGGCAGGAGTGCTGCTGCCCATGACGTCGGCGTCCTCCTCGAGGTCGGGGTGGGGCGCGGCGGGCTGCACCGGCACTCTGATCGACTCTGGTGTGTCCGACTCTATCCGGTGGCGGCGCGGTCCCCGACGGGGCGTCGTGGTGCAGCCGGATTCGCTCCGTGGACTGGGCTGCGGCAACCATCTGCGTTATCGTATTGCGGAGAGTCTCGTTCGCATAGCGGAAAAACTGCTCAGCGTGGAACCTCCCTGTGGAACGATGATCACTGTCGATCGGAAAGGCCCACTCCATGACACAGCCGAGCCCCGGACACTCCATCACGCTGCGGGTGGCCACGCCCGCAGGACCGGCGTCGGCCACTGACCTGGTGGCGGCGGTCGCGGATGCCGGCGCGGCGCTGACCGCCTTCGACGTCGTCGAAGCGGCTCAGAACGAGCTGCTCGTCGACATCACCTGCGACACCCTGGGCGCCGAGCACGCCACCGACGTGGCCGCCGCGCTCTCCGCACTCGACGGCGTCACGGTGCGGAAGTCCTCGGACCGCACGTTCCTGGTCCACCTCGGCGGCAAGCTGGAATCGACGCCGAAGGCGCCGATCCGCACCCGCGACGACCTCTCCCGCGCCTACACCCCGGGCGTCGCGCGGGTCTGCCGGGCGATCGCGGCCAACCCCGCCGACGCCCGCAGGTTGACCATCAAGCGCAACACCGTCGCCGTCGTGACCGACGGCTCCGCCGTGCTGGGCCTCGGCGACATCGGCCCCGAGGCGTCCATGCCCGTGATGGAGGGCAAGGCCGTGCTGTTCAAGGAGTTCGCCGGCGTCGACGCCTGGCCGGTACCGCTCGACGCCCGTGACACCGAACAGATCATCGCGATCTGCAAGGCCCTCGCCCCGGCCTACGGCGGCATCAACCTGGAGGACATCGCGGCGCCGCGCTGCTTCGAGATCGAAGCCCGGCTGCGCGAGGAGCTCGACATCCCGGTCTTCCACGACGACCAGCACGGCACCGCCATCGTCACGCTGGCCGCCCTGACCAACGCGCTGAAGGTCGTGGCGAAGCGGCTCGACGACGTGCGGATCGTGATCTCCGGGGCGGGCGCGGCGGGCCACGCCATCGCGGCGTTGCTGCAGGCCGCCGGTGCGCGCGACATCGTGGTCTGCGGCCGGGCCGGCGTGCTCGACCCGCGGGCCGACCACGCCGACCCCCACCGAGCCTGGCTGGCCACGCACACCAACCCGGAGGGAATCACCGGCACTCTGAAGGAGGCCGTCGTCGGCGCCGACGTGTTCATCGGGGTCTCCGCGCCCGACCTGCTCGACGGCGGCGACATCGAGGCGATGGCCTCGGATGCGGTGGTCTTCGCGATGTCCAATCCGGACCCCGAGGTCGACCCCGCGGTGGCGGGGCGCACCGCGTCCGTCGTGGCCACCGGGCGCAGCGACTACCCGAACCAGATCAACAATGTGCTCGCCTTCCCCGGCTTCTTCCGTGGCCTGCTGGACGCCGGTGCCAGCGACATCACCGACGACATGCTGGTCGCCGCCGCCGAGGCGATCGCGGGATGCATCTCAGCCGAGGCGCTGAACCCGCACCACATCATCCCCACGGTCTTCGAGCACGGCGTGGCCGAGCGCGTCGCCGCCGCCGTGGCCGGGGCCGCGCGCCGGAACGCGGTCACCGCGCGTGCCTCCGGCGGTGATCACGCGCCGGTCGTCCCCGAAGGCGCGGCCGTATGAGCGCGCCGAGTTCGCACGGCGTGCTCGGGGACCAGCTCGCCGCGGACCTGGACGCGCGCCTGGCCGGCGTCGACGCCGAACTGGCAGCCCGCCACGACGGCGTCGCGGCACCGCAGCCGGTCCACACCGTCTACGTTCCGGCCGACTCGTGGCATCCGGGGCTGCCCGGCGAATGGGGCGAGCGGGCCCTCACGGCCGTCGAACGGCACGGCGGCATGCAGGCACTCGCCGAGCGCGTGCTGCGGGCCGCGGAACAGGAACCCGGCCTCGTGCGCACCCCCGGAGTGGCCCAGGATCCGCAGTCCGCGTCGGTGAGCCCCGTGGCCGCCCGCGAACAGGCGGCCGCAGGGCTCGCCGAGGCGGTCACGACGAAATTGCACACCGAACCGATCGAAGACCTTCGCCTGGACTTCGAGGACGGGTTCGGCGACCGGAGTGACGACGAGGAGGACCACTGGGCCGCCGAAGCGGGCAGGCGGGTCGGCAGGACACGGGGCGCGCCTGCTCCGCGCCGCATCGGGCTGCGGATCAAGTGCTTCGAGGCACCGGTGCGCCGCCGCGCACTGCGCACCCTCGACCTCTTCGTGGCCCACGTTCTCGAAACCGCAGGCACGTGGCCGCGCGGTCTGGTGATCACGCTGCCGAAGGTCAGCACCCCCGACCAGGTCGCCGCCATGGTGCAGGTCTGCCGCACGCTGGAGTGGGCCCACGGCCTCGGCGACGGTGTCATCGGGTTCGAGATACAGGTCGAGACGCCCCGGTTGATCCTCGGGCCCGACGGGACGGTGCCGCTGGCCGCGGCCGTGCGGGCGGGCGAAGGCCGGGTCACCGGGCTGCACTACGGCACGTTCGACTACAGCGCCGCGCTCGGAGTGCCCGCCCAGCAGCAGGCCCCCGACCACCCGGCCGCCGACGTCGCCAAGCATCAGATGCTGTTGGCGGCGGCGGGCACCGGCGTGGAGGTCTCCGACGGTGCGACCAACGCGCTGCCGGTCGGCGACGACGACAAGGTGCTGGCAGCCTGGGACCTGCACGCCGCATTGGTGCGGCGGCAACTGCAGCACGGCATCCGGCAGGGTTGGGACATGCACCCGCACCATCTGCCCACGCGGCACCTGGCGACGTTCCACTTCTTCCGGCTCGGTTTCGGTACCGCCGCCGCCAGGTTGCGTGCCTACGTCCGCCGTGAGCACGGCGCGGTGCTCGACGAACCGGTGCTCGACGAACCGGCCACCGCGATGGCGCTCGCAGGCCACATCCGCCGCGGACTCGACTGCGGCGCACTCGCCGTCGCCGACCTGGAGCGCTCCGTCGGCATCGACCGTGCGGAGCTGGAACACATCACCCGCACCGGACGCACGAGCATGCCCGGTTGAGCACAATTCGGTTCCCTGACCGTCGCCCCATCGAGGAAGGAGCCCCTGTGGCAGACCAGCGAGACGAATCGGAGCGGCCCGCGGCCGCCACCGGCTACTACGCCCCACACGGTGGCCACCCGCCGCAGACCGATCTGCTCACCGACCGGGCGCGGGTCACCGAGGCCTACACGGTGATCCCGCGCGGGGTGCTGCGCGACATCGTCACCACCGTGCTGCCCGAGTGGCGCGACACCCGAGCCTGGGTCCTGCATCGGCCGGTGGCCGGGGGAGCGGTGACCTTCTCGCAGACCATCCTCGAGGTCGCCCCGGGCGGCGGTTCAGACGAGCCCGAGCCGCAGCCGGAGGTCGAAGGCCTGCTCTTCGTCATGGAGGGCGAGCTGGACCTGACCCTCGACGGTGCCGAGCACCGGCTGGGCCCCGGCAGCTACGCCTTCGTGCCGCCGGCGGCGGCGTGGAGGCTGCAGGCCGTGGGGGACGAACCCGCACGGCTGCATTGGCTGCGCAAACGGCACCAGCCGTTGCCGGGCACGCGGCCCAGGGCGGTCGTCGGCCGGGAGCAGGACATCGAGCCCAGCCCGATGCCGGGCACCGAAGGACGTTGGCGCACCACGCGGCTGCTCGACCCGAAGGACGTCGCCTACGACATGCACGTCAACATCGTCACCTTCGAACCCGGCGCGGTGATCCCCTTCGCCGAGACCCACGAGATGGAACACGGGCTCTACGTACTGCAGGGCAAGGCCGTCTACCGGCTCAACGAGGACTGGGTGGAGGTCCAGGAGGGCGATTTCCTTTCCCTGCGCGCCTTCTGCCCGCAGGCCTGCTACGCCGGCGGCCCCGGCCCCTTCCGCTACCTGCTCTACAAGGACGTCAACCGGCAAGTGATGCTGTGACCGCGACGGCAGGCTGACCCGCCACGACGTTCCGCCGGCTCGCTGCCGGCTTCGTCGCCGGTTCGCCGTGGCAGTCTGTGGCGCCCGGGCCGAGGTTTCCGTACGTCGGCCCGGGCGTCGTCGTGTCCGCAGCTGTCGAGTACGAACCGTCGTGTGTGGACAGTCGTTACGGAAGCGTCGTTACGGAAGCGTCGTTTCGGGTCGCGTTGTGGTCCGCGCCCCCGCGCTCTGGGCAGCCGCGCTCTGGGTGTTTGCGCGCGTTGGGGCCGTGGAGCGCTCTGGGAAGCCGTTTCCCGTTCGACCGCCGCTACCGGGACTGTCGTCGTCCGGTCGCGTGCTGGACCGTGTCGTGGGCGTCGCTGTCAGGGCGCGGTGGGGACGGCCCTCGCGCGGTCACGATGTGGGGCCGTCCGAGCGAATCCGCAACACGGCCCCCGGAATCCGCAACACGGGCCCCGGGATCCGCAACACGAGCCCGCGAATCCGCAACACGGGCGCCGGGATCCGCAACACGAAGACCCGGGGCCGAGGTGCGTGGTGCATCTCGGCCCCGGGCTCACCGCCTCGCGTCGGCCGGGCCGGTGCGGGCCCGCGGTTCAGTCCCGGCGCTCAGCCGTTCCGTGGACCTGGGGTTCCCGCTGGGGACGTGGTGGTTCCTGCGCGCCGGCCGCCGCGCCTCCCCCATCGGCGTGCCGGGCGTCCTGCGGGTCTGCCGTCGACGGGTCGCCGACGTCGGAAGCGATCACCTCGGGGATCTGACTGGTGTCCGTGATCTCCCCGCACTCGATCTTCGCGCGGACCTCGTCGAGCTTGTCGTCGGGCACCAGCGGGACTTCTTCGCCGTCGCAGTCGACGAACCGCCCGTTGACGAACACGTCGCCCTCGCGCAGGTCTCGCAGGTCGGACGGGGACAGCACCCGCACCGGTTTGGCGGCGAACACCGACGGGTTGCGGGAGTTGCCTGCGGTGAGTTCGTTGAACAACAGGTTCAGCAGCACCGCCATGATCGCCGCCGACGAGATGCCGGAGTGGAAGATCGTCTGGAACCACTCGGGGAAGTGGTGGTAGAAGTCCTCCTTCACCACCGGGATCATCGCGAACGCCAGTGAGGTCGACACGATGATGAGGTTCATGTTGCCGTCGTAGGACACGCTGCGCAGATTCCGGATTCCGGACCCGGTCACCGTGCCGAAGAGGACCACGCCGGCACCGCCCAGCACGGGCATCGGGATCGCCGAGATCACCTGCCCGAAGATCGGCAGTAGTCCGAGCACGATCATGATCACGCCACTGCTGGCGACCACGAAACGGCTCTTGACCCCGGTCAGCGCCACGAGCCCGACGTTCTGGGCGAAGGCGGACTGGGTGAAGGAGCCGAACAACGGCGCCGCGGCCGAGGAGAGCATGTCGGCGCGAAGACCGTTGGCGATCCGGCGGCGGTCGACCGACGTTCCGATGATCTCGCCGACGGCGATGATGTCCGCGGCGGTCTCGGTCTTGATCACGAGGATGACGATGGTCATCGAGACGATCGAGGCGATGTCGAAGTCCGGTACGCCGAAGGCGAGGAACTCCGGAGCGGCGATCGGCGAGCCGGTGCCCACGTCGCTGAAATCGGTGAGCCCGAGCAGGGCGCCGACGACGGTTCCGCCGATCAGGCCCAGCAAAATGGACAGTCGCGACAGTGTTGCCGAGCCGACCTTGCTCAGCAGCAGGATGATCGCGAGTGTCAGGAACGCCAGGCCGATGTTGGCCAGTGAGCCGTAGTCGGCGGACTCGGAGTCACCGCCCATCGCCCAGTCCGCGGCCACCGGCACCAGTGTCAGCCCGATGGCGGTGATCACCACGCCGGTGACCACCGGTGGGAAGAACCGGATGATGCGGGCGAAGAACGGCGCCACCACGAATCCGAGGACGCTGGCGGCGACGATGGAGCCGGCCACCGTGGACAGGTCGTTGCCGGGGCCGGCGAGGATGGCCACCATCGTCGCGACCGAGGCGAAGGACACGCCCTGCACCAGCGGCAGTTTGGAGCCGAGGAAGGGCAGTCCGACGCTCTGCAACAGCGTGGCCAGACCGCCGATGAACAGGCTCGCGGTCACGAGCACCGCCGTGCGGTCGGGGCTCAGCCCGGCGGCCCCGCCGACGATCAGGGGGACGGCGATCAGCCCGCCGTACATCGTGAGCACATGCTGCAACCCGAACGTCGCGAGTTTGCCGAGGGGAAGTCGCTCGTCCTCCGGGCGTTCGGAGGACGACGGGGGAGTCCGTCGGCTCTGCGCGTCTCGGGAGGTCTTCTTGCTCATCGTTGAGCACCTTTCTGAGGTGTCGTGCCGGCCGTCGCCGGATCGCACGGCGTCGGTGGGGCTCGTGGCGGCGCGGGCGCCGGAGGCCGTGGGGCGGCAGTCCTACACGGTCGAAACTTGAACTCCGCGATGCGATATTGGCATTCCGTATGGTGATTCAGTCACCTGCCCGCGGTCAACAGCCGATGTCGCGGCGCCGTGCAGGCGGGACGGACGCCGTCCGATTCGGCTGCGATCGCCGGGATGGGAGGTCCCGGGTTTCCCCTGCTCACGGCGGTACTCGCGGTGAGTCGCGGGTGTGTGTGCCGGTTGTTCGCGGGTGTGCCGGGCGGGTTCGCCGGCTGCCGGCCGTTCGGGTTCGTCGAGACGGGGTGGTTGACCGCGCTTCACCGCCCGCTCTATGCTTTTTTCATCTGACGGAGTCAAACTTCCACAATGTGGAGTTATCCGCATTCGGGGCTCCGGCATGCAGGAGCTCCGGCACGCAGGAGCCCTGGCATGCGGGAGCTCTGGCACGCAGAGATCCGGCACGCAGAGATCCGGCACGCAGAGATCCGAGCATTCCGAAACCGAGCATCAGGCACGTCGGGGAGAGCCCCACGGCATCCTCACGGCCCACCAGATCCCCGCAGGAGGTCCGCATGGCATCGCGCAGCGACGCCACCTCGCCCGAGAGCTACATCGTCAACTGCTCGACACTGCTGACCGAGCATTCGGTCATCGACCGCGCCGCCGCCGCTGCCCGCGCCGGGTTCACCCGCGTGGAGTTCTGGTGGCCGTTCGACGGCGAACCCCGCCCCTCGGACGCCGACGTCGACGCCTTCGTCGACTCGCTGTCGGCGGCGGGAGTCCGGTTGGAAGGCCTGAACTTCTGGGCAGGGAACATGGCAGGCGGCGACCGCGGAATGGTCTCGGTGGCGGGCCACCGCGCCGAGTTCGCCGACAACGCCGCCCTCGCCGCCGAGATCGGCCGCCGCACCGGCTGCACGGCGTTCAACGCCCTCTACGGGCTGCGGCAGGACGACCAGGAGCCGCAGGCGCAGGACGAGCTGGCCGTCGAGAACCTGGTCACCGCCGCCCAGGCGGTGGCACCGATCGGCGGCACCGTTCTCGTCGAGCCGGTGTCCGGGGCGGAGGGCTACCCGCTGAAGACCGCCGCGGACGCGCTCGCCGTCGTCGAGAAGGTCCACCGTGCGGGCGCGACGAACGTGGCGCTGCTGGCGGACTTCTTCCACATGGCGGTCAACGGCGACGACGTCGCCGCGGTCATCGAGCAGCACGCGCCGCGGTTCGGCCACGTGCAGATCGCCGATGCCCCCGGTCGCGGCGCCCCCGGCACCGGTGAGCTGCCACTGCAGGAGTGGCTCGACCTCGCCTACGCCCGCGGTTACACCGGCTCCGTGGCACTGGAGTACAAGCAGGACTCCGGCACCGCGTTCGACTGGCTCCGCCAGCCCGCCGGCAGCTCCCGGGGCTGAGCGCCCCGCACACATCGCACACCCGCCTCGCCGAGATAGGCCGGCGAGGTGCACGTCGAGAGGACACCGAACTCATGAGCAAGAACATCGCCGTCATCGGACTCGGCATCATGGGCCTGCCGATGGCCAAGAACCTGGTCGGCGCCGGCTTCAAGGTCACCGGGTACAACCGTTCGCCGGAGAAGGCGAAGGCGCTCTCGGCCGCGGGCGGTACCGCCGCCGGCTCGATCGCCGAGGCCGTCGCCGAGGCCGACGTCATCATCACCATGGTTCCGGACTCCCCGGATGTGGAGGCCGTGCTGACCGGGGAGGACGGCATCCTCGTCCACGCGAGGGCCGGAGCCACCTGGATCGACGCCTCCACCATCCGTCCCGACACCGCGATCGAGCTCGCGGGCAAGGCCAGGGACGCCGGCCTCAAGCCCCTCGACGCGCCGGTCTCCGGTGGTGAGCAGGGCGCGATCGACGGCGTGCTGTCGATCATGGTCGGCGGCGACCAGGCCGACTTCGACGCGATGGCAGACGTCTTCGACGCCGTCGGCAAGACGGTCGTGCGGGTCGGGCCCTCCGGCTCGGGGCAGACCGTCAAGGCCGCCAACCAGCTCATCGTCGCGGTGAACATCCAGGCGCTCTCCGAAGCCGTCGCGTTCCTCGAGGCCTACGGGGTGGACACGACGGCGGCGCTGCAGGTCCTCGGCGGCGGGCTGGCCGGTTCCAAGGTGCTCGAGCAGAAGGGGCAGAAGATGCTCGACCGCTCCTTCGAACCGGGTTTCCGGCTCCAGCTGCACCACAAGGACATGGGCATCGTCACCTCGGCCGCTCGCGAGGCCGGCGTCGCGACGCCCCTGGCCGCGTCCGTGGCCCAGCTGGTCGCCGCGACGGTGCAGCAGGGCGGCGGCCACCTCGACCATTCCGGGCTGTTCACCCTCGTCGAGCAGCTCTCCGGAGGCGCGGGCGACACCGGCGGTACGCGGAACGCCGCCTGACCGGCGGCGGATCCGTGGCCCTCCCACCCGCAGCCACGATCCACATCCCAGCAGACGTCCCATAGAGAAGGAGGCGCGCCATGACACGCATGCGCGCAGTTGATGCGATAGCGCTCATCCTCGAGAAGGAGGGCGCCGTGGAGACCTTCGGGCTGCCCGGCGCGGCGATCAACCCGCTGTACTCGGCGATGAAGGCCCGCGGGGGGATCCGGCACACGCTGGCGCGCCATGTGGAGGGCGCCTCCCACATGGCCGACGGCTACACCCGTGCGGCCCCCGGCAACATCGGGGTGTGCATCGGGACGTCGGGCCCGGCGGGCACCGACATGATCACCGGTCTCTACGCCGCCCAGGCCGACTCACAGCCGATCCTGTGCATCACCGGTCAGGCGCCGGTGGCCGTGCTGGACAAGGAGGACTTCCAGGCGGTGGACATCGCCTCCATCGCCGCGCCGCTGTGCAAGATGGCCAAGACGGTGCTGGAGGCCGCCCAGGTTCCCGGCACCTTCCAGAAGGCCTTCCAGCTGATGCGGTCCTCGCGGCCGGGGCCGGTGCTCATCGATCTGCCGCTGGACGTCCAGCAGACCGAGATCGAGTTCGACATCGACACCTACGAGCCGCTGCCGGTGATCACGCCGAGAGCCACCGAGGCCCAGGCCGAGAAGGTCTTGGACATGCTCGCCGCGGCCGAGCGCCCGTTGATCATCGCCGGTGGCGGTGTGCTGAACGCCGACGCCGCCGATGAGCTGGTCGAGCTCGCCGAGCTGCTGGACATCCCGGTCTCACCCACGCTGATGGGCTGGGGAGTGATCCCGGACGACCACCCGTTGATGGCCGGCATGGTCGGTATCCAGACCCACACCCGCTACGGAAACGCCACGTTCCTGGAATCCGACGTGGTGCTGGGCCTGGGCAACCGCTGGGCCAACCGGCACACCGGCGACCTGGAGACCTACCGGTCGGATCGGCGCTTCATCCACGTCGACATCGAGCCCACGCAGATCGGCAGGGTGTTCGCGCCCGACTACTCGGTGGTCTCCGACGCGGGCGCCGCGCTGGAGGCGCTGCTCGCGGCCGCGCGCAGGCGGGCCGAGAGCGGGCGCGGACTCGGCTTCGGCGACTGGGCCCGTCGTTGCGCCGCACGCAAGGGCACGCTGCAGCGCAAGACGCACTTCGAGGACGTGCCGATCAAGCCGCAGCGCGTCTACCAGGAGATGAACGCGGCCTTCGGGCGGGAGGTCACCTACGTGACCACGATCGGCCTCAGTCAGATCGCCGGTGCCCAGATGCTGCACGCCTATCGGCCGCGGTCCTGGATCAACGCCGGCCAGGCCGGCCCGCTGGGATGGACCGGGCCCGCGGCGCTCGGTGTGGCCCGTGGGCTGCCGGACACGACCGTCGTCGCGCTCTCGGGCGACTACGACTTCCAGTTCATGGTCGAGGAACTCGCCGTCGGCGCACAGCACCGGATCCCGTATGTGCACGTCGTCGTCAACAACTCGTATCTGGGGCTGATCCGACAGGCCCAGCGCGGGTTCGACATGGACTTCGAGGTGTCGCTCGCCTTCGACAACATCAACGCGACCGGCAGCAGCGCCGGCTATGGCGTGGACCATGTCGCCGTCGCTGAGGGCCTGGGCTGCAAGGCCGTTCGCGTCGAGGACCCGGAGAAGATCCGCGGTGCCCTCGAGAAGGCCGTGCGCCAGGCCGAGGAGTACCGGATTCCGGTGGTCGTGGAGGTGATCCTTGAGCGTGTCACCAACATTTCGATGGGGACCTCGCTGAGCGCCATCAACGAGTTCGAGCCGATGGCCGAGCGTCCTGAGGACGCGCCCACGGCGCTCACCGCGCTCGCCGTCTCGGAGTGACGGCGATGGCGGGGACGGAGTCGGCGGGCGGATCACCGGGCGGGTCGGCGGGTGGTGCACCGGGCACCGTGGTCATCGCTCCCGACACGTTCAAGGGTTCCGTCCCCGCAGGGGACGTGGCCGAGGCGCTGGCCTCCGGGATCCGCAGGGCCGCACCGTCGGCCCGGGTGGTGCCGGTCCCGATGGCGGACGGGGGAGAGGGGACGCTCGCGGCCGTGACCGCGGACGCCGAGGCGGACTGGGACATCGAACTCGACCGGGTCACCGGCCCGGACGGGCGACCGGTCCCGGCACGGTGGGGTACCCGTGCCGGGACCGGGGGCAGGCTCGCGGTCGTGGAACTGGCCGAGGCCTCCGGGCTGGGCGGCATGGGCCCCGACGCGGACCCCGCTCGGGCCACCAGCCGGGGCACCGGGGAACTGATTCGGGCCGCACTGGACCGCGGAGCGCGCAGCCTCGTGCTGGCGCTCGGCGGGAGTGCCTGCAGCGACGGTGGCGCGGGGTTGCTGTCCGCACTCGGGGCCCGCCTGCTGGACGGTGGCGGGCAGCCCATCGGCGACGGTGCGGCGGGGCTGGCCGAGCTGGCCGCGGCGGATCTGCGAACGCTGGACCCGCGGTTGCGGCAGACGCGGATCGTCATCGCCGCCGACGTGGACTCGCCGCTGGTCGGCCCCGGCGGGGCGGCGGAGGTCTTCGGCCCGCAGAAGGGACTCGACGCGCGGCAGGTGCGCCGGATCGCGCAGGCACTCCGCAGGGCCGTGCCGATTCTGGCCGAGGCGGCGCGGCGCTCCGGCGGCGCGGCCTGGTCCGCGCGGGTCGCCCGGGCCGCGGACGAACCCGGCGCGGGCGCGGCCGGTGGCGTCGGCTTCGCGGCGCTGGGACTGCTCGGGGCGGTCCGCCGGCCGGGTGCGGACCTCGTCTCGGAGCTCGTGGGTCTCGACGAGAAGGTCGCGACCGCGGACCTGGTGATCACCGGCGAGGGCAGTCTGGACACCCAGTCGCTGGCGGGCAAGGTGCCGGTCGGTGTCGCCGGACGTGCCGCGCGGCACGGTGTCCCGGTGGTCGCGGTGTGCGGGCGCAACGGCCTGGACCGGCGCCAGTGGACGACCGCGGGGATCGACCGTGTCTGGGCGCTGAGCGATCTGGCCGCCGACGAGACGGACTCGATGGCCAGAGCCCGTGAACTGCTGGCGACCGTCGGGCACCGCATCGTGGTCGAGCGTGTACGCGTCCCGGCCGCTCCCGCCGCGTCCGGAACGGAGTGACGGGCACGGGTTCAGGAACCGGCCTGCGTGGAGCCCGGACCAGGGCCGCAGGGCTGATCCTTCGACGAGCACGCGGGTATCGGACGGAACCCGCGTGCTCGTCGAACTGTGCGGGCCGGAGGTGGCAGTCGCGCTCAGAGTCCCAGCGTGCGCCGCAGTTCGGCCACGTGACCCTGTGCGTCGACCTCGTAGGCGATGTGAGTGAGGGTGCCGTCGGGGCCGATGACGAAGGTGGAACGCAGGGTGCCTTCCACGGTGCGGTCGCCGAGCTTCTTGGTGCCGTACGTGCCGTAGGCGCGTGCCACGGACTGATCGGCGTCGGAGAGCAACGGGAACGTGAGCGCCTGGTCGTCGATGAACGTCCGCAGCGCCTCGGGTTCGTCGGGCGAGATCCCGACGACGGCGTAGCCCGCGGCCTCCAGGGACGCCAGATTGTCGCGGAAGTCGCAGGCCTCGGTGGTGCAGCCCGGGGTGGATGCCTTCGGGTAGAAGTACACGATCAGCTGTCTGCCGGCGTAGTCGGCCGAGCTGACCTGCTGCTGGTGGGCATCGGTCAGGGTGAACGCGGGGGCCGGCTGGCCGGCCTGCAGTCGAGTCATGAGGCACTCCTCGTCCGACGGAATCAACACCCCGATCCTATCGCAATGCAGAAGAATATATCCACGATGCGAATTTTTTTTTTGGGGTGGTTCGCCGGCACAGCTCGCGTCGGACCGGGGAGGGGTCGGATCGGGGCAGCGCCGGACAGGGGAAGGGGGAGTGTGCGGATCTCTCGCTACTCGGACTGGGTGCGGGCGCGCGGAATCACGTCGGCGACGAGGGTGCGCAGCACGTGCGACAGCACCGTGTGCACCTGACGGCGGTTCAGAGTCTCGCGGTCGAGCCATTCGCGGCTGGCCGCCTTGACCATGCCCGCGTAGGTACGCACGATCGCGATCAACTGTTCCCAGCGCTCGTCCCCACGATCGAACCCCATCGCCTCCAGCACCAGCCCCGCCGCCTCGCGATCGGCCTCGTCGAGGATGTGCTCGACCTCCTCGTCGCGGCCGATGCCCTCCGGCGTGATCGCGGCCAGCCACGTCTTCTGCTGTTTGCTGACCATGTCGAGGAACCAGTCGACGGCCGCATCGGTGCGTTCGGTGAGGGAACCGTCCGGGAGGGTCGTCACGGCCGACGGTGGCAGCGTCAGCGTCCGCCGGACGACGGCGAGGTACAGCTCGCGCTTCGTGCCGAAGTAGTGGTTGATCAGCCCGCGGGCGACACCGGCGCGTGCGGCGATGTCTGCGGTGGACACGGCGGCGTAGGGCCGTTCGCCGAACAGCTCGGCGGCGCAGACGAAGATCTGTTCCCTGCGTTCGTCGGGCTCGAGCCTGCGCCACTTCGGCGCGGATCCGGCGGTCATGTGGTGGAGTTTCGCATGCGTGCGTGGTTCACGCCGGTGACAGGGGCAGTCGCAGTGCACCCGGCGCCGCCTCGGGCACGACCGGCTTCGCCGGAGGGACCGCGCGGACCCGGCGGTATGCCGAGCCGAGCGCGGGCCGTGGGTCGGGCTCGCCCCTGTTGGGCCACAATGCCATCGCCCGCTCGGCCTGTGCCGTGATGGTCAGTGACGGGTTCACGCCGAGGTTGGCCGAGATCGCCGACCCGTCGACGACATGCAGCCCCTCGTACCCGTAGAGACGCTGGTACGGGTCGACGACACCGGTCTCCGGGGAGTCGCCGATGGCGCAGCCGCCGATGAAATGCCCGGTCAACGGAACGTTGGCCAGATCGTTCCAGCCGCCGCCCGGCAGTCCGCCGATCTTGTCCGCCACGCGCCGGGCGACGTCGTGGCCGGCGGGGATCCAGGTCGGATTGGGTTCGCCGACGCCCTGTTTCGTCGCGAGCCTGCCCCGCTTGGTGTAGGTGGTGACGGAGTTGTCGAGGGTCTGCATCACCAGCAGCGCGATCGTCTGCTCCGACCAGCGTTTCGGGTTGTGCAGCCTCGGCAGGTCCCGTCGCCGGCGCCACATCTCCTGCAGGCCCAGCAGCCAGCGCCGCCTGCCGGGTTTCGGGTCGACGAGTACCGCTCCGAGCAGGGCGAGCAGGTTGCTGCCCTTGCCGTAGCGCACGGGTTCGACGTGCGTGACCTCGTCGGGGTGGATCGACGAGGTGATGGCCACGCCGCGGTGGTACTCCGTGCCTGTCCGGACGGACCGCGCGGCGAGGATCGCCTCCGAGTTGGTGCGCGCCAGCACCCCGAGACGATCCGACAGCCGCGGTAGGGTGCCGCGGTCGCGCATCCGGTGCAGGAGGCGTTGCGTGCCGAGTGCGGCCGCCGAGAATACGACCTGCTCGGCGTGCATCGTCCGCTTCCGCCACGGCTTGCCGGTGGCGGCCGTCTCGACCGCGTAGCCGCCGCCGGCCAGGGGCCGTACGCCGGTGACGGTGGTGAGCGGGTGAACGTGGGCGCCCGCCTCCTCGGCGAGGTACAGGTAGTTCTTGACGGTCGTGTTCTTGGCGTTGTGACGGCAGCCGGTCATGCACTCGCCGCAGTGGGTGCAGGTGCGGCGCTGCGGGCCGGCCCCGCCGAAGTACGGGTCGGGCACGGTGGCGCCACGTTTCGTGTCGCCGTCGCCGAAGAACACGCCGACCGGTGCGGGACCGTAGGTGTCGCCGATGCCCATGTCGCCGGCGACCGAGCGCATCACCTCGTCGGCGGGCGTGGTGCACGGGTACGTGGCGACCCCGAGCATGCGCTTCGCCTGGTCGTAGTACGGCTCGAGTTCGGATTTCCAGTCGGTGATGTGGGACCACTGCGGATCGGCGTAGAAGGCGTCGGGCGGCTGGTAGAGCGTGTTGGCGTAGACCAGTGACCCACCACCGACGCCCGCACCGGAGAGGACCAGCGCCTCGGTGAGCGGGGTCATGCGCAGAATGCCCGTGCAGCCGAGCGCGGGCGCGAACACGTAGTCGCGCAGCCGCCACGACGTCCGGGGCAGTTCGTGATCGGCGAACCGGCGGCCCTGCTCGAGCACACCGACCGAGTAGCCCTTCTCGGTCAGCCTGAGCGCACTCACGCTGCCACCGAAGCCGGAGCCGATGACCAGGACGTCGTAGTCGAACTGCGTCATGGGCACATACGTTCGCCGCTTGTTGGCGAAGTGTCAAGAGGCGCCCGCTGCCGGGGTGCCCGCGGGCCGCGCGCGGCCGCGTCGGTCGGCGTCGACACGGCCGGTGACGGGCCGTGAGTGCATCCGGGTGAATGTAAGGGTAGCCTTACTCGCGAGGGAACGACGTAGGTGAGGAGTGCACGGATGGCCGACAAGCGAGGTCGCAGCAGGCCGGTGATGCGGGCCACGGTGCGGCGCACCGAACGCCTCACCCCGCACCTGATCCGGGTCGTCTGCGGTGGCGACGGTTTCGCTGCGTTCACCCCGAACACGTGCACCGACAGTTACGTCAAGGTGCTGTTCGCGCCGGACGGGGTGTCCTACCCGGACCCGCTCGACCTGGCCGACCTGCCGGACGAGCAGAGGCCCCGGATGCGGACCTACACCGTGCGCGGCTTCGACCCGGAGGCCCATGAACTCGTCCTCGACTTCGTCCACCACGGCGACCGCGGACTGGCGGGTCCGTGGGCGGCGCGGCTCGACGTGGGCGACGAGGTGCTGCTGGTCGGACCCGGTGGTGGTTACGCGCCGTCGGCCGAGGCCGACTGGCACCTTCTCGTCGGCGACGAGAGTGCCCTGCCCGCCATCGCGAACGCACTGGAGGCGATGCCGGACGGTGCCGACGCCCGGGTCTTCGTACTGGTCGAGGACGAGCACGACGAGTTGCCGCTCGTCACGAAGGCCGACGCCCAGGTCCGCTGGCTGCACCGCTCCCGCGGCGACGACCTCGTCGCCGCGGTGCGCGACCTCGCGTTCCCCACGGGCGACGTGCACGCCTTCGTCCACGGCGAAGCGGGCTTCGTGCGGGACCTGCGCCGGTACCTGCTGCGCGAGCACGGCATCGAGCGCGACCGGGCGTCGATCTCCGGGTACTGGCGCCGCGGAGCCGACGACGAAACCTGGCGCGAGGAGAAGGCCGCCGAACGGGCGGCCGAGGAGCGCGGGAACGGCTGACCCGCCGGAGGCGGTCGGGTGGGCCCTGGTGACGCGGGCGGTGTTCCGGCGGTGCTCCGCCGCCGGAACACCGCCCGGCCGTCACGCGGCGAGCTTGCCGATGACGTCGCGGCCGTAGGCGCGCAGCGTCTCCTCCCGCTGGTCGTGCATGAGGTAGACGGCGAACTGGTCGACGCCCAGCTCGGCGAGTTCCTCCAGTCGCCGGACATGGGCCTCGGCGGGGCCGGTCAGGCAGAACCGGTCGACGATCTCGTCGGGCACGAAATCCGTCGACGGGTTGCCCGCGCGGCCGTGATGGGCGTAGTCGTATCCGTCCCGCGCCGCGATGTAGTCGGTCAGTTCCCGCGGTACGGGCCCGGAGTCGCCGTAGCGGGCGACGAGGTCGGCGACGTGGTTGCCGACCATGCCGCCGAACCAGCGCAGCTGTTCGCGCTGATGCGCCACGTTGTCCCCGACGTACGCCGGGGCCGCGACACAGATCGTGATGCCCCCCGGGTCACGGCCCGCGGCGCTCGCCGCGTCGCGCACGGCGCCGATCGTCCACCGCGCGATGGCCGGGTCGGCGCACTGCAGGATGAAGCCGTCGGCGTGTTGCCCGACGGTCTGCAGCGCCTTCGGCCCGTAGCCCGCCATCCACATCTCCAGCCTGCCACCCGACACCCACGGCATGCGCACCGCGGTGTCGTGCAGAACCGTCTCGCGGCCTTCGGCCAGCTCCTTCACGGTGGCCATGCAGTCCCGCAGAGTGGCCAATGTAGACGGTGGTTTGCCGATGACGCGGTGCGCGGAGTCGCCGCGGCCGATGCCGCACACCGTCCGGTTGCCGTACATCTCGTTGAGGGTCGCGAACAGCGAGGCCATGACCGACCAGTCCCGCGTGCCGGGGCTGGTCACCATGGGCCCGACCGTCATCGACGACGTCGCGGCGAGGATCTGCGAATAGATGACGAACGGTTCCTGCCACAGCACGACCGAGTCGAACGTCCACCCGTACCGGAATCCCTCGTCCTCTGCCAGGCTCGCCAGCCGGACGACGTCCCGCGCGGGCGGGTCGGTCTGCAGCACCACTCCGAACTCCACACCCGGCTCCTCTCAGTTCAAGTACTGGCACAGGTCGCGTTCGAGGAACCGGCCGTGGCCGGCGCGGCCGTGGTACGTGCCGCGATCGACGACGACACTGCCGCGGGAGAGCACGGTCTCGCACCGGCCGGTGATCGTCATGCCCTCGTACGCGGAGTAGTCGACGTTCATGTGATGCGTCTCGGCCGAGATGGTCTGTTCGGCGGCCGGGTCGTAGATGACGAGGTCCGCATCGGCTCCCGGTGCGATCACCCCCTTGCGGGGATACAACCCGAACATGCGGGCCGGCGTCGTCGAGCACGCCTCGACCCAGCGGGCGAGGGAGATCTCGCCGGCCACCACGCCCTGGTGCAGCAGGTCGATCCGATGCTCCACGCCCGGCATGCCGTTCGGGATCTTGGTGAAGTCGCCGCGGCCGAGCTCTTTCTGGTCCTTGAAGCAGAACGGGCAGTGGTCGGTCGAGACCACCGACAGGTCGTTGGTGCGCAGGCCCCGCCACAGGTCGGGCTGATGGTGCTTCTCACGCAGCGGGGGAGAGGCCACGTACTTGGCGCCCTCGAAGTCCGGTTTCCCGAGGTCCTCGATGGACAGGTACAGGTACTGCGGGCAGGTCTCGGCGAAGACGTTCTGCCCCTCGTCGCGCGCCTCGGCCACGGCCGACAACGCCTGTGCTGCCGACAGGTGCACGATGTACAACGGCGAACCGGTGACCTTGGCGAGGGTGATCGCCCGTGAGGTCGCCTCGCCCTCCAGCTCCGGGGGCCGGGTGACGCCGTGCTGGTACGGCTCGCTCCTGCCCTCGGCGAGCGCTTGGGCGACGAGTTCGTCGATCGCGATGCCGTTCTCGGCGTGCATGGCGATCGTGCCGCCGATGTCGGCAGCCTTGGTCATCGCGCGCAGGATCTCGCCGTCGGTGGAGTAGAAGACCCCGGGATAGGCCATGAACATCTTGAAACTGCTCACGCCCGCGGCCACACAGGACTCCATCTCCTTGAGCGTCGCGTCGTTGACGTCGGAGACGATCATGTGGAAGCCGTAGTCGACGGCGCAGTCGCCGTCGGCCTTCTCGTGCCAGGCGTCCAGTGTGGACAACAGCGAGTTGCCCTTGGGCTGGACGGCGAAGTCGATGATCGTCGTGGTGCCGCCCCACGCAGCGGCGCGGGTACCCGTCTCGAACGTGTCGGCCGAGAAGGTGCCGCCGAACGGCATCTCCATGTGCGTGTGGGCATCGATCCCACCCGGCATGACGTACTTGCCCGCGGCGTCGAACTCGGTGTCGGCCACGACGTTCTGCTCGGCCAGTACGCCGGGAGCGGTCACTGCGGCGATCGTCTCGCCGTCGACCAGGACGTCGGCGGTCACCGCCCCGGTGGTGCTGAGCACGGTGCCGTTCTTGATCAGCGTGCGCATCGGATCGGCCTCCTCAGGGTTTCACCAGCGAGTCGTACGAGTCGGGCCTGCGGTCGCGGTAGAACGCCCACAGGTTGCGCACCTCGGCGAGCTTGTCCATGTCCAGATCCCGCACCACGACCTCGTCGTCGGTGTCCGAGGCCGCATCGCCCACCAACTGGCCCCGCGGATCGGCGAAATAGGACTGACCGTAGAAGTCGTTGTCGCCCAACGGTTCCACGCCCACCCGGTTGATGGCGCCGACGTAGTACTCGTTGGCCACCGCCGCCGCGGGCTGTTCGAGTCGCCAGAGGTACTGCGACAGGCCACGACTGGTGGCGGACGGGTTGAACACGATCTTCGCCCCCGCAAGGCCCAGTGCCCGCCATCCCTCGGGGAAGTGCCGGTCGTAACAGATGTACACCCCGATGCGGCCCACCGCCGTGTCGAACACCGGGTACTCCGTGTTGCCGGGGCGGAAGTAGAATTTCTCCCAGAACCCCTTCACCTGCGGAATGTGGTTCTTGCGGTACTTGCCCAGGTAAGTGCCGTCCGCGTCGATCACCGCGGCCGTGTTGTACAGCAGGCCCGGCTGCTCCTGCTCGTACAGCGGCGCGACGACGACGATGCCGTGCCGTTCGGCGACCTCCTGCATCAGCCTCGTCGTCGGACCGTCGGGCACGGCTTCGGTGTAGGAGTAGTACTCGGTGTCCTGCACCTGGCAGAAATAGGGCCCGTAGAACAGTTCCTGCAGGCACACCACCTGCGCGCCCTGCGAGGCCGCCGACGCGATGGCGTCGACGGACGCCTGGATCATCGAATCCTTGTCACCGGTCCACCGCTGCTGGACCAGGGCGGCCCTCACCACTTCGTTCACCTGTCTCCTCCTCCGGAATCGGGTTGTGCGACTTGGGGCTGTTCGGCGCGCCGCCACCGGGCAGCGAGAGTGCGAGGAAGGCCAGGAACGCGACCACGAGGCCGACGACCCAGCTGTAGTCGTACAGGGGCTGGAGAACGGGGATCAGCCCGTCGGCAGGGAACGGCCCTTCACCGGGTGCGGAGTACGCACCACCGACGGCGAAGAACGCGCCGATGACCGTCGCCGCGAGAGCGCGCCAGTTCCAGCCGCCCGTGAACCAGTAGCGCCCGCCGCCGTCGGCGAACAGGTCGGTCAGCGACAGCGTCCGGCGCGCCTGGACCCAGTAGCCCGCGGCGAGCACACCCGCCGTCGTGGCGAGCACGCCGCCGTAGAAGCCCAGCCAGGCGTAGATGTAGATGTTCGGGTCGGAGATGAGCCGCCACGGCTGGATCACGATGCCGATGACGCCCGTGATCAGACCGCCGGTGCGGAAGCTGATCCGGCGCGGGAACGCGTTGGAGAAGTCGTAGGACGGGCTGACCGTGTTCGCCGCCAGGTTCGTGGTGATCGTGGCGAGCACGATGCCGAGCAGTGCGGCGATCACCACGATCGGCGAGTCGAACCGGCTGGCGAGTTCGACCGGATCCCAGATGGCCTCGCCGTAGACCACCATGCCGCCCGAGGTGATCATGATCGACATGATCGCGATGAACGACATCGTGGTCGGCAGGCCGAGCACCTGTCCCCAGGCCTGTTTGCGCTGGCCCTGACCGAACCGCGTGAAGTCCGGCATGTTCAGCGACAGCGTCGCCCAGAACGCGATCATGCCGGTCAACGACGGTGCGAACACCGCCCAGAACTCCGGGCCCCAGCCCAGTTGCGACTCCTGCGAGAAGATCGGGCCGAACCCGCCCGCCTTGACGAGGATCCAGATCAGCAGGATCACGAAGCCGACGGTGACCAGGGGCGCTGCCCAGCTCTCGAGCCGTTTGATGGCCTCCATGCCGCGCCAGATGATGGCCATCTGCAGCGCCCAGAATGCGGCGAAGCACAGCCACAGGGTCCACGGCTGGTCGTAGAACTCCGCCGCGCCCGTCCAGCCGTCACCGAACAGTTTGCCGAGGATGACGAAGACGGCCTGGCCGCCGACCCAGGTCTGAATGCCGAACCAGCCACAGGCCACGAGCCCACGGAGCAGTGCGGCCAGATTGGCGCCGCGAACACCGAAAAACGCACGGGCGAAAACGGGGAACGGAATGCCGTACTTCGTTCCCGCGTGGCTGTTGAGCAGCATCGGCAGGAGAACGATCACGTTGCCGATCGCGATCGTCATGAAGGCCTGCACCCAGTTCATGCCGATGGCGATCAGGCCGGACGCGAGCAGATAGGACGGAAGGTTGAAGGCCATTCCGTTCCACAGCGCGAAGTAGTTGTACGTGGTCCAGGTTCGTCGCTCGACGGGTACCGGGGCTAGTTCGTCGTTGAAGAACCGGCTTCCGTGAAGTGACGACGCATCGCGTAGTTCCACCCGGCCGTCCGGGTGGCGGAGTTGTGCGGTCGTCGACGCCATTGGCGCATCGTGCGCGCCGCGGCGCGACCGCCGGGATTGGCAGAGTGTTCAAAGATGTGTGATCGCGGCAACAGAATGTCGATTGCGCCGATCGGGGAAACATCGCCGGTATCGCGTACGAAACCGTGGTGAAACAGAATATCGGGTCCGGTCACCGCCGGTGGGCCCGGGTGGTGACCGGATCCGGGAGGGACCTCAGAACCCGAACACACCACCGGACTCGACGTCGGCGAGACAGGCGTTGTTGTAGGTCGTGGTGAAGTGCACCGGTTCGCCCCGCCAATGTCCGTGGGCGGAGGCGTGGACGGGTGCGTAGATCATCGGGCAGGCGGTTCCGGGGCCTGCGGAGTCGAGGGCCGCGGGACGGCCACCGGCGTCGTCGAGCGCCTCGCAGGCCTGGGCACTGGCCGGGTGGGATCCTCCCGCCGGGTCGCAGTGCAGCTGCGTCACGGCGATCGTGCCGTCGCTGTGACGCAACGACAGGGCCAGGGACGATTCCGGCGGTGCCGCCGTCGCCTGGCCGCCCAGCGAGAGCGCGGCGAGGGTGCATGCGGCGGTGGTCACGGTCCGGGACAGGCGGGCGCTGAACGTACGCATGCCCTGACTATCGGCAGGACCGCCGGGTCGACTGTGCTACTCCGTCGAGTGGTCGTTGTCCCCCGATAGGGCGAGTACGTCGTGAATCAGCAGCGCGACATGCAGGGACACGAGCGACTCCGGGTCCTCGAGCGAGACATCCAGCGCCTGCTCGATACGCCCCAGCTGCTGGTAGTACGCCGTGCGCGAGGTGTGTGCCGCCGCGGCGGCCGCCGACTTGTTGCCACCGTGGTCGCAGAACCGGCGCAGCGCTTCGACGAGACGGCTCCCGGTCGCCGCGTCCTTCGCGAGCAACGGGCCGAGCTCTCGGCGGGCGAACGCGGCCAGCCGGTCGTCGTCCGAGAGCAGATGCAGCAGGCCGTGGAGGCGCACGTCGCCGAGGCGGTGATAGCCGTCGGGCGGATGCCCGCCGCGGTGCAGCGCCGCCGACGCGACATGTCCCGCCTCGGCGAGGCTGCGCCCTGCGTCGGCGGGCCGATCCACCGCGGTGCCCACGGCCAGCACGAGCGGCACCGCCTGCTTCGCCTGCCGCACCTCACCGGCGAGCCGACGCAGCACCGCGTCGGTGTCGGCACGCGGCGAGAGCGCCAGCAGCACGTGCACGCCGATGCCGTCGAGGTCGGCGACCAGCGCGGCCACGCGCGCACGACGGGTCGCCAGCGCGGTCGCCTCCGCGAGGTCGCGCAACAGCGGTCCGGTCGACGCCGCCGCGGGCGGGCCGGGCAGGTCCGCCAGCCGCGGCCGGATCGCGGCGCCGATCAGCCGATGTCCGGTCAACGGCACGTGCAGTGCCTCGGCACGTGCGACCAGTTCGGCGAGCGGGGTGACCGTCGACGGCGCCGTGAGCAGCTGCCGGAGCACGTCGCGGTGGGCCTGCCGCTCCAGGCTGTCGCCACCGGCGGCCAGCAGATGATGCACGGCGAGCGCCGACGCGGCGCGCTCGGCCACGACGACGTGCCGATGCGGCGGCGGCTCCCCGCACAGCAGGACCAGCCGTCCCCAGTCGCGCCCGCGCGCGCCCACGATGGCCACCAGCCTGCCCGAGGCGCGGTCGTAGCCGGTGCGTTCGCCGGTCCGGACCCGACGTGACCGCTGCTGCCAGCCGGCCAGCAGCTCGGCCGGGTCGGCGCCCGCCGCGTCGTAGGCCAGCACCTCGTAGCTGAGCGTCTCCAGCACGACGGCGTGCCCGGTCAGGCGTGCCACCTCGCGCAGCACCACGTGCGGCTCCGCGCCGGAGACGGTGAGCTCGGTGAACGTCTCGTGCACCTGGGCGGCAGCCCGCAGCTCGTCGACCTGGGCGTCAACGATGAGCCCGTTCACCGTCTCGGTCACCGTCACGTACCGCGTCTCGCGCGACAGCGTCACCAGCGGCAGCCGGTGCTTGTCCGCGGCCGCGACCAGCGCCTGCGGCAGCCGTTCGTGCCAGTGCCGCACGAGTTCCACGACCACGCCGGCCACGCCGACCGCGGCGAGGTCGTCGACGTACCGGGCCAGCGCGGCGTCGTCGTCCGGCAGCGCGACCCCGGTGGTGAGCACCAGCTCGCCGCCTTTCAGCAGCGGGGCGATCTCGGCGATCTCGGCCACGTGCACCCATCGCACCAGAGCGTCGAGACCGTCGGCGCCCGCCACGACATGGGGCCCTCCCTGCCGCATCACGGGCAGTGCGAGTACGTCGCCGACCGTCGGGTACATGTCACCTCCACGAGGGACCTGCCGGAACGGCAGACTGTACGGGCCCCGAGGGGAGTCCGTACAGATTGTGTGTGGCCTCGGCGCACGTCGCGCGCCGAAACTCGGAGGCATGACGGAACCGGACGTGCCGCAGAGTCACCCGCCCGCTCGCCCCCTGCTCGACCGTCACCGCGCCGTGCTGCCGAGCTGGCTGTCGCTCTACTACGACGAGCCGATCGAGATCGTGAGCGGCGACGGCAGACGGGTCACCGACGGCGACGGCCGCACCTACCTCGACTTCTTCGCCGGCATCCTCACCAACGCGATCGGCTACGACGTACCCGAGATCTCCGACGCGGTACGCCGCCAGCTCGACTCGGGCGTGCTGCACACCTCGACCCTGTACCTGATCCGCAAGCAGGTCGAGCTGGCCGAGCGGATCGCCGAGCTCTCCGGCATCCCGGACGCGAAGGTGTTCTTCACCAACTCGGGCACCGAGGCGAACGAGACCGCGCTGATGCTCGCCACGCAGTACCGGCGCAGCAACCAGATCCTGGCGCTGCGGAACTCGTACCACGGCAGGGCGTTCGGCACCGTCGGCATCACCGGCAACCGCGGCTGGTCGGCGAGTTCGCTCTCCCCGGTGAAGGTCAGCTACGTGCACGGCGGCTACCGCTACCGCGGCCCGTTCTCCGGTCTCGACGACGCCGGCTACATCGATGCCTGCACCGAGGATCTGCGCGACGTGCTGCGCACCACCACCTCCGGCGACGTGGCCGCGCTCATCGCCGAGCCGATCCAGGGAGTCGGCGGGTTCGCCACGCCTCCCGACGGGATGTTCGGAGCGTTCAAGGAGGTGCTCGACTCCCACGGCATCCTGCTGATATCCGACGAGGTCCAGACCGGCTGGGGCCGCACGGGGGAGCACTTCTGGGGCATCGACGCGCACGGGGTGACGCCGGACATCATGACGTTCGCCAAGGGGCTGGGCAACGGCCTGGCCATCGGTGGGGTCGTCGCCCGCGGCGACATCATGGACTGCCTCGGGGCGAACTCGATCTCGACGTTCGGCGGCAACCCCGTCTCCACGGCCGGTGCCCGGGCGACCCTCGACTACGTACTGGACCACGACCTGCAGGGCAACGCCGCGAAACAGGGCACGGCCCTGCTGACCGGCCTGCGGGACATCCAGGCCGGGCACGCCCTCGTCGGCGACGTCCGCGGCAAGGGCCTGATGATCGGGGTGGAGCTGGTGCGGCCCGGCAGCGACGAACCGGACCCGGCCGCGGCGGGCCGCGTACTCGAGGAGACCAAGGCGCGTGGCCTGCTCATCGGCAAGGGCGGACTGCACGGCAACGTGCTGCGTCTCGCGCCGCCGATGACGCTCACCGACGAGGAGACCGCCGAGGGGCTCGGCATCCTCGGCGAGTCGATCGCCGCCTGCTGACCCTGCGGGCCCGCACCTGCCGGGCCCGCACCGCCCACCCGACCGCACCGAACGCCGAGGAGTACGTCGTGACCGAGCACATCACCCACCGGATCGCGGGCAAGCCGTGGAGCGGAACCGCAGAGCGCACCGGGGAGGTGTTCGACCCGGCCACCGGCAGCGTGCGGGCCCGGGTGGACTTCGCGGGGCCCGCGGAGGTCGACGAGGCCGTGCGCGCCGCGGCCACCGCCTTCCCGGCGTGGCGCGACACCTCGCTCGCGGGCCGTTCCCGGGTGCTGTTCCGGTTCCGCGAGCTGCTGTCGCAGCGGCAGGACGACCTCGCCCGGCTGATCACCGCCGAGCACGGGAAGGTCGTCTCGGACGCCGCGGGCGAGGTCGCACGGGCGCTGGAGAACGTCGAGTACGCCTGCAGCGCACCACAGCTGCTGAAGGGCGAGTTCAGCGAGAACGCCTCGACGGGTGTCGACGTGCACTCCACGGCCCAGCCGCTCGGGGTCGTGGGCGTGATCTCGCCGTTCAACTTCCCGGCCATGGTTCCGCTGTGGTTCGTGCCGGGCGCGATCGCCTGCGGCAACACGGTCGTCCTCAAACCCAGCGAGAAGGACCCGTCGGCGTCGCTGCTGATCGCCGAGCTGCTCGCCGAGGCGGGACTGCCCGACGGCGTGCTGAACGTCGTGCACGGCGACAAGGCCGCGGTCGACGCGGTGCTCGAGCACCCCGAGGTGGAGGCCGTCTCGTTCGTGGGCTCCACGCCGATCGCACGCTACGTCTACGAGAAGGCCACCGCCGCGGGCAAGCGCTGCCAGGCCCTCGGCGGGGCGAAGAACCACATGGCCGTGCTGCCCGACGCCGACCTCGACGGCGCGGCCGACGCCGCGGTGTCGGCGGGCTTCGGCTCGGCGGGGGAGCGGTGCATGGCCGTGTCCGTCGTCGTGGCGGTCGACCCGATCGGCGACGAGCTCGTGGCGAAGATCACCGAGCGGATGCGTGAGCTGCGCGTCGGCGACGGCCGCGACCCGGATTCGGAAATGGGGCCGCTGGTCACGGCTGCGCATCGCGAGCGGGTCGCCTCCTACGTCGACGCCGGGGACGAGGCGGGCGCCACCCTCGCCGTCGACGGCCGCGAACCCGGCATCGACGGCGACGGGTTCTGGCTCGGGCCGACCCTGTTCGACCACGTCCGGCCGGAGATGTCGATCTACACCGACGAGATCTTCGGCCCGGTGCTGTCGGTGGTGCGGGTCGAGTCGCTGGACGCGGCGCTGGAGCTGATCAACGCCGGTCACTACGGCAACGGAACCGCCGTGTTCACCGGCGACGGTGCCGCCGCCCGCCGGTTCACGCGCCAGGTCGAGGTGGGCATGGTCGGCGTCAACGTGCCCATCCCGGTGCCGGTCGGGTACTACAGCTTCGGCGGGTGGAAGGACTCGCTGTTCGGCGACAGTCACGCCTACGGGCCCGAGGGCTTCCACTTCTTCACCCGCCGCAAAGTGGTCACCTCGCGCTGGCCGTCCCCGTCGACCGCCGCGGCCGGCGGGGTCAACCTGCGGTTCCCCGGCAACACGTGACCCGCTCGCCTGCGCCCGGCCCGTAAACTCGTCGGGTGAGAGGTCCGGTGACCCGGCGGCGGCGCCCGCCGGGTCGGCCGGCCCAGACGGGCGAGGAGGTGCTTGGTGGCCAGCGCGGACGAGCGACGGTTCGAGGTGCTGCGTGCGATCGTCGCCGACTACGTGTCCGAACAGGAACCGGTGGGTTCCAAGGCGCTGGTCGACCGGCACAACCTCGGCGTGTCCAGCGCCACGGTGCGCAACGACATGGCCTCGCTGGAGGAGGACGGCTACATCACGCAGCCGCACACCAGCGCGGGCCGGATCCCCACCGACAAGGGGTACCGGCTGTTCGTCGACCGGCTCTCGGAGATCAAACCGCTCTCCGGGGCCGAGCGCAGGGCGATCCACCGGTTCCTCGACGGTGCGAACGACCTGGACGACGTGCTGCGCCGGTCGGTGCGGCTGCTGGCGCAGCTGACGCGCCAGGTCGCCGTCGTCCAGTACCCGACGCTGACCAACTCGACGGTGCGGCACGTCGAGGTGGTGCCGCTCACCTCGGCGCGGCTGATGCTCGTGCTGATCACCGACACCGGCCGGGTCGACCAGCGCAACGTCGACCTCGGTGACGTCGTCGCGGAGGACTCCGTGGCGCTGCTGCGCGACCAGCTCAACAACGCGCTGGCGGGCCGTAAACTGGCCGACGCGGCGGCGAAGGTGTCGGACCTGCCCGAGCAGGGCCCGCCGGAGTTGCGCGACGTGATGACCAGGGTGGCGACGACGCTCGTCGAATCCCTGGTCGAGGACCCCGAGGACCGGCTCGTGCTCGGCGGGACGGCGAACCTGACCAACAGCGTCGCGGACTTCCCCGATTCGCTGCGGGAGGTTCTCGAGGCCCTCGAGGAACAGGTCGTCGTGCTGAAGCTGCTGGCGGCCGCCCGCAACCCCGGTTCGGTCACGGTGCGTATCGGTGGGGAGAATGAAGACGCGCAGATGCGGAGCACCTCGGTCGTGTCGATCGGGTACGGGTCCGACGATCTGCTGCTGGGTGGCATGGGTGTGGTCGGTCCGACACGGATGGACTACCCCGGGACGATCGCCGCGGTACGCGCGGTGGCCAATTACGTGGGCCGGATCCTGGCCGGCGGCTGACCCCGGTTTCAGGTGCGGTACTAGGAGGACGTCGAAACGGTGGCGAGGGACTACTACGGAACTCTGGGCGTGTCGAAGGACGCGAGCGACCAGGAGATCAAGCGGGCCTACCGCAAGCTCGCGCGTGAGTTGCACCCCGACGTCAACCCGTCCGAGGACGCGCAACAGAAGTTCGGCGAGGTCACGACCGCCTACGAGGTGCTGTCCGACCCCCAGAAGCGCAAGGTCGTCGACCTGGGCGGTGACCCGATGGAGGGCGGCGGCGGTGCGGGCGGTGCCCGTGGCGGCGGCGATCCGTTCGGCGGCTTCGGCGGTCTGGGCGACATCATGGACGCCTTCTTCGGTGCGGCCGCGGGCGGCGGCCGGGGCCGGGGACCGCGCAGCCGGGTCCAGCCCGGTTCGGACGCGCTGATCCGGCTGCGGCTGACGCTCGAAGAGTGCGCGACGGGTATCGACAAGGAGATCGCCGTCGACACGGCCGTGCTGTGCGACGAGTGCCGCGGCGCGGGCATGGGTGAGAACGGCTCCGTGGCCACCTGCGACACGTGCGGTGGCCAGGGCGAGGTGCAGTCGGTGCAGCGGTCGTTCCTGGGCCAGGTCGTCACCGCGCGGCCGTGCCCGGCGTGCCAGGGCCTCGGCGAGACGATCACCAATCCGTGCCGCAAGTGCAGTGGCGACGGCCGGGTGCGCGCCCGGCGCAACGTCACCGCCAAGGTCCCGGCCGGTGTCGGCGACGGCATGCGCATCCGCCTGTCCGGGCAGGGTGAGGTCGGCCCCGGCGGCGGTCCTGCGGGCGATCTGTACGTCGAGGTCGACGAGGAGCCGAACGAGGTCTTCGAACGGCAGGGCAACGATCTGCACTGCCGGTTGCGGATCCCGATGACCAGTGCCGCGCTCGGCGCGTCCGTGCCGCTCGAGACGCTCATCGACGGTGAGGTCGACGTCGAGATCGAACCGGGCACGCAGCCGGAGACCGAGCTGGTGTTCACCGGCAAGGGCATGCCGCGGCTCCGCTCGTCCGGCCGTGTCGACGGCCGCGGCGACCTGCACGTGCACGTCGACGTCGTCGTGCCGTCGAAGGTGGATGACGAGCAGGCGGACCTGCTGCGGCAGCTGGCCAAGCTGCGTGGCGAGGAAGCGCCCGAACTCGCGGGCAGCAGCGCCCACCGCGGCGGGCTGTTCTCCAAGCTGCGCGCCAAGAAGTGACCGTGACCGGCGGTGACGGCGCCGGCGAGGAGGGCGCGCAGCAGACGCCGGAGTCGACGCCCCCGGTGTTCCTCGTCGACGCGCTGCCGCCGGGGGAACACGCCGTGCTCGACGGTGAGGAGGCACGGCACGCGGTGACCGTGCGGCGCACGCGGGCGGGTGAACGGCTGACGCTCGCCGACGGCGCTGGTGGGCTCGCCGACTGCGTCGTCGACGCGGTCGCACCGGGCAGGCACCCGTCGCTCGAGGTCACGGTGTGCGGCAGGCGGGTGGATCCGCCGCCGGAGCTGCGGGTCACCGTCGTGCAGGCGCTGGCGAAAGGCGACCGCGGTGAGCTCGCCGTCGAACTGGCCACCGAGGCAGGGGCGGACGCGGTGCTGCCGTGGCGTGCGGCGCGCAGCGTCGCGCGCTGGGACGACGGCCCGCGGGGCGCGAAGGCGCTCGCCCGCTGGCGCGCCGCCGCGCGCTCGGCGGCGAAGCAGGCGCGGCGCGGCCGGGTGCCCGAGGTGCCCGAGCCGGTCGACACGGCCGGTCTGGCCGCGCTCGTGGCCGAGGCCGACGGTGGATACCTGCTGGAGGCCACGGCCGAGACGGGGCTGAAGGACGTGTCGCTGCCGGAACGCGGCGAGCTGTACCTGATCGTCGGACCGGAAGGCGGCGTCACCGGTGAGGAGCTGACGGCGCTCACGCGCGCCGGGGCGGTCGGGGTGCGGCTCGGCCCGACCGTGCTGCGGACGTCGACCGCGGGCGCGGTGGCACTCGGCACGCTCGGCGCGCTGACCGCACGCTGGTGACCGCTCACCGATACGACGTGACGACGAGCGGTCACCCCGCTCGCTCTCTCGCGCGGAAACAGTTACGCTGGTTAACGACCGGCCGGATCGCTGCATGCGGCCGGTACGCCGAGACCACGCCGGGCACCTCCCCCTCGGCCCGGCGGAGCCGCGGCGCGGGTGGCACGCGTCCCCCACGTTCCACCTGCGCCGCGGTGTTTCGGCCACCGGACCACCCGCGCCCCACGGTGCACGGCGCCGGTACTCGGCCGCCCGTCACGGCGCGAGGGTCCCCGCTCTCCGGTCCCCACGTACCGCACCCCGACCGCTACAGTTCCCGCATGAGTGAGCCCGACCCGTCGGAAACCCTGTTCGAGCGGATCATCGCGCGCGAGATCCCGGCCGACATCGTCCACGAAACGTCCACCACGCTGGCGTTCCGCGACATCTCCCCACAGGCGGCGACGCACGTGCTCGTCGTGCCGAAGACGCGGTACCGCAACGTCGGCGAGCTCGCGGCCGCCGACCCGGAGTTGCTCGCGGACGTGATCGCCACCGCGCATCGCGTGGCGGAACTCGACGGACTCGTCGACGGCGGCTATCGCGTCGTGTTCAACACCGGTGCCGACGCCGGGCAGACCGTCTTCCATGTGCACGCCCACGTACTGGGCGGGGAACAGCTCGGCTTCTTCGGGCGTTACGGGGACGAGTCCGGCGCGGGCTGACGCCGCGGCGCAGGAGCCGCGGGCGCGCGGGAGCCGACGGTCCTGGAGCCGACAATCCGGGAGCCGACGTGCCGGTGGGGCCGTTAGCATGGCAGTCAGACATCCGTTACCGACCGGCACGATGAGTGCAGAAGGCAGGCCAGAGGCCACGTGGCCGGAACCGTTCCGCAGCAGACCCCCAAGACCGGCGGCACCCAGGCACGCTCGAAGTTCCCGATTCCCGACGCGGCCACGCTGGCGCTGCTCGGGTCGAGCGACGAGAACCTGCGCGTCATCGAAGAGCTGCTCGACGCCGATGTTCACGTCCGGGGCAACGAGATCACGCTGACCGGCGAGCCCGCGGAGGTCGCTTTCGCCGAGCGGGCGCTGGCCGAACTCGTCACCCTGGCCTCCAAGGGGCAGCCGCTCGGCCCGGACGCGGTGCGCCGCACCGTCGGCATGTTGTCGGCGGGCAATGCCGAGTCCCCGGCCGAGGTCCTGAGCATGGACATCGTGTCCCGGCGAGGGCGCACCATCCGGCCGAAGACGTTGAACCAGAAGCGCTACGTCGAGGCTATCGACCAGCACACGATCGTGTTCGGTATCGGGCCCGCCGGTACCGGCAAGACGTATCTGGCGATGGCGAAGGCCGTCCAGGCGCTGCAGGCCAAACAGGTCAACCGCATCATTCTCACGCGCCCGGCCGTCGAGGCGGGGGAGCGGCTCGGTTACCTGCCGGGCACGCTCAACGAGAAGATCGATCCGTACCTGCGGCCGCTGTACGACGCGCTGCACGACATGGTCGACCCCGAGTCGATCCCGCGTCTCACGCAGGCGGGCACCATCGAGATCGCTCCGCTGGCGTACATGCGCGGCAGGTCGCTCAACGACGCTTTCGTCATCCTCGACGAGGCACAGAACACGACGCCCGAGCAGATGAAGATGTTCCTGACCCGGCTCGGGTTCGGCTCGAAGGTCGTCGTGACCGGCGACATCACGCAGGTCGACCTGCCGGGAGGGCAGCGCAGCGGGCTGCGGATCGTGCGCGAGATCCTCGACGGTGTCGACGACCTGCATTTCTCCACCCTGACCAGCACCGACGTCGTGCGGCACAAGCTCGTCGGAGACATCGTGGACGCCTACGAGAAGTGGCAGGCCACGCAGGACGCCGCGGCCGATGAGGCGTCCGGGGCCGCTGCGGACGGGCGCGGTTCGGACGGGCGCGGCGACGGCCGTCGGGGCCGGGGCGGGGCCGCGGGCAACGGCAAGCACAGCGAGGATCGCGCGTGAGTATCGAGATCGCCAACGAGTCCGGGGTCGGTGTCGACGAGGAGTCGATCGTGTCGGCCGCCCGGTTCGCACTGGACCAGATGGAGGTGAGCCCGCTCGCCGAACTGTCGGTGTTGCTGGTGAACCTCGACGTGATGGAGGACCTCCACGAGCGGTGGATGGACCTGCCGGGAGCGACCGACGTGATGGCGTTCCCCATGGACGAGATGGAGGGAACGCGCAGGCCCGACGCGCCGGACGACACCGCGGCGCTGCTCGGCGACATCGTGCTGTGCCCGTCTTTCGCTCGTGATCAGGCGAAGAAGGCGGGTCACTCGCTGATGGACGAGCTGCACCTGCTGACCGTCCACGGCACGTTGCACCTGCTCGGCTACGACCACGCCGAGCCTGCCGAGGAACGCGAGATGTTCGGCCTGCAGAACCGGATCCTGGCCGAGTTCCAGGCGGCGCGGCTGGAGGCGTCCCGCCGGGAGGCGCAGCGCAGTGTCGACGACCGTCTGCTCGGTGCGGCCGGGCTCGACGGAGGGCCGGAGCAGGAGACGTCGTGAGCAGTACCGCGGCCCTGCTGCTGGCGGTCGTGCTGGTGCTGCTGGGTGGGGTGTTCGCCGCGGCGGACTCCGCGGTGAGTGCCGTGTCGCAGGCCCGTGCCGAGGGCATGGTCCGCGCGGGCCGGACCGGCGCCCGCCAGCTCGTGGCGGTCATCGGCGAACGCAGCAGGCACATCAATCTGCTGATGCTGCTCCGGCTCGCGTGTGAACTCACGGCGACCGTGCTCGTCACGGTCGTCAGCATCCGCTGGTTCCATCAGGACTGGTTCGCCGTCGCCGGTGCGGGCGTGGTGATGGTGGTGGTCAGCTACGTGCTGGTCGGTGTCGGCCCGCGCACGATCGGCAGGCAGCATCCTTACCCCGTCGGGTTGGTCGTGGCCGGCCCGGTGCGGGTGCTGGGGAAGGTCCTGGGGCCGTTGAGCAGGCTGCTCATCGCGGTCGGCAACGCGATCACGCCGGGCAAGGGTTTCCGGGAGGGGCCGTTCACCACGGAGGCCGAGCTGCGCGAGCTCGTCGACCTCGCGGGCGAACGGGGCGTCGTCGGCACCGACGAGCGGGAGATGATCCACTCGGTGTTCGAGCTGGGCGACACCGTGGCCCGCGGAGTGATGGTGCCGCGGACCGAGATCGTGTGGATCGAGCAGGTCAAGACGGTGCGGCAGG
Organism: Prauserella alba; assembly: GCF_024171735.1. Classification (GTDB taxonomy): domain Bacteria; phylum Actinomycetota; class Actinomycetes; order Mycobacteriales; family Pseudonocardiaceae; genus Prauserella; species Prauserella alba. The sequence continues at coordinate 1,052,769 of NZ_JAMTCH010000003.1, forward strand.
CGCTGGCGCTGTCGATGCGCACCGGGTTCACGCGGTTGCCGGTGATCGGTGACACGGCCGACGACGTCGTCGGCGTGGTGAACCTGAAGGATCTGGTGCAGGCCTCCATGTCCGAGGGCGGCAACGCCCGTCCGGTCGCGGAGGTGATGAGCCCTGCGGCGTTCGTCCCCGACTCGAAACGCCTCGACAGCCTGCTCAAGGAGATGCAGGTCTCCCGTCACCACCTGGTCATCGCCGTCGACGAGTACGGTGGCACCGCCGGGCTGCTGACCATCGAGGACGTCCTCGAGGAGATCGTCGGCGACATCACCGACGAGTCGGACTCCGAGGAGCGGCCCGACGTCGAGGAGCTGGACGACGGCGCCGTGCGGGTCTCGGCGCGGCTGGGTGTCGACGATCTGAGCGAGCTGTTCGACGTCGACCTGTCCGATCACGACGTCGAGACGGTCGGCGGGCTGATGGCACAGCGGCTGGGCAGGGTGCCGCTACCCGGCGCCGAAGCCGAGATCGGCGAGTTGCGGTTGCGCGCCGAGGGCGGCAAGGACCGCCGAGGCCGGATGCGGATCACGACGGTCGTCGTGCGTTCCACCGACGAGAACGCGGACCGGCCGCAGCGCACCAACGGAAGCGACGAGAGTGACAGCGATAGGAGCGTCGAACATGCCTGACCTCGACCCGGAGGACGAGAAGATCGTCATCCTGGCGCGCTCGACGAGAGCGCGGATCCAGGCCGCCGAGGGTGCCGCGGTGCGCGACACCGACGGGCGGACCTATGCGGCGGCGACGGTCGACCTGCCGTCGCTGCAGCTCACGGCGCTGCAGGCCGCTGTCGCGGCGGCGGTGTCGAGCGGTGCGGAGGGACTCGAGGCGGCGGCCGTCGTGACAGCGGAACCGCTCGTGGCGGAGGCGTCGGTGCACGCGGTGCGTGACCTGACCTCCGACGCCCCGGTGCTGCGCGCCGATGTCGCCGGGGACGTGCAGGAGATCCTCCGGTGACGGAGTCCGGCGACCACGGCCGGAGTGGCGGCGGCACGGACGAGCCGGGCGGCGACGACCTCGCCGCGAAGCTGCGGGCCGCCGGGATCGAGGACACGGGGTGGCGGGAGACTCCGGCCGATCACCGGTCGGGGTTCGCGTGTTTCGTCGGGCGGCCGAACGCGGGCAAGTCGACGCTGACCAACGCGCTCGTCGGCACGAAGATCGCGATCACGTCCAGCAAGCCGCAGACGACGCGGCACGCCGTGCGCGGCATCGTGCACCGGGACGACGCCCAGCTGATCATTGTGGACACTCCGGGCCTGCATCGACCGCGCACCCTGTTGGGGGAGCGGCTCAACGACGTCGTGCGCGCCACGTGGTCCGAAGTGGACGTCATCGGGTTCTGCGTGCCCGCGGGCGAGAAGATCGGGCCCGGCGACAAGTACATCGCGGCGGAACTGGCCAAGGTCGCGCGGCGCACGCCCGTCGTCGGGATCGTCACCAAGACCGACCTCGTCAAACCCGAGGTCGTCGCCGAGCAGCTCCTCGAACTGCAGCACGTGATGGAGTTCGCCGAGCTCGTTCCGGTGTCCGCCACCGGCGGCTACCAGGTCGACACGATCGCCGACGTGCTCGTGAGCCAGTTGCCCGAGGGGCCGCAGCTGTATCCGGACGGCGACCTGACGGACGAACCGGAACAGCGGCTCGTCGCCGAGCTCATCCGTGAGGCCGCGCTGGAAGACGTACGGGACGAACTGCCGCATTCGATCGCCGTCACGGTCGAGGAGATGATCCCGCGCGAAGGCTCCGGCGACATGGTCGACATCTACGCGCACCTGTTCGTCGAACGGCCGAGCCAGAAGGCGATCGTGCTGGGCCACAAGGGGAGCAGGCTCAAACAGGTCGGTGCCAACGCCCGTAAGCACATCGAGGCGCTGCTCGGCTCGAAGGTCTACCTCGACCTGCACGTCAAGGTGGCCAAGGAGTGGCAGCGGGACCCGAAACAGCTGGGCCGCCTGGGCTTCTAGGGCCTCGACGTGACCGATCACTACCCGCCCCACCCCATCACGCGTCCGGGAGCGTCACCGGCCGGAGGTGGACCCGACCGTCCGGAGATCATCACGCCGGGAGCCTGGATCCGGTTCCCCGGAGCCGGGCCCTTCGTGCTTGCCACCATGGCCAGCAGGTTCGTCGCTCGTTTGGTGGATGCGGCCATCCTCGTGATCCCGGCAGGAGCCGGATTCGCCGGCTTGCTGTCGGCAGTGGTGGCACACCAGCCGCGTCTGTGGTGGACGTTGTTACTTATCGCGCCCGCCACTTTGATCGTCTGGTTCGGTTACGAGGGTCTGCTGGTCGGCCTGCGCGGTGCGACCGTCGGGAAAACCGTCGCCGGGGTGCGGGTCGTCACGGCTCGTTCGGCCACGCCCCGAAGTGGCGGCCCTGGTGTCGGTGTGGGGATGACGCGGGCGGCGATGCTCGCGCTACCCGGTCTGGTGCCGTGCCTCGGATGGTTCATCACCGCGCTCGTGAGCGTGTCGCCATTCTTCGACGAGTTCGCCCGTCAGGGATGGCAGGACAAGGCCGCGGGAACATTCGTGGTGTCGACCAAGCCGGTGCATTACTGACGTTCCGGGTGAGAGCCCGGAAAGGGGCAGATCACGGGGCATCCTGCCGGGTGTGTCCATGGGGTACTCTCTCGCGCGATCATCGCCGCAAGGGGGAGACAGACCCGAATGACCAATCCTTACAACCAGCAGCCCTACGGTCAGCAGCCGTACGGACAACAGCCTGGTCAGGGGCAGCAGCCGTACGGACAGGGTGCACCGGGGCAGCAGCCGCCGTACGGCCAGCAACCCGGTCAGCCGTACGGACAGGGAACGCCGGGACAGTACGGGCAGCAGCCCCCGTCGGGAGGCTTTCAGCAGCCGAGTCCCCAGTCCGGTGGATTTCAGCAACCCGGCGCGCCGGGCCAGCAACCGTACGGACAGCCGGCTCCCGGGCAGCCGCCTTTCGGGCAGCAGCCGCCGTACGGCCAGCATCCCTACGGTCAACCGGGAGGATTCCCCGGTCAGCAGCGCGGCGGTTTCGGGAGCGGTCAGATGGTGGCCGGTCAGGCCCGGATCATCGTGCCCGGTGCGCAGATCCAGTTCCCGAACACCGGCCCCCTCGTTCTCGGCACCATGGGCAGCCGGTTCCTTGCCCGGCTGGTCGACGGTCTGATCATCGGTATGCCGTTCGGCATCCTCATGATGGTCATCCAGTTCGCCGTCATCGCGAGCGATCCGGACCTGTACTGGCTCATCTGGCTGATGGCACCACTCCCGTTCATCGGGATGGTCCTGTACGAGGGCCTCATGCTCGGATCTCGGGGCGCCACGGTTGGGAAGAGCGTGGCGGGTCTGCGAGTCATGACCGAGTTGAGCAGTATGCAGCAACAACCGGGAATCGGTAGCGGCCCGGCGTTCAGCCGCGTCGCGACTCAGATGGCACCGGGCATCATCCCCTGCATCGGGGGGCTGGTGTCGTTGCTTATGAATCTGTCACCGTTCTTCGACGAACAGGCGCGCCAGGGTTGGCACGACAAGGCCGCCAAGACCTACGTGATCTCGACGAAACCGGTCAACTACTGACATGAATTCCCCGCAGGCGATCCGGCCGTGGCGCGCCATGCGTGTCACGCCGGGCTTTGCGGGTGGCAGCCTGCTCATCGCCGTGGCGTTGGGCACCGGCGTCCTGGCGGTGCCGTGCTGGTTCCGCGCGCTCACCGGGATCGACTGCCCGTTCTGCGGCGGCAGCCGTGCCATCGGGGGCCTGTTGCGCGGCGACCTGCTTGCCGCCGTCGGCCATAACGCCTTCGCGGTCGCCGTGCTTCTGCCATTGGCGGCGGTTGTGCTGTTCGCACTGGCTCGCTGGGAAACCAGGCGGGCGCAGCGGTGGTGGCCGGCAGGGCGCGCAGGGCGAGCCGCGTTGATCGCGCTCGTGGCCGTGACCGTCGCGTGGTGGGTGTTTCGCGGTCTGCCTGTGGGTGAGTGGTTCCGTTCCACGTGACCGGAGAGCGCTCGGTGGGTGCCCGCGGTCCGTTGCGGCCGGCGCCCGGCCGAGCCCGCCCGGGCGCCACCTGCTGTTGCGTCCGCGGCGATGAGTGTCACGCCTCGGTGCTGCTGGCGACGGGGTTGTCGCCCGGGCGTGGGATCATGGTCCGGTGAGCTTGTATCGGGACACCGGTGTGGTGCTGCGCGTGCACAAGCTCGGTGAGGCCGACCGCATCATCACCCTGCTGACGCGCCGCAACGGCAAGGTGCGCGCCGTCGCCAAGGGCGTCCGGCGGACGACGTCCCGGTTCGGCGCCAGGCTCGAACCGTTCGGGCACGTCGACGTGCAGTTCTACACCGGCCGCACGCTCGACGTCGTCACCCAGGTGCAGACGGTCGACGCGTTCGCACTGCCGATCGTGGGCGACTACCAGGCGTACACGGCGGCCGCCGCGATCGTGGAGACCGCCGACCGGCTGGCAGCCGAGGAGGAACAGCCCGCGCTGAAGCTGTACCTCCTCGTCGTCGGTGCGCTGCGGGCGCTCGCGGGCGGGCAGCGCGACTCGTCGCTGGTGCTTGACGCGTTCCTGCTGCGCGCCATGGCGTTCGCGGGCTGGGAACCGGCTCTCACCGAATGCGCCCGCTGCGGCGAACGCGGCCCGCACGCCGCGTTCAACGTGCAGGCAGGCGGACTGCTGTGCCCGCGTTGCCGCATCCCCGGTTCCGTGCATCCCGCGCCCGAGGTGCTGGCCGTGATGGCCGCGCTGCTGCACGGCGACTGGCCACTCGCCGAGGACAGCACCCAGTACGTGCGCCGCGACGTCAGCGGCCTGGTCGCGGCACATCTGCAGTGGCATCTGGAGCGCCGCCTGCGCTCCCTGCCGTTCGTGGAACGCCGTGCCCGCGAAGCACCGCTGACCGCCGCGTTAGGGTCGGACGCGCAGGCTGGCGGTGACATCGACGACGAAACCGGCGATCCGGGCGCCGACGACACGGACGCCGACGGTGAGCCGCACGCGACCGCCGGCGGTGCGACGCCCGGGACGGCGGCGTGGACGGACACGGCACGGGCGACTGCGCCCGGCGAGGTGGAGGTGACAGGTGCGGCGGAAGGCTCGCGACGCGACACGCATCCAGGAGCTGCGGGAACCTGACCCGCATCCGTCCGGCGCCCGTCCACCCCGGATCCCGTCGGAACTGGTGCCGAACCACGTCGCCCTGGTGATGGACGGCAACGGTCGGTGGGCCAACCAACGCGGTATGCCCCGCATCGAAGGGCACAAGCGCGGCGAATCGGTGATGATCGACGTCGCCAGCGGTGCGGTGGAACTCGGTGTCAAGTGGCTGTCGGTGTACGCGTTCTCCACGGAGAACTGGAAGCGCAGCCCCGATGAGGTGCGTTTCCTGATGGGCTTCAACCGCGACACGATCCGCCGCCAGGTCGACTACCTCGGTTCCATCGGCGTGCGCATCCGGTGGGCGGGCCGCAGGCCCAAGCTGTGGCGCAGTGTCATCAAGGAACTCGAGGCCGCCGAGGAGAAGACCAAGCACAACACGCGCATGAACATGACCATGTGCGTCAACTACGGTGGCCGCGCCGAGATCGGAGACTCGGCACGGCACATCGCGCGGCTGGCGGCAGCGGGTGAGATCAACCCCGACAAGGTCGACGAGCGCACCGTCGCCAAGTACCTGTACCAGCCGCAGATGCCGGACGTGGACCTGTTCCTGCGGCCCTCCGGTGAGCTGCGGACGTCGAACTTCCTGCTGTGGGAGTCGGCCTACGCCGAGTTCGTCTTCCAGGACACGCTGTTCCCCGACTTCGACCGCACCCAGCTGTGGGACGCGTGCCTCGAATACGCCAAGCGCGACCGCCGGTTCGGCGGCGCCGTCGACCAGAGCGACGGCACCGACGCCGCCGACACCACCGCCGAACCCGGGAAGGACACCGCATGACCGCTGAGGCCGCCGACACCGCCGCGCTGCTCGCCACCGCCAAGGAATCGCTCGAGAACTATCTCGACGTGCAGGTCGACGACGACGGCACGCTCACGTTCAAACACTCCGACGTGCCGTGCGTGGTGCAGGCGATGCAGCTGGCCGACGGCCTGCTGGTGCTGAGCCTGACCTGTGTCGTGGCATGGGACCTGCCGGACGATCCGAAGCTGGCCGCCGTCGTGGCCGAGCGTGCGGGGCAGGGCCTGTTCGGCACGCTCGGCATCGTGCACGGCGACAGCGGCATGGACGTCACGCTGCGGTACGCGTTCCCCGCGCAGGGGCTCGACCCGGGGCCGCTCGGCACCCTGCTGATGCTCGTCGTGTCCACCGCGTCGCAGGTGCGCTCGGAACTCGTCAGCGGCTGAGGGGCCGCAGGCGGGCGCCTGGCATGATGCCGCATTGATGGAAACCGTTGTCGACAGCGGGCGCCGAGGCGGCCGGCGGTGGCGCCTCACCTCGATGCAGGTGCTGTGCGCACTGCTGGTGCTGGCGATCCTCGGGCAGGACCTGCTTCGCGAGGCCGTCGCCGTGCCGGTGTTGCAGACCGCGGCGACGGTGTTCGTGGCGATCTGCGTGCAGGCGTTGCCGTTCCTCGTGCTCGGGGTGCTGCTGAGCGGTGCGATCGCCGCGTTCGTGCCGGCGCGGGCGCTGCGCAGGGTGCTGCCGCGCCGCGACTCGGCCGCCGTCGGTGTGGCCGGGGTGTCGGGCGTCGTACTGGCCGGGTGCGAATGCGCGTCGGTGCCCGTGGCCCGGCGGCTGATCGGACAGGGCGTCGCCCCTGCGGCCGCACTGGCGTTCCTGCTGGCCGCCCCCGCGGTCAACCCCGTCGTGCTCGTCTCCACCGCCGTGGCGTTCCCCGGTGAACCCGCCATGGTGGCCGCCCGGTTCGCCGGTTCGCTGGCCACCGCGCTGATCATGGGCTGGCTGTGGCTGCGCTGGGGCAAGCTCGACTGGATCGCCGAGCGGGCACTGCGGCGGATGCCCGACACGGCAGGACGCGACCGGTGGCGCGTGTTCGCCGAGACCGCACGGGCCGACCTCGTCGACGCGGGTGGTTTCCTCGTGCTGGGTGGCCTGGTCGCGGCGGCATTCGGGGTGGTGATCCCCGCCGACTGGTTCTCCTCGCTCGGCGAGCAGATCGTGCTGGGCGTGCTGGTCATGGCGGTGCTGGCCGTGGTGCTGTCGCTGTGCAGCGAGGCCGACGCGTTCGTCGCCGCGTCGCTGTCGGCGCTGCCGCTGCTGCCGCGGCTGGTGTTCCTCGTCGTCGGCCCCGCCATCGACGCGAAGCTGTTCGCCCTGCAGGCCGGCACGTTCGGCCGGGCCTTCGCGATGCGGTTCGCGCCGGTCACGTTCGTGGTGGCGACCGCCTGCGCCGTCGTGTCGGGCCTGGTCTTCCTGGGAGGCGTGCGGTGAGGCGGGAAACCCAGAACGTCCTGTTGTTGCTGCTCGGCGGTGCGCTGTTGAAGATCGCCGTGACCGGCGACTATCTGCGCTACGTCCGGCCCGCGCACCAGCCGTGGCTGTTCGGCGCGGGCGTCGTCATGATCGTTCTCGCGGTGGTGGCGATCGTGCGGGACGTGCGCGCGGCGGCGGGCGAGGCCGGCGGCGCCCGCGACGGTAGCGCCCGCGCCGCCGACGCCTGCGCGGGGGAGGACGGGCACGAGCACACCGCGCGGTCGGCGTGGCTGATCGTCGTGCCCGTGCTCGCGGTCCTGCTCGTGGCACCTCCGGCGCTGGGCGCCGATTCGGTGCTGCGGACCAGGAAGAACACCGAACCCGGCAACACCGAGTTCGGGCCGCTCCCTCCCGGTGACGTCGTGGCGCTGCCGGTGGGCGAGTTCGTCGCCCGCGCCGGATGGGACGAACGCGATTCCCTCGACGGACGCACGGTGCGGCTGACCGGTTTCGTCGTGCACACCCCCGAGGGGCCGCAGTTGGCGCGCCTGACCATGAGCTGCTGCGCGGCCGACGCGTTCGCCGTGCGCACCGGCCTCACCGGTGGGCAGGCGGACCTGCTGCCGCACGACACGTGGGTCGAGGTGACCGGACGGCTCGTGGCAGCCGAGGACACCCGCGCCCGCGACTACGTCCCCGACCTCGCCGTGCGCACGCTGCGGGAGATCCCCCGGCCGGAGGAGCCGTACGAGACCTGACGATCAGCTCGCCTGCTGCGCGGCGCAGGTCGAGCACGTACCCATGATCTCGATCATGTGGCTGATGTCGGAGAAACCGTTGCCGGAGGCGATCGTCTCGGCCCAGCGTTCCACGGCCGGTCCCTCCACCTCGACGGTGTAGCCGCAGCTGCGGCACACCAGGTGGTGGTGATGGTGTTCGGAACAGCGCCGGTACAGCGCCTCGCCGGAGTCGGTGCGGAGCACATCGATCTCGTCGGCGTCGCTCAGCGACTGCAGCGTGCGGTACACCGTGGTCAGGCCGATGCCTTCGCCGCGGCGGCGCAGTTCGTCGTGGAGCTCCTGCGCCGACCGGAAATCGTCCACCTCGGCCAACAGCTCGACGACCGCGGCCCGCTGCCGGGTCGCCCTGCGGCCGGGCAGGGGAGCCTTGGACGTGCCGGACGCCTTGGCCGGCTCGGCTCCCGTCGCGGTGCTCCCCGCCGACGAGCTGCTCGTCGAAGTGCTCATCGCTTCGCCTCCTCCTGCACGTGTGCGACGGCGTCCACCACGATATGTGCCAGGTGATCATCGACCAGCCGGTAGGCGACCTCACGCCCGCGTCGCTGACCGTGTACGACACCCGCCGCCTTGAGGACGCGCAGGTGCTGACTGATCAGTGGCTGGGCCACGTCGAGGGCGTCCACCAGGTCGTGCACGCACCGGTCACCGTCGCGCAGCTGCAGCACGATGGCGATCCGCACCGGTGCGGCCAGCGCCCGCAACAGCTCACCCGCGTCGGTCAGCGCGTCCGCCGACGGCGGCGGTGTCAGCGGCACCGGGGCGCCCGGGTGGTCGTGGTCGGCGTCCTCGTGTCCGGTGTCCTGCGGCCCGGTGTCCTGCGGCTCGGTGTCCTGGGACTCGGTGCCGCCGCCGACGGGGTGCGGGTGACCGTTGCCGCTACCCGGTGCGGCCGGGCCGCGGCCGGTGGCGACGGGGCCGTCCGCGCCCGTCTCACCGGGGCCGGGTGGGCCCGCGGGCGCCGCGTCGGAACTCGCCGTCGGCATGTCGCATGCTCCAACCTGCGTCCGCCGTGTGCCGGCACACGGCTCTCCGGTGGGTGATCTGTGCTGTGTGATCCGTGCTGCGTGGTCGTGGTTGGTGGTGGGTGGATGTGGTCTGCCGCGTCCATCCTAGTGCGCCACCGTGGCCGCTCCCGCGCCTCGGACGCGAAGCGGCGAGCCGTGCCCGGGCGCCGGTGGTCGGAGGCGGTGGTCGGACACGGCGGGCGGGCCGATTCCGGCCGTGGCGCGCCCGCCCCTCGCCGGAGCGCCGGTGGCCTGGGGCTAGTCTGGTGCCTCGTACATCCCGACCCACCACTGCGATAGTTCCCACGGAGCGTGGAGTGCCCGCCAACAACATCGAGACCGTCGTCAACCTCTGCAAGCGTCGTGGCTTCGTCTTCCCCTCGGGGGAGATCTACGGCGGTACCCGGTCGGCGTGGGACTACGGACCGCTCGGCGTGGAGCTGAAGGACAACATCAAACGCCAGTGGTGGAAGACCGTGGTGCAGGGGCGTGAGGACGTGGTCGGCATCGACTCGTCGGTCATCCTGCCGCGGCAGGTGTGGGAGGCCTCCGGTCACGTCTCCGCGTTCCACGACCCGCTGGTCGAATGCCTGGAGTGCCACCGCCGGTTCCGTTCCGACCAGCTGGCCGAGGACTACGCCGAGCGCACCGGTACGCCGCTCGACGAGGGCGACCTCTCCGACGTGCCGTGCCCCAACTGCGGCAACCGCGGCCAGTACACCGAGCCGCGCGAGTTCAACATGATGCTCAAGACGCATCTGGGCCCGGTCGAGTCCGACGAGGGACTGCACTACCTGCGCCCGGAGACCGCGCAGGGCATCTTCGTGAACTTCCTCAACGTGCAGACCACGGCGCGGAAGAAGCCGCCGTTCGGCATCGGCCAGATCGGCAAGTCGTTCCGCAACGAGATCACGCCCGGCAACTTCATCTTCCGCACGCGCGAGTTCGAGCAGATGGAGATGGAGTTCTTCGTCGAGCCGGGCGAGGACGAGTCGTGGCACGAGTACTGGATCGAGCAGCGCAAGGCCTGGTACGTCGACCTCGGCATCCGGGAGGAGAACCTGCGGCTGTACGAGCACCCGCAGGAGAAGCTGTCCCATTACTCGAAGCGGACCGTCGACGTCGAGTACCGCTTCCGGTTCTCCGCGGGCCAGGAGTGGGGCGAGCTCGAGGGCGTGGCCAACCGCACCGACTTCGACCTCACGACGCACTCGAACCACTCGGGTGTCGACCTCTCGTACTTCGACCAGGCGGGCGGCGAGCGGTACCGGCCGTTCGTGATCGAGCCCGCCGCGGGTGTCGGCCGTCCGATGATGGCGTTCCTGCTCGACGCCTACACCGAGGACGAGGTGCCCAACGCCAAGGGCGGCGTCGACAAGCGCACGGTGCTGAAGATCGACCCGCGGCTGGCGCCGTACAAGGTCGCGGTGCTGCCGCTGTCGCGCAACTCGGACCTGACGCCGAAGGCCCGGGACATCGCGGCGATGCTGCGCAAGCACTGGAACGTCGACTTCGACGACGCGCAGTCGATCGGCAAGCGGTACCGGCGCCAGGAGGAGATCGGGACGCCGTTCTGCATCACGGTCGACTTCGACACGCTCGACGACCATGCGGTGACGGTGCGTGAGCGCGACACGATGAGCCAGGAGCGCATCGCGATCGACAAGCTCGAGTCCTATCTGGCCGCCCGCCTCATCGGCTGCTGAGGGACACTGCCGTGGGCGTGACGCGGTGGATCCGTCGTGCCGTCGCCGGCGCCGTGATCGTGGCGCTCGTGCTCGTCGGCGGCACGGCACTGCGCGTGTGGTACGTGGCGCGGGCCGACGAGCGGCCACAGGTCGACGCGATCGTGGTGCTCGGCGCGGCGCAGTACAACGGCACGCCGTCGCAGGTGTTCGCCCATCGGCTCGGGCAGGCGAAAGAGCTGTACGACCAGGGCGTCGCGCCGCGCATCGTCACGACGGGCGGGCGCGCGCAGGGTGACACCTACAGCGAGGCCGAGTCCGGTGCCCGCTGGCTGATCGACAACGGGGTGGCCGAGCAGGACACGCTGGTCGTGCCGGAGGGCGCCGACACGTTGCGGTCGTTGCAGGCGGCGTCGCGGGAGATGCAGGACCGCGGCTGGGCCACGACGGTGATCGTCAGCGATCCGTGGCACTCGCTGCGGGCGCGCACGATGGCGGAGGACGCGGGCCTCGAGGCGTGGACCTCGCCGACGCACTCGGGGCCGATCGTGCAGACGCGGGAGACACAGGCCTGGTACATCGGGCGGGAAACCGTCGCGTTGTTGTACTACCACCTCTTCGGCGCCGACAGCGTGCGGTCGTGACCGCGGACCGTCGTCGCATCGACGCGGCGACGAAGCGTGGGGCTCGGTTCCCGTGACAGGACGGGCCGGGTTCGTAGACTGACGCGGGTGTCGTACACCGAGCAGGACCGCGCGCGGTTGCACCCCGAACCGGCCAAGGGCGGTGCGCTGAGCGGAGCGCGGGAGGACGTCCGGTCCCCGTTCGCCAGGGATCGTGCCCGCGTGCTGCACTCGGCAGCGCTGCGCAGGCTGGCAGGCAAGACCCAGGTCGTCGGACCGGGGGAGGGCGCCGAGGTCAGTGGTGTGCCGAGGACCAGACTCACCCATTCCCTCGAAGTCGCCCAGATCGGCAGGGGGATCGCTGAGGACCTGGGTGCCGACCCGGACGTCGTCGACACGGCGGGACTGGCCCATGACATCGGCCATCCGCCGTTCGGCCACAACGGCGAGCACGCACTGGGCGAGGCGGCGGAGCCGTGCGGCGGATTCGAAGGCAACGCCCAGACCCTGCGCATCCTCACCCGGCTCGAACCGAAGATCCTGGGAGCCGGACCGGCTGCCGAGCCGGGTGCTGCCGGGCTCGCGGACGAGATCACCGGCGGGCTCAACCTCACGCGCGCCAGCCTCGACGCGGCGACCAAGTACCCGTGGCCGCGGCGTCCCGGCACGGCGAAGTTCGGGGTGTACGCCGACGATCTGGCCGTGTTCCGCTGGCTCCGCGGCGGCCACGCCGGCGACTCCGGCAGTGGCGACGAGGCGGCCGGAGGGCACGGTCACCGGCGGTGCCTCGAGGCGCAGATCATGGACTGGGCCGACGACGTCGCCTACTCGGTGCACGACGTCGAGGACGCGGTCCGGGCCGGCCGGATCTCGTTCGGCATGCTCGCCGACCCCGTCGAACGGGCCGCCGTCGCGGCGCTCGCGGCGAAACACTTCACGACCGAGCCGGTGTCGGCGGTGGAGGACGCGGCGGCGGAACTGCTCACGCTGCCGGTCGTGGCCGAGCTGGCCGCCCGCGGCTACGACTCGACCCTCGGCGCGCAGGTCACGTTGAAACGGCTCACCAGCGAGCTCGTCGGGCGGTTCGCGTCGGCGGCCGTGACGGCCACGCGCGCGGAGTACGGGCAGCGCCGGTTGCGGCGCTACGAGGCCGAGCTGCGGGTGCCGGCCCGGGTGACTGCCGAGGTCGCGCTGCTGAAGGCGATGGCGCTGCGGTACGTCATGAGCGATCGCCGCAGGCTGGCGTTGCAGGAGGGACAGCGGCAGCTGCTCGCCGAGCTGATCGACGTGCTGCTCGCGCGGTCCCCGGAGGCGCTCGAGCCGGTGTTCCGGCAGATGTGGTCCGGTGCCTCCGGTGACGCGGAGCGGCTGCGTGTGGTGATCGATCAGGTGGCGACGCTCACCGACGCCCAGGCGCACGCCTGGCACTCCTGGCACACGGGCCGCCACGCGTGACCGCGCCGAATGACGATACGGTCACGGAATGGAGGTCACGACGGACTCGGCGGAAGCGGCGCACCGGGCGTTCGCCCTCGCCGTGCATCGCGCGACCGCGTCCGGCTCCGGAACCGACGACGCCTGCGTGTCGCCGTACTCGGCGGCCGGCGCGCTGGGGCTCGTGGCCGACGGCGCACGCGGTGACACGGCGGGCGAGATCACCGCGCTGCTCGCCGGGCAGGGGTCCACGCTCGCGGAGCAGATCCGGCTGCTGGACACCGCCGCGGTGCTCGAGGCCAGGACCGGGCAGGAGGAACCGGTGCTCGCCGTGTCGAACACGCTGTGGGCGTGGGACGGCCTGGCGGTCGAGGACGGCTACGCGGAAGCGCTCGAGCATCGGGCCTCGGGCCGGGTCGCGGTCGCACCGTTCGTCGACGACCCGGAGGCCGCCCGGGCGGCGATCAACGCCGACGTGTCCGACACGACGCGGGAGCTGATCCCCGAGCTGCTGCCGCCGGGCTCGGTCGGCCCGGACACGGTCGCCACCCTGGTCAACGCGCTGTACCTGCGCTGCGCTTGGCGGCACCCGTTCCCGGTGGACGCCACGGCCGAGGCCGACTTCCACGGCCCCGACGGGCCGCTGCCCGTGCCGATGATGCGGCAGACGGCGCGGATGCGTTATGCCGAGACCGCGGGCTGGCAGGCCGTCGCGGTGCCCGCGGTCGGCGGTGTCGAGGCGGTGGTCCTCCTGCCGGACCGCAGGCTCGCCGACGCCGAGTCGGGCCTGGACGAGAGCTCGTTGGCCGACCTGCTGGCGGCACTGGCACCGGAACAGGTGCGCTTGACGATGCCGCGGGTCTCGCTCGACGTCCCGGTACCGCTCGGTGACGCGCTGCGGGGCCTCGGGGTGCGGCGGATGTTCACGCCGCAGGCAGATCTCGGTGGCCTGTCCGGCGATTCGCGGCTGTACGTCTCCGATGTGCTGCACCGGGCGGTGTTGCGACTCGACGAGCACGGGCTCGAAGGCGCCGCGGCGACGGCGGCGACGATGCGGCTCGTGTCCCTGCCGACCGGCGAACCGGTGGTCGTCGACGTCAACCGGCCCTTCCTGCTTCTCGTGCGCCACACCGGTACCGGTGCCGTCTACTTCGTCGCGCGGGTGGTCACGCCGTGACACGCGCGTCGCCCGCCGCCCCTGCCGGGGTGCGGCTCGACACGCGCGCCCGCGGCCGGATCGGCGACGTTCTCGTCGTGCTGGCCTGTGTGGCCGGGGCGCTGCTGGTCTACCGGGGGCTGTGGCAGAACCTCGACTCCGGCTACCTGCTCGACAGCGGGCAGGACCAGAACATGTGGGAGTGGTTCTTCGCCGTCACCGCGAAGAACGTGCTGACGCTGTCGAATCCGCTGCACACCGATCTGCAGAACCATCCGGACGGCGTCAACCTCATGGCCAACACGGCGATGCTCGGCGTCGGCATCCCGTTGACGCCGGTGACCGTCCTGTTCGGACCGACCGTGACGTGGGCGCTGACGCTTACCGGTGGCCTCGCGGGCACGGCCGTCGCGTGGTACTGGCTGTTGTCCCGGCACGTCGTCGCCTCCCGCGGCGCCGCCGCGATCGGCGCGGCCCTCGCCGGGTTCGCCCCGCCGATCATCTCGCACGCCAACGCACATCCCAACTTCGTCGTGCTGCTCCTGGTGCCGCTGCTGGTGCACCGGTTGCTGCTGCTCGCCAGGGGGGACCGGCCCGTCGCGAACGGCGTGATCCTCGGGCTGCTCGCCGCGTACCAGGTGTTGTTGGGCGAGGAGCCGCTGCTGATCGCGGCGCTGGCACTGACGGTGTTCGCGCTCGTGTATGCCCTGTCCCGGCCCGTCGAGATCGGCCCGATGGTGCGTCCGCTCGGCACCGGCATCGGTGTCGGCGCGCTCGTGGCGGGTGCGCTCGTGGCGCTGCCGCTGTGGTGGCAGTTCGCGGGCCCGCAGAGCTACACGGGCATCGAGCACGGCTTCCAGGGCAACGATCTCGGCGCGTTCATGGCGTACGCGACGGCGTCGCTGGCGGGTACCGAGTCGTCGGCCGCGGACCTGTCGCTCAACCGCACCGAGGAGAACGCGTTCTTCGGCTGGCCGCTCGTGCTGGTGCTGCTCGGGGTGACGGTCGCGCTGTGGCGGGTCGCGCTGGCCCGCGCGGTCGCCGTGTCGATGCTGGTGATGGCGTGGCTGTCGATGGGCGTGCTGCTCGTCGTGGACGGCACGGGGACGTCGATCCCCGGTCCGTGGATGTTGCTCGTCGACGCGCCGCTCGTGTCGTCGGTGCTCGAGTCCCGGCTCGCGATGGCGTGCGCGCCGTTGGGCGGGATCCTGCTGGCGTTGGCCACCGAGCGGGTGTTGCGCCTGCCGTGGGTCAGGGAATGGGCGTACGTGGCGCGGGTGAGCTGGTTCGGCGCGCTGCTCGTGGCGCTCGTGCCGATCATGCCCACGGAACTACCGGTGGGCGAGCGGGCTCCGGTGCCCGAGTTCCTCGCGTCCGGCCAGTGGACCGGTCACGTTCGGGAAGGCAGGTCGGTCGCCGTCGTGCCGCTGCCCGACACCGGGTACGCCGACCCGCTGCACTGGCAGGTCGGCCAAGGACTCGGTTTCCCCCTCGCCGAGGGGTACTTCGTCGGCCCCGGCCAGGAGGGTTCCGGTATCTACGGTGCGCAGCGCACGTTGCTGTCGTCGATCCTCGACGAGGTCGATGAGAGCGGTATCGCCGCCGACGTGGGCGCCGCCGAACGCAGGCAGGCCGAGGCGGACCTGCGGCAGTGGCGGACCGACCTGGTGGTGCTGGACTCCGGCCACCCCGATGCGGAGGCGCTCCGCAGCACGACCGAAGGGCTGATCGGCATGCCCGGACAGCTGCGCGGGGGCATGTGGATCTGGGACGTGCGGTCGCTGACCTCGCGGTGAACCCGCCCGCGGTGGCGGTCCCGCCCACCGGGTACGCGCGGCCGGCCGGGGCCCGATGCGCCGGCGGTGCTGTCACATCGGCGTGCGCGGTCTCGTCCCCCGGGTGAGAACCGATCGCACGTCCGAGGAGGAACCGCCATGCCCCGCATTCCCGTCGTCACCGCCGACCAGGCGGGCCCGGTGACGCGTGTCCTGTACCGCGTCGTCGCACGCCGGTACGGCGCCGTGCCGGAACCGTTCGCCGTGACCGCCCACCACCCGAAACTGATGCGCGCCTACGGCGTGTTCGAGATGCTCGCCGAACGCGCCTCGACCGTGCTGCCGACGAGTGTGCGCGAGCTGGCCGTCTACCGGGTCGCCGTCCGGCTGGGCTGCTCGTGGTGCATCGACTTCGGCACGATGCTGCAGCAGCACGACGGGCTCGACATCGACCGGCTGAAGGCCATCGACGACTACGCCACGTCGCCGCTGTACACGCGGCCGGAGCGGCTGGCGCTGGCCTACGCCGACGCCATGACCGACACGCCGATCGCGGTGACCGACGAGCAGGTCGCCGAGCTGGAACGCGAGTTCGGCGCCGCCGGCGTCGTCGAACTGTCGCTGCAGATCGGCCTGGAGAACATGCGCGGACGGTCGAATGCGGCGCTCGGCATCGTCGACCAGGGGTTCGCCTCCGGAGACGCTTGCCGGGTGGAACTCGGCGAGGTCAGGCGGGAGGGGACGGCAGGCGCGTGAGCTTGTCCGGGTTTACCTGGTCGTAGATCGCCACGACCCGGCCGCGTGCGACGGCGACCGTCTGCACGTGGGCGTCGAGGTCGTGGTAACCCTCGCCGCCCGGCACCGGCGGCAGGTACACGCCGAGGTCACCGTTGACCAGCACCGGCCGGGCCGCCGCGAAGGCGCCCGGCCGGTAGACGGTGAGCAGGCCGGCGAAGAAGCGTGCGATCTTATCCGCTCCCGACATGACGCGCCGCGCGGTGCGGGCCTTGCCGTCGGAGTCGCCGATGAGCACCACCTCGGGGTGCAGCACGCGGGCGATCGCCTGGACGTCGCCGGTCGCCATGGCGGTGAGCAGCTCCTCGACGACCCGCCGGTGGTCGTCGCCCGCACGCGGCGGTGGGTCCGCCTCGCGGACGGCGCGCCTGCCGCGCGAGGCGTACTGCCGGGCGGCGTCGGAGCTGCCGCCGAGGATCTCCGCGATCTCGGCGAACGGCACCCCGAACGCGTCGTGGAGCACGAACGCCACGCGCTGCTCGGGCGGCAGCGTGTCCAGCACGACCATCGCCGCCATGCGGGCGCCGTCGTCGGCGATCACGGTCTCCAGCGGGCCGGGCCCGCCGTCGGTGGCGGTGACGACCGGTTCGGGCAGCCACGGGCCGACGTACCGTTCCCTGCGTGCGGCCGCCGACCGGAGCCGGTCCAGGCACAGCCGGGCGACGACGGTCGTCAGCCACGCCGTGAGGTCGCGGATCTCCGCGCGCCGATCGGCGTCGAGCGCGGTCAACCGCAGCCACGCGTCCTGGACCGCGTCCTCGGCGTCGGCGAGTGAGCCGGTCAGCCGGTATCCGACGCCGACGAGGTGGGCGCGCACGGCGGTGAAACGGGCGGCCTCGTCGGGTGCCGCAGGGGTGTCGGGCATGGGCCGAGTATGCCCGGTCGGAGGCGATCGGGTCCTGGCCTAAAGTGGGGGCGTGGCGGGACGGATCCGGGACAGCGACATCGCGCAGGTACGCGAGCGCAATCGGATCGACGACGTCGTCGGCGAGTACGTGGCGTTGCGCCGGGCCGGCGGCGGGGCGTTGAAGGGCCTGTGCCCGTTCCACGAGGAGAAGACCCCGTCGATGAACGTGCGCCCGACGCACGGCACCTTCCACTGCTTCGGCTGCGGTGAGGGCGGCGACGCCATCAAGTTCATCATGCAGATCGAGCACCTGCCGTTCGTGGAAGCGGTCGAACGGCTGGCCGATCGCATCGGGCTGCAGCTGACCTACGAGGGCGGCGGCCGGGATGTCCGCAGGGAGAACCGCGGCACTCGGCTGCGGCTGGTCGAGGTGCACAAGGCAGCGCAGGCGTTCTACGCCGAGCAGCTCACCACTCCCGAGGCGGAGGCGGCGCGGACGTTCCTGAAGGAGCGCGGGTTCGACCAGGCGGCGGCGGGCCGGTTCGGCTGCGGGTTCGCCCCCGGAGGCTGGGACAAGCTCACCAAGCACCTGCTGAACCAGGGTTTCGAACTGGGGGAGCTGTACAAGGCGCAGATCTCCAAGGAGGGCCGGAACGGGCCGATCGACCGGTTCCACCGGCGGCTGGTGTGGCCGATCAAGGACCGCGGCGGTGACGTCGTCGGGTTCGGTGCGCGCCGGTTGTTCGACGACGACCCGATCCAGGCCAAGTACCTGAACACGAGCGAGAGCCCGATCTACAAGAAGTCGCAGGTGCTGTTCGGTCTCGACCTGGCAAAGCGGGAGATCGCGAAACGGCACCAGGTGGTGGTCGTCGAGGGCTACACCGACGTGATGGCGATGCACGAGGCGGGCGTGCCCACCGCGGTCGCCTCGTCGGGCACGGCGTTCGGCGAGGAGCACATGCGGGTGCTGCGGCAGCTGATGATGGACGACGACGCCTTCCGCGGCGAGGTCATCTTCACGTTCGACGGCGACGAGGCGGGTAAGAAGGCGGCGCTGAAGGCGTTCGAGGGTGACCAGACGTTCGCGGGGCAGACCTACATCGCGATCGCCCCCGAGAGCATGGACCCCTGCGAGCTGCGCCTGAACAAGGGCGACTCCGCGGTGCGCGATCTGGTGTCGCGCCGCATCCCGCTGTTCGAGTTCGCGATCCGCAGTCTGCTGGCCGAGCACGACCTCGACTCCGTGGACGGTCAGGTCGCGGCGCTGCAGCGCACCGTCCCGCTCGTCGCCCAGATCAGGGACAGGGCGAAACGGGACGGCTACGCGACGAAACTCGCCTGGTGGACCGGCTGGCAGGACGAGGCGATGGTCGTGCGGCGGGTGCGGGAGAGCGCGGGCGCGCCGGTGAAGGCGAGCCCGCGGAAGCCCCCGTCTCGCGGTGCCGACGCCGAGCACGGTGAGGCGCCCGCGTTCGCGCGGCCCGACCCGCGTGATCCCGAGCGCACGGCACAGCGGGAGGTGCTGAAGGCGGCGTTGCAGGAACCCGCGCTGGCGGGCCCGCAGTACGACACGCTGCCCGAGGACGCCTTCACCCATCCCGCCTACGTGGCGGTGCACCGTGCCGTGCTCGCCGCGGGCGGCACCGCTTCCGGATTGTCCGGCCCCGCGTTGCTCGAGGCCGCGGCGCAGCATGCCGAGAATCCGGGGGTGGCCTCGCTGCTGTCGGAGCTGGCCGTCGAACCGCCGCAGTCGGTGGGGGAGGCCGATGCGCGCTATGTGCAGTCGATGTTCTCGGCCGTGCAGGAGAACCTGGTGGGCCGTCAGATCGGCGAACTGAAGTCGAAGCTCCAGCGACTGTCCCCTGTGGACGCCCCGGACGAGTACCGCGATCTGTTCGGCGACCTCGTCGCGCTCGAGGAGTACCGGAAGGCCCTCAAAGGCCAGGCCGCGGGCGGGTTCGAATGATGCTGTCTCGGTGGTGGCGCAGGCTGTCAGGGCCATCGGTGCCGGAGGAGATCCGGGCCGTGCTCGAACCGGGCGAGGAGGTCGTCGCCGCCGCCGAGGCCGATCACGGTCATGTGGTGGTCACGCGGCTCGGACTGTGGCTGCCCGGGCAGGACGGACCGCGGCGGGTGGACTGGCATCTGGTGAGCAAGGCCGGGTGGGACGCCGGGACGCTCACGGTGGTCGAAGCCGAGGAGACCGACGAGGTGGGTGGTGCCGTCCTGCTGCGCGACCTGCCGCCGGTGCGGGTGGGCCTTCCGCGTGCGGGGCGGCTGCCGGAACTCGTGCGGAGGCGCGTGGAGGGGTCCATCCGGGCGCGGCACCGCACCGATCTGGCCGACGGCGGGGGAGCGTGGTTCGTGCTGCGTAAGCTGCCCGGCGTCGACGGTGTGATGTTGCAGGCGCGGCCCGATCCCGGCACCGACGTCGACGCCGTGCGGGCCATGGCCAGGGAGGCCGCCGAGCGGCTGTCCGGTGGTGGGTCCTGAGGTCGCGGCCGTACCGGATCGCGGGCGCGGGTGGCGGGTTGTGACGCCACCGAAGTAAGCCGTACGCTTGTACGGTATGTGGGACCCCGCGGCGTATCTGACCTACGGTGACCTGCGTGGCAGGCCCTTCCACGAGCTCGTCGCGCGGGTGCAGGCGGAGCGGCCACGACGGGTCGTCGACGCAGGCTGCGGGCCCGGCAACCTGACGGCGACGCTGGCGCGGCGGTGGCCCGCGGCGCAGCTCGAGGCGTTCGACAGCTCACCGGAGATGGTCGACGCCGCCCGTGCCGAGGGGATCGCGGCCGAGGTCGCCGACATCGGCACCTGGACACCGAAACCCGACACCGACGTGCTGGTCAGCAACGCGGTGCTGCAGTGGGTGAGCGGGCATGCGGAGCTGTTGCGGCGCTGGGTGGACCTGCTCCCGTCGGGGGCGTGGCTGGCGATGCAGGTGCCGGGCAACTTCAACGCGCCCTCCCACGTGCTCACCCGCAGGCTCGCCGCGAGCGAACGGTGGCGGACGAGGTTGGCGGACGTGTCGCTGCGCGGTGCCGATGCGGTCGACGACCCCGAGGACTACGCCGACCTGCTCGCCGACGCCGGCTGCACCGTCGATGCCTGGGAAACGACGTACGTGCAGCCCCTGCACGGCGAGAACGCGGTGCTGGAGTGGATCACGGGCACGGCGCTGCGGCCGATCCGGGCGGCGCTCGCCGACCAGGACTGGGACGAGTTCCGCGGCGAGCTCGCCGAGCTGCTGGCGGAGGCATACCCGCAGCGCGCCGACGGGACGACGTGGTTGCCGTTCCGGCGCGTGTTCGTCGTGGCCCGAACACCGTGACCCGGGGCGGCCCGCGGTGGTCCCGGCGCCGAACCGCCGCAGCGTCCGGCGCCGGGCCGGTCAGTGCTGGGCCTGCCGTCCGAACGGCACCCGCTCGCCCATCTTCTCGCCGAGCTTGGCGCGTGCGACCCCCGCCGCACCCTGCACGGCGGGATGATCGGCGACCTTGCGGTACGTCCGCACGATCTGCTCGTACCGGGCATGCCCGGCGCGTGCGCCCAGCACATAGCCGACGGCCGCACCCAGCAGGAACTTGTTCATGGCGGTGAGCCTCCCTGTGGCTGTTTCCCTGAAGTGCTCATTCTCCACCGGTCCGCTCCGCGACGGGCGACCTGGCCACCGGAAACGGCGGCGGCGGGCACGAGGGGGACCCCGTGTCACGGCGCCGGTGGCCATGGTCTAAAGTTACTATCCGTCGACAGCGAGAGCGCGACAACAACACAACAATCCCCCATAGCTCAATTGGCAGAGCATTCGGCTGTTAACCGGAGGGTTGCTGGTTCGAATCCAGCTGGGGGAGCATCGGAGAACCCCAGGTCGGTCGACCTGGGGTTTTTTCGTCGTCGGAGCAGGGAGGACCGCCCCGACGACGCCGTCCCGTGAGGCCGCGGGTGTCGCGGTGCCCGTGCACCCGGTACCAGCTCGCACCGGTACCGGCCCCGCACCGGTACGGCGCTGTTCGCGGAGACGATCCCGGCAGGCTGCGCTCGGTCGGGTCGGGCGCCGCCGATCGGTTCGAGATCACCCGCGATGTCGCTGCGTCCCACGCGAGAGACAGTTCACAATAGACACTCTGCTCGGTTGGGACGGCTCTCGGCCGTGACGCGGTCGACCGGTCCGGCCGGCGCTCGACCTGCGCCGCGACGCGCGGCGCGCGCTGGGTACGCTGCTGCGGCGATTCGGCGGAAAGAGGGGCGTATGGAAACAGCAGCGATTTATCTCGTCGCCGCTTTCGCGGCCGGCGGCCTGGCACTGCTCGTGAAACTCCCGCCGCTGGTCGGGTTCCTCGTCGCCGGGTTCGGGCTGCATGCCGCGGGCATCGAGCAGATGCCGGGCCTGCAGACGCTCGCCGATCTCGGCGTGATGCTGCTGCTGTTCGGTATCGGCCTCAAACTCGACGTTCGGTCGTTGCTGAAGGCGCGGGTGTGGCTGACGTCGCTGGCGCACATGGCACTCAGCGTGCTGCTCGGCGTCGCCGTGTTGTCCGCCATCGCCCCGTTCGGCTTCGCGCTGCTGGCCGGTGCCGACCTCGCGGAGATGGCGATCGTCGCGCTCGCACTGTCGTTCTCGTCGACGGTGTTCGTGGTCAAGGTGCTCGACGAACGCCGGGACAACCAGACGCTGTACGGCCGCATCGCCATCGGCGTGCTGATCATGCAGGACATCGTCGCCGTGGTCGTGCTGACGGTGTCCAAGGGAGCACTGCCCTCACCCTGGGCGCTGGCGCTCGTGCTGCTCGTGCCGGGGGTCTGGCTGGCGGGCAAGGTCTGGGACCGCATCGACTCGGTCGAGCTCAGTGCCCTGTTCGGCCTGACGATGGCGCTCGTTCCCGGGTACGTGCTGTTCGACCTCGTCGGGCTCAAAGGCGACCTGGGTGCGCTGATCATCGGTGTGCTGCTGGCCGGTCACCGCCGCGCGGCGGAACTGGCACGGCTGCTGCTGACGGGCAAGGAAGTGCTGCTGATCGCCTTCTTCGTCAGCATCGGCCTGACGGGCACACCCACGTGGGAGGCCATCGGCATCGCCGCGTTGCTGGCCGTGCTGCTCCCGGTGAAGACCCTCGCGTTCTTCGCCCTGTTGCGGCTGATGCGCCTGCGCTACCGCACCGCCACGCTCGCGTCGGTCGCACTCGGCAACTACTCCGAGTTCGCCCTCATCGTCGCCACGGTCGTCGCCGCCACCGGAGGGATCGCCGAGGACTGGGTCGTCGTGCTGGCGCTCGCGGTGGCGTTGAGTTTCCTCCTGTCTGCGGTGCTCAACCGGCTCGCGCCGGGTATCGAGGCGTGGGTGACGCGGCGGTTCCGCGAACGCGACGCCGCGTCCCTTGCCCAGGACGACCGGCCGATCGATCTCGGTGACGCCGACACCGTCGTGCTCGGCATGGGCCGCGTCGGCCAGGCCGCCGTCGAACAGCTCCACGAGGCGCACGGTCGCAGGGCCGTCGGCGTCGACCATGACAGCAGCCGTGTCGAACACCTGAGGGGACACGGTTTCGACGTGGTCGAGGCCGACGCGACCGATGTCGACTTCTGGGCCCGCGTCCAGCGATCGGGCAGGGTCGAACTGGTCGTGCTGGCCATGCCGTTCCACGGGGAGAACCTGCTCGTGCTCGATCTGCTCCGTAAGAAGGGCTTCACCGGCAGGGTGGCCGCGATCGCGCAACGCGGTGAGGAAATCGAGGAACTGCGCAACCTCGGCGCCGATGCGGCGTTCAACCTCTACGGCAGTGCCGGCACCAACCTGGCCGATCACGCCGTCGAGACGAACTCGGCGCCCGGCTGACAGCTGGCTATGCCCCTCCGGTCAGGAAGTCGAGTACGAGCGGCCCCGCGACGTCGCGCCGCTCCTCGAAGTAGGCGTGCCGGGCGCCGGGGATCAGGTGCAGTCGCGCGCCGGGGATGCGGTCGGCGATCAGTGGTGCGTTGGCTGCGGGGTTGAACACGTCGTCGCTGCCGTGCACGACGAGGGTCGGCGCGGCGATGTGCGGCAGCGCGTCCCACGCGTCGTGCCGGTGGCTGGCCACCCGGTGCCGCCGCAGCACGTGCGGAGGTGTGTCGCGTTCACCGATCGTGCGGTACGGCCCGGGATGTGTGGCGAGCCACGCCGGGGTGTACATCAGGTCGAGCAACGCCTTCCGGACCGCAGCGGCGTCGTGCTGCGCGAGCCGCCGTGTCACGTCCGGGTCCCGCTCGACGGCGTGCGGCCCGCCCGGGGACGTGCAGCCCAGTACGAGCCTGTCGACCCGCTCGGGGTGGTCGGCGGCCAGCCATTGCGCCACCCGCCCGCCCATCGACGTGCCGTAGACGTGCGCCCGCCCTGCGCCTGCGGCATCCAGCACGGCCACCGCGTCCGCGGCGAACCCGCGGGTGCTGTACGAGTCGTCGTCGGGCTTGTCGCTGCGGCCGATACCGCGGTGATCCATCGTGATCACGCGGAACGCCCCTTCGAAGTCACCCCGCGCCGCGTCCCACCAGCGGTGACTGTTCGACTGTCCGGCGACGAGCAGCAGTGCCGGACGATCGTCACACGCGGCCCGTGGTTCCTCACCGCTGTGCCGGTCGGTGCCGGGCCCGCGGGTGCCCTGTCCGGGAGTGCCCGGCCCGGTGTCGTGGCTCTGGGTGTCGTGGCTCTCGTAGTACAGGGCGACCCCGTCGGCCGCGTAGGCGTAAGGCACGAGGGCGATCGTAGGCGCGCCGCCCGCCCGCCCGTGCGGGCGGCGCGGTGGCAGGCCGTCAGCGCCAGTCGACGACCTCGTTGATCAGCGTGGGGTGGCCGCGCTTGACGTAGTTGACGTACTTGGCCATGTGCTCGTACATCAGGTCGTGTGCGGCGTCGGGCTCGCCGTCCTCGATGGCCTTGGCGATCGCGACGTGCGCGTCGGAGACCTCCTTGCGCCGCGACTTGGGGAACACGATGCCGCTGACCCGGTCGCGGAAGATGTCCGACAGCGACTGGCCGAGCAGGCTGAGGATGCCGTTGCCGGACATCTCGGCGACGAGCCGGTGGAAGTCGCCCGTGTACTCGAGATAGGCCGAATCGTCGTCGACCTTCAGTGACCCGCTGACGCGCCGCAGCTCTTCCATGTACCGGGGGTCCTGCCGCTGCGCGGCGAGCCGGGCCATGAGGGGCTCGACGGCGAGCCGGGCCTCGATCAGCTCGCGGAACGTGGTCCCCTGCGCCTGCAGATACAGCGTGGCCATCTGTCCGAAGTGGTCGGGCTGGGCGCCGCTGACGATCGGCCCGCCGCCCGGTCCGGGCTTGAGCCAGATCAGCCCGTTGACCTCGAGGATCCGCAGCGCCTCCCGCAGCGATCCGCGCCCGATGCCGTACTCCTTGAGCATGTGCGCTTCCGAGGGCAGGTGGGCGCCCGGTTCGAGGCCTTCGGTGCGGATCTTCCGCATGATGCTCCGTGCCACGGCCTGCGCGACCTTGTCGCCCCGCTTGTACGGCCGCTGGCGAGGTTCCAGCGCGTCTCGGTCCATGCGGTGACGATACCGATGATGATCCTGAATCCCGGCGAAGGACCTGCTAACGGACCGGCTGCCGTGTCGACCCCCGGACATTTCATGAGCATGATTCAGGTCCGATTGTCGCCGATGGGAGGACCCTCCTGCGGGTTCGTCTGCGTACTGCCCTGCGGCGCAGCAGGGCGGGCTGTCCGGTATGCGGCCGAGACCATGCTAATCCTTGACATGAATTAGTGGTCGCCGCATACTTGCGAATCATGTGACGCAGGTCTCTCGCTTGTGGGGGAGTCGCCTTGCGTCCGCCGGTCACACACAGCGTCCGCCGGTCACACACACCCGCCAGCTGCACAAAGGGGTGCCCCATGGCTCTAGACGAGGCCACCAGTTCACTGCTCGCCCAGCTCGCCGAATCCGGACAGCCGCCCATCCACGAGATGGATCCGGAGCAGGCCCGCGGCATCACCGCCGCGCTGCGGGAGATGTACGGCCCCGGGCCGGACATGGCGAGGGTCGAGAACCGGTCGATCGAACTGCCGGGCCGGTCCCTACCGGTGCAGATCCTCGTGCCGAATGCCGCACCGCGTGGCGTCATCGTCTACTACCACGGCGGCGGCTGGGTGATCGGCAGGATCGGGGAGTTCGAGACCCTCGGCAGGAAGCTCGCCGACAAGACCGGGTGTGCCGTGGTGCTGGTCGACTACCGGCTCGCGCCCGAACACCGCTATCCCGCCGCAGCCGACGACGCGTGGGACTCGCTGCGGTGGGTCGATGCCCACCTCGACGAGATCGCGGGCGCGCGGGTGCCGCTGATCGCCGCGGGCGACAGTGCGGGCGGGAATCTCGCCGCGACCGTGGCTCGGAAATCCGCCCACACAGCCCGTTCCGGTGATCCGGAGGTCTCCCAGCAGGTCCTCGTGTACCCGGTCACCGACTGCGACTTCGACAACTCGTCCTACGCGGATCCCGAGAATCAGCTGATGGTCAGCCGGGACGCGATGATCTGGTTCTGGGATCACTATGCCGACGCCGCGCAGCGCGCCGACGCCGACGCCTGCCCAGCGAAGGCCGGGGACCTCTCGGGGCAGGCGCCCGCCGTCGTGGTGACCGCCGAGCACGACGTCCTGCGGGACGAGGGCGAGGCCTACGCGAAGGCGCTCGAGGCCGCGGGCGTCCCGGTCCGCCATCGGCGGTTCCCCGGTCAGATGCACGGTTTCTTCACGATGGTCAACGTGCTGCCCGGCAGTGCCGAGGGGATCGACTACGTCGCGGCGGAGATCGACCGCCACCTGTCGGGCGCGGCCTGACCCCGCCGGCGTCGTCGCCGCTCCGGCTTGCCCGACCCGGTCCGAGGTGCGCCCGAAGTGGGCGCACGTCCGTTGCTCTTCCGCCTGTCCGCCCGTCGAATGTGAGGACATCGCTCCATGTCTGCTACCAGGAATCTGCCGACCGAACTGGACGCCGTCATCGTGGGTGCCGGGTTCTCCGGCCTGTACCAGCTGTACAAGCTCCGGCAGCTGGGCATGCGCGTGAAGGTCGTCGAAGCGGGCTCCGACATCGGCGGCACGTGGTACTGGAACCGGTATCCCGGTGCCCGCTGCGACGTCGAGAGCATGCACTACTCCTACTCGTTCGACCCCGAGCTCGAACAGGAGTGGGAGTGGACGGAGAAATACCCGAGCCAGCCCGAGATCCTCGCCTACATCCACCACGTGGCCGACCGGCACGACCTGCGCAAGGACGTCGTGCTGGACACGAAGGTCACTTCGGCGCACTACGACGAGGACAGTGCACTATGGACGGTACGGACCGAGGACGGCCAGGAGGTCGGCGCCCGGTACTGCATCATGGCGGTGGGCTGCCTGTCCGTTCCCAAGAAGCCCGAGGTGCCCGGACTCGAACGGTTCCGCGGCGACTGGTACCACACGTGTGACTGGCCCGAGTCCGGTGTGGACTTCACGGGCCGCCGGGTGGCCGTCATCGGGACCGGCTCGTCCGGCATCCAGGCCATCCCGATCATCGCGCAGCAGGCGAGCGAGCTGACGGTGTTCCAGCGGACCCCGAACTTCAGCCTGCCGACGTTCAACGGCCCCATCGACCGTGAGATGGTCGCCGACATCAAGTCCCGCTACCGCGCGATCCGCGAGGAGAGCAGGCAGTCCGGCTTCGGCATCGCGATCGAACCGCCGACCCGCTCCGCGCTGGAGGTCGACCCCGGCGAACGGCATCGCAACTACGAGGAGCGCTGGCAGCGCGGCAACCTCACGGGCGTACTCCAGGCCTACACGGACCTGCTCGCGGACGAAGAGGCCAACGAGACGGCCGCCGAGTTCGTCCGCGGGAAGATCCGCGAGATCGTCGACGATCCGGACACGGCCGAGAAACTGTGCCCGAAGGGCTACGCCTTCGGCACCAAGCGGCCCTGCCTCGACACCGGCTACTACGAGACGTTCAACGCCGACCACGTGCAGCTGGCCGACCTGAGGGAGACTCCGCTGGTCGAGATCACCGAGAAGGGTGTGCGCACCAGCGACCGCGAGTACGAGGTCGACAGCCTGGTGCTGGCCACGGGTTTCGACGCCATGACGGGTGCCCTGCTGAACATCGACATCCGCGGCAGGGGCGGGCAGCCGCTCCGGGAGAAGTGGCAGGACGGGCCCGCGCTGTACCTGGGCCTGAACCCGGCGGGTTTCCCGAACCTGTTCACGATCACCGGCCCCGGCAGTCCGTCGGTGCTGTCGAACATGATCGTCTCGATCGAGCAGCACGTCGAATGGATCACCGACCTGGTGGACCACATGCGGCGCGGGGAACTGCGCACCGTCGAGGCGACGGAGACGGCGGAGAAGGAGTGGACCGACCACGTGCGCGAGGTCGGCGACATGACGCTCTATCCGAAGACCGATTCCTGGTACATGGGCGCGAACGTGCCCGGCAAACCCCGGTTGCTCATGGCCTACCTCGGCGGGGTCGGCCCGTACTGGCAGAAGTGCCAGGAGGTCGCGGCCAACGACTACGAGGGCTTCGCGCTGAGCGCGTGACGTCCGGGAGGAGAGAATCGATGTTCCGCATCACCGTGCACTACCACCACCCGGACGATCCGGAGAAGTTCCTCGAGCACTATCGGTCCACGCACGCGGTGCTGGCGGCGAAGCTGCCGGGGCTGCGCTCCTACGGCTGGGGGCGGACCACCACGTTCGACGGTTCGACGCCCGAGCATTTCCTCGTCGCCGTCATGGAGTGGAACAGCAAGGACGAGTGCGCCGCTGCGTTCGGTTCGCCCGAAGGCCAAGCGGCGCAGGCCGACATGGCCAACTTCGCCGGAGCCGGTGCCGACGTCAACTTCCACGAGGTCGTCGACGTCGCGCCAACGGGGAGTGCCTGACATGGGCACCGCGATCGACGACGACCTCGCCGTCCGGCTGGACCGCGTGGAGGCGATCGAGGAGATCCGGCGCGGGCTGCACGGCTACGCGCACGCGTTCGACAAGCGGGACCTGCCCTGGTTCCTGTCGCTCTGGACCGAGGACGCGACGTGGTCGCCGGGGCCGGACGTGGTGTTCCGCGGCCGTGACGGGATCCGGGACGGTACCTCCGCCATGTGGGAGTCCGTGCCCGCATCCCACCACTGGTCGGTCAACTCGGTGATCGACGTCGACGTGGTCGGCGGCACCGCCACGTCCGTGACCGACGTGCTGGCGATGGCCGGCACCGCCGACGGCTGGGCACAGACCGCGGCGACCTATCGCGACCTGCTGCGCAGGGTCGACGGCCGCTGGCGCATCGCCAAGCGCGAGACCGACATCCACCGCGCCGTCCCCGTCGCGGACCCGTCGACCTGAACTGAGGGCGGCACGCGCCGCAGGCGGCGACGCTCCACACCGGACCGAAAGGACGATCGATGAAGACCAAGGGCGCGCTCCTGTGGGAGCCGGGAACGCAATCGGGCTGGTCGGTCGAGGAGATCGAACTCGACCCGCCGAAGCAGACGGAGGCGACGGTGAAACTCGCCGCGTCGGGCATCTGCCACAGCGACGACCACCTCGACACGGGCGACATCCCGCTCGACTGGGCCCCGATCCTCGGCGGGCACGAGGGTGCCGGGGTGGTCACCGAGGTCGGTGACCACGTGGCCGAGCTGCAGGTCGGCGATCATGTCGTCTGTTCCTTCCTGCCCTCGTGCGGCAAGTGCTCGATGTGCGTCGCGGGCAAGGCCAACATGTGCGCGCTCGGGGCGGGCGTGCTCGCCGGGACGTCGCCGGACGGGACGCACCGCATCCACGCTCGTGGGCAGGGCGTCGGCGCCATGTCGTACCTCGGCACGTTCGCGCCGTACGTCACGGTTCCCACAGACGCACTGGTGAAGATCGACAAGGACATTCCGCTCGACAAGGCCGCGCTCATCGGGTGCGGCGTGCCCACGGGGTGGGGCTCGACGATGTATGCGGCCGAACTGCAGCTCGGCGACGTCGTCGTGATCTTCGGGGTCGGCGGTGTCGGCATGAACGCCGTCCAGGGCGCCCGGCACCGTGGCGCGAAGGCGATCATCGCGGTCGACCCGGTGGACTACAAACGAGAGCGGGCACCGGAGTTCGGTGCGACGCACACCGCGGCCACGGCGGCGGAAGCGGCGCAGCTCGTCGACAACATGACGAACGGGCAGGGCGCCGACCGGGTGATCGTCACCGTGGGAGTCGCCTACGGCTCGATCCTCGAACCGGCACAGGCGATGACCCGGCGCGGCGGTGTGCTGGTGTTGACGGCGGCGGCTCCCGTGCTGCAGCGCGACGTCGAGTTCGACATGTTCACGTTCGCGATGTCGGGCAAGCGGTTGCAGGGCACGCTCTACGGCTCCACCAACGCGCGCAACGACATCCCGCTGATCGCCGACCTGTACCGGCGCGACGAGATGAAGCTCGACGAGCTGATCACGCGCACCTACGCGCTGGAGGACATCAACACCGCCTTCCAGGACCTGCGCGAGGGCAAGAACATCCGCGGCGTCATCGCCTACGACTGAGGGCGGCAGGCGATGGACGAGCAGACCGCCGCGCGGCACGAGATCATGGAACTGTCACACCGATACGCCCGTGGCCTCGACCGCTTCGATCCGGCAGAGGCGTTGTCGGCGTTCAGCGACGACGCCGTGTGGGACGCGACGCCGGTCGGGTTGGAGCGCTTCGAGGGCAGGGA
This sequence comes from Prauserella alba, assembly GCF_024171735.1. GTDB lineage: Bacteria > Actinomycetota > Actinomycetes > Mycobacteriales > Pseudonocardiaceae > Prauserella > Prauserella alba. The sequence goes on from NZ_JAMTCH010000003.1 coordinate 1,083,005, forward strand.
GGCGATCCGCGGCTTCTTCGAACGGGACGCGGCGGCGGTGGCCGACCAGTTCCACATCATCACCAACCACATCGTCGAGTTCGACGGCCCGGACACCGCCCGCGGCACGAACTACGTGTTCTCCGAGGGGCATTCCACCTCGGGCGCGAAGTTCCGGGCGGCTGCGCTCAACGAGGACACCTACGTCCGCACCGCGGCCGGGTGGCGGATCTCCTCCCGGGTGATCTCGGCACTCACCCCGCCGGAACTGGAGGGCTTCGAGGCATGACCGCAACGGCCGACACCGACATCGGACGCAGGCTCATCACCGCCTATCTCGACGCGGTGGGATCGCTCGACGTCTCCGCGATCCCCGGGCTGTTCCACGAGGACGGTGTGCTCGACATCCCGTACGCCCCCGAGGGAATTCCGGCGCGGTTGCGGGGCCGCGCGGCGATCGCGGAGTTCTATTCGGGTCTGCCGGACCTGGTGACACCCATGAACTTCGCGTCGTACCGGATCAACGAGCTCGACGTTCCCGGCGAGTTCGTCGCCGAGTACACATCGGACGCCTCGGTGCGGACCACCGGGCTGCCGTACCGCAACACCTACATCGCGCGGGTGACGGTGCGGGGCGACCGGATCGCCCGGTTCGCCGAGTTCTTCGATCCGATCCCGCTGGTCGTCGCGCTCGGCGGCACGGTCACGCCCGCGGGGTCCTGACCCGCCCGACTCGCACCGACCCGCTCCGGCCGGCTCGGCCGGCCGCATGGCGCAACCCCGTCTGCACGAGAACTCCGTATCCCCACCAGAACCAGGAGGCCGGAACATGGGAATCGCCGACGAACGTGCCGCGATCGAGAACTTGCTCGGCGTGTACACCTTCGCCTACGACGAGAACGACATGACGGCGATGGCCGGCTGCTTCACCGCCGACGCCGTGATGTCGATGCGGGTCGCCGACGGCGACCTGGTCGGCCCGTTCGAGGGCCGGGACCAGATCGTGGGCCTGATGGAGAAGTCACTGGCGTCGCAGGACGACCAGCGCCGTCACCTGGTGTCGAACGTGGTCGTGCGCGACCTCACCGACAGCAGCGCCACGGTGACGTCCTACCTGACGTTGATCTCCATCGCAGGGCAGACGCTCACCGTGCTGTCGACGGCACGCTACGAGGACGAGCTCGCCCGCGAGGACGGCGCATGGCGGTTCACCCGGCGGCACGTGCAGCTCGACCTGCCGTACTGACGTGACCGGGTCCAGGGACGGATCGGAGGAACCGTGGCCAATCAGGGTTTGATCCCCGCGAAGTGGGCGGCGCTGACGCCCGGCGGGCAGGCGATCTACGACGTGACCGCCGAGCGGAGGCTCACCTGGCGGCGGTTCGACGATCTCGTGCGGCGGCTGGCCAACGGTCTGCTCGCCCGTGGGCTGGCGCCGGGGGACCGGGTCGCCGTGCTGTCGCGCAACTGCGTGGAGTACCAGGCGCTGTACTTCGCGGCGGGCCGTGCCGGGCTGGTGCTGCAACCGCTGAACTGGCGGCTCGCCGCACCCGAGCTGGCCACGATCGTGGCCGACGCCGCCCCGCGGGCGCTCATCGCCGAGGCCGAGTGGTCGGGCGTGGTCGACGAGTTGTGCCGCACGGTGGACGTGCCGCACGTGCTGCGGTTCGGGCCGGACGGCGACGGCGGGCTGGAAGAGCTCGTCGAGGCCGCCTCGGACGAGGAACCCGCCTTCTCGGCGAAGATCGGTGACGACGATCCGTTCTTCATCCTCTACACCGGCGGCACGACCGGGCAGGCGAAAGGTGCCCTGCACTCGCACCGGAGTGCGGCCGCCGGGATGCTGAACCAGACGGTCGCCGAGCGCATCGTGCCCTCCGACGTGTACCTGCTGACCGGACAGCTGTTCCACATTCCCGTCGTGCTCGCGATGAACTATCTCAAGCACGGCTGCCCGCTCGTCATGATGAACTTCGAGGCGAAGCGGGCACTGGAGGTGATCGAGGCCGAACGGGTGTCGGCGCTGCTCGGCATCACCACGATGCTGAACTGGATGATGGCCGTCGAGGGGTTCGAGCGGTACGACCTCTCGAGCCTGCGCAACATCCAGTACGGTGGCGGCCCGATGCCCTCGGCGATCGTGCGCCAGGCCCTGGAGGCGTTCCCCTGCACCCTGATCCAGGGGTACGGGCAGACCGAGGGCTCGACGATGTGCTTCCTGTCGCAGGAGGATCACACGTCCGCGGTCGCGGGTGTCCGCCCGGAGCGGCTGCAGTCCTGTGGCCGAGAGGGTTTCGGCACGCAGGTGCGGGTGGTCGACGAGACCGGCCGGGACGTGCCGCAGGACGGGCGCACACCGGGGCAGATCATCGTCCGGTCCGAGGCGAACATGCTCGGCTACTGGAACCGGCCCGACCTGACCGCCGAGACGCTGCGGGGCGGGGGCGCCCCCGACAGCAGGGGCGTCGCCACCCGGGGAGGGTGGATGTGGACCGGCGACATCGCGACGTGGGACGAGGACCGCTACGTCTACATCGTCGACCGCTCGAAGGACATGATCATCTCCGGCGGCGAGAACATCTTCAGCGTGCAGGTCGAGGAGGCCATCGCACGGCATCCGGCGGTGCTGGAGTGCGCCGTGATCGGCGTGCCCGACGACGAGTGGGGCGAGTCGGTGAAGGCCGTCGTCGTGCTGAAATCGGGACAGCGTGTCACGGAGGAGGAGATCATCGAACAGGCGCGGAAGCACCTCGCCGGGTACCAGAAGCCGAGATCGGTCGACTTCGTGACCGAGTTGCCGAAGGCCCCGACGGGCAAGATCCTCAAACGGGAGCTGCGTGAGCCCTACTGGGCAGACAGGGAGCGGGATGTCTGAGCCGGCGGGCGAGAGGCCCGAGGTGACGGCCGACGACGTCGCCGCGCAGGTCGGCCGGTCGTTCCCCGGCGGGGAGTTCACCGTCGAGCGGTGGTTCGCGTGGCTGCTGGCCGACGCGGCGCTGGAACAGCCCCGCGCGTCGGTGTCGGACGGAGCGGTGCCGGAGGGATCGGGCGACGAGCTCGCGCATCCGTTGCTGGCGTGGACCGCGGCGACGCAGGCGATGGGCGTCACGTGGGACGAGCTGTTCGCGTGGTTCGGTTCGAGTGCCGACGACGGTCCGATGTTCGGCGAGCACGAGACGGTGTGGCATGCGCCGATGCGCGTGGGCCGCACCTATCTCGTGTCCGGTGAGATCACCTCGGCCGATCGCAAGTCCGGCCGCAGCGGGATGTTCGACGTGATCGGCTACGCGTTTCGGCTGCACGACAAGGAGGGCGGCGCCCATGTGGCCGACTGCTGGAACTCGCTGATCCTGCCGAGGAGGCACTCGTGAGCGGCCAGGACGACGACGTGACGGCCCGCCCGGGAGACGATGCGGCCGTGGCCCGTCGCGGCGGGCCGCTCGCGCCGGGCATGCGGCTACCGGACCGGGACGTACCGGAGGTCGACGCCGGGAGGATGAAGACCACGGCGGCGTTGCTGCGGGATCCCACGCCGATCCACTGGGACACCGCGGCGCTGCGGGAGCTCGGCATGGGCGAGCGCGCGATCAACCAGGGGCCGCTGAACATGGCGTACGTGATGAACATGTTGGCAGGGTTCGCGGGCGGGCACGACCGGGTGCGGAGGCTGCGCGTGCGCTTCCGCGGCAACGTGCGTGCGGGCGACCGGCTGCGCGCGGGCGGCGTCGTCACCGGCGTGCGCCCCGGGCAGGGCGAGCGCGGCGGCGAGACCCTGTGCGACTGCGACGTCGAGCTGTCCGTAGTGGACGGCGACCCGGTGCTGACGGGCACCGCGACCGTGGCACTGCCGGAGGAGGGGAGCGACGATGAGTGACCGGGACCGGCTGGCGTTCCAGCTCAGTTACGGCGACTGCGACGCGGTGGGCATCGCGTACTTCGCCATTTACTACCGGTGGATGGAACGCACGTACACCTCGTGGCTCTACTCGCACGGCCTGCGTAGCGGGGACCTCGAGCCGGACCTGGGGATCGTGACGGTCGGCGTGAGCTCGGGCGCGACGTACCACCGCACGGCGGAGGTGTTCGACGAGCTCGTCTGCCAGGCGGTGCTCGACCGGATCGGCACCTCGTCGTACACGGTCGGCTACGAGTTCACGTGCGACGACGAGCTCGTCACGAGGGGGTTCATGACGTATGCCTGCCGGGACGTGTCGTTCGCGAAGGCGCCGGTGCCGGAGCGGCTCGCGGGCATCCTGCGGACACTGCCGTCGCCGCGGTTCGACGTGACGTAGGCCGTCAGGCGACCGGAGTCGCCCGGTTGCCGAGCGCGGTCGGGACCACGCCGCTGCGGAGGGGAGTTTCTCCCCGCCGCAGCGGCGTTTTCGTGTGCCGTCCACGACCTTCCCCGTTCCCGCATCGGCGATCGACCCGGGGCGTAATTCATGACAATAAATCCTATGAAAGGCATTGACTTGGACCTGGTCGCGAGCCAAGGTTGTTAGCGACGTCACCGCGCACCGCCGCCGGTGACGGCCAGGTTCGGCACTCGCAAAGGAGCGCGTCCATGACCTCGACGGTGCACGCACCCGAGACCGTGCGGAGCTTTTCGAAGCTGTTCATCGGCGGCCGCTGGGTCGACCCCGCAGGCGACGGTGTCATCGACGTCGTCTCGCCGGTGACCGAGGAGCGCCTCGCGACGGTGCCGGACCCGACGCCCGCCGACGTCGACGCCGCTGTGGCCGCGGCGCGGAAGGCGTTCGACCACGGGCCGTGGCCCCGGATGACGCCCGCGGCGCGTGCCGCGGTGCTGACCAGGGTCGGCGCCGAGGTCGAGAAGCGCTTCGGCGACATGGCTGCCTCGTTCACCGCGGAGATCGGCGCCCCGTCCGCGGTGAGCGAGGCTTTCCACCAGAACGCGCTCAAGATGTGGGCCGATGCCTCGACCCTGCACGAGCGGTTCGAGTTCGAGGAGGAACGTTCCTGGGAGGGCGGCCACGGGGTGCTGGTCCGCGAACCGGTCGGTGTCGTCGCCACGATCATCCCGTGGAACGGCCCGGTGGCCACGGCGTCACTGAAGATCGGCCCCGCGCTCGCGGCCGGCTGCACGGTCGTGCTCAAACCCGCACCGGAAGGGCCGGTGAGCCTGTACCTGCTGGCCGAGGCGCTGGAGGCCGCGGGATTGCCCGAGGGTGTGATCAGCGTGCTGCCCGGTGGCCGCGAGGTGGGCGAACACCTGGTGACCCACCCGGGCGTCGACAAGGTTGCCTTCACCGGCAGCACCGCCGCGGGCAAGCGGATCATGAGTCTGTGCGGCGAACGGATCACGCGCGTGACGCTCGAACTGGGCGGGAAGTCGGCCGCCATCATCGCCGACGACGTGCCGCTCGACGACGTCCTGCCGACACTGGCGTTCGCCGGGATCGGTCACTCCGGGCAGGTGTGCGCCGCGCTGACCCGCATCCTGGTACCGCGCGGCCGCCAGGAGGAGCTGCTCGCGGCGCTCGTCCCGACGTTCGAAGGCCTGAAAGTCGGTGATCCCGCCGATGGCGACACCGTGCTCGGCCCGCTCGCCGCCGAGCGGCAGCGTGACCGGGTGGAGGGCTACATCAAGCTTGGTCTCGACGAGGGCGCCCGGCTCGTCACCGGTGGTGGGCGGCCGGACGGTGTGGATCGCGGCTGGTTCGTCGAGCCGACCGTGTTCGCCGACGTGCGCAACGACATGCGCATCGCCCAGGAGGAGATCTTCGGCCCCGTCATCTGCGTCATCCCGTTCGACGACGTCGACGAGGCCGTCGCGCTGGCCAACGACTCGGACTACGGACTCTCCGGTGCGGTGTACGCCCGCGACGCCGCCGAGGGGGAGCGGATCGCCCGCCGCATCCGCAGCGGCCAGGTGTCGGTCAACGGCTGGGACATGTGCGTGGTGCAGCCGTTCGGCGGTTACAAGCAGTCGGGCCTCGGCCGCGAGGGCAACGTCGAAGGCCTCGGTGCCTACCTCGAAACGAAGTTGATCCAGCGCCGGTGACCCACCGGTGACCGGCACCGTGACCGTTCCGGGCTCGCACCCACGGCCCGGGACCGGGCTCGCCGCCCACGCTCCGCCGCTTCCGACTCCAGTCAACCCGCGCGAAAGGAACAACGACCGATGGTTGATGCGAACGAACCGGTGATCGTCGTCGGGGCGGGCCTGTCCGGGTTGGCCACGGCCCTCGGTGCCGCGGTCCGCGGCCGCGACGTGATCGTGTTCGAGGCTGCGGACCAGGTCGGCGGTGCGGCCGCCTATTCGGGCGGCCAGGTGTGGATCGGCGCCAATCCGGTCGCCGCGCGGGAGGGCATCGAGGACTCGGTGGAGCTCACCGAGACCTACGTGCGGGCCATTGCCCAGGAGGACCCCGAGGTGCTCGACGAGAAGGCGATGCTGCGCTGGATCCGGACCGGTCCGGACGCGATCCGCTACTGGGAGGAGCTCGGGGCGATCCGCTGGAAGGTCATTCCCGGACTCGCCGATTACCACAACGAGGCCGAGGGCGCGCTGCCCGTCGGCAGGTACCTCACGAACGAGGTGATCGACGGCAGCGTGCTCGGCGCCTGGCGCGACAAGCTCCGTGTCAGCCCGTACTTCCCGGTCGGCACGACCTACGACGAACTCATGACGAAGGGCCGCCGCGCGACCTATGTGGACTCCGAGGAGTCCCGTTCGGACAAGGCGGACCACGCGGGAGTGCCCGCGTTCGGTATCGCAGGCGGCCGTGCGTTCGGCGCGGCAGAGGGATCCGACCCGCTCACCTTCGGCACCGGTGTCGTGGCGAGTTTCCTGCACCGCGTGCTGCAGGAGGACCGGATCGAGATCCGCCCCTCCCACCCGGTGACCGATCTGCTCACCGACGGCGACCGGGTCGTGGGCGTGCGCGCCGAGGGCCCGGCCGGTCCGGTCGAGGTGCGCGGCCCGGTCGTGCTGGCGACGAGCACCTACGACTGGAACTCCGACCTCGTCCGCGAGATGGTCGACCTCGAACCGGAGGACTTCGGCAGCGTCGCGCCGGAGTCGCTGCGCGGGGACGGCATCACCCTCGCCCGCGGCGTGGGCGCCGCCATCGCGAAGATCCCGGCGACGAGCGTGCCGATGCTGCCGGGGTGGCGATCCCAGGTCGGCACCGGGTACGGCTACGGCCCCGAGTACGCCATGCCGCACACGATGATCGTCGACGCGGCGGGCAATCGCTTCTGCAACGACTCCTACTGGGTCGACATCGTCGCCAAGACGCTTGCTCCCGGCGATCGGCACCTGCCGTTCTTCCTCGTCTGGGACGACCAGCACCGGCAGAAGTACGGACTCGCCGCCACCCCGCCCGGCGGCGAGTACCCCGAAGGCTGGGTCACCTCCGCCCCGACGCTGGCCGAGCTCGGCGCGCGACTCGGCATCGACGGTCCGCAGCTGACCAGGACGGCCCAGCGGTTCAACCACTACGCCGCTCAGGGAGAGGACCCCGACTTCGGCCGCGGCACCGTCACCTACGTCAACACGTTCGCGGGCGATCCCGAGAACACGCCGAGCCCGGTCCTCGGACAGCTGACCGAGGCGCCGTTCCACGGGCTGCGGCTGAAGTTCGTGGGCACCGGCATCGGGTCCAGCGGCGTGCACATCGACGGTGACGGACGGGTGCTCGACCCCGACGGCGCCGTGATCGACGGTCTCCACGCCGTGGGCTCGTGCGCGGCACTGACCACGACCGGAACCGGCTACAACAGCGGGTTCGCACTCGGCCGCGGCGTGACACTGGCCTACCTCGTCGCCGGTGAACTGGCCGGCGAGCCGGTCCCGTGACTCCGCGGCGGCACGACACATCCCCACCGACACAGGCAGGAGGACGAGCATGCGGGTTCCCCACCGGTGGCGCCGGCTGCGGCGCGCCACCGCATGCGCTCTCGTGGCCGTCGCCGCGGTCTCGATGAGCGGCTGCGACGCGGCACAGGGCGGTATCGCCACCGAGGAAGGCATCCCGAAGGAGATCAAGCTGCTCGGCGTGCGCGACCAGACCGGCCCGGTGGCCTATGCCGGCATCGGCGGCGCCCGGGGCGGCAAGCTCGCGATCGCCGAGATCAACCGCTCCGGCTTCCTCGGCGACGGCGTGAAGCTCACCATCAAGGAGATCGACACGGCCGGGTCGATCGAGACGGCGTCGGCCGAGATGGCGCAGGCGACCGCCGACCGGACCGTGCACGCGATCATGGGGCCGACCCAGGGACAGCAGGCCGCGACGGTCGCGCCGATGGTGGAACGCGCCCAGGTGCCGACGATCTTCACGCAGGCCGGTTCCGACGGCGTCGTCATCAACGACTACACGTTCCGGGCGACGGCGCCGATGGCCTCGTACTACAACCTGGCGACCGAGTACCTCGCCGACAAGGGGCTCGGCGACGTCAGCGTGCTGTACAACGCGACGTACCCGACGTTCGCGGAGATCGGCGAGGGGTCCTTTCCGAAACAGGCGGACCGGCACGGGTTGGACATCGTCTCCAGCACGCCCGTGCAGTCGACCACCCAGGACTTCACGACACCGGTGCGGTCGATCGCGGGCGAGGACCCGGACGCCGTCGTGATGCTGCTGACCGAACCGCAGTCGGTCACCGCGCTGACCCAGTTGCGCCAGGCCGGTTACGACGGCCAGGTGATGGGGACGTCGGTGCAGGGCGGCGGCAATCTGAAGGAGGCGGGCAAGCACGGCGAAGGCGTGATCTACCCGACCGACTTCTCCCCGGCACTGACGGGCGAGAAGGCCCGGGACTTCGTGGCGGCGTTCCAGCAGCGCTTCGGGCGGAAACCGGACGTCTACGCCGCCGAGGGCTACGACGGCATGTGGTGGTTGGCGCGGGCGATCAAGGCGTCCGGCTCGGCGAGCCGTGAGGGCATCAAACGCGGGCTGCAGCAGGTCGCGAAGGAAGGCTTCGACGGCGTGATGGGCGAGCTCACCTTCGAGGGCAACGACATGCGCGTACCGGGTGTGCTCGTGCGCTGGAACGGCACGAGCGAGGAGCTCGTGTCCGGCGGTGCGTCATGACCCGCCGCATCGGACGTGACCCGCGTTCCGGAGGGAGGTGCCGGTCATGGCCCAGCACATCCTGAACGCCGTCGCCCTCGGATCGGTGTACCTCGTGTTCGCGCTCGGCATGGCGCTCGCGTGGAGCACGATCGGGATTCTGAACTTCGCCCACGGTGCGACGTTCATGTTCTCGGCGTTCACCGCCCACGTGGTGACCCAGCACGTCGCGCTGCCGATGCCGGCCGTGGTGCTGGTCGCGGTCGCGGCGGGCGCGCTGATCGCGACGCTGACGCAGGTGCTCGCATTCGGGCCGATCATGCGCAGGGCGACCGATCACCGGTCGGCCGAACTGCGCATCCTCATCGGCGGCATCGGTGTCGCCGCCATCCCGCTGGCGATCGCCGAGCGCGTGACGGCCAGTGCGCCCTTCGGGTTCCGTGGGAGCACCTACCAGGCGCAGGTGTTCGAGATCGCCGGACTGCGCATGACGACGACCGTGCTGGTGATCGTCGTCGCCGGCATCGGTATCGGCGTGGGCGTGTGGCGCTGGCTGGCGACGTCGCGGCAGGGCCTGGCCCTGCGGGCGATCGGCGTCGACTCCGAGACGGCCTCGTTGATGGGCGTCGACCGGTCGACGCTCGCACTCGGCACGATGGCGACCGCGGGGGCGCTCGCGGGGCTCGCGGGTGCCTTGCTGACGTTCCAGCTCGGCGCGATCGCTCCCGCGAGCGGTGATCAGCTGCTCATCAAGGCGTTCGCGATCGTCGTGCTCGGCGGTCTCGGCAGTATGGGCGGCGTCATCGTCGGCGCGTTCGTGCTCGCGGGAGCGGAGACGTTCGTGCTGGCGATGAACCAGGGCACCTGGGTCGACGCCGTCTCCTTCGGACTGATCTTCGCCGTGCTCCTGCTGCGCCCGCAGGGCCTGTTCGGCAGGAAGGAGGTGCGGCGGACATGATCGACTGGTACTTCTCCCACATCGTGCTCATCCAGAGCACGCTGACGACGCTGCTGCTGGCGCTGAGCGTGCAGGTCCCGTTGCGAGCCGGCGTGTTCTCGTTCGCCGGCGTCGGGTGTTACGGCATCGGCGGCTACATCGCGGCGATCGGCATGGTCCACTACGGACTGTCGACCGCCACGGCGATCCTGCTGGCCGCGGTCGCCGGCGGGGTTGTTGCGTATGCGCTCGGGTTGCTGATCCAGCGGCTCACCGGGCTGTACCTCGCGATGGCGACCGTGGCGTTCACCCTGATCATCTCGGTGCTCGTGGTCAACGGCGGCGACCTCACCGGTGGCGCGGCGGGACTGTTCGGCGCACTCGGCATGCTCGACACGGGGCACCTGCTCGCGGTGGCCGCCGTCGTGGTGGCCGCGCTGACGTTCACCGAGCTCGGTCCGCTGGGACGCCGGGTCGAGGCGGTTCGCGAGGATCCCGAACTGGCCTCGGCGATGGGCATCAACGTCGCGCGGTACCGGCGCGCCACGTTCGCCGTCAGCGGGGTGCTCGGCGGGCTGGCGGGCTCCATGACCGTGTTGCTGCGGTCGACGGTGACCCCGGACGACATCAACTTCCACCTCGTCGTGCTGGCACTGACGATCATCATCGTCGGCGGGTCGCGCTCGTGGATCGGCGCGCTCGTCGGCACGGTGATCTTCGTGTGGATGCCGGAGATGCTGGCGTTCGTGGGCGAGTGGGAGGACGTCGTGTACGGCGTGCTCGTCGCCGCGGCGGCCGTGTACCTGCCCGGCGGCGTCACCGGGGCCGTCGTCGACGGCTACCGCACGTATCGCAGGAAGCGGCGGGAGACGGCCGACTCCCCGCCGGACGCACCGCCGCCGCAGCCGGCGGCGGCCGCCGTGGGAGGTGATTCCTGATGGTATCCGGCACGGTCGAGGACGTCGGCGAGGCGCGTGACGCCGCTGCGACGGAGTGCGTGCTGCGCGCCGCCGACGTCGCCGTCCACTTCGGAGGCGTGAAGGCGGTCGACGGCGTGTCGATCGAACTGACGGCGGGACGGATCTTCGGCGTCCTCGGCCCGAACGGCTCGGGCAAGAGCACGCTGCTCGCCGCGCTGACCCGGCTCGTCCCGCTGACGCGGGGCAGCCTCGAGTTCGAAGGCAGGCGCTACGACACGGTGCGGCCGCACACGATCGCGGCGCGCGGGGTCGCGCGGACGTTCCAGACGGTGCGGATCCTGCCCGGCCGCACGGTGTTCGACAACGTCGCGCTCGGCGCGGAGTCGGCCGGCTCCGCGGGGAAGGCGGAGCGCAGTCGTGCCCGGCAGCGGGTACGCACCGCGATCGAACGCACGGGACTGGCGGGCAAGGAGCGCCACCGCCCGGACGAACTGTCGTACGGCTACCAGCGGCGCGTGGAGATCGCGCGGGCCATCGCGAGCGAACCGACGTTGCTGCTGCTGGACGAGCCGACGGCGGGCATGAACCGGCAGGAACGCGACGACATCACCGGATTGCTCGGCGATCTGCGCGGCGAGGGCCTGACCCAGCTGCTCATCGAACACGACGTGCAGATGATGGTCGAGGCCTGCGATCACCTGTTCGCCATGAACTTCGGCGAGCTGATCGCCGGCGGCGAGCCCGAGGCGGTGGTGCGGCATCCGGCCGTACAGGAGGCCTACCTGGGAACGCAGGGGAGGGCACATGCTTGACGTCGCCGAGCTGCACGTCAGTTACGGGCCGGTGCACGCGGTCCGCGGGGTGTCGTTGGCTGCCGAGGCGAAGCGGATCACGCTCGTGCTCGGCGCCAACGGTGCGGGAAAGTCGACGAGCCTGCGCGCGATCTGCGGCCTGCAGCCCGCCGGCGGCGGTTCGGTGCGCCTGGACGGCGTGGAGCTGCTGGGTAAGCGGCCCCACCGCATCGTCAGGGAGGGCATCAGCCTCGTCCCCGAGGGCAGGCGGATCTTCGCGTCGCTGTCGGTCGCCGAGAACCTGCGCATCGGCGGGTACACCGCGGTGCGCTCGCGGGTGGGAGCGCTGACCGACGAGGTGTACGACCGGTTCCCCATTCTCGCGCAGCGGCGGGACATGCCCGCGGGGCTGCTGTCCGGCGGCGAGCAGCAGATGCTCGCGTTCGGCAGGGCGCTGATGGGCGAGCCCCGGGTGATGCTGCTCGACGAGCCGTCCATGGGTCTCGCGCCGGGCATGGTCGACACGGTCCTGGAGAGCGTGCGCGCCATCGCCGATTCCGGCATCGCCGTGCTGATGGTCGAACAGAACGTCGAGGCGGGCCTGGCGGTCGCCGACACGGTGTCGATCGTGGCGCGCGGCGAGGTGGTCCGCAGTGGCGAGGCGGAGCAGCTCCGGCAGGACTCGTCGGTAGTGCACGCGCTGCTCGGGGAGGCGGCCCTCGCCGAGGAGGGCACGGCATGAGCACGTCCGCCCGGCCCACCGAGTCCACCGAACACGCCGAGCCCACCGAACACCCCGAGCCCACCGGTTGCGACGCCCGGGCGCGCACCACCGCGTGCACGTTGGGCGGCTGGCTCGGGGAAGCGGCCGGTGCGGCGCCCGCCGATGCCGGCGTGCTCGTCGACGGTGCCCGGCTCGGCTACCGGGAGCTCGACGCGGGTGCCGACCGGGTGGCGGGCGGCCTCGCCGCGCTCGGCATCGGGCACGGCGAGCGGGTGTGCGTCGTGCTGGACGCGTGTCCGGAGTTCCTCACGGTGTGGTTCGGCCTGGCACGGCGCGGGATCGTGGAGGTGCCGTTGAACCCGGAGGCGGGGGAGTACCTCCTGGGGTACTACCTGGCCGATTCCGGTGCCACGGCGATCGTGTGCGACGTGCGGTACGAGGACGCCGTGCGCGCCTGTCTGCCGCCATCGGTGCGGCACATCGTCGTCGTCGGCGAACGCGACACCGGCGGCGGCGCGGACGGCGCTGCGAATGGTGCTGCGGACGGCGATTCGCGCCACGGTGCGGCAGCGGCGCCGGACGGGGTCGCGCGGCACCGACTGTCCGATGTGGAGGAGATGGGTGCGGCGGCGCGCGTGAGCCCGGCAGCGGTGTCGCCGGACGACCCGGCGGTGATCCTCTACACCTCCGGCACGACCGGGCCGCCGAAGGGCGTGGTGCTGAGCCATCAGGCCAACGTGAACCTCGCCCGGCACACGGTGACGCTCATGGGATACACGCCCGCCGATCGGCTCTACAGCGTGTTCCCGCTGTTCCACAGCAACGCCCGGTACTGCAGCGTGATGGCCGCCCTGGAGGCGGGCGCGGACCTGGTGCTGCACCGCCGGTTCTCGGCGAGCCGGTTCTGGGATATCTGCCGGGAGCATCGCATCACCGCGTTCAACTACCAGGGCGCGATGATGCGGATCCTGTTCAACCGGCCGCCGCGATCCGGCGACGCCGACAACCCTGTGCGGGCCGGGTTCGGCGCGCCGTGCCCGCGGGAGATCTTCACGGCCTTCGAGGAGCGCTTCGGTGTCCGGCTGACCGAGATCTTCGGCAGCACCGAGGTGTCGATCGTCACCGACATGCCGCCGCAGCGCCGCCGGATCGGGACGTCCGGTCAGGCATCGGCGAACTACGAGGTGGCCGTGGTGGACGAGCGCGACGAGCCGCTGCCGCCGGGGCAGCCAGGGGAGATCGTGGCCCGTCCGCGGAAGCCGGGCTGGATGTTCGACGGCTACCACCGCATGCCGGACGAGACGGCCCGCAGCTGGCGGAACCTGTGGTTCCACACCGGCGACCGCGGCTACCTCGACGAGGACGGCTACCTGACGTTCCTCGACCGGCTCAAGGACACCGTGCGGCGCCGCGGCGAGAACGTCTCGTCGTGGGAGGTCGAACGGGTCGTGGCCGAACACCCGTCGGTGGCGGGTGTCGCGGCGTACGGCGTGCCGTCCGCACTGTCCGAGGAGGACGTCATGGTGGCCGTCGTGCCGGCCGACGGGAGGACCGTGGAACCTGCCTCGCTGATCCGGCACTGCGAGCGGCGGCTGACGACGTTCGCGATCCCGCGGTACGTGCGCGTGCTCGACGCCCTGCCGCTGACGCCCAGCCAGCGGGTGGAGAAGTACAAGCTACGGGCCGACGGCGTGCCCCCAGGAACGTTCGACCGGGAGGCCGGCACCGATGACCGTTGAGCTCACCCGCTTCGAACGCACCGAACCGCGGCCCGGCGTCGTCGTGCTGACGATGTCCCGGCCCGCGAAGCTGAACGCCATGGACCAGTCGTGGTTCCGGCAGCTGCGGGACGTGATGGACACGCTCGGACACGGCGCCGAGGACCACGTGCGGGCCGTGGTGCTGACCGGGTCCGGCCGGGCGTTCTCCGCGGGCGGCGACATCGACATGTTCGCCGGCCTGGACGGGGACGTCGGTCGGGTGCGGCCCCATCTGCGGCTCGTGTACGACGCGTTCCACGCGGTGGAACGGTGTGCGGTGCCGGTGATCGCCGCGGTCAACGGCGTCGCCTACGGCGGCGGCACCGAACTGGCGCTCGCGAGCGACGTCGTGCTCGCGGGCGAGTCCGCGCGGTTCGCGTTCAAGGAACCCACGGTCGGCCTGATGCCGGGCTACGGCATCGTCCGCGGCCCGGACGTCATCGGGAGGCACTGGACGCGGTACCTGGCGCTCAGCGGTCGGGACGTCGACGCCGAACGGGCCGAGCGCATCGGGCTGGTGCAGGAGGTGCACCCGGACGGCGAACTGCTCGAACGGGCGGTGGGGCTGGCGGGCGAGATGGCGGCCCACCCGCCGTTGGCGGTGCGGGTCGGCAAGGCGTTCGTCAACCGCGCCACGGGTGGCGGTTTCGCCGAGTCGGTGGAGGCGACGTCACTGCTGTTCGGCACCGAGGATCACCGCGCCGCGGTGCGGACGTTCCGGGCTGCGCGTGGCAGGTGATGTGCACGCATTCGAGTTTCCCGCGCACGACGACAACTGTCGCACGGCCGCGCAGCCTGCCTAGGATCCATCCGGGGTGGTCGGCGGCCGTCAACGAGGACACGAAGGAGCAGGCATGAGTGGCCTGGACACGCGGAGTAAGAGCACCTACATCGACGGCGCGTGGCGCGACGGGGAGTCCGGCGAGACCTACACCTCGTGGAGCCCGTCGACCGAGCAGGCGGTCGGCACCGCTCAGCTGAGCTCTCCGGAGCAGGTGGACGCCGCGGTCGCGAGTGCGCGGACCGCGTTCGAGGGTGAGGCCTGGCGTTCCTACGGGCCGAAGGACCGTGCGCGCGTGGTGACCCGACTGGCCGATCTGCTGGAGAAGAACACCGAACCGCTCGCCCGGCTGATCGCCGACGAGGTCGGCACCCCGATCGCCGCCGCGCGCGGCATGCAGGTCGGTGGCCCGGTCGAAGCGCTGCGGTGGTACGCCGAAATGGCCGAACGAGGTCCTCGTGGTGGGTACTCGCACGCGTTGCCGTTGTACGACAAGCCGGTGCTGTCGACGAGCCTGTTGCGCTACGAACCGGCCGGTGTGCTGGCCGCCCTGCCCGCCTACAACTATCCGATCAACCTGCTCGCCTGGAAGCTCGGCGGTGCGCTCGCCAGCGGGTGCACCACCGTGGTGCTGCCGTCGCCGCAGGGCATGCAGACGACGTTGCGCGTGTTCGAACTGCTCGAGGAACTCGACCTGCCGCCGGGTGTGGTGAACCTCGTCGTCGGCGGACCGGATGTGGGCCGGCGGCTCACCGGGCACCCCGACGTGAACCTCGTGTCGTTCACCGGGTCGGACGCGGTCGGCGGGCAGGTCATGTCGCAGTCGGCGCTCGGTTCGCTGTCGAAGGCCGTCCTCGAACTCGGCGGCAAGAGCCCCAACATCATCCTGCCGAGCGCGGATCTCGACTCGACGGTCGGGCCGTCCATCCTGCGGTTCGCGCGCAACGCGGGTCAGGGCTGCGCGGCGTGGAGCAGAGTGCTGGTGCCACAGGACCGGCTCGACGAGTTCTGCGAGAAGGCCGACGCGTTCATCAGGACGATCGCCGTCGGCGACCCGCAGGAGGACGCGACGGTCGTCGGCCCGGTGATCTCGGCCGACCACCGGGCGAAGGTCGAAGGCATGGTGTCCGGCGCGGTCGCCGCGGGCGCCACGGTGGCCGCAGGCGGCGGGCGGCCCGACCTGCCTGCGGGCCACTACCTCAACCCGGCGATCCTCACCGGCGTCGACGTCGACGCCCCGATCGCACAGACCGAGCTGTTCGCCCCGATCGCGATCGCGCTGCCGTACTCCGACGTCGACGAAGCGGTGCGACTCGCCAACGCGACGTCGTACGGGCTGGCCGCGAACGTCTTCGGCCCGCTGGACGAGGCGATGCCCGTGGCCGAGCGCCTGCGCTCGGGGACGGTCACGATCAACGGCGGTGCCGGCATGCGGCCGGACGCGCCGTGGGGCGGCCCCGGACGAAGCGGCGTCGGCCGCGAACTCGGCGAGGACGGCTTCGCCGAGTTCTTCGAGGTCAAACACATCCAGTGGCCGCTGGCGGGGGTCACGCGCCCGCCGGGCACGTGACCGCCGTTCCCCGAACAATCCACAGTGGACCACATGTCGCAGATCGGAGAATTCACCATGCTGCTCAAGAACAGGACCGCGCTCATCACCGCGGGCGGCTCGGGCATGGGCCGCGCCGCGGCGGAGGCCTTCGCCGCGCAGGGAGCGCACGTGATCGTCGTCGACGTCGACGAAGGCGCCGCCAAGGACGTCGTGGGCACCGTCGAGGCGGCGGGCGGCAGCGCGCGGGCCGAGGTCGTCGACGTCCGCGACCTGGACGCGCTGAAGTCGCTCGCCGAGCGGGTGCAGTCCGAACACGGGTCGCTCGACGTGCTGTACAACAACGTCGGCATACCCGGCGCCGCGGGCACGGACCTGGCGCTCGAGGACTGGGACGCGCTCATCGAGATCAACGCCCGTGCGAGCTTCTACCTGACCAATTACCTCACCGACGCCCTGCGAGCCTCGGGCAACGCCTCGGTGATCTTCACCAGCTCCAGTTCGGGGCTGGTCGGCTCGCCGTACAGTCCGCTGTACTCGTTCACCAAGGGCGGCATCATCGCGCTGGTGCGCTCGCTGGCGCTGGCGCTGGCTCAGGACGGGGTGCGGGTGAACGCCATCGCTCCGGGGTCGGTCGACACGCCCGGCCTGCCCGCGTTCTTCCGGACGAACACCGAGGAGGAGCTGGCCGAGCGCAAGAAGGCGTTCTTCGCCCAGATCCCGATGGGCCGCCCGTCGCAGCCCGAGGAGATCGCCCAGGTCGCACTGTTCCTCGCCAGCGACATGGCGAGCTTCGTGACGGGCGTGACGATCCCCGTCGACGGCGGCATGACGGCCAAGTAGCGAGCACCGCCCACACCGAAGGAGGAACCGTGGAATTCGGCATCCTGATGGGAGATCAGCCGGTCGCGTCGTCGGCCAGGGAACACCTCGACCTGATGCTGCGCAAGGCCGAGGCCGCGCAACGGGCCGGGTTCACGTACCTGACGATCGGCCAGCACTTCCTCTACGACGGGTTCCGCTGGTTCCAGCCCGTGCCGCTGCTGGCACGCCTGGCCGCCGAGCTCGACGACCATGTGAAGATCGGGACGACCGTCCTCATCGGACCCGTGCACCATCCGGTGGTGCTCGGCGAGGAACTGGCCACACTGGACGTCGTCACCGGCGGGCGGCTCGTGGTCGGGCTCGGCACCGGCTACCTGCCGCAGGAGTACGCCACCATGGGTGTTCCGTTCGATCAGCGCTATCGGCTGCTGGAGGAGCTGATCGAGGTCATGACGGCGATGTGGTCGCAGGACCGCGTGAGCCATCACGGCCGGTTCTGGCAGATCGACGACCTGCCGACGCATGTGCATCCGCTGCAGCAACCGCGGCCGCCGGTGTGGCTGGGTGCGATGCGGGAGACCGGTGTGCGCAGGGCCGCACGCCACGGCGACGTCTGGACGATCACGCCGCAGCAGACGATCGACCAGGTCGACGCGCTCATCCGCACCTACGCCGCCGAGCGTACGAGCCGCGGCCTGCCGTTGAACCCGCTGCCGTTGCGGCGCGAACTGATGATCGGCGACGGGTTCGACGACGCGGTGGCGCGGTTTGCCGCCGTGGCGCGCGGCAAGTACGAGGCCTACGCGGGCCGCGGCATGACGCTGCTCGGTGACGACGAGGTGCGCAACTTCGGCGACACCGTGCGCGACCATGTCATCCTCGGCGACGCGGAGACGTGCCGGACACAGATCGCCGACATCGCGGCCGCCCTGCCGGTCGGCCCGCTGCTGGTGCGACCGCACTGGCCCGGCATGGACGCCGAGCAGACCGAGGCCTACCTCGAGCAGGTCGGCCGGGAGATCGTCGCCCCGCTGCGGGATCTCGAATCGCGTTCGTTCGCCGATTTCCTGGAGACGCCTGCCGCGTGATCGCCGGGCGGACGCCGTGCCGGACGCGCCAGGGGAGGAATATCGGTGCGCGTCCGGCACGCGAGCGGACGTGTTCGTGCCGTGTGCGGTGTTGCCGAGTGGCTTCGCGGAGCGGTGTCGCGGAGCGGTGTTTGCGGAGCGGCGTTGCAGGGCGGTGTTGCCGAGCGGTCTTACGGAGCGGCGGCCGGGAGACGTGCTGGGTGCAGGACACCCCGGGTCCGGATGCCGGACACGCGGTGCTGAGTGCAGGACACGCGTGGGTTCAGCGGGCTGCGGCCGGGGCGAGCGCGAGCTGTTTCCGCGCCGGGACCAGTTCCTTCATCCGGTCGACCCCGAGCCACGCGGTGAGGGTGCCGTCGGGTGTATGCCAGCGCACCACCGGTTTGTCGTCGTCGCTCGGGACGACCTCGGCGCGGTCGGCCGGGCCGTGGTGGCCGACGTACTGCACCTTGCGGCCGAACTGGTCCGACCAGAAGTACGGCACCGGGTCGTGCACCGGCAGGTCCGCATCGGGACTGCCCGCGGACCAGCCGACCAGCACTCGGGCGGCGACCGACGCGGCGGCACCCGCCTCGTCCCAGTGTTCGACCCGCAGGCGCGCGCCCGCGCGGGGCGACCAGCGCGCGGCGAGGTCGCCGACGGCGCACACCCCCGGCGCCGAGGTGCGCAGGTACTCGTCGACGTGCACGCCGTTGCCGACCTCGAGTCCGGACCCGGCGAGCCACCCGGTGGCCGGCCGGACGCCGACGCCGGTGACGACCACGTCCGCGGCGACCACCGAACCGTCCGCCAGTCGCACCCCGCCCGGGTCGACCGATGCGACCATGGTGTCGAGCCGCAGGTCGACATCGGACCACCACGGGGTGAACAGGGCGCCGACCTCGGCACCCAGTGCGGCCGACAGGGGAGCGGGACCCGCTTCGAGGCATGTCACCCGGCAGCCGGCCGCGAGGGCAGCGGTGGCCACCTCGGCGCCGATCCAGCTCGCCCCGATGAGCACGACCCGCGCCCCTGCGGTGAGCCGGGCACGCAACGCGAGCGCGTCGTGGAGCGTGCGCACCGTCAGTTGCTCGCCGTCGCCGGGCAGGCGCACCGGCTGGGCGCCGGTGGCCAGCAGCAGCGCGTCGTACGGCTCGTCGCCGGCGTCGGTGCGCACGACGTGCCCTGCGGTGTCGAGCCCGGTGGCCGTGACGCCCTCCCGGAACCGCACGCCGAGCGCGTCGACGTCGAACGGCAGCGGCGCGTCGTCGCGGTCGCCCCTGAGCACGGCCTTCGACAGCGGCGGCCGGTCGTAGGGAGCGTGGCGTTCCGCGCCGAGTACGACGAGCTCGCCGTCGAAGCCCGTGCGGCGCAGGCTCGCGCAGGCGCGGGTGGCCGCGAGGCCACCACCGGCGACGACGATCCGGGTCATCGGCCCGAGCCGAACAACGGCTCCCCGCGGCGCTGCCCGGGCGTGAACCGGCACGGGATCGAGTGGAACCCGGCGTTGGTGCCCTGGTCCGGATAGGTGACGAGGCCGTCGAGGTCGACCTCGTAGTCCGGCATCCGCTCCAGGACCTGGCTGATCATCGCGCGCGCCATCGCCCGGCCGAGGTGGGAACCGGCGCAGCGGTGGACGCCGAGGCCGAACGCCATGTGGCGGTTGGGCCAGCGCGTGATGTCGACCCGGTCCGGCTCGTCGAACTGCTCCGGGTCGCGGTTGGCCGACGCCCAGCTCAGCAGCGCGCGGTCGCCGGCGTGGACGTGGACGCCCTGGAACTCGGCCTCGCGCGTGATCGTGCGCGCAAGCGCCTGCGTCGGGGAGAACACCCGGAGGAACTCCTCCACCGCGACGTCGAGCAGACTCGGGTCGTCGATGAGCCGCTGCCGCTCGCCCGGGTTCTCGTACAGCCACACCAGCGACTGCGTGACCAGTGAGGCCGTCGTGCCGACGCCGCCGGAGATGAGCAGTTCGAGGATCGAGTAGATCTCGTCGTCCGACATCGACCGGCCGTCGATCTCGGCGCGGATGAACTCGCTCGTGGCGTCGTCGGACGGGTTCTCGCGCCGCTTCGCGATGTGTGCGCGGACGGTCTTCTCGACCCACGGCACCGCGACGTCGCGGGCGTGGTTGTACTCCTCGGAGCCCGGAGCGGCCGAGACGAGCGTGTGCATCGCGTCGACGTACCGCTTGTACTCCGAGGCGTCGAGGCCGAGCCAGTCGACGGTCACGGCCGCGGGCACGCCCGCGACGAAGGCGAGATCGGCCTCGCCGCTCTCGATGATCTCGTCGATGAACCCGGTGACGAACCGGTCGATGACGGGGTCGAGTTTCTTGACCGCGGCGGGTGCGGTCACCTTGTTCACGATCTTGCGGTAGCCGCGGAACGTCGGCGGGTCGAGTTCGATCGGGATGTGGAACGCCGTCGGGGCCTTCGGGATGACGATCGCCAGGCCTTCGCCGCCGGATTCGTGCCGCGCGGAGGAGAACAGATCGTCGTCGCGCGAGGCCTCGAAGACGCTGGCGTAGTCGCCGAGGACCCAATACCCGCCGTGTGCCTCGGTCCAGGCGACCGGGTGCTCGGCCCGGAGCTGGCGATAGGTGCCGACCGGGTCCGCCGCGTGTTCCGGGGAGTGGTGGTCGAACGCGGCGATCGGACTACGAGCCTGCTCGGTCACAGCGCATCCCTCCTTTGGGCTTTCTCTGATAATAGTTATATGACTGCCCCAGTCAAGGCTCGACCTTTCGCCGGTTCTCTGATAATGGTTATATGTGAACAACGTGGGCATGGCGGAATGCTCACCCGGGGCCGGAAGGGCTCCGGCTCGTTCCCGAAGCAGCGTCGCACGGAGGGCAGCCATGAAGGTCCGAGCTGACGAGAACCGGTGTCAGGGACACGGTCTGTGCAATATGACCGCTCCCGACGTCTTCGACCTGTCCGACGAGGACGGGCACGTCGTCGTGCGCACGCCGGAGGTGCCGCCGGGGCTCGAGGACGACGCCGCCCGCGGCGCCGAGGCGTGCCCGGAGCTCGCGCTGTCGGTCACGGACGAATGAGCACGCACATGACAGCTGATACCGCCGCCGTCGAGGTCGGCGAACACGACGGAGCGCTGTGGATCCGGCTCAACCGGCCCGACCGGCGCAACGCCTACGACATCGACATGGCGCACACGATCATCGAGGCGCTCGGGCGGGCGACGAAGCTCCACGCCGTCGTCATCACCGGTTCGGGCGGCAGTTTCTGCGCAGGTGGTGCGCTCGACCAGCTCGACGACCCGGATCCCGACCTGCTGCGCACCTTGTTCCACACCTCGGCGCGCATGCTGCAGGCTGTGCGCGACTGCCCGCGTCCGGTGTTCGCGGCGGTGGACGGCGCGGCTGCGGGCGGCGGCAACGAGCTCGTCGTGGCCTGCGACCTCGCGATCGCCACCCCGCGAGCCACCTTCGGGCAGACGGGCCCGCGGGTCGGGTCGGCTCCGGTACTCGGCGCGACCAACCACATGGCGGTGCAGATCGGCGAGAAGAAGGCCAAGGAGCTCACGTTGCTCTGCCGCCGCTACAGCGCGCAGCAGGCGCTGCAGATGGGACTGATCAACGAGGTCGTCGACGTCACCGGCGGTGATGACCAGGTCGCCGCCCTCGAACGCCGGGTCGGCGAGTGGATCGGTGAGCTCAAGGCACTGAGCCCGCTGTACCTGGAGATCAGCAAGGTCAGCTCGAACCTGTGGTGGAACACCGGCCAGGACTCGATGTCCAGCGGTCTCGCCATGCTCACGCAGGCCGTCGGCAGCGACGACATGCGGGAGGGTGCGCGGGCGTTCGTCGAGAAGCGGCGCCCGGAGTTCCCGCCGCCCGGCACCGGAACACGGAGGTCGTGATGCCGCGACGGTTCTACACGGAACTGCGCCCGACGTTCCCGGACCGCGGGCTGTGGGCGCTGCCGACGGTGCTGCGGCACTGGGCGGAGACCACCCCGGACCGGGTCTTCCTGGACACACCCGAGGAATCGGCCACGTGGACCTATGCCGGCACCCTCGCCGCCGCCGAACGGATCGGCCGCGCGCTGCTCGCGGCGGGCACCGCGCCGGGCGACCGCGTGGTGATCATGGCCGCCAAC
Organism: Prauserella alba; assembly: GCF_024171735.1. Classification (GTDB taxonomy): domain Bacteria; phylum Actinomycetota; class Actinomycetes; order Mycobacteriales; family Pseudonocardiaceae; genus Prauserella; species Prauserella alba. The sequence continues at coordinate 1,105,497 of NZ_JAMTCH010000003.1, forward strand.
TCGTCGCGGTTCGTCCGCAGCTGGCTGGGCACCGCGGTCGCCGGACTCGTCGAGGTGCCCATCAACACCGCCTACGAGCACGACTTCCTCGCCCACCAGGTGCGGACCGTCGAGGCGCGCATCGCCGTCATCGACGACGTGCACGCCGAGCGGTTCGCCGCCGTGGCCGAGGCCGCTGCCGACATCACGCGCTTCTACGTCATCGACACCGGCTCCCGTGATGCCGCGCTGGCCACGCTGCGCGGCGCGGGCTGGGAGGCCGAACCGTGGGAGGTCCTCGAGGAGGGCGCAGCCACCGAGCTGCCCGACGTGGCGCCGGGCGACCTGGCGTCGGTGTTCTTCACCTCCGGTACCACCGGGCCGTCGAAGGGCGTCGCGATGCCGCACGGCCAGATGTACTTCTTCGGCGACGAATGCGTGTCGTTGACGCGCCTGACCGCCGACGACGCGTGGATGACGGTTACGCCGCTGTTCCACGGGAACGCCCAGTTCATGGCGGTGTACCCGGCGCTGGTGGCGGGTGCGCGGGCGGTGGTGCGGTCGCGGTTCAGCGCCAGCAACTGGATCGACCAGATCCGCGAGAGCCGCGCCACGGTCACCAACTTCATCGGCGTCATGATGGACTTCTTGTCGAAGCAACCGCCGCGACCGGACGACGCCGACAACGTACTGCGGTGCGTCTTCGCCGCGCCGACCGCCGCGTCGCTGGTCGACGAGTTCCGGAGCCGCTACGGCATCGAGGCGTTCGTCGAGGTGTTCGGCCTCACCGAGACCTCGGCGCCGATCCTCTCGCCCTACGGCGAGGACCGCCCTGCCGGTGCCGCGGGCCTGGCCGCCGACGAGTGGTTCGACGTGCGGCTGGTCGACCCGGACACCGACGAGGAGGTCGGCACCGACGAGGTCGGCGAGCTGGTCGTGCGCCCGCGGGTGCCGTGGATCTGCAGCATGGGCTACTTCAACATGCCGGATCGCACCGTCGAGGCCTGGCGGAACCTGTGGTTCCACACCGGCGACGCGCTCAAGCGGGACGCCGACGGCTGGTTCTACTTCGTCGACCGGTTCAAGGACGCCCTGCGCCGCCGCGGCGAGAACATCAGCTCCTACGAGGTGGAGACGGCGCTGCTGAGCCATCCTGCGGTGCTGGAATGTGCCGTCATCGCCGTTCCCGCGGACGCCGAGGCCGGCGAGGACGAGGTGATGGCGTACCTCATCACCGAGGAGCCGGTGAGTGCGGAGGAGATCTGGGACTGGTGCGGCAGCAAGGTGCCCGCCTTCGCGGTGCCGCGGTTCCTGCGGTTCGTCGACGAGCTGCCGAAGACGCCGAGTCAGCGGGTACAGAAGGCGAAGTTGCGCGAACTGGGCATCACGCCGGACACCGTCGACCGCACCGCGCTCGCCGCGACGGCGGGCTGAGCGGAAAGGGAACCACCGATGCATCCCTATCGATCCGTGCTGTTCGTGCCCGCGCACAAGCCGGAATGGGTCACGAAGGCGATCGCGAGCGGCGCCGACGCCGTCGTCCTCGATCTCGAGGACTCCGTGCCCGCTGACCGCAAAGCCGAGGCCCGCGGCCTCGTCGCCGGCACGATCGGCCGGGTTCGGGAGGCCGGTCACGAGGCCGGGCTGTTCGTGCGGCCGAACGCGCTGGACACGGGGCTGGCGGGCGCGGACCTCGAGGCCGCCGTGTGCCCGGGGCTGACCGGGCTGTTCGTGCCCAAGGTGCGTGACCGGGACGACGTCCTGCGGTGGGAGACGCTGGTCGACTGGTTCGAACTCCGCAATCGCTCCGGCAGCGGCCCCGGCACCGGTGCCGGGGCGGACTCCGGTCTCGAGCTGATCGTGCCGGTCGAGACGGTCGAGGCGATCCAGAACTGCCGGGAGATCGCGGGCGCCTCGCCGCGCGTGGGCGCGATGATCGGACCGACGGCCGAGCATGCCGACATCGCCCGCGCCGTCGGTTACCGGTGGAGCCGCGAGGGCACCGAGACGCTGTATCTGCGGAGCCGCGTACTGCTGGCCTGTCGCGAGCACGGCCTGCACGCGCTGACCGGACTGTGGGAGGAGCTGTCCGATCTGGACGGCCTGAAGGCGTTCGCGGACTACGGACTGCAGCTCGGATTCCGCGGCCAGATCGCCATTCACCCCTCGCACGTGGCCACGATCAACGAGGTGTTCTCGCCGACCGCGGACGAGATCGAGTTCCGCGAGGGCCTCGTCGCGGCGTTCGAGGAGGCGGCGACGCGGGGCGACGGCGCGGTGCGCTACCGCGGCATCCACATCGACAAGGCGCACGCCGACACCGCGCGGGAGTGGCTCGCCCACGCCCGCCGCGTGACCGGCCGTGCGTGAGCATCCACCGAGCGCAGGGAGCCGACCATGCCGGGTCTGTACTTCGAGGAACTCGTCGAGGGCGAGGTCTACGACCACCCGATGACGCGCACGGTGACCGAGATGGACAACGTCCTGTTCACCTCGCTCACCATGAACCCGCAGCCACTGCACCTGGACGAGGAGTTCGCCAAGACCACGATCCACGGCCACCGGCTGGTCAACAGCCTGTTCACGATGGCGCTGGTCGGCGGGATGATCGTCTACGACCTGACCTACGGCACCACGCTGGGCAACCTCGGTTACGAGAAGGTCGAGTTCCCGAACCCGGTGTTCCACGGCGACACGATCCGCGCGAGCAGCACGGTCCTGCGCAAGCGTGAGTCGGCCTCACGCCCGGAGGCCGGCATCGTCTGGTTCGAACACCGCGGCATCAACCAGCGCGACGAGGTCGTCTGCCTGTGCGAACGCGCCGGCATGATGATGAAACGCCCTGCCGAGGCGTGAATCGTCCACTTCGGACTTACCACCGGCCGCGGTATCGGGGAACGCGGCAGCCCGGCTCAGGAGGCCATGATGGGATTCGGTTACGACGAGACGCACGAGGACATCCGGAAGGCGGTGCAGCAGCTGTGCGGCCGCTTCGGTGACGAGTACTGGGCCGCACACGACCGGTCGCACGAGTTCCCGTGGGAGTTCTACCGGGCGGTCGTGGCCGGCGGGTGGCTCGGACTGACCGTGCCCGAGGAGTACGGCGGCGGCGGCCTCGGCGTGACGGAGGCGGCCATCGTCGAACAGGAGATCTCCGCCTCCGGCGCGGGCATGAACGGCTGCAGCAGCGTCCACATCGGAATCTTCGGCTTCGAACCGCTGATCCGGCACGGCAGCGAGGAACTGAAGAAACGGTTCCTGCCGCGGCTGGTCGACGGAGACCTGCACACCTCGTTCGCGGTGACCGAACCGGACGCCGGAACCGACACGCTGAACCTGTCGACCACGGCGCGCAAGGTCCACGGCGGCTTCCGCGTGTCGGGCAAGAAGGTGTGGATCACCAAGGCCCAGGAGGCCGAGCGGATGATGCTGCTCTGCCGCACCTCACCGCGGGAGGAGGGCTCGGGCCGCACCCGCGGGCTGACGCTCATGTTCGCCGAGGTCGATCGGGACCACGTCGACATCAAGCCCATCCCGAAGCTCGGCCGCAACGCCGTCGACACCAACGAACTGTTCATCGACGAACTGTTCGTCGCCGACGAGGACGTCATCGGCGAGGTCGGCGAGGGATTCACGGCGATACTGGCGGGGTTGAACGCCGAGCGGGTCCTGTCGGCCAACGCCGCGATCGGACTCGGCCGCGCGGCGCTCGCTCGCGCGTGCAAGTACGCAGGTGAGCGGGTCGTGTTCGGCAGGCCGATCGGCAAGAACCAGCTCATCTCGGGCCAGCTCGCCGAGGCGAAGATCAAGCTCGACGCCGCCGACCTGATGTGCAAGCAGGCCGCGTGGATGATCGACAACGACATCCCGTGCGGCAAGGAGGCCAACGAGGCGAAGTACCTCTCCGCCGAGGCGGGGTTCCACGCCGCCGACGTGGCGATCAGCGTCCACGGCGGCTACGGCTTCGCGCAGGAGTACCACGTCGAACGCTACTTCCGGGAGGCGCGGCTGATGCGGATCGCGCCGATCAGCCAGGAGATGGTGCTCAACTACGTCGCCGAACACGTCCTGGGCCTGCCCCGCAGCTACTGAGACTCCCGCCCGCCGGCCCGCGGTCACCGCGCCGGCGGGCGGAGACCGGAGACGGAAGGGCCGCCGATCCGCTGTGGATCGGCGGCCTCCTGGGTGTGCGATGCGTCGTCCGCGCTCGTGCCGGTCGGCTACTCGCCCTTCCACACGGGCTTGCGCTTCTCGGCGAAGGCGGTCGCGCCCTCCTGGGCGTCGGCCGACTTCCGCACCGGGTCGAGGAACTCGTTCTGCCTGCCGAACTTCTCGTCGAGCGGCCAGTCGGCGGAGCGGACGAGCACCTGCTTGGAGGCTGCCAACGCCAGGGGCGCGTTCTCGGCGACGGTGTCGGCGAGAACCAGTGCCCCGTCGAGGGCCCCGCCGGCGCCGGTGAGCGTGTTGACGAGCCGGGCATCGGCGGCTTCCGTGGCCGGCCACATCCGGCCGGTGAACACGAGTTCCATGGCGAGGTGGTACGGGATCCGCTCCTGCAGCCGCAGCAGTCCGCCCGCACCGGCGGTCAGCCCGCGCTTGACCTCCGGCAGCCCGAACGTCGCCTCGTCGGAGGCGACGACGAGATCGCACGCGAGCACAATCTCGAACCCGCCGCCCAGCGCATACCCTTCGACGGCGGCGATGAGCGGCTTCGTCGGCGGCCGCTGCACCAGGCCCGCGAACCCGCGGCCCTCGACGATGGGGACCTCGCCGCGGGCGAACCCCTTCAGATCCATGCCCGCGGAGAACGTGCCGCCCGCGCCGGTGACGACGCCGACCGACAGGTCGGGCCTGCGATCCAGCTCGTCCACGGCTTCGGCGATCTGCCGTGCCATCGCCAGCGACACGGCGTTCTTCGCCTTCGGCCGGTTCATCGTCAGCACGAGCACGCGGCCGCGCTCGGCCACCCGGAGTTCCGGCTCGTCGGTCACGGAATCGGTCACTGCACGCTCCACAGGTGTTCGGCGCCGGCCCTGCCGGCTGGGCAGCTCAACACGGGGTCCATCAACACGGTGTCGATCAGCGCTGGGTCGGTCAACACGGTGTCGATCAGCGCTGGGTCGGTCAACGCTGGTCGATCAGCGCGGTGCCATGCGAATGGCGCCGTCGAGGCGGATCGTCTCGCCGTTCAGCATGGGATTGTCGATGATCTGTTCCGCCAGCTGAGCGTACTCGGCGGGGACCCCGAGCCTGCTGGGATGCGGGATCGTCGTGCCGAGCGAGTCGCGGACCTCCTCGGGCAGGCGCGCCAGGATCGGCGTGTCGAACAAGCCCGGGGCGATCGTCGTGACGCGGATTTGCTTGGACGCCAGGTCCCGCGCCGCGACGAGGGTCATCCCGACGATGCCCGCCTTCGACGAGGCGTACGGAAGCTGTCCGATCTGGCCCTCGTAGGCCGCGACGGACGCGGTGAGTATGCACACGCCGCGCTCCCCGTCGACCGGCTCGTTGCGGGCCATCCGCGCGGCGGCGAACCGGAGGACGTTGAAGGTGCCGTAGAGGTTGGTCTTGACGACGGTGTCGAACATGTCCATCGACCCGGGGTTGCCGTCGCGGTCGACCAGCCGTAGCGCGCCACCGCGTCCGGCACAATGCACGACGGCGCGCAGCGGGGCCGCTGCGACGGCGGTGTCGATCGCGGCCTCCACCTGGTCGCCGTCGGTCACGTCGGCAGGTGCGAAGGTACCGCCGAGCTTGTCGGCGACCGCCGCCCCGTCCGACGAGGGCAGGTCGAGCACCACCACGTGGGCGCCGCGGTCGGCCAGCCGGGTGGCGCTGGCCAGGCCGAGGCCGGAGGCGCCGCCGGTGACGACGGCGGAGCTGTCGGTGAGGTCCACGGTTGTTCTCCTTCTCGCGTCCGGATCGCGGGTTCCGAAGCGGCGGGTCCCGGTCCCGACGCTCGGGAACGCGGTGAGGGCCGGTGCCGCCGCGGGATCAGACTCGTTCGACGATGGTGGCGTTGGCCATGCCGCCCGCCTCACACATGAGCTGCAGGCCGTAGCGGTGACCGCCGTCGTCGAGTGCGGACAGCATCGTCGTCATCAGCCGGGCACCGGAGGCGCCGAGCGGGTGCCCGAGGGCGATCGCCCCGCCGCGGGGGTTGAGTCGTGCCTCGTCGGCGCCCGAGCCGGCGAACTCCCGCAGCCAGGCCAGCGGAACGGGGGCGAACGCCTCGTTGAGTTCGACGTGGCCGATGTCGGCCAGATCGACGCCGGAGCGCTCGAGAATGCGGTGCGTGGCCGGGATCGGGGCGGTGAGCATGAGCAACGGGTCGTCGCCGCAGGCGTGCATCGCGCGGATGCGGGCCCGTGGGGTGAGCCCCAGCTGCGCGCACTTCTCGGCGGTCATCAGCAGCAGCGCGCTCGCGCCGTCGGTGACCTGCGAGGAGTTGCCCGGCGTGATGTGCCAGCCGACGTCGGGGAAGCGGGCGCTCGCCGCGTCGGTGCGGAACGCCGGTTCGAGGGCGCCGAGCTTGTCGGCGGAGCTGTCCGGGCGGATCGTCTCGTCGTCGGTGACGGTGCCGTCGGGCGTGGCGACCGGGACGATCTCGCGGGTGAACGCACCCGCCTCGCGTGCCGCCGCCGCCCGGTGATGCGAGCGCGCCGAGTAGTCGTCGAGTTCGCCGCGGTCGAGCTTCCACTTCGCGGCGACCAGCTCGGCGGCCACGCCCTGGGAGACGAGGCCGGGGGAGTAGCGGTCGGCGACGCCCTCGCCGTACGGATCGGCGTCGAGCCGTGCCGAACCCATGCGCACGCGGCTCATCGACTCGACACCGCCCGCGACCGCGATGTCGTAGGACCCGGCCATGATGGCCTGCGCGGCGAAGTGCACGGCCTGCTGCCCGGAGCCGCACTTGCGGTCGATCGTGGTGGCGGGAACGTGCTCGGGCAAGCCCGCGGCGAGCCAGGCCATGCGGCCGGGCGTCGCTGATTGCTCGCCGACCTGTGAGACGCAGCCGATGAGGACGTCGTCGACGGTGGCCGGGTCGACGCCGGTGCGGCCGAGGAGCCCGGTGAGTGTCTGGGCCAGCAGGTCGACGGGGTGGACGCCGGCGAGTGCGCCGCCTGGTTTGCCCTTGCCCATCGGGGTGCGGACCGCGTCGACGATGACGACGTCGCTGACTTCCCGCGCTGGAATCATAGTAATTACTTATCATGATATGCATGTCTACGTCCATGATGGGCCTCGACGCGAGCACTCCGGAAATCGGGAGTGCGCCGGGGGAATCGGGAGCACGTCGGCTTCCCGGCGGTTCCGGGGTGGTGTCATCCGGTCACCTGTTGACAACCGTGGTGGATAAACCAGGATAATGATTACAACCAAGGAGGTCGACGATGACCGATGACATCCGGGAGATCCGCCGGCTCGCCGCGCAGGTGGCCGCGGACATCTACGCCCCGATGGCCGACGAGCTGGACGCCGAGCGCAGGCCGTTGCCGGTCGAGGAGCGCAAACGCCTCGGCGAACTGGGCTTCCTGGGCATCGCCCTGCCCGAGGAGTTCGGCGGCTCCGGGGCGCCGATCAGCCATGCCCTGGCCGTCATCGAGGAACTCGGCAAGGTGTGCCGGCCCGCGGCGTTCCAGGTCTTCGAATCGAACACCGGCCCCGCGCAGGTGATCAACCATCTGGGCACCGAGCAGCAGCGGAGGCGCTGGCTGCCGGACATCGTCGCGGGCGAGAAGACGATGGCGGTCGCGATCTCCGAACCGGACGCCGGGTCGGCGGCCACCGACATGCGCACCGCTGCGAAGCCCGTCGACGACACCTACGTCCTCAACGGCACCAAGCGGTGGATCTCCAACGGCGGCGAGGCCGACCTGTACCTGACCTACGCCCGGCTGTCCGACGCACCCGGGTCGAAGGGTATCGGCGGCATCGTGGTCGAGAAGACGGCCCCGGGACTGAGTTTCGGCGCTCAAGAGAAGTTGATGGGCTTCCGCGGCATCCCGTCGGCGGACGTCATCTTCGACGACGTCGTCGCGCCCGCCGACAACGTCGTGGTGCCCGCGGGCGGGTTCGGCAAGCTGTTCGGCGTCTTCTCCATCGAGCGACTCGGCAACACCACGATGAGTCTCGCCGTCGCGCAGGCCGCTCTCGACCGCACGAGAGCCTATGTGCAGGAACGTGAGCAGTTCGGCAAACCGCTGGTCGAGTTCCAGAGCGTGCAGACGAACCTCGCCGACATGGTGCTGCAGGTGGAAGCCGCTCGCGCGCTGCTGGAGAAGGCCGCCGACAGCGCGGGCACCGGCCTGCCCGACCCGTTCAAGGTCTCGCTCGCCAAGTGCACCGCCAACGAGATGGCCAAGCGGGTCACCGACCTGGGGATGCAACTGCACGGCGGCAATGGCTACACCGAGGAGTACGGCCTCGAACGGCTGCACCGCGATGCGCACGGCTGGGCCATCGCCGGCGGAACCCCGGCCATGCAGCGCACCCGCATCGTGTCCGAACTGCTCGGCCGCCGCTTCGACCAACGCGGCTGAGGAACGTGTCGACGCCGTTCGCGTGGCGGCGCGGCCGGCGGTGCGAGCGGGCGGCAGCGACGCCGGCACCGCCCACCACACATGCGCACGAGTGAAAGGCGACAGACAGTGGCTTCTGAGCAGTTGTTCGACCTCTCCGACGGGCACCGCAGGATCCAGCGGGTGGCCCGGGACGTGGCCGCGGCGGTCGAACCGTTCGCCGCCGAGGCGGACGAGAGTTCCGGTGTGCACGAGCGGACCGCCGCCGTGCTCCGGGAATCGGGGCTGGCCCGGCAGGTCGTCCCCGCCGCCCACGGTGGGGAGTCCGAGACGCTCGACCCGTTGGCGATCGCCGTCGTCCGCGAGGCGCTGATGTACAGCTCGGCCCACCTGGACTCGCTGTTCGGGATGCAGGGCGTGGGCAGCTACTCGCTGTCGGTCGGCGGTTCGGAGGAGCTGAAGGCCGAATGGCTGCCGAAGGTGGCGGCGCTGGAGGCGATCGCCGGCCTGGCGCTGACCGAACCGGACGTCGGTTCGGACCTGCGCGCGATCACGACGACGATCGAACGCCGCGGCGGCGACCTCGTGGTACGCGGCCGCAAATCGTTCATCACCAACGGCGGAGCCGCATCGTTCTACTGCGTGCTCGGCCGGGAGGACGACGGCTACTCGATGGTGCTCGTGCCCGCGTCGTCGGCGGGACTGCGGGCCGAGCAGGGCGCCGACATCATCGCCCCGCACATCCTGGGTGAGCTGACGTTCGACGACGTGGTCGTGCCGGAGGCCTGCCGGCTGGGCGAGCCCGGCAAGGCGTTCTCGCTGATGCTGCAGACCCTCGCCGTGTTCCGGGTGACCGTCGCCGGCTCGGGGGTCGGACTCGGGCAGGCCGCGGTGGACGAGGCGACCGCGCACGCCACGACGCGTACCCAGTTCGGCAGTCCGCTGCTGGAACTGGGCGCGGTGGGGCAGAACATCGCCTCCTCGTGGGCCGACGTCGAGAGCGCACGAGCGATGACCTACCGTGCCGCATCGCTGGCCCGCGCCGATCCGCTGTCGCATTTGGACTACTCGTCGATCGCGAAGGTCGTCGCCACCGAGGCGGCAGGCCGCGCGGCCGACCGCGCGGTGCAGAGCATGGGCCGGTTCGGCCTGGTGCGCGGATCGAAGATCGAACGGCTGTACCGCAACGCGCGCCCGCTGCGCGTGTACGAGGGCGCGACCGAGGTGCTGCTCGACTCGCTGGCCCGCAGGCTGGGCAAACAGGCCGCGAAGCAGCAGGCAGGGAAGAAGGTGTCCTGAATGGACTTCGGACTCGACGGCGCCGTCGTGCTCGTCACCGGTGCGAGTCGCGGCCTGGGCGCGGCCATGGCGACGACGCTCGCCGAGGAGGGAGCCACGGTCGTCGCAGCCGCACGCAGCGAGGACGCGCTCGCCGAGGTCGCCGAACGGGGGCAGGGGCGGATCACGGCGGAGGCCGTCGACATGCGGGACGAGGACGCCGTGACGGCCCTCGTCGAGACCGTGGTCGCGCGTCACGGCCGGATCGACGCGCTGGTCAACAACGCGGGCATCGCACCGGCGGGAGCGTTCGCCGACCAGGATCCGGGCGTGTGGAAGGAGACGATGGCGGTCAACGTGATCGCGCCGATGCTGCTGGCCCAGGCAGCGGGCAGGCATATGATCGCACGGGGGAGCGGCAGGATCGTCAACATCGCCTCCACCACGGGCGTACGCGGCAAACCGCACCTGGTCGGCTATTCGACGTCGAAGGGTGCCGTCGTGCGGATGACCGAGTCCCTGGCCGCCGAGTGGGCGGACAAGGGGGTGCAGGTCAACTGCATCGCCCCGGGGGCCTTCGCGACCGACGCGCAGAGCGCCGTGCTCGAATCGCCCGACCTGCTCGCCCGGCGGGTCAAGAGGATCCCCGCGGGCCGCATGGCCGATGCGGAGGAACTGATGCCGTTGCTGTGCCTGCTCGTGTCCGCCCGCTCGCCGTTCACCACGGGCTCGGTCTTCGTGGTCGACGGCGGGGAATCAGGAAAGTTGTGAGCCATGATCATCGACGCGCACACGCACGTCTGGCCCGACACGATCGCCGCGGCGGCGCTCGCGGGTAACCGGCTGCCCGGGCTGACCGCCCGCGGCGACGGCACGGTCGGCGGCCTGACATCCACCATGACCGGCAGCGGCGTCGACATGAGCTGCTGTCTCGGTATCGCGGCCGAGGCGCGACATGTCGACTCGGTGAACCGGTTCGTCGCCGGGACGGCCAGCGACCGGCACTATCCCGTCGGCACGGTGCACGTGGACCTGCCGGTCGAGGAGAACCTGGCGAGCCTGCACAGGCACGGCATCCGTGCCGTGAAGATCCATCCGCTGTTCCAGAACTACGGGCTCGACGATCCGCGGCTGTGGTCGATCCTGGAGGCGTTCGGCTCCGACATCGCCGTGATCACCCACGTCGGCGCCGGTAGCTCCGACGCCCGTACCAACAGCCTGTCCAGCCCGAGGATGATCGCCGACATCGCGCGGCAGTTCCCCGGCCTGCGGCTGATGGCCTGCCACTTCGGCGGCTACAAGATCCTCGACGACGCCGAGGAGATGCTCTCCGGTGCCGACGTGGTGCTGGAGACGTCGTGGCCTCCGGGGCTGAACACGCTGCGTCCCGAACGGGTCCGCCGGCTGATCCGCAATCACGGCGCCGAGCGGATCGTCTTCGGTTCCGACTGGCCGATGGCCGATCCCGGCGACGAGATCGCCGCGATCGACGCTCTCGGACTCACCGACGACGAGACGAAATCGGTGCTCGGCGGCACCCTCGCCCGCGTGCTGGACCTCGAATCACCGTGGCGCTGAGACCTCTGCGCGCCGCGAGCTCCGGCGGCGTGCCGCGAGGCGCGCGACCACGATCAGGGCCAGTCCGAGCAGCGTGAGTGCCGCTCCGGTCACGGTGGGGCTGCGCAAGCCGTGGCCGCCGGCGATGGCGGCACCGGCAAGGCTGACGCCGAGGGTGTTGCCCAGGTTGAACGCGGCGATGTTGGTTGCCGAAGCCAGCGTGGCCGCACCGGTGGCATGGCGAAGTACGCGTGCTTGCAGTCCTGGGACGGTGGCGAAACCGACCGCACCCAGCAGCGTCAGCATGACCGCGGTGGGCAGGGGGAGGGCGGCGACCGAGCCGAGGCCGAGGATGACGGCGGGTAGCAGGATCGAGAGCACCAACACCGCGTTGTCGGGGTGCTTGTCGGCCGCCCGGCCTCCGATGAGGTTGCCCGCGAAGAGACCGACGCCGAAGAGCACCAGCAGCCACGGGATCGCCGAGGCGGAGTAGCCCGTGACGTCCCGCAGCAACGGTTCGACGTAGGTGAAGGTTCCGAACATGCCGCCGAACACCAGGGCGGTGGTCACCAACGACGTCAGTACCTGAGGTCCGGCAAGGGTGCGGAACTGCCGGCCGATGGGGAGCTGGTTCTGCTCGGGCCGGGTCCGGGGCACCAGCGTGATCAGCCCGGCCAGGGCGACGAGGCCGACGAGGGAGATGAGCCAGAACACCGAGCGCCAGCCGAGCTGCTGGCCGACGAACGTTCCGGCAGGGACCCCGAGCACGTTGGCGATGGTCAGCCCGGCGAACAGCGCCGCAACGGCGGAGGCCTTCCGGTGCGCCGGCACCAGCGAGGCGGCCAGGACCGCGCCGATACCGAAGTAGCCGCCGTGAGCCAGGGCGGCGATGATCCGGCCGGTGAGCATCACCTCGTAGTTCGGGGCCGATGCCGAGAGGGTGTTTCCCATGACGAAGAAGGCGAGGAGCAGCACCAGCGCGTACTTCGGCGGCCTGCGCATCAGAAGCGGGGTGATCACCACCGCACCGGGAACGACGGCCAGGGCGTAACCGCCCACCAGATGGCCCGCCTGGCTGACGGTGACGTCCAGGTCGGTGGCGACCTCTGTGAGCAGCCCGGCGATGACGAACTCGGTCAATCCGATGCCGAACCCGCCGATGCTCAGCGCCAGCAGTGCCGCGGCTGCCGTCCTCCTGTTCGCTGTGGCTTCGGAACCGGATGCCGCCGGCGCCGTCGGGGGAGTGGTGTTGTCCGTGTGTGTCACGACCCCACGGTCGCCCGCAGCGCGGCGAGGAGCCTTCCCGCTGTTGTGCCTACCCCTGAGAGGGGCAGTCACCGACCATGACGCCGCCGGGGAGCCTTGGGAGGATGGCGGCCATGACGGTCCAGTGCGCTCGCCAGCCGGCCGGAGGGCAGGGGAAGCCGAACCCCATCGGGGACTTCCTGCGCGCTCACCGGGCCCGGATCACGCCCGACCAGGCGGGAATCCCGTCCTACGGCACCATCCGCCGCGTACCCGGACTCCGCAGGGAGGAACTCGCGCAGCTCGCCGGGGTCTCCGTCAACTACTACATCCGGCTGGAACAGGGCGAAGCCGTGAACCCCTCGTCCGGGATCATCACCGCGCTGGCACGCGCGCTGAACCTGGACGGCGACGCCACCGGCTACCTGCACAACATCGCCGGAACCGCCCAGCCCATCCAGGGCTCCAGCGCCGCCCGCGAGTCCGAAGCGGGGATGACGTTCACGTTCGACCGGCTCGTCGAACACATGCCCGGCACTGCCGCGATCGCGCTCTCGGCGACCAACGACGTCCTGGCCTGCAACCGGCCCGCCTACGAGCTGTTCTTCTCGCACCTGACCGACTCCGGCCCGTGGAACACCCACCGGCTGCTGTTCACCGATCCCGCCACCCGGGACCTGTATCGCCACTGGCGGGAGGAGGCCGCCCTCGCCGTCGCCTCCCTACGGTTCCACGCCGCGGCCGCACCCGGCGACACGGCGGTCACGGAGCTGGTCGGCGAACTGTGCGTGACCAGCAGCGAGTTCGCCGAACTCTGGGCCGAACACCCCGTACGCCGCTGCACCCGGGGCACCAAACACCTCCGGCATCCCGACCTCGGCGACCTCGATGTCGAGTACCAGGTACTCCACGCTCCCGACGGCGACGGGCGCCGTGTCCTCGTCCACACGGCCCCGCCCGGAACCCCGGCAGCGGACACCCTGGGACTGCTGGCCTGACGGTGTTCCAGGGCGGGCGCCCGTCACGTCAGACGGGTCCAGGTCACGTCAGGTGGGTCCAGGTGATCGGTGCGGCGAGGATGTCGGGGTACTTGCGTTCGGCGTACTTGACGTATTCGTCGATGTGGTGGGACATCGCCGCCGACGAGGCCTGCGGATCGCGCGTCGCGATCGCCTCGTAGATGCGCAGATGCGCCTTGTGCACGGCGGTGCGCCGCACCTTCGGATAGTCGATGCCGATCGCCGAGCCGTCGAGGATTCCCAGCAGCGCGTCGACGAGGTAACCGAACATGGCGTTGCCGCTGCCGTGGGCGATGATGTCGTGGAAGCGCTTGTTCTCGGCGAGGAACACGTGCTGGTCGTCGAGCTGGTCGTGCATCGTGTCGACACTGAGTTTGAGCTGGCCCAGTGCGTCGCCGTCGATGCGCTCGGCCGCCAGCTGCGCCATCATCGGCTCCAGGCCGGTGCGTGCCTCCGCGATCGTGCGGAACGGCGCGTTCTCGAACTGCAGCAACAGGGTCAGCGCCGTGGCCAGGCTGGAGGCGTCCGGCTGTTCCACCACGGGACCGCCACCCGGACCGGGCCGCAGCGAGATCACGCCCTGCAATTCGAGGAAACGCAGCGACTCCCGGAGCGTGCCGCGCCCCACGGCGTACTCGTCGAGCATCACCCGCTCCGGCGGCAACCGCTCGCCGACCGTGTTGCCGCGGTCGTGGATGTCGGCGACGATCCGCTGCGCGACGAGCATCGCCGTCTTGCGCGGCCGGAGCGGCGGCTGCGTCATCACGCCGCCCCGCTGGTCCTGCCGGCAGGTCCGGCGGCAGGGCCGGTGCCCGCCCCGGCGCCCGCGCCCGCCTCGGACGCCGCGCCCGGGCCGCGTGAGCCGGGCGCGCCGTCGACGGCGCCGATCACCCCGTCGGCCGACAGCGCGGTCAGCTCACCCGCCGGCATGCCCAGCTCGCCCGCCAGCACCTGCCCGGTGTGCTCACCGACCGTGGGCACTCCGTGATAGACGGGCCTGCCGGTGTCGCGCACGTGCAGGATCGGCCCCGGCATCATGGCGGGACCGAGCGCCGTGCCCGCCAGATCGACCAGGGTGCGCTGCAGGAAGTGCGGATCGGCCGCGATGTCGCTCGCGTCGTTGACGGCTGCGGACACGACCTCGTGCTCGTCGAGGACCGCCAGCGCCTCGTCGCGGGACCGGGCACCGATCCACTCGCGCACGATCGTCTGCAGCGACTCGTTGTTGGCCATGCGTGCGGTGTTGGTGGCGTAGCGCTCGTCGGTCTTCAGCTCCGGCGTGCCCATGGCGTCGAACAAGCGCATCGCGATGGCCTGATTGGACGCGGCGATCGAGAGCCAGCCACCGTCGCCGGCCTGATAGATCCCCCTGGGCGAGGCCGCGCCGGAGGCGTTGCCGTGCCGCTGCATGATCGTGCCGGAGGAGGTGTAGTTCAGCACCGCGTCGCCGAGGATGAACATCAGCGGCTCGTACAGTGCGACGTCGACCTCCGAGCCGTGGCCGGACAGCTCCCGTCGGTACAGCGCCATGGCCGTGCCGAACGCCGCCGAGATGCCGGCGATCGAATCGGCGAATCCGAACGGGGGCGCGGTGGGCGGTGTCTCCGGCCAGCCGTTGAGGAACGCGTAGCCGCTGGCGGTCTCGGCGACCGTGCCGAACCCCGGTCGTTCACGGTAGGGGCCGGTCTGGCCGAACCCGCTGACTCGCGTCATCACCAGGCGCGGATTGCGCGCGGCGAGGTCGTCGTAGCCCATGCCCCAGCTTTCGAGCCGTCCGGGACGGAAGTTCTCGATGAGGACGTCGGCCTCGTCGATCAGCCGTGTCACGACCTCGCGCCCACGCGGGGTCCGCAGATCGATGCCGACGGACCGTTTCCCGGAGTTGAGCCGCGCGAAGCCGATCGCGGTGCCGTT
This sequence comes from Prauserella alba, assembly GCF_024171735.1. Classification (GTDB taxonomy): domain Bacteria; phylum Actinomycetota; class Actinomycetes; order Mycobacteriales; family Pseudonocardiaceae; genus Prauserella; species Prauserella alba. The sequence continues at coordinate 1,121,011 of NZ_JAMTCH010000003.1, forward strand.
GTGGGCGGGCTGCCACTGCCGGGCGAAATCGCCGGCGGACGGGTCTTCGACCTTGACGACGTCGGCGCCGAAGTCGCGGAGCATGCGGCCGGTGGTCGGCGCCGCGTACATCGAGCCGAGTTCGATCACCCGTACACCGGCCAGCGGCCGCGCGTCGGAGGGGACGGTGTCCGTGGCCATATCGTCTCCTCTATGCGAATGGTGATGATAGATTAGCACAACGATACGCGGCCTGTGGGTGACACTGTCCAGGCTTCCCTGTCAGGTTCACCTGTAAGTCAGGTTCCCACCGGAGTGTCGGGGTCAACTATCCTGATGATGAGCATCATTGTCGAGCGTGGTCCACGACACTCGTCTTGCACGGTCGTGCCGGAATGTTGTCTACTCGATCGGCTGACATCGTTCGGCGCGCCCTCGTGTGGTGCGCCGGACATCGAGTGAAACGGAGGACACCGGCCGTGGCCCGAACGTCCGCGCCGTGGCCCGTGGTCGCCGTGCTCGCCGCCTCGGGTATCGCCGTGTCCTTGATGCAGACACTGGCCGTGCCGCTGCTGCCCGAGTTCCCGCGCCTGCTCGGCACGACCCCGTCCAACGCCGCGTGGCTGATCACGATCACCCTGCTGACCGGCGCCGTCTGCGCGCCGGTACTCGGCAGGCTCGGCGACATGTACGGCAAGCGGCGGATGCTGCTCGTGGCACTCGGGTCGATGACCGCAGGCAGTGTGCTCGGTGCCGTGAGCAGCGAGTTCGCCGCCGTGCTCGCGGCGCGAGGGTTGCAGGGGGTCGCCATCGGCGTCATCCCGCTCGGCATCAGCATCATGCGTGACGAGTTACCGCCCGAACGGGTCGGTACCGGCATCGCCGTCATGAGCTCGACGCTGGGTGCGGGTGGTGCGATCGGCCTGCCCTTGACCGGGTTCGTCGCCGAGTACGCCGACTGGCACTGGCTGTTCGCAGGCTCGGCCGTGTTCGGCGTACTGCAGCTCGTACTGGTGGTGCTGCTCGTGCCGGAATCGCCGGTGCGCAGTGGTGGCCGCTTCGATCTCGGCGGTGCGGTGGGGCTGTCGGCCGCGCTGCTGTGCCTGCTGCTGCCCGTGTCCCGGGGCAGCACCTGGGGCTGGGACAGTCCGGGGGTCCTGCTCCTGCTGGCCGCCGCCGTGGTGATCTTCGCGGGCTGGGGCTGGTACGAACTGCGGGTGCCCACCGGCCCGCTCGTCGACCTGCGGGTGTCGGCCCGGCCGGCCGTGTTGTTGACGAACGTCGCGTCCGTGCTCATCGGCGTGGCGATGTTCGCCTCGTTCATGGTCAGCGCCCAGATGCTGCAGGCGCCGGCGGGCACCGGCTACGGCTTCGACCTGTCACTGGTGGCCAGCGGCCTCGCGCTGCTGCCCGTCGGCGGCGCCATGGTCGCGTTCTCGCCGCTGTCGGCGGTCATCTCCCGCCGGTGGGGGCCGAAGGTGACGGTCGTGGCCGGCACGGCACTGCTGGCCGTGGGCAACCTGGCCCGGGTCGCCGTGCACGACGCGCTGGCGGCCGTGATCGTGGTGGTGACCGTCCCGGCGATCGGTGCGGCCCTCGCCTACGGTGCGGTGCCCGCGCTGATCATGCGTGCCGTTCCGCAGTCGGAGACCGCGGCCGCCAACAGTCTCAACGCGCTGTGCCGGTCGATCGGCACGTCGAGCTGCAGTGCCGTCGTCGCCACGGTGACGGCGGGGATCGTCGTCCGGGTCGGGGGCGCGACGTACCCCGGTAAGACCGCCTACACCGTGATCTTCGTGATCGCAGGGGCGGCCGCCGCGGTCGCGGGTGCGATCGCGTTGCTGACACCCGCACCGCGGACGGCCGAACCCGCGGCGCAGGTGCCTGCCGCGGCGCGTTGACGCCGCGCCCCGCCGGCTCCCGCTCCAGGGTGGTCAGCCCCGTGCCGGCAGGGCCGCCGCGTTGGCGACCGACGGGATCGGAGCCCCGTCCCGCCAGGCGCGCAGGGCGTCGGCGGCGAGTCGCGAGTGTTCGACGATCACGTCGTCCGAGGCGCCGCCGATGTGCGGGGTGAGGGTGACGTTCGGCAGCGACAGGAGTGGGTGATCGGCCGGCAGCGGCTCCGCCCAGTACACGTCCAGGCCCGCACCGGCGAGGTGTCCGCTGCGCAACGCGTCGATCAGCGGCTGTTCCTCCACGACGGCGGCTCGGCCCGCGTTGACGAGGTACGCACCGCGCGGCATGGTGGCGAGCTGCTCGGCCCCGAGCAGCCCGATCGTCGACTCCATCAGCGGGACGTGCACCGTGACGACGTCGGACCCGGCGAGCAGCTCGTCGAGCGGCACGATCGCCGCGTCGTCGCCGAACGTGTCGGCAGGCAGGTAGGGGTCGTAGACGAGCACGCGCATGCCGAACGCCCGCGCCCTGGCCAGGACCCGGCGTCCCACGGCGCCGCCGCCGAGGATGCCGAGGGTGCGCCCGCGGAGGCTCAGGCCGCGGAATGCGCGGTAGGGCTCGAACACGTCGTCGCTCGTCCAGGCCCCGGTTCGCAGCCATGCCTCGGCGCGGGAGGTGTTGCGCAGCGCCGACAGCAGGAGCGAGAACGTCAGGTCCGCGGTGACGTCGGCGTTGCGGCCGGGGGTGGTGGCCACGGGGATACCGCGCCTGCTGCACGCGTCGAGGTCGACGTTCACCGGCGCCGCGCGGCACGACACGGCGAGACCGAGGTTCCCGGCGAGCGCCAGCGACGGCTCGTCGAGCACGTCGAGTTCGCACACGACCGCGTCGGCCGCGGCGAGTTCGTCGTCGAGCCCGGCGTCGGCCAGCCGTCGTCCCGTGCCGGAGGGCGGGACCACGGTGAGATCGAACTCGGCCGCCAGGTCCTCGGCGATGCGCTGGTCGAACGCGGCGGTGACGAGGACGCGCGGGGCGGGCGAAGTGGGCATCAGACGGGTTCCTTGTGGGTGGGGGACGGGTGGTCGTCGCCGAGGGTGCGCAGGCCCCGCAGGGCGGGCCACTGTGGACGGATGGCGTCCCGGACGGCGACGAACGCGGCGAACCGGGTGTCGTAGGCGGTGCGCAGGCCGGGCTCGGGCCGGAACACGTCGAGCTCGCCGAGCAGCCGTGCGGCGGCCGTCGGCACATCGGTCCCGGTGACCGCGGCGAGTGCGTGGGCGGCGACCCCCCGCGCGCCGAGCTCGGCGGCCGAGGCGCGTTCGATCGTGCATCCGGTGATGGCGGCGAGGAGCTGGCACAGCAGTTCGCTGGTGGCCGCGCCGCCGCAGAGGCGCACGGTTCCGCCGACGCCGAGCGCCTCCTGGCACTCCCGCAGGCTGAAGGCGATCCCTTCGTACACGGCCCGCAGCAGCTGGCCGGGCGTCGTCTCGGTGGACAGCCCCACCCAGCTCGCCGAGGCGTGCGGATCGGCGAACGGGGCGCGCTCACCGGCCTCGGCTCCGTAGGGCAGATACAGCACGCCGCCCGCACCCGCGGGGACCGCACGCGCCTCGGCCTCGACCGATGCCCAGCTCTCCGCTCCTCTGCCGAGCAGGCTGCGCACCCAGTCGAGGTTCGGGGTGCCCGACATCGGGCAGAGGCATTCGAGCACCGCTCCGTCCTGCCCGGTGGCCAGCGTGATGCCGACGTCGGTCCCGACGTCGGCTCTCGTCGCGTGCACGGTGCCGAGGAAGGCGGTCGTGCCGATGATCGCGTAGGTCTGGCCCGGGGTGCTCACGCCGAGTCCCACCCCGCCCGCTGCCGTGTCGACCAGGCCGGTCACGACGGGGATTCCCGCGGGCAGGCCCAATGTGTCGGCGGCGGCAGGGGTGAGTGGCCGGTGGGCGCCGGCCGGCGCGATGGGCGGCAGCAGCTCGGCGAACCTGCGGTGGCCCAGTGCGTCGACGAGGTCGGCGGAGTAGGTGCCCGTGGCCGTGTCCACATAGGTACGGGAGGCCTCGGACGCGTCGGTCGCCAGCACGCCGGTCAGCTGCAGTCGGATCCAGTCCTTGCAGTTCGCGTGGTGGCGTGCGCGGCCGAGCAGGTCCGGCCGCGTCGCCTCGAGTTCCTCCAGCAGCACCGGCAGTGCGCCGGGGAAGAGGGTGGAGCCGGTGGTGCGGCGGATAGCTGCCGCCCTTCCGTCGTGTTCCCAGGCGCGCACCCTGTCGGTGGCGCGGCCGTCGAGCCAGAGGATCGCGGGTCCCACGGGTTCGTGGTGTTCGTCGAGCAGCCACGCGCCGTCGCCCTGCCCGGTGACGCCGGCGGCGGCGACGGCGACGTCGCCGGCCGCCTCGACGGCCTCCCGCACGGTGCGGACGACGGCGTGCCACAGCTCGGTCATCGATTGCTCCGCCTGTGCCGGGCCTGGCCTGGTGACCTCGACCGGGGTTCGGGCGGTGGCGAGTTCCGTGCCGTCGATGGCCAGCACGGTGGCCTTGACGGCCGTGGTTCCCGCGTCGATGCCGACCACGGCGACCGGGGGTTGACTCATCCGCTCTCCAGTGAACGCACTCGGCCGAACGCGTCCGGTCGAACGCGTTCCGGTTGAACCCACGTCGTGGACCCGCCGTGCGCACACATCGGGTGGATCCGATCCGCGAACCGGCGCCTTGAACATTGGTTCACACGACTGTTCTGTGGTTCATCCACGCTACGACGGCGAACTTCCCGTGGTCAACTCCTCGGGGTCACTTGACAGCGGCCCGCTCGGGGGTCACGCTGCCGATCGCAAGTGCACGGGAATGAACAAATGTTCATCCAGAGCTCAAAGGAGAGTTCGCGATGGCAGAGGTGACCGGGGAACCACGCACGGGTTTCGCAGGCTGGCTGGAACGGCAGGGCATCGTCCGATCGCTGGCCTGGGGATACCTCGCGCTTCTGCTGTTCATGGTCGGTGACGGGATCGAACTCGGCTTCCTCGGGCCGTACCTGGAGTCCCGGGGGTTCGGGGCCGCCGGCGTCGCGACGCTGATCAGCGTTTACGGCGTCGTCGTCGCGATCGCCGCGTGGCTGGCCGGAGCGCTCGCCGAGGCGTGGGGCCCGCGGCGCGTGATGCTGATCGGCTTCGCCGTGTGGGTCGTGTTCGAGGTGATCTTCCTCGGATTCGGCGTCGTGGCGGGCAACTACGAGGTCATGCTGCTTTCCTACGGCGTCCGCGGGTTCGGGTATCCGTTCTTCGCGTACGGGTTCCTGGTCTGGGTCACCATGGACACGCCGAAGGCGGTGATCGGCAGGGCCGTCGGCTGGTACTGGTTCGCCTCCACCGCCGGGCTCGGCGTGCTCAGCTCCTACTTCGCCGGCGCGGTCATCCCGCTCGTCGGGGAGCTGGCGACGATGTGGCTGTCGCTGGCGTTCGTCGCGGCGGGTGGCGTGATCGTGCTCTTCCTCGTGCGCACCAGGCGGCACGAGGCCGAGGCCGGAGCGTGGGCGAATCTGCGGCAGGTCGCGCGGGGACTCACGGTCGTGCGCAGCCACCCGAAGGTCGGCATCGGCGGCGTCGTGCGGATCATCAACACGCTGTGCTTCTACGCGTTCCCGGTGTTCCTCGCCTCGCACATGGTCAACGACGTCGGCTTCTCCCTACCGCAGTGGCAGACGATCTGGGGCACCATGCTCTTCGCCAACATCATCGGCAACGTCCTGGCCGGGTATCTCGGCGACCGGATCGGCCCGGTGAACGTCGTGGCGTGGTTCGGCGGACTGGGCTGCGTGATCACCGTGCTCGCCATGTACTACCTGCCCGAGTGGTTCGGGCCCAATTTCCCCGTGGCGATGATCGCGGCGATCCTGCTCGGGCTCGCCATGGCTGCCTACGTGCCGCTGAGCGCGATCGTGCCGCTGCTGGCCCCGACGCAGAAGGCCGCAGCGGTCGCGATCCTGAACCTCGGTGCGGGGCTGAGCAACGCGACCGGCCCGCTGCTGGCCCGGGCCTTCCTGGGGCCGTTCGGGGTCGGCGGCATGATGTGGCTGCTCGCCGGGCTGTACGCCGTGGGGATCGCGCTCACCTTCGGCCTGCGCGCTCCGGAGGTCGAGCCGGTCGACGCCGCCACCTCGTCCTCGCCGGAACGGGACGGGGTGAGGACGTCGTGAGCACGTGCCGACCGGGGCCCGCCTGCGGGCACGTCACCGCCGGCGGGGCGGTGCGACACGCGGCCGCTGCGGTCGACGGCAGTCGGGTGGACACGGCAGGATGACGTGAACGTACGGTCATTTACGAGAACGGATGTTCACCGCATGGAGTCGCGAGAACTGCAGGGCCGCGTCGCCCGGCTGCACTACCAGCACGGCATGACCCACCAGGAGATCGGCGACCTGCTCGGACTGTCGAGGGTGAAGGTGACCCGGCTGCTGGCCGATGCGCGCCGCTCCGGGATCGTCGAGATCACGATCCACAGTTCGGCCAACCCGTTCGCCGATCTGGAGGCCGAGCTCGTCGGGCGGTTCGGGCTGCAACAGGTGTGGATCGCCCCGAGTTTCCCCGAGGAACGCCGCACCACCGAGTCGGTCGGCATGGCCGGTGCGGAGTGTCTGCGCGCGCTCGTGCCGACGTCGGGAACCGTGGCCGTCGGGCTGTCGTCCAGCGTGGCCGCCATCGCCGCGCACGTGCACGCGGACCCGGCACCGGATCTCGGGTTCGTGCCGCTGGCGGGCAGTTGGGGCGGTATCTCCCGTGGCATGAACCCCCACGAGGTGGCGCTGCGGCTCGGTTCCGCCTTCGGCGCGCGGACCTACCACCTGCCGGCACCGATCCTGGCCTCGTCGCCCGACACGGCCGCCGCGTTCCGCTCCGACCCCGGAGTGCAGGAGACCATGCGGCGCGCCGCCGAAGCCGATCTGCTGATCGCGGGCGTCGGCGGAACGGAGCCGCGTGCCGGACTCCTCATCGACGAACTCGGCCGGTCCGAACAGCGGCAACTGGTGGCGGGCGGCGCCGTCGGCGACATCTCGGCCCGGTTCTTCGACGACGCCGGGCGGGCCGTCGCCGGTGACGTGGACGAGCGGGTGGTCGGGCTCTCGCTCGACCAGCTGTCGGCGATTCCGCACCGGGTGGCGGTCTCGTTCGGGCCGCACAAGGTGCGCGCGCTGGAGACCACGCTGCGCGCAGGCCTGATGAACATGGTGGTGACCGATGCCGAGACCGCGACCGCCCTCGTGGCCACGGCGGCGGGAGACCGGCGGCCGTCCGAGAACAGGGAATCCCAGTACAGAAGGAGCGGGGCATGAAGAAGGCGACCACGGTCGACGAACTGGTCGAGCAGCTCATCGACGTCGGCCGGATGGCCGTCGAACGCGGCCTCGTGCTCGCGAGCGGCGGCAACCTCTCCGCCCGGCTCCCCGGTTCCGGCGAATTCGTGGTGACCGCGTCCGGAACGTGGCTCGATCGGCTCGAACCCGGCGATTTCACCAGGATGGACCTCGACGGCGAGGTCGTCGGAGGGAACCGGTCACCGTCGAGCGAGTGGAAGCTGCACCAGCGCACCTACCGGGTGCGGGAGGACGTGAACGCCGTGGTGCACATCCACCCCCAGTACGCCGTGCTCGTGGACGCCCTCGGCCATCCCGTCCGGCTGTTCACATTGGACCACGCGGTGTACGTCAGGTCGGTGGGCCGCACCGATTACCACCCCAACGGGTCCGACGAGCTGGCCGACACGGCCGCGGCCGAGGCCAAGGTCCACGACTGCGTGATCCTGGGCCACCACGGATGTTCGGCGACGGGGCCGGATGTGGGCATGGCGTTCCGCCGCGCCATGAATCTGGAGGAAGCCGCCATCGCGACCTACCGGGCCCTGGCCGTCGGGGACACGGAGACGGCGTTCCCCGCCGAGGCCTACCACGCGTTGCACCACGCCTGAGCCGTCACGCGCGGACGGCACCCGGTCGGCGTCTGGCGGCGACCGGCGGGTGCCGGGCATGGTCGGCTGTGCCGTGCCCGGCGCCGGGCCGGGCACGGCAGCAGACGCGGACGAGCCGGCACCTGCGTGCCGGGGGCGGGAGCGGACATGGCGACCTACGACGTGGCGAACCGGTCGGCGATCGTGACCGGTGCCGGCAGCGGCATCGGCCGTGCGGTGGCACGACTGCTGGCTGCGAACGGTGCGGCGGTCGTCGTCGCCGATCTCGACGGCGACTCCGCGCACGCCGTGGTGGGCGAGATCGCCGACGCGGGCGGCGCGGCCACCCCGCTGGTGGGCGATGTGTCCGATGAGGACGTCCATGCCGAGGCCGTGACCGAAGCGGAGAAGCGCGCCCCGCTGCGGATCGCCGTGAACAACGCGGGCATCGGCGGAGCCGCCGCCGAGCTGGCCGAGTACCCGCTGGAGTCCTGGCACACCGTGCTGGCGGTGAACCTGGGCGGAGTCCTACACGGGCTGCAGGCGCAGATCCCCGCCATGGCCGCACACGGCGGGGGCAGCGTGGTGAACATGTCCTCGATGCTCGGCTCGGTCGGATTCCGCGGCCACGCCGCGTACGTGACGAGCAAACACGCGCTGCAGGGCCTGACCAGGAACGCGGCACTCGAATACGGCGCGCGGGGGATCCGCGTCAACGCCGTCGGTCCCGGTTTCGTCAACACGCCCGCCGTGGCCGGCGCACTCGACGAGGCGACGCAGCGTGAGCTCGCGGGCAGGCACGCGCTGGGACGACTCGCCGAGCCGGAGGAGGTGGCGCACCTCGTGGCGTTCCTGGCCAGTGACGCGGCAGGATTCGTCACCGGCAGCTACCACCTCGTCGACGGCGGTTACACCGCGAGCTGACACGGCGCCGGGCTCAGTCCGCGGTGACCCACCGCGCCCCGTCGGGCAGGTCGAGGTCGCGGGCGGAGGCGCCGAGCAGCGTGTCCCGCAATGCGCGGGCGGTGCGGGACAGCGGGCGGGCGGGATCGTGGACGAGCCGGATGTCGCGTTCCACCACCGGCCCTGCGGCGGCGGTGTGCTGCACGCCGGCGAAGCCCATCATGGGCACCACGAGGGCCGGGACCATCGACACTCCCAGCCCTGCCGCCGTGAGGCCCGCGACCGCGCCGATGTTGCGCGCCTCGGTGACGGGCCCCAGTTCGACGCCGGTGTCGGCGAGGGTGCGGTCGACGTAGGTTCGGATGCTGGTGTCGCGGTCGAACGCGACGAACGGTTCGCCTGCCAGCTCGCCCCAGGTGACCCGGTTGCGGCCGTGGAAGCGATGGCCGGGCGGGAACACGCAGACGAACCGGTCGACCGCGATGCGCGGAGCGCTGAGCCCGGACGGCACCGCCGGCGCCACGGTGACCGCCATGTCCGCCGTTCCTGCGACGACGTGCGCCAGCACCTCGTCCGCGAGTCCGTCGCGCACCGACACGGTCACCTCAGGCCGGTCTCGGCGGAAATCCGCCAGCGCCGGCGGCAGCATGCTCCCGGCCAGTGACGGCAGCGCGGCGACGGTGACCGAGCCGCGAGTGCCCGCGAGATACCCCTCGAAGTGGTTGAGCGCCGCGTCGAAGTCGGACAGCAGCCGGCGCGCGATCGCAAGGAACTCCGCGCCGTCCGGTGTCGGCACGACTCGCCGCGTGGTGCGCTCGAACAATGAAACGCCCACGCGCCGCTCGAACTCCAGCACCGATCTGCTCAAAGAGGACTGTGCGATGTGGAGCTGACGGGCCGCCGCGCTGTAGCCGCCCGCGTCCGCCACGGCGACGATCGCACGCAGGTGCCGAATAGACAGGTCTATGCTCATGGGGCATCAATCTATCCGAAATCAATGCTGGACGTGGGGAAGGTGGCGACAGCAGACTCTCCGCAGATCCGAAACCGTGGAGAGGTCCTGGGACAATGTTGTCTTGGCTGGGCTTTGCAACCGTCGGCGTCATCCTGGTGTTGTTGCTGACCAATCGGGTGGCCGCCGTCGTGGCACTCGCCGGCGTGCCGATCGTGGCCGCCTTCGTCGCGGGCTTCGGTCCGGCCGAGGTCGGTGAGTTCGCGGGAGCCGGCATCGCCGATGTCGCGGGCACCGCTGCGATGTTCGTGTTCGCCATCACCTTCTTCGGCGTGTTGCGGGACGCGGGCATGTTCGACCCGATCATCGGCCGGATCGTCGGCTTCGCCGGTGACGCGCCCGCCACCGTGTGCGTGGCGACGACCGCGCTGGCGTGCGCCGTGCACCTCGACGGTGCCGGGGCGACGACGTTCCTCATCACGATCCCCGCCATGCTGCCGGTCTTCGACGGGCTCGGTATGCGGCGCCTGCTGCTCGCCACCTGTGTCGGCCTGGGCGCGGGCGTGATGAACCTGCTGCCGTGGGGCGGCCCGGCGTTGCGGGCCGCGAGCACCACCGGCGTTCCGGTCAACGACCTCTGGGTGCCGTTGATCCCCGCCCAGCTCGCGGGTGTCGTGACGGTGCTGGTGATCGCGTGGTGGCTCGGCAGGCGGGAGAGTAAGCGGATCACCGCGGAGGAGCCGGTCTCCGCCGCGGTGGCGAGTGGGCCGGAACCCCGCGCCGCGTCGCACCCGGCCGATCCCGGCGGTTCCGGGAGCGATTCCGGCGGTACCGGTGTCAGTACCGAGGCGGCAGGCGGTGGCACGTCCGAGGGCGACGACGCCACGGCAGGTGGCCTGCGCAGGCCGAGGCTGTTCTGGTTCAACATCGCACTGACCGCCGCGGTGATCGGCGGCCTCGTCGCCGGCCTCGCCTCCGCCGAAACGGTGTTCCTGGCCGGGCTGGTGCTCGCGCTGATCGTGAACTATCCCGGACTCCGGGCGCAGACCGAGCGCATCGAGGCGCACGCGAAGGGCGCGATGCTCATGGTCACCACCCTGCTGGCCGCGGGCGTGTTCCTCGGCATTCTCGAAGCCACCGGCATGATCGAGGCGATGGCGACCGCGGCAGCCGGGGCCATCCCGGCCGGTGCCGCGCCCGCGCTGCCGTTGATCGTCGGTGTGCTCGGTGTGCCGCTGAGCCTGCTGTTCGGGCCCGACGCCTTCTACTTCGGCGTGCTGCCGGTGCTGACCGGGGTCGGTGAACAGTTCGGCATCACCGGAACCGAACTGGCTCAGGCGGCCCTGCTCGGCCAGGAGACACTCGGGTTCCCGATCAGCCCGCTCACCGGGTCCTTCTACCTGCTCGTCGGGCTCGCCGGGGTGGAGATCGGCAAGCACATCCGCGCACTCATCGGGTGGGCGTGGCTGGCGAGCCTGGTGATGCTGGCCGTCGCGCTGGCCACGGGTGCGATTCCGGTGTGGGCGGCATGACGGCCGCGCGGACGGTGCGTCTGGGTGCGGGCGCGGGCTTCGCCGGAGACCGGATCGACCCGGCGGTGGAGCTCGCGCGTGAGGCCCGGCCGGACTACCTCGTGTTCGAATGTCTCGGCGAGCGCACCGTCGCGGCCGGACACGCCCGCAGGCTCACCGACCCGGACGCCGGTTTCGACCCACTGCTGGCGGCGCGGCTGCGTGCCGTGTTGCCGCACTGCCACGCCGCCGGGACGACCGTCGTCACCAACTCGGGTGCGGCGAACCCGGAGGCCGCGGGCGACTGCGCGTCGCGCGTCGCCGGGGAGTCCGGGATCGACGCCCGGGTCGCCGTGGTCACCGGCGACGACGTGCTCGACCTCGTGAGAACCCTCGACCCGGTGGTGTGGGAGACGGGTACGCCGCTGTCGGAGGTGGGCGAGGAGCTCATCTCGGCCAACGCCTATCTCGGCGCCGAGGCCGTTGCCGACGCGGTCGCCTCGGGAGCGGATGTCGTGGTGACCGGCCGCGTCGCGGATCCGGCGCTGTACCTCGGCCCGCTCCGGTACGAGTTCGGCTGGGGCGCTGGGGACCACGAGCTGCTCGGCAAGGGCACGCTCGTCGGTCATCTGCTCGAATGCGCGGGCCAGCTCACGGGCGGCTACTTCGCCGATCCGATCACCAAACCCGTGCCGAATCCCGCGCGGCTCGGCTTCCCGTTCGCCGACGTGGGCGCGGACGGGGCCGCCGTGTTCGGCAAGCCGGACGGCTCGGGTGGCAGGCTCGATCGCCGGACGTGCGGTGAGCAACTGCTGTACGAAGTGGACGATCCGGCCGCCTACGTGACCCCGGACGTGGTCGCCGACTTCAGCGGCGTCACGTTCGCCGACACCGGGCCCGACCGGGTGACGGCGAGGGGGGCGACCGGCGGGCCGCGCCCCGACGGGCTCAAGGTGACGCTCGGGTTCCGGGGAGGCTGGCTGGGCGAGGGGCAGCTGACGTACGCGGGGCCGCGTTGCCTCGACCGGGCTCGGCTGGCGGCCGACATCGTGTGCGAGCGGCTCGTCGCGGTGCACAGCCTGCCGGAGGACGCCGTCGAGGTCGAATACATCGGCGCGGGTGCGGCGCTGCGCGGACTCGCCCCCGCGGCCGATCCCGCCGAGGTCCGGCTGCGGGTGTCGGCGCGGGTGCCGTCCGCAGCGGCGGCCGACGCCGTCGGCTGGGAGGTGGAATCCCTCTACACCAACGGTCCCGCGGGCGGCGGGGGTGCGCGCAGCAGCGTGACGGAGGTCGTCGCGGTGCGGTCGTGCGTCGTGCCGCGCGCACAGGTGCGCCCGCGGGTGACGGTGATCGGGTCACGGCCGGCACGACGGGGTGCGCCGTGACGACGAGAGCAGTGCTGACGGAAGCGGTGACGACGGGAGCGGTGCCGGCGTGGCCGTCGACGAGGGGAGCGGTGCGATGACGACGGTCGACGAGCTGGCCGACGTGCGGGCGGGCGACAAGGGCGACACGTTGATGCTCGCCGTGCTGCCACGCGACGACGCCGCGTTCGGTGTGCTCGACCGGCGGCTCACCGCCGACGTGGTGGCTGCTCACTTCGCACCGCTCGTCACCGGCGATGTCGGCAGGCGCGTCGTGCCCGGACTGCCCGCACTGGTGTTCCGCCTGCCCGGGGTACTCGGCGGCGGCGTGACCGGTTCGACCGTGCTCGACGGCCACGGTAAGACGCTGAGCTACCACCTGTTGACGCTGGAACTCGGCCGACCGCCGGCATAAGGCGGGCTTATACCGCCCTTGGTGATCACCGTCTACCGGTGCCGGCCGAGGCGTGTTTCGATCACGTTCCGGCGCTTCGGCGGAGAGGAACGGAAGACACATGGTCGTGTTACACGCGGCGGTCGCGATCGCCGCCGTCATCGCTCTGATCCTGGTGGTCAAGGTCGAGCCGGTCATCGCGCTCGTCGTCGGATCACTCTATCTCGGATTGGCCTCGGGGCTCGGCTTCGAGAAGACGATCACCACCGTGGCCACCGGGTTCGGCGACATCATGGCCGAGGTCGGCCTGCTCATCGGGTTCGGCGTGCTGCTGGGAGGCTTGCTGCACGCGATGGGCGCGCTGCAGAAGGTCGTGGAGAAGCTGTTGCGGGCGTTGGGGCCCCGGCGACTGCCGTACGCGCTCGCCGTTGCCCTGAGCTCGGTCTTCCCGTCGATCTACGTCGACGTTCAGCTCGTGCTCGCCGCTCCGCTGGCTCGTTCCGCCGCACCCCACCTCGGGCGCAACGGCCTCCCGATGATGGCCGGTTCGCTGACCGCGGGAATCCTCATCGGCTACGTGTTCGTCGTGCCGGGGCTCGGCACCATCTCCATCGCCGGGCTGCTCGACGTGCCGCTCGGCACGATGCTGCTCTACGGCTTCGTACTCGGTCCGGTGACGGCGCTGCTGACCGTGTTCGTCTACGGCCGGCTGCTGGCCAGGGGCTTCTGGAACTCCGGCAAGGACGAAGTGGAGTCCACAACCGACACTCAGGGAGTTGCTCCCGGCGGTGGTCCGTGCGACGACACCCCGGCACCGGCACCGGCACCGGCTGCGGACGACGCCGACGGCGAGCGTGGCCCTGCGCCGGCCGGTGGGACGACCACCGCGGTGGCGCGGGAACGTGCGATGCCTCCGCTGGCCGTGTCACTGCTGCCCATCGTCGTGCCGCTGCTGCTCATCGCGGCCGGCGCGATCACCGAGGCGGCGGGTGTGAAGTCCGACGTGCTCGCGTTCCTCGGTGATCCGGTGTTCGCGCTGTTCGTCGGCCTCGTCGGGGCTTACGTCCTGGCACGCAGGACGCTCGGCGCCGACGCTGTCGGCGCGACGATGACGGCGGGATTCAACTCCACGGGGCAGATTCTGCTGGTCACCGGCGTAGGCGGATCGCTCGGCGCGGTCATCGGCGAGACGAACCTCGACGACGTGCTCTCCGGCATGTTCTCCGCGGGCGCCGGGGTGCCCGCGCTGGTGACGGTGCTGCTGGCGTGGCTCGTCGCCGCCGTGCTCCATCTGGCCATCGGATCCATCGCGGTCGCCGGGATCGCCGCGGCCGGCATCCTGGCACCCATCATGGGCGGGCTGGGCATTCCGGCCGAGGTCCTCGCGCTGGCGATCGGCTCGGGCGCCTTGTTCGCGCTGCAGCTCAACAGCAACTTCTTCTGGATGTTCCAGAGCCTGCTCGGGGTGACCACGCGCGGTGCGCTGAAGGCGTTGACGTTCGTGACGTCGCTGGCTTCGGTCGTGTCGCTGGTGCTGGTGATGGTGCTGAGCGTGGTGGTCTGACGTGCCGGCGACCGACGACAGGGCGCGAGTCCGGTGCGACCCGGGCACGGTGGTACCCGGCCGCACCCCGGGTGCCGACACGAAGCAGGGCGGACAGCGAAAGGCGCAGGTATGCAACCTCTCCGCGGCGTGACCGTCGTGTCACTGGAACAGGCCATCGCCGCTCCGTACGCGAGCAGGCAGTTGGCGGACCTGGGCGCACGGGTGATCAAAGTGGAGCGTCCGGGCGTCGGGGATTTCGCCCGTGCCTACGATTCCAGGGTGCGGGGGCTGAGCTCACACTTCGTGTGGGTGAACCGCAACAAGGAATCCCTCACGCTCGACATCAAGGATCCGCGCGGGATGTCCGCGCTGTGCGCACTCATCGACGACGCCGACGTGTTCATCCAGAACCTGGCGCCCGGTGCGGCGGAGCGGGCCGGACTCGGCGCACCGGCCCTGCGACAGCGCGATCCGCGCCTCATCGTCTGCGACGTCTCCGGCTACGGCTCGCCCGGGCCCTACGAGACGCGCAAGGCCTACGACCTCATGGTCCAGAGCGAAGCGGGACTCGTGGCGGTCACCGGAACGCCGGAGGAGATGGCGAAGGTGGGGATCTCCGTGTCCGACATCGCCGCAGGCATGTACGCCTACAGCTCCGTGCTCGCGGCGCTGCTGGAACGCGGCAGGACGGGCCTGGGAACGCACATCGACGTCTCGATGCTGGAGTCCACGGTGGAGTGGATGGGGTTTCCGATGTACTACGCCTACGACGGCGCCGAGCCGCCGCCGCGCGCAGGCGCGGCGCACGCGACGATCTATCCGTACGGGCCGTTCACCGCCGGCGACGGCAAGGTGGTCATGATGGCCATCCAGAACGACCGCGAGTGGCGGCTGTTCTGCGAACGGTTCCTCGGGCGCGCCGAGCTGGCCGACCATCCGCAGTACGCCACCAACGCCGACCGCAACGCCCACCGCGACGCCCTGGGCGCGATCGTCGCGGAGCGCTTCGCCGAGCTGTCCAGCGATGCGGCCATCGCCCTGTTGTCGGAGATCCCTGTCGCCAACGCCCGAGTCAACAGCGTGAGCGAGGTATGGAACCACCCGCAACTGGCGGCCCGTGGCCGCTGGCACGAGGTGCCGACGCCGGCGGGGCCGGTCGCCTCGCCCGCGCCGCCCGGTCTCACCGATCCCGCACCGAGAATGGACCCCGTGCCCGCACTCGGGGAGCACACGCGCGAGATCCTGACCGGACTCGGCCTGTCGGGCGACGAGATCGACGAGCTGGTCGCCGACGGTGTGGCATGAGCGGCGGCTCGACGACGATGGAGACGACCAGGGTGGCCGACAGGCAGTGCGGAGGGCGGCGATGAGCGAGGCCGGTAGGGGACCCACGGCGACCGCCGAGGCGGTGAGCTGGTTGTTCGTGCCCGCGTCCCGTCCCGAGCGGTTCGGCCGGGCCATCGGCGCGGGTGCCGACGTGGTGGTGATCGACCTCGAGGACGCGGTCGGTGCCGACGAGAAGGACACGGCTCGGGACAACCTGGTGCGGCACTGGCCGGACACGGACCACGTCGTCGTGGTCCGTGTCAACGGCCTGCACACCGAGCACGGCGAGGCCGACCTGGCCGCATGCCGGAGCCTCGGCCCGGCCGCGGTGGTGCTGCCCAAGGCCGAGAGCGCCGGCGATGTCGCCGCCGCGGCCACGGCCGCAGGCACGCCGGTGCTGCCGCTCGTCGAGACCGCCCGGGGCCTGGTGGGCCTCGCCGGCATCACGGCCGCCGCCGACGTCGTGCGGCTGCTGTTCGGCAGCGTCGACCTCGCGCTCGATCTGGGCGTGAGCGCCGACGCCGCGCTCGACACCGCCCGCTCCGACCTCGTCCGCTGGTCCGCGGCGCACGGGCTGCCGCAACCGGTGGACGGCGTGAGTACCGCGATCCGCGACACAGATGCGGTGACCCGTTCCGCCGAACGGGCGCTCGCCTGGGGATTCGGCGGCAAGCTGTGCATCCACCCCACGCAGGTGCCGCTCGTGCACGCCGCGTTCGCACCCACCGCCGAGGAGCTGGCGTGGGCCGAGCGTGTGCTGGCCGTCGAGTCCGAGGGCGCGGCGATGGTGGACGGTGAGATGATCGATCGTCCGGTCGTCGAACGTGCGCGGCGCGTCGCGTGGCGCGGGCGGCGGGACGGGCACTGACGATCGGGGACGGGACGGCCACGTGGACATCGCGCAGCTGCGGGACTTCATCAGCGTGGTCGAGGCAGGGAGCCTGTCCACGGCCGCGGGCAGGCTGCACGTGTCGCAGCCTGCACTGAGCCAGCGCATGACACAGCTGGAGTCCCGGCTGGGAGCGCAGTTGCTGGTCCGCGGCCCGCGGGGCGTGCGCCCGACGCCCACCGGCACCGCGCTCTATCGGGACGCCCAGCAGCTCGTGCGGCAGTTCGACCGGCTGGCCCGCGACGTCGCCGACCACCGTGACAACGTGCACGGACCGGTCGCGGTCGGCCTGCCGACCACGGTCGCCGCGCCGCTGGCACCCGCCCTGTTCGACTGGGTCAAGCACCACTACCCGGGCATCCACCTTCAGCTGTTCGAGTCGATGAGCGGTTATATCCACGAGCTGTTGTTGGCGGGCAGGCTCGATCTGGCCGCGGTGTTCCGTGAGGACGACGCTCCCCGGGCCGGTGAGGTGCCGTTGTACTCCGAGGAGCTCTACCTCGTCGGGCAGCCCGACCCGCCGCCTCCGTCCGACGACGAGGTGGCCCTGTCCGACCTCCACGCCGTGCCACTCGTCACGCCCGGTGCGAACAGCCACCTGCGTGCGCTCATCGATCGCACCTTCGCCGCCGCCGGGCTACGGCCTGCCGTCGTCGGGGACGTGGAGTCGCTCGGCACGATGCTGCGGATCGCGGCAGGAGGGCAAGCCTGCACGATCCTGCCGCTGTCGGTCGTCGCCGGTCGTGGTGAGGTCCGGGGGCTCGGTGTTCGCCGCATCGTCGACCCGGGCCTGCGTCGACACGTGGCCGTCCGGACCACCACCGAAACCTACGAGCCGCGGGAGGCCGTGGTCGCGGTGCGCCGCGGCGTCGTGGAGGTCACCGAGCGGCTCGCGGCCCAGGGGCAGTGGCCGGGCATCCGGTGAACCCGCGGCGGGCGCGAGTGGGTGGCAGGCCCGCAGGCCGGCTTCCGTCGCCGTGCGTCTGAGATCCGAGACTGTTCGTCGGTGTGACCTGTTCAGCGACGAGGCGGCGTGGTGCGACGCTGCCTGCCACCAAAGGAGGTGGCGGATGGCGACCCAACAGCGACGGGACGAGGATCCCGAAGGCCACGACGCCGGAAGCGGCGGTGCCGACCGTGCCGGCGCCGGTGGTGGGCGCACGGGACGTGACGGCAGCGGCGGTGCCGGAGACGGGCCTGCCGGGAACGTCGCCGGAGACGGCGGCGACGTTCCCCGCGCCGAGCTTCCCGATGCCGACGGCGGCAGAAGCCGCGTGCCGATGTGGAAGTTCTTCGCTTACAGCGTCGTCGGCGCGTTCGTGTTCTTCGTCCCGGTGTCGATCGGCGGCGAGAGCTCGATCGTGCTGGACCACCTGGTCACCGCCGTCGAGACCGCGATACCGGGAGCGTTGCCGTATCTGATGCTGGCGATCATCCTCGCCGGCGCGGTGCATCCGTTCGCCTCCCGGACATGGAACCGGTCGGCGATGTCGGTGGCGTTCTCGATCGCCAAGGTGGCCGGGTTCGTCGTCGGCGGCATGCTGGTGTTCGACGTCGGACCGGCATGGCTGTTCGACGAGGACATGGGGCCGTTCCTGATGGACAGTCTCGTGATCCCGGTGGGCCTGCTGGTGCCGATCGGGGCGGTGTTCCTCGCGCTGCTCGTCGGGTACGGCCTGCTCGAATTCATCGGCGTACTGCTGCGCCCCGTCATGCGGCCGGTGTGGCGCACCCCGGGGCGGTCGGCGATCGACGCGGTCGCCTCGTTCGTCGGCAGCTACTCGCTGGGCCTGCTGATCACCGACCGGGTGTACCGGCAGGGCAAGTACACCGGCCGCGAGGCCGCCATCATCGCGACCGGCTTCTCCACGGTCTCGGCGACGTTCATGGTCGTCGTCGCGTCCACTTTGGATCTCATGGGCAGCTGGAACACCTATTTCTGGACCACCCTGGCGATCACGTTCGTGGTGACCGCCGTGACGGTACGGATCCCGCCGCTGTCCCGGATTCCCGACACCTGCGCCGACGGCGTGACCCCGCAGCCGGAACGGGACGCCGGTGGCCGCCGGTTCGCGAGCGCCTGGCAGGAGGCGCGTGCGACCGTGGCCGCGGCGCCGTCGCTGGGACGCAACATCGCCGTCAACTTCGCCTCCGGACTGCGGATGACCATGGCGATCCTGCCGTCGATCCTGTCGATCGGCCTGCTGGGCCTCGTTCTGGCGACCTACACGCCGCTGTTCGACTGGCTCGGCTACCTGTTCTACCCGTTCGCGTGGATCGCGCAGGCCCCGGAACCCCTGCTGATCGGCAAGGCCGCGGCGGTGGGCATCGCCGAGATGTTCCTGCCGGCGCTGGTGGTCGCCGGATCGACGGCGGTGGTCAAGTTCATCGTGGCCGTGGTCTGCGTGTCCGAGATCGTGTTCTTCTCCGCCCTGGTGCCGTGCGTGCTGGCGACCGACATCCCGATCTCCGTGCCGCGGATGATCGTCATCTGGTTCGAGCGCGTGGCCCTGACACTCCTGCTCGCCACCCCGGTGGCGCTGTTGCTGTACTGAGCCTGCTGCATTGAGCCTGCTGCATTGAGCCTGCTGCATTGAGCCTGCCGTACTGAGCCTGCCGTACTGAGCCTGCCGTACTGAGTCTGCTGTACCGAGTCTGCTGTACTGGGCCGGAGTCTTGGTTAATCGAAATTCGCGCTGCTTGACCCCTCTGTGCTGGGGTGTCAGGCTGGAACGTGTTTCATGTCGGACCGCTCGACGGAGCGCGGTTTCAGGAGGCAGCGTGGGTGCGGAGGTCGTCGTCGAAGGGCTGTCCAAGTCGTTCGGCAAGCAGCCGATCTGGCGGGACGTGACGCTGACGCTGCCGCCGGGCGAGGTGTCGGTGCTGCTCGGCCCGTCGGGTACCGGCAAGTCGGTGTTCCTCAAGTCGATGATCGGCCTGCTCAAACCCGACCACGGCTCCTGCACGGTCGACGGCACCGACATCGTGCGCTGTTCGGAGCGCAGGCTCTACGACACCCGCAAGCTGTTCGGGGTGCTGTTCCAGGACGGTGCGCTGTTCGGGTCGATGAACCTCTTCGACAACGTCGCGTTCCCGTTGCGGGAGCACACCAAGAAGTCGGAAACCGAAGTGCGCCGCATCGTGCTGGAGAAGCTCGCGCTGACCGGGCTGGGCGGGGCCGAGGACAAGTTGCCCGGCGAGATCTCCGGCGGGATGCGCAAACGTGCCGGGCTTGCCCGCGCGCTGGTGCTCGACCCGGAGATCATCCTGTGCGACGAGCCGGACTCCGGCCTGGATCCGGTGCGCACCGCCTACATCTCGCAGCTGCTGGTGGACCTGAACGCGCAGATCGACGCGACGATCCTCATCGTCACCCACAACATCAACGTGGCACGCACCGTGCCGGACAACATCGGCATGCTGTTCCGCAAGGAACTCGTCATGTTCGGCCCGCGCGAGGTGCTGCTGACCTCCGACGAACCCGTCGTCGAACAGTTCCTCAACGGCCGGGTGCGTGGCCCGATCGGCATGAGCGAGGAGAAGGACACGGCGCAGATCGCCCGTGAGGAGGCCCACGCCGCCGCGGGCCACCACGACGGATCGGTCGACGACGTGCGCGGCGTCGTCCCGCAGCTGCAACCGACCCCCGGGTTGCCGCAACGGCAGGGGGCGCTCCGGCGCAAGGACCGGGTGATGTCGATCCTGCACACACTGCCTCCCGAGGCGCAGCGGAGTATCACCGCGTCGCTGTCCGACGAGGACCGCGTCCGGTACGCCACCGATGGCGGCAGTGCGGCGGCCGGCGCGCCGCCGCGGTGACGGCGCGTCGCCGGCGTGGCTGTGCGGGCCGGTGGGGCGGCGGGAACCGATACGTTGGAGGGGTGCAGACCGGTGAGACTTCCGCAGGATCCGTGATCCGTTTCCGAGGCCGGGCGATGCGCAGGGACCGGCCGCTGGTCATGGCGATCGTGAACCGCACGCCGGACTCGTTCTACGACCGCGGCGCGACCTACGCCGCAGGCGAGGCACTGGCCGCGGCCGAGCGGGCGATCGCCGACGGTGCGGACATCATCGACGTGGGCGGGGTGAAGGCGGGGCCGGGCACCGACGTCGACGTGGATGAGGAGACGCGGCGCGTGGTGCCGTTCGTGGCGCAGCTGCGGCAGCGGTTCCCCGACGTGGTCATCAGCGTCGACACCTGGCGCCGGGAGGTCGGCAGGCTGGCGTGCGAGGAGGGCGCGGACCTGCTCAACGACACCTGGGCGGGCGCGGACCCGGGACTGGCGGAGGTCGCCGCCGAGTTCGGCGCCGGCTACGTCTGCTCCCACACCGGCGGCGCGGTTCCCCGTACGCGGCCGCATCGGGTGCACTATCCCGACGTCGTGGCCGACGTGATCGCCGAGGTGACGCGCCGCGCCGAGGATCTGGTCCGCGAGGGGGTTCCTGCCGAGGGGCTGTTGGTCGACCCCACGCACGACTTCGGTAAGAACACATGGCATTCGCTCGCGCTCACCCGCGATCTGGGACGGCTGGTCGACACCGGGTGGCCGGTGCTGGTGGCGTTGTCCAACAAGGACTTCATCGGCGAGACGCTCGACCGGGCCGTGGGTGAGCGGTTGCCGGGCACACTCGCCGCGACCGCGGTGTGCGCGTGGCAGGGTGCGGCCGTCTTCCGCGCGCACAACGTGGCCGAGACATGCCAGGCGCTCGACGTGGTGGCGGCGATCCGCGGTGACAAGCCGCCCGCCCGTGTGATCCGCGGGCTGGCGTGATCGTCGAGAGCTGACGGACCCGCCCGCGAGCGGTACGGTGTCGGGTACGCGACGAGCCGACTGGAGGACGTCCATGGGTGTGAGCGATTGGATCCGGTCGTGGCCGGTTTATCGTCAGCTCACGGGCGCCGACCGGCTCGGCAGGGGAGAGGCCGCGGCATCGCCGAACTCCCGTGAGCGCCGGCCCCGCACCGTCGATGCCGACCGGGTGGCGGGTTCGGTCTGCCCGTACTGCGCCGTCGGCTGCGCCCAGAACGTCTACGTCGGCAGCGACGACACCGGCGAGCACGTGCTGCAGATCGAGGGCAACCCGGACAGCCCGGTCTCGCGCGGGCGGTTGTGCCCGAAGGGCTCGGCCAGCAACCAGCTCGTCACCGGCGAGCACCGCGAGGACCGGGTGCTGTACCGGCCCGCATACGGCACCGAGTGGCAGGAGCTGGACCTGCCCACGGCGATGGACATGCTGGCCGACCGGGTGCTCGACGCGCGCCGCAAGGGCTGGCAGGAGGCCGACGCCGACGGCAAGCCGCTCCGGCGCACACAGGGCATCGCCAGCCTCGGAGGGGCGACGCTCGACAACGAAGAGAACTACCTGATCAAGAAGCTCTTCACGGCACTCGGCGCGGTGCAGATCGAGAACCAGGCGCGTATTTGACACTCCGCCACGGTTCCCGGTCTGGGAGCCTCCTTCGGTCGCGGTGGCGCGACGGACTATCAGCAGGACCTGGCCAATGCCGACTGCGTCGTCATCATGGGCTCGAACATGGCCGAGGCGCATCCGGTGGGCTTCCAGTGGGTCATGGAGGCGAAGGCGCGCGGCGCCAGGGTGCTGCACATCGACCCGCGATTCACGCGGACGAGCGCGCTCGCGGACAAGCACGTCCCGCTGCGGGCCGGCTCGGACATCGCATTCCTCGGCGGGGTGATCAACCACATCCTGTCGAACGACCTGGACTTCCGGGAGTACGTGCAGGCCTACACGAACGCGCCGTTCCTGGTCAGTGAGGAGTTCGCCGACACGGAGGACCTCGACGGGCTGTTCTCGGGCTACGACCCCGAGACCGGCACGTACGACACGTCGACGTGGCAGTACGAGAACGGCCTGCCCGAGCACTCGGCCGAAGGCGACCGGCACCGGGAGCAGTCCGCGGGCGAGCAGCACGGCTCGGGCGGGCCGAAGCTCGAGAGCGGCACCGGGATCGCGACCGACGAGACGCTCCGGCACCCGCGCTGTGTGTTCCAGATCCTCAAGCGTCACTTCTCGCGGTACACGCCGGAGATGGTGGAGCGGATCTGCGGTGTCTCCCGCGAGGACTTCCTCGACGTGTGCCGGGCGTGGACGAGCGCGTCGGGACGGGAGCACACGGCGGCGCTGGTCTACAGCGTCGGCTGGACGCAGCATTCGATGGGCGCCCAGTACATCCGCGCGGGCGCGATCATCCAGCTGCTGCTCGGCAACATCGGCAGGCCCGGCGGGGGAGTGCTGGCGCTGCGCGGGCACGCGAGCATCCAGGGCTCGACCGACATCCCGACCCTGTACAACCTGCTGCCGGGCTACCTGCCGATGCCGGACGCCCGGCACGCGGGTAAACAGGACTACGTCGAGTCGATCCGCGGCACGCACCAGAAGGGGTACTGGCACAACGCGGACGACTACATCGTGTCGCTGCTCAAGGAATACTGGGGCGAGGCGGCGACGGCCGAGAACGACTACTGCTTCGGCCATCTGCCGCGCATCGACGGTGACCACGGCACCTACCGGACCGTGATGGACATGATCGACGGGAAGGTCTTCGGTTACTTCCTGCTCGGCCAGAACCCCGCCGTCGGCTCGGCACACGGGCGGCTGCAGCGACTCGGCATGGCCAACCTCGACTGGCTCGTCGTGCGCGACCTGACGATGATCGAGAGCGCCGAGTTCTGGCGCAACGCACCCGAGATCGAGACCGGCGAGATCGCCGCGGAGCGGTGCCGCACCGAGGTGTTCTTCTTCCCGGCCGCCTCACACGTGGAGAAGGAGGGCACGTTCACGCAGACGCAGCGGATGCTGCAGTGGCGTGACCGCGCCGTCGAGCCGCGTGGGGACCAGCGTTCGGAATTGTGGTTCATCTACCACCTGGGGCGGCTGCTGCAGCGCAAGGTCGCCGGGTCGACCGACGACCGCGACCGGCCGCTGCAGGACCTGGCGTGGGATTACCGCACCGAGGGCGACGGCGAGTTTCCGGAACCCTCGGCCGACGACGTGCTGCGCCGCATCAACGGTGCGGACCTGACCACGGGCGAGCTCCTGGACAGCTACCTCCAGCTGCGTTCCGACGGGACGACGGCGGCGGGCTGCTGGATCTACAGCGGCGTCTACGCGGGCGGGGTCAACCGAGCCCGCAACCGCACCGCGCGGACCGAGCAGGACGAGACGGCACTCGAATGGGGTTGGGCGTGGCCCGCGAACCGGCGGGTGCTGTACAACCGTGCCTCGGCCGACCCGCAGGGCAGGCCGTGGAGCGAACGCAAGAAACTCGTCTGGTGGGACGCCGGGCGCGGCGAGTGGACCGGCCACGACGTGCCGGACTTCCCCAAGAACACCCCGCCCGGGTTCGAACCGGAGTACGGCGAGGCCGGGCCGGGCGCGCTCGCCGGTGACGACCCGTTCATCATGCAGGCCGACGGCAAGGCGTGGTTGTTCGCGCCGAGCGGGGTGGTCGACGGCCCGCTGCCGACGCACTACGAACCGCACGAGTCGCCGATGCCGAACCTGCTCTACGGTCAGCAGGGCAGTCCGGCTCGCAAGGTGTACGCGCGCGGGGACAACCCGTCGAACCCCGCTCCGCCCGAGTCCGGCGGTGAGGTGTTCCCGTTCGTGTTCACCGCGGCGCGGCTCACCGAACACCACACGGCCGGTGGCATGAGCAGGCAACTGGCGTACCTGTCCGAACTGCAGCCCGCGCTGTTCGTGGAGGTCTCGCCGCAGCTGGCGGCCGAACGCGGCCTGGCGAACCTCGACTGGGCACACGTGGTCACCAGCAGGGCCGCCGTCGACGCGCGAGTGATGGTCACCGAGCGCATGCGGCCGCTGCGACTCGACGGCCGGGTGGTGCACCAGGTGTGGATGCCGTACCACTGGGGGCCGAGCGGCAAGGTCGACGGCGACATCGTCAACGACCTGCTCGGTGTGGTGCTGGATCCGAACACGCTGATCCAGGAGAGCAAGGTCGCCACGTGCGACATCCGGCCGGGCAGGCGCCCGCGCGGTCGTGAACTGCTGGAGTACCTCGCCGAGTACCGCAGGCGTGCGGGTGTGACGGTGGAGACCGGCACGCACGTCATGACGGCGGACACAACGGCTTCGGAGACGGCGGCTCCGGAGACGACGGAACCGGAGACGACGGGACGGGACACGACCGCCGCACCGGACACGACCGATCGGGAGGAGGACGCATGACCGTCTCGCGGGAGAGCTTCTACGGGCCGCTGGACGACGTCTCGGGCGACGCCGGGTACACCGAGCACCCGGAGCGGGTCGGATTCTTCACCGACACGTCGGTGTGCATCGGCTGCAAGGCGTGCGAGGTGGCGTGCAAGGAGTGGAACCTCCTGCCCGACGACGGGTTCGACCTGCTCGGCATGTCGTTCGACAACACCGGTGAGCTGAGCGCGAACTCGTGGCGGCACGTGGCGTTCATCGAACAGCCCGCACCGTTGCGGGAGTCGGCCGCTGCGCGAGAGGCGGATGCGGTCGACCTCGGGTTGCCGTCGTTCGACCTGCCCGGTGCCGGCACGGGTGAGGAGACCCGGACCGATTTCCGGTGGCTGATGAGTTCGGACGTGTGCAAACACTGCACGCACGCCGGATGCCTCGACGTCTGCCCGACCGGGGCGCTGTTCCGCACCGAGTTCGGGACGGTCGTGGTGCAGGACGACATCTGCAACGGTTGCGGCTACTGCGTGTCCGGCTGCCCGTACGGGGTGATCGACCGGCGGGAGGGCGACGGCAGGGCGTGGAAGTGCACCATGTGTTACGACCGGTTGAGCGACGGCATGGAACCGGCCTGCGCCAAGGCCTGCCCGACCGATTCCATCCAGTTCGGACCGTTGGACGAGCTGCGCGAGCGGGCGCGGCAGCGAGTGGCGACGCTGCACGAGCGGGGTGTCACCGAGGCACGGTTGTACGGCGAGGACCCGAACGACGGAGTCGGCGGTGACGGTGCGTTTTTCCTGCTGCTGGACGAACCCGAGGTGTACGGGCTGCCGCCGGACCCCGTCGTGCCGACCCGCGACGCGGGCTCGATGTGGGCGCGGGCCGGCGTGGCGGCTGCGGCGTTCGCCGCTGCGGCCGTGTCCGTCTTCTTCGGACGGAGCAGCCGATGAGCCGCTCGCTGGGCCGGGTGGCCGCCGGGGACACCGGTCGTGAGCAGCGGTCTCCGGGTGAGGAGGACTTCCGGTCGTACTACGGCAGGCGCGTACTCAAGGAACCGGTGTGGGAGTGGCTCGTACCGGCGTACCTGTTCGCGGGCGGGTTGTCGGCGGCGTGCGCCGAACTCGCGGCCGGGGCCGACCTGACGCGGCGGCCGCGGCTGCGGAAGGCCGCGAGACTCGGCGCGCTCGGCGGTCTCGCCACGAGCATGTACTTCCTGATCGCCGATCTGGGCAGGCCCGAACGCTTCCATCACATGCTGCGCGTGGCGAAACCGAGTTCGCCGATGAGCGTCGGCACATGGATCCTCGTCGCCTACGGGCCCGGTGTCGGTGTCGCGGCGGCGGCTGAGCTCCTGCCCGCCCGGCTGCGGCGCAGGTGGCCCGGCAAGCTGATCGGCGCGCTGGCCCGCCCGGCGGGGCTGGCGTCGGCGGCGGTCGCGCCGGGCGTGGCCTCCTACACGGCGGTACTGCTGTCGCACACGGCCGTGCCGGCGTGGAACGAGGCCCGCGACCGGCTGCCGTTCGTGTTCACCGGTTCGGCCGCGGCCGCCGGCGGTGGGTTCGGCATGGTGTGCACGCCCGTCGACGAGGCCGAACCCGCGCGGAAACTCGCGGCGGTCGGTGCCGTCACAGAGCTGGTCACGTCGCGGCAGCTGGACGAGCGGCTGGGCGTCGTCAGCGAGGCGTACCGGACGGGCAAGGCGCACCGGTTGCGGCAGTGGTCGGAGTACCTGACCGCGGGCGGTGCACTGGGCAGTTTGCTGGCCGGCCGGAGTCGTGCCGCTGCGGTGACCTCGGGCCTGGCGCTGCTCGCCGGGAGTGCGTTGCAGCGGTTCGGCATCTTCGAGGCGGGCGTCCAGTCGACGAAGGACCCGAAGTACGTCGTCGTGCCGCAGCGTCGGCGGGTGGACCGGGGCGAGCAGGCCTGAGGCGTGGCCCGGTGTGCGCCGGGGGCGTCACTCGTCGAGGTCGATGCGGACGGTCGTCAGGTTCGTGCCGAGTGCCTTGACCATGCTGCTGTTCAGCCGTGGCAGGGTGCGCAGGCGGGCGTGGGCGTCGTCGTCGGGCAAGACGTGTGCGGTGCCGGAGTACCAGACCCCGCGCTGCCGGACCCGTACCCGCGGCTCGGCGATCAGGTTGCGCACATAGGCCGAGGCCGGGCCGTGGTCGGAGACGAACCAGAACCGTCCGCCCCGGATCGCTCCGCCGATGGGCGTGTGCCGGACACGACCGGTCCGATGCCCGGTCGTTTCGAGCAGCGCCTGTCCGGGCATACGGCCGACGATCCGGCGCATGACGGGGTTGACCACGCGATGCAGCCGGTTCGCGAACCGGAACCTGCGCGCGGAGCTGGGTCCGGGTGTGGACATGGTCCCTCCTGTCGTACTCGCGGATCGGCACGTTGGCCCCGACGATTGACAGTACTGGCAGTCTCGACAGCGGCCCTCGAAACTAGTCGAGACCGATGGTACCGTCAAGATATGCGTGCACACACCGGGCGTCGCAGGAACGACGCGGCCAAGGCGGCGATCCTCGCCGCGGCCACCGACCTGCTGGCCGAGGGGCAGCCCGTGACACTGGGGGCGATCGCGGGCAGGGCTCAGGTCGGGAAGCAGACCATCTACCGCTGGTGGCCGTCGAAAGGGGCGGTCGTGCTCGAGGCGATGACCGAACGGGCGCGCAGTCTCGCGCCGACCGCGTCGACCGGATCTCTGGAAGGCGATCTGGAGGCGTTCGTCGCTGCGACCTTCACCGCCGCCGGTACGCCCGAGTACGCCGCCACCCTGCGGGGGATCGTGTCCGAGGCGTTGCGCGACGAGCACGCCGCCGCGGTGCTCGCCGAGTTCACCGCCGACCGGCGCGAGCAGCTGTATCTGATCATCGAGCGATGGCTGCCGGACGTCGACGCCGACCTCGCCGTCGACCAGGTCTACGGCGTGCTGTGGTACCGCATCCTGATCGGCCACGCCACGGTCGACGACGCCGCGGGCAGGCAGCTGGCCGCCACCATCGCGGCACAGCTCCGCGCGGCATCCTGAGTCCCGGGCGCCCCCGAGTTCGGGGCCGTGTTGCATTCTCGGGAGTCCGTGTTGCGGATTCCGGGGAGTATGTTGTCGATTCCGGGGCGCGTGTCCCGCATTCAGGCTCCTGTGTTCTGCATTCGGGCACGCGTGTTCTTCCAGTCCGGTCGGCACGGCATTGCGACCACGACCACGACCAGCCTTGGGTCGCAGCGGGTGGTTCCACAGCGGCGGCGAACGGTGGTCCGCGGTGTCGGCGGCACCACCGGCTGAAGGACCAGCCCGGCTGGAGCGCTCGCTACGACCCCGTCCACGGTGTTACCCGGGTGACGACACCACACGGGTCGACCTACACCGGCCGTCGCGAACCCGTCCTCGACCCGCGATCCCTCGAGCCTGACTGTCACCGGCAGGTCGAGCCGAGCAGGAAGCCGACCAGGTTGTCGGTGAACTCGTCCAGTCCCGCTTGGACGGCTTCCTCCAGGTGCTGCGGGGTCGACAGGATGTGCGCGATCACCCCGCCGCACAGCGTGTCGAGCAGCAGCGTGACCGAGCTGTCGTCGGGCAGGTCCCCACGCCGGATGCCGCGCCGCACCATGGCGCGAGCCGCCTTCACCTGCGCCTGCCGCAGCTCGTCGCAGCGCTGCGCGAGGCCGGGGATCATCGGTGCCTCGAGCATCATCCGCAGCGCCGCCTGCCTGCTCGGCCCCGTGTACAGCTCGACCAGCTGCCGCGCCAGTGCCGTCAGGTCGCCGCGCAGCGAACCGGTGTCCGCGTCGACGACCGGCGCCACGTGCGCGGCCAGCGCATCCAGCAGCAGCCCTTCCTTCGTCTCCCAGCGCAGGTAGATCGACGCCTTGCCGACGCCCGCCTCCCTGGCGACCGACTCGACGCTGAAGCCCGCCCAGCCGGCCTCGCCGAACACGGCGACGGCGGCCAGCGCGATCCGCCGGTCGACCTCCGGGTCGCGGGGCCGGCCCATGCTCGCGTGCGCGCGGTCGTGATCCGAGGGTGCCGACATCGTGGGATCCCCGATCAATGAGGTGGACGCGGGGTCAGCGGTTCTTCCACTGCGGCTCCCGTTTCTGGGTGAACGCCACGATGCCTTCCATCGTGTCCTCGGCGACCAACAGATCGTCCATCACCGACGACGGGTGGTTCACCGCAGCGACCGTGTCCGCGATGCCCGCGGTCTCGGCCATGAACTGCAGCGACGCGCGTACCGATGTCGGGGATCCGGCGAGGATCTCCGCGGCCACCTCGCGTGCGCCGTCGACCGCGCCGCCCGCGTCGACCACGCGGTTCACGAGCCCGTGGCGCTGCGCGTCGTGGGCGTCGAGACGCTTGCCGGTCAGGATCATCTCGTTGGCCAGCTTCGGCGGGATCGTCCGCGGCAGCCGCACGAGGCCGCCCGCCGCGGCGATGAGCCCGACCTTGACCTCGCTCAGTGCGAACCGGGCGGCCTCGTCGGCGACGACGACGTGGCACGCCATCGCGATCTCCAGGCCGCCGCCCATGGCGTAGCCGTTCACGGCCGCGATCACCGGCTTCGGCAGGTGCTCGCGATGTGTGAGGCCCGCGAACCCGTTCTTCGGCGCCCACGGCAGATTGCCGGACGCGGTGTAGCTCAGGTCGTTGCCCGCCGAGAACGCCTTGTCGCCGGCGCCCGTCAGGATCGCGACCCACAGGTCCGGATCGGCGAAGTAGGCGTCGAAGATCTCGTCGAGCTCGGTGTTGGCGTCCGGATGCAGGCTGTTGCGGGCCTCCGGCCGGTTGATCGTGACCTCGAGGACGTGGCCCTCGCGCCGGACGAGCACGTGCTCGTACGACTCGCGCAGCGCCGGGGTGCGGGGCGGGTGGAACTCGTTCATCCGCTCCTCGGTGAGTGTGACCCGGTTGCCGTACCCGAACGAGCGTGCGTAGACGCGGGTGCCCACCGGATCGCCGGTCGTGAGCAGGTCGAGCAGCTCGTCGTCGCCGCGTTCGGTGCCCGCGACGAACCGGGTGCCGTCGGCCTCCAGCCGGCCCACGACGACACCCCTCGGCGGGCCCGAACGGCCGTGGACGGCGGTGAACGTCTCGATCGTCGCCCAGCCGTCGGCGTACCGCGTGTGGCCGGGCTTGTCGGCGGAGTCCAGTTCGGACTGCAGCCGCGTGCTGTCGTCGGGCCGCCACGGCGACGGCGCCGTCGAGTAGACGCCGACCGAGTACTTGCTCAGCATGCCGCCGTTGGCGCCCACCAGGCCGTACTCACCGGGCCGCCCGCGCAGCAGCGTCACGGCCTCGGCGATCGCGTGCATGGAGTAGTTGTTGCCGGCACCGCCGAAGAACGGCAGCCCCCCGGTGAGCGTCAGCCCGCGCGGGTCGTCGGGAGCGAGTCCGAGCCCGTCGCAGAGCGCGAACACGGCAACGGGGAAGCAGCTGTAGAGGTCGAACGCGGCCACGTCGGCGAGCCCGATTCCCGCGACGTCGAGCGCGTGCCGCACGGCCGCGACGGCGGCCGGGTACGCCGACAGGTCGGCCCGGTCGACGAGCGCCTGTTCGCGCAGGTCCGCCTGGCCGTGCAGGAACACCCACTTCTCGCGCGGCACGCCCAGCCGCCGCGCCGCCGCCACCGACATCATCAGCACGGCGGCGCCCTGGTTGACCTTGTCGCGTGAGACCACGTAGCGCGGGTACGGATCGGCGATCATCCGGTTCGAATCGGTGACCGTCGTCAGCTCGTCGGCCGAACGTTCGACCGGCGCCGCCGCGTACGGGTTGCGCGCCGCGACGGCCGTGAACGGGGCGAACAGCTCGCCCATGGCGCGGGCGTACTCCTCGCGCGTGGCCTTCAGCCTGCCGCGGCGCGCGTTCTCGAACAGCGCGTACTGGCCCGCCGGGTCGGCCAGCCCCGCTGCGAGGAGCTCCTGGGTCATCAGGCCCTGCAGGCCGCGGCCGCGGTCGTCGAGTTGCCCGCCGACGTGTTCGGTGAAGTCGGGCTTGTCCGGCGCCGATGCGAGATGCTGCGCCGTCGAGATCGCCTCCGAACCGAACAGCAGGGCCACCTCGGCCTCACCCGCGGCGATCGTGGCGGCGAACTCGTTCACCAGGTGCTGCGGCCCGTGACCGCCGACGACGTCGAGGATCGCCCGGCGCGGATCCGCGCCGACCCGGCTCGCGACCGATCGCGGATAGTTGTCCGAACTGCCCAGCGGCGGGAAGGCACCGGGGGTCGAGTGCTCGAACTGGCGCATCGCGGCCGCGGTGTCCACGGCCGCCGCCACCGCCGCGGCGTCCGCGCCCGTGTCCGCCAGCGCGGTGCCGGCGGCCTCGGCCGCCAGGTCGACCGCCGAGAGCCGGCGGTACCCCTCGTCGTCGATGCGTTCGGCGGACTGGCCCACGCCGACCAGCACGGGCGTGCGGGGATCGAGATCGTCGACGGTGCGGGTGGTGGTCATGTCGTGCTCCTTGCGGTGGTCGACGTGGCCGGTGCGGCGAGCCCGACCCGCGCGGCCGGTGACGCCGGTGCGCCGCCGGAGTCGCCGTGCCACACCAGCCTGCCTTCGGCGACGAGATGCTCGAGGTGCGATTCGGTCTCGGCGAGCGCGCTGATGCGCATGTGCCCGACCTCGTCCCACGGGCGGGACCACGTCAGGTGCGTCGCGACCTGCCACGGGGTCGGCGTGCCCAGGCCGGCCACGACGTCCACGATCTCCTGGCAGCGGCTCTCGTGGTGCTCGGCCAGCAGCCGGGCGCGCTCCCCGAGCCCACGGAAGCGGTACTCGTGCGCAGGCAGTGCGTCGTGGTCGTCGAAGTCCTTGGTGCGCGCGAGCGAGGTGAGGAAATCCGCCAATGGCGAGCCGGTACCGCCCGGGTACAGCCCGATGTTCGGGGTGATGCGCGGCAACACGTGGTCGCCGGTGAACAACAGTCGCTCGTCGACCTCCTGCACACACAGGTGGCCGGGCGTGTGTCCCGGTGTCCACACCGCACGCAGTGTCCGACCGGCCAGCGGGACGAGGTCCCCGTCCTCCAGCAGCACGTCCGGATCGGCCATCGCCGTGGCTTCCGGGTCCCGCGCGTCGAACGGACCGCCGAGCGCGTGGGCGTCCTGCTCGGGCGCGCCCCGGTCCCGCAGCCATGCGGTGAGCGTGCCGTACGCGCCGAGGGCACCGGACATGCGCTGGGGCAGCGTGTCCCGCTCCGCGGGGTGCATCGCGATCCAGGCGCCGGAGGCCTCGCGGAGACGTTCGGACAGGCCGTGGTGGTCGGGGTGGACGTGTGTGACGACGATGCCGGTCACATCGGCGGCCGCGGTACCCGCCTCGGCGAGCCCGGCCCGCAGCGCATCCCAACCCTCCTGCGAATCCCAGCCCGGGTCGACGACGAGCAGCCCGCCGTCTCCCTCGACGAGGTAACTGAGCGTGTACCGCAGCGGGTTGTGGGGGATCGGCACCGGCACCGACCAGATCCCGCCGGACACTCGCTCGACCGGGGGCGGCGTGCGTTCCTGCCACGCGGTCCACTGGGCGGTGCCGAGGACCGTGACGCCCTCGGGTGGGTGGTGTCGGCTCGGGTCCGTCAACGCTGACTCACCGGCTTTCCTAGACGGTTGTCGTCCACAAGTGCCGGACCGAACGTATCCCGCGGTGTCGGCGCGCCTCAACGAGTGTTAGATCACGTCCTTTCACGCGTGGCGCACCCCTCGGTGCGTACGGTGCGAGCAGACACGGAGGAGAGAGGGGAAACCGGGGGAAATGTCCGGTATCGGGAACGACAGCGTCGGCTCACGGGCCGGTGGGGTGGACGGCGCCGGCAGCGATCCGGCCGACGAGCCGGAGGCGGCCGAGGGGCCAGGTGGTCACGTCGACGGCAGGCTGCGGACCGTCACCGGCTGGGTGCTGACGATCGGCGGGCTGCTCGGCCTGGCGGCCGCGTTCGTGCTGACGCTCGAGAAACTCGCGCTGCTGGAGAATCCGGACTACCGGCCGAGTTGCACCCTCGACGCCACGGTGTCCTGCACCTCGGTGATGCAGAGCGACCAGGCCGCCGCGTTCGGTTTCCCCAACCCGCTGCTCGGGCTCGCCGCGTTCCCCGTCGTGGTCACCGTGGGCGTGGCCGTGCTGGCTCGCGCACGACTGCCGCGGTGGTTCTGGCTCGGCATGCAGGCGGGCACGTTGTTCGGCGTCGGTTTCGTGCATTGGCTGATCACCCAGAGCCTGTACGAGATCGGAGCACTGTGCCCGTACTGCCTCGTGGTGTGGGCCGTGACCATCCCGGTCTTCTGGTACACCACCGCCCACAACGTCGCGGCCGGACATCTGCCCGGGGTCACCGCACGGCCGGTACGCCACCACGTGTGGGGGCTGGCGCTGTGGCTCGCGCTCGTCCTGTTCCTGGTCGTGCAGCGGTTCTGGGACTACTTCTCGGGCATGCTGTGAGCGCGCGCTCCGCTGCGGCCCCGGGCGCCGGCCACGGCCGGTCGTGGCCGAGGGCAGGCCATGGGTGACGCCGAGCCCGCCGCGGCGGACCGGAACCGGTGGAACGAGCGGTACGCCGCGCGGCGGCCCTCGTTCGACCCGCACCCGCTCGTCGCATCCGCGGTGGCCGCGGGCCTGCCCGGCGGGCCGGTGCTGGAACTCGCGGGCGGCCGGTCGGGGAGTGCACTCGCGCTGGCCGCCGAGGGCCGCGCGGTGACCGTCGTCGACGTCTCCGACGTGGCATTGGCCCAGCTGCGCGACGAGGCCGTACGGCGCGGGCTGGGGCCGCGCGTCGACTGCGTGTGCGCCGACGCGGCGCGCCTGCTCGCCGGCGGAGCACACGCCGGACGGTGGGCGCTCGTGCTCGCCACCCGTTTCTGGGACGAGCCGGCGTTCGCCGCCGCTGCGTCCGCCGTCGCCCCCGGCGGTCTCCTCGCCTGGGAGGCGCTGCGGCAGGACGAGGCGCCTGCGCGTCGGTACCGCATTCGGCACGGTGGCCTGTCGGCCCGCCTGCCCGCGGGGTTCACGGTGCTGGCCGAGTGGGCGACCGACCCCACGACACGGCTGCTCGCCCGTGCACCGGGCTGAGCAACGTGTCGGCGGCCGTGGTCAGTCGCGCAGCTTGGCGCGCAGCCGGTCGACGTCGGCCTCGGCGAAACCGTGGGTGTGCAGGTACGGACGTATCCCGCCGTGCCGGGTGTCGACGGCCCGGAGGAACCGTTCCATCGACTCGGCGCGGGGCCGGTGCTCGTCGATCGTCTTGCGGTCGATGTCCTCGCGGTAGGTCTCGGAGCCGCGCAGCCTGCTGATGATCGCCTCGATCCGGTGTGCCGTCGCCGCGTAGTCGGCGGCGATCGCGTCCCGGTCGACGCCGGCGATCTCGAGCGCGAACGCCGTCACCACGCCCGTGCGGTCCTTGCCGGCGGCACAGTGCACGAGCGCGGCGCCCGGCGCGTCGGCGATCGCCCGCAACGCGCCCACGATGCTGTCCGGACGGTGGGCGACGTATCCGAGGTAGTGCGCGACGACGCGGTCGGGTTCACCGTCCGGTCCGGCGTCGTCGGACCGGTTGCGGGCCAGCAGTGCGTCGTCACCGCCGTCGGGCAGCAGCGAGTGGTGCACGTGCCGCACCCGCGAGTACGCGCGCAGCGGTCCCGGTCCCTCGGCGTCGATCTCGTGGGCCGTGCGCAGGTCGACGACCGTGTCGAGGCCGATCGTGTCCACCAGCAGGCCGAGGTCGGCCGACGAGAGGTCCTGCAGGTTGTCGGCGCGCAGCAGCCGGTTGCCGGCGGTCGCCGCGCCGTCGGAGGTCGGGATGCCGCCGACGTCGCGGATGTTGACCGCGCCGTCCAGCTCGAGCCAGTGGATGTGGTGAGGGTTCGCCAGATGCGTCACGTCCGCCAGTCTTCCAGAACGCGAGCGGCGTTCATACCGATTCGATCGGCAGCGCCCCGGAGTCCCGCTCGGCACGCAGCGTGGTCTTGAGTACCTTCCCGCTCGGATTGCGCGGCAACGACGGCACGACGGCGAGCCGCCGCGGCCGCTTGTAGCGGGCCAGCCGCTGGGTGCACCATTCCTCCAGCTCCGCGGCCGTGGGCGGGTCGCCGTCCTCGCGTGGCGCGAGGACGGCCAGCGGCGTCTCGCCCCACTTCTCGTCCGCCATGCCGATCAGTGCGACCTCGGCGATCTTCGGGTGTCCCGCCAGGACGTCCTCCACCTCGGCGCAGTAGATGTTCTCGCCGCCCGAGATGATCATGTCCTTCTTCCGGTCGACGACGTAGAAGTAACCGTCCTCGTCCTGCCGGACCAGGTCGCCGGAGTGGAACCAGCCGCCGCGGAACACCTCCGCCGTCTCGGCAGGCTTGTTCCAGTACTCCTTCATCACCATCGGGCTGCGGTAGACGATCTCGCCGACCTCGCCGCGCGGGACGTCGTTCATGTCGTCGTCCACCACCCGCACCTCGACGCCCAGCATCGGCGTGCCCACCGAGCCGATCTTGCGCAGCGAGTCCTCGCCCCGCAGCAGCGTGGTGATCGGACTGCACTCGGTCTGCCCGAACGCGGTGGACAGTTCCGCCTGCGGGAACTTCTCCATGATCGTGCGCAGCAGCGTCGTCGAGGCAGGCGCCGCGCCCCAGGAAATCTTCCTCAGCTGCGACAGATCGCGGCGGTCGATGTCGGGCACCGACACGATCGCCTGCCACTGCGCGGGAACCAGGAACACCGACGACACGCGCTCGCGTTCGAACGTGTCCAGCGTCGCCACCGGATCGAACCTGCCCGACGGGGACAGCACGGTGCGCCCGCCCATCAGCAGGGTCGGCAGCAACCCGGACATGCCCGCGATGTGGAACAGGGGAGCGGCGGCCATCCACACGCGGTCGTCGCCGGTGATCCCGACCGTCGCCATGTTGCAGAACGCGTGCATGACCAGGTTGAAGTGCGTCAGCACGGCGCCCTTCGGTTTCCCGGTGGTGCCGGAGGTGTACATGATGAACGCCGGCTCGTGCTCGTCGACCCGCACCTCGTCGAATTCCGGCGACGCGGTCCCGAGGGCGTCCTCGTAGTCGGCCGCGCCCGGCACGGATCCGGCGGCGTCGCCGTCGCCGTAGACGAGGCACACGGGCGGATCGGTGAGCTCGCCCGCCGCCTGCGCATAGGTCTCGGCCAGCGGCGCGTGGACGACGGCCGCCGCGGCGCCGCTGTCGCCGAGCACGTAGGCGATCTCCCCGGCCGCGAGGCGGAAGTTGACCGGTACGCAGATGCCCCCGACGCGCGTGGCGGCGAAGAACGCCTCGACCACTTCGAGCGTGTTCAGGCCCAGCACGGCGATCCGGTCGCCGTGCCCGACGCCGCGGTCGCGCAGTGCGTTGGCGAGTCTGCTCACCCGCGCGTCGAGCTCGCGGTAGGTGCGCACCGTGGTGCCGAAGACGAACGCAGGGTGGTCGCCGATCGTGCGGGCGTGCCGGGCGAGCTGGTCGCCCATCGTCATGCCGCGGCCCAGCATGCGCGGGATCTCGGCCGGCCGGCGTGGATCGGGGGTGACTGCAGACGGTGCGGACATCGTGGACCTCGCCATCCTCGGGAGTGGCCGTCGTCGACGGTCACCGACGGTGCCGCCGGTCGTAGCGTGTGACCGGCGCCATAGTCGCCCGCCGCGCCACTCGCGGTCAAGCAGCTGAGTTAATCACCGTTCGCCGTAGAGCAACGCGCGTGCGGCGGATTTCCATACCTCGACGTGGCGATCCGCCGCCGGATCACGCGACTCGAAGGCGTACGGCAGGGCAGCGCCGCGCATGCTGGTGAACAGGAGTTCGCGCAGCTCGTCGTACCGTGGATGCTCGCGGACCCATGGGCCCCAGATCCGGTCGGTGACCGCCCTGATCGACTCGCGCAGTTGTCGTTCTGCGGGGCGCAGCGCGCTCGCGAGCGCCTCGTTGGTGCGCGCGGCGGTCCACAGTTCCACCGCGGCCCAGAAATGCGGTTCGTGGAACGTGGCCCACAGCAGCTCGATGCAGCGGTCGACGCGTTCCGGCCCCTCGGGATGACCCGCCAGCGCGTCGGACACCCGGATCTCGGTCTCCCGGAGCCTGCGGTTCGCGAGATGTTGCGCCGCGGCGACCAGCAGCCCGTCGCGGGAGGGGAAGTGGTGCAGCAGGCGTCCCCGTGACACCCCCGCCCTGGCCTGGATCGCCAGGGTCGACGCGCCCGCGTATCCGCTGTCGACGAGACAGTCGACGGCGGCGTTGAGGATCAGTTCGCGGCTGTCTGCGCTGCGTTCCTCCCGGCTGCGCGACTCCTTGAGACCGCGCGGTTCGCCGGGGCTTCTTGGTTCCTCCCGGCCGCGCGGCGCGGTGAGCGATCCGGCGTCGTGGCCGGAGGCGGTGGCCGGTGCCGGAACGCCGGCCGCTGCTCCGTCCGGAGGGCGCGCACGATCGGTCATGTTCGCAGCGTAAGCCCCCTCGTCCCATCGGAACAGTCGGCATTGACTGCTACCGGTGCCACAGGGCAGGCTCACGGCAACGTCCCGGTTCGAGGAGGAGCCGTCATGTATCCGGGTACCTTCGCCGCCACCCAACCGGACAAGCCGGCCGTGATCATGGCGGGCTCGGGTGACCGGTTGACCTACGCCGAACTCGACGATCGGTCGATCCGCCTGGCGAATGCCTTGCGCGCGGCCGGATTCCGCAGCGGCGACACGGTCGCGCTACTCAGCGACAACTCGCTCCGCGCCTACGAGGTGTACTGGGCCGCGGTGCGCTCCGGCCTCTACATCACCGCCGTCAACAGCCATCTCACCGCCGACGAGATCGCCTACATCCTGGCCGACTCCGGGGCGAAGGCGCTGGTCGTGTCGGCCCCGCTGGGCGAGCTCGTCACGCAGGTGGCCGAGCGCGTCGACGTACCGCTGCGGCTGGCCTACGGCGGGACCGCCACGGGTTACGACGACTACGACGCCGCGCTGGCCGCGGCCTCGCCAGCACGGCCGGACGACCGGCCCGCGGGCGCGGACCTGCTCTATTCGTCCGGCACCACGGGCAGGCCGAAGGGCATCAAGGTGACCCTGCCCGAACGGCAGATCGACGAACCCGGGAATCCGCTACTGCCGCTGGTGCAGCTGATGTACGGCTTCGACGACACCATCACGTACCTTTCGCCTGCGCCGGTGTACCACGCGGCGCCGCTGCGGTACGGGGCGTGCGTGCACGCGGTCGGCGGCACACTCGTGATGATGGAGAAGTTCGAGCCGGAGGCCGCGCTGCGTGCGATCGAGACGTACGGCGTGACGCACAGCCAGTGGGTGCCGACGATGTTCGTGCGGATGCTGAAACTGCCCGACGAGACTCGCGGCCGGTACGACCTGTCCAGTCATCGGGTCGCGATCCACGCCGCCGCGCCGTGCCCGGTCGAGGTCAAGCAGGCGATGATCGCGTGGTGGGGGCCGATCCTCCACGAGTACTACGCCTCCACCGAAGGTGCCGGGATCACGTTCATCTCGCCGCAGGAATGGCTCGAACGGCCCGGGTCGGTGGGCCGGGCCGGACTCGGGGTCGTCCGCATCTGCGACGACGAGGGCGCCGAACTGCCGGCGGGTGAGATCGGCACCGTCTACTTCGAACGCGACGAGGTGTCGTTCACCTACCACAACGAGCCGGACAAGACGCGCGCCGCGCAGCACCCCGACCATCCGAACTGGGCCACCAGCGGCGACGTCGGATACGTCGATGCCGAGGGGTACCTGTATCTCACCGACCGCAAGGCGTTCATGATCATCTCGGGCGGGGTGAACATCTACCCGCAAGAGGTCGAGGACGTGCTGACGCTGCATCCCGCCGTCTACGACGTCGCCGTCATCGGCGTGCCGGACGAGGAGATGGGCCAGCAGGTGAAAGCCGTCGTGCAACCGGCATCCACAGTGGACGCGGGACCGGAACTCGCCGACGAGCTGCTCGCCTACGTCCGGGAGCGGATCGCGCACTACAAGGCGCCGCAGACGGTCGACTTCATCGACGAACTGCCCCGCACGCCCACCGGCAAACTGGTCAAACACAAACTCACGGCGCGCTACGCGGTCACGGGATGAGGGGAGCGCGATGACGTCGGGGTTCCGCGAGCGGGTCCGCAGCTGGCTGGCCGAACACGCGCCGCGCGGTGACGAGCACGTCCCGGAGGCGAGCGAGAGCGCGCCGACCGAGCAGCAGCTCGCGGCGGCGAAACGGTTCCAGGCCGCGCTGTTCGACGCGGGCCTTGCCGGGCTGACCTGGCCCGTCGACTACGGCGGCCAGGGGCTGACGGCGGCCGAACAGCAGATCTTCGACGAGGAGGCCGCGGCCTACGACCTGCCCACGGGCGTGTTCCTGATCAGCATGGGCATGTGTGGGCCCACCCTGGTCGACCTCGGCACACCCGAGCAGAAGACGCGGTACCTGCCGCCGTTGTTGCGGGGCGAGGAGATCTGGTGCCAGCTGTTCTCCGAGCCCGGCGCCGGATCGGACGTGGCGAGCCTGCAGACCCGCGCCGTCGGCGACGGCGCCGGCGACTGGATCGTGACCGGCCAGAAGGTCTGGACCTCGGGTGCGCAGTACGCCGACTTCGGTGCCCTGCTGGCCCGCACGAATCCCGACGAGGTCAAGCACCGGGGCCTGACGATGTTCGTCGTCGACATGCGTGCTCCCGGCGTCACCGTGCGGCCGCTGCGGGACATGACCGGCTCCGCGCCGTTCAACGAGGTGTACTTCGACGAGGTGCGGATCCCCGCCGACGCGGTGATCGGTGAGGTCGACGCCGGGTGGGCCGCGGCGGTGACGATGCTCGGGCACGAGCGCGTGTCGATCGGTGGTTCGGTGCGGCGCCGCTACGACCCGATGACGTTCGCCAGCCTGCGTGACGAGGCACGCGCCAGGGGAGTGGCCGGCGATCCGGTCGTCCGCGGTGAGCTCGCGCAGCTCTACGCAGCCGAGCGGAAGCTGGCGCTGCTGAACGCCCGGTTGCGGCAGCAGAGCGATGCCGGTCTCCCGCCGGGTGCGCGCGGGTCGGTGGCGAAGCTCGCGGGTGCGCAGGTGCTGTGGCAGGCGGTGCGGGTGGCGAGCCTCGTGGCCGGCCCCCGCGTCACCGCGTGGGACCCCGGTGATCCGGCAGGCGACGCGCTCGCGCTGGCGATCAACGCGACCCCCGCCTCCAGCATCGCGGGCGGCACCAACCAGATCCAGCGCGGCATCATCGGCGACCGCGTGCTGGGGCTGCCGAAGGAACCCCAGGCCGACCGCGACGTGCCGTTCCGTGAACTGCGCGTCGGTACCCAGGCGAGGTGAACCGGCGATGCGGCTGATACTCGACGAGGAGCAGAGCAGGCTCGCCGACAGCGTCCGGGCGCTGCTGGCCGACCACTGCCCGCCGCAGCGGGTCCGGGAGGTGATGGCCGACGAGGGTGCCGGTTTCGACCGTCTACTGTGGACACGGCTGGCCGCGCTCGGCGTGACCGGGCTGCTCGTGCCCGAGGAGTCCGGTGGCGCGGGCGCCGGGCACGTCGAACGCGGTGTCGTGCTGGCCGAACTGGGCGCGGCGCTGGCGCCGGTGCCGTACCTGGCCTCCGCGGTGCTGGCGACCGACACCGTCGCGGCCCTCGGTGACGACGCGCTGGCCGAGGACCTGTTGCCGGGGATCGCGGCGGGACAGCAGACCGCCGCGGTGGCGGTGGCCGACAGCGGTGGCCGGTGGGGCTCGTCGGCCGACAGCGTGCAGGCGGCACGGGACGGCGGTCACTGGCGGCTCGCCGGGGAGGCGGCGTTCGTGGTCGACGGCCCGTCCGCCGACCGGGTTCTGGTGTACGCCGACCACGGCTGGTTCGTCGTCGACGGCGGAGCCGTGTCGTGGCGGCCGTCGCGCACACTCGACCCGACCCGGCCGATGGCGCGGGCCGAGTTCGCCGGGACCTCGGCGCGGCAGCTGCCGTGCGACGATCCCGCGGGCGTGCTGGAGGCGGTGTGGCACCGCGCCGCCGTGGCTCTCGCCGCGGAACAGCTCGGCGGTATGCGGCGGGTGCTCGCCGACACGGTCGAGTACGCGAAGGTGCGCGTGCAGTTCGGCAGGCCCATCGGATCGCAACAGGCCGTCAAACACGCGTGCGCCGACCTGTACGCCTCGTGCGAGCAGGCGGAAGCGGTGCTGTGGCACGCGGCGTGGACCGCCGACCACGACCCGGCGGCACTGCCCGAGGCGGCGGCGCTGGCGCAGGTCGTGCTCGGCCCGGCCGCCTTCGACACCGCCGCATCCGGTCTGCAGCTGCACGGCGGGATCGGCTACACGTGGGAGCACGACGCGCACCTGTACTACAAGCGCGCCAAGACCTCCGAGTTGCTGCTCGGCACCCCCGCCGACCACCGTGCGCGGCTGGCCGACGCACTGTCCATCTGAGACCGGCCGCCGCGCCGGTCGCAGGCAGGCGGCCGGCGCACGGTCGCCGAGAACGGAAGGAAATCCGTGGACGAACCGACCGTACTGGTGTCCCACAGCGACGCCGTCACGACGATCACGCTGAACCGCCCGCACCGCAAGAACGCGATCGACGCGGGGACGTGGCCGTTGCTGGCCGAACGATTGCGGGAGGCCGACGCCGACGAGCGGACCCGGGCCATCGTGCTGACCGGTGCCGGGGGCGACTTCTGCGCCGGTGCCGATCTGTCGGTGGAGTCCGGACTGCATCCGCTGCGGCGCATGCACCTGGTCAACCGCACGGCGATCACGCTGCACGAACTGGAGACGCCGACGATCGCGCAGGTCGACGGCGTCGCCGTCGGCGCGGGCTGGAACCTCGCGCTCGGCTGCGACCTGGTCGCGGCCTCCGACCGCGCGCGCTTCAGCCAGATCTTCGCCAAACGCGGGCTGTCGCTCGACTTCGGCGGTTCCTGGCTGCTGCCCAAGCTCGTCGGTCTGCAGCAGGCGAAACGTATCGCGCTGCTGGCCGACTTCGTCGGCCCCGACGAGGCCGAGCGGCTCGGTCTGGTGACGTGGGTCAAGCCCGCGGACGAGCTGGCGGCGTTCGTCGGCGAGACGGCGGCCGCGCTGGCCGCGGGACCGCCCGTCGCGCTCGCCCAGACGAAGGCGCTGCTCGACGCGGGCGCCGACGCGACCTTGCGGGAGGCGTTGGAGAGCGAGGCCCGTGCCCAGGCGGTCAACTTCGGCACGACCGAC
Source organism: Prauserella alba (assembly GCF_024171735.1). Lineage (GTDB taxonomy): Bacteria > Actinomycetota > Actinomycetes > Mycobacteriales > Pseudonocardiaceae > Prauserella > Prauserella alba. Next base: position 1,163,063 of record NZ_JAMTCH010000003.1, read on the forward strand.
ACGCGCGCGGCGTTCGAGGCGTTCCGGAACAAGACCGAACCCGAGTTCACCGGCGAATGGGGAGGTCCGTGACCGTGGGTGGGGATCCGACGGCAGGTGGCGGGGCGCCGCACGTCGTCCGGCAGGCTCCGGCGGACGCTGCTCCGGCGCCGGGGTCTCGGGTGTCGTACACGGTCCGGGACGGGGTCGCCGACGTCCGGCTCGACCGGCCGGACAAACGCAACGCGCTCGACCCGGCGATGTTCGCCGGCCTGGTGCAGGCGGGCGAACGGTTGCGGGACGACCCCGCGGTGCGCGCGGTCGTCCTGTCCGGAAACGGGCGGTCCTTCTGTGCGGGACTGGACGTGGCCGCGTTCGAGGCGATGACCACCGGGGAGCACACGCGGCCCGAGGAAGCCGGGTCGTCCGCCGGACCGGCACGGTCGCTCGGCCAGCGGGCGGCCCACGTGTGGACCGAACTCGCCGTGCCCGTGATCGCCGCACTCCACGGCCACGCCTACGGCGGCGGCCTGCAGATCGCGCTGGGCGCCGACATCCGCCTGGCCGCGCCCGACACGCGGCTGTCGGTCATGGAGATCGCCTGGGGGCTCGTGCCCGACATGACCGGGACCCAGGTGCTGCCGGAACTGGTCGGCCGGGACGTGGCGATGGAACTGACGCTGACCGGCCGCGTCCTCGACGGCGTGGAGGCGGCGCGACTCGGACTTCTCACCCGCGTCGAGGCCGACCCACTCACGGCGGCGCAGGCACTCGCCGCCGAGATCGCGGGGAAGAACCCCGACGCGGTCCGCGACGCCAAGCGTCTCGTCAACCTGGCAGGCCGAACCGGCCTGGCCGAGGGGTTCGCCGCCGAACAGGCCGCGATCCGGCGGCTCATCGGCAGCCCCAACCAGGTCGAGGCCGTCCATGCGCAGCAGTCGTCGCGCGCACCCCGTTTCACCGACCCGGTCTGAGGCGAAGGAGTGCCATGGATTTCGCGTTGCCCGAGCGACTGCACCGCCTCCTGGGCGAACTCGACGAGTTCATCGCGGCGGAGATCGCGCCCCTGCAGCACAGCGACGACAACGAGCGATTCTTCGACCACCGCCGTGAGTTCGCCCGCACCGACCTGGCCGGTGGCGGGACACCCAACCCGGAGTGGGAGGAGCTGCTGGCCGAGATGGTGCGGCGCGCCGACCGCGCAGGCTGGTTCCGCTACGGCCTGCCGAAGGAGGTGGGCGGCAGCGGCGGATCCACTCTGGACATGGCCGTCATCAGGGAGCACCTCGCGGCCACCGGCCTGGGGCTGCACAACGACCTGCAGAACGAGTCCTCGGTCGTGGGGAATCTCCCGCTGGTGCACCTGCTGCTCGAGTTCGGGACCGACGCACAGCGGGAGACGTTCCTCGAGGCGAGTATCACCGGTGAGGCACGGATCGGGTTCGGCCTGACCGAACCGGACCACGGCAGCGACGCCACGTGGCTCGAGACGACGGCCGTCCGGGACGGTGACAGCGGGAACGGCACGGCGAGTGGGGGATGGGTCCTCAACGGACGGAAGCGGTTCAACACCGGCCTGCACACGGCCACCCACGACGTGATCTTCGCGCGCACCTCGGGGGAGGACGGCTCGGCCCACGGCATCACGGCGTTCATCGTCCCGACCGACACGCCGGGTTTCTCGGTCGACTTCCACTGGTGGACGTTCACCATGCCCACCGATCACGCCGAGGTGACGCTCCGCGACGTGCGCGTTCCCGCCGACGCGGTGTTCGGCGAGGTTGGCGAGGGGCTCGCGCTGGCACAGCATTTCGTGCACGAGAACCGCATCCGGCAGGCGGCCTCCAGCGTCGGTGCGGCCCAGTACTGCATCGACGCCAGTGTCGCCTACGCGCGGGAGCGGGTGGCGTTCGGCAAACCCCTCGCGTCCCGGCAGGCGATCCAGTGGCCGCTCGTCGAACTGCAGACCGACGCCGAACTGGTGCGCACGCTGGTGTACAAGACGGCGTGGGAGCTCGACCGGACGCCCGCGGCCGAGGTCAGCGACAAGGTGTCGATGTGCAACTACCGGGCGAACCGACTGGTGTGTGAGGCCGCCGACCGGGCGATGCAGGTGCACGGCGGCCTCGGCTACACGCGGCACACGCCGTTCGAGCACATCTACCGCCACCACCGGCGGTACCGCATCACCGAGGGATCCGAGGAGGTGCAGATGCGCAAGGTCGCCGGCTATCTGTTCGGGTACGCGGGGCCGCGCAGCCGCCGATGACCCAGGAGGAACCGGCCGACCGGCTGGCGCTGGCCGACCGGCTGTCGCTCCGCCTCGGCGGGCTCTGGGGTGAGGACGTGCAGGTCGGCGAGCCGCAACGGTTGTCGACCGGTGCCAGCCGCGAGACCTGGTCGTTCGAGGCCACCACACCCGGCGCCGAGCCGGTGCGGCTCGTGCTGCGCCGCGACCCGCCGGGGCAGCACGACCCGGAGACGATGGCGAGGGAAGCCGCCGTGCTGCCTGCGGCGCGGCGACGGGGAGTGCCGGTACCGGCACTGATCGACCACGGCAGTGGCGGCGAGTCGGACACCGGGGACGGCGCCACCGGACTCGGCGCGCCGTACCTGATCACCGGCCACGTCGACGGCGAGACGATCCCGCGGCGGCTGCTGCGCGGCGAGGACTACGCCGGGGCTCGTGCCGGGCTGGCGACCGAACTGGGCCGGGTGCTGGCACGGATCCATCGCATTCCGGCCGACGAGGTTCCGGGGTTACCGGCACCGGATCCCCTCGACTGGCTCATCGAACACTACGACGCGCTCGACGAACCGCTGCCCACCGTCGAGATCGCCCTGCGGTGGCTGCACCGCCACCGGCCCGCGCCCACCGGGGACACCGTGGTGCACGGCGACTTCCGCAACGGCAACCTCATCGTCGGCCCCGACGGGCTCCGCGCGGTGCTGGACTGGGAACTGGCGCACCGCGGCGACCCGATGGAGGATCTCGGCTGGCTGTGCGTCAAGGCGTGGCGGTTCGGCGCCCCCGACCCGGTCGGGGGTTTCGGATCACGGGCGCAGCTGCTCGACGGCTACGCCGAGGTCGCGGGCTTCCGGCCGGACGAGCAGACCCTGCACTGGTGGGAGGTCTACGGCACGGCCAAGTGGGCGGTGGTGTGCGGGATGCAGGCCCGGCGGCACCTCTCGGGGAGCGTCCGGTCGGTCGAACTCGCCACCGTGGGACGCCGGGTGTGCGAACAGGAGCACGACCTGCTGCTCGCGCTGGGCGTGGAACCGGTCGAGGGCGATCCGGTGACCGCGCCCCGGGAACCGGAGCTGCACGGCAGGCCGACCGCGTCCGAACTCCTCGAGGCGGTGCGCGAGCACCTCGGCGCCGCCGGCTCGTATCACGCCAGGGTCGCCGCGAACGCGCTCGGCATGGTGCAGCGCGAGCTCGCGGTCGGTGCCGCGCAACAGGAGCGGCACGAGCGCAGACTGGCCGAGCTCGGCGTGCCCGACTCCCGCGCCTTCGCCGCGGCGCTCCGTCGCGGCGACCTGGACACGGCCGACGAGGCGGTACTCGACGTCGTCCGCAGGGACGTCGCCGACCGCCTCGCCGTGGCCAACCCCCGCTACCGCGACCGGCCGCGACGCGGGCTGCGGGCCGTGCCGGCGACGTTTCCCCGCGCGCGGTCCGGGTAGCACTCGAACGGAAAGCACCTGTCGCGAGGAGGTGGGAGCGATGCCCGGACGCCGGGAGCTGCCCAGCACGGTGCGTCGATCGTCCGAGAAGGCACAGCGCACGTGGATCAAGGCGCACGACTCGGCCGTCGAGGAGTACGGCGAGGGCCCACGCGCCCACCGCACGGCGTTCGCCGCACTGAAACGCGGCTACGAGAAGGTCGGCGATCGCTGGAGGGCCAAGCGCGACCACGGGCCCTCGGACACCCAGGCCGAGCGGGGCGGCGCAGGAAGGAAGCAGTACGCGACAGCCGGTGGCGTCGACGCGCGGGCGGCCAAACGGCACCTGTACGAGCGCGCCAAGCAGCTCGACATCCGCGGCCGTTCCTCGATGACCAAACAGCAGCTCGTCAACGCGCTGCAGCGGGCGAGCAGGCGCCGCACCGCCCGCTCGCGCGACCGTTCGGACTGACCCTCCGGCTCACGCGGTGGTCTCCGCTCCGATCAGGTCTTCTTCGCCCTGCTCGGTGCCACTCGTGGGGGTTCGCCGGGCTGTTTGGGATACACCGGCGGCCACGGCGCGTCCATCAGGCCCGCCGCCAGGTCCCGCCGCGACATCTCCAGCAGCGGTTCGAGGGACTGGAGCCGCTCACCGATGCCCGCCCACGGGTCGCCGCGCTCGGCCAGCAGGCCGGGAACGGTGGCGATCGTGAGTTCACGCGGATCGACGTCGGCCAGCTCGTCCCAGGTGATCGGCGCCGACACGCGAGCGCCGGCGACCGGGCGGACGCACCACGCGCCGAACACCGTCTTGTGCGGTGCGTTCTGATTGAAGTCGACGAACACGCGCGCCCCGCGTTCCTCCTTCCACCACTGCGCGGTGATCAGCTGTGGATGGCGCCGTTCCAGTTCGCGCGCCAGGGCGACGGCGGCGGCGCGCACGGCGTAGCTGTCCCACCGCGGCTCCAGGCGCACGTACAGGTGCAGTCCGCGCGAGCCCGTCGTCTTGATGACCGGTTCGATGCCGAGTTCGCCGAGCAGCGCACGCGCCCGCACGGCCGCCTCCCGCACCTGGGAGAACGTGACCCCGGGGGACGGGTCGAGGTCGATCCGCAACTCGTCGGCCACCTCGGGAACCGCGGCGAGGTAGGGCCAGACGTGGAAGCCCAGACACCCCAGGTTGACCGCCCACAGCACGTGCGCCAGGTCGGCGGCCACGAGCGCGTCGCTGGTCGTACCGTTCGGCGTCGCCACCACGGTCGTGGTGAGCCAGTCCGGAACCGAGGTCGGCACCCGCTTCTGGAACCACGATTTCCCGCCTGCACCGTTCGGATAGCGCTCCATGAGCAACGGCCTGCCGCCGAGCGTGGCCAGCAACGGCCCGGCCACCGCCTCGTAGTAGCGCACCAGGTCGAGTTTCGTCTCGCCGCGCTCGGCGAAGAAGACCTTGCCCGGACTGGAGATCGTGACCGGGGTGTGGCGCCCGTCCGGTCCCGGCACCTCGAGCGTCACGGAGTCCTTCGCCGCCGGGCTCATGCCGGGGTCGCCTCGTCGAACAGCGCCGTCAGCTCGGCGGGCGGCACTTCCTCCAGCTGGGAGTAGGTGCACGACGCCGGGTCGCGGTCGTCCCGGAACCGCACCAGTCTGCCGCCGTGCCGGAACCGGCCCGCCTGGAGGTGCTCGTACCGCACCTCGGCGACCCGTTCGATGCGCAGCGGCTCCCACGAGAGGTCCTTGCCTGCGCTCCACCTGCTCTGCCCGCCCGGCATGCGGCCACCGTGGGCGGCCTGCGCCGCCGGATCCGCCCAGTCGCGCCACGGATGCCCTTCGAGCGCCCCTGACCGGAGCGGTTCCAGCTCACCGGCCAGTTCCCGCCTGCGTGCGGCGGTGAAACTGCTCGCCACGCCGACGTGATGCAGTCTGCCCGCCTCGTCGTGGAGCCCCAGCAGCAACGAGCCGACGCCCTCGCCGTCGGAGTGCCAGCGGAATCCGGCCACCACGCAGTCGGCCGTGCGTTCGTGTTTGACCTTGCGCATCGTCCGCTTGTCCTGCCGGTACGGATCGTCGGCCGCCTTGACCATGACCCCGTCGAACCCGGCGCCCTCGAACCGGGTGAACCAGTCCTCGGCGACGTCGGCGTCGCCGGTCACCGGCGTGAGGTGCACGCGGGCGGGCGCGGTGTCGAGGATGTCCTCCAGGCGTGCGCGGCGCCGGGAGAACGGCTGCTCGGTCAGGTCCTCGTCCCCGAGCGCGAGCAGATCGAACGCCACGAATCCCGCGGGTGTCTCCTCCGCGAGCTTGCGTACCCGCGAGGCCGCCGGGTGGAGCCGTTGCTGCAGCGCGTCGAAGTCCAGTCCGGCCTCGCCGACGATGACGATCTCCCCGTCGACCACGCAGCGCGGCGGCAGCGCGTCGGCCAGCAACGTGACCAGCTCGGGAAAGTACCGGGTGAGCGGGCGGTCGTTGCGCGAACCGAGTTCGATCTCGTCGCCGTCGCGGAACACGATGCACCGGAATCCGTCCCACTTGGGCTCGTAGCACAGGCCGGGGTCGCGGGGGAGTTCGCGCACGAGAGTGGCGAGCATCGGCCGGACCGGTGGCATCACAGGCAGCTGCACACCAGCGATCGTAGAGCGGCGGCGGCCGTCCGGCACGGTGTCGAACCCGGGCGGCCGGTCCCGCGCAGCCGCCCGCACGCCGGCGCGGGGGGACGCCGAGTCGAGCGGTGGCGGCAGCGCGGCCGGCTCAGCCGGCCCAGGCCAGCAGCGAGCCGTGGTTCTCCGCACGGAGCCGGGACAGGCCGCGCTCCTCGAGCGAGCGCACGCGCTTGCGCGTCAGCCCCAGCCTGCGGGCGATGTCGGGCACGGTGTGCGCATCGCCGTCGGTGAGGCCGTATCGCAGCGCCAGCACCGTCGCCTCCTGCGCGGGCAGTGTCTCCAGCGCGGCGTTGAGTTCGCCGACCATCGAGGAGTGCTCGAGCGACTCGCTCACGCCGGGCACCGATCCGGCGGTGACCAGGTCACCGAGGGTGAGTTCGCCCTCGTCGTCCACCGGGACGTCGAGACTGGCCGTGCTCTGCCCGGCCTGCCGCAGCGCCAGCACCCGTTCGACCGACATGTCCGCGGCCTGTGCGAGTTCGTCGACCGAGAGGTTGTGCTGCCCCTGCGCCTCGAGCGTCCGCTGCAGCCGGTCGAGCTTCGCGATCTGCTCGGCGGTGTGCATCGGCAGCCGGATCGTGCCGCTGAAGAACGCGTTGCCGCGCTGGATGGCCTGCCGGATCCACCACATCGCGTACGTGGAGAACTTGAAGCCCTTGGCGTAGTCGAACTTCTCCACCGCGTGGATCAGGCCGAGGTTGCCCTCCTGCACGGCGTCGAGCAGCGACAGGTTGGAGTTGCGGTTCTTGCGGGCGGCCGTGACCACCAGCCGCAGGTTGGCCTGCACCATGTGATCCTTCGCCGCCTCACCGTCCCGCGCGATCTCCTGGAGATCCCTGCGGTCGGCGGGCAGCTCGGCGGCACCGGACGGCAGCGTCGGGGCGGCGCTGCCGTCGTGGCCGGCCGAACGGGAGCCGGTGCTACTGCCGTCGGCGCTGTCGTGACCGTCGCCGGCACGGTCGGCCCTGCGGAGCAACTCGGTGGCGTAGACGCCCGCCTCGATGCGCTTGGCCAGGTCGATCTCCTGCTCGGCGGTCAGCAGCGGCGTCCTACCGATCTCGTCGAGGTAGACACGGACCAGGTCGGCGTCTGCCTCGCCGCTGCCCGGTGCACGCGTGCGGCGGGTCGGGGTCTTGGTGGCTTCTGCCAATCGTTGTCACCTCTTTCCGTTATGACAACGCTTGTCAGTCGTGTGGCATTCCGCCCCGGAACGTGGCGCGGTACACGCCCGGGGAGACACCGAGCACATCACGGAAGTGTGCCCGCAGCGAAGCGCTCGTGCCGAATCCCACGTCGCCTGCGACGGTGTCGACGGGCCGGTCGGTCTCTTCCAGCAGGACACGGGCCCGTTCCACCCGCTGCTGGGTGAGCCATCGACCGGGTGAACAGCCGGTCTCGGCGCGGAACCGGCGCGTGAACGTGCGCACACTCATCGACGCGTGTTCCGCCAGCTGCGACAACGACACGGGCCGGTCGAGCCGCTCCAAGGCCCATGCCCGCGCCGGTGCGGTGGACGTGCCGGCCGCATCGGGCACCGGCTGCGGCACGTACTGGGCCTGCCCACCCTCGCGGTACGGCGGCACGACGGTCCTGCGGGCGACGTCGGCGGCCACCGCTGCGCCGTGGTCGCGCCGGATCAGGTGGAGGCACAGGTCGATGCCGGCCGCCTCACCCGCGGACGTGAGGACGTCGCCGCCGTCGGTGAACAGCACGTCGGGGTCCAGCGCGATGTGCGGGAACCGCAGGCGGAAGGCGTCGGCGGACCGCCAGTGGGTCGTGATGCGGCGGCCGTCGAGCAGCCCCGCGGCGGCGAGCACGAACGCGCCGGTGCAGATCGAGGCGATGCGGGTGCCGGGCCGGACACGGGCGAGTGCGGCCGCCAGCGCCGGGCCCAGCGGACCGCCGGTCTCCGGCTGGCCGGGCTCTCCCGACGCCGGCACCAGCACCGTCTCCGCGTCGTCGATCACCTCGGGCCCGTGGGGGACGTGGATGGGGAAATCGGCGTCGGTCGGCAGCCGGCCGGGCTCGGTCGCGCACGTCACGACGTCGTACAGCGGCGAGCCCACACCCGGTCCGGACTGACGGCGGGCCGAGCCGAACAGCTGGTGGACGAGGCCGAGTTCGAGCGGCATGACGCCGGGGCGCACGAGCACGGCCACGCGGTGCGGCCGGTCGCGGCGCAGTTCCGCCTCGGATGACATGGCCGGATTCTTTCACATGGTGGCCTTTCGGTCACCTATTCCGGTGCCGGGCACCGCGCATCCTGGCGCGGGACACCTACCGACGACGATCCGTGAGGAGACATGCGGTGATCGCACTTCTGTTCGTGGCGGGCCTGGTCCTCGTGTTGGCTGGAATCGGGCGGACGGTGTGCCACCCAGGGCTTCCCTTCGAGGTGGAGCCGGCCTTCGCCCGCCACGTCGTGACGGGCATGGCGGTGCTCTGGCGTATCGGGCTGGCCGGCAGCGAGGCCCATGACAGGGCCGGCAGCGCGGGGGCGCGGCGTCGCGCGACTCCCGACGATATGGCTTGATTCTTTTGAAGACTGTCTATCCGGTCACTGGACTGGAAAAGTGGACCGGTCGAGGCTGGTGGGCATGAACGTACTGTGGATTCACGCTCATCCGGAACCGCGGTCGCTGGGCGGCATGCTCGCCACCGAGGGCAGGCGCGCGCTGGTCGAGTCCGGCCACGCCGTGATCGTGTCCGATCTGTACGCGATGCGCTGGAACCCCGTGGTCGACGCGGCCGACTTCGGGCACGACCCGGCCCGCAGGCTCCACGTGGGCGCCGCGTCCCGGCGTGCCTACGACGCGGGTGAACTCGGCGCCGACATCGCTGCCGAACACGAGAAGCTGCGCTGGGCGGATGCCGTCGTGCTGCAGTTCCCGTTGTGGTGGCTCGGTCCGCCCGCCATCCTGAAAGGCTGGCTGGACCGCGTACTGGTCCACGGTTTCGGGTTCGGGGTGACCGACCCGGCGACCGGCCGGGTGCGCCGCTACGGCGACGGGGAACTGGTGGGCAAACGCGGACTGGTGGTCACGACGATCGGGGCGCGGGAGAGCTCGTTCGGCCCGCGCGGGATCCACGGTCACCTCGACGATGTGCTGTTTCCGCTGCACCACGGTGTGTTCTGGTACACGGGGATGGAGGCGTTGCCGCCGCTGGCCGTCTACGGTGCCGATCGCGCGGACGAGGGCACGGCGGACCGGGCCGTCGCCGGGCTCCGACGCCGCCTGGCCGGACTGGCCTGCGACGAGCCGCTGCCGTTCCGCAGCGAGCACGGCGGCGACTACGACACCGATCTCGTGCTCCGTCCGGGCCTCGCCCGGGGAAGGTCAGGTCCGGCGCTCCACTATCGATGAGCTCCGGCCCGCTGTGAGGGCGGTCTGCCCGTGCGCTCGCGGCGGGCTCGGCCGTGGTGAGGCCGGTCCGCCGCCTGTCCGGTTCTCGTGACGGTGGCAGTCACGTCGAACGAGGGCCGGGGCGGGAAGGCCGTGGTGGGGGAAGGGTGTTGCGGCGTCGATCGCCGCGGGTACCTGCGCGGCACGGCGGTGGACCGCGCAGGCGGGGTGCAGGCCGGCGGCGGAGTCGGCGCCGTGGGCGGGCCGCCCGCCGCACGGTGCCTGCGGGCGTCAGCGGGTGATCGGGGTCCGGTCGCCGGCCTGCTCGGTGCGGTCCAATCGGTCGGCATTGGCCCGGCCGATGTGCCAGAGGATCACGATGCCGGTCACGACGTGGCGGGCGAACGCGGGCTCCACGTCGAACGGCAGTCCCGGGTAGTGCACCGTCCGCCCGATCACTGCCAGAACCAGGATCAGGCCTGCCGCGAACAGGAATGTGGTCACCATTGCGTCTCGTCTCCTCACGGGTCGTGCTCGGTATCGGTGTCATGGACTAGAATCCCCGCCATACTGGACTGGAGTAAGTACCAATGGCACGAGAATTGGACCGTTTTTCCCGCGGGGGCGACCTGGTCGCCGTGCTCGGTGACTGGACTGGTGGGGACGGGCCGCTGTACCGCAAGCTGGCGGACGCGGTGGCCAGGGCCGTCGACGAGGGTGCGCTCGCGGCGGGGCGCCGCCTGCCGTCGGAACGGGAACTGGCCCGGCTGCTCGCGGTCAGCCGCGCCACCGTCGTCGCCGCATACGAGGAACTCGAAGCCCGTGACCTGCTCGAACGGAAACAGGGCAGCGGGACGCGGATCAGTGACGTGGCCCGCGCCGTACCCGCCGACGGCCGGGTGAGCGGGGGCCGGGCGGCGGCGACGTTCCAGCGGCTCATCGACGGTCCCGGATCGGTCATCTCGCTCGCGTGCGCCGCCGACGCCGGCGTGCCCGAGGTCGCCGAGGCGCTCGACGAAGTGGCCCGCTACGACCTGCCAGGCCTGCTCGGTGACCCCGGCTACCAGGTGCGCGGCCTGCCGGCCCTGCGCGAGGCCGTCGCCGACTACTACACCGGCCAGGGGCTGCCGACCTCGCCGGACGAGATCATGATCACCAACGGTGCTCACCAGGCGCTCGTGCTGCTGTCGGAGGTGTATCTCCGGGGCGCCGCGACCGTGGCGGTGGAGGCCCCGAGCTGGCAGCCGTGTCTCGACGTGTTCCGCGACGCCGGTGCCGGCGTCGTGCCCGTGCCCCTCGACGACGAAGGCATCGACGAGCGGCGGCTCGCCGCGGTGCTCGCCGAGTACCGGCCCTCGGTGCTGTACGTGATGCCGACCTTCCACAACCCCGCAGGCGTCCTGATGTCCGACCGCAGGCGCCGCCGCGTCGCCGAGCTCGCCGCGCGCTACGACGTCGCCGTCATCGAGGACAACGCCTACGCGGGGTGCACCCTGGCCCGCGAGGACGCCCCCGAGATTCCAGCCCCGCTGTCGGCGTACCTGCCTTCCGGGGTCGAATCGGTTGTCGTCGAGTCGCTGAAGGCGGTGTGGGGCGGACTGCGGATCGGCTGGATCCGCGGGCCGCGAGGCCTGCTGCAGCGGTGCGCCCGCCGCAAGGCACTCGCCGACCTCGGCGGTCCGCTCATCGAACAGGCCGTCGCGGCGCGGCTGTTCCCGCGGTTGCCCGAGATCGTCAAGACCGGCTCGGTGGAACGCGCCGAGCGGTGCGAGCAGGCGGAGCGGCTGATCACCGAACATCTGCCCGGATGGACCTGGCGCACGCCCGACGGCGGGTCCTCGCTGTGGCTCGCCCTGCCCGAGCGGGACGCCGACGTGTTCGCCCAGATCGCGCTCCGCCACGGTGTCGAGGTCATCCCCGGCTCGACGATGGACCCGACCGGCGCGCACGACAACTACCTGCGGCTGCCGTTCATGCAGGAACCGCAGGTACTCGACGAACTCGTGCGCCGCCTCGCCGACGCGTGGGGAGACCTCGTGCGGCACGGTCCCGGCGAGGAGGAGCCGCGGGCGCGCACCATCGTGTGATCCGCCCCGGTCCCGGCCCGCCCCGATCCGGTCGCCCCGATCCTGTCGCGCCGTGCTCGCGGCCCGTGCCGTGCTCGCGGGTCGCGTGTGGACGTACGGCACCGCTCCCGGGAACCGAGCGTGGCTCCGCGACGTTGCACGGGCGGGCCGACGGGGCACCCTGCTGCCGATCCGCACGGGAGCGCCGCCCGTGCCACGACATCCGTCCGTCACGTCCGAGGAGCCGCCCGGTGCCGAGCATCGTCCGCCCGATGGGATTCGCGTTGGCCGTGGCCGCCGCCCTCGCCGCCGCCGATGTCGCTTCCGCGTTGGGTGGCAGGCCCGGCCCGTACCGCGGGTCGCCGCAGTTCCGGGACGGTGCCTTCCGCAATCCCGAACCGGTGCGCTGGGTGCCGCCGGGAAGCGTGCGCGAAGCGGTCGGCGACATGGTCCGTGGCCGCCGCCGGCGTCGCCCCGCCGGTCCGGTGCCGCAGCGGCGGCTGGCGGGCGCCGCGCCCGCGGACGGGCTGTACGTGACGTGGTTCGGCCACGCGTCGACGCTCGTGGAACTCGACGGCGTGCGGGTGCTGATCGATCCGATGTGGAGCGACCGCGCCTCGCCGTCGCGCGTCATCGGCCCCCGCCGGCTCTTCGCCCCGCTGCAGGAACTGGCCGAGCTGCCCGCCCCCGACGTGGTCGTCGTGTCCCACGACCACTACGACCACCTGGACATGCGCACCGTCGGGCTCCTCGCGAGCCGGACCGCCGCTGCGTTCGTCGTTCCCCTCGGCGTGGGTGCCCACCTGCGCCGGTGGGGCGTGGCGGCCGACCGGATCACCGAACTCGACTGGCACGACGAGACATGCCTCGGCGGCCTCCGGATCACCGCCACGCCCGGGCTGCACTTCTCGGGAAGGGCGGTCGCGCGGAACAACACCCTGTGGGCGTCCTGGGTGCTGGCCGGTGACCGGCACCGCGTGTTCTACAGCGGAGACACCGGCTACTTCGACGGTTTCACCCGCATCGGCGCAGACCACGGCCCGTTCGATGCGACCCTCATGCAGCTGGGCGCCTACGCGCCGAGCTGGCCGGACGTGCACATGACCCCCGAGGAGGCGGTGGCCGCGCACGTCGACGTCGGCGGCGGACTGCTCGTGCCCGTCCACTGGGGCACGTTCGACCTCGGCCCGCACGGCTGGGCCGACCCCGTCGACCGGGCGCGCAAGGAGGCGGCTGCCCTGGGCGTCGCGCTCACGGTGCCGAAACCGGGGGAGCGGGTCGACGTCGCGGCCCCGCCCGAGTTCGACCCGTGGTGGGAACCCCTCGCCTGACAGCCCCGCAGGTCGCAGTCCCCGGGCGCATGTCCTGCGCTCCGACGCGGAGTGCTGCCTCCGGACAGGGTTGGTGCGGGTGTCGCCGCGGTGGGTGTGCGGGGCCGCGAGGGGGTCAGGAGGGCCCGCGGAGGTCCCACCGGTTGCCGGCGACGTCCCACCACACCGCGACCCGGCCGTACGGCTCCGCCCGGGGAGGGCTGACGAACTCGACACCCGCGGCGCGCATGCGCGCGTAGGTCGCATCGAAGGTGTCGGCGTCGTCGACGTCGAGGAACAGGCCGACGCGCCCGGCGAACTGCTCGCCGACCGCGGCACGCTGTTCGGCGCCGTCGGCGCGCGCGAGGAGGATGCCGCTCTCGGCGTTCGGCGGGCGCACGACCACCCAGCGTTTCGGCCTGCCGTCGTTCGTGGTCGCGGGCGAGTCCTCGACGAGTTCGAATCCCACGGCGCGTACGAAGAAGTCGATCGCCTCGTCGTAGTCCCGGACGATGAGCGACACGAGTCCCAGCCTCATGGACCGAAGAGTAGGACAGCAGGTGACACGGCGTTCCGAGCGCAGAACACGTGGGGCCGGGTGCAGGACACACGTCCCCGGGCGCAGGACACGCGGCCGGTTCGGGCCGCGGCACTGCTGTTAGCGTCCCGCTCGTCACAGGCGGTCCGGAACTCGGGACGGGGGCGACCGTGAGCGAATCGGAGACCAACGAATCGGAGACCGGCGCAGGGGTGACCGGCGCAGGGCGATTCGGAACAGGCGACGGCGGGACGCTGCGGTTGCGGCCACCGGCACACCGCGTGAACCGCACGGCCGTGACGTGGTGGCGCTCGCGGATCCTGCTCACCGGTGGTGCGGTCGTCGCGGTGCTGGTCGTGCTCGCCCTGGTGCTGCCGGGTGGGGCGCGGTTCTGGCTGCTGGCGCCCGCGGCCGGGTTCGCGGTCGTGACCGTGGTGGCCGCCGTGGGAATGCCGCTGTGGTGGTACCGCGTGCATCGCTGGGAGGTCACCGGCGACGCCGTGTACACGCGGACCGGCGCGCTGTGGCAGGAATGGCGCGTCGCGCCGATGTCGCGCATCCAGACGGTCGACAGCGAACGCGGCCCGCTGGAACAGGTCTTCGGCCTCGCCACCGTCACGGTGACGACCGCATCGGCGAAAGGGGCACTGACGATCCCCGGCCTGGACCGTGACCTCGCCGCCGACCTCGTGCACGAACTCACCGAGACCACCCAGGCGACGCCGGGCGACGCGACGTGACCGGCCGCGACGACCCGGCTGCCACGGACGCCGCCGCCACCGGTGTCGAGGCGGCCGGCACCACTGCGTCCGGCACCACTGCGTCCGGCACCGCTGCGTCCGGCACCGCTGCGTCCGGCACCACTGCGTCCGGCACCGCTGCGTCCGGCACCGCTGCGTCCGAAACCACCGAGCCCGGCACCGCTGCGCCCGACGCGGAGTGGCGGCGGCTCGACCCGCGTACGGTCCGCGTCAGTCTGCTCACGGTCGCCGGGATCTGCGTGGCCGCCGGCGTGCCCACCGGGTTCGGGATCGCCTCGACGTCGCTGTTCTGGGCACTGATCACGGTCCTGCCCGCGTCGGCGGCGGCCCTGGCCGGCACCGTCGTCGTCGAAGGTGTGCGGCTGCGCCGGACCCGCTACCGCGTGCTCGCCGACCGGCTGGAACTCACGAAGGGCGTCCTCGTGCGTACCCGCCGGTCGGTTTCCCGTGACCGCATCCGCACCGTCGATCTCACCGCGGGCCCGCCCGCCCGGCTGTTCGGCATCGTCACCGTGAAGATCGACACCGGGGAGCAGGGCGGGTCCGGCGCGAGTTCGGTGTCGCTCTACGCGGTCGCACGCGGCGAGGGGGAGCGGCTGCGCGCCGAACTGCTCGACCGTGGACGCGGCGACGGCCGGCCCGCCACCGGCGGCAGGCTCGCGACGTTCGATCCCCGGTGGGTGCGGTACGCGCCGCTGTCGATCGTCACCCCGGCGCTCGGCGCGGCCGCCTACGGCGGCGTACTGCAGGTCGCCGAATGGTTCGGCCTGCAGTCGGGCGTGATCAGGTGGGCCATCGACCTGCTCGGCGGACTGGGGCTCGTCGGCGGCGTGGCCGTCGTGGCCGTCGTCGGCGTGGTGATCGGGGTGCTCGGTTCGCTGGCGCTGTTCGTGGAGATGTGGTGGAACTTCCGGCTCGATCGCGAGGCGGGCGGCACGGTGCGGGTCCGTCGTGGACTGCTGACGGTGCGTTCCATCTCGCTCGAGGAGCAGCGACTCCGCGGCGTCGAACTGGTCGAACCGCTGGGGGTGCGCACGGCGGGTGCGGCGCGAGTGGACGCCGTCGCGACCGGCCTGCGATCCCAGGGCGACGAGGACAAGGGCGATCGCAAGACCCTGCTGCCCGCCGCGCCGCGCGGCGAGGCCGACCGTGTCGCCGCGGCCGTGCTGCGGGAGGCCGCAGGGCCGACGTCGGCCGAGCTGACGCGGCATCCGATCGCCGCCCGCGGCAGGCGGATCCGCCGGGCACTGGCCGCCGCGGCCGCACCCGTGGCGGTGCTGGCCGGGTGCTGGTGGCTGTTCTCGTCCCCCGTGCTGCTGCACCTGACGTGGATCGGTGCCGTCGCCGGCGTGCCGATCGCGCTCGCACTCGCCGTCGACGCGTACCGGAATCTTGGCCACGGCCTCAGCGGTGACTACCTCGTGGCCCGCCACGGCAGTGTGCGCCGCAGTACCGTCGCCCTGCAGCGCCGCGGCGTCATCGGCCTGACCGCCCGGCAATCGCTGTTCCAGCGTCGCCGCGGGCTGATGACGATCACCGCCACGACCGCGGCGGGATCGGGCGCCTACTCCGTCCACGACGCCGACGCCGCCGAGGGGCTGGCCTTCGCGGACGAGGCCGTCCCCGGATTGTTCGGCCCGCTGTTCGAACGCGGGTGACCCCGTCGGCTGCGGTGGGGGTGTCTCCGGCTCCCGGCGCGTAACGTGTCGATCATGAGCGCTTCCCGCCGCCACGCTTTCGGTGCCGCATTCGACGTGCCGGCCGGGTACGTCAACACGCCGAGTATCGGCATCCCACCCGCGACGGTGGCCGACACCGTCGCGGCGGCCGTCGACCGGTGGCGGACCGGTGCCGACGACCCACCGGACTTCACGGCCGCCGTCGACGCCTCGCGCGCTGCGTTCGCACGCCTGGTGGGCGTTCCCGCCGAGCGGATCGCGGTCGGCGCCACCGTGGCGGGGTTGCTCGCACCGGTCGCGGCGGGCCTGCGCGACGGTGCGCGTGTCCTGGCGGCGACGGGCGAGTTCACCAGCGTCACGTTCCCGTTCGCCGCGCAGGAGCATCGCGGGGTGACGGTCGACACGGTGCCCGTCGCCGAGCTCGCGTCCGCGGTGGACGGGCACGACCTCGTGGTCGTGAGTGCGGTCCAGTCCGCCGACGGCACCGTTGCCGATCTCGCCGCGCTGCGTGCCGTCACCGCCGAGGCCGGGATCCCCGTGGCGCTGGACGTGACGCAGGCGGCCGGATGGCTGCCGCTCGACCTCGACTGGGCCGACTGGGTCGTCGGCGCGGGCTACAAGTGGCTGCTGAGCCCCCGCGGCGCGGCGTGGCTGGCGGTGCACCCGCGGGCGCTCGACCGGGGCAGGCCCGTGGGCGCCAACTGGTACGCGGGGGAGAACCCGTGGGACACGGTGTACGGCCTGCCGCTGCGGCTGGCCGCCGGCGCGCGCCGCTTCGACGCCTCACCGGCGTGGCTGGCGTTCATCGGCGCCGCCGCGGCACTCGACCACCTGGCATCGCTCGACCTCCGTGCCGTGCACGCGCACTGCACCGGTCTGGCCGACGCGCTGCGGGGCGAACTCGGCCTGTCTCCCGCGGGCAGCGCGATCGTGGCGGTCGACACCGACGTCGCGCCGGAACGGCTCGCTCGCGCCGGGTTGCGCGGCAGCGTGCGGGCGGGCCGGCTCCGCATGGGTTTCCACCTGTACAACACGTGGGAGGACGTCGATCTGGCGGTTGCGGCCCTCCGCTGACTCGCGATCGGCTACCGTCACGGGCCGTGCCAGGACAGCAGTCGCAGTTCCCCGGAACGAGTGGGCCGCCCGCCGCACCGGTGTACGGACATCACGGACCGCAATCGCAGTGGCCCGGGGTGTCGGCGGGTCCCCCGGCTCCTGCGGCGCCGCAACCGGGTGCAGGGCCGACGAGCGCAGCGCCGACGGGTGCAGGGCCGACGAGGCAGGGGCCGGTGGGTGCGAGGCCGGCGGGTCCCGGGGTGCCTGCCGCGTCCACGGCACCACAGCCGGCAGGAGCCGCACCGCACGGACAGCAGCCACCGCCGAACCGGCCGGGACGATCCGGACCGTCCGGGATGTCACCGCGGACGCGGACCGCGCTGCGGGCCGGTGCGCTGATGGCGGTCGCGCTGGTCTCCGGCCTCGTCTGGTGGCTGATCCGCTACGAACCGGCGGACTCGGGCACGGCCGCGGCGCCGCAGCAGAATCCGCTGACCAGTGGCGAGTTCGACTACACGCGGGTGGCGGGCCCGGAGATCTCGGCGGGTTGCGCTGCCAACGCCTACGGCGACGTCGTCGGCTGGTTCCGCCGGCACCCCTGTGAGCAGGTGCACCGCTCGCTGTACGAGACGCGCGCGCAGGACGCCCGCGCCCTCGTGTCGGTGGTGGTCGTGACGATGCCGGGGCAGACGGGTGCCAAACAGCTGAAGGTCACCACCGACACCGAGGGCACCGGCAACGTCAACGACCTCGTCCGCGACGGCACCGCCAACCTTCCTGGCGCGCCCAACGTCGCCACCGGCGAATACGCATCCCGGGTGGTCGGCAACCGGCTCACGATCGTCGAGACCCAGTTCTTCGCCGACTCGGCGGGCTCGCCGGACCTGCTGGGCGAGATCGCCCACGACGCGCTGCGCCTGTCAGCCGCGGCCCGGTAACGCGATCGCGGCGGGCGTCGCCCCCGCGTCGAGCCGCCAGCTCGTGCACCGGGTCGCCGATCCGACGAGCGCCTGCGTGGCGACGCCGCGCAGGCCCGGATCCTCCGTCCGTTCCAGCACGCCGTGCCAGGAACGGGTCGCGTCCGTCTCGGCGCCGACGACGAGCCGCACTGCTGAATCCTGGTCGGACACCGGGTTCTCCGTGGTGTACGCCGGTTCGGCGGTGCGCGGGGTGGCACCTGCCGCGCGCAGCAGCCGCTCGCACGCCAACCTGCGATCCCGATGCGCCTCGCCGCCCTCGGTCAGCCCGTTGTCGTAACTGCCGGGCAGGAACGCCGTCACCGTGGTGTACACCCATTCCGCCGCGTGCTCCGTGGCCAGGGCCTGCTGCAGGGCACCGACGGCCGGCTCGTCGAGCGGCCCGGCCGACACCCGCTGCAGCGGGCCCGGTTGCCCGGCGCCGAACGCCTCGTCGAGCTGCTGCGCCGCGGCGCAGCCCGCGGCGACCGCGCCGGCCAGGCCCGCGCGGTATGCGGGCAGCCGTGGCACGAGCCGGACGGCGCGGTCGCGTGCGTCGCCGAGCCGCTGCCCCAGCTCCTCCGGACCCCCGGCGGTGGTGGGCGGCGCGGACGTCGCCGTGGCCCGTGGCCGGTTGAGCCGGTTCACCTCGCGGCGCAACGCCCTGGCCTGCGCCGCACGGACGGCCGCGACCTGCTCGGCAGCCGAGCCGCCGAGCGCGCGGGCGGCGGCCGTGTCGGCCTCGGCGGCGTTCAACAGGGGAAGCAGCGCGTCCGGACTGTCGTCGTAGTCCGTGCAGCCCGCGACCGCACCGAGGCCCGCGACGGCCGGGAGGGCCAGCGCGGCGCCGCGGAGCACGGCACGACGGTTGGGAAGGGACACGGGATTCGGTGAGGACACCGGCTTCGGAGGGGAGACCGGTCGGCGGAAGGTCACGAGACGCCATCCTGCCAGGCGATCGGGCACCGCGGCTCGCGCGGACCCCGCTGGTCGGCGGACGGCGGCGGCGACACGATAAGCTGGACCACCCCTGTCCGGCGGCACGAGCGGCCGGACTCGCCGTACATTCGGACGACCCCCACTACACCGCAGGACGCCGATACACCCCACGACCACACCGCACGACCTCGACACACCCCCGACAAGATCCGTACCCAGACAAGACCCATAGACAACAGCAACTCACGGGAGCATCACGGTGCCCAACGAACTCGCCAGCCGGCTGGAGCCCATCGTGGCCGAGGCCGTCACGGCCGCGGGTTTCGATCTCGACGCGCTCGACGTGCAGCAGGCCGGGCGGCGCAAACTCGTCAAGGTCGTCGTCGACAGCGACGACGGTGTCGGCCTGGACGAGGTCGCCGACGTCAGCCGGGTCCTGTCCGAGACGCTCGACCAGCACGAACACCTCATCGCGGGCGCCTACACCCTCGAAGTCACCTCGCCGGGCGTCGACCGGCCCCTGACCACGCAGCGGCACTGGCGCCGCGCGAAGTTCCGCCAGGTGCGGGTGACCCCGACCGAGGGGGCCGAGTTCACCGGGCGGGTGGGCCGGGCCGACGAGACCGCCGTGCGCCTGCTCGTCGACGGCACCGTTCGCGACGTGCGCTACGCCGATGTCGCGAAGGCCGTGCTCGAGGTCGAGTTCAAGCAACCGCCCGCAGGTGAGCTGAAACTGCTGGAACAGGACGCAGGCGAGGCAGCCGAGGGCGACAACGACAACAGCGAGGGTGCCGCGGCGGCAGCACCGGAGGAGGAGCCGAGGTGAACGTCGACATCGCCGCGCTGCGGGCCATCGAGGCGGACAAGGACATTCCGTTCGAAGCGGTGCTCGAGGCCATCGAGTCCGCACTGCTCACGGCCTACAAGCACACCGAGGGCCACCAGCCCCGCGCCAAGATCGACATCGATCGCAAGACCGGGTACGTGCGGGTGCTGGCCCACACGCTCGACGAGAACGGTGAGATCGCCGAGGAGTGGGACGACACCCCCGAGGGGTTCGGGCGGATCGCCGCGACGACCGCGCGCCAGGTCATCCTGCAGCGGTTGCGCGACGCCGAACAGGAGAAGACCTACGGCGAGTTCTCCGCGAAGGAGGGCGAGATCGTCGCCGGTGTGATCCAGCGGGACGCCCGCGCCAACGCCCGGGGCATGGTCGTGGTCGACATCGGCGGTGACACCGAAGGTGTCCTGCCCGCCGCCGAGCAGGTGCCGGGGGAGGACTACCCGCACGGCGGCCGGGTCAAGGCGTACGTGTGGCAGGTCGCCCGCAGTGCCCGCGGCCCGCAGATCACCCTCTCGCGCACACACCCGAACCTGGTGCGCAAGCTGTTCGCACTGGAGGTGCCGGAGATCGCCGACGGCACCGTGGAGATCACGGCGGTGGCCAGGGAGCCCGGCCACCGGTCCAAGATCTCGGTGCGTTCCACCGTGGCCGGTGTGAACGCCAAGGGCGCCTGCATCGGGCCCGTCGGCGCGCGCGTGCGCAACGTCATGAGCGAGCTCGGTGGTGAGAAGATCGACATCATCGACTACTCGGACGATCCGGCACAGTTCGTCGGCAACGCACTCTCGCCCGCGAAGGCCGTGTCGGTCACCGTCGTCGACGAGCGGACGAAGACCGCGCGGGTGGTCGTGCCGGACTTCCAGCTGTCGCTGGCGATCGGCAAGGAGGGCCAGAACGCCCGGCTCGCGGCGCGGCTGACCGGCTGGCGGATCGACATTCGCAGCGACGCCGCACCCGATGCCGGACCCCAGCAGGAGGCGTCTCCAGACCCCCAGCCGGAGGACTCACCGCACACTGCGGTAACCGGTTCCACCGAGTGACAGGTCACGGGCTAAACTGGGAGCCGGTGCAACGCCCGACGTCGATGACCGGCCCGATCCGTACGTGCGTCGGTTGCCGTCGACGGGCGTGCAGCGACGAGTTGTTGCGGTTGGTCGTGACAGGTGAAGGGCTCGTCGCCGACGAACGGCGGCGGCTCCCCGGACGTGGTGCCTGGGTGCATCGCGATCCGGCGTGCCTGGTCAAGGCCGAACGGAAACGAGCGTTTCCCCGTGCGCTGCGCGTGTCCGGTCCGCTGGACACGTCGGCCGTGCGGGGCGTCGTGGAACGGCTCGCCACCGGAGTATGAGAGCCCGGGACCTCCCCGGGCTCTGTCGGAAACAAGGAAGCAGGTCGACCCGTCATGAGTCAGCCGTGAAGCTGAAGCCATGAACGCGCGACGATAAGACGAGGTCAGCGGGTACTGTGCCTGCCTGGCCTCAGTTGAGGAGAGCAGTGGCAGGCAAGGCCCGCGTGCACGAGCTCGCGAAAGAGCTCGGTGTCACGAGCAAGGAAGTACTCGCCAAGCTCAAGGAGCAGGGCGAGTTCGTGAAGTCCGCGTCGTCCACCGTGGAGGCACCGGTCGCCCGGCGCCTCCGCGACGCCTATGGCGGCGCGGCGAGTGACAAGAACGGTGGCGGCAAGAGCGGCGGCAAGTCCGCCCCGAAGCCCGCCGCGAGTGGCGGTGCGGCCGAGTCGCCGGCACAGCCCGCGCCGGCGGAGTCGGCAGCGGGGCAGTCGACGTCGGGACAGCCGGCGCCGCAGCAGTCCGAGCAGCCTGCGGCTGCGAAGCCGGCCCCGCCGAAGCCCGGCCCCAAGCCGGGCCCGAAGCCCGGTCCGAAGCAGCCGCAGCCCGCCGAGCAGGCCGAGCAGGTGCCGGCCGCGAAGGCGACCCCCGAGAAGGAGGCGCCCAAGCAGGACGACTCCGGTTCCTCGGTGGTGCCGCCGAAGCCGCAGGGCCCCAAGCCGGGGCCGAAGCCCGGTCCGAAGCAGCCGCGGGTCGGCAACAACCCGTTCGGCGTCGGCGCCGGTGCGCCCACTCCGCGGCCGGCTCCGCCGCGTCCCGGCGGTGGCCAGCAGGGCGGCGGCCAGGGTGGCCAGCGCTCCGGTGGCCAGGGTGGTCAGCAGGGCGGCCAGCAGCAGGGCGGTCAGCGCTCCGGCGGCCAGAGTGGTCAGCAGCAGGGTGGCCAGCAGCAGGGCGGCGGTAACCGGCCGAGCCCCGGCAACATGCCGCCCCGTCCCAACCCGGGAATGATGCCGTCGCGCCCGGCCCGCCCGAGCGGACCCGGCGGTGGCCGCGGTGGACCCGGTGGTGGCCGTGGCGGACCCGGCGGTGGCCGCGGTGGACCCGGCGGTGGCCGTGGCGGACCCGGCGGTGGACCCGGCGGCGGTCGGGGTGGACCCGGTGGTCCCCCCGGTGGCGGCGGTCCCGGCGGTGGCCGTGGCGGTCCGGGTGGTCCCCCCGGTGGCGGCGGCGGTTTCCGTGGACGCGGCGGTCCCGGTGGCCGCGGTGGCACGGCCGGTGCCTTCGGGCGTCCCGGTGGCCCCTCGCGCAAGGGCCGCAAGTCGAAGCGGCAGAAGCGCCAGGAGTACATGGAGAACATGCAGGCGCCGTCCGTGGGTGGCGTGCGTCTGCCGAAGGGCGGCGGTGAGACGATCCGCCTGCCCCGCGGTGCGTCGCTGACCGACTTCGCCGAGAAGATCGACGCCAACCCGGCTTCGCTGGTGCAGGTGCTGTTCCACCTCGGTGAGATGGTCACGGCGACGCAGTCCGTCTCCGACGACGTGCTCGAGCTGCTCGGCACGGAGATGAACTACAACGTCCAGGTCGTCAGCCCGGAGGAAGAGGACCGCGAGCTCCTCGAGGCCTTCGACATCACCTACGGCGAGGACGCGGGTACCGACGAGGACCTGCAGGTGCGGCCGCCGGTCGTGACCGTGATGGGTCACGTCGACCACGGTAAGACCCGCCTGCTGGACACCGTCCGGAAGACGCGGGTCGCCGAGGGCGAGGCCGGCGGCATCACCCAGCACATCGGTGCCTACCAGGTCGAGACCGAGCTCGAAGGTGACGAGCGGACCATCACGTTCATCGACACCCCGGGTCACGAGGCGTTCACCGCCATGCGTGCCCGTGGTGCGCAGGCCACGGACATCGCGGTGATCGTGGTCGCGGCCGACGACGGCGTCATGCCGCAGACGATCGAGGCGATCAACCACGCGCAGGCGGCCAAGTCGCCGATCGTGGTGGCGGTCAACAAGATCGACAAGGAAGGCGCCAACCCGCAGAAGATCCGCCAGCAGCTCACCGAGTACGGGCTGGTGGCCGAGGAGTTCGGCGGCGACACGATGTTCGTCGACATCTCCGCGCGGGAGGACGTCAACATCGACGGGCTGCTCGAAGCGATCCTGCTGACCGCGGATGCGGCGCTGGACCTGCGGGCGAACCCGAAGATGGAGGCACAGGGCGTCGCGATCGAGGCACACCTCGACCGTGGCCGCGGTCCCGTGGCGACCGTGCTCGTGCAGCGCGGCACGCTCCGGGTCGGCGACTCCGTGGTGGCTGGCGATGCCTACGGGCGCGTGCGCCGCATGGTCGACGAGCACAACCGGGACGTCACCGCGGCCGATCCGTCGCGTCCGGTGCAGGTCATCGGCTTCACGTCGGTGCCGCGTGCCGGTGACACGTTCCTGGTCGTGGAGGAGGACCGGGTGGCACGGCAGATCGCCGAGCGCCGCCAGGCCCGCATCCGCAACGCCGAGAACGCCGCCAAGCGCAAGCGGGTCAGCCTCGAGGACCTGGACTCCGCGTTGAAGGAGACCAACAGCCTCAACCTGATCATCAAGGGTGACAACTCGGGTACCGTCGAGGCGCTCGAGAGCTCGCTCAACCAGATCGACGTGGGCGACGAGGTCGAGCTCAGCATCGTGCACCGCGGTGTCGGTGGCGTGACCGAGAGCGACATCGACCTGGCCACGGCGTCCGACGCCGTGGTGATCGGGTTCAACGTCCGGGCGCAGGGCAAGGCGACCGAGCGGGCGAGCCGCGAGGGCGTCGACGTCCGGTACTACACGGTGATCTACCAGGCCATCGAGGAGATCGAGCAGGCCCTGAAGGGCATGCTCAAGCCGGAGTACGAAGAGGTCGAACTCGGCAAGGCGGAGGTGCGCGAGGTCTTCAAGTCCTCGAAGTTCGGCACCATCGCCGGTTGCCTGGTCACCTCGGGCATCATCCGGCGCAACTCCAAGGCCCGGTTGCTGCGTGACGGGGTCGTGGTCAGGGACGAACTGCCGGTGGCTTCGCTGCGGCGGTTCAAGGACGACGCGACCGAGGTTCGCGACGGCTACGAATGCGGTTTGACGCTCGGCAAGTTCTCCGACATCAAGGTCGGCGACATCGTCGAGACGTACGAACAGCGCGAGAAGCCGCGCGTGTAGAACGGACACGGCCGGTGGGGCGGGGCACAGCTCCGCCCCACCGGCGTGGTCCGTTCCGGTGGGGCGGTGTGGCGGTGTTCGTGGGGTCGTTGGAACTGGACGTGCTCCTCGGGGACGTCCATTCGCTGAAACAGAAGCGCTCCGTCGTGCGGCCCATCGTGGCCGAGTTGCGCAGGCGGTTCGCCGTCGCCGTCGCCGAGGCCGGGCAGCGGGACCTCTACCGTCGCGCCACCATCGGTGTGGCCGCGGTTGCGGCCGACGGCGCGCACGTGCGTGACGTGCTCGATGCCTGTGAACGGTTCGTGGCCGAGCGTCCCGAGGTCGAGCTGCTGTCGGCAGGCAGGCGAGTGCACGGCGCGGACGACGACTAGGACCGGGCCGCCGGCGCCGCGCGGGCCGGGGCCGGAACATCAGGGTGCTGCGCCGGGTCCGTAAGGTGCCGGTGCGATCGGACGAGTGAGGGGATGGCCGTGGCTGACAAGGCTCGGGCACGCAGGCTGGCGAAGCGGATCGCGCAGATCGTCGCGTCCGCGATCGAACACGAGATCAAGGACCCGAGGCTGGGCAATGTGACGATCACCGATGCCCGGGTCACCGGGGACCTGCGTGACGCCACCGTGTACTACACCGTGCTTGGCGAAACCCTCGACGCGGCGCCGGATCTCGCCGGTGCCGCCGCCGCGTTGGAGTCCGCCCGCGGGGTGCTGCGGACGAAGGTGGGGCAGGGCACGGGTGTGCGGTACACGCCCACGCTGACGTTCGTCGCGGACAACATTCCGTCCGAGGCCCGCAACATCGACGAACTCCTCGCCAAGGCCCGCGAGGCCGATGCCGAGGTCGCCCGTCAGGCCACCGCGGCGCAGCCCGCGGGCGAGCCCGACCCGTACAAGCCCGCCAAGTCCGACGAGGACGAGGAGTAGGCCCGCCGCGTGCCACCGGCCGACGCGCCGGTGAGGCGATCCGCCCACGGCTCCGGGGTAGGCCGCGCTTCCGTCAGGCGTCCTTCGTCGCGATGAGGATGTCGCGGACGATCGCCTGGTCGACGCGATGGGCGAGGGTGTCGTAGGGACTGCCGTCGCGGACCGTCAGCCCGGCATCGGCCAAGAGTCCGGCGAGCTCGTCGCGCGGCACGACGTGGGTGTTCCACGACAGGCCCAGGGCGCCGCCGCGCCGCAGCACCCGCGTCCATCCGGGAACCGCCGCGGCCAGCAGGTCGCGGGGGCTGCGCGCGGGCGCCCGCTCCGGTGTGCGGCTCCCGTGCTGTACGCCGTAGGGCGCGTCGGTGACCACGAGGTCGACCGAGCCGGGGCGCACCAGCTCGTCGGTGTGCAGCGTGTCGCAGTTGAGGTAGTCGAGCGTGCGGGTCTCGCCCGCCTTGTACCGTTCCTTCGACGCGGCGTACTCGATGTCCAGCCTGCGCCCCAGCCGTGTCTTGTGGTGGCGCAACATCCCGGCCTCGGCCTTGTGCTTGACCCGCTTGGTGCGCAGCCACGTCTTGATGAACTGCTGGTACGCCTCGAAGTCCTTGCCGTCGAGCTCCACACCGGTGGCGTCGAACCCGTACATCATCGCCTGGCCCAGCGTCGTTCCCCTGCCGCACAACGGATCCAGCAGGCGCAGGCCGCCCTCGACCATCGCCCTGGGGCGGTCGGAGGCCAGCACGGTGAGGTTCAGCAGCAGTTTGGTGAACAGCTCGTTGGTCTTGCCGCTGTACTTCTGGATGGTGAGCAGGTCCGAGTCGAACACGTCCGCCGGGGAGAGCGTCAGCGGCCGGAGCAGCTCGCCGGTGATCTCGAACAGGACGTACGCCGACGACAGGTTCGACAGCAACGCGATGTCGTCGCCGGTCAGCGGAACCGGTGTGCTGAACGTGACGTAGGAAGCGCCGCCGATCGAGCGGGTACCCGCGTCGCGCACCTCGGTGGACAGCACGGCCTCGCCGAACGCGGTCAGCTCGGCCTGCAGCAGCCGGGGCGAGGTGTCGGTGTAGACCCGGTTGGCCGACGGCAGGATCAGAATGGCGTACTCGGACATCGGCGTAAGAGTAGGCGAGCCCCACCTGCCGCGTGCGGGCACGGGGCAGGCGGGGCGTCCGGCACCGCCGCGGGATCACCGAGGCGGGCCTGTCACCGGGCGGGCGGTCCGTACACGGTGCGGTACGGCACGAACCGCTGGAACCCCACTGCTTCCAGTCCGGGTGTGCGTTCCACGAGCTGCGGGACGTCGTCGTCGGCCTGGAGGTGCTCCGCCACGACCCGTTCGTGCGCCGCCACGGTGGTGAACTCCGCCCAGTTGAGCATCCGGCTGCCGTCGACGGCGATGTGGAAGTGGTTTCCGGCCATGCCCTCCGGCGCCGGTGCGCCGGTGGTCACGGGATGCCGCCGGATCAGCTCGTCGACGAACCGCTCGCCGGTGGCGGCGGCGTCGGTGCGGAACGACACGAGCACGACGGCGCCGGGCTCGAACGGCCGGTCGGGCACCGCCTCGCGGTAGAGCCGGTAGCCGACCGCGTCGAGGCGTTCGATGCCGGGAACAGCCCCGTCGATGGTGTCGTTGCGGGCGTCCCTGCCGGTGCTGCGGAACGTCTCGAGCGCCTCCTCGCCGGTCCATTGTGAATAGTGCACCAGGGTGTGGCCGTCGGTGCCGAGCAGCACGCTGTGCGCCAGCAGGCCCGTCGGCCACGGCCGGTCCCGCCACTCGTCGATCGCGGCCGCCGCGGCCGCGCGCTGGGACCCGGTGTCGGCGACCCGCCAGGTACTGACGAGGACGTATCCGACGTCGGTGGTGCGCGAGACCGGGGGCAGGGGGCCGGTCAGCTCGTGGGTGTGCGCCTCGACCCAGTCGCGGTACGGGTGTGCCGGCCTGCCGGTGACATGGGCGACGGTGTCGGTGCGGGCAGGCTCGCGGTCGGTGAGATCGGCGACCATCCCGGCGATCACCTCGTCCGGGGTTTCCGGCCCGAGCAGCGAACGGGCCCATTCCTCGACCGGCTGTTCCTTCCACGGGACGTGCCTGCCGGTGACCTCGCCGATGATCTCCAGCTGACGTGCCGGGGTGATGAGCTCGGGCCCGGTGAGTTCGTAGCGGGCGCCGTCGTGGCCGTCCTCGGTCAGGGCCCGCACGGCGACGGCGGCGATGTCCCGCTCGTCGACCGGCGCGGTGGGCACCTCGGGGGCGACCGCCGTGACGGGCTGCCGGGAACGGATCGCCGGTGCCCAGCTCAGCGAGTTGGCTGCGAACCCGTAGGGCCGCAGGAACGTCCACGACACCCCCGTGGCACGGATCGCCTCCTCGACGGCCGCGTGCGCGTGGGCGATGGGCCCCGGCTGATCCCGGGTGGACACGTCGTCGCGCACCGCGCCGGAGGACAGCAGCACCACGTGCCGGACGCGTTCGCCGATGACCCGCACGCTCGCCGTGAGGGTGTCGAGGTCGAAGTCGGGAAGCATGAACAGCACCGCCGACACGCCGTCGAGCTGCCGCGCCAGCCCTGCGGGGTCGAGTTGACTGCCCGCCACCACGTCGACGCTACCGGGCAGGCCGGCCGTGTCCGGGTCACGGGTCAGCGCCCGCACCGCCACCCCGGCGTCGAGCAGACCGGCCACGACGTGCCGTCCCACCTGTCCTGTCGCCCCTGTCACCAGCACCGTTTCGTTCGTCTCGTCCATGTCCGAGACGCTAGGCGGCCGGTGATGATCACGGCATCCGTCAGATGACCGGGTTGTCGGTGGGCCCGTCTACG
The DNA here is from genome assembly GCF_024171735.1 of Prauserella alba. Taxonomy (GTDB): domain Bacteria; phylum Actinomycetota; class Actinomycetes; order Mycobacteriales; family Pseudonocardiaceae; genus Prauserella; species Prauserella alba. The sequence continues at coordinate 1,191,076 of NZ_JAMTCH010000003.1, forward strand.
CTCGGTGCGTGGTCGAGGTGACGGAGGAGCGCGCCCCGGCGCGCACGGTCTTCGGGCTCGCCGTTCCCGCGCTCGGCGTGCTGGCGGCGGAACCCTTGTACGTGCTGGTGGACACCGCGGTGGTCGGGCATCTGGGCGCGCTGCCGTTGGCGGGACTGGCGCTGGGCGGAACACTGCTCTCGCTGGTGTCGACGCAGCTCACGTTCCTGTCCTACGGCACGACCTCGCGGACGGCGCGGCTGCACGGCGCGGGCAGGCGCGGCGAAGCCGTTGAGGAGGGCGTGCAGGCCACGTGGCTGGCGCTCGCCGTGGGGTTCGTCATCGTGGCGCTCGGCCAGCTCCTGGCCCGGCCCGTGGCGAGCATGATGTCGGGGGACGAGGCGATCACCGACGCGACGGTGTCGTGGTTGCGGATCGCGCTGTGCGGCACGCCGATGATCCTCGTGACGATGGCGGGCAACGGATGGATGCGCGGGGTGCAGGACGCCGTGCGCCCCCTGCGGTACGTGCTGGCCGGCAACGGCCTGTCGGCGGTGCTCTGCCCGGTCTTCGTGTATCCGCTCGGATGGGGACTGGAAGGGTCGGCGATCGCCAACGTCGTCGCGCAGACCGTGGCCGGCGGGTTGTTCCTGCGCGCGCTGGCGAAGGAACACGCCCGGCTGCGTCCGCACCCGGGCGTGATGTGGGCGCAGCTGATTCTCGGCCGCGACCTGGTGTTGCGCAGCCTCGGTTTCCAGGCGTGCTTCCTGTCGGCGACCGCGGTCGCCGCGCGGACCTCGACCGAGGCGGTCGGTGCCCACCAGGTGGTGTGGCAGCTGTGGACGTTCCTGTCGCTCGTGCTCGACTCCGTGGCGATCGCGGCCCAGTCGCTGATCGGCGCCGCGCTGGGGGCCGAATCGAGGCGGCGTGCGCGGGGGATCGCCGCGCAGATCGTCCGGTACGGCCTCGTCCTGGGGTGCGGCCTCGGCGTCGTGTTCGCGGCGGTGTCGCAGGTGCTGCCGCTGGCGTTCACCAGCGACGCCGGTGTGCTCGGCGAGATCCCGCACGCCTGGTGGTTCTTCGTCGCGCTCCAGCCCGTGGCCGGTGTCGTGTTCGCGCTCGACGGCGTGCTCCTCGGCGCTGGTGACGCGGCCTATCTGCGCAACGCCACGCTCGGCAGCGCGCTGCTGGGATTCCTGCCGCTGATCTGGGCCTCGCTCGGCTTCGGCTGGGGACTGGCCGGCATCTGGACGGGACTGACCGTGTTCATGCTGCTGCGCCTGGGATTCGTCGTGGTGCGCTGGCGTGGTGGCCGGTGGGCGGTGACCGGCGCGGTCCGGACCTGACCCCGCGACAGGCGCCGGCCTGTGGGCAACTCCACTGCGGTCACGGGGCCCGTACGGGTGCCGACCCGGCAGGCGATGCACTAGAACGTACGGGGACGGCCGCCTGAGCCTGTCCGCCCATCGATCCGACCAGGAGGACAGGTGCCGACCAGCGAACCGGTGAACGCCCCCTCACCCGGCCGGGCGTGGCTGGTCTGGGGCGTCGGTGCGTTCGTCTACCTGCTCGCCCTGTTCCACCGGGCGTCCTTCGGCGTCGCCGGACTGGACGCGGCCGAGCGGTTCGGTGTCGGTGCGGCCGCACTGGGTACGTTCACGGTGCTGCAGGTGGGCGTCTACGCGGCGATGCAGATCCCGACCGGGCTGCTGGTCGACCGGTACGGCCCGCGGGCCGTGCTGACCGCGGCCGCGCTGATGCTCGGTTCCGGCCAGGTGCTCCTCGCGCTCGTCGACACCTATGCGCTCGGCCTGCTCGCCCGCGCCGTGCTGGGCGTCGGCGACGCGCTGGCCTTCGTGTCGGTGCTGCGGCTCGCGGCCAATCACTTCCCGGGACGGCAGTACGTTCTCGTCACGACCCTCACCGGTTCGCTCGGGTTCGTCGGCAACCTCGCCGCGACCCTGCCGCTGGCGCTGTTGCTGTCCGGTCCCGGCTGGACCCCGACCTTCCTCGTCGCAGGCCTGGTCACGTTGGCCTACGCCGCCGTGGTGTTGGTCGCGGTGCGGGACACACCCGAACGGCGCACGGCCTCGGCCGAGGCCAGGTCCCTCTCCGAGGTCGGCGGCGACCTGCGGGCCGCGTGGCGGGTTCCCGGTACGCGGCTCGGTTTCTGGACGCATTTCTCGATGCCGTTCAGCCTCAACGTGATGACCCTGCTGTGGGGCGTGCCCTACCTGGTCGAGGAGCTCGGGTACACGGAGACGAGTGCGAGTTCGCTGCTGATGGTGTTCGTCGTCGGCGCGATGCTGTCCAACCCGCTCGCGGGCGGGTTCTTCAGCCGCAGGCCGGACCTGCGCATGCCGACCGTGCTCGGGTACGGCGCGCTGCTCACCCTGACCTGGGCGGTGCTGCTCGCGTGGCCGGGTCAGGTGCCGATCGCGGTACTGGTGGTCGCGTTCGTGCTCATGTCACTCGGCGCGCCGGTCTCGTCGGTCGGGTTCGCCCTGGTGCGCGACTACAACCCGCTGCCGCGCGTCGGCACGGCCACGGGCGCGGTCAACGTCGGCGGGTTCTGCGCCACGACCGCGGCCTCGCTGCTCGTCGGTGTGCTGCTCGAACTGACCGGCCGCGAGTACCGGATCGCGTTGCTGGCGATCGTGGCCGTGCTCGTGTTCGGCACGTCGCGGGTGGTCGTGTGGTTCCGGCGGGCACGGGCGGCGGTGCTGGCCGCGCAGGAGCGCGGCGAGGACGTGCCGGTGCCGGTCACGCGCACCCGCTGGGACCTGGCCTCGGCGGCATAGCCGGCGCTCGCTACAGTCGGCGGCCGTGTCCAGACCGCCCGCGCCTCCTCCCGGCCTGCTGATCGTCGACAAGCCCGCAGGCATGACCTCGCACGACGTCGTCGCCAAGGCACGCCGTTTCCTCGGCACCCGCAAGATCGGCCACGCCGGCACGCTCGACCCGATGGCCACGGGCGTGCTCGTGCTCGGCGTCGAACGTGCGACGAAACTGCTCGGCCATCTCGCGCTCGACCGCAAGACCTACCTCGCCACGATCACGCTCGGCGCCGCCACGACGACCGACGACGCGGAAGGCGAGCTCCTCTCCGAGGCGGATGCCGGTGCGGTCACCGACGGGGCGATCGCCGCGGGCATCGTCGGCCTGACCGGCGACCTGCAGCAGGTGCCCAGTGCCGTCAGCGCGGTGAAGGTCGACGGGAAGCGGGCCTACGCGCGTGTACGCGACGGGGAGGACGTCGACCTGCCGCCGCGGCCGGTCACCGTGCACCGCTTCGACCTGCTCGCGACCCGCAGGGAGGGCGACCGGGTCGCGCTCGACGTGATGGTCGACTGCTCGTCGGGCACCTACGTGCGCGCGCTCGCCCGCGACCTGGGCGCGGCGCTGGGCGTGGGCGGGCACCTCACGCAGCTGCGCCGTACCACCGTCGGCCCGTTCACACTGGCCGCGGCGCGCACGCTCGAGGCCGTCGAGGCCGAGCCGGGGCTGTCGCTGAACCTCACCGAGGCCGTGGCCGCGGCGTTCCCGCGCCGCGACGTCGATGTCGCCGAGACGCGGGCCGTGCGGCACGGCCAGCGGCTGCCCGCGGCCGGCATCGACGGCGTGTACGGCGTGTTCGGCCCCGACGGCGAGGTGATCGCGCTCGCCGAGGACCAGCGCGGTGCCGCCAAGCCCGTGGTCGTCCTGCTCCCGGCCTGACACGGCGGTGACCGAGCGGGCCGCAGCGGCTTCGCGACACGCGGGACGGCGCCCGCTCCCGCCCGGCTGACCCCGGCCGCGCGCACGGTCGTTAGGCTGCTGCACCGTGCAGCGTTGGCGCGGTTTGACAGATCTGCCCGGTGGCTGGGGGCGTTGCGTCGTCACCATCGGGGTGTTCGACGGGGTGCACCGGGGACACCAGGTGCTCATCGACCGGACGGTGGCCACGGCCGCCGAGCTCGGGGTGCCGTCCGTGGTCCTTACCTTCGACCCGCACCCGTCCGAAGTGGTACGTCCCGGTTCGCATCCCGCCCAGCTCACGACGTTGCGCCGCAAGGCGGACCTGGTCGAGCAGCGCGGTGTCGACGTGTTCTGCGTGCTGCCGTTCACGCCGGAGCTGTCCCGGCTCGAACCCGACGAGTTCGTGCACGAGATCCTCGTCGACAAGCTGCACGCCGCGGCGGTGATCGTGGGGGAGAACTTCACCTTCGGGCGCAAGGCGGCGGGCGACGTCGAGACGCTGGAGCAGCTGGGCAAGCGCTTCGGTTTCACCGCGCAGGGCGCCACCCTGCAGGGGACGGCGTTGCCGGGCGGGGCCCGCGAGGCCGACCAGATCACGTTCTCCTCGACCTACGTGCGTTCGTGCATCGACGCGGGTGACGTGGCGGCGGCTGCGGAGGCGCTCGGCAGGCCACACCGGCTCGACGGCATCGTCGTGCGCGGGGACGGCCGGGGACACGACCTCGGCTACCCGACGGCGAACCTGTCGCCGCCCCGGTTCGCGGCGATCCCGGCCGACGGCGTGTACGCCTGCTGGTTCGTCCGTGCGGGCGGCGCCCGGCTGCCCGCCTCCGTGTCCGTGGGCACGAACCCGACGTTCTCCGGCAGGGAACGCACCGTCGAGGCCTTCGTGCTCGACGTCGACGAGGACTTCTACGGCCAGCAGGTGTCGCTGGACTTCGTCGGCCGGATCCGCGGTCAGATCACGTTCGACGGCCCGGACGAGCTCGTCGACCAGATCGCCGACGACGTGGTGCGGACCAGGCGCCTGCTCGGCGTCGCCTGACGCGGGCCCGCGCACACGTCGGCGGTGGTGGGTCGCCGACGCGAGTGCAATAGTGAACAGCCGGTCCGTTCCGTCCCGACTGCCGGGTAGGGCCTGGCAGGATGCCGGGAGGGTCGCCGGGGGGTCCGGTGGCCGGACATTCGAGGGGAGCAGGGGCTGACGTGGAGGACCACAAGATCGTCCAGCGCAACGTCTCGTTGCAGCGCGAGTGGTACGGGGAACCGCTCGGCGACCGCGTGCGCAGGCTCGTCGTGGCCTTCGACGTGTCGCAGGCCTACCTGGCGGAGGTACTGGGGATCAGTGCACCGATGCTGAGTCAGGTCATGAGCGGCAGGCGCGCCAAGATCGGCAATCCGGTCGTGCTGGCGCGGCTCATCATGCTGGAGCGCAAAGTGCTGTTGCCCGAGGTGGCGGGCGGTGGCAAGGAGGCCATTCAGGCGGCACTCGAAGACGTCAAGGAATCCCGGCCGACGGTGAGCAGGGACAGCATGCCGCTGGCCGCAGGCCCGGACGACCAGCAGGTGCTCAACGCGCTGCGCGAGGTCGCGGAGGGGGAGAACCTGATCGACGCCGCCGAGCGGCTCGACGCGGACTTTCCCTCGATCGCCGACCTGCTGCGGAGGGCGGGCAAGGACCCGCGGTGACGGCGGGCGACCGGGGAACGTAGACATGGGCGTGCGGCTGTTCAGCGCGCTGCCGGTGCCGCCGGCGGCGGCCGACGCACTGCGTGCTCGGCTGGCCGAGTGTCCGGCAGCGGGTGCCGAGGACCTGCGCTGGACGGATCCGCACGGGTGGCACATCACGCTGGGGTTCTACGGTGACGACGAGCCGCAGGCGCGGACCGCGTGGCTGACGCGGCGCCTCGACGGCCTGCAGGCGCCGGTGCTGCGACTCGCGGGCGCGGGCGTCTTCCCCGGGGTGCTGTGGGCGGGGGTGACCGTCGAGTCCGGCCGGCTCGACCCGCTCGCCGAGGCCGTGCGGCCCGACGGGGAACGGCGCCGATTCCGCGCACACGTGACGGTGGCACGCGGCGGCCCGCGTGCGGGCCTCGACGAGCTGGCCCATGAGCTGGCCGGTCATCGCGGTCCGGCCTGGCGGCCTGCGGAGGTCCTGCTGCTGCGCAGCGACCGGGGGCCCACGGGTCCGGTGTACACGCCGGTTTCCCGCTTCGGCCTCGGCCGTGCGCTGCAGTGACCGCGACCGCTGATAGGCTGGACAGTCGAGTCCGGCTGCAGTCCGTGGCGGCCGGTACCGACATGACATCACGGCACTGAACACAAGGAGTGACGAGTGGCGCTGTCCACCGACGAGAAGAAGGCGATCCTCACCGAGTACGGCTTGCACGAGTCGGACACCGGTTCGCCCGAGGCGCAGGTCGCCCTGCTGACCAAGCGGATCACCGGGCTCACCGAGCACCTCAAGACCCACAAGCACGACCACCACTCGCGTCGTGGTCTGCTGCTGCTGGTCGGCCGTCGTCGTCGGCTGCTCAACTACGTGATGAGGGTCGACATCGCGCGGTACCGTTCGCTCATCCAGCGACTCGGCCTCCGCCGATGACATCGTGACGAAGGGGAGTGGCCCGGCGGGTCGCTCCCCTTCGCTCCATCGGAGCCGCACTAGGCTTCGTTCGGACACGCGAGCCGGCACAGCACCGGCCTGCGCGGTCCGGAACACACTTACAGAGAGTTTTCGCAGGCGATACGCGCCGCGTGTGGGGACGCCGCAGCCGGTCCTCGGTAGTGGCTCCCGGGAGTTCCTCCCGTGGGCTTCGATCGATGGCCGGCCTCGTACCCGGACGGGCCCCGAAGGGCGGGGAAGTGCGTGTCGCGTGCGGCAGTACGAGGAGTAGTTACTTTCATGACAGATGCAGACACCGTGCAGGAAACCGAAGCCGTACTGGACAACGGCCGGTTCGGCACGCGCACGGTGCGCTTCGAAACGGGCAGGCTGGCCAAGCAGGCCGCCGGCTCCGTCGTGGCGTACCTGGACGACGAGACCATGCTGCTGTCGGCCACCACGGCCTCCAAGCAGCCCAAGGAGCACTTCGACTTCTTCCCGCTGACGGTGGACGTCGAGGAGCGCATGTACGCCGCCGGCCGTATCCCCGGCGCGTTCTTCCGCCGCGAGGGTCGCCCGTCGACCGACGCGGTGCTGACCTGCCGGCTGATCGACCGGCCGCTGCGCCCGTCGTTCGCCGACGGTCTGCGCAACGAGATTCAGGTCGTCATCACCGTGCAGAGCCTCAACCCCGAGGACCCGTACGACGTGCTGGCGATCAACGCCGCGTCGGCCTCGACGCAGATCGGCGGCCTGCCGTTCTCCGGCCCGATCGGCGGCGTGCGTGTCGCGCTGATCGAGGACCAGTGGGTCGCGTTCCCGACCTGGTCGCAGCTGGAGAAGGCGACGTTCAACATGGTCGTCGCGGGCCGTGTCGTCGGTGACGGCGCTGGCGACGTCGCGATCATGATGGTCGAGGCCGAGGGCACCGAGAACACGCTCGACCTGGTGGCCGAGGGCTCGACCGCGCCGACCGAGACGACGGTCGCGCAGGGCCTGGACGCCGCGAAGCCGTTCATCCGCGCGCTGTGCGAGGCGCAGCAGCGGCTGGCCGAGGTGTCGGCCAAGCCGACCGGCGACTACCCGGTGTTCCCCGCCTACCAGCAGGACGCCTACGACGCCGTCGCCGCGATCGCGACCGACGAGCTCACCAAGGCGCTGGCCATCGGCGGCAAGCAGGACCGCGACGAGGCGACCGACGAGGTCAAGGCCTCGGTGCTGGAGCGGATCGGCCTCGGTGAGGGCGAGGCCTTCGAGGGCCGCGAGAAGGAGGTCGGCGCGGCGTTCAAGTCGCTGACCAAGCACCTCGTGCGCCAGCGCATCCTGCGGGACCAGGTTCGCATCGACGGCCGTGGCCTGACCGACATCCGGCAGCTGGCCGCCGAGGTCGCGGCGATCCCGCGGGCGCACGGTTCGGCGCTGTTCGAGCGCGGCGAGACCCAGATCCTGGGTGTCACCACGCTGAACATGCTGCGGATGGAGCAGACGCTGGACACGCTCTCGCCCGAGACGTCGAAGCGCTACCTGCACCACTACAACTTCCCGCCCTTCTCCACCGGGGAGACGGGCCGCGTCGGTACGCCGAAGCGGCGCGAGATCGGCCACGGCATGCTCGCCGAGCGTGCGCTGGTGCCGGTGCTGCCGAAGCGCGACGAGTTCCCGTACGCCATCCGCCAGGTCTCCGAGGCGCTCGGCTCGAACGGCTCGACGTCGATGGGCTCGGTCTGCGCATCCACGATGAGCCTGTACAACGCCGGTGTGCCGCTGAAGGCGCCGGTTGCGGGGATCGCGATGGGCCTGGTGTCCGACCAGGTCGACGGGGAGACGCGCTACGTCGCCCTGACCGACATCCTGGGAGCCGAGGACGCGTTCGGCGACATGGACTTCAAGGTCGCGGGCACCAAGGACGTCATCACGGCGCTGCAGTTGGACACCAAGCTCGACGGCATCCCGTCGGACGTGCTGGCCGCGGCGCTGAACCAGGCGCGTGACGCCCGGCTGACGATCATGGACGTTATGTCCGAGGCGATCGACGAGCCGGACGACATGAGCCCGTACGCCCCGCGCGTGACCACGGTGAAGGTTCCGGTCGACAAGATCGGTGAGGTCATCGGGCCGAAGGGCAAGATGATCAACACCATCACCGAGGAGACCGGCGCCGACATCTCGATCGAGGACGACGGCACCATCTACGTCGGCGCGGCCGACGGCCCGTCCGCCGAGGCCGCGATCGACAAGATCAACGCCATCGCCAACCCGCAGCTGCCGAAGGTGGGCGAACGCTTCCTCGGCACCGTCGTGAAGACGGCCGCGTTCGGTGCGTTCGTCTCGCTGCTGCCCGGCAAGGACGGCCTCGTCCACATCTCGAAGCTGGGCAACGGCAAGCGCATCGGCAAGGTCGAGGACGTCGTCAACGTCGGCGACAAGCTGCGCGTCGAGATCGCCGACATCGACCAGCGCGGCAAGATCAGCCTGGTCGTGGTCGACGAGGACGGCGAGAGCGACGGCGACAACGACGGCGCTGCGCCGGAGGAGGCCGAGTCCGCCGACGCCTGACCGGCGCCGGTACGGACACGGACGAACAGACACGACGGCGACCCGCCGACGGCACCTGCTGCCGCGGCGGGTCGCCGTGTGACATGGGGCGTTGAACAGGTTGATGGCACGGCAGATTCCCGGGCACGAACAGCCCGCAGGCAGCACCCGCACCCTGGAGTCGGCCTCCGGGGGCGGGCGGGTGAAGCGCACCGTCCTGCCCGGTGGGCTGCGCGTGATCACCGAGCAGGTTCCGGGCGTGCGGTCGGCGACCGTCGGCCTCTGGGTCGGTGTCGGTTCCCGCGACGAACGGCCCGCGGTCGCCGGCGCGGCGCACTATCTCGAACACCTACTGTTCAAAGGCACCGGCCGCCGCGACGCGACAGCCATCGCCGAGGAGGTCGACGCCGTCGGCGGCGAGCTGAACGCCTTCACGGCCAAGGAGCACACCTGTTACTACGCGCAGGTCATCGACGAGGACCTGCCGGTGGCGATCGATCTGGTGACCGACGTGGTGTTCGAGGCCCGGTGCACGGACGCCGACGTCGACACCGAGCGCAGCGTGGTCCTCGAAGAGATCGCCATGCGCGACGACGACCCCGAGGACCTGCTCCACGAGACGTTCGTGGAAACCGTGCTCGGCGGACATGCGCTCGGCAGGCCGGTTCTGGGCAACCAGGAGTCCATTCAGGACATGTCGGCCGAAGCACTGCGCCGCTTCTACCGCAGGAGGTACGTGCCGCAGCAGATGGTGCTGGCCGTCGCGGGAAACATCACGCACGGCGCGGTGTTGCGGCTGGTGCGGAAGGCCCTCGGAGACAGGCTCGACGGTGACACCGCTCCGACGGCGCCGCGTGCGGGCCGCGCGAGGCCCCGCCGGACCCGGAGTCTGCAGCTGCGCACCGACGACACCGAGCAGGCACATCTCATGCTCGGCATGCTCGCGCTCGGCAGGCACGACGAGCGGCGGTACGCACTCGGGGTCCTCAACGCCGCCCTGGGAGGCGGCATGAGTTCCCGGCTGTTCCAGGAGGTCCGCGAACGCCGCGGGCTGGCGTACCAGGTCTACTCGTCGGTGGCGACGTACGCCGACACCGGCCACCTGTCGGTGTACGCCGGGTGCCAGCCCGATCGGCTCGGCGAGGTCACCGACGTCGTTCGCGGGGTGCTCGCCGAGGTGGCGGCCGACGGGCTGAGCGACGCCGAGGTCGCTCGTGCGAAAGGCCAGCTCCGCGGCGCCCTGGTGCTGGGCATGGAGGACACGGCCGCGCGGATGACCAGGCTCGGCAAGAACGAACTGAACTACGGCCGGTACCTGAGCGTCGACGACAACGTGGCCCGGATCGACGCCGTCACGGGAGAGGACGTCGCGGCGCTCGCGCGGACCCTGCTCGGCGGTCCGGGAGGTGTCACCAGCGGCGTGGTCGTCGGGCCGTACGCTCGCGACGAGGACCTTCCCGATGAGTTGCACGAGGTGATCGCATGACCAGCAGTCCGATTCGCGTCGGCGTTCTCGGCCATACCGGCCGGATGGGCGCGGAGACCGTGCGTGCGGTCGAGGGCGCGCCGGACATGGAACTGGTCGCGACCGTCGGTTCCGCCGGTGACCCGGCTGCGCTGGTCGAGGCGAAGGCCGATGTCGTCGTCGACTTCACCCGGCCGGACGCCGTGATGGGCAACCTCGAATTCGTCCTGTCCCACGGCATGCACGCGGTGGTGGGCACGACCGGGTTCACCGACGAGCGCCTCGCGCAACTGCGCTCGTGGCTGGCCGAGCGGCCGGAGCTGGGCGTGCTCATCGCGCCGAACTTCGCGCTCGGAGCCGTGCTGGCGATGCGGTTCGCGCAGCAGGCCGCCCGGTTCTACGACTCGGCCGAGGTCATCGAACTGCACCACAACCGCAAGGCCGACGCGCCGTCGGGCACCGCTGCGCACACCGCGCGGATGATCTCGCAGGCCAGGGCGGAGGCCGGGATCGAGCCGGGCAGCGACGCCACGGTGTCCGAACTGGACGGTGCACGCGGCGCGGATCTGGGTGACGTCCGGGTGCATTCGGTGCGCCTGCCGGGGCTCGTGGCACACGAGGAGATCATGTTCGGCGCCGCGGGGGAGACCCTGACGATCCGGCACGACTCGATGGACCGGAGTTCCTTCATGCCCGGCGTGCTGCTCGGCATTCGCGAGATGCCCCAGCGGCCCGGCCTGACGATCGGGCTGGAGAAGGTGCTCGACCTGTGAAAGCCCGCAACGTCGCCATCGTGCTCACGGCCGCGGTGGCGCTGTACTTGGTTCTGCTCGCCGGCCGTGCGGTGGCGTTGCTGAAGACCGGCGAGCTCGTGCCCGTGCTCCTCGGAGTGGGCGTGCTGGCGCTACCGCTGCTCGGCGTCTGGATGCTGTGGACGACGTGGCGTTCCGGGAACCGGATCCAGCGGCTGGCACGCAGACTCGAGGCCGAAGGCGGCCTGCCCGACGTGTCCGACCTGCCGCGCAGGCCGTCGGGACGGGTGGACCGCGAGGCGGCGGACGCGTGGTTCGACGAGCGCCGCGCCGAACTGGAGCGCGAACCCGGCGACTGGCGCCGTTGGTACCGGTTGGCCTACGCCTACGACATCGCGGGCGACCGCAAACGTGCCCGCGCCACGATGAACAAGGCCGTCGAACTCGAAGCCGACGAGGCCGGAGCCGCCGACCGCTGACACCGCCGTTCGCTGACCCTGCCGTTGGCTGACGCCGCCGACCGCTGACTCCGCGGTTGTGCGCGGTGCCGCCGTGCTCGCGGCCGGGTCGCTAGAGCGAGATGCCGAGCCAGCCCGCGGCGACGGCGGGGGAGGCGGCGAGGAGGCTGAACCGGACGAACCGGCCGGCCAGGCCCGCACCCACGAACAGCGACGGCCGCATGTTGACGAACCCGGCCAGCACGACGGTCGCCATGTACGGCGGCAGCCCGACCACGGAACTGACGCCGTAGGTGCTCGCCATCCAGTGCGGGTGACGGTGGCAGCGCTCGCGCAGTGCCTCCAGCCAGCCCCGCACCCGTTTGGTGCGCCGGCGCCAGCGTTCCCGGCGCGGGGTCGGCGGCCGCTCCTGCCGGTGGCGGTGCAACCGCTCGTGCAGGAATCGCGGCAGATGGATCGAACCCCGCGCCGCGAGGTAGTACGGCAGTTTGCCGACGACCTGGCCCGCCGCGACGACGGCGCCCATGAGCAGCCAGGGAATCGTCTCGCTCTCGCCGGTCATCACCGTGATGAGGAAGAGTTCGACGCTGACCACCGGAAGGAGCGCGGAGCCGACGGCGACACCGAAGGCGACGCACAGCCAGGTCAGCACAGTGTCTCCGCAGGCGGTCGGGGTCGGTGGTCGGATCCGGTGGGGCCGGAGGCGGCGGGGCCGGCGGCCGTGGCGCCCTCACCAGGGTCACCGCTCGGCCGCAGCATCGCAGCGGTCGTGTGTCGGGCGGGTGAAGGGCTCACCGGATCGGTGCGGTTACAGGGACGGCTCGACTATGACAGATACCGCCGCCGCGATGTGACCGCTCGCACCGATTCGCCGCCGGTTTCCGGGCCGGGCACGCGTCCGGGTTCGTGGACCGGTGCCGGCTGGTTGTGGTGGGCGGCCGTGCCGCTCGGGCCGTGCCGCCGGGTTCTGCTGTGGTCGTGACCGGCCCGGTACCGGGCGTCAGCGGTCGAATCGGACGTCGAGTCCGCCGGTGAGGCGGAGCTCCCGCACCGTCCGTTCCCCCGTGTCGAGGGTGCGCACCGTGCCGTCCGGGTTCCAGCCTACGGCGCGGAAGAACGACAGGGCCGCCGAATCGGATTGCGAGACCCAGGTCACGCCGCGGCTGTGGCCCATCGCCCGCAGGTCGGTGGCGGCCGTGCCGAACAGCCTGCCGCCGTGCCCGCGCCGGCCCCAGCGGGGTTCGACGAGCACCGTGGCGATCAGCGCCACCTCGGCGGCGTCCGCGGGCGGCGAGCCGTCGGCCGCCGCGGTGTCGTCGGCGGGGGCCGGGCCTGCGGCGCAGAAGCCCACCGTCGTCGTCCCTTCACGGGCCACGTAGACCGTCGAGGCCGGGTGTTCGACGGCACGGGCCCATTCGTCGGTGAGCGCCGCTTCGTCGAGCGCATCGACGGTGGCCTGGCCCAGCGCGTCCGCGTACGCCGTGCGCCACGTGCGCACCTGGATGGCGGCGATGTCGGCGGCGTCGTCGGGGCCCGCGACGCGGACCGTGGCGTCCGTCATACCGGCACCCTACTGGCCGGTGACGGCGGAATCGTCGGGGGCGGCTGGCAGCATGCCACGGGTGAGGACCATCAGCCTGCCCGTCGCACGTCGCACCGCCCTCGCAGCGCAGGGGTTCACCGACCCGCGGCCGTCGACGGCACCGACCCGCCGGCACCTGCGCCGCGTCCTGTCGCGCACGAAACTGCTGCAGCTCGACTCGGTGAACGTGGCGATGCGGGCCCACTACGCCCCGCTGCTGTCCCGGCTCGGGCCCTACGACCCCGCACTCGTCGACGATGCCGCGTGGCGCGACACCGCCCGCAAACCCCGGCTGCTCGTCGAGGCCTGGGCCCACGAGGCGAGCCTGATCCCCGTGGCGGACTGGCCGCTGCTGATGTCCGGGGCGAAGCGCCCTGGCTGGTGGCGGGGGTATGCGCGGCTCGCCGAGGAGGCCCCCGGGCTGGTCGACGACGTGCTGGCCGTGGTCAAGGAACTCGGACCGGTGGGGGCCGGCACCGTCGAGAAGGAACTGACCGGTGGCGAGCGCCGCACGCCCGGCTCGTGGTGGGAGCGCTCGGAGGTGAAGAAGATCTGCGAGTGGCTGTTCGGCACGGGCGAGCTGACCACGGGTACGCGCCGGGGTTTCGAGCGCTGCTACGACCTCACCGAACGGGTCGTGCCCGCCGACGTCCGGCAGCGGCGCGTCGCCCCCGACGAGGCCGCTCGTCGACTCGTCGCCGCGTCGGCCGAGGCACTCGGTGTCGCGACCGAGACCGATCTGCGGGACTACTACCGGCTCGGCCCTCCCGAGACGCGCACCGCTGTGGCCGAGCTGGTCGAGGGCGGCACGCTGGAGCCGGTCCGGGTCGACGGCTGGCGGCAGCAGGCGTACCGCCACACCGCGGCCGCGACGCCGCGCACGGTGACCGGCAGTGCGCTGCTGTGCCCGTTCGACCCGCTCATCTGGGAACGTGACCGCACCGAGCGGCTGTTCGGCTTCCGCTATCGCATCGAGATCTACGTGCCGGCGCAGCGCCGTGAGTACGGCTACTACGTCTTCCCATTCCTGTGTGACGGCAGGCTGGTCGGCCGGGTCGACCTGAAGGCCGACCGGGCCGCGTCGGTGCTGCGCGTGCCCGGTGCGTTCACCGAGCCCGACGTCGACCAGGGCCGGGTCGCCGCGGAGCTGGCCGCCCGGCTGCGCGAGACGGCGGACTGGCTCGCGCTCGACGGCATCGAGGTCGGCGAACGCGGTGACCTGGCGTCCGTGCTGCGCCGCGAGGTCAGCCCGCGGCGGTGACGAGGGCTCCGGTGACGAGGACGTCGCCCGCGCCCGTGCGGGCGCGCACGGCGAGGGGCACGTCCCGGTCGGGCGCCATGTCAGCCACGTCCAGTTCGCTGCGCACCCGCCCCGACCCGGACGACAGGTCGATCTCGGCGGCCACACCGGAACGGACGCCGATGCGGATCGTGCCGGACCCCGTGGTCGCCTCGACCGATCCGGCCGCCGCGTCGGCGACGGTCACGTCACCGCTGCTCGTGCGGACCAGGACGGCACCGGACACCTCGCCGAGGCGGACCGCGCCACCGGCCGTCGTCACACTGCCGGTGGCGGGCAGGGCGGCGACCGCCACGTCGCCCCGGCTCGTCCGCAGCTGCAGACCGCCGCGAAGCGCACCGGCCGTGACGTCACCGCCGCCAGCCCGGATCGTCGCCGGGCCGTCGGCGTCCCCCACACGTACCTCGCCGGAGCCGGTGGTCAGCTCGAGCCGGTGTGCCGTCCCGGTCACCGTGACGGGGCCCGCGGCCGCGCGGACCCGTACGGCCGACCCCTCGGGCGCGTGCACCGTCACCGCGAGCGGCACGCCGTGCAGCGGCAGTGCCTGCGGCCCGCGCACGACCAGAGCCCGCGACTCGTGCTCGATGCGGCACTGCGCGATCGCCTCCTCCGGCGAGCCGGTCAGGTCGCCGGTGCCGAACCTGTCGCCCATCCAGCTGAGGATGCCGGCAACACTCTCGGTCCACGGCAGATGCGCGGCCGGGTCGTGCCGGAGCTCTACCGAGCCGGGTTCACCGCCGAGGTGCACGGCCACCCGCCCGAACGGGATGTCGATGTCGATGTCCACCGGGCCGGTGGCGTCGAGCGCCTCGGTGCGCACCGGTTCGGACGGCTGCTCGTTCATGGTCAACCTTCCACCCAGCCGTGCAGATGTGATCGGGTCGTGTGGTCGGAGCGGCCGCCGGGGCCGCAGTCGCCGCGTTGGCCGGCCCTGCCGGGGTCACGGGACTCGTCGGCGCCGCGCCGCCCTGCGTGGTGACCGTGCAGGCCGCCGCGTACCGCCTGCTGCACCGCTTGCGCGACGAACGCGTTCAGCGACTGTCCCTGGGCCGCGGCTGCCTGTTCGGCCTGCGCCTTGATCTGCTCGACGATGCGCAGTGTGATGCGGCTGATGTCACCACCTGCTGCGTCGCCGAAGGCGCCGGCCGCAGCTCCGTACCGGCCGGCACCGGTGTCCGCCCCGCCGCCGGCGTCACCGGTGACGTCATCATCGCCCGCCGCCCGGTCGCCGGCAGGACCGCCGTTCGCCGGGCCGGCCGGTCCGGGCCGCTCCGGTCCGGTCACGACGACCCGGACGTCACGCCCGTCGAGACGGACGTCCACGACTTGGTCGTGCAGGTGAGCGGTGACCTCGGCCGCCATGTCGGCGAGGGCGTTCATGAGGGTCAGCCGGGCCGCGGGTTCGAGGGCGGCCGACAGCACCGCGGCGGTGCGCTTCATGTCCTGATCGCCCGCCGAGACGCTCGTGGCGAGGTCCTCACGGAGGCGGTCGAGATACGGCGTGAGATCCATGACTCCACTGTGGCGTCATGCATGACATCGCGCAACCCCGGTGTGGTGTCATCGTGGTGTCATCCGTTCGGTGAAAGAGGGCGGTACCCCGGCGGTGCAGTCCCGGCGGTGCAGCCGGGGCGTGCGGATCGCACGCGGCGGCTCACCCGGGAACGGGGCGACCGGCCCGGTCCGACAGGATCGTCGGGGGCGGGCAGTACGCTGCCCCAGGCAGGACAACGCGGGGAGAGAAGAGGGAGTCGGACGTGGCCGAAACGGTGTCACCGCAGGTACGCGTGATCGCGAAGACGGAGTTCTTCCCACCGGAGGACGTGGCGTGGAGCACCGACGCCGACGGCGGGCAGGCGCTCGCGGAGTTCGCCGGACGGGCCTGTTACCAGTCGTGGCAGAAGCCGAACCCGAAGACCGCCACGAACGCCGGCTACCTCGACCACATCATCGAGGTCGGCCACCTGTCGGTTCTCGAACACGGATCGGTGACCTTCTACATCACCGGTATCTCGCGGTCGTTGACCCACGAGCTGATCCGGCACCGGCACTTCTCGTACTCGCAGCTGTCGCAGCGCTACGTGCCGGAGAAGGACGCCGCGTTCGTCGAGCCGGACGTCATCGCCGAGGACCCCGAGCTCCACGAGAAGTTCGTCGCCGCGGCCCAGGCCAGCGTCGATGCCTACAGCGAGCTGCTGGCGGGACTCGAGGAGAAGTTCGCCGACACCCCGAAGGCCACGTTGCGCCGGAAGCAGGCCCGTCAGGCCGCTCGGGCGGTACTGCCGAACGCCACCGAGACGCGCATCGTGGTGACCGGGAACTACCGCGCGTGGCGGCACTTCGTCGGCATGCGCGCCACCGAACACGCCGACGTCGAGATCCGTGAGCTGGCGGTCGCCTGCCTGCGGGAGTTGCAGAAGGCCGCGCCGAACGTGTTCGCCGACTTCACGATCTCCGAGCTGCCCGACGGCACCGAGGTCGCCACCAGTCCGCGCGTCGCGGAAGGCTGAGGGGGACGCGTGCGCCGGCTCGCCATCGACGTCCAGCCGGGGGAGTACACGGTCGCCCGTTTCGATGCGGGTGCGCCGGTGCCCGCCGCGCTGCTCGACCCGACGGGCGGGGAGTTGGTCTCGGTCGTGCGCACGGCCGAGGAGCTGTCCGTGGTGGGGCCGTCGGCACGCATGCCCGCCACCGACCGTGCCGAACCGGGGTGGCGGCTGCTGACCGTGCGCGGTCCGCTGGCGTTCAGTCTCACGGGCATCGTGGCGGCCCTGTCGAGCGAACTGGCCGCGGCCGGGGTGGCGCTGTTCGCCGTCTCGACCTTCGACACCGACCATTTCCTGGTCGCGGCCGGTGATCTCGACCGTGCGGTCGACGCGTTGCGATCCGGAGGGCACGAGGTGCACCACGCCGACGTCTGACCGGGTGATGCGCCGCTAGGATGCGGCACGCACCGTGAGGACGAAGTGAGGGCGTGTGACCGAGAACTCCGAGCAGCAGACCGATTCGAGCACCCAGGCCCACGCGGCGTTGCGCACGGTGGCGGGGCGCTACGCCCTGCTGGAGGAACTGGGCCGCGGCGGCATGGGTGTCGTCTGGCGGGGCGAGGACACCGTGATCGGCAGGCACGTGGCGGTGAAGGAACTGCGGCTGCCGGACGGTGCCGAAGACGCGGGCGTGTTCTCCGAGCGCATCCTGCGTGAGGTGCGCACCGGCGGTCGCCTCAACGACCCGGCCGTGGTGACCGTGTTCGACGTGGTCGCCGACGGTGACGCGACGTTCATCGTCATGGAGCTGGTCGAGGCACCGACCCTGTCGGACCTCGTCGACCGGCGGGGCCCGCTGCCGGCGCACGAGGTGGCGCGTATCGGTGAGCAGGTGCTGTCGGCACTCGAAGCCGCGCACCGGGCCGGGATCGTCCACCGGGACGTCAAGCCCGGCAACATCATGGTCGCGCCGAACGGCAGGGTGAAGCTGACCGACTTCGGCATCGCGCAGGCCGTCGACGATCCCCGGATCACCACGAGCGGCATGCTCGTCGGCTCGCCGGCGTTCATGGCTCCGGAGCGGGTCGCGGGACAGGAGGCCCTGGCCGCGTCCGACCTGTGGTCGCTGGGGGCGACGCTGTACTTCGCCGCCGAGGGCATGCTGCCGTTCCAGCGCTCGACCACGGCGGCGACGCTGCACGCGATCATGCACGAGATGCCGCCGCTGGCCCGGGCCCACGGCCCGCTGGCCCAGGCGATCATGGGCATGCTGACCGCGGCGCCCGAGGCGCGGCTGCCGGCCGGTCAGGCGCGGGGCCTGTTGACCGCCGCAGCGCAGCCCGGCGTGGCACAGCCGGGGCCGCCGACCCCGCCCGGCGGTGACGCGCAGGCGACGGCTGTGCATCACGGCGGCCCGCCCACCCTCGCCGCGAGACCGGGCGCCGGCCCGGCAGCCGGTGGCCGGACGCGCCGCAGGCTGCTGACCGCCGGCGGGGCCGTCGCGGCGGTGGCACTGCTGATCGGCGGCTTCTTCGCAGGCAAGCCGTTCTGGGGCCCGGCGGTCGACGACGCGATGGCCGAGACGCTGACCTACGGCAGCGGCGGCGACATCGAGAACTACGACATCGACGGCAGCTCGAACTACTGTGTCAACACGCCACTCGCGCGCGGCAGGGCACTCGCCAGCAGCAACTGGGTCGATTGCGAGGACGAGGCCCACGACGCGCAGCTGTTCGAGGTCGCCTCCGCGGTGCCGGAGTCCAGCGATTCCGACGCCGCGGACGCGACGTACCCGGGTGAGGACCGGCTGCGCGCGTTCGCCGAGGCCAAATGTGCCGCGACGTTCCACACCAATCGGGTCCAGGACGACGAGCGGCCCGGGCTGCGATTCCTGGCGCTGGTGCCGACCGAGGCCGAGTGGAACCGCGAGCCCGCCGACGACTACGACCCACCGGTCCGCGGGGTGCTGTGCTTCCTGGTACCCGCCGACAGCGGCAGGCTCGAAGGGTCGGCGACCCGGGGAATCGTCTGACCCACCGCCGGCTCCTGCCCCTGGTTTCCCCGCCGCGGGGTCCGTGCCTGCGGCACAAGAACTTCCGGTGGTGGCGCCGCGGCGGCGGTGATCCTCCGGCGCGCTGCGGGACGCGCGTGGAGGCCCGCCCGAGGGGCATGGTCGACGCGCCGACCGGGCCTCGCGGGAGGTACCGTCAGCGGCATGTCGACCGCTTTGCCTACCGCGCCCACCGCCGCGCCGGGACGTCCCTTCGGCCGCGTGCTGACCGCCATGATCACGCCGTTCGACGACCAGGGCGAACTGGACGTGACGCGGGCGCAGGAGATCGCCGAACACCTGGTGGACCTGGGCAACGACGGCCTCGTGGTCAACGGGACCACCGGCGAGAGCCCCACGACGACCGACGACGAGAAGGCGCGCCTGGTGCGTGCCGTCGTCGAGGCGGTCGGTGACCGGGCCGCCGTCGTGGCCGGAGCCGGCACCTACGACACGCGGCACAGCATCGAGCTCGCCCAGCAGGCGGAGAAGGCCGGCGCCCACGGCCTGCTCGTCGTCACGCCGTACTACTCACGGCCGACGCAGGCCGGTGTCCAGGCGCACTTCACCGCCGTCGCCGACGCGACGGAGCTGCCCGTGATGCTCTACGACATCCCGCCCCGGTCGATCGTGCCCATCGAGGTCGACACGCTGCGCAGGCTCGCCGAGCACCCGCGCATCGTCGCCGTCAAGGACGCCAAGGGCGACCTGCTGGCGGGCAGCGAGGTCATCGCCAACACGCACCTGGCCTACTACTCGGGTGACGACGCGCTCAACCTGCCGTGGCTGTCGGTCGGCGCGGCCGGTGTGGTCAGTGTGATCGGACACGTCGTCGCGGGCCGCATCCGGGCGATGATCGAGGCCTACGAGGACGGCGACACGTCCACCGCACGCACCAACCACCGCGGCATGCTCGCGGTGTATCGTGCGTTCTCCCGCGTCGGCGGTGTCGTGTTCTCGAGGACCGCCCTGCGCCTGCGTGGCTTCGACGTCGGTGGCCCCAGGCTGCCGATCGTCCCCGCCACCGACGATCAGGTGGAGGCGATCGCCGCGGACCTGACCCAGGCCGGCGTGCCGCTCGACGCATACCGAGCGGAGGACTGGGCCGGTTCTCGTGCGCGCCGTGCGGACGAGGCCGCGGCCTACGTCACGCCCACCACCCACACCAGCGTTGGGACACTGCATCAGTGAGTGAACTCGCGGTCGGCCCCGGACCGACCTCCGCACCACCCGCACTGCCGGACGGCGCGCTGCGCACGGTCGCCCTGGGCGGCATCAGCGAGGTCGGCCGCAACATGACCGTCTTCGAGTACGGCGGCAGGCTGCTGATCGTCGACTGCGGGGTGCTGTTCCCCGAGGATCCGCACCCGGGTGTCGACCTCATCCTGCCGGACTTCCGCGCCATCGAGGACAGGCTCGACGACGTCGACGGCCTCGTGCTCACGCACGGGCACGAGGACCACATCGGGGCGGTGCCGTTCCTGCTGCGGCTGCGGCCGGATCTGCCCGTGTACGGCTCGAACTTCACCCTGGCGCTGCTCGCGGCGAAATGCCGCGAGCACAAGCAGAAGCCGGTGCTGGTGGAGGTCGCCGAGGGCGAGCGGCGCAGCGTCGGCGCATTCGACCTCGAGTTCTTCGCCGTCAACCATTCGATCCCGGACGCGCTGGCCGTCGCGATCCGCACGCCGGCGGGTGTCGTCCTGCACACCGGCGACATCAAGCTCGACCAGCTGCCGCTCGACGGCAGGCTCACGGACCTGGCCGGCTTCTCCCGCATCGGCGACGAGGGCGTCGACCTGTTGTGCGTGGACTCGACCAACGCCGAGGTGCCCGGCTTCGTCACGCCGGAGCGGGAGATCGGGCCCGTACTCGACGACGTGATCGCGAAGGTGCGGCAGCGGGTCATCGTCGCGTGCTTCGCCAGTCACGTGCACCGCGTGCAGCAGGTGCTGGACGCAGCCGTCAAGCACGGCAGGCGCGTGGCGCTGGTGGGCCGTTCGATGGTGCGGAACATGAACATCGCCGCCGAGCTCGGACTGCTGAACGTGCCGGAGGGGCTGCTGATCGACCTCGACGAGGCGGTGAACCTTCCGGAGTCACACGTGCTGTTCGTCTCCACCGGTTCGCAGGGGGAACCGCTGTCGGCGCTCTCGCGCATGGCACGCGGGGAGCATCGGCAGATCTCGATCCGCGCCGGCGACACGGTGGTGCTGGCGAGCTCGCTGATCCCCGGTAACGAGAACGCGGTGTTCGGGGTCATCAACGGGCTCGTGCGGCTGGGTGCCGACGTGGTGCACCAGAGCAACGCCAAGGTGCACGTGTCCGGGCACGCCTCGGCGGGGGAGCTGTTGTTCCTGTACAACGCGATCCGCCCGAGCAACGTCATGCCGGTGCACGGCGAGTGGCGGCACCTGCGGGCCTGCGGCGAGCTCGCCGTGCGCACCGGCGTGACCCCGGAGAACGTGGTGCTCGCCGAGAACGGTGTGGTCGTCGACCTCGTCGACGGCAAGGCGCAGGCCACCGGCCGGGTCGAGATCGGCGAGGTGTACGTCGACGGACTGTCGGTCGGTGACGTCGGCGAGTCGACGCTGTCGGACCGGTTGATCCTCGGCGAGGGCGGGTTCATCGCGATCACGGTCGCCGTCGACTCGGCGACGGGCCGTGCGATGAGTGAACCGACCGTGTCCGGCCGCGGTTTCTCCGACGACCCGAAGGCGCTCGACGAGGCGGCGTCGCTGGTCGAGATGGAGCTGTCGCGCACCGAGGCGGAGGGCATCACCGACACCCATCGCATCGCCCAGGTGATCCGCCGTGCGGTGGGCCGCTGGGTCGCCGAGACCTACCGGCGCCGCCCGATGATCGTTCCGACGGTCATTCCGGTGTAGGCCCGAGCAGGTGTAGCCCCGAGCCCCGAGCCCCGAGCCTCGTAGGCCCGAGCCCCACAGACCCGAGCCCCGTAGGCCCGAGCCCCGTGGGTCCGGGCGCCCTGCACCCGGGTGCCGTGGGCTGGGCTCCGGGGTGCAGGACACGTGTGCAGGAACGCAGGACACGCGCGGTGGGGTCAGTCCGTGGCGGGGAGCGGTTCGCCCACGGGTTGTTTCCGCGGTGACGTCAGCTGCACCAGTGCGGCACCGCCGAGCAGGATCCCGGCGCCGAGGACCTGCGACCAGGTGAGCGCTTCGCCGAGGAGCAGCCAGGCCAGCCCGGTCGCGATCAGCGGCTCCATGAGCGCCAGGACACTCGCCGCGGCCGCGGGGAGATGCCGCAGGGATGCGGTGCCCGCGCTGTAGGCCAGCACGGTCGACAGCAGGGCGACGGCCAGCAGCAGCACCCATACCGGCGGCTGCCAGGGTCCGAGTTCGGCCGGTGCGGTCACGATGTCAGCGGGCCAGGTCCACGGCGGTGCGACGGCGCACACCGCGACGGCACCGACCGTCATGCCCCACGTGACCATCCCGAGCGGGTGCTGGTCGGCGACACCGCGTTCGCCGAGCAGGAAGTACGCCGCCGAGCACAGGGCCGCCCCCGCGCCGGCCAGCAGCCCGACCGCGTCGAGGCTGAGGCCCGCTCCGATCTGCGCCACCATGGCGAGCCCGGTCAGTGCGAGTGCGATGCCGAGCCACATCGGCCACGGCAGCCGGACCCGCCGGACGAACCGCACCCACAGCGCCACGAGCACGGGCGAGGTGAACTCCAGCAGGATCGCCACGCCAACGGGGATCCGGGAGGCGGCCACGAAGTACAGCAGCTGCACGCCGGCGACGCCGAGCAGGCCGTAGGCGACCAGCAACCGCCACTGCCCGCGGCGGACCCGCAGCAGCGACGGGCGCAGCAGCGCGACGCACGTGAGCATCACGACTGCCGCGATGCCGATCCGCGCGGCCGCGACCTGTTCGGGACCGAGGCCCGCGGTCATCGCGGGTTTGCCGATCACGCCGGAACTGCCGAAACAGAGCGAGGCCACGATCAGCAACAGCACCCCGCGGCCGGCGTGCGGGCGCAGCGTGGTGGCCGCCGTGGTGGGGGGCGCTGCGGTGGTGGGTGGGGTGGGGGCGGCGTCGCCGCCGGCCTGCTGTGCGGGCCGGGTCGTGGTCATGCGCAGCGGTCCTCGTCGAGGTCGAACGGAAGGGGATACGGCAGACGGTAATCGGGATCGCGGTGGGGCCGATTGAAAATTGTCCCGGTGCCGCGCAACATTATTGCGTGACCGATCTGATGCTGGACGACGTGGACCACGATCTGCTTGCGCTGCTGCAGCGGGACGCATCGCGGACGCTGCGGGACCTCGGCGACGAGGTGGGACTGTCGCCGAGTGCGGTGCTGCGGCGGGTCCAGCGCTACCGGTCGGGCGGACTGCTGGGGCACAACGTCGCGGTGCTCGACCCTCGGCACGTGCCCGAGGTGATCCTGTCCGTATGCCTCGTGACCATCGAGGACGACACTCCCGAGGAGGGCCGCCGTTACCGCGCGCGGCTGCTGGAGGCGCCGGAGGTGCAGCAGGCCTATGAGGTCTCCGGCGACTACGACTACGTCGTGGTGCTCGCCTGCGTGGGCATGCGGCACGAGAACGAGGTGGCCAAACGCCTGTTCCAGCAGGATCCGAACGTCAAGCGCTACACCACGTTGTTCGTGCTCGACCCCGTGCGCACCGGGGTGGCGCTGCCGACCCGTGAGCCGCCGCGCGGCCGGGCATCGGCCGAGGAGGTCAGGGGCGCCACGGACTGACGGTGTCCGTGGGCCGCGTGGGATCGCGGAACCGCGGGACGTCGGGTTCGTCGCGGCGCAACGGGACGAGGCCGTCGGTGATCGTCTGCATGATCTTGGCGTGTGCTTTCACCGCGTGACCCGGTGTGGCCGCGTCGAACTCGCCGAGGTCGACCGGGTCGCCGAAGTGCACCCGGAACGTGGGCCTGCGCAGCGGCGCGGTGAAGCCGGACCGGGCCAGCGGAACCACGTCGCCGAAGCCGCTGACCGTCTCGGTGCCCCAGTAGACGGCCTCGTGCGCGCCCCACTGGCTGATCGGCACGACCGGCACGCCCGAGCCCAACGCGAGCCGGGCCAGGCCCGTTTTGCCGCGTTCGGGCCACAGGCCGCGGTCGTGGCTGATCCGGCCCTCGGGGTAGACGATGATCGGAGCGCGCGTCGAGGTGAGTTCGTCGACGGCGTCGGCGAACTGCTGGACCGCCGAGGCGGATCCGCGGTCGACGCGCAGATGGCCGCTGGCCTTCAGCGCGCTGCCGAGTACCGGTGCGTCCAGGAGGCCGCCCGCGAGCATGAACCGCGGGGCGAGCCCGAGCGACCGGCACGCGGCCATCAGCACGAACGGGTCGAAATTGCCGATGTGGTTCGCCGCGATGAGCAGGGGCCTGCCGCGCAGCCGCTGCGGCACGGAGCCGGTGACCCGCAACCGGCCCGCGACGCGGACGAGGTTGTGGTCCGCGGCGAGCATCGCACGCCAGATGGCTGGCGTCCCGCCACCTCGTGACGGAGAGTGGTCGTGGGTGTGACTGCCGGTCGTACCGCTCAGCATGTCCAGAAGGATGTCACGCGCACGGATGAGTGCGGCCGCCCGGTCGCCCGTGTAGGCGCCGCAGGGGCCGGGCTGCGGTGTGACCTCGCCGTTCGTGACGCGCGGGCCGCGTGTGGCGGCTGGGACGCAGGTGGTGATCCGGTTACCGTGGAGACATGGCGAGTGGGTCGGTGACGAAAGGCCGAGGCGGCGCGGCGCGTGGCTCGGGAAGCTCCGGCGCCAAGTCCGGCGGGTCCCGGCGTTCGGGCGGTGGTTCCGGTGCTCGCGGGTCCGGCGCGGGGACGGGCGGCGGGACGAAGCGTGCCTCGTCGTCGCGCACCAGGACCGCGTCTTCCTCGCGGACCCCGGCCAGGAAACCCGCTACGGGCGGCAAGGGCGGCGCGGCGAAGTCCGGGGCGAAGGGCCGTTCGGGCGGCACCGCGGGCTCGGCCGTGCGCGGCGGGTGGAACCTCGCGGCGAAGGCCGTCGGCGGTCTCGCCCGCACGGTCGGCCGGACCCGCGACCTCGAACCGGAACACCGCAGGGACGGTCTCGCGCTCGGGTTGATCGCCCTGGCGCTCGTCACGGCCGTGGGCGTGCTGTGGGAGAGCGCGGGACCGATCGGTGAGATCGTCACGATCGGTATGCGCACGGTCTTCGGCGCCGGTTCGGTGGCGATCCCGCTCGTGCTGCTGGTGCTCGCCGTCGCGTTGATGCGCTCGGAGCCGAATCCGGAGACACGGCCGCGCCGGGTCATCGGCGTGCTGCTGATGGGCCTGGCCGTGCTCGGCCTGCTGCACCTGATCAACGCGCGCCCGCAGGGTCACGAAGGGCTCATGTACGCAGGCGGCGGTCTCGGCTGGTTCTCGGGCGACCTGCTTGCCCGCGGCGTCACCGTCTGGGTGGCCGCTCCACTGCTGGTACTGGCGCTGGTGTTCGGCGTCCTCGTGTTCACCGGCACCCCGGTGCGGGACATTCCGCAGCGGCTCAGCGAATGGGGCACCGAGCCCGACGACGCCGTCGATGCCGACGGTGAGGCGGAGCGCGGGGGCGGCGATCCGGTGGCCGAGGGCGACCCGTCGGCGGTGCGGTTGCGGAAACCGTCGCGGCGGCGGCAGTCCTCCTCGGGGGCCGCGTCGACGCTGGACGAGATGCTCGACGGCGAGGCCGCCGACGGCACTGCGTCGACAGCGGCAGGGCAGGCCTCGTCGGCCGCGGCCGCCGCCCGTCCGAAGGCCGCCGACAAGGCCGTCGACAAGGCTGCCGACAAGGCGACGGAGAAGGCCGGGGGGAAGGCCGCGGCGAAGGCGGAGGCGAAGTCCGACGCCGCGCAGGCCGAGCCCGCGCTGGCGATCACGCGCACCGTCGACGGCGACTACACCCTGCCGCCGCCGGACCTGCTCACGCTCGGCGACCCGCCGAAGGCCCGCAGCAAGGTCAACGACGCCATGATCGAGTCGATCACGGGGGTGCTGGAGCAGTTCAACATCGACGCCCAGGTCACCGGCTTCGTCCGCGGTCCGACGGTGACGCGCTACGAGGTGGAACTCGGCCCCGGTGTGAAGGTCGAGAAGATCACGGCGCTGACCAAGAACATCGCCTACGCCGTGGCGACCGACAACGTCCGGTTGCTCGCGCCGATCCCCGGCAAGTCCGCCGTGGGCATCGAGGTGCCGAACTCCGACCGCGAGATGGTCCGGCTCGGTGACGTCCTCCGGTCGTCCAAGGCCGCCAAGGACACGCACCCGATGGTGATCGGCCTCGGCAAGGACATCGAAGGCGACTTCGTGACCGCGAACCTCACGAAGATGCCGCACCTGCTCGTCGCCGGTTCCACCGGTTCCGGTAAGTCGAGCTTCGTCAACTCGATGCTCGTGTCGCTGCTGGCACGGTCGACGCCCGACGAGTGCCGGATGATCCTCATCGACCCCAAGATGGTCGAGCTGACCCCGTACGAGGGCATCCCGCACCTGATCACGCCCATCATCACCCAGCCGAAGAAGGCGGCCGCGGCGCTGGCGTGGCTGGTGGAGGAGATGGAGCAGCGGTATCAGGACATGCAGGCCAACCGGGTGCGGCACATCGACGACTTCAACGAGAAGGTCCGCTCCGGCGAGATCACGGCCCCGCCCGGCAGTGAGCGCGAGTACCGGCCGTACCCGTACATCCTCGCCATCGTCGACGAGCTCGCCGACCTGATGATGACCGCGCCGCGTGACGTCGAGGACGCGATCGTCCGCATCACCCAGAAGGCACGCGCCGCCGGTATCCACCTGGTGCTGGCGACGCAGCGGCCGTCGGTGGACGTCGTCACCGGCCTGATCAAGACGAACGTGCCCTCACGGCTGGCGTTCGCCACGTCGTCGCTGACCGACTCCCGCGTCATCCTGGACCAGCCGGGCGCGGAGAAGCTGATCGGTATGGGCGACGGCCTGTACCTGCCGATGGGCGCGGGCAAGACGATCCGCATCCAGGGCTCGTTCATCGGCGACGACGAGATCCAGTCGGTCGTCGACTTCACCAAGCAGCAGGCCGAGCCCGAGTACACCGAAGGCGTCACGCAGGCGAAGGCCGACGAGAAGAAGCAGATCGACGAGGACATCGGCGACGATCTCGACGTGCTGCTGCAGGCCACCGAACTCGTGGTGACCTCGCAGTTCGGGTCGACGTCGATGCTGCAGCGCAAGCTCCGCGTCGGGTTCGCCAAGGCAGGGCGGCTGATGGACCTGCTCGAAAGCAGGGGAGTCGTCGGCCCGTCGGAAGGGTCGAAGGCCCGCGACGTGCTGGTCAAACCCGACGACCTGCCCGCGACGCTCGCGTTCATCCGCGGGGACGATCCGCCGCAGCCTGCCGAGGACCCGGCCCCCGAGGAGTGACGCCCCGGGGTTCTGAGCCCCCAGGGGCACTTTGGTCGCACTCAATGCAACGAAAGTGCCCTTGGGGGCATGCCCGGCGGTGTGCAGTGGTCAGCTCGCGCCGAACTGCCGGACCGCCTGGTAGTAGGTCCAGGCCGCAGCGTTGCACGCCGAGGCACCGCCGCACTGGTGCCGCATGTCGTCGTAGAAGTTGTCGTCGATGCGCAACCGGGCGGCCTCGGTGAAGCGGCCCTGCCGCTTGTAGTTGCGGTAGCCGAAGTCGTGCCGGTGGCAGGCCGGGGTGAAGTCGTAGCCGAGCGGCCGGTCGGGCGACCAGGAACAGGCGTCGGACGACCAGTCGAGCTGGTCGGGGTAGGGCTGCTGGGCGCGGATCGCGCCGAACTGTGACAGCGACGTGTCGAACAGGTACTGATCGGTGATCGCGGGGGCGTCCACCGCCTGGGCGGCGGGAGCACCGACGACGACGGCCGCTGCGACGGCGGACGAGGCGACGACGCCGCGCAGGACACGCTTCAGGGACGCGGAGGTCATACCGGGGGCTCCTCACGGTCGTGGGTGACAGCGAGGAACAGCGTCGCGGAAAGTGGTATGGACCACTACCGCCTTCGGTAGGACAGCCGGTGAACGGTCGGCTACGCATCGTCGGGTGGTGTGCCGCCGGACTCACGCGCCGGCACGGTCAGGCGTCGGCACGGTCACGCCGTGGACTTGCACACGACCCGATCGGCACCGGGCGCCCGACGGGGCAGCAGGTAGGGGTCTCAGAGCTCGAGGAGCATGCGGGTGTTGCCGAGCGTGTTGGGCTTGACGAAGGGCAGGTCGAGGAACTCGGCGACACCCGTGTCCGGCGAGCGGCGCATCTCCTCGTAGACCTCCTCGGGGACGGGTGCGCCGTCGATGGCGCGGAAGCCGTGCCTGCTGAAGAAGTCGGTCTCGAACGTCAGCACGAACAGGCGGGGGAGGCCGAGCCTGCGCGCCAGGTCGATCAACGCCGACACGAGGGCGTGCCCGATGCCGTGGCCGCGGGCGGTGTGGTCGACCGCGACGGTGCGGATCTCGGCGAGGTCCTCCCACAGCACGTGCAGGGCACCGCAGCCGACGACGTCGCCCTCGAGCTCGGCGACCCAGAACTCCTGCACCGCCTCGTAGAGCGTGACCAGCTCTTTCTCGAGGAGTACCTTGCCCGCGTCCGCGTCGACGAGACGCTTGATCGCGGCGACGTCGGCGATACGGGCGCGGCGGATGATCGGTGACTCCACCGCACAAACGCTAGCGGCCGGGTTGCGCGGACACATCGATGGCCTGGTCGTTACTCTTGTCGGGATGTCTTCCGCAGATTCCTCGCCCGGCCGCAGGGTGTCCCTGCTGACCCTGGGCTGTTCCCGTAACGAGGTCGACTCCGAGGAACTCGCGGGGCGACTCGCCGCGGGAGGCTGGGAGCTGGAGAGCGACCCCGCAGGCAGCGACGTCGTCGTGGTCAACACGTGCGGGTTCGTCGAGTCGGCGAAGAAGGACTCGGTGGACACGCTGCTGGCCGCGTCCGACACGGGCGCGAAGGTCGTCGCCGTCGGCTGCATGGCGGAGCGCTACGGCGAACAGCTCGCCGAGAGCCTGCCCGAGGCCGACGCCGTGCTGGGCTTCGACCACTACGCGCAGCTCGCCGAACGGCTCGACGACGTCGCCGCGGGCAGGCAGGTCGCCTCGCACACGCCCGCGGACCGCAGGAAGCTGCTGCCGATCAGCCCCGTGGAGCGGCAGGACGCCGCCGAGGACGTCGCGGTGCCCGGGCACGCGGGGTGGGGGCCGCGCGTGCTGCGCACGCGGCTCGACGACGCGCCGGTCACGTCACTGAAGATCGCCTCCGGCTGTGATCGCCGCTGCTCGTTCTGCGCCATCCCGTCGTTCCGCGGCTCGTTCGTCTCCCGGCACCCGGACGAGATCGTGGCCGAGGCGGAGTGGCTGGCCACGCAGGGCGCGCGGGAGCTGTTCCTGGTCAGCGAGAACTCGACGTCCTACGGCAAGGACCTCGGGCGTGAGCTGGGCGGCACGCGGGCGCTGGAGGCGCTGCTGCCGCGGCTGGCGGAGGTCGACGGAGTCGAACGGGTGCGTGTGTCGTACCTGCAGCCCGCCGAGACGCGTCCCGACCTGGTGAAGGCGATCGCCACGACCCCGGGTGTGGCCGACTACTTCGACCTGTCGTTCCAGCACTCCAGCGAGGCCGTGCTGCGGCGGATGCGGCGGTTCGGCTCGACCGACTCGTTCCTGGCCTTGGTGGACCAGATCCGGGAGTACGCCCCCGATGCGGGCATCCGCACCAACGTGATCGTCGGGTTCCCCGGGGAGACCGAGGACGACGTGGCGGAGCTGGAGCGCTTCCTGACGGGCGCGCGGCTCGACGCCGTCGGCGTGTTCGGCTACTCCGACGAGGACGGCACCGAGGCCGAGGGGTACCAGGACAAGCTCGACGAGGACGTGATCGCCGAGCGCGTCGCCCGTGTCTCCGCGTTGGTCGAGGAGCTGACGGCGCAGCGGGCCGAGGAGCGCATCGGCACCGTCGTCGACGTGCTGATCGAACAGCCGGGCGGCGCCGAGGGCGACGGCATCGAAGGGAACGAGGTCACGGGGCGTGCCGCCCACCAGGCGCCCGAGGTCGACGGCGAGTGCGTCGTGCTCGACGCCGGGGCCGTGGAGCGGGGCGCGCTGATCCGCTGCGAGGTCGTCGACACGGCAGGCGTCGACCTGATCGTGCGCCCGGCCGAGCGCGCCGGCGGTGAGGACGCCGCGCCGTGACCGGCGCAGCCGGCGGCGAGGGCGCCTCGGGGGGCGCGGGCGGTGCCGGCCCGCCCGACGGTGCCGCCCAGTCGGGCACGGTGCCGGTGCCCACGTTGAACATCGCCAACCTGCTGACGATCTCGCGGCTGGTGCTGGTGCCGCTGTTCGTCGTCGCCCTGTTCGCGAGCAGTGCGGGCGAGGCCGAGGGTGACGGCAGTGCGATGTGGCGGTATGTCGCGGCGGCGCTGTTCGCGCTCGCGGCGCTGACCGACAACGTCGACGGCTGGGTCGCGCGCAAGTACGACCTGATCACCGATTTCGGCAAGATCGCCGATCCGATCGCCGACAAGGCGCTGATCGGTGCCGCGTTGGTCGGCCTGAGCATGCTCGGCGAGCTGCCGTGGTGGGTGACGATCGTGATCGCCGTCCGGGAACTGGGGATCACGCTGCTGCGGTTCTGGGTGATCCGGCACGGGGTGATGGCGGCGAGCCGCGGCGGCAAGGCAAAGACGCTCGCCCAGGTGGTCGCGATCGGGCTGTTCCTGCTGCCGTTGCCAGCGGCGCTGGACGTCGTGAGCTGGGCGGTGCTGGTCGTGGCCCTGGTGCTGACGGTCGCGACCGGGCTCGACTACGTCGTCCGTGCGCTGCGGCTGCGTGCCGCCACACCGGGCGGGGCGTCGTGACCGACGCCCGCGTGGTGAACGGCGGGGTGTGATGATCGGCAGGTGTGCGTGATCGGCAGGGTGTGGTCGTGACCGAGCAGGGTGGTCTGGCGCGGCGCGTCGTCGAGTTGTTGACGGGTGCGGGGCAGACGGTGGCCGCGGCCGAGTCGCTGACGGCGGGCCTGGTGTGCGCGACGCTGGCCGAGGTGCCGGGGTCGAGTGCGGTGCTGCGGGGCGGTCTGGTCGTGTACGCGACGGAACTGAAGCACGAGCTGGCGGGTGTGTCGGCGTCGCTGCTGGAGACCGAGGGCGCCGTGCACCCCGAGGTGGCCGCGCAGTTGGCGGCCGGGGCGCGGGAGCGGTGCGGTGCCGACTGGGGGCTCGGCCTGACCGGTGTCGCCGGCCCTGCGGCGCAGGACGGGGTGGCGCCGGGGACGGTGCACGTCGCCGTGTGCGGCCCGGACGGCCGCCACGCCCGGACGCTGGAGCTCGCGGGGGATCGCGACGCCGTGCGCACGGGCGCGGTCGGCGGGGTTCTCGTGCTGCTCGCGGAACAACTCGGCTGATTCCGGCGTTGTACCTGGACACAGCCCGCCCGGAGGTGCCGGGTGTGCCGCCGACGATCGTCGCCGACGCCGCGGTGACGTCCGGTCCGGGAGGCCGGTCGTTCGCCGATGGCGGACGGGCCGCGCTAATCCCTGTGCGGTGTCGGTCCCGGTCGGTACCGTGGGCGGTGGTTGAAGGGAGGCGCGTGATGACCGTGCTGCTACGTGAGGCGATCGGTGACCGGCTCCGCCATGCCCGGACCACGAGGCAGCGGACGCTGCGTGACATCTCGCGCGTCGCGAGGGTGAGTCTGGGATACCTGTCCGAAGTCGAACGCGGGCAGAAGGAGGCGTCCAGCGAACTGCTCGCCTCGATCTGTGAGGCCCTGGATCTTCCCCTGTCGGATCTGCTGGTCAGCGTCGCCGGTGACGTGTCCGCGCTGGACAGCGTGGACGCCGTCGGAGGCGTGGACGCACCCGTCGAGCCCGCTGTCGACGGGGCCGACACGACCGCCGATCGTGGGGCCGATGTCGGTGAGGCGCACGCGAGCGCTGCGAGCGGCCGTGAGGGTTTCGAAGGTGGGTCGCTCGTGACGGGTCCGGTCGGCGACGAGCTGACCGACCTGCAGCTGTCGCCGGTGCTGCGCACGACGATTCATCAGCCCGAGGCCAAGGCCGCGCTGGTGGCCTGACTCCGATCACCTGCCGAGATCATCCGTTCGTTCGGTGGAGGCCGGTGAAAACCCCGAAATCCTTCGGGGTCTTGTGGAATGACCGTGGCCGACCTGACACGATGGAACCCAACACCGGGGGTTGCACGTTGCCAGGTCGACGGCCAGCGGTGACAACACCGGACCAGTAAGCCCGTGGGACGTGGAGAAGGCAGGCGGAAAGATGGCCAACCCTTTCGTGAAGGCATGGAAGTACCTCATGGCGGCGTTTTCGGCGAAGGTCGATGAGAACGCCGACCCGAAGGTGCAGATCCAGCAGGCCATCGAGGAGGCGCAGCGCAACCACCAGCAGCTGTCGCAGCAGGCCGCCTCGGTGATCGGCAACCAGCGGCAGCTGGAGATGAAGCTGAACCGCCAGCTCGGCGAGGTGGAGAAGCTGCAGTCGTCGACCCGGCAGGCGCTCACACTGGCCGAGGAGGCCCGTGCCCGCGGCGACGAGCAGAAGGCACAGGAGTACGAGACGGCCGCGGAGGGGTTCGCCGCCCAGCTGGTCACCGCCGAGCAGAGCATCGAGGACCTCAAGACGCTCCACGACCAGGCGCTGCAGGCGGCCGACCAGG
Organism: Prauserella alba; assembly: GCF_024171735.1. GTDB lineage: Bacteria > Actinomycetota > Actinomycetes > Mycobacteriales > Pseudonocardiaceae > Prauserella > Prauserella alba. The sequence continues at coordinate 1,223,681 of NZ_JAMTCH010000003.1, forward strand.
CGAAACAGGCCGTCGAGCGCAACGCCAGCATGCTCCAGCAGAAGCTTGCCGAGCGCACCAAGCTGATGTCGCAGCTCGAGCAGGCCAAGATGCAGGAGCAGGTCTCCTCGTCCCTGAACCAGATGACCGAGCTGGCCGCCCCGGGCAACACGCCGTCCCTGGAAGAAGTCCGCGACAAGATCGAGAAGCGGTACACCACGGCCGTCGGTTCCGCTGAGCTGGCGCAGAACTCGGTGCAGGGCCGCATGATGGAGGTCCAGCACTCCACGACGCAGCTCGCCGGGCACAACCGGCTGGAGCAGATCCGTGCCTCGATGGGCGGCGGTGCCGTGGCTGGCGAGGTGACCGACGGTTCCGCGACGTCCGGTACGTCCTCGGCCGGTGCCGCGCAGCCCGCGGCATCCAGTTCGGACATCCAGAACGAGATCCAGCAGCGGGTGCAGGCCGAACAGCAGAAGAACCAGGCCTGACCCGGTCGGATCAGGCCGGTTCACGAGTGTCCGGGAGGCGGCGTTCATGGCGGGGAAGTCGGGCGGACGAGATTTCAGCGAGCTGACGGCGAAGCTCGGCAAGCACGTCGAACGCCTGCCCGACTACGCGCAGAAGGCCCAGGAAAAGGTCCAGAAGTACCTGCCGCCGGAGGACCAGCGGACATCCGGCGGCAGGGAGCGAACCCCGGACCCCGCGGACGGGGCCGAGGAGCCGGCGGCCGACCGCGCGCGTGCCGGCGGACCGTCCGTGCCGCGGCCGAAGGTGGACCTCACGGTCGTGACGGACATGCGCGACAAGATCGTCGCGTGGAATTCGCCCGAGGCCAAGCATGCGCGGCGGGTGCGCTGGACCCGCCGCGCGTTCACGTTGTGGACGGTGCTGACGCTCCTGGCGGTGCTCTGGGCGGTGGCGGGCTACTTCGGGGTGATGGGGGCGTACGAGGGGGTCGAAGGCGCCTTGACCGGCGCGGCGGGCACGGTCGTGTTCGGCGCGCTCGCCGTCTCGTCGGGCACGAAACTGCGCAGGCTGCGCAAGGTCGAACCGCCACGGCCCGACCCGGCGTCGACGTTGCCGCCCGCCGGTTCGGCCGCACGGGCGCCGATGGAGAAACTCGTCGACAGCGAACGGACGCTGACCGACCTGCTCGACCAGCTGGCATCACCACAGCACGGCGCGCCCTCGGGTGCGACGGGCTTCGACGTCGAGGACGCACGGGCCACGGCGATGGACGCCTCGGTGGCCCTGCGTGGGCTCGCGGCGCGGCTCGAATCGATCGAACGTGCTCGGGACGCCGCGCCGGCACGGGAACGCGACGGACTGGATTCGGCGGTGACGGCACTGCGGGAGCAGCTCGACGAGGGCCTCGAAGGCTACGGTGCGCTCGTCGCCGCAGCAGGCAGGGCGGTCGCCGCGAGCAGCGACGGCGCGAGCCCGGCGAAGGACGCGCTCACCGACGCCACCGACCGGCTCGCCGGCCTGGCCGTGGCCCTGCGCGAACTGTCCTGAGCAGGCGGCGATTCCGGTGCCGCGGCACCTCGCCCACCCGCGGCCCCTCGCCCACCCGCAGTCTCAGTACCCGGAGGGCCAGCGGGCGTGCTCGGCGGCGAGGCTCCGGTTGACCGAGCGCACCACCGACGGGCCGTGCAGCGCCAGCGCGGTGTACAGCTGCACCAGTGCGGCGCCCGCGTCGAGCATCGCCTCGGCGTCGGACGGCCCGCAGATCCCGCCGACGCCGATGATCGGCAGCGCGCCGCCGGTGCGTGTGTGCACGAATCGCACCACCTCGCGGGCCCGCCGCGTGAGCGGTCTGCCGGACAGGCCGCCGGTCTCGGCCGACGCGGCGGCGTCCGAGACCGCCAGGCCGTCGCGGCCGAGGGTGGTGTTCGTGGCGATGACGCCGGCGACGCCGTGGTCGGTGCACACCTGCAGCAGCTCGCCCAACGCGGCGTCGGTCAGGTCGGGTGCGACCTTCACCAGCAACGGCGTCGTGGGGGCGAGGGCGCGCAGCGCCGCGAGGATCTCGGTGAGGGAGTCGCGATCCTGCAGACTCCGCAGACCCGGCGTGTTGGGTGAGCTGACGTTGATCGCGACGTAGTCGGCGAACGGGTGCAGGGCGCGCAGGGACGCCTCGTAGTCGGCCACGGCCTCGTCGATCGGCGTGACCTTCGACTTCCCGATACTGATGCCCAGCGGCACGTCCGGTGCGCCGTCGTGAGCCAGCCGCGCGGCGAGTGCCTCGGCGCCTGCGTTGTTGAAGCCCATCCGGTTGATCACCGCGTCACTGTCGGGCAGCGCGAACAGCCGGGGGCGGGGATTGCCGGGCTGGGCACGTGCGGTGACGGTGCCGACCTCGACGAACGAGAACCCGAACGCGGGCCAGGCGTGCAGCGCGCGCCCGTCCTTGTCCATGCCGGCGGCCAGCCCGACCCGGCCGGGAAACCGCAGTCCGAAGGCGGTGACGGGCGTGTCGGCCGCGTAGGCGCGCCGCAGCGCCGCCCGGACCGGGGCGGGCGCGGCGCTCAGCAGGCCGAGCGCACCGACCGTGCGCTCGTGAACCCGCTCGGCGTCGCCGCCGTGCAGCCGGTACAACGCGGGCCGGAGCAGACTGTCGAAGAGCACGGCTGTTCATGGTGCCGTACGTGCGCTCGGGCCGCCCGCGCCGGGCCGCCGGGAGCGGCGCAGCGCACACCGCACGGGGACACAACGGCGCGGACACACAACGGCGCGCGGACACACAACGGCGCGGCCTGGACAAAAAAGGGGAAACCCCCGACGCGACTCCCGGACGTCGTCAGCCGTCCGGGCCCGTGGTGGACCGGTCCTCGGGAGCGTCGGGGGCCGGTGACCGCCTGGTATTCGCTGGGCGGCACGCGGTGGTCCGCATACCGTCCTAGCGGACGGCCACCTCACGAGTCCTGTAGTTCTTCACTGTCGGACCACCTCCTTTCTCGTGTACCCGCCACGCTAGGCGCGCGCGCCCGCGGTCGGCAACGTGTTTTCCGCGGCGTGCGTGTGCGCCTCATCGGCGGCCGGTTCGGTGGCGGCCGGGAGCGTCCCCGTCGCCGACGTGCGCCGCGCGCCGAGCCCTGGCCAGGACGGCGCAACCGGGATGGCGCAAACCGGCGGGGCACAACCGGGATGGCGCAACCGACGGAGCAGCCCGGACGGAGCCACTGGGCGGAGCATCTGGGACGGGCGGACGGCCAGGGCGCTCCCGGCGTCAGTGTGGTGGCGCCGGGCCGTGTTGGCACCGCGGGCAGAACCAGGTCGGCCTGCGTTCGATCCCGGGACCCTGGTCGGCCACCCGGACCGGACCGCCGCACCGGAAACAGCCCCGGCGGGTGCGGTCGTACACCCAGGTGCGCCTGCCCCGGGCGAGTTCGCCGGTGGTGCTCTGTTCCCAGCGGGTCGCATTGGCGCGCAACAGCCGCCGTGCCAGGGCGACGGCCCGCGGTATGTCCACATCGGATACCGGGGTCCACGGCGTGACACCCGACAGGAAGCAGATCTCGACCTTGTACAGGTTCCCGATGCCTGCCAGTGCGGTCTGGTCGAGCAGGGCGCTGCCGATCTCACGTCCGGGGTCGGCGGTCAGTGCGGCGACGGCGCGTGCGCTGTGGTCGTCGGTCCATTCCGGATCGAGGAGATCGGGTCCGAGCCGTCCCACCCAGCGGTGCTCGTCCGATGTGGACAGCAGGGCGAGGTCGTGTACCCGCACGCCGACGACCTCCACGTCGCCGGCGGCCAGCACGACCCGCACGTGGTGGGCCGGTACCCGTCGCCGTCCGCCCGGACGGCCCGTCCGCCAGGAGCCGTCCATCCGCAGGTGGCTGTGCAGGCTCAGGGCACGCCCTGCGGCATCGGCGCCGCCCCGGGTGCCGGTTCCGCGGCCGACGTCGCGGAACCGGAAGAACAGATGCTTGCCCACGGTGCGCACCCCGGCGAACTCGGCTCCGGCGAGGTCGGCGGTCGCCAGGGCCGGGACCCGGAAGTCCGTCCTCGTCAACGTCCTACCGGTCAACGCCCTGTCGACGAGTGCGGCCGTGAGGAAGACCGTGTCGCCCTCGGGCACGGCTCACGCCGAGTCGGGCTGGGCGGACGGGTCGTCGGCCGCGCCGGGCAGCCGGTGCCTGCCGGCGCGACTGGAGCGCAGGATCTTGGCCAGCACCATGTTGAACGTCAGCCCGATCTCGTGCGCCCCCGGCGACTTCCACTCGTGGATCGGCAGGCACGCACCCTGTGCCTGCTGGATCGCGAGCCGATCGGGGATCGCCGTCGGCATGACGGCCCTGCCGAACGTCTCCCGCAGTTCCTCCACGCGGTAGTGGTGTTCGTACGAGCGCGGGCGCATCCGGTTCACCAGGACACCCGCCGACTGCAGCCGCGGGTTGGGGCCCTGCCGGACGGTCTCGATCGCCTCGAACGCGCGCTCGGCTCCCGCCACGGCATACATCGTGGGCTCGGTCACCAGCAGTGCCGTGTCGGCCGCCAGCAGCGCCGACCGGGTGAGCCTGCCCAGGGACGGCGGGCAGTCGAGGATCGCCACCTCGTACGGCCGTTCGCCCTGCGGCCGGGCGCGCAGCTCGTCGAGTGCGCGGGCGAGGTTGTCCAGCCGCCTGCTGTCGGGGCCGGGTTCGTTGAGCAGCTCCAGGTCCTCGGAGCTGACGAGAACGTCCAGCTCGGGTCCCCAGCCGCTGGGAGCGAGCGCATCGGCGATGACCGCCTCGCGCGGGGTGTCCAGCACCGCGGTCAGGGACGCCGTGGTCATCGGCGGATTGAGGGTGGCCGTGGCGTTGCCCTGCGGGTCCAGGTCGGCGACCAGGGTGCGGGCGCCCCGGCGCAGCGCGGCCGAGGCCAGTCCGAGGGCGACCGTCGTCTTGCCCACGCCTCCCTTGAGACTCAATACCGCGACCGTATGCACGCGCCCAGCGTATCGGCTCGCGGAGTGTCACGGGGTGGTGCCGCGATCACAGGGGAGATCCCTCACTCGGGTGGTCGCCGGGTGCGGGGCGTCGTCGTCGGCGTGTCCCGGCGGCGGGGCGCGCGGGCCCGGACGGCCGTGACTACGCTGGGCGCCCATGCGAACGGAGTACGCGGCCGGCCACGGGTCCCCGGCCGTACGGCGAGTGCTGGTGGACGAGCTGGCGCAGGCGCGCGAGCGGAGGTCCGGCAGGCCGCGGGTGATCGACGTCGGCGGTGGCACCGGCGGCTGGGCGGTACCGCTGGCCGGGCAGGGCTGCGACGTGACGGTCGTCGAGCCGAGTCCGGATGCCGTGGCCACGCTCCGCCGCCGGGCCCGCGAGGTGGGCGCCGACGACCGGATCACGGTCGTGGCCGACGACGTCGACGCGCTGGCCCACCGCCTTCCGGAGGGGGCCGCCGACCTCGTGCTGGCCCACGGGCTGCTCGAGGTGGTCGACGACCCCGCCGCCGCGGTACGCGCCTTCGCCGCGGTGACCGCGCCCGGTGGGGCCGTGTCGGTGCTCGTCGCCAACCGTCACGCCGCGGTGCTGCACCGCGCGCTGGCCGGCCGCATCGCCGAGGCGACCGCCCTGCTCACCGCGCCGGACGGGGTGTTGTCCGGCGACTCGGAGACGGTGCTGCGGCGGTTCGACACCTCGGGCCTGGAACTGCTGCTGGGCGGCGCGGGTCTGGCCGTGGCGCTGATGCAGGGCGACGGTGTGGTGGCCGACGTGGTGCACCAGCTCGATGCGGACGCCGAGGGTGCGGACGCCGATCGGGAGCGGGAGGTCACCGAGTTCGAGGACCGGGCCGCCGTGACGCCGCCGCTGCGGGACATCGCGAGCAGGCTGCACGTCCTGGCCCGCAGGCCGGTCTGAGGCCTCCCGGCGGTCGCGCCGTGACTCCCGTGATCGTCGGTGGTGGCGGCTAGTCTGGCGCCGTGGGACGTAATGCGCAGCTGCCCGGCGGGCACGAGCGGTTCCTGGTGCGGACCGGCACACCGCGTGACGTGTTGCCGGACGACACCGGGTGCGGGGTGCTGCATGTCGACATGGACGCCTTCTACGCGGCGGTCGAGTTGCGCAGCCGTCCCGATCTCGTCGGCAGGCCGGTCGTCGTGGCCGGTGCCGGCCCGCGGTCGGTGGTGCTGTCGGCCACGTACGAGGCACGGCGTTACGGCGTGCGTTCGGCGATGCCCGCCGCGGCGGCGCGGAAGCTGTGCCCGGACGCCGTGTGGCTACCGCCCAGCAGGGACGCCTACCGCGAGGTCTCCGACGGGGTCATGGCCCTCTTCCGCGGGATCACGCCACTGGTGGAGCCGCTCAGCCTCGACGAGGCGTTCCTCGACGTGAGCGGCGCGCTGCGCAGGCTGTCGGCGACACCGGCCGACATCGGTGCGCGGATCCGCGAGCGGGTGGCCGCCGATCACGGGATCACCTGCTCGGTCGGCATCGGCAGGGCGAAATTCGTCGCCAAGCTCGCGTCCGGCATGGCGAAACCGGACGGCATGGTCGTGGTTCCCGCCGCGGAGACCCTGTCGTTCCTGCACCCGCTGCCGGTGTCGGCGCTGTGGGGTGTCGGCAGGCGCACCGAGGAGGCACTCCGCAGTCACGGGTACGCCACCATCGCCGACGTCGCGGCCGCTCCGGTGGAGCGGCTCCGCCGCAGCGTCGGCGCCGCGGCGGGTGAGCACCTGTACGCATTGGCCCACGGCCACGACGACCGCACGGTGGTGCCGGAGTCGGAGGAGAAATCGGTCGGGGCCGAGCACACCTTCGACGCCGACGTCCGCGATCTCGGCGCGTGCGAGCGTGAGCTGCTGCGGTTGTCCCAGCGGGTCGCCGGGACGCTGCGCAGAAAGGGCCTCAAGGGCAGGACGGTGTCGATCAAGGTGCGGTTCTCCGATTTCCGAACGATCACCAGGGCCCGTACCCTGCCCGCAGCCACCGACGTGGCCCGCGAGGTCCACGCCACCGCGACCGAGCTGATGCGCGAGGCCGTGTCGGGTGTGGCGGTGCGTCTCGTGGGGGTGCGGGTCGAAGGGCTGGCGGCCGGTGACGCCGCGGAACAGCTCAGTTTCGACGCGCCCGAGCCCCGCTGGCGGGACGCCGAGGTCGCGGCCGACGACGCGCGATCGCGATTCGGGGCCGCGGCCGTGCGGCCGGCGTCGCTGTTGTCACCCGATGAGAGGTGATGCCGGTCGCGTTCCGTGCCCACCCGGCGACGGCCGGAGGTCGTCGCAGGAAACACTGCGGCCGGAAGGGGAGATCGGGTAGTCGCCGACGCGCGGTGCTCGTATCCTGGAGTCTGACACCCCGACCGGGGCTGTCAGGGTCCACGTTGAAATGCGGTCCGGTGCCGCCAGGTGGCGCCGGGAAGCGCTGTGCCGGAGGAGGAAAGATGCCACTCTCCGAGCATGAGCAGCGGCTGCTCGACCAGATCGAGCGCGAGCTCTATGCCGAGGACCCCAAGTTCGCATCGTCGGTACGCGGCGCGAAGGTACGTCGCCCGAAGCGGGGCAGGCGCTTGCAGGGCGCCGCGCTGTTCGTGGTGGGCATCGGCCTGCTCGTGCTGGGCGTCGTCGTGCCGGTGCGGGTGGCCGAGATACCGCTGATCAGCGTGTTCGGCTTCCTGGCGATGTTCTTGGGGGTGGTGCTCGTCGTCACTGCCATGCGAGCAGGTGGGGAGCCGGAGGAGGAATCCGGTAGCGGTTCCGGGGGATCCGGCGGCGGTTCGTCCGGTGCCGCTCAATCCCGGCGCAGTTCGTTCTCCCAGCGGATGGAGGACCGGCTCCGTCAGCGGTTCGACGACCGATGACGACGTCCGGTCGGCCCACGTCACACACTCGGGCCGCCGCGGCGCGGTCCGCTGCGCAGGGGTGATTCGTCGGGCGCGGCCGCCGCGCCGACCGCACAGACGTTCTCGAGCAGGGCTTCGCAGGCGGAGCCCTGCTTGAGTTGTGTCGACCGATCCCACATGCTCGTGCCGCGGCCTCATTCGTGTCGTTGTGTTCGTGCGGTTGTCTTGTTCGTGCCGCCGCTTTGCTCGTCGCCGTGGCGCACGCGGTGCCGCCCGTACCGGCTTCTCGCGGTGGCTCGTTTCGCGGGCGGGCCGAGTCTCGGGTGGGAGCCCACCGGCCTGAGTGGGTGACGGCGCGGCCCGGTGATCACCGTCGCGGGACGAGGTCCCGGGGGAGCGGTCGCAGTGCGGGGTTCCGTTCCGGGATCAGCGGTCGTGGCGGCGCAGCAGCGACCGCGGCAGCGCCCGTCGCCGCCAGGACAGCGGCGCGCAGCGGGCGAGGCTCTCGCGCAGCCCGGCGAGGGCGTGGCCCAGCTCCGCGTGCGGTGCGCCGGTGCGATGGTCCGGGGTGGCTGTCCCGGCGGGGCTGTACCAGGCGCGCTCCACGGCGGTCACGATCGTCTGCAGCTCGCGGCGGCCCGCGTCGTCGAGGTCGAGGCGGTCGCCGATGGTCTCCGCGGCCTGCCGGAGTGTCGCCGCCGGCGGCAGGTCGAGGCCACGGTCGGCGCATTCGGCCCGCACCTCCCGCCACGCGGCGTCGGGCGACGCCTCCGTCACACGGGAGACCTCGGCGAGTCGCCGCCCGCGGGCCAGTTCCCGGGCGCACGCGGGGCCGAGCAGGCAGGCGACGACCACGAACACGCCGAGTGCGACCGCCCAGTGCACCAGCCACGCGGCCAGTACCAGCGTGACCGCCCAGGCGGCGACCACGGCCGAGACCACGGCGACGGGAGTGGCGCGGGCCGTGGTGAGGCGTCGGGCCAACACCACGAGCCCGCCGGTGGTCAGCGCCAGTAGGCCGCCGGCGAGCCAACCGGGCCACTGCGCCGGCGGTCCGGTGCCGTCACCGCTCTGGGCCTGCTGCTGCGGGGCGTCGGCGGGCTGGGACGGTTCCGGGGAAGCGGGTGCCGAGCTGTCCGGGGCCTGCGAGGACTCGGCGGGGTCGCCGGGGGCCGGGTTCTCGTCGGTGTCGAGGTAGTCGGGCGTGTATCCGCGGCCGTTGGTGAGCGGGGTGGGGTCGAACGTCACCCAGCCGAGGTCGTCGCCGAAGTACACCTCGACCCACGCGTGGGCGTCCTCCGAGGTGAGCACGCGTGTGCCCTGGCCGTCGGGGGTGCCCCTGGTGAAGCCGACCGCGACGCGGGACGGCACGTCGAGGGAACGGAGCATGACCGCCATGGCGGAGGCGTACTGTTCGCAGAATCCGCGTTTGCCGCGCAGGACGAAGTCGGCCAGTGCGTCCGGATCGGACGCCGGTGCGGTCTCGGTGTCGTAGACGAAGCCGTTCGACGGGTCGGTGAAGTACCGCCAGAGGGCCCTGGCCTTGCCGAACGTCGTCGGTGCGTCATCGGTGAGGTCTCGGGCGAGGGAACGAACACGCGGATCGACCCGGGCGACCTCCCGGTACCGCGGTTCGGGGCCGGCGACGGTACCGGCGGCGCGCAGCTGTTCCTGCGTCGGTTCGGACAGCGACGTCGTCATCGTGTAGGAGCGTGGTCTGCGCCTGTCCTCGCTGTACACGGCGCCGCTGCCCGGATCGTAGTACCAGTCGCCGGGCGGCGGGTCGAGGCTGCGGATCTTGCCGTAGGTCGGCAGCCAGACGTCGAACCAGTTGACGGGAGTGACCCGCACCGTGCGTGCCTCCCCGGCGACGGTGTCGCCCGGTACGGACGGCAGCGGCCCGTCGGCGGGGCGGCCCGCGGGCATCCGGCGGCCGTCCGGCAGTCCCCAGCCCTGGCCGGGTATGTACCGGGACAGGGTGAACGCGCGCATCAGTGGCGCGTTGTCGCCGAGGCCGTCGACCTCGAACATGCGGGTCGGGGAGCGGTCGCCGAGCATGCCGCGCAGTGAGGTGAACGGTTCGACGCCGAGTCCGCCGGGGGCGGACTGCTGATCGGGGTCCGATCCCGGCAGGCTGCCTTCGGTGCCGACGGCGGTCAGCGTCGCGCCCGCGAGCAGACCTGCCGCGACCGCGGTGGCGACCAGGCCGGACGGGGCGGCCATCGATCCCACGCCGCTCTCGGATCCCCGTGCGGGGGCGCGGGTGCGCCACACGCGGTGCCGGTGGCTGCCGTCGACGGCCAGCAGCGCGGCGTACGCGACGACACCGAGCACGAACGTCCACCACGGCAGCAGTTCCGAGGTGAGCGCCGACGGCACCGCGTAGACGCACAACAGGAGAAGACCGGTCGCCGCCGGAGCGGCCGCGGTGACCGCCAGCAGGTCGACCACCAGCGCGACGAGTCCGACGGTGATCATGATCAGGCAGCGGATGCCGGCACTGGCCTCGACCGGAGGGAGTCCGGTGCGGATGTCGGCGAAGCCGGTGGTCAGCACGTGGTGCAATTCGCCGAAGGCCTGCGGCCCGGGGAACAGGCCGAGCACGCCGCCCGTGGTGAACGAGCCGGTGACGAGCAGGAGGAGTGCTCCCAGTTGGGCGGCGCCGACGAGGAACGGGTGCAGCCGCACGGCGCGCAGCCCGATCCCGGTCCCCGCGATGAGCAGCGCCGCCGTCACGATGTCGCCGAACCACGACCATCCCTGCACGACGCCGGTCAATGCCGTGGACACGGCGATCGTCGCGAGCGCGGCCATCAGCGGGCCGACGATGCCGTGCAGGCTTATCAGGGGCCGCCACCGCGGCGGTGCCGACCCGGGCCCCGGCGGCGGCGCGGTCGGTGCGGGCGCGCTCACCGGAAACCACCCGCCCGCGCCGGGGTGGTCGCCGTGGCGCGGCACAGCTGAGCCCAGGTGTCCGCGATGTCCGCGTGCCGGCCCGCGACGACGACCCGCCAGCCCGCGGCCCGCAGCAGCGCGGCCGTGTCGGTGACGGCCGCGGCCGGCTTGCCGCCGGGCTGCTGCCACGACGTGGTGTCGACCAGTACGGCGAGGCTGGGCGCTCCGCGTGGGCGGGTGTGGGTCAGTTCGGCGACGCCTTGGGCGCCGACGGTGCCCAGCACGGCGATCAGCTCGTGGCCCTGCGCGTGCACCGGACCGGAGGAGACGGCGAGGTCGCGCCCGTGGGCGGGTTGCAGTGCGGCGAGCGCGTCGAGGACGACACCGCCGCCCGCCGGGCCCGCACCGTCCGCGAGGTCGGCCAGGACGTGGCCGCGTTCGTCGGCCAGTCGCACCGGGCTGCCGGCCCCGCTCAGGTGCAGGCACACGCTGGCGGCGAATTCGACGGCCCATTCGAGACTGCCGTCGGGGTGGCCCACCCCGTGGTGCGCGGCGCCGCGCCGGTCGAGCAAGACGGTGGTGCCGCCCCGCCACGGCCGTTCCTCGACGCGCACCATGATCTCGTCGCGGCGTGCGGTGGAGCGCCAGTGGACCTTCCGCATGTCGTCGCCGGTGCGGTACTGGCGCACCATGACGTCCGGGTCGCCCTGGCCGGCGTGGTGGCGGATGCTGCCGCTGTCGACGCCGCCCGTGCCCGCGCCGTCCGGGCGGCCGCGCAGCGGTGTGACCCGTGGTACGACGACGACCGGCGACGGCGGCACCAGATCGCGGTCGACCTCGCAGAGCCCGAACGGATCGGTGATCGTCGCGCGCAGGGTGCCGATGCGGTGGACACCGCGCATGCCGGGCCGGATCGGGTAGCGCAACGTGACGGGATGGTGGGGGAGCCGCTCCACCACGAACCGTGGCCGCGGGCCGAGCGGATGTGGCAGGCGGTCTTCGAGCAGGATCTCCCCGGCGGGCAGCCGTCCGGTGCGCCACAGGTCGAGGCTCACGTCGCCGTCGCCGCCTGCGGGGACACGCTCGGGGGTGACGGTGCGGCGCGCCCCGATACGGACCTTCGACGCCGTGGTGAGCGCGGCGGCCAGCAGGGGCAGCGCCACGACGAACGCCGCGACGCGGAGCAGACCGCGCTCGTCGAGGACCACGGCGCAGACCGCGGCGGCCACGCCCGCGGCGAGCAGGCAGCGGCCGCGAGTGGTCAGCCCGGACAGGGCACGCGGCAGGACCCGTCGGCGCGGTCGCGTCGACGGGGATGTCGCCGCCCGCTCGGACGGAGCGCCGGCCGTGTCCTGGCCGCCGGGTCTCCGCGGTGCCGGGCCGCCTGCGGCATAGCTGGTCATGGTCGGATCCGGCTCAGTAGCCGTACGGGCTGCCGTGGCCGTCCGGTGCGCCGGGCTGCCCCGCACCCGGACGGCCGGCGTGGCCGTTGGTGGGGTGGGGTGCCGGCGGGCGGGTGCCGGCGGGGGCTCCGTTGCCGGCCGCTCCGCCCGTGGGTGCGCCGCGCTGCGGCACGGGAACCCGCTGCAGGACGGTGTGGACGACATCCGAGGCGGAGCGGCGTGCGGCGAGCGCCTCGGTGGTGAGGACGAGCCGGTGCGCCAGTACGGGTACCGCGACCGCGTGCAGGTCGTCGGGCACGACGAACTCGCGGCCGGCGAGCGCGGCCTGGGCGCGGGCGGCGCGAACCAACTGCAACGTCGCCCGTGGTGAGGCGCCGAGCCGCAGCTCCGGCAGCTGCCGCGTGGCCGAGACCAGGTCGACCGCGTACTGGCGCACGTCCGGCGCGACGTGCAGTTGCTGGACGGCGCGAGCGAGCCGGTGCACCGTCTCGCCGTCCGAGACCGGGGTGAGGTCGTCGAGCGGATTGTGGCCCGCGTGCTCGTCGACCATCGCCAGTTCCGCCTGCGGATCCGGGTAGCCGACCGAGACGCGCGCCGTGAAGCGGTCACGCTGGGCCTCCGGCAGGGCGTACGTGCCCTCCATCTCGACCGGGTTCTGCGTGGCGATCACCATGAACGGCGAGTCGAGCGGGTACGTCGTCGTGTCGACGGTGACCTGCCGCTCCTCCATGCACTCCAACAGCGCGGACTGGGTCTTGGGGGAGGCGCGGTTGATCTCGTCGCCGACGACGATGTTCGCGAACACGGGACCGGGGCGGAACTCGAACGTGGCCTGCTGACGGTTGTAGATCGACACGCCGGTGACGTCGCTCGGCATGAGGTCGGGCGTGAACTGGATACGGCTCACGGTGCAGTCGATGGACCGGCCCAGGGCCTTGGCGAGGGATGTCTTGCCGACGCCGGGGACGTCTTCGACGAGCAGGTGTCCCTCGGACAGCAGGGTGACCAGTGCGATGCGGACGACGTCGGGTTTGCCGACGAGTACGCGTTCCACGTTGGCGGCGATGCGCTGCGCCGTCTCGTGCAGGTCGCCGAGGCCGACGGGTGGCGCCGGCGCTCCGGCCGTCGGGTACGCGGGGCGGTCACCGAACGTCTCGGTGGTTGCGGCAGAGTGCCCTCTCGACGTCACGCGACCTCCACATTCATGCATGTGCCCTGCTCCAGGCTCCCACGAAGTGTGTCAAAGACGGGCGAAACGAGGGGATTCACCCCGTGTGGTGGTGTGGTGACACCGGGCACACGGCGGTCGCGGCCTCCGGCGCACGGCGACGGCGGCCGCACCAGCCGAGCGGAGGACTGGACACCGGCACACGGTCGCCTAGGATTGCGGGCCGGAACCGTCCGGTTACGGAGAGGCACCTCGCGATGACCAGTGGTACGCCCGCCCCCGTCACGGGTCCCGTCGACGTACCGGCCGGCACTTTCGCCGTCGCGCCGGAACTGGCCGAGGACGCGTTGCAGCGGATCGGCGATCTCCAGGACGTCGTCGGCAGGCTCGTCAGGGAGGCGCAGGTGCTCGGGCGGTCGGTGCCGCTCGGCGGCGGCTACGCCGGTGAGATCGGCGAGTTCATGGCCCGCTACGGCATCGACCCCGCGGGCGGCGGGGAGCCTGCCTCGGGCGCGGTGTCGGACGCGCTCGTGGCCTTCGGCAGAGAACTCGCGGATCTGCGGTCCCGGATCACCACCGCACTCGAGCAGTACCGCAGTCAGGACGAGCAGGCCGAGGGCGATCTGAGGGGCGTCGATTGTCAGGGCGGATGAATCGGCGGTTCCGGTGGACCCCTGGTGCCGGTCGCAGAGCCGGTGCCGGCGGCCCTCGCAGCGGCGGTGCCGGCGTGCCGGGGCGGCGCACGGGGATCGTGGCGATGTTGTCCGGGGCGGGCCTGCTCGGGGCGTCTGCCTGCGGCGCGATCGGCGGCGACGCCGCGGCGGGTGCGGGCGGTGCGGCGCCGAACACCCCACCCTCGAACACCGCGCCGTCGGAGACCCCACCGTCGGACACGGCACCGTCGGACGGCACGGCGGCCGATTCCGATCCGTGCGCGTGGCTGACCCCCGCCGAACGGTCGACGGCGGGACTGACCGTGCCGGGTGAGCGCCGTACGGTCGGCTCGGTCCGCGCATGCGACTACACCGAGCCGGGCGCGGGCGGCGTCACCGTCACCTTCGACACCACCTCCGCGCTGGCCGACCTGCGGCCGGACGGGCCGGCGAGCCCGCTGCGGATCGCGGGACGCGAGGCGCGGCGTGTCGCGGATCTCGCCGCCGACGACGGCACCTGCACGGTGCTGCTGGCCGCGGGGGCGACCGCGTCGGTCCACATCGACGTGTCCACGGCGGACTTCCGCGGCACCCGCGAGTCCTGCGACCGCGCGGCCGCCGTGGCGGAGCTGATCGCACCCGATCTTCCCGGGAGGGCCGGATGAACGAGTCGTCACAGGGCGCGTCGCGACGGGGTGAGTCGTCCCCCGGTGCCGCGGAGACCGGGGACGCGGCCACCACGGCCGGTGCACCGGAACCGGACGTGCGGTACGAGTGGTACAGCCACGAACAGCTCAAGGCCATCGCCGACGGTGGCAACGATCCCGAGTCCGCCGGTGAGATCGGCACGGGCTGGCGGAGCCTCGGCCGCACGCTGCAGCAGGCGAGTGAGCAGCTGGCCGGCACGGCCACCGACTCCGAGGACGTGTGGCAGGGCGAGGCGGGCCGGGCGCTGCGGGCGGCACTGGGCAGGGCCACCGCATGGGCGGGGCAGGCCGCGGCGACCGCCGACGCCCTGGGTGGTGCCGTGTCGGCGCAGGCGGGAGCGGCGGCGCACGCGCGGTCGGCGATGCCGGATCCGGTCTCCTACGACCCGGGCGCGATGATCCGCGATGCGATGGGCACCGGAGACCTCGCGGCCCTGGCGGGCCTGACCGACGCGATGGCCCAGCGGCGCGCCGAGTCCGAGGAGGCGCGGCGCAGGGCCGTCGACGTGCTGCACGCGCGCGATCTCGCACTGCGCGACGCGGCGCGGGTGTCCTCGTTCCCGGTACCGCCGTCGCTGAGCGGCCCGGCATGATCCGGCTCTCGGCCTCGGCGTTCGACGTGCTCTGGTCGGACCTGGAACTGGGTGCGCCGCCGTCCGTGCTCGCCGTGCCGAGTGTCGGCCGCACCGGCGACGAACGCGCGGGCATCCGCCGGGACGTCTATGCCAACCTCGCCGATCGCGGGCTGTATCCCGGCGAACTGGACGAGACACTGCGCGGCAGGTTGACCGGCATCGCGGCGGCGGCCGCGGTGATCGAATGTGAGGTGCTGTTCGACGCGGCCGATCCCGAGCCGCTCCGCGGTCTCGTCGCGCAGCTGCCCGACGGCAGGGGAGTGCTGGCCGTCCAGCCGAACCGCACCGTCGGTCTCGACGCCGTGGCACGCGACCGCAGCTGCGGCGAGGCGGCGGCGATCCTGCCCGAGGTGGACGCCGGGCCGGGGCACGGCGTGAGCCTGCCCTCGGCGACGCTCGCGACCGCGGCCGATCCGATCTACGAGAGCGGCACCGGCTCGCGCGCCCACGATCGGCAGGTGCGCGAGGTGCTGGCCATCCAGGCGCGACCGGTGCTGTCGGCAGGGCAGTTCTCCGTGTACCGCCGCGAGGAGTCGCGGTTCGTGCGGCAGGGCGGTATCAGCTGGTTCCTCACGGACGTCGGCGCCTACACGGCGGTCACCCGGCCCGGCCCGGCCGGTGACCCCTGGCTGACGGTGGCACCGGCCGACCGTGAGCGCGTGGCCGCACGTCTCGCCGACCTCCTCGCCGAGGAGCGGACCACGCCGGCGGGCTCCGCGGCCGTGCCCGGCCGCCGCTGACGACGAGGGCCGCGGCTTACGAGGAAGGGCCGGGCTTGCGAGGAGGGCCGCGGACGGCGGGCCCTTCCCACCTGTGGTCACCCGCATCGCGCCGGGCCGGCCGGCATCCCCACCCGACGGTGCCCGGATCGCGCCCGGCCGGCCGGCATCCCCACCCGGCCCCCACCTGATCCGCGGAGCGCCCCACTCCGCCCCCACGCCGGGGACGACGGGTTCCCCACGGCCACCCACCGGTCGCCCCGAACGCCGAAGAACACCGCTGAATCGGGCATAGCGGGCGCCGTGTGGGTGTTCGTGGCGGGGTTGTATCCCCCGGGACGGCGATCTTCCCCCACTGCTACCCACTGCTGAACCACGGCTGTGACCTGCGTGAACGCTACTGGTCCGGTCCTGTTTCCCGGCTTTTCACGTTGACTGTGGGGAGAAGTGGGGTACGGTGGTGTCCAGTGGGGCGGAAGGGAGCTCCGGGGTCGATGCCGGCAGGTCCGACGGGACGGATTGCGGGCTCGGCAGGGGAGGTGGAGGCCGATGTTCCTCGGCACTCACACCCCGAAGCTGGACGACAAAGGGCGGCTGACGCTGCCTTCGAAGTTCCGGGAAGCGTTGGCTGGGGGTCTGATGATCACCAAGGGTCAGGACCACTGCCTCTACGTCTTCCCGCGAGCGGAATTCGAGCAGATGGCCAGGAAGGTCGCGGAGGCTCCGTTCACGAACGAATCGGTGCGGGCCTATCAGCGGTACCTGTTCGCGGGAACCGATGAACAGCGACCGGACGGCCAGGGCCGGATTCCGATCGCACCCGAGTTGCGGCGTTATGCCGGGCTCAACAAGGAATGCGTGGTGATCGGGGCGATCACCAGGCTGGAGATCTGGGATTCCGAGGCGTGGCAGTCCTATTTGGACGAGAACGAGGACAACTACGCCAAGGCGCAGGAGGAGATCCTGCCCGGTGTCTTCTGACGCGGAAGCCGGAGATCCGGTCACGGCGTGCTTCCCGCGTCGTCGGGGACACGGGAAGCGACGAACGGACGACGTGGGCGCGGATGCCCTCAGGCTGCGGCCCTGATGCACCTTCCCCGGTATCAGGCCCGCAACCTGTAGGCATCCGCCCCGCGTCGGGGAGGACAGTCCCGGTGGGGCGGGACGGAAGGGGGCGCAGTGACCAGTGACTCCGCGCACCTGCCCGTCCTGCTCGACCGGGTCACCGCGCTGCTGACTCCCGCGGTGGCCGACCGCGACGCCGTGCTCGTCGACACCACGCTGGGTCTGGGCGGTCACGCCGACGCCCTGCTGGCGGCACACCCGCGGCTGCGGCTCATCGGTCTGGACCGGGACCCGAACGCGCTCGAGCGGGCACGGCAGCGGCTGGCGCGCCACGGGGACCGGGTCGAGTACGTCCACGCGGTGTACGACGCGCTCCCCGACGTCCTCGACGAACTCGGACTGTCTCATGTGGACGGCGTGCTCATGGACCTGGGCGTCTCCTCGATGCAGCTCGACGTCACCGACCGGGGTTTCGCCTACTCGCAGGACGCCCCGCTGGACATGCGGATGGACCAGACCACGGGCCTGCGGGCGGCCGACGTGCTCAACACGTACTCGGTCGCCGAGCTGACCCGGATCCTGCGTGAGTACGGGGAGGAACGGTTCGCCCAGCGGATCGCGAAGGCGATCGTCGCCGAACGGGAGTCCGAGCCCTTCGACCGCAGTGAACGGCTCGTCCGGGTGCTCTACGACGCCGTGCCCGCGGCGAGCAGGCGCACCGGCGGCCATCCGGCGAAGCGGACGTTCCAGGCACTGCGGATCGAGGTGAACCGGGAGCTGGACGTGCTGCGTGCCGCCGTGCCGGCCGCGCTCGACGCGCTCGGTGAGGGCGGCCGGATCGTCGTCGAGGCCTACCACTCGCTGGAGGACCGCATCGTCAAGCGAGCCCTCGCCGAACGTGCCGCTTCGCGGACACCGGAGGGCCTGCCCGTGGAGCTTCCCGGCCACGGCCCCGAGTTCCGCCTGCTCACCCGAGGTGCCGAGAAGGCGGGCGAGCAGGAGATCGAGCACAACCCGCGTGCGGCGTCGGTACGTCTGCGCGCGGCCGAGCGGATTGGAGCGGCTGCCTCATGACTGCACCCGCACGTCCTCGTCCCCAGCCGGTCGAGCGGCCGCGGCAGAATCCGCGCCGTACCGCGAGGCAGGCACCGACATCCGCTCCCGAGACCGGATCGCCGCGGCGCCGCAGCTCCGCGGCCGAACGCGCCTACGCTCGCCGCGCACAGCGCGCGGAGACACTGCAGCGGCAGACCGAACGCCGCGAGACGCCCGAGCCGCAGCGGCTGCGGCTGCGGCTGCGCTGGCCGAGGTCCCGGGCGTCGTTCGTGCTGATGCTCATGGCGCTGATGGCCGTGGGGGTGGCGACGACGCTGTGGCTCTCGACGCAGGCGATCTCCGATTCGTACCGGCTCGAACAACTCCGCGAGAGCAATGCCTCGCTGGCCGAGCGGTCCGAGGAACTCCAGCGCGAGGTCGCTTCGGCGGGTGCACCCGCACAGCTCGCGGAGCGGGCGAAGGCCCTGGGCATGGTCCCGGGCGGCAACCCGGCCCGACTCGTCGTGCGTGAGGACGGCACGGTGCGCGTGGTCGGTGAGTCGAAGCGCGCGACCGAACCCGCGCCGCCGCAGGCGCCGCGGCCGCCTGCAGGGAACGGCAACGACGGCGGCACCGCGGGCGGTGGCAACGCCGGTTCCAACGACGGCCGTACCGCGGGCGACGGGCGGGGCGGCGACGCGGCGGACGACGACGGGCAGGGCGGCCGGGACGGTCAGCAGCGCGACCGGCAGGCCGGGGCCGACACGCGCGGCGACCGCGGCAACGGCGGTGACGGCCCCGGTGGCGGCGACACTGGGGACGCCGGCTCCGATGATCGGGCAGCGGAGTCCGGTGGCGGCGAGGAGACGGCCGACTGACTTCCCGCCCGCCGGAACGGGCGTGGGGTGGTGCGAGCGATCCGGAGGGGACCGATGCGACCGAAACGACCGGCGGGGCCGGGGGGCGCGAGCGGGCAGGCGCCGTCGCGGGGGCGCGGCCCGGTGGGACGGACGTACTCGGCGAAAGCGCGTCGTGCGGGCCGGACCCCGGCCGATCGGGGCACGCGGAGCCGGTTCGTCATCGGCCGGATCGTGCTCGCGGTGGTGCTCGTCGCCACCGGTCTCAAACTCGGCTACGTGCAAGGGTTCCAGGCCGAGGCGTTGTCGGCGCGCGCCGAACAGCAGCGCACCACCACGATCGACATCCCGGCCCAGCGCGGCTCCATTGTGGATCGCAACGGGGCGAAGCTCGCCTTCAGTGTGGAGACCCGCACCCTGTGGGCGAACCTGCGGCTGATGCGGAAGAACTGGGCAGAGGCCGAGAAGAAGAACCCGGACTCGAAGGAGAGCTACGACACGCGGGTCGCCGAGATCGCGAAGTTCATCGCGCAGAAGGTGCCGGACAAGGCCACCGAGTCCGAACTGCTCGAGGAATTCCACGACAAGGACTCGAGCTTCACCTACCTCGTCGACGACGTGAAGCCGTCGGTGGCCGACGAGATCCAGGAGAAGTACCCGGAGATCGGCTACGAGAAGCGCGCTCGCCGCGAGTACCCGTCGGGCAAGGTCGGTTCGAACATCGTCGGGTTCGCCAATTGGCGTATGGAGGAACCGGACCAGTCCAAACACAACATCGAAGGTCTCGCCGGGTTGGAGAGCGCGCGCAACAGTGTGCTGACGGGTGAACCGGGCAGGCAGGTCGTGGATACGGCGCAGGGCACCGACGTGGTGATCCCGGGTACGGAGCGGGAGGTGCAACCGGCGATCCCCGGTTCGGACCTCGAACTGACCCTCGATTCCGACGTGCAGTACAACCTGCAGCGGATGTTGTCGGACTATGTGGCGAAGTCAAGGGCCGACGGCGGCAGCGCGGTGGTGCTGGATTCGAAGACCGGTGAGATCTACGGGCTGACGAGTGAGAAGACGCTCGACCCGAACAATCTCGACCCGGATCTCATGACGGAGAAGGCGGTCACCCAGCCGTTCGAACCGGGCTCGGTGAACAAGGTCATCACCGCGGCGGGTGCGATCGAGAACGGCATCACCGGGCCGCGGGACGTCCACCGCGTTCCCGGCTCGATGAAGGTCGCCGACCACACCGTGCGCGATGCGTGGGACCACGGCACGCAGCCGTTCACCACGACGGGCATCTTCGCCAAGTCGTCGAACGTCGGCACGCTCATGCTCGCCCAGGAGCTCGGCCCGGACCGGTACCTGGACCTGCTGAAGAAGTTCGGACTCGGCCGGCGCACGGGTGCCGGCCTGCCCGGTGAGAGCCCCGGCTACGTTCCGCCGCGCAACCAGTGGTCGGGCACCACGTTCGGCAACCTGCCGATCGGCCAGGGCCTGTCGATGACGGTGCTGCAGATGGCCGGGATGTACCAGGCGATCGCGAACGACGGCGTGCGGGTCGAACCGCGCGTGGTCGCCGCGACCCGCACACCCGACGGCAGGCGGGTGGCCGAACCGGAGCCGGACCGTACGCGCGTCGTGAGTGCGAAGACGGCCCGCACGGTGCGCAACATGCTGCGGGCGACGACCCAGGACGGTGACCTGTACGAGAGCGGCACCGCACCGCAGGCCGCGATCGAGGGATACCAGATCTCGGGCAAGACCGGAACGGGGCAGCAGGTCGACCCGGAGACCGGGGCCTACAGCAACGAGCTCTACAACATCACGTTCGCCGGGATCCTGCCCGCCGACGACCCGCGCTTCGTCGTCGGCATCCGGCTCGACGCCCCGGACACGACGCTGCCCGCGGGCAGTTCGGCCGCACCGCTGTTCAAGCAGATCTCGTCGTATCTGGCGCAGCGGTACCAGATCCCGCTGTCGGACAAGGAGGCGCCGGTGGTGCCGCTCATCCGGCGGCAGTGACCCTCGGCCAGGAGCGTTCGGTGCCGGAGCACTCGGTGCCGGGGTGTTTCGTGCCAGCGCCCTCGGTCGCACCGTACCCGGATAGCACCGCTCCGGGACCGCACAGCGCCTGCGCCGCAGCCGCCGGGTCGGGACGGCCGGTCGCAGGCGCCGTCACGCGGCAACGGGCCGGCGTGGACGGTGACGGCCACGAGAAGTGGGAGGGGTGCTCACCGCCGGGTGAGCACCCCTCCCACATGGATCGGGTTCCGGACTACTTGGCGTACAGCGAGTCGATGTCGCCTGCGTAGTTCTTGCTGACGACATTGCGCTTGAGCTTCATGCTCGGCGTGACCTCGCCGCCGGCCTCGGTGAAGTCCCGCGGCAGGATGCTGAACTTCTTGATGGCCTCGGCGTGCGAGACGAGCTTGTTGGCCTCGTCCACGGCGGCCTGCACGTCCGTGCGCAGCTTTTCGTCACCGGCCAGGTCGGCGACGGTGGCGTCGGCGGGCTTGCCGTGCTGTTCCTTCCACGTCGGGAAGAACTCCTCGTCGATCGTCACCAGCGCGCCGATGAACGGACGCTGGTCGCCGACGACCATCGCCTGGCTGATGAGCGGGTGCGCTTTGAGCGCGTCCTCCATCGTCGACGGGGCGACGTTCTTGCCGCCCGCCGTCACGATGATCTCCTTCTTCCTGCCGGTGATCTTGACGAAGCCCTCGTCATCGACCTCGCCCAGGTCTCCGGTGTGGAACCAGCCGTCCTCGAGGGACTCGGCGGTGGCCTGTTCGTTGCGCCAGTACTCGCCGAACACCACACCGCCGGCGAGCATGAGTTCCCCGTCCTCGGCCACGCGCACCGAGGTGCCGGCGACCGGCCTGCCGACGGTGCCGACCTTGAAGGCGTCGCGTGTGTTCACGCAGGCGGCCGCGGTCGTCTCGGTGAGGCCGTAGCCTTCGAACACCGGCACGCCGATCCCGCGGAAGAAGTGCGCGAGGCGCGTGCCCAGCGGGGCGCCGCCGGACACGGCCGCGATGCAGCGCCCGCCCAGCGCGGCGTGCAGCTTGCTGTAGACGAGCTTGGCGAACACCGCGTGCTTGAGCTTGAGGCCCAGGCCGACCTTGCCGGCGTCGGTGGCCTGGCTGTAGGCGATCGCGGTGGCCTCGGCCGCGTCGAAGATCTTGCCCTTGCCGTCGGCGTGGGCCTTGAGTTTGGCCGAGTTGTAGACCTTCTCGAACACGCGCGGCACGGCGACCACGAACGTCGGCCGGAAGGCGCCCAGGTCGGCGACCAGGTCGGTGGTGTCGGTGTGGCCGAGTGTGACGCGGGAGGTGAACGCTGTGATGGCGATGGCGCGCGCCAGGATGTGGGCGAGCGGCAGGAACAGCAGCAGCGAGTTGCCGGACTCCATCAGGTCCGGGAACGCGTCGATGTCGGCGCGCACCTCGGAGAGCAGGTTCCGGTGGGTGAGGGTGACGCCCTTCGGCCTGCCCGTCGTGCCGGACGTGTAGCAGATGGTGGCGACGTCGTCGGCCCGCACGGAGCGGCGGCGGGTGTGGAGCTCGTCGTCGGGCCGGTCGGCGCCGAGCGCGGCCAGCGCGTCGACCGCCGGGTCGTCCCCGTCGATCTGCCAGGCGTGGGCCAGCTCGGGCAGCCGGTCACGGACCTCGCCGAGGGCCGCCGTGTGCTCGGCGGTCTCGACGATGACGGCCTTGGCGCCCGAGTCGGAGAGGATCCAGTGGACCTGCTCGGCCGAGGACGTCTCGTAGATCGGCACGGTGACGCCGCCCGCGGCCCAGATCGCGAAGTCGAACAGGGTCCACTCGTAGCGGGTCTTCGACATCAGGCCGACGCGGTCGCCGTGCTCGAGGCCGGCCGCGACGAGGCCCTTGGCCGTCGAGAGCACCTCGGCGGCGAAGGTGCGCGCGGTGACGTCCCGCCACGAACCGTCGATCAGACGACGGAAGCTCACGGTGTCGCCGAACCGCTCGGCGTTGGCCCAGACG
Source organism: Prauserella alba (assembly GCF_024171735.1). Lineage (GTDB taxonomy): Bacteria > Actinomycetota > Actinomycetes > Mycobacteriales > Pseudonocardiaceae > Prauserella > Prauserella alba. The sequence continues at coordinate 1,246,571 of NZ_JAMTCH010000003.1, forward strand.
ACGTCGGAGGCGTTCTCGTCGTCGGCGATGGGCCGTAGTGCTGGGGCGCTGTACTCGCGCACGTCAACCTCCGCAGTGGGGATTCCAAACAACGTTGTTACTCGCCGGTCAACTTAGTCGGTGCCGGTGCCGTTCACCATGGGTGGGTGTGCGCGTGTTGTGAGGCGCATACCATTTCGCAACCGTGACCGGATCCGAATCCGAGCCTGCGCTCGACATCGTCGACGAGACCTTCCTGACCGTGCCCCCGAGCACACTCGCCGCGGTCTTCGCGGACCCGGCGGCGTGGCGGCGGTACTGGCCCGACCTGCTACTCGAAGTCTATACCGACCGCGGTGAGCAGGGCCTGCGCTGGACCGTGCGGGGCGCGCTGGTGGGCACGATGGAGGTATGGCTCGAGCCCGTGCTCGACGGCACCCTGCTGCACTACTTCCTGCGCGCCACCCCCGTCACGGGTGAGGGGCAGCGCCTTTCCGGTGCGCGGTTGCGGCGCGAGTTCGACCGGCGGGCGCGTGCGGCGAAGGCGATCGCGCTGGAGCTGAAGGTGACGCTGGAGGACGGCCGCGCCGCCGGGACGCCGCCCCGCGCGACGGTAGAATGATCACGTGCGGGTACATGTGGTCTCCGACGTACACGGCAACGCCGAGGCGCTGGCGCGCGCCGGTGACGGCGCCGACGCGCTGGTCGTGCTCGGCGACCTGATCGACTTCGTCGACTACCACGAACACGGCGGCGGCATCCTCGGTTCGCTGTTCGGCGCCGAGCACGTCGCCACGTTCGCCACGCTGCGCCGGCAGGGCCGCAGGCGGGAGATGGTCGAGCTGTCGAAACGGTTGTGGGGGAGCCTGGCGGACCCGCGGGCCGCGGTCGACGAGGCCGTGCGTGAGCAGTACACGCGCTTGTTCGGCGCGTTGCCCGCACCGACCTACGCCATTCCCGGTAACGTCGACACGCCTGCGCTGTGGCCGGAGTTCGAGGCGCCCGGGCTGCATTTCGTCGACGGTGAGGTCCGTGACATCGGCGGGCTCCGGTTCGGGTTCGTCGGGGGCGCGGTGCTGCCCGAGAGCGCGACGCCGCGGCGTGACCAGGCGTGGCGGCCCTATCTGCGGACCCGTGAGGAGTTCGACAAGGCCGTCGCCGGGCTGAGCGGGGTCGACGTGGTGTGCAGTCACGTCCCGCCCGCGCTGCCCGAACTGACCTACGACGTCGTCGCGCGGCGGGGTGAGCTCGGCTCGGAGGCCCTCGCCGATCTGATCGTGCGGGAGCGGCCCCGGTGCTCGCTGTTCGGCCACGTGCACCAGCCGCTGGCCCGTGCGAAGCGGGTCGGCGTGACCGAGTGCCGCAACGTGGGACATTTCCAGCGCGACCCGCGGCCCTACGTGCTGCGATGGTGAAACACTGGACCGCTACGCTCTAGCGCCATGGCCGACCAGTCCACGCAGTCCATCGAGGTCGACGCCCCTCCGGAGCAGATCATGGCCGTCATCGCCGATCTGCCCGCCTATCCGGAGTGGGCCAAGGCGGTGCAGCAGACCGAGGTGCTGGGCACCGACGAACGGGGCCGGGCCACCCAGGTGCGGTTCACGCTCGACTCGGGCCCGGTCAAAGACGTCTACACGCTCGAGTACGACTGGGCCGACGACGGGTTGTCGGTGAGCTGGCATCTGGTGAAGGGCCAGATGCAGAAGGCCCAGAACGGCCGGTACGAGCTCGAACCGCTCGGTGGCGACCGCACCAAGGTCACCTACACGCTGGCCGTCGAGCTGGCGCTGCCGATGATCGGGATGCTGCGGCGCAAGGCCGAGAAGATGATCATGGACACTGCTCTGAAGGAACTGAAGAAGCGCGTCGAGGCCGAGGGCTGACGCACGTGCGACTGCTGCTGCTGACCGGGAAGGGCGGTGTCGGCAAGACCACGTTGGCCGCCGCGACCGGTGTCGCGCTGGCGGACCGGGGCGTCGCGACGCTGGTCGTGTCGACCGATCCGGCGCACTCGCTCGCGGACGCGTTCGCGGTGCCGCTGGGGCACGAGCCGGTGGCGGTGGCCGACGGGCTGTACGGTGCTCAGCTCGACGTCCGCGGGCTGGCCGACGACGCGTGGGACGGCGTGCGCGAACAGCTGCAGGCGGCGCTGGTGCGCGGCGGCGGGCTGGACGGGCTCGCCGCCGAGGAGCTGAGTGTCGTTCCCGGCGTCGACGAGCTGCTCGCGCTCGGCGAGGTGCAGCGGCTCGCCGGGACGCGGCAGTGGGACGCCGTCGTCGTCGACTGCGGTCCGACGGCCGAGACGTTGCGCCTGCTGGCGCTGCCCGAGGCCGTCTCGGGGTATCTGACGCGCATGGCGGGTCCCGTCGCGAAGCGCTCCGGGCTGGCCCGGTCGATGACCCGGCTGGCCGACCACACCCGGTCGTTGCGCGACCTGCTGACCGATCCCGAGCGCACGAGTGTGCGGCTGGTGTTCACGCCCGAGCGGGTCGTCGTCGCCGAGACGCGGCGGACGCTCACCTCACTCGCCTTGCGCGGCATCAGGGTCGACGGGATGATCGCGAACCGCGTGATGCCGTCACCGGGCTGGTGGCGGGGCGCGGCCGCCGCGTGGGTGCGGCAGCGGCGCCGGCAGCAGGACGACGTGCTGGCGGAGCTGTCCCGATCCGGACTGGGCGATGCGGCGGAGCGGTTGCGCTCGGTCGAGTACCGCGCCGACGAACCGGTCGGCGTGGCCGCGCTGCGCGAGATCGCCACGGAGCTGTACGCCGCGTCGGACCCGCTCGGACAGGACGCCACGGCCGGCGGGTCCACCTCGGCCGAGGCCGGCGGCCCGCTGTTGCAGATGTTCGAGGCGGGCGACGGCTATCGGCTCCGGGTGGCGGTGCCGCTGGCCAGGGACAGCGTGGTGGACCTGGCGCGGGTCGACGACGACCTCGCGATCACGGTCGACGGTGTCCGCAGGCTGATCGCGCTGCCGGAACCACTGCGCGCCTGCCGGATCACGGATGCCGAGTCCGATCCCCGCGGCGTGCTCGTGCACCTGGAGGGAATCGCGTGAGCGGCACCGAAGGCCCCGCGGGGCAACCGGGAGCCGGGGCCACGGCCGACGGCGCGCGGCTGGCTGAGGAGATCCGGCTGCTGGTCGACCTGGTCACCGAGCGGGCCGAGCCGTGGCTGCGGAGTGTGTTCGCGGCGGGACACGGCCAGGGCGATCCGGATGCCTGCGACGCGCAGCCGCCGTGGCACGGCGCGGCGCACCCGGGGCCGGAGGCAGCCGGGCACCCGGACGCGGCCGAGTCCGACGGCGCGGCCGGGGGGCAGGGCGACCGCGCATCGGCGTGTTCGTGGTGCCCGCTCTGCGCCGTCATCGCGATCGTGCGGGGCGAGACACCGGAGGTCGCCGTGCGGGTGCTCGACCAGGCCGCCGCGCTCATCGCCCTGCTCCGCGCCGTGCTCGCCGACCGGTGGCAACCGGACGAAGGCGTGCACATGCCCGGGTACCGGCCGTCCTCCCGGCCGGGTCCCGCGCCGGCGGGCTTCACCCCCACGTCCGCGTCGGTGTTCGCCGAACGGCCCGGCCGCGGCGGTAGCGGACCGGCAGGCTCGTCGCGCCGGGTTCAGCGGGTGCCCGTGCGCCCCCGTGAGAGCTGGGAACCGGGGGAGTAGCGGGTGGCCGCGATCGGGATCGACGTCGGCGGCACGAGCATCCGCGCCGGTGTCGTCGACGCGACCGGCGACGTGCTCGACACGGCGCGCACCGGAACTCCGCGTGACGAGCCGGCACTCGAGGAGGCGATCGCCGGTGTCGTGGCCGAACTGCGGAGCAGGCACGAGGTGGCAGCCGTCGGCCTCGCGGTGGCCGGATTCGTCGGGAGCGACCGGACGTCGGTGATGTTCGCCCCGCACCTGCCATGGCGGACCGCCACGGTGGCCGAGCGGATGAGCGCACGGCTGGGACTGCCGGTGACGCTCGAACACGACGCCAACGCGGCGACGTTCGCCGAATACCGGTTCGGTGCGGCACGGGGCGCATCGGTCGGCGTGTTCGTCGCTGTCGGCACCGGCATCGGCGCCGGCCTGCTGCTCGGCGGCGAGCTGTTCCGTGGTGCGCACGGGGTGGCGCCCGAGCTGGGACACCTGTGCCTGGTGCCGGGTGGACGGCCGTGCCCGTGCGGCAAGTCCGGCTGCTGGGAGCGGTACTGCAGCGGGACGGCCCTGGCTGCGACGGCGATCGAACTGCTGGCCACTCACCCGGAACATTCGACGGTGCTGGCCAGGGAGGCCGCCGAGGACCCGGGGGCGCTGACGGGGCGCCGCGTCGCCGGGGCCGCGCGGGACGGCGACCCGCTGGCCCGCAAGGCGATGGCGGAGCTCGCCCGGTGGCTGGGCGAGGGACTGGCGCTCGTGGCCGACGTCTACGACCCGGAGATCGTCGTCATCGGCGGGGGCGTGTCGGCGTCGGCGCCGCTGTTCCTCGACGATGCCAGGGAGACGTACCTGCGTGCCGTGACGGGCGGCAAGCACCGTCCGCACGCGCGGATCCGGACGGCGCAGCTGGGAGACGAGGCCGCCATCGTCGGCGCCGCCACGCTCGCGGCCGAGAGCCGCGGCCCAGTGGTCTGATCCTGTCGGTCACGGGCGTGTCGCGGGCGAGGCGCGCTAGATTCGAACGATGCTGGTCGGCAACGGGGACGGGTTCGTCAGCTGCGACTGCGGACGGCGCCACTGGGGACTGTTCGGAGCCGCCGGGCTGCTGCTGAGCGATCCGCACCGCGGCGTGCTGCTGCAGCACCGTGCGGGCTGGACGCACGAGGGCGGCTCGTGGGCGCTGCCGGGCGGTGCGGTGCAGCCGCACGAGACGTCGGCTCAGGCCGCCGCCAGGGAGACGGAGGAGGAGACGGCCGTGCCCGGCGAGGCCTTCCGGGTCCTCGCCCAGCGCACCGACGAACACGGCAGCTGGCGCTACACCACGGTGCTCGCCACCACGGTCGGCGACGCGGCGCAGCCGCGAGTGACCAACGCCGAGAGCACGGCCCTGCGCTGGGTCCCGCCCGCCGACGTGGCGGACTATCCGTTGCACAGCGGGTTCGCCGCGGCCTGGCCGGAGCTGCGCGGTCAGCTCGACCGACGGCTCGTGCTGCTGGTCGACGCCGACACGGTGCTCGGTGCCCAGCCCGGCGGGCGGGACGCCCGGGCCGGGGCGGTCGCGCGGCTGCGGGACCGGCTGGCCGTGCTCGCCGGAGTCGGCGTCGCCGCGGGCGACCTGGGCCTCGGCGCGGTGGCCGGTGCCGCGCACTGGACGTGGTGGCCGCACGTGGTACTGGTCGCCGGCGGCCCCGCCGCGGGGAGCGGATCCGGCGCCGGCGTCGGCGTCGAGAAGGCGGAGACCGGCGGCAGCGGGGACGGCCGGCTCGTGACGGTCGTTCCCGGCACGCGGCCGGCCGAGCCCGGCGATCATCTCGTCGCGGTCACGACCGACGACGGGCGACGCGGGCAGCTCGGCGCCGACGCGGTCATGGCCCCGGAAGCGCTGTGGCGGCTGCTCGACGCCTGCACACCGGGGTGAGCACCCAGCCACGGCCAGTCTCATACCCCGGGTCACGCGCCGCGGTCGCGGCCCACAGCCCAGCATCCACGGCCCACAGCCCAGCATCATCAGGCCGGCGACGGACTCCGCACGGTCAGACCTGGGCCCCGTTGGTCGGGTCGGCACCGTCCGGCGGGCCCTGCCGGACGCGCAACAGCAGCAGCGCGATCCCCGCCGCGAGCGCGAGCATGCCGAGCGGCGTCGCCACCGCTCCGGACAGGCCGACGATCGACGGCGCGATCAGCAGCAGCAGTCCGAGTACCAGCAGAACCAGCACGACCACGGCGCCCTTGCGCGGTTTCGGCAGCGGCGGCGGTTCCGGTGGGACGAAGTGGTCGTCGGGATCGTCGTCGTCGCCCGGTGCCGGGCCGAACAACGTCTCGTCCCACGCGATCGGGCTGTCCCGCCACCCGTCACCGCGCGAGCCCGGCGCGGCCGCCGCCGGACCGCGGCCGTCGTCGTCGCCGTCGCGGCCCTCGGGATCGGGGTCGGGGCGCTCCGCGAGCGCGCCGCCACCCCGGTCGTCCCCGCCGGGTCCGTCGAACCCCTGCCCGTCGGACCCCTGCCTATCGAAATCCTGCTTGTCGAACCGCTGCTCGTCGAAACCCGGTTCGTCGAAACCCTGCGCACGGAGGTCCGCGACGATCTCCTCGAACGTCGCGTCGACGTTCTCCGGTCCGTCGGAGCCTGGTCTGCTCACTTGGTCCCCACCTGCCTGACCGCGGCCGCGAACGCGCTGCCGCGTTCGAAGAGAAGCGGCGCGTCGCCATCGAGGGTGGCGACGCGAAAGCCGTTGTGCAAGGCGACGTCGGAAGCCCATGCCGGATCGGTACCGACGCCGGCCCGAGGTCCGGTGAACCCGGGAGACCACGGCACCCCGGTGCGTCCGGCCCTGGGGTTCCGGCACGGTTCGGCGGCGGCAAACACGGGCATACCGCAGGTCCCTTCGTCGCCACGGGTGATCGGGTGCCATCGTCGCACGGCGGCCCGGCGCGCGGGCCGGAAGCGCCGTCACTCCCCGCCGGTGGGGAGAGCCGATGGTCGCGGTGCCGCGGCCGGTGTGAGATAGATGGTGGTTACGACCCCGCGGTTGTGGCGGTGCACACGGCGTTCGTACTGTGATCGTTTCGGTTGGGTGCGGAGATGAGGAGGCGCGGCCCGGTGGTGTATCGGCTGCTCAAATACGTGTTGCTCGGCCCGCTGCTGCGGCTGCTGTGGCCGACGAAGGTCACCGGCACGGAGAACATCCCGGCCGAGGGCGGCGCCATCATCGCCAGCAACCACCTCGCCGTGGCCGATTCCTTCTTCATGCCGGTGCACGTGCGCAGGCGCGTGACGTTCCCCGCCAAGCAGGAGTACTTCACCACGCCCGGCCTCAAGGGGCGCCTCCAGAAGTGGTTCTTCACCGCGTCCGGGCAGTTCCCGATCGACCGGTCCGGCGCCTCGGCCGCACAGGCCGCGCTCGACACGGGCGTCCGGCTGCTCGCCGAGGGACGGCTGCTCGGGATCTACCCGGAGGGCACCCGCTCTCCCGACGGGCGGCTGTACAAGGGCAAGACCGGCGTCGCCCGCATCGCACTCGAGGCGCAGGTGCCGGTCATCCCCGTCGCCATGATCGGCACCGACAAGGTCAACCCCATCGGCTCGAGGATGTGGTGGCCGCGCAGGCTCGAGATCCGGTTCGGGGAGCCGCTCGACTTCTCACGCTACGAGGGACTCGCGGGTGACCGGTTCGTCGAACGGTCGATCGCCGACGAGATCATGTACGCGCTGATGGAGCTGTCCGGCCAGGAGTACGTCGACGTCTACGCCGCCAAGGCCAAGGAGGAACTGGGTGAGGCGGTGCCGCTGCACCCGCAGGCGGGCGACGTCGGCGGACGGGGCCGGTCGCGTGCCGACGCGGCCTCGCCGCGGATGTCGGAGAGCCGCGCCGGCTGAGCACCTGCGCCGGCTGAGCACCTGCGCCGGCTGAGCACCTGCGCCGCAGGGGAGGCACGCCCGGCGCCGCACGGAGCGGCCCCGGTACGGCGCGGACCGCTCCCGGACCGGCTCACGCGTCCCAACGAGCCGCCCGTTACGGTGCTGCGGTGCGATTCTTCTACGACACCGAATTCATCGAGGACGGCGTGACCATCGACCTGGTGTCGATCGGTGTGGTGGACGAATCCGGACGCAGCTTCTACGCGGTCTCGACCGAGTTCGACCCGGACAAGGCCGGCAAGTGGGTCCGCGAGAACGTGCTGGACAAGCTGCCGTCACCCGCGGACAAGGCCTGGCGCAGCCGCGACCGCATCCGGGAGGACCTGCTCGAGTTCTTCGGCAAGCCGTCGGACGGTATCGAGCTGTGGGCCTGGTACGCCGCCTACGACCACGTGGCGCTGGCCCAGCTGTGGGGCGCGATGCCCACGTTGCCGCGGCAACTGCCCCGGTTCACGCGGGACCTGCGCCAGCGCTGGGAGGACGTCGGCAAGCCAACGCTGCCCAAGCAACCGGCCGACGCCCACGACGCGCTCGCCGACGCTCGGCACAACCTCGAGCGGTGGAAGGTCATCGAACAGGTGCGCCTGCGCTCCGGCTTCGCCGGTTGACCGGGCGCGGGGGACATCGCCCGCGCCCGGCCGTTCCGGCCTGCCTGCGAGCCGGTCAGCCCCGGCGGGTGCGTACCGCTGCGGCGAGATCGTCGAGCAGCGACTCCGTCGTGGTCCAGTCCAGGCACGCATCGGTGATGCTGCGTCCGTAGTCGAGGTCGGCCGCGCGTCCGAGGGTCAGGTCCTGCCTGCCGTCGGCGAGGAAGCTCTCCAGCATGAGGCCGGAGATGCCGGGCTCGCCCGCCGCGATCCGCTCGGCCAGCTCCGTCACGACCCCGGCCTGGCGCACGTGGTCCTTACCGCTGTTGCCGTGGCTGGCGTCCACGACGACGCGTTCGGGCAGCTGGGCCTTCCGCAGGCGGGCGAGCGTGTCTGCGACCGTGTCGGGGTCGTGGTTCGGGCCCGTGCTGCCGCCGCGGAGGATCACGTGACAGTCCTCGTTGCCCGCCGTGGTCAGCAGCGCGGACACGCCGTCGGTGGTGATGCCGGGGAAGACGTGGCTCGCCGCGGCGGCCCGGGTGGCGTCGACCGCGACCTGCACGTCGCCTTCGGTGGAGTTCTTGATCCCCACCGGCATCGACAGCCCGCTGCAGAGCTGGCGGTGCACCTGACTGGCCGCGGTGCGCGCGCCGACGGAGCCCCACGTCACGACGTCGGCGATGTACTGGGGAATGATCGGGTCGAGGAACTCGCAGCCGACCGGAAGGCCGAGCGCGGAGACGTCGAGCAGCAACTGGCGTGCGAGGCGCAGGCCCTTGTTGACGGCGAAGCGGCCGTCGAGGTCGGGATCGTTGATCAGGCCCTTCCACCCGAGCGTGGTGCGGGGCTTCTCGAAGTACACGCGCATCACGATGTGCAGCTCGCCGCTGACCTTCTCGGCGTGCGCGGCGAGTCTCCTGGCGTAGTCGAGTGCGGCGTCGGCGTCGTGGACCGAACAGGGTCCGGCGACCACCAGCAGGCGGTCGTCACGGCCGGACAGGATGTCGACGGCGGCCTCGCGGCCCGCGGTGACCGTGCGGGCGACGGCGTCGTCGACGGGGTGTTCCTGGCGCAGCAGTGCGGGCGACATGAGCGGGCTGACGTGGGTGATGCGATGATCGTCCAGGCCGGTGCCCGCCTGGGAGGCCGCCGTGGCTGCCGGCATCGTTGCCGCCGTGGGATCGGGGGATGCCGTGGTCGGCAGAGTGGCCATCGGGGTGACTTCCTTTCCGCAAGCCGCCCCGGAAACCACCGAGCCGGCTCGACGTCCGGCTCGAAGTGGGTGTGGTCAGCGCACGGTCACGCCGACCGGCCCACTCCGGGCCGGCCAGGTAAACCAGTAATAGCGCTGCATGTCCTGGACCATAGCAGAGGCTAACCTCGCTTTATCGGTCCAGTGACCCATGTCTACCTCGGACGGGACTGCGCGCCGGGCACTCAGGAGAAGAGCAGGGCTGTGTCCGTCAGGGTGGCGACAACGACGCTGACCACCAGCAACGCGCTCCGGTGTCGCCACCGCGATGGTAATCGCCCCGCGCGCATCCCCGCGTGAACGGCGACTCCCAAGCAGCCGACGACGACGGCCGCGCCACCTGCGATCAGCGGGATGCTCGGGCCGGTACACGACACTGAGTCCGCCGTGCAGGCGCGGAACGGGCCGCCTCGTCCGCTCGCGTCGGAGGATCCTGCGGCCAGCAGCGCGAGCAGGAATCCGAAACCGTGCACCGGAGCGAGCAGGACCATCAGCGCCACCGTTGTGGTGCCTCCTTTCAGGGGTCGCGGCGTGGCGCCGCGCCGCGGGTCCGCGTATTCGGGCGGTGGGTCGAGAGGCGGGACATCCGGCATACCGCGAAGATCGGCTCGGGAGCGGGTGTCGTTAGCCGCGGCGTATCGATGTCGTTGCCTGCTGCACCGATCCAGTGATGTGTGTCTATCCTGGGCGCACACAGTGAGGTGCGTACTGCGGAGGGTGGAACTCGATGCGCGTGGGTGTCCTGACCGGTGGCGGCGACTGTCCCGGACTGAACGCGGTGATCCGCGCGGTGACCCTCAAGGGCACCGGGGAACGGGGCTGGGATGTCGTCGGATTCCGTGACGGCTGGCGTGGCCCGCTCACCGGATCGATGCGCCCGCTCGGTGTCGACGACGTCGAGCCGATCCTCACCCGCGGCGGCACGATCCTGGGCTCGTCCCGTACCAACCCGTACGCCGACGGAGGCGGAGCGGAACGGATCCTGGAGGTGCTGGCCGCGGAGCACGTCGACGCGCTGATCGCCATCGGCGGCGAGGACACGCTCGGAGTCGCGGAACGGCTGTGCCGGGAAGGCGTGAACGTGGTCGGCGTCCCGAAGACGATCGACAACGACCTCGGCGCCACCGATTACACGTTCGGCTTCGACACCGCGGTGCACATCGCCACCGAAGCGATCGACCGGCTCCACACCACGGCGGAATCACACCACCGGGCCCTGGTCGTCGAGGTGATGGGCAGGCACGCCGGGTGGATCGCACTCCACTCCGGTATGGCGGGCGGGGCGAGCGTCATCCTCGTGCCGGAACGGCCGTTCTCGATCGAGCAGGTGGCCGGGTGGGTGCAGTCCCGGTTCGAACGTGAGTACGCGCCGATCGTCGTCGTGGCGGAGGGGGCACAGCCCGCTGACGGGGCCGAGGTGCTGCAGACCGGCGAGAAGGACGCGTTCGGGCACGTGCGGCTCGGCGGCGTCGGCCAGTGGCTGGCCGACGAGCTCGCCCGGCGGACCGGCAAGGAGTCGCGCGCGGTGGTCCTCGGGCACACCCAGCGCGGCGGCACGCCGACCGCCTACGACCGCGTGCTCGCCACGCGATTCGGCTTGCACGCCGTGGACGCGGTCGCCGACGGGGATTTCGGCACGATGACGGCTCTGCGCGGCACCGACATCGTCCGCGTGCCGCTGACGGAGGCCACGGCAGAGCTGAAGACCGTTCCCGCCGAGCGCTACGCCGAGGCGGAGGTCTTCTTCGGCTGATGCCGCCCGCCGGTCCGGACGTGAACCGGCGGGACGGCGGGGCGGGCGGTTCGGATCGGGTCACGAGCCCGTCCGCGGCGACGGCGGGCCCCATCGGCCGCGGTCGCACGCTGGTCGAGGCGCCGGCAGATCCTGATCTACGCTGGGCGGGAGGAACCCCCGCAGCTGCCGGCGCGGTGTGCCCGGCCGGGCGCCTCCGAGTCGGGGGCCGGCGACGAGGAGGAGCGGTGTCCGCTGGGAAGCTCCGTACGGATTCGCGTGCCCCGCTGCGCGAGCAGGTGCGCAACACGCTGCACGCACGCATCGCCGAGGGAGAGCTCCGGCCGGGTGATCGCCTGCTGGAGTACGACCTCGCCGACGAGTTCGGCATCTCCCGGGTTCCGGTGCGCGAGGCGATTCGCATGATGCAGAGCGAGGGACTGCTGGAGGTGCTCCCTCGCCGGGGCGGCGTGTTCGTCCGGAGTCTGAATCGGCGCGAGATGGAAGAACTCTTCGACGTGCGGGAAGCACTCGAGGTGCTCGCGGCGCGGCGGGCGGTCGAGCAGACGGGCCCGGAGGGCGCAGCGCGCATGGGCGAACTCGCCGAGCAGGCCCGCGCGGCGCTGCGGGCGGGGGAGACCGAAGACATGTTCCAGGCCAACGCGGCGTTCCACGACGAACTCGTCGCGCTGGCCGGCAACGGACTGCTGATGTCGATGCTGGAACCGCTGCACGGCCGGCTGGCCTGGTTGTTCCGGTTGAATCTCGAGCCGGAACGCGTGTGCCGCGAGCACGAGGAGTTGCACGCCGCCATCGTTCGGGGCGATGCCGAGGCCGCCGCCGAGGTCGCTCTGCGGCACGTCCGCTCCAGTCGGCGGATGGTGCTCGACCACATCGTGGACGGTGTCCCGGACGCGCCGGATCCCGGCGGCGTCTGAGCCGCCACCGCCGGCCGCACGGGTGCTCACGGCGTGGCCGCGCGCGTCACACCTGCTGCTGCGGCGGGGGCCAGCCGGTCATGTTCTTGCCGCGCCGCGGCGCGTACGTGCGGACCTTCGAGGTGCTCAGTTCGAGGCGCACGAGTGACTCGGCGATCGTGACCGCCGCGGTCACCCCGTCGACGACGGGGGCCCCGGTGCGTTCCACGACACGTTCGGCGAGCCCCGACATCCCGCCGCATCCCAGGCAGATGACCTCCGCCCGGTCGTCACGCACCGCGGCGACCGCCTGTTCGGCGATGGCGTCGACGGCGGCGTGCGGGTCGCGCTCGAGGTCCAACACGGCCATCCCGCTGGCACGGACCGACGCGCACCGGGCGTCGAGGCCGGCGAGGGTGAGCCGGTCCTCGATAAGCGGAACGGTGCGGTCCAGGCTGGTCACGACCGAGTAGGTGCGGCCGAGGAACTGGGCGGTGCTCGCGGCCGCTTCGGTGATGTCGACGACGGGGACGTCGAACAGTTCCTGCAGGCCCTCGCGGCCGTGCTCGCCGTAGCCGGCCTGGATGATGGCGTCGAACGGCTCGGGGTAGGCCCGAACCCGTTCCATCACCGCGATCGCGGCGAGGTGGCTCTCGTAGTTGCCCTCGACCGACTCCGCACCGAAGGACGGCGTCAACGCGACGATCTCGGTGTCGGCCGACGCAGCGGTCGCCGCCTGCTTTCCGATGGATTCGGTGATCGAGGCAGTGGTGTTGACGTTCACGACAAGAATGCGCATCGCTGGTTGTCCCTCACGGCTTTCCGGTTTCGTCGAGGCGGTCACGGTTGGTCGGAGCCGTGGCTATTCCGAGGCCACGGCCATGGACTCACCGTCCACGTCGCGCGCATCGGCCTGGCGTTCGCCGATGACGACGTAGAAGACCGCACCGAGCAACGCCCCGATGAACCAGGAGAACCCGGAGACGGCACCGAAGACGGGCACCAGCGCCAGCACCACGGCGATCGCCGCGGACGGGACGAAGGCCCACACCGCCTTGGGGTTGTAGCCGCGCCGATAGTGGTATTCGCCCTGTGCATCCTCGGTGTAGAGATCCGGCACGTTCACGCGGGTCCTGCGCAGCAGCCAGTAGTCGGCCATGATGACGCCGAAGAGCGGGCCGAGCAGCGCGCCGAGCCCACCGAGGAAGTAGTTCACCACGACGGGGCTGTTGTAGAGATTCCACGGCAGGATGGCCAGGCCGATGAGCGCGCTGACGAGGCCGGCGCGGCGGAAGTTGAGCTGCCGGGGGAAGAGGTTGACGAGCGTGTAGATGGGCGCCACGAAGTTGGCGAGCAGGTTCACCGCGATCGTGAGGACGATCAACGCGATCGACGCCGCGGCCAGCAGGAACATGTTGGGGATCGTCTGCACGATGTCGGTGGGGCTGGTGATCACGCGTCCGTTCAGCTCGAACTGAGCTCCGCTGAGGACGACCACGATGACCGCGAAGAACAGCATGTTCACCGGGATCCCGACCAGGTTCCCGCGGACGATCGAACGGCGGCTCTTGGCCGAGCGCGTGAAGTCGCAGAAGTTCAGCACGAACGTTCCGTAGATCACGACCCAGAGGGCGGCGCCCTCCAGGATCTGCAGCCACATCGCGCCACCGGTCAGCGGGTCCGACGTCGACAACGACATCGATCCGCCCGCTTCGATGAACAACCAGATCGCCAGGCCGCACATCGTGATGAGCGTCGTCGGCGCCGCGATCGCCATGTACTGGCGGATCACGTGCATGCCGTAACTGACGATGACGACCTGAATCACCCAGAGGGCGAGGAAGGTGATCCAGCCGAGCAGTGACAATCCCAGCACCGACTGGTTCTCCAGGGCCTGCATCGCGGGGAACATGGCCACGAGCAGGGTGCTGAGCACGGCCGAGGCGAGATACGTCTGGATCCCGAACCACGCGATGGCGACCAGCCCGCGGACGGCTGCCGGTATCTGCGCGCCCTTGACCCCGAAGGCGATCCGGCTCATGACGGGAAACGGCACGCCGGTCTTGTGCCCCATGTAGCCCGACAGGTTCAGCAGCACGAACAGGAACGCGGACGCGAGGGCGAAGGCCGCGAGGATGCCCCACACGTTGAGTCCGATCGCGAACAGGCCGATCGCGAAGGTGTAGTTCCCGAGGCTGTGCGCATCGTTGGCCCAGAGCGTGAAAACGTTGTAGGCGCCCCAGGGGCGGCCTTCCCGTTTCGTCGGGGCGAGATCGTAACTGTACAGGCGGGAGCTGGCGGCTCCGCGGGATTCCGCGGCCGGTTGCTCGTCCATGGTCGTCATTGACCTGCCTCCAAGTTTCCGCTGGGCAGTGTTCGGTCCACTCGTCGTCGGCGCAGTTCGGCGGGCTCGCCGCGCGGGTGGCGGAAGGCCGCTCGTGCCTGGCGGTTCGGAGGCCGAGTCGGGTCTCGCCGCTGCGAGCAGCGGGTAGGGCCGGGATGTGGCAGAGTATTTCGTTATGCGGAAGTATACTTTCGTAGTACGCGGGGGACGCTAGCCATGCCGGCCAGCCGCGTCAAGACTGGGCATCGGCGTGATCTAGGTTCGGTTCCGTGGCGTTCACGGGATTCGGCGAGTACGCGATCGACTTCTACGACGGCCTGGTGGCCGACAACTCGAAGCCGTACTGGAACGCCAACGTCGAGATCTACCGCCGCGACGTGCGCGGGCCGATGGAGGACCTGCTCGCCGAGCTGGCCGACGAGTTCTCCGACCTGGGCGAGCCGAAGGTGTTCCGCCCGTACCGTGACGTGCGGTTCGCCAAGGACAAGACGCCCTACAAGACCCATTGCGGCGGCGTGATCGAAGCGGGCCGCGGTGGGGGCGCCTGCTACGTCGAGGTCGGGCCCGCCGGTCTGCGGGCCGGCGGCGGGTGTTTCCACCTCGCCCCCGACCAACTGGCCCGGTTCCGACGGGCGGCCGACACCGACGCGGCAGGCCGTGCGCTCGAGCGCATCCTCGACGAGCTGCGTGGGAAAGGCTGGCAGATAGCCGGGGAGACCCTCCGGACCCGTCCGCGCGGCGTGCCGGCCGACCATCCTCGCCTCGACCTCCTGCGGCATCGCAGGTTGTACGCGATCCACACGTGGGAACCGGACGACACGCTCCACGAACCGGACTGTCTCGACCGGGTGCGCCGCGCATGGCGGCAGGTGCGGCCGCTCAACGAGTGGGCGCGCGATCACGTCGGGGTGAGTACGCAGCCGCGCCGCTGACCGGCGTGTGAGCGGGCACGCCACGCGCCGCGGCACGCGGAGACCGGATCGGTCAAGACGAGACGGCGGCGACCGTCTAGGCTGTGCAGGCGTGAGCCGACGAGCGAAGATCGTATGCACCCTGGGCCCCGCAACGGCGACGGCGGAGAAGGTCCGAGACCTCGTCGAATCGGGGATGGATGTCGCCCGGATGAACTTCAGTCACGGCGACCACGACGACCACAAGCAGGTCTACGACCTCGTCCGTTCCGCCGGGGCCGAGACCGGCAGGGCCGTCGGTATCCTCGCCGACCTGCAGGGCCCGAAGATCCGGCTCGGCACGTTCGCCAGTGGCCCCGTCGAATGGCGCACCGGCGACACGGTCCGCATCACCGTCGAGGACGTGGTCGGTACCCACGACCGCGTGTCCACGACGTACAAGGGCCTGGCCGAGGATGCGAAGCAGGGCGACCGGCTGCTGGTCGACGACGGCAAGGTCGGCCTGACGGTCGACGAGGTCGACGGGTCGGACGTGGTGTGCACCGTGACCGAGGGCGGCACGGTCAGCAACAACAAGGGCGTGTCCCTGCCGGGCATGGCCGTGTCGGTGCCCGCGCTGTCCGACAAGGACGTGGCGGACCTGGAGTTCGCACTCGAACTGGGCGTCGACTTCATCGCGCTGTCGTTCGTCCGTTCGCCTGCCGACATCGACCTCGTCCACCAGGTGATGGACCGGGTCGGCAAGGGCAGGGTGCCGGTGATCGCCAAGCTGGAGAAGCCGGAGGCGGTCTACAACCTCGAGGCGATCGTGCTGGCCTTCGACGGCCTCATGGTGGCGCGCGGCGACCTCGGCGTGGAACTGCCGCTCGAACAGGTGCCGCTGGTGCAGAAGCGGGCCATCCAGATCGCGCGGGAGAACGCCAAGCCGGTCATCGTCGCGACGCAGATGCTGGACTCCATGATCGGCAACTCCCGGCCGACCCGTGCCGAGGCCTCCGACGTCGCGAACGCGGTGCTCGACGGCGCGGACGCGGTCATGCTCTCGGGCGAGACGAGCGTCGGCCGGTACCCGATCGAGACGGTGCAGACCATGTCGCGGATCGTCGAGGCGGTCGAATCGGATCTGCCCGCGGTGCCGCCGCTGTCGCACGTACCGCGCACCAAGCGGGGCGTGATCTCGTACGCGGCCCGCGACATCGGCGAGCGGCTCAACGCGAAGGCGCTCGTGGCCTTCACCCAGTCCGGCGACACGATGCGCAGGCTCGCGCGACTGCACACCCGGTTGCCGCTGCTGGCGTTCACCCCGTTGGAGAGTGTGCGCAGCCAGCTGGCGCTGACCTGGGGCACCCACACGCAGCTCGTGCCGAAGGCCGACTCGACGGACCGGATGATCCAGCAGTGCGATCGGGCGATGATCGAGACCGGCCGGTATCAGCCGGGCGACCTGGTGGTCATCGTCGCCGGTTCGCCGCCGGGAACGGTCGGATCGACCAACCTCATCCGGGTCCACCGGCTCGGTGAGGACGACCACGCCTGACCGTGTCCGGCAGCTCGCGCGTCGGCGGCGGTGAAAGAATCGGGCCATGACGGAACTGGCGCGCGCGGCGGCATCGGAACCCGGCGACGACTCGGGCGGCGGTCAGCCGGTGCTGGACCGGCTGGTGAATCTCCTCGACCTCGAGAAGATCGAGGAGAACATCTTCCGCGGCGTGAGCCCGCCGAACTCGCCGACTCGCGTGTTCGGCGGGCAGGTCGCGGGTCAGGCCCTCGTCGCCGCGGGCCGCACGGTGCCGTCCGAGCGACACGTGCACTCGCTGCACGCCTACTTCATCCGCGGCGGTGATCCGGCAGTCCCGATCGTGTACGAGGTCGACCGCGTGCGCGACGGCCGGTCGTTCACCACCCGGCGGGTCACCGCGGTCCAGCACGGCAAGGCGATCTTCACCTTGTCGGCGTCGTTCCAGCTGGCCGAGGACGGTGTCGAGCACGCGGGGGAGATGCCGGACGTGCCGGCTCCGGAGACCTTGCCGACGCTCGCCGAGCGGGTCGCGCCCTACGCCGACACCCTCGCGATGCGTGCCGGCCCCCGGCCGCTGGACATGCGGTACGTCAACGAGCCGCCGTGGGTGACCCGCGAGACCGGCGGTTGGGAGGGCCGCAACCGGGTGTGGATGAAGGCCGACGGCGTGCTTCCGGACGACCCGCTGCTGCACGTGTGCGTGCTGACCTACGCCTCGGACCTCACGCTGCTGGACTCCGTGCTCGCCGAACACGACGTGTACTGGGAGTTCGACCGGGTGCTCGGAGCGAGTCTCGACCACGCGCTGTGGTTTCACCGGCCGTTCCGGGCCGACGAATGGTTCCTCTACGACAGCACCTCGCCGACCGCGTCCGGCGCACGCGGCCTGGCCACGGGGCGGTTCTTCGCCCGCGACGGCGGCCACATCGCCACCGTCGTGCAGGAGGGTCTGGTCCGCGTCCTGTAGGCCCGTGTTCCATAGGCCCGCGCCGTCGGCTCGTCGGCGGTCGGCTCCGGGGTGGCCACGTTTCGCGCGGTGCGACGGCGGACCGCCGTTCCCCGCGCCATTCGCAGGAATGCAATTTGCAGTTCTGCGAATGGTGTGATCCTTCGTCGCCGATGTGATTCACCGGCACCTACTTTTCGCGCGCTCGGTGGTTAGATGGGGCGCGGCGACGAGGTGGAGGTGAGTGATGACGCGTGGTCAGGGACCGACCGTGCGCCGCCGCAGGCTGGCCGGGGAACTGCGCAGGCTGCGGGAGGCCGCGGACCTGACGATCGACGACGTGGCCGAGCGGCTGGAGTGCTCGGCGTCGAAGGTGAGCCGGGTCGAGACCGGCAACGTCGGCGTGACGCCGCGGGACGCGCGGGACATGCTGGGGGTGTACGGCGTCACGGGCGAGGAGGCCGACGCGCTCGTCCAGCTGGCGCGGGAGGCACGGAAACGCGGCTGGTGGCACGCCTACAACGAGGTCTTCACCGGTACGTTCGTCGGGCTCGAAGCGGACGCCGCCTCGCTGCGGGCGTACCAGGCGCTGCTCGTCCCCGGCCTGCTGCAGACGCGCCGGTACGCCCGTGCGGTGATCCGCGCGATGCGGCCCGACGCCACCGAGAGCGAGGTCGATCGCAGGGTCGAGGCGCGGCTGGAACGGCAGGCGCTGCTGCAGGACGCCCATCCGCCCGAGTACTGGGCCGTGATGGACGAGGCCGTGCTGCATCGCGCCGTCGGCGGCGTGGAGGTGATGGCCGAGCAGCTGTGGCGGATGCTCGACGTCGCGGCGTTGCCGCACGCGACGATTCAGGTCGTGCCGTTCGACGGTGGCGCCCATCCGGGAATGGAGGGACCGTTTCTCATTCTCGGTTTTCCGGAACAGGCGGATCAGGACGTCGTCTACGTCGACAGCACGAATGGCGGGCTGTATCTCGAGGACGGTGCCGAGGTGCATCGCTACGCGCTCATGTTCGACCATTTGCGCGCCGCGGCCGCCAAGCCCGATGATTCGCTCGACATGATCGAGGCCGCCGCGCGGCGGTTCGAGAAGCACGACAACTGAACCGGATCGACAAGGAGAACACATGGCCAGCGCCCTGTCCCACGCCAGCGGGCCGGACAGCTCGCACCGGATCGACCCCGGCGCGCTCGCATGGCGCAAGAGCAGCTACAGCGGTGGCGGCAACGACTGTGTCGAAGTGGCGTTCACTCCCGGCGGAACGGCGGTGCGGGATTCGAAGAATCCCGCGGGCGGCATGCTGCGCATGACGGCGTCCGAGTGGGACGTGCTGTTGACGGCCGCACGCAGCGGCATCCTCGACCGCCGGTGAACCCTTACCCGCAGCGGTCCGGGTAAGGGGCGGGTAAGGGCCCGCGGGGGCGGCGATCCGACGTGATCGCCCGATGCCGCGGGCCCGGCCTTACGGCGATCGTCTCGTTCACAGTCACCCGTGAACGAGGGAGTACCGCATCATGACCCGCAACCGTGCCCACGAACCCCGGTTCGACCCGATCCGCGCGGAGACCGACTACCGCGCGGAACAGCTCTGCCGCGCGCGGATCCGCACCAGCCGCCGGACGCCGCGCCGGCCCCGGTGGCCGCGCCGGGCAGCCCGCGCGGCGCGAGCGTGAACGGTCCCGCCGATGCGCGGAACCGGCTGCGACGGTGATCTGGACCCCCACGGCGGCGCCGTGCGCGAGAATGCCTCCGTGTCTCGTCCGGGTACGTCGGTTCCACTCATCGGCCGCGACGCCGAGCTGTCCCTGCTGCGCGCCGCCTTCGACAGGGCGTGCGAGGGCGACGCCGGTGCGGTCCTGGTGGCCGGGGACGCCGGGGTGGGCAAGACCCGGCTGCTGGCCGAGCTCACCGACCACGTGACCGGGGCCGGTGCGCTCGTCCTGCCGGGCCGCTGCCTCGACCTGCAGTCCGGCGGCCTGCCGTACCTGCCGGTCGTCGAGGCCCTCGGCCGGCTGATCGGTGACGACGCGGCCGAGCCCGCGCTGCGGAGCAGGCCCGCACTCGGCCGGCTCCTGTCGTGGCTGTCCGACTCGGCGGCGCCGGTCCTGACCCCGGCCTCGGCGCCCGGTGACGATCTCGCCGGCATCTTCGGCTCGTCCGCGGCGGGCGACGTCGGCCAGCTGCAGTTGTTCGAGGCCGTGCTCGGGCTGCTGGGTGAACTCGCGGCCGCGCGGCCGGTGGTGCTGGTCCTCGAAGATCTGCACTGGGCCGACGCCTCGACCCGCAAACTGGTGTCGTTCCTGGCGTCGCGGCTGCGCGGGCAGCGGTTGCTCGTGACGGTCAGCTATCGGGGCGAGGACGTCCACCGCAGGCATCCGCTCCGCGGGGTGCTCGCCGAGCTGGCGCGCCTGCCGCAGGTCGAGCGCCTGGACCTGGGCCCGCTCGAGCCCGGTGACGCGCGTGCGTTCGTCACGGCGCTGGCAGGCGAGCAGGTGCCGCCCGCGGTCGTGGACGAACTGGTTGCACGGTCGGAGGGCAACGCGTTCTTCGCCGAGGAACTGGTCGCGGCGGGCGGCCCGTCGGGTGAGATCCCCGTCGGCCTGGCTGACCTGTTGCTGGCGAGGGTCGAACGGCTGGGATCGGGCACCCGCCGCGTGCTGCGGTGTGCGGCGGTCGCCGGCGACGGGATCGGCCACGCCGCGCTCGCCGCCCTCGCAGGCAGCGGGCAGGAGGACATCGAGGAGGCGTTGCGCGAGGCCGTGCACCATCACGTTCTCGTGGCGGGGGACGGCACCTACCGGTTCCGGCACGCGCTGCTGCAGGAAGCGGTCTACGCCGATCTGCTGCCGGGGGAGCGGAGCAGGCTGCACGCCGCCTACGCCGCGTGGCTCGGCGAGTGCGAGAGCCCCTGGCGGGGCCGGGACGCCGCCCTGGCGCACCACAGCCTGCGGGCGAAGGACTTCCCGCTCGCGTTGAACGCGGCGGTGCGCGCCGCCGACGAGGCCGAGCGGCTCGGTGCCCCCGGCAGCGCACTGCGGCACCTCGAACAGGCGCTGGACGTGCTGGACGTCGTTCCGGTGGCGCAGCGTCCCGACGTGGCCGAGTCCACGTTGCTGGCCCGCGCGTCCGCGTGCGCCTCGGTGTCGGGGGAGCCGGACAGGGCGATCGCGTTCGCCCGCGAAGCCGTCGACCGGTTGCCCTCCGACGCCGTGCCTGCGCGGGCGGTGCTCGCATGGCACCGGCTCGCGGAGGCGTCCGCGGCGCTGGACAGCACGTTCGACGAGGCCGTCTCGGCGATCGAGACGGCGGGGCGGCTGCTCGCCGAGGGCGGCGACGCCGTGCCTGCGCGGGACCGGGCGGCGGTACTGGAGACGAGGGCCCGGTTGCTGCGTGTCTACGACCGGCACGACGAGGCGCGGGTCAGTGCGGAAGAGGCGCTCGACTGTGCCCGCCGCGCGGGGGCGGAGGCCGTCGAACTCTCGGCGCTGGTCGTGCTCGGCGCGCTCGCCGACACCGCGGGAGACCCGGCCGAGGCGAGGACGAGGCTCGCCGAGGCGAGGCGGCGGGCCGGCGTTCTCGGGGCGGCCGACGTCGAGGCGCGCGCCGGGTATCTGCTCGCCCTCAGCCATGAGGACGCCGGTGACCTCGAACCGGCGCGGGAGTTGTACGGCGACTGCCTGGCCCGCGCCGAGGACGCCGGTCTGGCCTGGAGCGGGCTGGGGATGAGCCTGCGGGTCCGGTACCTGGCCATGCGGTTCACGACGGGACGGTGGCCCGCCGACGACGACGTCCGGGACGGCGGCGGGAAGGACGGCGGCGGGAGGGACGGCACGGCCCCCTCGACGACCGCGGAGGCGTTCGTGGGTGCCGGGCAGGTCGACCTCGACGTGGCACGGGGACGGTTCGCCGAAGCGGCCGAACTGGTGGAGCGGCTCCGCCGGCACCGGCGGTCGGACCTGTGGATCACGCTGTCGGCGGCGGCGGGAGGGGCCACGCTCGCGTACTGGCAGGGCGATCATGCCGACGCGGCCGCCCGCGCACGGGAGGGCCTCGACTGGCTCGACGAGGACTTCCCGTGGTCGCCGGCCGGCTTCCGCGTGGGCGCGCTCGGGGTCGAGGCCTGCGCCGCGTGGGCGGCGACGGCGCGCAGGAACGGCGAGGATCCGGCCCCCGCCGTCGCCGAAGGGGAGGCACTGCTCGCGCGGGTGCGGGCGTCTCGCGCACGTGCCGTCCCGCGTTCGGTGTCACTCGGACCGGAAGGCCGGGCGTGGCTGGCCCGTGCCGACGCGGCCGCCACCGGGCTCGTGGGCCCTGCCGATCCGGAGGCGTGGCGCGAGACCGTGGCCGCGCACGACTACGGCGCGGTCTACGACCGGGCCGTGTGCCGGCTGCACCTCGCCGAGGCGTTGCTCGCCGCCGACCACAGGGACGGGGCGGCGGCCGAGCTGACGGCGGCCCACGAGGTCGCGTCGGAACTCGGGGCGATCGCGCTGCGGGACGCGCTCCGTGCCCTGGCCCGGCGCGGTGGCCTGGCCGTCTCCGGTCTCCCGGCCGCCTCGCCCGCCGGGGTGCTCACCGGCAGGGAACGGGCCGTGCTCGACCTCGTCGCCCTCGGCCGGACCAACCGGCAGATCGGCGAGGAGCTCTACATCAGCGAGAAGACCGTGAGCGTGCACCTGTCCCGCGCCATGGCCAAGCTCGGGGTCCGGCGCCGGGCCGAGGCCGTGGCCGCCGCCTACGGCCGCGGGTTGTTGGGAGAGCCCGGCTGAGGCGAGCGCACCGGGCGCGTGCGGGCGCGCGTCAGCGGCGCGGGAGCCGCCGCAACGCCGCGATACCGGCCGACATGGCCTTGGCCCACAGCCGCGGCGGCATCCCGCGGAACGGGCGCAGCCGCAGGCCGCGCTGCACGGCGACCGCCTGGGCCTCGGTGTACTTGAGCAGCCCCTCGGCGCTGTTGCGCCTGCCGACGCCGGACTCCTTCATCCCGCCCATCGGCACCCCGACCGTGCCGAACGTGGCGGCGTAGCCCTCGTTGACGTTCACCGTGCCCGCCTTGATCCGGCGGGCGACCTCCTCACCGCGGCGGGCGTCGCGCGTCCACACGCTCGCGTTGAGGCCGAACTCGGTGTCGTTGGCGCGCGCTACCGCCTCGTCGACGTCCGAGTAGGGGTACACGGCCACGACCGGGCCGAATGTCTCCTCGCGGAACAGCGTCGCCCGCTCGGTGACGCCGGTGAGCACGGTCGGTTCGTAGAACAGCGGACCCAGGTCGGGCCGCGGCCTGCCGCCCGCGACGACGGTCGCTCCGGCCGCGCGCGCGTCGTCCACGTGCGCCTGCACGGTGGTCAGCTGGTCCTGCGAGGTGAGTGAGCCCATGCCGGCGTGGTAGTCGAGGCCCGCGCCGAGTGTGAGTGCCTCGGTCCGTTCGGCCAGGGCGCGGACGAAGTCGTCGTGGATGCTCTCGTGCACGTAGATCCGCTCGACCGACACGCACAGCTGGCCCGCCGACGAGAAGCACGCGGTGACGGCTCCGGCGGCGGCCGTGCGGACGTCGGCGTCCGGGAGTACCACCATCGGGTTCTTGCCGCCGAGTTCGAGCGAGTAGCCGGTGAGCCGCTCGGCGACCTGCCCGGCCAGCCGCTTGCCCGTGGGCGTCGAACCGGTGAAGCACACGTAGTCCGACTCCTCGACGATCGCGTCGCCGATGGCCGAGCCCCGTCCCAGCACGATCTGCCAGACGTCGGCGGGCAGCCCCGCCTGTTCGGCGAGTTCGTGCAGCCACAGCGCCGACAGTGCGGTCTGGTTGTCGGGCTTCTGCACGATCGCGTTGCCTGCGGCGAGGGCGGGCAGCACGTCCATCGCCGTCAGCGCGAGCGGATAGTTCCACGGTGAGACGATCCCGACGACGCCCTTGGGGTGCCGGATCTCGGAGGCCTTCGTCAGTACCGGCAGTGCACCCGCGGCACGGCGCGGCGCGAGCAGCCGCGCGCTGTGCTTGCCGTAGTAGGAGGCGACCAGCGCGGTCGCGCTCACCTCGTCGAACGCGTCGATCCGCGCCTTACCCGCCTCGACCTGCACCAGGTCGAGCACCTCTTCCTGGTGGGAGAGCACCAGGTCGGCCAGCCGCAACAGCACGCGCTGGCGTTCCCGCGCGGGCCATTCGGCCCACGACGGCTGCACCTCGCGTGCCCGGGTGTACACGCGCCGGACCTCGGCGTCGGCCGCCTGTGGCAGCGGCGCGACGGGCATCCCGGTGAACGGTGCCGACATCGTCACCGGTGCCGCGTCCATTCCGGTGGCGACCCTGCGGGTCAGCTGTTCGGCACGCCGCCGGGCGGGCGCTCCGGAAACCCCGCCGATGGGGTCGGCGGGTCCGGCCGTGGGGCCGGGCTGGCTGGGCGTGTTCGGCACGGTGCTGGTCACGGGAGCCTCCGGAGAGCCAAAAACTGTTACTCGCGAGTAATACCCTACCGTCGGGTGCAACCCCCCGCAGTGCGGTGGGGGAATCGCAGGGACGTCACCCGCCGGAGCCGCGGTGTCACCCGCGGCGTCCGTCACTCGCCGAAGTGCAGGGTCGCGATGCGTTTCCACTCGTCGAGCAGTTGTTGCCGGCGGCGCGGATCACCGCCGAGTTCGGCGTCGAGTGCCAGCCCCCGGGTGAGGTTCACGGTCAGCCAGAACAGCGTCTGCATCCGCTCCTCGGGCAGGTCGCCGGACAGTCCCGTCAGCAGTTCCAGTGTCGACCGGCCGAGCGCGCGGTCGACGGGCCGGATCGCGCGCCGCAGCTCCGGGTCGGTGCGCGCGGCGATCCAGAGTTCCATCGCGGCCGTGGCCAGGGTGCCGGAGTAGGAGTCCCACAGCAGGTCGATCGCGGCGGCGATGCGGTCCGGCCCTTCGGGCAGGTCCCTGGCCTCCGGCGCACTCCTGCGCTGCAGCCGGATCGTCAGCTGCTCCACGGCGGAGGCCATCAGATCGGATTTCGCGGCGAAGTGGTGCTGGAACGCGCCTTTCGAGACCCCGGCGCGGGCGCAGATCTCCTGCATCGACGTGCGCGGGTACCCCAGCTCCACGAGGCATTCGATCGTGGCGTCGAGCAGGGCCGCGCGGGTCTGTGCGCGCCGCTCCGCCTGGGTGCGGTGCGAGCGCGCGGACGAGGGCGGTGTCGACGACGACGGCGGTGTCGGTGGCGTCGTGGTCATGAGCGCGTCACCTGTGGCCCCTTTACCGGCTGGGACGGTGGTTGTAGATTCCGCCCGGAACTTACATTCCAGCCGGAATGTTTTCCACCCCAGTGCCAGGTGATCAAGGAGGCCCGCCGTGCCGCTGCAACTGCCCAGGAGTCCGTGGCTGACCGAGGAGCTCGACGACTTCCGCGAGATGGCGCGGTCGTTCTGCCAGAAGGAGCTCACGCCGCATCAGGACCGGTGGATCGAGAACAAGCAGATCGACCGCGAGGTCTGGACCAAGGCCGGCGAGGTGGGGCTGCTGTGCCTGTCCGTTCCCGAGGAGTACGGCGGCGGGGGTGGCAGCTTCGCGCACGAGACGGTGCTCTACGAGGAGCAGGCCCGCAGCGGTGACAGCGCGTGGGGCGTGTCCGTGCACAACGGCATCGTGGCCCACTACCTTCTCGCGTACGCGGCGGAGGAACGCAAGCGCGAGTGGCTGCCGAAGCTCGCGAGCGGGGAGTGGATCGGCGCGATCGCCATGACCGAGCCGGGCACCGGGTCGGACCTGCAGGGCATCAAGACGCGCGCGGTGCGCGACGGCGACGAGTACGTCATCAACGGCGCGAAGACGTTCATCACCAACGGCGCGATGGCCGACTTCGTCGTCGTGGCCTGCAAGACCGATCCCGATCCCGATGCCGGGGCCAAGGGGATGTCACTGATCGCCGTCCCGACGTCGGTGGCGGGTTTCCGCCGCGGACGCGTGCTCGACAAGATCGGGATGAAGGGCCAGGACACGGCCGAGCTGTTCTTCGACGACGTCCGGGTGCCCGCCACCAACCTGCTCGGGGACCAGGAGGGGCTGGGCTTCTTCCAGCTGATGCAGCAGTTGCCGCAGGAGCGCCTGCTGATCGCCGTCACCGCGGTCGCGGGCATGGAGGCGGCGGTGGACCAGACCATTGCCTACACCCACGAGCGTGAGGCGTTCGGCAGGCCGCTGTCGAAGTTCCAGAACACCAAGTTCACCCTCGCCGACGCCGCCACCGAGGTGGCCGTGTCCCGCGCGTTCCTGGACCAGTGCATCGAACGGCACCTGAAGGGCGAGCTCGACGTGCAGGGCGCCGCGATGGCGAAGCTGTGGACCACCGAACGGGCCAATCGCGTCATCGACGACTGCGTACAGCTGTTCGGCGGCTACGGCTACATGACGGAGTACCCCGTCGCACGCGCCTGGGCCGACATGCGTATCTCGCGGATCTTCGGCGGGACCAGCGAGATCATGAAGGACATCATCTCCAGGACGCTGTGACCCGGCCCGGGGCGGAAAGGTGACATCCATGAACGCTGGACCTCTCGGCGGCCTGACGGTGATCGAACTGGCGGGCCTCGCGCCGGCCCCGTTCGCGGCCACGATGCTGGCCGACCTCGGCGCGGACGTCGTGCGCGTGGACAGGGCGAGTCCGGGCGCGGACGTACTCGGCATTCCGAACGACCCGCTCACGCGGAGCCGCCGCACCATCGGCGTCGACACGAAGACGCCCGGCGGCGTCGAGGTGGTGTTGTCGCTGGCGGAGCAGGCGGACGTGCTCATCGAGGGCTTCCGGCCCGGTGTGGCCGAGCGCATGGGGCTCGGGCCCGAACAGGTGCACGCGCGCAACCCACGTCTGGTGTACGGGCGCATCACCGGCTGGGGCCAGGACGGCCCGCTCGCACCGGTGGCAGGCCACGACATCAACTACATCGGACTCTCCGGCGCCCTGGCCACCATCGGCAGGGCGGGCGAGAAGCCGGTGGCGCCGGTGAACTACCTCGGCGATTTCGGCGGCGGTGGGCTGTACCTCGCGATGGGCGTGCTCGCGGCGCTCTACGAACGCATGTCCTCCGGTACGGGGCAGGTCGTCGACGCGTCGATGGTCGACGGGTCGGCGCTGCTGACCACGCAGCTGTACGGCATGAAGGCGGCCGGTGCGTGGAGTGGCGAGCGGGGTGAGAACCTCCTCGACGGGGGTGCGCCCTTCTACGACACCTACGCCTGCGCCGACGGCCGGTACGTGGCCGTCGGTGCGATCGAGATGCGGTTCTGGTCGGCGCTGGTGGAGGTGCTGGAACTGGACGCGGAGTCGTTGCCGCTGCACCTGGACCAGTCGCAGTGGCCGAAGCTCAGGGAGATCCTGTCCGAGGCGATCGGGAAGTACACGCGTGACGAGCTGGTCGCGAAGGCCGCGGGCACCGATGCGTGCCTGACGCCGGTGCTCACACCGGAGGAGGCCGCCGACCATCCGCACAACGTCGCCCGCGGAACGTTCGCCGAGGTCGGCGGGACGGTGCAGCCCGCGCCGGGGCCGAAGTTCGATCGCACGCCCGCGCCGCAGCCGCAGGCGCCGCATCCCGCGGGGGCCGACACGGCCGAGGTGCTCGGCGAGTTCGGCTACGACGCCGCCGCCGTCGCCGCGCTGCGGGAGGCCGGCGAGGTCGCGTGAGGCAGTGAGCCGCGCCCGCGCCCTGCGGCGCGGGCGCGGTGTCAGGTGCGGGCCCACCGTGCAGCGCGGGCGCAGCCGGATCGCACCGACGGTGGTGACGGCCGCGGCGTGTCGGTCCGCGGCGGCAGGACTCTGCCCCTCTAGGGTGCCACCCGGACGTGTCACCTGTGGGCGCGTTCCGTAACCGAGTTCCGCCGTTCGTGTGGGAACCGGTCGGGCGGCCCATGGCCCGCTGACGATGATGTTGAATGAGCCGCGTGAACGCGCCGGCCCACCGGCGTTCATCGGGCCGTCACCGCACCCGGCCCCCGGCGCGGCGGAACGGCGGGAGACCCGACCGGCCGTCGACGTGAAGAATTGAGTGGAGCGATGTCACCGGGACTCAAGAAATTCCTCATCTTCGGCGTCGTCGCTCTCGTCCTGTTCCTGTTGATCAGCAAACCCACCGAGTCGGCCGACGCCGTGCAGACCGCCCTGAGCTGGTTGGGAGACGGCGCCCAGGCGCTCGTCACCTTCGTGGAGCGACTCTTTTCCTGACGGTTACGCCGCAGTTTCCACATCATGGACATCGCGCCGTCCGGTGCCCGAAACCCGGGCACCGGCGAAACGTCGTGACCGCGGAAAGAATGCGATTACACTGCGTGTATCCACCGCGTTTTCGGGCCGCGGACTGGACCATCCGGGTGGATTCCGGGGTCTAAAGCGCAGGTCACCGAATCTGTCGCCGAGAGGGTCTGGCGTGGAGCCGAGTCGCTCTCCTACGGTGCTCACATTGCGTGATCGGGCCGATCCGATGATCGCCCGGCGGCGGTTCGAACAGCGTTGCTCTGGCGAGAACGTTGCTCTCGGGCAGTCTTTCCGCAAGCGACTCCGATGTGCGTTGCAGAAGGAGGCAGGGATGCACGATCCCGGCGTTGACGCGGTCATCCAGCAGTGGACCTCTGAGCGTGAACAGAGCGCCGAGGAGGTCGAGGCGCACCGCATCGCCACGTCCTGGCTCGCAGAGGCCCCGCAGGCCTCACCGGCGGCCTCGCAGGCCCCCGGGATTCCGGGACAGCGGGGTGCGGCCGGTGCCGGCGCATGGGCGGCGCTCGACAGCGCCGACACCACGTATCTGGATGCCATGCGGCAGCGGCTGCCCGACGCCCCCGACGAACTCCTCGTGGCCGCGGCGGGCTGGTGGCAGATGCTCGGCGACGTGCGCGAGGCCGAGGCGTGGTGGGACGCCGGCATCAGCCCGCTGGACCAGCGGGCGCTCGACTACCGTGCGGCCGGGCTGAACCCGGACGACCTCGCCAAGTGGCTCGGCCCCCTCACGGTCCTCGAACACCTCCGCCGGGGCAGCGCGCCCGCCTGGTGCGTGGCACGCCTATCGCGGCAGCGCCGCGACGCCGCGAGCTGACGTCCCCACCGCCGCCTGCGGCCGCCGGGACGCCCGCAGGCGGCGATGTCTCCAGGCTGTCGTGTCCGGCACGGGATGATCCGTTCGGCGTGCCGTCGTCATCACCGGACGGGCGTAACGTTACGGTGCCTCCGTTCGTTAGCCCCACGGGTGAATCGGTGGACGGAAAGGCCAGGCGGTGCGCACAGCGGGAACCGGGGACGGTGGGCAGCACCGTGACGGCATGTTGCCGGCATTGCGGCCCGTGGCGGCGCGACTCGGCCTCGTCCTGCTCGTACTCGCCGTCGGCGCGGGCGGTGTCTGGTTGGCGGCCGGCGCGGCGACGCCGGAGGCGAGTCCGACGACGACCGACGTGCCGGCGCGTGACATCGAACCGGCGAGCGTGACGCCCGGCTCCGCCGCTCCGGCCGAGCAGGCGTCGGTGGCACCCGACAGGGAGCAGGCCCCGGGGGCGAGCAGCGGCGGTGGCAGTCGGCGCCCCGTGGATTCACTCGACACCTGGGCCGAACGCACCGCGGCGGCCACCGGCGTGCCCGCCCGCGCACTGCGGGCCTACGGCCACGCGGAACTCGCGATGCGCGAGCACGCGCCTGCGTGCCGCGTCTCCTGGGCCACGCTGGCCGGTATCGGCCGCGTCGAATCCGACCACGGCCGCTACGGCGGCGTCACACTCCAGCAGGACGGCAGGCCCTCGGCCCCGATCATCGGCGTACCCCTCAACGGAAACCCGGGTGTCCGCAGCATCACCGACACCGACGGTGGCCGGCTCGACGGGGACCGTCGGCACGACCGGGCCGTCGGCCCGATGCAGTTCATCCCGAGCACCTGGATGCGCTACGCCAGTGACGGCAACGGCGACGGGCGGGCCGATCCCCAGCAGATCGACGACGCCGCCGTCAGCGCGGCGCGGTACCTGTGCGTGGGCGGCAGGGACATGTCCGGGGCCGACGGCTGGTGGGCCGGGATCATGTCCTACAACAACTCGGTCGAGTACGCGCAGAAGGTCTTCGGCCTGGCCGACGGCTACGCCGCACAGGCCGCGGGCGCCCGGGGCTGACCGCCCGGTCTCGCCGTGTGGGGTGCAATCGACCCTGCGCGGTGCGGGGGTGTGTGACCGCGGTCGCGGCCGTGGGAGTGCTAGCGTCGGAGGCGTGAACCCCCGCTCCATCACCGGCCGCGCCGTGGGCATCACGCTGCTGTGCGTCGCGGCCATGGTGGTGTGTTCCGGGCTGGCATGGTGGCAGTGGGACCGGTTCTCCTCGGCGGGCGGAACGTTCCAGAATCTCGGTTACGTCCTGCAATGGCCGCTGTTCGGGCTGTTCCCTGCCTTCATGGTCTGGCGGTGGCGAGTACTCAGCCGTCGCAGGGCCGGCGAGGACACCGCTGGGCTCGGCGACGAGCGGAGCGGCGCCACGGCTGCGGCCCGCGAGCCGTCCGCTCCGGTGGCCGATTCCCGCGAACCCGCCCGGTGGCGCGCCCCGAAACCGCGCCGGGCCGACAGCGACGATCGCGGCGAACGCGGCGATCGCGAGGACCCCGCCGACGCCGAACTCGCCGCGTACAACCGGTACCTGGCCGAACTCAACGCACATGACCAAGAGGTGACGTGACGACATGGTGACGACCGACCGCGACGCCGACGGCGGGAACGCCGCGGCACCGACCGCCGCGGGCGGCCAGGCTCCGGGACCGCTGCGCGGCCCACTGGCCCGGTTCCGCGTCGCCGCCTTCGCCACCGGTATCGGACTGCTGGGGCTGGTGGCCGTGATGGTGATCCGCTACGGCTTCGACAACGCAGGCCCCTCGGCGGTGTACTCGCCGATCCACGGCGTCGTCTACATGATCTACCTGGTGTTGGCGGTGGACCTTGCGCTCAAGGCCCGCTGGTCCGTGAAGGGCACGGTCGGCGTGCTGCTGGCCGGATGTGTGCCCCTGCTGTCGTTCTGGGTCGAGCGCAAGGTCCACCAGCGCGTCACCGCGGGGCAGAAACTCTGACCGACGTCCGCACCGCGTGCGGGGGCACGGTGCCCGCCCGCAGCGCCTCGGCGTCGATCGATGCGGGGCGATAGCCCGCGCCGTCGCTCGTCACGGCTGCCAGCCGGTCCTGCATGGTGGTCACCGGGTCGCCGAGCCGGTCGAGCCTGCCCGACAGGAACGCCCACTCGTGCTCGTCGGATCCGTAGTAGACGGCGGTGCCGAACAACTCCGTGAACCGCTGCCACGCTGCCACGAGCGTCCGGTTGCGCCACATCGTGGGGCAACCGCCCTGGCAGGTCACCACGCCGCCCTCGGTGAGCAGCCGCGCGCATCGGCGCAGGAAGTCGGCCTCGTAGAGGCGGTTGTGCTGGGCCTGCGGGTCTTCGCTCTCGTCGGGCAGGTCGATCAGCACGACGTCGTAGCGGGTTCCCGCGGACTCGGCAGCGGCCAGGAAGTCGAAGCCGTCGCGGTAGTGCACCCGCACCGGCCCCTGGTGCGCCTCGGCCGCGGCCAGCTCGTCCTCGGTGTAGCCGTAGGGCAGGTGCCGGGCGGACAGCCGCACGGTCTCGGCGTCGATGTCGACGTGGTCCACCGTCGTCGCTCCGTGTGCCAGGGCCATCCCGCTCACCACGCCCTCGCTCGAACCGATGATCAGCACGGAACGGATCTGGTCGGCCAGCAGCAGCGGTGGCACGGCCAGCGCCTCGTGGTAGACGAGCTGGCTCGCCTCGCTGCTCTGGCGTTCGTCGTCGCAGAACAGGGTGAGGCCGTGGGCGGTGCGGCCGATCAGGACGTGCTGGAAGGCCGTCGTCGTGTCGACCACCACCTCGTCGACGCGCCAGGTGCGCGTCATGCCGTCGGCGAGCGGTTCGACGATCTCGGCCCCGGTGGCGGACCCGATGTTGGCGGGGGACACGCGTCATCCTCCTGTCACGGTCGTGTGCCGGGCGGGCTGGCCGCGCCGGACGGTTGACATGGTCACCGGACCGCTGCCCAGGGCGTCGCCGAGCAGCTGGACGGCATGAGCGGGGTCGGCGCGGTCGCCGCACGTGAACACGTCCACGAACGCCGCTCCGACCTCCGGGTACGTATGCACCGACGCGTGGGACTCGGCGAGCATCGCCAGCACGGTCACGCCCTGTGGTTGGAACCGGTGGGCGATGACGTCGCAGACCGTCGCGCCGGCATCGGTGAGCGTGCGCGCCAGCGCGGCGCGCAGGAACGTCTCGTCGTCGAGCAGCCGTGGGTCGACACCGTCCAGCTCGGCGAGCACGTGCGTTCCCGAGAACACACCGACGTCGCTGCGGTCAGTCGGCACCGGTTGGCCTCCCTTCGCGGATGCAGTAGGTACGGAGTGGCGGAATGCCGTTGAACGCCACGGACGAGTAACTCGCCGTGTACGCGCCGGCGGCAAGGATGTCGATCCGGTCCCCGGCGCGCAAGGACTCGGGTAGCCGGTACGGCGTCCGCTGATACAGCACGTCGTCGCCGTCACACGTGGGGCCCGCCAGGATCACCGGGCCGTCGGGGCCGCCACGCGGGTCGACGGGCTCGACGGGGTAGGTGATCGCCTCGTTCTCGGTCTCGGCGAGCCCGTTGTAGCGGCCGATGTCGAGGTACACCCAGCGGTGGTCGTCACCGGGGTCCTTGCGGCTGATCAGCACCACCTCGGCGCGGATCAGACCGGCATCGGCAACGACCGCGCGGCCGGGTTCGACGACCAGTTCCGGCTGCTCGCCGGGGAACCGGGCGCGCAGGGCTCCGGTGATCGCGGCGGCGTAGTCGGCCGGTTCCGGCGCCGGGCGCCGGTAGCCCGTGGCCAGGCCGCCGCCGATGTTGAGCCTGCGCAGGTGGACGCCGTGGGCGGCCGCCGCGCCGAACACGGAGGCCGCCGTCGCGATCGCGCCGTCCCATGCATGGGGGTCCCGTTGCTGTGAGCCGACGTGCATGCTGACGCCGACCGGGTCCAGCCCCAGCGCGGCGGCCTCGACGAGAAGGTCCGTGGCGACTGCGGGGCTGCAGCCGAACTTGCGCCCGAACGGTGTCGCCGAGTCCGGCGGGTCGACGAGGAGCCGCACCGACACCTGCGCCCCCGGGGCGTGGGCGGCGATGGCGTGGAGATCGCCGTCGGCCTCGCAGGTGTACTCGGTCACGCCGGCGGCATGGGCGCGGGCGATGTCGGCCGGCTTCTTGACGGTGTTGCCGTAGGACAGCGTGCGGCCGTCGGATCCCGCGGCCAGGCACAGCTCGATCTCGGCCGGACTGGCGACGTCGAACCAGGCGCCCTCCTCCGCCAGGACGCGCACGACGTCGTGGGCGGGATTGGCCTTGACGGCGTACTGGATGCGGGCCTGCGGGAACGCGGCCGCGAGGGTCCGGTACCGCGCGACGACGGTGTCGGTGTCCACGACGAGGCACGGCGTCGGCGGGTCGTGCTCGGCCAGGAACCGGCGCAGCGCCGGGGGCGGTACCGGGATGTGGTCACGGTGGTTCACGAGGGTGAGATTGGCAGGTCCGGACCCCGGCCGCGGGGCCTGGGCCCGGCCGGTGTGCGGCGTGCAACTTGAGCCTCGGTGCGGGTGCCGGTTCACCAACCCGGCACGTCACGCGTGAAACTGTCGCCCGCCGCGAATTCCGTGATCGGAGGGTACGGCCGCCCTGTCATTTCTGTCCGCATTGCGGCAGATGGCATGAAAACCGTGTGCAATTGTGCTCTCCGTTTTCCGTGGAACCGCGAAAGCCGCTGAATCGGGTGACGTGCATCGGACTTGACCACGACGTCTCGTCGCAGCGTGTAGTGATCATGTGGTGGATGTGCCGCCCACTGGCGCGGGAGCGGCGGCGGAGCGAGGTCCGCGGACGGGGGAACCGGTCGGCATCCGGTTGGCGGCACGGAGGACTGGACCACCGGTTCGAGGGACGCCGGCCGGGTAGGTGCATCCGAGGTACACCACAAGATCGTGGACTCTTTGAACGCGCTGCGTAGTCAGCTACGTGGTCAGGGTGGTTCCTTCGAGGGGGTCAACGCCGATGTCTGCGCCATGTGGGTGAGACTTGACCACGACGCTGCTGCGACTTCAGTAATCAAATTCCCACGCCGTGTTCCCGGAAAACGGAAACCGAGTGCCGCCGAGTCGGGTGAATGGCGATTTCCGCTGGTCATGCTGCGCCTCTCGAGATCATTTGGTGGCAACCCGATTGGCTGTACGATTTCTGGCGCCCCGGCCAAGCGAATTGAGTGCCACGGCACGGATCTGTGGTTTCAACCTGCAGATCGCAACTCGCGGCCGGCGTCTGTGGGGGAGAGGACGGCACGGCCGGGGCGGACGGAAGCGACAGCGGCGACCGGGCCGACGGGCCGGGTGGCGACAGCGTCGGTGACGCCTGCGGTCCCCGGGCCCGCGGCGTCGCGGCGGCGGTGTCCGGCACGGGCCGGGCGTATCCGGCGCCCGTCCCGGAGCAGCCGGATACGGAGGAACGACCAGACATGCGGTACAGCGCGCGGTGCACGGGCCGGGTTCTCGCAGGCCCGTCCGGGACGGCACGCCCGTCCGGGCATCCGGACCGGGCCGTGGCCCCGCGCCGTACCGGGCCGGAGATCGTCGTGGCCGTGAGCGAGCCGGAGAGGGAGTCACGTACGTGACCGTTGCAGGAGAAGGCCGAGTGCCCGTGGGGCAGCTTCTCGGAGAGGGCGCCCCGAAGCCGTCCCCGTGGAAGGCTCTGGCGCGCTGGCGGGACTGGAAACTGCCAGCCAAGCTCGGAGCCGTCACCCTGATTCCCATCGTCATCGCGTTGGTGCTGGGTGGACTGACGCTCGCGACCCAGCTCGACCGTGCGGATCGGTACGACCGCGTGGCCGAGCTGGCAGAACTCAACTCCGCGTCCCGCACGCTGCTCGATGCCCTCCAGCAGGAGCGCACCGCCACCGCGGCCGCGCTGACCCGGGGCAACGGTGTCGATTCGGCACAGCTGAACGAACTCCGCGACGAGGTCGACCGCGCGGTGGGGCCGGTGCGGGCCGCACTCGGCACGGAGGGCGCCGAGCTCGACGCGCTCACCGAGCCCCGCGCCGAACTGAACGAGCAGCTCGACCGCCTCTCGTCGCTGCGGGAACGGGTTCGCACCGGTCAGCTCGGCGCGATCCAGGCGGCACAGTCGTACTCGGTCATCACGTCCTCGCTGCTGACGGTGGACGTCGCCGCGGTGTCGGGCATGGGCGACCGTGCCATCGGCGGCACGCCCACGGCGTTGCACGACGCGCTGGCCGCCCGTGAGGAGGTGTCGATCCAGCAGGCGCTGGTGGCCCACGGCATCGACCGCGGCGGGCTCGCCCCGAGCGAGTTCGACCAGCTCCGGACCTCGGCCGTGCGACTGGAGGACCGGCTGACCGAGTTCGGCGGCGCGGCCACCGTCGAGCAGCGTGCCGCTTTCAACGAGACCGTGCGCGGTGAGACGTTCGACGATCGTGAACAGGCCATGCGCGGACTGCTCGCCGGGCAGGACGCCGACGCCGCGTTCGGCGAGGTCCCGGCCGGCCAGTGGCAGGACGCGTCCGGCGGCGTGTTCGCGTCGATGGGACAGTTCGCGGGCCAACTCGGCGACGAGATCCAGACCAGCGCCGATGACGCCGCGAGCGGCGCACATGCGGCGGTGGTCTGGCTGGCCGTACTGTTCGTCCTGGCGCTGGCACTGGCAGGCGTCGTGGTGTTCGTGATCACCCGGCAGCTGCTGCGCTCGTTGAACGTGCTGCGCACCGCCGCGCTGGACGTCGCGGACCGGGCGCTGCCCGAAGCCGTGCGGTCGATCCAGGACGGCCAGTCGCAGAACCCCGTCGTGCGCCCGGTCCCGGTGTCCACCGACGACGAGATCGGGCAGGTCGCCCGCGCGTTCGACGCGGTGCACAGCCAGGCGTTGCGTCTCGCGGTCGAACAGGCCGGTATGCGGGCAGGGTTCGCGGGCGTGTTCGTCAACCTGTCCCGGCGGAGTCAGAGCCTCGTGCAGCGGCAGCTGCAGCTCATCGAACGCCTGGAGCGCGACGAGGAGGACGCCGACCAGCTGGCGACGCTGTTCCAGCTCGACCATCTCGCCACGCGGATGCGGCGCAACAACGAGAACCTCATGGTGCTGTCCGGTGACGAGCCGGGCAGGAGGTCCGGTCGGCCGGTGTCGGCGACCGACGTGCTCCGTGCGGCCGTCTCGGAGATCGAGCAGTACCAGCGTGTCGTGGTGAACACCCCGCCGTCGGCGCGCGTCGTCGGCTACGCGGCGGGCGACCTCGTCCGACTGGTCGCCGAGTTGCTCGACAACGCGGCGGCGTTCTCCGCGCCCGAGACGAGGGTCACGCTCTCCAGCAGGCTCCTCGAGGACGGTGCGCTGCAGGTCGACATCTCCGACCGCGGCATCGGGATGAACGACGCCGAGCTGGAGGAGGCGAACGGCCGGCTTCGCGACGTCGGCCCCGTCGACATCGCGACCTCACGGCGAATGGGCCTGTTCGTGGTCGGCCGACTGGCCGAGCGGCACGGCTTCCGCGTCGTACTGCAGAGCGGGCCGGACGCGACCGGTGTCACGGCGGTCGTGACCGTCCCCTCGGAAGTCGTCATCGTCGAGCAGCAGGCGCCGACAGAGGTGCTCGCGCAGACCGCTCCCGGGGACCCGGCTCGCGGGGACATCGCACGCCCCGCCGGTACGCCCGGATCGGCGACCGGTGGCAGGTCGGCCACCG
Source organism: Prauserella alba (assembly GCF_024171735.1). GTDB lineage: Bacteria > Actinomycetota > Actinomycetes > Mycobacteriales > Pseudonocardiaceae > Prauserella > Prauserella alba. The sequence continues at coordinate 1,283,085 of NZ_JAMTCH010000003.1, forward strand.
CGCACGGCTCGCCCACTGCGAACGGCACGGCACCCACCGATGACGGCGGGACGGGCAACGGGCTGCCGCAGCGGCGCGGCTCCGGCTCGGCGCTGCCGACGTCCTTCGCGCCGCTGACCCAGGGCGGCGACGCGCCGTCGGGAACCGAGGTGTCCGGTACGGCGCTGTTCAGCCCGATCACCGGTGACGACCGCCAGGGCGGTGACACGAGCCGACCGGCTTCCGGGACCGATGACGGGGCGGGTTCGGGCCCGGTCGGCCGCGACCGGAACGGGAGCTCCACGGCGAACGGGGGCGGGCTGCCGATCCCGCAGCAGGGCGGCCCGGCCGACGAACCAGGTCCGGGAGCGCAGCACGATGCAGCTGCTCCGGCCGATGCACCTGCTCCGGTCGATGAGGCACCCCGGGACGACGAGGCCGCCGGCGGCTCGCAGGGCGACGAGACGGGCTCCGGCGACGAGTCGGGCTCCGGCGACGAGTCGGGCTCCGGCGACGAGTCGGGCTCCGGAGCGAGGAACGGCGCCAAGCCGAATCTGCCGCGTCGCAAGCCGGGCGCGAGCCGCACCTCCCGCGACGGCGGGTCGCGGTCCGGCGGATCGGCCGGCACCGGTGCCGAGGCGGGAGCCGCCGGTACGACGGACGGCGTCGCCGATCCGAACGCGGACCGGACCGCCTCGGCCGCGCCGAGTTCGGACCTCGGCGGGTCGGCGCTGTTCGCCGTGCCGGACACCGAGGTAACCGACTGGTGGAACGCCGCGACGTCGGCCAAACAGCCGCCTGCGCCCGAACCGACACCCAAGCAGAAGGACGGCTCCGAAGGCACGCCGATCTTCAACGACATGCTGTCGGCGTGGTTCCGCAGTGCCTCGGACGAGGAGCACGACCAGGGTTGGGGTTCCTCGACGCCGGGGGACCCGCAGCGCCGGTCGGGCGGTGACGAACCCGCGGGGTACACGTCGGCGGGCCTGCCCCGGCGGGAGCGGGGCCGGAAGTTGATGCCGGGCAACGCGTCGGGTGCCTCCGGCAGCGGTGCCGTGAACGGCGTCTCGCACGAGGCGCCGAAGCCGCCGCGCGACGCCACGGGGGTGCGCAGCCGCCTGAGCAGTTTCCAGCAGGGCGTCAGCCGCGGCAGGAGCCGGAAGGACCCGGAGGGCCCGGCCGACGCCACGACGGCAGCCGAGACGCCCGTGAACGGCGCGGCCGCACCTGCCGACCGGACGGCCGCCGGCCCTGGCGCCACGACTCCCGACACGGCCGCCCCGGACACGGAGACACAGGACACGGCGACGGCGGGACGGGGCTCGTCCCAGCAGCAGGTCCAGGAGGACTCCCCATCGCAGCCTGCCGCGTCGCAGGCGGCGTCGGAGAGCACGGCGGTGGAGGGCACCACTCCGCAGGGTGCCGAGTCGGTCGATGCGACGTCGGTGGATACGGAGTCGGCGGATGCGGAGTCGGAGGGCTCACCGCCGGCCGCATCCCGCGAACGGGGCCCGCAGCCCCGGCGATCCGGGGCCGACACGCCGAAGACGGCGGCAGGCCTGCCGCAGCGGCGGCGTAAGCCGCGACCCGCCCCTGCGCCGACTCCGCAGCCGCGGGCGAACCCGGTGGCCGGCGGTACCCCGTCGGCGAGCGGCGCCCCTGCGGACTCGACGCAGGCCGACGCGGACGCGGCGGCCACCGAGACCGCGAGCGCCGAGGCCGTGCCCGCGGAGTCCGCGGCCAGCGAGACCGCGGCCACCGAGACCGTCACTCGCGAGGCGGCCGCCGACACGACCACCGCGGACACCCCGTCCACGGAAGCCGCGACGGCTGAGGGGGTGTCGGACGCGGCCGAGGCCACGTCCGACTGGATGTTCGCCGCCGACGAGCGGTGGCGGACGGTGGAATCGGCGTCGGAGGCGGCGCCGACCGGCTACACCCCGGCCGGGCTGCCCCGCCGCCAACGTGGTCAGCAGCTCATGCCGGGCAGTGCGACGTCGACGGGACCGGGGAACGGCCGGCCGCGGCGCGAGCGTGACCCCGCCGACGTGCAGGGCAGGCTCAGCAGTTTCCAGCAGGGAATTCGCCGAGGCCGGCATCGGACCGCTCAGGCGAGCGACAGCAGTGAACAGAAAGTGGAGGGTGAATGACCGCGCCGGATCGGGCTCAGCCCCAACAGAACCAGTTCGGATGGCTGGTGAACGACTTCGCCGAGCGAGTGCCGGGCGTCGCGCATGCCGTCGTCGTGTCGGCGGATGGGCTGTTGCTCACCGCGTCGAACCGGTTGCCGCTCGACCGCGCCGACCAGCTCGCCGCCGTCGCCTCCGGTCTGATCAGCCTGACCCAGGGTGCCGCCCGTTGCTTCGAGGCGGGAGCCGTGAACGAGACGGTCGTCGAGATGGAACTCGGCATCATGGTGCTGATGTCCATCAGTGACGGTTCGTGTCTGGCCGTGCTGGCCGCGCCGAACTGCGATATCGGTCAGGTGGCGTACGAGATGACGCTGCTCGTCGACCGGGTCGGGCAGATCCTGACGCCCGAGCTGCGTGCGCAGCTCCAGGGCGCGGGTGGCCCGCTGGTCGGCGGATCGGTGGGATGACCGTAGCGATGAGCACTGACTCCGGATTCGGGAGCGGGAACGACGAGGGCGCGATCTCCGACGTGCTCAACGGCTTCGCGCTCACGTCCGGACTGCGCCGCCGGAAGCGCGGCAAGCGCAGGGACGAGCCCGACGACGACGGTCGGGACGCAACCGGCGAGCCCGACAGCCGGGAAGCACCGTCGTCCTCACCGGCCGAACCCACGGACGTGGTGTGGCCCGGTGAGGAGGACCATGACCGGTCTTGGACCGGAGAGGAGCAGTTTGTGTCGGCCGAACCCATCCCCGTCGAGCCGGTGGCACCGCCGTCGGCGGCTGAGGAAACCGGTTTCGTCCGTCCTTACGCCATCACCGGCGGCCGGACGAAAGCGAACTACCCGCTGGAACTCGAGACGCTGATCTCGACGCGTGATGCCGCGGTCCTTCCGGTCCCCGATCAGCTCGAGCATCAGGTCATCATGGAAGAATGCCGGACTCCGCGTTCGGTGGCCGAGATCGCAGCGGTTCTCCAGGTGCCGCTCGGGGTGGCGCGAGTGCTGATCAGCGACGCGGCGGACACGGGGTTGGTGACCGTGCACCGCACCGTGGCGGGCAGCGAGAACGCCGAAGCGCATTTTATGTTGATGGAAAGGGTGTTGAGTGGACTCCGTCGGCTTTAAGGCACCGCGCCAGGCGGCGCCGCAGACGATGACCTCGGCGAAGATCGTCGTGGCAGGCGGATTCGGCGCGGGCAAGACAACGTTCGTCGGTTCGGTGTCCGAGATCGTGCCGTTGACGACCGAGGCGATGATGACGGACGCGAGCACCGGCATCGACGACACGGCGGCGACGCCGAACAAGTCCACCACCACGGTGGCCATGGATTTCGGTCGCGTCTCGCTCGACGAGGACCTGATCCTGTACCTGTTCGGCACGCCCGGCCAGGAACGCTTCTGGTTCATGTGGGACGACCTCGTGCGCGGCGCGATCGGTGCGGTCGTGCTGGCCGACACCCGCCGGCTCGCGGACTCGTTCGCACCCATCGACTTCTTCGAGGACAGGGGCCTGCCGTACATCGTCGGCGTCAACACGTTCGACGGCGTGCTCCAGCACGATCTGAACGATGTGCGTGAGGCACTGTCGATCGACGAGAGCATCCCGCTGGTGCGCTGCGACGCCCGGCAACGCGAATCGACGAAGCAGACGTTGATCACGATGGTCGAGTACGCGATGCAGCAGTGGTTGGCGGTGCGGGGCGCCGCGGCTCCGAAGCCCGTCGGCTGAGGCGGGCGGCCGCAGCGGCGGTAGCTCCGCGGCGATGCCGCCGGGAGAGACCGTCGTCACGGTGGACCGCGTCTTTGAATTAGTAGGAAGTCCAAGTATTTTGGTGGCATGACCACCGAGCTGCACCAGCCTGTGCATCCCGTCCGGTTCGTCACGGCGGCGAGCCTGTTCGACGGACACGATGCCTCGATCAACATCATGCGGCGCATCCTGCAGGCGCAGGGTGCGGAGGTGATCCACCTCGGGCACAACCGGTCCGTCGACGAGGTGGTGACGGCCGCGATCGCCGAGGACGCGCAGGGTGTGGCGATCAGTGCCTACCAGGGCGGGCACGTCGAGTACTTCTCGTACCTGGTCGAGCTGCTCCGGGAACGCGGGGCGGGCCACGTGAAGGTGTTCGGCGGTGGCGGCGGTGTCATCGTCCAGGACGAGATCGACCTGCTGCACTCGCGTGGCGTCGCGCGGATCTTCTCGCCGGAGGACGGGCTGGAGCTCGGCCTGCCGGGCATGATCAACCACATGGTCCGGGAGTGCGACGTCGACCTGGCGCGGGAGTGGGCCGGCGACCTGGACCAGCTGCTCGCGGGCGACACGCGGACGCTGTCCCGGACGATCTCGCAGTTGCAGCAGGACATTTTGCCCGGCGAGTGGCACACCGCCGTCCGGGAAGCGGCGCAGGCGAGAACGGTGCCCGTGCTCGGCATCACCGGAACCGGTGGTTCCGGCAAGTCTTCGCTGACCGACGAACTGGTGCGCCGGTTCCGCAACGATCAGGAGGACAAGCTCCGGATCGCGGTGCTCGCGGTCGACCCGAGCCGTCGCCGCGGCGGTGGTGCACTGCTCGGTGACCGCATCCGGATGAACTGCCTGGACGGCGACCGGGTGTTCTTCCGTTCGTTGGCCACCCGGACGACCAGCGGGGAGATCCCGCAGGGGCTCGACGAGACCGTGCTCGCGTGCAAGGCGGCTGGCTTCGACCTCGTCATCGTCGAGACTCCCGGTATCGGTCAGGGCGATGCGGGCATCGTGGACCACGTCGACCATTCGCTGTACGTCATGACGCCCGAGTTCGGCGCGGCCTCACAGCTCGAGAAGATCGACATGCTCGACTTCGCCGACGTCGTGGCGATCAACAAGTTCGAACGCCGCGGCGCCGAGGACGCGCGCCGTGACGTCGCGCGCCAGCTGGTGCGCAACCGGGAGGCATTCGGCTCCGACCCCGAGGACATGCCGGTCTACGGCACGAGCGCGGCCACGTTCAACGACGACGGCGTCACCGCGCTGTACCAGCAGCTGCGTGACATGCTCGCCGACGGCGGACTGTCGGTGTCGGCGGGGACGCTGGCGCCCGTCGAGGGGAAGGTCTCGACGCAGACGGCGACGATCATCCCGCAGCACCGGGTCCGGTACCTGGCCGAGATCGCCGAGACCGTGCGCGGCTACCACGCGGAGACCGAGCGGCAGGCGGACGCGGTGCGCATGCGCGAGCATCTGACCGCCGCCAGGGAGGCACTCGCGGCCGATGGGGGCGACGCCGGCACGCTGGACGGGCTCGTCGAACGCGCCGAATCCGGTGTGGAGGCGGAGACGGCGCAGCTGCTGGCGCGCTGGGAGGAGCTGTCCGAGTCGTACCGCGGTGAGGAGCTCGCGTTCACGGTGCGGGACAAGGAGATCCGCACCGAGCTGTGGCGGGACACGCTCTCCGGGAGCAGGATTCCGCGGGTCGCGCTCCCGCGGTACAAGGACAAGGGCGAGCTCGTGTCGTTCCTGCGGCGGGAGAACCTGCCCGGCTACTTCCCGTACACCGCGGGTGTCTTCCCGTTCAAACGCGACGGTGAGGACCCGGCGCGGATGTTCGCGGGCGAAGGGGATGCGTTCCGCACGAACCGGCGTTTCAAGTACCTGTCGGCCGACTCGGAGGCCAAGCGGCTGTCGACGGCGTTCGACTCGGTGACGCTGTACGGCTTCGACCCGGACACCCGGCCGGACATCTACGGCAAGGTGGGCACGTCGGGCGTCTCGATCGCGACGCTCGACGACATGAAGGTGCTCTACGACGGTTTCGACCTCACCGCGCCGTCGACGTCGGTGTCGATGACGATCAACGGTCCGGCTCCGACGATTCTGGCGTTCTTCCTGAACACGGCGATCGACCAGCGGATGGACGCCTTCCGCTCCGAGCACGGCCGCGAACCGGACGCCGACGAGGCCGCCGAGATTCGCGCGTGGACACTGCGGCAGGTACGCGGCACGGTGCAGGCCGACATCCTCAAGGAGGATCAGGGCCAGAACACCTGCATCTTCTCCACGGAGTTCAGCCTCCGGATGATGTCGGACATCCAGGAGTGGTTCATCGAGCACGGGGTGCGGAACTTCTACTCGGTGTCCATTTCGGGCTATCACATCGCCGAGGCCGGGGCGAACCCGATCTCGCAGCTCGCCTTCACGCTGGCGAACGGATTGACCTACGTCGAGTCCTATTTGGCCAGGGGCATGGACATCGACGAGTTCGCTCCCAGCCTGTCGTTCTTCTTCTCCAACGGCATGGATGCCGAGTACTCGGTGCTGGGCCGGGTGGCGCGCCGGATCTGGGCCGTGGCGATGCGGGAACGCTACGGCGCGGGGGAGCGGTCGCAGAAGCTCAAGTACCACGTGCAGACCTCTGGGCGATCGCTGCATGCACAGGAGATGAACTTCAACGACATCCGCACGACGCTGCAGGCCCTGTGCGCGCTGTACGACAACGCGAACTCGTTGCACACCAACGCCTACGACGAGGCGATCACGACGCCGAGCGAGAGCTCGGTACGTCGTGCCATGGCGATCCAGATGATCATCAACAAGGAATGGGGCCTGGCGAAGAACGAGAACCCGCTGCAGGGCTCGTTCATCATCGACGAGCTCACCGACCTCGTGGAGGAGGCGGTGCTGACCGAGTTCGAGCGCATCTCCGAACGCGGCGGTGTGCTGGGCGCGATGGAGACCGGCTACCAGCGCGGCAAGATCCAGGACGAGTCGATCACCTACGAGCGGCTCAAGCACAGTGGTGAGCTGCCGATCGTCGGGGTGAACACGTTCCGCAACCCGGACGTGGACGAGCAGGAGGGCGAGGTCGAACTCGCCCGCGCCACCGAGGACGAGAAACGCTCGCAGTTGCAGCGGCTCGACGATTTCCAGACCAGGAATCACGCCGAGGCGCAGACCCAGCTGGCGCGGTTGCGGGAGGCGGCGGCGCGGGGCGAGAACGTGTTCGCCGTGCTCATGGACGCGGCGCGGGTGTGCTCGCTCGGCCAGATCACCGAGGCGTTCTTCGAGGTGGGCGGTCAGTACCGGCGCAACGTCTGACCGGCCGCCCGCCGGGCACCGCCTCGCCACGGAGCGAGCGGTGCCCGGCTCGGTCACGGCTGCGGGAATGCACGCCGCCCGCAGCCGGTTGCGCATGGATATGAAGTTCGGTGTTTCGACGTTCGTGACCGACGAGGGAATCCGGCCGGGGCCACTGGGTACGGCGCTGGAGGAGCGGGGCCTGAGCTCGCTGTTCCTCGCCGAGCATTCCCACATCCCCGTCAGCAGGGAGTCGCCGTATCCCGGCGGGGGCGACCTGCCGCACCAGTACTACCGCACGCTCGACCCGTTCGTGGCGCTCACGGCGGCCGCTGCGACGACGCGGGAACTGACCGTGGGTACGGGGATCGCCCTGTTGCCGCAGCGTGACCTGATCCACACCGCCAACGAGGGGGCGAGCCTGGATCTGGTGTCGGGCGGCCGGTTCGTGCTCGGCGTCGGTGTGGGCTGGAATCGCGAGGAGATGCGCAACCACGGTGTGGACCCGGCCACTCGCGGCGCGCTGATGAACGAGCAGCTGGAGGCGCTGACGCGGCTGTGGACCGAGGAGCAGGCGGAGTTCCACGGCAGGTATGTGGATTTCGACCCGGTCTACGCGTGGCCGAAACCGGTCGCCACGCCGCATCCGCCGATCTATGTGGGCGGGGAGAGTCCGGCCGCGTTGCGGCGGACCGTCGCCTTCGGTGATGGCTGGTTGCCGCGTCCGCACACCACGCCGGAGGAGATTCGGCAGGCACAGGACTGGTTCGCCGAGCAGGGGAAGCCGGACGTGCCGATGGCGATCTTCGGCGCGCCCGTCGACGAGAAGGTCATCGAGGGGTGGGCCGAGGCGGGCGTCGACCACGTGACGTTCATGCTGGCGACCGCACCGGAATCCGACACGCTGCGGGAACTCGACGAGTTCGCCGCCTTCGTCGCGCGTTACGGCGGCTGACGGTCCGCCGGATCGCACCGGGCGTTCCCCGGGGCCGTGGCTCAGGGGAACGCCCGGTGCGGTTCAGTCGAGCAGCAGGTGCACCGACAGTTCGAGGCGCTTGGCGACGTCGGCGGCGGACGCGCGGCGCGTGACCCAGGCGACGAGGTTGGCCATCCAGACGTCGGCGATCACGTGGAAGACGTCACGGTCGTGGTCGGTGGGCTCGTCGATGCCCATCGCCTTCGCGAACATGTTCTCCATCATGGCGCCGACCTGCTCCACCTCGGCCGCCGCCGTGGTGTCGGCGAACATGAATGCCCGCACCATCGCCTCGGTGAGGTGCGGGTCCCGCTGCATCATGCGGGTGTTGCGGCCCAGGACGACGAGCAGGCGCTCGGTGGACGTCTCGCCGGGGATGCTGCCGCGGTCGAGCTTGTCCTGTGCCCGCTCGAACTCGCGCGCGAGTCCGGACACCAGCAGATGGATCTTGGACGGGAAGTAGCGGTAGAGGGTGCCGAGGGCGACGTCGGCGCGTTCGGCCACGGTGCGCATCTGAACCGCGTCGTAGCCGCCTTTCGCCGCGAGGGCGAGCGTCGCGTCGAGGATGCGCTTGCGCCGGTCGCGCTGGGCCGCCGTTCCGGGCTCGTCCCCGCCCATCGGGCCGAGAGCGGTGGAGCTCCGGGACGCCGTCTTCGACGAGGCCGGCGCCTTGGGCTTGCTTGCCATCGGCATCTCTCCTGATTCAAGAACCTGTTCCAGTCCTGATGTGCAGTCTACCCAACATCGGCTGAAAGCGATGCTCGGGTTACGCCCGGTTAAGTGAAACATGTTCTACAATCGCGCTCGTGGGTATCGCGATGACGGACGAGCAACGAGCACTGGCCGACGCCGTGCGGGCTGCGGCGCAATCCCCCGACCCGGCCGCGGCGATCGGCGGCATCGGGTTGCCGTCGGTCGCCCTGCCGGAATCGCTCGGCGGGGCGGGCGGTGGTGTCACGGACCTGGTGGCCGGTGTCGCGGCCGCGGCGGGCGAGCTGGCGGGCGGTGCCGGTCTCGGCTCGGCTCTCGCCGGGCTCGCGTGGGCGCAGCGGCCCGCGTCCGCGGTGGCCCTGCGGTACGCGCCCGCCGTGGCCGCGGGCACCGTACGGGCGGCGGTGGCGTTCGAGCCGGGAGACCTCGTCGCACGGCCGGGCCGGGACGGCGGCGTCGTCGTCGACGGCACCACGCCGGTGCTGCCGGACGGTCCCGATGCCGACGTGCTGCTGCTCGCCGCGCGCACCGGCGCCGACGGGGCGGCGGCCGCACCTGCGGGGAGCGAGAGTGCCGCCGACACGGTGTGGTTCGCGGTCGAGGCCGCGCGGGTGCGCGTTGCCGAACACGAATCCTTCGATCCGAGCCGCCGGATGGCTACTGCCGAGCTGCGGGCGGTGGCCGTGCCGGGCGACGACGTGCTGGGCAGCGTCGCCGTCCCGGAGCTGGCAGCCACGCTGGCGGCCGCGGAGGCCGCGGGGGTGGCGGAGTGGTGTGTGCGCACGGCGAGTGAGTACGCGCGGGTCCGCGAGCAGTTCGGCCGTCCCATCGGTGCGTTCCAGGCGGTGCAGCATCTGTGTGCGGAGATGCTGTGCCGGTCGGAGTCGGCGGCGGCTCTCGCGTGGGACGCCGGACGCGCCGCGGACACCGGTGACGCCGAGCAGTTCGCCGTTGCCGCGGCGGTCGCGGCGGCGGGTGCGCTCGACGCCGCCGTCGACACCGCGAAGGACTGCATCCAGGTGCTCGGCGGGATCGGCTTCACCTGGGAGCACGACGCGCACCGGTATCTGCGCCGCGTCGTGTCGCTGCGCCGGCTGCTCGGCGGCACGGTGCGGTGGCGCCGGAGAGCGGGGGAACTGACGCGGGCGGGCGTGCGGCGTGGCGTCGAGGTGGACGTCGACGCCCACGCCGGGCCCGGAGCCGGCGAGGAGCTGGCCGAGGTGCGCCGCGGTGCCGCCGCGCTGGCGGCCGAGCTCGCCCCGCTGGACGGGCCGGAGGTCCGGGTGCGCCTCGCCGAGAGTGGGTACCTGGCCCCGCACTGGCCGCGGCCGTACGGGCTCGAGGCGACGCCGGCCCAGCAGCTGGCGATCGACGCCGAGTTCGAACGTGCCGGTCTCACCCGGCCCGACCTGGTGGTGGGCGCGTGGGCGCTGCCGACGATCCTGGAACACGGTTCCGAACAGCAGCGGGAACGGTTCGTGTTGCCGACATTGCGGGGCGAGGTGACCTGGTGCCAGCTGTTCAGCGAGCCCGGAGCCGGATCCGATCTGGCGTCCCTGCGCACGTCGGCGGAGCGCGCCGAGAGCGGCGACGGGGGAGAGGCCACTCCCGCCGGTGAGGGTGTGGCCGAGCGGGCGTCCGGAGGGTGGCGGCTGTACGGCCAGAAGGTCTGGACCTCGCTCGCGCACGAGGCGGACCGGGCGATCTGCCTGGCCCGTACCGATCAGGACGCGCCGAAGCACCGCGGCATCACGTACTTCCTCGTCGACATGCGCGCGCCGGGTATCGAGGTGCGGCCGCTGCGCGAGATCACCGGTGAGGTGCGATTCAACGAGGTCTTCCTGGACGGGGTGTTCGTGCCGGACACCGACGTCGTGGGAGAGGTGAACGGCGGGTGGGCGCTTGCGCGCACGACCCTCGCCAACGAGCGGGTCGCGCTCGGCGGCGGTTCGGCGGTCGGCGAGGCGGTGGAGCAGCTCCTGGCCGAACAGCCGGAGCTGGACGCCGAACGTCTCGGTGCTCTCGTCGTCGACGGGTCGGCGGTGTCGGTTCTCGGGGTGCGGGACACCGTCCGCAGGCTCGGTGGTGGTCAGCCCGGTGCGGAGTCGAGTGTGCAGAAGCTCCTCGGGGTGCGGCACCGGCAGGAGGTCGCGGAGGCGGCACTGGAAGCGCGGGGGTCCTGGGGCGCCGTCGTCGACGAGTCGACGTCGGCGGCGCAGCACGAGTTCCTGCTGTCGCGATGCCTGAGCATTGCGGGCGGGACGACGCAGGTGCTGCTCAACGTGGTGGCGCAGCGGTTGCTGGGCCTGCCTCGCCGCTGACGGGTGCGCCCGCGCCGTTGCGGTGCCGGTCGCGGGTCCATTCGAGGAACCGTTCGACACCGGCGACGACGTGGGCGCTGCGGATCGAGGGGAAGATGTCGAACGCGTGCTGTGCGCCCGGGATCTCGGCGTAGGCCACGGGCTGTGGCGAGACGGCGCGCAGGGCGCCGACGAACCGGCGTGCCTCTCCGACGGGCACGAGGCTGTCCCGGTCGCCGTGGATCACGAAGAACGGAGGCGCCGCGTCGGTGATGCGGTCCAGCGGGGAGGCCGCGACGTAGTCCGCGTGGGTCGGCTCAGGGCCCATGACGAACCGCGCCAGCAGGCCGCGCATCCGGGCGGCGCTGGCCCGGGAGCCGCTCGTCGCGGCGAAGTCGTAGACACCGTAGTGCGGCACGCAGGCCTGCACGCTGGTGTCGCTGCCGGTGAACCCCGGCTGGAACGCGGGATCGTTCGGGGTCAGTGCCAGCAGCGATGCCAGGTGCCCACCCGCGGAACCGCCCGTGGTGGCCACGAACGACGGATCTCCCCCGTAGTCGGCGATGCGGTCCCGGATCCAGGCGAGGGCGCGTTTGGCGGCCACGATGTGCTCGGGCCAGCGGGAACGGGGTGAGAGCGGGTAGTTGATGGCCACGCAGGTCCAGCCGCGCCGGGCCATGTGCAGCATGAGCGGGACGCCCTGTTCGTTCTTGCTGCCGGTCATCCACGCGCCGCCGTGCACCTGCAGCAGCACGGGCCTGCCGGTGCCGGGCTCGTTCGGGCGGTAGACGTCGAGCAGGAACCGGCGTCCGCCCCGGTCGTAGGCGATGTCGCGGTCGCGCCGGACGCCGCGGGTGTCCATGCGGAACGGGAAGGCCAGCCTGCCCCACGGTGTCGCCACGTCGTCGGCGGCGCGGTCGCCGGTGGGGCCGCGGTGGTCCGGGCCGAGGGCGTCGGTGAGAGCGGTGTCGACGACCCCGCGGGCGCGGCGGGCGGATTCGATGAGAGCCGCGAGTCCGCCGGCCGACGCGGCCGCCATCGCCAGCCCGGTGGGGTCGCTCGCGCGGCGGTGCCGGACGAGATGGGCGGTCGTGTCGGCCGCGGTGAGTGCGAGCAGCTGCGGGGCGAGTTCGGAGGTCAGCCAGCCTGCGACGAAGGCGGGGACGGAGATCCGGTGTCCGGACCACGGCCGGATCGCGTTGGTGGTCAGGGCCAGTTGCAGCGCTCGGCGCGCACGGAACCACGCGTGCATGCGGCAAGCGTATCCGGGACCCGGCCGTGCCCGATGTCGAGAACCGGTTCCTCTCCTCGATCTCGGCAGTGTCCTTGCCACCGAGTGCATTTATCCAGCAAACTAGAACATGTTACAAATATTGATGGTGTCGAACCCGGGTGGCGGTGGCCGGAGGTCTCCGGTGCGTCGCGGGACCGGTGGCGCCGGACGGCACTGGACGAAGGAGTCGCGTGGATTTCACTCCGGACGAGATGCAGCGCACGGCGGCCGAGCTCGCGGCCGGCGCGCTGGCCAGGGCCACGGGTGGGGACGACGGCCGTGCCGAGGGCGGGGCCGTGGCCTGGCGCCGACTCGCCGACGCAGGCCTGCTCGCCCTCGTCGTGCCGGAATCGCTCGGCGGGGACGGTCTCGGTGTCGCGGAGACGGCCGCCGTCGTCCGGGAGGTCGGCCGCGCAGGTTCGCACGCACCCGCGTGGGCGGCGTTGACGCTCGGTGTGGCCCCACTCGTGCACCTCGGTGCGTCGGAACGGTGCGCAGGTCTGCTGCGGGCCGTATCGGCGGGGGACGCCGTGGTGACCGCCGCGCTGCACGAACCCTCGGCCCCCATGGTGGAACGACCCGCGACCGTCGCGACGGCCACCGGCGCGACAGGCACAGTGGGGGCGGGCCCGGCTGAGACGTGGCGGCTCGACGGGGTGAAGACCGCGGTGCCGCTGGCCGCCGAGGCCGAACGAATCCTCGTGCCCGCCACGGTCACCGGCGGCGGCACGGCCGTGTTCCTGCTCGATCCGTCCGCACCCGGCGTGCACGTCACGCCGGCTCCCACGGCGTCGGGCACGCCGGAGGCGGTTCTGCGGCTCGACGGCGCCGCGACGGGCCCGCCGCTGGACGAGGCCTGCGGACCCGGTGGGGCGGTACGCGTGCTGCACCGGCACGCGCTCGCCGGGGCCGCGGCGTTCGGCGACGGACTGCTCGCAGGGGCACTCGCCCTGACCACGCAGCATCTGGGCACTCGGGAACAGTTCGGCCGCCCGCTGGCCACGTTCCAGGCCGTGGCCCAGCAGGTCGCGGACGTCTACGTGGCCGCGCGCACGGTACATCTGGCCGCGGAGTCGGCGGTCTGGCGGCTCGCCACCGGGCGGGACGCCGATGCCGATCTCGACGTCGCGGCGTACTGGCTCGCCGAGCAGGCGCCCCCGGCGATGGCCACGTGTCACCACTTGCACGGCGGGATCGGCCTCGACGAGACGTACCCGCTGCACCGGTACTCGTCCCTGCTGAAAGACCTGGTCCGCGGCATCGGCGGACCGTCGTTGCGCCTCGACCGGGTCGGTGCGCTCACCGGAGGTGCCGCCTGATGGACATCGCGCTCACGGCCGAGCAGGAGCGACTGCGGGACGAACTGCGCCGCTACTTCACCGGGCTCGTCACGCCGGAGGAACGCGGGCTGCTGCTCACCGAACGGCACGGGCCCACCTACCGTGAGGTGGTACGCCGGATGGGCCGTGACGGTTGGCTCGGCGTCGGCTGGCCGAAGGAGTACGGCGGCCTGGGCTTCGGACCGGTCGAACAGCACATCTTCGCCGACGAGGCCGCGCGTGCCGACATCCAGCTGCCCGCCGTGACGTTGCAGACCGTCGGGCCGACGCTGCAGCGGTACGGCACCGAGGAACAGAAGCGCCGTTTCCTGCCCGCGATCCTGGCCGGCGAGGTCCACTTCGCCATCGGCTACAGCGAACCCGAGGCGGGCACCGATCTCGCGGCACTGCGGACCACGGCGGTCCGCGACGGCGAGTCCTATGTGGTCAACGGGCAGAAGATCTTCACGACGGGCGGCCACGACGCCGATCACATCTGGCTCGCGGTTCGCACCGATCCCGGCGCGCTGTCGGACGCGAACAGGCGGCGGCACGAGGGCATCTCCATCCTCATCGTCGACACGTCCGATCCGGGCTATTCGTGGACACCGATCATCACCTGCGACGGCGCGCACCACGTCAACGCGACGTACTACTCGGACGTGCGGGTCCCCCGATCCATGCTGGTGGGCGAGGAGAACGCCGGATGGAAGCTCATCACGACCCAGCTCAACCACGAGCGCGTCATGCTCGGGCCGGCGGGCCGGATCGGCGGGCTCTACGACCGGGTGCGCCGTTGGGCGGCCGAGCGCTCGAGTCCGGGCGGTACGCCGCTGCTGGAGCTGCCCGACGTGCGCCGCGTGCTCGGTGAGGTCCGCGCCGTCACGCGCGTCAACGAACTGCTCAACTGGCAGGTCGCGGTGTCCGAATCCGGGTCGGTGGCGGACGCCTCGGCGACGAAGGTGCTCTCCTCCGAGCGGCACCAGCGGGTGAGCAGGCTGCTGGAGGAACTGGTCGGCAGGCACGGCGATCCTTCCGATCCGGACACTGCCGAACTCGCCGGCTGGCTGGACACGCTCACCAAACGCAACACCGTGCTGACGTTCGGAGGCGGAGTGAACGAGATCCAACGGGAACTGATCTCACAGTTCGGCCTGGGGCTGCCGAGGGTGCCGCGATGAGCGCGGCCACGGACAGGGCCGCCACAGGCGACGGCAGCGGCCCCGCCGGCATCGGACGGAGCATCGAGGAGGCCGCGCGCGAGATCGCCGCGGCCGGCCCCTCGGCCCCCGAACCGGCGCGGGACCCGGTGAACCAGGCAATGATCAACAACTGGGTCGAGGCCATCGGGGACGCGAACCCGGTCTACACCGATCCGGCTGCGGCGGCCGAGTCCGTGCACGGGCGGCTCGTCGCCCCGCCCGCGATGACCCAGGTGTGGACGATGCGCGGGCTGCACGGGGTGCGGCCAGCCGACGATCCGCTCCGCCGGGCCACGGAACTGCTCGACGAGGCGGGATACACCTCGGTCGTGGCGACCGACTCGGCACAGACCTACCACCGCTACCTGCGGCCCGGCGAACACGTCGCCGCGGTCGCGGTACTGGAGAGCATCGCCGGTCCGAAGCGGACCGCGCTCGGCGAAGGCTGGTTCGTCACCACTCGCACGACCTGGTACGTCGACGACGAGGCCGTCGCGGAGATGACGTTCCGGATCCTGAAGTTCCGCCCGCCGGAGCAACCGGCCACCGGCCACTCCGCGGGTGCGACCGGGGACGCGGGGACAACCGGGGGCGCGGGGACAACCGGGGGCGCGGGGACGGCCACGGCGGGGGACGACGCCGCGTCCGCCGAGGCCGCGCAGGTGCTGCGCCCCGTGGTGACACGGGACAACGCGTTCTTCTGGGACGGTCTGCGCGAGGGAGAACTGCGCATCCAGCGCTGGGGCGGGACGCTCCGGCACCCGCCGGGACCGCTGCCACCGGACGGCGACCTCGACGCGGAGCCGGACTACGTGGTCGCGGCGGGAACCGGGACCGTCCACAGCTTCCTCGTCCACCACCATCCCCCGGTGCCCGGCAAGCGCCTGCCGTTCGTGCTCGCACTGGTGGAGCTGGACGAGGGGGTGCGCATGCTCGGTGAGCTGCACGGGGTCGACCCCGGTGACGTCCACATCGGCCTCGCTGTGGAGGCGAGTGTCGACCGGATCGACGACGACCTGACGCTGCCGGCATGGAAGGTGCGGTCATGACCATCACCGTGGGCACGGAGCTGCCACCGCTGACCGTCGACGTGACGCCGACGTTCGTGGTCGCCACGGCACTGGCCACCCGGGACTTCCAGGACGTGCACCACGACCGCGACGCCGCGGTGGAGCGCGGGTCGCGCGACATCTTCCTGAACATCCTCACCGACACCGGCCTGGTGCAACGGTTCGTCACCGACTGGGCAGGTCCCGACGCGCTGGTCCGCTCGGTCGACCTCCGGCTCGGGGTGCCGTGCTACGCGGGCGACGAGTTGACCTTCACCGGCCGTGTTGCGGAGGTCGACGGCGGTGAGGTGACCGTGGCGGTGTCCGGTGTGGACAGCCTGGGGCAGCACGTGTCGGCGACGGTACGGATCGAGGTTGCGGCATGACGGGGCTCAGCGGGGCGGCGGCGATCGCCGGTATCGGTGCGACCGAGTTCTCCAAGGACTCCGGCCGTACGGAACTGCGGCTCGCGACGGAGTGCGTGTCGGCGGCACTCGCCGACGCGGGGCTCGCACCGTCCGACGTGGACGGTCTGGTGACGTTCACGATGGACGGCAATGCGGAGATCGCCGTGGCGCGGGAGCTGGGCATTCCCGAGCTGACGTTCTTCAGCCGCATCCATTACGGCGGTGGTGCGGCCGCCGCGACGGTGCAGCAGGCGGCCATGGCCGTCGCGACCGGGGCGGCCGACGTGGTCGTGGCCTACCGCGCCTTCAACGAACGCTCCGGCAGGCGGTTCGGCCAGGTCTCCTCGGCGGTGGCCCAGCAGATCAACACCTCGGGCATCGACAACGGCTATCACTACCCGGTGGGGCTGGCGACCCCCGCGGCGACCGTCGCGATGGTGGCCCGGCGGTACCTGCACGACTACGGGGCCAGCAGTGAGGACTTCGGCAGGATCGCCGTCACGGCGCGCGCCCGCGCCGCGACCAACCCCCGCGCGTGGTTCCACGGCAAGCCGATCACGCTCGCCGACCACCAGGCCTCCAAGTGGGTCGCCGAGCCGCTGCATCTGCTGGACTGCTGTCAGGAGAGCGACGGCGGGGTCGCGCTCGTCGTGACGAGCGCGGAACGGGCCCGCGACCTGCGCATGCCGCCCGCGGTGGTTGCTGGAGCGGCCCAGGGGAGCGGGCCGGACCAGTACATCATGACCAGCTACTACCGTGACGATCTCGCCGGCCTGCCCGAGATGGACGTCGTCGGACGGCAGCTGTGGCGCCAGTCGGGACTCGCGACGTCCGATGTGGACGTGGCCGTGCTGTACGACCACTTCACCCCGTACGTGCTGATGCAGCTGGAGGAACTCGGCTTCTGCGGTCGCGGCGAGGCGAAGGACTTCATCGCCGACGGCAGCCTGGAACTGGACGGGCAGCTGCCGCTGAACCCGCACGGCGGGCAGCTGGGCGAGGCCTACATCCACGGGATGAACGGCATCGCGGAGGCGGTGCGGCAGCTGCGCGGCACCGCGGCCAACCAGGTGCCGCGAGCGGAGACAGCGCTGGTCACCGCGGGTACCGGCGTGCCGACCAGCGGCCTGGTGCTGACCGCGGCCTGACCCGCGTGTCCTGCGTTCGGACGCGCGGGTGCTGCGTTCGGACGCGCGGGTGCTGCGCTCGTGCGGAGTTCGGCCACCGTGTCTCGGACCCGTGTCGGCCGCTCCCGCACCTGTCGATCGAGCGAGCGCGGGATCGGGCGTGGCCGCGGATCAGGCCGGTTCGAGCACGGCGTCGGAGAGCACCGGGGCGTCGTCGCGGTCGAGCGACGTCGCGGTGACCAGGACGCGGCCGCCCTCGTGCCACATGCGCACCCGCAACGTCTCGCCGGGCAGCACGATGCCGGCGAACTTCGCCGACCACGAGCCGACCGCCCTCGGGTCGCCGTCCAGGGCCGCGTCCGTGACGGCCTTGGCCACGACGCCGTACGTGCACAGGCCGTGCAGGATGGGTGCGTCGAATCCGGCCGCGCGGGCGAACGCGGGGTCCGAGTGGAGCGGGTTACGGTCACCGCACAGGCGGTAGAGCAGCGCTTGCTGCGGCAGCGTCGGCACGTCGACGAGGCGGTCCGGCTCGCGGTGCGGAGCCGGGGACCGGTCGGAGTCGCCCCGGTGGCCGCCGAATCCGCCTTCGCCACGGGCGAAGATGCTCGACCGCGCGGTCCACAGCGGATCACCCGCCTCGTCGATGACCTCGGTCTCCTGGACGATCACCGCGGCCTTGCCCTTGTCGAGCACGTCGGCGATGCGGCCGCGCGCCGTCGCCGTGCCGGACGTCGGTAACGGGCGGTGCGCGACGACCTGCTGCGTCCCGTGGACGACCTTCGCGAGATCGATGTCGATGCCGGGGAATCGCACCTCGGGCGGCTCGGTGGCGCGGACCGTGGCGGCGACGGTGGCGAACGTCGGCAGCACCCGCAGGTCGCTCTCGGTGGCATAGCGGAGTTCGCGGGGGTCGGTCGGTGCCGCACCCGCGCCGAGCGCGAGGTGGTACAGCAGCACGTCGGAGGCGCTCCAGGTGAACGTGGTCTCGCCGAGGTCGGCGCCGATAGCGCGGCCGGGGTCGATGGGCATGACGCGGACTCCTACTCGTAGCTGATCGACACGTCGTCGGTGAGCGGTAGGGACTGACAGGCCAGCACGATGCCGTCGGCGATGTCGTCGGAGTCGAGCACCTCGTTGTTGAGCATCTTCACCTCGCCGGAGACGATCCGGCACGCGCAGGCGCTGCACTGTCCCTCGCGGCACGAGTACGGGGCGTCGCGGCCCGCGTCCAACAGGACGTCCAGCAGCCTGGCGCCGCGCGGCCAGGCGTGTTCGGTGGTCGTGCCGTCCAGGTCGACGCTCACCCGCGCGGGTGCCTCACCCTCGGCGGCCCCTGCGTCGTCGGCAGCGCCGCGCCCCGGGGTGTCCGCCGCGACATCGGCGGCCGAGCCCGTGGCCGGTTCGGCGCTGGCGAACGGATCGCCGCCGAGGGAGACGAACGTTTCGCGGTGGATCCGTGTCCGCGGGGTGCCCGCGGCCTTGGCCGCCGCGACGGCCGCACGCATGTACGGCGCGGGACCGCAGACGAACGTGTCGCGACCGGCCAGCGGCTCCGCGAGCGGTGCCAGCCGCTCGGCCGTCGGCAGCCCCTGCAGCGTTTCCAGCCAGTGCACCACGGTGAGCCTGCCCGGATACGTCTCCTCGAGGTCGCGCAGTGCGCCCGCGAAGATCACCGCCGACTCGTCGGAGTTGGCGTACACCAGGGTCATCGACCCTGTCCCGTGGGCGAGCACGGACCGGACGATCGACAGCACCGGGGTGATGCCGCTGCCGCCGGCGAACAGTGCGAGGTCGGTGTCGAGGTCCGCGGGTGTGAAGACGCCGCTCGCGGGCAGGACGTCGAGTTCGTCGCCCGCGGCGACGTGGTCGCACAGCCAGTTCGAGGCGTAGCCGTCGCGCTTGACGGTGACCTGCGGGCGGTCCCCGGCCCCGGGGGAACTCGACAGCGAGTAGCAGCGTGCCACCGGCCCGCGCTCGTCCCCGGGGACGCGCACCGTGAGGAACTGGCCGGGCCGGTAGTCCAATTCCGCGTCGAACACGATCGAGCGGGCCGCGGCGGTCTCGTCCACCACCTCGGCGACGCGGAGTCGCTGCACCCGCACCGTGCCGTCACCGCTCATACTCGAACGCTCCGTCCCGTTCGGCCGACGTGATGCTCTCGCGCAGGCGCTCGCACGTGCCGGCGCGTGCGGCGGGGACACCGCTCGCGACGCGTTCGGCCAGCACCGGGCAGCTCGTGGCCGTGTCGGTGATCCACTGGATGCTCGTGTGTTCCGGGCTGTTCTTCTTGACCAGGACCGTCGTCGCACAGGCGTGGCAGGCGACCGGGACGAGCCCCGCCGTGAGGAACTCCTCCCGGTCGGCGCGGGTCTGAGCGCGCACCGCCTCGGCGCGTGCCAAGGCGGCGGGCGTGCCGGCCTTCGAGGACGGAGCCGACGAGGACGCGGCGGCATGCGAAGAGGTGGCATGCGAGGAGGTGGCATGCGAGGAGGCAGGGCGCGAGGAGGCGGGGTCGGCGGTCACTCAGGACACTCCCGCCTGGCCGGCCGCCTCCTGCTGTTGCCGGGCGAGGTTGTCGGCGACCTCCTGCTCCCAGGCCTGATTGGCCCGCGTGACGTCCACTTCGAACTCGAACCGCCGCGTCATGTCCTCGTCGATCTCGTCGACGTCCACATAGAACTGCTCGTACCAGCGGCGCAGCTGGTAGACGGGCCCGTCCTCCTCGCACAGCAGCGGGTTGTCGATGCGGGTCTTGTTCTTCCAGATCTCGACGTCCTGGAGGAAGCCCACGCCGACACCCTCCGCGAACTTCTGCGCGATCTTGTCGGCCTGGTTGTCGTCGATGCCCGGGGGTTTGCGCACCGCCACGCCCCACTGCAGCACGAACGACGTCGGGCTGACCGGGTAGTGGCAGTTGATGAGCACCGTGTCGATCTTGATGCCCTTGTAGTCGTTGTGCAGCGTGTTGATCATGTATGCGGGGCCGTAGTACGAGGCCTCGGATTCGAGGAGGTTGTCCTCGCCGCCGTAGTTGGACGACATGCCCATGTCGGCGCGGCCCTTCGAATTGAGGTACTGCGAGGCGATGTGGCCTTCGAAGACGTTCTTGAAGTACGTCGGGATGCCGTAGTGGATGTAGAAGAAATGGGCCATGTCGACGACGTTGTCGACGATCTCGCGGCAGTTGGCGCCCTCGATGGTGACCGAGTCCCACGTCCAGTTGCTCCACTCGCCGGAGAAGATGCCGTCGATCCGCGGGATCGTCACCTCCTCGGGCGGCGGGTTGCCCTCGGGGTCGTGCCACACGAACAGCTGCTTGTTCTCCTGCAACGTCCGCCACGCGCGGGTGCGGGCGCGCAACGGAACTCGCTTCGCGTAGGGGATCGACTTGCACTTGCCGTCGCCGCCCCAGCGCCAGTCGTGGAACGGGCACGCGACCTCGTTGCCCTTGACCTCACCCTGAGTCAGGTCGCCGCCCATGTGACGGCAGTAGCCGTCGAGGACGTTGAGTTCGCCGTCGGCGCCCTGGAACACGACCAGTTTGGTGCCGAACGCGTGGACGGCGTGGGGCTCACCGTCGGCGAAGTGCTCGACGAGGCCGAGACAGTGCCAGCCGCGGGCGAACCGTTCGGGCGGTGCGCCGACGTCGATCGTGCGGACCGAGCCTGCCTGCGTCATGACGAACCTCCAGCTATCCGGGCTGCTCTGCCCGTGGCTCACGCCCCGGCCCTCCCGCCGCTGGCCGGCGGGTGCGGAGCATGCCTGTCGTAGTGAATGACGGTCGACGACGCCTACCATAGATGAGAACGTGTTCCAGTTCTAGCGGGGATCGGTGACCGGTTCCGGTGTCCGACGGGCAGGCGTGCGGGGGTGTACGGCGGTGATGCTCTCCTGGCGACCCCGCCTTCGGGGGATTTCTCCGCTGGTCAACGTCGGATGCAGTGACAAAAACAAGAACGTGTTCTAATCTGGCGGCAGTACACCGAGCAGGCCGGCCCCCGGGTTCGGCGGAGAAGGAACGAGGAAGGTATGAGCGAGCAGGGCGCGCACGCGGTGATCGCCGGGATCGAAGAGTTGCTGCCCGTGCTGCGGGAGCGTGCACAGGAAGCCGAGGACGCGCGGAGAATTCCCGACGAGTCGATCAAAGCCCTGCAGGAGACCGGGTTCTTCAAGCTGTTGCAGCCCAAGCCCTACGGCGGGTACGAGGCCGACCCGGTCACCTTCTACACGGCCGTCAAGCTCATCGCGAGCGCGTGCGGGTCGACCGGCTGGGTCGCCTCCATCCTCGGCGTCCACCCCTGGCACCTGGGCCTGTTCGAGGCGCGGGCCCAGGAGGACGTCTGGGGCGGCGGCGCCGGCAGCGACGGTATCGACACGCTGATCTCCTCGTCGTACGCGCCGATGGGGAAGGCGACCCTCGTCGACAGCGGGGGTGCGCCCGTCAACGAGGGCGTGGCCGACGGGGGAGGATACCGGCTCAGCGGCAAGTGGAGCTTCTCGTCCGGCTGCGGTCACGCGACGTGGGTCCTGCTGGGCGCCCCCGCGTTCGACGCCGATGGCAACGCCGTCGACTTCTGCACCTATCTGCTGCCGGCGGCCGACTACACGGTGGACGACGTGTGGGACACCGTCGGCCTGCGCGGCACGGGCAGCAACGACATCGTCGTCGAGGACGTGTTCGTGCCGAAGCATCGGACGCTGAGTTTCCTGCTCACCTCCAAACTGGACACACCGGGTCAGAAGGTGAACCCCGGCCCGCTGTACCGGTTGCCGTACGGATCGGTGCACCCCAGCACGATCACGGCGCCCATCATCGGCATGGCGCAGGGTGCCTACGACGCGCACCTCGAACACCAGCGGCGGCGGGTCCGCGCCGCGTACGCGGGGGAGAAGTCGCAGGAGGACCCGTTCGCCAAGGTGCGGATCGCCGAGGCCGCCAGCGAGATCGACGCCGCGTGGCTGCAGCTGACCCACAACATCGACGAGCTCTACCAGCTGGCTTGCCGTGGCGAGAAGCTGCCGTTCGACACGCGGCTGCGCGTCCGGCGGGATCAAGTCCGCGGCACCGAGCGCGCGATCGCGGCCGTCGACCGGCTCTTCGAGAACTCCGGGGGCCGTGCGTTGCAGACGGGCACGCCGATCCAGCGGTTCTGGCGGGACGCCCACGCGGGCCGGGTGCACGCGGCCAACGATCCCGAACGTGCCTACACGATGTTCGGCACCGGCGCGTTCGGCCTGCCGGTCGAGAACGCGATGGTCTAGGAGGCCGCATGTCCGACACCGCCGAGGAGGCACATCTGAAAGGCAGGGCGACATGAGCGAGGGTTCGTACGTCACGACCGCCGACGGGCTGCGGCTGCACTACCACGAGGCGGGTACCGAGCACGCCGAGACGGTGATCCTGCTGCACGGCGGCGGGCCCGGGGCGTCGGCGTGGAGCAACTTCTCCCGCAACATCCCGGAGCTGGCCAAGACGTTCCGCACGATCGCGGTCGACCAGCCGGGATTCGGCCGCTCCGACAAGCCGACCGACCATCCCCAGTACTTCGTGCACAGCTCGGCCGCCGTCGTCGGCCTCATGAACGCGCTCGGTATCGAGAAGGCTCACCTGATCGGCAACTCGCTCGGCGGCGGCGCGGCCGTCCGGCTGGCACTGGACCATCCTGACCGCGCGGGCAGGCTCGTGCTCATGGGGCCGGGCGGGTTGAGCGTGAACCTGTTCGCGCCCGACCCGACCGAGGGCGTGAAGAACCTCGCCCGGTTCGCCGCACCGCCGGGGCCGAGCAAGGAGAAGCTCGAAGAGTTCCTGCGGGTGATGGTCTACGACCAGTCGCTGATCACCGACGAGCTGGTCGAGGAGCGGTTCGCCGCCGCGAGTACGCCGGAGTCGCTCGCGGCCATGGGGGCGATGGGTGCCTCGTTCGCCGGGCCCGATTACGAGCTCGGCATGCTGTGGCGCGAGGCGCACCGGCTCCGGCAACGGGTGCTGTTGATCTGGGGCAGGGAGGACCGCGTCAACCCGCTCGACGGGGCACTAGTGGCGCTCAAGACGATCCCGCGGGCGCAGCTGCACGTGTTCGGCCGGTGCGGCCACTGGGCGCAGCTGGAACGTTTCGACGAGTTCAACCGGATCGCGACCGACTTCCTCGAGGACACCTGATGGGCATTCGTTCACTGGCATATCTGCGTATCGAGGCCACCGACATGGCCGCGTGGCGCGAGTACGGGCTCAAAGTGCTCGGCATGGTCGAGGGGCAGGGCCGCGACCCGGACGCGCTGTACCTGCGGATGGACGATTTCCCGGCACGACTGGTGATCGTGCCGGGGGAGACCGACCGGCTCGCGACCGCAGGGTGGGAGACGGCGAACGCGGCCGAACTGGACGAGGTGCGGCAGCGGCTGTCGGCCCACGGCGTGCCGTTCAAGGAGGGCACCGCCGAACAAACGGCCGACCGCGGGGTCGACGAGCTGATCGAGTTCACGGATCCGTCGGGCAACACGCTCGAGGTGTTCCACGGCATCGCGTTGCAGCACCGCCGTGTCGTCAGCCCGTACGGGCACCGGTTCGTCACCGGTGAACAGGGGCTCGGGCACGTGGTGCTGTCCACCCACGACGACGCGGCCGCACTCGAGTTCTACCGCGACGTGCTCGGGTTCCGGCTGCGGGACTCGATGCGGCTGCCGCCGGAGGCCGTGGGCAGGCCCGCCGACAGCGACCCGGCGTGGCTGCGGTTCTTCGGCTGCAACCCGCGGCACCACAGTCTGGCGTTCCTGCCGATGCCGACACCGAGCGGCATCGTCCACCTCATGGTCGAGGTCGAAAGCACCGACGACGTCGGCCTGTGCCTCGACCGGGCGCTGCGCAGGAAGGTGCCGATGTCGGCCACCCTTGGCCGCCACGTCAACGACCTGATGCTGTCGTTCTACATGAAGACACCCGGCGGGTTCGACGTCGAATTCGGCTGCGAAGGCAGGCAGGTCGACGACGACACCTGGATCGCCCGCGAGAGCACGGCGGTGAGCCTGTGGGGCCACGACTTCTCGGTGGGCATGTCATGACCACCGCCGGGGACGCGGCCGTCGACGTGCCCGCGCGGTTCCGGCCGGTCCTCGGCCACTTCTGCACCGGCGTGGCGATCGTGACCGCGTGCGAGGACGGCGAGCCCGTCGGGTTCGCGTGCCAGTCGTTCACCGCGCTGTCGCTGGACCCGCCGCTGGTGCTGTTCTGCCCGGCGCGGACGTCGGGGACGTGGCCGGTGATCGAGCGCGTCGGCCGGTTCGCGGTCAACGTGCTGGCCGGCGAGCAGCAGGACGTCAGTGCCGTGTTCGGTGCCCGTGGTGAGGACAAGTTCTCGTCGGTGTCCTGGACGCGGGCGCCGAGCGGGTCCCCGCTGCTCGACGGTGCGCTCACCTGGGTGGACTGTGCGGTCGAGACCGTGCACGAGGCCGGCGACCACTACGTGGTGATCGGCAGGGTCACCGCGCTGGGCGAGCCGTCGGCCCGGCGGCCGCTGCTGTTCTACCGCGGCGGCTACACGGTCACCGAGGCGCCGCCGGACGCGATGCCCGGCGGGCCCCGGCCCGACGACTGGTTCTGACCCCGGACATCGGGCAGGCCGGCGTGAGGTGGCCGGCAACCACGGCTGCACCGGCGCCGCGCCGCGGCGATAGCCTGCAGCCATGACGAAGGTTGCCGTGGTGACGGGCGCAGGGACAGGAATCGGCAGGCAGGTCGCGCGGGCGCTGCTCGACGACGGGTACGGCGTCGCGCTCGCCGGGCGCAGGCCGGAGCCGTTGCAGGAGGCCGCGGGCGATCACGCCGAGGCGCTGGTCGTGCCCACCGATGTCACCGATCCCGCGTCGGTCGCGGCGCTGTTCGACGCGGTCCGCGAGCGGTGGGGCCGCGTGGACGTGCTGTTCAACAACGCGGGCACCACGGGCGCGCGGGGGTCGGTGGACACGCTGCCGGTCGAGGACTGGAAGGCGATCGTCGACGTCAACCTGACCGGCATGTTCCTGTGCGCCCAGCAGGCGGTGCGCGCGATGAAGGAGCAGTCCCCGCGCGGCGGGCGGATCATCAACAACGGATCGATCTCGGCGCACACGCCGCGGCCGGAGACTGTCGCCTACGCCGCCACCAAACACGCGCTGACCGGGCTCACCAAGTCGATCGCCCTCGACGGCAGGCCGCACGACATCGCGTGCGGGCAGATCGACATCGGCAACGCGGCCACCGAACTGACCAGCGGTTTCTCCGACGTCGGCATGCCGCAGGCGGACGGCAGCCTCAAGCCGGAGCCGACGTTCGACGCTGCTCATGTCGCCGACGCGGTGCTGACCATGGTCCATCTGCCGCTGTCGGCGAACGTGCCGTTCCTGACGATCATGGCCAACGGCATGCCCTTCATCGGCCGCGGCTGATCCGCGTGTGACCGGCTGATCACGGCCGGTCGCGCGCGGCCGGACCGGCCACGTCGATGTCCGCCCCGGGCGGAGGGGACGGCTCCCCGCCCGGGGCGGCGGTCACCGGCGTTCGAGGATCGTGGCGGTCGACATGGCGCCGCCCGCACACATGCTGACCAGCGCCGTCGTCCCGTCGCGCCGTTCGAGCTCGTGCAGTGCCGTGGTGAGCAGGCGCGATCCGGTGTTGCCCACCGGGTGGCCGAGTGCGATCGCGCCGCCGTTGACGTTGACCAGCTCCGGGTCGGGCTTGTGCACCTGTTGCCAGGAGAGCACCACCGACGCGAACGCCTCGTTGACCTCGAACAGGTCCAGATCGCCGATCGTCATGCCCGCCCGGTCGAGCACCCGTTGCGTGGACTGGACCGGTCCGTCGAGGTGGTAGTACGGCTCGGCGCCGATGAGCGCCTGAGCCCGGATGCGTGCCCGGGGGCGCAGGCCGAGGGCACGGGCCCGGGCGGCATCCATGATCAGCACGGCGGAGGCGCCGTCGGAGATCTGCGACGACGTGCCTGCGGTGTGCAGGCCGCCGTCCAGTACGGGCTTGAGGCGGCCGAGAGCCTCGCGGCTGGTCTCCCGCAACCCCTGGTCGCGAGTGACGAGCCGGTGCTCGCCCGTCGGTGAGTCGTGTTCGTCCAGTACGGAAGCGGTGACGCCGACGACCTCGCGGTCGAACCGGCCCTCGTGCCAGGCGGCGGCCGCCTTCCGCTGGGAGGCGAGGCCGAAGGCGTCGAGATCCTCACGCGTCAGGCCGCGGCGGCGAGCGATGCGTTCGGCCGCGCTGTACTGGTCGGGCAGGTCCACCGACCACGACTCGGGCCTGCGGTTCGCCGTGCCGGCGACGTTGGCGCCCAGTGGCACGCGGCTCATCGCCTCGACTCCGCAGGCGATGCCGACGTCGATCGCCCCGGCGGTGATGAGCCCGGCGACCAGGTGCGCGGCCTGCTGGGCGGAGCCGCACTGGGCGTCGACGGAGGTGGCGCCGCACGCCTCCGGCAGGCCGGCGTGGAGCCAGGCGGTGCGCGCGATGTTGCCCGCCTGTTCGCCTGCCTGGGTGACCGTGCCGCTGACGAGCTGTTCGACCTCGGCCGGATCGACACCGGACCGGTCGAGGACGGCGGCCTGGGCGGCGCCCAGCAGTTCGGCGGCATGCAGGCCGGCGAGGTCCCCGCCGCGTTTCCCGATCGGCGTTCGGACGGCTTCCACGATGACCGGATCGCCCACGTCGCTCTCCTCCACATGTCGGCTTTCCGTTAAAAGTAGAACATGTTCTTGTCTAGATCAATGTGGCCACGGGACTCTTTCCTAGAGGGGTCATTCGGCGACTGTTCGTGATCAAGGTGATCCCAATCGATTCAGTAAACGGGGTTCACTGAATCTCTTCACCGAGTTAACGCCGTATGCTTCACTCGGCGAGTAGAACGAGTTCCATGACGCTGCTCGCGGAGGTCCGGCGCATGACGACGTCACTGTTGCCCGAAGGTTTCGACTTCACCGATCCCGATCTGCTCGCGCGGCGGCTGCCGCTCGACGAACTGGCGCTGCTGCGCCGCACCGCACCCGTGTGGTGGAACGACCAACCGCACAACGTGGCGGGCTTCGGCGACGACGGCTTCTGGGTGGTGACCCGCCTCGAAGACGTGAAGGCCGTGTCGAAGGACAGCGAGTTGTTCTCCTCGAGCGAGAAGACCGCGATCGTCCGCTTCGACGAGAACATGGACGAGGACGGCCTCAACGCCAACCGTCTCGTGCTGCTCAACATGGACGCGCCGCAGCACACCAAACTGCGCAGGATCGTGTCCAAGGGCTTCACGCCGCGGGCGATCAACAAGCTCGAGGACGGATTGCGCGAACGCGCCCGGCAGATCGTCGCCGACGCGAAGGAGAAGGGCTCCGGCGACTTCGTACAGGACGTGGCCTGCGAACTGCCGTTGCAGGCGATCGCCGACCTGATCGGCATCCCGCAGGAGGACCGGCTGAAGATCTTCGACTGGTCCAACCAGATGATCGGCTACGACGACCCCGAGTACGACGTCGACCCGTTGACCGCCTCGGCCGAGCTCGTCAGTTACGCGTTCGCGATGGCGGAGGAGCGGCGGCAGAATCCCACCGACGACATCGTCACCAAGCTCGTGCAGGCCGATGTGGACGGTGAGTCGCTCGCCTCGGACGAGTTCGGCTTCTTCGTGATCCTGCTCGCGGTGGCCGGCAACGAGACGACCCGCAACGCCATCACCCACGGCATGAAGGCGTTCCTCGACCACCCGCAGCAATGGGACCTCTACAAGCGCACCCGCCCGGACACGACCGCCGACGAGATCGTGCGCTGGGCGACACCGGTCGTGGCGTTCCAGCGCACGGCCACTGCCGACACCGAGCTGGGCGGCCAGCACATCCGCAAGGGCGACCGCGTGGCGATGTTCTACAGCTCGGCCAACTTCGACCCCGAGGTGTTCGACGAACCGGAGACGTTCGACATCCTGCGTGACCCGAACCCGCACGTCGGCTTCGGTGGCACGGGGGCGCACTACTGCATCGGGGCGAACCTGGCGCGACTGGAGATGAATCTGATCTTCAATGCGATCGCCGACGCCATGCCGGACATCCGCGAGGTCGCGCAGCCGGAACGGCTGCGCTCGGGCTGGCTCAACGGCATCAAGCACTACGAGGTCGCCTACGAGTAGGCAGGCGAGCCGACCGCAGCCGCGCCCCGGGCCCCGCGCTGAACCACCGAGCGCGTGGGCCCGGGGCGCGGTCGTGTTGCGCATTCCGGTGCCCGTGTTGCAGATTCCGGGGCTCGTGTTGTGGGTTCCGGGTGTGGGTCAGAGGGGCCACGTCGTGCGTGGCACCCGGTCCTCACCTGTGACCGGGAGCCACGCACGCCGCGACCGTCAGGCCGGTTTGTCGGCGCCGACCAGCCACATGGAGAAATACTGCGAGCCGCCGCCGTAGGCGTGGCCCATCGCCGTGCGGGCATCGTCGACCTGATACTCGCCCGCGCGGCCCATCACCTGCTTGGCCGCCTCGGAGAACCGGAGCATGCCGGACGCTCCGATCGGATTGGACGAGAGCACCCCGCCGGACGGGTTGACCGGCAGTCTGCCCCCGAGTGCGGTCTCGCCGGACTCGGTGAGCTTCCAGCCCTCGCCGTCGGGGGCGAAGCCGAGATTCTCCAGCCACATGGGCTCGAACCAGGAGAACGGCACGTAGATCTCCGCGGTGTCCACCTGGGACAGCGGGTCGGTGATGCCGGCCTGGCGCCACAGCTCGGTGGCCGCGTCCCTGCCCGCCTGCGGGTTGACCTGGTCGCGGCCGGCGAACGTGGTCGGTTCGGTGCGCATGGCGGTGGCTTGGATCCAGGCGGGCGCCGGGGAGTCGTCGCCGGCCCGTTCGTCGCCGATCACCATTGCGCAGGCACCGTCGGACGACGGGCACGTCTCGTCGTAGCGGATCGGGTCCCACAGCATCTGCGAGGCCTGCACGGATTCGACCGTGATCTCGGACTGCCGCAGATGTGCGTGCGGGTTCAACGCCCCGTTCCGCCGGTCCTTCGCCGCGACGATCGCCCCGACGTGCTCCGGAGCGCCCGACCGGCGCAGGTAGGAGCGCACGTGCGGGGCGAAGTATCCGCCCGCGCCTGCGCCTACCGGCATCGTGAACGGCACCCGGATGGACAGTGCCCACATCGCGTTGGACTCGGACTGCTTCTCGAACGCCACGGTCAGCACGCGGCGGTGCACTCCGGACTGTACGAGACTCGCAGCCACGAGCGCGGTCGATCCGCCGACCGAGCCCGCGGTGTGCACCCGGAGCAGTGGTTTGCCGTTCGCGCCGAGTGCGTCGGCGAGGAACAGTTCGGGCATCATGACGCCTTCGAACAGGTCCGGCGCCTTGCCCACCACGACGGCGTCGATGTCGGACCAGCCGACGTCGGCGTCGACCATCGCGCGGTCCACGGCTTCGCGGAGCAGTCCTGGCATCGACACGTCGGTGCGTTTGCTGCGGTGGTGCGTCTGCCCGGTGCCGAGGACGGCGGCGCGTTGCTTGGCCATGTGTCAGCCCCTCTCCAGGACGGTGACCAGGTTCTGTTGCAGCGCGGGACCACTCGTGGCGTGACCGAGGGTGCGGGTGGCGTCGCCGTCGAGGATGCGCTGTGCGGCCTCGCCGATCCGGGCGAGCCCGGCCGAGAACATCGGGTTGCCGGTGAGGGTGCCGCCGGACGGGTTGATCCGTACGGCGTCGCCGAGTCCGAGTTCGTGGCGCACGATGAGTTCCTGGTGGGTGAACGGTGCGTGGAGCTCGGCGACCTCGACCCCGTCGGTGCCGACCGCATCACCCGCGAGGCGGGTCGAGGGCGAAGTGGTGAGGTCGCGGGCGCCGAGGGACGGGGTGTCGATGCGGTGATCGATACCGCTGATGACGGCCGGCCGGTCGGCCAGGTCGCGGGCCCGGTCGGCCGCGGCGAGCACGATGACCGCGGCACCGTCGGTGACGGGGGCGATGTCGTGGCGGCGCAACGGATCGGCTATCGGCGTGGATTCGAGCAGGGCCGCCACGTCGGTCTCACCGCCGAACTGGGCACGGGGATTGCCCGCGGCGTCCCGCCTGTTGCGCGCCGCGACCTCGGCGAGGTCCTGTTCGGTCCACCGGCCGGATTCCAGCCCCAGCCGGGCCTGCAGCGCGGCGATGCTCACCGAGTCGGGCCACAGCGGGGCGACCGTGTACGGGTCGAGCTGCAACGACAGCACGCGCCGCAGCTCACCCGCCGACGACTTGCCGAATCCGTAGACCAGCGCGGTGTCGACCTCGCCCATGCGGATCTTCAGCCACGCCTCGTACAGCGCCCATGCCGCGTCCATCTCCACGTGCGACTCGTGGATCGGCGGGAAGGCGCCGATCGCGTCGACCGCCGAGATGAACGAGAACGCCCGCCCCGCCAGGTAGTCCGAGGATCCGGAACACCAGAACCCGATGTCGGTCTTGGACAGTCCGGTCCGGGTGTAGACCTCGTCGAAGATCGGCACGAGCATCTCGACGCCGTTGGTGGTGCCGTGGGTCCGCCGCACGTTGGGTGCCTGCGCGAACGCGACCACCGCGACTTCCGTCATGACTGCCTCTCTACAGGTGGTCGGCGTACGACGCGTACGGCGCGTCGGCTTCGCCCGTGGGTTCGAAGTGCGCGATGTTCTCGAGGCTCGTCGACCATTCCTCACGGGGTTTCCATGCGGCGCGCACGCGCATGCCCATGCGCACCTCGGAGGCCTCGCAGCCGAGCACGAGGTGCAGGAAGGGGATGTCGGCGCCGTCGAGCAGGATGTAGGCCCCGACGTACGGCGGTGCGATGCGCTGGCCCAGGAACGGCACGTTGACGATGCAGAACGTCGTCACGATGCCGGTGTCGGGCAGTTCGGCCTCGTCGGTCGTCGGCACCCCGCACGTGGGGCACGCGCCGCGCGGCGGGATGTAGATCTTGCGGCAGGCCGGGCAGCGCTGGCCGAGCAGCCGGCCGTCGGCGAGGGCCCTGAGGTACCGGCTCTCTTCGAGGGAGGCCGAATGCGTGTAGTTCAGGTGCACCGGGGTGACGACGGTGTCGACCGTGTTGTCGTCGGCGCCGGTGTCGGCCGCCGGGGGAGCGGGGGCCGTCGGCGCCGGGTCGGTGGGCGGGTCGGCCACGGGGACGAAGTAGGCGATGTCGCGGATGTGGCCTACGGGTTCGTCGGCCCATCGGACGCGGACGCGTTGTCCGGTGTGGACGGATGTGGGGTCGCCGCCGGTGTCGAGTGCGTGGAGCATGGCCGTGTCGGCCCCGTCGAGGCGGACGAGCGCCCAGGCGAACGGCCGCTGTACCGGTTGGCCGGGCAGCGGGTCGGTGACCCACGACCACGACACGACCGTGCCCTCGGCGGCGACGTCGACCAGTTCGCCCGTCGGTTCGGCGGTGTCGGGGTCGTATTCGACCGGGGGCACGTGGACCCGGCCGTCGGAGCCGCGGGCGCCGAGAATCCGGCGCTGCGCGAGCGCGGTCATGAACCGCCCGAGCACGGGGCCGACCGAACGGGTGTAGTCGAAGCCGATGTCGAGCGGTGCGGACAACGGCTGCTCTGGTATCTCGGCTGATTCGGATTCGACAGCAGTCACGCAAGAAAGTGAAACACGTTCTCGATATCCTCGGCAACCCGGTCCGATGAGGCGCCGGGCAGGGTTGCCCAAATGTGGAACGAGTTCTAGATTTGCGAGTATGACCTCGACGAATGCTGCGCGCCCCGCGACCGACCACCCCGCCGAGACCGTCGGCCTGTGGAACATCGCCGCCGAACGTCCGGAGCTGATCGCCGCCGTTGACCCCGACGGCACCGAGGTCACCTACGGGCAGCTGGCGGCCAAGGCGAACACGTACGCGCGCGGCCTGCAGGCGCTCGGTCTGGAGCCCGGGGACGCCGTCGTGGTGCTGCAGCCGAACGGGATCGAACTCGTGGCCGCCTACTTCGCGGCGATCCAGTCCGGCCTGTACGTCGTGATGGCGAACTGGCACCTGACCGGGGCCGAGGTGGCGTACCTGATCACCGACTCCGGGGCGAAGGCCTTGTTGGTGCACGAGCGGTTCGCCGACACGGCCGTCGCCGCCGCCGACGAGGCGGGTCTCGGCACCCGCGGCCGGTTCGCCGTGGGCTCCGTCGACGGATTCCGCCGCATCGAGGAACTCGGTGCCGGCGAGGGGGACGGCAGGCCCTCACGGCGCACGGCGGGTTCGCCGATGCTCTACACGTCCGGCACGACGGGCAGGCCGAAGGGTGTGCGGCGTCCGCTGACCGGTGCCGATCCGGACGAGGTGTCGCCCGCCAACCGCGGCTTCTTCGCCATCTTCGGCATCGAGCCGTTCGACGGGCACGTGCACCTGTGCGGTTCTCCGCTGTACCACACGGCGGTGCTGAACTTCGTCGCGATCTCCATCCAGCTCGGGCATCCGGCGGTGCTGATGGACCGGTGGGACCCCGAGGAGATGCTGCGGCTCATCGAACGCCACCGCGTGACCCACAGTCACATGGTGCCCACCCAGTTCCGCAGGCTGCTCGCACTGCCTGACGAGACCCGCCTGCGCTACGACGTGTCGTCGCTGCGCGTGATGATCCACGGCGCCGCTCCGTGCCCGGACGAGGTCAAACGGCGGATGCTCGACTGGTGGGGACCGGTGGTCACCGAGTACTACGCGGCGACCGAGGGTGGCGGCACCGTCATCAGCGGCGCCGAGTGGTTGCGCAAGCCCGGCTCGGTCGGCAGGCCGTGGCCGAACTCCACGGTCAAGATCCTCGACGACGACGGCAACGAACTGCCCGCGGGGGAGCCGGGGTCGGTCTACCTGCAGATGGGCGGCTCGCGGTTCGAATACCACAACGACCGGGACAAGACCGAGCGGGCGAAGGTCGGTGAGCTGTTCACCCTGGGCGACGTCGGCCACCTCGACGAGGACGGCTATCTGTACCTGCACGACCGCAAGAGCGACATGATCATCTCCGGTGGGGTGAACATCTATCCCGCCGAGATCGAAGGCGAGCTGGCCGTGCATCCCAAGGTCGCCGACGTCGCGGTGTTCGGCGTGCCGCACGACGACTGGGGCGAGGAGATCAAGGCGGTCGTGCAGCCCGCCGAGGGAGTCGAGGGCTCGGCCGCGCTCACCGAGGAACTCCTCGACCACGCCCGCGGCCGATTGGCGAAGTTCAAACTGCCGAAGAGTGTCGACTACCGCGACAGCCTGCCGCGTGACCCCAACGGCAAGCTGTACAAGCGGCGCCTGCGCGATCCGTACTGGGAGGGACGCGACCGCGCCATCTGAGGTCTCCGGATACCGAGTACTTCCCGGGTGTGCTGGTTACTCTCACGCGCGGCCCAGGCCTCCCAGCGCCGGCCACACCGGATGTGCGAACGCCACCCCGCGGCGAGCGGAGCCGACCGTAGCTCGGGTTCTAGTCGGGCAGCGGGTAAGCGTCGCTGAGGGCGGGGTAGTAGTCGGTGTCCCAATCCTGGTTGACGGAGGCGTGGGCGATGACGGCGCCGAGCCGGTCGAGGTAGTAGTGCCAGCCGGGTCCGACGCCGGTGGCGTCGTAGGGTTCGGCGAGGCGTTGGATGAAGACCAGGGTGGTGGAGCCGTCGTCGTTTGTAGTCAGCGAGAGCTGCAGTCGCCAGGTGTCCTCGGGGCTGGGCAGGTCGACGACCAACCGTGCGGGTTCCTCGCACTCCACGATGGTGACGGCTTGCGGGCCGGCGTCGTCCTCGAACCCATCGCGGTACCGGAGGCGGCCCGGGAGCGATTCTGGGAGCGGGTCCGGAGTACGCACGCCGTGCTGCGGCAGCAGCCGGGGTTTCTGGACGACATGCTGCTCGAACAGCACTCGGGCCCCGGCCGGTTCAACGCCGTCACCGTGGTCCGGTGGGCCTCGGAGGACGCGCTGGCCGGTGCGAAGGCCGCCGTCGACGAGCTCCACCGCGCCGACGGGTTTCGGCCCGCCGAATTCTTCCGCGACGCGGGTATCGAAGCCGACGTGGCCAACTACGTCGACCTGCCCCGCTGACCCTGTCCGGGGAGACCGACGGACTGCCCCCAGGGGCACTTTGGTCGCATTGAGTGCAACCAAAGTGCCCCTGGGGGCTTGTCGGTGTCAGCGGGCGCGGAAGTTCGGGGTGCGTTTCTCGGCGAAGGCGCGCGGGCCCTCCTTGGCGTCCTCGCTGGCGAACACGCCCACGCCGTACTGGGACTCCAGTGTGAAGGCCTCCTCCTCGTGCATCCCCTCGGTGTCACGCATCGTGCGCAGGATGGCTTGTACGGCAAGCGGACCGTTCGCGGCGATCGTGTCGGCGATCTCCAGCGCCGTGTCCAGGGCGTCGCCGTCGGGGACGACCCGCCCGATCAGTCCGATGTCGCGTGCCTCGGCGGCGGCGATGTGCCTGCCGGTCAGCAGGATCTCCGCGGCGACCGTGTAGGGGATCTGGCGCGGCAGCCGCACCGCCGACCCGCCGAGTGGGAACAGTCCCCAGCGCGCCTCGGAGACGCCGAACTTCGCGCTCTCGCCCGCGATCCGGATGTCGGTGCCCTGCAGGATCTCGGTGCCGCCCGCGATCGCGGGCCCTTCGACGGCGGCGATGAGCGGTTTGGTCAGCCTGCGGCCTTTGAGTAGACCGTCCATGCGGCTCGGGTCGAACGTGCCCTTGTCGAACGAGTCCGAGGGCCGGTTGCTGTTCATCGCCTTGAGGTCGGCGCCCGCACAGAACGTGCCGCCCGCACCGGTCAGCACGCAGCTGCGGATCTCGGCGTCCTCGTCGACCCGGTCCCATGCCTCGGTCATGATCGCGAGCATGTCGGCCGTGAGCGCGTTGCGCGCTTCCGGCCGGTTCAGCGTCACCACGAGGGTGTGCCCGCGTTGTTCCACCAGAGCGTGCGCCTCGGTCATGTGGGTCCTTTCGCCCGTCGGGGAGATGCGGTGCCGGTGCGTGCGGCCGCCGCGGGAGTGGCCGGGCCGGTGCGACGCCCGGCCGCGGGGTTCGCGGGGTCTGATCCCGCGGAACTTCACCATTGCCCGAAACAATAACATGTTCTAGTTTGTTCGTCGTGGCCTTCAACATCGCAGACCTGCTGGAGCACGCCGTCGACGTCGCGGGCGATCGCACCGCGGTCGTCTGTGGTGACCGGAGCCTGACCTACACCGAACTGGACGAGCGCGCCAACCGGCTCGCACACCACCTGGCGTCCATCGGGGTCGGCAAGGGTGATCACATCGGCGTGTACTCCCGAAACTCCCTGGAAATGATCGAGACGATGTTCGCGGCGTACAAGCTCCGCGCCATCGCGATCAACGTCAACTACCGTTACGTCGAGGCCGAGCTGAGCTACCTGCTCGACAACGGCGACGTCGTGGCGCTGATGTACGAGCGGCAGTACTCCGACCGTGTCGCAGCGGTCCTGCCCTCGCTGCCGAGACTGAAACACGTTTTCGTCATTGAGGACGGCACCGACGCCGAGGCCGTGGCCGGCGCGGTCCGGTACGAGGACGCGGTCGCAGGCGGCTCACCGGAGCGTGACTTCCCGCAGCGCAGCGGCGACGACCTCTACATCCTCTACACCGGCGGCACGACCGGCTATCCGAAGGGCGTCATGTGGCGCCACGAGGACGTCTTCCGGGCACTGGGCGGCGGTATCGACTTCATCACCGGCGAGTACGTGCCCGACGAGTGGGCCCTCGCCGAACAGGGCCGCGACGGTGCCATGGTTCGGCTGCCCGCGGCACCGCTGATCCACGGCGCGGCGCAGTGGGCGGCGTTCGGCGCGTTATTCGCGTGCGGCACGGTGGTGTTCGTGCCGCAGTTCGAGGCGGACGAGGTCTGGCGGGCGATCGAACGGCACCGGGTCAACGTGGTCACGATCGTCGGCGACGCCATGGGGCGCCCGCTGCTGGACGCCTACCGCGCCGGTTCGTACGACGCATCGTCGATCGTGGCCGTCTCCAGTCACGCGGCACTGTTCTCCCAGTCCGTGAAGCAGGAGTATCTCGCCGAGTTTCCGAACCTCGTGCTCACCGACGCGATCGGCTCCTCGGAGAGCGGGTTCACGGGCATCGGCATGATGGGCCGCGAGGACGATCACTCGGCGGGGCCTCGGGTCAACTTCGGCAAGGACGCCGTGTTGCTGGACGACGACGACACCGTCGTGGCCGCCGAGCCGGGCGCCGTCGGGCGGATCGCCAGGCGGGGGCACGTGCCGCTCGGCTACTACAAGGACCCCGCCAAGAGCGAGACGATCTTCGTCGAGGCCGGGGGAGCGCGCTACGTGGTGCCCGGCGACTACGCCCGCTACGAGGAGGACGGCACGGTCACGCTGCTCGGGCGCGGGTCGCAGTGCGTGAACACCGGCGGGGAGAAGGTGTTCCCCGAAGAGGTCGAAGGCGCGCTCAAATCGCATCCCGACGTGTTCGACGCGCTCGTGATCGGTGTGCCCGACGAGCGCATGGGCCAGCGCGTGGGCGCCGTCGTCGAATCGCGGCCGGGTGCGCAGCTGGACCTGGCCACGCTGGAGGAGCACGTGCGAGGCGCGGTCGCGGGATACAAGGTGCCGCGCAGCGTGTGGCTCGTGCCGCGGGTCGAACGGCTCCCCAGTGGCAAGCCCGACTACCAGTGGGCGCTGCGTCACGCCGAAGCCCACGCGCCCGACACCGAGAAATCGGCGGCCTGAGCCGGCGATCACGTCCCGGGCCGCCCGGCACCACGCGGTGCACCGTGGCCCGGCGCTGCGCCCCGTCCGGCCGGCAACCCCAGTCTAGGAGGATCTGCGATGCGCACGTCCCTGTGCGACACCCTCGGCATCGACGTGCCGATCATCGGCTTCACCCCGTCCGAACACGTCGCCGCGGCGATCAGCCGTGCCGGCGGGCTCGGCGTGCTCGGCTGCGTGCGGTTCAACGACGCCGACGAGCTCGACAAGGTGCTCGGGTGGATGGACGCCAACACCGACGGCAAGCCGTACGGAGTGGACGTCGTGATGCCCGCGAAGGTGCCCGACGAGGTCAAGGGCGTCGACCCCGAGACGCTGATCCCGGAGGAGCACCGGGAGTTCGTCGACCGCACGTTGGCGCAGCTGGGCGTGCCGGAACTGCCCGAAGGAGAAGGGCGCGACGGCGTGCTGGGCTGGCTGCACTCGGTGGCGCGCTCGCACGTCGAGGTGGCGCTCGAACATCCGATCGCGCTGATCGCCAACGCGCTCGGCTCGCCGCCGCCCGACGTGATCGCGCAGGCCCACGACGCGGGCGTGCCGGTGGCGGCGCTCGCAGGCAAGGCCGAGCACGCGGTGCGGCACGTCGACAACGGCGTGGACTTCGTCGTGGCACAGGGCCACGAGGCCGGCGGGCACACCGGCGAGATCGCTTCGATGGTGCTGTTGCCGGAGATCGTCGACGCCGTCGGCGACCGTGCCCCGGTCCTGGCTGCCGGCGGGATCGGCTCGGGCAGGCAGGCCGCGGCGGCGCTGGCGCTGGGCGCGGCGGGGGTGTGGACCGGTTCGATCTGGCTCGGCACCCGCGAGTACCTGGAGACGATGCCGTCCTCGGAGCCGATGCAGCAGGCGCTGCTGGCGGCGACCTCGGCCGACACCGTGCGGACGCGGATCTACACGGGCAAGCCGGCGCGGCTGCTGAAGACGCGCTGGACGGAGGCGTGGTCGCAGCCGGACGCTCCGCAGCCGCTGCCGATGCCGTTGCAGAACCTGCTCGTGGCACCCGCCCACAACCGCATCCACGCCTCGTCCGACCCGTCGGTCGTGTCCATGCCCGTCGGGCAGATCGTCGGCCGGATGAACGAGGTCCGCCCCGTCGCCGACGTCGTCGCCGACCTCACATCGGGCTTCTCCGGTGCCGTGCAGCGGCTCAACGGGATCGACGGCGCCTGAGCGTGTAGGCGAGCGCGCCCAGTGTCAGCACGACGAGTCCACTGAGGACCGATGTGGCCGGAAGGTTCGCGGCGAGCAGCAGGCAGCCTGCGAATCCGGCGACGGGAACGAGCCTGTAGCCGAGCGTGAACGCGCTCGCGTTGGCGATCGCGTAGTAGACGAGCACGGCCAGCGACGAGAATCCGATGGCCTCGCGCAGGTCGACGGTGGCCGCCAGCACCGCGACGACCACGCCGACCCCTACCTCCGCGCGGTGCGGTACACCGAACCGTGGATGCACCGCCGCGAGGCCGTGGGGCAGGTGATGGTCGCGCGCCATGGCCAGCACGGTCCGGGACACACCGAGTATCAGCGCCAGCAGCGCCCCCAGTGCAGCGAGCACGGCACCCACGCGGACGACGGGGACGAGTCCGCTCAGCCCGGTCGCGGCGACGGCGGCGGCCACCGGATCCTCGGCACTCGCGATCCCGGCGGGCCCCAGCGTCGCCAGCAGCGCGAGTGCGACGAGGGCGTAGACCGCGAGCACGAGCCCGAGCGCCCACGTCACGGCACGCGGGATCGTGCGCTCCGGGTCGCGGACCTCTTCGCCGAGCGTGGCGACCCGCGCGTACCCGGCGAACGCGAAGAACAGCAGCCCCGCCGCCTCCAGTACGCCCCACGGACCGGCACCGGCGGCCGGATCGAGCCCGCTCGCCTGCGGATCGCCCGCGGTGAGCGCGGCCACGACCGCCGTGGCCAGTGCCAGCAGGCTCACGGTCACCAGCACGGCGGCGGCGCGCGTGGACCGGTGCACCCCGCGGTAGTCCAGCGTCGTGATCGCCGCGACCACCGCCACGGCGAGCACGCCACGCCACGGCTGGCCGAGCCCGGGTGCGGCGTAGGCGACCACGGTCAGCGTCATCGCGGCGCAGCTGGCCGTCTTGCCGACGACGAAACCCCACCCGGCGAGGTACCCCCAGAACGGCCCGAGCCGCTCGCGGCCGTACACATACGTCCCACCCGATTCCGGGTAGCGCGCGGCGAGGCGGGCCGAGGACGTGGCATTGCAGTAGGCGACCGCGGCAGCCAGGAGCAACGCGACGGGCAACGCCCCGCCCGCGGCGGCCGCCGCCGGTGCGAACGCCGTGTACACGCCCGCGCCGACCATCGCGCTCAGGCCCACCACGACGGCCTGCGGGGTGCCCAGTCTGCGTGCGAGCCGATCCGCTGTCATCGGATGCAACCTACCGGGCTCCCGGTTACGTCCAGACGAACATGAGATGGAAACAGACGACCCTCGGCGTCCTCGCAGGCGTGCTCGTGTTGTCGGCGTGCGGTCAGCCGCCCGCCGAACAGGACGCGGGCGGCGGCCCTGCCGAGTCGGCGTCGGAGCAGTTCAAGAAACAGCCCGCCGAACACGAGGCCAAGAACGGCCCGGTGCCCGCGTCCCAGCTCAACGCGGGTGGGCTGCCGGACGGCTTTCCCCGGGAGGCCGAGGCCGCCGACACCTCGCTGACCATCACGGCTCAAGAAGGGGGCTGCGGCGAGGCCAGTGCCGAAGTGACCGGCCAGAGCACCGACACCGTGACCGTGCTGCTGGTCGAGACCGAGCCCGCCGGCAAGATGATGTGCACGATGGACATTCGCTATCCACCGGTGACCGTTGAGCTCGACCAGCCGTTGGGCGAGCGCACGCTTGTGCTCGAACACACGAAACGCAAGGAGTAGCTGAGTCTACCGGCGAGTAGGTTAGCGCTACCGTGGGCGTATGACACGACAGGTCAGCATCACCCGCACGATTCCCGCGAGCGCGCCGGAGATCTTCGCCCTGCTCACCGACCCGGAGAAACATGCGATCCTGGACGGGTCCGGCACCGTCCGAGGTGCCCGCGGCGGCAACCCGGAACGGCTCGAACTCGGATCCCGGTTCGCGATGGACATGAAACTGGGCGCGAAGTACCGCATCACGAACAAGGTCGTCGAGTTCGACCAGGACCGGCTCATCGCCTGGCGCCACTTCAACGGCCACCGGTGGCGATGGGAGCTGGCGCCGAACGACGACGGCACGACCGACGTCACCGAGACGTTCGACTGGGCACCGGCGCGAATCCCGATGCTGCTGGACCGGTCCCCGATCCCGCGCAAGAACGAGGCCGCCATCCGCAAGACCCTCGAACGTCTCGCGAGCCATTTCGGCGAACGGTGACGCTGCGGTGCCGGCCCGGCCGCATCGGGGCGCGGCCGGGCCGGCACCGGAAACCGGTCCGTGGCGGCCGGGTCAGCGGAACGAGATCTGCAGCACCGGCTCGGAGGTCTCGGCGAAGAAGTCGCCCCCCTTGTCGTCGATCACGATGAACGCGGGGAAGTCCTCCACCTCGATCTTCCAGACCGCCTCCATGCCGAGCTCGGCATACTCCAGTACCTCGACGCTGGTGATGCAGTCCTGGGCGAGCCGCGCGGCGGGGCCGCCGATCGAACCGAGGTAGAAGCCGCCCTGCTGCCGGCACGACTCGGTGACCTGCTTGGACCGGTTGCCCTTCGCCAGCATGACCATCGAACCGCCTGCGGCCTGGAACTGGCTGACGTAGGAGTCCATGCGCCCGGCCGTGGTCGGCCCGAACGATCCGGACGCGTAACCGTCCGGCGTCTTGGCCGGGCCCGCGTAGTACACCGGGTGGTCGCGCAGGTACTGCGGCATCTCCTCGCCGGCCTCGAGCCGCTCGGCGATCTTGGAGTGCGCGATGTCGCGCGCCACGACCAGCGGACCGGTCAGGCTCAGCCGGGTCTTGACCGGCAGCTGCGAGAGCTGCTCGCGGATCTCGTCCATCGGCCGGTTCAGATCCACGGGCACGACCTCGTCCGAGAGGTCCTCGTCGGTGACCTCCGGAAGGAAACGGGCCGGGTCGCGTTCCAGCTGCTCGATGAACACCCCGTCGGCCGTGATCTTGGCTTTGGCCTGCCGGTCCGCCGAACAGGACACCGCGATGCCCACCGGGCACGACGCGCCGTGCCGGGGCAGGCGGATGACGCGCACGTCGTGGCAGAAGTACTTGCCCCCGAACTGCGCGCCGATGCCGAACTGCCGCGTCATCTCCAGGACCTGCTCTTCGAGATCGGTGTCGCGGAAGCCGTGGCCGAGCGGCGACCCCTCCGTCGGCAGCGTGTCCAGGTCGCGGGCCGAGGCCAGCTTGGCGACCTTGAGGTTGTACTCGGCCGACATGCCGCCCACGACGATCGCGAGGTGATACGGCGGGCAGGCCGCGGTGCCGAGCCCGCGCAGCTTCTCGTCGAGGAACTTGGCGAGCCGCTTCGGGTTCAGGACGGCCTTCGTCTCCTGGTAGAGGAAGGTCTTGTTGGCGCTGCCACCGCCCTTGGCCATGAACAGGAACTCGTACGAGGGGTCGGTTCCGTCGGCGGGGTCGGTGCCGTCCTTGTGGTACAGCTCGATCTGGGCGGGCAGGTTCGTGCCGGTGTTGCGCTCCTCCCAGAAGTTCACCGGCGCCATCTGCGAGTACCGCAGGTTGAGGTCACGGTAGGCCTCGAAGATGCCGCGCGAGATCGCCTCCTCGTCGGCGCCGCCGGTGAGCACGCCCTCGGTGCGCTTGCCGATCGTGATCGCGGTGCCGGTGTCCTGGCACATCGGCAGCACGCCGCCCGCGGAGATCGCGGCGTTGCGCAGCAGGTCCATGGCGACGAACCGGTCGTTGCCGCTGGCCTCCGGGTCGTCGACGATGGAGCGCAGCTGCTGCAGGTGCGACGTGCGGAGCAGGTGCTGGATGTCGGTGATCGCGGTCCGCGCGAGCGTGGTCAGCGCCTCCTGCGACACCTCGAGGAACCTGCGCCCGGCCGCCTCGACGACCGACACACCGTCGGAGGTGACCAGCCGGTACTCGGTCTCGGTGTCCTGACCCTTGGGGAGAACGTCGGTGTACTCGAATGGGGGAGTGGAAGAGGTCACGGTAGCTGCTCGCCTCGCACGCAGTCGGTAAAAGGGCGGTTACTGACGAAACGAGCCGACAGTACAACGCCCGCCGCACCGGTCGGGCCGGCCGGGCGCGGCAGGCGATCCAGATCACGCGGGTGGGGCCCTCCCGCAACGCCCGGTCGGGGCCGTTCCTGGCGGCCGGCGGGCACCTGGCTCAGCGCGGCAGGAGAGCGAGGACACGAACGGCGCTCGGGGACAGGCGAGCGGAGTCGCAGTGGCCGCAGGCCTGTGGCCGGCGAGGGGAGCAGTGGGCGGTGGCGCACGGCTCGACCGTGGCGGGGCGCGGGCCGGACATGGTGAAGGCCGGGTCCCACCCCGAGGGACCCGGCCTTCGACAGGCAGGCGGCACGCTCCGTGGAACGCATGCCGCGTTGCCCTAACCCCACTAGGTAGACGTCCGGTCGGCCGAAAGGTTGCGCGATTTCGGCAGGCGAATTGTTCGTACCAGTCGTGATCTGGGTTACAGGCAGGCGGCCGGCGTTCCGGGGGAGCTCAGCTGGCGTAGGCGCGGAGCTTGTCGGCCCGCTCACCCTGGCGCAGCTTGGCCATGACCTCGCGTTCGATCTGCCGCACCCGCTCGCGGGAGAGGCCGAAGTGGCGGCCGATCTGGTCGAGGGTGCGGGGCTGGCCGTCGTCGAGGCCGTAGCGCATGCGGATGACGTTCTGCTCCCGGTCGTCGAGCGTGCCCAGGACCCGCCGCATGTCGTCGTGCAGCAGTCCCGAGATGACGCTCGTCTCGGCGTCGGCCGCCTCGGCGTCCTCGACGAAGTCGCCGAGCGGGGCGTCCTCCTCGTTGCCGACCGGCATGTCCAGGCTCACCGGGTCCCGCGCGTGGTCCAGCAGCGTGGAGACCTTGTCCACCGAGATGCCCGACTCGGCGGCCAGCTCCTCGTTGGTGGCCTCGCGGCCGTGCTTCTGATGCAGGTCCCGCTTGATGCGGGCGAGCTTGTTGACCTGTTCGACGAGGTGGACCGGCAGCCGGATGGTGCGGCCCTGGTCGGCCATTCCGCGGGTGATCGCCTGGCGGATCCACCACGTGGCGTAGGTGGAGAACTTGAAGCCCTTCGCGTAGTCGAACTTCTCGACCGCGCGGATCAGCCCGAGGTTGCCCTCCTGGATGAGGTCGAGCAGCGGCATGCCACGGCCGGTGTAGCGCTTGGCCAGCGACACGACCAGCCGCAGGTTCGCCTGCAGCAGATGGTTCTTCGCGCGGCGGCCGTCGCGGGCGACCAGGCGCAGTTCCCACGCGCGCTCGTCGGCCAGGTCGTCGGCGGTGTCCAGCAGATGCTGGGCGTACACGCCTGCCTCGATGCGCTTGGCCAGGCCGACCTCTTCGGCCGCGCTGAGCAGCGCGGTCTTGCCGATGCCGTTCAGGTACACGCGGACGAGGTCGGCCGCGGGGCCCTGGGCGTCGAGATCCTCCAGTTGCAGCACGGCGCGCGCCGCCGGCTCGGCGGGCTCCGGAATCTCGGCGGGCTCCGGTATCGACGCCACCGCGGTCGCCGTGCCCGTGGCGTCGGCGTCGACGGCGGCCGGTTCGACCGCACCGACCGTGGGCACCGGGACGTCGGCCGCGGTGTCGCGGTCGCGGATGTCCCGGGCCTCGCGTTCGAGAGTCTGGACGGTCATTCTGCCTCCCCGGATGGCGGGCTCACGTGCGGTGCGATGCGGCGGGCGCCCGCCGCCTGTGTGTTGCCGCGCGGCGTTCCCCAGAACAGTCGATCAAGCCTGCGGAACCGTTACGCACCGGCCGGCTTCGTGGCCGGTTACCTCGAACAACGTCGATCCACGCGAAATCGTTCCCGGGTTTTTCCCGCGCTGTGCAACGCCTCACGTTCACGTTTCGGCACCCGCCCTGCGGGGTCGGGGCC
Organism: Prauserella alba; assembly: GCF_024171735.1. Classification (GTDB taxonomy): domain Bacteria; phylum Actinomycetota; class Actinomycetes; order Mycobacteriales; family Pseudonocardiaceae; genus Prauserella; species Prauserella alba. The sequence continues at coordinate 1,327,339 of NZ_JAMTCH010000003.1, forward strand.
CGCCGGGCCTCAGACGTCGACGAGCACCGTGAACGGGCCGTCGCCCACGCTGTGGACCTGCATCGTCGCGCCGAACCGGCCGGTTTCCACACGGGCGCCGCGCTGCCGCAAGGCGGCGACGACCGCGTCCACCAACGGTTCCGCCTGTTCGGGCCGGGCCGCCGCCGTCCACGATGGACGGCGGCCTTTCCGGGTGTCGCCGTACAGGGTGAATTGGCTGACGACGAGGAGCGGCGCATCGGCCGTGGCGCACGACTCCTCGTCACGCAGCAGTCGCATTTCGTGCAGTTTCCGCGCCATTGTGTCGGCTTTGTCCGACGTATCGTCGATGTGAATTCCGAGTAATACCAACAACCCCGGCTCGGGGATCGCGCCGACGACCTCGCCGCCGACGGTCACGGCCGCCTCCGTGACTCTCGTCACGACAGCTTTCACCGCGACGTCTCCCGTGCCGACGCCGGGCCCGACTCGGGGAACCCGCCCGCCGGTTCGAGCATCCCGTGCCGGACGAGCTCGCGCACCAGCGCGGTCGCGGTGTCCCGTAGCTGCGCGACGTCCTCGCCGTGGGCGGCGGCCAGCAGTTCCAGGAGATCCTCGAGCGGCAGCATGCCACGACATCCGCCGAGCAGCGCCGCCGCGAGTTCGTCGACCTCGTGCTGCCAGCCGGGGCCGTCGAGCCGGTGCAGCCGGCGGATCGAGGTCTCCCACCCCTCGTCCGACGGCGCGTCGATCCGTTCCAGTACGACACTGTCCGGCACCCGGAACGGGGTCGCCAGCAGTGCCATGTCGTCGCGGGGACGCAGCCATTCCACGCGGTCCAGCCACGCGGCCGCCTCGGTCCCCAGCGGGTCGTCGTAGGCCTGTCGCAGGTCCTCGCACACGATCGTCGGCTCGCCTGCGGTCTTGCGGAGCGTGACGAACCCGAATCCGATGCCCCGCACGTCGTGGGCGGCGAACCAGTCGAGCCACGCCTCGGCCTTCGCCAGGCCCTCCGGCGATCTCGGATCGATACCCTCGTCGCGCAGCCACGTGCCGACGTACAGTGCCGGATCCGCCACGTCGCGTTGCACGAACCACGCGTCGGTGCCGTGCGGGAGCCACCGGGTCACCCGGTCCGACCAGTCCTCGTCCCCGACGTACAGCCAGGACGCGAGCAGCTGCCCCACGCCGCCGTCATTCAGCAGCGACGGCAGCTGCCGGACGACCAGGGCGCTCGCGTCGTCACCGCCGAGGCCGGCGTCGCGGTAGGTGTAGTCGACACGCGGCGGTCCCACGACGAACGGCGGGTTGCACACGATCTGGTCGAACCGGCGGCGCGCCACCGGTGTGAACCACTCGCCCTGCACGAGTTCGACGTCGAGCTCGTTGAGCAGGAACGTCGCACGCGCCAGCGCCAGTGCCCGCGCGGACACGTCCGTGGCGGTGATGTGCTCGGCGTGCCTGCTGGCGTGCAGAGCTTGCACCCCGTTGCCGGTTCCGAGGTCGAGCAGCGACCCGACCGGCCTGCGGCTCGTCGCCCGCACCAGGCTCAGCGAGGCGTGCCCGACCCCGAGCACGTGTTCGCGGTCGACCGGACGGCCCAGCTGATCGGAGTCCAGATCGGCGATCACCCACCACGATCCCTCGTCGTCGCTGTGCGGCCGGATGTCCAGGCCCGCGCGGAATCCGTCGCCGTCCGGCCGCAGGATCTCCGCGGCGACCGCGTCCTCGACGGTCAGCGGAGCCAGCGCGGCGGCCACGGCGTCGGCGGGCTCGCGGCGGCCGAGCAGTAGCAACCGGACGAGGGTGCCGAGTTCGCCGGCCTCGGCGCTCGCCTGCAACGCAGGGAGCGGCTCACCGCGGCCGAGTGCGGCATGCGCCGCCGCGCCCAACGCCGCGGTGACGCCGTCGGCGTCGTACCGGGATCGGAGCAGCGCCTCACGCAGGCGCGCGCACACGTCGGGGGTGAGTGAGGGAACGGTCTCGGAGGATTCGGCACTGTTCACGGTGTGTCATCGTCGCACGGCTGCCCGGCACGAGCCCGTGCGTGGTCGACCGCCGGACCGGTGGGTACACCCGCCGTCGCCGGTGATGGCGCCGCCGCCCCGCCTGTCGCGGGCCGGGCCGCGGTGGGAGCATGGAGCGGTGGAGGTGAGGCCGGTGGAGGAACGCGACAGGTCCGGCGATCCGGTCCTGATCACCGAGGCGGCGCCCTCCTACGACGACGAGCTCGCTGCCCGCAAACGCAAGTACGTCCTCACCATGGGGATGCGTTTCCCGTGCCTGGTGCTGGCCGGTGTCTTCTATCAGACGTGGTGGCTCGCGCTGGCGCTGCTCGTGCTGTCGATCCCGCTGCCGTGGATCGCCGTCCTCATCGCCAACGACCGGCCACCCCGCAAGAGCGAAGAGGTGAACCGTTACCAGCGCGAGCACCGTGCGCTCGAAGCCACCGCGCACCAGGTGATCGACGTCGCCAGCCCGCCGGGGTCCACCGAGTCGGGGGATTCCGCCTCGGGCGCCTCCGCATCGGGAACGTCGGCCTCCGGAACTGCCGGGCCGGGAAAGTCCACGACGTCGGCAAGGTCCACAGCGTCGCAGTCGCGTGCCGCCGACGGCACCGCGTCCGGCGAGTAGCGATCCGGCGACCGCGGCGCGGCTGTCCCGGTCCGGCGTGTCCGGCCGCCCCGGCCGGACCTGCACGTTAGGCCGGTAACGAGCCCGGCACGGGCTGGGCGCCCACCTGGCTGACGACCTGGGCACCCAACCGCACCCCCGCGGTCAGGCAGTCAGGTATCGGCTCGCCGCGCAGGCGGGCGGTGAGCAGGCCGGCGTTGAACGCGTCCCCGGCGCCCGTGCTGTCGACACACGGCACGGGTTGCGCGGGCACGGTGCGCATCCCCTCGCCGTCGACCCAGGCGGCGCCGTCGAGCCCGGTGGTGACGGCGACGGCTCCCACGTGCCCGAGCAGTTCGTGTGCCGCCACCGGATCGCCGGACCCGGTGAGCGCGGCCAGCTCGGCGGCGTTGGGCAGCAGCAGGTCGACGCCGCGCACATCGGCGAGGAACCGGCCCGGGTCGGTGATGAGCGCTGCCGCCTGCGGATCCACCGACGTCGGCACCCCGGCCGTCCGTGCGGCTTCGAGCGCCGCCAGGCCCGCGGGCCGGGACGACGGATCCAGCAGCACGTACCCGGACAGGTGCAGGTGGTCGGCGCCTTCGAGCGCCGCAGGTCCCACCGCGGCGACGTCGGCGGGACCGAAACGCTTGTTGGCGCCCCGGTCGGGCAGCATCGTGCGCTGCCCGTCGGGGTCGACGAGCACGACGACACAGCACGTCGCGGCGTCGGCGTCCACGGCGAACGCGCACGTGACGCCCGCCGCCTCCAGCTCCGTGCGCAGCAGCCGGCCACCGGGGTCGTCACCGACGCGGGCGAGCAGCACCGGATCCGCGCCGGCCGCGCGCAGCCACAGGGCGGTGTTGGCGCCGGCCCCGCCGCCGGTCAGTCCCACACGTGCCCTGGTGTCGCCGCCGTGGACCAGCGGGCCCTCGTGCCGGGCCACGACGTCCAGGCCGGCGTCGCCGACCACGACGATCCTCATCGGGCGAGCTCCACGGCCACGCGGGAGGCGAGTTCGGCGTTGGCGACGACCAGTTCCTCGTTGGCGTCCAGGCTGGCACCGCCGGAAGCGGTGTGGAAGTGCTCCAGCAGGACCGGCGTGACGTCGGCGCCGCTCACCGCCGTCTCGCCGACCTTCGCCAGGCCCTCGGCGAGCAACCGGTCGTGCAGCTCGCGGTCCATCTCCGCCTCGGCCGGGATCGGATTGGCCAGCACCATGCCCGAGGAGGAGAACGCGCGATGCGCGGTCATCGCCCCGGCGACCTGGCCGGGGCCGTCGACCCGGTGCGGCACCGGCAGCCCCGAGGAACGCAGGTAGAAGGCGGGGAACTCGTCGACGCCGTAGCCGAGCACGGGGATCGAGCCGGTCTCCAGGACCTCCAAGGTCGCGGGGATGTCGAGGATGGACTTCATGCCGGAGCACACCACGAGGATCGGCGTGCGGCCGAGCACGGCGAGGTCGGCGGAGACGTCCCAGGTCGTCGTCTCGCCCGGCGGGGGCAGGTGGACGCCCCCGAGGCCGCCGGTGGCGAACACGCCGATGCCCGCGGCGTGGGCCAGCACGGACGTGCTGGCCACCGTCGTCGCGCCGGAGCGGCCCGAGGCCATGGCGGGACCGAGGTCGCGGGCGGAGAGCTTGTCGAGGTCCTCGTCCGGTGAGCACACGCGTTCGAGCTGCGCGGTCGTCAGCCCCACCTGCGGGGTCCCGTCGAGGACCGCGATCGTGGCGGGCACGGCGCCCGCGCGGCGGACCGTGTCCTCGAGGCGGGCCGCGACCTCCAGGTTCCGGCCGGCAGGCAGCCCGTGCGAGAGGATCGTGCTCTCGAGCGCGACCACGGCGGCGCCGGCGTCGAGCGCCGCGGCGACCTCGGCCGACGGCGTCACGGGTGCGGTGGCGACGGGGTCGGCGGCGTGGCGGGGAGCGGCGGGGTGGGCAGTACTGGTCACAGCGGGCAATCCTGGCCCATAGGCATCCACTCGTGTGGCCGTGGGTGGCAAACTGGTGAACATGAGCACTGCAACGCTGCCTGATGTCGACACCCGCCCCGAGGGCACCGAGAGCACCGACGACGACGCCCCCGAGGTGTTCCACTACGTGCAGAAGAACAAGATCGCCGAGAGCGCGGTCATGGGCACGCACGTGGTGGCGCTCTGCGGCGAGGTCTTCCCGGTCACCAAGTCCGCCAAGCCGGGTTCGCCGGTGTGCCCCGACTGCAAGAAGGTCTTCGAAGGCCTGCCACCCGGCGGCGGCGACGACGAGTGACCCGGCCGGTCGTGCGGCCGTGGCGGAACTGAGCCGGCCTGCCGGCCCGCTCCGGTCCGCCACGGCCGCCCCGTCACGCGTCGGCCGCCCGGTCGCCTGCCCGCCGCTCGCCGTCCCGCGGAGCCGTGTCCGGCGGGGCGCTGTCCGACCGAGCGGGAGCGCTGTCCGGCGGGGCGCTGTCCGACCGAGCGGGAGCGCTGTCCGGCGGGGCGCTGTCCGACCGAGCGGAGTCAGCTGGAGCGCTGTCCGATGGAGCCCGGTCTGATGGAGCGCTGTCCGGTGTCCCTTCCCGGACGGTGTCGTCCTGCGTGGCGCGGTTCTGCGTGGACTCGTCCCGGGGCCCGCTTCCGGGGGCCTCGGACCGGGGTTCGTGTCGCCGGGGCCTGCGGAGCGGCAGGGTGGTGCGGCTGGACAGGGGCCGGCTCTCGTCGGCCTTGATCCGTTCCGCGGCCCGTTCCCGTTCGAGTCGCTGCCAGGCACGTCGCTGTCTGCGGGTCGGCTTGGCGGGCCAGAGCTCCTGGATGGCGCTGTTGAAATAGGCCCCCGCAACGATGGCCAGGCCGATGAAGAACGCGAACAGCAGGAACGCGATCGGGGTGGCGAGGGCGCCGTAGGTGTAGCCGGTCGTCGTGATCCACCCGATGTAGAGGCGCAGGCCCACGCTGGAGAGCAGGAAGATCACCATCGCGAGCACGGCGCCGGGCAGCCCGCGGTGCCAGGGGAGTTTGCGCGGCAGTGAGAGCTTGTACAGCGTCGCCAGTGCGAGCACGAGCGCCACCCCGGCCGTCGGGTAGTACAGCGTGCCGACCCACGCCGACACGGTCGGTCTCCAGTCCGGAGGGAAGAAGTCGGGCAGCAGGTCCGGCCCGATCGCGATGATCGGCAGGCCGACGATGAGCAACGCCAGGCTCGCCATGTACAGCAGCAGCGCGAAGATCCGCTGCCACACCTCGTTGCGCACCCCGTACTGGTCGTGGGCGACCGTGATGGCGTCGACGAACGAGGACATCGCCGACGATCCCGCCCATAGCGAGATCAGGAAACCGACGGAGACGATCTCACCTTTGCCCGTGGTCAGGATGTCGTCGACCGTCGGTTCGATGATCCGCTGGACCACGCTCTCGCTGAAGATCGTGTCGGCGAACCCGATGATGTTGTCGTGGACCCTGGTCACGACCTGCTGGCCGAACCAGTCGCCGAGGTAGCCGAGGCTGCCGAGCAGTCCCAGCAGCAACGGCGGGAGGGACAGGGTCTGCCAGAAGGCGGCCTCGGCGGCCTCCGAGAAGATGTTGCCTTCCCACGCCTTGTTCATCGTGCGGCCGAGCAGGCGCAGTGGGCGGGTGCGGCGTCGCGGTTGCTCCCGGTCACCCGAAGGGGCGCCCTCCGGCGGGCCCGCAGGGCGCCCTTCGGAGCCGGCGTCGCCGCCGCCCGCGGGTGCGGACGCGTCGTCGCCGGTGGGCCGGCCGGTGTTCTGGTCGTTCATGACGGTCCCAGCATGGTCCATCGGCGCCGAATCGGCGCGTTCGCCCGTGCGATCGGCCTCGGCGTGTCGCGGGGAAACGCCTCGCGGGGCGACCCGGCGGGCCCGGCCGTGAGCCGATCCCGTCGGACGGTCCGGGTACTCTCTCCGATGCGCCCTCACCACGACGGCCGCCAGCGGAGCCGGCCAGCGCGGGAGGGTTTTGCTGTGCGGGCCCGCGGTGGGTGGCCGCGAGCACGTCACCGGCGCGCGGCCGGTGTTGTCGGTCCTGGTGGGAAAGGGGAGTGCATCGGCTGTGTCGGCGACGTCGGACCAGAGGTCGGCTCACGCGCACCGTGAGGAGCGCGCCGTGTCCGCACCGGAGCCCGACAGCGATGCGACGGCCCGGCCCCTGCGCGCGTGGCAGCGGCGGGCGCTGACGAAGTACCTCACGCAGCGGCCCAAGGATTTCCTCGCCGTGGCGACGCCGGGTGCCGGTAAGACGGTGTTCGGGCTGCGGGTGGCGGCCGAGCTGCTGGCCGATCGGACGATCGAGGCGATCACGATCGTCACCCCGACCGAGCACCTCAAACACCAGTGGGCCGCGTCCGCGGCGGCCGCGGGCATCGCGATCGATTCGAACTTCCGCAACACCACGGGTGTCACGTCCTCGGACTACCAGGGTGTGGCGGTCACGTATGCGCAGATCGCCGCCCATCCGAACCTGCACCGTGTCCGCACGGAGAACCGCAAGACGCTGGTGATCCTCGACGAGATCCACCACGCGGGTGATGCCAAGTCGTGGGGGGAGGCCGTCGAGGAGGCGTGCACGCCCGCGGTCCGCAGACTGGCGCTGACCGGTACGCCGTTCCGCAGTGACGACTCGCCCATCCCGTTCGTCACCTACGAACCCGACGCGGACGGAGCCCTCCGCAGCAAGGCCGACAGCAGCTACAACTACGCCGACGCGCTCGCCGACGGCGTCGTGCGGCCGGTCGTGTTCCTGGCCTACTCCGGGGAGGCGTCGTGGCGCACCAGTGCGGGCGACGAGTTCACCGCGCGGCTGGGGGAACCGCTGACGGCGGAGCAGACCGCGCGGGCCTGGCGCACGGCCCTCGACCCGGGTGGGGAATGGGTGCCGTCGGTGCTGCAGGCCGCCGACACGCGGCTGTCCCAGCTGCGGGCCAACGGGATTCCGGACGCCGGCGGGCTCGTGATCGCCAGCGACCAGGACTCCGCACGCGCCTACGCGAAGATTCTGCAGCGCATCGCGGGGGAACAGCCGGTGGTGGTGCTCTCCGACGATCCGAAGGCGACTCGGCGAATCGGCGAGTTCGCCGAGTCGACGGAACGGTGGCTGGTCGCCGTGCGGATGGTGTCCGAGGGCGTGGACGTGCCGCGGCTGGCGGTCGGGGTCTACGCCACGAGCGCCTCGACGCCGCTGTTCTTCGCGCAGGCCATCGGCCGTTTCGTGCGTGCCCGAAAGCCGGGGGAGACGGCGAGTATCTTCCTGCCGAGCGTGCCGGTGCTGCTCGAACTGGCCAGCCAGCTGGAGGCCGAACGCGACCACGTGCTCGGCAAACCGCACCGGGAGTCCGACGGCTGGGACGACGAGCTGCTGCTCGCGGCCAACCGCACCGAGGACGAGCCCGGTGAGGAGGAGAAGGCGTTCACCTCCCTGGGCGCTTCGGCCGAGCTCGACCAGGTGATCTACGACGGCGACTCGTTCGGTACCGCCGTGTTCTCCGGCAGCGAGGAGGAGCAGGAGTACCTGGGCCTGCCGGGCCTGCTCGAGCCCGATCAGGTGCGGGCACTGCTGCGCAAGCGGCAGGAGGAACAGCTCGCCGACGAGCAGCGGCGGAAGCCGAAACAGCCCGAGTCCGCACCCGAACCCCCGGCGCGCCCGCAGGCGGTCGGGGAGCGGATCCACTCGCTGCGCAAGGAGCTGAACACGCTCGTCGGTGTGTACCACCACCGGACGAAGAAGCCGCACGGTGCGATCCACAACGAGCTGCGCCGGATCTGCGGCGGCCCGCCGACGGCGATGGCGACCGTCGAGCAGCTCGAGGAGCGCATCGCGACCCTGCGCTCGTGGTGACCGCCGTACCGGGACGCCGGACCGGAGACAGGGCGTGGACCAGAGGTAGGACGTGGGACCGGAGATAGGGCGTCCCCGGGGCGAGCGTGGCCCGGGAACGGTGTGGAACCGAGAAGGGGCGGAACCCGAACCGGGTTCCGCCCCTTCTGCGTGTCGGCTACTGGTGTCATGTCGGTGCGAGTCTCACAGCGGCGCTCTCGGTCCCGCTCCGCTGCGCCCCGCCCCGACGCCGGACAAGCCGTGACGACGGCTGGTGATGGCTACTCAGCGCTGAATGTCGGCGTCCTGTTCCTTCAGCTTGGCCTCGTACTCACGGCCGTGGTGTCCGCAGAAGAGCAGTTCGCCGCCGCTGGGGAGTACCGCTCGCAACTGGGCTGCGGCTCCGCACCGGTCGCAACGGTCCGCGCGGGTCAGTTCGGGGCGGGTGAGCGTCGGTGAAGTCATGGGAGTCTCCCTCCGTCCCGGCATCGGCGCGCCGATGCCATCAATTCAGCCGCGAGAACGAAGTCGGCTCTGGTTGCCGCTTCCGTTGTTCGCTGCCGTCCACTCTTACAGACGTTTTGGCGCCCGCAAGTGTTCCCGCGCCGGTGGGAGGTGTGTCACGTCGCGGCCGTCCTTGCGTCGGCGGCCGTTTCGTGCGTGGTCATCGCGGCGGGTCCGGCAGGGCCCTCAACTGGGCGTTCTCGGTGGTCGGGCACCATCGTCGACGTGGATATCTCGGCTGCAAAACGGCGGATCGACACGGTTCCCGCACCTGCCCTGTTCGTTCTCAGCGGAATTTCGATCTACGTGGGCGCAGCCGTGGCCGTGTGGCTGTTCGACGCCTCGACCCCGGCGGGAGTGGCCTGGTTGCGCTGCCTCGGCGCGGCTGTGATTCTTCTCGCATGGCGCAGGCCTGGCCGGGCTGCGTGGCGGGGCAGGCCGTTGCTGCTGGCCGGCACGTTCGGCGTGGTCACGGCCCTGATGAACGTCGTCTACTACGAGGCGATCGCCCGGCTGCCCCTCGGCACGGCCACGGCCATCGAGTTCGTCGGGCCGGTGCTGGTCGCCGCGCTCGGATCCCGGACGAAGCGGGACTTCGCCGCACTGGTCCTCGTGGTCGCCGGTGTGCTGGCGATCGCCGACGTGCAGTGGAGCGGCAGCCCGGCGGGTGTGGCGTTCGCACTGGCGGCCGCGGCGGCATGGGCCGGGTACATCGTGCTCGGCAAGAAGGTGGCTCTCGGCGGCAACGGAATCGACAGCCTCGCGGTGGGCTTCACGGTGGCGACCGTGGTGCTGAGCCCGCTGGCGCTCGGCACGGGCGGTGTGTGGGCCGAGCCGGACCTGCTGCTGCTCGGTATCGGGGTCGGACTGCTGTCGACCGTCGTGCCGTACGGGCTGGATCAGGTGGTGTTGCGGCGGGTCGGGCAGGCTCGCTTCGCCGTGCTGCTGGCCCTGCTGCCGGTGACCGCGACACTGGTCGGCCTGGTGGTGCTGCGGCAGGTGCCGGCGCTCACGGAGGCTCTCGGCATCCTCGCCGTGGTGTGCGGGGTGCTGCTGCGTTCGCGGGGTTCGGAGGAGACGGTGCGCGAACCGCCGTGATTCCGGGGTCCGGCTCGGCCGCTGCCACCGGCGCCGCGTCGTCCGGCCACTGTGGACGGCGGTACGGATCGTCGCCCGATGACGGGGAAAGCGACCCTGCCGGCGCCTGACACGTCCACACCGGACCCGACGGAACCCCGGCACCGTGGCCGCGGTCCTCGGCGGCGGCCTGCCGATACGACAACGGCCGCCGACCCGCGGTGTGCGGGCCGGCGGCCGGGTGCCGGGCGACGCTGGCGCCGGTCGTCAGTCCAGGTAGTCCCGCAGGACCTGGGACCGCGACGGGTGCCGCAACTTGGACATCGTCTTCGACTCGATCTGCCGGATCCGCTCGCGCGTGACGCCGTAGACCTGACCGATCTCGTCTAAAGTCCTCGGCTGGCCGTCGGTGAGGCCGAACCGCAGCCGCACCACGCCGGCTTCGCGCTCGGACAGCGTCTGCAGCACCGACTGGAGCTGGTCCTGCAGCAGCGTGAACGACACGGCGTCGACCGCGACGACCGCCTCGGAGTCCTCGATGAAGTCGCCGAGCTGCGAATCGCCCTCGTCGCCGATGGTCTGGTCGAGCGAGATCGGCTCGCGGGCGTACTGCTGGATCTCCAGGACCTTCTCCGGGGAGATGTCCATCTCCTTGGCGAGCTCTTCGGGGGTGGGCTCGCGGCCGAGGTCCTGAAGCAGCTCACGCTGGATACGGCCCAGCTTGTTGATGACCTCGACCATGTGCACCGGGATACGGATGGTGCGGGCCTGGTCGGCCATCGCGCGGGTGATCGCCTGGCGGATCCACCACGTGGCGTACGTGGAGAACTTGAAGCCCTTGGTGTAGTCGAACTTCTCGACCGCGCGGATCAGGCCCAGGTTGCCCTCCTGGATCAGGTCCAGGAACGCCATGCCACGGCCGGTGTAGCGCTTGGCCAGCGACACGACCAGTCGCAGGTTGGCTTCGAGCAGGTGACTCTTCGCGCGCTCGCCGTCGCGGATGATCCACTTGAGGTCGCGGCGCATCTGGGTGGTGAGCTTCTCGCCCTTTTCCTCGATGACGCGCATGCGCTCGGAGGCGTACAGGCCGGCCTCGATGCGCTTGGCGAGCTCGACCTCTTCCTCCGCGTTCAGGAGGGCGACCTTGCCGATCTGCTTCAGGTAGGCGCGGACCGAGTCGGCCGACGCGGTGAGCTCGGCGTCCTTGCGGGCCTGCCGCAGGGCCTCCGACTCCTCCTCGTCCCAGACGAAGTCGCCGTCCGGGGACGTCTGCTTCTTCTTGCCGCTCGGAGCCTCCTCGGCTTCGGCCTCGGTCTCGGCCTCCTCGGCCTCCTCCTCGGTCACCGTGGCGTCGACGACATCCACCTCGACCGCGTCGACGTCGAGGTCGGACAGGTCGACGTCCTCGACATCGGCGCCGTCGAGGTCGGGTTCCTCGCCATCGGCCTTGGGCTTCGCCTTGGCCGAAGCCGTCGACTTGGCCGATTTGGTGGACTTGGCGGGAGACTTCTTCGCGGCCGTCTTGCGCGCAGGTTTGGTCGCTGTCGCTTCCGGTGCCTCGGCACCCTCGGCGGCCGCCGTCTCCTCGGCTGTCGCTTGCTCGGCGGCGCTCGTTGTCTTCGGCCCGCGGGTTGCGGTCTTTGCGGCTGCCACGTACGCCCTTTCGCAGCGGTCGATCATGACGAACCGGTACGCATGCGTCCCGGCTGCCTTGGATTCGGGGGACATGCCCCCGGCCTGCGGTTTTGCATCCCGCAGTCGAGGGCCGTGTTCCATTGTAACGACGTCGCCGCGCAGGGTCGGGGCGCGATCATGTTTTTCGCCGCCGAAATCCCGCGGCCCGCCCGGTGAGCACGGCGTGGCGTGGGACGTCGTGGTGGTTACCGGTCAGGGTTCGATGCCCTCGGCTGCGGCGGCCGCGGCACCGACGATCCCCGCGTTGTTCTGCAACGATGCCGCCACCACGGGCGTCCGGTTCGTCAGCAGGGGTACCCATTTGTCGGCCTTCTTGCTCACGCCGCCGCCGACGATGAACCGATCCGGCCAGATCAGATTCTCGAGCACGGTCAGATAACGATCCACGCGCGTGGCCCATTCCGGATACGACAGTTCCTCGCGGTCCTTGACCGACGCGGCGGCGCGGGTCTCGCCGTCGTGGCCGTCGACCTCGATGTGGCCGAACTCGGTGTTGGGCATGAGCTTGCCGTCGTCGAACAGCGCGCTGCCGATGCCGGTGCCGAAGGTCAGCAGCGCCACGACGCCCGTGCGCACGGCCGGATCACCGAAGCGCATCTCGGCCAGGCCCGCGGCGTCCGCGTCGTTGAGCATGGCGACGTCGTCGCGGCTGAGGCCGAGCCGCTTCGCGAACAGGGCGTCGGCGTCCGTGCCGATCCAACTGGGGTCGATGTTGGCCGCGGTGTGGGCCACGCCCTGCTTGACCACCGCCGGCAGCGTCACACCGACGGGGCCGTCCCAGTCGAAGTGGCGGACGATCTCACCGACGACGTCCGCCACGGCCCCGGGCGTTGCCGGATGCGGCGTCTCGATGCGCAACCGGTCGCCGATGAACTCGCCCGTTCCGAGGTCGACGAGCGCGCCCTTGATGCCACTCCCGCCGACGTCGATGCCGAATCCCCGCGTCGCCGCCATCAGCGTCGCCCCTTTCCTACTCGATTCAGATTCCTGGCGGGAGACTGTAGCGGGACAGGCGGCCCCGTGTGGTCCTATAGGTCCCGTGGACGCGATCGAACCCGAATCCGGAACTCCCGCCGCTGCCCGCTCCGCCGCCTCCGGTGCCGCGGCCGATGCCGCGCCGTCGTACGCCGACCTGGTCGAGGTCGCCGAGCAGGTCGCCGTCGAGGCGGCCGCGTTCGTCGCGGCCGAACGCGAGTCGATGCTCGACGGCGCCGGTGTGGACGTGCAGACGAAGACGAGTCGGACCGACGTCGTCACGGCCGTGGACGTCGCCTCGGAGAAACTCATCCGCGCCCGTCTCTCCCAGCTGCGCCCGGGGGAGCCCGTCCTCGGTGAGGAGGGCGGTGGCGGCGACGGTGGCGACGGCCTCACGTGGGTGGCCGATCCGATCGACGGCACGGTGAACTTCCTGTACGGCCTACCGGACTTCGCCGTGTCCGTCGGGGCGCAGATCGACGGCGTGTCCGTCGCGGGCGCGGTCGTGGAACCGGTGAGCGGCCGCCGGTGGACGGCCACGCGTGGCGGCGGTGCGTGGCTCGACGGACGCAGGCTGACGGTGTCCCGGCCCGACGGGCTGGATATGGCGCTGGTCGGCACCGGCTTCAACTACGTGACCGAGCGGCGGAAGCGGCAGGCCGCGATGATCGCCGAACTTCTCGGCCGGGTGCGGGACATCCGCCGCGGCGGTTCGGCCGCACTCGACCTGTGCCACGTCGCGGCGGGCTGGCTGGACGGCTACGCCGAGCACGGCCTCGCGCGGTGGGACTGGGCGGCCGGGGCGCTGTTGGCCGAGGAAGCGGGCGCCGTCGTGGCGCTTCCGGGACAGGACCCCGAACTCGGGAGCGACGGCACGCTGGCGGCCGCACCGGCCATCGCCGAACCACTGCGCAGGGCACTGATCGACTGCGGGATGGGCGGCATCTGACCACGGGGCACCCGGCGACGATCGTTCCCCGGCGACGGAGTGGGTGACACGGCGCCGAGGAACCGGTGCCGAGGTTCGGCGCTGTGCCGGCTCGTCGGTGGTGCGGACTCAGCGGGGTGCCGGCTCGGCGGGGTGCGGACTCAGCAGTGCTCGGGCTCGGTCTGGTCGAGCAGTTCGCGGTCGATGAGCGAACTCGTCCCGGACGCGCCGCCGGCGGACTGCTCGCTGCCCGAGGTGTTGCCCCCGCTCGAACGTTTCAGCTGTTCCAGGACGTCGAGGGCTTCGCTGGTCGGGCGCACGTCGTTGAACGACGAGCCGATGGCCAGGTCGACCGTGGCGTCCTTCCTGCCGTCCTCGACGAGCTGGAGACAGGGGTCGATGAGGCGGAGCGTGCGGGCGGCCGCCTCGCCGTTCGGGCCGTAGCGGAGCTGCCCGTGGCACGACGCCTCGCCCTTCGGGAAGGCGTCGTCGTTGGCCGGTTCGCCGAGTTGGGTGAAGCCGAGCTGTTCGAGCGCCGACGTGGTCATCGCTGCCTCGCCGCGCAGGCCGCCCGCGTTGAGAACCTGGACGTTCACCCGGTGGGGCGGGGCGGGCTGGGTGCTGGAGAGCGCGTCGTACGGCTGCGGGTTGAACGTCACACCTTCGGGTGGATGTGCCGCGGGGCTGCAGCGAATCGCCTCGTCGAGGTCCTCCGTGGAGGCGACCACGTTGATCCAGATCGCCGACGCCGCAAGGCCCAGCACTGCCACCACGATCAAGGCAGGCAGCGGTTTGTGCTTCCGGTACGGCTTGACACGGCTTCTCCGGAAGCCACCGGTCCCCGACACCACTGAGCCGTCCCTTCGCCGATCCCCGCCCAACTATCGTCCATGTCGCCGCTGATCAGCTTAGGCGTTACAACGGCGGCGCAGGCCGGGACCCGCCGGGGACACGCCGTCCCGGCCGGTCACAGTGCCGTCGGGGTGCGCCGACGGGCGGCTGCGGGCGGTCGAGGACGTGTTTCCGGTTTGCATGGGTCGCGGCACCTCATCCCGGGTAACCCGCCTCGGACCGGATCAAATGCCCCGCTCGAGTGACGTGCCACAGGGTCGGGGTGACCTGCTGTGGAGCCGGGTACGTCGTGGGCTACCCTCTCCGGGCTCCCGGGCTGCGGCGATGTGTGACGCAGGTGGCAACACCGATGAGACGACACTCACCCTTTTCCCGGGCACAAACACAGGCGCTGGAACGTTGACCAGCGGAAGCGACAGGACCGCCGGAGTTCGCCTCCGACGGTCGCGTATCGAGAGAAATGCTGATCGCAGGGGTGAAGGACAATGGCGACCGACTACGACGCTCCGCGCCGCAGTGAGGCGGACGAGCTCGCCGAAGACTCGCTGGAGGAACTGAAGGCGCGGCGCAACGAGAACCAGTCCGGTGTCGTCGACGTCGACGAGGACGTGAGCGCCGAGAACTTCGAGCTGCCGGGCGCCGACCTGTCGGGGCTGTCCGGTGAGGACCTGACCGTCAAGGTCGTGCCGAAGCAGGCCGACGAGTTCACCTGCTCGGTGTGCTTCCTGGTGCACCACCGCAGCAGGCTCGCGGAGGAATCGGGTTCTCAGCTGATCTGCCGCGACTGCGCGTGAGCCGGGCCCGCATCGGCGGGCGCGACGGCGGTAGGGGGCGACACGGGCGAGACGAGAGTGGCCGGGTGATGACGGACATCACCCGGCCACTCTCGTTGTATGGGGACGGTTGGACGCGGGACGGGTGTCGATGAGGCCCGTTCTCCGGAGGGCCGGCGCCGGATCGGTTCCCGGCTGATCAGTTCCCGGTGGAGGGGGTCTCCGGTGTGTCGGGGTGCAGCGGGGGCCGGATGTCCCGCAGCAGTGCGGCGACGCGCTCCGGGTGGCGCGTGCTGAACAGCCAGTACGGGGTCGGATCGTCCTGGTCCGTCACCTCGACGCGCACGAGTGTGGGAATCCAGCCCCGGTTGACGACGAACGCGGCCGGGTCGAGCTCGGGGCCGAGGGTCCTGCGGCGGGCGCCGGTGCCGATCACCTCGACCGCACCGATGTGCCGCACCGGCAGGTGGGCCTCGCCGACCCACAACTCGGGGCGATCGCCGCCGGTGATGCGGATCTTCAACCGTCCGAAGCCGAGCAGCAGCAGCGCGGCCAGCGGCAGCAGGATCACGTACGGCAGCCAGGCGCGCACTCCGGGATAGCCCATGTGGACCTCGGCGGCCAGCAGGGCGGCACCGATCAACGGCAGCGGCCAGCACCACCACGCCATGTACAACCGTTCGCTGAATCGCACCCCGGGCTCGGCGTTCCGGCCGGGGGCGCCGGTGTCGTTGTCCTGGGCGTTGTCGGCGCCGGTCGCCGGGTCCTCGCCGTCGGGCCGCGCGCGTGCACTCGTGCTCACGGGTTCAGGGTAGTCTCGCCAGCCGTGTCCAGCGTGCAGGTCCTGCTTTCCCGCGTCGATCCCGATGTCCCCGTCCCGTCCTATGCGCGGCCCGACGATGCCGGCGCCGATCTCGTGACCACCAGGGACGTCGTGCTCGCGCCGGGTGAGCGCGCCGTGGTGGGAACCGGAGTCGCGATCGCACTCCCGTCCGGGTACGCCGGCTTCGTGCACCCGAGGTCGGGGCTCGCCGCACGGGTCGGCCTGTCGATCGTGAACACGCCCGGCACCATCGACGCCGGATATCGCGGTGAGATCAAGGTGTGCCTGGTGAACCTCGACCCGGCCGCGCCGGTCGAACTCACGCGGGGCGACCGGATCGCGCAGCTGATCGTGCAGCGCGTCAGCCGCGCTGAGTTCGTCGAGACCGACGAACTCGAGCCGACCGAGCGGGGGAGCGGCGGCTACGGTTCGACGGGCGGGCACGCGACCCTCGGAACGGAGAACTAGTGGGGATTTTCGGACGGAAGCGACGACAGCCGGCCGGCGGCGACGAGGCCGGCGCGGGAGTCGACTCCGGCGACGAGCCGGTGACGGCGGCCGGCGCCGATGAGGCCGAGGACGTCGAGAGCGACTCGCCCGCCGACCGGGTCGACGGCGCGTCGGGCCCGTACGACGAGGCGGACGCTCCCGACGACGGACTGCCACGCATGGACCTCGGCTCGGTGCGGGTGCCCGTGCCGGACGGGTCGCAGGTGCAGGTCGAGATGGACCAGCAGGGCGGCAACGTCCGCGCGGTGCACATCGTGGTGCCGCAGGGACAGGTCACGGTGAGTGCCTACGCGGCGCCCCGCTCGGGCGGGCAGTGGCGGTCGGTCAGCGACGAGCTCGCCGAACAGTTGCGCGGCGACGGTGCGAAGGTCTCGCTCGGCCGCGGCGAATGGGGCATGGAGCTCTCGGCCGTCATCGGTGAGATGGCACTGCGGTTCGTCGGCGTCGACGGCCCGCGGTGGATGCTGCGCGGTGTGATCGCGGGCCCGCAGACGCAGGCCGCCGAAGCGCCGGAGGTGCTGCGGGACATCGTGCGCGGCACGATCGTGGCCCGCGGGGACGCGCCGATGCCGGTGCGCACGCCGCTGCCGGTGCGGCTGCCCGAGCAGGTGGCGGAGCACATCGCGGCGCAGCAGTCCGGGCAGGGATGAGCGCCGGGCAGGGATGAGCGCCGGGCAGGGACGAGTCGGTGCGAGCCGGCGCCGTCGCGTCCCTGCCCGGCCTCAGCCGGCCCCGGCGGCCTCCCGCCAGGCTGCGACGGAGGCCCGGCCCGCCGCCGCGGGGTCCGCGCCGAACGCGTCGAGTGACATCTGCCGCAGGCTCGCGAGCGGCAAGGCCTCGGCCCAGCCGCGGGCGAGTTCGATCGGATGCACCGGGTCGTCGGTGCAGGCGCTGATGCCGACCGGCACTCGGCACCGGGCCAGCGTGTCGAGGTCGGGTGCCGGGTGAGCGGCCGCGGCGCGGAGCCCCGCGGCGAGACCGTCGCCGTGGCGGCGCCAGGACCGGGTCAGCTCGGCGGCCAGCCACGGTGGCACCCCGTCTGTCGAGATCGCGAGCGCACGGTCGAGCCCGTCGCGGTCGATGAGGTCGGCCGAGGCGCGGGCGGCGACCGCGCCGGGTGCGTTTCCCGGCGGACCCGCCCACGCCGGCAACACCGCCAGCACCCCGGCGCAGCGCGAGCCGTTGCGCAGTGCCCATTCGACGGCCAGCTGGGCCCCGAGGGACACGCCGCCGACCAGGATCGGCCCGTTCGCGGCCGCGGCGGCCGCGTCCAGCGCTGCGAGCGACTCCCCGACGAGCGCGGGGCCCGCGACCGGCCGGGGTGCGGTCACGGCGAGACCGGCGGCGGTGAGCGCCGGAGCGAACACGGCGCGGGCGAACACCTCGTCGGAACCGGTGCCGGGCAGGACCGCGGCGTGGGTGGGCGGGGCCGGGAGTGGCGGCGATGTGGCGGGCACGCCGACATCCTGCTCGACCGGCCTACCCGCACCGACGAGAGGCCCGCGCGTGGGCATAACGCAGCTCACGTCGTGGCGCCTTGCCACAGTCGACCTCCGTCGGCTTCCCTGTGCCGGTAGGAAGGCTACGCTGAACAGTACGGGCCGTGGAATGCCGAGTCGGGGGCCCTCGAAGTACAGGAGCAGGCACATGCCCGCCAAGGACGGCGGCTATTTCAGCCGGTTGGTCAAGAAACTCACCAGTGACGTCGAGACCCTCGACGCCGACGATCTGTCCGAGAAATCCGAGGCGAGTGGCGCCCAGCGGGCGTGCGACTGCCGTTGCGGCGACGAGGTGATCGTGCTCGGGCGCCTGCGGAGCGTCGAGTTGTGTCCCGCGAGCGAGGCGGCCACGTTGGAGGCCGAACTGTTCGACGGCACCGACGAGGTCACACTCGTGTGGCTGGGCCGCAGGCGGATTCCCGGGATCGAACCGGGCCGGACCATCAAGGCCCGTGGCCGCATGGCCGATCGCGAGGGTCGTAAAGTGCTGTACAACCCCTACTACGAGCTGCTGCAGCCGACCTGACGTTGCGGCCCGACAGCCGAGAAGATCCGGAGTATTCCCGCGTGAGCGCACCCGACCGCGAGCCCGACCGCACCGGCGAGCCGGACGAGACCGACGGTTCCGAGGTGGCCCGCAGCGGCAGTGACCCGGGCGCCCAGGCCGACGACTCCGGCGCTCCGGGCGACCGGGACGCCGGTGCCGACCGTGCGCCCACGATGCTCGAGCAGATGGGCGGCGTGTCGGGGCTGATCTACTCGGGCATCCCGGTCGTCGTGTTCGTGCTCGCGAACGCGATGTTCGGGCTGATGCCGGCCATCTGGATCGCCCTGGGCAGTGCCGTGGCGATCACCGTGGCGCGCATCGTGCGCAAGGAACCGGTGCAGCCCGCGATCTCCGGCTTCCTCGGTGTGGCGATCGCGGCGTTCATCGCCTACCGCACCGGCGAGGCCAAGGGCTTCTTCCTGTTCGGCATCTGGACCTCGGTGGTGTACTTCAGCGTGCTGATGCTGTCGGTGCTGGTGCGCTGGCCCCTGGCCGGGGTCGTGTGGAACGCGCTCAACGGCACCGGCATGGACTGGCGCAAGGACAAGCCGTCGCGCCGGGGCTACGACATCGCCACGCTCGCACTGGCCGCCGTGTTCGCCGCGCGGTTCATCGTCCAGCGGTGGCTCTACGACGAGGACCACACGGGCTGGCTGGCGTTCGCGAAGATCGCCATGGGGTATCCGCTCTACGGCCTGGCGCTGCTGGTCGTCGTGTGGGCGGTGCGCCGTTCGGACCGCAGGCTCAAGCACCTGCGTGAGAACCGGGAACGTACCGACGCCGAGATCGAGGCCGAGCTGCGCGCCAAGTACGACCGGCCCGCCCACGACACGTCGGCCCGCGACACATCCGGTGCCGTGCCGACCGGCGCCGTCTCGACGGGCGCGGGGAGAGCGGTGTCGGACGACGAGTCGTCCGACACCCCGCCCCGCTGACACTTGCCCCGCCGACACCGGGTCCGCTGACGTCCGCGAATCAGCGGCCGAGCGCGGTCCGCAGCTCCGGTTCGACGCTCTCCGGCGCCACGAACAACACCTCGTCGCCGCCCTCGACCGGATCGTCGGGCTGCGGCACGATGACGCGTTCCCCGCGCAGGATCGCCACCAGCGCCGCGTCCCGCGGCAGGTTGAGCCGTTCGACGGGCGTGCCGGCCAGCGGGGTCTCCTCGGGCAGGGTGAGTTCGACGAGGTTGGCCTGACTCTTGCGGAACGTCATCAGCCGCACCAGGTCGCCGACGCTCACGGCCTCTTCGACCATCGCGGCCAGCATCCTCGGTGTCGACACCGCGACGTCGACGCCCCAGCTCTCGTTGAACAGCCACTCGTTGGCCGGGTTGTTCACCCGCGCCACCACGCGCTGCACCGCGAACTCGGTCTTGGCCAGCAGCGCCAGCACGAGGTTCACCTTGTCGTCGCCCGTGGCGGCGATGACGACGTCGCAGCGCTCGATGCCCGACGCCTCGAGCGTGGACATCTCACAGGCGTCGCCGAGCACCCACTCCGCGGCCTCGACGACCTCCGGGGTGAACTGGCGCGAGAGCCGTTCGATGAGCAGGACGGTGTGACCGGCCTCGATGAGCTCGGAGGCGATGGACCGGCCCACCGCGCCGGCACCGGCGATCGCGACACGCATCTCTAGTCGTCCTCCTCGGGTGCGCGGGCGGCCACGGCCGTGACGTCGCCGACGGTGCCGGACTGGGCCGCGACGTACACCTCGTCGTCGGCCTGGATGACGGTCGTAGTGGTCGGCAGCACGCCGGTGCCGAAGCGCATCACGAACGCCACCCGGACCCCGGCGGCTCGTTCGATGTCGCGCACGTTGCGGCCGATCCAGCCCTCGTGCAGCGGCAGCTGCAGCAGCGCCACCGTCCCGGTGGGATCGCGCCAGGAGGTGGCCACACCGTCGGGCAGCAGGGTGCGCAGGAACCGGTCGGTCGTCCACGGCACGGTGGCGATCGTCGGGATGCCCAGACGTTCGTAGACGGCGGCGCGTTTGTGGTCGTAGATGCGTGCCACGACGTGCTCCACGCCGAACAGCTCGCGCGCCACCCTGGCGGAGATGATGTTCGAGTTGTCGCCGCTGGACACCGCCGCGAACGCACCCGCGCGTTCGATCCCGGCCTCGGTCAGCACGTCCCGGTCGAAGCCCATGCCGACGACCTGCTGGCCGTGGAAGCCGCTGCCGAGTCTGCGGAAGGCCTCCTGATCGCGGTCGATGACGGCGACCTCGTGATCGAGCCGTTCGAGGGCGGCGGCCAGGGACGCGCCCACCCGGCCGCATCCCATGATCACCACGTGCACGGTTGTCTCTGCCTCCTTGTGCGTGTTGCCGGCGACTGCGATGCAACCTACCGCGCCGCGCCGACGTGCGGGCCGCGGGCGGTTGATCGAAAGCTGGACAGCGAGGACTCCTCGGGACGTGCCGTGGGGTCGGCGCACCGATCCACTGCTCGGATATCCACCGGTGACGCGGCCGATGTCGGATGGCCCCGCGCGCCCAGCGGGTTGGGATCCCCCGGCTCCGGTCGCGGCGAGGACGTCAATACCCTGCACTGGTGTCCAAGTTCGCCACCGCGACGAAACGGTTGCTGCTGGGCCGCCCCTTCCGGAGCGACCGCCTGGCCCGCACGCGGCTGCCGAAGCGCATCGCGTTGCCGGTCTTCGCCTCCGATCCGATGTCGAGTGTGGCCTACGCGCCGGAGGAGATTCTCCTCGTCCTCTCGATCGCCGGGACGTCGGCGTACGTCTACAGCCCGTGGGTCGGCCTCGTCATCGCGCTCGTCATGGCGGCGGTCGTCGCCTCCTACCGCCAGAACGTCCGTGCCTACACCTCGGGCGGCGGCGATTACGAGGTCGCGACCGTCAACCACGGACCGAACTGGGGTCTCGGCGTGGCCTGCGCGCTGCTCGTCGACTACGTGCTCACCGTCGCGGTGTCGATCTCCGCGGCGGCGGCGAACATCGGCTCGATCATCCCGTTCGTCGCCGAACACCAGGTGCTGTTCGCCGTCGGGGCGATCGTGCTGCTGGCGGCGGGGAACCTCCGCGGCGTGCGCGAGTCCGGCACGGCGTTCGCCATCCCGACCTACGCCTTCGTCGTGGGCATCCTCGCCATGATCGGGTGGGGCCTCGTCCGCACGCTGGTGCGCGGCGAGGACGTGCGTGCCGAGAGTGCCGGCTTCGAGCTGGCCACCGAGGGAGAGCACCTGGCGGGGCTGGCCTTCGTGTTCGTGGTGCTGCGGGCGTTCTCGACCGGCAGCGCCGCGCTGACCGGTGTCGAGTCGATCGCCAACGGGGTGCCGGCGTTCCGCAAACCGAAGGGCAAGAACGCGGCGACGACGCTGCTGCTCATGGGCGTGCTCGCGGTGACGATGTTCCTCGGGTTGCTGTTCCTGGCGAACGTCACCGGTGTGATCATGGCGGAGGACCCGGCCACCCAGCTCATCGGCGCACCGGAGGGCTACGAACAGAAGACCCTCGTCGCGCAGCTGGCCGGGGCCGTGTTCGGCGGCTTCACCCCGGCGATCTGGTACATCATCTTCTTCACCGGCCTGATCCTCGCTCTGGCCGCCAACACGGCGTTCAACGGCTTCCCGGTGCTGGCGTCGATCCTGGCGCAGGACCGGTTCCTGCCCCGGCAGCTCCACACTCGCGGCGACCGGCTGGCCTTCAGCAACGGCATCCTCTTTTTGGCGCTGCTGGCGATCGTGCTCGTCGCGGTGTTCGACGCCGAGGTCACGCAGCTGATCCAGCTCTACATCGTCGGAGTGTTCGTCTCGTTCGTGCTCAGCCAGAGCGGCATGATCCGGCACTGGAACCGCAGGCTCGCCGTGGAGACCGACGAGGCCGCCCGCGTTCAGATGCGCCGGGCACAGCTGATCAACTCGTTCGGTCTGGTGATGACCGCGACCGTGCTGGTGATCGTGCTCGTGACGAAGTTCCTGGAGGGCGCGTGGATCTCGATCGTGGCGATGGCGGCGATCTACGTGCTGATGCGCGGTATCCGCCGTCACTACGACCACGTGGCCGAGGAGATCAAGGAGGTCGAGGGCGAGGAAGTGACGTTGCCCGCGCGCAACCACGCCATTGTGCTGGTCTCCCAGATCCACCGGCCGACGTTGCGTGCCCTGGCGTACGCGAAGGCCACGAAGCCGGACGTGCTCGAGGCCGTGACGGTCAACGTCGACGACATCGACACGCGCAAGCTCACCGACGACTGGAATCGCCGGAAGTTCACGGTTCCGCTGAAGGTCGTGGAATCGCCGTACCGGGAGATCACGCGGCCGGTGCTCGACTATGTCAAGCGGGTCCGCGGCGACAACCCGCGCAACGTCGTGACGATCTTCATCCCCGAGTACGTCGTCGGCCGCTGGTGGGAGCAGGTGCTGCACAACCAGAGCGCGCTGCGGCTGAAGACGCGGCTGCTGTTCCAGTCGCGGGTGATGGTGACGAGCGTGCCGTGGCAGCTGGAGTCGTCGAAGCGGGCGCACGGCTCCGACTCCGAGGGGCACCGTGCGGTCGCCGGGGACGTGCGGCGCGGCCTCACGGGCGGCGGGCAGGACGGAAACGGCGGCACCCGCCGGGACGGATCGCCTGCTGGGAAGGACGACCGGTGAGCGGCGTCGACTGGAACGGCAGGGAGTTCGACGTCACCGTGGGCGACGTCGCCCACGGCGGGCACTGTGTGGCCCGGGTCGACGGCCGGGTCGTGTTCGTCCGCCACGCGCTGCCGGGGGAACGGGTGCGGGTGCGCGTGACGGAGGACCGCGGCGGATCGTTCTGCCGCGGCGATGCCATCGCGGTGGCCGAGGCGTCCCCCGACCGGGTCGAGCCGCCGTGCCCGGTGGCGGGACCCGGCCTGTGCGGTGGGTGCGACTGGCAGCACGCCGCCCCGGCGGCGCAGCGTGCGCTGAAGGCGCGGGTGGTGGCCGAACAGCTGGAACGGCTGGCGGGTGTCACGTGGCCCGTCGACGTGGAGGCTCTGACCGACGCGCCGCTGCGCTGGCGCAGCCGGGTGCGATTCGTGACCGGACGGGACGGCAGGCCCGGACTGCGGGCGCACCGGAGCCACGACGTGATCGCGCTGGAGGACTGCCCGATCACCCTCCAGGGGGCGGCCGAAACCGGCCTGGCACGCCGGGCCCGCCCCGGCACCGAGTTCGAGGTGGCCGAAGACGCGCGGGGCACCGTGCACCTGGCGGAGATCCGCCGCGGTGGCAGGCCGAAGCAGGTCTCGGGCGGGATCGCCGTGGAACACGCCGCCGGCCGCACCTGGCGGGTGGCGGCTCACGGCTTCTGGCAGGTGCACCCGGCTGCGGCGTCGACGTTGGCCGCCGTGGTGGCCGAGTGGGCCGCGGCTCCCACGGGTGGCCGGGTCTGGGACCTGTACGCGGGAGCGGGCCTGTTCGCCTCCGTGCTGGCCGACCAGGTCGGCGGGGACGGTTCGGTGCTGGCGATCGAGTCGGGCGACCGCGCCGTCCGCGACGGACAGTCCAATCTGTCCGATCTGCCCCAGGTGGAGTGGCGCTGCGGCACGGTCGAGCGGATCGTGTCCACAGTGGAGTCGGCAGCCGACGTCGTGGTGCTGGACCCACCGCGGAAAGGCGCGGGGCGCGGGGTCGTCGACGCGATCGCGGGTGCGTCGCCCGCCCGCGTGGTGTACGTCGCCTGCGACCCGGCGGCGCTGGCGCGCGATGTCGCGACGTTGCAGGGGCACGGCTACCGGATGACCGCCCTGCGCGCGTTCGACGCGTTTCCCATGACGCACCACGTCGAGTGCGTCGCGCTGCTCGAACGCTGACGGTTCGCACGCCGCGCGGCCGGCCCGCCCCGAGCTTCGCGTGTGTATCTGCGGGTGGGACAGCCGGGTCCGCCGCATCGTGTGCCCGGGATGCGGGACGGCAGCGGTCGCTGGACGGGGCGACCCGATGGAGTTACACTCCGTGACGCTGCGTTACACGATGCGCATAGGGGGCTGCCATGCCGTCCTACGATCCGGCCGACCGAGCCCGACGACGGTCCGCACGCGACCGTCTCAAACAGTCGTACGGTTCCGATTCCAACGTCAACGGGTTCGCTCTCGGACATCGTCGACGGGGTGGGCAGCGCGTCGACGAGTCGGTCGTCGTCGTGTACGTCTCCCGTAAGGATCCGCCGGAGCTCGTGCCGGCGGACCGGTTGCTCCCGGCGAGCGTCCCCGTCGACGGCATCGACGTGCCGGTCGACGTCGTCGAGGCGGGTCCTTCTACGCACTGGGCGTTCCGGGGGTCGGCGCCGGGGAGCCGGGGCCCGAGGTCCTCGAGCACACCGAGCGGGTCCGTCCGGTGCGCACCGGAGCGAGCATCGGCCACGTCGCCGTCTCCGCGGGCACGATGGGCTGCCTGGTGCGCGACGTCGCCGACGGTTCACGGCAGGTGCTGTCGAACAACCACGTGCTGGCGAACACGAACGACGCCGAGGTGGGGGACCCGGTGGTGCAGCCGGGCCCCGCCGACGGCGGGAGCGAGGCCGACGACCGGGTCGCGACGTTGACGCGCTGGGTGGACGTCGTCGAGGACGGCAATCGCGTCGACTGCGCGATCGCCGCTCCGACCGACGACGGGCTCGTGTCCGAAGAGGTGATGGACGACCAGATGCCTCCGGTGTCACCGGAGCACCCCGCGGTCGGCCTGCTGTTCGCGGGCGACTGTTCGGGCCGGATCATCGGTTGCCGCATGTCCGCTGTCCTCGAGGAGCTCCACGTCGCGCTCGTGGCCGGCGACGATGCCGTGGCTGAGCCTGAGGAGGACATGGTCGTGGAGAAGGTGGGCCGGACCACCGAGTACACCTCGTCGGTGATCGAGGACGACGACGCGGTCGTGATGGTGGGTTTCGGCGGGATCACCGCTGAGTTCGTCGACTGCTTCGCCGTACCGGAGTTCGGGCACGCCGGCGATTCCGGCTCGGTCATCTGCGCCGGCGGCCGGGGTGACACGCGCACCGACAGCCGGTGCGGATGAACGTCGGTGGTCCCGGGCCCGGCGCGGACGTCGCGGGAGCGGACGGACACTGCGCCGGGCCCGGGAGTGCCTAGCCGACGAGGAACAGGACGCCGGCGAGACCGAAGCCGACGAGGCCGATCGTGGTCTCCATGACCGTCCACGTCTTCAGCGTCGTCTTGGTGTCCATCTCGAAGAAGCGGCCGACCAGCCAGAAGCCCGAGTCGTTGACGTGGCTCGCCGTCACCGAACCGGCGGCGAGCGCCAGCACGATCGCGACGACCTCGATGCTCGAGAACGAACCGGTCATCACCAGTGGCTGCACCAGTCCCGCCGCGGTGGTCAGCGCGACGGTTGCCGAACCCTGCGCGATGCGCAGGACCGCGGCGATGACGTAGGCGGCCACGAACACCGGCATGCCCACCCCGTCGAGCGCGTCGGCGAGCGCCTCGCCGATGCCGCTGGCCTGCAGCACGGCTCCGAACATGCCGCCGGCGCCGGTGATGAGGATGATGGCGCACACCGGGCCGAGCGAGGAGTCGAGCAGCCGCTCGATCACGCCGCGGCTCCGGTCACGGCGGGTGCCGAGCACGTAGCTGGCGACGAACACGGTGACCAGCAGGGCGACCGGCGTCGAGCCGAGCACCATCGCCACCTGCACCCAGCTCGCGTCGCCGTTGATCCAGCCGGCCTCGCCCGCGGTGTCGAGGCCGGTGTTGGCGAAGATCATCACGAGCGGGATGAGCAGCAGTCCCACGACGGTCGACGCCGGGGGCGGGTTCTGGTCCTGCTCGGTGGTGTCCGTTCCGCCGCGGAGGATCTCCGGCACGGGCAGTGCGATCCGCTTGCCGACCATCACGCCGTACAGGTAGCTGGTGATGTACCACGTCGGTACGGCGATGATCAGGCCGAACAGCAGCACCAGGCCGACGTCGGCGCCGAGCAGTCCGCTCGCGGCGACCGGGCCGGGGTGCGGCGGCACGTAGATGTGCATGACGGAGAAGGCGCCCGCGACGGGCAGTCCGTAGCGCAGCACGCCGCCGCCCAGCCGTCGTGCCACGGAGAACACGATCGGCAGCATCACGACGAGCCCGGCGTCGAAGAAGATCGGGAAGCCGAAGATCAGTGAGGCGACGCCGAGGGCGAGCGGGGCGCGTTTCTCCCCGAATCGGCGGATCATCGCGTCGGTCAGCGACTGTGCGCCGCCGCTGATCTCGAGCAGTCTGCCGAGCATCGCGCCGAGGCCGACGAGCAGGGCCACGCTGGCGAGCGTGGACCCGAAACCGTCGGTGAGCGTGTCCATGACCGAGCCCGCGGGAATGCCCGCCGCGAAGGCCGTGGCGATGCTGACCACGACCAGTGCGAGGAAGGCGTGCACGCGCAGCCCGATGATCAGTATCAGCAGGACCGCCACGGCGGCCCCGGCGATGCCCAGTAGTGGCCCTGCTCCGAGGGTCTGGGTCCACTCGTCGGTGTTCATACCGGCTCCGTTTCCGACATCGTTGTCGTCGTTGTTCAGCCTGATGCGTTCGTGTCGTGCCCTGCGCCGGTGTGGCCGCCGGATCGGAGACCGAGACGGTCGAGTGCCGTGTCGGTGATCGCCTCGGGGGAGGTGGTCACGTCGAGTGCCACCCCGTCCTCGTCGGGGTCGAGGGGTTCCAGGTCGGCGAACTGGGACTCCAACAGCGCGGGGGGCATGAAGTGGCCGGACCGGCCGGAGAGCCTCCCGCCGACGGTGTCCGCCGAGCCGCGCAGGTGGACGAACCGCACACGGGAACCGGCTCGCCGGAGCACGTCGCGGTAGGTCCGTTTGAGCGCCGAGCACGTCACGATGACGCTTTCGCCGGCCGCGCCGCGCTCGT
Organism: Prauserella alba; assembly: GCF_024171735.1. Classification (GTDB taxonomy): domain Bacteria; phylum Actinomycetota; class Actinomycetes; order Mycobacteriales; family Pseudonocardiaceae; genus Prauserella; species Prauserella alba. The sequence goes on from NZ_JAMTCH010000003.1 coordinate 1,354,754, forward strand.
CGATCCACGCCCGTAGGGCTTCGAGCCACGGCATGCGGTCCGCGTCGGTGAGTGGGGTGCCGGCCGACATCTTCGCGATGTTGGCCTCGGGGTGGAACTCGTCGGCCTCGGCCATCGGCCAGCCGAGTTCATCGGCGAGGTGAGCGGCGATCGTGCTCTTGCCTGCGCCGGACACTCCCATCACCACGAGACAGGTGGCTGGCATGGGCGCTCCTCGGTGAACGTGTGCGGCGACGGTGCGTTGTGATGTGCACCAGGTCGGATGGAAAGGTACTACGTTTGAGAACGAAAGGTAACACCATTGCGGTAACGGTGTGGTGACCGCCCTCCGGTGTGTGACGGTGACCCCGACCCCGGCGGGTCGTCCCCACGGCCGGGTCACCGCGACTAACCTGGACGGTCGTGAGCAGGGCGGGGTTCGAAAGCAGGCACGGCGCGGTGCTGGAAGCCATCGGGCGCGAGATCACCGACGGCGATCTGGCACAGGGCGACACGCTCACCCTCGAGCACATCCAGGAGCGCTTCGGCGTCTCCCGCACCGTCGCCCGCGAGACGATGCGCATCCTCGAATCCATGGGTCTGGTCACCTCGCGGCGGAGGGTCGGCATCACGGTGCAGGACGCCGCGTCCTGGAACGTCTTCGATCCCAGGGTGATCTGGTGGCGCCTCGCCGGCAGCGGACGCGACGCCCAGCTGCGCTCGCTCACCGAACTGCGCATCGCCGTGGAACCCCTCGCCGCGGGCGCGGCCGCCTGGAACGCCTCCGCCGAGCAGCGCACGCGCATCGTCGAACTCGGCGCACGGATGCGCGGACTCGGCGAACGGGGCCTGCTGGAGGACTTCATGCAGGCCGACATCGCCTTCCACACGTTGCTGCTCGAGGCGAGCGGCAACGAGATGTTCGCCGCGCTCGCCGACGTCGTCGCCGTCGTACTGCGGGGCAGGACCCAGCTGGGGCTGATGCCCCAGCAGCCGGTTCCCGAGGCACTGGACGCCCACGAGAACGTCGCCGCGGCGGTGTCCGCCGGGCAGTACCGCAGGGCCGAGGACGCGATGCGGGACCTGCTCGGTGAGGTACGCGAGGCGATGGCGCCGCTCGGCACCGGGAATACCTCTTTAGACTGAGCGGTCAGGCACCGTGAACCGACGGCGAATGAGGTGGAGAGTGACGTTGCTGGAGTCCGTGCACGGACCGGCGGATCTCAAGGGGATGGACCACGAGCAGGTCGGCGCCCTGGCGGAGGAGATCAGGACGTTCCTCGTCGACAAGGTTCGCCGCGCAGGCGGTCACCTGGGCCCCAATCTCGGTGTCGTGGAGCTGACGCTCGCGCTGCACCGGGTGTTCGACTCGCCGCGTGATCCGCTGCTGTTCGACGTCGGCCACCAGTCCTACGTGCACAAGATCGTCACCGGGCGCGCGGGGGAGTTCGACGGGCTGCGCCAGCGCGGTGGGCTCTCCGGTTACCCCGACCGCGGCGAGAGCGAGCACGATCACATCGAGAACAGCCACGCCTCCACGGCGCTCTCGTATGCCGACGGGCTCGCCAAGTCCATCCGGCTGGCGGGTGACTCCGACCGGTGCGCGGTCGCGGTCGTCGGCGACGGCGCGCTGACGGGCGGTATGTGCTGGGAGGCGCTCAACAACATCGCCGCGCAGCCGGACCTGCCGGTGGTCATCGTCGTCAACGACAACGGCCGGTCGTACTCGCCGACCATCGGCGGGCTGGCCGAGCATCTCTCGGCGCTGCGGCTGCGGCCGGGCTACGAACGGATCCTCGACGGTGGCCGCGAGCTGCTGCAGCACACGCCGGTGGTCGGCAAGCCGATCTACACGGCACTGCACGCCGCGAAGGCCGGCATCAAGGACGCGTTCACCCCGCAGGTCATGTTCTCCGACCTCGGCCTCAAATACCTCGGCCCGGTGGACGGCCACGACCTCGCGGCGCTGGAGAAGGCGCTGCAGAGCGCCAAGGCGTTCGGCGGTCCGGTGATCGTGCACGTGGCCACCGAGAAGGGCCACGGCTACGAGCCGGCCGTCAACCACGAAGCCGACCAGATGCACCAGACCGATCCGATCGACCCGGAGACGGGCCTGCCGCCGGCGAAGGGGCCGAGCTGGACGTCGGTGTTCGGGGAGGAGCTGGCCCGGCTCGGCGGCCAGCGCGAGGACCTCGTGGCGATCACCGCCGCGATGCTGCGCTCGACCGGCCTGCACACCTTCGCCGAGGCTCATCCGGACCGGTGGTTCGACGTCGGCATCGCCGAGCAGCACGCGGTGACCTCGGCGGCCGGGCTGGCCATGGACGGCCGGCATCCGGTCGTGGCCGTGTACTCGACGTTCCTGAACCGGGCGTTCGATCAAACGCTGATGGACGTCGCGCTGCACCGCCTGCCCGTGACGCTGGTGCTCGATCGTGCGGGTGTGACCGGTCCCGACGGGCCCAGTCACCACGGGATGTGGGACCTGTCGCTGCTGGGGATGGTGCCGGGCATGCGGGTCGCCGCACCGCGCGACGCCGAGACGCTGCGGGAGGAACTGCGCGAGGCCGTCGGCGTGTCCGACGGGCCGACGGCGCTGCGGTTCTCCAAGGGCGGCGTGGTCGAGTCGGTGCCCGCCGCCGAGCGGTTCGGCACGGTCGACGTGCTGCGCCGCAGCGAGCGGGAGGACGTGCTGCTCGTGTCGGTGGGCGCGTTCGCGGGCCTGGGTCTCGACGCGGCGGACCGGCTGGCCGACCAGGGAATCGGGGTCACCGTCGTGGACCCGCGGTGGGTCGTGCCGGTGCCTGCGGAACTCACCGCGCTGGCCCGTAGGCACCGCCTGGTCGTCACCGTCGAGGACAGCGGCAGGCACGGCGGTTTCGGCTCCGCACTGTCGGCCGCGCTCCGGGACGCCGAGTGCGACGTGCCGCTGCGGGACCTGGCCGTGCCGCAGCGGTTCCACGCCCACGGCAGTCGCGGCGAGGTCCTCGCCGCGGTCGGCCTGACGGCGCAGGACGTCGCCCGCACCGTCACCGAGTGGGCCGCGGGCCGGATCGGCGAGTCCCGCGAGGACGCCGAGTCGGATCCGACACCGCGGGCCTGACGTCGGCCACGGGCGGTGTCGGGCCCGCGATGCGCGGCCTCCGCCGGTCCGAAGTGGACCGGCGGAGCGAGCGGCGTGGCTGCCTGGCCTCGCGTGCATCGGGAATCAGGAATCTCTCAGAAAACTGTGGCACGGTGGTCGACGTGCGCGTGTTGGTAGTTGAGGACGAGGCGCCGCTCGCGGAAGCGATCGCGCGTGGCCTGCGTCGTGAAGGTATGGCCGTGGACGTGGCGCTGGACGGCGACGACGGACACGAGAAGGCGTCGGTGACGCGGTACGACGTCGTGGTGCTCGATCGCGACCTGCCCGGGATGCCGGGTGACGAGCTGTGCCGCGAGATCGTGCGTTCCGGGGAGCTGACCAGGGTGCTGATGCTCACGGCCAGCACCGCGGTCTCCGAACGGGTCGAAGGGCTCTCGCTCGGAGCCGACGACTACGTCGCGAAGCCGTTCGCCTTCCCGGAGCTGGTGGCACGCGTGCGGGCGCTGGGAAGGCGTGCCACGCCCGCCGCCCCGCCGGTGCTGACGGCCGGGGACATCGAGCTGGACCCCTCCCGCCGTACCGTCCACCGCGGTGGCGAACTCGTGGACCTGACCCGGAAGGAGTTCGGCGTCCTCGAGGTGTTGCTGTCCGCGGGCGGTGCCGTCGTCAGCAGTGAGGACCTGCTGGAGCGGGTGTGGGACGAGAACGCCGACCCGTTCACCACGACGGTGCGTGTCACGGTGATGACGCTGCGCAAGAAACTCGGGGAGCCCGGTGTGATCGAGACGGTCGTCGGTTCGGGCTATCGCGTGCCCGGTGCGGGGCCGGTGGAGGACGTGGCGGGGGAGACGGACGGCACGCCGGGCGCGCGCGGATCCTCGGAGTCCGGTTCCCTGACGTAAGTGATCCGGCGCACAGGCATGGCGGCGCGCAGTCTGCGCGCCCGCATCACGATCCTCGCGACGGCGCTCGTGGCGCTGGTCAGCGCGTTGCTGTTGTGGCTCGCGTGGACCCTCGTCGGTGACGCGGTGGGCGGGGTGCCGCAGCTGCCGCCGGGCACGGTTGTCGAGGTCGACGGGGTGCACGTCAAAGCGGCCGACCTCGCCGAGCATCTGCGGAACGAGGCGCGCGGCCGGGTCGTCGTCGCCGGGGGGATCGCGTTCTGCTTCGTGGTCGCCGCGGCGGGCATTCTGGCGTGGACGTTCACCTCGCGCGTGCTGCAGCCGCTGCGGGACATCAACCGAACGGCTCAGCGACTGTCCGGCGAGTCGATGGGGGAGCGCATCGGCGAGGTGTCGACCCGCGACGAACTCGCCGAACTGGCACGCACGATCGACGCGATGCTGGACCGGTTGCAGGTGGCGTTCGACACGCAGCGCCAGTTCGTCGCCAACGCCAGCCACGAGCTGCGCACGCCGCTGGCCGTCATCCGCACCGAACTCGACGTCACACTGTCCGACGAGGACGCGGACGAGGTCGAGTTGCGCCGCATGGCGGGCGTCGTGCGGGACGCGACCGAACGGGCCGAACGGCTCGTCACGTCGCTGTTGCTGCTCGCCCGCACCGACGGCGCCGGGATCGCCCTGACCGAACGCGTGAACGTCGCCGAGGTCGCCGGTCGTGCGTGGAGCGTCGTCGAGGTCGATGCGCGGCGGCGGGAGCTGGCCGTCGACCTGCGCCTCGCTCCGGCGTTGACCACGGGGGACGCGGCGCTGCTGGAACGGATCGCGGGCAATCTGCTGGAGAACGCCGTGCGCCACAACGTCGACGCAGGCTGGATCGAGGTCACGACCACAGCGGGGGACCGGTGGACCACGCTGACGGTCCGCTCGTCGGGGCCGTTGCTGGATCCGGACACCGTGGCGGGACTGTTCGAGCCGTTCCGCCGTGCAGGCGTGGCCCGGACGGCCCGGCACGGCGCGGGCCTGGGGCTGTCGATCGTGCGCGCGGCCGCGGAGGCACACGAGGGGGACGTGGCGGCGGAGCCGGTCGTGGGTGGAGGCCTGGCGGTCACCGTCCGACTGCCGGCGGCGACCTGACCCGGCGGGCTGCATCCGCCGTGGCGCGAAACGGACGACGCAGCGGTGACGAGGCAGGCCGGATGACGCAGACGGGATAACGCAGCGGTGCTGACCACGGTGGATGTATAACATTCTATACGGCTGGGGCCGGGAGCGTGCCTCCCGGCCCCAGCCGCGGTCTCACCTCACGCCGGGGGCACCGACGCCACGCCCGGAGCGAGGAAGGGCGTGCCCGCGACCTTCTCCGACACGCCTGCGCGGTCGAGGTACGGGGTGATGCCGCCCAGCCAGAACGGCCAGCCCGCGCCGAGGATCATGCACAGGTCGATGTCCTGCGCCTCGGCGACGACGCCCTCGTCGAGCATGATGCGGATCTCCTCGGCCAGCGCGGCCAGGGCGCGGTCGCGCACCTGCTCGGCCGTCGACGGCGTGTCGCCCTGCTGCCACAGCTGCGTGACCTCGGGGTCGACCGTCTGGTTGCCGGCCGAGTCCCACTGCCAGACCGCCGACTTGCCGGCCTCGACGAAGCGCTGCAGGTTCTCGCTCACGCCGTAGCGCTCGGGGAACGCCTCGTGCATCGTCTCGGCCACGTGCAGCGCCACCGGCGGGCCGACCAGCTGCAGGAGCGTCATCGGCGACATCGGCAGGCCGAGCGGGTCGAGTGCCGCGTCGGCCACGTCGAACGGCGTGCCCTCGTCCACGGTTGCCAGCACCTCGCCGAGGAAGCGCGTCAGCACGCGGTTGACCACGAACGCCGGTGCGTCCTTGACGAGCACGGTCGACTTCTTCAGCTGCTTGCCCACCGAGAACGCCGTCGCCAGCGTGGCGTCGTCGGTCCGCTCGCCGCGGACGATCTCCAGCAGCGGCAGCACCGCCACGGGATTGAAGAAGTGGAATCCGACGACCCGCTCGGGGTGCTGCAACTCGGCGGCCATCGCGGTGATCGACAGCGACGAGGTGTTGGTCGCCAGCACGCACTCCGGCCCGACGTGCTGCTCGACCTCGGCGAAGACCTTCCGCTTGACGCCCAGGTCCTCGAACACCGCCTCAATGACGAAGCCCGCGTCGGCGAACGCCGCCTTGTCCAGCGAACCGGACACGAGCCCGCGTAGCCGGTTCGCCTCGTCGGGGCCGATGCGTTTCTTCCCGAGCAGCTTGTCGATCTCGCCGTGCACATAGGACACGCCGTTGTCGACGCGTTCCTGGTCGACGTCGGTGAGCACGACCGGGACCTTGAGCCTGCGCACGAACAGCAGCGCCAGCTGGCTGGCCATGAGGCCCGCGCCGACGATGCCGACCTTGCCGACCTGCCGGGCCAGCGACGTGTCCGGCGCACCCGCTGGCTTCTTGGCCCGCTTGTTGACCAGGTCGAACGAGTACAGCCCGGACCGCAGCGGGTCGGACATCAGCAGCTCGGACAGTGCCTCGGTCTCGGCCGCGTACCCGGCGTCCCGGTCGGCGGTCCGTGCCAGTTCGAGCAGTTCGAGGGCCTTCTCCGCACCGGGCGAGGCGCCCTTCGTCTTGCCCGCGACGACCGCCTTGGCGCGGCCCATCGCGGCGTCCCAGCCCTCGGCCCGGTCGATCTCCGGGCGGGCGGGTGTGACCTCACCGCGCACCACGCGGGACAGCCACAGCAGCGACTGCTCCAGGTAGTCCGCCGACGGCAGCAGCTCGTCGGCGATGCCCAGCTCCGCGGCCTGCTTCGGCTTGAGCATCGTGTTCTGGTTCAGCGCGTTCTCGACGATCACCGTCACCGCGGCGTCCGGGCCGATCAGGTTCGGCAGCAGCTGCGTGCCGCCCCAACCGGGGAAGAGGCCGAGGAACACCTCGGGCAACGCGATCGCGGCGACGTTGTCCGCCAGCGTGCGGTAGTGGCACGACAGCGCGAGTTCGAGCCCGCCGCCCATCACCGCGCCGTTGACGAAGGCGAACGTCGGGATCTCCGACTCGGTGAACCTGCGGAACACGTCGTGCCCGGTCTGCGCGATCTGCGTGGCGACCGCGGGATCCGAGATCTGTTCCACGCCGGACAGGTCGGCGCCGACGGCGAACACGAACGGCTTGCCCGTGACGGCGATGGCGGCCGGGTCCGCGGCGACGGCCTCGTCGAACGCCGCGTTCAGGCTCACCAGGCTCTGCGGGCCGAACGTCGACGGACGCGTGTGGTCGTGGCCGTTGTCGATCGTGATGAGCGCGACCGGCTTGTCGAGGCCGGGTACGGTCACGACGCGGGTCACCGCACGGGTGACGACCTCGTCGGGGAATGCGCTCTGCGCCTGTTCTGCGGTGATCACTTGTTGCCCTCCCAGTGGGGGTTCTCCCAGATGACGGTGCCGCCCATGCCGATCCCGATGCACATCGTCGTCATGCCGTAGCGCACGTCGGGACGCTCGGCGAACCGGCGCGAGAGCTGGGTCATCAGCCGCACGCCGGACGAGGCGAGCGGGTGGCCGCAGGCGATCGCGCCGCCCCAGGCGTTGACGCGGGTGTCGTCCTCGGCGATGCCGAAGTGGTCGAGGAAGGCCAGCACCTGGACGGCGAAGGCCTCGTTGATCTCGAACAGGTCGATGTCGGAAATGGACAGCCCGGCGCGGGCGAGCGCCTTCTCCGTCGCCGGCACCGGCCCGACGCCCATGACCTCCGGCTCGACGCCGGCGAACGAGTAGCCGACCAGGCGCATGCCCACCGGCAGGCCCAGCTCGCGCGCGGTGTCCTCACCCGCGAGCAGCGCGCCGGTCGCGCCGTCGTTCAGACCCGCGGCGTTGCCCGCCGTGACCCGGCCGTGCGGGCGGAACGGCGTCTTGAGTCCGGCGAGGCTCTCCATCGTCGTGCCGGGGCGGGGCGGCTCGTCCTCGGTGGCCAGGTCCCAGCCCAGCTCCGGGTGCCGGGTGGCGACCGGCACGAGTTCCGGGCCGATCTTGCCGGCCTTCACGGCGTCGGCGAACCGCTCCTGGCTGCGGACGGCGAAGGCGTCGCAGCGCTCCTTGGTGATCGCCGGGTAGCGGTCGTGGACGTTCTCCGCGGTCTGGCCCATGACCAGGGCGGACGGGTCGACGAGCTTGTCGGACAGGAAACGCGGGTTCGGATCGACGCCCTCGCCCATCGGGTGCCTGCCCATGTGCTCGACGCCGCCTGCGAAGGCCACGTCGTAGGCGCCGAACGCGATGCCGCCGGCGACCGACGTCACGGCCGTCATCGCGCCCGCACACATGCGGTCGATGGCGAAACCGGGAACGGACTTCGGCAGGCCTGCGAGTAGCGCGGCGGTGCGGCCGATGGTCAGGCCCTGGTCGCCGGTCTGGGTCGTGGCGGCGACGGCGACGTCGTCGATCCGCTCGGCCGGCAGCTCGGGGTGGCGGCGCAGCAGTTCGCGGATGACCTTGACGACGAGATCGTCGGCCCGTGTGTTGGCGTAGATGCCCTTGTCGCCGGCCTTGCCGAACGGGGTCCGTACCCCGTCGACGAAGGCCACGGTGCGCGCGGGTGCGGACACGGGTGCTCCTTCGGAGATGATGTTCGCGGTGTTGGGAACTCGGAAGCCGGCCACACAGCGTTGTTACTAGCCGGTAACCGCGATGGTAGTCCCGGGTGCGATTGCTTCGCAGGGTGGCCTCGCCCACCGTGTGTCACTCCACGGGGTGCAGGAGAACGCGGCCGCGCCGGTACGTCTCGTGACCGGCGCGGCTCCTGTCGCCGAGCCCGGCGTCGCCGGTCGGCGGATGGGCCGGCGTGGCCGGTCCGCGCTCAGGCCGTGGCCTGCAGCGCGGTACTCAGCGCGTCGGAGGTGAGTTCGATCTGCCACGGCCGTGCTCCGCCGTCGGCGAGGACGGCGGCGACGGCGTCGGGGGAGCGGTCCTCCGGCGGGCTCCAGCAGGTGCGGCGAAGCAGATCGGGCAGCAGGACGTTCTCCACGGGGAGCGTGTGCGCCTCGGCGATCTTCGTCAGCGCCGTCCGCGCGGCGGCAAGGCGGGCCGCCGCGTCCGGGTCCTTGTCGCCCCAGCGGTTGACCGGCGGGGGCCCGTCGCCCGGCGTCGCGGTACTGGGCAGCTCCTCGGCGGGGAGTTCGCGGGCCGCCTGCAGCTGGCGGAGCCAGTGGGCGCTGTAACGGCGCTGCACCCGGCCGCCGAACACCGCCAACCCCTGCAGCTGCTGCGATGTTGCAGGGTCGGCGAGTACGGCGTTGATGATCGCGCTGTCCGGCAGGACGCGACTCGGTGCGCGGTCGCGTTTGCGCGCCATCTCGTCGCGTGCTTCCCAGAGCGCGCGGACGGCGGCGAGACCGCGGGGTGTGCGCACCTTGTGCACCCCCGACGTGCGGCGCCACGGTTCGGCGCGCGGCGGTGCGGTCGGTGTGGTGCGCACGGCCTCGAACTCCTGCCGGGCCCAGTCGAGCTTGCCCTGGGTGGTGAGCTCGGCTTCGAGGATGTCGCGCAGCGGCACGAGCAGTTCGACGTCGAGTGCGGCGTAGTTGAGCCAGTCGTCGGGCAGCGGGCGCCGGGACCAGTCCGCGGCGCTGTGCCCCTTCTCCAGGGTGTAGCCGAGCAGCTTCTCGACGAGGGTGCCGAGTGCGACGCGCTCGTGGCCGGCGAGCCTGCCCGCGAGTTCGGTGTCGAACAGCGCGGGTGGGTGCAGCCCCAGTTCTGCCAGGCACGGCAGGTCCTGCGACGCCGCATGCAGCACCCATTCGGCGCCCGCCAGCGCGGCTGCCAACGGGGCCAGCTCGTCGGCGAGCGGGATCGGGTCGATGAGCAGCGTTCCCGCACCCTCGCGGCGGATCTGCACGAGATAGGCCTTGGGCCAGTAGCGATAGCCCGAGGCCCGTTCGGTGTCGACGGCGATCGGGCCGGTGCCCGCCGCCAGCCGGTCGCAGGCGAGGCGCAGTGTCTCGGCGTCCTCGATGACCGGTGGCGTGCCGTCGGCCGGCTCGGTCAGCAACTGCGGCGCAGCCGCCTCCTGGCGGTCCGCCGCATCGGTCGCGGCCGCCACGGGGGAAGCGTGTTCTGCGTTGTGCACGGGTGCCAACCCTACGGGACGGGCCGCCTGCCCCTGGCGAACCCGTCCCGTAGGAGGAGAGTCGGCGCTAACGGATGACGCCGGCACGCATGGCCAGCGCCACCATCTGGGCCCGGTCACCGGTGCCGAGCTTGCGGCCGATCCGCGACAGGTGGGACTTCACCGTGAGCGCGGACAGGCTGAGCTCCTCACCGATCTCCTTGTTGGACTGGCCGTCCGCCACGAGCTGCAGGACCTCCACCTCGCGCGCCGAGAGCTCGCGCGGGGTGTTGTCGGTGCCGGGGACCCGGGTGCCGGTGGCCAGCACCGGGGCGACACTCGGGTCGGCGTAGACGCCGCCGTCGAGTACCCGGCGCACGCCGTCGGTGACGACCACCGGCGACGCGGACTTGAGCAGGTAGGCCTGCGCGCCGGCCTGGAACGCCGAACGGACCGCATACGGGTCGTCCGACGAGGCCAGGACCACCACACGGGGCCAGCCGTTGCTGCGCAGCTCGGTGACCAGCTCGATGCCGCTGCCGTCCGGCAGGCCGAGATCCAGGATGGCGAGGTCGCACGGCCCCGTGGCCGTCGCGCGCGCCCTGGCCTCGGCCACCGTGGCGGCCTCGTGCACCGTGCCGGCGCCCATTTGGGCAAGTCGCCCGGCGATCGCCTCCCTCAACAACGGGTGGTCATCGACCACCATCACGGAAAACAACTCTTCCCGCGGATGCGGAACCATGCTCGCCGGCAAGGCGCCGGCTGGCGTGGATCGAACGGCCTGAGAAAAGCCGACGGCAGCCACGTCACTACCTCCCTGGAGTCGGTCGTGCCCCCCGACCGGCACCGGGACTTTCGGCCGTTCAGCCGCGCCAGCTTTAGACCGAAAGTGGTGTCGTCGACAGGTACTGTAGCCGCCTGAGTGGGGTAGTGGGGGCATCAAATGGGTATCTATCCCGATCGGATTGCACTCCACGGTGTCCGTTGTAGCGCGATGGGATTAATCCCTGCGAAAGGTGTAACGGGTTCCGATTTGGGTGCGATATGGCGGGGTTGTGGTGCGTGAACTGGGCGTGCATATGCCGCGTGCACCTGCCGGGAACGAGTATGCCGTAGCGATTACCCGGACGCGTGGCGGCGGCCGGCCGCGCGTGAACGCGTTCCCTCCGCGCTCCGCACCGGTCCCGCGGGGGCGGGGAGACACGACGTCCGGAGGGGTGGCGGCCCGCCGAACGGGGGAAGGGGCGACGACGGCCGTCGCGGACCGCGGGTCGTGCCGGCCGCGTCAGGAAGCGCCGGCCGCGTCAGGAAGCGACTGTGTAGCCGAAGTGACTGTGCTGCCGAAGAGACGGTGTAGCCGAAGAGCCGCTTGGCGCCGAAGTGGTTGCGACGTCAGGTGGCGGCAGCGGGCGGACATGTAGTGGGCCGGGATGTGGCCGCATTGCAGGGCCGCATTGCAGGGCCGCATTGCAGGGCCGCATTGCAGGGCCGCGGTGCAGGGGCTCGTGGTGCAGGGGTGGCGGTGTAGGCGATGAGGCTGTCAGGACGTGTGGCGCTGGCCGAACATCGTGACCCCGACCGGAGGCAGGCCCGCGTAGCTCGCCATCAGCTGGCAGAACGCGTCGCCGTGGGCGGCGAGCTCGGGCGTCGACGGGGTCCACGACGCCCGCAGTTCGAGATCATCGGTGCGGGACGGGCCCGCGATCTCCCCGAATCGTGCCGACGAGGTCTCCGTGACGGTGCCGCCGAGTGCGGTGAACTCCGCCCCGGTGGCCTCGAGCGCGTCGGTGAGCCAGGACCAGCCGACCGACGGCAGGAACGGATCGGTCGCCAGCTCCTTGTCGATGCCCGCGCGCACGTAGACCACGAGGCGGAACACGCCGTTCCATGTCTCCTGACCGTCGGGGTCGTGCAGCAGGACGAGTCTGCCGGACGCCTCCACCTCGGCGGGCCCCGTCGTCTCGCAGCTGAGTGCATAGGCCCAGGGCGCGAGTCGTTGCGGAGCCTTGATCGGCTCGAGGCTCACCTCGGGTCGCGGCTGCAGCGCCTGGAGCGCGGCGACGGCCTGGCGGAATTCCTCCGGCGCCTGGGTCAACACGGTCACCCCGAGACTGTAAGCCGTCGCGTGCCGTGGGCCCGTGTCCGACGCGCCGACGACGGCCCGGATATCCGGGCGTGGCACCATGAACCGTGATGACAGCCCCGTTCTCCGCGCCGTCCGCTTCCTCGTCACCAGCCGGTGCGCCGGCGACCGCGCGGCGTGCGTTGCCCGAAGCCCCGCTGCTGGTCGCGGCCCGCGGGGGCACGCCGGCACGCGTGCCCGTGTGGTTCATGCGCCAGGCCGGTCGTTCGCTGCCCGAGTACCGCTCGGTGCGCGAGGGCGTGCCGATGCTGCAGTCCTGCTTCGACCCGGCGTTGCTCGCGGAGATCACGATGCAGCCCGTGCGCCGCCACGGCGTCGACGGCGCCATCCTGTTCAGCGACATCGTCGTCCCGCTGTACGCCGCGGGCCTCGGCATCGACATCGTGCCGGGGACGGGACCGGTCGTGGCGCACCCGGTGCGGTCGGCGGCCGACGTCGACGCGCTCCCGGAACTCGAGACCGAGCAGGTCCGCCCCATCGCGGACGGGATCGGGCTGCTGCTGCGGGAGCTCGGCGAGACACCCCTGATCGGCTTCGCGGGCGCGCCGTTCACGCTGGCCTCGTATCTCATCGAAGGCGGGCCCAGCCGAAACCACGAGCACACCAAGGCGCTCATGCACGCCCAGCCCGAACTGTGGCACCGGCTGGCGTCCCACCTGGCCGACGTCGCGGCCACGTTCCTCAAGGCCCAGCTCGACGCCGGGGTCGACGCGGTGCAGCTGTTCGACTCGTGGGCGGGTGCGCTCTCGCCCCGCGACTACCGCGAGTTCGTGCTGCCCCACTCGGCGAAGGTCCTGGCCGCCGTCGCCGGGTACGACGTACCGCGCATCCACTTCGGCGTCGGCACCGGTGAACTGCTGCCGGCGATGCGTGAGGCCGGTGCGGACGTCGTCGGCGTCGACTGGCGGGTGCCGCTGGACGAGGCGGCCCGCAGGCTGCGGGCCTCGGGTGAGCCGGCGCCGGTGGTGCAGGGCAACCTCGACCCGGCGTTGCTGATGGCGTCGTGGCCCGTCGTCGAGGCCGAGGTGCGGCGCATCGTCGCCGAGGGCCGCGAGGCCGCAGGCCACGTCTTCAACCTCGGCCACGGGGTGCTGCCGGAGACCGATCCGGAGGTGCTGACCCGCGTGGCCGAGCTGGTGCACAGCCTGTGAGGAGCGCGCGGTGAAGGTCGCGGTCGTCGGGGGAGGTGTCTCCGGGCTGACCGCGGCCTACCGCCTGCGCACACTGCTCGGACCGGACGCCGCGATCACCGTGTGCGAGGCGTCCGGTGAGCTCGGCGGGAAGCTGCGCACCGTGGAGGTGGGCGGCACCGCGTGCGACGTCGGGGCGGAGGCGTTCCTGGCCCGCAGACCGGAGGCGCTCGACCTGGTCCACGAACTGGGACTCACCGGCCGGCTGCGGCATCCCTCGGGCGCCTCGTCGACGCTCCGTGCGGGCGGTGCGACCGTAGGCCTGCCGAAACGCACCGTCATGGGCGTGCCCGCCGACGGCGACGCGGTCGCGGACGTGCTGTCCGAGGCGGGCGTCCGCGCGGTCACCGCGGAATCGCACCTCCCGCCGGTCCGCCCCATCGGTGCCGACACCTCGCTCGGCGGGCTGCTGCGCAGCCGGCTCGGGGACGAGGTGGTGGACCGGCTCGTCGATCCGCTACTCGGCGGCGTGTACGCGGGTGGTGCGGACGGTCTCGGCCTGCGTGCCGTGCTGCCCGCCCTCGCGAACGCGCTGGACGCCGGAGCGGCATCGATCACCTCGGCGATCTCCGCCCAGTTGCCCGACCCCGCGGCCCCACCGAACCCCGCGCCGGTGTTCGGCACGCTGTCCGGCGGGCTCGCCACGCTGACCACCGAACTCGCCGCCCGTGCGGGGGCCGAGGTGCGGCTCGGTGTTCCGGTCCGCGCGCTGACCCTCCGGGACGGCGGCTGGCGGCTCACCTTCGGTGCGGTCCCGGCCGCGCACGCCCCCGCCGCACCGGACCTCGACGTCGACGCCGTCGTGCTCGCCGTGCCGGCTCCGGCCGCGGCCCGTCTGCTGACCGACGTCGCGCCCGACGCCGCGGCCGCCTACGGTGAGGTCGAACTCGCGTCCATGGCCGTGGTCGCGCTCGCGTTGCCCGCCGGAACGACGCTCCCCGACTCGTCCGGGCTGCTGATCGGAGCGGGGGAGCGCACCGGTGACGGCGGGCGGTTCACGGCCAAGGCGTTCACGTTCTCCGCCCGCAAATGGCCGCATCAGTCCACCGCGGAAGGGCCCGTGCTGCTGCGCGGCTCGGTGGGCAGGTTCGGTGATCTCTCCGCGCTGCGGGCCACCGACGACGAGCTCGTCCGGCGCGTCCGCGAGGATCTCGCGGAGCTGGCCGGCATCACCGCCGAACCCGTCGAGGCCCGGGTGCAGCGGTGGGGAGGTGGCCTGCCGCAGTACGGCGTCGGGCACGGCGACCGGGTCGCGCGGATCGAAGCGGCCGTGTCGGGGTTGCCGGGAGTCGAGGTCGCGGGAGCGGCACTGCACGGCGTCGGCATCCCCGCCTGCATCGGCACGGCCGACGCCGCGGCCCGGCGCGTGGCCGCCCGTGTGACGGTGGGATCATAGGGCCATGGCTCGGTTGAACTACGACGAACTGAACAGCACGATCCGCTACACGATGTGGTCGGTCTTCCGGGTCGAGCCCGGCAAGCTCGGTGACGATCGTGACGCCGCCGCGCGGGCGACCGCCGAGTACCTGGACGCCCTCGACGGCAAGGGTGTCGTGGTCCGGGGCGTCTACGACGTCGCGGGGGTGCGCGCCGACGCCGACTTCATGATCTGGTGGCACGCCGAGGAGCTCGAACAGCTGCAGGCGGCCTACACGGCGTTCCGCCGCACGACGCCGCTCGGCCGCGTGTCCACTCCGGTGTGGAGTCAGGTCGCGCTGCATCGTCCCGCGGAGTTCAACAAGAGCCACGTTCCCGCGTTCCTCGCGGGCGAGGACCCGAAGAAGTACGTCTGCGTCTATCCGTTCGTGCGGTCCTACGAGTGGTACCTGCTGCCGGACGACGAGCGGCGCAAGATGCTCGCCGACCACGGCAAGGAGGCCCGCGACTACCCGGACGTGCGCGCCAACACCGTGCCGGCCTTCGCCCTCGGCGACTACGAGTGGATCCTCGCGTTCGAGGCCGACGAGCTGCACCGCATCGTCGACCTGATGCGGCACCTGCGCGGTACCGAGGCCCGGCGCCACGTGCGGGAGGAGATCCCGTTCTACACGGGTCCGCGCGTCGAGCCCGCCGAACTGGTGCGCACGCTGCCCTGAGCAGGAGCGTTGCTGTGACGCGGCACCATAGCGCTAAAATGGCGCTATGGCGACCATTCAGATCCGTGACATCCCGGACGAGGAGTACGAGGCACTCCGAGCCGCGGCCAGCGCGGAGGGCAAGTCGCTCCAGTCCTACATGCGGGAGCAGGCGGGTTTCCTGGCGCGGATCGCGCGGAAACGTTCAGTGTTCGAACGTCTGCGGGCCGAGTTGACGGAGCGGGACGAATCGGGCGTCACGGCGGAGAGCGTCGTGGCCGATCTCAACGACATCCGGGGTCCGTGGCCGGGCGACGAGAACACGGCGCATGCGGGCGGATGAGGTCGTGGCCGACGCATCGACCCTCGTGGTGATGTTGACCGAGCCGACACCACGGGCCGAGGAACTGGGACGACGTCTCGCCGCCGGTGCGGTGCACGCGCCGCACCTCGTCGATGCCGAGGTGGGCGACGTGCTGCGTAAGCACGTGCAGCGGGGCGACCTCTCCGACGACGGTGCGTCGGCGGCGCTGGCCGCGATGGACCTGGTGGTGGATGAACGTTATCCCCACGCGGGGCCCTTGAGTCGCGGCGCGTGGGAGCTGCGCGACCGCGTGCGGTTCTACGACGGGCTGTACGTGAGTCTGGCCGCGCGGCTCAACCTTCCCCTGGTCACTGCGGACGCGCGATTGGGCAGAGCACACGGTTTGCCCTGTGCCGTCGAGGTCGTCCCCGTCGCCGGGTGAGGACCGGCTCACGAGGGGCAGTCGGCGCGGCGGTCCGCGCGGTGGCTGACCCGGCAGCGACTCGTACTCGGCCGGAAAGCGTCACCCGGTGGCGGCCGTTTTGGCGGGACTCACCCGGCGGGGACCGTTATTCGGCGGGAACGAGGCGCAGCGCGACCGAGTTGATGCAGTAGCGCTGGTCGGTCGGCGTGGCGTAGCCCTCGCCTTCGAAGACGTGCCCGAGGTGGCCGTGGCAGGAGGCGCACAGCACCTCGACGCGCACCATGCCGAGTGACGCGTCCTTGCGCAGGACGACCGCGTCCGAGTCGGCCGGGTCGTAGAACGACGGCCAGCCGCAGTGGCTCTCGAACTTCGTCGTCGAACGGAACAACTCGGCTCCGCAACCCCGGCACTCGTAGACGCCTTCGGCGGTGGTGTCGGTGTACTCACCGGTGAACGGCCGTTCGGTGGCGGACTTACGCAATACCGCGTAGGCCTCGGGATCCAGTTCTGCGCGCCACTCGTCCTCGGACTTGGTGACGCGGGGAGTGGTCTCGGCAGGGGTGGTGTTCGCGGCGGGATCCATGCCACCCAGATTACCCGGTCAGATGTGCGACGAAGGCGCTCAGCTGGTCCCACGCACCGACGACGACGCCCAGCAGGAGCAGCAGAACGATCACCACTGCGGTCCACCAGCGCAGGCCACTCGCGCGGGTGCTGCCCTCGGCGAAGTCGGCGACGCCGCGCAGCGACCCTTCGACGGTGAACGCCGGGTCGGCGCGCTGCATCCGGTTCAGGTGGTCGGCGAACTCCTGGGCCTCGGGGTCGTCCGGGTCGAGCCCGACGAGCTCGTCGTCGAACAGCCGCCGACGGCGGGTGATGTCGTCATCCGGCATGGTGCCCACGGTAGGACATGAGCGAGGGCCTGCCCATCTCGTCGCCGATCAGCTGGACCTGCCCGTCGGCCGGGTCTCGCCGTCGAGCTTCAGCTCGCCGTCGGTGTTGACGACCCGCACCGTGTGAGGCTGCTTGCCGTTGCCGAAGTCGAGCTGGACCTGGATGTCGACCGAACCGTCGGGGTTCTGGCCGTTGGGTGCCGAGGCATCGGACCAGCCCGCCAGATTGTTCCGGTCCCAGTAGTTGTCGAACGCGTCCTCCGAGCCGTACACGGCCTGGGCCGTCGGGGTGAGCTGGTCCCAGTCGGGGTCGTTGTAGAACTCGCCGACCAGGGTGCCGGCCTCACCCCAGGAGACGGGCTTGCCCTCGTCGGACCGCGTGGTCGACGACGGGGGCGCCGACGACGACGTCGGCTGCGGTGTCGGCGAGGGGCCGCCGCTCGCCGAGGGCTCGTCGTCACCGCTGAGCGCGAACGCCAGGACGGCGCCGAGGGCCAGCACGGCGACGGCGATCGCCGCCAGCAGCAGCGGCTTTCGCCGCCCGCCGCCCCCGTTTCCACTGCCGGTGGCCCCGGAGGTGGCGGACGGCGCGGCAGGGGTGTCGGTGGCGGTCGCCTGCGGAGCCGAACGCTGGTCCTCGCGCTGCCACGGTGCTGCGGGCCTGCGGCCGCCGCCCTGGTCGGAGACGGCGGGTGAGACCGCGGTGGCGGCGAGCGGCGTCCCGGTCGCAGGCGTTCCGACCGCGGGTGCCCCACCGGCCAGCTGCGCGAGCTGGTCCTGCGCCTCGCTCATGGTGGGGCGTTCCGTGGGCTCGGTGCGCAGCAGGCTCATCAGCAGCGCGGTGGCCTGTCCGGCGTGCTGCGGCGGGTTGACCTGGCCGTTCGCCGCCGAATAGAGCAGTGCGAGCTGGTTGGTGTTGTCGCCGTACGGTGGCAGGCCTTCGATCGCGTGGTACAGCGTCGCGCCGAGGGCGAACACGTCGGAGGCCGGTGTCGGGTCGGCGCCGCGTGCGAGTTCGGGGGCGAGGTAGGCCGGCGTCCCGCCGATGAGCCCGGTCTGGGTGAGGGTGAGATCCCCGCTGGCCCGGGAGATGCCGAAATCGGTGATCTTGCAGATGCCCGCGGAGTCGATCAGCAGATTGCCCGGCTTGATGTCGCGGTGCACGATGCCCGCGCGATGCGCCGTGACCAGGGCCGCCGCGACCTGTTCGCCGATGCGTGCGACCTCGGGTACCGGCAGCGGCCCGCGCTCGCCGAGGATCGCCGACAGACTCTGCGACGGCAGGTACTCCATGACGAGCACGGGGTCGCCGTCGTGTTCGGCGATGTCGAACACGACGATCGCGTTGGGGTGCTGGAATCGGGCTGCGTTCTTCGCCTCGCGCATGGCGCGCTGCCGCACGGTGGTGCGTTCGGCCTCGGACAGGCCGGGCTGCGTCAGGATCTGCTTGACGGCGACCGACCGTTCGAGGCGTTCATCGACGGCGCGCCACACGATGCCCATGGCGCCGCTGCCGACGTGCTCTACGAGGCGATAGTGGCCTGCGACCAACTGACCGGTGTCGATGACGCCTTCTCCTCGGGTACTGCTCGGCTGCTGCTCGAGCCCGCCGCCTGTGAGTGGGACGGCTCGAGTTCTCGGAAGGACCGGTGCGCCACCCCGCTAGCGCCCGTGTCGAGTGTAGCTGCCCGGTGCGGACGGCCCGACCGAACCGCCGGTGGACTCGTCGGCCGTGCCGTCCGTACGGGACGCCGTGTCGGCCACCCGGCCGCCGGCGGGTGCCGCCGTCCGGAAGACCCGCAGCAGGCCGGCTGCGCCGAGTGCGGCGAACACGGCGTAACAGACCAGCAGCGCAGGCGGCGTTCCACCGGTCAGGGCGTCACCGAGCACGACGACCGCGACCGTGCCCGGCACGCTGCCGAGCGCGGTGCCGACGAGGTACGGCCGAAGTGCGATCGACGACACACCGCAGCAGTAGCTCAGCGGGGCGAACGGCACGATCGGGATCAGCCGCAGCGAGGCGACGGCCAGCATACCGCCGCCGGACAGCCGCGCGTTGACCGTGTGCACCGGGGTGCGGTGCAGCTGGCGGGCGACGAACTCCCGGCCGAGCAGGCGCGCCAACAGGAACCCGAACAACCCGGACAGCACCGTGGCGGCGGTGGCGACGAGGACACCCACGACGTGACCGAGCAGCAGCCCCGCGGCCAGGTTGAACACGGTGCGGGGGACGGGGGCGACCGTGCACACGGCGTAGGCGACCAGGAACGCGGCCGCGCCGACCGCACCGGCGTCGTCGGCCCAGGCGCGCATCTCCGCAGGCGTGGGGATCGGCAGCAGCAGGGCCGCGAGAACGAATGCCGCGAGCAGCGGGATCCCGAGAAGCAGCTTGGTCCGGCGCGGCACGGATCAACCGTAGAGGACCGCCGTGACGGTCACGCGTCGTGGTGGACGGATGCGCCGTGGACCGAGCCGTCGTAGCGGACGTCACCGCCGGCCGTCAGCGTGCCCAGATCACCGGTGGTGAACCATTCGGTGCCGGCCGTCTCGCCGGTGCCGGACGGCGGTTCGGGCACGCAGGCGCCGCGCAGCTCGATCACGCCGCTCTCTCCCGCGGCGGCGGGCTCGCCGGACTCGGGGTTCCTCACGCGGATGTCGACGTCGGCGCACACCGGGTGGCCGCCGCCGAGCCACCGGTCGGCGGTCGGCCTGCCGGTCGGCCACACCGCGAACGGCGCGAGCACGCCGGACGGAGCGTAGAAGCCGCGGGCCGGTACGCCGAGTTCGTCGAGGCTCTGCGCGGCGTCGGCGGAGGTGGCGTTCGCGATACCCACCCACCGCAGCGCAGGCAGCGAGGTTCGGGCGTCGTGGCCGTGCGCGTGGCATGCCTTGGCCAGCCGCAGGGCGGTCGCCTCGTCGGCGGCCAGGTGCGTCGCGCCGAACCGCACGAGTTCGCCGGGCAGGGTGGATTCGTCGAGGTTCGGGTCGAACAGGTACGTCGCCCCTCCTGCGAACGCGGCGAGCGCGAACGACCACGCGATCGGCCGCGTCGCCGGTCGGGTGCAGACGACGAGGTCGCCGTCGCCGAGTCCGAGCGCGGTCGCCGTCGAGGTCGCGTGCCGCATCACGACCGATTCCCGGTAGCAGGCAAGGCCCGGTGCGAACGCCACGGCGGGTTCGTCGCCGCCGGTCTCCGGCATCGGCATGCCGGCGGTGGCGGCGCTGGGCTGCCACGCGCCGCCGCCCAGGTCCCATGGCGACGGGTCGACCGGCGGCTTCGACCACGGGCCGGGCACGACCGCGACGGCAGGGGCCGGGTCACCCGGCGAGGCGGCGCACTCCGCGCGGAGGCGGTCGGTGAGCGTCGCGGGCACGTCCCGGTCGAGCGCGAGTACCCGTGGCCGGGCGTCGGTCACGGCGCGCACCAGGTCGGCGACCGGTGCGGCGGGGTCGAGCCCGAGGGCGCACGCGCCGAGCGAGGCCGTCGCGATCTGCCAGCCGAACAGGTCGGACCAGTTCGGCAGGCACACGGCGACGACGTCACCACGCCCCACACCAGCCGTCGCCAGGTCCGCGCGCAGCTGCAGCGTGCGCCGCCACAGTTCGGAGCGGCTCACGTGGACGGGCTGCACGGGATCGGCGTCGATCGCGATGATGGCGTGTGGGTCGTGCTTGGTCAGACCGGAGAGCAACGACAGAAGATTCACCGCGCGCCAGCGAAACATTCCCCATGTCCTCCGTCAAGTGACCACCGGCCGGGTGCACATCATGATCGACACCGGCCGGGGCGCGGGCGAGTCCGGGACGGGTGCCGGCGGGACCGCTCGCGGGGCGGGTCAGGCCGGGCAGAGCGTGCCGTCCCGCGGCACGTCGCCGTCGACGAGGAAGCTGTGGACCGCGCCGGTGACACACGCCGAGCTCAGCGCGCCGTGCCCGGCTCCCTTCCACGACACGTGCACCGCGGAGGGCATCTGGTCCGCGGCACGGACCGTGCCCTTGCCCGGGGTGACCGGGTCGGTCTCGGTGCTGACGACCACGATCGGCGGGGCCTGATCGGAGGCGATCTCGCCGCTGTCCCCGGACCGGGTGGGCCACGGGCTGCACCACACGAGTTCCTGCGCGACGGTCGCGCCGAAGACGGGATGGTCTCGTGCCAGCTCGCGGGCGGTCGAGGCCAGCCGGTCGGCGGGAAGCCGGGTGGTCGTGTCGTTGCACCGGGTCGCGATCGTGCCGTCGAGCCGGGCGGCCGAGGCCTGGTCCTCGACGATGTGGGGCCGGACGAACCGGAACAGCGGGTTCGGGTCGCCGGAACGCGCCGCGGCGACGGCGCCGGCCAGGTCGGACCAACGGTCCCGGTCAGCCAGTCCGGACAGCACCGCGCGGAGGGCGAGTTGCGGGGTGAGCCGGTAACCGTCGGAGGTCAGCGGCGCGGTGCGGCCGAGTCGCTCGGTCAGCGCGGTCACGTCGGCGCGCAGGTCACGCCCGAGTTGCTCGCCCGCGGCGTCGAGGGTGGCTTCCGCGCCGTGGGCGACGCCGCCCAGTACGCCCGCCTGGTCGTCGGACGGGTCGGGCATTCCGTCGAGAACCATCCGTCCCGTCTTCCCGGGGAAGCGTGCGCTGTACATCGCCAGCACCCGGGAGCCCTCGCCGTGGCCGAGGGCGTGGAGCCGGTCCATGCCGAGGTGCTCGCGGAGCGTGTCGAGGTCACTCGTGGTGCGTTCGCTGTCGAGGGCGCCCTGTTCGTCCTCGAGCGCGATGGCGCACTGCTGTCCCGCGGTGCGGGCGGCGTCCAGCGGCCGTTCGATCCCTGCCGCCGGGTCACTGTCCAGCAGTGTCGCGCGTTCGCCGGACGGGATGCAGCGCACCGCGTCGGAACCGCCCGTGCCGCGGCGGTCCACGCCGATGAGGGAGAACCGTTCCAGCAGCTCGTCGGGCAGTGTCGCGGCGAGCTGCGCCGCGTACAGCGTGCCGGGCAGGCCGTCCACGTCGTTGACGACGACCAGTGGCACCGGGCCGCTGCCCGCCTTGAGGACCGCCATGCGGGACAGTCCCTGCCCCGGCATGCCCGGCGGGTCGAGGGTGGTCGTGAGGTAGGCGCATTCGACGGCCACGTCGGGGCGTGCGGTGCCGCCGAGCCGTTGGCGGGTGTCGGCCGCGCAGTCGGACCAGTCGAGGGAGGACGGACCGGGTTCGCCGAGCGGCGGCAACGGCTGCCGGGACTCCCCGGTGCCGCCGTCGGCAGGGACAGGGGCGTCGTTCTGCACGACCGCGGGTCGCGTCGAGGGGCCGACCGTGCAGCCTGCGACGACGAGGACGGGCAGCAGTGCGGCCAGCACGGCCCGTCGGGCACGGCGACGTGGCGGATGGCGGCGCGGCAACGGTCGGGTCCTCACTCGGCTCGTTCGGTGATGTGCTGGTTCGGCGGTGCGGTCGGTCGGCGGTGTGCTCGGTCGGTGATGTACTCGGTGGTGTCCTCGGTCGGAGGTGTCTTCGCACCGGTCGGGTTCGTGGCGGCTGCGGCGCACCTCGGCGGTGCGCGCGGCGCTACTGTCGCACGGCCGCGGTGAGCATGCCGTGAGGGCCGCCCGGCCGGTCCCGCCGAGGAACAGCGTCCCCGGGGAGCGTCCCGGAAACACGTCGCCGGAACTGCGCTTGCCGGGACAGCACCTGCAGGACAGCACTTGCCAGGCCGGTGCGTGCCGGGGACAGTGCCACGTGCCGGAGGCAACACCACGTTCCGCTCGAGACCAGGTTCCGCGTCAGCGCAGTTCGGGGCGCGATCTCGCACGCGCGGAGCTGGGTGACTGCCGCGGCCGTCGTCTCAGGCGCGCCGGTAGCGGGCCAGCAGGAACCCGTCGTCGTGGAGCAGCGACTGCAGCGCCATGTCCCGTGGTGTCGCCGGCAGCCCGGCGACGATGCGGCCCGGCCCGGGACCGGCCAGCAGCGGCGCGTAGGTCAGGCACAGCTGGTCGACCAGGTCGGCGGCCACGAGGGAGGCCAGCAGGTGCGGTCCGCCTTCACAGTCGATGCGGCGGAGGCCGCGGTCGCCGAGCAGGCGGATCGCCGCGGCCGGGTCCACGGTGTCCTCGCCGGCGAGCAGCACCTCGGCCCCCGCGTCGGTGAGTGCTTCCCTGCGGTCGGCGGGTGCGTCGGCCGCGGTGATCACGATCGTCGGCACCGCGGTGTCGGTGATGACGGGGGAGTCCGGCGGGATCGAACAACGGCGGGTGACCACGGCGATCGGCGGAACGTCCGACAGGCCGTGGCGACGTCTGCGTGCCCGGCGGGTCTCGTTGGTGCGGGCGCCGCGGTAGTTCTCGGCCAGAGCGGTGCCCGCACCCACGAGCACGACGTCGGCGAGGTCGCGGCCCAGCAGGAACACGCGTTTGTCGGCCGGGCTGGAGAGTCCTTCCGACCGCTCGTCGACGCTGACGGCGCCGTCGGCCGAGGTGACGAAGTTGGCCTGGACCCAGGGGCGGTCGAGGTCGGCGGGGTAGCCGTAGAGCGCTTCGAGGTCCTCGTCGGACAGTTCCGGGGCGGCCGCGGGACCGGTGTCCGGACCGGATGCGGCGCCGGGATCGGACGCGGTGTCGGGACGTGATGCGGTCGGCAGGGGCCACAGCTGATGCACTCCGACATCCCAGCATGTGCCGCTGCGGCACGCAGCACCGCTGCGGGCGTGGCGGCCCAGGTCACATCGGGGACGGGACGGGCGGGGCCGCGGACTAACCTGGGGAGCATGTCTGTCGAGAAGCTGACCGAGCGTCGTCCCGAGATCGGCGCGGACGAGCTGATCACCACGCTCGTGCCGCCGCCGCGGTTCGACGACGTGCGGCTCTCGACCTACATTCCCAATCCCGACGAGCCGAGCCAGCCCGCGGCGGTCGACGACTGCGGTGCGTTCGCCGAGCGTGTCGGCGCGGCCGGTGCCAAACGGTCGGGGCTGCGGGGGCTGTTCGGCCGCCGCGGGGCCGACCGGGCGGGCGACGGCAAGCTCGGGCTGTATCTGGACGGCGGATTCGGGGTCGGCAAGACCCACCTGCTGGCGTCGATCTGGCACGAGGTGCCGTGGCCGAAGTCGTACGGCACGTTCGTCGAACTCACCCACGTCGTCGGCGCACTCGGGTTCGGGGAAGCCGTCCGGCGGCTGTCCGAGCACCGGCTGCTGGCGATCGACGAGTTCGAACTCGACGATCCGGGCGACACCATGCTGGTCAGCCGGCTGCTCAAGGAGCTGACGGCGGCGGGTGTGTTCGTCGCCGCCACGTCGAACACGTTGCCGGACAAGCTGGGGGAGGGCCGGTTCGCGGCCGAGGACTTCCTGCGGGAGATCCAGGCGTTGTCGTCGAAGTTCGGGGTCGTGCGTGTCGACGGGCCCGATTACCGGCACCGCGGCCTGCCCGAACCGCCCGCCGCGCTGTCCGAGGACGCGCTGGTCGCCTCCGCCGAACAGCGCCCCGGCGCCACGCTCGACGAGTTCGATGCGCTGTGCGATCACCTGGCGAGCCTGCATCCGTCCGCGTACGGCCGGCTGGTCGACGGGGTGCAAGCGGTGCACATCAGCGGTGTCCGGGCGGCGGACGACCAGGCCATCGCGCTACGGCTGGTGGCGCTGGCCGACCGGCTCTACGACAGGGCGATCCCGGTGCTGGTGTCCGGCGGCTCGCTCGATGCACTGTTCACGCCGGAGATGCTGGCGGGCGGCTACCGCAAGAAGTACCTACGCGCCGTCAGCAGGCTCACGGCGCTCGCGCGGGACGCCGAGGCGTCCGCGACGGTCACGCACCGCTAGTCGCGCCACGACCGGCGTCACCGCCACGGCCAGCGCGGCGCCTCCCACGACGTCGGTCGCATAGTGGTAGCCGAGGCCGACCAGGCCGAGCCCGGCGAGCCCCGTCAGCACGGCCGAGGCGGCCACGAGGCCGCGGCGCCATGCGGGCGGGGCGAACAGCACCGCCACGGCGAGTGTCGAGACGAGGGCGACGGTGTGCCCGCTGGGGTAGGCGAGGTGCTCGCCGTGCCAGCGGCCGAACAACGGTTTGCACACCCAGGTGGTCAGCGCGAGGGCCACGGCCGGGCCTGCGACGGCCGTCGCCGCGAGGCCCCACCGGCGCCGCCACAGCGCACCTGCGGTGAGCAGTGCGAGCATCGCCAGCCACACCGGCGGTTCGGTCGGCAGCACGAAACCGGTGAGCACGCCCTCGCCGAACCGTTCGGCGAACGCGGCCACCGGAGTGTCGACGGCGGCCGGGGCGTGCCGGCCCGCCACGACGGCGCCCGTACCGAGCAGGATGAGGGCGCAGACGAACGCGAGCGGCATGGCGGCATCGTAGGCGCGGCCGGTGGGGACCCGCGGGCGCGGCGCGGAGGGCGTTCTCGCGGGTCGGCACATGATCCACTCAGGGAATGTAGTGCTGCATAATTGCATGTAAAATCCCGGGCATGGCCGGAGTGAACGAGACGACCGCGGCAGGAACGAGGGTTGCCGACGCGGTGTGCGAGCGACTGCGCGAGATGATCTTCACGGGCGAGCTTCCCGCCGGTGCGCGGTTGAGCGTGCCCGCACTCGCCGAGCGGCTGGAGGTCAGCCGCAGTCCGGTGCGGGACGCGGTGTTGCGGCTGGTGCAGGAGCGGCTCGCCAGTGAGGAACCGCGCAGGGGTGCGGTCGTGGCGCACGTCGGAGCGGCCGAGCTGGTCGCGATCTACGAGGTCCGGGAGGTGCTCGAAGGGCTGGCGGCCCGGCTGGCGGTGGAGAACGCCGGTCGCAGGCTGGTGCGGGCCCTTCAGGAGGCGCTCGACGATCACGAGGCCGCGACGCGCACGGCGGATCTCGCGGCGAGCACCGAGGCGGACCTGCGCTTCCACCGGCTCATCCGGGAGGCCTGCGGCAACGCCGAGGTGGTCCGGCTCCTGGACGACGTGCAGACGCAGGTCCGGCTCGCCATGCGCACGACGACGGTGACGTCGGGGCCCCGGCAGGCGCTCGACGACCACCGCGCGATCCTCACCGCGATCGACGCAGGCGACGCCACGGCCGCCGAGCAGGCGGCGCGCGCCCACATCTTCCGGTTGCGCGCCCTGCTGCAACAGCAGGCCGAGGTGGGCGTATGAGCCGCATCGTCGACGCGCGGCTACGGGTGCTGCGCGCTCCGGTCGGCGACGGTATCGCGATGTCGTTCTCCCCGTTACGTCACCGTTCCGCGGTGCTGGTGGAGCTGACCACCGACGACGGGCTCACCGGCAGGGGCGAGAGCTGGACCAACTATCCGCCGTGGGCCGTGCGGGAACGGGTCGCGACCCTGCGGGAGGGCGTGTTCCCGCTGCTGCGGGGTGAGGACGCGACACGGATCGCGGCGCTGCACCGGCTGCTGTGCACGCAGCTGGACCCGCTGGGCAGGCAGTGGGGCGCACCGGGTCCGATCCGGCAGGCCGTCAGCGGCGCCGACCTCGCGCTCTGGGATCTCGCCGGGCAGCGCGCGGGATGTGCGGTCGCGGCGCTGGGGGCGGGTCGGGTCCGGGACCGGACTCCCGTGTACGCGAGCAGTCTCGGTCCCGAGGAGGTCGGGGCCACGGCGCGGTCGTGCGTGGCCGCCGGGCACACCTCGGTGAAGATCAAACTCGGCTTCGGCCGCGCGACCGACGCGCGCAACCTCGCGGCCGCGCGCGACGCGGTGGGCCCGGACGTGGCCCTGTACGCCGACGCGAACCAGGCATGGGATGTGGCCGAGGCGGTCGCGATGGCGCCGTTGCTCCGGGACGCGGGCGTGTCGTGGGTGGAGGAACCGCTGCGCGGCAATCCGCTCGACGGGCTCGAGGAGCTGCACCGGCGCACCGGGCTGGTCCTGGCCACGGGAGAGAACCACTACGGCGTCGAGGAGTTCCGTTCCCTCGCCGCGTCCCCTGCGGTCGCGATCCTGCAACCGGATCTGGCCAAGACCGGCGGGCTGACCGAGACGATGGCGATCTGCCACCTCGCGGCCGCGCACGGCAAGCTGGTTCTCCCGCACCTGTACGGGGGAGCGGTCGCCTTCGCCGCCACGTTGCAGCTCGCCGCCCTGGCCGAGCCGGTGGCCGGGGTGGAGTACGACGTCAGGGACAACCCGCTGCGGGATCCGCTGCTGCACGATCCGCCGATGCCGCGCGACGGGGCGATCGACGTGCCCGGCCTGCCGGGGCTCGGGGTCCGGCTCGACGAGGCGGCCGTGGCAGCGGTCACCGAGTCCGAGGAGCGCGCCGTGGCCTGACGGTCCGCGTGCCGAGCGGGGGCACGCGCCGGGGTGAACGGCGTGCCGGGACGGTGCCCCGCGCCGGCCTCACGCGGCCGCATCATGCGGTCGCCTCACGCGGCAGCACCACATGCCGGGCTCACGTGGCCGTGGCCGTACCCACGGAGGACTCATAGCGGCATATTGCATGTAATTTACCGAAATCGTATGCTGTAATAGTTCATTACATGCACAGTTCATACATGCACAGAGTGCTCACGGTGGAGTGACGATGGCGCCAGAACACACCCGGTCCGGCCGCCGCAGCCAGGCGTGGTTCGGGCTGGACGGCAAGCTCGGGTTCGTTCATCGGTCGAAGATGTACAACCAGGGCTACTCGGCGTCGATGTTCGACGGGCGCCCGGTGATCGGCATCGCGAACAGTGCGTCGGACCTGGCCCCGTGCAACGCGCACCTGCGGCAGGTCGCCGACGCCGTCAAGCGCGGCGTGCTCATGGCGGGCGGGGTCCCGTTCGAATTTCCGACGATCTCGCTCGGCGAGACGCTGATGCGGCCCTCGGCCATGCAGTTCCGCAACCTCATGGCCATGGACGTCGAAGAGACGCTGCGTGCCAACCCGCTCGACGGCGTCGTGCTGTTGGGTGGCTGCGACAAGACGGTGCCGGCGCAGCTGATGGGCGCGCTGAGTGCCGACCTTCCGATGGTGATGGTCACCGGCGGCCCGATGCTGAACGGCAAGTTCCAGGGCTGCGACGCGGGGTCCGGCACACACGTGTGGCAGTTCAGCGAAGAGGTGCGTGCGGGCCGGATGAGTCGGGAGGACTTCGCGGCCGCGGAGGCGTGCCTGTCCCGCAGCGCCGGGCACTGCACGACGATGGGCACCGCGTCGACGATGGCGTGCCTGACCGAGGCGCTCGGCCTGTCACTGCCGGGCAGTGCCGCGATCCCGGCCGTCGACGCGCAGCGTCACCGCATCGCGGAACAGGCTGGTGGCCGGATCGTCGAGATGGTGGCGGAGGGGCTCGTGCCGTCGTCCGTCGTGGACCGCCGGTCGTTCGAGAACGCGATCCGTGTCAACGCGGCGATCGGCGGATCGACCAACGCGGTGGTCCACCTGCTCGCGATCGCCGGCCGCGCGGAGGTGGGCGTCTCGCTCGACGACTTCGACAAGCTCGCCGCCGACGTCCCGCTGCTCGTGGACCTGTTGCCGTCCGGCCGGTTCCTCATGGAGGAGTTCTTCCACGCGGGCGGGCTTCCCGCCGTGATCCGGGAACTGGGCGAGCTGCTGCACACCGGCGCGGCCACCGTCACCGGCCGCAGCCTCGGCGAGAACTGCGCCGAGGCACCGAACTGGCGAACCGACGTCGTCCGGCCCCGCGCCGAACCGGTGCACGAGGCAGGCGGTCACACCGCCGTCCTGCGCGGCAACCTCGCGCCGGACGGCGCGGTGATCAAGGTGTCGGCCGCGTCCGAGGAGCTGGTGCGGCACACCGGCCCCGCGCTCGTGTTCGACACGATCGAGGACTACCACGCCGAGGTCGACGCGCCGGACCTTCCGGTGGACGCCTCGACCGTGCTCGTGGTTCGCGGTGCCGGGCCCGCCGGCTATCCGGGCATGCCCGAGATCGGCAACCTGGCGATCCCGAAGAAGCTGCTCGACGCCGGAGTGCGGGACATGGTGCGCATCACCGACGGGCGGATGAGCGGCACGTCGTACGGGACGGTGGTGCTGCACGTCGCGCCCGAGTCGGCGCGGGGCGGGCCGCTGTCGCTGCTGCGCACGGGTGACCGCGTGACGCTGGATGTGCCCGGCCGCCGGATCGACATGGATGTCTCCGAGAGCGAGCTGCGCCGCAGAACCGCCGAGAGCGAGCTGCAGGGGGACGCCGAGAACCCGGCGCCAGCCGGACGTGGGTCCGGTTACGAGTGGCTGTACCGCACCCATGTCCGGCAGGCCGACACCGGTGCCGACTTCGACTTCCTCGTGGGCAGAAGGGGACACGCCGTGCCCCGAAGGCACCTGTAGCGCCCCGAATCCGACCGGCCCCGCAGAAGGTGAGGAGACCATGGACGACGACGTCCTGGCACAGGTCCGGCAGCACCGCGCGATGGTGATCTACCGCGGACAGTCCACACGGGAGTGTCTCGACCTGACCGCGTTGCTGTGGGACGAGGGAATCCGGATGTTCGAGGTGACCCTGAACTCCGACGAGCCGTTCGCTGCGATCCGCGCGTTGCGGGACGAGCACGGCGACGCGCTCGCCCTCGGTGCGGGCACGGTGATGACCGCCGACGACGTGTCGCGGGCCGCGGAGGCGGGCGCCCGGTTCGTCGTCTCGCCGCACGTGGACGAGACCGTCATCGCACGGGCGCGTGAGCTCGGGCTCGGTGCCGTGCCCGGCGCGTTCACCCCGACCGAGGTGGTGCGGGCGGTCCGGCTCGGCGCCGACGTGGTGAAGGTGTTCCCGATCGCCCCGGTGGGTGCGGGATATCTCCGGCAGCTGAAGGGTCCGCTGCCCGACGTGCCGATGCTGGCCACCGGAGGTGTCGGCCCCGACCTTGCCCGCGCGTGCCTGGACGAGGGCTGCGCGGGCGTGGGCGTCGGCGTGCAGCTGCTCGGTTCCCCGGGCGACCCGGACACGGTGCGCACGCAGGCTCGCCGCCTCGTCGAGGCGGCGAGCTAGCGGCTCGGCCCCGGTCACCAGATCCCGGCAACGGTCCATCAGGCCTCCCGGCAACGACGCCGACCCGAAAGGAAGCCTAGTCATGTCGACCAAGGACGTGCCCGACACGCCCATCGAGGACCCGTACCGGCTCCGCGCGGACGACGTGCGGGAGCCGCCGACGACGCTGCGGGGCCGACTGCGTCACCTCGGTCCCGGCATCGTGCTCACCGCCTCGGTGGTGGGATCCGGCGAACTGCTCGTCACGACGTCCCTGGGTGCTCGCGCCGGGTTCGTCCTGCTGTGGCTGGTCATCGTCGGCGCCGCGGTCAAGGTGTGGGTGCAGATGGAGCTCGCCCGGTGGGCGATCCTCAACGGCAGGACCGCGCTGGCGGGCTATTCCACGATTCCGCCGAGGATCGGCCCCATGGGCTGGATCAACTGGCTGTGGATCGGGCTCGACATCGCGAAGAACTTCCAGCGCGGCGGCGTGATCGGGGGTGCCGCCGCCGCGTTCTCGATCCTGTGGCCCATCGTCGGCGAGCCGCTCAGCGGCGCGTCCCTCACCACGTGGGCCGTCATCGTCACCGCGCTGACCATCGGCCTGCTGCGCAGCAACCGCTACAGCGTGGTCGAGACGATCACGACGTGGTCGGTGGCACTGTTCACACTGATCACCGTGGCGCTCGTGCTCGCGCTGCCGTTCACCCCGTTCGCCTACAGTCCCGGGGACTTCGGCGACGGACTGAGCTTCGCGATCCCCGCCGGCACGGTCGGACTCGCGGTCGCCATGTTCGGCTCGACCGGTGTCGGCGCCGACGACATGACCAACTACACCTACTGGTGCCTCGAGAAGGGGTACGCGCGCTGGACCGGCGCCGACGACGGCACGGAGGAACGAGCGCGGCGCGCCGAGGGCTGGATCAAGGTGATGCAGCTGGACGTGTTCGTGTCGTGGCTGATCTGCACGGTGACGACGCTGTCGTTCTACGTGGTCGGCGCTAGTGTGCTGCACCCGCAGAACCTGGTGCCCGAGGGCAACCAGGTGATCACCACCGTCTCGCGGATGTACACCGACACCCTCGGCCCGTGGGCGGAGGCGCTGTTCCTCGTCGGCGCGATCTGTGTGCTGTTCTCCACCAACATCGCCTCGGCGGCCGCGGTGCCCCGACTGTGGACCAACACGCTCGGGCTGATGGGCGTGATCGACTGGCACGACGCCACGGTTCGGGCCCGGGTACTGAAGATCTTCACGGTGTGCCTGCCGGTCCTCTGGATGGTGATGTTCCTGTTCGTGCGATCGCCGCTGGTGCTGATGCAGATCGGCGCGATCGCGACCGGGATCTTCCTGTTGGCGGTGCTCGTCGCTGTGTGGCGGCTGCGCACCACGGAGGTGGACGCGCGGTTCAAGCGCAACGGGTGGCTCACGGTCGCCTTCGTCATCAGCAGCATCGCCATCACGCTGCTCGCGGTCTACACCGTGATGGAGGTGGTGGGTCTCGACCTGTCGGGCGCATAGCGGTCCGGATGCGCGGCGATGCGCGGTAACGTCGAGGGTGGCCGGCGCGCGGGAACCACCGCCGGTGCACCCCGCGACGACGTCGCGTCCGCTGCCGTTCGGCCGCGGCGCCCGTCACCCGTTGCCGCAGACCGAGCGCACGCGATCAAGGAGGCTTTCCGAGATGACCTATCCGGACACCCGGCTCTTCATCGACGACGACTGGAGGGACGGGGAGGACGGACGTTCCCTCGACGTGCAGAACCCCGCGACCGGTGAGGTGATCGGCCGCGTCGCCCGCGCCTCGCGCCGGGACCTCGACCACGCCGCCGACTCGGTGCGCCGCGGCTTCGAGGTGTGGCGTGACTACACGCCCGCGCAGCGCGCCGCGATCATGCACCGGGCGGCCGGGCTGGTGCGGGAGCGGGTCGACGAGATCGCCGACCTGATGACCCGCGAGCAGGGAAAACCACTGTTCGAGGCCAAGGGCGAGATCCTGGCTGGCGCGGACATCATCGACTGGTTCGCCGACGAGGGCCTGCGTGTCTACGGCCGCACGGTGCCGCACCGCGCTGACCCGTCGATCCGCCAGCTCGTGGTGAAGGACCCGGTCGGACCGGTGGCGGCCTTCACGCCGTGGAACTTCCCGATCAACCAGGTGGTGCGCAAACTCGGTGCCTGCCTGGCCACGGGTTGTTCGATGGTCGTGAAGGCGCCGGAGGAGACACCGGCCAGCCCGGCGGCGCTGGTGCGTGCGTTCCAGGACGCCGGCCTGCCCGCGGGTGTCCTGGCGCTCGTGTACGGCGACCCCGCGGAGATCTCCGAGTACCTGATCGCACACCCGGCGATCCGCAAGATCACGTTCACCGGGTCCACCGCGGTCGGCAAGCAGCTCGCCGAGCTCGCCGGCAGGAACATGAAGCGGGTGTCGATGGAGCTGGGCGGGCACGCGCCGGTGATCGTGTGCGAGGACGCCGATGTGGAGCTCGCGGTGAAGACCATGGCCAAGGCGAAGTTCCGTAACGCGGGGCAGGTGTGCATCTCGCCCACGCGGTTCCTCGTGCACGAGTCGGTGCGCCAGGACTTCGCCAAGGCGCTGGCGCAATCGGCCACCGGCGTGTCGGTGGGCGACGGTCTGGCCGAGGGCACCCAGATGGGGCCGCTGGCCAACAGCAGGCGCCTCGACGCCATGTCCTCGCTGTACGACGACGCCGTGGGCCGCGGGGCGGCGACCCTCGCGGGCGGCGAGCGCATCGGCGACGCGGGCAACTTCTGGGCGCCGACGGTGCTCGACGACGTCCCGTCCGACGCGAGGCTGTTCAACGAGGAGCCGTTCGGGCCGGTCGCGGCGATCCGCGGCTTCACCGACCTCGACGAGGCGATCACCGAGGCCAATCGGCTCTCCTACGGACTCGCCGGCTACGCGTTCACCCGCTCGCTGGCCGCCGCCGACACGCTGACGCGGAAGGTGGAAGTGGGCATGCTGTGGGTGAACATGCCGGCCATGCCGTCGGCGGAGCTGCCGTTCGGCGGTGTGAAGGACTCCGGCTACGGCTCCGAGGGTGGCCACGAGGCGATGGAGGCCTACCTGAACACCCGCTCGGTCAGCATCGCGCACTGAGCCGCCGCGGCCGGTCCGAGCGGGGCGCCACCCGTCGTCGCGCCCGGACCGGCCGCGTCAGTCCTCCTCGAACTCGGCCGCCAGCTTGCCCGCCTTGATCGCGGCGAGCAGGTCGGCGTGGTCGGCCTCGGTCCGGTCGGCGTAACGCACGGCGTAGCGGCCGACAGCCTCGTCCATGTCGCTGTCCTCGGCGAAGTAGCCCGCGAGCAGCCGCGGATCGAGCGAACGGGTGTGGGCCCGGGCGAGCAGCGCACCGGCGAGCCTGCCGTAGTCGTCGAGATGCCCGCCGTCGAGGCCGGTCGGGTCGATGTCGCCCTTCATGTTGCGGAACTGGCGCACGATGAACGGCCTGCCCTCGATAGTGGTCCAGCCGAGCAGGATGTCGGTCTCGGCCTGCACCAGGCGCGCGCCGTGCACGACGCGGTGCCCCTCGTGCTCCCACGGCTCGGGGTGGAGGACGTCGGCCAGCGCGGACGGGCACGCCTCCTTGAGCTGCAGCACGAGCGCCTCGTCGCCGTTGCCGCGCAGCAGCGCGATGTAGCCGCGGCGGCCGACACTGCCGGTGCCGACGACGCGGAAGGCCACATCGGACACCGAATAGCGGTCGATGAGGTTGCGCCGGGACTCGCGCAGCGTGTCCACATAGGATTCGAGGCTCGTGATCACGGCGTCGGCCGTGGCGTCGTCGACGCGGGTACGTTTCGGCGGTTCCTCGGTGAACCGCCATCCGCTGTCGCCGGAGGCGTGGGAGTACTCCTCGGTGCGTTTCGCCGCGATCTTGGCGCTCGTGTTCTTCCTGGCCTTCGCCGCGGCCTTCTCGAAGTCGTCGATCAGCTCGTCCGCCTTCGCCTTCTCCACGACCGACGAGTCCGGCAGCGCGTTCCACGATCGCAGGAACGGCACCTCGGCCAGTTCGCGGACCGTGCGGCGGTACGACTTGACGACGTCCTCGGCCGCCTTGCGGCACTTCTTCTCCGACACGTCGCCTTCGCGGCCCGCGAGCACGAGGCTCGTCGCGAGGCGCTTGAGGTCCCATTCCCACGGGCCCGGCACGGTCTCGTCGAAATCGTTGATGTCCATGACGATCTCGCCGTCGGGTGTGCCGTAGAGCCCGAAGTTCGCCGCGTGCGC
Organism: Prauserella alba; assembly: GCF_024171735.1. Taxonomy (GTDB): domain Bacteria; phylum Actinomycetota; class Actinomycetes; order Mycobacteriales; family Pseudonocardiaceae; genus Prauserella; species Prauserella alba. The sequence goes on from NZ_JAMTCH010000003.1 coordinate 1,388,999, forward strand.
GTCACCGCACAGCTGGGCGCGCAGTCCGCTCGCCGGTGTCCCCGCGAGGTCGGCGGCCATCAGCCCGGCGGCGCCGCGGTAGAACGCGAACGGGGACGCCGCCATGCGGCCGTGCCGCAACGGAAGCAGCTCCGGCAACCGGCCGGCGTTGCTCGCCTCGATGTAGGCGAGCACGTCCGGGCGCTGCGGGTTCGCCGCGTCGTGGTCGTGGGAGGCCGGTGGCGTGGCGTCCCGCAGCGCCTTCCCACGGGCCACGACGTCCTCGGTGCTCACCGGCGTGCGCAGATCGATCATGGCCCCATTCTGCCCGTTGCCGGGAACCCGCCGGGATCAGCCGGTGATCACCGCTTCGATCGCGTCGATCCCGCGGTCGAGTTCGGCCTCGGTGATCACCAGTGGCGGCGCGATCCGCAACGTCGAACCGTGGGTCTCCTTGCAGAGCACGCCACGTTCACGCAGCGCCTCGGAGGCCTGGCGGCCCGTCGGCCCGCCGGGGGCGATGTCGACCCCCGCCCACAGCCCACGGCCGCGGACGGCGCCGACGCCGTGGCCGACGAGCCCGGACAGGCGGGTGTGGAGGCGTTCGCCCAGAGCAGTGGCACGCTCGGCGAACTCGCCGGTCGACAGCAGCCGCACCACGGCCCGGCCGACGGCGCAGGCGAGCGGGTTGCCGCCGAACGTCGAGCCGTGCTCCCCGGGCTGCAGCACGCCGAGCACGTCGCGGCGGCCGACGACCGCCGACACCGGCACGATGCCGCCGCCGAGGGCCTTGCCGAGCGTGTACAGATCCGCCCGCACCCCCTCGTGCTCCAACGCGAAGACGGTGCCCGTGCGGCACAGGCCGGACTGGATCTCGTCGGCGATGAGCAGGGCCCCCGCCTCGTCGCACAGCCTGCGGGCCTCGGCCAGGTATCCGGCCGGTGGGACGACGACGCCCGCCTCGCCCTGGACGGGTTCGACGAGCACCGCCGCGGTGCGGTCGGTGATCGCACCGGCGAGTGCCTCGGTGTCGCCGTAGGGCACGACGTCGAAGCCCGGGGTGAACGGGCCGAAGTCGGCGCGTGCGTCCTCGTCGGTGGAGAACGACACGATGGTCGTGGTGCGCCCGTGGAAGTTGTCGGAGGCCACGACGATGCGCGCCTGCCCGTCCGGCACGCCCTTCACCCGGTGGGCCCACTTGCGTGCGACCTTGATCGCCGACTCGACCGCCTCGGCGCCGGAGTTCATCGGCAGCACCATCTCGGTGCCGGTCAGTTCGGCGAGTTCCCGGCAGAACAGGCCGAACCGGTCGTGATGGAAGGCGCGGGAGGTCAGCGTCACCCGCTCCAGCTGCTCCGTCGCAGCGGCGACGAGGTCGGGGTGCCGGTGCCCGAAGTTCAGGGCCGAGTAGCCGGACAGGAAGTCCAGGTACGTCGTTCCCTCGACGTCGGTGACGGTGGCGCCCTCACCGGAGGCGATCACGACCGGCAGCGGGTGGTAGTTGTGCGTGCTCCACTGCTCGTCGAGCGCGATGTAGTCGGCCGTGGCCGCCGGGGCGGCGTGCGAGGGCGTGGGCGTGTCGGCGGTGCGGTCGGCGAACGTCGTCATGCGTTCAGATTAGGGCCGATCCGCACCGAGATCAGCCGGAATGCATTGCGCAGAAGCGAGGATCGTTGCGCGATCGTCGGGTCACAGCGGTGATTCGTTGTCCCCTCGGCGGCCGCCGGCGCGGCGCCGGGGACGCGGCCGTGGCAGTGCTGCTGCCGGGTCTGCCAGAGTGTCCTTCCGTGACAGACGATCTCTCCTTCCTCCGTGCACAGGCCCGCACCCAACGGTTCACGCTCGGCACGCCCCGGCAGTTCCAGGTCACGCCCGACGGCGAGCGCGTGCTGTTCCTCCGCTCCGAATCCGGCCACGACCGGCGCAACAGCCTGTGGCAGCTCGACGTGACCTCCGGTGAGGAGTCGAAACTCGTCGACGCGGCCGAACTGTTGCCCGGCGAGGAGGACCTGCCCGCCGAGGAACGGGCCCGGCGCGAACGGGCCCGGGAGACCTCGGGAGGCGTCGTCGGTTACGCGACCGACGCCGCGGGCACCGTCGCGGCGTTCTCGCTGTCCGGCAAGCTCTACACCGCCGACCTGGCCACCGGTGCGGTGCGGATGCTGGTTGACGCCGCGGTGATCGATCCGCGGCCGAACCCGCAAGGAACGCACGTGGCCTACGTCGCGGACCGGCAGCTGCACGTGGTGGAGCTGGCGACCGGTCAGGACCGGGTCGTGGCAGGAGAGGACGAGGAGACCGAGGACGTCAGCTGGGGGCTGGCCGAGTTCATCGCCGCCGAGGAGATGCGCCGGGTGCGCGGCTACTGGTGGTCGCCGGACGGGCGGAGTCTGCTCGCGGCGCGCAGCGACCGCTCCGACGTGCCGCGCTGGCACATCGCCGACCCCGCGAACCCGGCGTCGCCGGTCAACACGGTCGCCTACCCGGCTGCGGGCACCACGAACGTCGCCGTGTCGCTGGCGGTCGTCACCCTCGACGGACGGCGTCTGGACGTGCCCGCGGGCGAGTGGGAGTACCTCGTCGCGGTGCACTGGTCGGAGGGCGGGCCGCCGCTGCTGACCGTGCAGTCGCGGGATCAGAAGTGCCTCGAGATCCGCGCCCTCGACGTCACCGACGGGTCGACGCGGCTGCTGCACACCGAGAAGGATCCGGACTGGGTCGAGATCGTCACCGGCGTCCCGGCGTGGACGCCGGACGGACGGCTCGTGCACGTGGGGGTGGCCGACGGGGCGTACCGGCTGTTCGTCGACGGCACCCCCGTGACGGGTGCGGAGCTGCAGGTCCGGTCGGTGCTGGACGTCGGTGACGAGGTGCTGTTCAGCGCGTCCGACGACGATCCGACCCAGATCCACGTCTACCGCACCGAGGGCGCCGCGGTACGGCGGTTGTCGGAGGGTGTGGGTGTCCACAACGGAGCCGGGACCGCCGAGGCGGCGGTGCTGGCGTCGTGGAGCCCGGAGTACGCGGGCATCCGCGTCTCCGTGCTGGCAGGCGGCGAACGCGTCGCCGATATCGCGTCCGTGGCGGCCGACCCCGGCCTGGTGCCGAACGTGCACTGGCTGCAACTGGGTGAGCGCGCGCTGCGCGCGGCACTGGTGCTGCCGACCGGTCACGCACCGGGCGACGGGCCGCTGCCCGTCCTGCTCGACCCCTACGGCGGGCCGCACGCCCAGCGGGTGCTGCGCAGCAGGAACGCGATGCTCACCCCGCAGTGGCTGGCCGACCAGGGATTCGCCGTGCTCGTCGTCGACGGCCGCGGTTCGCCCGGCCGCGGGCCCGCGTGGGAACGCGCGATGGCGGGCGATCTCGGTGACGTCGCGCTGGCCGACCAGGTCGACGCGCTGCACGCCGCGGCGGAGCGGTTCGCCGACCTCGACCTCGACCGGGTCGCCATCCGCGGGTGGTCCTTCGGCGGCTACCTGGCGGCCGCGGCGGTCCTGCGCAGGCCGGACGTGTTCACCGCGGGTGTCGCGGGCGCTCCGGTGACCGACTGGAGCCTGTACGACACGCACTACACCGAGCGCTATCTCGGCCACCCCGACGAGCGGCCCGAGGTGTACGAGCGCAACTCGCTGATCACCGACGCGCCGAAACTGGAGCGCTCGCTGCTGATCGTGCACGGGCTCGCCGACGACAACGTGTTCGTGGCCCACGCGTTGCGGCTCTCGTCGGAGCTACTCGCCGCGGGCCGCGGGCACACGTTCCTGCCGCTGGCCGGGGCGACACACATGACACCGCAGGCCGAGGAGGTCGCGGAGAAACTGATGCTCACCCAGGTGCGATGGCTCAACCAGCAGCTCGGCGTCGAGGCGGGCGCATGACCGGCCGGTGGGGACTGACGGTTCCGCTCGACGGGCTGTCGCTGCCCGAGCACCGCGAGCTCGTCGCGCAGCTGCCGGAACTGGGCTATACGGACCTGTGGTCGGCGGAGGCAGGCGGCGCGGACGCCTTCACTCCGCTGGTGCTGGCCTCGCAGTGGGCGCCCGAGCTGCGGCTCGGCACCGCCATCGCACCGGTCTACACCCGTGGCCCCGGCCTGCTGGCGATGAGCGCAGCGAGCGCCGCCGACTGCGCGCCGGGCCGGTTCGTCCTCGGCGTGGGCACGTCGTCGCAGGTGATCGTGGAGAACTGGAACGCGGCCGAGTTCGCCGAGCCGTACGCGCGGACCCGCGACACGGTGCGGTTCCTGCGGGCGGCGCTGGCGGGGGAGAAGGTCACCGCGGAGTATCCGACGTTCACGGTCAGCGGATTCCGCCTCGGCCGTCCGCCCGAGACGCCGCCGCCGGTGATGGTCGCGGCGCTGCGGCCGGGGATGCTGCGGATGGCGGGCCGCGAATCGGCCGGTGCGATCACGAACTGGCTCGCGGCCTCCGACGTGCCGGCGGTGCGCGGTGAACTCGGCCCGGACGCCGAACTGGTGGCGCGTATCTTCGTCTGCCCTTCCGAGGACGCCGACGAGGCGCGGGCGCTGGCACGCAGGCACATCTGCGCCTACCTGACGGTGCCGGTCTATCGCGCGTTCCACGACTGGCTCGGCCGTGGCGAACGGCTCGCTCCGATGCAGGAGGCGTGGGCGGCGGGCGACCGGAAGCGTGCCGTCGAACTGGTACCGGACGAGGTGGTCGACGAGCTGATCGTCCACGGCAGCCCGGAGGCGTGCCGTGAGGGGGTGCGGGCCTACGTCGAGGCCGGGGTGACGACGCCGGTGCTGATGCCGCTGACCACGGGCGGTGATCCGGCGGCGCTGGTGCGCGCGCTCGCACCCGCGTGACGGGACGCCCGGCCTGCTCCCGCGGTCAGCCCCACACGGCGCCGCCGGCGAGCAGGCCCGCGACTGCCGCAGTGAATCCGGCGAGGACGGTCACCACGACGTTGGCGGCGGCGTGGCGATGTCGTCGCTGGGTGATCAGCTGCACGGTGTCGTAGCCGAACGTCGAGAACGTCGTCAGCGAGCCGCACAGTCCGACGCCCGCCAGCGCGAACACCGCGCCGCCTGCGGTGCCCGCGGCCAGTATCCACGAGGTGAGCAGCCCGAGCAGTGCCGAGCCGAGTACGTTCACCGCGAGCGTGCCCCACGGGAACGCGGTGGTGCGGCCGCGTTGCACCCGCAGGTCGATGAGGTAGCGCAGGACCGCGCCACCCGCTCCGCCGAGCATCACCATCGCGGCCGTCATGCCGCGCGCCCCGGCCGGTCGAGCAGCCTGCGGGCGCCGGTGACACCGGCGACCACAGCCAGCAGCGAGGCCAGGACCGACCCCGCGGCGTACGCGAACGCCGCGACGAGGTGCCCGTCGTAGGCGGTCGAGAGCGCGTCGAGCACGTACGTCGAGAACGTCGTGAACCCGCCGAGCACGCCGACTCCCAGGAAGGGGCGCAGGAGCCGGGGTTGCGGCGTCTGCCGGGCCAGGACGGCCATGAGGGTGCCGAGGGCGAGGCAGCCCGCGACGTTGCCGAGGAGCGTGGCGACACCCGCGGGCGACGGCAGGGCCGCGCCGAGCCCGTAGCGTGCGAGGCTGCCGAGCGCGCCACCCGCGGCCACGGCGAGCAGCACGTCCCAGCGGCGGATACCGGTCATCCGCCCATCATCACCGATCGCGGCCCGTGCACCCGGGCAGCCCCGCCGGACCGCCCGGGTGCACGTACCCGCCGTGGACACGACGCCGCGGGTCCACCGCGGCCCCGGCCGGCAGCGCCCCGCGAGACCCCGGAGAGCTCAGCGCCGCCAGAAGAAGTGGTGCACGATGCCGCTCGCACTCGGGACGCGTTCCAGGTGGAAGCGGTCGGTCAGGTCGTCGGGCGTGTCCCAGAGCCGTTTGCCCGCGCCGAGTTCGATCGGGGTGACGGCGATGTGCATGTCGTCGATGAGATCCGCGTCGAGGAACTCGCGCAGGGTGGTGACGCCGCCGCCGATGCGTACGTCGCCGCCGTTCGCGGCCGCCTTGGCCCGTTCCACGGCCCGCCGCGGCGTGGCGTCGAGGAAGTGGAACGTCGTCTCGCCGAGGGTGAGCGTCGGGCGCGGGTGGTGGGTGAGCACGAACACGGGGGTGTGGAACGGCGGCTCGTCGCCCCACCAGCCCTGCCACTCGTGATCCGGCCACGGGCCGGTCTGCGGGCCGAATTTGCCACGGCCCATGATCTCGGCGCCGATGCCGCGGGTGAAGTCGCGGGTGATCCAGTCGTCGAGTCCCCGGCTGCCGCCCGGCTCGGTGCGGTTGACCCAACTGGCGGTGGCGCCCGCCCAGGCGAACAGCTCCCCGGGGTCGACGTCGCCGAAGGGCCGGTCGAAACTCTGGTTCTCACCCGCTCCGACGCCGTCGGCGGTGACGGTGATGCAGTGGACCCGGACTCGCTGTGTCATGTCGTCTCCTCGGATGTCGGTCGTCGCGGTGAGCACGCCGGCTGCGGCGTGTTCACGGGGTGGTCGTCACCGGACGGCGGTTCGCGACACCGACGACGAGCATTCTCGGTGAGAATCCACGAGCAATGCGATCGCCGCACGGTGTCGCGTCGGCCGAATCGGTGACGACCCCCCCTGGTGTGTCGCCGCGGCGGCGGCACCACGGACCGAGGAGGAGACTGTGAAGTACGTGATCCTGATGCAGGTCGACCCGGCGGTGCTGGAGAACCTCACCGAGGAGCAGCAACAGCAGATCGGGGAGGGACACGGCGCGTTCATGGCCGAGACCAAGGAGAGCGGTGAGTTCGTCGCGACGCAGGCGCTCGCCGATCCGAGCCGGAGCAGGGTCGTCCGCAGCGGCACCGACGGGCCGGAGGTGACCGACGGCCCCTTCGCCGAGAGCAAGGAGTACCTGGGCGGGTTCTACCTGGTGGACGTCGAGGACGAGGCGCGCGCCCTCGAGCTGGCGAGGCGAATCCCCGACGCGAGCATTCCCGGACTGGCGCTCGAGGTGCGCCCGGTGCTGTTCGCCGATCTGGGAGACGGATGACCGACGACGGCAGGGCGGAGGACCTGTGGCGGGAAGCCGCGCCACGGGTCCTCGCCCGTCTGGTGCGCCGCTACGGCAGCGGCCGGTTCGACCTGTGCGAGGACGCGGTGCAGGAGGCGCTGCTCGACGCCTACCGGCAGTGGCCGTCCGGCCTGCCCGACGATCCACTGGGCTGGCTGACGTCGACCGCGCGCCGGCGGTACGTCGACCGGGTTCGCAGCGACACCCGCCGCAGGGACCGCGAGGAGCGGGCGGTGCGGTTGGACGCACCCGTGCACCCGCCGGTGCACCCGGAGGCGGCCGAACGGGACGATTCGCTGCTGGTGTTGCAGCTGTGCTGCCATCCGGAGCTGCCCCGTTCCGGCCGGGTCGCGCTCACCCTGCGTGCGGTGGCGGGGCTGAGCACGGCGCAGATCGCCGGTGTCTACCAAGTGCCGGAGCGGACGATCGCCCAGCGGATCACGCGTGCCAAGCGCGCGTTGGCCGCGGTGGGCAGGGCGTTGCCCCGGCCCGAGCACGCGGCGGAGCGGCTCACGTCGGTCCTGGACGTGCTGTACGTGATGTTCACCGAGGCGCACCACACGACGGGCGGCTCGCCGCCGCGCGACGCCGACCTGGCCGCCGAGGCGATCCGCCTCGGGCGGGCGCTGCGGCTGAGCCTGCCCGATTCGGCCGAAGTGGCCGGGCTGCTGGCGCTGATGCTGCTGACCGAGGCCCGCCAGCCCGCGAGGATCGGCCGGGGCGGGGTGCTGCGCCCGCTCGACGAGCAGGATCGTTCGCTGTGGGACCGCGCGCTGATCGACGAGGGAACGGCGCTGGTCGAGCGGACCGTGCCGGGCGTCGATCCCGGGCCGTACCTGCTGCAGGCGTGTATCGCCGCGGTGCACGCCGATGCGCCCGACACCGACCGGACGGACTGGCACGAGATCCTCGTGCTGTACCGGCTGCTGGAGGCGGTGACCGGGCACGCGAATCCGACGATCGCGCTCAACCGCATCGTCGCGCACGCCATGGTGCACGGGGACACCGCCGGCCTGGCCGCGCTCGGCGAACTGGACGCGGCCAGCCCCGGGTTGCCGAGGCTGGATGCCGTCCGCGCGCACCTGCTGGAACGGTCGGGACGGGCCGACGAGGCGGTGGCCGCCTACCGCCGGGCGATCGCCGCTGCGGACAACCTCGCGGAACAACGACACCTGCGGGACCGGATGCGGCGACTGGCACCGGGAGAGGACTGAGCCCGGTCACGCCGGTCCCGGAGTCGGCCGCACGCCGAGAGCCGTGCGGTGGCCGGCAGCGGTGGGGGAGAAGGCGGCGTTACGCCGGTCGCGCCTGCGCGGTCCGCGCCTTCGCAGGCGGTCCCTGGGGCGCGCTGCCCGCGTCGGGCGCAGGGTCCGGGGCTTGTTGTGCCCGCCCGGCGGCGGGGTTGGCGATCTGGCGGGGTGCGGCGGGCGGCGCCGCGGCGGCCTGCTGGGACCCGTGCCGATGACTTCCGTTCTGCCCGGTGTGCGCGGAACCGTTCTGCACCGTCCCGCCCTGCAGGGCAGCCCCCGGAACGGCCTCCTGTTGATCCGCCGGCCGAGCCTGGTGTGTGGCCGGGCGTGCCGGCGGGTGCGCCGCGGTCCGGTCGGCTCCGTCGTGCACACCCGGGGCGGGTGCGGCGGCGACGCGCGAGGGCGCATCACCTGCCGGCGTGCCTTCGATGTGGCGATCGCCGGTGTCGGCGGCGCCCGCGTCGTGGAACTCGGTCTCGCCGGCCGTGGCGAGGCTGGCGCTGATCGTGCGCTGGAACTGCCGGTGCACGTTGGCCAGTTCGTGGCGCAGTGCGTGGACGCTCTGTGCGACGGGGTCCTTGTCGGACAGCGTGCCGGTTTCCGTGGCGCGCAGCAGGACGTCGATGTGGCCGTGCAGCCGCTGGTGCACGTAGCCGAACGCGATGAGCTGGTGCTGCACCTCCAGGCTCGGCGAGGTGCGTGAGAGTGCCTTGATCATGGTGTCCTGCCAGCGTTGGCAGGACTGGCGGTAGTGCCGGTTCGCTGACTGGCGGTAATGCGGTGCCACCTGGGTGTCGAGGCCGATGCGGACGAGTTCGGTGCTGGTGTCGACCAGTTCGCGGGCCGCCATGGTGAGGGCGTAGGCCCATTCCCACTGCTCGGCCTGGGCGCTGGCCTGGTTCTCCTGCTGGGCCTGTTCGAGCTGGGTGTTGGCGAGTTTGACCTGCTCCCACGCCCAGCGCGCCTGATCGCGGGCGCTCTCGTCGGCCTCGGCCGCCTGCCCGGCGTGGCTCTGCGTCTGGGTGGACAGGTCGCGGACCCCGGCGGCCAGTCTGCGTATCTGCTGTGCCTGCCTGCGGGCGACCACGAGCTGCCACCCGGCGAGCGACACGGCGATGATCGCCACTGCTGCCAGGCCCACCGCGACCCAGAGGGCCACCTCCGCTGTCCGCATGGGTGCCGAGGTTCTCACATTCCGTTTTGGTGAACATGAGAGGTGAGGTAGGACTCACCGATTAGGATGCGCGTTCTCACGCAGAGTGTCGTGACGGTGTCGTTTCGCGACCGTGACCGGGACGAATCGGAATCGTGACCCGGGCTAGCTGCCGGACTCCCGGCGGGGCGTGATGAGGCGGCCGGTGTAGCCGGCGGCGACGAGACGCTCGTAGGCGCGGCGGACGTCGGCGGGGAGGTCCTGGGGTGCGATCTCGCCGGAACGGCCCTGCAGTTCGAGTCGTTGCGTGTCGCCGACGAGCATGGTCGCCACCCGGTCCGGTTCGCCGATGCCGGCGAGATAGGTGTCCAGGTCGTGCGCGGCGCCGCTGCAGCGGATGTCGACGCCGGGCCATCGCGCGGCCGCCACGGCCCGCGCGCGGCGTTGCTGGTAGGGGCGGGAGACCAGCAGCACGCTGCGGGGCGTGACGCCCTCGGCGGCGAGCAGGGCACGGGTGTTGTCGATGTTGCGGACGGTGCTGGTCGCCTCGGTCTCGATGCGCACGGCGCGGGCGGGAACGCCGTGGCGTATCGCGATCTCGCGGAAGTGGACCGCTTCGCCGCGGGGGAACCGCTCTGCGGTGGTCGGTGTGGTGGCGCCGGTGAACACGACGAGGGGGAACAGGCCGCGCCGGTACAGCTCGGCGGCGTGCACCGCGACGCCGGCGTCGTGACTGCCGAGGCCGACCGCGACGTCGGCCGGCTGCGGCGGATCGTCGACCCGGTGGAAGCGCCACAACGTCTCGACGTCGGCGCGGACGGAATCGGACCATGTTGCACCGGACGGCACCGACGTGCGCCACCTTTCGTGAGTCGATTGCGAAGAACGAGGTGTTCGTCCAGTCGCGCCACCGTCTGGTCGGCGGTCGGCATTGAGTGCGCCGGAGTCGACGCCATCGGGGCTGGTTCCCGCCGGCGAGGACGCGGCCGTCCGGCGTCACGGCGGAGGTCAGTGCTGTGTGGCGTAATGGGAGGTGGCCACGCCACGCATCACGACGTCGACGATGTCCTCGCTCAGGCCGGGGGCGAGGGGCTGGTGACCGAACAGCAGGCGGTAGGTCATCGTCGCGGCCAGCATGTCGAGCAGCAGTTCGACGTCGACGTCCTCGCGGAGGTCGCCGCGCTCGATCCCGCGCTCGATGGCGCGCGCGGTGGTTTGGCGTCGCGGGCTGAAGAACCCTTCGAAGAACCGGTTGCGCAGCACGTCGTCGTTGCGCAGGTCGGCGACCAAAGGTGGCAGGGTGAGGGTCAGCAGCGGCCCTGACATGGTGCGGCGCAGGGTGTCGATCCCGGCCACCAGGTCGCAGTGCGTGCAGCCGGTGTCCGGTGTCGGCGTCGAACCGACGTGCTCGGTGAGCGCGTCGACCACGAGGTGTTTCTGATCCGGCCAGCGGCGCCGGATGGCGGGCTTGGTCGTCCCGGCGCGCGCGGCTACGGCGTCGAGCGTCAGGCGCTGATAACCGACTTCCGTCAGCAGATCGCGCACCGCCTTCAGTGTCGCGAGATCGATCCGCTCGTCGCGTGGTCGTGCCAATGTGGTCTCTGTCTTCGGGTCCTGGCCGGATGTTGTTGACAGCCTAGCATCGCCGAAATTACGTTCCGGTTCGAAACGGAACGAAAGTGGGATGTTGGATGAGCAACGAAGATGAGGCCTCCGCGGCGCGTCCGCCGGGCGGTCACGGCGGTGCGGACGAGTCGACGCGAAGCGTCTTCGCCCGCCGCTATCGCGCTCTCTCGTCGGGCGTGATCATGACGGTGGGCGTCGTCGCCTTCGAATCACTCGGTGTGGCCACCGTTCTGCCCGTCGTCGCTCGTGAACTCGGTGGCCTCGGGTCGTTCGGCTGGGGCCTGTCGGCCCTCATGCTGGCCAACATCGTCGGTGCGGTGCTGGCGGGCCGTGCCGCCGACCGGAACGGCCCCGCGGCGCCGTTCGCCGTCTCGATCGTGGTCTTTGCCGCGGGTTGCCTACTCGCGGCGGTCAGCCCGAGCTGGCCGGTGTTCACCACAGCACGGGCGGTGCAGGGCTTCGGGGTCGGTGGCGTGATGGCGATCGCGTTCATGTCCATCGGGGCCACCTACCCGGAACGCTTGCAGCCGAGGATGTACGCACTGCTGTCGTCGGCCTGGTCCATCCCGGCGCTGGCGGGTCCACCGATCGGTGGGCTCGTCGCCGAGACGATCGGTTGGCCGTGGGTCTTCGTCGGCATCGTGCCGATTGCGGTCGGTGCCGCGTTGTTGACTACTCCCGCGATGCGGGGCCTCGTCGAGGCGGGTGCACCCGCCGAGCCGGCGCGCGGTTGGCGCCACAACGTCGTGCTCAACAGTGTGCTGCTCACTGTGGGCACCGCCGTCCTGCTGTTGGCGCTGGAGGCGGGATCGGCGTTGCTGGTGGTCGCCGGTGCCGTGGTGGGTCTGCTGCTCGCAGTGGTCGGACTCCGCCATGTGACGCCGCCGGGAACCCTGGTCGCGCGGCGAGGTGTGGCCTCCGGAATTGTGGTCCGTGCCGGCCTGTGTGGCGCCTACTTCGGTACCGAGGCGTTCTTGCCGCTGGGCATGTCCGAACTCCGCGGCGTGGGCACGACACTGTCCGGTCTGGGACTCGCGGTCGGTGCGCTGACGTGGGTCGGTGGATCGTTCTGGCAAGCCACAATGGACGGTGGAAAGACCCGCGACCGCTCTCGAGCGACCGCGTTGGGATCGCTCGTGCTGGCTGTGGGTTCCGTTGTCGTCGCGATGGCGATCCTGGTGCAGGCCGTGCCGGCCGTGCTGGCCGTCGTCGGCTGGGCGATCGGTGGCCTCGGAATGGGAATCGCGGTCAACGCGAGCACTTCGGAGACCATGCGGCTCGCCACCCCGGAGAGTCTCGGTCTGGTCTCGTCGTCGCTGCAACTGGCCCAGACGTTGGCGACCGCGCTTCTCGCCGGTCTCGGCGGTGGGTTGATCAGCCTGATCACGGCGGGTGGTGGCACGATGTCCACGGCCCTGCTCCTCACCTTCGCGCTGACGGTTGTGATCGCGCTGGGAAGCGCGATCGTCGCCGGACGGTTCCGCACGGGATCGGAGGAGGTGGTCCCGGCGGTGTAGCGACAGGAGCGACCACCGGTGTGGACGCCTTAGGACCGCGTTCCTGCTGTCATACCGGCCATCATCGCGCAGCCGGTCACGGTGTGACGATGGCGAAGCCCGGATCGGGTGGATCGAGCACACCGAGCAGCCGGGCGAGCACGTCGGTGGGGCCGTCGGTGACCAGATCGCCGGAACGCTCCAGTTCTTCGGGTGTCGACCGTCCGGTGACCAGCGCGATCAGCGCGCTCCGTCCGATACTGATGCGGGCTTCCGCGGAGTCTCTGGCGGTGCCCGTGCCGTGGACGAGTACCCCGTTCGACAACCGGGTCCAGTGGTGCTGTTCGTCCTCGGCGGTCACCGTCCAGTCGATTCCGGCCTGTATCGCGGCGGCGCGCGGGCCGTCGACCTGGATCGCCATGCTGTCGAAGATCTGAGCCAGGCTCAGCTGCGCGAGGATGTCCGGCGCGGCGGTGACGGTCGGGGTGCCGATGTTGCCGTGGCGCAGTTCGAGAGCACCGGTGAGGTAGAAGTTGCGCCAGGGTCCGTTCTCCGCGCCGAAGCCGAGCTGTTCGAACGCCGCTGCCTGCAGCTCCCGCGCTGCGGTGTGGCCGGGATCGGCGAAGACCAGGTGTCCGGTCAGTTCGGCGGCCCACCGGAAATCACCCTCGTCGTAGGCGCCCCGGGCGACGGTCAGGAGTGCGTCGGGGCCGCCGATCGCATCGACGTAGCGCCGCCCGGCCTGCTGCGGCGGGTGCTGCCACAGATGCGCGGGATTGCCGTCGAACCAGCCCATGTAGCGCTGGTACACGGCTTTCACGTTGTGACTGAGCGAACCGTAGTAACCGTGGGCGTGCCACGCGTTCGCGAGCCCGGGAGGCGGCTCCAGCATCTCGGCGATCTCGGTGCCGACATAGCCCTGGTTGAGCAGTCGAAGGGTCTGGTCGTGCTGGTAGGCGTACAGGTCGCGCTGCTCGGACAGATACGTGACGAGCTCGTCGCGGCCCCAGGTCGGCCAATGGTGCGAGGCGAACACGACATCGGCCGAGTCCGCGAACATCTCGATCGCTTCGTGGAGGTAGGCGGCCCATGCGTGCGGATCGCGGACCTGCGCGCCGCGCAGGGTAAGCAGGTTGTGCAACGTGTGGGTGGCGTTTTCCGCCATGCACAACGCGCCGTGGTCAGGGAAGAGGAAGTTCATCTCCGCCGGCGCCTCCGTTCCCGGAGTGACCTGGAAGACGAGGCGCACGCCGTCGAGAACCGCCTCGTGCCCGGTGGCGCCGACATCCTGCGTGGGCGGGATCAGGGTGACCGTTCCGGTCGACACCGTCATCCCGAGACCGGCGCCCAGCTGTCCCGTGGCCCCGACGGGCAGTGCCGCGCCGTACATGTACGCTGCCCGGCGCGCCATCGCGGTCCCGGCGTAGACGTTCTCGGCCACGGCATGGTGCAGAAACCCCTCGGGAGCCAGGATCGGCACCCGGCCCGAGGTCACGGCGTCGTCGCTGATCACGCCCCGCACGCCGCCGAAGTGGTCGACGTGGCTGTGGGTGTAGATCACCGCGGTGACCGGCCTGTCGCCGCGGTGCCTGCGGTAGAGGGCCAGGGCGGCGGATGCGGTCTCGGAGCACAACAGGGGGTCGATGACGATGATCCCCTCGCGGCCTTCGACCACGGTCATGTTCGACAGATCCAGCCCCCGCACCTGGTAGATGCCGCCGGTGACCTCGTAGAGGCCGTGCCGGGCGACCAGCTGCGCCTGCCGCCACAGGCTGGGGTTCACGGTGTCCGGCCGCGGGCTCCGCAGGACGTCGGCCCACGCGTCGGCGTCCCAGACCACCCGCCCGTCGTCGGCGTGCACCTGCCCGGGCCGGATCGTGTCGATGAACCCGCGCTCGGCGTCGCGGGTGTCGGCCGTGTCGGAGAACGGCAGCCGGTCCTGGAGGTCTGCGTTCGCGGCGGCGACGCCCGCGCTGGCGACGGTGTCGGTCATGGACTGTCGTTCCTTTCCGACGAGAATTCCGGAACCCGTTGCAGTGCGACGAGACGGAGCCCGAGCGTGTCCAGCAACCCGATGATGCCCTGCAGATGCGCATCGTCGGTCACGACTCCGTAGATGATGGTCTCGGGCGGTGCCGGAACGACCTCGAGCCTGCCGAGCTGGTCGACGGCGTGCCGGGTGGTTTCCGACAGGTGTCCGCTCACGCGGAACTCGTAGCGGGTCGGCGGCACCGGTCCCCCTCCTTCGGGCGACGCGTTCGGTGGCTACCGGGCGGCCGGTTTGCCCGCGTGCACCACGACGGCCCAGATGACGAGGACGTCGAGGGCGATCGCGACGAGCGACCACGCCGGATAGGCGGGCAGGAACGCGACCTGGGCGAGCGCGTTCAGCCCGGCCAATCCGGCGGCGACGGCCCTCGCCCAGGTCGCGCCGGTGGTGAGCGCGACACCGGCGAGGACGGCGGCGCCGCCGATGACGAGGTGGATCCAGCCCCAGCCGGTCAGGTCGAAGACCAGCAGGCCCGCGTCGCCCACCACGTAGTAGTCCTGCTCGAACAGGGCGACCAGTCCGAAGAGCACATTGAACAGTCCGACCAGGACCAGCATGATGCTCGCGAAGGTGACCCAGCCGGTGCCCTGTGCGGGGCGCATGTCGTGGAGGCGGCTCGCAGCGCTCTCCCCGGCACGGGTGCCCGGATACGTCTCGCTCATGATTCTCTCCCGTATACGCCGGCCGGAGATCTCCCCGGCCCGGTCCTGTTCTCCACGGTGGGCCCGGCCGCTCACCCGCGAGTCACCCGTCGTTGGTGAATCGGGTGGCGATTCGCGCGATCGGCCGTGCGGTGTGACCGTGGAAGGGGAGGGTTTCCGGGGGAGACCGCAGGAGAGTGCGCCGTGCAGCACGACGTCCCGCGCCGCAGCCGGGTTCCGAGGTTGAAGACCACGGTTCCGGCTCTCGCGCCGAATCTCGTGGTACGCGAACGGTTGTCGACGGTCCTCGACCGCGTACCGCCCGCGGGCGTCGGGTGGGTGTGCGCGCCCGCGGGGACCGGGAAGACCACGCTGCTGAGCCAATGGTGCGCCGGCCGGGACGGCGCCGCTGCGGTGTGGGTGTCGCTGGACGCCGACGACAACGACCAGCGGCGATTCTGGTCGGCGCTGCTGCAGGCCGTGGAGGCCGGAGTGCCGTCCCTCCGGGAGCACCGTGGGTTGTCCGTTCCGGCGCGCCCGAGTGACGATCCGACGTTCGTCGCCGAGATCGCCGCGGCTCTGGGTACCGCGCCCGGCGGCGCCGTCCTCGTGCTCGACGACGTCCACGAGCTCACGAACCGGGCGACGTTGCACGGCCTGGCCGGTCTGCTGCGGGGCCTGCCTCCCACGGCCCGGGCGGTCGTGTCCGGGCGTGTGGTCCCGGGAGCGCCGCTGACCCGGTCGGGGCTCGGGGTGACCGTGACGGAGGTGTCGGCCGAGGACATGCGCTTCACGGCCGGCGAGGCGGCGCAGCTGCTGGCCGGAGCGGAGCTGGACGTCTCCGCCGCCACGTTGTCCGAGCTGATGCGGGGCACGGAAGGGTGGGCGGCGGGGCTGCGGCATGCGGCATCGGAGCTGGCCGCGCACGTCGGTGACGGCCGGGACACCGTGCCGGCCGCGGTGCGGGCCTCGCCGGTCATCGGTCAGCTGGCCGGCGAGGTGCTGTCGACGCTCGGGGAGCAGGAGCGGGAACTGGTGGCCACGCTGAGCGTGTGCGACGAGGTGAGTCCGGAACTCGCGGCGGCGTTGGCGGGCCGCCGCGGTACCGGAGCGAGGCTCGCCGCGCTCGAACGCGGTTCCGTCGTCGCCCGGCGGCGAGTGCCCGACGGCACACGGTACTGCGTCCGTGCACCGTTCCGTGACCACGCACGTGCCGCCCTGCACCGGCGGGACCCGGAACGCGCGGCGCGGTTGGCCGAGGTGGCCGCGGAATGGTACGCGGAGCGTGGCGAACCGGCGCCGGCACTGGCTCACGCGTGCGCATCGGGCCGATCCGGCACGATCCGCGCCGTGCTGCACCGGTGCGCGGTTGCGGCGGTGCTCGCGGGAGAACACGACCTCGTGCGGCGGGCGTTGGCGGCGCTGCCGGCCGAGACCGCGGACGGGGACGCGGACGGGGACGGGACTCTCCATCTCGTCTCGGCCTTCGTGCGGGTGGAGGCGGGCGAGGTGGAGCTGGCCGAGCTGGACCTCGCCCGGGCGGCCGCGCTGCTGCCCGACACCGACACCGACATCGACATCGACACACTGCGACGCCTCGTCGGAACCCGGATTCGCCTCCTCACCGGACGATCCGGCGATGGCGAGGAGGCCGGCGATGGAGAGGCCGGTGATGAGGAGGTGGCCGGCGGTGCCGCGCCGGTCGTGCCGTCCTCCCCGCTGGAGGCGATGGCGCTGCTGCAACGCGCGGACCGGCTGCTGTGCCGGGACAGGTCGGCCGAGGCCGGTGCGCTGGCCGGCTCCGCACTGAGGGCCGCCAGGGCAGCCCGTTCGGACTACGTGGCCGCCCGGTGCCTGACCACACTCGGCGGGGTTGCGGCGTTGCACGGCGACTTCCGGTCGATGACCGAGCTGGCGTCGCATGCCGTCGCGGCCGATGCAGCAGGAGGCCGGGTCCAGGGAACGGCCGGTGCGGACGCACACGTGCTGCTCGGGTACGGGGCGCTGCTCCGTGCGGATACGCTGCGGTGCCTGCGGCACGCCGACACGGCGCTCCGGCTGGCCGAGCGGAACCGGGCAGGTGCGCAGGGAACCCGGTTCATCGCGGCGACCCTGCGGGGTGCCGCCGAGTTCGAGCGAGGCGAGCGGATGCGGGGGCTTCGTCGCGTCCGCGCCGCGCACGAAGCCGTCGACACCGGCAGGCTGCCCGGCGTCGTGGTCCTGCTCTGCGGCTTCCTGGAACATCGGTTCGCCCTCGAACTGCACCGTCCGGACGTCGCGGTACGTGCCAGGGAGCGGTGCCAAGCTGTCGCCCCTGGCAGCGGTGAGGTCGCCGTGATGCTGGCGCGTGAACAGCTCGCGTCGGGGCGTCCCGGCCGGGCAGCGCGGGTTCTCGCGCCGGCCGTGAGCGACGATCGTCCGATGGTCCTGCGGTGGCCGACGGTGTGCTGCGCGGTGGTCGATGCGGAGATCCAGCGGTGGGCGGACCGATCACTCGACGCCGAACGTGCGTTGGCGCGGGCGATGGAGCATGCGCGGTCGCAGAACGTGCTGTACCCGCTTGTGGCCGCACCGCCGGTGATCGGGGACATGCTGAGCGGCGACCTCGGCCGGTTCGGTGCCTGCGAGCCGCTGGCGCGCCGGGTCGTCGTCGCACGCCGCGTGGCGGCTCCACACACCGTGCCCACGTTGACCGAGCGTGAGCGCGCGGTACTGAGCCTGCTGCCCACCGGCCGCTCGCTGGACGAGATCGCCGACGACCTCACGGTGTCGCTGAACACGGTCAAGACCCACACCCGAGCCATCTATCTCAAGCTGGGGGTCACCAAGCGGGCCGACGCCGTCGACGTCGCGCGGGCACACGGACTGCTCGACGTGCACCCCACCTTCGCCCGATGAGGATTCGACGTCTCGCCGCGGGTACCCCGAGTGGTAATCGGACGGAGGAGGCAGCGGTGGCGACGTTGAGTGTGTGGAAGTTCGACGACCCGGCAGGTGCGCGCGAGGCGAGCGAGAAGCTGAGAACACTCGCGAAACAGAATCTGATCACCGTTCACGATGCCGCGACGGTGTCGTGGACCGAGGGCGACAACCGTCCGAAGACGACCCAGTTGCACAACCTCGTCGGTGCGGGCGCGCTCGGTGGCGCGTTCTGGGGGACGCTGTTCGGCCTGATCTTCTTCATTCCGCTGCTGGGCATGGCGATGGGTGCGGCGGCCGGTGCGCTGGGCGGTTCGATGCGGGACGTCGGTATCGACGACGACTTCATCCGGCGCATCCGTGACGACGTCGTCCCCGGTACGTCGGCGTTGTTCGTGATGACGTCGGATGCGGTGATCGACAGGGTTCACGACGAGTTCCGGGACGTCCGCGCCGAGCTGGTCTTCACGAATCTGTCGGCCGAGCAGGAGAACGCATTGCGGGAAGTGTTCGGGGACGCGGAAGTGCGCGAGTCGGCCACCTGAGCGGTGAACAGCGAGCGGCGCATGTCGGACCGGCCGGTCACCGGGCGGGCGGACGCTGCGCGCCCGGCGGGGACCTCCTGCAGGCACGGCCCGGTACCGCACACCAAGACGGCTGTCCCGGCTGTGCCGGCCACGTCGCTCGCCCGTGAGACGTTGGTCGCCGCGCTCGACGACGCCGTCGCGCATCGTCCGGTCACGATGGTGTGCGCCCCTGCCGGGTACGGCAAGACCAGCCTTCTCGCCGGTTGGGTCGCGGCGAACGGGCCGGGGACGGCCTGGGTCTCGGCCGACCGTCGCGACAACGAACCGCAGCGGCTGTTCTGCACGCTGGCTCGCGCCATCCGGCGGCATCGCCGGGTGCCGGACGGAAACGGGCTGCACGGCTGGTGCCGTCGCGGAGGGGATGCGGTGGGCTCGGTGGCGGCGTTCGTCGACGCCGTGGAGGAACTGCCCTGGCGGATCGTGCTGGTCCTCGACGACGTGCACGAGATCTCGGATCCCTCGGTCTGGCACGGAATCGAGACCGTGATCCGATACCAGCCCGCGAATCTGCGACTGGTGTTGTCGAGCAGGGCGGACCCGCCGTTGCCGCTGGCCCGACTGCGGTTGCGCGGTGATCTCGCCGAACTGCGCGCCGGCGACCTGAGGTTCGCCGAACCGGAGGCCGATGCGCTGCTGCGCCGGGCAGGTGTCACGCTCGACGCCGGGCAGCTCACGCGGCTCGTGGAGCGCACCGCAGGCTGGGCGGCGGGACTGCGCATGGCCGCTCGTTCGCTGCGCCGCGATCCGGACCGGTCCGACCTGCTCGACGAGTTCGCTGCGAACGAGCGGTCCGTGGCCGCCTTCCTGGTGGAGGAGGTGCTGGCGGGCGTTTCGGAGGGGACCGGCGAGCTCCTCCGGGCCATCAGCGTCTGCGCCGAGGTGAGTCCGCGGCTGGCCGCGGCGCTGTCGGGCAGACCGGATGCCGGCTCCGTCCTCGCCGACCTGGAGCGGGAAGGGGCCTTCGTCGCCCGGATCGGCACGCAGGAACCGAGGTATCGGCTGCATCCGATGCTGCGGTGTTTTCTGTACGGGGACCTGCGACGGCACCGCCCCGACGACGTCGGCAGGCTGCACGCGACGGCGGCTGCCGGACTGGCGGGCGAAGGCCTGGTGTCCGAAGCGCTGGACGAGGCCGCGCAGTGCGACGACGCAGCACTCCTGGGGCGTCTGCTCGTCCGGTACGGGCCCGCACTCCTGCTCCGCGGCGCGGGTGATGCCGTGCACCGGGCGCTGGAGACCGCAGACCGGGATCCGTGCCTGCGCGGCGATCCACACCTGTCGCTCGTCGCGGCGGTCGCGCACCTGCAGTCCGGACGTCCGGGCCCGGCGGACGTCGCCGCGTCGGTTCCGGCGGACGTCGGAGTCGACGGCGTGCTGAGAACCCTGCTCCGTTCGGCCCTCGCGTTGTCCCGGGGTGGGGAGCCGGCGGACGTCTGCGACGCCGCACGGGTCGGCCGGCCCGAACTGCAGGCATGGGCCTGGTTGAACCGTGGCTGGATCGCGCTGACCGACCGTCGCGTCGACCCGGCACGAGAGGCGCTGCGAACCGCGGAGAGGCTGGCCACCGAGCACGGCCTGTACGGGATCCTGGCCCATGTCGAGCCGGCTCAGGGAGCGGCCGCCTGGCTCGCCGGCGACTACGGGGCCGCGGCCGCCGCCCACGAGGCTCGGGACCGGGGCACCGAGCCCGGCCCCGATGTGTCGCTGGTGCTGCACCGGCTCGTCGGCGCGTTCTTCGAACTGGTGCGGGCCGAGCCCGACGCCGCCCGCCGTTCGATCGGTGCCGCGGCCGGGGTCGACCTGACGGGACACCCGGTCCTCGCCTACCTCGTCGAGGTGGTGACCGGGACGGCTGGGATGGACGGCGGGGATCGCGCCGCCGGCCTGCTGCGACTGCGCAGGGCTCGGATGGCGCTCGGGGCGACGCCGGTGCCGGCGCAGGTCGCAGCGGTGGGTGCGGTGGCCGAGGCCGGCGGGGCGGTGTCGGCCGGGGACGATTCGGGAGCCCGCGAGGCGGCCGACTGGTTGCGCGAGCGTGTCGGACCGAGTGCGGAAGTGGCACTGATCCGCGCGTGGACGGCCGGGGTTCCGGTCGGCGTTCCGGGTGCCGACGGCGCCGGCGATCCGGCGGTGCTGCCGATGTTGACCGAGGTGCACGGCCGGGTGCACGACATCGGCCTGGCGTTGAGCGCGGAGCGCCGGACGCACGCGTTCGAGCTCCTCCACGCCGCGTTGCGTGCCGCCGAGCCGATCCACCTGATCAGGCCGTTCGTGGTTGCAGACCCGCGCATCGCCCGACTGCTGGTCGAGCATGCCGGTGGATTCGGGTCGCTGGAGCCGTTCGGACTGGCGATCCGGCACGCGGTCCTCGGCGCCGGGCGGAGCGCGGGCGACGGGGGAGTGCGGCTGACCTCACGGGAACGGGAAGTGCTCGGCCACCTGGCCGCGATGCGTTCCTTGGAGGAACTCGCCGCGGCACTCGGGGTCTCGGTGAACACGGTCAAGACGCACGTGCGCTCCGTCTACGCCAAGCTCGGAGTCCACACCAGGAGAGGAGCCCTGGCCGAGGCGCGGCAGCGGGGACTGGTCGACGTGCCGGCCGGGGACGTCCGCGTGCCTCACCCGCGCCGGATGAGGCACGCGGACCTGGATGCCGCGCACGATGCGACGGACGGCTGAAGGGAGGCGGGTCGTGACCGCGAAACCGGGCCCGCACCGTCGCTTCCGCATCGGACCACGGCAGATCGCAGCGCTGATCGTCGCCGTGCTCGTGGTGCTGTTCGTCGGGCAGAACCGTGACACCGTGGACATGCACCTGTTCACGATCGTGGTGTCGGCGCCGCTGTGGACGGCGCTGGTCGTCGTGGCCGCGCTGGGGGCGCTCGCGGGGTTCCTGCTGACGCGTAAACGGTGACGGCGCGCGGCGCTCACCGGCCGCTGACGGCCACGTCGCTGGTGCGTCCGACCACGAGGGACAGCCGTGCCGGAACGTCCGCGAGCCCCGCGTCGTCGAGTGCCCGGCGCAGTCCCTGCCGGTCGGCCGCGACGATGCGACCGATGGCGGTGATCTGGATGCGACCGCGTTCGTAGGTGAGGTCGGTGATCTGCCACGACCGTTCGGCCGCCCACCGTTCGACGGCGGGGCGCGCGATCGCCACCGTCCGTTCCTGCCGCACCACGTGGTAGCTGCCCACGCCCAGGGGCAGGCTGACCACGACGACGAACCCGGCGATCACCGCGATCGTGCGCGTGCCGAGCTTCCCCGTCGGCCACCCCGATGCCTGTGCGACGGCGCGCACGCGGCGGCCGGCCAGCATCGCGGTGCCGGTGGCGACGATCGCCGCGACGTTCGTGGCGAACAGCAACAGTGCACCGGAGGCCTGGGACGCCGCGCCCGACTCGAACGTCAGCCCGGCGACCGATAATGGTGGTACCAGGGAGATGGCGATCGCAACGCCGGGCAACGTGTCCGACACGTCGGAGCGGACGAGTGCGAACGCGCCGACGACCCCGGTGGCGAGGGCGGAGACCAGATCGATCAACCGTGGGCTGACCCGGCCTGCGACCTGCGAGTTGGTGTCCGCCTCGATCGGCCCCGGCACCAGCAGGCCCAGCGCGTATCCGATGACCACGACCAGGACCGCGCCGCCGAGCACTACGGCAATACTGGCGACGATCCGGCGCCGGTCGGACAGCACCGCCGCGAACGCGGTGCCGAGGATCGGTGTCATCAGCGGTGCCACGATCATGGCGCCGATCACCGTTGCGGTGGAATCGGCCACCACGCCGGTCCCGGAGATGATCGCGGACAACGTCAGCAGTACCCAGAACGCGGACCGTCGGGTCCGATCCGTGAGAAACAGTTTCGCCGCCATGCGGTCGATGTCGGCCGCCGTCAGTTCCGGTGCGAGACCGGACCGCAGCCCGGTGCCCCACCGTGCGCGGCGCGGTACTCGGGTCATGCGGTGGATCGTCGCCGCCGGCGGGACGGGTGTCCTCGTCCGTGGCGGATGACCGCGCACCGGCAGCGTGGCGCACGCGGGTTCGGTGACGCCGTTCGTCACCGCCCCGGTCGGCGGTGACCATGACGTGGGGTGCCGGCGTCGGCGCTGCGGCGGTCTCTCCGGACGTCCGCCGGGTGGGTGAGTCTCGGGGCGGGTTCTCATCCGGTATGGACGAGGTGTTCCGCAGTGGTGCCGGTTAGCGTCCCGGCCATGACCGCCGGCCCGGACCTCGTGGTGCGCGGGATGCCGCGCGCGGTCGTGTTGTTGATCGGTGCGGCCTCGACCGTCGTGGTGATCGCCGGTCTGATGGCGGCGTCCTGGTTGGTCGGCCCGCTGTTTCTGGCGCTGGTCGTGGTGATCACCGTGAGCCCGGCGTCGCAGTTGCTGCGCCGGTGGGGAGCCCCTGCCTGGGTCGCGACGGCCGTGCTCGTGTTGCTGGTGTACGCTCTGCTCGCCGGGCTGGTCGCGGTGCTGGTCGTGTCGGTTGCGCAGCTCGCCGCGTTGCTGCCCCGGTACACGGCGCGCGCCGACGATCTGGTGTCGTCGGCCACGGCCGCACTGGGCAGATTCGGTGTGGACACGGAACATCTCCGGCCCGCGGCGTCCAGTCTGGATCTCAACCGGGTGCTCGGCTACGTCCAGGCGCTGCTGTCCTCGGTGACCGGAGTGGGTGCGAGTGTGCTCTTCCTGCTCGCGTTGCTGTTGTTCCTGAGCATGGAAGCGTCCGGTGCCGACGCGCGCCGCAACGCCGTGAGCGCCGACCGGCCGGGGATCGGCATCGCGATCGCGGGGTTCGTGCGGGGCACTCGGCGGTACATGCTCGTCACGACGGTGTTCGGCCTGATCGTCGCCGTGCTGGACGGTGTCGCCCTGTGGTTGCTCGGTATTCCGCTGCCGGTGCTGTGGGCGCTGCTCGCGTTCATGACGAACTACATCCCCAACGTCGGGTTCGTGCTCGGTGTCGCGCCGCCGGCGATTCTCGGGTTGCTGGAGGGCGACTGGCGCCTCATGGTCGGCGTCATCGCCGTCTACGGTGTGCTGAACTTCGTCGTGCAGTCGGTGATCCAGCCCCGGTTCGTGGGTAACGCGGTGGGGCTCTCGACGATCGCGACGTTCGTGTCGCTGGTGCTGTGGGGGTGGGTTCTCGGGCCGGTCGGGGCGATTCTGGCGGTGCCGCTGACCCTGTTGACGAAGGCGGTGCTGGTCGATGTGGATCCCAGGGCCAGGTGGGTCGACGCCCTGCTGGCCAACAGCGCGCTCGTGGCCGTGCCGGAGCGGCCGGCTGCCGAGCCGCCGGAGGCCGATCCGTCCGCCGGCGGCGGTGAGCAACGGGACGGAGCGGGGTGAGGTCGCGCCACTCGCGCGCCGATGGCGCAGGCGGCCGGATCCATCGGGCACGTGGATCAGCTCACCGGTCGCCGCCGGCTGCGGCGCCGTCCGGTGCGGGCCCGGGTTGCACGGCGGCGAGTAGTCCGGCCAGGCCGTCGACGAGGCGTTCGCGGGTGAACCTCTCCGGCTCCTCGAGGACGAGGCGTCCGAAATGTTCGACCGACACGAAGATCATGTGCGAGAGCAGTTCGACGTCGAGGTCCGGACCACCGCGGATCTCGAGGCCCACGGCCAGGAGGTGCTCGAATCGGGCCCGGATGGCGCGGCGGTCGCCCTCGATCCGGTCGCGGACCACGGCGGGTGCTCCCTGGATGAGTCCGAGTACCGGGCCCCAGACCTCGGGTTCGGCGCGTACTGCGTCGATCACGCCCGCGACGAGCTCCAGCAGGAAGCCGTCCGGATCCGAGAGGTCCGGGTTCTCCGGCATGAACCGGGCGACGGCGTCCAGCGCGCGCCGCTGGGTGCGGTCGAGGAGGTGGTTCAGGAGGGGTTCGAGGCCGTCGAACGCGCCGTACACGACGGGTCGCGTGACGCCCGCCTCCTTGGCGATCGCCTCGATGGAGATGCGGTCGTAGCCCTCGCGCGCCAGCACCCGCAGTGCGGCGTCGAGCAGGTGCTCGCGACGCTCCGCGAGCGGAAGGCGTGGCGCGTAGGCCCGCTTGCGGTGGGTGCGCCGGCGCGAGTTGCCGGGGGTAGTGGACGTCACGCCGCAACTATATTGCACCTCTGTCAATTTGTGCGAAGCTACAGCCCTGTAGGAAGTGCTGTACGCACGTGACCGGCCAACGAAGGTGGTACGTCGAATGCTCGGCTTCAAGACCCGCGCACAGCTCGCTTCGCGGTTCGAGGCGCCCGCCGACAACGGGTTCTTCGGACCGGGTTCGGTCACGTGGAAGGTGTGGAGTCATCCCACGTCGTACGTGCTCGGTTTCGCCCGCGCGGTGACCATCGAGCATCTCGACCCCAACCTGACCGCGGCCGTGGTGCAGGCCGGCGGCGTGAAGTATCGGCCGCACACGCGTTACGCCCGCACCATCCGCTACTTCGGCATGGTGGCCTTCGGCGCCAGCGAGCCCACGGCCAAGGCCGCGGACGTGCTGGTCAAGGTGCATTCCAAGGCCATCGGGCACGATCCGGTCACCGGCGGCCGGTATGACGCCAACGCGCCTTCGTCGCAGCTGTGGATCCACATGACGGCGTGGCACTCGATCCTCTACTGCTACGAGAAGTTCGGGCCAGGGCGTCTTTCCGCGGAGGAGGAGAGCCAGTACTGGCGGGAGTGTGCCCGCGCCGCCGAGCTGCAGACGATCGACCCGGCGACGGTTCCGCGCAGCCGGGAGGACGTGATCGCGTACTTCGAGAGCTGGCGGCCGCATCTGGCCTCCTCCGAGGCCGCGCAGGACATGGTCGACTTCATTCTGCGGCTGGACATCGCGCTGCCGCCGGACCTGGCGGCGTGGAAGCGGGTCGCGCTCAAACCCGTCCTGTTCTTCCTGCGGAAGGGGATCGTCGCCACTTATCCGGGCTATGTCCGCAAGATGTTCGATCTGAAACAGGGGCGGTTGACCGATCTCCTCGTTTCGCCGCCCAACAAGGCGATCCATGCTTTGCTGCACCGCTCGCTCAACGCGTACTTCCGTTTCGTCGGGATGATGGCGCCGGCAGGGGTGCCGATCGTGGCGCCGGCCAAGCTGGGCATTCCGGCCGTGGAGCAGCGCACTTTGACGCCGCGTGAGGCGCAGGAGGCCTACGGGTTCGACGTGCCCGCCGAGGCCCACGAGGACATGCGCCGGAAACAGCGTGCCCGCGTGTTCGACGAGCACGGGACGCCGTCCGACGAGGGGTTGCTGGAGTCCCAGGACCACATCGGGGGTCTCGCCCCTCGGCGGTGACGCGCCTGATCCGGCGGCTGGTTTCCGGCCGGGTTTCGGCCGGGTTTCGGCCATCTGAGATCCATTGTGGATGGTTCGCGGGCCGGTCGGCGTCCGATCGAGCGCGGGACGACGGGTTCTAGCCCGCGGCGCAGCTGTGCAGCGGCTGTTTCGTTCGTGCGCAGTACTCTTCGTAGGTTTCGCCGTTGGAGTCACGGAACTCTGGGTCCGAGGGCATCCTGTCCGGGTTGGACGCAGCGGTGCTCGGCCGGTGGACACATGCCTGCGACCGGACGTCCCATGTCCCGTCGTGCTCGAGGCATCGGGCGTACTCGCGTTGGCCCTCGAGCCAGGCTTCGTGGTCCGCGCACACGTCGTAGATCGCCGCGTCCCCTTCGAGGCACTGGTAGCCGGCGGTCGGTGGTGCCCGGGTGCCCTGGGGTGGTGTGGGTACTTCGGCGGTGCGTGCCGCCGCGGTCGTGGCCGGCCGGCCGGGTGTCGACGGTGCGGAGTCCGGCGAGCTGGATGTCGGGTGCTGTGGCGGCGTTTGCGGTGCCTGGTCGGTGGCGTCGGTGCAACCGGCGACGAGCACGGCGAGCACGCACAGGACGGCTGCTGTTGGGCGGTTCATTCGCCCTCCCCGCTGGGTTGATGCCCCGTGTATCGACGGTGCGAGAGGCTCCATTACAGCTGGTCGGAAAGCTACGTGGTGGTGTTCGACCCGGCCACCGCCTCACGGATCGGACCCCGGTCACGCGGTTCGTACGCAGGCTCGGTCCGGGGGAGCCTGGGCGGGGCCGTGCGTCGCGGGCCTGCGTTGTGCCCATGAGTCGGTTTGTGCGATTCAGCGCTCGACCTATCGCAGCAGTTTCGGATGACGCGGGGTCCCGTGGGTAATGAAGAGGGGGCGTTCACACCGGTAACGGCCGTATGTCGGTTGCCGCGTTGCGCGAATGTTGTGCGGGCTGTTCCAGGGCGACAGTAAGAATCAAGGCCTGACGGCTGGCATGTTTGACGGGATCGGCTGGCCGCGTGGCACGAGTGCGCGCCACCCTCCTGTGTTGTATACGGCTACCGCTGTGGCGGTGTCGATGCCATCGATAGCCGCTACCTTCGCAGGTGATGATCCGCCCGAGTTGCCGGAGGCATCATCGCACGGTGGGTAGTGCCCTGTTCCGATTCGCCGTGTTTCACTCGCCGGAACAATGCCTGCGTCCGACTCGTATGTGCGCCCGTCGAACCTAACCGACAAGGCGCAGACGCTCGACTCACGAGTTGACGATCCTCCGGGCTGGCATGCGGTACCGAAGCACCCGAGTAGCGTCACAGTGATACTGACTGCGAGTAGCCTGCCGCGCCTTCCAGACATCTTCTCCACTCCTCACGCTGCAGGGGGGCCTTGGTGGCATCCCGTCGACCCGGCGTAGCCCGGCCACGCTGGTGTCGAGGGGAAAACTGCCTCGGGTCCGGTGGCTGATGTTGCCAGGCTTGCCCCGTGATGTTGGGTGAAAGCCCTCTGGGAGGACGCGTCCCGGCCGCCCGCGGACCGGAGCGCAGGTCGGTTCCGGTCCTCCTCGAGACCTGCCCGTCCGGCGAGGACTTCTCTGCCGGTCAAGGTGCGCTGATGGTGTGTGCGGCCTGCCTCGGTTCCGTCCGGTGGGTCGCATGCCCGGAACATCGAAAAGGGGCCGTCTACCTGCGTAAACGGCCCCTTGCCGGTCGGGCTGACAGGATTTGAACCTGCGACCCCTTGACCTTGTTCGCGCCTAGCTTGGCCTGCACTGGCGGCGAGCGAGCGTCTCCTGACCAGGCGTTTCGCTGTGGTTGTATGTTGTCGGTTGCTGGCGTCTACCGGTCGCATGTGACATGAATGTGGCATGCCACGCACGGGGCGGTCGGACGATCAACCTGCGACACCCGCTTTGGCCTCACGCTCTCGTCAGCGTTCCTTGACAATGGCTATCGCGCGCCGGGGAGGCATTTCCGTCGCTCGCACTGGAGTGGCTATCGCGATCAGCCCTTGTGACGCCATGGAAGCCACCAACCTCGACGTGAACGAGGTTCCGCCTCGATAAGCCGTACCGGTTGGCCGAGACCCGTTCGTTGCCATCTCAGACCAGCGGCATCCATGAAAGTCACGTGTAACTCGCGGCGAGTTGGCTCGTGAATAGGGGAGTTGGCCGTAGCGACTACTGGTTTGCCGTCCAGGTCCGTAACCACTACGCCGTATGTCTTGGACTCCCCGGCGGCAAGCACGAGCACCGGGTCGGTCGTGCCCTTGCTGGGTAAACCTTGCACGTTCGGGTCCTCGTAGTACACGACGAAATCAACGTCCACGTCGAATATAGGTGCTGTGCTGTAGTTGGTGATCGATAGGCCAACGTGGCGTCCTCCCCTTGTCGTCGGTGGTGAAACGACGATTAGCCGAGCCTGCGCCATGTCGCGGTCCTTACGTTCCGCATCGGCATGGCGTGAGTCGCGGTGGGAGATGAATAAGGCGACTGCGACAGCGGCGCCCGTGAATATTGCGCTCCCTACTGTTCCGACAGCCGTAGCTACGTCGATGGTCGTAATTGGATCTGGTGGAGACGCAGACATCACCGCAGCTTAAGGCCCGCGACAAGTAGCTTCTTCACACGAGGCTGGGTGCTGGTCCATCCCGTCGCCTGATGGCGTCTCGATCACGTCGTGTCAAGGCCGCAACCGCTGACGGCTGCTGGCGCGTGTGAGATCCAGGCTTGCGGCCTTGATGCGGCGTGATAGCCATCAGGTCAGGCGACGGGATGGACCAGCACTCGCCGGGCCGGCACCCGTCAGCGCTGCCGCTACGCACCTCGGGCCCATCCCGGAGCCTGCCCGCCCGGCGAGGGCTTCTGTTTCTTCTGGTCAACGCGTGCCGATGGTGTGTGCGGCCTGCCTCGGCTCCGGCCGATGCGCGCGGGGACCGGCCGCCAGGCCGCATGCCCCGCGCGCAGGCTCGGTCGGAGCAGGAAGGGCGAGGCCGCGCGGCGCCGTCAGGCGCCGCCTTGAACAAGAAGAGAAAGTCTGAACACAGCCTCTACGGCGGGCTGTGGCGCTCCCTCGAACGGAGTGGTTCGGGCCTGTGCAGAGTGCGTCTGATGCGGTGCCAGTGAAGGGCGCGAACGGGACGAAAAAGAGCCCCGATCCTCGCGGCTCGGGGCTCTTTGAACGAAGCGGGTCGGGTCTACCTCGGGATCTCGAACTGGCCATCCTTGGCTCCGGCAATGAAGGCATCCCACTCACTCGCTGTGAACTTGACCGAGCCCAGCTCCGGGGCCTTGCTGTTGCGGACTTCGACGCCGTCGGTCTCGGTGAGCCGCGCCTCGAGGCAGTTACCGCCGCCGTCGGAGTACGAACTCTTCTTCCATTGGTGATCGAGCATGGTCACTCACCCTTCAGTTCTGTCGCTCGCCGAGCGATCATCTCGCGCGATGCACTCGGGCTCAATGCCGTGGCGCGGACGTCGTCAATCGTCCTTGTGAGGCCGTTCACGACGTCCGGGTCGTCATAGTAAAGGCCCTGCTGGATGGTGTCTTGATATCCAACGGTGGGCCAGCCAGCGAACGCGAGCAGGTGAAAGCTGGTCCCCAGCCCGCTGTGTGCACCCGCTGTGAACGGCAGAATTTGTACCGTGACGTTGCCTGGAGGTCCGGCTAAGTACTCAAGTTGGCCTCGGAGGACGTCGGGGCCGCCGATTTGCCCGTAAAGGACGGCCTCACTGAGGATCGCCCACAGCTCCAAGGACCCGTTCTGGACGCGTTCTTGGCGACGCTCCCGCAGCGCTAGTCGACGCTCCAGCTGCTCAGATGGCACGTCCACGCGGGAGGTCATGAGGGCAGCGGAGTAGTCCCGGGTCTGCAGCAAGCCAGGGACAAGATCGATGGTCCAAGAGTCGATCCGTGTGGCCTCGCTTTCGAGGTCCAGGTGATACGCGAGTGCTTCGCTCCAGTCCGGGCCGATGAACTCCGTCCACCAGACGGGGCGTGCTCGACCTGCGACGGACGAAGCTGTTGGACGAGCTGGATGCGGCATGAGGGGCGACCCCGGGCGTGTGTCATGAATGTGACATGCCCCGGGGTCGGCTGCGTTCAGGGCAATGAAAAAGGGGCCGTCTACCTGCGTAAACGGCCCCTTGCCGGTCGGGCTGACAGGATTTGAACCTGCGACCCCTTGACCCCCAGGCACCTGAGGGGTCAAAAACACCAGGTCAGAGCCCGTTTGTGCGCGTCACTCACGTCCATGAGTGTCCGTGTACGTCCGCGGCTTTCTGCCCCTGTCGTCACTCAGATAGTCACTCAGGAGAGTTGAGGCCACGGCACGAGGACCTCCGCTCAAATGCTTAGTCCCATGCGTCGAGAGAACACTGGTTCCCCGTCTTTCGGCGCGTAGGACGCGGGGCTGAGCGTTGCTCTACTCGGACGACACCCGGCGCGCCACCCGCACGATCCGGGACACGCTCGGCTGTGGCGGGCTGAAGTCGTCGCCGGTGATCGTGGTGACCTCGCTGACGGTGAACTCCGGAGGTAGGCGGCTGAAGTCGGAGTGCTGGCCGGTGGCGAGCACGGCCGTGCGGAACGAGAGCTGCGGTAGCAGGTCGATGAGCGATTCGGTCACGACGTTGGGCAGGTTGCCGATCAGCACGTCGTAGTGGAGTTCTTGCGCGATCTGCAAGGCATCGCCTTGGAGCACGTCTGCGTGTGGCACTTCCCGCCGGAGCGCGTCGATCAGCCGCGTGTCGAGTTCCACGACGGTCAGGCTCGCGCACGGCGGCATGTTGCGCGCGACTGTGCCCGCTCCCGCTCCGACTTCGAGAACCGCGTCGCTCGGTCGAATGTCGGCTGCGGCGAAGAGCAGGTTCAACTTGCTCGTCGAGACCAGGAAGTACTGCTCGAAAGCCGGGTCGGCCAAGGCGTGTAGTTCGTCCCTGTTCACAGGACCTCCAATGCATCCGCGTCGTCCAACGCGATACCGAGCTTCGCGATTCCGGTTTGTATTCCGTCGGGAACCTTCTGTGGCCCGCTGGCAATCGTCGCGATCGATTCCCGGATGAGCACCTTGGTGCGTGTCGATTCAACTTGTGGAATGAGCGGAAGCAACGTGTTGATTGTCTGTTCTGCTTCTCTCCAGGAAGACGCGCCTATCTGAGCCTGTAGCAGGTAGGCGCGGTGGAGGTACTGGCTCCGCATCTCATTCGGGTCAGTTGCTTCGACGGAATGCTCGAATTCCGGCAGCGCCGCACCACTGGGGCGCAGTGCATCGGTAGCCATCGCTTTGTGCCACGCAAGTTCCCGTTCGTCGATCCACCATGCCCACGGCGGATCGTCGTCGCCGACACCTTCGAGGTAGAGCGACATTATTTCGTCAAACAAGGGCAGCGCGCCTGCATCGCCCGCCTGCGCTAGCGCGCGGGCCTTTCGGGTGAGGAACAGGGCACGCAGCCGAGGCGAGAGGTCGAAGCCGTTCAGCACACGATTCGCGAGCTGCAGCGCTTCGTTCGGGCGGCCCATGGCGCCAGCGTGCATGCTCGCGTTCTGCAGCGTCAGAAGCTCGATACTTCGGTCCCCGGCGAGCTGCGTGTAGTACAGCGCCTCTTGGTTCAGCTTGCGTACCAGGTCGTGCCGTTCGGCGTCGTACGCTAGCCAGCCGCCCAACTCCGCGATCTCACCTGTAACCGCCTGTAAGTCACGCTCGATGCTCGGGTCGTATGCACCGGTACCCAGCAGGTCTTTGAGCGATTTGAAGTATCGGACGGCCATCGGCACGATGTCGGCCGCGCCAAACCGGTTGTCGAGCGCGACGAGGTGGCCGAGATAGCCGCGGGCGGATTCGAGGAAGGCGTCGTCGCCGTACTCGGCGACGCTCGGCAGCGCCCGGGGAATGGCTAGGGGCGTCGAGGGTGGTTCTTCCTCCGCAATGCCAAGTGCTGCGGGCGACATCTCGAAGACGGCGCACAGTTCGTCCTGCCAGTCGGTGGGCCGTCGCCTGCCGTTCTTCCAGTCCTGGAACATGCGCTTCAGGCTTTCCGGCTTCGGCGGCATGCCGTTACCGAGTTCAATGCGTGCAGCCGCCAGGCGTTGACACACTTCGGGAATTGACCAGTCCTTAGCGATGCGCGCTCGCTCCAGCTTCGACGGTTCCCCCAACTGACGCCCCCTACGTCGCCTTTTCCCTGGTCAGGTGGGGGTGACTCGAAGCAAGGCTCAATCGAGTCACCCTCTGATCATCTACCGACACCGCTTGTTCTCGCCGATTCTTGTTGTCAACGGCAGCGACGCCGCGGAAGCCACTAGGCAAGGAGGAAGTCGTGGGGAATGCACGGTCGACCGGTATGGGAGGGCGGATCAACAACGAGGGCTGCGAAGTTCGTGGTTGCAATCGGTGCCGTGCCCTTCACTCGGCGGATGACGAAGTCGTTTCCGAGCTGCTCTCGATGCCAGAGACCCGGCGCTCAAGTTCGGTCACGGCGCCCTGGAGTTTCGCCACGGTCTCGCGTAGCTCGGACAATGACGCGGACGGTTTCGCCTCGGGCAGCGGGTCGGCAACAAAGACTCCGACCGATCCGCGGGACAGGAGCCAGCCCTCATCCCGGAGAACGCCGACAGCGCGCTGCAGTGTCGGGAGCGATACGTCGTACTGCTCGGCGAGAACTCGATTGCTTGGTAGCTGCTCTCCCGGAGTCCAGTGACCAGCGATAACAGCGTCTCGCATTAACGCAGCAACTCGCTCGAACGGGGCCAGGCCAGGCAGTCCACTTTCCATGCCGCGAGCATACCGACCTGACCAACCCTGACCAACGAATCACCCGGAAAGAGCAGTGACTATGTGACCAAAGCTGACTAATGTCAGCATTGGTCACACGGACTGGAGGAAACGAATGAGGACGGCACGGATCACGGACCGGACCGCGCGTGAAGCGGTCGAGTTCGCGACTGATGACTACATCTCCGCAGTTCAGGAAGAAGAGCTAGCGATGGATGAGCGCGACGAAGCGGACCGCGTCGTTAGCGAGGCTCTGCCGAACATCGCCGGGACGGCCCGTCGGTTCTCGCGCCGGATTGAACTGGGGGATTCGAGGCGGCGGATCGTGCGACTTCGACCCGTGAGGCGGTCGCACGATCCGCACACCACCCGCCCGTTGACTGGCGAGGAGGCCGCGTGATGGGCCGTGACGAGATGGCCAACCTGACCGCCGATGTGGCCCTGTTCAGTTTGGACGAGCGCGATAGGCCGTGCGTGCTGCTGATTCGCCGGGGCTGGGACCCGTTCGAGGGGCACTGGGCCCTTCCGGGTGGGCACGTCGATGCAGGCGAGTCCACCGAGGTCGCCGCGCATCGCGAGTTGGCCGAGGAGACCGGGTTGCGGATCGGCAGCGTGGAGCCGGTCGGGGTGTATGCCGCTCCGGGTCGTGATCCGCGGGGTCGCTACGTGACCTTCGCTTACGCCACGACGGTCGGCACGCTCGCCCCGCAGCTCATGCCCATCGCCGGGGACGACGCGACGGAGGCCCACTGGCTGCCGGTGGCCGACGTGCTCGGGCTCGACTGGCTGCCGCTGGCCTTCGATCACAGGCAGATCATCCGCGACGCCGCCCGGCGTCAGCCCTGGTGGGGAGTCCTGTGATGGCCGCCTTGTCTGAGTTGACGTGCCTGGGGTTGCACCGTCCGGCGCCTGGCGCTGGCGCTTCCGAGATGTCCGCGTGGTTCGAGCGCTTGTCCGGGGTGCATGCCCGGCTTGCGCAGGAGTCCCGCGGTGAACACGCCGCTGTCGAGCGGCAGCGCGCGGCGGAGTTCGCCCGGCGTGCGCAGTCACTGAATCACCACCACTGAAAGGAACCGTTTCTCATGTCCGACAAGACGTTCTTCGCCTTCCTGGGCCTGATCCTGGCCGCCGTCCTCACTGTTGGCACGGCCAATCCGGAGCTGATGCGGACCGCGGGAATCTGCGGCCTGGTCGCCGCGGGTGTGCTGGGAGTCGTGGCGTTCAGCAAGCGCGACAAGGACGACTCGCGTCCGGCCAAGCGCAAGACCGTCCGGAGCGGTCGATGAACCGGCTGCGCGGATTGGCCCTGTTCGCGGCGCTGCAGGCCACGTTCTCGGACGTGCACCCGTACTGCGATCAGATCCTGCAGTCCTCGGTGGATGCGCAGGGCAAGGCCCGACCGGGTCGGGAGGGTGCCAAGCACTGCGCTCGCCACGTGGCGACCTACACCGCGGGTCAGGCCGCGGCCGGGTGGGCCGTGACGCGGGTGCTGGGGCATCGGGTGCCGGTGCGGGCGTGGCTGACCGGCCACGCGCTCAACGCCGCGACGCACTACGTGATCGACCGGCGCGAGCCGCTGAAAAAGTTCCTGCGCAGCAAGGCCATCGGCAAGGGCGGCTACCTGGACCACGCCACCGTGCAGCGCCGCGACGGCGTCATCGACGAGGGCGGCCCGGGCACCGCGCTGATGGAGATGGACCAGGCCGCGCACCGGCTGATCTCCGTCGCCGCCTCGCTGGTGACCACCGCCCTGGCCCTCCGCGCCGAGCACACAGACGAACCGACACGGAAGGACCCGCAATGAACAAGATCCTCACCGCGCTGTACATCACCCTGTTCCTGGTCATCTGCCTCTCCGCGTTGGGCGCGTTGTACTACGTCCACCGCACACAGGGCGCCATCAGCGACGAAGCGGGCTGGATCATCACGGCCCCCACATCGGTGGCCCTGCTGACCCTCACCGGCGTGTTCCTGGCCGACGGCAAACGCGAGGGCAAGCGCCTCACCAAGCGCCGGTGAACCACACGGGGCGCGCGAACAGCCTGGTGGCCCAAACCGCCAACCACATGCCTGCCGGGCTGGGGCTTTGCACCGAATCAACCACGGAAGGAATCAGCCGATGACGCTCTCGCTCGTCTTGACGCTGCTCATGCTCGCGATCGTGGCCGTGCTCTGCCGCGGTGAGGACTCGACCCTGCAACTCGGCTCGGTCATCGCCGGTGTGGTGCTGGCGTTCCTGCTCATGGGAACGGTCGTCGGCGCACCGCTGCAGGAGTTCATGAACACCGCGTTCACCGCGATCGAAGGACTGGTCACCGACCTGTGGGGCGATCTGACCGCCTAGCACTCGGGGCGCCTGGCCCGGCGGCCCAAACCGCCACAGTTCTGCCCGCCGGGCCGGGCTCTCCACCGAATCAACCACGGAAACGAATGGAGTCTTCTGATGATAGGCGCTGCGCAAAACCCGGCCTGCGCCCCGCTCGTGGCCTGGGGTGAGCGGTGATGAGCCGCCGCCGAACCGGGCTGATCATGGCCTGCGCCGCGGTCGCCATCGTCGCCGCCAAGCCCGCCGAGGACACCGGCGCCACCGGCGGCGGAGCCGCACCCGGCAGCGAACCCACCGACAAGACCGCAGGGCACGCCCCGGCAGTCTCCGGCGGGCCCGTGGCCGACATCCCGCCCCGCTACCTGGCGCTGTACCGCAAGTACGCCAGCGTGTGCGGGCCGCTGCACTGGTCCCTACTGGCCGGGGTCGGGAAGGTCGAAACCAACCACGGCCGCACCGACCTTCCCGGAGTGCACTCCGGCGCGAACTACGCCGGAGCCGCCGGACCCATGCAATTCCTCCCAGCCACCTTCGACGGGGTCCGCCAGGCCCACCCCGACATCGGGCCCGACCAGTACAACCCAGCCACCGCCGTACACGCGGCAGCGCACTACCTGTGCGACTCCGGCCTCGCCGACGGCGACATCTACGACGCGATCTTCACCTACAACCGCGCCGACTGGTACGTCGCCAAAGTCCGAGCACAGGCCGCCGACTACCGCGCCGCCGCCTAACCGTCTTTCCACTGTGGACCTTCAACACCCGCAAGGAGTGTGCCCCATGACCGACAACACGACTCTTACTCCGGCCACGGCCACGGCCACACCGACCCAGGCCGACCTTGACCGGGCACGCGAGCGCGCCGCCGATGCCCTGTCGGACGCCCACGCGGCCGTCACTGAGTGGTCGGCGCTGGTACGTGACGGCGCTGTCGACCGAGTGGGCAGCGTGCATACCGACGCCGTGATGCACGACCCGGCCTATGACCGCGCCCTCGACGTGTTCTCGCCGGTCAATCGCGCCGTGGCCGCCTTCCGCGACGTCGCCGAGCAGATCACGGCGGGTGGTCTGCGATGAGCGCGCGCATCAACCGTGTTGAGAAGACCTTCGATGCCGTGCAGCACGGACTCGGCGCCCTGGTCTGCGGTGGCCTGGCCGTGCTCGTGATCGGCCTGTACGCGCAAGGACATCTGGCCTGGTGGTTCCTCTTCGGCGCTGTCTGGGTCGCCGGAGCCGCCGTTGATTCCGCCGCCTCGCTCTACCGCTTACTGCGAGGCCGCCTGGATGAGTTCTACGTCCGCATCGACACCGAGGCAGGTGAGCAGTGATGCACAACTACGAACCCCGCGGCGTGGTCGTCGAGACCCGCGCCTTCCTCGAAGGCGTGGCCCGCGACGGCACTCTGCTGCCGGTCACGTTCACCTACGTCGCCTCCGACCCGTGGGCGGTGAGCATGCTCGTCCACACCGCCGGGCCCGCGGTGCCGTGGACCTTCGCCCGCGAGCTGATCGCCGACGGGCTCAACCGGCCCACCGGCGAGGGTGACGTGCTCATCACCCCCACCGCCGAGGGCATCGGCATCGGCCTGACCTCACCGACCGGCGTGGCCATCCTCAAAGTCGGCCGCGCCCCGCTGGAACGGCTCATCGAGCAGACCGAGCTGCTCGTACCGCTCGGCGCCGAGTCCGACCACGTCAATTGGGACCACGCCCTGTCCACGCTCGCGTTCGGGGGTGAGGGGTGATGGCGCGGATGACTCCGATCGGACTGAAGAACCGCGCGATCGCCCGCTACGAGGCCGAGACCGGCCGCAAATGGCGCGACCTCGGCGAGCGCAAGCGGAAGGCGTGGCTGGCCCGCACCGAGCCACTCATCCGCGCCGAACTCGGCATCGCCCAAGACGCCGAATGGCGCGACGGCGCCTGGCACGCACCCAACCAACTCGACCTGCTCAACCTCGCCGACACCACCGAGGAGGTGGCCTGAGATGACCAAGACCCATCACCCGGCCCCGAACCAGGCGACGCCGTTCCGTGCCATTGCCGACCACCTGGAGGCGCATCCCGGCCTACCGGAACTGCACCTGGGCCTACTCGGCATTGACACACGTTTCGAGTGGGAGTGGCGCGTCGGCAACGCCGCAGGTGCGTTGCAGTGGGCCGCCACCCTCACGGCACCGGCGGTGCGCCTGCACAGGTGCGCCGATGCCTCGATCGACGTGGCCGTCACGGGTCGGACGACCACGAACCGGCCGGTGCTGGTCAAGGGACGCGACTACACCGACGCGTTGACCCACCTCGACACCACGGCGCAGCACACCGCCCCAATGCTGGCGCGCGCCCTCGACGCCGCCGACAACGCGAGTGGCGGGGGTGGGCAGACATGAGCCTGTTCGAGGTGCAGGCCACCTACGGCACGCCCGCCCTGCTGCGCCTGCTGGCCGGGCTGGCCGGATTCCTGCTGCTGCACCTGATCCGCCTGCCGCTGGTACTGGCCACCCGCGTGCTCGATGCCGCCACCCGCCGGATGGACGCCATCGCCCGCCCGCCCGCACCGCCACACCGACCACCACCGCCCTCGGGGGCCGTTTGAACAGGAGACCGCCCGTGAGCCCCACCGACACCGACACCCGCACCGACCTCACCGTCCCCGCCGCCGACGTC
This sequence comes from Prauserella alba, assembly GCF_024171735.1. Lineage (GTDB taxonomy): Bacteria > Actinomycetota > Actinomycetes > Mycobacteriales > Pseudonocardiaceae > Prauserella > Prauserella alba. The sequence goes on from NZ_JAMTCH010000003.1 coordinate 1,426,761, forward strand.
GACGGGAGCCGCCGCGAGCGCGTCACCGCCTGGGTCGGGTGGCGCCTGCCCGAGCTGATCGCCCTGGGCGGCACCGGGGTTGCCGGGGTTCTGCATTGGCCCGGCTGGTGGGCCGCCACGGCCGCCGCGGCCGGATGGATCGCCTACAGCCGCGCCGCACCCCACCTCGCCCCGCACCTGGCCGCCTGGCGCGAACGCCGCGCCCGCCGCGGCGGCGATGACGAGACCGATAGCGAGATCGAACCCGCCGCCCGCGGCCGGTGGAAGGAGACAGGATGAGCACGCCGACACACCAGCCCTCGATCGCGATGCAGCGGATCAACCTCGCCGCCGTCGGTGTCGTGGCCGTTGTGGCCGCGGTGATCAGCTACGCCCACATGCAAGACCTCGCCCACGGGGCGGGCGAGGGGTGGCGCTCGCACCTGCTGCCGCTGTCGGTCGACGGGCTGCTGGTCGCCGCGACCACCTCGATCCTGGTGGCCCGCTGGCGCCGCCAGTCCGCCCACTGGGTCGCTCAGGTCTCGCTCGCCCTGGGCATCGCCGCCTCCATCGCGGCGAACATCGCCGCCGCCGAACCCACCCTCACCGGCAGGCTCGTGGCCGCCTGGCCCCCGCTCGCACTCGCACTGGCCACCGAACTCCTCGCCCAGCAAGGCCGCCGCACCGACACCGAGACGGCCACCACCGACCAGAACGAGCCGCCCGCCGCCGAACCCGCCGAACCCGTCGCGCCGGAAGAAGCACCGACCACCGACGCGCCCGCTGAAGCGCCGCGCACCGAGACCGACCCCGCGGCCGTCGAGGCCGCGCCCCGCGTCGACGACGCACCCCGGCGCGCCACCGCCACGCCTCGGCGCGCTGCGCGTCCGACCACCTCGGCGCGGACGGGCAACGGCGACGCGCGGGAGAAGGCGCGCGCGCTGTTTGAGCAGGCGCGTGCCGCCGGGCGCGCCGACGAGGTGACCGGCACGCAGTTGGCCGAAGCCTCCGGCGCGCACCCCGGCACCGCGCGCAAGTGGCTCGCCACCTGGCGCACCGAGCACGCCGACACGACGACCGACCCCCGCGACGAGCACACCGACCCGACACAAGCTGAGGAGGTGGCCGCATGAGCCCCCGCGACGAGCACACCCCACACGGCCACGACGAGCAGGCGAACGTGGTGTACCTGCCCACCGACCGCGACGACGCGCCGACTGTGGTCGACGCCGAAGTCATCGACGGCGACGACGAGCGCGCCCCGGCGCGCACCGACCAGGCGCGCCAGGCCTACAACACGCGCCTGATTCCAACGGCGGCGCGCGAGCGCATGGCCACCGGCGCGGTCGTCGCGGTGCGCCGCACCGCGCCCGTGGCCGCGGCGGGCACGCGCGCCGCGGTGCGGCACGCGCTCTACCCGGTCTACGGCACGCGCGCCGTAGTGCGCCGCTTCCGCGACAGCCACGGCAGCGCGCGTTTCGAACGGCAGATGCGCACCGCCGAGGCCGCAGGCGATCAGGAATCGCTGCGCTACTGGCACGAGGCAAAGAGCGCCGAGAACCAGCGCAAGCACGAGCGGAAGATGGACTGGACCGACTCGCCGGTGAAGCTGCTCAAGGCCCTCGGCGCGGGCCTGGCCGGGCTCGGCGTGCTGTTGCTGCTGGCCGGGACCGCTCTGGCCATCGGCGGGCAAGACCTCGCGCTGTTCATCGCCCCAATCACCGGCATGCTCGACGCGATCCGGTGGGCCTGGTGGTTCGGCACCGCCTACGGCGCCCTCCTGGTGCTCGCCGCCACTGCCGGGGGCGCGCTCTACCTGTGGAACGAAGGCCGCAAGCAGGACGACGCCGTTCCGGCGTGGGCGCAGTCGCAGGCCCAGCACGCCGAGACGGCCGAAACCTATGCGGTGATCAACGAGGACATGCTCACCAAGGCGTTGTCGCACTGCAAGGTCAGCGGGCTGGATAAGGCGCTCAAGGCCGGTGAGCCGGTGCTCTACGACGTGGTGCCGCGCCAGCAGGGCGGCGGCACCTACGTGCAGATCCGCCTGCCGTTCGGCGTGGTCGCCGCCGATTTCCTGCACCCGGACAAGGTCGAACGCCTCGCGGGCAACCTCGGACGCCACAAGCACGAGGTCTACCCCCAGCGTCAGCCCGAAGCCGACGCGCGTGTGCTGGACCTGTGGATCGCTGACCAGGGCACCATGGACCGTCCCGCGCCGACCTGGCCGCTGCTGGCCGAGGGCGAGTTCGACGTGTTCCGCGATGGCATCCCCTGGGGCGTCACGATGCGCGGTGAACCCGTCGAACAGGGCGCACTCGCTCGGCATGGCCTGGTCGGTGCGGTGTCCAAGCAGGGCAAGACCGCCATGCTGCGCATCCACGCGTTGAGTGTCGCGCTGGACCCGACCGTCGAACTGCGCATCGCGGACCTCAAGGGCGACGGTGACTGGTCCATGTTCGCCCCGCGCGCCGCAACTCTGATCGAAGGCAGCGCCGACGAACAGGCCGAAGCGACGTGCGCCATGCTCGAAGACCTCGTGGCCGAGATGATGCGCCGCTACGACCGCAAGCGCGCCCTGGGCGTCAAGGGCGCCATTCCCCGCAAGCTGTCCCGCCAGCCCGGATCGGACTTCCACCCGATCTTCGCCTACATCGACGAATGCCAGGTGCTGTACCAGTCACCGCACCCGATCGGCACCACCAAAGCCGACGCGCGGGCCTGGCGCGCCGCCAAGCGACTCCACGACCAGGCGCGCGCGGTCAACATCCAGCTCTGGCAGGCCACCCAGCGCCCCGACCCCACCGCGATCCCCGCACCGGTGCGGGAAGGTGCCCACGTCCGACTCGGGCTGTACGTGCCCAACGCCGAAGCCGCCAAGATGGTCCTCGCTGACGCCGCCGACATGGGCGCTCGCCCGCAGGACCTGCGCCCTGGCAAGGACCGCGGCACGTTCGTGGCCACCGGCGAGTTCGACGCCATCGGCGAGGGCATGGCCTTCCTGATCACCAAGTCCTACTTCGTCGACACCAAGGACGCCTACCCCGTCATCGACCGCGCAATGCGCATCCTCGACAACCACGGCCGCACCGTCACCCCCGCCGCAGACGACACCGACCAGGGCGAGGACGTCGACCCGCTGCTCGACATCGCCGAAGCCCTCGGACACGAACCACGCCTCGGCACCCAACAGGTTCTGCAGCGCCTGACCGAACACAACCACACCCACTACGAAAGCTGGACCTTCGCCGATCTGACCAGCTACCTCCGCCAGTTCGACGCCGAGCCACGCAAGTACCAGGGCTACATGGTCGTCCGCTCCGACCTCGTCCACGAAGCCATCACAAACCGTGACGAAACCGCGTCAACGCAGCGCGCTGCAGGCGACGTTGACCCCGGGGAGGCGCCTGGGGATGAGGGGAGTTCTCCCCACACGCCTCCCTAATCCGCCTCCCCAGTCCTGACCTCGCCAAACGATCACCCGGGGAGTCCAGGGAGGCAGGGGAGGCACCTCCCTGGACGGGCCACAAACCGGGCCACAGCACCGACACCCGCCACGCCAGGCGACTCCCTCCCTCGCGACGTCGCCACGGCACCCCCTTGCCCAAAGCCACTACTCACCGTGATCAAACGGGGAGGATTCGCAGTGAAAACGTTCGGCCGGATCGTGCTCCTCGGCGCCGTCGTCGGAGCCGTCGCCTACGCCCAACACCACCTACCCACCGCCCCCGGACCCGGCGCCGAGGCCAACGCCGCGCCGCGGTTCGCCGCCCCCGCCGAGGGTGCGGTGACGTCCGAGTTCGGGCCGCGGTGGGGCACCCAGCACTACGGCCTCGACATCGGCGCCCCGCACGGCACCCCGATCCGCGCCGCCGCCGACGGGAAGGTCGTCGAAGCCGGACCCGCCACCGGCTTCGGCAACTGGGTCCGCATCAAACACCCCAGCGGCGACGTGACCGTCTACGGCCACATGGCCCGCTACCGCGTCACCGCTGGCGACCGGGTTCGCGGCGGCGAGCGCATCGCCGCCGTCGGCAGCGAAGGCCAGTCGACCGGACCGCACCTGCACTTCGAAGTCTGGCCCGACGGCCAACGCGCAAACCGCACCGACCCCCGCGACTGGCTCACCGCCCGCGGCATCCACCTCTAACCACCCACGTCCCTCGTCACGACGAACGGAGTCTGCCCATGCGACGCATCAACCCGCGCCAGCTCGAAGCGGCCGAAGGGTTCTGGGAGCTCGAAATGGCCAGCGTGCGCCAGGACCTGCGCAAGGACGTCAGCCGCCGCTACCGCAAATCCGGCCTCACCGGCCTGCAGCGCCGCGTCCGCACCCTCACCAGCCGCAAGATGCGCCCCCGCGAGTACAGCGAGCTGTTCTTGCTCAACGACGCCATCAACACCCTCACCACCAAGTAAGCCCCCCGCGCCTGCCACCACGCATCACCGCCTGAGAAAGGACCACGCCCATGTTCGGCTTCGGCAAGAAGAAGACCCCCGCCCGCAACACCAGCGCGAACCGCGCCGCGGCCACCAAGTCCGGCAAGGCCAAGCCCACGACGGCGACGCGGACCAAGGCCAAGTGCACCGTGTGCCGCCAGCGTCGCCAGGTCGACACCACCAACAAGATCTGCGGCCGCCACCAGTGCGCCAAGGCCCTCACCCAGCGCCTGGAGGCCACCAAACCCCGCGCCAAGAAGAAGACCACATCGACGAAGACGAAGGCGACCTCGAGCAAGCCGACCGCGAAACGTGCGACGCCCGCCGCCTCGTCGCGGAAGAAGCCCCAGCGCGCCGCCCCCGAGCTGATCGCGGTAGACAAGCGCGCCGTCGCCACGCTGTGGGCCTGCCGCTGCCAGGTTCTCGAGGCCACCGACGAGCTGCTCAAGTCCGGCGAACTCAACCCCGCCGACATCAAAGTGACCAAGCAGATCGCCGCCAAGGCCCGCGCCTACACCTTCCAGCAGTTCGCCACCGCCTTCCGCACCGACCGAGCGCGCTACGAGGACATGGGCGAGGACGTGATCGAGCTCCGCCTCCGTGCCCAGAGGGCACTCAAGTCCGTGCGCGCCACCCAGGCCGCCAGGGCCGCCCAGCGCTGACAACCACCCACGCCCACAACCCCACAGCCCGCGTACTGAAAGGACCACACCACCCATGGCCGCACCGCTTGCCGACCCCTACGTCGCCGACCTCGAACGCGAGAACGAAGCCCTCATCGAAGCCCTGCGCGAAGCCCTCTCCCGCGAAGCCGTGGTCGAAGGCGAGCGTGACCAGCTCGCCACCTACGCCCGCAGCCTCGAAGTCGACCTCGCCTGGAGCGACCACCAGCAGGAAACGCTCGCCCAGCAACTCCGCACCGAGCGCCAGCTGCACCACCGCACCCACACCCACGCCGCCCGCCTCACCGACCTGCTCGGCGACACCCCGCCCGCCGTGACCGACTTCCTCGACGAACGCCCGCAGTTCATCACGGCACTCAAGAACTGCCCGGCCGAGAGCCTTGCCGACTACCACCGGTGGCAGGGCCACGCCGAAGCCCGCCGCCAGCTCGCCGAACGGCTCGCGAGGGCCAGCCGATGAGCCTCGACTACATCCGGCGCCACTACGGCGTACCCGCCAAGCGCGGCAGCCGCGTGGTTGTCGACGGGCTCCCCGGAACGATCACTGGCTTCCGCGATCAGTACCTGCTTGTCCGGCTCGATCACGAGCCGCGCCGCCTGCAACTCGCGCACGCCACATGGCACCTGCAGTACCCGCCTACCACCGAATTGGAGAACTGAACATGCCTGGACTTCCCGAGATCACCATCGTCGGCACCGCGGTCCGTGAACCCGAGCTGCGCTTCACTCAGACCGGCACCGCAGTGGCGAACGTGACCCTGGCGGCCAACGACCGCCGGTTCGACAAGAACACCGGCCAGTGGACCGACAACGGCGCCACGTTCTTGCGCTGCACCTGCTGGCGCGAGATGGCCGAGAACATCGCCGAATCGCTCCAACAAGGCGCGCGGGTGATCGTCACCGGCCAACTGCGCCAGCGCGAGTGGACCGACAACGAGGGCAACCAGCGCACCTCATTCGAAGTCGACGTGACCGAGATCGGCGCAAGCCTGCGCTGGGCCACCGCCACCGTCCGCAAGGCCACCCGCAACGCCGCCGCCACGACCACCACCACCGCGCCCGCCGGTGACCCGTGGACCACGGCAGCGCCCGCCCCCGCCGGAGCTGCGGACACGCCGCCGTTCTGAACCTGACCCCACGGCGGTGGCCGGGGCTTGCCACCCGGCCACCGCCCCGCCCCTCGACCAGCTCCGCCTTGTCGCTCCCAAGGAGACACTCATGGACTCCGCCACCGCTCTCACCGACCCGGACGTGCAGCTTGTCGGCTGTGTGCTCTGGCTCGACCACCACACCGCCCGCCGAGTGCTGGCCGGGATGAACGCCGACGACCTGGCCGACCCGGCCGCCGCGCACGCCCTGCAACTGGCCATCGAAGTCGTCGCAGGCGACCGCGACCCGAGTCCGGTCAACCTCTTCGATCACGCCCGCGCCACCGGCCGGGCCGGAGGCGAGCACGCCCAACACCGGTTCACCCGGTGGCTCGCCGACGCCTACGGCAGCGCCAGCCACACCGCAGCGGCCTACACCGCCGCCCACCTCAAAGCCGCGGTGCTGCGCCAAGCCTGGCGACGCGCCGTCGCCGAACACGGCCGCCGCCTCCAACAAGCCGCCGACACCGCACCCGCCGACGTGCTCGCCGACCTGCTCGACAACACCGCACGCATCGACACCCTCAAGACCCGCGCCGACGCCGCCGCACACGGCATCGACGCCCCGGCGACGGCGGTGGCGGCCTGATGCCCGCCCTCCGCAGCCTCGCGGGCGCCACCGCCGTGGGCGGGCACTACGCCGGTAAACCCCGCGGCCGGGCCACGCTCGCCGACCTCGGCATCCGCCCCGCCGCCGAGAACTGGCAACAAGACGGGCACTGCCGCGACACCGACCCCGAGGCGTTCTTCCCCGTCAACGACAACCCGAACCTGCTGACCAACCGCACCGCCTACCAGGTCTGCGCCACCTGCCCCGTCCGCGCCGAATGCGCCGACTTCGCCACCCGTCACCACCTCGTCGGCATCTGGGGCGGCACCTCCACCCACCAACGCCGACTCCGCCGCCGTCGCACCCACCAACAACGGGAAGAGGCAGCCTGAATGACCGCCGAGACCGCCACGCCGGACACCGGCGCGGCCCTGCTGACCACGCTGCGGGACGCGTTGACCCGGTACGTCGTCATGCCCTCCGAGTTCGCCGCCGACGCCGTCGTGCTGTGGATCGCCGCCAGTCACGCCCAGCCTGCCTGGGCCCACGCGCCCCGGCTGGTGATCCGCGCTCCCGAGCGGCGTTGCGGCAAGTCGAGGCTGCTCGACGTCGTGGAGGCCACGTGTCACACGCCGCTGATGACGGTCAATGCCAGCCCGGCCGCGGTGTACCGGTCGATCAACATCGATCCGCCCACCCTGCTCGTGGACGAGGCCGACACCATCTTCGGCGCCAAAGCAGGCGATAACGAGGAACTGCGCGGCGTGCTCAACGCCGGACACCAGCGCGACCGGCCCGCCCTGCGCTACGACGCCGCCAGCGCCGAAGTCCAGACCATCCCCACCTTCGCCATGGCCGCCCTCGCCGGGATCGGCGCCATGCCCGACACCATCGAAGACCGCGCCGTCGTGGTGCACATGCGACGGCGTGCACCCGGCGAAAGCGCCGCCCCCTACCGCTCCCGCCGCGACCGGCCGCACCTGCGCCAGCTCGCCGAAGACCTCACCGAATGGCTCCGTGCCGACCTCGACACGCTCGAAAACGCCGTGCCCGACATGCCCGTCGAAGACCGCGCCGCCGACACCTGGGAACCCCTCGTGGCCGTCGCCGACCACGCAGGCGGCGACTGGCCCGACCGCGCCCGCACCGCCGCCGTCGCCATGACCCAAGAAGCCGCCGACACCGTCGAAATGAGCGACCGCATGCGCCTACTCATCGACTGCCGCACCGCCTTCGCCGACGACGACTCGCTCTACACCACCGACCTGCTGCAGCGGCTGCGCAGGATGCCCGAATCCCCGTGGGGCGACTACGGACCGACCGGGCTGACCGCGCACAAGCTCGGCGCGATGCTGCGCGAGTACGGCATCCACTCGCACAACGTCCGCCTCGCCGACGGGCAACGCAAGGGCTACGACCGCAGCGACTTCGCCGACGCCTGGACCCGCTACTGCCCGCCCGACGAAGACGAGGGAGGGGATCCGTCCCAAGCGTCCCAAGCGTCCCCGCCCAGGTCAGCGCGGGACGCTTCGAACACCTGGGACGGATCAAAGCGTCCCACCGCCCCGAACCGTCCCACCGACACGCCCGGCGAGGCCCCGCCAGCACCCGCCCTGCGCGCCCTACCCGAGACCGCCTGAACCACACCGCACCACACCGTCCCAACCGGCCGGTTGGGACGGATCAAAGCGTCCCACCAACTCAAAGCGTCCCGCCCTGACCAGCACCGGGACGCTTGGGACGGATGGGACGGCAACCCCGCACCAACGTTATCCGGGAGTTCCTCGATGCAATCCGAACCCGGTCAACACAAGCCACACGATCGAAAGGGGACCGCCGTGCCTGCGCGGCACCTGTACCCGATTCCGGAAGCCATGCAACTGCTGTCGATGAGCCGCTCCGTGCTCTACGAGCAGATCCGAGCGGGTCGCCTGATTTCGGTCAAAGTGGGCCGTTCTCGGCTCATTCCAGCCGAGGCGATCAACAGCTTCGTGCGACTGCTCATCACCGAAACCGAGAGGGAAACCCATGACCAAGCGGCGTGAACGTGGAGAAGGTTCGCTCTACTGGGACTCTTCGCGGGAGCGGTGGATCGCAGAGGTAACCGTCGGCTGGATGTCGAACGGAAAGCGGCGAACTCGAAAGACGTCAGGCAAAACGAAAACGGAGGCGAAGGAGAAGCTTCGAGAGCTGATTCGGGATTTGGACGATGGCCTTCCCGCGGAGTCGCCGAACTACAGAGTCGCGGACGCCGTAGAGGCATGGCTTACGTATGGGCTCCCAGGACGGTCTCCCGAGACGGTGCAGAACTACCGCAATCTGGCCAGCGTGCACATCGTGCCCGGCTTAGGAAAACGCAGGCTTCGGGACCTGTCGGCCGAGGACGTGGACAAATGGCTTGCCGACGTCGCTACGCGGGTGAGTACGCGAACGGTTCGGCTGCTGCATTCACTCCTGAATAGGGCGGTGAAGCACGCGCAGGCTCGCGACAAGGTCAGGCGAAATGTTGTGGCCTTGTGCGACGTGCCCACGGGACTTGAGGGGCGGCCGTCGAAATCGCTGACGTTGGAGCAGGCGGAAGCTGTCCTGGACGCTGCCGAGAGCTGGCCGAGGATGCACGCGTACGTGGTGTTGTCGCTGCTCGTGGGGGCTCGTACGGAGGAGTTGCGAGCGCTTCGGTGGGAACACGTGGACCTGGTCGGTGGCCCAACGGCGGGAACGGCTGCGCCTCGGTCGATCTCAGTGTGGCGGTCGGTTCGAGAGGGCGGTGACACGAAGACGAAGCGGTCAAGGCGGACTCTCGCGCTCCCGCTTCGTGCCGCAGTGGCGCTCAGGCTCCACAGGCTTCGGTTTGGCAGGGACGCTGCGCCGGAGGCGCTGGTCTTCGCGACAAGGAACGGCACCGAGCTCGACGCGCACAACGTTCGCCGGGACTTCCGGAAGGTTGTCCGGCGCGCAGGGCTCACGCCGGGGGAGTGGACGCCCCGGGAGCTACGGCACAGCTTCGTGTCGCTGCTGTCGGACAACGGCGTTTCACTTGAGCGGATCGCGCGCCTGTGTGGGCACAGCGGAACCGGGGTTACCGAGCAGGTCTACCGGCACCAGATTCGGCCGGTGATGGAGGAAGCGGCCAGGGCGATGGACGACATCTTCGCCCGCAAACCGAGGGAGTAGTCACTCAGATAGTCACTCGGTCGGCGAGCTGGCTGAACAAGAACAAGGCCGTGACCCGCAAAAGTGCAGGTCACGGCCTTGCTTTGCCGGTCGGGCTGACAGGATTTGAACCTGCGACCCCTTGACCCCCAGTCAAGTGCGCTACCAAACTGCGCCACAGCCCGGCCATCGCCTCGCTTCGAAGCGATGTCGGTACTGTACCGCGTCCACGATGGCGGCCTTACAGCGGGTCGTGAAGATCCGGACGGTTCAGGTCGAGCCGACTGGCCGCGGTCCCGGCGAGGCGTGTGCGCAGGGCCGATCGCCGTCTCCGCCGGTCACGTCCCGCTTCGGCCGCCCGTCGCACGCGCACGGTTGGCCCCAGCTGCGGCCCCCGGTGCCTCCTGGGCCGACCGGTGGACGGCCGAACAGGCGGCAGTTCGCATCCCGGCGGTGTGCTGGGACACACCACGCGGCCGCGATCGTTTCCGTGGCGCGCGCTCCCGGTTACCCGATGGACGCACCTCTCGCAGGGTGAAGGGAGACCGACATGCCCGACGACGCCTTTCTGGCCTTCCTCGTGCTGGGCGCACTGATGATCGTGGCGGACGGTCAGATCCTGTATCGCAGCGGGAAGCGCTACCTGTCCGATGTGGACGACACGTCGGCTGGCTCGCAGGCCCGCATGGTCAGCGTGCTGTTCCACCTGCTGATGCTCGGTGTGCTCGCACTGGTCGCCGTGCTCGACTTCGGTTTCGGCGGCGGCGTCCTCCGCGCGACCGTCGGCAACCTGGGCGTGCTCCTCCTGCTGCTCGCCGCGGCCCACGCGGTGACCATGACCGTGCTGACCAACATGCACGAGAACGTCCTGGTGGAGGAACGCCTCGACTCCCGGGGGCGTGCCGCGGGCGACCGGCGGTCCCGGCGGCAGGCGGGTCCGGTCGTGGCACCGGTTCCCGGTCAGCGCGGCCGCGATCCGCAGCTGAGCCCGTCGATCGAAGACCACGCCGAATGACCCCTGAGCCGCGGTACGCGAGACGCGACCGGCAGCCGGCGTGGCGCCGGCCGCCATCGGCGCCACGCCGGCCAACGACAAGCACGACGGCCCGACAGACATACGACGCGAACGACACCGCCAGGCCCACCGGCCAACGACAAGCACGAAACGTGCGGAGCGGTGCCACCTCGAACCCATTGCCGGCTGTCGTCACCGCGGCGGTGACAGCAAGGCGCGCAGCCTGCGTCTTCCGGCGACGGCCAATGCGGGCTTGGCCAGAATCCATTCGCCGAACCGGTACTCCCGCCCGCGCGCCAACCGGGCGGCAAGGTCGGGCCGCGTGCGCCACAGACACACCCGCGCCTTTTCCGCGTGCAGCGCGTGCGACACGACCACGATCCGGCCTGCGTCCTCGATCAGCGGCACCACATTGACCACGTTCTCCCACGTCGTGCGGCTCGCCGTCTCGGTCAGCAACGGCCCGTCGTAGCCGCGGGCACCGCGAGCGTAGGCAGCCATCACGGTCGCCTCCGGGACCGGCCCCGCCACCGCACCGCCGGTCAGGATCAACCGCGCACCCGGTGTGCGCGACCGCAGACCCGCGCGCACGCGCCAGCGGTTGACGGCGTTCGCCCGGGTGCCCCGGTTGCGATACCCGAGCACGACCACCGCGTCGGGCCCGGCACCGTGGCGGGACGTGCCGAGCCACCGCCGTGACGACCGCCAATGCTCGACCTCGCCCCACGCCAGGACGGCCAGCACCGCAGCGGCCGCCGTCGTCACACGCATACCCCGACCGTAGGCCCGTACCGGCGTGCCGCGCTCGCGGTCGCCGCCGCGGACGTGCGCTGTGATCACGGTCGCTCCCGCAGCGTCCCGTGGCGCGATCCGCATTACCGTGCGGTGCTGAGCATGTCGACGTCCCGTGGCGCGGGGCGGACCGAGGAGGCAGGTATGAGTGGAGTCGGCCCGGCCGGCGGTGAGCACCCGTTCGACGGGGCCGTCGCGCTGAAGCCCGCCGACACGGGCGGTGTGTACACGGGGGAGACCCACCCGGCCTACGCCAACATGGTCGGACCGTACGGCGGCATCACCGCGGCGACGCTGCTCGAAGCCGTGCAGTGCCACCCCGAGCGCCTCGGCGTGCCGGTGTCACTGACCGTCAACTACGCAGGGCCCGTCGCCGACGGCGAGTTCACCGTGTCGGCACGCCCGTCCCGGACCAACCGCTCCACCCAGCACTGGTCGCTCGAACTGATCCAGGACGGCACGGTGGCCACCACCGCGACGGCGGTGTACGCGGCCCGGCGCGACACGTGGGCCGACACCGAAACGACCATGCCGGACGTGCCCGAGCCGGAGGCCGTGCCCGTCACGCCGATGCCGGATCACGTGGAGTGGGCCAAGAACTACGAGATGCGGTTCCTCGACGGTGCGCTGCCCGCACTCGAAGGAGCCCCCGAATCGCCGGACTCGACGACGATGCTGTGGGTCCGCGACGCCCCGGCCCGCCCGCTCGACTTCCCGGCCCTGGCATCGCTGTGCGACGTGTTCTATCCGCGCGTCTTCCTGCGCCGCGGACAGGCCGTGCCCGCGGGCACGATCTCGCTCACGACCTACTTCCATGCCGACGACGCCGTCCTCGCCGACCAGGGCACCCGTCCGGTGCTCGCCCGTGCCCGCTCGAACCGCTTCGGGCGCAGCTACTTCGACCAGTCGGCATGCCTGTGGGGCGTCGGCGGCGAGCTGCTCGCCACCACACACCAGTTGGTGTACTTCAAAGGCTGACACCGCCACCACCCGCCGCGCCGCCGCGGCACCCGGTGGACCGGCCGTCACCGCCACGGGCGAACGGTGACGTACCTGCACACGGCGAAGCGGGCCCCGGCGCCACGTGGCGCCGGGGCCCGCTCCTGGTCCGGCGGCGACTACGGGATCGCCACGTCGGGAGCCTCGGCGAGGACCTCCCGGTTGGCGGAGGCCAGCTGCCACGCGGTCTCCCGCAGCGGCGTCCCGTCGACGTCCCACGAGCTCAGCAGCACGGCCACCCTCGACTGCATCTCGGTGCGCAGCCGGTGGAACGACGTCGCCGGGTCGGCGTCGACGTAGCCGAGCAGCAGCCACCATGCCCAAGCCGCCGCACCGGCGTTGGCGACGAAGTCCGGGATGACCGGGATCTCACGGGCGGCGAGCATCGCCTCGGCCTCCGGCGTGGTCGCCGAGTTGGCGGCCTCGACGACGACCTTGGCCGCGACGTCGGCGGCGTTGTCCGGCGTGACCGCGTACGAGATCGCAGCGGGAACGAGGATGTCGGCGTCGGTGCCGATCACGGCGTCGCGCGGCAGTTGCTGCACGTCCTCGGGCAGCCGGGTCCGGTCGATCTCGCCGTAGGCGTCGCGCAGTTCGAGCAGCGCGGGCACGTCGAGTCCCTCCGGCCGGTACAGCGTGCCCGCGGCGTCGGCCACGGCCACGACCGGCATTCCGGCCTCGTGCAGGTAGAACGCCGCGCCGCCGCCCATCGTGCCGATGCCCTGGATCGCCACGGTGGTCGTCTCGTGCTCCCAGCCCCACGCACCGGCCGCGCCGAGGCAGGCCTGGGCGACGCCGTAGCCGCCGATCACGTCGCCGAGCAGCAGGCCACCGGGCACGGGCGCGTTCAACCCGGCCTGCACCCGCCGGAGCGTGCGCTCCGGGTGCGGGGCCCGGCTGATGGCGGCGTGGTAGCTCTGCTCCAGCCCCAGCCGGTCGAAGACGTCGTCGATCAGGTGCTGCGGCACACCGAGGTCCTCGGCCGTGACCCAGTGCGCGTCCAGCCACGGGCGCATCGCCTGGCAGAAGCGTTCGAGGACCTCGACGGCGCGAGGGTCCTTCGGGTCGAAGTCGATGCCGCCCTTCGCGCCGCCCACGGGCAGGTCGAACGTCGCGGTCTTGGCGGCCATGCCGCGGGCGAGGTCTTCGACCTCCTTCATGGTGCAGCCCGCGCGCATCCGCGTGCCGCCGGTCGCCAGGCCGGAGGCGAGGGTGTGCACCACGAGGAAACCCTGGGCACCCGTGACCGGGTCGGTCCAGGTCAGCCGCAGCAGGGGCTCGCTGGTGCGAATGTCGGTCGCGCCCGCGGCCCGGGTGCCGGCCGCGGTGCCGCCGGCCGCTGGACGGTTTTCCATCGTGGTCACCTGAAACGCACCTCCACCATGTCGTGTCGCCTGTTGCTCGCCTGCTGCCGGGCCGGCGCACCTGAAAACGGCAGCGTCCACCGCCACTCGGCGGTGTGCCGTTTCGTCGGTGAGGATCGGTGCTCAGCTGCGCTGATGCTGTGTTGGCCCGCTGCCTGCCCGCTACCTACAGCGTGGGGCCGGGGACGGCTGCGCGTCCAGTTAAAGATCACGCACGGAACCGTTCACGCTTCCTGCACAGGCCCACATGTCTACGCTGACGGCCATGGAACTGTCGTTGCACCGTCTGCGCATGCTGCGCGAACTGAACCGGAGAGGAACCGTCACCGCGGCGGCCGGCGCACTGCACTACTCGGCATCGGCCGTCTCGCAGCAGCTGGCCCAACTGGAACGCGACGTGGGCGTGCAGCTGTTCGAACGGCTGGGACGTCGCGTGCAGCTGACCGAGCTCGGCACGCTGCTGGCCGAGCACGCGGAGGAGATCCTTGACTCGGTCGGCCGGGCGACGCATGCGCTGGAGAACGCCCAGGACGGGTTGTCCGCGCGGCTGACGGCGGGGGTGTGGGCGTCGGTGGCGTCGGGGCTGCTGCCGCCCGCGCTCACGGCGCTGGCCTCGGAACATCCCGGCATCGAGGTGCGCACGCGCGAACTGGCGCCCGAGGAGACGGCGGGTGCGGTGCGGGACGGCACGCTCGACTTCTCGTTCGTGATCGACTACTCGGACTATCCGATGCCGTGGGATCCGGCGCTCGCGCGCGAGGTCGTCGCGGTGGAGCGGCTGCACGCCGCGGTGCCGACCGGCGTCGTGCCCGAACCCGCGGTGTCGCTGCTCGATCTGGCCGAACACCCGTGGGTGCTGGCGGGGCCGCGGTCGCATTTCGGCCGCGCCGTCCGGATCGCCTGTCAGCAGCGGGGATTCGAACCGAGGATCGCCCACGAGGTCGAGGAACAGGCCACCGCACTGGCGATGGTCGGCTCCGGGCTGGGCGTCACGCTGGTGTCCGATCTCGGGTTGTCGCTGTTGCCGCCCGGCGTGGACATCATCGCGCTGACCGAACCGGTCATGCGGCGCGTGTCGATCGCCTACCGGGCGAAAGGGACGCCGCGGCCGTCGCTCCGGTTGGTCATCGAGGCGGTGCGCGCCGCCGCGGCCGAGAAGGGACTCGGGGCGAGCGCGACGCTGCCGTGACCGGAAGACGCCGCCGGGTCAGCGGTCGCCGGCAGGGATGACGATCCAGAGCGCGATGTAGAGCACGAACTGCGGTCCGGGCAGCAGGCAGGAGGCGACGAACGCGAGGCGCATCGTCCGCGGCTTCCAGCCGAAGCGGTGGGCCAGGCCCGCGCACACTCCGCCGAGCATGCGGTCGTGGCGCGAACGGGTGAGTTTCGTGGTGGTCGGTGTCGTCATACCTCCACCATGCTCGCCCGGCGCGCGTGCGGCATCGGGGACGTCCCCGATATGGGCCCCGAGATCGCGACCTCCGGCACCGTTGTCGCGGGCGGTTGCGGGGGAGTATCGCCCGGCGCGATCATCGCGGGTGAGGTGGGGCCATGACCGAACGCAAACCGCCGGGTGTCGACTTCGAGTCGTGGGTGGAGAAGCAGATCCGTGAAGCCCAGGAGCGCGGCGAGTTCGACGCGCTGCCGGGCGCGGGCAAACCGCTGACCGGCCTGGATCGCGACTGGCTGAGTACTTATGTCGAGCGCGAGGGTCTGTCGATCGACGCCGCGCTCCCGGAACCGCTGCGGCTGCGCAAGGAGATCGAGAACCTGCCGTCGGCGGCTGCCGCACTGCGGAGCGAGGACGAGGTGCGGGAGGTCGTGCGGGAGCTGAACCTGCGCATCGCTGCGTGGATCCGCTCCGGTGAAGGGCCGCGGATCCGTCTGAAACCGGTCGACGTCGACGACGTCCTCGACGAGTGGCGCCGCGCCCACGACCGCCCACGGCCCGCCGCCACGGACGTGTCACCCGGAACACCAGGGGAGGAGTCGCGGTCGGAAGAAGAGCGCGCCGAGGAGCCGGGGCCCGCACCGCGCCGACGTCGCCGGTGGTGGCGCCGACGCCGTGACTGAGCACGGCCGTGTCGGTGCTTGGGCCTGGGAACGCGCGCGGCGGTGGGGGAGTAGGGGGCTGTACCCGCTCATCACGCGGTGCCGTTGTGGTGTCCGAGCGCGCCCACCTGGCAGTCGATGCGGTCGGTATGGCTCGTCGAGCTCGGTGGCCAGGGCGGGGAACACACGTTGCAGGCTCTTCACAGACCAGGGTGTAGTTGCGGTCTGAAACCGCCGGTCTCGAGCAGGGACCTGGCGATGTAGTTGGTGAGGTTGCGAAACCCGAGCGCGGAGCCGCGGAGGTGTTCGAGGCGGCCGTTGATGGCCTCGGTGGGTCCATTCGAGGTGCCGGGTCGGTCGAAGTAGGCCAGGACGTCGTCGGCGCGCTGCTTCAGGGTTCGACCGAGTCGGGTGAGTTCCTCGAGCGCCTTGGGGACACCAGTGGTGATCGAGTCGATCAGCTTCGACATAAGCACGCGGCCGGTCCTACGGTCGGGTTCGCGGTAGGCAGCGATCACCCGCTGATAGATGCCCCAAGTCGCCTCGACCTGGATGTGCTCTTCGACCGCGAAGAGCGCTGCGAGGCGGTCCTTCTGCTTGTCGGTCAGCAGGCTGGTACCGGTGTGCAGCGTCCGTCGGGCGCGGTAGAGCGGGTCGTCCCTGCGGCCGCGGTGTCCGTGAATGATCTGCTGGATTCGTCGTCGGCATCGGTCGAGGGCGTCGCCGGCCAGCCGCACGACATGGAAGGGGTCCATGATCGCGACAGCGTCGGGCAACTCCTCAGCGGCGGCGGTCTTGAACCCCGTGAACCCGGCCATCGCGACGACCTCGATCCTCTCGCGCCACGATCTCGGACATTCGGCGAGCCAGGTCTTGAGTGCCTGTTTCGAGCGGCCCTCGATCATGTCGAGCAGGCGTGCGGGCCCTGTGCCTGCGCGGATTGCGGTGAGGTCGATGATCACGGTGACGTACTTGTCGCCGCGCCTGGTGTGTCTCCACACGTGTTCGTCGACGCCGATCGCGGTGACACCATCGAAGCGCTGCTCCTGGTCGATCAGGACGCGTTTGCCCTCGGCGAGCACGGCGTCGTTGGCGGTGTTCCACGCGACGCCAAGTGCCTCAGCTACGCGAGCCACGGTGAGGTGCTTCACGACGATCGCTTCGAGCGCCCACGCCAGGGCCCGACGGGAGAGCTTCGCTCGTGGCTCAGCCGCGGCGCTGGTGTCTTGGCGCCACACGTGGCCGCACTGGGTGCACCGGTAGCGACGGATGGTGAGCAGCAGTGCGGTCGGTCGCCACCCGAACGGCTCATGCGCAAGACGACGAGACACGCTGTCTCGCGGGACACCTCCACCGCCACACCGACGACACCACTGCTCGTCAGAGTCGGGTCGCTCGACGACTCGGCACACGAGGACAGTGCACTCAGGCTCGAGTCGTTGACCGGTCACTGCCAGGCCGAGTTCGTCGAGTCGGCAGAACCTGGCCAAATCTGGAGCCTCGAAGGAAGTCCTACTGCTTACCATGTAAGCTTGGTTTACATGACTGACGGTGGGGCCGATCAAGGGCACGACATCGGCGTGGCTGCCACTCGATTCCATCGCGCGATGCGGAACAACGTCGCACAAGCTCTCGACACTCTCGGCTTGACCGGCGCCGAGTACGGCGCGCTCGACTACATCTCCCGGCATGCAGATCCCAGCAACGCCGACCTCGCTCGATACCTCCTCGTCACACCCCAATCGCTCGGGAAGCTGACCGCGGGCATGAGGTCGCGCGGCCTACTCCACCGAGCACCCACCCAGGGTTCGCACCGGTATCACCTAGCCCTGACCCCCGACGGTCAGCAGGCCCTGGCCCGGGCACGACCGCACGTCGAGGCAGCCCAACAACGGCTTCTTGCGCCACTCGACCGCCAGGAGCGGATCCGATTCGCCCGAGCGCTCACGCTCTGCGCAGACCACCACGACAACTCCATGAACGGACAGCAAAATGACAACTGATGTCAGCCGACCACTAATCATCGTCACCGGCGGCGGGACCGGCATGGGGCGCGACATCGCGCTCGACCAGACCAAGCTCGGACATGACGTCCTCATCGTCGGCCGGCGCCCGGACCCGCTCGAGGAGACCAGGTCGATGTCCGCCGCCCCCCACCGCCTGCACACCGCAGTCGCCGACATCTCGACCCACCAGGGCACCACCGCACTCCTCGACGCCGTAGACGGTCGCCCCGTGAAGGCCTTCGTGGCCGCCGCCGGAGGACAAGGGGACTTCAAGGACCCCGGCACCTCGCCCGAGGAGGTCGACGAAGCGTGGACCGAGGCACTGAGAAAGAACCTGTTCAGCGCCATCTTGCCCATCGAGGCCGTCCTGCCGCTCATGGTTGACGGTCAGGGTCGCATCGTCCTGATCGGGTCCACCGCAGGCCTCGATGGCGCCGGCGGCCCCTACGCCACGGCCAAGGCGGCTCTAAGCGGATACGGACGCGACCTCGCCACTCGCGTCGGCCGCCGCGGCATCACCGCCAACACCCTCGCGCCCGGGTTCGTCGCGGCGACCGACTTCTTCGAGGCTGGCGGGTACGGCGCCAGCGCGACCATGATCGAAGGCGCCGCCTCCCAGACCCTCGTAGGCCGCGTCGGCCAACCCCAAGACATCACCGCCTCAGTACGTTGGCTCATCAGCGAAGACGCCGGATGGGTCACAGCACAAACCATCACCGTCAACGGCGGCACCGTCATCGTCCGATAACCACGCGCCTACGACCTGCGACTCAGATCGCTGGGTCCCACACCCTGGATTGTGAAGAGCCACGTTGCATCGCTGGGCGATCATCGAGCGTGCGGAGATACTCGGCGGCGTGGTCAACGGTCATAGTCTCGCCGCCACCTCTGAAAGAAGCCACTCCATCGCTTCGAGTGGAACATCTTGCTCGAAGACACTTACCGTGCGATTACCGGTTTTGTCGTCTTCGAACACTTCGGCTACCCGCCGCCCATCATCACGGGTGAGTTCGATGGTCATACCGTCGCGATCGTCGACCGAACTGGCAAGGACAAAGCGCTACCCGGCTGATCATTTCGGTGGCTCCTGGACAGTCCCTCCGAGTGCGTTCAGGTCAACTCGCGCCAGTAGGCGATGTCCGGATTCATCTCCATCGCCAGTCGGCCGAACACCAGGTCATCCATCTCCAGGTAACCCTGGGGGTCCACATAGAAGATTCCGCGCTCGAATCCCCGCGCCAGTGTCGTCATCATCGCGCCCAACGATGAGAACTCAACCGGATGCTCAGCCTCATCGATCCAGAAACGACGAACCGCTGCGGCACCTGCAGCAGTGAGATCAACAATGTAGAAGTCGCCGCCACCATTGGCGAACACTGGAAGCCAACCGGGCATCCAACGATCGTCGACGGCGAACGCCCGGTAGTTGGTCACAGCATCGTCGAGTGAGAGCAAATAGAAACCGGGAAACAACTGGATGTCATCGAGAATCGCCGGAGCGTCCGACGCAGTCCCGTTCCGCCAGCCGTACACCGTCTCCAACTCCGGAGTGGATGACAAGCCGACCGCGTCGAGCTTCGACCTCACGACATCCGATGACAGACCATTCTGCAGCAGCCGCAGCAGAAGCTCTCGGCCAAGGCGGCCAAGCGCCGACTCGATACTGGCCAAGGATTCAGTAAGCTCGTCAGTCATCACGGTCCAAACGTCACGTCGAAGGGGTCGCCTCGGTCAACGCCATTGTCCTGGAAGAACCGACTCAACACTCCACCTTGGTAGTGCTGCTCTACAACCGGCACAGGGGTGACGAAGGAACCACAGCCACCCTGCTCGGAGCAAGCGAACGGATACTCGTCCAGCGACTGGCCGGCGGGAGGACGGGCTCGGCCGCGCAGTGCAGACCGGCGGTTGGCCTTACTTTCCGCATCACCAACCCGCGTAAGCCTCGTCGGAGCGCCGTTCGCTACGGCGTTATCGAAATTCTGCGCGATGCCCGGCGCGCGGCTCCGACTGAACGTGACCGTCGGAACGTTCTTCGTGGTTTCAGTGTCTGCGCGGAAGCCGTAGGGCTGGTCGCCGTCGCTGCTGAGGGTACCGGGCTGGGCGGTGTCGCCATCTAGGACCGTGCATTCCCAGCCGGTGCCGTGGCGTTGGACCTGTCCGCCGGTGGCGCATTCCTCGCCCAACAGGTGGCTGGTCTGTATTCCGTCGGGTTCGGCGGCACCACCGGTCTGTTGTGGTTGGTACGGGTCGGTGTCGTCGGCGGTAGGGTTGAGCACTCCCAGGTGCACCGGTGGTGCACCTTCGGCCGCGTCGATAGCGCGCTGCACCGACGGGGCGATCACCGGCTGTTTCGACGCGTCCGGCAGGGCGTGCGGGGTCATGGCGTCGTCGATGACCCGTTGGCGCCGCGCGGCCAGCCAGGCCTGGTAGGCCCGCGCGGCCGCCGCCGCAGCTGCAGCGGCCGCCTGGCCACCGCCGCCGTTGCCCAGCCAGCCACCACCGCCACCGGGGCCGCCGTCCGGGGAGTACGTCCAGGCCCGCCCCGGAAACGACGGCCGCCGATTCGGCCCCGAACCGGGCGAGGACCACCAGCCGTCGAAGTGATCACCGATACGGCCCGCCACCCGGGCGGCGCCCCGCCACCAGCTCTGGCCGGTGTTCTTCCACCACTTCGCGACGGTGGCGTCCCACATGTCCTTCAGGGAGCGCTGCGGGGGTCGAGGGGTCGGAGTCGGGGCGGGCGGCAGGCCGGTCGTCGCGTCCGAGGTCCACGACTCGACCCGGTCCGCCACATGCGGAGCCGCCGCCAGAGCTGCCGTAGCCGCAGTCGCACCCGCGACCGCCTTCGCGATCGTACCGATACCGATACTGATCCCGATCGTGCACACACCGAAACACCGACCAGTCGGATCGGTCCGCCCCAGCGGATCACCACCCACAAAGGCGGCGTCACGACAGGAATGAGGCAGTCCACGCCGGACAGGTGGATTTGCTGAACTGCGAAGAATGGGGACTAAAGATTATTAGAATCATGACATGTTGGGATTCTCACGAAGTGTCCTGATCGGAAGTGAATTACCGGACAGCGAGGTTGATACCCGTAGCTGCATGATCGTTACCGGAATGGTGTGTACACGTTGCGGGAGGTGGTTCGTGACGTTTTCGCAGGTCAGCGCTTCGAGTCAAGATTTTTGATCCATGCGGCGGATTGACGCCAGCAGGTCGCCCGGTCTTGTGATTTGTGCCATTTTAAAAGGACGCGATGTGATCACGGTTCGGTCGCAGAAGGTGTCGCAAGCCGTCCGAGTTGCCTAATGTTCCGCCGTGCTCGGCGCGACGTCGCGTGTGCGCTGTGTTCGAGTTCGACATTCGGGCGAGCCAGAGTGGCTCGCCCTTCTCCATGTCTGTGAGAGGTTTGCGTGTTGCTGTCGTTGGGGCGGGTCGGTGTCCGGGTGTGGTCGCTGGTCTTGGTGGCGGTGATCCTGGTCGGTTTGCTGAGCGCCCCGCCGATGACCAGGTCCGCGTTGGCGGCGCAGGGCGAACTCCCTGAACAGCACTACGGTTCGGCAGCCGGCCGATCTCACCGCGTGCCGGCGGAGGCGACCGAACCGCGGCGAAACCGCGCCCAGCACAACGCGGCTCCGCAGCCAGGCGGTCTACCTCCGGACGAACGCGCCGCGACGCCGGAACTGGGTGAGGCTCCCGCTCCTGACGCCCGCGTCGAGGTCGGGGCGAAAGACACGCCCGCCGATGTGAAGGGGTTCGACAAGGCGACCTCGCAGCTCGTCGCCGAGGACAGCGGGCCGAAACGTCGTGTCTTCGAGAACGCGGATGGCACTCGGACACTGCGGATGTACCAGGGACGCCGCTTCTTTCGTGACGAGAACGGACAGTGGCAACGGATCGACTCGACGCTCAAGGCCGATGGCGAGCGGTTCGTGACCGCGGCTGATTCGGATGCGAAACGGTTCGCGCGGGTGGCGACAGCCTCGGAGCTCGCGAGCACGTCGCTCGGCGATCAAGGGTCCTTCGGTTTCGGCTTGGCCGATGCCGAGCCGGTCCACGGCACGGTGGATGGCCGCAGTGTCACCTATGAGGACGTTCGGTCCGATGCGGACATCATCTTGCAGGCGACGCCGATGGGAATCAAGGAAAAAATGATTCTGCACTCGGCGGATGCCCCCGCGGTCTGGGAGTTCCCGCTGCATCTCGACGGTGTGACCGCGAGTATCGACGACGAGGGCTCGGTCGTGCTGCGCGACGCCGACGACGCGGTGGCGGGCCGCATCCCGCCGGGGTTCATGGAGGACGCCGCGCGGGATCCCCACTCCGGAGAGGGCGTGCGCTCGTACGACGTCGACTATGAGCTCATCGGTGACTCGGCCGAGCCGGTTCTGCGGGTGAGCGTTGACCAGGAATGGTTGCGGGATCCCTCACGCGAGTTTCCCGTGGCAGTGGATCCATCGGTCAGCAGGAAGGACAGCCCTGGTTCGACGTACGTGCTCTCGCCCTACACGAACGACTATTCGGGTGAGCCGAACCTGAGCGTCGGCACCTACAACGGCGGAGGGAACAAGGCCGCTGCGTACCTGAAGTTCGGCAACGTGTCGTCCGAGCTGGCCGGACAGCGCGTATTGGGCACCAAGTTGTGGATGTACGAGACCTGGTCCTATTCGTGTCAGGCGCGGCCGGTAACCGTGCATCCGGTGACGCAGTCGTGGTCGGTGGGCGGCAACAAGTCGTGGCCCGGCCCGTCGTGGGGCGCGAAGCTGGCGACGAAACGCTTCGCGCGCGGTCACGACTCCGGGTGCAGCTCCGGTTGGGTCGGAATCGACCTCGGCGATCGTGGCCGGAATCTGGTCCAGGGCTGGACGCACGGCAAGGCGAACCACGGGTTGACGGTGCGTGCGTCGACAACGGATTCGTACGGATGGAAGAAGTTCGCGTCGGCATCGTCGGCGAACGCGCCGTCGCTGGCCGTGACCTACACCCCGTACTGGGCGGAATACGGCGTCGGTGCGATGACGCAGACGGTGTCGTCCAGCGATGACGGACGTATGCAGGTGCAGGTCACGAACCGTGGCAAGGACACCTGGACGCCGACGAACGGCTACGAGCTCGGCTACCGGATCTGGGACGCGGCCTCGGGCCGGGAACTCGAGTACGGGACCAATGCTGCGTGGACGAAGATGCCCCGCAAGGTCGCGCCGGGCCAGTCGGTGACGATCGATGCTCGGGTGAAACAGGTACCGCCGGGGCGGTACAAGATCCGATGGGACATGGGCCGCAGGGGCGTGGCCAGGTTCTCGTGGTCCGGTGCGCCGATGTCCAAGGCCGTGTTCTTCACGATCGGCAACCAGACACCGGTGGTCGGCTCTGCATCACCGCCCAGCAACTACGAGTCCCCGACGCTGACTCCCACCTTGACGTTGCGAGGGCGCGATCGGGACGCGTATCCGGGCAAGGGGCTGCAGTACCGGTTCAAGTTGTGTGACTCGTCCGGCGCCGATTGCACGCAGACGGAGTGGCAGGATTCGCCCCGGTGGTCGGTTCCCGAGGGACGGCTGCGGTGGAGTCAGGACTACACCTGGTACGGGCAGCTCTCGGACACCGAGTCGAGGAGTGCCTGGACCGGCGCG
The DNA here is from genome assembly GCF_024171735.1 of Prauserella alba. GTDB lineage: Bacteria > Actinomycetota > Actinomycetes > Mycobacteriales > Pseudonocardiaceae > Prauserella > Prauserella alba. The sequence continues at coordinate 1,450,584 of NZ_JAMTCH010000003.1, forward strand.
GCGACCCTGTCTCCCACGGTGCCGCAGCCGGCGATCACGAGCCACCTGGCGTCGGCGCAGGACGAGGCCGAGGTGGACCCGGGCATCGGGAACTTCACGGGCCGGGACACCGACGCGTCGGTAGCTGCGGCGGGACCGAATCTGGCTGTCCAGCGGACGTACAACAGCAGGGATCCGCGGCGGGACGGCGCATTCGGCTCCGGGTGGGCCACGACATGGGACAGTCGCGTCAAGCCGGACGGCGACGGGACGGGAAATGTCGTTGTCACCTTCCCCGACGGCCGTCAAGCACGTTTCGGGCGTAACGCCGACGGCTCGTATCAGGCGCCGCCTGGCGAGCGCTCCACTGTGGTGGATCGAGACAACGGCGGCTGGCTGCTGAAAGTTCCGGGAGCCATGCGCTACGCCTTCGACAGCGCGGGCAGGTTGGCGACCGTCACCGATGTCGCCGGGCATGTGCAGCGGTTGTCCTACGAATCCGGAAAGCTGGCGACGGCGACCGACGAGACATCGGGCAGGAAGCTGTCGTTCACGTGGTCCGGTGGCCACGTCGCAGAGGTCGATGCGGGTGGAAACACGTGGGCGTACACGTACGACGGTGATCGCCTGACGGAGGTGTGTGACCCGACGCAGGCGTGCACGAGTTACGCCTACGAGCAGGCTTCGCACTATCGCACGGTCACGATGGATGCCAACCCGTATGCGTACTGGCGATTGTCCGAGAACGGCGGCAGCACTGCCGTCAGCGAAGTTCCCGGGTTCTGGGGTGACGTCGACGGCACCGCGGTCGACGTCGACTTCGGACAATCCGGTCCGTTGGCCGGTTCACCGTCCACTGCAGCCGGGTTCAACGGAACGTCGTCGCACGTGCGGCTCCCCGACGATCTGGTTCGCGGCTCGCAGTACGCGTCGGTCGAGTTGTGGTTCAACACGACCGATGAGGGCGTGCTGTTCTCCACCAGCAACTATCTCCCAGGGGACGCCGAGCCGAAGGGGTCGATGCCGGCGCTGTACGTCGGATCGGACGGCAAGCTGCACGGGCACTTCTGGAACGGGTCGGTGGACGGCATCGTCAGCGACGCGGCCGTCAACGACGGGCAGTGGCACCACGTCGTGCTCTCCGGGGCGTACGACACGCAAACGCTGTACCTGGACGGGGCCGAAGTGGGCTCCCAAGCCGGGCAGCTGGTGAACATCGATCCGTACGACTTCCTCGGCGCGGGCGCACTCAACGACCGTGATTGGCCCGCCGAGCCCGCGACGGACGGCGGAGCGTGGAACTACTTCGACGGTCAGATCGCCGAGGTCGCCTTCTACCAGCATCCGCTCGGCCAGTCGACGGTGTCCGAGCACCATGCCGGTCACACGGCCGCCGACGTGCTGACCGAAATCACGCGTCCGGGCGGAACCGTCGCGGCGAGCCTGGCCTATGACAAGGCCGACGACCGGGTTACTCGCTATACGGACGCCAACAACGGCACTCGCACCATCGGCGCTCCTGTGGTGCAGGGCGACGGGCACCGTTACGGGAACCAGGTGCGTTCCTCGGCGCCGGACTCGCACTGGCGCCTCGCCGAGAACGAGGGAACGAGCGCGCACGGCTCACCTGCATTGCGCAGGGCTACCTATCACGGCGGACAACGAGGTGCAGGACCGTTCCCGAACAGTCACGCTCGGTCGTTCGACGGCAACGCGAGTTATGCGCGGCTGCCCGACGGACTGGTCCGGAGTACTCGTCAGGGATCGGTGTCGTTGTGGTTCAACACCACGGCGTCCGACGGCGGAGTGCTGTTCGCCACGGCCGATCACCTACCGGGGGAGTCCAGTGAGGGCGGTGCCGTCCCGCTGCTGTACGTCGGAACCGACGGGAAGCTGCACGGACACTTCTGGCAGGGCTCGGCACCGGGCATGGCCAGCGAGGCGGTGGTCAACGACGGCGACTGGCATCAGGTCGTGCTGGCCGGTGACGACACCACGCAAACGTTGTTCCTCGACGGGGTGGAGATCGGCACCCTGGACGGGACGATCGAGAACCGGCGTGAGCACGTTCTCGTCGGTACCGGCTGGACCCGGGCCAACCAGTGGCCGCAGATCGGCGATCGTGACTGGGCCTACTTCGACGGCCGGATCGCCCATGTCGGGTGGTATCCGAACGCGCTGCACGCCACGGCCGTGTCCGGGCTGTACGAGTCACGCACCGATCAGGGGTGGCAGGAAGAGACTGCCCGCGCGTGGGGTGTTCACACCCTCTGGCCACTGGACGAGGTCACGACGGCCGAGAAGGCCGACGTCGTCACGGGCACGACGGCCGCGACCTATCACGACGTGGACACCTCGACACAACCTGCCATGCCGGGTTCCGGCGGCGTCGGACTGAACGGCACCTCGAGCTACGTGCAGCTGCCCGATCATCAGATCTACGGCCGCACTCGGACGTCGGTCGAGATGTGGTTCAAGACCAGTGCGAGAACGGGCGGCGCACTGTATGCCACCGGCAGAGACCTACCGGGTGACAGCGGCGGCGGTGCGTATCCGGTGCTGTACGTCGGCAACGACGGCCTGTTGCGCGGCGGATTCTGGGACGGTGACACCGCGGGCATCACCAGCGACAACGTCGTCAACGACGGCGATTGGCATCACGTGGCGCTCACCGGTGACGGCAGCCTGCAGCGGATGTATCTCGACGGTCAGTTGGTCGGGTCTCGTGCTGACGGCCGTATCGCCAACATCGATCGCTACGAGTTCGTCGGCACCGGGCGGTTCGACGACGGTTGGCCTCAGATCCCGGAAGGCTGGGGCTACTTCGAAGGCCAGATCGGCGAGGTCGCCACCTATCACCGGCCGCTCGACGCTGCGCGTATCCAGGCGCATTACGCGGCCTCGGTCGCCGCGACCGCGGTGACCACCACGGACCCGGCGGGTGACCGGACGACCCATACCTTCGATCCGACCAAGGGCGGTAGGCACGTCTCCGTCGACCGGCCGGGTCCCGGTGCTCGGGTGTATGCCTACGACACCGGCGGTTTCGTGCGGAAGGTCACCGACGAGAACGGGCACGTCACCCGGTTCGTCAACGACGCTCACGGTAATCGGCTGTCCTCGGCGGCGTGTCGGGACGATGGCGTCGAGGCGTGCTACACCTCCTACACGTCGTACTTCTGGAACGACGACGATCCACTGGATCCACGCAACGGACAGGTCACCGAGTCGCGCGACGGCCGCTCGTCGGGGCCGGACGACGACCGGTTCCTGACGCGCTACACCTACACGGCGGACGGCAACGTGGCTTCGGCGTCCGTCCCCGGAGCGAACGGGGGTGCGCAGCGCACCACCACCCACACCTACACCGATGGCAGCGGTACCGCCGCGGGCGGCGGTACCGAGCCCGCGGGCCTGCTGAAGACCACGACCGATCCCGCCGGTGGTGTCACTCGCTACGCCTACACACAGACCGGAGACCTGGCTCGGGTCACGGACGCGGCGGGGAAAGTCACCGAGTACGACTACGACGAGCTCGGCCGCAAGACCTCCGAAACCGTGACGTCCGACGCGATCGGCACAGCCACCACCACGTATCGCTACGACGCCGTGGGCAGGCTCGTCGAGCGACTCGACCCGGCCGCGCCGAACGGGGTCACCGACGACGCCCATCAGCGGCGTACGACCAACACGTACAACCCGGACGGCACGCTGAGCGACGTCACCGTGGACGACGTCGCCGGTGAGGACGAAGCGCGTACCACATCCTACACCTATGACGACCACGGTCGCGTGCATACCGTGACCGGCCCGGCGGGCGGGGTCACCACGACCACCTACGACGCGTTCGGCACCGTGACCCGTGAGGTCGCCCCGTCCGGAACGGAGTTCACCGCCACGTACACCACGGGTCGTCACCAGCTTGCGACGCGCACCGTGCACGGCTACAGCGGTGACGGCAAGGAGCCCCGCGATGTGGTGCTCGAATCACGCGCGTACGACCCTGCCGGGCGGCTCGCGTCGGTGACCGACGCGATGGGACGTACCAGGTCGTTCAGCTACTACAACGACAACTTGCTCGAAGCCGAAGCGGTGGAGGACGGGCGCAGCGACCCGGACACCGGTGAGAAACAACGCTTCTACACCGGCGTGTACCGCTACGACGGTGCCGGGCAGCCCACCAAGAAGTGGATCGGGCACGGCCGTTACACCACGACCACGTCCTACGACAACGCCGGGCGCGTGACGAAGACCGTCGACCGGGAGGGCGACGAGGTGCTTCGCAGCAGCGAAACCACCTACGACGCCCTCGACAACCCGGTACACGTCGTGGGAAAGAACGCCGACGGCAGCCGGCACTCCGACGTCGAGTCCGATTTCGACGCACTCGGCAGACCGACGTCACGGACCGTCCACACCGGATCGGAGGCGCTGACCACACGCACCACCAGGGACCAGGCCGGTCTCGTGACCGCGACCGTCGGCCCGCGTGGCACCGCCACCGGCGCCGACGCGGAAGACTTCACGACCGAGTACTCGTACGATGCCCTCGGCCGGCAGGTCGGGGTGACGGCGCCGCCGGTCGAGGCCGAGAGCCGCGGAAACGATCCGCGTACGCTGCGCCCGACGACCACGATCGGCTACAACACGTTCGGTGAGCCGGTGGCCCAGCGTGACGCGGCCGGCAACGTCACCCGGAAGTCGTTCGACGCGGCAGGACGTGAGACGTCGACGACGTTGCCGCGTTACACACCACCGGACGGCGGTGACGCGATCTCGCCGACGACGCGGACCCGGTACGACAAGGCGGGCCGCGTCACGGCGACGGTGGACGCGCAGGGACGTGAGACGACGTACCGCTACGACGAACTCGGCAACCTGCGGGGCCGGACGGATCCCCCGTTGTCCTCAGGGCAATCCGGTGGGGAATGGACCGCGACCCATGACCCGCTCGGTGAACGGCTGTCGGTGACGGACCCGACCGGTGCACGTACCCACGCCACCTATGACGTGTTCGGTCGCCGCGCGACGTCGACGGTGGTGGAGCGTGTCCCGGATCCCACGCGGAATCTGACGACCCGCTACACCTACGACGAGTTGGGCAACCCGGCGACGGCGACCAGTCCATCGGGAGTGGTCACCAAGGCCACCTGGGACGATGCGGGCAACAGGTTGTCGAGCACGGACGGGCTGGGAAACACCACCACGGCCACGTTCGACGGCGCGGGCAACCGGCTCACCGCGACGGACCCGACGGGGCGGTCGACGCGATACGACTACGACCTCGCCGGCCGCCGGGTGTCCGCATCGGACACGAACGCCGCCGGTGAGCAACAGCGGAAGCGCACCTTCGACTACGACCGGGCCGGCAACCGGACCGGTGTCACCGATGCACTGGGCCACACCACCACCCGCACGTATGACGCGCTCGACCGCCTGCGGTCGGTGACACGTCCGGTGGCCGAGGGTGAGTCGACCACCCGGAGCTACGGCTACGACGCGGCGGGACACGTCACGCGCGCCACCGACGGGAACGGGAATGCGACAGTGTTCACCGTCAACGCGTGGGGCCTGCCGGAGTCGACCGTCGAGCCTGCCACCGCGCAGACCCCGGACGAAGCAGATCGCACCTACACCGCTGTCTACGGGCTGAACGGGCGACTGGCCCGGCTGGTGAAGCCGGGTGGGGTGACGGTGTCCAACAGTTACGACCCGTTGGGCAACCTGACCAAGCAGGTCGGCAGCGGGGCGTCGGCGGCGACGCCCGACCGGACGTTCACCTACGACACAGCCGGCCGGTTGACGAGTGTGTCCGCACCCGGCGGTACCGACGAGTTCGAGTACGACGATCGCGGGAATCTCGTCTCGGCGAAGGGCCCCTCGGGGTCGTCGAGCTATACGTGGGACGACGACGGCCGTCAGGTGAGTGCGACGACGCAGGCCGGCACGGCGAGTTTCGGCTACGACGGCGCGGGCCGGCTGGCGTCGGCGACGGATCCGCTGACCGGGACGAGTGTGTCCTACGGCTACGACGAAGCCGGGCGGGTGACCTCGGCCGGGTACGGCGACGGCGGGGCGTCGCGGGCGTTCGGCTACGACGGCCTGGGCCGCCTCACCTCGGACGAGATCACAGCGCCGGACGGCACGGTGACCGCGGCGATCGCGTACGGCTACGACAAGGCCGACCGGCTCACGTCGAAAACCACCACGGGCATCGCGGGTGCGGCGGACAACGCCTATTCCTATGACCGGGCGGGGCGGTTGACGTCGTTCGACGACGGCGACGGCGCCCACGCCTACGGCTGGGACGCGGCGGGCAATCTCGTGCGCGACGGGGCGGCCGAGGCGACGTTCGACGCCCGTAACCGGCTGGTGTCCAAGGACGGCACGAGTTACGCATACACCCCGCGGGGCACGCTGACCTCCCGCACGAGCGGTGGCGAGACCACGCAGGTGCAGTTCAACGCGTTCGATGAGCTGGTCGCCGACGGGTCTACCGACTACGCCTACGACGGGTTGGGCCGGTTGGTTACGGCCGGTGATGCGGCCTTGTCGTACGCCGGGACCGGTATCGACGTCACCGGTGACGGGACGGATTCCTACACCTACACCCCGGGTGGGGATGTGCTGGGTGTGGGCTCCGGTGACGGCTCGGCGAGTGTGGCGTGGACGGATCAGCACACGGATTTGGTGGGGGTGTTCGATCCGGCGGACGGGCAGTTGGCCGGGTCGCGCACCTACGGTCCGTTCGGGCAGCAGACCGCCGGTGAGGGTGTTGAGCCTGGTCTGGGTTATCAGCACCAGTACACCGATCCGGGTTCGGGCAACGTGAACATGGGTGTGCGGTGGTATCAGCCCGACGCGGCCGTGTTCGCGTCCCGTGACACCACCGGTCTCGATCCCCGCGATGTCGGTAACGCGAATCGCTATGCCTTTGTGGGTGGTGATCCGCTGGGGCGGACCGATCCGACTGGTCGGTGTTTCGGCGTGTGCACGATCGGGATCAGTATCGGTATCGGTACGATCGCGAAGGCGGTCGCGGGTGCGACTGCGGCTACGGCAGCTCTGGCGGCGGCTCCGCATGTGGCGGACCGGGTCGAGTCGTGGACCTCGGACGCGACGACCGGCCTGCCGCCCGCCCCGACTCCGACCCCTCGACCCCCGCAGCGCTCCCTGAAGGACATGTGGGACGCCACCGTCGCGAAGTGGTGGAAGAACACCGGCCAGAGCTGGTGGCGGGGCGCCGCCCGGGTGGCGGGCCGTATCGGTGATCACTTCGACGGCTGGTGGTCCTCGCCCGGTTCGGGGCCGAATCGGCGGCCGTCGTTTCCGGGGCGGGCCTGGACGTACTCCCCGGACGGCGGCCCCGGTGGCGGTGGTGGCTGGCTGGGCAACCCCGGCGGTGGCCAGGCGGCCGCTGCAGCTGCGGCGGCGGCCGCGCGGGCCTACCAGGCCTGGCTGGCCGCGCGGCGCCAACGGGTCATCGACGACGCCATGACCCCGCACGCCCTGCCGGACGCGTCGAAACAGCCGGTGATCGCCCCGTCGGTGCAGCGCGCTATCGACGCGGCCGAAGGTGCACCACCGGTGCACCTGGGAGTGCTCAACCCTACCGCCGACGACACCGACCCGTACCAACCACAACAGACCGGTGGTGCCGCCGAACCCGACGGCATCCAAACCAACCACCTCATCAGCGACGAATGCGCCACCGGCGGTGAAGTCCGACGCAACGGCACCGGCTGGGAATGCACGGCCATCGACGGTGGCGTCACCGAACCCGGTAGAATCAGCGGCGGCGGAGACCAGCCCTACGGCTTCGGCACAGAGGCTGGAGCCGCAAATGTCGAACTTCCTGTCTTGGAGATCGAGGCCGCCCGGATGCCGAACATCGCCGAGAACGTCCAAAGCGCGCTAGACGAGGGCCATCCAAGGATCCTGGCTCGGACCACCGACGAATCGCTGATCCGCGGTAACCGTGCCGCCGCTTGCGAAGGATTCTGTGGACCGGGAAGCCCGGACGAGTACCCATTCGCGTCGACCCGCCAAGGAGGTGCTGGCGCCCGGGTGGCAGGCGTTCCGATCGGTGAGCAACGCATCCAGGGTGGAGTTCTCTCGAGATTCTACCGGAAGTACAGCATTGGAGAAGGCGACTTGTTCCGAGTCATTGTCCGAGGTCTGGAATGAAGCGACTGCTCGCAACGGCGTCCATCCCTCCTGTTTATGGGCAGGTCTCCGTCCACGCTCCTGGGACAGTCGATCTGCCGGAGTGGGTCACTGGCGAGGAGTCAGCACTCGCCTCGGAACACGCAGTCGTGATCGCAACGCAGATGGACACGGACGGCGATGTGGCGTTGAGCGTGCTGGAGGGCGACGGTCCCGAGGCCGGGGAGCTCGTGTCGGATGCTGACCTCTCTTTTCCTGAGGCTTCCCTCGAGTTCGGAAGCATCGTCGCGAATGCACTTCACCGGGTTCGCCTGGCCACAGCTGGCTACACGCGTGTTCGCGTATACGCCGACCCGCCGGGACTTGCTCGTAGCGTCGTGGTTGTGCTCGATCCAGGCGCAGCGTCATGAGCAGAACGTCCGAGGTCGGGCATGTCTTCGTGGTCCCGACCGGTGACGGTCGCGCAGGGGTTGGCCAGGTAGTCGCGACTTAGAGCGCCTATTACTACAGGGGGCTGCTGCAGGGGTCTGTGACATCTGAGTTCGCTTGCCGAGAGGTGGGCGTGGAAGGATGCCACTGTGCCGAAGCCGTACCCCCGTGAGTTCCGTGAGGACGCGTGGTCCGGGTCGCGCGTAACCGCGAGCCTGGTGTGACGATCGAGCAGGTCGCCAGCGACTTCGGTGTTCATCCGATGACGTTGCAGAAGTGGCTGCGCGCGGCCGATGCCGAGGACGGTGTCAAACCCGGCCTCACTGCTGCTGCCGCGGCTGAGTTGCGGGAGCTCAAGCGGCGGAATCGGCTGTTGGAGCAGGAGAACGAGGTGTTGCGCCGGGCTGCGGCGTATCTGTCGCAGGGCAATCTGCCGGGAAAGGCTCTACCCGCTCGTGAAGGAGTTGGCCGCCCCTGACGCACCGATCCGGGTGCCGGTGGCGGTGACGTGCCGGGTTTTGAAGCTCCATCGCCAGCACTACTACGCCTGGCTGCGCAGGCCGGTCACCGAGGCCGAACTGACCGAGGCATATCTGGCCACCGCCGTGTTCGACGCTCACCGCGAGGACCCCGAATTCGGGTATCGCCTGTTGCACGATGAGGTCACCGCCACGGGCGTCGAGGTGTCGGACCGCACGGTGTGGAAGATCTGCTCAGCGAACGAGTGGTGGTGCGTGTTCGGTAAGAAACGCCGCAGCCGCAAGGCCCGGCCCGGTCCGCCCGCGCACGACGATCTCGTGCGCCGGGAGTTCACCGCGCAGGCGCCGAACCAGGTATGGCTGACCGACATCACCGAACACCCCACCGGTGAGGGCAAGATCTACCTCTGCGCGGTCAAGGACGTGTGGTCGAACCGGGTCGTGGGCTATTCCATCGCCGACCGCATGACCTCTCAGCCCGCCCTCGACGCGCTGGAGTCAGCCGTCGCCCGCCGAGGCGGCAGCGTCGCCGGATGCCGGCTCCACAGCGATCGTGGAGGCCAATTCCGGAGTCGGAAACTGCAGCAAGCGTTGTGGCGCCACCACATGCGCGGCTCGATGGGCCAGGTCGGCGCTGCCGGCGACAACGCCGCCATGGAGAGCTTCTTCAGCCTCCTCCAACGCAATGTGCTCGACCGCCGCACATGGGCCACACGCGACGAGCTCCGCATCGCGATCGTCACCTGGATCGAACGCACCTACCACCGACGCCGACGCCAAACCCGCCTCGGCCGCTTGACCCCCATCGAATACGAAACCATCATGAGCCACACCGCCACCCCGGCGGCCTAACCCACTGTCACAGTTTCCTTCAGCAGCCCCGCAGTCATGGGTTGGTGCCCGGGTAATTCCGGGGCAGGGTTTTCCTGCACCGCTGAGCTCACGTCGGGGACCAGCTTGCAGGCGGCCGGGTCGGGTGCTGAGTTCTACGTCGGCGACATTGCCGGCGGAGATGTCTCGCCACCCGACTTCACGGCCGCGACGGATGCGGAGATTCGCTCGGGGCTGCCGTCATGGGGATCGGAGATCGAGGTCGTCCACGCCTCGTTCGTGTGATCCCCGAGTTCAGCTCGCTTGTTCGCTGAAGCTTTGGCGGGTGTGGTGGCGCAGGAGGGCACCTCCGAAGAAGGTGGCGACATTATGGCAATCAAACGGTTTTGGATCCGTGAGCATCTGATCCAGGTTTCTCCAAAGATCACATGATTCGGATTTCCGGCGTGGTCTGACTCATTCCTGTGGTAACGCCGCCTTTGTCGGTGTTGATCCGCTGGGGCGACCGGTCCGAGTGGGTGGAGTTTCACTCCTTTCGTAGTGGGAATCGGAATCGGTACCGGTGAACTCGCAACGGGCGGTCACGGGTAGGGCTGCGGCGGCGGTGGTTGGCTGGACTCGGGTGGTAGGCCTGGCTGGCCGCGCGGCGCCAACGGGTCATCGACGACGCCATGACCCCGCACGCCCTGCCGGACGCGTCGAAACAGCCGGTGATCGCCCCGTCGGTGCAGCGCGCTATCGACGCGGCCGAAGGTGCACCACCGGTGCACCTGGGAGTGCTCAACCCTACCGCCGACGACACCGACCCGTACCAACCACAACAGACCGGTGGTGCCGCCGAACCCGACGGAATACAGACCAGCCACCTGTTGGGCGAGGAATGCGCCACCGGCGGACAGGTCCGACGCCACGGCACCGGCTGGGAATGCACCACCATCGACACCGGCGCCACACAGCCCGGTACCCTCAGCAGCGACGGCGACCAGCCCTACGGCTTCCGCGCAGACACTGACGAGGCCGCGAAGTACGGAGATGAGGCCGTCGAAGGTGTCGGCGACGTCCGCACCTATGTCGATCTGACTAAGGGTCGATCGATTCGCAATGTCGGGACAGATACCACACACAAGGAGTTCGTCGACACGCTCACACGAAGTGGATGGATATCCCGTACATCCAAGGATGGCACAGTCCAGATCTTTTCGATGGACGGTGCAAAGTACGTCGTCCGGGGCAAGAACTCAAGCGGCTATCCAGGATGGACGGCAGATTTCACACCGCAAGGATCTACGGAGAAAACCTTGGAAATCCGATTGGGATATAAGCCATGACCATGGCACCAGATTTTTACCCGGCGGACCTGGCCAGCTACCAACAAATCTTCGAAGGTGTAGAGCGTGCGTTGGACGTGGAGATTCGACTTCCGCAGTGGCCGTTTCGGGCGGCGAGCGGTAATGTAGACATTTGCCAGTTCTACTTGGCTATCGAGGGTCGGTTCGGTCCCGTCCTGCAGGCGTTGGCTGATGCTCACCACGACGAGAGCGTCAGTGTTTGCGTATTCGAGCCCACCGCAGACTACTATCGAGAAAACTACGGTTCATACCCAGCCTTCACGCTTCCGAGGGAGAAGCTGACGCGGAACTACTGGGGTGCCGTTTCACACGAACCCGGCGGGGACCCCACTGGGGCTCTGACATACACGGCGAATGTTGTGGGAATTACTGGAAGTACTGGCGCATGGGCCGTATGGGCGGAGCGGTCGTGGGACCTCGCGGTTATGGTATCACAGATCAAAGACGGATGTTGGCGATCTGTCGGGGTCGAATTCGTACACCCCGAAGTGGCCCTGGCCGATTTTACGGAGCCCGATTTCAAGGTACCTCTTCCATCTGCCGACCGCGCAACGTTTCTCCACAATTTCCGAGCGAGGGAACAGTGACATGACATTGAAAGGTGGTCCAGGGATCTTGGGTCGGTTCACCGATGAATCGCTGATCCGCGGTAACCGTGCCGCCGCTCGGTCTCCCGGGCTCGGCCCGGTCGCTGTCCGCGCGCGGATGTGGGACGTGTCCACGTACGCGCGTAGCCACCCGACCTCGCTGGCATCGTCGATCTTTATCAAGAACAAGCATTTGGCATCATCCGGCATCCGAGGAGGCAAGTTCGCTGCCGACGACATCGCCGAAGCACCAGAGCTGGCGGCCCAGGGTTTACGGTCTGATGGCGTTCAGTTTCTGCCGAACCAGGTGGACGACACTTTCCGGGCGATCGTGCCCGTCAGCTGGGTCGTCCGAACACGGGGCGAAACCAAGATCCGTGTGATCGTTACTAACGATGGCCGAGTCATCAACGCCTTCTCGGTCAACGCGAGGTGACTGCGATGGAGATGACCTACGACCGCTTGAACACTGATGAATGTCGGGGCGCCGCCCGAGTCGACTTTCTGGTCTCCCTGGATGCTCGCCTCCGCGTGGTGGACGGTCATGTGACCGTCTTGGACGAGCCTGGGTTCCCCGTGGTCGAGCTCGCTCGGAGCTTGTTGATATGGCTGGGTGATCCGAGCCGTCGGGATTGAACCGTCCTGGCAGCGGTGGCCCGCACGTCGAGCTCCGCAACGCAGACGGCTTCCGCGTCGATCCGTACGGCAACCGAGTCACACGGAAGAGCCTTGGAAACCACACACCGATCGAGTGGGACTGGTGACAGCGATGAGCGACTACTGGAGTATCCCCGGGTTCGAGGATGTCTATCTCGAGGACAGCTGGGTGCTGGGCATTTACCCCAGAGCAGGGGAGGCTGACCTTCGATGTCGATGTGGTCCTTCGTGAGTCACACCCCGATTACCGGCCGCCAGTGGCCGGGGAGCAGTACTGCTACGGCCGTGGCCGCTTATGTTTCGCATCGGTCACGGCATGTGAGTGGACGGGCGGGTGCGGCGTCCCTGCGACCGATGCCTCAGACGAGGAAGATCTCGGCTCGTTCGACCGATTCGAGGTTCATGGTGATCGCTACACGATCGAGGGTGACTTCGGCCGAATCGAGGTCGTGGCCGGTCCGCCGTCGTTGGAACTGATGGTGCGGTAGCCAGACCGCGGCCGCTGCTGCGCCCACCGCCCGCGGCGGCCCAGCGGGCCTACCAAGCATGGCTGGCCGCGCGGCGCCAACGGGTCATCAACGACGCCATGACCCCGCACGCCCTGCCGGACGCCTCGACACGCCCGGTGATCGCTCCGTCAGTGCAGCGTGCGATCGAGGAAGCCGAAGGCGCACCACCAGTGCACCTCGGAGTCCTCAACCCCACCAGCGACACCGACCCGTACCAACCACAACAGCAGACCGATGGTGCCGCCGAGCCCGACGGTGTGCAGACCAGCCACCTCATCGGCGAAGAATGCGCCACCGGCGGTGAAGTCCGACGCAACGGCACCGGCTGGGAATGCACGGCCATCGACGGTGGCGTCACCGAACCCGGTGCCAGCAGCAGCGAAGGCGAGTCCTACGGCTTCACAGACACCAGCGAAGCCGCAAAGAATGCGAGCGGTGCCGAAGCCGCAGTTGCGGGTCGGAACTTGGGGTGCCAGTTGGCCAGTGAGTAGCAGACGTCTGGGGTTGGACGCTCGCTTGCCGGGGCTGGAAGTAGAGTCAAGCTGCGAGCATCAGATCGGTCGGCTCGGCAGTATGGGGGCGATCCACGGGACTGGGCCAAGATGGGCAGCACTTCGTATCGTGGGCAAGATGGTCTTCAGTTCGAGACCCATTGGTACGAGAACGCCCGGTCAGGGTTGCGAACAGAGTTTAAGACCAAGTTCTGGTGGATGCCATGACGCACCGATTCGCGGAGGATCTGAACCTTCTTCTGGCGCGGAGGTTCTTGAGGCTCGTTGGCCCGTCCGATGTTATTGACTGGGCCCAGTGCCTCGTGGCCGACGGTGATACCCAGGAGAAGGTTGTTGCCTTATCTGTTCTTCCAGATGATGCGACTGAGGAGGTGGAATCTCTCCTTGGTGCGCTCGCGGACGATGTGGGCCTGTGTGAGATGACTGAGGCCCGGGCCGGCACGCTCGTAGCGGCTCAGGTGGCTCGATTGCTTACGAGCGGAGAGTTGGAGCCGATCGATACTGCTCGGGAAATTTGGCGCATTTCTCGACTTGCGCCTTCCGTTGAGTCCGAGTTACGCGCTTTCGTCGGACTTGCAAGCGAGTGGGAGGACGACCCCGAAAACCGGGATGTATACGAAGAGGATATTCGGAGTCGCGCGCTTCGGTTGAGTAGTTGGTCAGGGTCGCGATGTGTCAAACAGTAGCGGGTCTGCTGACAATGTCTGTGACACCCGGATCCGCTTGCCGAGGAGCAGGGGAACGATGCCGTTGTGCTCAAGTCCTATCCCATCGGGAGATGATCCGTACGGGTACGGCACAGGGTTCGCCGCTCGGCTTACAGAGCCCGATGCCTCGGGTAGTCGCTGAGATCGGCGAGCGGCGTTCGGAGGTGGTTGCGGCGTGACGGTGAGGGATGGCGATCTGAGCCGAGCGGTCTCGCACGCGCTACGCCATGAGCCGTGGCTGTACGAGTTGGAGCTGGACGAGGAGGGCTGGGTCCCGGTCGAGCAGTTGCTCGCGGCGTTGCGGCGGCAAGGAGGCGACTGGCCGGCCGTTGACCGCGGGGCGTTGGAGCGGATGCTCGAGACGTCGACCAAACGCCGGCATGAGCTCGACGGGCAGCGCATTCGGGCGTTGTACGGTCACTCGTTGCCGGGGCGCATTCGGAAACGTCCGGACACGCCGCCTGCTCAGCTGTTCCACGGGACCGCGCCGCGGACCTGGGACGTGGTCGAGGTCGACGGGTTGTCCCCGATGGGGCGGCAGTTCGTGCACCTGTCCGCGGACCGCGGGACAGCCGTCGCAGTCGGTCGTCGCAAGAGCGCGGACCCGGTCGTCCTGTCGATCGACGCCACGGCCGCGTCATCGGCCGGGGTCGCGTTCTACGCGGGCAACGATCATGTGTGGCTTGCCGACCACGTCCCCGCCCGATTCATCACCCCGGCCGGGTAGCGGCCGGAACGGTCGAGTCGTCCCATAACGCTCGGATAGCTTGCACGGTAACGCCGCGAAAGCGTTCGGCACGCCACTGGTGAGCTCGGCGGCGGTCGCGACGTCGTGTGAACGGTTCGGCCGTCCGGATCAGGTGGCGGACACGGCGAGGAACAGCTCCGCGCCGTGGTCCACGACCTCGTCCTCGGTGGCCTCGAGGCTGCCGTCGAGCCACGACGTGAGCGTCTGCGCCAGGCCTCCCACCAGCATCTCCGCCAGGATGTCGAGTCGCGTGCCGCCGTCGACACCGTAGAACTCGCGGGCCTGCACGCCGAGCAGGCCGACGAACATGCGCGTCGAGGCTGCCCGGCGCTGTGCGAGCGCGGCGTCGGCCATCGACGGGGAGAACAGCAACCTGCCGCGGCGCGGATCCTCCGCGACAGTGCGCACCAGCCTGGACAGTCCCGCCCGCACCTTCGCCTCCGCGTCGGCCGGCGCCTCTTGCACAGCCTCGAGGGTCGTGGCGGCGATACCCTCGACAACGTGGTCGTAGACCGCGGCCGCGAGCGCGTCGCGGTCGGCGAAGTTCTCGTAGAAGTACCGCGCGGCCAGTCCCGCGCGGCGGCACACGCCGCGGACCGTGAGCGCGTGCGGCGGCCCCTCCTCGGAGCCGAGTAGATCGAGGCCCGCTTCGAGGAGTTGGGCACGGCGTTCGGCCTGCCGGTCGGTGCCGCTGACGCCGCCGTAGGTGCGGAGCGGTGCGCTGCTCATGGCTTCCATCTTGACATCCCCGTCGCGACCGCGGTCTCATATCTGACAACAGTCGTTCGCAGATGTGGCGGATACGGCAGCCGAATCCACGAGGGCGGATCGGCGGAGGCACGACAGGTCAACAGGGTGCAGTGGAGGTCCTCGCGGATCTTGTCGAGCAAGGAGGCCCGATGAGCACCGAACGGACAGCCCGGTCCCCGCGGTCCGTGGCCGGGACGGAGCGGAGCGACGAGGCCGGGGTGGGGGAGTGGGCGGCCGGCGGCGGCACCTCCGCCGCGGCCACCCTGCGCCGGGACGTCGTCGTCGGTGCGGGGCTGCTCGCGGCGGCGGCGAACATCATCATGCAGCTGGCGCGCCCCGGCGTCGGCTACGGCGTGGTGGAGAGCAAGGTCGACGACGGCAACGTCTACAAACGACCGTTCAAACGCGGGCGCACCACGCTGACCTACCTGGCGGTCGCCATGCTCGGCACCGACGAGGAACGCAGCGCCTACCGCAGGGCCGTCGACAAGCAGCACGCGCAGGTGCGCTCCGACGAGTCGAGCCCGGTCGAGTACAACGCGTTCGACCCCGAGCTGCAGTTGTGGGTCGCGGCGTGCCTGTACAAGGGTTTCGAAGACGTCTACGTCGCATACCTGGGGGAGTTGCCCGCCGACGAGCTCGACGAGATCTACCGCTCGGCCGCCCCGCTCGGCACGACGCTGCAGGTGCGCGAGGACATGTGGCCGGAAAGCCGCGCGGCGTTCGAGGAGTACTGGCAGCGGAACCTGGCGCAGGTCCACATCGACG
This sequence comes from Prauserella alba, assembly GCF_024171735.1. Classification (GTDB taxonomy): domain Bacteria; phylum Actinomycetota; class Actinomycetes; order Mycobacteriales; family Pseudonocardiaceae; genus Prauserella; species Prauserella alba. The sequence goes on from NZ_JAMTCH010000003.1 coordinate 1,467,055, forward strand.
ACACGGTCCGCGAGTACCTCCACGGCATCGCGACCGCCTCGTTCCTCCCGAAACCGCTCCACCTGCTGCTGCGCCGATTCAACCTGTTCGTCACCACCGGATTCCTGCCGCGCGAGTTCCGCGACCAGATGCGGCTGACGTGGACGCCGCGCCAACAGCGGCGGTTCGACGCCATGAACCGCGTGCTCGGCAGGGTGGTCCGCCTGTCACCGATCCCGCTCCGCATGTTCCCGTACAACGCCTACCTGCGCGACGTGCGGCGACGGCTCCGCACCGGCAAACCCCTGGTGTGACCGCCCGGCTCGCGGACTGACCGGTGCGCGGGCGACGTGCGCCGGCGCGTACCGGGCACGTCCGTGCGGCCACATCGCGCGCACCCGCGTGAGCGCAGTCCCGCGTCAGCGCGCGCCGGTGAGAGGCGGCGACCCGGCAGTGCTGAGTGCAGAACCCGCGGTGCCGAGTGCAGGACACGGGGTGCCGAGTGCAGGACATGCGCGGGCAGGTGGACGCGCGTCGGTACGTCATCGACGGCTGCGGTCCGGCGACGGCTGGACGGCCGGTCCATCGGATAGTAGTTTATGTATTTACTATATTGGCCGAGCGGTAGGGTTGGCGGCATGACGGCGAGTGATCCCGGCGAGCTGGACTTCTGGTCGTTCGTCGAGCTCGCCAATCGCAGGCTCGCCCGCGAGTACGGCTTCCGGCACCAGCTCGCGACCGAGCTGCTGCTGACCCTCAACCGTGCGTCGAACATCGTCACCTACGACCTCGAGGCGTCGGTGCACCGACCACGGGGTCTGTCCTGGTCGGGGTTCCGGCTGTTGTTCGTCACGTGGCTGGCCGGTCCGCTGGAGTCGAAGAAGGCGGCTGAACTGACCGGAATGAGCCGTGCCGCGGTGTCCAATCTGGCCAAGACGCTCGTGTCCGACGGATTACTGAGCAGGGAGGCGGGGTCGCGGGACGGCCGTTCGGTGCTGCTGTCGCTCACCGACACGGGTCATCAGGAGATGGTCGAGGTCTTCCGCGTGCACAACGAGCGCGAGGACGAATGGGCCGGCGTGCTGTCGCCGGAAGAACAGCGCATCCTGATCATGCTGCTGGACAAGCTCGTCACCAACCGCGACCAGTTCGACGTCCGCGGCCGGAACTGAGTTTCTCGGCGCCCGAGCGAGCGTGCGGTCCGCCGGCCGCTCTCGAGCACCGTCGGCCACGCCCCACCTGTCATCGCCGCTGGACCTGCCTACGTCTTGAAACTAGTACATCTATTAACTAATGTGAGGTGTGCGTGCTCTCGGGGTACGCGGGCGAGGCGACAGCAAGGAGGCAGTCATGGCCTATTACCGCCAGGTCGGCAGCGTGCCACCGAAACGCCACACACAGCACCGGCGTCCGGACGGCGGGCTGTACTACGAGGAACTCATGGGCGAGGAGGGCTTCTCCTCGGACTCGTCGCTGCTCTACCACCGCGGCGTCCCGTCGGCGATCGTCGACTCGCGGGTCTGGGAGCCGGGCGACCTGTCCACCACGCCGAATCATCCGCTCAAGCCGCGGCACCTGAAGCTGCACGACCTGTTCCCGAAGGAGACGTGGGCCGAGACGGACGTGGTCACCGGGCGCAGGCTCGTCCTCGGCAACGGTGACGTGCGGCTGTCCTACGTCGTGTCCACGAAGGACTCGCCGCTGTATCGCAACGCGACCGGCGACGAGATCGTCTACGTCGAATCCGGGCAGGCGACGGTGGAGACGGTGTTCGGCAGCCTGGAGGCCACGTCGGGTGACTACGTGTTCCTGCCGATGTCCACCACTCACCGGTGGCTGCCCCACGGCGACGGGCCGCTGCGGGCGTACGCGATCGAGGCAGGCAGTCACATCGCCCCGCCGAAGCGGTACCTCTCGCGCTACGGCCAGTTCCTGGAGCACTCGCCGTACTGCGAACGCGACCTGCACGGGCCCGCCGAACCGCTGCTGCGGGACGGGACCGACGTGGCGGTGTACGTCAAACACCGCGTCGGCGGCGGCATCGGCGGCAGCGTCCTCGTCTACCCGGAGCACCCGTTCGACGTCGTCGGCTGGGACGGCTGCCTGTACCCGTTCACGTTCAGCGTGCACGATTTCGAACCCATCACCGGCCGGGTGCACCAGCCGCCGCCCGTGCACCAGGCCTTCGAGGGCAACAACTTCGTCATCTGCAACTTCGTCCCCCGCAAGGTGGACTACCACCCGCTGTCGGTGCCCGTGCCGTACTACCACTCCAATGTGGACTCCGACGAGATCATGTTCTACTGCGGCGGCGACTACGAGGCGCGCAAGGGATCGGGCATCGGACAGGGTTCGATCTCCTGGCACCCCGGCGGCCACTCGCACGGCCCGCAGCCCGGTGCGGTGGAGAAGAGCCTCGGCGCGGAGTTCTTCGACGAACTGGCCGTCATGGTCGACACGTTCCGGCCGCTCGAACTGGGTGAGGGCGCCCTCGCGTGCGAGGACCCGAACTACGCCTGGACCTGGTCCGGGCGGGGGCCGAACCGGTGACCCCGGCGTCGCCTGCTCTGCCCGCGTTCGCCCACGGACTCTGTGACGACGCGGCGGTGTTCCCACCGGGCCTCGCCCCGCTGCCCGACGCGGTGTCCCGGCACCGCGGCCACCGCTCGGCCGCCTACCGTGACCTCGTCGGGCCACTGGTCCTGGCCGCGCCCGCCCTCGACGAGCTGGGCCCGTTGCTGCGGCCCGACGACGAGCTCGCACTCGCGGTCACCGCACCGGCGGGTCCGGACCAGCTCGCCGGCGCGGTCGAAGCGGCGGCCGCGCTGCCCGTGCGGATCGTCGCCACGGAGATCGCGGTGCCCGGCGACGTGGGGGAGTTCTTCGCCGAACTCGACGCGCTCGACCTGCCGGACGCGACCATCCACGTCGAGGTGCCGCGCGACGAGCGCAGGCCGGCGGTGCTCGCCGGGCTCGCGGAACGCGGTCTGCGGGCCAAGTTCCGCACCGGCGGGGTCCGCGCCGAGCTGCACCCGCGGGAGGCCGAGCTCGCGGCCGCCGTCGTCGCGGCCGTACGTGCCGATATCGCGTTCAAGGCCACGGCGGGGCTGCACCACGCGATCCGCAACACCGATCCGGAGACGGGCTTCGAACAGCACGGATTCCTCAACCTGCTGCTCGCGACCGACGCAGCGCTGCAGGGCTCGGACGAGAGCGTGGTCGCCGGGCTGCTGGCCCGGCGGGACGGCGCGGCGATCGCCGCGGCGGTCCGCGACCTCGGCGCCGAGCGGGCCAGCACCGTGCGACGCTCGTTCGTCTCGTTCGGCACCTGCAGCATCCTCGAGCCGCTCGCCGAGCTCGTGGAACTCGACCTGATTCCCGCCGCGCCGGCGGCGGCCAAGGAGTGAACGCATGACCACCATCCCCATCCCCGAGGGCTCGCTGTTCGGGCTCGACAACCTGCCCTACGGCGTGTTCTCCACGCCGGGTACCGGCCCGCGGGTCGGCGTGCGCGTCGCCGACTCGGTCGTCGACCTCGCCGCGACGCTCGGCGACGCCGAGTTCGCGCGCCCGTCCCTCAACGACTTCATGGCACAGGGGCGCGGCCGGTGGGACGAGGTGCGGCGGCGGGTCGCCGACCTCGCCGCAGGGGAGATCCCCGACGAGGCGGTGCATCCGGTGTCGGCGGTGACGATGCACCGCCCGTTCGACGTCGCCGACTACGTCGACTTCTACGCCTCCGAGCACCACGCCACGAACCTCGGCTGCATCCTGCGCCCGAACTCCGAGCCGCTGCTGCCCAACTGGAAGCACCTGCCGGTCGGCTACCACGGCCGGTCGAGCACCGTCGTGGTCACGGGAACCGACGTCACCCGCCCGTGCGGACAGCGCAAGACCGACGACGGCCCCGTGTTCGGGCCGTCGCAGCGCCTCGACATCGAAGCGGAACTCGGCTTCGTCGTCGGCGCCGGATCGCCGCTCGGCTCGCGGGTGACCACCGCCGAGTTCGCCGAGCACGTGTTCGGCGTCGTGCTGGTCAACGACTGGTCGGCACGCGACATCCAGGCGTGGGAGTACCAGCCGCTGGGGCCGAACCTCGGCAAGAGTTTCGCGACGTCGATCTCCGCGTGGGTGGTGCCGTTGCAGGCGCTGGAGTCCGCCCGCGTCGCCGGGCCGGTGCAGGAGCCGGAGGTGCTGTCGTACCTGGCCGAGGAGCAGGACTGGGGCCTGGACATCGACCTGGCCGTCAGCTGGAACGGCGAGGTCGTCTCCCGTCCGGTGTACCGGGAGATGTACTGGTCGCCCGCCCAGATGCTGGCCCACCTGACCGTGAACGGCGCCGCCGCGAGTACGGGCGATCTGTACGCCTCCGGCACGATCTCCGGTTCCGGGAAGCACGAACGGGGCGCGTTCATCGAGGTCACCTGGGGCGGCCAGGAACCCGTCGACGTGGCGGGGAGGACGAGCACGTTCCTCGAGGACGGCGACGAGGTGACGATCAGCGCCACCGCGCCGGGCGCAGACGGTGGCCGCATCGGCTTCGGTGACGTCACCGGCCGCATCCTGCCCGCCCGGACGTGAGGGCGTGAGCGGCGGCAAGGTCGAGAAGCGGGTCCGGGCGTGTGAGGAGAGCTTCGACTCCGCCCTGTCGTTCGGCATGATCCGCGGCGGCCACATCGACACCGCGGTGCTCGCGGTGGACTGAACCCGGGCGCGGTGCCGCCGGAAGGGGGCGGCCGGGCTTCGAGTCCGGCCGCCCCCTTCCGGCTCCGGACGCGGGACGCCGGCGGTGGGCGGCGCGCGGACGTCGCGCTCCCCGAACGTCCCGGCCGCGGCCAGGCCCGCGTTCGCACCCTCTCCCGACGCGGTGACCAGGGGAGACGTACATCGTTTCCGATTTTCCCGGCGGCGGAGCCAACCTTTTCGGCGCATTCTGCGTCACAGTGCACGGAAGTGGTGGAAACCACCTGAATGGGGGTTGGCATCATGGAGCGCCGGTAAAGAAGGAGAGTGAGGTACGCCGTGACGCAGTCGCCGCCAGCGCCGCCGGAGGTGTCGACGCCGGTCGCCCCGGCACCGGGCAAGACCCGGTACCGGCCCGAACTGCAGGGCCTTCGCGCGCTCGCCTGTGCGCTGGTGGTCATCTACCACGTGTGGCTGGACCGGGTCTCCGGCGGCGTGGACGTGTTCTTCTTCGTCACCGGTTTCCTCATCACCGGACAGCTCTTCCGCGCGAGCCTGCGCGACCGGGTGCGGTTCCGCGCCACCTGGGGCCGGTTCGTCAAACGGCTCTTCCCGGCGATGATGACCGTCCTCGTCGGCACCGTCATCGGCGCCTACTTCCTGCTGCCGGAGACGCGCTGGGAGCAGACCGCGGGTGAGATCGTCGCCTCGGCCCTGTTCTTCGAGAACTGGCAGCTGGCGGCCCAGTCCGCCGACTACTTCGCCCAGCACGACCAGGCGAGCATCGTGCAGCACTTCTGGTCGCTGTCCATCCAGGGCCAGTTCTACCTCGTGTGGCCACTGTTGATCGCCGCGTTCGCGTTCGTCGTCAAGCGGCTCGGCGGGAACCTGCACCGGTGGCTGATCGGCCTGCTGACGGTGCTGACGGCCGGGTCGCTGGCCTACTCGGTGTACCTCACGGCCGCGGACCAGCAGTTCGCCTACTTCATGTCGGCGACCCGCGTGTGGGAGTTCGCCATCGGCGGGCTCGTGGCGCTGGCCATCGACAAGCTGGCCGTGCCGAGGGCACTCCGGGTGCTGCTCGGCTGGCTCGGCGTCGCGGGCCTCGTGCTGTGCGGCCTGGTGCTGCAGGTCGGCACCATGTTCCCCGGCTACGTGGCACTGTGGCCGGTCGTGGCGGCCGCGCTGGTCCTGGTGGCCGGTCAAACGGGCACGGTGCTCGGCGCCGACCGCATCCTCTCGTCACGGCTGCTGAACTACCTGGGCAACCTCAGCTTCTCGCTGTATCTGTGGCACTGGCCCGTGCTGCTGTTCTACGTGATGCTGCGGGACCGGCCCGAGGTCGGCCTGCGCGGCGGTGCGGTCGTCATCGCCGTGTCGCTGGCACTGGCGATGCTGACCTATCACCTGGTGGAACAGCCGGTACTGCGGGCGAAACTGGACACGCGCACCGTGTGGGGGTCCTACCGGGTCGGCGCGGCGACGCTCGCGGTCGTGCTCGCCCTGGCGGGTGCGTGGCAGCTGGCTGCCGTCGAACGGGCCACGTTCGTGCAGAAGGAGGACGACCCGGCCTACCCCGGCGCGGAAGTCCTCTCGCCCGACGGGCCCCGTGCCGCCGGCGACGCCGAACCGATCCCGCCGTTCGCGGCGCTGCCCAAGCAGTACGACAACTTCACCGAGGAGCAGTGCCGCCACTCGGACAAGAACGAGATCGTGATCATCTGCAACGAAAGCCTGCATCCGAACCCGACGCGGCGCATCGTCGTTGCAGGCGACTCGCATTCGCAGCAGTTCAACGCCGCACTGCGGCCCGCGGCGGAGAAGGCGGGCTGGGAGATCATCTCCATGGGCCGCGGCGGCTGCCCGCTCACCACGGTGGCGCCCAACAACCCGGAGTGCACGGCCTGGAACGAGACGGTCATGCAGGAGATCCTCGAGATCAAGCCCGACGCCGTGTTCACCATGGCCAGCCGGGACGCCCACCCGCTGCGGGACGAGGTCACCCCACCCGGCTACGTCGAGCAGTGGCGGACGCTGGAGGAGGCGGGCATCCCGGTGATCGCCGCCCGTGACAACCCGCGGTACAACCGCTCCCTGGCCGAGTGTGCCGAGAAGCGCGGTGTGGACCACCCGTCGTGCTCGGTCTCGCGCGAGAAGGTCTACGACCCCCAGCCGTCGTGGACGGCGGTGGAGAACATGCCGCAGAACGTGCACTTCGCCGACTTCAGCGACTACTTCTGCACGCCGACCGAATGCCCGCCGATGATCGGGAACGTGCTGGTCTACCTGGACAACAACCACATCACGAAGGCGTACATGAAGACGTTGGCGCCGATGGTGCGGGAGCGCCTGTCCGGGATCCTCGACCGCGTCGGCTGAGCACGCCGCGACCCGGCCGGGGCGAGGCGATTTCCCGCCGCCCCGGCCGGGTCCACCTCATTCGCGGCGGCGGCTCTTCGCCCGCTGATAGAAGTACGCGGCCCAGAAACCGACGGCCGCGAGGACCATCACGACGGCGAACACCCACATGCCGAGGTTCGGCTCGACCTCGGTCAGCATGAACGCGACCGCCGCCACGGCCAGCACGGACAGCGCGATCATGCCGTGCACGACGCGGCGCGGGATCTCGATGTCGGCCATGCCGGTCATCCTGCCAAGGCTTCCCGTCCCGCCGGTGACCGGTCCGGGTGCGGGCGGGCGGTGTGCCGCGTTGCCGGGCAGCTCCCGGTCAGAGCCCCCAGTCGGCCGTCACGGCGTCGTTGTCGGAACCCGGCCGGTGCGGCGGGTCGGGTACCGGCGGGCTCGTGCGCGAGAAGCGCGGTGCGGGGGCGGGCTGCACCACCCCGTCGATCTCGATGAACGTCTGCCGCGCCGCGACGTGGGGATGGTCGGCGACCTCGTCCCAGGTCAGCACGGGGGTGACGCACGCGTCGGTGCCGTCGAAGACGGCGGCCCACTCGTCCCGCGTGCGGCTCGCGAAGACCTGCGTGAACCGTGCCCGCAACGCGGGCCAGCCGGAGCGGTCGTTCTGGTCGGGCAGCGCCTCGGCAGCGAGGCCGAGACCGTCGATCAGGTGTGCGTAGAACTGCGATTCGAGCGCGCCGACCGCGACGTACCGGCCGTCCGAGCAGACGTAGGTGTCGTAGAACGGGGCACCCGAGTCGAGCAGATTGCCCGCGCGCTCCGAGGACCAGGCGCCGACGCCGCGCAGTGCCCAGAGCAGCTGGGTGAGCACGCTCGCACCGTCGACCATCGCCGCGTCGACCACCTGGCCACTGCCGGAACGCTCGCGCTCCCACAACGCCGAGAGGACGCCGGTGAGCAGGAACATGGAACCGCCGCCGTAGTCACCGACGAGGTTGAGCGGCGGCGGGGGCGGCTCCTCGGCCCGGCCGATCGCGTGCAGCGACCCGGTCAGGCTGATGTAGTTGATGTCGTGGCCCGCCTGCCTCGCCATCGGCCCGTCCTGGCCCCAGCCGGTCATCCGCCCGTAGACGAGCCGCGGGTTGGCCGCGGTGCATTCGTCGGGCCCGAGGCCGAGCCGCTCGGCCACGCCCGGCCGGAACCCTTCGAGCAGCACGTCGGCCCGTGCCACGAGGTCGCGGACGAACCGCGTTCCGTCGGCGTCCTTGAGGTCGGCCGCCACCGAACGCTTGCCCCGCATCAGATGGTCGAGTTCGCCGCCGTGGATGTCGAGCGCGCCGGACGGGCGCTCCACCCGGACGACGTCCGCGCCGAGATCGGCCAGGATCATGCCGGCGTGCGGAACCGGTCCGATGGCGGGCAGTTCCACGACTTTCAGACCACTGAGAGGGCCAGGCACGTTGTCGTTCACCTCGTCGTTCGGGCGTTGGTTGTGGGCCGACTCCGTCACAGTAGCGGGCAGGCGCCTCGATGGTGCGTGATCACCATGCTCCCCGCCGCCCGCCGGATGGGGAGACGTACGTCACGAGTGACGTGGCGCCCCCATGGTTACGCTGCGAGGTAAGCGCACGCTTTCCTGGTCGGCGACGGTGCTATCTCCGGTGCCGCCGGTGTTGTTGGCGGAGCTTCGACGGCTCCCGACGTCCTGCGAAAGGAAACGCAATGGTTCGCACGCGATTCTGCGACGTGTTCGGCGTCGACCATCCGATCGTGCAGGGCGGGATGCAGTGGGTCGGCACGGCCGAACTGGTCTCGGCCGTGGCCAACGCAGGAGCACTCGGCTTCCTCACGGCGCTGACGCAGCCGACCCCCGAGGATCTGGCCAAGGAGATCGCACGCTGCCGAGAGATGACCGACAGGTCGTTCGGGGTGAACCTGACGATCCTGCCGTCGATCAACCCGCCGCCGTACGCCGAGTACCGCGACGTGATCGTCGAATCCGGCATTCCCGTGGTCGAGACCGCCGGGTTCAACCCCGCCGAGCACCTGCCGACGTTCCAGGGCGGCGGGGTGAAGGTGCTGCACAAGTGCACGAGCGTGCGCCACGCCGTGAAGGCTCAGGAGCTGGGCGTCGACGGCATCTCCATCGACGGGTTCGAATGCGCGGGCCATCCCGGTGAGGACGACATCCCGGGACTGGTGCTGATCCCCGCGGCCGCCGACAAGGTCACCATCCCGATGGTGGCCTCCGGCGGGTTCGGCGACGCCCGAGGGCTGGTCGCGGCGCTCGCACTCGGTGCCGACGGCATCAACATGGGCACGCGTTTCGTCGCCACCAGGGAAGCGCCGGTGCACCAGAACGTCAAACAGGCCATGGTCGACCACAGCGAGCGCGACACCGAGCTGATCTTCCGTCCGCTGCGCAACACCGCGCGGGTCGCGAGCAACAGCGTCAGCCGCGAAGTCGTGTCCATTCTGGACGACGGGGGCGCGTTCGAGGACGTGCGGGACCTCGTCGCCGGCAACCGCGGCCGCACCCGGGTACTGGAGGAGGGTGACACCGACGGCGGCATCTGGTCGGCCGGCCTGGTGCAGGGCCTCATCCAGGACATCCCGACGGTCGCCGACCTCGTCTCGCGCATCGCGGGCGGCGCCGACGAGCTGATCAACGACCGGCTCGCCGGGCTGGTGCACTGAGGCACGACAACCCGAGACACGCGAACCCGGCGCCGCCGGGCAACGCCCCGGGCGCTGCTGCCCGGGCACAAGCCTGTACATCGTCGTACACCGGAGGAGAAGAACGCATGGACATCGCAGGATCGGTCGCACTGGTCACCGGCGGAGCGTCCGGTCTCGGACTCGCCACCGTGCGCGAGCTGCACGGGCAGGGCGCGAAGATCGTGATCCTCGACCTGCCGTCGTCGGACGGCGAGACCGTCGCCCAGCAGCTGGGCGAGAACGTCGTGTTCGCCCCGGGCGACGTGACGAAGGAGGACGACGTCGCAGCAGCCGTCGACGCCGCCGCGAACCTCGGCCCGCTGCGGATCACGGTCAACTGCGCGGGGATCGGCAACGCGGTCAAGACCGTGTCGAAGAAGGGCGCGTTCCCGCTCGCCGACTTCACCAAGGTCGTGAACATCAACCTCATCGGCACGTTCAACGTCATCCGGCTCGCCGCCGAGCGTATGTCGCAGACCGAGGAGGTCGGCGAGGAGCGCGGCGTCATCGTCAACACCGCGTCGGTGGCCGCCTACGACGGCCAGGTCGGCCAGGCCGCGTACTCGGCGTCGAAGGGCGGCATCGTCGGCATGACCCTGCCGATCGCCCGGGACCTGGCGAGCCTGAAGATCCGCGTGGTCACGATCGCGCCGGGCCTGTTCGAGACCCCACTGTTCGCGGGCCTGCCCGAGGACGCCGTCAAGTCGCTCGGCGAGCAGGTGCCGCACCCCTCACGGCTGGGCGACCCGGCCGAGTACGGCTCGCTGGCGCGGCACATCGTCGAGAATCCGATGCTCAACGGGGAGACCATCCGGCTCGACGGCGCGATCCGCATGGCCCCGCGCTGACGGCATGCCCGCGACGTCCGGGTCGGCGCCGCCCTGCGCGGCGGCGCCGACCCGGGCCGCGGGCGGTCAGAGCCCGTCGCGGGCCACCAGCTGGGAGACGATCACGTTCCGCTGGATCTCGTTCGTGCCCTCGCCGACGATCATCAACGGTGCGTCCCGGAAGTAGCGTTCGACGTCGAACTCGGTCGAATAGCCGTACCCACCGTGCACCCGCACCGCGTTCAGGGCGATCTCCATCGCCGTCTCGGAGCAGAACAGTTTGGCCATGCCGGCCTCCATGTCCGCGCGCTGTCCCGAGTCGTAGCGCCGCGCCGCGTGCAGCAGCAGCTGCCGCGCCGCGGTGAGCTTGGTGCCCATCTCCGCGAGGTGGTTGCCGACCGACTGGTGCTGCCAGATCGGAACACCGAACGACTCACGTTCCTGCGCATAGCGGAGCGCGTCGTCGAACGCCGCGCGCGCGACGCCGGTGGCCCGGGCGGCGACCTGGATGCGGCCGACCTCGAGCCCCCGCATCATCTGCCCGAATCCCTTGCCTTCGACCCCGCCGAGCAGCGCATCGCAGGGCACCCGGCAGTCGTCGAACGTGAGCTCGCAGCTCTCGACGCCCTTGTACCCGAGTTTCGGCAGGTCACGGGAGACCGAGAAACCCGGTGTGTCCTTCTCCACCAGCAGCACGCTGATGCCGCGATGGGCCGGTTCGGCAGCCGGATCGGTCTTGCACAGCACGGCCACCAGCCCGGCGCGGCGGGCGTTGCTGATCCAGGTCTTCGCACCGTTGAGTACGTAACCGGCTGAGGAGTCCCCATTACCGTCGGCGGGTGCGGCGACCGTCCGCATCGCCTGCAGGTCCGACCCGCCGCCGGGCTCGGTGAGCGCCATCGTCGCGCGCAGCTCGCCGGTCGCCATCCGCGGCAGGTACCGCTGCTTCTGCTCCTCGGTGCCGTAGGCCGACAGCAGCTTCGCGACGACCGTGTGCCCGCCCATCGCACCGGCGAGGCTCATCCACCCACGGGCGAGCTCCTCGGTCACGAGCGCATAGCACGGCGCCGAGACCTGTACGTCCCCGTAGGGCTCCGGCACGGCCAGGCCGAAGATCCCGAGCTGCTTCATCTGCTCGATGAGCGCCTCGGGGTAGGTGTTGTCGTGTTCCAGTTGCCGCACCACCGGACGCACGTCGCGATCGACGAAGTCACGCACGGTCTCCACAATGGCCTGTTCGGCCGTATCCAGGTCGGCTTCGGTCGTCACTACCGGCTTCCTCTCCGAAGATGTCGTCTCGTTGCCCGGCGGTTGCCGGTCAGCCGCGGAACCGCACGTCCGCGGTCGCGTGCCGGTCGTCGGCGGCGCTCGCGACGGTCATGGCCGCCCCGCCGGTCTCGTCCGGGCCGCCGCGGACGAGGATCGGCATGCCGCTGAAGACCGGGCGCCGCAGCCGGAACCGCACCTCGGTCACCGGCCGGGAATCGGCGCGCCCGACGGCCTCCAGCATCAGCAGCACGAGCAGCGGCCCGTGGACGACCAGCCCCGGATAGCCCTCGACGTTCCTGGCGTAGGGCGCGTCGTAGTGGATGCGGTGCGCGTTGGCCGTCAGCGCGCTGAACCGGAACAGCGCCACCTCCGAGGTGTCCGGGACCAGTCGCCACGGCTCCTCGGCGTCCGGCGGTGGATCGCCAGGCACGTCGAAGGTGCGCGGTCCCTCGTCGCCGGAGCGGTACACGTAGTCCAGCTCGTCGGTGACACACAGTTCGCCGTCCTGGTACCAGTCGCTCCGGACGGTCACGAACGCGAGCTGACCGCTGCGGCCGTCCTTGACGGTGCATTCGGTCATCGACGACGTGCGTTCGACGGCGTTCCCGACGACGAGGGGGCGGGGAGACCGCACCCGCCCGCCCGCGAACATCCGCCTGCGGTCCGGGACGGGCGGCAGGAACGGCCCGGTGAGCGGATGCCCGTCCGGCCCGAGCCGGTGCTGCTCGGGCCAGTCGAGCAGGTGGAGCCAGTGCCACAGCGGGGGGAGCGGGTCGCCGGCTACCGCGGCCGCCGGCCGGTCGAACAGGGCCGACAACGCCGCCACGGGTTCCGCCGCGACGATCCCGGCGTCGCCGACCGGCGGCGGGTTCCAGCCGTCGAGGTGATCCCGCAGGTCCGCGGTGCCGTTCGGGTCCATGGTGGTGCCGGTCTTCGCGGTGCTGCCCGTCCCTGCGGCGCCGCCCGTCCCTGTAGCGCCGTGCGGCGTCGCCGTTCCGTTCGGATCCATGTCACTCCTGCTGATCGTGTCGACGGTTGCGGGCGGCCGGTGTGACCGGCGCAGGTGCGCCGACGCGGGTCCACGGCCGATCCGCACGCCGGTCGCGCGGCACCACCTCCCGCGGTCGGCGAACGGTCGACGCGGGCGGCACGGCGGGCGCTCGGCGCACCTCCGTTGCGCTGTGCCTGCTCCGTCGGCCTGTGTCCGTCGGCCGGCGCCTCCCACGGTGGGTGTATTCTATAGAATCCTGCCGCAGTGGTCGACCGTGTGGGACGCATCACCCGGTCCGCCACGGACTGCCGGCGCGGCGGGCAGCACCGTCCGCCGGCGCGGACGGAGGTGATCACGGTCCCGCCTAGAATCGAACGGTGACCGACAACGCAGAAGCGGCGCTCCACGGCCGGGCGGTGCCTGCCCGGCCCGGCCCGTTCGGTGACAAGCAGCAGCTGAGCGAGCGCGTCGCCGCGTACGTGCGCGAGGGCATCATGGTCGGCGAGTTCCCGCCGGGGGAGTTCGTTCGCACCGAGCACCTCGCGGCGCAGCTCGGCGTCAGCCAGACGCCGGTCCGCGAGGCGCTCATGATCCTGCACAGTGAAGGCTCGGTGCGGTGGGAGCCGCGGCGTGGCTACCGCGTGGTGGCGCTCACCGGCCGGGACGTACGCGACCTGTTCCAGGTACAGGCCTACATCGCCGGAGAACTGGCTGCCCGCGCCGCCGAGCACCTCGACGACGCCGAGATCGCCCGCCTGTGCTCGGTCCAGGACGAGCTCGCCGACGCCGAGCGGGCGGGCGACACCGACCTGGTCGACAGTCTGAACCACGAGATCCACCGGACGGTCAACAAGGCCTCGGGGTCGGCGCGGATGGCCTCGCTGCTGAACCTGACCGTCAACTACGTGCCGCTGCGGTTCTTCGGCACGATCGAAGGCTGGCCGTCGGCGTCGGCCCGGGACCACTCGGCGATCCTGGCGGCGCTGCGCGCCAGGGACCCGGAGGCCGCCCGCCGCGCGATGACGGGGCACATCGAGCACATCGGCGAACTGCTCGTCGCCCACCTGACCGGCCACGGCCTCCTGGCCTGACCCGCACCGGCCTCCCGCGCGGCGGAATGCGGCCGGCCGTCGGCGCGTTCGGCGGCGGTGGCGGGCCGGTCGCGGCGGCGACCGTGATGGCTGCCCACGCTCGTACCGCCCGCGTCCCACCGCGTCGATTTTTGGTGGTTCTCTACAAACCGCCCCGGTGCGACGTGGCGGCTGCGATCATTCCGGAGCCGGCGCCCGTCCGGGGAAGCTGTGGAAGCGCGGACGGACGTGTGCCGGGACCCGGTTCGCCCGTGTCCGCGCGCGTGTCGCGGACACTGCCGTCCGAACGCGAAGAACCCGAACGCGAAAGCCCGGAGTCACCGCCCGGGACGTGACAGCAGGTTGTGAGGTTTGCCCAGGTTGTTCACCCGCATCGCCATCGTCAACAGAGGTGAGGCCGCGATGCGGCTCATCCGTGCCGTGCGCGAACTCAACGCCGAGGACGGGGGTCGTCGCGAGACGATCGCTTTCCACACCGACGTCGACCGCGGCGCCACGTTCGTGCGGGAAGCGGATCACGCCTGGGAACTGGGCAACGCCGCCGACCGGCCCTACCTGGACATGGCGGTGCTGGAGCGCGCGCTGACCGGTTCGGGAGCGGACGCGGCCTGGGTCGGCTGGGGTTTCGTGGCCGAGGACCCGGCGTTCGCGGAGCTGTGTGAACGGCTCGGCGTGGCCTTCGTCGGCCCGTCCCCGGAGGCGATGCGCAAACTCGGCGACAAGATCGGCGCCAAGCTGATCGCCGAGGAGGTCGGCGTGCCCGTCGCGCCGTGGAGCCGTGGTCCGGTCGACGGGCTCGACGGCGCACTCGACGCCGCGGGCGGCATCGGCTACCCACTGATGCTGAAGGCGACCGCGGGCGGCGGCGGACGTGGCATCCGGGTGGTCGAGACCGCCGATGATCTGGCGGAAGCCTACGAACGGACCAGCGCCGAGGCCGAGCGTGCGTTCGGCAGCGGCGTGGTGTTCCTTGAGCGGCTCGTCACCGGGGCACGGCACGTCGAGGTGCAGGTGATCGCCGACGGCCAGGGCACGGCCTGGGCGCTCGGCGTGCGCGACTGCTCGGTGCAGCGCCGCAACCAGAAGGTGATCGAGGAGTCGGCGTCGGTGCGGCTCGATGCCGAGCAGGTGGCCGACCTCAAGGCCTCGGCCGAACGACTCGCACTGGCCGTCGGATACCGCGGTGCGGCGACCGTCGAGTTCCTGTACCACCCCGGTGAGCGGCTGCTGGCGTTCCTCGAGGTCAACACCCGCCTGCAGGTCGAACACCCCATCACCGAGGCGACGACGTCGTTCGACCTGGTCAAGGCGCAACTGCACGTGGCCGAAGGCGGCGCGCTGACCGGCCCGCAGCCGCAGGAGGCCGGGCACGCCGTCGAGGCGCGGCTCAACGCCGAGGACCCCGACCGCGACTTCGCGCCGGCTCCCGGGCACATCTCCCTGCTGAATCTGCCGAGCGGTCCCGGGGTCCGCGTCGACACCGGCGTCGGTGCCGGCGACGACATCCCCGCCGACTTCGACTCGATGATCGCGAAGATCATCACCTACGGCCGCACCCGGGACGAGGCGCTCGCCCGGCTGCGCCGTGCCGTCCGGGACACGACCGTGCTCATCGACGGCGGTGCCACGAACAAGAGCTTCCTGCTCGACCTGCTGGACGCGCCCGAGGTGATCGACGGCAGCGCCGACACGGGCTGGATCGACCGGGTGCGCGCGGAGGGCAGGCTCGCGTCCCACCGACACTCGGGGGTCGCGCTGGCCGCGGCGGCCGTCGAGGCCTACGAGGAGGGCGAGCAGGCGGAGCGGCAGCGGCTGCTCGCCACGGCTCACGGTGGGCGGCCCCAGGTGCGGCACGACGGTGCCACGGCGATCGACCTGAAGCTGCGGGGTGCGGGCTATCGCGTGACCATCGCGCGCACCGGGCCCCGGCGGTTCCGCGTCGAGATCGACGGGGCGGGCACGGCACCGGCGTTCGACGTGACGCTCGAACGATTCGACGACCGCAGCGGCCAGGTCACCGTGCACGGCCACCGGTACCGGCTCGTGACCGGCACGCACGGGCCGGTGCACCTGGTCGAGGTCGACGGCGTGACCCACCGGGTCAGCCGCGACGAGGGCGGTGTGCTGCGTTCACCGGCCCCCGCTCTCGTCGTGGCCACACCGATCGAGCCGGGCGACGAGGTCGAGGCGGGCGCGCCGGTGCTCGTGCTGGAGAGCATGAAGATGGAGACGGTGCTGCGGGCGCCGTTCCGCGGCAGGCTGGTGCAGCGCCCGGTGTCGGTCGGCAGCCAGGTCGAGGCCGGTGCGCCGCTGTTGCGGCTCGAACCGATGGCCGACGAGGACACCGCCGAGCCAGCCGAGACCGCCGAGTCCGTGCAGCGCGTGGATCTCGAGTTGCCCGCCGCGCCCCCGGAAGGAACCGCGACCGAGCAGGTCGGCCGTGGTCTGGACCGGTTGCACTGGCGGCTGCTCGGCTTCGACATCGGCCCCGACGAGGACGCCGGTGCGCCCGCCGGGTACCTGAAGGCCCGCGTCCAGCTGGCCGACGACGGAACCCGCCCGCTGGCCGAGGAGGCCGGGCTGCTGCGGGTGTTCGGGGACCTGTGCGAGCTGACGCGCAACCGGCCCGCCGCGGGCGGGCAGCCCGAGCAGGACGACGCCGAGGCGAATGTCCATAGTGCACGCGAGTACTTCCACACGTACCTGCAGAGCCTCGACACCGAGCGTGCCGGGCTGTCCGAGGGGTTCCTGGCCAAGCTGACCCGCGTGCTCGGGCACTACGGCGTCGCCGAACTCGACCGCACCCCGGAGCTGGAAGAGGCGGTCTTCCGGATCTTCCTGGCGCAGCAGCGCGGCGCGGCCGACGCCGCCGTCGTGACGGCGGTGCTGCAGCAGTGGCTGACCGAACCGGCTCCGCCGGAGTCCGTGCGGCTGACCGTCGGGGAGGCGCTTGAGCACCTCGTCGTGGCGACCCAGCTGCGGTTCCCGGTGGTCACGGACCTGGCGCGGAGCCTGGTGTTCCGGTGGTTCGGCCAGCCCATGTACCGGCGCAACCGGGCCGAGAGCTACACCGCGGTGCGCAAGCACCTGCGGCATCTCGACGCGCAACCGGACGCGGCCGACCGGGAGGAACGCATCGCCGCCATGGTCGCGACGCCGGAACCGCTCGTCCGGGTGCTCGCCCAGCGCATGGTGCGTCCCGGCACCGATCAGCGGCCGATGCTCGAGGTGCTCGCCCGGCGGTACTACGGTTCCCGGCGGCTGCACGGGATCGACACGGCCCGCAGCGCCGGGTTCGACTGCGTCACCGGTGAGTACCGCCCCGGCGGTTCCGATCCGGAGCGGTACCGGCTCGTCAGCACCGCGACCGACATGGCCCGGTTCGGCGACGCGCTCGGCGCCGTCGCCACACTGGCCGGCGACGGGCCGAGCGACGGACAGGCCGACGTGGTGGCCGACGTCTACGTGACCTGGGCCGACCAGCCCGGCGACGCCGACGCGATGGCCGAGCGGCTCCGGAGTGAGCTCGCGGCGGCTCCGCTGCCCGACCGCACGGTGCGCGTCACGGCCAGTGTCGCGGGCCGCACCGGAGCGGCCATGCACCACCACTTCACGTTCACGGCCACGGCCGACGGGCTGGTCGAGGACCGGGTGATCCGCGGATTGCACCCGATGATCGCGCAGCGGCTGCAGCTGCCGCGGTGGCGCAACTTCGACCTGACGCGGTTGCCGTCGGACGACGAGGAGGTCTACCTCTACCGCGCGGTGGCCAAGGGCAACGAGGCCGACGAACGCCTCGTGGCGATGGCGCAGGTGCGCGATCTGACGCCGTTGAAGGACGAGGACTCCGGCCGGATCCTGGCGCTGCCGGACGTCGAGGACACGCTCGACGCGTGTGTGGCGGCGATCCGCCAGCAGCAGGCGGGCCGTCCGGCCAAGAAGCGACTCGACACCAACCGGGTGCTGCTGTACGTGTGGCCGCCCAACCGGCTGACGCTCGACGAGGTGGACGCCATCGCACGCCGCGTGCTGCCGACCACTGCGGGCGCGGGCCTGGAGGAGGTGCTCCTGATCGGCCGCCGGTCGGACGAGGAGCACGGCGAACTGCGCGACACCGCCGTGCGGATCGGCTACGACGTCGGTTCCGGCGTGAAGGTCGAGGTCGTCGACCCGCCGTCCGAGGACATCCGGCCGCTCGACGACTACGGCCAGAAGGTGCTGCGGGCCCGGCGCCGCGGCGCGGTGTACCCGTACGAGCTCACCGCGATGCTCGCCGGACGCGACGGGACGTTCACCGAACACGATCTGGACGAGGCGGGCGTGCTCGTTCCCGTCGACCGGCCGAAGGGCCACAACACGGCGGGGATCGTCGCGGGCGTGGTGACCACCCCGACGGCGGTGCATCCCGACGGGATGGCCCGCGTGGTGCTGCTGGGCGATCCGACGAAGTCGCTGGGGTCGCTGTCCGAACCGGAGTGTGCGCGCGTGGTCGCCGCGCTGGACCTGGCCGACCGGATGCAGGTGCCGGTCGAATGGTTCGCCCTGTCGGCGGGTGCGCGCATCGCCATGGACTCGGGTACCGAGAACATGGACTGGGTCGCGGCGGCGCTGAAGCGCATCGTGGAGTTCACCCAGGCGGGCGGCGAGATCAACATCGTGGTGGCCGGGATCAACGTCGGTGCCCAGCCGTACTGGAACGCCGAGGCCACGATGCTGATGCACACCAAGGGGATCCTGGTGATGACACCGGATTCGGCGATGGTGCTGACCGGCAAGCAGTCGCTGGACTTCTCCGGTGGCGTCTCGGCCGAGGACAACTTCGGCATCGGCGGCTACGACCGCGTGATGGGGCCGAACGGGCAGGCGCAGTACTGGGCCGCCGACCTGGCGGGGGCGCGCGACGTGCTGATGCGGCACTACGACCACACGTACGTGGCAGCGGGGGAGACCGAGCCACGGGCGGCGGGCACGACCGACCCGGTCGGCCGCGACGTGTCCGGGTTCCCGCACCACGTGGCGGGCAGCGACTTCAGCACCGTCGGGGAGATCTTCTCTGCCGAGTCCAACCCGGACCGCAAGAAGCCGTTCGACATCCGCACCGTGATGCGAGCGCTGTCCGATCAGGACCACCCGGTGCTGGAACGCTGGGCGGGCATGGCCGATGCGGACACCGCCGTCGTGCAGGACGTGCACCTGGGTGGGCGTCCGGTGTGCCTGCTGGGCATCGAGTCCCGGCCGGTGCCCCGCCGCGGGTTCCCGCCGACCGACGGGCCGGACACCTACACCGCGGGCACGCTGTTCCCCCGGTCGTCGAAGAAGGCCGCCCGCGCGATCAACGCGACCAGCGGCAACCGGCCGCTCGTGGTGCTGGCGAACCTGTCCGGGTTCGACGGCAGTCCCGAATCGATGCGCAAGCTCCAGCTGGAGTACGGCGCGGAGATCGGCAGGGCGATCGTCAACTTCGACGGGCCGATCGTGTTCTGCGTGATCTCGCGGTACCACGGGGGCGCGTTCGTGGTGTTCTCCAAGGCGCTCAACCCGAACATGACGGTACTGGCGGTCGACGGGTCGTACGCCTCGGTGCTCGGCGGTGCTCCGGCCGCGGCGGTGGTGTTCTCCGGGGACGTCGACGCGCGCACTGCAGCGGATCCGCGTGTGCAGGAGGCACAGCGCGCCGCGGCTGCCGCGGAGGGCGGCGACCGTGCCGCGGCCGCCGCGACGCTGGCCGAGGTGCGAGCCGAGGTGCGGGCCGACAAGCTCGGCGAGGTGGCCGCGGAGTTCGACGGCATCCACAGCATCGCCCGCGCCGTCGAGGTCGGCTCGGTCGACGAGGTCATCCGGCCGGAACAGCTGCGCCCGGCGATCATCGAGGCGATCGGACGGTCCTGACCGCTGCGGCACGGGCCCGCGGGCGGAGCGGGGAGCGCGCGTTCCGCCCGCGGGCCTCGGGCCGTCAGGTGCGTTCGGCCTGCCGGTCCGGGTCGGCGGACGCGGGCCGAGTCGCCGTGCCGACGCCGGGTTCGGTCGCGGTGCCGGGTTCGGTCGTGGTTTCGGGGCGCGCGGTGTCGTCCGGGTCGGTCTCGCCGGCGAGGACGTTCACGCGGCGTTCCGCGCGGATCGAACGGATCGCGGCGGTGAGGCCGGCGGCCCACAGCACTCCGATGCCCGCCAGCACCGCCACGGTCACCGGCGTCGATGCGTCGAGCGAGGCGAGCAGTGCGCGGCTGTTGGTGAACACGATGAGCCCGCCCGCCGCCGCGCCGAGTATCCGCGGCGGAAGTGCGCGCACCAGCCAGGCCGCCAGTGGTGCGGCGATCATGCCGCCGATCATCAGCCCGGCGACGACCGTGTAGTTCATGCCGTCGGTGTGCGACAGGGCGAACAGGAAGCCCACGCTCGCGGCGATCGCCACGATGAACTCGGACGTGTCGACCGAGCCCACGACCTTGCGCGGTTCGAGCCTGCCGGACGACAGCAGGGTCGTGGTCGCGACCGGGCCCCAGCCGCCTCCGCCGCTGGCGTCGACGAACCCGGCGACGACGCCCAACGGGGCGAGGAAGCGCGCGCCGGGCCGCTTCGCAGTGATCAGCGAACCCAGCTCGAGGAACGCGAACCGGATCAGCACGTAGAGGCCGAGCAGCAGCAGGATCGTCGTGATCCACAACTCGGCCGACGACGTGGCCAGTGATGTGAGCACGTAGGCGCCGAGTACCGCACCGGCGGCGCCCGGCAGGGCCAGTGTGGCGACGACACGCCAGTCGACGTTGCGCATCTTCCAGTGCGACAGGCCGGACGCCAGGGTGGTGCCGACCTCGGCCAGGTGTACGGCCGCCGACGCGACCGCAGGCGTGGTGCCGGCCACCAGCAGCGTCGTCGTCGCGGTGACGCCGAACGCCATGCCGAGCGAGCCGTCGACCAACTGGGCCAGGAACCCGGCCATTCCGAACAGGAGCAGTGTGTGCATGCCGACCTCGGTGAATCGAAAGGTGAGCGGCAATTCCTGGGTTGGGTGGAATTGCCCGTATCGGGTGTGTTCGCTGTCGCCGGGAGGCCGGCGTCCCGGTCCCGCGGCGAAACGGATTTCGGACGATCGGCCGCAGGGAGTGGGGCCGGCCGTGTCGGTCGTCCCCAGGTGAATCCGGCTGCGCCCGGCGTCGGATTCGATGTTGGCACGGAAATCGCGACTCGGTCCACCGTTCTCCTGGTATGTGGAATGTGGCCGGGGACACTGTTTTTCTAACTTGGTGAAAAGAAATTCTGCAACACGGCGAAATTAATACCCGGGTGGTTCCGGGGATGGGAAATCCGGTGAGATGGGCGGTGGGCACGTAGGGTTTCGACCGAGGCGAAAGTGAGGTCACCAGTGGCGAGGCGGCTACCGGCGTCGGTCCGGGACATCCCCGGAGCGGGCGGGGTGAGGGAGTCGAACGCGGCCGCGGTGCTGGCCGCGGCGCGGACCGACGGACCGTTGTCGCGTGCCGAGCTCGCACGGTTGACGGGGTTGAGCATGCCGACCGTCAGCAGGCAGGTCACGGCGCTGACGGACCTGGCGTTGCTGCGGGAGGCACCCGAGATGGCGACCGGCGGGGGCATCGGCAGGCCGACGGTGCCGCTGCGGCTCGACGACGACGTGATCGCCGCGTGCGGTATCCACATCGGCATCGTGACCACGACCTACGGTCTGACCAACCTGTCCGGGCAGCTGCTGGGCAGCGAGCGCATCGCGACTCCGCAGGGCTCTGCCACCGACGTGCTGCGCGCCGTCGGCGAAGAGGTGAGCACGTTCCTCGCCGAGTGGCCACAGCGCCACATCATCGGGGTCGGCCTGGCCATCGGAGGGCAGGTCGACGCCGACCGCGGACTGCTCGACCACGGCCCGCTGGGCTGGCGGGGAGTGCCCGCGAGAGCGGTGCTGGAACAGGTCACCGGGCTGCCGGTGCACCTGGACGGGCACGTGCCCGCCATGGCGACCGCCGAGCTGCTGTTCGGCGTGTCCGGACGTGCGGCCAGTTCGCTCTACTTCTACGCCCGGGAGATGGCCGGAGTGGCCGTGGCGGTGGACGGCGTGCTGCACCGCGGCCCTGGCCAGTCGGGCAGCATCGCCCACCTGCCGGTCGGCAGCGACGTGCCCTGCGGGTGCGGGAGGACGGGCTGCCTGGAGGCGACGGTGGCCGAGCGTGCGGTCGTCGAGCGTGCCCGGAGCGCGGGGATCATCACCGGTTCGGCACTGAGCGACCTGGTCGCGGCCGCCGAGACCGACCGCAGGGCGCGCGAGATCCTCACCGAACGGGCGCGGGCGCTCGGCCGGGCGATCGCGATGAGCCGGGACCTGGTCAACCCGGAGCTGGTCGTGCTCGGCGGGCAGGCGATCACGGAGGCGCCGACCTATCTCGACACGGTGCGGGAAGAGTTCGCCGCCGCGACGACACTGCCGGGCACGGACCTGATCACCGTGACCCGGTTCGGGCGGAACGTGCAGGCGATGGCTGCGTGCACGGGTCTGCTCGCGCAGCTCTACGACCACCCGCTGTCGCTGCTCGGCGCCGCCGCGCCGCGCGATCACCGGGAGGTGTGACCGGTCCGGTCACCTCACCACCGGGCGAGGCGTCATCCGGGCGGTGGTGCGGGGGTCGTGCGCGGCCCGCCGCACCACCACCGCTCCACCCCGCGTCACAACCCGTAGGACCGGCCGATGATGTCGCGCTGGATCTCACTGGTTCCGCCGTACACGGTCGACACGACGGTCGAGCGGAGCATCGCCTCCATGCCGTACTCCGTGGCGTAGCCGTAGCCGCCCATCATCTGCATGCCTTCCAGCGCCATGGTCTTGGCCAGCTCGGTCGCCTTGAGCTTGGCCATCGACGCCTCGCGGGGGAAGAGCTCGCCCGGGGCGGCGTCCATCCGCGCTGCGGCGTCGTGCACCAGCAGGCGGGTCGCCTCGAGATCGGTGGCGAGGTCGGCCACCCGGTGCTTGAGTGCCTGGAACGAGCCGACCGGACGGCCGAACTGCTCCCGCTCGGCCACGTAGGCGACCGTGTCGTCGAAGATCCGCCGCGCCGTGCCGAGCATGAGCCCGGCGAGGATCATCCGCTCGATGTTCAGCCCGGCCATCAACTGCGGCCACGCGTTGCCCTCGACCCCGACGACCGCCTCGGCGGGCAGCCGGCAGTCGGTGAAGTAGAGGTCGTTGACCTCGCGGCCGCCCATCGTCTCGATGCCGTGGATCTGGAGGCCGTCCGCATCGGCGGGCACGAGGAACATGGTCAGCCCCTCGTGTTTGCCGCCCTCGGAGGAGGTGCGGGCGACCAGCAGGATGTGCTTCGCGATGTGGGCGTTCGAGCACCACGTCTTCTGCCCGTTCACGACCCAGCCGCCGCCGGCCGGCTCGGCGCGGCAGGTCAGCCCGCCGACGTCGGATCCCGCGCCGGGCTCGGACATCGAGATGGCCAGCACGTCGCCGGCCACGAAATCGCCGAGCACCGTGTGCTTCTGTTCGGGCGTGCCGAACTTCTCGAACGCGGCCGCGGTGATCACCGACGTCGCGTAGCCGCCCGTCGGAGCCTTGCCGTAGGCGCTGGTCTCCAGCAGCAGCAACAGATCCCGCATGCCGAGGCCCGCGCCGCCGTACTCCTCGGGTGTCGTGACGCCGAGCCAGCCGAGGTCGGCCATCTTGCGGTAGAGGACGTCGTCGTGCGGCCGCGCGACGTCGTCGGTGACCTCGCGGCGGCAGAAGTCGGAGACGGCGTCGACGAAGTCCTGCTGTTGCTGGGTGAGCGTCGAGAGTGTCACGGGGCGGTCACCTTTCCGTCGGCGTAGAGGGATTCGATGTCGGCGGCGTGGCGTTCGCCGATCACCCGGCGTTTCAGCTTCATCGTGGGGGTCAGCTCACCGCTCTCCGGTGTCCACGGCCGCGGCAGCACGCGGTGGTCCTTGATCTGCTCGGGCCGGGCGAGCTGCGCGTTGGCCGCCTCGACGGCGTCAGCGACAGCGGCCAGCACCTCGGGGTGGCCGGCGAGTTCGCCGACATCGGCCGTGTCGATGCCGCGGGTCTTCGCCCACGCCGGTGCGGCCTCCTCGTCGAGCGTCACCAGCGCCGTGACGTACGGCCGCCGATCACCGATGACGGCGGCGTAGCCGATCAGTGGATGGGTGCGCAGCAGGCCCTCGGCCTTGCTCGGTGCGACGTTCTTACCGCTGGAGGTGACGATGAGCTCCTTCTTGCGGTCGGTGATGGTGAGGAACCCGTCGTCGTCGAAGGAGCCGATGTCGCCGGTCGCGAGCCAGCCGTCGGAATCGGTGTCCGGCCGGATGCTGCCGTCGTCACCGAGGTAGCCGAGGAACACCAGCGGGCCGCGCACCTCGACCTCGCCGTCCTCGGCGATGCGCACCTCCATGCCCGGCATCGGCAGGCCGACGGTGCCCGCGCGATACCGCGCCGGAAGGGTCGAGGTCGCGGCGCCGGTCGTCTCCGACAGGCCCCAGACCTCCATGATCGTCATGCCGAGGCTGCCGAAGAACTCCAGTACCGACGCCGGGATCGGGGCCGCGCCGCTGCCCAGCCGCTCGGCGTCGCCGAGACCGAGCTGTTCGCGCAGCGGCCGCAACACCGTCCGGTCGGCCCTGTCGAACGCCTCGGCCACGTCGGCAGGCGGCTCGTCGCCGCCCGCCCGGATCCGGTACACGGTCGCGGCGACCTCGCGGGCCTGTTCGATCGCGGCGCGCTGCTGCTCGGGCAGACCGCCGAGGATGCCCTGGATGCCGGCCGCGATCTTCTCCCAGACCCGTGGCACCCCGAAGAAGCCGTGCGGGCGGGTGTCCTTCAGCGTCGCCACCAGCTGCGCCTGGTCCGGGCACACGGTCGCGTGGCCCGCAGAGAACAGCAGCAGGTACATGC
Source organism: Prauserella alba (assembly GCF_024171735.1). Lineage (GTDB taxonomy): Bacteria > Actinomycetota > Actinomycetes > Mycobacteriales > Pseudonocardiaceae > Prauserella > Prauserella alba. Next base: position 1,491,871 of record NZ_JAMTCH010000003.1, read on the forward strand.
CCAGTACGCGTTCGGCCACGTGCGCCAGCGGCAGATACGCCACCATCCGCGGATGGTCCTCGACCGGACGGATCAGCTCCTGGGCCGCGGCCTGGTACAGCACGTTCTCGTGGCTCAGCACCACGCCTTTCGGCGCGCCCGTGGTGCCGGAGGTGTAGATCATGCACACCGGGTCGGGCTGCTGCGCCGTGTCCGCCCACCGCTCGACGGCGTCCGGATCCCGCCGGTGCAGGTCCGCGCCGCCACGGTGGAGCTCGTCGTAGGAGACGAACACCGATTCGCCGCCGGGGAGCGCGGCGGCGTCGAGGACGACGACCGCGCGCAGGTTCGGCAGTTCGTCGAGCACGGGCCGCCACCGGTGCAGCTGCGCGCCGCCTTCCAGCACGACCACCGTGGCCGCGCTGTGCGTGGCGACGTGCCGGATCTGCTCGGTCGACAGCGTGGCGTAGGTCGTGCACGGCAGCGCGCCGAGGTGCACCGCGGCGACGTCGACGATCCAGTGCTCGGGGCGGCTGGAGACGTCGATGAGCATGCGGTCGCCGCGGCCGAGCCCGGCTGCCGACAACCCGTGGGCGACGGCCGCGACCTGCTCGCGCACCTGCGCCCACGTGTGGGTGCCGCCGGCCCCGGACAGGGCGGGTCGGTCGCCGAACCGCTCGGCGTTGCGGCGAACCAGGGTCGGCACGGTCCAGGTGCCGAGGCGGGTGCGTACATCGGATTCGGTGAGCATGCGGGGTCCTCTCACAACAGGGTGACGTTGTCGACCAGCCACCGGTCGTCCCGGCGGAGGAGGGTCATCTCCATCCGGTTGCGGTCGACGCGGGGCTGTTCGGTGTTGGTGTTGCTGATCGTCTGGTCGACGAAGAGCAGGACGACGGCACGGTCGGCGGTCGCCTCGGCGATCCCGGCGCGGACGACGTTGCCCTCCGAGGTCGCCTGGTGTTGTTCGAGCAGCTGCGTCAGGTTGTCGCTCACCTGTCGGTACTGCCGTCCGAATTCGCCGGTGGCGTTGCGTTCCACGGCCTGGAAGTTGCCGTCGAGGTCCTGGTGGTCGTACGACGACAGGTCGACCGCATAGCGCTTCGCAGCCGCAACCGCCTCGGTCCGTGCCTGGTCCTCGGCGCGCTGGGCGAAGAACGCGCTCGCGGCGAAGCCGAGTCCGCCGAGGACGGCGAGGACGAGCAAGGCGGCGATGATCCGCCGTGGTCGCAACAGTGCGGCCACGGTCGCGGTGCGCCCGTCGGACTCGCCGCCGGTGTCGTCGCCAGTGTGGTCGCCGGTGTCGTCGTCGCCGGTGTCGGACGCGGACCGGGCGGAGTCGGACCGGGCGGAGTCGGGAGGCCCGGCGGTCGCGTGGTCCGGTTCGGCCACGGCGGTTTCGGTACCGGGCGTCACGGAGACGGTGGCCGGGACGGCGGGTGCGTGCGCCGCGTCCTCCGTGGAGGGTGTGGCGCCGTCGGCATCCTCGGTGGCGTCGGGCGGATCGCCGGCGCCGGAGCGGGGACGAGGGGACGGTTTCCGGCCGGCCGGTACGGGAAGGCGCATCAGTGAACTCCTTGCAACAACAGCGAGGACCAGGAACGGGGCCCGAGCACGGCGGCCTGGCCACCGGTTGTGCCGAGCGTGAACGGCGCGCGCCCACGCGTGGCGGGCTCGGGGGAGGAGGCGTCGGGGGAGGTGCGGTGCGTGTCGCCCGCCGGAGGTCCGGGGTCGGGATTCGCGGCCGAGCCGGAGGCGGTGGGCGTGCCCGCGTCGGGCCGGGGAGCGTTCTGCGCGCCGCGTTGGCTCAGGTCCTGTCCGGGGGTGCAGTGCCACTGCCACTGCGGTGCGCGCGGCTCGGTGCGCTGCGGCGCCCGGCGTCGGGTGTCGTTGTAGCAGACCGGCCCCTGGGTGCCGACGAGATAGAAGTTGGCGGTGTCGCCGTCGACGACGCTGCCGAGGGAACGGAAGGCCTTCGGCGCCGAGCGCAGGAGCTGCTCCACCGCCGGGCCGCGCATCCCCACGAGCCGAGTCGTCGTGACGAGGTTGCCCAGCAGTGTGCCGAGCGACGGCTCCGTGCGTTCGATGAGCTTCGTGACGCGCCGCGCGGGTTCCGGTACATCGTGGACCAGTGTCCGCAGCGCGGGGGCGGTCTCGCGGAGCCCGCCGCTGAGACCGCGCATGGCGGAGGCGAGCTCCCGGAGCCGGGACCCGTTCGACTCGGCGACGAGCCGCCCGTTGTCGAGGATGCGTTCGAGCTGGTCGGTGCGCTGCCTGCCGAACTCCAGGAGCGTGTCGGTGTTGTCGAGGATGCGGTCGAGGTCGCCGGTGGCGTTCCGCAGCCCGGTGGCGAGCGACTCGGCGAGCACGGAGAGGTCCTCGGTCGGCAGGGTGTCGGCGAGGCGGACGACGTCGCCGAGGAGCGTTTCGAGGGGGAGCGGCCTGCGGGTGTTGTCGGCAGTGACGGTGTCGCCGGTCGCCAGGTACGGCCCGGAACGGTCGTCGGGACGGAAGTCGAGGCGCAGGATCGCCATCGGGCTCTCCATGGTGACCACGGCGTCGGCGCCGGCGGGGATGCGCGTGCCGGGGTGCAGCGAGGTGATCACCTCGACGCCCTCGCGGTCGCGGGAGATCCGCACGTCCGAGACCTCACCGACGCCGACGCCGCGATAGGTCACCCGTGAGCCGGCGCGCAGCCCGCCGGTGTCGGGCATGGCGACGGTCACGGTGATCGGATCGCCGGTGGTCTTCTCGCCGAACACGCGGTCGGCGACGTAGTAGCCGCAGGCCACGGCCACGAGCGCGAACACGAGCAGCTGGGCGACGGCGAGTCTGCTCATCGCAGACCCCCTCGCAGCAGCCGGTCGAGACCACCCGGCTTCGGATCCCGGGTGGGAGCTCCCGCGCCGGTGGCGCCGCCGCCGTCGCCCGCGCCGTCCGGCCCGCCGGCCGCGGCGCCGAGGTCGGGGGCGGGACGGCCCGAGTTCTCGCCGTAGAGGTCGATGTCGAGCAACTCGGCGACACCGGCGGGCACGTTGACCGTGCCGTCGAGGTTCAGGTAGTCGCCGGGTGTCGCGCTGCGCAGTGCCCGGGAGAACCGGGTCAGCGACTGCAGTGTCGGCCCCAGCTTCTCGTCCAGTGCGGACAGCTCGCGGAGCGTGGGACGAAGCCGGTCGAGCTGCCGGGTGAGCGCACCACCGGCCTTGTCGATCAGGCTGCGCGTCGTCGTGCCGAGGGATCCGACGTTGCGCAGCAGCGCGGTGAACCGGGTGCGCTCGTCCAGCAGTGTCTGCAATCCCGGCCGGATGTCGGTCAGGCCCTTCTCGAGCGTCGGCGTGCCTTTCCTCAGCGTCGCGGCGACGGTGTCCATCGAATCGACGACGCCGCTGATCTGCTCGCCGCGCCGGGCGAGCCTGCCGAGGACGTCGTCGAGTCGTTCGACGATGCGGCGGACCTTCGCCTCCCGGCCGCCGAGCGCGGTGTTCACCTCGCGCACCACCGTGCGGGCCTGCTGCAGGCCTGACCCGTTGAGCAGCGTGCCCAGCGCGGCCAGCGTGTCCTCGACGTCCGGTCCGCGGGAGGTCCGTTCGATCGGAATGCGGGCGACGTCGGCGAGTGTCCGTCCGCGCGGTGTGCCTGGCGGCGTGTTCGCCGGGGCGTCTGCTGTGGACGGGCTCGGCGCGCCCGACGGGCTCGGCGCTCCGGACGGTCCCCGGTCGTCGCCGTTGCCGGACCGGGGCGGTTCGAGGACGACGAACTGGTCGCCGAGTGCCGACGTGAGTTCCAGTCGCGCCCCGGTGTTCGCCGGCAGCCGGACCGACGTGTCGATCGCGAGGTCGACGTGGGCGAGGAAGTCCTCGGCTCGGATCGCCGTCACCCGGCCGATCTCGGCCTGTCCGATGCGGACGATCCCGCCCTCGGGCAGGTTCGCCGCGTCGGAGAACACCGCCGTGACGGGGTAGGTCTCGGAGGGCCCGCCCAGGGTGGCGGTGTTCTGCAGGCTGAGGCTGCAACCGGCGGCGGGCAGCAGGACGGCCGGTAGCGCGGCCACGGCGAGGACACGGCGGGTGCGCAGGCGCAGGCGGATCATCGGCGGCCCCCGCTCAGTAGGTCGAGGATCCCGAGCGTGTTGGGGAACTCGACCGGGTTGACGATGCCGGCGCCGCTGCACAGCGGGAGCGGCAGCCGCTCGCAGAGCTTCGCGGTGGTGCCGAACTGGCGGAGGTTGGTCGACAGGTTCAGCCGGATGCGCAGCCGGTCGTCGTCGGACACGGCGCGGTCGAAGTTGTCGAGCGCGAGCGGCAGCGTGTCGAGCGTTTCGGCGAGTTGCTCCTTGCGGGACACCAGCGTGGTCGAGAGCCGGGTCAGCCGCGAGACGTCGCCGGGCAGCTGGTTTCCGTGCCTGCGCAGCAACGTGTTCAGCGTGCCGAGGGCGGAGGAGAGCCTGCCGATCGAGCGGGTGATCGCCTGCTGGTGGGTGGTGAAGTCCTTCGAGGCGGTCGTCACCGTCGTGGTCAGCTCGTTGATCGTGGAGCGGTGGTTCTTCAGCACCGACAGCAGCGTGTCCACATTGTCCAGTACCGCGCCGAGGTCTCCGGTGCTGCCCGCGGCCACCTCGGTCGCCCCGGCGAGTTTGTCGAGCGCGGCCCGGAACTCGCGGCCGTTGCCGCCCAGCGAGTCGGCGGCGGTGGACACGAGCTCGCCGAGTCCGCCGCGTCCCTCGCCGTCGGGACCGAACGTCGTCAGGATCGTGTCGAGCGACGAGGTCAGCTCGTCCCAGGTGACCGGGGCGTGGGTGCGGGACACGGGGATGACCGCACCGTCGTCGAGCGTCGCCCCGCCGGTGTGGGCGGGGGAGAGCTCCACGAACCGGTCGCTGATGACAGCGGGGTTCATGATGTAGGCGTTCGCCCGCTCGGGAAGCCGGGTGTCGCCGGGCAGGGACATCGTGACCCGCACGGAGTCGCCGCGGGGCTGCGTACGTTCGACCCGTCCGACCGGCACTCCCAGCAGCGCGACCCGGCTGCCGGGGAAGATGCCGTCGGCCGTGGCGAAATCGGCGGAGATGCGCAGCTGCGGCTCCGGGCGCAGCAGGACGTACCACCCCGTCGCGGCGACGAGCGCGACGACGAGCCCGATCGTCACGAGGCGCGCGAGCATGCGGGGCCGGTGCGCAGCCGTGGACCGCTCGGTCATCGGCATCCCTCCACGAGCGCGGCCACGCACAGCAGGTTGTCCGGCAGCGGGCCGTCCGGGCCCGAGACGTCGCCCCACGGGCCGTTGCCGGTCGCGTTGGTGACGTAGCGGCTCACCGGCCCGAGCTTCGCCAGCGACCGGGAGATGGTGCGGTCGTGCCGCTTCAGCGTCGTGGTGATCGAATGCAGGTCGGACAGCAGCGGCGAGAACGCCGGCTGGTTCTCGCGGATGACCTTCTCGAGCGCGGCGGTGAGCGTGTCCACCTCCCGCACGAGCGTGCGGATCGTCTCGCGCCGCCTGCTCAGCGTCCCCGCGACGAGCTCGGCGTCGCCGAGCAGTTGCGTCAGGTGGCCGCGCTGTCCGGCCAGAGTGGACGTCAGCGTGCGGATGCCCCCGAGAAGCTGCTGGAACTGCTCGCCCCGGTCGCCGACGATCCGCGCCGCCCGGCGGATTCCCCGGAGCGCATCGCCCAGCACCTCGCCGTCCGGTGCGGCGTCGGAGAGCGTGGAGATCATGCTGCGGAGCTGTGCCGTGTCGAGCTTCTCCGTGGTGCCGTGCGCGTCGCCTGCCAGGTCGCCGAGGCTGTAGGGAACGGACGTGCGCTGCCGCGGGATGGTGGCGTCGGCGAGTTCGCCCGCGCCGCGGGGCTGCACCGCCAGATAGCGGGTGCCGAGCACTGTCGCCAGTTTCACCGAGGCGGAACTGGTGCTGCCGAGCGGCTGCACCTCGTCGAGCCGGAACCGCACGTCGACGTGATTACCCGCCAGGTCGACGGCGACGACCCTGCCCGCGGGCACGCCCGCGACGTGGACCTGATCGCCCGCCGCGAGTCCGGCCGCGTTGCCGAACTCCGCGGTGAACTCCGCCGTGTCGGCGTGGAACCGCAACTGCGGGATCGCCACCGCCGACGCGACGAGCAGTGCCAGCACGAGGGCACCGGCCACGCCGGAGAACACGGGGCCGCGTCGGGTCAGGGCCGACACGAGGGTGCGCAGCCTGCTCATCGGCACACCTTCGAATGCGGCCCGGGGCTGAGGTTGACGGGAGCATCGCCCGTCACGTCCACGCGCAGGTCGCAGACGTAGACGTTGACCCACGAGCCGTAGTCGGTCGCGCGGCCGACGGTGTCGAGCAGCTCGGGAGCCTCCGCCATGAGCGTGTCGAATCGGCCCGTGTTGCCCACCAGCGAGGAACTCACCGTCTTCAGTGCCGTGATGTCCTCCGACAGGTTCGGCGTGATGCCCGCCAGCAGCGTGTTCAGCGAGCCCGCCAGCTTCGTGCCGCTGTCGAGCGCGGTGGCGATGTCACCGCGGTGCCGCGCCGCGTACGAGGTCAGGCGCTTGAGGCCGTCGACGAGGGCTGTGAACTGTTCGGTGTGGCCGTTCATCGTGCCGAGGACCGAGTTCAGGTTCCGCAGCAGGCGGTCGAGGACCCGTTCCTTGCCGTTCACCGTCGATGTCAGCGAGACCACATTGGACAGCAGTGATTCGATCGCAGGGCCCTCGCCCTGGAACACCGCGACGATCGTGCGTGCCAGCCGGTTCACCTCGCCGGGTTCGATCGCCTCGAACAGCGGCTTGAACCCGTTGAACAGGGCGGTCAGGTCGAGCGGCGGGCGGGTGCGGGAGGCGGGGATCGTCGCGCCGGGTTCGAGGTCCGCGGCGTCGCGGGCCCGTTCGCCGGTGCCGCCCGACTGCCCGGGACGCGACGTCAGGGCGAGATGCCGCGAGCCGAGCAGGTCGGCGTAGTGGATGGCGGCGCGCACGCCCACGGGGACGTGCTGGTCCGTGGAGACATCGAACGTGACGTGCGCGCGGCCACCGTCGAGGCGCAGCTCCCGCACCGTGCCGACACGTACGCCCGCGATCGTGACGTCCGATCCGGCGTAGAGACCGTGGGCGTCGGTGAACACCGCGTGGTATGTGCGGGTGTCGCCGGGCAGCGGGTCGGTGAGCGTGTTGACCACGAGAACGGCCGCGAACACGCACGCCGTGACGAAGGCCGTCAGCTTGGTGACGATCGGGGTGAGCCTCACGGGACCACCACCGTTTCGCCCCGCACCAGTGGTCCCAGCATCAGGCCGAGCAGCCCCGGGTCCTGTGCGGTCCGGGCGTCCGGGCCTGCGGGAAGCAGACGACCGAGCTGCTGGAGTGACCGCTGCTCCTGGTCACTGCCCACGGGGCCGCTCGTGCCACCGATTGCGGGACCGTTGTCGGAACCGGCGGGGGCTCCGGCACTGTCGCTCTCCCTGCCGGAACGCTGTTGCGGCTGCGGGAACGTCCGGTCATGCCGGGACGAGGGAGCCTGCCCGCAGTTCTGCCCCGCGAGTCCCGGGTAGCGCGGGCAGTCCTCCGCGGTGTACGGGAAAGGCTGGTCGAGCGTCAGCGCGGCGTTGATCTTGAAATTGCCCGTGGTGAACGTGCGCGCACCGCGCTGCAGGAAGAACCGCGCCGCGTCGAGCGTCTCCCCGGTGGCACCCGGGTTACGGGCCAGCACGTCGGCGATCGGACCGGTGGCCTCGGCGAGGGTCACGAGCCGCTCCGCGTGGTCGGACACGACGCGGCGGCCCGCGTTGGTGAGGTCGATCCCGGAACCCAGCAACGCCCCGAGTGAGCGCCGCTCGTCGGTGATCACGGAGGAGAGTGCGGTCGCGTTGTCCAGGGTCGCGAGGAGGTCCGGGGTGGCGGCCTCGGCGTCCGACGACAGCCGCGCGACCGTGTCCATGTTCTCGTCGAGCGTCTCCAGCAGCGGCGAGGTCTCGGTGAGCAGTGCGTCGGCGTCGTCGATCATGCGGCCGAGTCGTTCGCCGCGGCCGCGGACCGTGTCCGCCAGCGTGCTCATCGCGACCTGCAGCTCGGCGGGTCGCAGGGCGGTGATCACGTCGTAGAGCCGGGTGTAGGCCGAGTACAGCCGCACGGTGCGCCGCGAGGTGTCGGGCCGGAGCGTGGTTCCCGCATCCAGGGATCCGGTCGGCTCGGCGCCCTGCGGTACGGCGAGGTCGACGTATTGGTCGCCGAACAGCGTCCGCGGCAGTATCCGCACCCGCACGTTGGCCGGCAGCTGCCCGAGGATCTCCTCGTCCATGCGCAGCCGCAACGCGGCGCCGTCGATCCCGCCGTCGACCGACGTCAGCCTGCCGACGGTCACGCCGTGGTACTGCACCGCCGAGTTCTCCCGCACCGGCCCCGCCGACGCCGGCAGCATGGCCGTGACCTGCGGCGCGGGTCGCAGCGCGTCGTTGCCCGCGGCGATGAGCACGCCGGCGCCCACGACGAGCGCGGTCGCGACGGCGAGTCCCCGGAGAGCCAGGGCGGCGCGGCTCGTGTCGCGGCGGCGTGAGCGCATCGTCACGCCCCCACGCCCGGCAGCGTCGGCTGCGTGCCCCAGATCGTGAGGGTGAGCAGCACGTCGACGATCGCGATGGTGACGATGCTCGTGCGCAGCGCACGTCCCGCGGCCCTGCCGACGCCCTCGGGTCCGCCGGCGGCGTGAAAACCGTATCCACAGTGGACCAGCGTGATGATCACCGCGAAGACGACGGCCTTCAGCAGGGAGAAGCCGACGTCACCGGGCGTGAGCAGCAGCTGGAAGTAGTAGTCGTAGGTGCCGCTCGACTGGCCCTTGATCTGCGTGACCGCCAGGCTCGTCGCGGCGTAGGAGGCGAACAGCCCGACCAGGTACAGCGGCACGACGGCCAGCACGGCCGCCGCCATGCGCGTGCTGACCAGGAACGGCACCGACGGCACCGCCATGGTCTCCAGTGCGTCGATCTCGTCGGAGATGCGCATCGCGCCGAGCTGGGCGGTGAACCCGGTGCCGACCTTCGCGGCGAGCGCCACACTCGCGACGACCGGTGCGATCTCCCTGGTGTTCACGAGCGCCGACATCAGCCCCGTCATGGGGGACAGGCCGATGATGTCGAGCCCGCGATAGCCTTCCAGTCCGATCTGGGTGCTGGCCACCGCCGACATCGCGAACACCACGCCGATCGTGCCGCCGCCCGCGAGCAGGGACGCCGAACCGAAACTGATGTCGTTGACGTGCCGGAGCACGTGCCGCCAGTACCGCACCAGCACCGTGGGCACGGCGGCGAGCACGCGGGCGTAGAACGTCGAATGTGTGCCCAGTGCGGCGAACCCGTCCACCACGGGGCGCGTCGCGCGCGCGGGCAGCCGCGAGACCGGCGCGGCCATCAGTACGCCCCTCGCGCCGGGACGATCGCCGCGTACAGCTCCGTCAGCACCGTGTTGGCGACGAACACGAGGATGAACGCGAGCACGACCGCCTCGTTCACGGCGTCGCCGACACCGCTCGGCCCGCCCTTGGCGGTGAGGCCCTTGAAACAGGCCACCAGCGCCGCGATCACCCCGAAAGCCGCGGCCTTGATCTCGGCGATGACGAAGTCCTCGACGCGGGAGAACTCGGTGAGGCTGCCGAGGAAACCACCCGGCGAATCGCCGAGCACGAGCGTCTGGAAGCCGTAGCTGGCACCGATCCCCACCGCCATCACCAGGCAGGCCAGCAGCGTCGTGACCAGCACCGCGGCGATCACCCGCGGCACCACGAAGCGTTCGATCGCGGGGATGCCCATGACCTCCATGGCGTCGACCTCTTCGCGGATCGTCCGCGCGCCGAGGTCCGCGCACACCGCCGAGCCGCCCACGCCGGAGATCATCAACGCACAGATCAGGGGAGAGGCCTGCGCGACGATGACGAACGCGACGACCGCGCCGCCGTAGCCCTCCGCGCCCAGCTGTCCCGCCATCGACCCCACGTTCAGCGCGACGACCACGCCGAGCGGCACCGTGACGAGCAGTGAGGGAAGTGTCGTGACCGAGGCCAGGAACCATGCCTGTTCGAGCACGTCCCGCCACGCCAGCCTGCGGCGCACGACGGTGCGGCCGAGCGCGGCGACGGTGCTCGCCGTGAAGCTCAGCAGCATGCCGGCCTGGGCGAACGCGTCGCCGACGGCCGTGCGGGTGGGCGGCGGGGAGAACGCCATCAGGCCGCCCGCGCGGCGTCGTGCGCGCAGGTACCGCGACGGGCGGCGCGGCGGCCGCGGACGATGAGCCAGTAGGCCGACGGGGAGTACCGCAGCGGTTCGGGCGCCCGCCGGTGGGTGGCGCGGACCACCGCGGCGAGTCGTTCGAGCTTGCGCCGGTCGGCGCCGGTCCACTCCAGGCCCAGCCGTTCGCGCAACGGCGGTGGCAACGTGCCGACGGTGGTCAGCCGTACCAGGTTCGCCGCGGGGGCGATGCCGGCGTTCCACAGTGGAGTGGGCAGGAACCGGCTGGGCCGTTGCGGGTGGGTCAGGGCCTCGAGGACGTCGGTGGTGCTGCGGTTCGATTCGAGGCGGTCCCGCACCGTCTCGTCGAAGTAGGTCTCGGCGCCCGCCCAGTCGGCGGGAAGGTGATGCGCCTTCAGGCCGAGCGCCAGGCCGATCGCGCGCCACTCCCGCCACATCTCGTCGAGTTCGGCCCGTGTCATCGGCTCGCAGAACCACGCCGCGGTGTCGACCATGAACTTCGCCAGCGTGGCGTGGACCCAGGCGTAGGCCTCCGGGTTGAGCGCGTGGTACCGCCTGCCCTCGTCGTCGACGCCCTTGATGTCCCGGTGCAACTCGATGAGGCGGTCGCCCTCGGCGTGGGCGCCGCCGCCCATCCCATAGACGAACCGCAGCGTGGACAGGTGCGTGCCCCACGCGCGTTTCCACGGGTGCTGCTTGAACTCGGAGTGGTCGAGCACGCCCCTGCCCACCACGGGGTGGGCCACCTGGAGCAGGAGGCCGGTGCCGGCGAGCAGGGCGCCGGGAGCGACACCGAACCGTTGCCACGTCACCGATCCGGAGCCGGGCAACGTGGTCGCATCGCTGGCGGAGGTCTCGACCATGGCCACTCCCCATTCGGCACCATTGCGAATCGCGATTAACGTAGCTTCCTGACACGGGATGTTGTCAAGAGTCTCCGGTGCTGATGCCGCGCGGTAACGGGATAGAATCGGGGATGTCGGCGAGACAACGCAGGAGCGAGTCGGAGGTAACGTCGTTGCAGCAACAGGACACCGGCTCCGCTCCGGCGGCCCCGCCGTCGCGTCGCCGTGGCGACCGGAGAGCGCAGCTGGCCCGGATCGCGGCCGAACTGTTCTGCCGGCGTGGCTATCACGCCGTGGGGCTCGGCGACATCGCCACCGAAGCGGGCATCACGGGACCGGCGATATACCGGCACTTCAAGAACAAGCAGGCGATCCTCACCTTTGCGGCCGACGACCTGGCGGCCGCCACCAGGGACGCCGTCGAGACGGCGCTCGCGCGGGCGACGACCGATCCGTGGTCCCGCATCGATGCGATCGTGCGTTCACTGACCGCGCTGGTCATCGACCGCAGGGAAGGCGCGCAGCTGTACCAGTGGGAGCGGCGGCACCTCGACCCCGAGGACCACGCACGGTTCACCGCGACCATGGAATGGCTGGTGGACACCGTCGCAGGCCTCGTCGGCGAGGGACGCCCCCGGCTACCCGAGGCCGACCGCGCCACGGTGGCGACCGCGGCGCTGAGCGCGATCGCCAGTCTGGCGACCCACCGCACCACCGTGTCGGCGCGGGTGGCGCAGCGGGGACTGCGGAGCATCGCGCTCGGTGTGCTCGCCACCGGGTTGCCGCCCCGGCTCGGCGGCGAACTCGCCGAGGAGTCTCCCGTCCCGCCCGCGGCCAGCCGGTTCGTCTCCCGCAGGGAACGGCTCGTCGTCGCGGCACTGCGGCCGATCCGCGAACGCGGTTTCCACGCCGTGACGATGGAGGAACTCGGCGCGGCCGCCGGCATCGGCGGATCGAGCGTGTACCGGCACTTCGCCAGCAAGGCCGAACTGCTCGCCGCGGTCTACTACCGGGCCGCCGACCGGCTGACCGTCACGACCAGCACGGCCATCGAATCGGCCGCCGAACCGGGCGAGGCGCTGCGGGCGCTCGTCGATGCCTACGTCGATTACAACTATTCGGACAGTGACCTGGCCGCGGTGTACCGCTCCGAACACGGCAACCTGCCCGACGACGACCGGCGACAGCTGCGGAAGGTGCAGCGGGAGCACGTCGAGCAATGGGTGCGGCTCGTGATGGCCGTGCGCGGCGACACGCGCGCCACCTATGCGCGACTCGCCGTTCACGCGGCACTGAACATCGTGCACGACCTCTGCATTCGGCGACAGCGCATCGCCGATGCCGGTCAGATCAAACACCTCGTGTTCGCCGCACTGGCGAGCTGATCACACTCCGCAGCGCGATCCGGTGCGTGCCGGGCCGAGGCAGGCCACGGTTTCGGATCGCGCGGTGGGCGCGGCGCCCCGACAATCGTCGGCGAAGCACCGTCGATCCGTGAAGGAGTACGAGATGGCCCGAACCTCGGTCGCCGATCAGTTCATCGAGGTACTGCGGCAGGCCGGTGTGTCGCGGATCTACGGCGTCGTCGGCGACAGTCTCAACCCGGTCGTCGACGCCATCCGGCGCAGCCCCGGCATCGAATGGGTGCACGTGCGCAACGAGGAGGCCGGTGCGTTCGCCGCGGCGGCGGAGGCACAGTTGACCGGCAGGCTCGCGGTGTGCGCCGGCAGCTGCGGCCCCGGCAACACCCACCTGGTCCAGGGACTCTACGACGCTCACCGTACGGGCGCACCCGTGCTCGCACTCGCCTCGCACATCCCGGCCAGTCAGATCGGCACCGGCTTCTTCCAGGAGACGCATCCGGAACGGCTGTTCGTCGACTGCAGCGGCTACTGCGAGACGATCTCCACCCCGGAGCAGGTGCCGCGCGTGCCGCGGATCGCGATGCAGCGCGCGCTCGCGGGCGGTGGCGTGTCGGTGCTGGTGATGCCCGGCGACCTGGCCCACCGCGACGCCGCCGGGCCGACCGGGACGAGCACGTTCATCACCGAACGCGCCGTGGCCGTGCCCCCGCAGTCGCAGGTCCGGGCTCTGGCCGAGGCGCTCAACCGGGCGAGGACGGTCACCCTGTTCTGCGGTGCCGGCGTCGCCGACGCGCACACCGAGGTCATGGAGCTGGCGGGACGGGTGCACGCCCCGGTGGGGCATTCGCTGCGTGGCAAGGAATGGGTGCAGTACGAGAACCCGTACGACGTCGGCATGAGCGGACTGCTCGGCTACGGCGCCTGTTACCGGGCCACTCAGGACGCCGATCTGCTGGTACTGCTCGGGACGGACTTCCCCTACGACGGCTTTCTTCCGCTCGAACGGACCGTGCAGGTCGACCACGACGCGAGCAGGCTCGGCAGGCGCACGCCACTGGAACTCGGCGTGCACGGCGACGTCGGTGAGACCCTGCGTGCCGTGCTGCCGCTGGTGGAGCAGAAGGCCGACCGCAGCTTCCTCGACGACATGCTCCGCGAACACTGCCGGACCCTGGAGACGGTGGTCGATGCCTACACCAGCCGGGTCGGCGACCGGATGCCGATCCACCCGGAGTACGTCGCCGACGTGCTGGACGACCTCGCCGCCGAGGACGCGGTCTTCACCGTCGACACCGGCATGTGCAACGTGTGGGCGGCGCGGTACCTGACTCCGAACGGACGCAGGCGGGTGATCGGGTCGTTCCTGCACGGGACGATGGCGAACGCGCTGCCGCACGCCGTCGGCGCCCAGTTGGCGTACCCGGGGCGGCAGGTCGTGTCGATGTCGGGGGACGGCGGCCTGGCGATGTTGCTCGGCGAACTGCTCACGGTGCGGCTGCACGACCTGCCGGTGAAGATCGTGCTGTTCAACAACTCGTCGCTCGGCATGGTCAAGCTGGAGATGCTGGTGGAAGGGCTGCCCGACTACCAGACCGACCACGCAGGGGTGGACTACGCCGCCATCGCCCAGGGCGCGGGGATTCCGGCCGTCCGCGTCACCGAACCGGGCGAGGTGCGCACCGCGCTCGCGGACGCGCTCGCACGGCCGGGTCCGGTGCTCGTCGACGTGGTCACCGACCCGAACGCCATGTCGATGCCGCCGCACATCACGGCTCAGCAGATGAAGGGCTTCGCGCTCGCCGCGAGCAAGGTGGTGCTGGGAGGCGGTGTCGGCAAGATGGTCGAACTGGCTCGCTCCAATCTGCGCAACATCCCGCGTCCGTGACGGCGGGTCCACAACGGACGTCCGAAGTGGAGTGATGCCGGGAGCCAGGGCGAGGCGGGCGGCCGGGGCACGGCGCCTCGGCACCGGCGGACCACGGCACGCCGTGGGCGGAACGATCCAGCGGCGATAGCGGACCGATAGCGGACCGATCCTGTCCGCTATCGCCCGTAGCGTTGCCGCCATCAGCCGAGACGAAGGGAACCCGACCATGACGACGACCTCGACCTCCACGGCAGCCACCGCGGCACCCGCCGACCGTCGCGACGAGCACACGGTGCAGCGCGAACGTGCGGACCTCACGTGGCTGCTCGCGCGCCAGCGCTGGTTCCTGCGCTTCACCACCAGGGACCTCGACGACGAGCAGGCCGCCCGGCGCACGACCGTCAGCGCCCTGACCCTCGCCGGGATCGTCAAGCACGTCTCCGCCACGGAACGCGCCTGGATCGCGTTCGCGGGCGGCGACGCGCGGGCGGTCTCCGGGGCGGGCACCGAGGACCGATCCGACGAGTTCCGCATGCTGCCCGGCGAGACCCTGTCCGGTCTGCTGGACGAGTACGCCGAGACCGCACGGCGCACCGAGGAGTTCCTCGCCACCGCCGACCTCGACGCGACGTTCCCGCTGCCAGAGGCGCCGTGGTTCGCGCCGGGTGAGCACTGGTCGGTGCGGCAGGTGTTGCAGCACATCGCCGCCGAAACCGCCCAGCACTCCGGGCATGCCGACATCATCAGGGAATCGGTCGACGGCGCCCGCACGATGGGTTGACGGGTGCCGCGACTTCCGGCGGGGACTCACGCGTGCTGCGGGTGCAGCAGCGCCATGACCTCGTCGTCGGTCACCGGCCGGAAGTCGCGGTACCAGTTACCGACCGCGCGCATCCACACCCGCGGGTTCGGGCACACCGTGCGGTCGGCGGACGAGGACAGTTCCTCGAGTACGTCGGCGGGCGCCACGGGTACGGCGAGAGTGAGCAGCCGGGCGCCGCGCGAGGCCACCGAATGCAACGCCGCGCGGGTGGTGGCGCCCGTGGCGATGCCGTCGTCCACGACGATCACGCAACGGCCTTCGAGCGAGATCGGCGGTCTGCCGCGGCGCAGTCGTGCGACGGTCCTGTCCAGTTCGGGGAACGCCTCGGCCGCGGCGCGTTCCAGGTCGGCGGGACCGAGCCGGCGATGGCGCAGCACGTCCGGATTGGCGACGATCGTGCCGCCTTCGGCGATCGCCCCGAGCGCCAGCTCCGGATCACCGGGTACGCCGAGTTTGCGGACGCCGATGATGTCGAGTTCCCCGCCGAGCGCCTCCGCCACCGGGCCGGCGACGACGACACCGCCGCGGGGCAGACCGAGCACGAGTGGGCGCTGCCCGGCCAGGTGGTGCAGGCGGGCGGCCAGCTCACGGCCGGCGTCGCGGCGGTCGGTGAACTCCATGCGCGCATGCTCCGTACGCGGGGAACGTCTCCACGTTCAGGGTGCGCGCCCGCGGCCGCGGGTGTCCAGCGCCCGGCCGGGCGGTTCTGCGCGTGCGGGTCACGAGCCGGGGTAGCGCTCCGCGTGCACGACCGCGTCGAGGGGAAGCCGGGTGCGCCAGCCGTGCCGTTCCAGGTCAGGGGCCGGTTCCAGGTGCGTCACCGGTCCCAGGCACAGCCACGCGACCGGGCGGACCCGCTCGGGGATGCTCAGCAGTTCGCGCAGCACGGGTTCGCGGTAGAAGCTGACCCAGCCGACTCCCAGCCCCTCGGCGGTCGCGGCCAGCCACAGGTTCTGGATGGCCAGGCACACCGAGTACAGCCCGGCGTCGGCGATCGCGTGCCGGCCCAGCACGGCGGGGGAGCCGCGGTCCGGGTCGTAGGTCACGACGACCGACAGCGTGGACTCGAGGATGCCCTCGATCTTGATCTTCGAGAACGTCGCGGCGGCCTCACCCGAGAGTTCGCGGGCGAACGTGTCGCGCTCGGCGGCGACGTGCTCCCGGAACGCCTCGCGGGTCCCGCGGTCGCGCACGAGCACGAAGTCCCACGGCTGGCTCAGGCCGACGCTGGGTGCGGAGTGGGCTGCGCCGAGGATGCGCCGCAGCACGGCATCGTCGAGTGGTTCGCCGGTGAACTGCCCGCGCACGTCCCGTCGCCGCCCGCACAGGGAGTAGAACAGGTCCGCGACCTCACCGGGGGAGGCGCCGCCGGCCACGTCCGCACCGGGCTCGCCGGCCGACGGGCCGCCCCGGTCCTGCTGCGCGCTCACCACTCGCGGTTCTTCAGGCCGACGAGCACCCGGTCGGCGAGCGCCGGGTCGACCGTCTGCGGCTGTTCGGGGGGCCGGGCCGCTGCCTCGGGCGGCAGGTTGCGCCGTTCGCCGCGATGCGGCAACCGCACCTGCGTGGCGGACATGCCGGGCGGAAGGGCCACCTCGCACCAGACGAGCTTGCCGCGGCCCTGCACCGGTACCGCGCCCGTACGGCGGCCGTCGATCACGGGTGCCTCGTCGTGGGCGTGGGCAAGCTGGTCGTCCTCGACCTCGATCACCAGGCAGTCGCCCTTCAACCGGAGCCGTACGTTCACGAACCCCGGGTTGTTGCCGTCGGCATGGTCGAGCACGTTCTGCACGAGCGCGCGCGCCGCCTCGGACGCGGTGTCGCGGAGCATCGGCAGCCGCCACTCGGTCAGCGAGAACTCGACGAACATGGTCGTGCAGTTCAGCGCGCTCGGCATGGCCACGAGCCGGATGTCGTCGACCTGTGCGGTGTGGCTGCTCACTCGTGATCCTTCCGCGGCGCGTGTCGGCGGGAACCGCCAGCCGCGTGGCGGGCCCGGGTGCTGTCGGTGCGAGGGCTGTCGTGCGGGGTCGATGTGGTCGGGCTGTCTCCGGGTTCGGCGCGCCTGACGGTGGCACGGGCGGGCACACCACTCGCGAGGATCGCACGTCCGGCCGCCGACCGTCAGGGATTCGGCCACTCTAGGTGTGATCTGTGTGGCAGTACATGGGTCACGGACCGTGATTCGTGTCCCACGAACGGGTGCACGCCACACTTCTTTGCGGTGGTGAGAGTAAGGCATTACCGCGTGCGACAAGGCAGGGACTGCTGGTGGACATCGGCAGGGCCGTCTGCTTGCATAGGCCACCGTTGGTCGGGGGACATACGGCCGAATTCCGAGGCCCGTACGCGAGACTCAAGAAAGTGTGGACACCGAATGGCGAGGCGGGCGAGAGCGCGGGAAATTCTGGAGCGCTCGCGTGTGTTACTTGACCGCTCCCGGGTGGCGGCGGCACAGCTGCTGGATCCTCCGCGGCAGGACGGGGAGGGATCCGAAGGGACGGCGATCGCCGCTCTGGCGCAGCCGCTGCCGGCGCGCGGTGGCGAACAGCAGCAGGCCCTGGTCGACATGTGCGCGAACCTCGCGCTGCGTGACCTGAACCTGGTCGACACCCTGCTGCAGGAACTCGAGAAGATGGAGATCGACGAGGAGGACGAGCAGCGGCTGGGTCAGCTCTACCGCCTCGACCACCTTGCGGCGCGGCTGCGCCGCAACGCCGAGAACCTGCGGGTGCTCGCGGGTAAGGAGGCCGGCGGCCCGTCGACCGATGCGCTGTCGCTGGTGGACGTCGTGCGCGGCGCGATGTCGTCCATCGACCAGTACTCCCGCGTCACCATCGGGCGGGTCGCCTCGCTCGGCGTCGCCGGGTTCGCGGCTGAGGACATCAGCAGGCTCCTCGCCGAACTGCTGGACAACGCGGCGAACCAGTCGCCGCCCAACGCGCCGGTGCGGGTCAGCGCCCATCTGACCGACAGCGGCAGTGTGCTGCTGCGGATCGAGGACGAGGGCATCGGCCTTCCCCCGGAGCGGATGGACGATCTCAACCGGCGGTTGTCACCGTCCGAGACGGACGTCGACGACGTCATCGACGACGAGGCGGTCCGCAGCATGGGCCTGACCGTGGTACGGCGGCTGGCCGACCGGCACAAGCTGACCGTGTCGCTGGCCAACCGGCTGCCGAGCGGGACGACTGCCACGGTGCTGCTGCCGCTCGCGCTCGTCACCGAGGTGCCGGACGCGATGTGGTCGGGCAACGAGACGGTCTTCTATTCGCAGGGGCCGGGGCTGGTCGAGCCGGCCCCGGAGCCGCCGGAACGCTCCACGGGCGCGATCTCGGGCCAACTCCCGCAGCGCGTGCCGCAGCAGACCGGTGCGGCGGCGACCCCGCCACCGCCCGCGGCGGACACCACCGCGCCTGTCGCCGACACCACCGCGCCCGCGGCGGAACCGGCGCCGGTCGAGGAGCCGCCGTCGCCGCGCCCGCGGCCACGTCCGTCCTCGAACGCGACCGGCGGCACGACCGCGAGCGGGCTGCCCCGCCGGGTGTCGCAGAGCCTGAAGGACGCCAGCGCCGCCGGCGCGGGCTCCGGTGCCGGGTCGGGCACGGGTGACGAGCCGATGTCGGCGCCGGAGGACGTGCTCGAGGACCCGGTGTCGATGGAGGAGAGCCACGACCGGCTGCTGGCCGACCTGGACGCGTTCTCTGACGGCGAGCAGCTCGCCGCGGAGAACGCCGACGCGGGCCAGGACGGCGAGGACACCCCGCGAGCCAAGCACCGCAGGCTCGACGACGTGGGTGAGGAGTCGGCCGAGTGAATCCCCAGGTCTCAGGCAAACAGAACTTCGCGTGGTTGATCAACGACTTCGTCCGCAAGGTCCACGGGGTCACGCACGCGCTGATCATGTCCTCGGACGGTTTTCCGCTGACGGCATCCGACGAGGTCTCGACGGACGAGTCGGAGCAGCTCGCGGCGATCGCGAGCGGGATGCTCAGCCTCGCGCGCAACAGCGCGACGCTGTTCGACAAGGGCGGGTGTGAGCAGATCATCATCCGGCTCACCCACGGCTACTTCCTGTTCATGGGCATCGGCAACGGCGCCGGACTCGCCGTGCTGACCGGGCCCGACTGCGACATGAAGGTGGTGGCGTACGAGATGACCCAGTTCGTCCGGAACGCCGGCCACGCCCTGACCCCGGAAATCCGTGCCGACATGCGACGCGTGCTGACCGCCCGCAGGGCGCAGGCGTGACGACCCCACTGGTGAGGAAGTGACCACCGTGTCCACAGAGAATGGGGCCGGTCAGCCGAACCGGATGCGCAGCAAGCGGATCCGTCCTTACGCGCTCACCGGCGGCCGCACCAAACCGCGTTACGACCTGCTCGTCGAAACGCTGATTTCGGTGCCGCGTTATGACCCGAGCCTGGCCGACTCGCTGATGCCGGAGTCGCGTCGGCTGTACGAGCGTGCGCGCACGCGGGTGTCGATCGCCGAGCTGTCGGTGTCGCTGGGACTGCCGCTGGGCGTGATCCGCGTGCTGGTCAGCGACCTGGCGGCCCAGGGAGCGATCTACATCCACCCCACGGCGTACGCGTATGCGCACGATCGGAACGTACTCGAGAGGATCCTCGATGGACTCAAGCGGCTACCGGTCTGACGGCGCGCAGGCGGCCGCCGGCGGCGAGCCGGATGAGCTGGCGGTCTCGGCGAAGATCGTGGTGGCCGGCGGTTTCGGCGTCGGCAAGACCACCTTCGTCGGATCCGTGTCCGAAGTGCCGCCGATCAACAGCGAAGCCTGGATGACCGAGGCGGGCACGGGCATCGACGAGGCGCCCGGCACCGCCCAGAAGTCGACCACGACCGTGGCGATGGACTTCGGCAAGATCACGCTGCACAGCGACCTCCTGCTGTACCTGTTCGGCACGCCCGGCCAGGCGCGGTTCTGGTTCCTGTGGGACGACCTGTCTCGCGGTGCCTTGGGCGCCGTGGTGCTGGTCGACACCCGCCGGATCGACCAGTCCTTCGCGGCCATCAACTATTTCGAGAACGACTCGGACCTGCCGTTCATCGTCGCGGTGAACCGGTTCGACGGCGAGATGCACCACGACCTCGACGACGTCAGGGACGCCCTGGCTCTCGACGAGTCGATCCCGCTGGTGACCGTCGACGCGCGGGAGCCGAAATCCACGGCCGAGACGTTGCGTGAGCTGGTGAGCTACACGCTGGCGCTGGCCGAACTGTCTGACCCCGGGAGGGCACGAACGCATGCGTAAGATTCTGGTCGTCGGAGCCGGCCAGTCCGGGCTGCAGCTGGCGCTGTCGCTGCAGCAGCACGGATACGACGTCACCGTGATGTCGGCACGGACCGCGGACGAGATCCGCGGCGGCCGCGTGATGTCGACCCAGTGCATGTTCAACGACGCCTTGCAGACCGAGCGCAGCGAGGGCCTCAACCTGTGGGAGGCCGAGTGCGTCACCGTCGACGGGCTCGGTGTCTCGGTCGCGGGTGAGGACTCCAGCCGGGTGATGAACTGGATCGGCTGGCTCGACAACTACGGCCAGTCGGTGGACCAGCGCGTGAAGATGGCCGGCTGGCTGGAGCTGTTCGAACAGCGCGGCGGCAAGCTCGTCATCCACGGAGTGACGACGGCGGACCTGAACTCGCTGTCGACGATGTACGACCTGACCGTGGTCGCCGCGGGCAAGGGCGAGCTGGTGCAGCTGTTCGACCGTGACAACGAGCGCTCGGTGTGGACGAAGCCGCAGCGTGCCCTGTCGGTGGTGTACGCCCACGGCGTCGAGACCCGACCGGAGCACCCGAACAACCGCGCGGTGCGGTTCAACCTGATCCCGGGCGTGGGCGAACTGTTCATGATTCCGGGGCTCACGTTGAGCGGGAACTGCGAGATCATGTTCTTCGAGGGCATTCCCGGTGGGCCGCTCGACGTGTTCACCGATCGGCCCTCCCCGCAGGAGCACCTCGACCGCACGCTGTCGCTGATGAAGCAGTACGTGCCGTGGGAGTACGAGCGCGCGCGGGGTGCGGAGCTGACCGATGACCGCGCCACGCTGGCGGGCGGTTACACGCCGGTCATCCGGAAGCCGGTAGGCACGTTGCCGTCCGGTGGCAAGGTGCTCGGCATGGCCGACGTGGTGGTCGCCAACGACCCCATCACCGGGCAGGGCTCGAACAATGCGGCCAAGTGCGCCGACTCGTACCTGCGGTCGATCCTCGAGCGCGGGGACCAGCCCTTCGACGACGCGTGGATGACCGACACGTTCGAGACGTACTGGGAGTACGCCCAGCACGTCACCAACTGGACGAACGCGCTCCTCACGCCGCCGCCCCCGCACGTCATGGACATCCTGGGTGCGGCGCAGGAGAACCCGGTCGTGGCGAAGCGTTTCGCCAACGGCTTCTCCGACCCGTCGGACTACCAGCACTGGTTCATGGACCCGCAGAAGACGGCTGAATACCTGGCCAGCGTGTCCTGACCGGCGTCCCCATCGGCGGATGAGCCGGATGGGGTTCCCGGTCCGGCTCACGGCCGCTCCGGCTTCGGCATCACTACGGCGGGCCGGCACATCGTCGATGTGCCGGCCCGCCGTAGTCCGTTCGGAGACTCCTTCAGGTGGGATGCGCCTGCGATGAGTTGAATAGCCCGCAGCTCCGGCGGGAACATGACAGGCGCGGGACCTGCGGCGTGTTCCCGCCGCAGGGCGCACTCGGAGCGGCCGGAGAGGGGAGAACGGTGACAGGCGTGGGATCGGACGGACGGTTCACGCGGGCGTGGCGGCGGATTCGTCCGGGCAGGAACCCGCTGGCACGGAGTGGTGATCGCTGGGAGGGCAGGCTGCTGGCGATGATCGTGGTGCTGGTGATCGCGGCGGTGCCCGCGGCGGTCAGTTGGGGCGGTGACGTCTACGCGGGCAGGCTCGACGACGCGGCGCGCGATGCGGCCGCCACCCACCGGGTCACCGCCGAGCTGACCGCGAAGGCCCCGGTGTCGGCGACCGCAGGCCATGCGCACGATGTGCGTGCGCCGGCGCGGTGGACGGCGCCGGACGGCGGGGAGCGCACCGGTTCGGTGCCCGCCTACCGCGGCGCCACCCGTGGCACGGAGGTGACGATATGGGTCGACCACAGCGGGGCTGTCACGACGCCGCCGGTGACACGGACCGGTGCGATCGTCGACGGTGCGAGTGCCGGCGTGGCCCTGTGGCTCCTCGTCGCGGGGGCCTGTGGCCTCGGCTACGGCGCGTTCCGGACGCTGCTCACCCGGTCCCGGCAGGCCTGGTGGGACCGTGAATGGGAACGCGTGTCCCAGGACTGGGCCCGGCAGTGACGACATGATCGGTGCCAGCGCCCCGGACCGGTCCACGGCACCGCCGTGGCGGGCAGTGCTGTGGCGGATAGTGCCGCACGGGAATGCGGCGCTGCCCGCGGCTGTCGCGGTCCGTGCGGCCGGGCCTGCCGGGTAGACGGTCATGGCCGTGTCGCGCCCCGCGTTCCGGCTGCTGGCGGCGGTGGCCGTGTTCCTGATCGCCGCGCTCGCGGCGACGCTGCTGCTGCTCCGCGGCGGCGACGGCAACGGTGAGGATGCGGGCCGGGGTGGCGGCGGCGAGCCCACCCGCTCGGAACGGCAGAAACCGGAGGACGGCGGCCCGCCGCGGCGACCCGTCGTGGTCGTGAAGATCGACAACGTGGAGGAGGCGCGTCCGCAGACCGGACTGTCGGCGGCGGACATCGTGTACGTCGAGCCGGTCGAAGGCGGGTTGACCCGGCTGGCGGCGGTGTACGCGAGCAGACTGCCGGAGGTGGCCGGTCCGGTGCGCAGCGCCCGCGAGACCGACATCGCGCTCGTTCGCCAGTTCGGCAGACCGGTGCTGGTGTACTCGGGCGGTGCACCGGAGATCGAGCCGCTGCTGCGGCGTGCCCCGATCACGCTCGTGACCGACAAGACGCGGCCCGGCGCGTACTTCCGCGGCAACGACCGGCCCATTCCGCACAACCTGTACGTCCGCCCGCACCGGCTGCCGGGCCAGAACCGGGAGCGGGCACCGGAGCCGGTGACCGAGTCGGGAGCCGCCCCGGCCGGCGGTACACGGACCGACACCCGCACCGTCGACTTCCGTGCCGCGCGCTACCGGTTCACCTGGTCGCCCGGCGACGGCGGGTGGCGGGTGTCGTTCGACGGTGCGCCGCTGCGGACGCGCGAGGCGGGCGACGTCACGGCGGGCACGGTCGTCGTGCAGCGGGTCGCCGTGCGCGAGGGCCGGCAGGTGCGTGACTCCGGCGGACAGCTGTCGCCGGTCGCCGTCACGGTCGGCCGCGGTGAGGCGACGATCCTGCGCGACGGCAGGGCCTTCGACGGCACCTGGTCACGGCCGTCGGGCGGGGAGAAGACCACGTACCGCACCGGCGACGGACGGCGGATTCCCGTCGGCGAAGGGCCGGTGTGGGTGCTGCTCACCCCACGGTGACCGACCCAGCCCGTCAGCCGTCCTCGGGACGGGCGACCAACACGGGGCACCCGGCGTTGTGGATCAGGGCGTGGCTCGTCGAGCCGAGCAGCAGGCCGCGGAAACCACCGCGGCCGCGGCTGCCCACGACGACGAGCTGCGCTCGCTGGCTCCATTCGAGCAGTTCGTGCCGGGGCTTGTCCTTGACCAGTACCCGCTCCACGGGCACGTCGGGGTAGCGCTCACGCCAGCCCGCGAGGCGTTCGGCGAGGCGCCGCTCCTCGGTGTCACGCAGCGGTTCCCAGTCGACGTGTGTTTCGCGGAACGCGGAGGTGTCGGAATCGCTCCAGGTGTGCACCGCGACGAGCGCGACACTCCGGAACGAGGCCTCGTCGAACGCGCACCCCAGCGCGCGTTCGCTCAACGGGCTGCCGTCGACACCGACCACGACGGGCCTGCGATCGGGTTCGCCGGTGTCGCCGACGTCGCCCCGCACGGACACCACGGGGCTGTGGGCGTGGCCGACGAGTGCGATGGTCGTGGAGCCGACGATGAGGCCGGTGATGCTGCGGTGCGCCGACGTGCCGAGGACGAGCAGACGTGCGGACGCGGAGGCCTGGACCAGCGCCGGAATCGGCTGTTCCGGATCGAGCACCGTCTCCACGTCGAGCCGGGGCAGTCCGGATGCGGCGACGGTGTCGATGGCCGACTGCCGCGCTGCGTGCAGGAACTCCCACCGCTGACGGCGCAGTTCGGCCTTGAACGACTCGGGCGGCAGCATCGACTCGCCCGTGTACCGCTCCGGATACCCGGAGGCGTGCAGAATCTGCAGCGGTGCCCGCCGGACGGCCGCGGCCCGCGCCGCCCACTGCACTCCGCGCAACGCGGTTTCGGAACCGTCGGTCCCGACGACGACGGGTCCCTGGCCACGGCCTGTCTCGGTCATCGGCGGTCTCCGTTCGTGATCACGTCCGTTCGATGGTGACGGTACGCCACGGCCGGACGCGCGGCGCGCGGCGAAACTCCGCCCCGCGCCGGAACACGGCACCGAAGAACACGGCACCGAAGAACACGGTGCCGAAGAACACGGTGCCGATGAACCCTGGGCGCCGTGAGATGCGGCGCAGGCGGGGCGAGGGGCGTTCAGCGGGGGAGTCGTCGCCAGAGCGCACGCGGCAGCAGGCGCATGCCGAAGAACACCGGCTGCAGGATCCGTGGCACCCACACCGCGGCGCGGCCCGCCTGCAGGGCGGCGACGGTGGCGTCGGCGACCTGGTCCGGTGTACTGGAGAACGGAGCCGGGGACATGCCTTCGGTCATGCGTCCGACGACGAAGCCCGGCCGCACGAGCAGCAGGTGCACACCGCTGCCGGCGAGGGCGTCGGCCAGTCCGCTCGCGAACCCGTCGAGTCCGGCCTTCGCCGAGCCGTAGACGTAGTTGGCGCGCCGCACCCGGACCCCCGCGACCGACGAGAACACGACGAGACTGCCGCTGCCCTGGGCTCGCAGCAGGTTCGCCAGGTGGGTCAGGGCGCTGACGTGTGCGGTGTAGTCGGTGTGGACGATCTGCAGCGCGTGCGCCGCGTCGCGTTCGCCGCGTGCCTGATCGCCGAGGATCCCGAACGCCGTGATCACGACGCCGACCGGGCCGTGGGCGGTCATGATCTCGCCCAGCACCTCGGCGTGCCGCGCCGTGTCGTCGGCATCGAATTCGACCCGGGCCACGGACGTGGCCCCGGCGTGCCGGAGGGTCTGCTCCTGTTCGTCGAGATCGTGGCTGCGGCGCGCCGCGAGGACGACATCGGTCGCCCCGCCGCGGACGAGGCGCAGGGCGACGGCGAGGCCGATCTCGCTACGTCCGCCGAGGACGACGACGGTTCCGTTCATGACCGTCGATTGTGGCGGACGTGCGCAGCGGCGCCGACCGCGCGTCCCCGTCCGCCGACTGCATCCCGTCCGGCGACCGCGCATGCCGTGGCCACGACGGAATGCGGTCCTACACGCCGCGGGGCACCGTGCACCGGACCTGTGCCAGGCCGCTCTCGTCCGGGCTCGCCGTGCGCTGCTGTGCCACGACGTCGCCGTCGACGGTGATGCGGCACCGTACGGCGGGCCCGTCCGCCTGCCTGCTGGCCGCCGCCACCTGAATGCCGAGGTATCCGTCGCTGCCCGGCGGTTCGGTGAAGGAGTGATCGAACGGTTCGCCGCCGAGTGCCACCTGGGAGCCGCGGCCACCGCGGAGCACCCGCATCAGGGTGTCGTCCGGGCCGGAGACGAGGATGCGCACCGTGTGCGGACGGGCGGTCTCCGGTGCGGGGGAGGGGCCGTCCGCGGTGCGTGAGGGCGGGTGATGCGGCGCACGGTGGGCCTGGTCGACGGCGACCGGGTCGAGCGCCGCGCTCGCCGCGCCGGTGAACAGGATCGCGATGCCCAGCACCATGCCGGCGGTGGCACGCCCGATATGCATGAGAGGCCCTCCCCGCCGGCGGATTCAGGTCCCGGGATTGTCGCATCCGTGACCACCCGGCCACGCATCGCGGCCACCGATGCCGCCCGAACGGCCGCCACGGCCCCGGCGCCGCCGCACTCGGCGGACGTCGAGGCGGTGCGTGTGCGCGGCCGGGTACCCGGGACTGCGGCGGCGTACCCGCCGGGCGAGACCGGTAGCCTGCGCGCCATGTCCGATCGGCTGTACTTCCGCCAATTGCTCGCGGGCCGGGACTTCGCCGTGGGCGATCCCGTCGCGACCCAGATGCGCAACTTCGCCTACCTCATCGGGGACGCCGAGACGCGGGAGGCCGTGGTCGTCGACCCGGCGTACGCGGCAGGCGACCTGCTCGACACGCTGGCTGCCGACGACATGCGGCTGACCGGCGTGCTCGTCACGCACCACCACCCCGACCACGTGGGCGGCGACTTCATGGGTTTCTCGCTGCCCGGGCTGGCCGAACTGCTGGAACGGCAGCAGGTTCCGGTGCACGTCAGCGACGCCGAGGCCGAATGGGTCCGGCGCACCACGGGCGTGTCCGGCGATCTCGTTGCGCACGAGCACGACGACCGGCTCGAGGTCGGGGCCGTCGGCATCCGGTTGCTGCACACCCCGGGCCACACCCCGGGCAGTCAGTGCTTCCTCGTCGGCGACAAGCTCGTCGCGGGCGACACGTTGTTCCTGGAAGGCTGCGGGCGCACGGACTTTCCGGGCGGCGACGCCGACGCGATGTATCACAGCCTGCAGGCACTGGCGCGGCTGTCCGGTGACCCGGTCGTGCACCCGGGGCATCTCTACTCGGCCGAGCCGTCGGCGCCGCTGTCGGAGGTCACGGAGAACAACTTCGTCTACCGTGCCTCGTCGCTGGAGCAGTTCCGCGCGATGTTCGGCGGCTGACCCCGAGTCCGGAGCGGGACCGGGCCGCGGTCAGCGCATGCCGAGCCTGCGGGTGAGGGTGATCTCGAGGACGACCCGGTTGGGGTTGACGCGCGGCGTGCGGTATCGCTCGGCGTAGCGCCGTTCCGCCTCGCCGACCGCGTCGGCGTCGTCGCGCACGACGGCGCGCCCCTCGAGTGTCGACCACCTGCGGCCGTCGACCTGGCTCACCGCCACCGGCACGCCCTCGTGGCCGCCGCGGCGGACGTTGCGGGCCTTGACGCTGTCGCCGGAGCAGATGACCCGCGCGACGGCGAACTCCTCGTCGACGGTCACCCCGACGGGCACCACGTGGGGCGTGCCGTCGGCCCGCGGTGTCGTCAGCGTGGCGATGCGGCGTTCGCGCCAGAACTCGGTCACGTCGTCACTCGGCTCGGTGGTGTGGGCCATGGGCTCACCCTATTGGCCCGTGGTCCCGCCCTCGGGTCGGCCACCTGCCGCGTCGCCCCCAACGACGCGCCCTGACCGGGGCCGCCGTTCAGGGCAGCAGGCGGGACAGGGTCAGTGCGGCGGTGCGGACGGCCGGAGCGACGCGGTCGAGGCGCATCCGGTTCGTCCACCCGGAGAGCGACAGCGCGCCGACCGCGGTGCCGTCGGAGCCGAGCAGCGGCGCCCCGGCGCAGACCACGCCGACCCCGGACTCCTCCCTGTCGTAGGCGATACTGTCGCGGGCGATCGTGGCCAGCTGGGACCGGAAGAGTCCCGGCGCCGTCACGGTCCGCGGGCTGATCCGGCTCAGCCCGGCGGTGATCACATCGTCCACAACGGACTCCGCGGAGAAGGCCAGGATCGCCTTGCCGACGGAGGTGGCGTGCGCGGGAAACCGTCCGCCCACGCGTGACGGCAGTGTCGGTGCGTCGGGGCCGCGGAGAATGTCGAGGTAGACCACCTCGGTGCCCTCCAGGACGGCCAGATGCGCGGTGTTGCGGGTCGCCTCGCGCAGGTCGGCGAGATACGGCCGGGCAGCGTCGACCAGGCCCCGCTGGGCCACGGCGAGCTGGCCGATCTCGAACAGTTTCAATGCGAGTCGCAGTCTGCCCCTGCCCGCCGGTTCGAGCAGCCCCTCGTCGGCCAGGTGGGCGGTGAGCCGGTGCGTGGTCGACTTCGGCACGCCGGTCCGGCGGGCCAGTTCGGACACGCCGAGCGCCTCGTCGCCGGGGCGGAACGCGGACAGCAGCGCCGCCACCCTCGCCGCCGTCGAGGCGGTCCCGTCCGCCGGTGGGGTGCCGTGAGCCGGGGTCGCCCCGGCACCGTCCCGGGCCGTGGTGGGGCGCCGAACGGGGGAGGCGGGGTCATCGGCGCCGTTCGGGTCGCGGGCGACGTCGTTGTTCCGGTGAGCGGGACACATGCGTTGATCCTGGCGTATGCGGTGCCGCAGCGTCATCCCCATGAGCAGATCTCGAGCGGTGGCCGCGATCGTCGGCCCCGGCAACATCGGCACCGACCTGCTGGCGAAACTGCAGCGCAGCGAGCTCGTCGACGTGCGCTACATGGTGGGCGTCGACCCGGCCTCGGAAGGCCTGGCGCGCGCCGAGGCGCTCGGTGTGGAGGCCTCGGCGGGCGGCGTCGACTGGCTGCTGGCCCGGGACGCGACGCCGGACCTGGTCTTCGACGCGACGTCGGCGAAGGCGCACCTGGCGGCCGCACCGCGCTACGCCGAGGCCGGCATCAGGGCCGTCGATCTGACCCCGGCGGCGACCGGTCCGTTCACGTGCCCGGTCGTGAACCTGCAGGAGCACCTCGACGTGCCCAACGTGAACATGATCACCTGCGGTGGGCAGGCGACCATCCCGATCGTGCACGCGGTCAGCAGTGTCACCGCCGTGCCGTACGCCGAGATCGTGGCGTCCGTGTCGTCGCGGTCGGCGGGTCCGGGCACGCGCGCCAACATCGACGAGTTCACCGAGACGACGGGCCGCGGCCTCGAAGTCGTGGGCGGCGCCGAACGCGGCAAGGCGATCATCATCATCAACCCGATGGACCCGCCGATGATCATGCGGGACACCGTGTTCTGCGCGATCGACCCCGATGCCGACCGCACGGCCATCGCACGGTCCATTCACGACACGGTGCGGCGGGTGCAGGAGTACGTGCCCGGTTACACGGTGAAGGCCGAGCCGCAGTTCGACGACCCGCGCCCCGACTGGAACGGTCACGCCCGGGTCGGCGTGTTCCTGGAAGTGGCCGGGGGCGGCGACTACCTGCCCGCCTACGCCGGAAACCTCGACATCATGACCGCCGCGGCCGCGCGGGTCGGCGAGCTCATGGCGGAGCGGCTGCTCGAGAAGAAGGCGGTGCACGCATGACGGCCCCGGTCCGGATCGTGGACACGACCCTGCGCGACGGCAGCCACGCCATGGCGCACCGGTTCACCGAGCAGCACGTGCGGGACACCGTGCGCGCACTCGACAGCGCCGGGGTGTCGCTCGTCGAGGTCAGCCACGGCGACGGGCTCGGCGGGTCGACGTTCAACTACGGCTTCTCCCTCGTCGACGAAGCCGCGCTGATCGCCGCGGCCGTCGACGAGGCGCGGCAGGCACGGATCGCGGTGCTGCTCCTACCGGGGCTCGGCACGGTGACCGACCTGCGGGCCGCCGCGGACCTCGGCGCGGGTGCGGTGCGCATCGCGACGCACTGCACCGAGGCCGACGTGTCGGTACAGCACTTCACGGCAGCCAGGGACCTCGGCCTGGAAACCGTGGGATTCCTGATGCTCTCGCACATGTCCGAGCCGGAGGCGCTGGCGAAGCAGGCACGGATCATGGCCGACGCCGGCTGTCAGTGCGTGTACGTCGTCGACTCGGCGGGTGCACTGATCCTGGAGGACGCCTCGGACCGCGTCGCGGCGATCGTGGCCGAACTCGGCGACGACGCCCAGGTCGGCTATCACGGGCACCAGAACCTCAGCTTCGGCGTGGCCAACTCGGTGTTGGCCCACCGTGCGGGCGCCCGGCAGATCGACGGATCGCTCGTGGCGCTCGGCGCTGGCGCGGGCAACTCGCCGACCGAGGTGCTCGCCGCGACGTTCGACCGGCTCGGGGTCGAGACCGGCGTCGACAAGGACGTGTTGATGGACGCGGCGGAGAACGTCGTCAAGCCGTTCATCACGCGCCTGCCGGTCATGGATCGCTCGTCGATCGTGCAGGGATTCGGCGGTGTGTACTCGAGTTTCCTGCTGCACGCCGAACGGGCGGCCGAGCGGTACGGCGTGCCCGCGCACGAGATCCTCTATCGCGTCGGGGAGCGGCGCTACGTCGGCGGCCAGGAGGACATGATCATCGACATCGCACTCGAACTCGTGGCCGCCCGCGGGGACGCCGTGGGTGCGTGAGTGCGGGTGGGGTCAGCTGTGCAGCGCGTCGACACCGAGGACGAGCTTGACGCAGTGGGCCACGAGCCGGTCGCGGCCGACGTCGAGGGTGCCGTCGAGGTAGGCGGTGAACAGGTTGGCGAGTCCGCCCACCAGCGCGGTGGCTGTCATCGCGCGATCCTCCTCGTCGGTGCCCGCGGAGAGCTCGTCCCGTACGAGTGCGGCGAACATCGGGATGCGCTGTACCCCGCTGCGGCTCAGGGCGGGGTGGGACAGCGGCGCCAACAGCAGTACGCGGCCTTTGCGGGGGTCGTCGATGATCAGCTCGACGAAGGCGGTGACCGCGGCCTTCGCCCTGGCAGGACGATCCTCGGCGGGCGCGGACGCCACGGCGTCGACGAGGGCACGGTGGGCTTCGGCGGCCAGCGCGTCGTAGACGGCGACGATGAGTTCGTCGCGGTCGGCGAAGTTCTCGTAGAAGTAGCGTTCGGTGAGCCTGCTGTGGCGGCAGACCGCGCGCACGCTGAGGGCGGCGCCGTCGTCGGAGCCGAGCAGGGTCAGCCCGGAGTCGAGCAGCTGTCGCCTGCGGGCTGCCTTGCGGTCGGCCAGTGTGGTCCCCGCCCAGGTGCGGCTTTCGGTAGTCATGTGAACGTCCCTCGATTGACCACGGACGTTGTCGACCGTACCGTGAGCGCCGAAGTTGACAACGGTCGTAGTCACATTTTGGACCAGGACCAGGGGAGCAGGCGATGACGGAGGAGAGGACCCGGACCCCGCCGAAGGCCGCGGGTCGCGGCCCGGAGCCGCTCGGACCCGATTCGCTCACCTGGCGCATCTTCGGCGACTGGCGGGGACTGCTCATCGCGCTGTGGGCGGGCAGCATGCAGAACATGCACCCCGAACTCGGCGCAGGTGTCGAGGAGCACTCCCGGTTCTTCGACGAACGCTGGGAGCGGTTGTTCCGCTCGCTGTACCCGATCGGCGGCGTGATCTACGACGGTCCCCGTGCCCACGCCACGGCGCGGGAGGTGCGCGGCTATCACGACACGATCCACGGCACCGACAGGTTCGGCCGCCGATACCATGCCCTCAACCCCGACACGTTCTACTGGGCACACGCGACGTTCTTCGTCAGCACGCTGATCATCGCCGAGAACTTCATGGGCGGGCTCACCGAGGCGCAGCGGCGGCAGCTGTTCGACGAGCACAAGCGCTGGTACCGGATGTACGGCATGTCCATGCGGCCGGTGCCGGACACCTGGGAGGACTTCCAGGAGTACTGGGACCGCATGTGCCGCGACGTGCTCGAGGACAACAAGGCCACCCGCGACGTCCTCGACCTCTCTCGGATCGGCAGGCCGCCGCTGCTGAGGTGGCTTCCCGGTCCGCTGTGGACGCCGGTGCGGCCGCTGGTGCACCGGAGTTTCGTATGGCTCACGGTCGGCATGTACGACGCGGCGGTGCGCGAGCGGCTCGGCTACTCGTGGTCGCCGCGCGACGAGCGGCTGCACCGGCTGGTGGGCACGGCCATCCGGTTCGCGTTCCGCCTCGTTCCCTGGCAGCGGCGGTACCATCCGCGGGCGAGGGCGGGCTGGCGGCGGGCGCTCGGCATGGACCCGGCGGCAACCCCGACGGTCGAGACACCGCCCCGGAACCTGCCGCCCGAGTCGGAGCGGTCCCTGCCCATCCACTACGTGCCCGCCGAACACCGGCCCACGGGCTGACCGACGACCCCGGCCCGGCAGCGGCACCCGACACAGCAGCGCCCACCACAGCGGCACCGAAGACAGGCATCCGACGACAGCGCGGTTGAAGGAGAATGCGACGTGAAGCTCGGTTACCACCTCGGGTACTGGTCGTCCGGGCCGCCGGACGGGGCGCTCGAGGCGATCACGACGGCCGAACAGCTCGGGTTCGACTCGGTGTGGACCGCCGAGGGTTACGGTTCCGACGCCCTCACCCCGCTCGCCTGGTGGGGATCGGCGACCTCCCGCGTCACGCTCGGCACCGACATCGTCCAGCTGTCGGCGCGCACGCCGACGGCCACCGCGATGGCCGCGCTGACCCTGGATCACCTCTCCGGCGGGCGGTTCGTCCTCGGGATCGGCGCGTCCGGACCGCAGGTCGTCGAAGGGTGGTACGGCCAGCCGTACCCGAGACCGCTCGCCAGGACGCGCGAGTACGTCGACATCGTGCGGCAGGTCGTCGCCCGCGAGGAGCCGGTCACCCACGACGGCAGGCAGTATCAACTGCCGTTGCAGGGCGGTACCGGCCTGGGCAAGGCGCTCAAGTCCACGGTGCACCCGCTGCGCCCGCGCATCCCGATCCACCTCGCCGCCGAGGGCCCGAAGAACGTGGCGCTGTCGGCGGAGATCTGTGACGGCTGGCTGCCGCTGTTCTTCTCACCGAAGAGCGACGCGTTCTACCGCGCGGCCCTGGACGAGGGCTTCGCCGCACGCGGGCACCGGCCGGACGATTTCGAGGTCGCCGCGTCGGTCCCGGTGATCGTGCACGACGACGTCGAACAGGCCGCGGCGCTGATCAAACCGTCGTTGGCGCTCTACATCGGCGGGATGGGTGCCAAGGACGTCAACTTCCACCACGACGTGTTCGCGCGCATGGGCTATGCCGACGTCGCCGACAAGGTCCAGGACCTGTACCTCGCAGGCCGCAAGGACGAGGCCACCGCAGCGATCCCGACGTCGCTGGTCGAGGACACGTCGCTGATCGGCCCGCCCGCGAAGATCCGCGACGAGCTGCAGGCGTGGGAGGAGACGGTCGTGACGACGCTGCTCGTCCGCGGGGACGCCGCGACGCTGCGCCGGGTCGCCGACGCGCTGTCCTGACCCGCCGAACCGCGCCCGTTCACCGAACCACGCACCCCGACCGCCGCCGGCCGAGCCACACCGCCGGCGCACGGCGGGGTCGCATTCGGGTGAGGCGGTGCGGGTGACACGATTCCTCCACTCACATCGTCCGAGGAGGAACATGTCGGCGCTGGGCACCAGGACCCGTCTCGGATACTCGCTCGGGTCGTTCGCCACGGGCGCGTTCGGGACGGTGCCGGGGCTGCTGTTGTTGCCGTACCTGACCGACACCATGGCCGTGCCCGCCGCGCTGGCGGGGGCGATCGTGCTGTTGCCCAAGGCATGGGACGTGCTGTTCAATCCGGTGGCCGGTCGGATCTCGGACGGCGTGCTGCGCAAGCACGGCAGCCGCAGGCCGTTCCTGCTGGCCGGGGGACTGGTCCTGGCGGTCTGCTTCGCCGCGCTGTTCGCCGGGCCGGGGCTCGGCTCCACGGCCGCGGACGCGGGGTACGTCGTGGTCGTGTTCTTCGTGTGTGCCACGGCGTTCGCGTTCTTCCAGGTTCCGTTCAACGCACTGCCCGCGGAGCTGACCGAGGACTACCACGAGCGCACACGGTTGACGACCTGGCGCATCGGCGTGCTCGCACTGGCGATCCTCGTCTCCGGTGCGGTCGCACCGGCCATCGCGAGCGGGCTCGGCGG
Source organism: Prauserella alba (assembly GCF_024171735.1). Lineage (GTDB taxonomy): Bacteria > Actinomycetota > Actinomycetes > Mycobacteriales > Pseudonocardiaceae > Prauserella > Prauserella alba. Next base: position 1,525,677 of record NZ_JAMTCH010000003.1, read on the forward strand.
CACCACCGGCTACCGCGTCATGGGGGTGTTCGTCGGCGTGCTCATCGCGCTCGGCGCGGTCGCCGTCTACACGGGCACCCGTGGCGCGCCCGTCGGCAGGCTGCGCGAACCCACGCCGGGCTGGCGCGAGCTGCTGCGGACCATGCGGTCCTGGCGCGCGTTCCGCTGGCTGCTGGCGGTCTACTTCCTGCAGGCGCTCGGCGTCGCGACGCTGCTGGCCGGTGTCAACTACGTGGCGCGGTACGTGCTCGGCGACCCCGATCTGCAGTCGATGCTGTTCGCGGGGTTCGTCGGCCCCGCACTGCTGGTCATGCCCGTGTGGGACCGCATCGGCCGCAGCGGTGGCAAACTCACGGGCTTCCGGGTGTCGTCGGTGCTGCTGGCCTGCGCGCTGGCCGCTCTCGCGTTCGCCCCACTGATGGCGACCCCGGCGGTGTTCGTCTTCGTCGCGGTCGCCGGTGTGGGCTATGCCGGCATCCAGGTGTTCCCGCTGGCCATCCTGCCGGACCTGATCTCGGCCGAGGAGGAGCGGACGGGCGCCACCAGGGCGGGGATCACGGCGGGCGTCTGGACCGCAGCCGAGACGCTCGGTCTCGCCGTCGGGCCCGGTCTGTTCGGGCTCGTGCTGGCCATCGGCGGATACGTCTCGAGCGGGCAGGCGACGGCGACCCAGCCCGAGAGCGCCGTCACGGCGATCACCCTCGGCTTCTCGGTGCTGCCTGCCGTGTTCGTCGCGCTCGCGCTGCCCCTGCTGCGACGGAGCGTCCTCGGCGACCGTCGGCCCCAACGGGACGCGGGCGCGGCGACCGGGGGAGGAGGCGCGTGATCCCCGGCGCGAATCCCGATGCGACCGGTGTCGAGGAGGTGCTCGCCGAACTCGCCCTGCTGCGGCGCGGTGACGCACCGACCCACGGTGGCCGCACGCTCGCCTACGTCTACGACAGCGGTCTCGCCGAGCTCGACGAACTCGCCGCACGCGCGCACGCGGCGGCCGGCTCGGCCAACGGCCTCGACCCGACGGCGTTCCCCAGCCTGCTGCGCATGGAGAACGACCTGGTCGGCGCGGCGATACGGCTGCTGGGCGGGGAACCGGGCGCGGTCGGGACGCTGACGTCCGGTGGCACCGAGTCGTGCCTGCTGGCCGTACTGGCCGCGCGGGAGGGACGGCGGGACGTCGCGGACCCGTCGATCGTCGTCCCATCGACGGTGCATGCGGCGTTCCGCAAGGCGGGGCACCTGTTCGGTGTCCGCGTCGTCGGTGTGCCGGTGGATCCCACGACCTTCCGTGCCGATCCGGCCGCGACGGCCGCGGCTGTCGACGACACCACCGTGCTCGTCGTCGGGAGCGCGCCGTCGTACGCCCACGGCGTCATCGACCCGATCCCGGAGCTCGCCGCAGTGGCCGGGGAACGCGGCGTGCGCATGCACGTCGACGCGTGCATCGGCGGCTGGGTGCTGCCGTACCTGCGCCGCGACGGCGCGCGCGGCGGGCCCGGCGCGTTCGATCTGTCGGTGCCCGGGGTCACGAGCCTGTCGGTGGACCTGCACAAGTACGCCTACTGCGCGAAAGGCGTGTCGGTGCTGCTGCACGCCGATCCGGAGCTGCGCCGCGGACACTACTTCGCGAGCGCCGACTGGCCTGGCTACACGATGCTCAACCCGACGTTGCAGTCGACCCGGTCGGGTGGGCCGCTGGCCGCGGCGTGGGCTGTCGTGCGCCACGTCGGCGACGACGGCTACGCGCGGCTGGCCCGATCCGCCCGCACCGCCGCCGAGCGGATCCGCGACGGGATCACCGCGGTCGACGGGCTGCGGGTGCTCGGCGATCCCGATGCGACACTCCTGGCCGTCGCGTTGGACGGCGAGCCGGGTTTCGACCTGTTCACGGTCGCCGATGAACTCGCCGCGCGCGGCTGGCACGTGCAGCCGCAGTTTCCCCACGAATCCTCGCCCGCCAACCTGCACCTGACGATCACGGCCGTGAACCGCGGCCACGAGGACGCGCTGGTGACGGCGGTGCGCGAGGCGGTGGCGGCAGCGCGGGCCGCAGGCCCCGTCACGCTCGACGCCGACCTGCGTGCCCTCATCGGTGTTCTCGACCCGGACACACTCACCGCCCGGCAGTTCGCCGACGTGCTCGCCGCGGCCGGTCTGGACACGGGTACCGGCGACGGTGCCGACCCCGGCCGTCCGATCCGGTTGCCGGACCGGATGGCCGGGATCAACACGATGCTCGCCGCGGCGTCGCCGCGGTTGCGGGAACGACTGCTCGCCGAGTTCCTCGGGCTGCTCTACCGGCCGTGATCGGTGCCCGCGGTCACCGCCCCGGCCTGCCGCGTCACCCTGCGCGTCGCTACTGCCGCCCCGGCGAGGTGCCGCCGTAGCGGCGGCGGAACTTCTCCACCTGCCCCGCGCTGTCCATGATGCGCTGCGTACCCGTCCAGAACGGGTGTGATGCGGAGCTGATCTCGACGGTCACGAGCGGGTAGGTCGTGCCGTCCTCCCACTCGATCGTGCGGTCCGAGGTCGCCGTGGACCGGGTCAGGAACCGGTCTCCGGTGTTGGCGTCCTGGAAGACCACCGGGTGGTACTCGGGGTGGATGTCGGGTTTCATCGGTGCGTCACCTCTCGTCGTGTCGGATCGTCGGGCCATCGCCGGCGCCTGCGGGTTCGGCGCCTGCGGTGTCGTCGTCACGGGACTCGTCGTGCCCCGCGGCGAACGGATCGGGGTAGTGATGCCAGGCCTCCGGTCCTTCGGCGAGTTCGGCGTCGGTGAGGAGTGCCCCGCGCAGGGTGCGGTCGATGTCGGCCGGATCGGCCCGATGGGCGAGCACGGCGAGTTCCTGCACGCGGTCACCCCACACCGGGTCCCAGCGGAGCGCGGCGAAGGTGCGGCGTTCCGGCGAGACGTCGTCCCAGCCGGGACCGTGCGGCGAGTCCAGCCAGCTGCCGGCGAGGCGGATGCCCAGACCACCGCCCGCGGACTCGACCCACAGGTGATCGTCGGGCCTGCCCGCCAGCCACGCGCGGCCCCGCGTGCGCACGACACCGTCGAGCAGGACGTCCAGTGCCTCGTGCAGCCGTTGCGGATGGAACGGGCGCTGCGCGGTGAACGTCAGGAACGTGACGCCGCAGTCCGGGTCGAGCGGCGGCTGTCCGGTCACCAGCGGACCGTGCGGGTCGCGGGGCGTTCCCCGGTGGCCGTCGCCGGGCACGGCGCCCAGTAGCCGGGCGGTGTCGGCGCCGCAGAGGTCCAGCAGCGCCGCGCGCGGTGCCAGCCGCTGGAGGACGGCGCCGGTGCGGGCCGCGGTCCAGGCGTCGGGAGCCTCGCCCGCCAGCACGAGGACGTCGGCGAACTCCGCCTGGGCCACCGCCACCTGGGCCAGGGTCCGGTCGTCGTCGGGCCCGGCGTGGAGGTCGAGTTCGCCGAGCGCCGCGTCGCCGGTGGCCGCCCCGAGCCAGGATTCCTGGTCGATCGCCGTGATCACGGCCTCCACCTCGACGTCCGCTGTGATGGGTGTGTCGTCAACGAGGGCCGTGTGCAGTTCGCGGCACACCAACTCCGGCTCCAGTGCCTCGTCCAACCGGACGACGATGCGTTCCACCTCGGGCCTGCGGGACAGCGCACGCAGGAGCGGCAGCAGGTCCTGGCGCAGCGTGCAGGACACGCACCCGTGGTCGAGCGGCACGCTCCCGATCCGTTCCGCCGAGCCGAGGCGGACGAGCCGCCGGATGACGCCGTCGTCGGCGTGGCGCAGGTCGTGGTGGACGAGGGCGGTCCCGGGGGTGTCGGCGGTGAGCCGGTCGGCGAGCAGCCGGACCGGCGGCTCGGCGAGACCGGTGAGCAGGACCAGGGGTGTGCGGTGCGGATCGATCACGTCGTGTACTGTAAATGAAAACGATTATCAACACCAACTAGGGAGGGTCGATGTCGTCGATCTGCCAGGTCACCGGCCGCGCGCCGGGCTATGGCAAGCAGGTCTCGCACTCGCACCGGCGCACGTCGCGGCGCTGGGAACCGAACATCCAGAAGCGCCGTTACTGGGTTCCGTCGGAGAACCGCTGGGTCCGGATCCGGGTCTCGGTGAAGGGCATGAAGACGATCGACAAGCGCGGGATCGACGCCGTCGTGGCGGACCTGCGCTCGCGAGGGGAGAAGCTCTGATGGCGAGCACCACCGACGTGCGCCCGATCGTCAAGCTGCGGTCCACGGCGGGGACCGGCTACACGTACGTGACCCGCAAGAACCGGCGCAATGATCCCGACCGCATGGTGCTGCGCAAGTACGACCCCGTCGCGCGCAAGCACGTCGAGTTCAGGGAGGAGCGTTGATGAGTGACGATCGCGGAGCCCCCTGCTCGTCGGCGCGACCGGGTGCGGGTGTCCCGCAAGACGCAGGAGCGCTGATGAGTGACGATCGCGGAGCCCCCTGCTCGTCGGCGCGACCGGGTGCGGGTGTCCCGCAAGACACCGAGGAGCGTTGATGGCCAAGAAGTCGAAGATCGCGAAGAACGAACGGCGCAAGGTCGTCGCGGCGCGTCATGCCGAACGTCGTGCGGCGCTCAAGGAGACGATCCGTTCGCCGCGGAGCAGCCCGGAGCAGAAGAGCGCAGCCGTGTCGGCGTTGCAGCAGCTGCCGCGTGATGCGAGCCCGACGCGGATCCGGAACCGTGACGCCGTCGACGGCCGTCCGCGCGCCTACTACGGCGCCTTCGGTCTCTCCCGGATCCGGTTGCGCGAGATGGCCCACCGGGGCGAGCTGCCGGGTGTGAGCAAGTCGAGCTGGTAGGAGGAGATCAGTGAAGCCTGCACCGCAGAAGCGCCGCAAGCGGAACCTGCTGCGCGCCGAGGGTGTCGAGTTCGTCGACTGGAAGGACACCGCTCTGCTGCGGAAGTTCGTGTCCGACCGTGGCAAGATCCGCGCCCGACGGATCACCGGCCTGACGCCGAGGGAGCAGAAGGACGTCGCGCGGGCGATCAAGAACGCCCGAGAGATGGCATTGCTGCCTTATCCCGTGAAGAAGGGCTGAGCACTCCACGTTCCGGCGCCGGGCGCTGTGCGCCGGAACGTGGCACCCTGGCCGCATGACGGAGCGGCAGCGAGACACCGCACCCGGTGGGGCCGGCAGCGCCGGAGGGCCGCCCGCCGCGGCGTGCGAGATCGACCCGGAGCTGCTGGAACTCGCGGCGCGCGTGTTCGACTTCGCACGTGGCGGTGAGACCGACACGCTGGCCGCCTACGTCGACGCGGGTGTGCCGGTGAACCTGTCCAACGACAGCGGTGACACGTTGGTGATGCTCGCCGCGTACCACGGCCACGCCGGGACGGTCGCCGCACTGCTGCAGCGGGGTGCCGATCCCGACCGGCTCAACGACCGCGGCCAGAGTCCCCTGGCCGGTGCCGTGTTCAAGGGCGAGGCCGACGTGGTGCGTGCGCTGCTCGACGGCGGAGCCGATCCGGAGGCCGGTCAACCCACCGCGGTGGAGACCGCTCGGATGTTCGGGGCAGAGGAACTGCTCACGTTGCGTGGGCCCTGAGCGCATCGACCGGACAGGATATGCGTCATGCTGACTGGCATGGCGCAGGAGGAGCACTACCTGGTCGGACTCGACCTCACCGGACGGCGCGTGGTCGTCGTGGGCGGCGGCACCGTCGCTCAGCGGCGGCTGCCACGCCTGGTCAAGGCGGGAGCCGTCATCGAACTCGTCTCCCCGGACACGACCCCGTCGGTCGGGGCGATGGCGGACGAGGGTGAGATCACCTGGACCCGGCGGGAGTACACCGACGGTGATCTCGCCGACGCCTGGTACGCCCTGGCCTGTACGGACGACGCCGAGGTCAACGCCGCGGTGTGCGCCGAGGCCGACCGCAGGCGGATCTTCTGCGTGCGCGCCGACTCCGGCCCCGACGGCAGTGCCGTGACACCGGCCGTGGGCGGCAACGACGGCGTGCTCGTGGGCGTGCTGTCCGGTGGCGAACCGCAGCGCTCCGCCGTTGTGCGCGACAGTCTGCTGGACGCGTTGCGCTCCGGCGCCGCGGCGGATCCCGGGCCCGGCTACGGCCACGACGCGGCCGACGGCCTCCGCCGTCCCGACCCCGGTGTGGCGCTGGTCGGTGGTGGACCCGGCGACGCCGAGCTGATCACCGTGCGCGGCCGCAGGCTGCTGGCACGCGCCGACGTGGTCGTCGTCGACCGGCTCGCGCCGCGCGAACTGCTCGACGAACTGCCGCCGCACGTCCAGGTGATCGACGCGGCGAAGATCCCTTACGGCCGCGCGGCCAGCCAGGACGTCATCAACAGCGCACTGATCGACAACGCGAAGGCCGGCAAGTTCGTCGTCCGTCTCAAAGGCGGCGACCCGTACGTGTTCGGCCGCGGTTTCGAAGAGCTGCTCGCCTGTGCGGAAGCCGGGGTGGCCGTGTCGGTCGTCCCCGGCATCACCAGCGCGTTCGCCGTTCCGGCTCTGGCCGACGTGCCGGTGACCCACCGCGGTGTCACGCACGAGGTCGTCGTCGTGTCGGGGCATGTGCCGCCGGACCACGAGACGTCCCTGACCGACTGGGATGCCCTGGGCCGCATGCGCGGCACGATCGTGCTGATGATGGGCGTCGAGCGCATCGACCGGTTCGCCGATGCGCTGATGACCGCGGGCAGGCCGGGTGACACTCCGGTCGCGATGATCCAGGACGGCACCATGCGCACGCAGAAGGTGTTGCGTTCGACGCTGAAGGAAGTGGGCGCGGACGCCGCTCGGGAGGGGATGCGGCCGCCCGCGGTGACGGTGATCGGCCCGGTCGTCGACCTGCTCGGTCAGGAGTCCTGACCTCCGCCGCCGTCCCGGTGGTGTGACCACCCGCTGCCGGGACGGCTCGCCGTCGGTGCGGTGTGTGTTCGCCCGGTACCGGCGGGGCTGCCCGGGTCGCCGTCGTCGCGATGTTCGTGGCTTCACGACCGTGTCTTCGGGGCCGTGTTCTCACGACCGTGTTTTCGGGCCGTGACTCGCTCTCGGGGCTGTGACTCCGGGCTGTGACTCCGGGCTCTGACTCCGTGGTCGCGTGCTCCTGGCCAAGAGCCGTCGTCGTCAACGGCCTCGTGGGCAACGGCTCCGTGGTATTGGCCCCGTCCTCATGGCCTCATGGCCTCATGGCCTCATGGCCTCATGGCCTCATGGCCTCGTGGTCACGGGTTCGCGGTGTCGGTGTGGGGCGGCCGTGTCCGCGGCGCCGGTGCCCTCCGGCGTGCCGTTCCGCTGCCGCGATGCGTTCGTCGATCGAGGGTCCGGTGTCGTCCCCGCCCGCGCCCTTGTCGTCTTCGAGTCGGTGTTGTCTCCCAGCCGGTGCCGTCTCCGAGTCGTGGTCGGCGTGTGGCCGCAGCCGACGGTGCCGCGGTCGGTCCCGGCGTCCGGCGGCGCCGGGCGCGAGTTCGCAGCAGCGTCCCCCGGATGCACGACACGCGCCCCTGGATTCGCAACACGCGCCCCCGGATGCGCAACACGCGCCCTTGGAGGCGCAACACGGGCTGGGTCTGGAACCGGCGTGCGGCGGTGCGTTGTGCATTCGCGTCCCGCACACGGTTGACATCCGCTCGTAACCCACATATAACCAACTAAACCAAAGCAAACCGGCAAGGAAAGCCACATGTACGCACAGGAGCGTCAGCGGAAGATCGCCGAGCGGGCCCGCGCCGAGGGTCGCGCCGACGTGGCCGAGCTCGCCGCCGACTTCGACGTCACGACGGAGACGGTCCGGCGCGACCTCACCGTCCTCGAACGGCAGGGCCTCCTTCGCCGCGTGCACGGGGGCGCCATTCCGGTCGAACGGCTCGGGTTCGAGCCCGGCCTCGCCGACCGCGACGCGGTTCTGACCTCGGAGAAGGAACGCATCGCGAAGGCGGCCCTCGCCGAGCTGCCGAACGAGGGCTCGATCCTGCTCGACGCGGGCACCACCACCGCCCGGCTCGCCGAGATCCTGCCGAACGACCGCGAACTGACCGTCGTGACCAACGCGGTTCCGCTCGTCGCCTCGCTGGCCGTGCGGCCGCAGCTGACCGTGCTGCTGTTGGGCGGAAAGGTCCGGGGCCGCACGATGGCGGCCGTCGAGGACTGGACGCTGCGCGCACTCGCCGACACCTACGTCGACGTGGCGTTCCTCGGCACCAACGGCATGTCCGCCGAACGGGGTCTGACCACACCGGACACCGGCGAGGCCGCCGTGAAACGGGCGATGATCCAGGCCGCGCGCCGGGTCGTCGTACTGGCCGATCACACGAAGGCGGGCAACGACTGTCTCGCGCGCTTCGGTGACCTCTCCGAGGCGGACGTGATCGTCACCGACAGTGGACTGGACCCCGAGCTGGGGGAGCGGCTCGCCGCAGCCGGACCCGAGGTGGTGCGGTCGTGATCGTCACCATGACGCCCAACCCGAGCATCGACCACACCGTCGAGGTCGCGTCCCTGCGCCGCGGCGAGGTGCTGCGGGCGCAACGGTCGCATGTGGACCCCGGTGGCAAGGGGGTCAACGTCTCGCGTGCGCTCGCCGCACACGGCCGCAAGACGGCAGCCGTGCTGCTCGCGGGCGGTGCCGAGGGTGCCCGCCTCACCGAGCTGCTCGACGAGCAGGGCGTCGCGGTCCGCGCGGTGCCCGTGGCCGAGGGGACCCGCACCAACATCACACTCGCCGAGCCTGACGGCACGGTCACCAAGCTCAACCTGCCGGGCCCCGCGTGCGCGGAGTCGGAACTCAACGCGCTGCTCGAGTCCACTCTCGCCGCGTGCAGCCACGGCACGACCTGGGTCGCGGGCTGCGGCAGTCTGCCGCCGGAGGCCACAGCCGACTGCTATGCGCGACTGGTCGTGTCGGCGCGGGCCGCAGGGGTCCGCGTGGCCGTCGACTCGTCGGGCCCGGCACTCGCGCGGAGCCTCGCCGCCGAACCCGACCTGGTCAAACCGAACCGGGAGGAGCTCGCGGTGTGCGCGGGCATTCCCGTCCGCACCCTCGGCGACGCCGCACGTGCCGCCGAGGTGTTGCGGGCACGGGGGGCGCGGGCCGTGCTCGCGAGCCTCGGCCCGGACGGGGCTGTCCTCGCCGACTCCCGCGGCGTCCTCCACGGCGAGGCGCCCGTCGAGGCCGCCCGCAGCAGCGTGGGCGCGGGCGACGCGCTACTCGCAGGCTTCCTCGCCGCCGGGGGCGGCAGGGAGGCGCTGCCCGCGGCGCTGGCATGGGGCGCCGCCGCCACCGGGCTCGCCGGCAGCCGGATGCCGGCACCGCCCGACGTCGACCGCGTCGGCGTCACGATCCACCCCGCGGTCGACGGCGATCGCGTACTCGAAGAGGAGTGCTGACATGGCCGAACTGATCACCGCCGACTTCGTCGACCTCGATCTCCGCGGCAGTGACCGCGAAGAGGTCACCGCAGGCCTGGCCCGGCAGCTGGCCGGAGCGGGCCGCGTCAGCGATCTCGACGGGTTCCTCGCCGACCTGCGCGAGCGGGAGGCGCAGATGCCCACCGGTATCGAAGGTGGCATCGGCATCCCGCACGCACGGTCGGCGCACGTCACCGAGCCGACGCTGGGCTTCGGGCGCAGCAAGTCCGGTGTGGACTTCGGTGCCTCGGACGGCCCGGCACACCTGATCTTTCTCATCGCCGCGCCGGAGGGCGGCGATGACGAGCACCTCAGCGTGCTCGGTGCGCTCGCCCGGCGCCTGATGCACCAGTCGTTCCGCCAGTCGCTGCTCGACGTCTCCGACGCGGAGTCCGTCGTGCGCCTCGTCCGCGAGGAGGTGTTCGGACAATGAAGTTCGTCGCCGTCACCGCGTGCCCCACCGGCATCGCGCACACCTACATGGCCGCCGAGGCCCTCGAACAGGCCGCCACCGCCGCGGGGCACGAGATCTCCGTCGAGACACAGGGCTCCGCCGGCTCGGCACCACTGTCCGCCGACGACATCGCGGCCGCCGACGCGGTCGTGTTCGCCGCCGACGTCGACGTGCGCGACCGCGAGCGGTTCGCGGGCAAACCACAGGTCACGGCAGGCGTGAAAGCCGCGATCAACGACGCCGCCGCTCTCGTCGAACAGGCCGCGACCGCCGCCAGGTCCGCCGCCGACACCCCCACCGACACCGCCGCCTCCGCCGAGACCTCGGAGGGGCCCGGCGGTGAGCCGGAACCGGTCCCGTCGGCACCCGAACCGGAGACCGCGGTCGACGCGCACGCCGGGGCGGGCACGCGCCTGCGCCAATGGTTGATGACCGGCGTGAGCTACATGATCCCGTTCGTCGCGGCCGGCGGCATCCTCATCGCCGTCGCGTTCCTGGTCGGCGGCGCCGAGATCGCGGCCGTCGTGGACGGCGGCGACTTCCGCGGCGTGCACTACGACGGCATCTCCGACCCGGCGGACCTGCTCGGCGAGGCGGGGATCGCGGGCGTGCTGTTCAAGGTCGGCTCGACGGCGTTCGACATGCTCGTCCCGATCCTGTCCGGGTTCATCGCGTTCGGCATGGCCGACCGGCCGGGCATCGCGCCGGGCATCGTCGGCGGGCTGCTCGCCAGCGCGATCGGCGCCGGATTCCTCGGTGGCCTGGTGTCCGGTCTGCTCGCGGGTTTCGTCGTCATGGGGCTGAAACGGATCAAGGTGCCACGCGGCGTCGCCGGCGTGATGCCGGTCGTCGTGATCCCGCTCGTGGCGTGCTTCGTGGTCGGCCTGCTGATGCTCGTGGTCGTCGGCGAACCCATCGCGGCCGCGCAGAGCGGCATGACCGACTGGCTCGCCGGTCTCTCCGGTGGCACGGCGTGGCTGCTCGGCGGCCTGCTCGGCCTCATGATGGCCTTCGACACGGGCGGCCCGGTCAACAAGGTCGCCTACACGTTCGGCATCGCGGCACTGGCCAGCGGTGACACCGTGATCATGGCCGCGGTCATGGCGGCCGGCATGACGCCCCCGCTGGGGCTGGCGCTCGCGACCGTCGTCCGCCGGCGGCTGTTCACGCGGGCGGAGCGCGACGCCGGCAAGGCCGCCTGGCTGCTCGGGCTGTCGTTCATCACCGAGGGCGCCATCCCGTTCGCCGCAGCCGATCCGCTGCGCGTGATCCCGTCGCTGATGGCGGGCAGCGCCACGACCGGTGCGCTCGTGGTCGCGTTCGGCGCGACCTCGCCCGCACCGCACGGCGGGATCTGGGTGGTCGGACTGGTCGGCTCGCCGCTGCTGTACCTCGTCGCCGTCGCCGCGGGAATGGTCGTCACCTGTGGCTGCCTGGTGGCGGTCAAGAGCATCGGCCGCCGCGAGCGGCCCGCCAGGCCGGAGCCCGCGGCCGTGGCACCGGAACAGGGACTCATCGGCGCCCAGCAGGGTTAGCCGACAGGGAAGGAGCATCCGATGATGGAACGTCACGTGACCGTGGGCTCGGCGGTGGGCCTGCACGCCAGGCCCGCTGCCGTGTTCGCCAAGGCGGCCGCGAGCCAGCCGGTGCCGGTGACGATCGGCAAGGCCGGCGCCGACCCGGTCGACGCGCGCAGCGTGCTGTCGGTGATCGGCCTCGGCGCGCGCAACGGCGACGAGGTCGTCCTGCGCGCCGACGGGCCCGAGGCCGAGCGTGTGCTGGATGAACTGGCCGCGGTCGTCGCCACGGATCACGACGGGTCGTGACCGGGCGCGGGCCGGGTGGCCTCACCCGGCCCGCGCCGTCCCGGCGGCCGGTGCGCGCGGGCCCTGTCGGCGGCGGCCGGCACGTGAGCGAGGATGACGGCCATGAACGCCGAGCACACCGCCACACTGCCCGAGAATCCGGTCGCCTTCGACATCCGCCGTGACGGTCACATCGCCGAGGTCACGCTCCTCGGCCCCGCCAAGGGCAACGCCATGGGCCCGGACTTCTGGCGTGAACTGCCGTTGGTCTTCCGGGCGCTCGACGCCGACCCCGACGTGCGGGCGATCGTGCTGGCTGGCAGCGGCAAGCACTTCTCGTACGGTCTCGACCTGAACGCGATGCTGCCGGGGTGGAGCGAGTTCCTCGCAGGCGACGCCCAGGCGGGTCCGCGCACCCGGTTCCTCGACGAGGTGCGGACGATGCAGGACGCCGTCAGCACGGTCGCCAAGTGCCGCACACCGGTGATCGCCGCCGTGTCCGGCTGGTGCATCGGCGGCGGCGTCGACCTCATCGCCGGTGCCGACATCCGGCTGGCCAGCGCCGACGCACAGTTCAGCGTGCGGGAGGTCAAGGTCGCTATCGTCGCTGACATCGGCAGCCTGCAGCGCCTCGGCGGGATCATCGGCGAGGGGCACCTGCGGGAGCTCGCCCTCACCGGCAAGGACATCGACGCCGCACGCGCCGAGAAGATCGGCCTCGTCAACGACGTCCACCCCGACCGGGACGCGCTGCTGACCGCCGCGCGCGAGCTGGCCGCCGAACTCGCGGCCAATCCTCCGCTGGTCGTGCGGGGGATCAAGGACGTACTGTCCATGGGCACCGAGCAGCAGGTCGACGCCGGGCTGCGGTACGTGTCCGCGTGGAACGCGGCGTTCCTGCCCAGCAAGGACCTCGGTGAGGCGGTGCAGGCGTTCCTGGAGAAGCGCCCGCCCCACTTCACCGGCGAATAGCGCCCGGCAGCAGACAGCACGGCACCGGACACTGGCGAGCGAGGAGAAACACGAACGTGAGCAACGAGGCCCACACCGCCCACTCGAACCCGGCCGGCCGGGACGGTCACGACGAGTTCCGGCGTGCCCGGGACTTCCTGGTGGCCCACCGCGAGGAGTACGACACGGCACGCGAGGGTTTCCGCTGGCCCGAGCTGACGGAGTTCAACTGGGCGCTCGACTGGTTCGACCGCGTGGCGGCCGATCCGGCCAACGCCGACCGGTATGCGCTGTGGATCGTGGAGGAGGACGGCACCGAGGGCCGGTGGACCTACCCCGAACTGGCACGCCGGTCCAACCAGGTGGCGAACTGGCTGCGCGCCCAGGGCGTGCGGCGCGGGGACCGGCTGATCCTGATGCTCGGCAATCAGGTCGAGCTGTGGGAGACGATCCTCGCCGCGATCAAGCTCGGTGCCGTGCTCATCCCGGCGACGACGCTGCTGGGGCCCGCCGACCTGCGCGACCGCGTGGACCGGGGACAGGCCCGGCACGTCGTGGCGCGGTCGGCCGATGCGGAAAAGTTCGCCGACGTTCCCGGCGGCTACACGCGTATCGCCGTCGGCGAACCCACGGGCGGCTGGTTGTCGTACGCCGACGCCTACTCGGCCGACGCCGCGTTCACCCCGGACGGCACGACGCAGGCCACCGACCCACTGCTGCTGTACTTCACGTCGGGCACGACCGCCAAGCCGAAACTGGTGCAGCACACGCACGTGTCGTACCCGGTGGGGCACCTGTCGACGATGTACTGGATCGGCCTCGAACCCGGCGACGTGCACCTGAACGTCGCGTCGCCCGGCTGGGCGAAACACGCCTGGAGCAACGTGTTCGCGCCGTGGAACGCCGAGGCCACGGTCTTCCTGTACAACTACACGCGGTTCGACGCCGACGCCCTGCTGGCCCAGCTGGAGCGATGTGGAGTCACGAGTTTCTGCGCCCCGCCGACGGTGTGGCGGATGCTGATCCAGGCGGACCTGAGTGCGCTGCCGACACCGCCCACCAAGGTCGTCGGCGCGGGCGAACCGCTGAACCCGGAGGTCATCGAACAGGTGCGGGCGGCGTGGGGCGTGCTCATCCGCGACGGGTTCGGCCAGACCGAGACCACGGTGCAGATCGCCAACACGCCGGGGCAGCAGGTCAAACCGGGGTCGATGGGCCGGGCGGTGCCGGGCTTCGACGTCGTGCTGGTCGACCCGGCCAGCGGCGAGCCTGCCACGGAGGGCGAACTGTGTCTCGACCTGTCGCGGCGGCCCACCGGTCTGATGGTCGGCTACGCGGGCGACGAGGAGCGCACGGCCACGGCGTTCGCGGATGGCTACTACCACACCGGTGACGTCGGCTCGATCGACGAGGACGGCTACATCACCTACGTCGGCCGCACCGACGACGTGTTCAAGGCCTCGGACTACCGCATCTCACCGTTCGAACTGGAGAGCGTGCTGCTGGAGCACGAGGCGGTCGCCGAGGCGGCCGTGGTGCCCGCTCCGGACCCGGTCCGCCTGGCCGTGCCGAAGGCGTACGTCGTGCTCGCCTCGGGGTACGCTCCCGACGGCGCGACCGCCGAGAGCATCCTCGCGTTCTGCCGGGAGCACCTGGCGCCGTACAAGCGGGTGCGCAGGCTCGAATTCGCCGAGTTGCCGAAGACGATCTCCGGCAAGATTCGCAGGGTCGAGCTGCGCGGCAAGGAGAACGACGCAGCGGAGCGCCCGGCAGGGGAGTTCCGCGACGAGGATTTCCCCGGTGTGAAGGGCTGACCGGCCGCACGGCGGAGCGGACGTCCCGGTCGCGTGCGCAGTCTGCTGTGGACTGTTCACGCGGACGGGCCCGCCGCGCGGACGGGTGAACCACACGGCGGCCGGTTAACGCCGCGTCCCGCGATGCCGATAACCAGGGTGATGAACGACAGTGAGCAACGCACCGCCCGGAATCCCGGCGCGCAGCGTGACGCGAAGGCGTCCCGGCAGACCACGAGCGCGCCACCCACGACGCCTTGCACGGTCGTGTGGAGTCAGGGCAGGCCGTACGTGCTCGAGAACCCCACCGGCCGCCCTCGCTGGATGGGCATGGACCGGCACGGCCGGCCGCAGGCCCTCACCGGTGACGAGCTGTGCCGCCGCGGCTGGAGTTACCACCGCGCCCGGTGACCGGCACCGGTCGTCCGCACCGCCGTGTCGGCACCGCAGCGGGCCGCTGTTCGGTGAGCTGCCCGGTGAGGCCGGCCACGCCACCCGCGCCCGGTGGCTCGATACGGTGAACGGGTGAACGAGTCTGCGGGGTCGGGGGAGCGGACGGGCCGGGAAGCCCGCCGTCAGTGCTCGGGCGGGAACACGGGCCCAGCGGAAACAGGGGGCACGGTGGCTCACGAGGGCCCGGGTGACGAGGACCCGGGTGACTCGGCTGTGAGGGCCGGGTCCGCCGCTGCGGACGCGCCGTCGTTGCTGCGGCAGGCCGTCATGCCGCCGAACCTGCTGTCGATTCTGCGGCTGGCCGGTGTCCCGGTGTTCCTGTGGCTGCTGCTCGGCCCCCACGCCGACGGCTGGGCGCTGGCGATCCTCGTGTTCAGCGGGCTGACCGACTGGCTCGACGGCAAACTCGCCCGTTGGCTGAATCAGATGAGCAGGCTGGGACAGCTGCTCGACCCGGCGGCCGACCGGCTCTACATCGTCGCCACGCTCGTGGCGTTCCTGCTTCGCGACATCGTCCCCTGGTGGGCCGTCGGCGTGCTGCTGCTGCGCGAGGGCGTCGCGGGGATCTGCGTCCTGGTGCTGCGGTACAACCGGTTCGCGCCACCCGAGGTCACCTACGTCGGCAAGGGCGCCACGTTCGTCCTCATGTACGCCTTCCCGCTGTTGCTGCTCGTCCAGGGGGATTCGACCGCGGCCACGATCGCGGCTCCGCTGGCCTACGCGTTCACGATCTGGGGCGGTGTGCTGTACGTGTGGTCCGGCGTGCTCTACGCGGCGCAGACCCTGCTGGCGGTGACGCGCGACCGCCGCAGCCGGAGGCGCAGGGCGGCCGGTTGAGCCGGTCGTGAACGCAGTCGCCGGGCGCGTGGGAACGACGTCGGCCTGACGTGATCGCGGCGCCGTGCGACGATTCCCCTCGTTCGTGGCCACGCAGGGAGTGAAAGGGGAACGACCTTGGCTGCACAGTCCACACCGGAGGAACTGCGCTACACCGAGGACCACGAATGGGTCGCCGAGCGCGACGAGGGCGTCGTGCGGGTGGGTATCACCGAGTACGCCCAGGACCAGCTGGGCGACGTGGTGTTCGTCGATCTTCCGGAGGCCGGCGCCGAGGTGGCGGCCGGTGACACCGTCGGCGAGGTCGAGTCGACCAAGAGCGTGTCCGAGATCTACGCACCGTTGGACGGTGAGATCATCGCCGTCAACGACGCGGTCACGGCCACCCCGGAGCTGATCAACGGCGACCCCTACGGTGAGGGCTGGCTCGTCGAGCTCCGCGTCGCCGATCCGGCGACCCTGGAGGGGTTGCTCGACGCCGAGGCATACCAGCGCCTGACCGGGAGTTGATCGGGGAGCCCGGGCATTGCGCGCGGCCGACCGCGCGGTACGTTGAGGCGCACCAGGTTTCATGGCCGCCTGCGGTTTCGCGACCACGGGCGGTGAGAAGACCAAGCGACACACTGTCAGTGCGTAAGGAGAGCTCAGGTGAGCACGAACGACGGGCCCGAGATTCCCCCGGAGGGAGCTCCGGAGAAGACCTCCGTGTTCCGGGCGGACTTCCTGTCGGAAGGGGAAGGGCAGGAGGCGCCGGCGGTCGAGCCGCAGGAGGCCGGCGTTGACGCGCTGCCCGCGGGTTCGGCGTTGCTGGTGGTCAAGCGGGGCCCGAACGCGGGTTCGCGATTCCTGCTCGACCGCGACACGACGAGCGCGGGTCGGCACCCCGACAGCGACATCTTCCTCGACGACGTCACCGTCTCGCGGCGGCACGCGGAGTTCCGCCGCGAAGGCGGGTCCTTCGTCGTGATCGACGTCGGCAGCCTCAACGGCACGTACGTCAACCGTGAGCCGGTCGATCAGGCCGTCCTGGCGGGCGGCGACGAAGTGCAGATCGGCAAATTCCGTCTGGTGTTCCTGACCGGAGGCCAGGGGGCGCAGTGACGGCTGCCGGACGGCAACCACGCGAGGGTTTGAGCATCGGGGCCGTGCTGGCGCAACTGCGCAACGATTTCCCCGGGGTGACGATCTCGAAGATCAGGTTTCTCGAATCCGAGGGTCTGGTCCGGCCTGCTCGTACGCCGTCCGGCTACCGTCAGTTCACGACCGCCGACGTGGAGCGGCTCCGGTTCGTCCTGACGGCGCAACGTGATCACTATCTGCCGCTGAAGGTCATCAAGGAGCAGCTCGACGCGATGGATCGTGGTGCGGCTCCGGGGCACGAACGCGAGTCCGACCCCGAGCTGCGCCCCGCGCGGCGGCTGGTTCCCCTCGACGCTCGTGACACCGGGGTCGGGGTGCCCGCGCCGACGGCGGACGACTTCGCCGGCGAGACCTCGGCACGGTTGTCGGTGGAGCAGTTGCTGGCCGAAGCGGAGATCGACGAGGCGCAGCTGGCCGAACTCGTCCAGTACGGCCTGATCCGGCCCGGTGCCGGTGGATTCTACGACGCCGACGCGGTGACGATCGCGAAGACGGTCACCGCGATGGGGGCGTTCGGCATCGAACCGCGGCACCTGCGGGCGTTGCGGGTCTCGGCCGACCGCGAGGTCGGACTGCTCGAGCAGGTCGTGGCGCCGGTGTACCGGCACCGCGACGAGGGCGCGAGGGAACGCGGCGACGAGCTCGTCCGCGAACTGGCGGCGCTGTCGGTCACGCTGCACACCCTGTTGGTGAAGACGGGCATCCGGGGGCTGACCCACGGGTGAGGCGCACGGCCGCTCCGCCCGCCGGCATTCGGCGGCGGGCGGTGGCGCTCGGACGGAGCACTGCGGCGGTCACGGCCGCAGCAGCCGGGTGGCGAAACTTCGGTGTAGCGCCCGGGATGACGTACGGTTGAAGGCGGGCTCGAAGAGACCGGGCCGGCGAGAGTGAGAAGCGAGCACAGCGCACCGATGGCGGGTAGCGTCGGCGGTGTCCGCGTGGAATCCGCGTGGGCCGGCCGAACGGCTGATCCACCGCTAGCGCTGCAGCCCGCGCGCAGAGAGGGAGGCGAAGCCCGATGAGCGAGATGCGCGTCGTCGGCGTCCGGGTCGAGCTGCCCGCGAACCAGCCGATCTTGTTGCTGCGGGAGACGGACGGCGAGCGGTACCTGCCGATCTGGATCGGCTCGGTGGAGGCGACTGCGATCGCCTTGGAACAGCAAGGCGTGCGGCCCGCCCGTCCGCTGACTCACGATCTGCTCAAGGACGTCATCGGCGGCCTCGGCCGCGACCTGGAACAGGTGATCATCACCGACCTGCAGGAGAGCACCTTCTTCGCCGAACTCGTGTTCGACGGCGACGTGCGGGTGTCCGCACGGCCCAGTGACTCCGTCGCGCTCGCCCTCCGCATGGGCGTGCCGATTCATGCGGAGGAGGGCGTGCTCGACGAAGCCGGCCTGATCATCCCGGACGAGCAGGAGGACGAGGTCGAGAAGTTCCGCGAGTTCCTCGACTCCGTCTCGCCGGAGGACTTCCGCGGCGCCGACACGTAGTCATCGTCAGTCCGCGCGGACGGCCCGGTCGAACAGGTCGGTCAGTTCGCGTCCGCAGGCGTCCGGATCGAGGTCGGGTTCCCGGCGGAGGCGGAGGATCACGCCGTCGACGGCCTGGCGCATGACGAGTGCCATGACCTTCGGGTCGAGCTCGCGGAACACCCCGTGCCGTATGCCCTGGGCGAGTTGCCGTTCGAGCCTGCCGAACCGGATCGCATACACGACCTGAGCCGAGACGTCCGCATCGTCGGCGGTGGCCGCGTGGGTGCCGATCTCGACGAGCGCGGCCGATTCCCGCGGATGGGCGGCGAGGAAGGCGACCTCGCCGGTCAGCTGGCCGAGCAGCAGGCGGCCGAGGTCCCGCTCCTCGCCGAGTCGCTGCGCGACGAACGTGTCCTGCCGGTCGACGACGGTTCCCAGGGTCGCCTGGACGAGATCGGCCTTGCCGGCGAAGTGGTAGGAAACCATCCGGGTGCTCGACAGGTCCGCCCGTTCGACGATCCTGGCGAACGAGGTCTTCGCGTAGCCCAGGTCCGCGATGGTGGCGATCGTGGCGTCGATGATCTGCCTGCGGCGGACGTCTTCGGTCACCGTCAGCCCGGCGCCCGCACCGAAATCGCTGAGGTCGGCGTCGCCGACAGGGGAGGCGTCCGAGGCCCCAGGGTGTGAAGTTGCAGTGTCTGAGGTCGTGGTGGACGGCCGATTTACCTGCATGAGTAACAAATTACTCGACCAAGTAAAACATGGCAAACGGGTAATCGGGTCGAGATGTCGTCACGGTGCCCGCGCGTCGCGTTGACCGCCCCGTGGGGCAGGCATACCGTTCGAAGAGCGACGAAACGCGCCGTGGCCGGCGACCGGGCCCCACGGGCGTGGGTCGTACCGGTCGACCCGTCCGGGTCGGCGGTCTTGTTTCGTCGGCCGCGCGGCCGGGCGAGAGGAGGCATGCGTGGTCGACGACAGTCCGATCAGGGGCATCGACGGTGGCGAGCAGGAAGCGTTGTTTCCCGACGACTCGCTGCCGGACGAGCTGGTTGGCTACCGTGGCCCAGCGGCCTGTCAAATCGCCGGAATCACCTACCGTCAGCTGGATTACTGGGCGCGTACCAAGCTGATCGCGCCGAGTATCCGCACGGCGCACGGTTCGGGATCGCAGCGGCTGTACTCGTTCAAGGACCTGCTGGTCCTGAAGATCATCAAGCGGCTCCTCGATACGGGGATCTCCCTGCAGAACATCCGGGTCGCGGTCGACCACCTGCGCGGCAGGGGAGTGCGCGACCTGGCGCGGGTGACCCTGTTCTCCGACGGGACGACCGTCTACGAATGCACGTCACCGGAGGAGATCGTCGATCTGCTCCAGGGTGGGCAGGGCGTGTTCGGTATCGCCGTCAGTGGTGCGATGCAGGAGATCAGCGGTTCGCTGCACGAGTTTCCCGCGGAGCGTGCCGATGGTGGAGAGCTCGACACCCCGATGGCCGACGAGCTGTCGCAGCGGCGCAACGCCCGCCGCACCGGCTGAACCACGCCTCGTTCGGCGCGACCATCGCCGCACCGAACGACCACAGTTTCCGAACGGCTACAGCGCCCGAACGCTCGCGAGTGTTCGGGCGTCATTGTGTGCACCGGCCGACCCGTTCTGTATAACGTTCTATACGGCACGTCGCTGGTGGGTCGGCTTCCTCCTCTCCTTCCTGCCGTCGACGGGTCGAGAACCGCCCGGAAGGGAGGGAGCCGGACCGCGAACGCAGCGCGCGGTCCGGCGACTCGGTCAGCCCGTGAACCCGGCCTTGGCGAATCGTTTCTGCTGCTCCGGCGAAGTCAGGTGCGCACGGAACGACTGCGCGGCCCGCTGTTGCACCGTGTCGACGCCGTTGCCGGCGAGGCTGACGTAGGTGAACGTGCCGTCCGGTCCGGACGTGAGCTTCTCGGGGGAGGCGCCGATCCGGTCGGGTTGTTTCGAGGCGAGGCGGTCGGACCACGCCGTGTCGCCGGTGATCCATGCGGCGGGGGTGCCGCGGGTGCGATCGCCCGTCAGGTCGGTGAAGACCTCCGAGGGCGTGCCCGGCTGCACCTTCACGGTGATGCAATGCCCGTGGACCACGGTGTCGTCGTCGTTCCAAGCCTTGGCCGCCTCCTGGACGGGTTCGGCCACGGCCGGGGCGGTGGCCACCCGCAGCGTGGAGCGGCCTTCCTGGCACGCCGCCGCCTGGGCCTCGGCCCGGTTCGACAGCACGCCGTCGGCCCAGTTCCAGCCGAAGATCCCCACCACGATGAGCACCACGAGCACACCGCACGCCACGGGCCATGCCGCGATTCTCCGCTTGGGCTTCTTGTCCACCGCGCGATGACTGCCCGTCGAGGTGACCGTGCCGTGCCTGCCCGTCGACGTCACGGCCCGGCGGCCACCGGTAGCGCTGACCGCGCTGCGTTCACCGGTAGCGCTAACCGCGCTGCGTTCACCTGTCGCGCTAACCGCGCTGTGGCGGCCGCTGGCGGTGACACGCCGGCGCCCGCCGGTCGATGTCACCGCGTCGCGGTCGCCGGCCGTGCCGGACGAGCCCGTGCCGGACCGAGTCGCACCCGGGGCGGCATCGGGGGGCGGAGTGGCGCCTGCGGACCGAGCGGCACCGGATGCGTTCGCGGCCTCCGGCACGGACGCGGCGGCGTTGCCGGGACGCCCGGCCGCAGCAGCAGGGGGCGCCGCGGCGGAGCCGGATGTCTCGGCGGAGCCGGATGTCACAGCGGAGCCGGATGTCTCGGCGGAGCCGTACGTCGCGGCAGCGCCGGACGTCACCGGGTGGCCGGCGTCGTGGTGGCGTGGCCGTTCGGGACGTGGCCGCGGGCGAGGGGGCCTGGCCGCGGCCGCCGCGTCCTGGCCGCGGCCGTCGCCGTCGGCCGGAACGGGTTCGATGCGCGTGGTCAGTTCGGCCGCGCTCTCGTCCGCGTCGGGGGCCGGTGCGACGGGGTGCATCGCGGGCGAGGTGGACACGACGTCGTTCGGTGCCGGTGCGTAGCCCGGAGTGCTGCGGTACGACGCCGGCGGCGTCGTGGTGTCGCGGAACCAGTCCTCCGGCGAGCCGCCCGTACGTGCGCCGCCGATCGCCTGTCTGGCCTTACGCAGCGGATCAGGCTGCCCGGGAGCCGGGTCCTCGGCTCGGTAGTGCCGCCCCATTCGCGTCCTCTCACCTGCACGGAGTGCTGATCACACTCTGTCGACGTGACAAAAACGTAACCACCCTAACAGCCCAGCCCGCTGGGTCACTGTGATTCGGATCCGACTTCCGTCGCCGAAAGCAACCCGCGGTAGAGGGTGATCAGCCGTTCGCGTAGCGGAGCCGCGCGCCGGGCGAACGCTGCCTGCTGCCGCGCGTACTCGGCCCGCCCCGCCGGGGTCTCGATGCGCACGGGGGAGTATCCGAGCGCCGAGAGATCGTAGGGACTGGCGCGCATGTCGAGTACGCGGATGTCGGCCGCCAGCTCGAAGCAGTCGCCCAGCAGCTCCGACGGTACGAGCGGGCCGAGCTTGTAGGCCCATTTGTACAGGTCCATACCGACGTGCAGGCAACCGGGCTGGTCGAGGTCGCGCTGCGTCTCGCGGGTCGGCTGCACCGTGTTCAGTGGCCGCGCCTGCTCGGTGAAGAACCGGAAGGCGTCGAAGTGGCCGCAGCGGATGTCGAGGTTCTCGACGACCTCGTCGGTGCCCGCGGATCCCAGGCGCAGCGGTAACTGAGCGTGTCGGACCTCCTCGGCGGGGTGGCGATACACCATGGCCCATTCGTGGAGGCCGAAGCAGTTCAGCCGCGGTGGCCGTGCCCCCGTCGCCTCCAGCAGGGAGACCACGTAGCGCGCCATGCGGGCGCGTTTGGGCGGCAGCACCGGATCGGCACGGACGCCGCCGGTGGTGGCCACGTACCCGGTGCGGTCGAGGAACCGGGCGGCGCCGCCCCCGGTGAGCAGCACCTCCGGCCCCGGCTGCCAGCGTTCCAGCTGCGAGGGCGGCAGCGAGTAGTACGTGAACAGGAAGTCCAGTACGGGATGCTTCTCGCCGCGCGACCGTCGCGCCTGGTGTGGACCGGTCCACGGCCGCATGCGCGCGGTGTGGGCCTCCTCGCGGGCACGCCACTCCGGCTCGGTGAGCACCGTGTCAGGTGACATGCGTGCCGTCCCGCACCGTGCCGACGTACTCCTCGACCAGATCCTCCAACGCCGCCACGCCGATCACCGCGCCGGTGTCGTCGGTGGCCGTGGCCAGGTGGCTGCCTTCCCGGCGCATCGCCGACAGGGCGGTGTCGAGGCGCGCGTGCACCGGTAGCTCGGTCAACCGGCGGATCTTGCTCGCAGGGACCTGTGCGCCCGGATCGTCGCCGAGGTGGGCGAGGACGTCCTTGACGTGCAGGTACCCGACGAGCCGGCCGTCGCCTGCGCGCAGCGGATAGCGGGAGAACCCCGTCGCGGACACGGCGGCCTCGACGTCGCCGAGCGTCGGATGATCCGGCACGGTGCGGAGATCTGCCATCGGCACGACGATGTCGGCGACCGTCTTGTCGGCCGACGAGAGGGTCTGCGACAGGCGCCGGTGCTCGGCGTGCTCGATGAGTCCCTCGCGGCGCGACTCGCTGAGCAGCGCGGCCAGTTCGTCGGAGGTGTAACCGGTGTCGACCTCGTCCTTCGGCTCCACCCGCATCAGCCGGAGAACCCCGTTGGCGATGCCGTTGAGCAACCAGAGGAACGGGTGCACCAGGCGGACCCACGCCACATGCACGGGCACGAGCCACAGCGCCATCCGCTCGGGTTCGGCGATCGCGATGTTCTTCGGCACCATCTCACCGACCAGCACGTGAAGCAGGGTGATGGCCACGAGCGTGACGACGAAGGCGACGGGGTGGATCACGTACTCGGGAATCGGCACGCCGAGAGCGTGGACGGCGGCCTCGAGCTGGTGCGCCACCGCCGGTTCGCCGAACTGGAGCAGCAGCAGCGAGCACACCGTGATGCCCAGCTGCGCCCCGGCGAGCATCAGCGACACGTTCTGGCCCGCCTTGATGACGATCTTGGCGCGGCTCGTGCCCGCGGCCAGCAGCGCTTCGAGGCGGTCGCGCCGGGAGGAGATGAGCGCGAACTCGGCGCCGACGAAGAACGCGTTGAACGCCAGTAGGACGGCGATGAGGGAGATGGCGACCCAGTCGTTCACGCGGCCACCTCCCGTCGCTCGACGCGGACCTCGGCGATGCGGTGCCGGTCCATCTCGGTGACGGTGAGCCGCCAGCCGTCGATGTCGACCGCGTCGTCGACGTCGGGGATGCGGCCCAGCCGTTCGAGGATCAGGCCGGCGATCGTCTCGTAGTCCCCGTCGGGCATCGCGAACCCGGTGATGTCGGCGACCTCGTCACCGCGCAGCTGCCCCGAGACGGCCCAGCTGGCTGCGTCGATCTGCTGCGAGGACGGTTCCTCGCGGTCGTCGTGCTCGTCCCGGACGTCGCCGATGATCTCCTCGACGACGTCTTCGAGGGTGACGAGTCCGGCACTGCCGCCGTACTCGTCGACCACGATCGCGAGCTGGAACCGGGACGCGCGGAGCCGGTCGAGCAGTGCGTCCCCCGGCAGCGACTCGGGCACGGTCGGGACGGGTCGCATCACCGAGCCGATCGGCACCGTGCGGCGCTGATCGGCGCGGACGGTGAACGCCTGCTTGACGTGCGCGGCGCCCTGGACGTCGTCGAGGTCCTCGCGGTACACGGGGAAGCGCGACAGGCCGGTGCTGCGGGACAGGTCGACGAGATCGGCGACCGTGTCGTCCACGTGCAGCGACGCGACCCGTACGCGCGGGGTCATCAGTTCCGCGGCGGTGCGCTCGCCGAACCGCAACGAGCGGTCGAGCAGCTGGGCCGTCGCGACGTCGAGGGTGCCGCTGGCGGCACTCGTGCGCACGATCGAGCCCAGTTCCTGGGGCGAACGCGCCGAGCGCAGCTCCTCCTGCGGCTCGACGCCGAGCTTGCGGACGACGACGTTGGCGCTGTTGTTCATGAGCGTGATCAGCCAGCGGAACAGCGCGGAGAACCGGGAGTGGTATCCGGCGACCGCCCGCGCCGTCTTCAGCGGCAGCGAGACGGCGAGGTTCTTCGGCACCATCTCGCCGATGACCATGGACAGTGCGGTGGCCAACAGCATCGACAGCACCAGGGACGCCCCGCGCGCGCCGCTGTCGGGCAGGCCGAGTCCGGTCAGGGCCGGGCGGATGACCTTCCCGAGGAGCGGTTCGGCGACGTAGCCCGTCAGCAGGGTCGTGAGCGTGATCGCGACCTGGGCGCCCGACAGCTGGAACGACAGCGTCCGGTGCGCCTTGAGCACGGTCTTCGATCGGCGGTCGCCGACCTGGCGGACGTTGGCCTCGATGGTGCTGCGTTCGAGTGTGGTGAGGGAGAATTCGGCGGCCACCGCGAGCCCGGTGCCGACGGTCAGCAGCACGACGACCAGCAGGCCCCCGACGGTGAGCAGGACGTCCATCAGGCTGCGCCGCCCTGGCCGGGACGGACGGGGCGGACAAGGGGAGACATCAGCGAGCCGGGTCTGTCACCCGGCCGAATACTGTCTCCCGGTGACTGCGCATCGCGCACGAACGACGTCAACTCCTCGGAGAACACGGACCGACAGGGAACAGGGGTATCTTAACCAGGACAAACGGTGGCGACGGCGGCGGAGTTCCCGAATCCGGCCCGGCCGCGCCCCGGGCTGCGGGTGAGCGGGCTCAGTCGCCGCGGTGGCGGCGGACGCTGTCCTCGACGACGTCCAGGACGGGTTCCAGATCGTCCGCGGGCAGGCCCATGGCGAGGTGGGAGACCAGGCCTTCGAGGACGAGCTGCAGATACTCGGCGAGGACGCCGACACCGATGTCGTCGCGCAGGTTCCCGGACCGGCGCTGCCATTCGAGCCGGTTGCGCGTGGCGACGGTGAGCTGCTGCGAGTGCTCGGCCCACCGGCCGCGGAACTCCGGGTCGGTGCGCAGCCTGCGGGAGACCTCGAGGCGGGTGCCGAGCCAGTCGGCCGGGTGTTCGGAGTCACCGGCCAGCAGGTCCCGCATCACCTGGACCAGTCCCTGTTCGGCGACGACGTCGGCCATGCGGGCGGCGTCGTCCTCGGCGAGCGCGAGGAACAGCGACTCCTTGTCGCGGAAGTGGTGGAAGATGGCACCGCGTGACAGGCCGGTCGCCTCCTCGAGCCGGCGGACGGTGGCACCCTCGTAGCCGAACCGCCCGAAACACAGGCGTGCACCGTCGAGGATCTGGCGCCGACGCGCCTCGAGGTGGTCCTGGCTGACCCGTGGCATTCATCGATCTTGACACCGGCCGGGGAGAGGACGCAAACCGTACGTACGTACTGGGAGGTGAGGTCGGCTCGGCGGGATCCGTGCGGGCAGTGCGTTGCGGGCAGAGCGTTGGGGACATCGCGTTGGAGGCAATGCGTTGGGGCGTTGCGTGCGGGTGCCCGTGCAGAGGCTGCGATTGTCGGTGGGCGCCGGTAGCGTCCGACATCGACGGTCCCCGAGCGGATGCGGTGGTCGCATGACGGCGATGCACGGTTCTGTCACTCCAACCCCGGACACCCCCACTCCCGGTACTCCACGCCGGGACACCTCACCCTCGGACGCCTCGATGTCCGGGGTCGCCACGTCCGGCAATCCCACGACGGGTGATCCCACGAGGGGTGATCCCACAACCGGGAACCCGGCTCCCGGAGATCCGGCGCCGGGCGACTCGGCGGGCGCCGGATCCGGCCCGGCCGGCGCTGACGGCCCTGCTGGTGCTGCGGTGTCCGCGGGCGCCAGGGAGGCGGCCGCGGAGGTCGCGGCGTGTGCGGTCGCCGATCGCGCCGAAGGGGAGGCCTACGTCGCCTCGGTCTGTTTCAAACACGGTCCGCCGCGGCTGACCGGTGCCGAGCTCGAGTTCCTCGTCCACGACGCCGTCGACCCGCGCCGCGCTCCGGACCCCGATCGGCTGCGCCGCGCGCTCGGTGGGCACGCGCCGGCCACCCTGGTGCCCGGGGGTCGCGCCGCGCCGCTGCCTTCCGGGTCGGCCCTCACCCTCGAACCCGGCGGCCAGGTGGAGATCTCCACGCGGCCGCACACGTCGCTGCGGGGCCTGATGACCGACGCGGAGGCCGATCTGGCCCACGTCACCGACCTACTCGCCGGGGAGGGGCTGGTGCTGGGGGAACGGGCGATCGACCCGCTGCGTCCACCCGTGCGCATCCTCGACACCGAGCGGTACGCGGCGATGCAGCGCCGCTTCGCGGCGTTCGGCCCGGGCGGGGAGACGATGATGTGCAGCACCGCGGCGGTACAGGTGTGCGTCGACGCCGGTGAGGCCGTCGCGGTTCCGGCCCGGTGGGCGGCGGTGCACGCCCTCGGTCCGGTCCTGCTCGCGTTGTTCGCCAACTCGCGCACGCACACCGGCCGTGACACGGGGTACGCCTCGGCGCGCTGGCGGGCCGTGATGGACACCGAACCGGCGCGGACCGACCCCGCGGCAGCCGGCGACGCCGTCGCGGACCCGCCCGCCCGCTGGGCATCCCGCGTGCTGGACACACCCCTGATGGTGCGCAGGCGGACGGCCGGATCGTGGGACGCGCCGTCCCGGCTGACGTTCGCCGATTGGATCGCCCGCCGCGGCGCCGCGCGGCACTGGGCACCACCGACGTTCGCGGACCTGGACTACCACCTGACCACGCTGTTCACGCCGGTGCGCCCGCGTGGGCACCTCGAGGTGCGCTACATCGACGCCCAGCCGCCCGGTCGCTGGGTCGATCCCGTCGCACTGCTGGTTGCGCTGGTGCGCACGCCCGCGGTCGTCGATCGTGTCCGGGAGGTCTGCGCGCCCACCGAGGGCCGCTGGGCCGATGCCGCCCGGCTGGGCCTCGCCGATCCGGCATTGCACCGCGGCGCACGTGCGGTCGCCGAGCTCGGCTGCGACGGGCTGGCCGATCTCGACCTGCCGCCGGTGCTGACCGACGAGATCGTCACGGCCGTCGCAGCGCGGTTGGACGGCCGCCCGCGCACCGGGTGACGCCGAAACCGGTCCCGCCGGCCGGTGTGCGAGAGCCCCTGCGCGTCGACCCGTTGACCGTCGCCGTTCCCGTTGTCGTTTCCGTTGTTGTTCGAGGAGGAAGCATGGCCACGTCCGATCCTGCCCCGGCTCCCACTCCTTCACCCAGCCCCACTCTTCCACCAGCGCCGACCGCTTCACCCGGTCCTACGGCCTCACCCGGTCCCACGGCCTCACCCGGTACCGCGCCGGAAGGGCCGGATCGGGCCGGCTCCGCCGAGGAGTTGCGTGCCCGGGCGGCCGCCGCGCTGGACCGGGCACGCCGGCGCACCGCGGCGCTGACCGACATCGACGACGCGGAGCTCACCCGGCAGCATTCGAAGCTCATGTCGCCGCTGGTGTGGGATCTCGCGCACGTCGGCAGTCAGGAGGAGATCTGGCTCGTGCGGGACGTCGGCGGGCGTGAACCGCTGCGCCCCGACATCGATGATCTCTACGACGCGTTCCAGCATCCGCGTTCCGACCGGCCGGCACTGCCGCTGCTCGGGCCGGACGAAGCGCGCGCCTACGTGGGGCAGGTCCGGGAGAAGGCACTCGACGCCCTCGACCGCGTGCCGCTGGAGGGCAGCGGGCTGACCGCGTCGGCGTTCGCGTTCGGCATGATCGCCCAGCACGAGCAGCAGCACGACGAGACGATGCTCGCGACCCACCAGCTGCGGCGAGGCGACCCGCTGCTCGACGCGCCCGCACCGCCCGGCCGGCGTGCCGGACCGCTGCCGGAGGAGGTCGTCGTGCCCGCGGGGTCGTTCGTCATGGGGACGTCGGTCGAGCCGTGGGCACTCGACAACGAACGGCCGGCGCACGAGGTCCACGTCGACGCGTTCGCGCTCGACACGGTCCCCGTCACGAGTGGGCGGTACGCCGCGTTCGTCGACGCCGGCGGATACACCGATCCGCGGTGGTGGAGCGAGGCGGGCTGGGCGTACGTGACCGGCAACGGCATCGGCGCGCCGCGATTCTGGTATCGCGACGGCGGCCGCTGGCGGCGCAGGCGGTTCGGCGTCGACGAACCGGTCCCGGCCGACGAGCCGGTGTTGCACGTGTCGTTCCACGAGGCGGAGGCCTACGCCGCGTGGGCCGGCAAACGGCTGCCCACGGAGGCGGAATGGGAGAAGGCGGCCCGGCACGATCCGTCGACCGGCCGTTCGCTGCGCTACCCGTGGGGCGACGAGGAACCCACGGCCGAGCGCGCCAACCTCGGCCAGCGGCACCTCCGGCCCGCCCCGGTCGGCGCCTATCCGGACGGCGTGTCGCCGGTCGGGGCACACCAGTTGATCGGCGACGTCTGGGAGTGGACCGCCACGGACTTCGCGGGCTACCCGGGCTTCGCGGCGTTCCCGTACCGGGAGTACTCCGAGGTGTTCTTCGGCAGTGACCACAAGGTGCTTCGCGGCGGTTCGTTCGGCACGGACCCGGTGGCGATCCGCGGCACGTTCCGCAACTGGGACTTCCCGATCCGGCGGCAGATCTTCACGGGTTTCCGTTGTGCGCGCGATCTGTCCCGGGACGAGGTGGTGTGAGCGGTGTGCCGGCATCTCGCATACCTCGGCACGCCGACCTCGCCCGCCGGTCCGCTGCTGAGCGCGCCGCACGCGCTGCTCGTGCAGTCCTACGCTCCCGCGGACATGCGCGGTGGGGGCACCGTCAACGCCGACGGATTCGGCCTCGCCTGGCTGGCCGACGACTCAGGACCGCCGGTGCAGTACCGCCGCGCGCGTCCGCTGTGGACCGACGATGCGCTGCCGCGGCTCGCCGAGACGCTGCGGTCGCCGGTGTTCGTCGGGGCGGTGCGGTCGGGCACCCCTGGCATGCCGGTCGAGGAGGCGGCGTGTGCTCCGCTGGTCGACGACCGGTGGATGTTCAGCCACAACGGCGTGGTCGCCGGCTGGCCGTCGTCGGTCGCGGGACTCGCGGAGAAGCTGCCGGTCGTCGACCTCCTGGGGCTGGAGTCACGCACGGATTCGGCGTTGCTGTGGGCGTTGTTGCGCCGCCGGCTGGCCGAGGGCGGTGAGCCCGTGACCGAAGTGGCCCGGTTGGTGTCCGATGTGGACCGGGCCGCGCCGGGGTCCAGGTTGAACCTCGTGCTCGCAGGCCACGACCTGCTGGTCGCGACGGCGTGGCGCCACTCGCTGTCGGTCCGCGCAGCGGCCGACGGCGTGAGCGTTGCCTCCGAACCCCACGACGGCGACCCGCGGTGGCGGCCCGTGCCGGACGGGCACGTCGTCGTCGCCCGCCGGGACACCACCGGCGAGGTCACCAGCACGACACTGCCCCTGGACGAACGGAGCTCCGCGTGAACGACGTGATCATCGAACGACACCGCACCGGTGAGGACCTGACCGCGGCGCTGCGGCGCGACGTCAGGGAAGGACTGTCCGCGCCGCAGAAGTGGTTGCCCGCCACCTGGTTCTACGACGCGCGGGGCAGCGAGCTGTTCGAACAGATCACCGCGCTGCCCGAGTACTACCCCACGCGCGCCGAACGGGAGGTGCTGCTGCGCGAGGCTCCCGCGATCGCGGCGGCCACCGGGGCGCGCACGCTCGTGGAACTCGGTGCCGGGTCGAGTGAGAAGACGCGTGCCCTGCTCGACGCCCTGCGGTCGGCGGGCACGTTGACGGGCTTCGTGCCCCAGGACGTGTCGGCCTCGGCGCTGACCGAGGCTGCCGAGGCGATCGCCGCCGACTACCCGGACCTGGCCGTGCACGGTGTCGTCGGGGACTTCACCGTGAACCTCGGCGAGCTGCCCGGGGCGCCGCCGCGAGTGGTGGCGTTCCTCGGCGGCACGATCGGCAACTTCCCGCCCGCCGAGCGCGCGGCGTTCCTGCGGTCGGTGCGCGCGGTGCTGAAGCCGGGGGAGTGGCTGCTGCTCGGGACCGATCTCGTCAAGGATCCCGCCACGCTCGTGGCCGCCTACGACGACGCGCGCGGTGTGACGGCCGAGTTCAACCGCAACGTGCTCACGGTGCTGAACGCCCGACTGGGCGCGGACGCCGACCCGGCCGACTTCGACCACGTGGCGGTGTGGGACGACGAGCACGAGTGGATCGAGATGCGGCTGCGGGCCCGTCGTGACCTCGTGGTGCACGTCCCGGGCGCCGGACTGGACGCCGAGTTCCGCGCGGGCGAGCACCTGCGGACGGAGGTCTCCGCCAAGTTCCGGCCCGACGGTGTGCGGGCCGAACTCGCCGACGCGGGTTTCGCCCGCGAACACTGGTGGACCGACGAGGCGAACCGGTTCGGCGTCTCCCTCGCCCGCGCCGTGTGACCCGCGTGTCCTGCGCTCACCACCGCGTGTTCTGCGGCCGGTGCGCCGGCACGGCGGATCGACCCTCGTGGCGGCGGAGCGGCTCGGTGGTCCACGCCGTGTGCCGCCGCCGTAGTTCCGCCGTGAGGCCGGCGCGCGGGGATCGGTTGCACAACCGGCGGGAAACCGGCGTGCGGCAGGTGCCTCGGGAATGATCGAATGTCCGGTATGCGGAACCCTCTGCCCGCCGTCGCCCGGGTGCTGGGCCGACGACGGTCGTTGATGAAGCTCGCCGAGGGCATCGTGTGGGCCGATACCCGCCTGCACCGAGCCTCGCGGGGACGGGCCAGTCTCGTCGGCATCGCCGGCTTGCCGTCGCTGCGGCTGACCACGACGGGGCGGCGTACCGGACAGGCGCGGGAGAACAATCTGCTCTACATGCCCGATCGTCAGGCCCCGGCTGACGAAGCCCGAGGCGACGAACCCGCCGGCACCGAGGCAGGCGGGGGCGAGGTCTTCGTCGTCACGGGGTCGAACTGGGGCCGCGCCCACGACCCGGCCTGGGCGCTCAACCTGCGCGCCTGCCCGGACGCGCGGGTGCTGGTACACGGTCGTGACATCCCGGTGCGGGCCCGTGAACTCACCGGTCTGGACCGCGACGCCATGTGGCGTCGGCTGTTGGCGTTCTGGCCCGGCTACGGCATGGAACGGGAGCAGGCGGGCCGTGCGTTTCCGATCTTCGTGCTCACGCCGGTCGTGGATCGCTCGCGATGATCCCCATCACGATCACGTCGTGCCAGATGCCGTCCCAGTGCAGCGCGCTGCGATGGATGCCTTCCCGGACGAATCCGCACTTCTCGTAGACCCGCTGGGCGCGGACGTTGAAATCGAACACCTCGAGGCCCACGCGGTGCAGACCGGCGACGTCGAACGCGTAGTTCAGCACCATCCGCGTCGCCGCGGTGCCGTACCCGCGGCTGAAGACCTCGGGGCCGAGCAGCGAGATGCGGTAACCCGCGGTGGCGTTCGGCGCGTCCAGTTCGTGCAACACCGCCTCGCCGACGAAGGCGCCCGTGTCCGCGTCCGTGATGGCCCAGTCCGCGCGGTCGTGGTGGTCGGCCCGGGTGGCGAGGTGCCGCCTCACCTCCTCGTCGGTGAACGTGTGGTGCGTCCCGGTCAACCGGCGGCCGACCGGGTCGTCGAGCATCCTCCGCACGCCGTCGAAATGCTCCTCGGCGAGGGGGACCAGACGCAGCCGGTCGTCGGTCAGGTTCGGCAGGTCGCGAAAGACGTCGGAGGGGATCACTCCGACACGGAACCATCACCACCGCCGGCGCGCGACCGATTAACGCCTCCGGCGGGCGCGTCGCACGACAGGTCCCGACCACGCGATCGCACCGGCCGCCGGCCGCGAACGGCGCCGGGAGCCGGAAGGCTCACGCCGTGTGTCGCGTGGAACAGGGCTTGGCCGGGAGGTTCCGCAGCACGTACTGCGGGATGCCGCCGTTGCGGTAGTGGTTCGTGCTTGCCCGGATACCGATGGCCCGCGTACGTGACCTGCAGCGGCGCTGCGCAGCGGACCCGTGGCCCAAGCAGCCGCCGTCTTCCTCGGACACCGGCCGGGTCAGAGCGATGACAGCATCCCCTGCCGAGCGGCCAGGTGGTCGGCCTTCGCCGTCCGCGCCACCCGGTCCGGCGCGAGGAATGCCTCGGCGATGCCACGCGCCTGAGTCAGCCCGGCCTCGCGCTGGGGTGCGTTGTGATCACCTTCGACGTCGTAGATGAGGTGACTCTCGACGTCGTCGATACCGCAATAGGCGAAGATGCCGACAGCGATCTGGGTGCGCATCGCCTCGTGGTAGCCGTATCTGTCGTAGGTGCGCTGCTTCGAACCGCCCACGCCGATGAGCACGGTGGGGATGCTCGGCAGCAGCGCGTGGAGAGGCTGCTTGCCGCGGTCGTTGACACCGGCGCCGTACTGGTACGCCCAGCCGCCGGTGAAGACACGCTCGATCCATCCCTTCATCATCGCGGGCATCCCCCACCAGTAGACGGGGTAGACGAAGGCGAGCCTGTCCGCGGCCTCGACCCGCCGGTGCATCTCGGCGATCCCGTCCGGGACCGGACCGCCCCAGAAATGCGCGTGGTCGGCGTCGGTGAAACGGGGATCGAAGCCCTCCCGGTGCAGGTCGAGGACGTCGATGGTGTGCCCTGCCCGTTCGAACGCCTCGTGGAAGGCCTCCATCACGGCGGCCGGGTAGCGATCGGTGAAGGGGTGGGAGAAGAGGGTCAGCAGATGCATGCGGACTCCGTTCGTCGGGACGGTGGCCTGACTCGGTTCGGCGTGACTCAGGAAGGCGTGGCTCCCATGAGCCCGCCGATGAGGGACTTCGCTGCGGCGTGTGCGGCGTCGATGGCCTGACGTCCGCGGTAGGACATCGCGGCCGTCGCTCCCTCGAACAGCACGAGCAGTTGTTCGGCCAGGACTGCGTCCGTCCGGCCGGTTTCGTGCTCGACGATGCGTGCCATGGCGCGCTGCAACAGGTCGCGGTAATCCGACACCGCGCGATCCACTTCCGGCGCGCTGCGCCCGTCCTCGCCCAGGGCTCGGAGGAACAGGCAGCCGCGCGCCCCCTCGGTGTCGGCCCAGGACGCCAGTGTCGCGAAGAGGTCCTCGATAGTCAGGACGTCGAAGGCCTGGTCGAAGCGTTCCCGGCGAGCATCCAGTACCGCGGCGATGAGACCGGTCTTGCTTCCCATGTGCTTGTACAGCGTGCGGGAGGAGACCCCGGATGCCTCGGTGAGCCGGTCCATGCCGACGCCGGCGAATCCGTGCTCGTCGAACACGGCCTCGGTGCCGGCGATGATGCGTTCACGAGTGGTCGTCACACCACCAAGGTATCACGATCGTTTTACCTTCGGCGCGAGAACGAACTGACGCACCGGATTGTCCGCGCACGTGCCAGTGGCGAGGATGCAACACATGGAGACCGACCCGCCGGCCGCGCGCTATTTTCCGTACGCCACCGAATCGATGGTCCGCGCCGCGTCGGACGCCGACAGGCCGGCTCAGGCCAGAGCCGTCCGCGATGCGCGCGCCAACGACATTGCCCGGAAGGTCGCTTGGCCGTTCTGGTATGCACCGGTGGTCAACGCGTTCACCCTGGCCACGCCACGGTGGCCCGTGGGCGTGATCGTGACCGTCGTCGGGATAGCAGTCGTCGCTGGGTCGTACGTCATTCGGGGACGTCGTCGCGACTCCGTGCGACGAGCCAATCGAACTATCGGCATTCCACTGCCCGACGACATGGTCGTCGAGCTCACAGAAGCAGGCCAGGCCGTGCATGCGATCGACGGGCTCTTCGACCTCGCAGAGCAGAACCCCGTCGTGTACGGCCGTGTCCGACGTGGTCAGCGGCAACTCACGGATCTCGAGGATGCCTACATCCGGCACCTTCTCGATGCGCGTCGACACTGGGTCGAGTCGAACTTCCCGGCTTGGCGTGATGCCGCCTCGGAAGCCACTGCCGCCGCTGACCGCCTTGGTGCGGAGATCCAGACGCTCCACGAAGGGGAGTGACTCGCGTTGGGGTAGCGCCCGGGATGCTGCCGTTCCCCTGATCCGAGGTATCGAAGGACGCCGCCTTCGACTCCTCGAAACCCGACGACCCCCGCAACGCCGTGACATTCAGGGCGTTGCGGGGGTCGCTGGGCTCCGCGGTCTTCGCCTGGCAGGGCGCCTGCGGCGGATACGGAATCAGGACGTGGTCAGGTTCCGCAGCACGTACTGCAGGATGCCGCCGTTGCGGTAGTAGTCCGCCTCCCCGGGGGTGTCGATGCGGACGTCGGCGTCGAACTCGACCTGCTGGCCGTCGGCCTTGGTGGCCGTGACCTTGACCGTCGACGGCGTCACACCGTTGTTCAGCTCGGTGATGCCGGCGAAGTCGTAGGTCTCCGTGCCGTCCAGGCCCAGCGAGGACGCCGAGGAGCCCTGCGGGAACTGCAGCGGCACGACACCCATGCCGATCAGGTTCGACCGGTGGATGCGCTCGAACGACTCGGCGATCACCGCGCGCACGCCCAGCAGGCGTGTGCCCTTGGCCGCCCAGTCACGCGACGACCCGGAGCCGTACTCCTTGCCGCCCAGCACGACCAGCGGCGTGCCCTCCGCGGCGTAGTTCTGGGCAGCGTCGTAGATGAACGCCTGCGGGCCGCCCTCCTGCGTGAAGTCGCGGGTGTAGCCGCCCTGGACCCCGCCCTCGACGACAGCGTCGAGCAGCAGGTTGCGCAGCCGGATGTTGGCGAACGTGCCGCGGATCATCACCTCGTGGTTACCGCGGCGCGAACCGTACGAGTTGAAGTCCTTGCGCTCGAGGCCGTGCTCCTTGAGGTACCGGCCCGCGGGCGAATCCTCCTTGATGGCGCCTGCGGGGGAGATGTGGTCCGTGGTGACCGAGTCGCCCAGCAGCGCCAGGACGCGGGCACCGGAGATGTCGGTGACCGGCTCCGGCTCGGCGCCCATGCCCTCGAAGTACGGGGGCTTGCGGACGTAGGTGGATTCCGCATCCCACTCGAACGTCTTGCCCTCGGGTGTGGGCAGCGCCTTCCAGCGCTCGCCGCCGTCGAACACGTCGGAGTAGTCCTTGGTGAACATCTCCTGCGTGATCGCCGAGTCGATCGTCTGCTGGATCTCCTGCGGCGACGGCCAGATGTCGCGCAGGAACACGTCGCGTCCCTGCTCGTCCTGGCCGAGCGGCTGGTTCTCGAAGTCGAAGTCCATGGTGCCCGCGAGTGCGTAGGCGATGACCAGCGGCGGCGAGGCCAGGTAGTTCATCTTGACGTCGGGGTTGATCCGGCCCTCGAAGTTGCGGTTACCGGACAGCACCGAGACGGCCGTGAGGTCGTTCTCCTGGATCGCCTGCGAGATCTCCTCCGGCAGCGGACCGGAGTTGCCAATGCAGGTCGTGCAGCCGTAGCCGACCAGGTGGTAGCCCAGCTTCTCCAGGTACGGCCACAGGCCGGCCTTCTCGTAGTAGTCGGTGACGACCTGCGAACCCGGGGCCATCGACGTCTTGACCCACGGCTTGGCCGACAAGCCCTTCTCGACGGCGTTGCGGGCCAGCAGCGCGGCGCCGAGCATGACCGACGGGTTCGAGGTGTTGGTGCACGACGTGATCGAGGCGATCACCACGGCGCCGTGGTCGAGCACGAACTCGCCGCGATCCTCGGACGTGACCGTGACCGGCTTCGACGGGCGGCCGTCGGCACCGTTGGCGGCCGACTGCACCGCGACGGAGTCCTCGTCGGCGAACGACAGCGCGGGCGCGTCGCTGGCCGGGAAGCTCTCCTCGACCTTCTCGTCGATCTGGGTGTGCGGCGTGGCCTGGTCGTCCTGGACGTAGTCGCGCACCGACTTGCGGAACGAGGCCTTGGCGTCGGTCAACTCGATGCGGTCCTGCGGGCGCTTCGGACCGGCGATGGACGGGACGACCGTCGACAGGTCCAGCTCCAGGTACTCGGAGTACTCCGGCTCGTGGGCCGGGTCGTGCCACAGGCCCTGCTCCTTGGAGTAGGCCTCGACGAGCGCGAGCTGCTCCTCGGAGCGGCCGGTGAGCTTGAGGTACCGGAGCGTCTCCTCGTCGATGGGGAAGATCGCGGCGGTGGAGCCGAACTCGGGGCTCATGTTGCCGATCGTGGCGCGGTTGGCCAGCGGCACGGCGCCGACGCCGTCGCCGTAGAACTCGACGAACTTGCCGACCACGCCGTGCTTGCGCAGCATCTCGGTGATCGTCAGCACGACGTCGGTCGCGGTGGCGCCGGGCGGGATCTGGCCGGTGAGCTTGAAGCCGACGACCTTCGGGATGAGCATCGACACCGGCTGGCCGAGCATCGCGGCCTCGGCCTCGATGCCGCCGACGCCCCAGCCCAGCACGCCGAGGCCGTTGACCATCGTGGTGTGCGAGTCGGTGCCGACGCAGGTGTCCGGGTAGGCCTGGCCGTTCCGGGCCATGATCGTGCGCGCCAGGTGCTCGATGTTGACCTGGTGGACGATGCCGGTGCCCGGCGGGACGACCTTGAACTCCTCGAAGGCGTTCTGGCCCCAGCGCAGGAACTGGTAGCGCTCCTTGTTGCGCTCGTACTCGATCTCGACGTTGCGCTCGAACGCGTCGGCGCGGCCGAAGATGTCGATCACCACCGAGTGGTCGATGACCATCTCGGCGGGCGCGAGCGGGTTGACCTGGTCCGGGTCGCCGCCGAGGGCCGTGACGGCCTCACGCATCGTGGCGAGGTCGACCACGCACGGCACGCCGGTGAAGTCCTGCATCACCACGCGGGCGGGCGTGAACTGGATCTCGGTGGACGGGTCGGCCTGCGGATTCCAGTTGCCCAGGGCGCGGATGTGCTCCGCGGTGATGTTGGCGCCGTCCTCGGTGCGCAGAAGGTTCTCGAGGAGAATCTTCAGGCTGTACGGCAGCCGCTGCGAGCCCTCGACCTTGTTCAGGCGGAACACCTCGTACGAGGCGTCGCCGACCTTCAATGTGTCGCGAGCGCCGAAGCTGTTTTTGCTGGCGGGTGCAGTCACGTCTCACTCCATGCGGCGGTTAGTTCGGGTACCCAGGGCCGAGTCTTGCGCACCCCCGTCGCGCCCGCAGAGGTGGGCTCGGACAATCCCTGCGCCATAAACAGTACGCTTGTCCTTTTTTTGGTTCAAGCAAGGGTGCGGCCCGATCTCGCCGGAAACGTGTGATATCCGCCGCCGTTCCGGTTCGCCTCGTGCGCAGCGACGCCGGAGCTGATCACCGATCCCCGTAGGCTGCCTGCGGCCGGGCGGTGGGCAGCCGGCCCGTGCCGCGACCACCGACGACTGGGAGGAACCGACCATGACCGACGGCGCGACCGCCGACCCCGGATCCCGCGACGAGGTGCCGAGTGCACTCGACGTGCTGCATTCGACGCCGGCCCGCCGCTACCTCTCGCCGGACCCGATTCCGGACGAGGTGCTGTGGGAGATCCTGGATGCCGCCGTCCGAGGCCCCTCCGGTGGGAACCGGCAGGAGTGGGGCTGGGTCGTGGTCACCGATCCGGAGGTGAAACGCCGGATCGCGCCCTGGTACCGCGACAACTGGGAGCGCGCCTACGGACACCGCCGGGACGAGTTCCTCGCGGGCACGGCCGAGGGGTTGAGCCCGGCCGGTTTCCGGGGCGCCGAGCACCTGGCGCCACCTCGAAGACGCACCGGTGTGGGTGTTCCCGGTGCTGCGGGGAGCGGCGGCGGCCGCCGACCCCCGCACGGGCGCCTCGATCTACGGCGCTGTGCAGAACCTGTGCCTGGCTGCGCGGGTTCACGGCGTCGGCACGTCGCTGACCACGCTCTACGCGGGCCACGAGGACGAGCTGCGCGCGCTGCTCGGACTGCCCGAGGACGCGTTGACGATGGCGCTGGTCCCGATGGGCTACCCGGAGCGCGGCCGGTGGGCCCGGCCGAAGCGGGCCCCGGTCGAGGACGTCGTGCACTGGGGCACGTGGGGTGTCCACGCCCGGCGCTGACACCCGGTCGCCTTACCCGCGAGAACGGGCCCCGGCACCCGTGAAGTGGTGCCGGGGCCCGTCGTCCTCGGTCCTGAGGTAGTCAGTCCTGAGTTCGTCCGTCCGCCGGGCTCAGTAGCCGCTCTCGAGCATGGCCTTGAAGTCCTCCGGCTGCATGCTCCGGACGACCGTCATGCCCAGCTCGTTCAGCGTGCGTACGGGACTGACGTAGTGCTTGCCGTCGACCTCCGTGGTCACCACGCCGACGCCCTGCTTCATGACCCCGTCGGCGAGGTTCGAGATCATCTGCGCGGCGGCAGGCGGCATGTCGCCGGCGTCGGCCGCAGCCTGCCGGGCGATGTCGTCGGCACACATCCGCTGGCTCCTGCCCTGGGCCTGCATCTCGTAGCAGTCGCCGGACTTGGCGACCGTGACGGTGCTGCCCTGGACCGAGACGGTCACCGACGTGATCGTGGCGCGCGTGCCGCCCGTGATCTCGGCGGTCTCCGTCTGCAGGTCGGTGACCTCCGCGTCGGGCGGGCCTTCGAAGTCGCCCGCCGCGTCGACCAGCAGCGGGCCCACGTCGTGCAGCACCGCCATCTCGTCCGGCGGAAGCAGCTTGATGACGCCTTCGAGATCGCCGTCGAGCGCCGCGTTGACGACACCCTTGACGGCGTCATCGGGGGAACCGGCGCCTTCCGCGGGGATCGACTGCGACGGCCACTCGAGGCCTTCTTCCTGCAGGACGTTGTCGGCGATCGTGTAGAAGAGGCTCGGATACCACTCGCCGTTCTCCTCGACGGCGGCGACGCGGATCGGTTCGTCCACGTCCTCGGCGATGTCGATGGTCGTGGTCTCCTCGTCGACAGGTGCGTCCGCGAGCAGCTGTTCCTTGACCTCGGGCGTCAGTGGCAGCTCGGCGGCGTTGCCCTTGATGGTGATCGTGCCGCCCGTGAGCTTGGTGATCGTGACGCGGTCGTTGACCTGCTCCTCGCCCTGTTCGTCGAAGCGCAGATTCTTGGTGGTGATGCTCAGGCCGCTGAGCTGTTCGGGGTCGGCGTCCTCGGTGAGCACGCCGAGGCGCTTGTACTCCGCGACCGCTTCGTCGAGCGAGTCGGTCAGCAGCCGCGACTCGGACGGGGCGAAGGTCGTCAGGGTCCCCGCGAGGTCACCGCCCTCGAACGACGTCGCGAGCTTGCGCACGGCGTCGGTCGGGGAGGAGGCACCCGCGGCTACGGAGCTCTGCTGGAAGAACGCGAAATAACTGCCGACGGCACCGGCGGCGACCACGAGTGCCACGACGAGCCCGATGATCAGCCCGCGCTTGCGTCCCTTACCCGGGGGCTGCGGTGCGGAAGCGTAGCCGCCCTGCTGGTCGCCCGCGTACTGGCCGGGCTGGCCGTAGGGCTGCTGCGGATATCCCTGCTGCCCGTATCCCTGCGGGGGTTGTCCGTACGGCGGCTGGCCGCCCTGTGGCTGGCCGCCGTACGGGTAGCCGCCCTGCTGTGGCTGGCCGTACTGGGGCTGGCCGTACTGGGGACCCTGCTGTCCGTACGGTCCCTGCTGGCCCGGGTAGCCGCCGGGCTGGTTCGCCCACGGGTCCCCGGGGCCTTGTGGAGTGGTCACGATTCCCGCCTGTCTGTCTTGATCTCTGTCTGCGTCGATCCCTGCTTGCGTTGATACCTGCGTGTGTCGATCCCTGTCGGTGTCTGTCCTGTGTGTCCTGTGTGTGTCGAACCCGGTGCGTGCACTGTTCCGGTGCGTGTTCTGTTCCGTTGTCCGGCGGCCGCCCGCGACGCGTGCACGAGGTGTGCTCGCCGGGCTCCCGTCACCGGGAATCCGAACGGTCGGTGACGCCCCCTCCGCGTGTCGTGCTCTGCATGTCGTCGCCGGTGGTGCCGCCGGTGTTTCAGCCGCGTCGTGGGCCGCCGGCCGCGGCCCACTGCGCCCCGCCGCTCCCACCGGCTCCGCGTGCTCGTCCGGCCACGGCCACGGTGCCGATAGCGGCGACGGCCGCCAGGCCCGCGCCGATCGCGGTGACGACGGGACCGGTCGGGGCGATCCCGATCGGCCCCTGATCACGTTCGCCGGCTTGGACGGCGACGAGCACCGCGACGGTTCCCATTGCGAGCGACAGAATCAGGCACAGCAGGGCGGCGGTGCGGACGAACCGCGTCACGAGGAGGGCGGCGCACACCGCCGCGGCCAGCGGAACGGCCGCCCACCCGGCCAGTGCCTGCTCGGCCCCGCCCGCCAGCCGGAAGTGCTCGATCAGCCCGGCCGTCTCGTAGCTGCTCCGCGCCACGTCGCCGGACTGGAACCACGGCAGGAACGTGCCCACCACGGCGACGACGATGCCGACGCCGGTCAGTGCGGTCGCGGCGACGCGGGTCACGACGGCGTTCGGGCGCGTGGCGGACATGTCCCTCATCTTGCCGGGTTTGCCGGACATTCCGGACGTGGGTCCCCCACTACGGGGAAATGTGACGAGCGAGACCGATGTTTCGTCTGTGGCGAATGGTGATGCAGTGGTGGTGATGGCACAGTTCTGCTCGGAGTAGCAGGAGGTGGGATCGGATGCGGACGAGCGTGGGCCGGACGGTGCAGTCGTCGGCGTCGCAGTCGACGGCGCGGCCGGGCGGGACGAGGTCCCGGCGCAGCTTGGCGGCGGGAGCGTTCGTGCTCGCCGTGCTGGTGGGCGCGCCGGGTACGGCCGTCGCGGTGCCACCGCCCCCGCCCAACCCGAGCGACGCGGAGCTCGAAGCGGGCCGGGCGGAAGCCTCCGAGAAGGCGGGTCAGGTCGGACGGCTCACCAGTCGGCTCGCCGACGCCGACGCCAAGCTGACCACGCTGCGGAACCGAGTGGAACGGAAGCTGGAACAAGCAAACAAGGCCAGGGTCGATCTGCAGCGCGCGCGGGCGGCCGCCGATACCGCCGCGTCCCGCGCCGAGTCGGCGAGGGCCGAGGTCCGGACCGCCTCGGGGGCCATCCGGAACGCGCGCCAGTCCCTGGACCGCTTCGTGTCGGCGAGTCACCGGCAGGGCACCACGATCGGTTCGTTGAGCGCCTACCTGGGCGCCGACTCGCCGAAGGATCTGCTCGCGCGCGAGCAGCTGCTGGGCGCCGTCGGCGACAGCGAACTCGACGCGCTCGGCAGCATGAAACGTGCCCAGGTGCGCAAGTCGAACAAGGAGGCCGCGGCCAGGCAGGCACTCGAGAAGGCGCGCAGGAAGCGCGCCGAGGCCGCAGAGGCCAAGACCGCGGCGGAACAGGCCCAGCAGGCGGCCGTCACGGCGCGTAGCAGGCAGGCCGCCAAGGCGGAGGAACTGCAGGCCGAGAAGGCGGCCGTCGAGCAACAGCTCAGCGAGGCTCGCGCGCACGTCGGCGGGCTCGAAGGGCAGCGCGAACGCTACCGGGAATGGCTCGCCGAGAAAGAGGCCGAGGAGGAGGCGCAGGCGCAGGCCGCCGCCGCAGCGGCGGCAGGAGGGGGCGGTTCCGCCCCGGCCCCGCAGGCCCAGCCCGCCTCGGCACCGGCGGGCGCGAGCGTCGAGGCCGCGGTGCAGCGCGCGATGTCGCAACTCGGCGTGCAGTACGCCTGGGGCGGCGGCAACGCGCACGGCCCGACGTACGGCATCCGTGACGGCGGCGTCGCCGACGCCCACGGCGACTACGCCAAGATCGGCTTCGACTGTTCGGGCCTGATGATCTACGCGTTCGCCGGGGTGCAGGCGTTGCCGCACTACAGCGGCTACCAGTACGACTCGGGGCGCAAGGTGCCGCTGTCGCAGATGCGTCGCGGCGACATGCTGTTCTGGGGCAACGGCGGCATCCACCACGTCGCCATGTACCTGGGCAACGGGCAGATGATCGAGGCACCGTACTCCGGCGGCCACGTCCGCGTGGTTCCGGTGCGGTACGGCGACATCCTCCCGTACGCCACGCGTCTCATCGGGTGACGACGCCGGCCGGGGCCGCGACGCGGCGTTCGCCCGGTGCTCCGGAGCCCTACGCGGGCCTCGTCGTCGCGGGCGGCGAGGCCCGCCGGCTCGGCGGGGTGGACAAGCCGATGCTCGAGATCGGCGGTCGCACCCTGCTCGCACGCTCCCTCGACGCGCTCTCCGGCGCCGACCCGGTCGTGGTGGTCGGGCCGCGGCGCGCAGGCGTGAGCGGTGCCGGGATCCGGGTGCGGTGGACGCGGGAGGACCCTCCCGGCGGTGGTCCGGTCGCGGCCCTGGCCGCAGGCCTGGCCCTCGTCGACCGGTCGCGCGTCGTGGTGCTGGCCGCCGATCTGCGCGGCATCACGGCCACGGCGGTGGAACGCCTGCTGGGCGCACTCGACCGCGACCAGGGTGGTGACCCCGAGGGCTCCGGTGCGCCGCAGGGCGGCGGAACCCTCGACGACACGGTCCCGGCCGACCCGGCCGACCCGGCTGCACCCGGCACGACCACACCCGGCGAGGCGGGCGGGCACCGCACCGGCGCGGTGGACGGCGCCGTGCTGGTCGACGCCGGTGGTCACCGGCAGTGGCTGGCCGGCGCGTGGCGGACGGCCTCGCTGCGTGCGGCGCTTCCCGACCGGCCGGCCGGGCTCGCGTTGCGCCGGGTGCTGGGCGGTCTGACGATCGTCGACGTGCCCGCCCTCGGCGACGAGGCTGCGGACGTCGACACGCCCGGCGACCTGCCGTGAGGCCGGAGCGGTTCACAGTCGTCATACCGCGTGTCGGGTTCCATGGGACCCTCCACCTCACCCAACGGGCACGCGCCTGCGAGCGGTACGGTCCCGGCGAGAGGGAAGATCACCGGCAAGGAGGTTAGGTGTGACCGAGCCCGGCACCCCCGACAACGCGAACGGGGCGGAACCCGGCGCACCGGCACGCGACGCCCAGCTGCTCGAACGGACCGTGTTCGAGGTCAAGCGGGTCATCGTCGGCCAGGACCGGTTGGTCGAGCGCATGCTGGTGGGGTTGCTCGCGAAAGGTCACCTCCTGCTGGAAGGTGTGCCCGGTGTCGCGAAGACCCTCGCCGTCGAGACGTTCGCGAAGGTCGTCGGCGGGTCGTTCTCGCGCGTGCAGTTCACGCCCGACCTCGTGCCGGCCGACATCCTCGGCACCCGGATCTACCGCCAGGGCAGCGAGAAGTTCGACGTGGAGCTCGGCCCGGTGGTCGCGAACTTCGTACTGGCCGACGAGATCAACCGTGCGCCCGCGAAGGTGCAGTCGGCGATGCTCGAGGTGATGGCCGAACGGCACGTCTCCCTCGGCGGGGAGACCTTCCCGATGCCGGACCCGTTCCTCGTGCTCGCCACGCAGAACCCGATCGAGAACGAAGGCGTGTACCCGCTCCCGGAAGCGCAGCGCGACCGGTTCCTCTTCAAGATCATCGTCGAGTACCCGACGGCCGAGGAGGAGCGCGAGATCGTCTACCGGATGGGTGTGGCCGCGCCCGAGCCGCAGACGGTGCTCACCCCCGACGAACTGGTCCGGCTGCAGGGCGCGGCGTCGCAGGTGTTCGTCCACCACGCGCTCGTGGACTACGTGGTCCGCCTCGTCCTCGCCACCCGGACCCCGAACGACCACGGCCTGTCCGACGTCGCCGGCTGGGTGTCCTACGGCGCCTCACCGCGCGCCAGCCTCGGCATCATCGCCGCGGCCCGCGCGCTCGCACTCGTGCGCGGGCGTGACTACGTGCTGCCGCAGGACATCGTCGACGTCGCCGGGGACGTGCTGCGCCACCGGCTGGTGCTGTCCTACGACGCGCTCGCCGACGGAGTGCCCCTCGACCACATCGTGAGCCGCATCCTGCAGACCGTGCCGTTGCCCCAGGTCACCGCGAGGCCGCAGGGTCCGCAGGGCGGCC
This sequence comes from Prauserella alba, assembly GCF_024171735.1. Lineage (GTDB taxonomy): Bacteria > Actinomycetota > Actinomycetes > Mycobacteriales > Pseudonocardiaceae > Prauserella > Prauserella alba. The sequence goes on from NZ_JAMTCH010000003.1 coordinate 1,569,691, forward strand.
AGCCGCCCGTCGCGGCCGGCGCACCGGGCAGGTAACCGGTCGACATGGCGCGCACGAACGACCCCGTGGATCCGCCCGCTGCGGGCGGGAGCGGTGCCGGCAGCAGGGAAGGACGTCCGCCGTGGGCTCCGCCCGTGCTCCGGGGTGACCGGCTGGCGGCGGGGCTGCGGACGCTCGAACTCGAGGTCCGCGGCCGGCTCGACGGGCTGCTCCAGGGCAACCACCTCGGCCTGGTGCCGGGGCCAGGGTCGGAACCGGGGGAGGCGCGGCCGTACCAGCCCGGTGACGACGTGCGGCGGATGGACTGGGCCGTGACCGCCCGCACCACGACGCCGCACATCCGCGAGACGATCGCCGACCGCGAGCTGGAGACGTGGATCGTCGCGGACGTCTCGGCGAGCCTCGACTTCGGCACGGCCGCGTGTGAGAAACGTGATCTCGTCGTCTGCGCCGCCGCGGCGATCACACATCTCACACTGGGCGGCGGGAACCGGGTGGGCGCGCTCATCTCGAACGGCGCGGAGACCGTGCGGGTGCCGGCCAGGGGAGGGCGGGCGCACGCCCGCAACCTGGTGCGCCGGATCGCCGAGATGCCCCGTGCCGTCGAGGGCACGCGCGGCGACCTGGCCGAACTCGTCGACCAGCTGCGCAGGCCGCCCCGTCGCCGTGGGCTCGCCGTGGTCGTCTCCGACTTCCTGGGCGACACGGCGTGGCAGCGGCCGTTGCGGGGACTGTCAGGGCGCCACGACCTGATCGGGGTCGAGGTGCTCGACCCGCGGGACGTCGACCTGCCCGAGGTCGGTGACATCGTGCTGGCCGACCCGGAGACCGGCAGGCAGCGCGAGGTGCACGCATCGGCGCAGCTGCGCAAGGAGTTCGCCGCGGCAGCGCAGCAGCACCGCGGTGACGTGGCCCGTGCGCTGCGCCAGGCAGGGGCGGGGCATCTCGTGCTGCGTACCGACTCCGACTGGATCGCCGACACGGTGCGGTTCGTGGTCGCCCGCAAACGCGGCTGGTCGGGAGCGGCGTCATGAACCTGACCGGCTTCTCCGCACCCTGGTGGTTCCTGCTGCTGATCGTCGTCGCCGCGGTGGTGGTCGGCTACGTCGTGGCGGTCCGTTCCCGCCGCAAGCGGACGATGCGGTTCTCGAACCTCGCGCTGCTCGAACGGGTCGCGCCGAGTGGAAGGCGGTGGACCCGGCACGTGCCGTCGGCGCTGCTGGTGGTGTCGCTGCTGTTGCTGACGTTCGCCCTCGCCGGGCCGACGGCGGAGCAGAAGGTCCCGCGGAACCGGGCGACGGTCATGCTCGTGATGGACGTGTCGCTGTCGATGGAGGCGACCGACGTCGAACCCACGCGGCTGAAGGCGGCGCAGGACGCGGCGTCGCAGTTCGCCGAAGGGCTCACCCCGGGCGTGAACCTCGGGCTGATCTCGTTCGCCGGCACGGCCACCGTGCTGGTGGCGCCCACGACGGAACGGGACGGGGTCACCCACGCGATCCGGAATCTCAAACTGGCGCAGTCCACGGCCACCGGTGAGGGCATCTTCGCGGCGATGCAGTCGGTCGAGAGTTTCTCCGCCGTGGTCGGCGGCGCGCAGGGGCCGCCCCCGGCCCGGATCGTGCTCATGACCGACGGGAAGCAGACGGTGCCGCAGGACGAGTACGCCCCCCGCGGCGCGTTCACGGCGGCGACGAAGGCGAAGGAGAAGGACATCCCGGTCAGCACGATCTCCTTCGGCACCTCGCACGGCAGCGTCGAGATCGAAGGCAAGGACGTGCCGGTGCAGGTCGACGACGCCTCGATGCGGGAGATCGCGCGCCTCTCCGGGGGCGACTTCTACAAGGCCGCCACGGCCGAGGAACTCGACGAGGTCTACGAGAGCCTCGGTGAGCAGATCGGGTACGAGACCAAGGACACCGACGCCAGCAGACCCTGGGTGGTGCTCGGCACGCTCGTGCTGTTCGGCGCCGCGGCCAGCTCGCTGTTGATCGGCAGGCGCCTGCCCGACTGACCGCGCCTGCCGAGCGGATCGGATGCCGGGCCTCAGCTCCCGGACGGCCGGGCTCCGGGGAACCCGTGCTGGCGCCAGGCCTCGTACACGGCGATCGAGGCGGTGTTGGTCAGGTTCAGCGACCGCGACGTCGACAGCATCGGCAGGTGCACGCGCTCGCTGATCGCGGGATCGGCGAGTACCTCGTCCGGCAGGCCGGTCGATTCGGGGCCGAACAGCAGCACGTCGCCGTCGGTGTAGGACACGTCGGTGTAGAGCCGGTCGCCTTTCGCGGTGAAGGCGTAGACGTTCGCGGGCAGCAGCGTTTCCCAGGCCGCGTCGAGGCTCGGATGCACGTGGACGTCGGCCAGGTCGTGGTAGTCGAGCCCGGCGCGGCGCAGCTGCTTGTCCTCGAATCCGAAGCCCAGCGGTTCGATCAGGTGCAGTTGGCAGCCGGTGTTGGCCGACAGCCGGATCGCGTTGCCCGTGTTGGGCGGGATCTCGGGGTGGTAGAAGACGACCCGGAACACGTCGGTGGCTACTCCTCGTACGTACGGTGCGGGGTGCGTGGCGTCGTGTGCGCTCGGTGCGGGCGCCGGACGGCTGCACCGATTCTGCCGACCGCGTCCGGCGGATCGCGCGCGGGTTTGTCCCGTGCTCCCGTGGTCGGCGCGGCGACGAGCAATGGGGAAACAGCGGCCCGCCCCACGGCGCGGACCCGCCGTGGGGCGGGCCGGGGCCGTGTGGCGAAGGCCATGGCCGGCGCGGCCGGGTTACCTGCGGGTACCGGCAACCGGCGGGGCCGATGCCGGATAGCCTCACGGCGGACATTTGCCATGCGGCGTGAGGAGAGGTTTCTCGTGGGACGGTCGGTTCTGGTCACCGGAGGCAACCGCGGCATCGGACTGGCGATCGCGCGCGGTCTCGCGGATGCCGGACATCAGGTGGCGGTGACCCACCGCGGATCGGGAGCCCCCGAGGGGCTGTTCGGCGTGGAGGCCGACGTCACCGACGGTGAGCAGATCGACGCCGCGTTCACCGCGGTCGAGGAGCATCAGGGCCCGGTGGAGGTGCTGGTCTCCAACGCCGGCATCACCGACGACACGCTGCTGATGCGGATGAACGAGGAGTCGTTCACCCGCGTGGTCGACGCCAACCTCACCGGTGCCTACCGCGTCGCCAAGCGGGCCACCCGCGGCATGCTGCGGGCGAAGTGGGGCCGGCTCGTGTTCATCTCGTCGGTCGTCGGCATGTCCGGCGGCGCGGGCCAGGTGAACTATGCGGCGAGCAAGGCGGGCCTGGTCGGCGTGGCCCGCTCCATCACGCGCGAGCTCGGTTCGCGCAACATCACGGCGAACGTCGTCTCGCCGGGCTTCATCGACACCGACATGACAGGTGAGCTGACCGAGCAGCAGCGGGAGTCGGCGCTGGCGCAGATCCCGGCGGGCCGGTACGGCAAGCCGGAGGACATCGCCCACATGGTGCGGTTCCTGGCTTCCGACGACGCGGCCTACGTCAACGGTGCCGTGCTTCCGGTCGACGGCGGCCTCGGTATGGGGCACTGACCGCACGCGAGCCACTCGACCCCGCGCGAGACACTGGGCGCGCGTGCGCACCGCGGCTCGCGCACGGGATTGCGGCTGCACGCATCGGTCATCCGAGCCGCGCCGCATTCCGCTCAATCGGCATCACCGCCGCCACCATCGGTACACAGCGAAGGGAAGAACTCCGTGTCGGGACTGCTCGAAGGTAAGCGCCTGCTGATCACCGGCGTGATCACGGACGCGTCGATCGCGTTCCACGCCGCGAAGACGGCGCAGGAACAGGGTGCGCAGGTGGTGCTGACCGGCTTCGGCCGGATGTCGTTGATCGAGCGCATCGCCAAACGACTGCCCGAGCCGGCGCCCGTGGTCGAACTGGACGTGCAGAACCCCGAACACCTCGACACGCTCGCCGACCGCGTGGGCGAGCACGTCGACGGGCTCGACGGCGTGCTGCACTCGATCGCGTTCGCGCCGGAGAGCTGCCTGGGCTCGCCGTTCCTGGACGCGCCGTCGGAGGATGTCGGCAAGGCCGTCGACGTGTCCGCCTACTCGTACAAGGCGCTCGCGAAGGCGGTGCTGCCGTTGCTGAGTTCCGGTTCGGCGCTCGTCGGCATGGACTTCGACGCCCGCGTCGCCTGGCCTGCCTACAACTGGATGGGAGTCGCGAAGGCGGCACTGGAGTCGGTCAACCGCTACCTCGCGCGTGACCTCGGTCCCCACGGGGTGCGGGTGAACCTCGTGTCGGCGGGGCCGGTCAAGACCATGGCGGCCAAGTCGATCCCGGGATTCGGCGAACTCGAGGACGGCTGGGGCGACCGTGCGCCGCTGGGCTGGGACACCACCGACCCGACACCGGTGGCGAAGACGATCTGTGCGGCGCTCTCGGACTGGATGCCCGCCACGACCGGCTCGATGATCATGGTTGACGGCGGGGTGCACGCCACCGGTCAGTAGCCGCGGGCCGCGGGCCGCGGCGGCGCCGGGGCGGTGCACGATGCGCGGGCGACGGGTTCGTCCGAATCGGCCCCGGCGCGGGCGACGGTCGGCCTCGCCGCACCACAGGGCCGACCCGGTGCCGCGTGCGGTGGGCCACAGCGGAAAGATGGGCACCGTGAGTTACGACGCGCTGCTGTGGTTGTCGTTCGGCGGACCGGAGGGCCCGGACGACGTGATGCCGTTCCTGGAGAACGTGACGCGGGGCAGGGGAGTGCCGCGCGAACGGCTCGAGGAAGTGGCCGAGCACTACCGGCACTTCGGCGGGGTCTCGCCCATCAACCGCCTCAACCGGGAGGCGATGGCGGCGGTGGAGGAGGAACTGGCCGCGCGCGGTGTCGAACTGCCCGTCTACTTCGGCAACCGCAACTGGCATCCGCTGGTGGAGGACACCCTCGAACGGATGCGCGCCGACGGTGTGCAGCGGGCGCTGGTCTTCCCGACGAGCGCCTACGGCGGCTACTCGGCGTGCCGCCAGTACGACGAGGACATCGAGCGCGCCCGCGCCGCCGTCGGTGACGGTGCACCGGAACTGCTGAAGCTGCGCCAGTTCTTCGATCACCCGCTGTTCGTGTCCGCGAACGCCGACGCCGTCCGGGCCGCCCACGCGGAGCTCGACGGGCGTCCGGCGCGCACGGTTTTCACCGCGCATTCCATCCCGACGGCCGCGGATGCCGCGGCTGGACCGCCGGAGACGGGCGGGCAGCGGTACTCGAAGCAGGTGTTCGAGGCCGCACGGCTCGTGGCGGCACAGTCGGGTGTCGAGGAGCACGACGTCGTGTGGCAGTCCCGGTCGGGGCCGCCGCACGTTCCGTGGCTCGAGCCGGACATCGTCGACCACATCGACGCGTTGCACGAGCAGGGCGTGCGGGACGTCGTGGTGAGTCCGATCGGCTTCGTCTCGGACCATCTCGAGGTCGTGTGGGATCTCGACAACGAGGCGGCCGACCGGGCGGCCGAGCTCGGGATGGGCTTCGCCCGTGCGGCCACTCCGAACGGGGACCCGCGGTTCGCCGAACTCGTCGTCGAACTCGCGCAGGAGCACCTCACCGGTGGGGGAGCGCGCAAGCTGTCGGAGGCCTTCCCGGTGGCAGGGTGCACGCTGAACGGTGCGCCGTGCGCGGAGGGATGCTGTGCGCCGGTGAGGCGCCCGGCGACGAGCTGAGCGTTCCGCGCGTCCGGCCGGTGGGTGGACACCTGACGCGGTCCACCCACCACCGGCATGTATAACGGCCTATACGGCGCGGCGTTCGAACGTCACCGTCGGTTCGTCTGTTCGACGAACACCCGCACCGCCTCGTTGACCGCCGCGCACCTCGCGGTGCGCACCGCCTCGGAGAGGGGACGCAGCGCGTCCGCGCGCCGCTCGGCCGCCGACGCCGACAGGGCACCGCCCGGTTCCTCGGCCGCGGCGACCTCGAGGATCGCGCCGATCTCCTCGGCGCGCTGCAGCACCCGCAAGGCCCGCGCCGGCGTGCCCTCCGGCCAGTCGGGTGCGGGCCGCGCGCGCAGCTGGGCCGACAGTTCGGCACGCACACTCGACCGTTCGCTGGCCACGTCGAGTGCCTGCAGGGCGCCAGCGCTGTCCCGGATGGCATCGGTCAGCCCGTGCTCGGCCTCGGCGAGACCCACGTGGTCCAGTCCCACGTCCTGTGGCGTGACGGAGCCCGCGGCGGCGAGTGGGTGGACGGTCCAACGGACGAGTCCTTCGGCGATGTGCCGCGGCACGATGCCGTAGCCGGCACCGGGCAGTACGACGGCCTCGCCCGCGGCCAGGGCGGCCTTCGGCAGTTCCCCGCCGCCGCCGAGGCCGCGGACGTCGCCCGGCACCGGCAGCACGAGGCGGGCGTCGGTCACGCCGAGTCTCCGCAACGTGCCCAGCAGGTGGGCGGGCTGGGCCGGGAAACTGCCCGTCACGGGCAGGTCGACGGCGGCGGCGGTGGTGTCGTCGGCGGCGACCACCTCGTGCGCTTCGCCCCACGATCGCAGGGCGTCGAGCACGTTGTCGGACGCGGCCGCGCCGTGGAGCCACGCCGAGGACCACACAGCCAGAGTCGCACTGGGACAACACACAGCGCCCGAGGGTACCGGCCGGGGCGGGCGGGGTCGCGGGTCGTGACGCGACTGTCGCAGCGGCGATAGGCTGGCCGGGGTGAATGCCTCAGAGGAGACCGCGCCCGCAGACCTGCCACGCACCGTAGGTGAGCTGCGTGCCGCGGGCCACCCGCCGCGCGGCGTCAAGGACGAGATCGCAGCCAATCTGCTTACGGCGTTACGGGAAGGCCGCGAGCCGTGGCCGGGCATCGTCGGGTTCGGCGACACGGTCGTGCCGCAGCTGGAACGGGCGCTGCTGGCAGGACACGACGTCGCGTTGCTCGGCGAACGAGGGCAGGGCAAGACCCGGCTGCTGCGGACCCTCGGCGGGCTGCTCGACGAGTGGACCCCCGCCATCGACGGCTCCGAGCTGGCCGAACACCCGCTGGAACCCATCACACCCGCGTCACGCCGCCGTGCGGCCGAACTCGGCGACGCCCTCCCGGTGCGCTGGCTGCATCGCAGTGCGCGATACACCGAGAAGCTCGCCACGCCGGACACCTCGGTGGGCGACCTCATCGGCGACGTCGACCCGGTGAAGGTCGCCGAAGGCAGGACCCTCGGCGATCCGGAGACCATCCACTTCGGACTGGTCCCGCGGGCGCACCGCGGGATCGTGGCGGTCAACGAGCTCCCCGACCTGGCCGAGCGTATCCAGGTGGCGTTGCTGAACGTGATGGAGGAGCGCGACATCCAGGTCCGCGGCTACACGCTGCGGCTGCCGCTCGACGTGCTGCTCGTCGCGACGTCGAATCCCGAGGACTACACGAATCGTGGCCGCATCATCACCCCGCTCAAGGACCGGTTCGGGGCGGAGATCCGTACGCACTACCCGCGCAGGCTGGATGCGGAGATCGGCCTCGTGCGGCAGGAGGCGGAGCTCGTCGCGGAGGTCGGCGACCCGTTGGTCGAGGTGCTGGCACGGTTCGTGCGCCTGCTGCGCGAGGCGACGATGATCGACCAGCGATCCGGGGTGTCGGCACGGTTCGCGGTGGCGGCCGCCGAGACGGTGGCCGCTGCGGCCCTGCGGCGCGGCGCGCTGACGGGTGAGGAGCCGGCGGTCGCGCGCCCGGTGGATCTCGAGTCGGTTCCCGAGGTGCTGCGCGGCAAGCTCGAATTCGAACCCGGCGAAGAGGGACGTGAGCTCGAACAGCTGGTGCACCTGCTGCGGGTGGCCGTGGCCGAGACAGCACGCGCCCGCTTCGCGGGACTGGATCTGACGCCGCTGGCGGAGGCGGTGACCGAGGGGCACCCGGTCGAGACGGGTGAGCGGGTCCGTGGCCGGGAGCTGCTCGCCGCGTTGCCGGAGCTGCCGGTGCTGCACGACGTGGCGGAGCGGTGCGGTGCGGGTCCCGGCGACGCGCCGGCGCGGATCGCGGCGGCGGTCGAGCTGGCACTCGAATCGCTGTATCTCGGCAGGAAGGTCGCCAAGGACGTCCGCGAGCCGGGCGACGACGGCGGCCCGGCGACGGTCTACGGGGCGTGAGCACGACCCCGACGGCCCACAGAGTCCCGTGGAGGCGGTCATGAATCCCGACGGATACCGGTACGGGCCGTATCACGACGGTCCCGATCCGCTGGCGCCGCCGGTGGACCTGCGGGAGGCGGTCGACGAGATCGGCCGCGACGTCATGGAGGGCGCGTCGCCGCGCTCGGCGATGGGCGAACTGCTGCGCCGGGGTACGAGGGCGACGGCCGGGCTGGACGAACTCACCCGCAGGGTGTGGCAGCGACGGTCGGAGATCCAGCGCCGCCACCGGCTGGACGGCACCTTGCAGAAGGTGCAGCGGCTGCTCGACGAGGCGCTCGCGGCGGAGCGGCAGAGCCTGGCGGCCGACCCGTCCGACGACGCCCGCTTCGAGGAGATGCAGCTGGACGCGTTGCCGCCGGGAACGGCGGGCGCGGTGTCGGAGCTCGCCGACCGCGAGTGGCGGTCGGAGACGGGCAGGGACAACTACGAGCGGATCCGGCGGCTGCTGGGAGAGCAACTGCTGGCGTCGCGATTCGAAGGCATGAAGGAGGCGCTGCAACAGGCGACGGCCGAGGACGCCGATCGGGTCGGTGCGATGCTGGCCGACCTGAACGACCTGCTCGCCGCGCACGCCCGCGGGGATGCCGACGTCGAGGAGCGGTTCACCGAGTTCATGCGGCGGCACGGCGAGTTCTTCCCGGAGAACCCGTCGACGGTGGACGAGCTGATCGACGCGCTGGCCGCACGCTCGGCGGCGGCGCAGCGGGCGCTGAACTCGATGACCCCGGAGCAGCAGCAGGAGCTCGCGGAGCTGTCCCGGCAGGCGTTCGGGGACCCGCGGATCGCCGAGCAGCTGTCGCGGTTGGACGAACAGCTGCGGGCCGCGAGGCCGGGGGAGGACCGGTCCTCGTCCGGCCGGTTCCGCGGGGACGATCCGCTCGGACTGGCCGAGGGCGCCAGGGCGATGACGGACCTGTCCGAACTGGACGCGCTCGCCGAGCAGCTGGCGCAGAGCTATCCCGGCGCCCGCCTCGAGGACATCGACGTCGAGTCGCTGGAACGCCAGCTCGGCGGCGACGCCGCCGTGGATGCGCGCAGGCTCGCCGAACTGGAACGGGAGCTGAGCAGGCAGGGCGTGGTCGAACGCACGCCGGACGGTTCGCTGCGGCTGTCGCCGAAGGCGCTGCGGAGGCTGGGGGAGACGGCACTGTCCGATGTGGTCCGCGCGTTGCGGGCCGGGCGTGGGGAGCGTGACACCACGGCGGCGGGCTCCGCGGGTGAGGTCACGGGGTCGACCCGGCCGTGGCAGTTCGGGGACACCCAGCCGTGGGCGGTGTCGAGGACGGTGCAGAACGCGGTGCTGCGCACCGCGTCGGCAGGCCGTCCTGCGGTGTGGCTCGACGTGTCCGATGTGGAGGTGGCCGAGACCGAACACCGTTCGCGGGCCGCGGTGGCGCTGTGCGTCGACACCTCCTGGTCGATGGTCGCCGAGAACCGGTGGCTGCCGATGAAGCGCACCGCGCTGGCCTTGCATCAACTGATCTCGACCCGCTTCCGTGCGGATGCACTCCAGATCATCACGTTCGGGCGCTACGCCCGGCAGGTCGAGCTGCCCGAACTGGTGGCGCTCGACGGCACGTGGGAACAGGGGACGAACGCCCACCACGCGCTGCTGCTCGCCGGGCGGCACCTGCGGCGGCACCCGGGCGCGCAACCCGTGGTGCTGATGGTCACCGACGGCGAACCCACCGCCCATCTCGAACCGGACGGCGAGGCGATGTTCGACTACCCGCCGAGCCCCGTGACGCTCACCAAGACGCTGTCCGCAGTGGACCGGCTCGCCGCGTCGGGTGCGGCGCTCTCGGTCTTCCGGCTCGGTGACGATCCGCGGCTGGAGGCGTTCGTGGACCTGCTCGCGCGCCGCGCGGGCGGGCGCGTGCTCGCACCCGACGTCGACGGCCTGGGCGCCGCCGTGGTGGGCGATTACCTGCGCAGCCGACGCGACTGAGCATCGCAGGGCCGGCCGCGTGTCTGAGTGCAGGACACGCGTGCCTGGGTGCAGGACATGCGGGTCTGGGTCAGCGTGGGGTGACGACGAGGCGTGCGCCGCGGCTCGGAACCATCGTGATGTTGCGGGCCTTGGCGCGTTCGGGGCGGGCCCGGTCGGGGGCGACGTGGTGGCGTCGCAGCACCTCGCCGAGCACGACGGCGGCTTCGAGCAGCGAGAAGCCCGCACCCAGGCAGCGGCGCACCCCGCCGCCGAACGGGAACCACGTGCCGGTGGCGGGCCCGGAATCGGTGAACCGTTCCGGCCGGAACGCGTGGGGATCGTCGTGGTGCTCCGGGTCGTGCTGCACCATCGTGATCGACGGCATGACGGTGTGGCCCGCGGGAATCCGGTAGCCGCCGATCTCGATGTCGCGCGTGACGACACGGGCGACCTCCGAGATGACCGGGTGCAGCCGCATCGCTTCCTTCACGACCGCTTCCAGGTACTTCTCGTCGTGGGCGTCGGCGGCGCGGACCGCGTCGGCGAGTCTGCCCGGGTCGCGGGCGAGTTCGTGCAGTGACCACGCCAGGGCGGTCGCCGTGGTTTCGTGTCCGGCGAGCAGCAGGGTGACGAGCTGATCGCGCAGTTCGGCGTCGGTGAGCCCGTCGGTGTCCGCGCCGTCGCCGACGGCCAGCAGTCGCGACAGCACGTCCTGGCGCTCGGTGAGGTCTCCGGCGTTCCTGCGGTCGGCGATCTCGGCGTAGATCAGTTCGTCGGCCGCCCTGCGTACCTCGGCGTCGCGTTTCCACACCCCGAAGCGCTGCAGTTTCGGTTGATGCCAGCCGAGGATGTCGATCGGGCCGATGTCGACGATGCGCCGGAGCAGTGCGCGCAGCCGGTCGAGGCGCGGTCCTTCGGCGACCCCGAACACGACGCGCAGGATGATCTCGAGCGTGACGGCCTGCATCCGCTCGTGCGAGCGCAGCGGGCCCGCTCGCCAGCCGTCGACCTCGGCCTCGGCGAGTTCGGTGACGAGGTCGCGGTAACCGCGCAGGGAAGCGCCGTTGAACGCGGGCATGAGCAGTTTGCGGGCCCGCAGGTGCACGTCCTCGTCGGTGAGCAGGACCGAGTGGCGGCCCATGGCTGGCTTGAGGATGACGTTCCCCTCGCCGGCGTGGAACACCTCGGCCGGACCGCCGAACACGGCACGGATGTGCTCGACGTTCGCCAGCTGCACGACGTCCCGCTCGGGGAAGATCCGCAGCCGGAACACGTCGCCGTGGCGGCGGCGTACCCGGGGCAGCCACCGATGCCGGTACGAGCCGTACAGCAGGGTCTGGATCGCCTCGTGCAGGCGCGGGCCCGGTGGCGGGGTCGTCGCGGAGACGTCGTCGGTGCGCACAGCCGTGCGCTGCCCGGCGGGCGAGGACTCGGTCGTCGTCATGGGCGCGCTCCTTTGCGCGGAGGGTGGTCGCACCGGCGCCGGATACGGCACGGGTGGTCCGCGTCGTCGCTTGCTCCTTGAGGGGATTTATACGCCCGTATAGATCTGCTGTCCACCGGCGACCGCGGAGTCTGCGGGCCACGCCCGGCGGATTCCGATCCGCGGCGGGCGGCGCGCAGTACGCTGCTCGGCGTGAGCCACCGGGACGACCTGCTCGCCGCCGCGCGGACGCTGCTCGAGGACAAGGGCTACGCGCACATCACCGCGCGGGACCTCGTCGCGGCCTCCGGCACGAACCTGGCGTCCATCGGCTACCACTTCGGCTCCAAGGCCGGTCTGCTGAACGCGGCGATCGCGACCGTGTTCGAGGAGTGGACCGATCAGCTCGCCGAACTCGCCATGGCGGACCCGACGGCCTCGCCGATCGAGCGCGGCCACGTGACCTGGGCCGCGTGGCTGACGGGACTGGCGGGCAGGCGCAGGCTGCTCGTGTCGTACATCGAGGCGCTCGCCCAGGCTGAACGTGCACCGGATCTGCGGCGGCAGCTGGCCGAGCTGTACCGCACCTGCCGGGTGCGGGTGGCACGCCTGGTGGCCGAGTCGCTCGACGACGGGACTCGCGGTGACGATCCCCGGTGCCGGGCCGTCGCGAGCTTCGTCGTGGCTGTCTGCGACGGCCTCGCCGTGCAGTCGCTGGTCGACCCGGACGGCGTGCCCACACCCGACGACCTGCTCGCCGGACTGGCGACACTGTGGTCGGCGTCCTTCCCACCGGACGGGAACGACACGTCCGGGCGCACATAGGGTTGAGGCATGCAGACTTGGTCCTCGGTCGCCGTGCCCCGTGTCCCCGGAGAGTCCCGCCCGCTGCGGCTGTACGACACGGCATCCGGTGAGATCCGCCCCGTCTCACCCGGCCGCACAGCACGGATGTACGTCTGCGGCATCACGCCGTACGACGCCACCCACCTGGGGCACGCCGCGACGTATCTCGCGTTCGATCTGGTGCACCGGCTGTGGCTCGATGCCGGGCACGAGGTGCACTACGTCCAGAACGTCACCGACATCGACGATCCGCTGCTCGAACGTGCCGAGCGGGACCAGGACGACTGGGTCGTGCTCGCGATGCGGGAGACGGCGCTGTTCCGCGAGGACATGGAGGCGCTCCGGGTGGTGCCGCCCCATGACTTCATCGGCGCCGTCGAGACCATTCCGCGCATCGTGGAGGTCATCGGGAAGCTGCTCGCCTCCGGCGCGGCCTACCGGGTCGACGATCCCGAGTACCCGGACGTCTACTTCGACCGCTCGTACACCGGCCGGTTCGGCTACGAGTCGGGTTACGACGCCGAGACGATGGACCGGTTCTTCGCCGAGCGGGGCGGCGACCCGCAGCGGCCCGGCAAACGGGACCCGCTCGACGCGCTGCTGTGGCGGGCGCAGCGGCCGAGGGAGCCGTACTGGGAGTCCGACCTCGGCCCCGGCAGGCCCGGCTGGCACATCGAGTGCAGCGTGATCGCCCTCGACCAGCTCGGGGTCGGTTTCGACGTGCAGGGTGGCGGTTCGGACCTGGCGTTCCCGCATCACGAGTACAGCGCCGCCCACGCCGAGGCACTCGCGGGCGACCATCCGTTCGCGCGGCACTACGTGCACGCCGGGATGATCGGTCTCGACGGCGAGAAGATGTCCAAGTCGAAGGGCAACCTGGTGTTCGTGTCGCGGCTGCGGGCCGCGGACGTCGAACCGGCGGCCATCCGCCTGGGACTGTTCGCCGGCCACTACCGCGACGACCGGGCGTGGACCGACGAGGTGCTCGCGACGGCCCAGCAGCGACTCGCCCGGTGGCGGGAGGCCGCGCGGCTGCCCGCGGGGCCCGCCGCCGGCGACACGATCGCCCGGGTCCGCGAACACCTGGCCGACGACCTCGACACCCCGCGGGCACTCGCGGCGCTGGACGCGTGGGCGGACGAGGCGCTGCGCGGCGGGCAGCACGGCTCCGGTGGGGACGAGGACGCTCCGGCGGCGATCCGTGCGGCGGCCGACGCGCTGCTCGGTGTCGCTCTGTAGCAGGGGCGATACCGTGGGCCGCGTGCCAACTCTCTACGCCACGAGCGACCTGCACGTCACCCACACCGGCAACGAGGCGCACGCCGACGTGATCCGGCCGGACACGCCGGAGGACTGGTTGCTGGTGGCCGGTGACGTCGGTGAGCGGCTGGGCACGGTCGTCGACACCCTGGAGCAGCTGCGCGAGCGGTTCGCCACGGTCGTGTGGGTTCCGGGCAACCACGAGCTGTGGACCACGGCGAAGGACCCCGACCAGGTGTCCGGCAGGGCACGCTACGACGAGCTGGTCCGCCGCTGCCGGGAGATCGGGGTGCTCACCCCCGAGGACGAGTTCCCCGTGTGGCCGTACGCCGATCGCCCGCTGACGATCGCGCCGTTGTTCGTGCTGTACGACTACAGTTGGCGGACGCCGTCGGCGCAGGGCACCCCGCTGGACGAGGCGCTGCGGCAGGCCAGGGAGGCCGGCGTGGTCTGCACCGACGAATACCTGATGGGCCACGAGCCGTACGCGGGCCGTGCGGAGTGGTGCGAGGACCGGCTGACGCTGAGCGAGAAGCGCCTGGCCGAGATTCCCGCCGACCACGAGACGGTGCTGCTGTCGCACTGGCCGTTGCACCGGCATCCCACCGCCCCGCTCCGCTATCCGGAGTTCGCCATGTGGTGCGGGACGACGCGGACCGAGGACTGGCACCTCCGGTTCCGTGCCCGGCTTGCCGTGTACGGGCACCTGCACATCCCTCGCACCACGTATGCCGACGGGGTGCGCTTCGAGGAGGTGTCGCTGGGCTATCCACGCGAGTGGCGCTCGCGTGCCCGCGGGCCGGTGGCGTACCGCCAGGTGCTGACGTCCGACTGACCTGCTGACCGCCGGCGGGCCGGCCCGTCTCGGGCTCAGCCGCGGGCCCTGGCCAGGCTCACGGTGAGCGGGGCGGCGGCGAGCAGCACCGCCGCGGGCAGTGCGAAGCCCAGCAGTGCGTCGGCGTGGTACGGCGCCGTGAACACCGCCGGCGCCGCCGCCATCCCGAGGAACCGCATCGCCTGCACCACCGAGATCGCGCCGCTGCGCCCTGGCCGTTCGTCCGAGAGCACAGTCGTGTTCACGGCGACGAGTACCAGCTGGCCGCACACGCCCGCCGCCGCCCACGCGGCCACGGCGACGGGTGCCACGCCGGTTGCGCCGATGACCAGTACCAGCGCGGCGCCGGTGAGCAGCCCGGTGAGTGCCGTCAGGCGGCCGCCGAAACGGTCCGCGGCGGTGCCGGCGAACCGGGCGGCGAGGAAGCCGGCGGCGCCGAAACCCGTGAGCAACAGGCCACGCAGCCCGGCGCCGAAGCCGAACGCGTCCTCCATGCGCAGCGCCACGAGGAACGACAGCCCTCCCAAGCATCCCCACGCCGCCAACGCGGCCAGCCCCGGAAGCAGCACGGACGCGCGCCACGGGTCGCGGAGGCCGCCGGCGGTGTCCCGGCCGGCCTCGTCGTCGGCGGGCAGCGGCCAGGCGGCCAGCACGGCGCCGACCAGCGCGATGCCGGCGAACGCCCACCGCCACGACGCCTCGGCCGCGAGTCCCCCGACCAGTGGCGCGGAGGTCTGGCCCACGGCCTGCATCGCCCCGAACACCCCGAGTGCTCTGCCGAGCCGGTCCGGTGGGGTCATTGCCGCGAGCCGCGCCATCAGCAACGGGGTCGTGAACGCGTTGGCACATCCCTGCAGTCCGCGGCTGAGCTGGAACAGCCAGAACCACGGCGCCACGGCCGCCACGAGCGTGACCACCGCGTACGCGACGTAGGCGAGCCGGATGGTGCGGGCAGGTCCCCACCGCTGCCCGAGGGTGCCCGACACCAGCATCAGCGCCGCGAACGGCAGCAGGTACACGGTCAGTGACGAGGCCGCCGTCTGCGCGGGCACCCCGAAGCTCGACCCGATCTCGGGCAGGATGGCCGCGACGACCCCGCCTCCGAACGGGCCGAGCAGCGCGCCCAGCTGCAGCCCTGCTCGCGCCGCGGGTGCATCGCCCGCGGCGGTCACCGGCCTGCGGTGCCCGGTCCGTCGTTCCTGCGCCGCCGCAGATAGCGTTCGAACTCGGCGGCGATCATGTCGCCGCTCGCTCCTTCGAGGTCGACCTCCGCGTCGCCCCGCTCTTCGAGTGAGCGCACGTACTCGGAGATCTCCTCGTCCTCGTCGGCCATCTCGCTGACGGTCTTCTGCCAGTCCTCGGCCTGTTCCGGCAGCGCACCCAGCGGGATGCCCACGTCGAGGATGTCCTCGAGCTTGTTCAGCAGCGCGATCGTGGCCTTCGGGGACGGCGGGTGCGACACGTAGTGCGGCACGACCGCCCACAGCGACACCGCGGGCACGCCCTCCTGCACGCACAGATCCTGGAACACGCCGACGATCCCGGTCGGGCCCTGGTACCGCTCGCGTTCGAGCCCGAACCGTTTCGCGGCGTCCGCGTCGTAGGCGGTGCCGGTCACCGGGATCGGCCGGGTGTGAGCAGTGTCACCAACCAGTGCGCCGATCGTGATCACGGTCTGCACCCCGAGTTGCTCGACGTGCTCGAGCAACTCGGCGCAGAACGCCCGCCACCGCATGTTCGGCTCGGGGCCCTGGACCAGCACGACGTCCTGATCGGCGCCCGCGGGACGGCACACCGACAGCCGCGTCGTCGGCCACTCGACCCTGCGGGTCACCCCGTCCACCATCCGCACCGTCGGCCTGGCGACCTGGAAGTCGTAGTAGTCGTCCGGTTCGAGCTCGGCCAACGGTGTCGCGTCCCAGTTCAGCGCGAGATGCTCGAGGGCGGTGCTGGCGGCGTCGCCGGCGTCGTTGAAGCCGTCGAAACAGGCGATCATGACCGGGCCGCGGCGCTGCCGGGGCTCGTCGCCGCCGGTGTCGCCACCGGTGAAGTCGTTGAAGGGCGTGCTCACCCGCCCAGCGTACGTCCCGGCATCGGTACGCCCCGCCGCCGTAGGCTGGACGGGCCGCCGCGGCCCGCGGTGTGTTCGCCGACCCGAGGAGATGCCCGTGATCGATCCGTCCCCCGGCCCCGGTGCGGGTGGTCCGGCCGCCGTGTTGTGGGACATGGACGGCACCCTGGTCGACTCCGAGAAGCTCTGGGACGTGGTGCTGGCCGAGGGAGCGCAGCGCCTGGGCGGGGAGCTGACCGCCGCGGAGCGAACGGCGCTCGTCGGGTCGAACATGGCCGCGACGTCCCGCCGGCTGTTGGAGCTCGCGGGGCTTGCGGTGACCGACGAGGCCGCCGACGAGGTCGCGGACTGGATGCGCGGCCGCACGGCGGAGCTGTTCTCCGGCGCGCTGCCGTGGCGGCCGGGCGCACGGGAGGCGCTCGAGACGCTGCGCGCCGCGGGCGTGCCGTGTGCGCTGGTGACGTCGACCGAGCGCGGCCTGACCGAACTCGCGCTCAACACGATCGGGCGAGAGTTCTTCGCCGCCACCGTGTGCGGCGACGAGGTCGACGGGAAGAACAAGCCCCACCCCGAGCCGTACCTGCGGGCCGCGCGGCTGCTCGGCGTTGACCCGGTTGCGTGCGTGGCCGTCGAGGATTCGCCGGTGGGCGCGACGTCGGCTGAGGAGGCGGGCTGCGCCGTGCTGGTCGTCGAGGCGGACGTGCCCGTGGAGCGCAGTCCCGGCCGGACGTTCCGCCCCTCGCTGGTAGGGGTCGACACCGGTGCGCTGTCCCGACTGATCCGGAGCCGGTGACCTGCGGCATTACGCGCCAGGCCGCTCGAAGGCCGCTGCGGCGCGGATGACAGGATTCCCCGCGTGAAGACCTTCGACGAGCTGTACGCCGAGCTGACCGAGCGCGCCCGCACCCGTCCCGCGGATTCGGGCACCGTCACTGCGCTGGACGCCGGCGTGCATGCGCAGGGCAAGAAGGTGCTGGAAGAGGCGGGCGAGGTGTGGATCGCCGCCGAGCACGAATCCGACGAGCGGCTGGCCGAAGAGGTCTCGCAGCTGCTGTACCGGGTTCAGGTGCTGATGATCGGCCGGGGCGTCTCGATGGACGACGTCTACCGGTACCTGTGAACGAGAGAGGACATCAGATGCTGCGTGTCGCGGTGCCGAACAAGGGTGCGCTCGCCGGGCCCTCGTCGGAGATGCTCGGTGAAGCGGGCTACCGCAAGCGACATGAGCAGCGGGACCTGACGGTGCTCGACCCGGTCAACGACGTGGAGTTCTTCTTCCTGCGGCCGAAGGACATTCCGATCTACGTCGGCTCCGGCGAACTCGACCTGGGCATCACCGGCCGCGACCTCGCGCTCGATTCGGGCGCGGACGTGCAGGAGAAGCTCGCACTCGGGTTCGGCGGCTCGACGTTCCGCTACGCGGGCCCGGCCGACCGCGACTGGACCGTCGCGGACCTGCAGGGCAAACGGCTCGCCACGTCGTACCCCCGGCTGGTCCGGGACGACCTGGCCCGCCAGGGTGTCGAGGCCGAGGTCATCCCCCTCGACGGGGCCGTCGAGATCTCGATCCAGCTCGGGGTCGCCGAGGCGATCGCCGACGTCGTGGGTTCCGGCCGGACGCTGCGGCAGCACGACCTCGTGGCCTTCGGTGACCCGATCTGCGTCTCCGAGGCCGTCGTCATCACCGGCAGCGGCAACGGTGAGACCGCCGCGGTGGAGCAACTCACCGCGCGGTTGCAGGGCGTCGTGTTCGCCCAGCACTACATGATGCTCGACTACGACTGCCCGAGGTCGCTGCTGGAACAGGCGACGGCGATCACGCCGGGCCTGGAATCGCCCACCGTGGCGCCGCTCGCCGATCCGGAATGGGTGGCGGTGCGGGCGATGGTGTCGCGCAAGAAGGTCAACGCCGTGATGGACGAGCTCGCCGCCGTCGGCGCGAAGGCGATCCTCGCCTCGGACATCCGCTCCTGCCGCCTGTAGCACGTCGGCAGGCCACAAGACCCGGCCCGGCAGCGCGCTGCGCTGCCGGGCCGGGTCTTGTGGCAGGTATGGGTGAGGATCCGCGGGGGCGCCAGCCCTAGTGGTCCTTGCTGCGTTTCGGCAGCAGGTCGTAGAGCTTCTTGCGAGCGCCGTTGTCGTTGGCGTTGCGGGTGTGGGCCACGTCGGTGATGAAGTCCTCGAAGTCGAAGTCCTGCTCCGGAGCGGCGGGCGCCTGCGGCGCGGTGCCCGGTGATTCGTCCAGCGCGCGGGCGACCTCGCGGAAGGCGGCGGCGTGTGTGGTCTCCGGGGCGAACGTCGTGACGGGCATGCCGCGTGCGGCGGCTTCGTTCATCACCACACCGAGCGGCACGTGCGGCAGCACCGGGATGCCGAACTGTTCCAGCTCCCGCAACGCGGTGACGGCGTAGCCGGAGATGGGACGCCGGTACAGCCCCGGGACGAGGCCGTAGTAGTCGATCGGGGGACGTTCGACCATGGTTTCCAGGTGGCGGATCTGCTCCTGCATGAGCCGCAGCGCACGGATGCTGGTGCGGTCCGGCTGGACCGGGATGAGCAGTCCACTGGTGGCGACGAGCGCGTTGTTGGTGAGTACGTCGAGTGCGGGCGGACAGTCGATGACGACGTGGTCGTAGTTGGCGAACTGGATGACGCGTGCCAGCTGCCAGCCCGGCACCCGGAACTGGTCGAGCCTGCGGACCAGGTCGAACATGCCGGGCGAGGTGGGGATGACGTCGAACGCTCCGCCCCGGCCGACGTTGCTGCGCGGATGCGGGACGACGAGCTCCTCGACCGGGCCACGCCACGTCTTGGTGAGTGCCTTGGCGAGGCTGGGCCGGTCGGCTGGAACCTCGGGCAGGCCGAGCATCTCCGTGGTGGCGTGCCCTTGCGGGTCCAGGTCGATGAGAAGAACGCGGCGGCCCCGCTCCGCGAGTGCGGCGGCGGCGCCGACACTCAGCGCGGTCTTGCCGACCCCGCCCTTCTGATTGACCACCGAGGTGATCTGCACTGTGCGCCGCTCCTGGATCTCGATTGCCGGGAACAGAGTAGTCGATCAGCACTCGCGTGCGGCGCTGATCGCGCCCGGCGTGCCGGTCGATCCTGTCACGGCTCTCGGCGAGGTCAATCCGCGCGGTCGGCCGCGGTCTCCTCCCCGTCGTCGGGTTCGGGCCAGCCGGGGTACTCCGGTGGCGTGCCGCCGAACGCAGGGCACAGTGACTGGTGGGCGCACCAGTCACACAGTTTGCTCGGGCTGGGGCGGAAGTCGCCGGTCCTGCCCGCGGTGCGGATCGCCGACCAGATCGCCTCGAGGGTGCGCTCGAACCGTGCCAGTTCGTCCTCGTCGGGGGTGTAGGCCAGGTCCTGGCCGTCGCGCAGGTACATGAGTTTGAGCTGCCGGGGCACGACACCCCGGGTGCGCCACAGCACCACCGCGTAGAACTTCATCTGGAACAGCGCCTTGGCCTCGCCGATCGCGCGGGGTGCGGCGCCCGTCTTGTAGTCGACGACCCGGATCTCCCCGGTCGGTGCGACGTCCAGCCGGTCGACGTAGCCGCGCAGTCGTACGCCGGACCCGAGCTGGGTCTCGACGTGCAGCTCGCACGCCTCCGGTTCGAGGCGGTCGGGGTCTTCGAGGTCGAAGTACGCGTCGAGCAGCTTGCCCGCACCGTCGAGCCACCCGGCCGCATGGCCGTCCGGGCCCGTTTCGTCCTCGGCGAACAGCTCCGCCCATTCGGGGCTCTCCCGCGAGAGCTCCTCCCACGTCGGGGCGAGCAGCGCGTGGGCCCGCTCCTGGCTGCGGTCGCCGCGGGGGAGTGCGAACAACCGCTCCAGCACCGAGTGCACCAGCGTGCCGCGGACCTGTGCCTTCGTGGGCGGCTCGGGAATCCGGTCGATCGCCCGGAACCGGTAGAGCAGCGGACACTGCTTGAAATCGCCCGCGCGGGACGGCGAGAGCGCGGGGCGCCGGCGCGGAGCCGGGTCACCGTCCGTCGCCGCCGCGGCGCCGGGCGACGACGTTCCGGCGGGCTCGGTTCCGGTGGTCACGGTTGCGGTGGGCTCGGCGGAGGCCGTCGTGTCAGTCATGCGTGCCCTCGGTCATGCCCGGAACCCTAACGAGCGCTCCCGACAGGAACGGATCACGGCCACCGGCGCGGCGCGGGTGTGGGAACGGCGCCGGCAGGGCGCGGCGGTAACGGGGCTCGTACACGGTGCGTTCTACCCTCGCCTGGTGAACACGACGAGCCGGTCCCGGCGCGGGACCGTCACCGACGGCGGGTTGCTGCTGTTCCGGGTCGACGGTGTGCCCGTGCTGCTCTCCCCGTCCTGGTGGGTCGGGTCGCTGCTCATCGTCGTGCTGTACAGCCCGCTGGTGGGCAGGTTGCTGCCGGGAGCGGGTCCCGGCGTGTCGTGGGCGCTGGCCGGCGCGTTCGCGGTGCTGCTGGGGTTGTCCGTGCTGGCCCACGAGCTCGGCCACGTGCTCGTCGCGCTCCGGCTGGGGATCCCGGTGCGCAGGCTGCGGCTGTTCCTGCTCGGCGGGCTGTCCGAGGTGGCGCGCAGTCCGGAGAAGCCGAAGCAGGAGGGCCTGGTCGCGGCGGCGGGGCCGCTCGTGTCGGTGCTGCTCGCGGTGTTCTGCGGGCTCTTGCTGGTGGCCGTTCCTCCGGGCGGCGCGGTGTGGCTGCTCGTCGCCCAGTGCGCGGTGGCCAACCTCGCGGTCGGTGTGTTCAACCTGCTTCCCGGCCTGCCCCTCGACGGGGGGCGCATGCTGCGGGCCGGCGTGTGGTCGCTGACGGGAAACCGGGCGTCGGGCACGCGTGTGGCCGTGTTCGGCGGCGGCCTGGTCGCGCTGGCGTTGTTGGTGTGGGCGCTGTGGGGCCTGGCGGAGGGCAGTGACGACCGCTGGCTGCGGCTCGGGGTCTGCGCGGTGACGGCGTGGTTCGTCGTCACCGGAGCGACCGGTGAGATGGCCGCCGAACAGCGCCGCAGCTGGCCGGTCGGGCTCGCGTTGGGCGAGTTGACCCGTCCGGTGTTGCAGCTGCCGGCCGAGAGCCCGGTGGAGTCGGCGCTGTCGGCGTCGGCGGGCAGGGGAGTGGTGCTCGTGCGGGCCGACGGGGTCGCGGCGGGGCTGCTCGACGAGACCGCGGCCGAACAACTCGCGGCCGAATCGCCCCGCGCGCCCGCCGAACTTGCGGCCGAGCCGATCCGCGCGGAGACGGTGCTGCTCGAGTCCGAAGCGGGCGACGCCGTGATCGAACGGGTCGCGGAGGTCGCCGCCTGGCAGTTCCTCGTGGTCGACGACGAGGGCAGGCCCGCGGGCGTGTTGCACCGCGACGATCTGCGCGCGGCGCTGTCGGCGGGCCGCCGTACCCGCTGAGCCGCTCACCGGGCCGGTCTGGGACGATCGAGCGCCGCCGAAGGCGTGCCGCAGCGGGTGTGAGATTGGGAGTTTCGTGAGCGCAGGACCGTTCCGTGTCGGGGATCGTGTGCAATTGACCGACCCGAAGGGACGGCACTACACGATCGTGCTCGCGGCGGGCGAGCAGTACCACACCCATCGCGGCGCGCTCGCTCACGACGACATCATCGGTAAGCCCGAGGCGTCCGTCATCACGTCCGCCGGCGGCACGAGTTATCTCGCGGTACGGCCGCTGCTGTCGGACTACGTCCTGTCGATGCCGCGCGGCGCCCAGGTCATCTACCCGAAGGACGCCGCCCAGATCGTGATGTGGGGCGACGTCTTCCCTGGGGCGCGGGTTCTGGAGGCCGGTGCGGGCTCCGGAGCGTTGACCTGTTCACTCCTGCGGGCCGTCGGGGCCGACGGCAGCGTGACGTCCTACGAGGTCAGGGACGATCACGCCGAGCACGCCGAGCGCAACGTCGAGCGATTCTTCGGGCACCGGCCCGAGAACTGGGAGCTGCACCGCGGTGATCTCGCCGAGCACGAGGGCGAGGTCGACCGGGTGATCCTCGACATGCTGTCGCCCTGGGACGTGCTGCCGACGGTGCACCGGAATCTCATCCCCGGCGGCGTGCTGGTGGTGTACGTGGCCACGACGACGCAGCTGTCGGCCGTCACCGAGGCGCTGCGCGAACAGCAGTGCTGGACCGAACCGCAGGCGTGGGAGACCGTGCTGCGGCCGTGGCACGTCGTCGGCCTCGCGGTGCGGCCGGAACACCGGATGGTCGCGCACACCGCGTTCCTGCTGACGACCCGTCGGCTGGCCGACGGGGTCACCCCGCCCCGGCAGCAGCGCAGGCCCAGCCGGGGCTGAGCGGGCCGGCGCCGGGGAGGCACCGGCCCGGCGCCGGGCGTGCCGGTGGTGGTGTCTGCACCGGACCGCCGGTACCGCTCCGACGCTCGCTCGGACGTCGCGTCAGGACGTGACCTGGTCGCCGAGGTAGCACCAGGCGCCGCCCTCGTTCTTGAGCACGATGAAGTAGTCGCGGTTCTGCGTGGCGTTCTTGGCGGGAACCTTCGCCGCGTCGCCACTGACCTGCGCGGAACCGGCGATCTCGATCTGCACGCCGTCGGGGATCGGCGGTACGTCCTGCGGCTTGCTCAGGCAGATCGTCTCGGAAACGGCCTGCCGGTCACCGGCGTTGAATCCGGCCACGATGACCTGCGCGGTCGCCTCGGGGGTGGTCTTGGCGCCGGGAGCGCGCTCACCGGACTGCGCGCTCTCGCTGGTCTCGGTCTCCGGAGAGGTCTCCGAGCCGGACGACGTCGGCTCACCCGACTGACTCGTCGCCGGCGAGGCGTTGTTGTTGCCGTCGGCCGACTGTTCCTCGTCGTCGAGGAGGAAACCGGGGGCGACCCATGCGGTGAACGCGAACACGCCCGCGAGGAGGACGACGGCTCCTGCCGAGATCCCGGCGATGAGGCCGGTCTTCTTCTTGGGCGGTTCACCACCGGGGCCGCCTGGACCGCCGGGGTGGGCGCCGTAGGGCTGCTGGCCGAACTGCTGGCCCCCGTACGGTTGCTGGCCGAACTGCTGTTGGCCGTAGGGGTCCTGTTGGCCGTAGGGACCGGGCTGGGGCGGCTGTTGCCCGTAGTGCTGCGGTCCGGGCTGCCCGTAGGGACCGGGTTGCTGCCCGTACGGATCGGGCTGCTGGCCGTAGGGGCCCGGCTGCTGGCCGTACGGATCCGGCTGACCGGGCTGCTGTGGCGGATAGGTCATGCGGGTCCCCTTACCATCGGCGCGAACTGTGGTCCCCTCGGTGGAACCAGATCGTATCCGCGTGCGTTCCGGCCACTCATCCACCCGTGTACCACCGTCGGTCACGTCGGCGTCGGCGGTGACGTCGGCGGCACCGAGCAGGTCGGACATGACCGTCGTGTTCCGCGGCGGTTGCGCGCGTCCCGCCGTGGCCGGTCGGGGGAGGCGACCGGTGCGGGCCGTGGGGGTTGTGACCCGTGGTGTCGCGGGCCGGGCGGGGCGGTGCGGCGGGGTGCTACGGGATGCCCGCGGCGCCGGTCCGGGGGCGCTGTGGCGGGTTCGTGCGTGCGGTGAGCTGCGGCGACGCGGGCCGCCCACGTCGCGGCGCATGTCGATCAGGGCGTGCGTGCCGGTGGCGGGTGGTCGAGTTGTCCGGTCCACATCGGCGGGTACCGCGGGATCGCGACGCGCGCGGGCGACCGCGGCCGTTCGGTGGAAAATGCGCAGTGCGGCGGAGTTCTGCATCCCTGCGCGGAGCTGTGGGTAGTCGGTCGTGCCCGCGCGACGCACCGATTCCGTAACGTGCCGAAGGCTTTTCTTGTCGGTGATCGCCGGTACCGTGGAAGCAAATGCATTCCGAGGAGGTGCCGAAATGCAACACGACCTTCCCGGTGGTCGGCACGAGGAGGCCGACTCTTCAGAACCGAACGGAGCGACCAGCGCGGGGTCTCCCGCGGAAACCCCGGCCGGCGACGAGGCCAGCCAGATCCGGCAGCTGGAGGAGGAAGTCGCCCTGCTGCGCCGGAAGCTGACCGACTCGCCGCGGCAGAATCGCGTCCTCGAACAACGACTCGCCGAGGCGACCGAGCGCGTCGATCAGCTCACCGAGCGGAACGAGAAGCTCGTCGAGACGTTGCGTGAGGCCCGGAGCCAGCTGCTGACGCTCCGCGAGGAGGTCGACCGGCTCGCGCAGCCGCCGAGCGGGTACGGCGTCTTCGTCGAGGCCTACGAGGACAGCACGGTGGACGTGTTCACGTCCGGCAGGAAGATGCGCGTCGCCGTGTCGCCGAACGTCGAGGCCGAATCGTTGCAACGCGGGCAGACCCTGCGGTTGAACGAGGCACTGACGGTCGTCGAGAGCGGAGGTTTCGAGCGCACCGGTGAGGTGTGCACGTTGCGTGAGGTGCTTTCCCCGGAGGCCGAGGGCGGCAGCGCCCGCGGCCTGATCGTCGGGCACGCCGACGAGGAACGTGTCGTGTGGCTCTCGGATCCGCTCGCGGCGGAGGAGTTGAAGTCCGGGGACTCGGTCCTGGTCGACTCCAAAGCCGGGTACGCCTACGAGCGGGTTCCCAAGGCCGAAGTCGAGGACCTGGTGCTGGAGGAGGTGCCGGACGTCGCGTACGAGGACATCGGCGGCCTCTTCGGGCAGATCGAGCAGATCCGGGACGCCGTCGAGCTCCCGTTCCTGCACGCCGATCTGTTCCGGCAGTACCAGCTGCAGCCACCGAAGGGTGTCCTGCTGTACGGCCCGCCCGGATGCGGTAAGACGCTGATCGCCAAGGCGGTGGCGAACTCGCTGGCCAAGAAGGTGTCCGGCGACGCCGCCGACGCGAAGTCGTACTTCCTCAACGTCAAGGGCCCCGAGCTGCTGAACAAGTTCGTCGGCGAGACCGAGCGGCACATCCGGATGATCTTCCAGCGCGCTCGGGAGAAGGCGTCCGAGGGCACGCCCGTCATCGTGTTCTTCGACGAGATGGAGTCGATCTTCCGCACCCGTGGCAGCGGGGTGTCGTCGGACGTCGAGACGACGATCGTGCCGCAGCTGCTGGCGGAGATCGACGGTGTCGAAGGGCTCGAGAACGTCATCGTCATCGGCGCCTCCAACCGCGAGGACATGATCGACCCGGCGATCCTGCGTCCGGGCAGGCTCGACGTGAAGATCAAGATCGAGCGGCCGGACGCCGAGGGTGCGAAGGACATCTTCTCGAAGTACCTGACGGCGGACCTGCCCATCCACTCCGACGATCTTCTCGAGTTCGCGGGAGACTCGCAGGCCACCTTGGATGCGATGATCCAGCACACCGTCGAGCGGATGTACGAGGAGTCCGACGAGAACAGGTTCCTGGAGGTGACCTACGCCAACGGGGACAAGGAGGTGCTCTACTTCCGCGACTTCAACTCGGGTGCCATGATCCAGAACATCGTGGACCGCGCGAAGAAGGCCGCGATCAAGTCGGTGCTGGAGACCGACCAGTCGGGTCTCCGGGTGCAGCACCTGCTGGACGCGATCGTGGACGAGTTCGCGGAGAACGAGGACCTGCCGAACACGACCAACCCGGACGACTGGGCCCGGATCTCCGGCAAGAAGGGCGAGCGGATCGTCTACATCCGCACGCTCGTCACCGGCAAGAATCAGGACTCCGGCAGGGTGATCGACACGGCGACCAACACCGGCCAGTACCTGTGACGACCTCGGTGCGGTGACAGTCACGGCGCCGAGCCGACTACAGCGCTGTGATGTCCACGGCGCTGGCACGGGCGATCGAGTGGCCCGCCCCGGCGAGTTCGGGGCGGGCCACTCGCGTGTCGCACGCCATGACGGCGTATAACGTCCTATACAATGCGGCCCATGAGTGATGACGTTTCTTCCAGCGAACAGTCGGACGCGTTGGCTGACGCAGGGGAGCGGCGTACCGCCGCGCCCGTCACGGCGGCGGCGGTACTCGCGTGGCTCGAGGAGACGGCGGAGGCGGTCGCAGTGGGGGAGTTGGAGGCCGAGGAATTGATCGCGCTGCTCGGGGAGTTGCGGCAGGCATCGACGGCGTGTGCGAACGCCTCCGACTGGACGTTGTTGGCTGCCCGTGAGGCGGGCGCCAGCCTGCGGCAGATAGCACCGGTGTTCGGCAAGGGGTATGTCCGCGCGCCTGCGGCGCGGCTCGAGAAGTTGCATCGCGAGGTGCTGTCGGCCGACCAGTTCCTCGAGCTGATGCGACGGCGCGCAACCGAGCCAACTGTATAACGGCCTATACGGCGGGGCATTAAGCGGCCACCCTGAGCCCGGCCAGCTACCGTGCCCATCATGAACAACATCGCACGGACGGCGGTAGGTCTCGCTTCGCTGGGACGGCCCGCGTACATCAACCTCGGCCGCAGCTCCGAACTGCCCGCGGAACGCACCGTCGAGGCGATGCGCGACGCGACGTTCGCCCTGCTCGACCGCGCATACGAGGCCGGAGTTCGCCGCGTGGACGTCGCGCGCTCGTACGGCAGGGCCGAGGAGTTCCTCGCCGCGTGGCTGGCCGCCAGGGGGTACGCCGACGTCACGGTGTCCAGTAAGTGGGGATACGCCTACGTCGGCGACTGGCGGACCGACGCCGACGTGCACGAGGTCAAGGAACACTCACTCGCGCGGTTCCGGCAACAGTGGGCCGAGACGCGCGACACGCTGCCCGCCGCGCCCGCGCTGTACCAGGTGCATTCGCTGACGCCCGACAGTGCGCTGTTCGCCGATCAGGGACTGCAGGCGGCACTCGCCGAACTCGTCGACGCGGGCGTGCGGGTCGGGTTCTCGACCTCCGGTCCCGCTCAGGCCGACACGATCCGACGGGCACTGGAGCTGACCGTGGACGGCAGGCGGCTGTTCACGGCCGTGCAGTCGACGTGGAACGTGCTCGAATCGTCGGCCGGGCTGGCGCTCGCCGAGGCGTACCGGGCGGGCGTGCTGGTGCAGCTGAAGGAGACGCTGGCCAACGGCGTGCTGGCCGTCGACCCGCCGGAGGTCGTCGCCGGCATCGCGCGGGCCCACGGAACCACCCCGGACGCGGTGGCGCTCGCAGCTGCGTACGCGGAGGAATGGGCCGACGTCGTGCTGGTCGGCCCGGCCGGCGTGGCGCAGCTCGACACGAACCTGGCGGCCGCCGATCTGCAGCTGACAGGCGATGACCTGGAGAACCTCGCCGAGCTGCGCGAGAACCCGCACGAATACTGGGCCCGCCGGTCGCAGCTCGTGTGGGAGTGACTACTGTCGCGAGCGCCCAGTGAGCGAGTCGGAGAGGACGAGACACAGGTGCGACGCGCACGAACGACCACCATGGCCGGTCTGCCCGTGGCGATCACGCTGCTGACGGTCGTGGCCGGTTGCGCCGACCGCGAGAACGACCTGGACACGTACTACGACGACCGGCAGGCCACGGGTGAGCGCTCCGACGACGCCGCGGCGGCGCCGCCGTCCGACGGCGGCTCCCGAAGTGCGCCGTCGCAGCGGCGGGACGGGCCTGCGGGTACCGGGCCCGCGCAACCCGCAGGGCAGGGCGTTCTACTCACCGCCGAGGACGTCGCGGAGGAAGGCGTCGTGCCGATCGCGCCGTCGACCGCGGGTGCGGATCCCGCCGCGCCGACGTGTCTCGCGACGATCGCCCAGCAGTCCGGTGCCGCGGAGGTTCAGGAGCGTGCGTGGCGCTACCCGACGGGTTCGACGCTGCACCATCTCGTGACGCGCTACGAGGACCGATCCGCCGCCGACGTGCTTGCGGGGCAGGTCGCGTGCGGCGGCGAAGAGCTCCCTGTCAGCGGCGCACCCGAGGGTGTCGAGACGAACGCGTGGTGCCAGGTGGCGACCTGCACCGTCGTCATCGCGGCCGAGGACACGCTGTCGACGGTCGAGGTGCGGGCGGCCGACCAGGGCAGTGCGACGGAGGCCGTGCACCGCCTCGCGCCGCTCGCCGTCGGCAAGTACGCCTGAGCGGCCCGTCAGGCGTAGCGGCGGAACCATTCGAGGGCGCCGAGGCGGCCGTCGGGCACGAACGTGCCGTCGTCGTCGGCGAGCCGCCGCCGCAGCAGCGGCAGCGGCGTCCACCAGCCGTCGGCCACCTCCTCGGGCTGGTGCACCACGGGGCCGTCCCAGTGCACCTCGTACGTGAAGTTGTGGCAGCGTACGGAGCCGGCGGTGAACGGCCACACGAACAGGGGGCGCGGCGTCACGCCGCGGATGCCGAGCTCCTCGGCGAGCTCGCGTGCCGCGCACTCGTCCGGCGATTCCCCCGCGGCGACGACACCGCCGGCCCAGCAGTCGAGTGCCGACGGGTAGACGTCCTTGGTCGCGGTCCGCCGGTGGACGTAGACGGACCCGCCGTCGCCTGAAAGGACCAGTACGACGGCGGCGGCGTGCCACAGCCCGCGACTGCGCATGTCGGCCCTGGTCGTCGCGCCGACGGCGCGTGCGTGTGCGTCGTAGATCGCAACGAGCTCGTCACCGCCCATGAGGTGATCGTGGCACGAGGCGCCCGTAGGGTGGTGGCATGCGGCGGATCATGGGAACCGAGGTGGAATACGGGATCGCGGTCCCGGGCGATGCCACCGCCAACCCGGTGCTGACTTCCACTCAGGTCGTGCTGGCCTATGCGGCGGCGGCCGACATTCCGCGTGCCCGGCGCGCGCGCTGGGACTACGAGGTCGAGTCACCGTTGCGGGATGCGCGGGGCTTCGATCTCACCGGCCCCAGCCAGCCCACGCAGGACAACGACGTCGAAGACCTCGGCGCGGCCAACGTGATCCTCACCAACGGCGCGCGGCTGTACGTCGACCACGCCCACCCGGAGTACTCGGCTCCGGAGGTGACCAATCCACGGGACGCCGTGGTGTGGGACAAGGCGGGCGAGCGGGTCATGGAGCAGGCGGCGATGCGTGCCGCCACCGTGCCCGGCCAGCCGCAACTGCAGCTGTACAAGAACAACGTGGACGGCAAGGGCGCCTCGTACGGCACGCACGAGAACTACCTGATGGACAGGGCGACCCCGTTCACGTCCGTCATCACGGGGCTGACGCCGTTCTTCGTGTCGCGTCAGGTGGTCACCGGTTCCGGCCGGGTGGGTATCGGCCCGCAGGGTGAGGAGCCGGGGTTCCAGCTGTCCCAGCGTTCGGACTACGTCGAGGTCGAGGTCGGGCTGGAGACCACGCTCAAGCGCGGCATCATCAACACGCGTGACGAACCGCATGCCGATGCGGACAAGTACCGCAGGCTGCACGTCATCATCGGCGACGCGAACCTGGCCGAGTACTCGACGTACCTGAAAGTGGGCACGACCGCGCTGGTGCTCGACATGATCGAGGCGGGGGTGCGGTTCGACGACCTCAAACTCGACGAGCCGGTGCGCGCGGTGCACGAGATCAGTCACGATCCGTCACTGAAGACGACCGTGGACGTCGCGGGTGGTCGTAAGTACACCGGGCTCGACCTGCAGTTCGCCTACCACGAGCTGGCGTCGGCGCACGTCGAGCGGACCGGTGGGGACGAGCAGTCCAAGGAGGTGCTGCGGGTGTGGGGCGAGGTGCTCGACACGCTCGCGAACGACCCCATGGACGCGGCCGACCGGCTGGACTGGCCCGCCAAGCTGCGGCTGGTCGAGGCCTATCGCGAACGTGACCAGCTCGGCTGGGCTGCGCCGCGGTTGCACCTGGTCGACCTCCAGTACTCGGATGTGCGCCTCGACAAGGGCCTGTACAACCGTCTGGTGACGCGTGGGTCGATGAAGCGCATGGTCGGCGAGGACGAGGTGCAGCGGGCGGTCACGACGCCGCCTGAGGACACGCGGGCCTACTTCCGTGGTCGCACGCTGGAGAAGTACGCCAGTTCGATCGCGGCGGCGTCGTGGGACTCGGTCATCTTCGACGTGGGCAGGGATTCGCTGGTGCGGATTCCGACGCTGGAGCCGCTGCGGGGAACGAAGGCGCACGTCGGTGCCCTGCTGGACCGGGCGGAGACGGCGGAGGAACTGGTCGAGGCACTGACCGGATCGGAGTAGGAGAAGATCACCACTCCGACAACGATCGTCCCGAATCGCCCTTCCTCTGGGTAGGCTGGGCGCAGAAGGCTCATCGGTCACACCGGGAGGCGGCAATGGCTCAGGAGAAGGTCGAGAAGCACGGCGGCGGCGACTCCGAGGACGAGGCCGAAGGCGCAGCCCCGGCCGGTCAGGAACGTCGTGAACAGATGGGCGAGGACGTCGACACGATCCTCGACGAGATCGACGACGTCCTCGAGGAGAACGCCGAGGACTTCGTGCGGGCCTACGTGCAGAAGGGCGGCGAGTGACGCAGGCGCTCGCGTGACCTAGGCTCGCTGATCAACATTTCGGTACTGTCCCTTTCGTCGATGGGAACTACGAGCACGCATGGAACAGATTCCGCGCAACTCGGGCTTTGCGCTGCCCTCCGCCTACCTGTCGTCGACGACGTCGTCCTTCGCCGATTTCCTGCGCGCCGAGGCGCCGGATCTGCTGCCGAGCAAGCGGTCCGCGGGCATGGGCACCTCGGGCGGTGACCTCGACGCGCCGCACGGCACGACGATCGTGGCCTCGACGTTCAACGGCGGGGTGCTGATCGCGGGCGATCGGCGCGCGACGAGCGGCAACCTCATTGCGACCCGTGACATGGACAAGGTCTACGTCACCGATGCCTATTCGGCCGTGGGGATCGCGGGCACGGCGGGTATCGCTCTTGAGCTCGTCCGGCTGTACACGGTGGAGCTGGCGCACTACGAGAAGATCGAGGGTGTGTCGCTCTCGCTCGACGGCAAGTCGAACAAGCTGGCGACCATGGTGCGCGGCAATCTCGACGCCGCGATGGCGGGGCTCGCGGTGGTCCCGCTGTTCGTCGGTTACGACATCGAGGCGTCCGATCCCAAGCGGGCGGGGCGCATCGTGTCGTTCGATGTCACGGGCGGCCGGTACGAGGAGAACGCGGGTTTCCACGCGATCGGTTCCGGGTCGGTGTTCGCGAAGTCGGCGATGAAGAAGCTCTACGACCCCGACGCCGATCAGGACGGCGCGGTGCGGGCGGCGATCGAGTCGCTCTACGACGCCGCCGACGACGACACGGCGACCGGTGGACCGGACATCGCGCGGAAGATCTATCCGAGCGTCGTCACGATCACCGCGGAGCACGGTGCCGTGCAGTTGCCCACGGAGGAGACCTCGGCCGTCGCGGAGGCCGTCGTCGCCGACCGCGCGGCCCAGCAGGACTGGCGCAGCTGATCCGTGTGCCGGGCCCGACGTGGCCCGGCACACGGCTCGGTCGCGCCCGGTTCGCCATCCGTCAGCTTCCCATCCCCGAACAGAGCGGAGCCAACGCAAGTGTCGATGCCGCTGTACGCCTCGCCCGAACAGTTGATGCGGGAGCGTTCCGAACTCGCGCGGAAGGGTATTGCCCGCGGTCGGAGCGTCGTGGTGCTCAAATACCGGGGCGGAGTCCTGTTCGTGGCGGAGAATCCGTCGCCGACGCTGCACAAGGTGTCGGAGATCTACGACCGCATCGGGTTCGCCGCGGTTGGCCGCTACAGCGAGTTCGAGAGCCTGCGCCGGGGCGGTATCCGGCACGTGGATCTGCAGGGCTACCAGTACGACCGGCGTGACGTCAGTGCGCGGGCGCTGGCGAACGTCTACGCCCAGACGCTGAGCACGATCTTCACCGAGCAGCTCAAGCCGTACGAGGTGGAGATCTGTGTCGCCCAGGTCGGGGCGAACGCCGACGCGGACGAGCTGTACCGCTTGACCTACGACGGGTCGATCGTCGACGAGCCGCAGTTCGTGGTGATGGGCGGCCAGACGGATGCGATCAACACGAAGCTGAAGGAGACCTTCTCCGACGGGATGGAGCTGTCCGACGCGGTGCGGGTCGCGGCGGAGGCGTTCCGCCCGTCCGCCTCGTCCGGCAGCGGGACGAACGGCGGCAGCTCGTCGAGTTCGGCGCAGGAGGGCGAGCCGAGCAAGTTGGAGGTCGCGGTGCTGGAGCGGGAGCGGCCGGGGCGGAAGTTCCGCCGTATCACCGGCGCCGCGCTCGATGCGCTGTTGCCCGCTCGCACGGAGGCGGCCGACAGCAGCGATTCGGGTTCCGAAGGTGACGGGAACCCCGAAGGTGACGGGAAGTCCGACGGTTGACCGGTTTCGCGGGTTCGGCGGTGGCACCGGGTCGCGCCGGTGCTGCCGGGCCCGTGGCCGCCGGTCATCGACGGTAGATCGTCAGCGCGCTGGGCCGCGATCGGAAGCGGAATTGGCGGCCGAGCGGGCCGATTTCGCCGTCGGTGGCGAGCCTGCGGTGGCCGTCGAGTAGTTCGACGTCGAGCGCCGGCAGGTCGCGCTGGCGGTAGACGTGGCTGGCGTGGAGTGTCTTCGTGACGGCCGAGAGCACGAAGCGCGCTCGCGAGTAGGGGACGTCGGCGCGCAGGTAGCGCACGTCGAGCAGTCCGGTGTCGAGTGCGGGCCTGCGGTTGGGCCAGAATCCCTTGGGCGCGTAGGTGCCGTTGCCCACGAACACGAGCCACACGAGGGCCTGCTTGCCGTTCAGGCGCACCGGGAACGGTTTCGCGCGGCGGAGGACGCGGACCGTCGCGAGGACGGCGGACGGCCATTTGGGATGCCGCTGTTCGATTTTTTCGCGTAACCGCACCATTTCCGGGTAGCCGCCGAGGCCGGCGGTGTTGACGAACCACCGCCGGTGCGCGCCGCTCGGTCCGTGCACGGACACCTCGCCGAGGTCGATGCCGACCGCCGAGCCGTGTTCGGTGGCGACGTCGGCGTCGGGCATGGAGCGCACGCCGACGTCGCGGGCGAAGTGGTTGAGCGTGCCCGCGGGGATGAGGGCGAGTGGCAGGCCGGTGTCGGCGGCGACCGAGGCGACGGCGGCCACGGTGCCGTCACCGCCCGCCACGCCGAGCGCGCGGACGGGGTGGCCGTGGTCGGTTCGGCGGGCGATCTCGGCCGTGATCTGGCTGCGGAGGTCGTGTTCGGGGGTGGGGTAGAGCAGGTCGGCCTTCGGCCATGCGAAACGGACCTCGGCGGTCGGGTCGTCGGCGGGGTCGCCGGAGGCGGGGTTGACGACGGCGAGCATGTCCTCCCCGTCGACCATCAGGGGTGCGTCGGCGCGGTGGGCGGTGCGGCCGGGCCGGTCGTCGTGTACGGGCCACCAGTGGCGGGTGGCGAACGAGGCGGCGATGCCGAGTGCGGCGCCGGCGCCGACGTCGGTGGGCCAGTGGACCCCGGTGTGGACGCGGGAGTAGGCGACGGTCGCGCCGAGCGGCAGCAGCGCCAGGCCTGCGGCGGGCGATTCCTGGAACGTGCCGGTGATGAACGCGGCCGCCGAGGCGGCGTGGCCGGAGGGGAACGAGGACGACTCGGGCCGGCGGGCCAGCCTGCGATGGTGCGGGACGGCGGTGGCCGCGGGGCGGCGCCGTGGCAGGAGTTCCTTGGCGACGAAGCTGGCGCTCAGGCTTGCGAAGGCGACACTGCCGATGCCGCGGAGTGCGGCTCGCCGGGATGCGCCGCCCCGAGCTGCGAGGAGACCTGCGACGACCCACCACAGGAGCGCCTTGTCCGCCGACCGGGTGATCATGGTCAGCGCGGTGTCGGCGCGGGTGCGCGGTAGGGCTGCGCTGCGGGCCATCAGCCTGCGGTCGGGGCGGCCGACGCGCTGAAGTGCGGCGACGCGGCGGAGCAGCGGCGGTGTCATGGCCGATATGCTGCCGTACGGCACTGGGGGCCGGGGGTGGAGTCCGAGGAGGCCGCGATTTCGTTCCCCAGTTCCGGGCGCTGACCGCCTACGCTTGAGGGATGCAGCGGCGGATCTTTGGGATCGAAACCGAGTTCGGAGTGACCTGCACGTTCCACGGGCAGCGCAGGCTCTCGCCCGACGAGGTGGCGCGGTATCTGTTCCGGCGTGTCGTGTCGTGGGGCCGGTCGTCGAACGTCTTCCTGTCCAACGGTTCACGGCTCTACCTCGACGTGGGTTCGCATCCGGAGTATGCGACCGCCGAGTGCGACGACCTGACCCAGCTGGTCACGCACGACAAGGCGGGGGAGCGGATCCTCGAGGATCTGCTGGTCGATGCCGAACGCCGGCTCGCCGACGAGGGCATCGGCGGCGACATCTTCCTGTTCAAGAACAACACCGATTCGGCGGGCAACTCGTACGGTTGTCACGAGAACTACCTGGTCACGCGCGCGGGCGAGTTCTCGCGGATCGCGGACGTGCTGTTGCCGTTCCTGGTGACGCGGCAGCTGATCTGCGGCGCGGGCAAGGTGCTGCAGACGCCGAGGGGTGCGGTGTACTGCCTGTCGCAGCGGGCGGAGCACATTTGGGAGGGCGTGTCGAGCGCGACGACGCGGTCCCGGCCGATCATCAACACGCGCGACGAGCCGCACGCCGACGCCGAGCGGTACCGCAGGCTGCACGTGATCGTCGGGGATTCCAACATGGCGGAGCCGACGACGTTGCTGAAGGTCGGCACGGCGCACCTGGTGCTGGAGATGATCGAGCAGGGTGTGCAGTTCCGGGACTTCAGCCTGGACAACCCGATCCGTGCGATTCGCGAGATCAGCCACGACATGACCGGCCGCAGGCAGGTGCGACTGGCCGGGGGTCGGGAGGCCTCGGCGCTGGAGATCCAGCGGGAGTACTACGCGCGGGCGGTGCAGCACGTCGAGGCGACCGACGCGAGTCCCCTGATGCGCCGGGTGGTGGACCTGTGGGGCCGCGCGCTCGATGCGATCGAGCAGCAGGACTTCTCCCTCGTCGACACGGAGATCGACTGGGCGATCAAACACCGGTTCGTCGAGCGGTATCGGGCCAAGCACAACCTCGACCTGTCGGATCCCCGGGTCGCGCAGTTGGACCTGGCCTATCACGACATCCGGCGTGGCCGCGGCGTCTTCGACCTGCTGCAGCGCAAGGGGCTGGTGCAGCGGGTGACCGACGACGGAGAGATCGAGGCAGCCAAGGACACGCCGCCGCAGTCGACGCGGGCGAAGTTGCGCGGCGACTTCATCGCCGCGGCGCAGCAGGCGGGCCGTGACTTCACCGTCGACTGGGTGCATCTGAAGCTGAACGACCAGGCGCAGCGGACGGTGTTGTGCAAGGACCCGTTCCGGGCCGTCGACGAACGCGTCGACAGGCTGATCAACTCGCTCTAGCCGTGCCGGTCGCGTGGCGTGCGGGGCGCGCAGGGGGAGACCTCCCGGACGTGCGAAGCCGGGGGAGCTAGGGTTGGTGAGGTGTCAACCGCCCGTGCAGAACGCCTGGTCAACCTGGTGCTGGCGCTGCTGTCCACCCGGCAGTACCTGCCGGCCGAGCGCATTCGGGGCATCGTGCCCGGCTACGCCGATGCGGCGAGCACCGAGGCGTTCTTACGCATGTTCGAACGTGACAAGGCCGAGTTGCGTGAGCTGGGTATCCCGCTGGAGACCGGCACCCATTCGGCGTTCGACCCCGAGGGGTACCGGATCGCGCGCCGTGACTACGAGCTCGGCGACATCGACCTCGCGCCCGACGAGGCGACCGCGGTGGCGCTCGCGGCGCGGCTGTGGGACTCGCCGGACCTGACCGGGCAGGCCCACGGCGCTCTGGTGAAGCTGCGCGCCGCCGGTGTCGAGGTGGACGACCGGGCACACGCCATGGTCGAACCGCGGGTGCACACCGAACCCGCGTTCGCGCCGCTGCTGGCGGCGGTGCAGGCAGGCCGGACGGTGCGGTTCGACTACCGGCGGTCCGACTCGCCCGAGCGGCGTACGCGCACGCTCGAACCGTGGGGCGTGGTGTCGTGGCGCGGGCGCTGGTACGTCGTCGGCCACGACCGGGACCGCGCCGCCCCGCGCTGTTTCCGGCTCTCACGTATCAGCGGCGAGGTCGTGACGACGGGGGAGCGGGCAGCCGTACGCAGGCCCGAGGACGTCAACCTGCTCGACTTCGTGGTGGGCACGTCCGTCAGTGACGACGGCTCCCCGGCCACGACGGCCCGGCTGTGGCTCGCCGAAGGCAGGGCCGCCGGGATCCGCAGGCACGCGCGAGTGCTGGAACGCCGCACGGTCGACGGCCAGGACGGCGACGTCGTCGAGCTCGAGCTGCACTACCCGGAGGGTGCCGCGGACTGGATCGCCGGCCACGGCCCCGACGTGGCCGTACTGGCGCCCGACGTGCTGGCCAAGGCCGTGGTGGACCGGCTCGAACGGGTCGCCGCCGCCGGTGGAGGGATGCGATGAGCGCGGCCACGGACCGGATGCCGAGGCTGCTGGCTCTCGTGCCGTATCTGCTGGCCCGGCCGGGGATCAGGATCGACCAGGCGGCCCAGGACTTCGACGTCACGCCGAAACAGCTGCGCAAGGACCTCCAG
Organism: Prauserella alba; assembly: GCF_024171735.1. Lineage (GTDB taxonomy): Bacteria > Actinomycetota > Actinomycetes > Mycobacteriales > Pseudonocardiaceae > Prauserella > Prauserella alba. Next base: position 1,606,524 of record NZ_JAMTCH010000003.1, read on the forward strand.
TTGCTGTGGTTGTGCGGCCTGCCGGGGTACGGCCCCGGCGATCTGATCGACCTGTCGTTCGACGGCGACACCGTGTCGGTGACGTTCGACGCGGGGATGCGCAGGCCGCTGCGGCTCACCGGTGGTGAGGCGAGTGCACTGGTCATCGCGCTGAAGGCGCTCGCGGAGACGCCCGGTGTCGTCGACACCGACGCCGTCGGCCGTGCGATCGCGAAGATCGAGGAGGCGGCGGGTGCCGCCGAGCCCGCGGGAGTGGTCGTCGGCAACGGTGTCCGCGAACACGAGGCGACGGCGCGCACGCGGGAAACCGTCCGGGAGGCGCTGCAGCTCGGCCGTGCCGTGCGGATGCGGTACTACGCGGCGTCCAACGACCGGGTCACCGAGCGCACGGTCGACCCGATGCGGCTGCTCATCGTGCAGGCACACAGCTACCTGGAGGGCTGGTGCCGCCGTGCCGAGGACGTGCGACTGTTCCGGCTCGACCGCATCGACGAACTGGACGTGCTCGACGAACCGGCGGCGCCGCCGCCCCACGCGCGGCACGCCGACGTCTCCGACGGCGTGTTCTCCGCCCACGAGAGCTACCCGGAGGCCGACCTGGTGCTCGAACCCGACGCACGGTGGGTCGCCGAGTACTACCCGTGTGAGGAGCTGGCCGAACTCGACGGCGGCCGGTTGCGGGTCCGGATGCGCTATGGCGACGAGTCGTGGATGGTCAGGCTCGTCCTCGGGCTCGGCGGTCGCGCGACGGTGGAACGGCCCGGTGAACTCGCGGTGGCCGTGCAGCGCCGTGCCGCCGCCGGGTTGGCACGAGCACGTCACCTGTCGATCACCGGCTCACAGTAGGCTGGTGGACGTGTTCTACGTGCTGAGTGCCGCCGTCGCCGTGGCCGGGCTCATCGTGCTCGTCCTCGCAGTGCTCCGATCGGCGAGCGCGGCGAGGAGACTCGGCCGCGCCGCCGAGGTCGTGCGGTCGGACGTGGAATCCCGCCTGGGCATGCTCCGCGCCCGCGCGGCCGCGGTCGGCGTCGCCGTTCGCGACCTTCGTACCCGCCGTGCCCGAATCGGTTCGGAATCGCCGTCCGAGCCAGTACGATCGGGTCTGAACGAATAGGGAGGCCACCCAATATGAACGCCCTTCAGCCGTGGCACTTGATCATCCTCGTGCTCGTCGTCGTGGTGCTGTTCGGCGCCAAGCGCCTGCCGGACGCGGCCCGCTCGATCGGCAAGTCCATGAAGGTCTTCAAGGCCGAGACCAAGGATATGCGCGGAGACCAGTCGGAGCAGGACTCCGACGAGTCCACCTCGACCGACTCCACGAAGACGTCCACCACGACGGCGGACGCCAGGCAGATCCCGGCCACGACGGTCAAGGCCGACGCCGAGATCACCGATGCCAAGTCGGCGGACCCGACCGGTGACCAGGTGGAGCAGCTGCAGCGCCAGCTCGACGAGCTCAAGCAGCAGCAATCCGCCGAGCAGGCACAGAGGAACGGCTGACCGCACCGCAAGGATCGAGAACGGACGCTTTCGTGGGAGACACCTCCGCACAGCGCGAGGGCCGGGGCGGTAAACGGAAGGCTCGAAATCGTCGGCACAACCCCGACGGCACGATGTCGCTCGTCGAGCACATCTACGAGTTCCGCCGCCGGCTCGGCTACGCACTGCTCGCCCTGGTCGCGGGCGGGATCATCGGCTTTTTGTGGTTCGGTCACAGCATCGGCCCGATCCCGACGCTCGGTGACCTGGTCACCGAGCCCTACTGCGCCATCCCGCAGGAACAGCGCTACCCCAAGGGCGGGGACTGTCAGCTGTTGCAGACGGTGCCGTTCGAAGCGTTCATGATCCAGATGAAGGTCGGTCTCAGCGCCGGGGCCGTCCTGCTCTCGCCGCTGTGGCTGTACCAGCTGTGGGCGTTCATCGCGCCCGGGCTGTACTCCAAGGAACGCAAGTACGCGATGACGTTCGTCGGGATCGCGTCGCTGCTGTTCACGGGCGGCGCGCTGCTGGCCTACTTCATGGCCCCGCACGCACTGGAGATCCTCACGACCTTCGGTGCCGGCGAGTTCGCCACCTGGTTCACCGGTGACAAGTACATCTCGTTCGTGCTGTCGCTGCTGCTCATCTTCGGTGTGAGCTTCGAGCTGCCGCTGCTCATCATCATGCTCAACCGGGTCGGCGTCGTGCGCTACGAGACGTTGAAGCGGTGGCGCCGCGGCATCATCATGATCATGTTCGTGTTCGCGGCGTTCGTGACGCCCGCGGATCCGTTCTCGATGATCGGTCTCGCGGGCGCGCTGTGCATCCTGTTCGAGGTGTCGCTCCAGATCACGCGTTTCCACGACCGCAGACTCGACCGGAAACGCGGTGTCGAGGGCTGGGACGAGCTGGCCGACGACGAGCCTGCCCCGTTCGAGTACACCCCGAGCACCGTGGACGATGACGACGCCGACGGCCGCCGGCGCGGCGGCACCGACGACATCACGTGACCGGCGGTCCTCGCGTCGCGCTGGCCTTCCACCCCGGATCCGGTAGGGGAGCCGCCGCGCGGCTGGCCGGGGCCGTCGCCTCACGGCTGCGGCCCCACGTCGCGCGGCTCGAGGTGATCGACGCCGACACCGTCGAGGGCGCGCGGCGGCGGCTGGAGACGGCCCGCGAAGCCGGCCTCGACGCGCTGGTCGTCGTCGGCGGCGACGGCGCGGCCCATCAAGCCGTGCAGTTCTGTGCCGGCACGCCCGTCGCACTCGGTCTCGTACCCTCGGGCACCGGCAACGACCTCGCCCGAGCCCTCGACGTGCCCGGCGACCCCGCCGCGGCCGTGGATGCGCTCGTCCACGCCCTGCACACCGGCCACCGGCGCAGGCTCGACCTCGGCAGAGCCGACGACACGTGGTTCGGTACCGTGCTGTGCAGCGGTTTCGACGCCGCCGTCAACGACAGGGCCAACCGGCTCCGCTGGCCCCGCGGTCCACGCCGCTACGACGTCGCGATCGCCGCGGAGATCGCGTCCTTCCGGGCCGGCGACATCCGGGTCACCACCGACGGCGAGGTGCGCACCCTGCCGGCGATGCTCGTTGCCGTCGGCAACACACCCTGGTACGGCGCGGGCATCCCGGTGTGTCCCGGCGCCGACCCCGACGACGGATTGCTCGACGTGACCGTCGTCGGCAAGGTGGGTTACCGCGAACTGGCGCGGGTGCTGCCGCGACTGCGCTCCGGCAGGCACGTCGAGCACCCTGCCGTCACGACACTGCGGGCACGGACCGTCGAGCTGGCCCACGCCGGCACGGCCGGTGGGGCCTGCTGGCCGGTGTTCGCCGACGGCGATCCGCTGGACACGCTGCCGGTGTCGATCAGCTGCGTCCCGCAGGCCCTGACGGTCCTCGCCTGACGTTCTCCTCGGCGAGCGTCCTCCACCCGAGCCGCTCCCGCATCTCCCGCGGCAGCTTGGCGACGACGAGGTCGTAGGAGTCCTCGACGAGGTCGAGGATCAGTTGCTCGGGAAGTGACCCGTCGTCGAGCACCACCGTGTTCCAGTGCCGCTTGTTCATGTGCCACCCGGGCGTGATCGCCGGATACGAGGCCCGCAGCTGCAGCGCGAGCTCCGGATCGCACTTGAGATTCACGCTGAGCGGCCTGCGCCCGAGTGCCGACAACGCGAACATCTTCCCGCTCACTTTGAACACGCTCAGGTGCTCGTCGAACGGGAACTCCTCGCCGGCGCCCGTCAGCGCCAGACACGCCGCCTTCAGCCGCTCCGGGGTCATGAACGCCACCGTAGCGCCACCCACCGACAGTTCCGGGCGGGGTGCACGCCGAGCCGGTGGGGCCCGCTGTATCCGCGTGCGGAGCGCCTCATGCGCGCGGCGGCGCCGATGTGAAACCCTGACGTTGTGGAATCATCCGCCTCTCCCAGCCCGGCCGAGGCGTACGCCGCAGCCCGCCGGCGCAGCGACCACCCGCAGCTGGCCCGGTTCGCGGCCGATCTGGCCTTCGACTTCGACGACTTCCAGCTACGGGGGTGCGAGGCACTCGAGAACGGGCACGGCGTGCTGGTGTGCGCGCCCACGGGTGCCGGCAAGACCGTCGTCGGCGAGTTCGCCGTGCACCTCGCGCTGGCCGAGGGCCGGAAGTGCTTCTACACGACACCCATCAAGGCGTTGTCGAACCAGAAGTACGCCGACCTGGTGCAGCGGTACGGCTCCGATGCCGTGGGGCTGCTGACCGGCGACACCTCCGTCAACGGCAACGCGCAGGTCGTCGTCATGACCACCGAGGTCCTGCGCAACATGCTGTACGCGGGTTCGGCCGCCCTCGACGAGCTGGGCTACGTCGTCATGGACGAGGTGCACTACCTCGCGGACCGGTTCCGCGGCGCGGTGTGGGAAGAGGTCATCCTGCACCTGCCCGAGTACGTCCGCGTGGTCGGCCTGTCGGCGACGGTCAGCAATGCCGAGGAGTTCGGCGAGTGGCTCGTGACCGTTCGCGGCGACACGGCCGTGGTGGTGGACGAGCACCGGCCCGTGCCGCTGTGGCAGCACATGATGGTCGGCAACCGGCTCATGGACCTGTTCGTCGGCGAGGAACACGGCGACGAACCGAAGATCAACCGGCAGTTGTTGCGCCGCGTCGAAGAGGTCGCGCGGATGCACGCTCCCGCGGCGTTCGGCGGTGGGCGGGGCAAGCGCGGCCGTGACCGGGGCAAACCGCGCATGCCGCGGTTCCGGCCGCCCTCGCGGGTCGACGTCATCGACCGGCTCGACCGCGCCGGCCTGCTGCCCGCGATCACGTTCATCTTCTCGCGCGCCGGGTGCGACGCCGCCGTCGGCCAGTGTGTGCACGCCGGGGTGCGGCTCAACAACCCCGAAGAGGTCGCCCAGGTGCGGCGCATCGTCGACGAGCGCACCGCCGACCTGCCCGAGTCCGACCTGGCCGTACTGGGCTACTGGGAATGGCGGGAAGGCCTCGAGCACGGCGTGGCCGCACACCACGCCGGATTGCTCCCCGCGTTCAAGGAGACCGTCGAGGAGCTGTTCGTCCGCGGCCTGGTCAAGGTCGTGTTCGCCACCGAAACCCTCGCGCTGGGCATCAACATGCCCGCACGTACCGTCGTGCTGGAACGGCTGGTCAAGTACAACGGCGAGGCGCACGTCGACCTCACGCCCGGCGAGTACACCCAGCTGACCGGCCGGGCCGGCCGCCGCGGCATCGACGTCGAGGGGCATGCCGTGGTGCTGTGGCAGCCCGGTGTCGACCCCCGCCACGTGGGCGGGCTGGCCTCGACCCGGACCTACCCGCTCAAGTCGTCGTTCCGGCCCGGCTACAACATGGCCATCAACCTGGTGGGACAGTTCGGCGCCGAATCGGCCAGGGAGCTGCTGGAACAATCGTTCGCGCAGTTCCAGGCGGACCGTGCCGTCGTCGGCACCGCCAAGCGGATCGAACGCAACAAGGAGGCGCTCGCCGGCTACGCCGAAGCCGTGTCCGGTGACTTCGACGAGCTGTTGTCGTACGTCGAGCTGCGCAAGAAGATCTCCGACCGGGAGAAGTACCTCGCCAAGCAGAACAGCCAGCACCGGCGTGCCGAAGCAGCGCGATCACTGGAGAAGCTGCGCAAGGGCGACGTCATCCTCGTCCCGTCCGGTCGCAGGTCCGGCCTGGCCGTGGTGATCGATCCGGGTGTCGACCCGTTGCACGAACCGCGACCGGTCGTCGTGACCGAGGACCGGTGGTCGGGAACCCTGTCGGCAGCCGACTTCCCGTCCGCCGTCGAACCGCTCGGGCGCGTCAAGCTGCCCAAGCACGTCGAGCTGCGGTCGCCGAAGGTGCGGCGCGACATCGCCTCGTCCCTGCGGAACACGGGCATCGAGAAGCCGTCCGCGCAGCGCAAACGAACCGGCGCGAACGAAGACGCGGAACTGGCGGAGCTGCGGCAGCAGCTGCGCCGGCACCCCGCTCACGGGCTGGCGGACCGCGAAGCCAGCCTGCGCTGGGTCGAGCGCTATCAGCGGTTGCAGGCCGAGACTCAACAGCTCGAACGCAAGGTCGCGGCGACCACGCACTCGCTGGCCCGTTCGTTCGACCGGATCTGCGCACTGCTGACCGAACGCGGCTACCTCGAACGCGGCTACTCCGAACGCGATGGATCCACCGGTAACACCGATGCCGGAGACACCGACGCCGAGGACATCGACACCGGGGGCCCTGACACCGGGGGCACCGGTTCCGACCGGGTGACCGAGGACGGCATGCTGCTGGCCCGGATCTACAGCGAATCCGATCTGCTGGCGGCCGAGTGCGTGCGCAGGCACGTCTGGCACGGCCTGTCGGCGCCGGAGCTGGCCGCGGTCGTGTCGTCACTGGTCTACGAGGCGCGGCGGGACGCGATGGCCGAGCCGAAGCTGCCCCAGGGTGCCGTGTCGAAGGCGTGGCAGGAGACGGTGACGATCTGGAGCGAGCTGACCGAGGACGAACGCAGGCACCGGCTCGACCGCACCCGTGAACCGGACGCCGGTTTCGCCTGGCCGGTGTACCGGTGGGCGCGCGGCGAGTCGCTCGAACGCGTCCTCACGACGTCCGAGGCGAACGGGCAGGAACTCACGGCCGGTGACTTCGTCCGCTGGGCTCGCCAGGTGATCGACCTGCTCGACCAGCTGCGGGTCGTGCTCGGCAAGGAGCACCCGGTCGGCGGAGCCGCGACGAAGGCGGTGCGGGCGCTGCGCCGCGGTGTCGTCGCCGCGGGCGAAGTGTGAGGCCGCCACGGTCGAGGCCCGGTCGGGACCCGGTGCACGGCGTGTGACCTTCACGCACCCGTCGCACGACGTTGTGGTTGGATCACACGCGACGCATGGACGAGAAATGCCCGGGACGGGTCGCGCAGGTGACGTGGCGGCCGGGTGGTGATTGGCGGAGGCAGGACCATGAGCACGCCGTACGGAGGCAACGACCCGCAGCAGTGGGGCCAGCAACCGCCTCCGGGTCCGCCGTCCGGCGGTTTCCCGGGCCAGCCGGGTTACGGCCAGTACCCCGGCCAGCAACCGCCCCCGCAACCCGGTCAGCCAGGCTATCCGCAGCAGCCGGTCCAGCCCGGTTACCCGGGCCAGCCTGGTCAGCAGCCGGGCTACGGCCAGCCCCAGGGGTATCCGCCGGGCCAGACCCCGCCGCCCGGACATCCGATGCCGCCGCAGCAGCCCGGGTACCCGCAGCAGCCTGGTCAGCCGGGGCAGCCTGGGCAGTTCACCCAACCCGGACAGCCGCCGCAGTCCGGAGGTCACGGGACCGCGTCGTACACCCAGCCCGGCCAGCAACCCGGTCAGTTCACCCAGCCGGGCCAGACCCCGCCGCCGGGGCAGCCGTACGGCCCACCACCCGGTATGGGTGCAGCGGGCCCGGCCCCGCAGAAGTCGAAGAACAACTCCGGTACGGGCATGTGGATTGGACTGGGTGCAGTGGTAGCTGTCGTGGCCGCGGCGGCGGTCGTGCTGTTCTGGATCCCGGGTTTTCTCACCCAGACGGTCTTCGACGCCGAGGCCATGAACCAGGACGTGCAGCGCGTGCTCACCGACAACTACGGTGTCGAAGGCGTCCAGAGCGTGTCGTGCCCGGAGGACCAGCCGGTCACCGTCGACGAGACGTTCACCTGTGACGTGAACGTCGAAGGCGAGACGCGACAGGTCACGATCACGGTCAAGAGCGAGGACGCCCGCTACCAGGTCGGCAGGCTGGAGTAGCCGCCGGTGGCACGGCTTCGTCACACCGGAATCCGGTGGCGGGGCGGTCGTGCCGTCGGAAATGATCGGTGCCATGACCGATCACGAAGTCCGGACCCTGGCCGACGACGAGCTGCGCGCCTCGCAGGAGCTGTTCCGCGCCACGCTGCACGCCAAACCGATCACCGACGACGAGTGGCCGCGGTTGCGGGCCGCCCTGCAGTCGGCGCGCAGCCTCGGGGTTCACGAGGTCGATTCCGGTGCGCTGATCGGGACCGCACGGTCGTTCGACTCGGCGATCACGCTGCCCGGCGGGGGCGACGTCGCGCTCGGTGCGGTCACGAGCGTCGGCGTGCGCGCCGACCGTACCCGTCGCGGCGTGCTGACCGAGCTCATGCATGCCCAGCTGCGCGAGTTCGCCGACCGTGGGCTGGTCGCGGCCGGATTGCACGCCTCGGAATCGGCGATCTACGGCCGGTTCGGCTACGGCATCGCCACCTGGGCGCGTGACTACACAGTGGACGTCCGCAGGGCGAAGCTCCGGCAGGACGCGCCAGCTGGCGGACGCGTGAACATCGAGAACCTCGATTCCGCGATGGAACGGTGGGCGGCGGCGTATCCGGCGATGGCGACGCGGCCGGGCATGCTGGCCCGTCCGGACGAGTGGTGGGCCGGACTGCGCAGCCATCTTGGCAGGGAGGAGGGCCCGGTCACCGCCGTGACGCACGAGGGCGCAGGCGGTGTCGACGGGTTCGCCGTCTACTCCGTGGACCGGCCCCGTCCCGGTTCGGCGACGTTGAACCTGATCGAGCTGCAGGCGGCCGGGCCGGAGGCGTTCGCAGGACTCTGGCGCTACCTGCTGTCGGTCGACCTGATCGGCGAGATCACCGCCTCGGCGCGTCCCCTCGACGAACCGCTCGAACTGCTGCTCACCGACCCTCGCGCCGTGTCGACCACTGCGCAGTTCGACGACCTGTGGCTGCGGATCGTCGACGTGGCGGCGGCACTGGCCGCGCGCACCTACGAGGGCGAGCCCGTCGTCATCGAGGTGACCGACCCGGTGTTTCCCGGCAACGAGGGCCGTTACGACCTCGGGCCCGACGGTGCGGTACGCACCGATCGTCCGGCGGAGCTGCACCTCTCGGTGGACACGCTCGCGACGGTCGTCCTCGGGGCGTGGCGGCCGTCGCAACTGGTCGACACCGGACGTGTCCGCGAGGTCACGCCTGGTGCCGCGCTGCGGGCGGACCGGCTGTTCTCGACCCCGGCGCCGCCGTGGTGCGGTACGTTCTTCTAGCCACAACAGATCAACACCGAGTGAGGGGCTCGTGGGGAGACGTCCGCTTGCGGTACTCGCGGGAATCGTGTGCCTGGGCTGGCTGACGGCATGCAACCAGCCGTTGGGCGACGAGGAGCCGGCCCCGGGGACCGGCGCGGCCGCCGAGACCACCTCCGCCTCCACGACGGCAGGCACGGACGACGGTGCCACCGGCTCATCGCCCGTGCCGAGTCCGACCGAGACGGTGCGGTTCTTCGACGTCGAGCGGATGAACGCCGACGTGCGGCGTGTGGTGACCGAGGACTACGGCCTGGAGCGGGTACGGGAGGTGTCCTGCCCGCGCAACGAGCCGGTCGAGGTCGGCGCGTCGTTCACCTGCTACGTCGAGCTGCCCGGCGGTGAGCGCACGGTCTCGATCACCGTCGAGACCGAGAAGGGCCGCTACCGGATCGGCGTCCCGGAATAGCGGGCTCCGCATGTCGGCTGCGGAGCAGCGTGCGCAGAGCCGGAGTAGCGTGCGCAGGGCCGGAGTTCTGCTGCCACGCCGCGTGAACCCGCCGGGCTGCCGCCGCCCTCAGGTGCGGTAGTTCGCGAGCGCGTCCAGCAGCCGGGTCGCCGATCCGCCGAGGTTCCAGCGTTCGGCCAGGTCCCGTATCCGTCGCTCGTCGACGGCACCCGCCGGGACGGCATCCGGTCCGGACAGCACGACCGGTGCGTCTGCCGCGACCCGTACCACGGTCGGCGCGGCCGCGAGATACTCGGCGGCGTCGTTGAGCCGGGCGCGGGTCTTGACCGGTAGGTCGGGGCTCTCGGCGCGGGCGGCCGCGACCAGCGCTTCGAAGGAGCCGAACTGCGTGATGAGTTTGGCGGCGGTCTTCTCGCCGATACCGGCGACACCCGGCAGTCCGTCGGACGGATCGCCGCGGAGCATCGCCATGTCCGCGTAGGCCGCGCCGGCACGCTCGGCCGGGACGCCGTACCGCTCGGCGAGGCCTTCGGGGGCGAGGATCTCGGCCTTGGCCCAGCCCTTGCCGACGTAGATCACCGACGCGGGGGTCGGTTCGGTGCGCACGAGCTGGAACAGGTCCCGGTCGCCGGTGATCACCTCGATGGGGTCGGTCGCCTCGCGCGCGGTCAGCGTGCCGATCACGTCGTCGGCCTCGAACCCGGTTGCTTCGGCGACAGCGAGACCGGCCGCGTCGAGCAGTTCGAGAATGATCGGTACCTGCGGGGTCAGCGTGTCGGGCACTTCCTCGACGTCCGAACCGGCTTCGACCTCCTCGGCGACCCGGTGCGCCTTGTAGCTCGGCAGCGCGTCCACCCGGAACTGCGGTCGCCAGTCGGCGTCGAGGCACGCCACGAGTCGGGCGGGCCTGCGGTCGGTGAGGATCCGCGCCACGGTGTCGGCGAACCCGCGGACCGCGTTCACCGGGGTGCCGTCCGGAGCCGTCATCGACTCGGGAAGGGCGAAGTACGAACGGAAATACAGGCTCGCCGCGTCGAGCAGCGCCACGGAACCGGTGCTCACCCCCACAGCTTCGCACGTCCCGGCTCGTGGGCGGGCACGCCGTAGGCGCCGGGTGTCGCCCGATACGGGTGACAGCCGGACGCGCCTGCTCGCCCGACCACGACCCGTCCCGGGTCCGCTCGGTATTGTCGGGCTCATGTCCCGCCGATCGCTGCACAATCCCGCGCCCGACGCCGCCACGTTGCGGTCCCGTCTCGACCGTGCCGGCAAGGCCGCCGCCGATGCCGGTACCGACGCGCTGCTCATCGCGCCCGGCTCGGACCTGCGCTATCTCGTGGGTCAGGCAGGCGGCTCGTTCGAGCGGCTGACGACACTCGTCGTGCCCGCGGGTGATGCGCCGCCCGCGCTGGTCGTGCCGAAACTGGAACTGCCCGGCTACTCCGACGTGCCGACCGAGGAACTCGGCATCGACGTCGTCACCTGGGTCGACGGCGACGACCCGTACCGCCTCGTCGCCGACCGGGTCGGTGCTGCGGGCCGGGTCGCCGTGAGCGACATGATGGCCGCGCTGCACGTGCTGGGTGTGCGCGATGCCGTGCCGGGTGCCGAACAGGTGCTGGCCGGTCAGGTGCTGCGCGAACTGCGGATGCGCAAGGACGCGGCCGAGGTCGCAGCACTGCGCGAGGCCGGCGCCGCGATCGACCGCGTACACGCGCGGATGGGCGAGTGGCTGCGCCCCGGCCGGACCGAGGCCGAGGTGGGTGCCGACATCACCGCGGCGATCCTCGAGGAGGGCCACACCGCGGCCGAGTTCGTCATCGTCGGCTCCGGCCCCAACGGCGCGAGCCCGCACCACGACGTGTCCGATCGGGTCATCGAGCGGGGCGACGTCGTGGTCGTCGACATCGGCGGTCCGATCCCGGAGGGCTACAACTCCGACTCCACCCGCACCTACGCCGTCGGCGAGCCGCGGGACCCCGACGTCGCCGCGACCTACGCGGTGCTGCAGCGGGCCCAGCAGGCGGCCGTGGACGCGGTGCGTCCCGGGGTCGGCGCCGAGTCGGTCGACGCGGCGGCCCGCGACATCATCGCCGACGCCGGGTACGGCGACCGGTTCATCCACCGCACCGGCCACGGCATCGGCCTGGACGTGCACGAGGAGCCCTACATCGTGGCTGGTAACGACCTGCCGCTCGAAGAGGGCATGGCCTTCAGCATCGAGCCCGGCATCTACACGGCAGGGCACTGGGGTGCGCGGATCGAGGACATCGTCGTGGTGACGGCCGACGGGGCCGAACCGCTCAACACGCGCCCCCACGAGCTGGTCGTGCTCGACTCATGACGGCATCCGGGGCGAGCACACCGGGCGCCGGGATGGAGCCGCTGGACAAGGCGATCGTGGCGGAGCTGTCGGCCGACGGGCGGCGCAGTTTCACCGACCTCGCCGAGCGGGTCGGCCTGTCGGTGTCGGCGGTCCACCAGCGGGTGCGCAGGCTCGAACAGCGTGGCGTCATCCGCGGCTACACGGCCAAGCTGGACGGCGAGCAGATCGGTCTTCCGCTGACGGCACTGATCTCGCTCACGCCCAACGACCCGGCGGCACCCGACGACTACCCGCAGCGGCTGGAGCACATCCCCGAGATCGAGTCGTGCTACTCGGTGGCGGGCGACGAGTCGTACATCCTGCTGGTGCGGGTGCCGTCCCCGTTGGGGCTGGAGGACCTCCTGCGGCGGATCCGGGAGGTCGCGAAAGTGTCGACCCGGACGACGGTCGTGCTGTCCACGCCGTTCGAAGGGCGTTCGCCGACGCTGTGACGGCCCGCCCGCGGGTCACCGGCCGTGTTCGGCGGTCACCGATGCGGCCGGGTGGAGGTTCCCGTCGTCGCCCGTGAGGCAGGCCGCGGAGTCCTCTGTGGATGCGAGGAACTCGCTCATGCAGCGTGCGAACTGCCGGTGTCCGCGGGCATTGGGATGGAACGATTCCTGGATGGCATGACTCGCACGGTCGGCGTGCTCCAGATCGGACCAGCGGACGGTGAATCGCGTGAACCATTCCGAGCTCTTGTCGTCGCCGCCGCTGCACGCCTCGTGGCCCAGTGCCGCGCGCGAGAGGTCGAGGAACCGGGCCTCAGCTTCCGAGGCCGCCCGGCGAAGGCCTGCGGCGAGGTCGACGGCACCGGTGTCGCGAACCCAGCGCAGGTCGGCTCTGCGGAACGGGCAGCCGTCGAGGTTGCGGAGGTTCTCGGGCATGTCCGGCCCGATCGGTGACGCGTAGGACTGCAGCACGAGCTGGTAGTCGTCGCGTCGGTAGCCGGCCTCGCGCAGCACGGTGCGGATGTCGTTCAGGGCACCGGCGACCTTCGGGACCATCGTGTCGATGCGCTGCTGCCAGTCGGATCGGATGTCCTCGTTGCACGGCGCGGCCTCGTCGGAGAACCACGCGGTGAAACACTGCGAGATCAGGCGGGAGAACTGCGGTTCGTCGTTCGCGCCGATGCCCACGACAACCGCCGCGACCCTATGATCCTTGACCAGTTTCCGCAGCTGCTGCGCTTGGGACGGCTCGGTCCACTGCTTCTTGTCACCCAGCCGGATGTGTTTCGACGCCGCTCCGGAACAGGCCAGGTTCACGTGTTCGGTGACGCCCCGCAGCTCGATGTGGTTGACCAGGGCGTGCGGGGAGCGGTGGCACCAGTTGCCGTTCTTGCCGTCGGTCGCGGCGGTGTAGTCGCCCGTGCCCTCGCCGGAGACGGTGCTGTCACCCATCGAGACCACGGTGAGTGGGCCGCGACCGGGCGGGCCGGTGCGGTCATCGGGTCGTCGGTCGGCCGTCATCAGCGTGAACACCGCGACGAGCAGGGCAACCCCGGCCAGTGCACATGCACCGAGCCACCAGCGAGATCTGGCCATCGCGGTGATTCTACGGTCGGTGGCGTTGCGTGCGGATACGGCGGTCTCCCGAAATGCGCCGGTCTCCCGAAATGCGGCGCTGTCCCGAAAGCTGCGCTGCCCCGGGGTGGGCGGGACGCCGCGGTGGCCGTCGTGGTGGGCGCGGGACCGGCTCAGCGGGTGGCGTCCTCGGCGACGGTCCCGCCGGTGTCGCCGGCTGCCTCGGAAACGGCACCGCCCGCGAGTTCGAGTCGGCGGTCGGCGATGGCGTGCACGGCGTCGTCGTGGGTGGCGACGAGGACGGCGCCGCCGTCGTCGGCGTGTCCGCGCAGCAGCGACAGCACCGCCGGGGCCGTGCCGGCGTCCAGGTGGGCGGTGGGTTCGTCGGCGACGAGCACGGCCGGGCGCGGCGCGAGCGCTCTGGCCAGTGCGACGCGTTGCTGCTGTCCGAACGACAGCTCGGGCGGGTAGCGGTCGGCGAGCCCGTCGAGGCGCAGGGCCGCCAGCAACTCGGTCGTGGTCGCGGTGACCTCGGAGTCCGGAACGCGCGTCAGCCGGAGCGGCAGCGCCACGTTCTCGCCGGCGGTGAGTTCCTGCAACAGTCCGAGTGCCTGCGGCAGCAGCGCGCACCGTTGCCACGGCACGTCCGCGGTGACGGGTGCGCCCGCGATCCGCACCGAACCGGCGTCGGCCGTGTCGAAACCGGACAGCAGTGCCAGCAGCGTGCTCTTCCCCGACCCCGAGCGGCCGGCGATCGTCACCAGTTCGCCGGCGCCGACCGTGACGTCGATGCCGCGGAGCACGTGGACGTCCCCGCCCGGGTGCGGAAAGCTGCGGCGGAGACCGGCTGCGACGAGCCCGGAGGTGCCTGCCGAGCCGGTTGTCGGATCGGTGGCGGTCATGAGGTGCCGGCTCCCTTCCGTGGATCGTGCCCCTCCGGGGGCGTGACGTCGTGCAGCGCGCCGTCGCGGAGCCGGACGAGGTGGGTGGCCAGTTCGATGAGGCGGCCGTCGTGGGAGGTGACGACGACGGTGAGGTCGCGTGCGGCGAGTCGGCGCAGCACATCCAGTACCCGCGCGGCCGATACGTCGTCCAATTGGGACGTCGGTTCGTCGGCGAGGATCACCGGGGTGCGGCGGGCCAGTGCGCACCCGAACGCGAGCCGCTGCTGCTGCCCGCCCGACAGTGCCGAGACGTTCCAGTCACAGGTGCCCGCGAGGCCCAGTTCGCCGAGGATGTCGTCGTCGGCGTGGCGGTGGCCTGCGGATTCGGCGGCGGCCCTGAGGTTGCCGGTGACCGACAGCTGGGGCAGCAGGTTGTCCACCGGGTTCTGGAACACGAGGCTGATCCGGTCGCGGCGCAGTGCCCGCCGGTGCCGGTGGGAGAGTCCGGTGACGGCCGTACCGTCCAGTTCCACGGACCCGCGGTCGGGGTGTTCGACCAGTCCCAGCACGCGCAGCAGCGTCGACTTGCCGGACCCCGACGGGCCCGCGAGCACGGTCATACCGGAGGCGGGGATGTCGAGGGTGACGTCCCGCGCGCCCGCCACCGGACCGGCCGGGGTCGCGTAGTCGACGCCCACGGACCGGAGCCGGTAGGTGACGTGGTCGGTCGGCGATTCAGGCACGGAGCAACTCCGCGGGGACGGCGGTGCGCGCCGACCGCACGGCGAGCAGTGCGGTCAGCAACACCACGACGGTGCTCACTCCGGCCACGGTCGCGATCAAGCCCGCGAGGTCGGGCAGCTCGGGCACGGGCGCGAGCCAGCGGACCGGATCGAACTGGCGCACGGAGACCGCCGCCACGGTCACACCGCTCACCAGGCCGGCGACGGTGGCGAGCCCGCCGATCGCGGCCAGCTCGGCCAGCTGGGAGCGCAACAGCGCCGACGGGCGCATCCCCATCCGCGTCAGCAGCGTCGCTGCGAGGGCGTTCTGCCTGCGACGGGTCTCGACGGCCACGACCAGGATCAGCACGGCGACCACGGCGAGGACGATGCCCAGCAGTGTGACGAACGAGAACGTCCATTCGACGACGTGGAACGGCAACGCGTCGAGCACGTCGCCTCGGCTCTCGGCGTTCGGATGCACCAGGCCCGCGTCGCTGAATGCGGTCGTGAGCTCGTGCAGCGGCCCCGACGACAGCACCGTCCACTGCGGAATCTCGGTCAGCTGTTCGTCGGTGAGGGCTGCCCGGGAGACGACGAACCCGGGTTCGCTGCCCAGCAGCGGGAAGGAGTCGAGCCGGGCGGTCACGTCGAGTGGCGGCAGGCCCGCCACGGTGGGAGGCGCCGCATCTGATGGGCCGGTACTGATGGCCGGTAGCGCGCCGCCTGCCGGCTCGGAGATGCGTTTCAGCAGTTCGCGGATCCGCGTGTCGTCCGACGTGGCGGTCCAAGCGGCGTCGACGAAGGTCTCGGGGTCGACGACGGCGACGGTGGCTCCGCCCGCCGTGGAGTTGAACCGGCCTACGAGCGAGGTGCCGGTCCGGGCGCCCTCGGGCAGTGCGGTCTCCCCGGTGCCGACGGTGCGCTCGACGTCCACGGAGGACTCGGCTCCGACGTACATACCCGTCTTGTTCGCGAGCGCGCTGCGCTGCCCCTCGGCCACGCCGGTGCCGACCGCGAGGGTGCCGACGGCGAGCATGGCGATCACCAGCACGCCGACCACCGCGGCGCGGGCGCCGGCGAGCCGGCGGATCGCGAGTTGCAGCGCGGGCCGCGACCACAGCCGGGCCCGATGCGAGAACCGCAGCACGAGGAACGTCAGCCGGGCGACGACGATCCCGACGGTGAGCACCACCGCGACGGGGTAGGTCAGGGCCAGCGGATGAACCTGGGGGAGCGGATCGCCGAACCGGGACGTGCCGCCGTACTCGGCGAGGCGCAGCCAGCCGGCCCAGGCCACGGCCGCGGTGGCGAGCTCCCACGGCAGGTGGGCCGCCAGTCGGCGCCGGGCCCCACGTGTGGCGGCACGACCCAGCTGGAACTCCCGGTGCGCACGCACCGCCACGACCGCCGCCACCAGTGCCAGCGCCAGCATGAGGGCGCCCACCCCGCACGCCGCCGCCGTCCAGAACGCGGCCGGGGCGAGCTCGCCGGGCGGCCCGTAGCCGGGCAGCAGCACGCGGGCCGACAGAATGCCCGCCATGCCGCCGAGTGTGACGGGCAGGCCCAGTTCGGCCAGCGCCAGCAGGCCGAGCGCCCCTGGCCCGTACCCGCGGGAGGAGAGCAGCCTGATCCCGGCATGGCGGCGCTGATACCACTGCACCGCGAGCGTGCCCGCCCCTGCGCAGCCGACCAGCACCGCCAGGATCGCCAGCGGCAGGATCGACAGGCCCACGTTCGTTTCGGCCCGGTTCGCGAGCTCGATGGATCGTTGGAAGGGGACCGAGCCGTGCACGAGGTCGGCGTACCCGCGGGCCCGTAGATCGGCGTCGACGTCGGCGATCAGGGCGCGGGCTCGTGCGGCGCGGTCCTGCGCCTCGGCGAGGGTCGACGGCGGCGGCATCCGGAAGCCGACGACGGCGCGTTCCAGGCGGTCGAAGTGCGCGGCGGCCCGGTCGAAGGTGTCCCGGTCGGTGGCGAAGACGATCGCGCCGGTCTCGATGTGGTCGACGAGCCGGTTGGTGATCGCCATGTCGCGGGCCGAGCACCACGGGCCGGGTGCGGGAAGGCGCAGATCCCGGTACACGCCGGTGGTCGGCGGCAACGCGCCGCCGTGGCCGCGGGTGCCGAGCGGGATGTTCTCGGCGTCGGCGAGTTCGGAGCCGAGCCAGAGCCCGGAGGCACGGGTGCCGCGCAGCAGGTCGAGGTCGTCGACACCGCCGTCACGGTAGGCGAGCCGGAACCGGTACGTCTCGTCGCCGAAATCGGCGGCTCCCACCGGCGTGTACAGCCCGACGACGGGACGGCCGAACCCGTGCTCGGGCGCGCGGGTGCGCACAGTGTCGGCCACGAGGGCGGCCTCCGACGGGGTCAGCGAGCGGGCGTTGAAGAACGGGCCGTACTGGTCCTGGCAGACGCTCTCGGCGCGGCCCGCGATCGCCGCGCCCGCGGTGGCGGCGGTGTGCAGCGGGGTGGCCGTTGCGAGAAAACAGGTGAGCAGAGCGGTGGCCGCGGTGACGAGCACGACCAGCGGACTCGACAGCGCGGCCCTCGGCGCCGTCCGCCACGCCAGGGGCACGCGGACGCGCCCCGGCCACCGTCGTCGCCGCATGAGCGGAGACTGTAGTGCGTTCGGGCTCGGAGTACGGAAGAATTCTCGGAATCGTCCCCGGGAGCGAAGCGAGCGTGCGATGCCGGACCTGATGGTCGACTTCATCACTTCCCTCGACGGTTACGGTGCCGCCGAGGGCTGGCCGGGGTTCTGGGGGATGGAATCACCGGAGTACCTCGCCTGGCTCGACGAGGACGGAGCGGCCGAGTTCACCCTGCTCATGGGCGCGACGACGTACCGGTTGATGTCCGGATTCGCGGCCGATGCGCGCGGCGACCCCGGCATGGCGCAGCTGACCGCGACCCCGAAAGTGGTGTTCTCCTCGACGTTGCAGGCGCCGCTGGTGTGGGACAACACCGAGCTGGTCACCGACGAGGCCGTCGACACGGTGCGCGACTGGAAGGACGGCGGTGGTCGTCCCATGCGCACGCTCGGCAGTGTCAGCCTGTGCCGGTCGCTGCTGCGGGCCGGGCTGGCGGACCGGTTCCGGCTCGTCGTGTTCCCCGTCGTCACGGGTGCGAGCGGACGGGACCGGATCTTCGACGGGTACCCGGACCTTGCGCTCGAGCTGATCGAGCATCGCACCTTCGAGGGCGGGCTCCAACTGCTCGAGTACGCGCCCACCGTGCTCGACGGGCCACCCGGTTCCGGGTGAAACCCCGGCGCACGCCGGTGCGCGTGGTCGATCGGTTCGTGACCACGCGCACCGGCTGGATCTCGGCTCAGCTCGCGACGGTGGTGCGTGCGGCGGGCTGACCGTTGAGCTGGGCGTCGACCTCTTCGAGCGTGCGCCCGCGCGTCTCGGGCAACTTGCGGTGGAGGAACAGCAGGCCGAGGCCACCGAGGACGGCGTAGAGCCAGAACAGCCCGCTCGGCGACAGCGCGTTGATCGTCGTCAGCACGGTCACCGAGATGAGGAGATTCAGGATCCAGTGCGTGGCGAGGCCGGCGCTCCCGGCCTTGCCACGCACCTCCGTCGGGAACACCTCACTGTTGACCAACCACATCGCCAGGCCGAGACTCGCGGAGAACGATGCCTGGTAGATCATGAGGAACGTCAGCAGCACGCCGGCCCAGATCCCTTCGAGGTCGGTGAACGCGTACACCGCTCCGATCACGACCAGCGACAGCACGACGAGTGCGGTGCCGCCGAGTACCAGTGGGCGCCTGCCGATCCGGTCGACGAGCAGCAGGCCGACGAGGGTGAAACCGACATTGGCGATGCCGAGGCCGACCGACGAGAGGATCGCCGCCGAGTCGCCGAAGCCCGAGCCGGTGAGCAGGGTCGGGGTGTAGTAGGTGACGGCGTTGACGCCGACGAGCTGGTTGGTCGCGGCCACACCGACGCCGAGGACGATCCCCGGCCGGAATCGGGACGAGAGCAGGTCCCGGAAGGTGTGGCGGTTCTCCGCGCGCATCGCGGCGGTGATCTCGGCGACCTCGTCGTCGACGGCGGCCGCGGAACGGGTGCGTTGCAGTAGTGCCCGCGCCTCCTGTTCACGGCCCTGTGACAGGAGCCAGCGTGGGCTCTCCGGCAGCATCGGCAGCGCCGCCAGCATGATCACGGCCGGTACGGCCGCGACGGCGAGCATCCAGCGCCACGCCTGTGTATCGGACAGCACGTAGCCGGTGACGTACGAGATCAGGATCCCGGACGAGATCATCAGCTGGTTCACCGAGACCAGCCGGCCACGCAGGTGTGCGGGCGCGATCTCGGCTATGTAAGCGGGAACCGCAACCGAGGCCGCACCGATCGCCAGGCCCAGCACGATCCGAGCCGCCAGGAGGATCGTCGTCGAGGCCGCCAGTCCCGAGGCGACCGCACCGGCGAGGAACAGCACGGCGACGGCAAGCAGCGTCCGGCGCCTGCCGAGCCGGTCCATGATCGCACCGCCCGCCGCGACGCCGATGATCGCGCCGACCAGCAGCGATGCGACGACGAACTCCTTGGCCTGATCGCTGAGGCCGAACTCCGGCCCGATGTACAGCAGTGCCGCGGAGATGATGCCGGTGTCGTAACCGAACAGTAGGCCACCGAATGCCGCGATCACCGTGGCGCCCATGCCCGCGCCCTTGCGCGGACTGGCGCTGCCGACGACAGCGCTGTCGTTCATCTGTCGACTCCCGTTGTCTCGTTTCCGCATCGCGACGAACCGCGACGGCTGCGGCCGGGTGCTTCTCACCCGGGGTATGCGGCTGCGCGCGACGGCGACCGCACCGGCACAGTAGACGGCGTCATGTCACCGATGTCAAGCTGAACTACGTCACCGGTGTCATACACCGTTTCCCGTCATGTGAGGCGGTGTGGCTCGCGAGCGCCTCGGGATCCGTCGATGCCGAGGCCGGGATCCGAGGTTCGAACGCCGGTGCCGGGAATCGATACACTGCGCCCGAAGCCGATGTGTCCGGCACGTCCCCTCGTCGAAAGGTCCGGCCCGAATCTCATGACCACGATGCGAGATGTCGCCGCGCTCGCCGGAGTGAGCGCGAAGACCGTGTCGCGTGTGTTCAACAACGACGAGCACGTGTTGCCGGAGACGAGGACGCGGGTCGAGCTGGCCATGCGGGAGCTGAGCTATGTCCCGAACGCGGTGGCCACTACGTTCCGCAACGGCAGGGCTCCCGTCGTCGGGGTCGTCGTTCCCGACCTGCTCGACCCGTTCTTCGCGGCCGTGGCCGAGTCGGTGAATCACGTGGCCGTGGAACACGGCATGTCAACGATGGTCACCACCATCGGTGAGGACGCCGAACAGGAGGGCACGCTCGTCGGGCGGCTGCTGTCGCAGTCGCTCAGCGGCCTGGTGATCGCTCCGGTCGCCACGGACAACTCGTACCTGACGCGATGGTCCGAGCGACTTCCCATCGTGTTCGTCGACCGTGCCCCCGGCGGCGTCGCAGCCGACGCCTTTCTGGAGGACGACGAGGGAGGCGCCCGCATGGGCGTGACCCACCTGTTGGAACGCGGTCACGAGCGGATCGCGTTCGTCGCCGACATCTCCGATGTCCCGACCGGCCGGAGCAGGTTGCGCGGCTATCGGGAGGCCCTGGCCGAGTACGGCATCGATCGGGACGAGTCCCTCGAGGTGTTCGGCGTGGTCGACCGGGAGAGCGCGGCCGCGGCCGTGACGAGGCTGAGTGCGTTGCCGGACGCGCCGACGGCGATCTTCTCGTCGAACGCCCGCAGCAGCATGGCCCTGGTGCCCGAACTGCGGGACGGGCGTTTCGCCGTGGTCGGATTCGGCGATTTCCCTATGGCGGACATGATCAGCCCCTCGATGACGGTGATCGACCAGGATCCGGCGTTGCTCGGCGACCACGCGGCCCGGCGCGTGTTCGACCGGCTGGAGTATCCGAAACGCCGGTACCGGAGGCGAACGGTACTGCCGGTGCGCCTCATCGAGCGTGAATCCTGCGCCGCAGGCCGGTGAACGAACCTCGGGCCGCCGAGTGTCAGCCCGAGTCCGGTGTCAGCCGGATGCCCGCTCCGTCGACGGAGACGATGAGGCGGTCCAGGCCGTCCACGAGCACGTCGGCCGCAGCCAGTCCGCCGGGGGCGACCGTGCCGAGCATGCCGATCACCGCACATCCGGCTGCGCGGGCGGCGGCGACCCCGGCCGGCGCGTCCTCGACGACCAGGCATCGTTCCGGCGCGACACCCAGCCGCTGTGCCGCGAGCCGATAGGGCTCCGGATCGGGCTTGCCGGCATGCACGTCGTCGGCCGTGACCAGCACCGGAGGTGGGGTGATCCCGGCGGCGCCCAGTCGCGCGCGGGCGATCGCGGGCGTACCGGACGTCACCAGCCCGTATCGCGTCACGGGAAGCGCATCGAGGAGGGCGCGGGCTCCCGGCACCTCGGTGACCGCGGCCGCGTCGCCGGCCTCGAGTCGCTCGATGCGCTGCATCCCCTCGGTCAGGCGGGCTGGGGGCAGGAGCTGGGAGAGGAGAGCACGGGCCGGGCGGCCGTGGTTCTGCGCCACCGTGGCCGGTGGGATGTCGAGGTCGTCGGCGAGTCGTTCCCAGGACCGCAGTACCGAGGCGGTCGAATCCACCAGTACACCGTCCACATCGAACAGGACTGCGTCGAAAGGCCGGTGGAACACGGTAGCTGCCGGGTCGATCGGAACGCGGTGGCCCAGCGTGCGCCGTACCCGGAAACACTGCTGCTGCGGCGTGAGCTCCGCGTCCACAGCGATGTGCGGGACGGCGGGTGCGGCGGGCGGTGAGTCGGCCGGCCGGTGCGCGTCGCGGGCTGCGCCGCGGCCGGCCCGCCGGCGCGCGAACAGTTCGGGGGTGCCGCGCAGGTGCACGATACGTAGTTCGGCCGGGGCGAGCGCCTCGGTGAGTTCCCGCCAGGCGCGTCCGCCTGCGAGCTCGGCGGTGAACGGCGCGACGAGCAGGGCCGTGCCCGCGGTCGCCGCGACGTCGGCGGCGGTGGCGCGTAACGCCGCGTAGCGGGCATCGCGGATCGTGTCGCCGTGCGGAGGGGCGAGCCAGTGCTCGGCGAGAACCGGTCCGTGCAGCCGGTCGAGCAGCGGCGTCGTGAGTGAGTCCAGGTCCAGCAACGGCGCTCCGAGTGCGGTGGCGAGCTCCCGGCCGAGCGTCGTCTTCCCGCTCCCGGCCGGGCCCGAGACGCCGATCGCGAGCGGCCGGTCGGTTTGACAATGCGACGCCATGCTCCCGATGATAGCCGTGCAAGTCACCGGTGTCATGAATAGGCATGTCACCGGAGTCATAGGCGGACTTCGGGAAAGGGCGGGTCGATGAGCGGCGGCCTCGTGGCGGGGATCGATCTCGGGAGTACCACGGTCAAGATGCTGGTGGTCGACGAGGACGGAACGGAGCTGGCGCTCGAACAGATACCGACGCCGTGGCGGCACGGGCCGGACGGTACGACCGATTTGCCGGCCGACCGGTTGCACGCCGTGCTGCACCGACTCCTCGGCGGTGCGATCGAGCGGTTGGCCGCAGTCACAGACAAGCGGATCGACGCCGTCGCGGTGTCCGGCATGGGGGAGAGCGGTGTGCTGCTCGACCGGGCCGGCTGTGTCGTCGCGCCGGCATTCGCGTGGTTCGATCCACGCGGCGGCGAGCAGATCGCGGCTTTCCCCGCGGAGATCCGCACCGAGTTCGCGGGACGGACGGGCCTGCCGTTGGGGGCGCAGACGTCGGTGGCGAAGCTGGCGTACCTGCGTGACGGCGGGCTGCGGTTGGCCGGGCTCCGGTGGCTCAACCTGCCCGAGTTCGCCGCGACCGTGCTGGGTGGCCGTCCGTCACTGGAAGCTTCGCTGGCCTCGCGCACCGGACTGCTCGACCAGGACACCGGCGAGCCGTGGCCCGCGATGCTCGCCGAGTTGGGCGCCGATGACGGTCTGTTGGCGCCGATCGAGCCCGCAGGCACCGACCTGGGCGCGGTGTCGGGGGAATTCCCGGCGGCCGTGGCAGGCGCCCGGATCGCCGTCGCGGGCCACGACCACCTCGTGGCCGCCGAGGCCGACGGCCCGATTCGACCCGGTCGGTATCACGTGTCGATGGGCACGGCGGAGGTACTGCTGCGGGTGATCGACGAGCCGCTCGGTTATGCGGCTCGCGCCCGACTCGCCGGACGGTTGATCAACGAGGTGCGCCATGTCGCGGACGGCAAGCACGTGCTCGTCGCCGGCGTGAAGACCGGCTTGCTGCTGCGGCGTGCGATGCAGACGTTCGGCATCACCGACCGCGCCGGGCGCGACCGGCTCGACGAGGCCGTGATGGCGCTGCCCTACGAGGGAGAGCTGCCCGCGGGCGGGCTGGAGGTCTCGGGCGCCCGCAACGACGACGGCGACCTCGCGGTGACCGTACGGACCGACGGTGCCGGCCCGGCCGAGGTGTTCGGCGCCGTACTGCGCCACAGCAACGACGAGATCCGGACGCTCGTCGCCGCGCTCGACCGGGAAGTGCCGCCGGCGACGTCGGCGACGCTCACCGGCGGTTGGGCGGGCATGCGCAGCGTGCAGCGCGCCCGCGCCGAAGTGTTGCCGCAGTTGGCCGTGTCCGGCAGGGCGCAGGAAACCGCGTTCGGCGCGGCGCGTGTCGCCGCCGGTCTGTTGCCTGCCCCGGCGCACTGAGACCCGTGCCCGGAGGCCGCACACCAACCCGAGACCGCATCAGAACACAGGAGGAAAGAATGAACAGCCTGACCACGTCCGAACGCCGCGGTCTCGCCGCGATCTCCACGCAGGCAGGACGGATGCTGATCGTCGCCGCCGACCAGCGCAACGGCATGAAGAAGGCCATGGACGATGCACCCGAAGGGCCGTCCGGGATCAGTGCGGACGAGTTGGCCGCGGCGAAGAGCGACCTCGTGGCGCATCTGGCCAATCAGGCGCCCGCGATCCTGCTGGACGCCGAGGTCGCACTGCCGAAGGTCGTCGACGACGGCACGTTGGCACGGGACACGGGCTTGGTCGTGGGGATGGACGCGTCAGGCTACGAGACGGTCGACGGGCTGCGCTACACGCGGTACGTGCCGGGGGTGACCGCCCGCACCGTGCGCGACCTCGGCGGGGACGTGGCGAAGATGCTGTTCTACACACGGCCCGACCGGCAGGGACCGGATTCGGCCGTGGCCGACCAGATCCGTGAGCTGGTGCGCGCGTGCGCCGACGAGGGCGTACTGCTGATCGTCGAGCTGCTGACGTACCGCCTCGACGGCGAGTCCGAAGGGGACTATGCCGCCGCGTTCCCGAAACTCGTGGCCGACGGGGCCCGGCTGGCCGTCGAGTGCGGTGCCAAGGTCCTCAAGCTGCAGTACCCGGGGTCGGCCGAGGCGTGCGCCCAGGTGACGGAGGCAGCCGCGGGTGTGCCGTGGGCCGTGCTCTCGGCCGGGGTGGATCACGAGACGTTCATCGGCCAGGTGAAGGTCGCGGTCGACGGCGGGGCGAGTGGCGCGATGGCGGGCCGGTCCCTGTGGAAGGACAGTCTGTCGGTCTCCAGCGAGGTTCGCCGCGAGCGGCTGACCGACCGCGCGCTGCCGCGGCTGCGGGAACTGGAGGCCGTCGTCGGCGGGTGACCGTGCGGTGGGGCGGGCCGGGGTGGTCTCGACGCGCTGCGCGCAACCACCCCGGCCCGCCCGTTGCCGTCAGCCGTGCTCGGTCCACCAGTTCCGGCCCGCCTCGGGCAGGGTCGAGATCGGGTCGTAGTACGGATAGCGCCGTTCGAGCGCCTCGGGGTCGTCCAGTTCGATGCCGGTGCGGTAGTTCTTCGTCCAGTACGAGATACCGCGTTCGCGGTCGTACTCGGCGAGCTGGTGCACCCACCGTTTGCCGACGTACGGCACGTCGCACACGATGCGCGGCGTCGCGTAGCCGGGCAGGTAGCCCATGATGGCGTGCTGGAGATGCTGCGCCTCGGCGACCGAGAGCCGCCAGTGCTCGGCGTTGGGGATCATGTCGCACATGTAGAAGTAGTACGGCAGGATGTTCGCCTCGCCCTGCAGCGCGAAGCACAGGTCGAGCAACGACGCGGGCGTGTCGTTGACCCCGCGCATGAGCACACCCTGGTTGCGCACGTCGCGCACCCCCACTTCGAGGGCTGTCCTGGCGGCCTCGGCGACGAGCGGCGTCACCGACTGCGCGTGGTTGACGTGCGTGTGGATCGCGAGGTTGACCCCGCGCCGGCGCGCCGTGCCCGCGACCCGCTCGAGCCCTTCGACGACCTTGGGCTGCAGCCAGTGCTGCGGCAGGCCCGCGAGTGCCTTCGTGGCGAGGCGGATGTCGCGCACGGTCTCGATGTCCAGCAGTCGCATGAGGAACGCCTCGAGCTGGTGCCACGGCACGTTGGCCACGTCACCACCGGAGACCACGACGTCGCGCACGCCAGGGGTGCGCTTGAGGTAGTCGACGATCTGGTCCTGCCGGTCGACCGGCTTGAGTTCGAGCTTGTGCTTGTCGATCTGCTCGGTCGAATTGCCGACGAGGTCCATGCGGGTGCAGTGCCCGCAGTACTGCGGGCAGGTGGACAGCAGCTCGGCGAGCACCTTGGTGGGGTAGCGGTGGGTCAACCCTTCGACGACCCACATCTCCGCCTCGTGCAGCGAGTCGCGTTCCGAGTGCGGGTGGCTCGGCCACTCCGGGTCGCGGTCGCTGCGCACCGGCAGCATGTAGCGCCGAATCGGATCGGCGTACAGCGCGTCGGTGAACTCCCGCGGGTCGGTGCCGGCCTGTGTCGCCATCGTGTTGAGCATCTGCGGCGGGAGCAGCATCGACATGGTCGCCATGTCGCGCTGGTCGGCGGCCAGGTCGTCGAAGAACCGGTCCTCGACCAGGTCGCCCAGCACGGTGCGGAGCTGCTTGAGGTTGCGGACGCAGTGGACTCGCTGCCACTGGGCGTCGCGCCATTGCGCCTCGGTCACATCGCGCCAACCGGGGAACCGGCGCCAATCGGGTTCGGCCAGCTCGGCGCGCCGGTACTCGTAGGGCTGTTCGACGCCGTACCGGCCCGCCTGGTCGGCGGCCACGGACGGGTGTGTGCCGGCAGCAGGCTCCTGGGTCGCAGTCACATCTGCTCCTCAATTCGCGGATACGTTGAAAATATCCTGTCATATCGAGAATTGGATGCAAACATTCTCGCGCCGTTCGTCGTGGCACACTGCCGGACGTGACGAGTTCTTCCGCTGGATCCGCAGGTCCCCGCACCGCTTCCCACACGACACTGCTGCTCGGCGGGCACATCCACACGCCCGCCTCGAACGACGCCACGGCGATGGCCGTCACGGACGGCACCGTCGTGTGGGTCGGCCAGGACGGTCCGGGACGGGCACTGCACCCGGACGCCGAGATACTCGACCTCGCCGGGGCCTTCGTCACCCCCGGATTCGTCGACGCGCACGTGCACGCCACCAACGCAGGCCTGCACCTGGCCGGCGTCGACCTGACCCGCGTGCGGGATGCGGGCGAACTGCTCGCCGCCGTCCGCCGCGCCGCCACACCCGGCGAGGTGCTGATCGCGCACGGCTGGGACGAGACGCGGTGGACCGACCCCCGGCTGCCCAGCCGGGCCGAGCTCGACGACGCGGCGGGCGGGGCGCCCGTGTACCTGAGCCGCGTCGACGTGCACTCGGCGCTCGTCTCCAGCGCCCTCGTCGACCTCGCGCAGGGGCTCCGGCAGCTGCCCGGCTGGTCCGACGACGGACCGGTGACCCGGGAGGCGCACAGCGGCGCCATCACCGCGTCCCGCGCCGCGCTCACCCCGCAGCATCGGCGCCGCGTGCAGGAGACCTTCCTGCGGGAGGCCGCGGCCCGCGGAATCGTCTCGGTGCACGAGAACGCCGCACCCGGCATCTCGAGCGAGGAGGACCTGCGCGGGCTGCTGGAGCTGGGCGACGACCCCGGACTGCCCGAGGTCGTCGGCTACTGGGGTGCGCGCGGACAGGACGCCGTCGACACCGCCCGCAGGCTCGGCGCCCGCGGCCTGGCCGGCGACCTGCTCGCCGACGGCTCGCTCGGCTCCCGCACCGCGGCACTGCACGCGCCGTACGCCGATGCCGACACCACCGGTAACCGCTACCTCGACGCCCACGAGATCGCCGACCACATCGCACTGTGCACCGATGCGGGCGTTCAGGCCGGCTTCCACGTCATC
Organism: Prauserella alba; assembly: GCF_024171735.1. Taxonomy (GTDB): domain Bacteria; phylum Actinomycetota; class Actinomycetes; order Mycobacteriales; family Pseudonocardiaceae; genus Prauserella; species Prauserella alba. The sequence continues at coordinate 1,633,705 of NZ_JAMTCH010000003.1, forward strand.
GGCGACGCCGGCGTCAGCGAAGTCGTCGAAGGTTTCCGGCTGGCGGAGAAACAGGTCGGCAGGCGAGCGCTTGCGGGAGCGGGGCACCGGCTCGAACACGTCGAGATGATCGACGCGCAGCAGGCCGACGCTCTCGCGGGCTACAACGTGGCCGCGTCGATGCAGCCGCTGTTCGACGGCAACTGGGGCGGTCGCGAGGGCATGTACGCGACCCGGCTGGGCGCCGACCGCGCGGCCGGGCTGAACCCGTTCGCGACACTGGCGGCCGCCGGCGTGCCGCTCGCGTTCGGATCGGACGCCCCCGTCACACCTCTCGCGCCGTGGGAGAGCGTGCGGGCCGCCGTGCACCACCGCACGCCGGGCTCGGGCATCTCCCCGCGCGCCGCGTTCAACGCCCACACCCGCGGCGGGCACCGCGCCGCGGGTGTGCAGGACGGCGTGACCGGGTCGCTCGTGCCCGGCGCGCCCGCCCACTACGCGATCTGGGAACCGGTGGAGCTGGTCGTCGCCGCGCCGGACAGCCGCGTGCAGCGGTGGTCGACCGACCCCCGCGCCCAGGTCCCCGGGCTCCCGCCGCTCGACCCGGAGGCGCCGCTGCCCACGTGTCTGCGCACCGTCCGCGCCGGTGAGGTCATCCACTCCCGTGACTGAGCCGAGGCAGCAGACGGCCACCTCCGCCGCCGACCCGGCCGCGGACACCACGCCCACGCCTCCCGCCGACCGCGGCCCCGCGCGAGGAGGGAAGGACACCCGATGGGAACGACTACGGCCCGTCCTCGGCAGGCTCGCGCTCGCCGCAGCCTCCGGCGCGGTGCTGTTCCTGGCGTTCGCACCCCGGCCGTTGTGGTGGCTGGCCCCCGTCGCCTTCGCCGGATTCGGGCTCGCCCTGCACGGCAGGCGACTCTGGGGCTCGGCGGGCTACGGCCTCGTGTTCGGCCTGACGTTCAACCTGCTGCACCTGCTGTGGATCGACGATTTCCTCGGCGCGGAGTTCGGTCCCGGCCCGTGGCTGGCGCTGTCGGGGGTCATGGCCCTGTACATCGCCGTCGCCGCCGCGCTCATGTCACCGGCAGGCCGCCTTCCCGGAGCGCCGGTGTGGCTGGCGCTCGTGTTCCTGCTGCAGGAGTACGCCCGCTCCCGCTGGCCCGCGAACGGATTCCCGTGGGGCAGGATCGGCTTCAGCCAGCCCGAGGGTGCCTACACCCCGCTCGCGGCGATCGGCGGCGCGCCGCTGGTCGGCTTCGCAGTCCTGACCTCCGGTTTCGGCCTCGCACGGCTGATCGTGCACCTCCGCCGCAGCGGCGCCACGCCGTGGACCGGTCTCGCGCGCGCCGCCGCTTACGCTCTCGTGCCGCTGCTGGCCGGCCTGGTGCTCTGGCCCGCGGTCGGCACCGACGCCCAGGCGGGCAGCCGCACCGTGGCCGTCGTCCAGGGCAACGCACCGAACGCGGGCATCGGCCTGCTCGGCGAGCGCGACACCATCCGCGCGGGTGCGCTCGCCGAGAGCGAGCGGCTCGCCACCAGGATCGACCGCGGTGACGTGCCCCGGCCGGATCTCGTCGTGTGGCCGGAGACCACCGTCGACGTCGTCGGCGGCCGCGATCCGGACGTCACCGCCGCCGTCGACGAGCTGGGCGCGCCCACGCTCGTCGGATCGCTGTACCGGACCGACGACGGCAGGACCGACAACGCCGTCGTCGCCTGGCGGCCCGGCGAGGGACCGGGGGAGCGGTACACCAAACAGGAGCTCGTGCCGTTCTCCGAGTACGTGCCGATGCGGGAGATCGCCGCCTGGTTCACCCCGTTCGTCGGCAACACGCGGGACATGCGCTGGGGCCGCGAACCGGGAGTGTTCGACATCGCGGGCACGCGTGTGGGCACGGCGATCTGCTACGAGGCCGCCTACGACTATCCGTCCCGCGACGCCGTCAACGCCGGCGCCCGCATGATCGTGCTGCCGACGAACAACGCCTGGTTCGGCGACGGCGAGATGACCTACCAGCAACTCGCGATGGCCAGGCTGCGCGCGGTCGAACACGGCCGCGCCGTCGTCGTCGCCGCGACCAGTGGCGTGAGCGCCGTCGTCCGGCCGGACGGTACCGTCGCGCAGCAGACGGGGATGTACACGGCCGATTCGCTGGTCGCCGACGTGCCGCTGCGGGAAACGACTACGCTGGCGGACCGGTTCGGACCGTGGACCGAACGCGTGATGCTCGGCGCTGCGCTCTGCGCGGTGCTCGCCGGATTCGTCCTGCGGCGCCGTGCGGTGCACACCACCGGCCGTGGCGGCTGACGAAACCGGCCTGGCGCACGTCACGGGAGGCAGAACCGGGCGAGAGCCCGGCGCGGCCACGACGCGGTGGCCGCTGAAACCACGGCGCACCGCATGCCGGTGACGCCGCAACCGACACAGGGGAGACAGGGGAGCGACATGGCGGAGGGCACGCACGCCGGCGAGATCGATCCTGTGCTGGTGATCGTCCCGACCTACAACGAGCGCGAGAACCTCACGCCGCTGCTGCAACGCCTCCACGACGCGCTGCCCGAGGTGCACGTGCTCGTCGTCGACGACGGCAGCCCGGACGGCACCGGCGAACTCGCCGACAAGTTCGCCGCCTCGGACGACCGCGTCCACGTGCTGCATCGTACGGAGAAGGCCGGGCTCGGCGCCGCCTACATCGCAGGCTTCCACTGGGGACTCGACCACGGCTACCGCACGCTCGTCGAAATGGACGCCGACGGCTCTCACGCCCCGGAAGACCTGCCACGGCTGCTAACCGCGCTCGACGAGTCCGACCTCGTCATCGGCTCGCGCTACGTACCGGGCGGCGCGCTGGTGAACTGGCCGAAACACCGCGAGGCGCTCTCCCGCGGCGCCAACCTCTACTCGCGCATCGCGCTCGGCGTACCGGTCAACGACATGACCGCCGGGTTCCGCGCCTACCGCGCACGGGTGCTGGCCGCACTGCCGCTCGGCGAGGTCGCCTCCGCGGGCTACTGCTTCCAGATCGACCTGACCCTGCGCACGGCCGAGGCGGAGTTCGACATCGTCGAGGTGCCGATCACGTTCACCGAGCGGGAGATCGGCACCTCGAAGATGAACGGTTCGATCGTCGGGGAGGCCATGGTGCGGGTCGCCCAGTGGGGTCTGCGACGGCGCCTGGGCCAGCTGCGCCGCTTGGTGACCCGGCGCTGAGCATGCTGACCGCAGCCGACGTGGCCGCCGCACGGGACCGGATCCGCGGCCACCTCCGCACGACACCGCTGCTGCAGGCCGACGCCTCGGCACTGCAGCGGGACACGCCGTCGCGGCACGCCGCGGCGGCGACCGTGTGGCTCAAGCTCGAGCAACTGCAGCACACCGGTTCGTTCAAGGCTCGCGGCGCGTACAACCGCATCCTCACCGCGGCCGCCCACGGGCAGCTGACCGACGCCGGCGTGGTCGCCGCGTCGGGCGGGAGCGCGGGCCTGGCCGTTGCACACGCCGCCGCCACGCAGGCCGTGCCCGCGCGGGTGTACGTCCCGGAGACCGCGCCCGCGGTCAAACGTGCCAAGCTCGCGGACCTCGGCGCCACCGTCGTGGCCGTCGGGACGAAGTACGCCGATGCCTACGACGCCGCGATGGCCGACATCGCCGAGACGGGCGCGTTGTTCTGCCATGCCTACGACCAGCCCGAGATCTGCGCCGGACAGGGCACACTCGGCGCGGAACTGCTGGAACAGACCGGCGGCGTCGACACGATCCTCGTCGCCGTGGGCGGCGGCGGGCTGGTGGCCGGGATCGCCGCGGCGACCGAAGGACGCGCACACGTCGTGGGCGTGGAACCCGCGACGATCCCCACTCTGCACACAGCGCTCGCCGAAGGCGGGCCGGTGGACGTCGACGTCTCGGGCGTCGCGGCCGACGCGCTCGGCGCCACTCGCATCGGCGGGATCGCCCACGCGGTCGCCACGCGCACGGGGGTGACGTCGGTGCTGGTCGACGATGCCGACATCGTCGCGGCGCGGACACTGCTGTGGCAGAAGTTCCGCCTCGTGGTCGAACACGGCACGGCGGCGGCACCGGCGGCGCTGCTGGCCGGTGCCTACCGGCCGGCGGCCGGCGAACGTGTCGCCGTCGTGCTCTGCGGCGCCAACACCGATCCTTCCGACCTGGCGTAGCACGGCGCCGTCCGACGGCGCCGCCGTTCACTGTCCGGGGTCTCTATCCAGCAGCGCCGTGGCCGCCGTCGTCGGCCGCGACCGGGGTCAGATGCCGTCGCGCCTGCTGTCCGGTCTCGATCCGCCCGCTCTCGATGAGGTTCTGCAGCGTCTCGAGCCGTGACTGGGTGGTGGTGTCCGCCGGCTGGAACACCCGGAGCGTCAGCCGCGTGTTCTCGGCGACCGTGAACCCGAGCGTCTGCAGCGACAGGGTGCCGACGTGGGGATTCCGGATCTGCGGCTGGCAGCGGGACTCGACACCCACGGCACCGGAGTCCCAGAGCTGGGCGAACCGGGGGACGGCGCGCAGCCGCTCCAACAGCGGCGGCCAGGCCGGGTCCGTGAGAGTGGTGCCGTAGACCCCGCGCGTTCTCGCGACGAGTGCGGCCGCGTAGTCGTCGACGTTGACGAACGCGGCCCTCCAGTGTGGATCGGCGAGGGTCAGCAGGACGTTGTTGCGGTCCTGCGGGGCGTAGGACTCGATGTCGTGCACCAGGTAGCGGTAGGACTGGTTGTACGCGCGCAGGAAGTACTGCGAGTCGGTCACCATGGCAGGGAAGGGCGACAGCTGGTCGAGCGTGGTGCGCAGCCGGTCCGAGATCGCCGATTCGCCCGCGTGGTCGGCCGCGGCGGTGTAGCCGGCGAGCCGGAACAAATGGGCACGTTCGGCGTGGCTCAGCAGTAGCGCGTCGGCGATCGATCCGAGCACGGTGATCGACGGCTGCACGCGGCGGCCCTGCTCCAGCCACGTGTACCAGGTGGTGCCGACGTTGGCGAGCACCGCCACTTCCTCCCTGCGCAGCCCGGGAACCCGCCGCCGGGTGCCCGGCGGCAGCCCGACCTCGGCCGGGGTGACGCATGCGCGGCGGCTCTTGAGGAACACGCCGAGCTCCTCGCTGCTCGTGGCCATGCCCCGATTATGCGTCCCGGCACGCCGCCGAGGGTGGTGCTCGCGCCACCAGCATGCCGACACACTGGGCGCGCGTGATGCCCGCCCGCACGCTCGGGGCATGACAACCACCGATGCACCTCCGGCCGAACCCGAGGTCGGCGTCGCGGCCCTGTGGCCGCTCTACCTCGGCTCGTTCTTCTCCACCTCACTGATGGCGCTGTCCAACACGGTCGCGCCGGCGGTGCAGGCCGCGCTCGGCGCCACGGATTCCGAACTCGCCCTGGCGACCGCCGCACTGGGCGCGGCCTTCGCGTCCGGCCTCGTGTTCGCCGGCAGGCTCGGGGACCGCATCGGGCGCAGGCTCCTGTTCCGCAGCGGCATCGCGGCGATCGCGGTCGCCTGTGTGCTCGTGGCCCTCGCACCGAGCGTGCCGGTCCTCGTGGCTGCCCGGTTCGTACTCGGTGCTGCGGCGGCGGTCACGTTGCCGCAAGTGCTGGCGACGATCCAGCACACCTTCGATGGAGCCACCCGGGCGCGCGCGATCGGGTGGTACGGCGCGTCCTCCGGATTCGGCACCATCGGCGGACTGGCCACCGGTGGCGTGCTGGTCGACGCGCTGGGCACGGCCGGCGGGTGGCGGGCTTCGTTCCTGGCCTTCGCCGTGTTCGCCGGCCTCGGCTGGTTCGGGGCACGCCGGGTACCGGAGACGCGGAGCAGCGCGCCCGGCACCCTCGATCACACCGGCACGGTCCTGCTGGCCGTCGGATTGTTCACCCTGATCGTGGGCCTGTCCCTGGGCCCGGGCAGGGGCTGGTCCGGGGACGTGCTGGCCGTGCTGGGCCTGGCCGTCGTCGCGTTGGCCGCGCTCGGCTTCCACCAGTGGCGGCTCGAACAGCGGGGTGGCCAGCCGGTCCTGCCGCCGTCGGTGCTGGGCCTGCCTGCCATGCGGATCGGCCTTGCGATGGTGGTGATCTTCTTCGTGGGCTTCGGGGCGTTCATGTTCGACTTCGCGCTCATCACCCAGCGAGGCCACGGCCTGTCCGTCCTGGAATCGGGTGCTGCGCTGCTGTTGTGCTGCGTGGCCTTCGTCGTCGGCATGCGGCTCACGCCGCGGGTGATCGGCCGGTTCGGCGGTCCGCGCGTCCTGGCCGCGGCGGCGTTGGCACAGGCCGTGTTGCTGGCAGTCATGGCCGCGATCTCGTTCGTCGGCCCCGACGGGCGCTGGTCGTGGGAGCTGTGGTTCCAAGTGCCGGGAACCGCCTACGGCGTGGTGCTGGCGTTGGAGTTCGGACCGTTGCTCGGTGTCGTGATGGACGCGGTGCCGAAGGAGATCGCCGGTCTCACCGGAGGACTGTTCTCGACGATGCAACAGGCGAGCGTGGCGATCGGTGTGGCCACGCTGGGCGGACTGCTGACCACGATCGCGGCGACGTCGGGGTTCGACACCGCGTTCGGCGTGGTCGCTGTGATCAACATCGTCGGCGCGCTCGCGTTCGGCGCGGCGGCCCTCGTGCTCGGCAGGCGCAGCCGCTCGCAGCGGGCTTAGGGCGGCCGGGCCGCGATACATCAGCCGCTCCATGCCCGCGGCTCCGAGGGCGGGGCGACCGCCGTGTTGCGGACGCTCCGCCCGAACCGTCACGACGAGCGGGCCGCAGGATCTCAGCCCTCGCGGCCGGTCCCGGGTAGTGCGGCCTCGATGTGGGCGAGGTGCGCGGCGAGGATGTCCTCGAACGCTCCGGGCCGGTCCGTCCCGAGGGGACGGACGTCGCGGGCGAAGTGGGCCAGCGTGGGGAACCGATCCGGGTCGGCGCCCAGCACGGCGACGCGGAAGAGCTCCATGCCCTGCTCCCGCTCGGCAGGGTCGACGGCGCTGATTCCGGCGTCCGAGGCGACGAGGGCGGACAGCAGTACCGCGAGCCGGTGGTAGTGGGCCGGAACCTGCTCGTCGGGCAGACCCGCCAGCTGCAACGCCTGCAGGATCTCCTCCATGACCAACCGGGAGCCGGTACCACTCGAGACGTAGCGGCCCCACACCGCGGCCAGCTGGGGCTGCTGCCCGAAGGCGCCGCGCACCCGCAGGGCGAGGGCCGTGATGCGTTGCTTCCAGTCGCCCTCGGGGCGGTAGTCGTCGACCGCGGCGAGCAGGACCCGGTCGGCGACCGCGCGCAGCAGCTCCGTTTTGCTGCGGAAATGCCGGTAGAGGCTGGACGAATCCGTGCCGAGGGTCTGGGCGAGTTTCCGCACGCTGAACGACTCGGCATCGGTCGTGCGTAACAGAGCCGCCGCGGCATCCAGGATCTCGTCGGTGGACCAGCGCCTGCGAGGTGTCATCGGGCTCCTCTCGTCACCCGAAGCATAACCGATGCACTTGTCGCTGCACGCAGTGCGTGCATAATGAGGACATCGACGCGGAGGATTCGCGCACGGACCGGGCGGACCACCGGCTCCACCTCCGGCGGCGAGCCCCTCGACAGACGAAAGGACTCGTGCCGTGACGACACCCCTGGACCCGCACGCACTGACCGCCGCGCTGGAGCACGGGCACCGTGCCGGACTACCGGGCTTGTTCGCCGAGGTGCGGGCCGGTGACGAGACATGGCGCGGCGCCGAGGGGGTCGCCGACGTCGCGACCGGCCGTCCCGTTACCGCCGATATGCGACACCGCGTAGGCAGCATCACCAAGGCGTTCACCGCCGCTGCGGTGCTCCAGCAGGTCGAACAGGGCCGGATCGGGCTGGACACGCCGATCGGCCACTACCTTCCCCGTCTCGTGCCCGGTGATCGGGGAGAGGCGGTCACCGTGCGCATGCTGCTCAACCACACCAGTGGCCTCGCCGAGTACCTGCCGCACGCCTACCCGTCGCTGAACGCGTTCCCGGACCTCGCCGGCACTCGGCCCGACAGTCTGGACGAGCACAGGTTCACGCGGTTCCGCGCCGTCGACCTCATCCGGTTGGGCGTCGACGCACCCGCCGTCGGCACCCCGGGCGGAACACCGGGCGTGTACTCCAACACCAACTACCTCCTCCTCGGCGAACTGCTGGCCGAGGTCACGGGCGAACCCGCCGAGGACTGCATCACCCGCAACGTGATCGCCCCCGCCGGGCTCAACGGCACCGCGTTCCCGACCGATCCGCACATCCGCGGCTTGCACTCCCGGCTCTACGAGGCGTGGTTCGGCATGATCGACCCGCCGCGCGACTACAGCGTCTTCGACATGTCCTGGGTGGGCGTCGCGGCCTCGCTGATCTCCACCGTCGCCGACCTCGACCAGTTCTTCGGCATGCTGCTGGCGGGCGAGATCGTCACCCCGTCGTCACTGGCGCAGATGCAACGCACGGTGCGGGTCATCTCCCAGGAGGGCACGACGATCGACTACGGTCTCGGGCTGCACCCGATGGTTGACACGCGGGACCGTGCGTTCTGGGGCCACGGCGGAACCGTGTGGGGAGGCGGTGCGCTCGCCATGGCAGCGGCCGACGGCAGCCGGCAGTTCGCCGTGGCGATGAACCTGCAGCGGTGGAACCTCCTCGACGACACCGGCAGGCCGCAGGCCCATCCCATCGACGACGCGCTCACGGCGTTCCACCACGCCGCCATGTACGGCCGAACGGCCGGGCGCCCCGAGACAGCAGAGGCGGGAAGGCCCGCATGACAACCGAAGCAACCACGACGGAACCTGCCTCGTCACGGCGCGCGCTCATGCCGCCTCGAGGACGAAGAACAGAAAACACAGGAACGAGGACCGGCCGCCGAGTTCGTCGGGGAACCGTTCGCGCGCACTCGCCGCGGCCGGGGGCTCGTCCAGGACGGCGATACGGAAGCCCGCCGAGGTGAAGCATTCCGTCATCGCGCGCGCAGCGGACGATGCCAGTAGGTCAAAGTCGCACGCTGCCCGTCGAAGGTGTATTCGTCGGACCATCGCGCGACGGCGAAGTAGTCGGCGTCGGGGTGGATCAGTTTGTAGATGATCGGATGGTTGACGGCGACGATCAGCCGTCCGCCCGGTCGCAGCACACGGCGGAGCTCCGATACGGGTGCCGCCCAATCCTCCAGGTAGTGGAGGACGAGGGCAGCGACCACGTCGTCGAAGGCTCCGTCGCGATAGGGAAGTGGCGCGGCCACATCCGCCACCTGAAGATCCGCGCCGGGACCAAGGCGATCGCGGGCCAGCTGAACCATCCTCCGGCTGAGGTCGAATCCCGTCACGGTCGCGCCTCGGTCACGCAACGCCGCCGACAGCGGACCGGAACCGCAGCCTGCGTCGAGCACGCGCCGACCGCTCACATCCCCGGCGAGGTCCAGAATCGCCGGCCGAGCATAGTGAGAGCATTGATCAGGCCGTCCTCATTCGCCGCCGTGTACGCCTCGGCGAATGCGTCGTAGTCGTTTCCCACGGAGTCACGGTTCGCAGTCGCGATCCTGCCAGGCATGTGGCGGCACATCGGTCACCTCAGGTGGGCGAGCACGTTGACGACCGTGCCGCTGGGATCCGCCACGAAGAAGCGGCGCACACCCCACGGTTCGTCGGTCAGCGGATACACGACACGCAGACCGCGGCGTACGACCTCGGCGTGTGCGGCATCGACCGCCGCCGGCTCGCCCACATCGATCCCGAAGCGAGGCGACGGGTTCTCCATCCCTCGGGGCGGAATGAGGACCTGGTCGGAGGAGTCGGCAGGCGACGTCAGGCCCAGTACCGGCTCTTCCATGGCGACTTCGAGCCCGAACACTCCGACGTAGAACTCACGGGACGCTGGAAGATCGTCTCCGTCGGCGTAGGGAAAGATTCTCCTGATCATGCACGCACCGTCGCAGGCGCGCCGCCCGGTTGGCTTGGCGAAATGGGAGGCGCTGCTCAGCGGCCGCGGTGACGGCTCGGGCACCCGGTGTGCCGCGCGCTGTGCCAAACGGCGGCATGGGAGCGAACCGACCCGGACAGACGTTGGCGCCCGCACCTCACGGTGAGGTGCGGGCGCCAACGGTGTGGTGGGAGCGCCAACGGTGTGGTGGGAGCGAAATCTCCGGCCGACGACCCGGACGAGCTTCGCCTCGCCGGGGCTGTCAGGGACGCCGCGTCACGAGCGGCCGCGGCGGGCCTTCAGCTCCTCGAGCCGCTCATTGAGCAGTTCCTCGAGTTCCGGCACCGACCGGCGTTCCAGGAGCATGTCCCAGTGCGTACGCGGAGGCTTGACCTCCTTCTGCTCCGTCTGGCCGCCCTCGATGATGTCCGACTCACTGCCGTGCAGTCGGCATTCCCACGTCGGAGGGATCTCGGCGTCATCGGAGAACGGCACCTCGAACTCGTGGCCCTTGGGGCAGGCGTAGCGCACGCTACGCCGCGGAGCGAGATCGTGGTTGCGGTCGGTCTCGTAGCTAACCGCTCCCATCCTGCTGCCACGGAGAACACGGTCGGCCATGATGAGTCCTTTCAGTCGGCTCCCGGTGGAGCCCGGGTCATGCTCACCGAGTGCAACGAACGTCGCCGTCGGGTTCATTCCCCGTACGCCGGATCGTAACCGACGGCACTCGGCACGCCCGCCGCGACGAATCGCGCCGGTAACTAACGGTCTTCTCCCGAAAGGGAGACGGCAGCCGCGCTCGTATGACGCTCCGATGGGTGCGCTTCTCGGACACACCCCCGCGCGGGGGACCCCGCGGGTGCGGGGTCGGGCCGATCGTCAGGTCAGCCGCAGCTGACCGTGGCCGGAACCGGCAGGTCCGAGATCTCCGAGGCGGTAATGCCGCCGACACAGTACTTGGTAACGCACCGTAGTGCTGTCGGTCTGGGAGGGTGGTGTCGCCCGATTCACCTCCGCGATGGACGCATCGCCGTCGTCGTCCGAGGTGTGAGCGGCCACGACTGACACGGTCGGGGGAGCGCCGGGCTCGTTCGGCGCGGCGCTGCCGGCATCGGCAGCGTGACCATCGCCGGCGGTGCCGGCATCGGACTGCGCGTCGTCGGCCACGTCGGCGGTGTCCGCCACGATCACGGTGTCACCGGTGCGCTGCACCTCGTCCCCGCACACCCGCGCGTTGAACCGGCCGGGCAGCCCGCACCAGCACAGCACCTCGACCTGCACCGGCTGCAACTCGTCGGCCAGCTCAAACAGCCGTCGCGCGCCGGGGAACAGCCTGCTGCGGAAGTCGGTCGCGATGCCGAAGCAGTACACGTCGATCGTGGCCTCGTCCGCGAGTTCGCCGAGCTGCTCGACCTGGACAGGGGAGAGGAACTGCGCCTCGTCGACGATCAGGTAGTCGACGTGTGTGCCCTGTTCCCACGCCTGCCGCACCACGCTGCGCAGATCCGTGCCGGCGTCCAGCTCGAGCGCCTCCCGCGTGATCCCGATCCGGCTCGTGATCTGACCGGGACCGGCGCGGTCGTTGCTCACCAGCAGCAGTCCCTGCCTGCCCTGGCGCGCCAGATTGTGATCGATCTGCAGCGCGAGGGTCGACTTCCCGCAGTCCATCGGACCGTACGAGAACTTGATCTTCCCGACGTTCGGCACCTCGCGGCGCGAACCCCAGGCGGGGACCGGGGAAAGAGCGTCGGTCGGATCTGCTCCGGGGCTCTCGAGCGCTGTCACGCCGGAGAACCCTAGCGGCCGCCTCCGCTACAGCACCGCAGGCTCCTCGTTGCCGGCCGCCGCGATGGCCCTTCTCACAGGAACCAGCGCCACGAGGACGAACCCGACGACGAAGAAGATCACGAGGGCGATGATCGCGTACCGGAACGACCCCGTCGCCTGGCCCACGCCCGCGAACACGAGCGGCCCCAGCCACGACGTGCCTCGCTCGCCGACCTCGTAGAGCGAGTAGAACTGCGCTTCCTTACCGGCCGGGATGAGCTGGCTGTACAGCGAGCGGGACAGTGCGTTGGTACCACCGAGGACCAGGCCGATACCGACGGCCAGCGCGTAGAACTGCATCGCCTGGCCCTCTTCGACGAAGTAGGCGAACACCAGCACCAGCACCCAGACCGCCAGGCTCGCGAGGATCACCTTCTTCGCCCCGAACCTGCGGGCTGCGAAGCCGTGAACCATACCGCCGATGTAGGCCACGAACTGGATCACCAGCACCGTCGCGATCAGCACCTGGTCGCTGAAACCCAGTTCCTCCGTGCCGTACTGGGCCGACACACTGACCACGGTGTTGATGCCGTCGGTGTAGACGAGATACGCGCCGAGGAAGCCGAGCGTCAGCGGCAGGGCCTTCGCCGCCTTGAACGTGTCCTTCAGCTCCACGAACCCGGCGGTGAGCACCCGCATGCCCTTCTCGCCGCCGTGGGGGCTCTGGTGTTCCTTCAACCGGCGCAACGGGATCAGCGTGAACAGCGCCCACCACAGTCCCGAGGAGAGATAGCAGATCCGTACCGCCATCGACTCGCTGACGCCGATCGCGTCGTGACTGAGATAGAACGCCAGCTGCAGCGCCAGCGCGACACCGCCGCCGAGGTAGCCGAACGCCCAGCCCTTGGCCGAGACGTCGTCCCGCTCGTCGGGCGTCGCAATGCCGGGCAGGAACGCGTAGTAGGTGACGATCGAAGCGCCGTAGCCGATGTTGGCCACGATGTAGAGGACCGCGCCCAGCTCCCACCGGCCGTCGTCGACGAAGAAGAGCAACGCCGACGCCGCGGCACCGAGGAACGCGAAGCCCGCGAGGATCGTCTTCTTGCGCTGGCTGCGGTCGGCGATCGCGCCGGCGATCGGCAGGACCACGACCTGCACGATCGTCGCGACCGCCAGCAGGTAGCCCCACAGCGACCCGGCGGGGAACGACAGCCCGAACACCGAGATGTCACAGTCGACGAGGCGGTTCTCCCCGCCGTCGGGACCGGTGCACGCGGCGGGACCGTTACGTTCGACGTCCGCCCGCGCGGCGTCGGCGGCGACCGCACTCATGTACAGCGCACCGAACACGGTGATCACCGACGTGTAGAACGCCGAGTTCGCCCAGTCGTAGAAGTACCAGCCGCGCTGTTCCCGTTTTCGCTGTGCGGGATCGGCTGGCGGCTGCGGGCCGGGCAACGTGCTCGTCATGCGGTGTCGGTGTCCTTCGATGCGGTCGTGGTCGTTCATGCGGGCCCGGTACGGCCGCGCCCGTCGTCCGTGTGACGCCCGGAGGTCGGTCCCGGTGCCACGGGCCCGACGTTCGGCGGTGCACCGTGTCCGTCGACGGTGCCCTCTGTCCGGGTGATCCCGGGTGTCGTAGCAGCATCCCCCACGTGTGGTACGTGATGCTGCCGTTTCCAGTGTGACTGTTGTGGCGGTTGTCCGGTTTACTTACCGTGCCGTTATGAACAGCCGCCGACTCCGTGGCCTGGCACGGGGCTCCACCAGACTGCTCCTCGTCGTCCTGGCCGCACTCGGTGTGCAGTTCGTGCTCGCCGCACCCACGTCCGCCGATCCCGATCGCGCCGACTGGGCGAAGCTGCGCATGTGCGAGTCGACCGAGCGGTACCACGTGAACACGGGCACCGGATACTACGGTGCTTACCAGTTCGACCTGCCGACGTGGCGGAGTGTCGGCGGCACCGGCAGGCCCGACCTGGCCACTCCCGCCGAACAGGATTACCGCGCGCTGTATCTGTACCGCATGCGCGGCTGGCAACCGTGGGAGTGCGCGGGCATGGTCGGGCTCGCCGACGACGCCGACGCACGGAGCAAGATGGTGCCGAGCCGCACCGAATCGGCCTACATCGGAGGCAGGAAGCCCGCGGCGCCGTCGCCGGGCGGCCCGGCGATGCCCGACTGGCCGGGCCTGGTCTACGCCTACGGGGACTGCGCCCCGCAGCTGCGCACGTTCCAGTTGCGCATGAACGACTTCGGCTACGACTTCCAAGGCACCGGCTGCTACTACGACGAGACGAAGGAAGCGGTCCTGGACCTGCAGCGGGCCAACGACATCCGCGATTCGGGCAGGCTCGGCCCCAAGACCTGGAAGGCCGCATGGGAGGGAACCGCACCGCGGTGACGCTCCGCCGCGGTCTCAACCATCCGCGGAGTCTGCGCTCCCTGCCGCGTCGGGAGCGGTTTCCGGCCGTTCCGCGGCCCAAGCGCCCCGCTCCTGGAGGACGTCGCGCAGCACGTCAGGCCGGTCGGTGATGAGGCCGTGCACTCCCTGGTCCAGCAGCGACCGCATCTCGTCGGCGTCGTCGACGGTCCAGACGTGCACCTCAACCCCCGCGCTGCGGGCCGCGCGCACGAATGCGCGGTCCACGACCGTCATGCGGCCCTGTCGCCGCGGCACCTGCGCCATCGACCCACGGGACATACCGCCGAGCCGCACGAAGGGCACCCAGCCGTTCGCCCACAGCACGGCGACCGAGCGCGGGCCGCATGCGGTGAGCAGCCGGTCACCGCCCAGCGCGCGCAGTCGCGCGAGCCGGGAGTCGGAGAACGCCGCGGCGGCGACCCGGTCGAAGGCGCCGTTCCGCTCCAGGACCCGCACGAACGGGCCGACCGCGTCGTCGGCCTTCACATCGATGTTGAACCGCACGTCCGGCAGCTCTTCGAGCACGTCCTCGAGTCGCGACACCGCCACGCGGCCGTCGATCTTCGCGCGGCGGACCGCATCCCACGACTGCTCGGCGATGGGGCCGGTGCCGTCGGTCGTGCGGTCGAGCAGCGCGTCGTGATGCACCACGACGACGCCGTCGGATGTGGCGTGCACGTCCGTCTCGACGTACCGGTAGCCCTCCTCGGCCGCGCGGCGGAAGGCGGGCAGCGAGTTCTCGAGCCCGTCGAGCTCGCCCACGTGCCAGCCGCGGTGAGCCAGCGCGCGGGGGAACGTGTCGTCGAGGTACGGATGGGGATGCCGATGCCAGGTATGCGCCACGTCGTCCAGTCTGCCGGACCGGCGTGGCCGCGGCATGGACTTCGAGTGGCCGTCTAAGGTCGGTGTGGTGAGTGCGACGCCGTCCCGTGAGGAACTGCAGGCTCTGCGTACGCCCGTGCCGCAGCACTGCGGCTGGTGTGGCCGCGCCGTCGAACAGCCCGCCGCGGCGGGGCGTCGGCGGAGGTACTGCGGCCGATCGTGCCGCCAACGTGCCTACGAACGGCGCACGGCGGTGCAACGGACAGGACTGCCAGAGGATGCCGTGGTGCTGTCGGGTGCGGAGGTCGCGTCGCTGCAGGACCGACTGTTCCAACTGCGCTGTGCCGCCGAGGACGTGGCGACCGCGGCCGCGGACGGTGCCGAACCGGACGAGCTCGAGAAGCTGTCCGTCGAGGTGGCCCGCATCGCGCGCGACATCGAAGCGCTCCGCTGACGGCGCCGACGAGTACACGCGGCACGCGCGTCACCATTCCGACGTGTGTTTCGCCCCGGCGCCTTCCCGCCACGTCTTTTTCGACACCGTGACGAAAAAGACGTGAGTGTCCGGACGTTGGTGCCGAAGGGGAGAGGTTCCGATCAGCCGCGATAGAGCTTCTCGTGGTAGCGCTCGCCGTAGTGGTCGTCCAATTCGCCGAGCGTCATGCCGGTGTTCTCGACCCGGTCGGCGATCACGGCGCGCCGTGGCAGCTCGTCGGGATTCCAGGACTCCGGCTGCCACAGGCCGGCCCGGAGGAACGCCTTCGAGCAGTGAAAGAAGATCTGTTCGATGTGGACGACGACGGCCAGTACGGGACGATGGCCTTTGACCACCATGTCGGCGAAGAACGGTGCGTCGCTGACGAGCCGCGCGCGGCCGTTGATGCGCAACGTGTCGCCGTGCCCCGGGACGACGAAGTTCAACCCGACGCGCGGGTTCGCCAGAATGTTGCGGTAACCGTCGGCGCGGCGGTTGCCGGGTCGTTCCGCGATGGCGATCGTGCTGGAGTCGAGGACGTGCACGAGGCGTCCGGCCGGATCGCCCTTCGGTGAGACATCGCAGCGACCGTCGGCGTCGGCCGTGGCCAGGAAGCAGAAGGGCGACACGGCGAGCCAGTCCCGGTCGAGTTCGGTGAGCTCGGTGCGTTCCTTCGTCCAGACGCGCGGCAGAGCTTCGCCCAGCAGCTCCGTGAGGGTCGCGACGTCGGTGATCTCGGTGCAGCTCGACCTGGAAGCCGCTGTGTGTGCTGCTGTGTCTGCGGTCGTGTCCGGCTCGGCCGTCGTTCTGTCCGTGGTGATGTGGTCGTCGTTGGTCACCACGCCGAGGCTACGGAGACAGGCGCCGGCGGCACAGGTGCTTCGGTTCCGGATGATGCGGATGTCAGCCGACCCGTCCTGCGGTGTCGCGCGAGCGGTGACGGCCTCCGGTGGACGTCGTCGGCCTCTGAGATGGGTCCTCTGTGCCGGTTATCCGAGTGCCGATAATGCACATTATGTTAAGTAGTGTTCTGAGGGGGCGCCCCGACCGCTCTCCGGCCGAAGCGCGCCAGGCAGTGCCACACCTGCTTGATCCACTGCCGTGGATGCTCTCCACGCCGTGCCGCGTCGCCGATGACGTTCGGAGTCAGCACGGGTCCCAGTTCTTGCGCCAGCGCGACGATGTGTGCTTCGCGATACGACTCGTCGATGTCGTCCGGTGCAGCCAGGAAACCCGGATGGAACTCGACGCGACAGTCGGTCCGCGTAGCCGCCTCCTCCACGTCGGTGCGAGCGAAACACGGGTCGAGGACGATCGCGTCGACGTGGAGGTCGAGTCTCACCGCACCGTGGACATGGGCCTCCACTGCAGCGTCGAGGTCGTCCAAGCCTGATTCGTCGGCCATGTGACAGAGCGACGGCAGCAACGTGGCGTCGCCGACGTCAGCGGGTTCCCTGTCTGCTGCGAGCGATTCGATGATCTTCTGCTCGCCGTGGGGCCAATCCGGGTGGAACCGCAGGCCCGCGGCCTCGCCCCGGGCCGCGGGCCTGCGTGCGATCCTCACCGTGTCCACCCACGGTCGAATCATAGGGGCCGCTCCCCTTTGCGCGGCCGGAACCGTGCGGTTGACCGAACGGTCAAGCTCGGACCCGAACGTCCGCGTCAAGTGCGGCTACCCCTGCCTCGCACGACCCCCTGCATGAACCTCCGCGGTGACTGTCGCTGCGACGGGTCCGAGGTCGCCACGTGGAAGGGCGTACCCGCCGCCAGAACCTTAGACTCGACGCAACGGCCGCCGGCGGGGACGAAGGAGGCACATGGGCCAGCGAAACCCGCTGACGCGCGTCGTGCTCGCCGTGGTGGGCGGCGTGGTGCTACTGGGCGGCGTGGTGTTGCTCGTGCTGCCCGGCCCGGGCCTGCTCCTGGTGCTCGCCGGGCTCGTCACGCTTGCGGCGGCCTTCCCCGCGCTGCAACGTCACGTCGAACCGGTCCGAGAGCAGGCGATGAAAGCGGCCGAGACCAGTGTGGCGACTCCACTGCGGATCGCCGGTTCGGTGGCGGCCGGACTGGGACTGATCGGAGCCGGAGTCGTGTGGGGACTCGTGCCGCAGGTACCGCTGGCGGGCTGGGCCACCGGCGTGAGCTTGATCGTTTCCGGGATCGTGCTGCTCGTCCTGCTCTACTACAGCCACCGGCGCGTGAAGGCGGGTTCCGCGCATACCAAAGGGTGAACCCGCCGGCCGTCGCCCTCGACTGCGATTCGTCGCGCGGCGTGATCGGTGGTGCAGACAAACGCCACCGGCGACTGCACACGGCACACTCCGCGTCGCGGCACTCTGCAACGACAGATACTGCGGCGACAGCTACTGCGGCGGGTCCCGTCGGGGCCGATAGGCACCTCTCCCCTCGTGGTCGCTCGTCGGGATCCACTCACCGCTGTTTCGACACGGTGTCGAAACAGCGGTGAGTGATCATCGCCGCGGGGCGCTTCCGGCGGGTGCTACCGGTCACCCGCGCGCAGCGGCGAGCCGACCACGTCGAAGGCGAAGCCACCGGAACGCCCCGAAATCAGTGGGCGCGCCGCCGCAATCGCCTCCCGGACTTCGGGGAGTTCGAGCGACCCGCGATGTGCTTCTGCCGAGGTCCACAGTTCGGAGACGAACACCGTGTCCGGCTGGTCCTCGGAGACGCCGACCTCGTAGGACAGGCACCCTGCCGCCGTCAGGCCGGGCTTCGAGCTCGTCAGGTGGACCACGAGTTCGTCACGCTTACCGGGCACGGCATCGAACGTGCTGACATTCGCGTACGTCATACGAGCACGGTACGAGCCACCACCGACGATTCGGTCGGCTCAGTCGCCGGCCGGACGTGTGGCGTCGAGCGCGGCCGCTTCCTCCGGGGTCGGTGCGGTGCCGCCGAGGTGCGCGGGCAGCCACCAGCGGTCGTCCTCGCCTGCGGGCCGGTCGGGATAGCCTTCCTGCAGCTCGTCGAGGATCGATTGGAGCCGCACGCGAAGATCACCGCTGAGCGCGTCGGGGTCGTCGCCGGGCGTCGGGTGCAGCGGCTCGCCCGCATGGATGTGGATGGGCACGTGCCGCTTCGTCAGTTCCTTCGGACGCCCCTTCGTCCACAGCCGCTGCGTTCCCCACAGGGCCATCGGCACGACCGGTACGCCCGCGTCGGCGGCCATGCGCACGGCACCGGATTTGATCGGCTTGATCGTGAACGACCGGCTGATCGTCGCCTCCGGGAACACACCGACGACCTCGCCCGAGCGCAGCCGGTCGACGGCCTCGTCGTAGGAGGCCTTGCCCGCTCCCCTGTCCACCGAGATGTGGTGCATCCCGCGCATGAGCGGGCCCGCGATTCGGTTGTCGAAGATCTCCTTCTTGGCCATGAACCGCACCAGCCGTTTCGCGGGCTGCGCGCCGAGGCCACAGAAGATGAAGTCCAGATAGCCGATGTGGTTGCAGGCGATCACCGCACCGCCGGTACGCGGGACGTGTTCGGTGCCCGTCACCCGCAGCCGGTTGTCGAGCACACGGAACATGGTCTTGGCCGCCAGCACGACGGGCGGGTACACGATCTCTGCCACACCGCCAGGCTACGCAACCGTAGGTTGACTCGCTCGCGGCTGGGTCACCGATCACAGTCGCCACAGCTGGCGCGCCGAGGCCAGCGCCGCTTGGTAGTCGGCGTAGCCCGACCGGTAGAACTCGGCCGCCGACGGCTCGAACTGCACCGTGCGCGAACTGGCCGCCCAGCGCTCGGCGTCGAACGGCTCACCCAGCGCCTCGGCCGCCACGAGCACTGCTCCGCGTGCGCCCACACCCGGATCGCTCGGAATCACGATCGGCCTTCCCAGCACGTCGGCGAAGATCTGGGTCCACTCGGCCGAACGGACTCCGCCCCCGCACGCGTACAACGTTCCGGACAGGCCTGCCGCGTCGAAGCAGTGCCGGGCGGCGTAGGCGATCGACTCGCACAGCGCGCGCACGACGTCGGCCGGTCCGTGTTCGAGGCTCAGGCCGGAGAACTGGGCGCGTGCCGCCGCGTCCACGAACGGTGCCCGCTCCCCCGACGCCGACAGGAACGGCAGCGCTCGAACCCCGCGTGCGCCCGGGCCGCTCGCCGCAAGCAGCTCCCCGATCCTGCCCACCTCGACTCCGAACATCCGGCACGCCCAGTCGATGCTCGCGGTGCCGACCATGGCGGGCATCGCTCGCAGGTACTCGCCCTCGTTGGGGGTCGACAGGAACATGCCCGCGGGTTCGCCTGCCGGGTCGAACGTCGCGTCACCGGTGAGGACCTGGCACGCGAGCGTCGTGCCCGCGGTGAGGATGCCGTCGCCCGGTTTGCGCACGCCTGCGCCGATGGCACTGGCAGGCAGGTCGAACGGTCCGGCCGTCACCGGCAGTCCGACGGGGAGGCCGAGCAGCTCGGCGCCGCGGGCGTCGAGGGCGAAGACGCTCCTCGGCGCCGCCGGTTCGGCGAGCAGATCCCTGCGGTGGGTGAGGCCGCACGCGGCGATGGCGGCGTCGTCGTAACGGCGGGTCGCCGGGTCGAGGAACGGCAGCGACGCGTCGGACACGTCGACGGCGATCTCGCCGGTCAGCCGCTGCAGCACGGCGTCGACGCAGTAGCCGGCCACCGCCGCGCGGTCGAGTGTCTCGGGTTCGTGGGCGTCCAGATACGACAGCACGGGGCCGGCGCAGCCGGGGAACATGCCCGATCCGGTACGGCGGAACACCTCCGCGGCCACCCCACCGGCCTGCCACTCGGCCAGTAGGGCATTCGCGCGGCCGTCCAACCAGGACACGGCTGGACGTACGGCGCGGCCGTCCTCGTCCCGCAACCACACGCCGTCGCCCTGTCCCGTGAGCGCGACGGCGCCGACGGGTTCGGTCAGCTCGGCCGCGACCCGGCGCACCACCGTCGCGACGGTGCCGAGGACCTGCTCCAGGTCCTGTTCGACGCGGCCGCCGGGCAGCTGGTCGAGCTCGGACGGGGTGCATGCCTCGGCGATCGCCAGCCCGTCGTCGTCGAACGCGACGGCCTTGGTCAGCGAGGTTCCGATGTCGACGCCGATGATGCGGTTCATCGCAGCACTGCCGGGTTGGCGACGTTGAGAAGCTGCTCGCCGCGCACGTAGCGGCCCACCTCCGCGGAGACGATGTCGGCGGCCCGCTGGGCGGTCTGCTTGCTGCATCCGGCCAGGTGCGGGGTCGCGATCACGCCCGGCACGTCCCGCAGTTCCCAGTCGGCGGGCGGCGGCTCCTCGTCGTACACGTCGAGCGCGAGCGCCGCGAGCTTGCCGCTGCGCAGCAGCCCGGGCAGCGGTGCGTAGTCGAGGAGGCCGCCGCGGGCGGAGTTGACGAGCACCGCGCCGTCGGGCAGCAGCGCCAGCTTGTCGGCGTCGATCAGGTGCCGGGTGTCCTCGGTGAGGCGGGCGTGCAGGCTCACGACCGGGCTGCGCCGGAGCAGGTCGTCGAGGTCGACGAGCTCGGCACCGTCGGCGGCGATCCGGTCGGGGTCGGCGAACGGATCGGCGACGAGCACGCGCGAACCGAACGCGACGAGAACCTTCGCCACCCTGGCGCCGATCGCGCCGTAGCCGACGAGGCCGACCGTGGTGCCGTCGAGTTCGAGACCCGCGTTGGCATAGGCGTAGTAGTCGCCTCGCCACTGCCCGCCGAGAAGTTCGGCGGACGCCGTCGGAATGCGGCGCATGGCGGCGAGGATGAGACCGAGTGCGAACTCCGCTGCCGCGGCCGCGTTGCGGCCCGGTGCGAACGTCACCGCGACGCCGGCTTCGGTGGCCGCGTCGAGGTCCACGTTCACCGGTCCGCCACGGGAGACCGACACCAGGTTCAGGTTCGGCGCCGCGGCGAAGACCTGTTTCGTGAACGGGGCCATCTGGGTGACCGCGACCTCGGCGTCGCCCAGCGCCTCGATCACCTGTTGCTCGGTGCCGCTCGCCTCCTGCACCCCGCCGACCGGACCGAACGGTTCGACCGGCCAGGGCAGCGACAACCGCGACAGCTCAGCGTCGGGGACCTGGCCGCGCACCGCGTCGGCGAGCAGCTCGGTCCTGACGAACTCGTCTCCTGCAGCGAGTATCCGCAACGTCATTGTTCCTCTCGGTGCTGGGTTCCCGGTGTCGCCGGACTCAGGTCGCGGCGCCCGCTTGTTCGTAGTCGGTGATGTGGGCGACCTTGGCGGCGCTGGCCGAGGCCGGGTCGAAGGTGTAGCCGAGCCACTCGCCGACGATCCGCTTGGCGAGTTCGGGGCCGATCACGCGGGCCCCGAACGTGATCACCTGGCAGTTGTTCGATTTGACGGACCGCTCGGCCGAGTAGGAGTCGTGGGCCACGGTGGCCCGGACGCCCGCGACCTTGTTCGCCGAGATGGCCACGCCGATTCCGGTGCCGCAGACCAGTACACCGCGATCGGCCTCGCCTGCGGCGATCTTCTCGGCGGCGGCCAGCCCGAGTACGGGGTATGCGCGGTGGTCGTCGGGGCCGGCCACGCCGACGTCGATCACCTCGGTCACCCGGTCGTCGGCGGACAGCAGCTTCCGCACCTCGTCCTTGAGCCCCACGCCCGCGTCATCGGCCGCGACGACGATTCGCATCAGTTCTGCCCTCCCAGTACGTCGCCGACCGCGGTGACGAGGAGCGCGAACGACGTCGCCCCCGGGTCGGCGTGTCCTTTGCTGCGCTCTGCCAGGCGTGCTGCCCGGCCCTTGCCGGGCAGCAGATCCGCGGTCTCCTGTGCCGCGACGGTGGCCGCCTGGGCGGCCTTGCGCCACGCGTCGGCGATGTCTGAGCCGGCGTCGCCGCGCCCCGTGGCTCGGACCGTGGCGCGCAGTGTGGCGCGGAACGGTTCGATGGCGTCGAGCATGGTCTTGTCGCCCGGTTCGGCCTTGCCCAGCGCGGTGAACGCCCGCACCGCGCCGTCGACGGCGTCGGCGAGGGTTTCGACGGTGATCTCGCCCCGCAGGCCGGCGCCGGTCTCGGCCAGCAGTACGCCGTACAGCGCGCCGGAGGCGCCGCCCGCCGCGTCGGCGAACGCCGTTCCCGCGGCGAGTAGTTGCTCGGCCGGGTTCTCGCAGGTCCGTGCCGCGGTGACCGCCGCGCGCATGCCACGGGTCATGCCGAGGCCGTGATCACCGTCGGCGGCGACGGCGTCGAGCCTGCCGAGTTCGTCCTCGTTCTCCTCGATCAGCTCGAGTGCCGCGGTGAGTGCCCTGTCGACGATGCTCTCCCCCGCGTGCTGCGGCGGGGCCAGCGTGTCGTCGACAGTGACGGACGACCGCACCGGCGCGGCGGGCCGGCCGTCGCTGCGGTATCCGGGGGACGAGCACGGTGCGGCGTACAACTCGGCCAGTTCGTCGTCGAGGACCATGGCCGACAGTGACACGCCCGCCATGTCGAGCGAGGTGACGAACTCGCCGACCTCGATGTGCACGGGGTCCAGGCCCGCGGCGACGAGGCGTTCGTGAATGCGCTTGTAGGTCACGAACATCTCTTCGTACTTGGTGCGGCCGAGTCCGTTGAGCAGCACGGCGACGCGGCCGTCCCCGTTCGGCAGCTCCGGAAGGAGGCCGTCGACGAGCTCGTCGGCCAGTTCGGTGGCGGCCAGCCGGCCGACGGTGCGCACCCCGGGTTCGCCGTGGATGCCCAGGCCCAGCTCCATGTCGGTGTCGGCGACGGTGAACAGCGGTTCGGTGGCTCCCGGCAGGGTGCACCCGCCGAAGGCGGCGCCGAACGTGCGGGTGCGGGCGTTGGCCTTCACCGCCGCGGCGTGCACGCCGTCGAGGTCGTCGCCGCGTTCGGCCGCGGCGCCTGCCACCTTGAAGACGAAGAAGTCGCCTGCCACGCCGCGGCGGCGGGCGGGGTCCTCGGCGGGGCCGCTGGCGACGTCGTCGGTGACCAGGATGGTGCGGCTGTCGATGCCCTCCGCGGCCAGCCGTCGTGCGGCGAGGCCGAAGTGGAGCACGTCGCCCTGGTAGTTCCCGTAGCCGAACAGGACGCCTGCGCCGCCGTCGGCCGCCCGGGCGGTGCGGTGGACCTGCTCGGCGCTCGGGCTGGTGAACACGTCGCCCACGACGGCGCCATCGGCCAGTCCGTGACCGACGAGGCCCGCGAAGGCGGGGTAATGCCCGCAGCCGCCGCCGATCACCACGGCCACCTTGCCCGGTCTCGGTGCGTCGGCGGTGACGACGCCGTAGGCGTCGGGAACCTTGCGCACCTCACGTCCGTACGCGGTGACGAAGCCGTCGACCCAGTCCCGTTTGAAGGTCTCGGCGGTTCCCAGCACGGTCACGATCGCACCAACTCTCCGGTGAGGTAGGCGAGCAGGGTTCGGTGGACGTCGTCGTTGTCGGCCGCGACGGCGGCGGCGAGTTCGAGTGCGTCCGGCTTCGGCGGGTAGGTCGGGTTGGGCAGTGCGACGACGGTGAGTCCGGCGGCCGCGGCCGCCCTGATGCCGTTGCTGGAGTCCTCCACGCCGAGGCAGCGGGTGCCCGGCACGCCCAGTCGTGCGGCGGCCTCGGTGTACACGTCGGGGCTCGGTTTGCCCCGTGGCACCTCGGCGCTCGACACGGTGGCGCTGAACTCGCCGGTCAGGCCGTGGGTGGCCAGGACGGCGTCGATCACCCTGCGCGCCGCCGAGGACGCGAGCGCGACGGGTGCGCGGGCCGCGACGCCGCGCACCATGCCGTCGGCGCCGGTCAGCAGCGGCGCGTCGCCCGCCTCGATCGAGGCGATCATGCCGTCGACGACCGCGTCCTCGACCTGTTGTGTGGTCTCGGTCGTGCCGCTGCGGTCGGCGAGGTAGGCGGCCCATTCGGGAGCGCTCATCCCCTGCACCGTCGCGGTGTCGTCGGCCGTCCATTGCACACCGTGTCGCGCGGCGTAGGCGACCCAGTTCTCTTCCCAGAGGTGTTCACTCTCGACCAGTACTCCGTCGAGGTCGAACACGACCGCGGCGAACGTCATTCACAGCCCCTTTCACGTCGCAGATGTTAAATTAACACCATAGTCGCGATTTGTCATCGGAGGTTCTGCATGGGCGCTCGACTTCTGCTGGTTCGGCACGGGGAAACCACCTGGCACGCCGAGAACCGGTACGCGGGCAGTAGTGACGTGGCGCTGACCGAGCGCGGCGCGGCGCAGGCCGAGGCGCTCGCCCGCCGCATCGCGAGCGCGGCCGAGCCTCCGGTCGCGATCCACTCCTCACCCCTGAGCAGGGCCGCGGCGACGGCCGAACCGGTCGGCGCCGCGCTGGGTCTGCCGGTCCGTGCCGAGCCGGGACTACGAGAGGCCCACTTCGGCCTCGCCGAGGGCCGCACCCTGGCCGAACTGCCCGCCGCGGTGGTGGAACGGTTCCGCGCCGACCCGGTCGCGGGCGCATTTCCCGGCGCCGAGCCACCCGCCGCGGTCGCCGACCGCGCGGTGGCGGCCCTTGCCGACATCGCCGAACGGGCGGCGGCAGCGGGAGGTCGCGCACTGGTGGTCGCGCACAACACCCTGCTGCGGTTGGCACTGTGCCGGCTGCTCGGCATCCCGCTGCCGACCTACCGCCGTGTGCTGCCGCAACTGGAGAACGGTGCGATCACCGAGGTCGGCATCGAGGCAGGACACGCCAGCCTGTACCGGCTCAACGCACCGGCGGAATGAGATGCTGGCCCCGTGACGGAGAAGAGCGACAAGAGTGCAGGGCAGCGCGCCGGCAGGCAGCAGCGCATCACCGACTACGTGGTGAACAACGGCTCGGCTTCGGCGGCGGAACTGGCCGAGCTGACCGGTGTCAGCGTCATGACGGTCCACCGTGATCTCGACGAACTCGCGCGCCGCGGCCTGCTGCGCAAGTTCCGCGGCGGGGTGTCCGCACAGCCGTCGACGGTGTTCGAAAGCAACTCCGAGTACCGCCTCAATGCCAACGTCGAGGCGAAAGCCGCGATAGCCAGGCAGGCACTGACCTATGTGGAACCCGGGATGTCGATCCTGCTCGACGACTCCACGAGCGCCCTCGCGCTGGCCAAGCTGCTCGGTGAGGTCACCCCGCTGACCGTCGCGACCAACTACCTCCGGGCGATCGACGTCCTCAAGGAGGTCGAGGACGTGCGCCTGATCGCCATCGGCGGTGACTACTCGCCCACCCACGACGCGTTCCTCGGCATGCCGTGCCTCGAGGCGGTCGAACGGCTCACCGTGGACACGACGTTCGTCTCGACGTCGGCGATGAACACCGAGCTGACGTTCCATCAGGAACCCGAGATCGTGATGGTCAAGCGCGCCATGCTGCAGAGTGCACAGAACCGTGTGCTGCTGATGGACTCCAGCAAGATGTCCCGTACCGCGCTGCACCGGCTCGCGCCCGTCACCGACTACGACCGGCTGATCGTGGACGCGGGCACACCGGAGGCGACGGTGGAGGAGCTGCGCAATCGGACGGAGGTGGACGTGGCGGCCCCCTGACGGGGGTCGCGACACCACTTCAAATCACATCTTGTCTGTGAACTTCACATGGGTGATGATGCTTCGAGCGACACCCATGGAGGCAAGATGACTGCGCAGACAACACCGACGTTGTCCGGAGCCGGCGGAGGGTTCCGCGGGTTACTCGAAAAGTGGGGCCTTCCCGCGCCGTTGCTGTTCGGCTACGTGGGCCTGCTCCTGTTCATGATCGGCGACGGCGTCGAATCCGGGTTCATCGCGCCGTTCATGGCCGACCACGGCGCCGGCACCGACATCCGCGCGTCGTACGTGATCACCGTGTACGGCGTCGCGGTGATGCTCGCATCGTGGCTGTCCGGTGCCCTGTCCGAACTGTGGGGCCCGCGCCGGGTCATGATGCTGGGCCTCGCCATCTGGCTGGTGTTCGACGTCCTGTTCCTCGCCATCGCAGTGAGTGGTGAGAACTACGCACTGATGATGGTGTTCTACGGCATCCGCGGGTTCGGCTACCCGATGTTCGCGTTCGGGTTCCTGGTGTGGATCACCGCCGTGGCACCGATCGCACGCCTGGGTGCAGCCG
Source organism: Prauserella alba (assembly GCF_024171735.1). Classification (GTDB taxonomy): domain Bacteria; phylum Actinomycetota; class Actinomycetes; order Mycobacteriales; family Pseudonocardiaceae; genus Prauserella; species Prauserella alba. Next base: position 1,660,131 of record NZ_JAMTCH010000003.1, read on the forward strand.
TGGGGTGGTTCTATTTCGCCTTCACCGGCGGACTGCCGACCCTGGGCTCGCTCGTCGCGAGCGTCACCAACCCGATCTTCGGCCACTACGGCACGCTCTGGCTCTCCATCGGCATCCTCGGGCTCGGCGGCCTGGTGTGCCTGCTCGGCGTGCGGGAACGCACGGGCTTCCAGCGCCTCGCCCCGCCCGACGTGAAACCCGTGCAGAGCCTCGTCTCGAGCGTGTCGATCGCCTGGAAGAAGCCGCAGGTCGGCCTCGGCATGATCGCCCGCGTCATCAACACCGCGCCCGAATTCGGCATGCTCGTGTTCTTCCCGACGATCTTCGCCCACCAGATCGGCTTCGGCGAGGCACGGTGGCTGCTGCTCGTGTCGGTCATCTACGGCACGAACATCGTGTTCAACCTGATCTTCGGTGTCGTCTCCGACAAGATCGGCTGGCGCACGACGATCTTCTGGTTCGGCGCCGTCGGCTGTGCCGTCTCGATCCTGCTGCTCTACTTCGTGCCGCTCGCCCTCGGCGCCGACTACTACTGGGTGGCACTGCTCGTCGGTGCGCTGTACGGGGCGACGCTCGCCGGCTTCGTGCCGATCTCCGCGCTGTTGCCGTCGCTGGCGCCCGACAACAAGGGCGGTGCGATGGCGCTGCTGAACCTCGGAGCCGGTGCGGCGACTTTCGTCGGCCCCGCGATCGTGAGCCTGTTCCTCGGACCGACCGGAGCCGCGGGCGTCGTGATCATCTTCTCGGCGCTGTACGTGGTCGCCGCGGTGATCGTGCGATTCCTCAAACTGCCGGAGGCCACGGAGGAAGCGCTCGCGAAGGACGCGAACCTGCAGGCGATCACCGAGGAGACGACGCCGGAGGGGCCCCAGGAATCCGGCCGGGAAACAGCGGTGCCGCGGTGACGGTCGTCGGCATCGACGTGGCGACCGCGGGGGTCCGGGCCTTCGCGGTCGCCCCCGACGGCGCCGTCCTCGCCCGCGCCGCCGAGGATCTGCCCCGCCCCGTGCGCTCGCCCGAAGGGCACAGCGAGCAGGACGCCCGCACCTGGTGGCCCGCGGTGGAGTCGGCGGTCCGGCGAGTGTGTGAGCACCCCGAGGTGGGGCGGGTCGAGGCGGTCGCGGTGGCGGCGACATCGGGCACGATCGTCGCGGTCGACCGCCGCGGCGAACCGGTCTCGCCGGCGCTCATGTACGACGACCGGCGGGCCGCATCCGAGAACACAGTGGCCGCCGAGGCCGGTGCCGAGCGCTGGGCCGAGCTGGGGACGACGGTCTCCCCGACTGCTGCGCTCGGCCGGATCGCGTGGCTGCACGCGGCGTACCCCGACGCGGCGGGCGTGGTGCACACCCCTGAACTCGTCGGCGCATCGCTCACGGGACGGCCGGTCGCGGCGGACTGGTCGCACGCGCTCAAGAGCGGCTACGACCCGGTCCGTGGCGAGTGGGCGTGGGAGGTGTTCGACGCGCTGGGGGTGCCGACGTCGTGGCTTCCCGAGGTCGTGGCCCCGACCCGGGTGCTCGGGGAGACACCGCGGCCCGTGGCGGGACTGCCGCAGGGATGCCCGGTGGTGGCCGGCATGACCGACGGCTGTGCGGCGCAGCTCGCCGCGGGGGCGGCGGAGCCGGGCCGGTTCGTCGGCATTCTCGGGACGACGTACGTGCTGAAAGGTGTCACCGAACGGCTCGTCGCCGACCCGTGGGGCGCCCTGTACAGCCACCGGCACCCGGACGGCTGGTGGCTCGCGGGCGGCGCGTCCAACACCGGTGGTGAGGGCGTGACCGGTGACCTGGCGCGGCTCGACGACGCGGCGGCGGCGCGAGGACCGGCAGGCGTCCTGGCCTACCCCCTGGCGCGGTCCGGCGAACGGTTTCCGTTCGCGGAACCGGAGGCGAGGGGGTTCGTCGTGGGCGATCCCGCCGACGACGCCGAGCTCCACCGGGCGCGCCTCGAAGGCGTCGCGTTCCTCGAACGTCTCGCGCTCGAGCGCGTACACGACCTCGGGATGGACGTCCGCGGGCCGCTGCTCGCCGCGGGCGGTGGCAGCGCCAGCACGCTGTGGACCACGATCCGCGCGACCGTGACCGGCCGGAGCATGCAGCTGTCCGCGCACGCCGAAACCGCCTACGGAGCCGCGATGCTGGCCGCCGCCGCAACCGTGCCGGGCGGGCTGTCCGAGGTGTCCGCCCGGCACGGCGCCGGCGGCACGGTCGTCGATCCCGACCCGGCGCAGAGTGACCGGCTCGACGAGTCCTACCGGCGGTTCACGGCCGAGCTGCGTGACCGGGGCTGGCTTCCGCGATGATTCGCGGCCGTCCGGTCGCTGCCGCGCAGGGCCCTGGCACCGGACAGCCACCACCGGCAGGGCGGCCCATCGCCCAGTGGTCGCGACTCGAAGCCGGACGCTTGGACGAGCTCGGTACCACGGGGACGGGCTCGGCATCCGGCCCGCGCTGTCACTGACCCGGGTCCGCTCGCCTGCGGGCCACCGCGCCTCGGCAGCGGGGCCGCCGAGGCGCGGTGGCCCGCAGCGCCCGGAACATTGAACGGTGATCACCCGCCGGTCTACGATGCCGGCCATGATCGCTGTGCGAAGCGCCGACGCCGATCGCGTGTTCGCGATCTTCGGCGACCACAGCTATCGCATGGACCTTCGCGGCTGACCCCGCGCCCGGCACCGCAGGCGCAGTGTGCGCTCGTCGCGGTACTCGTCCGGCGCCCGAGTCTCCGATGCCCAGGTGTTCGCGGACTCCGGCGCCGTCCCGCCCGCATCATCCGCGTGCCGCCCGCACCGGCGGCACGCGCTCGTCGCGAAGGGTCTCCACAGTCATGCCTGCTCCTCCGTCCGAATCCACCCCGATGATCGATCTGCACCGGCACCTCGAAGGTTCCGTCCGGCCGTCCACGGCATACCGCCTCGCCGAACGCGCGGGCGCTCGTCCACCTCGCAGCGAGTTCGTGGCCGGTCGTGAGGGCGGTCTGCTCCCCTACCTGTCGAAGATCGACAACGCCGCGAAGTTCGCGACCACCGCCGACGACTGGTGGCGGATCACCGGCGAAGCCGTGTCGGACGCGTGCGACGACGGGCTCAGCGCCGTCGAGTTCCGGTTCAGTCCACGGTTCATCGCAGCTCGCACAGGACTGGAGTCCGACGCCGTCATCGAGGCCGTCACCGATGCCGCCGCGGGCCACGGGCTGCCGATCGACGTCGGCCTCATCGGCATCGTCGTGCGTGACGAAGGTCCGCGTTCGGGTGAGCGTCAGCTGCGCAGGCTCCTGCGGCACGCCGACCGGCTCGTCGGCGTCGATCTCGCGGGTGACGAGGCGGGATTCCCCGCCGCGCAGTTCGCCGCGGCGTTCGGCCTGGCCCACGACGCCAGCGTGCCCGTCACGATCCATGCCGGTGAGGCCGCAGGGCCCGAGAGCGTGTGGAACGCCGTCCGGCACCTGCATCCCGCCCGGATCGGCCACGGGGTGCGGTCGGCCGAGGATCCGCGCCTGCTCGACCACCTCGCCGCCCGCGGCATCACACTCGAGGTCGCCGTCACGAGCAACGTCCAGACCGGTGCCGCGCAGGATCGCCGGCACCACCAGCTGAGCGCACTCGTGCAGGCGGCTGTGCCGGTGGCGCTGTGCACGGACAATCCCACGGTCAGCAACACTCGCCTCAGCCGCGAGTTCGACATCGCACGTGAACTGGTCGGCGCCGAGGCCGCCGACCGCATCCGCCGTCACGCGTTCACCGCCCGCTTCGGCCGGTGAACGCGGGCTAGCCTGGGGCGATGCCGCAATCATCGATCGTGTCGTCCCTCCGCGGCGCCGGGTGCGTGTTCGCGGAGGACGAGGCCGCACTGCTGAGCGACGCGGCCACCGGCCCGGCGCACCTCGAAGCGCTCGTCGCACGCCGCGTCGGTGGCGAGCCCCTCGAATACGTGCTCGGCTGGGCCGAGTTCCGCGGCCTGCGCGTGGTGGTCGAGCCGGGTGTGTTCGTGCCGCGGCAGCGCACCGGGTTCCTGGTGGAGCAGGCGCTCGGTGTGCTGCCCGCCGGTGGCGTGGTCGTCGACCTGTGCTGCGGGTCCGGGGCGATCGGCGCGGCGATCGCGGCCGAACGTGCCGATGCGACGGTCTACGCCGCGGACCTCGACCCCGCCGCGGTGCGGTGCGCCCGCCGCAACCTGCCCCGGCGGGTGTACGAGGGTGACCTGTTCGGCGCGTTGCCGGTGGAGCTGCGCGGCGGCGTGGACGTCGTCGTCGCCAACGTGCCGTACGTCCCGTCGGAGGCGATCGCCTCGATGCCGCCCGAGGCGAGGGACCACGAACCGGCGATCGCGCTGGACGGCGGCGCCGACGGGCTGGACACGTTCCGCACGGTGGCACGTGAGGCGCCGTCGTGGCTCGTCGCAGGTGGTCACGTGCTGAGCGAAACGAGTGAGGAGCAGGCCGACCGAGCGGCCGCGGTGCTGGCCGACGCAGGTCTCGCGCCGCACGTGGCGCGGTGCGACGAGCTCGGCGCCACCGTGGTCGTCGGCCGCGCCGCGCACGACGGCCGCGAGGCCTTCGCCGGGACGTCGAGCCGGAGTTCCGGATCGAGCGCAGGCTGAGGTGATGCCGAGCTCGTGCTGCTGCGGCCCGATCCGGCGCCCTTGACGAAACGCGTGAGCTGAGCCACCGGCCTCGCGACGAAACGCCCACGAGCGCGAGAATGAGCGGACGCTTACCACGAGGAGTCCGTTGTGACAGAGCCATCGACGTCGGAGGCCGCACCGCAGCCGTCCGAGCAGGAGCCCGCGTTCGCCTCGGTCGACGAGGTCGTCGAACACCTGGCGGGAGCCGGATACCTCGCGTCGAACGCCGTGGCGACCACGGTGTTCCTTGCGGCCCGACTCGGCAAGCCGCTGTTGGTCGAAGGTCCGGCCGGGGTCGGCAAGACGGAGCTGGCCCGCGCCATGGCGGCCGCGACCGACAGCGAGCTGATCCGACTGCAGTGCTACGAGGGCATCGACGAGTCACGTGCGCTCTACGAGTGGAACCACGCCAGTCAACTGCTGCGCATCACGGCGGCCAAGGATGAGAACTGGGACGCGACCCGCGAGCACGTGTTCAGCGAGGAGTTCCTGCTGTCGCGCCCGTTGCTGACCGCGATCCGCAACCAGGACCCGACGGTGCTGCTCATCGACGAGATCGACAAGGCGGACGTCGAGGTCGAAGGGCTGCTGCTGGAGGTGCTCGGCGACTTCCAGGTCACGGTCCCCGAACTGGGCACGATCACCGCGACGCGGCGGCCGCTCGTCGTGCTCACGTCCAACGCCACGCGGGAGTTGTCCGAGGCGCTGAAACGCCGGTGCCTGTTTCTGCACCTGGACTTCCCGCCCGCCGACCTGGAACGCGACATCGTCACCCTGCGCGTGCCGGAACTCGACGCCGAGCTGGCGGCCTCGCTGGTGCGGGTCGTCGGGGCGCTGCGGGAACTCGAGCTGCGCAAGTCACCGTCGATCGCCGAGTCGGTCGACTGGGCGCGGACGCTGGTGGCGCTGGGCGCCGACACGCTCGACGAGGAGGTCGTGCGCGCGACGCTCGGGGTGATCCTCAAGTACGAGAGCGATCAGCGGAAGGCACTGTCCGAGTTGCGGCTCGACCGGGTGCTCTCCCCGGGTGACGCCGCCGACGGTGTCGCGGCCGCCGCAGGAACCGGATCGTCCGGAGATGTGTCGTCCGGAAGTGCTGTGTCGTGACGGCGAACGCGGTGGCGGACCGCCTCGTCGAGTTCGTGCACGCCCTGCGCGAGCACGGCATCGCCGTCGGAACCGGCGAGACGGTCGACGCCGCGGCGGCGGCCGAGGCCGTCGGGCTGGCCGACCGGGAGCGGCTCCGCGAAGCCCTCGCCGCCAGCGTGCTGCGGGGCGCGGCCCAGCGGCCCGTGTTCGACGGCGTCTTCGACCTCTACTTCCCTGCCGCGCACGGCACCTCGGAGGCCACGGCCGACGATCCCGGCACGCCCGCTCAGCTGCGTGATCGGCTCCTCGACGCGCTCGTGTCCGGCGACGACGCCCGCGTGCGCGCGCTGGCCGCCGCGGGCATCGATCTGTTCGGCGGTTACGGCGCGGCCGCACACGGCCAGGGCGGGCAGGGCGGCGAAGGTGGCCAGGGCGCGCAGGGCGCGGCGGGGACGACCAGCGGGAACGGCCGTTCGGCCGCACGATTGAGTGGTTGGTCGGCGTATCAGACGTTGTCCGAGGTACGCCCCCAGGCGCTGCGGGCCCGGTTGCGCGACGCGATCCGAGAGGCCAGGGCCGACGGCCTGGACGGCGCATCGGCGGACGCGCTCGCCGATCGTGAGGCCGCCGCGGGGATCGAGTCGTTCACCGGCCACGTGCGTGCCGAGGCCCGCAGACGGACCGCGGAACTGCGTGGCCGTGACCGGATCGCGCGGCACGCGGTCGCGCCGCAGACCGACCTCGTGTCGTTCACCAGCGCGACGGCGGAGCAGTTCGCCGACATGCGCCGTGCGGTGACGCCGCTCTCGCGCAAGCTGGCCACACGGTTGGCGGCGCGGCGCAGGCGGGCGGCCCGCGGCCGCGTCGACCTGCGGCGCACCGTGCGGCGGTCGCTGGCCACGGGCGGCGTGCCGATGCGGCCCGTCATGCGCAGGCGGCGCCCCGGCCGCCCTGAGCTGGTGCTGCTGTGCGACATGTCCGGCTCGGTCGCCGGGTTCGCCCAGTTCACCCTGTTGCTGACGCAGGCGCTGAGCGACCAGTTCTCGAAGGTGCGGAGCTTCGCGTTCGTCTCCTGCACCGACGAGATCACCGAACTGGTGCGGGCGGGCCGGGACGAGCCCGAGAACCTCGCCGGCCGCATCGTGGCCGAAGCCCACCTGACACAGGTCGGGATGAGCAGTGACTACGACGGGGCGCTGCAGACCTTCACCGACGGCTGGGCCGACGTGCTCGGTCCCCGCACCAGCGTGCTCATCCTCGGCGACGGCCGTACCAACGGCGCACCGCCGAACCTTCCCGCGCTGCGGGCCATCGCCGAGCGCGCACGGCACGTCTACTGGCTCAACCCCGAACGCGCGGAGTCGTGGGGCACCGGCGATTCGGAGGCGCACCGTTACGCACGGGAGGTGCCGATGTTCGAATGCCGCACCATCCGCCAGCTGTCCCACCTCGTCACCAGGCTGCTGCCCGACTGACCGGCTCGCGCGCGGGATTCGGTCAGTCGGCGGCCTTCATCGCGTCGGCCAGCGCGGCCGCCTCGTCGCCGGTGAGCACGACGTCCATCCTGCGCAGTTCGTCGACGACGTCACCGGGATCGAGCTCGGTCTCCTCCTTGCTGCCGTCGGGACGTTCGACGACACGCTTGCGGCCGAGGAGTTTCCTGCTGACGCCCGGTTCGAGACGCATCACGATGAGCCCACCGGTGAACGGCGACTTCGGGTGGGTGGCGACGTAGTGGTTGAACACCTCGTAGTCGATGGGGCGTTGCGGCGTCTCGTCGAACGCGTGGAGCGGTTCCCAGCCGTCGGCCGTGCGCTTCTCCAAGGTCCAGAACCCGTCGTGGTGGCTGAGCCGGTTCTCCCAGCCCGCCTGGTCCACGACGGCTCCGTCCTCGAGCGGCATCGGATGCAGGACTCCGGCGCCGAAACCGACGTCGGCGAGATACGAGGCGCCGTCGACGGTGACGAGCAGGTTCATGTGGGATCTCGGACCGTTGCGGTGCGGTTGTACCCGCGCCGTCAGTCGGGTGACGCCGTAGCCGAGACGTTCGAGTGCGGCGGCGAACAGCAGGCTGTGCTCGTAGCAGTAGCCGCCGCGGTCCCGGGCGACGAGTTTCGCCTGGATCGCGTCGAGGTCGAGTGATGGGGATCGGCCGGTGAGTGGGTCGACGTTCTCGAACGGGATCGTCAGCACGTGTGCCTCGTGCAGGGCGGTGAGCGCCCGGAGCGACGGCGGCTCCGCGGGGCGGCCGATCCGCGCGAGGTAGGCGTCGAGGTCGAGGGCGTCGATGCCCCACTCGTCGGTGGACGGGGTGCCGGCTGCGGCGTCGGTCCGTGCGGGAGCGGTCTGCGCTGTCATGGTGCCAGCCTCACACTTCGACTGCGGTGGAGGTCAACGCCGCGATGTCGGTGGCCGGACGTGGCGTGGGCGTGAGTTGCCGCACGTCGATCCGGGCGAATTCCGTACAAATCACCCGAATCTCCTCGCTCGATCGGGCTGTGCGACCCCGCCACCGGGAATATGTAGTTGCATCAATCAAGTTATTTGTTATGTTGAGTCAACCGGCTTACGACACTCGTCGTCACAACTCTGTCCTTACTCAGGGGGTTCACCACGTCCGCGCACGCCCAGACCGTCGAGGATCCCGACGCCACGATGTCCAAGCGCGAGATCATGCAGGCCTTCATCGGCCTGTTGCTCGCGCTGCTCGTCGCGATCCTGTCGTCGACGATCGTTTCCAACGCCCTGCCCCGCATCATCGCCGACCTCGACGGCACCCAGAGCCAGTACACCTGGGTGATCACCGCCATGCTGCTGACCTCGACGGCCACCACACCGATCTGGGGCAAGCTCGCCGACCTGTTCAGCAAGAAGCTGCTGTATCAGCTCGCGATCGTCATCTTCACCGTCGGCTCGGTCCTCGGCGGTTTCGCCGAGTCCATGCCCGAACTGATCACGTACCGCGCCATCCAGGGCATCGGCATGGGCGGCCTGCAGGCGCTCGTCCAGGCCGTCATCGCCGCGATGATCTCGCCGCGTGACCGCGGCCGCTACTCCGGCTACATCGGCGCGACGTTCGCCGTCGCCACGGTGTCCGGCCCGCTGCTCGGCGGCATCATCGTCGACTCGCCGCTCGGCTGGCGCTGGTGTTTCTGGGTCACCGTGCCCGTTGCCGTGATCGCGTTGATCGTGCTCGGCACGACGCTCAAACTGCCGGTGATCAAGCGCGACGTGAAGATCGACTGGCTGGGCGCGACGCTCATTGTCGGTGGTGTCGCCCTGGTGCTGATCTGGGTCTCGCTCGCCGGCAAGGAGTTCGACTGGTGGTCGCCGACGACCGCCGCGTTCCTCGGCGGCGCCGCCGCTGCACTGATCCTCGCCGTGTTCGTGGAGACGAAGGTCGCCGAACCGGTCGTGCCGCTGAAGCTGTTCCGCAACCGGTCCTTCTCGCTGACGGTGATCGGGACGCTCTCGGTCGGCACGGCGATGTTCGGCGGTGCGGTCTTCTTGGCGCAGTATTACCAGATCGCCCGCGGCTACTCGCCCACCGAAGCCGGCCTGATGACCATGCCGATGGTGCTCGGCATGTTCCTGTCGACGACGATCTCGGGCCAGGTCGTGTCCCGCATCGGCAGGACGAAACCGTTCCTCGTGGGCGGTGCGTTGATCCTGGTCGTCGCGCTGGGCCTGCTCGGCACGATCGACAGCGAGATCAACCTGGCCCAGATGGGCGTCTACCTGGCCCTGATGGGCATCGGCACCGGCTGCCTCATGCAGAACCTGGTGCTGGTCGCACAGAACACGGTCGGCATGCGCGACGTCGGCTCCAGCACCGCCGTGGTGACCTTCTTCCGCACCCTCGGCGGCTCGGCGGGCGTGTCCGCACTGGGTGCGGTGCTCGCGCACAACGTCACCGACTACATCGCTCAAGGAGCGGCCGAACGCGGCATGCCGATGAGCGGCGGTGCGGCAGGCGGCTCCGGCGGAACCACTCTCGACGTCGGGGCGATGCCCGCACCGGTCCAGGCGATCGTCCGGTCGGCCTACGGCGACGCCATCGGCGACGTGTTCCTCATCGGCGCCGCCGTCGCGGTCGTCACGCTCATCGCCGTGGTCTTCATCAAGGAGACACCGCTGCGCAGCACTCTCGACCTGGCCGAACAGAAGAACGAGGACACCGCCGGTGCCGGTGAGGCCGACACGCCCACAGGCGGCGAGGTGCCGGTCGGCGCTGCGACGGGCACGACGGGCGCGGCGGGCGTGGACGCCTCCCCCATCCCCGCGGCGCGGGCTGCCTCGGAGGTGCCGGCACCGTCCGTGGCAGCCACCGCGGTCACCGCACGCAACGGGTCCACACCCGACCGGCCGGCCACGGTGCACGGCGTCGTCACGGCCGCCGGCGAACCGGCGCCCGGGGTCACGCTGACGTTGACCGACGCGTCGGGTGCGCAGGTCGACCTGGCCCGCAGCGGCGAGGACGGCACGTTCCACGTCGGCGCCGGCGAACCGGGGCGATACATCCTCATCGCCGCTGCGGAGCACCTCCAGCCGTCGGCCCAGTCGGTCGAGCTCGGCGCGAATCCACTTCGCCGGGACATCGCGCTGACGGGGTCGGGCCAGGTCAGTGGCCGGGTCCGGACCCCGCAGTCCCGGCCGGTGGGCGGAGCGACGGTGGTGCTGACCGACACGGGCGGCGACGTGCTCGACGCGAGCCTCACCGGAGGCGACGGCTGGTACCGGTTCCCCGACGTGGCGGGCGGCGCCTACACCCTGGCCGTGACGGCGCACGGCTACCGGCCGCAAGCCACCCCGGTCCGCCTGGCCACGGGTGAGCGCATCACCCAGGACGTCGAGCTCAGCGCGGCGGGCCACCTGGAAGGCATCGTGCGTTCGGAGCTCAGTGGCGCCGTGGTTGCCGAGGCGCGCGTGGTGTTGCTCGACGAGGTCGGTGAGGTCGCAGGGGTCACGATGACGGCCTCCGACGGCACCTACCGATTCGACGATGTCGAGCACGGCCACTACACGGTGATCGCCAGCGGCTACGGTCCCGCCACGGCGACGGTCCACGTCGGCGTCGAACAGGGCAGGCAGGACTTCGCACTCGGCTACTCGACCGACGGCACTCCGTCGTCGACGGCCGAGTCGCGCTCACCGCGGACCAGGGGCGCCGCGGTGAGCGGCGACGGCGTCCCCGGCGAACCGGACACGCCGCAGGCCTGACGCCGAACCGGACGAGCACGGGTGGTGGGGGCGGTCGTCACGGCCGCCCCCACCACCCGTGACGACTAGACTCCGCGGCCATGTCGAACCCGCAACGACCGCCGCTCGCCGCCGCCCTCGATCTCGAACCCCACCCCGAAGGCGGCTGGTACCGGCAGACCTGGGTGGCCGGTCACACGTTCCGGCCCGAGGGCTACCCGGGCGAGCGTTCGGCGGCCACCGGCATCCACTACCTCCTGGCCCCGGGCGAGGAATCGGCGTGGCATCGGGTGCGCAGTGACGAGCTGTGGCTCTGGCACCGCGGCGGACCGCTCACCCTGCAGCTCGGCGGCACCGGTGACGAACCGTGCTCCGCGCCGCAGACCTACACGCTCGGTGCCGCGGTCGAGGACGGTCAGCACCTCCAGCTGCTCGTGCCCGCGGGCGCATGGCAGACGGCCAGGCCCGCGGGCGAGGCCGAGGTCCTCGTCTCGTGCATCGTCTCCCCCGGCTTCGACTTCGACGATTTCGAACTGCTGCCGACCTGAGCCGGCTCGGCCGTGCGCGCACGAGAGGGCGCCGGGCTCGTCGGCGAGCCCGGCGCCCTGTGCTGGGACGAACGACTGCGCTGTTACAGCCGGACGCGCATCTTGTAGGCGTTGTGGTCTGAACCCCACTTCGGCCGCTGCAGTGCCTTGGAGTGCGGCACGTTCGTCGGCGCGTACATGTGGTCGAGCCGCACGCCCCGGACACCCTTGATCGGTGTGTACTTCAGCGGCGAGGGCATGGGCAGGGCTTTGCGCCGGTTGAAGTCACCCACCACGAACAGCCGTGCGTTCGGATGGTTCGAGTGCAGGGTGCGGACCTTGGTGCGCAGCTTCCGCATGTGGGTCCGCCAGCGCTCCTGGCGTTCCGGGTGTTTGGACCACGCACCGGAGATGAGGTGCGTGTTCACGACGATGACCTTCTTGTTCGTACCGCGCAACTGCAGCTTCACCCACGTGACGAAGCGCGCGGGCGTGACGCCCGCTTCACCCGGGTGCGTCCGCTTGTAACCCGAGGTGAGCTTCTTGAACCGGTGGCTGCGCCACGAGATCGGCACCTGGTGCGAACCGGCCGACTTCGGGCCCTTGGCGAAGTAGTGCCGGTAGTTGTCGGGAAGCTGGCGCTTGAGCTTGTTCTTCGACGCCTTGCCCTTGACTTCCTGCCAGCCGATGATGCCGGCGAAATTGTGGTAATCAGCCGCACCACGAAGCGTGTTGTGCGTGCCGATCGTGATCCGCGGATCCACTTGCGCCGTGGCCGGTGCCGCCGCGGCCGGCGGGGCGAGGGTCGCCCCGAAGACCGCGCTCAGCGCCACGACGCCGAGCTTGACTCGGTTTCTCATGTTCCGAAAACCCCCAGGTTTCCATCGCCGGTCGATTGCGACCGTCGGTTTGTTGTGATCATCGGTGTCGCAGTGCCGCCGCCGGCTTCCGCCGGGACGGCGGCACACGGATGCGACGCCGTTGCGGACATTACGGTTGCAACCGGGTGCGGGGAACCTCCGCCGGTAGGCCGCGTCGGCTGCAGCCGACGCGGTGGTGCGTGCCGGGTCACAGGCGCCCGCTGACTAGAGTCACGGCCATGTTCGAGCGGTTCGTCGCAGTGGGAGATTCGTTCACCGAGGGGGTCGGCGACGACGACCCCGCCTACCCGAACGGCGTCCGCGGCTGGGCCGACCTCGTCGCGGAGTCGCTTGCGGTGGCGAACCCCGATCTCGGCTACGCGAACCTGGCGGTGCGCGGCCGGCTGCTCGGCCAGGTGGTCGCAGAACAGCTCGACCCCGCGCTGGCGCTGCGTCCCGACCTGGTGACGCTCTACGCCGGCGGCAACGACCTGATGCGGCCCCGGCCCGACATCGACGGCCTCACCGAGGCCTACGACGAGGCCGTCCGCACACTCGCCGCGTCCGGGGCGACGGTCGTGCTCTTCACCGGTGTCGACGGGGTCGCCGATCCGGTGTTCCGCAAGATGCGCGGCCGCACGGCCGTCTACAACGAGCACGTTCGGCTGATCGCGGCGCGGCACGGCGCACTCGTCGTGGACATGTGGGCGATGCGCGTGCTGCGGGACCGCCGGATGTGGTCCGACGACCGCATCCACCTCGGCCCTCACGGCCACCGCGCCGTGGCCACGGCCGTGCTCGACACCCTCGGCGCCGGGCACACGCTGGGGGCCGTCGACCTGCCGCCCGCGCCTGCCGAGACGCCGGCACAGCGGCGGAGCGAGGACCTGCGGTGGCTCCGCAGCCACGTCGTCCCCTGGATCCACCGCAGGCTGACGGGCACGTCCTCGGGCGACGCCGTCACCGCGAAACGGCCGACCCCGGAACCGATCACGCCTCGCTGAGGTCCGGTCCACTGCCCGTCCTCGCGTGACAGCCACGGGGGGACGGGCAGCGTGTCCGTACGTCGCGCTGCTCCTGCGCCGCGGAAGTGTCACTGCGAAGGAACAGCGCCGCTACCCTCCCCCTGTGGCGAGCGCTGATCCTCCGGTTTGTCGAGCGCCGGGCGGTGCTCGGTGGCGTGCTTCGCTGTGGGACTACGTCGCCATCGTGGGATGGCTGGCCGGGTTGACGGTGCTGGGATTCGTCGTGCGGTCGTGGTCCGGACCGGCGTTCGTGCCGCCGTCGCCGCCGCTCGTTGCGGTCGATGCCGCCGTGCTGTCGATGACCGTTTTCCCCGTGTGGTCGTACCTCACCGCCGGTGAGGGTGGTCGTGCCGGAGCAGCCTGGGGTAAACGGCGCGCGGGGCTCCGCGTGGTGGATGCCGGTGGCGGCCGCGCTTCCTACCGCCGGGTCGCGATACGGAACGCGGTGAAGCTGCTTCCGTGGCAACTCGCGCACATCGCCGTCGCCAGACTCATGCTGGGTGTCGACGCACCAGTGACGGTAGGTGTCACGTACGCGTCGGCGCTGGTGCTCCCACCGGTGAGCATCGCGATGGCCTGGCGCGACCCGCTGCGGCGCGCCCTGCACGACCGCGTTGCCGGGACTCGGGTGATACGGGTGTCGGGGGAACCATCGTGAAGGGGAGATGTGATGCGCGAGTTGTATCCGCAGGCCGAGCCGTACACCACGGGAATGCTCCCCGTCGGCGGAGGGCACGAGCTCTACTGGGAGGAATGCGGTAACCCCGCGGGCAAGCCCGTCGTGTTCCTCCACGGCGGTCCCGGATCAGGGTGCAGGCCCGGCCATCGACGCCTGTTCGATCCCGAGCGCTACCGGATCGTGCTGTTCGACCAACGCGGCGCGGGACGCAGCACCCCCAACGCCGGTTCGGTCGACGCGGACCTGACCAGCAACACGACCTGGCATCTCGTCGCCGACATGGAGAAGCTGCGCAAGCATCTCGGCGTCGATCGGTGGCAGCTGTTCGGCGGTTCGTGGGGCAGCACGCTGGCGCTGGCCTATGCCGAAAGTCATCCCGACCGCGTCACCGAACTCGTGCTGCGCGGTGTGTTCACTGCGCGTCGCAAGGAACTCGACTGGACCTTCCGAGGTAGCTCCGCGTTCCTGTTCCCCGACCGGTTCGACAAGCTCCTGGAGCCCGTTCCCCACGGCGATCGCGACGATCTGATCGAGGCCTACCACCGGCTGCTGTCCGACCCGGACGAGTCGGTTCGCAGCGCCGCCGCCGTCGCCTGGGCGCAGTGGGAAGCCGACACCGCGTACCTGCGACCGAACAGCGAGTTCGTCGCCGGCTTCACCGACCCCGACCACGCGGCCGCGCTCGCACGGATCGAGGTGCACTACTTCCGCAGCGGCTGCTTCCTGGAGGACGGCCAGTTGCTGCGCGACGCACACCGCCTGGCCGGCATTCCCGGCGTCATCGCGCAGGGCCGCTACGACGTGGTCACCCCACCCGTCAGCGCGTGGGACCTGCAACGAGCCTGGCCCGACTCGGACCTGGTCATCGTGCCCGACGCAGGCCACGCCTACGACGAACCGGGAACGCTCGACGTCCTGCTCGACGCCACCGACAAGTTCGCACGCGACTGACCGACCGCACGGGAGCCGGCCGGGGCACGGTCACCGCCGACCGCGGGCCCCGGTCGTCGTCATGTACCGGCCGTTTCGGACTCCAGTAGTTCGACGGCCCGGGCGAGACCGCGCTCGGGCCGGATCTGCTGTGCCACTTTCCCCGGCACGTCGCGTCCGAACGACATCGTTGACGGCGCGCCGGATGGCTTCGGACAGTGTGTCGGCGCCGAGGTCTCGCGCCGGGATGGGCTCAGGGGCGAGACGACGGCGTGCAGGCGTTGCGCCCAAGAACGTTGTTCCACATGGCCGGCTTGGCCTCCCGGATGACACGCAACATCGTCGCTGCCCGCCGCCCGTTCCCGCCCTTGCCCGTGAGGACCGGCTCGAGGCGCCCGGGGTCGTCCAACATCCGTTTCGGCCCGCACCACAGCATCCTCGGCCCGTGCTCGACACGGGAACGCTCAGGCTCGGGGGACGAACCGCACGAAGGGCATGTGCTGTCCGACGGCCCGGAAGTCGGCCTCGGAGCCGTCGACCTTGAAGCCCATCAGACGCGGTAGGAGGTGTTTCGCCGCCACGCGGTGCCGGGACGCGTATCGCGCCATGATGTCCGCTCCTTCGTCTCTGGCCAACGGCACGCCGGTCACCGGCATCGTGTGCCTGCCGACCTGGATCGTGACGTCCGGTGTGTGCAGAATGTTGCGATACCAGGCCGCCGTTGGTCCCCACCCGGACGCGACCACATAGCTGCCGTCGTTCACGTCGTGGGAGACGACTTCGAGGACGACCTGCCGTCGCTTGCCGGTGATCCGGCCGACGTGATTGACGACCATCAGACGGCCGCCGAACAGCCACCCGAGACCCACCCGGTAGAGATGAAGCGGTAGCCGGAACAGCATCCGGCCGAGTCCCCTCGGGGGCTGCACCTTCTTGACGATCTCCATGACGGCTCCTTTGCCTAGCTGATAAGTCTGCGCAGCACCGGTGCCACGGGCCCGGCGTCCGGGCCGGCACCCAATCCGCGATGCAGCACCAGGCCGTCGACCGCGGCCAGCAGAACAGCGGCGGTCTCGTCGGGCGCGCCCACTCCGTGCTCACCCAACCGCCGGGCCAACCGGTGCCGGAACTCGTCGACGACACCGGCGATCTGTTCGCGCAGCTGCTCGTCCCGGCCTGCGGCCAGGTACGCCTCGACGGCCAGTCGCGACATCGAGTCGGTCCCGGTGTACCCGTCGGCCGACGCGATCATCACCTCAACCACCTGGGCGGAAGTGCGTGCCGTGTCCAAGTTTGCTTCGACCTCGGTCAGCACTTGCCGCAGCAGGCCGACCGCGGCCTCGTTCAGCAACGCCGGCAGGGACGGAAAGTGATAGTGCACGACGCTGGGTGTCACCCCGGCACGTTCGGCCAGAACGCGGGTACTCACCGCTGCCCAGCCGCGCTCCGGAACGAGTTCGGCCGCCGCGGCCAGCAGCCGCTGCCGCACCTCGTGTCCACGTGCGGCCGCCGGAGAGGTCATCGTTCACCCGCTTCCCACAAGAACTGAACAGTCGTCCTGTACGAGTGCCCTGATAGTAGGTCGCGAAACGTCCGGGGCACAAGCCGGAACGAGTTCGGCTGCGGCGCGCGGGCTGCGGCACGGCGGTCCACACCGCGACACGGCCCGCCCGAGTTCGAGGCCGAGTGATCTCCCGTCGCCCTGCGTGCTGCCGGGACGCGAGGCGTGTAGTGTGAGCGGCGGTCGTTGCTTTTCTGGGTTCGTGTTTCGTGCATGCTCGCAGGATGTTGATGCGGGCGAGCTTCTTTCTTTGGTTGCAGCTGGAGTAAGCCGCCGTCTGAGATCCCCGGCCCGGGCCTCCACGCGGTGTGGTTGCCCGTCATACCCCAGCTCCCGAAGGAGACAGTCATGACCAATGGAACCGTGAAGTGGTTCAACTCGGAAAAGGGCTTCGGCTTCATCGCCCCGAACGAGGGCGGCCCGGACGTGTTCGTGCACTACTCGGCCATCGACGCGGCCGGCTTCCGGACCCTCGAGGAGAACCAGCAGGTGACCTACGACGTCAGCCAGGGCCCCAAGGGTCCGCAGGCCGACGTCGTGCGCGTGGCCTGACACTCCGCTGAGTTTCCTCCCGGCCCGCACCTCGTGTGCGGGCCGGGAACTGCGGGTGTCGCCCGCCCGCCTTCCCTTTCTTCTTCCGGTTGAGCCGACCACGTCTCCGTGGGCCGGCTCCCGGAGCCCTTTCCCCTTTCCGCGCGGCGTCTAGCGGCGGCACTCGTCCAGCGCTGTCCCGGTGGGCCCGCCACCCTGTGTCCGGTTCGGACACCTGCGAGCGCCCTGGCGCTCGCGGCCGAGGAGGACGTGGTCCGGGACCTCGGGTTCCGCACCGCCGCCTACGTGTTCTCCGATCCGGGCACCGCGCGGACGCTCGGAGACGTCCTGCACATGCTCGACGCGCCGGGGTTGCAGGTCGGTGCCTACCGGGTGGGCGCCGACCGGGTGGCCACGGCGACGCCGCTGCCCGCGGACCCTCGCGCGGAGCTGCACCGCGTGTACGGCGGTCTGGGGTGGACCGTTCCTCACCTGCTCGACCACTGCCCCGAACCGGCGAACCTCTATTACGACCGGGTGGCCCAGGTGCAGATGTCCGGTTGGAGTCGCGGTCGCGTCGTGCTCGTGGGCGACGCGTGCCAGGCACCGTCCCTGCTGACCGGCCAGGGCGCAGGGATGGCGCTGTCGGGCGCGGCCGCCCTCGCCGACCGCCTCCACAGCGACGACGTCGCCACCGCGCTCGCACGCTACGAGGACGACCTGAAACCCGTGGTGGACCGGCTGCAAGCCGACGGCCGTGCCGTGGCCGAGGAGTGCGTCCCGGCCTGACGTCCGTGGGGAGCGGGCGTCACCCGTGCCCCAACTGTCGCCGGCCGGTCGGCCACGGCCGCACCGCGTCTTTCCCGCCTCGCGTGCCCGAGTTGTCACCGAGTCCCTCCGAGCCACCGCGTCCGCCGAGACGACGTCGTCGCGTGGCGGCCGAACGGGTCCGAGGCCCCGCTTTTCCGGGTCCTGCACGGCCTCGACCGCCGTGGAAACCGCCTCGATTCACTCGGCTACAAAATGTATCTTCTGTAGCTATCTCCAGTTGAAGTTGACGTAACTACAACCCAAGTTAATGCATAGATAAGTCACAACTAGGATGGACGCATGAGCGCGGAGAGTGTGACGGTGCACGTGACGGATCCGCAGGCGGCGCGCTGCGGGTTCCGACATTGCGGGCAGCCTCTGCCGCCGCCGGGGCCACGTGGCGGACGGCCCTATGAGTTCTGTCCAGACCGCCGATGGCCCGGCGACAAGACGTGCAAGCAACTGGCGGCCGCCGAGTACGCACTCCGCACCGCGATCGGCGACACCGATCCCCCGACGGCGCTGCGCGAGGCGACCGACACGTTCGCCGATGCCTCACGGCAGGTCCTGGAACCACTGCAGACACTGGGCAGCGCGCTCGACGACGTCACGGCCCGCATGCAGGACGAGCTGACCGCAGCCGCCACCCGCGCCGACGAGGCGGACACGGCCGCCGAAGAGGCCCGGCGAGCCGAGGTTGAGGCCGAGGAACGCGCCACCGAGGCACAGCGCCTCCGGGACGAGGCCGTCGCCGAGGCCGACCGGGCTCGAGCGGACGCGGACAAGGCGCAGGACACCGCACAGCAGGCGACGTCCTCCGCTGAGGCCGCCGCGCTCGCGCAGGCCCGCGCCGAGGCCACGGCGGAGGCCGCTGCCGACCGCGCCCGCACCGCCGAGGATCAGAACAAGGTCGTCCGGGCTCGCGTTGACGAGCTCACCGAACGGCTCGACGAGGTGCGACGGCAATTGGCCGAACGCACCGGCGAGCGGGACACCGCACAGGCGGCACTCGACGAACACCGCGCACGCAGCCGTGACCTTGAGCAGAGCCTCACCGAACGGTTGACGGCCGCGACCACTCAGCTCGACGAGACCCGCGCCGCGGCGGGCGAGGCGGCGCAGCGAGAACAGGACCTCGCGCGGCGGCTCGACGACATGGCGGCCGCCCGGCGGCAGTCCGACGAGGATCTCATCGCTGTACGCACCGAGCTGGCGGACATCCGGGGCGACGCCGAACGACTCAGGACACGGGCTGCCGAATCCGATCGCGAGCTTGTGGCCGTCGACCGTGTACTCCGCCGTGTGCGCGCGGCGGTGCTGGACACCGACGGGGACCCGGTCGGCCTCCGCGAACGCGTGCTGCAGGAACTCTTGAACCACGACGCACCGGCCGACGGAGACGCTTCCTGACCCGCACGTCGCAAGCAGGCCGCCTGCGTCAACCCGCAGGACCGGGACGCTGTAGCCCGCTCAGGTCCCTCGCTGTGGCTGGGCTGCCCACGCTCAGTTCGTCGTCGGTTCCAGACCGGCCGCGCCCTCGGCACGACGGGATCCGGCCGGTTTCGCCGCGGTCTTCGGCTTCGTGCGTTCCAGGCGTTCCCTTCCAGGCGGAAGTGAGGTCATTCGCGCGGGTCGCGGCGGGCGTGGTTCTCGGGGTGATCGGCGACGTTGTCGTGGAGGTGGGAGAGCAACCGTTCCAGCGTGGCGATGTCGTCGTCCGCGAGTCCGGTGCGGAGCCGACGGTCGAAGGTGGCTGCGGCTTCGCGCATCCGGAGAAAAGCTGCGTCGCCGCTGCCGGTGAGTTCGACCAGGTGCACGCGGCGGTTGTTGGGGTCGCGGCGGCGGTTCAGGAGACCGTCTCTTTCCATGGCATTGAGGTGCTGGGTGAGCGTGGCGCCCTTGATGCCGACGGCTGAGGCCAGTTCGCGCTGATTGGACACGGGCCGCGCTTTGAGTGACATGAGCACCAGCCAAGTCGGACGCGAGCCGCCTGCCGCGGAGAGCGCGTCGTCGAAGGCTTGGCTGACGGCCTTGGCGGTGTTGGCGAGCCGGAGACCGAGCGGTGGCCCTCCCTGTGGTTGCGGCATGCACGCCAGCGTACCAGGAAGCGTTCGGCGACTAACGAATTGACGGCAAACCGTTCGGTGGCTAACGTTTGGGTGAGAACCCTGAGGGCAGTGACAGTCCGACCTCTTCACCTGCCGACGACACAGCAGTGGAGATGAGCATGCCGGATCAAGACATCACCCCCGCCGGTGCGAGCGAGGACCGGTACGGGGACCGTGCCAGAGGCTCGTGCGAGAGTAAGTCCGAGCACGAGAGTGGCGCCGTGCGTAGCGCCCAGCCTCGGGGGCGGGTGGCACGGCAGCACCCACCCCGTCTGGGGCGGCGGGCCAGGAAAGGCGTGCTGGTGGTTCACCTCGTCTCGGCCGGAGCGTGGATCGGACTCGACGTCGTGCTGGCCATCCTCGTGTTCACCGCACTGCTCACCGACGACGTCCGCACCGCGGCGGTCTCCTATCAGGCACTCCGGCTGTTCGCTGTCTGGCCGTTGTCCACCATCGGCCTGGTCTGTCTCGCCAGCGGCATCACGCTGGGGTTGGGTACGCGGTACGGACTCGTGCGCTACTGGTGGGTCGCCGCGAAGCTGGCGATCAACATCGTGTTCGTCGCGCTCGTCCCGCTGGCGCTGCGGCCTGCGGTGAGCGAGGCGGCGGCCTACGGTCGACAACTCACCGACGGCGCACTCGTTACCCTTCCGACCACCGATCTGCTCTTTCCTCCCATCGTGTCCCCGGCTGGGCTGCTGCTCGCCGTCATTCTGGCTGTCTACAAACCGTGGGGGCGCATCCGCAAAGGTGCCCGCTCCTCGGCGCGCGCACCTGCGAAGGCCTCCGGATCGCGATCGTGGCCTGAAGCGAACCGTAGGGTCGCCGACTCCCGAACCGATTCGGCCGAGTAGCCCTGGTGGATCGGGAAGCCCCACGAGCCGTGTTGCCGCGATGGCGACCGCGCCACCGGCACATAACCGTTCTGTTCCCGCGGCCGCGACGTCGCAACTACCGTGCCGGCAATCTCGGCCGGTAGCGCCGCACCTCACGCCGAGGGGCGATCCGGTTCCGGCCCCGCGTCTCCCGGACCGTCGGGGAACTCGTACTCGCGGTCCTGGTACCAGGAGCCGGCGACGAGGTCCACGGCGCTGCGCTGGGGGTCGGGCGCGGCGTGGTCGTAGACCTTGCGCGTGGTGTCGATACTGCTGTGCCCGACGTCGCCCTGCACGTGGGCGAGGTCCGCTCCGGCCTCGACCGCGGTCGTGACGTAGAAGTGCCGCAGCGCGTGCGGATG
The DNA here is from genome assembly GCF_024171735.1 of Prauserella alba. GTDB lineage: Bacteria > Actinomycetota > Actinomycetes > Mycobacteriales > Pseudonocardiaceae > Prauserella > Prauserella alba. The sequence continues at coordinate 1,681,312 of NZ_JAMTCH010000003.1, forward strand.
CATGGCGTCGGCGACCTCGGCCAGCTCCGCACCCGCGCCGACGGCGACCCGGCGCAGCAACTGCCAGATCGCCTGCCGCTGGAAACGCCGCCCCGTGCGCGTGCGCAGCAACGGCCGGTCGTCGGCAACGCCGACGTGGTCGCGCTGCAGCGCCGTCTCCCGCGACCCCGAAGCCTCGCGCAGGCGCAGCCGGTACTCGGTCAGGGCCGCGTCGGCGGGTTCGCTCAGGTACACGATGCGGGCTTTGCCGCCCTTACCGTGCACCCGCAACGCCCGGCGGCCACGTGTGACGTGCAGATCGGACTCGTCGAGACCGCACAGTTCACTCACTCGCAGGCCGAGGGTGAACAGTGCGACGACCGCGGCGGCGCGGGCGGTGTCCACGGGACCCGCTCCCCTGCGCGGCGCCGCCGCCGCGGCGTGCAGCGCACGAACCTGCCGGCCGGTCAACGTGACGGTGGCCGACGTGCTCGTGGCGGCGGTCGTCAGGCCGAGCCGCCGCCTGCTCAAGGCCGCCGGATTCCCCGTCACGAGGCCGACTTCGGCCAGGTAGGCGTACAGGGTCTTGACGGTCGCGAGGAGCCGGTCGCGCGTGGACGGTGCGGCACCCGCGGCGGTCACGGCCTCGAGCCACGCCTTCACCTCGCCGCTCGTGACCTGCACCGGGTCGAGTCCCCGCGCGGCGCACCAGCGGAACCAGTGGACCCCGCGCAGCCGGCCGCGGGGCGCCGGTGGCGGGCGCCGGACCGCGCCGCTGTCGGCCGCTCCGTCCGGCGGGGTCAGCTGCAACGCCGCCGTGTAGGCCGTGACCGCGTCCCGCCAAGCCGTGCCGGGCGATCCGGTGCCGTGCCGGAGTCCGGCCTCCGAGTGGCTGCCGTCCGGTGTGGACGCGGGTGATGCGGCCGTCGCCGTGATGGTCCGGACCCATTCCTCGACGTCGACGTTCGTCACCGGCAGTCCCAAGCCCTCGGCGTACGTGCGCCGGGTCTGCACGTTGCCGTAGCCGGTGAGCCAGTCCGCGATCCCCGACAGCAACGCGGCCGGGTCGGATGCCCCCGGCCACGGATCCGTCCCGGCCCACGGATCCGTCCCTGCCCACGGATCCGTCCCTGCCCACACCGACCGCGGGAGGGGAACCGGATGCTCGCTCATCGCGACCGACCGTAGCGCATGGCCCGCCGCCCGGATGGGAGGAAACCCCGCTCGGGCGGCCCCGCGCGACCCCGGCGGTCGGCGAAGGTGGACCGTGCCGTCGGGCGTCGGCGATGCTGTGGGCGTGGAGTACGTGTCCAGAGCGCCGCGTCCGCCACTGGACGGCCTGATCGACGACCTCTACTACCTGGCGGGCGCGCCGCCGTACGGCAGGCTGACCCTGCCGCCCGCGCCGTCGGCGTTGCTCGTCTTGAACCTCGGGGACCGGCTGCGCATCCGCGCCGGGACCGACACCAGGGCGGCCGAGTACGTCGACGGCTGCGTGGTCACCGTGCCCACCCGCGCCTGGGAGTTCGGCTACCCACCGCGGACCTGCACCGTCGGCGTGCATTTCAAGCCGTGGGGACCGGCAGCGTTCCTGCCGGTGCCCGCGTCCGAGCTGCGCGACCGGCCGTTGGCGGTGGAGCAGGTGTGGGGCCGGGCCGCCGTTGCTGAACTGCGGGACCGGCTGGCCACGGCGCCCGGGCCGAACGAGATGCTGACGCTGCTGGAACAGGAGCTGATGCGACGGCTGTGCGAGACCGCCGGCCTGGGGCTGGTCCGCCACGCGAGCAACGTCATCGCGGCGACCGGCGGGACGGCAGCGATCCGCGATCTGACGGCGACAGCAGGTGTCAGCAGCACTCATCTGGCACAGCGGTTCAAGGAGCTCGTCGGCCTCACGCCGAAGCGGCTGGCCCGCACCCATCGCTTCTTCTCCGCCGCGTTCCCGATCGACCCCGCCGGATCGATCGACTGGAGCGACCTCGCGGGCGACGCAGGCTACTTCGACCAGGCCCATCTGAGCCACGAGTTCCGCGCGTTCACCGGGCGCACCCCCACCCAGTACGTCGAAGGCCGGCGCCAGTTCCTGCGCGAACATCCCGGCCACGCCCTGGACGGCTGGCCGGTGCCTGCCGATTGATTTCTTACAAGACCAGGCCTGCCGACCCACCTATTTTCGAGGCACTTCCAGACAGCGGAAAGGAGAGCCCCGTGGGCAAGGTGGTCATGTACAACGTGGTGTCGGTGGACGGCTTCGTCGCGGATACCCGCGACCAGCCGGGACCGCTGTTCGACTGGTACGTCAACGGTGACCTCCCGCTGGACGAGAGCGGCCAGCTGACGGTGTCGCAGGCGTCCCACGACTACATCCGGCCGTTCTGGGACGCGGTCGGCGCGTCGATCTTCGGCCGGCACGTCTTCGACATGACCGGCGGCTGGGGCGGGAAGCCTCCGGGCGAGGTCGACCACGCGGTGATCGTCACCCACCGCCCGGCACCCGAAGGTTGGGATCCCGAGGCGCCGTTCCACTTCGTCCACGGCATCGAGACAGCCATGGCCACGGCGCAGGAGCTCGCGGGTGACCGCATCGTGGTAGTCGCCGCCGGCGAGGTCGGTGGCCAGTTGCTCGCCGCGGGCATGGTCGACGAGGTGCGCATGGACGTCGCACCCGTCGTGATGGGGTCCGGCAAGCGCTACTTCGGGTCCGTCGACACGCAGTACGTGTTGGAGGATCCTGACGTGGTGATTCAGGGCAGCCGGGTGCTTCACCTGTGCTATCGGGTGCGCCGTTGACCGATCCGCGCAGGTACGGGAAGAAGTGCAGCACGAACGGCGACACGGGATCGAGCCTCCGCCGGAATGCCTCGACGACCACACCCCGGCCGCGGCGAGGTGGCCGGCTGGTCGACCGCGTCACACAGTTCTGGGTGCGCACGACCGGCCGGCTGGTGGATCTGCGGCAGTATTCCTGGTTGGACGGCCCGTGGCACGAACCGGACGTGCTCGGCTCGGACTGGGTTCACCACGAGGCCACGCGCCGAGGCGCCGGCGTCACGGAGAAACTCGACAGCGGACTGCTTCCGTCACTGCACGTTCTCGAGGGTGACCACGTGGACCCGGACACGATCGATCCGCGGATCGGTGACTTCTACCGATGCACCGCGGCCTGGCGGCTGGAGCTGTGGTCACAGTGGACCGCGTGGGCCTGGCCGTTCGGGTGGGCCCTCTCGACGCTGTTCAGCCGCAGGCTGCGGCAGCTGAGCCTGCCGCTACGGGGACTCGACAACTCGCGGGGCGTGGACAGCCGGGTACTGGTCGTCGAGGATCCGGCAGGCGTGCGACACGGTGCGGCGTGGCTGCGCGACCTGCGTGCGACCGGCGACACCGTGTTCAGCGGCTGGTACGGCACCGTGACGCTCCCGGGCAGGTCGCAGCCCAGCGTGCGCGTCGTGTTCCCGTTGCCCAACGGCAGCCTCACCGTCCTCCTTCGGCCGAGCAGCTCCGCCGATGGAGGACTGCGACTGCTGTCGCCGCACGGCGAGTTCGGCGACGACGGTGCGTACCTCGTCGTCCGGGCCGATGACGACCACCACGCGTGGGTGCGCCGCATTCCGGTCCACGAACGATTCGACGTGTTCGTCGACGACGAGGGCATCCTGCGCACCGACCACGAACTGCACCTGTGGCGGTTCCCGGTGCTCGCCCTGCACTACCGCATGATGCCGCGCCGGCCGTAAGCTCGGCCGATGACGCGCCCCGGTGAGATCTCGGAAGGTCTGGTCCCTTCCTTTCACCTGGCCGAACAGGGTCGCGAGGACTTCCACCACGAGTCCACGTTCATGCGCTTCCGTCCACTGTCCGAACACGGCACCTGGCGGGGAGGAACGCTCCTGCCGCCGTGACGCCACCGCCGGTCCGGATCGCAGACGAAAGGCCGGTTTCACGGGCATCCGTGGAAACCGGCCTTTCGTCCGTGCCGCGTCTGGCTACTGCTGCCGCGGTGGCCCGCCGAACGGCGGACCCTGCTGCGGCGGGTACTGCCCACCCTGCGGCGGCTGCGGCGGCGGGGTCGGACCGCCCTGTGGCGGCTGCTGCGGCGGGTTGCCGCCGTACGGGCCCGCGGGAGGCTGCTGCTGCGGAGCCTGCTGCGGCGGTGCGGGCGGCGGCGTCGGCTGCGCAGGGGGCGCCGGAGGAAGCTCAGGGGCCTCGTCCTTGTCCTCCTCCGCAGCGGCTTCCGGCTGGGCAGGCGACGTCCCGCCGCCGAGGGCCTGGAGCGCCGCGGGCGGCGGTGTGGGTGCCTGCGGAGTGCCGTGCAGCGGGCCGACCTCCTGGCGTGCGACCTTCTCGGCCTCCCGCACGGCCTCTGCGACGCTCGGGTCCGACTTGGTGTCGAACCAGGACGCGACCTCCTCGTCCTCGAGCGGAGGCATCTCCGTGTCGTCGTCCTTGGGCGGCTCGTACCGGAACACGCCGTCCTCGCCGGGGGCGCCGAGCTTGCGGGCGAAGCCTTCGAGAGCCTGGCCGTACTCGCTCGGAATCATCCAGACCTTGTTCGCATCGCCCTGGGCCATCTGCGGCAGGGTCTGCAGGTACTGGTAGGCCAGCACTTCCGGCGTCGGCTTGCCGGCCTTGATGGCCGCGAACACCTTCTCGATGGCCTTGGCCTGCCCCTGCGCCTGCAGGTAGCGCGCGGCACGTTCACCCTGGGCCCGCAGGATCCGCGACTGCCGCTCGGCCTCCGCCGACAGGATCGAGGCCTGCTTGGACCCCTCGGCCGCGAGGATCTGGCTCTGCTTCTGCCCCTCGGCCGTCTTGATGGCCGACTCGCGTTCACCTTCGGCCGTCAGCACCATGGCGCGCTTCTCGCGGTCGGCGCGCATCTGCTTCTCCATCGAGTCCTGAATGGACGGCGGTGGATCGATGGCCTTCAGCTCGACCCGCGCGACCCGGATACCCCACCGGCCGGTTGCCTCGTCGAGCACGCCGCGCAGCTGCTGGTTGATCTGGTCACGGGAGGTCAGTGCGTCCTCGAGGCTCATACCACCCACGAGGTTCCGCAGCGTGGTGGTGGTGAGCTGCTCGACACCGACGATGTAGTTCGAGATCTCGTACACCGCGGCACGGGAGTCGGTGACCTGGAAATACACGACCGTGTCGATCGAGACCGTCAGGTTGTCCTGCGTGATCACCGGCTGCGGCGGGAACGAGACGACCTGCTCGCGCAGGTCGACCTTGGCGCGCACCTTGTCCAGGAACGGCACGAGGAAGTTCAGGCCGGGACCTGCCACCATCCGGAACCGCCCGAGCCGCTCGATCACGGCCGATTGCGACTGCGGCACCACCATCAGCGCCTTCGCGACCACGACGATCACGAGCAGCGCGATGACGGCGACAACAATCAGTCCTGTTGTCTCCACCTAGTTTCTCCCCTTCACGGTGCGGACCGGGCCCGATGCGTGCACGCTCCCGGTCGGCGGCTATTCGGTTCTGTGGAGCGGCGCCGGCCCGATGCGCGCCGGGTGGCACCGCATCGGATGCGGCCGTCACGTCAGATCGCGGCGGACACGATGGCGGTGGCCCCCTGGATCTCCACGACGGTCACGTGGGTGCCCGCCTCGATGACGTCACCTTCGGTCAGGGTCCGTGCGGACCAGGGTTCGCCGGCGAGCTTCACCTGGCCGCCGTGCGAGTCCACCTCGGACATCGCCACGGCCTGACTTCCCACCAGTGCCTCGGCGTTCGTCTTGATGCCGGGCCCGGCCAGGAAGCGCCGTTTGAGCGCGGGCCGGACGAGCCCCAGCATGCCTGTCGAGACGATCGCGAACACGGCGACATCGATGTAGATGTTGCCCGTGACCGCCTCCGCTCCGGCCGCGGCGAGCGCCCCGGCACCGAGCATGAGCAGGACGAAGTCGCCCGACAGCACCTCGGCCACGATCAGAGCGATGCCGACGATGAGCCAGATGAGCGCCGCTGTCATGCGCACATGCTCCCAGATGCGATTCGGCGAGATGAACCGGATCACAGTACGTGATCGAGGTGTGACCTCGCCCGGTACCGCGGGCACCGACTGACCTCACTCGTTCAGCCTACAGTCCGGGCGGCCGCGAACGCACCTCCGACGTCACCGGGGCCGCCGTGAGCGGCTCCGGCTCAGTCGGCGGGCTCGGTGACGAAGTCGATGAGCCGCTCGACCGCGCCGATGAGGGGCGTTTCGACGTCACGGAAGCTGCCGACGGCCGCCAGCACCCGCTGCCAGCCCTCATAGGTCTCGCCCCAGCCGAGCGCATCGCACACGCCGCGTTTCCACTCGACGCCCTTCGGGATTCGCGGCCACGCCTCGATCCCGAGTACGTCGGGTTTGACCGCCTCCCAGATGTCCACGTACGGATGGCCGGTGATCATCACGTGCGGGTCGGTGATCCCCTCGACGATCCGGGACTCCTTGCTCCCGGGAACGAGGTGGTCGACGAGTACGCCGAGCCGCCGCCCCGGCCCGGTGCCGAACTCGGCGATCGCGTCGGAGAGCACGTCGACCCCGTCCAGCGGTTCGACGACCACACCCTCGACCCGCAGATCGTGCCCCCAGATGCGTTCGACGAGCTCGGCGTCGTGCTTGCCCTCGACCCAGATGCGCGAGTCCCTCGCCACGCGGGCCCGCAGCCCGTCGACGTGTACGGAACCGGACGCCGACTGTGTGCGCTGCGGTGCGGCGGGCTTCGGGGTGCGCGCGGGTACGAGGGTGACGGGTTTGCCGTCGAGCAGGAACGCCGCGGGGCCGAGCGGGAACACCCGGTGCTTGCCGCTGCGGTCCTCCAGGACCGCGTTGCCGTGTTCGAGCCGGACGAGCGCACCGCAGAATCCGCTCGCCGGGTCCTCCACGACGAGGCCCGGCTCGGCGGGAACCTCGGGGATCTTGCGCTTGCGGGAACCGGACATGATGTCGCCGTAGGAATGGGAACGCACGAACCGGAAACCTAGCCGCCCCGGAGGCGAGATCCGGGGAGCGCCACGCCCTCCGGCCCGGGAGGCTGTCGGGCGGCCTGCTGCCGTGCGGTGCGGCCGCGGCGCGACCGGCCCCGGTCACGCCGCGCAGGCTCGGGTCAGAACAGCGGCCAGGGGATCGCACGCCATTCACCGCTGGGCACCGGGAAGGTCCCGGCCTCGATCAGGCCGTCCGTGCGGGTCGCGAGCGCGGCGATCTCGCTGCGGTTCAGGTGCTGCGCCATCGTGGTGCCGAGGTCGCGGTCGAGGGCCCAGCGAAGTTTCCGCAGCTTGTCCAGCACGTCGTCGCCCAGCGGTTCGCCTGCCCAGCCCCACAGCACGGTGCGCAGTTTCGGCTCGGCGTGCAGGCAGATGCCGTGGTCGATGCCGTAGCTCCGGTCGCCCGGCCCCGGCAGGATGTGCCCGCCCTTGCGGTCGGTGTTGTTGACGACGACGTCGAGGATCGCCAGCTCGCGCAGCTCCTCCTCGTCGGCGTGCGCGACCACGAGCGGCCGGCCCTCCTGATCCTCGGCGCGGAGGACGACGCGCCAGTCCTCTGGCAGCTCTTCTGGGGCGAGGACGTCCACCAGTTCGCGTTCCGTCACGTCGATCCACAGCTGCACCATGCCCTCGCCGAACGGGCCGTCCCGCAGCACGGTCGGCGGCACCCTGCCGATCTCGGCAGCCTCGGCGATGAGCGCGGTGGCGACCTCGCGGCCTGCGAGGGTGCCGTCGGGGAAGTCCCAGAGCGGCCGCTCCCCGGTCACGGGCTTGTAGACCACGTCGGCTTCGGCCCCGTCGAGTTCCACGGTGCCGAACAGGGTCAGGTTCGACGCATCGACGACCCTGCCCCGGACATCGAGCCGGCCGCGCGCGATCAGCTCCGCGACGGCCGGGTCCGCCGGGTCGACGGTCCCGCCGGGCTCGCTGTGCGCCTCTGCCACCTCGGCTCAGCTCTCGTCGGTCAGTTCCGAGTCGCGTCGGTAGCCGTTCTGCCGCGGGCAGATGTGGCCGGCGGGGTCGAGCGGCTCACCGCACAGCGGACACGGTTTCCGGCCCGCGCTGACGACGCGGTCGGCACGCGAGGCGAAGGCACGCGCCGCGGGCGGGGTCAGGAACACCCGCACGGCGTCGGGGCCCTCCTCGGTGTCGTCGAGCACGACGGTCTCGTCCACTTCGCCCTCGGTCACGGCGAGCAGTTCGACGACGACGGCCTGGCTGTCGGCGTCCCAGCCCAGACCCATGGTGCCGACGCGGAACTCCTCCTCGACGGGCACGCTGAGCGGCTCGTTGTCGAGGAGCTCGTCCGGGGCCTCTTCCGGCACCTCGGCGTCGAATCTGCTGGCGATCTCCTCGAGCAGGGAGCTCAGCCGTTCGGCGAGCACCGACACCTGCTGCTTCTCGATGGTCACGCTGATCGTCCGCGTGTCCTCGGTGGCCTGCAGGTAGAAGGTGCGATCGCCTGGTTCCCCGACGGTTCCTGCGACGAACCGGTCGGGCTGGCGGAAGACGTGGATGACACGAGCCATGGCACCTCCGACCCTAAGCCAAGTTCCGCGCCGGGTCGCGTCCGGGTGCGACTCGTCGCATGATCTTCGCCCCACCGGTGCAGCGTGCTCCCCTAAGCTGGCGCGCATGCCTGTGATCGCTCCGTTCGGTACCTGGCCGTCTCCGATCACCGCCGATGACGTGGCCGCGGCTGGTGTGACGCCGCAGTGGCTCGACGTCGCCCGCGCCGCCGGGCCCGCTCGGGGACCCGAGGTGTGGTGGGCCGAGGCCCGTCCTGCCGAGGCCGGCAGGGTCGCGTTGGTGCGCGCCGGCGACAACGGGCGTGCCGAGGACGTCCTGCCTGCTCCGTGGAACGTGCGGAACCGGCTGCACGAGTACGGCGGCAGGCCGTGGACGGTCGCCGCCGACACGCTCGCCTTCACCCACTGGGATGACCAGCGGATCTACGCCCGGCCGTTGCCGGACGGCTCCGGTGCCACGCCGGGGCCGGTGCGGCCGCTGACGCCGGAGCCGGACGTCGAACACGGGTTCCGTTACGGCGATCTGCGCCCGGGGCCGGGCGGCGTGGTGTGGGCGGTGCGCGAGACGGTCACGGGGCCACGGCGCACCGACATCGCCCGTGACCTGGTCTCCGTGGACCGCGAGGGTGAGATCCGGTCGCTGGCCGCCACCCACCACTTCCTCACCTCCCCACAGCTCTCCCCCGACGGTCGCCACGCGGCCTGGCTCGGCTGGGACCACCCCGCGATGCCGTGGGACGAGACGGCCGTGTGCGTGGCCGAGGTCGGCGCCGACGGCGGTCTCGGCCCGCACCGCGTCGTGGCGGGCGGCGACGGCGTTTCGGTGTGCCAGCTGGAGTGGGGGCCTGCGGGTGAACTGCTCGCGCTGGCCGATCCCTCGGGCTGGTGGAACCTGCACCGGGTGCCGCTGGACGGCGGAGACGGCGACGCCGGCCTGCTCGCGCTCGCCCCCGTCGAGGCCGAACTGGGCGGGGCGCTGTGGAAGACGGGCGGGCGGTGGCTGGCACCGCTCGACCGGGACCGGTACGCGGTGCTGGCGTCCGGCCGGCTGTCGGTGCTCGACACGGCCTCGGGCACGCTCACGCCCGTCGCCCCGGAACTGACGGCGTGGTCACCGTCGATTGCGGTCGCCGACGGTGACGTCGTCGGTATCGCGGCGGGGCCGCACGCGGAGAGCGCCGTCGTCCGAGTACGGCCCGCCGACGGGACGGTCACCCACCTCACGTCGCAGCCCGAGCTGCCGCCCGCCGAGTACCTGTCGGTGCCGCAGGAGCGCACCTTCCGCACCGCCGACGGTCACGCCGTGCCCGCCTACGTCTATCCGCCGACGCACCCGGAGCACGCCGGCCCGGAGGGGGCACGGCCGCCGTACCTGGTGCACGCCCACGGCGGCCCGACCGGCCGGAACCACCCGGTGCTCGACCTGGACTTCTCCTACTTCACCAGCCGCGGCATCGGCGTCGTGGCCGTCGACTACGGCGGGTCCGTCGGCTACGGCAGGGACTACCGGGAACGGCTGCGCGAGCAGTGGGGCGTCGTCGATGTCGCCGACTGTGCCGCCGTCGCCCGCGCCCTCGCGGCGGAGGGCACCGCCGACCCCGAGCGGATCGCGATCCGTGGCGGCAGCGCAGGCGGGTTCACGGCGGCCGCATCGATGACGTCGACCGGTGCCTACCGTGCGGCGACGATCAAGTTCCCGATCCTGGACCTGGCCCAGTGGACAGGCACCGGCGGCGAGGTCCACGACTTCGAGTCGCAGTACGTCCACGGGCTCGTCGGGCCGCTTCCGGAGACGGCCGAGCGGTACCGCGTCCGCTCCCCCACGCACAACCTCGACGGGCTGGCGGGTCCGGTGCTGTTGCTGCAGGGGCTCGACGACGAGATCTGCCCTCCCGACCAGGCCGAACGGTTCGTCGAGGCGTTGGAGGGCAGCGGGATCCCGCACGCCTATCTCCCGTTCGAGGGCGAGCAGCACGGCTTCCGCAGTGCTGCCACCATCGTCGCCGCGCTGCAGGCGGAACTGGCCTTCTACGGGCGGGTGTTCGGCTTCGCCACTCCGGACGTTCCGACGCTGGAGCTGCGCCGATGACGCCGCGTGCCCTCCGGCAGGGCGACACCGTGGCGCTGGTCGCCCCGTCGGGGCCGATCGCCGACGAGCTCGCGGATCAGGCGGTCGGCGCACTCACCGCGTGGGGGCTGCGGGTCGAGGTGTTCGACGGTGTCCGTGCCCGCCACCCCCGGTATCCGTATCTCGCGGGAACCGATCAGCAGCGCGCAGCCGACTTCACCGCGGCGTGGACACGGGACGACGTCGCGGCCGTGGTTGCGGCGCGTGGCGGGTACGGCGCCCAGCGCATGATCGACCTGATCGATTGGGCGGCCGTCCGGGCCGCCGGGCCGAAGCCGTTCGCCGGGTCGAGCGACATCACGGCGCTCCACGCCGCGCTCGCGCATCACCTCGGTGCGCCGACCGTGTTCTCGACGATGCCTGCCTCGACCCTGTTCGACGACGTCGCGGCCGAAAGTCTGCGCGAGGCGCTGTTCGATCCCGGCGGGACCAGGACCGTGCGCGGACCGTCCGCGCGCACCCTCGCGGCCGGCACGGCCACCGGCCCCACGGTGGGTGGCAACCTCAGCCTGCTCGCCGCGAGCACGGGTACGCCGGAGCAGCAGCGCGCCGCCGGCGCGATCGCGCTGCTCGAAGACGTGGGTGAGGACCTCTACCGGATCGACCGGATGCTGACGCAGCTGTTGCGGTCCGGGTGGTTCGACGGTGTCGCCGGGATCGCGCTCGGATCGTGGGCGGAGTGCGGCGCCACCGACGACGTCGAGGCCCTGGTCCTGGAGCGTCTCGGCCCGCTCGGCGTGCCGATGGTGTGGGAGCTGGGTTTCGGCCACCACAAGGGCGCGCTCACCGTTCCGCTGGGCGTCAGGGCGACGTTGGACGCCGACGCCGCCCACCTCGTGGTCAACTCCTGACGTCGTACCGGCCTACGCTCGGGTCATGAAGCTCGATCCGGTCGACGCCCGGTCCAGGTTCCGATCCGCGCGGGTGGCGACACTCGCCACCGCCGATGCGGCGGGGGTGCCCCATCTCGTGCCGGTGACCTTCGCGGTCGAGGGCGACACCGTGGTGTTCGCGATCGACGACAAGCCCAAGTCGACACTGAACTTGCGGCGGCTGCGCAACATCACCGAGAACCCGCGGGTGTCGCTACTGGTCGATCACTACGAGGACGACTGGCGCAGGCTCTGGTGGGTGCGCGCCGACGGCACCGCGGCCGTGCACGACGACGGGGCGGACCGGTTGCCGGCGATCCGCGCGCTGACCGCGCGCTACCCCCAGTACGAGGACAGCCCGCCGCGTGGTCCGGTGGTGGTGATCGCCGTCAGCGCGTGGAGCGGCTGGTCGGCGAGCTGAGCGGCAGTTCGGGGCGGCGCACGTCGGGCCGCCGCCACGCGGCCACCAGGCCCAGCGGGTCGGGTTTGAGCAGGGACGCGGCCGCGTACAGGCTCGCCGCGACGACGCCCAGGATGAACCACCAGTGGTACAGGCTCTGTTCGCCCGTCGGGTAGTACACGAGCACGAGGAACACGCTGATCCCGACCACCGCGGCCAGGTGGGTCCGCTTCCACCGGAACAGCGCCAGGATCATGAAGCCCCAGGTGAGGTACCACGGCAGTGTCGGCGGCGCGAAGATCGCCACCGTCAGCAGCGCGATCCCCATCCGGAAGATCGTGGTGTTGGCGTCACCGTGGCGTGCCAGCCACCACTGCCGCACGGCGATGGCGGCGAGCGCCAGCCAGCCGAGACCGCGCGCCACGTCGATGAACGGCCCCGGCGGCACGTCGACGATCGTCTTCACGAGGGTGTGCACGGCCTCGCCGACACCGCTCGGGAAGTTCAGCCAGTTGACGATGATCTGCGGTGCGGACAGGCCGGCGAACCAGCCGAGGTTGAACGAACCGAGCGAGGCCCAGGTGCCGGCGACGAACACCACGCCGAAGATGCCCAGCGAGGGAGTCACGGCGGCGACGAAGCGCCGGAACAGGCTGCGCTCCGGCGGCAGGTGGTTGGCCCAGATCCACACCAGGAACGGCAGGGCGATCGCAGCCGTCGGCTTGATCAGCATCCCGACCGTGACGAGCGCGATGGCGAGCGCGTGCTTGCGTTCGAGGGCCAGCAGCACCCCGACAGCGAGGAAACCGAGCATCAGCAGGTCGTTGTGGGGACCGCCGACGAGGTGGATGACCATCATCGGGCTGGCCACCGCGAGCCACATCGTGACCGCGAGGTTGCCGCCGAGCTTGCGGACGAGTTTCGGCAGCGCCCACAGCACGGCGGCCAGGCCCACCAGCAGGACGAGCCGGGTGACGATCACGCCTGCGATCATGTTCTCGCCCGTGGCGCCCACGATGTGCTGCGAGATCCACAGGAACAGCGGGCCGTACGGTGCGGGCGTCGTCTGCCACAGCGGATGCACGTTCTCCACGACCGTGGGCAGTGTGTCGAGCGCGGCCGGACCGTAGGCGTACGGATCGAGCCCGTGCAGCAGTTGCGCGCCCTGGCCCAGGTAGGAGAAGACGTCCCGGGTGAACAGCGGCGGCGCGACGAGCAGCGGCGCCATCCAGGACAGCGCGGCGATCACCACCGGGCGGGCGCCGATCAGCCCCGCCAGCACGTACCGGCCGAGCCGGACCCACGCCCACACGACGAGGCCGAACCCGGCGTACAGCAACCCGGTCATCAGGACCTGGCCGTGGCCGTACCGGATCCACGACAGCGGGCCCTCGCTGAGCACCGGGTCGTGCACCAGTACCCCGGCGGCACCGAACGACGCGATCAGCACCAGCACGCTGCCGACCACGCCCATGAGCGTGGTGCGCAGCGGAAACCGTCCCGGGACGCGCTCGGCGTCGGCCGGGATGAACGTGTCCGCAAGGCCCTTACCGGTCCGGGTTCCGGCGCCGGGCACGGGGTCTGTGGTGGTCGCCATACTAGGTTTCGAGGTTACACACCACGTTCGGACGCCCTGATATCACCCGACGTATCCGGCGTCACTACGCGTATCGGCGTATTCCGATGGTGCGAGGCTCGCGACCGCGTTCAACCCGCGTACCGGGCGTCGTCCGGCCCGGGTGACGGCAGTGCCGCGAGCAGCTTCTTCGTGTACTCGTGGTGCGGTTCCAGCAGCACCTGTTCCACGGGGCCGACCTCGACGAGCTCTCCCCGGAACATCACCGCCACCCGGTCGGCGATGTTCCACGCGAGGCCCAGGTCGTGGGTGATCACCAGCGCGGCCAGGCCCAGCTGCCTGCGCAGTCGCAACAGCAACCCGAGGATCTCCCCGCGCACCGAGGCGTCCAGCGACGCGACCGGTTCGTCGGCCACCAGCACACTCGGATTCAGAGCCAGGGCACCGGCGATCACGACACGTTGGCGCTGGCCCCCGGAGAGTTCGTGCGGCAGCCGCGTCAGATACCGCTCGGCCGGCCTGAGTTCGGCGGCCTCCAGCGCGGCCACGACGATGTCACGCTCGTTTCCGCCGAGTCGGTGGATGCGCGGGCCTTCGGCCACGGACTCGTACACGGTGTGCCGCGGGTTGAGCGCGCTGCTCGGGTCCTGCAGCACGAGCTGGACGTGGCGCCGGTAGTCCCGCAGTCCGGATGCGGAGGCCGGCACGGGCCTGCCGTCGTGGTGCACCTCGCCCGACGTCGGCTGCTGCAGGCCGAGCAGGGTCCTGGCGAGCGTGGTCTTGCCCGAACCGGACTGCCCGACGAGCGCGACGATCTCGTCCCGCTGCACGTCGAGATCGACGCCGTCCACCGCGGCCACGGCGGTCCCGGTGCGGTCGCGGAAATGCACCCGCAGGTTCCGCGCCGACAGCAGCACCGGCTGCTGCGGGTCCCGCTCCCCCTCCGGCGGCAGTGGCTCCGACGTGGCGGGCGCGTACCGCGACGCCGGGTCGCCGACCTCGGGGAACGCGGCGGCGAGGGCCCGCGTGTGTTCGTGGTGCGGTGCCGTGATGACGTCCTTCGCGTCACCGGTCTCGACGATGCGCCCCTGGTACATGACGGCGATGCGGCTGCAGGCCGAGGCGAGTACCGACAGGTCGTGGGTGATGAACACGAGGCCGATCCCGCGCTCGGCAACCAGCCTGCCGAGCAGGTCGAGGACCTGCGCCTGCACGATCACGTCGAGCGCGGTCGTCGGTTCGTCGGCGATGACGAGCCGCGGATCGCACGCCAGGGCCATGGCGATCATGACGCGCTGCTTCTGCCCGCCGGACAGCTCGTGCGGGTAGGCCCGCGCCTTCGCGGGCGGGAGGTCCACCTGTTCGAGCAGTTCGCGCACGCGCGTGTCGATCTCGGTCGCGCTCGCCCCGGTGTGCAGCCGGAGCGGTTCGGCGATCTGCCTGCCGACCCGCTGCACCGGGTTGAGCGCGTGCATCGCCCCCTGGAACACGACCGACGCCTCGGACCAGCGTGCGGCCCGCAGCCTGCCCCAGCGCATCGCGGCGACGTCCTCGCCGTCGAGCAGGACCCGGCCGGTGACGGTCGCCGACTTCGGCAGCAGCCGCAGCACGCCGGCGACGACGGTGGACTTGCCGGACCCGGACTCGCCGGCGATGCCGAGGGTCTCGCCCGGCTGCAGGGTCAGGTCGACGCCGCGTACGGCCTGGAGGTCGCCCTCGCCGGTCCGGTACGTGACGCCGAGGTCCTGCAGTTCGAGTAGCGGTGTCACCGGTCCCCCTTCAGGCGCGGGTCGAGCACGGTCTCCAGCGCGCGTCCCACGAGGGTGAACGACAGCACCACCAGCACGATCGCGACGCCGGGTGGCAGCAGATACCACCAGGCACCCGCCGTCACCGCGCCCGACTGGTTCGCACGGTCGAGCATCGACCCCCACGAGATCTCGGGGCCGGACATGCCCAGGAACGCCAACGTCGATTCGGCGATGATCGACCCGCCGACGACGAGGGTCGTGTTCGCGAACACCAGCGGCAGCACCGACGGGAGCACGTGGTTGCCGATGATGTGCGTGTGCCCGCCGCCCAGCGCCTTCGACCGTTCGATGTAGGGCCTGCTCTCCACCGCCAGCGTCTGCGCCCGCACCAGTCGCGCGGTGGTCGGCCACGACGTGATGCCGATCGCCATGATCACGGTCCACATCGATTTGGGCAGCACGGCCATCAGCACCGCTGCCAGCACCAGTGCCGGCAGCACGAGGAAGAAGTCGGTGATGCGCATCAGCACCGCCGAGATCCACCCGCCGAAGTGCGCCGACACCACGCCGACGAGCGTG
This sequence comes from Prauserella alba, assembly GCF_024171735.1. Classification (GTDB taxonomy): domain Bacteria; phylum Actinomycetota; class Actinomycetes; order Mycobacteriales; family Pseudonocardiaceae; genus Prauserella; species Prauserella alba. The sequence continues at coordinate 1,697,107 of NZ_JAMTCH010000003.1, forward strand.
CCCACGACCACCGACAGCAGGGTCGCCGCGAATCCGACCAGCAGGGACACCCGCGCGCCCCACAGCGTCAGCAACAGCACCGATCGTCCGGACTCGTCCGTGCCGAGCCAGTACTCACCGCTCGGCGGCTCCAGCGACCCGCCCGTCGCGCTGACGACGTCGAGGCCGTCCTGATCGATCAGCAGCGGCGCCAGCAGCGAGAACGCCACGAGCAGTGCGATGAACGCGGCCCCGAAGAGTCCGCCGCGGTTGGTCCGGAACCGCCGCCACCCCTGCGCCGCGGCCGCGCGCCTGCGTGCCCACACCGGCGCGCTCATGAGGCACGCACCCGCGGGTCGACGACGCGGTACAGCAGGTCCGCGACCAGGTTCATCACGATCACCGAACCGGCCAGGATCACGAACACTCCTTGCAGTACGGGCAGATCGGGTCCGCGTAGTGCCTCGTAGGTCAGCAGGCCGAGCCCCGGCCAGGAGAACACGGCCTCGACGGTCACCGTTCCGGACACGACCATGCCGAACTGCAGGAAGATCAGGGTCATGGTCGGCAGCAGTGCGTTGGGCACCGCGTGCCGCCTGCGCACCAGATCGTCGCGGAGTCCCTTGGCCCTGGCCGTCCGCAGATAGTCGGCGCCCATCTCTTCGAGCAGGGATGAGCGCATGACCAGCATGTACTGGGCGTAGATCACCAGCAGCAACGTCAGGCACGGCAGCGTCAGATGCCACCCGACGTCGAGGGCCTGCATGACGAACCCGTTCGGCGGGTCGACCGAGGTCATGCCGCGGCTCGGGAACACGCCCTGCGTGGCGATGAGCAGCAGCAGGCCGAGCCAGAACTGCGGCATCGACCACAGCGCGAGGGTGATGCCGGTCTGCGTACGGTCGAACAGCCCGCCCCTCCGCCACGCCGCGCGGACCCCGAGCCAGAGCCCCAGCACCACGGCCAGCGCCGTCGCGGTCCCGACCAGCAGCAGGGTGGGCCAGACCCGTTCGGCGATCATGGCGCCCACCGGCCTGCGGTACATGTAGGACGTGCCGAAGTCGCCCTGCAGCAGCCCGCCCACGTAGTCGAGGAACTGTTGCCAGACGGGCTGGTCCAGTCCCAGTCGTTCGCGCAGGTGGGCGAGTTGCTCCGGGCCGGTCGGGCGTTCCCGCGTCATCGTGACGAGCGGGTCGCCGGGGATCATCCGGAACAGGAAGAACCCCAGCGCCACGACGAAAACGAGGCTCACCAGCGCGCCGCCGACCTTTCCCGCGACGTACCGCACCGTGGAGGTGCCGCTGCGCCGTTCGTCGGGGTCGGCGGCGTGCTGGTCGGTCGGGCCAGTGGTCACCGGCTGTTACCTACTCCCGGTCGTCCGCGGAACCCTTGCGGCGCGCCAGCATCGTGCCGCCGCCGGCGAGCACGACCAGCGCGACCGCGCCGATGGCCACCCACGCGCCGGTCGGCATGCCGCCACCCTCACCGCCGCCGACCGGCCGGGCTCCCGCGAATCCCCAGTACCCGGTCTGCTCCATGATGACGCCCTCGCCCTTCGGCTGCCGGGGAAAGCCGTCCCACCGGTCGGAGCGGTACGCCTCGAGGGCCTGCTCGTAGGCGATGACGACGCTCGGTGCCGCCTTGTAGTACATCTCCTGGGCCTGCGTGACGGCCTCGGCGCGCTTGTCGGTGTCCATCTCGGCGAGTTGCCGGCGGTAGAGCTCGTCGTAGGCGGGGTCGCAGTAGAACGCGCTGCTCGTGCCGTTGCCGTCCGAGGTGGGCAGCGCATCGCACGTCTGCTTCGCGAGGATGTAGTCCGGGTCGGGATTCGTGCCCCAGCCGGACAGGGCCAGGTCGTAGTTGGCCGCGGTGGTCTGCTCGTCGACCTGGTTGTCGGACACCAGGTTCTTCGTGACGCGGATGCCGACGTCACCGAGCCAGCCCGCGATGAAGTCGGCGGCGCGGACGTCGAAATCCTCACTGGAGCGCCCCGTCAGGCGCAGTTCGAGGGGCCTGCCGTCGTCGTCGCGGCGGATGCCGTCGGGCCCCTTCTCGTAGCCGGCCTCGTCCAGCATCCGGTTCGCGCGGCCGGGGTCGTGCGTGTACTTGTCCTCTTCGGACGGCTCGTAGTGGAATTTGTCGTAGATCGGTGGCACGAGGCCGCCGGGCAGTTGGCCGTACCCGCCGAGCACGCGGTCGACGAGCGTCTTGGGGTCGATCGCGTAGGCGATCGCCTGCCGCACCTGTTGCTTGCGCAGCGCGGGGTGGCCGTTGCCGATGCTCTCGCCGCCCCGGGTCTCGGCCCCGGGGTTGATCATGAGTTCGCTGAACCGGCGTCCGTTGGCGGAGTTCGTGGTGATGCCGTCGCTGCCTTCGAGCGTCTCGAACTGTGCCGGGGTGAGCCGGTTGACGAAGTCCACCTCGCCGCTCTGCAGCGCCGAGACCGCGGCGTCGGCGTTCTCGAACCGGATGAACTGCAGTTCGTCGACCGCGACGTCACTGCGCCAGAATCGATCGTTGGCTTCGAGCTTGACGAACCGGTTGGGCTGGTACTCGCTGATCACGAACGGGCCGCTGCCCACGCCGACGTACTCGAGCGTGTCGGTCTTCGGGGCGGCGAAGTCCTCCACGTCCGACCAGACGTGCTCGGGAACGATCGGGATGTCGAGGGCGGTCATGCTCGCCTGCGGTTCGGAGGTCCGGACCTCGACCGTGTCCTCGTCCGGGGTGGTGACCTTCTCGAAGTTCTCGACGTAACTGCCGTTGGCCTCCGCGGCCACCGGGTCGTTCATGATCTTCTCGAGGGTGAACTTCACGTCCTCCGACGTGACGTCCTCACCGTCGGACCAGGTCACGTCCGGGTTGACCGTGTAGGTCCAGGTCAGCCCGTCCTCCGACGACTCCCACTCCGAGGCCACTCCCGGGGACGGGGTGGCGTCCTCGGCCGAGGGCGGCGTCATGAACTCCCAGGTCATCCGGCCGATCATCGTGCTGGAGGCGAAGCTCGCCGTGAACGGATTCAGGTGGTCGATCTCCTGCACCAATGCGACACGGAGTACCGACCGCTCGTCGTCGCCGGTCTCCTGCGCGCCGGCCGCGGGAGTGAACGGCCCCGCCACGAGCAGGGGTGTCAGCGCGGCGGCGGATACGGCTCTGCCGCGGCGGGATCGAGCTGTTCGCACGTTGCACCTCGTTGTCGACTGAGCGGATGACCCGAAGCGCAAAAAGTAACCACCCCCGCGAACATGATGTCAACGTTTTACACACGGGTTGCTCACCGGAAACAGACGGAAGTAGGAACGTCGCCCGGAAAGGACGTGCCCGCGTCAGGGCGCGGTGCGCCGGTGGGCCGGACCGTCAGTGCGGCGCGAGCCCATGCTGGATGAGCGCTTCCTCCAGTTCGAGCCGCGCGATGTCCCGGTCGATGCCCGTCGCCTCGTCGAGTCGGTCTGCCGGGATGTCGGCGATCGCGCAGGCCTCGGCCAGCACCGCGTCGTAGCGGGCGCAGGCTTCGTCCCGGTGGAAGCGGGACGCGTCGGGTTCGAGCGTGACGAGCGCGTGGTGGGCGCGGCGCAGGTCGGCGGCCACCACTTGGACGGCGCGGCGCCGCGGGATCGGCCCTCCGGCCGCCCGGTGCCGTTGGGCGGCGCGGCGTGCGGCGCCCGGCAGCAGCACGATGAGCAGCACCACGATCGTCGGTGCCACGAAGATCGCAGCGTGCACGAGGACGCCGGTGGCCATACCCCAGGATACGACGATTCCGGTCGAATCCGACACCGTCGGCGGCATGATCCTTTGGCCCGCCCGCCGTCGTAGCCTGTGCCCATGACACAGCCTGCGCCCGCGAACGAGTCCGGCCGTCCGACCCCGGGACCGCGCGTCCTGATCTCCGCCGACATGGAAGGCGTCACCGGCGTGACCTGGACCGACGACGTCGTGCCCGGCACCGAGCAGTGGCAGCGGTTCCGCGGGCTGTTCACCGGTGACGTGAACGCGGCTGTCGCGGGCCTGTGCGCGGGTGGCGCCGGCGGCGCCCTCGTCAACGAGGCACACCTGTCACAACGGAACCTGCTCCTGGAGGAGCTCGACACCCGCGCACGACTGCTGACCGGCAGGCACAAGCCGCTGTCCATGATGGAGGGTGTCGATTCCGGTGTGGACGGTGCCGTCCTGCTGGGCTACCACGCGGGTTCGGGGTGCGAGGGCGTGCTGTCCCACACCTACCTTCCCGCACACATCACGGGCGTGTGGCTCGACGAAGTCCCAGCCAGCGAAGGCAGGCTCAACACCGCGCTGGCCGCCGAGTACGGCGTGCCGGTCCTCGTGGTCACCGGTGACGACCGGGCGTGCGCCGACGCCGCCGAGTACGCGCCCGACGCAGAACACGTCGTCGTCAAGGAATGCGTGAGCCGGTACGCGGCGGTGTGCGACCCGCCGTCGGTCACGGCCTCCCGGATCGCCGAGGCGGCCGAGCGGTCGATGGCCCGTGCGGGCAGGGTCGCGCCGGTCGTCGCCGCGCACCGCATCGAGATCGAGTTCGACGCCAGCCATCTCGCGCAGGCCGCCGCGGTCGTGCCGACGGTGGCCGAAACCGGCCTGCGGCGGATCGCTTTCGAGGCGGCGACGATGACCGAGGCGATGAAGGCGTTCAAGGTCGTCACCGCGATCGCCGACAGCGCGGTGCAGGGCAAGTACGGCTGAGCCGGGAATCGGCCCACACCCCGGGATCGGGATCGTGCCGGCGGTGCTCGGTCCCGGCGGTGTTCAGTCGTCGAGGGCCTTCGTCGCCATGCCGGTGACGAGCGAGCCGATGGCGATGCCCATGACGACGTACACCAGGGCGCTGGCGACCTGCACCTCGATCTCGACCGCGATCGTGAACGGCCACACCGCGAACACGACCGTCACCAGGCCGACGATCCAGCCGAGGAACGCCATCGGCCGGGGCGCCACCAGCAACAGCAGATGTGCCAGCACCGTTGCGAGCAGCGAACCGACGACGCCGAATCCGGCCAGCCAGACCGCGCCGATGTAGTCGACGGCCCCTTCGGCGTTCGCCGGGGCCATCACGGGAATGTCGAACACGCCGGTGACGACCAGCGTGGCGACCACCCCGACCAGCGCGGCGACGAGCGCGGTCGCGGCGCCGCCCGCCCACAGCGTGCCCGCGTTGACACGTGGCTTCGCCGAGTCCGCGTGGCGGTAGTCGCCGTGTCCGCCGTGGGACTCGTACCCGTCGGATCCGTAGTAGCTGCTCACCATGCATGACGGTAAACGCGGTGCAGCGTGTCCGCGACTCGACGCGGTGCTCCGGCAGGGGCGGCACTCCATCAGGGGATGCCCGCCCGGGCGGCGGTGGTGTCGTCCGGACGCGCTTCCCCTGCGGTCTACGGTGTGGTGCGTGGCTCATACCGGTTCCCGTTGCCCGCCTGGCTGCACACCCCGCGGCACGCGGTGCACCGACGGGCGCGGAGGCGGTGACCTCCGTGTGGTGCCGCCGGGATCGCACGGATGATCGGCACCGTCCTGGAGACCGCGGTCGATCGGCTGCGCGCCTCGGATCCCGGGTGGAGCCGTAGCCGCCGCGCGCTGTCGGCGGTGCTCGGCATCGGGATCACGGTGTCGGTCCTCGTTCCCGTCGGCCTGCCGCTGCCGGTGATACTGGTCGGAGCCGTGGGTGCGCTCATGGCCGCGTTCACGATCAGCGACCCGGAGCCCGCCGGGCAGGCGGTGTCGCTCGGGCTCGTGTTCGTCGTCGGCTCCGCCGCGCTGACGGCCGCGAGTCTCGGCCAGGCCGTGCCACCGCTCGACGGCATCGTGTTCGTCCTGCTGATCTTCGTGGCCGTCTACGCACAGCGTTTCGGCGCCCGTGGCGTCGCACTCGGCTCGGCGCCGTTCTTCCTGTTCTTCTTCGCGATGTTCCTGCAGACACGGCTCGAGCACGTGCCGGCCCTGTTGCTGGCGCTCTCCACCGGGCTGGCTGCGAACGCGATCGTGCGTTTCGTGCTGCTGCCGCGCAGGGCGGGCCGCGAGCTGCTCGCGATACGCCGTTCGTTCCGCACCAGGCTCAGCGCCAGCGTCACGGCCGCCGCGAACCACCTGGCCGCCGGCGGCACGCAGCGCACCGGGAAGCAGGTCCGCCGGGCGGGCGACCGGTTGCACGAGGCCGTGCTGCTGATCGAGGACACGATCGGCGACGTCTTCGACGATCCGAAGGCGGCCGCGCTCCTGCGGCGCCGGGCGCTGGAGGTCGAGCTGGCCGCGCAGTGGCTCGCGATCACCACTCGCAGAGCGTGCGGCGAGGACCTCGCCGAGGCGGTGCGCGACGACCTCGTGGCGCGGTTGCACCGCTTCCGTTCCCTCATCGAGCGCGATCCGCGTGAGCTTCCGGTCATCGCCGACACCCGGGAGTTCAGCGAACTGCTCGTCAGCGGCAGCAGACTGGGTGACCGCACCGAGCCCGGTGACGACGTGCGCCGCGCGATCGCCGAACTGGCTCTCGCCGACCTCAACGCGCAGCGCATCGCCGAGAACGACTTCTCAGCCGAACCGGAACCGCCGGACGGCGCGGAACCCGAGCGCACGCCGGTGCTGGCCTACGACAACACGACGCGCAGTGCGATCCAGGCGGTGCTGGGTGGCGGACTGGCCGTCGTCGGCGGCGAACTGGTGTCGCATCAGCGGTGGTACTGGGCGGTGCTGACCGTGTTCGTCGTCTTCCTCGGCACGTCGAGTGCGGGCGCCACGCTGATCAAGAGTGCCCGCCGCATCGTGGGCACGATCGTCGGGATCTTCGCGGGCGCAGTGTGCGCCCTCGCCGTGGCCGGGAACGTACCGGCCACGATCGTGCTGATCCTCGTGTGCGTGTTCGGCATGGTGTTCTTCGCCCGTGCGTCACAGGTCGGGATGACGTTCTTCATCACCACGATGCTCGGCCTGCTCTACAGCCTCCTGGGCACGTTCAGCATCGACGTGCTCGGTGTGCGGCTCGCCGAGACGGCGGTCGGCGCAGCCTCCGGGGTGCTGGCGGCCGTCGTGATCGTGCCGGTGCGCACGCGGGCGGCGATGCTCGACGACGTCGCGACCGCGCTCGACGATCTGCGGGAGTACGTGACACAGGCGCGGGCTCTGCTGTCCGGGGTGGACAACGTGAACGTCATCGAGCTGTCGCGAACGCTGGACCGGGACGTCGAACAGGTGCGTACCGTCGTCGAACCGCTCACCCACCCGATCAGCCTGCGGGCGGCACGGCGGGACTACGGCTGGTACGTGCTCGACACGCTCGACGCCGTCGCGTTCCGGGCGCGGCACATCGCCGCGCGTGCCCGGCCCGGGCTGCTGGCGCTCGACGACCGGCTCGACACCGTGACCACGAGGATCACCCACAACATCGACGTGCTGCTGGACGCCATCCACTCCCCCGGCGCACAGGGGCACGTCGAACCGCCACCGGGAGACGACGGCATCCGCCCCGACGACGAGGCGGCGCAGCGGGTCGTACTGGCGAGCTTCGCCAAGCTCGACGAGGCCGTCGGCGCGCTCGGCAAAGCGTTCGGCGTCACACCTCGGCCCGGCTCAATCGTTACAGGTGAGGCGACGCACCCGCCCGGATCCGGCACCGCCGGATAGCATCCCGAGTACAAGCACTGAACCCATCAGCAGGAGAACGTTATGACCCAGGCCCCTGTCAACGTCACCGTCACCGGCGCGGCCGGCCAGATCGGTTATGCGCTGCTGTTCCGCATCGCGTCCGGTCAGCTGCTCGGCCAGGACACGCCGGTCAAGCTGCGGTTGCTCGAGATTCCGCAGGCGGTGAAGGCGGCCGAGGGCACGGCGCTGGAACTCGAGGACTGCGCGTTCCCGCTGCTGGCCGGTGTCGACATCTTCGACGACGCCAAGAAGGCCTTCGAAGGCACCAACGTCGGCCTGCTCGTCGGCGCACGCCCCCGTGCCAAGGGTATGGAGCGCGGCGACCTGCTCGAGGCCAACGGCGGCATCTTCAAGCCGCAGGGTGAGGCCATCAACGCCGGCGCTGCCGACGACGTGAAGGTCCTCGTGGTGGGCAACCCGGCCAACACGAACGCGCTGATCGCCCAGGCGCACGCCCCGGACGTGCCCAAGGAGCGCTTCACCGCCATGACGCGGCTGGACCACAACCGTGCCGCGGCGCAGCTGGCCACGAAGCTCGGCGTCGGCGTCGCCGACATCAAGAAGCTCACGATCTGGGGCAACCACTCGGCCACGCAGTACCCGGACATCTTCCACGCCGAGGTGAACGGCAAGAACGCCGCGGAGGCCGTCGGCGACCAGAAGTGGCTCGAGGACGAGTTCATCCCGCGTGTGGCCAAGCGCGGCGCGGAGATCATCGAGGCTCGCGGCGCCTCGTCCGCGGCGTCGGCGGCCAACGCCGCCATCGACCACGTCTACGACTGGGTCAACGGCACGTCCGAGGGCGACTGGGTCTCGATGGGTATCCCGTCCGACGGTTCCTACGACGTGCCGGAGGGCATCATCTCGTCGTTCCCGGTCACCACGAAGAACGGCAAGTACGAGATCGTGCAGGGCCTGGAGATCGACGAGTTCTCCCGCGGCAAGATCGACGCCTCTGTCAAGGAGCTCACCGACGAGCGCGACACCGTGAAGGAGCTCGGCCTGATCTGATCGCGCCACCCGCGTTCGAGGGGGCCGCCGGAGCCATTCGTTCCGGCGGCCCTTTTTTGTGCGGTTCCTGGCTCGCACCCCGGCCTGCGCGGCGAGCTGTGGTCGTGCGGGCCGCGGGTACGCGGTCGCACGGGACGATGCGCACGGCGGGACGGCGCGCGTCGATCTCCGACTCGCGCCCTATCCCGTGACTACTCAACGTGTTGCCGGTCACGTTTCGGCCTGTACGGAACGTCGGACTTGCCCGATGCGTCAATCCGCCAAAGGCTGTCACGTCGACAGCGCCGACAACACAGAGTGAGGTAAACGTGCGCAAGGGACGTATCGCCGCCGCGGCAGCAATGGCCACGATGGGTCTGGCCCTCTCGGCCTGTGGCGGCGAGGAGGACGCCGACGCGGGCCAGCAGACACCGGAACAGAGCTCCGCACCGCCCAGCAGTGCAGCACCGGCCGAGGCCTCCGAGTCGGCCGACGGCGGGGACGCCAGCGCGCTCCCCGTCGACGACGAGATCACCGCCCCCGGAACGAAACTCAAGGTCGGCGAACGCGCCGTCGTTCCGTTCGAGTACACCGATGACAAGAAGGGCACCGTCGCCATCACGGTGACCGACGTCAAGAAGGGCTCCCCCTCGGACCTGCCCAAGAAGAGCGACGGTTCGTCGATCGACGAGCGCATCACGCCGTACTACATCGAGTTCACGGTGGAGAACGTCGGCGGCGACGACCTGAAGTACTCGCGGGTCGACCTCGACGGCCGGCTCGCCGGTGGTGATTCCACCGGCGCCGTCCTGACCGTGATGGGCGGTGTGGACCAGTGCGAGAGCGAGGACGCGTCGTCGGAGTTCAACGAGCAGGGCGCTTCCTACGAGAGCTGCACCATCCAGGGCTCGGCGCGGGGCGACGTGGCCGAGGTGCACTTCACCGAGTCCCCCGACTACGAGGAGAACCCCGTCGTCTGGACCAAGTGACCCGACCCCCGAGGCGACCGGAGCAGCGGAGAAGGCAGCGAAGGAAGCAGCGAGGTAGCTCTGCTCCGTCCCGGGCACGCCGTGTGTGCCCGGGACGGAGCCGGTTCGAGTCCCGTTCGCCGTTCGCCGCGGGCGCCTCAGGCCGGCGACGCGACGACGTCGGCGTCGGCGTCGGGGTCGGCGTCGGGGTCGGGGTCGGGGTCGAGGAGTGACCGCGCCAGCCGCGAGATCTCCGCGTACTGCTCGGTGGTCTCGGCCGACTCGATCCGTCTGGCGAGGTCGAGGTACCCCTCGGCCAGCCGGAGCACGTGGGCGGGATCGGGCGGCCCCGACCCCGACAGGAGCCGGTCCGCCTGATCCCGTTCGAGTGCGAGGACCCGGTCCGCCAGCGCGTGGACGTCGGCCTGCGCCGAGGCACGTGCGGCCCTGCGGCCACGGCGGCTCTCCCCCACCGACGCGCCGCCGGCGGTGACCCCGTGCCGCACGAGGAGGAAGAGCGCCGCGGCCGCGACGGCGCCACCGACCACGTAGGCCGAGATCCGCAGTGCCCGGAACGGCCCCGCCAGGTCTCGCTCCACCGGGGGTGCGTCGAACCGTTCGATGCCGGTCTCGTAGGCGGGTACGAGGCCCTCGACGAGTGGCAGCCTGTCCGCACCGCCCGTACGGGCATCACCTGCGCCCGAAGCGGAGGCGAGTACGCCGTCGGCCCACGACACGGGCTCGTCCTCGGAGTCGTGCGCAGGAAACCCTGGCCCGGCACACGCGGTCTCGAAACCGGGACGCGGATGCAGGACGACCACCATCGTGTCCGGGTACTCCCCGGCGATCGCCGCGCACGTGGCCTCCATCGGACCGTCGTACTCGGCCAAGTCGCCGAGAGCGCCGGGACGCCGCTGCACATCGGCGATCGCGTCGCGGAAGTAGGGCGCATCCGACCGCAACGTGTCCTTGCCCGCGAACCCAGCGACGAGGATCGGGCGATCGCCGATGAGCTCGCGCGCCGCGGGCACGTCGAGTCGCCACTCGGCCCCGTCACCGGACTCGACGTACACGCTGCGTTCCCGCAGCCCGTCGATCGCCCGGTCGGCCTCCGGGATCGATGTCGTCGACGACGGTTCGTCGGGCGCCGCGAGCAGCGGGATCAACACTCCCGCGATCGAGAACACCGCGCCGCCGACCAGCAGAACGCCGATCAGCCACCGCAGGCCCGTGCGCCAAGCACCGCCGGTCATCGCACGTCCTCCAGCATCCCGCGAGCCTCACCGGCCACGTCACGGGCGATCGTCAGCTCCGCGTCCGTGGTCGCCCGCTCCGCGAGGTCGACCGCCGTGGCGTATCGCTCCGCCGCGGCTGCCCGGCCGCGGGCAGGTTCGCCGTGGCCGTCGGCCGTCGTGATCGCCGCGGCGACCCGCGCCAGTTCCGCCGTCAACTCCGCACTCGCGATCCGGAAGGCCCTGGCATCCGACTCCTGGCGACGTCGACGACGCCACCACCACGCCCCCACCGAGACACCGGCGATGGCGACGCCCGTCCCGGCGAACACCCACGGACCGACGACGCCACCGGTCTCGTCCGCGCTCGGAGGTTTCACCGGCACACCACGCGGATCGAGTGTGCCGCGGCGGAGCTGACCGATCCGCTCGTAGAAGTCGCCGACCGCGGACGCGGGCCTGCCCAGCCACAGCAGTTCGTCGTTCCGGTTGTCCCTGGCGTACCGCAGAGCCGTGTCGATGTCTCCGCGATCTCCGGGACCGGCCGCGTCGATCCACAGCCCACGGACCACGACCACGGTGTCGTCGGGGAACCGCTGCGACAGCGCCGGTAGCGGATCCGGCACGGGCCGTCCCGGACGCGTGGGCGGCAGGTAGGCAATACGGAAACGGCCGAACTCCTCGGCGTCGTACGGCGGCCGCCCGATGTCGCCGTGACCGATGCCGTCGGGGCTCGTGCCGTCGGCGATCCGGTCACGCTCGAGGTCGGCCGCGATCCGGTCGACGGTGTCCCGTGGGGCCGGCTCGCGTGTGCGCGGCGGCGCAGCCGCCGCGGGTTCGGCGCCGCGCGCCATGCCGAGGACATCGACCAGCGGCGCGGTGACGTCGTAGGTCGTCATGACGGTGCGGGCGTGCCTGCGGTTCACGGCCATCGACCAGTCGCCCTCGGGCCCGTCGCCGTAGTACCGGCCGCCGGCGAAGTCGAACCAGTCGGTCCCCACCTGCAGGCCGCCCACAGTGATCAACTCGTCGCGGTCGCCGAGGTGGTCGTCGAGCGCGTTCCTGATGGAGATGCCCGACCGGCCGATCGGCGCGACCACGATGTACACGGTCCCTGCGACCTCGGCGTCGGCACGCCTGCGTTGCTGCCGGATCGTCGCGTCGTCGAAGCGGGCCTGCGCGCCGGGCATCACGTACACCGGATCCTGTTGCAGGCCGCGCCAGATCGCCGTTCCGTCCGGTTCCGGACGCTGCTGCGCACGCCCCGCAGGCGCAGCAGCCCCGGACACAGCGCCTCCGGACACAGCGAACCCGACGACGCATCCCAGGACGACGAGCGTCGCCGCAGCCCTACGCACCGGTGCCGCCCCCGGACCCGGTGTGCGGAAGCGGCGTGCCCAGCACGCGGCACGCCCGATCGACGTGGTCCATACCGGCGGCGGCGACCTCTGCCGCGACCCGGCACTCCTCGGCCGTGGTCGCCTCGGACAGCAACGCCCCCGTGGTGTGCCACCGCTCCCGCGCCCGCGCCAGACTGTCCGCCGCGGCAGCGTCCTCACCGGGCGTCAGGGTGTCCAGGCAGAAGCCGAGCCGGTTGTACGCGGCGCGCACGGACGCGGCGGCCGCGGCGAACTCGCGGCGCCGCTCGCCACGGCGCCGAGCGGGTAGTGCGGCACCGGCGACGACGGCGCCGACACCGATGGCCAGGGGAATGATCGGAAGCACGAAGCGGAAGCCTAGCGAGCGCGGATGGGACCTGCGTTCGGGGCAGGCCCCATCCGCGCCCGGATCATGCTGCGGTCAGCCCCCGGCGTTCCAGCAACGGACGCAACTCCGGATCCCGGCCGCGGAACGCGCGGAACGCCTCCATCACATCCACGCTGCCGCCCTTGGCCAGCAACTCCGCACGGAACCGGTCCCCGTTCTCCCGCGTCAGCCCACCGCTGGCGCGGAACCACTCGACCGACTCGGCGTCGAGCACCTCGGACCAGATGTAGGAGTAGTAGCCCGCCGCATAGGAATTGCTGAACACGTGGGCGAAGTACGTGCTGCGGTACCGCGGCGGAATCGTCGTGAGCGCGACCCCCGCCTTCTGCAGTGCCTCGGCCTCGAACCGGTCGACGTCGTCGACCTCGGCGTCCGGACCGAGCGTGTGCCACGCGAGATCCAGCAACGACGCCGCGAGATACTCCGTGGTGCGGAAGCCCTCGCCGTAGCGGCTCGCCTCCTCCAGCTTCGCCGCCGTCTCCGGTGGCAGCGGCTCACCGGTGCGGTGATGCCGCGCGTAGTTCGCCAGCACTTCCGGCCACAACGCCCACATCTCGTTGACCTGCGAAGGGAACTCGACGAAGTCGCGCGGCACGTTCGTGCCCTCCAGCGACTGGTACTCCACGTCGGACACCAAACCGTGCAGTGCGTGTCCGAACTCGTGGAAGAGCGTGGTCACCTCGTCGTAGGTGAGCAGCGCGGGCTCGCCTTCCGGCGGCTTGGTGATGTTGAGGTTGTTCACCACGACCGGACGCTGCCCCAGCAGCCGCGACTGCTCGACGAGGTTGTTCATCCACGCGCCGCCGCGTTTCGCGTCGCGCGTGAAATAGTCGCCCAGGTACAACCCGAGCGGCTCGCCGCCGGCGTCGAACACCTCCCACACCCGCACGTCGGGGTGGTAGCCGCTCAGGTCCCTGCGCTCGCTGAACGTGAGCCCGTACAGCTTGCCCGCAGCGTGGAACACGCCGTCGACGAGCACTCGTTCCAGCTCGAAGTACGGCCGCAGGGCGGCGTCGTCGATGTCGTACTTGCGCTTCCTGACGCGTTCGGCGTAATAGGCCCAGTCCCAGGGCTGCAGGTCACCTTCGACGCCGTCGGCCGCCAACTCCTCCTGCAGCTCGGCAGCCTCGGCGTTCGCGTTGGCGACGGCCGCGGGCGCCAGCCGCTCCAACATCGATACCGCGGCGTCGGCGGACCCTGCGGTCTGGTCCTCGATGGCATACGCCGCGTGGTGCGCATAGCCGAGCACCGCGGCGCGTTCGGCACGCAGCCGGGCGATCGTGGCCAGCACGTCCTTGTTGTCGTGATCGCCTCCGCGGCCCGCCCGCGACACCGATGCGCGGAACACCCGCTCGCGCAGCTCGCGGTTCTCCAGCGACGCCAGCACCGGCTGGGCCGACGGCAGCCCCAGGGTCAGCAGGTACGTGCCGTCCTCACCCCGCGCGGTCGCGGCCTCGGCCGCCGCGGCCACGGCATCCTCCGACAGCCCGGCCAGCTCGTCGCGTGTGGACACCAGCACGGCCAGGTCGTTGGTGTCGGCCAGGAGGTTGTCCTGGAACCGGGTCTCCAGCCGGGACAGCTCCTCGTTCAGTTCACGCAGCCGCGACTGCTTGTCCTCCGGCAGATCCGCGCCGGCACGCCGGAACGCGATGTGCGTGCGGTGCAGCAGCCAGTCCTGCTCGGGTGTGAGGTCGAGCTCGCCGCGCCGGGCGTGCACCGCGTCGACCCGGGCGAACAACGCGGCGTTGAGGTGGATCTCGTCCGAGTGCGCGGCCAGCCGCGGAGCCACCTCGGTCTGCACCTCCCGGCGCGCGTCCGTGGCCTCCGCCGCGGTCAGGTTGAACAGGATCTGGGACACGCGATGGAGCAACTGCCCCGAACACTCGAGCGCGACGATCGTGTTCTCGAACGACGGCGGCTCCGGGTCGTCGGAGATCGCCGCGATCTCCGCCCGGTGCTCGGCGAACGCCGCCTCGAACGCGGGCAGGAAGTGCTCGTCGGAGATGCGGTCGAACGGCGGCAGCCCGTACGGCAGGTCACTCGGTGCCAGCAGCGGGTTGTCGGTCACGCGTTGTCCTTTCGTCCAGTGTTACCACCGATGACGGCGTCGGAGGAGTCGGCGCTCCTACCGCGCCTGCGGCCGCGCTTGGCGGGCTTCGGGGGCACGATCCCCGAGAGATCGCCTGCGTTGTCGTTGATGCGCAGCACGAACGGCCGCGTCTCGCTGTAGCGCACCACCGACAGCGAACCCGGGTCGACGACGATGCGCTGGAAACCGTCGAGGTGCTGGCCGAGTGCGTCGGCGAGGACGGACTTGAGCACGTCGCCGTGGCTGCACAGCGCCCACACCACGTGCTCACCGTGCTCGGCGCTGAGCCGTGCGTCGTGCTCCCGCACCGCGGCCACCGCCCTGGCCTGCACCCCCGCGAGGCTCTCCCCGCCGGGGAACACGGCCGCCGACGGGTGGGTCTGCACGACCCGCCACAGCGGTTCCTTCGCGAGCGTCTTCAGTTCCCGCCCCGTCCAGTCGCCGTAGTCCACTTCGGATAGCCGAGACTCGGCCACCCGGCTGAGCCCGCGCGCCTTGGCCAGCGGTTCGAGCGTCTGCTTACACCGCAACAACGGCGACGACACGAGCGCGGCCAGCGGCACGTCCGCGAGCCGGTCCACCAACTGTTGCGCCTGCCCGCGCCCCGCTTCGTCCAGGCCGACCTTCGGCATGCGCCCGGCGAGTACGCCCGAGCCGTTGGCCGTCGACCGGCCGTGCCGCAGCAGAATGACGGTTCCCACGCCCTCACCCTACGCCGACACCCGCGTGTGGATCAGCTCTCCACCGGTCCGGCGTTCGGGTCGAGCACGCCGGTGAACACCAGCACGTACAGCAACAGGCCCAGCGCCACCCGGTAGATCACGAACGGGAGGAACGAGTGCTTCCGGATGTAGGACATCAGCCACGCGATCACCGCGAACCCGACACCGAACGCCACGACCGTCGCCAGGATCGTCGGCCCCCACGCCGGTCCCTGGCCCGCACCGATGTCGGTGAGCTTGTACAGACCGGACGCCAGCACAGCGGGCACCGCGAGCAGGAACGAGTACTCCGCGGCGGCCGAACGGTTGTAGCCCATCAACCGGCCACCGGTGATCGTGCCGCCCGACCGGGACACCCCGGGCACGAGCGCGAGCGCCTGGAAGAACCCGTACGTCAGACCGTGCTTGACCGTCAGGTGGTCCAGATCGCGGTCCTGCCTGCCCATCCGGTCGGCGATCAGCAGGAAGATGCCGAACACGATCAACGTCGTCGCGATGAGCCGCAGGTCGCGGAACGCGTGCTCGATCTGTTCCTGGAACAGCAGGCCCAGCACACCGATCGGCAGCGAACCGACGATGATCAGCCAGCCCATGCGGGCGTCGGGATCGCGCCGGTACGCGGGCTTGTAGATCGAGAAGAACCAGTTCTTCAGGATGCTGCCGATCTTCTTCCCGAAGTACAGCAGCACGGCCAACTCGGTGCCGATCTGCGTGACCGCGGTGAAGGCCGCACCCGGGTCGCCCCAACCTGCGAACGCCGCGGTGATGCGCAGGTGCGCACTGGACGAGATCGGCAGGAACTCCGTCAGCCCCTGGACGACGCCCAGGACGAGGGCTTCGAACCACCCCATCAGCCGGCCACCCCCGCCAGTTCCAGCGCCTCGACGGCCGTGCGCAGCGTGTCAGCACCCTGCTCCGGGGCCACGAACGGCGACAGGTTCACCGTCGTCGCACCCGCCTCCGCGAACGCGGTCAGCCGCTCGGCGATGCGTTCCTTCGGCCCCAGCAACGACGTCGCGTCGAGGAACTCGGCCGGCACCGCGGCCATCGCACCCGCGTGATCCTTCGCGAGGAACTTCTCCTGCACCTCGGCGGCCTCGGCCTCGAACCCCATCCGCACGGCGAGCCGGTTGTAGAAATTCTTGTCCTTGCTGCCCATCCCGCCCAGGTACAGCGCGGCGTACGCCCGCACCGAGTCGGCACACGTCCGCCAGTCGTCACCCGGCACGAGCGGCACGGTCGGCGCGATGTCGAACGACGACAGGTCGCGGCCCGCCTTCTCCGCACCCGCCCGGAGCTGCGCCACCTGGTCGCCGGCGTGTTCGGGCGAGAAGAACACCGGCAGCCAGCCGTCGGCGAGCTCACCCGTCAGCTCGACGTTTTTCGGGCCGATGGCGGCGAGATACATCGGGACGTGCTCACGCACCGGGTGCACGGTCAGCCGCAGCGCCTTGCCGGGGCCGTCCGGGAGCGGCAGCCGGAAGTGCTCGCCCTCGTAGGAAACCTTCTCGCGGCGCAGCGCCGCACGGACGATGTCCATGTACTCCCGCGTGCGCCCCAGCGGTGAGCCGAACCGCACACCGTGCCAACCCTCCGACACCTGCGGGCCCGACACGCCGAGACCGAGCCGGAACCGGCCACCGGACAGCGAGTCGAGGGTCGCCGCCGTCATCGCGGTCGTCGCGGGCGTCCGCGCCGGAATCTGCAGCACAGCGCTGCCGACATCGACGTTCGACGTATGCGCGGCGACCCATGCCAGCACCGTCGGCGCGTCCGAGCCATACGCCTCGGCCGCCCATACGACGGAGAAGCCGAGCTCGTCGGCGTGTTTGGCCAGTGTCAGATTGCTCGCATCGTTCCCGGCGCCCCAGTAGCCGAGATTCAAACCCAGTCGCACGGGCAGCGACACTATCGGTGGCCGGACATGCCGCCGATAGTGCCTTGGTCAATCTCGCGAACGGGTGATGACTACGCTGGGCAGTCATGGAATGTCGCCCGCTCGGCGCTTCGGGCGCGCAGGTGTCCCGCATGGGCCTCGGCACGTTGTCGTGGGGCACCGGCACCGACGCCGAAGAAGCCGCCAACCAGCTCATGGCCTTCGTCGACGCGGGAGGCACGCTCGTCGACACCGCGGACGTCTACGGCGACGGCGAGAGCGAACGGATCCTCGGCTCCCTGCTGGCCGATCTCGTGCCCCGCGAGGACATCGTGCTCGCCACCAAGGCCGCCGCCCGCCGCGAGGCCGGGCCCTTCGGCGGCGGCGCCTCCCGCGGCTCGCTGCTGGCCGCGCTCGACGGCTCACTGCGGCGCCTCGGCGTCGACCACATCGACCTGTGGCAGGTGCACGCGTGGGACCCGGCCGTGCCGCTCCACGAGACGCTCTCGGCCCTCGACCACGCCGTCACCAGTGGAAAGGTCCGCTACGTCGGCGTGTCCAACTACGCGGGCTGGCAACTGGCGACAGCGGCGTGCGGCCTGCGCACCACGCGCATCGTGTCCACCCAGAGCGAGTACTCCCTGCTCGACCGCGGCCCCGAGCGGGAGATCGTGCCCGCCGCGGGTCACCACGGCATCGGCCTGCTGCCGTGGGCGCCGCTCGGGCGTGGCGTGCTGACCGGCAAGTACCGGGCGGGCACACCGGCCGACTCCCGCGGCGCCGACCCCGCCTACGGCGGCTACGTCGACCACCACCGCACCGACCGGGCGAGCCGCATCGTCGAAGCCGTCGCCACGGCGGCCGAGGGGCTCGGAACGTCGCCGCTGGCCGTCGCCCTGGCCTGGGTTCGCGACCGGCCCGGCGTCGTCGCTCCCGTCGTCGGCGCCCGCGACACCACGCAGCTCGCCGGATCACTCGCCGCCGAGGAACTCACCCTGCCGGACGCCATCCGCGGTGCGCTCGACGACGTCAGCCGGCCCGCCTGCGGCGGCGGAGCGGCACGTTCCGGTGCGGCCGACTCAGCCGACTCGAACGAGGAGTCCTCGTGACCGCGCCACCGACTTCCCGCCGTTCGCCGGAGACCGGCACACGCTCCGTGACCCGCCGGCCCGCACCGGGCCGAGGGTGGCGGTGGGCGGCCCTGGCGATCAGCTCCGCGCTGGTGCTCACCGGATGCTCCGATGCGGGCGCTGGCGGCGACCAGCTGCAGGTGGTCGAGAACCCGGAACGGGCCAGTGCCGCACCCTCGCCCGCGACGGCAGCGGAACCCGCGGGCCGGGTCGTGCCGGTCGACGGCGACGTCACCGACGTCACCACCGCGGACGGCGTCCTCGCGGCCGCCGTGTCCGGTGAGGACGCCGTGCGGCTCTACGACCTCGCCGAACCCGGAGCAGAGCCGCGCACCGTCTCACTGCCGGGCGAGGTCACGAAGCTGACGACGATCGACGGCTCGGTCGTCGCCGCCATGCCGGACGCCGGAGCCTTCGCGCGCATCGACGGCGCGGCGGGCGAGGCCGACGTCGTCGAACTCGACGGTGCCCCTGCGGGCGTCGCCGCCGACGGCGACCGCACCCTCGTGGCGCTGCGGGACGCCAAGGCCGTACAGGTCCTCGACGCCGACGACCGGCCGGTGAACACACTCCGGGGTGAGCTCTACAGTGCCGACGACGTGCTCGTCGGCGGCAGCGGCGCGGTCGTGCTCGACCGGCTGCGGACCGCCGTGTTCTCGGTCGACCTCGCCGACGGCACGATCGACGAGGGACTCCGGGCAGGCCAGGGTGCGGTCGACGCCACGACCGACGAGTACGGCCGCGTGCTGGTCACCGACGCCCGCAACGGCGCGCTGCTCGCCTTCGACACGGACCCGCTGCTGTTGCGACAGCGGCACCCGGTTCCCGGCGGGGCCCACGGCATCGCCTACGACGCGAAGCGCCACGTCGCGTGGGTCACTCTCACCGAACGCAATCAGGTCGTCGGCTACGACGTACGCGGCGGACAACCGGAGGAAAAGTTCCGGCTTCCCACCGTTCGCCAGCCCGATTCCGTTACCGTCGATGAGCGGACGTCCCGGGTTGTCATCGGTTCGGCGGCCGAGGAAGGTATCCAGGTGATCACGCCATGACGCGCACGGAAGCGGTGGTCGACGACGACTGGGAGTACCAGCGGGTCCAGCTCCCGCCAGGGGTCTCCCGCGTGACCGCGTCCGTGCAGCTGGCCATCCAGGCAGAGTTCACCGGCTGGGAGCTGGCCAACGTGCGGCTCTACTCCGACGGCACGCGCCAGGTGTGGCTACGCCGTCGCCGCCGCAGCAGGGACCTGCTGACCGCACAGGGCTTCGTGGCCTGAGCCCGTTCGCAGCCGGGGAAGGCCGTCCCGCGGTCACTTCCGGAACCGCTCCACGACCTCGCGGATCTTCGGGCCCGTCGCGCTGGACGCCTGCGCCCACGCCTCGAACTCCAGCGTCGCGTCGAAGTCACCACCCGCGGCGAGCTCCACCGCTGCTTTGATGTCCCGCGCCAGCGCCGGATCGTGCCCGGCCCAGCGCTCGGCCATCTCCTGCGCCCTGGCCAACGGGTCGTCGGCCAGCTCCAGCGCCAATCCCTGCTGAACGGCCGCCTCACCGTCCAGCGTGCCACCGTCGAGCAGCAGAGCCATCGCCCGCTGCCGCCCGAGCGCGTCGACGAGGAACCACGTGCACCCGCCGCCCGGATGCAGTCCGATCCGGGAGAACGTCGCCGCGAACGACGCGTGCGGTCCGGCGATGCGGACGTCACAAGCCATCGCCAGGTTCAGTCCGGCGCCGACCGCCGCGCCCTGAACCGCCGCGATCGTCGGGATGTCCAACTTGCGCAGGCGCAGGAAGCTGTCGTACACCGAGTGCAGGTGCCTGCGCAGTTCGCCGACCGCCCGTTCGGAGGCGTCGCCGAACAGCGCGGGCAGGTCCGCGCCCGCGCAGAACGCCTTCCCCTCCCCCGCGACGACGAGGGTGCGCGCGTCCTCGGCGGAGGCGACCGTGTCGATCGCCTCGCCGAGCTCGCGGCACGTCACGTCGTCCAGGCAGTTGCGCCGGTCGGGATCGGTCAGGGTGAGGGTCCACCGGCCGTCGGTACCGGTCAGCGCCACTCGGCTCATCACATGCTCCATCCCGCCCGCCGGGCGTCCGCCACGGGCCGTCGGTGTGGTCGAAGCGGGTCAGCGCCCCAGCTTGGCGCGCGCCCGCCAGTACGCCCGTCGCGCGGCCATCACCTGGGGATACTGATCCGACATGCGCATCACGAACTGCCGCAGCCTCAGCGCCTTCGCCTGCTGCGGCGGCTTGCGCTTCATCATCCGGCGGGAACCCGCCGGATGGCGGAGCAGGTCGGTGACCGACTCCATCGCGATCTCCCCGATCTCCGCCTCACTCGGGGTGAGCTCGTCGGCCGTCGCGGGTTCGTCGCCGCGCGCCGCGGCGGGCCGCAGATCCTCGAGGTCACCGACGACGTGGAAACCGGCACCGCGGACCCGTTCGATGTAGCGCTCCGCCGTCTCCCGCACCCAGTCCTGGTCCTGTTTGGGCAGCGGGATGCTGCCGCGGCCGCTGCGCGCGCTGAGCGTGTGGGCGGCGAAGTCGTCCTTGACCCGGCGCGCGTACTGCAGCCACGGGAACCGCTCCGGCAGCGACGCGTTGATCCGCCGGAGGAACTCCGTCTCCGGGTAGCCCAGGGAGAAGTTGCCGTAGTGCGGAATGTCCGTCTCGTACGCGGCCGGGTCCAGCCCGAGCAGGCCGGCGAACCGCTCCCACAGCACGTCCCGACCGCCACCACGGGGCGGCACGGTCACCACGTGCACGCGGTCGGCGGGAAGCCCCGCGCCCCACGTCTCGAGCACGCGCGGCAGGTCCTGGTAATCCCAGAACAGCCTCGCCGTGTCGCCGAGTTCGCCGCTGCGGAGCGAGGCCAGCAGGTCGGGGTACGACGTGCTCTGCCGGGTCTTGACGTTCTCCTGCCAGACCGACGGGATCTGCCGCGCGAGGTCGCGCACCGTGCACACGATGTGCACCTCGGCGAACGACAGCGACGAGACGACCTGCTCGGCCTCCTCGGGGCTCGCCGGCGCGAGCAGTTCCGAGGAGATCAACGTCGCCCCTTCGAACGCCCTCGCCTGCTCGACCAGCCAGTTCCACGACCCGGGCGTGCGCTTCTCCTTCCAGCCGCCGTAGCGACCGGGGTGCACATCGGCGACGGCCCGGTGGTGCGCACCGAGGTCGTAGCCGGGGAACGACACGCCGTCCGAGGTCAGGGCTTCCTGGTTGTGCCACAGCAGCTCCTGCAGCGATGTCGTTCCGGTCTTGGGTAACCCGATGTGCAGGTACACACGCTGTGTTGCGGAGCTCATGGCCCCGGGAGCGTACTCGCTCACACCGGATGGTTTGCTGTGGCCTTCACGGTGAGTTTTCTTTCGCCCGCGGACGATGTCGTCCCGTGCACCACCACAGGTCGGTAACGGTTTCCTGGAGGAGCTTCTTATGACTGCGGACCGGTCCCTTCGCCTCACCCGCGGCGCGACCGTCTGGTTGACCGGATTGTCCGGTGCGGGCAAGTCGACGCTGGCCGGGGCCGTCGCCACACTGGTCGCGGGCGAGAGCACCGACGTGGAGGTCGAGGTGCTGGACGGTGACGAGATCCGCCGCACCATCTCCAGCGACCTGGGTTTCAGCCGTGAGGACCGGGACAAGCAAGGCCAGCGCGTGGGGTTCATCGCGGAACTGCTGACGCGTCACCGCGTGCTCACGCTCGTTCCGGTCATCGCTCCCTACGCCGAGACGCGGGAGGCGGTCCGCGCTCACCACGCCGAGCGGGGCTCCGCGTTCTTCGAGGTCTACGTGAGCACTCCGCTGCAGGAGTGCGCCCGCCGGGACCCCAAGGGGCTCTACGCGCGTGCTGCCGCCGGGGAGGTCAAGGGGCTGACGGGCGTCGACGACGTCTACGAGCACCCGGAGGCGCCGGACCTGCAGCTCGACACAAGCACGGGCTCGCCGGAAGGCGCGGCCGACCGGGTTCTGGAACTGCTCCGCGAGGCCGGCGTCGTCGAGTACGTGGACGACACCGCGAGCTCGGAGAACCCGGTCGCGTCCTGAGCTGTTCCTGGTGGTGACAATGCGGTGGCGAGTGGCGGCGATATCCGTCGCCAAAAGCCCCGCTGTATAGGGCGTTATACATTCGACGATCGTGGCAGGCTGCTCCGTGATCGTCGAAACGGCTGCCCAGCGAACCGAGGAGGACCCGGACTTCCATGTCGCCCCGTGTCACCGTCGAACGTGACGGCCATGTACTGCTCATCGGCGTGAACCGGCCCGAGAAACGCAATGCGTGGGACCTCCGCACGATCGACGAGGTCGGACTCGCCTACGACCGGCTGGCCGAGGACTCCGAGGCACGCGTGGGTGTGCTGTACGGGCACGGTGACCATTTCAGTGCCGGTCTCGACCTGGCGGACGTCTGGCCCTCGGTGCAGGACGACGGGCCTGCCGCACTGTCGGGAGGAGGTGCGTACGACCCCTTCGCCCTGTGGAAGCCGCCGGTGCCGAAGCCGGTCGTACTCGCCGTCCAGGGTGTCTCGTTCACCCTGTCCATCGAGCTGGCACTGGCGTCCGACGTCGTCGTCGGAGCCGACGACGTGCGGTTCCGACAGCTGGAGATCGGCAGGGGCATCATCCCGTTCGGCGGGGCGACGGTCCGCGCGACGACCCAGCTCGGCTGGGGCAACGCGATGCGGTTCCTGCTCACCGGCGAGGAGTTCGGCGCCACGGAGGCCCACCGGATCGGCCTCGTCCAGGAGGTCGTCCCTGCAGGCACCCAGCTCGAACGGGCCACCGCGATCGCGCGCGTCATCGCCGAACAGGCGCCGCTGGGCGTGCAGGGCACGCTCGCCAACGCCCGTGTCGCGCAGCGGCTGGAGAACGAGCGGGCGGCAGCCGACCACCTGAAGGAACTCCTGCCCGGCATTCTCACCAGTGAGGACGCCGCAGAAGGCCTCCAGAGCTTCGTCGAACGCCGCCAGGCCCGCTTCACCGGCCGCTGATACGGAAGGCTCCACCGAGTGTCCGCCGCCCGCACCGTCGGGATCGAGGAGGAGTTCCTGCTCGTCGACCCCGACACCTGGCACACCGTCCCCGCCGCCGACGACGTCCTCGCGCGCCTGCCCGACGCGCCGTCCGACAAGGACGGTCCCGGCATCACCGATGACGAGGTCCGGGATCCGGCATGGCACGGCGAGTTGCGCGCCAGCCAGGTCGAGGCCGCCACCGGGGTGTGCACCACGGCCTCGGCCCTGCGTCGACAGCTGCTGGCCGGCAGGTACGGACTGGCGACGGCGGCACGGGCCGAGGGCCTCGCCCTCGTCGCGTCCGGCAACCCCGCCCTCGCGAGTGCCGGCGTTCCCCTCGGATCGGACCCGCAGTACACGGAACTCGACGGCCTCTACCGGGGACTGATCGGCGACTACGAGGGCTGTGGTTGCCACGTGCACGTCGGAGTGCCGGACCGGGAGGCCGCCGTCGTCGCCGTGAACCACCTGCGCCCGTGGCTGCCCACACTGCTCGCGCTGTCGGCGAACTCGCCGTACGACCGCGGACACGACACCGGATACGCCAGCTGGCGGACGGTGCAGCATTCGCGGTTCCCCACCGCAGGCGTCCCTCCGCGATTCGCCGACGTCGCCGAACACGACGCCGTGGTCGACCGGCTCGTCACGTCCGGAGCGCTGGGCGCCCAGTACACGACCTTCTGGTTCGCCCGCCCCTCCCCCGTGCTGCCCACCGTCGAGGTGCGGATCGCCGACACCGCGACCACGCCCGACGAAGCCCTGCTGCAGGCTCTGCTGTGCCGCGCCCTCGTCGACACGGCCCTCGGCGCCCCCTCCCCCGGCGACGCTGCGGACCGCGACGGTGCCGATGTTGCGGAGCCGATCGCGGAGGTACTGCCGGCGGCGGTGTGGTCCGCCGCCCGGTACGGCCTCGCCGGCCGCGGCGTCGATCCGTGGACGGGCCGCACCCGGCCCGCGGCGGAACTCGTCGACGACCTCCTCGACCACGTCCGGCCGGCACTGGAACGCTCCGGGGACGCCGACCTCGTCGACTCGCTCGCCCGCCACCTGGTCGCCGACGGTTCGGGCGCGCAACGCCAGCGCCGCGCCGCGGCCCACGGGATTCGGCACGCCGTGCGCGCCGTCGCCGACGACACGATTCGCGACCTGCCCGAATAGCGGTCAGGTGTACAGCAGGCGGTGCAGGCCCGCGATCGTGGCGGCGTAGGCACCGCCGGCCGCACCCGCACGAACCATCGCAGCCCGCGCGGCGTTCGCTCCGGGGCCGCCGTGCACCGCACCGCCCGGATGCGCCGACGCCCCCGCGAGGAACAACCGGTCGACCGGCGTGTCGGCACGGCCGAGACCGGGCACGGGCCGGAACACGAGCTGTTGGTGCATCGCCGCGCTGCCGCCGCCCACCGCGCCTTCGACGAGTGCGGGGTCGGCCCGCTCCAGCTCCCGCGGTCCCTGCACCATCCTGCCGCGGATCAGGGTCCGGAAGCCCGGGGCGTGCCGTTCGAGGAGCGTCTCCATCCGGTCGGTGAACCTGCGCAGCCGGTCGCCGTCCCAGTCGAATCCTCGGGGCACATGGGTGTAGGCCCACGCCGACTCGCACCCTTCCGGTGCCCGCGTCCGGTCCGCCACGGCCATCTGCCCGATCACCAGCACCGGGTCCTCGGGCACGGTTCCGAGCTCGACGTCCAGTCCGTACCGGGCGAGGCCGTCGAGGTCACCGCCGAGGTGCACCGTGCCCGCCGCCGCAACCTCGGGAGCGGTCCAGGGAATGGGCCCCGACAGTGTCCAGTTCACCTTGACCGTGGCCGCGTCCCAATGGAACCGGCGAAGATCCCCGCGCATGCGATCGGGCAGGACGCGGTCGTCGAGCATGCGGCCGTACAGCAAGGGTGCGGGTACCGCAGCCAGCACCGCGCGGCTCGCCCGCACCGGTGTGCCGGCCAGCACCCCCATCGCCCGGCCTCCCGCCGTCAGCACCCGCGTCACCGGCCTGCCGCACTCGACGCGCCCGCCGCGGGCCCTGAGCCGCCGCAGCAACGCCGTGGTCAGCGCACCCGAGCCGCCGTCCGGCACCGGGAACCCCACGTCCTGCGCCAGCATGGACAGCAGCCAGCCGAACACCGCGCTGCCTGCCTGCGCGGGCCCCAGGTCGGTGTGGAGTGCGTTCCCGGCAGGCAGCGCCGGAGCGCCCACGCCACGGAACCGTTCCCGCGCCCAGGCGGTCACCGGCATCGCCGCCATCCGGGCGAGCCGCGCCCCGTCCGCAACGCCCGCGGCCCGTGCCAGCCGCCGCACAGCGCGCACCGGGGGGAACGGTGACAGCAACGACTCCAGCAGCGGCTCGCGGATCCGCCGCCACAACTCGGCCTCCGCCGCCCACGCCTCCCCGTCGCCGGGTGCGAACGCGTCCAGCGACGCCGCCGTCTCGTCGAGATCGCGTGACAGGAGCGCCACCCGGTCGTCCGGCAGCACGTGCGCCAGTGCGGCGGGGGCATGCCGCCAGCGCAGCCCGTAGCGTTCGAGCCCCAGCCCGGCCAGCACCGGTGAGGCGGCGGCCATCGGGTAGAACGCGCTGAACAGGTCCGTCACGAAGCCGGCCTCGATCGCCTCGGCGCTGCGCACCGCTCCGCCGGGCGCCGAGGCGGCCTCCAACACGAGGACGTCCCAGCCCGCGTCCGCGAGCAGATTCGCCGCGACGAGCCCGTTCGGCCCGGCACCGATGACGACCGCGTCGGCCGTCTCCGAGGAATACCGCACCCGCCCTGCTTACCCCAGAACCGGCCCACCTCGCCGGGGAACATCCCGCACGCACACCTGCCGGACCGGCGTGGCCCGCGACACCACCACCGCGTCCCGGCCACCACGTGCGGCACGCGTCGCCTACAGTGCCTCCGAACCACGAGCGGGAGGCGAACATGGCACAGCGACCCGGTGCAGTGCGCAGGCTGGCGGAAGCGGCGAGCCGGTGGTTCGCGCTTCTCGTCGTGCTCGGAGTGGCCGTCGGCCTACTGGCACCGGACCAGTCGGCGACGCTCGTCGAGCACGTACCGCTGCTGCTCGGTGTGATCATGTTCGGCATGGGGCTCACGTTGCGGGGCGCCGACTTCGCCCTCGTCGCACGCCGCCCACTCGCCGTCCTGTTCGGGCTCGTGGCGCAGTTCCTGATCATGCCGCTCACGGCATGGGGCATCGGCCAGCTGTTCGGCCTCGCCGGTGCGCTGCTCGTCGGGATGGTGCTGGTCGGTTCCGCTCCGGGTGGAACCGCGTCGAACGTGGTCGTCTACCTCGCCAAGGGCGACGTGGCGTTGTCGGTGACGTTGACGTCGGTGTCGACGCTGCTGGCTCCGCTGCTCACCCCGTTGCTCGTGCTGCTGCTCGCAGGTTCCGATCTGCCCGTCGGCTTCGGCGACCTGTTCGTGTCCATCGCACAGGTCGTGCTCCTGCCGGTGGTCGCAGGCCTGATCATCAGGGCACTCGCGGACCGCTACGTCCGCCTGGTGCTGCCCTACCTTCCCCTGGTGTCGGTGCTCGGCGTGGCACTGGTCGTGACGGCCGTCGTCGGCGCGAACGCGGGCACGATCGCCGAGAGCGGCGCGCTGCTCATGCTCGCCGTCGTCGCCCACAACTCGGTGGGCCTGGCGCTCGGCTACGGGGCCGCGCGCCTCGCCGGCCTCGACGAATCCGCACGGCGCGCGGTGAGCGTCGAGGTCGGCATGCAGAACTCGGGGCTCGCGTCGAGCCTGGCCACAACCCATTTCACCGCGGCGGCCGCGCTGCCCGGCGCGCTGTTCTCGGTGTGGCACAACCTCTCCGGTGCGCTGCTGGCGACGTTCTGGGCCCGTCGTCCGACCTCGTCGGCCGCCACGGCACCCGAGGAACACTCCGGCGCCTGACCCCGCACGTACCGACCGGCGCAAACCACGCAGCGCCTGCCCAGCAGCACCCGGCCCAGCTGCGGGGCATCCGCCGGTTCCACGAGCCGTCGCGGCGGCCCGTTCCAACGAAGGAGCACTCCCCCGATGTCCGCCTCTCTCGGCGACCTCCGCATCGTCGACTTCTCCCGGGTTCTCGCCGGGCCCTTCGCCACGATGCTGCTGGCCGACCTCGGCGCCACCGTCGTCAAGGTGGAACGCCCGGGCGCGGGTGATGACACGCGGTCGTGGGGCCCGCCGTACGACGACCGCGGTGAGGCGACCTATTACCAGGCCGTCAACCGCAACAAGGAGTCGGTGACGCTGGACCTGCGCACCGACGACGGCGTGGCGCGCGCCCGGGAACTCGCTGCGGGTGCTGACGTCGTCGTCGAGAACTTCCGCCCGGGTCTGATGGACGAGCTCGGTCTCGGCCACGAGGAGCTGCGGGCGGACAACCCGGGGCTGATCTACTGCTCCATCACCGGGTTCGGCGCCGGGGCAGGGGCACAACTGCCCGGATACGATCTGCTGATCCAGGCGCTCGGCGGGCTGATGAGCGTGACGGGACAGCCCGACGGTGAGCCGCAGAAGGTGGGTGTCGCCCTCGTCGACGTCCTGTCAGGGCAGTTCGCCACGGTCGGCGTACTCGCCGCACTCCGGCACCGCGATGCGACCGGCGAGGGCCAGCTCGTCGAGGTGAATCTGCTGTCGTCGTTGCTGGCGGCACTGGTCAACCAGAGTTCGGCCTACACCTCGGGCGACGTCGTGCCGCAGCGGATGGGCAACGCGCATCCCAGCGTCGCGCCGTACGAAGTGCTGCCCTGCGGTGACGGCGAGCTCGTCCTGGCCGTCGGCAACGACCGGCAGTTCCGGGCCCTGTGCGAGCGGCTGGGTGAACCGGAGCTCGGCACCGACGTCCGGTTCGCCACCAACACGGCCAGGGTCGACCACCGGCAGGAGCTGCGTGAACACCTGATCCGGCTGCTGAAGGCCCGCGATGCGCGCACGTGGGCCGACCTGCTCACCGAGGCGCGCGTTCCCGCGGGGGTCGTCAACGACGTGGCGGGCGCGTTCCGCCTCGCCGCGGACCTCGGCCTCGACCCGGTCGTCGGGATCGCCCGCGGGGACGGCAGCGAGGTGCGGCTACCCCGCAACCCGATCGGCCTGTCCAGGACCCCGCCGTCCTACCGGTCAGCTCCCCCGCCGCTCTCGGAACCGCCGCCGGTCAGCGACTGACGCCCGCCGGCCGCGACGCCGAAGTCCATGTCCCGGGTCACGCTGCCGTGGCGCAGCTCCAGCGCGTCGCGGACGTAGTTCTGGTGGAGCCGCCACGGGGCCGCGTGTCCCTGTTTCGGCATCCGGTCGATGCTGCGCAGCACGTATCCGGCCTGCAGGTCGATCAGTGGCTGCTCGGGGCGGTCGCCCGGTGGCAGCACCGGGGTCGCGCGATCGAGCCGGTGCTCGTCGAGGTGGGTGAGCAGCCGGCACACGTACTCGGCGACGAGGTCTGCCTTGAGGGTCCACGACGCGTTCGTGTAGCCGATCGTCATCGCGAAGTTCGGCACGCCGTCGAGCATCATGCCCTTGTAGGTCACGGCACGGCCGACGTCGACCGGTTCGCCGTCGACGTCGAGCGCGATGCCGCCGATCGCGAGCAGGTTCAGTCCCGTGGCCGTCACGACGATGTCCGCGGCCAGCTCGGCGCCCGAGCCGAGCCGGATGCCGTCGGGCGTGAACGTGTCGATGGTGTCGGTGACGACCGAGGCGGCTCCGCGTCGCAGCGCGCGGAACAGGTCGCCGTCCGGAACGAAACACAGCCGCTGGTCCCACGGCCGGTACTCGGGTGAGAAGTGCCGGTCGACGTCGAACCCGTCGGGCAGCGCCGATCGCACGCCACGTTCGATCAGCCTGCGCACGAGTCCGGGTGCGCGACGGCTGAGCCGGAAGAACAGGCCCATGCTCAGTGCGTTCTTCCAGCGCACCACGGGGAAGGTCACCCGGTCGGGCAACAGCCGCTTCAGCAACCGGGCGAGCGGATCGACCGAGGGCAGCGCCATGACGTAACTCGGCGAGCGCTGCAGCATCGTCACGTGCGCGGCGTCCGCCGACATGGCGGGCACCAGGGTCACGGCGGTGGCGCCGCTGCCGATCACCACGACGCGGCGACCGCGGTGCTCCAGATCCTCCGGCCAGTGCTGCGGGTGGACGAGCGTGCCCCGGTACCGGTCGACGCCGGGCAACTGCGGTGTGTATCCCTCGTCGTAGCGGTAGTAACCCGAGCACACGTGCAGCAGTGAACACGTCAACGTGACCTGCTCACCGGTGTCTGCCCGAACCGCAGTGACCGTCCACAGTGCCCGATCGCTGGACCAGGACGCTGAGACGACCCGGTGGTGGAACCGGATCCGCTCGTCGATCCCGAACTCACGCGCGGTGTCGCGGATGTACTCGCGGATCGACGGCCCGTCGGCGATCGCCTCCGCCCGTCGCCACGGCCGGAACCCGTAGCCGAGCGTGAACATGTCCGAATCGGACCGCACGCCGGGATAGCGGAACTGGTCCCACGTACCCCCGATCGCGCCGCGTGCCTCGAGCACGGCCACGGTGCGATGCGGATGCCGCTGCCGCAGCCGGCAGGCCGCGCCGACCCCGGCCAGGCCTGCGCCCACGATGAGGACGTCGACGTGTTCGGCGGGCATGTCCCTCCTCCGCACCGGGGGCGACACCGCCGTCACCCGGCTGTGCTCGACGCTACCGATCATGTGATGACGGCGCCACGGCCCCGCTGCGGTCGCGGTGGCACAGGGATCACCATCCACCCTTGACTGAATCTCCATTCCCGACTAAAAAATCGTTACAGTGGCTGACTGTGTGAAGCGCAGACAGTGAGATCAGGTTTCCGGAGCGAGAGCGTATGACCCTGAACGATCTGGACGACGAACACCGGCCGACGTTCACCACGGGCCAGGCAGCCGACATCCTCGGCGTCGAGCAGCCGTTCCTGCGGAGCCTCGACACGGCGGGCGTCGTCTCCCCCGAACGTTCCGGCGGCGGTCACCGGCGCTACTCCCGTCACCAGCTCGGCCGGGCGAGCCGGATGCGGGCGCTGTTCGACGAGGGCATGAACCTCAACGCGGCGCAACGCATCCTCGCACTCGAATACGAACTGGACGAAGCCCGCCGGGAGATCACGGCGCTGCGCAGACAACTCGGGGATCCGCCCGACAGCACCACCCCCGACCCCTGAGCACGACGCTGCGAGCGAGCACGTGCCCGCGCAGGCAGCGCACCCCACATCCCGCACGGGACTGCGAGACATCGGATTGCGAGACATCGCGCCGGGCGAGCCGCGTGCGACCGCCCCGGAGCGCGAACCGCCGGCGCAGCCGCGCGTCGGCCACGACGAATCGAGGTGATCACCAGTGGACGTCCACGATTGGCACTCGACGGAACCGGCACTGCACGCCTACTCCTCCGCCGTCGCCGCCGCACTCACACCCCACGACGACGGCCCCGCGCAGTACACCTGCGACGCCTCCACCACACCCGCGAGCGCGTACATCGCCGTGGCGGGGCGTCTTCCCGGCTTCCCGGACCGCGACGTAGCCCTCGTCTGGGACGAGCGGCACGGCTGGGGTGCGGCGATCGAGACCCACTCGGGCGAGGATCTGCTGATGGTGTCCTATCTCGGCGGGAACGACCCCGTTCCCGAGCCGGACCGCGTCGCACGGTTCGCGGCGAGGGTTCTCGACGGTGCGCCACCACGTCACCTCGACCCACCGGAGTTCGCCACGCTGCCGGATCTGCCCCGGCGGCTGACCACGGCCGCCGCCACCGCCGATGCTCCCGGCCAGGAAACCGCCTCAGCAGCGCGCGTGCTCTGACACCGGCTCCGGTACCAGCGCCTGCCCCCAGCGCCCTGCCACCGGCCGCGCTGCGATCGATGCGCTCCGGTACCGAATCCGCGAGGTCAACCCGCCCAGTGCGAGGGGGCGCGTGCCCAGCCGGGCAGCCGGGTGGCCGCGTCCCCTCGAGCGGCGTCGAGCTGCGCCTGGGTCAGAAACACCGTCTCGGCCAGCGCGGCACCCGACAGATCCGCCCCTCGCAGATCGGCGCCGGTAACGTCGGCGAGCGTGAGGTCCGCCGCCCGCAGATCGGCCCCGAGCAGCACCGCACCCCGCAGATTCGCGCCCCGCAGATCCGCTCTCCGGAGACCGGCCGCGACGAGGTCGGCGCCCCGCAGCTCACGCCCCGCAGCTCACGCCCCGCAGCCGGTGCCCTCAGCAGCTCGCTCGCCCGCGTGAGCACGGCGTTCGCCTCCGCCCAGTGGTCGGCGAGAGACATCTGCGCGAGCTCGTCGAGCCCGCGAGCGGCCAGCCGTTCCGTCGCGTCGATCGTCTCGTCCAGCTCGCCGTGTACCTCGGCCGCCGCCGCGAAGCCTCGCGCCTCGTGGAGGTAGTACAGCAGCTCGTGCAGGTCCCGGAGCACCGGATAGGCGGTGAACATGCGCCGCGCGCGTTCGGCGTCGCCGCGCCAGTCACCGCCCGCCCGTGCAGCCACGTTCTGGCCCGCACCGAAGCAGTCGTAGACGGTGCAGCCGGGGAACCCGCGGTCGCGCAGCGTGTCGTGGACACCGCACCACGAATCCTCGCGCAGATGCGGGCACGGTGTCTCCGCGGGCTTGGTGATCGCGAAATCGGCCGACGCCACGAAACCCGGCGCCACGCAACAGATTCCGTAACACTGCCCGCAGTCCGCGCGCAACCGTTCCCGGAATCCGCGGTCCGGTGTGGACACCTCGGTCATACTCTCCTCCGAACCAGTGACACCCCGATGCAGTGACACTGCGAACCAGTGACACCGCGATTCAATGGCACCCCGCATCACCGACACCGACCGCCGAGAACCCCGCACCCGAAGCGCCCGACGGCGACGTCCACCCTAGGTGCTGCGCCGCTACGCTCGAACAGCACGGCACCCGTACCGGACACCGCCGCGCCGACGAAAGGACATGCGCCGATGAGCACGCTGCAGACGCTCGACCGGGGCCTGCGCGCGCTCGACGTGATCTCGCAGGCACCGAGCGGCATGTCGGTGGCCGAGCTCGCGCGCAGGCTCGACGTGCACCGCGCCATCTGCTATCGCATCGTGTCCACGCTCGAGGAACACCAGCTCATCGCCAGGACCGAGGACGGAAAACTGCGCCTCGCCGTCGGAGTGTCGGTGCTCGCCGCCCGCTTCGAACCCCAGCTCCACCACGACGTGCGGCCCCTGTTGCAGGAACTGGCCAACGACACCCGAGCGACCGCCTTCCTGTCCGCCGCCGAGGGCGGCGACTGTGTCGCGCTGCAGGTCGCGGAACCGGACGCCCAGCTGCTCACGGTCGGCTACCGGGTGGGCAGCAGGCACCCGCTGTCCAAGGGCGCCGCAGGCATCGCGATCCTGGCCAGGCGCCCGGCACAGCCCGACGACGCCGCCGCGGTGGTCCGCGCCCGCCAGGACGGTTACAGCCTCACGCGGGGCGAACTCGAACACGGCGCCGTCGGCGTGGCGGCCGGCATCGGGATTCCCGAGGGCAGACAGGCGGTCGGGCACGCCGAGCGGTCGGTCGGCGTCGTGGCGATCGAAGGCCTCGACACCGACCGGGCCGCACAGGCCGTGCTCCGCACGGCACGACGACTGGAAGAACTCCTCGCCACCTGACACATTCCGACGCTCGGCGCGGCGCAGCGAACCCCTCTCCACTGCGCCCCTCCCCGCAGCACCCCTCCCGACTGCGCCTCTCGCGCCCTCCGCTCCGTCTCTCCCCCGCCGTCCCGGACGCGGCAGTTTCCCCGGGCCGCGCCGACCGACCGGCACTGTCGCCACTTGACGCCCACGGTGGTCCCGCTTATCTTCCACGTGTTCACTATTCGATCTGTGGTGTGCGATATTGGTAACACTGCAGGTTGCGGCACCACGGCCGAAGGTCACGTCACCCACACGTCGCGGTCACACCACCGATCGCGGTCACACCACGGGTCGCCGTGGCACAGCGCGTCGCAGGAGCGCCGTAGGTCGCAGTAGCGCGTAGATCGCGGCAGAGACGCCGAGGAGGGCGCCGATGAGCACAGAGTCGTGTCCCGCCGACCACGTCGATCGTCCGACCGATCCGGTCTCTGGCTGTCCGGTCAGTGCCGGCGCGGCGGCGTTCGATCCGTTCGGCGACGCGTACCAGGCCGACCCGCCGGAAGCCGTGCGCTGGTCCCGCGACGACGAGCCGGTGTTCTACAGCCCGTCACTCGGCTACTGGGTCGTGACGCGCTACGACGACGTGAAAGCGGTCTTCCGCGACAACACGACGTTCTCCCCCTCGATCGCGCTGGAGAAGATCACTCCCGTCTCCGACGAGGCGATCGCGACGCTCGAACGCTACGACTACGCGATGAACCGCACCCTCGTGAACGAGGACGAGCCCGAGCACATGCCGCGCCGCCGCGTGCTGATGGGCCCGTTCACCCCCGACCGGCTCGCCCACCACGAGCCCATCGTCCGCAGGCTCACCCGCGAGTACGTCGACCGGTTCGTCGACGTGGGCAAGGCCGACCTCGTCGACGAGATGCTGTGGGAGGTCCCGCTCACCGTCGCGCTGCACTTCCTCGGCGTGCCCGAGGAGGACATGGCGACGCTGCGCAAGTACTCGATCGCCCACACCGTCAACACGTGGGGCAGGCCTTCACCGGAGGAGCAGCTCACGGTCGCCGAGAACGTCGGCAAGTTCTGGCAGTTCGCGGGCACGGTCGTCGAAAAGCTCCGGCGCGACCCGTCCGGCGACGGCTGGATGCCCTACAGCATCCGCAAGCAGCGGGAGTACCCGGACATCATCACCGACTCCTACCTCCACTCGATGATGATGGCCGGCATCGTCGCGGCGCACGAGACGACCGCCAACGCCGCGGCCAACGCACTGAAACTCCTGCTGGAGAACCGCACGGTGTGGGACGAGCTCTGCGCCGATCCAGGACTGATCCCCAACGCCGTCGAGGAATGCCTGCGGCACTCCGGGTCGGTGGCCGCATGGCGGCGACTCGTCACCGCCGACACCACCGTCGGCGGCGTGCCCGTCCCCGCGGGGGCGAAGCTGCTGATCGTCAACTCCTCGGCCAACCGCGACGAACGGCACTTCGAGGACCCGGACACCGTCGACGTCCGCAGGGACAATGCGACCGAGCACCTGACGTTCGGCTACGGCAGCCACCAGTGCATGGGCAAGAACCTCGCGCGGATGGAGCTGCAGGTGTTCCTCGAAGAGCTCACACGCAGACTGCCGCATCTCGACCTGGTGCCCGGCCAGCGGTTCAGCTACGTCCCGAACACGTCGTTCCGCGGCCCGGAGCACCTGTGGGTGCAGTGGGATCCCGCGGCCAACCCGGAACGCAGCGAGCCGGGCCTGTTGGACACCCGGCAGCCGGTGCGCATCGGCGAGCCCACCACCCGCGGGCTCAGCCGCACCCTCACCGTGGAGCGGGTCGACCCCACCGCCCGCGACGTCGTCGAGATCACGCTGGCCGAACCGACCGGCGCGGCCCTGCCGTCGTGGTCCCCCGGCGCCCACATCGAGCTGGAACTCGGGGAGGTGTCCCGGCAGTACTCGCTGTGCGGCGATCCCGAGGACCGGAGCCGCTACCGCATCGCCGTGCTGCGTGATCCCGGCAGCCGTGGCGGCTCCCGGTACGTGCACGACGAGCTGCGGCCGGGGACGTCCGTCGCCGTCCGTGGCCCGCGGAACCACTTCCGCCTCGACGCCGACACCCGCCACCACGTGTTCGTCGCGGGTGGCATCGGCATCACCCCGATCCTCGCGATGGCCGATGCCGTATGCGCCGCGGGCGGCAGCTACGAGCTGCACTACTGCGGCCGCTCGACCGGCACCATGGCGCTGCTCGACCGGGTGCGCCGCGACCACGGGCCGCGCCTGCACGAACACGTCTCCGAGGCCGGCGACCGGCTCGACGTCACCGCGCTGCTCGCCGAGCCCACCGACGGCACGCGGATCTACGCGTGCGGTCCGCAGCGGCTCCTGTCGGCACTCGACGGCGCCAGTGCGCACTGGCCCGGGGACGCCCTCCGCGTCGAACACTTCACCACCGCGGGCCACGAGCTCGACCCGGCCGTCGAGCACGCCTTCGACCTCACCCTCGCCGATTCCGGCCTCACCGTGCGGGTCGCCCCCGATCAGACCGTTCTCGCGGCGTTGCGCGCCGCCAACATCGACGTGCCCAGCGACTGCGAGGAAGGCCTCTGCGGCACGTGTGAGGCACCGGTGCTCGGCGGCGAGGTCGACCACCGCGACGTCGTGCTCACCCGCTCCGAACGGTCGGCGGGCACCAGGATGATGACCTGCTGCTCCCGCGCCTGCGGCGCCTCGCTCACGCTCGGCCTCTGATCCCCCGCTCCCCTCCTCCGGTTCTCCCCACCCTCGGGTTCCCCACCCCTTGCGAAAGGACCGTCCGACAATGACGTCATCGGCCTCCCCGCGCGTCGACGACCTGCCCCGCAGGCGCGGCACGAGTTTCCGCCGCGTCCTGACCGGATCGATGGCAGGCGCCGTCCTCGAGTGGTACGACTTCGCCATCTACGGCGTGCTCGCCGCGACCGTGCTCGGCCCGCTCTTCTTCCCTGGCGAGAGCGACATCATCAAACTGCTGCTCGCACTCGCCACGCAGGGAATCGGGTTCATCGCCCGGCCGCTCGGCGGGATCGTGTTCGGCCACCTCGGTGACAAGTTCGGCCGCAAGCCGATGCTCGTCACGACGTTCCTGCTGCTGGGCACGTCCACTGCGGCGATCGGCCTGCTGCCGACCTACGAGCAGGTCGGGGTGTGGGCGACGCTGCTGCTCGTGCTGCTCCGGCTGACCCAGGGCTTCGCGCTCGGCGGCGAGTTCGGCGCAGCCGTGCTGATGGTCAGCGAGTACGGCGAGCCGAAACGCCGCGGGTTCTGGGCGTCGTGGCCGCAGGCGGGCGCGCCGCTCGGCACGGTGCTCGCCACCGTCGTGGTCACCACCATCGCGCTGGTGTTTCCGGGTGACGCGTTCGACCAGTGGGGTTGGCGACTCGCGTTCCTCGTCGCACTGCCGCTGCTGGTCATCGGCTTCTGGGTGCGCCGCAGCGTCGAGGAGTCGCCGGTGTTCCAGGCCGCGCAGGAACGTGCCGCCGTGCAGCCGGAGAACGCCCCGGCGGCGACCACGCCGCGCCGGTCCAGCGTGCTGGAGGCACTCCGGAATCCGCGCCCGGTGGTGCACGGCCTCGGCATGCGCCTCGGCGAGAACATCGCCTTCTACATCTACACCGTGTTCGTCATCGCCTACGCCACGACGTACTTCGGCTACGAACGGGGCGACGTCGTCCTGGCGGTCACCTTCGCATCGGCGGCGCAGTTCGCGGGCATGATCGGCGGCGGCGCGTGGTCGGACAGAGTGGGCAGGAAGAAGGCGATGCTCGTCCCGTCGGTGCTGCTCGTCGTCTGGGCGCCGCTGTTCTTCGTGCTCGTGCAGCAGGAGAGCCTGCCACTGCTGTGGCTGGGCACGTGTGTCGGCGCCTTCCTGCACGGCATGCTCGCCGGGCCCGAGGCCGCGTGGATCACCGAGCTGTTCCCGACGCGGCGCCGGTACGCCGGATCCTCACTGGTGTTCCAGGGCTCGTCGATCATCGCCGGGGCCCCGGCCCCGTTCATCGCCGTGTGGCTCATCGACTCGTTCGGCGTCGGCATGGTCGTCGGCTATCTGGTCGTCACGATGCTGATCACCGTGATCGCCGTCGCGACGAGCAAGGAGACCCGGGGAAGCGACCTCGACCGGGTGGAGTGACGGCCGCCGGGTGCCGGCGGCGCGCCGGCACCCGTCAGGTCCGTTTCGCTGCCTCCCTGGCCTGCACTTCGGGACGACGAAGAGGTGGCACGGTCCGCGGTGGCTGCCGCCGTTCGGGCAGCTGCGCCAGCAGCCGCGTCGTCGTGGCGGTCACCTCGGCGACGGCCTGTTCGAACGGCTCGCGGGTCGCATCGGACACGCTCTGGACGCCGCTGACCTTCCGCACGTACTGCCGCGCGGCCGCCTCGATCTCCTCGGGTGTGGCCGACGGTTCGAGTCCCCGCAGGGTCGTGATGTTCCGGCACATGATGGTGACGGTAGTCGCTGCCGGGGTCGCCGGCGACAGTTCGACCCGGCGCCCGGTTCGGGCGCCGAGCCGCGCTTCCCCATGTCGGCTGCGCCGGGAATGCTCGAATTCCATCACTGATTGAAACGCCACTTGAAGGCGCGCCACCGCTGCGTGTCTACTGGCCGCATGCCAACGACGGCCGCATCCTCGGCCCTGCCCGCGCCCGCAGTCGACGCCGGCCGGCCGAGTACCCGCGACCGGCTGCTCGATGCGGCCGAATCCCTGTTGCTCGCGCGGGACATCGACGAGGTCTCCATCCGCGCCATCAATGCCGCCGCGGGCATGAACCCGGCGGCCGTGCACTACCACTTCGGTTCGAAGGAAGCACTCATCGGCGCGCTCCTCGAACGACGCCTGGCACCCCATTGGCACGACGGCCTCACCCGGCTCACCGCCCGCCACCGCGCGGGTGACCCACCGGCGGTCGGGGAGCTCGTCGACGTCGTGCTGACCCCGCTCGGCGAGCTGACCCGCACCGAGCACGGCCGCCTGCAGCTGCGGCTGCTGGCCCGGGTCGTGCTGGCGCGACGTGACGTCGGGTTCGCCTCCGGCTGGTTCGGGTTGCGGCCGTGGATCGCGCTCCTGCGCACTGCGGTACCCGGGCTCGGCGGCACGGAAGCCGCGCGCAGACTGCTGCTGGCCTTCGACCTCATCCTGCACACCCTGTCCGCAGCCGGACCGGCGGAACCGCCGACGCGCGGCAGCTTCCGCTCACTGCGCGCGTTCACCGTCGCCGGGCTCTCCGCCCCGCCGCGATGACGCGCCCCGAACCGGCACGCACCCGGCCCGTACGTGGAGGCCCCGTGACCACAGCAGTTCCGGACGTCTTCGACTCCGCCACACTCGGACCGGTCACGTTGCGCAACCGCATCATCAAGGCGGCGACGTTCGAAGGCCGCACTCCGGCGGGCGCCGTCACCGACGCCCTCGTCGACTTCCACGTCGAGGTCGCCCGCGGCGGCGCGGGCATGACGACCGTCGCCTACTGCGCGGTCGCCCCGGAGGGCCGGACCGATCGTCACCAGATCCTGATGCGGCCCGAGGCCGTGCCGGACCTGCGCAGGCTCACCGATGCGGTGCATGCGGAAGGGGCCGCCGTCAGCGCTCAGCTCGGCCACGCGGGACCGGTCGCCAACGGCGCGTCGAATGGCCTTCCCGCCCTCGCTCCCCACGCACTGCCCAGCCCGCTCAGCATGCGCGTGATGCGGCGCGCGAGCGAGTCCGACCTCGCCGGGGTCGTCGCAGCACACGCCGACGCCGCGCGGGTCGCGGTGGCTGCCGGGTTCGACGCCGTCGA
The DNA here is from genome assembly GCF_024171735.1 of Prauserella alba. Classification (GTDB taxonomy): domain Bacteria; phylum Actinomycetota; class Actinomycetes; order Mycobacteriales; family Pseudonocardiaceae; genus Prauserella; species Prauserella alba. Next base: position 1,735,929 of record NZ_JAMTCH010000003.1, read on the forward strand.
GCTTCATTTCGGCCACAACTACCTGATCAGCTCGTTCCTCAGCCCCGCCCTGAACCGCAGGTCCGACGGCTACGGCGGCTCGCTCGCGCGCCGGGCGCGACTCGCCAGGGACACCGCCGCCGCGGTGCGCGACGCCGTGGGCAGCCGGGTCGCCGTCACCGCCAAGCTCAACATGGACGACGGCGTACCGGGCGGGCTCTGGCTGGACGAGAGCCTGCAGGTCGCGCGCCGGCTCGAGGCCGACGGCACCCTCGATGCGCTGGCCCTCACGGCCGGCAGCTCGCTGCTCAACCCGATGTACCTGTTCACCGGGGACGCCCCCGTGAAGGAGTTCGCGGGAGCGTTCGGCACACCGCTGCGGACCGGGCTGCGCCTCGCGGGTTCGGCGTTCCTGCGCAGCTACCCCTACCGGGACGCCTACCTGCTCGACCGTGCGCTCCAGTTCCGTGACGCCCTCGACCTGCCGCTCGTGCTGCTGGGCGGCATCACCGGTCGCGACACGATGGACCTGGCGATGGGCCACGGCTTCGCGTTCGTCGCCATGGCCAGGGCACTGCTGCGCGAACCCGATCTGCCGAACCGGCTGCGGTCCGAACCGCAGCACCGTTCGCTGTGCGTGCATTGCAACAAGTGCATGCCGACCATCTACCGCCGCACCCGGTGCGTGCTCACCGCGCCCGAGTGAGGTCGGCCCGGCCGCTACTCGAACCGCGAGGGGTCTCCGGCACCGACCCGCACGATCTCCGGCTCGTCGCCGCTGAAGTCGACGACGGTCGTCGGCTCGATCCCGCAGTCGCCCGAGTCGATCACCGCATCCAGCACGTGGTCGAGCGCCTCCTTGATCTCCCAGCCCTGCGTGAGCGGCTCATCCTCCCCCGGCAGCAGCAGGGTGCTCGACACGAGCGGCTCACCGAGCCCCTCCAGCAGCGCCTGGGTCGTCACGTGGTCCGGAATGCGCACACCGACGGTCTTCTTCTTCGGGTGCAGCAGCCGCCGCGGCACTTCCTTCGTCGCGGGCAGGATGAACGTGTACTGGCCGGGTGTCGCGGACTTGATCGCCCGGAAGACGCTGTTGTCGACGTGGACGAACTGCCCCAACTGCGAGAAGTCCTGGCACACGAGGGTGAAGTGGTGCTTGTCGTCCAGCTTGCGGATGCTCCGGATCCGGTCGAGACCCTCACGATTGTCGAGCGAGGTACCGAGCGCGAAACACGAATCCGTGGGGTAGGCGATCAGCCCGCCGGAGCGGAGCAGGTCGACGACCTTACCGATCGACCGCGGCTGAGGATTGTCCTGATGTACGTCGTAGTAGACCGCCATGGGCGACACCCTATGCCCCGCGGTCGCTATTCGCTCTCACGCAGGTCGAGGAACTTGTCCAGACCGGTCACCTCGAAGCCGCGCAGCACCGCACGGTTCCCGACGATGACGCGCAGCGGCGTGCCGGCCTGGTCACAGCGTTCGTGTGCCCTGACGAGGGCGCTGAGTCCGGACGAGGCCAGGAAGGTGACCCCGCTGAGGTCGGCGACCACGGCCATGGGGGGCGAGACGTCGTCGCACGCCGCGTCGAGAGCCGAGTTGAGCTGAGCCACCGTGCCCAGATCCACTTCGCCCTTCGCGTGGACGAAGAAGGCATCGTCACTTCGGTCGGCCGTGATCACCAGTTCCATATGCTCTCCGTCACCAAGCCGTGTGCACCTCGGGTCTTCTCTTGTACCACGGCTGAGCCGTTCCGGCGCTTCGTGCGACGGGCTGCGGGTGACCGCCCGCGCACCGTTCGGCCGAGTCGTGCCGGCGTCGTCGTGGTGTCCGGACGTGCCCGGCATGCCGTCGACGTCAGCCCACGACCGCGACCACGGCGAACAGCGTCGGCAGCGAGACGATCGTCGTCGTGAGCGCCGCGTCGCGTGCGAGCTGCACACCCTGGTCGAACCGGACCGCGTAGCCGAAGACGTTCTGTGCGGTGGGCAGCGCCGCACACACCACGGCCGCGAGCAGTGCGTGCTGCCCTGCGCCGACCGCCGTGGCGAGTACCCACGCCAGCACCGGATGCACCAGGTTCTTCAGCGCCACGACCGTGATCAGCGAGGAGCGCAGGTCACGGTCACGGCCCGGCAGGGTCGAGGCGTGCAGCGAGATCCCGAACGCGAGCAGCATCGCGGGCACGGCGAGGTTGCCCAGCAGCTCGATCGGGTCCATCACAGCCTCCGGCGGGATCACGCCCGTCGCGGAACTGGCGATCCCGGCGGCGCTCGCCAGCGCGAGCGGATTGCGCAGCGGTGCGCTGAACGCCCGTAGCCAGTTCGGGCTGCCACCGCCGGCACGTTCGGACAGGACGTCGAGCACCGACGTGAACACCGGGGTCAACACCGCCAGCTGGAACAGCAGCACCGGCGCCACGTCCGCGACGCCGTTCAGCACGTAGGTCGCGATCGGGATGCCGAGGTTGCCCGCGTTGACGTAGCCGCTGGCCATCGAGCCGACGGTGAGCTCGCCCGCCGCCCTGCGCCGTATCAGCCCGAACGGCAGGTACAGCGCGCACGCGAGGGTGCTGGTGACGCCGGTGACGAGCAGCGCGGTGGAGAAGACCGAGCCGACGTCGGTGCGCGCGAGCGTCCCGAACAGCAGTGCCGGGCTGCCGACGAAGAACGCGGTGCGCGACAGCACCTGCATGGCCGATCCGCCGAGTGCACCGGACCGGCCGAGGACGTATCCGACCGCGACCACGAATCCGATGACCAGAAAACCTTCGAGCACCCCGTTCATGCGGCTGTCACACGACAAACCCTAGATCTGTGACTTATGTCACTAACCGCCGGGTAAGCGTCACCGGGTCCACTGTGGACTTAGTTGTACCGGCGACGATGCGCAACGCGACCCGCAACTCCGGCCCATACCACCCGCCCTCCCACCGCCGTCGACCCGTGTCCGCACCACACCCGCGGGTGTAGCTTGCCGTTCGGGGAAACGTGCACACACCGAGCGCCGCGCACGCCTGAGGCGAGGACGGCCACGGCGGGACCGGACCGGACGCAGCAGGGGCGTCCCGGAAGAACCGGACGGCGGCACGTCCGGACGCGCCGCCGGCAGGCACCGGCGCGCTCGGGCACCGGCAAGCACGCGAAGGGAGTCGCCATGATCGAACGTCCGGACGACATCGGCCTCGGAGACCGCGTCACCTATCTGCCGGGCGGCGCGGCGGCCACGCGGCACCGCGTCCACGAACACCTCGATGAGAGCGTCGTCCACGGACACGTCGTCGCACCGCCCGTATCCGATCCCTATGCGGCCGTGGTCTGGCTGCCGACCCGTCCCGACGGCGCCGCCGACGACGCCGAACCGACGTGGGTGCGCCGCGACCGCGTCGTCGACTTCACGCACCCGCCGCTCGGCCCCCGGCCCCGCCCGGCCTGACCTGTCGCCCGCGGCCCGCCGGTCAGCCTCGCTGCGGGCGGACGATCATGACCGGGCACGAAGCGTGATGGATGAGCGCCTGACTGGTCGAGCCCAGCAGCATGCCGCGGAAGCCGCCGCGCCCGCGGCTGCCGGCCACCAGCAGTCGTGCACCCTGGGACCGCTCCAACAGGTGCCTGCGCGGTTTACCCGGCACGACGATCCGCTCGACGGGCACGTCCGGATACCACTTCGGCATGCCGGCCAGTGCTTCCGACAGCACCACCTGCTCGGACTGCTCCCGTGACGAGCCTTCGACCATCTCGGGCAGGCCCCAGTCGTACTCGACATCCGCCCACGCGTGCACCGCGACCAGTGGGGCACCGAGCAGTGACGCGGCCTGGAACGCGGTCGTCACGGCGTCCGTGCTCACTCCGCTGCCGTCGACGCCGACGACCACCGGCCCCTCCGTGGCGAGCCCGCTGCCACCACCTCGCACGACGACCACGGGGCACCGCGCGTGCGCGGTCAGCGACACCGACGTCGAGCCGACCATCATGCCCGTGAACCCGCCGCGACCCGAGGTCCCGACCACCACCACGCTCGCCTGCTCCGATTCGTCCACCAGCAGTGGGACCGCACCTTGCAGCGGCATGTCGGTGTCGACGGCAAGTTCCGGCGCACGGGCCATGACCCTGGCGCGCGCATCGTCGAGGAACTTGCGTCCCTCGTCCTCCATCGCCTGATATACCTCGGGACTCGCGGGCAGATCGCCGCCGTAGAAGCCCTGTACGTAGGTGAAGGCGTGCACGATGCGCAGCGACCGGTTACTCCGGGCGGCCATGTCGGCGGCCCAGTCCAGTGCGCGGGCCGCGCCGTCGGACCCGTCGGTCCCGACCACCACCGGGCCGTCACGCAACACTGGCGGTTCGGTCTCCATACCTCGCGCTCCTTTCGACATGGCCGAACGTAAGCCCTCACCCGGCGTAACTCGTCACGTCCTCGACCGGCCGCCGCGGGGTCGTCGCACCGGGATATCCGTAGCCGAGCCGCAACGCCGTCTGCGGGTACCCACGCCCGCCCAGCGCAGTCGTGAGCTCGAACCGAGTGGATTCGACCTCCACCGGCTGCGGGAGGAACGACGCGCTCAGCCCGCGCGATGTGGCGGCCAGCAACACGTGTTCCAGCGCGATGCCCGCCCCGATCCGGTGCCGCCGCGTGTCGCCGGTGGTGGTCAACACCGCCACGCACGGGTCACGTTCGAAGGCCCGCTGGGCCGCCGGCCGCTCGTCCGCACCCCGGCGGGCCGCGCCAAAGTCGCGCATGGCCAGCAACGTGCCCGGTGCCGGGCAGGGCCCGCCGGCCGATGCGGGCACCCCGTCCGGCCGTTCGCCGTCGTGGGTCCATGCGGCCAGCTCGGCGCGGTACGCCGCGTCTCGCTCCAGCAGATGATCCGCACGGCGCAGCAACGCGGCGAAGGTGTCGAGTTCGGCCGGTGACAACAGCACGAGCCGGGCCCCGTCGGCCTCGGCCGCACCCGTGAGCCGGCGCCGCAGCGACGTCGGGACCGCCCGGTCGGCGAACGGCCTGCGGTTCGTGACGCGGCGCGCGACGGCCGTCCCCAGTGCGAGCTCCTCCGGACCCGGGCGCCGCGGACCCGTGAACCACACGATGCCCGCCAGTTCGGTGCGCTGCCCGTCGGGCAGCACCTCGACGGCGCACGCGTGCCCCGCGGCGGCCAGCGCGGCCCGCATGTTGCACAGCACAGCGCCGCACGCCAGGTCGGCACCGCGGCCGTCGTCGTCCCCGTGTTCGAGCACGCGGTCGGTGTCCCGCAGCACCTCGACACCGTCGGCGAGTACCCGGAACCGCCACGGCTGGGTGTTGTGCTGCGACGGGGCGCGGATGCCTGCGCGCACGGCGACGCCCGCCGGACCGGACAGCACCTGGCGGACGTTCATCAGGTCAGGCTCCCGATTCCTCCGGCCGAGCCACGACGACCGGGCACGGCGCGTGGATCACCAGCGCCTGGCTCGTCGACCCGAGCAGCATGCCTGAGAAACCGCCGCGGCCCCGCGTGCCGACCACCACGAGCTGCGCGCCCTCGGCGTGCCGCAACAACGCGCGGACCGGCCGCCCTGCCTCGAGCACCTCGCGCACTTCGACCTCCGGGTAGCGTTCCCGCCACGGCGCCAGCGCTTCGTCGAGGAGCGTGCGCCCTGCGGCCTCCACCTCCGTCAGGTCCGTCGGGAACGGATATGCGTAAGGTCCTTCGGTCGCGATCACATCGTTCCAGGTATGCGCCGCAACGAGTGGCACGCCGCGTAGCTGCGCGGCGTCGAAGGCATACGCCAACGCCCGCCGCGCATGCTCCGACCCGTCCACACCAACGACCACGTGCCCTGTCGTCGGAGGAGGGTCGTCGTAGCGTTTACCGCGGACCACGATGACGTCGCTGTGGGCATGTCCGGCCAGTGACACCGCCACGGATCCGACGAGCATGCCGGTGAAGCCGCCGAGCCCACGCGAGCCGATCACCACACATCTCGCACCGCGCGACTCCTTCGCCAGCACGTGGGCCGGCTGGCCCTCGGTCCGTTGCGCCTCCACCTCAACACCCGGAACTGCCTGCGCGATCTCGGTCCGCGCGGCGTCCAATGCAGTCTGGGCCTGCTGTTCGACACCCGCCCGTACCTTCTCCACCGAGTACACGAACGCCGGATAGGCACCGCTCGGCACGAAGTAGGCGAAAACCAGCCGCACCGTGTCACCCCGCCGTTCGGCCTCACGGCCCGCCCACACCGCCGCGTGCATCGCCGATGCGGACCCGTCGATCCCTGCCACGATCGTTGCCATGGACTGCGCTCCCCTCGGATACCTACCGCCGGCCCCGCCGGCGTGACCACGGTCACGTCAGGTCACAGAATCGGAGATTACTCGCGCGCACCCGGCTCGGCAGTGCAGTCGCCGAGCCGGGTGCGCGCCGATGCCCGTGCCGCGGGCGCGGCCGTGGCCGCCGTCCGCACCGCGCGCGAGTACCGTCGCCGGTGTGAGTGGTGACAGTGCGGCAGGTGGGACGGCCCGCACCCCGACGACCTTCCACTGGGGCCGCTACGACGTGGTGTCCTCCGGTGACCGGGTCGTCGCGGTGGAACCGCATCCGGGGGATCCGGATCCGTCGCCGATCGGGGCGGGCGCAGGCGAGGTGAACCACGCGCCGTACCGGATCACCCGCCCGATGGTGCGCGAAGGCTGGCTCCTGGGCGAGGGCGACTCGGTCCGCGGACGGGACCGGTTCGTCACCGTGACCTGGGAACGCGCGGTCGAACTCGCGGCGGGTGAGCTCGCCCGGGTCCGCGCCGAGCACGGGCCTGCGGCGATCTACGGCGGCTCCTACGGCTGGGGAAGCGCCGGGCGGTTCCACCATCCACAGAGCCAGATCCACCGGTTCCTCGCCATGGCAGGCGGGTACACCGCGTCGGTCAACACCTACAGCTTCGCCGCCATGGAGGTCGTGCTGCCGCACGTGATCGGCGGCACGCCGACGAGCCTGCACGAGCGCGGGCCGACATGGCGGGAGATCACCGAGCACGCAGGCCTCGTCGTCTCGTTCGGCGGGCTGGCCGCGAAGAACACGCAGATGGTGCCGGGCGGTCCGAGCAGGCACACGCAGACGTCGTGGCAACGCGCCGCGGCCGGGGCCGGGGTGCGGTTCGTCAACGTCTCCCCCGTCCGCGACGACGCCGCGGACGAGCTCGGCGCGCAGTGGCTGCCGCTGCGGCCGGGGACCGACACGGCGCTGATGCTGGCGCTGACCCACGTCCTGCTCGCCGAGGGACTCGCCGACACCGACTTCGCGACCCGCTGCTGCGTCGGTTTCGACCGGTTCGGTGACTACGTGCTCGGCCGGAGCGACGGCACGGCGAAGGATCCGGCATGGGCCTCCGGCATCACCGGAGTGCCGGCGGACGCCATCCGCGAGCTCGCTCGCACGATCGCCGCACATCGCACCGTGATCAACCTCGCATGGTCGATCCAGCGGCACGACCACGGCGAACAGCCGTACTGGGCGGGCATCGCGCTGGCGGCACTGTCCGGATCGTGCGGCCTGCCGGGCGGCGGGCCGGCGGGCGGTCTGGGCATCGCCGAGCACGGCACCCGCGGCCATCGGCGGATCGCCGCGCTGCCCCAGCCCGCCGGCGGCGCCGTGGCCCGCATCCCGGTGGCGCGGATCGCCGACATGCTCCTCGACCCGGGCGGGACGATCGACTACGACGGCGAGCGCATCACCTTCCCGGACACCCGCCTCGTGTACTGGGCGGGTGGCAACCCGTTCCACCACCACCAGGACCTCGGCAGGTTGGAGCGGGCGTGGCAGCGCCCGGACACGGTGATCGTCCACGAATCGTGGTGGAACGCGACGGCCAGGCGTGCCGACATCGTCTTCCCGGTGGCCACCACGCTCGAGCGGGACGATTTCGCGCTGGGCGCCGCCGACTCGACCATGACCGCCATGCACCGCGCGGTGCCGCCACCCGCGGACGTACGCACCGACCACGCGGTCTTCGCGGCACTCGCCGAGCGGCTCGGCTTCGGTGAACGGTTCACCGAAGGCCGCACCGAAGGGCAGTGGGTGCGCGAACTGTACGACCGCACGCGCGAGCGGCTCGGTGCCGAGGGAATCGACCTTCCCGGCTTCGACGAGTTCTGGCGTACGGGGTCGGCGGCCCTGCCCGAGAAGGACATGACGCCCGACGGCGGTTCGTTCGCCGCACTGCGCGCCGATCCCGCGGGGGCTCCCCTCGCGACCCCGTCCGGCAGGATCGAACTGGTCAGCGACACGGTCGCCGCGTTCGGCTATCCCGACTGTCCCGGCATGCCCGTCTGGCTCGAACCGTACGAGCGACTCGGCACCGAGGCCGCCGAGCGCCACGGCCTGCACCTGGTGTCGAACCAGCCGAAGACGCGGCTGCACTCGCAGTACGACGGCGGCCGCATCAGCCGGGATTCGAAGGTCGGCGGCCGCGAACCCGTCGACCTGCACCCCGACGACGCCCGTGACCGCGGCATCGCCGACGGCGATGCCGTGCGGATCCACAACGATCGCGGGGCCTGCCTCGCGGGTGCGCGGCTCACGGACGCGGTGCGGCCCGGTGTGGCGGTGCTGGCCACGGGCGCGTGGTTCGACCCGGACGCCGACGGGGTCTGCCGTCACGGCAACCCGAACGTCCTGACCCGCGACGTCGGAACGTCCCGGCTCGCCCAGGGGCCGACGTCCGGCACCACGCTCGTCGAGATCGAACCCGCCGGCCCCGACGTTCCCGCCGTCCGCGCGTTCGACCCGCCCGAGATCGTCGACACCGACGAAGCCGTCACGGCGACGGGGTCCGGGCGTCCCGGATAGTGGACGTCGGTCGTGCGTGCCGCGCCCCGACGTAAAGTGCGAAGCAGGCACCGGCGCCGCACCCGGCTCGCGACCGCCGCATCTCGGCCACGGCGTCACCGGCCACGGCGTCACCGGCCTCGATGTGAACCGCCACAGTGAACCGGCCGCCACTGCCGAGCGCAGTGTGACCGGCCACCGCTGCCGAGCGTGAGAGCGGCCACGGGCCCGCCACCCAATCGACCCCGCGGGTCGCGGCGATTCCACTGAGGATCGCCGCGCGCCCGCCGCAGCACCGACGCAGGAGCGACCGTGTCCACCGACACCGACCCGACACCCGTGCGCAGCTTCCTGACCACGTCGCCGACCTCGCGGCCGGCGCCGCACCGGCAGCCGGAGGGGCCCGTGCGGCCGGTGCCGCTCGTCGTCGCGGGAATCGCAGCGCTCGCGCTCGCCTGGTACGTCTGGTCCGTGCACGGAGCCCGCTTCGGCGCGCTGCTGGTCATCGGCCTGCTGCTCGGTGTGGCGCTGTTTCATTCGCGGTTCGGCTTCACCTCCGCATGGCGGCAGCTGATCGGTGTCGGCAACGGTGAGGGGCTGCGGGCTCACACACTGCTGCTCGGCACGGCGGCCACGCTCATCGCGCTGGTCGTCGGCACCGGCACCGGCCTCTTCGGCACCACACCCGAGGCGAGCGCCGGTCCCATCGGCCTCGCGCTGTTCGTCGGCGCCACGCTGTTCGCGATCGGCATGCAACTGGGCGGTGCGTGCGCGTCGGGCACGCTGTTCGCCGTCGGATCGGGCCAGTCGACGATCGTGTTGACGCTCGGTGGGTTCGTCGTCGGCTCCGTGCTCTACACGTTCGCGTTCCCCGTGCTCGACGGCTGGCCTGCGGTGCCCGGTCTGCTGCTGTCCGACCACGTCGGATGGTTCGGTTCCTGGGCGATCACGATCGCCGTGCTGCTGCTCATCGTCGTGGCGACCCGTGTCGTGCAGGCCCGGCGCAACCCGCCGCCGGTCGGCGCTCCACCCACCGCGCGCGGCTTCGCCCGGGTGCTGCGCGGTTCCTGGCCGATGCTGGTGGGTGCTGTCGTACTGGGCGTGCTGGCCGCCGCGGTGGTGCTCGTCTCCGGTGGCATCTGGGGCGTGACGACCGCGTTCGCGTTGTGGGGTGCGAAGCTGCTCCAGCTGATCGGCCTGCACCCCGAGACGTGGGACTTCTGGCAGCAGCCGCGGTTCGCCGAGATGCTCGGCGATTCGGTGTGGACGGAGAAGACGACGCTCACGAACGTGGGCATCATCCTCGGCGCGGCCGTCGCCTCCGCCGCGGCCGGTGCGTGGAAGATCCGGGCGGAGATCCCGTGGCGCACGGCCGTCGCCGCGGTCCTCGGCGGCATCCTGATGGGAATCGGTGCACGCCTCGCCGGCGGCTGCAACATCGGTGCCTACCTCGGCGGCATCTCCACCGGCAGCCTGCACGGCTGGTTGTGGGGCGCGTTCGCGCTGTTCGGCACCTGGGTCGGCATCAAACTCCGTCCGCTGTTCGGCCTCGGCATCCCCCGGCGGAGCGACGGCGTGTGCTGAGCCGGCTCCGGTCGCACGTTCGCCCGACCGCACCTCCCTTCGTCGGTCGGGCGGCCTCCCGTGCCGCGGGCTCCTCGCAGCAGGCGAGCGGGCGTCGTGGGCCGCCGCCGGCGCGGCAGGGCCACGACGCCCGCTCGGGTGCGGTCACGCGGGTCGTGCGCTCAGGTGCCTGCGTGGTCGGCCGAGGTCCGGCCGGTCGCTTCGACCCCGAGGTCGGTCCCCTTCGGTTCCTTCACCAGTGACACCGCGCCGCCGGAGATCACGGCGAGCAGCATGATGTACAGGCCGACCGAACCGCCCCATCCGGTGCCCTGCACCAGCAGTTCCGCGATCGTCGGTGCGAACGCACCGCCGAGGATCGCACCGAGCGCGTACCCGATCGACACGCCCGAGTAGCGCACGCTCACCGGGAACATCTCGGCGTACAGGGCCGACATCGGGCCGTACGAGAAGCCGAGTCCCAGGGCCAGGATCACGATGCCCACGGCGAACAGCGTCAGGTCACCGGTGTCGACCAGCAGGAACATGGGCAACATCCACAGGAACATGAAGGCGTAGCCGAACTGGAACGTGCGCACCCGGCCGATGCGGTCCGACAGCATGCCGCCCCACAGCGTGGACGCCAGCCAGGCCACCGAGGCGATGACGATGACCGTGAGGATCGCCGACCGCTCCAGCCCGAGCACGTTCGTGCCGTAGGTCAGGAAGTACGCGATGACCAGGTAGCCGGCCGCGTTGTTGCCCACGAAGATCAGCGCGGTCAGCAGGACTTCCCGTTTGTTGCGGCGCATCAGGTCCCGCAACGGTGCCGACGATTCCTTCCGGCGTTCCAGCATCTCCTGGAACACCGGGCTCTCCTCGACGGCCCGCCGGATCGCGTAGCCCACGACGACCAGCACCACCGAGAACAGGAACGGAATCCGCCAGCCCCACGCCTCGAACTGCGCCGCCGTGGTGAGCGACGTGACCGCCCACAGCATGCCGGTAGCGAGGATCAGACCGATGGGAACGCCGATCTGCGGGTACGCACCGAACACGCCTCGCCGGTTCACCGGCGCGTGCTCCACCGCCATCAGCGCGGCGCCGCCCCATTCGCCGCCGGCGGAGAATCCCTGCAGGATCCGCAGCAGCATCAGCAGGATCGGGGCCGCGATGCCGATCTCGCTGTAAGTCGGGAGCAGGCCGATGAGCGACGTCGCCCCGCCCATGGTGACGAGTGTGAGCACCAGCATCTTCTTGCGGCCGAGTCGGTCGCCGTACCGGCCGGCGATGATGGCGCCGAGTGGCCGGAAGAGGAAGCTGATGCCGATCGTCGCCAGCGACACGACCGCGGCGAGCCCGGGAGATTCCTCGCTGAGCGGGCCGAAGAACAGCGGCGCGAGCACCAGGCCCGCGGCCTGCGCGTAGATGAAGAAGTCGAACCACTCGATGGACGTTCCGGCGAGAGTGCTGGCCAGCACCTTCCGTTCACCGGCCGTCAGCTTCCGTCGGTCCACTCGGCGGCGGTCGTCGTCCTGCGGTGAGGACCCGTGCAGTGGGGACTGCGGTTCCATGTGAACTCCGTTGTTCGAACCGTGCCGGTGAGGCGGTCGCCTGCCGGCGCACCGCACCTCGCCCGGCAGGCGGAGCGCGGCGGTGATCGAGAATGCGACATCGAACGCCGTGACGCCAGCCCCCTTCGCGACGACCCTGTCGGGGTGGGCCGTCATGAACGTTGCCCTCCGGGCACGGGAAGGGCCGGCAGCCGGCGAGGCTGCTGGCCCGGTCGAGGGACAGGGCTCAGTTGGCGGGAGCGGTGTCGCGCTCGGTGAAGACCTCCCGCGCTGCGAAGGTGGCATGCACGGCGCGGGGGAATCCGCAGTAGCAGGCGGCGTGCAGGATGACCTCGGTGATTTCTTCCCGGCTGATGCCCACGTTCAGTGCCGCGCCGATGTGCACCTTGAGCTGTGGTTCGCAGCCGCCGAGCGCGATCAAGGAGCCCAGAGTGACGAGTTGGCGGCTCCGGGGATCCAAGCCCGGACGGTCATGGATGTCGCCGAAGCCGAACGCCGCGACGTGGTGCCCGAGCGCTGGGTTGAGGTCGGCGAGTGAGTCGATCACTTCCTCGCCGGCCTGTCCGTCGATTCGCGACAGTACTGACCGTCCGTGGCGGCGGCGAGCGAGCTCACGCAACGCCTCGATCGAGACCCCGCCCGGCGGATCCACCGCCAGCCGAAGCGCCTAGCGCAACGTCTCGTCCGGTTCCATGACGAGGACGCTAGAGATGTGAGCGCACTCGAACGCAAGCGCGCCATCGAGCAATGTCCCCGGTCAGCACTCCTAGAACGGTGGGTTGTCGTCTAGAACGGTGGGTTGTCGTCGTGCTTCCGTTGCGGCGGGACCGGTTCCCGCTCCGGTTCGATGCGGGACGGTGTCGGGTCGCTGCGGTAGTCGGGATCGCCACGGTGTCGGGGATCGACGCGGTAGTCGGGGTGGTCGAGGTCGGCGCAATAACCACGGTCGCGGGGGACGGCTCTGGGCCGGGTTGCGCAGCGTGGCCAGGTTGCGCGTTGTCCCGCCGTCGTCGCGGGTCGAGGACGGGTTCGCGGTGGCCGGTGTAGGTCGCGCCGTGTGGGGTCGTCACCCGGGTGACGCCGTGGCCGGGGTCGTAGCCGGTGATCCACCCGGGTTGGTCTTTGAGCCGGTGGTGCCGCCGGCACCGCGGACCGCCGTTGGCCACCGACGTGGCTCCGCCCGCTGCGGCCCACGGGCGTTCGTGGTCGTGGTCGCAATGCCGTGCCGGACGGTGGCACCACGGCATGACACATTCCCGGTCCCGCACCCGCACCAAGTCCCGGATCACCGCGCTCGGCCGCCGACGCGTCCGCCCCAGGTCGACCGGTTCACCCGTGCCGGGATCGCACAGCACTGCACGCCAAATGCTGCGGGAGTTGGTCATGATCTCCCGCGCGACCGGGGCGGGAATGGGTCCGTAACCGTCCAGCTCGCATCCCTCGTCGGAGATCGTCAGGGCCGCATCGACGGGAACGTGCAGGTGCACCATGGCCGCCGCTTCTGGCACCGTCACGCCAGGGTCACGGCCCAGCAGCAGGTCCGCGGTCACGTCCGCCCGCAGCTGATCCAACGTGCGCACGTCACCGCCGCGGCGCAGTGACCGGGCCATCCCATCCACGCGCGTATAGCACGCCGCCGCGACCTCCGCAGGCAGGCTCACGTCGAGTGACGACATCACGTGCTCGCCCGGTGTGAGTTCGACCCGGCGTTCCGAACGCGCCCGCCGCGCACGTTCGGTCTGCCCATCGGGGTCCACCTTCTCCACCAACCGGCGCACCCGCTGGGCCAGATTCACCGGCTGCCACGCCGTCGCCGGCGCATCCACCAACCGTTCCGCCAGCAGACCATCCACTTGCCGGGCGGCCCCGTCGTCGAGCGGGTCGACCGCGGCCAGTACCCGCCGCACCCCGTACGACTCGAGTTCACCGGTACGCATCGAGTCGAGCAGCTGCGGCATCCGCCGCACCACCGACACACCGTCATCGATCCGACGTTCCACCTCGCGCGTCGAAACCCGCAGCACCGGCGTCAACTCCTCCGCCACGCCACGGTCGTCACCCACGGCAGCAGAGATGCGGGCGAGTAGCGCCAACTCCTCGGCATCGAGCTGCGCCCGCCGAGCGCGAATCTCCCGTGCCCGTTCGATCATGTCCCCCACGTCATCCACGCCATCAACTATACCGAACACTTGGTCGAATAGACGACTGCACAATAGGGTGAACAACTACAGCGAAACGGGCAGAAACCCGACATTCCCTCAACCACGCGAAACAGCTTCACCCCGGCTCAAAGCGCACGCAGCCAGCAATTCCACCGAATCGAACGTGCCACGCGACTGACCCCGCCGGCCTCCGGACCACGTGGCCACTTGTCCACCACTGAGCCGCAGTAGTGTCGATGAATGAGTACTGCCATTTCCGTACTGCAACCGCCGTTCACGTCGTTCGCGCGAAGCCGTCGACCGCGACGTGCTCCCGTCAACGCACGGCGGTACCGGTGCGGCCGCAGGCTCGCCGAAGCACCGGGCCGAGGTCCCCCGGATCGGTGACCACCGCGGCCACGTAGGCGTCCGGTCGCAGCACCCACAACTCCCCGCGTCGCATGCCGAGCTCGGCCACCACGGATCCGGTGGGGTCGACGGCATCGGCCGCCAGCACCCGCAGCGCCCCTGCCCACTCCGCCCCGGCCCACTCCGCCCCGGCAGAATCAGCCCCCGCAGACTCCCCCGCGGCAGACTCCGCCTCGGCCATCCCGGGCTCCCCGCCAACCATGCCGCCGCCCTCCCCCTCGGCCGTCAGGACCCTCTCCGCGCCCGCCACATCCGCCTCCGGTGCCGCCAGCACGAGAAAACCGCTGCGGGCGAGTTCGCGCAGCCGGGTGCAGCCGGCCACCGACACGGGCACGTCGGGAACCAGAATGCCGGGGCCGGGCGACGGCACCGTCGCCCGCGCAGGCCTCCCCGCGAACGGGCGGGTCTCGTCGGCCGTGGTCAGCGGCGAGGCCACGTACCAGAACGGCTCAGCGAGCCGCCCCGAGTCGACCTGCCCGCGCAACCCCGGGTCGGACGCCGCGCCGGTCAGGACCGCCTCTCGCCTGCGCCGCCCCTCGTCGTCGTGCGGTACGAGGAAGTCCATGGTCGCCGTCGTCACCGCGAGGTTCTCCTCCGCGGCGGCGTGACGTTCGGCGTGGTAGCTCTCCAGCAGGTCCTCGCCCGCCCAGCCCCGCACCACCCACGCGAGCTTCCACGCGGCGTTGTCGGCGTCCCCGACGCCCGAGTTCAGCCCGCGGGCGCCGAACGGGGCGTACAGATGCGCACAGTCGCCCGCCAGCAGCACCCGGCCGACACGCATCCGGTCCACCACGCGGGAATGGAATCGGTACACCGAGGACCACACGACTTCGTAGTCGACGTCGCCGACGATCGCGCGGATCCGCTCGTCCAGCGCTCCGGAGCGCTTCTCCGCCTCCAGGTCGTAATCCTCCGGCACCTGCCAGTCGATCCGGAACACCCCGCCCGGGCAGGGGTGGATCAGCACCTGCCTGCCCGGATTCCACGCCGGGTCGAAGTAGAACCGGCGCTCGTCGGCCCAGTCCGGCAGGTCCGCCCGGATGTCGCAGATGAGGAACCGGTCGTCGAACGATCGGCCGCCGAACGTCACGCCTAGCGACCGCCGGACGGTGTCCGCACGCGCACCGGCGCACGCCACCGCATAGGCCGCACGCACCTGCCCGCCGCCGGAACACCGGATCGTCACCCCGGCGGGGTCCTGCTCGAGCCCCACCACCTCAAGGCCCCACCGCAGGTCGATCAGCGGCTGTCGTGCGATCTGCTCGTCGAGGACCTCCTCCACCCGCGCCTGCGAGATGTTCACGAACGGCGGGAACTCCGACATCCCCGCGTCGGGCAGGTGGTCGGCGAACAGTTCACGGTCTCGGTGGAACGTCCGTGCGGTCCGCCAGGTCAGCCCCTCGGCCGCGATGCGCCGTCCCCCACCGGCGAACTCCCACACGTCGAGGACGTCACGCTGCTGGCAGATCGCCTTCGAGCCGACCGGATCACGTTCCGGCCTGTCGTCGAGCAGCACCACGGGCACACCGCGGCGGGCCAGCAGCAAGCCGGTCGTCTGCCCGACCGGGCCCGCGCCGATCACCGCGACACCGCGGGTGGCGACCGCGTCGTCGAGGTCGGCCACGCTTCCTCCTCCGCCCGTTTCAGTCCTGGAGCCGGTCCCACACCTCGCGGTCACGCTCGGCCGTCCAGATGACCGGACGATCCACTCCGGACAGTTCGTCCCACAGCCGGGAGACGTCGAACGGCAGGCAGTGCTCGAAGATCGGCCAGTGCCCGTAGCCGGGTTCCAGCGCCGCGTGGGCACGGTCGAATGCGTCCTTGAGGGTTCCCCCGGCCTCGTGCACCGCGCCGACCTCACGGATCATCACGGTGAGGAACTCCCGCGTCTGGTCGATGGCGGCGCCGACGGCGGAACGGCCCTTGGTGACGCCACCGCGGCCGCCGACCAGCTGCTCGGCCCCGTAGGCCGCCACGCGGTCCAAGGTGGACGACGCCCATTCGCGGTGGAACGCGTCACCGGTGTACAGGGCCGCTTCGGCCTCCACGAGATCACCCGCGAAGAGGATCTTGTGCTGCGGCAGCCAAGCCACGAGGTCCCCCTCGGTGTGCCCGCGGCCGCAGTAGTCGAGCACCAGATCCCCGCGGTCACCGCCGAGGTCGATCGTGAGCCGGTCGGAGAAGGTCAGCGTCGGCCAGGTCAGTCCCGGCACCGAGTCGGCGCCTTTCGCGAGCCGCGGCATGCGCCCGAACTCGCTCTCCCAGTCCTCGGCACCGCGCTCGGCGACCAGTGCGCGGGTGTTCTCGTGGGCCACGATGACGTCGGCGTCGAACGCAGACGCACCCAGCACCCGCACCGCGTGGTAGTGCGACAGCACGAGGTAGCGCACCGGTTTGTCCGTGTGCTGGCGCAGCATGGCCAGCCATTCACGGGCGACGACGGGCGTGGCCAGCGCTTCGAAGCAGACGACGAAGTCCTCGCCCTCGACCGCACCCACGTTCGGGTCGCCCTCGGCGGTCAGGGCGTACACGCCGTCGGCGAGCACCTCGAGCGTCCGTTCCTTCTCGTCGAGGTCCGCCGACGAGGCGAATGCCTTCTGGGCCACGCTGCCCTCCAGGTCGTGCCGGTGCCCGGGCGGGCACACTCGATCCGCAGCGACGGTAGCTCCGTCACGTCCGACGCGACAAGCCGTGGCCGGGGCGGCAGAGGTCGGCCGCCCCGGCCACGGGCCGCTCGCTCACCACCGCTCCTGGCCACCGCCGACCGGGCCGCAGGCCGGGTCCTCCGTGGCCTGCCCCGCCGTGCACTCCGTGGCGTCCTCCGTCGTGCTTGGAGCATCGCCGGGTTTGCGCAGCTCAGCGAACCACCGGCCGCCCCGGCCGACCACCCAGTCCAGCCGCAGCCCCGCGTCGGAGGCGACCTCCGGCGCGGCGTCGGCCGCGACCCACGCCCAGTCGAACCACGCGCCGGGTGCACTCTCGCCGCCTGTCGAGATCCGCGCCCGGCTCCGCCGCAGCCCACCGCCGGGCGGGTCGAGCTCCACGAGCGCGCTCCCACCCGGGGCCAGCAGCCGCGCCACCCGGTGCAGCAGGCCCACCGGATCGCCACCGATCCCGATGTTGCCGTCCGCCAGCAGCGCATGCCGCCATCGGCCTTCGGCCGGCAACCGCTCGAAGACGTTGCGCTGGACGACGGGCACTCCGCGCCGCCGCGCCAGCTCCACCGCGACCGGCGACGAATCCACCCCCAGCACCGGCACACCCAGCTCGCCGAGAGCCGCGCCGAGCCGCCCCGGGCCGCACCCGATGTCGACGGTCGGCCCGGTGCAGGCACCGAGCAGCAGTTCGTCGCCGTCGGCCGGTGCCGCATGCCACCGTTCGGCGGGCAACGCGATACGGGCCCCGCCCGCCACTTCGAGCCACGCCCGGTCCCCCAGCAGGCCGGTCTCGAACCCGTTCACCGCTCCCCTTCCCACCGCGACTGTTCCCACTGCTCCCTGCCCCACCGCATCCCGTCTCACTGCGCGCCGTCCCACCGCACGGTGCTACCGGCACCGAGCTCGGCCTCGACGGCGCGTGCGAAGCGGCTGCCCGGCACCGTGCCCGCCACCGCACGTGCGTCCTCCTCGGTGTCCACGTCGGACATCAGCGGCAGGGACGCCACGTCCAGACCGCGGCCCGCCAGCGCCGCGCGGGTGGCTGCCGCGGTGTCCGACGTGGACATCGGCACTCCCGCGAGCACCTCGGCGTGACGCGGATCCCGCAGCGCGAGGGCCCACCATCCGCCGTCCGTGGCCGGACCCAGTGCCGCGTCCGCGGTGTGCAATCGGGACAGCGCCGACGCGAGCAGTCCCGGCGTCACCTGCGGGCTGTCCATGCCGATCTGCACCACGGGCGCACCCGCGTACCGCTCGGCCACATCCGCGTGCGCAGCCGCGAGCCGCTCCGCGAACCCCGAACCCCGCTGATCGAAGACCGCACACCTGCCCAGCAGCTCCACCAGCTCCGCCCGCTCCTCGGCGATTGTGACGTCACCCGTGAACGCGACCGCGGTCGTCGCAGCCGAGGTGCGCACCGCCGCTTCCAGCGTGTCCAGCAGCGACGCCGCCGCCAGCCGAGCAGCCGCCGCGGCACCCACCGACGCCGCCAGCCGTGTCTTCGCCTCGCCCGCCACCGGTGCCTTCGCGACGACGAGGACGACCCCGCCGCTCACAGCACCCTCGCCATGTCACGGACCGCCCGCCACGTGCCCCGGACCGAACCCGTCACCTTGCTGCGCGTGCCGGCGGCACGTTCGTAGTAGTCGACCGGTCGTTCCACCACCGACCAGCCCGCTTCCGACGCCCGCAGCAGCACCTCGAGCGGGTAGCCGAACGCACGGTCACGCACGTCGAGCTCCAGCAGCGACGCCCGGTACGCCACCCGCACCGGGCCGAGATCGGTCACCGCAACGCCGCGCCGCCGGAGCAGCGCGGCAACCACCCGGTTACCGGCCCGGGCGTGCCACGGCCAGGCCGCCGGCGTGACCGGTCGCCGCGCACCCACGACGAGCCGCGCGGGCCGCACGTCCGCCACCAGCGCAGGCAGCCGGGACGCGTCGAGGGAACCGTCGGCGTCCATCACGCAGACGACGTCGGCGGTGGCCGACACCAGTCCCGTGTGGACGGCGGCGCCGTAACCGGGCCGGGACTCCGAGACGACCGTCGCGCCGTGTGCCCGCGCCACGTCCGCCGAGCCGTCCGTCGAACCGTTGTCCACCACGAGCGCGCGGTACCCGGCGGGCAGGCGCGCCAGCACATCCGGCAGGGCTGCGGCCTCGTCGAGGCAGGGCAGCACCACGTCCACCGTGGTGTGCGGCTCGCTGCCGCTCGCTGCGCCGCCGCCCGCGTAGCGTTCGATGTCCTCCGTGTCGTCGTCCACCCCTCCGACGCTAGGACCCCGGAGCGCGGCACGGAAACCGAGCGGCGGCTTACGAAACCCTGACATCACGGCCGCCCGCGGTCAGGGGCGAGCGCAACTGGATGCCTGACAAGGGCCGGACGTCTTACGAAGTCCTGACGTCCCGCCGCGTCGACTGGGCCGGCGACGGCCGCACCGCTAGGTTCGACGGCGATGACCGCCGACCCGCGTGACGACCCCGGTGGCGAGCGCCCCGGCCCCGCCACCCGCAGCCGGCCCGTGCCTCCCGCCGACCTCCTCGCCGCCGCCGTGGTCGTGGCCCTGGTCGGCGCCTCCGTGGCGGGGACCCTCTGGTGGAATCCCGCTCGCCAGCTCGGCCCGAGTTCCTTCAAGGGCGCCCCTGAGGATTTCGGGGAGTGGCCGCTGCTGGGCACGCCGTTCGCGCACACCGGGCCGGGCACGGTGCCCGCGGTGCTGCTGGCCGTCCTCACGGTCTGCTACGGCCCGTCGCTCGCGGCGCGCCTTCCCTGGCGCAGGGCACTGTTGCTCGGCTATGTCACGGCACTGGGCTGGATCACCTCGCTCGCGCTCGTGGACGGCTGGCAACGGGGTTTCGCCAACCGGCTCACGCCCGGCACCGAATATCTCGCCGAGGTACCCGGCATCACCGACATCCCCGCGATGCTCGCCGGTTTCACCGACCGCATCGCCCACGGCCAACCGGACTCGTGGACCGTCCACGTGGCAGGACACCCGCCCGGTGCGACGCTGGTGTTCGTCTGGCTCGACCGGATCGGGCTCGGTGGCGGGGTCGCCGCGTCGACCGTGTGCGTGCTGGCCGGCGCGCTCACGGCGGTGGCCGTTCCGGCGACCGTGGCACTGCTCGGTCACCGCGACCGCGCCCGCACCGTGCTACCGCTGCTGGTGTTGTTCCCCGGCGCGGTGTGGCTCGGTGTCTCCGCCGACGCCCTGTTCGCGGGTGTGACGGCCACCGGGATCGCGCTGCTCGCCCTCGCCGCCGCACGCCGAGCGGCGTGGGCTCTGCCCGCGGGCGCGATCCTCGGGTTCGGCATCTTCCTCTCGTACGGGCTGATCACACTGGGGGCCGTCGCGTTGGCCGTCGTCGTGGCCACTCGCGCCTGGCGCGCGTTCGGCCTCGCCGTGGCCGGCGCGCTCGCCGTGGTCGGGCTGTTCGCGCTCGGCGGCTTCTGGTGGCTGGACGGATACCACGCCGTGGTCGACCGCTACTACGAGGGCATCGCCGCGGACCGGCCGTACGCCTTCTGGGTGTGGGCCAATCTCGGCTGTCTCGCGCTGGCCACCGGACCGGCGATCGGGCCCGCGCTCCGCAGGGCCGCATGCGGCCTGCGCGCCGCGCCCCGGATCGTGGCGCTGGTAGCCGGTGCCGCCGTGACCGTGGCCGCAGCCGACCTGTCGGGCCTGTCGAAAGCCGAGGTCGAGCGCATCTGGCTGCCGTTCGCCGTGTGGCTCCTCGCAGCCGCGGCGTTCCTGCCAGCCCGCAGTGCACGCTGGTGGCTGGCACTGCAAGCGGCGACCGCGCTCGCGGTCAACCATCTGTTCCTGACGAACTGGTGAGGCCGGCACCGGCCGCACGAGACGAAGAGGAGTGTCATGACCACGAACGGCGACCGCCCTGCGGGCGCCGCGGGCACCGTCCTGGTCGTCGACGACGACGTGACGGTCCGCGACGTCGTCCGCCGGTATCTCGAACTGGCCGGCTACACGGTGACACTCGCCGGCACGGGACAGGAGGCGCTGCGCGCCCACGAGCACCGGCCCGCCGACCTCGTCGTGCTCGATCTGATGCTCCCGGATCTCGACGGGCTCGAGGTCTGCCGGCGGATCCGCGGCGCACGTGAGGCCTCGGACGTCCCGGTGGTGATGCTCACCGCCCTGGGCGAGGAGGAGAACCGGATCGCGGGGCTGCAGCTCGGCGCGGACGACTACGTGACGAAACCGTTCAGTCCGCGCGAGCTCGCGCTGCGAGTGACGTCGGTGCTGCGGCGCGCCAGGCCCGGCGCCGACGCCGCGAGCCCGGCCGACGTGGTCACCGACGGGCCGCTGACGCTCAACCCCGGGGCGCGCACCGCGACCCTGCACGGCCGCGAGCTCGCACTGACCACGCGCGAGTTCGACCTGCTGTGGTTCTTCCTCACCCACCCCGGCACGGCGTTCACGCGGGAACAACTACTCGAACACGTGTGGGGCTGGAACTTCGGTGACCAGTCCACCGTGACCGTCCACGTGCGACGGCTGCGGGAGAAGATCGAACGAATCCCCGCCGAACCCGCCCGGATCACCACGGTGTGGGGCGTCGGCTACCGCTACGACGCGGGCCTCGGCTCATGATCACGCCCGACGAGTCCTTCGCGGCGATGCTGGAGCACGCACTCCACATCCTGCCGGTGGCTCTCGCGTTGGTGATCCCCGTCGTGCTGGCCGGTGCGCTGGTGCTCCGCGCGGTGCGCCGCCGCACCCTGGCGACCACGATGACCGTGCTGGTCCTGGTCCCGGTGTCGGCCATGTTCGCGGGCGTGCTCGGCATCAGCGGGTTCATGTTCGACGCGACCCTCGCCACGATGTGGCTCGTCTGCCTGTTGGTGGCGCTCGTGACCGTGCCACTGGCCGTGCTGTTCGGCCGTGTCATCGCCCGCCGCAGTGTGTGGGAACGCGAGGCGCGCCGCAGGGAACGGGCCGCCGAGGAGTCCCGTCGCGAACTCGTCGCCTGGATCAGCCACGATCTGCGCAGCCCGCTCTCCGGGATTCGCGCGATGGCCGAGGCGCTGGCCGACGGAGTGGTCAGCAGGCCCGAAGAGGTTGCGGACTACGCGGGCCGGATCGGCACCGAGAGTGCGCGGTTGTCCGGCATGGTCGACGACCTGTTCGAACTCTCCCGCATCACCGCGGGTGCACTCCACCTCACGTTGGCGGCCGTGCCGTTGCGGGAGGTGGTCGGGGACGCACTGGCCGCGCAGAGCCCGGTCGCCCACCGGAAGCGGGTCCGCGTGCACACCGACGCCGCGACCTGGCCGGTCGTGCTGGGCAGCGACACCGAGCTGGGCCGTGTGGTGCGCAACCTGCTGTCCAACGCCATCCGCCACACCCCGCAGGACGGCACCGTCGAGGTACACGCCGGTGTCGACGAGGGCCAGGGAGTACTCGCGATCGACGACGCGTGCGGCGGCATCGCCGAAACCGACCTGCCGAAAGTGTTCGACGTGGCCTACCGCGGCACCGCCGCGCGCACTCCGGAGTCCGGAGACCAGCCGGCCGGTGCGGGCCTCGGCCTGGCGATCGCGAAGGGTCTAGTCGAGGCGCATTCCGGCCGCATCGACGTCCGCAACCACGGGCCGGGCTGCCGGTTCGAGGTCCGCCTGCCCCTGGCCGGCTGAGGCGACGGGGCCCGATACCGCAGCGCCTCAGCCGAGGCCGGCCGAGGATCGCAGCGGATCCGTGGCGAACGCCGTCACACCGTCGGCGAATGACACCGCGGCGTCGAAGCCCAGCAGCTCGCGCGCCCGCGCCGGGTCCGCCACGACGTGCCGCACGTCCCCCGGCCGGGCCCCACCCGAGATCCGCGGTTGCGGACCCGCCATCGCGCGGGACAGCTCCGCCGCGAGTTCGCCCACGGTGTGCGGTTCGCCGGAACACACGTTGACCGGCGTCAGGCCGGCCGTCGGGCGTTCCACCGCGAGCGCGTTCGCCAGCGCCACGTCGCGCACGTGGACGAAGTCGCGCCGCTGCCCGCCGTCCTCGAGCACGACCGGTTCCTCGCCGCGTTCCAGCCGGGAGCGGAACAGTGAGGCCACGCCCGCGTACGGGGTGTCGCGCGGCATCCTGGGGCCGTACACGTTGTGGTATCGGAGCGCCCACACGTCGCCGCCGGTCTGCCGCGCCCACGCACTCGCGAGATGTTCCTGGGCGACCTTCGACGCCGCATACACGCTGCGCGGGTCGAGCGGAGCGTCCTCCGGGACGAGCAGCGATTCCAGGTCGGCACCGCAACGTGGGCACGGTGGTTCGAACCGCCCTGCGGCGATCGCGTCGGGCGGCCGCGGCGCGGGCGGCGTCACGCCGTGTTCGGGACAGGAGTAACGGCCCTCGCCGTACACGACCATCGACGACGCCAGCACGAGCCGCTGCACCCCGGCCCGGTACATCGCAGCGAGCAGGACGGCCGTGCCGTGGTCGTTGTGGCCGGTGTACCGCGGCGCGTCCGACGGGTCGAGCCCGTGCCCGACGACCGCCGCCTGGTGACAGACGACATCCACATCGGACAGCACCGAGTCGAGGACCTCGTCGGAGCGCACGTCGCCGAGCACCGTGTCGTAACCCTGCACCCAGGCCGGCGGCCGGTCACCGCCGTGAGCCGTGTCGATCAGCAGGTCGAGCAGCCGCACCTCGTGGCCGCGCTCGGTCAGGACATCGGCGATGTGCGATCCGACGAATCCGGCGCCACCGGTGATGAGAACACGCATGCCGACACCGTAGGAGCGACCGCGCGCCCCCGCGCCGACGTCGACACGGATGTCACCGAACCGTCAGAACTGTGCGGCCGCGGCGCCACCGGCCGCGCGCTGCGCCCGACGAGGGGAATCACCGTCCCCTCGTAGGAGTCACCCACCAAGGTGACTTCGCCTGCACTGCAACATTCCAGCCCGTCACCTGACCTGCGTAAACCACAGAAGTCACACCCGTCACACCCGACCCACATGTTTACACCAGCACCAAGTGAACCGATCCTGAAAGCGCTTGTGCAGACCAGGGCCGCGCGCATGCCGAGTGCGGTCCGAACCGAACGCCGCGCCCGTCCCCTGCAGGTGCGGCTTGGGAGGAACACCATGCCGGCGAACGGCCTGCGCACCGCCTCGCGGATTTCGTTGACCCTGGCCGCACTGGCGGCAATGCTGCTCGGGTCGCTGACCCTGTTGGGCGGGTCGCGCGCCGCGGCCGCGCCCGAAAGCGTTCCCGGCATCGACGTCTCGGGACATCAGGAGAACGTCGACTGGCAGCACGCGTGGAACACCGGCGCACGGTTCGCCTACATCAAGGCCACCGAGGGCACCGGCTTCACCAACTCGTACTTCCCCCAGCAGTACAACGGCGCCCACGACGTCGGCATGATCCGCGGCGCCTATCACTTCGCGCGCCCGGACGTCGGCCCGGCGGCACCGCAGGCCGACTACTTCGTCGCGAACGGCGGTGGCTGGTCGGCGGACGGCAAGACGCTGCCCCCGCTGCTCGACATGGAGTACAACCCGTACGGGGCCGACCCGTGTTACGGCCGATCGCACGGCAGCATGGTCCGGTGGATCAAGAACTTCTCCGAGCGGATCCACTCCAAGACCGGCCGCTGGCCGATGATCTACACGACCACGGACTGGTGGAAGAGCTGCACCGGCAACACCCCCCGGTTCGGCAGCGACCACCCGCTGTTCATCGCGCGCTACAACGACCGCGTCGGTGAGCTGCCCAACGGCTGGACCCACTACACGCTGTGGCAGTACAACGATCACGGCCCGATGCCCGGCGACCAGAACACCTTCAACGGCTCGATGGCACAGCTGAAGCAGCTGGCCCTCGGTGACGAGGGCAAGTCGGAACCGGAGCCGAAGCCGGAACCGAAACCCGAGCCGAAGCCCGAACCCGACCCGAAGCCCGAACCCGACCCGAAGCCCGAACCCGACCCGGAACCGAAGCCCGAACCTGAGCCCAGCCCGGAACCGAGTCCGGAGCCGTCCACACCGGAATCGCCGGAGTCCGATGTGCCGGATGCGCCGGCCGACGACGACGCCGCCGACGACCGCGACGAGCCGGCCGATCCTCAGGCCGGCGACACCGGCGGTGACCAGGGACAGGACGGTGACAGCACCGGCGCAGGGTCCGACGAGGCAGCGTCTGAGGATGCAGGGGCCGACGATGCGGGCGAAGCGTCCAACCGGAACGCCGTCGCCGACGGCACCGGTGACGACCAGCTCGTGTTGCAGGAAGCACCGAAGCAGGCGGCCGAACAGGCTCCGCAGTCGCAGGACAAGACCGGATCGGACGTGTCCACCCAGGAAAGTGGTCCGGACGAACTCGCCGAGACGGGGTCCGCGCAGGATGTGCCACGCCTGATCGTGTTCGCCGCGGCGATGATCGTGCTCGGCCTGATCGTCCTGACGCTCACTCGCGCGCCCGCACGCGCCCGCCGCTGACCCGTTCCCGGCGGTGCCCGGCTCGCGCTCGACGCGCGGGCCGGGCACCGCCGTCTCGTTCGGGCGTCCGTACCGCACCCGCACCCGACGTCACCACCGCCCCCGCGAACCCGCAACCTCCCTGCCGAACGCGGGCAACACGGCGGTTACGCTGCCTGATTAACGTTCGCCGCTGCACTAAGTTTCGCCGCTGTGCGCACGTACGCTCCCCGTCGTTGTGGAGTGGCGCTCCCCTCTCCCGTCCCCTCCCGAGAGATGCTCCGTGACGACGTCCCACACCCCACCCGACCCCGGCGCCGCAGCCCAGGCCGCCGCGTCCGCACCGGCCGACCGCGATCACCCGCTGAACAGGGTTCCCCACCACGCCCGCAAAGGCGTCGCCTCGCTGGCCGTGGTCATCGCGGGCTTCGGGTTCTTCACCCCGACCATGGCGACCGGCGGACGGGTCGCGGGCGCGTTCCCGTTTCCGACATTCCTCGTGCTCGCGCTGGTCTCGGCGCTCGTGCTCGCGGGGTACATCGCGACCCTCGGGATCGCCGCGGCCCGCACCGGTCTCACCACCGTGCTGCTCGCGCGGCTCGCGATGGGCAAGGCAGGTGGCAAATGGGCCTCGCTCCTGCTCGGCGGCACGCAGATCGGCTGGTACGGCATCACGGTCGGGGTGCTCGCCACCCTGCTGGGTGGCGCGTTCGGCCTGTCGGTGACCTGGCCACTCGTCCTCGTCGGCGGGATCGCCATGGCCGTGACCGCCTACACCGGCTTCCACGGCATCGAGCTGCTGTCGTGGATCTCGGTGCCGCTCATGACGGCCCTGTGCCTCTGGATAGCGGTCTCCGCGGTCGACGAGGCAGGCGGCTGGGACGCGGTGACCGCCTACGAGGGCACCGGAGCGATGAGCGCGGGCACGGCGCTGACGATGATGATCGGCACGTTCGTCAGCGGTGGTTCGCAGATCGGCAACTGGACTCGGTTCGCCCCGGGCAGCGGGCTCGCGTTCGTGATGACGGCGGGAACGATGCTGCTCGTCCAGTTCGGGCTCCTCGCTTTCGGTGGTCTGGGAGCGATCGGCTACGGCGAACCCGATTTCGCGAACGTGCTCCTCGGGCTCGGCTCGACGGGGCTGGCTGTGCTGCTCATCGTCACGAATCTGTGGACCACCAACGACAACACGGCGTACGCGTTCGGCGTCGCGGGAGCCGAACTGTTCGGCAAACCCGACAAGCGGCCGTTCATCGTGGGCGGGGTGGCCATCGGCATCGGCATGGCGCTCACCGGGATCGCGGAGGCGATCACGTCGTTCCTCACCCTGCTCGGCGTGTTCGTTCCCCCGCTCGGCGGCGTTCTGATCGGCACGTTCCTGTTCACGTGGCGGCGCCGCGATCCCGGTACCGAGGTCGGCGAGGCGGCACTCGTGGTGTGGCCGGGGCTGCTGGCCTATCTCGGCGGCACGGCCGCGGCACTGGTCGGATCACTGCTCGACGTGGGGATTCCCGCGGTGCAGGGCATCGCGGTCGCGCTCGTCCTCGTCGCGGCGTTCACGGCCGTGCGCGGCGACCGGCCCGGCGCCCGCGCGGGCTGAGCCCACCGCGGGCACCGCGCCGGGCCGCTCCGTCACCGGAACGCCGAGTGGCCCGTCACGGTCTGCCCGATGATCAGCTGGTGCACCTCGGAGGTGCCCTCGTAGGTCAGCACCGATTCGAGGTTGTTGGCGTGCCGCAGCACGGGGTATTCAAGACTGATGCCGTTCGCACCGAGCACCGTCCGGCATTCCCGCGCGATCGCGATCGCCTCCCGCACGTTGTTCAGTTTGCCGGCGCTGACCTGCTCGGACGTGAGCGTGCCCGCATCCTTGAGCCTGCCGAGATGCAGCGCCAGCAGCATTCCCTTGCCGAGTTCGAGACTCATGTCGGCGAGCTTGAGCTGGGTGGCCTGGTAAGAGGCCAACGGCTTGCCGAAGATGTCGCGTTCCTGCGAGTAGGCGATCGCGGTGTCGAGGCAGTCGCGCGCCGCTCCGAGCGCGCCGAACACGATGCCGTAGCGAGCCTCGTTCAGGCACGACAGCGGCCCGGACAGCCCGCGCGCCTCCGGCAGCACCGCGGACGCGGGCAGCCGGACGTCCTCCAGCACGAGCTCGCTGGTCACCGAAGCCCGCAGGGACAGCTTCTTGGTGATCTCCGGAGCCGAGAACCCCGGCGTGTCCGTGGGCACGACGAAGCCGCGGATCTTGTCGTCGGTCTGCGCCCAGACCACGGCGACGTCGGCCACCGAACCATTCGTGATCCACATCTTCGTACCGTTGAGTACCCAGTCCTCCCCGTCCCGGCGGGCGTGCGTCCGCATGTCGCCCGGATTCGACCCGAAGTCGGGTTCGGTCAGGCCGAAGCACCCGATCGCCTCCCCCGCGGCCATCCGCGGCAGCCATTCCTGCTTCTGCTCCTCCGAGCCCCAGCGCCAGATCGCGAACATCGCCAGCGACCCCTGCACCGACACGAGACTCCGCAGCCCGGAATCGGCCGCTTCCAGCTCCAGGCACGCCAGGCCGTAGGCCGTCGCCGTCGTTCCCGCGCAGCCGTACCCGTCGAGATGCATCCCGAGCACGCCGAGTTTGCCGAGTTCACGCGCCAGTTCCCGGGCGGGTATCGACGCGTCGTCGAACCAGTCGGCCAGGTGCGGCCGGATGCGGTCGGCCGTGAAGGCCCGCACCGTGTCGCGGATGGCCTTGTCGTCCTCGCCGATCAGGTCCTCGGTGCCGAACAGGCCGAGCGGAGTTCGTGTGCCGGACATGGGCCATCCTCTCGTCGTCTTCGCCGCAGCAGTCTTCGCCGCAGCAGTCTTCGCCGCCGTCTTCACTGTCACCGCAGTGTCATCGTGCCGCCGACCGAACGTCGGGGCCAGGTACGAACACCGCACGGCCGGCCACGGCGACGGGACCGTGGCCGGCGGTCCTCCCCACGACGTCGGGTCACGACGACGTCTGGGCATCACCTCGTCACGTCCTCACGGGCCGCGCAACCCGCCGCGCAGAATGATCACATTCTCCGCCGCCGCCCGTGCCACGGTCGGCCGGCCTTCCGGGATGCGCATCGCACCCGGCCCGGTACAGTGCTGGGTCGGCATGAGTGAGCACAGCGATCCGGCGCGCGCGACCCGCCGCAGTGGTGAGGAGCTGCGGGAGGCGATCCTCGACGCCGTGCTGTGTGAACTGTTCGAACGCGGTTACGCGGGCCTGACGTTCGACGGCATCGCCCAGCGCGCGCACACCAGCAAACCGGTGATCTACCGCCGCTACGCGACGCGTGCCCAGCTGGTCCTCGATGCGCTCGTCCGCCGCGCGCCCGCGGATCTGCCGTCGGCGAGCGCGGGCGATCTGCGCACGGACCTGATGGAGCTGGGCCTCGCGCTCGGCAGCCGGTTCGAGCAGATCGGCATCACCACCGTGCGGCGGCTCATCGCCGACGTGGACGACGACCTGTTGCCGCAGCTCGCCGAACTCGCCGCCGCCCCGGCGGAGGCCGCACTGCAACGCGTACTGGACGCCGCGCGGGCCCGTGGCGAACTGGGCCCGGAACCGCTGCCGGACCGCATTGCGAAGCTTCCGCTGGCGCTCTGGCACCACGAGATGTTGTTCATCGGGCACGTCGACGAGGCCGCGGTCGCCGACATCGTCGACCGCATCTGCCTGCCCCTCCTGACCCGCCGGGTCTGACCCCTCGGCGCGAGCGCTCCCGGACACGAAAGAGCCCCTCGGGCACCGAAGTGCCCGAGGGGCTCCCGTCCGTCCCGGCTACCGAGGCGCTAGACGTTCGCGGGTTCGCGGTCCGAGTCGGCGTGATCCCGGGCGGTGCCGGGCCGTTCCAGGCTCTCGCCTTCGACGTCGACGTTCGGGATGACCCTGTCCAGCCATTTCGGCATGGCCCACGCCTTCTCCTTCATCAGGTACATCAGCGACGGGATGAGCAGCATCCGGATCACGAAGGCGTCGAACACGACCGCGACGGCGAGCGCGAAGCCCATCGACTTGATGATCACGTCGTCCATCAGCATGAAGCCGGCGAACACCGAGGTCATGATCAGTGCGGCGGCGGTCACGACGCGGGCCGAGTTGCGGAAGCCGTCGACGATGGCGTCCCGGTACGACGCGCCGTGCACATGCGCCTCACGAATCCGGGTCACCAGGAACACCTGGTAGTCCATCGCGAGCCCGAACACCACGCCGACCAGGATGATCGGCATGAAGCTGATGATCGGCCCGCCTTCGAAGATGCCGAACCAGCCCTCCTGGAACAGCGCCACGGTCACGCCGAGCGTGGCCAGCACCGAGAGCAGGAAGCCGAGTGTCGCGGTCAACGGCACGAGCAACGAGCGGAACACCAGCACCAGCAGGACGAACGCCAGGCCGACGACCGTGGCCAGGTACGGCACGAGCGCGTCGTTGAGCTGCTGGGAGATGTCCTCCATGATCGCGACGGTGCCGGTGATGCCGAGGTCGACGCCGGTGCGGTCCTCGAAGCCGGCCTCACCCGCGCGGAGACTGTCGAGCAGTTGCGCGGTGCGCGGGTCGTCGGGGCCGAACTCGGGCTGCAGCAGCACCATCGTGCCCTTGTCGTTCCCGGGCGCCGGGACGATGTGGCGGACGCCGTCCTGCTCGGCCGCCCACTGCTGGGCCTCCTGGTAGGCGGCCTGCTGTGCCTGCGGGTCGTCGGAGATCCCCCTGGCGTCGACGACCAGCATCAGCGGGTCGAGCTTGCCGGGGCCGAACGCGTCGCCGATCATCTCGGCGGCCTGCCTGCGCGAGGAATCGGCAGGCGCCGTCGAGTCGCTCGGCATGCCGAGGCGCAGGTCCTTGAACGGGATCGCCAGGGCGCCGAGCGCGACGACCACGAGCAGCGTCCAGGTGAGTGGCTTCTTGCCGATGAACCGTGACCAGCGCACACCGTTGTTCAGCACCAGACCCGAGTCCTCACGCTTCGGGCTGTACTTGCGGAACTTCAGCCCGAACGTCTTGCCCTTCAGCATGCCGACCACGGCCGGCAGCAGGGTCAGGGCGACCAGCACGGCGATCGCGACGGTGGCCGCGGCGGCCAGGCCCATCGTGGTCAGGAACGGAATGCCGACGACGCTCAGCGCGGCGAGCGCGATGATGACCGTGAGACCGGCGAACACGACCGCGGATCCGGCCGTGCCCACGGCGATGCCGAGCGCCGTCGGCCGGTCGTCGGTGTGCTCGAGTTCACTGCGGTAACGCGCGAGGATGAACAGGGCGTAGTCGATGCCCACGGCCAGGCCGATCATCGTGGCGAGGATCGGCGTGGTGGACGAGATGTCGGTGAACACGGTCATCGCCGTGATGCCCATCGAGCCCATCGCGACGCCGATCCCGGCGGTCACGACCGGCATCCCCGCGGACACCAACGAGCCGAACGTCAGCGCGAGGATGATCAGCGCCATGACGATGCCGATCAGCTCGGCCGTCGCACCGCCGATCTCCATCACCTGCATGCCCGAACCGCGGACCTCCATGGCCAGATCCGAGGAGTCGGCGTGCTGTTCGACGACGTCGAGGATCTCCTGCTGCGTCTCCGGTTCGACGTCGGTGACCTTCTCGACGTCCAGGGCGAAGTCGACGAGGCCGGTACGGCCGTCCTCCGACAGCGGCGACGATGCGGCGAGCTGGGGTTCCACCTGCTCCAGCGCCGCCTCCCGGTCGAACGGCTGACCATTGGCCTGCGCCTGCTGCCGGGCCTGCTGGAGCGCCTGCTCTTGGAGACCCGCGTCCGCCTGGACGGGGCCGACGACGGCCTGCTCGCCCTGCGGCACGGTGTCGATGCCGCGCAGGTCGGTGATCAGCTCGTCGATCGCGCGCATGTGCCGGGGCGCGGCGAGCTGTTCACCTTCGGGGGCCTGCACGACGACCTGGACGTTCGCCTCGTCCATCGGCGAGGACTGGCCGTCCATGATCTCCGGCAGCTTCTCGGCGGCTTCGACAGACTCGATGCCGGGGATCGTGAACTGATCCGACATCGGCTGCGACTGCGTGACGGAGAAGGTGCCCACACCGGCGAGCACGACGAGCCAGGCGATCAGGAAGAACGGCCACCGGCGGTACGCGGTCCTGCCGAGGCGGAAAAGTAGCTTTGCCATGCGCGGTTTCGGCTCCTGAATACGTGACGGACTGGGGCTCGTGTCACACGATCACCGGCTCCGTTGCCGGACTGGTCGGCACGAAATCCGCCCGCTGCTTGCCGCATGCGGTCGGTTCGGGCGCTGACGCCAAGCCCGCGTCGGCGAGGCCGCCCGCCCGGAGCACGGACGCGTGGTGGCAGGACCCGCCGCAGCAGCGAGCCACATCCTCGTGCGTGGTTCGGGCCACGCATCCGCCACGGTGATCCCCCGGCCGTCGACCTCGGCAGGCGCCTCGGTCAGCACCCGCCATAAGATACGGCTCGTATCTTATGGCGTGCGGCCTATCGTACATGACCCGATGGTGCGAGCCCCGAAGGCGTGAACTCGACCCGTGACGTCACGGCGTGTGCCGAAACACCACCCGACCGGGCCGAATCCGGTGTCGCACACACGAGTGCCGCACCCGGAACCGGACGGCCCGGGTGCGGCAGATCACAGGACGTCAGCCCGCAGAAGGGGCCGCAGACGAGGCCGCGGACGACGATCCGGCCGGCGCGGCCTCTTCGGTCGCATGCCGGTCGGCCCGGGCCGCGACAGCGGACTCGCCGCGGCGCCGGATCTCCTCGAGCACGGCGGGCAACACCTCGTGGACGTCGCCTTCCACGGCGTAGGTGGCACGCTGCATCATCGGCGCCTCCGGGTCGGTGTTGATCGCCAGGATCACCGCCGAATCCATGCACCCCACCCAATGCTGCGTGGCACCGCTGATCCCGCAGGCGATGTAGAGGTCGGCCGCGATCTTCGTACCCGTCAGCCCGACTTGGTCGCGATGCGGCCGCCAGCCGTTGTTGGTCGCCACCCGCGAACAGCCGACGACACCGCCGAGCCGCTCAGCCAGCTGCTCCAGGACGGCGAACCCGTCCGCGCCGCCGACACCCCGGCCACCCGACACGACGACCGGCGCGGTCGACAGCGACAGCCCGGTCTCGCTCGCGACGCGTTCGGCCACGCGCGTACGCCCGAGCTCCGGCGGAACGTCCACAGCGGACTCGACGACCTCGCAGTCGGCCGCCTGGACCGGGACCCCCGGGATTTCGACGGCCGCGGCCACGGTCACCAACTTGACCGGTGCCGCCAGCTCGGCATCCTCCAGCAGCACGCCCCCGCTGCGGGTCCGCGTCACGCGCCACACACCGTCACCGGAGCCACCGTCACCAGAGCCGTCGTCGACGGAGCCGCCGTCACCGGCCAGCCGCACGCAGTTGGTCGCCAGCGGCAGCCCCGCCCTGGCGGCCGCGTGTGTCAGGACCTCGGTGCCGCGGTGCGTCGCCGGTGCCAGCACACCGGACGGGCCCAGCCGGTCGATCACGGTCGCCAGCGCACTCCCCCACGCCTCGGGCGCGTAGTCGCCGAGCAGCTCGTGCCGTACGACGTGGAGCCTGCTCACACCGTGACCGCCCAGTTCGCGAGCCAGGTCGGCTGCAGGGAAACCGGCGCCGGCGAAGGTCACCGCCTCCACCGCGTCGTCCCTGCCTGCCACCGACCGCGCCACGGCCGCAAGTTCCGGAGCCGTCGCCGCGTCGGCCACCACGATCAGTTGCATCGTCGTCACACCTTCCCCAGCTCGGCCAGCACGTCGACGACGGCCGGTGCCGCATCGGCCCCTCGGCCGAGGGCGATCGCGCCGGCCCGGTCGTCGGCGGGCCTGCGGAGACCGTGGGTGCGCAGGCCTCCTCGCTCGGGAGCACACGCCACCGTCCGCAACGCCGCCTTCTTCGCCTTGAGCCGGCCCGGCAGCGTCGGGTACCGCGGCAGGTTCAGGCCCTCCTTGACCGCCACGGCCGTGGGCAGCGGCAGCCGGAACACCTCGGTACCGTCCGGCGTGTCGCGGCTCGCCCGCAGCCACGCTGCTCCGCCGCCCTCCGCCGGGTCCCCGCCATCGGCTTCGAGCCCGGTGATCCCGCCGACGACGGGAAGCCCGCGTGCGAGTGCCACCCGCACCCCGACCTGTCCGTGACCCGCGTCGGCGGAGGCATCACCGAACAGCAACAGGTCCGGTTCCGGCTCGTCGGTCAGTCCCGCGAGGACGGCCGTGGCCGTGGCCTCCGGGTCGAGCTCGGTGGTGCCCGTGTCGACGAGCACGCCACGATGAGCTCCCATCGCGAGCGCGTACCGGAGTTGTTCGTCCGCTTCCTGCGGCCCCACGGTCAGGACCGTGACGCGGCCACCGTGAGCCGTGGTGAGGCGCACGGCCTCCTCGACGGCGCACTCCTCGTGAGGGCCGATGGTGAAACCGAGGTGCCGCGTGTCGACGGAGCTGCCGTCGTCGGTCAGCGGCACCTGCGCTCCGAACGCGGGCACCCGTTTGATGCAGACCACGATGTCCACGACGTCCGCCCCCTTCCGGCGGTTCGGCTGCGTTGTCACTCCGGTCCGATCACGCCTTCATGCGCAGGTCCTCCGGATCGAACAGCGGTGTCCGGCCCACCCGCGCCACCGTGACCGGATACCGCTCGGCCATGTACTCGACCTGCAGCCGCGTTCCCTCGACGGCGAATTCGGGCGGCAGGTACGCCATGAGCAGATATCCGCTCAGCGACGGAGCCGGCCCGGCGCTGGTGACGAACGAGCCACGGCCCTTGCGGTCCACGATCCGTTCCCCGGCCGGCGTCAGGATCGGTTCACCGCCCTGCGGGTACCGGGCGATGCCGTCCGCGCTGGTGTGGTCGTCGACCGTGAGGGTGCACAGCGTCGCCGCTGGGGTGCCCTCCCTCGCGGCGAGGTAGGCGTCCTTGCCGATGAAGTCGGCCGCCTTGACCTTCGGCAGTGCGAGGCCGGCCTCCACCGGGTCGTACTCGCCGTCGAGCTCGGCCCCCATGAGCCGGTAGCCCTTCTCGAGCCGTCCCGTCGTGCCGTAGACGCCGATGCCCGCCGGCACCGTCCCGTGCGGCCTGCCGGCCTCGGCGATCGCGTCCCACAGCGCCTGGCCGTGCTCGAAGGGTGCGTGCAGCTCCCACCCGAGGTCGCCCACATAGGACACCCGCAGGGCCAGCACCGGGATCCCGTCGACGGCGATCCAGCGTGCCGTACCGAACGGCAACGCCTCGCCGGACACGTCGTCCTCGGTCGCCGCGGCGAGGACGTCCCTGGCCCTCGGCCCCCACAGGCCGAGCGTGCACACCGCCGAGGTCACGTCCACCAGTGACGCCGAACCGTCGGCGGGCAGGTGACTCTCGAACCAGTACCGGTCGCGCGCTCCGTCCGCACCGCCGGTGATGACGCGGAAGTGGTCCTCGCCGAGCCGCACGACGGTGAGGTCGCTACGGAAACCACCGCCCGGCGTCAGCACCGGCGTGTAACACAGCCTGCCGACGGGCCGGTCGAGTTGCGCCATCGTCATGCCCTGCAGATAGTCGAGCGCGCCGGGACCGCGGACGTCGAACTGGGCGAACGCCGTCAGGTCGATCATCGCCGCCCGCTCCCGCAACGCCAGGTGCTCGGCCTCGACGATCGGGGACCACCACCGCGCGTCCCACTCGTGGGGACGTTCGTGGACCCGGTCGCCGAACTCGTCGAGCAGGTCCCGGTTCGACTCGTACCAGTGCGGCCGCTCCCAGCCGCCGACCTCGAAGAACACCGCTCCGGCCTCGCGCTCGCGGGCGTGGAACGGCGAGAGTTTCCTGCCGCGGGCCGATTCCCACTGCTCGCGCGGATGCACGATGCCGTAGGTCTTGTTGAAGCCCTCGTTCGCACGGGCGCGCACGTGCTCGCGCGTGCGCTGGTGCGGGTAGAACCGCGCGATGTCGGCGCCGTGCATGTCGAATTCGCAGTCGCCGTGGGTCAGCCACTCGGCCATCATCCGGCCGACCCCGGGCCCCTCCTTGATCCACACGGCGGCCGCGGACCACAGCCCGTCCACCTCGGGGCTCGGCCCCAGCACCGGCGCACCGTCCGGGGTGAGCGACAACAGGCCGTTGATCGCGTGCCGCACACCGGCGTCCGGCCGGTCGAGGATGCTGCCGAACAGTTCGAGTGCCTGCTCCAGCTGCGGGTCGAAGTCGTCGGAGGTGAACGGCAGCTGCGTGGGCGAGAGCGCCGCCGCGTCCAGCGACGGGATGTCGTCGGGCTCGTGCAGGATCGGCCGGTGCGCGTACGACCCGATCTCCAGGTCGGCGCCGCTCTGCCGCTCGTACATGAGCGCGTCCATGTCCCGCACGATCGGATAGGCGATGGCCGTTCCCGTCGACTCGAACTCGGGGATCGGCCCGACGTCCATCATCTGGTGCACCGCCGGCGTCAGCGGGATCTGCGCACCCGCCAAGCGCGCGATCCGCGGGCTCCAGACTCCGCACGCGACGACCACGATCGGGGTCTCGACGTCGCCGGCGTCGGTG
Source organism: Prauserella alba (assembly GCF_024171735.1). GTDB lineage: Bacteria > Actinomycetota > Actinomycetes > Mycobacteriales > Pseudonocardiaceae > Prauserella > Prauserella alba. The sequence continues at coordinate 1,772,046 of NZ_JAMTCH010000003.1, forward strand.
CACACGGCCTGCACCCGGCCGCGGTCGGTCCGGATACCGGTCACCGTCGTACCGGCCGACACGGTCAGTGCCCCGTCGGCGATCGCCTGTTCCCGCATCAGCGCGCCGGCCCGCAACGGGTCGACGACGGCCACCGACGGGGTCCAGAACCCGGCCAGCAGGATGTCCGGATCCACGAAGGGGACGAGCTCAGCGACCCGCCGCGGTTCGATCAACTCGGAGTCCACGCCCCAGGCCTGCGCCGAGGCCATCCGCCGCTTCAGCTCCTCGACCCGCTCCGGCTCTCGAGCCACCTCGACACCGCCGCAGGTGATGAGCGTGCCGAGTTTGTCGTACTGGCGCATGGAATCCGTCGTCAGCGCGGTGATCTCACGGGAGTGGTCGACGGGGAAGATGAAGTTCGACGCGTGCCCCGTCGACCCGCCCGGGTCGGGCAACGGCCCCTTGTCGATCAGTACGATGTTCCGCCAGCCCAGTTCGGCGAGGTGGTGGCACACCGAATTGCCCACGATGCCGGCTCCGACGACCACCACGTCGGCGCGTTCGGGAATCTCGGTCATCTCGATCACTCCTCAGGACAGCCCCACGACCTGGCCCGCCTCGTCGATGTCGATGTTCTCCGCCGCCGGCTGCGACGACAGACCGGGCATGGTGCGCATGTCGCCGCAGATCGGGTAGACGAAACCCGCGCCCGCGGACAGGCGCACCTCGCGCACCGGCAGCGTCCAGCCGACGGGTGCGCCCTTGCGTGACGGATCGGCCGAGAGCGACAGGTGCGTCTTGGCCACGCACACCGGCAGGTGGCCGAAGCCGTGCCGTTCGCAGTCGTCCAGCTGCCTGCGGGCGGTGGCACTCAGCTCGATCCCGTCCGCCCCGTACATGCGGCGGGCGATCGTCTCGATCTTCTCGGTCAGCGACGCGTCGTCCGGATACAGGAAGGAAAAGCCGGCGGGCTCCGCACACGCCTCCGCGACGGCCTCGGCGAGTTCCGCGGCCCCCTTGCCGCCCTCGGTGGCGTGCGTGGTGATCGCAGCCCGCGCTCCTTCCTCGGCGGCGACGTCCACAATGGCCTGCTTCTCGCTGTCGTAGTCCCCGGGGAACGCGTTGACGGCCACGACGGGCGTCACGCCGTGCGCGCGCACGTTCGCGATCTGCTTGCGCAGGTTCGTCGCACCGTCGCGCACGTCCTCGGGATTCTCGGCGAGCATCTCCTCCGGCAGCGACCTGCCCGCGACCACGCGATAGCGCCCCGTGTGGGCCTTCAGCCCCCGGACCGTCGCGACCACCACGGCCGCGTCGGGCGTGAGCCCCGAGGCGCGGCACTTGATGTTGAAGAACCGTTCCGCGCCCATGTCGGCACCGAAACCCGCCTCCGTGACGAGGTAGTCGCCGCCGTGGATGCCGATCAGGTCGGCCACGACCGACGAGTTGCCGTGGGCGATGTTGCCGAACGGCCCACAGTGGACGAGCGCGGGCGTCTGTTCGGTCGTCTGCAGGAGGTTCGGCTTCAGCGCGTCACGGAGCTGAACGCACATGGCGCCCGCCCCGCGCAGGTCCTCGGCGGTCACCGGCTCACCTCGCCGGTCGTACGCGACGACGATACGGCCGAGCCGCGCGCGCAGATCCGACAACGACGGAGCCAGCGCGAGTGCGGCCATGACCTCGCTGGCCGCCGTGATGTCGAATCCCGTCTGCCGCGGCAGCCCGTCCTGCCGGCCTCCGAGGCCGGTCACGATCTGCCGCAGGTCGCGGTCGTTGACGTCCAGCACCCGGCGCCACGAGACCGCCAGCGGGTCGATGTCGAGCGCGTTGCCCTTGTGCAGGTGGTTGTCGACCATCGCGGCCAGCAGGTTGTGTGCCGACGTGACGGCGTGGATGTCGCCCGTCAGATGCAGGTTCACGGCCTCCATCGGCACCACCTGGGAGTAGCCGCCGCCGGCGGCACCACCCTTGATGCCGAACGTCGGCCCCATCGACGCCTGCCGCACGGCGATCACACCGCGTTTGCCGATGTGGCCGAACGCCTGGCCGAGGCCGACCGTCGTGGTGGTCTTTCCCTCACCGAGCGGGGTCGGGGTGATCGACGTGACCACGACGTACTTGGCCCGCGGCCTCGTGGCCAACTCCTCGATCGCCTCCAACGAGATCTTGCCCGCGGAGTGCCCGTAGGGCTCGAACAGCCGCGGTTCGATCCCCATGTCCCCGGCCACGTCCGAAAGCGGCTTCCGCAACGTCGCACGGGAGATCTCCAGATCCGACGGCATCGACGGCATGGCTCACCCCTCCCCTCCTGGACCGGATGCCGGCCCACCCGTGCCGCGGGTCGCGGTGGACAGGTCGGCGATCATGCGGGCGGTCGCCCGCACCTTGTTGAACGTGTAGCAGTGCACTCCCGCAGGAGTGGGTTCGCCGGGCCGGGCCGCCAGTTCGGCCACGCCGCGCAGCACGGCGTCCCGCCCGCGACGGGGCCGGAGCAACCGCCCGACGATCGACCGGTGCGACGTGACGAACCGCAACGAGTCGCCGACCCCGATCCTCGTGCCGACCCGCGCCAGCGTGGCGACGTCCACGGCACCCGCCACGCCGACGACGACCGGCAGGGTGATGCCGTGCTCACCGGCCTGCCGCAGGAAGTCCCGGATCGCGCCCAGGTCGAAGCACAACTGCGTCACCGTGTACGTCGCCAGCTCCTGTTTGGACTGCAACGACGCCCACAGCGTCGCCTCGTCGATCGAGGGATGCCCCTCCGGGTACGACGGCACCCCGACCTCGGCGGGCAGCCTGCCGAGGTCGGCCATATCCCGGAGCAGGGAGCCGCCGTCCGGGTACGGCCCTGCGGGTTCGGATGCGTCGCCACCGACGACGAACACGTCGTCCACGCCGGCACCGGCGAGCCGGTCGAGCACGTCGATCAGCTCGCCACGTCCGGTGAGCTGCCGTGCCGCCAGGTGCGGCACCGGGCGCAGTCGTTGTGCGGCCAGCTTCTCGCACAGTTCGACCGTCGCACCGGTGCCGCGCCGCGGCGAAGCCGTCACGGTGACGACCGTGTCCTCGGGCAACGTGCCCGTCTCCTCGAGCACCCCGCTCAACGGCAGCACCTCGAAGCGCGGGCGCGCCAGGAGTCCGCGCGGTGCCGCTGCCGGCACCGGCGCGTTCCCGGACTCCCGCCTGCGCCTCATAGCTTCGGGGTCTCCTTCCGCGGATCGATGAACGGCTTCTCGACGACCGTCCCTTCACGCACGCCGGACGGCGTGTGCACCTGCAGGGTCGTGCCGAGCTCGCTGAGGCCGATCGGCACCATCGCGAGCCCGATGTTGCGGTCGAGCCGCGGCGACCGGCAGGCACTGGTCACCCGGCCGACCGGGGTGTCCGCCCCGTCGTGGACGTCGAACGGCTCGATCATCGAGCCGTCGTTGTACGTGCCGAGCGGTTCGCCGGAGATCTCCATCCCCACCATGAGCCGGGAGATGCCCTCCGACCGCGCCCTGGCGAGAGCGGCCTTGCCGATGAAGTCGGCGTCCTGGTCGAGGTCGACCATCCACCGGTAGTCGTAGCCGACCTCGAGCGGGTTGGTGTCGAGGGTGATGTCGCAGCCGTAGGCGAGCATGCCCGCTTCGATGCGGCGCATGTGGCACGGCCCGATCGGCCGCATCCCGTAGGGCTGGCCTGCCTGCCACACGGCGTCCCACAGCCGTTCCGCGTCGCGGGAGGCGTCGCGCAGGTACAGCTCGTAGCCGACCTCGCCCGAGTAGCCCGTGCGGCTGACGACCACGCGCATGCCGTCCACGGTGAACTCGTGCATGCGGTAGTAGGGCACGTCGAGCACCGCGTCACCGAACAGGTCACGCAGCACTTCCTTGGAACGCGGCCCCTGCACCTGGAGCGGCGCCACGTCGGCCTCTGCGATGTGGACGTTCCATCCACCCGCGTGTGCCAGGCCCATCGCCCACAGTCCGACGTCCGAATCGGCCAGTGACAACCAGAAACGGTTCTCCTCGAGCCGCAACAGGACCGGGTCGTTGATGATCCCGCCGTCGGGTGCGGTGATGAACACGTACTTGCACTGCCCGACCTCACACTTGGTCAGATCCCGTGGCACGAGCATGTTCGTGAAGTCGAACGCGTCCGGGCCCGAGATCTCGAGCTGCCGTTCGACACCGACGTCCCAGATCGTCACGCCGTCGAGCAGCGCCCAGTACTCACCGACCGGGTCACCGTAGTGGCGCGGGTGGTAGGTGTGGTTGTACACGCTGTAGCTCGCGGCGCCACAGGCCCGGGATTTCCAGAAATACGGCGACTTTCGCAGCCGCGTGTAGAGCATCACCGCGGGCCGGTCGACGATCGCGTGGGGCTCCCCCGCGATGTCCGGCCGGGCGGCGGTGTTGAGCACATCCGTCATGAGGGCCCCCTCGGTTGTCCGGCCCGTTCGATGTGGAGAAGTGGGCGAATGCCCGCCGCCTCGTTGCCTTCACGCAGTTGCCTTCCGGCCACCGATGCCGGTTGTGTCATACGCAACGAGTTCTGCATTACTAAACTGCGTGCTGTCAGCATGCGCCGCACCTCACGGCGCGTCAAGGGGTTCACGGGAGCGAAAACTGCGCTCCTACCTGCGAAAACTCGAACGTCTCGGCCGCAACGGCGCGACGTGATCCGCGGAGGTCGGCGTCGCCGTCCGCATCCCTCTCGTCACCCGCGGTTATGGCGCCGCCGCGCCCCGGATCGCGCCGCGTCGTGAAGCGGGTACCCGCGCCGTGAACCGGCCACACGCGGCACGGATCGGCCCGGCGACGGAACGCGAGGTCGTCACACCCTCGCGTAGATCCGCTCGGCGACCTCGGTCTTGCGGGCCCGCAGCTCCGCGACCGTGTCCGCCGGGTAGCCACCCTTCTCCGGGACGTCGGGTACGCCGGTTCCCGCGGCATCGAGCATGGTCCAGCCACTGCCGAGATCGATCAGACTGCGGTGTTTCGTGTCGTAGTAGTCGGGGGACACGCTCACCGCGACACCGCGGGCACCGGCGGCCGCGGCGATCAGATGCAGGTGGAAGCGCGTCGAGATCCACAGCTGCCCTTCCAGTGCGGGCACACCGTCACGCCACAGTTCCGAGAACGGCATGAACGCCGCGCCGGGCAGGTCCGCCGCGAGCAGGTCGTACACGGCACGGTCGATCCGCGGGATGGCTTCGACGAACGTGACGTCACCGGGCTCGACCTCCCAGCGCCGCAGAATCCCCTTCACCCTGCCCGCGAGCGCGGGCGGGCCGAGCTCGCCGATGTCCGACTGCACGCACACCATGACGGCGCGGCTGTAATCCTGGAACACGGGTTCCGGCACGTCGAGGAACACGTCGTCACACGTGAACCCTGCCGGCGCGCCGTCGGCGAGCAGTTCGGCCGAGTCACGATCGCGTACGTCCACGACGTCGAACCGCGCGGCGAGCGAGTACAGCAGTTCCGCGATGTCCGCCGCAGCGGGCACGAATCCCTGCCCGGTCATGGCCAAGCGCGCGCCCGAACGCACGCGGCCCGCGATCGCGCCGGCGAGCAGCCCCGCGTGCTGCGGCCAGAGTGCGTTGACGTAACCGCCGCCGATCAGATGGATCACATCGGCGGTCGCGAGCAGCTCCACCCCGGGCCGGCAGCGCGGCGCCAGGCCGGGATCGTGGACGACCTTGCGGATCCAGGTCGCGACCGCCCACGGCTCGGGGTCCGGCGCCTCGACCGCCAGCCGCCACAGCGTGTTCGTGCATCGCAGGTTGGGGTGCAACCCGGCGAGCATCACCTGGGCCGTGCCGGGCGTGTGACAGTCGAGCCACACCTCCGCGTCCGGCTCGGTGCGTGCCAGATACCTGAGCCATGTCGCGGCGACCAGCTCGTCACCGTAGTTGGGCAGCCCGGTGGGACCGATCAGATAGATCCGACGAGGTGACGACGGGTCAGCGTGGGACATACCGATGCACGCTAGCAGCACGGCCGCGCCCTCGGTGGTCCAACGCCCGCCGGTACGGCGACTGCCGTTCCCTCAGTTCTCGCGGATGCCGCGCCAGACCACGTCGGTGAGCTTCGCGACCTCCGCCTTCCAGTCGCCCTGCGGATCGAGGTGGAACAGACCGAAGAGGCAACGGATGACGGTTTCGACCTCGGTGTCGGCCCGTACGTTCCCCGCGTCGACGTTCGCACGCAGCAGGTCCGACAGCGCGCAGCGCATCCGGTCGAACGCGCTGGCGGGTAGCGAACCGGATTCCTCGGCCGTCGCACTGATCCGCCGCAACGCTTCGGCCAGACCGCGTTTGGTCATCATGTAGTGCGCGAGGTGGTCCGTGATCCACATCCGGAACGCGACCTCGGGCGGCTGCTCGGCGAGCAATGCCGGCACGGCCTCGACGATGTGGTCCACCTCGCGTTCGTACACCGCGAGAATCAGCGACGCGGGCGTCGGGAAGTGCCGGTAGACGGTGCCGACACCCACGCCCGCCTGCTTCGCGATCGCGTTGAACGACACCTCGCCGGTTCTGGTCAACGATGCGGCCGCCGCGGCCAGGATCACCTCGTGGTTGCGGCGGGTGTCGGCCCGCCGGCCACTCACCGACCCGGTGGACATCGCCCCTCCCGCACTCACTCGCCCGATTCATCGACCCGCGTAGCGTACCCGTTGCGAAGCGGATAGGTATCCGATAGCGTCGTCGACGTCACTCACGGATACTTATCCGCTTCCGGTCTCTCCATTCCGCCCTCGAAGCGCACCCGAACTGCGCGGAACGGATCCCATGGACATCGCACTCCAGATCAACGGCACCACCGAACACCTCGACGTCAGCCCCGGCGTCACGCTCCTGGACGCCTTGCGGGAACGCCTCGGCATCACGGGCCCGAAGAAGGGCTGCGACCGCGGCCAGTGCGGCGCCTGCACCGTCCATATCGGAGGTCGAACCGCCCTGTCCTGCCTCACCCTGGCAGCCACGGTGAGACAGCCCATCACCACCGTCGAAGGACTGTCGACTCACGACCAACTTCATCCGGTGCAGCGGGCGTTCGCGGACCAGGACGCCCTGCAGTGCGGCTTCTGCACACCCGGCCAGATCATGTCGGCCGTCGCCGCGACCGCCCAGGGAATCGACGACCCCGACGAGGTTCGCGAGTTCATGTCGGGCAACCTCTGCCGCTGCTCGGCCTACCCCAACATCGTTGCCGCCGTCCGCAGCGCGGGCAGCGAGGAAAGGCGAACCGATGCGACCGTTTGAGCTCACCGTGCCCGCGACGGTCGACGAGGCCGTCGCCGGCGGACACACGTTCCTGGCGGGCGGCACAACGCTCGTCGACCTCATGAAACTCGACGTCGTCGCACCACAGCGCGTGGCCGACATCACGGCACTCCCGTTCCACGGGATCAGCACCGAGGACGGCCTCCGCATCGGCGCCCTCGAGCGGATGAGTGACGTCGCGGCGCACCCCGGCGTACCGGCAGCCGTCACCCGCGCACTGCTGCTCAGTGCGTCGCAGCAGCTGCGCAACATGGCCACCATCGGCGGAAACCTCATGCAGCGCACCCGATGCGGCTACTTCCGCGACATCACGATGCCGTGCAACAAGCGCCGTCCCGGCAGTGGTTGCGCCGCTCTCGAGGGCAACAACCGCATGCACGCCGTCCTCGGCACGAGCCGGCACTGCGTCGCCACGCACGCCAGCGATCTCGCCGTCGCCCTCGTCGCGCTGGACGCCGAGCTCCGGATCACCGGACCGGACGGCGGGCGAACCGTCCCGCTGACCGACTTCTACCGCACCCCGGGCGAGCGACCGGACATCGAGAACGACCTGGGGTCCGGCGACCTGGTCACGGAGATCGTGATCCCGTATCCGGAGCTCGCGGCCAACTCGACCTACGTCAAGATCCGCGACCGGCAGTCCTACGAGTTCGCCCTGTGTTCCGTCGCGGCCGCACTCGACGTCCGGGACGGCGTCGTCGCGGAGGCCCGGATCGCCGCGGGCGGCGTCGGCACGATCCCCTGGCGCCTCCCCGGCGTCGAGGCCGCGCTGCGCGGCGAGCCTGCCACCGAAGCGGCCTTCACAGCAGCAGCCGAGATCGCCACCCACGGCACCACACCGCTGGCACACAACGGATTCAAGGTGCCGCTGCTGAAGCGGACGCTCGTCCGTGCCCTGCTCGAACTGACCGGAGGAGACGAGCGATGACCGCGAGGCCGGATGCCCCGCTCAAAGTCACCGGAAGCGCCACCTACGCGCTGGACAACCTGGTCGACCGCGCCGCCCACGGCTTCCTGCTGCTCAGCACCGTCGCCCATGGCGAGGTGGCGTCGATGGACGTCGACGCCGTCCGATCGGCACCGGGCGTCCTCGGGGTGTACACGCCGTTCGAGCCACTCGCCCTGCATCCGGTCACCTCGCCGTTGCTCGGCCCGATGTGGCTTCCGTTGCAGGACACAAACGTGACGCACCACGGCCAGCCGATCGGCTTCGTCGTCGCGGAGACGTTCGAGCAGGCGCGCGACGCCGCCGGCCTCGCCGCCGTCACCTACGAGGAGAGGCAGGCGGCCACGTCGTTCGCCGACGGACTCGCCTCGGCGGTCGACGCGCAGCCCGCCGCCAGCGAGGCTCCGCCCTCGCTCTCCGTGCTGGCCGACGGCGTGGCGTCCATCGAGGACGCACTCGACGCGAGTGACGTGACGATCGACGCGACCTACGAGACGGCCCCGCAGAACCACGCGGCGATGGAACCTCACTCCGCCGTAGCGGTCTGGGCCGATGGCGAGCTCACCGTGTACACGGGAAACCAGGCCTCCCACCTCGTGGCCGCCGACCTGGCCGGTGCGCTCGGACTGCCCGCCGATGCCGTGCAGGTCCGCAACCCCGTCGTGGGCGGCGCGTTCGGCGGCAAGGCCACGTCGATGCCCGCCGTGCTCGCCGCCGCCGCGGCACGGGAACTCGGCAGGCCGGTCAAGGCCGCGCTCACCCGCGAGCAGGTCTTCACCGCCACCGCCAACCGGCCCGCGACCGTGCAGCGCATCGCCCTCGGCGCACGCCGGGACGGCACCCTTGCCGCCGTGCGGCACGACTCGTGGTCGTCGGCCACACCGGACCTCGGCTTCATCGAACCGACCTCGCACGGCACGTCGCGGGAGTGGTATCGCACCGAGAACCTGGCCATCAGCCAGAAAGCCGTGCCGCTGAACATCCCGCCCGCGACCTTCATGCGTGCGCCCGGGGAGGGTCCGGGATCGTTCGCCCTCGAGAGCGCGATCGACGAACTGGCGGTGGCGCTCGCGATGGACCCGATCGCGCTGCGCACGCGCAACAACTCGACGGCACCTCCCGGCGAGGACCTGCAGTGGTCCAGCAAACACCTCGACGAGTGCTTCGAGGTCGGCGCGGCCCGATTCGGCTGGGAACGGCGGTCACCGGACGGCCGGGTCGAGGGCGATTGGCTCGTCGGCATGGGGACCGCGACGGCCATGTTCCCCGGCCTGCGATTCCCGGCGACGGTCGGGGTGACACTGCACGCCGACGACACCGCCACGGTCGCGGCGTCCGGGGCCGACCCCGGCACCGGTCTGCTGGGTGTGCTGGGGATCGTCGGTGCCGAGTCGCTCGACCTCGACCGGGACCGCATCACCCCGCTGCTCGGCGATTCGCGACTGCCTCCCGGCGGCCTGTCCGGCGGTTCCACCGCGACCGCGAGTGCGGGTTCGGCGACGATGGTCGCCGCGGGCACGGTGATCGAGCAGCTGCTCGCGCTCGCGACGGCGCCCGACGGCCCGTTCCACGGCCGGGAGGTCGGCTACGCCGACGGCAGCGTGCACGCCCTCGACGACACGGACCGGGCACCGATGACGTTCGGCGAGGTGTTGCGGTCGACCGGCCGCGACTCGCTGGGCGCCACCGGTACCACCGCACCCGGCGAGGAGATGGCGAAACACTCGTTCGGCTCGTGGGGAGCGCAGTTCTGCGAGGTGCGCGTGCACCGGTTGACGCGGGAGATACGGGTGTCGCGGCTGCTCGGCGTGTTCGACGCGGGTCGGATCATCAACCCGCAGGCCGCTCGGAGCCAGCTCATGGGCGGCATGATCTGGGGCGTGTCCGCGGCGCTCCACGAGGGCATCGAGTTCGGCGCCGACGGCAGAGTCACCAACCGCGACCTCGCCGACTACCTCCTTCCCGTCAATGCGGACATCCCCGACGTCGACGTCCGGTTCGTCGAGCACCCCGACACCCTGCTCAGCGATCTCGGCGCCCGCGGGCTCGGCGAGATCGGGCTCGTCGGCATGGCGGCGGCCGTGGCCAACGCCGTCCACAACGCGACCGGCGTCCGGGTGCGGCGAATCCCCATCCGGCTGGAGGATCTGCTCGAGGACTGACACCGCGGCTCGGAGGAGCGGGTCTCGGGACGGATCCCGCAGGCCCGCTCCCCGGTGTCACGGCCGCGGGGCGTCACCCGAGCCGCCGGCACGCGGACTCGGCGACCGCGGCCAGCGGTTCGCTGAGCGTGTCGTCCTCGTAGTCCGCGCCCCGGGTGAACGCCGCGACGACGAGCGGAGCACCGTCGGGCGTCCACGTGACCCCGACGTCGTTGCGCACGCCGTACCAGCCCGCCCCGGTTTTGTCGGCCAGTTTCCAGCCCGCCGGTACGCCGGACCCGAACACCGGACCGGCGGTCCGGTTCGCCAGCATCCACGTGGTGAGCAGCCGCCGGTCCGCCGTGGACAGGGCGCGGCCCAGTACGAGTGTTCCGAACGTCTGCGCGATCGCCCGCGGCGACGTGGTGTCCCGCGGATCGCCGGGCGTGCCGGTGCTCATCTCCGGTTCCCACCGGTCGATCCGCGTGATCCGGTCGCCGACCGAGCGCGCGAACCGGGTGACCCCGGCGGGGCCGCCGAACTCGCGCATGAGGACGTTCGTGGCGGTGTTGTCGCTGACCGTCACCGCCGCCTCGGCGAGCTGCGCAACCGTCAGGCCATTTCGGACGGTGACCTCGGTGACGGGCGAGTTGATCACCAGGTCGTCGGCGGTCCAGCTGAGCCTGCGATCGGCCACGCTCGTCGGGAAGTCGCGCAGGATCCGCGCCGCCAGCAGCACCTTGAACACCGAGCAGATCGGAAACCTCTCGTCGGGACGATGTTCCAGCATCGCACCCGTGCGCACATTGATCGCGGCCACGCCGAGGCGCCGCCGGTGCGTGCGTTCCAGCGCGGCGAACTCCTCGTCCACGCGTCCCTCACCGCCCGCATTCCGCGATGACGGCCGGCCTGCCACCGCCATCCCCGGCAGGCCGACCGTCACCGCCGTGGCCGCCGCTCCCGCGATCGCGGCACGCCTGCTCAGCCCTTCCCTCGTGTCCACCTTCGTCTCCTCCCTGTCCGTTCGGTGCGAACGATGGCACCGGGACGGCGTGCCCGTCCAAGGACGCACACGCATGGGTCCATGTCGGCGCGACATACGACGGGGATCCGGCGGTGCGCGATACTGAACACCGTGGATCTCCTGCTGCACCTGCGCGGTTTCGTCGCCGTGGCCGAAGCACTCAGCGTGTCGGAGGCGGCGCTGCGGCTCGGTCTGGACCAGCCGCTGTTGAGCCGCCGGCTGCGCACGTTGGAGCGCGAACTGGGGGGTCGAGCTCGTCGACCGGACGCGCCGGCAGATCGCCGTGACTCCCGACGGCGCGGCACTGTTGCCGCGGGCCCGCCATCTCGTCGAGCAGGCCGATCATCTCGTGCGCACCGTCCGCGACGCCGACCCGACGACGGTCACCCTGGCGACTCCCTCCGAGTCGGATCCCGCCGTGCTCGCCCGGCTGCTGCGGCTCCTCGACGACGCGCAGCTGGCCGTGAACCTCACGTGCTCCGACGACGGTGAGCCGCGTGCCGACAACTCGTGGACGGTGACCCGCTGCGAGCCCACCTCGGCGCGGTGGACGGTGCGGCTCGGTGCCGCGCCGGCACCCGGCGGGAGCGACCGCCCCGTCCGGCTGAGTGCGCTCCGGCCGCGGCGCGGCTCCCCCGCACGCCCTGTTCTGGTGCTGCACCACGACCTGGAACCTCCGCAGGGCGAGCGGCTCCACGCCGCCGCCGATGCCGCGGGTCTGTCGCCGGCGCTGATACGAGCGAAGCCGCCCCACATCGCGTTCACCGAGGCACTGGCGGGCAGGGCGCAGCTGCTCTGCACCGCGGCCGAGGCGCGACGACACGGCCTGTCCTGGGCTCCGCTGGCCGATCCGCCGGTGCGGCGTGGGTACCGGCTCGCCGAGCGGGACCCGCTGCCGGCGGCACTCGCCGACGGCCCACTGCGAACGCCGGCATTGCAGCTGCTGGGCGCCGCCGTCTCCGCCGAATCGGACTCACCGGCGCCGGACACCGCCGAGTCGCCCGGCGCCGAGTTTCCCGCCTCCGAATCGCCCGGCGCCGGCTCGCCCGACCGCGTGACACGTCGATCGAAAGAGCAAACGTGACGGCGCCGCCGATGTCGGGCGATTCGGCCGAGCTCCTCGCGCTGGCCGACGACGTCTGGCACCGCTGGCGTGAGCTCCGGGTCCACGGCGGATTCGTCGCACGCAACATCGACACCGGCCGGCAACTCTGCGTCGACCCCGACCGCCCGTGGCCGCTCGCCTCCGTGGCCAAGGTGCCGCTGGGTCTCGTCGTCGCCGACCGGATCGCGCGGGGTGAGCTGCCGGGCGACACGATGCTGACTCTCGATCCCGCGGACCGCAGCTACGGCCCCACGGGCCTGTCGGCGTTCCGGCACCCCGCGACGTGCGCGGTCGACGACCTGCTGCTCCAGATGATCACGGTCAGCGACAACGCCGCCGCGGACGCACTGTTCGCACTCGTCCCACCGGCGGAGGCCACGTCCCGTCTCCGGCAGTGGGACGTGGACACGATCCACGTCCGCCACCCGATGCGGTTGATGTACGAGGCTGCGACGCGGATCGCCGGACCCGACTTCACGCTCGGGCGCCGCCTGGCCGTGGAAGGCGCCCGCCCGTGGGGCGGCCATGTGATCGACTCGCTCGACGTCCACCGCGCAACCGTGGGATCCGCCGCAGCCCTCGTCGACCTCCTGTGCCGCATCTGGACCGATGACATCGCCGAACCGGCGGCCACCGCCGCCGTGCGCGATGCCATGTCCCGCCAGCTGCTCAGTCCGCGTATCGGCGCCGACCTGCAGGCCGACGACATCCGCATCGCGGGCAAGACCGGCTCGTTCCTGACGCTGCGCCACGAGATCGGCGTCGTGTCCTGGGGTGCGTCCCGCGTGGCGGTCGCCGCACTCACCACCTCGGAACGCACCGCCCGAATCCAGCACGACGTCGACCTCGCCGTCGGCGCCGCGGTCCGTGACGCCGTCGAAGCCCTGACCTGACGCACTACAACGCGATGACGCCGAGCGGCACGGCCACCACGAGCATCGCGAGGCTGAAACCCCACATCGGCAGGAACGAGTAACGGATGTGCTTGCCCATGTCGACGCCGGCCAACCCGACCCCGAGCCACACCGAGGCGTTGAACGGGCTGACGTACGTCCCGATCACGTTGCCGATGAGCACCGCGTACACCACCGTCGCGGAGCCGACGCCCAGTTGGGTCGCCGCGTCGTGCACGAGAGGAAGCAGTGCGAAGTAGTGCGCGTCCGTGCTCAGCGCCAGTTCGAGCGGCATCCCGAGCACGCCGACGATCAGGTGCAGCAGCGGCACGACCGACTCGGGAAGCAGGGCGATCAGGTCGGTCGCCAGCGACTCCAGCATCCCGGATTCCTCGAGCACACCGAGGAAACAGCCGGCGGCGAGGATGATCGCCCCGGTGCCGAGTGCGCCGCCGCCGTGCGCGCGGATCCGTTCCATCTGCTCCGGGACCTTCGGGTAGTTCACGACGAGCGCGGCACTGAGGCCGAGCATGAAGACCAGGCCCGCGGGCAGCACGTCGGCCACGAGCACGCCCAGCAGTCCCACGACGAGCAGTCCGTTGAACCACGGCCGGTACGGCTTGCCAGCCACCGCCTGCGCCCGCCCGTCACCGTCGCCGCCGCCGTCGGACCCACCGTCGCTGGCCTCGCCACGGCGGTCCGCCCCGTCAGCGCCGTCCGCCGAGGGGGTCCTGGCCGCCGGGGAGCCGCCGGACAGGGGATCAGCGCCGCCGATGTCACCGCCGGAGCCGGTCGACGGAGTACCGGCCAGCGCGAGCTCGGGCTCGGCGACCGGCGTTGCGCGCGCGATCCGCCGGTTCTCCCGCAGCCCCAGCAACGCGGCCGTGCCGAGCAGCATGACGACGCCCACGATCTGCAGCGGGATCAGGCCCTGCCACAGCTCGATCGGGTCGTGACCGGTGGAGGCGGCCGCCCGGCCCACCGGGCCGCCCCACGGCAGCATGTTCAGGATCGCCATGCTGGTGCTGAGCAACAGCATGAGCAGGTACGGGCTCATCCCGAGCCGTTTGTACAGCGGGAGCAGCGCCGGAATCGCGATGAGGTACGACGTGGCGCCGGAACCGTCGAGGTGGCAGACCACGCCGATGATCACCGTGATCATGGCTACACCCACGACGTTGCCGCGGCTGATCCGCACCATGAGGTTGATCATCGGATTGAACAGGCGGACGTCGTTCATGATGCCGAAGAACAGGATGGCGAACACCAGCATCACGGCCACGTTCAGCACCGAGGCGAGCCCCGATTCGAAGAACTCGCCGATCTCCTGGGCGTTGAACCCCGCCAGGAAGGCACCGACGGTCGGGATGACGGTCAGGCCCACGACGGGGGCGATGCGGCCGAGGATCAGCAGCGTCGATATCGCTGCGATCACCCCGAAGCCGACGATACTGAGCATGGGCGCTTCTCCTGCCTCCGTTGGTCATTGAGTTCGCCCGCCGTGACGTTCCGGGGATGTTTCACCCGGATGTACGGCGATTTGCGACATCATGAACCGGGCGTGGTCGCGCCCACGAGCGTTGTGTGCATTGGATCGGTAATGGTCGTATTGGTCTCAGCCGCCTCACCGGCGGAGCCGTCGCGGAGCAGGCCCCGTGACCGCACGTCGTGACCGGCGAGGGCGGTCCCGGCTGTCGCTCACCGGGTACCTGTTCGTCTCGATCACGCTCCTGCTGCTCGGCGCCCTGCTCGCGGCCGGTACACTGTGGACCGTCAACCAGTACCGCGAGGTGCGCGACGAGTACACCCAACGCGCGTTGACGCTCGCCCAATCCGTCGCCGAACTGCCGACCGTGCGGGACTATCTCGCCGATCCGGGGCATCGCGGTGACATCGCGCCGCTCGCCGAACGCATCCGCCGCGCCGCCGAGGTCCGGTACGTGGTCATCGTCGACGCCGACGGCATCCGCCACTCCCACCCGGACCCCGACCAGATCGGCGGGCGGCCGCACACCGATCCCGCACCGGTGCTCGCGGGCAACACCTGGACGGGCACCGAATGGGGGCCGGCCGGGCTGACACTGCGCACCCGGGTTCCCGTGAAATCCCGCACGGGGGACGTCGTCGGCTACGTGTCCGTCGGTGTGCTGTCCTCACGCGTGTCGCTCGCGGCGACCAGCACACTGCCCACCATCGGCGCGGGACTGCTGCTCGCGCTCGTCGTCGGCGCGGGCGGCGCGTGGCTCGTCTCGCGCCGCATCCGGGCGAAGACGCACGGGCTCGAACCGCAGGAGATCACCGAACTTCTCGAAGGCAGGGAAGCACTCCTGTACGCCATCTCCGAGGGCGTGCTGGCTGCCGACTCGGACGGTGCGGTGATGCTGGCCAACGACTCGGCCCGCACCATGCTCGAGCTTCCCGACGACTGTGTCGGCCGCAGCCCGGCCGAACTCGGCATGCACCCGCGCCTGCGCGCGATGCTGACGGGCACGGAGGACACCGACGGCGAGCTGGTTCTGCCCGCAGGCAACCGCCTGCTGGTGTGCGAGCACCGTGCCGTGCGGATCGGCGATCAGGGCACGGGCAGGCTCGTCACCCTGCGCGATCACACCGAGTTGGTCCGTCTCGGCGGTGAGCTCGACGGTGTGCGCACCATGGTGGGCGGGCTGCGGGCGCAGACCCACGAGTTCGCCAACCGGATCCACACGCTGAGCGGGATGCTCGACCTGGGTGCCGTACCGCAGGCCAGGCAGTATCTGGCGGAGCTGTCGGCCACGACGACCGAGGCGTCGACCCGCGTTTCGCAACACGTAGCCGACACCGCGCTGGCTGCGCTGGTGCTGGCGAAATCGGCGCAGGCCGCCGAACAAGGCGTCGACTTCGAACTCGCGGCGCTCAGCGACGTGCCCGCGGAACTGCCGCCGCACCTGCGCGACGACGCGCTGCTCGTCGTCGGCAACCTCGTCGACAACGCGCTCGACGCCGTTGGCGGCGCCGGCTGGGTCGAACTACTCGTCCGCCTGCACAGCGACCGACCCCACCTCGACGATCACCGGCTGCTCGAAGTGCGGGTGACCGACTCCGGACCCGGTATCGACCCCGCGCTCGGTGACGACCTGTTCACCGCGGGCGTGAGCACGAAGGACCACGCGCCCGGCGGATACGGCCCGCGGGGGCTCGGGCTGGCGCTCGTGCGCCAGGCCTGCACCCGATGGGGCGGATGGGTCGACGTCGACTCCACCGAGGAGACCGTGTTCAGCGCGTTCCTGCCGGTGCGGGAAAATGCGCGGTAGCGCGTCCGCCCCGGCCGGGCGCGGCGACCGGATCCGCCGAGATCCACGAGAGGAGACCTGGTGCTGTCGGTGCTCGTTGTCGACGACGACGCGCGCGTGGCTCGCAATCACGCGGACTGTGTCGCGTCGATGCGCGGGTTCACCGTGGCGGGCGTCGTGCACACCGGCGCAGCGGCGCTCCAGGCGGTGGAATCGCACCGGCCGGATCTGGTGCTGCTCGACCTCTACCTGCCCGACATGTCGGGAATCGACGTGTTGCGGCAGCTGCGCACGACGGCCGGGGCCGCCGGCACGCCCGCAGACGTACTGGTCATCAGCGCGCTGCGCGACGTCGACAGTGTTCGCAGAGCCATGCACGGCGGAGCCGTGTACTACCTGATCAAGCCGTTCGACCTCGATACGCTGCGGGACCAGCTGGAACGGTTCGCGGCCACGAGAGACAAGCTCAGCGGCGTCGACCAGGTCACACAGCGTGACGTGGACAGCGTCTTCGGCGTCCAGCGGCCCGCCACCCGGCAGGAGCTGCCGAAGGGCCTGACGGCCGAAACGGCCCGGCTGGTGGCCGACACGCTCCGCGCGGCCGGATCGGACCTCTCGGCCGTCGAGGTCGCCGAACGGGCGGGGATCGCGCGGGTCACCGCACGCCGCTATCTGGAGTACCTGTGCGCCGACGGCCGGGCCGAACTGCGCATGCGTTACGGCTCCGCGGGCCGTCCCGAACACCGCTACCGCTGGGTCAGCTAGCGCCGGGCCGCTGCGGGTCAGTTCCCGGCGTACCGCAGGGGCGGACCCGCAGCGCCGTCGCCGAGGGCTCGCCGGACCAGCCACGCCAGGCCGTCGGCGGTCCGCTCCGGTGTGTCCGAGGGCTGCATGACGTGACTCAGGACCGCGCGCACGACCACGTCGACGACCACGTCGAGCTGTTCCGAGGACGCTCCCGACGGATACGACCGCACGCGCTCGGTCAATATCGCCGTGGCTTCGGTGATCAAGGCTTCGGCGCGGGTCGTGAGCAGGGGCAGCAGCTCGGTGTCGGCGCCGTGGGTTGCCGAGGCGACGGCGCGCAGCAGGACGTTGTCGCCTGCGAGGTCGAGCACGCCCCGAACGGCGTCGAAGACCGCGCCGGGAAGGTCGTGCGGGTGACGATCGAACGCGCCGCGAACCAGGGCGAGGAACCGGTCCAGCTCGTGGCCGACCATGGCTTCCGCCAGCGCCGCCTTCGAACCGACCTCGTTGTAGACGGTCTGCCGGCTCACCCCGACACTCTCGGCCAACCGGGCCATCGTGACGGCCGACCAGCCTTCATGCGCCGTGATCTCGATGGCCGCGACGACGATCGGCTGCCGGTACTGACCACCGGCCGCCGACGCGGCCGCGAGAGTCTCACCCATGATCACCATTCTAGGCGGCCGAGCCCCGGCCCGGCGCACCGCGAACCGCATCACACCCGCGCCGTACCGGGAGCGACGAAGTCGATCTTCTCCCGGACGCCGCAGTCCGGGCAGCACCACGAGTCCGGGATCGCCGACCAGGGCGTACCCGCCGGGAAGCCCTCCCGGGGATCCCCAGTCCGCTCGTCGTAGACGTACCCGCAGCCGGGGCACATCCCTCCCCCGGCCACCTCGCCGGGACGACCGGTGGCGCGGGCCTCCGTTGCTACCTCCTCCGTTGCGGCCTCCGGCACGGGGTCGTCCTCGGGGTCCTCGTCGGGGGCTTCCGGCCGGGCGGCGTGCGCGTACCGGGCGAGGATCTTCGCCCGCTTGCTGGGCCGAATGTTGGCGCGGGAGATGTCACCGTCGAAGTGTTCGACGACGCGGGGGTCCATCACGCGCCGCCACAGCGGCGGCACCAGCGCGAGCACGATCATTCCCGCGTAGCCGGTGGGCAGCACCGGCGACTCGGCGAAGTCCCGCAGGGTCTGGTAGCGGCGGGTCGGGTTGGCGTGGTGGTCACTGTGCCGTTGCAGGTGGTAGAGCAACACGTTGGTCGCGATGTTGTTGGAGTTCCAGCTGTGGCTGGGGTCGACCCGCTCGTACCGGCGCCTGCCGGGAACGCCGCGCTGCTGCCGCAGCATGCCGTAGTGCTCCATGTAGTTCACGACTTCCAGCAGCGAGAACCCGATCACGGCCTGGATCAGCAGGTACGGCAGGACGCCGATCCCCAGCCAGGCGATCATCGCCGCCCACAGCACGGCCGACATCAGCCAGGCGTTGAGCACGTCGTTGCCGATGCGGTACGGGTGCCGGTCGCGCCTGGCGTAGCGCTTGCGTTCGAGCCGCCAGGCCGACCGCAGCGAGCCCGCGACGGTCCGGGGCCAGAACCGGTAGAAGCTCTCCCCCACCCGGCTGCTGGCCGGGTCCTCGGGTGTCGCGACCCGTACGTGATGCCCGCGGTTGTGCTCGATGTAGAAGTGCCCGTAGAAGCTCTGGGCCAGCGCGATCTTGGACAGCCACCGCTCGTGGCTCTCCTTCTTGTGACCGAGTTCGTGCGCGGTGTTGATCCCGATGCCGCCGACGCAGCCCACGGTGATCGCCAGGCCCACACTGTCCACGGCGGACAGGTCGCCGCGCATGATCAGCCACAGCGCGGCGGCGAATCCCGCGTATTGGATGGGCAGGAACGCGTACGTGATCCAGCGGTAGTACCGGTCGTTCTCGAGCTGTTCGATCACCTCGTCCGGCGGGTTGCTCCGGTCGAGTCCTGCCACGAGGTCGAGCACCGGCACGACGATCAGGATCACGATCGGCCCGAGCCACAGCCACACGCCCCAGCCGGTCGCCGCGTGCAGGCCGATGGCCAGGAACACCAGCGACGGCACGACCAGGCCGATCAGCCACAGGTACCGCTTCCGATCGGTCCACCGCTCGGTCGAGCCGACGGGCACCGTTGCCTTCGCGCTCATCACAGACCTCCTCGATCCGGCTTTACATGAGACTAGCTTCTGTAAAGACACGTGGACAACAGGAGGAGGCACGTACATCACCCGTACGGGCGGCACGCGGGAGGTCGAGGTGTCGAATATCTGGACAACCACCGGATGTGATCCGGCTTACGTTCGGAGGGGCCACCGTAGGCACCACGAGTTCGAGGAGAGCCCCATGGACCGATTGCGCTTCGGCACGTTCCTCGCCCCGTTCCACCCCGCGGGCGAGAACCCGACGCTGGCACTGCAGCGCGACCTCGAACTCGTCGAACATCTGGACGCCTGCGGGTACGACGAGGCGTGGATCGGTGAGCACCACTCGGCCGGCACCGAGCTGATCGCGTCACCGGAGATCTTCATGGCCGCGGCCGCCGAACGGACCCGGCGGATCAAACTGGGCACGGGCGTGACGTCGATCGCGTACCACAACCCGCTGTGGGTGGCCGAGCGCATGGTGCTGCTCGACCACCTGACGCGCGGCCGCACGATGCTCGGCTGCGGCCCCGGGTCGCTGCCGAGCGACTCGATGATGCTCGGGCTCACCCCGACGGACACGCGGGAGCTCATGGAGGTCGACCTCGACATCATCATGCGGCTGTTCCGCGGCGAGGCCGTCACCGAGCAGACCAGGACGCACAACCTCGTCGATGCGCGCCTGCACCTGCGGCCCTACACCGAGCCGTGTTTCGACATCGCCGTCGCCGCGGTCGCATCCCCGACGGGCCCGCGGTTGGCCGGCCGGTACGGAGCCGGACTGCTGTCGATCGGCGCGACCATGACGCAGGACGGCTTCGACGCGCTCGCCCACCACTGGGGCGTCGTCGAGGAGCGGGCGGCCCATTACGGGCAGCCGGTCTCGCGGCGGGACTGGCGGCTCGTCGGCCTGATGCACGTGGCCGAGACCCGCGAGCAGGCCTACCGCGACGTCGAGTACGGCATCGAGACGTGGTTCGACTACTTCCAGAAGACGGCCGCGTTCCCGCAGATGGCCGTCGAAGGAAACCGGCTACGGGAGATGATCGATTTCATCAACGAGGCCGGTGTCGGTGCGATCGGCACCGTCGAGGACGCTCGCGCCCAGGTGCAGCGCCTGTGGGACCAGTCGGGCGGCTTCGGCTGCATGCTGCTGCTCGCCCACGAATGGGCCAATCCGGCCGCGACGAAACGCTCCTACGAGCTCATCGCCCAGCACGTCATGCCCCACTTCCAGGGCGGGGCCGTCTCGCACGCGGACCAGACCCTCGCCGCGAAGCAGCGCGCCCGCAGCACCCGCGAGGACTACGCGGCCGCACAGCTCCAGGCGGTGGCGACCATGACCGAGCGCTACGAGCAGGAGAAGGCGGAACGGTCCTGACCACCGCAATCGGGCGACGGCGCCAGGCCGGTGGCCGCGATCCGCCACCGGCCGGCCTACTCGTCCCCTGCCACCAGCCGCTCGGCCAGCTCCCGGAGTGCGGCCGTGCGGATCTTGGAGCCGTTCGTGCCCGCCGTCATCGGCATCTCGTCGATCACCCGCACCTCGTGCGGAACCTTGAACGGGGCGAGCGTCCGGCCGCACCACGCGCGCAGCTCCTCCGGATCGGCGTTCTGGCCACCGTCGGGATCCTGTTCGACGAAACCGACCGTGTGCGTCTCACCGGCCACGGCGACCCCGACCACTTTGGCCCGCCCGACCGCCGGATGGTCAGCGAGCCGTAGCTCGATCTCCGCAGGCTCGACGAGGAACCCCTTGAGACGCAGCGAGTCACCCATGCGGCACAGGTAATCGAAACTCCCGTCGACGTGGACGAGTCCCAGATCCCCAGTGCGGAACCAGCCGTCGGCGGTGAACGACCGGGCACGGATCGTGCCGTCGTCATCCCCGAGGTAGGCGTCCACCACGGGATAGCCGCGGAACTGCAGCTCGCCCGGTTCACCGTCGGCGGGCGGCTCACCGGTCACCGGGTCGACCGCACGGACCGCAATGCCGTCGGACACAGGCCTGCCACCGCCGCGCCATCGCGCCGGAGCCGGATCGAGCTCCCGCCAGCACGCGGTCAGGGCGAACACCTCACTCGACCCGTACACACCCATGGTCGGCGTCGCGGTCTCCTCCTCGGACCACGTCGACAACCGCTGCGAGTCGCCGTAGAAATCGGCCATTAACATGCGACGCCAGCGCGGCAGCTCCGTCGGACGTTCGTGCCAGGCCGCCGCGAGCCGGCCGACGACATCGTCGGCGCAGGCGAGGTGGGTTACCCCGAAATCGGCCATGTGCCGAAGAACTAGCGCGGGGTCGAATCGTGGTTCGAGCAGCGCTGCTCCGCCGGCGCCGATCGCGGTGACCGCCGGGATGTAGCCGAACACACCGGACAGCGGGAGCACCACCAGGCTCACCGAGGTGGCGTCCCAGCCGCCCGCGCCCGCGACGCGGCGCGCGTGCTCTGCCACGGCCCCACCGCGGTGGGCCGCCAGTTTCGGCATGCCCGTCGAACCGGACGTCGTGAAGGCGACGGCGAGGGCGTCGGGCAGATGCCGCAGGCCCTCGGACCGCCCAGCCACCGGCGCCGCTTCGGCCGGGAGCCACGCCCCCGCACCGACGTCGTGGTCGGATAGGTCGGAGACCGCTGCCGCGTCCCGCCCCGGACCGGGGATCACCGCCACCGACGGAACCATCGCGCCGCGCCGCGCCGACCCGGCCCGTTCCGCCGCGCTGTGCAGTGTGCCGACGAGGTCGAGGCCGAGGAAGTCGTGGGCGATCGCCAGGACCTTCGGTCGCGCGCACTCGAGAACGTGGGCGACCTCGTCGATCCCGTAGCGGGTGTTGATACCGATGACGTGCGCGCCCAGTCCCGCGGCCGCGAACTGCCACACCAGCGCATCCGACCAGTTCGGCAACCACACGCCGACACAGTCCCCCTCGGCCACGCCGCGGTCGCGCAGCTCGTCGCGAAGCGCGAGCGTCCGGCGCCACAACTCCTCACGGGTGACGCGGCGAGGCTCCGGCCCGCCGTCGACGATCGCCGTGGACGCCGGATCCGCGACGACCCCGGCCGTCAGCAACTCGGTCAACGTCGTGGGTTCGGCGGCATTCACGGTTTCCTCCCGGTGCATCGGCTGCCGAGGTCGTCGAGCCACTCGTGCAGCGCCGCCGCGAACTGCTCGAGTTCCTCCATCGGGTAGTGCCCGACGCCGTCCAGCACGGTGCATCGCGCGTCCGGGATCGCCTCGGCGGTGCGGCGGACGTCGGCGACGTCGAGCCAGAGGTCGTCCTCGCCGGCGACCAGGTGAACGCGGCACGCGATCGTCGGCAGTACGTCCCGCACGTCGTGGTTGACCCAGCCGATGAGATCGCTGGTCGAGACCTGTGGATCCTCACGGCGGTGCATGCGCGCGATGAGCTCCGCCCGCTCGGCGGGAACGCGACGTCCCACGACGGCCCGCGTCCCGTAGTACGTCCGGTCCGACCTGCTCGGCGCGGCGGCGTCGACCAGTTCCCTGCGGAGGCCGCGCACGCTGAGCCCCGGCGTGTCCGTGCCGCCGTGCGCCGCCATGGCGACGACACCCGCGAGGCACTCGCCACGCCGCGCGGCCAGCTGCAGTGCGATCGCGCCACCGATCGAGCAGCCGACGACGAAGGGGCGTTCGAGGTGGAGTACGTCGACCAGCTCCTCGCACCACACCGCGTAGGCACCGAGGTCGCTCACCGCGCCGCCGGGTGCCGGTTCCGACCGGCCGTGTCCTGGCAGGTCCGGGACCACCACTCGGTAACCGAGCGCGGCCAGCTCCGACTGCGTGTCCCGCCACTGCACGCCGTTCTGACCGGCCGTGTGCAGGCACAGCACCGCGGGCCCTTCCCCATCGTCGAGTACGAACGACCGGGTGCCGCCGACGTCGAGATACTCCGCTCTCACCGCGCCTCCCCCACCGTTTCGGCCGGCGCCCCGACCGCTCCGGCGTGTGCCAACGCCCGGGCCTCGTCCACGAGCGCCACGAGGGCCGCCGTCGAGCGCAGATACTCGTACGCGCTGCCCGACACCGAGAACTCGTCGCACATCACGCGCCGGGTGAAGTCGTTGCCGGGCCCCGTGATCAGGCGCGTCCACGTCAGATCCGAGGCCCCGACCACAAAGGTCGGCGGGTGTGGCGTGCGCGTTCCGCATTCCAGTACTCGCCCGCGATACACCCGGAACAGCACGGTGTCGTTCCCGAAGCCGAGTCCGATCGTGCCGTCCCATTCGGCGGTCGCGGACGTGAACGTGGCCGAACGCTCGAGCCGTTCGGCGAGCGCACGTGCCCATGCTGCCGTCGGAAATGCCCGGCCGGCCCGTGTCTCCGTGTCATCCACTGCATGTCGTGCGGTCACGAGCGCGGCGGTCCGCCCTTCCTGCACCACGGTTCCGTGCTGGTTCCGGACGGTCACGTGGCGCCCGACCACGCCGGAACGCAACCCGGTGGTGCGGCGCGCACGCGTCACCGTCATCTCATAGGTGACCGCGTCCCCGACGTGGATCGGCGCCACAAAATCCCAGTGGGTGCCGAACGCCGCCTCGACGTGGGCGGACAACCCGAGGTCGTGGTGCCAGCCGAAGAAGGCGGCGAGCGCGAGCGGCCCGTGCACCATCGGCCGCCCGTCCCGCGTGCGGCCGTACTCGGTGTGCAGCGCAGCCCTGTCACCACTGATCTCGGCGAACGCGGCCACGACGTCCGCCGAGAAGGTGCGCGCGGTACCGGTGAACACGCGACCCACCTCGAAGTCCTCGAAATGAGGACCGTCGTCGGTGGCGTTCATCGACCGCCCCTTCCGCCGACATGAACAACTGTTCTTACCTAGAAGGTAACCAGGCTCGTACACTCGCTGTCAACGCACCAAATCCGAGCCGTTCCGGTCAGATACGGTGTGTACATGAATGGCCGTTCTCCTGAGCCTCTCGTCCGCAACACCGGTCGTCGCAACGAGGCCACCATCCTCAACGCCGCGCTGCAGGCGTTCGGCACCAGCGGCTTCAACGGCGCCTCGATGCGTGACGTCGCGAAAGGCGCGGGAACGAGCCTGTCGAACCTCTACAACTATTTCCCGTCGAAGTCGAAGCTGCTCGCCGCCGTGCTGCGACACGCCAACGGCGAATTGCAGCGCCGCGTTGCCCACGCCGTCGACGACGCGGGCAACGACGCACCGTCACGACTCCGGGAAGCAGTCCGCGCGCACGTCGGATTCGTCGTCGACCACCAGGTCGCCACTCTCGTGGCCACCAACGAGGTCCGCTACCTCGACCCCGCCGACCGGACGGAACTGGTCTCGCACCGCGACGCCACCCAGGCGACGTTCGAGCACATCGTCGATCAGGGCGCGGCCGACGGCGTGTTCTGCACCCCGTACCCCGGCGACGCCGCCCGCGCGATCCTCGGCGCCGTCGCGGCGATCGCCTCCTGGTACCGCCAGGACGGGCCACTGAGCCGCGGCCAACTGGCTGAGCAATACGCCCGCTACGCGCTCGCCCTCCTCGAAGGCCCACTTCCCCGCTGACCGAAACGTCCCACCGACCGCACCGCCTCGCCCTGCACCACCTCTCCCCGCACCCTTGCCTCGGATGGAACAGCTTCGCTAGCGTGCACGAACGATCGTTCTTATCTGTTCCGAACGTCTCTCCCGTCCCAGCACCACGGACGCAATGACGCGACCCGGAGGTGGACGCGCATGAACTCGTCGGCTCCCACTGCGAAGATGGGGCGACTCGCCGCCGCGGCGGTGTTCGCCACGGCACTCGAGTGGTTCGACTTCCTGATCTACGCCACCGCGGCGGCTCTCGTACTCGGACCGTTGTTCTTCCCCGCCGCCAGTCCGGTGGCCGGCACCCTCGCCTCGTTCGCCACCTTCGCCGTCGGCTTCGTCGCGCGTCCGCTCGGCGGCATCATCGCGGGCCACGTCGGCGACCGGTTCGGCCGCAAGCCCCCTCTCGTCGCCGCGATGCTCCTGATGGGCGCGGCGACGTTCACCATCGGGCTCCTGCCCGGATACGCCACGATCGGCGTCTGGGCCCCGATCCTGCTCGTCCTCGCCCGCCTCGTTCAGGGCCTGGGCGTCGGCGCACAGTGGGGCGGCGCCGCACTGTTGCTCACCGAGCACGCACCGGCCGAGCGCCGCGGGTTCTACGGCAGTCTGGTGCAGACCGGTGCAATCTTCGGCGCCGTCGCCGGCAACCTGTTCTTCGTCCTGTTAACGACCACGCTGACCGCCGATCAGTTCGCCGCCTGGGGTTGGCGCATTCCGTTCCTGTCCGGCCTCCTGCTCGTACTGATCGGCTGCTACGTGCAGCTGAAGATCGAAGACACCCCCGTCTTCCGTGAACTACAACAACAGACGGCCGCGGCGAAGCGCGAGGCGGGACTCCGGAAGGCACCCCTCGTGGACGCCGTCCGTTCACACTGGCGGCAGATCCTGCAGGCGGCCGGCGCGTTCTTCGTCGTCAACGCGACGTTCTACTTCCTCATCAGCGGCATGCTCAACTACGCCACCACCAACATCGGCATGTCCCGCACGACGATCCTTTGGTGCGTGATGCTCGCGGGCCTCACTCAGGTGGTCAGCATGCCGTTCTTCGGGGCGCTCACCGACCGCATGGGCAGCCGTAAGAAGCTGTACCTGACCGGCACAGTACTGATGGCCGTGTTCGCCTTCCCGATGTTCTGGCTCGTCGACACGGGATCGGTGCCGCTGGTACTGATCGCCCTGCTCATCGCGTTCACGATCCACGCAACCATGTACGGACCGCAGGCGACGTTGTACGCCGAAATGTTCCCCGCCGACGTCCGTTACTCGGGCGCCTCGCTCGGCTACCAGTTCGCGTCCGTGTTCGCGGGCGGTCTCGCCCCGTTCATCACAACCGCACTGCTCGCCGCGACCGGGAGTTCCTGGTCGGTGGCGTTGTACATCATCGCCACGGCGATGATCACGTTCGTCGCGGTCGCGTCCATCAAGGAGCGTTTCCGCCGGGACCTCTACGCCACGTCGTCCGAAGAGCAGGTCGCAGCGACCTCGTCATCCTGAGCCCACCACGCAAGCAGCGGCACCGGCGCCCGCGACATCCGCGACGCCGGTGCCGTGACCACGATCCGCCGTCACGGCCGGCCTGCGGCGTCAGTACAGCGTCTGGACGGCGTCCTTCGTGAACGGGATGAGCTCGGATTCACGGCCGGTGAGCACCTTGCGCGCCCATTCCGGATCCGCGAGCAGCGCCCGGCCGACGGCCACCAGGTCGAACTCGTCCCGTTCGAAGCGTTCGAGCAGTCCTTCGATGCTCTGGACACCGGCACCCGCGCCCTGGAACGTCTCCGGGCTGAACACGGAGTCGAGACCGACGGAACCGACGGTGATGACCGGCTTGCCCGTGACCTTGCGCGCCCAGCCACCGATGTTGAGCGCCGAGTCGTATTCCGGGAACTCCGGCTCCCAGTAGCGACGGCCGGAGGCGTGGAATGCCGTCACGCCCGCCGAGGAGATCGGACCGAGCACGGCCTGCAGTTCGTCCGGCGTCGTCGCGAGTCGGGCGTCGTAGTTGTCGGCCTTCCACTGCGAGAACCGGAACAGCACCGGGAAATCCGGCGATACGCGCTCCCGCACGGCCGCCACGATGTCGGCGGCGAACCGTGTCCGCGAAGCCGCGTCACCGCCGTAGGCGTCGGTGCGGCGGTTGGTGCGTTCCCACAGGAACTGGTCGATCAGGTAGCCGTGGGCGCCGTGCAGTTCGACACCGTCGAAGCCGATCCGTTCGGCCTGCGCGGCCGCCTCGGCGAACGCCTCGATGACGCGCTCGACGTCCGCCGACGTGAGCACCTCGCCCGCATGCTCGGTGCCGTCGAGCGCCACCCCGGACGGACCCACCGACGGCGCCTCCGGGTACGGCGGCTTCCCGGCGACCCGCTGGATGCCCACGTGCCAGAGCTGCGGCATGATCGTGCCGCCCTCGGCGTGGACGGCGTCCACCACGCGCTGCCACCCGGCGAGCGAGTCCTCGCCGTGGAACCGCGGCGCCTTGCCGATGTCGCCCGCCGACGGGTGGTCGATGTACGTGCCCTCGGTGATGATCAGCCCGGTGCCGGCCGCGGCACGCCTGCTGTAGTACGCCGCGACGTCCTGGTCCGGGACGCCGTACGGCGAGAACGCCCGGGTCATCGGCGCCATGACGATCCGGTTCGGCAGCTCCGCCGAGCCCAGGGTGAACGGGCGGGCGAGGGCCTGTGCCGCGCGTGTGGACATGCTGCTCCTACTGCGTTCGACGGTGCACTGTCGGGTTCGGTCGGGTGCCGGGACGCGACGCCGCAACCCGGTCGAAAACTGCTCCCGTCAAACGTACATATCCACGGAGGAAATGTAACTGTGTCGAATACCATTAGACCCCCGGGAATGGACCGCCACCGGTACGATGGAGCCGCGACACAGGAGGGGTGGTGAACGAGCACATGCTGGACATCAGATTTTCGAGCGCGCTCAAGGCACTGCTCTACCTCGCCGCCACCGCCGAGCAGGATCCCGCGGATCCGCCGACGTCGAGCTCGGCACAACTCGCCGAGGTCCTCGCGACGAACGCGAGCCTCGTCCGCAAACTCCTCGTGCCGCTCGTCCACGGCGGTCTGATCGAATCGACCAAGGGCCGCGCGGGCGGGGCCCGCCTCGCCAAACCGGCCGAGGACATCACCCTCGCCGAGATCTACCGCTGCACGGTCGGCGACAAACCGCTGTGGGCGTGCCGGCCCGACTCCGCCGCGTCCTGCGACGTCACCGCGCACACGGCGGAGTTCTTCGGCCGTCTCAGCGCCGACACCGAGCGCGCCGTCCTCGACGTACTCGGCAGCCGCACCCTCGCCGACAGTCTCGCCGAGGTCCGCACACTCGACACACCGGCCGCATCACCCGAAACGGCGCGGTGACCCACTCAGCCCGTGCCGACGCGAACGGGCGAGCCGGAGCTCGGCCGGAGCTCAGCCGGTGATCCGCACGACCACCTGACGGTTCGCGTACGTGTAGGCCTCGTACGCGAACTCCGTCCCGGTCCGCTCGACGTACTCCTGCCAGGCCTTGTGCTCGTGCTCCTGCCAGCCCGGATAGTTGAAGTACTCGTCGAAGGCCACGATGCTGCCGGGGCGCAGCCGGGGGCCGACGAGGTCGAGCACCGTCTTCGCCGAGCTGTACAGATCGCTGTCGACGTGCAGGAAGTCCACCGGGCCGGGATGCTGATCGAGGAAGTCGGGCAGCGTGTCCTCGAACCAGCCGACCACCAGTTCCGCACCGGGCACCTCCGGCAGATCTTCCCGCGCGAACGTGCCCGCCTGGATCCCGACCAGCCACGGTTCCGGAAGCCCCTGGAACGAGTCGAAACCGAAGACCTGCTTGTCGTCCCGGATCGTGGTGATCAACCGGAGCGTGTTGCCCGTGGCCACGCCGAACTCGAGCGCCATACCACCGGTCGGCGCCAGCGACACCGCGTGGCGCAGCGTTTCGGCCGGGGTGCGGAAATGCTCCGCCCCGATCATGTTCGCCCTCGCGAAGTGGTGACTTTCGAGGGCGGCCTCCTGATCCCCCGCGTAGACGGTGTCGCGGCGCGACCGGATCTCGAACTCCACGACCCGGTCCAGCACGCGTTTCACATCCTTGCGGAGGGCCGCCACCTCGCCTTCGAGGCGTTCGATGTCCTGGGTGCGCGCGCGTTCCCGCACGGCGCGGTAGACCTCCCTGGCGAGCTTGCCTGCCTTGTGACGCTTGGTTTCGAGCACGGTGTGGGTACCTCCTGCCGGACGGGATCGACGAATCGGCCTGCTGCGCGCACACGTCACGACCGGTGCGACCGGCCACTGCACCGAGGCCGAACCCGGGCAGCAGCACTGGGCCGAACCACTGGACAGCAGCACTGGGCAGCAGCACCCGGCGGCGCCGACACCCAGCAGCACCAGCGGCCACCGGCGACGCGTGTCCGGCCCTGCCGCGCGGCTGCCTCGCACCCGACGACACCGGCCACGCGTGACCGCTTTCCGTGCCATGACCGTTTTCCGCGCTATGAACGCCTCTGCGCCATGCCACCGAATCGCCCGATACGACCGCCGACGACGTTGTTGTCGCGAGTTGATCTCGAAGTTGTCGCGTCACGGTAACCGCCGCCGGAAGCCGGGACGGTGCGGGGCGGCCTGCCGCATGAGGTGACCGCCACGGCAGCACCCGCCTCACGCGGACCGGCGTGCACACCAGGGGCGACGAACCGCCTGCGGGGCCACCGCCCGGCTCAGCCGCACCGGGAACGGCGGCCGCGGCACACCGTCTCGCTCGCTGCTCCCGCGGCGTTTCTCACCCGATCGTGCCCCATCGGGGGACGCCACTCCCCCACTCGGACGAGGTCGCCCGCGCCGCCGCCACCGGGTCGCAGCGGTGCGGGCGACCGCCACGTCACCTCACCGCTGTGCGCGCGGCGACCCCGTCAGCAGGTCGGTCGCCGACCGGCACGCCTCGTCGGTGATGATGTGCTCCTCGCCCGGATCGATGCGGACGTCGACATCCGCACCCGCCCGGCGCAGTAGGTCCGCCGTCGCAACGACCCGGTCCCGCGGCACCCACGGATCGTGCTCGATACTCCGCACGACGGCAGGCACGCCACGCAGCGGCCGCTCCACCGACACCGTCGGCGGTTCCGTGCCGAGGTAGCCACCGGTAAGCAACACGAGACCGGCCACCGGCCGCGGGGTGGTGAGGATCAGCTGCGACACCAGGCACGCACCCTGTGAGAAACCCCAGAGCACCACGCGCCGCGCGGCGAACCCGGACTGTGCGATCCGGGCGAGACCGTCCTCCAGCACCTGCAACGACCGTCCGAGTGCCGGTTCGTTGCGTTCCACGGGTTCGAGGAACGACTCCGGATACCACGTGTTGCCGTCGGCCTCCGGGGCGAAGAACCGCACCGGTGCCGTGCCGAACCGCATCGACGTGTCCCGCATGAATCCGGGATCCTGTCCCCGGCCGTGCACTGCGAGCACGGCCAGTTCCGCCCGGTCGGCCGGAACGCCCCATTCCGCCGGCCGCGGGCTCACGTCGTCACCGCCCGTTCGTCCAGCAGGTACCAGGCGCGGTCCCGGTACACGAGGGGCGCGCCGTCCGCAGGGCCCGGAGCCGCCTCTTCGACGTCGACCACGACGAGTGTCGATCCGCCGGCAGGCAGCCGGTCCGCGATGCGCCCGCGCAGCCACGTGCGCACGGTCGAGAGCACCGGTTCACCGGTCGGCAGCCGGTGCCACCGGCACGGCGGCGCGAACCGGTCGATACCGCCCGTCGCGAACCGCTTCGCCAGCTCGACCTGCTCGGCCCCCAGCAGATGCACCACCACCGTGCCGGCCGCCTCGATGCGCGGGGAGGCCGACGACTGCGCCGACAACGAGAACGCCAGCACCGCCGGCCTGGCGCTCAGCGAGATGACCGACGTCGCCGTGAGCCCGGCGGGCCCCGCACCGTCGTCGGCGGTGATGATCGCGACCCCGGCCGGATGAGCGCGGAAGGCGGCCGCGAACCGCCCGGCCAGGTCCTCGTCGCACCCGGTCATCACTCGGCCTCCTGCAATTCCAGGAACACCCATTGCGCGTTCGGCGCCAGTCCACTCAGGAGTTTCCCGCAGTTCTGCAACACGACCGGCCCCGACGTGACGTGCTGGGTGCCCGCGTGCAGATCGCGGAAGAACCGCTGCAGTACGCCCCGCCGCAGCGCCGCGGTGGCCGCCCATTTGTAGACGGCCTGGCCCACCGCGTGCACCGACCACGTGGTGTTGTTGAGCATCAGCCGCGTCAGCGTCTCCTGCTCGGTGCTCAGCACCTCACCGGCGTCCAATGTGGCCTCGTTGCCGGCCCAGACGTCCATCGCCCACGCCCACGCCGAGCGCAGTTTCGCCTCGGCCTGCGCGTACTCCGCGTAGAACTGCCGGGTGTCCACCGACGCGTTGGGAGCACCGCTCTTCTTGGCTGCCAGCACCCGCAGCTCGTCGAGCATCCGCCTGCCGACACCGAGCGCCCACCCGGTGTGACAGATACCGGACATGTTGGCCAGGCCCATGCGGTAGATCGCACCGCCGTGCCGGGTGTCGGTGGTCGCGATGTCGTAGACGTGGCTCGCCGGGACGAACAGGTCCTCGCACACGTAGTCGTGGCTGCTGGTCCCCCGCAGGCCCATGACGTCCCAGTTGTCGATCACCGTCACCTGTTCCTTGGGCAGCGTGAAGATGAGTGCCTCACCGGTCTCCTCGCACAGCGCGGCGGTGTGGATGTGGGTCGCCATCGATATCCCCGACGCGAAATGCCAGTGCCCGCTGATGCGGTAGCCACCGTCGGTCTTCACGGCGGTCCCCAGTTTGGTGCCCTGACCGGCGATCAGCGCATACCTGTCGTCGGTCGGGTCGGGGAACAGTTCGGCGACCGCTTCACGGCCCAGGTACGCCGCGGTCGTCCCCGTGATCATCTGCAGCGCCATGAACGCCCACCCGGCCGAGGCGTCGGCATACGACACCTTCGCGATCGTGTCGATCACCTGGCGCGGGGAGAACTCGTAACCGCCGAGTTCACGGGGGATGCCGACCTTGAAGACCCCGCTCTCCCACAGCGCCTTCGCGGCCTCGTCGGTCAGCCTGCCCAGTTCCTCACCCTGGTCGGCGTTCTCCTCGAGGATCGGGGTGATGGTGTCGAGACGCTCCATGAGCGCGCCGAAGTCCTCGCTGACGTGCACGTCGTTCATGATGTCCGTCCTTGGGTCCGTTCCGCGGCCGGTTCGTGCGGCGCGACGGTGGTCAGAATCCAGTCGATCACCGGCTTGACGGTCTCGTCCGAGTTGGCCTCGAAGATCAGACCGTGACCGTTGCCGGTGATGCCGAAGTCGGGCAGGTACAGGCTTCGCGCGTCGGCTCCCGCGACGTTGAGGAAGTCCACGACCTGCGGCGCGAAGTCGGCGAACGCCGAGGCGCCGCCGGTCACGACCGCCACGGGCTTGCCGGCCAGTGCCGGGATGCGCCGTCCGGCGACCTCGTCCGGTGAGCCCGCCGGCGGGTCGCAGGGGATCGCTGCGCTCGTGAGGCCCCACGTGAGCGTGCCCATGCCGGGGATCTCCGCGAACGGCGGGCCGACCGGTTCGATCGCGGCGATACCGAGGGTCCGTTCGGGACGGGCCGCCGCGGTGAGCCAGCCGACCGGCCCACCCGCCGAGTGCGTCACGAGCACCGCCTCGCCGACGATGTCGAGGAGCCTGCCGAGCCGGTCCGCGTCGAGGCGTTGCGACTCGGCCAGGTCCGCGGGCAGCGGCCCCATCGGGCTGAGGAGCTGGTCGACCTCGCCGGAGCCGACGTCGCGTGCGAACGTCCACTGTGTCTGGTGCTCACGCATCTCGTCGGGCAGGAACAGGGCCGTGGCAGCCTCGTACGGAAACTGCGCACCCATCGGCCCGACCACGTCGGGGTGATACGGCGACCGCCCGTGTCCGCACCGGTCGACGACGTAGACCGCGAAACCCGCCTCGACGAAGCGCGTCGCCCAGCCCGGCCTGCCGTCCGGAGTGCCCGTCCAATCCGTTCCCTGCCCGCCGCCGCCGTGCACCAGCACGAGCGGAATCCGATGGGCGCCGGCAGGGGGCGCCTCCCACGAGACGAACAGCGGGGCCCGCTGCACCGTGCCGTACGCGGTCCCGACCCGCTCGCCGGGAATCCAGAACTGTCCACGGCGGACGGTCAGTTCGTGACCGCCCGCCACATGCGGTGCCGTCATGTCAGCCACCTCACCGCGCTCAGACGTCGATCGGTTCGAGCCTGCCGAGCAGTTCCTCACGCCGGTGCTCGAACTGCTCGGGCAACTGGAACCTGCTGCCCAGCTCGTGCGGCGACTCGTCACACGTCCACCCGCCGTCGGCGTGCGTGACCGCGAGTTCGAACAGGGCTCCGCAGGGCGTACGGACGTAGACGCTCTTGAAGTACTTGCGGTCCTTGAGTTCGGAGATGTCGGTGTAGCCGCGTCCTTCGATGCCGAACTTCACCGCGTCCTGGTTGTCGAGCGTGTCGAGGTTCCACGCGAAATGGTGGTAGGTACCGGCGCCGTAGCCCCAGGTTCCCTGGTCGTCGCTGCGGTTGACGGTGATCTCGAGATGGTTGCCGTGTTTGGCGTCACCGATCTGCATCCCGATCACCGAGCCCTCCTCGGCGAGTCCGTCGCGGGCGAAGAACGACTCCCCCGCGAACTCGACCATGCGGTCCGGTGTGGCCATGTGCACGCCCACCCCGTGGATGCCGTGGATCGCGTGCTCCTGCGGCACCCCGTACCCTGCGTGGCCGACCCGCTCGTCGCCGCTGTTTCCCACGAACACGTACTCGATTCCGGACGGATGCCGGAACGCGAGCCTGCGCCTGCCGAACCGTTCGACGTTCTCGACCTCGATGTCGTGACCGGTGAGCCGGTCGTGCCAGAAGTCGAGCGAGTGGGCAGGGACCGACAGCAGCACCTCCCGCGCCTGGTTGGTGCCTCGGGTGCCGTACAAGCCGGCCTGTGCCCACGGGAACGTCGTCACCACGCTCGACGGATCACCCGCGGCGTTCGAGTAGTACAGGTGGTAGACGGGAAGCGAGCCGTCGAACAGCACGGTGCGCTTGATGAAGCGCATCCCGAGGACCTTGACGTGGAAATCGACGTCCTCCTGCGCGTCGGCCACGGAGAGCGTCACATGGTGCGACCCTGTCACGTATGTCATCGATGGCTCCTCCACACTGAGAAATCCGCTGAGGCGAACTGTAGGAACGCCGCCTGCCGGTGTGTGACGTCAGAGCGCACGACGTTGTCGAACCCGCGCACCGCATCCCGCCCGGAGCGCGGTGTTGGTGTGCGACGCGGCCTGCTGGGTACTGTGTCCCGAACGACGTGCAGTCGCCAGCTGTGGAGATGACAACGATGTCACTTACGTCGCTCACGGAACAGTTTGCCGTGACCGGGCCGTCGCCACACCCGGTCACGTTCCCGTCGTGGAAGGACGCCGTCCGGCGCAGCGTGCTGAGCTTCGAATTCGACTGCGCCCGGCC
Organism: Prauserella alba; assembly: GCF_024171735.1. Lineage (GTDB taxonomy): Bacteria > Actinomycetota > Actinomycetes > Mycobacteriales > Pseudonocardiaceae > Prauserella > Prauserella alba. The sequence goes on from NZ_JAMTCH010000003.1 coordinate 1,806,685, forward strand.
CGACCGGTTCTCCGGCACGGTCCGGGAGCGGTACCTGCACGGGGTCAGCTTCATCGACATGACCTCGGGTCCGCACGCGGCCTACCGCGACCGCACCATGATCAGCGAGGCCGACACCGGTTTCTACGTGCTCACCCTGCAGCTCGACGGGCGCATCCGCATCGAGCAGGACGAGCGGGTCGCCGCCCTCGAACCAGGCCTGTTCGCGCTGTACGACTCCAGCAGGCCCGCCGCGCTCACCGTCGGTGAGGGCTACCGCTCCACGTGTATCCGCTTCCCCAAGACGGCGATCGCACCGCACGACGCCGATCGTCTCGCCGAGCTCACCGCGCGGCCGATGGCCTGCGCCCCCGGCCTCAACGACGCCGTGTGGAGCACGATCCTGGGCGTCAACCGCAACCTCGAATCGCTCGGGGTCCACGGGCACACGACCGTGCACTCGCTGATGACCCTCGTCGGCACGATGCTGCTCAGCGAACTCGGCCGGAACGCCCGCCCGAGCAGGCCCGACGAGCAGCAGCTCGAACGTGTCCTCGGTTACATCGACGCCCACCTGTCCGACGCCGACCTCGATCCGGGCCGGATCGCGGCCGCCCACTTCCTGTCGCCGCGCTCGCTGCACGCGTTGTTCGAACAGAGCGGCACCACCGTGGCGCGGTACATCCGCAGGCGGCGCGTGGAACGCTGCCGGCTCGACCTGGCCGACCCCGCACTCGCACGGCTGCCCGCGTCGTCCGTCGGTGCCCGCTGGGGTTTCGCCGGCCCGTCACACTTCGGGCAGGTCTTCAAACGCGAGACCGGCCTCACGCCGGCCCAGTTCCGCAGACAGGCGCTGGCCGAACCGTCCGGCGCGGTATGAGCGGCCCCGTTCACCGCCACCGCGCCCCGGCCGGTGAAACGCCCGGTCCGTACCCGCACCCGTGATCGGAGGACACCCGTGACCGTGCACGGCCTGACCCGCTTCCGCACCGCCGACGTCCCCGAGGGCAGCAGGCTGTCGGCGTGGGAGGCGCACAACGTGCGCTCCCTCGTCGGGCTCCGCGCCCGGCCGTTGGGCGACCGGCCGTTCACCGGGACCGAACTCAACCTCACCCTCCCCAGCCTGCGGTTCGCGAAGGTCACGGGCTCGCCGCACGTCGTCGAGCGCGGTCCCGGGCAGATCGCGACGTGCCCCGGCGACGGCGTCGTCGTGTACTTCGCGCTGGCCGGGGAGGGATCGTTCCACCACCGGGAGGGCCGCGCCGTGCTGTCGCCGGGGCAGGCACTGGTGTGTGACGCCGACCAGCCGTTCCGCCGCGGCTTCTCCCGCGGACTGACCGAGCTCGTACTCGCGGTGCCGCGCGATGTGCTGCGCGACGCGACCGGCCGTTCGGGGCTCACGCGGCCCCGCACGATCGGCGCCGACTCGCCGCACTGCCGCGCGCTCGCCTCGCTCGTGGCGAGCGGACTGCGCGGTGACGGCGACTGGGACACGCTCGAGGCGGGGGTCGTGGACCTGCTGCCTGCGGTCGTGGGATCCGAGCCGGCCGACGGCGGCCACCTCGCCGCGGCACGGGCGTACATCACCACGCACCTGGCGGACCCGGACCTGTCCGCGAGCCGGATCGCCCGCGCCGTGGGCGTGTCGGCGCGGCAGCTGTCCCGGCTGTTCGCCGCGGCGGGAGAGAGCGTGCCCCGAGCGGTGCTGGCCGCCCGGCTCGACGCGGCACGCGCCGCTGTCACCGACCCGGCCACGCGTGGCAGCTCCCTTGCCGAACTCGCCGCGGGCCTCGGGTTCGCCTCACCGGCCCACTTCTCCCGTAGCTACCGCGCGCGCTTCGGCACCACTCCGCTGCGTGACCGTCGCGAGGCCATCCGCGACTGAGCCGCCGCCGGTGGTCTTGCTCGTTTCCGCCATCGACGCGACCGCCCGCCCATCCCGCCGCTGCCGTTGGCACGGTGTCCGAAACGGTCCGGCGACGAGGCCGGGCACCGACGACGGAGGCCAGCAGCCATGGTGACGTTCGACGACGGGCTCGCCGAGACCACTCGGCCGACCGCGGCCGTGATCGAGACGGACGTGCTGATCGTCGGCTCGGGACCCGCGGGCGCCTCCGCAGCGCTCTTCCTCTCCACCCTCGGGGTCCGCAACACGATGATCACCAAGTACCGCTGGACGGCGAACACGCCGCGGGCCCACATCACCAACCAGCGGACCATGGAGATCTTCCGTGACATGGGAGTCGAGGACCGCGTGCTCGCCGACGCCACGCCCCACCGGCTGATGGGCGACACCGTGTTCTGCACGGCGATCGCCGGTGAGGAGATCGGCCGCATCCTCACCTGGGGCAACCATCCGGCGCGCCGGGCCGACTACGAGCTGGCGTCGCCGTCGCTGCCGTGCGACATCCCGCAGACGTATCTCGAACCGATCCTGGTGCGCGCCGCCACGGTGCGCGGGACCCAGACCCGGTTCAGCACCGAGTACCTCGGGCACACCCAGGACGGCGACGGCGTGAACGTCCGGGTGCTCGACCGGTTCGCCGGCACCGAGTACACGATCCGCGCGCGATACCTGATCGGTGCCGACGGTGCCCGATCGCAGGTCGCCGCGGACGTCGGACTGCCGTACGAGGGGCGGATGGACATCGCGGGGTCGATGAACATCACGTTCAAGGCCGACCTGTCCGCGCTCTGCGGTCACCGCCCGTCGGTGCTGTACTGGGTGATCCAACCCGGAGCCGACATCGGCGGCATCGGCGCGGGGCTCGTGCGGATGGTGCGGCCGTGGAACGAGTGGCTCGTCGTGTGGGGCTTCGACATCGACCAGGGGCCGCCGGAGGTGACCGACGAGGACGCGGCGGCCATCGTGCGCAATCTCGTCGGCGACCCGGAACTGGACGTCGAGATCACGGGCGTCTCGCTGTGGGGCAACAACGAGCAGTACGCGACCGGCCTCCAGCACGGCCGCGTGTTCTGTGCCGGGGACGCCGTCCACAAGCACCCGCCCAGCAACGGACTCGGCTCCAACACGTCCATCCAGGACTCCTACAACCTCGCGTGGAAGATCGCCGCGGTGCTGCAGGGCCACGCCGGTGCGGGCCTGCTGGAGAGCTACACCGCGGAACGCGCACCCGTGGCCCGGCAGATCGTGGTGCGTGCCAACACGTCCGCCCGCGAGTTCGGTGCGCTGTTCTCCGCCCTGGGCCTCGACACCGCCGCCGACGCGCAGCAGTTACGGGCGCAGCTGGAGGAACGCAAGGACGACACCGCCGCGGGCGCCGCGAAACGTGCCGCGGTGCGCGAGGCCATGAAGCTGAAGAACTACGAGTTCAACGCACACGGCGTGGAGCTGGGACAGCACTACGACGCGACCGAGTCGGCGGCCGTCGTCGGCGACGGCACTCCCCGCGCCGAACCGGCACGAGACCCGGAGCTGTACTACGAACCCTCGACCCGTCCCGGAGCCCGACTGCCGCACGCCTGGGTGGGCGACAGCAACCACCGCCGATCGACCCACGACCTGGCAGGCTACGACGCGTTCACGTTGCTCACCGGCATCACGGGTGAGCCGTGGGTCGCGGCGGCGCAGAAGGCCGCGGCGGAACTCGGCGTTCCGGTCAGGCCGGTCGTGATCGGTCCCGGCCGCGAGGTGACCGACCTGTACTTCGACTGGGCCGAGCTGTGCGGCGTCGCCGAGGACGGGGCCGTCCTCGTGCGGCCGGACAAACACGTCGGCTGGCGCAGCCACGGTCTCGTCGAGGACCCTGAACGCGAACTGGTCGGCGTGTTGCGCAGGATCCTCGACCGCACCGGCGACTCGACGACGGTGTGACCCACCCGACAGGGCCGCGCGCTCTCCCGATCCGCTTCCGCGTAACCCGAGAAGGAGCCGACGCATGACCACCACCGACGACTCGTCCACGGCAGCCGGCGAACCCGCGGTGTCCGAGGCGCAGCGCAGCATCGAGGAGCGGCTGACCGAGGAGGTCGTCGCCTCCTTCGCGGGTGCGAGCGACGCCCGGCTGCGTGCGGTGCTGGAGTCGTTGACCCGGCACCTGCACGCGTTCATCCGCGACGTCCGGTTGACCGAGGACGAGTGGAACCGGGCGATCGAGTTCCTCACCGCCACGGGCCACATCACCGACGACAACCGCCAGGAGTTCATCCTGCTGTCCGATGTGCTCGGTGCGTCGATGCAGACGATCGCCGTGAACAACGAGGCCTACCGCGACGCGACCGAGGCCACCGTGTTCGGCCCGTTCTTCGTGGCTGACGCGCCGCACGTGAGCAACGGCGGCGACATCGCAGGCGGGGCACCCGGTCAGCCGTGCTGGGTCGAAGGAACCGTGCGCGACACCGACGGATCGCCCGTGCCCGGCGCGCGCATCGAGGTGTGGGAGGCCGACGAGGACGGCTTCTACGACGTGCAGTACAGCGACGACCGCGTCGCGGGCCGCGGGCACCTGTTCGCCGAGTCGGACGGGAGCTTCCGGTTTTGGTGCCTGACGCCGACGCCGTACCCGATTCCGCACGACGGCCCGGTCGGACGACTGCTGGAGGCAGCCGGCCGGTCCCCGGTCCGCGCCGCCCACCTGCACTTCATGGTGACCGCCGAGGGCCTGCGCACGCTCGTCACGCACATCTTCGTCGACGGCGACCCCCAGCTGGCCCTCGGCGATTCGGTGTTCGGGGTGAAGGACTCGTTGGTGAAACGCTTCGACGAGCAGACCGCGGACACGCCCACACCCGACGGCCGCGACCTGGGCGGGCGCACGTGGACGCGAGCGCGGTTCGACATCGTCCTCGCCCCGGACGACACCGCCGCGTAAGCCGTGCCCGGCCCGTGAGCGGCCGCCCGAGAGGGAAACCCGATCGCACCACAACCCATACACCGCATCAACGGCGAAAGAGGCCGCGGCGCTGTGCTGCCGCGACGGCGGAGGTTCGAGACTCGACGCCGAGCTTGTCGTAGATGTGGACCAGATGCGATTTGACGGTGGCTTGGCTGAGGAAAAGCCGCTTGCTTATCTCGTGGTTGGACAATCCGTCGGCGACCAGTGTGAGCACTTCGATCTCCCGGCCGGACAGTGCCGTCGCCGGAGCGCGCATCCGAGCCATGAGACGGTCAGCGATCGCGGGTGCCAACGCCGACCGTCCCTCGGCGGCCGTCCGCACCCCGTGAGCCAGTTCCTCGGGCGGTGCGTCCTTGAGCAGATAGCCGGTCGCACCCGACTCTATGGCGGCGAGGATGTCAGCGTCGGTGTCGTATGTCGTGAGCACCAGCACTCGCGGCGCCCCCGGCCGGTCGACGATCGCGGCCGTCGCCTCCGATCCGTGCATCCCGGCACCGAACTGCAGGTCCATGAGCACCACATCGGCCGGAGTCGCAGCGGCGAGCCGCACCGCTTCCTCCGCCGAGGCCGCTTCCGCCACGACCCGGAAGTCGGGTTCGGTGTCGAGTACCGCACGAAGACCCGTACGCACCACGGGATGGTCGTCGGCGACTATCAGTCGTATCCGGTCACTCATCGGGACCCGCCTCTCCCTGCGCCGCCCCGGGTGCCGCACCGTCGCCCGCCACAGAGACACCGGTTTCACCGTCACCGGATTGCCGCGGAAAGTGGACCGCCAAGGCCGTGCCCTGGCCGGGGGTCGATTCCACGGTCCAGTGGCCGCCGAGGGCACGGGCGCGCGCACGCATGGCGGCGAGGCCGAAACCTCCGTCCCGCATGCCGGCGCGAGACGCGACCGCCTCGGGATCGAACCCCACCCCGTCGTCGACGACGTCCAAGCTGAGACTGGTGTCCATGTAGCTCAGTGTCACCTCCGCGCGCCCGGCTCCGGAATGCTGAATCGTGTTGTCCAACGCCGACTGGGCGACACGCAACAACGCGACCTCGTACGGCGTCGGAACCTCGTACGGGTCCCCGCTGAGGTGGAAGTGCACTGAAAGGCCGCCTTGCTGCTGCGTGTTCGTGCACAGTCGTCGGAGCGCGGCCGGTAACGAGCGGCCTTCCAGTTCCACCGGCGCCAACGCGTGGACCACCCGTCGCGCCTCAGCCAGGTTGTCCTGCGCCGCCCGGCGTGCCCGGACGACGTGTGGGGAGGCTTCGTCGGGCCGCTCGGGCAACGCTCGTTCCGCCGCCCGCAACAGCAGCTGGATGCTGGACAGGCCCTGTGCGACCGTGTCGTGTATCTCCCTGGCCAGCCGCTCACGCTCGGCGAACACGCCTGCCGAGTGTTCCGCCGCCGCCAGGTCGCTACGCGTGTCCCGCAATTCCTCGATGAGCCGGCGCCGTTGCTCGCTCTCCTGGTACAGCGCCTGGTAGCCGAGCACCGTCGCGACCGCCACCGCCGCACCGAGCGCAGGCCCGATGACCGTGCCCACCGCGAACTCGCCTTGGTGCCACAGGAATCCCGCAATCGCCACAACTGTGGTTCCGGCAACACTCGCCAGCCCCCACCGTGTCGGCAACAGGTGCAACTGGAGGAAGAACAACGGGAACGCCAGCCACACCCCGTCCGCTGTCAGCCACAGCAGCGCCAACCAGACGACCGCGAGCACGCCGAGCCACACCGTCGCCCCGCGCGGCGAGCGCCCTACCCCGGGCAGCAACGGTCCTGCCCCGTAGACCACACCCAACGCGACAGTCACGGCGAGCACGGATGGTGCGTGCACCAGACCGCCGAGGAATGCACGCACGGCCGCGAGCACGAGCAGGCCTGCCATCAGCAGATGCAGGCAAATCCGCAGCACGCGAAGCGGGCGGTCGAGAGTGTGCGGGTTCACGAGCGCTGACCTCCTCCGCAGCCCAGTGTGGGCACCGCCGCGAGGTACCGCATCAATCGAAAGTTGGACCCGGCCGTCATTTCTTCGGCACTACAGAACCGAACCGCGGTGCGATGAGGCACGGCCCGCCGCGGATCAGAGTGGATGACGTATCGGACGTCGACAGGAAAAGGACGGCAGGAACGTGTTCGTCGCGTGGCGGGATCTGCGATTCGCGAAAGGGCGGTTCACCCTGATGGGGTCCGTCGTCATCCTGATGACGTTACTGGTCAGTCTGCTGACCGGCTTGACTGCGGGGCTCGGCGCGCAGAGCGCCTCGGCGGTCACCGGCCTGGACGCGGACCACATCACCTTCGCAGCGCCGGCGGACGGTGAAGATCCGTCGTTCACGCGGTCTGTCGTTCACCCGAAGCAATGGCAGCGGCTCGCGGACACTCCGGGTGTCACGGGCGCACACCCGCTCGGGGTCGCCACCGTAGAGGGCGACACCGGCACCCGCGGAGGCACCGCGGCCCTGTCCGCATTCGGCGTCGAGCCTGGGTCCGCTCTCGCCCCCGGCCCGGTCTCCACCGGTACCGCCATACTCTCCACCGCGGCCGCCGAGGAGCTGTCCGCGCGGCCCGGCGACTCCCTCACGCTCGCGGGCCACCGGTTGACCGTCGGTCCCGTCGCCGGCGACGCATCGTTCAACCACACTCCGGTGGTGTGGTTGAGCCTGTCCGACTGGCAGCGCCTCGCGCCGGGATCCGGCCCACGCGCCACGGTCGTGGCGCTGCGCACGACCGCTACCTCCGAGCTCGGCCCGGCCGATGCGCAGCTGAGCACCACCACCGTCACCACCGGCGATGCACTGTCGGCCATCGGTTCCTACACCGCCGAGAACGGCTCACTCCAGCTGATGCGCGGCTTCCTCTTCGCGATCGCGGCACTCGTCATCGGCGCGTTCTTCACCGTGTGGACCATCCAGCGCAGTCGCGACATCGCCGTACTGAAGGCTCTCGGCGCCACCACGACGTACCTGTTGCGGGACGCACTCGGCCAGGTGGTGGTGCTGCTTGTCGCCGGCACCGGGATCGGCGCAGGCCTTGCCGCCGGAGTCGGCTCCGCCGTCGCCGACACGGTGCCGTTCGTGCTCGACCCGAAGACCGTGCTGTTGCCGCCGCTGGCGATGATCCTCCTCGGTGTCGCCGGCGCGGCGCTCGCCGTCCGCCGCGTTACCGCGGTCGACCCGCTGAACGCCCTGTCCCACCACTGATTCGAAGGAGCCGACCATGGGCCTGCAACTCGCCGGCATCACTCTGACCTACCCCGATGGGGACGGTTCCCTGACCGCACTGGACGACGTCAGCCTGGAGGCACCCAGCGGCCACGTCACAGCTGTCGTCGGCCCGTCGGGGTCGGGCAAATCAAGCCTACTGGCCGTGGCCGCGATGCTGATCACACCGGACAGCGGACGACTCGTCATTGACGGTATCGAGACGTCCGGTCTGGACCGCCACGCGCGTACTGCGCTGCGCCGGAGCAGCATCGGCATCGTGTTCCAACAGCCCAATCTCCTGGCGTCGCTCACGGCTGCCGAACAGCTGCAGGTCATGGCGCACCTCGACGGCACGTCACCTCGGGCCGCGACTGCGCGCGCGGCCGAGCTGCTCGACGCCGTCGACCTCGTCGACAAGGCGGGGAACCTGCCCGGACAGTTGTCCGGCGGGCAGCAGCAACGGGTGAACATTGCACGCGCGCTGATGAACGAGCCGAGCGTGCTGCTCGTCGACGAGCCCACCAGCGCCCTCGACCGGCAGCGCGGCGGCGCCGTCATCGACCTGCTCACGGCGATCACCCACAGCAGGGAAACCGCGACCGTGCTCGTCACCCACGACCGCTCACATCTGGACGGCGTCGACGCGGTGTACGAGGTCGTCGACGGCCGCATCCGCGAGCTTTCCCGGGCACGACCGTGAACCCACACCGCGGTCGGGCCCCGAGTCACCGAGCAGTCCGTCCCACGGTTCCTTGCCGAGCCACTACCCAGCGCCGTGCACACGTCGATACCCCTCCCGGGTAAGGTGGGCGTCATGGAGTGCGGGCGAGCACGATGGTGGCTACTGACGCTGCTCGCCCTGCCTGTCCTGTTCGGCGTGGTCGGTATGCACGCCCTCGTGACCACGCCCGCTCCACCGGCTGCAGCAACCCCCGCGATCGCGAACACCACCGCAGGCCACGACGTCTCGGACGACCGCGGTTCGGACCACAGCGTTTCAGGCCGCAGCGTTTCGGACGACAGCGTCGCGTTGCACAGCGTCAGGCTGCACGCCGGGCACGGGCCACGGGCGGAGTCTTCCCATGATGCTCGCCTCCAGCCAGGCACGGAGCCGCACGCCGGCGCCGCGTCACAGGGCGACACCGGGCCGCACGCCGATCACGACGGCCTGCACCAGCTGCTCCATCTGTGCCTCGCGATACTGGCCGCAGCCGGACTCGTCGTACTGGCCGCCCCGTTGCTCACCCGGCTACGCCCGGCCACGGCAGCGAGGCGACCGCCGCAGCCGGGCGGCCGGCTGCCGGTGCAGCGACCGCCGCCGACGTCCCGGCGGCTCGCGCAGCTCTGTGTGATGCGGACCTGATCGGCACCACGGCGCACAACGCGCCGGAGCCCGATCGATCGCACCTCATCACACAGGAGTCCACACCACCATGAAGAGCACCAACGCGGCGGCCACCGCCGCGGCACTGACCGCTGCCCTCGTCCTGACCGGCTGCGCCGGTCAGGACACCTCCGGCGGCACGCCGACCTCCACACCGGCAGTCTCGACCACATCGGAGCCGGCCACATCGGAGTCAGGCACGCCGAAGCCGGCCACGTCGGAGCCGGGCATGCGGGCATCGGCCGAGCACAACGACGCCGACATCGCTTTCGCCCAGGGCATGATCCCGCACCACCGGCAGGCGATCGAGATGTCGGAACTGGCCGACGACCGTGCGGGCAGCCCGGAGCTGCGCCGGCTCGCGGCGAGGATCGAACGCGCACAGGCCCCTGAGATCGCCACCCTGCGCGGATTCCTCTCGTCGTGGGATGCGCCGGAATCCGCCACGGACCACGGTGCCGGCGAGCACAGCGGCATGTCCGGCATGATGACCGACGAGCAGCTCCGGCGGCTCGAACGGTCCGACGGGACCACGTTCGATCGCCTGTTCCTGGACATGATGATCGACCACCACGAGGGAGCGCTCCGGATGGCCCGGGACCAGCTCGCGAACGGGACCAGCCCGGAAGCGACGGAACTGGCCAGGGAGATCATCGACACCCAGCGAGCCGAGATCACCGAGATGCGCGGCCTGCTCGAGTAGCCGGCCACGGCGGCGGGATTCCCGCGGCGCCGCTGGTGCGCCGTTCACCTGACACGGCGACGGTCCGAGACGGTCCGAGACGGTCCGCCGTCCCCGGCGTCCCGCCCGGGCGCCCCGAGCAGTGCGCACGTTGCGCCGCCGACCGGCCGCGCACTGCTCGGGGCGGCGCATTGCCCGGGGCCGCGTACCGCCCGGGGCCGCGTACTGCCCGGGGCCGACTATTGCCCGACGCGGCGCCGGTTCGGATCACGCCGTCACCGCGGAGTTCCGACAAGCCGCCAGCTCACGTGCCCGCCGACGTCGACCGCGTCCGACCATCCGTCCCCCGGGGCCCGCTGCAGCAGGGTTCCGCTCCACCAGCGGGCGCTGGTCGAGGCCACGACCCGATCGTGCTCGTTGACGAGGACCGTGTCCTGCGGGGCCGAGCGCAACGATTCGATCAGCAGTCGTTCGACACCCTCGACCGCCACGTCGGCACCCAGCACGTCGACGTACCCGTCGGCGTGCGCCACCGGCACGGCCAGCGTGATGGTGTGTTCGTTGGTCCCGCCGAAGTCCACGAACGGGCCCGTGACGGTCGCCCTTCGGTTCGCGCGCGGCAACGCGAACCACTCCTTGCCCACGTAGTCGTAGAAGTGGTTGTGCTCCGGGTCGAGGTTGTGGCGGACGAACTCGGCCGGTTCGCCGCCCTCACTGCGCCACCACTCCATCCAACGTGGCGAGTCGGCGAGATGCCCGTCGTCGAGGGCGAGCCCCACGCCCTGCACGAAGTCCCGGTGCCGGTCGATCACCGCCAGCAGCGCCGGCTGTACGGGCGCCAGGTCGGCGCGGCGCAGCGGCCGTTCCGCCGGCGCGAGCGTCCGCACCAGGTCACCGGCCGTGGCGCCGAGGTCGGCCAGTACGCGGTCGATTCGTTCCCTGATGCGGTCCGCGGGACGGCGCAGCGACGCCAGGTCTGCCTCGTTCACGATCCTTCACCTTCTCGCCTGCGCGTTGGCGTCATCCTGGTTCACCGCGCACCGCCAGGTCCAGGTGCAGATCGAGCAGGTGCTGGACCCGGCCTTCGACGTTGCGCATCACCACGTCGCGCGCCGTGTCCGCGTCGGCACCGTCGACCGCGGAGATGAGTGCGGTGTGCGCGCTCTCCGTCACCGGATGATGGTCGGCCTCCCCGCCCACCATCCAGAACAGCGACGCCAACTCGTCGTGCAGATGGACGATGGCCTGCGTCAGCCGCGCCGAGTGGGCGATCACGCCGATCTCGATGTGGAAACGACTGTCCGCGCGGCGCCGCTCGTCCGCGGTCTCGGCGGTGCGGAACTGGTCGGCCAGCGACCGCAGGTGGTCCACGTCGTCCCCGACCGCACGCTGCGCCGCCAGGTGTGCCGCACCGCCGACCACGGCCGCGCACGCGTCACCGAGATCACGCAACGAATCGGCGCTGCGCTCGCGCAACCGGTTCATCACGGCCTCGGGTGGCGGTTGCGTGGCACTCCGCACGAAGCTGCCGCCGCCCCGGCCACGGCGGGTTTCGATCACGCCGCGCTGACGCAGGGTCTCCAAAGCCTGACGGAGTGTTCCGGTGGAGATTCCCAGCTCGGCCGCGAGTTCGGACTCCGGCGGCAACCGGTCTCCGTGACTGAGCAGCCCGACGGCGACGGCCGTCTCCAGTTGCCGGGCCACGTTCTGCGGGAGGCCCGGACCTTCGGTGGCGTCCAACCGCAGATACGCAGCAAAACTCGACACCGTTGTGTTTCCTCTGCTCACGAAGCTAGTCCAGGCGGGTTCGACGTGCGGATGGGAACGAATCGCTCGCCTGTCACGGTACGGCACCGATCCGGCGACCCCCTGTCACCCGGCTTCACACCGACTTGTCATTTAAATTTAAGTGTTTTATGTTTCCTGCGCCGCCGTCCACTCGGGGCACCGCGGGCAGCGTTCACCGCCGAACCCGGCCCGCCGGTGCCGTCGACGAGCCTTCGGGGAGCAGGTCCCATGACGACGCAGTCGGGCCACCGGCGCACGCGGGCCGGCATCCGGTCCCGGAGCCTCCACAGGGCTCCACGGCGACCGTCCGGCACCCCGTCCCCGGACGCGGCATGCCGTGGTCAACGCGTCCTGATCGGTCCTGGATCTCCGGGGCCGATGCCGGCCCGCACCGCTCCACCCGTATTGCGCCGTCCGCGCGGGCGACGCGGAGACGCGGGCCGGGGCGCTGACCGAGATCCGCTGCACAAGATCGGAGCATCCACATGACCGAGCCATCGCTGTCCGCACCTGTCAGCTACGACCGGGTCTGGACCAACTGGGCGGGCAACCACACCGTCACAGCGTCGATGTACGCCCGGCCCCGGGACGAATCCGAGGTCGTCGACGCCGTCCGGTACGCGATCCGGCAGGGCATGAACGTGCGGGTCGCGGGAACCGGTCACTCGTTCACGCCGATCGTGCCGACCGGCGGTCTCATGCTCGATCTGACCCAGCTCAGCGGCGTGACGTCGACGGACCCGCAGCGATTGCGAGCCTCGGCACTGGCGGGCACCACGGTGGGCAGGCTCGGCGAGCCGCTGTGGGACGCCGGGCTGTCGCTGTCCAACCAGGGCGACATCGACAAACAGGTCATCGCCGGTGCACTGGCGACGGCCACGCACGGCTCCGGCATCGAACTGCCGAACATGTCGGCCGCCCTGCGTCGCGTGCGCCTGGTCGACGGGCACGGCGAGGTCGTCGAGATCGGTGAGGACCGGATGCGGGAGCTGCGGGCGGCACAGGTCGCGCTCGGCACGCTCGGCGTGATGCTCGAGGTGGAACTCGCGGTCTCCCCGAAGTACTACATCGCCGAGGAGATCAGCTACCGGCCCTGGCAGGAGATCGAGGAGTCCTGGGACGAGTTGATCGCGAACCACCGGCACTTCTCGTTCTTCTGGTGCCCCGCGGACCACTCGGTGGACCTCTACCAACTCCCGGCACCTCCCGACCAGCCGATGCACAACCACTGCTACGTCAAGATCTACGACGAGGTCGAGGTCACCGAACCGGACGGGCTCGTCTCCGACGACGTGGGCAACCGCACCGACCGTGCATACCGGGTCTACCCGGGCGGCTACGACGAGCCCTTCCACGAGATGGAGTACATGGTGCCCGCCGAACACGGCTTGGAGGCGCTCAACAAGATCCGGCGGTTGATGCTCGACGAGTTCCCCGACCAGCTCTATCCGATCGAGGTCCGCTGGACGGCTGCTGACGACGCGTACCTGTCGCCGAACTACCGGCGCGACACCATGGTGATCTCGGTGTCCGGCGCCCCCGGCACGGACTACTGGCCGTTCCTGCGCGCCGTCGACCGGCGATTGCAGCAGTACCAGGCCCGTCCGCACTGGGGCAAGATCCACTTCATGACGCGGGACCGGCTGGAGCAACTGTTCCCCGAGTTCGACACGTTCGTCGCCGTGCGCAGGGAGTTCGACCCGGACGGCGTGTTCCTGAACGACCACCTGCGCCCGCTCCTGCGCTGACCCGTCCCCCACCGGAAGGAGGAGGACGCGTGGAGTCCTTCGGGAACCTGATCATCTACATCATGATGGTGTTCGTCGTCATCGGCGCCGTGGCGTCGATCCGCGACGACGAACACGGCCTCGGCAGGGAGTTCAAGGAAGGCCTGCACTCGATCGGCGCCATCTTCATCCCGGTCGCCGGGATCATGGCCGCCATCCCGTACCTGTCCGCCCTGGTCGAGTCCGTCGCCGGGCCGTTGTTCGACGCGATCGGCGCCGACCCGGCGATCGCCGCGACGAGCCTCATCGCCGTGGACATGGGCGGCTACCAACTGGCGCAGGAAACCGCCACCAGCACCGGCGGCTGGATCATGGCGACCGTCGTCGGCTACATGGCCGGAGCCACCATCATCTTCACCATCCCCGTCGGCCTGGCCATGTTGCACAAGCGGGATCACCGGTACATGGCGCTCGGCGTGATGTCGGGCGTCCTCGCGATTCCGATCGGCGTACTGGTCACCACGGCGATTCTCGCCGCGAGCTCGACCACGGTACGCGGCGAGGTGTCGGCAGACAGCGCCTCCGACGCCGCACTGACCGGATTGGACGCCGGGGCCATCCTGCTGAACCTGCTGCCGCTCGCGGTGTTCGTCGTGGCACTCGCCGCGGCGCTGTGGTTCGCACCCACGTTCATGATCCGCCTGTTCATCTGGTTCGGGCGCATCCTCGACGCTGCGCTGAAACTCGTACTGGCGGTGAGCATCGTCGAACACTTCACCGGCGTGTTCTCCGCCGTGTTCGGCAGCTTCGGTTTCGACCCGATCATCGCCGACTCCGAGGACCAGTACCGGGCCCTCGAAGTGGCCGGCAACATCGGCATCATGCTGGCGGGCGCCTTCCCGATGGTCTACGTGCTGCGCAAGGGGCTCGCCCGGCCGCTGGGGGCGCTCGGCCGTCGCGTGGGAATGAGTTCGGAGGGCACGGCAGGACTGCTCGCCGCCGTGGCCAACGTGCTGGCCCTGTTCCGCCTGATCCGGGACATGCCGCCCAAGGACAAGGTGCTGTGCATCGCGTTCGCCGTCTGCGCCGCGTTCCTCGTGGGCGACCACCTGGCGTTCACGGCGAACTTCCAGCCGAACCTCATCCTGCCGCTGCTCGTCGGCAAGCTGGTCGGCGGCCTGCTCGCCATCGGGCTGGCTGTCGTCATCACGAAGCCGGCCGTGCGGGCGCTGGCCGCCGAGGAAGAGCAGGAGAGCACCCCCACCCCGGCAACGTAGCCCAGGGCGCAGGCCGAGGGATTCGAGGCGGCCGGCGGCGAGGCGTGATCGACGTCCTCGCCGCCGGCCGCCTCGTCGGTTCGCGCCCCAGTGACAGCGCGAACCGCTCCGTTGACCACCCGGCGGCGGCCGGTTTAACCTGAACAGCGTTCAGCTGAACACTGTTCAGGTCAGTGACCCGCCAGTCGATACCGGAGACGCGATGAGCGACACGTTCCAGCAGCTTGCCGACGCGATCCTGGCCGGCACGCCGGCCACACCAGACGACGCGCTGGGGGCATTGCGCGCCGACGACCCCGAGCTGATGCACCTGGTCGCCGCCGCGGGACGGCTCCGCCGCGCCCACTTCGGCAACACGGTGAAGGTGAACTACCTCGTCAACCTGAAGTCCGGCCTGTGCCCCGAGAACTGCAACTACTGCTCGCAGGCGCTGGGGTCCGGCGCTCCGATCCTGACGTACTCGTGGTTGTCCAAGGAAGACACCTTGGCCCAGGCGGATGCGGGACTGCGCGGCGGTGCGAGCCGGGTCTGCCTGGTCGCGTCCGGCCGCGGACCGTCCACACGGGACGTGGACAAGGTCACCGACATGGTCGAGTCCCTGAAGACGGAGTATCCGGACGTCGAGGTCTGTGCGTGCCTGGGGCTGCTCGGCGACGGGCAGGCCGAGAAACTCAAGGCCGCCGGAGTCGACGCCTACAACCACAACATCAACACCGCCGAGAGCAACCACGCCAACATCGTCCAGACCCACACCTACGACGACCGCGTCGACACCGTGCAGAAGGCGAAGAACGCGGGGATCTCCCCCTGCTCCGGGCTGATCGCAGGACTCGGAGAGTCCGACGAGCAGCTGGTCGAGGCGCTGTTCGCGCTCCGCGACCTCGGCTCCGACTCGATCCCGGTGAACTTCCTGATGCCCTTCGAGGGCACACCCCACGAGAACACCTGGGACCTCTCCCCCACCCGTTGCGTGAAGATCCTCGCGGCCGCGCGCCTCGTCTGCC
This sequence comes from Prauserella alba, assembly GCF_024171735.1. Lineage (GTDB taxonomy): Bacteria > Actinomycetota > Actinomycetes > Mycobacteriales > Pseudonocardiaceae > Prauserella > Prauserella alba. The sequence continues at coordinate 1,822,577 of NZ_JAMTCH010000003.1, forward strand.
CCGACAAGGAGGTGCGCATCGCCGGCGGGCGGGAGATGCATCTGCGGTCGCTGCAGCCGATCGCACTGCACGTCGCCAACTCCCTGTTCCTGGGCGACTATCTGACCTCCGAGGGCCAGGACGCCCGGGCCGACCTGGACATGATCCGCGACAACGGGTTCGTCGTCCTGGGCTCCGAACAGGACCTTCGCGGCCGGGACGCGGAGCAGGAACCGGCCGACCCCGCGATCCGCCGCCGCGGTGCGGGCACCGACGTCCTCCCCAACGCATGACGGGTCCGGCCGAGCAGGTGCTCGCCTTCGACCGTGAGCACCTGTGGCACCCGTACACGTCGATGACCGACCCGGCGCCCGTGCGACTGGTGACGGGTGCGGAGGGCAGCCGGATCACCCTCGACGACGTCGGCGACGTGGTCGACGGGATGGCGTCCTGGTGGTCGGCCATCCACGGATACCGGAACCCCGTGCTCGACGAGGCCGCACGCCGCCAGCTCGACAACGTGTCGCACGTGATGTTCGGCGGACTGACCCACGAGCCCGCGGTCGAACTCGCCCGTCGCCTCGTCGACCGTGCACCCGGCGATCTCGACCGGGTGTTCCTCGCCGACTCCGGGTCGGTGAGCATCGAGGTGGCCATGAAGATGGCGCTGCAGTACCAACGCGGCCGAGGGAGGCCGCAGCGCTCCCGCTTCCTGACCGTCCGCGGTGGTTACCACGGCGACACCTTCGACTGTATGAGCGTGTGCGACCCGACCGGCGGCATGCACTCGATGTGGTCGGGGCTGCTGCCGCAGCAGGTGTTCGGCGAGCGGCCTCCCCCGCTCGGTGGCGACGTCGATGCCTGGGCCGAGGGGTTCCGCGCACTCGCGGCACAGCATCGGGACCAGCTCGCGGGCCTGATCGTGGAACCGCTCCTGCAGGGCGCCGGAGGCATGCACCCCTATCCTGCCGAGTGCCTGGCGGTCTTTCGCGACGTGGCCGACGAACACGGCCTGGTGCTCGTCTTCGACGAGATCGCCACCGGCTTCGGCCGCACCGGTACGTTCTTCGCGGCCGACGCGGCCGGCGTGGCCCCCGACGTGATGTGCGTCGGGAAAGCACTCACCGGCGGGTACCTGTCCCTTGCGGCGACGCTGTGCACGGCGGACATCGCGCGTGGCCTCTCCGCGAGCGATTCCGGGGTGCTCATGCACGGCCCCACGTTCATGGGCAATCCGCTGGCGTGCGCGATCGCCTCCGCGAGCCTGGACCTGTTGTCCGAACGCGACTGGACCGTCGATGTGGGGCGGATCAACGCCGGGTTGCAGGCCCTGCACGGGATCGACTGCGTCGACGTGCGTGTTCTCGGCGCGGTCGGTGTGGTCCAGCTCGACCACGACGTCGACGTACCCGCCGCAACCGAGGCGGCACTCGCCCAGGGCGTGTGGCTGCGTCCGTTCCGCGACCTGATCTACACGATGCCGCCCTACGTGTGCACCGACGACGACATCGCGACCATCTGTGCCGGGATCGCGGCCGCGGCGGAGGTGGCATGACCGCGTGGGCAGGCTGGCTGGCCGAGCAGCGGGCGGCGCGCGAGGCCGCGGGATTGCAACGCGGTTTGCGGCCCCGGCAGGCCGGCGACGAGACCATCGACCTCGCCAGCAACGACTACCTGGGGCTGAGCAACCACCCCGACGTGTGCCGGGCCGCCACCGACGCCGTCCTCACCTGGGGGACCGGCGCGGGTGCCTCCCGCCTCGTCACCGGCACGACCACCCTGCACACCGACCTGGAACGGGAGCTGAGCGCGTTCATCGGACAGGAAGCGGGACTGGCCTGTTCGACGGGATACCACGCCAACCTGTCCGCGGTGACGGCGTTGACGGACCGGAACTCGCTGATCGTCTCGGACGAACACGTCCACGCGTCACTGATCGACGCGGCACGTCTGTCGAAGGCGGCGGTCACGGTCACTGCACACAACGATATCGCCGCGGTCCGCGACGCGCTGGCGGACGCGGGCGGACGGCGAGCCGTGGTGCTGACCGAGTCGGTCTTCTCGGTACTGGGCGATGCCGCACCACTGCCCGATCTGGTCGACGTGTGCACGGCGGCAGGTGCACTCCTCGTCGTCGACGAGGCGCACGGGCTCGGTGTGGTCGGTGAGGACGGATGCGGGGCGGTCCGTGCCGGCGGCCTGGCCGCCCACCCGAACGTGGTCGTGACCGCGACGCTGTCCAAATCGCTCGGTGCCATGGGCGGCGCCGTGCTCGGCTCCGCGGAGCTCGTCGACCACCTCGTCAACCGCGCCCGCCCGTTCATCTTCGACACCGGTCTCGCCCCGGCGCCGACGGCCGCGGCGCTGGCCGCTCTGCGGCTGTTGCGCGAACGGCGGATCGGACCGGCGCGGATTCACCGGCGCGGCGCCGAACTGGCCGAACGGCTCGGCGTGCCGTGCTCTGCCGGTGCCGTGCTGTCGGTTCCGATGCCGTCCCCGCAGGCCGCCCTCGCGGCGCAGGCCCACGCCCTCGACGCCGGAGTGCGCGTGGGCTGTTTCCGCCCGCCGTCGGTGCCGGACGGCGTCTCCCGACTGCGGATCACCACCCACATCGGACTCGACGACGAGCGCTGGGCCCATGCCCTCGACGTCCTGACCACCGCGGTCCAACGGTGCCGAACGTGATCACCGTCGTCACCGGGACCGACACGGGCGTCGGCAAGACGGTCGCCACCTCGGCACTCGCGGTCTGTTCCGGCCCCGGAACGATCGTCGTCAAGCCCGCGCAGACGGGAGCCGGCACCGACGAACCGGACTGTTCCGTGGTGGGGCGCCTCTCGGCCTGTCCCACCACGGAGTTCGTGCGGCTCGACGACCCGCTCGCGCCCGGCACCGCGGCGCGGCTGCGTGGTGCCGACATCCCGGCGGTCCACACGCACGCCGCGCGCATTCGTGACCTGGCAACGCGGCACACTTCGGTGATCGTCGAGGGCAGCGGCGGGCTTCTCGTCCACCTCGACACCCGCGGGGGCACGCTGGCGGACCTCGCGACGGATCTGGCGCGGGATCACGACGTGCGGGTGCTGGTGGTGACGCGCATCGCCCTGGGCACGCTGAACCACACCGGACTCACGGTCGAGGCGCTCCGCAGGCGGGGCATCGAACCGGCGGGCCTCGTGCTCGGCGCCGTTCCGGAACGCCCCGGGCTCGCCGAGCGGTGCAACCTGGCCGATCTGCCCCGGATCACCGGGATACCGATCGTCGCCGCGCTTCCGGAGGGTGCCGGCGCGCTCGATCCCGAACGATTCCGGGCCCGCGCCGACTCCTGGTTCGCCGCATCGCCCGGACACGACGGGGCCGAAGAATCGCGGCCGGGGGCCACGAATCCGTGACCCCCGGTTCACCGCGGCCTAGTCCTCGCGGCCCTCCGGGCTCCGCCGGACCAGGTTGGCGATCGCCAACGCGAGACCGCCCCAGATCACCAGGATCGCAACGAGCATCATCACCACGGCCGAGACACCCATCAGCGCACCTCCTCCTCGGTCAGATCCAGCCGCGTCTGCGACTTCCACGGCGCCAGCGACGCCAGCGCGGCCAGGACGATCACGCCGACGACGACGCCCCAGCCGAAGGTGGCCAGCATCCACGCCGGATAGTCCTCGTACGGCGTGCCGATATCGGTGATGAACTGCCGGACGAGCACGTACAGCAGCGCCAGCGGAGCAACCACACCGATGAGCAGCTGCCAGGCCCGGCCCACCGGGATCGAACCGTGGTGGTTGAGCTGGCGGATCAGCTCCGGCAGCAGCCGGACGCCCCACGCGAGCACGAGCATGCTCACCACCGCGACCAGCAGGATGCCGAACTGGTTGACGAAGTGGTCCACGATATCGAGCACGTACAACCCGCTGGTCGTAGCGAAGAGCACCAGGCTGATCACCGCGGTCGGGATCACCACGGACAGCGTCGCGGTCAGGCGTGACAGCTCGAACTTGTCCCGCACGCCGGAGATCACGACTTCGATCACGCTGATCAACGATGTCAGCCCGGCGATCACGAGCGAGCCGAAGAACAGCACGCCGAGCAGCGCCCCTGCCGGCGCCTCGTTGATGATCGCCGGGAACGCGACGAAGGCGAGGCCGATGCCGTCGGAGGCGACGTCGGCGACCGCCACCCCGGAGGCCTGGGCCATGAACCCGAGTGCGGCGAACACACCGATACCGGCGAGCAGCTCGAAGCCGGAGTTGGCGAAGCCGACCGCCATCGCCGACCCGGTCATGTCGGTCTTGCGCTTCACATAGGACGCGTAGGTGATCATGACGCCGAAACCGATCGACAGCGAGAAGAAGATCTGCCCGAAGGCGGCTCCCCAGACACCGGGCTCGGCCAGAGCCGCCCATTCCGGGGTGAACAGCGCGTTCAGCCCGCCGCCGGACCCCGGCAGCAGGAGCGCCTGCACGACCAGCGCGATGAACGCGATCACCAGGATCGGGATGAAGATCATCGCGACCGCGCCGATGCCGCGCTGCACGCCCAGCGCCATGATCACGAGCAACGCCACCCACACCACGAGCAACGGCACCAGCACACCGGGCGTGAACTCCATGGCCACGCCCGGGTCACCGAGGTGCAGGAAATCGTCGAAGAAGAACGTCTCCGGATCGTCACCCCAGGCCTTGTTCACCGAGAAGAACGTGTACCGCACGGCCCAGGCGAGCACGGCCGCGTAGTAGACGCCGATGCAGAAGCAGAGCAGAACCTGCCACCAGCCGATGGTCTCGATACGCCTGCGAGCACGGGCGAACGACAGCGGTGCAGACCCTCGGAACCGGTGCCCCAGCCCGTAGTCGAGCAGCAGGAACGGGATTCCCGCCGTCAGCAGCGCGACGAGGTACGGCAGGATGAACGCGCCCCCGCCGTTCTCGTAGGCGACGTAGGGGAACCGCCAGATGTTGCCGAGCCCGACCGCTGACCCGATGGCGGCGAGGATGAACACGCGGCGGCTGGTGAACCTGCCTCGCCGCGTCTCGTCGACCTGTGTTCCCGGCCCCGAGCCGGCACTGTCGGTCATCCGTCCTCCTCGGTATCAGCCGTGGCGCGTGGTCCACGCATATCGGGCAAATTCTATTCCGCGTGACTCCCGGGAACAAAACGTCGACTACCCGCCGGGGCACGCAGGAAATCCTCGCCGTGTCGACGAGGCCGGTACAGTACCCGGCCCGTTGCGCGCCGATGATCTCAGGGTCGCCGCGTCCGGTGCGCCGGGGCGTGACGGTCGGGAACGACGGGCGACGGGCGGTCCGCGGCGCGCGCGTCCGGTAGCGACACCGGCGGCACCAAGGCCGGCGACACCGAGGCCGACGGTCGGGAACGACGGGCGACACCGAGGCCCCGCGCCCGTGATCGACTCCCACGTACACGTCGGCGACACAAAAAAACTACCCACCCGACGAAATCGGATGGGTAGTCGTTGTGTGTCCGAGGGGGGACTTGAACCCCCACGCCCTTTACGGGCACTAGCACCTCAAGCTAGCGCGTCTGCCATTCCGCCACTCGGACTTGCTGGCGAATAGATTAGCGGACGCGTCGGACCCCGCGCACAGGGGGGTCCACCGTTGTGAACCCACGTGTCTCACCTGCACCAACGGTCTCAGTGATAGGAAGGTCCCGTGACCGAGAACCTCATCGAGGCGGCCGCCGACGAGGCCGTGACTCTCACCAGCGAGCTCATCCGCATCGACACGACCAACACCGGCGACCCCGACACGGTCGTCGGCGAACGCGCGGCGGCCGAGTACGTCGCCGAGAAGCTCACCGAGGTCGGCTACGAGATCAGCTACGTCGAATCCGGTGGGACGAACCGGCACAACGTGGTCGCGCGGCTCCCCGGCGCCGACCCGACGCGCGGCGCGCTGCTCGTGCACGGCCACCTCGATGTCGTGCCCGCCGATCCCGCCGAGTGGTCCGTGCACCCGTTCTCCGGCGCGGTGCAGGACGGCTACGTCTGGGGCCGCGGCGCGGTCGACATGAAGGACATGGTGGGCATGACGCTCGCCCTGGCACGGCACTACAAGCGCGAGGGCATCGTCCCGCCCCGCGACATGATCTTCGCCTTCCTCGCCGACGAGGAAGCAGGCGGCAAGTACGGCGCGCAGTGGCTCGTGTCGAACCGGCCCGAACTCTTCGACGGCGCCACCGAGGCGATCAGCGAGGTCGGCGGGTTCTCCATCACGCTGAAGGACGACGTGCGCGCCTACCTGGTCGAGACGGCCCAGCGGGGCATCCGCTGGATGACGCTGCGGGTGCGCGGCACGGCAGGCCACGGGTCGATGATCCACCGCGACAACGCCGTCACGAAGCTGTCCGAGGCCGTCGCGAAACTCGGCAACCACCGCTTCCCGCTCGTCGTGTCCGACTCGGTGCGGGAGTTCCTGGACGGCGTCACCGAGATCACCGGATGGGACTTCCCCGACGACGACCTCGAAGGCAGCGTCGCCAAACTCGGCAACATCTCCCGCATGATCGGCGCGACGCTGCGCGACACCGCCAACCCGACGATGCTGACCGCCGGATACAAGGCCAACGTCATCCCCTCGGTGGCCGAGGCCTCGGTCGACTGCCGCATCCTGCCGGGCAGGGTCGACGCCTTCGACCGCGAACTCGACGACCTGCTCGGCCCCGACGTCGAACGCGAGTGGATGGAGCTGCCACCGGTGGAGACGACGTTCGACGGCGCGATCGTCGACGCCATGGGCGCCGCCGTCACCGCGGAGGACCCGGGCGCGCGCACCCTGCCGTACATGCTCTCCGCGGGCACGGACGCCAAGGCGTTCCAGCGGCTCGGCATCCGCAACTTCGGGTTCGCTCCCCTGCAGCTGCCCGCCGACCTGGACTTCTCCGCGCTGTTCCACGGCGTCGACGAGCGGGTTCCGGTCGACGCGCTCAAATTCGGCACTCGCGTGCTCGACCGGTTCTTCCGCAACGCCTGACCCGCCGCGTGTCCTGCGCTCAGACCCGCGTGTTCTGCGCTTGGCGCTGCCTGCGCAGCAGCCACGCGGTCACCGCAAGCCCGGCGACCAGGAGCGCGATCAGTACCGTGCCCGGGTTGAACCCGAGACCGTAGGCGAACACGTACCCCAGTCCGCCCGCGAAGACGACGTAGTAGCCGAGCGGAAGCAGGTTCTTCCTGATCACGTCGCCTTCCCTGCCCAACAGGCCGACCGTGGCGGACGCCGCGACGACGTTGTGCACCGTGACCATGTTGCCCGCTGCACCGCCGACCGCCTGCGAGGCGACCACGCTCTCCGGCGGGATGCCGACCTGCTCGGCGGTCGAGAACTGGAACAGCGAGAACATCATGTTGCTGATGGTGTTCGAGCCGGCGACGAACGCGCCCAGCGCGCCGATCGCCGGTGCCAACAGCGGCCAGTTCCCTCCGGTGATCGAGGCGACGCCCTCGGCGATGGTCAACGGCATGCTGTCGTAGCCGGACAGATTGATCTCGGAGTTGATGAACACCCGCACCAGCGGAACCGCGAACAGCAACGCGACGGCCACGCCGAAGATCTGCTTGCCCGCGATGCGCCACGAACCGGCGATCTCGCCGGCACGCATCCGGTGCAGCCCGTAGGTCGCCACACACACGACGATGAGCAGGAAACCGGGCAGGTACAGCGGCTCGATACTCTCGCTGATCTCCGTGCCGAAGATGTTCTCGAAGTCCATCGACACCCCCGTCAGCAGCTCCTGGACGGGAGTCACCGTGCGGGTCACCACCAGCAGTCCGGCCAGCAGCACATAGGGCGTCCACGCCAACAACGGGTGGATCCGCCGGGCCGCCACGTCGGTCTCCGGCTCCAACGTGCCCATCCAGCGCGGGTTCCACCGCTCGCGGTCGGGGAACTCCCACGCCTGCTCCGGCATGAACACCCCGCGCCGGGCCGCGGTCACCACGATCGCCAGGCCGGTGAGCCCGCCCAGCAGAGCCGGGAACTCCGGGCCCAGCACGATGGCGAACACGACGTACGGCACGGTCATGGCGAACGCCGAGAACAACGCGAACTTCCAGACGCCGAGACCGTCGCCGAACCGGCGGCGTTCCCCGAAGAATCCCGTCACCATGCATGCCAGGAACAGCGGGATCAGCGTGCCGATGATGGCGTGCATGAGGGCCGCGTCGACGCCGATGCGCGCGGCGTACTCCGGCATCTCGACCCCGAGGAACCGCAGTCGTTCGTCGACCGCAGCGCTGCCGCCGAGGCCGTCGCCGATACCGGTGATCACCGGAGTACCGGCGGCACCGAACGTCACGGGCGTCGACTGGATGACCAGTCCGACCATCACCGCGGCCATCGCGGGGAACCCGAGTGCCAACAGCAACGGCGCGACGACGGCGGCGGGCGTGCCGAACCCGGACGCGCCCTCGATGAACGACCCGAACAGCCAGCCGATGATGATCGCCTGGACGCGACGGTCCGGGCTGATGTCGGTGAACGTCGATCTGATCGTGGCCAGTCCGCCGCTCTTGCTCAGCGTGCCCAGCAGGAGCAGCGCACCGAACACGATGGCCAGGATCCCGACCGCGATGATCAGGCCTTCGACACTGGCCGCGGCGATGACGGTGGCCTCCACCTCCCACACCAGTGCCGCGGCCACCACGACGGTCACGAAGCCGACGGGCATCGCGTACTTCGCGGGCCATCGGAACCCGACCAGGAGAATCCCGACGACGGCCAGCGGTGCCAACGCGACAAGACTCAGCACGGCCAAGTTATCCATGGGGAACACACCCTTCGACACACCGTTGTGTCCCAGGACCCCGTGTCGGAGCCGTGGGTCGGGTACGAGCGTTCGGCGCCCCGGATGGCCCGCGAACTCCCGCCTGCGGGCAGGTCAGGGCAGGCTTTCGATCGCCGGGGATATCAGGTGGGTGGTGCGCTTCGTTGTTGCGCGGATCGGGGTCGTCGTGCCGACCGGGTGCGCGGTAACGGCCGGGTGCGCGAGCGCGGCCGCGGAAGTCTCGGGAGGGTTCGTCTCGCGCTGCCGCCACCGGGGAACGTCATGAATACACCTCTGTATCGCTCGCTCCGCGCCAATGGTGTGACCATAATCATCGCGGGTGGTCCAGACAAGAGCATCCGCATGATTCCGCTTCTTGACCGGCCACGGCACACCCGCACTGCCTGCCGGTGCCCACCCGTCACGCCCTCGCGCGCACCACGCGGCCCGTTCCCACTGCCGGTTCCGGCGTCACTTGCGGTTGTACCTGCGCATCGTCAGCGGGCCGAAGATCGCCAGGATGATCCCGGCCGAGACGAACATCCACAGCGTCGCCGAGCCATCCCACTGCCCGCTCAACGCACCGCGCACCGCCGCGACCAGGTGTGCGATCGGGTTGACGTCGACGAAGCCCTGCAGCCACGACGGCATCGTCCGCGGATCGACGAACACGTTGCTCAGGAACGACAACGGGAACAGCACCATGGCGCTGACACCCATCACCGAGCGTTCCGACCGCAGCAGCAGGCCGAGCAGGGTCCAGATCCACGAGAACGCGAAGGAGAACACCAGCAGTAGCCCGACGCCCGCCAGCACGCCGAGCACGCCACCACCCGGCCGGTAGCCGAGGGCCAGCCCGAGCACGATGATCACCACGGAGGCCAGCGAATACCGGCAGACGTCGCCGATGACGGCGCCCACCAGCGCGGACGGCCGCCAGATCGGCAGGGTGCGAAACCGGTCGAACACGCCCTTCTGGATGTCGGCGTTGAGCCCGACCCCGGTGTACATCGTGATCATCGCGACGCTCATCACCAGCACGCCGGGCAACAGGTACTGCAGGTACTCCTCGGGCGAGCCCGCCAGTGCGCCACCGAACAGGTAGGTGAACATGAGTGTCATGATCACCGGGAACGCGGTGACGTCGAACAACTGCTCGGGCACGTGTTTGATCTTGAGCATGGCGCGCCATGCGAACGTCACCGACGCCGACCACGCGCTGGGGGCGTTCGGTGGTTCGCCGGTGGCCAGTACTGCGCCCAGGTTGTCCGCGACGGGCGTGTCACCGTCGGCGTCCGCGCGCTCGGCGCTCGACGCGTTCGACGTGCTCGTCATGCCCGGTTCTCCTTCCGGTCCGTCAGGGCCAGGAACACCTCGTCGAGGCTCGGCTGGCCGAGTGAGAAGTCGTCGACGGTGATGCCGTCCTGTGCCAGCCGTGCAAGGGCGCGCGAGGCGTGCTCGGCGGCTCCCCTTCCGGACTCGCCGCCCGCGATGCGCGCCGTCAGCGCCACGGGGTCGGCGTCGAAATGCACCTCCGTGCCCAGCTCGGCGGCCAGTACGCGTTCCGCCTGGGCCCGTTGCTCCGCCCTGCGCAGCCGCACCCGCACCGATCCCGCGCCGACGGACGATTTCAGCTCGCCGGGCGTGCCCTCCGCGATCACCGTGCCGTGGTCGATCACGGCGATCCGGCCCGCGAGATGATCCGCCTCGTCGAGGTACTGCGTGGTCAGCAGCACGGTCGTACCCTGCGCGACGATGACACGCACGATGTCCCACACCTGGTTGCGGCTGCGCGGATCCAGGCCGGTCGTGGGTTCGTCGAGGAACAACAGCCGCGGCGTGGAGATGATGCTCGCGGCGATGTCGATCCGCCGCCGCATGCCGCCGGAATAATGCTTGACCTGCCGGTCCGCGGCGGCGGTCAGCCCGAACGCGTCGAGCAGTTCACCCGCCCGCCGCCGCGCCGCCGTCTTGCCGTGCCCCAGCAGCCTGCCCAGCAGTACCAGGTTCTCCGTGCCCGTCAGATCCTCGTCGATCGACGCGTACTGCCCGGTGAGACTGACCTGCCTGCGCACGAGCGCCGCGTCACCGACGATGTCCCGTCCGAACACGGTGCCGTGGCCGCCGTCCGGACGCAGCAGGGTCGCGAGCATGCGCACGAACGTCGTCTTGCCTGCACCGTTCGGCCCGAGAATGCCGTACACGGCCGCCTCCGGCACCGTCAGGTCGATCCCGTCGACCGCTCGGGTCGCGCCGAAGACCTTGACCAAGCCGGATGTCTCGATGGCCGGAGCCGACGACACTGCCACTGCTTCCCCTTTCGCCGCACCCGGACGGGGTGTGCGCTTCCCGCGCGCGAACCGCACTCCGAGGAACGGTTAGATTGCCCCTGCACATTCCGAACCCGCCGCGAGAAGGGCACGTGACATGACCGGCGAGATCCGCGGACTGTACGTCTACCCCGTGAAGGGACTGAGCCCGCAGACACTGTCGTCCGTCACCCTCGAACCCGGTCGCGGCGTGCCGTACGACCGGGCGTTCGCACTCGCCCGGCCCGACGGCGACTTCACCCCCGGCTCGACCGAGCCGCTGCCGAAGACGCAGTTCTTCATGCTCGCCCGCGACGCGTCGCTCGCCGGCTACCGCACCCACTTCGACCCGGAGACCGGCGTCCTGCGGGCCGACCGCGACGGTCGCACCGAACTGGAGGCGACCCTCGCCACCGACGACGGCGCCGCGGCCGTGACCACATTCTTCGCCGAGGCGCTCGGCCTGTCCACTCCGCCCGTGCTCGCCCGCGGCGACGGCAGACGGTTCACCGACGTCTCGGTGATCTCGGACTCCATGATGAACGCCGTCTCGCTGGTGAACCTCGCCTCCGTGCGGGCGCTCGGCGACCGCCTCGGCACGCGGCTCGATCCCCGGAGGTTCCGCGCGAACATCTACTACGACGGGCTGCCGGCCTTCAGCGAACGCGACCTCGTCGGCGAGGAGATCACCGTCGGCGGCCTCCGGCTGCGGGGAGTGCTCGCCACGAAGCGCTGCGCCGCGACGCAGGTCAACCCGGACACCGCCGAACGCGACATCGACCTGCCGCGGCGCCTGCACCAGGAGTTCGGACACAACGAGATGGGCGTGTACGCCGAGGTCGTCACCGGCGGCACGATCCACCCCGGTGACCCGCTCGACCACCCGGTCACCGGCTGACCGGGCGCACCCGCCGGCGCTGGCGCACCCCACCGCACTCGACCTACAGTGCGGTCGCGTGAGTTCCGACTGCTTGTTCTGCAACATCGTGGAGCGGTCCGTGCCCGCCACGATCGTCCACGAGACCGGTTCCGTACTGGCGTTCCGCGACATCAACCCGCAGGCGCCCACCCACGTACTGGTCATCCCGAAGGCACACCACGCTGACGCCGCGTCGATGGCGGCCAGCGACCCGGCACTGGCGGGCGAGGTGCTCGACATCGCGGGAACGGTCGCCGCGGCCGACGGGATCGACGCCGCCGGATACCGGCTCGTGTTCAACACCGGCAAGGACGGCCAGCAGACCGTCCTCCACGCCCACTGCCACGTACTCGGCGGACGCGGCATGGAGTGGCCCCCGGGCTGACGCCGACACCCAGCATCCCGGCGGAGTCCACTGTGGATCGCCGGGCGGCCGGCGGCAGGCCTGCTCACGAGCCCGATTCCATGAGCCGCGCCAACAGGCGTGCCGCCTCGACCGTCGCGGCGGGGCGCACGAGGAACCCGGCGTGACTGCTCTCCAATGTGTGCACGTCGAACCGATTGTGTGGCGTGAGTGCGTCCGCGTCGCCGATCAGCCGGTCCTGCATCGCGGGCGGCATCGACGTGTCCCCGGCCAGTCGGACGTAGGTGTGCGGCACGCTGCCCCACCGGGCGAGGTCGGCACGCTCACCCGGATCGAGGATCTCGTCGGGGTCGAGCAGGGCGAGGTAGGCGAAGAACTCGTCGTCGGTGGCGTCGGCGAGCATCGCGTGCTTGAGGGCCGTGAGCACGTCGGGATCGGCCGTGCGCCAGTTCATCCGGAGCGCGCCGAGTTGCGAGGGGTCGGCGGCGAACAGGTTCGGCAGGCTGTTCAGGGCACTGGCCGCGTACTCGGGCGTGGCCAGGTACTCGGCGACCGTGGCCGCAACCGGACACCACGCCGAGAGGTACACGGCCCGGTCGACCAGCTCCGGCTCGGCGCTCACCAAGGCGGTGAGCGGCAGTCCACCGCGGCTGTGTGCCGCCACGACGACGGGCCCGTGCTCCCGCGCCCTGCGGACGACGGCCCCGAGGTGGTCGGCCGCATCGGCCACCGTCACCCCTGCCGTTCGCGACGGGACGGTGCCGAGCGCCGCGCTGTCCTGCGGAGCCTGGTACGCGGCGGGCCAGGTGCCACCGAAACCGTGGCCGGGAAGGTCGACGGCGAGGGCACGCACACCCAGCAGCGCCAGCTCCCGCAGCAACGGCGCCACCGAGAAGGAGTTGCTGTTCGAACCGGGAACGACGACGAGAGTGGGTGCAGGCATGTGCCGACCCTGACAGCCGGCAGTGCGCGGTGCCCAGCGATTTTCGGCGCCTCCGTGCGTGGCGGGTGAGCGCTCGCCGGTGGGGTGAGGCCGGCGGCCGTCGAACCCGAAAGCCACCGCGTATAGGTCGTTATACGCCACTCTCGTTCGTGGAGGCCCGCTCGCCACGCCGCACGAGCTCGTCCCACCCGAGCATCGCGCCGTCGATCACCGCATGCGCCTGCTCCCGGGTGCACCCGTCGCGCGCCTGGATGGACAAGCCGTGCAGCACCGTGGCGCCGTACGACGCCAACGTCGCGGGGTCCGCACTCGCGGGTAGGTCACCCTCGGCCACCGCGCGGGTGAGACGTTCGAGCACCTTCTCGTGATCCCTGCGCCGGCATTCCGTGAGATATCGGCCGATGTGCTCGTTCCCGGCGGTCACGTTCAACCCGGCGAGCACCACCATGCAGCCCTGCGGCGTGGCGGGGTCGACGTAGGCGTCGGCGTTCCGCCGCAGCATCGCCTCCACCACCTCGCGAGCGGTTGATTCCTCGAGCGCGGCGGCGGTGGGCGAATGATCGGCGGAGTTGTACAGCTCCACGGCCTCACGGAAGAGATCGTCCTTGGACCCGAAAGCCGCGTAGAGACTGGTGGCCGTGATGCCCATGGCCGAGGTGAGCATGCTCATCGACGTGCCCTCGTAGCCGTGCTCCCAGAACAGCACCATCGCCGTCCGCAGGGCGACTTCCCTGTCGAAGCGCCTCGGGCGGCCACGTCCCGCCACGCCATCACCCCTCGGCCGTTCGACTCGGTTGACTGCCGTACGATCCCGATGCTAGCAATTATGCAATACGCATTACATAAATAGTCGTGGGACACGAACCGAGGGAGAGTGTGATGGGGCCACTCCAGGGCAAGGTCGCGTTGGTCACCGGAGGCAGCAGAGGGATCGGCGCAGCCACCGCCACCCGCCTGGCCGCCGACGGGGCGGCGGTCGCCCTCACGTACCGGACCGCACGCGACCGCGCCGCCGACGTGGTCCGGCACATCGAAGAAGCGGGCGGGAAAGCCCTCGCGCTCGCCGCAGATGCGGCCGACAGCTCCGCCATCGCGACGGCCGTCGACCGGACGGCCACTGACCTCGGCGCGCTCGACATCCTGGTCAACAACGCCGGCGTCTTCCCCTACGGGACGATCGGCGACGTCACCCTCGCCGACTACGACGACACCATGGCTGTCCACGTCCGCGCGGCGTTCGTCGCCGTGCAGACCGCCGCGGCGCATCTGCGCACGGGTGGACGGATCATCAGCATCGGCAGCAGTCTCGTCGGCCGCGTTCCCGCGCCGGGTCTGAGCCTCTACTCGATGAGCGAATCCGCCCTCGTCGGCCTCACCAAAGGCATCTCGCGCGATCTTGGCCCTCGGGGAATCACAGCCAACGTCGTGCACCCCGGTTCGACCGACACCGAGATGAACCCTGCCGACGGCGAGGGCGCCGACGAGGAGCGCGCGCTCACCGCACTGAACCGCTACGGCACACCCGCCGACGTCGCGGCTGCGGTGGCGTATCTCGCGGGCCCGGGCGGCGCCTACGTCACCGGGGCGGAGATCACGGTCGACGGCGGCGTGAACGCGTGAACGGCCGTCGACGCTCCCGCTCCCGCCCGGCACGCGGGACGGGCCGCACGCTCACGATCGCGTGGACGACGCTCACCGTGGCCGGTCTGCTGGAGATCGCGTGGTCGCTGGCCTTGGCGGCGGCCGACGGGCTGACCCGCCCATGGTGGGCCGTCGCCGGCATCGCACTCGCGATGATCAGCCTGGGCATGCTCTCCTGTGCACTTCGAGAGCTGCCGGTCGGCACGGCCTACGCCGCATGGGTGGGCATCGGCGCCGTCGGCGTCGCCGTGACCGGAATGCTCTGGCTCGGCGACCCCGCCTCCTGGCAGCGGTTGATGTGCCTCGGCCTGATCGTCGCGGGCGTGATCGGCCTCAACCGAGCCGAACCCGCGCCAGGCCCCGGCGCCTCCGGTTCTTCCGGGCCCGTGGCCGCGGCACCGGGCCCGGAAGGACCGCCGTGACCGCCGCATGGGCCGTACTCGTGGCGGCCGGTCTGCTGGAGATCGCGTGGTCACTGGCACTCAGGAACGCGGGCGGACTCGACCGTCCCGGCTGGCTGGTTCTCGGGGTCGCGCTCGCCGCGATCAGCCTGGGCATGCTCTCCTATGCGCTCCGGGAGCTGCCGGTCGGCACGGCCTACGCCGCATGGGTGGGCATCGGAGCCATCGGCGTCGCCGTGACCGGAATGCTCCGATTGGACGAACCCGCGTCCCGCGCGCGACTGCTCAGCATCGCCGCGATCGTCGCCGGGGTCGTCGGCCTCAACCTGACCGGCTGACCGGGTCCGCTACACCCGGCGTTCACCCCGCGCGTTCGCGCCGGCAGGAACGAGCGGCATGCACGCTCCACGGCGCACGGCGCGGACCGCTCAGCGCCGTCGGCGCCGCAGCGCGCTGGGAGGCGACCGGCTCGGGACCGGACGAGCCCGACGCGACCGGTTCCGGCACGACAGGCTCCGGCACGACAGGCTCCGAGGCAACGGACTCCGCTGCGACAGACTCCGACGTGACGTGCTCCGACGGTACGGATTCCGAGGCGGCCGGTGACGGCACGGCAGACTCCGACACGGGCTCCGGGACGACGGCACGCGGCTGCGCCCCGAAACAGCCCGGGCACACCAGATGCCGCCGCCGAATCGCCACGAGCGTCGCCTGACACCATTCCAGACACTGCGCGCAGACGAACTCCACGACGTCGGCCAGACTGTGCAGCTCGGCGCTCCCCTGCCCCACCGGCACCGAATAGGACGAAAGCACCCGAACTCGCCGTCCCCGCCCGTAGAGCGCGCGCGCCGCGGCCTCACTCACCAGCCGCACCGGCCCGAACACACCGTCGGCCGCCTCACTCGCTTCCGGCGCCATCGTCATGCTCTCGGCTTACCCGAACAGGCGACGGCGAAACCATCACGCCGTGGCGTCCAGGATGTCCGAACCGGACTGGACCGGACCACCGAACACCACGCCGATGTCAGCCTGCGAGTTCGCCGACGAGCCGGTCCAGGAACACTCGCTGCGCCGCGACGAGCCGCCCGCGCGCGGCGTCGACCGTGCACCACTCGACGCGGTCGAGTTCCGGAAACTCCTGTGTGCGCCCGGATCCGCGCGGCCACTCCAGCTCGAACGTACCGGCCGTGACACGTGCCGGATCCAGATCACCCTCCACCGCCCATACGGTGACGACCTTGCCTGCGGACTGGCGCACGTCGCCGAGCGGCATCGGCACGCCGTCCGGCACCGCGATGCCGAGCTCTTCGGCGAACTCCCGGTACGCCGCGGCCTCGGGTTCCTCGTCGTCGCCGTACTCGCCCTTCGGGATGGTCCACGCCCCCGCGTCCCGCCGCACCCAGAACGGGCCTCCCATGTGCCCGATCAGTACGTCGACGGCGCCCGACCGGCGGCGATACAGCAGGATGCCGGCACTGCGTCTGGCCGACCCGGTCACGCCGGGTCGAAGTCGGCCGATTCCCGCGGGCTGGGACCCACGAGCGCCTCGGCCGAATCCTTGCCGGGATGGGTCCACAGGGCGACCTTCGCACCCTCCTCGGCTCCGGCCGCCCCGATCGGCCGCTGCGCGGAGACGACACCCGTGCCCGGCGCCGGCGCGCCGTCCGGCCCGACGGGAACGAGACCCGCGCGCCGCACGATGTCACACGCGTCCTCGGCTCCGAGGCCGACCACGTCGGGGACCTCGGTGACCGGTCGAGGTCGATGCATGGCTTGATTGTAGGCGCCCGGTCCGCCCCGTGGGTCGCCGAAGCGGAAATGATCGGCAGCCACCACCGGACACGGGTAGAACACCCGTTCGAGATGCCGTACCGTCGGCCTCATGGACCTGGCGCTTCAGGGATCGCTCTTCGACACACCGGCCGCCGGTGCCGACCCCGCGGGTCGCGGCTCGGCGGCCGGCGACACCGGGATCGGCAACGCCGGGATCGGCGACACCGACGCCGCTCCGGCGCTCCGGCCGTTGGCCGGCGTGCGCCGCACGCAGCTCGGCCACGGCGCGTGGATCGACGTCCTGCCCGGGTGGCTGTCCGGCGCCGACACACTGTTCCGCACGCTGGCGACGCAGGTCCCGTGGCACGCGGAACGCAGGCGGATGTACGACCGGACGGTCGACGTGCCACGGCTGCTGAGCTTCTACGACGAGCACGACGCCCTGCCCGACACCGTGCTGGCCGAAGCGCGGGACGCGTTGTCCGCGCACTACGGCGGCGAGCTCGGCGAGCCGTTCCGCACCGCGGGCCTGTGCTACTACCGCGACGGCTCCGACAGCGTGGCCTGGCACGGCGACACGATCGGCCGCGGGCGCACGGAGGACACGATGGTGGCGATCCTGTCCGTCGGCGCTGCTCGGCCACTACTGCTGCGGCCGCGAGGCGGCGGTGCCACCATGCGCTACGGGCTGGGGCACGGCGATCTCGTCGTGATGGGTGGTGCGTGCCAGCGCACGTGGGAACACGCCGTACCCAAGACGTCGAAGCCCGTCGGACCGCGCGTCAGCATCCAGTTCCGCCCCCGAGGCGTGCGCTGACCCGCCGCCGTGCCGGGCGGCACCGCACGTCGGCAAAGGGGTCACACCAGCTCGCGCGAACCGTCGTCCCGCCGCCGCGTCGCGCCCTGGGCGTCGAGCAGTTCCAGCAACGGCACGGCGACGCGCCGTGTGGTGGCCCACGCGCGGCGGGCCTGGCTGACGGTGAACGGCGGTTCGACGCGCCGCAGTTCCGCCGCGGCGTGTTCGAGCGCCCCTGCGGCGAGCACGACCGTGTCGGTGAGCCGCACGAGCCTGCCGGCCCGCTCCGCAGCGGCCAGTTCCCGCTGCCCCAGCCCCAGCCGGGCGAGTTCGTCGGCGTCCGGCGCGCAGAACGGTTCGGCCGCAAGGCGCCGTTCGAGCTCGGCCACGGCCCGGTCGACCGCGGGCGGCAGCCCGCCGGCCCCTGGGCTGCGGACCAGCCCGTCGGAGCACTCCAGCCCCGCGCGCTCGACGACGCGGGGGATCAGCACCGCTGGCACACCCAGGTCCCGCCGCAGCGCGTCCACCGGCATGCCCGCCGCGAGGGGGTCCGACGCGGCGAAGTCGGCGACTTGCTCACGCGCCCGCCCGGGCAGCGCCGCAAGCAGGTCCGCGTCGACGTGCAGGCCGTCGAGCACGGGCACGTCCGGATGGAACCCGCGCGACCGCAGCTCGGCCACCGGCACGACCCCGCACCGGCGCACGTACGCCACGGCCGGGTCGGCCCCGTCCAGCTCGCTCGCTCGTTCCCGAGCCGCTCCTCTCCTGCGCAGGGCGGGCGGATCGGGATCGAGGACCTCCACGCCCGCGGGTACGCGGTGTTCGCCGGGGTCCCGCAGCAGTCCGCTGTCACCGCGACGCAACGGCAACGGCTCGCGGAGCGTCACCCGCGCCGTGTCGTGACCGAGCGGGCGGACGCGGCACGGCACGGCGGCCGCGCCCACGTGCAGGACGAGGTCCCGGTGCAGTTCGCCCGCCTTGTCGCCACGCAGGCGCACGTCGGCCTCCCGAGCGGGCCGCCACGCCCCCGGCGTCAGCAGCGCCTCACCCCGCCGGATCCCGGAACGGTCGACGCCGCGCAGGTTCACGGCCACTCTGGCGACCGCGTCGACCGAATCCCGGTCGCGTCCGAGTGCCTGCAGCCCGCGCACCGTGACGCGCCTGCCCGAGCCGGACAGCTCGAGGTCGTCGCCCACGGCGATGCGGCCCGCACCCAGCGTTCCCGTCACGACCGTGCCCGCTCCGCGGATCGTGAACACCCGGTCGGCCCACAACCGGACATCGGCCGCAGCGTCGGGCGCCGGCAGAGTACGCACGAGGTCCCCGAGAGCGCGGCGCAGATCGCCGAGCCCCGCCCCGGTGCGCCCGCTCACCGGCACCACGGGCACCTCGCCCAGCGTCGTGGCGGCGACCCGCGCGCGGGCGTCCGCGATCACCTCGCCCGGGTCGGCCCGGTCCGTCTTCGTGACGACCAGCACGCCCCGCGACACGCCGAACGCGTCGAGCGCCGCGAGATGTTCCGCCGACTGGGCCTGCCACCCCTCGTCGGCCGCCACCACGACCATCGCCGCCGCCACCGGACCGGCCCCCGCGAGCATGTTCGGCACGAACCGTTCGTGACCGGGCACGTCGACGAACGCCACGACGTCACCGGTACTGCCGACGTCACCGGCAGTACCGTCGTCGCCGTCGGTAGCGGCACCCGGCAACCGGGTCCAGGCGAATCCGAGATCCACCGTCAGGCCTCGCCGTTGTTCCTCGGCCAACCGGTCCGGCTCCATCCCGGTCAGCGCGCGCACCACCGTCGACTTGCCGTGGTCGACGTGGCCCGCCGTGGCTACGACGTGCACCGCATCACCGCCTCCACCAGCCTGCGATCGTCGCCTTCCTGCACCGTCCGCAGGTCCAGCAGGCAGCGCCGGTGGTCGAGCCTGCCGACGACGGCGGGCGAACCCGCGCGCAGCAGATCGGCGTAGTGCTCCGGCAGACTCACCGCGGCGCTCGGCAGTTCCACGCCGGGTGCTCCACCACCTCCGACGGCGGCGACCGATTCCACGGCCGTGGCCGGCACCCCACGGGTCGTCAGTTCGACCGCGAGCCGCTCCGCCCGCGACCACAGGTCGCCCACGTCGGCGTCCAGCGCCGCGGCCACCGGCGGTACGTCTCCCCGTAGCGTGGCTTCCAGCGCGGCCAGGGTCAGCTTGTCCACCCGCAACGCTCGCGCGGCCGGATGCCGCCGCAGCCGTTCGACCAGCGCGGTGTCCCCCAGCAGTAGGCCTGCCTGCGGACCGCCGAGCAGCTTGTCCCCGCTCGCGGTGACCACGGCCGCACCCGCACGCAGCGCCGTCGTCGCGTCCGGTTCGTCCGGCAACAGCGGATGCGGCCGCAGCAGGCCGGAGCCGATGTCCGCGACCACCGGTACGCCCAAGTTCGCCAACTCGGCGATGCCGGCCTCCGCGGCGAAACCGGTGACCCGGAAGTTCGACGGATGCACCTTCAGCACGCACCCCGTGTCCGGCCCGATCGCCGCGGCGTAGTCGGCGACGCTCGTGCGGTTCGTCGTGCCGACCTCCCGCAGCCGCGCACCCGCAGCGGTCAGCAACTCCGGGATCCGGAACCCGTCGCCGATCTCGACGAGCTCACCCCGGCCGAGCACGATCTCCCTTCCCTGCGCCAACGTCAGCGCGCACAGCAGCAGCGCCGCGGCGTTGTTGTTCACCACGTGCACGTCGCCGGCGTCCGGCACCGCCTCGGCGAGTGCCGCGAGCGCTCCCCTGCCCCTCCGGGCACGCCTGCCGTCGGTGAGCTCGAACTCGACGTCGGTGTAACCGCCCGCCGTGTGCACGGCCTCGAGTGCGGAGCCGGACAGCGGTGCCCTGCCCAGATTGGTGTGCACGATGACGCCGGTCGCGTTCACCACCGGAG
This sequence comes from Prauserella alba, assembly GCF_024171735.1. Classification (GTDB taxonomy): domain Bacteria; phylum Actinomycetota; class Actinomycetes; order Mycobacteriales; family Pseudonocardiaceae; genus Prauserella; species Prauserella alba. The sequence continues at coordinate 1,843,408 of NZ_JAMTCH010000003.1, forward strand.
CCAGGCTCGCCGCCCTCCGGGTCACCGGCGAGTCGACCTCGGCGAGCGCCGCCTCGGCCACGTCCTCCGGCGCCATCGCACCGGCCCGGGCACGATCCTGCGCCGCCACGATCGCCGCTTTCACCCGGTCGCGGCCCAGTTCTTCCACGGCCTTGGCTAGCCGTGGTTCGGCGAGCAGGACGTCGGTGCGGGGGATGCGCCGCCGTGGGTCGCTCACGACGCACCCCCGCACCGGTCCCGGCGGAGGCGAACGGGAATCGAACCCGCCAACGGCAGTGCCTGCCGTTCCACGGTGTTGAAGACCGGGCCGGTCACCAGGCCGGAAGCGCCTCCCTGCAGCAATGCCGCGATCGCCGACATGCCGTCATCCTCGCAAGGACGATCACGACGCGCACAGGCAGGATCGGGGTATGACACCCCGACTGACCCAGTACGCCCACGGCGGCGGCTGCGCCTGCAAGATTCCAGCCGGTGAACTCGAGGACATGGTCCGCGGCCTCGGCGCCGTCACCCCGCCCGGTGCGACGGGCGAGCTGCTGGTCGGCCTCGACACCGGTGACGACGCCGCAGCGGTCCGGATCGACGGTGGCAGGGCGGTCGTCGCGACGACGGACTTCTTCACGCCCGTCGTCGACGACGCCTACGACTGGGGCCGCATCGCCGCCACCAACGCGCTGTCCGACGTCTACGCCATGGGCGCGGCCCCGCTCCTCGCCCTGAACCTGCTGTGCTGGCCGCGCGAGCAGTTGTCACCTGACCTGGCGACCGAGGTGCTGCGCGGCGGCGCCGACGTCTGTGCGACGGCGGGCTGCCACCTCGCGGGCGGGCACAGCGTCGACGATCCGGAACCGAAGTACGGCCTCGCCGTCACCGGCCTCGCCGCCCCGGACCGACTGCTGCGCAACGACACCGGCGCGCCGGGCCTGCCGCTGTCGCTGACGAAACCGCTCGGCCTGGGCGTGCTCAACGCGCGGCACAAGGCGACCGGTGAGCGCAACGAGGCCGCGATCGCCGTCATGACCACCCTGAACGACACCGCGTCGCGGGCCGCCGTCGATGCGGGTATCCGCTGCGCCACGGACGTCACGGGGTTCGGACTCCTGGGGCACGTGCACAAGCTCGCGCGCGCCAGCGACGTCACCGCGGTGATCGACGCCGCGGCGGTGCCCTATGTGGAGGGTGCGCGGCAGGGGCTGGCCGACGGGTACGTCCCCGGCGGCAGCACCCGCAACCTCGACTGGGTACGCCCCCACGTCGACCTTTCCGGTGTGGACGGTGACACGGCCCTGCTGCTGGCCGATGCGCAGACGTCGGGCGGTCTGGTCGTCGCGGGCGAGGTACCGGGCGCGCCCGTCGTCGGCGAACTACGCCCGCGCGGCGAACACACCGTCGTCGTGCGCTGACCGCTCCGAGCTCCGGCACGCCCCGCGGCTCGACCCTCGCCCGGCGCTATCGGCCGCCGTCGGAGCCGCCACCGTCACCGTCGGAACCGCCGCCGTCACCGGAGCCGCCGTCACCACCGCCGGAACCGTCCCCGGAGCCGCCGTCGTCGCCACCACCACCGGAGTCGTTCCCCGAACCGCCGCCGTCGTTGCCGGAGCCGTTGCCGTTGCCGTTGCCCGAGTCGTCCCCGGAGCCGTCCGACGGCGGCTCGGGTTCCGGCTCCGGTTCGAGACACACGACCGCGGTCTGACCCTGGTACTTGACGTCCCGCCGCTCGCGACGGATCACCTCACCGGTCTGCGGATCCTTGAAGATGCGCGTGTCGTTGGTGCTGAAACCGCTGGAACCGCTGCTGGGCACACAGGACTCGCTCGCGGGCACCACCTCGGTGGGCGGCGACGTGTAGTTGTACCGGCCCCCGTTGACCGATTCGATCTCGTACCGCTTGGTTCCCCACAGCTTCACGGTGATGTTGGTCGGGGTCCAGATCGTCTGGATGACGACACCGTGCGGCGAGTCGTTCTTGAACGCCAGGTCGATGACGCTCGAGCCGTCCGGGTTCTGGAACACCGTCGCCTCGCGGCCCACCGGGTAGCGGCTGATGTAGTAGCTGTGCTCCTGGTGGTGCACGTCCTTCAAGCCGGCGAAGTAGTACGCGTTGTACAGCGTCGTCGCGAACTGCGAGATCCCCCCGCCCACGGCTCGGCCGGGCTGGCCGCCCGAGATGACGCCCGCCGACACGTAGCCTTGCTCCAGGCCCCGCGGGCCGGTGTACTCGTTCAGGCTGAACGTCTCGCCGGGTTCGACGACCGCGCCGTTCACCTCTTTCGCGACCTGTTTGATGTTCAGCCCCGAGTCGTAGGCGAACCCGCCCGTGGTGAACTCGCCGACGACCTCCTCGACCCCGAGGTCCCGCGCTTCCTTCGTGGTCAGTTCGGCAGGCTGTTCGCCGTAGGGAGCGGTCACGGCCCGCTCACCGTCGCCGGTGAGCACGCCGGGCAGCTTCTTCGCCACGGCCGCCCAGTCGACGCCGTAGCCGTCCGTCGACGGCTCGATCTTCGGCTTCCCGCCGGCGAACGTGAACCGCGCGTCCCGGCCCGGGTCCTCGGTCGAGGCGAGCTGCGGCCCCGCGACCTCGCGCAGGATCTCCTCGTCGATTCCGGCGGTGAGCGATCCGTCGTCACGTACGTCGAACGTCAGCGACCGGGCGATACCGCGCGGTCGCACCGTGGCGGCGGCCCCTTCGCCACGGATGGTCACCGGCGCGGACACGGCGGGTTCGGCGAGTTCCGTCACCGCGGCGCGCACGGTGTCGGGCGTCGAACGCACCTCCAACGTCCGCACGGGCAGCGCGACTCCGCCCGGCGCGGCCCAGCGCGCCAGAATCGCCGACTTGGCGCCCGCGACGTCGAGCTTGCGGCCCTTCACCGGGTCGACCGCCACGGGCGTCGTGCCCTCGAACCGGATCGTTCCCTCGGCGGCCTTCCTGTCGATGTCGGCGCGGACGCGCTCGATCTCCGCGTCGAGCTGCGCCGTGTCGGCGTTCGAGACGAGTCCGATGTCCTCACTGGTGAACAGTGAGGACAGGCGCGTGAACGGGTTCAGCGGCTGGTCGGTCGCCGCGTCGAGCGTGGCCCGCCAGTCGACGGCCAGGCCGGCCGACGCCGGGTCGAGCGTGTGCTCACCACCCCCGGTGAGCCGGACCGGCGACTTCTCGTCCAGTTCACCGCGCAACGTCCGTTCGGCCTCCTCGCGGCTCTGCCCGGCCACGTCGATGCCCGCGACCGTACGGCCACGCGCCACGTCTCCCTGGCTGATCAGCAGGTCGAGGCCGTACAGCACCACCAGCACGCCCGCCACGGCGGCCGCGATCACGCCGACCCTGCGCCACCGCACGTCGAACGGCAGCACACCGCCCGCGGCCGCGTCGTCCGGTGCCGCGTCGTCCGCAGCTGTGGTGTCGGGTGTCGTGGTGTCCGGTTCTGCAGTGGTGGCGTCGGCGGTACCGGACGTGGCTGCACCACGCTCCGTCCGGTCCGGCGCGCGGTCGGTGGCGTTCGCGTCGTCGGTCTCCACGGCATCGGGGTCCACGGCATCGGGGTCCACGGAGTTGGTTTCCGCCGCGTCGGTCCCCGCGGAGCCGAGCGCCGCCGTGCCGGGAGTGCGGGAATCACCCGCGACGGTTTCGGGCTCGTCGGTGACGTCCGAACCGATCCCTGCGCCTGCACCGCCCTGACCGCCGAGCGCGGCGGCGTCGCTCTCCGACGGCCACGCCGGGCTCTCGGCAGGCCACGCCGGCTCGGGCGGGTCGTCACGGCGGCCGCCGGGGTTCGTATCGGTGCTCAGCTGCCCGCTGTGGACGTCCGGCGTCGCGTCGTCCGCGTCGTGCCCCTCGTCGGCAGCGGGGTCGGCGGTCTCAGCCTCGTCGGCAGAGGTGTCAGCGGCAGCGGGGTCGGCGGACGGTGACTCGGCGCCCGAGGCCTGGTCCGGCACGTCGCCGGTTTCGGACGTGGCGGGGTCGGGCGTCGCGGAGTCGTCGTCCTGAGCCAAGGCATTCCTCTGAGACAGTCAGCTGCAGCAATCGCGACAAAATTACCGCAGTGCGTGACACCCACCGCCAGGGACCTCACTCCCCGGCCGTCCGCGAGCACGGGCCGTGCCCACGGGACGCCACCAGGTCCGAGGCCCGCGGATGCGCCCCCGCCCGTCCGCTGGGCACCCCTCATTCGTCGTCCTTCTCGTCCTTCTTCTCGTCGGCCTTGTCCTCGCCCTTCTTGTTCTCGCGCTTCTTCTCGTCCTTCTCGCCCTCGCCGCTCCCGCCGTCACCCTTCCCCTTGAGGTCGCGGGTGCTGAGGACCTCGTCGGTGTCGATCAGCGGGTCGCCGGCGGCGGACACGGTCATCCCCAGGCGGTGCATCTCGCGGGTCCGGTCGCCGTCGGTGGTCTCGAAGTCCAGCCGGACCTTGACGGTCTCGTCACCGACGGCGCGAGGGCCGCCGCTGATCTCGACCTTCTCGATGCCGTCCCAGAATTCCCCGTACTGCTCCTTGCCCTGGGCGTGCAACGTCGGGCCGAGCGAGCCCCACGCGGTGTCGGCATCGTCCGGCACCAGCGCGTAGTAACGCGCGACGGCCGCCTCCAACTCGGCCCGCGACGGCTGCGGCCGCGTGCTCGTGGCCGGCGTCTCCACGGACCGGGATACCGAGGCGGGAGCGGATGTCCCCGGCGACGCTCCCGCCTCCGAACCGGATGCGCCTACCGTGCGCACGAGGATCTCGGACACCAGCACGCCGGCGGCCACGGCCGCGAGGACCGCGGCGGCGACGAGAGCGATCCGCGTGCGATCCCGTCCCGGTCGCTCCGGCTCGACGGTGGGTAGCCCGACGCGGGTCGCCGGTCGCTGCTGCGCGGCGGACACGGTCGTCGCTGCCGGGGCGACCGCGGGCGTGGCGGGCATCGGCGCGGTCACCGGAGCGACCGCGGGCACGGTGGCAGGTTCGAGTTGCGGAGCCGCCCCGGCCGCCACCGCGCGCAGTGCGGCCTCGACCTCCACCATGGCCGGCCGCTCGGCCGCATCCTGGTGCAGCATCGCCTGGAGCGGCCCCGTCAACGGCCCCGCCTGGCGCGGCGGCGTCGCGGCAGAGGTGGCCACCTTGTGCAGCAGCGCGATCTCGTTGTCCAGGGTGCCGAACGGCGGGCCGCCCTCGACCAGTGAGTACAGCGTCGCGCCGAGGGAGAACACGTCGGAAGGCGGCCCGGGGTCTGCTCCTCGCGCCGCCTCCGGCGACAGGTACGCGGGCGTGCCCGCGAACAGGCCGGTGCTGGTCAACGTGACGTCCCCTGCGGCGCGCGAGATACCGAAGTCGGTGATCTTCGCGGTGCCGTCCTCGGCGATGAGCACGTTGCCCGGTTTCACGTCCCGGTGCACGACCCCGGCGGCGTGCGCGGCACCGAGCGCCGAGGCCACCTGCGCACCGAGTCGCGCCACCTCGGCGGGCGGGAGCAGCCGCCCACCGGCGAGCAGGTCGGCCATGCTGCGGGACGGCAGGAACTCCATCACCAGCACCGGCTGGCCCTCGTCCTCGGCGACGTTGTAGACGGTGATCGCGTTCGGATGCTGCAGCCTTGCGGCCATGCGCCCCTCGCGGAACGCACGCTGCCGCGCCGTCTCGGCCTCGCGCTGGTTCAGCCCTGGCGGCAGCAGGAGTTGTTTGACCGCCACCGTCCGGTCCAGCCGTTCATCGACCGCCCGCCAGACCACTCCCATCGCACCGGCGCCGATCCGGGAACGCAGACGATAACGGTCCGCAATCAAACGGCCTTCGTCGTCACTCAACGGCGGCTCCTGAGGTTCCGGCGAGCTACGGGGATCTGCATGGTCCGGACAGCGTAGAGGCCCCTGCCTCGGCGCACGGAACAACCGGGCAAGCACGCGGAAGATCACATCGTGCGCGGGCGGATCACTCGTCCGGCCGAACCCCGCGATCCCCCATCCGCTGGCGACGCCAAGTCACGAAGTGCCTGAAGATCCACCCGAACGGGTGGATAGACTATGCGCCATGGGTTGGTTGATGAACACGTGGCGGGAGTCTGCCGCCAGGCGGGAACTCACCGCGCTCACCGACCGGCTCGGCCGCATCGGCGCCGCACCCTCGCTGCTGCCGGTGGGCCGGCTGGCAGCGGTCGATCAGCACGCGGCCGCGATCCGCGACATTCTGACACTCGGCGCGGGCGGACTCTCCCAGGCCCAACTCGCCTACTACGCCCGCGGTGTCCATGACGCGGCCAGGGACTCCGGCTGGACGCCGCCCGCCGACGAGGGGGCCACCGCGGACTGGGTCACGCTCCGGCTGGCCGCCGTCTGCTTGCTGGCGACCGCGGGCGCCGCCGCAGGTGCGGACCTCGACCCGGCCCTGTTCTTCTGACCCACTCGACACCGCCGAATGCACGCCGGCCGAACCTGCCGGCCGGGCGGATCAGGCCGCCGTGACCGGCCGTCTCGCCGCGGCTCCCGGGACCCGGCACACCCGCGGTCGCACACACGACGGCGGGTACGCCCCCGAAGGTCCTCGGGGACGCACCCGCCGCGGCGATGGAACTACTCGTGGGCGTTCACCTGGGGTAGTCGCCCGTGTCGGGCCGGGGCTGCTCGGACTGCATGCCCGATGCGCCCGGAGCCGTCGGAATCGGCCCGGTCGACGGCTCCTGCTGCGCGGTCGCGGCACCGGACTGGGCACGCATCGTGTCCTCGCGGCCACGCTGGTAGGCCTCGTCCGACCCGGCCGCCGCGGGCAGCTCCGACTCGGCCCTGCCGAGCCACCGCTCCCACCGTTGCTGCATCGGGCGCACCATGCCACCGCCGACGCCGACGACGATCACGCCGCCGACGGTCGCGAGCACCGTGATCAGGACCGGCGTCGTCACCGTGGTGGCCACACCCATCTGGTTCAGTGCGGCGATCACACCCAGCGCGACGATGAAGACCTGCGCCACCCTGGCCACGAAGTTGCCCCAGCTGAACGCGCCGAGCGCGGCGCCTGCGATGTCCTTCACCGCGTTGCCGATCGCGGCGGCGACCACCACGATCACGATCGCGACCACGGCCATCGGCAGCCAGGCGACCACGTCGGCCAGGAGCGTGCTCACGGGGTTCGGACCGAAGACCGCAAAGGCCATCTGGAGTGCGATCAGCAGGACCGCGTAGTAGACGATGGCGGCGATCAGATCACTCGCGTCGTACTTCGAGCGTTCGAGCGCCCGCTTGATACCACCACGTTCGACCGCGCGATCGAAATGCAGCCGCTCGAGCACCATGTCGACGACCTTGCGCAGCGCCTTCGCCACGATCCAGCCGACGACGAGAATCACCAGGAACACGGCGAGGTTGGGCAAGAAGTTGATCACCGTGTCCAAGACGTTGCGGAATGAATCACCAATGTTCATCGCCGGTACCATCCTTTCCGGGTGGTTGCGGACTACCCGGAAAATGAGGCTCACACGCGCATCGACGTAGCGCCTTTCGAGATCGACTAATGACCCCGATCGGGTGAGGTTTCGTATTCTCGGACGATTCTCGCAATTTCCGCGATCTCCGCAGGGCACACCCTGCAACATCCACCCACGAATCGCGCCCCGGCACGAATCCAGTGCCTCACCTGCTCGGGGGAAAAGGTCGCTCGCCCGGTCCATTGACGCGCGCTCGCATCCCAGCCGTGACCACTGTTCGGATACGCCACGACGGGTTTCCCGGTGATCGCACGCGCCACTTCGACGGCATGGACCACCTCGTCGGGCGCGCAGCAGTTCACCCCCACGCCTACCACGCGGTCGTCGCCCGCGGCGACCGCGAACGCCTCCTCGAGCGACTGTCCGGCCCGGGTGCGGCCGCCGGCCACGGTGTACGACAGCCATGCCGGTACGTCCACCGCGTCGAGCGCGGTCAGCAGTGCGACGGCCTCGTCGACGTCCGGCACGGTCTCCAACGCGATCAGATCCGGACCCGCCTCGGCGAGAGTCGCCACCCGGGGCCGGTGGAACGCCGTCAGCTCGCGCGTCGTGAGCCCGTACCGGCCGCGGTACTCCGACCCGTCGGCCAGGTAGGCGCCGTAGGGGCCGACCGAGGCCGCGACCCGTCCTCCGCCCGCACGATCGGAGGCCTGCCGGGCGAGGTCGACGCTGCGCCGCAGGAGCCGCCGCGTCTCGCTCTCGGACAGACCGTGCGCGGCGAAACCCGGCACGCTCGCCTGGTAGCTCGCCGTGATCGCCACGGTCGCTCCGGCCCGGAAGAACGCCTCGTGGGCTGCGACGACCTCCTCTGGAGCGTCGGCCAGCATGCTCGCCGACCACAGCGAACCCGACAGATCGTGCCCGCGCGCTTCGAGTTCCGTGGCCAGGCCGCCGTCCAGCACCACGACCGGGTCCCCGCCCGCGTCCCCGGTCTCGTCCATGCGGCCAGGCTACTGCGGCCCACGTCCCGAACGGCCTCGTTGCCCGGGACGGCCCGTTCCCCGGAGCTCGCCCGCGAGCCGCGGCCGCCGGGGATCGCGTCACGCACCGCATCGGACGGCCTACAGTATGGCGCCGACGGTGCCCTCAGCCGCGCGACGGGACGGCACCCGACAAGCCCACGGAGGAGGAGCAGCGTGCGCGACGACGACCGGCGTGACCCGCGGCCGGACGCCGTGGCGGACGACCCGGCCGGCGGCGAGGTCGACTTCTACGATCTGCTCGGCGTCCCCGACGACGCCACGTCGTCGCAGATCAAGTCCGCGTTTCGCGCCCGGGCGCGAAACTGGCATCCCGACGCCGGCGGTGATGCCCGCCGGTTCGCACTACTGCGCGAGGCCTACGACACCCTCACCGACCCCGCACTCCGCGCGGCCTACGACGGCACGGACGCTCCCGGCGGCACCGACGACGGGGAACCTGCCGCACCCGAAGGCCCGCTCGCCACGGCGGATCCCGATCCGGTGCCGCCGCGCAGGCCACGGACCCGCGCCTTCGGCGACGACCCGTCGTTCCGGCCGCCGAGGGTGCGGCTCGACCCCGAGGCCATCCCGTGGTGGGACGCCGCTGCCGCGGAACCGCGTACCCAGGTGTCACCGGGTCGTGCGCCCGGGCACGCGGTTCCGGCCCTCGCCCCGGCCGTGACCTGCGCGGTCACACTGCTGCTCGTCCTCGCCGGAGCACCCGCTCCGGTGGTCGCCGCGGGCGTCGCTGCGACGGTGGCGGCGATCGCCTGCGTCGCGGTGCACCTCCACCGGAGGCACACGGCGCTGCGGACCGCCAGGGCCGAGGTGCGCGAGGTCGTGTTCGGCAGTCCCGGGGCCGACGACGACCAGATCGCCGAACGCCGAACGGCCGACCTGCTCGACCGGTATCTGACCCGGCTGCCCGGCGCGCGCATCTTCCACGGCCTGGCCTGGCCGGGCTCGGTGTTCGCCGACGTCGACCACGCCGTCCTGTGCGGCAGGCGGCTGCTGCTCGTCGAGTCGAAACGCTGGCTGCCCGGGCACTACACCGTCGGCGAGGACGACGTGCTCCACCGCAACGGACGCCGGTTCGGTGGCGGCGGCAGCCGGCTCGCCGAGGCACTCGACGCGTTCGAAGGTCTGCTTCCCGGTATCGAGATCCGCGGCGCGCTGGTGCTGTATCCCAGCCGCGCAGGCACGATCACCGTGGGCCCGGCAGGGTGTCTCGGCGCCGCAGGCACCGACGTCGCGGTCCTGACCCCGCAGCAGTTCGTCCGCGACGCCGGGACGTGGCTGGCGGAAGATCCGTCCACTGTGGATGTCCGCGCCTTCCGTGCGGTACTCGCCCAGGTCGTGAGCTGACCCCCGCCGTGAACCGACCCGCCGTGGCCTGATTACCGAGCCGCACCCGGAGCGAGAGCCCGGAGTGAGAGCCCGGAGTGAGAGCCGGAGCCCGGGCACGGTGCCCGGACGCGGAGTCCGGAGTCTGCCCCGGACCGTGCCCCGGCGACACGGATCGCGTCCGGTGCCCGTGCCGGGCGCCACCACGCCGCCTGCCGGTTCCGTCGCCATCGGTCTCCCGCGCGGACCTTCCGGCTGGTAGCTTCCTAAGCGCACGCTTACTCGATGAGGAGGACCTTCGTGTCGGTGGACAAACCTGTTCCGGAGTCACCGTCCCGTGTCGCCGTCGTGACCGGCGCCGGCCGCGGGATCGGAGCCGCGGTCGCCCGGCGGCTCGCCGAGGACGGCTTCGCGGTCGGCCTGATCGATCTCGACGAGGCAGGCGCCAAGGCGGGCGCGGACGCGATCACCGCCGCGGGCGGCACAGCGGTCGGCCTGGCCGCGGACATCAGCGACGCCGAGGAGGTGGACCGGGTCGTCGCCGAGGTGGCCGACGCGCTGGGGCCGCCGACCGTGCTGGTGAACAACGCCGGCATCACGCGGGACAACCTGCTGTTCAAGATGTCCGAGTCCGACTGGGACTCGGTCATGGGCGTGCACCTGCGCGGTGCGTTCCTGATGTCGCGCGCGGTGCAGAAGCACATGACCGACCAGGGCTGGGGCAGGATCGTGAGCCTGTCGAGCACCTCGGCACTCGGCAACCGTGGCCAGGCGAACTACTCGACGGCGAAGGCCGGGCTGCAGGGCTTCACCAAGACGCTCGCCGTCGAGCTCGGCAAGTTCGGCGTCACAGCCAACGCGATCGCACCCGGCTTCATCGCGACGGACATGACCGCGGCGACGGCCGAGCGGCTCGGCATGGGCTTCGAGGACTTCAAGGACGCGGCGGCGAAGGAGATCCCGGTGCGCCGGGTCGGTGAGCCCGAGGACATCGCCCACACCGTGTCGTTCCTCGTCAGCGACGGCGCCGGGTTCGTGTCCGGCCAGGTCATCTACGTCGCGGGAGGGCCGAAGGCGTGAGCACAGCCGAGTCCCCCGAGCCGGAACCCGCCCGGGTCTTCGACGACCTGGACAGCTTCGTCGCCGCCGTCGGTGAGCACCTGGGGCACAGTGCGTGGCACACCGTCACGCAGGAACAGGTCGACCTGTTCGCCGACGCGACGCTCGACCACCAGTGGATCCACGTCGATCCCGAGCGCGCCGCGGCGGGACCGTTCGGCGGCCCGATCGCCCACGGGTTCCTCACGCTCTCGCTCATCCCCCGGCTCGCCAAGGACATCTACCGGGTCGACGGGCTGCGCATGGGCATCAACTACGGCCTCAACAAGGTGCGTTTCCCGCAACCGGTCAAGGTCGGCCAGCGGATCCGCGCGAGCGCCGAGCTCGCCGAGACCAGCCCCGCCAGCCAGGGCACACAGGCCGTCGTGCGGTGGACCCTGGAGATCGACGGCGAAGCGAAACCGGCCTGCATCGCCGAGACGGTCACCGTCCTGGTGCCGTGATGCGCCCGGGTGCCCGGAGGCCCGGGTGCCCTGCCGACACCGCCCCGCTCACGACAAGGAGGTCCGATGAGCGACGCAGATCCCCCTGGCGTGGACCTGGCGCGCCTGCGCACCTATCTGGACCGGGAGTTGCCCGGCGCCGTCACCGGTCCGCTGACGGCACGGCTGATCGAAGGCGGCCGGTCGAATCTCACCTACGTCCTCGACGACGGCAGTCACCGGTTGGTGCTCCGGCGCCCGCCGCTGGGCCACGTCCTGCCGACGGCTCACGACATGGGACGGGAGTACCGCGTCATCAGCGGGCTCAGCGGGACCGCCGTGCCGGTCCCCCGTGCCCGCACGCTGTGCACCGACGACGACGTCCTCGGTGCGCAGTTCTACGTCATGGACTTCGTCGACGGCTCGCCCCTGCGCACCGCGGAACAGCTGCGGCCGCGGGGCACGGAACGGACGAGGGCGATCGTCGACCGGCTGGTCGGCACCCTGGTGGACCTGCACGCCGTCGATCCGCACGAGGTGGGCCTCGGCGATTTCGGCAAACCGGACGGATTCCTGGAACGTCAACTCCGGCGCTGGTCGAAGCAGCTGGCCGCGTCCCGCAGCCGTGACGTGCCGGGCATCGACGAGCTCCACGAGCGGCTCGCGGCGCGTATTCCCGTCTCACCGGCACCGTCGATCGTGCACGGCGACTACCGCCTCGACAACGTGCTCGTCGGCAGCGAAGACCGCATCAGCGCGGTCCTCGACTGGGAGATGTCGACGCTCGGCGACCCGCTGACCGACCTGGCGCTGCTCCTGGCGTACTCCCAGCTGCACACCCTGGACCTGGACACGGTCAGCGACGTCGGCGCCGCGCCGGGACATCCGTCGCCCGACGAACTCGCCGACACCTACGCCCGTGCGTCCGGGCGCGACGTGTCCGCGCTGGGCTGGTATCTCGGGTTCGCGCTGTTCAAGCTCGCGGTGATCCTCGAAGGCATCTACTACCGGTACAGCCACGGGCAGACGGTCGGCGAAGGGTTCGACCGCATCGGAGCGGGCGTCGCTCCGCTCGTCGCACTCGGCAACGCCGCACTGAAGGGGAACTGATGGACTTCGCCGTCGACAGCACCACCGAGGCGCTCGCGGGGCGGCTCCGGGAGTTCATGGACTCCCACGTGTACCCGGCCGAGCCGGTGTTCCACGAGCAGCTCGCCGAGCGCAGCGATCCGTGGTCGGTCCCGCCGGTGGTCGAGGACCTGAAGGCCGAGGCGCGCAAGCGGGGCCTGTGGAACTTCTTCCTCCCCGGCCCGGACGGCGGCGGGCTGAGCAATCTGCAGTACGCACCGCTGGCGGAGATCACCGGCCGCAGTCCCGAGCTGGCACCGGCCGCGCTGAACTGTGCGGCGCCGGACACCGGCAACATGGAGGTGCTGCACATGTTCGGTTCCGCCGAACAGCAGCGCACGTGGCTGGAACCGTTGCTGGACGGGACGATCCGTTCGGCGTTCGCCATGACCGAGCCGGATGTCGCCTCGTCCGACGCCCGCAACATCGGGACCCGGATCGAGAAGGACGGTGACACGTACGTCCTCAACGGCAAGAAGTGGTTCATCTCCGGGGCGATGAATCCGAACTGCCGCATCCTCATCGTGATGGGCAAGACCGATCCCGACGCCGAGCCGCATCGGCAGCAGAGCATGATCCTGGTGCCCCGTGACACGCCGGGACTGCACATCAAGCGCGGGATGCAGGTGTTCGGCTACGACGACAGCTCCGGCGGCGGACACGCCGAGGTCGTGTTCGACGACGTGCGGGTTCCGGCCGAGAACCTCGTCGGCGAGGAGGGCGGCGGTTTCGCCATCGCCCAGGCCCGCCTGGGCCCGGGCCGGATCCACCACTGCATGCGGCTGCTGGGCATGGCCGAGCGGGGACTCGAGCTGATGTGCACCCGCGCCGTGAGCAGGGAGGCGTTCGGCTCCCCGCTGGCGAAGCAGGGCGTGGTGCAGGAGTGGATCGCCGAGTCCCGCGTGACCATCGAGTCGCTGCGGCTGCTCGTGCTGAAGACGGCATGGCTCATGGACACCGCGGGCAACAAGGGCGCCCACACGGAGATCCAGGCGATCAAGATCGCCACGCCGAAGGCCGTCGAATCCATTCTGGACAAGGCGATCCAGCTGCACGGAGCGGGTGGCGTGAGCCAGGACTTCCCGCTGGCGTCGCTGTGGGCCTCCGCGCGCACGTTGCGGCTGGCCGACGGCCCCGACGAAGTGCACAAGCGATCCCTCGCCCGCCGAGAGCTGAAGAGGTACCAGTCATGACGACCTCCGAGAAGAGCCTGGACGCCGACGGGCTGCGCGCCCGCGTCGCCGACGTCCTCGCCTCCCACGACCCGGCCACGGCCGACCGCCTCGAGTTCCTGCGTGCCCGGTTCGACGCGGGCCTGGCGTGGGTGCACTTCCCCGTCGGACTCGGCGGGCTCGACGCTCCCCGGGAACTGCAGTCCGTCGTGGACGCCGAGTTCGCCGCCGCCGGTGCGCCGGACAACAACCCGCGGCGCATCGGGATCGGACTCGGCATGGCCGCGCCCACGATCCTGAAGTTCGGCAGCGAGGAGCTGAAGAAGCGCCTACTCCGTCCGTTGTGGACCGGCGAGGAGGTGTGGTGCCAGCTGTTCTCCGAACCGGGAGCGGGCTCCGATCTGGCGGCACTCGCCACGCGGGCCGTGCCGGACGGTGGAGACTGGATCGTCAACGGGCAGAAGGTGTGGACCTCCAGTGCGCACACCGCGCAGTGGGCCATCCTCGTCACGCGCACCGATCCGGACGTGCCGAAACACCGGGGCATGACCTACTTCGTGCTGGACATGACCCAGCCGGGTGTCGAGGTGCGACCGCTGCGGCAGATCACCGGCGAGGCCGAGTTCAACGAGGTGTTCCTGACCGACGTGCGGATCCCCGACGCGCAGCGCCTCGGTGAGGTCGGCGCGGGCTGGCAGGTCGCGCAGACCACGTTGATGAACGAACGGGTCGCGATCGGCGGCAACGCCCAGCCACGTGAGGGCGGCATGGTCGGTAAGGTGGCCGAGACCTGGCGCGAGCGTCCCGAGCTGCGCACCCCGGAACTGCGTGACCGGCTGCTGGCGTTGTGGGCCGAGGCGGAGGCGTTCCGGCTCGCCGGCAGCAGACTGCGCCAGCAGCTCGCCGTGGGCCAGCCGGGGCCGGAGGGCTCGGGTATGAAACTGGCGTTCGCCACGGTGGCGCAGAAACTGGCCTCGCTCGAACTGGAGATCCTCGACGAGGACGCGCTGCGCTACGACGACTGGTCCATGCGCAGGCCGGAACTCGTCGACTTCACCGGACGTGAGGCCGGGTACCGGTATCTGCGCAGCAAGGGCAACTCGATCGAGGGCGGCACCTCCGAGGTGTTGCGCAACATCATCGCCGAGCGGGTGCTGGGCCTGCCTTCGGAACCGCGCACCGACAAGGACGTCGCCTGGAAGGACCTGCCCCGATGACCAACGCGGACCTGCTCTACTCGGACGTCGAGACCGACCTGCGCGCGAGCGTGCGCGACCTGCTCACCGACCGCTGCGAGCCCGCATCGCTGCTGGCCAGGGCGGAGAGCGACGAGCCGTACGACCGGGCACTGTGGCAGACCCTCGCGGGGGAACTCGGCGCCGCCGGGCTCGCGGTGCCGGAGGAGCTGGGCGGTCAGGGCGCGTCGCTGCGTGAGGTGGCGCTCGTACTGGAGGAGCTCGGCCGGTCGGTGGCGCCGGTTCCGTTCCTCGGCAGCGCCGTGCTCGCCACGTCGGCGCTGCTGTCCTGTGACACGGCCTCGACGGAGGTGTCGGACCTGCTGCGCAGGCTCGCCTCGGGCGAGGCCACCGGCGCGCTCGCGGTGCCACTGTCGACGATGACCGACGCCGCGTTCCCCGGTGACGTGACGGCCGCCGCCGACGGCACGTTGAGCGGCACCGTCAGGTCGGTCGCCGACGGCACGGCCGCGGACGTGTTCGTCGTCCCGGCAACGGGCCCTGGCGGCCACGGCCTGTACGCGGTCGACGCGGCGGCCGCCGACGTCTCGGCCCCGGTGTCGTTCGATCTGACACGCCCGATCGCGGACGTCACGTTCCAGGGTGCCGCTGCGACCCGGCTGGCGGGACCGGATCACGCGCCCGCCGCGGTGTCCGGCGCCCTGCGCACCGGCGCCGGACTGCTCGCGTCGGAACAGCTCGGCCTCGCCCAGTGGTGTCTCGACGAGACGGTGGAGTATCTGAAGGGCCGGTACCAGTTCGGCAGGCCGGTGGGCTCGTTCCAAGCGCTCAAACACCGGCTGGCCGACCTGTGGCTCGAACTCGTCGGCGCGCGGGCGGCGGCGCGGTACGCCGCGGACACGCTGGCCCGCCGGGACGCCGATGCACCCGTCGCCGTGGCGGTGGCCCAGTCGTACTGCGCGCAGACGGCGGTCCACGCGGCCGAGGAGTGCATCCAGCTCCACGGCGGGATCGGCATGACGTGGGAGCACCCGGCGCACCTGTACCTCAAGCGGGCCAAGGCCTCCCAGGTCGCCTTCGGCGCACCGGGCAGGCACCGGGCGGTGCTGGGCGATCTCGTGGATCTGCCTGCTTGATCCGTCCGCGGTCGCGGGTGGAGGCGCTCCGGGAGGTGGGGCGTCTCCACCCGCGCGTCCGGGTGGTCAGCGGGTCTCGTCGACCAGCCAGGACAGGTAGGCCGGGTGGCCGCCCTCGACGGGCGTGACGATCACCTCGGGCACGTCGTAGGTGTGCCGCTCGGTCAGCAACGTGACGAGGCGCTCCGCGCGGTCCCCCGCCGTCTTGACCTCGACCCGCCACTCGGTGTCGGTCTCGGTCGCGCCCTCCCAGCGGTAGACGCTGGTGATGGGGCCGACGATCTGCGCGCAGGCACCGAGTCGCGCCTCGACGGCCGCGGCCGCCAGTCCCCTGGCCGCCTCCTCGGAATCCGTGGTGGTCACGACGACGACGTGTTCCTGAGTCATGCGCCCACCCTAGGAGGCCGCGGGACGGGGAACGGCGGCCGATCCCCGTCCCGCGGACCCGGTCGCCGGCCCGCGTCACCGGCGGAAGGCCACCACCGGTGACGCAGCCCGCCGGCGCGCTCGCGTCGCGAACCCGGTCACGAGGTCGGTCCGCCGACGGCGTCCTCGATCCGCTGCTGCAGCTTGTTCATCCCGCCGAGCCAGCGGCCGGTGTCGGTGGCGCGTCGCGCGTAGTACTCGCCGACCTCGGGGTGCGGCAGGATGAGGAACCGCCCGTCCCGCAGCCCGGTCATGACGGCCGCGGCGACGTCCTCGGGCTCGATGGCTTCGGCGCCGAGCAGTGCCTGCCCCGCGGCACCCGCGTCGTCCAGCAGCGCCGTCCGCACCCCTTGCGGGCACACCACCTGCGCGCCGATGCCGCGGTGCCGGTAGGTGGCCACGAGCCATTCGGCGAAGGCGACCGCACCGTGTTTGGTGACCGAGTACGGCGCCGAACCGAGGTTCGTGAGCAGCCCCGCGGCCGAGGCCGTCACGAGCAGGTGCCCGCTGCCCCGCTCCAGCCAGTGCGGCACCAGCTCCCTGGCCGCCCGCACGTGGGCCATCACGTTGACCTCCCAGGAGCGGGCCCACGCCTCTTCAGGGGCCTCGGGGCCGCCGTGCTCGGCGATACCGGCGTTCGCGCAGTACAGGTCGATCTCACCGAGCGTTTCGCCGGCGCGCGCGACGAGGGCACGGACGCCGTCCTCGCTCGCGGCGTCGCCCGCGACGGGCTCGGCGCCGAGCTCCGCGGCGACGGCCTCGACGGCCGCACCGTCCCGATCGGCCAGCACGAGGCGGGCGCCATCGGCGGCGAACGTCCTGGCGAGCGCCGCACCGATCCCCCGGCCCGCGCCGGTGATCACGACGCCCGCACCGTCCAGTACGACGCTCACAGGCCACCGCCGAGCGTGACGCCGCCGTCCAGCACGAGCGTCTGGCCGGTCAGCCAGGCGGCCTGTTCGGACAGCAGGAACGTCACCGCGCCCGCGATGTCCGAGGGCACGCCCAGCCGCTTCAGCGGATACGACGAGGCGATCTCGGCCTCCCTGCCCTCGTAGAGCTGGGTGGCGAACTGGGTCTTCACGATCGCGGGTGCCACGCAGTTGACCCGGATCTGCGGGCCCAGTTCCTCGGCCAGCTCCGAGGTCGCGCGGATCACCGCGGCCTTGCTCACGCCGTACATGCCGATGCCCGGCGAGGTGCGGATACCGGCGACCGACGCGACGTTGACGATCGCACCACCGTGCTCGCCCATCCACGCGTCGCGCACCGCCCGCGTCCATGCCAGCGGCGCGAGGACGTTGACCTGGAAGATCTTCGCGGCGGCCTGCTCGTCACAGTCCAGCAGCGAACCGAAGTGCGGGTTGATCCCGGTGTTGTTGGCGAGGTAGTCGATGCGGCCGAACTTCTCCATGGTCCGGTCCACGGCCTCCTGCCGGTGTTCGGCGTCGTCGGCCCTGCCTGCCACGCCGAGTGCGACGTCGTCGCCGCCGAGCTGGGTGACCGCCTCGGCCAGCGGATCGGGTTTGCGCGCGGTGATGCACACCTTCGCGCCGCGACGCACCAGATCCTGCGCGATCCCGAGGCCGATTCCCCTGCTCGCGCCCGTCACCAGGGCGACGGTGCCGGTGAGATCGCCCGGCCCTGCGGTGCTCGTCATGTCGTCGTACTCCAATCCGCGCTGAGCGCTCGCTTACACTGCTGACATGTCTGGGATCTCGCCGGCCGGTCCGCAACCGGCCGACCTGTGGCCGGAGGTGCAGCCCGATGCGGCGCGGCGGCTGATGCTCGCCGGTGTCGAATCGTTCGCCCGGCGCGGGTACCACGCCACCACGACGCGGGACATCGCGGCGACGGCGGGGATGAGCCCCGCGGCGCTGTACGTGCACTTCCCGTCGAAGGCCGCGCTACTGTTCGCGATCAGCCGCAGCGGCCACGAGCAGGTGCTGGCCCTGTCACAGCAGGCCGTCGACGAGGCGGGCGACCCGGCCGCGGCCATGCGCGACCTCGTCGTGCGGTTCACCGCCTGGCACGCGAGGCGGCACACGATCGCGCGCGTGGTGCAGTACGAACTGGAGGCGCTGCCGGAGCAGCAGTTCGACGTCGTCGCCGGCCTGCGCAAGGACATCGAACGGCTGGTGCGCGACGTGGTGGAACACGGCTGCGCCGAGGGGCTGTTCACCGTGGGCGATGCGCACACGGCGGCGCGGGCGGTGTTGTCGCTCGGTGTGGACGTCGCGCGGTGGTACACGGACCGGACGCGGCTCACCCCGGAGGAACTGGGCCGACAGTACGGCGACCTCGCCCTGCGCATGCTCGGCGCGGCGACCGCTCCGCGGTCGTGACCACGGTGGCCGATCGCACGGGCCAAGGCCACGACCGATCACCTCCGGGTTCCGCGACAGCACCGTCCTCGCGAACCCATCCTAAGCAACCGCTCACCTGATGCACCAGGGCCGAGTGCGACCCGATCCGCCCGCGCGCATCGGCCGCGCGGCCACCTCGGCCGAACGCACCCGATTCGCCGTCCGAAATGGACACAACCAACACGCCGACCCACGAGGAGGACCCCATGCCCTCGCCCACCGTTCCCCCGCCCGACCCGCACACCCTGCCCGACCCGCACACCCTGCTCGCCCCGGCGAAGGCCGAGGCCCGAGCCGGTGCCGACGAGGGCGGGGTACCGATCGGCGCCGCGCTGTTCGGCCTCGACGGCACACTGCTCGGCCGCGGGCGGAACCGCCGTGTCCAGGACGACGACCCGATCATGCACGCCGAGACCGCGGCCTTCCGGAACGCGGGCAGGCGGCCCCACTACCGCGACACGATCATGGTCACCACGCTCTCTCCGTGCTGGTACTGCAGCGGCCTCGTCCGCCAGTTCGGCATCGGCCGCCTCGTCATCGGCGAGGCCGCCACCTTCGCGGGCGGCCACGACTGGCTCGCCGAGGCGGGTGTCTCCGTCACGATCCTCGACGACGCGGACTGCACCGCCATGATGGAGACGTTCATCCGGGAGCGGCCCGCCCTGTGGTTCGAAGACATCGGAACACCGGCCGACGAGAGCTGACGCCGGGCTCAGACCCGAATCTCCCGCGTTGTGTGAGAGCTGATCTCGGGTCGGGTCCCGCACGAACGACGTTGCCCGGAGCCGTGCGGCCAACCGGGGCGGGCCAGGGGTGCGTTGTGTGTTGATCACCCAACGGCGCCGATGGGTGGATCCACCCATCGGCGCGTTCAAGCGGTTGGGTGTGCTGACCGATGGCTGTGCGGCACGCCGTACCTAGCGTCAACGGCATGACCACACAGCACATCGAAACCCTGATCATCGGCGCCGGCCAGGCCGGCCTGTCCATCGCCTACCACCTGAAGCAGCGCGACCGCGATTGCCTGATCGTCGACGGACTCGACCGGATCGGCGACAACTGGCGCCGGCACTACGACAGCCTCACGCTGTTCACCCCGGCGCATGCCAACAGCCTGGACGGCATGCCGTTCCCCGGCGAGAAGTGGGCGTTCCCGAGCAAGGACGAGTTCGCCGCGTACCTGGAGATGTACGCCGTCGAGCACGACCTCCCGGTGCGGATGCGGACCCGGGTCGACCGGCTGACCGCGCGCGCGGGCGGCGGGTTCACCGCCACGCTGGGGGCCGAGGAGCTCACCTGCGACAACGTTGTCGTGGCCACCGGGACCTTCGGCCGTACGCCGCACGTCCCGGCTTTCGCCGGCGAGATCGATCCCCGGATCCAGCAGGTCCACTCCGGGGAGTACCGCCGGCCCACCCAGCTGCCCGACGGGCCGGCGCTGGTCGTCGGCGCTTCACACAGCGGGCTGGACATCGCCTACGAACTGGCCGAGACGCGTCCCACCACCCTGGTCGGACCCGTCCGCGGGAACGTTCCGCTCGAGTGGGGCTCGCGGCGATTCCGCATGATGTTCCCGGCCATCGAGTTCGCCTTCCACCACGTACTCACCCGGCGTACACCGATGGGACGCAAGACCATGCGGCAGGTTCGCCACCACGGTGTCCCGCAGCTACGTGTCAAGCGCCACCACCTCGCCGCACGGGGCGCGGAGTGGATCACCGAGCACGTCGTGGGCGTCACGGACGGACGGCCGTGCCTCGGCAACGGGCGCACATTCGACGTCGCGAGCATCGTCTGGGCCACCGGATTCCGGCAGGCCTACGACTGGATCGACCTCCCGCTGCCCATCGAGGACGGCTGGCCGGTGGAATACCGCGGCGTCGTCGACTCGGTACCGGGCTTCTACTTCTGCGGCCTGGCCTTCCAGTACTGCTTCGCCTCGGGCGAGGTCAACGGAGTGGGCCGCGACGCGGCGTACCTCGCCGACCGGATCGTGGCCCGGACGGGCGCCGGCGCCGCAGTCGCCGCCTGACAACGTCCGCCCAGCACGAAGGAGCAGCCGAGGACTGCCGCACTCACGAACCGACCCCGACCACGATCCCTTGGGCCAACGGCCGAGCTCTGGTCGCCGCGGGTCGTCGCCATCGGCCCGGAGCTGCTGACCACCGCGCGGCTGCGCACCGCACCCACGCACGACTAACCTCGAGTCGAGGTGGTGCGCGATGGGCTTGGTCGACGATCTGCACCGGGCGCGGGAAGCCTACGAGCGCCGCGAGTGGGTGGCTGCGTACCGCGCGCTGGCGGACCTGGACGACACCCACTTGCGGGCGGACGACTTCGCCGCCCTGGCCGTCACCGCGTTCCTGCTGGGCCGCCGCAACGACTGCTACCAGGCGTTCCAGCGCGCCTACCAGGCCGAACTCGACGGCGGCGACACCCTCGGAGCCGTCCGAGCGGCGTACTGGCTGGCGCTGACCTTGTGGCTGGGCGGCGAGGCCACCATCGGCAGCGGCTGGCTGGCCCGGGGTGATCGACTGCTCGGGGGCGTCGAGGGCGATGTCGTGGAGCGCGGCTATCTGCTGCACCTGGCCACGCTCGGGCATGTCGCCGAAGGCGAGTTCGCGGAGGCCGCCGCCACCGCGCCGGGCGTGACCGAGTACGGCCGACGCTTCAGCGACCCCGACCTGACCGCCACGGGTCTGCACTGCGAGGGCCGGATGACCATCTTCTCGGGCCGGGTCGCCGACGGGCTGCGCCTCCTCGATGAGGCGATGGTCTCGGTCCTGGCCGGGGAGGTCTCCCCCATCCTCTCCGGGATGATCTACTGCTCGTCGGTGGAAGCCTGCCAGCAGATCTCCGACTTCGGCCGGATGAGCGAGTGGACGCACGCGCTGGCCAACTGGTGCGACAGCCAGCCCGGCCTGGTCGCGTTCACCGGCCAATGTGCGGTCCACCGCGGCCAGTTGATGCGGCTGCACGGCGCCTACCGGGACGCGATCGATGAGCTCGAGCACGCCGCTGGACGGTATGCCGCGGCCGGCGGCAGCCCCGCGGTCGGACAGGCCCATTACGAGTGCGGCGAGGCGCTGCGCATCAGCGGCGAGCACCACGCGGCCGAGGCCGCCTACGCGGAAGCGGCCGGGCACGGGCACCCGGCCCAGCCCGGCCGGGCGCTGCTGTGGCTGGCTCGCGGCCGGCCCGATGCGGCGTCGGCCGCGATCCACCGTGTGCTGGCCGAGGTGCGGGATCCGGTGCACCGCTCACAAATACTGCCGGCCGGCGTCGACGTGCTGGCAGCCGTGGGTGAGCTCGACGACGCCGCGTCCTTGGCCGACGAGCTCCGCGGGTTCGGATCGGCTTTCGGGTGCACCGCGCTCCGAGCAGCCGGCGAGTACGCGACCGCATCGGTCGCCGTCGCTGCCGGTGACGGCGAGAAGGCGCTCGCGGCCGCCCGGAACGCCGCCGACGGCTGGTCCCGGCTGTCCGCGCCGTACGAGGTGGCCCGGTGTCGCGTACTGATCGGACGAGCGCTGCGCCTCCTCGGTGACGCGGACTCGGCGGTGGCCGATCTCGACGAGGCCCGGCGGGCGTTCGCGAGTCTCGGTGCCGCACCGGCCGAGCACGACGTCGCCGAGCTCCTGGGGGATGCGCGGGCGCCCGGCGGCTTGAGTCCGCGGGAGATCGAGGTGTTGCGGCTCGTCGCCGTGGGCAACAGCAATCCCGAGATCGCGGCGGCGCTGGTGCTGTCGGAGAAGACGGTCGCCCGGCATCTGTCGAACATCTTCGCCAAGCTCGACGTCGGGTCCCGGACCGCGGCCGCGGCGTTCGCATTCCGGCACCACCTGGTCTGAGGATGAGCTGGCGGCCGCGGCAGCGGGTGGAGGCAGCGCTGGGAACGCGCCCGAACCGACCGCCGGCGGCCCGAGCTTCGGCACGCGTTCGGCACCGATCGTCCAGGATCCGCCGGGAATCGAGCCGGGAACCTCCGCATCCTGCCGATCACGCCGCGGTCACAGGGCAGCGGTCACAGGGCCGCGTCGAGCATGTGGGCCCACTGCCGGACGACCTGCGCCCGGCGGGGCGCGTCGTCGGTGAGCAGGTTCGCCAGCCCGAGACCGCGGGCCAGGTCGAGCGTGGCCTGCACGGCCTCGCGCACGCCGGGCCGCGACTCGTCCGCGCCCAGCAGCTCCACGGCGACGCGGTGCGCCTCCCTGCCGACGCGGGCCTGCAGCGGAACCAGCACCTCCCGCAGCCCCGCGTCGTGCGAGGCCGCCACCCACAGGTTCAGCGCGGCGCGGAACTTCACGCCGGTGTAGAGGTCGAGCAGCATCTCGGCCACGGCCGGCGTCCGCGCCCGCCCCGGCGGCAGCTCGTCGGCCCGCAGGCGCAGCTCCGTGATCTGCTCCTCCCCCAGCTGTTCGACGGCGGCGACGACGAGCGACTCCCGGGTCGGGAAATGGTGCTGTGCCGCGCCGCGTGACACCCCTGCGCGCTCGGCGACCTCGAGCATCGTCGTGGCGTGCCAGCCGCGTTCGGCGAGCGATTCCACGGCCGCGCCGAGGAGTTTGCGCCGGGTGGTGCGGCCGCGAGCCTGCCGCCTGCGCCCGCCGGCCGCGGTCGTGTCGCGGCCGGCCGTCCCGTCGTCCGGGACGCCGTCCGCCGGGACCCGCCCGGGCTCGGCCGCCGCGTTCATCGGCATCCGCTCCTCGTCTCCCGCCGGTGTGACCGCTGCGGGTTCAGTACGACTTCGGCAGCCCGAGGCTGTGCTGGGCGACGAAGTTCAGCACCATCTCCCTGCTGACCGGTGCGATCCGGCCGACCCGCACCGCACCGAGCAGCGTGCCGAGACCGTACTCGGAGGCCAGACCGTTGCCGCCGTGGGTCTGAACGGCCTGGTCCACCGTGCGGGTTGCGGCCTCGGCGGCCGCGTACTTGGCCATGTTGGCCGCCTCTCCCGCGCCGTGGTCGTCACCGGCGTCGTAGAGTGCCGCGGCTTTCTGTCCCATCAGTTTGGCCAGCTCGGTCTCGATCTTGACCTCGGCGAGCGGGTGCGCGATGCCCTGGTGCGAGCCGATCGGCGAGCCCCACACATTGCGGTCCTTCGCGTACGCCGCGGCCTTGTCGAGGGCGTACCGGGCGATGCCGACGGAGAACGCCGCACTCATGATGCGTTCCGGGTTGAGCCCGGCGAACAGCTGGGCGAGGGCGGCGTCCTCCGAGCCGACGAGCGCGTCCGAGGGCAGACGCACGTCGTCGAGGAACAGCCCGAACTGCTTGTCCGCCGAGACGAGATCCATCGGGATCTCCTTGTACTCGAACCCCGGCGTGTCGGTGGGGACCACGAACAGCGCCGGCTTGAGCTTGCCGGTCCTGGCATCCGTGGTCCTGCCGACGATCAGTACGGCATCGGCCTCGTCCACCCCGGACACGAACACCTTGCGGCCGTTGAGGATCCAATCCGCGCCGTCCCGGGCGGCCGTGGTCGTGATGCGGTGCGAGTTCGACCCCGCGTCCGGTTCGGTGATCCCGAACGCCATGCGCACGCTGCCGTCGGCGAATCCGGGC
This sequence comes from Prauserella alba, assembly GCF_024171735.1. GTDB lineage: Bacteria > Actinomycetota > Actinomycetes > Mycobacteriales > Pseudonocardiaceae > Prauserella > Prauserella alba. The sequence continues at coordinate 1,867,693 of NZ_JAMTCH010000003.1, forward strand.
AGCCACCGCGCGCGCTGGTCGTCCGTCCCGTAGCGGGCGATCACCGTCGCGCAGATCGCCGGTGACACGACCATCAGCAGCATCGGTGTGCCGGCGGCGCAGAACTCCTCGCACACCGCGGCGAGGTCGCCGATGCCACCGCCGCCACCGCCGTACTCCTCGGGGACGGCCACGCCGAGGTAGCCGAGGCCGCCCGCCTCGTCCCACAGCTCGGTCGTCTTCCCGCCGCCGCGCGCCCGCTCCGTGTAGTACTCGTGGCCGTACTTGTGCGCCAGCTCCGAGACGGCCTGCCGCAGCGCCTGCCGCTCCTCGGTTTCGGTGAAGCCCGTCATGTGTGCTGTCCTTCCTGCGGTGCGACGGACCGGCGACCGGGCCCGTGCGGATGAGTGTCGTGCTGCTGGGCGTGCGCGGACCTCGGCATGCTCAGCTCGTGTAACCGAGCCGCTTGGCAGCCAGCCCGGTCAGGACCTCGGTGGTGCCGCCGCCGATGCCGAGGATGCGGACGTCGCGGTAGTGGCGTTCCACTTCGGACTCGCTCAGGTAGCCGAGTCCGCCGTGCAGCTGCACCGCTTCGCTCACGACCCATTCGCCGGTCTCGACGGCGGTGTTCTTGGCGAAGCACGCTTCGGCGATCACGTCCTCGCCCGCGGCGTGCCGTTTCGCGATCTCGCGGGTGTAGGTGCGGGCCACGTCCGTCTTCCGCGCCATGTCGGTGAGCTTGTGCTGCACCAGCTGCCGGGAGATCAGCGGGCGGCCGAACGTCTCCCGCACGCGGCACCACTCGGCGGTGACGTCGAGTGCGCGCTGGGCCGTCGCGTAGGCCTGGATCGCCAGTGACAACCGTTCGCTGACGAACTGCGTGGCAATCTGGAAGAAGCCGCTGTTCTCCGGCCCGATCAGATTCGCCGCGGGGACGCGGACGTCGTCGTAGAACAGTTCGGCGGTGTCGGAGCACCGCCAGCCCATCTTGTCGAGTTTGCGGCCGACCGTCAGTCCCGGCGCAGGTTTCTCCACGACGATGAGCGACAGACCGTGGGCGCCCTCGTCGCCGGTCCGCACCGCAGTGGTGACGAAATCGGCGCGGCAGCCGGAGGTGATGAACGTCTTGGCACCGTTGACGACGTACTCGTCACCGTCCCGTCGCGCCGTGGTGCGGATACCGGCCACATCGGACCCGCCGTCGGGCTCGGTGATCGCCAGCGAGCACACCTTGTCGCCGGCGAGTGCGGGTGCGACCCACTTCGCCAGCTGGTCCGGATCGCCGACGGCCGCCATGTGCGGCACCGCGATTCCGCAGGTCAACAGTGACGCCACGAGCCCGCCGGAACCTCCCGCGTCGTGGATCTCCTCGGTCACGACGAGCGCGTCGAGGAAGTTCCCACCGCCCCCGCCGGCGGCCTCCGGCAGGGCGACGCCGAGCAGTCCGGCCTCACCCGCCTTCTTGTGCAGCCACCGCGGCAGTTCGCCTGCGGCCTCCCATTCGTCGAGGTGGGGCAGCACGTCACGCGCCATGAACTCGCGCACGGTCGCGCGCAGCGCGGTGCGTTCCGGCGTCCGCAGGGGGTCGGTCACGGTCACTCCTTCGGTCCGGCCGGCGGCGCGTCTCCCGCTGCCGGCGGCGCGTCGGTGGCGAATCCGCCGGGAGCCCGGCCGCCACCGGGCGGTCCGGCGAACGCCTGAGCGATCCGGAGCCACTCCTCGGCACCCGGTGTCGCGTGCAGGTCGGTGTCGTCGCGATGCCTGCGCTGGGTCGCCAGCAGGCAGAAGTCGATCGCGCTGCCGGTGACGCGGTCGGCGGCGTCGGAGGGGCCGAACGTCCAGACATCGCCGTCGGGTGCGGTCAGCTCGACCCGGAACTCGGCGCCGGGGGGCGTCCGGTCACGGACGAGGTATGCGAAGTCCCGGGTGCGCACGCCGATGCGGGCGACGTGCCACAGCCGCGGCGCGGGGGTGCGCACCACGGCCAGCGCGTCGGCGACGTCCTGCCCGTGCGCCCAGGTTTCCATGAGGCGCGCCGTGGCCATGGACGCCACGCTCATCGGCGGCCCGTACCAGGGCAGCTTCTGCCCGGCGGGCACGGCGGCGAGCGCCTCCCGCAGCGCGGTCCGGCCCTCGCGCCAACGACGCAGCAGCTCGGCGGGCGGCGTGGTCTCCGCGACCTCGTGGGCGCCCGCGTCCACGTAGTCCTCGCCGCCTTCGATCGCGCGGGTCAGTTCGGCACCGAACTCGTCCGGATGCCGCGTGGCGAGCAACGCCTTGTCGTCAGTCCAGGTCAGATGGGCGATCTGATGCGCGATCGTCCAGCCTTCGGCCGGTGTGGGCCGCTGCCACTGCCCGGCCGGCAGTGGTGCGACCAGCGCGTCGAGGTCGGCGCTCTCCGCGTCGAGGTCGTCGAGGATCGCCTCGAGGTCCGCCACCCGGGTACCTCCTTGTCCCAGATCCCGCCCGTCACTGGTCGTCCCGTCACCGGCGGGTCCTCCGTCGTCAGCGCCCCGTCGGCACCCGTGGCGGGGCCGCCTTCGCGGCGCGCGGCAGCACCGTAAGCCGCCGTCGCACACCAAATCAAGCACGCGTGATTGTTTTTACCTTGTTGACATACTGCCAGCAAGCCCCGTAGTCAGGTCACCAGGAGCCCTGCCCCGCCACCGGCGCCCCACGCACGCGGCGCCGGCATCCCAACGACGACACCGGGAGCACTCGTGGGTGACACCGCAACCGACTACACCGAGATCACCTACCGCGTGGCGGACCGGGTCGCGACGATCACGCTCGACCGCCCCGAGGCCCGCAACGGATACACAGTGCGGATGGCCGACGAGCTCGCCGCCGCCTTCGACCGGGCGGACCGGGACCCCGGCGTCCGCGTCGTCGTACTCACCGGTGAGGGCGACGACTTCTCCGTCGGCGCCGACCTGTCCCAGGGCGGTTTCGACTTCGACCCCGACGCCGGCCCGCCCGCGGACTGGCAGGAACCGGCCGGCCGCTGCTCGAAACGCATCTTCGCGATGGACAAGCCCGTGATCGCCGCCCTGCGCGGCAGCGCCGTCGGCGGCGGGCTCACCATCACGCTGCCCGCCGACTACCGCCTCGCGGCCACCGACAGCCGCTTCGGTTTCGTCTTCACCCGCCGTGGCATCTACCCGGAGGGCGCCTCGGCGTGGTTCCTGCCCCGGCTCGTGGGCATGGGACGGGCGATGGACTGGATGATCAGCGGGCGCCTCTTCGACGCCGCCGAGGCCGAGCGGGCCGGACTCGTCCACAGCGTCCACGAACCCGCCGACCTCCTCGACGCGGTCTACTCCCTCGCGGCCGACCTCGCCGCCGACACGGCCGCCGTGTCGGTCGCCGTGACCCGGCAGTTGCTGTACCGCATGTCCGCGCTCGACTCACCCGAGCCGGTTCACGCGCTCGACTCGCAGCTCATCGCGGGCATCGGGGCGAACCCGGACGCCGTCGAGGGCGTGCTGTCGTTCCTGGAGAAACGCCCACCGCAGTTCACCCTCAGCCCCGAACAGGACCTGCCCGACTTCCTCCCCTGGAGCCACTGATGGCCTCATCGCAGCCGACCCGCACCCCGGACCACAGCACACCGGCCGACAGCACACCGGAACGCAGCGCGCCGCCGCAGTATCCGCCCGCGCCGTGGCACCTCGCGGCGAACGCCTACCTGTCGCTGTGGCCGGTCCCGGTCGCCAGCCTGCCGCGACTGCCCGCCGCGGAACGACCGGTGACGGCGAGCGGCACGGCGTTCGTGGTCACCGCCTGGTTCGACTACCTGCCGTCCGGGCAGATGTCGTACCGCGAGCTGCTCAGCGCCGTCGTCGTCCGCGGTGGCCTCACGCCGACCGCGACGATCACGGAGATCTGGGTCGACAGCCCGGCGTCACTGGCGGGCGGCCGTGCGCTGTGGGCGATTCCCAAGGATCTCGCCCGTCTCGAGTTCACCGGCGGCCACGCCTTCACCGCCACGGCGAGCACCGACGGGGGAGGCTGGATCGCCACCGCGGCGTTCTCGCCACGGCCGTGCCTGCCCACCCGGCTACCGGCATCCTTCGCGATCCGGCAGGAATCCTCCGAGGGCCCGCTGACCAGCGCGGTACGGTCGGCGGCGAAACCGGGCGCGGCCGCGGCGGCATGGAACATCAACCCGGACGGTCCGCTGGGCTACCTCGCGGAACGTTCCCCGCTGTTCAGCGCACACCTTTCCGGCGCACGGATCCGGTTCGGCGCCTGAACTCGCGCGGCGGCACGCCGTGCCACCGCGCGAATGCGTGGAGGAAGCTCGACGGCTCGCTGTAGCCGAGCCGATGGGAGATCTGCTCGACCGTGAGCGTGCCGTCGGTGAGCATTTCCTCCGCCCACCGGCGCCGCACCCCGTCGACCAGGTCGCGGTAACTCACACCTTCGGCGGCCAACCTGCGCCGCAGGGTGCGTTCGGTCAGCGACAACGCAGCGGCGATCGCCGCCATCCCCGCGGCGGGGCCCGCGTCCGCGAGCGCCCGTCGGACCCGGGTGGCGACGTCGGTGTCCCGCCGCCGCGCGACGAGCAGCTCCCGGCACTGCCGTTCACACCACGCCAGGGTGTGCACGCTGGCCTGTGGCATCGGCTGGTCGAGCACGGCGTGCGGGAAGGTGATCCGGGTGCGGTCGCCGAACTCCGGCGTCACGCCGAGGGCCTCGCGGTACGGCCGCGTGTCCGCAGGCTCGGGCATCCGCAGGGACATGGCCGCGGGCCGCAGGTCGGCGCCCGCCTGCTCGCGCACCAGGGTCACGATCGCGGCCACGTCGCGTGCCACCAGGAAGTCGCGCACGTCGGCGGGCACCTCGTCGTCGTGACACCGGAGTTCGGCGAGCCGGCCGCCGGTGCGCAGTTCCGGCAGGCAGAAGACGTACGTCAGCTCGATGTACCGCAGCGCCAGCTCGACCGCCTCCCGCACGGTCGCACAGCTCGTGACCGCGTAGCCCCAGATTCCGTACGAGGTCGCGTGGTACCGCACGCCCGCCTGCAACCCGAGCACACCGGGATCACCGGCGTCCTGGCGTCGCACGAGGTTGCGCACCACGGTCAGTTCCTGCTCGGCGGCCACCTGCGCCTGCGGATCGCGCAGGGTGGCCGCATCGAGACCCGTTCCGGTCAGCACGTCGCCGACCGGCTGGCCGAGTTCCGCCGCGAACCCCGCCAGCAGCGACGTGCTCGCCACACCGCGAGGAAAGTCCCATCCGGCCACGTGTCCGAAACTAGCAACTGTCCGAAAATGTCAATAATGTGTCCGTCTCGGCAATGGGACGACCGCGGGTCCGATCCCTAGGCTGCCGCCATGATCACTCCCGCTCGGACCACGCGCAGCACCGCCCTGATCGTCGGAGCAGGCTTCGGGGGCATCGCCATGGCCATCGAGCTGCAGCGACACGGAATCGACGACATCGTCGTCCTCGAGAAGGCCTCCGACCTCGGCGGCGTGTGGCGGGAGAACACCTACCCTGGCGCGGGCTGCGACGTACCCTCGCCGCTCTACTCGTTCTCCTTCGCGGGAACGACGCGGTGGCCACGGCGCTACGCCCGGCAGCCCGACATCCTCGCCTATCTGCAACGGGTCGCGCGCGAGTACGACATCACCGGCCGGATCCGGTTCGGCCGTGAGGTCGCCGCCGCCGAGTTCGACGAGACCACGGCCCGCTGGCTGGTGCGCACCACCGGCGGCGAGGAGTACGAGACGACCGCGTTCATCCCCGCCGTCGGCCAGCTCTCCCGGCCCGCCCTTCCGGACATCCCCGGCAGGGAGACGTTCCGCGGCAGGGCGTTCCACTCCGCCGAGTGGGACCACGGCTGCGAGCTCACCGGCAAGCGGGTCGCCGTGGTCGGCACCGGCGCCAGCGCGATCCAGTTCGTGCCGCAGATCCGCCCGAGAACGGGGCACCTGACCGTGTTCCAACGGTCCGCGCAGTACATCCTGCCCAAACGCGACCATGCCTACGACCGCTGGTACCACGCACCGCTGCGGACCGTGCCCTGGCTGCAGAAGCTCGACCGGCTCGGCTTCTGGCTCTACTCCGAATTCGCGCAGGAGTGTCTCTCCCGGTGGCAGGTGTTCACCCCGCTGTTCGGCAGGCAGGCCGCCAAGCACCTGCGGGACAAGGTCACCGACCCGCGGCTGCGCGAGCAGCTCACGCCGGCCTATGCACTCGGCTGCAAGCGCATCCTGTTCAGCAACGACTACCTGCCCGCGCTCGCCTCACCCACCGTGGACCTCGTGACCGACGACATCACCGAGATCACGCCCGACGGGGTGCGGACGGCCGACGGCACACTCCACGAGGCCGACGTGATCATCTACGGAACCGGCTTCGCCACCCAGGACCTGCTCGCCCCGATGGCGATCCACGGCCTCGGCGGCAGGCGCCTGGCCGAGGCCTGGCGCGGCGGCGCCCGCGCTCATCTCGGCATCACGGTCCCCGGCTTTCCCAACATGTTCCTCATGTACGGGCCGAACACGAATCTCGGCGGCGGATCGATCGTCCACATGCTGGAGAGTCAGGCCCGCTACATCCGCGACGCCGTCGGGGAGCTCCGCAGCCGGCCCGGCCGGTACCTCGACGTCCGGCCCGAGGCCGAGCGCGCCTGGGACGAGTCGGTGCAGCGCAGGCTCGCCCGCTCGGTGTGGACCCGCTGCCGGAGCTGGTACCGGACGGCGGGCGGTCGCGTCGTGTCGAACTGGCCGGGCCGGACACGCGAGTACCGCACCCGCACCCGGCGCGTGGACCTCGCCGACTTCCGCATCGGTTCCGCCTCGACCCACTCGGCCCGCACCCGCACCGCCCCGGCCGACTGACGACGCCCCGAAGGTTCCCGTCGGGGCACTGGGCCGACCGGCCCTCGCACGCTGCGCGGGGCCGGGCCGGCCTGCGGGCAGCTGCGTGCGCGCCCTCGTCCCGGCGCGGTCCCCGCAGCCGGGCGAACGCACTTGTCGTCCTGCCAACACGTGCGGCACGGTGGGAGGCAGGGTCTCGACGAGGAGATGGTGCCGCCATGGTCGTCACACCAGTCAACGCCGCGCGCGGTGCGACCACCGCCGCGATCGACCGGGTCAGCACGGTACTGCGGGAACGCATGCCACCGCTCACGGCGTGGCCGCTGCCGAACGCGGTCGACGAGCGACTACTCGAACAGCGCTGGCCGGCACGGGAGCTCGCCGCCCCACCCGACGACAGCGGGCTCTCCCCCGTGCTCGGCGACGCCGGCCCGCCGCTCGTGGGCAACACGCTCACCCAGATGCGCTTCGGCGTCGAGTTCGGCCTCCGCCGCTTCGAGCGCTACGGCCCCGTGTCGTGGACGGGCGCGTTCGGCAGGCGCATCGTCACCCTCACCGGCGCCGATGCCACCCAGGCGGCCCTGGTCAACCGGGACAAGGCCTTCTCGCAGGAAGGCTGGCGGTTCTTCATCGACAAGTTCTTCCATCGCGGACTCATGCTGCTGGATTTCGACGAGCACCGGATGCACCGCCGGATCATGCAGGAGGCCTTCACCCGCGACCGGCTCGCCGGCTACGTCGCGAGCATGGGACCGACGCTGCGGGAGGGCGTCGCGGCCTTTCCGTCGTCGCCACGGCTGTACTGGACGCTCAAGCAGCTGACCCTCGACGTCGCGACCCGCGTGTTCATGGACATGCGCAGCGACGACGAGGCACGCGAGATCAACCGGGCGTTCGTGGCCTGCGTGCGGGCCGGCACTGCCCTGGTTCGCGTCCCGGTGCCCGGCGGACGGTGGCGCGCGGGCCTCGAAGGACGCAAGCGGCTGGAACGGTATTTCGCCGACAACCTGCCCGCGAAACGAGCAGGCGACGGCGACGACCTGTTCTCCGCGCTGTGCCACGCCACGACACCGGACGGCGAGCGGTTCACCGACACCGACGTCATCAACCACATGGTGTTCCTGATGATGGCCGCACACGACACCACGACCATCACGTCCACGGCCGCGGCCTACTACCTCGCGAAGAACCCGGAGTGGCAGGAACGTGTCCGGGAGGAGTCCCGCGCGCTCGGGGACGACCCTCCCGACACGGCCGCGCTGGACTCGCTGACGTCACTGGAGCTGGTCATCAAGGAGGCGCTCCGGCTCGTCGCGCCGGTGCCGAGCCTGTCGCGCACCGCCGTCAAGGACACCGAGGTGCTCGGGCACTTCATCCCGAAGGGATCGCTCGTGGGGGTCGCGCCCGCGGTGAACCATTTCGACCCGGCGTGCTGGACCGACCCGCGCCGGTTCGATCCCGAGCGGTTCGCCGAGGGGCGCCGGGAGGACAAGTCGCACCGGTTCGCGTGGATGCCCTTCGGCGGCGGTGCCCACAAGTGCATCGGACTGCACTTCGGCATGTTCGAGACGAAGGCGCTGTTGCACGAACTCGTCCGCTCGTACCGGATCACGGTGCCGCGCGATTACGAGGTGCGGTGGGACTACGTCTCGCTCCCAGTACCCGTGGACGGGCTGCCGGTGCACCTCCAACCGGTCTAACTACGGAGCGTGACGCATACTGCCTGTAGAACCACCCGTACAGTCGGTGGACACTGCGTGGCTGGCATGATGATGTTGCATGCCGACGGCCGACTCGACCATCGGTGCCTAGTCTGCGGTGCGCCATGTTTCGTTCTTCGTGCGCCATGGTGGACAGCTCCGCAGGCTGGCATCCGGACGAGCCGGCCTTCCACTTGTCGAGGCCGTGCCCCAGCTCAGTCGGGGCAGCTGAATCGCACGGCTGTGCCATCGGTGTTGAGAGAGGTGCACGGTGCCCGAGCCTGGTGACACACCAGGGTTGTCCCACATCGCCCGCCGCTGGGCCGCCGAGATCGCCGCCGCGGCCGGATCGGCCGTGCCTTCGGACGAACTCGACCGCGCCGTCACCGCCGCGGTCCGCGAAGGGGCCGACGCCGGCGCGACCCGGTGCCGCACCCGGCACGACTCCGCCGTGGAACGCTTCGCCGCGCTCTACGCGGCCGCACCGTGCGGTGTCGTTCTGGCCGACCCCGACGGAGGCGTCCTCGACGCGAACCCGGCCATGCTCGAACTGCTCGACACGACGCTCGACGAACTCGTCGGCCGCACCCTCACCGGCCTCGGCACGGAGGAGCGCGACGTCGCCGCCCTCCGGACCGCGCTCGCCGACCTCGCCGAGGACGGCCGCGCTCGCAAGCGCGAGCAGGTACACCTCGGGGCCGCGGAGAGTTCCGCACTCACCAACGTGACCGTCACGGCGCTGCCGAGCGGCGAGAGCGACCCGCCGCACCCGGTACTCCTCGCGGAGAACATCAACGAGCTGCAACTGCTGCGGGAGGCACTGCGGCGGCAGAACACCCACGACCAGCTGACCGGTCTGCCCAACTCGCGCAGTTACCACACGACGCTCGAAACCTGGCTCGGTTCCCCGGAATCAGACCGGATCGCCGTCGTGTACCTCGACATCGACGGTTTCAAGGTCATCAACGACGGCCTCGGCCCCGGCTCGGCGGACGAGGTCCTGCGCTACGCCGCGGGAAAACTCGAGACGGTGTTCCGCGGTCCCGACACGGTCGTCGCCCGGCTCTCCGGCGACGGATTCGGCGTACTGCACCGTGGCCGGGTCACGGCCGCCGCGGTGATCGAACTGGTGGAGACGGCGATGGCGGAACTGGCCGAACCCGTCTACCTCGGCGAACGGGGCGTGGCGGTCAGCATCAGCGCAGGCATCGTCGTCCAGGACGCCGGAACCGGCACGACCGAGGAGATCCAGCGTGCCGCCGAGATCACGCTGCACCGCGCCAAGGAGGCCGGCCGCGCCCAGTGGATGCTGTTCGAGCCCGAGCTGGATTCCGGCGACCGCAGGCGCTACAACATCGGTGCGGGCATCGGCGGTGGCATGGAGAACGGTGAGTTCGAGGTCGAGTACCAGCCCACGGTGAAGCTGGACGGCAGCGACGAGATCGCCGTCGTGAACGCGGTACTGCGGTGGAACCATCCGGAGCACGGCACACTCAACGGTGCCGACTTCTTCCCGCTCGCCGACACCACCGGCATGACACCGAGTCTCGGCACGCTGCTGCTCACGGAAGCGATGTCGGACGCCGCGGAGTGGTACCGCGACTTCCCCACCGCGCCCGATCTGTGCGTACGGCTTCCGACGCGATTGGCCGTCGACCCGAATCTCGTCCGCATCATCCGCGACGAGTTCGAGCGGACGGGCCTGCCGCACCAGAAGCTGCGCATCTGCACCGACAGCCTCGCGCTGTTCGATCCGCGCGGCGAGGTGGTGGACACGTTGTCCGTCCTGTCGGACCTGGACGTGAAGATCACCCTCGCCGTGTCCGGCGCCTCGGATCTGGAACTTGTCCACACCCACCGGCTGCCTGTCGGGTTCGCGATCCTGTCCGGCCCGCTCGTCGACGGCCTCGCCACCGAGGGCACCGAGGCCGACAACGCGCGTGCGCACCTGTACGCGCTGCTCGAACGCGCCCGTGAGCTCGGCATCAAGCGGGTCGGTGCGGACGGGGTACGCGACGCCGCCCACGCCCAGCGGCTGCGTGACATCGGGATCTTCGCGGGCCGCGGCGACCACTACGGCGGTTCGGCCACGGGCACCGAGATCGCCGCTGTGCTCGATCAGCGATACTCCCCGGCATGAACAGCGACGAGTTCGCCCCGGATTTCACCCTGCCCGACCAGAGCGGCTCACCGCGGTCACTCACCGGATTCCTCGACACCGGCCCTGTGGTGCTCTTCTTCTACCCCGCCGCGATGACTCCGGGGTGTACGGCCGAGACCTGCCACTTCCGCGACCACGCGGCGGAGTTCGCCGCGATCGGCGCGCACCGGGTCGGCATCAGCCCCGATCCGGTCGACAAGCAGCGGACGTTCGACACGACCCACGACCTGGGCTTTCCCCTGTTGTCGGACGCCGACGGCACCGTCGCGCGGCAGTTCGGCGTGCGTAGGGCGTTCGGACCACTGGCCACCAAACGGCACACGTTCGTCATCGGCACCGACCGGAAGGTGCTCGCGGTCGTCAAGAGCGAACTGCGCATGGCGGTCCACGCGGAGCGCGCCCTCGAGGTCCTCCGCAGCGCGGCCTGACGGCCGCCCGGTCGTCGCCGAGAACCGGTCACCCGGGTGGCTCGTACGCCGCCTGCGGCACACCGCCCGGGCGACCGCTCATTCGACGATCGCGTTCTCCGGTACCGGGTCGTCGTTGCGCAGCGCGTCGAGCAGCGCGGTCGAGCGCGCTTCGTCCCACTGTTCGGCCGACGCGGACGTGGTGGGCATCGTCGTGCTGACCACACCGCCGTCGGAGATGCCGCGCATGGCCCAGGCCAGTGCGACCAGGTGGTGCAGGTGATCCTCGTCGTCCATCGTCAGCGCGTCCGGTGCCTCGGCCAGCAGCGGCACCACGGCGAACGGATTCAGCAGCGTGCCCGGACTGGCCATCTGGCTGACCATCTCGCCGATGAACCGGCGCTGGTTGACCACCCGGTCCAGATCCGAGCGCGGGGTCGCCGGGCTGTAGCGCATGCGGACGAACCCGAGCGCCTGCGAGCCGTCGAGTTCCTGCCTGCCCGCCGGGATGGTGATCCCGGTCTTCGGGTCGTGCATCTTCTCCGCGATGTCCATCTCGACACCGCCCATCGCATCGACCATGCCGGCGAACCCGCCGAAGCCGATCTCGGCGTAGTGATCGATGCGCAGATCGGTGGCCTGCTCGACCGTCTTCGCCAGCAACGGTGCGCCGCCGATCGCGAACGCCGAGTTGATCTTCCCGGAGCCGTGGCCGGGGATCTCCACGACCGAGTCGCGCGGCAGGCTCAGCAGCGTCGGCTTCGTGTCGTTGTCCGGCAGGTGCGCGATCATCATCGTGTCGGTGCGGTTACCGCCCGCGTCGCCGGTGGCCAGCGCGTCCTTCTGATCCTGATCGAGGCCCTCCCGCGAATCCGACCCGACGATCAGCCAGTTGGTGCCCGCACCGGCGGCCGGACGGCCGTCGTAGTCCTGGATCGCGTCGATGCGGTTGATCGAGAACTCGAGGTACAGCCACACGCCGGCCAGCAACAGCACGATGACCATCGCCAGCGATCCGGCGATCCTGCCGAACGACCAGCGGCGCTTGCGGCGGCCTTCCGGGCGGCGTTCCGGGCCTGCCGGCCGTTCCCGGGGCGGCTCCTCCGGCGGGGCGATGCGCGTGTCCTGCTGCGGCGGTCTGTGCCGGGCCTGGTCGCTGCCCGGTAGCGGCATCATCTGCGCCCGCTGGTGGTCGCGCGGTCCACGCGGACCGGGACGGCCGCCGGGCGGACCACCGCCCGGCCCACCGGGGCCACCTGGGCCACCACGGCCGCCGGGGCCGGGTGGCGGACCGGCCGGACCACGCGGCGGTCGCCGGTGTCCGTGCGGCGGCCGGCCCTCCGGCCGTCCCCCGCCGTACTGCCCGCCCTGCGTCATGGCCGTCTCCCGGTCCGTCTCGCGACTACTGCTCGGTCCGGCGCCGAAGGCGGTGTTCTCGCCCAAGACGCCAGGGGTCCACTAAACCGCACACCCACTGCCGGAGACGCACGTGTCCCCGATTCGGTTGCGCGGACCACCCGCGTGCTCACGTCGGCGCACGGTCCGACCGCAGGTCACCGTACGTCACAGCGTGATCGACCAGCAGGTGGGAGCAGGCTCACACGACGTGTCGTCGAGATCGGCCACCCGCGGGCCGACGGGCAGGTGCAGGCCGCGCGCCGTCGTGTCGAGCACCAGCCGCCGCCACAGGCCCGGCCTGCGCAGCATCGCGTGCCGCTCACCGGCCAGACCCACCCACGCCACGTGCTCGGCGACCGCCGCGGCGCGCTCGGCGTAGGCGCGGGACGCAGCCGGGCTGGTCCGCTCGTCGCCGGTCCCGTGGGCGATGAGCAGCCTGCGGCCCCGCACCGCGTCCACCGGGTCGCCCTCGGGCGTCCACGGTGCGAGCGCGCACACCGAGCGCACGGCGTCGTCGTCGGCCACGTGGAGCGCCACCCTGCCGCCCATCGAATGCCCGGTCAGCGCCACCGGGAGGCCGGGCCGCTCGTCGTGGATGCGAGCCAGGGCGCGTCGCGCGTCGACCACCGGGTCCTGTGCGGTGCCGTTCCACCCCCGGACCCGGTTGCGCAGCAGGTAGACGTCCACCCCGTGCCGGCCGTAGGAGCCCGCCAGTGCACGCGCGAACGGCACCATCCGCAGGTACGCGGTGCGCCACGGCGGCACCGCCGCGGCGCCGTGCTCGGCCCCGCCGTGCAGCACGAGCGCCACGCCCTGGGCCGGGCCGTGGCCGCGGCGCACCGTGAGCACCGGCTCCGCGCGGCCCGCCCCACCGGCACCGCCGTCCGCGCCGCTCACGCCACGACCGCTTCGTCACCTGCGGGCGCGGCTGCGGACGGGGCGCCGTCCGGCTCGTCGCCGTCCCGGTCGCGGAACTGGGTGCGGTAGAGCTGCGCGTACCTGCCGTCCGCGGCCAGCAGTTCGTCGTGCGTGCCCTGTTCGACGACGCGGCCCTCGGCGACGACGCAGATGCGGTCGGCCGCCCGGATGGTGGAGAGCCGGTGCGCGATCACCAGCGAGGTACGGCCGGAGAGAGCTTCGCCGAGCGCCTCCGACACCGCCACCTCGGACTCGGAGTCCAGGTGCGCGGTCGCCTCGTCGAGCACGACCACGCGCGGCTGGGCCAGCAGCAGGCGGGCGATCGTCAGCCGCTGTCGCTCGCCGCCGGAGAGCCGGTAGCCGCGCTCACCCACGACCGTGTCGAGTCCGTCGGGCAGCGACCGCACCAGATCGGCCAGCCGCGCCCGGTCGAGCGCATGCCAGATGTCGGCGTCGGCGACTCCCGGACGCACGTATGCCAGGTTGGCGCGGATCGTGTCGTGGAACAGGTGCCCGTCCTGCGTGACGACGCCGACCGCCGATTTCAGCGTGTCGAACCCGAGGTCCCGCACGTCGACGCCCGACAGGCGGACCGCGCCCGCGTCGACGTCGTAGAGCCGCGGCACCAGGCCCGCGATCGTCGATTTGCCCGCGCCGGACGGCCCGACGAGCGCCACCATCTCCCCCGCCTCGGCTCGGAAACTCACGCCGTGGAGCACTTCCTCGCCGCCGCGCTGGTCCAGTGCGGCCACGTCCTCGAGCGAGGCCAGCGAGTACGAATCCGGGGACGGGTAAGCGAACCGCACCGCGTCGAACTCGACCGACACGGCACCGGCGGGCAGTTCCCGCGGCCGCTCCTTCTCGGTGATCATCGGGTCGAGGTCCAGCACCTCGAAGATGCGCTCGAACGACACGAGTGCGGTCATCACGTCGACCCGCACGTTGGCCAGTGCCGTCAACGGTGTGTACAGGCGGGTGAGCAGCAGCGCGAGGGACACGACCGTGCCCGCGGCCAGCTGGCCGTCGAGCGCGAGCCAGCCGCCCAGGCCGTACACCAGCGCGAGCGCCAGCGCCGAGACGAGCGTCAACGTCGTCATGAACCAGCGGGTGAGCATGGCGGTGCGCACCCCGAGGTCCCGGACCTTTCCCGCGCGCTCGGCGAACTGGCCGGCTTCCTCGCGCGGCCTGCCGAACAGCTTCACGAGTGTGGCCCCTGGTGCCGAGAACCGTTCGGTCATCTGCGTCGTCATCGAGGCGTCGTGTTCCGCCGACTCGCGCTGCAGGTCGGCCATTCGCCGGGCGATCCGGCGGGCGGGGATCACGAAGATGGGCAGCAGGACGAGCGCCAGGAGCGTCACCTGCCACGACAGGGTGACCATCACCGCCACCGACAGCACCAGCTGGATCACGTTCGTCACGAGGCCGGACAGGGTCGCGGTGAACGTGCGCTGGGCGCCGATGACGTCGTTGTTCAGCCTGCTGACCAGCGCGCCGGTGCGGGTACGGGTGAAGAAGGCGATCGGCATGCGCTGGACGTGCTCGAACACGGCGCGGCGGAGGTCGAAGATCAGGCCTTCCCCGATGTGTGCCGACTGCCAGCGTTCGGCGAGCCCGATGGCGGCGTCGGCGACGGCCAGCCCCGCGATGGCCACTGCCAGCCAGACGACCGCGCTGACGGCGCCGCCGCCGACGATCTGATCGACCACCCGGCCTGCCAACAGCGGCGTCGACACCGCGATCACCGCGGCCACGACCGTCAGGGCGAGGAAGACGGCCAGGCGCCGCCAGTGCGGCCGGGCGAACGCCGCGACCCGTCGTACCGTGCCCGCCCGCAGGCCTTTCGGGGCATCCGCCGCGCGCATCGCGCCGCTCATCAATGACCAGCTGCTGTCCATCACCGCGTCTCCGTCCGCCCTTCGCAACCGCGCCAACCCTCGACATTAGTCGAGCTATGGTCGGCATATGTCCTGCACAACACCGCCGGACACATGATCCTTCCCGATTTCCGACACGGATTCCCGGCTGCCTCCCCGACGCTGTGACCTGTCGCCTAACCTGACACGTCATGGGCAGCCGCCTCGTCGGAGACTGGATACGCGCGGGCTGGGACGAGGGTCCGTCCGGTCGGCCGCTGCGGCTCGATCTCGTGCTCTACGCCCTGTGCGGCGGCTACGCCCTGGCGCTGGCCCTCACCGACAAGCACTACGGGTTCCGCGTGTGGGCCGGGTTCGCGGTCGCCGCCTACGGACTGGCCCTCGCCCACACCCTGTGGCTGCGACTCTCGCCACGGGCGAGCGGACGGTGGGCGTCCCGCTGGACGGGTGTCGGCGTCATCGGCGCCGTCGGCATGCTCGCCCCGCTGGGCACCCTCCTCGCCCGGCGGCTCACCGGTGGCGACTGGAGTCCCGACCCGAACCAGTGGTCCGCCCAGCCCGAGGTGTGGGTGATCGAACGCTCCGCCGACCTGCTCACCACGACGGGAACACCGTACGTCGACGTCACGACACTCGGCCGTCCACCCGTCGTCGACGACTACACGCCGTACGGCCCCGTGATGCCGCTGTTCGGGCTGCCGCGGGCGTGGTTCGGCGGTACCCCGGTGGGCGATCTGCTCACCGACGCCAGGCTGCTGTTCGCGCTCACGGCCGTGGTGTGCGCCTGGGGGGCGTGGCGGCTGCTCGGCCGTCCGCGCATCCCCGTCCGCGCCGCGCAGCTCGCCGCGGTGTTCCCGCTGACAGCCCTGACGTGGGCCACGGCAGGCCCGGATCTGGCGATCGCCGGCCTGCTGATCCTGGGTACGACCCTGGCCGCGGTCGACCGACCGTTGTGGGCCGCGCTCGCCCTCGCGCTCGTGACGAGTGCGAAGCTCATCGTGCTCCCCGCCGCGGTGGTCGTGGGCACGCTCGTGTGCGCACGCCTCGGCGCGGGCGCACTCGCCCGGTTCTGCGTCGTGTTCCTCGGCACCTGTGCGGCGGTGCACCTGCCGGCAGTGCTCATCGACCCGCAGGCCATGGCAGAGCACGTGCTCAGGTTCCCGGCCGGGCTCGGCGCGGTGTCGTCACCGGCGGCGAGCCCGCTACCGGGTCATCTCATCGCTGCCACGGGCGCGACGGGTGAGGTGATCGCGTTCGTGCTGCTCGGACTCGCAGCCGTCGCGATCACCTGCTGGCTGCTCGTTCGTCCGCCGACCGGCGGCGCGGACGCGATGCTCCGCATCGCCGTCGGACTGGGCGCATTCACCCTGCTCACACCGGCGACGAGATTCGGGTACCTCCTGTATCCGGCCGTGCTGCTCGGCGCGATGGTGTGTCTTCGTGACCGAGAGCGTCTCCGTGCCCATGAGGACGCACGTGGGCGTTCGGCCGGCACCTCCGCACGGGACGACCGAGGTGAGGGTCACGAGGCGCGGAGTTCTGCTGCACCTACTTCGTCGTGACGCTCCTGCTGCTGCTCGGCGCTACTTCTTCTTGACGCGCGTGGCGCCGCCGCGACCCCGGAGCTGCACACCCGACTCGGACAGCACGCGGTGCACGAAGCCGTAGGACCGGCCGGTCGATTCGGCCAGGGAACGGATGCTCGCGCCCTTCTCGTACTTCTTCTTCAGGTCGGCGGCGAGCTTGTCACGCGTGTTCCCGGTGATACGCGCGCCCTTCTTGAGGTCAACCACGTCGATCCACCTTCCGCCTGTTCGTGTTCTGGGCCACATTCGGCCCCCGTGGTCGCAATGATCGAACACCAGCGGCCGGAATGCCAGACGAGAACGGGAAAAGGCGGTGGAAGCACGGAAATGTTGCGCCGATCCGGTATTTGCGCACGTCAACTAACGATCGGCCAGCTTTCTTGGCCGTCCGTCAACGACAGGTCACAGACCCCGAAATCGGGCCGAAAACCGCCCCTGCACGGCGATTGTCGTCATGCCAGCTGGACCAGTTCCAGATAATCCGCCGACCAATGATCTTCCGTGCCGTCCGGCAGCAGGATCACCCGTTCCGGTTCCAACGCCTCGACGGCGCCCGGGTCGTGGGTCACGAGCACGACGGCGCCGGAGTAGCTGCGCAACGCGTCGAGCACCTGTTCACGACTCGCCGGGTCCAGGTTGTTCGTCGGCTCGTCGAGCAGCAGCACGTTCGCGGCGCTGGACACGAGGCCTGCCAGGGCGAGTCGGGTCTTCTCCCCACCGGACAGCGTGCCGGCGGGCTGTTCGAGCTGTTCACCGGAGAACAGGAACGACCCGAGCAGCGTGCGGAGCTCCTGTGCGCCCGTGTCGGGGGCGAGGTGGCGGATGTTCTCCCACACCGACGCGTCGTGATCCAGCGTCTCGTGTTCCTGTGCGTAGTAGCCGAGCCGCAGGCCGTGACCCGGGACCATCGACCCGGTGTCAGGCGTCTCCATCCCGCCGAGGAGACGCAGCAGGGTCGTCTTACCCGCACCGTTGAGACCGAGCACGACCACCTTCGAACCCCGGTCGATCGCAAGGTCGACGCCGGTGAAGATCTCCAGCGAGCCGTAGGACTTCGACAGCCCCTCCGCGGTCAGCGGCGTCTTGCCGCACGATGCCGGCGCCGGGAACTTGATCTTCGCGACCTTGTCGGCCTGCCGTTCCTCGTCGAGGTTCGACAGCATCTCGTCGGCGCGGCGTGCCATGTTCTTCGCGGCCACGGCCTTGGTGGCCTTCGCCCCGAGCTTGGCGGCCTGCTGCTGGAGTGCACTCGCCTTCTTCTCGGCGTTGGCGCGTTCGCGGCGACGGCGCTTCTCGTCGGTCGCACGCGCCTCCTGGTAGCGCTTCCAGTTCATGTTGTAGGCGTCGAGCTCACTACGGGTCGCGTCCAGGAACCACACCTTGTTGACGACCTCGTCGAGCAGGTCGACGTCGTGGCTGATCACGACGAGCCCGCCTTCGTGGGCCTTGAGGAACCCGCGCAGCCAGCTGATCGAGTCGGCGTCGAGGTGGTTGGTCGGCTCGTCGAGCAGCAGCATGGTGCCGGACTTGCCGCCCGCGCCGGATTCGGAGGCGGCGAACAGGATCCGTGCGAGCTCCACGCGCCTGCGTTGGCCGCCCGACAGCGTCTGCAGCGGCTGGTCGAGGATGCGTTCTTCGAGTCCCAGGTTGGCGCAGATGCGCGCGGCCTCGCTCTCTGCGGCGTACCCGCCCAGTGACGAGAAGCGTTCTTCGAGCCTGCCGTACTTGCGCACGGCCTTGTCCCGCTCACCGTCGTCGACGAGCTCGGCCATCGCGGTCTGCGCCTTCTCCATGTCCCGCAGGATCTTGTCGAGCCCGCGGGCGGACAGGACGCGGTTCTTGGCGAGGACGGACAGGTCGCCCTCTCGCGGGTCCTGCGGCAGGTAGCCGACCTCACCGCCGACGGTGACGTCTCCCGCGTACGGTTCACCTTCGCCTGCCAGGACCTTCAGCGTGGTGGTCTTACCCGCGCCGTTGCGGCCGACGAGTCCGATGCGGTCACCGGGCTGGATCCGCAGGGTCGTGTCGTCGAGCAGGATGCGCGAGCCCGCGCGCAGTTGCAGGCCGGTAGCCGTGATCACAGGGAACTCCGTGGCGTCGGTTCGGAAGGTGGAGACGTCCGTGCATGCCGCTGCCCATCCGGCGCGCACACGCGGTGCAGGCGCACGGCACGGCGCAGAAGCACGAGCAGAGGCGCGGGGCTACTCCAGCAGAACGACCACGGGCCCGAGTGTACGGGCCACCCGCAACGGACTTTCCGCCCCGGTGACCGCGGTCACCGCAGGACGACCTCGACGGCCCGCGCCCGGCTCGCCGCCTCGTCGAGCACGGCCCTGCGGGGTTCGGCCACGTCGAGCACGCGGGGCAGGGCGAGGTCGAACAGCTGCTGCAGGCGCGGATCGTCCCGCAGTTCGTCGAGGGCCGCACGGTCACCGCCGAGCACGACACCGTCCAGTTCGGACGCGGCCGGGGCGAGGACGTCGGCCGCGTCGTCGGCCGCCGCACGCAGCGCCTGCCGCGCCTGGCCGTCCCTGCGCCGCGCGAAGCGCTGCTGCGACCAGCCACCCGCCGCGCTGCGGCCGTGCACGAGATGCCGGTCGGTGCGCGAGACGACGACGGACGACCCCTCGGCGATGCCGACACTGTGCGCGCCGAGCCGGACCAGCAGCAGGCCGATCCGCCGCGGCGCGGCCACGTGCTCGACGAGGTCGGCCACGGCGAGCCCTTCGCGGTGGCCGTGGCCCGCCTCCAGCGGGGCGAACGGCACGTCAACGGTCGCCGTGGTGCCGTCACCCGCGGTCACGACGACCCGAGTCGGTGTCACGCTTGTCGAGGCCGCACCGCCGTTGCGCGCGGCGAACCTGTCGAACCACCCTGCGAGGCGTTCCGGCTCCACCTCGACGGCCTTCCCGCCACCGCTGACCTGCCGCACGCGCGCCATGGCGTCACCGTATGCCGACATCCCCGTGGATGTGTGCGGAGGTGCCGCCTTCGGAGGGGCCGCGTTCGCCGTGGCGTGGTTTCGGTCTGGCGTGGTTTCGGTCGCCCGGCGGGAGGCCACACGGTCGGCCGGCGTTGGATCACGGCCGGCGGGCTGGGCTGGTGCCGCTCCCGGAGCTCGTTCCCCTTTCGGGCGCGCCCCGTTCTCCGAATGTGGCGCCACGTCGGACGGACAGTCCGGGACGATCACGAATCTGGAAAACTACTGCCCGGCTGGTTCACCTCGAGATAGAAGCTTGGGGTTCTCGGGGTTTTTCGCCTTGCCGGCTGGGCAGGTCTCCGGGATGGGCACCGGCTCCGTGCCCTCCCGTCGACCTGGCGTTGTGGGTATCGCGCTGCATCCAGGCGCAAGGTTGCGTTGGTTTGCTCCGGTGAGGTTCGCGGGTTGCGCCCTGCCTGCAGCGTGATGTTGTCCGGGGCAGGTCGACGGGAGGGCACTTCGCTGCAGGCGCGCACCTGTCGGTGATACTGTTTCGAACTATAGTTCGGTACTATACGTGGTGTGACTGGTTCTGGGGATGGTGCTGCCACGGCCGTGTCGCTGCGATGCCGGCGGGCGCAGGTTGATGCCGAGGAGATGGTGCTGCTCGCCTCGCTGACCTCGGGTGAGCGCGAGTGGCGGGAGATCGCCGACGAACTGGCCCCGGAGCTTCGTGTGTCACCTCTGGAGGTCGAGCGGCGGATCCGGAATCGGTTGATCCGACCCGGCGCATGCCCGACGTTCTGGCGGCCATGCAACGCGGGCAGGTCGAGCTCTACGGCGCCCATCGCGTGCTATGCCCGGGTGGACGCGATGGCCCGGGCGCTGCGGTGGGACGGCGAAAACCGCACGCTCGACCAACTCCGCGCCGACATCACCGCCGACCTACTACTCGGCCGCGACTCCGGCGCACACGTGCCGGAAGCGGCGGCGATGGTGTATCTGCACCTGCCCATCGATACCGCCCTGTCGACCTCCGAGACCGGCTGCGAACTAGACGGCTACGGACCCATCCCCGCCGCCATCGCGCGCGAGATCATGACCAACTCGAACAGCACCTGGCGCGCCGTGCTCTGCGACCCCGCCACCGGCCGGCCCACAGCACCACCACCGTCACCACACCCAACCGCACCACCCACACCGGACACCAAGACCCCGTCCTCACACCACGCCCATCGCGGCGGCCGCGGCCGAAACAACCGGGATCACAACGACAACCGGGACCGTCACGACAGCCGGGACCACGAACATCGCCGCTCCTCGACGAACCACCGTTCTAGCCGTACTCGGCCAGCAGGTGCCGCACGGAGCGGCCACGACACCGGCGTGGAGTCGTAACGCGCAGGGCTGTTCTCCGGCCGCAGCAGTGTGTGGCCGGCGGTGTTGTGTGGTCGATCGTCGTTGCGCCGCCACCCGCGACGCGGCGCTCCACCCCCCCGTCCGCGATGGATGGCATCGCCTCACGAGACAGCCGGCGCCCAATGACCCCGCGAAACCGGCGTCACAGCACGAACGAATCCGACCACGGCTGGCCGCCGCGGCCGGTGATGGCCTCGAGCATGGTCGACGCCTGCGCATCGGTCAGCGAGGCGACGAAGTCGACCACCGCACGGCCGCGCGCGAGTCCGCGCACGGCGTCGGCGCCCTCGACCCGCTCCCCCGCCGCTCCGACCAGCAGGCCCGGGTCCTCCCTGACCAGCCGGCCGTACTCGCCGCTCGCCAACGCCACCAGGTCGTGCAGCTTGCGGGGCAGCCTGTCTGCCTCGTCGCGGTCGCCGAGCCAGCTGTCGAGCGCATCCACCAGTGACGTCAACAAGGCCGCCTGCCCACGTTGGTGCAACGCGAAGTCCGGCCGCTGCAAGACGAACTGCCGGTGCACGAACTTCAGGACCTGCACCTCGTGCCACTGCGGCTGCCGCAACGTCACGTGCCCGCTGCGAGTCGTCGGCGACGGCGTCACGATCACCCCGTCCGCCAGCCGCGCCGTCCAGCGCGCCGAGAACGCCGCCATCGCCTGCTCGGCCTCGACCGACCCGTCGAACGGACTCGCCAGCAGGCCGTCCACCAACTGGTGCTGAACCCGCGCGACCGCACCGGCGAACACCGCATCGTCGGCGATCCACGCGTCCTTGGCATGCAGCCGCCGCCGCAGCGCCTCCAGTGACCGGCCGGGGTGGCCGTGCACCTCCCGCAACGTCTCGTCCGACAGCGCGGCGAACGCGCCCGGCTCGGCGAGCCATCGGCCCAGCTCCGTGGCGACGGAGGCGTGCTGCAGCACCCCGATCCGGTGGAAGTCCTGCAGGTCGTGAATGGCGTAGGCGATGTCGTCGGCGAGGTCCATCACCGAGGCCTCGACGGTCTGCTGCCACGGTTCGACGAGATCGGCGAACGGCGCGCGGGCCTGGTCGACATCGTCGAGTTCGGTGACGTACGCCGAGAACTTCGCCGACCCGGTGCCCGGCTCCTCACCTTCGGCGGCACCCCGCGGCGGTTCGTCCATCGTCGCCGGATGCGGCTCGGGACGATGGAGCCGCAACCACGGGTACTTCAACAAGGCGGCGCGCGTGGCCGCCGTCAGGTTCAGACCCTCGGGCGTCGGGCCACCCACCTCCGTGGTCGTCACGATGCGGAACGTCTGCGCGTTGCCCTCGAACCCGTCGGACAAGCCGTACCGGCGCCGCGCGATGCGGTCGAGGACCTGCTCGCCGAGATGCCCGAACGGCGGATGCCCGAGATCGTGGCCGAGCGCGGCGGCCTCCGCGACGTCCGGATCGCACCCGCCGAGCTTGCCGATGACGGCGGCAGCCTCCGCGTCCGCTCCGAGACGTTCCGCGATCGCCCGCGCCACCTGCGCGACTTTGAGGCTGTGGGTGAGCCGATTGTGCAACAGCCCCGAGCCACCGGTGCTGACGACCTGCGTGACACCCGACAGCCGAGCGAAGAACGGCGAACCGGCGATGCGGTCCCGGTCGATGCGGAAGGGACTGCTCACCAGGTCCGCGAAGCCTCCGGCCTCCATCTCGGCGTTCCGTCGTGTCGTGCGCGTGGTGTCTGCAGCTCCCATGCGCGACACACTATGTGACCACCGGCGGCCGATGGGGTGTGCCGGCCGAATCGTTCGGCACCCGCCCGTCGCAACCCGATGCACCGGAACCGGTGACCCACACCTCGTTGCGCACATACTTCCAGTTCACAGGCTTGCGACTGACTGATGTGCCAGTCAGCCCCTTGCGATCACCGCAAGCAATTACTACGGTCCAGCGACATGGCCGACACGGATGGACTGCGCGACCGAGTCCGGGGACTGCTCCCCGCGAAGCCCGGCGCGCAGCGGGAGTTCGCCACGGCGATCGGACTCGACGAAACGAAACTGTCGAAATCGCTGAAGGGAACCCGCAGGTTCTCGCCCCACGAACTCGTCCGCATCGCCGAACACTCCGGGGCCACGGTGAACTGGCTGTTGAACGGCAGCGACGACGCCGCGACCGTCACCGCGGTGCCCGCCCCGTCGGCGAGCTCCACACAGGACGGTCCACAGCCGGAGACCCGCAGGAGAATCCTCGAAACCGCGTGGGAGCTCATCGCCGAGCGTGGCTACCACCACGTGCGCATCGCCGACATCGCCAAGGCGTGCGGCCAGAGCACGGCGAGCATCCATTACCACTTCCCCACCAAGAAGGCCGTGCTCACCGAAGCGCTGCGGCGCAACGTGAAGCTCGCGTTCGACCGGCAGGTCGCCGAGCTGCACACCATCGACAACGCACACGACCGGCTGCTGCGGCTCGTCGAGCTGCAGCTGCCCACCGACGGACTGCTCCACGACGAGTGGTCGGTCTGGCTCCAGGTGTGGAACGAGTCGGCGCTCAACCCCGAGATGCGCGAACTCTACTGGGACTCCTACGACCGGTGGTTCCACACGATCGCCATGACCATCCGACGTGGACAGGAGCAAGGGGTCTTCGCCGAGCAGGACCCCGATGCCATCACCACACAGCTGAGCGCGCTCGTCGACGGGCTCGGCATCCAGGTGCTCACCGGCAAACCGGGCAGCTCGGTCGAGGCCATGCGGGAGCACCTGAAGGACTTCATCGACCGCACCATCGCCGGAAAAGGAATGTGACACCCTCCATGCAGGACAGAGTCATCGTCACCGCCGCCCTGACGGGCGCGGGCGACACCGTGGGCAAGAGCGAGCACGTGCCGGTCTCGCCCGAGCAGATCGCCGACGACGCCGTCGCCGCCGCGCACGCGGGCGCCGCCGTCGTCCACATCCACGTACGCGACATCGACACCGGCCAGGGTTCCCGTGACGTCTCGCTGTACCGCGAGGCCGTGCGCCGCATCCGCGAGTCCGATGTGGACGTCGTCGTGAACCTGACCGCGGGTATGGGCGGCGACCTGTTCCTCGATCAGGAGGACCCGCTCAAGCCCGTCGACGGCACCGACCTGGTGAACGCGACCGACCGGCTGCCGCACGTCGAGGAGCTGCTGCCCGACATCTGCACCCAGGACTGCGGCTCGCTCAACTTCGGCGAGGGCAGCCAGCTCTACGTGTCCACCCCGGACATGCTGCGCACCGGACTGAAGCGGATCCAGGAACTCGGCGTGAAACCCGAACTGGAGATCTTCGACACCGGTCAGCTGTGGCTGGCCACGAAGCTGATCGAGGAAGGCCTGATCGACGCGCCCCCGCTGTTCCAACTGTGCATGGGCATCCCCTACGGCGCCCCTGCGAACCCCGAGCTGCTGCAGACGATGGTGAACATGCTGCCCGAGGGCTCGCAGTGGGCCTCGTTCGCGATCGGCCGTAACCAGCTGCCGTGGGTGGCTCAGTCGGCCCTGCTCGGCGGGCACGTGCGCGTCGGCCTCGAGGACAACCTGTACCTCGCCAAGGGGGTCAAGGCGACCAACGCCCAGCTGGTCGAACGCGCCGTGAGCATCGTCGAGGGCCTCGGCGGCACCGTCGCCACCCCGGACGAGGCACGCGCCCAGCTGAACCTGAAGGGAACCGACCGTGGCTGACGCTCCCACCGACACCGACCTCACCGGCATCACCACGGTCGCCTGCATCGGCGCCGGCGTCATCGGCGGCGGCTGGGCGGCCCACTTCCTCGCCCGCGGCTACCGGGTACGTGCCTGGGACCCGGCTCCCGACGCCGAGGCGAAGCTGCGCCGCGTCGTCGCGGGCGCCTGGCCCGCGCTGACGGAACTCGGCCTCGCCGAGGGCGCGTCCCAGGACAACCTGACCGTGCTGCCAACACTGGCCGGCGCCGTCGACGGCGCCGGGTTCGTGCAGGAGAGCGCACCCGAGGACCTCGACCTCAAGCGGACGCTGCTGGCCGACATCGACGCCGTCACACCACCGGACGTCGTCATCGCATCGTCCACATCGGGCTTTCCGATGACCGACATGGCCACCTCGGCCGCAGACCCGACACGGCTCGTCGTCGGCCACCCGTTCAACCCGCCCTACCTCATCCCGCTCGTCGAGGTGGTCGGCGGGGAGAAATCCGAACGCTGGGCCGTCGAACACGCGAGCGCGTTCTACCGGCACGTGGGCAAGTCCGTCATCACCATGGACCAGGAACTGCCGGGGTTCATCGCGAACCGCCTGCAGGAGGCGCTCTGGCGCGAGGCGCTGCACATGGTGGCCGAGGGCGAGGCGACCGTCGAGCAGATCGACACCGCCATCACCGACGGTCCCGGCCTGCGCTGGCCGGTCCACGGCCCGTGCCTGACCTTCCACCTCGCGGGCGGCGAGGGCGGCATGGCGCACATGCTGGACCACTTCGGACCGTCCCTCGAGGCGCCCTGGACACGGCTGACCGCACCCGAACTCACGACGCAGCTGCGCGACGACATGGTCGACGGCTGCGAGTCCGAGGCCGACGGCCGGAGCATCGCCGAGCTCGTCGCCGAGCGGGACCGCGCGGTCATCGCCGTGCAACGCGCCGTCGCCGAATCACGGGGACGCACCGATGGCTGACGTTCTCGAATACCGCGACCGGGTCCGTGACGACTGGATCGACTACAACGGCCACCTCAGCGAGCCGTTCTACGTCATGGTGTTCGGCTTCGCCACGACGAACCTGATGGACCACGTCGGTCTCGACGAGACGTACCGCACCGACACCGGGTGCTCGCTCTACACCGTCGAGGCGCACGTGCGGTACCTGCGTGAGGTCGGCCCCCGCGCCGACCTCCACGTCACCACGTTCGTGACCTCGGTCGCCGCCAAGAAGGCCGTGCTGTGCCACGAACTCCGCGTCGGCGGAGAACTCGTGGCGACCGAGGAGCTGACGGCGATCCACGTCGCCGACGAGGGGGCCGCGCCGTTCCCGGACCACGTGGCGGACAAGCTCCGCCGCCTGCTCCAGCCGGCGCCGGAGTACGCGGGGAGAGCGATCCGCTCATGACCCGCCCCTGTCCCCGACAGAAAGCCCTTCATGTCCCTCGACAACCACGACACTCGCATCTCTCGAAGGAAGTTCCTGCTCGGTAGCGCCGCACTGGCCGGCGCCGTCCCGTTCCTGTCGGCCTGCGGCGGGCGCAGCGACGCCGCCGCAGCCCCGACCGGACCCCCGAAGCGCGGCGGCACGCTTCGCGTCGGCGTCACCGGCGGTGGCGCCTCCGACTCGCTCGACCCGCATTCGCCCGTCACCAACCCGGACATCGCGCGGGTGCGCAACCTCTACGAACCGCTGGTCTACCGCGATCACGACTTCGAGGTCTCCTACCTCGTCGCCGAGAAGCTCGAACCCTCGGCGGACGCGACGACCTGGACCGCGACCCTCCGCGACGGCATCCGGTTCCACGACGGCAGGCCGGTGACCCCCGCAGATGTCGTCGCGACGTTCCGCCGCATCATGGACCCCGACGACCCGAAGTCCGGTGCGGCCAGCCTCTCCATGCTCGACGAGGTGACAGCGGCAGGCGACCGGCAGGTCGAGTTCCACCTCAGCGAACCCTCGGCGGTGTTCGCCGACTACCTCGGCCAGTACTCGCTCGGGATCGTGCCCGCCGACTTCGACCTCGAGAACCCGGTCGGCACCGGCCCGTTCCGTGCCGAGTCGTTCACCGCGGGCCTGCAGAGCCGATTCGTGCGCAACCCGCACTACTGGCGGTCCGGGCGGCCGTATCTCGACGAGCTCGTCCTCATCAACTTCACCGAGGACGATGCGCGGATCAACGCGCTGCTGGCCTCCCAGGTCGACGCGATCGACCAGGTGCCCGTCGCGCTCGTCGACGTGCTGCGCAGCGACGAACGAATGCGCATCCTCTCGTCCGAGACGGGCACGTGGCTGCCGTTCACCATGCGCGTCGACCGCCCGCCGTTCGACGACGTGCGCGTCAGGCAGGCCCTTCGCCTCGTCGTCGACCGCGAACAGATGATCAACCAGGTGCTGTCCGGTCAGGGCCGGGTCGGCAACGACCTCTACGCACCGTTCGACCCGGCGTACGCCTCCGAACTGCCGCAGCGCACGCAGAACATCGCCGAGGCGCGCAGGCTGCTGGCCGAGGCGGGCAAGCCGAACCTCGACGTCGAACTCGTCACCGCGCCGATCCAGGCCGGTGCGGTCGAGGCCGCGCAAGTGTTCCAGCAACAGGCGAAGGCCGCGGGCGTGAACGTCCGCCTCCGCCGCGTCGACACCACCACCTTCTACGGCGACAACTACCTGAAGTGGGACTTCGCCC
Organism: Prauserella alba; assembly: GCF_024171735.1. Classification (GTDB taxonomy): domain Bacteria; phylum Actinomycetota; class Actinomycetes; order Mycobacteriales; family Pseudonocardiaceae; genus Prauserella; species Prauserella alba. The sequence continues at coordinate 1,895,221 of NZ_JAMTCH010000003.1, forward strand.
AGGACTTCTGGTACACGCGCAACTATCTGCCGCAGGCCGCGAACGGCTCACTGCCGGACTCGCCCTACAACGAGACCCACTGGCAGGACCCGGAGTTCGTCCGGCTCGTCCAGACCGCCAACCGCACGAGCGACACCGGCAGGCGCACTCGCCTGCTCAAGCGGGCGCAGCGCATCGAGCACGAACGCGGCGGTCTGATCATCTGGGGCTTCGTCAACCAGGTCGACGCACATCAGGTCTACGTCGCCGGGCTCGTCCCGGACCGCACCGGCCTTCCCCTGTCCGGTTATTCGTTCGGCCAGGTCTGGCTCGGCTGAGGAGGTGAGGATTTCGTGTTTCGACTGATTCTGCGCAGGCTCGCGATCAGCGTCGCCGTGCTGTGGCTGGTGACACTGCTCGTGTTCGTCGCGACCCTGCTGCTGCCGGGCGACCCGGCCCGCGCCATCCTCGGCCAGCAGGCCACCCCCGAGCGCATCGCCGCGCTCAACGACCAGCTCGGCCTCGACGCGCCCGTGTGGCAGCGCTACCTCGACTGGCTCGGCGGTGTCTTCACCGGGGATCTGGGCACGTCGGCCGCCTCCCAGGGGCCGGTGACCGAGCTGCTGGGAGGGCGCATCGGCGCCTCCCTGGTGCTGCTCGTCGGCGCCGCCGTGATCAGCACGGCCGGTGGCCTCGCGCTCGGCACGTGGTCGGCGTTGCGGCGCGGTCGCGCCGTCGACCACACCGTGTCCGGACTCAGCCTGGTCGTCGCCGCGTTGCCCGAGTTCGTCATCGGTGTCGCGTTGATCGTCGTGCTGTCGACGACGGTGCTGCCGCTGTTTCCCTCCGTGACGTTGGCGCCGCCCGGTGAACCGGTGTGGTCCCAGCCGATCCAACTGGTGCTGCCGATACTCACGCTGACCCTCGTCGTCACCCCGTACATCACGCGCATGATGCGCGCGACGATGAGCGAGGTGCTCGACAGCGGCTACGTCGAGATGGCCCGCCTCAAAGGCCTGCCCGAGCGCGTCGTCATCACTCGCCACGCCGTGCCGCACGCGATCGGCCCCGTGGCGCAGGTGATCGCGATCCAGCTGGCCTGGCTCGCGGGCGGCGTCGTGGTCGTCGAGTTCCTCTTCCGCTACCCCGGTATCGGGCAGGCGCTCATCGACGCGGTCAACAACCGCGACGTCGAGGTCGTCCAGGCGATCACGCTGCTCATCGCCGGCGTCTACATCGTGGTGAACCTGATCGCCGACATCGTCGGCATCATGACCAACCCCAAGTTGCGCGCGGAGGTGGCCCGATGACCGCGACGACCACACAGCCCACGTTGCTGCGGCGCGCGTTGTCGCTGCCCCAGGCGAAGATCGGTCTGACGCTGACCACGGTCGTCGTCGCCGTGGCCGTGCTGGGCCCCTGGGTCGGGCCCTGGCTGACGGGCCACGACACGACCGGTTTCGCGGGCAAGCCCTTCCAGTCCGGCGGCATCGCGGGCACCGACGGCCTCGGCCGCGACGTGCTGACCCGGTTCCTCGCCGGCGGCCTGACCCTGCTGGTCTACGCGGTGCTGGCCACCGCGCTCGGCCTCGTACTCGGAGCACTGCTCGGCATGCTCGCCGGTTACAGCGGCGGCTGGCTCGACTCGCTGATCATGCGCGGCAGCGACGTGCTGCTGTCGTTCCCGCAGCTGGTGTTCGCGCTCCTGGCGATCGCCATGATCGGCCCCGAAGGCTGGCTGCTGGTACTGGTCATCGGCATCACCCACGCGCCGCGCGTCGCCCGCGTGGCCAGACAGTCCACGGTGGCGGTCAAGGACGCGGACTTCATCCGGGCCGCCCGCATGTACGCCATGCCGCGACGGCGCATCCTGCTGCGCGAGGTGCTGCCCAACATCACGGGCCCGCTGATGGTCGAACTCGGCCTCCGGCTGACCTACTCCATCGGTTACGTCGCCTCGCTGTCGTTCCTCGGCCTCGGCATCCAGCCGCCGACCGCCGACTGGGGCCTGATGATCAACGAGAACCGCATCGCACTGGTCGTCGAACCGTGGGGCGTGCTGCTGCCCGTGCTCGCGATCGCGGTGCTCACCGTCGGCACCAACCTGATCACCGACTCGCTCGCCTCGGCGGCCGCGGGCACGTCGAAATCCGGAGAGCCGCACCCAGCGAAGGAGGCCTCGGCATGACCGCACCCGCCACGCTGACGCACACGCTCGCCGCCCGCGACCTGCGCGTGGACACCGTCGCCGGACACCCCGTACTGAAAGGCGTCTCCTACGAGATAGCCCCCGGCGAGGTGCTGGCACTGGTCGGCGAGTCCGGTTCCGGAAAGACCACTGCGGGGCTGGCCGCGCTCGGCCACTTCCGCCGCGGACTCGTCCACACCGGCGGCGCGATCTCGCTGCAGTCCGGTGCCGCCGACCCGGTGTCCGTCCTGGACGTCGGCGACCGCGAGCGGCGACAGCTGCGCGGCAGCACCGTCGCCTACATCCCCCAGGACCCGGCCGCCTCGCTGAACCCGGCCCTGCGCATCGGCAAGCAGATCGGCGAGGTGCTCGAGACACACGGCTACGGCGCGTCCGACGCCGAGCGGTCCGCGCGCATCGCCGAGGTCCTGGCCGAGGTCGGGCTCCCGGACGACGAGAGCTACCGGCGGCGGTACCCGCACGAACTGTCCGGCGGCCAGCAACAGCGCGTCGGCATCGCGATGGCGTTCGCATGCCGGCCGAGCGTGGTGGTGCTCGACGAGCCGACCACGGGACTCGACGTCACCACGCAGACGCTGGTCCTGCGCACCGTCGCCGCACTCACCACCGAGCACGACACCGCCGCGCTCTACATCACGCACGACCTCGCCGTGGTCGCGACGATCGCCCACCGGGTCGCCGTACTGCGCAACGGTGAGGTCGTGGAGTACGGCTCCGCCGACGAGGTGCTCCGCTCCCCCTCGCACGCCTACACGCGCGAACTCGTCACCGCGGTGCCGCACCTCGACGGCACGGGCGCCACCGACACCTCCGGCTCGGTCACCTCACCCACGAGCGCCTCACCCACGAGCGCATCGGCATCGGGCGCATCGGCATCGGACGGCCCCGCATCCGCCGGGGCCCGCGGCGACCGGGGCCGCAGGCCCGTCCTGTCCGTGTCCGGCCTGTCCGTCTCCTACGGTGATCACCACGTGCTGCGCGACGTTTCCCTCGACGTGCGCGCCGGCGAATGCGTGATGCTCCTCGGCGAGTCCGGCTCCGGCAAGACCACGCTGTCGCAGTGCGTGGCCGGACTGGGTGAACCGCACGCCGGCACGGTGTCGCTGGCAGGAGCGCCGCTGGCAGCCTCGACGCAGCAGCGCACCGCAGAGCAGCTGCGCTCGGTGCAGTACGTGTTCCAGAGCCCCTACTCGTCGCTCAACCCCCGCAAGACGATCGCGCAGTCGGTGGAACTGCCGCTGCGGACCCTGACGGATCTCGACGCCGCGGCGCGACGGGCACGCGTGACCGAGACGCTCGAACGGGTCCGCCTCGACCCCGCGCTCGCAGAGCGGCTTCCCGACGAGCTCTCGGGCGGCCAGCGGCAGCGCGCCGCGATCGCCCGCGGCCTGGTGACCACGCCCGACGTGCTGCTGTGCGACGAGGTGACGTCCGCACTAGACGTGTCCGTGCAGGCCACGATCATCGATCTGCTCTGCGAACTGCGGCGCGAACTGGGCACCGCGATGCTGTTCGTCACCCACAACATCGCGCTGGCACGGCACGTCGCCGACCGGATCGCGGTGCTGCGCGGCGGCGAGGTCATCGAATCCGGCACGGTCGACGAGGTGCTCGACTTCCCGTCGCACGAATACACGCGCGAACTGCTCGCCAACACGCCGAGGATGTGACGATGACGGTCCACGGCTCGGTCGCGCCGGGATTCGAACCCGTGCGGGACGCCTTCGCCGACGTGCTCGCCGACGCGCGCGGCGGTGCCTCCTTCTCCGTCGTGCGCGACAGCACGGCGGTGGTCGACCTGTGGGGCGGCCTCGCCGACCCGGCGTCGGCCGTGCCGTGGCGCGACGACACCCTGTGCGTCCTGTTCTCCGGGACGAAGGGCGTCGTCGCCACCGTCGTCGCGGCACTCGACGTTCTCGACCCGGACGCACCCGTCCGGGACCTGTGGCCCGAGTTCACCGCCGACGCCACGATCGGCCAGGTATTGGCACACACCGCCGGTCTGCCCTATGTGGACGGCGAGCACGACATGCTCGACAACGGAGCCTGCGCCGCGCTACTGGCTGCCCAGGCTCCGTTGTGGACAGCGGGAACGCGCGTCGCCTACCACGCCCTGACCTACGGCCACCTCGTCGCCGAGCTGCTGCGCCGCGCGACGGGCCGCTCCGTCGGCACCCTCGTGCGGGAGGTCCTGGCCGCACCGTTCGGACTGGACCTCCACCTAGGCACACCCGAGTCCCTCGACGGCCGCACGGCACGGCTGCAGCGCGCACCCGGGTACGCGATCAGCACATTCCTCGACGACCCGGAACGCCGGAAGATCGTCGAACGCATGTACGCGGGCCTGCTCGACTCGGACGAGCGGATGAACTCGGCCGCCTACCGCCGCGCCGAACTGGCCGCCGGAAGCGCCACCGGTACCGCCCTGTCGATGGCGCGGCTCTACGACCACCTCGCCTGCGGCCACATCGCGGCCCCGGACGCGCTCGCCCGGGCCACCCGCACGTGGTCCGAAGGCGTCGACGCCGTCAACGATCGACCGCTGAGGTTCGGCCTCGGCTACGAACTTCAGGACCCCATCGGCACCTACGGCCCCACGACACGGTCCGCGGGCGCGTTCGGCCACTCCGGAGCCGGCGGCGGACGCCACGGCGCGTGGCCACAGGAGAGCCTCGGATTCTCCTTCGTCACCAACGAACTGCGCAGCGAGAACGCCGACGGCCGGGCCGACAGCCTCCTCGCGGCACTCGACGCCTCACTGTGACCTTCGGCGCTGTGACCTCGGCGCTGTGGTCTCGGCGCTGTGACCTCGGCGCCCCGACCGGAACGCCGTTGTCGGAACAACCGACCCCGTCGGCCCGAACCCCATCCGTCATCCGCGGGACGAGCCGGCCACGACCCCACGAAACACGCGTGCCGGACACCCATGAGCGGGTGTCCGGCACGCGATGTCGAATCAGGCCGCCGAACGTCTCAGACCGTGAAGCCGAGGGCGCGCAGCTGTTCGCGGCCGTCGTCGGTGATCTTCTCCGGGCCCCACGGCGGCATCCAGACCCAGTTGATCCGGTAGTCGTCGACCAGCTTGCCGGAGCCCTTCAGCACCGACGCCGTCTGGTCCTCGATCACGTCCGTCAGCGGGCAGGCCGCCGACGTCAGCGTCATGTCGATGGTCGCCGTGTTGTCCGGCTCCACCCGGATGTCGTACACCAGACCCAGGTCCACGACGTTGATGCCGAGCTCGGGGTCGACCACGTCGCGCATGGCCTCCTCGACGTCCTCGACCTTGGCGACGTCCCCCGCCGAAGGCGCATCGGCTGCCTGCGCCTCCTGGTCGAGGTCGGCCGCGGTGCGGCCCTCTCGCTCCTGCTGCGTGCCGGCTTCGGTCATGCTTCCACCTCTATCTTGCGGGAGTCGGCCTCGGTGAGCGGTGCTGCGCACACTCCATTGTCGCTCACACGGCCTCCACGCCGTTCGATGTGCGGGCCAGTGCGTCCTTGAAGGCCATCCATCCCAGCAACGCGCACTTCACCCGCGCAGGATACTTCGCCACACCGGCGAACGCGATGCCGTCCTCGAGCACGTCCTCGTCCGGTTCGACCTGGCCGCGCCCCTGCATCAACTCGCTGAACGCGTCCATCGTCGTCATCGCCTCGTCGACGCTGCGGCCGATCACCAGGTCGGTCAGCACCGACGTGGAGGCCTGGCTGATCGAACAGCCCTGGCCCTCGTACGACACGTCCTCGATCTTGCCGTCGTCGGTGACCTTGACGCGCAGGGTCACCTCGTCGCCGCAGGTCGGGTTGACCTGGAACGACTCGCCGTCGAACGGCTCGCGCAGACCGCGGGCATGCGGGTTCTTGTAGTGGTCCAGGATGATCTCCTGGTACATGCTCTCGAGCTGCATGCCTACAGCCTGCCCTTCTCCTGCTCCTGACCGCCGCCGACGGAGGCGGCCTGCGCCTCGGGTTCCGCACCGAAGAACCGCTGCGCCTCACGGACCCCCGCGACCAGCGCATCCACTTCGGCGGGTTCGTTGTACAGATAGAACGACGCGCGCACCGTCGCAGGCACCCCGCAAGCCCGGTGCAGCGGCCACGCACAGTGGTGTCCCACGCGCACCGCGATGCCCAGGCTGTCGAGCACCTGGCTCACATCGTGCGGATGCACCCCGTCGACGACGAACGCGACGGTCGCACCGCGGTCGACCGTGTCGGCCGGCCCGACGATCCGCACTCCGGGAATCCCGGACAGGCCCGCGAGCGCCCGCTCGGCGAGCGCGTGCTCGTGCGCGGCAACGCGGTCCATGCCCACGCCGTTCAGATAGTCCACCGCCGCGGCGAGCCCGACGGCCTGCGAGGTCATCGGCACCCCCGCCTCGAAACGCTGTGGGGGCGGCGCGAACGTCGAACCCTCCATGCGGACGATCTCGATCATCGACCCGCCGGTCAGGAACGGCGGCATCGCCTCGAGCAGCTCCCGCCGCCCGTACAACACCCCGATGCCCGACGGGCCCAGCATCTTGTGCCCCGAGAACACCGCGAAGTCGACGCCCAGCGCGCCGAAGTCGACGGCTCCCTGCCCGTACACGCCGTGCGGCACGGACTGGCAGGCGTCGAGCACGACCAGTGCGCCGACCTCGTGGGCCCGCCGCACCAGCGGCTCGGCCGGATTCACCGTCCCGAGCACATTGGACTGGTGGGCGAACGCGACCACCTTGGTCCGCTCGGTGATCATCGAGTCCAGCCCGGACAGGTCGAGCCTGCCCTCCTCGGTGACCGGGAACCACTTCAGCGTCGCCCCGGTGCGCTGGCAGAGCTGCTGCCACGGCACCAGGTTCGCGTGGTGCTCCATCTCCGTGACGACGACCTCGTCGCCCGGCCCGACGGCGAACCGCTCCGACTCCGGGCCCGCCGTGGCGGCGTTGCTCATCGCGTAGGCGACGAGGTTGATGCCCTCGGTCGCGTTCTTGGTGAACACGACCTCGCCCGGCGAGACCCCGACGAACGACGCGATCGTCGCGCGAGCGCCCTCGTAAGCGTCGGTGGCCTCCTCGGACAGCTGATGCGCCCCACGATGCACCGCGGAGTTCGACGTCTCCACGAACCGCCGCTCGGCGTCGAGCACCTGCGCGGGCCGCTGGGACGTCGCCCCGGAATCGAGGTACACCAGCGGTTTCCCGTCGCGGACGGTGCGCGACAGGATGGCGAAATCGGCTCGCAGTGCCGTGACGTCCACAGGCAGTGAATCCGTGGTGGTCATCGCCGGCTCCCTTCGGTCCGGGCCTGCCGGAGCGGTGCTCTCACCGCCGCCGGCAGACCGCGAGTGACGTGTCAGACCGCGGCTTCCGTCGTGAACTTGACGTAACCGTCGGCCTCGAGCTCGTCCGCCAGCTCCTTGCCGCCGGACTGCACGACCTTGCCGCCGGCGAACACGTGCACGAAGTCGGGCTCGATGTGCTTGAGCAGCCGCGAGTAGTGCGTGATCAGCATGACGCCGACCTCGTTGTTCGACTTGTACTCGTTCACCGCCGACGAGACGGTGCGCAGAGCGTCGACGTCGAGCCCCGAGTCGGTCTCGTCGAGGATGGCGAACTTCGGCTTCAGCAGCGCCATCTGCAGGATCTCGTGGCGCTTCTTCTCACCGCCGGAGAAGCCCTCGTTCACGCTGCGCTCGGCGAACTCGGGGGAGATCTCCAGCTGGCCCATCTCGTCCTTGACCTCCTTGACCCAGTGCCGCAGCTTCGGGGCCTCGCCGCGCACCGCGGTGGCGGCCGAGCGGAGGAAGTTCGACATCGACACGCCCGGCACCTCGACCGGGTACTGCATCGCGAGGAACAGGCCCGCGCGAGCACGCTCGTCGACGCTCATCTCCAGGACGTTCTCGCCGTCCAGCAGCACCTCGCCCGAGGTCACTTCGTACTTCGGGTGACCGGCGATCGCGTACGACAGCGTCGACTTGCCCGAGCCGTTCGGGCCCATGATCGCGTGGGTCTCACCCGAGCGGATGGTCAGGTTGACGCCGTTGAGGATCGGCTTGTTGCCCTCGTCGGTCACGACGTCGGCGTGCAGATCCTTGATTTCCAGTGTGGCCATGCCTTCTTCGTTTCTCTTCGGCGTTCGAAAGTCGTCAGTGATGGTCCGGCCGTGTTACACGCCGATGGCTTCGAGCTCGGCCTCGATGGCCGCCTCCAGCCGTTCGCGCACCTCGGGGACCTCGATCTTCATGAGGATCTCGTGGAAGAACCCGCGCACGACGAGCCTGCGGGCCTCCTCCTCCGGCAGACCGCGCGCCTGGAGGTAGAACAGCTGCTCGTCGTCGAACCGGCCCGTGGCGCTCGCGTGCCCCGCGCCCGAGATCTCACCGGTCTCGATCTCCAGGTTCGGCACCGAGTCGGCGCGCGCGCCCTCGGTCAGCACCAGGTTGCGGTTGAGCTCGAACGTCTCGGTCGCCTCGGCCGCCGCACGGATGAGCACGTCGCCGATCCACACCGAGTGTGCGCCGTCGCCCTGCAACGCGCCCTTGTACAGCACGTTGGACTTGCAGTGCGGCACCGCGTGGTCCACGAACAGCCGGTGCTCCTGGTGCTGGCCCGAGTCGGCGAAGTGCAGACCGAGCATCTCGACGTCACCGCCGGGGCCCGCGAACGTAGCCGTCGGGCTGACGCGCACCAGGTCGCCGCCGAGCGTGACCACGATGTGCTTGAGTCGCGAGTCCTTGCCCAGCTTCAGGTGCTGCTCGGAGACGTGGACCGCGTCGTCGGCCCAGTCCTGCACCGACACGACCGTCAGCTGCGCCCCGTCACCGAGGACGAACTCGATGTTGTCGGCATAGGTGCCGGAACCGACGTGGTCCAGCACGACCGTCGCCTCGCCGAACTGCTCGGCTCGAAGCTGCACGTGCCCGTAGGCGGTCTTGCCCTCACCGGGGCCGTGCAACCGCACCAGCGTGCGGGCCGACGCCTTCGTCTCGGCGGGCACCGTCACCAGCGTCGCCTTCTCGAACGACGAGTACGCCTGAGCCGAGATCCGATCGCTCGGAACGCCGGCCTGACCGAGTCGCTGGTCGTCCCGGCCCACTGTCTCGACTCGCACCTCCGGCGCGGTCTCGAGCTCCAGCTCGGCCTCGCCGGTGGCGGGCGCCGAACCGTCGTGCAGCCCGCGCAGGCGCTTCATCGGCGTGAAACGCCAGTTCTCCTCGCGGCCGCCCGGGACCTCGAACGCCTCGACGTCGTACGAGGCGAAACGCTCCGCGCGGGAGGCCGCCGGGATCGTGACCTCGGCGGCCTCCGCTACGTTCGCGGCTGCGGTGTTGTCAGCAACCGTCATGTCAGCCGACGCTTCCTTCCATCTGCAGTTCGATCAGGCGGTTGAGCTCGAGCGCGTACTCCATCGGCAGCTCCCGCGCGATGGGCTCGACGAACCCGCGCACCACCATCGCCATGGCCTCCTCCTCGGTGAGGCCGCGCGACATCAGGTAGAACAGCTGGTCCTCGCTCACCTTGGACACGGTGGCCTCGTGGCCCATGGAGACGTCGTCGTTGCGGATGTCCACGTACGGGTAGGTGTCCGACCGGGAGACCGTGTCCACCAGCAGGGCGTCACACACCACGTTGGAACGCGAGTGGTGCGCCCGCTTGGCCACCTTCACCAGACCCCGGTACGAGGTACGGCCGCCGCCGCGCGCCACCGACTTCGACACGATCGTCGAGGAGGTGTGCGGTGCAAGGTGCTCCATCTTCGCGCCCGCGTCCTGGTGCTGGCCCTCGCCCGCGAACGCGACCGAGAGGACCTCGCCCTTGGCGTGCTCGCCCATGAGGAACACCGACGGGTACTTCATGGTCACCTTGGAGCCGATGTTGCCGTCGACCCACTCCATGGTGGCGCCCTCTTCGGCCTTGGCGCGCTTGGTCACCAGGTTGTAGACGTTGTTCGACCAGTTCTGGATCGTCGTGTAGCGGCAACGGCCGCCCTTCTTCACCACGATCTCCACGACCGCCGAGTGCAGCGAGTCGGACTGGTAGATCGGCGCCGTGCAGCCCTCGACGTAGTGCACGTAGGCGTCCTCGTCGACGATGATCAGCGTCCGCTCGAACTGGCCCATGTTCTCCGTGTTGATGCGGAAGTAGGCCTGCAGCGGGATGTCGACGTGCACGCCCTTCGGCACGTAGATGAACGAACCACCGGACCACACGGCCGTGTTCAGCGCGGAGAACTTGTTGTCGCCCGCCGGGATGACCGAGCCGAAGTGCTCCTTGAACAGCTCCGGGTAGTCGCGCAGCGCCGTGTCGGTGTCCAGGAACAGCACGCCCTGGGCCTCCAGGTCCTCACGGATCTGGTGGTAGACGACCTCGGACTCGTACTGCGCGGCGACGCCGGCGACGAGGCGCTGCTTCTCCGCCTCGGGGATGCCGAGCTTGTCGTAGGTGTTCTTGATGTCCGTCGGCAGGTCCTCCCAGCTGGTGGCCTGCTTCTCGGTCGAACGCACGAAGTACTTGATGTTGTCGAAGTCGATCCCCGACAGGTCCGCGCCCCAGTTGGGCATCGGCTTGCGCTCGAAGAGCTTCAGGGCCTTCAAGCGTGCGTCGCGCATCCACTCCGGCTCGGACTTCTTCTCCGAGATGTCCGATACGACATCCTCGTCGACGCCACGGCGAGCGCTCGCGCCCGCCGTGTCCGGGTCCGCCCAGCCGAACGCGTAATTACCGAGAGACTCGATGGTCTCTTCCTGGCTCAACGGCGTGGTGGTGGGATTGCGCTGCTCGGCAGCGGCAGTCATGCGGTCGTCCCTCCATTCGGAGTTCGTGCTTCGTGACCCGGCGCCGGGCCGGGCACGTGCGTCGTACACGCGGCATCACCGCGCGCGATGGTGGCCAGTCGCTGCACGTGCGTGCCGAGCAACTGGGCGAAAGCCTCGGTCTCGGCCTCGCACAACTGCGGGAACTCCGCTGCGACGTGGGCCACCGGGCAGTGGTGCTGGCAGAGCTGCGCTCCGGTACCGGAGACTCCGATGCCCCCTTCCGAGGGATCACCCTCGGAAGAGGCCGAGCCGCCGGTGTCCGGACCGCCCGCGCCGACCTGCCTGGTCGACGCAGCGTAACCCTCCCTGGTCAAGACGGTGGCCAGGGCCTCCGCCTTGTCCGCGGGAGCACCCTCGTTCGAGATCTGCTCCCGGTACGGATCGACGAGCGCCGCCACGCGCCGCTCGGCGAACGCGCGAACCGCGTCCTCACCCACGTGCTCGGCGAGAAACCGGATCGCGGAGACCGCAAGGTCGTCGTAGGCGTGCCCGAACCGCGCCCTGCCCTGCTCGGTGAGCAGGAACAGCTTCGCGGGCCTGCCACGCCCTCTCCGGCCACGTCGCGACGCCTCCCTGGTCTCGGCCTCGGCATCGGCCAGCAGCGCGTCGAGATGCCGGCGCACCGCCGTCGGGCTGATACCGAGCTGTTCGGCCACCGCGGCCGCGGTCATCGGACCCTGCTCGAGCAGGACCCGGGCGACCTCGCCCCGGGTACCGCCGTCCGAACCCGGCGGCGGCACCGGTGCCGTGACGGAACCCGGATGCGCCGGTGGCGCGGTGCCACCCTGCTGGTCCTGGTTGCCGTCGTTTTTCACAACATAATTGTGTCTTATTTCCCCGCGGCAGGCAAAGGCGCCTCACCGGCAGTGACCGGAGTCACGGAACGAGGCGCGCACCCCGCCATACCGGCAGCGACACCGGAGGCAGCGTCGGAGCGAAGGGAGGATTCGGGCCCCTCCCGGCAGCCCGACCACCGCACCGCGTCTCACGGCACTGCCCCCTCACGGGCACAGCGACGCGTGGTTGTGTCGCACGTCCCGAGGCGGCCCTCGGAGACGGCCGGCGGCCCACGTGCGGCACCGCAGGACCAGGGCCTGCCCACCACCGGTCGGCGGGACGCTGCGCACCGCTAGTCTCTCGGCGTGGCATTCGGCAGGGGCCCCGTGGCATTCGGCGGGGGACGCAGGCGGCGACCCGGCGACGAGGACGATGCCGCGCCGGCACAGGACACCGGCGGTTCCGGAGCCCGCCAATCCCCGCTGACCGCCTCCAGTGTCTGGGTGCCCGCACGCTCGCCCGCGCATCCGGGCGAGCGCGAGCCGCTGACCGCCGACGAGCGACGGTCGGTCCGGCTCGTCCAGAGCTTCGGCACCTTCGGCTCGCTGATGCTCGCGTTCGGGTCCCTCGGGGCCGGCGCTGCCCCCGTGCTCAACCCGGTGAACACGCTGCCGGTGCTGCGACTCTTCGCGCGGATCCCCACGGTGTCGCTGGCGCTGGCGTTCATCGGCATGATCATGCTGATCGCCGGCTGGCTGCTGCTCGGCCGGTTCGCACGCCCCAGCCGCAAGCGCATCGTCGGCAAGCGGGAGCTGCACCGCACCCTGCTGCTGTGGATCGCCCCGCTGGTGGTGATCCCGCCGATCTTCACCCGGGACCCGTACGTCTACCTCGGCCAGAGTGAGGTCCTCACCCGCGGGATGGATCCCTACGAGGTCGGCCCCGAGGCCCTCGGCAACGACGACCCGCTCGTGGTCGGCGTCGCCAACATCTGGCGCGACACCCCCGCCCCGTACGGACCGCTGTTCCTGCGCATCGGCAGCTGGATCACCGGGATCACCGGCGAACACGTCTCCGGCGGCATCCTGCTGTTCCGCCTGCTCACCCTCGCCGGACTCGGCATCGTCGTCTGGGTACTGCCGCGCCTCGCGGACCGGTTCGGAGTCCCGCCGAGCACCGCACTGTGGCTCGGCGTGGCCAACCCGCTGGTGCTGTTCCACATCGTCGGCGGCGCCCACAACGACGCCCTCGGCATCGGCCTCATGCTGCTCGGCCTCGAAGTGGGACTCCGGCGCCTGCCGTACCGCGTCCGCGGCGATTCGCCCCCGCCGCTGGCCAAGGGCGAACTCCGGTTCATCGTGGCCGGGGCAGCCATCATCACCGTCGCCGCCACCGTCAAGCTGCACGCGATCGTCGCGCTCGGGTTCTTCGGCGTGATGATCGCCCGGCGCTGGTACGGCGGCATCAAGGACCTGCTCAAGGCCGCCGCCGGCATGCTCGTGATCTGCGCCGTCGTCATGACCGCGGTGACCTACGCAGTCGGGCTCGACTACGGCTGGGTCAACGGCCTGAGCACCCCGACGAAGCTCTGGAACTGGATCGCCCCCACGGCCGAGATCGGCCAGCTCGGGGGTGTGCTCGGCGTCACGCTCGGCCTCGGCAACCACACGGCGGGCATCATCGCCGTGCTCGCCATCCTGAGCTACCTGGCAGCGGGTGCGATCACCGTCAAGTTCCTGTGGGACAGCCTCCACTGGCGGTACCGGCCGATGATCGGCCTCGGCGTCTCCGTGGGCGCGTTCATGCTCCTGCACGTCGCGATGCAGCCGTGGTGGCTGCTGTGGGCGATCATCCCGCTCGCCGCATCGGCGGGCACGTCCCGGTTCCGCGTGCTCGCCACGGGGATGAGCGTGGCACTGGCCGTACTCATCCCGCCGAACGGCAGTCCGTTCGACGGCCGCCTCTACACCCTGCCGCAGGCCTACTTCGCGGGCGGGCTCGTCGTACTCGGCGCGCTGGCGCTGCTGTGGTGGCGAGCGCCTGCCGTGCTCTTCGCCCGTACCGACCCCGACGACCTGTTCCACCCGCAAGCGGGCCCGGCCCGCCGACGGCACCGCGCAAGCCCGTCGCGCTCCGCCGACGCCGCAGGCACGACGGCCGGTACCGGTGACCCACCGGAGGCGAGCGGCGCCGCACCCCGCGACGGCGCACCGCGCGGCAGACCCTGACCGGGCGAACCGCGCCAGGGCGACGCGAGCGCGCCGCCCGCACGCCGTACCCTTGACGTTCGTGAATGCTGCGGCCGTCGAGATCACCGGTCTGGTGAAGCGCTTCGGATCGGTCACCGCCGTCGACGGGCTGGATCTGAAGATGCCGAAAGGTGAGATCCTCGCCCTGCTCGGCCCCAACGGTGCGGGTAAGACGACCACCGTCGAGATCTGCGAAGGGTTCCGCACCCCCGACGCGGGCACCGTGCGGGTGCTCGGCCTCGACCCGGCACGCGACGGGGCCACCCTCCGGCCGCGGGTCGGTGTCATGCCGCAGGGCGGTGGCGCCTACCCGGGTGTGCACGCCGAGGAGATGCTCCGCCTCGTCGCAGCCTGCGCGGCCGAACCGCTCGACCCGGCCTGGCTGCTCGACGTCCTCGGCCTCGGGAGTGCGCGCCGCACCCCGTTCAAACGCCTCTCCGGTGGCCAGCAGCAACGACTGTCACTGGCCTGCGCCCTCATCGGCAGACCGGAACTCGTGTTCCTGGACGAACCCACCGCGGGCATGGACCCGCAGGCCCGCAGACTCGTGTGGGAACTGCTCGCCGCGCTCCGCACCGACGGCGTCAGTGTGCTGCTGACGACCCACCTCATGGAGGAAGCCGAGTCCCTCGCCGACGACGTCGTGATCGTCGACGACGGCACGGTCATCGCCCAGGGGTCGCCCAGCGCACTCACGGCGGAACACGCCGAGGACGCGCAGCTGCGGTTCCGCGCACGGCCCGGCCTCGACACCCGCCTGCTCGCCGCCGCACTGCCCGAGGGCTACGTCGCCGGAGAATCGAGCCCCGGTTCCTACCGCGTCATCGGGCACGTCGACCCGCAGGTCGTGTCCACGGTGACCTCCTGGTGCGCCCAGCAGGGCGTGCTGGCCGAGGAGCTGCACGTCGGCAGGCGGGACCTCGAAGAGGTCTTCCTCGAACTGACCGGACGGGAGCTGCGCACATGACGACGTCCCGCTTCGCCCCCGGCACCTTCACACCCGCACCCGGCCGCGGCCGGCTCGGGCACATGCTCGCCGCCCACGCGCGCGTCGAAACGGCGCTGACACTGCGGCACGGCGAGCAGATCCTGCTCACGCTCCTCATCCCGCTCGCCCTGCTCCTCGGGCTCAGCCTGCTCGACGTGCTGCCCGCGGGCGAGTTCGCCGACATGGACCGCGTCGACTGGATCACCCCGCGGATCCTCGCACTGGCCGTACTGTCCTCGGCCTTCACCGGCCAGGCCATCGCGCTCGGTTTCGACCGGCGCTACGGCGTACTGAAACGGCTCGCCGCCACCGCACTGCCACGGTGGCTGCTCGTCGCGGGCAGGCTCGTGGCCGCACTCGTCGTCGTCACGCTGCAGGTGCTGATCCTCGGCGGCGTCGCGGCGCTGCTCGGCTGGTCGCCGTCGGCTGCGGGCATCGCCTTCGCCGTCGCCGCGCTCGTGCTCGGCACGCTGTGCTTCGGCGCACTCGGCGTGCTGCTCGGCGGCGCGCTGAAAGCCGAGGCCGTCCTGGCGCTCGCGAACATCGTCTGGTTCGTCCTGCTGCTCGCCGGCGGGATCCTCATGGTGCCGTCCGCCCTGCCGGAGGCCTACGCGACGGTCGTCGGCATCCTGCCCTCCGGTGCGCTCGCGGAGGGCCTGCACGCCGCCCTCGTCGACGGCACGTTCTCCGCGGGATCCTGCGCCGTGCTGGCCGTCTGGGCGGCCCTCGCCGCGGCGATCGCCACGAGAACCACGAAACTCACCTGACCCCGCCTCGCATCACCGCCCCCAGGGGCACCTTGGTTGCAGTCAGTGCAACCAAGGTGCCCCTCGCTGCGATCCATGACGCCGGTAGGGCACGCATACGCCATGGCGGATGCGAGGGGAAGATCCGTGGCGTTGAACGCACCCAAGGTGCCCTTGGGGGCATCACCAGTCCCCACCGCCCAAACGGAAGCGCTTCGCGCCACCTCTTACACTGCGTAGTGTGAGCGCATTCGTGGAGCGGTTCTCCTCGCTCGTCGGCCGCCTGCCGTACCCGTCCCGTGCCGTGCAACGCACCATCGCGATCGCCGCGATCATCACGCAGGGTGGCATCGGCGTCACCGGCTCGGTCGTGCGCGTCACCGGCTCCGGCCTCGGCTGCCCCACGTGGCCGCAGTGCTTCCCCGGCAGCATGTTCCCGGTCGAGCATCCCGAGTACGAGATGTTCAACCAGTGGATCGAGTTCGGGAACCGCCTGCTCACCGGCATCGTCGGCATCGTCGCCGCGCTCTGCGTGATCATGGCCTGGCGCATCAAGCTCGATCACCCTGGCCGCTCCCGGCTCGTCAAGCTGGCGTGGACCATGCCCGGCGGCGTCGTCGCCCAGGCCGTCATCGGGGGTCTCACCGTGATGGCCGGTCTGCTGTGGTGGACCGTCGCGATCCACTTCCTCGTCTCCGCCGTCCTCGTCTGGCTCGCGACGCAGCTGCTGTACGCCCTCGACGAAGGCGACGACGCGCCACGGCCGGTCCTGCCCCCACGACACCGGCCGCTGATGCAGGCGCTGGTCGTCTCCCTGGCCGCGCTGCTCACCGCCGGCACCACCGTCACCGGCGCAGGACCGCACGGGGGCGACCCCGAAACCCCACGGTTCGGCGCACCCATCGAGACGCTCTCCTTCATCCACGGCGGGCTGCTCGTCGTGTTCCTGGCGATGCTCGCCGCGCTCGGGGCCGCCGCGTGGCGCCACCGCGCACAGAACCCACCCTCCGCGGCCCTGCGGCGCCGGTACGCGGTCGTCTGGGCCGTCTCGCTGGCACAGGGTGCACTCGGCAGCGTGCAGTACCTGCTCGGCGTACCGGAGGAGCTCGTGTCGTTCCACGTCCTCGGCTCCGCCGCCGTCATCGTCGCCGTGTCCGCGCTCTGGTGCGCCGCCCGTGACCGCGGCCCCGCCGTCAGCCACCGCCCCGCCGCCGTCGTGGCATCCGCGGACCCGGCGGACAGCGCGACGGCCGAGCCCGCCCACGACACCCCGTCCCGCTGACCCGCCGACATGGCCCCGGCCGTACACGGCGCTGTTCACGCCACGCCCACACCGACGGTGGCGTAGGTTTCGTCACCTGTCACCGCCGACGTACCCATGACCCCAGGGCGGGCCGGTATTCTCCGACCCGGTGCCGCCCACCGGCGGCCCGAACGCCCGCCTCCGCCGCGAGCGCCAGACCGTCCCACTCCCCTGCCACCGCATCGAGACGAGGTCGCACCTCCCCATGAGCACTGCCGAACAGGCGCCGGAAGCCCCATCCGGAACGTCCGGACCGAAGCCCCTCCTCGGTGAGACCCGCACCACGGGGCAAATGCTGGTGCTGAAGACGTTCCTGCTCATCCCGTTCGCCGCGCTGATCGTCGCGATCCCGTTCGCCTGGGGCTGGGGACTGAGCTGGCTCGACCTCGGCCTCGCTGTGGGCTTCTACACGATCGGCACGCTCGGCGTGACCGTCGGCTACCACCGCTACTTCACCCACGGCGCGTTCAAGACCGGCCGCCCGCTGCGCATCGCGCTCGCCATCGCCGGCAGCATGGCCGTGCAGGGTTCGGTGATCTTCTGGGTCGCCAGCCACCGCAGGCACCACGCGTTCGCCGACCGGGAAGGCGACCCGCACTCGCCCTGGCTGTTCGGCACGTCCCCCGGTGCGCTGCTGCGCGGCTTCTGGCACGCCCACATGGGGTGGATGTTCAAGCGCGACGTCACGAACTACCAGCGGTTCGCGCCGGACCTGCTCGCCGACGAGGACCTGAAGATCGTCAACCGGTTCTTCGCACTGTGGATCGTGGCCAGCCTCGGCCTGCCCGCACTCATCGGCGGCCTGGTGACCTGGTCCTGGTGGGGCGCGGTGACCGCGTTCTTCTGGGCCGGGCTCGTCCGCATCGCCTTCTCCCACCACGTGACGTGGTCGGTCAACTCGGTGTGCCACATGGTCGGCGAACGTCCGTTCACCAGCCGCGACAAGGCCTCCAACTTCTGGCCGCTGGCGATCCTGTCCATGGGCGAGTCGTGGCACAACTCCCACCATGCCGACCCGACGTGCGCCCGGCACGGGGTGCTGCGCGGTCAGCTCGACATCTCGGCCCGGCTGATCTGGATCTTCGAGAAACTCGGCTGGGTCCGGGGCGTCCGTTGGCCCAAGCCCGAGCGGCTCGCCGCCAAGCGCGTCGCCGCCTGACACCGCGAGTGCGGGGTGGTTTCGCCGGTCCGGCGGGCCGCCCCGCACGGTCACATCAGCGGCCGGTCACATCGGCGGCCGGTCACATCAGCGCGGCCCGGACCGCCGACGCGAACCGCAGGGGCGCGTCGGCGTCGGCCTGCCGGAACCCCAGGCTCGGCTCACTGACCTCCAGTTCCAGAAGCGCGGGCTCGCCGGAAGCGGTGCGCACCACGTCGACCCGGGCGTACAACAGCTCCGTGCGGTGCAGGCCGAGCCGCGCGGCTGCCGCGTCGAGGGCGTCCTCCGCGAGCGCCCGCCATGACGCCCCCGGCGCGGCGGTGGTCAGTTTCTCGGTGACGAACAGGCCCGATTCGTGCAGGTTCGCACCGCTGAGCATCGGTCCCTTGGTGAACGCGTGCGAGTACTGGCCGCCGAAGAACACCAGCGCCGTCTCGCCCTCGCTGTCGACCGCCGGCTGGTACGGCTGGACGACGGCGGTGTGGCCGTTGTCGTGCAGCGCGCGCAGGTGCCGTGTCGCCGCGTCGTGGCCCGCGGCCGTGAACCGTGCCGCACCGCGCGACCCGGCGCCGACGGACGGCTTCACGACGAAGTCCGTGCGCGGCCACTGCGGTGTCTCTCCCGGTGCGGCGAGCTCGGTGGGAACGATGTCGACGCCGGAGGCGGCCAGGTCGAGCAGGTAGGCCTTGTCGGTGTTCCAGCGGACCACACTCGCCCGGTTCGCCAGCCCCGGCACCGACTCGCACCACGCCAGGAACTCGTCGCGCCGCTCCGTGTAGTCCCACGTCGAACGCGGGATCACGATGTCGGCGGCCGCGAAGTCCTCGGCCGGGTCGTCCCAGACGGCCCACCGCGTGTCGACGCCGACGCCGGAGAGGGCGTCGGGGACGGCGTGCTCGTCCCCGTCACCCTGCGGCACACGCCCACAGCCGACCAGCAGAGCCGTGCGCTTCGCTACGGTCACGCGCGAGCGCGCGGACCGGCCATCGTGCGCCGGTGCTCCGCACCGATCACCGTGGAGTTCACGGTGTCCGAATCCCATGCGGCGGCTTCGAGATCGTCGATCGCCTCGACGAGCGCCGTGCCTGTCTCCGTACTCGGCACGACCACGTCGCCCATGGCGCCGTCCGCGCCGACCAGCACGACACGGGCGCCCAGGCGCCCGATCCGCTCCACTACGGCCCTCGTCGGCGCGCCGTGCTCGGCCACGAAGCCGCGCGCGGCGGACACGTGCGCCTTGGTCGGCTCGGCCTTGGTCTGCTCGGTGCTCTCGGTCTCAGCCACGGCGACAGTGTAGGGGCCGCTCCCGTCCGCGCGGACCGGGACGCGCTGCACGTCACGATCATGGCGCGGGCTCTAGGGTCGGAGCCGTCACGACCGAACGAACCTCACCGAGGAGGAACCCGCATGCCCACAGCCATCCGGATCGAGCGGACCGGAGGTCCGGAGGTCCTCACACCCGCCGACGTCGAGGTGCCCTCCCCCGGCCCCGGCGAGGTGCTGGTGGACGTCGCCGCCGCCGGGGTCAACTACATCGACACGTACCAACGCGCCGGCGTCTACCCGATGAAGCTGCCCTACACCCCGGGACTCGAAGGTGCGGGCACGGTGGCGGAGGTCGGTTCCGGGGTCGCCGGCCTCGCCCCGGGCGACCGGGTGGCGTGGCAGGGACATCCCGGTGGGTACGCACAGCGGGCACTCGTGCCCGCCGACGTGGCCGTCCCCGTGCCCGACGCGGTGCCGGCCGAGACGGCGGCGGCCGTGATGTTGCAGGGCGTCACCGCGCACTACCTCGTCAACTCGACGTACCCGGTGGCCGAGGGCGAGACGATCCTCGTGCACGCGGCCGCGGGCGGAGTGGGGCTGCTGCTGATCCAGCTCGCCAAGGCGAAGGGCGCCCGCGTGATCGGGACCGTGTCGACGGCGGAGAAGGAGACACTCGCCCGGCAGGCGGGCGCCGACGAGGTGATCCGCTACACCGACCGCGATTTCGCCGCGGCGGTCGACGAGCTGACCGGTGGCGACGGCGTGGCGGTCGTGTACGACGGCGTCGGCGCGAGCACGTACGAGGCGAGCCTGCGGTGCCTGCGCAGGCGGGGCATGCTCGTGCTGTTCGGCGCCTCCAGCGGCCCGGTGCCGCCGATCGACCCGCAGGTGCTCAACTCCGGCGGCTCGCTGTACCTCACACGCCCGACGGCCGCCGACTACGTCGCCACCCGCGACGAACTGACGTGGCGCACGGGCGAGCTGTTCTCCGCCGTGGCGGCGGGAACCCTCGACGTCCGGGTCGGGGCGCGGTACCCGCTGGTCGACGCGCGCACCGCCCACGAGGATCTCCAGGGCCGCCGCACCACCGGCAAGGTGCTGCTCATCCCGTGACGGCCCCCGGACGTACGACGCCCCCAGCGGCACCTTCCGGCGTCGCTGGGGGCGGGTTCGCGGCGGGGCGGGCGGTCCGGGTCAGGCGATACCGGTGATCTCGGCCACCACGACGAGGTTCTGGCCGGCGAGCGGGTTCCCGCTCTGCTCGGAGTAGCCCAGGTCGGGCGGCAGCACGATGAGCCGTTCGCCGCCCTGCCGGGCGCCGTCCAGGCCCTGCGACCAGCCCTCGATCTCCCCTGCGGGCGCGGACAGGTCGATCGACGCGGTACCGCTGTCGGCGACGCTGCCGTCGGACCAGCCGAACACGGTGTAGTCCAGCTGCACCGTCGACTGTGGAGTCGCGGCCGCACCGGACCCGGATGTGAGGTCGCGGGTGAGGACCTGTGCCGGGGCCGCGCAGTCACGCGGGATCTGGACCTGCGGCTCGCCCGCCGCGGTGTCGACCGTGACGTCGTCGGCCGCGCACGTGGCGCCGCCGTCGCCCCCGCCGGTGTGCCCGCCACCGTCGGCGCTGTCGGAAGCGGCGCTCTCGGACACCGACACGGGTGCGGGCGTGTGCGAGTTCTGCTCACCCGCCGGCTGGTCGGTCGGTTCCTCCAGGGACGGCGAGCACGCCGCGAGCGCCGTGGCGGCGGCCGCCGCGATCAGGATCTTGCCAGCTTTGCGCATGGGCCTACCCTAGCCGCCCGCTCACCGGGCGGTTTCCGCACCTGACACCGCGGGCTCGAGCGCGGCGGGCACCGGCCCGGTGTGCACGATCCCGAGCCGCCTCGTCGCCCGTGTCAGCGCGACGTACAGGTCGTTCAGGCCGCGCGGCGACTCGGCGATGATCTCGTCCGGTGCCGCGACGACGACCGAGTCGAACTCCAGCCCCTTCGCCCTGCCGACGGTCAGCACCGACACGCGCTCGGCGTCGGCCGGAACCGAGTCGAACGTCACATCCGCCAGCGTCTCGGGCACGACCACGGCGACCGTGCCGCCGTCCACTTCGGCCAGTTCGCCGTCCACAACGGACTTCAGCACGGGCGCCGGGGCGTTGCGGTCGGCACGGCACTGCCACGGCCGCACCCCGGTGTCGCGCACGGACTGCGGTGCCCGCAGCTCGGGGTCGATCGCCGCGAGCACCCCGGCCGCCACGTCCATCACCTCGGCGGGCGTGCGGTAGTTCACGGTGAGTTCCCGCAGCCGCCAGCGATCGCCGACGTACGGCGAGAGCACCTGCCCCCAGGACGACGTGCCACCGCGCGAACCGGTCTGCGACACGTCGCCGACCAGCGTCATCGACCGGCTCGGGCAGCGCCGCATGAGCGTTCGCCAGTCCATGGCCGACAGTTCCTGCGCCTCGTCGACGATGACGTGCCCGAACGTCCACGTCCGGTCCTGCGCGGCCCGCTGGGCGGCGGTCAGGTTGCTGCGGGCCTCCTGCCGCTCGGCGATCATCTCGGCGTCGAGAACGTCACGCACCCGGATCTGGTCCTCGTCGAGGATCTCGTCGTCCTGTTCGAGCACGTGCAGCACACCCTCGGCGTAGGCACGCTCCTCCCGCTCCCGCCGTTCCCGCCGCTCCCTGGCCTCGGTGTCGTCCTCGCCGAGCAGTTCGGCCAACTCGTCGAGCAGCGGGACGTCGCCGGGCGTCCACCACGAGCCGGGGCTGCGCAGCAGCGCGTCCCGCTCGGCGGCCGGCAACGAGGCCTCGGTGGCCGACGCCAGCCGGTCGGCATCGGTCAGCAGGTCGGCGAGCAGTTCCTGCGGCGTCAGCTTGGGCCACAGCGCGTGCAGCGCCGCGCGCACCGCGCGATCCTCGGTCAGCTCCTGCCGGATCGTCGCGTAGTCACGCTCGTCGAGCAGCACGCCGTCGTCGGCCTCGTCCTCGGTCAGCGGGACCTCCGGGACGTCGTCGAGCACGCTGGACTCGAGCCGCGCCACTGCCTGTTCCGCGAGCGCGTCGAGCAGCGTGTCGACGAACACGCGGCGCGCCACGTTGTGCGGCTTGAGCGTGGCCCGCGCCTTCTCCCGCGCCCACTCGCACGTGCGCCGGTCCAGCGTCAGCACGTCGTTGTCCTCGGCGTCGATGCGCATCACGTCATCCGGCACCGTCTGCCGGTCCTGCACGGCCTGTGCCAGCACATCCGCCATGACGACGCGTCCCTTGATCTCCGCGGCGCCCGCGCTGTCGGTGCCGACCGCTTCGAGGCCGGGATACAGCTCGCCGACCGTGGCCAGCAGCACCCCGGTCTCCCCCAGCGACGGCAGCACCTGGCCGATGTAGCGCAGGAACGTGCTGTTCGGACCGACGACCAGCACGCCGCGGGTGGTCAGTTGCCTCCGGTAGGTGTAGAGCAGGTACGCGGCCCGGTGCAGTGCGACGGCGGTCTTGCCGGTTCCGGGGCCGCCCTGAACGACCAGCACACCGCCCATGTCGGCGCGGATGATGCGATCCTGCTCGGCCTGGATGGTCGCGACGATGTCGCTCATCTCGCCGGTACGCCGCTGCTCCAGCGCGGACAGCAGGGCGGCCTCGCCAGCCAGCCCGAGATGGTCGCTGTCGCCCTCGGCCCCCAGGTCGAGCACTTCGTCGTCGACGCCCACGACCCGCCTCGTCAGGGTGCGCAGGTGCCTGCGCCTGCGCACGCCGTCCGGCGACGCGGCGGTGGCCAGGTAGAACGGGCGGGCCACCGGGGCCCGCCAGTCGATCAGCAACGGCCGGTAGTCGTCGGACTCGTCGAACAGGCCGAGCCTGCCGATGTACAGCGGCGATTCGACATCACCGCGGGCGAGCCGCGCGTCGGTGAAGTCGAGCCGGCCGAAGCACAGGCCCTGCTCCACCGACTTCAGCTGCGCCATGCGGTCGCTGTAGGTCGCCGTCGCGGCCTCGCGTTCGGCCTGCGCCTGTGGTTCGCCGTCGTCGACGGCGCGGAGACTGTCGGCCAACCGGCGGGTGACGAGCTCACGCTCGGCGTCCAGCGCGGCGTACAGACCGGTGACGTATTCCTGCTCCTCGGCGATCGCGGTGGTCTTACCGGTTTCGGTGGCCCGATCGTCGGCGGACACGGACAAGGGCGGCGCCTTTCGGACGTGGGGAGGGTCGGCCGAGGTTCAACGACCGCGACCGCGCATGAATTCCCGGGAGGCGGCGTGAATAACCCACCCGCCCGCCAGCGCCGCTCAGGGCGCCAGGACACGCCTCGGCACCGAACGCGCGACACGCGGGCGCCCCCTGCCCGACCGATTGCAGTGGCGCGATAGAGAACTCAGAACGGCAGGCCGAGCACCGGCATGCCGATCGCGGCGTCGACGGCGAGCGCGACGAACACGATCATGAGGTACGTGTTGGAACGGTGGAACAGCGCCATCGGCTTCGTCTCGCGGCCGCGCTTGACGCCGGCGTACAGGCTGTGGGCGTAGAAGAGGAACCACGCACCGGCCAACCCGGCGAAGGCCGCGTAGAGCCAGCTCGTGGCGGGCACGAGCAGCAGCGTCCAGCCGACCATGACCCACGAGTAGATGACGATCTGCTTAGCGACGTGCAGCGGGCTCGCGACGACGGGCAGCATCGGCACGCCGGCGCGCTCGTAGTCCTCGCGGTACTTCATCCCGAGCGCCCACGTGTGCGGCGGCGTCCAGAAGAAGATGACGCCGAACATGACGAAGGCCGGCCATTCGACGGTGCCGGTCACCGCCGCCCAGCCGATCACCACGGGCATGCATCCCGCGGCTCCGCCCCACACGACGTTCTGCGGCGTCCGCCGTTTCAGCCCGAGCGTGTAGACGAAGATGTAGAACAGGATCGTCGCGATCGCGAGCAGCCCGGCCAGCAGGTTTACCGTGGCGTAGAGCAGCGCGAACGACGCCGCACCGAGAACCAGGCCGAAGATCAGCGCGTTCGTGCGCGGGACCGTGTCCCGCACGAGCGGCCGCTTCTTCGTGCGGTTCATGACCTTGTCGATGTCGGCGTCGACGACGCAGTTGAGCGCGTTGGCGCTACCCGCGGCCATCGTGCCGCCGACGAGGGTCGCCAGCAGCAGCCACGGGTTCGGGATCTCCCGGCCTGCCAGGAACATCGCGGGGATCGTGGTGACGAGCAGCAGCTCGATCACACGCGGTTTCGCCAGGGCCGCATAGGCGGCGACGACACCGCGCACGCCACGCCTGCCACCCGACGGCCCACCGTCGGCGCCGGCCCCTGCGCCTCCGGCCGGGTCGGCACCGTCGACGTTGTTGTTGCCGGCGCTGGTGTGACCACTGCGCCCATGTGGCGGATGCGCAGCGTGCACCAACGACATGTCGCTCCCTGCGTCAGATTCGGGTCGGACCGTGACGGCGCGGACGCCGTGACAGCCGCGGATCGGCCGTTTCCGTGACAAAGGGTAGTAGAGGCCCGCCGGGCCCCGGCGCACGGCACCCCGGGGCGCAGCGCACGTCACATCCGCGGCCCGCGGGACGCCTCTCGGGTCACACCGCCCGTGTCGCGGCGCGCCCGGGCGCGCCCCCGGAGCGGGCAGATTACGCTGACCGGCGTCGGCCACCCGGCCGGCACCCGCCCGGCGAGCACCATGGGCATACGGCGCCTGATCGATTAAGATCGCGGTGTCGGCGTCCACGCGGTCGCAGCGCTCGACGGGGCACTACAGCGTCCGGACAACGAGCACCACAGCGTCCGGGAAGAGGAACGTCCGGGCAGAGGGACACAGAGCCCGGAAAGCACGGCGTGGTGTGTGCGGAGGCGGCCGGTGTGGAAGCACCACGACCCGGTGGGCACGGCGGGTCGGCCACGGCGTCCACCGACCACGACGACGTCGACCGCCGGCGACGACGACAATGTCGTCACGACAACCCGCTCACCACGACCACGGACAACGTCACCACGACAACACAGCGTCACCGCGACAACACACCGCGACAACACAGCGTCCGCCGACGCGCGGCGCGCACCGAAAAACAGCTTCAACCAAAGACGATCAGGAGCCGAGTTCTAGTGTCGGAAAACGCCTCGACCGCGGAGAACAACCCCTTGCTGCGCCGGAACTACCCGGCCGACTGGGCCGATGTCGACACCCGCGCCGTGGACACCGTCCGCGTTCTCGCCGCCGACGCGGTCGAGCACTGCGGCAGCGGTCACCCCGGCACGGCGATGAGCCTGGCGCCGGTGGCCTACTCGCTGTTCCAGCGCACCATGCGCCACGACCCGGCCGACCCGGAGTGGCCCGCGCGTGACCGGTTCGTGCTGTCGGCAGGCCATTCGAGCCTGACGCTCTACATCCAGCTGTTCCTCGCGGGCTACGGCCTCGAGATGGCCGACCTCGAGCAGCTGCGGAAGTGGGAGTCGAGGACCCCTGGCCACCCCGAGTACCGGCACACCCCCGGGGTGGAGACGACCACCGGGCCGCTCGGCCAGGGCCTGGCCAACGCGGTCGGCATGGCCATGGCCGCCCGTCGCGAGCGGGGCCTGCTCGACCCGGAGAGCCCGGCGGGTGAGAGCCCGTTCGACCACCACGTCTACGTGATCGCCTCCGACGGCGACATCGAGGAGGGTGTCACGTCCGAGGCCTCCTCGATCGCGGGCAGGCAGGAACTGGGCAACCTCGTGGTGATCTACGACGACAACCAGATCTCCATCGAGGACGACACGAACGTCGCGTTGTCGGAGGACACCGCCAAGCGCTACGAGGCCTACGGCTGGCACGTGCAGGTCGTCGACGGCGGTGAGGACGTCGTCGCGTTCGAGAACGCGATCGCCGCGGCGAAGGCCGAGTCGAGCAAGCCGTCGTTCATCCTGCTGCGCACGGTGATCGGCTACCCGGCGCCGACGAAGATGGACACCGGCAAGGCCCACGGCGCCGCGCTGGGCGCCGACGAGGTCGCCGCCGTGAAGAAGGCCCTCGACTTCGACCCGGAGCGCAGCTTCGTGATCGAGGACGACGTGCTCGCCCACACCCGCAAGGCGCTGGAACGCGGCAAGACCGAGCGCGCCCAGTGGCAGGAGCGCTTCGACACGTGGGCCACGCAGAACCCGGAGCGCAAGAAGATCGCCGACCGGCTGCGCACCCGGTCGCTGCCGGAGGGCTGGGCCGAGCAGCTGCCCACCTGGGAGCCCGACGAGAAGGGCGTGGCCACGCGCAAGGCGTCCGGTCAGGTGCTGAACGCGGTCGCCGACGTGCTGCCCGAGCTGTGGGGCGGCTCGGCCGACCTGGCGGAGAGCAACAACACGATCATCAACGGTTCCGACTCGTTCGGCCCGGAGTCCGCGTCGACGGACATGTTCACGATGAACCCGTACGGCCGGAACCTGCACTTCGGCGTGCGCGAGCACGCGATGGGCTCGATCCTCAACGGCATCGCGCTGCACGGCGGCACCCGTCCCTACGGTGCGACGTTCCTGATCTTCAGCGACTACATGCGCCCGGCCGTGCGGCTTGCCGCCCTGATGAAGGCGCCCGTCACCTACGTCTGGACGCACGATTCGATCGGGCTGGGTGAGGACGGGCCGACGCACCAGCCGATCGAGCAGCTCGCCTCGCTGCGTGCGATCCCGGGGCTGAGCGTCGCGCGCCCCGCCGACGCCAACGAGACGGCCGCCGCGTGGAAGACCGCGCTCGAGGACAACCAGCACCCGACGGGGCTGGCCCTCACCCGGCAGAACGTCCCGGTGCTGGAGGGCACGAACGCCGACGGTGTCGCGAAGGGCGCTTACGTGTTGGCCGAGGCGTCCAACGGCAACCCGGAGGTCGTGCTCATCGCGACCGGTTCCGAGGTTCAGCTGGCCGTCGAGGCCAGGGCGACCCTTGAGGCCGACGGCGTCGCGGCGAGTGTCGTGTCGATGCCGTGTGTCGAGTGGTTCGACCGCCAGGACCAGGCCTACCGCGACGCCGTCATCCCGCCGACCGTGAAGGCGCGGGTCGCCGTCGAGGCGGGCATCGCCCAGCCGTGGCACCGGTTCGTCGGCGACGGCGGCGAGATCGTCTCGATCGAGCACTTCGGCGCCTCCGCCGACTACAAGACACTGTTCCGTGAGTTCGGTTTCACCGCGGAGGCCGTGGTCGCCGCGGCCCGCCGCGCACTGGACAAGAACTCCTGACCGGATTGGGGAATCATCTGATGAGCACCAACCTCGCGGCTCTGTCCCAGGCCGGCGTGTCGATCTGGCTCGACGACCTGTCCCGCGACCGAATCAACTCCGGCAACCTGGCCGAGCTGATCCGCGACAAGCACGTCGTGGGCGTCACGACCAACCCGACGATCTTCGCGGGTGCGCTGGCCGACGGTGAGGCCTACGACGAGCAGGTGCGCGAGCTCGCGGCCCGCGGCGCCGATGTGCACGCGACCGTGCGTGAGCTGACGACCACCGACGTGCGCAACGCCGCGGACGTGTTCCGCGACGTGTACGCCGAGACCGGCGGCGTCGACGGCCGCGTGTCGATCGAGGTCGACCCGGGTCTGGCGCGCGACACCGACAAGACCGTCGCCGAGGCGGCCGACCTGTGGAAGACGGTCGACCGGCCGAACGTGCTGGTGAAGATCCCTGCCACCGAGGAGGGGCTGCCCGCCATCACGAAGACGCTCGCCCAGGGCATCAGCGTCAACGTCACGCTGATCTTCTCGGTCGAGCGCTACCGCGCCGTGATCGACGCCTACTTCGCCGGCCTGGAGCAGGCGAAGGCCAACGGTCACGACCTGTCGGCCATCCAGTCGGTCGCCTCGTTCTTCGTGTCCCGTGTGGACAGCGAGATCGACAAACGCCTCGAGGCCATCGGCACCGACGAGGCACTCGGCCTCCGCGGCCGGGCCGCCATCGCCAACGCCCGGCTCGCTTACGCCGCCTACGAGGAGCTGTTCTCCTCCGAGCGGTGGCGGGCGCTCGAGGCCGCGGGCGCCAACCCGCAGCGGCCGCTGTGGGCCTCCACCGGTGTGAAGAACCCGGACTACTCCGACACGCGCTACGTCGACGGGCTCGTCGTCGCCGGCACGGTCAACACGATGCCGGAGTCGACGCTGGAGGCCTCGGCCGACCACGCGAACGTCACCGGCGACACGGTGTCGGGCACGGCCGAACAGGCCCAGGCGGTGTTCGACGAGCTCTCCGCAGCGGGCATCGACATCACCGACGTCTTTCTCACGCTCGAGAACGAGGGCGTGGAGAAGTTCGACAAGTCGTGGGGCGAGCTGCTCGACACCGTGTCGGGCCAGCTCGAGAAGGCGAAGGGCTGAGACGCGGAGATGGGCGCTCAACAGATCGGGATCACCGTCGATCCCGCACTCGAGGCCGCTGCGGCACCGCTGCTCGACAAGCTCGTGGCCGACGGGGTGGCGAGCAAACTCGCCGCCCAGGACGCCACGCTGTGGGGTTCGGACGCCGAGTCCGAGGCGTCGATCCGGCTGTCGTGGACCGCGCTGCACCGCAGTTCGCGTCCGCTGATCGGTGAGATCGAAGCCCTGCGCAACGATCTGCGCTCGGAGGGCGTGGACCGCGTGGTGTTGGCGGGGATGGGCGGTTCGTCGCTCGCACCGGAGGTCATCACCGCCACGGCGGGCGTGCCGCTCACGGTGCTCGACACCACCGATCCCGCTCAGGTCGCCGACGCGCTCGCCGGCGACCTGGACCGCACGGTGCTCGTGGTGTCGTCGAAGTCGGGCACGACCGTCGAGACCGACAGCCACCGACGGGTGTTCGCGGCCGCCTTCGCGGAGGAGGGTCTCGACCCGGCACGGCACATCGTCGTGGTGACCGATCCGGGGTCGCCGCTGGCGGAACTGGACCAGTGCCGCAAGGTGTTCCTCGCCGATCCGCACGTGGGCGGCCGGTACTCGGCGCTGACGGCGTTCGGCCTCGTACCAGCGGGCCTGGCCGGTGCGGACGTCGCGCGGCTGCTCGACCAGGCGGCACTGGTCGCCGACACCGTGGCCGCCGACACGTCGGAGAACCCGGCGCTGCGGCTCGCGGCAGCGTTCGGCGCGGCCCACGAGGGCGGTGCCGAGAAGCTGGTGCTCGCCGACACCGGATCGGGTATCACCGGGTTCGGCGACTGGGCCGAACAGCTCATCGCCGAGTCGACGGGCAAGCAGGGCACGGGGTTGTTGCCGGTCGTCGTCGAAGGCCCGGACGCCCCCGGGTTCGGCGACGCGGGCGCCGACGCCACTCCCGTGGCGATCGGCCCGGCGGGCGACGGTGCACGCATCGCAGCGGACGGCCCACTCGGGGCGCAGTTCCTGCTGTGGGAGTGGGCCGTCGCGGTCGCGGGCAGGCTGCTCGGGATCGACCCGTTCGACCAGCCCGACGTCGAGGCCGCCAAGAAGGCCGCCCGTTCGCTGCTCGACGACCCGGACGCGCTGCACGCCACCTCGGCCCCCGCTGCGGTGTCGGGCGCGGTGGAGGTCTACGCCTCCACCGGCACGAGCGCCGAAGGCTCGCTGGCCGACATGCTGCGGGAGTTCACCGACACGGTGCCCGACGGCGGCTACCTCTCCGTGCAGGCCTACCTCGACCGGCTGGACGATGCGTCAGCGGCGTTGCTGCGGTCGGAGATCGCCAAGCGCGCCGGTACGCAGACCACGTTCGGCTGGGGCCCGCGGTTCCTCCACTCCACGGGCCAATACCACAAGGGCGGCCATCAGAACGGGGTGTTCCTGCAGATCACCGGTGCCTCCGAGGAGGATCTGCAGGTCCCCGACCGGCCGTACACGTTGGGCACGCTCCAGCTGGCTCAGGCGCTCGGTGACGGCCAGGTGCTGGCCGACCACGGCAGACCGGTGCTGCGGCTGCACCTGACCGACCGGGCGGCGGGTCTGGCGGAAGTCATGCGTGCCGTACAGGAGCTCGATCGATGACGCGTAGCTGGACCAATCCGCTCCGCGACCCCAGAGACAAACGCCTCCCCCGTATCGCCGGGCCGTCCAGTCTGGTGATCTTCGGCGTCACGGGCGATCTGTCCCGCAAGAAGCTCATGCCCGCGATCTACGACCTGGCCCATCGCGGGTTGCTGCCTCCGGGGTTCTCCCTCATCGGGTTCGCCCGCCGCGAATGGGAGAACCAGGACTTCGGTGAGGTCGTCCACGACGCCGTGGCCGAGCACGCGCGGACGCCGTTCCGCGAGTCGGTGTGGAACCGGCTCGCGGAAGGCATCCGGTTCGTGCAGGGCACGTTCGACGACGACGACGCCTTCGACCGGTTGGCGCAGACGGTGCACGACCTGGACGCCGAACGCGGCACGGGCGGCAACACGGCGTTCTACCTGTCGATCCCGCCGTGGGCGTTCCCGATCGTGACCAAGCAGCTCTCCCGGAGCGGGCTGGCCGACTGCGACGAGGACACCTGGCGCCGCGTCGTGATCGAGAAGCCGTTCGGCCACGACCTCGCCAGTGCCCAGGAGCTCAACTCCGTGGTGAACCACGTCTTCCCCGAGGAGTCGGTGTTCCGCATCGACCACTATCTCGGCAAGGAGACGGTGCAGAACATCATGGCGCTGCGGTTCGCGAACCAGCTGTTCGAACCGCTGTGGAACGCCCACTACGTCGACCACGTGCAGATCACGATGGCCGAGGACATCGGCCTCGGCGGGCGTGCGGCGTACTACGACGGCATCGGCGCGGCACGCGACGTGATCCAGAACCACCTGCTGCAGCTGCTCGCGCTCACGGCGATGGAGGAACCGGTCTCGTTCGAACCGGGCGCGCTGCGGGCCGAGAAGGTCAAGGTGCTGGGTGCGACGAAACCGGTCGGCCCGTTCGACGAGACGACCGCGGCCGGGCAGTACTCGGGCGGCTGGCAGGGCGGCAAGAAGGTGCCGGGGCTGGCCCAGGAGGCCGGGTTCCGCAAGGAGTCGACCACCGAGACCTACGCCGCCGTGACGCTGGAGGTTCAGAACCGCCGGTGGGCGGGCGTGCCGTTCTACCTGCGCACCGGCAAACGGCTGGGCAGGCGCGTGACGGAGATCGCCGTGGTGTTCAAGCGGGCACCGCACCTGCCGTTCGACTCGACCTCGACCGAGGAGCTCGGTGAGAACGCACTCGTGATCCGGGTGCAGCCGGACGAGGGCGTGACGATGCGGTTCGGGTCGAAGGTGCCGGGCACGACCATGGAGGTCCGCGACGTCACGATGGACTTCGGCTACGGCCATTCGTTCACCGAGAGCTCCCCGGAGGCCTACGAGCGGCTGATCCTGGACGTGCTGCTGGGCGAACCGTCGCTGTTCCCGGTGAACGAAGAGGTCGAGCTGTCGTGGAAGATCCTCGATCCGATCCTCGAGCACTGGGCGGAGCGGGGCAGTCCCGAGCTTTACGCGCCGGGCAGCTGGGGACCGCCGTCGGCGGACCACGTCCTCGAGCGCACCGGCCGCAACTGGAGGCGCCCGTGATCCACCCTTGCGCAGCCCCCGATCGCGGGGTGCCGTCCGGGTGCGGGCGTCCCGCAAAACACTGGAGGCGCCCGTGATCATCGATCTGCCGTCGACGACGACGTCGCAGTTGAACAAGAAAATGGTCGAGCTGCGGGAACGGGGCGGCGCGGTGGCGCTGGGCCGAGTGCTGACGCTCGTGATCGTCGCCGAGGACGACGAGCAGCTCGAGGACGCGATCGACGCGGCCAACGAGGCGAGCCGGGAGCATCCGTCCCGCGTGATCGTCGTGGCGAAAGGTGTCCGCACGGCGGCGCCGCGCATCGACGGTCAGATCCGGGTGGGCGGCGACGCCGGCGCGAGCGAGGTCGTGGTGCTCCGGTTGTACGGTCCGCTGGCGAGTCAGGGCCAGAGTGCGGTGGTGCCGCTGCTGTTGCCGGACGCACCGATCGTCACGTGGTGGCCGAGCAACGGTCCCAAGTCGCCGATGAAGGACCCGCTGGGCAAGCTGGCGCAGCGCCGGATCACCGACTCGGCTGCGGACAAGAACCCCATCCGGTCGCTGCTGGCCCGCTCCAAGGCGTACACCGACGGCGACACCGACCTGGCCTGGACGCGCTTGACGCATTGGCGGGCGCAGCTGGCCGGGGCGCTCGACCTGCCGCCGTACGAGCAGGTGACGGGCGCGACGGTGACCGGGGAGGCGGATTCGCCGTCGACGGAACTGCTCGCGGGCTGGCTGGCCGAGTATCTCGACGTGCCGGTCAAGCGGAACAAGACCTCGAGCGCGCAGGGAATCGTGTCCGTCACGTTGGATCGTCCGTCGGGCCCGGTCTCGATCGAGCGTCCCGACGGGCGTACCGGCACGCTCACGCAGCCGGGCCAGCCGATGCGCAAGGTGGCCCTGCACCGTCGGGACAACCGGGACTGCCTGATCGAAGAGCTGCGGCGGCTCGACTCGGACGCCGTGTACGAGGCGTCGCTGCGGGGTCTGGCGAAGTTGTCGGGCGCCCGGAGCCGGAGTTCCGCCTCGGGCAGCACCGCGGCGAAGCAAGGCACCGGGACGGCGTCCTCGACGAAGTCCTCGGCGAAGTCCTCGGCGAAGAGCACATCGGCCAAGAGCACATCGGCTTCGAAGAGCACGGCGTCGAAGGCGACCGGTTCGAAGACGGCATCGAAGTCCAGGGCCTCGTCGAAGACCGGCGGATCGTCGGCCAGGGGCACGTCCTCGACCCGATCGCGGACGTCGACCGGCTCCACGTCACCGAAGACCTCCACGACGCCGAAGACCTCGAAGACGTCCCAGGCTTCGGCCACCGACACCGGGAAGGACCGGGCATGAGCACCTCCGCCTCGCAGGCAGGCGACGTCGTCGTGCATTCCGATGCCGCCGTGCTGGCCGCGGCCACGGCCGCGCGGCTGATCACGGCACTCACCGATGCGCAGGCGGCCCGTGGTTCGGCGTCGGTGGTCCTCACCGGTGGCGGCACGGGTATCGCGATCCTGGAGCAGATGCGCCGCTCCCCCGCCAGGGACGCGGTCGACTGGTCACGGCTCGACGTGTTCTGGGGTGACGAACGGTTCGTCCCGGCCGGCGACCCCGAGCGCAACGAGAAACAGGCTCGTGAGGCGCTGCTCGACCACGTGCCGGTCGACCCCGCGCGGGTGCACGCGATGGCACCCTCCGACGGCGAGTTCGGGGACGATCCGGACGCCGCCGCGGCGGCCTACGCGCAGGCTCTGGCCACGGCGGCGGAGGCGACGGCGACAGCGACGGTGGCCACGGCTGGTGACGTCCCGGCGTTCGACGTGATGCTCCTCGGCCTCGGCGGCGAGGGGCACACCGCGTCGATCTTCCCGGACACCCCCGCTGCACACGAGGCCGAGCGGTCCGTGGTCGCGGTGCGGGACTGCCCGAAACCGCCACCGACCCGGGTGTCACTGACGTTCCCTGCGATCCGGCGGGCCACCGAGGTGTGGCTGGTGACCGCCGGGGCCGCGAAGGCGGACGCGGTCGCTGCGGCGCACCGCGGCGTGGGTGAGGTCGAGCTTCCGGTCGCGGGCGCCCGGGGAACCGCCAGGACGCTGTGGTTGCTCGACACCGAGGCCGCGGCGGAACTTCCCTGGTCACAGCGCGTACAGGAAAACCACCCGCAGGCGTGAGGCCGCCTGCACGCCCAGGTGGCGTCACACAAAAAACTTATGCGCGTTGCGTTAACATCCGCACACTTTTTCTCGAATAGGGAGACACTGCGGGGCAGGATGTTCTCTCATGGTGAGGTCCACAAGACGAGAGGTCTCGACCATGACCACAGAGGGAACGTTTCTCCCTGACGTCTCGCTTCAGGGCCCGCGCTCCGTGGCACACCGCGTACGCCTCGCGTTCTCCGCCATCAAGAATTCGCTGTCAACCTTGTGGAGCCGCACCGCGGTCCGGAGCACCGTCATCGACGCCTCGGTGTTCCTGATCGCCGTTCTGGACGTGTGGCTCGTCGTTCCCGACGACGCACCGACCTACTCGGTGTATCTGTCGGCACTCAGCTGCGGTGCACTCCTGCTGCGCCGCTGGTTCCCCTTCACCGTGCTGCTGCTCGCCGCGCCCGGGTTCATGGCGGGTTGGGCGCAGGTCGCCGCCATGATGGCGCTCGGGTTCCTGGCCACTCGCAAACAGACCCATTGGCAGGTCTGGGTCGGCGCCTGGGTCGTCTGGATGTGCCGCTTCATCCTGTGGCCGCTGGACGAGTTCGTCGCCCTGAGCTGGCAACTCCACGCGCTCGACATCATCTACAGCACGGTCGTCGCCGGTATGCCGCTGGCGATCGGGCTGCTCATCGGCGCCCGGCAACAACTCGCCACGCGCCTGGCCGAACTGGCCGCGAGCCGGGACCGCGAGCGCAAACTGCACGCCGAGATGGTCCGAACCGAGGAACGCACCCGGCTGGCCAGGGAGATGCACGACGTGGTGTCACACAACATCACGCTCATCGCGATGCAGGCCGGTGTACTCACCGCGGCCGCACCGGGCGGCGATGCGGAGCGGACCGCACGCACGATCCGGGAGCTGAGCACGCACACACTCGAAGAGCTGCGCGGCCTGGTCGGCCTCCTCCGGTCGGGATCGGCCGAGGACGAGCAGTCGCCGAAGGTCTGCGAGATCCCCGACCTCGTGCACGGTTGTCAGGTACCGGTGAAACTCGAACTCGACACGCTTCCCGCGGGTGTGCCTGACCGGGTGTCGGCGGCCGCCTACCGGACGGTGCAGGAATCGCTCACCAACGTGCGCAAGCACGCCCCGGGAGCGACGACCCTGGTGAAGGTGTCGGCCGACGACGAAGCGCTACTGGTGGAGGTCCGCAACGATCCGCCCGCGAGGGCCGCCGACAGCGGTCCGCTGCCCTCGGGTGGGTTCGGACTGACGGGGCTGGCCGAGCGCGCCAGGATGCTCGGCGGCACCGTCGAGTCGGCACCGACAGCCGACGGCGGGTTCTGCGTCACCGCCCGCTACCCCGTCGCTCCGGTGGGTGATAACGAGCCAGTGGAGGCGTCCGCAGCTTCGTAGCCGCGCCTCGCGGCTTCCTCCCGCTGCCCCGTCCCCGACACGGCGGGCACAACGACACGGCGGGCGCAACGACACGGCGGGCACAACTACGAAACGGGCAGGTCGGTGACTCGATACGTGGTCACCGGGCCGGGGGACGTGGGGACGCATGCGGTCCGTGACACATGCGTTCGCCGGCGACGGGATTCCGTCGCCGGCGAACGCATGACTACCGGCCTCGCGGCCGTTTCAGCCTCCCCGGTGTCGCACGCGGGCCGCGTCGGCGCCGCGACCGGTATCGAGGCCGCCGCCGGTATCGAGTTCTGCCCCCGAGGCCGGGTCACGCCCTGCCGCGGCGCTGACGCAGCTTCTCCAGTGCTTCTTCGAGGAGCGCTTCGCCCTCCTCGTCGCTGCGCCGTTCCTTCACGTACTCCAGATGCGACTTGAACGGCTCCGTCCGGCCCGCCGACGGCGGGTTCTGCACGTCCTGCCCACCCGGCAGGCCGCACTTCGGACAGTCCCATTCGTCCGGGATCTCGGCGTCGAGCGCGAACGACAGCCGCGACTCGTGCCCGTTGGCGCACCAGTACGACACGACGCTCCGCGGCGCGGTCTCGCCACGCTCGGATTCGCTCGACGGACCGGCCGCGCCGATACGCGTCCCCCGGATCGCGTTACCGCCAACCATCAAACCTCACCCACCAGTAACCCGGCGTGCGCTACGCACGCGACCGATCAGAGTTTGAGGAGCAGGCCGAGTCCGACGATGGCGATGAGCCAGACCGCGGCGAGCCCGATCGTGACCTTGTCCAGGTTCGACTCGGCCCGGCTCGAGCCGGCCAGGCTGGCCTGCATCCCGCCACCGAACAAGGACGACAGCCCCCCACCGCGGCCACGGTGCAGCAACACCGCGATGATCAGCAGAACGCTGGTCACGACCAACAAGATTTGCAGGAACAGTTGCATGTCATCCTCTGTCTACTGCGGGCGGCGAAGGCACCCAGAGTAGCGGGTGCCACACGCGGTCAGGGTAGCGGGCCTCCGGCGGCCATCGCGCAGAGTTTCGTGAATTCGTCGCCGTCGAGGCTGGCACCGCCGACGAGCGCACCGTCCACGTTCTCACAGGCGACGAGTTCGGCGATGTTGCCCGACTTCACCGAACCACCGTAGAGGACGCGCACCCCGGCGGCGAGGTCGGCACCGTACTTCTCGGTCAACGCGCTGCGGAGGGCGGCGCACACCTCCTCCGCGTCGGCCGGCGTCGCGACCCGGCCCGTGCCGATCGCCCACACCGGCTCGTACGCCACCACGACGTCGGCCACCTGCTCGGTCTTCAGACCCTTGAGGGCTTCGATGAGCTGGGTGGTCGTGTGGGAGATGTGATCACCGGCCTCCCGGACCTCAAGGGCCTCGCCGACGCACAGGATCGGCGTCAGGTCGTTCTTCAGCGCAGCTCGCACCTTCTTGCCGACCACCTCGTCGGTCTCGTCGTGGTGTTCCCGCCGCTCCGAGTGCCCGACCACCACGTAGGTGCAGCCGAGCTTGGCGAGCATCGACGCCGACACCTCGCCGGTGTAGGCACCGGACGCGTGCTGCGACACGTCCTGGGCCCCGTAGGTGAGCAACAGCTTGTCGCCGTCGACGAGCGTCTGCACGCTGCGGATGTCGGTGAACGGCGGGATGACCGCCACGTCGACCTTGGAGTAGTACTTCTCCGGCAAGGAGAAGGCGATCTTCTGCACCAGGGCGATGGCCTCGAGGTGGTTGAGGTTCATCTTCCAGTTGCCGGCGACGAGCGGCTTGCGCGTCGTCATACCTGCACCTCCAGGGGTCGATGGGGTGTTGGGGTGGACCACCAGTGGAATGGGGATGCAACCGTGCCGAGGGCACCGGACCGTGCGGCCACGGCGCCCTCGGCACGCATCAGCATGCGTCGGGTTCCGCGTGTCACTCGCTCAGGACGGCCACGCCGGGCAGGTCCTTGCCCTCCAGGTACTCCAGCGAGGCTCCACCGCCGGTGGAGATGTGCGAGAACCCGTCCTCGGGCAGCCCCAGCAGCCGCACCGCGGCCGCCGAGTCGCCGCCGCCGACGACGCTGAAGGCGTCGCCGTCGGCGATGGCCTGCGCGACGCCGCGGGTGCCGCCCGCGAACGGCTCCATCTCGAACACGCCCATCGGGCCGTTCCAGAACACCGTCTTCGCCGAGCCGACGGCGTCGGCGAACTGACGCACCGACTCCGGGCCGATGTCGAGACCCATCCAGCCGTCCTCGATCTCGCCGGCCGCCACCGTACGGGTCGCGGCGTCGGCGGAGAACGCGTCGGCGGCGACCACGTCGACCGGCAGTACGAGCTTGTCGCCCGCCTCGTCCAGCAGCCGCTTGCACACGTCGACCATCTCGGCTTCCAGCAGCGAGCTGCCCACGCCCTGGCCCTGTGCGGCCAGGAACGTGAAGCACATGCCGCCGCCGACCAGCAGCCGG
Organism: Prauserella alba; assembly: GCF_024171735.1. Taxonomy (GTDB): domain Bacteria; phylum Actinomycetota; class Actinomycetes; order Mycobacteriales; family Pseudonocardiaceae; genus Prauserella; species Prauserella alba. The sequence continues at coordinate 1,933,156 of NZ_JAMTCH010000003.1, forward strand.
TCGACCTTCGGCAGCAGCGCCTCGATGACCGCGAGCTTGTCGGACACCTTCGAGCCGCCGAGCACGACGGCGTACGGCCGCTGCGGGTCGCCGGTCAGCGTGCGCAGCACCTCGAGCTCGGACAGCACGAGACCGCCGGCGTAGGCGGGCAGCTCACGGGCGATGTCGTACACGGAGGCCTGTTTGCGGTGCACCACGCCGAAACCGTCGGAGACGAACGCGGCGTCGGAACCCACCAGCGAGACGAACTCCCGGGCCAAGGCGCCACGCTCGTCGGCGTCCTTGCTCGTCTCCCGTGGGTCGAAGCGGACGTTCTCCAGCATGGCGACCTGACCGTCGGCCAGACTCGCCGTGACGTCACGGGCCTCGCGCCCGACGACGTCACCGGCCAGCGGGACGTCGCTGCCGAGCAGCTCGCCCAGCCGCGCGGCGACGGGCCGCAACGAGTACGCGTCGTCGGGCGCACCCTTCGGCCTGCCCAGGTGTGCCGTGACGACCACCCGCGCACCCGCCTCGGCGAGGCGGCGGATGGTCGGCAGTGCGGCGCGGACCCGGCCGTCATCGGTGATGGTGGCGCCGTCGAGCGGCACGTTCAGGTCCGACCGGACCAGCACGTACCGCCCGGCGACTCCCCCACTGGACAGCAGATCGTCGAGGGACTTGACCGCCATGGCTCAGGACAGCTTCGAGCCGACGAGCTTCACGGCGTCCGCGAGGCGGTTGGAGTAACCCCACTCGTTGTCGTACCAGCCGACGACCTTGACCTGATTGCCGATCACCTTGGTCAGCGGCGCGTCGTAGATGCACGACGCCGGGTCGGTGACGATGTCCGAGGAGACGATGGGCTCCTCGCTGTAGCGCAGGATGCCCTGCAGCGGGCCCTCGGCCGCGGCCTTGTAGGCGTCGTTGATGGCCTCGACGCTCGCGCTCTTCGACAGCGTGACCGTGAGGTCCGTCGACGAGCCGGTCGGCACCGGCACCCGCAGCGCGTAACCGTCGAGCTTGCCGTTCAGCTCCGGCAGGACGAGGCCGATGGCCTTGGCTGCGCCGGTGCCGGTCGGCACGATGTTCAGCGCGGCGGCGCGGGCGCGGCGCAGGTCCTTGTGCGGGCCGTCCTGCAGGTTCTGGTCCGCCGTGTAGGCGTGCACCGTCGTCATCAGGCCCTCTTCGATGCCGAAGTTGTCGTTCAGCACCTTGGCGAGCGGACCGAGGCAGTTGGTGGTGCAGGACGCGTTCGAGATGATCGTCTGCGAACCGTCGTACTGGTCGTCGTTGACGCCCAGCACGACCGTCAGGTCCTCGCCCTTGGCCGGAGCGGACACGAGGACCTTCTTGGCGCCGCCCGCGATGTGGGCCTTCGCGTCGTCGGCGTTGGTGAAGAACCCGGTGGACTCGACGACCACGTCGACGCCCAGCTCGCCCCACGGCAGCTTCGCCGGGTCGCGCTCGGCGAGCGCCTTGATGGTCTTGCCTCCCACGACGATGCCCTCGTCGGACGTGGTGACCTCTTCCGGGTAACGGCCGAGCACGCTGTCGTACTTGAGCAGGTGGGCCATCGTGGAGACGTCACCGAGATCGTTGAAGGCGACGACCTCGATGTCGTGGCCGCTGGCCGCCGCGGCACGGAAGAAGTTGCGGCCGATCCGGCCGAAGCCGTTGACGCCTACGCGAACCGTCACGTCTGCTCTCTCCTCACAGTGTTCTCGACCCGGCTCGAAGGCCGGCTTGCACATCCTTGGGACGACCACACCCTAGCGTGGCGACCAGGCCATACCCGGATACCCCGTGCGAGACGTCGCGCACCTTGAACCTTGCAGAAATCGTTCAAGATCGCCCGGGTCACCTCGCCCGGCCACCCCGACGGGACAGAAGTCGCCGTTCACGCGCTCAACTCCCGTTCCAGCGGCGTCCGGAATCGCGGCACGACCACCGCGTCGGGCAGCCGGCCACGCAGCAGCCGCGTGAGCCGTTCGGCCTCGGTGGCCACCAGCGCCGCCCGTTCGGCGCCGACGTCCTCCAGCAGCCGTGTCACCACCTCACCCCCGGCCGACCCGTCGCCACGCCGGTGGGCCCAGCCGCCGACGATGCGGCCGTCGCACCAGATCGTGGGGCCGATGTTGCCACTGCGGTCGAACAGCGCCGAGCGGTGCGGCCCGACGAACCAGTCGCGGTCCGTCCACCCCATCGGCGTCGGATCGAGTGCGGGCAGGAGCGCGGCCCACGGGCGCGGATCGGGTGCGGGTTCGACGTCGTCGGCGGCCACGAACGCGGGCGCGCCGTCGACGTCCACCGTCGCGGCGCCGACGGCCGACAGCGCGCGGCGGACCTGCGCGGCCGTCCACCCGGTCCACCATCGGATGTCGGCCTCCCGCGCGGGCCCGTAGGCGTGCAGATAGCGGCCCAGCAACGCACCGCGCGCCTCCTCCGGGTCGGCCGCCGGGATGCCGCCGGGCAACCAGTCCTCGACCGGCGACCATTCGTACTGCGTCGACAGCCACGATCCGCCCGGCCTGCCGCGCACGATGCGACCGGCGGCCGCCAGCAGGAAGAGCACGCGGTTGGTGATGTAACCGGTCGATTCGTAGGGCTTGCCCGCCGCCATGACGATCTCCGTGCGCAGGCGGGGTTCGTCCTCGGCCAGCTGGGCCGCCCGCGCCGTACCCCGCGCCCGGAGGGCCGCGACGGTGGCCCCCTCGACGTCGGCCAACCAGCGTTCGAGGTCCGGCACACCGGTCTGTTCGAGGTGCCGTAACAGCAGCCTCCGCTGCGTGCGTTCGATGTCGACGGCACATCCGGCCTGCACCAGCGGCGCCACCCCGCGGCCGACGACGAACATCGTGCGGCGCATCCCGAGCATCCGCAGTACCGAACGCTCCTCGTACAACGCGCGATCCACCGCGTCGACGGCGTCGGCCGTGTCGGCGGCGTCCGCTGCATCGACGGCGTTGATGGCGTCGGTGGCGTCCACCGCGTCGGCGGTGGCGTGACCACCGGTGCCCGGCCCGGCGAGCCGCGCCGCCGCGGACAGATACACGGTCGCCGGGTCCGTGGCGTGCAGCGCGACCAGGCCGTCGGCCACGGCCGCGACGCTGCCCGCGGGCTCACTCAGGGCATGCCGCCGCGCCAGGCGGGCCCGCCGCTCGGCCGCGGTCATCGTCGGAGTCACGGCTCGTGTCTACCAGCAGTCCCCGACGGGAACCGGCCCGCGGCTCAGCCCGCGGCCGACTTCGTGTACACCCGGGTCGAGGTCAGCCGGGCCGTGCCGTCGGGGTCGGGCAACTCGTCCAGTCGGCTGCGCATCGTCGCGTCGACCGACAGGTACTTGCGGCCCGCACGCAGGTCGGCGTCGTTGCGCAGCCGCACGATCAGCGGGAACTCCGCCAGCGCCCCCGCGTCGAACAGCCCGGTCGTGTAGACGAGCTGCACGCCCAGTGCGCTCGCCACGGCGCGCTGCAGCTCCAGCAGATAACCCGCCGAGGCCCGGCCGATCGGATTGTCGAGGAACAGCACACCCGAGTGCGGATTCCGCATCCGACCGCGGTTGTTGGCGCGCAGCGCCGCGAGGGTGCAGTACAGGATGATCGCCGCGGTGAGCTGCTGACCACCGGAGAACACGTCGCGGATCTCCGAAACCCGTTGGCGTTCGGTACGCAGGACCGAGTCGGGTTTGAGCATGTCCACGCGGAAGCCCTTCGGCACCGCCGCGCGCACCCCGCGCAGCAGCAGCGACAGCCCGTCGCGTTTGACGTCCCTGCCGTCGGCGGTCTTGCCCGCGGCAGCCTCGTCGACGACCTCGCCGAGGGCCGTGGCCAGGTCGGCGTCGTCGAGCTCGGTGAACCGGACGCGGAGGAACTCCTGACCGGACCAGTCGCCGAGACCGTCGGGCAGGCGCGACACCCGCTGCGCCGAGCGCAGCGTGCGGATCGCGCCCTCGACCATGCTCTGCAGCCGCGTGACGATGCCGGAGCGGTGACGGTCGATCTGCGCGAGGTCGTCCGTGAGCGTCCGCAGTCGCGGTCGTAGCGCCTCGGCCCACTCCTCGGCGTGCTCGGGCAGGCTGTCGCGGCGAACCGACACGACCTGCTGCCGCACCGGCGTGTCCAGCTGCTCGAACCGCTTCTCCGTGGCGTACTGGGCCAGCGTGTCGGCGGCGGCCCTCACCCGCGCCGCGGCCTCGTCGACCTGCTGCTGCGCCGCGGTGAGCCGTCCGGTGAGTTCGGTCGCGCGCGCCTGCGCCTCCTCCACGTCACCGTCGAACGCCCGTGCGGGCTCCCCCGCCGGCACGTACGGCGCGAGCGACTCGGCCAGCAACCGGAACCCGGACGCGCTCTGCTTCGCGGCGTCGGCCGATGCCTGCGCGGCCGCATGCCGCTGCCGCAGCTCCTCCCACTCCCGCGCGGCGGCCGACACCTCGTCGGCGGCCTCGTCGATGAGCTCACGGCCGTGGTCGACGTCGCGCGGGCGGGTGAGCGTGTCCAGCGGCCCCGACGGCGACGGCAGCTGTTCCAGTTCCGCCTTCCTGGTGGCGAGCCTGCCGATCACCTCGGTGCGTTCGGCCTCCAGGGTCTCCACGGCCCGCGCCGCGCGCGCCTGCGCAGCGGCGCGGGCCGACGAGTCCGAGCCGTCGGGCGTGTCGAGGAGTTCGGCCGCGCGGGCGCGCACGTCCTCGTCGAGGTTCTCCAGCGCCGCCCTGGCCGCCGATTCGGCGGTCTCGGCCTGCTCGAGTTCGGCCCGCAGGTCACCACCCACCTCGACCCGGGCGTAGGCCTCGGCCGCCGACGTGAACGCCCGGCGCAGGGCGTCGACCGGTTCGCCGGGCACCGGCTCGTCGGCAGCCACCGACCCGCCGCCGGGCACCTCCGCCAGCTCGCCGCGTGCGGTGGTCGCGGTGCGCCGGTGGCCGTCGGCCGTGCGCCGGTGTTCCGCCACCTGGTCCCGCAGCCGGGCCGCCCGTGCCGCGGCGTCCCCGGCCCGCTGTTCGGCGAGCGAGGCCGCCTCCGTGGCCCGCTGTGCCTCCTCGGTCCACTGCGCCATCCGGCCCGCCCGGCCGGCGAGCTCGTCGAGGGTGCGCGCAGCGTCCTCCGCACGCCGGGCCTCGGTCCGCAACGCCGGTATCCGGTCCCGCAGCCCGTCGCGCTTCTCGGTGAGCCGTGCGGCGGTCTGTTCGGCCTCCTCGGCGCCCCGCTCGGCCGTCTCCCGTGCTGTCTCGGCCTCCTGGGCGCGCTCGGCCAGCACGGCGATGCTTCCGGGCGGGTAGTCCTCGCGCCAGGCGGTGAGCTTCCAGGTCAGCGCGGCGTCCCGGCCGATCGACTCCTCCAGGTCGGCGAGCCTGCGCTGACGGTCGTGCTGGCGGCGGCTGATGGCCTCGCGTTCCGCGTCGGCGGCGTCCTCGTCGTACATCGCCGGGTTCGGCGGGACGAGGAACGCGACGCCGGGTGCCTCACCGAGCTCGCGGTCGGCCAACGCCGCGGTCGTGCCGACGGCGATGGCGGCGCCCGGCAGGAGGCGATGCTCCGTCAGCACCTCCTGGGCACGGCCGAGCTGCGCCGGGTCGTTGAGCAGCACGCCCGACACCAGCTGCGGAGCCCGCTGCACGGCGCCGGCACGCGTCGACGCGTCGAGCGTGGACAGATAGCGCCACCCCGACCACGCCGTGATTCCCGCCTGTTCGAGGACCTCGAGCGCGGCCTGCAGCTCCTCGGGCGCGGGCAACAGGCCGCCCGAGCCGAGTGCGCCCAGCGCGCGTTCGTCCCGCGACTCCTCCATCCGCAGCGTCGTCTGCTCGCGTTCGGCCTCACCGCGTGCCTCGGCGAGCCGTTCCAGCACCGCCGGCGTGTCGGTCTCCAGCGTGACGGTGTCGGTGCCGAGCAGCTCGGCCAGCCGCGGCTCGGCGGCGAGCGCGTCGGTGCGGCGATGCGCGCGCGTGAGTTCCTCGGCGGCCCACTGGGCACGGTCGCGCGCACTCGCCGTCTCCCGCTGCGCCTCGTGCGCGGCGGTCTGGGCGGCGCCGAGCTCCTCGGCCACCCGCTCCAGCTCGGCTTCCCTGCGGGCCAGCTCCGCGGTGGCCTCCTCCCCCTCGGCCACGGCCGTCCGTGCCGCCTCGGCGACGTCGGCCCCGTGGCTCACCAGCCCGTCGGCGGTCGCCTGCGCGATCTCCGTCCGCACCTCCTCCAGCCGAGCGGTCAGCCCGTCGGCCTCGGCACGCCGGTTCGCGGCCGTCGAGGTGGCCTCGTCCCGTTCCCGCTGTGCGTCCTCTGCCTCGGCCTGCAGGTCCGTGGCCTGCCGGTCGGCCTCGTCGGCCTGCTGCCCGGCCTCCTGCGCCAACCCGAGCAGCCCCCGCGCCAGCGCCGTCGCCGCGGCGTTCTTCGCCTCCAGCGCGGGCCGCGCCTTCTCCTCCCTGCTGCCGACGAGCTCGCGGATGTCGGCGGCCTTCCGGGTGGCGCCCAGGTGCGTCAGCACGGTCCCGGTCTCCCGCCACGCCTCGGCGACGGTCTTCGCCTCCGCGAGTTCGGCGTCGATGCGTTCGGACTCGGTCTGCGCCTCGTCCCGCAACATCGCGGCGACCTGCCTGCGCAGTTCGGTCAGTACGGCCTGCTTGCGCCGGTGGTCGCCCTCGGCGAGCCGTTCGGCGTCGGCGACCTCCTGCGCGTGCGCGGTCAGCGTGTCGAGTCGTTCGGCCTCGGCGGCGTTCCTGCCCGCCACGTCACCGGCGAGCGTCTCGAGCTCCGCGCGGGCTTCGCCGGCGAGTTTCCTCGCCGCGGCCGCGAGCTTCTCCTCGTCGATCAGCGGGGTGAGCGCATCCAGGGCACCGGCCACGAAGTCCCGCTCGGTCATCAGCTCGCCGCGCTGGGCGAGATTGTCCGCGTAGGTGACCACGACGTCGGCGAGGTCCTTCGGCTCGTCCTCGGTGATCACCGCACGCAGCAGGAACTCGACGAACGCCTCGTCGGTGTTGAACGCGAACGCGTCCGCCGCCTCGCCCTCGCCCGCGTTCATGGCGCGCTGATAGCGGAACAGCTCGGTGTCCAGGCCGAGCTGGTCGAGCCGCTCGGTCCACTCGTGGTGCCTGCGGGTCCAGAACAGCTGCAGTTCCGGCACATCCCCGTGCAGCGACGTCATCCGGCCGTGGAAACCGGACACGGTCAGCAGTTTGCCCTCGGCGGTCAGCGGCAGTGACTCCAGGCCGACGTCGGCGCCGGGACGGAAGCAGTACCACGAGTCGACCAGGTTGGCCGGGTCCGACGACGACACGTGGCCGCGCCACTCGGAGACCTTGCCGGTGATCAGCCGCTCGCCGGTCTCGACGTGCTGCCATTCGAGCACGACGTGCGCGACGTCCTTCGACCCGACGAACTTCTCCAGCACCCGCGTGTTGGTCGTGCCGACGACCTGCCGCCTGCCCGGCAGCATGACCGAGAAGATCAGCTTGATCAGCACCGACTTCCCGCCGCCGTTCTCCAGGAACAACACACTCGCCGGTGACGGGCGGCGCGGCGGCCCGGCCTCGGCGTGGTGGATCCCCGCACCGAACAGCGCGTCCTGCGTCGGCGTGGCCACCACGTCCCCGACGCCGGAGAAGTCCAGCACGACGTCCTGGTACCGCGCGCCACTCGGGCCCACCGAGTGCAGGCGCACCCGCGACAGCTCGTACATCCACTCCCCTACAGCGTGTCGGTGGCCGACGCCCTGAGCGTCGAACCGTCCCCCGGAACCGCGACGACCCCGAGTGCGAGCAGCTCGTCGAACGCGGCGTCGGCCGCCAGCTCGCGCACCTGCACCTGGTAACGCGGTGTCGTCCGGTACGTCCCGCCCTGCTCGGAACTCACCGCGACGAGGAATCCCTGCTCGGCCAGGAACCGTAGCGCCCGCGTCACCATCCCGCGCGTGGTGTCCGGGGCGAGCCTGCCGTCCTTGGTCGCCGCGGTGGCGGGCCTGCGCGCGTACGCGCGCCACGCCTGTTCCAGCTCGGGCGCGTCGGCGAGCGGATCGGTGTTCGCCGCGGCCCGTTCGTCGAGGATCCGGCACGCCTCCCGCACGACCCCGTCCACCTGCTCGACGCTCACCCTGCCGATGTAGGTGTCGTTGGCCAGGTCGTCGGGCCGCGGATAGCCCAGCGCCGCCGTCGCCAGGTGGATGAGCCCGTGCAGGACCTTCTCCGTGTCGCGCCGTTCCCTGATCTTCGACTGCCGCGCGTAGCTGTCCATCTTGATCTCGAAGACCGACTCGTCCGTGGCGGCCAGCACCGCACCGGCCTGTGCGTTCACCTCGAGCACCATCAGGCCCAGCCCGGCGGCCACGGCGTGGGTGAGCTGTTTGAACGCGCTGTCCTCGCCGTAGCGACGCACCAGGTCGGCGTAGACCACGTCCCGTCCCGGCACGAGCTTGGGCCGCATGCCGAACGCGAGCAGTCGCGCCGCCGCCTCGGCGTCGGCCGACGCATGTCCCGTGCTCACAGTGCAGCCTCCTCGATGGACTCGGTGTCGTCGAACAGGTCGGGCGCGCGCTCCACGCCGTCGGCGTCGGTCGCCACCGGGTCCTCGCCGCCACCGGCGAGTCCACCGGCTCCGGTGCCGGTGTCGCCACCGGTCTCTTCGCCACGGGGGTCGCCGGGGTCGCCGGGGTCGCCGTCGACGGCCGCGGACATCAGCAACAGGTCGGCACCGCCGATCTCGGGGTCGTCCAGCTCGGCGCCGTCGTCGACGGCCAGCAGCACCGACTGCTGCGACTGCCGCAGCGCGCCGCCGACCTCGGGGCCGTACGCGTGCACGGCGCGCAGTGCGACCAGCCGCGCGACCGCCGGATCGGCGGTGCGGGCCTCCTCCAGCAGACCCGAGAGCCGCCGCGGCACCTCGGGCAGATCCAGCAGCGCATCGGCCTGCCGCCACTGGTCGTCGGTGAACGCGTCGACGTCGTCGGCCGGTTGCAGCTCCGGATCGGGTACCTCACCGACCACGTGGTCGCGTTCCGGTGCGGGCCGCAGCAGCAGCGACACCAGCGACGGCAGTGACGGCACGCTCGGCACCGTGGTGCCGGCCCCGGCGCGGAAGTAGGCCTCGACCGGCGCGAGGGCATCGGACAACGGCAGGTCCAGGGTCGGCGTGAGCAACTGCCCGAACACGTCGACCGCGGAGCGCTGGGCGGGTCCGGAGAACTGCTGCCGGTCCTGCTCGGCGCGGAACACGGCGCCCGCCGCCTGCAACCGGTTCTGCAGCTGGGTGTGCCTGCGAATGCAGTCCGCCACGATGTCGACGAGCTCGGCGGCACGGCGCTTGTGGTCGGGATCCTCCGCCTCGTCCCTGGCTGCCGTGATGTTCTTCAGGATCGCCGTCTCCGCGCGGAACCGGGACTCGATGTGCGTCAGCGCGGAGTCGAGCAGTTCGGGCAGTTCGCGCTCCCAGTCGACCGAACGCACGTCACGACGAGTCGCGTCGAGCTTGGCGCGCAGGATCTCGCCGTACTGGACGGTGCGGTAGCGCGCCTGCTCCGCGGCGAGCTTCGCGTCGGCGAGCCTGCCGCGCGTGATCAGGTTCTCGAGTTTGACCTCGGCGGCGACGTGGGCCGATTCGACGTCGGTGTCCAGCGCACCGACGAGCACGTTGATCGCCTCGTCGGTCGCGCGGAGGTAGACCTCACCGTCCGATGCGGCCAGCTCGACGAGCAGCTTGAAGTCGAACGCACGCCGCCGGTACGCCCCGTCGGCGTCGACGGCCCCGTACACGCGGCGGAACCCGCGGTCGGTGGTGCCGACGTTGATCAGGTTGTCGAGCACCCATCGCGCCACGCGCGCGTGCTCGTCGGCCGTGCGATCCGGTGCCTGGGCCGCGATGAACGGCAACAGCCTGCGGGTGACCTGCTGGTGGTCGGCGCCGGTGTCGAAGTCCATCGCGATCGTGACCTGGTCGATCGTGTGGAGCCCGATCTCCGCCATCTGGTAGACGGTCGCGTCGGCCCAGTCGAGCTTGGACTTGCGGGCGTCCAGGTCGTGCAGCGGCGCGGTGCACGCGAGTGCCTTCAGCCGGCGCGCGAGCCCCTCGTCGGCGTCGGCGGTCGTCTCGTCAGCTCGCACGGTGTGAGGTTAAGGCAGCCGGGCCGCACGGTTCCGGGCGGGGAACCGTGGCCCCGGTGCCCACCGAACGCCGCCGCCTACCCGACCGGCGAGGACCGCTCCGGAGACGGAGGATCGCCCCGGTCGGAGCCGGTGTCCGCGGGAACGTCGCCTGCGGGAGTGTCGTCGGCTGGAGTGTTGTCGGCTGGAGCGCCGCCACGGCCGGTCCCGCCCGCAGGGGACGGGCCTCCTGGCTCGCCGGATGCCCCGTGCACCGGTTCACGGTGACCGTTGCCGTTGCCGTTGCCGCCGGCCGCACCGTCGCCGTCCACGGCGCCGTTGCCGTTCGCGGCCGCGTTGCCGCTTCCGTCACCCGGACCGACCCGGCCGTTGCCGCCGGGATGCCACTGCCCGGCGCCGTGACCGGGCCCGTCGTCGGGCGCAGGCGCGCCGACCGGTCCCTCGTCACGCCGCTTCCGGTGCCACAGCAGCGCCGTCAGTGCGAGCACGCCCGCCAGCGGCAGCAGCGTGATGCCGGGCAGCTGATAGCGCCACGAGAACTCGAACGCCGCGGCACCGCCGAGTGACACGAGCGCCATGCCCGCGGGCAACAGCATCGCCGACCGCAGGCCACTGGCCCGCGCCCTGCGGGTCACCCCGAACCCGGCGGCCAGTGCGAGCAGCAGCGCCACGCCCAGCACGTTGCCCGGGGTGAAGCCGCCGAACAGCTGGTACCAGCGCAGCGCCCGCCCCAGCGTCGGCCGGGACTCCGGTTCCTCGCCGCTGTAACGGAGTGCGTACTCCCGGCTCTTCTCCTCGTGGTTGTAGAACTGGTACGTCGGCTGGAAGTGCCACCGTGTGACCGACACGTCACCCGGCGTGTCGACCCGCCAGCCCCGGAAGCCCTTGAGGAAGTCGGTCATGACGGCGACGGCGACGTCGAACGGCTGCTGCCGGATGACCTCCTTGCCGAAGTCCTGCTGGATCGCGACGATGTTCGTGCCCTCCGGCCACTGCGCTCGCCACTCGGCGTTGGCGCCCATGTGCGCGTACTGGTCGCTGCCGAGCCGCTCGCCCAGCGGCTCGTCGGGGCACGCCGTGCGCAGCCGCTCCGAGAGCTCCAGGTTCTGGCAGTCGGCCACGACGGCACCGCGGGCGTAGAGCACGTTGCCGGTCGACGGGCTCAGCGCGAAGTGGCCGGCCCAGCTCGCGTAGTACGCGCCGTAGCCCACGACGACGAGGGCGAACGGCAGCAGCAGCGTGGCAACCCTGACCAGAATCGTCCGCCACGCCGCCCACGTGCCCCAGCGCCGCCAGACACCACCCGCGATGAGCAGGAACACCACGGCGGGCAGCGCGAGCGGCAACGCGACCATGCGGAACACGACGGCGACGCCGAACAGCACACCCGCCACGGCCGTCGCCCACACCGGCGGCTGTCCACCGCGCTTCGTGCCGAGCAGCAGCCACAGCAGCGCGACCAGGATGACCTGGAACCAGACGTCCGACATGATCATCTGCTCGATCTGCACCTCGTAGGCGTCGAGCAGGACCGGTGCCGCGGCCAGCGCGGCCAGCCAGTTCCGGCGCACGCCCAGCCGGCGTGCCAGTGCGTAGAGCGCGATACCGCAGGCCAGTCCCGCGACGTGCTGCAGGAACGACACGAGTCCCAGTCCGCCGACCGCGAGCACCGGTTCGAGGACGAACAGGTCGTAGCCGATCGGGTGCAGACCCGTCGGGTTGTGGGTGCCGACGTTGTCGAGGTAGCGGAACGAGTCGCCGTACAGCAACGCGGGCGGGTACGCCAGCCACGCGGCGGCGCGCAGCCCGAGGCCGGCGACGAACACGACGAGGAAGAGCCAGTGGTGGCGGCCGAGGTCGAGAGCACGGCGCTTCAACAGCGCGGGAGCGAGCACGTCAGGAAGCTAGCAACCCGGCCCCGGTGTCTCGTGCAGGCCCCCGGGCGTGCCGCCGACCCACTGGTGTGTCCGGAGCTCGGGAGCCGGTCATCCGGCCCGCGGGTCAGGCCGTCCTGCGCAGGGCACGGCCGGATTCCGACACGGCAGGCGCCGTGCCGGAGTCCGCACCGTCGCCGGTGTCGTGGACGACGCCCGCGAGCGGATCGCGCTCCTCGAGGGTCAGATCGGTCAGCACCAGGTCCCGTTCGACACCGGTGTCCGGGCCCGCCACGCTGCGCTGGAACTGGGCCAGCAACGTCGCAGGCGGTACCGCCATCGACAGCCTGCCGTACCGTTTCAACCGGTCCAGCATCGTCAGGATGATCTGCGCGGACATGCGGCCCAGCGCCTGCGTGGTCTGGTGCCGGTGCGTGCGGACGCCCAGATCCACCTGTGCCAGCGCATCGAGTCCTCGCCATTCGACCAGGTCGATGAGATGACCGACCTCGACGCCGTAGTGCGTGACGAACGGAATGGCTTCCAGGACCGCACGCCTGCCCGCGTACTCGCCCGCCAACGGCTGCACGAACCCGGACAGTTCCGGCCAGAACATGTTCAGCAGCGGCCGCGCGACCAGCTCGGTGACGCGGCCGCCGCCGTCGACCTCGCGGCCCCCTTCCCCGGCGAGGGGACGGTGGTAGAAGCCCTTCACGTAGTCGACGTCCGAGCGCGTCAGCAGCGGGCCCAGCAGTCCGGTCACGTAACCGGCGGTGAAGTCGTAGAGGTCGCCGTCGACGAACACCACCAGGTCGCCGCTGGTGGCCGCGAGGCCCTTCCACAGCGCCTCTCCCTTGCCACGGTGTTGCGGCAGCGTGGGCAGCACGTCGTCCTGCGCGACCACGGCGGCACCCGCCTCCGCGGCGACGTGGGCCGTCGCGTCCTGCGAGTGCGAGTCGACGACGAGGATCTCGTCGACGAGCGGGTCCCGCTCGACGAGCGCGGCACGGATCGTCCGCACGATCGCACCGACCGTCTCCTCCTCGTCCCTGGCCGGGATGACCACGCTCACGGTGCGCCCGCGTTTGGCGGCCACGAGGTCCGCCGCCGTCCAGTCGCCTGCTCGTCCGGAGCGGTGTTCCAGCCACGTCCCGAGTTCGGGCGAGACGGCCAGTTCGGTGCTGTCGGCGCCGGTCCCGGTCGCGTGCACGTGATGCCCCCTTTCGTCGAACCCGATCGTGTTCCGCGGCAGGCGGATTCCCGGGATGAGGTACGAACCGTTCGCCCCCGAGCGTCGGGGCGCCGCGTTTCCGGCCGTAGCGCGACCGTGCAACCGCTACGTTACGAGATCACGGTCGTCGCGGGGCCCGGGTAACGTCACCGAATTCACACTTCCTCGTCGAGCATCTCCGCGGTCACGGCCGACTCCGTGTCGGGGATACCCAGATCGGCCGCCTTCTTATCCGCCATGGCGAGGAGCCTGCGGATCCGGCCCGCGACGGCGTCCTTCGTCATCGGCGGGTCGGAGAGCTGGCCGAGTTCTTCGAGTGAGGCCTGCCGGTTGGACACCCGCAGCCTGCCCGCGGTGAGCAGGTGGTCGGGGGCGTCCTCGCCGAGGATCTCCATGGCCCGCTCCACCCGCGCGGCCGCGGCCACGGCGGCCCGTGCCGACCGGCGCAGGTTGGCGTCGTCGAAGTTGGCGAGGCGGTTCGCGGTCGCGCGCACCTCACGGCGCATGCGCCGCTCCTCCCACGCCAGCACGCTCGAATGTGCACCCAGGCGGGTCAGCAGCGCGCCGATGGCGTCGCCGTCCCTGACCACGACCCGGTCGGCTCCCCGCACCTCCCTCGACTTGGCCTGGATGCCGAGCCTGCGGGCCGCGCCGACGAGCGCCAGTGCCGCCTCCGGCCCGGGGCAGGTGACCTCGAGCGACGACGAGCGCCCCGGTTCGGTCAGCGAGCCGTGCGCCAGGAAGGCCCCGCGCCAGGCCGCCTCGGCGTCGGCGATCCCGCCCGACACCACGGGCGCAGGCAGTCCGCGCACCGGGCGCCCTCGCTGATCGATCAGGCCGGTCTGCCTCGCGAGCCCTTCCCCGTCCTTGACCACGCGCACCACGTAGCGGTTGCCCTTGCGCAGCCCACCCGAGGTGATCATGTGCACCTCGGCCTGATGCCCGTACAGCTCGTGAACCTCTTTGCGGAGCCTGCGGGCCACCGAGCCGGTGTCGAGCTCCGCTTCGACGACGACCCGGCCCGCCACGATGTGCAGTCCGCCCGCGAACCGCAGCATGGCCGCCACCTCGGACCGCCGTGGGCTCACCTTGGTCAGCTCGAGCCGGCTGAGTTCGTCCTTGACCGCAGCGGTCATCGCCATGAGAGCCCCTCCTTCGCACTCGTCGCACCGAGCGCGTCTCGCACACAACCGGCCAGCGCATCCGGATCGTGCCGCCCCACCGCTCCGGGGGTGGCGATCGACGCCAGATGCGCACGCCCGCCCAGCGCCGCGGCCGCCGAATGCAGCCGCGCCGGCGTCGGCACCGAGTCGCGGTCGGCGATCACGGCGTCCACCCCGAGCCGGGGAGCGTGCTGGAAGAGTACGTCCAGGTGCTGTTCGGGTGAGAAGCCCGCCGTCTCCCCCGGCTGCGGCACCAGGTTGAGAATGACGATCTTCGTCGCGGACGTCTTCACGAGCGCGTCGTGCAGCTCGGGCACGAGCAGGTGCGGCAGCACGCTCGTGAACCACGATCCGGGACCGAGGAACACCACGTCGGCGGACAGCACGGCCTCGACGGCCTCCCGGCACGCCTGCGGCGGCGTCACCGCGGGCGTCACGCCGGCACCCGCTCCCGGGCTGTCGGCAGGCACCACGCTGTGCAGGGTGATGCGCTGGACCTGCCCCGGGGTGCTGGCGACGGCGACCTGCCCGCGGATACGGCTCACCGCCCCGTCGGGTTCGAGGCCGGTGACCTCGGCCTCGATGTCGAGCGGGTCGGTCGACATCGGCAGCACTCGACCGGAGACGCCGAGCAGCCGGGCCGCCTCGTCGAGCCCGGCGACCGGATCACCGAGCACCTCGAACAACCCGGCCAGCAGCAGGTTGCCGACCGCGTGCCCCGTCAGCGCACCGCTGCCGCCGAACCGGTGCTGGAACACGTCGGCCCACCGCGCGCCACCGTCGTCCGCCGCGGCCAGTGCGGCCAGGGCCTTCCGCAGGTCGCCCGGTGGCAGGAGGCCGAGCTCGCGGCGCAGCCTGCCCGAGGATCCGCCGTCGTCGGCGACCGTGACGACCGCCGTGACGTCGTCGGTGAGCCGCCGCAACGCCGTCAACGTGGCGTGCAGACCGTGACCCCCGCCCAGGGCGACCGCGCGCATCTCCGTGTTCACTCCCGGCCCAGGTCCCGGTGCACCACCTTCACGGCCGTGCCATCCTCTTTGGACAACCGGTTCGCGAGTTCCTCCGAGATCGCCACGCTGCGGTGCTTACCACCGGTGCAGCCGATCGCGAGCGTCAGGTAGCGCTTGCCCTCACGCTTGTAGCCGGCACCGATCAGCCGGAGCAGGTCCTGGTAGCGGTCGAGGAACTCCTCCGCACCCTCCTGACCGAGCACGTAGTTGCGCACCTCGGTGTCCAGGCCGCTGTTGTCCCGCAGCTCGGGGATCCAGAACGGGTTCGGCAGGAACCGCACGTCCATCACGAGGTCGGAGTCCATCGGCAGACCGTACTTGTAGCCGAACGAGAGCACCGTCACCCGGGTTTGCGCCGACGCCTCGCTGCCGAACGCGTCCTCGATCTTGGCGCGCAGGTCGTGCACCGACAGCGACGAGGTGTCCAGCAGCAGGTCCGCCTCGGCACGCAGTGGTTCCAGCAGTGCCCGCTCGGCGCCGATGCCGTCGACGAGCCTGCCGTCGCCCTGCATCGGGTGTCCCCGCCGCACCTGGTCGAACCGCCGGATCAGGACCGCGTCGGTCGCTTCGAGGAACAGGACCCGCGGTTTGTACCCCCGCATGTCCAGACCCTTGATGACCGAGGCCAGATCGTCGGTGAACGCCCGCGAGCGCACGTCCATCACGACCGCGACCTTCGTGATCGCCCCCCTCGACTGCGCACCGAGCTCGACCATGGTCGAGATCAGTTCCGGCGGCAGGTTGTCCACGACGAACCAGCCCAGGTCCTCCAGGCATTTCGCCGCCGTGCTCCTGCCCGCCCCGGACAACCCGGTGACGACCGCGACCTCCATGCCCGAGCCCCGGCCGTCCTCGTCGGCCGCATCGGCTCTGTCGGCTGCGGCACTGTTCACTGGTCTGACTCCCCTCGCTCCGTACTCTGTCCCCCTGCGAGCGCCGTGTGCACGGCCTCGGCGGTCCGCTTCCCGAAGCCCGGCACCTGCGCGATGTCGTCGACGCTGGCCTGCTTGAGCTTCTTCACCGAACCGAAGTGCTTGATCAGGGCCGACTTCCTCGTCTGCCCGAGTCCCGGCACGCCGTCCAGCTCGGAGGCCTGCACCCGTTTACCGCGCTTCTCCCGGTGATACCGGACGGCGAACCGGTGTGCCTCGTCGCGCACCCGCTGCAGAAGGTACAGCGCGTCCGAGGTCCTCGGCAGGATGACCGGCTCGTCGTCGGACGGCAGCCAGACCTCTTCGAGGCGTTTCGCCAGGCCGACGACGGCCACGTCGGTGATGCCGAGTTCGGCGAGTACGTCGGCCGCCGCGGTCGCCTGAGGTCCGGCACCGTCGACGACCAGCAGGTTCGGCGGGTAGGCGAACTTCTTCGGCTTGCCCGTCTCCGGGTCGATCCCCGGCGGGCCGTCGGAGTCCCCGGACACGGCACCGGTGGCGAGCTCCGCCGGTGGGCCCGCGTTCCCGCCGGCGCCGCCTGCCGCGTCCGCGCCTGCCGCGTCGCCGGATGCCTCGCCGCCGCCGTACGCCTCGCCGTTGCCTGCGGTCTCCTTGAGGTAGCGGGCGAAGCGGCGCCGCACGACCTCGGCGATCGCGGCGACATCGCCCTCGTCGGCGGCCTCTCGCAACGCGAACCTGCGGTACTCGTTCTTGCGCGGCACGCCGTCCTCGAACACGACCAGCGATGCGACGACGTCGGTGCCCTGCGTGTGGCTGATGTCGACGCATTCGATCCGCAGCGGCGCCGTGTCGAGGGCGAGGTGTTCCTGCAGCTCCTGCAGCGCCGCCGACCGCGCGGTGAGGTCCCCCGCCCTGCGGAGTTTGTGCTGCGCGAACGCCTCCTTCGCGTTCCGCTCCACCGTGTCGGCGAGCGCACGTTTGTCACCGCGCTGCGGCACCCGCAGGCGAACCCGCGAACCCCGCAGCTCCGACAGCCAGTCGGTCATGGCCTCGGCGTCCGCGGGCAGTTCGGGCACCAGCACCTCGCGCGGCACCGTCGGCCCGCCGCCACCCGGCGCCTCACGGGCCAGGTCGAGCTGTTCGGCGTAGAACTGGCTGAGGAACTGTTCGACCAGCGCTGCGACGTCCATCTCCTCTACCTTGTCGATGACCCAGCCGCGCTGCCCGCGCACCCTGCCGCCGCGGACGTGGAAGATCTGGACGGCCGCCTCCAGCTCGTCGTGGGCGAACGCGACGACGTCGGCGTCGGTGCCGTCGCCCAACACGACCGCCTGCTTCTCCATCGCCCGGCGCAGTGCGGAGAGATCGTCGCGCAGTCGCGCGGCGCGTTCGAACTCCAGCTCGTCCGAGGCCTCCGCCATCGCCTTCTCGAGCCTGCGCACCATCTTGTCGGTGCTGCCGGCGAGGAAGTCGCAGAAATCGTCGACGATCGCGCGGTGCTCGTCGGCTGTGACCCGGCCGACGCACGGAGCGGAGCACTTGTCGATGTAGCCGAGCAGACAGGGCCTGCCGATCTGAGCGTGCCGCCGGAACACCCCGTTCGAGCAGGTACGGGCCGGGAACACGCGGAGCAGCAGGTCGAGCGTCTCGCGGATGGCCCACGCGTGGGCGTACGGGCCGAAGTACCGCACGCCCTTCTTCCGCGGACCGCGGTAGACGTGCAGCCGCGGGAACTCCTCGTGCAGCGTCACCGCCAGGACCGGGTAGCTCTTGTCGTCGCGGTAGCGGACGTTGAACCGCGGGTCGAACTCCTTGATCCAGTTGTATTCGAGCTGGAGCGCCTCGACCTCCGTGGAGACCACGGTCCATTCGACGTTCGCGGCCGTGGTGACCATCTGCCGGGTGCGCGGGTGCAGTCCCGCGAGGTCGGCGAAGTACGAGTTCAGCCTGCTGCGCAGGCTTTTCGCCTTGCCGACGTAGATGACGCGGCGACGGTCGTCGCGGAACTTGTACACACCCGGTTCGTCCGGAATGCTGCCGGGCGCGGGCCGGTAGGTCGACGGGTCAGCCACGGTCACCACTGTATGGCGGACCGCCGACACCCTGGTCAGGGGCCACGCGTCGGCGTGACCCGAACGTCGGGCCCGCGCTCCCGGCCCGAACGCGGGCCGAACGTCGGAACCCGAACGCGGGCCGAACCGGATGCCCGGCCCGTTCCCGCGACGTACGCTGGCCGGCATGACACGCGCTGCGCCGAGGCGGCCGTCGGTCGTGCTGTTCGACGTGTTCGAGACACTCGTGCAGCTGGAGCCGCTGCGCGAGCGGTTCGTCGAGGCCGGCAGGCCGGGACACGAACTGGAGCTGTTCTTCGCGCGCACCCTGCGCGACGGCATGGCCTACACGCTCGCCGGCGACGCACCGCCGTTCCGTACGATCGCGGCGGCACAGCTGGCGATCACGTCCGGGCACACGCTGAGCGACAACGCGATCGCCCACATTCTCGACGGCTTCGCGGACCTGCCACTGCATCCCGAGGCGGAAACCGCGTTCACGCTGCTCGCCGAGGCGGACGTGCCCGCCTACGGCTTCACCCACGGCGGCGCAGGCGTTCTCGAGTCCATTCTCGACAGACACGGGTCGAGCGGTAAGGTGCGCGGTGTCCTGTCCACCGAGGCCCTGCACTCGTTCAAACCGCCTGCACGCGTGTATCACTGGGCGTGCGAACAGGCCGGAGCCGCACCCGGCGACACCGCACTGGTGGCCGTGCACTCGTGGGACACGCACGGTGCGGTGAAGGCCGGACTGCTGGCGGGGTTCGCCTCGCGGCTCGAAGGCGGCCTCACTCCCCTGGCCGAACGTCCCCACGTCGTGGCGAACCGGGTCGACGAGGTGGTGGCGGGCCTGTTGGCCCTGTAGCCGGCGACACCCGCGGCGACGTCCCGGGCCGCCGCCGGACCGGTACCCGGTGACGACCCGCCCGGGGCCGCCGCTCCCTTCGTCCGAGCGGCTTTTTCGACGCGAGCGAGAGGGGAGAGAGAAAGCGAGGCGATGACCACGGCGATGCCGTATAGGTCGTTATACGTTTATCTCGTTGTGCGAGGCTGCCCGCATGCGGATCGCCACCTGGAACGTCAACTCGGTCACCGCCCGCCTCCCCCGGCTGCTCGCCTGGCTCGACTCGGCCCGGCCGGACGTGCTGTGCCTGCAGGAACTCAAGTGCACCGACGACGCGTTCCCCGCCGAGCAGGTGCGCGAGCTCGGCTACGACGTCGCCTCCCACGGCACCGGCCGCTGGAACGGCGTGGCGATCCTGTCCAAGGTCGGCCTCGACGACGTCGTGCGCGATCTGCCCCGCCAGCCCGCCTACGACGACGCCGTCGAGCCCCGCGCGGTCGGTGCCACGTGCGGTGGCGTGCGCGTCTGGTCGGTGTACGTCCCCAACGGCCGCGAACCCGGCCACGCGCACTACGACTACAAACTCGACTGGCTCGCCGCCCTGCACGACACCGTCGTGGCCGACAGCGCGGCGGATCCGGCCCGGCCGCTGGCCGTCCTCGGCGACTTCAACATCGCCCCCACCGACGACGACGTGTGGGACATCGCCCTGTTCGCCGAATCGACGCACGTTACCGAGCCCGAGCGCAAAGCCCTCGCCACGCTGCGGGACGCCGGCCTGACCGACGTCGTGCCCCGGCCGCTGAAGTACGACCACCCGTACACCTACTGGGACTACCGCCAGCTCGCGTTCCCCAAGAACAAGGGCATGCGGATCGACCTGGTCCACGCCGACGCCGCGTTCGCCGGCGCCGTCACGGACGCCTACGTCGACCGTGAGGAACGCAAGGGCAAGAGCCCGTCCGACCACGCACCCGTCGTGGTCGACGTCGAACTCTGACCCCGGCGGGTCGTCCCCGCGGCCGGTCGCCCCACGGGCGGCCCGCCGCGGGTCAGTCCTCCCAGGCGTTTCGGTGCAGTCGGCGCAGCCCGCGTACGGCCGTCACGGCGCGGTGCCGGTCGACGGCCTGGACAGCCAGCAACGGGTAGTACTCGTCGTCGGGCAGTTCCAGGCGGGCGAACGAGGCACCGTCGGGAAAACTCACCGACAGCACCTGATCCCAGTCGAAATGCCGGGTGGTGCCGACGTTGCGCACGTCGATCCCGCGGGAGTCGGCGCGCACCTTGGGTGTGCCGAACGACGCGCACGCCAGCCCCAGCAACAGACCCACGAACACCATCGCGATCTGGTCGCTGAGGTGGAAGATCGCCCCGCTGTCGGATCCGCGCAGCAACACGGCCACGACCGTGAACACGGCCAGCAGTGCGACACCGAGGGCGATGCCCATCCACGCGGTCCGCCGCGGCCGGGCCACGACCACGTCGTCGCCGGTCACGCCGTTGCCGGAGTCTGCGGTCATCTGGTCACCCGCGTTCACACGAAGCCCCGTTCGGTCCACGGCTGGCGCAGGCCACGCAGCACGCCCGCCGTGGTCAGCGCGGCGACGGTGGCCTCCCGTCCCTTGTTCTCCACCGAGTCGGCCAGTCCGGCGCGGTCCAGCGCCTGCTGCTCGGTCTCACACGTCAGTACCCCGTTGCCGACGGGCGTCGACTCGTCGAGCGCCACGCGCGTCAGTCCCGCCGTCACGGCGTCGCACACGTACTCGAAGTGCGGGGTGCCGCCGCGAATCACCACGCCGAGCGCCACGACCGCGTCGTGTCCCCTGGCCAGTGCCTGCGCCACGACGGGCAGCTCCACCGCGCCCGCCACGCGCACGACCGTCGGTTCATCGGCCAGGTTCACCTCCGACGCCGTCTGCAGCGCGTTCTCCAGCAGGCTGTCGGTGATCGTCGTGTGCCAGCGGGTGGCCACGACCGCGAGCCGCAGGTTCTCGCACTCGCGCAGTTCCCCGGTGTCCTCGTCCGGGCGTCCTTCGCCACTCACGGCGCCACCCCACCGTCTTCCGTTCCCGTGCCGGCGGCGCCGGTCCCGGCCGGGCCGAACTCGGCCAGGCCCGCACCGACGTCGTCCGCGTTCTCCAGTTGCGCCAGCTCGTGGCCCATGCGGTCGCGCTTGGTCTGCAGGTACCGCAGGTTCTCCGGGTTCGGCGACACCGGCAGTGCCACCCGGCCCGTCACGCGCAGGCCGTAGCCTTCCAGCCCGACCCGCTTGGTCGGATTGTTGGTCAGCAGGCGCATCGACCGCACCCCGATGTCGGTGAGGATCTGTGCGCCCGTGCCGTAGTCGCGTGCGTCGGCCGGAACACCGAGCTGCAGGTTCGCGTCGACCGTGTCGGCCCCGTCGTCCTGCAGCTGGTACGCCTGCAGCTTGTGCAGCAGCCCGATGCCACGGCCCTCGTGACCGCGGATGTAGAGCACGACGCCGCGACCCTCGGACGCGACGGCGTGGAGCGCCGCCTGCAGCTGCGGGCCGCAGTCGCAGCGCAGCGAGCCGAACACGTCGCCGGTGAGGCATTCGGAGTGCACCCGCACGAGCACGTCCTCACCGTCGCCGATCTCGCCGTAGACGAACGCGACGTGCTCGATGCCGTCGAGCAGGCTGTCGTAGCCGATCGCGCGGAACGTGCCCGCCGCGAGCGGGATCCGCGCCTCGGCGACCCGTTCGACCTGCTTCTCCATGCGCCTGCGGTAGGCGATCAGGTCCGCGATCGTGATCAGCCGCAGGTCGTGGTCGGCGGCGAACACCTCGAGCTCGTCCCGCTTGGCCATGTCGCCGTCGTTCTTCTGCGACACGATCTCGCACAGCACGCCCGCCGGAGCGAGACCCGCCAGCCGCGCGAGGTCGACGCCCGCCTCCGTGTGGCCGGGCCGGCGCAGCACGCCACCGTCCTTGGCGCGCAGCGGGACGACGTGTCCCGGGCGCTTGAAGTCCTTCGGCCCGGTCGACGGGTCAGCGAGCAGCGAGATCGTGTGCGCCCGGTCGGTGGCGGAGATGCCCGTGCCGATGCCCTCGCCCGCGTCGACCGTGACCGTGTACGCCGTGCCGCGCACGTCCTGGTTGGTGTGGAACATCGGCGGCAGGTCGAGCCGCTCACAGTCCTCACCGGTCAGCGACACGCACACGTAGCCCGACGTGTACCGCACCATGAACGCCAGCAGCTCCGGCGTCACCTTCTCCGCGGCGAAGATCAGATCGCCCTCGTTCTCGCGGTCCTCGTCGTCCACGACGACGACCGCCTTGCCGTCGGCGATGTCCTGGATGGCCAGCTCGATCGACTCGAAGTCGAACCCGGCCGGCGTCCCCGCCTGCGACGCCCCTGACGCCTCTGACGTCTCTGTCATGCTCACCCGTCCTCCTTGCCACCGCCATTGTCCACCGGAAGTGACGGCGCTCCACCGGCGGTCTGCTTCTCGACGTACTTGGCGAGGACGTCCACCTCGAGGTTCACGACGTCGCCCGGTTCGGTGCGGCCGAGCGTGGTCAGCGACAGCGTCGTCGGAATGAGCGCGATGGTCAGTTCCTCGGGCGCGACGCTCGCGACCGTCAGCGACACCCCGTCGATCGCGATGGAGCCCTTCTCCACGATGTAACGGCCGAGCTGCGGCGGGAACGCGAAGTGGGTCAGATCGTCGGAGTCGCGGTGCAGGAACACCCCGGTGCCGTCGACGTGGCCCTGCATGACGTGGCCGCCGAACCGGCCGCCCGCGGCCATCGCCCGCTCGAGATTCACCTGCCGTCCCGCATCGGCCTTGGCCAGGCTGGTGCGCTCGAGCGTCTCGTGCACGACGTCGACCGTGAACTCGTCCCCGTCGACCTCGACGACCGTCAGGCACACGCCGTTCACCGCGATCGAGTCCCCGTGGCGCGCATCGCCGGTCACCACCGGACCGCGGACGCGCAGCCGCGCCGCGCCACCGCTCTCCTCGACGGCCGTGATCTCGCCGAGTTCCTCCACGATGCCCGTGAACACGTCAGGGTCCTCCTTCACCGGCGGCCGGTACGGCCGTGATCCGCACGTCGTCCCCACTCATGGTGACCCCTTCGACACGCCACCGGTGGGCTTCGGTGATGGTCGACACGCCCGCGGGGCCGAGTGCCGTCGGCCCCGCCCCGAGCAGCGCAGGCGCGAGGTATCCCACGATCCGGTCGATCATGCCCGCTCCGGCGAACGCCCCCGCCAGGGTCGGCCCGCCTTCGAGCAGCACGTCGACCGCACCGCGCTCGGCCAGTCCGGCCAGCACCTCGCGCGGATCACGGGTGCGCAGGTGCAGCGTCGGAGCCGCGTCGTCCAACACGCGGGCGGTGTCGGGTATTTCCCGCGCGCCGACGACGACGCGCAGGGGCTGCCGGCCGGCGAGATCACCGTCGGCGCCGCGGACGGTGAGCCACGCGTCGTCGGCCAGGACCGTGCCGGTGCCCGCGACCACAGCGTCGGCAGCCGCGCGGATGCGGTGCACCTCGGCGCGGGACTCCGGGCCGGAGATCCACCGGCTCGTGCCGTCGGCCGCCGCGACGCGGCCGTCGAGCGTGGCGGCGTACTTCCAGGTGACGTGCGGCCTGCCGGTGCGCAGCCAGTGCAGCCACGCCCGCAGCGGCCCGCCCGCGACCTCGTCGGCCAGCAGCCCGGCCGTCACGTCCACACCCGCTGCGCGCAGTACGTCGGCACCGCCCGCCGCGGGCGGGTTCGGGTCGGCGACCGCATACCGCACCGCGGCGACGCCGGCGTCGCGCAGCGCCTCCGCACACGGCGGCGTCCTGCCCCGGTGGGCACACGGTTCGAGCGTCACGTACGCGGTGCCGCCGCGCGCCCGCTCCCCCGCCTCGCGCAGGGCCATCACCTCGGCGTGTGGCCCGCCCGGCGGCTGGGTCGCGCCCGTGCCCGCGACCTCGCCCGCTGCGTCGACGATCACCGCCCCGACCGGTGGGTTGGGGCTCGTCGTGCCCCGCACGTCCTCGCTCAGCGCGAGGGCCGCCGTCATCGCCGCCACGGCCGCGTCCGTCACGGCGTCACCGGTCGCGGCGTCGCGGCCGGCCGATCCGGCGGGCACGTCAGTGCGCCGAACGCGCGCCGGCAGCCTGGTCACGCAGCGCCGCGACGGCCCTGCCGGGGTCGTCGGCGCCGTACACGGCGGATCCGGCCACGAAGCAGTCGACACCGGCCTCGGCGGCCTGCTCGATCGTGCTCGCGTTGATGCCGCCGTCGATCTCGACGAGGAGCGTGAGGTGGCCGGTGTCGACGAGACGGCGCGCCGTGCGCACCTTCTCCAGCACGTCCGGGATGAACGACTGGCCGCCGAAGCCCGGTTCGACCGACATGACCAGCAGTGTGTCGTAGTGCTTGAGGACCTCGAGGTGGTCCTCCAGCGGCGTGCCCGGCTTGACCGACAGGCCCGCCTTCGCCCCGGCGGCGCGCAGGTTCTTCGCCAGCATCACCGGATCGTGGGCCGCCTCGGCGTGCACGGTGACGTTGTACGCACCCGCCTCGGCGTAACCCGGTGCCCACTTGTCCGGGTTGTCGATCATGAGGTGGCAGTCGAGCGGGACGTCGCTGACCTTCTGCAGCGACTCGACGACGGGAAGGCCGAGCGTGAGGTTCGGGACGAAGTGGTTGTCCATCACGTCGACGTGGACCCAGTCGGCTCGGGTCTCACCGTCGCGGGCGACGGCCGCGACCTCCTCGCCGAGACGGGCGAAGTCGGCGGACAGGATACTCGGGGCGATCAGCGGGTGAAGCGGTTGAGAGGCCACACCGCGAATCCTAGGCAGCGCCGCGCGCGGCAGCCGTGCGGGGCAGGGTTCGGCAGCGGGCGCGGTCACCGGGCAGCCGGTCCGGCGGGCAGCCGGTCCAGCAGGCGTGTCCACGGTGCGCCGCCGAGATCGGTCACGTGCGCTCCGGCGCCGGCGAGCGCGTCGAGATGCCCCTGCCAGGCCGGATGGGCGGGCCGGGTGGGCTGCACCCGGTAGCCGACGATCATCGGCACCACGCCGACGGCGTCCCCGAGTACGGTCAGCGCCTGATTGTCCGCCAGTCCGAGCGCGAGCTTCGCCACCGAGCCCGCGCTCGCCGGGGCGACGACGAACGCCGCGGGATCCGGATGGGGGCGCGGCCGGTCGGGCAGCCGCGGGGTCCACCGGACGTCGAGGTCCGTGGTGGCCTGCAGCCGGGCGAGTTGCCGGTCGCAGAACCACGACGCCGCGGTCGGCGTCAGCGTGATCGCCAGCCGCCAGCCCCGCTCGGCCGCGGGTTCGGCCAGTTCGGCGGCCAGCCGGGTCTCCACCCCACCGCACGCCGACGCGACGAGGCCCAGGCAGCCGGGTTCCGTACCCTGCGGATCGCCCGCCACGTGTCCCGGTGGCGCCGTCACGTGGCGCGGGCGAGGCCGCAGAACATGGCGTCGATGCCGTGCCGGTGCGGCCACAGCTGCACCGTCGGACCGTCGCCGAGTTGCGGCACGCCGGGGAAGAACTCCCGCGCGTCGACGGGCTCGGCACCGGCCCGCCGGACGGCGGTGGTGAACGCACCCTCCGTTTCGGCCAGGTGCGGGGAACACACCACGTAGGCCACGATCCCGCCGGGCCGCACCAGCCGGAACGCCGATTCGAGGAGTTCGGCCTGCAGTTTCGTCAGGTCCGCGACGTCGCTCTGCTGCCTGCGCCACCGCGATTCCGGGCGCCGTCGCAGCGCGCCGAGCCCGCTGCACGGTGCGTCGACGAGCACCCGGTCGTAGCCGCCCTCCAGCTCCGGATCGCGACCGTCGGCCCGGTGCACCGTGACGGGCAGGCCGTCGACGGCATGTTCGATGAGCCGCGCGCGGTGGTCTGCGACCTCGACGGCGTCGACGGCCACCTCGTGTTCCGCGGTCGCGGCCAGGCAGCCGAGCAGGGTCGCCTTGCCTCCGGGCCCGGCACACAGGTCGAGCCAGCGCGCATCGGACCCGTCGACGGGCGCGCCCACCGCGGCGAGCGTGACCAGCTGACTGCCCTCGTCCTGGACGGCCGCCAGGTGCTCCTTCAGGGGTTCCGAGGCGGCCAGGTCGCCGCTGCCCGCGGGCAGGTGCACGCCGTACGGCGAGTACGGCGCGACGTCGCCACCGGTGATGGCCGCCAGTTCGTCGGCGCTGATCTCGCCCGGCCGCGCGAGCAGATGGACCTCGGGGCGGGCGTCGTCGGCCCGCAGCGCCGCTTCCAGTTCGTCCCCCGTGTCGCCGAGCGCCTCGGCGAACGCGCGCGCGATCCACCGCGGATGGGCGGTGCGCATCGCGAGATGGCCGATCCGGTCCGTCTCGACGTCGGGTGCCAGCCCGTCGACCCACGCCTGTTCGTCCTGATCGGACACCTTGCGCAGGACAGCGTTGACGAATCCGGCGACGTGCGAACCGGCGACGTCGCGCACGAGCTCGACGGCGGAGTCGACCGCCGCGTGCGGCGGGATCCGAGTCCGCAACAGCTGATACGCGCCGAGCCGCAGCCCGTCGAGCACGGCGCCGTCCACGTCGGACAGCGGGCGATCCACACAGGACGCGATGATCTCGTCGAGCAGTCCGGCGGCACGCGCGGTGCCGTACGTCAGTTCGGTCGCCAGCGCGGCGTCGCGGCCGGACACGCGCCGCTGCCGCAGCAGCTCCGGCAGGATCAGGTTGGCGTAGGCGTCGCGTTCGCTGACCGCGCGCAACACGTCGAACGCCACCCGCCGTGCCGGATCGTCGACCGGCGGTTTGCGCGGGCCCTCCTTGCGCGGCGCGGGACGCCTGCCGCGGTCGGGCCGACCGCCCTGCCTGCGCTGCCGGTCGTCCTGGGGCCTGCCACTGCGGCTCCGTCCTCCGCGGCCGTCCTGGCCCCCGTGGCCACCTTGGCCGCCGTTCCGGCCGCCCTGGCCGCCGGGCTTGCCGCCGCGACGCCCGCTGCCGCCCCGCCCGCCGTGGTCACCGCGACCACCGCCGGCTCCGTCACCGCCGCTGCCGCCGCGGTTGTCGCCGCCGGTGCCGCCCTGGTCGCCGTTTCCGGTGTGACCGGTGGTGTCGTCGCTCATGTGAGGCGCTCCCCGTGCTCAATTCTCGTGCCGCGAGCCCAGTCGGTCGCCGCCATACGTTTCTTGCCCTGTGCCTGCACCTCGCCCAGTTCGACGGGTGCGGTGGCCGTGCCTGCCAGTACGCGCTTGCGCTCCACCAGCAGTTGCCCCGGGGCCAGTTCGGGCGCGCCGGAGTCGGCGGCGAGCGGCAGCACCGGCCCGAGTTTGCACCGCGCGTCGCGGAACTCCGCCCACGCACCGGGTTCCGGCGTCACCGCGCGGATGTGCCGATCGACCGCGAGCGCGGGCCGGTCGAACCGCACGCGTGCGTCATCGACGGTGACCTTGGGCGCGTAGCTCACGCCGTCAGCGGGCTGCGGCACGGCGGTGACGGTGCCGTCCGCGAGGCCGTCCATCGTGGACACCATCAGTTCCGCGCCCGAATCCGCGAGTCTGCCGAGCAGTGCGCCCGCGGTGTCGGTGGCGCCGATGCGCTCGGTCACGACGCCGAACACGGGACCGGCGTCGAGTTCGGGAACGATCCGGAACGTCGACGCCCCCGTGTAGTCGTCGCCCGCACCGATGGCGGCCTGCACCGGGGCGGCGCCGCGCCACGCGGGCAGCAGCGAGAAGTGCAGGTTCACCCAGCCGTGGGCGGGGATGTCGAGTGCCTCCTGCTTCAGCAGCGCGCCGTAGGCCACCACCGGGCAGGCGTCGGGGGCGAGTTCGCCGAGCCGCGACAGGAACTGCGGATCGTCCGCACGGGCGGGGGTGAGCACCTCGATGCCGTGCTCGTCGGCGAGCGCGCCGACGGGCGAGCGGACGAGCTTGCGGCCCCGGCCCGCGGGTGCGTCCGGGCGGGTGACGACGCCGACGACGTCGTGCTGCGAGGCGAGCAGTGCGCGGAGCGTGGGGACGGCCGGTTCCGGTGTGCCGGCGAAGACGAGCCTCATCGGCAGCCCGCACGGGTCAGCGGTGCGATCATCCTCGTCAGTCTAGAGCGCCGCCCACGCGTCAGATGAGGTCCAGGGGGTCGAGCCGGATCCGCACCGGCTCCTGCTCCTTGCGGGCACCCCGCACGGCATTGAGCGTGTGCACGGCGGCCGCGAGCGCGCGCCCGTCGCCGCGCGGCACCCGCACCAGCGCCCGCTCACGCTCGGCGCTGCCGTCCTCGTCGACCTCGCCGAGCGGCACCGGGCCGAGGATCTCCGCGCTCTCGGGCGGGTGGAGCTCGTCGAGCGCCGCCGCGAGGACGTCCGGGGACGCCTCGAGGCTCGCCATGCGCACCGCGGGCGGGAAGCCGAGTTCTCGCCGTTCGGCCAGTTCCGACTCCGCGAGCCAGCCGGGATCCCACCGTACGAGCGCCTGCACCACGGGCAGGCCTGCCGCTGCGCCGACGACCACGCGCCCACCCGCCGCGGCGGGGCGCACCAGTGCGGCCGCGGCCATCCAACGGCGCAGCGCCTCCTCCGAGGCCCGCAGGTCCTGCCTGCCCAGCAGTGCCCAGCCGTCGAGCAGCAGCGCCGCACCGTAGCCGCCGTCGGCGACCGGTTCGGCGCCGGGCGTCGAGACGACGATGGCCGGCGCCGCTGCCACCCGGTCCAGCACCTCGCCGCCGCCGGACGTCCGCACCGGCGCACCCGCGAACGCCCGGCCCAGCTCCTCGGCCGTCCGTTTCGACCCGATGACGACCGCGCGCAGCCGTACCGACCCGCACGCCCCGCAGCGGAACGCCGCATCGGTCACCCCGCACCACCGGCAACGGGGCGATCCCGCTTCCCCGCCACCGGGCAGCGCCAGCGGCCCGGCACAGTGCCGACACCGCGCCCGAGCACGGCAGTGCGCGCACGCCAGGCCGGGCACGTAGCCGCGGCGGGGAACCTGCACCAGCACCGGTGCCCCCGCCTTCAGTCCCGCGCGCGCGGCCTCGAACGCCACCGCGGGCAACCGGGCCGCATGCGCCGCCTCGTCCCGCGCGACGTCGAAGTCCTCACCGGTCGGCGTCACCCGCGGCGCCCGCGAGCGCAGCTGCTGCCGCGGGGCCACGAGCGGCTGCGCCCAGCCGGATTCGAGCAGCAGCTGCGCCTCCGCCGTCCGGGCGAACCCGCCCACCAGCAGCGACGCGCCATCGGTGTGGGCACGCACCATGAGCACGTCCCGCACCTGCGGATACGGCATGTGCGGATCGGCGTGCAGGTCGTCACCGTCGTCCCACACCACGTACAGGGCGGGGTCGGACACGGGGGCGAACATGCTGGCCCGCGTGCCGACGACGATGCGCACCGTGCCGCGTTTCACCGCCAGCCACCGGCGATACCGTTCGGCGGGCCCGAGATCGGCCGACAGCGCCGTCACCGCGGCCGGGCCTGCCAGCTCGGCGCACGCGGCCGCCAGCCGCGTCACGTCACGGTGATCCGGCACGACGAGCACCGCGCCCCGGCCCGCCGCGGCCACGGTGGCGGCCAGCTCGGCGAGCCGCCGGGGCCAGTCCTCGCCCGGCAGGGCCTGCCACACCGCGTTGGCGACCCGTCCCGCGGCCAACGCGCCGACGTACGACGGTCCCCACTGGTACCGCTCCCACGCCGACGTGTCGGGTGGCGGGCTGTCGGGTGGCGGGCTGTCGGGTGCGGTCGCGTCGGGCCCGCCGGCCGCCACGTCACCGGGCCCGCCCGCGTAGTCCGGCACCGCCTGCCCGGCATCCGGCCCCGCCGATACCGCATCCTCCGTGCCCGTGTCCTCGGGCCCCGCATCCTCCGTGCCCGTGTCCTCGGGCCCCGCATCCTCCGTGCCCGTGTCCTCGGGCCCTGTGTGCTCGTGCCCCGTGTCCGCCTGCCCTGTCTCCCGGGCACCCTGCGGTGTCCCACGGCCCGCGTTGCCGGCTGCGTCGCCGGTGACCTCCGCCTCGGCTGCGGCGTGACGGGGCGGGATGGCCAGCCGGGCGACGTCCATGAAGGTGCCGCCGTAGCGGTCGGCGACGGCGCGGCAGAGGGCGGCGAGTTGTGGGGTCAGGACCACTTCGCTGGAGACGACCCGTTCGAGAAAGGCGAGTCTCCCGCGGTGCTCGGTCGTCGCGGCGCGTTCGACGACGAAGCCGTCGACCAGCTGGCCCGCGAACCGCACACGCACGCGGCAGCCCGCGACGGCTCGCCCGTCGAGTTCCGCGGGCACCTGGTAGTCGAACGTGCGGTCCAGATGTGGCAGCGGCACGTCGACGGCGACACGGGCGATGGGATCGCGGTCGGCGGGCCGCTTACGTCCTTTGGTGCTGCCGCGTCCCTTGCTGCTGCCGCGTCCCTTGCCACGCCCCTGGGCACTGCCGCGTCCCTCGGTGCCCGGCTGTCCCTGGCCACCGCCACTCGTGCCGACTTCAGTCGTGCCGGTGGTGCGCCCCGCGCCGTCCGCGGCCGCGCTTCCGGACGCGCCGGAGCTCGTCGCCCCGCCCGGTTTCGGTGCGGGCAGGTCGTCCAGCTCCCACAGCGGGGTCGGTTCAGGGCCGCTCACGCCGTCTTCTCTACCAGAGGGGTGTTCACCCTCCGGTGCGCGCTGCCGCCGAGTCCTTCGCGGACCGGGACGGCAGCGCGTCGATACCGCGGTTCAGCAGGGTGAACGCGGGCTGTTCGACCCACCGGGTCAGTGCCCAGCCCAGCAGCACGGCGACCGCCACGTACGCCGGGATCCAGCCGTACCACGGCACGCCCAGGTCGGCGAGATGGCGGGCGACGAGCGAACCCATGACGTAGTGCATCAGGTACACGCCGTACGAGATGCCGCCCAGCCAGCGGATCGGCCTGGCGAAGTTCGTCAGCACCGGCGCGTCCCACACGGGCTGGTAGGCGGCCACGCAGATCAGCACCAGCGCCACCGCGAAGGCCGTGACGGAGTCCCCGGGAGGTGGGTGCTTGGTGTGGGCGACGAGCACGACCACCAGCATCAGCAACAGCTGGGTGAACGTCATGCGCTGCTTGGACCACCGGAAGATCGCGACCCCGGCGATCAGCAGGTGCGCGCGGGCCAGTCCGGTGCCGTCCATGAGCACGCTGACCCACTCCGGCGGAACCGTGCCGGGTCCCATGAACAGGTACCGCAGGGCGAGCGGAAACAGCAGCACGCCCCACAGCACCGCCGTCGCGGCCCGCCCGCGCACGCGGCCCTTCCAGGCCAGCAGCGCGATCGCGGTGAAGCCGCACACCTGGATCGGGACGGTCCAGTGAGCGCGGTCGATGTACTCGACGCCGTCGAGCAGGTTCGGCAACAGTGCGAGGTTGCCGACGAGGTCGGTGTAGGACGGCCGGTAGAAGCCCTCCGGATGCAGCGCGAGACTCGCCACGAAGATGACGAGCACCGCGACGAAGAAGGCGGGCAGGAGCCGGGCGAGGCGGCGCAGCCACCACCGCAGCGGCGGTTTCCTGCCGACGGTCATCGCGGCGAAGTAGCCGGAGATGACGATCAGCAGCGAGGCGCCGAACGGGAAGTCCATCTGCAGCGGTCCGGGCGGCAGGTCGTACCCGGGCAGCGTGTGCGGGGTGAGGAACGTGGCGTGGAACGCCAGGACCGCGACGATGCCGAGGACACGGATGGCGTCCCAGCTGATGTACCGGGTTCCGCGCGCAGGCTGCGGCGTCGCGCCCGAGGCTCCGGACGCCGTGTCCTGTGCTCCCTGCGTGCTCACCACAAGTTCCGTAGCGTAAGGCACCCTCTCACCCGTACGAGCGGCAGGGCCGCGGCGTGTCGGCGCGTTCACCCCGAAAAGAACTACACACAGCAACGTGGCCGCCCGGGATTCCCGGGCGGCCACGATCGTCGAGAAGCGCTGCGGGCAGGATCAGCCCACGCTGCGGAGCAGGTCGTCGATGCGGTTGGTGTTCTCCCACGGCAGGTTCGCATCCGGACGGCCGAAGTGACCATACGCCGCGGTCTGCGCGTAGATCGGCCGCAGCAGATCCAGATCACGGATGATCGCGGCCGGACGCAGATCGAACACCTCATTGATCGCCGCCTGGATCTTCTCCGGCGCGATCTTCTCCGTCCCGAACGTCTCCACGAACAACCCCACCGGAGCCGCCTTACCGATCGCATACGCGACCTGCACCTCGGCCCGATCAGCCAACCCAGCAGCCACCACGTTCTTGGCCACCCACCGCGTCGCATACGCAGCCGACCGGTCCACCTTCGACGGGTCCTTACCCGAGAACGCGCCACCACCATGACGCGCCATCCCGCCATACGTGTCGACAATGATCTTCCGACCCGTCAGACCCGCATCACCCATCGGACCACCGACCACGAACCGGCCCGTCGGATTGATCAAAATGTTCGGATTCTCCGCCTGCAGACCCAGATCCTCGATCTCCGGATCAATCACATGCTTCTGCACATCCGCAGCCAGCTGCTTGTCCAGATCGATCCCCTCAGCATGCTGCGACGACAGCACCACCGTGTCCAACCGAACCGGCTTGTCCTTGTCGTACTCGATCGTCACCTGCGTCTTACCATCCGCACGCAGATACGGCACCGTGCCGTTCTTGCGCACCTGCGAGAGCCGCAACGACAACCTGTGCGCCAACGCAATCGGCAACGGCATCAACTCCGGCGTGTCCGAGCAGGCATACCCGAACATCAACCCCTGATCACCAGCACCCTGCTTGTCCAAATCATCCAGAGCGTTCTCCAGACGCGACTCATACGCCGTGTCCACACCCTGCGCAATATCCGGCGACTGCGCACCAATCGAGACACTCACCCCACACGAAGCGCCATCAAAGCCCTTCTCCGACGAGTCATACCCGATATCCAACACAGCCTGACGCACCAACGCCGTCGTATCGATGTTCGCCGCCGTGGTCACCTCACCAGCCACATGCACCTGGCCAGTCGTCACCAACGACTCCACCGCAACCCGCGACCGCGGGTCCTGCGCCAACATCGCATCCAAAATCGTGTCGCTAATCGCGTCACAAATCTTGTCCGGGTGACCCTCAGTCACCGACTCACTCGTGAACAACCTGCC
>NZ_JAMTCH010000004.1 GCF_024171735.1 Prauserella alba
GCGGTTGGTGTTCTCCCACGGCAGGTTCGCATCCGGACGGCCGAAGTGACCATACGCCGCGGTCTGCGCGTAGATCGGCCGCAGCAGATCCAGATCACGGATGATCGCGGCCGGACGCAGATCGAACACCTCATTGATCGCCGCCTGGATCTTCTCCGGCGCGATCTTCTCCGTCCCGAACGTCTCCACGAACAACCCCACCGGAGCCGCCTTACCGATCGCATACGCGACCTGCACCTCGGCCCGATCAGCCAACCCAGCAGCCACCACGTTCTTGGCCACCCACCGCGTCGCATACGCAGCCGACCGGTCCACCTTCGACGGGTCCTTACCCGAGAACGCGCCACCACCATGACGCGCCATCCCGCCATACGTGTCGACAATGATCTTCCGACCCGTCAGACCCGCATCACCCATCGGACCACCGACCACGAACCGGCCCGTCGGATTGATCAAAATGTTCGGATTCTCCGCCTGCAGACCCAGATCCTCGATCTCCGGATCAATCACATGCTTCTGCACATCCGCAGCCAGCTGCTTGTCCAGATCGATCCCCTCAGCATGCTGCGACGACAGCACCACCGTGTCCAACCGAACCGGCTTGTCCTTGTCGTACTCGATCGTCACCTGCGTCTTACCATCCGCACGCAGATACGGCACCGTGCCGTTCTTGCGCACCTGCGAGAGCCGCAACGACAACCTGTGCGCCAACGCAATCGGCAACGGCATCAACTCCGGCGTGTCCGAGCAGGCATACCCGAACATCAACCCCTGATCACCAGCACCCTGCTTGTCCAAATCATCCAGAGCGTTCTCCAGACGCGACTCATACGCCGTGTCCACACCCTGCGCAATATCCGGCGACTGCGCACCAATCGAGACACTCACCCCACACGAAGCGCCATCAAAGCCCTTCTCCGACGAGTCATACCCGATATCCAACACAGCCTGACGCACCAACGCCGTCGTATCGATGTTCGCCGCCGTGGTCACCTCACCAGCCACATGCACCTGGCCAGTCGTCACCAACGACTCCACCGCAACCCGCGACCGCGGGTCCTGCGCCAACATCGCATCCAAAATCGTGTCGCTAATCGCGTCACAAATCTTGTCCGGGTGACCCTCAGTCACCGACTCACTCGTGAACAACCTGCCTGTAGTCAAAATGCTTCCTTCTTGTCGACGGGAGCGGTCTTACTCGTGAATTTTCTTGCGATGTGGCGCCGGATCACGCCTTGACGTGGAAGATGCCCCACGCGAGGTTGCCGGACTTGCCGCCTGCAACCCAGTTCTTGAGGCCGAGCTTCATGCGGTCGCGGTAGTCCTGGCTGATCGTGCCCGCCAGCTCGGTCTCGCGCTTCTCCAGCTCGGCCAGCACGCGACCGTAGTGGTTCGAGAGCTGGTGGGTGTGGTCGTCGAACTCGACCGACTTCATGCCGAGGCGCGTCAGCTCCTTCTGGTAGAAGCCGGGCGAGCCGAGGCTGTCGAGGTGCAGCCGGTCGAGGATCGGCTGCAGCGACGAAGTGTCGCAATTGTCCGCAGCCATCGGGTCCGTGAAGACCATCTGACCGTTCGGCTTGAGAACGCGCACGGCCTCCTCGACCACGCGGACGCGGTCACCGCTGTGCAGGTACGCGTCCTGCGACCAGATGACGTCGAACTCGTTGTCGTTGAACGCGAGGTTCTCGAAGTCGCCGTCGACGACGTCGATGAGCTGGGCGAGGCCCGCGTCCTTGTTGAACTGCCGGTTCCGGTCGTTCTCGACCTCGGACAGGTTGAGGCATGTCACGTGCACACCGTAGGTCTCGGCCAGGTAACGGGCGGCACCCCCATAGCCGGCACCCAGGTCCAGCACCTTCTGCCCCTTCTTGAGGTCGAGCTTGTTCGCCATCTGCTCGACCGTGCGGCGGCTGGCCGCGGCGATCTCCTCGTTGTCCGACTGGTACAGGCCGACGTGGATGTCGGTGCCGCCCCAGACGTGGTAGTAGAAGTTGTCCGCGTCCTCGGAGTTGTAGTACTCGCGAGCGGTGTTGACCGCGCTCGAGTAGTTCTCCGTCATTGCGCTCTCGAGGTACTCCTTCGTCGCGACGTGCACGAAGAAGTCCGGCGCGTTGTCGTTACCGTAGGCCTCCTGGAAGTCACCGTAGGTGTCGACCTTCTGGAAACCGACCTCACGCAGCAGGCGGCGCAGGTAGTTCTTGCGCAGCGGGAACATGTTGAGGTGGTACAGCGAGCCGTCCGGGAACTCGTACCGGAAGCGGGCCAGGCCGTCGTCGACGTACTCCGGCTCGGCGCTGACCTGGTCGCCGCAGTAGTAGTACGTGTGCTTGCTCGAGAACCCGTCGTCGAGGATCGAGTCGTAGTTGCGCTGGTCGATGATCAGGATGCCGTCGTGCTTGAGCACCGCGTAGAACTCGGCGAGCGCCTTGCGGCGGTCGTTCTCGTCGAACAGGTGCGTGAACGAGTTGCCGAGGCAGACGATCGCGTCGTACTTGCCCTGCACGTCCTTGCTGAGCCAGCGCCAGTCGGAGTGCACGACCTTCAGGACGTAGTCGCCGTACTCCTTGCCGTTCTCGAACGCCTTGGCCAGCATCTCCGCGGCGCCGTCGACACTGGTCGTGTCGAAGCCGGCCTCGAGCATGCGCACGGAGTGGAAGCCCGTGCCGGTGGCGGCGTCGAGCACGGACTCGACACCGTGCTTACGGAGCAGGTCGACGAAGAAGCTGCCCTCGCTCTCGTACCGGCCCTTCCAGTCGATCAGCTCGTCCCACTTGTCGACGAAGCCCTCGTTGTACTCCTCGGCGTAGTGGTCGCTCTCCCGAACGGCCAGCGGGTCGGAACCGAACGCCTGGTCGGGATGCGCGTCGGCGCGGCTCTTCTCGGCGACTTCGTCCGGCGCATCGGTGGTGCCAGCCGCTGATTCCTGCATTAGGTTCCCTCCACGTTCGGCGGATCGGTGCTTGATCGTCCGTGGCCGGCTCACCGCAGTCTCGTCCCACCTCTCGGCGCACGTGACGTGCGGAGATACGGCCGCGAACACGTCGGGGAAGGGCACAGAAAAATCCCGGGCCGACGACGCGATGTATCGATCGCGGTTCAAATCGGCCCGCGGCGCGCATTGTGCGCAGCCCGAGTATCGCGCGTCACACCTGACGCGGCCCTTCGCCCCGACTGGGCGGAATTGCGCCGTATCCGCACTGATCCCGCGCAAACCGCCTGAGCCTCAATCTATTCACAAACTCGCCGTTCGATCAATGGGTCCATGGCGTGACGTGAATTTTCACCCCTCGTATACCGCTCGAGCGGCGTCCCGCGAGCGGAAGAGCCGCGCTCACGGGAACGCGGCGAGCCGCGTTCTGCCAGGTCGGAGCGCTTGTGCGCGCCATGCGCAACCGTGCCCGCGTTACACGTCCAAGGGTTTTGTGACCTCCGCAACATGCCGACACGTTCGGCCGAAGAAGAACTACCCACGGTGTGTTTGAGGCCAGATTCCGCCGCAGCTCTAGTCCACGAGCCTGATGAGTGATACAGGATCTACGTTCGTAGCGTATTCGGCAACGCGTTGCGTATAGCTCAAC
Source organism: Prauserella alba (assembly GCF_024171735.1). Lineage (GTDB taxonomy): Bacteria > Actinomycetota > Actinomycetes > Mycobacteriales > Pseudonocardiaceae > Prauserella > Prauserella alba. The sequence goes on from NZ_JAMTCH010000004.1 coordinate 3,579, forward strand.
AAGAACGCCCTCGCGAGAATCCCGAGATCTTCGCGAGGGCGCTCGCCCGGTCGGCATTCTGGTTGCCAGAATGTTGCACCGTTATCGTTCTGTTACCATTGTGACATCGTCGAGAAACACTGCAATGTGCATCGAGTGCGATTTCGGGGTGTGCGAACAGGCACAATTCCGGTGACCGAGATCATTGTCACCGGCCGATTCGGATTGCGAATCGGAATTTCTATGAGATGGCCTACCATCCCCTTGAAAACAGCGCCTCACGTCGGATCTCGCCGTCGTAGCCGCCCTCGACCGGCGGCAGGCCGAACAGCTCGCCCACGGTCGGCGCCACGTCGACCGTCGTCGCCGGCGCCGACGACGTCACGCCCTTGCGCACCCGCGGATGCCCGCCCGCGATGAAGAACGGGATCGGCTCGGTCGCCGGGTGGCCGTGGTTGCCCGGGATCGGATTCGATATCGGGCTCGGGTCGGAGAAGCGCCAGCCCGCCTTGCAGTACACGACCAGGTCCGCGCAGTCCGGCGCGAGCCGCAGTGAGCCGGGCCGGTGCACCGACAGCACACCCGGCGTGGCGGCCGCGATCTCCCGCATCCGCGCCACCGCCGCGGCACGGTCGGCCTCCTTGCCGGTGAAGGTCAGCAGGTCCGCCCCGCCGTTCTGCGCGATCGCGACCCTGCCGGCCAGCGCCTCGTCCGCCTCCAGCGGCGCCTGCAGTGAGATCACCTTGTGGGCGTGCGACCAGTCCATCGAGTGGTCCGCGATCACCATGACCACGCTCGACTCCCAGCGGCCGCTGCTGCGCAGTTCGTCGACGAACCGGCCGACGTAGGCATCCGTCGCACTCAGCGCACCCGCACGCAGCAGTCCCAGCGACGTCCCGGTGAGATCCGCATGACCGACCCGATCCACGTCACCGAGATTGACCAGCACCAGGTCGGGATCGGTCTCCTCCACCATGGCCGACAGCGCCAGCTTCGTCGCCAGGTCCGGCGCATGATCGGTGATCGGGATCAGCGGCTCCGGTTCCCAGCGGACACTCGCCCGCTCCCCGAAGATCGTGTACAGGTACTCCTTGCTGAGCACGCTGCCGCTGACCCGCCCCGTGTCCGCGACACGCTCGAGCAACGTCGGCACCCGGATGTCCGACGGCCGGTCGAGCGTCCGCACCGCACCTTCCTCGCGGTCGTAGACGTCGTTGGCCGGCACACCGGATCGATCCGGCCGCACGCCGGTCATCATCATCACGTGATTGGGCAACGTCTCCATCACCGGCAGCGCCCGCGCCTGCGGGAAGTTCGTTCCTTCGGCCCGCAGTGCATACAGGTGGGGAGTCCCGTCGGGTGCGATCTCGTCGGGCCGGAGCCCGTCGACGACGAGAACGTACACGCGCAGCTTCTTCCCGCCGGGGCCACCGGCGCCGGACGGCGCCGCCTGCACCGCCGACACCGCAGGTACGCCCGCAACCGTGGACAGTGCGACCGCGGCACCGGTCGTCGTGGCGACCCGGAGGAACCGCCGCCTGGAGGGGACCGCGTCGCCGGGTGTGGTGATCTCGTCGTTCATCGCGCCTCCTGTCGTGCCAGTGCCTGTCGATGTGCGGCCGCGAGCTCGTGTTCGGCCGCCGCCTCGTGGCGCGGCACGTCCCCGTCCATCGAACGCGGAGCGCGCTCGAGCTTCTCGGAACCGGCCGGTACGCGGTAGGACGCCGTGACCTCGGCGGTGCTGGCGGGATCGGCACGGTCGGCGAGCCGGAACCAGTCCATGCGCACCTGGGCGGGCGTGACTTCGAGGACCGAGAACCCGTGCGAGTCGAAGTCCAGGTACTTCACGTGCGGATTCGCCAGTTTGATGAGGGCTTCGACGACGAGCGACAGTGTGCGAGGGGGAAGGTTCAGATAATCGTCGAGGTTGTCGCTCGTGACCGAGGTGCAGACCAGTTCGGTCGCGACGGAATCGCCGCTCAGCGGATAGGTCAACGGGTCGGCGGGCAGCTCGGCGGCCCAGCCCGAGTGAATGTCACCGGTCAGGAACACGGTTCCGGTCACACCGCGGTCACGCAACGCGCGCAACACCGCGGCCCGGTCGGACGTGTACCCGTCCCATTGGTCCACATTGTACGGAACTCCTTCGATGGGGCCGATCATGTCCGCGACCGCCTCGAGTTCGCGTGTGTTCAATGTGGATGGAAACTGGACCGGGGAGATCATCACCGAGTTCCCCACGAGCTTCCACTGCGCGGTGGCCGACGTCAGGCCGGCCGTGAGCCAGTCCAGCTGCTGCTTGCCCGTGATGGTCCGCTCATCGTCGTGGACGCCACCGTCGAACGGGTGCGCCACCTGCTCACTCCGATAGGACCGGAGGTCCAACATGGACAGTTCTGCCAGCGATCCGAAGCTCAGCCTCCGGTACAGCTTGCCGCCGGGCTCGTAACGCACCGGCATCCACTCCGCGTACGCCTGCTGGGACGCCGCCTTGCGGTCGGCCCACCCGCCCTCCTCCGGCTCCGTGTGGTTCTCGGCCCCACCCGCCCACGCGTCGTTGGCCGACTCGTGGTCGTCCCACGTCACGGCGAACGGCGCCGCCGCATGGAGCGCCTGCAACGACGGATCGGTCTTGTACTGCGCATGCCGCCTGCGATAGTCGGCCAGTGCGATCATCTCGATCGGCGGATCGTGCCGACGCGGTGCGTCGGACTCGGCGCCGTACTCGTACAGGTAGTCGCCGAGATGGATCACCAGGTCGAGATCGCCGCGCTCGGCCAGGTGCCGGTAGGCCGCGAAGTGACCGGCCTGCCAGTTCGAGCACGAGACGACGCCGAAGCGCAGCCTCGCCACCGCGCTGCCTGCGGCGGGGGCTGTGCGGGTACGGCCGACGGGTGAGCGGCTGCCGCGCCAGGAGAACCGATAGTAGTACCAGCGGTCCGGTTCGAGCCCGGTCACGTCGGCCTTGACCGTGTGGTCGCGATCCGGGCCGGTCCTCACCGTCCCCCGCGCCGCGATCCGGCGGAAACCCGCATCGCGGGCCACCTCCCAGCCCACGACCGACTCCGCTCCGCTGCCCGAACCGGGTGTGGCGGATGCCGACGGGGTCAGCCGCGTCCACAACAGCACGCTGTCGGGAAGCGGATCCCCGGAGGCCACTCCGTGCCGGAACGGCTGCTCGGGCTCGGCCGCGAGCGCAGGCCCGGCAAATGTGACGCCGCCCACTGTCGCCAGCGAACCCGTTCGCAGCACCTGTCTTCTGTTCATCGTGTTCACGCTGGCACCCTTGCCGACGCCACACGTTCGTGTCACGGGGCGCAGCCGGTTCGTTCAGCCAGATTTCGCCCGGATGGACGGGAACCGACGCTCGCGCGTGACCGTCGTGGTTGATGGACTCAGCAGGCTTGTGTGAGTATCGGACAACTGCTCGCTGAGTCGGTCCGGATACACTCGGATTCGGACGGACAGGAGTCGGGGTTGAACCACGTTCAGTTCGCGTTCCAACCGCTCTACAGCCTGCACACCGGCAGTGCGGTCGCTGTGGAGGCACTGGCCCGCCCGGCCGCGGGGCGCATAAGCGAACTGCTTGAATCGGCCATGCGCCTGGGCAGGCTGGTTCAGGCCGACACGGGCCTCGCGGCCCGCGCGATCCACGAGGCCGAACAGCAGGCCACGCGCCTTCCGCTGCATCTCAACATCACGGCGCTCACGGCCGCCTCACCCTCGGCCTCGCTGGAACCGCTGCTGACCGCGTTGCGCGACACCGGGCGCCGACCCCACGACGTCGTCTTCGAGGTCGGTCCGCCGTTCCACACGGCCCCGCCCGCCGCGCTGCTCGACGGGCTGAACCGGCTCACCGCGCACGGTTTCCGGCTCGCCTTCGACGGACTCGGCGCGGCCGACCTTCCGCTCAACATGCTCACCGAGTCCCGGGCCGACATGGTGAAGCTGGATCGGAGCTCACTCGGCCGGCTGCGGGACGACACCCCGACGACGGCACTGACCGAGGCGCTGGTGCACTTCGCCGACCGCACCGGCATACGGCTCGTCGCGACCGGCGTCGAATCCGAGGACCAGCTGGACACGGTGCGCGGCCTCGGGATCGGCCTCGTCCAGGGAAACCTGTTGGCGCCGGCAGGCCCCGGCTCCGTCCCCGCCGGAGCCATCGCCCCCGCCCACCCCGGCCGTGACGCGTACCCGTCCGGCGGCACACCCGGGATCAAGGACTTCCTCCGCCCGGCCAGGACCGTCTCCGCCGACGCCACGTGTGACGAGGTGCGCACCGTTCTCGTCGACGACGTCGCACTCAGTGGCCTCGTCGGGGTCGATGCCGACGGCAAACCCCGCTGGTCGATCGACCGCACCCGGTTCCTGCTCGCCGTCACCGGCCCGTTCGGCCACGCGCTGCACGCCCACCGCCCGGCGCAACGTCTCGCCGACCCACCGCACGTGATCCGCAACTCGGCGTCGGCACTGGAAGTGCTGGACCTCGTCAGCGACGGGCCGTCGGGCCGCGCCTCGGACGACGTGGTCGTCATCGACGAATCGGGCCGCTGCCAGGGCGTGGTGTTGATGCACGAACTGGTCCGGGGCATGGCCGAAGCCAAGGTGGAACAGGCCGCCGCCCTCAACCCGCTGACCCGGCTGCCCGGCAGTGACGCCGTGGCCAGGGACGTCGACCGCCGCCTCGCCACGAACGAGCCGCTCGTCGTGGGCTGGCTGGACATCGACTCGTTCAAGACGATCAACGACACGGCCGGTTTCGCCGCGGGCGACGACGTCATCCGCTCGATCGGGCGCGCGCTCACGCGCCTGGCGACCGACCTGGGCGGTGTGACCGTCAGCCACGTCGGCGGCGACGACTTCCTCGTCTCGTGCGGACCGGACACGATCCGCCCGCTCGCCGACGCGATGCTCGACACCCACTGGTCGGCCGACGGCCTGCCGGTGACCGTGTCGCTGTCCACGCTGTGGTGCCCGCGACGGTCGATCGAGTCCTACAGCGAGATATCCCGGCTGCTGGCACCGTTGAAGAAGCACGCCAAGAACCTCGCAGGGTCGAGCTGGGTGTACGGCAAGCCGGGCACCGACCACGTCGAGGTCCTGCGCGGCACGCCCGGCGGCCCCGGGTCATCGGCCTCGGCGGTCTGAAGGACCACCTCTCGGAGCTGCGGACCTCTCACCGGTCCGTGCCCGGCTCGCCTCCCTCCACGCGTCCCGTCGCTGCGCAGCGGACCCGGCCACCAGCAGGCAGCGGACGGCCGGACGCGAGACCGAACTCGGCGCGCACCTCCCGCGCGGCCGCCAAGCAGACCGCGGCCAGCGCGACGGGTTCACCCGGGTCACCGAGGCCGGCCTCCACCGCGTCGAAGTCGTCCCACAACGCATCGATCAGGTGCGGCCCGGCGTCACAGGCCGGATGCAGGAGGCGACCTTCGACCGGATCCCGCCTGCCGTCCTGAGGTTCGATCCGGGTGACCACGGCTGCTGGTGCACCTCGCGTGTCGACGACCGTCGCCGCCAGCTCGGCGGCCCTGGCGGGTGCATCACCGGGGCCGGCCAGAAAGGACACCCGCTGCCACGCCTGCCAGCACGGCCCCGGCGGGTACGTCTGCGGCAGCCTTCGCCGCACGCTGTGGGCCGCGAGTTCGAGGGCCGCCGCGTGATCGGCGGCCTGCGCACGTTCCGCGTCCCCGCGGGCCGTGTGCCGGCCGCTCGGCAGGCCTCCTACCAGCACCTGATACTCGGGCGCCTGCGGCACGGCACCGCCGGGCGGACACCCGGCCGGTGCGGTCTCCCCCGGTTCCGGCGGATGCCACACGACCGGGCCCGCCACCGAGTACAGCCGCGGGGCGTGACCGGTGCGGTGGAACGGGTGCGCCAGTGTCACGAGCCGGAAGGCCGCGTCCTCGGCATCCCGGGCCGCCGTCCGAACCAGCAACTCCGCACACCAGAGCCGCACCGTCCGCCCTCGTCGCCGTCCTTCCCATGCCTCGACGTCCAGCAACTCCTGACGACGGAGCAACGCATCGCTGCCGCAGTCCTGCGGATCGGACTCCGCGGCCCGCAGGCGCACCTCGTGGACGGCGGCCGCCGTCCACGGCAGATCGGCTCTGCCACTGATCCCCACGATCGGCTTCCCCCGTTTCTGACGTCCTCCGCTTTCACCGCGCCGACGCGGACCGCGATGTGCGTCGGCCCGCAACGCACGGCCCCGTTTCGACACCGGCGCGTGTACCGCATCGGCGCTGTACTGCATCGGCGCATGTACTGCATCGGCGCGGGTGTGACCTCTCGGTGTTGCGGCCTCTCCATGTACCTACGTGTTGTCGATATCTGCGCGTTGTCGCTGGTGAGCGGCCCGCGACGCGTGCTGATGACGGTCAAGCTAGCACGGAACGAGCAGACCGCGCTACAGCGCGTTGCCCAATGGTCTGACGCGGTCCGACGCCGACCGACGCGGTGTGCCGCGTTCCACAACTTCGTGCAGCTCGGGACCGTTCTAATGTCGAAGTCATGAGCGGTCCTGCACCACGTAAGTACAACCCGGACAACAAGACCGGCTACGAGTACGAACTGCTGGCCGAGCACCTCGCCGGACTCATCTCCAGTGGCGAATGGATCCCGGGCAGGCGCATGCCAGGGGAACGATCCCTCGCGGAGGAGTACGGCGTCGCACTCGACACCGTCCGCAAGGCCACCCGCATCCTGCGCGAACGGGGTCTCGTGCAGACCCTCAAGTCGAAGGGCACGTTCGTCGCCCACCCCGACTGAACCGCTCACCTCCGGCCGGCGACACCGAATCCGGGCCCACCGCTTACGGTTCGGCCGCCGGACGTGTCACCGTGTAACCATGAGCGAGCGCAACATTCTCGGCGACGAGCTCGAACCGTGCGGTACCGATCCGCTGACCGGGTACTACCGCAGCGGATGCTGTGACACGGGCGAGGACGACCCCGGCAACCATTCGGTCTGCGCCGTGGTCACGACCGAGTTCCTCACCCAGCAGCGGACCGCGGGCAACGACCTCACGACCGCACGCCCGGAGTTCGGCTTCCCCGGCCTCACCCCGGGTGACCGGTGGTGTGTCTGCGCCGACCGCTGGCTCCAGGCCCATGAGGCGGGCGCCGCCCCTCCGGTCGTGTTGGCCGCCACGCACGAGCGCGCCGCCGAGGTCATCCCGCTCGACGTGCTCCGGGACCACGCGGTGGACGTCCCGACGGATCCGAGCAGCCTGCTCTGACCCGGCCCGCTTCGTCAGGAACGCTCCGCCGGCTTCTCGGCGAGTACGCGCGCGACGGGAGCCGTCGTCTCCGACTCCACGACGGTCAAGCCATGCGCCCGCAGCGTGGCCGCGATCGCTCGGTGCCCGGGCATCCGAAGTCCGGCGACTCCCGCGACCGCGGCGACGACACCTGCGCCCGGCCCGGCATACCCCGGTTGCAGGACCGCGATCCGGCCGCCCGGCGCGACGACCCTGGCGCATTCGGCCAAGGCCGTCTCCTGATCGTGCACGAGTTGCAGCACCATCAGGCAGGTGACCGCATCGACGCTCGCGTCACGCAGCGGCAGGTTCGTGACGTCGGCCCTGAGGAAACCCACGTTGGCCGCCGCATGGGCATCCGCCGCACGGCGCAGCATCGACCGTGACAGGTCGACGCCGATCGCGAGCCCCCGGGGACCGACATCACGTCCGAGCTCCGCTGTCACCGTCCCGGGCCCGCAGCCCACGTCGAGCACCGTGCCGCCGTCGGGCAGGTGCAGCCGCTCGGCGGGCGGCCGCAGGCGCGCGACGACCTTCCTGGCGAACGCCTGCACCGGTTCGTACACGGCGGTGCCCGCGCGGGATTCCCACAGCGACTGCACCGGGCCGCTCGGCTGCGGCTCCTCGGTGTCCAGCAGGTCGAGGTAGCCGTCCCGGAGCGACGCGGCCGCCCGCGCACCGGTCAGCAGCGGGAGGGTGCGGCGCACGGCGCCGGGCAGCGCGGTGGTGTCCATGGGCGCGACCGTACTGGGCCCGCGGCGGCCCGGCACTCCGTCGACAGGGTGGGCCGACGAGGTGCGCCGGCCGACGGGGCGCCACGGTCGGGGACGACGGAACAGGTACGCAGCACCCCGCGCTCACTGTTCAGCAGTGGTTCATCCACCAGGAACGGCCGCGACATCGGTGAGTCACCGCTCCTTCGGCCGATCGACCGCGCAGACTGTGCCGACGAAAAGTACGACCGACGTCGAGCACGGCCGTAGTCGAGCACGGCAGTCGAGTACGTCCGATGCCGGCCGTACGGGCCGGGAGGATCCGGCCCACGCCGGCACCTCCGGACGAGTCAGGCCTGTCACCCGGCGGCCTCGGCGGTCTTATGCCGACAGCCTGCTGGGCATGCACACCGCATCGACGGCGGGCGGGACGTCGCGATAGACCGGAAGCTGCCGTTCCAGACCGGTCACCTCGATCGGCCGCAGGACCGGGCGCGCCGCCGCGAGCGCCCATGGAATGTTCCGAGACCGGGCATCGACTCCGGTCTGTAACAGCAGAGACAATCCCGCCGCGCTCAGGTAACTCGTCTCGGTGAAATCGAGAACCAAGGCACGCACACTCCGTAATTGACGTTCGAAGCACGGCCGCAGCAGCGAGACACCGAGTAGGTCGATCTCCCCCAGCACATGCGTCACCACCAGCCCGCGGCCCCGTGGTTCGATCACCACTTCGACACCGGTGGCCGAGATCGTGCCCGCCCCGAATCTTGCGCCGACGACAGTCTCCATGAAATTCCCTCCCCCGGATTCCACACTCTGTTGTCCAACCCCCGACGTCGGCACCCCGGATCGGTGCCCCGAAGCACCGCATCACCCGACGCTCTCCCGCTCAGCGCCACCAGCCGTGCAATGACACTGCACGCTCGGCGAAGCCCCGTCGTTCGGCGAAACCCCGCCATCCGTGACGTCCGCCGTCCCGTAGCTCGTCATCGACCCGCGGTCCGCCGGACTCACCGGAGGATCACGCCACATCCCGCGATATGGCGAGCATCCACAGCGGCCAACAGAATCGGAGCCGACGTCTGCGATTTCGCCTGCCCCGAGCCGAATTCGCTCGGCGAAACCCATCGCGAATCGTCGAACCTGTCACCGATCGGCGATGCGTCAACGGCCCCGACGCCGCTGCGGAAAACGGTACGCCCGTCGCAATCGAACTTCAATACCCGACCTCACCCGGCCCTGGGATGTCCTTAATGGACCCTGCTTGGAAAGAAACTGACAAACTCCATTCGGATCTACGATTAATCGCCAAATCCGAATCCGCGGAACTCCCCGAACCCGGCGCTGCCGGACATCGGCCACGGCCGAGGTGGGGCGTCCCCACGACGCACGCCGCCACCGCCTCCACGCGGGCGGTGGCGGCCGCACCCGGGACCACCGCACCGCCGTGACCGCACCGGCGGGACGGCACCGGCCGGACCGCATCACGACCGGCGCCGGAACCGGCCCTGACCGGAGCCGTTACGGTCGTTTCCATGGCGACGCTGGTGACTTTTCACGCGCATCCGGACGACGAGTGCATCACGTGCGGGGGCGTGATGCGCATGGCAGCCGACCAGGGCCACCGCGTGGTGCTCGTGGTCGCCACGCGAGGCGAACTCGGCGAGGTGACCGACGGTGTACTCGAACCGGGAGAACCGTTGTGGCAGCGCCGGGTCGCCGAGACCCACGCCGCCGCAGGCATCCTCGGGGCCGCCCGCGTCGAGTTCCTCGGTTACACCGACTCCGGCATGATGGGCGAACCATCCAACGACGAGGCAGGCACCTTCTGGCAGGCCGACGTCGCCGACGCCGCGCAGCGGCTGGCCGCCATCCTCCGTGAGGAAAACGCCGACGTGCTCACCGTCTACGACTCCCACGGCGGCTACGGCCACCCGGATCACATCCAGGTGCACCGGGTGGGCCTGCGCGCGGCGGAGCTCGCCGGCACGCCACGGGTCTACGAGGCCACGCAGAACCGCGAACACATGGTCCGGGGATTCGCCCAGCTGGCCGACAATCCGGAACTCGCGGGCATCGAGCTACCCGACATCGGCGCCGAACCCGAGTTCGGGAGCCCCGAATCGGTCCTCACCGCGGCCGTCGACGTCACCCCGTACCTGGACGCCAAACGCGCGGCCATGCGGGCGCACGCCAGTCAGATCGCCGAACAGTCGTTCTTCCTCGCGATGCCCGGCGAGGCGTTCGCATTCGCCTTCGGCACCGAGTGGTTCATCCGTGCCGGCGCCGGGCCGGGCATCACTGAGACCGACCTCATGGCGGGACTGACCGTCCCGGCCGATACGGAAGCGTCCGGGTGAGCTCGCGGGCGGCGCGGCGGCCGGGCAGGACCCTGGCACCGGCCCGTCCCTGCTGACACCACCGGCGCGCGGAGAAGAACACGCCCGGGCTGATCCACCGGGGCCGTCCCCACCCGGGCCGGTACCAGCGCCGATCCGCGGCGCCGTGCGCACGGCAGGGCGACCGGCACATGGCAGGGTGGCCGCGAGCCCACTAGCGTGGAGGCACATGATCGGCCTTCCCGCGACGATCTCAGCCTGCCTTTTCGACCTCGACGGCGTGCTCACCAGCACGGCGTCGCTGCACCGGGCCGCGTGGAAGCGCACGTTCGACGAGTTGCTCGCCCGCCACGGGCAGACCCCGTTCACCGACGAGGACTACGCCACCTACGTCGACGGACGGCCGCGGCTCGACGGCGTGCGTGCCTTCCTCGCGTCGCGTGGCCTCGACCCGCCGGAGGGCGGTACGGACGACCCGCCCGACGCGGAAACGGTCCACGGCATCGGCACCCGCAAGAACGACCTCGTGCTGCGGCTCATCGACGAGACCGGCGTGACGCCGTTCCCGGGGTCCGTGCGGTACCTGAAGGCCGTGCAGGAGGCCGGCCTGGCGATCGGCGTCGTGACCTCGTCGGCGAACGCCGCGCACGTGCTCGGGGCCGCGGGCCTCGACGGGTTCGTGCAGGCGCGCGTCGACGGAGTGACGATCTCCGGTGAAGGCCTGCGCGGCAAACCCGCACCCGATTCGTTCCTCGCCTGCGCCCGGCTGCTGGGAGCCGCGCCCGACGCGGCCGCCGTGTTCGAGGACGCGCTCGCCGGGGTCGAGGCGGGCAGAGCGGGCGGGTTCGGCCATGTGGTCGGCGTCGACAGGGCCGGGCAGCCCGCCGCGCTGCGCGAGCACGGCGCCGACGTCGTCGTCGCCGACCTCGCCGACCTGTTGGAGGTGTCATGACCGGCACGCGCGGTTACGAATGCGCGCCGTGGCAGCTGCTGTGGCGGGGCCTCGACCTGAGGGGTCTCACCCAGACGGAATCGACGTTCGCACTGTCCAACGGGCACATCGGCGTGCGAGGCACGTTGGAGGAGGCCGAGCCGCGAGGCAGACCGGGCACGTTTCTGAACGGGTTCTACGAGGAGCACCCGCTGCCCTACGCCGAGGCGGGGTACGGCTACCCCGAGGCGGGCCAGACGGTCGTCAACGTCACCGACGGCAAGATCATCCGCCTGCTCGTCGAGGACGAGCCGCTCGACCTGCGCTACGGCCACACCACGGCCCACCACCGCGTCCTCGACTTCCGCTCCGGCACGCTGCGGCGTGAGACGGAATGGACGTCGCCGACCGGCAGGCGCGTGCGCGTGCGCACCGAGCGACTGGTGTCGTTCACGCAGCGCGCGGTGGTGGCGATCCGGTACGAGGTCGAACCGCTCGACGGCGAGCTGCAGGTCGTGGCGCAGTCCGACCTGCTGACGAACGAACCGATCGAGGCCGAGACCGGCGATCCGCGCGTTGCCGCGGCCCTCGAGGCGCCGCTGCACAGCGAGTACATGACGGCGGCCGACTACGGCGCGGTGCTGGTTCACCGCACCAGCCGGTCCGACCTGCGCATGGCCGCCGCGATGGACCACGAGATCGATGCCCCCGGCGGCACCGGCCTGCGCACCGACATCGATGTCGAGGACGACCTCGCCCGGTTGACGGTCGCCGTCAACGTCACCGAGGGCGGCAAACTGCAGCTGACGAAATACCTCGGCTACGGCTGGTCGGCCCAGCGCTCGATCCCGGCACTGCGTTCCCAGGTGGACGCGGCACTCGCCGGGGCCCGGCAGACCGGGTGGGAGGGCCTGCTTGCCGAACAGCGGCAGTTCCTCGACGACTTCTGGGCCTCGGCGGACGTCGAGATCGAGGGCGATCCGGAGCTGCAGCAGGCGCTCCGGTTCTCGCTGTTCCACGTGCTGCAGGCCGGCGCCCGCGGCGAGAGCCGCGCCATCCCCGGCAAGGGCCTGACGGGCCCCGGCTACGACGGGCACGCGTTCTGGGACAGCGAAACGTTCGTCGTGCAGGCCCTCACCTACACCCTGCCGGGAGCGGCGGGAGACGCCCTGCGCTGGCGACACTCCACGTTGGACAAGGCGCGCGCCCGCGCGCAACAGCTGGGGCTGCGCGGCTCGGCGTTCCCCTGGCGTTCGATCAACGGCGACGAATGCTCCGCGTACTGGCCTGCGGGCACGGCTGCGTTCCACGTCAACGCCGACATCGCCGACGCCGTCGCCCGGTACCTCGCCGCCACCGGTGACACCGAGTTCGAACGTGATCACGGCACGGAACTGCTCGTCGAGACCGCACGGCTGTGGACCTCGCTCGGCCACCACGATCCGCACGGCGGGTTCCGCATCGACGGTGTCACCGGGCCCGACGAGTACTCGGCCATTGTGGACAACAACGTCTACACGAATCTGATGGCCCAGCGAAACCTGTTCGAGGCAGCCGCGTCGTGTACCCGGCAGCCCGATGTCGCCGCTCGGCTGTCGGTCACCGAGCACGAGATCAAGGCGTGGCTGACCGCTGCCGGGGCGATGCTCGTGCCCTACGACGATCTGCTCGAGGTGCACCCGCAGTCCGAACGCTTCACCGAACACGCACGCTGGAACTTCCAGGCGACACCGGCGTCGGCCTACCCGCTGCTACTGCACTTCCCGTACTTCGACCTGTACCGCAAGCAGGTGGTCAAGCAGGCGGACCTGGTGCTGGCCATGCACCTGCGCGGCGACGCGTTCACCGACGAGGAGAAGCGGCGCAACTTCGCCTACTACGAGGCGCTCACCGTGCGGGACTCGTCGCTGTCGGCCGCCACGCAGGCGGTACTGGCGGCCGAGTGCGGCCATTCCGACCTGGCCTACGACTACCTGGCCGAAGCCGCCCTCGTCGACCTGCGCGATGTCCACGGCAACGTACGCAACGGCCTGCACATCGCCTCGCTCGCAGGAGCGTGGATCGCGCTCGTCGCCGGCTTCGGCGGCATGCGCGACCACGAGGGTGAGCTGTCGTTCCGGCCGCAGCTGCCGCGCGACCTCGAGCGCATCGCCTTCCACGTGTGCTTCCGGCAGGCGCGGTTCCGGATCGACGTGCGGCAGGAGGAGGCGACGTACACGCTCACCGACGGCGGGCCCGTGTCGGTGCGCCATTACGGCGACACGGTGACGCTCACGGGAGAGCCGGTCACGCTGCCGCTGCCCGAACCACCCGACCTGACGCGTCCGGCACAGCCCGAAGGCCGCGCACCGCAGCGGCGGCGGCCACGGCCGGGGCCCGGCGCCGCCGCCGGGGTCGCCGCCCCTGCCTCCCTCGTGCAGGGCACGGTGACCGGAGCGGAGGACGGCAGGGTGAGCGGCCGTTAGCTAGTCGGGTGGCTCGACCGCTCCGGCATCCGGGTTGACGTCGTCGGTGCCCCACAGCTCGCGGTGTTCCCGGCCGGGCAGTCCGGTGTCGACCTCGTCGCGGTTCGGCGGTTCCGGCACCTCCTCGGTGCCGCCACCGGCGTCCGGATGGGGCGGCACGGGTACGTCCGACGGATTCGGCGGCTCCGGCTCGGTCTGCTCGCCGATCCTCGGGTCGTCGGGATTGCGGTGATCGCCCATACCCGAGGTGTACCCCCATGCCGCGCCCCTGTCGACGTCGCCGACAGGGGCGCGGCCGCGGCGTGCAGCGGCTATCCTCTGCGCCATGGGGAAACGTCGTCAGCGGATGTGGCCGCCGTGCCAGTGCGGCGAGGCGTCGTCACATTCCGAGCAGATGCCGGCCTGTGGCCGGGCCACCTGCCTGCGCCGCTGGTGGACGCTGATCGGTGTGCCGTCGTTGCTGGCGCTCGCCGTCCTGGTCACGGCGGGAACGCTGCTCGGCTCCGATCAGACCCGCAGCTGCCCGGACGGCATGATCGACAAGGGCGCGGGCATCTGCGTCGACGCCGGCTGACGCGGCAACGGCGGCGAAACAACAGCAGCGAAGCAACGGCAGCGAGGCGGCGGCTACGAGGCGGCGGCCTCGTTCGCACCCGCCCACTCGGAGACGACGCCGTCGAACACCGACAGCGGCATCGCACCGCCGCCCAGCACCACGTCGTGGAACCCGCGGATGTCGAACGCGTCTCCCAGCGCCTCCTCGGCCTTCGCTCGCACTCGCTCGATCTCCAGCCTGCCCACCATGTACGCCAGGGCCTGCCCCGGCCAGTTGATGTAGCGATCGACCTCCGAGACGATCTCCACTTCCGCCATGGGTGTGTTCTCCAGCAGGTAGTCGATCGCCTGCTGCCTGCTCCAGCCCTTCGCGTGCAGCCCCGTGTCCACGACGAGCCTGCCCGCGCGCATCGAGTCGTTGCTCAACATGCCGAGCAACGCGACATCACCGGAGTACAGGCCCATCTCGTGCGCCAGCCGTTCCGCGTACAGGCCCCAGCCCTCGGTGTAGGCGTTGAAGTCGCCGAGCCTGCGCAACAGCGGCAGCTCGGTGAGCCCCAGCGCACGGCTGATCTGGAAATGGTGGCCCGGAACGGCCTCGTGGAACGCGGTCGCCTCGACGGTGTGCCGGAAGCGTTCCTCGGCCTTGTACGTGTTGGCGAAATACGTGCCGGGACGTGACCCGTCGGTCGCGGGCGAGAGGTAGTACGCGGGCGCCGACCCGGGGGCCTCCGCGTCGGGCACCGGCTCCACGACACACGACTCCGACGGGATCGTGCCGAACCACTCCGGGGTGGCCCGCTCGGCGCGGGCAACGGCCTCCCTGGACGCCTCCAGCAGCTCGTCGCCGTTGTTCCAGCGCAGTTCCTTGTCGGTGCGCAACCGGCGGAAGATCTCCTGCAGATCTCCGGTCCCGAACACGCGCCCGCCGATCTCGCGGTACTCCTCGGCCAGTTCGCCGATCAGCCGCACTCCCGTCTCGTGCAACTCGTCGGCGCTGCGATCGGTCGTCGTGTGCACCCTCGCCAGCGAACGGTAGATCGTCTCCCCGCCGGGAACGTGGCACACGCCGGACTCCTCGTCGGGCCTGCCGCGGGGCAGGATCTCGGTCTCCAGCACGTCACGGTACCGGCGGAACGCGGGCCGGACGCGCTCGGCGAGGACCTGCTCTCGCTCGGCGGCGAAGTCGGGCGCGTCGGCGGGCGCCTCCTGGCGCAGCAACGGGTCGGCACCCGGGTCGGCGAGATAGCGGTCGATGTGGGCGATCGCGTTGCGCACCCCACGGGCCACCGGCCGACGTCCCGCCGCGAGCCCCGTGCGGTGCCGTTCGGCTGCCTCCTCGAGGAAGCCGGGGACGGCGCGGAGGCGGTCGAGCTGCGCGGCGGCCTGCCCTGCCGTCGTCACGGGCGTCATCGGCAGCAGCATCAGCACACCCGTCGCCGGTGCCTGGAATCCGTCGCTGACACAGAACTCCACGGTTTTCGCGTCGAGGCTCTCGAGGCGAGCCTGGGCCGCCGCGATCAGCACGTCCCGCGTCGTCCTGCTCTCACCCGACAGCCGCGCCGGGTCGATCGCCTTCGCCCGCGCGACGATGTCGGTGAGGGTCCGCCACTGCCGCTGTTCGGCCTCCTCGCCCAGGTCCTCCAACCCCGATCGCTCGGGGTCGATCCCGAGAATCGCCGGCATCAGCGGGTTCACGTCGAACATCAGGTCCATGTACTCATCGGCGAGCGCCACGACGTCATCCATGGGCGATGAGGATAACGGCTGTGACGCGTTCCGGCCGCCCGTTTCGACCGCGGTCTCGTCCGCGTCGGATCGCGGCACCGTCTACGTCCGCGCCGCAGGGCCGTGGGCCCGCCGCAGAGCGCGTCGTGGACCCGGCACGGCGGCACCTGACCACTGCTCCCGGCTCGGACGTCGTCGGCGCCGGGCTGCGTCCCGGTTCCGGCGGCGTCAGGATTCGGCGCGCAGAATCTCCAACGCGTGGGCCAGGTCGTCCGGATAATCGCTGGTGAACTCCACCCACCGGCCATCGGCCGGATGGGCGAAACCGAGGGCCCGTGCGTGCAACCACTGGCGCGTCACGCCGAGCCGGTGTGCCAGGGCAGGGTCCGCGCCGTAGGTCGCATCGCCGACGCACGGATGCCGCAGAGCGGAGAAGTGCACCCGGATCTGGTGGGTCCGGCCGGTCTCCAGCTTGACGTCCGCCAGCGATGCGGCGCGGAACGCCTCGATCACCTCGTAGTGCGTCACCGACGGCCGCCCGCCCTGCACGACCGCGAACTTGTAGTCCCGGGTCGGATGGCGGTCGATGGGCGCGTCGATCGTGCCGCGCATCGGGTCGGGGTGGCCCTGCACCAGCGCGTGGTAGCGCTTCTCGACGGTGCGCTCCTTGAACGCACGCTTGAGCACCGTGTAGGCGTGCTCGCTCTTCGCCACGACCATCACGCCGGTCGTGCCGGCGTCGAGACGGTGCACCACGCCCTGCCGCTCCGCGGCTCCCGACGTGGAGATCCGCAGTCCCGCGGCGGCGAGCCCGCCGATGACGGTCGCGCCCTCCCAGCCGGGACTCGGATGCACGGCGACACCGACCGGTTTGTCGACCACGACGATGTCGTCGTCCTCGTGCAACACCTTCAGGCCGTCGACCGGCTCGGCCACGACCTGCGGCGGCTCCTCCGGCTCCGGCAGCGTGACCTCGAGCAGTCCGCCCGCGACCAACCGGTCGGATTTGCCCGCGGGCGCGCCGTCGAGGAGCACGTCCCCCCGCGCGGCGATCTCGGCCACCACCGTGCGCGACAGGCCGAGCAGCTTGGCCAGCCCCGCGTCGATCCGCATGCCGTCGAGCCCGTCCGGAACGGGCAGCATCCGGGCGCTCACGCCTCGTCCTCCGCGTCCTTCCGCGCGGTCGTGGAGGACCGTCGTCCGTCGTCGGCTGATCCGGATGCCGCGGTCTCGGGGGCGGCCTCCGGGGCGGTCTCGGGCTCCGGAGCAGTCTCGGACGGTGCGTCGGTATCGGTGCCGGACGCCGTCTCCGCGGCTTCGTCGTCGGTCTCGCCCGTGTCGCCGGTGTTCTTCTTCGGCCCGCGCGTGATCGTGCCGTCGTAGTCCCGGCCGAGGACCGACAACACGACGATCAGCACCGCACCGACGGTGATGGCCGAATCGGCCGCGTTGAACACCGGGAAGTACCGGCCGTCGGGGCCGAACACGGACAGGAAGTCGACCACGTGGCCCTGCAGCGGCGCAGGGGCCCGGAACACCCGATCGGTCAGATTGCCCAGCGCACCGGCGAGCACGAGGCCGAGCCCGATCGCCCAGCCCGTCGAACGCAGCTTCCCGGCGAACCAGATGATCACGCCCACGACCGCGAGCGCGACCAGCGCGAGGATCCACGTTCCCCCGAAGTCCATGCCGAACGCGGCGTAGGGGTTGCGGATGAGCTGCAGGTACACGATCCCACCGAGGATGCGGACCGGCTCCTCACCCTCCAGCGCGGCGGTCGCGGCGACCTTCGTGACGAGGTCGATCAGGTAGGCGACCACCGCCACGGAGGCGAGCAGCACGACGTACCGGGCCGGCCGGCCGCCGTCGCCCGCCCGCTCGCCGGAGGTGGCGGTCTCGGATTCACGCTCGGTGTTCACCGGTCCATTGTCCACCCCGGCCGCCCCGGCCCTCGCCGGTGGTCAGTCGCCGGACTCGCCCTTCCACGCGGCCAGCGGGCCCGCCCGGTCGACGGCGCGGATCCGCCGTTCGGCACGGCTGCGCGCCTCACTGGTGGTGACGACGAGCAACCGGTCCCCCGATTTCAGCCGCGTCCCCGCGCCGGGGGTGAAACTCGCGCCGTCACGCACGACCAGGCTCACGCCCGCACCGGTGGGCAGGCGCAGCTCCCGCAGGTAGACGCCGTGCAACCGGGAATCCGCCCGGATCGCGACCTGCAGCAACACGGCGCCGAGCTCGTCCAGCGGCGCCGCGTCGACGTCGAGCTCCTCCGGCTGGCCCGTGCGGGCCAGCCCCAGCAACCGCGAGACCGGCCCGAGCAGCGCGCCCTGCAGCAGCGTGAAGCTGATGACGATCACGAAAACGGCGTCGAGCAGTCCCTGCGCACCGGGTAGTCCTTCGGCGAGCGGGATCGTCGCCAGCACGATCGGCACGGCACCCCGCAGCCCCGCCCAGGACAGGAACAGCTGTTCGCGCCACGGCAACCGGAACGGCAGCATCGACACCAGCACCGACACCGGGCGGGCGAACAGCAGGACGACCGCGCCGGCGACGAGGCCGGGCACGATGCCGTCGACCAGCCGTTCCGGCGAGGCGAACAGGCCGAGCAGCACGAACAGTCCGATCTGCGACAGCCAGCCGAGGCCCTCGGCGAACGACAGCGTGTCGCCGCGGTGCGGGAGCCGTGCGTTGCCGAGCACCAGCCCGGCCAAATAGGTCGCGAGCAGCCCGGACGCCTGGCCGAGCTGTCCCGCCGAGTAGGCGACCACGCACACCGCGACGGTCGCGAGCGGGTACAGGCCGGTCGCCGGTAGCGCGATCCGCCGGAGCGCCTGCGCGCCGAGCCAGCCCAGGGCCAGTCCGATACCGGCGCCAGCGCCCAGCTGGTACAGCACGACCAGCGGCAGCGTCCACTGCACGTCGGCACCGCTCGCCAGCAACACCACGGCGATGTAGGCGGGCGCGTCGTTGAGACCGGACTCGAGTTCCAACGTGCCCGACAGCCGCCGGTTGATCCCCGACCCGCGCAGCATGGAGAACACGGCCGCCGCATCGGTACTGGCCAGCACCGCTCCCCACAGGAACGCCAGCTGCCAGTCGAGGTCGAGCAGCCAGTGCAGCGCCGCTCCCGTGACGAGGATCGTCACCACGATGGCCATTGTGGACAGCGCGATCCCGGGT
This sequence comes from Prauserella alba, assembly GCF_024171735.1. Lineage (GTDB taxonomy): Bacteria > Actinomycetota > Actinomycetes > Mycobacteriales > Pseudonocardiaceae > Prauserella > Prauserella alba. The sequence goes on from NZ_JAMTCH010000004.1 coordinate 22,733, forward strand.
CCGAGTGCGCCCCGCACCGACTCCCACCTGGTCGTCAGCCCGCCTTCGGCCAGGATCATCACGAGCGCGGCGAGCCCGAGACTCTGGGTGAGGTCGGGGTTGTCGAACTCGATGCCGAGGCCCGCTTCACCCAGCAGTACGCCGATACCGAGGTAGATCAGCAGCGACGGCAGCCCGAGCCGGATCGAGAAGCGAACCGCGAACACCGACGCGAGCAGGACGATGGCCCCCGAGCCGAGAATGACCGGAAGCTCGTTCATTGCCGCACGTCCCTCGCTCTCGCCGCCGGCGCCGTCACCCCCGCGACTCCGCCCTCCGGCCGGGTCTCACCCGCGCCGCGGTCGTTTCATGGAGATACGGTATCGGGCCGCGCCGGGGCCGCGTCGGCACAGCCACCACTGCGGACGTGACGGCTGCCGCACCGGCGGTGACGGTCCGGCCACGCACGGGTGACGAGCCGGCGTCGCCTCAGTCGAGGCGATAGCCCATGCCCCGCACCGTCACGATGCGGTCCTGGCCGATCTTGCGGCGCAGCGTGCGCACGTAGACGTCGACGACGTTGGAGCCGGGGTCGAAGTCGTAGCCCCACACGTGCGAGAGCATCTGTTCGCGGGACAGCACCTGGCGCGGATGCCGCAGGAACAGTTCGAGCAGAGAGAACTCGCGCGCCGTGAGGTCGACGACCCCGCCGGGAGTCTCGGCCCTGCGGGTGCGCAGGTCGAGCGACAGCTCACCGTGCCGGAGGACGGTGACCTCGGGCGCCCGGTCGGAAGAGCGCAGCCGCAACCGCACGCGCGCCAGCAGTTCCTCGAACCGGAACGGCTTGGTCATGTAGTCGTCGGCGCCGCCTTCGAGGCCCGCGACCGTGTCGTGCACCGTGTCGCGGGCGGTCAGGATGATCACCGGGATGTGGACGTGGGCCCGCCGCATCGCCTGCAGCACCGCGAAACCGTCGCGTTTGGGCAGTCCCAGGTCGAGGACGACGAGGTCGAACTCGCCGGCCACCACCTGCGCGAGCGCCGTGTCGCCGTCGTCGACGACCGAGGTGGTGAAGCCGTTGGACCGCAATCCCTTCTCGATGAACGCTGCGATCTTCGCCTCGTCCTCGGCGATCAGGATGCGGCTCATCGGTCTCCTCCCTGTCGTGGCAACTCGAATCCGAACGTCGCACCCTGCCCCGGTGTCGACATCACCCGCACCTGCCCGTGGTGCGCATCGGCGATCGCCTTCACGATCGCCAGGCCGAGACCGGCCCCCGTGCCGTCGCGCGCACCGGCGCCGCCACGCACGAACCGGTCGAAGATCCGCTGTTCGTCCCCGGGGGCCAATCCGGGGCCGGTGTCGCTCACCCAGAACGAGACCGTCTCCACGGTGACCGCCGAGCCGATGCGGATCACCGCCCCTTCGGTGGTGTGGCCCGCCGCGTTCTGCGCCAGCTGCACCACCGCCTGGGTGATGCGCTGCGCGTCGACGCGGGCATCGCCCTCCCCGACCGCCTCGAGCGTCCAGGACCGCGGTGCGATCGCGCGCACCTTCGCGTCGATGTCGCTCGTCAGCTCGGGAACCGATGTCCATGCCGGGTGCACGAAGTCCGGCTGCTCTGCCTTGGCCAGCAACAGCAGGTCGTCCACGATCCGTGCCATGCGGTCGAGTTCGTCGGTGCACAGGCGCACGACCTCCGCGCGTTCGGCCGGATCGTCACCCATGAGTTCGAGGTGCCCGCGCACGATCGTGATCGGCGTGCGCAGCTCGTGGCCCGCGTCGTCGAGGAACTGCCTGCGTGTGTCGAACGCCCCCTCCAGCCGGTCGAGCATCGCGTTGAACTGCTCGGCCAGCGCCGCGACGTCGTCCCGGCCCTCGACCCGGATCCGCCGCGTCAGGTCGGCCTCGGTGAGCCGGCCCGCCGCCTTCCGCACCGTGTTGACCGGGGCGAGGATCTGCCCCGCCACCAGCCACGACACCCCGGCCGCCAGCACGAGCGCCACCGCGCTGACGATGATCAGGGTGCGGACCGTCGCGCCGGCCTCGGCCCTGACCTCGTCGACGAAGTACCCGCTGACGAACCACGCGTCGGCCTCGCTGCCTCCCTGGCGCGGCAGCACGTCGACACGCAGCCAGCGCAACGTGCCGGCGGGTGTCTCCGCCGTGCCCGTGACGTCCCCGCGCGAGACGATGTCGCGCAGCACCGCGTCCGACAACCGCACGTCGCGGAACGTCTCGTCGGCCTGCCGGATCGCCTCGAGCCCGCCCGCTGCGTTCCGGATACCCAGCATGATCTCGGCGTCGTCCGGATACTGGCTGCTCAGGTGGCGGTAGAACAGGTCGGCGGGGTCGGTCACGGGCTCGCCGGTCGCCGGGTCCAGGCCCGCTTCGGCGAACCGCCGGAACTCCTCGGCGTCCTGGGCCAGGGCCGCGTTGACCCGGTCGTCGATCGCGCGGTACTCGAATTCGACGACCAGCAGGACGACCGACGCGAGACCTGCCGCCATGACGGCTGCGAGCCAGCCGGTGATCTGCAGCCGGGCCGGGATGCGCGTCCCCCGCCTGCGTCCGGGTACGGGCCTTCCCCGGCCCCCAGCCGAGGCGGACGCTGCCCCGTCCGTATCGGAGGCGGCGAGTTCCTGCGTGGTGAACACGTCAGGCATCGGGCACCGCGTCTGCCGGTCCGTGCGGGCCCCGCCCGTCAGTCTTCTTCACCGTCGTCATCGCCCCCACCGCCGTCGTCATCGCCTCCGGCGTCGTCATCGTCATCGTCGTCTACCGGTGGCGGTGGCGGGACCACATCGCGAGTCGGCTCCGGCCGGGGATGCGACGGCGGTCGTTCCGGCCCGTCGGGACCGGTGCCGTTCCCGTCCGTCGTGGTGGACGGCGGCGACGCCGAGTCGCCGGACGGGAGCGACGGCAGTTCACTGCGTGATCCGTCGGCTCCGCCGATACGGACCACCGGACTCTCGTTGACCGGCGCGTCGGACCCGCGCAGCAGCAACGTCACGACCACCGCGGCCACCGGCAGCGCCAGGACGGCCACGAGCGCCAGCGCCCTCGGTGTCGGTTTCATGGCCTCCACTCTCCCCCGATACGGCGAAGCCCGGATGAGCCGAAGATGAAGACGTCTTCATCTTCGGCTCATCCGGGCCTGCTCTCCGAGCGGACGCGAACCTCAACCCGCGTTCGGGCGCACGGCGACGGTCACCTTGTCACCGTCGCCGACCGCACCGGCGTAACCGTCGGTGACCGTCGCGTAGTCCACCTCCGTGGCCAGCGTCTCCGACGCCACGAACTCCTGGTGCACCCGCACCGCCGCCACGACCGCGTCCGGCGCGTCGATCGTCAGCGCGATGCGGTCGGCCACGTCGAGGCCCGCATCGCGCCGGGCCTGCTGCACCACGCGCACCAGGTCACGCGCCATCCCCTCGGCGGCCAGCTCGGTCGTCACGTCGGTGTCGAGCAGCACGAGCCCCGACCCCTGCGGCAGCTCACCGGCGACGCCCTCACCCGACGCGACCAGCTTGCGCTCGTACTCGCCCTCGACCAGTTCGATCCCGGCCGCGACGACCGCTCCCTCGGCCGTGGTGGACCAGTCGCCCGCCTTCACCGCCTTGATCACGGTCTGCACGTCCTTGCCCAGCCGCGGTCCCGCCGCACGCGCGTTGACCGCGACCTCGAACGATCCGTGCGCCGCGACCTCGGTGGTCAGCTCGACCGACTTGACGTTCACCTCGTCGGCGACGATGTCGGCGAACGGCCGCAGCAGCTCGGCGTCGTCGGCGGCCACGAGCAGGGACGCCAGCGGCAGGCGGACCCGGAGCTTGTGCGCCTTCCGCAGCGACAGCGCCGCGGAACACACCTGCCGCACCCGGTCCATCGCCGTGACGAGGTCGGCATCGGCGGGCAGCGACTCCGCGTCCGGCCAGTCGGCCAGGTGCACCGAGCGGCCACCGGTCAGCCCACGCCACACGGCTTCCGTCGTCATCGGCAGCAGCGGCGCCGCCACCCGGCACACCGTCTCGAGCACCGTGTGCAGCGTGTCGACCGCGGCCTTCTCGCCCGCCCAGAACCGGTCGCGCGACCGGCGCACGTACCAGTTGGTCAGCACCTCGAGGTAGTCCCGCAGTGCCGCACACGCACCGGCGATGTCGTAACCGTCCATTGCGGACTGTGTGTCGGCGACGAGCTCGCGGGTCTTGGCGAGGATGTACCGGTCGAGCACGTGATCGGAGTCGGTGCGGAACTCGCCGTCGACGCCTTCGGCGTTCGCGTACAGCGCGAGGAAGTAGTACGAGTTCCACAGCGGCAGAACCGCCTGGCGCACCGCGTCGCGGATGCCCTTCTCCGTGACGACGAGGTTGCCGCCGCGCAGGATGGGGCTCGCCATCAGGTACCAGCGCATCGCGTCGGAACCGTCCCGGTCGAACACCTCGTTGACGTCCGGGTAGTTCCGCAGCGACTTCGACATCTTCTGCCCGTCGGAGCCGAGCACGATGCCGTGCGACACACACGTCCGGAACGCCGGCCGGTCGAACAGCGCGGTCGCCAGCACGTGCAGGGTGTAGAACCAGCCGCGGGTCTGGCCGATGTACTCGACGATGAAATCGCCCGGGTAGTGGTCCTCGAACCACTCGGTGTTCTCGAACGGGTAGTGCACCTGGGCGTACGGCATGGACCCCGAGTCGAACCACACGTCCAGCACGTCCGGCACGCGGCGCATCGTCGAAGCGCCCGTGGGATCGTCAGGGTTCGGCCGGGTGAGTTCGTCGATGTAGGGCCGGTGCAGGTCGATGGGCCGCACCCCGAAGTCGCGTTCCAGCTCGTCGAGCGAACCGTAGACGTCGACCCGCGGATGGTTCGGGTCGTCGGAGGTCCACACCGGGATCGGCGTGCCCCAGTAGCGGTTGCGTGAGATCGACCAGTCGCGGGCGTTCTCCAGCCACTTGCCGAACTGGCCGTCCTTGATGTGCTCCGGATACCAGGTGATCTGCTGGTTCAGCTCGACCATCCGGTCCTTGAACTCGGTCACGGCCACGAACCACGACGACACGGCGCGGTAGATGAGCGGGTTCCGGCACCGCCAGCAGTGCGGATAGCTGTGCTCGTACGTCTCGTGCCGCAGCAGGATCGCACCCTGCTGCGCGGCCGAGCCGGTGCCGTTCTTCAGGTCGCGGATGATGTTCGGGTTGGCCTCGAACACCTGCTGACCCTCGTAGTCCGGCACCTGCGCGTCGAACCGGCCCTTGGCGTCGACCGGTGTCGCGGGCACGATGCCCGCGGCGTCGGTCACGACCTTGTCCTCGTCACCGTACGCAGGGGCGATGTGCACGATGCCCGTGCCGTCGTCGGTGGTGACGTAGTCGGCCGACAGCACCCGGTGGGCGTTCTCCCTGCCGACGAAGTACGGGAACGGCGGGGCGTAGCGAGTGCCCAGCAGGTCGGCTCCCCGGTACCTCGCGACGACCGCCGGCTGTTCGCCGAACTCCTTCGCGTAGGCGCCGACGCGGGCTTCGGCGAGCACGAATCGCCGGCCGTCGGCGTCGGCGACCTGGACGTAGTCGACGTCCGGATGCACGGCCGTGGCCAGGTTGGACGGCACCGTCCACGGCGTGGTGGTCCAGATGAGCAGGTACGCGCCGTCCAGCTCGCTGTCGTTTCCCTCGACGCGATAACCGATGGTCACCGCCGGGTCCTGCCGCGACTGGTAGACGTCGTCGTCCATCCGCAACTCGTGGTTGGACAACGGCGTCTCGTCCCGCCAGCAGTACGGCAGCACCCGGTAACCCTCGTAGACCAGGCCCTTGTCCCACAGCCGCTTGAACGCCCAGATCACCGATTCCATGTAGGTGGCGTCGAGCGTCTTGTAGTCGTTGTCGAAGTCGACCCACCGCGCCTGCCGGGTGACGTAGTCCTGCCACTCGGCGGTGTAGCGCAGCACCGACTCGCGGCACGCCCGGTTGAACTCGGCGATGCCCATCTCGTCGATCTGCGACTTGTCGGTGATGCCGAGCTGCTTCTCCGCCTCCAGCTCTGCGGGCAGGCCGTGGGTGTCCCAGCCGAACCGGCGCTCGACCCGCTTGCCCCGCATCGTCTGGTAGCGGGGAACGGTGTCCTTGACGTACCCGGTCAGCAGGTGGCCGTAGTGCGGCAGTCCGTTGGCGAACGGCGGGCCGTCGTAGAAGACGTAGTCGTTGTCGCCGCCGGTACCCGCATCGCGTGCCTCGACGCTGGCCTGGAACGTGCGGTCGCTCTCCCAGTAGGCCAGGATGTCCTTTTCCAGGGCGGGAAAGGACGGCTGCGACGGGACCTCGTCGGCGGCCTGCGCGCCGACGGATGCCTTGGGGTACATCCGGTGTGCTCCTCGCGGAAATGTCCGTGTTGCCGTACGGGCCTCCCGGCCCACACGGGGACGACGCGAGCGCTGCATGAGCGCACGTTCCGCGGTACCACCCCGCTTGCCCGCGCCGATCGGCGCGGACCTCTCGTTCGGCGGCTGTGACGGGCCGCTGCCGTCCGGTTCTACTGAGCCGCCGCGGGCGTGTCGCCGCGTGGCGTCCGTTCTTCCGGAAGCTCCCCGGTGATGGCCGGATCAACGCCGTGTGTGTTCAGGATAACCGGTCACGAACCGGCGCATCACACACCCACGGAATCACGCACCCGCCGAGTCACGGTGCCGCTGCGCGAGCGTCGCGTCCGGACGGCACCGGCCGCACGGGCTGAACCCCAGTTCCCTGGCCTCCCTCGCCGGCAGCGGGATCGTCTCGCGCGTCTCGAGCCACGCACACTCGGCGAGGTGGTACCGGGGCCGCTCGTCCACGACGACGACCTCCTCCTCCAGCCGAGCCACGAGCCGCGCATCCTCCGTGGCCGAGTCCTCGGTGGCCGGTTCGTCGTCCGGATCGGCCAGGTCGCCCTCGGCGGCGATCAGCTCCGTCTGTCCGTCGGCGACGGACTCACCGTCCTCGTCGGCCTCCGCGAGGGCCCGGTCGACGTCCTCGTCATCGGTGTCCGAGGCCGTGGACTGCTCCGCACCGGCCGCTTCTGCCTCCGCCGCGTCGGCCTCCGCCGGTTCGCCGTCGGACTCCTCCGGCTTCGCATCGCCCCCTGCCGACCGGCGACGCCACCAGTCGATCACGAGCAGGATCGCCGCGACCACGGACACGCCCAGGGAGACCCAGGCCCACAGCGAGTCGGCGGTGATCAGCGCCGCGACCACGAGGCCGAGGGCTCCCAGCACGAGAATCAGAACGATGTAGAGCACAGTGAATTACAGCACGAACGCGAAAGAGACGGTCCCGACCCCTTCCTCAGGGTGTCGGAACCGTCTCTCTCGGTGAACATCAGCCCGGTAGTGCCGTTTCGGTGTCAGCCCGCTTCGGCGCGCGGACCGAACGAGTAGCCCTGCCCGCCGTTCGAGGAGTTCGAGCTCGAACTCGAGCTGCCCGTCGACGTCGATGAGGACGAGGACTCGGACGAGGAGGACGTCGCCGCCGAGGCGGGCGCGGCCGAACCACGATCGTCGAGTTCGCGCAGCTGCGATTCCAGGAAGCCACGGAGCCGCGTGCGGTACTCGCGCTCGATCGTGCGCAGCTCCTCGATCTTCTTGTTGAGCTCGCCCTTCTCGGTGTTCAGGTTGTTCATCGTCTCGGTGTACTTGCGCTGCGCCTCGCGATCCAGAGTGGTCGCCTTGTCGCGCGCCTGACGCTCGAGCGTCTCCGCCCGGGTCCGAGCGTCGTTGAGCATGCTCTCGGCGCGCGTACGCGCCTCGTTGACCATCGAGTCCGCCTTCGAGCGGGCGTCGGACAGCAACTGCTCGGACTTCGTCCTGGCCTCGGCGAGCATGCCGTCGGACTCGGTCTTGGCCTCGGCGGTCAGCCGGTCGGCCATCTCCTGGGCCAGGCCCAGGACCTTGGCGGCCTGCACGTTCGGCTCGCCGTTCTCACCGCCGAGCAGGCCCGCGGCCGTGGCCTGTGTCTGCTCGGTCGACGACGGGGGTGGCACCGGGGCGAGTCGCCGCGACGGGGCCTCGTCGGTGGATCCGCGCTGCGGGGCGGACTGTGCCGCCTGCGCGGTACCGCCGGCCTTCGCCGACTCCAGCTCACCGCGGGTCGACTCCAGCTCGGCGTCGAGCTGCTCCACTTGCTGGCGCAGCTCGTTGTTGTCCTCGATCAACCGGGCAAGTTCCGTCTCCACCAGGTCGAGGAACGCATCCACCTCGTCCTCGTTGTAGCCCCGCTTGCCGATAGGCGGCTTGCTGAACGCGACGTTATGCACGTCAGCAGGGGTCAACGACATCAGATCACCTCACGCACTCCATGGGCTGTCGGACGATCCGGGTTCCCCGTCACCCGGGTAGCGCCAGTTGCATCAGTATGAACACAACCAACAGCAGCACCATAATCGATAAGTCCAGGCCCACGCCGCCTATCCGCACGATGGGAATAACACGTCGCACGAGCTTGACCGGTGGGTCTGTCACTGTGTAGATGCTCTCGACCGCGACCGCAACCCCTCCCGCGGGTCGCCATTCGCGCGCGAAAGCCCGTACAAGCTCGACGACGATCCGCGCCGTGAGCAGGAGCCAGAAGACAAAGAGCAGCCAATAAAAGACCATCCGGACCGCATCCACGCCGCCACTCTAGCCACAACCGGCGGCGTTGTGGGCCACCGGCCCGGCAACGCGCCCGGCGGCCCTCCACCGGCGCCCGGCGGTGACCGGGTGACCGGCGGCAGGGGTCAGCGACAGCCGGGGTGGACGGCATGAGTCGGCGGCATGCGTCAGCAGGGACTTCGGCAGGACAGGCGGGGACTCAGCGGCGGAGGAACAGGCCACCTTCGGCGATGCGCCTGCGGTCCTCGGCCGAGACGTCCGCGTCCGGGGGCGAGAGCAAGAACACCTTGTTGGTGACGCGATCCATCGAGCCGCGCAGCGCGAACGCCAGCCCGGCCGCGAAGTCCACGACCCGCTTCGCGTCCGCATTGTCCATTTCGGTCAGGTTGATGATCACGGGAGTGCCGTCCCGGTAGGCCTCGCCGATCTCGCGGGCCTCGGTGTAACTCGTCGGGTGCAACGTGCGGATCCGGCTCAGCGGGTCCCGGCTCGCCGCAGGGGCGCGCGCAGGCGGCTCGGGGGCCGGCCGCAGCCGGGTGACCGGTTCCGGTTGCCGGTCGACGGCGAGCGAGCCGTGGACCGGCGACGGCTCGGGGGCCGAACGCCGCGAGCGGACGGGCTCGGGCTCCTCGAACTCGTCCATGACGTGGTACCGCGAGCGTCCGCGGCGCGGCGGCTCGTCGTAGTCCGCCTCGCGGTACTCGCTCCTGCCGCGGTCGTACGCGTCATAGGAGTCGTAGGCCTCGTAGGAGTCGTACGCGTCCGGGTCGTCGGCGTAGCCGCGCCGGTAGTCGTCGTAGTCGTACTCGTCCTCGGCAGGGACCATCCCGAAGTAGGCCTTCAGCTTGTGCAGCGTGCTCATGCCTCTCCCTCGCCCGCACGGTCGCGTCCCCACCCTTGACGCTGAGTCACCGCAAAACGCCACTGTGGGTGAACGTCTCTATGGCGAGGCTAGACCGCGGCCACCGAGCAACGCGGTTCCGACACGCACACAAGTCGAGCCGTGCGCCACTGCGGCCTCCAAATCCCCGCTCATTCCTGCTGAAAGCTCCACGGCGTCGGGATGATCACGTCTCACCCTCGCGTGCGCCTCGGCGAGCCGGGCGAACGCCGGTTCCGGATCCACCCCCAGCGGGGCGACGGCCATGACTCCCCGCAGTCGCAGTGACTCACCCGACCGAGCGATGATGTCGGCCAGTTGCGGCAGGTCACCGAGCGGGCACCCGCCGCGCCCTGCGGCGCCGGCCGCGGAGTCGAGACTCGCCTGCAGCAGCACGTCCAGCGGTCCGGACCGGATGCCCGCCTCGCGAGCGGTGTGCACCGCCTTGGCGAGCGCCTCGGCGAGACGCTGCGAGTCGACCGACTGCACCTCACTCGCCCACTCCGCGACCGACTTCGCCTTGTTCCGCTGCAGCCGTCCGACCATGTGCCAGCGCACGGACGCCGCAGGCCGGAGTCCGGCGACCTCCGCCGCCTTCGGGCCCGCCTCCTGGTCGCGGTTCTCGGCCAGGTCCGTGACCCCCAGATCACTCAGCAAGGCGGCATCGGACGCGGGAAAGGTCTTCGTCACGGCGAGCAACCGCACCTCACCCGCGTCCCGCCCCGCCGCGGCGCACGCCTCGCCGATCCGGCCACGGACGGCCTCCAGCGACGCCGCCAGCTCCGCGCGGCGCTGGTGCGGATCGCCCTGCGTCTCGGGGGTCACGCTCACTCCTCGATCCACGTCAGCGCAGCGATCCGGCCCGAAGGGTTGTCCCTGCGGTGACTGAACAGTGTGTGGTCCTCCACGGTGCAGCGCGGATCCACGCCGATCTTGCCCACGCCCGCGTCGGCGAGCTGCCGCCACAGACCCGCGTGCAGGTCGAGCGCGGCCGTCCCCTTCCGGCTCCGGCAGCGGCTGCCCGGCAGGTGCGCCTCGACGTCGGCGGCCATGTCGGCGGGCACCTCGTAGCAGGAACCGCACACGGACGGGCCCAGCAGCGCCTCGATCCGCCCCGTCTCGGCGCCCACGGAACGCATGGCGTCGAGCGCGGCGGGCACGACGCCCACGCGCGCGCCCACCCGTCCCGCGTGCACCGCGCCGACCACGCCCGCCTCGGCGTCGCCGAGCAGTACCGGCACGCAGTCCGCGACGAGCACCACCGGCACCACGCCGGGCGTCGCCGTCACCAGGGCGTCGGTTGCCTCCGCCGGTTCGGTCTCCGTGCCGTCCACGATCGTCGCGGTGCGGCCGTGAACCTGTTCCATCCAGGCGAGGCGGTCCTCGGCGAGGCCCAGCTCGGTGGCCAGCCGCGCCCGGTTGGCGCGCACCGCGTCGGGGTCGTCCCCGACGTGCAGCCCGAGGTTGAACGAGTCGTACGGGGGTTTCGAGTAGCCGCCCGCCCTCGTCGTGATCACGCGCCTGATGCGCACCGATTCGTCCTTTCGCTCGGGCCTCCGTGATCGGCCCCTGCGGGCCGTCGGCACCGGAAAGCCTACGGACCCCGGACACACGCCGAGGGCCACCATCCCCTGCTGCGGGAACGGTGACCCTCGAGAGCGAGCCGGGTGCTTCCGAACGTGCCTCAGCGACGCATGAACGGCGGGACGTCGACCTCGTCGTCGGACGGGTCCTCCGTCACCGGCTGGGTGCCGCCCGGCAGCCCGGTCTGCGGACGCGGCGCCCCCGCCTGGGCCTGGCCGGACGCCGGCGCCGAAGGGGGCCCCGGCTGCTGCGGCGAACCCTGCTGCGGCGAACCCTGGGGCGCTGCCCCTTGTTGCGGCGAGCCCTGGGGTGCGGACGGCTGCGGCGCGGGCCTGCCCTGCTGGCCGCCCGGCACGGGCTGTGCCCCACCCGACGGCGGAGCCCCGGCCGAACCGCCGGCGTGAGCCGACGCCGCCCCGTTCGCGGGGGTCGCCCCCGCCGAGGGAGGGGCCGACTGCTCGGCAGGATTTCCCGCGGCGGGCTGCGGCGGGGTGGCGGCTGCGGGCCCGCCGGATTCCGCCGGTGCGCCGCCGGTCTCGCCCGCCTCGACCGTCATGGTCGAACCGTTCGCCGTGAGCGTCCCGGGGTCCAGCTTCTTGTGCGTGGGCGTGCCCGCGTCGAATCCGGCGGCGATCACCGTCACGCGGACCTCGTCACCGAGCGAGTCGTCGATGATCGTTCCGAAGATGATGTTCGCCTCCGGGTGCGCCGACTCCTGCACCAGCGACGCCGCCTCGTTGATCTCGAACAGGCCCAGATCGGACCCGCCCGCTATCGACAGCAGGGCGCCGTGCGCACCGTCCATGGACGCCTCGAGCAGCGGGGAGTTGATCGCCTTCTCCGCGGCCTGCACGGCGCGACCCTCGCCACGCGCCGAGCCGATGCCCATGAGTGCGCTGCCCGCGCCCGACATGACGCTCTTGACGTCGGCGAAGTCCAGGTTGATCAGACCGGGCGTGGTGATCAGGTCGGTGATGCCCTGCACACCGGAGAGCAACACCTCGTCGGCCGACCGGAAGGCATCCATCAGGGAGACACCGATGTCGCCGAGCTGCAGCAGCCGGTCGTTCGGGATCACGATGAGCGTGTCGCACTCGTTGCGCAGCTCCTGTATCCCGTCCTCGGCCTGCTTGCCGCGGCGTTTGCCCTCGAACGAGAAGGGGCGGGTGACCACGCCGATGGTCAGTGCGCCGAGCTTGCGCGCGATCTGCGCCACGACCGGAGCACCGCCGGTGCCGGTACCGCCGCCTTCGCCCGCGGTCACGAACACCATGTCGGCGCCCTTGAGGACCTCTTCGATCTCCTCGCGGTGGTCCTCGGCCGCCTGCTGGCCGACGTCGGGTGCGGCACCCGCACCCAGTCCCCGGGTCAGCTCCCGGCCGATGTCGAGTTTGACGTCCGCGTCGGACATCAGCAGTGCCTGGGCGTCGGTGTTCACCGCGATGAACTCGACACCTTTGAGGCCGACCTCGATCATGCGGTTCACGGCGTTCACGCCGCCGCCGCCGATACCGACGACCTTGATCACCGCGAGGTAATTGTGCGGGGGCGTCATCGGGTTCGCCTTCCTGATCGTGGTGCTTGTCCCTGGCTCGCGCTGGATGTCGACCTCGGACTCCCGGAAACCCTCAACCTCAAGTCGAGGGTCAGACTTATGTCAACTACCAACGTTGCGGTAGGACGGTAGGCATCGCGCGGGCCCGAATCCAGGCGCCACGCCGCGTGTCGCCGGATGTTTGCACCACGCCGGGCGTTAGCTGCGCCACCGCCCGCCGGGGCCCGAACACCCCCGGAGCACGTTGCCGCACAACGAAAACCGGCAGCAGCGGCCGACGCCACGGGGACGGGAACGGGAACCACGGCGGGAACCACGGGGACGGGAACCACGCGGACGGAGCCGCGCGGATCACCCCCGGCTCGAGCGTCAGGACACGGTCGGAAGCGCCGGACTCGACACGTCGTACACCTTGCCCTGTCGCGTCATCAGCGCGCCGAGCACCTTGGCCTTGCGGTCACTGTCCGACGCATCGCCCCACCGCACCGTCTTGCCGCTGCGCAGCGTGAACTCGACACTGCCCGGTGAGTCCGCGCGCCACTGCGTGACCTTGTCCCGCAGCTGTTCCGGCAGTGCCCTGCGTACCGCGATCACCGCGCGCGTCGCTGCCTTGTCGGCGCCCACTTCGGACATCTTGAATTCCGGAAGTCCTTGGGGCCGCTCGGAAATCTCCTTGTACACCACCCCGCCGGTGTCGACGAGGTACAGCGTCGAACCGGTGTCGTACACCCCGGCGGGGGTCCGCTCGGTGACCGCGATCTCGATCGTCGACGGCCACGACCGCGAGACGTCGACGGTCGCGACACCGGGAATCCCGGCGACCCGGTCGGCGATCGCGTCGGTGTCGACGCGGAGCATCGCGCGCCGCTCCGGCACCTCGGCCACCTCGCGCACCCGGTCCGCCCCGACGTCGCGGTTCCCGGTCACCTCGACCGACCGCACCCCCAGCAGGGACGTGAACAGCAGCACGTAGGCCAGACCGAGCACCGTGAGCACGCTCAGCACGGCGATCCAGCGCCGCCGCAGCGCGCGGGCCCGCGACACGAAACCGGCCCCGGCCTGCTCGGGGGCGGGGCCCGCCCCGGCCCGGCCCCGCCGTCCGGGGTCGGGGCGACCGCGCCGCTGGGCCGCCCTGGCGGGCCGCGCCGGAGCCTCCTCGTCGCCCCCGCGCCGCCCACGTCGGCTCGTGCTGGTCATGTCGGGTGTCCGTTCGCCGTTCTCAGGTCCCGCGACGGTCCAGCTCGGCAAGGATCTCCGGGCCGAGCTGTGTCACGTCGCCCGCCCCCATGGTCACCAGCAGATCGCCCGGTTTGACGAGGTCGGCCGCGAGCACGGTGGCGCGGTCGAAGGCCGGCTCGTAGTGCACGGCGGCACCGGTGATCCGCTCGGCGACGAGTTCGCCGCTCACCCCCGGTTTCGGTTCCTCCCGCGCGCCGTAGACGTCGAGCAGGATCACCTCGTCGGCCAGGCCGAGGGCTTCGGCGAACTCCCCCGCGAACGCCTCGGTGCGGGAGTACAGGTGCGGCTGGAACACGACCACGACCCGGCCGGTGCCCGCGGCGTGCCGCACGGCCCGCAGCTGCGCGTCGACCTCGGTCGGGTGGTGGGCGTAGTCGTCGTAGACGCGCACGTCGGCGGCGCGGCCCTTGAACTCGAACCGCCTGCGCACGCCGCCGAACACGGCGAGGCCGGCGAGCATCCCGTCGACCGGGGCACCCAGTTCCAGACCGGCCAGCAACGCCGCGACGGCGTTGAAGGCCATGTGCTCACCCGGCACGGTCACCCGCACCTCGAGTTCCTCACCGCCGAGCGCCAGGCGCACCGTGCCGCCCTCTTCGGCCGGTTCGTACGACACGACCCGCGCGTCGTGCTCACCGGTCGCCGACCGGCCGTACCGCAGCACACGCACGCCTGCCGACTCGGCGCGGCACGCCAGTTCGGCGGCCGCCGCGTCGTCCGCGCACACCACGAGCGCACCGCCCGGCGCGATCCGGTGGAGGAACTCCGTGAACACGGCGATGTAGGCCTCGACGGTGCCGTGGTGGTCGAGGTGGTCGGGCTCGACGTTCGTCACGACCGCCACGTCCGGTGTGTAGCTCAGGAACGATCCGTCGCTCTCGTCGGCCTCCGCGACGAACACCCCACCTTCGCCGTGGTGGGCGTTCGCTCCCGATTCGTTGAGGTCGCCGCCGATCGCGAACGACGGGTCGAGCCTGCAGTGCTGCAGCGCCACAGTGAGCATCGACGTCGTCGACGTTTTGCCGTGGGTGCCCGCGATGCACGCGACGCGGTGACCCGCCATCAGGGCGGCCAGCGCCTCGGCGCGGTGCAGCACCGGGATGCCGCGGGCGCGCGCGGCCGCCAGTTCGGGGTTGTCGTCGCGGATCGCCGTCGACACGATCACGGCCGTCGGTTCGCTTCCGGCGAGGCCGAGGTTGTCGGCCGACTGGCCGACCGCGATGTGCGCGCCCTGGGCACGCAGCGTCAGGAAGGCCCGCGATTCCTTCGCGTCGGAGCCGGACACCTGCGCGCCCCGTGCCAGCAGGATCCGCGCGATGCCGCTCATGCCGGCACCGCCGATACCGATCAGGTGTGCCCGCAGCAGCACCTCGGGCGGCCGCGACGCGACGGCGTTCATGCCGGCCTCCTCGGGTGTGTCAGCTGTCATCGCCATGTCCCCCGGCCTCCAAGACCATCCGCGCCAGTGTTTCGTCGGCCGCGCCGTGTCCCAACCCGACGGCGGCCGCGCTCATCTTCGCGAGCCGCTCGGCGTCGGTCACCAGCGGGACCACCTGTTCGGCGATCGCCTCCGGTGTCAGCGCGTCGTCCGCGATCAGCAGGCCGGCGCCGGCGTGCACCGCGGGTTCGGCGTTGAGCGCCTGCTCGCCGTTGCCGTGCGGCAGCGGGACGAACACCGCCGGCAGACCGACGGCGGACACCTCGGCGACCGTCATCGCTCCCGATCGGCACAGCACCAGGTCCGCCGCGGCGTAGGCGAGGTCCATCCGCTCCAGGTACGGCACCGGCACGTACGGCGGGGCGCCGGCGAATTCGCGTACCGCGACGGAGTTCTTCGGGCCGTGTGCGTGCAGCACGCCCACACCGGCCTCGGCGAACGTCTGCGCGGCACCGGAGACCGCCTCGTTGATCGACCGTGCGCCCTGCGATCCGCCGAAGGCCAGCACGGTCGGCGCGTCGGGGTCGAGCCCGAAGTGGGCGCGCGCCTCGGCGCGCAGCGCGGCGCGGTCGAGGGACGTGATCGAGTGCCGCAGCGGGATACCCACGACCTCGGCGCCGGGCAGCGGCGTCCCCGGCACGGCCGCGGCGACCTTCGCGGCGAGCCTGGCGCCGATCTTGTTGGCGAGGCCCGGATGTTTGTTGGCCTCGTGGACGACAATGGGTGTCCGACCGCGGGCCGCCAGGTAGGCGGGCAGCGCGACGTAGCCGCCGAACCCGACGACGACGTCGGCGCCGACACGGTCGAGCACCTCGCGGGTGCGGCGAACCGCGTCACGCACCTTCAGCGGGAGCCGCAGCAGCTCCGCCGTGGGCTTGCGCGGCATCGGCACCGGCGGGATCAGCTCCAGCGGGTAACCGCGGTCCGGCACCAGCGTGGTCTCCAGGCCGCGCTCCGTGCCCAGCGCGACGACCGTGGCGTCCGGCCGGAGCCGCGTGACGGCGTCGGCCAGTGCGAGCGCGGGCTCGATGTGGCCGGCCGTGCCGCCCCCTGCGACCACAACCGTCGGTGCGGTGCGTGCCGGTGTCTTCTGCGCACCGGTGTCGGGCTGGCTCACCTGCGTCCTCTCCGTGTCGATCGACTGGTTCCCGTGGAGCGGTCCGGTTTCGGCCTGCGCGGTCCGCCACGCGCCGGTTCACCCCGGCTGCGGCGACCGTACTCCGGCGCCGAGCCGCGGCGGTCGGGCGTCGAGGCCGACCGTGCCCCGCGCGTGGCGGGCCTGCCTGCTTTGGCGCCGGACGACCGTGTGCCGCCCTGACCACGGCCACCGCCCCTCGAGCCACCGCCCCTCGAACCGCCGCGCCGGGTGGCCGGCGGCCGGTACGGGTCCGGCGCGGGCAACCGCATCAGACGCCCGAACTTACCGGGCCCCTGGGTGCGCAACGCCGCCACGGCCTCCGGTTCGTGCCGCGCGCAGTTGGCGAGGAGGCCGAACAACAGCATCGTCACCAGCAGCGAGGTACCGCCGTAGGAGATCATCGGCAGTGTCACGCCGGTGACGGGAAGCAACCCGACGACGTAACCGATGTTGATGGCGGCCTGCGACACGATCGACACCGTCAGCGTCCCGGCGACGATCCGGATCCACGGGTCCAGGTTACGCATCGCGATGCGGAGGCCGACGAAGGTCAGCAGCCCGAACAGGCCGATCACGACGATGCAGCCGACGAACCCGAGCTCCTCCCCGATCAGCGCGAAGATGAAGTCGTGTTGCACGTTCGGCAGGTACATCCATTTCGACTGGCCCTGCCCGAGCCCCTTGCCGAACAGCCCGCCGTCGGCGAGGGCGTACAGCGCCTGGTTGGCCTGCATCCCCTTGCCGAGCGGGTCGGCGTCGGGGTTGAGGAACGTCATGACCCGGTCGAGCCGGTAGTCGGCGATCAGTGCGAGCACCACCGCCCCCGCGATACCGGAGGTCAGCACGATGGCGAACAGCCGCTTCGGCGCACCCGCGAACCACAACAGCGCGACGAGCACGATGCCGAGCGGCACGGTGCCGCCGAGGTCGGGCTGGGCCATGACGAGGGCGCACATCAACAGCGCCCCTGGCACCACCGGCACCAGCAGGTGCCGCCACTGATGGAGCACCTGATACTTGGTCACCAGGATGTGGGCTCCCCACAGGGTGAGCACGACCTTGCCGAGCTCCACCGGTTGCAGCGAGAGCGGCCCGAGGACGAACCAGCCCTGCGAACCGTTCTGTTCGGTGCCCAGTGGGGTGAGCACGAGCGCGAGCAGGCCCAGCGCGACCACCATCGCGGCGGGCGAGAGGGTCCGGATCCGCGGCAGCGGAATGCGCACACCGAGCCAGAACACGACCGCGCCGACGGCCACGAACACCAGGTGCCGCTGGAAGAGCGCGTACACGCTGCTCGCGTTGCCCGGATCGTAGGACGACACCGACGACGCCGACAGCACCATCACGGTGCCGAGGACCACGAGCAGCCCGCACACGGCGAGGATCAGGTGGAAGTCGGCGAGCGGGCGGGACAGCCACGCGGTCAGCGCGCTGCGAACCGCCGCGAATCCGCGTTCGGTGCGCCTCCTCCTCCGGTTCCGCTCTTCGCTCCGCCGGGCGGAGTCGGCGGAACCGGATCGGCTCTCGTCAATCGCCGTCACCGAGGCGTTCCCGTCTCAGCACGTCGACGGCAGTCGTGAACGCCTCGCCCCTCGCCGCGTAGTCGCGGAACATGTCCAGCGACGCCGCCGCGGGCGCCAGCACCACCGTGTCGCCCGCCGTTGCGAGCGCGTGAGCCGCGTTCACCGCCGATGTCATGGGCTCATGGTCACCCGGATCGACGCGTGTGACGGGAACATCGGGCGCGTGTCGCGCAACAGCGGCGCCGATCACGTCCGCGTCGACGCCGAGCAGGACCACACCGCGTAGCCGGGCCGCCACCCCGTGCACGAGTTCGTCGACGGACGCGCCTTTGAGCTGGCCGCCCGCGATCCAGACGACACCGTCCTGCGCGAGCAGCGAACCGGTGGCGGCGTGCGGGTTGGTGGCCTTCGAATCGTTGACGTAGCGGACCCCGTCGATCTCCCCTGCGACGACCGCACGGTGCGCGCCGGGGGTGAAGGTGCGCAGGCCTTCGGCGACCGCGGCGGACGGGACGCCGTGGGCGCGCGCCAAGGCGGCGGCGGCGAGGGCGTTGGCGACGTTGTGCGGACCGATGGGCCGGACGTCGGCGAGCGTGGCCAGTTCCTCGGCGCCCTGGACGGGGTCGCCGACGTAGGCGCGGTCGACGAGCAGGTCCTCGACGATGCCGAGCTCACCGGGACGCGGGGTGTCGAGGCGGAACCCGACGCGACGCGCACCCTCGGGTGCGTACTCGTCGGCGAGGCGCTGCGACCACTCCTCACCCACGTTGTGCACGACCGTCGCCGAACGAGCGTGCACACTGCCCTTCGCGGCGGCGTAGGCGTCGAGACCACCGTGCCAGTCGAGGTGGTCCTCCGCGACGTTCAGCACGACGGAGGCGCGCGGGGCGAGGGTGTCCGACCAGTGCAGCTGGAAGCTGGACAGTTCGACCGCCAGCACGTCGTGACCCGCGCGGACGGCGTCGAGGACGGCGAAGCCCACGTTCCCGCAGGCCACGGCGTCGGCGCCGGCGGCGCGCAGCACGGACTCGAGCATGCCGACGGTGGTGGTCTTGCCGTTGGTCCCGGTCACGACCAGCCACACGGGCGGGCGCTCGCGCTCCTGCCCGAGCCGCCAGGCCAGTTCGACGTCACCGATCACCTCGAGACCGGCCTCCGCCGCTGCCTGCAGCAGCGGCGCCGTCGGCCGCCAGCCGGGGCTGGTCACGACCAGACGGGTGCCTTCGGGCGGCGCGTCGAGCCCGGGCTCCAGGGTGGCACCGAGCCCGTCGAGTTCGGCGAGCCGCTGCGCGTTGCCGTCGGTCACGGTCACGTCGGCGCCGAGCTCGGTCAGCGCCTCGGTCACCGACCGGCCGGTCACTCCGGCGCCTGCGACCAGGACCCGCGTTCCAGCCAGCTTCACCGTCTCAGCCCCCGCCGAGACCGAGCTGTTCGCTGTAGAACAGGCCGAGACCGAACATGCAGCACACCGCCGAGAGCAACCAGAAGCGGATAATGACCGTCGTCTCGGCCCACCCGGAGAGCTCGAAATGGTGATGGAACGGCGCCATGCGGAACAGCCGCTTGCGGGTGGTCCGGAAGACCGCGATCTGCAGCACCACCGACACCATCTCGACCACGAACAGACCGCCGATGACGATGGCGAGCAGCTCGGTGCGCGTCGTCATCGACAGGCCCGCGATGAGGCCACCGAGCGCGAGCGACCCGGTGTCGCCCATGAAGATCTTCGCCGGTGCGGCGTTCCACCACAGGAACCCGACACACGCACCGGCCGCCGCCGCGGCCACCACGGCGAGATCGAGCGGGTCCCGCACGTCGTAACACGCGGCCTGCGGCGTCTCGACACAGCTCAGCCGGGCCTGCCAGAACGCGATCACCACGTAGGTGACCAGCACCATCGCGCCCGCGCCGCCCGCGAGGCCGTCGAGCCCGTCGGTGAAGTTCACCGCGTTCGACCACGCCGAGATCAGCAGGTAGCAGAACAGGATGAACACCGGGACCGGGAGGAAGATCAGCGACAGGTCCCGCACGTACGACAGGTGCTGTGAGGCGGGTGCCAGGCCGTCGTCGTTGACGAACTGCAGCGCCAGGATGCCGAACACGACCGCGACGAGCAGCTGGCCGACCAGCTTGGCCGTCTTGTTGAGGCCGAGGTTGCGCTGCTTGCGGATCTTGATGAAATCGTCGAGGAAACCCACGAGGCCGAGCCCGACGGACAGGAACAACACGAGCAGACCGGACGCCGTCGGCCCGGAGTTCGACGAGTCCCGCAGCACGTCGACCAGGTGCGCCACGAAGTACGCGACGACCATCGCCACGATGATCGCCACGCCGCCCATCGTCGGGGTGCCGCGCTTGGACCGGTGCCCTTCAGGCCCTTCCTCACGGATCTCCTGCCCGAAGCCCTGCTTCGAGAACAGCCTGATCAGGTACGGGGTGAACAGGATGGAGATCAGCAGCCCCACCGAGGCCGCGATCAGGATGCTGATCACTGGGTGCCCTCCAGCTCGGTGCCCTCCAGCAACGCGTCGGCCACGCGCCACATCTCGGCGACCTTGGAGGCCTTCACCAGGACCACGTCGTCGGGACGCAGTTCGTCGCGCAGCAGGGCGACGGCCGCGTCGGTGTCGGGAACCAGAACCGACTCCTCTCCCCAAGAACCTTCGTGGCTGGCACCGGTGTGCATCGGGGCGGCCGCGTCTCCGACCACCACGAGCCTGCTGATGTTCAGGCGCACCGCGAGCCTGCCGATCTCGTCGTGCGCGGACACGCTATCGGTACCCAGTTCGCCCATCTCCGACAGGACCGCCCATGATCGCCTGCCCTCGCTCCGGGTCATCGACGCGAGCGTCTTGAGCGCGGCCTTCATCGACTCGGGGTTGGCGTTGTACGAGTCGTTGAGCACCGTGACGCCGTCGGCGCGCGTGGTGACCTCCATGCGCCGGGCGGAGCGGCGCTCGGCCCCGGACAGCCGGGCGGCAACCTCGGCGACGGGCGTACCGAGTTCGAGCGCGATCGCCGCGGCGGTGAGGGCGTTGCCGACGTGGTGCTCGCCGTGCAACGACAGCGTCACATCGGCCGTGCCCTGCGGGGCGACCAGCCGGAACGACGCCCGCGCCTGGTCGTCGAGGCGGACGTCCTCGGCCCGCACCGTCGCCTCGGCGCTCTCGCCGACGAACACGACGCGCGCCGAGGTGCGGGAGGCCATGGCGGCGACCAGCGGGTCGTCGGCGTTGAGCACGGCGACGCCGTCGGCGGGCAGCGCCTCCACCAGCTCGCCCTTCGTCTGCGCGATGCCCTCGCGGGAGCCGAACTCGCCGACGTGCGCGGTGCCGACGTTGAGGACCGCACCGATCGTCGGGGGCGCGATCCGCGCCAGCTCGGCGATGTGACCGGGACCGCGGGCCGACAGCTCCAGCACGAGGTTGCGCGTCGCGGCGTCGGCGCGCAACGCGGTCCAGGGATGGCCCAGCTCGTTGTTGAACGACCCCGGCGGCGCGATCGTCGGGCCGAGCGGTTCGAGCAGCTGCGCGATGAGGTCCTTGGTCGAGGTCTTGCCGGACGACCCGGTGACGCCGACGACCGTCATCCCGGCCTCGGTCAGCCGGAGGACGACGTGCCTGGCCAGCTTGCCGAGCGCCGCGAGCACCGCGGCGCCCGACCCGTCGCTGTCGCCCGCCAGCGCCATGGCGTTCGCCGGTGCGGCCTCGACCGGCGGTGCGATCACGGCGGGGGCGTCGACCGCACGGCCCGCGAGCACACCGGCGGCACCGTCGGCGACGGCCTTCGCGGCGAACTCGTGCCCGTCGACTCGTTCACCGGGCAGTGCGACGAACAGCCCGCCCTCGGTGAGCCTGCGGGAGTCGAACTCCACCGACGCCGTCACGCGCTCGGTGCCCTCGGCACGGTGAAGCCGGCCGCCGGTCACCTCGGCGATCTCGGCCATGCTCATCTCGATCACACGCTCACCTCGAGTCTGTCGCGGATGGCGGCCGCGAGTTCATCCCTGTCGGAGAAGGGATGCACCACGCCCGCGATGTTCTGCCCGCTCTCGTGTCCTTTGCCCGCCACGAGCACGACGTCGCCGGGAGTCGCCTCGGCCACGGCGGCGACGATGGCCTCCCTGCGGTCGCCGATCTCCCGGATCTCGCCGGCCTGGGCCGAGTCCACGGCCCTGGCGCCCTGCAGCATCTCCGCCCTGATCGCGGCGGGGTCCTCGCTGCGCGGATTGTCGTCGGTGACGATGACCAGCTCACTGCCGCGCACGGCCGCCTCGCCCATGACGGGCCGTTTGGCGGTGTCCCGGTCGCCGCCGCATCCGAGCACCGTGATGATGCGCCCGTGCGTGCCGGCCCGCAGCGCGCGCAGCGCTTCCCTGACGGCCGCGGGCTTGTGCGCGTAGTCCACCACCGCGGCGAACGGCTGGCCCAGCGCGACGCGTTCCATCCGGCCCGGCACCTCGACGGCGGCCAGCCCCGCCACGATCGCGTCGAGCGGGACGCCTGCCGTGTCGAGGATCGCCGCGGCCAGGGTCGCGTTGGCGACGTTGAACTCCCCCGGCAGCGGGATACTGGCCCGTGCGGTGCGCCCGTCCGGCCCGTGGAGGGTGAAGGCCTGTTCCCCCGTGGGCGTCGTGGCGATGTCGCTCGCCCGCCACGTGGCGTCCACACCCGGTTCGGTGGCGACCGTGACCGTCTGCGGGGTGACGAGCCTGCGGCCCCATTCGGCGTCGACGACCACGACCTCGCTCGTCGACCGGCCGTCGAACAGCAGCGACTTCGCCGCGAAGTAGTCGTCCATGTCGCGGTGGAAGTCGAGGTGGTCCTGCGACAGGTTCGTGAACGCCCCCACGGTGAACCGCGTGCCGTTCACCCGCCCGAGGCTCAGCGCGTGGCTGGAGACCTCCATCGGCACGTGCGTCACGCCCTGCTCGACCATGAGCGCGAACAGCGCCTGCAGGTCCGGTGCCTCCGGCGTGGTGAAAGCGCTGGAGAGACGTTCGCCCGAGACGCGGGTCTCGACCGTTCCGATGAGACCGGTGGTGTGGCCCGCCGCGCGCAGCCCCGCTTCGACCAGGTACGCCGTGGTGGTTTTGCCCGATGTGCCCGTGGTTCCGAGGACGTTGAGCGTCAGCGACGGTTCGCCGTAGATCCAGGCTGCGATCTCGCCGAGTACCGCACGCGGCTCGGAATGCACGAGCACGGGCAGCTCGGTGTCGGCGATCGCGGGACGTTCGGTGCCCGCCTCGTCGGTGAGGATCGCGGCGGCGCCCGCGGCGATCGCGTCGGCGGCGAAATCGGCACCGTGCACCCGCGCGCCGGGCAGCGCGGCGAACAGGTCACCCGGCCGCACGTCCTGCCCACGCAGGGTCGCCCCCGTCACCGTCACCTCGGGCGCGGACGGGTCGGCGAGCAGGCGGGAACCGGAGCGCGCCACGAGCGTCGTCACGGGAACCGGTTCGGTGTACGCGGGCCGCGGCGGACCGGTGCGACCCGGCGGCGCCGCGGGCGGACCGGACACACCGGACGCAGCACCACCGGACTCCGCGGGACCGGGCGCCGCGCCACCGCGCTCGTCCTTGTTGACAGACACGCGGGAAGGTTACCCACGCCCGCGGCGACGCCACTCAGCGGTCGCCGGCAGCCGCCGACGTCCGGCGTCGCCTGCTGCCCTGCCGACCGATGGCACCCCTACGGCACCGGATCCGGCCACCGCCACCGCGCCCTGCGAGGCCGTCGTCCCGCGGCGAGGTCACCCCTATGAAGCTGGGTCCCTATGAAGCGGCGTCCGTGTTCGCGTCCTGCGGCTCGGCGACGGTGCCGGCTCCGGCCGCGGTGCCGGCCGCAGCCAGATCCTCGGCCGCCAGATAGCCGAAGACCATCGCCGGGCCGATCGTCGCCCCGGGCCCGGCGTAGGTACGGCCCATCACGGCGGCGCTGGTGTTCCCCGCCGCGTAGAGCCCGCCGATCGCCGAACCGTCCTCGCGCAGCACGCGCGCCCGCGTGTCCGTGCGCACACCGCCCTTCGTGCCGAGGTCACCCGGCACCATCTTCACGGCGTAGAACGGCGCCTGGGCCAGCTCGCCGAGGCTCGGGTTGGGACGATTCCGCGGATCACCGTAGTAGTGGTCGTAGCGGCTCCGGCCACGGCCGAACTCGGCGTCCTCGCCCGCCCTCGCGTACTCGTTGAAGCGTTCCACTGTGGATTCGAGCGCATCGGCGGGCACGCCCATCTTCTCGGCCAGCGCCCCCACCGACGACGCCTGCACCACGACGCCGTGCTTGTACCAGCGCCCCGGCAACGGCTGGCGGGGGCCGAGGCCGGTGAACATGTACCGGTTGCGGTACCGCTGGTCGAACACCAGCCAGGTCGGGATGTTCTCGCCGGGGCCGTCGCCGCGACCCTGGTCGCCGCCGTACATCGCGTGCACGGCGTCCACGTAGGGCGCGGACTCGTTCACGAACCGGCGGCCGTGCTCGTTCACCATGATGCTGCCGGGCCGGGACCGTTCGGCCAGGGCGAACCACGGCCCACCGGGCAGCGGGATCGACGGACCCCACCAGGCGTCGTCCATCAGGTCCACCGCCGCACCCACGGCCGTCGCCGCGGTGATGGCGTCGCCCGTGTTGGCCTGGGCACCGACCGTCCATTCCGTACCGATGGGGGCGCGCTGGTGCTGCTCGCGCATCGCCGCGTTCCGCTCGAATCCACCCGCGGCGAGCACCACTCCGCAGCGGGCGCGCACCACGGTCTCCTCGCCGTCACGGTCGACGACGACGCCGGTCACGCGGCCGCCCGAGGTCTCCAGGCGCGACAGCGGCCGGTCGAGCCTGACCTCGACACCGGCACGGCGGACGCCGATCCGGAGCGCGGCCGCGATCGCCTGCCCCATGACCAGCTGGCGCTTGCCCAGCAACAGCCCTCCGAGCCAGCGCACGCCGAGGCTCAGCAACGTCAACAGGCCCCGCGGGTGGCGGGCGATCAGGCTCAGCCACCGGTAGTCGGCCTGCCCGAGCGGCACGCCGAGCGGCGGCGCGCTGTACGGCGGTTCGAGCCGATCGCGATCCTCGCCGAGCAGCCGGGCGTCGACGGGCTTCGGCTCGGCCGAGCGGCCTGCCGCCTTCCCGCCGGGCGCTTCCGGGTAGTAGTCCGAGTAGCCGCGCACCCAGCGCAGCCGCAACGGCGTGGTCCGTTCGACGAACGACAGTACGGCGGGCCCGTGTTCGAGATACGCGTCGATACGTTCCGGCTCGGCCGCCTCCCCCACGATGGCGTGCAGGTACTCGCGGGCGGCCTCCGGCGTGTCCGGCACGCCCGCTCGCCGCAGCGCGTCGTTGCCGGGAACCCACACACCACCGCCCGACCGGGCGGTGGACCCGCCGAAGGCGGCCGCCTTCTCCAACACCACGGTGGACAGCCCGAGATGCGCGGCGCGTAACGCCGCGGTCAGCCCGGCCGCACCGCTGCCGACCACGACGACGTCGAACTCCTCCGCGCCGTCCCGCGGCTCGGCTCCGGCCTTCCGCTCGCCCGTCACTCGGACTCGTCCAGCGACAGCGCGGCCTTCGGGCACGACTCGACGGCCTGCAGGATCCGGCCGCGGTTCTCGGCATCCGGGTCCGCCTTGAGGATCAGGTTCTCGTCCTCGTCCAGTTCGAACACGTCGGGGGCGACCGCCTCACAGATTCCGTTCGATTCGCACAGGTCCCAGTCGACGACGATCCTCACGCCTGTTCCTCCTGAAATCGCTTCTCGGTCAGTGCGGCCGCCACCCTGCGCCCGGAGAACACGCAGTCCGCGATGGACAGACCGCTCACATAGGACTCCGAGCACACGCCGACGGCGTTGCGGCCCGCGGCGTACAACCCCGGCACCGGCGTGCCGTCGCCGCGGGTGACGGCACCGGTCGTTTCGTCGACGGTCAAGCCGCCGAGGGTGATCATCGGGATCGGGAATCCCGGCTGCGTACGGATGGAGCAGTCGATCGCGTAGAACGGGCCGGTCGACAGCGCCCTCACGTGTGCCGGATCCTTGCCCATCCGGTCGTGACCGGTGGCGGCGCCGGCGTTGTACTCCTCGATCGCGTGCGACAGCCCGTCCGGATCGATGCCCCGCCTGCGGGCCAGTGTCGGCAGGTCGCCGCCGCTGACGTGCCCGATCCGCAGGACGTACTCGGCCTGCAGTCGCTGGAACCACAGTGTCTGCGACGGGGCCTGCCGGAGCGCCTCCTCACGAATGCGCGCATCGATGATCAGATACGCCTCCGAGCCGGGCTGCCGCGCGACCCGGTCGCCGATGCGCGCGCCGTAGTACGCCTCGTTGCAGATGCGCTCGCCGCGATTGTTGACGAGTACCCCGTCGACCATCGCCAGCGGCGGGTTGAAGAACCGCCACGCCGAGACCCGGTGCATCCGGTCGGTCCGCCCGCCCACCGCCTGACCGAGGGCGATACCGCTGCCGTCGTCACCGATCGTGCCGAGCGACGAGCCACGGCGGTAGCCGGGCGCGTGCTCGGCCACCAGCGGCCGGTTGAACACGAATCCACCGGCCGCCAGCACGACGCCGCGGCGGGCGCGGTACCGGCGCACCGCGCCGTACCGGCGTTCCAGGTTCGCGATCGGCCCGTCCAGCATCCGGCCGAGCGGACGATAGTAGATGTTGAGTTTGCGGCCCGCCGACGAGAGCACCCGGTGCAGGCCACGGGGCACCGGGCCGCGGATCTCCGAGACCTCCACCCCGGTCACCCGGTCACCATCGGTGACGAGCCGCCTCGCCTTCGTCTGTGTCCGCACCGCGATCGGCCTGCGGGCCACGGCCCTGCGCAACGCGCCGAACAACGGTTTGCCGGACACGCCTGCGCCCTTCGCGCGATGCCCGCGCGGGGCGGGCATCGCGGCGTCGGAGAACGGTGGGGAGAGCTCACTGCCCGAGTAGTACAGGTAGTGCTCGTTGGTGGGATACGACGTCTTGCGCGGCGCCATGCTGCCTTCGAACGGCACGCCGTGGCGTTCGAGCCAGCGCAGATTCTCCGGGCTCTGCGCGCAGAACCGAGCGAGCGTCTCGTCGGAGACCACGCCGTCGGTCTCGAGCCGGAGGTAGTCGAGCATCGCGTCGGTGGTGTCGGCGAATCCTGCGGCCCGCTGGTGCGGTGTGCCGCCGCCTGCGTAGACGACGCCGCCGCTGATGGCGGTCGCGCCGCCGCCCTGGAACCGATCGAGGACGAGCACGTCGGCGCCGCGGTCGCAGGCGTCGACGGCGGCGCACGCCCCTGCACCCCCGAAACCGACGATCACGACGTCGGCTTCGGCGTCCCATTCCCGGTGCGGCATCGCAGACTCCTTCCGGCGAGCTGATCGCCCGGACCATGATGCCGATTTCTGAAACATGTTTCAACTCTTGGCGGGATTCGGAACCGGCTGTGGCCGGGCGCAGGCACCGCCACCACCCGACAGGGCCGCATCGTGTTGCAGGTTCGGACGACGATTCTTGAGCCCGCCGTGTGCCGCGCCTACAGTGCCCGGCATGCCCGCCGCCACGGCCATGCCGCCCCACCTGCTGACCGCCGCACTCGACGCTCCCGGTTTCATGCCCACCGACGAGGGTCTCGCCCTCTACGACGCCCTGCACGAGACCGTGGCCGCACGGCCGGGCGACGCCGACGAGCGGCCCGTCGCGGTCGAGATCGGCAGCTACTGCGGCAAGTCGACCGTCTTCCTGGGCGCGGCCGCGCAGGAGACGGGTGCGCGGGTCGTGACGGTGGATCACCACCGCGGTTCCGAGGAACACCAACCCGGCTGGGAGTACCACGACCCCGGGCTCGTCGACCCCCACACCGGCCTGCTCGACACCCTGACCGCCTTCCGCCGGACCATCGCCGGAGCCGGGCTGGAGGACCATGTCGTGGCCGTGGTCGGCCGGTCCCCCGAGGTCGCGGCGCTGTGGCGGACCCCGGCCGACCTGGTGTTCATCGACGGCGGCCACACCGAGGAAGCCGCCGACGCCGACCTCGCCGGCTGGGCACCGTGGGTGCGGCCGGGTGGCCTGCTGGCCATCCACGACGTGTTCCCCGATCCCCGCGACGGCGGCCGTCCGCCGTTCCACATCTTCCGCCGCGCGCTGGCCTCCGGGCAGTTCGCCGAACACACGGCGACCGGCTCGATGCGCCTGCTGCGGCGGATCGCCGGTCAGCCGGGAACGCCCGTCACGTAGGTGTCGCAGCCACACCCGGCGCCGACGGGTGCGAGACCGAGCGGGAGGCCGTCGCCGCGGAAGATCGCCGACGCCGGAGTGGTGCGCGACAGCGCGTCGGCCGCCAGGATCACCGCCGCACCGGTCCACGTGGTCCGTTCCTCGGGCCAGCGCTTGCCGTCGGCGAACACGTGGCCCGTCCAGTACGAGCCGTCCGGGTCACGAAGGTGCTGCATGGCCGCCAGCAGCTCCCTGGCCCGCGCGGCCTCCCCCAGCGCATCGAGGCTGAGCACGAGCTCGCACGTCTCCGCCCCGGTGACCCACGGCCGGTCGTCGACACACCGGGCGCCGAGCCCGTCGACGACGAACTCGTGCCAGCGCCGGTGGATCCGGTCCAGCCCCGCCTGCCCGCGGACGGCACCCCCGAGCACCGGGTAGTACCAGTCCATCGAGTACCGGCTCTTGTCCGCGAACGCCTCGGGGTGGGCCCGTAGCGCGTGCCCGAGCCTGCCGAGCGCGACCTCCCAGTCCGGCTGGGGCCGCTCGACGTGGTCGGCCAGCGCGAGCGCGCACCGCAGACTCTGGTGGATGCTGGCGCATCCGGACAGCAGAGCCTCGCCCGCCCATGCCCCCTCCCCGCCACGCGCCCAGGCGACCTCACCGCGTTCGGCCTGCGCGTCGAGCACGAGGTCGACGGCGGCCCGCACGACCGGCCACATACCGCGGGCGAACTCCTCGTCCCCGGTGCACGTCAGGTGGTGCCACACGCCGACCGCCACGTACGCACAGAAGTTGGTGTCGGTGGTCGGGTCCTCGACGCGGCCACCGACGATCTTCGCCGGCCACGATCCGTCGGCCCGCTGGGTGCGGCGGCACCAGTCGTAGGCCGCCGCCGCCTCGTCGTGGAGGCCCGCGGCCGTCAGCGCCATGGCGGACTCCACGTGGTCCCACGGGTCGGTGTGGCCGCCGGGGAACCACGGAACGGCACCGGAACTCTCCTGCACGGCGGCGATCGACTCCGCCGTGGCCGTCACGTCCACGGCGGTCAGCACCCCGGGAACCGCAGGAACTCCGGGCGGGTCAGTCACCGGCGGCCCCCTGGCTCGCGCCGCGGCCGTCGGCGCCGGCCGCGTCCTTGACGCTGTACACCGCGAGACTCTTGCCCACCGCGGGATCGAGCAGCCGCTCGGCGGTCCGGGTCAGCCAGGGCTTCCGCATCATGTCCCACACCAGCACCCGGTGATAGGCCTTGACCAGTGGGTTGTCGTCGTTGTCGGGCCCGACGGCGCATTTGAGCCACCAGTAGGGGGCATGCAGCGCGTGCGCGTGCTCGCCGCCGACCGGCCGGAGCCCTGCGGAACGCAGCTTCGCGCGCAGCTCATCGCCCCGGTAGATCCGCACGTGCCCGCCCTCCACCTCGTGATAGGCGTCCGAGAGCAGCCAGCACACGCGCTCCGGCAGCCAGCGGGGCACCGTGACGACGACCGACCCGCCGGGCCGCGCCACGCGCACGAGCTCGGCGATCGCCCGTTCGTCCTCGGGGACGTGCTCCAGGATCTCCGAGGCGATCACGCAGTCGAACGCCCCGTCCGGGAACGGCAGCCGCAGCGCATCGCCCGCCACCGTGGTGGCCGCGGCCCCCGCCGGCACCTGACCTTCGGCCGACATCGCGGCGAACATCGTCTCGACCTCGGCTAGCGCGGACTTGTCCTGGTCGAACGCCACGACATCGGCGCCGCGGCGGTAGGCCTCGAACGCGTGCCTGCCCGCACCGCAGCCGACGTCGATCACGGTCGTACCCGGTCCGACCCCGATCCGGTCGAAATCCACCGTCAGCATCTACCTCGCCTTTCGCCGTGTCCGGTCGATCACCTCGCGGTATGCATCCACTGTGGACGCAGCGACGGATCGCCAGCTGTACCGTTCGAGAGCCCGCGCCCTTCCCGCTTCGCCGAGGCGACCGCGCAGATCCCGGTCGTCGAGCACGGTGGCCAGCTCCCGCGTCAGCGCCTCGGTGTCGCCGGGAGGCACGAGCCGTCCGCAGTCGCCCACCACCTCGGGCAACGCTCCTGCCCGGCTGGCCACCAGGGGCGTGCCGCAGGCCATCGCTTCGACCGTGGGCAGCGAGAAGCCCTCGTAGAGGGACGGCACACAGGCCACGTCCGCCGAGGCCAGCAGGCCGGCGAGCTCGTCGTCGGCCAGCCCGTGCACCGCGCGCACGACGTCGCCGATCGCCAGTTCGTCGATGAGCCTGCGGGTGGGCCCGTCGTCGGCGAGCTTGCTGACCAGCACCAGTTCGACGTCACGTTCGGCCCGCAGCTTCGCCACCGATTCGAGCAGGTGGCGGACACCTTTCAGCGGCACGTCCGCACTGGCCACCGCCACGATCCGGCCCGGGACCCGATCGCCGGTGGGCCGGAACAGTTCCGTGTCGACGCCCAGCGGAATCGTCGTGAGCCGTTCCCGTGCCACCCGGAAGTCATCGGCGATGTCGTCGGCCGACGCCTGCGACACGGTGATCAGCCGCGGCAGGCGCCGGGCCACCCGCGCCTGCATCGTCACGAAGCCGTACCAGCGGCGGACCGCGAGCCTGCGCCGCCACGGCGCCGCCGCCAGATCGGCGACCCGGTCCCGGGTGATCGGATGGTGCACCGTCGCCAGCAGGGGAACGCCGGCACGCTGCAGTCCGAGCAGTCCGTAGCCGAGGCACTGGTTGTCGTGCACGACGTCGAACTCGGCCGCCCTGCGCCGCAGCATCCGGGCTGCGCGCAGGCTGAAGGTCAGCGGCTCCGGGAAACCGGCCGTCCACATCGCCCCGACCTCGAGCAGGTCGACGGCATCGCGGTACTCACCGAGCCGCGGCGTGCGGAACGGGTCGGGGTCCCGGTACAGGTCGAGACTCGGCACGGTCGTGAGCCGAACCGGGTCGTCGAGCTCCGGATAGGGCTGCCCGGACAGCACCTCGACGTCGTGTCCGAGTTCGGCCAGCCCCCGGCTGAGATGCCGCACGTACACTCCCTGCCCACCGCAGTGCGGTTTGCTCCGGTAGGACAACAACGCGATACGCATCCGATCACCTCACCCGCACCCGCCGGACGACCGCCATGATCATCGAGCAAGACTAGAACATGTTTCACTTCCGGGCAATGCCGGTTCCCCCGGCCGCACCGGCCCGCCGTCCATGATCACCACAGGAGCGGCCCGCGCGCACCCGCTCGGCACTCACACCGGCGACATCTCGGCGATGCGCCAACTCCCCTCGCTGCGCACAGCCACGACGTCGATCCACACCGAGTCCGAACCACGCGAGGACATGTCCTCGCCCAGCACGCGCCGGTCCGCGAGCACGAGCAACTCCGCCCGCCCGTCCTCCAGACTGCGCACCCCGACGGACCGGACCGTCGTCGACTGCACGGCACCCGATGCGGGCTCGCCCCCGGCCCCACGGCCCCCGTCCGCCGGGTTCCCGCCCTCCTGGTCCGCTCCCTGGTTCCCACCGTCCCGGTTCCCGTTCGCCTGCTCGCGGAGACGGGCGAAGGTGGCCTCGTACTCCCGGCGCGCCGCTCCGGTCAGCACCCGATCGGCCGCGCGCTCGGTACGCGCGAGGTCACCGCGGTCGTAGGAGAACACGGCCGTGACGGCGGCGTCGATCTCCGAGGTCAGCTGCTCCGTCCGCGCCACGTCGACGTGGGCCACATCGTCCGGTGCCGCATCCGCCGCGCGCATGCCCAGCCAGACCGCACCCGCCGACGCCACGACGCACACCGCGGCGAGAACGGCGAGAACCGTGGCACGCCGCGCCGCCGGGGTCCGGGGGCGGCTCGCCGCGTCGTCGGCCCCGCCGGGGTCACCGGGCGCATCCTCGTCGCCGGGTTCCCACTCCTGTCCGGAATCCCGCTCCTGCCCGGAATCGCACTGTTCGCCGGATTCGCACTGTTCGACCGCTCGCCGATCCGCGGTGTCCCGCTGGTCGCTGCGGTCGCCGGGCTCGGCCCCGGCTTCCGGGACCTCCGCCTCGTCCTCGCGGTCGCCACGTGTCCGCCAGGTGCCCGTCCGCCAGGTCCCCGTCCGCCCCGTCACGAGCCCACCGCCTGCACGTTCGACACGGTCCACCGCTGTCCCTTCCGCGCCAGGGATGCGATGAACGTGCTGCGCCGCTGCTGTTTCCCGACGTCGGTGTCCACGACCGCCAGCAGCCGCGCCGTCCCGCCCTCGACGTCCAGTTCGGACAGCGCGGACCTGGTCACCGTTGCCGTGGCGACCGTTTCGGCGTTGCGGGCGCGATCGAGGTGCCGTTCCCGGTCACCCGTCAGCCGGGCGTGCAGGCCGCCGGAGGTCACTCGCGCCCAGGCGTCGAGGTCCGACGCGGCGGTGCGGTGGTCGATCGTATGGAGCACCTCGAGTGCCCTGACTCCTTCGCGCACGGCCGCATCGCGGACCGCGGCGGTGCGGGCGGGCTCGCTGTGGGCGACCGCCCACCAGCGCCAGCCCAGGCCGGCACCGGCGAGCGTCGCGATCACGGCGACGGCCAGCAGTACGGCAACCGTACGGTCACGGGCCACCACGCGCCGCAGCTGCGCCGGCTTCATCCGCCCACCCCCAGCAGGCCGCCCAGGCCGGAGGACCCCGATCCCGCCGAGTCGTCCCGCCCGGAACCGCGGTCGCCGGCACCGGTGACCGAGAAGTCGAGCAACCCGGGCAGCCCGCCGGGCCGGTCCCCGCGCCCGTCCCGGTCCCCGCCCGGGGCTGTCTCCCGGTCGGCGCCACCGCTCGCGTCCTGGTCACCACCCGGCACCTGCACCGGGTCACCCGCCACCGGAGCGTTCTGCGCGCCGCGGACGTTGCTCGGACTCCCCGGCGGCTCGGCGCAGTAGGCCTCGGTGTTCGGCTCGATGTCGCGCGTGTCGTTGGCGGGACGGCGCTGCGTGCCCTCGTACCCCTTGGTGCAGCCGTGCGGGTCGAAGAATGTGGGCACGAAACCGAGATGCCCTTCGCCGTTGGACACGACCGACCGCGAGAAGCCCGACACCATCGGCAGCGCGACCATCATGTGCTCAAGTGCGTCCGTCCGCGGTTCGAGCACCTGCGAGGTCGTCAGCAGGTTCGCGATCAGCACGGACAGGCTCGTCCCGGACTCGTCGAGCAGTGCCGAGATCTCGCGGCTCGCCCCGGGTGCGCGGTCGATGACGGTGCGCAGATCGGAGTCGGAGCTCTTCAGCTGAGCCGCGATGTCGCGGAATCCGCCCGCGATCGACCGCAGCTGATCGGCGTTCCGGCGCTGCGTGTCGAGCACGGTCCGGCTCTGCCGCAGCAGTTGCGCGGTCTCCGGCAGGTTCTCCGTGGCCTCTGCGGTCAGCGACCCCGCCGAGTCCAGCAGCCGCCCGAGGTCGGGACCCGCACCGGTGAACGCGGTATCGAGTTCGTCGACGACCGTCCGCAACGACTCCGGATCCACACTGGACACGAGCCGGTTCAGGTTGCCCAGCAACTGTCCGGGCGGCACCGGCGTATCGGTTCGGGAACTGTCGATCGTGGAGCCGGGTCCGAGATACGGCCCGCCGTCGGAACGAGGCCGCAAGTCGACATATTGCTCGCCGACCGCCGACCGGTTGGCGACGACGGCCTCGGAGTCGGCGGGGATGTCCGGGGTGCCGTCCTCGATGTCCAGATCAACGGTCACACCGTCGCCTTCGAGACGGAGGGCGGCCACCCGGCCGACCGTCACGCCCCGGTAGGCGACCTCCGCGTTCTCGAAGATGCCACCCGACTCGCTGAGCTGGACGTGGACCACGTACCCGCGGTTGCCCAGCAGCCGGTCCAGCCCCGCATAGGTGCCTCCGGCGTAGCCGACCGCCAGCAGGGAGATGAGACCGAACACGAGCAGCTGCAGCCGGTTCTTGCGTTCCAGGCGCATCAGCCACCTCCCAGTAGGCCGCCGAGCAGACCACCGACGCCCCCGCCGTCGCCACCCGGCCGCCCCTGACCGCCGCCGGACTGCGGCGCGGTCAGCGAACCCGACGGGTCGGGCAGTGGCAGTGGCGGCGGTGCGTCCCCGTCGTTGAACGGGATGGCACCGTCGGCGCCGGTGCCGTCGTCGTGCGGGAGCTGCACCGGCGGTCTGCGTGCGTTGAGGATGTTCTCGAGGATCGCGTCGAGTTGCAGGTCCAGTCGCACGCTCACGTTCGCGTAGTCGCCGTGCATGATCGATTCGCCGAACACCGGGATCGGATAGCTGGGCAGCAGCTGCATCGCCTTGGGCAGATCGGCGCCGGTTTCGGCGAGTTTCTCCAGCGTCGGCGTGAGCGCGCGCAGGTTCGCGACGAGACTCTGTTTGCTCGCGTCGACCACCCGGGTACCGGTCCCGGACAGCTTCCGTAGCGACGTCAACATGCCGACCAGCTGCTGCCGCTGCCCGGAGACCACCTTCAGACCCGGCTCCAGGTGATCCAGCGCCGTGGCCAGGTGACCGCGCTGTTTCGACAGGGTGCCCGACAACCGGTGCACCCCGTCGATCGCCCGTACGATCTCGCCGCGCTGCCGGTCCAATGTGGTCGCGAGTTCGTCCACACGCGTCAGCAGCGCCCTGATCTCCGGTTCGTTCCCTGCCAGCGCGTCGTTGAGCTCGCCGACGATGTCCCTGAGCTGTTCCACCCCGCCGCCGTTGAGCAGCAGCGACAGTGCCCCCAGTACCTCCTCCACCTGCGGGTTGCGGTTCGTGCGATCGAGCGGGATCACGTCGCCGTCACCGAGCGTTCCGGTGCCGCCGCCGTCACCCGGCGGCCGCAGCTCGACGAACTTCTCACCGAGCAGGCTGGACTGGCGCAGTTCCGCCACCGCATCGGCAGGCAGGTCGATGTCGCCGTTCACGGCGAGATCGGCGAGCGCGGTCTTGCCGTCGTCGGCGAGCCGCACCCGCTCGACCCGGCCGACGGCGACGTCGTTCACCTTCACCGCCGCCTGCGGCACGAGGTCGAGCACGTCGTTGAACCGCACGGTGATGCGGTAGGGCCGGTCGCCGAGGTCGGCGCCGCCGGGCAACGGCGCGTTGTACAGACCCGAGAAGCCACCGTCGCCGCAGCCTGCCACCAGCAGCAACAGGCACACCAGCGACAGGTGCAGCGCCCGGCGCGCCTTGCCAGGCCGCCCGTTCGGCTTTCGCTGCGCCGCCGGCACCGTCGTCACCGTCATCACCGGCCTCCCGGTGCCACGATCGACGGGAGCGGGAGCGGCGGCAGCTCCCCGCTCTGGATCGAGGCCAGCAGTTGCGAGACCGACGGCAGGTCCGCGGCGCCGTCGACGACCGGGCCGAGAATCTCGCACAGCTTGTCCAGTGCCGCCGGCGTGCGATGGTCGGCCAGCGACTTCGTCAGCTTGCAGGCACTGGTCATCAGCGGGTTGGTGACCTCGTTGAAGTTGTAGCGGATCGCGATCGACCCGGAAGCGGCGTCGTAGGAGTTGATGAAGTTGGACAGCCCGAGCGGCGCGACGTCGGCGATCTCCGCGACCGCGGCGCGCTGATCGACCAGGACCTGGGTGATGCCTTCGAGCTTGCCGATGTTGTCCGAGAGCGCCTTGCGGTTCTGGCCGACGAAGCCCTTCACCTTGCCCAGCGCACCGCCGAGCGACGACAGCGCCTTCCCGACGTCGTCGGAGTCCTCGGCCAGGAATCCGCTCACCTCGGCGAGCCGCTGGTAGAACCGGTTCAGCTGCGCGTCACTGGTCGCGAGCAGTTCGGTGAACTGCTGCAGGTTCCGCACCGTGGCGAACAGGTCGTCGGACGAGCCGTCGAGCGTCGTGGCCAGTTCGGACAGTCTCGTCACCGTGGTGTTCAGGTTCCGGCCGTTGCCGTCGAGGTTGGCCGCGGTCGTGTCGAGGACCCGCGACAGCGCACCGTCGGAGTTCGCCCCGTCCGGACCGAGCGCCGTGGACAGCTCGTC
Organism: Prauserella alba; assembly: GCF_024171735.1. Classification (GTDB taxonomy): domain Bacteria; phylum Actinomycetota; class Actinomycetes; order Mycobacteriales; family Pseudonocardiaceae; genus Prauserella; species Prauserella alba. The sequence continues at coordinate 58,814 of NZ_JAMTCH010000004.1, forward strand.
CAGGCTCGCGTACAGGTCGTCGATCTCCATCGGGGTGGCGGTGCGCTCGCGCGGGATGACGGTGCCGGACGACATCACCGGCCCGCCGTCGTACACCGGTGTCAGCTGCACGTAGCGGTCACTGACGAGGCTCGGCGCGACGACGACCGCGTCGGCGCTCTCCGGGACCTGGACCCCGTCGTCGACGCGCATGCTCACCACGACCTGGTCGCCACGCGGCTGCACCCGCGTGATCTCGCCGACCTCGATGCCGAGCACCCGCACCGTCGACCCGGCGTACAACCCCACCGCACGGTCGAAGTGCGCCGTGAGCCTGATGCCGGCCTCCTCGCGCAGCAGCCACCAGCCGCCGCCGGTGAGCAGGAGCACCGCGACGCAGGCCGTCGCCAGCCAGCGGTACACGCTCCTGCCCGCGCGCGTGTCCATCGTCATCGGCCACCCCCGACGCCCTGGTCGGGTGCGGCCATGTCGCCGATGCAGCCCTCCGAGTTGTACTCGTAGCCGGTGCCCGTGTTGATCGTCGGCGGCAGCAGTCCGCAGATGTAGCCGTCGAACCAGCGGCCGTTGCCGGTGACGTTCGTGCCGAGCCGGGTGAACGGCGCCAGCAGTTCCAGCCCCCGGTCCAGGTTGTTCTGGTTGCGCTGCAGCACGGTGGTGACCTTGCCGAGTTCCCGCAACGCGGGCCGCAGCTGCTCCCGGTTGTCGTCGACGACCCCGGACAGCTGCTGTGACACCTGCCGGGTGCCGACCAGGAGGCGGTTGATCGCCTGGCGCCGGTTCTGCAGTTCGGTCAGCAGCGTGTTGCCGTCACCGATCACCTTGCGCAGCTGCTGGTTCCTGCTGCGGAGCGTTCCGGTGATCTTCCTGGTGTTCGACAACAGCCTGCCGAGCTCGGCGTCCCGTGACGACACGGTCTCCGACAGCGCCGAGAGCCCCTGCAGCGCCTCGGTCATCGGTTCGGAGGTGTCGGCGAAGGTCTCGGACACCACGTCGAAACTCTTCGCGAGCTGGTCGGTGTCGATCTCGTCGACGGTCCCGGACAGCTGGTCGAACGCGTCCTGCAGTTCGAACGGGGTTTCCGTGCGCGCCACCGGTATCGGCTCGGCCGGATCCTGCGGCGCCTCTCCCTCCGGATCGAGCGCGAGGTACTTCTCCCCCAGCAGCGTCTTGATCTCGATCGACGCCCTCGTCCGGTCGCCGATCCTCGAGGTGTCGATACCTTCGAGCGAGAAGGTCGCACGCACGCGGGTGCCGTCGAGCACGACCTCGTCGACCTCGCCGACCCGGACCCCGGCCAGCTGCACGTCGTTGCCCTCGGCCAGACCGGCGGACTCGGCGAAGTGTGCGGCGTAACTCGTGCGATCGCTCAGTATCGGGATCTCGTCGGCCCGGTAGACGGTGACGGTCACGAGCACCACCAGCACCAGGGCCACGAGTCCCACCGCGGCCTGATTCCGTTCGGTCAGCGGTTTCACTCTGTCTGACACCTCTCCGGCTGCTGTGTCGCGGGCAACGGCAGGATCGGCACCTCGACGTTGAGTGCCTTGATGCCGACCGTCCCGCTCAGATCACACAGGTAGTAGTTGAACCAGCTGCCGTAGCTGACCGCACGCGTGAACTTCTGGAGGTGCCCCGGCAACGTCGTCAGCACCTCGTCGATCAGCTCGCGCGAACCGGCCAGGCCGCCGGCCAGCTTCCGCAGCGCCCTCACGTCCTGGCGCAGCGGCTGCCGTGCGTCCTCGAGCAACCCGCTGGTCGCCGTGGTCAGTTCGGCCAGCCCGGAGACGGCCTCGCCGATCGGTTTCCGCTGTTTCGCCAGCCCGCTCACCAGCTCCTGCGTCGTCGACACGAGGTTCTTCACCTGCGGCGTGCGCGAGTTGACCGTGCCGAGGACCCGGTTGAGGTTGTCGATGGTCTGCCCGATGACCCGGTCCTTCGACGCGAGGGTCGAGGTCAGCGACGCGGTGTGCGACAACAGGCTCCGCACCGTGCCGCCCTCGCCCTGGAACACGCGGATGATCTCGTAGGAGAGCTGGTTGATCTCCTTCGGTTCGAGTGCGCGGAACAGCGGCTGGAAGCCGTTGAACAACACCGTCAGGTTCAGCGCAGGACTCGTCCGTTCCGGCGGGATCATCCCGCCCGGTTCGAGCCTGCCCCGGTCGGGCACGTCGGTGCCGAGCGCGAGATACCGCTGCCCGATGAGGTTGCGGTACTTGACGGTGGCCGTCACCAGCGCGGGCAGCCTGCGCTCACCGTCGACGTCGAACCGGACCTGCGCGTGGTCGCCCTCCCCGACGGTGATCTCCTTGACCTGTCCGATCTTCACGCCCGCGATCCGCACGTCGTCGCCCTCGGACAGTCCGGACACGTCGACGAACCGCGCGGTGTAGCCCGAGGTGTCGCCGAAGTTGGTGTTGGCGATCGTCGCGGCCAGCAGACCGGTCAGCAGTACCGTCACGAGTGCGAACGCGGAGATCTTCAGCAGCGCGGGAACGAAACTCCTCATCGCAGCTCCACCGTCATCCCGCGGTACAGCGGGCCGAGCAACACGCCACCCCAGCCCGGCAGCTCGTCCGGTGCGATCCCGGTGCGCGGCGACTGCAGGACCCCGACGAGCCGGTGTTCGGCCACCGAGTTCGCCGGCGAGGAGATCCGGCCCTGGGTCGAACCGCCACCGCCCGCCGCTTCGCCGCCCGCGGCGGCGCCGGAGCCACCCTGCAGCGCGGCCTTGTCGTCCCCGTCGGCGGGGAACGGCACGTCGTAGCCCAGTACCGGACCGGGCAGCGGGCCGGAGTTCTTCGACGGCGCAGGGTGGGTCGACCCGTCCTTGAGCGGCCCTTCCGGCGGGTACTGCGGAAACCGCTCGGGCGGCACCTTCTGCGGATAGCATCGCGGGCCGCGCTTGTCGTTGTACCGCGGCTCGTCGACTCCAGGTTCGTACTTGCCACGGTTGTCGGCCAGCATCCGGATCACGACGTGGTTCATCTCGTCGTCGCCGTATCCGAACGCCGCCTTCGCGTTCGGCACCGCCTCGGCGAACTGCCGGAACATGCACGGGTACTGCGGTGCGTACTTGGCGAGCACGTCCAGGGTGGGCTGGGACGTGGTCGTCAGGCCGATGATGTTGCGCTCGTTGGCGGCGAGGAACCGCTCCAGGTCGGCCGACGCGCCCGCCACGCTGTTGTACACGCCGGCGAGACCCTGTCGCTTCTCGACGATCGTGCGCGTCGTCGTGGTCAGATCACGCATCGCGGCGAGGAAATCGGGGGCCGCCTCGTGGTAGACGTCCGCCACGTCGGCCACCGCCGTGATGTCGTGCGACAGATCGGGCAACGACGGGTTGAGGTCCTTCAGGTACTCCGACAGCCCCACGAGCGTGTCGCCGAACTTCTCGCCGCGCCCCTCCAGCGCGTCGGAGACCGACGACAGCGTCCCGGCGAGCTTCTGGGGCTGCACCGACTGGAGCAGCGGGAGCACATTGGACAGCACTTCCTCCAGTTCGACGGCGGAGCGACTGCGATCCTGGGTGATCACGTCGCCGGCCGCGAGCGCCGCCACCTCGCCGGAGGCCGCCGGCCGCTCCGGCGGCTGCAGCGCCACGTAACGCTCGCCGAACAGGGTCTTGGGCAGCAGCCGCGCCGACACGTCCGCGGGCACGGCCTCGATCCGGTCCCGCTCGATCGCCAGCTCCAGGACGGCCTTCTCGCCGTCGGTGGTCACCGAGCGCACCTCGCCCACGCGCATCCCGCGGATCTTCACGTCGGCGCCCGTGCGCAGCTGGTTGCCCGCGGTCGTGGCCTCGAGCCGCACGGGGACGGCGTCGGAGAACGCCTTGTTGTAGATCGCGATCGTCGTGGCGATGAACAGGGCCGCCACGACGAGGAAGATCAGCCCGAGCAGTTGCAGCCCGAGCCGGTGCAGCACAGCCTTCCGCGGGTTCATCCGGACAACCTCACCGTCGTCGTCGCACCCCAGATCGCGAGGCTGAGGAAGAAGTCCAGCACCGCGACCAGCACGATCGAGGTCCGTACCGCCCTGCCCACGGCCACGCCCACCCCGGCGGGCCCGCCGCGCGCGTAGTAGCCGTAGAAGCAGTGCGACATGATCACGATCGTGCTGAAGATGATCACCTTGAGGAACGACCACAGCACGTCCTCCGGCGGGAGGAACAGGTGGAAGTAGTGGTCGTAGGTGCCCGCGGACTGCCCGTACATCCAGATCGTCACCTGACGGGAGGCCAGATACGACGACAGCAGGCCCACCGCGTACAGCGGGATCACCGCCACGACACCGGCGATCACCCTGGTCGTGACCAGGTAGGGCAGGCTCGGGATGCCCATGACCTCCATGGCGTCGATCTCCTCGGAGATCCGCATCGCGCCGAGCTGGGCGGTGAACCCGCAGCCGACGGTGGACGACAGGGCCAGTCCCGCGGCGAGCGGCGCCACCTCACGGGTGTTGAAGTAGGCGGAGATGAAGCCCGTGAGCGCGGCCGTGCCGAGCTGTTCGAGCGCCGCATAACCCTGAATGCCGACGATGAGGCCCGTGAACAGGGTCATGCCGATCATCACGCCGAGGGTGCCGCCGATGACGGCCAGTCCCCCGGTGCCGAAGCAGACCTCGGTGAGCAGCCGCAGGGTCTCCTTGCTGTAGCGCCGGACCGTGCGCGGCACCCAGGCGAGCACCTTGAGGTAGAACAGCAACTGCTGGCCGAGCCCCTCGAACATCGCACCCGGCCGCGCGATGGCCTCCAGCACGCGCGCGTCGGAACGCGGGCCGCGCTGCGGCTGCGGGGCGGATCCGGTGTCTCGGTCCTGGGTCGCGGTCATGGCGTCACAGCGCCTTCGGTGGGACGAGTTGCAGGTACACGGCGGTCAGCACGACGTTGATGAGGAACAACAGCAGGAACGTGATCACGACCGCCTGGTTCACGGCGTCACCGACACCCTTCGGTCCGCCGGACGGGTTGAGTCCACGGAACGCGGCCACCACCCCGGCGAAGAACCCGTAGATCACGGCTTTGATCTCGCTGATCCACAGATCGGGCAGCTGGGCGAGCGCGTTGAAACTCGCCAGGTACGCGCCGGGGGTGCCACCCTGCATGACGACGTTGAAGAAGTAGCCGCCGAGCACGCCGACGACGCTGACGAGGCCGTTGAGCAGCACCGACACGACGATCGCCGCAAGCACCCTCGGCACGATGAGGCGTTGGATCGGGTTGACCCCGAGCACCTCCATCGCGTCGATCTCCTCGCGGATCTTGCGGGCGCCGATGTCCGCGCAGACGGCGCTGCCGCCCGCTCCCGCGACGAGCAGCGCCGTGATGAGCGGACTCGCCTGCTGCACGATCGCGAGTGCGCTGGCCGCACCGGTGAAGGATTGCGCCCCGATCTGCTGGGTCAGCGACCCGAGCTGCAACGCGATCACCGCGCCGAACGGAATCGCGACCAGCGCCGTGGGCAGGATCGTGACACTGGCGAAGAACCAGCACTGCTGAATCCACTCCCGCCATTGGAACGGCCGCCGCGGGATGGCGACGAGCACCTGCCACGACAGCGTCGTGAGCCGGCCGACCTGTGCGAACGCGGCGGTGCCCGGGAGCGAACCCGTCCGTGCGGTCATGACACCTCCTGCACCGGCTGTCGACTGCTGTCTCCCGGCCCTTTCCTCAGGGCTTCAGCGCGTGGGTCGCGGTCGCACCTCCGTCGGCGACGAACTCGGCCCCCGTGCTGTACGAACTGTCGTCACTGGCGAGGAAGGCGACGAGACCGGCGATCTCCTCGGGTCTGCCGACCCGGCCGAGAGCGACCTTTCCGCCCACCGGGGAGAGGTCGGTGTCCTCACCGGTGAACCTGCGGACCATGGCGGTGTCGATCATGCCCGGGTGCACCGAGTTGACGCGAATCCCCTTGCCGCCGAGTTCCAGGGCCGCCACCTTCGTCATGCCGCGGATCGCGAACTTCGTCGCCGTGTACGCCGCGACGTACGGCATTCCGGCCAGCCCTTCGACCGAGGACAGGTTGATGATCGAACCGCCGCCCGCCGACGTCATGGGTGCGACGACCGCACGCATGCCGAGGAACGTACCGACCTGGTTGACGCGCAGCAGCCGTTCGTAGTCGGCCAGGGACGTGTGTTCCAGCTCCGAGAAGTGCAACAGCCCCGCGTTGTTGACCAGCACGTTCGGTGGGCCGAATTCCTCGGTCACCCGCTCGATCGCCGAGTTCCAGTCCTCTTCGGACCCGACGTCGAGCCGCTGGTAGGCGGCCGCACCGTCGCGTTCGGCGCACAGCCGGGCCGCGACCTCCTTGCCGTCGGTGTCCTCGACGTCGGTGACCAGCACACGCGCGCCTTCCGCGACCAGTCTGCGCGCGAACGCCGCTCCCTGACCGCCCGCGGCCCCGGTGATCAGCGCGATCCTGCCGTCGAGCCGCGATCCGTGCGCGGCGGTGTTCGGTGTCGTCATCGCCCCGCTCACATCATCTCGTCGCCGAGCGGCATCAGTACGGTCTTGAGCTCGGTGAAGGACTCGATCGACGACTTGCCGCCCTCCCGGCCCAGCCCCGACTGCTTGAATCCGCCGAACGGCAGGTGGGGTTCGATCTGGAAGCCGTTGACGCACACGGTGCCCGCGCGCACCTTGCGGGCCATGCGGAACGAGCGCTGGGCGTTCGCGCTGAACACGCTGGCGCCGAGGCCGTACTCCGTGTCGTTGGCCATCGCGACGGCCTCGTCCTCGTCGTCGAACGGGATCACGGCCAGCACCGGGCCGAAGACCTCCTCCTGTGCCAACCTCGACGAGTTGTCGACGTCGGCGAAGATCGTCGGCGCGACGAAGTTGCCGCCCGCGTAGTCCCCGTCGAGGCGCTCCCCTCCGGTCACGAGCCGGGCGCCGTCGGCCTTGCCCTGCTCGATGTAGCCGAGCACGCGCTCGAGCTGCTTGCCGTTGATCAGCGGCGCGGACATCACGGCCGGGTCGAACGGGTCGCCGTAACTCACCATGCCCGCCATGCCCTGCGCCGCGGCGATGAACTCGTCGTAGACGCCGCGGTGCACGAGCGCACGCGTGTTGGCCACGCAGGCCTGGCCGGACAGGCCCAGGGTCACGGCACCGATCGTCGTGGCCGCGGCGAGACCGACGTCGGCGGCATCGTCGAACACGATGGCGGGGCTCTTGCCCCCGAGTTCCAGCGACACGCGCTTCATCGTCGACGCCGAGGCCTCGACGATCCGGCCGCCGACCCCGCGTGATCCGGTGAAGCTGACCTTGTCGACGTCGGGGTGCGTGATGAGGCGTTCGCCGGTCGGGTCGCCCGGGCCGGTGACGACGTTGAGCACCCCGGCAGGCACGCCCGCCTGTTCCAGCAGTTCCACCATCCGCAGCACCGTGAACGTGCAGTACTCGGACGGCTTGAGCACCACGGTGCAGCCGGTCGCGAGCGCCGGCGCGACCTTCTGCGCGAACAGCAGGAACGGCGCGTTCCACGGGAGGATCGCCGCGACCACACCGATCGGCTCGCGGAACGTCATCGCCAGGTGGTCCCCGCCCTGGTACGGCGTGAGCGTCTCGCCGCCGAGCTTGTCGACCCAGCCGGCGTGGTGGTCGAACACGTCCGCGGCGACCTCGACGGATACGGCGTAGACGCCCGCCCCGAATCCGACGGGCACGGAGTTGTCCAGGGCCTGCAGTCCGCGCAGCTCCTCGGCGTGCTCGCGCAGCAGTGCACCGCAGCGGTGGAGCACGGCGATGCGTTCCTGCGCGCGGGTGTTCGACCATTCGCCGGAGTCGAACCGGCTGCGGGCCGCGGCGACTGCGGCGTCCACATCGGAGGCCGACGCGACGGCGAGTTCACCGATGTCCTCGCCGGTGGCGGGGTGCCGGTGCGTCCAGGTGGCGCCGCCGGTGGCGCCTCCCCATTCGCCGTCGATGTAGAGCAGACCCGGTTTGAGTCCCACCGTTTCGCGGTGCGGTTGCATGGTCAGCGTCATGGGTGCGTCTCCTGTCCCGGTTGTCCCAGTTCCAGCACGTCGGTCGCGGAGAACATGCGTGCGGGGTCGCGGTCGTCGAAGTAGCCGCCGATGCGCTCGGCGAGCTCGCCGACGGTCCAGGCCTCGCCGCCGGTGACGAAGTCCTGTTCGATCGACGGCGGAGTCAGCAGCGCCACGTGTCCGCCGTGCACGACGAACACCTGGCCGTTGATGTGGCCGGCACCCGGTGAGCCGAGGTAGGCCACGAACGGGGCGACGTGGTCGGTCGACAACGGATCGTCGCCGTCGGGCGCTTCGGCACCGAAGGTGCCGGCAGTCATCGCGGTGCGCGCACGCGGGCAGATCGCGTTGGCGCGCACGCCGTACCGGGCGCCCGCCCGCGCGGTCGACACCGTCAGTGCCGTGATGCCCGCTTTCGCCGCGCCGTAGTTCGCCTGCCCGGCGGGACCGGACAGGAACGCCTCGGACGCGGTGTTGACGATCCGGCCGTACACCGGTCCGCCGTCGGTTTTGGACACTCCGCGCCAGTGCTGCAACGCGCCGCGGCACAACAGGAAGTGCCCGCGCAGATGCACCCGGACGACGGTGTCCCAGTCGTCGTCGGTGAGGTTGAACAGCATCTTGTCCCGCACCAGGCCCGCGTTGTTCACCACGAGGTGCAGTCCACCGAAGTGTTCGGTCGCCGCGCCGAGCAGCGCATCGGCCGTGACGCGGTCACCGACGTCGCCGGGCACGGCCAGCGCCTTGCCGCCCACGTCCTCGACGGCGGCCACCGTGGCCCGGGCGGCCTCGTCGGCGACGTCGTTGACGACCACCGCGGCGCCCTGCCGGCCCAGTTCGAGCGCTTCGGCCCTGCCGAGCCCGGCACCCGCGCCGGTGACGATCGCGACCCGGCCGTCGAGCACGGTTCCGGCCGGGCCACCTGCCGGGGCCGTCACTCGAAGGTCACCACCTGGCGGATCACGTCGCCGCTGCCGTCGCGCAGCGTGTCCAGTCCGGCGTTGAGGTCGTCGAAGGCGATGCGGCGGCTGATCATGCCGTCGAGGTCGAGCATGCCCGCGCGCCAGAACCGCAGCATGGCGGCCGTGTCCCGCTCGACGTGCGCGGACCCGTAGAGCGAGCCGAGGATCTTCTTGTCGTGCAGGAACAGCTCCTGCGCACTGAACTCGACCATCGCGTCGGCCTTGCCCGCGCCCACCACGACGACGGCGCCGCCGCGGCGCACGTGGTCCCATCCGGCACGGATCGTCGCCGGAGCGCCGACGACGTCGAAGGCGTGGTCGAACCCCTGGGAGGCCGTCAGCTGGTGCTTGGTCTCCTCCACCTGATCCGGCGTCACCGCGTGGGTCGCACCGAACCGCTTGGCGACGTCGTGCTTGGCCGTGACCGGGTCGACGGCGACGATCGTGGTGGCTCCGGCGATGCGCAAGCCCTGGATGACCGAAATGCCCACGCCACCACAGCCGTACACGATCGCGGTCGAGCCCGGCTCGACCTTCGCGGTGTTGAGTACCGCCCCGACACCGGTGAGCACGCCGCACGCGATGAGTGCCGCGGTCTCGAACGGTACGTCGGCATCGACCTTCACGGCCGCGGGCGCCGGTACGACCAGCTCCTCGGCGAACGTGCCGAGTCCGGAGAAACCGAACAGCTGCTGGTCACCGATCCGGAACCGCGCCGTGGTGAAGGCTTCGACGACATGTACCGCGCACAGGTTCAGTTCCCCGCGTACGCAGTCCGGGCAGTGCCCGCACGGCGGGACGAACGACATCGTGACGTGGTCACCGGGTTGCAGATGGTCCACGCCCTCGCCGACGGCGAGAACCTCGCCCGCGCCCTCGTGCCCGACGACACCCGGCGCCATCGCGGGCAGTGTTCCGGTCATTGCGGACAGATCACTGTGACAGATACCCGAGGCACGCACACGTACGCGCACCTCGCCCGGGCCCGGTCCGGCGACCGTCACGTCGTCGCGCAGGTCGAGTTTGTCGTTCCCGATCTCGTGCAGAACGGCCGCTCTCACGTACTGCCTCCTCGTTGAAGCCTGCTCGGTGGGCGACGCGGCCGATGGTGTGTGCTGGCTCACCGCGGCTCACATCGCGACCGACAATAGAATTTGTTCTCATTCTCCGCAAGGGTGGGTTCCGCGGGTCGTCACCGACGCCATGCGCGGCGTGTTGAACCACTGAGCGGGAACGATGCCGCAGAAGCGACGAGTCGACATGATCGACCCTGGTCCGCTAAATAGAACCTGTTCTACACTTGGCGTCGACAGGGTCCGCCGCTGTGGCCGGGCCGGGTCGACGGCGACGCGACCCGACCGGCAGGCGCCACGGTCAGGTCCCTCACTACGTCCAACGGCCCACAGGAGGATCGGATGCGGATCGCGTACACACCGGAGCACGACCGGCTCCGTGACGAGCTCCGCGCGTACTTCGCGACGCTCATGACGCCGGAACGGCGCGCCGGGCTCCGCACGGGCGGCGACGTCGTCCATCCTCCCGCCAATGAGGGCGTAGCCGGCGGGAATGGGGGTCCCCCCGCCAATGAGGGCGTAGCCGGCGGGGGAGAGTACGGCGACGGCGTCGCGTACAAGGAGATCGTGCGACAGCTGGGCGAGGACGGCTGGCTGGCGCTCGGCTGGCCGGAGGAGTACGGCGGGCAGGCGCGGTCGATGCTCGACCAGCTGATCTTCACCGACGAAGCGGCGATCGCGGGCGTCCCGGTGCCGTTCCTGACGATCAACACGATCGGCCCGACCATCATGCGGTACGGCACTCCTGAGCAGAAGGAGTACTTCCTGCCGCGCATCGCGAGCGGGCGCCTCCACTTCGCGATCGGTTACTCCGAGCCCGACGCGGGCACCGACCTCGCCGCGCTGCGGACCCGCGCGGTGCGGGACGGCGACGAGTACGTCGTCAACGGCCAGAAGATGTGGACCAGTCTCATCGAGTACGCCGACTACGTGTGGCTCGCCGCGCGCACCGACCCTGACGCCAAGCGTCACAAGGGGATCAGCGTGCTGGCCGTGCCGACGTCGGCCGAGGGCTTCTCGTGGACGAAGGTCCACACCGTCGCCGGTCCCGGCACGAGCGCGACGTACTACTCGGACGTGCGCGTACCCGTTTCCTCCCGGATCGCCGAGGAGAACGCGGGCTGGCCACTGATCACCAACCAGCTCAACCACGAACGCGTCGCGCTCACGTCGGCCGCTCCGCTGCGGGCGGCGCTCGACGAGGTCGTCACGTGGGCACGGGAGACCAAGCGGCCCGACGGGAGCCGAGTGATCGACGAGGCGTGGGTGCGGGCACACCTGGCGCGCGTGCACGCCCACGCCGACTACCTCAAACTGCGCAACTGGAAGATCGCCTCGACGGCCGACACCGGTGGGGTCGCGCCCGCCGACGCATCTGCGACGAAGGTGTTCGGCACGGAGCTGGCCACCGACGCCTACCGGCTGCTGCTCGAGGTACTGGGCGCGGGCGGGCTGGTCCGCGAGGGCAGTCCGGGTGCGGTGCTGCAGGGACGTATCGAACGCGCGCACCGCTCGGCACTGATCCTCACGTTCGGCGGCGGCACCAACGAGATCCAGCGGGACATCATCGGAGCGACCGCGCTCGGCCTTCCCGTGACCCGCTGACGAGCGCCACTACGGAACAACTTCCCCTCACACAGCCGGTTCTCACGGCTGCCTGTCGGACCGAGCGAGGAGACGTCGATGGATTTCACCTACACCGAGGCGCAGCGCGACCTCGCGGAGCTGACCCGCAGGATCGCCGGGGACCACCCGCCGACGGCACCGCACGGGACCGGCGGGTTCGACCGCGAGCTGTGGCGGGCGCTGGCCACCGCCGGCGTGCTGGACGCGGCACTGCCGTCGACGGTCGGGGGTGGGGGCTTCGGCGTACTGGAACAGTGCGCGATCGGGCACGAACTGGGACGAACCGTCGCGGCCGTGCCGTACGTGCCCACGATCGCTCCCGCGGCGTCGGTGCTGGCCGAGTTCGGCGGCGGCGAACTGCTGGAACGCTGGCTCGTGCCCGCCGTGCGGGGCCGGGCGGTGGTGAGCGCAGCCGTGCCCGACGACGGCGCTCCCACGGGGTTCGCCCTGGACCCGGTGGGCGGGTTGAGCGGTGAGGCACAGGCCGTGCCGTACGGGGCGTTCGCCGACGGCGTGCTGGTCCAGGCGGCCATGGCCGACGGCGACGTGCTCGTGTTGGTCGCCGCCGATTCTCCCGGTCTGGATCTCCGACGCCAGCGCGTGGTCGACCACGCCGACGCCGCGTTCGTCCGCGCGCAGGGCGTCCGGCCGCAGGCGGTGCTGCCCACCGCATCGGTGCCGTTCCTGCGGCGGCGCCTCACGCTCGGCGGATGTGCGCGCCAGCTCGGCGTCGTCGAACGCGCACTGGAGCTCACGGCGGGCTACGCGGGCGAGCGCCACCAGTTCGGCACGCCGATCGGCGGCTTCCAGGCGGTGCGGCACCGGCTGGCCGACGGTTACGTCGACGTCGACGCCGTGCGACTCACGCTCTGGCAGGCGGGGTGGCTGCTCGCCTCGGCCGACGAGCCACCCGGCTCCGGAACCGGCGGCGGCGACGGCGGGAGCGACCAGCGTGACACCGACGTCGACGTCGCGATCGCCACCGCGAAGTACTGGGCGGCCGAGGCCGGCCACCGGGTGGCGCACACCGCCGTGCACGTCCACGGCGGTGTCGGTATCGACGTCGAACACGACGTGCACCGGTACTTCGTGGCGGCGAAACGGGCCGAGTTCACCGGGGGCGGCGCGACGGCGCAGCTTCACCGACTCGGGGAGCTGCTGGCATGACGGCGGCGCCGACCGTGGCCGAGCTACTACTCGCGCGGGCCGGGCGCCGGGATCCGGGCCTGAAGACCCACGACGGCACGTGGACCTGGGACGAGGTCGTCGCCGCGTCCGCCGCCCGCGGGGCCGCCGTACGGGAGCTACTGCGTACCCGGCCCGGCGACGGCCCGCCGCATGTCGGGATCCTCGCCGACAACTCTCCCGAGTTCGCGTTCCTGCTCGGCGGATGCGCGCTGTCGGGTTCGGTCCTCGTGGGGCTGAACCCGACGCGGCGTGGTCCCGCGCTGGCGCGGGACGTTCGGGTGTCGGACTGCCGTGTGGTGCTCACGCAGACCTCGTACCGGCCACTGCTCGACGTCGACCCCGGGGTCGACGTACTCGATCTCGACGGTCCGGAATGGACGCGCCTGGTCTCGGCCCATGCGGGAGCACCGGCCGAACCGGCTGCCGCGAGCCCGGACGACCTGCTGATGCTGATCTTCACCTCCGGCACGAGCGGCGACCCGAAGCCCGTACGCTGCACCCACGGGAAGATCGCCTTTCCCGGACGGATGCTGGCCGACCGGTTCGGACTGTCCACCACGGACACGGCCTACGTCGCGATGCCGATGTTCCATTCGAACGCGGTCATGGCCGGCTGGGCGGTCGGCCTCGCCGCGGGCGCGGCCGTCGCGCTCCGCGACCGCTTCTCCGCGAGCGGATTCCTGTCCGACGTCCGCCGGTTCGGCGCCACCTACGCCGACTACGTCGGCACTCCGCTCTCCTACGTGCTCGCCACTCCGCCCCGGCCCGACGACGCCGACAACCCGCTCCGCATCGTCTACGGCAACGAAGGCGCCGAGGCCGACCTCGTCGCGTTCGCGGAGCGATTCGGCTGCCGGGTCGTCGACGCCTACGGCTCGACGGAGGGCGGCATCGGTTTCGCGAGGACGCCCGACACGCCGCCCGGCTCGTTGGGCAGGCTCGGCGACGGCGTGCACATTCTCGACCCCGACACCGGCGAGCCCTGCGAGGCCGCCGAGTTCGGCCCGGACGGACAGCTCCGCAACGCCGACGCCGCCATCGGCGAGCTCGTCAACGTGTCGGGCGCAGGCTGGTTCGCGGGCTACTACAACGACCCCGCGGCCGACGCCGATCGCATCCGGGACGGCCGGTACCACACGGGCGATCTGGCCTACGCCGATGCCGACGGTTTCGTCTACTTCGCCGGACGCACGGCCGACTGGGTGCGCGTCGACGGCGAGAACCTGGGCACGGCACCGATCGAACGCGTCCTCGTGCGCCACCCCGCGATCGCGGAAACCGCGGTGTACGCCGTCCCGGGACGGGTGGGCGACGACGTCATGGCAGCGATCGTCCCGGCCGGCCGGGCGGCGCCCGATCCGGACGAGTTCGCGCGGTTCCTCGACCGGCAGGACGACCTCGGCCCGAAACAACGCCCACGGTACGTCCGCGTGACCGCCGAGTTGCCGCGAACGGCGACGTTCAAGGTGGTCAAGCGGCGACTCGCCGCCGACGGCACCGCGTGCGGTGACACCGTGTGGGAACGCACCGGCGCCACCTACCGGCCGCTTGCCGAGCCCGACCGGCACGCACCGGTCAGCCGGCAGGCGCGTTGAGCTGGCGCAGCCGCCGGGGTCCGGTGTCCGGACGGGACGGCGGGGAACCGAGGACGATCCGCGCGTTGGTGACGAACGCACCCTCCGGCGAGGCGAGAATCGGGTCGAGGACCAGCGAACGCACCTCCGGGTTGTCCTCCCCCAGCGCCGCGACCCGCAGCATGAGGTCCTGGAGCGCGTCGAGGTCGGCGGGTTCGTCACCACGGTAACCCATGAGCAGCGGCGCGGTCCGGGGTTCCCGCACCAGCGTCGCCGCGTCCACATCGGTCAGCGGAACCGCCCGGAACGCACGGTCGCCGAGCAGCGTGCTGACCACTCCGGACAGTCCGAACGAGACGAGAGTGCCGAACGACGGGTCGTCCTGCAGGCCGATGACGCACGAGATCCCCTTCGGTGCCATCCGCTGCACGTAGATCTCGGCCATGCCCGAGGTGTCGCGCAGATCGCGGTAACTCGTGCGCACGGAGTCGTCCGAGGTGAGATCGAGCCGCACCCCGGCGAGGTCCGGCCTGCCCCGCAGGGTGTCGTCGTAGGCCTTCAGCGTCACCGGGTAGCCGAGCTCGGCCGCAACCGCGGCGGCCTCGTCCTCACCGGTGACCACCCGGAACGGCACGACGTCGATGCCGTAGCACTCGAGCAGCCGCACCAGCTCCGCGTCGGCCAGCCGGACGTCGCGGTCGCCGGAGCGCTGCCCCGCAGGGTGTGCGGCCGCCGACGCGTCCGGCGGCTGTACACCCACGCCGTCCGTGCCGGCGGCACCGTCCTTTCCGGCACCGCCGTCCTTTTCGGCTGCGCTGTGGTTTCCGGCTGCGCTGTGGTTTCCGGCTGCGCTGTGGTCCGCGGTCGGGTGCCTGGCCTCCGGCGGCAACCATTCCCGCACGAATCCCTGCGCCCGTTCCGGATGCAGCCCGTCGGGCCGCACGACCGATCCCTGGGGTCGCGCGCGCCACTCGGCGTACCTGATGACCCTGGCGAGCGCGTTCACCGCCCGCTCGGGGCTGGGGTAACTCGGTATCGAACCGACCACCGGCTGGCCCTGCTCGCCGAGGGTCGCCAGCTCGGCAGGCACACCTTCGACGGCGAGGAACGTGGACACGATCGGTTTGTCCGCCGCCTCCCTCGCCTGCACCGTCTCGCGCAACGCGCGTGCGTACGCCGTGCCGGGGATCGACACGGGCGGGGCGAACACGGCGACCAGCGCATCCACGTGCGGCGAGTCGAGCGCCTCGCCGACCGCCCCTGCGAACTCCTCCGGCGAAGCCTGCGGCCCGATGTCGACGGGGTCGATGCCGAGCTCGAGCCCGTTCGCCCTCGCGGTGTCCGCCGCGAGCAGGCCGATCGCACTCGAGTTGCCCACGATCCCCACCCGCGACCCGGCGGGCAACGGCTGGTGTGCCAGCACCAGCGCCGTGTCGAACAACTGGGCCAGCGAGTCCACGCGCACGACCCCGGCCTGTTCGAACAGGGCCTGCACGCTCGATTCGTCGATCTCGGTCGACGTCGCCGCGAGCTGCGGCCGGACGGCGTG
Organism: Prauserella alba; assembly: GCF_024171735.1. Lineage (GTDB taxonomy): Bacteria > Actinomycetota > Actinomycetes > Mycobacteriales > Pseudonocardiaceae > Prauserella > Prauserella alba. Next base: position 74,775 of record NZ_JAMTCH010000004.1, read on the forward strand.
TCTGCCCGATTTCACCGCGACGATCGGCTTGGTGCGCGCGAGCCGCCTCGCGAGACGCGCGAACTTGCGCGGGTTGCCGAACGACTCCAGGTACAGCAGCACGACGTCGGTGTTCGGGTCGGTCTCCCAGTACTGCAGCAGATCGTTGCCGGACACGTCGGCGCGGTTCCCCGCCGAGACGAACGTCGACAACCCGAGCCCGCGCGCCTCTGCGTCGGCGAGGATCGCCGTGCCCAGCGAACCCGACTGGCAGAAGAAGCCCGTGCGGCCGGCTTTCGGCAGTTGCGGTGCGAGCGTCGCGTTGAGCCGCACCCGCCGGTCGGTGTTGAGCACACCGAGCGCGTTCGGACCGACGACCCGCATCCCGTGCGCCCGCGCTTCACCGACGAGCTGCAGCTCCGCGTGCGCACCGTGCGGGCCCGCCTCGGCGAACCCCGCCGAGACGATGACGAGCGTCTTCACACCCTTCTCCAGCGCGCCGTCGAGCACCGCCTCGACCTGGTCGGCGGGCACGGCGACCACCGCGAGATCGACCGGGTCGGGGATGTCCAGCACCGACCGGTAGGCCCGCACCCCGCGCACCGAGGCGTGCTCGGCGTTGACCGGGTAGACCGGCCCTGAGAAGTCGGCGCCCAGCAGGTTCGTCAGCACCGCGTAGCCGATCTTCGTCGGATCGGTCGAGGCTCCGATGACGGCCACCGACCGCGGGTGCAGCAGGTTGTGCACGCTGCGCGCCTCCGCGGCCTGTTCACGGGCACGCGCCACCTCGAGCGAATCCTCGGTGGGGTCGATGTCGAACTCCAGGTGCACGACGCCTTCCTCGAAGGCACGGCTCACCTGGTAGCCCGCGTCCCGGAACACGCGCACCATCGCCGAGTTCTCGGCGAGGACCTCGGCCACGAACCGGCGCAGCCCCGACTCGCGCGCCGCCGCGGCGAGGTGCTCCAGCAGGATCGACCCCAGGCCACGGCCCTGGTGGGCGTCGTCCACGACGAACGCCACCTCCGCGGAGTCGCCGTCGAGCCCCTCGTAGCGCCCGACCGCCACGGCGTCGTCGCCGAGCAGCGCGATGAACGCCACGCGACTGCGGTGATCGACCGTGGTGAACCGCTTGAGATCACGCGCCGGGATCCGCGGATAGGCCCCGAAGTAGCGCAGGTACCGCGTGCGTTCGGACAATCTGCTGTGCAGCGCGACGACCAGATCGGCATCGCTCGGCACGATGGGGCGCATGTGCACGGTGCCGCCGTCGGAGAGCACGACGTCGGCCTCCCACTCGTGGGGATAGTCGAACGGGTCCGGCTCCCCGTCCTCGCCCGGCTCCCTCTTCTCGCCCGCATCGGCGCCGGTGTCCGTACCGGCTGCGGTCTCCGTACCGGCGTCGGTGTCCGTCGCGCCGGCGGTGTCGGTACCGCTCCCGGCCCCCGGTCCGCCCGAGGCGGGCGCCGGCTCGGGCGGACCGGAGGAATGCTGCTGGTCGGTCATAGCGGTTCAGTCCCTCGGATCGTCCGGATCCAGTCCGTGCAGCGGGAACACGGCCCGGCGGGTGTCACGGATCGCCGCGTCCACGGCATCGTCGAGGCCGTCACCCCACGGTGAGTACCCGGCGTCGGCCCCGTCGGACATGGTCGGCGGCACCTCGGCCGACGGCGCCATCCCGCGGACCAGTTCCGTCCACTCCGCGGGTACCGGGGCATCCGGCGTGACGTCGTGGTCGAGCACCGTGGCGATCAGGTGCGTCCAGGACCGGGGCACGACCCGCATCAGCTGATAACCGCCGCCGCCGACGGCGAGCCAGCGGCCCTCCGCCCAGCGCTCGGCCAGCGCACGCAGCTCCCGGTAGATCGTCCGGTGCCCGTCGACGGTGAGCGACAGGTCCGCGAGCGGATCCTCCCGGTGCGAGTCGACACCGCACTGCGTGACCAGGATCTGCGGGCGGAACGCCTCGAGCAGGGACGGCACCACGGCGTGGAACGCGCGCAGCCACCCGGCGTCCCCGGTGTTCGGCGGGAGCGGCACGTTGACGGCTCCGCCCTCGCCGTCGCCGATCCCGATCTCGCCCGAGTACCCGGTGCCGGGGAACAGCGTGAACGGATGCTGATGCAGCGACACGGTCAACACGCGCGGATCACCCACGAACGCCGCCTGCACCCCGTCGCCGTGGTGCACGTCCGTGTCGACGTACGCGATGCGGTCGTAACCCTGTTCGAGCAGCCACGAGATAGCGACGGAACAGTCGTTGTAGATGCAGAACCCCGCGGCACGGTCGTGCATGGCGTGGTGGTGCCCGCCCGCGATGCTCACCGCGCGCTGCGCCCTCCCCTCGGCGATGCACCGGGCGCCCAGCAGCGTGGAGCCGACGACGAGGGAGGCGGCGTCGTGCATGTCGGTGAAGACCGGGTTGTCCTCGGTCCCGAGCCCGTGGCCGACGTCCCAGCCGGCCATCGGGGCCTGCTGCACCGCCTCGAGGTACTCGGCCGAGTGCGCACGGTAGAGCTCCTTGGCTCCCGCGGGCTCGGGACTCAGCAGCGGCACGTCGTCGAGCACGCCGAGCGCCGTCGCGAGCCGCATCGTCAGGTGCAGCCGCACCGGGTTGAACGGATGCTGCTCACCCATGTCGTAGGCCAGCAGCGCGGAGTCCCAGACGACGGCGGAGGGAGACATGCCCAGAGCGTAGCTGCCACCGGCGACGAGTCGAGGGTGAAGATCAGCCCGGCTCGTCGCCCGTCGCGGCGGGCCGCTCCGGATCCGCCGACCAGTTCGACCACGAGCCCGCGTACAGCGCAGCCGGGCGCTCGACGCCCGCGTGTTCGAGGGCGAGCACGACCGAACTGGCGGTGATGCCCGATCCGCAGTAGGCACCGACGCCGATCGCTGCACCACCGGCAGCCCCCGGATCCCCGGGAACCGGCGTATCGGTGGTCGCGGCGCTTGGTTCCTCGGTGCCGCTTGGCGTCTCGGTGCCGCTTGGTGTCCCGGTGCCGGTGCTCCCGGTGCCGGTGCGCTCGGTGTCCGGGTCCACGCCGCCGATGCGCACGCCGAGCCGCGCGAAGTGTTCCCGCAGCCGGTCGGGGCTGCGCCAGTGCCCGTCGGCCTCGACGTGGTCCGCGAACGGGGCGTTGCGCGCACCCGGGATGTGCCCACCGCGCGGGTCCACCGGCTCGTGTGCGCCGGTGTACCGCTCGTGGGCTCGCGCGTCGAGGAGGACACCGTCCCGGGCAAGCGCGGCCGCGCCGTCGGCGTCGAGCACGGGCAGGTGGCCGGGTTCGACGGTCACGTCACCCGAGGTCGGGGCCGGGACCTCGGCGGTCACGGGCCTGCCCTCGGCCTGCCAGGCCGCGAACCCGCCGTCGAGCACGGCCACGCGGTCGTGGCCCGCCCAGCGCAGCAGCCACCACGCCCGGGAGGCGACGGACGAATCGGCGTCGTCGTAGGCGACGACCGGCCGGTCACCGCGCACTCCGGCGGCCCGCAGCACGCGCTGCAGGTCACCGGGCGCCGGCAGCGGGTGACGACCGGCCTCACCCGGTGCACCGGCGAGTTCGGTGTCGACGTCGACGAACACGGCTCCTGGCAGGTGGCCGGCCGTGTACGATTCCGCCCCCGGCGGTCCGAGCAGCCGCCAGCGCACGTCGAGCACCACCGGACGGTCGGCGTCCGGACCGTCGAGCGCCGCGGCCAGCTCGGCGGTGCTCACGACCGGGCCGAACGACGTGGACTGCGACTCGGGCATGGTTTCGGGCATCGGTGACGTTCCTTACCTAGGGAGGCGGAGCGATGCGGCCACTCTCCGCCGCTGCCGATCCGCCTCCTCGACGGAGACGGGTCAGTGATTACCACACCACCCGCGCGGGATCGCGGCGCGTGACGGCCGACCGCTTCGTCGGGGGCGAGGACTACCATGAGTTCGGCGAACAAAGGGGACAGGCGTGAACGATCTCATCGACACCACAGAGATGTACTTGCGCACCATCTTCGAGCTCGAAGAGGAAGGTGTCACCCCGCTGCGCGCACGGATCGCGGAGCGGCTGGAGCAGAGCGGCCCGACGGTGAGCCAGACGGTCGCTCGCATGGAACGGGACGGTCTCGTCGTCGTGGCAGACGACAGGCACCTGCAGCTGACGGAGCACGGACGCGAGCTCGCGATCGCCGTGATGCGCAAGCACCGCCTGGCGGAGCGGTTGCTCGTCGACGTGATCGGCCTGGAGTGGGAACACGTCCACAGCGAGGCGTGCCGCTGGGAGCACGTGATGAGCGAAGCCGTGGAGCGCAAGCTCGTCACACTGCTGAACCAGCCCACCACCTCGCCGTACGGCAACCCGATCCCGGGCCTGGACAAGCTCGGTGACGGCGGCGAACCCGCCCCGCCCGCCGAGGCCGACCTCGTGCGGCTCGACGACGTGGCACGTTCCGGTGGCGGCAAGGTGGAGATCCGCCGCATCGCCGAGCACGTGCAGAGCGACGAGACGCTCATGGCGCAGCTCAAAGCGGTGGGCATCGTGCCGGGCAGGACGGTCCACGTCGGCAAGAACGCGGGCACCTCCGTCGAGGTGTCGGACGACGCGGCCTCGGGCACGGTGAACACGAACGTACTGCACGCCGTTCTGGCTCAGACCCGGTGACGGCCTCGGACCAGGCGACGGCGGCCGGCCCCGCCGACACCGCAGGCGACGCGTTCCGATCGGTCCACGGCCGGGACCCGGTGGGAGTGTGGTCGGCCCCGGGCCGAGTGAACCTCATCGGCGAGCACACCGACTACAACGACGGGTTCGTGCTGCCGTTCGCGCTTCCCCACCGCCTCGCTGCCGCCGCGGCGCCCCGTGAGGACGGCAAGCTGACGTTCGCCACCGTCGGCTCCGACGGCCGCGTCCACACCGAGGCCCCCGTGGCCGTGGGCGACTTGCAGCCCGGCACACCGGAAGGCTGGTCCGGCTACCCGGCAGGAGTGGCCTGGGTGCTGCGCGAGGCCGGTATCGGTGCGAGCCGTGCCGGTGCGGGCGGCTGGACCGTCGACAGGGGCGCCGACCTGGTGATCGCCGGGGACGTGCCGACCGGGGCCGGACTGTCGTCCTCGGCCGCCATCGAATGCGCCACGGCCATGGCCCTGCTCGGGCTGGCGGGCGAGCACGACCAGGAGGCCGCCCGGCGCGCCGAGATCGCGCGGTGGGCGCAGCGCGCCGAGAACGAGTTCGTCGGTGTCCCGACAGGCTCGCTCGACCAGACGGCGTCGATGTGCTGCGTCGACGGGCACGTGCTGTTCCTCGACTGCCGGTCCGGGGAGACCGAACAGGTGCCGTTCAACGCCACGGGCGCGGGGCTGTCCGTGCTTGTCATCGACACGCAGGTCAAGCACTCGCTGGGCGGGTCCGAGTACGGCGACCGGAGGGAGGGCACGGAGAAGGCCGCACAGCTGCTCGGCCTGCCGGCTCTGCGCGATGTCACCCCGGACACCCTGAACGACGCCCTCGGCCGGTTGCCCGCGGACCTCGTACCGCTCGTCCGGCACGTCGTCACCGAGAACGAACGCGTGCTCGAAGCGTCCCGGTACCTGCGGGACGGCCGGATCGCCGACATCGGGCCCGTGTTGGACGCCTCCCACGTGAGCATGCGCGACGACTACCGCATCTCCTGTCCCGAACTCGACCTCGCGGTCGACACGGCCCGTACGGCGGGCGCACTGGGCTCCCGCATGACCGGCGGCGGCTTCGGCGGTTCCGCCATCGCGCTGGTCAGGGAGAACGATCGCCACGCCGTGGAGGCTGCCGTGACCACGGCATTCGACACGGCCGGCTACCGCAGACCGCGCATGTTCGTCGCCGTCCCGTCCGCCGGGGCGAGCCGCGACCGGTGACGACCGCACCGCCGCACCAGTCCCTCCGCAGCGGCACGGCACGGCATCACCACGGCACAGCACCACGGCACAGCGACCACGGCATAGAGCGACACCACGCCGTAACGACCCGGCGGCACAGCATCACCACGCCGCAACGGCGCTGGGGTGCGAGCCGCCCGCCCACCGTTCCCACCCGATCAGGAAGGCCCGGAACATGCCCACCGAACCGGCCCCGTCCCGCAGTCCGATGAAACTGGTCGTCACCGGCGGTGCCGGGTACGTCGGCAGCGTGTGCGCCGCCCGGCTCGTCGAGGCCGGGCACGATGTCACCGTCGTCGACGACCTGTCCACGGGCCATGCCGACGCGGTTCCTGACGGAGTCCGCTTCATCCAGGGCGACGCGGCCGATGTCGCGCAGACGCTGCTGAGCCAGGGATTCGACGGCGTGCTGCACTTCGCGGCGAAGTCGCTCGTCGGTGAGTCGATGCAGGACCCGGGCCTCTACTGGCGGGGCAATGTGCTCACCTCCCTCCGGTTGCTCGACGCGATGCGGACGCACAACACGCCCCGGCTCGTGTTCTCCTCGACGGCCGCCACCTACGGCGAGCCGGACGTCAGTCCGATCCCGGAGACGGCCCCGACCGGGCCCACGAACACCTACGGTGCGACGAAGCTGGCCATCGACTATGCGATCACCAGCTACGCCCGCGCCCACGGACTCGCGGCGACCAGCCTCCGCTACTTCAACGTGGCCGGCGCCCACGGCGCGTTCGGTGAACGCCACGCCACCGAGACACACCTGATCCCGATCGTGCTGCAGGTCGCCACCGGCGACCGCGAACAGGTGCAGATCTTCGGCGAGGACTACCCGACCGCCGACGGCACCGCGGTCCGCGACTACATCCACGTCACCGACCTCGCGGATGCGCACCTGCTCGCACTCGCACACGCCCGCGAAGGCCGGCACGAGATCTACAACCTCGGCAACGGCACCGGCTTCTCCGTGCGCGAGGTGATCGACACCTGCCGCGCGGTCACGGGACACGACATCCCGGCAGCCGTGGCGCCGCGGCGCGACGGTGACCCGGCAGTGCTCGTGGCTTCGTCCGAGAAAGCACGTGCGGACCTGGGCTGGAAGCCGGTGCACACGGACCTGCACGGCATCGTGACCGACGCATGGCGGTTCACGCAGGACCGCCGTTCCGCGGATCGCCGGTGACCTGCTGCCCGGCGCCTCCCGGACCACGGGCTGCGCGGGGCACGCCGGACCCGTCGGCACGCAGCACCAGCGGCCTTCCCCGGTTCTGCGCCAGACCGGCGAGGGTCTCGGGTGGCACGGCGCGTGCCAGCGCCTGGTCGAGAAGTCGAGCCAGCGTATGCCCCGGATGCGCATCGAGTGCCTTCGCCACGGCGACACCGGCCAGCGGACCGTCGCCGCGAAGGTAAGCCGTGTAGGCGAGCAGTGCCGCGGCTTCCGCCCGTTCCGGGGCCGGAGCGCCGCGCACCAGCACGGTCCATAGGCGCTCCGCTGCCACCGCGAGGTCGCTACGCGGTGGCCAGCACACCCCGAATGCCGCGTCCCGCAGCTCATGGTGTGTCAGGGCACGGGACAGTGCCACGACCTCCCGATCGGACAACACCGGATCGATGCCACCGTCCACACCGTTCCGGAACCGCGCGAGTACGTCGCCGACAAGCGCATAGGCGCCCTCGAGCTCCTCGTCCCTTGCCGTCGCACGCGTCTTGTCGCGGGAAGCCGCCAGGTCCAGCAACGCCGCACGGCGCGCAAGTACCTCGTCCCCGTCCGAATCCAGCGCGTGTTCCATCGCCTCCCGGCTGCCGTAGGTCAGTTGCCCCGCGTGCGTCGTCACCGCCGCCATGGTCGAGGCCGTCGGATCGGGCAGCTCGCCGCCACACTGCTCGTCCCGGTAGCAACACCACCGGGCCCCGAGGCGGATCTCCGGTGTCCACAGTGCGTGGTCGATCGGTACGCCGAGATCGGTCATCACCACGGCGAGCGCCTGCAGGACGTCCCGATGCGCAGGCCCGTCGTCCGGCGGGTCACCGCCGACGAGAACGACGGTCACGGCAACGGCATCCGACAGCGGAACGCGCAGCGGCGACGCCAGCTCCGGAACCGCCGTCACATCCGGGATGTCCGTGCGCATGACGTGGCCGATGGTATGGGCCTCCGTACCGTCCGGTGTGTGCGTGAGCAGCACCAGCGAATCCGCGGGCGTGAACCCGAGCAGGTACGGAAGCGAGGCCAGGAGTTGTTCGGGCCGGCGCAGGTCGACCCGCGTGCCGAGATCGGGGCGGGTCGTCGATGAAGTGGTCATGTCTCCACGATGCAGCGGCGCGAGAGCAGCGGGTGGCAGCGCGGGAAATCTGTGGACACGCTCGTACGACGTGGACAACTCGCGGCCGGAGCGGTGCCGGAACGCGGAACTGTCGGTGGCGGGCGCTAGGATGCCGCGCCCACCACCGACAACCGCTCCCATCGCGGGCCGAGCGGGTCCGGACACCGGCCCGGTCCCGGTCGCCGGCCCCGAAGACCGGCCGGCCAGGGACCCACCGCGCAGTGCTCCAGATTGGCCTGGTCCAGATTGGCCTGGTCCACATCGGATTATCCCACGTCGACCCACCGAACATCGGCCTCGGGCTACCGCACAGTGTCGGCTCCGCCGACGACCGGCACGGTGACCGAGGAGTGCTTCACCCCCACAGCGATGCCGGCGCCCGGCTGTGGCCGCAGCGTGAAGTCGTGGTCGCTGGAGAGCAGCACGAACTCGAGACGATGCCCCGCGTCGACCACGTAGTCCTGCGGCTGCAGGTCGAACGACATGCGGTACCACTGCCCCGGCCGCACCGGCCGGGTCGTTGCGCGGTCGTGCCGGTTCTGCGGGTCGGCCCAGCCACGCGTGATGACGTGCGACCCACCGTCCGGAGCGCGATCGACGAGCACACCGGTCACGTTCGCGGCAGGCCGGTCGAACGAGACGCGCAGGTCCACCGACGGCGTTCCGCTCAACCGCACCGGGTCCGCAACGGCTTCGGTGGTGTAACGCAACCGGTGCGGCGACGTGTCCGCATCCACGAGCCGTTCAACCTTCTTCGATGCGTCGTCGGTCAGTGACTCGGTGACCGGCCGTCCGCGCTTCGCACCGTCGGTCGACAGTCCGCCGACACGGTCACCGCCCGGGCGGAGGTGCAGTCGCGCGTCCTCGGCACCGACGGCGGGCCAGTCCGCCTCGTCGTGCCACGACTCGTCCTCGCGCTGGATCGTGGCGCGCGGTTCCGAGTCGACACCGTTGTCGACGCCGTAGAGGTAGTGCGAGAACCAGCGGTTCAGCGTCCGCAGCCATGCCTCCTTGCGCACACCGTACGGATCGGTGTGCCCGGACTGGTGCAGCCAGATCTTCCGCTCGACACGGTGGTCGGCCAGTGCCTCGTACCAGCGCGCGGTCTGGCTGAGCGTCACGTTCCAGTCTGAGAGTCCGTGCACCGCCAGCACCGACGCCCGCACGTCACCCGCATCGTCCAGATAGGACCGACGCTGCCAGAAATCGCTGTCGTCACCCGTGATCCGGTCCTGCCGTCGTGCGAGCTCGTCGATCACGGGCCGGCAGATCTCACTGTCGTCCCGGGTGTAGACGTACTCGGCGAGCACGTCGGCGTCCTCACCCTGGAACCCGCCGGGCGCGACGACCGCACCGTTCTCACGGTAGTAGTCGTACCACTCGGAGATGGCCGCGATCGGCACGATCGTCTCGAGACCCTCGACCCCGGTACTCGCCACGGCGTTGGGCAGCGTCCCGTTGTAGGACACGCCCATCATCGCCGTCTTCCCCGTGGTCCAGTCCGCCTGCACGGACGCACCACCCGCGGTGCGCGCAGCCGCACGGCCGTTGAGCCAGTCCACGACCGAGCGCGCACCGATCGTCTCGTTCTCACCCCCGGTGGTCGGGCAGCCCGTCGACGCGCCGGTGCCGAGCGATTCGGCGTACACCACGGCGAACCCGCGTGAGAGCAGGTAGTCCTCGTACCGGGACGTCATCTCCGCGCGCGGCACGTACAGTTCCACGTCGACGTCGTGATTCTGCACGTCGTTGCCGCCCGAGAAGTAGGGACTCGCGGTGTAGACCACCGGCACCTTCAGGCCGCGCTCGGTCTCGGCGGGACGCACCACGCGGACGTGCATCTCGTCGTCGGCGCCGTCGCGGTCGCTGTCCACCGGGGCGCGTACCCACAGGTTTTCCCGCACGACATCAGCGGGATCGAACACCGGCTGCGCCTCGCCGCCCTGGAACACGGGCCGTTGCGGCGATCCCGCGGGCTCGGCGGCTGCAGCAGGCGCGAACGACGGCAGCGCGATGACCGCTGCCAGCAACGGCGCGAAACGTCTGGCTCTCCCTCTGGCTCTCAACACGAAACACCTCGATCGGCTCGTCGGGCAGGGACGGTGCGCGCGCTGCGCGCACAGAAGCGGCCCGACCCTTCCGCCGATCCATCGGACTGTCAAGATCGCGCGAATTACGTTCGCCGGCGGGGAATCACCGTCACTGGCGCGGCGCCCGACTACCGCAGCACCGCCGCGCGCGGCGAAACCCGCCGCGGCATGGTCGGATGGAGACATGGGACATCGCGTCGTCGCGGCAGGTGTCGTCGCCGGTGCGGTACTGGCTGCCGGCGTCACCCTCACCGCGGGCGGGGTCTCGGAGGATCCCGCCGAGGACACCCGCCGTTCCGTGATCGCGGCCGCCCCCGGACGCAGCGGTGAGCGCACCGCACTCGAACCTCCGGCCACCGCGCAGGGCCGCGAGCAGGCTGCCACCGCCGTCGTCGACGCGGTCGGTGCGGTCGTGCCCGGTTCGAAGGTGGGGCTGGCCGTCTACGACCGACGCACCCACGCGATGGTCGTCGGGGCCGGCCCCGACCAGCCCTTCTACACCGCCTCCGTCGTCAAACTGCTGATCGCCATCGACGTCCTGCGCGCCCACGACTGGCGCATGCCCGGCGGAGACACCGGCTCCGACCTGGCGGCGATGCTCTCAGCCAGCGACGACGGCGCCGCGACGCGGCTGTGGGACGAGTTCGGCGGCTCCGCCATCATCGGCCGCACCGCAGAGCTCGTTGGACTGGACGCCACATCACCACCGGATGAGCCGGGCGAGTGGGAACTCACCCGCATGAGCCCCCGTGACATCGTGCGCACCTACACCTACCTGCAGCAGGACCTGCCCCGACCTGCCCGTAACGCGGTGCTCGGCACGCTCGCACACTTCGACGCGACCGCCGCCGACGGCTTCGACCAACGGTTCGGCCTGCCGACGGCGTTCGGCGACGCGACGGTGGCGGTGAAACAGGGCTGGATGCCGGTCGGCGACGACGTGGTGCTGAACACGACCGGTGTCGTCGGTGAGGACGGGCGATTCGTCGTCGCCCTGCCCGTCGTGCTGCCCGGTGACACCGATTTCGCCACGGCCCGGGACGCACTGACCGAAGGAGCACGCGCCCTGGCCCGCGCCCTCGGCCGCGACTGACTCGCCACGCCTGCTGGCAGACTGTGCGCATGACCGACGCGCCCGACCCCGCCGCGACTCCCGACGATCCGCACCTCTGGCTCGAGGACGTCACCGGCCGGCGTGCCCTCGACTGGGTTCGCGCCCGCAACGAGGAGACGACGGCCGCCTACACCGACCGGCCTCGCTTCGCAGCCCTGCAACAGGAACTGCGCGAGGCCCTCGACGCCGACGACCGCATTCCGTACGTCGTGCGACGGGGTGCGTTCCTCTACAACTTCTGGCGCGACGCGCAGCACCCGCGCGGGCTGTGGCGCCGCACGACGCTCGACGAGTACCGCACGGCCGACCCGCGGTGGGACGTACTCATCGACGTCGACGCGCTCGCCGAGACCGAAGGCGAGAACTGGGTGTGGCAGGGCGCCACAGTGCTCCGGCCGTCGCTGGACCGCTGCCTCGTGGAACTCTCCCGCGGCGGCGCCGATGCGGCGGTGGTGCGTGAATTCGACCTGCAGCGCCGGGAGTTCGTCACCGACGGATTCCAGCTGCCCGAGGCGAAGAGCTCCGTCAGCTGGATCGACGCCGACACGATCTACGTCGGCACGGACTTCGGCGATGACTCGCTCACCACGTCGGGTTACCCGCGGGTGGTGAAACGCTGGCGGCGCGGCACTCCCCTCGCCGACGCCGAAACCGTCTTCGAGGGCAAACCCGAGGACGTCGCCGTACGCGGGTTCCACGACGCGACGGAAGGCTGGGAGCGCGACCTGGTCCGCCGGACGATCGAGTTCTACCGCAGCGAACTCCACCTGCACACCGAGGACGGGCTCGTACGGATCGACGTGCCCGACGACGCCGTCGCGTCGCTGCACCGGGAATGGCTGCTGGTCCGCACCCGCTCCCCGTGGGGCGACCACCCCGCCGGATCGCTCCTGGCCGCCCGCCTCGACGCGTTCCTCGCCGGCGACACCACGATGACGGCCCTGTTCACCCCGGACGCCCACACGTCGCTCGACTACTACGTCTGGACCCGCAACCACCTCGTGGTCGGCACCCTCCACGACGTGAAGACGCGCCTGCGCGTACTCACTCCCGAGGCGCACGGCTGGCGCGACGAACCGCTCACCGGTGTTCCCGACGTCGGGACCGTCGACCTGGTCGACACCGAACCGGACGTCGACGACGAGATCATGCTCGAGGTCGCCGGCTTCACCCAGCCGTCCTCCCTCCTGCACGGCGTTGTCGGAGGCGAGTACGAGACGCTCAAGCACGCACCGGCACGGTTCGACGCCACCGGGCTCACCACCGAGCAGTTCTTCGCCACATCAGACGACGGCACCGAAATTCCGTACTTCGTGGTCCGCAAGCCGGGCGCCGAGCCAGGGCCGACGCTACTCGGAGGATACGGCGGCTTCGAGGTCTCGCAGACGCCGTACTACAGCTCCGTCATCGGTCGCGGCTGGCTCGCCCGGGGCGGAACCTACGTGCTTGCCAACATCCGCGGCGGCGGCGAATACGGTCCGGACTGGCACAACCAGGCCGTCAAGGAGCATCGACACCGCGTCTACGAGGATTTCGCCGCCGTGGCACGGGACCTGACCGAGCGCGGCATCACCACGCGCGACCGGCTCGGCATCCAGGGCGGGAGCAACGGCGGGCTGCTCATGGGTGTGATGCTCACGCGGTACCCGGAGCTGTTCGGCGCGATCGTCTGCCAGGTGCCGCTGCTCGACATGCGTCGCTACCACCTGCTGCTGGCGGGTGCCTCGTGGATGGCCGAGTACGGCGACCCCGACGAGCCCGCACAGTGGGAGCACATCCGTACCTACTCGCCGTACCAGAACGTCCGGAGTGGACACACCTATCCACCACTGCTGATGCTGACGTCCACACGGGACGATCGAGTACACCCGGGACACGCCCGCAAGATGGTGGCACGATTGCTCGAATCGGGCTATGCGCCGGAGAACGTCCGTTACTACGAGAACATCGAAGGCGGCCACGGCGGCGCGGCCGACAACGCACAGTTGGCGTTCAAGACCGCGCTGGCCTACGAGTTCCTGTGGGAACGACTCGGCGACTGACCCGAGACCGCGGCGCGGCACCGAACCGCGCCGCGGTGGGCGTGGGCAGTACGGCGATCCGGGTGGCACGGCGTCATCGGATCACATCACGGGCGGCCCCTCAGCCCGTCCGTGTCCCGGCGTGGCGTCAGGCGGAGAACTCCCCGTCGAGTTCCTGGGCGCGCTCCTGCAGCTCGAGGGCGATGGGCTCGGCTTCGTCGTACCGGTCCGGATAGGCCGATCGCTGCACGGACTGGGCGACCTGTCCCGCGGTGAAGTCCGGATTCGCCGCATCGATCTCGATCGCACCGGCCGTGCCGTCCGACGGATTGCCGTGGAGGAAGTCGTACGTCGCGAGCTCCGGATCGCCGGCGTTGACCCAGCCGAAGTCGGGTCGCTGCTGGAACACACCGATCGACGACGCGTGTCCGCAGTCGAGATCGTTGGCGTGCGATTCCACCCACGCCGCCTCGTAGGTGGCCAGCCGCACCTTCTCGCTGGCCTCCTCCGCGTCGAGGACGTTCTCGATGGTGACGAGAACGTCGTCGTCGGCGTCCGAGGGAACTTCACAGTTGATCCCCACGGGAGCCTCGGCCGCCGGAATGTGACCACCCGGCCGCAGCAGCGCGTCGGAGTCCTCGTCCGCCGCCGCGGGTGCCGCCAGTCCCACCGTCAGTGCCGACAGGGCGAGGCCGGTCAGTAATCCTGTTCTCAGCTTGGTCATGCCGTCCCTTCCATAGGTGGTCGTCCTACGAGCAGGTGAAGTGACGTACTCCGGCGCTCCACCGGGCGACCACTCCGCGGAGTCGGCACACCCGGTACAGCGACCGCGTTCACGCTAGGGCACCCACAGGTAGGCACCTACGGCCGAAAGTTCCTTACACAGTGAACTGGACAGCAGCGAATATCGCACAACGACCGATATCGGGCACGACACGCGTGGGTGACACCACCTCGTGGTGGTCCGGTGCACGAGGGAGAGGGCCGGGGATCGTCGTGATCTCCGGCCCTCTCCCTTGGTGGCGCCGTCCGGCCATCGCCCGCTCATCGGGGACCGGGCGTCACCCCTCCGATCAACTGCAGCCCGACGTGGCGCCACAGCCCTCGCAGGCGTAGCACGAACCTGCGGGACGCATCTTGGTCCCGCAGGTCATGCACAGCGGGGCGTCCGCGGCCTTGCCGAGCTGCAGCTCGACCAGCTCCGTCGTCGTGTGCGCCTCGTCCTCGGAGCCGGCTTCCTCTCCGGCGGGCTGTTCGGCCACCCGTGTTCCGCCGAAGTCCACCGTGCTGCGCAGCGTCTCCAGGTCGACGCCGTCACCCTCGGAACTGCTTCCGCTGTAGTCGGCCTCGACCTGGGCTGCGCGCTCGTCCGCGGTGAAGATGCCGAGCTGGGCCCGCTTCTCGTACGGCAGGTAGTCGAGCGCGAGCCTGCGGAACAGGTAGTCGAGCACGCTCGTGGCCATCCGCACGTCCGGGTCGTCGGTCATGCCCGCGGGCTCGAAGCGCAGGTTCTGGAACTTCTGCACGTAGAACTCGAGCGGGATGCCGTACTGCAGCCCCACGGAGATCGACATCGAGAAGGCGTCCATCACACCCGCGAGCGTCGAGCCCTGCTTACCGAGCTTGACGAAGATCTCGCCGAGCCCGTCGTCCGGGTACGAACCGGCCGTCAGGTACCCCTCGGCACCGGCGACGGTGAACGACACGGTCTGGCTCGGGCGCTTCTTCGGCAGGCGCTTGCGCACCGGGCGGTACTCGACGACCTTCTCCGGCTCCGCCTCGCCCTTCTCCTGCTTGCCCGTCGACAGCGGCTGGCCGACCTTGCAGTTGTCGCGGTAGATCGCCAGGGCCTTCAGTCCGAGCTTCCAGCCCTCGAAGTAGATCTCCGCAACCTCGTCGACCGTGGCCGATTCCGGCATGTTGACGGTCTTCGAGATCGCGCCCGAGATGAACGGCTGCACCGCGGCCATCATCCGCACGTGCCCCATCGGCGCGATGGAGCGTTCGCCGACCGCGCAGTCGAACACCTCGTAGTGCTCACTCCGCAGGCCCGGGGCGTCGATGACGTGGCCGTGCTGGGCGATGTAGTCGACGATCGCCTCGACCTGCTCCTCCTGGTACCCGAGGGCACGGAGCGCGCGCGGCACGGCGTTGTTGACGATCTGCATCGACCCGCCGCCCACGAGCTTCTTGAACTTCACCAGCGAGAAGTCCGGCTCGATGCCCGTGGTGTCGCAGTCCATCATGAACCCGATCGTGCCCGTGGGCGCGAGCACGCTCGCCTGGGCGTTGCGCCAGCCGGAGCGCTCGCCGATCTCGATGCCGCGCTTCCACTCGTCGGTGGCGAGAGCCCGCACGTTCGCGTCGTTGCGGTGCAGCGTCCGCACGAGCTCGTTCGCGGCCGCGTGCTTGCGCATGACCCGCTGGTGGCCTTCGGCGTTACGGGCATAGCCCTCGTACGGGCCGACCACACCGGCCATCTCGGCCGACCGGCGGTAGGACACCGCGCTCATCAGCGACGTGATCGACGCGGCGAGCGCACGACCGCCGTCCGAGTCGTAGGCGTGACCGGTCGCCATGAGCAGCGCGCCCAGGTTGGCGTAACCGATACCCAACTGGCGGAACTTCCGCGTGGTGTCACCGATCGCCTCGGTCGGGAAGTCGGCGAAGCAGATCGAGATGTCCATCGCGGTGATGACCAGCTCGACCGCCTTCGCGAACAGCTGCGCGTCGAAGGACCCGTCGTCGGACAGGAACTTGAGCAGGTTCAGCGACGCCAGGTTGCAGCTCGAGTTGTCGAGGTGCATGTACTCAGAGCACGGGTTGGACGCGGTGATCCGGCCCGACTCCGGGCACGTGTGCCAGTCGTTGATCGTGTCGTCGTACTGCAGCCCGGGGTCCGCACACTCCCAGGCGGCCTGCGCCATCTTGCGGAACAGCGGCTTCGCATCGGTCTGGTCGATGACCTCACCGGTGGTGCGGGCGCGCAGGCCGAACTTGTCGTCCGACTCCACGGCGCGCATGAACTCGTCGGACACCCGCACCGAGTTGTTCGCGTTCTGGTACTGCACCGACGCGATGTCGGTGCCGCCCAGATCCATGTCGAACCCGCCGTCGCGGAGCACCCGGATCTTGTGCTCCTCCTTGGCCTTGGTCTCGATGAATTCGTCGATGTCGGGGTGGTCGACGTCGAGTACCACCATCTTCGCCGCACGGCGGGTGGCCCCACCGGACTTGATCGTGCCCGCCGAGGCGTCGGCGCCGCGCATGAACGACACCGGGCCCGATGCCGTGCCGCCGGACGAGAGGAGTTCCTTCGAGGAACGGATCCGCGAGAGGTTCAGACCGGCACCGGAGCCGCCCTTGAAGATCCGGCCCTCTTCCTTGTACCAGTCGAGGATCGACTCCATCGTGTCGTCGACCGAGAGGATGAAACACGCCGAGACCTGCTGCTTCGACGTGGTGCCCACGTTGAACCAGACCGGCGAGTTGAAGCTGAACACCTGGTGGAGCAGCATCCAGGTGAGTTCGTGATCGAAGATCTCGGCGTCGGCGGGCGAGGCGAAGTAGCCGTGTTCGGTGCCCGAGGCGACGTAGGTCTTCACGACGCGGTCGATCAGCTGCTTGAGACTGCTCTCCCGCTCCGGGCTGCCGACGGCGCCCCGGAAGTACTTGCTGGTGACGATGTTCGTGGCGTTGATCGACCAGGCCTCGGGGAACTCGACACCCCGCTGTTCGAAGTTCACCGTCCCGTCGCGCCAGTTGGTCATGACGACGTCACGCTTCTCCCACGCGACCTCGTCGTACGGGTGCACCCCCTCGGTCGTGAACACACGCTGGACCCGCAGGCCCTTCCGTGTGCCACCGCCGCCACCGGACCGCTTCTTCGACGTCTTCGAGGCCTCGGCGCCGGCTCCGACCGTTTCTGTCATGACTCCCACTCCCGCGATTGGCACCAAGCGGCGACGCCGGGCGTCGTCCGCATTTACTCCCGCTGTCGACCGAGAAGCTCTCAGTCGACCGAATCCGCAATCGCCTGACGAAGGTCCGTGATCTCCTTCTCGAAGTCTTCGATGGAGGAGAAAGCGCGGTAAACACTGGCGAACCGCAGATACGCCACAGCGTCCAGCTCCCGCAGCGGACCGAGGATGGCCAGGCCGACCTCGTGACTCGGGATCTCCGCCACGCCGGCGGCCCTGATCGACTCCTCGACCCGCTGCGCGAGCTGCTGCAGCGCGTCGTCGTCGACCGGGCGCCCCTGGCAGGCCCGATGCACGCCCCGGATGACCTTGTCCCTGCTGAACTGTTCCGTCACCCCGGAGCGTTTGACGACGGCGAGCACCATCGACTCCGAGGTCGTGAACCGGCGACCGCACTTCGAGCACGAACGCCGACGCCGGATCGCCTGCCCTTCATCCACCTCACGAGAATCGACGACGCGGGAATCGGCATGCCTGCAGAACGGACACCGCATGACCGAACCACCTCCCCATCACAGGCGCCGGCGCACCGTGCGCCGCGACCGTCGCCGGGTCATGTCACGCGACACCGGCTGCCGGCGTGCCCTGACGCACCGCCGACGACTCTCGAGTGCCCCGCCGGCCTCCGGAACCCGATGACGTGACACGTCGTGAAGGCTCGGCGAGAACTGTCGTTCACCAGGGCGATCCTGGTGATCAATCTGTGGATACCCGGTGGGCGAAGGCCGACGAGCTGTGGATAACCCTGTCCGAGTTTACCCCAATTTGTGGACCAACTACAGCCGTGTAACTACTAGATGTGGGGGTTGACTTTAGGAGTGCACCCACCCGATGCGCAAGCTGACACAGCCATCGGAGGGGTGATCACCGACATAGCTCACCGCCATGGGGGAGCTGATCCGGGCGACGTCCCAGGGCAACCGACAGGAAGGCCGGATTCCGGTCGTCACGACCCGACGGGCACGACCAACGGAGTACCCGCCGACACCGCACCCCCGGCCAGATCGTTGAGTTCCTCGATCCGTGTCACGACGGCCGCCGGATCCGCCCCGGGCACAGCGGACTCCGCGACGTCCCACAGCGACTCACCCGCGCCCACGGACACCACAGTCGTCTCCGCGGGCACCTCGGCGGCACCGGAGCCGCCGAGCCCGGCGAGCGTGTTGGCGATCAACCCGGACGCCACGACGAAGGAGAACACACCGACCGCCACGGCGATCAACAGCCACCCCCGTGTTGTGATCCGCGTCCGCGCACACGCCCGCACCGGAACACGCGCACGTGGCCGGACCGGACCCGGCCTCGTCGGCGGGCGACGCGGGTCCGCGGGTACGACACGGACCCAATGAGCCGTTCGCGGGTCGCGAACGGCCTCACCGGCCGACTCGGGCGCGGCCGCCACTCCCCACGCGTCACGTCCACCGCCGGCACCGCCGAACACGCCGCGCCCGGGTCGCCCGGTCCGGTCCGCGCCGGCACCCGGCGCGACGCCCTTGAACCCCGAGCCCCCACCCGGCCCACCGGATCGGTCCGGCCTGCTATACCTCGCATGCCCGTGCTCCAGCGGCTGCTCCCGCTGCAGTACGATCGACATGGCCACCTCCTCGAACATCCGATCGATCGAACGCCTGTACGATGTCTACCACCCGGGTCCGACAAAATCGAGACCCACACGGCGTGTCCCTCGAACAGATGTTTGAGATTCGCAGCCGGGCAGGCTAGCGTCGGAGGTGTACGGCGCGCCATCCGGCCATCACGGCCTGTCGTGGCCCGCCGAACACGACCGAGCACACGACGACCCGCGGCTGCCGCACGGCACCGCGATCACCGGGCAGCCGTACCCGCTGTCCGCGACTGGGAGGCGACACGGTGGCACGCAAGACGCACGACGAGACCGGCGGAAAGCGCGGTCCCGGCAGCACTGTCCACGACCTGCCGGAGGTCACCGAAGAAGGCCTCACCCCACGACAGCAGCGCGTGCTGGCCGTGATCCGGTGGTGGGTGGATCGCTACGGCTACCCGCCGAGCGTGCGCGAGATCGGCGAGGCCGTCGGTCTCACGTCGACCTCGTCGGTACACCACCAACTCGGAGCGCTGCAGCGGAAGGGCTACCTACGGCGGGACCCCAACCGCCCTCGCGCGGTAGGCATGCTGACCACCGAGTCGATCTCGAAGCTGAACCCCTCCGAAGACCGGCCGACCCCCGCGTTCGTACCGATCCTGGGCCGCATCGCCGCAGGCGGTCCGGTCCTGGCTGAGCAGGCGGTCGAGGACGTCTTCCCGCTGCCGAAGGACCTGGTCGGCGAGGGGAATCTGTTCCTGCTGAGCGTCACCGGTGACTCGATGGTCGACGCGGCCATCACCGATGGCGACTGGGTCGTCGTCCGCCAGCAGGAGGACGCGGAGAACGGCGAGATCGTCGCGGCGATGATCGACGGTGAGGCGACCGTCAAGACGTTCAAGCGCAAGGACGACCACATCTGGCTGTTGCCGCACAACGAGGCGTACGAACCGATTCCCGGGGACGACGCGCAGATTCTCGGCAAGGTCGTGGCGGTGCTGCGCCGGCTGTGAGGCTCGCCCCGCGCGCCGCGGACGGACGTCACGGCCTGCGGCGACGGATGACCACGAGGGCCGCCCCGAGCAGTCCGATCACAGCTGCACCCGCACCCACCGGTACGACGGGAAACCCGGACCCGTCGTCGTCCCGCCGGGCATCGCCAGCGGGCGCTCGGTCCGCCTGCCGGCCGTCGTCCGGCCCGGTCGGCCGCCCGTGGCCCTGCGCACCATCCCCCGCTGCTCCGCCATCCGCCGACGTATCGCTCCCGGCCCCATCGTGCTCCGAACCGGCCTCTCCCGGACCAGCGACGAGAGAGGCGGCATCGGGCACGATGCGAACCGGATTGCCCACGCCTTCGCTCACGGACACGAGCGTACCGTCGGGTTGGAAGGCGATGGCCTCGCCCTGAGGTTCACCAGGCAGCGGGACGCGCACCGGTTCCCGTTCGAGCGCGGCCACGATGTCCCCGTCGGGAGCCGGATACAGGTATGCGTCGGTGTAGGTGCGCAGTGCGACGACCCGTCCGTCGTGGCTGGTCGCGCCACCGGTGATGAGCCACGTTCCGGCAGTGCCCACGGGGCCTCCGGGAGTCGTTGTCGGTGAGACGGTGACGGTGCCGACCTGTTCCAGCGGCGTCGGCCCCGGACTTCGCAGCGCCCCGGCCGGTCGATACACGCCCGACGTCCCCGTCGCGGATTTCGTGACGATGTACGGCGCGCCTTCCCGGTCTATGAGTACCGCCTCGGCATCGCGCGCGCCGTCGGGGTACGTGAGCCGGTAGAGCGTCGACCCTTCTCCCGGACGCAGTGCGTGCAACGCGACGGTGTCTCGGGCCGAGCGGTTGTCGCCGATGTCGGCGAGCCAGAACGTGCCGTCCGCTGACCTGGCGAGGTCCTCGACGTCGTACGGGTCGGCGGGATCGGTGATCACGTCGGTGACGGCGCAGTGCCGGTCGAGCGCGTAGATACGCAGAGCCGCACCCCCGTCGTTGACCGCATACCACCGGCCGTCGCCGGCTACCAGTCCCGATGCCTCGCCCAGGGCGTGGTCGTCGATGCGGCACACCGCTTCAGGATCGGGCGGGCTGTTGCCGGTACGCTGTGCCTCCGCCACCGGTACGGCCGGCGGAAGGCCCAACACCGCGGCCGCACACGGGACGGCGGCCACGAGCGCGGCGATCCTTCGTCCCGCGCACCTGCGCCCCGTGGCGGTGCGCTCCCCTGAGCAACGGGGCCTGGTCGCAGAAAGCGCTGCTGAACGTGTGGTCACTGTCCCAGGGGTACGCGGTCGTCAGCCTGCCGCTTCGTCGACCGCGTTCGCCTCGCCCGGTTCAGCGGCGTTGCCAGCCACGATGCGGTACGGATCGAGCGCACCGGCGAGGTCCGCGTGGACCCGCGCGCACAGCCGGGTGCCATCGGCGGTGTGGTCCTCGGTCAGCACCTCGCCTTCCGCGTGCGTACGCGCGACGAGCTCACCCCTCGCGTACGGCACGAGCACGTCGACCAGTGTCTCGGGCCGGGGCAACCGGTCCGCGATCGCGGCGACCAGCTTCTCCATACCCTCCTGCGTGCGAGCCGAGACGACGTGCGCATCCGGCAGCAGGTGCCGCAGCCGCGCCAGCGACACCGCGTCGGCGGCGTCGGCCTTGTTGATGACGATCAGCTCCGGAGGCAGCGACTCGGACCGGTTGCTGCCGATCTCCGCGAGCACGGTCCGGACGGCCTGCACCTGTTCCTCGGGTGCCGGGTCGGAGCCGTCGACGACGTGCAGCAGGACGTCGGCGTCGGCGGCCTCGTCGAGCGTCGAGCGGAAGGCGTCGACGAGCTGGTGCGGCAGGTGCCGGACGAAGCCGACGGTGTCGGTCAGGGTGTAGGCCCTGCCGTCCGGGGTGACCGAGCGACGCGTCGTGGGGTCGAGCGTGGCGAACAGTGAGTCCTCGACCAGCACCCCGGCGTCGGTCACCGCGTTGAGCAGGCTCGACTTGCCCGCGTTGGTGTAGCCGACGATCGCGACGCTCGGCACGTCGTTCGCCATGCGGCGCCCGCGTTTGGTCTCGCGAATCGTGTCCATCGCCGAGATCTCGCGTCGCAACTTGGCCATGCGCTTGCTGATGCGCCTGCGGTCGATCTCGAGCTTCGTCTCACCCGGTCCCCGCAGGCCCACACCGCCGTTGCTGCCCGCACGGCCACCGGCCTGCCGGGACAACGTGTCACCCCAACCGCGCAGTCGCGGAATGAGGTACTGCAGCTGTGCGAGCTCGACCTGCGCCTTGCCTTCCTTCGACCGCGCGTGCTGGGCGAAGATGTCGAGGATCAGGGCCGTACGGTCGACGACCTTGACGTTGAGCTTGTCCTCGAGCTGGCGGAGCTGGCCGGGAGAGAGCTCGCCGTCGCAGATGACGGTGTCCGCGCCGGTGGCTGCCACGATGTCGCCGAGTTCGCGGACCTTCCCCGAGCCCACGTACGTCGCCGGGTCGGGCCGGTTGCGCCGCTGCACCAAGCCTTCGAGCACCGTCGAACCCGCCGTCTCGGCGAGCCTGGCGAGTTCTTCGAGGGAGGCCTCCGACTGGGCAGCCGTGCCTTCGGTCCACACACCGACGAGCACGACATGCTCGAGCCGCAGCTGCCGGTTCTCGACCTCGGTGATGTCGGACAGTTCGGTGGACAGCCCGGCGATCCTGCGCAGCGACGCGCGGTCCTCGAGCTCCAGTTCGCCGGTCGACGGTGCGCCGTCGAACACCTCGTCCAGCGATTCGGCGGGCACATCCGCCTGCGACGTCAGGACGTCGCCGCGATTCCGGTTACTCACAAGCCTCCATGTCGGTTGTCGTCGCCGCATGCACGGCGCCTCAAGGTCCATCGTCCCACGTTCCGCCGAATTCGCCGACCCGTTTACCCGCTCGGGTACAGCGCGAGGTAGATGGCGGTCGCTCCCGGTGTCTCGGCGGTGCCCTCAGGCCGGACACCAGGCTGGTCACCGTCCCCAGGCCGAGCGCCGCCCTCCGGCCGGGCACCGTCCTCGTCGCCGGCCGCGAACTCGTCGATCAACTCGGCCAGCCGGCCGCGGAACTCGTCGAGGCGGCCCTCCGGCAATCGTGCGACCGCCCGCGTCTGGTGCAACTCTGCGGGTTCGAGGTCCGCGATCTCGGTCAGGAACGCCTCCAGCATTGCGTCTTCCACCGGCGCGTTCCACGGTCCGCTCAGCCGCCAGGACAGGCCGGTCGACCGGTAGGGAATCTCTTTCGCACCACGCACACCTCGGCGTTCCGCTTCAGCGGTGAGAAAGCCCGCCTCGACGAGTTTGCGCACGTGGTACAGCGTCGTCGCGGGGTCCCGGTCGAGCCGCCGAGCGATCTCCTTGTTGGTCAGCGCCTCGTGATGGGTCAACCGGATGATGCGCAGGCGTATTCCCGACGCGAGCGCAGTCGCCTCATCCTCGGTCGCCGTCCGTCGCCGCGATCCCATTCGCACGAGCATACGTGGCCACGGCGCCGCGCCGACCCACTACACCGCTGCTCCGACCCGGAGTGATTGACACTTTCCAATCACTCCGAAACACTCCGGCGGATGCGAGCGAGATCCCCGTGGCGGCAGCCGGATTTCCGTCGGCTGTGGGCCGGAGCATCGGCGAGTCAGTTCAGCACGTTCGCAGGTGGCGCGGTCCTTCCGTTGCTCGCAGCCACCGCGCTCGCTGCGTCACCGTGGCAGATGGGCCTGCTGACGGCGGCGGACAAGGCAGCATTCCTGTTCCTCGGCCTGCCCGTCGGAGCATGGATCGATCGCGCGCGCCGCATGCCACTGATGATCACTGCCAACCTGTTCCGCGGCTGCCTTCTGCTGACCGTCCCGCTCGCGTGGTGGGCGGACGTGTTGACGATGCCGCAGCTGGTCGTCGTGGCACTGTTGGCCGGAGCCGGCGCACTGGTGTTCGACGTCGCACACCAGTCGTACCTGCCGACGCTCGTCGGCCGGGACCAGCTCGTTCCGGCCAACACCGGCCTGCAGGCCAGTCACTCCGTCGCCGACGTGACCGGGCGCGGGATCGGCGGAGGCCTCGTGCAGGTGTTCGGAGCCGCGTACGCCGTGTTGCCCGTCGGGCTCGGATACGTCACCTCGGCAGTCGCACTCGCACGCATCCGCGCCCGCGAGCCCGCACCCGTCTCCAGCGGCCGCCGTACGATCCGGGCCGACATCGGCGACGGACTGCGATTCGTACTCGGAAGGCGGGACCTGCGCGCCATCACGTCGTACACGGCCGTCGGCAACGTCGCGTTCGCCGTGCTCACGGCCGTGCAGGTGCTGTATCTGACCCGCACCCTCCAACTCGCGCCTGCACAGGTGGGTGCCGTCCTGGCGACGGGCGGGTGCGGGGCCGTGAGCGGCGCGCTCGCCGCCGGCACGTGGACACGACTGTTCGGGAGCGTGCGGACGGTGTGGATCGTGCCGCTGCTGACCGCGCCGGCGGCACTCGTGGTGCCGCTCGCACAGCCGGGCACCGGAGCATGGTTCGTCGGCGCCGCACTCGCGGTCCTCGGCCACGGGATGACGGTGTACAACATCGGCCAGGTGAGTTACCGGCAGGCGATCTGCCCCGACCGCCTACTCGGCCGCATGAACGCGGGATTCCGCTTCCTGGCATGGGGCACGGTGCCCCTGGGCGCGCTGAGCGGGGGCGTCCTCGGCGAGACGATCGGGCTTCGTTCGACCGTGTGGGTGTTCGCGGTCGCCACCGTCGGCGCCACGCTGCTGCTCGTGCTGTCGCCGCTCCGCACCGGCAGGGCGCCGGCGGAGCGGGGCTCGGCGGACGTCGGCGCCGGGCCGACCGGGCAACCGCTTCCCGGAAGTCACCCGGGCCCGGATGCTCACGGGTCGTGACCACAACATCAGCAGGTCGGGCGACGGTGTCCACACATTCGCCGTCTGGCCAGTGGCGCTCGCCGACGGATAGGACATAACAGACCTGTTCGACGGCGATCGGGGACACATGCGGACACAGCGATCCGGCCACACCGACACCCGACGGCCACCACGTCGCCGACGGCACTCACCGTTCCCCCGGACGGCGTCCACGCGCCGAACCCGGCGGCCGGCACGGGTTCCGACCATACTCGGCGCACTGGCCCTCACACTGGCCATGACGATCGCGACCACCCCGTCGGCGTCGGCCGTTCGGACGCAGCCGCGGTTCGACCACTACGTCGCGCTCGGCGACTCGTACACCTCGGGGCCGTTGATCCCGCTGCCGAAGCCCACCGCGCCGCTCGGCTGCGCCCGCTCGACGAGCAACTACCCGACCATTCTCGCCGTCAAGGCCCGGGTCGGATCGCTTCGCGACGTGAGTTGCGGCGGGGCGACCACCGACCACATGACCGAGCCGCAGCGCACCCCACTCGGCACGAACCCGCCCCAGCTCGACGCCCTGCGCCCCGGCACCGACCTCGTGACACTCGGTATCGGTGGCAACGACGAGGGCGTCTTCGGCGACATCATCGGCACCTGCCCCACACTCCGCGACGAGAACCCTTCCGGAAGCCCGTGCCGGGAGCACTTCACCGAGGCGGGCACCGACACCCTCGCCGAGGCCGTCGCCCGCACCGGGAAGCGGGCCGGCGCAGTGCTCGACGAGATCGCGGCGCGGTCGCCGCACGCCACGGTGCTCGTCGTGGGATATCCGCGGATCACGCCCGCCCCGGGCAGCGGCGTCACCTGTCCGGACGTCATGCCGCTGGCCGACGGCGACCTGGCGTGGGCCGACGACATCGAGACCGCACTGAACGGCGCACTCCGGACAGCGGCCGAGACCCACGGGGCGTCCTTTGTGGACATGTACCCGGCGTCCTACGGTCACGACGCGTGCGCGGGCCTTCAGGCGTGGGTCCAGGGCAAGGACACCAATCCGCTGGTCGCGATGTCGTACCACCCGAACGCCGCCGGCATGTACGGCATCGCCACCGAGATCCGGCGGACCCTGAACACCACGTCCTGACGGTCAGGAGGCGGGAAGCGACTCCAGCCGAGCGGTGATGCGCTCGATGTCGGAGGCTGCCGTGTCACGGCGCACCCGGATCTTGTCGACCACGTCGGCAGGCGCCTTGTCGAGGAAGGCCTGGTTGCCCAGTTTGCCCTCGGTCTGCTTGAGCTCCTTCTCGGCGGCGGCCAGGTCCTTCTCCAGCCGCTTGCGTTCGGCCGCCACGTCGATCGTGCCCGAGGTGTCGACCTCGACCGTCGCGGTGCCGTCGGCCAGTGCGACCTCGATCGAGGCCGTGGCCGTGAACTCGTCGCCCGGCTCGGTCAGTTTCGCCAGCGAGCGGACTGCCTCCTCGTGCGCGGAGATGGCCTCGAAACCGGGGCCGGTCACCCGCGTGGCCACCTTCTGGCCCGGCTTGAGGCCCTGGTCGGAACGGAACCGGCGCACCTCGGTGACGAGCTTCTGCACGTCGCCGATCCTGCCCTCCGCGGCCGAGTCGGCCGCGGGGAGCAGTTCGCCCGTCGGCCAGTCGGCCACGACCAGCGACGCTCCCCCTCCCCCACCGGCTACGCCCTCATTGGTGGGGGTACCCCCACCGGTCAGCGTCGTCCACAGCCGTTCGGTCACGAACGGGACGAACGGGTGCAGCAGCCGCAGCACCGTGTCCAGCGCGTGCCCGAGCACGGCACGGGTGTCGTCGGCCTTCTCGCCGGAGAGCTGCACCTTGGCCAGTTCGATGTACCAGTCGCACAACTCGCCCCACGTGAAGTGGTAAAGCGTGTTCGTGGCCTTGGCGAACTGGAACTCCTCGAGCAGTTCGTCCACCTCGGACAGCACCGTGGACAGCCGGCCGAGGATCCAGCGGTCGGCCTCGGTCATGTCCTCGACCGCGGGAAGCGGACGCGCGGTGGTCGCACCGTTCATGATCGCGAACCGCGCCGCGTTCCACAGCTTCGTGCAGAAGTTCCGCGAACCGGCGGCCCAGTCCTCGGCCAGAGCCATGTCCGTGCCGGGGTTGGCGCCGCGGGCGAGCGTGAACCGCGTGGCGTCGGCGCCGTAGTTGTCCATCCAGTCGATCGGGTCGAGGACGTTGCCCTTCGACTTCGACATCTTCTTGCCGTGCTGATCGCGGATCAACCCGTGCAGGTAGATGTGCTGGAACGGCACGGACTGCTCGGCACCGCGTTCACGCATGCCGTGCAGGCCGAACATCATCATCCGCGCGACCCAGAAGAACAGGATGTCGTAGCCGGTCGACAGCACGGTCGTCGGATAGAACTTCGCCAGATCCGCGGTCTCGTCCGGCCAGCCCATCGTGGAGAACGGCCACAGGCCTGAGGAGAACCACGTGTCGAGCACGTCGGAGTCCTGGTACCAACCGTCACCCGACGGCGGCTGCTCGTCCGGGCCGACGCAGACCTTCTCCCCGTTCGGGCCGTACCAGACCGGAATCCGGTGCCCCCACCACAGCTGGCGCGAGATCGTCCAGTCGTGCATGTTGTCGACCCAGTCGAAGTAGCGCTTGGCCAGCTCCGGAGGGTGGATCTGCACCCGGCCGTCACGCACGGCGTCACTCGCGGCCTCGGCGAGCGGGCCGACCCTGACCCACCACTGCAGCGACAGCCGCGGCTCGATCACCGTGTCGCAACGCGAGCAGTGACCGACGGCGTGCACGTACGGCCGCTTCTCCGCGACGATCCGGCCGTCCTCGCGCAGCGCCGCCACGATCGCGGGGCGCGCCTCGAAGCGGTCCGTGCCTTCGAACGGGCCGGACGCGGTGATCACCCCGCGTTCGTCCATGATCGACGGCATCGGCAGGTCGTGGCGCCTGCCGATCTCGAAGTCGT
Source organism: Prauserella alba (assembly GCF_024171735.1). GTDB lineage: Bacteria > Actinomycetota > Actinomycetes > Mycobacteriales > Pseudonocardiaceae > Prauserella > Prauserella alba. The sequence goes on from NZ_JAMTCH010000004.1 coordinate 102,547, forward strand.
TCGGGTCGTGGGCAGGCGTCACCTTGACCGCGCCGGTGCCGAACTCGGGGTCGACGTGCTCGTCGGCCACGATCGGGATGCGCCTGCCGGTGAGCGGCAGCTCGACCTCGGTGCCCACCAGGTGCCGGTAGCGCTCGTCGTCGGGGTGCACCGCGACGGCCGTGTCACCGAGCATCGTCTCCGCACGCGTCGTGGCGACGACGACCGACGCTTCGCCCTCGCCGTAGCGGATGGAGACCAGTTCGCCGTCGTCGTCGGAGTGGTCGACCTCGATGTCCGAGAGCGCGGTCATGCACCGCGGACACCAGTTGATGATGCGCTCGGCCTGGTAGATCAGCCCCTCGTCGTAGAGGAGCTTGAACATCGTCTGCACGGCACGCGAGAGGCCGTCGTCCATCGTGAAGCGTTCACGGGACCAGTCGATGCTCTCTCCGAGCCGCTTCATCTGGCCGAGGATCTTGCCCCCGTACTCGTGCTTCCATTCCCAGACGCGCTCGACGAACTTCTCGCGGCCGAGATCGTGGCGGGAGACGCCTTCCTTCGCCAGCTCCCGCTCGACGACGTTCTGCGTGGCGATACCGGCGTGGTCCATGCCGGGCAGCCACAGCACCTCGTAGCCCTGCATCCGCCTGCGCCTGCTCATGGCATCCATGAGTGTGTGGTTCAGGGCGTGGCCCATGTGCAGACTGCCGGTGACGTTCGGCGGCGGCAGTACGATGGAGAACGGCGGCTTGTCAGACGACGCGTCGGCGGTGAAGTAGCCCGCGTCTACCCAGCGCTGGTACAGGGCGGCCTCTTCGTCGGCCGGGTTCCATGCGGTGGGAAGGTCCGTGTGCTGCTGGTTCGCGTTCTCCGTCACAGCCGGTAAGTCTACGAACCCGGTTCCGGCGGCTCACCACCGGCGTGGCCTCGTCGGCGGAGGGACCGCTTACGCGGTGGTGGTGGCGGCGACCGCGCCCGCCATCACGGCGACCATCACGGCCGCCGTCACCTCGTCGATGGCCTTGCGCACCGCGTCACTGCCCCAATTGCCCTCGGCGACCTGCTCGGCCCGCTTCCCCGTCCGGTCGGGATCATCGGTCGGGAACGCGTGCCGGACCGACTTGGTGGCGACGAGCAACGCGATCACCGCGGCGGTGCGCTCGTCCGGTTCGGCACCGTCGACGAGCACCCGGTGCAGCTCGGCGCGGAGCCGCTCCTCGTGCCGGGAGTCGGCCGCGGGCCAGCGCGTGACGGGGAACAACTTGAGCACCTTCCTGCTCTCCCGTTTCAGCACGCCGCGATCGGCGAGGCCGGACAACAGCCGGTCGACGGGGCCGTCCTTCGCCAGCCGGTTGACGGCGTCCTTCGGCTTCGCGCCCTCCTGCTCGGCGAGCGCCTCGAGCGCCCCGTCCAGCTCGGCCTCACCCACGCGCGTGGCGTCCCGCACCACGACGCGACCCGCCTCGCCCTCGTCCGCCTCACCCGTGATGTCGACCCTGCCGAGCAGGGTCAGTTCGAGCAGGAGCGCACCGGCCACCGCCTGATCGAGGTTGTGGACGCCCGAGACGGGTGTGCCCTCGGTGTCGTCGAACGCCAGGAGCAGTAGGTCCTCCGCGATGAGCATGGCCGCACCCTAGCCGCGGCGGCGGGCGGCCACCACCGGTTCACGCGGCTCGCCCGCTACGAGCCCGTCCAGAACACCGCGTCGGCGACCTGCGCGTACAGGCCCTTCGGGTGGTCGCGGAACATCGGCTCGGTGCCGAACAGCACCGCCCGCGTGCCCCCTGCCGACACCCCGGAGACGACGGACGCCTCACCGGCCGCCTCGGCGGGGCCGTGACCGTCATCGCTCGGCAGCCAGTGCCCCGCGACGAGCGGATCACGGGCGTAGCGCTGCTCGGCGGTCACCGACTCGCCGAGGCCGGTGAACCAGACCGGCGAGTAGACGAACGAATGCGCGGGTGCGCGGTCGAGCACGCCGCCCTCGCCGTCGGTCACCGACACGACGCCGTTGGCGTCCGCCCTGCCCTCGACCGCGGTGGCCGGTAGCAGCCCGGCGGCCTCGTTGAACGCGGCGCCGCCCGCACCGCGGGTCACGACCCCGCCGTCGTCGAGGAACGCCCGCAACCGCCGCTTCGCCTCGGCCGTCAACGCGTCGTAGTCGAGTCCGGTGGAGACCAGCAGCGCGCCGACACCGTCGAAGTCGAACCCGTCGTTGAGGGCCGCGGTCGAGATCGGACGGACGTCGAACCCGAGTCCGCGCAGCACGGCTAGTTCGTCGGCCGACACCGCGGCGGCGATCACCGGCGCTGCCAGCGGAGTTCCGGTCGCGTCCTTGCCCGCCCTGGTGAAGACGACGCCGAACCGATCGGCCGCCCTCGCCGCCTCACTGCGCGCCGATGCGGGGACGACGAGCCCGCCGTCGTCGCCACGGGTCACCTCGACGCCCTGATCGAGCAGGTACGTCACGGCCTGCACGTCGGCACCGTCGGTGAGCGCGAGTTCGAGGTCCGCGTTCGGCGAGCGCGGGAGCGACCCCGTCGGCCCTGCCGCCGCCACCGGCGTGGTGCGCACCGCGGGCGCCTCGTCGGCGGAGACGTCGACCGTGGCGCCCCACAGCAGTCCGAGACTCCAGCCGGAGATGTCGTACATCCGCGGGACGTCCCCCGAGATGTCCTGGCCGGCCGAGAGCATGGCGTTCGCCAGGCCGCGCTTGGGCTGATGCAGGTCGACCACGTACGAGCCCTTCGGATAACGCTGCCCGCCTACGTGGAACGTGTGCTCGGCACGCGAGACGCGCACGTCGTGCGCGACCAGGTGGTCGACGAGCCGCGCCGCCGCGGGCGCCGACCGCTGGCCGACGCCGGCCGGGATGACGTAGGCGCGCGGGAACTCCACCGAGTAGCGGTCCTCCTCCCCGAAACCGGGGACGTAGCCGTCGGGAATCTCGCGCTGTGACTCGCCCGCCCAGCCACGGCGGAACGTCTCGATCTGATCGTCGATCAGCTCGGTGCGGTGGGTCTCGGCGTAGTCGATCGCCGAGGTGATCGTCGCGTCGGCCACGTCCCGGTTGACGGCCGATCGGCGCCGCAGCTCCTCGACCGGCAGTTCCTCGTACTCGGCGCGGTTCACCCGGAGCGGCACCTCCACGGTGTGGCCCACCGCGCCGTGGTAGATCGAGTACATCGGAGTGAAGATCGGCGGCCAGTCGTCCCACTCGCCCGGCTCGAAGTCCCGGAACGGGATGTCCGCCCGCGCGGTCTCGTCGTGGCCCAGCTTCCCGATGGCGCGTTCCATGCCGAGTGCGTTCTCGTAGGCGTGCTTGATGTACAGGTCGTACTCGTAGTCCCGACCGTGCGGCGGCGTTCCTGGCTCGATGAGCGTCGTGCCCGTGTAGCCGTGCTCGTCGATCATCACCAACGGCTGGGTCTCGATCAGCACGTCCCGCACCGCGCGGGATTCCGGCTGGGTCGAGGTGAGGTGGTCACGGTTGACGTCGAATCCCGCGGCGTTCGCACGCGTGCCCGCGACGCGGCCGTCGGGATTGTTGGTGACCGTCAGGTAGATCCGGGTCGATTCGAGCAGCTCGACGTCGGCCCGCTCGGTGCTGGTGGCGAGCCGTTCGACGACGTCCAGCGCGCCGTCGGTGCCCTCCCACTCGTCACCGTGGATGTTGGCGTTGATCCACACCGGGGCCTTGTACTCGCGCGCCAGCCGTTCGTTGCCCGCGGCCGCGACCGGGTCGTCCTCGATCAGCTCGCGCCAGCGCGCCTGCCGGGCCGTTTCCGCGGGAGTTTCAGGGGCGGTGAGCGTCACGAGGTACAGGTCCCGGCCCTGGGTACTGTGCCCGACGACCTCCGCGGACACGCGATCGCTGCGCTGCTGCAGCTCGTTCAGCTGCGGCGCGATGGCGTGATACGGCGTCAGTCCGAGTTTGATCGCCGTGTCGTCGGGGTTCTCCGGGAATTCCCGCAACCGGGTCTGCCGCGGGTAGCCGGTCTGATCCCCGACCCGGCGGTTCTCGTCCGTTGTCGCGAACCGGGTGGCTGCAGGTGTGGCGCCGCTGCGGGCCAGGTGTCCGGATTCGCGATGCGCGACACCGCCGGGGCCATCCGGCGCCCCGGACTCCTGCGCACCCGCGGGTGTGGTCAGTACAGGCAGCGTCACCAGGACGGCGAGTGCGGCGAGCCCGCGGCGGACGGATCGGGATACGGCCACGAGAACCTCCGGTCGGCAGCTACTCCCCTGTCGGGATCGGCCGCCCAGCCTTTCGCACCGCTAACGAGTGCCGCAAGACGCGGCGGGTAACGCGGACGTAAAACCACCCGCCCGCTGTAATCCCGCCACCCGGCCGGACACGGCGCGTCAACCTCCGAAGAGCTGCACCAGTTTCCGCGCGAGTTCGACGGCGCCGTAGGCGAACGGCAGCCCGACCCACAGCCACGCCAGCACCAGCAGCCCCCTGCGACCCGCTGCCGGCCGGCTCACGGCTGCGCCGTCCGTCTCATCGCTGTGCCGTCCGCTCATCCCTGCGCCACCCCGTTCATCCCTGCGCCGTCCCGTTCGTCACTGTGCCGTCCCGTTCATCCCTGCGCCGTCCCGTTCGGCGCAGCGCCGTCCCGTTCGGCGCTGCCGCAGCCGGTCATCGCCCCTCCCTCGCGGGATCACCGGCCGCGGACCCCTCAGACTGGCCGACGCCCGGTTCGTGGAACCGCGGATGCACCGGGCGGACGAACTCGTTCGCCACGAACCCGACGATCAACAGCCCCATCATGATCAGCAGGGACATCCCGTACAGGTCCGGACCCTGCTTGCCCGCCGCCTCCTGGCTGTCCGCGATGGCGTTGACGATCAGCGGGCCGAGCACTCCCGCCGTCGACCACGCCGTGAGCAGCCTGCCGTGGATCGCACCCACCTCGTAGGTGCCGAACAGGTCCTTCAGATAGGCCGGGATCGTGGCGAACCCACCGCCGTAGAACGACAGGATGAGTGCCGCGCACAGCACGAACACCAGCGTCGAGGAGTTCGTCGTCAACGCGATCGTCAGGTACAGCAGCGCGCCGACGCCGAGATACAGCCGGTAGATGTTCTTGCGGCCCACGATGTCCGATGTGGAGGACCACACGAAGCGGCCGAGCATGTTCGTCAGCGACAGCAGTCCGACGAACCCGGCCGCCGCGGCCGCACTGACCGGCATCGACGTGCCGCTGAAGAACTCGGTGATCATCGGCGAGGCCTTCTCGAGGATGCCGATGCCCGCGGTCACGTTGAGGCAGAGGACGAGCCACAGCAGCCAGAACTGCGGCGTGCGCACCGCGTTGTTGGCCGATACCGCCACCGGGCGGCCAACGGACTGCTGCACCGGCACACCCGGCGGGGTCCAGTCCGGCGCCGGCACCCGCACCAGCACGACCCCGAGCCCCATGAAGCCGAAGTAGACGACGCCGTGCACGAACAACGTCGTCGCGATGCCCCCGCTGCCCGTGCCGAACCATTCCAGCATCTGGGCCGACCACGGCGACGCGATCAGCGCACCGCCGCCGAATCCCATGATCGCGATACCGGTCGCCATGCCGGGCCGGTCGGGGAACCACTTGATCAGGGTCGACACCGGCGAGATGTACCCGATGCCGAGACCGACCCCACCGACGACGCCGTAGCCCAGCACGACCAGCCAGAACTGCTCCGTGGCGACGCCGAGCGCCGAGATCAGGAACCCCGACGAGAAGCACGTCATGGACACGAACATCGCCCAGCGCGGCCCGTTGCGTTCGACGAGGGTGCCGCCGAACGCCGCCGACAGCCCCAGCATCACGATGGCCAGCTGGAACGGCAGGGCGCTCTGCGTGCCACTCAGCCCCAGGGACCCCTCGAGGGGCGGCTTGAACACACTCCACGCATAGACCTGTCCGATCGCCAGATGCACGGCCAGCGCCGCGGGCGGGACGAGCCAGCGGCTCCAGTCCGGCGGTGCTACGGTCCGCGAACGGTCGAGAAAGCCGAGGGCCACTCGCTCACCTCTCCTACTCTGGAGGCACGGTGCTCGCATCACCGTAGGCCACCCGGCCGCGACGCGGCACCCCCGAACCGCCGAACCACGTCTGGAGTGGACGCACCGATGGGCCGAGTGACGGTACGCAGGCCGGTACGCATGCTCACGCCGAACGGCGAGCGCACGCGCCCGGACGCGCTGGCAGCCGAGGAACCCCTGGAACTCCGTGTGGCGGGCTCGCCCCTCGCCGTCACCATGCGCACGCCCGGCAACGACGTCGAACTGGCACACGGGTTCCTGCTGTCCGAAGGCGTCATCGGCGACCGTGAGGACGTGATGACCGCCCGGTACTGCGCGGGAGCCGACGACGACGGCCGCAACACCTACAACGTGCTCGACGTCGCCCTCTCCCCCGGCGTTCCCGGCCCCGACCCCGGTGTGGAGCGCAACTTCTACACGACGTCGTCGTGCGGGGTGTGCGGCAAGGCTGCGCTCGACGCGGTCGCGCTCACCACGCGGTACTCCCCCGCCGAGGCCGATCTCCCCGTCACGCCGGAGATGCTGTCCACGCTGCCCGACGCGCTGCGCGAGCGGCAGAAGGTCTTCGCGAGTACCGGTGGGCTGCACGCCGCGGCGCTGTTCACCGCCGACGGAACGTTGCTTCACGTGCGCGAGGACGTCGGCAGGCACAACGCCGTCGACAAGGTCCTCGGGAAAGCACTGCTCGACGGAGCCATCCCTGCCGCCGACCACGGCCTGCTCGTGTCCGGACGCGCTTCGTTCGAGTTGGTGCAGAAGGCCGCGATGGCGGGTATCCCGCTGCTGGCCGCCGTCTCCGCTCCGTCCTCGTTGGCCGTGGAGCTGGCCGCCGAACAGGGCATGACACTCGTCGGCTTCCTGCGAGGAACGAGCATGAACGTCTACACCAGAGGCGATCGCGTTGCCGAGACCTGACCGCCGCTCGGTGGTACTGGGCGGCACCGCGGTCCTGGCCACGGCGGGCCTCGCCGCGCTGACGGGGTCGTCGGCGGCGTATCGGTCGGTCGTCGCGACCGCCCCGGACATTCGTTCCGAGTCGGTGTTCTCGCGGGCCCGCGGGCAGTACGTCGGCCTCGTGCTGATTCTGCCACCCGAGCGCCCCGCGCAGCGGCTGCCGATGGTGGCAGTGCTGCATGCACGTGGCGGCACGGCGCGCGGGGCCACACCGAACGGCATGGCGCGGTACCTGGCGCAGTCCGTCGCAGCGGGTCGGGTGCCCCCGTTCGGTCTCGTCGCGGTCGACGGCGGCCCGTATGCCTACTGGCACGAGTCCGACCCCGGCGACGACCCCATGGCGATGCTGCTCGACGAGCTGCCCGTATGGCTCGCCGCCCGCGGCCTCGGCGGCGCATCCGGACAGCCGTTCGCGGCGACCGGGACGTCGATGGGCGGCTTCGGCGCGCTCGTGTACACGCGACGGCGCCGGGAACGCGGGAACCCGCTCGCCGCGACCGGCGTGATCGCACCGGCACTGTTGACCGAGTGGGACGAGATGAGCGAACGCGAGGCGTTCCGCGACCGGCGGGCGTGGGCGGCGCTCGACCCGCTGCGGCACCCGGACTCGCTCGGGGACACGCCCCTCGGCGTGTGGTGCGGCACGTCGGATCCGTTCGTGGCCGGGACGCGTCGGCTCGTGCGGCATGCCCACCCCGAGGTCGCGGTCTTCCGGGACGGGGGCCACACCGGCGACTTCTACACCTCGGCGGTACCCGGCCTCGTCTCGTTCCTCGGCGAATACGCTCCCGAGCGGGCCGAATCCCGGACCTGAGCGGCTACCGGTCGAACCACACCCGGGTGGCGGTGTGGCCCACGCCGCGATATGTCCGCACGAGATCGGCGAGCCGGTTCACGAGCAACAGTCCGCGCCCGCCGAGCTGATCGGCGGGCACAGGCACCCGTCCTGCGAACGGGTCGGTGTGACTGCCCGCGTCGTCGACCTGGCACACGACGGCGCCGGTGACGGCGTCCTGCCACACCCGCAGCGTTCCCGATCCGCCTCCGTGCTGCACGCTGTTCGCGGCGAGCTCGCCGACGACGAGCGCGACGTCGGGAAGCCGGCCGCCATCCACGCCGTGACACTCCGCGTGCGCCGCGGCGAAGCGCCGTGCCTCGGCGAGCGTGTGCAGGTCGAACCGCAACGTCGATGCGGACGACGGCACGGGTAGCGGCCGGTTGCAGCCGTCGACCACCGCGTGCGGAGCGTAGGCGTCACTGGCGTGTCTGCCCGTCTCGTCGACCAGCTCCGGATGGGTCGCCGCGACGTCGTCCAGCACGGCTCGTCCCAGACGGGACGCGTCGTAGGGACAGAGGAACAGCGCCGCGCTGCCGGCGAAGGCCTCGTTGACGAGGGCCTCGTGTTCGACGGCGGCGGTGCACTCTGCCGCCGAACGCCCCGGCCAGATCGGTTCGCCGACGACTCGTACCCGCCCGTCGTGGCCGTCGGCGAACGAGCGGAGCACCCCGCTGAGGATCGCTGCCGGATTGCGACCGGCTTCGGCCATGTCGACGAACTCGACGTCGGCGGCGGTGTCGCCGAGGAACTCTCCGACCGCCGACAGCTTGTCGGTGGGCAGCGCCAGCGCGACCGGCTCGTCGTTGTGAACACCGTCGACCACGAACGCCGTAATCGTCTTCACGTACGCGTCCTCGTCGCGGTAAAGAAAAGCCTCGTGGGAAAACTGGCCGGTGACGGACTCGCCCCTCGTGGTCACAGCGTGGCGTCCTCTTCGCGTCGGCACACCCTACCGGCAGAGGTTAGCCACGACACGGGTTCACGAAACCTCCCGGTGGACGGATCGTCGCCCGGCGTTCACCAGAGCCGGTTGACCATGCCGAGCAACCAGAACCCGAGCGCCACCCCGCCGACGACGACCGTCGCCCACGCGAACGCTTGCCGGTCGCCGGCGGCGGTCCGTGCCCGCCACGCGGCGGCCGAGGCCCCGGCGAACGCCAGCAACGGCAGCAGCGGCCACACCGACATGCGCGTGATCGTCGCGACCACGCACACCACCATGAACACGACCAGGCAGCCTGCGATCGCCACCTGCACCCGCGGCTGCCGCAGGCGCAAGGCCGCGACCAGACGTGCCGCCACGTCGTCGGATTCGTTCACCATGTCCCCAGCTGTCCGCTGCAGCGTCGGCAGCTCCCTCGAGAGCGAGCCGTGCGACGTCCTCATCAGCGGCGCCCGCCCGGTCAGGCGGACTTCTCCCCGCGCTCACCGCTACGTCGCCGGGACGGCTGCCGCGACACGATCGTCGGGTTCACGTTCTCGCGCACCGTCTGCTCGGTGATGACGACCTTCGCCACGTCCTCACGGCTCGGGATGTCGTACATGACCGGCTGCAGGACCTCTTCCATGATCGCCCGCAGGCCGCGAGCGCCCGTGCCGCGCAGCAGTGCCTGGTCCGCGATCGCTTCGAGGGCGGTGTCGGTGAACTCGAGCTCCACGTTGTCCAGCTCGAACAGCTTCGTGTACTGCTTCGTGAGCGCGTTCCGCGGCTCCGTGAGGATCTGCACGAGCGCAGCCTTGTCCAGGTTCGTCACACTGGCCATGACCGGAACACGGCCGATGAATTCGGGGATCAGCCCGAACTTGATCAGGTCTTCCGGCATCGTCTCGCTGAACACGTCGCTCTGCTCGATCTCCTGCTTCGTGCGGATCTCCGCACCGAAACCGAGGCCGCGCTTGCCGACGCGCTCGTTGACGATCTGCTCCAGACCCGCGAACGCACCGGCCACGATGAACAGCACGTTCGTCGTGTCGATCTGGATGAACTCCTGGTGCGGATGCTTGCGCCCACCCTGCGGGGGCACTGCCGCCGTGGTGCCTTCGAGGATCTTCAGCAGCGCCTGCTGGACGCCCTCGCCCGAGACGTCCCGGGTGATCGACGGGTTCTCGGACTTGCGCGCGATCTTGTCGACCTCGTCGATGTAGATGATGCCGGTCTCGGCGCGCTTGACGTCGTAGTCGGCGGCCTGGATCAGCTTGAGGAGGATGTTCTCGACGTCCTCGCCGACGTAGCCGGCCTCGGTGAGCGCCGTGGCGTCGGCGATCGCGAACGGCACGTTGAGCATCTTCGCGAGCGTCTGCGCGAGATAGGTCTTGCCGCAGCCCGTCGGGCCGAGCATCAGGATGTTCGACTTGGCGAGCTCGACCGGCTCGTCCTTCGAGTCCTTCGGGCCCGCGGAGCCCTGCGACTGGATGCGCTTGTAGTGGTTGTACACCGCGACGGCGAGTGAACGCTTCGCCTCGTCCTGGCCGATGATGTACTGCTCGAGGAAGTCGTGGATCTCGGCGGGTTTCGGCAGTTCGTCGAGCTTGACGTCGCCGGCCTCGGCCAGTTCCTCTTCGATGATCTCGTTGCAGAGATCGATGCACTCATCGCAGATGTAGACGCCTGGTCCGGCGATGAGCTTCTTCACCTGTTTTTGGCTCTTCCCACAGAACGAGCACTTGAGCAGGTCTCCGCCCTCGCCGATGCGTGCCATGGCCGCTGACCTCGTCCCCTCCGGTGCGTCAGGCGCACCTGACTCGTCTCCGTGCCGCCTGGTGGACACAGTGAACAGGCGCCACGCGCTGTCTCTTGACGGTACCCGCCGGGCGGGACCGATGGGAGACCGCCGGATCACCCCACTCTCACGCGGGGAGCACTCGACGGCCTTCCCGACACCATAGCCCGCCGGACGGGAACCTGTCGGGTGACGACACGCTCCCGCCCAGCGGCGGGCCTGATCAGTTCGAGCCGGTGCCCTTGCGGTACGGCAGCACCTCGTCGATGATCCCGTACTCCTTGGCCTCCTCGGCCGTCAGGATCTTGTCACGCTCGACGTCCCTGCGGACCTCTTCTTCGGTCTTGTCCGTGTGCTGGGCCAGCGTCGTCTCCATGAGCCGGCGGATCCGCTGGATCTCGGCGGCCTGGATCTCCAGGTCGGACACCTGACCGTAGGTGCCCTCCGTGGCGGGCTGGTGGATCAGCACGCGGGCGTTCGGCAGGGCCATGCGCTTGCCCTTGCTACCGGCCGCGAGCAGCACTGCGGCGGCCGACGCCGCCTGGCCGAGCACGACGGTCTGAATGTCGGGCCGCACGAACTGCATCGTGTCGTAGATCGCCATCAGCGCGGTGAACGAACCACCGGGCGAGTTGATGTAGATCGTGATGTCGCGGTCCGGGTCCTCGTGCTCGAGGTGCAGGAGCTGGGCCATCACGTCGTTGGCCGACGCGTCGTCCACCTGCACGCCGAGCATGATCTGGCGCTCTTCGTAGAGCTTGTTGTACGGGTTCGACTCCTTGATCCCGTAACTGGTGCGCTCCACGTAGGAGGGCATCACGTACCGGGACTGAGGAAGCTGGAAGTTGCTCATCGGTGGTCTCCTTCTCGGGTCCCGGTCAGTTCGAGTTCGAGCCCGGCGCGGGGTTCTCCCGCGTCAGCACCTGATCGACGAAGCCGTAGTCCAGAGCTTCCTGCGCGGTGAACCAGCGGTCGCGGTCGCCGTCGGCCAGGACCTGCTCGACCGTCTGGCCGGTCTGGTCGGCCGTGATACGCGCCAGCTCCTGCTTCCACTTACCGAAGACCTCTGCCTGAATGGCGATGTCCGACGCCGTGCCGCCGACACCGGCCGACGGCTGGTGCATGAGGATGCGCGCGTGCTCCAGCGCGTAGCGCTTGCCCGGCGTGCCGGACGACAGGAGGAACTGGCCCATCGAAGCCGCCATGCCCATCGCGTAGGTCGCCACGTCCGGCTCGATGAGCTGCATCGTGTCGTAGATGGCGAAACCGGCCGTGACCGAACCGCCCGGCGAGTTGATGTAGAAGCGGATGTCGGACTGCGGGTCCTCCGCCGACAACAGCAACAGCTGCGCCGTGATGCGGTTGGCGACATCGTCGTTGACCTCGGAGCCCAGCACCACGATGCGTTCCTGGAGCAGCCGCTCGTACATCGAGTCGGTCAGGTTCAGCCCCGCGGTGCTGGTGCGCCCCTCGGGCATGTGCTGCGTCACGTCTGCCTGCCTTTTTTCGAAGTCTCAGATCTTGCAACCGACCCTAACGAACTCGGGCGGCGCAGAAGTCCTGACACCGCCCGAGTTCGCTCAGAGCATGAAGGGAAATCACTTGTCCGAGGACGTGTCCTTCTCCTCGGCCTCGGTGTCCTCCTGTGCGTCGTCCGCACCGGTCGCCGCGTCGTCGGCCTCGGCTTCGCCCTCTTCCTCACCGAACAGCTCGGTCAGGTCGAGCGCCTCGCCCGACTCGTCGGTCACCGAGGCGCCGCGCACGACGGCGGCCAGCGCCTTGCCACGGCGGACGTCGGCGAAGATCGCACCCAGCTGGCCCGACTGCTGGGCACGCTGGATGTACTCGTCCGGGCTGACGCCGAAACGCTGGGCCTGGTAGATGATCCGCTCGGTCAGCTCCTGGTCGCCGACCTGGACGTCCTTCTCGTCGGCGAGCGTGTCGAGGAGCAGCTGCGTGCGCACGGACTTCTCGGCCTCGGTGCGAACCTCGTTCTCCCACTCCTCAGGGTCGCCGCCCTGAGCCTCGAGGGCCTTCTTGTAGGCCTCCTCGTCGTGGTCGTACTGGTGGATCGCCTCGTGCTTGGCGTTGTCGATCTCGCCCTGCAGCACCTTCTCCGGCACCGGCACGTCGACCCGCTCGAGCAGCTGCTCGAGGACCTTGTCACGCGCCTCGACGCCCTGCTGCATGCGCTTGGAACGGCCGAGACGCTCGCGCAGGTCGGCCTTCAGCTCGTCGATCGTGTCGAACTCGCTGGCCAGCTGGGCGAACTCGTCGTCGGCCTCGGGCAGCTCCCGCACCTTGACGCTGCCGAGCGTGACCGTGACCTCGGCTTCCTTGCCCGCGTACTCACCGGCGAGGAGGTTCGTGGTGAACGTGGCCGACTCGCCCTCGGACAGACCGACCAACGCGTCGTCGATGCCGTCGATGAGCTGCCCCGAACCGATCTCGTACGACAGGCCGGACGTCGAGGCCTCCGAGACCTCCTGGCCGTCGACGGTCGCGGACAGGTCGATCGACGTGAAGTCGCCGTTGGCGGCGGGCCGGTCGACACCGGTCAGCGTGCCGAACCGGGCGCGAAGGTTGTCGAGCTCCTCACCGACCTCGTCGTCGGTGACCTCCACGTCGGCCACCGTCACCGACAGGTCGTCCAGATCCGGGATCGTGATCTCGGGACGGACGTCGACCTCGGCGGTGAACTCCAGGACGTTCTTGTCCTCGAGCTTCGTGACCTCGAACTCGGGCTGGCCGAGCGTGCGGACGTCACCGGTCTGCACGGCCTCCATGTACTTGGCCGGAATGGCCTCGTTGACGACCTCGTCGAGCACGGGGGCGCGGCCGATCCTGCTCTCGAGGACGGGGGCCGGTGCCTTGCCGGGGCGGAAGCCGGGGATCCGGACCTGCTGAGCGATCTTGCTGTAGGCGCGGTCGAAGTTCGGTTTGAGCTCGTCGAACGGCACCTCGACATTGATCTTCACGCGCGTCGGGCTCAGCTGCTCGACGGTGCTCTTCAACGTTTTCTCCTAGCCGGGACAGTGGTATCGGTCGGTATTTCGGACTCATGTCGCACGCGCGGGTCCGCGCCCGTGAGCGCGGCGGCGTGCGTATGGTTCACGGGCCCACCCACGGGCACCGCAGGTGACGATGGGGGAACCGATGTCCGAGTCTAGGTCAGCGGACCTCCGGAGGCGGGGCCGCCCCTCACGGACCGTACGCGGACCGGCGCGCGACAGGCCGTCAGTCGGTGGAGCCGGGGCCCGCGTCCGGCCCGTCACCGGTGCCGCCCTTGCGGTTGCCGAACCCGCGGCCGTCGCCCGAGTCCTTGCCGTTTCCCGAGCCGCCGCCGTTGCCCTTGGCCGAGCGCCCGCCGGACGTGCCGCCCCGCACGGAGCCGTCGTCGGTCGCGTCCCCACCACCGGTGCCGAGTTTGCGCAGCCACACCCGCCAGATGACGGCTGTCGGCACCCCGGCGGCGATGATCACTCCGAGCGCCACCACCACGGGCGCGCCCGCACCGGCACCGAGGGCGATCACGACGCCGCCGACGATGAAGAGAGCGATGAGGCCCGCGACGATCCACAGCGTCCGGGAGGTGCCGGGCCGCAGGGTGGCCAGGCGCTGGGCCAGACGTGGGTCGTCCTCGCCCAGGCGGCGTTCGATCTCGGCGAGTTGTCGCCGTTCCTCGTCACGCAGGCCCATACGGCATCACCACCTCCGATTATGGATCAGCACGACCGCTACGGACAGTCCCAATCGATATCGATTTCGATCCCGGTCCCACCCGGGTGTCCGCTCCCTGCCCGACAGCCACATCGGGCAGGGAGCCGCGACGGATGCGGCCGCTCACCCGTGCCGCTGCCGACGCAGTCGCCGGGCAGGGCAGCCAGGTGCACGGGCCTTCACGCTCGCCACGCCGGGCCGCTAGATTCACAGTAGATCCACGCTGTCGGTGATCCACATCGGTGAGCCGCCCAGGACGTAGGACGCAGTACGACGTAGGACACAGCACGCAGCACGCCACGTAGGACACAGTCGTCGGCGCTACCGGGAGTTCGCATGTCCGTGCCCGCGCAGCACGAGCCCGTCGGCGGGCTCGCCTGGCCGCGCAGGCTGCGCGATCCCGCGGCGATCCTCCGGACGGCACGGCACGTCGCCGACGACCTGGTCGACGGACTGAGCGGGCCGCGGGTGCGTTCCGCGGCCCGCGGCATCCGGCGGCTCCTCGCCTCCGACGGCGTGGCGCTGGCGGACCTGTCCGGGGAACTCACCGTCGCGGGCGCACTCCCCCGTGACGTCGACCTCGCGGCGCTCGTCGACGACGTCCTGCACAGCGAACATCGGCGCCGCCGGGCCGAGGTCGTGGCCGAGCCGCTCGTCGTGCACGACGAACTGGCCGGGGTGCTGGTGGTCGCGGGCACCACGCGGATGTCGGCGCTGCGCGAGGTGAGCGGTGTGCTGGTGGCCGCGTTGGAGCGCGGCAGGCTGGAGGCGTCCGCGGAGGAAGCGGCCGAGGCCGAGCTCAGGGCGTTGCGGGCCGAGATCTCACCGCACTTCGTCTACAACGCGCTCACCGTCGTGGCCGGGTTGGTGCGCCCCGATCCGGCGCGTTCCCGCGAACTGCTGCTCGATTTCGCCGACTACATCCGCTACAGCCTGGCCGGACACGGTGAGTACACGACCGTGGCGGACGAGTTTCACGCGATCGAGACCTACCTGGCGTTGCAGCGTGCTGTCCTCGGCGACCGGCTGAAGGTGCAGGTCCGCGTCGCACCCGAGGTCCTCGCCGTCGCGATCCCCTACCTCGTGCTGCAGCCACTCGTGGAGAACGCCGTACGTCACGGCATCGAACGCCGCACCGGGGGTGGGGCCGTGCAGGTGCTGGGCGAGGCGGAAGGATCGGACTGCGTCATCACCGTCGAGGACGACGGCGCCGGCATGGACCCCCGTGACGCCGAGCGCCTGCTGGCGGCCGGCGGCACCGACACACGGGATACCGGAGGCATGGGACTGGCCAACGTGGACCGGAGACTGCGCAACGTGTACGGGCCGTGGTTCGGGCTCGTGGTGGAGACCGCCGAGGGCGAGGGAACCCGCGTCGTGGTGCGGGTGCCGCGGTTCCAGCCGGGGGTCGTGCCGTGACGGTCCAGGAGAACCCCCAGCCGGTGCCCACCTCGGCGCCCGGGCTTCGCGTGCTGGCCGTCGACGACGTGCCGGCCGCGCTCGACGACCTCTGCAGCCTGCTACGGGAGGCTCCCGAGGTCGCGTCGGTGACCGCGGCCGCCGATCCGCTCGACGCGCTGCGCTCCATCCGGGGCGGCGAGTACGACGCCGTGTTCCTCGACATCGCGATGCCGGGGCTCGACGGACTGGAACTGGGTGAGCTGCTGCGTAAGCTCGCCACGCCGCCCGTGATCGTCTTCGTGACGGCCTACGACGAGCACGCGATCGCGGCGTTCGGCATCGGCGCGATCGACTACCTGCTCAAGCCGGTGCGCGCGGAACGGCTCGCCGATGCGCTCGGCCGGGTCGCCAGGATGGCGGGAGCCGACGAGCACCCCGCACGGCAGGCGGCGGACGCACCGGTGCCGGACGCGATGGCCGCGCTGCCGGTCGAGGTCGGCGGCAGGACCCGGTACGTGCAGCGCAGCGAGGTGCGCTTCGCCGAGGCACACGGCGACTACGTCCGGCTGCACGCGCCGTCGGGCGTACACCTGGTGCGCATGCCGATCTCGCGGTTGGAGGAGTACTGGGAGGGCGCCGGGTTCGTCCGGACCCACCGCGGGTTCCTCGTCGCGCTGTCGGCGGTGCGGGAACTGCGGAGCGATTCGGTCGGTGGGGTACTGGCCCACACCGATCTGGGCGATGTGCCGGTCAGCAGGCGGCATGCGCGGCAGCTGCGGGAACGGCTGCTGAAAGCCGCGCAGCAGGGCGAGTTCGAACGGCCGACATGACCGGTCGCCGTGTCGCCGTCACCAGTCCGCAGACCCGGCTCGCGCACGCCCGCAGGCGTTACCGCGGGCCGTGGCGGCCGACGACGCTCGATCCGGCGGAGATGCCGCGGGCGATCGCGCTGTACCGGGCAGGCCGCAGCCGTGCGGTGGCCGCGCTCGCGGCGCTCGGGGCGCTGGTCTTCGGACTGCCGTTCCTGCTGTGGCTGTGGCCCGCGCTGGACGAGGTGCGCGTGGCGGGTGTACCGGTGTCGTGGGCCGCGATCGTGCTGGTGCCGTTCCCCGCGATGGTCGCCGTGGCGTTCTGGCAGTTGCGCCGCGCCGAGCGGACCGAACGCGACCTGCTGGCCCCGGAGGCGACGGCGGACGCCGATGACGACGGCAGCGGCGGCCCGGCTGCCGGTGCCGGGAAGACCCCCGGAGAGGGCGCTTCATGATCGTCGCCCTCGCGGTCGCGCCGGTCGTGCTGGTGACGATGCTCATCGGACTGCGGGGTGTCGCAGCGATGCGCACCACGTCGGACTTCCTCGTCGCCTCCCGCCGCGTGTCGCCGTTGCTGAACTCCGCAGCCGTGTCCGGCGAGTACCTGTCCGCGGCCTCGTTCCTCGGTGTCGCGGGCCTGGTCGTCAAGGACGGCATCGGCTCGCTCTGGTACCCGGTCGGCTTCACCGCCGGCTACATCGCGATGCTCGCACTGGTGGCCGCCCCGATGCGCCGCTCGGGAGCCCTCACCGTGCCGGACTTCGCCGAGGCGCGCCTCGGCTCCGCCGCGCTGCGCCGCCTCGCCGCGGTGGTCGTCCTCGTGATCGGCGTGCTGTACCTGGTGCCGCAGTTCCGCACGGCCGGGCTCGTGCTCAGTGTCGTCACCGAGACGCCCTACTGGGTGGGTGTGGTCCTCGCGGGCGGTGTCGTCAGCGCCACGCTCGCGCTCGGCGGCATGCGGGCGGCGACCTACGTCCAGGCGTTCCAGTTCGTGTTCAAACTGATGATGTTCATCGTGCCCGCGATGTGGCTGCTCATCCAGGCGGGACCGGAGGTGCGCACCGAGGCGACCCAACCGGCCGAGTTCACCCACTTCCGCGACGACACGACGGTCACCTTCCGCGTCGGCGCGACGCTGGACGTCCCTCCCGGCGCAACGGTCGTCGACCGCGAGGACGGCCCGCGGACGCTGGAGCCCGGCGCGTGGGAGGTACCGCCGGGAACGACCGTCACCTTCGCCGACGGCACCCCCGTGCCCGAGGTGCGCGGTGAAGCCGTGCCAGGCGCCGACGGCTGGGAACGGCCGCTGCTCGATTTCGACAACGAGGGGTATCCGCTGCTGGGCACGTGGGCCGTGCTGATCGCGACGATGCTCGGCACGATGGGCCTTCCGCACGTGATCATGCGGTTCCACACCAGCCCCGACGGCCGTGCGGCCCGCCGTACGGCCGCGTTCACCGTCGCCCTGCTGAGCGTGTTCTACCTGTTCCCCGGCATCTACGGCGTGCTCGGCCGCGTACTCGTGCCGCACCTGTACCTGACCGGCGCCACCGACAGTGCCGTCGTCGCCCTGCCAGCCCAGGTCGATGACGGCACCGCGGGCACGGTGTTCACCGGGCTGCTCACCGCGGGCGCGTTCGCGGCGTTCCTGGCCACGTCACTCGGACTGCTGCTCGTGGTGTCGGGGGCGATCTCCCACGACCTCGTGCCCGGCGGGTTGCGGCAGCTGCGCCTGGCGGTCGTCGGCGCGGCGGCGGTGATCGTGCTGCTCGCGCTGCCCGCAGCGGCCTTCGACGCCGGCACACTCGTCACCTGGGGATTCACGGTCGCGGCGTCGACGTTCTGTCCACTGCTGGTGCTCGGCATCTGGTGGCGGCGCCTCACGGCGGCAGGGGCGATCACGGGCGTCGCCGCGGGCCTGGCATCGACGCTCGGCTCGTTCCTGGTCAACGTCGGCGGGCCCGAGCTGCACGGCTGGGTGGCGATCCTGGTCGCCCAACCGGCACCGTGGACCGTTCCGCTGGCGTTCCTCACCATGATCGTCGTGTCACGGCTGGGCAGGCCGGCGCCGTGGGCGACCGCCGCGATGCTGCGACTGCACCTGCACGAACACCGTCTCTCGCCGTTCGTCTCCCGCACTCAGCACGACGGCGCCGCGCGTGACCTGGGCCACTCGTCGTGGCCCGCACGCCGCTCGTCGGCCGTTCGTCGCATCACACGCCGGTTGGGCCGCTGACCGGTTCACCCGGATCCGACCCGCGCTTACGGTGTCGCGCACAGCACACTCCCCGTGCCTTTTCCGAGGCGTGCACCGTGACAAGGAGGTCACCGTGAATTCCACCGAGCCTCAGCCACCTGAGGCGGAAACGTGGGCGCGAGTCCACGCGAGCGAGGATTTCCAGCGGCTGCGCAAACGGCTGCGGAACTTCGTCTTCCCCATGACCGCGCTGTTCCTGGTCTGGTACCTGACCTACGTACTGCTGGCCGACTACGCGCACGACTTCATGTCGATCAAGGTCGTGGGCAACATCAACCTCGGCCTGATCCTCGGCCTGCTGCAGTTCGTGTCGACGTTCGTGATCACCGGGCTCTACGTGCGTTACGCCAACCGCAAGCTGGACCCGATCGCCGAGAGTGTCCGGGACGAGGTCGAAGGTGGTGACAAGCAGTGAGCACACTCGCTCAGGGCAGCGTCGAGGGCGGTAACCCGCTGGTCAACATCGGCATCTTCACCCTCTTCGTGATCATCACACTGGTGATCGTCTTCCGCGCGTCGCGGAACACGAAGACCGCGTCCGACTACTACGCGGCGGGCCGGTCGTTCTCCGGACCGCAGAACGGCACCGCGATCGCCGGTGACTACCTGTCGGCCGCGTCGTTCCTCGGCATCGCGGGCGCCATCGCCGTCTACGGCTACGACGGCTTCCTGTATTCGATCGGCTTCCTCGTCGCCTGGCTGGTGGCGCTGCTGCTCGTCGCGGAACTGCTGCGCAACACGGGCAAGTTCACGATGGGCGACGTGCTGGCCTTCCGGATGCGGCAGCGTCCGGTGCGCGCGGCCGCCGCCACGTCGACGCTGGCCGTGTCGTTCTTCTACCTGCTGGCGCAGATGGCCGGTGCGGGCGGCCTGGTGTCGCTGCTGCTCGGTGTCGAGGGCGACCTCGGGCAGAGCATTGTGATCGCGGTCGTCGGCATCGTCATGATCATCTACGTGCTGGTCGGCGGCATGAAAGGCACGACCTGGGTGCAGATCATCAAGGCGGGCCTGCTGATCGCCGGTACGGCCGTGATGACCGTGTGGGTGCTCGGAAAGTACGGCCTGAACCTGTCGGAGCTGCTCGGCTCGGCGTCGCAGGCCGCGGGCGGCGGCGATGCACTGCTGAACCCGGGTGAGAAGTACGGCGAGAGCGGGACGACACAGCTCGACTTCCTGTCGCTCGGTATCGCACTGGTCCTCGGTACGGCGGGTCTGCCGCACGTGCTGATGCGCTTCTACACGGTGCCGACGTCGAAGGAGGCGCGGCGCAGCGTCGTGTGGGCGATCTCGTGGATCGGCCTGTTCTACCTGTTCACGCTCGTGCTGGGCTACGGCGCCGCAGCTCTGGTCGGCACCGAGACGATCAACAACGCACCGGGTGGCGAGAACGCGGCAGCCCCGCTGCTGGCACTCGAACTCGGCGGGCCGGTGCTGCTCGGCTTCATCGCGGCCGTGGCGTTCGCGACGATCCTCGCGGTCGTGGCGGGCCTGACGATCACGGCGTCCGCGTCGTTCGCGCACGACGTCTACGCCAACGTGATCAAGAAGGGCAACGTCGACAGCAAGACCACCGAGGTGAAGGTCGCCCGCATCACCGCGTGCGTCATCGGCGCGGTCGCGATCATCGGCGGCATCCTCGCGAAGGAACAGAACGTCGCGTTCCTCGTGGCGCTCGCGTTCGCGGTCGCGGCGTCGGCGAACCTGCCGACGATCCTCTACTCGCTGTTCTGGAAGCGGTTCAACACCCGCGGCGCGTTGTGGTCGATCTACGGTGGTCTGACGACCACACTCGTGCTGATCGTGTTCTCGCCGGCCGTCTCGGGCAGCGACAGCGCGATGATCCCGGGTGCGGACTTCGCGTGGTTCCCGCTGTCGAACCCGGGCCTGGTGTCGATTCCGGTGTCGTTCCTGCTCGGCGTCATCGGCACGCTCACCTCGAAGGAACACCTCGAGGAGAAGCACAAGGAGATGGAGGTCCGCTCGCTCACCGGTGCCGGCGCCGAAAAGGCGACTGTGCACTAGCGGGCTGGCCCGCACCGCAGGAGGGGCCGCCCGGCGCGTTTGCACCGGGCGGCCCTTCGCGTGGACTGGTCCATACTCGGGGCATGGCCGTTTTCGACGTCACCGAACTCCGATCGCAGTTCCCCGCTCTCGCAGAGGGCGCCGCCCATTTCGACGGGCCGGGCGGTGCGCAGGTACCTCGGCCGGTCGCCTCGGCGGTGGCCGAGGTGCTCTGCTCAGCAGTGGCGAACCGCGGCGCCAACACGGCCGCGGAACGGCGCGCCGACGGGATCGTGCTCGATGCGCGCCGCGCCGCTGCCGACCTCGTGGGCGGTGCGCCCGGCGGGATCGTGTTCGGGCGCAGCATGACGCAGCTGACCTACGACCTCGCGCGCACTCTCGCGAAGGGCTGGGGCCCTGGCGACGAGATCGTCGTGACCACGCTGGATCACGACGCGAACATCCGGCCGTGGGTGCAGGCGGCCGAGGCTCGCGGCGCCACGGTCCGGTGGGCGGACTTCGACCCTGCCACCGGCGAACTCGACGTCACCGCGGTGACCGAACTGCTTTCGGAGCGCACGCGGGCGGTCGCGGTGACCGCCGCGTCCAACCTCCTCGGAACCCGGCCGGACGTTCCCGCCATCACCGCCGCGGCCCGCGAGGCGGGCGCGTTGTCCTATGTGGATGGCGTGCATCTCACGCCGCACGCGCTGATCGACGTCGATGCGCTCGGCGCGGACTTCTACGCGTGTTCGCCGTACAAGTTCTTCGGCCCGCACCTCGGCTTCGTCGCGGCGCGGCCGGAACTGCTGGAGACGCTGACCCCGGACAAGCTCGCTCCGTCCACGAACGCCGTCCCGGAACGGTTCGAGCTCGGCACGCTGCCGTACGAACTGCTCGCCGGCACGACCGCGGCCGTCGACTTCCTCGCCGGCATCGCGCAGGCTTCGTCCGCGAGTGCCTCGCGACGAGAGGCACTCGCGGACACGTTCGGCGTCGTGGCCCGGCACGAGGACGCGCTCATGGCGCGGATGGAGGACGGCCTGGCCGCGACCGGCCGGGTGAGGCTGTACGGCTCTCCGGTGCGGCGGCGGACGCCCACGGTGCTGTTCTCGGTGAACGGCCTCGCCCCGGCTGACGTCTACGCCCGGTTGGCCGAACGCGGCGTGAACGCCCCCGCAGGCACGTTCTACGCACTGGAATGCTCGCGGCGCCTCGGCCTCGGCGACACGGGCGCGGTCCGCGCCGGGATCGCCCCGTACACGACCGAATCCGAGGTGGATGCCCTCGTGGCTGCGGTCGAGGACCTCACGGCAGCCGGCTGACCCGCTCGGCGGACCGGCGCGGCACCCGAAGGTCGCGCCTGTAACGACGGCGGGCCGGAATCCGACGTCAAGGCACATCCATCGGCAAATCGCGGCACCGTCCAGGCCGCGTTCCCGAAAGGTTCGCCATGCGAAGATCCCTCGCCACAGCTCTGCTCACGGTCGGCATGCTGGCACTCGGCCTCGTCACGGCGCTCCCGGCGGAGGCCGCGGCACGGATGCAGATCGCCGCTGTCCAGTACGACTCGCCAGGCACGGATCGAGGCGGCAACAGCAGTCTCAACGCCGAGTGGGTCAAGCTGCGGAACACGTCCCGGGTGCCCATCAACATCACGAGGTTCCGAGTGCACGACCGCCAAGGACACACGTATCGCTTCCCGCAGACGACCGTGATGCCCGGCAAGGAGATCACGGTGCACACCGGCCGCGGGAAGAACAACCCGTGGCACCGCTACTGGGGCCGCACCTCGTACGTCTGGAACAACACCGGCGACGGCGCCACGCTGCGCGACACCCACGGCCGGTGGCTCGACGGGTGCGGCTGGGGCGATGGCCGCGGCTGGGTCAGGTGCTGAACTCGACCGGCTGACCCGACAGCCCGGCGGGAACGCCGTCGCGGCGACACGCTCGGCGGATTCGCGCACTGGGCCGGCATCCGCATCTAGCGGTGCCGACCCCGGGCAGGCGATGTCCGGAGCATGGGCAACCCACCTACACGCATGGGGCACGGCAACGACGAAACCGCCCCTGACCGACAGTGTTTCTGCAGGTCAGGGGCGGTTTCGCTACGGTCGGGGTGACAGGATTTGAACCTGCGACCCTTCGCTCCCAAAGCGAATGCGCTACCAAGCTGCGCCACACCCCGTCCACCACGCGGGGTGGTGTGAATACACCATAGCGCTACCGGTAGACTGCCCACGCAGCCGGTCACCGGCAGCATGCGGGCGTAGCTCAATGGTAGAGCCCCAGTCTTCCAAACTGGTGGTGCGGGTTCGATTCCCGTCGCCCGCTCAGAGCACGAAACCCAGGTCAGGTGCCCGCAGGGCCCTGGCCTTTCGTGTGCCCGGCGACCATGTGGTCCGGCAACGGACCCGTTACCGCCGGGCCGCGGACCGCCTCCGACACCGGCGCGTCGTCAGAGTGTCCTCGTCATGAAGACGCTGTTCGGGTCCGGCCGGTAGTCGGCGAACGGGTCGCAGTAGGAGAAGCCGAACTTCTCGTACAGCTTCCGCGCGGGGACGAAGAACTCGTCCGAACCGGTTTCCAGGCTCAGCCGCGACAGTCCCATTCCCCGTGCCTCGGCGAGGATGTGCTTCAGCAGCCCGGACGCGACACCGCCACGGACGCGGTCGGACGAGGTGCGCATCGACTTCAGCTCGCCGTGTCCGACGTCGAGACGCTTGATCGCGCCGCAGCCGACCACCACGTCGCCGTCCAACACGGACCAGAAGGTCACCTCCGGCTTGCGCAGGTCGTCGAGGTCCAGGGCGTGCTTGCTCTCGGGCGGCGACGTGGCCCGCAGCTGCCGCAGGTGATCGGCCAGGAACTCCGCGATCCGCGGTCCGGACAGATCGTCGACGACGATCCTCATGCGCGCCTCCACCACTCGGTCCTGCCCACCACTCGGTCCTGCCCACCACTCGGTCCTGCCCACCACTCGGTCCTGCCCACCACTCAGCCCCGACCGTCACGTGTCACGAGCCGGAAGCCGACATCCAGTTCGTCGCGGCCCAGCAGATCACGGTGACGTTCATGCCAACGACCGGACTCCAGGTCCCGCCGCAGTCGCTCGACACCCCGCGAGACCGCCGCCGCATCGGTCTGGGCCAGTGCGGAACAGTTCCACCGGACCCGGGCGTCCAGATACGCCTCCGGGCGCCGCCAGTACGCCGGGAAGACACCGTCGGTGAAATCCCACGGCACGGGCAGCACCGATACGTTCTCGGCGCCGAGCTCGTCGGCGATGTCGGTCGCGGACGGCCGCGAGACCTCCAACCGCGCGATCTCGGGAATGTAGTCGCGCGTCAGCCAGAACTCGGCGTGCAGGCGGGTCTCGTAGGCCACGATCACCTGACGGCTGGAGACGCGGCGCAGTTCCGCCAGGCCGCGGCGCCAGTCACCCCAATGATGCACCGTGAGCACGGCCAACGTGACGTCGGCGGCATCGTCGCGCAACGGCAGCTGCTCGGCGACGGCCTGCACCGCCGGCGCCGCCGGACCGGCCCGCTGCGCGAGCATCCGCCGTGACGGTTCCACCGCCAGCACGGTGGTCCGGTCGGGCTCGTACGAACCCGTACCCGCACCGACATCGACGAGCGCGCCGTCGCCCACGGCCTGTGATATCCGCGCCATCCACCGCGGATCGGTGCGCCGGCCACGGGCATAACCGGTGCCGATGCGGTCGTACACGTGCGGCGCCACGGAACCTCCGGATTCCCGGCCCCGGCAACTGGTTGCGGAGCGTCCCCGAGAGGACACCACTCGTGCGACGTCCCGTCCAGACCGCGTCGACTCTCGTCACAGCACCCGCCGTCACGAGGCCGTGTCGCCCTCCACCTGACGTGCCGTTGCCGCCGCACGGTCGGTCTCCCAGAACGCGCGGACCGACAGGAGCCGCCCGTCGGGACCGGCACGGTAGACGATCACGCAGTCCGTGTCGACGCGGTAGCCGCCGTCGAAGAACGTGGTGATCGTGGCGACGTTGGCCACCTCGTCGCCACCGGCGTGCGAATCGCGGACGACGAACTCGAAGCTGCGCACGTTCGCGATCGTCAGATCCCAGAACGCCGAGATGCCCTCCGCGCCATGGTGCCCCTTGCCCTGCTCGTCGAAGGGCGAAGGACCGACCGGGTCCTCGATCACCGCCGCAGGGTCGAACAGGGCGAGCCAGCGCTGTTTGTCCCCCGCCGCGACGGCCTCCATCGAACGCAACGCCGCGAGCCGCGCCGGCGGCTGCTGCGCGTCGGCGTCCCAGCACACCGTGACACCCATACTTCCGCCTTCCTCAGAACCGCTCGATGATCTCGTCGGCGAACTTCCTGATCGAGTCCTTCTTCTGCTCGACCGGGGCGTCGAACCCGAGACCGTCGAAGACCCAGGGCACGGTGATCACGTCGGTCACGCCCACGTCGGCCTGTTCGCGGTAACCGTCGAGGCCGAACCGGTCGATGCACACGGCCTGGAACTCGAAGGGCTCGTCGGCTCGGCCGTACTCGGCGCGCAACGCGTTCAGCCGGGCGATCGTGTCGCGCAGGTCGTCGAGCTTCATCATCGCCGACGACCAGCCGTCACCGACCCGTGCGGCACGGCGCAACGCCGGTTCACTGTGCCCGCCGATGTAGAACGGCACGTGCCGTTTCGGTGCGGGACTCATGCACAACTTGTCGAAGTCGAAGAACTCGCCGTGGTACTCGACCATGCCGCCGCCGAGGATCAGCCGGAGCACGTCGATGGCCTCGTCGACGCGTTTGCCGCGCCGCCGGTACGGCACCCCGCACCATTCGAACTCCTCTGGGGCCCAGCCAACGCCGAGCCCCAGCCCGAACCGGTCGCCCGTGAGGTTCGCGACCGACCCCACCTGCCGTGCCAACAGCACCGGATTGCGCGAACCGAGCTTCAACACGGATGTGTAGAACGTGATCCTGTCCGTGGCCGCCCCCATCGACGCCGCCGCGATCAGCGGGTCGACCCACGGGGTGTTCTCGTCCCAGAACCGGCTCCCGTCCGGAGTGTACGGATAGTCCGCGGACACCTGCTCGGAATAGAAAAGCGAGTCGGGAAGGGCGATCGAGGAGAACCCGCACTCCTCCGCCGTGACGGCCAGCTCGGTCAGTTGATCCAGCGGGGTCAGGGCCACCGACAGTGTGAACCTCATGCCGCAAAACAGTAACGTGTTCTAGTTGCGTGCGCCAGGGTGGACGGCCATCCGGAACGGTTCACGGCTTCACCGATGTGGGTGCTCTCGACTCGCGGCGGCCGCGGAACCCGTGTTTACCGTCGTCCCGGCCGGTGGTTCACCCCATCGGCCCAGCACGGTGCCGATGTCACGACGGCCTCGGCGAGGTCGGGGGACCATGACGTGTGACGTTCCTGTTGGAGGATCGGCGTGTCCACACCGTGGAAGCGCACAGCGGTCGTCGGACTGGTCGGCGGCACGGCCCTCGTGGCCTTCGCGGGCAACGCCGCGGCCGTCGTACCCAGCGAACAGTCCCTGCACGACGTATCCGACACCGTCGAGAAGGGCACACGGGTGACGCTGTCGGGCACCCTCACCGGGCAACGGGACCGCCCGGTGAGCGGTGAGCGAATCACCCTCGAACGCCGGACGGCCGAAAGCGGGTGGGAAGCCATCGGTGCCGCGACCACCGGTGACGACGGCACCGCCACGTTCCACCGCACCCCACACCGCACGGCCGAGTGGCGGCTCAGCTACGAGGGCAGCACGTTCCTCGACCCGTCGGCCTCACCGCCCCAGCGGGTCGAGGTGCGCCTGCCTCCTCCGCCACCACCACCGCCGGCACCCGAGCGGCCCGTGAAACCGATCGGCCGCCAGATCGTGGACGTCGCGGCGTCCCAGGCGGGAAAGCCGTACGCGTACGGAGCCTCGGGCCCTCAGCGGTTCGACTGCTCCGGGTTCGCGCAGTTCGTCCACCGCCAGGTCGGTATCCGGCTGCCCCGCACGTCGAGCCAGCAACACCGGGCCGTGCGGGCCGCGGCCAATCACGCGAAGGTGCCGGGTGACCTGGTGTTCTTCCACGAGGGTGGCTCCGTCTACCACGTCGGCATCTACGCGGGCGGCGACCACGTGTGGGCCGCGCCGGAGAGTGGTGACGTCGTGCGCAAACAGCGGATCTGGACGGACACGTACTATGCGGGCCGCGCCTGGTGACAGCGACGGGAACTCCCGGGACACCACGGGCGTTGTCCTGTTCGAAGGAGTTTGTCCGGTCCGCCGGCGGCCTCCCTCTGCACCGCGCACGCCCCTGGAGCGCCTCATGGAGCGGAGTACCTCATGGAGCTCGTCCTCGTCGTCCTCGTACTGATCATCGTCGGTGGCGGGTACTACCTGATACAGTCGCACCAGAAGGCGAAACGCAACCGGCTCGAGGATGCGAAGGCCGAGGCACGCCGCTGGCTGGAGCGGCTCGGCGGCCAGGTGCTCAACCTGACCGGCACCGACGCGGCGTCACAGCAGGCGATCGCCGACGCCTCCGAGCGCTACAACGCAGCCGGGTCGCAGATGGAACAGGCGCAGACCGAGGAGCAGGCCAAGCTCGTCAAGGAAACCGCGCTCGAAGGGCTCTACTACGTTCGCGCCGCGCGGGAGGCGATGGGCCTCGACCCGGGACCTGCGCTGCCCGAGGACCGCGAGCGGCAGGCCGCGGGCAAGGTCACCGAGCATCGCTCCGTCGACGTCGAAGGCAGGCACTACGAGGCATCGCCGGAGCCGGGCGCCGACACCCCGCACTACTACCCCGGCGGCCGCGTCGCGGGCAGGCCCGTGCCCCAGGGCTGGTACAGCGAGCCGTGGTGGAAGCCCGCGCTGGTGGCGGGCGCATGGGGCCTTGGCTCGATGATGCTGTTCAGCGCCATGTTCTCCGGCATGGCCGGCATGCCGAGCGGCGAGGCATGGGCCGACGGTTACGACGCGGGCCAGGAGGACGCCATGAGCGAAGGCGGCGACGGTGGTGGCGACGCCGGTGACGGTGGCGACATGGGCGGCGACGCCGGCGGTGACATGGGCGGCGACTTCGGTGGCGACATGGGCGGCATGGGCGACATGGGCGGATTCGACTTCGGGTTCTGACGGCCCCGGTAGGTCACCTCACGCGGGCTGGCAGGCCGGGCACCAGTAGAGGTGTCTGCCCGCCAGTTCGGTGTGGGCGATCGGCGCGGCGCAGACCAGGCATGGCTGCCCGGCCCGCCGGTAGACGTACACCTCGCCGCCGTGCCGATCCTGGCGCGGCGCACGGCCGGTGACCTCGGGCAGGTGTTCGTCGGCGACGGTGTCGATCCGTCCGCTGCGCACACCCACACGCATGAGCGCGACGAGGTCGTCCCACATCGCCTTCCACAGCGTCTCGTCGAGGTCGCGACCCGCCAGCGTCGGAGCGACACCGTGCCGGAACAGCACCTCGGCGCGGTAGACGTTCCCGACCCCCGACAGCACCTTCTGGTCCATCAACAGCGCCGCGATCGACGTGCGAGAACGCGAGATGCGCTGCCAGGCCTGCTCCGGCCGGGCGTCCCGCCGCAGCGGATCGGGGCCGAGCCGCGCGGTGATCGCATCGACCTCGGGCTCGGTGAGGAGTTCACATCGCGTGGGACCGCGCAGGTCCGTCCAATGTGTGCGGCCGGCGAGCCGCATCCGCACCTGCCCCACGGGCTCCGACTCGGGAAGCTGAGATTCGGCGAATGCGCCGTACAGCCCGAGATGCACATGGACGACGCCGAGCGGACCGTAGTCGTGGAACAGGTGCTTGCCGTGTGCATCGGCCCTCACGAACGTCGCACCGTCGAGCCGCGCGGCCTCGGTCGCGAACCGGCCCTGGGGGCTGCTCACCCGCACCGGCGCACCCGCGTAACGCCGCTGATGCAGCCGGGCGAGCCGGTGCAGGGTGTGCCCTTCGGGCATCAGGCCTCCGGCAGGGCGGGGGCGTTGCCGGTCTGTTCGAAGTCGGTCAGCTGCTGCACCCGGCGCGTGTGCCGCGGGTCGTCGTCGACCGCCGTGTCCAGAAACGCCTCGACGATCGCGCTGGCCTCGTCGGTGCTGTGCATCCGCGCACCGACGCCGATGACCTGAGCGTGGTTGTGCTGCCGCGTCAGTTCCGCGGTCTCCACACTCCACGCCAGTCCCGCGCGGCAGCCCGGCACCTTGTTGGCCGCGATCTGCTCGCCGTTGCCCGAACCGCCGATGACGACGCCCAGGCTGCCCTCGTCGGCGACGACACGGCGCGCGGTCTCGATGCAGAACGGCGGGTAGTCGTCGGCGGCGTCGTAGACGTGCGGGCCGACGTCGGTGACGTCGTGGCCCTGCTGCTCGAGGTGGGCGACGAGGTGATTCTTCAGCTCGAAGCCGGCATGGTCGGATCCCAGATAGACACGCACAGCGGCAGTGTGCCATCCCCGCTGCACATGGCCTCGGGCCACCCGGCAGGGTGGGAGACATGACGGATGCGTTGCCCGCGAACCCGACTCCTGCGACACCTGCCGCCGCGGCCACGCAGGTCCCTGCTGTCCTCACCCAGGACGGCCACGACGTACGACTCGACTGGGGCCCAGCAGGGCTGGCGGCGCTGAGCGGAGGCTGCGCGGTGCTGGTGATCGTGGACGTCCTCTCCTTCTCCACGCAGGTGGATCTGTCGGTCGCGGCGGGCACCCCGGTGCGACCGGTGCGGTGGGCCGACGAGGAGACGGCAGCGACCTCTGACCCTGCCGAGCCGCTGCGGTCGCCGAACGGGGCGACGCTGACGGCCGATGCCGCCACGACGGGTGCTCACGTGCTCACGGCCTGTCTCCGTAACGCGGACGCCGTGGCGAAGAGCGCCGCGGAGCTGGCGGCCGGAGGACCGATCGGCGTGCTGGCCGCGGGCGAACGGTGGAGCGTGCAGCCGGGCGCCGCGGCGGGAACCGACGGACCGCTCCGCCCGTGCGTCGAGGACCAGCTCGGCGCAGGGGCCGTCGTCGCCGGACTGCAGTCCTACGGCGCCGTCTCCCCCGAGGCCGTCGTGGCGGCGCAGGCGTTCGCCGTGGCCGACGTGCCCGCCGTGGTGCGCGGCTCGGCCTCGGGCCGCGAACTGACGGCACACGGCGACTGCGAGATCATCGAGCGCGCCGTCGAGGTCGGCGCGTCCGCCTGTGCGCCGAGACTGGGCCCCGACGGGGCGCTGGCCCGTGCCTGACTGGTCCGAACAGGCACCGGGCGTGTACGCGCGCCGCTACACGGAGCTGGACCTGACCGTCGGACTCGTCGTCGGAACCGAGCGGTGCCTGATCATCGACACCCGTGGATCACGAGAACAGGGTGACGAGCTGGCCGCGGCGGTCCGTGCGGTGACATCGGTGCCACCGGTGATCGTGTTGACGCACGCCCACTTCGACCACGCCTTCGGTGCCGCCTCGCTGTCCGCGGCGTTCGGCGACTGTCCGATATGGGCGCACGCGGGGTGCAGGGACGCATTGGAAGAGCACGCCGAGTCCGACCGTCGCGAATGGATGGAGCGGTACCGGGCCGAGAAGCGGCACGCGGCGGCCGCCGACCTCGCGGCGACGCCGATCGCCGCACCGACACGGACCTTCGACCGCGCAGCACTGCTGGATCTCGGCGACCGCACCGTCGAACTCGTCCACCCCGGTCCCGCTCACACCGGCCACGACGTGATCGCCCTCGCCGGTGACGTCGTGTTCGCGGGCGACCTCGTCGAGCACGCACCGGGTGGATCGTTCTCCGAGGAGTCCTTCGGGCCCGACACGCACCTCGCGGCGTGGCCCGCCGCCCTCGACCGCGTGCTCGCCCACCGGCCACGGGTGGTCGTTCCCGGCCACGGCGACCCCGTCGACGCCGCGTTCGTCGCGCGGGCGCGGGAGGATCTGCACACGTTGGCGGATCTGCGGGCCGGGGTCCGCGCCGGCACGCTCACCCTCGCCGCGGCCGTCGACGCCGCACCCCTGCCGCCGGAGGTGTGCCGGGCCGCGCTGTCGTGAACGGCCACGCTCGACCGGGCCCGCACCTCGGGTCCCGCCAGGCGTTCGGGCCGTCCCGCCGGGCGTTCGGGCGGTCGCGCCACGGCGGTCAGGCCGTCCCGCCACGGCGAAGGGGCTCGCCGACACGGTGCAGATGGCCGAGCGCCTCGCGCCACGACTCGATCAGTCCCGTCTCGTGGTACGGCACTCCGATCTCCGCGCAGTACCGCTTCACGATCGGCTGCGCCTTCCGCAGGTGCGGCGTCGGCAGGTGCGGGAACAGGTGGTGCTCGATCTGGTAGTTCAACCCGCCCATCAGGTTGTCGACCAGTACGCCGCCGCGGACGTTGCGGGTCGTCAGCACCTGCTTGCGCAGGAAGTCGAGCTTCTCGCCCGCCTTCAGCGTCGGCATCCCCTTGTGCCCCGGCGCGAACACCGATCCCATGTAGACGCCCCACAACGCCTGATGGACGAGCACGAACGCGATCGCCTTCCCCGGGGGAGAGGACGAGCAGCAACGCGCCGAGGTACCCGGCGATGTGGAGCGCGAGCAAGGACGCCTCCACCGCCCGGTGTTCGATGCGCCGGTTCGCGCGCCGGCCGATCACCGCTCGCACGCTGGAGAAGTGCAGGTTGAACCCCTCCAGCGTCAGCAGCGGGAAGAACCACAGCGCCTGCCTGCGCCCGATCCTGCGCGGCAGTCCCCTGCTGGCCAGTGCCTGCTCGCGGGACCACACCAGGATGTCCGGGATCACGTCCGGGTCGTGTTCCTCGTGATTCGGATTGGCGTGATGCCGGGTGTGCTTGTCCATCCACCAGCCGTAGCTCATGCCGATACCGAGATTGCCGGCGAGGAGCCCGGCGATCTTGCCCGCTCTGCGAGTGCGGAACACCTGTCGGTGCGCCAGGTCGTGCGACACCAGTGCGACCTGCGCGAACACGACCGCGAAGAACGCGGCGAGCAGCAACTGCCACCAGGTGTCGCCGAGCGACAAGAACGCGGCGATGCCGCCGCCGTACAGGGCGGCGACGATGCCCCCGCGCGCGGCGTAGTAGCCCGGGCGCCGGGCGAACAGCCCTGCGGCGGCGATACGGCGGGACAGCACGGCGAAGTCGCTGCCCCGCCGGGTCTCGGAGGGTCCGCCCTGGACGGATGGTTCGGCTGCGGAGGCCGTGTCGGCCGAGGTGGACGTCATGCCCTCAACACTGGCGCGAACCGCCGCAGCGCCGACATCCTGCGCTCCCCCGACGTTCCGCTGGTGCAGGCCCCACCGGGCCGTCGCACCGGCGGAACGTCACTCGACCCGCCCGCGGTCAATCGAAGTTGAGTTCGCCGGTACGGGTGCGCTTGAGCTCGTAGAAGTCCGGGTAGCTCGCCATCGCGACGGCGCCGTCGAACAGCTTCACCGCGTCCTCACCACGCGGAATGGACGAGAGCACCGGGCCGAAGAACGCGACGCCGTCCACGTGCAGCGTCGGCGTGCCGACATCCATGCCCACCGGGTCCATGCCCTCGTGGTGGCTCTTGCGCAGCGCCTCGTCGTAGTCGGTCGAGGTCGCCGCGTCCAGCAGCTGCGTCGGTGCCGACACCTCGGCGAGCGCCTCCTTGAGTACCAGGTCGATGTCCTTGTTGTCCTGGTTGTGGTAGCGCGTGCCGAACGCCGTGTAGTAGTCGCGCAGCACCTGCTCCCCCTGCTGCTGCGCGAGCGCCACGGCCACCCGCACCGGGCCCCACGCCTTCTGCATCAGCTCGACGTACTCGTCGGGCAGGTCGCGTCCGGAGTTGAGCAGGGCCAGGCTCATCACGCGGAAGTTGAGGTCGATGTCCCGGTGTTTCTCGACCTCGAGGATCCAGCGCGACGTGATCCACGCGAACGGGCACATCGGGTCGAAGTAGAAGTCGACACGGGTGCGGGACTCGGTCATGAAGGTAGCTCCTCGGTCTGCCTGGTCGGATCTATCCCGGCCAACACCACCGGCACGGATGTTGTTCCCACGACCGGCCCGGTTTCCCGTTGCCCGGGCCGGCCCCGCCCCGGTGCACGTGATCCCGCTCCGCGAACGGGGCGGCGTGGTCTGCGGCGGATTCGGACGCCCTCACCTGCCGCGTCCGCCCGCCCGGCGGATCACACCGGGCCCGGGCGGGCCGCTGAGACGATTCCGCGTGCGGGCGGAGCAGCGGCCATGATTGGATCGGCGGACGTCCTGTTGTCCGCCCACGATCGATGACCGAGGTGTCCGTGCCCGCCCCCAACCTGACCCGGGACGCTGCCCAGCAGCGCGCCGACCTGCTCGACGTCCAGTCCTACGACATCCTTCTCGACCTCACCGACGGCCAGGGCCGCCCCGGCGAGAAGACGTTCGACTCCAGGACCACGATCACCTTCGCCGCAGCCCGCCCCGCGGCCGAGTCGTGGGTGGACATCGCCGCCGAGGGTGTGCGGTCCGCGACGCTCAACGGCACCCCGCTGCCGGTCGACGGATACGTCGAGGACGACGGACTCACCCTGCCGGACCTCGCCGAGACCAACGAACTCACCGTCGAGGCCGACTGCCGCTACATGAACACCGGTGAGGGGCTGCACCGCTTCGTCGATCCGGTCGACGAGTCGGTGTACCTGTACTCGCAGTTCGAGACCGCCGACGCCAAGCGCATGTTCGCGTGCTTCGACCAGCCGGACCTCAAGGCCACCTACCGGCTCACCGTCATCGCGCCGCAGGGCTGGAAGGTCGTCTCCAACGCGCGGGTCGAATCGGAGTCCGAGACGCCCGAGGGCGCGGTGCGGCTCGTGTTCGCCGAGTCCGAGCGCATCTCGACGTACCTGGTCGCCCTCGTGGCGGGCCCGTACGCCGAGTGGCGCGACGAGTACCGCGACGAGCACGGCACCATCCCGCTCGGCATCTACTGCCGCGCGTCGCTGGCCGAGTACATGGACGCCGACCGGCTCTTCGCCGAGACGAAGCAGGGCTTCGGCTTCTACCACGAGAATTTCGGCGTGACCTACCCGTTCTCGAAGTACGACCAGCTGTTCGTGCCGGAGTTCAACGCGGGTGCGATGGAGAACGCGGGAGCCGTCACGTTCCGGGAGGACTACGTCTTCCGCAGCCGCGTCACCCGCTACTCCTACGAGCGCCGCGCCGAGACACTGCTGCACGAGATGGCGCACATGTGGTTCGGCGACCTCGTCACCATGCGCTGGTGGGACGACCTGTGGCTGAACGAGTCGTTCGCGACGTTCGCCAGCGTCCTCGCGCAGGCCGAGGCGACCGAGTACACCGGTGCCTGGACAAGTTTCGCCAATATCGAGAAGTCGTGGGCCTACCGGCAGGACCAGCTGCCCTCCACCCACCCGATCGCCGCCGACATGGTCGATCTGCAGGCGGTCGAGGTGAACTTCGACGGCATCACCTACGCCAAGGGCGCGAGCGTGCTCAAACAGCTCGTCGCCTACGTCGGGCAGGACAACTTCCTGTCGGGGCTCAAGGTGTACTTCGACCGCCACGCATGGGGCAACGCGACGCTGGCCGATCTGCTCGCCGCCCTCGAAGAGGCGTCCGGCCGCGATCTGTCGTGGTGGAGCGCGCAGTGGCTCGAGACGACGGGGCTGAACTCGCTGCGCCCGGCGTTCGAGACCGACGCCGACGGCCGGTTCACCTCGTTCGAGATCCTGCAGGGCGGCGCCAAGCCGGGTGCGGGCGAGCTGCGGACCCACCGCGCGGCCGTCGGCATCTACGACGACGTCGACGGCAAGCTGGTGCGCACCACCCGCGTCGAGCTCGACATCGACGGCGACCGCACAGCGGTGCCCGATCTCGTCGGCGCCGACCGCGGCAAGCTCGTGCTGGTCAACGACGACGACCTCACCTACTGCACGATGCGGCTGGACGCCGACTCGCTGGTGACGCTGGTCGATCGGATCGGCGACATCACCGATCCGCTCCCCCGGACCCTGTGCTGGTCGGCCGCGTGGGAGATGACGCGGGAGGCCGAGCTCAAGGCCCGCGACTTCGTCACGCTCGTGCAGCGCGGCATCGGTGCGGAGACCGAGGTGGGCGTGGTCCAGCGACTGCTGATGCAGGCCCAGACGGCACTGAACTCCTACGCCGAACCGACGTGGGCGCAGCGGGAGGGCTGGCCCGCGTTCACCGCACGACTGCTGGAGTTGGCGCGCACCGCCGAGGCCGGCTCGGACCACCAGCTCGCGTTCGTCAACGCGCTGACCGCCGCGGTGCTCGACGAGCAGACGCTGTCGGTGCTGGCTGGCTGGTTCGACGGCTCTGCGACCCTCGACGGCCTCGTCGTCGACACCGACCTGCGGTGGCGGCTGCTGCATGCGCTGGTCGCCCACGGCAGGGCGGGTGAAGCGGAGATCGCGGCCGAACACGAGCGGGACAACACGGCGACGGGCCGCCGCCACGCCGAGCGTGCCCGCGCGCTGCGTCCGACGGCCGAGGCCAAGGCTGAGGCGTGGGAGCGCGCGGTCCACGACGACGAGCTGCCCAACGCGGTGAACGAAGCCATCATCACCGGCTTCTCCCACCCGGGCCAGAAGCACCTGCTCGAAGGCTACGTCGACACCTACTTCGCCACGATCGACGAGGTGTGGGCGCGCCGTTCCAGCGAGGCCGCCCAGCCGACGGTGGTGGGCCTGTACCCGTCCTGGTCGGTCACGCGCGAGTGCATCGCCGCGGCCGACGCGTGGCTGGAGGGTGAACATTCACCCGCGCTGCGCAGGCTCGTCTCCGAGGGCCGGGCCGGGGTGGCGCGCGCCCTCGCCGCCAGAGAGTTCGACGAGAGCTGACGCGGCTCCGAGCAGCAAAGCGCCCCGGCACCGAACGAATCGGTGCCGGGGCGCTGCAGTTCGGCTGTGCTGGGCGGCCGCGCCGCGAACGGCGTCGCCGTTCGGGATCGGCCGTCAGTGGGCGG
This sequence comes from Prauserella alba, assembly GCF_024171735.1. Lineage (GTDB taxonomy): Bacteria > Actinomycetota > Actinomycetes > Mycobacteriales > Pseudonocardiaceae > Prauserella > Prauserella alba. The sequence continues at coordinate 138,194 of NZ_JAMTCH010000004.1, forward strand.
GGCGGCTGCCCGCCTGGTCGGCCATCATGCGCAGACCACCGACGAAACCACCCGTCAGGTCGCCTTCCTTGAACGAGGCGACCATGCTCATGACGGCCAGCTTCACGGCACGGTCGGGCACCCGCTGGGTCGTGTTCGCACCGGTCACGATCTCGACGACCCGCTCGCCCGGCGACACGGCGATCAGCACGGCGTCGTCGCCCTGCTCGCCGAGCCGGTCGTGCAGTTGCTCGGCGGCCGCGCGCGTGTCCTCGGTGCCGAGTGGGCCGAGGTAGATGCTGAAGTCGATCCCGGTGTCACGCGTCGCCAGCGCGAGCGCCTCGTCGATACGGCTCAGCTGTTGGGTCGTGAATGGGCCGTTCGGAGCATCGGGTACGTACTCCTGGGCGCGGGAAATGCGCCCGCTTTCCGTAACCGCGGCCCCGTACGGCAGGTCGGCGGGGTCGACCGCGGATTCACGGTCGTGGACCAGCTCACCAGTTCCCACGGGCACCTCCTCGGTCCGTCGACGGTTTGCCGGACGTGCCGGCACTCACCGGGTTGGCACTCCACCATGTCGCTGGGTGGTCCCACTCCTGCCCCGGGCGATAGCGTGGCCGGCCTGCGAACTTCGTGCGCAGGGTGACCAGGGCGAACACGCCGCAGATGGCGAGTGGGATCACCGCGAAGACCAGGGTCGTCTCGAGGATGCTCACGAGCGCAGGGTATCCGACCAGCCCGCGGGTGCGGCCACCTGGAGCCTCCGCCACGCCGCGTTGTCCCGTGCCGCTCGCCGCATCTCAACCACCGTCCGCCGCTTGCCGGAGACGTAATGGCACGTTGGGCTGAAGCGCAGCTGGCAGACGGTTGCAACTCGACGTACACCCGGACTCACCGGCCGCATCGTGCTTGTCAGAGGTCAGGGACCCTCGTACGTTTTTCACACGTACGGGTTCTTGCGCCCCGATGTTCCCAACCCCACTGATTTCCGCCTGTCACAGGAGGCCCACATGTTTCACGTCCTGAGCCCCGCCGCGACGAGCGACAACGCGACGTCGTACGACGCCGCCCGCCCCGCAGAGCTCGGAACGCGAGTCACGCGCGGTACCCGCGTCACCTGTGGCACCCGAGTGACGGCGGGCACGCGTGTCACGCGCGGTACACGGGTGACCCGTGGCACGCGCGTCACGATGGGCACCCGTGTCACCCGCGGCACCCGGGTCACCGGTGGCACCCGCGTCACCATGGACACCGACGCCACGATGGGCACGCGTGTCACGCGCGGCACCCGGGTCACCAGTGGCACCCGCGTCACCATGGGCACCCGCGTCACCATGGACACCGACGCCACCATGGGCACCCGCGTCACCCGCGGCACCCGGGTCACCGCCTGACCGGTACGACCCGGAACGTCGCCGTGGCGTTCCACCCTCGGCGACGTTCCCGACGAAAGTTCCATGGGCGACCGCCGCACCTGACCGTCCACAACCCCACGAGCACCGCTTCCCGAGCGACGTGCGGGAAGGGCGGCGACGTGTCGGGACGGGACGTGCCGGGAAGGACCGTGCGGGTAAGGACCGTGCGGGTAAGGACGGAGTCACGTGCGGCCGGCCAGCAGGCCCACCCGCACGGACGACCCGGGGCACGTACCCGCCGCAGGCGACTGCCACCCGGCGGATACGTGCTCCGAGGTGGCGGGCGACGTCGCTGATGCGGCCCGCACCGCGACCGTAAGGGTCCCGACAACCGTGCGCCCGAGAACAAGGCTTCGTGCAGCGCTCGGACACCGCCGTCCGCGGCGCTCTGCTGATACCTACCCGGCCGATACCGACCGGGCTGATATCCGCCGGGCCGACACCCGGCCAGGCCGGCACCGGCCGGATGCCCGAACCGCTGCCGGCGGGGATGCTGCCGGCCACACCGCTGTGGACCACACCACTGGCGGCGCCGCTGCCGGTGCCACTGCCGACGCCGGTGGCGGCACGCGTTATGCGGCGGGTGCTCCGAGGTACTGCCGCCACAGTGGATCGGTTTCCTTCGCATGCGCCAGGAGCCGCCAATGGGGGCCGTGCGGCGCCCGCGGGATGGTCCGCAACGTCCAGCCGAGTTCCGAGAGCAGCTTGTCGGCCTTGCGATGGTTGCACTTGGCGCAGCAGGCGACGCAGTTGTCCCACGAGTGTTCGCCGCCGCGGCTGCGCGGCTGGACGTGGTCGATCGTCTCGGCACGGCCGCCGCAGTAGGCGCACCGAAAGCGATCCCGGTGCATCAGACCGGCGCGGGTCAGCGGCACCTGCGCACGGTAGGGCACGCGAACGTAGTTCGACAACCGGATCACCGACGGCACGTCCACGGTCATCGTCGCGGCATGCAACGTGAGCCCCGCCGGGTCCTCGTGCACGACTTCGGCCTTGCCACAGACGAGCAGGACGATCGCCCGCCGCAACGGTAGCGCCGTCAGCGGTTCGAACGTCGCGTTCAGCAGCAGCACCCGGCGTTTTCCCCAGCCGGGGCCCGACGAACCGGAGCCAGCCTCACGGGAGCGCCACGCCCCGGGCGTCCGGGGAACCCTGCCCGCACGCGGCGGGCCGGTGGGATGCGGCCCCGTCGGAGCCGTTCCACCGCGGTTCACGCCGGATGCCGGCGCGCACAGCATGACCTCCGACGCCGTCCCGGCCGGCTGCCGGGGGTGAGCGCCGTGAGGGCTCGGTTGTCGGTCTGGCACGCGACCACCTCCACCGGTGCTGCCCTAGTCGACCACACATCGCCCCTGAAACGCACGTGTGTTAATGCACGTGTCCGCCCCGAGTACCGTGGCTGTGGAGTTCGACGTGGTCAACATGCCTCACCTGCGCCCGGGCGGGACCAGTGAAGTGGGCGGCGTCACACATCGCTCGATCATGCGACGGAAGGACAACCAACCCCCGTGGACCAGTTGCTCAGCGAACCCCCGTCCTGCATCCAGGAGGCGGGCACCTGGTGCCAGCAGATCTGGCAGCTCACCGGTAACGAATGGCTGGCCGGTTCGGCGAACTGGCTGATCGCGAAGCCGTTCACCATCCTGCTCATCGCCGTCGTCGCGTTCGTCGTGCGCCTGGTCATCCGCAGGCTCATCGACCGGATGACCCGCACTCCCGAGGATGACGGCAAGGACAAGGTCCCGGCGCTGCTGAAGCCGCTCAAGGAGAAGGCCCCCGACCTCATCGGCCCCGGCATCCTCGAACGCCGCAGGCAGCGGGCCAGGACCATCGGCTCGGTGCTGAAGTCGATCACGACCGTCGTGGTGTACACGATCGCGGTGGTGCTCATCCTCGGCGAGCTGGGCATCAACCTGGCCCCGATCATCGCCTCCGCCGGCATCGTCGGCGTGGCCGTCGGGTTCGGCGCGCAGAACCTCGTCCGCGACTTCCTGTCGGGCATCTTCATGATGATGGAGGACCAGTACGGCGTGGGCGATGTCGTCGACGTCGGCGAGGCCGTCGGCACCGTCGAGGCCGTGGGGCTGCGCATCACGACGTTGCGCGACCTCAACGGCACCGTCTGGTACGTCCGCAACGGCGAGGTGCTCCGGGTCGGCAACTTCAGCCAGGGATTCGCCGTCGGCGTCGTCGACATCCCGGTCGCCTACGACGCCGACCTGGACCGCGCCACGACGCTGCTCAAGGACGTCCTGGCCACGTCGGCCGAACGCGAGGACCTCGCGCCCGACATCCTGGAAGCCCCGGCGGTGCTGGGCGTCGAGAGCGTGACCCCGGAGGCGGTGCTGCTGCGCCTGACCGTGAAGGTGCGCCCCGGCAAGCAGTGGGCCATCCAACGTGCACTGCGTGCCGACGCGATGGCCGCCTTCGAGCGCGCCGGCTTCCAGCCACCGCTGCGGCGACTGTTCCCGAACGGGGGCAACAACGCATGACGCCCCGGGGACAATGAAACCCAGCACTGTTCGAGATAGCCCCAACGTTCGAAACAACCCCAACGTCCGAGACAACAGAGGTGCCCGAAGTGTCTGAGGCCAGCGGCGGAACCGCCGACCCGCGCACGTTCTACGACGCGGTGGGCGGTGAGGAGACGTTCCGGAAACTCGTGGCGCGGTTCTACGCCGAGGTCGCCGACGACGAGGTGTTGCGGCCGCTGTACCCCGAGGAGGACCTCGGCCCGGCCGAGGACCGCCTGCGACTGTTCCTCATGCAGTACTGGGGCGGTCCGCAGACCTACTCGGAGCAGCGTGGCCACCCGCGACTGCGGATGCGGCACGCGCCGTTCAAGATCGGCCCGATCGAACGGGACGCGTGGCTGCGGGCCATGCGCATCGCCGTCGACGAGACCGGCATCCCCGAGCCCTACCGGACGAAACTGTGGGACTACCTGGAGATGGCGGCCCAGTCGATGATGAACAGCTGGGTCTGACCGCCGGCCGAGACAGGGTGCTGTGATCGCACGGTCACGGCACCCTGGTGCATCGGCGGCCCGTCCTGACTGCGGGTTCGGCGGGCGGGGCGGATTCCGAACTCGCCCGGGACGGCCGGAGTCACGAGTCGCTGCGGCGCGCGACCAGCTCGGCGAGTGCGGCGTTGACGAACGTCTCGACGCGGGCTTTGGTGACACCGGCCGCGGTCAGGACACCGTCGTCGTCCTCGTGTTCGAGCAGCGCCAGCAGCACGTGCTCCGTGCCGATGTAGTTGTGCCCCAGGCGCAGCGCCTCACGGTAGGTCAGTTCGAGCGCCTTCTTCGCCTCCGCCGAGAACGGCGGCAGGTCCGGAGCCGTCCCGGACTCGCCGTCCTCGGGCAGTGCCGCGGTCGCGGCCGTCCGGAGGGTTTCGCCGGTCACGCGCTGGTCGGCGAGCGCTTTCGCGGCCAGCGCATCCGGTTCGGTCAGTAGGCCGAGCACGAGGTGGGCGGGCGTGATCGCGGAATGGCCGTGCTCGCGGGCGACGTCGCCCGCGGCCATGACCGCGTTCCTGGCGCGCGGGGTGAACCGCGAGAACCCTTCCTCGGGGTCCAGCACGTCGTCGCCTTTCGCGACGAACCGCTTCTGCGCGGCCTGCTTGCTGACACCCATGCTCTGGCCGATGTCGGTCCACGAGGCCCCGGCACGACGTGCCTGGTCGACGAAGTGCCCGATCAGATGGTCGGCGATCTCACCGAGGTGCTCACCGGCGAGGACGGCGTCGGAAAGCTGGTCGAGCACATCGGTGCGCGCGGTCTTGATGGCGTCGATCAGGTCGTCGAGCCTGACCGGGTATGCGGTGACGCGTGGCTTCGGCGTGTCGGTCATGCGTCAACCATAGGTTGACCCCCGCTGGCCGTCAACCGTGGGTTGACCGGCAGCTCCGTCGGATGCAGCTCCGTCGGATGCAGCTCCGGTCGGCTGCGACTCCGGTCAGCCCTCGCCACCCATGCCCAGGTCGCCCATCCCGCCGGGGTCGACGGACTCCTCGGCATGGTCGTCGTAGGCCCGGGCACTGACCCAGCCCGCCGCGCTGCCCGCCGCCAGATAGGGCGTTGCGCCGCCGAGAGCGCCCGCGACCCGCTGGAAACGGGTCCGCTCGTTGGCGTCGGGAATCGGCTGCGCGGCCTGCTCGGCGGGCGGACGTTCGATCCGCCACGGAGTTTCCTCGGGACGCACGTCCGCCAGGAACTCGGCTGTGGGATCCGCAGGATCGTCGGCCCACTGCTCGTCGGCCCACTGCTCGTCGGCCCGCTGGTCGTCGGCCCGCTGGTCGTCGCTCATCGGCCAACGATGACACCGGCAACGGGCCGCTGCCACTGGTTCGCCGAGATCACCGCAGTGCCACCGCCCCGATGGGCGGATTCAGAACAGCAGCGGCAGCAACGCGTGCCTGCGGCGGACGACCGCGCCGTACCGGCCGTCGAGCCGCAGCCACGCGTCGGTGGCCGTGACACGCACGACGTCGCCGTCGACCGAGGAGTCGACGAACCCCATGCCGGACAGGGCGAACAGGCACCGCATCGGCACCTCGAGTTCGGTGTCGTCGCCGGACACGGTCAGCACGGTCTGGTCCATGAGCGACGCGGGCGGCGTGCCCTGCGGGCCGACGTTCTCCTTGGCCACGGCGACCCCACGATCGGCCAGGTCGGCGACGACGGCCGCAGGGAGAGTGTCGACCTGGCGCCATCCCGCTCCGGCCGGCAGTTCGGAACGCCACAGCAGATCGCGCGACGGCCCTGGGTCCATCCGCTCTCCCGGCGCGACGGTCAGCGCAGCGAGCAGTTCCGACCCTGACACGGTCACGTCGCCCGGATCGATCTCACCTTCCACCGCGCGCGTCACGAGCACCTCGAACGGGGTGCTCGCCCATGCCTCCAGCACGCCGGGTCCGCGCATGCGCAGCCGCACGACCGCCTGCCCGTCCAGGCGCACCGCCCTGGCGATGAACGCGCCGAGCGATTCCCGGTCGGCCGCGTCGGGGATTCGCAACTCAGGCATCGCCGCTCTCCGGGATATGGTCCGCGAGGAACGCACGCTCCTGATCGGCGAGCCTGCGGGGACGGGCGGAGCCGACGTCGTACGGCGCCAGCAGCGTCCACGCCGTGACGGCCACCGGATCCGATTCGGACGGTCCGTTGTGGACACGGTAGGCGAGGGTGAAGGATGCCCTCCGCAGCAGGGTCATCGTGATACCCACCCGCAGTTGTTTGCCGTCAACGATCACCGGCTCCTTGTAGTCGACCCCGAGCTTCACCACGACCGTACCCTTCGCGAACTCGCCGAGGCCCTGCGCGCTCGCGTCGTCGAACAGCAACGGCACCCGCGCCTCCTCCAGCAACGTCACCATACGCGCATGGTTGACGTGACCGAACGCGTCCATATCGGACCAGCGCGGCCGGACATGCGTCACGTACTCACCGGCGCTCATCCGACCGTGCTCCGGATCTGCCGTGCTGCCACCGACAGCGTCGCGAGGTCGATGCGCCCGGATCGCGAGATCTCGTCGAGCGTGACGCGTGAACGGGCCAGCCGGGAGGCGTTGGCCTGCTCCCACTTGGCGATCTTGTCGTCGACCGAGTCGCCGGGGTCGCTGTGCCGCAATGCGTCCCGCGTGATCGCCCGCAACGAGCCGTACAGGTCGTCACGCAGCGCGAGCCTCGCCAGCGCGTGCCACCGGTTGTCCCGCTCGAGCTGGTTCACCGACGCCAGCATGTGGTCGAATCCCAGGTGGTCCGACAAGGCGAGGTACAGCTCGGCGACGTCCACCGGGGTGCCCTCGCCGTCCGGCTCGGCCAGCTCGGCCACCTCCGTGATGTCCAGCAGCGCATACCCGAGCAGCAGCTCACTGACGCGCTCCGCGAGCGCAGCGGGAACACCCGCGGCGGTCAGCCTGCCGACCTCGGCGCGGACCTTCTCGGCCTCGCGCCCGCGCACCAGCTTGCCCAGCTGACCGTTCATCGCCCGCACCGGCTCGCCGAACCGGTTGATCTCCGCGCCGACCGCCAGCGGCTGCGGACGGTTCGTCAGGAACCATCGGGACGCCCGGTCGAGGAGCCTGCGGGTCTCCAGCACCATCTCGTCGGCGATGTCGGTCGCCACGAGGTTGTCGAGTTCCGCGATCGCCTGCCACACCTCGGAAAGGCCGTAGACGTTCGTGACGACCGAGTAGGCCCGCACCGCGTCGGTCGCCGTGGCGTTGAGCTCCTCGGCGAGGCGGAACGCGTACGTCAGGCCCGCACCGTCGACGACCTCGTTGACCAGCCACGTCGTCGTGATCTGCCGCAGCAGCGGATGCTTGGCCACCGACGCGCCGAACCGGTTGCGCAGCGGCGTCGGAAAGTACTCGGCGGCGCGGCGGCTGAACACCTCGGCGTCGGGCAGTTCACTGGCGAGGATCTCGTCCTTCAGGTCCAGCTTGACGTGCGCCAGCACAGTGGCCAGCTCCGGCGACGTCAGCCCCTGCCCGTCCTTCTCGAGCTCGCCGAACCCGGGGTCGGCGGGCAGCGCCTCCAGCTGCCGGTCCAGTGCACCCTTCGCCTCGAGCGCACCGACCAGCCTGCGGTGCACGGACACCATCGCATCCGTGTGGTGGCGCGCGACCCCCAGCACCGCGTTCTGCGTGTAGTTGTCCCGCAGCACCAGTTCGCCGACCTCGTCGGTCATGACCTCGAGCAGCTCGTTGCGCTCGGAGACGGCCAGCTCCCCGGTCTCGACGAGCTTGTCGAGCAGGATCTTGATGTTGACCTCGTGGTCGGAGCAGTCCACGCCCGCCGAGTTGTCGAGCGCGTCGGTGTTGACCTTGCCGCCGTGCCGGGCGAACTCGATACGCCCGCGCTGCGTGAGGCCGAGGTTGCCGCCCTCCCCGATGACCTTGGCGCGGACCTGGCTGCCGTTGACACGCACGGCGTCGTTGGCCTTGTCGCCCGCGTCCGCGTGCCGTTCGCTCTCAGCCTTCACATAGGTGCCGATGCCGCCGTTCCACAGCAGATCGACCGGCGCCTGCAGGATCGCGTGGACCAGCTCGGCCGGCGACATGCTGTCGACGCCGTCGATTCCCAGGGCCTCGGCCACCTGCGGCGTGATCGGGACGGTCTTCGCGCTGCGCGGGTAGATCCCGCCGCCCTCGCTGATCAACGAGCGGTCGTAGTCGTCCCACGTCGAACGCGGCAACTCGAACAAGCGCGTGCGCTCGGCGAACGCACTCGCCGCGTCGGGGTTCGGGTCGAGGAAGATGTGCAGGTGGTTGAACGCGGCCACGAGCCGGATGTGCTCCGACAGCAGCATGCCGTTCCCGAACACGTCGCCGCCCATGTCGCCGATGCCGACGACCGTGAAGTCCTGGCTCTGCGTGTCGACGCCGACCTCGCGGAAATGCCGCTTGACGCTCTCCCAGGCACCCTTCGCGGTGATGCCCATGTCCTTGTGGTCGTAGCCGACCGAACCGCCGGAGGCGAACGCGTCGCCCAGCCAGAAGCCGTAGCTCTTGGCGACCTCGTTGGCGATGTCGGAGAACGTCGCGGTGCCCTTGTCCGCGGCGACGACCAGGTAGTTGTCGTCCCCGTCGTAACGGACGACGTCGCGCGCGGGCACCGTGACGCCGTCGACGAGGTTGTCGGTGAGGTCCAGCAGGCCGGAGATGAACATGCGATAGCAGGCCACGCCCTCGGAGTGCTGCGCCTCGCGGTCGATACCCGGGTCGCCGGTGGCCATCGGCGGGCGCTTGACGACGAACCCGCCCTTGGCCCCGACCGGCACGATGACCGCGTTCTTGACCGCCTGCGCCTTCACCAGACCGAGCACCTCGGTGCGGAAGTCCTCGCGGCGGTCCGACCAGCGCAGCCCACCCCTGGCGACCGAGCCGAACCGGAGGTGGACACCTTCCACCCTCGGTGAGCACACGAAGATCTCGTAGGCCGGACGGGGTTCGGGTAGGTCCGGCACCTGCTGCGGATCGAGCTTGAACGCGAGGTACGGACGCGCGGCGCCGTCGGCGTCGGTCACCCGGTAGTTCGTGCGCAGCGTTGCCACGATGACCGACAGCAGCCTGCGCAGGATCCGGTCCTGATCCAGGCTCGTGACCTCGTCGATCATCGCGTTGATCTCGTCGACCTGTTCGCTCGCACCGTCCTCGCGCAGCGCGTCGTCCTGACCGAACCTGGTTTCGAACAGCCGCACCAGCGCAGTCGCGATGTCGGTGTGGGCCAGCAGCGTCGTCTCGATGTAGTCCTGCGAGTACGGCGAACCCGCCTGCCGCAGGTAGCGGGCGTAGGAGCGCAGCACCGCGACCTGCCGCCAGTCCAGTCCGGCACGCAGCACGAGAGCGTTGAACCCGTCGACCTCGGCGTCACCCCGCCACTCGGCGGCGAAGGCGTCCTGGAAGCGCACCTGGAGGTCCTTCTCGGCCTCGATCGCCGCGAGCACGTCCGGGTCGATACGGAGGCCGAAGTCGTAGATCCACAGGCGGGCGCCGTCCTCCCGCGAGAGTTCGTACGGCCGCTCGTCGACCACCTCGACACCCATGCGCTGCAACAACGGCAGCATCGTCGACAGTGTCACGCCGTCGCCCTGGGTGTAGAGCTTGAACCGGCGCTCCCCCGGCGCCGCATCGTCGGGCAGGTAGAACGACATGCGCACGTCGCCACGGCCGTCGAGGGACTCGAGCAGCCTCAGATCGCGCAACGCCGACTCGGCGTCGAAGTCCTCCTTGTACGCCTCGGGGAACACCGTGGCGTAGCGCTGCGCCTGTTCCGTGGCCGATTCCTCGCCCGCGAACGTCACGGCCTTGCCGTCCCCCGCGCGCTCGCGCCGCTCGGCGAGGATCGCCTCCACCATCAGGTCGTCCCAGCTGCGCATGGCCTCGGACAGCCGCTCCTGGATGCGCAGCGTGTCGGGCTCGACGGTCGCACCCGGATCGGTGTGGACGGTGAAGTGCACCTGCGCGAGCTGCGTCTCACCCAGCCTCGTCGCGTACTCCAGGTGCGTGCCCTCGAGCTCGTCCAACAGCACCTGCTGCATCGCCAGCCGCGACCGCGTCGTGTACCGGTCGCGGGGCAGGAACACCAGGCACGAGTAGAACCTGCCGTACGTGTCGCGGCGGAGGAACAGTCGCAGCCTACGGCGATCGGCCAGCGTGATCGCGCCCGTCGCCGTGGCGTACAACGAATCCGGATCCGCCGAGAACAGGTCCGCCCGCGGCCAGTTCTGCAGCACTTCCAGCATCCGCTGGCCGGAGTAGGACTGCATCGGGAACCCGGCCCGGTGGATGACCTCCCGGACACGGCGTTCGACGACCGGGATGTCGAGTACGTCCTCGTGCAGTGCGGTCGTGGTGAACATGCCGAGGAAACGGTGCTCACCGGTGACGTTGCCGTCGTTGTCGAACGTCTTCACGCCGACGTAGTACGGGTAGATCGGCCGGTGCACCGTCGACGGCGCGCCGGCCTGCGTGAGCACCAACAGCTCCGGCTTCAGCGCCTGAGCCGTCGAATCCGGCCCAGCGGTGAGGTTGCGCGCGGCGAGGCTGTCCTGCCGCAGCACCCCCAGTCCCGACGCCAGTACCGCACGCAGCGCGGCCTCACCGCCGTCGTCGATCACCTCGTAGTGCCGGTAACCGAGGAACGTCAGGTGACCGTCGGCCAGCCAGCGGAGCAGCTGCGCACCGTCGCGAACCTCCTGCTCCGGCAACGGCGGCGGGGTGACGTCGAGTTCGTCGGCCAGCGAGACCGCGGTGGCGGCCATGCGATCGGTGTCCTCGACGACCTCCCGGACGTCTTCGAGCACCGCCAGCAGCCGATGGTCGCACTCGCGGGCGCGGTCCACATCGGTGATCGAGTCGATCTCCAGGTACATCCACGACTCGACGGTCGCGCCCGCGGGCGGCTGCTCGACGTCGCCACCCGGATGGAGCTCCTGCAACCCGCCGGACATGTCGCGCGTGACCAACATGATCGGGTGCACGATGCGCTGCACGTGCACACCGCCTCGCGCCAGCTCCGCCACGACCGAGTCGACCAGGTACGGCATGTCGTCGGTGACGACCTGGATGACGGTCGACTCGCTCGACCAGCCGTCCTCCGCGGTCGTCGGATTGAACAGGCGGAGCGCGGGCCTGCCCGGAACCCGGTTGCGCGCCAGCTCCAGGTGCGACCGCACGGCGCCGACGAGATCGTGCGGGCTCTCACCGATGATCTCCTCGGCGGGGATCAGGCGGTAGTAGTGACCGATGAGGTCGCCGATGTCCGGCGCCTGCGCCGCAGCGGCGGCGATCAGGTCGTCCCGGAGTTGTTCCGGGCTCCGCCGGCTGGGGGTCGGGCCTCCCCGGTCCGCGTTCTGCGGACGGGACTGGACACCGGTCGAGCTCATGTCGGGCAACGCAACTCTCCAACTCTGGCGATGACAGCTCGGACATGCCGTTCGGTCGTCGCCACTGTATCGGGACGCTGCCCTTCGGGTCGCCGGATGGCGCCGGTCTAGCGATCGTGGCGACCGCCGCGCCCCCGAGCATGCGTGCTGCCGTTGCGGCGGCTGCCGTTCACGCCCACGCCACTGCCGACGGCGTGGCCCTCACGGTCCTCCCCACTCGGCGTCGACGCGAGCGCGGCACCCGAAGCGACCTGGTGCTCGGCGAGGGCGCGCGCGAGCAACTCCGCCAACCCGGCGTCCTCCGGCGGTTCGTCGAGCGGGAGCTCGTGCCGGGGCAGGTCCGGCACCCCGGCCGCGGTGTCGGACACTGCCGGTTCGCCGACGTCGGAGTCCGACACGCTGGGGTCCCACCGGCTGGGCTCCCACCGGCTGGGCTCCCACCGGCTGGGCTCCGAGACGGCCGACGACAGGGCGGCGGATTCCGGGTTCGCGGATTCCGGGGTCGCCGACTCCGGGGTTGCGGGTTCCGACGCAGCAGGTTCCGAACGGGAGGGTTCGGAACCTGCGGGTTCGGGAGCTGCGGGTTCGGGAGCTGCGGGTTCGGGAGCGGAGGACGCACGAGTGGCAGGCAGGTCCGCTTCCGCATCGGCCGTCGCCGCCCGTTCCGGCTCGGCCGCCGCGGCGCCCTCACCGGAGTCCGGATCCCCGCCCGACGTGAACGCTTCGATCGGCAACAACGGCGGCGGCAACTTGACCCGCGGCAGCCACGGGTCCGCTACGGACTCGTGGGCGGCACCGAAACCACTGTCGGAACCTCCGGTCTCGGCTATGGCCCCGAACGCGCCGTAGCCGACATCGGCGCACTCACCGGCACGGCGGTCGGTGACACCGTGTTCAGCGGCACCGTGGTGGGTGGCACCCACACCCGGTGCGCCGCCATCAGGCATGGCGTGATGCGTGGTGCTGGGACCCGCAATGCTGCGATCCGTGGTGTTGTGATCCGTAATGCTGCGATCCGTCGTGTTGTGATCCGTGGTGTTGGGATCGTTGCCGCTGTGCCCGCCGGGCGCCCCGCGCATGTCGGAACCCGCGGTCTCGACATGCGACGGGGCCGCCGTGGTCTCGTCAGTGACGGCGGAGATGATCGCCGTGGAGTCGTCGAGCTGGGGTGCGGAGGCCGTCGCTGCAGCGAGGATCGGCTCGACGCTGGCTCCGGCCGTTCCGGAATCCAGCACGTCCGAAGCCGCCGACTCCGTGGATCGGGACGTCGCTGCGTCGAGCTCGGCCGTCCTGGCGGCCAGGGCGTCTGTCTCGGCGGCCGACGGCAAGCCTGACATTCCCGAACCCGCCGACGCGGACGAGTATGCCGCCGTTCCCGGCACCGTGCGCTCCGGCGGCGATCCGGCCACCGGAGAAGCCGCGTCCGGAACCCGGTGCGACGCGGCCTCGCCGGACCCGTCCACCTCGGGAGTGTCCGATGCGGCTGCGTGGCGGCGCCCGCCCCGGGACGGCGAAATGCCCAGCCGGTCCAGGACCGAACGTGCAGTGATCGAGCCGTGCTCCACGTCGTGACGCCGCCGCTTCCTCGGAGAGCCCCGCTCGGCGGACTGTTCGGACGCCGTGTCGGCAGCGGCGGCAGTCGACCCGTCCGGCGCGACGTCGCCTCCCACGGAGGCCGCCTCGCCGGAGGACGTGTCAGCCGTCGCCGCCCCGTCGGTGGGTTCGGCACCGGCAGCGGCGTCGTCGGTCCTGGTGGGCGCCGAGGCCGCCCGTTCCGCTGCCCGCTGTTCCGTGACTTGCTGTTCTGTGACTTGCTGTTCCGTGCCAGGAGAGGCCGTGTGCGCCTGCGCGGTCTCCGCGGGTGCCGTGTCGGCCGAAGCGGTGTCGGTCGGAGCGGTGTCCGCGGGGTCGGTGCGCATGGCCGTAGGAGCGGCCGACTCCGCGGTCGTGGACCGATCCCTCGGCGGCCCGTCCGAACGCGGTATCGCGGGCATGACCATGGTGGCTTCGGCTGCTGTCTCCGCCGGCTCGTGCGTGGAGCGCCGGTCGTCGGCAGCGGTCGTCCCGTCGCTCGACGCCGACGATGCCGTGCCCGCTGTCGATGCGGCGTCGCCGGCGACTGCCGCTCCGTTCCGGGGCTTCGCACCGTGGCCGTTGACCGGCTGATGACCGTTCACCGCCGTGCCGCCGGCGAGCCCGGAGCCGTTTCGCTGAGTGGGATGGCCGGCGACCGGAGTGCCGTTGGCCGCACCGGCGTGCTCGGCTCCGACGGCGACCTGCGAGGGGGCAGGACGCGCGGGCTCCGGCTCGGCGGCCGCTACGGGGGCGGAGGGCGTTTGCTGCGGGCGGGCCGAGGTGACGATCTCCGCGAGGTCGACCGGCGCTTGTTCGCCAGAACCGAACTCGCCGTGCAGTACGGCACGCGCTTGGCTGCGGGCCCGCGCGTACCGCTGTTCGGCTGCCCTGGCGTTGTGCAGGCACGTCACGGCTTCGGCGGCATTGCCGATGCGTTCCTCGACGTTCGCCAACTCCAGCCACAGCCGCGCGACCACCGCGTCGAGGTCGTGGCGCACGACTCCGTACAGGGCGTCACGCAACATCGTGGCGGCGGATTCGGCCGCACCGTTGCTGAGCAGGACCCGTGTAGCCAGTGCGGCACGGAGCCACGCGGTGGGCGCGACGGCCGCGGCGCGTTCCGGTTGGTCGAACAGTGACTGCGCCGCTTCCAGTGCGGGCTCTCCGTCGCCGCGGTCCAGCAGCGAGCACACCAGCTCGAGGACGAGCCGCACCCTCGCGACGCCGCCGTCGCGAGCCGGGTCTTCCATCCGGTCCAGAAAGCCGATGCCGGTGCGGGCTGCGTCGGCGGCACCCATCGTGTCGCCGTGCCGCCTGCGGTGCGCCGACACCCCGAGCCGGATCATGCCGCGCGCCATGAGCTTGTCGTCCTCGTCGAGCGTGGCGTCACCGGCCACGAGACGATCGCCTTCGAGCAGCACCCGGTCGAGTTCGGCCTTGCGTCCCAGCGTGCCGAGGCAGCCAACGAGATGGCACAACGCGGTCGCCCTGCGCACGGTCGACAGGCCGCTCACGGTGAGCACCGGCCGCAGGATGGCCAGGCCGGTGAGGGGCGCGCCGACACTGCGCGCGCACACGGCCAGGTCGGTGCGGACCTGCGCGGCGATCACCGGCAGCTCGGCGTCCTCCGCTGCACGCAGGGCCGCGACCGCGCGGCCGACGGTCGAGGCACGATGCCCGAGCAGCACGTGGGCGTGGACGACGGTGGCCTCGGCTCGGACCCACAGCGCATTCGCGCCGGCGGCTTCTGCCAGGCTCGCTGCCCGTTCCCCGAGGATCGCGGCGAGTTCCGGCGCACGCCACTCCATCGTCTCGGCACGGTCCAGGAGCTGCTCCACCGCGGAGAGGTCGCCGACGCCGCCCGACGTGACGTCGTCTCGGTGCACACCACGAGGAACCGCGGTGTCGCGGTCGTTGACCGCGTGCGTACCGGCCGACTCAGTGGCAACCACGGGGACTCCGCTCTGTGAGGCCTTCCATTCCTGCAGATGGGCGTGCCGACGAGTCGACGGTCCGGGGCCGGGCCCCGCTCGGGTTACCCGGCCCGGCCGCCGACTCGTGAGAGACCGACCCTATCCAACGTTGCAGCGGTCCCTGGTCCGGGTGATCAGTCCCGGGTGAGCTTCCGGTGGGTCACCCGGTGCGGACGCGCCGCCTCCTGGCCCATGCGCTCGATCTTGTTCTTCTCATAGCCCTCGAAGTTGCCCTCGAACCAGAACCACTTCGCCGGGTTCTCGTCGTCACCCTCCCACGCGAGGATGTGGGTGGCGATGCGGTCGAGGAACCAGCGGTCGTGGGAAATGACCACGGCGCAGCCCGGGAACTGTTCGAGTGCGTTCTCCAGCGAGCCCAGCGTCTCGACGTCCAGGTCGTTGGTCGGCTCGTCCAGCAGGAGCAGGTTGCCGCCCTGCTTGAGGGTCAGCGCCAGGTTGAGGCGGTTGCGCTCACCGCCGGAGAGCACTCCTGCCTTCTTCTGCTGATCGGGGCCCTTGAACCCGAACGCACTGACGTAGGCACGGGACGGCATCTCGACCTGGCCGACGTTGATGAAGTCGAGCCCATCGGAGACGACCTCCCACACGGACTTGTTCGGGTCGATACCGGCCCGATTCTGGTCCACATAGGCCAGCTTGACGGTGTCGCCGATCTTGACACTGCCTTCGTCCGGTTCCTCGAGGCCGACGATCGTCTTGAACAGCGTCGTCTTACCGACACCGTTCGGGCCGATGACGCCGACGATGCCGTTGCGCGGGAGCATGAACGACAGGTCGTCGATCAGCAGGCGGTCGTCGAAGCCCTTCTTGAGGTGCTCGACCTCGACCACCGTGTTGCCCAACCGCGGACCCGGCGGGATCTGGATCTCCTCGAAGTCGAGCTTCTTGCTCTTCTCCGCCTCCTCGGCCATCTGCTCGTACCGCTCGAGGCGCGAGCGGGACTTGGTCTGGCGGGCCTTGGCGTTGGAGCGCACCCATTCCAGTTCGGACTTGAGCCGCTTGGCGAGCTTGGCGTCCTTCTTGCCCTGTACCTCGAGCCGTTCCCGCTTCTTCTCGAGGTAGGTGGAGTAGTTGCCCTCGTAGCCTTCGACGCGGCCACGGTCGAGCTCCATGATCCACTCGGCCACGTTGTCCAGGAAGTACCTGTCGTGCGTGACGGCGAGCACGGCGCCCGGGTAGTTGGCCAGGAACTGTTCGAGCCACAGCACGCTCTCGGCGTCCAGGTGGTTGGTGGGCTCGTCGAGCAGCAGCAGGTCCGGCTTCGACAGCAGCAGCTTGCACAGCGC
This sequence comes from Prauserella alba, assembly GCF_024171735.1. GTDB lineage: Bacteria > Actinomycetota > Actinomycetes > Mycobacteriales > Pseudonocardiaceae > Prauserella > Prauserella alba. The sequence goes on from NZ_JAMTCH010000004.1 coordinate 154,834, forward strand.
GACACGGCGCCGCTCGCCACCGGACAGGTGCTCGACGGGCTCCTCGCCGGGTGGGCAGCGGAGCGCGTCCATGGCCTGCTCGAGCTGCGAGTCGAGCTCCCACGCGTCGGCGTGGTCGAGCGCCTCCTGGAGCTTGCCCATCTCGGCCATGAGCTCGTCGGTGTAGTCGGTCGCCAACTGCTCGGCGATCTCGTTGAACCGGTCGAGCTTGACCTTGATCTCGCCGAGGCCCTCCTCGACGTTGCCGCGCACCGTCTTCTCCTCGTTCAGCGGCGGCTCCTGTTGCAGGATTCCGACACTGGCGCCCGGCTGGATGAACGCCTCGCCGTTGCTGGGCTGGTCGAGTCCCGCCATGATCTTCAGGACGGTCGACTTGCCCGCACCGTTCGGGCCCACGACGCCGATCTTCGCGCCCGGGAAGAACGCGGTGCTGACATCGTCGAGAATCACCTTGTCCCCGACGGTCTTGCGCACCTTCTTCATGGTGTAGATGAACTCGGCCATACCGCGATCGTAGAGCCGAGCCGTGAACCGGCTGACGGCGCCTCGCCTTGTCGCCCGCGACGGTCCGCATCTCGGCTCTCGACGTTGCGGACACGGTCAGGCCGCCGAGGCGGCCGCCATCGCCGGCTCCGCCGTTTCCCCGGCTTCGTGACCAGGAGCGGGACGGTTCCTGCCCCGGGGGCGCCGCTGGACACCGCTGGTGCACCACGACAGATTCGGGCCGACGGCCTGTGCCTCCAGCTCGGTGACCGTGCGCGGCTGCCCGTCGGTGACGAACTCCGTCGTATACAACCGTCCGCTGACCACGACCGGATCACCCTTGGACAGCGAGTCCCGCACGTTCTCCGCGAGCCGTCGCCAGCACGAGACGCGCACCGCGAGGGAACGGCCGTTGCACCACTCCCCCGTTTCCTTGTCGTAGCGCCGTTCGTTGCTGCGCAGCCAGAATCCGGCTACCGCGCCGCTGTGGGTGTCCTTCATGAACACGTCACTGGAGATGTTGCCCACCACGGTCACCGTGGTCTCACCGATCGCCATTGCCGTTCCTTTCTCGCCGGGGTTCGGTGACTCCACCGTGCCCTGCGAGGACGGCCCGCGGCGCCGCCGCGGCGAATCTGTGGACAGCCGTCGGCGACGTGGACAACCAGCCGCGATCGGGCTGGGTCGCACTGAAATCGTCGGTGGGGCGTGCTACTCGCGCCGGGTGCCGCTCGCGAGTTCCTTGAGCATCGCGTTGTAGGCGGCCAGATCCTGCTCGCCCGTGGCGTCCTCCCGCCGGTCGCGGCGACGTGCCTCCCGGTCGTCGGCCCTGGCCCATTGGACGAGCAGAGCGACCATCACGACCACCACGGGAATCTCACCCGTCGCCCATGCGATACCTCCGCCGGTTCGCTGGTCCAGCAGCAGGTCCTCGACCCACGGCAGCCCGAGACCGCGGTAGAACGGCTCACCGATCACCGTCTGCATGTTCATCAGCGTCACGCCGAAGAACGCGTGGAACGGCATCGAGACGAACACCATGCCGAGCTTGGCCAGGTGCGGCAGCTTGCGCGGGGACGGGTCGATGCCGATCACCGGCCAGTAGAAGACGTAGCCCGCCAGCAGGAAGTGGGCCTTCATCGCCAGGTGCGCCCAGTGATAGTTCAGCGCGGAGTCGAACATCCCCGAGTAGTAGAGGCCGTAGAAGGAACCGACGAACAACGTCGTCGCCACCACAGGGTTGGTCAGCGCTCGCGTCACAGGCGAGTGCACGAACGCCAGCAGCCACTCCCGTGGCCCAGGCGGTGCGTCCCTGCCCGCGGTCGGCAGCGCGCGCAGGGCCAACGTGACCGGTCCGCCGAGGACGAGCAGCACGGGCACGCCCATCGACAGGAACATGTGGCTGACCATGTGCATGCTGAACATCGACGGCGAATAGCGCCCGATTCCGGACGATGTCGCCACGAGCAGCATGGCGCAGCCGAGCACCCACGCCCAGGTGCGGCCGACGGGCCAGGGGTCACCGCGGCGGCGCAACCTGCGCACCCCGGCCAGATAGAGACCGGCCAGCACGATCGCCGCGGTGCCGTAGACGAGGTCGAACCGCCATGCCGTGAGCAGCGTCCAGGACGTGGGGGCACCGGAGAGCTCGTAGCCGAGCAGCAGCTCGGTCGTCGACGGCTGTGCGGCGATCTCCGCGGGCGGAGGGGTCCGTGCGAGTGCCGCCGCGAGTCCGATGGTGACCAGCATGATCAGCACTTCGACACCGGCGAGACGCAGCAGCTGCCCCCCTCCCGCGCCGTCGCGGAGCCCAGCGATGCTGCGGCTGCGCTGCTGGTGCCCGAACACGCCGAGCATCAGCAGCAGGACCACTTTCGCCAGCACGAGCAGGCCGTAGTCGGTGGTGAGCAGGTCACCCGGCGCGACCCGCACGAGGGCGTTGACGACCCCGGACGCGGCCATGACGATCCAGGCGACCAGCGCGATCTTCGAGAACCGGGTTGCGGCGAGCGTCAGGTGGGCGCCTCTCCTTCGCCCGTGGGCGAGCAGCGCGATGAGCCCGCCGACCCACAATGCCGCGCCGAGCAGGTGGTACAGCAGGCTGTTCGTGGCCATGTCGTGGGAGCCGCCGCTGGCGGAGTGGCCGGTCACGGCCACGGGCAGCAGGCCTGCGACGGCCACGAAGAACAGCACCGTCGTCCAGCCCCACGTCAGTACCAAGCGACAGCCGAGGACGAGCAGCAGCGCGATGCCCGACGTCATGAGCCAGGCCTTCGGCTGTTCGATGGCCCCGACGAAGTTGAGGAACACCTCGGGATCGAGCAGGTCGGTGACCGGACGGCCGGCACCGTCGGCGGCGACGAAGAACACCGAGGTCAGAGCGAGGACGAACCAGGCCCACGCGGCGTGGCCCGCGGTGCGGACGGCCGCGTATCCGTCGGCGGCGAGCGTGCCGGACCGCTGGGGTGGCACGAGGAACGCGGCGAGCAGCAGCGATCCGATGCACACAGCCGAGGCGAGGTCGGCGGCGACCCGCACAACGGTGATGCCGTAGGTGGTGAGCGGGCCCGGGTCGGAGATACCGGCGACCGCGCCGAGTCCGCCCGTCAGCGCTATCAGGCCGACGGCGACGACGATGCCGAGGAGTGCGCCGACCGTCAGGAGGGGTGCGATACCCGCTCCGCGCGGCACGCGGACGTCGGACTCGGGGTCGGCTTCGGTGGACACGGTTACGAGGGTAGGCCGCCGACCAGCGGCCGGGTCCGCCGGTGGGCGCGTGACGCCGGGCACGCCGCGAAGGCCTCGACATAGCAGCGTTCGACACGGGCCACAAGCAGGTTCTCGGAAACTGTGGACAACCGGCGAACGTGAGTAGGTACCCGTAACTCGAACGAGTCTTTCCTCGTGAGTTGTCCACAGAATCGCGTTTTCCTACTGACATTCCGGTCATCCTTCGCCATCGTTGGATCACACCCGAACACGACGTTTCGACCATGGGGGAGAAAACCGATGACCCGACGCCACGTCACCTTCCGCACCGCGTTGCCGGCCGTTCTGCTCGGCGCCGTCGCCGCGACGGCCGGCCTGGCCGCACCGGCCACGGCGGGAACGCCCGACGGCGCAGCCCCGCGCTCTGCGAGCGCACACTCTGCTGCCCCGGCCTCCGCGTCACCCTCGCCGGGGTCAGAGCATCCGCACCATCCGGAGTTCGCCTGCAACTCGGGGGAGTTCTGCGCCTGGCAGGAGGAGTTCTACGGCGGAAAGCTACAGCGGTTCGACCTTCGCAATACGCAGACGGAACAATGCGTGACGCTGGACGATGCAATGGAGGCACACTCGTTCGTAACCAGAATGGAACGGCATGTCACCGTCTACCAGGACAGTGAATGCGCCACGCAGGCCGATTTCAGCACCTATCCGGGACCGGGGACGTTCGTTCCGCAGGCACCGTACGTCGTGCGCGCGATCCAGGTCTGGGAGTGACGGCACCGCAGGCCCCGAACCCGGCCGGCTCACCGGGACGTCGCGGATGGGGAACCCGTGACGTCCGGGAGGCCGGTCAGGATGCGGTCACGTAGCCCCGACCGTGACCGCGCCGTGGGGGCGCCGTCCGATGGAGCGTGCTCCCCGCGCTCCGCCCCGCGCCCGGCGCCCCCACGGCACCTCCTCGTTCACCCGCGGCGGTCCGCGCCGTATCCTGGCCCTCGGTTCTAGTGGACACCGCCGCCCACCGTGGTGTCGGACACGGCCGACATGCGCGACCGGCGGGATGCGGACACGACGCCCGCGGGGCACCCGCGGCACGGTGGCCCGTTGGGGCGGGGCGAGTGTGATCCACGTAGCACCATGAGACACGAGTGAAACGAATCGGGCACATCGCACGATCACATACACGGCGATGACTAAGCTGGCTCACCGCGGTCGGCACGGTCGCGCCAGGCCTCCGTAGCTCAGCTGGATAGAGCAAGAGCCTTCTAATCTCTAGGTCGCAGGTTCGAGTCCTGCCGGGGGCGCCCTCTCTGACCTGCAGGTTTTTCTGCGGGCGCCGAGAGATCCTGCCGGCTGGTGCTCCCTTCGTGGTGCCGGTCGTTCCGCGGGATCCCTACCGCGGCACGGACCGTGACCGCCCCTCCGCTCGTGACTGCGCCGATAGCCGACGATGAGGTCGTCGCCGATCGTGGCGTGCGAACCCGCCACGCGACGCCGGTAACGGGGAAGCCGGGCGCGGTCGTCAGATCAACGCCGTCACGTCGGGTTCGGAGCCGGTGGAGATCGTTCCGACCGGCTCGAACGTCTCGAGGTCGAGGATCGCGACCGTGTCGATGTCCAGCAGGGTGACGAACGCCGTCGGCTCGGACGGGTGGAACGAGATCCCCGCCGGGATGCCCTCGAACCGGACGGAACGCTCCTCCCGCAGGTCGGAGTCGTACCGGGTGACGGTGCGGTTCTCGATGTCGGTGGTCAGCAACGCGTCCTGCCCCGGAACGACGTAGACGCGCAACGGGTCACCCGGCACGGTCGCCCGCTTCCGTTCCTGCAGCGTCCGCGCGTCCAGCGCGACGAGTTCCCTGTCCTGCCTGGCGCCCACGTACAGCCACTTCTCGTCGTGGCTCAGCGCGCAGCTCTCCGGCAACCGTCCCGGCGAGACCACCACGGGCGGCTCGGCGGCGTCGTGCGGGTCGACCCTGCTCACGGTGTGCGACAGCAGGCCGGTGACGTAGGCCAGCGACCCGGCACGGTTCGTCACCACCATGTGCGTCTTGATCCCGGCGGTGTGCACCGCGGCGGAGGGCACCTCGGCACGCTGCGGATCGTCGACGCGCAGCAGAACCGCCTTCTCCTCGCTCAGCACGTAGAGGCGGTCCCGTTCGTCGATCGCGATGCCGTGCAGCCGGTTGAACGGGCTGAGATCGATGGTCCGGACGAGCGCACGTGCCGCCAGATCGACGACGAACACGCTCGACCCACCGGCGCCCACGTCGCCGGACATGCGCACGCCGTAGTGTCCGATGTAGGCGAACTCCCGCGCACCGTCGACCACCATCTCGTGCGGGTACTTGCCGAGCTCGATCCGGTCGAGCAGGCTGCCGTCGGCGACGTCGTGGAAAGCGACGGCGTGGCCGCTCTTCTCCACCACCACGAGCGTTCCTTCGACCCGGCCGTCCCGGCCGCTGCCCGCTTCGTTCACCGTCGCCACTCCCACCACGTCGACACCGTCCTCGATACCGCCCGGGATCCCCGCGCAACACTATGACCGGGCACGGCCGGGATCAACGACCCGCCGCCGCGCTGTACCGCCGACGGCCACAGGTGGTCGACGACCGGGAGCACGATGCCCGGCTCGGTGGCCGGCCGAGACATGTGCCCGGCCACCGACCTCATCCGCCCGATGCGCACCCCTGTGACGCGATCACCTGTCGGCCAGTGCCATGAGCAGCTCTGCGATCAGCGCCGTGCGGCCGGGCACGTGATCGAGGAGCACGTGCTCGTGCCGGGCGTGGGCACCGCCGCCGACCGCACCGAGCCCGTCCAGCACCGGCCTGCCCAGCGCCGACACGAAGTTGCCGTCGCTGGCACCGCCGACACCGACCTGCCCGAGTTCCCAGCCCGCCTCGGCCGCGATGCTCTCGGCGAGGCGGAACAACTCGTCGGAACCGGGATTGCGCACCATCGGCGGCCGGTTCCACTCCCCCTCGACCGTCACGCTCGCCCGCGCGTCGGACGTCCGCAACGCCGCGAACGCCGCGTCGATCCTGCCCATCTCGTCGGGCTCCGACACGCGCACATCGATACCGCAGGTCGCGGACCCCGCGACGACGTTGCAACCGGTGCCGCCCTCGATGAGACCAACGTTGACGGTCGTCCCCCGGTCGCGGTCCCCGAACGCAGCGATCTGCCCGACCAACCGCGCGAGCTCGTGGATCGCGCTGACACCCGCGTCGGGGTCGAGCCCCGCATGCGACTCGACACCGGCGACCGTGACGTCGAACAGTCCGACCCCCTTGCGCACGGTCTTCAGGTTCCCGTCCGCAGCCCCCTCGAACACCAGCGTCGCCAGCACGTCCTCGCTGAGTCGTTCGATGAGCGGCCGCGCGACCGGGCTTCCGATCTCCTCGTCACCGTTCAGCAGCAGCCGAACCGTGGGACGCGGCATGCCGAGCTCAGCGAGGCACCGCAACGCCCACACCGACTGCACGAGACCCAACTTCATGTCGAACGCGCCGGGCCCAGTCGCACGGTCACCGTCCACCGAGAACGGCCACGCCGTCAGCGTTCCCTCCGGCCAGACGGTGTCGTAGTGGCACAGCACGAGCACCGTCCCCGGCGCGGTACCGGGGTAGCCGACCTCCAGCGCGTCCCCGTACTTCCCGCCGTCGTGCAGCCGCCGCTCACCCGGCTCGCCGAGTCGTTCGGCCAGCCAGCGCTCGATCTCCCCGATCCCCGTACCCAGCAACGCCTTGTCGTCGCTGGGGGTTTCCAGTTCGACGAGCGTGCGCAGGTCGGCGGTCATGTCCGGCAGTGCGCGCTCCGCCCAGCCCTGGATCGTCAGTTCCGACACTGTCTCCCCTCCTCTTCGTCAGCGCACGGGTGCGCCGGGTCCGAGCGGGAGGCCGATTCCCCACCAGACCAAGAACAACAACGTCCACGCCGTGAGCACGCTCAGCGCGATCGGCAACGTCAACGACATCAGCGTCCCGATGCCCGCCTGCTTCCGGTACCGCTGCAGGAAGCCGAGCGCCATCGCGAAGTACGGGCTCATCGGGCTGATCAGGTTCGTACCCGAGTCGGCGATGCGGTACAGCGCGAGCGTCGTCTCCGCCGGAACGTTCAACAACAGGAACATCGGCACGAACACCGGCGCGATCAGCGTCCACAACGCGGACCCGCTGGTCAACAACACGCCCATCACCGAAGCCGCGACCAGCATGCCGAGGAACATCACGACCGTCGGCACATCGGCGTGATCCAGCAGCTCCGCACCCCGGATCGCGACGACCTCGCCCATGTTCGTCCACTTGAAGTAGGCGATGAACTGGCTGGCCGCGAAGAACAACACGATCACGGGTGCCAGGTCCCGCACGCCCTGCGCCATGGCGACGGGGATCTCGCGAGCTCTCGTCAGACTGCCGGTGGTGCGGCCGTAGACGTACCCGGTGAGCAGGAACGTCAGCCCGAGCACGACGGCGATACCCGTGACCACGGCCGAGTCGAGCACCCCGCCGTCCTCGCCGCGCGCCGGCGAACCCGGCGGGATCAACGCGGCCGCCACCACGCCGACGATGCCCAGCAACACCCAGCCTGCGTTGCGCAGCCCCTTACGCTCCGCATCGGACAGCGTCATCGAGCCGAGCTCCTCGTCGACCCCGTCGCCGTCGACCTCGATGCTTTGCGCACGCCGGGTCAGCACGAACTCGGTGACGGCCGTGATCACCAGCGCGAGCACGATCGCCGAGGACGCGGTGAAGAAGTAATTGGCCAGCGGGCTGACCACATGGCCCGGCTCGACGAGTTCGGCGGCGCTGGTCGTGATCCCGGCGAAGAGCACGTCGCCCGCGGTGATGAAGACCGAAGCGTCGTAGCCCGCCGCGATCGACGCGTACGCGACGACCAGCCCGAGGATCGGGCTCCGGCCCGCCGCCTTGAACACGAGCGCACCCAGCGGCACGAGGACGACGTAGGCGGCGTCCGAGGCCACGCTCGCGGAGATCCCGGCGAGCGACAGCGCGAACGTCAGGTACTTCGGCTGGACCCGCGTCACCGTGCGCCGCAGCAACGCCGTGAGCATGCCGCTGCGCTCGGCGACCGCGACGCCGAGCATCACCGCGACGATCAGCGCCAGCGGCGGGAACGACGCGAAGTTGTCGACGGCCTCACCGAGCATCACGTGCAGCCCGTCCCGGGACAGCAGGCTCGTGATCTCGACCCGTTCGCCGTCGGCCGGCGAGACCGCGAACACGCCGACGGCGTCCAGGACGGCGCTGAGCACGATGACGACGCCCGCCATCAGCACGAACAGCCAGAACGGGTGCGGCAGCTTGTTCCCGACGCGCTCGATGACGCCGAGCAACCGCAACAGCAACCGCAGCGGTCGCGATGTCTCCGGCGGCACCGCGTTCGTCTCGGTGGAAGTCACGAAGGCCCCCGTTCGCCGTGGGTGGGAAGTTGCTTGATTAGAGAACCTAACGAACGCTTTGGTCAAGTTACGAGTTGGTGTCGCACGCTTCACGCGCTGAACCCAGGCTGAGTGCTAGTTTCATTCGATGAGCGCTGGGGAGTTGACGAACGCAGGGGAACTGGAACCCGGGGATCTCGACCTCGTCGCCGCGTTGCAGGTCGCGCCGCGCGCCCCGCTGGCCGCGATCGCCTCGGCACTCGCCGTCTCCTCCAGCACCGTCAGCAGGCGGATGGCGCGTCTCGAGGCCGACGGCGTGCTCCGCGTCATCGGGCAGCTCGACTGGTCGGTGACCGGGCACGGGAACCCGTGGCACGTGTGGGTCAACGCGGGCGCGGGCCGCGCCCGGCAGGTGGCGGCCACCATCGCGGAGCTGCCCGAGTCGCAGCTCGTCGCGACCACCGCCGGCCGCGCGGACGTCTACTGCGCGGTGCAGGCCACGGATCAGCACACCGTGCAGGACCTGCTCGGTGAGCGGATCGCCGCGATCCCCGGCGTCGATTCGGCGCACAGCGAGCTGGTGCTGCGCGGCGTGGCCCTGGCCGATTCGTGGCAGCTGCCCAGACTGTCCGACGATCAGGTCGACGCGCTACGGCCGCACGCGGAGGCCGAGGAGCCCGGCACGGGCCCGCCGGGCGAACTCTCGGAGGACGCGCTGCGCGTGGCGCGCCTACTGCGCGATCACGGCAGAGTCACCGCAGCACAGGTCGCCAGGGAGCTCGGCAGCACCCAGTCCACCGCTTACCGCCTGCTGCACACGCTTTTGGACCGCGGCACGGTGCGGCCACGCGTCGAGATCGAGCCCCGGCTGCTCGGATACCGATTGGAGGCGGTGGTCGCACTGACCGTCGCACCCGGCTCCATCCGCGCCGTCAGCGAGTCGCTCGGGCGCCACGCCTCGGCGCGCTACGTCTCGATCGTCGCCGGCAACTCGTCGGTGATCCACCAGGGAGTGTTCCGCGACGAGGACGGTCTCGCGGCGTTCCTCACCAACGATCTCGGCGCGCTGCCCGGCGTGTTGTCGTTCGACGTGTCGGTGCTGCTGGACGTCCGCAAGCGGTACTGGCGGGACCGAGCGGCCGTGCGCTGACCCGGCCGGCCGACGTCGTCACGGCTCCCCGGTCACCGCATCGGGACCGGGGAGCCGTTGCCGCTGGGCCGCCGGTGCGCTACCTGGAGGAACCCGAGCGATTCCGCTGCCGGTCGCCGACGCCGAGTACGCCCCGCAGCTTCTCGAGCGGAACGCCCTTGGTCTCCGGCATCAGCAGCAGCACCCACACGAGCTGGGCGACCATGCACACGAAGAAGAACGCGAACGCCGCACCGCCGCCGACGACCTCGGCCAGCAGCGGGAAGATCCAGGAGATGGCGGCCGCGAATCCCCAGTGGACCAGCGAACCGAACGCCTGCCCGCGGGCCCGGACGGAGATCGGGAAGATCTCGGAGATGAAGACCCAGATCACCGCGCCCTGACCGAACGCGTGCGCGGCGACGAACAGCATCACCAGCAGGACCACGAACATGCTGGCGGTGCCGGAGAAGTCCTGCCCCTGAACGAAGAAGACCACCGAGAGAAGGCCCAGTGTCACCAGATACCCGACCGATCCGATGAGCATCAACTTCCGCCGGCCGAGCCGGTCGATCACGAACAGCGCGAGCATCGTCGAGATCAGGTTGATCAGCCCGACACCACCGCTGCTGAGGAACGAGGCGCTCTCGCCCATCCCTGCCGAGGCGAAGATCGACGGGGCGTAATAGAGCACCGCGTTGATCCCGGAGAGCTGGTTGAACGCGGCGATCGCGAACGCGAGGAAGATGACCTTCCGGTGGCGGCGGGTGAAGAACGTGGCGTGCTGCTCCGCGTCGTCGGTCTCGAGAGCCTCGGCGATCTCCTGGTGGGCGAGCCGCGCCTCGTCCGGATCCGGTGCGAGGGCGGTGATCACGCGGTCGGCCTCGGCCACCCGGCCCACCTTCATCAGCCAGCGCGGGCTCTCCGGCACCAGAACGAGCAACAGCACGAACGCGAGTGCGGGCAGTGCCTCGACACCGAACATCCACCGCCACGCCGTCGCCTCCGGCGCCAGTTGCAGCATGACGTAGTTCGACAGGTAGGCCAGCAGGATGCCGAGCACGATGTTGAACTGGAAGAGCCCCACCATGCGGCCGCGGAGCTTGGGGGGAGAGACCTCGGCGTTGTAGATCGGTGCGACCGCCGCCGCGGCACCGACCCCGACGCCGCCGACGAACCGGAACACCATGAACGTCACCCAGTCCGGCGCGAGGGCGGAACCGACGGCGGATACGAAGTAGAGGATGCCGATCGCGTAGAGGACCTTCTTGCGGCCGAACAGGTCGGCCGGTTTCCAGAGTCCGGTCGCCGCGGCGCCCACGATGGTGCCGATCAGTGCGGTCGCGACGGTGAATCCGAGTCCACCCGCGGTCAGGGAGAACACGTCCTGCAGCGCGTCGGTGGTACCGGAGATCACGGCGGTGTCGAAACCGAACAGCAGACCGCCGAGCGCGGCGATGACGGCACTGCGCATGGCCAGTCGGCTCCCGGACGTGCCTGCCCGGGTCGGTGCGTTCTGCATGGCGGGAAACCTTCCTCGTTGAAGGAACGGGTAGGGGGAGCGTGGCGCGAGGCCGGCGAACTACGTCGGGGCCGGTTTGCTGCGCAGCCGAGCGGGGTTGCTGTGCAGCCGTGTGTTGCTACGCGGGGGCGGGTCTGTTGCCCGGGGCCGGATTGGCAGCGCGAACCAGCGGATCGGGGACATCCGCTGGTTCGCGGACGGGACGAAGGCCGTGCCGACGCGGGCCGGCACGCGTCGCGATCATGCGAGCATCACCTCGATCGCGGCCTCGTTGAGTTCGGCCACGGCCTGTTCGTCGAGGCCGGAGTCGGTCACCACGACGTCGATCTCACCGAGCGTGGCGAAGCGGGCGAACTGGTCGTCGCCGTATTTGCTGTGATCGCTGAGCAGTACGCGACGACGGCAGGCGCCCACCATCGCCGCCTTGACCGCTGATTCGGCGGTGTCCGGAGTGGTACAGCCCCTGGCGGCGGAGAATCCGTTGGTCCCGAAGAAGCCGATGTCCACGGTCAACCCGGCCAGGACGTCGAGCGCCCAGGACTCGACCGTCGCCAGCGTCGCGGGTCGGATCCGGCCGCCCAGCATGTGCACGGCGACGTCGGTGCGGGCGGCGAGCTGGGAGGCGATGGGCAGCGAGTTCGTGACGATCGTCAGTTCCCGCCCCTGCGGCAGCAAGGCCGCAAGACGACTGCTGGTGGTACCGGCGTCGAACAGCACGGTTCCGCGCCCGGGCACCAGGTCGAGTGCGGCCCGCGCGATCCGATCCTTCTCGTCCGAGCGCGTCCGGTCCCGGTCGCTGACCGCGGGCTCGAAGTCGAGTCGTTCCAGCAGGATCGCGCCGCCGTAGACCCGGCGGACGAGGCCCTGCCGTTCCAGGGCTGCGAGGTCACGTCGGATGGTCTCGGGCGCTACCCCCAGCTCCTCGGACGTGGCGGTGACATCGATCCGCCCGTCGGTGCGCACCTGCTGTGCCAGCAGCTGTTGCCGCTCCGCACCATACATGCCCGTTTACCTCCGGTGCGATTTGGTTTTGCCTGATTCTGACTGTTGTTACGTACTTGTCAACCCTCGCAGGCCGAACCGACGGGACGTGACCGCGGTCGAGCCGGCTCCCCACCGGCACCTCACGACACGGACCTCGGCGGACCTGTTTCCTGCACAGCGAGTCCCGCCGGGCACACGAAAGATGCCGGACAACGCTCAGGGAGCGATCGAAACGCAGGAGGCGTCCGCCCCGTGCGGCGAGGCGGGTGCGCGTCCGCGGGCTTCACGGCATTGACAATCCCGCAACAACAAGCACAATCAGTCGGCACCAGAGATGAACCGGCTACAACCGGGCATACGCAACCGGGCCCACGGCGAGGATCGACCGGGCGCGGCATCCGGACACTCCGAGCCACCTCCGGCAGTTCCGAGGGACTCGCCGGACCCCCGCAACCGGTGCAGCGGCATCCCGCCACGGAATCCGGCTCCCCCGACCCGTCCGTCACCCCGATCAAGGAGGATCGCGTGACTGCAGGCTCGCCACGGTCGTCCGTTCCCACTCCCGACGCGAACCGGCATGGCTTGCCCGGTGTCGACCGGCCGGCACGAGACGGCCCGGCCCCGGCCGGTCGACACCGGTAGAACGCCGCTCCGGAATCCGCAGGACATCCACCCACGAACTCCCGCGTGCCCACACACGGCGGGAACAGACGAGGAGCGAACGATGGAACACTCCGCTGGAAACACCGCCGACTCCCGGCAACCGGTGGAAGGGGGATTCGGGCGCCGCAGCTTCCTGGCAGGGGCGGGCGCACTGGCCGGTCTGGGATTGACGGCGGCGCTGCCCGGTTCACCGGCCGCCCGCGCCGCAACGACCGGCACGAGCTCGGAAACGTCGCAGTGGCGTCCGTCGGTGTGTTTCACCCCGGAGCGCAACTGGATGAACGACCCGAACGGGATGGTGTACTTCAAGGGCGAGTACCACCTGTTCTTCCAGCACAACCCCTACGGCGACCAGTGGGGCAACATGTCCTGGGGCCACGCGGTCAGCACCGATCTCGTGCATTGGAAACAGCTGCCGGTGGCACTCGAACCCGACGAACTCGGGGCGATCTTCTCCGGCTGCGCCGTGGTCGATCACCACGACACCAGCGGTCTCTTCGGTGGCGGGCCCGGTCTGGTCGCGCTCTACACCAGCGCGGGCGACACGCAGCAGCAGAGCCTGGCCTACAGCAGCGACCGAGGCCGCACCTGGACCAAGTACTCCGGGAATCCGGTGATTCCCAACTCCGGCGAAGCGGATTTCCGCGACCCCAAGGTCTTCTGGCATGCGCCGACGAGCCGGTGGGTGATGTCGATAGCCGTCGGTGACCGCATTCGGTTCTACGGCTCGCCGAACCTGCTGCAGTGGGAGCAGCTCAGCGAGTTCGGCGCGAACCACGGCGCACACGGTGGCGTATGGGAGTGCCCGGACCTGTTCCAGCTCCCGGTGGACGGCGATCACCGGCGCGGCAAGTGGGTCCTCATCGTGAGCATCAACCCGGGCGGACCGGCCGGCGGCTCCGGGATGCAGTACTTCCTGGGCGATTTCGACGGCACCACGTTCACGGCCGACGGCGCACCCGGCGACGTCCTGTGGGCCGACGAAGGCGCGGACTTCTACGCCGCAGTGTCCTGGTCGGACGTTCCCGACGGCCGGCGACTGTGGCTGGGCTGGATGAGCAACTGGTCCTACGCCGCCGACATCCCCACCTCTCCCTGGCGCGGTGGCATGTCCGTCCCGCGCGAACTCGGACTGGTCTCCACCGCGGCCGGAACACGGCTCGCCCAGCAGCCGGTCAGGGAGCTCGAGCGAGTACGCCGCAACCGGCGCACGTGGAAGGGCACGGTCTCCGAACAGGGCGGGGCTCCCGATACCGAGGGAACGGTGCTCGACATCGCCGTCGAGTTCCGGCTCACCGGCGCGACGGCGACCTCGTTCGGATTCGACGTCTTCGCGGACGGTTCCCACCGCACCCGCATCGGCTACGACGTCACCACGCAGGAGCTGTTCGTGGACCGACGGCATTCCGGGCAGACGACCGTCCACACCGATTTCCCGGCAAAGCACACCGTCGCGCTCACACCGGTGGACGACGTCCTCCGCATCCGCATCGTGCTGGACCGGGCCAACGTGCAGGTGTTCGGCGACCGCGGCCAGGCCGTCATCACCGACCTCGTCTTCCCTGACGGCGGAAGCACCCGGGCGAGCACGTTCGCCACCGGTGGCGAGGTCGCCGTGCCGTCACTCGAGGTCTTCGACCTGGACGCGTGACGACCCGGTGCCGCCCCGCACCAGGCCGCGGGGCGGCACCTGCGTTCACCACCCTCGCAGGCGGCCTCGCCCTTGCAGGCGGCGTCGTTCATCGGGAGCGGCGTCGTTCATGGCGAGTTCGGTGCCGTGTCCCCGGGCCGGACGGCGATGCGGCTCGCCGCGAACGGGAACGCCAGCACCGTGACGGCGCCCGCCGTCACCATGACCGAGGCGGTGGCCGCGGTGATCAACTGCGACGAGGCGGCGATCTGCGTGACGGCCACGATGATCGGCAGGCCGGTCGCCGCGTAGAGACCCAGGGCGAGCCGGTCGCGGGTCGCCGTGACGCCGGAATGGGTGGTCGTCCACATCTCACGCGCGAACACCGGCAGCCCGCGCACGACGAGGATCACGCCGACGAACGCGAGCAGCAGGGGCCACTTCGACGCGACGGCGCCCAGGTCGATGGCCATGCCGCTCGTCACGAAGAACACGGGGATGAGCAGGCTGAACCCGACGATCTCCAACTTGTGCGCGATCTCCTCCGAGTGGCCGGGCGCGACCGCCCGCAGCATCGCGTTGGACAACAGGCCCGCGGAGAACGCCCCGAGTGCGACGTCGAGTTCCAGCACGGCCGTCAACAACATCAGTGTCACCAGCACCAGGACGGTGATCCGGGCCGTGGTCTGCATCGTCGTGTTCGACGCCCGCATCACGGCACGTCCCAGCAGCGGCACGCGGCGCAGAATCCTCGCCGGCAGCGCCACGACGACCACCGCGGCCGCGGCGAACGCCAACAGCACCACTGCCGCCTGCCACGTCGCCCGCGTCGACAACAGCACCGACATCGCCAGGATGGGCAACAGCTCACCGTAGGCGCCGTGGGTCATCGCCGCCCTCCCCAACGGTGTCGCCAGTGCACCGGAGTCCTTGAGGATCGGCAGCAACGTGCCCAGCGCCGTGGACGTCGAGGCGATCGCGAGCACGATCGCCACCTGGACGTCACCCCGCACCAGCAGCAGCCCGGCGCCCACCCCCAGGACCGCACAGGCCAGCCACGTCAACGCCGCGTGACCGCCCTGCCTGCCGCGCATGTCCTCCACCCGCACCTCGAACCCGGCGAGCAGGAACAGGAAGCCGAGCCCGAGTTCGCGCAGGAACCCGACCGCCTCGGTCTCGGCGGCCAATCCCAGGGAGTGGGGTCCGATGATCGCGCCGAACACCAGCAACCACACCACGTCCGGAATCGCACGCCGGGTGATCAACGCCAGCACGGGCCCCAGCGCGGCGGCGAGCACGATCCACCACACCGACAGCAGATCCGCGACCAGTGCGTGCCCCTCGCTCATGGCCGCAACGCTAGCCCGCGGTGGACGGAGCAGCAGTCCGAGCCGTCAGCTGGTCCACACCGGCCGATGACGAACGACGCCGTCCACTGCCGGTCGGTGGGTATCCGCCCGCCGATGCTCAGCGCTGGACCGGGTCACCTCCCGAAGCGAGAAACGCCTCCAGCTCGGACGGGGTCGGCGCCGCCTCCCAGTCGCCGGGCATCGTGCACATCACGGCGCCGCAGGCGTTCGCACGCGCGAGCTTCTTCTCGACGCTCCAGCCGTGCACGTCGCCGCTGAGGTAGCCGGCCACGAACGCGTCCCCTGCACCGACGGTGTCGACCACGTCGACGTGGTGCCCGGGGGCGTCGACGAAGGCCCCGTCGCGGTACGCGCTCGCACCGTCGGCGCCGCGCTTGACGACGATCTCGCGCGTCCCTCCGGGATCGAGCGCACGGACCAGCGCAGCGATGTCCTCGGTGGCCGCCGCGTCGGGCAGCCCGGCGGCACCGTCGGGGGCGATGTGCGCGAGCTCGTCGGGTGAGCCGAACACGAGGTCTGCCTGTTCGGCCAGTTCACCGAGCACCTCGGCGGCGACGGGCGCGGGTGCGAGCGTCGACCGGTAGTTCACGTCGACGCTCACCCGCACGCCTGCCGCCCGCGCGCGGCCGACCACCGACCGGCACGCCTCCCGCGCCGAGTCCGACAGCAGCGGTGTGATGCCCGTCAGGTGCACGAGCGCGGCGTTCTCGACCAGGCCGACGGGAACGTCCGCCGCGGCCAGCCGGGAACCGGCCGAGCCCGCACGGTAGTAGTACACCCGCGCGGTCCCCCGGCCCGTGAGTTCCTTGAGCATGAGCCCCGTCGCCGCTTCGGTGTCGACCTGCGCTCGCACGTCGACACCCTCACCGCGGACCTCACGCACGATCCGCCTTCCGAGGGAGTCGTCGCCGACCCGGCCGAGCCACGTGACGGGCACCCCGAGCCTGCTCAGGCTCACGGCGACGTTCGTCTCCGCACCGCCGATGCCCACGTGCGCCTCCGACACGTGGGCGAGCGACCCGATGCGGCCGCCGGTGATCAGGCCCATCGTCTCGCCGAGTGTCAGCACCGGGGAGTCGCTCATGCGCTTCCACTCCCCGCGCACACGTCGACGAACCGGCGCGACCTGGCGGCGAGGGCGGCCAGGTCGCCGCCGGCGAGCGCGTCCCCGAGCAGCGGCCCGCCGACGCTGACGGCCGCGGCGCCGGCCGCGAGCCACGCCCCGGCCGCGTCGAGATCCACCCCTCCGGACGGAACGACCGCCAGGTCCGGGAACGGGCCGCGCAGATCCTTGAGATACCCCGGCCCCACCTGGCCGGCCGGGAACACCTTCACCGCGGGTACCCCGCGTCTCCAGGTGGACCACACCTCGGTCGGTGTGAGCCCGCCGGGGACGACGGCGACGTCGCGGGCCAGGGCCCGGTCGACGACCGTGACGTCCGATACCGGGGTGACGAGATACCGCGCTCCCCCGTCGGCGGCGGCGTCGACCTCGCCGGGGCGGGTCACGGTGCCGACGCCGATGTCGGCCGTGTCGCCGTACCGTTCGACGAGGCCCGGCAGCGCGGCGACCGTGCCGGGCGTGGTGAGCGTCAGCTCGAAGCTGCGCACCCCGGCTTCGACCATGGTGTCGATCACCGGTACGTAGTCGTCGGCGCGTTCACCGCGGATCACGACGACGAGCCGGGTTTCGGCCGTCCACCGCGGCAGTGCCTGTCGCTGACTCATGACGTGTGTCCTCTCCCTGCTCACCAGTCGTGCACGGTGCCGTCGAGCAGCCGGTTCACCGGTAGGTAGGCGGCCGTGTACGGGTGGCGGGCGGCGACGTCCTCGTCGAGTTCCACGCCCAGTCCCGGAGTGTCGCCCGGATGCAGGAAGCCGCGGTCGAACGTGTACGAGGTGCGGAACGCCTCCAGGGTCGTCTCGCTGTGCGGCATGTACTCCTGGATACCGAAGTTGTGGATCGCCAGGTCGAGGTGCAGCGCGGCCGCCATGCCGACGGGCGAGACGTCGGTCGGGCCGTGGATGCCCGAGCGGATGCCGTAGATCGCCGCGAAGTCGAGCAGCTTCTTCATCCCGGTGACACCACCGGTGTGGGTGGGCGCCGAGCGCACGTAGTCGATGAGCCGCTCGGTGATCAGCGTCCGGTAGTCGTGCACCGAGTTGAAGACCTCACCGGTGGCCAGCGGCGTGGTGCTGTGCTGCCGGACCAGCCGGAACGCCTCCTGGTCCTCGCCGGGGGTCGCGTCCTCCAGCCAGAACAGGTCGTACGGTTCGAGCGACTTCGCCAGCCGCGCAGCCTCGATCGGTGACATGCGGTGGTGGGCGTCGTGGAGCAGCCGCAGTTCGGGGCCGAACTCCTCCCGCACCTTCGCGAAGATCGCCGGCACGTGCCGCAGGTAGGCGGGCGTGTCCCAGTCCTCCTCCTCGGGCCGCGTCGCGGCGCCGCCGTCGGCACCGCGGTGCGCGGGTTCGTAGTCGTAGCGTTCGCCCGGCTCCGCGGTGTCGGACACGCCGTAGACCCGGTGGAGCCCGGGGACGCCCGTCTGGATGCGTACCGCCGTGTAACCCTCGTCGACGTACCCGCGAATCGCCCGCGCCAGCGCCGGATAGTCGTTGCCGGAGGCGTGGGCGTACACGCGGAGCTTGTCGCGGCTCGCGCCGCCGAGCAGCTGATACAGCGGAACGCCAGCCTTCTTGGCCTTGATGTCCCACAACGCCACGTCCACGGCGGCGATCGCTGCCATCGTCACCGGCCCGCGTCGCCAGTACGCCCCGCGGTAGAGGTACTGCCACGTGTCCTCGATGCGGTCCTCGTCCCTGCCGACGAGCGTGCTCACCAGGTGGTCCCGCAGGTACGAGGCCACGGCCAGTTCCCGCCCGTTGAGGGTCGCGTCGCCCCAGCCGACGACCCCGTCGGAGGTGACGACCTTGAGCGTGACGAAGTTGCGTCCGGGGCTGGTGACGATGACGTCGGCGGTCGCGATGCTCACGGCGGGTACTTCCCTACTTCCTGACTGATGTGTCGACAGTGGACGGTGCGGCGGCCGGCGGGTGCGGCCGCGGCGGCCGCACCCGGGGCAGGCTCATACCGCGTTACGCGGATCCCGCAGGTCGCGGCCCGCGACCTCCGGCATGAACAGGGTGCCGATGAGCGGGCACAGCGTGAAGAACCCGAGCAGGATCGCGACCGGGATCCACGAACCGGTCGTCGCGGCGACCCAGGCCGCTGCGACCACCGGGCCGATACCCGTGGCGATCATCGCGGCGATCTCCCTGATGACACCGGTCGCGGCGTAGCGGTGGCGCGAGCCGAAGATCTCCGGCAGCGTCAGGTTCTCGAGTGAGGCCAGCGCCATGACCGACACGTTGTGCATGACGATGTAGCCGACGAACACCTGCGGCACATCCGCACCGGCGATCAGCATCATCGTCGGAACGATGAGCACGAGCGAGATCACGCTCATCACCTGGTACATGCGGCGCCTGCCGAACCTGTCGCCGAGCGCACCGACAATGGGCACCGTGGCGAACGCGCACAACGACGAGATGATCACGACGCTGGTCCCCACCGAGGCCGACATCGCCAGCGTCACGGTGATGAACGAGACCATGTAGGTCTGCAGGATCCCCGAGTTTCCGGCCTGCCCGAACCGCAGCAGGAACGCGGGCACCAATGCGCGCCACTTCTTCTGCTCCAGCGCTTCCAGCATGCGCGTGTCGTTCTCCCGTTCGGCCTTCGCCCTGACCTCGTCGGTCGACATGGCCACGCCGTCGGAGACGTGCGAGCTCTCCTCGAACACCGGGCTCTCCTTGAGCCGGAACCGGATCCACACGGCCACCAGCAGGATCACGGCGCTGCCGAGGAACGGGATGCGCCAGCCCCATGCCAGCAGCTGCTCCTCGGAGAGGACGGCCACGAGGATGCCCCAGATCGCGGACGCCCCGAGCGTGCCGCAGTTCGTGCCCAGGGCCACGAGCGAGGCGATCACGCCGCGCCGCCGTCGGGGTGCGTACTCCGCGAGCATGACACCGGCACCGGAGATCTCAGCACCGGCTCCGAAGCCCTGGCCGAGGCGCAGCACCACGAGCAGGATCGGCGCGAGGATGCCGATGTCGTGGGCCGTGGGCAGCGCGCCGATGAGCGTCGTCGAACCACCCATGAGCGCGATCGTGATGAACAGGACCTTGGTGCGCCCCACCCGGTCGCCGAGGCGCCCGAAGTACCAGGCGCCGACGGGGCGTGCGACGTAGCCGACCGCGTAGGTGGCCATCGCGGCGACGACGGCGAGCGCGGCGCTGTCGCCCACGAAGAAGAGCTGGCCGAAGACGAGGCCGGCCGCGAGCGAGTACAGCTGGAAGTCCATGAACTCGAGCGCGGTGCCCAGCCAGCCGGACATCGCGGCGCGCGTCAGGTCACTGGTACTGCGTTCGGCCCTGCCTGCTTCGGCGGTGCCCGTTTCGGGCGGCGGTGCTGAAGTGGACATCGTTGTTCCTTCTGCGGTGTCGGACGGGGAGGTGAGGGCGGGTAGGGATCAGAACTCGATGAGGACCTTGCCGGAGGCGGCCGAGTCCTTCGCCGTCGCGAACGCCTCGACCGCATCGGCGGCGGGCAGGACGTGCGTGACGACCCCGGCGATCGCGGGGTGGGCGGCGAGCATCTCGACGGCGTCGTCGATCTCCGTCGAGAAGCGGAACGTGCCGCGCAGCTGCAGCTCCTTCGACACGAGCGGGGCGAGGTTCACGTCGATGGAGGTGTCGGCGAGCATGCCGACCTGGACCACGACTCCCGCCCGTGCCGCGGATGCGACCGCCTGCGTCAGCGAGGCCGGCGCACCGGAGCATTCGAACACGACGGGATACGACGTCGCAGGCACGTCGTCGCGTCCGATGAGGAACGTCTCGTGGGCGCCGAGTTCGTGGGCCCGGTCGAGTGCGGACTGCTGGATGTCGCCGACCGCCACGTGGCCGACGCCCCGCGCGGCGAGCGCCGCGACGGTGAGCAGGCCGACGGGGCCGGCACCCAGCACGAGGGCGCGATCGTTCAGGTCGCCGCCCGCGACGGTGAGCGCGTGCAACGCGACGCCGAGCGGTTCGGCGAGCGCGGCCTCCCGCAGTGACAGCCCGTCGGGCAGCCTGCGGAGCATGGGCTTCTCGACGAGCACGTATTCCGCCGCCGCACCTTGGCGGTGGGGGAAGTCCGCGGCACTGCCGAGGTAGTCGCCGCCGGGCCGGAGGTGCGGCCGATCGTCGAGGCCCGGCGCCGGGGGACCGTACCGCGCGGGGTGCACGGTCACCGGTGTGCCCGGCGCCCACTCCCCGCTCGGATCGGCTTCGACGAGGGCCGAGAACTCGTGGCCGGGCGCGAACGGTTCGCGGACGAGGTTCTCGCCGTTCTTGCCGTGGAAGTAGTAGTGCAGGTCCGAACCGCAGATGCCGACGTAGCGCACGCGCAGCAGCACCTCGCCCTCGCCGGGTTCGGGCACGGCGACGTCGTCGAGGCGCATGTCCTCGGCGCCGTGGATGAACAGGCCTTTCACGGGTGATCAGCTCCAGGGGTCGGGGCGGGCTCAGCGGGCGGCGGCGGCCACATCGGCGGCCGCGGCGCGCACCCCGTCGTGGGTGATGATCGCCAGCAGCTCGGCGACGCGGGCGGTGAAGGCGTCCTGGTCGGCGAGCGCCTCGGGGAAGAAGCCGCCGGTCATGATCCGGCGTACGTGGTCGCCCGCGGCCACGGTGCCGTCGGTCGCCGCGGCGAGCCGGTCACGTGCGGGCTCGGCGATGCGCTCGGCCAGCGGGTCCGGTGTGAAACCCGCGGGCGGGGCGACGCACGCGATCCATGCTGCGGTGCACAGCGCGAGCCGGTGCGGCATGCGGCCGCGCCGGAGGTGCACCAGCGCAGCGTCGGGAATGCGCTGGAGCAGCTTGACCGAACCGTCGGAGCCGACCTGGGTGGTGGCGTGCCCGATCAGGGGGTTGCGCCACCGGGCGTCCAATTCCGACACGTACGCGTCGGGGTCGAACCCGGTCGGCGGGGTGAACGTGGGCAGATAGTCGTCGGCGATGCCGCCGAGCACCGCTTCGCGGACGAAGTCCAAGCTCCACGCGGCGTCGATCGTGGGAGCGCCGGCGAGGATGCCGAGGTAGGCGATGAGCGAGTGCGACCCGTTCAGCAGCCGCAACTTCACCATCTCGTACGCCTCGATCTCGGTCGAGAACGTCACGCCCGCTTCTTCCCATGCCGGGCGGCCGCCGGCGAAGTCGTCCTCGAGGACCCACATGCTGAAATCCTCGGCGGGGACGGGACAACGGTCGGTCACACCGAGCAGTTCGGCCACCTGCCGCGTGTGCTCGTCGGTCGTCTTCGGCACGATGCGGTCGACCATCCCGTTCGGGAACGACACCGACGAGGACACAAAGGACAGTACGTCGTCGCTCGCGCCCGCGGCGTGGAGGAACTGCTCGACCACGGCCCGCGTCACGTCGCCGTTGGCTTGAAGGTTGTCACACGACAGCACGGCCAGCGGCGCCCCCGTGTCGGCGCGCAGCTCGAGCCCCCTGGCGATCATGCCCATCGCGGTACGCGGTGTAGCACCGGCGACGAGGTCCGCAGCGACCTCGGGATGGTCGAGTGCCAGCCGGCCGGTCGCCGGATCACGCGTGTACCCGACCTCGGACACGGTCAGCGAGACGATGCGATGGGCCGGGTCGGCGATCGCGGCCACGACGGCAGCGGGGTCGTGAGCCGCCACGCCGGTGTCGCGGTGGACGTCGACGACACCTGCCCTGGCGCCGTGCTCGGTGAGCTGCAGGATCGAGTACACGTTGTCCTGGGCGCGCATCGGCGCGACGACCCGGTCCGACGAGTGCGCGAAACCGCGGATGCCCCAGTCACCACCGGCAGCGGCCATCGCCTGCGCCGTGTGGACGGCACCGTGCGCGCGGTGGAAGTTGCCGAGACCGAGGTGCACGATGCCGGTCCGGTCGGGTGCGGATGCCCCGATGAGCGTTCCCGCGGGCACGCTGCGGCGCCCGAGTCCCTGTGTCATGACGTCCTTGTCCTTCCGCGACGCACGGCGACGACTGCGACGTCACCATGTTCGTTTCATATCGCGAACCGGTCGTTTTGTATGTCGGACCATAAGCTAAACTCGCACTGAACGCGACGCAATACCGACCCCGGCGACAATGGAGCCATGGAGACCGAACCCACATCGGAAACGCCGCCCGTGACGAGCCTCGACCGTGCACTCGTCGTGCTCGAGACGGTCGCCGCCGCCGGGCCGGAGGGCATGCCGCTCGGCGAGATCGCGGCACGCACCGGCATCAACAAGGGATCGGTCCACCGGCTGCTCCGCGGGCTGGCACACCGCGAATACGTGACGCGTGACGACGAGGACCGCAACTACCTCCTCGGCGAGGCGCTCCGGCGGATCGTGCGCACGTTCGGCGCGGAGGAGAACCTCCCACTGCTGTTCCGGCCGCTGCTGCTCGAACTGTCCCGCCGCACCGAGGAGCTCGTCCACCTGGGCATGCTCGACGGACGCCGCGTCGTCTACCTCGACAAGATCGAGCCCGAGCGTTCCGTCCGCGTCTGGTCGCGCGTCGGAAGGCGAGCCCACATCGCGAGCACGGCGCTGGGGCGTGCACTCATCGCCGCCGCTCCCCCGAGCGACGCACTGCTGACCGGCTACGTCGACGAGGCCGACCCCGACGGGCACCACCCGACCCTCGCCACGAGGTTCCGCCACGCCGTCGAATCGGCACGCACGCTCGGCTGGGCGGTCGAGAACGAGGAGAACGAACCCGGCATCGCCTGCGTCGGCGTCGCCCTCACATCGGGGACCGGACAGGACGTCGCGATCAGTGTCACCGGACCCGCCGACCGCATGACCACCGACCGACTGGCCGAGGTCGGCGCACTCGTTCGGGAACTCGCAGGCAAGCTCGCACCCGAGGAGTACACACTGACCCCGACCACCGGCTGAGGCCTTCGGGAACGTCGCACCGGGAACACGCGCGGCATCGCGCGACCGAACAACGAGCTCCCCAATGATGTTGATTTTCCAACATCTCCGCAGTCGCTTCCCGAATCACCGACGCCGCACGTGTACTATTTCGAACAACTAAGAGGGAGGATGTGGCGTGGACGGGGCACCTGCCGGACTGCTGCGCTACGACGACGCCCCCGCGCGCCGCGGTGTGATCCTCGAACAACTCCACGCCGCGGGGTTCCTCGCGATCAGCGACCTCAGCAAACAGCTCGGCGTATCGGACATGACCGTGCGGCGCGACGTGCGCCGGCTCGAACGGGACGGCAAGGTGCGGGTCGTGCACGGCGGGGTCAGCCTCCCCCCGGCCGACCAGCCACCGGCTTTCGAGGGCCGGGTCCGTGCCAGCCACGAGGCCAAGCAGCGAATCGGCTCGCACGCGGCCGGACTGCTGACCGGGTCGGACACGATCGCCGTCGACGCCGGTACGACGCCGTACGAACTCGCGCTCGCACTGCCCGACGACTTCGCCGGTTCGGTCGTCTCCCATTCGGTTCCCGTACTGCAGCGCATGCTGAGCCTGCCTGCCGCCCGCACGGTCGCGCTCGGCGGTGACCTCAACCACGACAGCCAGGCCTTCGTGGGGCCCATCACCGTGGACACCGCGGCCCAGTTGCGGGTGAAAACGTTCTTCCTGGGCGCTGCGGCCATCGACGACCGCGGCGTGTACGTCGCGACCGACCGGGAACGCCCGACCAAGCTCGCGCTGATGGACATCGCCGACCGCGTGGTTCTCCTCGCCGATCACAGCAAGTTCGACGCCTCCGCGGCGGTCCTGCTGTGTCCGCTGAGCCGGCTCGACGCCGTGGTCAGCGACCGCAGGCCAGCGCTCGCCGAACTCTTCGACGACGCCGGCGTCGATCTCGACCTCGCCACGGACTGACCCGGCCCGCTCCGACTTCCGGGGCATCAGTGCATCCGCATCATGTTCTATTTCCGACAGTGGATGTTGACTTATGAACATCTCCGGTCGACACTATGGGCGCCATCCGGCGAGGAGGAATCGTGGACAATGTTGTCTTCGTTGGTGCGGCGACCGAGGACGCCATCGCCGTCACCGCGCATCACCCATCCCCTGACGAACGCGTCGTCGTCGACGACTTGGTCCGCAGTGGCGGCGGCCCTGCCGCGACCGCGGCAGTCACGGCCGCACGACTCGGCATCCCGGCCCGGATCATCGCGGCGGTGGGAGACGACCGGCCGGGACGCGACGTCATCGACGGCCTCGACGCGGCCAACGTCGACACGCGCCACGTGCAGGTGACCCCGGACGCGCGAACCCAGTCGGTCGTCGTCATCTGCAGCCGCAGCGACGCCACCCGTGCGATCTGCACCACCGTCGCCCCGCCCCTCGACCTCGACGCGGCCGCCGCCGAAGCCGTGCGATCCGCCGGCTGGGTCCACGTCGACCACCACGGGTGGCCACCGGTCGCACGCCTGCTCGCGGGCATGTCGCCCGCCGATCGTCCGAAGCTGTCCGTCGATGTGGGCTACGCAGTCGAAGACCTCCGTTGCCGCCCCGACGAGGTCACCCTGTACGCACCCACGGCCGACCGGCTGCGGGCCGAGCACGCATCGACCGACCTCCACGCAGCTCTCGTCGCCTCCACGGCGAACACCGTCGTGGCCACCGACGGTGCGAACGGCTCGATCGGCCGCGACGAACGCGGTGAGCTGTACCGCGTGCCGGGCCTGCCCATCGAGCCGGTCAGCACCCTCGGCGCGGGCGATGTCTTCCACGGCGCGCTGCTCGCTGCCGTCGTCCGCGAACGTCCGCTGCACGAAGCGATGACATACGCGGGTATCGCCGCGGCGCTCTCGTGCCGGGCCGTCGACGGCCGTTCCGGCATCCCCACCCGCCACGAGATCGAGACCCGCATGAGCGAACTGAAGGAGTACGCGTGACGAACCCTGCGCCTTACGACCTGACCGACCTGGCACGACCGTCGGGCGGCTTCGCGATGCTGGCGGTGGACCAGCGTGAGGCACTGCGACTCATGCTGGCGGGGGCGGCAGGCCCCGCCCCGGACGGCACGACGCCCGACGACGTGCTCCGGCGCGTCGACGACGCGACGCTCACGGAGTTCAAGCTCGCCGCCACCCGTGCGCTCACCCCGCACGCCTCGGGTGTGTTGCTGGACAAACAGTTCGTCTTCGACGCCGCCGTCGACACGGGAGCCGTTGCCCCTGACTGTGGGCTCATCGCCGCCGCCGATCGGTTCGTGCCCGGCGACGGCGAGGCTGTCACCGACTCGGTACTGGACGAGACCGTCGACCCGCACACGGTGCGTGCCCAAGGTGCCGTGGCGATGAAGCTTCTCGTCGTGTGGCGGCCCGACGAGGACACCCGCCGCCGAGTCGCCATGGTCGAGCGCTTCGTCGCCCGGTGCCGAGCAGCGGGCCTCGTCAGCATCATCGAACCGGTGTCGAAAGCTCCTCGCCGCGGAGGCGACTGGGACTGGAACGCCGGCGTCCACGCGGCAGCCGACGAGCTCGGCGGGCTCGGCGCCGATCTGTACAAGTCCGAGGTTCCGTTGCACGGCAGGGCCGACACCGACGTCCTGCACCGCGAATGCACCCGGCTCGGCGCACGGATCGCGTCACCGTGGGTGGTGCTGTCGTCCGGTGTGGACGCCGACGAGTTTCCCCGTGCCGTCGAGATCGCCTGCGCGGCAGGGGCGTCCGGGTTCCTCGCGGGCCGTGCCGTGTGGCGCACATGTGTCGGAGCCGAGAACCTCGCCGACGCGCTGGAGGCGGACGCCGTCCCGCGGTTGCGGCGGCTGGCGGAGCTGGTCGATCGCGCGGTCACCGCTCCCACCCACTGAAGGAGGACATGGTGCTGGTCAAGGAGATCCGCTTCCCCGACGTCGGTGCGGTCGAAGTCGGCGAGGTGAACGACCATCGTCGCCCCGGTCCGGGAGAAGCACTGGTGGCACCCTCGTACGTGGGCATCTGCGGCTCGGATCTGCACGTCTACGCCGGACGACATCCGTTCGTCCGGCCTCCCGTGGTCACCGGGCACGAAAGCGTCGGCGACGTGGTCGCGGTCGGCGACGGCGTCGCCGGGATCGCCCGCGGCGACCGCGTGCTGATCAATCCGCTGGTCCATTGCGGACAGTGCGTGGCGTGCGCGGCCGGTTCCCTCAACACGTGCGAATCCGCGCGGGTTCTCGGTTTCAAACTACCGGGCACGGCGCGCACCCGCACCGTCCAGCACGCGTCGCGACTGCATCGCGTCCCCCACGAGGTGGCCACGGATGTCGCCTGCCTGGCCGAGCCACTGGCCACCGCCGTCCACGCGGTGGGCCGCCCGCACGGATCGTCGGCCATGGAGAACGTGTTGGTGATCGGCGGCGGCTGTATCGGGCTGGCCGTGCTGCTGGCCGCTCGGGCCCACGGTGCCGGCAGCGTCACCCTCGTCGAACCCGTCGCGGCGAAGCGCGCGCTGGCTTCCCGGCTGGGAGCCGATCGGGTGGTGGAGCCCGAGCACCTTGACGAGCTCAGCGGATTCACGACGGCGTTCGACTGCGTGGCCGGGGCGGACACGCTGCGCGCGGCCGTGGACGGCACGCGCGGTGGCGGACACGTCGTGGTGGTCGGCGTGCCGTCCGGAACCGAGCTGACCCTGCCGTTGCCGCGAATGCAGCGTTTCGAGGTCGATCTCGTCGGCAGCGGTATGTACCTGCCCACCGACATCGACCGCGCGCTGTCGCTCATCGCCGACGGCACCATCGACCCCGGTCCCCTCATCTCCCGACGCTTCCCACTCGCCGACGCCCCGGCCGCCTACCCGGCGGCAGCCGACCCCGACACCGTCAAGGTTCTCGTCCAGCTCTTCGACTGAAGGAGCACACATGACAACCGTCTCGCAGCGTGGCGAGCGGACCCGCATGCGCACCGTCGCCATCGCCAGTTTCATCGGCGCTCTCATGGAGTGGTACGACTTCTTCCTGTTCGGTACTGCCTCGGCACTGGTGTTCGGCCCGGTGTTCTTCCCCGATGCGGACCCCACCGTCGGCACCCTGGCCGCATTCGCGACGTTCGGCGTCGGCTTCGTCGCTCGTCCGCTCGGCGGTGTCGTGTTCGGACACTTCGGCGATCGCGTAGGGCGCAAGTCGATGCTCGTGATCACTCTGATGATCATGGGCGTCGGTACGTTCGCGATCGGGTGTCTGCCCGACTACGACCAGATCGGCATCGCCGCTCCGATCCTGCTCGTCGTTTTCCGCCTTGCGCAGGGACTCGGACTCGGTGGCGAGTACGCCGGCGCGGCCCTGATGACCATCGAACACGCACCCGAGGCCCGGCGCGGGTTCTGGGGCAGTCTCCCGCAAGCCGCCGCGTCCGGTGGCATCCTGTTGTCCACCGGCGCTTTCGCCCTGGTCAGCCAACTGGACCGGGCGGAGTTGCTGTCCTGGGGCTGGCGGATGCCGTTTCTCGTCAGCCTCGTACTGCTCGGTGTCGGCCTGGTCATCAGGCTGAAGGTGAGCGAAAGTCCCGAGTTCGAGCGGACCGCGGCGGAACGTCGGAGGAACAACAGTGGCAAGCAGCCGATCCCGCTGTTGCAGGTGTTCCGCAAGCATCCCCGTAACCTGTTGCTCGCCTTCGGCGCACGCCTCGGCGAGACGGTCACCTCGAACGCGATCAACGCGTTCGGTATCTACTACGTCTCGACCCAGGTCGGCGTCGCCGAGTCGACGGCGCTGAACGGCATGCTGCTGGCCTCGGCGATCGGACTGGTCGCCGTACCGATCATCGGAGCTCTGTCCGACCGGATCGGCCGACGAAGGATCTATCTCGCGGGGTCGGTGTTCGGCACCGTGTTCGCCGTCCCGTTCTTCCTGATGCTCGACTCGGGGTCGATACCGCTCATCACGCTGGCGTTCGTGATCGCCTACGTGTTCGTGCCGACGATGATGTTCGCCGTGCAATCGACGTTCTTCTCGGAGCTGTTCGGGGCGGACGTACGCTACACCGGCCTGTCGTTGGCCTACCAGGTCTCCGCGATCGCGGGTGGGTACGTACCCGCCGTCGCCACCTCGCTGCTGGTCGCCGGCGGTGGTGAGCCGTGGTTGGTGGCTGCGGTGTTCGCCGGGGTGTGCCTGGTGACGACGGCATGTGTGCTGTCGGTGGCACATCGCCACGCAGGAGCCGACGCCTCCTCCGACGCCGAACCCGCCGGTCGGCCGGAGGCGACCGGCGGGCGCGTCTCGTAGCCCGGCGCCTGCGACCCGGCCGCTGTCACGTATCGACACGCGGACAGCGGCCGGGGGCTGGGACTGGGGCTGAGGCCTTCGGCGATGCCGGGCCTCCGCCCGCGGCAGGTTCCGTCACACCGGCTGCGGCCAGCGGAATGGGCGTTCGGTCGGCCGTGAGACCCGCTCGCGCTGCCGACCGGGCTCCGGATGCCACGGCGTCAGCCGATGGCCGCACCGCCACACACCTTGAGCACTTGGCCCGTCACGTATCCCGCGCCCGGACCCGCCAGGTAGCCCACCGCCGCGGCCACCTCCTCCGGCGTGCCCATGCGGTTGATCACCTGGTCGTCAAGGGCGTAGGCGACGTCCGCGGTCAGCGCCGTCGCGATCGGGCCGGGCGCCACCGAGTTGCAGGTGATCCCGTCGGCGCCGAGCTCCTTGGCGAGCCACTTCGTCAACGCGATCACGCCACCCTTGGAGGCCGCGTACGCGGGACCGGAACGACCGCCGCCTGCACCTCCCGACCGCGGTCCGCCCATGATCCCGGAGATCGAGCTGATGTTGATGATCCGCCCCGACCCCTGTGCCTTCATGTGGGGTTCGGCGGCGCGGCAGTAGAGGAACATCCCGCGCAGATTGGTGTCGAGATCGCGGTACCACTCGTCGTCGGTGAGCGTGCCCAGCCCGTTCCTGCTGGCCGTCCCGGCGTTGTTGACGAGCACGTCGAGCGAGCCGAGCCGTTCGGCCGCCGCGTCGACGGAGGCGCGCACCGCCTCCTCGTCACGCACGTCGACCTGCCGGTACAGCACGTGCTGATCCGGGAAGTCGGCGGCGAGCGCGGTGACGTCGTCGCACGCGTCGGCCAGGTCGACGACCACGACGTGCGCACCCTGCCTCGCCAGGCCGTGCGCGATGGCCAGCCCGATGCCGCGTGCGCCGCCGGTGACGAGCGCGACCCGACCGGTGAGGTCGAACGGATTCACTCCCGTGTTCCCTTCTAGAAGCCCAGCAGATCCGGAAGCCAGTTGGACAGTTCCGGCACGTATGCCACGAGCAGCAGCACGACCAGGCCTGCGGCGAAGAACGGGCGGATGCCCTTGACCACTTCGGCCAGCGGCACCTTCGCGATGCCGGCCGCGACGAACAGGTTGACGCCGACCGGCGGTGTGACCAGCCCGAGCGCCAGGTTCACGACCATCATCACGCCGATGGTCGTCACGTCGACACCCGCTTCGAGCAGCACCGGCGCGATGATCGGGACGAACAGGTACAGCGCGGACACCGCGTCGATGAACGCGCCGACGATCAACAGCACCACGATGGCCAGCAGCACGATCAGCACGGTGTTGCCGGTCAGCCCCAGCAGGGCGTCGGAGAGGTTCTCCGCGATCTGGTTGACGGTCACCACGTAGGCGAACACCGACGCGGCACCCACGATCAACATCACCACGGCCGACTGCGCCGACGCGGTCACGAGGATGCGGTACAGCTGCCGCGGGCTGATCTCCCGGTAGACCAACAGGCCGACCAGCAGCGCGTAGACCGCCGCGACGACCGCCGACTCGGTCGGCGTGACGATGCCGCCGTAGATGCCACCGAGGATGATCAACGGGACCAGGAGGCCGGGGACGGCCTTCCCGAAGGACGCGCCGAGCCCGCGTGATGCGGCCGCCTCGGCACCCTCGCCGGCGGGCGGCGAGCCCGCGTCACCGCCATCGCCGCGGTCGCCACCGTGACCGCCGCCCGAGCCCGCGCCCGCCCCCGCGGCGACCTTGACCGGTTGGGTCCGCGGCAGGAACAGGCTGGCCACCACGAGCGCGGCCGCCAGCAGAATGCCCGGCACGATGCCCGCCACGAACAGCCGCACGATCGACACCCCCGCGTAGTCGCTGACGACCACCGCGAAGATGATGAACGCGACGCTGGGAGGCACGATGATGCCCATCGAACCCGCGCTGGCGAGCAGCGACGTCGCATGCCGGGCGGCGTAGCCCTGGCGGATCAACGCCGGAATGAGGATCGATCCGATGGCCGCCACCGTCGCGGGACCCGAGCCCGAGATGGCCGAGAAGAAGAAGGCGGCGATGATGACGACGATCGCCAGCCCGTGTTTGCGCCTGCCCACGCATGCGTGTGCGAAATCCACGAGCCTGCGCGAGATGCCGGCATACTCCATGATCACGCCGGCGAGGATGAAGAACGGGATGGCTAGCAACGTCTCCGATGCCACCGACGCGGTGAAGACGTTCGGCACGATCGACAGTTCGCCGAAGCCGCCCATCGCCACCAGCGAGACACAGGCCGCCATCCCGAGCGCGAACGCCACGGGAACACCCAGCAGCAGCAACACGAAGAAGCTGCCGAACAGCACGACACCGATCACCGGTCGGCCTCCTCACTCGGCTGCGAATCCATTGTGGACCTGCGGAAGCCGGCCCGGCTCGCCTGCACGGTCCGGTACACGCCGAAGAGCGCACCCACCGGAAGGGCGGCGGTGAACAACCATTGCGGAATCCGGATCGACGGGGTCGCCCTGCCGCTGTCGAGCTGCGCGATCGCCATGTCGACACCGAAGTACAGCAGCACGACCAGGAACGTCAGGATCGCGACCGTGATCAGCACCGTCATGACCTGCCGCGCGATCCCGGTGGCCTTCTCGTGCAGTGCGCTGAACCCGAGATGAGCACCTTCCCGCAGTCCGATCACCGCGCCCATCATCACCATCCACACCGCGAGGTTCACGGTCAGTTCCGAGGTGAAGGCCAGTGATGCGTTGAGGAAGTACCGGCTGATGACGTTGACGAACGCGACCACTGCCACCACCGCGAACGGGACGGCGGCCAGCACGTTCTCCGCGGTCGTGAGCACGCGTTCCGAACTCGACCTCTGCATGGCTCAGCGCTCCGGGCTCACGGCGCGGACCATCTCGGGGCCCCACACCGGCTCGTAGGATTCGTACAGCGGCCGCACCGCCGCACGGAAACGGGCGACCTGCGCATCGGTCAGCACGGTCGTCTTCATCAGCTTCGACTGCTCGTCGATCTGCTGCTGTTCCAGCCCCCGGTTGGTCTCGATCTGGAACGCGTTCGCATCGGCCGCGGCCGCCTCCACGATCTTCCGGTCCGCCGGGCTCAGCGAGCGGAACAGGTCCTGGTTCATCCCGAGGATCAGCGGGTCGTAGACGTAGTTCCACACGGTCAGATGCCGCTGCACCTCGGCGAGCCCTGCCGACGAGATGACGTCCATCGGATTCTCCTGGCCCTCGATCGTGCCCTGCTGGAGCGAGGTGAACACCTCGGAGAAGTTCATCGTCGTCGGGTTGGCACCGAGCCTGCGGAAGATGTCGGTGAACATGCCGATACCGGGGATGCGCACCTTGATGCCGGCCAGGTCGGCGGGCTCGTTCACCGGGCGGACGTTGTTCGTCAGCTGCCGGAAGCCGCTCTCGCCGAACCCGAGCATCTTCACACCGATCTCGGAGGAGAGCTTCTCGTAGGCGGCGGTCGCACCGCCCTGCAGTGCGCGGTCGGCCTCGTCGTAGTCGCGGTACAGGAACGGGGCGTTGATCGCGCCGAACCGCGGGTCGATGCCCGCGTAGATGATCGTGGAGTTGTAGGAGAAGTCCTTGTCGCCGTTCATCAGCTGTTCGACCCCTGCTGCGGGGTCGCCCGCCGAGAGCTGCTCGCCGGTGAAGATCCGGAGTTTCATCCGGCCACCGGACTCGCGGGACAGGGTCTCGGCGAACCGCTGGGCCGCTTGGTACCAGGTGGAGGACTCTCCGACCGTGACGGTCATGTCCCAGGTGTAGACCGGTTTGTCCGGCGTGGCCGTCACCGAGCCGCATGCGCCGAGCACCAGGCAGGCCAGCAGTGCGACGGCGCCCCGAAGGCGCTTCGACATCATTGTCCGTTCTCCTCGTCCGCCCCGGAAGGGCACACCGATATTGAGAGAAGCCGATCAGCAATGTCAATGCACAACCGGGATCAGTGGTCCACAATATGGACCGTTGCGGTCAGGCGGGAATCGACTCATGATGGCTGCTGTGAGCGCCAATGCCGACGCGCCGCGACCCGCAGCGCCCCCACCCGAGCACGGGAAAGCAGCACGGAGGTCCGCATCATGGACCATTGCTCACACCGCCGACGACACCGACCGGCCGTCCGGATCACAGAGCATCCAGCGGGCGTTCGTCCTGTTGAACCTCGTCGGCGTGCTCGCGCGCGACCGTCCCGACGGCGTGTCACTCGCCGAGCTCACGCGCGTCAGTGGCCGCCCCAAGGCAAGCGTGCGCAGGGTCCTCGTCGCGCTCGTCGCCGAAGGGTACGTCGAACAAGATCCCGACACGGCGTGCTATCGCCTCGGCCTGCAGGCCGGCGTCCTCGGTGAGCTGGCCGGTCACCGCGCAGGCGACCTCAGCGAGGTCAGCACGGACAGTCTCATCAGGATCGCCGACGCATCGACCGACACGACGTTCCTCACCGTGCGCCACGGCAGCTACGGAGTGTGCACGCGCAGGCAGGAGGGCCCCGGCCCGATCCGCAACTACGCCCTGGCCGTCGGCGACCGGCATCCGCTGGGCGTCGGCGCCGGCAGTCTCGCCGTTCTCAGCGCACTGTCCGATGAGAACGTCGAGGCCGTGCTGACGGCGACCGCGACGACCCGCAGCCATTACCCCGGGTTCGACGACGAGACGCTGCGCAACCTCGTCCGACGATCTCGCCAGGCCGGATATGCGCTCAACGACGGCCGGGTCATCGCCGGGTCCTGGGCGCTCGGCGTCGCGGTGCACGACGCCGCAGGCCGTCCGGTCGCCGCACTCAGCGTCGCCAGCATCGCCGAGCGGTTCGACCCGGAGCGGCGCGACGAACTCGCCGCACTGCTGCAGACCGAGGCCGAAACCATCCACGCCGCACTGACCCGTTCTCAGGAGTCCCGACCCGCGAGAGGACAACCATGACAGCCACCCCCGCCATCATCGGCTGGGCGCATTCCCGGTTCGGCAAGGCGTCCGAACCGGACGTGGAAGCGCTGCTGGCCGGTGTCACCGGCGCGGCCCTCGACCACGCCGGAACAGAGCCGGGAGACGTCGACGGGATCTTCGTCGGCGTGTTCAACGGCGGATTCTCCCGGCAGGGATTCGAAGCGGGACTGGTCGGTGCGGGCACGCCCGAACTGGCGACCGTGCCCGCCGTGCACACCGAGAACGCGTGCGCGACCGGGTCGTCGGCACTGTTCACGGCGCTGGACTTCGTGCAGTCGGGCCGCGGCCGGATCGCACTCGTCGCCGGCGCGGAGAAGATGACGGCCGCCGAGGCGGAGGTCGTGAACGACGCGCTGCTGACCGCCTCCTACCGCAGGCAGGAGGAGCAGGCCGGCAGCTTCGCCGGGGTGTTCGCCGGGATCGCCCGTGACTATTTCGAGCGGTACGGCGACCACCGCGACACGCTCGCCCGCATCGCCGCGAAGAACCACCGCAACGGGGTCGGCAATCCGTACGCGCACCTGCGCAAGGACCTCGGCTTCGAGTTCTGCGCCGAGGTGTCGGACCGCAACCCGTTCGTGGCCGATCCGCTCCGCCGCACGGACTGCTCCCTGGTCTCCGACGGGGCGGCCGCCGTCGTCGTCGCGTCGCCCGACGTCGCCGCGACCGCGCCGCGCGCCGTGGGGTGGCGCGGCCGCGCGCACGCCAACGACCACCTGCCGCTGAGCCGCCGTGACGACGTGCTCGCCTTCGCGGGCGCCAGGTCGGCGTTCGCCGGGGCCACGAACGAGGCGGGTGCCGGGCTGTCGGACCTGGACCTCATCGAGACCCACGACTGCTTCACCGTGGCCGAACTGCTGCAGTACGAGGCGTTCGGACTCGCCGAACCGGGCAAGGGAGCGACCGTGCTCGACGCCGGACTCACCGAACGCGACGGCGACCTGCCGGTCAACCCGTCGGGCGGGCTGAAGTCGAAGGGACATCCCATCGGCGCCACCGGGGTGTCGCAGCACGTCATGGCCGCCCTGCAACTGACCGGTGAAGCCGGGGACATGCAAGTGCCCGACGCCGAACTCGCCGCGGTGTTCAACATGGGCGGTGTCGCCGTCGCCAACTACTGCTCGGTGCTGGAGCGGGTGCGATGACGCTGCGCGCTGTCAACCTGGCCCATCTGCTGACCGCGACGGCCACCCGGCTGTCGGGCCGCGACGCCGTCGTGTCCGGCTCGACGCGGCTGACGTGGCGGGACGTGGACGCGCGGGCGTCCGCGGTCGCGGCCGAGCTGCGCCGCCGCGGCATCGGCCGTGGTGACGCGGTTCTGGTGCACTCCCCCAACCACATCGAGTTCGTGGCGGCGATGTTCGGGGTGTGGCGTGCGGGAGCCGTGTTCGCTCCGGCCAACTTCCGCCTGACTCCGTCCGAGGTCGCCGGGCTGGCCGAACTGACGACCCCCGCCGCGCTCATCTGCCACGCCGACTACGCCGACCATGCCGGCGCCGTCACCGGTGCCGCGGAGCTGACCGGCGGCACGCTCTGGATCGGCGCCGCGGCCGACGCCGACGGCGCCGTGGCCGGCCTGCCCGTTCCGGCCGAACGCGAGGCGGACGAGCCGGTGTGGAACGGCGACCACGCCTGGTACTTCTTCACCTCCGGCACCAGCGGCAGACCCAAGGCGGTCGTGCTCACCCACGACCAGCTGGGCTTCGTCGTCAACAACCACCTCTGCGACCTGCTGCCCGGCCTCGGTGCCGACGACGCGCAGATCGTGGTGGCACCGCTGTCCCACGGTGCCGGGATCCACCTGTTGCCGCAGGTGGCACGGGGTGCGAAGACGGTGCTGCCGACGTCGACCCGGCTGGACCCCGCGGAGATCTGGCGGCTCGTCGACGTCGAACGCGTGACCAACGCCTTCACCGTGCCGACGATCCTCACGACGCTCACCCAGGCGCCGGAGGCCGCCAGCCACGACCTCGGCTCGCTGCGCTACGTGATCTACGCGGGCGCACCGATGTACCGCGCCGATCAGCAGCGCGCCCGCGAGGTGCTCGGCGACGTTCTCGTGCAGTACTACGGGCTGGGCGAGGTCACCGGCAACATCACGGTGCTGCCGCCGGACGAGCACGACCGCAGGCCGCCGGAGGGCGTCGAGTACGGCACCTGTGGCTATCCCCGCACCGGCATGCAGGTCAGCATCCAGGACTCCGGCGGCGCGGAACTGCCCGCCGGTACGCAGGGCGAGATCTGTGTCGCGGGCCCCGCGGTGTTCCCCGGCTATCTGCGCAACGACGCGGCCAACGCGGAGTCCTTCCGCGACGGCTGGTTCCGCACCGGCGATCTGGGCATGATCGACGACGAGGGATACGTCTACGTCACGGGCAGGGCCTCCGACATGTTCATCTCCGGCGGGTCCAATGTGTACCCGCGGGAGATCGAGGAGCGACTGCTGCACCATCCGGCCGTGGCCGAGGCTGCGGTCGTGGGTGTGCCGGACCCGAAGTGGGGCGAGATCGGCGTCGCGGTGTGCGTCGCCTCCGAGGACCACGCGGCCGACGAGGACGAACTCCGGTCGTGGCTCGGGGATTCCCTCGCGCGGTACAAGATCCCGAAACGCTTCGTGTGGTGGGACGAGATCCCGAAGTCGGGCTACGGCAAGGTCGTCAAACGCACCATCAAGCAGCGATTGGCCGGCTCGTGACCGGGCGCGGAGCCGAGTGCAGGGCCGGGGTTCCGCTGCAGCACCCCGGGCCGCCGTCACCGGAACGCATCGTGTCGGTTCCCACCGGCGTGACGGTGGTGCGGACGGAGCTGCCGCCCGGTGCGAACATCGCGGCGGAGCTGTGGCGGATCACCGAATCCGCAGGCCACCGTGCGGCGTGCGTCGAACTGGCGCACGGCGGCTTCGGCACGCTGCGCTACGTGCACCCGGCCGTCGGCGCCGAGCGGCCCGCCTACTTCAGCGAGACCTGCGAACCCGCGGGCCCGTGTTTCGTTCTGGGCGGTTCCGCCACGGTGGGGACCCGCGACGGCGCGGGGTTCGCGCACGTCCACGCCACCTGGATCGACGAGCACGGGCGTGTCCGCGGCGGTCACCTACTGCCGGAGACGACGGTCGGCGCTGCGGCGATCGAGGCGACGGTGCGGCTACTGCACGACGTGGCGTACATCAGCGACACGTGCCCGGAAACGGCCATGCCGGCGTTCACCCCGCACGCGCGCGGGCAGGCGACTTCCCCGAACGCCGTGGCGGCGCGCCTCCGTCCCGGTGAAGACCTGCACACCGCGGTGACGGACGTGGCGGCACGGGCCGGGTTCCGTTCCGCGGTGGTCCGCGCCGGCCTGGGCAGCACCGTCGGCGCCCGGCTTCGCACGGGTCCCGGCCGGATCGCGGAGGCCGACTGGCCCGCCACCGAGTTCACCTCGCTCACCGGCACCGTCACCGACGGCGAGGCCGTGCTCACCGCATCGCTGGTGGACCGCAACGGTGACGTCCACTCCGGGCTCGTGCTGCCGGGGCAGAACCCGGTGGCCGTGACGTTCGAACTGTACGTCGAAGGCACCCGCAGCGGCGCGCCAACCGGCGCCGTCGACACCGATGCCAAGGAGGCAGAGGGATGACCGAAGGGTCCAGGCTGGCCGGGCGGACGGCGCTCGTGTTCGGCGGCGGTGGCGGGCCGGACGGCGCGACCAACGGCCAGGCCGCCGCGCTGACCTATGCCCGGCACGGGGCGTCGGTCGCCGTGGTGGACGTCAGCGGCGAGGCGGCCGGCCACACCGTCGAGGCCATCCGCGCCGAGGGCGGCGCGGCGACGGCGATCACCGCCGACGTCACCGACGGAGACCAGGTCGCCGACGCCGTCGGCCGGGCGGCCGAGACGTTCGGACCCGCCGACATCCTGCACAACAACGTGGGCGTCACGGTGCTGGGCGGTCCGATGGACCTGAGCCTCGAGGAATGGCACCGGGCGTTCGCGCTCAATGTGGACGGTGTGTTCCTGGCGTGCAAGCACGTGCTGCCTGCGATGCTGAACCGCGGCGGCGGAGCGATCGTCAACGTCTCCTCGCTCGCGGCGTTGCGCCACGTCGGCTACGACTATCCGGCGTACATGGCCGCGAAGGCGGCCGTGAACCAGGCGACGGTGTCACTCGCTCTGACGTACGCAGCGCGGGGGATCCGCGCCAAC
The DNA here is from genome assembly GCF_024171735.1 of Prauserella alba. Taxonomy (GTDB): domain Bacteria; phylum Actinomycetota; class Actinomycetes; order Mycobacteriales; family Pseudonocardiaceae; genus Prauserella; species Prauserella alba. Next base: position 193,139 of record NZ_JAMTCH010000004.1, read on the forward strand.
TCGGTCGCGCCGGGCTTCATCGAGACGCCCCTCGTTCGCCAGCAGTTGGCGTCGCAGGCGGGATCGCTCGACGAGCTGATGGCGGCCCGCCACGCGGCGAGTCCCACGGGACGCATGGGCACGCCGTGGGACGTCGCGAACGCGAGCCTGTTCCTCGCCTCCGACGAGGCCGCCTACGTCAACGGCGTGTGCCTGCCCGTCGACGGCGGCCTGGCCATGACCTGCGCACCCGGCTGACCGGCGCGTCACCGGTCGCCGGAGGGAGGGCCGGGGAAACCGCCGACGGCCTGTTCGAACGTCCGTGCCACCCGCAGCACCGCCGCGTCCTCGAAGTGCCTGCCGACGATCATCATGCCCGTGGGCAGGCCGTCCACCGACGCGGTGGGCACGCTGCACGCCGGGTGACCGGTCGTGTTGAACGGCGCGGTGTTGCCGATCATCGACAACGCGGTGTCCAGGTACTGCCCGAGCGGGACGTCGGCCGTTGGCAACGGGCGCGCCGGGTAGGGCACGGTCGGCATGACGAGGACGTCGCAGCGGGTCAGCGCGGCGTCGTAGGCGGCGCGCGCCCGATGCACCAGGTGACGCGCCATCGCGTAGTACCGGCCGCCGCCTTCCTCGAACGTGTAGCGCCCTGACAGCCCGACGAGCTTGACCGTCTTCGACAACTCGGCGCCGTGTTCCAGCCGGCCGCGGCCGTAATGGGCGATGAGCTCGGGATCGTAGAAGTCCTCGACGTTCATGCCGAACCCGTTGCCGTCCAGCATCTGGTAGGCGGCGCCTTCGGTGGCGATGACGTTCCAGACGTGCATCACGTCGACGTGCCACGGGATCGAAACGTCCTCGGCCGCCAGCCCCGCCGCGCGCAACCGGTCCACGCCCGCCCGGACGGCCTCGTCGACGGCGGGATCGGACACCGGGGTGCCGAAGCCCTCCGTCACGACGCCGATGCGCATGCCCGCGGCCGGTTCGTCGAGTGCCGCCAGGTAGTCGACGCCGGAGATCGCCGTGGGCTGGCGCGGATCCGCCCCGTCCGCACCGGCGAGCACGGTGAGCATGCGGGCGGCGTCCTCGACGGTGCGGGTCATGGGACCGAGGTGGTCGATCGTCCGCTCGATCGGGAACGCACCGGTGTAGGGAACGAGACCATGGGTCGGTTTGTGCCCGACGATCCCGCAGAACGCACTCGGCATCCGCACCGAACCGCCCTGGTCCCCGCCCAGCGCGAGATCCACTTCGCCGCTCGCGACGAGCGCCGCGCTGCCACTGGAGGAACCGCCCGCGTTGCGGGACTCGTCCCACGGGTTGCGCACCGGCCCGGGCTTCGACGTGAAGCTCCCGCCGGAGAAGCACAGGTCCTCGCACACCGACTTGCCGGCGATCGTCGCGCCCGCACCGAGTAGGCGCGTGACCGTCGTCGCGTCACGAATCGGGATGAAGCCCTCGACCGAGCGGGAACCGTTCATCATCGGAACCCCCGACACCGCCACGTTGTCCTTGATCGCGACGGTCCTGCCGGCGAGCGGCCCCTGCTCCGACTCCCTCACGGACGTCGTCACGTGCCATGCGCCCCACGGGTTGTCGTGTGGATACGACCACTGCCGCTGCTCAGGAGCGGGCGCACTGCGGCGGTACAGCTCCTCGACGGCCTCCGGATGCTCGAGGGTGCCCGCCACGGCGGGAGCGAACTCGTCGAGTTCGGCCTGCGACAGTCCGAACCCGAAGTGCTCGTCGAGTGCCGCCAACCGGGACCGGTCGGGCGGAGGCAACGCGGACATCGACAACACCGTCCTTTCGCCGCGGAAGCGAACCGGCGACACGGCCGGGACGAATCGCGGACGGCGGCCTGGCAGGCCGGTCGGGATGTGCGAACGTCCCCGACCCTAAGCGGCCCCGCGACCCGGAGCAACGCGGGGAACCGGGCCCGGGAACCGCCCGCCGGTCAGCGGCGCGCGGGCGCGACGCCGAGCGCCCGGTCCACCCACCGGCCCACGGGAAGCGCGATGACCACGGCCGCCAGCACGACGTGGAGGACCATGAACACCACTGCCGTGGCGACGCTCGGTACGCCGGTGAACACGATGATGTGCGAGGCCCACGGCAACTCCGACGGCCGCGATCCCGCGGCCCACACGTCGTTGAGCGCCCAGAACGTCAGGTCGTTGAGCCCCGACACGACGACCAGGATCGCCGCGACGCCAGTCTTGAGCACGTTCGCCGTCCTGGCCCCGCCCAGCCGGTAGGCCAGCAGCATCAGCAGCACGATGAACGTCGTGATGAACAGCTCGAACTGGTACACCGGCTCGAAGGAACCGTCCTGATCGGCCGTGCGCCCGAACTCCTGGATGCGCATGACCATCTCGGTGTCGATGTAGGCCATGTAGCCGATCACGCAGAGCAGCAGTAGCCCAGGGGCCATGCGCCACTTCGGCAACAGGGCCACCGCCACCACGGCGAACGCGAACGGGCTCAGTTTGAACGCCCATTCCGCAAGGTTGTCCAGCGTCTGGTCGGGCGGCAGCACCACCATGATCAGCAGCGCCAGTACCGCCGCGGGGACCGTCGGCACCACCCACAGCCAGCCGCGCGCGCGATACAGAGCGGCCACCCAGCCCCGTCGACGGTCGTCGCCCCTGCCGTCGGCAGCGGGCGGCCCGGCTCCCGGCATCGTCGCGGTCATGCGTCGTCGTCCTCCAAGCGTGGCTTCTCCACCCAGAACGGGCCGAGCGCGAGCGCGTCCACATCGGTCTTGAGATAGCACGCGACGGCGTCCGCCGGATTCATGACGATCGGTTCCTCGTTGTCGTTGAACGAGGTGTTGACGACCATCGGCACACCGGTGAGCCGTTCGAAGTGCTGGATCATGCGGTAGTAGAGGGGATTGTCCTCCTCCGACACCGTCTGCACCCGGGCGGTGCCGTCGACATGGGTGATCGCCGGTACGACCTCCCGCTGGTGTTCCAGCACGTCGAACACGAGCAGCATCACCGGCGACGGATAGCCGCTGGCGAAGAACTCGCCCGCACGTTCGGCCAAGCAGGACGGTGCGAACGGCCGGAAGGCCTCCCGATGCTTGACCTTCTCGTTCATCCGTGTCTTCGACTCGGGATCGCGCGGATCGGCCACGAGCGACCGGTTGCCGAGTGCCCGCGGTCCGCACTCCATCCGGCCCTGGAACCAGCCGATGATCAGCCCGTCGGCGATCCGCCTGGCCGCGTGCGCCGCGATGTCGTCATGGCGCTCGTAGTCCAGCCCCGCATCCTTGAGCGCCAGTTCCATGTCGGTCTCGGTGTACTCGGGGCCGGTGTAGGTGAAGCCGCTCCGCGGCCGCGGCCTGCGGTAGGTCCCCACACTGACGTCGAGGGCAGCGCCGACGGCGCACCCGTCGTCGGCCGCGGCGGGCTGGGCGAAGAAGTCCTCGAACGGGGTCTCCAACAGGATCCGCCCGTTCATGACGCTGTTGAGCGCCACCCCACCGGCCACGCTCAGCCTCGTCGATCCGGTTTCGGCCTGCAGCCACCTGGCGAGGTGCAGCCCGGCTTCCTCGAGCGTCACCTGCAGCGCGTACGCGATGTCGCAGTAGTGCTGCGGCACCGGGTTCTCCGCCGTCACCCGCGTTCTCGGCCGGGCGGGGCCGAACAGGTCGTGGAACTTCTGCGACATCACGTGTTTGCCGGTGCGGTGGTGTTCGAACCAACTGAGGTCGAGTTCGAACCCGCCGTCCGGGCCGAGGTGCACCAGCTCGCGGAACGCCTCGACGTACGTGTCGTCGCCCAGCGGGGCCAGGCCCATGATCTTGCCCTCGTCCCGTGTCGGGTAGAAGCCGAGGTACCCGGTGACACCGGCGTACATCGCCCCCAGCGAGTGCGGGAACTTGATCCGCCGCAGCTCTCGGATGGTGTCGCCCCTGCCGTGCGCCAGCAGCGTCGAGGCGCCGTCACTGCCGATGCCGTCGAGGGTCAGCACCGCCGATTCGTCCCAGGGGCAGATGTAGTACGCGCTGCCTGCGTGGGCGCGGTGGTGATCGACCAGGTGCACCGTGAAGTTCACCGGCCCGGAGTGGCCGACGGCCTCCTTGATGTCGCGTTCGAGGGTGTAGGTGCGTTTGATGTGGGCGAGCACCGCACCGCCGACGTGGTAGTCGTCGACGCCCTTGCCCCCGCCGCTGCGGAGTGTCTTCAGCAGACCGGCGGCCCTGCCCCCCGAAGCGCCGTCCGGGTTGCGGAAGACGTCGAGGGTGCCGGGGAAGTACCGCGCGAACACCTTCGCTGCGTGGATCGCCTCCTTCCACCGCTGCCAGTAGTAGGCGACGTGGTCGACCTCGGCGAGCGTGATACCCGCCTGGTCGAGGCAGAACTTGATCGCGTTCGCGGGCAGACCCCCGTCGTGCTTGACGCGGGTGAACCGCTCCTCCTCGGCGAAGGCGACGATCGTGCCGTCGTGGACGAGCGCTGCCGCCGAGTCGTGGACTCTGCTGATACCGAGTACGTACATGCTCTCGCTCCGTGGTGTTACGTGGTGGATGACAGGTCGGACCGTGCAGGCCGTCCGGCGGGCAGACCGGACGGCCGGCTTCGCACCATGTGGTGCAGCGCCGCCGCCTCGGCCGCCAACGCGAACACGACTGCGGCGAACCCGCCCGCGGCGCCGAGGGGCGGCACCAGGCACAGCGCGCCCACCGTCGTCGCGAGGAGACGGCACAGCGCTCCCCGGAGACTCACGCCCAGCAACGGGCCTCCGGTGTTCTCGATCAGAAAGATTCCGTACATCACGGCGATCGCGACGGCGATCTCGACGACGGTCAACGCGGCGAGCGCCGTCCACATGGCGATGCCCGTGTCGGCGAGCAGCGCGTCGCGGGATGCGGGCACCAGCAGGGCGGCCCCGAACAGCACGGCGAACGCCGCCCCGCCCACGACGACCGAGCGCAGGATCGCGGTGGCCTTCGACCGCGCGGTCACCGCACCGGCGCCCCGCTGCCGCAGCGATACGCCCGGCTGGTGGATCCGGAGCTGGTACCGCACGATCGAGCAGAATGCCCCCGCCGCGAGCATCGCGAGGTAGAACGGCCCGCTGTCGGACACCCGGCCCACAGCGGCGAGCACGAAGAACACCACCGCGACGGTCAGGGCGTCGAGCAGCTCCGGCACACCGAGGAGCCAGGTGGTGCGCCCGTAGGCGAGCACGAGCCGTCGTCGCCGCAGCGGTTCGGGCCGCCGCCAGTCGCGGGGCAGCAGGCCGACGGCCGTCAACGCGACGGCGGCCAGCCCGGCGGGCAGCACCAGCAGCACCGTGCGCGGGGACCAGTCGGCCAGCCACGTCGTCAGTGTCACCACGAGTACCAGCGCCGCTCCCGCCGTGAACGCCCAGGCATCGAGCGAGGCGCTGCCCCTGAGCCGATGCAGCCCGGACACCGTCATCAGCATGCCGGAACACGTGTGCCAGCAGGCTGCGGCCAGGTACGGCACCAGCGCCGATTCCGGCGCCACGAACGCGGTCACGATCAGGGCGGCCGCGAACGCCAGCACCGGCGCGACGGCGAACCGCACCGCCAGCGCGGCCACCGTCGCCCGTGTCACCCGCACCCTCGGCGCCAGCTTCAGGGCGCTCTTCTCGGCCGCGTTGGGCAGGAACACCAGCCACGCACACGCACCCAGGGCGTTGGCGAACGGACCGTAGGCGACCGTGCCCCAGACGACGGCCAACACCACCTGCATCAGCTGCACGCTGGCACGGAAGGAGCCCCGGCCGAGGAGCAGCCGGAGCATCATCGACCGGCGGGGCGCCGCGCTCACCGCAGCGCCGGTCACGGCTGCGGCACCGCCTGAGCCACGTCGTCGAGGCGGAACTTCAGTGCGCCGCGTACCACTTCCGCCGAGTCACGCAGATCGTCCATCGTGGCTGCTTGAAGGACCGCGTAACCGAGTTTGTAGCCCGCCTGTTCGTAGGCGCGCACGAACGTCCCCTCGTCGGCGAACATCCGCAGGTCGACCACAGCGGGATGCGCGGCGACCTCGTCGATGCCGCAGACCTCGGCGAGCCTGCCCGCACGGTCGGCCCCGAAGACCTGCACCATCGTCGGCACCGGCTCCCGGGGTGCGAGCACCGGCTCGTCACCCACCGCCGTCGCCATGGTCGCCGCCATGACGTCCACGCCGTAGCACGACTCGATGAGCTCGGCGAGGCCGTTGCCGCCCATGCGCGCACCCATCTCCACGAGGTACAGCCTGCCGTCACGGCCGAGTACCGCATCGAGTGTCAGCGGACCGTCGGGGTAACCGATCCGATCGCAGACCGCTTCGAGCATGCCCACCAGCTCAGCGTCCACTCCGGACGGAAGTTCCGCGGGTACGAGGTGCGAGGTGGTCACGAAGTACGGCGGCGGTGTGATCGTCCGTTCGGTGACGGCGTGGAAGGCCACCCTGCCGCGGCGCATGAGCACCTCGACAGTGAGGTGCATCCCCGTCAGATACTCCTCCACGACGAGCTTGCCCTCCGGGGAGAACGCCACCGACTCGGTGAACGCCGAACGCAGGGAACCCGGTCCGGCACACGCCACCACTCCCCTGCTTCCCGACGAGTCGACCGGTTTGACCAGTGCGGGGAAGCGCAGTTCGCGGGCCCGCTTGACGAGGTCGTCGTCCGGCGCACCGCTGACCGCCCGGTACCCCGGCAGGTCCAGCTCCGCGCACAGCTCGCGGAACACCGATTTGTCGACCGAGGCGCGCATCGCCAGGTCGGGTAGCCGCGCGGGGAGATTCCAGTGCCGGGTGAGCCATGCCAGAGCGGGCAACCCGACGTCGCTGGCCGGGCACAGCACACCGACGATGTCGTCGCGTCCGGCGAGTGCGCTCGCGATCCGCTCCGGGGCGCGCACGCTCAGCCGAACGAACTCGTCGGCGTGGAGCACACCCGGGGCGCTCGGCCGGATGTCGACACAGATCGTCCGGTATCCCAGTTCCCTCGCCCGTTGATACACGCTGACCGAACCGTCGGCGCCGCCCAGTACCACCAGCGTCTTCACGAGGTCACCTCCGCCCGCCGGGGCTGCGGGGCGACCGGCCGCTCGTCGAGGAGCAGGTCGGCGGGGTCGACCCGGTCGTGCAGGGACGTCTCCCGGATGTAGAACTGGCGTGGTCGCGGCTGTCCGGCTCCGACGGTGACGAGGTAGCGGACACCCACGGCCAGCACGGCCGTCAACACGGCGAGCACCACGAACAGCGCGGCCGGCACCGCGGCTCCGCCGATCACTCCGGTGCCCGCCGCCACGGCCAGCAGACCGCATAGCGCAGCGGTCCCCAGCGCGAGACCTGCGGCGACGCCGGGCAGCCTGCGCGTGAAGCCGACGAACAGTTCCACCGCGTGCGAGGCGAGGAAACGGAAGCCCACCTTCGACTCGCCGCGCTCCCTCGCCCGATGGCCGACGGCCACGGTCGTGTAGCGACTGGTCAGCCGCGGCACCGTCGCCATGAAGTACGGCGTGCCGAGTTCGAGGTCGACGACGCGACGTGCGAGATCGGTACGCACCAGCCGGAACGCGGTCGCACCACGCGGTATCTCGACCCGCAGGACTCGCTGGGCGAGATGGTGGAACACCGCGGTGCCCCAGCGCCGCAGCAACGGGTCCTGCCGGTTCGTCCGGACCCCGAACACGGCGTCGTAACCCTGTTGCGCCTCGTCGATCAGCACGCGCGCCTCGGCGGCGGGGAACTGCTGATCGGCGTCGATGTGCAGCACCCACGGCTGCGCGGCGTATCGGTAGCCTGCGGAAAAAGCGGCCTCGAAGCCGAAGTTCCGCGTGAAGGAAATGAAACCGACGCGCGGATCTTGTTCCGTCAGACCGCGGATGATGTCAAGTGATCCGTCCGCGCTTCCGTCGTCGACATAGATGACTTCTAGATCGAGGTCGCCGAGTTCCTCGACGATCTCCTCGTACGATGCCGTGATATTGTCCACTTCGTTATAACACGGAACCACCACTGTGATACTCGATATCCTGGTGCGATCAACACTCGGCCCCATCACAGGTCACACACCAGAACCGGAGCGGATTCCCGTAGCGGAACCCATCTCGGCGAACACGGCATGAATGCCCTCGCGTTTCTCCTCGTCAGCAGTCTCTGCCCCCCAGCAGGAACGATTCGAGAGTTATATCCGACAAAACTGCGGCAGCAAGGAGGAAAGTCCGGATTGAGCCGTTCAGCCGAGGCCGAAACGGGGGCCCGGAGGGCCTTTCGGCGCAATCACGGAATTCACGGCACGAATCCGGTCGGAACGGTGGCACACTGCGCGGCATGTGGAATTCGCTGGCCTTCCGGTTGTGGCGGGCCGCCTATCTGCGCGCCGTCTCCTCGGCTTTCGCAACGGTGCCGCTGTACCGGGAGACCTGGGCACTGCGCGGCCGTACGGATCCGGTGCTGGTCCCTGGAAAGACCGGTACCGGCGGCGGTGCCCTGCCCGCCGACGAGGTACACCGCCGACTTGTCGACACCGCCCCACTCGCGGGCGGTTCGACGGAACCGGACCCGGCACGCGGGCTCGCCGGACTGCTCGGCCACGCCACCGAGCGCCGCTCGCACCGCCTCGTCGTCGTGGTGGACTCCGACGTGGCCCGGCCGCCCACGGGCCTGCCCCGCGGATCCCGCGGCTGCGTCCTGCATCCCGACGCCGCCACCGCCGCAGGCGACGAACCCGTCCTCAGGGAGATCGTCGACACGCTGCGGCGGGGTGAGCGAGTGCTGGCCGTTGGCGAGGCCAAGAACCTCGACATGCTGTCCGCGGAGCTGCCCGCGGAGCTGCCACCGCCCGATCGCGTCCCGCACCACCGCATCGACAGGCCGGGCGGCGGGCCGTTCGGCCTGCTCCACGATCCGCTGCTCGGCTACCTCGGTGTCCTCAGGGAATGCGGCCGACTGCACGTCGACCGGAGGCACGTCTACGTGCGCGAGACGCCGGGTGGTCTCGCGTTCACGGTTCTCGACCGCACGTCGCCGCGACTGGTCGACGTCCTCATCGGCGGCGGGGTGCCGGGTGAGGTCCATGCCTGTCCGAAGCACGCCTCTCCCGTGATCGACACATGAGGGCTGCGTCCGTACGCACCACCGCCGCCGCGCGCATCTGCGACCCGCGTGTCGACCCGCCGCCCGGTGGGTGGGCGGAGTTCGCCGACGCCGCACGCCCGCACGCCGTGTGGGATCCGGATCTGCTGCGGGTCGAAGGCTGGTTGGCGCGCAATCCCCCGCTGCTGGTCACCGTGCACGACACCGGTGGCATCGTGGCGGCGCTGTCGGCGCTGGTCTGCCGGCCGACGCGCTCACCCAGCTACGCTCCCCGCCGCTTCCGTCGCGGTCCGATGTGGGTCGAGGTGAGCCAGCCGTGGCTCAGCGGCCTGCCCGGGATCGTCTGGCGGCCCGGTGTTTCCGGCGACCGGCTGCACGCGGCCGTGCGCTCGGCGGAACGTGTCCTCGCGCAGCACCTCGGCGCCGGTCTGACCGGGGTGTTCTACCGCGGGGTCGGATCCGACCTGCTTCCCGAACTCGCCGGCCGTGGCCGCATCCACCGGCGCACGGATTCGTCCGCCGTACTCGACAACACGTTCGCCGACGTCGACGAGTGGCTCGCGTCGCTGAGCAAGAGTCGGCGCGGCGGGCTGCGCCGACACCACCGTCGTGCCGAGTCCGATCCCGCGCTCGTGATCCGGGGCGGCCCCGGCCGGACCGACCTCGACGCAGCCACCGTGGCGGAGCTGCTCAACAACCATCGCGCCCGGTTCGCCGCGCGATCCGGCGACACGCGCTCACCCATCACGGCACCGTATGTGGAGGCGTTCGTGCGCAGACCCGACGTGCACACACTCACCTATCACGACACCGACGGCAGACTGCTGGCACTCAACACGCTGCTCGACCACCGGGACGTCGTCGTCAAACAGCACTGGGCGGCGCTGCCCCGCGAGCACGGGGGCAGGTCAGGGCTGTACTTCGACGCCTACGTCCGCGCCGTGCGATGGTGCATCGCACACCGCAGGCCGCGCATCTCGTCAGGCCGGGGCAAACTCGACGTCAAGGCGTCGCTCGGGTTCACGCCACGGGTCGTGCACGGTGTGATCGCGCCGAGGCCGGTGATGGGCCGGTGAACGTCGAGATCTCCGACCCCCGGTTCGATCCGGAACCGTCCGGCTGGGCGAGCTTCGTGGGCTCCCACGGCCTGCACCCCGTCTGGCGCTATCCCCTGATGCGGCTGGAGGCCTGGACCGCACGCAATCCCCCGGTGCTCGCCGTGGTGCGCGAACACGGCCGGGTGGTCGGCGGACTGCAGGTCATGGTGTGCCGCAGCTGGCGCACCGGCCGGTTCGGTCCGCCGGCCCCGCGGCTCGCCCGGTGGCGACCGCGCTGGGCGGAGGTCTACCTTCCGCTGCACAGTGGCTACCCGGCCGCTGCCTTCCACCCCGATGCCGACGCGCGGGCCGCGGTCCGCGAGTTCGAACGCGCGCTGGTGCGCTGGGCCGGACCGGGCCTGCTGGGAGTGCTGTACCGGGCCATGACCGCCGACCTCGCCGGTGCGATGGCCGGCCCTGGCCGGCCGTGCCGGGAGATCGACCCGGCCGCGGTGCTGAACCCGCCCGCGACGTTCGAGGCGTGGCGCGCGCACCTCGACGACGACGTCCGCGCCACCATCGACGCGATCGACGCCGACCCCGAGGTGTGCACCGACGTCGGGGCGGGCCGCAGCGATCTGGACCCCACCGAACTCGCCGCGCTCCTCAACGCCCACCGGGCACGTCAGGACGCCCGTGCCTGGGCGGGCGGCCAGCGTTCGCGGTTCGCCGGCCTGCACCTGGACACCCGCAGTCCGGTGTCGCCCGCGTACCTGGAGTCGCTGCTGCGTCGGTCCAACGTCCTCACGCGTACCTACCGCACACCGGCGGGACGACTGCTCGGGTTCAGCACGATGATCAACGACCGGGCCGCGGCCGCCTTCCATCACTGGGCGGCGCTGCCCAAGGCCGACGGGGGCGTGCCCGGCCTCCACCGGCACGCCTACGCCCAGGCCGTGGCCAAGGCCGTCGAACGGCGTGCCACCACGCTGACGGCGGGCAGAGCGATGCTGGAGGAGAAGGCCGCCCTCGGTTTCCGCGACGTCCGCGAACTGCACACCGTTGCGGCCCCGCGCCCGCTGCTCGGCGACCGGCGCGGCCCGCAGGCCGCACCCCCGCGGGAGACGCCGCAGCGCACGACCACGCCAGCACGCACCGGGAGAACGACATGACCGTGCACATCGACGTCCTGGATCCGCGCAACGATCCCGAACCCGCGGACTGGGCCGCTTTCGTCGCGGCCCGGCAACTGTCCGCGCCGTGGGACTACGGCATGCTGCGCCTCGAGACCGCCTCGTCGCGATGCCCCAACCTGCTGGTCGTCGCACGCGACCGGGGCGAACCGGTCGCCGCGCTGTCGGTCACCGTCGCACGGCCCGGCGATCCGCACCGCCGCAGACCGGTCGGCGGACCGGCGCGGTTCCTTCCCCGGCTCGCCGAGGTGCACCAGCCGTGGATGCCCGGTATGCCGGGCCGCGTGTTCGCACCCGGGCTGGATGCCACGGCACGGCGGGAGATCACGCGGGCGGCCGAGCGCGCGGTCGTGGCGTTCATCGGCCCCGGCTGCGGCGGCGTCATCCACCGCTACCTCGGCGACGACGAGCTCCCGGACGTCACCGGCCGGGGCAGGGTCGTGCGCGATGCCGTGCCCACGACGTTGCTGAGGAACGATTTCACCGATGTCGGCGAATGGGTCTCCTCGCTCGCGCGGAGCAGGCGGCACAGCATCCGCGGCCAGCGACGCAAGATCGCCGCCGACGGGTCGCTGACGATCCGATGTGGACGGTCCAGGGAGGACGTCGCCGGCGCGGAGCTGGCCACGCTGCTGCACGCACACCGGGCGAAGTTCGGCCGCGTCCCGCTCGACCTGCGCGGCGCCGTGACCGCCGAGTACCTGCACGCGCTGGTGCGCCGTCCCGACGTGGCCACCCTGACGTACCGGGATGCTGCATCCGGCAGACTGCTCGCGTTCACCAACGTGCTCGACCACGTCGTGACACCGCTGCACCAGCACTGGGCGGCCGTCCCGCCCGAGCGGGGCGGCAGACGGCACCTGTACTTCGACGCCTACGCCCGAGTGGTCGGGTTCATGATCGACAACGGCAGGCCGTCGATCTCGTCCGGTCGCGGGATGCAGGACGTCAAGGGATCGCTCGGGTTCGCACCGCAGCCGCTGCGGACCGTCATCGCTGCGCGGCCGGTGTGCCGGTGACCGGGGCTTCGACAGAGTCCGGCGGCCGCACGGCCACCCGCGCGTTGCCGAGACCCGCTCGCACCGCCGATCACGAGGTGCTCGACCCGCGGTTCGACCCCGAACCGGCCTACTGGAGCGAGCTCCGCGCCACCGCGGGCCTGCATGCCGACTGGTGCTGGGACGCACTCGCGGCACAGGCGTGGGCGGCGCGCACGCCCCAGTACGTGACGGTGCTGCACTCCGGCGACGGTCCGTACGGGGTCGTGTGGGCCGCCTGGGTGGGACCTCCGACGAGACGGCACCGCTTCGCACGCACGAAACGCGGCGGGCGGCTGGGGGGACTCGACGTACGGGCGCCGAACAACGCGTCGGCGCCGGGCTGGTGGTTCGCCGACGGCGCGGGGAAACGGCTGCTGACCGACTACGTCCCGGCGATGCGCGAGCGTGTCGGCGGGGCGCGACTGCTGCTCGCTCGTCAGCTCGCCGACACCGATGCCGCGGCCATCGGAACACCGACGCGGATCGTGCGGCCCACCGAACCGATCAGCGTGCTCGACACCGACTCGTTCGAATCCGTGGACCACTGGCTGTCCGAGCTGCGCACGACGCGCAGGCGCAGCCTCACCCAGATCGAGCAGACCATCGGTGACGATCCGCGCCTGGAGGTGCGGACCGGGTCGATGACCGAGTCCGACCCAGGAGAGGTCGCCGCGCTGCTGCGGCACAACGCCGAGAAGCACCACGACGTGCCGATCGTGCCGTTGCCGATGTTCACCGGATACCTCGAGAACCTGTTGTGCCAGCCGGACGTCGTCGGCGTGCGGTACGTCGACCCGCTCTCCGGTGCGCTGCGCGCCCTCGCGCTGATCCTCGACCATCCACAGTGGCCAGTGATGCGATCGTGGTCCACACTGCCGCTGCATCGCGGGGGACGGCGGAACCTGTACTTCGACATGTACACCCAGGCGGTGCGGTTCGCGCTCGCATCCGGCAAGAAGGGCGTCGTCCTCGGCAAGAAGATGACGGACCTGAAACGCACGTTCGGCGCACGGACCGTGGCCCAGCACGCGGTCCTCGCCCCCTTGTACTGACGGCCACGCTGCACTGACGGCTCCGCTGCACTGACGGCGCCGCCCCGCTGATGGTTCCGCTGTGCTGATGGTTCCGCTGTGCTGACGGTTCCGTCCCGCAGCGTGCCCGGAACCGGGCCGCGGCCTCCGGTCACGTCGCGGTGGCCGCGAGCCACAGCAACGCCAGTCCGCCGAGGAGGACGATTCCCGCCCCGCCGAGCAGCGCCGCCCGCCACAGTCGCCTGCGCCCACCCGCGGTGTAATCGGCGGTCACCGTCCACAGGCCGAGCACCGCGTGGGCGAGCGTCGCGGTCAGCATCACCCCGTCCCAGATCAGCCACAATGCCGTGGCCCAGCGCCGGTCGATGAAGCGGGAGTCGGTGTCTGCGACGTCCGTCGTGACGTGGGTGGCGACGAAATGGCCCAGCACCAGCACGGCGAGCAGCACACCGGACAGTCGCAACGCGACATACGCCGCCCGCCTGCGGCGCGCGGAGTTCGCATCACCCCTGATGTCGGCGACCGTCATGCGATCACCGGTCCCAGGATGAACGCGGCGCCGACGAGCGTGCCGACCACGCTGATCCCGAGCACGCCGTAGAGCGCCCGTGTGGAGCCTGTCAGCCCGAGGTCGGCGAGGTCGACCGTGACGAGCCGCAACCCGTTCGCCGTGTGGAACAGCAGCCCGAACAACAGCCCGACCTCCGCGAGCCGCATCGGCACGCTGCCGTACACCTGATGTACCTCGTCGTAGATCTCGCGTGAGATCACGTACAGGCTGACGTCGCCGACGTGCAGGCACAGGAAGGCGAACAGTCCCAGTCCGCTGACCCGGTGCAGGTAGAACGCCCACCGTTGCAGCTCGGCACGGTCGCGTCCCGGCCTGGCGAGCCGAGCCATCAGCGCACGGGACACGAACGGCCCGCCGTCGTCACGGCGAGCGCTGCGCACGACCACCACGCCGAACGCCACGATCGCGACGGCCACCAGCGCGAAGCCACAGAAGAACACGAACTGCGCCACGGTCACGAGCCCGGCCTCCCTTCGAGGTCGTCCGGCCGGAGGTGGCTGAACTCGACGTCACGCTCCTCCGAGGCGATCGCACCGGCCGGGCCGTCGCCGCCCGCGCGCTGCACCAGGTACCGCGCACGGACATGAGTATCGGGAAAATCCGAACGTGCGTGTGCACCGCGGGTCTCGGTGCGCCAGGCCGCCGCGTGGGCCATGGCCCTGGCAACGGTCACCTGGTTGACCAGGTCGAGCGCCTCCTGCCAGGCGAAGTTGACCTGCGGGGGCCCGGGAACGGCGATGTGCTCGATCTCGTCGGCCAGCGCCGCGAGTTCCTTGCCCGCGTTCTCGAGCGAGGCGCCGTCGCGTACGACGCCCACCGAGCGCCACATGATTTCCTTCAGCCGCCGCGTCAGATCGAACGGCCACGGACCGAGTGATCGGGTCAACGGCGCGTACGCGCGCGCCAACGACGCCCTGACCTCGGTCTGCACCGGTGTGCGTAATGGGCGCTGCCGGGCCAGCCGGGCGGCGGTGTCCCCGGCACGTGCGCCGAACACGGTCGACTCCGCGACACCGTTACCGCCGAGCCGGTTGGCGCCGTGGGTACCACCGGCGTCCTCGCCCGCCACGAGGAGTCCGTCGACGTCGGTCCGGCAGTCGGCGTCGATGAGCACGCCACCCATGTGGAAGTGTGCTGTGGGCGAGACCTGGACCGGGCCGGTGGCCAGGTCCTGTCCGATCTGCCGGGTCCTCGCGACCATGCCCGGAAAGCGCCGCTCGACCTCGCCGCTGCCCAGATGCGAGATGTCGATCGACACCCCACCCTCGTCCGTGCCGCGTCCCGCCATGATCTCGAGGTATCCGGCCCTCGCCACGACGTCCCGTGTGGACCGTTCCATCCGTTCCGCGTCGTATCGGGCCATGTACCGCTCGCCGGTCGCGTTGTACAGGTGCGCCCCTGCTCCGCGCAGCCCTTCCTCCAGTACCGCGCCCGTCATCCGCGACGGACCAGCCAGCAGCCCGGTCGGATGGAACTGCAGCATCTCCATGTCCCGCATCGGCAGACCGGCTCGCCAGCACATCGCGACGCCGTCACCGGTCTTCTCCCTCGCAGGTGCCGCGACGCGATACATCGTCGCCGAACCGCCGGTCGCCACGACCACCACACGAGCCCGCACGACCAACGGATCCCCGGTACGCACGTTCAACGCCGTCAACCCGGCCAGTTCACCCTCGGCGTCGTGGACCAGGTCGAGGGCCCGCACGTCCTCCAGCTCACGAGGACCGAGCCGGAACATCTGGTCGCGGAGCCGCCCCATGATCTCGATGCCGGTCAGGTCACCGCGATGCACCGTCCGGTCGAACGCCTGCCCGGCGAAGGCCTTCTGATGGATGCGGCCGTCGGCTCGCCGGTCGAAGAAGCAACCGACTCTGGTCTCGAGCTCGTTGATCACCCGAGGCGCGTCGTCGACCAGCGCCCTGGCCAGCGACTGGTCGTTGAGGAACTTGCCGCCCTGGACGGTGTCGCGCAGGTGCAGCTCCACCGAGTCTTCCGGGTCGAGAACCGCGTTGTAGCCGCCCTGCACCATGCGGGTGCACCCGGAACGTCCCACCGCGCCCTTGCTCACCACGGTCACGTCCAGGTCCGGACGAGCCGTCAATGCGTGGAGCACGCACATGAGACCGGCACCTCCGCTGCCGACCACGGCAACGTCGGTGTCCAGCACCTCGGGTTCTCGCCACAGTTCACCGGTCGCCACGGAACCTCCTGCCACGCAGTCGGCGGATCGCACCCGCGGGATCGAGCCCCTTGGGGCACGCGGCGCTGCAGCCATAGATGTAGTGACACCGGTCGACACCGGACTCGGCGCCGACGACCCGGAGGCGTTCGGCCGTGGCATCGTCCCGGCTGTCGGCGATCAGCACCATCGCGCGGTTCAGCGCCGCCGGGCCGACGAAGTCCCGGTGCGCGCTCGCGATACCGCAACTCGAGAAGCACGCCGCGCACCCGATGCAGTCCAGAGCCGGATCGATGGCGCGGCGCTCAGCCGAATCCGGCGCGATCACGGCCGGTTCACCGTCCATGCCGACGTCGGCGTCCTCGCCCGGCACGAGGTACGGCCGCACCGATCCCCACGCCTGCCAGAAGGGACCGGTGTCCACGATCAGATCCCGCACCACGGGCAGGCCCGCGAGCGGGTCCACCCGGATCCGAACGGTGTCGGCCGGGATGTCCGTCTGACATGCGAGTACCGAACGTCCGTCGACCCGCACCGTGCACGTCCCGCACATACCGACCCGGCACGAGAAGCGGAACGCCACCGCGGGATCGTGTTCCCGTTGTACCGCGAGCAGCGCGTCGAGGACCGTCATCGGACGGATACGCGTGACGAGGAACTCCGACCGGGCATCGTCGGCACTGCGCGTGACGGTCACCCGCAGCAGTTCTCCCGCGTTCGTATCCGCAGTGGCCGCCTCACCCACGGGACGCGCCCAGATACTCGCGCACCCGCACGTCGAGACGGTCCGACGCCTCGTCGAGTCCACGGCAGGCGCGGTCCAGCCACGCCTGCCGTTCGGCCAGCTGCTGCCGCGCACCGGCGAGTGCGTGTCGCACCGGTTCGGGCGCCGGCCCACCCTGAACCTGGTGAGCCGCGACGAACCCGGACGGGTCGAGCGCCTCGCGCACCTGGGAATCGGCCAGGCCCGCGTCCCTTCCGAGGAGGTCCCGCGCCGCTTCGTCGAGCAGCGCGGCGCCGACCTCGTCCGGCGAGAGCCCTCGGGTCGTCGCCAGCAGCACCAGATGGCCGACCACACGGTGTGCCGACCGGTAATCCAGATCGGACTTCCGGTGCAGCACGGCGGCGAGTTCGGTGGCCGTCGAGAAGCCCGAGGCGGCACGGGCGGCGCAACGGTCCCGGTGAACCACCAGCGTGCCCAGCGTCCCGCCCAGCAGGCGCAGCGACGTCACCATCTCGTCGCACCCGCGGAACACCGGCGGCACCATTTCCTCCTCGACGTCCTTGATGTCGCCGAAGTTCGTGTTGTGCAACGCCCCGAACGCCGAGGTCATCTCACCGACGGCGCGTGCGCCGCGGGCACGCACGTACTCGAAGGGATACGCGTTCTTCTTCTGCGGCATCATGCTGCTGGACCCCGCGAACGAGTCGCCGATCTCGACCAGCCCGAACTCGTCGGTGTGCCACATGTAGAGGTCCTCGCAGAGCCTGCTGAGCGTGACGCCGATGTTCGCCACGGCGGCAGCCGTCTCGAGGCCGTGGTCCCCGGACGCCACACAATCGATCGTGTTCTCCCGAACCTCGTCGAACCCCAGCAGCGCGGCCACGAGGTCCCGGTCGACGGGATAGGACGTTCCGGCGAGCGCACCGCACCCGAGGGTGCACGCGTTGGTCGTCCCGTAGGCGGCCGCGAGTCTGCCGGTGTCCCGTAGCAGCGCCCCGGAGATGCCGAGGAGGTAGTGCCCGAAGGTCGACGGCTGCGCGGGTTGCATGTGCGTCCACTGCGGCATCACGGTGCCCGCCTCGCGGGCCGCGAGGTCGAGCAGTACCTCGACCAGTGACAGCAGCTCCCCGTGGATCCGCAGGATCCGCGGCCGGAGCGCCATCCGCGTGAGCGGTTCGGGCCGCGTTCTGCCCAGATTGATCTCGCCCGCGGCGGCCGCACCGGCCAGTTCGGTCAGCCGGTGTTCGAGGTGAGAGTAGAAGTACTCGAAATCCGGATTGAACTCGGCGAACGCCTCCGCACCCTCGGCCGACATCCGATCCAGCGCCCCCAGCAGGAGCCGGACGCTGTCGGGCGCGACGATTCCGGTGTCGCCCAACATGACGGCCCAGGCTCGGTTGGTGTCGAGCAAGGCGCCGAAGTACTCGTCGAGCATGAACCGGAAGCTCGGCTCGAGCACGGTGGTCGTGTAGATCTCGCCCGGTGGTTCGGTCAGTCGTTCGCGGGAGATCCGCTCGGCCGGCATCGTTACCTCCAACTCCGCGACGATGCGGATGTGGTTTGACCTCTGCCCTCAGGTAATGAACATCACCCGCGGATCGGGTGTCAACGCCGCAGTGGCGCCGGCCACATCACACCGACAACAGCGTCGCGACACCCGCCGCCATCACGAGCAGGAACGTTGCTGTGCGGAACACGTCCGGCCGAACCCGGCCGCCCCACGCCGTGCCGATCCAGTTCGCGACCAGCGCACCGGGCAACCACCACGCCAACAGCCCGATGTCGCCGAGAAACACGCCGTCCCTGAGACCCAGCACGACGAGACCGACCGCGTTGCTCGACACGAAATACACCGCCAGGTCGGCGATGAAACTGCGCTGACCGTGGGCGTCGGCCGCCAGGGTCAACGCCACCGGGACACCGTTCAGCGACGTCGTCGTACCCAGCGCTCCCCCGGCGAACCCCGCGAGCGCGTAGCGGCTCGGCGACCGCTCGCCAGGACTCGGCGTCCGGAACACCATCACCGGTGCCACGACGAGCACCACCACTCCCGTGACGAGCCGAATGCCGGACGGATCGATCAAGCCACCGAGCAGCGCACCGGCAACGAGACCGGGAAAGCTCGCCACGGCAAGCGGGATCGCACGCCGCCATCGAATCGAACGCCACAGGCGCACCACGACCGAGACACGTGTCGCGAGCGCGATCGCGAGGTTCACAGCCACCACGGTCGGCGGATCGAATCCGAGGAGAAGTATCAGCGGAGTCGCGATGAGGTTGTAGCCGAAGCCGGTCACCCCGCCGAGCACGGCCGCGAGGACGACGATCCCGGCACCGCCGACGATCACCGTCGACATCGGCCACCCCTTCCACAGACTGCGGTCGAGCCTAGCCCAGAATCGATTCTTTTCGAAGAGAAAGAGGTAAGACCTCTGTTGACAGTGGTCTGGGTCTAGTGGTCTGTGTCACTCGTCGGTATGGTGCGGCGCATGGTTACTGAGGTCAACGACGAGGCCGGGTCCGACGGAGTGCCCGGCCACTCCCGGAGCAGCTCCGGGAGTGATGTCACCTCCGTCCTGTTGTCGGGCACCACGTACCGGAGTCTCGGCGAACAGACACTGTCTCCCACCGAGGAACGCTTCGAACGCGCCCGTCGCACCATCGGGTTCGTCCTGGCCCCGGTGGTGACCACGCTGTTCCTGTTCCTGCCCACGTCACTCGACGGCCCGCAGCACAAACTGGCGGCGATCCTCCTCGGCGTGGTCGTGCTGTGGGTCTGCGAACCCGTACCGATCCCCATCGGCGGGCTCATCGGGGTGTCCGCCATCGTCCTGTTCGGTGTCGTACCCGCCGACGAAGCACTGGCACCGTTCGGTTCCTCCACGGTCTTCGTGTTCATCGGCGCCTTCATCCTGGCGCAGGCGATGCTCCGGCACGGTCTCGCGAGACGGTTCGCCTTCCTCGTGTTGTCCCTGCCCGGTGTGGGCAAGACGTCGGCGCGTGTGGTGTGCGCGTTCGGCGCGATCACCGCCGTACTGTCCGCGGTCATCTCCAATACGGCGACGGTCGCGATGCTGCTGCCCACCGCGGTCGGCATCCTCGCCGTCATCGCGGAACTTGTTCGCAAGGATCTGCCCGAGGGCACGCCGTTCGACCCACTCCGGCTGCGCATCGGGGTGGCGCTGATGCTGATGCTCGCCTACGGATCGGGAGCCGGCGGGCTGCTCACCCCGATCGGTTCCGCGCCGAACCTCATCGGCCGCGAGTTCATCGAGCGGGCGACCGGCCAGCAGATCTCGTTCCTGAGCTGGTTCCTCACCGCGCTGCCGATCTGCATCGTGATGTTCCTGCTACTCGCGGGCGTGCTGTTGCTGCTCAACCGTCCCGAGATCAAGAAGCTCTCCGGGATCGAGGACTACGTCGCCGCCGAGCGCGCGAAGCTCGGCCGCATGTCGTGGGCGGAACGCAACACCCTGATCGCCTTCGGAGTGACGGTCACCCTCTGGATCGTGCCCGGCATCGTGGCACTGGTCGCCGGCGACGACTCTGCCGCATACCGAACAGTGAGCTCTCACCTCGACGAAGGCGTCGTCGCGGTTCTCGGGGCTGCGCTGCTCTTCGTACTGCCGACCAAATGGTCCAACCGGGAGTTCACCCTCACCTGGTCGGAAGCCAGCCGCATCGACTGGGGAACGATCGTGCTGTTCGGCTGCGGCATCATATTCGGCACTCTGCTGGCCGAAACCCAGCTCGCCGAGTCGATCGGCACCGGAGCGGCAGCGGCGCTCGGGCTGGGCAGCAACATCGCGATCCTCGTGTTCGCCGTCGTCCTCGCGGTCGTCATCTCCGAGACCACCTCGAACACCGCGGCGGCGTCGGTGGTGGTGCCGATCCTGATCCCGGTGGCGACGGCCGCCGGTGTCGATCCGTTCGTTCCCGCACTGGCGGCGACGTTCGCGGCCTCGTTCGGCTTCATGCTGCCGGTGTCGACGCCGCAGAACGCGATCGTCTACGGATCGGGCGCGGTGCCCATCACCAAGATGGTCCGCTCGGGATTCACCTTCGACATCGCCGGAATCGTCCTGGTGGTGCTGTTGCTGCCCCTCATGGTGGCCATGGTCTTCGGTTGACGACCCCCGAAGCGGGATCCGTGGTGGCGGAGGCCGGTCACATCTCGCCGGCCTCCGCGGCCACCGGGCTGTCCATGTGCCTGCGCGCCGCCGCGTACGCACCGCGGATGTGCGCCCGCGCCGCCGAACGTGCCGCGCGCGAATCGCCCGCCTTGATCGCCTCGAGGATCCGGGTGTGCTCGCCGGCCGACTTCTCCAACCTGCCCGGCAGGCGCAGCGTCGTCTCCATGCCGGTCACCATGATCTCGTTCAGCACCCCGAGGGTGCGCATCAGGAAACGGTTGCCCGCGACCCGCACGACCGCCTCGTGGAACGCGGCGTCCAGCCGCTGCACCTCGTCCCAGTCGACCGGGTCCCGCGTGGCCTCGATGAGCTTGTCGTAGGCGTCCTGAAGCCACTCGATGCCGACGTCGGTGCGGTTCTTCGCGGCCCAGCCGGCGGCAGGCACCTCGAGCACCTCGCGCATGGCGAACAGCTCGTCGAGATCGTGCTCGTACGAGGTGAGGCTGTGGGTCAGCCGCTTCGTCGTCGCAGGCTCCTCGACGAAGACGCCCTGACCGTGACGCACCGCAAGCCGGCCGCGCGCGGACAGGGAGCGGATGGCCTCCCGCAGCGACGGACGGCTCACGCCCAGCATCGTGGCGAGCTCCCGTTCGGGCGGCAGGCGATCACCCGGCCGCAGTTGCTCCGCCGTGATCAGTTCCTCGATCCGCTCGGCGATCCGACCGGCGAGCGAACCCGGTGGCTGAATCGGCTCCCACAGGTTGTCCAACGCCTCATCCTTCCGGCCAACTGGTCTGGCCAGTCTACCTTCGGAACGAGGACAACCCCGACACGGGACACGCACGGGGACGACCGCGGCACGACACCCCCTGACCGGGTGACGGTCACCCCCGCGCGGCGACGGTGTCCAGGCGCTTCGCCCAGTCGTTCAGGTACGTCACGGTGCTGTCGGCGACCTCGACGACGTGGTCGCCGGCCAGTTCCGCCGGGGCGATCCGCGATGCACCCGGCGTGCGCCCGCCGGCGTCACCGACCTGCTCGGCGAGCGCGGCGAATCGCTCCACCGCCGCCGGATCGAACGCGCCGGGCCGCATCGTCACCACCAGGTGGCCGATGCCCTGGGGAACCGCGTCGTCGGCGCGGTTGAACATGTCGGGCACCGCCGACGACAGATTGGGTCCCACGAGACCGCCCGTCAACGCTTCGACCAGCAGCGCGATGACGAATCCCTTGCTGCCGCCCATAGGCGCGAGCATGCCCTGCAGGGCGGACTGTGCGTCGGTGGTCGGCGCGCCGTCGGCGTCGAACGCCCAGCCCGGTTCGAGTTCGAGCCCCTGCTGCGCCCGCCAGGCGATGGCACCCCGCGCCACGGCACTGGTGGCCAGGTCGACCACCACGGGCCCCGGCTCCGCGGGCACGCCGGCTGCGAGCGGACTCGTCGACAGGACCGGCCGCGTGCCCTGCCACGGCGGCATGACCGCAGGACCGTTGCTGAACACCAGGGTCAGCAAGCCCTCGTCGAGGGCCGGGTACACATACGTACCGAGCGCGCCGCAATGGGACGAGTTGCGCACCGCCACGGCCGCGATACCGGTCGAGCCGCTCAGTTCGGCAGCCCGTTCGGCCGCCTGCCACAGCTGCCAGTGCCCGAGGCCTGCGCCGCCGTCGTACACGACCACGGCGCCCGTGTCGGACACCGGTGTCAGTGCCGCGTCGGCCCGGCAGCCGCCCGCGGCGAGCCGTTCCAGGTAGTGCGGAAGCCGCATGAGTCCGTGAGTGTGCACCCCCCACGCGTCCGCCAGCACGAGTATCTCCGCCGTCCTGGCCGCGTTCGGCTCGGGCACCCCGGACGCTGTCAACAGCTGCTGCGCGCGGGATCTCAGCTCCCCGGCCGTGTTCGTGCCGCTCATGCCGGGGTCCACAGGTCGTGTTTGCCGACCGCGTGCACGGCGCGACGCCCCGCCAGCACGGCGCCGACGTCCTCGGCCAGCACGGACGCGATACGTTCCTGGCTCTCCACCGTCAGCCCCGCCACGTGCGGGGTGTAGACGACTGCCGGGTGCGCGTCGAGCGGGCTCCGGCCGGGCGGTTCCGACTCGCGCACGTCAAGTCCCGCACCGGCCACGGCCCCCGACCTCAGCGCCGCCGCGAGGGCCGGTTCGTCGATCACCTCACCGCGCCCCGCGTTCACCAGCACCGTGCCGGGCCGCATCGCGGCGAACGCATCGTCGCTCAGCACGTGCCGCGTCTCGGCGGTCGCCGGGAGGTGGACGCTGAGCACATCGGCGGAACCGATGACGTCGCCCCAGTCCGTCACGGTCACCCCCGCCTCGCGCACGTCCGCAGCCGCGGGGTCGACGTACGGGTCGTACGCCAGCACACGCACGTCGAGACCTCGTAGCACGCGCGCGACCGCCATACCGGTCGCGCCGAAGCCGAGCAGTCCCCATGTCTTGCCCGAGAGCTCGCGACCCGAACTCCGGTTCCACTGGCCGTCCCGGACCCTGCGGTCATGGGCGGGAATCTCCCGCAGCACCGCGAGAGCCAACGCGAGCGTGTGCTCGGCCACGCTCATCGCGTTCACGCCGAGTGCCGCGGACACCACGACGCCTGCACTGTCGGCGGCATCGAGGTCGATGTTGTCCAGACCCGTACCCGCCCGTGCCACGATCCGCAGCTCCGGTGTCGCCGCCAACACCTCCGCCGTGATGCTCGCCTTGTTCCGCACGACCACAGCACGCGCGCCGGAGAGGGTGTGCCGCAGCAGGTCGTCGTCCACCCACGCATCGGGCTCCCATCGGACGTCGTGTGTCCGCGCGAGCGCGTCGAATGCCTCGCCCCACACGTTCTCGACCACCGCCACCGGACCGGCCATTTCCGCACCGTTCATTGGATCTCGATCCCCGTCCCGTTGAGGTTTGACCTCTGTCCGACGAACGTAACGCACCGAACATCGGTTGCCAACAAGGCCGTCACCGCGTGCGGACCCTCGCCTCGCGTTGACAACACTTCTCCCCTGCTTCTAACGTCTGAAACCGGAAGAGGTAAGACCACTTACCGAAAGAGGAGAACATGTCTGCTCCCCGGCCAGACTTCCTGGCCCATCGCTCGGGTGACGCGGTCGGCGTCGCGGTCCGGGACCTCACCCCGGGACCCGTCACGGGCGGGTACCTCGACAGCGACGCCGTCGAAGAACTCCAACTCGCCCACGAGGTTCCGCTCGGCCACAAGGTCGCCATCCGCGACATCCGCGAGGGCGACGACGTCATCGAGTACGGAGTCCGGACCGCGATCGCATCGCAGGACATCGCACGTGGCGATTACGTCCACACGCACAACGTTAGGAGCGCACGGTGGCTCAGCAGCGTCGCCTGACCGGTTACCGACGACCGGACGGCTCGGTCGGAACCCGCAACCACGTCGCCATCCTGCCGGTGGACGACCTGTCCAACTCGGCCGCCGAGGGCATCGCGTCACTGGTCCCCGGCACCCTGGCACTCCCGCACGCTTTCGGGCGACTGCAGTTCGGCGACGACCTGGACCTCACGTTCCGGACCCTCATCGGCATCGGCGCCAATCCGAACGTCGCAGCCGTCATCGTGATCGGAATCGAGCCGAACTGGACGGACGTCGTCGCCGACGGCATCGCCAAAACCGGCAAGCCCGTACATCGCATCGCGATCGAGGGGCGGGGCGACCTCCGCGTGATCGAGAGCGCGTCCCGATACGCGAAGAAGTTCCTCCAGGACGCCAGCGAGGTCACCAGGGAACCGGTGGATCGATCCGACATCGTGCTGTCCATGAAGGACGGTGAGTCGGACACCACCACCGGCCTGGGTTCCTGTCGGGTCACGGCCCACCTCGTCGACCGGTGGGTCGATTCGGGCGGCACCATGATCTTCGGGGAGACCAGTGAGCTGACCGGCGGGGAGCACCTCATCGCCGAGCGCTGCGTCAGCGAGGAGGTCCGCAAGCGATTCCAGGGCTTCTACGACGACTACGTCGAGATGATCGAGCAGACCGGGGCGAACCTTCTCGGTTCCCAGCCGACGCAGGGCAACATCGCAGGCGGACTGTCGACGATCGAAGAGAAGGCCATGGGCAACATCGTGAAAACGGGTTCGGTGCCGATCATGGGCGCGCTCGCCCCCGCCGAAGCCCCGTCGGGCCCAGGCCTGCACTTCATGGACACGTCGTCGGCGGCGGCCGAGTGCGTCACGCTCATGGCGGCCGGGCGCGGCGTCGTCAACCTCTTCCCCACCGGGCAGGGCAACGTGATCGGCAACCCGGTCCAGCCCGTGGTGAAGATCAGCGCCAACCCGAAGACGACGTCGG
Organism: Prauserella alba; assembly: GCF_024171735.1. Classification (GTDB taxonomy): domain Bacteria; phylum Actinomycetota; class Actinomycetes; order Mycobacteriales; family Pseudonocardiaceae; genus Prauserella; species Prauserella alba. Next base: position 218,441 of record NZ_JAMTCH010000004.1, read on the forward strand.
CGATGTCCGATCACATCGACGTCGACTGCTCCGACGTGCTGACCCAGGAAGCCACCGTGGAACAGGCCGGGGACGCGCTGATCGATCTGGTCGAGCGGACCATCAACGGCCGGGTGACTGCATCCGAGGCACTCAACCACCGCGAGTTCACCCTCACCAAGCTGTACCGCAGCGCATAGGCGGTCGGCCACCGCACGCGGCGACGGGGCACACCTCGATCAAGGTGTGCCCCGTCCACATGTCCGGACCGGCCGGATCGGTCAGACCGCACCGGCCACTGCCAGTGCCGTGTACCCGGCGACAGCCACCAGGAGTGTGGAGAGCGCGCCGAGTGCCAGTCCCCGCCTGCCTGTCCGAAGCAGGGAACCCAGGTTCACGCCCGTACCGAGACCGAACAACGCCGCGGCGAACAGCAACGTACCGACCACATCGGACACCGAAAGCAGGATCGGCGGCACCGCGCCCGTGCTCCGGACCGCCATCATCACCAGGAACGCCACGACGAAGAGCGGAACGAGCGGCGGGCGCTTCCCGGTGGCCGAGGCCGCCGCCGTGCCGTTGCGGCGGCGGTTCGCAACGCTGACGCCCGCCACCATGGGGGCCAGCAGCACGACACGGGTGAGTTTCACGACCACGGCGACGGCAACCGCCGCCGCACCCGCGGGCGAGGCGGCGGCGACGACCTGCGCGACCTCGTGGATCGATACGCCCGCCCAGGCGCCGAGTTGCTCGGGCATCATGCCGAGCCACCGGCCCAGCAGCGGAACCGCGGCGATCGCCCCGCTGCCGTACAACGTCACCAGAGTCACACCGGTGGCGACGTCTTCCCTGTCGCTCTCGGTCACACTGTCCATCGCGGCGATGGCGGAGGCCCCGCAGATCGAGAATCCCGTTGCCACCAGCAGGCGCAGGCCCGGCGACACCCCCAGGAGGCGCCCCATGCCCAGCGTGCCGAAGAACGCCACCACCACTGTCACCGTGACGGCGGCGACCACTCCGGGCCCCAGTTCCAGCACTTCGCCGAGGCCGAGCTGCAGGCCCAGCAGCACGACTCCCACCCGCAGGAACCGCTTGGTCGCCCACGCCAGGCCCGGCCTCGCCCGCTCGGGAATCCAGCGGCCGACGGCCACCCCGAGGACGACCGCGACGGTCAGGGCGCTCAGCACCGGCCACAGCCGTGACAGTCCGAACGCCGCGGCGGTTCCCGCCGTCGCCACCGCGATACCGGGCAGTAGTGCATGCCGACGCGCGGATCGGTCCACGATCGACTCTTGTTTGGTCACCTCTTCATGGTCGTTCCGGGCCACGGACGGCGGTACCGTCGACTCGTTCGCACGTCATAACCTGTGGGAATGACCGAACTGCCGGACATCGAATCCTTGCAACTGCTCGTACTCGTGGGTGAGCACCGCAGCCTCACCACCGCCGCGGAGCACGTCGGCACCACCCAGCCCGCTGCGAGCAAGCGCATTTCCGCGTTGGAGCGCCGTTTCGGCGTCCGGTTGCTCGACAGGTCCCACACCGGATCGACGCTGACCTCGGACGGGCGACTCGTCTGCAGCTGGGCGGAGCGGGTGATCGAGGACGTCAACCTGCTCGTCGAAGGCGTCAACGCGCTGCGGAGAGAGCGCACCGCGCAGCTGTCGCTGGCGGCGAGTCTGACGGTCGCCGAGCACCTGCTGCCGACGTGGATCGGTGACCTGCGCCGGCAGGTTGCCGACCTTCACGTGGGCCTCCAGGTGCTCAACTCGACACGGGTGTGCGAGCTGGTCCGCAGCGGCGAGATCGATCTCGGATTCATCGAGTCCCCCCGCAGACTCCGCAGCCTGCGTTCGCAGATCGTGGCGCGGGACAGGCTGGTGCTGGTCGTCGCCCCTGGCCACCGCTGGGCGCGCAGGCGCAGGCCCGTCGGCGCGGCCGAACTCGCCACCACCCCGTTAATCAGCAGGGAAAGCGGCTCGGGTACACGTGACACGGTCGAGCAGGCGCTCCTGGCGACGGGCCTCACCCCCGTGGAACCACTGCTGGAGCTGGGCTCCACGACCGCGGTGCGCAGTTCGGTCGCCACCGGAGCGGGGCCCGCGCTTCTCAGTGAGCTCGTCGTCGCATCCGATCTCGCGGCGGGGAATCTACGGGAGGTGGCGACCACGGGGATCGACCTGCACCGGACACTGCGCGCGGTCTGGCACACGGGCGCCGCGCCGTCCGGTGCAGCAGCCGAGTTGCTGGCACTGGCTTCCCGCGCCGGTTCCTCACCCCGCACGGCATCCGCGCGGGACGCGAAGTCCGAACGCGACCGCAGCTGAGCCGGTGATTACCGCGGCCGGTGATCACCGCGGGGCTTGTCCCGCGTCCGCGCACCCGCTACCGTCCCCGCAGAGGTAAGACCTCTCGCCAACATGGAGGAGTCGTCGATGGGGAACGGAACCATGCTCGTGAACGGCGAATGGTTCGGCACGGATTCGGTGCGGGACGTACTGAATCCGGTCGACGACACCGTGATCGACACCGTCGCCTACGGAGGCAGCAAGGAGGCCGTTGCGGCGGCCGACGCTGCGGCCGATGCCTTCCCCCGCTGGGCAGCGACGCCACCACGACAGCGTGCCGACATTCTCCTGCGGGCCGCGGACCTACTCCGCGACCGTTCGGCAGAACTCGGTACGTTGTTGGCGAGAGAAGCGGGGAAACGACTTCCCGAGGGAATCGGTGAGATCGCCTTCTCCGCCGAGTACCTGCGCTGGTTCGCCGAGGAGACGCGACGGCCCTCCGGTGCGGTGTACACCCACGAGTCGTCGGATCGCCGGCACCTCAGCCTGCGCAGACCCGCGGGCGTCGTCGCGAGCCTGACCCCGTGGAACTTCCCGTGCTCCATCCAGGCTCGCAAGCTCGCGCCTGCTCTCGCAGCCGGCTGCACCGTGGTGGCGCGGGTATCGGAGAAGGCGCCGCTCGCGGCCACCGAACTCGTGCGGTGCCTCCACGACGCGGGTCTGCCACCCGGTGTGCTCAACCTGGTTCACGGCCCGGCAGCCGAGATCACCGATGCGTATCTGGACCATCCGGCGGTACGGGTCGTCAGCTTCACCGGGTCGACGGACGTGGGCAGACGCATCATGACCGCGGCCGCAGACCGGATCGTGCGGCCACTGCTCGAGCTCGGCGGCAACGCGCCCTTCGTCGTGTTCGACGACGCCGACATCGACGCCGCCGTCGAGGGAGCGATGCTCGCGAAGTTCCGCAACACCGGACAATCCTGCATCGCGGCGAACCGCTTCCTGGTGCACACGGCCGTCCATCAGGAGTTCACCACACGTCTGGCAGCGGCCGTGGATGCGATGTCGATCGGGGACGGACTCGCCGACCCCACCCCCGATCTCGGCCCGTGCATCGACCGTAATCGGGTGACCGAGGTCGACGAACTCGTCCAGGAGGCCGTTGCCGCCGGCGCCACGAAGCTGACCCGCGACGCCGAGGTACCGGGGCCGAACTTCGCCCGGCCCACCCTGCTGGCCGACGTTCCCGGCCACGTCGGACTGGCGACCGACGAGGTGTTCGGCCCGGTCGCGGGCGTGTTCTCGTTCGATACCGAGGAAGCGGCGCTGACCGCGGCGAACAGCACGGAACTGGGCCTGGCCGCCTACGTGTACACCCGCGACCAGGCACGCGCATGGCGCTGGTCGGAGCAGTTGGACAACGGCATCGTCGGGGTCAACAACCCGCTTCCCAGTGTCGCGTTCGCCCCGATGGGCGGCACCAAGCAATCCGGTCTCGGCCGCGAAGGCGCAGCCGCAGGCATTGAAGAGTTCGAAGAGACCAGGTACGTCGCAATCGGTCTCTGACCCGGTACGCACGAACGGCCATGGACAAGGACGTCTCATCATGCCGACCGAACACTCCGGACCGCCTCCTGTCATCTCATCGGCGGCGGACGTCAACGAGCTCATCAATTCCGGACGGGCGAAGGGAGGAAAGTCGACCGCGATCACCATCATCGCGCTCGGGGGCATCTTCATCGACGCCTACGACTTCTCGGCGATCGCCTTCGGCCTCAAGGACATCGCGGCCACGTTCGAGCTGAGCTCGATCCAAGAAGGCATCGTGTCGGCCTCCATCATGGTCGGTGCGCTCGTCGGCGCCCTGGTCGGCGGATACCTCGTCGACCGCATCGGGCGCTACAAGATGTTCATGGCCGACATGGTCTTCTTCGTCGTCGCAGCCTTGGCCTGCGCGGTCGCACCCACCTTCGAACTACTCACCGGGGCGCGATTCGTCCTCGGCATCGGGATAGGAATCGACTTCCCCGTCGCGCTGGCCTTCATCGCCGAGTTCAACGCACTTCGCGGACGCGGCGGAAAGGTGTCGCTGTGGCAGCCTATGTGGTACTTCGCCACCGGCTGCAGCTTCCTGGTGCTGGTGCCCTTCTACTTCCTCGTACCGGAATCGGGCCATACCGACCTCTGGCGCTGGGCCGTGGGATTCGGCGCTGTTCCTGCGCTCGCCGTGATGCTCATCCGGCACCGGTACATGAACGAATCACCTGCATGGGCCGCTCGGCAGGGCGATCTGCACCGGGCCGCCGAGATCCTCAAGTCGTCGTACGGACTCACCGTCACCGTCGACGACTCCGCACCCGAATCCGCCGCGACCACGCCTCCGTCATCCGGGCCGCGCGAGTTCGCACGCCTGTTCAGTCCGCGCTACCGGGCACGCACGATTCTGGCCGCATCGGTCAGCGCGCTGCAATCGGTGCAGTACTACGCGGTCGGATTCGCGTTGCCGGTGATCATCGCCGCCCTCCTGCATCAGGGCAGGCTCACATCCATCGTGGGCCCGTTGGTCTTCAACCTCGTCTTCGGCGTCCTCGGTGGCCTTCTCGGTGTGCGGCTGAGCAACAAGCTCGGTTCCTGGAAGCTCGCCGCAAGCGGGTTCGCCGTCTGCTTCGCGATGCTCATCGGCCTTGGCTGGGTCGGCAACGCCGAAGGAGCGATGCTGGTCGCCGTCGGGGCGATGCTCGGCGTGTTCGTGTTCTTCCACTCCTACGGTCCCGGCGCTCAGGGCATGACCATCGCGACCCTGAGCTACCCGACGTCCCTTCGCGGCGTCGGCAGTGGTTTCGGCCAGGCGATGCTGCGCATCGGATCCATGGTCTCGCTGTTCTTCTTCCCCATCCTCAGCGCCGACCTGGGTACCGGGGTGTTCTACGTCGTCGCAGTAGCCCCGCTGATCGGCCTCCTCGTCCTCCTGGCGATCCGATGGGAACCCACGAGCGTGGACGTCGACGCGGAGGAAGCGGCCGATCTCGCCGCGACCGCCGCCGCCCGGCATCCGGCTGTGTGAACATCCGGCGGTGTGACGGCACCAGGCACGTCCGACCCCACGTGGCACCACGAAGGAGAGATGCTCGAATGAGAATTGCGTTCATCGGCGCAGGAAACATGGGCGGAGCCGTCGCGCGGCGCCTTGCCACCGGCGGGTACGACGTCCGGGTCGCCGACCACTCACCGTCCGCAGTGGACCGCTGTACCGCGGTCGGTGCCGCTGCGGCCGGGAGCGCCGTGGAAGCAGCCAAGGGCGCCGACATCGTGTTCACCAGCCTCCCCACTCCGGAGATCGTCACCGAGGTGTGGCGCGAGGTGGCACCGCACCTGTCCGGAACCGCGATAGCAGTCGACGTGTCGACCATCGACCCCACCACGGCGGACGACCTGGAGACCACGCTCGCGGAACACGGCAACGCGTTCGTCCACTGCGCTCTGGGTAAGACCCCGGCCGCTGCGGAGCAAGGCGCCATCCCGCTGTTCACCGGCGGTTCCGGTGCTGCGATCACCACCCTCGCACCCGTTTTCGACCGCATGGGCGAGCGGACCTACGAGTTCGGTTCCCCGTCGGCCGCGGCCGTGTTCAAGCTCATCTCGAACATGATCGGGATGACGAACGTCGCCGTGCTGAGCGAGGGCCTCACACTCGCGGAGAAGGCCGGGATCGACCCGGAGCTGTTCGCCTCGGCGCTCGACGACACGGGCGCCTACTCGTTCCAATCCCAGGTCCGTCTCCCCTGGATGATCGCGGGCGACGACACGGCCCGGTTCAGCGCCGAACTCGCGGCGAAGGACCTCCGGCTCGCCGTCGATTCGGCCGGTAGGCTCGGGATTCCCACCCCGGTGTCCGCCCAGACGCTGGCCCAGCTGCTCAGTACCGTGGTCCACGGACACGGTGACCGGGACGTCGTGGCCATGCGCGCACTGCTGACACCACCCGGCCACCGCTGAGTCCCGCCCACACCCGTCACTCGGCGAGCGTGCGACGGGTGTGGGCGGCGATCTCGACGTCCTCCCGTGCAGCCACCACGAAGGTGCGCACCGGTGCTGCCGCCGTGCTGATGTCGGCGTCGCCCGCGCTCGCCTCGTTGCTCGCCACGTCCAGGGTCACGCCCAGGTACCGCAGGCCGGCCGCGGCCTCCACCCGCACCCGGGCACTGTGCTCGCCCACGCCACCGGTGAACGCCAGCACATCGATTCCGCCGAGACTGCCCGTCATCGCCGCGATCTCCCTCCGCAGCCGGTGGACGTACACGTCGAACGCCAGCCGGGACGCCTCGTCGCCGGATTCCATTCCGGACATGATCTCGCGCATGTCGCCGGACCCACCCGCCAGCCCCGCCAGGCCGGATTCGCGCTCCAGTGCGTGAGACAGGTCCTCGGCGGCCGTTCCCGCGTGCTGTTGCAGCCACAGCACCAGGCCGGGGTCGACACTTCCGGTGCGGGTCGCCATGACCAGCCCCGCCAGCGGCGTGAAGCCCATCGTCGTGTCGACCGACCGGCCACCGGCCACCGCGGCGAGCGAGGCACCCGCCCCGAGGTGACACGACACGATCCGCAACTCCCGCGCCGGCCTCCCGGCCAGCTGCGCCGCCCGCCGGGCCACGTACGCGTGCGACAGGCCGTGAAACCCGTACCGTCGCAACCCCCACCGCCGGTTCCATTCCGCGGGCAGCGCATACGTGGCGGCCGCATCCGGGATCGTCGTGTGGAACGCCGTGTCGAAGCACGCGACCGCCGGTGTGCCGGGCAGCACCTGCCGTACGGCGTCGATCCCGGCCACACCCCGCGGCTGGTGCAGCGGGGCGAGGTCGGCCAGCCCCTCGATCGCCTCGCGCACTCCGTCGTCGATCCGCACCGGTTCGCGGAACCGCCGTCCGCCGTGGACGATGCGGTGGCCCACGGCATCGACCGCCGGCAGACCTCGTACGAACCGCTCCAGCTCGGCCGTGCCGGCGCCGTCCCAGTCTTCGATCGTCACGTCGTCGACGACCTCGTCGGACGCGTCGAGCAGCCGCACCTTCAGACTCGACGATCCGGCGTTGACGACCAGGACGTGCACGGGTGATCCCGTCACGACTGCCACACCCAGTCCCGCACCTCGGGCAGGTCGTCCCCGTGCTCGCGGGTCCAGGCGTCGTGCCGGGTGCGCGCGTCGGCCATGTCCTGCCGCAGCCACGCCGTCGGAACCCCGAGGTCGGGCACCCGGTCCAGCACGTCGATGACCAGGCGGAACCGGTCCATGTCGTTGCGCACGAGCATGTCGAACGGCGTGGTCGTGGTGCCTTCCTCCTTGTAGCCGCGAACGTGGATGTTCCCGTGGTTGCGCCGGCGGTAGGTCAACCGGTGGATCAGCCACGGATAGCCGTGATACGCGAGCAGCACCGGCCGGTCCGTCGTGAACAGCGCGTCGAACTCGGCATCGGTCATGCCGTGCGGATGTTCACTCGCCGACTGCAACCGCATCAGATCGACGATGTTGACGACCCGCACCGCCAAGTCCGGCAGCCGCTCCCGCAGGATCGACGTCGCGGCCAGCACTTCCACCGTCGGCGCGTCCCCTGCACACGCCAGCACCACGTCGGGTTCCCTGCCGGCGTCGGAACTCGCCCACTCCCAGATGCCCGCACCGCGGGCGCAGTGCAGCACCGCCTCGTCGGCATCCAGCCACTCCGGTGTCCGGTTCTTCCCGGCTACCACGACGTTGACGTAGTCACGGCTGCGCAAACAGTGGTCGGCCACCGACAGCAGCGTGTTCGTGTCCGGCGGGAGATAGACCCGGATGATCTCGGCCTTCTTGTTCATCACGTGGTCGATGAACCCGGGATCCTGGTGCGAGAAACCGTTGTGATCCTGCCGCCACACGTGCGAGGTCAACAGGTAGTTCAGCGAGGCGATGGGCCTGCGCCAGTCGAGCCCGTGACTCGTCTTCAACCACTTCGCATGCTGGTTGAACATCGAGTCCACGATGTGAATGAACGCCTCGTAGCAGGACAGCAGCCCGTGCCTGCCGGTGAGCAGATATCCTTCGAGCAACCCTTGGCACACGTGCTCCGACAGCATCTCGATGACGCGCCCGTCCCTGGCCAGGTGCTCATCGGTGCCGCGAATCTCGCCGAGCCACTGTTTCCCGCTCGCGCCGTAGACCGCGTCGAGCCGGTTCGACTCGGTCTCGTCGGGACCGAACAGGCGGAAGTTGCGATGATCCTCGTTGGCCCGCAGCACATCCCGTAACCAGCGTCCCAGCACTCGGGTCGGCTCCGACATCGTCGACCCGGGCTTGGTGACCTCCGAGCCGTGCTCGCGGAAATCGGGAAGCCGCAACGGTTTCAGCAGTCTTCCGCCGTTGGCGTGCGGGTTCGCGCCCATGCGGCGCTCGCCCGCCGGGACCTGCGCCGCCAACTCGGGCCGGGGCGCACCGTGCTCGTCGAACAGTTCCTCCGGCCGGTAGGAACGCAGCCACGACTCCAGTTGCTGCCGATGATCGGCGTTCTCCCTGACGTCGGCCAGCGGGATCTGGTGCGAACGCCACGTGTCGGCCACCGGCTTTCCGTCCACTTCGGATGGACAGGTCCAGCCCTTCGGGGTGCGCAGCACGAGGACGGGCCACTGCGGACGGTCTGCGAGGCCCCGTTCGCGCGCGCTGCCCTGGATGACGCCGATGTCGTCCACGATGCGGTCGAGCGTGGCGGCCATCGCCCGGTGCATCGTGGCGGGCTCGTCACCTTCGACGTAGTACGGCAGGTATCCGTAACCACGCAACAGCGCGTCGAGCTCCTCCTGCGGAATGCGGGCGAGAACCGCCGGATTGGCGATCTTGTACCCGTTGAGGTGCAGGATCGGCAGCACGGCACCGTCGGTCGCCGGGTTGAGGAACTTGTTGATGTGCCAGCTGGTGGCCATCGGTCCCGTCTCCGCCTCACCGTCGCCGATCACACATGCCACCAGCAGGTCCGGATTGTCCAGCACGGCACCGTAGGCGTGCGCCAGCGAGTAGCCGAGCTCGCCACCCTCGTGGATCGAACCGGGTGTCTCCGCCGCCACATGGCTCGGCATCCCGCCGGGGAACGAGAACTCACGGAACAGTCGGCGCATGCCGTCCTCGTCCTGCCCGACAGCGGGATAGGCCTCACTGTAGGTGCCTTCGAGCCAGGTGTTCGCGAGCACGCCAGGACCGCCGTGACCGGGGCCCATCACGTACATGACGTTGCGCTCGCGCCGCCGGATCATTCGGTTCAGATGCGCGTAGACGAAGTTCAGACCGGGGGTGGTGCCCCAGTGCCCCAGCAACCGCGGCTTGATGTGCTCGACGCGCAGCGGCTCCCGCAACAGCGGGTTGTCCAGCAGATACAGCTGCCCGGCCGACAGATAGTTCGCCGCGCGCCAGTACGCATCGAGTGAGCGCAGCTCGTCGTCGTGGAGCAGATGGGCATCGGTCACGGTCGCCTGTCCGGCCATGTCGGGTCCCCTCGTGTCCGGGTCTGCCACGTCGCCGTGGACTACCCGGGCAGCACCTCGACCCAATCCCGTGACCGGTGGCGTGGCCCGATCGGCCGCCGTGACCGACCAGGCCCGCGGCGATCAGCCCTCGCCGTCCTCGCCTTCGCCGCCCTCATCGCCCTCGCCGCCGTCTTCACCCTCGCCGCCGTCCTCACCCTCGCCGCCGTCGCCCCCGCCGCCGTCGCCGTACTGGCCGCCGCCGTCTTCCTCCTGCTGATTGCCGTCGTCCTCGACCGGCTCGTCACAGGCGGCCACCGCACCGAGCGCACTCACCGCGGCCAACGCCGCGATCGTCTTCCTGATCCTCATGCCGGCCAGCGTACGGACATCACGGCCGCATCACACGACGGTGCGCCTCCCACCGGCGGCACGGCTCCCACCAGGTGCGGCCGCTTTCCGTACCGGTGCTTCACTCCGTGGTGCGGCGGTCGACGTGCCGGCTCAACAGCTCACCGGCGTGCCGGATGTGGTCCTGCATGGCCGTTCGCGCCGTCTCCGGGTCGCGTGCGTGCAGCGCGTCGAGGATCGGATAGTGGTCGTCGACGGATGCCTGCACCCAGCCGTCGATCGTCTCGTAGTAGCGCGACGGCGTGTGCTTGACCGCCTGGCCGAGGAACCAGGTCAGTTTCGGCGACCGGCCCGCCATCGCGAGCAGGTGGTGGAACCGGTGGTTGAGGTCCTCGATCTCGTCGAGCCTGCCCTCGGCGAGCGCGTCGGCGAGCCCCTGCTGCAGCTCGTCGAGCCGGCCGAGGTCGTCGTCGGACAGCCGCGGGGCCGCGCGCGCTGCGAGCTCGCCCTCCAGTTGCGCCTGCACCCAGAACAGGTCGCGGACGTCGTCCCCCGACAGCGGGGCGACCATGAACCCGCGCCGGGGTTCGAGCTGCAGCAGCCCCTCGGCACGCAGCGTCAACAGCCCCTCGCGGACCGGTGTGACGCTGATGCCGAGGTCGGCGGCGACCTGGTCGAGCCGCACGAACTCGGGGAACCGCAGTTGCCCCGACATGACGAGTTCGCGAACGTGCGCGGCGACCTGATCGGGAAGGGACCGCTTTCCCCTGGTGCGCTGCACCGTCTCCCCCTTCGACCTGTCCGCCTTCGTCATGACCCGCCTCACTCACGTTCGCCGAGCTTCCACCCTTCCGCAGATTATATATTTAGGCTATAAAAAATAGAAGGACGCCCGCCTGCACCGTTGGAGGTCGCGGACATGCCCGACGCGCTCATGACCGATGCGCACGTGCCGGTCGCACTCGCACTCGCCGCGGCCACGCCCGCCGCTCTCGTGCCGGCCACGGCCACACCTCGTGCACACGCCCGTCCGAGCGGCACCGCAGGACCGCGGGCATGACGGCGTCGGCATCTCCCGACCAGCCGCTCGCCGGACTCCGCGTCGTCGAATGCGCGAGCTTCGTGGCGGGACCGTCCGGGGGTATGGCACTCGCCCGGCTCGGCGCCGACGTACTGCGAGTCGACCCGCCGGGTGGCGGGGGCGACGTCAACCGCTGGCCCGTCGACGAGCACGGCACGAGCCTGTACTGGGCGAACCTCAACAAGGGCAAACGTTCACTCGCTCTCGACTTCCGCACCCCCGAGGGCCGCGAACTCCTCCTCGCGCTCGCGACCGAACCCGGGCCCGATTCCGGGATCTACCTCGACAACGTCGCGGGGCGTACCCGGTTGACCTCGGACGAGCTGTCCGGCCGCCGGGCGGACACGATCCACGTGCACGTCGAAGGAACGGCGGGCGGCAAGCCCGGCGTCGACTACACGGTCAACGCCGCCGTCGGCGTTCCGGACATCACCGGCCCTGCCGACCACCACGGACCGGTCAATCACGCACTGCCCGCCTGGGACTTCCTGTGCGGCCAGTACGCCGTGACGGCGATCCTCGCGGGACTGCACCGGCGCACCCGCACCGGCGCGGGATCGGTGTCGACGATCGCGCTGTCCGACGTCGCACTGGCGGCCATCGGTGACCTCGGCTGGCTCGCCGAGGCCCACCGGACGGGCCGCGGCCGCGAGCGGATCGGCAACCACACCTACGGCAGCTTCGGCGTCGACTTCCCCACGGCCGACGGCCGCCGGGTCATCGTCGTCGCACTCACGTCCGGCCAGTGGAGCGCACTCTGCAGAGCCACCGGCACCGCGGAGGTGTTCGCGGCGCTCGAACCGGCGCTCGGCGCCGACCTGTCCGACGAAGCCGATCGTTACCGGTTCCGGGAGACGATCGAGGCGATCCTGCGGCCGTGGTTCGCCGCGCGCCCCTACGCCGAGGTCGCCCGCCTGCTGGACGAGTCCCGCGTGCTGTGGGGCCCCTACCGGGACATGGCCGAGGCCACCCGCCTCGCGCTCGACGACGCCGCGTCCGTCGTGCACGAGATCGACCAGCCCGGCATCGGCCCGATGGCCGCCGCGGCCGGCCCCATCCGCACCGCAGGCGAATCCCGCCCGCCGCATCCCGCACCGGCGCTCGGCGCCGACACCGACGCGGTACTGAGCGATCGGCTCGGCCTCAGCCCTGCCGAGATCGGCAGGCTGCACGACACCGGGCTCGTCGCGGGCCCCGCGTGATCCGTACGCCACCATCCACAGAGAAGGGACACCCCCACCACATGGGTCTGCTCGACGGCAAGGTCGCCGTGATCACCGGCGCCGCACAGGGAATCGGCTTCGCCATCGCCGAACGGTTCGTCTCAGAGGGCGCGCACGTGGTCGTCGGAGACGTCGACGAGGCCGCCGCCACCGCCGCGGCCGAGAAACTCGGTGGCGCGGCCGTCGCGGTGGCCGTGCGCTGTGACGTCACGTCGACCTCCGACACCGACGCGCTCCTCGCCGCCGCCACCGAGCGGTTCGGCGCGCTCGACGTCCTGGTCAACAACGCGGGCATCACTCGCGACGCCACGATGCGGACGATGACCGAGGAGCAGTTCGACCAGGTCATCGACGTCCACCTGAAGGGCACGTGGAACGGCCTGCGGAAGGCGTCCGCGATCATGCGCGAGCAGCAGCGCGGCGCGATCGTCAACCTCTCGTCGCTGTCCGGCAAGGTCGGCATGGCAGGGCAGACCAATTACTCGGCCGCCAAGGCGGGCATCGTCGGCATGAGCAAGGCCGCAGCCAAAGAGATGGCACGCCACGGCGTCCGGGTGAACGCGATCCAGCCGGGACTGATCCGCTCGGCGATGACCGAGGCGATGCCCGAGCACGTGTGGGATCAGAAGCTGGCCGAGATCCCCATGCAGCGGGCCGGCGAGGTGTCCGAAGTGGCGAGTGTCGCGCTGTTCCTCGCCTCCGATCTGTCGTCCTACATGACCGGGACCGTTCTCGAGGTCACCGGCGGGAGGTTCATGTGATGAGCACCGGAATGCCGCGCGAGGCAGTCATCTGCGAGCCGGTTCGCACCCCGATCGGCCGGTTCGGCGGTGTTCTCCGCCCGCTGAGCGCCGCCGACCTCGGCGAGATCGCTCTGCGCGGGCTGCTGGAACGCAGCGGCGTCGCGCCGGACGCGATCGACGACGTCGTGCTCGGCCACTGCTATCCGACCAGCGAAGCACCGGCGATCGGCCGCATGGTCGCGCTCAACGCCGGACTGCCGATCACGACCGGCGGCATGCAGGTCGACCGCCGCTGCGGCTCCGGGCTGCAGGCGGTGCTGCAAGCCGCGATGCAGGTGCAGAGCGGTGCGAGCGAGGTCGTCGTCGCCGGTGGCGCCGAGAGCATGAGCAACGTGGCTTTCTACTCCACGGAGATGCGCTGGGGTGTCAAGGGTTCCGGGGTGATGCTGGAGGACGGGCTCGCACGGGGCCGCATCACCGCGGGCGGCCGGAACCACCCCGTGCCGGGCGGCATGCTGGAGACCGCCGAGAACCTGCGCCGCGAGTACTCGATCCCGCGCGAGGAACAGGACCGGCTGGCACTGACCTCCCACGAACGTGCCGTGGCGGCGCAGCGGTCCGGCGTGTTCGCCGAGGAGATCGTTCCGGTCACCGTGAGCACCCGAAAGACCGAGTCCGTTGTGGACACCGATGAGCACCCGCGCGCCGATGCGTCGCTCGATACGTTGAGCGGACTGAAACCCGTGCTCGGCAAGCAGGACGCGGACGCGACCGTCACGGCGGGCAATGCCAGCGGACAGAACGACGCGGCCGCGATGTGTATCGTCACCCACCCCGAGAAGGCAGCAGCGCTGGGCCTGCGTCCGTTGGTGCGGATCGTGTCCTGGGCCGTCGCCGGGGTGCCGCCGGAGACGATGGGCATCGGGCCGGTTCCCGCGTCGCAGCAGGCACTGGACCGTGCCGGGCTCGCGATGTCGGACATGGACCTCGTCGAACTCAACGAGGCGTTCGCCGCACAGGTGCTCGCGTGCACGCGTGAGTGGAACTTCGGCGACGGCGATTTCGACCGGCTCAACGTCCACGGCTCCGGTATCTCGCTCGGCCACCCGGTCGGCGCGACCGGTACGCGGATCCTCGCCACCCTGGCCCGCGAGCTGGACCGCCGCGACGCTCGCTACGGCCTGGAGACGATGTGCATCGGCGGTGGCCAGGGGCTGGCCGCGGTCGTCGAACGCGTCGCAGGCTGACACCCGGGCCGGCATCGCCACCGCCGGGTGACCCGCCGCCGGACGGCATCCCGACAGCACGAGCCCGACCACCGTCCGGCGGCGTCACGCGAATCCACACCTCTCGCTTGGAGGCCCCACCGTCATGGCCCGCTTGGCACAGACTGCCGGACTGTCCGATGTGCAGTCCGAGATCCTTGCCACCGTCAGGGAATTCGTCGACAAGGAGATCATTCCGCACGCACAGGAGCTCGAACACGGCGACACCTACCCCGCCGAGATCGTCGAGGGCATGAAGGCGATGGGGCTGTTCGGCATCACCATCCCCGAGGAGTACGGCGGGCTCGGCGAGTCGCTGCTGACGTACGCGCTCGTGGTCGAGGAGATAGCGCGCGGCTGGATGAGTGTGTCGGGCGTGATCAACACGCACTTCATCGTGGCGCACATGATCGCCCGGCACGGTACCGAGACGCAGAAGCGCCACTTCCTGCCTCGCATGGCGACCGGCGAGGTGCGGGGCGCGTTCTCGATGTCCGAACCCGGTCTCGGTTCCGACGTCGCCGCGATCAGCACCAAGGCCACTCGCGACGAGGGCTCCGCCGCAGGAGGCAGCGGCGACTACGTCGTCGACGGAACCAAGATGTGGCTCACCAACGGCGGCACGTCGACTCTCGTCGCACTGCTCGCCCGCACCGACGAGGGTGCAGACAGCCCGCACCGGAACCTGACGACGTTCCTCGTCGAGAAACCGGCTGGCTACGGCGAGGTGCTGCCGGGTCTCACGATCCCCGGAAAGATCGACAAAATGGGATACAAGGGTGTCGACACCACCGAGGCCGTGTTCGACGGTTTCCGCATCGGTGCCGACATGGTGCTCGGCGAGGCTCCCGGCGAGGGCTTCTCGTACATGATGGACGGCATCGAGGTGGGGCGCGTCAACGTGTCGGCCCGTGCGTGCGGCATCGCGATCCGCGCGTTCGAGTTGGCGATCGAGTACGCCCAGCAGCGCGAAACTTTCGGCAAGCCCATCGCGCAGCATCAGGCGATCTCGTTCAAACTCGCCGAGATGGCCACGAAGGTCGAAGCCGCCCATCTCATGATGGTCAACGCGGCACGGCTCAAGGACTCCGGCGCACGCAACGACGTCGAAGCAGGCATGGCCAAGCTCATCGCCAGCGAGTACTGCGCCGAGGTCACCCAGGAGGCGTTCCGGATCCACGGCGGCTACGGCTACTCCACCGAGTACGAGATCGAACGGCTCATGCGGGAGGCGCCGTTCCTGCTCATCGGAGAGGGCACCAGCGAGATCCAGAAGACGGTCATCAGCAAGGGCCTGCTCAAGGAGTACCGGCTGCGCGGCTGAACCGCCACGAGCCGGTACGCCTCACAAGAAGCGCCAGCGGGTCGGCAGGAACGTGCCCTCGAGCGGGAAGGCGAATGCCGTCTCCGGTTCGATCTCGAACACCGCGTACGGCGGCCCGCCGGATGTCGGCGCACCGAACGGCGCGTCGAGCAGGTCACCGGCGACGGTCGTCGGCCAGCCGTACACCGCTTCGAAGGCCTCCGATGCCCGCCGGAGTGTGTCCTGATCGGACACCCGCACGCCACGGCCTTCGACGATCACGTGCGCCGCGTCGACGTCTGTGGTAAGCACGCAGCGACTGTCCCCGGTGAGATTCCTGCTCTTGCGCGCCGTGTCCTTCGAGGACACGTACGCCCGGGAGCCCGACCACACTGCGAACAGCGGAGCCACGTGCGGCGCTCCGTCGGGACGCACGGTCGCGAGCCAGCAGAACGCGTCGGCGTTGAGGCGGCGTTCGGCCCCGTCCCAAGGCAGCGGCTCCAGCTCACTCTGTGCGTCGATCCCGGTCCCGCGGCCGACGGGTGGAATCGCCTCGACGACGGGATGTACCTGCATCGTTCCTCCTCGAATCAGGACATCACTGCAGTTTTGCAAGCAGTTGTAGACTAGAAGGAACCGATGCAGGAACACAACCGGTTGGAGAGTTGAAGCGGATGGCAGGGTCGAAGCGGATGACAGAGCCCGATCGGATGACCGCGTCCCCTCGTTCCCTGTGCCCCATCAACCTGTCATTGGAGGTTTTCGGGGACCGCTGGACGCTGCTGGTGCTCCGCGACATCGTCTTCGCCGGAAAGCGGCACTACCGTGAGCTACTCACCTGCGACGAAGGCATCTCCACCAACATCCTGGCCGACAGGCTCAAGATGCTGGTCCACCGCGGACTTCTCACCAGGAGCGACGATCCCGCTCACAAGCAGAAGGCGCTCTACAACCTGACCGAACGGGCCATCGCCCTGGTTCCCGTACTCGTCCAAGTCGGGGTGTGGGGCCGGAGGCAGCTCGGAGCCGACGACGAGCTGAGCCGCTACGCCGAAGCCCTCGAAGACGGCGGTCCCCCACTGTGGGAGAGCTTCATGGACGACCTCCGCGAGGAACACCTGGGCGCGGCGGCACGCCATCAGCCTCCCGGCCACGGCCCGTCGTTCGAACTCGCCGTCGAGCGAGCACGTACCGGCGGCCGGCCCACGGACGAAGCGTGAGCGGATCGCGGCTCGACCGCTGCGCGGCTGAGAACGGTTGCCGCGGACGGTGACTCAGCCGGGCAGTTCGACCACGGTCATGCCCGTGCCGGTCGCTGCGGCCGGCTCGTCCATCGCCGCCAGCGCAGCCGGTGCCTGCGCCAGGCCGATGGTCTCCCCGATGAGTTCCTCTGGCCGTAGCCTGCCGTCGGCGAGCATGCTCAGCAGCTGCGGGTAGTCGCGCGCGGGCATCCCGTGGGAGCCGTACACCGCGAGTTCCTGCGCGGTGACGACGTCCATGGGGATCGGCGGGGTGGCCGCCTCACCGAACAGCAGGCCGACCTGGACGTGCCGGCCCCGGCGCCGCAGGCCGCGCACCGACGAGGCGCACGTGCCGGCCGAGCCGAAGGCGTCCAGCGACACGTGTGCGCCGCCACCGGTGAGTTCCCGGACGGCCGCCGCCGTCTCGGACGCACCCGACCCCGCCGAGTTCACCACGGCCTGCGCACCCAGGCGACGAGCGGCGTCGAGGGCTGCTTCGGCCACGTCGACCGCCACGACCCGCGCGCCCAGTGCCACGCCGATCTGCACCGCCGACAGCCCCACGCCGCCACAGCCGTGCACCGCGAGCCACTCCCCCGGTCCGACCCCACCGTGGACCGTGACGGCGCGGAACGCCGTCGCGAACCGGCAGCCGAGCGAGGCGGCAGCCGTGAACCCCACGGAGTCGGGCAGTGCCACGAGGTTGAGATCCGCGGCGTGCAGCGCCACGCGTTCGGCGTACGACCCGGGCCCGGTGAACCCCGGCTGCGTCTGATGCGGGCACACCTGGGCCTCACCCACGGCACAGTATTCGCACCGCCCGCACCCGCACACGAACGGCACCGTCACCCGAGCACCGGGATTCCACCGCGTGACGTCGGGGCCGGTCTCGGTGATCACGCCCGCCAGCTCGTGTCCCGGGATCTGCGGCAGTGGCACCTGCTCGTGGCCCTTCCAGGCGTGCCAGTCCGACCGGCACACGCCGGTCGCGCGGACGGCGACCACGACGCCGTCGGACGGGCACTCCGGCTCCGGAGCGTCGGTGAGCACGGGCGGTTCGCCGTAACCGGCGTAGACGACGGCCTGCATGCCGTCAGTCTGACCCGCCCGCGGCGGCCCACGGCGCCCGGCCCCGCGACGAGCCGACGAGCCGTGGGCGCAGCGTCGGCGCCCGATCAGGACCGGGGCAGCAGCACCACACCGTCGTCGTCGGCGTACAGCGTGTCACCGGGGTGGAAGGTGACACCGCCGAACCCGACCGGGATGTCGACCTCGCCGACACCGTCCTTGCTGCTCTTACGCGGGTTGGTGCCGAGCGCCTTCACGCCCAGCGGCAGTCCGGCCAGCACGGCCGAGTCCCGCACCGCGCCGTTGACGACGAGGCCGGCCCAACCGTTGCGCACGGCTGCGCCCGCGATCAGGTCACCGGTCAGCGCCGTGTGCAGCGAGCCCCGGCCGTCCACGACGAGGACGCACCCCTCGCCTTCCGAGTTGAGCAACTGTTTGACCAGGCCGTTGTCCTGGTAGCAGGACACCGTTCGCACCCTGCCGGAGAACTCCCGGTGCGAGCCGAACTGCCGGAACTGGACATCGCACACGCGCAGCGCCTCGCCATGCTGGTCGACGAGGTCGGCCGTACTCATCACGTCAGTCACGCCGGCCATCATGACCACCGGCTGCGCACCCGGTCCGCCCGGGGAGGCGCACGCCACACCCGTGCGCGCCGGCCACGTCCGGGGTCAGCGGCCGCCGGCCTCCCGCTCGTCGTCGGCCACGGCCCTGTCCGACGCCTCCCGCATCTCGATCAGCTCGGTCACCCAGTCGCCCGTCTCGCGCGCGACGTCGCGCACCGCGCCCGTGATGATTCCGGCGATGTTGCCGACATGCGACGCCGCCTGCTCGGTGAGCACCTGCACCGTGTCCTTACCCGCTTCGAATCGGCCGACCATGTCACCGCTCCCTCGTCGTGTCTGCGGACCTCACGCCGCAGCAGGTGTCCGGTCGCGCTCGACTGTAACCGGTTCCGGCTCGCGGTCCCCGCTTCCGGGAAGCGCGAACTTGACGATCTTCTTCGCCACCGACCACAACTGCTTGTGCAGCGGCCCGGTGTGGTACGGCAGTCCGTACTTCTCGCAGATCGCCCGGACCTCGCCCGCGATCTGCGGGTACCGCCGCGCCGGGATGTCCGGGAACAGGTGGTGCTCGATCTGGTGCGAGAGGTTGCCGGAGAGGATGTGGAACAGCGGGCCGCCGGTGATGTTGGCCGAGCCGAGGATCTGCCGCAGGTACCACTGTCCGCGGGTCTCCTGCTCGGTCTCCTCCTCGGAGAAGCTCTCGACATCGGCCGGGAAGTGGCCACAGAAGATGATTCCGAACGCCCACAGGTTCCGCGCCAGATTGGCCGCGGCGTTGCCCGCGAACGTGAGCGGCGCGAGCGGCCCGGTGAGCAGCGGGAACAGCACGTAGTCCTTGCCGATCTGCCTGCCCATCTTCCGGCCGATGCGGCGACGCTCCTCGCCGAACTCCGACCACTTGCGCTCGCCCTTGACGACCCGGTCGACCTCGAGGTCGTGCAGCATGACGCCCCACTGGAAGAAGATCGCCAGCAGCGTCGCGTACACCGGGTTGCCGAGGTAGTACGGGTGCCACTGCTGCGCCGGGTCGATACGCAGAATGCCGTAGCCGACGTCGCGGTCCTTGTCGACGATGTTGGTGTAGGTGTGGTGGATGTAGTTGTGGGAGTGCCGCCAGTTCTCGGCGGGCGCCACGTTGTCCCATTCGAACCGCTGCGAACTCAGCGCCGGGTCCCGCGTCCAGTCGTACTGGCCGTGCATGACGTTGTGGCCGATCTCCATGTTGTCGAGGATCTTCGCCAGCGACAGCGCACCCACTCCCGCGAGCCACGCCGGCGGGAAGAACCCGGCGTACATCAACGCGCGGCCGGTGACCTCGAGCCCGCGCTGGGTCTTGATGACGTTCTGGATGTACTCGACGTCGTCGGCGCCGAGGTCGGCGACGACCCGCCTGCGCAGCTCGTCCATCTCGCGGCCGAACTCCTCGACCTGTTCCGGCGTGAGCCGGTCCTGCAAGCCCGTCATGAGGTGGCTCCTAACAGTCGATCTCGACGTCACCGACCGCGGCAGTGACGCACAGCTGGATTTCTTCGTCGTCCTCGGCGGACTCCTCACCGGATGCGGTACGCACGACGCCGGAGACCTTGCGCTGGGTGCAGGAGAAGCAGATGCCCATGCGGCAGCCGTGTTCCGGGGACAGGCCCGCATCCTCCGCCTGCTCCAGCAGCGGCCGGCCGTCGCTCACGACGTCCACCCCGCTGCGCGCGAACCGGATCCGGCCGCCGGTCTCGGCCGCACCGACCGTGAGCACCGGCGGCACGAACTCCTCGGTGTGCAGCCGTTCACTGATCCCCGCATCGGCGTACAGGGCACGCACGGCCTCCATCAGCGGTGGCGGGCCGCAGAGGAACGTGGTGGCACGGGCGAACCACGGCGCGACGCGGCGGAGGTGTTCGGCGGTGAAACGGCCGTCGGACGCCGTGTGCCGCACGTGGATGCGCACGCCCCGCCGGGCCGCGAGCGCGTCGAGCTCCTCGGCGTAGGGCACGTCTGCAGGCGTCCGCGCGTAGTACAGCAGGGACACCTCGCCCGGGTACCGTTCGTCGACCAGCGTCCGCAGCATCGACAGCACCGGTGTGATGCCGCTTCCGCCCGCGATGAGCACGATCGAGTCGGGTCGCGGCTCGGGCAGCGCGAACGTGCCGTCCGCAGGTGAGAGGCCGAGCACCATGCCCACGTGGCCGTGTTCGTGCAGCTGCCGGGACACCAGCCCGCCCTCGTGGGCCTTGACGGTGAACTCCAGCTCACCATCGCGGTGCGCGCTGCCGGCCGGCGAGTAGCAGCGCGTGCGCCGCACCCCGTCGATGTCGACGGTGACACGGACGAACTGACCCGCCGCGAAGCCCCGCCACGCCCTGCTCGGCCGGACCGTCAACGTGACCGAGTCCCGGGTCGGCCTGCGCAGGGCCACGACCTCGCCGCGGATCTCCCTGCGGACCAGCATCGGGTCGACCAACTCCAGATAGCGGTCGACCCCGTGCGGCGTCAGCAGCTTCTCCGCCAGTGACGCGAGCGAGGCGGGCAGCGATCCCGGCCGGGTCGCCGCTCGCCGCACGGCTGTGCGCATCGCCATTCCGCGCCTCCATTTTCAGTGAACGACTGTACACTCAATCTTGTAGGCGATCAGGTGGAGGCGCAAGGTGACCAGGGCCGATGTGAACGGGGTTACAGGACCGGCCGACGTATGCTCGACAGCCATGACGGCACCGGAGACCCGCAACGAGCGCAAGGAACGGACGCGCCGCGCGCTGCTCGACGCCGCGTTGCGGCAGGCTTCCGAGCGAGGATTCGCCGGGTTGAGCCTCCGGGAGATTGCCAAGCAGGCCGGTGTCGTGCCGACGGCGTTCTACCGCCATTTCGAATCGATGGACGAACTCGGCGTCACGCTCGTCGAGGAGTCCATGCGCGCACTGCGGACGATGATCCGCGGTGCGCGCAACGCGCCCGGCGGTTCGGCCGACCTCATCCGCGCATCCGTACGGACACTCTCGGAGCACGTGCGTTCACACGAGGAGCACTACTGGTTCCTGGTGCGGGAACGCTACGGCGGCACCGGCGCGGTGCGCCAGACCATCGGCGTCGAGCTGAAGCTGCTCACCGGTGAGCTGGCCGTGGACCTCGCACGCTTCGACGGGCTGCGCACCTGGTCCACCGAGGACCTGCGCATGCTGGCCGACCTCATCGTGTCCGCGATGCTCGCGACCGTGATGGAACTGCTGGAGGCCCGCCCCGGCTCGGATGCGGAGATCCTGGCTGCGGCCGAGCGCAAACTCCGCCTGATCTTCCTCGGCGTGCCGCACTGGCGCAGCACCTGAGATCAACTGCGCTGATGCCCGCGAGAAGCCCCCAAGGGCACTTTGGTTGCATTGAGTGCAACCAAAGTGCCCCTGGGGGCGTGTAGGGGCCCTCAGGAGAAACGGCGCAGCCGCAGGCTGTTCGTGACGACGAACACCGAGCTCAGCGCCATGGCGGCGCCGGCGAGCATCGGGTTCAGCAGCCCGGCGGCCGCGAGCGGCAGCGCGGCGACGTTGTAGCCGAACGCCCAGAACAGATTGCCCTGGATGGTCCGCAGGGTCCGGCGGGACAGCCGGATGGCGTCGGCGGCCGCCGTGAGGTCACCACGCACGAGCGTCAGGTCGCCCGCCTCGATCGCGACGTCGGTGCCCGTCCCCATGGCCAGCCCCAGGTCTGCTCGGGCCAGCGCAGCGGCGTCGTTCACGCCGTCACCGACCATCGCGACCACCCGGCCCTCGGCCTGCAACCACTCCACGACGGCCACCTTGTCCTCGGGCAGCACCTCGGCGATCACGTCCGCCGGATCGTCGATGCCCACCTGCGTGGCGACGGCCCGCGCGACCGCGTCGTTGTCGCCGGTCAGCAGCACCGGACGCAGCCCCAGCGACCGCATCCGCCGCACCGCTTCCGCCGACGTCGCCTTGACCTCGTCGGCGACGACGAGCACGGCACGTGCCTCGCCGTCCCAGCCCGCGATCACCGCGGTGCCGCCGTCACGTTCCGCGGCTTCCTTCGCGGCCACCAGTTCGTCCGGCAGCGTCAGGCTCCACTCCCGGGCCAGTGCTTCCCTGCCGACGACGACCGCGTGCCCGTCGACGACGCCGTGCACGCCGAGGCCGTTGGTCGTGGCGAAGTCGCCGGCCTCCGGCAACTCGCCGAGTTCCCGCTCGGCCGCATCCGCGATCGCCCTGGCGATGGGGTGCTGCGAAGCGTTCTCGACCGCACCGGCGAGCCGCAACGCCTCGGCGCGGTCCGCACCCGCAGCGAGGTGCACCTCGCCGAGCGTCATCGCGGCCGTGGTCACCGTGCCCGTCTTGTCGAGCACGACCGTGTCCACCCGGCGCGTGGACTCCAGCACCTCGGGCCCCTTGATCAGCAGGCCGAGCTGCGCACCGCGGCCCGTACCCACGAGCAGCGCCGTCGGCGTGGCCAGGCCCAACGCGCACGGGCAGGCGATGATCAGCACCGCGACGGCTGCGGTGAACGCCGCCTCGACGGCACCGCCGGTGGCCAGCCAGCCGATGAGCGTGCCCACGGCCAACACGATGACGATCGGCACGAACACCCCGGAGATGCGGTCGGCCAGCCGCTGCACCGCGGCCTTGCCCGCCTGCGCGTCCTCGACGAGCCTGGCCATCTGCGCCAGGCGGGTGTCACCGCCGACACGGGTCGCTTCGACGACGAGCCTGCCGCCCTGGTTGACGGTCGCCCCGACGACGGTGTCGCCCTCGGTGACCTCGACCGGCACCGACTCCCCCGTGAGCATGCTGGCGTCGACCGCCGAGACGCCGTCGACGACGACACCGTCGGTCGCGACCTTCTCCCCCGGGCGCACGACGAACCGGTCGCCGACCGCGAGGTGGTCGACGGGGATGCGTTCCTCACGACCGCCACGCAGGACGCCGACGTCCTTGGCTCCCAGGTCCAGCAGCGCCCGCAGCGCAGCACCGGCCCTGCGCTTCGCGCGTGCCTCGAAGTACCGGCCCGCCAGCAGGAACGTCGTCACGCCCGCGGCGACCTCGAGATAGATGTTCGCACTGCCGTCCCCGCGTTCGATCGTGAACTCGAAGGCGTGCGTCATCCCGGGCATGCCCGCACTGCCGAAGAACAGTGCGTACAGCGACCACGCGAACGCGGCCGACACACCCATCGACACCAGCGTGTCCATCGTCGCGGCGCCGTGCCGCAGGTTGATCAACGCGCTGCGGTGGAACGGCCACGCCGCCCACACCACGACCGGCGACGCCAGCACGAGCGAGGCCCACTGCCAGTTGGCGAACTGCAACGGCGGCACCATCGCCAGCACGATCACCGGCACCGACAGCAGGAGTGCACCGATGAGGCGCTGCCGCAGGGAGTCCGCCTCACGGTCGGCCGGTTCGGCTGCGGCCGGCTCGTCGTCGGTCCCCTGCCTGTCGGAGGCTCGCCCGGTGGGCAGTGCCGCCTCGTAGCCCGCGGCTTCGACAGCCTCGACGAGCCGCTCCGGCGGTACCCCGTCGGGGTAGGACACTCGCGCCTTCTCCGTCGCGTAGTTCACCGACGCCACGACGCCGTCGAGCTTGCCCAGCTTGCGTTCGATGCGGTTGGCACACGAGGCACACGTCATGCCACTGATCGCAAGCTCGATCTCGTGCTCGGCCACCGGACCCTGCCCGGCGGCCTCGGCACCCTCCGGCGCCCGAGATGCGGCCGTCATCACCGCCTCCTTCGCGGATCATCCGTTGCTGTCGTGCGGCCTTACGCGGCCAGCGTGTACCCGGCTTCCTCCACCGCCGAGCGAACTGCGTCATCGGTCAGCGCGGCATCGCTCGTCACGGTCACCGCCCCGGTGCCGAGGTCGACGTCCACGCCACGCACGCCGTCGAGCTCGCCGACCTCCTCGGTCACCGACGCCACGCAGTGCTGGCAGGTCATGCCGGTCACGGTGTAGGTCTTCTCGAACATCACGATCGCCCCTTCTTCGGAATCGCCTGTGGTTCACCGGTCACGAGCGCACGAGACGGGCGATCGCCTCGCTCGCCTCGCGCACCTTCTCGTCGGCCGCCTCGCCGCCTTCGGCGACGGCCTCGGCGACGCAGTGCTTCAGGTGCTCGTCGAGCAGGCCCAGCGACAGTGACTGCAGCGCCTTCGTCGCGGCCGAGACCTGCGTGAGGATGTCGATGCAGTACTCGTCGTCATCGACCATCCGCTGCAGTCCCCGGATCTGCCCTTCGATCCGGCGCAGCCGCTTCAGATAGGCGTCCTTGTCGCCGCTGTAACCCCGCATGACGTGCCTCCTTCGCTGTCGACTCGGTTACCATATACCCCCTACCCCTATAAGGCAACCACGAGGGCGCTGAACTCCCTGGACATCGCCTTGAGCGAACACCGCTCAACTTTGGGAACAAAGCAGGCCGCAACTCGGTTGGACGGGATGGCAGGCCCGAGCCGCGGGCCTCGAGCCCGAGAAGGGATGAACGACATGGCATTCCCGGTACTGCGCACCCGCACACCGCGCACACTGCACGCTCCGGCCCCGACGTGGAGCCCGCTGCGCGAGTTCGACGAACTGCAGCGCCTGCTGGCCGGCGCCGCGGACAACCGGACAGCGGCCTGGTCGCCCGCCGCCGACGTCCGCGAGACCGACGAGGGCTATGCGGTCGACGTCGAGCTGCCGGGTGTGAAGCGCGAAGACATCGCGGTCGACCTGGCCGAGGGGAGACTGACCATCGACGGCGAGATCGCCGAGCGCGAAGGGAATTTCCGCCGCCGCGCCCGGCGCACCGGCCAGTTCCGGTACGCCGTCACCCTGCCCGAGGGGGTCGACCCCAACCAGGTGAGCGCCGAACTGGCCGACGGCGTACTGACCGTGCGCGTGCCGAAGCGCCCCGAGGACGCGGCACGCCGGATCGAAATCAAGTAACGAAAGGACCCGGCGGGGTCGGAATCCGGAATGCCGGGTTCCGACCCCGCCGGGCCGCATTTTCTGTGCCACGACTCACACCAAATACACCCGGTGTCCTCAATGGACTTTCGCGCGGGGTGTCCCGGTTTGGAAACCACGACGCCGGGTATCTGCCGAATATGGTGCATATCCCGGAACAGCAAGACAATGACAATGCGAATACGGCCGAACTCGCTGAGTCGGCACGGGCGCTCGGCATCTTCGCCACGGCCCACATGAGCAAAGCGGAACTGATCGAAGCGATCAGGCAACAGCGTGAAACGAACGCAGTACTACGGGCCGATCCGCAATGCACCGACGAACCGGACGCCGGCCGCCGGCACCCCGAGGAAGAACCGTCCGGACAGACCCGCGGCGGACAGCGCCGCACCGGGAAACGACCGGGCGGGGTGACCGATCAGCGCACGACCCGGCGGCTGACCGGCGGTGTCACTGGGTGACGAGCGAACGGCTCGCGAGTTCGGCGGTGTGGAGCTCGCGGCCCAACTGGGCCGCCATGCGCTGCGCCCGCGCCAACGCGGCCGCCGCCTCGAACGTCGACTGCGTCAGCTCTCCGTAGGCCGCGTCCTCACCGACGTTGCCGGACCAGAGCTGCTGCTCGAGATGCAGACCCGCTTCGGGCAGGAAGCGGGCGAGATTCTCGGCGAGCTGTCGCAGCGAGCTCAGGACCTCGTGCAGTTCCGCCTCGTGGTCGGCCCGCGGGTGAGAGCCGCGGCGGGCAGCCCACTGCTGCAGGGTGCGCGTCGCGTCTTCAGCGCGGGCGGCCAGCGCGCCGGGGTCGGCCGGGGCGCCCACGTTCGTCTGGTCGGCGTTGCCGGATGCGGTCATGGCTGTTCCCTACGGTCATGGCACAAAGTTCGGTGAAAGCACGGGGCATCGGGGAAACTCGGTGCCGGAAATATCTCCGGAGAATCCGGGCTCGCATCCACGTTAACGTCGGGTGTCCGGGTTTCTGCCGTAATGTGGCGAAGCTCAAGTTTCACCGGAGCAGCGCCGGGACGGCCAGTGATCACTTTTCCCCGCGGAACCTCCCCGCGGCGAAGATCGAATTCCGTTGAAACCCGGAGCCGGCAACAGGGGCCCTGAAACACGGCGCCCCAAACACGGGGGCCTGCAACGCGAAGCCCGGCAACGCTGAGCCCGAGCGAATCCGCTTCAGTTCGGTCCCGTGTCGTCCGGCCCTCCGCGCGCCAATCGCGCGAGCACGTCGAGGGAGGCCGCGAGCACGGATTCGGCCGGCGCGGCCAGTGCGAGCCGAACCGCGGAGGGCGCGTGCCCCTCGTCGATCGTGAACGACGCCGCCGGGCTGATCGCGATGCCGTGACGGGCCGCTGCGGCGACGAAGGTGTCGGCCCGCCACGGCACGGGAAGCTCCCACCAGCAGTGATAGGCGCGGGGGTCGGCGCGTATCGCGAACCCGTCCAGCCGGGAACGCATGAGCTCCTGCCGCCGGGCCGCGTCGGCACGCTTTCCGCGGACGAGCTCAGCGACCGTGCCGTCGCCGATCCATCGGGTGGCGGCGTCGAGTGCGAATCCGGTCGCGGCCCATCCGCCGCTCCGTAGCGCCCGCGCGACCCCGTCCCGCCGCGACGCGGGAGCGGCGACCAAGCCGAGGGTCAGCCCCGGCGCGATCCGTTTCGACAAGCTGTCGACGACGACCGTGCATTCCGGTATGTGGTCGGCCAATTGCGGTTCGTCGCAGAGAAATGCGTTCACCCGATCCTCGATCACCGGAACACCGCGATCGCGAACCACCTCCGCGAACTCCTCCTTCCGCTCCGCAGGCATCGTCGATCCGAGCGGGTTCTGCAGCGCGGGCTGTACATACACCGCATCGACCGCCGCCTGTTCGAGCGCATCAGGGCGCATGCCGTCCTCGTCGACGTCGAGCGGTACGAGGGTGACGCCGCGGTTGCCGGCGAGCCCGCGGACCACCGGGTAGGTCAGCGCTTCCACCCCGAGCCGTCCGCCCGTGGGCACGAGGGCCGCGATGGCGGCGGCGATCGCCTGCCGCCCGTTGCCGGTGAACAGCACACCGTCCGGGTCGACATCCCCGAGCAGGCCCGCCGCGACCCGACGTGCCTCCGCGGTGCCGCCGACGGGAACGGGTGCCGACGCCGCGTCGAACGCATCCGGCCGGAGCGCGCCGGACAGGCCACGGGTCAGCAGCTCCGACTGCCCCGGCAACGACGGGAAGTTCAGTTCGAGATCCACCCGCGCCCCTGCCGGCTCCCCACCGGGCGGGTCGACGGGTGGCACGGCTGCCCGGACGAACGTGCCCCTGCCCACCTCACCGACGACGAGCCCGCGCCGGGTCAGCTCCGTGTACACGCGGGATGCCGTCGACGTGGCGATGCCGTGATCCCGCGCGAACCGGCGCTGCGGCGGCAACCGTTCCCCCACCCGCAGCCGTCCCGCCGCGATGTCCGCGGCGACCCCTTCGGCGATGACCCGGTAGTCCTCGGCGTTGGAACCCACCATGATCTCACCCTTCCAGAGAATTGTACCGAGATCAATGTTTTCATTGCACCGAGCCAATTGACCTTCTAGCGTCACAACCATGACGGCGACACGAGCGACGGCCGCCCCCGGCACGGCAACGGCCTACGACGACGCGGGGCACGGCCCCGCCGTCGTCCTGCTCCACGGCCATCCGTTCGACCGGTCGATGTGGTGGCCGCAACGGGAACGACTGGCCGCGGCAGGGTGGCGCGTCGTCGTTCCTGACCTGCGTGGATACGGCGAAACGCCGGGCGATGACGCGTGCACGCCACTCGAGGTGTTCGCAGGCGACCTCCTCGCTCTGCTGGACGAGCTCGACATCGAGAGCTTCGCCCTCGGCGGGCTCTCGATGGGCGGGCAGATCGCGCTTGCCACCCACCGATTGCTCCGAGAACGGTCGGAGCAATACCGGCTCCGGGAGCTGTTGATCGCCGCGTCGTCGCCGCTCCCCGAGGACGCCGCCGGGGTCGTCGCGCGTCACGCGACGGCCGACCGCCTGCTGACCGAGGGCATGCACGGGTTCGCAGGGGAAATGCTGCCGCGGATGCTCGCGCCCGGCAGCATCCGGACACTCCCCGCCACCGTCCGGCACGTCCACCGCATGATGACCACGGCACCGGCCCAGGGCGCGGCAGCCGCACTCCGCGGCCGGGCGATGCGCCCCGATTACCGGCCCGAGCTCACCGAGATCGCGGTACCCACACTCGTCGTCGTCGGCGACCACGACACAGTCACCCCTGTCCCGGTCGCCCGCGATATGGCGGACGCCGTGCCGCGGGGCCGTCTCCTCGTCCTCGACGGCACGGCGCACCTTCCGAATCTGGAGCACGAGGTCGCCTTCAACGACGCCGTGCAGCATTTCCTCGGAGCACTCGACCGCTGAACGTCACACCCTGGTCCGCGGCACGGGACGATTCGGCCCGGGGTGGGCGGTGAACCACGTCGCGCCGCGGACGACGGTTTCCTTGTAACGCGCCGCGACCGCACCGGTGAGGACAATCCGATGTGGATGGTCATCGGCAGCCACCGCCTGGATCACCCCGTTCCGCCTGCCCAGGCTGACGCACTGGTTGACGTACCGGAAACGCAACCCCGTGGGCCTGCGGCCGGCCAACCGGTCGGCGATCGCCGCGCCCGCGGCCGCGCTCATCGGCAACGCGGTCGCACACGCCATGCGGAACGGACGCCCGTTCGGCAGCTGCGGCACGGCGGCGTCGCCGACCGCGTAGACGTCCGGATGGGACACCGACCGGAGCGTGCGGTCGACACGAATCCGGCCCACCTCGTCGACGGCCAGTCCGGAGTCGCGTGCGACGGCCGGCACCGCGAAACCGGTACACGCCAACGTGAGCCCCGCCCCGACGACCCGGCCGTCGGTGAGCCGCACGGAACCGTCCCGGACATCGGCGACCGAGCCGCCGGCGACCTCGATTCCGAGTCCGTGGAAAACCCTTCGCAGATGTCCCTGTGCACGATGCGACAACCACGGCCCCGGTTCCACATCGGACACCAGGCGCACCCGCACGGCAGGGTGACGCTCAGCGAGTTCGGTCGCGGCCTCGATACCCGTCAACCCGCCTCCGACGACCGCGACCGTGCCGTGTTCGGCCACCAGTTCGGCAACGCGGTCACGTGCCCACCACGCGTCGTCGGCGGTCGCCAGCGCGACGGCGTCATCGGGCCCGGGTGCCGCGACGCTGCCGAGCGCGTAGACGAGCGTGTCGTACGGCAGCGGTGCAGGCTCGGACTCGGCACCGCCGTCCAGCACGACCTGCCGTCGTTCGAGGTCGATGCGGCCGGCGCGGCCCACGACGACGTCGACACCCGGTCGCACCAGCTCGCGCAACGGCCGCGACGCGAGCGACTCACCCGCCGCGACCTGATGCAGCCGCACCCGCTCGACGAACGTGGCACGTTCGTTCACCAACGTCACCTCGGCACCGTCGAGTCTGCGGGCGATCCGATTCGCCGCCGTCACACCCGCGTAGCCACCGCCGAGGATCACGATCCGATGAGACATGGGAACTCCTTCCACACCGAGCACGTCACCTCATGAACCGCACAGCGGCGCGAAAGCTGACGACGACCCGGCGTGTCGCCCGTCACACTCGGATCACGGCAGGGTGAGCCGCGCGAGCTTGTCCGGATTGACGACGAGATAGATGTCGGCGATTGCACCGTCGACGATGTGCAGCGACACGGCGAGCACGATCGCCCCGTCGACCGAGGCCACCAGGCCCGGTGCCCCGTTGATGTCCGGCAGTGCGATGGCGAGGCCGGGGATGTCCCAGCTCATCCACGCCAGATAACGGGTCACCCTGTCGGCACCCGAGATCGGGTGGCGGGCGGCGGTGGACTTGCCACCACCGTCGGCCCACGCGACGACGTCATCGCGGAACAGACTGCGCAACGCATCCTGGTCACCACCGCGCGCCGCGGACAGGAAGCGCTCGGTGATCCGCCTGCACTCCTCGGTCGACGTGGTGAACCTGGCCCTGCCGTCGGCCACGTGCCCGCGGGCCCTGCGCTGCAGCTGTTGGCTGGACACCTCGGTGATGTCGAGCATGGCCGCGATCTCCGCGTGCGCGTAACCGAACGCCTCCCTCAGCACGAACACCGCCCGCTCGGGCGGTGTCAGCCGTTCGAGGATCACGAGCATCGCCATCGACACCGACTCGCGATCGGCGAGCGTCGTCAGCGGCTGTTCGGTGACGACCGGTTCCGGGAGCCAGGGCCCGACGTACTCCTCGCGCCGGGCCCTGGCCGAGGTCAGCCGGTTCAGGCACACGTTGGTCAGGACCCGCGTCAGCCACGCCACCGGTTCGCGCACGTCCCCGTGTCCAGCGCCCGACCAGCGGACGAACGTGTCCTGAACGGCGTCCTCGGCGTCGGCCACGGTGCCGAGCATGCGGTAGGCGATGGCCAGCAACCGACCACGCGCGTCCTCGAAGGTCTGAACGTGCTCGTCGGCGATGGACACGCCACCACCGTAGCCACCCCCGGCCGGACAGCGACCGGATCAGGGCGCCACCCGGTCAGACGGCTACCCGATCAGACGGCTACCCGGTCAGACGGCGGCGTGCTCGACGACGTCGAACCGCAGCCCGCCCTCGGACGCGACGTCGATCCGCACCGTGGTGCCTTCGGCGATCTCGCCACCGAGCAGCATCCGGGACAGCACGTTGTCCACCTCGCGCTGGATCGTGCGCCGTAGCGGGCGCGCGCCGTACTCGGGCTGGTACCCGGTCTCGGCGAGCCAACGCACCGCGTCCTCGCTGACGTCCACCTCGACGTCCTGAGCGCGCGCCTTCCGCCGCGTCTCCTCCAGCAGCAGCGACGTCACCTGCTCCAGCTGCTCGGACGTGAGCTTGCGGAACACGATGATCTCGTCGATGCGGTTGAGGAACTCCGGCCGGAAAGTGTCCCGCAGCCTGCGCAGCAAGCGGTCGCGCAGGGGTTCGTCCCCGTCTTCGCCGCTGGATGCGGTGAACCCGAGCGCGCCCTGCGTCCCGCTCAGCACGAGTTCCGACCCGATGTTGCTCGTCATGATCAGCACCGTGTTCGTGAAGTTCACCGTCCGGCCGCGGCCGTCGGTGAGCCTGCCGTCGTCGAGGACCTGCAGCAGGACGTTGAACACCTCGGGGTGTGCCTTCTCGATCTCGTCGAGCAGCACGACCGAGTACGGCGTGCGCCGAACGGCCTCGGTGAGCTGGCCGGCCTCCTCGTAGCCGACATACCCCGGCGGGGCGCCGATCAGCCGGGACACGGTGTGCCGTTCGCCGTACTCGGACATGTCGAGCCGGATCATGCGGTCGTCGTCACCGAACAACGCCTCGGCGAGCGCGCGGGCCAGTTCCGTCTTGCCGACCCCGGTCGGGCCGAGGAACAGGAAGCTCCCGGACGGCCGATTCGGTTCGGCGAGCCCTGCACGCGTGCGGCGCACCGCCTCCGAGATCGCCTCGACCGCCTCGTCCTGGCCCACGACGCGACGGTGGAGATGCTCCTCGAGCTTGAGCAGCCGCTCGCGTTCCTCCTGGGTCAACTGTGCGACGGGGATCCCCGTCAACCGCGACACGACCTCAGCGACGTCGGTCTGGCCGACCTCGGCCTCGCCGGACGGCCGGTCCTGACTACGAGCCTGCTCGATCCGTTCCCGCACCTCGTTGATCTCGTCGCGCAGCGCGGAGGCCCGTTCGTAGTGTTCCTCGCTCACCGCCTGGTCGCGATCGCGCGACAACTGGTCGAGGCGGTCCTGCAGCTCCGTCAAGCCTTCCGGTCGCCGCGCCGACCGCATGCGCACTCGCGCACCGGCCTGGTCGATCAGGTCGATCGCCTTGTCGGGCAGGTGCCGGTCGGTGATGTGGCGGTCGGACATGGTGACGGCAGCGTTGAGGGCCTCGTCGGTGAACCGCACCTGATGGTGCGCCTCGTACTGGTCGCGCAGCCCGTGCAGGATCTTCAGCGCGTCCTCCACGGTCGGCTCGGGCACGAGGATCGGCTGGAACCGGCGTTCGAACGCGGGATCGGTCTCGATGTTGGTGCGATACTCGTCAAGGGTCGTCGCGCCGACGATGTGCAGCTCGCCGCGTGCCAGCGCCGGTTTGAGCATGTTGCCCGCGCCCATCGAGCCCTCCGACGATCCGGCCCCGACGACCATGTGCAGCTCGTCGATGAACACGATCAGCTCGTCGCGGTGTTCGCGGATCTCGTCGAGCAGCGCCGTCATCCGTTCCTCGAAGTCCCCGCGGTACCTGGTGCCCGCGACCATCGCCGTGAGGTCGAGCTGGATCACCCTGCGCTCGCCCAGGATGTCCGGCACCTGCCGGTCGGAGATGCGCTGCGCGAGGCCTTCCACGATCGCCGTTTTCCCCACGCCCGCTTCACCGATCAGCACCGGGTTGTTCTTCGTCCTGCGCGAGAGCACCTCGATGGTCTGCTCGATCTCGGTGTCCCTGCCGACCACCGGGTCGAGCTCACCCCCGGAGGCCAACGCGGTGAGGTCACGGCCGTACTGATCCAGCGTCGGCGTATTACCCGTCCCGTCGCCACGCGGCGTCCCCGAACTCCCGCCGCGAGCGGCCTGACCGGTCTGGGGCGCAGCGGCGGCGCCGCCGGACTCCGGGCCTGCCAAGCCGCGCCGGATCGTCTCGGGCGTCACACCGCCGTCACCGAGCATCCGCCCCGCCGCCGAGTCCTGGTGCGCCACGAGCGCCAGCAGAATGTGCTCCGGGCCGATGTAGCTCGATCGCAGCTGCCGGGAGATCTGGTGGGCATCCATCAGGATGCGCTTGGCTCCCGGAGTGAGTATCGGCGCCGCCGACGGGCCGCCGGTGGAACCGCGCTCGGAATGCTCGCCGATCCGCGTGGCGAGTGCGTCCGGGTCACCGCCCGCGCGCTGAATCAGCTCGCGGCTGCCCGGCACTTGCGTCGCGCCCCACAGCAGATGCAGCGAGTCGAGCTCGGCGCGCCCCTGCGCGGCGACCCGCTGCACCGACGCCGACAACAGCGCCAGCGCCTGCTCGCTCATCAGCCTGGTGATCCCCAGCGGCGCCTGCCGTCCCGGCGTGCCACCACGGCTCGAACCACCGAAGAACTGGGCGAGCAACTGATCGAACGGACTGGGGCCCGGTTCGCCGAAGAAGCCGGACATCGACAGCCTCCTCCTTACCGATGGCGGGATCTGCCCGGCACGGCTACCCACCGAGCCGAGGTGCCAACCAGCCCGCCCGTGTTGCGGATCCCGGGGCCCGTGTTGCGGATCCCGGGGCCCGTGTTGCGAGTTCCGGGGTCCGTGTTGTCGCCTACGGGGGATCGTGTGTCCCACCCGCGGTTGCACGTGTGCTGCACTCGCGGATATGTGTCCCCGCGCTAGGCATTGGCCAGCCGGAGCCGTTCGTCTGCTTGGCATCGAAGTTCCTCGCCGCAGACCGGCAGAGCGCCGTGGAGGGCTTCCCAACGTGCATGATGGGCTGCCTGCCACACGCTCGCCGCCCACGCGATCTCCTGCTCGGTCACCGTGAACCGGCGGCCGAGCACGCGCTGGTACCGCTCGAGGAACGCCGCCGAGCTGTCGACCGGCGCCAGAGTCGCAGGCCCCGCACCGGCGAATCCGCCGCTCGCCGCACCGACCAGTGCGGCCTCTGGCTGGTGCGCCAGGCTGTCCCAGTCGTGCACGACGGAAATGCCCGTTTCCGTCCATCGGAGGTTCTGGGCTTCGAAATCCGCATGCCCCAGGACCGAGGGCAGGCGTTCGGCCGACAACCGCCGACGAACCCGGCGAGCGATCTCGTCGACCTCCGGCGGCACATCGTCCTGGTTCCGACCATCGAGGCTCGCGACGGAAGGCCACAGGCCCTCGTCGCGGTGGTCCCATCGCACCCACCGAGGATTGGGCCTCGGCACCGACACCCGCACCTCGGCCAGCTCCGCCATCAGTTCGGCGAACACCGAGGCGTAGCGCTCGGCCACGTCCGGCGAACTTCCCGGCAGCATCCCTCCACCGGCGCGCAGCTCTTCGGCGTGCACCGCGAGCGGACCGACCGGAAGTACCGGAGTGCGCGGCCGAGGACACGGCGACCACCGTTCGGCCAGCGCGCGCTGAGCCTCGACACACGCCCCGAGGCGGCCGTCACCGCGCCGCGCCTTCACCACGACGTCCGCCTGCTCCGGCAACCGGAGGCCGAACACCGCGGATTCCCGCTGCTCGTGGAACAGCACGCGCGTCGGCGTGCTGTGGAGGTGCTCCCGGCACCAGTCGATCAGCCACTGCGGTGCGGCATTTCCACCCACGGCGTTTCCACCCACGATCCGCACGGTGCCAGGTCATGGTGAGCGCCGCGAGCCCGCAGATCCGCAACACGGTCCCCGGAGAACGCAACACGGTCCCCGGAATCGACAACACGGTGGCAGGGAAGGGGCGTCAGGCGGTCGCGGCCCTGCGGAACTCGCTGGGGCTGACGCCGCGCACGCGTTTGAACGCCGCGCTGAACCCGAACGGATCGCCGTAGCCCACCGCGTGGGCGACGTCGGCGATCGTCGCCGAACTCCGCTCGACCAGCAGCTCCGCGGCCAGGGTCATCCGCCAGCGGGTGAGGTAGGCCAGCGGCGGTTCGCCCATCAGCTCGGCGAACCGCTTGGCCAGGGTCGACCGTGACACACGGGCGCCGTCGGCCAACGCGGCGACCGTCCACGGTGCCGCGGGCTCGGCATGCATCCGCCGCAGCGACTCACCGACGACCGGGTCGTGTTGAGCCGCCCACCATGCCGGCGGTTCGGCCCCCGGCCGGTCGAACCACTCCCGCAGCGTGCAGACCAGCATCCAGTCGAGCAACCGGTCGAGTACGACCTGCTGGCCCGGACGGTCGATCGAGACCTCTTCAGCGACGTGGTCCAGCACCCCGTCGCCCGTACCACCACTGTCCACACGCAACACATCGGGCAGTGTCTCCAGCAGCCGGCTGCTGATCTCGCCGTGTACCGGATAGGCGCCGACGATCAACGTCACGTCGGCGTCACCGGACTCGTGCCAACCGCGACGATGCCGCGTGCCGCCCCGATCGGGAATCGCACAGTGCTGCCCGCAGGCCACCGGCTCGGCACGGGTACCGACCTCGTCGACGAAGCTGAACGGCTCCGGACCCCGGACGACGACCGTCTCGCGATCACCCAGCGCAACCGGCTCAGCGTGCTCCGGCACGATCCAGCCGGCTCCCCCGAGCACCGTGCACAGGGTCAGCGGCGCGCCGTCCACGAACCGCAACGCCCACGGCGGCGTCAGCATCGAGCTGCCGAACAGCGAGCCGTGTGCACGCACGCCGCGGATCAGATCGTCGAACACGTCCACCCGGCCGAGAGTAGACGAATACACAGGTGATTCGGCGTTCCACCCATGGGATCGTCCGAGCAACTCGGGTTCACTCGTCGACATGACGACCGAGACCACGACGCCGACCCCGCTGCTGACCGCCGCCGACCTCGAGTTCCTCCGCCGTCCGCTGCACGGCTTCCTGTCCGTGGCGGCCGGACCACTGCCGCCGCAACCCCGGCCCGTGTGGTTCGAAGCCACCGACGACGGCACGATTCAGCTGTTCTCGGAAGCCGGGGCGCGGAAGGTGTCCCGGCTGCGCAGCGATCCCCGTGCCTCGATCGTGGTCGCCTCGCCCGCAGACGAACGCGAGCGCTGGGTGTCGGTCTCGGGTACCACCACGATCGACACGGACGGCGTGTCCGAGCTGTGCCACCGCCTCGCAGCCGAGTACTGGGACCTCGACGATCCTGCGCGCGCCACCGACCTCGCCGAGGTGTCCGCGCTCGACCTGGTGCGCATCGTCATCCGACCGGACGCCGTCGCGCGCTACGGCTTCTGACCGGCCGTCGAGCCGTAATCCCCGCGACCACACCGCGTGGCCCGGACGAGGCCGAACGCAGCACGCGCCGTACCGAAGGCAGGACACGCGGGGCCGAATGCAGGACACGCGGCCGGGGCGCCTCGGCTCACCCGGCCGCGTGGCCGGTTCGCCGGCCACGGGTCCACCCATGGCCGACCGCGATCCTCACATGTTGATCATGTGGCCCGCGAGGCCGTGGACCGCCTCCTTGATTCCCTCGCCGAGCGTCGGGTGGGCGTGCACGTTGCGGGCGACCTCGTGCACCGTGAGGTCCCACTGCTGGGCGAGTGTGAGCTCCGGCAGCAGCTCCGTGACCTCGGGGCCGATCAGGTGGGCACCGAGGAACTCGCCGTACGCGGAGTCGGCGACGATCTTGACGAACCCGACCGGCTCGGCGAGACCGTGCGCCTTGCCGTTGGCGGTGAACGGGAACTTCTGCACCTGCACGTCGTGGCCCGCGTCGCGCGCCTCCTGCTCGGTGAGCCCGAACGAGGCGACCTGCGGCTGGCAGTACGTCGCGCGAGGGATCATGCGGAAGTCGAGTTCCATCGTTTCGGCATCCGCGATGGTCTCGGCCGCGATCATGGCCATCGACTCGGCGGCGTGCGCGAGCATCAGCTTCGCCGTCACGTCACCGATCGCGAAGATGTGCCCCACGTTGGTGCGGCCGCGGCCGTCGACGTCGATCGCACCCCGCTCGGTGAGCCGCACGCCGGTGTTCTCGAGCCCGAAGCCCTCGACGTTCGGCGCGAAACCCATGGCCTGCAGCACCTTGTCGGCCTCGAGAACCTGCTGCTGGCCGTCCTTCGACACGGTGACCCGCACACCGGTGCCGTTGTCCTCGATGGACTCGACCTTCGTTGAGGTCAGCACGTCGACACCGAGTTTGCGGTAGCGTCGCGCCAGTTCGGCCGACACCTCCTCGTCCTCGGCCGGCACCATGCGGTCGGCGAACTCGACGATGGTGACCTGCACGCCGTAGTTGTGCAACACGTAGGCGAACTCGACGCCGATGGCGCCCGCGCCCGCCACGACGATGCTGTTCGGCAGCTCCTCGGCGAGGATCTGCTCCTCGTAGGTGACCACGTTCTCGCTGCGCTGCGTGCCGGGCAGCAGTTTCGGGCTGGCGCCGGAAGCGATGATGCAGTGGTCGAACGTGACCGTGTCGGTGCCGCCGTCACTGCGCCGCACGTCGATCGCGTTCGGCCCGGTGAACGAACCGCGGCCATTGAACTGGGTGATGGCATTCTTCTTCATCAGGTAGTGAATGCCCTTGACGCGACCGTCGGCGACCTTGCGGCTGCGCTGATACGCAGCGCCGTAGTCGAAGGTGACCTCGCCGGTCGTCTGGATGCCGAAGGTCTTGGCCTCGGCGGTGAACAGGTGGGCAAGCTCCGCGTTCCGCAGCAACGCCTTCGACGGGATGCAGCCCACGTTCAGGCACACCCCGCCCCAGTAGCGCTCCTCGATGACGGCGGTGTCGTACCCGAGCTGGGCCGCCCGGACGGCGGCGGTGTATCCGCCGGGGCCAGCACCCAGGACCACGACGTCGAAGTGTTCGCTCATGGCGTGGATTATGCCCCGCGCCACACCGAACGGCCCTCGCCCCGGCCACGGGCGTGACCTGGGTCGCTCTGCCGGGCCTCCCACCGGCCCGGCAGAGCATTCACGCAGGTCAGGACGGGTCGAGCAGTACGACGGGGATGTCGCGGTTGGTCTTGGCCCGGTAATCGTCGTAGGACGGCCACACCGCAGCCATCAGCGGCCACAACTCCGCCTTCTCCTCCGCGTTCGCGGTGCGGGCCACGGCATCGAACCGCTCGGCGCCGACCTGGACCTTCACGTGGGGCTCGGCGACCAGGTTCTTGTACCAACCGGGATGGTCGGGCGCACCGCCCTTGGACGCGACGACGACGTAGGAACCACCGTGCGACTGGTAGATCAGCGCCGACTTTCGCGGCTCCCCGGTCTTCCGCCCGGTGGTGGTGAGGACCAGCGTCGGTACCCCGTCCTGCCACACGTGGCCGACCTCGCCGTCGGTCTCCTCGTACTTCCGAACGTGTTCGTCGCCGAACAGTACGTCGCTCATCGTCGGCCCCTTCGTCGTGCGCCGGCTGGGTCGTCTGCTGACCGTCAGCCTAGGACGTCGGCGAGCAGCGCGCGGTCCACGTTGCCGCCGGAGACCACCACGACGGTGCGTCCGCGGGGCAACTCACCCGACCGGTGGAGGTAGGCGGCGAGCGGCACCGCGCCGGATGGCTCGGCGATCAGCCGGTCGCGGTTGGCGAGGACCCGCATCGCGTCGCGGATCTCGTCCTCGGTGACGGTCACGATGCCGTCGAGGACGGTCTGCAGGTGCGCGAACGTCAGCTCCGACGGCTGCGAACGCAACCCGTCGGCGATCGTCCTGACCCGGTCCTCCACCGGCCACTCGACGATCTTCCCGGCCCTCAGGCTGTCGGCGGCGTCCGCAGCCAGCTCCGGCTCGACTCCGATCACGGCGGCGTTCGGGCAGAGCGCCTTCACCGCGGTGCCGATCCCCGAGGCGAGCCCTCCCCCGCTGATGGGGACGAGCACGAGCTCGACATCCGGAAGATCGTCGGCGATCTCGAGCCCGGCGGTCCCCTGACCGGCGATGATGTCGGGGTGGTCGAACGGTGGCACCAGCGCCGCGCCCAGCTCCTCGACGAGCCGGTAGGCCACCGACTCTCGCTGCCCGCTGGGCACGAGCACGACCTCGGCGCCGTACCTGCGTGTGCCCTCGACCTTCACCTGCGGCGTGTTCTCCGGCATCACGATGTGGGCAGCGACGCCGAGTCGCTGCGCCGCACACGCCACCGCCTGGGCGTGGTTGCCGCTCGAATACGCCACGACGCTCGGCGTCGCGCCGCTCTGCCCGTCAGCAACGCCCTGCCCGGCGGAGCCGGCGTCCCCGCGGGTTCGTTCGTCGAGTGCCGCGAGCGCGTTCACCGCGCCGCGGAGTTTGAACGCACCGATCGCCTGCAGGCTCTCGGGTTTCAGCCACAGCGGGCGATCGGCGTCGGCCCACGGTGCGGGCAGAAGCGGGGTACGCAGGACCTGGCCGCGGACACGGTCGGCGGCGGTGCGGATGTCGTCGAGCGAAACGAGCTGCATACCCCGCAGTCTGCCCGTACCCGCTACAGCGCGAGCGTCGGGATCTCGACCCGGCGACCCTCCCGCGCCGACCGCAGGCCGAGTTCGGCGAGCTGGACACCCCGGGCCCCGGCGAGGAAGTCCCACGGGAAGGGCTCGTCGCCGGCCACGTGCCGCAGGAACATCTCCCACTGGACCTTGAACCCGTTGTCGAACTCGCCGTTGTCCGGAACCTCCTGCCACTGACCGCGGAAGTCCTCCGTGGCGGCCAGATCCGGGTTCCACACGGGTTTCGGCGTCATCGAGCGGTGCTGCACGCGGCAACGGCGCAGGCCGGCCACGGCGCTGCCCTCGGTGCCGTCGACCTGGAACTCGACGAGCTCGTCGCGGAACACCCGCGTCGTCCACGACGAGTTCAGCTGCGCCACGATGCCGCCACCGAGCTCGAAGATGCCGTACGCCGCATCGTCCGCCGTGGCTTCGTACGTCCTGCCCTGCTCGTCCACGCGTTTCGGGATGTGCGTGGCCGCAAGCGCTTGCACCGAGTGCACCGGCGCGATGATGTCCTCCAGCACGTAGCGCCAGTGGCAGAACATGTCGACGATGATGCCGCCGCCGTCCTCGGCCCGGTAGTTCCAGGACGGACGCTGGGCCTCCTGCCAGTCGCCCTCGAACACCCAGTACCCGAACTCGCCGCGCACGGAGAGGATCTCACCGAAGAACCCGCCGTCGACGAGCCGCTTGAGTTTGCGCAGTCCGGGCAGGAAGAGCTTGTCCTGCACCACACCGACCTTCACACCCGCGTCGGCGGCGAGCCTGCCGAGTTCGAGCGCGCCCTCGGTGTCCTCGGCGATCGGCTTCTCGGTGTAGATGTGCAGGCCCGCGGCGACGGCCTTGCGCACGCCCTCGGCGCGCCTGCTGGTGACCTGTGCGTCGAAGTAGATCTCGGCGCCGGAGCGCAGCGCCTCGTCGAGATCCGTCGTCCACCGGTCCAGGCCGTGTTCCTTCGCGATCGCGGCGAGCTTCTGCTCGCTCCGCCCCACGAGGATCGGCTCCGGCCACAGCACGCTGCCGTCCGGCAGGGACAGTCCACCCTGTTCCCTGATCGCCAGGATCGACCGGACGAGGTGCTGGCGGTAGCCCATCCGGCCCGTGACACCGTTCATCACGATCCCCACGGATCGCAGTTCGTTGACCATGACGCCCTTTCTGAGGTTGACGTGCGAGTCGGACCGGCAGCGGTCACCGCGGCCGTCGACGTGGTTCGGTTCCTCGGACTCGGCCCGCTACTCGGCCGCTGCGGCCGCGCCGAGGTGGTCGCGGATGTGGCGGGTGGCCTTGGCGAACTCGGGTTCGGCCATCGTCGGGCCGTAGTCCCGCTCCACGGGAAGGTTCACGTCGACGACACCC
Source organism: Prauserella alba (assembly GCF_024171735.1). Taxonomy (GTDB): domain Bacteria; phylum Actinomycetota; class Actinomycetes; order Mycobacteriales; family Pseudonocardiaceae; genus Prauserella; species Prauserella alba. The sequence goes on from NZ_JAMTCH010000004.1 coordinate 259,405, forward strand.
GCGACCGTGCCCGGCCTTGCCGAGATCATCACGACCTGATCGGACAGGTAGACCGCCTCCGCGATCGAGTGCGTCACGAGCAGGACGGTCGTGCCCGTCTCCTGCCAGATGCGGCGCAGCTCGACGTTCATCTGCTCGCGGGTGAGGGCGTCGAGCGCGCCGAACGGCTCGTCCATCAGCAGCACCGGCGGACGGTGCAGCAACGCCCGGCACAGCGCGACGCGCTGCTGCATGCCGCCGGACAGCTCGTGCGGAAGCGCGTCCTCGAAGCCCGACAGCCCGGTCATCTCGATCAGCTCGTCGGCGCGGGCGGCCGCCTCCTTCGCAGGCATCTTCCGCATCTCCGCCTGCAGCAGGATGTTCTTGCGGGCCGAACGCCACTCGAGCAGCGCCGCCTTCTGGAAGACGTAGCCGATGTCCTTGCGCGGTCCGTTCACCGGTTCGCCGAACAGCCGCACGTCGCCCGTCGACGCCGGTAGCAACCCCGATGACAGCTTGAGCAGTGTCGACTTGCCGCATCCCGACGGCCCGACGATGGAGACGAACTCTCCCGGTTCCACGCGCATCGTCACGTCGGTCAACGCCGTCACGTCGCGCTTCTTACTGCGGAACCGCACCGTCACGTCGTCGATTTCGACCGCGTAGCCAGCCATGTGCCTTCCCCACTCCTCGGGCCTGTTCTCGGGTGGCGGTTGTACGGGGCGATGCGTGGCGGCCGCGCCGGGTGCGCGCCCGCCACGCGTCGCCGTTACTCCTGGGCGGCGAGGTCGCGCTCCCAGTACTCACCGGGCTCGCCTGCCTCCTCGATGACACCCGCGTCGGAGAAGATGCCGATGGTCTTCTTCCAGTCCTCCGGCGTGTTGACACCGGGACGCTCACCCTCGGTGGCATCGGTGTGCAGCAGTTCGAGCGTCTCGCCGAACTGCTCGGTCAGTACTTCCTTCGACGGCAGCTGTTCCGAGGCACCTTCCATCGCGTCGACCGCAGCCTGGCGGTCCTGTCCCGCCTGTTCCCACGCCTCGGTGGTCGCGGCCACCATGCGCTGGGCGAGGTCACCGCGATCGTCGAGCACCTCCTGCGCGGTGAGCAGGCCGTTGCTGTAGAAGTTCAGCCCGTGTTCCGCCCACCGCAGGTACGACACGTCCTTGCCCGACTTCTCCTGCATCGTCGGTCCCTGGTCGGTCGCGTAGCCGAGCAACGCGTCGGTCTGGTCCTGCATGACCGCGGCCATCTTCCCCGCGGCGTCGGTGTTCTGCACCTGGACGTCCTGTTCGGACAGTCCGTTGGCTTCGAGGAACAGCGGGAACACGTTCGTCAGCGCGTCGCCTGCCGTGCTGGCGACCGTCTTGCCCTTGAGATCGTCTGGCGAGGAGATGCCCTCCTCCGAGAAGAACTGCACGGACGAGGGCGTCGTCTGCAGGTAGACGCCGATGCTCTTGACGTCGAGTCCCTGTGACACGCCCGCCAGCAGCGCGGGTGTGTCGGCCCAGCCGAAGTCGGTCTGCCCCGCCGCGGTCGCCTGCACGGTCTTCTGCGACCCCTGGCCCGCGCGGATGTCCAGCGAGATCCCGTGTTCCTCGTAGATCCCCTGCTGTTTGCCGTAGTAGAACGGCGCGTGTTCGCCGTACGGGTACCAGTTGAGGGTGAGGGTGACCTTGTCCAGCTCCTCCCCCGCGGAGTTGGTGACCGTCTCGCCTTCCGATCCGCCGCAGCCTGCGGCCAGCAGCAGGGCTGTGGCGGCGGTGCCTGCGGTGAGTGCACGTAGCTTCATTGCTCTCCTTCGACTCACTGGGCTCTCGTGGATAGGGATCAGATGGTGGTGCTCGCGCCCTCGTCGCGGCGGCTGGCGTGCCAGGGCAGCAGGAGCTGCTCGAGCCATTCCACGATCACGAACAGCAGCACGCCGAGCAGCGACATGATCAACAGGCCGGCGAACAGCACCGGGGTGTCGAGGTTGCCGTTGGCCTGCAGGATCACGAATCCGAGGCCGGCGTTGGCACCGACGAACTCGCCGACGACGGCACCCGTGACGGCCATCGTCGCGGCCACCTTCAGGCCCGAGAACAGGTGCGGCAGCGACGCCGGGAACCGGATCTTCCAGAACGTCTGCCCCGACTTCGCGCCCATCGTCGAGGACAGCTGGAGCATCTCCGGGTCCACGGATTTCAGTCCCGTGACCATGGAGATGACGACGGGGAAGAACGCCATCAGCACGGCGACCAGGATCTTCGGCCCGAGGCCGAAGCCGAGCCACACGACGAACAGCGGCGCGATGGCGATCTTCGGGATGACCTGCGCGAACAGCAGCAGCGGGTACAGCGTCTTCTCCAGCGTCGACGACTGCACCATGGCCACGGCAGCGACCACACCGACCGCGATGGCGATGACGAATCCGAGGACGGTCTCGTACGTCGTGGTCCAGGTGTGTTCCCAGAAGTACTCGGGCCGCTGCGCGATGGCGTCGAACGTGTCCCCTGGCGAGGGCACCAGGTAGGGCTCGACGAGCTCGGCCGCCGTGACGCCCCACCAGGCCACGAACAGGGCCGCGAGCAGCGCGAACGGCCGCCACGAACGTTCCAGGAAACCGCCCAGTCGCTGCCCGAGTCCGGGACGGCTGCGTTCGGCGACGCCGGAGGCTTCGCCCGCTCGCTCCCGCTGCCCGGCCCGCGCGGACTGTGTGTGCGTGACCATGACCCTCCGTTCACCGTCGAACGTGTCGCCACCAAGAACCTGATCGAGACCCGGCACACGTTGTGTGAATGCGCTTTCTGAATGCGCTTTCACGCTAGGATGTGGACAGCGTATGCAGACCGGACAGAACCGGTCAAGCGTCGGGCGCCGAACCGAGGGGCCTACCCTGGCCGGTGCTCATCGGACGAGCTGGGAGAGTCGCGAATGGACGATCGGCCGCACGTCACGCTCGAAGACGTCGCGCGGGAGGCACAGGTCTCCCTCGCCACGGCCTCGCGCGCACTGAACGGAACCACAAAAGTACGCTCCGACCTGCGGGAACGTGTGCTGGCAGCAGCCAACCAGCTCGCCTACACGCCCAACGCACACGCGCAGGCGCTTGCGGGCGGCGCGCACCGCACGGTCGGCGTCATCTGTCACGACGTCAGCGACCCGTACTTCGCGGGCATCTCGCGGGGGGTGATGCGCGCGGCCGACGAGGCGGGCCTGCTCGTGATGCTGGCGAGTACCTTCCGCGATCCCCAGAAGGAGATCGCCTACATCTCGATGCTCCGCGCCCAGCGGGCCTCGGCGATCCTGCTGGTCGGCTCGGGTTTCGAGGACCGGGAATGGGAGCGCGCGCTCGCGGCCGAGATCGAGCCGTACCAGCGCGGCGGTGGCCAGGTCGCGGTGGTCAGCAGGCATCGCACGCTGCGTGTCGACAGTGTGCAGCCCGAGAACCGGGACGGCGCCGCGGAGCTCGCCCGCACGCTCACCGCGCAGGGACACCGCCGCTTCGCCGTACTGGCCGGCCCGCGGGCACTGACCACGGTCGTCGACCGGCTTCGCGGCTTCCGCGACGGCCTCACGGAGGCTGGTGTCGAGCTGGCCGAGAGCCACATCGTCGAAGCGGCGTTCACCCGCGACGGCGGGTACGCCGCGATGTCCGAGCTGCTGGCGCGCGGGCTCGACGCCACCTGTGTGTTCGCGGTGACCGACGTGATGGCCATGGGCGCGCTCGCGGCGCTGCGGGAATCGGGCAGGTCCGTGCCCGAGGACGTCTCGCTCGCCGGCTTCGACGACATCCCCGTGGTCCGCGACCTGGCTCCCCCGCTGACGACGGTGGCGCTGCCCCTCGAGGAGCTGGGCGAGAAGGTCATGGAGCTGGCCGTGCGTGACAACCGCGGCAAGCGCAGCCGCATTCTCCGCATGCCGGGAACCGTCGTCGTCCGCGAGAGCACCATCCCGCCTGCCGGCAGCTGACGCGGCGCCTTGTCGCGTGCGGCGACGGCGTCTAAGGTGTGTGAAAACGCTTTCTACAAGCGCTTTCAGCGCACGTCGCAGGGGTGGGCACGTGCCGCGAGGGCAGGCCCGGCCTGCCGTGGCCCACCGTTGTCACCCGCCGGGTGCCCGAGTCCGGAGTCGTCCGCACCGAACCCGTGGCCGACGTCCGGCCACAAAGGAGTGATCATGAGCTCGTTGCTGCTTCCGTCGCGCGACCGCACGCTCGAACAGTGGTCCCCGACCGGAACGCCGATCCGCCCACCGGCCGCGGCACCGGCGAAACCGCCGACCTCGCGCACGGCCTACGCTGCCGCGCACGTGGTGGCCGACGCAGCCTGCCCCGCCGACCCGGCACACGTCGTCGAACTCGACTGGGAGGCGACACTCGCCTTCCGTGAACACCTGTGGTCGTGCGGCCTCGGGGTGGCCGAGGCCATGGACACCGCACAGCGTGGCATGGGCCTGGACTGGGCGGCGACGCAGGAACTCATCCGCCGCACCGGCGCGGCGGCCCGCGCCGGAAGCCGGCCGTGGGTCGCGGGCGTCGGCACCGACCAGCTCCCTGCCGGCCCCGCCACGATCGACGACGTCGTCGGAGCGTGGCGGGAGCAGCTCGATCTGGTAGCAGGCGAGGGAGCCGTACCGGTGGTCATGGCGAGCCGTGCCCTCGCCGCCGCCGCCGGCGGTCCCGAGCTCTACCGCGACGCCTACGGCAAGCTCCTGTCCGCCGCGGACGGGCCGGTCCTGCTGCACTGGCTGGGTGAGCCGTTCGACCCGGCGCTGGCGGGTTACTGGGGCCACTCGGACGTACGCGCGGCCGCCCGCGAGCTCGCCGGGCTCTGCGCAGAACATGCCTCGACCGTCGCCGGGGTGAAGGTGTCGGTGCTCGATGCCGACGTCGAGCGGGAGTTCCGGCGCGCACTGCCGGAGGGAGTCGCGTGCTACACGGGCGACGACTTCAACTACCCGGAACTCATCGCGGGCGACGAGCACGGGCACAGCGAGGCACTGCTCGGGATCTTCGACCCGATCGCGCCGGTGGCAGGCGCGGCGCTCACCGCGCTCGACGACGGCGACCACGCCCGTTTCCACGGGCTGCTGGCGCCGACCGTGCCGCTCTCCCGCGAGATCTTCCGGGCTCCGACGCCGTACTACAAGGTGGGGGTGGTCTTCCTGGCGTACCTGAACGGCCATCAGGATCACTTCCGCATGGTCGGCGGGCTCGAGTCGGCGCGGTCGATCACCCATCTCGCGGACGTGCTGCGGCTCGCCGATCGCGCCGGGCTGCTGGCCGACCCCGAGCTTGCCGTCTCCCGGATGCGCTCGCTGCTCGACACCGCGGGGGTGCGCTGGTGAACCGTCTCAGCCTGAATCAGATCACCACGAAGCGTTGGTCCCTGCCCGAGGCCGTGCGCGGTTGCGCGGATCAGGGCGTCGAGTGGATCGGCCTGTGGCGGGACAAGATCGCCGAGGTCGGCGCCGCCGAGACGGCGCGGTTGCTTGCCGAGCACGGCGTACGCGCCTCATCGGTGTGCCGCGGCGGCTTTCTCACCGGCGTGACACCTGAGGGCGACTCGGCCGACGGGGTCGCCATGACCAGGGAGGCGATCGACGAGACCGCCACGGTCGGTGCGGATGTGCTGGTGCTCGTCGTCGGCGGGATCGCGGACGGGGACCTGGCGGCGTCCCGGCAGCGCGTCGCCGATGCGGTCGGCGAACTCGCCCCGTACGCCCGGGAGCGCGGGGTACGGCTCGCGCTCGAGCCACTGCATCCCATGCAGTGCGCCGAACGGTCCGTGCTGTCGACGCTCGACCAGGCGCTGGAGATCGCCCAGGAGCACCCGGCCGGTGCGGTCGGCGTGATCGTCGACGAGTTCCACGTGTGGTGGGACCCGCGGATCGAGGAGTCGATCGCGAAGGCCGCAGGACGGATCGCCGGCTTTCACGTCTGCGACCAGCAGGTGCCGATCACCGACGGGCTGATGGCACGCTCGCTGCCCGGCACCGGGCCGGTCGACCACCGCTGGTTGCGATCCTGTGTCGAATCGGCGGGCTACGACGGGCCCATCGAGGTCGAGGTGTTCGATGCCGACCTGTGGCAGCAGCCGGGCGACGAGGTGCTGCGGCAGGTGATCAGCGCCTACGAGGAGCACGTGGCACCCCGGTGAGCCGGCCCGCGGCGCCGACTTCGAGTTAGGTGGAAGTCGGCGCGCGGGTTCGGTTACCGTGGCGGAGTGACCACCAGGCTCGCCGATCATCTCACGATCGGGCAGGTCGCTCAGCGCAGCGGCGTGCCGCACACCGCGTTGCGGTTCTACGAGGACCGCGGCCTCATCTCGTCGCAGCGTTCCAGCGGCAACCAACGACGCTACCCGCGTTCGGTCCTGCGCCGCATCGCCTTCATCCGCGCCGCGCAACGTGTCGGGCTGAGCCTCGACGAGATCGGCTCCGCGCTCGACACGTTGCCCCACGATCACGCGCCGACGAAGGCCGACTGGGCACGACTCTCCCGGGACTGGCGCGACGAGCTCGACGCCCGTATCGACGCCCTGCAACGCCTCCGCGACCAGCTGACGGGCTGTGTCGGCTGCGGCTGCCTGTCGCTGAAGGCCTGCGGCCTCCACAACATCGATGACCGGCTCTCGCAGTTCGGCCCCGGAGCACCGTTGCTGAAACCCGCCGGCGAGGGCGGCATCGAATAGCTGCCGTGCTGGCGTCGGCGCATGTCCTGCGTTCAGCACCGCGTGTCCTGCGCCCGCGCCCTGATCAGCTCACGTTGTCGGCCACGGCCAGCGGAACGAGCTGCTCCGCGGCGGTGAACGAACCGTGGTGTCCCGTCAGCGACGTCTCGGCGGGCTCGGCCGTCGCGCTCACGATGCCGCAGCGATCGCGGGCGGCCGCGACGACGTCGCCGATCCGCGAACGCACCCGATCGCCGACGTGCGGACCGAACCAGCCTGCCTCGACGGCCTGGTCACGCGAGGCGACCCAGGCCCGCTCGCCGAGCACTTCCCGCCAGGCCGCCAGCACGTCGTCGGCCGCGCCGGGCTCGGCGTAGACGTGGCGGGCGCGTACCTCACCGCCCAGCGCACGCACCCCCTCGCGCAGCGCGGGCATCGCGTCGACGTCGACGGTCTCCCCGATCCGCACCATCCCGTGGTCGGCCACCACCGCCAGTACCGCACCGGAGGGCAGCCCCTCGACGACGGATTCGACGAGCCGGTCGACCTGGCGCAACTGCATGCGCCACGCCGTCGACCCGGGCCCGTACAGATGGCCGAGTTTGTCGAGTTCGCTGTGGTAGCCGTAGACGAACGCGCGCTCCGGTCGCAGCGCCTCGGTCACCCGCATCGCGAGATCCCCCAGCGCGTGCACGCCGACGTACCGGCCGCCCCGCAGCACCGCCCTGGTCAACGGCGACCCGTCGAACTGCGCCGCCGACACCACGCTCGTCGCGACGCCGGCCGCGGCGGCACGCTCGAATGTCGTCGGCAGCGGCTGGACGTCCTCGGCGGCGAGCTCGTCCGACAGGTCGCGCCCACCGGGGTGGCTGCACCAGCGCAGCGCGTTCACCACGCCCGTGCCCGGCACCTCGAAGCTGTAGCCCGCCATGCCGTGCTCCCCCGAGGGCGAGCCGGTGCCGATGGCGGCCAACCCCGCGGCCGTCGTCGCCGGGTAGCCGACCTGCAGCGGCCTGCGGCACAGCTCGAGCAGCACCGGCGCGCAGTCCGCGTGCTCGTGCAGCAGCTCCCAGCCGAGACCGTCGACGAGCAGCACGCACGACCGGGTCGCTTCCGGCAGTTCCGGCACCGAACGGGCGAAGCCCGGCACTCCCGACGCAGCCAACATCGTCGGCACGATCTGCGAGAGATGCGGATGATCCATGCCGCCCAGCATCGCCGTCACCCCGGGCTGCACGCCAGCCGATAACCGGACGCGGCCGACCACGCCGAGTGCCGGTCGTTCACGCGGTCGCCAACCGGGACAGCTGCCGGTCGGTCCCGGCACGCGCCCCGAGGGGGCACGTGCCGGGCGCGACCTCGCAGCCTGCCGCCGGCGGCGGCCTACTCGTCGAAGTTGCGTTCGGCCAGAGCGGTGATGCGCGCGACCGCGTCCTCGGCCTGCGCACCCTTCGCCGTCACGACGACCGTGTCGCCCTTCCGCGCGGTCAGCGACATCAGCGAGAACACACTCTTGGCGTCCGCGTCGGTGTCGCCGAGGGAGACCTGCACGTCGGCGTCGACATCGGCGATGCTCCGGGCGAGCAGGGCCGCGGGCCGGGCGTGCAGCCCGACCTCGTTGCCGAGGGTGATCTCCGCGCGCGCCCCTGCTCCGGATTCCGGCTCTGCGCCGTGCGCGCCGGCCGCCTCGGCGGTGTCGGCCACTTCGGACCGGCCTGCCGCCGCACGGGCCGCGTCCGCCACCGCGGCACGGTCACCGCCGCCCTGCGCCGCGACCGCGGCCGCGATCGCACCCTCGACGAGCGGGGCGTCGACGACCACCGCCGTCTCCGGCTCCGGCAGCGATTCCACGGCCATATCCGCGGTCATCTGCGCGCTTCCCAGGTCGTAGAGCACGACCACGCCCGCCTCCGCCGCCGCCTCGGTCACGGCGGCGAGCACGGCCTCGAAATCGGTGCCGATCCCACCGTCGGGAAGCCCGCCTGCGGGCTTCACCGTCACGTCCGGAGCCATCTGCGCGGCGACCTCCGCGACCCCGTCGGCCAGCCTGCCGCTGTGCGACACGACCACCAGCCCGACCAGTTCCCCGCTCATCGCGACGCCTCCGCGAACGACCGCAGCAGCAGCGCCGTGGACGTCGCGCCGGGATCGGCGTGACCGACACTGCGCTCGCCCAGATACGACGCGCGCCCCTTGCGAGCGGTCAGCGGCACCGTCGAATCAGCACCCTCCTTCGCCGCATCGGCGGCGGCCGTGAGCACCGCGGCGACATTCTCACCGTCGGCGTGCGCCCGCTCCGCGGCCTCGACCGCGGGCTCGAGCGCGTCGACCATCGTGGCGTCGCCGACCTCGGCCTTGCCGCGGGCGACCACACCGTCCAGCGCGGCCCGCAGCCCCGCCGCGACCGCGGCGGCATCCAGTTCGGACGCATCGCCGAGCTTCGTCGCCGCACGCAGGAACGCCGTGCCGTACAGCGGCCCGGCCGCTCCGCCGACCTTCGAGATCAGCGTCGTCGCCGCGACCTTCAGAACCGCACCGGGCGTCTCCGGGACCCCCGCGTCCAACGCCGCCAACACCGCCGCGAACCCGCGGTCGAGGTTCTCCCCGTGGTCGGCATCGCCGATGGCACGGTCCAGCTCGGTCAGTTCGGTTTTGTGCTCGGCGACGGTCGCCGCACCCGCGCGCAGCACGCCGGCAGCCCGTTCGGCGTTGCAGCCCATCAGGCCCCCCACCGCAGCGACGGCGTGTGCACCGGGGCGTCCCACAGCTCGGTCAGCTCGTCGTCCATCCGCAACAGCGTCAGGCTGATCCCCTGCATCTCCAGGCTCGTCACGTACGGGCCGACGAGCCGGCGCGTCACGCGGATGCCCCGGTCGGCGAGCAGCCGCTCGGCGATCCCGTGGGCCAGATACGTCTCCATCGGCGGTGTGCCGCCCATGGAGTTCGTCAGCAGCAGTACGTCGTCGCCCTCGGCGAACGGCAGGTCGTCGATCACAGCCGTGATCATCCGCTCGACGAGTGCGTCGGCCGGCTCGGCGGCGATCCGCTCGCGGCCCGGTTCACCGTGGATGCCGATGCCGAACTCGATCTCGTCTTCTCCGAGGTCGAAGCTCGGCTCCCCGGCGTGCGGCACGGTCGGCGGCGAAAGCGCCACCCCGATCGACCGCACCTGGCCGACCACGCGCCGCGCCAACGCCTCCACGGCGTCGAGCCCGTCGCCGCGTGCGGCCGCCGCGCCGACGATCTTCTCCAGCGGTACGGTGCCGCCGACTCCGCGCCGACCCGCGGTGAAGGTCGAGTCGGCCACCGCGACGTCGTCGTCGATCACCACGCTGCGCACGTCCAGCCCCTCGGCGGCGGCCAGCTCGGCGGCCGTCTCGAAGTTCAGTACGTCGCCGGTGTAGTTCTTCACCACCAGCAGCGCACCGGCGTGCCCCGTCGTCGCCGCGACCGCCGCCTGCACCGCGTCCGGCGTCGGCGAGGTGAACACCGGGCCGGGAACGGCCGCATCGAGCATTCCCGCGCCGACGAACCCGGTGTGCAACGGCTCGTGGCCGGAACCGCCGCCCGAGATCACGGCCACCTTGCCGGAGACCGGCGCGTCGGCGCGCACCACATGGTTCGGGTCGTAGGTCACGCGCACCAGGTCCGCGTGCGCGGCTTCCAGTCCTCGGAGCGATTCGGCGACCACCGCCGCCGGATCGTTGATGATCTTCTTCACGACGTCCCACTTTCCGTGTCACCTTCGACTTCGCCCGCGAACGCGGCGCGCACTCGAGGCAACGCTAACGACAGAAGCAGGCCGGGCGCCACGCGAGATTCCGCGTCGAACGCCCGGCCTGCTTTCTCGGCTCTGTCCTTGTCAGCCCTGTTCCGACTGGGAGGAGTCGTCCTCCTCGTCCTCGGGCACAGGCACCGTCAGCGGACGAAGCTTCACCCACAGCAGGAACAACCCGGTGAACACGAGCAGGCCGATGCCCGCGATCAGGTTGATGTTCATGCCGCCGGCCTTGGCCAGATCCTCGTCGGAGACGAACCCGATCCCGAGCACGGTGATCACCGCTCCGTACACACCGGTCAGCAGTGCGATGACCAGCCGGACGTCGAACGCACCGGCGGTGCGCTTGCGCGTGTCGCTGCCCATTGTCCGCCTCCTAGAAGAAGATGTTCAGGACGATCGTGAGAGCCAGGACGATGCCCGCCAGCAGGCCCGGGTTGCGGTACCAGCCCGCGTCCTCGCCCACCGTCGAGCGGGTCCGGCTCTCCTTCGGTGTCAGCGAGTAGACCAGGCCCACGAGCTGCGTCTCCGGTTTCGGCCTCGTCATCATGGTGACCACAACGCTGACCGCGATGTCCACCACGAACGCCGCACCCGCGCCGATGAACGACGCACCCTGGCCGGGCAGGTCCCACACGCCGGTCTCGGCGAGCAGGAAGACACCGATCGCGGCGCCGGTACCGGCGACGAGGCCCGACCAACCTGCGTGGGCCGTCATCCGCTTCCAGAACATACCGAGGATGAACGTCGCGAACAGCGGCGCGTTGAAGAACGAGAACAGCTGCTGCAGGTAGTCCATCAGGTTGCTGTAGGTGGAGGCGATGAACGCCGTGCCGATCGCCAGGATCGTGGCGCACGCCGTGACCACCCTGCCCGCCCGCAGGTAGTACTGATCCGGCTTGTCCTTCTTGATGTAGGCCTGCCAGATGTCGTACGTGAAGACGGTGTTGAACGCACTCAGGTTCGCCGCCATACCGGCCATGAACGAGGCCAGCAGACCGGCGATCGCGATGCCGAGCATGCCGTTCGGCAACAGGTCGCGCATCAACAGCAGCAGCGCGTCGTTGAACGTCGCACCGCTGGGCGCTGCCTCGCCCGCGAGCAGGGCTGCCTTGTTCTCGCCGGAGAGCTCGGTGACGCTGACACCGGCGATCATGCCCGGGATGATCACGATGAACGGGACGAGCATCTTCGGGAACGCACCGATGATCGGGGTGCGCTGCGCCGCCGACATGCTCTTCGAGGCCATCGCGCGCTGCACCTCGACGAAGTTCGTCGTCCAGTAGCCGAACGAGAGCACGAAGCCGAGACCGAACACGATGCCCAGCACCGAGAGGAAGTTGTCGCCGAAGCCGGTGAGCTGGTTGCCCGGCCAGGAGCTGAGCTGCTCCTCACCGCCGGGGCCGCTTGCCACCTTGTCGACGAGGCCTTCCCAGCCGCCGACCTCGTGCAGGCCGACCAGCGTCAGCGGCAGCAGGGCCGCGACGATGACGAAGAACTGCAGCACCTCGTTGTAAATCGCCGCCGACAGGCCACCGAGTGCGGTGTAGGCCAGCACGATGACCGCCGCCAGGATGATCGACAGCCAGAGCGGCCAGCCGAGCAACAGGTTCACGACGCTGGCCAGCAGGAAGAGGTTCGCACCCGCGATGAGTATCTGCGCCAGGGCGAAGCTGACGCCGTTGACCAGGTGCGCGGGCTTGCCGAATCGCCGGAGCATGAACTCCGGGACACTGCGCACCTTCGACCCGTAGTAGAACGGCATCATCACGATGGCGAGGAACAGCATCGCCGGGATCGCGCCGATCCAGAAGTAGTGCACGGTCGGCAGGCCGTACTGGGCGCCGTTCGCCGACATGCCCATGACTTCGATCGCGCCGAGGTTCGCGGCGACGAACGCCAGGCCGGTCACCCATGCGGGCAAGGACCGGCCGGAAAGGAAGAAGTCCAGACTCGACGACACCTGTTTCCGCGCCAGGTAACCGATACCCAGCACCAGGGCGAAGTAGAACGCGAGCAACGCGTAGTCGATCGCGTTCGCGTCGAGCCGTAGATCCTGGGCTAGGACGGTCATCGGCCCACCTCCGGAATCAACAGTAGTCAACAGAAATGATCACAGATCAAGCTGCGCGCGAACATTACCGCACGCAGATCCTCACCTGAATCCCACACCGCGGATTACGTAACGACCCCGGCGAAACACGTACAGTGACGACAATTGGTACGTACCGGTCGCAGGTGAGGCGGTGAAGCTGCGCGGCGGCGAAGCGGAGCGGCGGTGCGGTGGCGAAGCGGCGCGGTGGCGAAGCGGCGCGGTGGCGAAGCGGCGCCGCAGCGAGCGCGCGGCGATCCGAGGGCCGCCGCTCGTGTCCGGGGATGCCGCTCGTTCCCCGGGGACGCCGCTCGGTACCGGGGTCGCCGCTACCTGCCCCGGGGAAGCCGAGGGCGAACCCGTCGCTCGCACAGCCCGGTCCGGCTCGCCATCGTCGCGACAGCGCGCTGCCGTCGCGACAGCACGTTGCCGTCAGAACAACCGGAACTCGTCCGGTTCGATACCGCGAAGGTCGTCGTAGTCCAGCGTGACGCAGCGGATACCCCGGTCCTCGGCCAGCGTCCGCGCCTGCGGGCGGATCTGCTGCGCGGCGAACACGCCCTGCACCGGGGCGAGCAGCGGGTCACGGTTCAGCAGTTCGAGATACCGCGTCAGCTGCTCCACACCGTCGATCTCGCCGCGCCGCTTGATCTCCACCGCCACGGACGACCCCTCGGAATCGCGCGCGAGGATGTCGACCGGCCCGATCGCGGTCGGATACTCCCGCCGCACGAGCGAGTAGCCGTCGCCGAGCGTGGTGATGTGTTCGGCCAGCAGCTCCTGCAGATGCGCCTCCACCCCGTCCTTCTGCAGACCGGGCTCGGCACCCAGATCGTGCGAGATCTCCTCGACGATCTGGTCGATCGTGACGACCAGCTTCTCGCCGGCCTTGTTCTCCACGATCCACAGGTTGCCGTCCTCGATGAGCCAGCACGGCGGGCTCATCCAGTTCAGCGGCTTGTAGGCGCGGTCGTCGGAGTGCACCGACACCGAACCGTCCGACTTGACCAACAGCAGCCGGGTGGCCATGGGCAGGTGGGCGGTGAGACGGCCGGCATAGTCGACCTGGCACCGGGCAATGACCAAACGCACGGCGAGAGACTAGGACACACGCCACGGCACCCGTTGATGGGCCCGGCGATGGCCCGGTTCCGTCGGCCGGCGCGGGCAGCCGGTTCATCGCGATCGAGCCCAACATACGGATGACCGTCTCCGGCGCCGACAGCGAGGTCACGGATGCGCCGGACCGGACATCGCAGCCCACGTCGGGCTTGTCTTCGCCGGTCATCGCAGGATTCGACGATTTCGCGGGGCCGATTGCGATCCGCTCATCTCGCGGCGAGACCAGTGGTCCACGCCGCATACACCGCGGAGACCGGCAGGCTCACGGATATGCCGAACAGCGGGTCGACGACTCGGTCATTACCACGAAAAATCGACTTACGGGACAGCGTGAATATGACGTTCCTATATCGGTCCGCACATTCGTACGGGATTCATCCGGGCAGTCGCAACGCGCAACGGCCGGTCCCCCGTTAGTGTCTTGCGGGTGCCGGCGCTGGCCACCGCCCGTCTCAGCGGGCGTCGCGAGCAAAAGACCGACGAGAGGTGCTGATGAACGATATACCGACTGTGTGGGACTGGACGGGGAACCTGCTCGACGGTTTACGCATCACCCTGCTGGTGACGCTATTCGGCACGCTCCTCATGATCGCGATCGCCATCGTGCTGGGGCTGATGGCCCGCTCTCACCGCATCGCGGTACGGGGCGTGGCCCGCGTGGTGATCGAGTTCTTCCGCGGCACGTCGCTGCCGATTCAGCTGTTCTTCCTGTTCTTCGGCCTGCCGCTGCTCGGCCTGCGTTTCGAGCCACTGGCATGCGGCGTCATCGCGTTCGGCCTGAACTACGGCGCCTACGGCGCCGAGGTGGTGCGCGGCTCCATCAACGCGGTCCCCAAGCCGCAATGGGAAGCCGCGACGGCACTGAACCTGTCCGCGTGGCAGCGGATGACCCGCGTGATCTGGCCGCAGGCGATCCCGCTGATGATCCCGTCGATGAACAACCTGTTCATCCAGCTGCTCAAGAGCACGCCGCTGCTGTACGCCATCTCGCTGGCCGACATCATGACGAAGGCGGAGGACTTCCGTAAGGCGGGCGGTGACGCCACGCTCATGTACCTGGCGCTGATGGTGATCTACTTCGTCATGGCCTACGCGGTAACGCTGCTGTCCAATATGGCCGAGGTGATCGCCAAGACCCGACTGGGTCAGCACGCCGGACTGCGCAGCGTGTTCACCTTCAGCAAGCCGAAACCTGCCGAGGAGGCCAAGCTCGTGGACGCGAGCTCCGCGGCGGGCGGACCGGGAGGTGCCCGATGAATTTCGATCTGGAGTACGCGGGCGACATCCTGCCCGACCTGCTGGTCGCCTTCGTTCAGTACACATTGGTCGCCACCGCTCTCGGCATCGCGGTAGCGGCCGTACTCGGACTGCTGTTCGCCGTGATTCGTCAGCTCCGCATCCCGGTGGTGACGCAGCTGCTGAC
Organism: Prauserella alba; assembly: GCF_024171735.1. GTDB lineage: Bacteria > Actinomycetota > Actinomycetes > Mycobacteriales > Pseudonocardiaceae > Prauserella > Prauserella alba. Next base: position 274,455 of record NZ_JAMTCH010000004.1, read on the forward strand.
GGCATTCATCGAGTTCATCCGCAGCACACCCCTGCTCGTGCAGTTGTTCTTCCTGTTCTACGCATTGCCGGGCATGGGTGTCACGCTGTCGCCGATGATGGCCGGCGTGACCGGACTCGGTCTGCACTACGCGTGCTACATGGCGGACGTGTACCGGTCGGGTATCGACGCCGTCCCGCGTGGACAGTGGGAGGCGAGCGTCGCGCTGCAGCTGCCGCCACGCATGACGTGGCAGCGTGTCGTGTTGCCACAAGCGATCCGCAACGTGCTGCCGTCGCTGGGCAACTACGCGATCGCGATGTTCAAGGAAACCCCGTTCCTGGCGTTCATCACCGTGCCGGAACTGCTCCACCAGGCGCAGGAAGTCGGTGCCAACACCTACGAGTACGTCGAGCCGTTCGCACTGGCAGGCCTGATCTTCCTGGCCGCGAGCTACCCGACCGCGCTGTTGCTGCGCCGCTTGGAACGCAGGCTGGAGACACGCTGACGTGGTCCGGGGGCGTGAGCGCTGATCACGCTCACGCCCCCGGACCACGGCTGCTCAGCCCTCGGTGGCGCAGAGTTCCTCGGTGGTGGCCTTACGAGCCTCCTCTGCCGGGAAGCCCCACTTGTCCATCAGCTTCTCGAACTCGTTGCTCTCCTTGAACTTCTCCAGCTCCTTGTTGTAGTTACCGAAGAATTCCTCGTCCCCGGGCCGGAACGCCGCGCCGGAACCGGTCGTCGGGAACGCCTCGAGCGGTTCGGTGACCTCGAAACCGCCCTTCTGCTCCTTCAACTTCTCCAGAGTCAGCGTCGGAAGAAGAATCCCGTCGACCCGGCCGTCCCTCATACCCTGCAGCGCATCGGGCGCCAACGGGTAGGTCGGCAGCTTCGCATCATCGACTCCCAGTGACTTCGCGGTCTTCAACTCGAAGCTTCCCTCGAGCACCGCCACCGTGACGTCCTTGTTCTTCAGATCGTCCACCGTGGTCAGCCCCTTCGGGTTACCCTCCGGCACGGCGAACGACTCCGTCGACACGAGCACGGGCGACGAGTACTGAACCCTCGCGCACCGCGTCTTGTTCATGAACAGCCCCGCCGTCACCATGTCCCAACGGTTCGCGTCGAGACCGGGGATCATCGAGTCGTAGTCCGCCTGCACACCCTTGATGTTGTCGATGCCCATGCGCTTCAGCACGGCCTTCGCCACGTCGGGCTCGGCACCCGTGAGCTCACCGTTCTTCTTGAGCACGGTGTACGGCGGTTCGTTCGCGACCGCGAGGCGCAGCGGCTGGCCCGCATCCACCCGCTGCTGCAGGCTCTGTCCACCTTCGGACTGGCCGGTCTCGGGGTTGGTCGTCTCGCACGCACCGAGGAGCAAGCCGCCCCCGACGGCTGCGAGACCGGTCGCGGAGTGGCGCAACAAAGCCCGGCGGGAAAGGCGGTTCATCTTCGGTTCCGACACAATCTCTCCGTTCGAAAGACAACGGTTCATCGGACCCTAACCCAAACGAGTGGCTCAGGCAGAATCTTCGACATGGAACAGCTGAGCTCGCGGCAGGTGTACACGAACAACTGGATGACGGTGCGTGAGGACTCGATCCGGCGCGAGGACGGATCCGCAGGTCTGTACGGGGTCGTCGACAAACCCGACTACGCACTCGTCATCCCCTACGAGGACGGACGGTTTCATCTCGTCGAACAGTTTCGTTACCCGCTCGGTATCCGGCGCTGGGAATTCCCGCAGGGCACGGCACCCGAGCGTGCGGACGTCGAGCCGGCCGAGCTGGCCGCGCGGGAACTGCGCGAGGAGACCGGACTGGCAGCGGGTGACCTCGTCGAAATCGGGAAACTCGACGTCGCGCCCGGGTTGTCCAGTCAGCGCGGCCGGATCTTCCTCGCCACCGACCTCACCCACGGCGAGCCACAACGGGAGCACGAGGAACAGGACATGCGCGCGTCATGGTTCGAACGCACGAAGTTCGAAGGGATGATCACAGCGGGTGAGATCACCGATGCGCAGTCCGTCGCGGCATACGCGCTGCTCCAGCTGTGGGAGCAGCGCTCCTAGTCCGGCCAGTCGGGCTTGCGCTTCTCCAGGAAGGCGGCCATCCCCTCACGGGCGCCCGGAAGCTGCGACGCCGCCGCCATGACCTCGACGGAGATCCGGTACGCGTCGTCCTCGGGCCGGTCGAGCTGCGAGTACAGCGTCTGCTTGCCGAGCGCCTTGGCGGCGCGGCTGCCGCGAGTCGCCCTGCCGAGCAGCTCGGCAACCGCCTCGTCGAGCTCCGCGTCCGGCACGACGCGGTTGACCAGGCCCCAGTCCAGCGCGGTCACGGAGTCCACGACATCGCCGGTCAGCGCCATCTCCATGAGGCGTTTGCGGCCGATCGTCCTGGCCACGGGCACGGCAGGCGTGTGACAGAACCAGCCACCCTTGCCGCCCGGCAACGCGAAACCGGCCGATTCGGCCGCCACGGCGAGGTCGCACGACGCGACGAGCTGGCAACCCGCGGCCGTCGCGAGCCCGTGCACCCGCGCGATGACGACCTGCGGCACCGACTCCATGGTGTGCATCAGCTGTGTGCACACCTGCAGCAGCTCGCGCACGCCGACCAGGTCGCGCTCCGCGACGTCGCCGAAGTCGTGCCCGGCCGAGAACACCGGACCCGCCCCGGCGAGCACGATCCCGGTCGCGTCCGACTCCCCGACCTCGGTGAACGCGGCGAGCAGCTCCCGCAGGTGCTCCTCGGTCAGCGAGTTTCGCCTGCTCGCGCGGTTCATCGTGATCGTGACCGTCGCGCCGTCGCGCTTGACGAGGATGTGCTCGTACTCACCCATGAAACGACCGTATCCCGCCTCGCCGGCTCGCGGAAGCGGTGTCCGGCCGTGCGTGGTTACGAGGCTTCCCTGTCGATGACGGCGTGCAGGAACGCCTTCGTGCGTTCCTCATCGGGGTCGGTGAACAGCTTGTCCGGCGCCGCGTCCTCCACGATCTGCCCGGCGTCGAACATCATCACGCGGTCGGAGACGTCGCGCGCGAACTGCATCTCGTGCGTGACGCACAGGAACGTGATGTCGGTGGTGCTGGCGATCTCGCGCAGCACGGCCAGCACACCCGCGACCAGCTCCGGGTCCAGCGCCGAGGTGACCTCGTCGAGCAGCAGGATCTCGGGCTCCATCGCCAACGCCCGCGCGATCGCGACACGCTGCTGCTGCCCGCCCGAGAGCCGCGAGGGATGCTCGTCGACCTTGTCGGACAGGCCCACCATGTCGAGCAGCTCCTTGCCGCGCCGTTCGGCCTCGTCGCGCGACTTGCCGAGCACCCGCATCGGGGCCTCGGTGATGTTCTGCAGCACCTTCATGTTCGGGAACAGGTTGAACTGCTGGAACACCATGCCGATGCGCTTGCGGACCTGACGCAGGTGCCGCTCGTCCGCGGGGACGAGCTTGCCGCCGCGATCCATGTGGCTGAGGTACTCGTCGCCGACCTGGATCGTGCCGCCGTTGATGCGCTCCAGCGTCATCAGCAGGCGCAGGATCGTCGTCTTCCCCGATCCGCTCGGCCCGATCAGCGAGACGAACTCGCCGGGACGCACGGAGAAGCTCAGATCGCGCAGCACGATGTTGTCGTCGAACTTCTTGACGACATCGTCGAACCGGATCATCACATCCGAGCCAAGACCGGTTGATGTCTCACTCTGGGGGCACAAAACGACGCTCCAAAAGTCGGACGAGCAAAGGCATGGCGAGCAAAGCCGTAGGGTAACTCACAAGCAGGAACGCCCGCGCCCACAACGGTGATCGGCTCAACATACGGGTGCGATCACCCGTGAACCGTCGAGGGCCACCGTGAGGTGTCGGTGCCGAACACACCTGCGCTGCCCGGCCGCCTCCGGCCATGACCTACCGTGGAACGTCGTGACGTGGAGTGCCTACAGCAGCTACCTGGTCCTGACGATCCTGGTCGTGATCGCACCGGGGCCCGACACCGTGGTGACGCTCAAGAACGCCTTCGCAGGCGGACTCCGGGGCGGCCTGACGGCCACCTTCGGTATCGCCGTCGGCAACCTCGTCCAGGGCACCCTCGTCGCACTCGGACTCGGCACGCTGATCGTGCAGTCGCAGCCGGTGTTCACGACGATCCGCTGGGCCGGCGTCGTCTACCTCTGCTACCTGGGCATTCAGGCACTCCGGTCGGCCTGGCGCGGCGACTACGCCGCGATGGACGCCCAGGGAGCGGACGTGAGCACGTTCCGCCGGTGGCGCGAGGGCTTCCTGTCCAACGTCACGAACCCGAAGGTGCTGGCGCTGTATCTGTCGGTGCTGCCGCAGTTCCTCGACCCGGTGACGAGCACGCCGCTGCACGCACTCCTGCTCGCCTACACGGTGGCCGTGCTGGGTGCGGTGTGGCTGGTCCTGCTGCTGATGTTCGTGCACCGCGTCCGCGCCTGGCTGAGGCGCCGGCGCGTGCGCCGTGGGCTCGACATCGCGACCGGCGGCACACTCATCGGCTTCGGCGTCTCCCTCGCGGCGGCCGGCTGACCCCGCCGGATCACGACGTCGACGGGCCCGCTCAGGCGCCGTCCGGCCCCGGGCCGCCGACCCGGTCGATGCGCGCACCGAGCCGGTTGAGGTTCTCCACGAAGTGCGGATAGCCGCGGTCGATGTGGAACACGTCCCACACCCCCGTGATCCCGTCTGCGCACAGGCCCGCCAGCACCAGGCCCGCGCCCGCGCGGATGTCGGACGCCCACACGGGCGCACTCGACAGCTGGTCCACCCCGCGTACGACGGCGTGATGGCCGTCCGTCCGCGCGTCGGCACCGAGCCGCACCATCTCCTCGATGAAGCGGAATCGCGCCTCGTAGACGTTCTCCGTGATCATGGACGTGCCGTCGGACACCGACGACAGCGCGACCGCGAACGGCTGCAGGTCGGTGGCGAAACCGGGATACGGCAACGTCACGAAGTCGACCGACTGCGGCCGCTCCGGCTGCTGAACACGGAAGCCCTTGCCGTCATAGGTCGTCACCTCGGCACCTGCCAGGCGCAGCTTCTCCAGGACGAGTTCGAGGTGGTGCGGGTCGACCCCTTTGACGGTCACGTCACCCCGGGTCATCGCGGCCGCGAACGCCCAGGTCGCGCCGACGATCCGGTCACCGATCACGCGGTGTTCGGTCGGCTTGAGCTCCGCCACGCCCTCGACGGTCAACGTCGACGTGCCCGCGCCCTCGATCCGAGCGCCCATCTCGCCGAGCATCGCCGCGATGTCGGCGATCTCCGGCTCCCGAGCGGCGTTGTCGATCACCGTCGTGCCCTCGGCGAGGACGGCCGCCATGAGGATGTTCTCGGTGGCACCGACGCTGGGGAAGTCGAGCCAGATCTGCGCCCCGTGCAGTCCCTCGGCCTGCGCGACCACGCAGCCGTGCTCGATCGCACTGGTCGCGCCGAGTTTGCGAAGTCCGTTCTGGTGCATGTCCAGCGGCCGCGAGCCGATCGCGTCCCCGCCAGGCAGCGCCACGACGGCCTTCTTCAGCTTGCCGACCAGTGGCCCCAGCACACAGACCGAGGCCCGCAGCTTGCTCATCGCGCTCGAGGACGCCTCGTGCGACAGCTCCGCGGGGGTGGTGATGCGCACCACGTCGTCCTCGATCTCGACGTGGCAGCCGACGCTGCGCAACACGTCGGCCATCAGCGGCACGTCGAGGATCCGCGGGCAGTTCGTGATCGTGGTCGTGCCCTCCGCGAGCAGCGCCGCCGCCATCAGCTTCAGCACGCTGTTCTTGGCTCCGACGACCTCGACCTCGCCGGTCAGGCGCGCTCCGCCATGTACGTCGAAGTGCTCGCTCATGCGGACATCTTGCCCGTCCGAGTCACGCACTCTGCGCAGGGGCATGCTTACGGCAAGGATGGTCACAATTCGGCCACGGCCGAAACGGATGATCTCCGCCCGACGATGCCCCGCACACCGGAACCTGACGTAGCCTCGTCGCATGTCTGTCCGGATCAACCGCGTGTACACCAAGGTCGGCGACACCGGCACCACCGCCCTCGGCGACGGTTCCCGCGTCGCCAAGACCGACCCGCGCCTCGGCGCCTACGCCGACGTCGACGAGACGAACTCCGTCATCGGCGTCGCGATCGCCCTCGGCGGCCTGTCCGACGAGGTCGCCGACGTGCTCCGCGGGGTGCAGAACGACCTGTTCGACGTCGGCGCGGACCTGTGCTCCCCCATCACCGCCGACCCGGAGTACCCGCCGTTGCGCGTGACGGAGCCCTACATCGAACGACTCGAAGGCTGGTGCGACGAGTTCAACGAACGCCTCGGCAAGCTGACCTCGTTCATCCTGCCCGGCGGCACCGCGGGCGCTGCCCTGCTGCACCAGGCACGCACCGTCGCCCGGCGCGCGGAGCGGTCGGCATGGGAGCTCGCGGAAGCCGACCCGGACCGCACCAACACCCTCGCGGTGAAGTACCTCAACCGCCTGTCCGACCTGCTGTTCATCCTCGCCCGGCTGGCCAACCCGGACGGCGACGTCCTGTGGCAACCGGGCGGCGGCCGCTGAGCACGGTCTCGGGACCTGCTCTGGGGGACGACTCCGCCCGTCGCTCAGAGCAGGTCGTCGGCCATCACGCCTTTCGGCGATGCGACCAGCCCCGGAATCCGAGCGCGCGTGACGCAGCCGCGCAGGAGCGCGCGTTGAGTAAGAGGTGGCCGGGTGACGAGTGGGAGCGGAGCACGCGAGAGGGTGCAGTCGCGCGGCAGCGCGTCGCCGAGAGGTGGTGGCCGGGCGACGTGCGAACGCAGGACACGCGGTCCTAAACGCAGAACACGCGTGTCCGAACGCAGGACACGCGTGTCAGGAGGCGCGGCGGATGCGCCTTCCGGGCGGGGCGGATTCGAGCCAGGACAGGAACCCGGTCAGCGCATCCGGGCCCATCGCCACCTCGATGGGCTCACCGCGCGCAGGTTGGCAGCGCAACACGGTCGAACCGGACGGGACGGCATAGGACTCGGTGCCGATGGGATCACGCCGATCCGCGATCTCCAGCCCCTCCCGAGCCAGTACCCGGTCCGGGCCGCTGCGCAGGCTCCACACGCGATACCAGAGGAACTGCTCGCCGTGGTAACGCGCGATCCCCAGGTGCCAGCCGGAACGCTCCCGGTCGGGGTCCCAGCGCAGCGCCACGCTCACACCGCCACGGCGGCGCATCGCGACCCAACGCAGGCCGTACCAGAGCGCGAAGACGAGCAGGACCAGCAGGAGGGCTAAGACCACGATCGCTGCGTCCACGGCCACTCGCCTCTGCTGGTCTCGCCTGTCAGACCGACTGGCCGGCTGCGCGGAGTTTCGCGGTCGCTCTCTCGCGTTCCACCTCGTCGTCGTCGGTCAGCGCCGCCCGCGCGGCTTCGACGTCGACTTCCTCGCCCAGCTCGGCGCTCTCGGCGAGGACGCTCACACGCTCGGCGGTCACTGAAAGGAAACCACCGTGCACCGCGGCCGTCACGGTGTCGCCTGCCGTCGTCGTCACCTTGACCACACCGCCCTCGACCATTTGGCCGAGCATCGGCTCGTGGCTCGGCAAAATGCCGATCTCGCCTTCGGTGGTCTGCGCAACGACGAACGAGGCCTGGCCGGACCACAGCCGCCGTTCGACGGCGACCAACTCGACGGACATCTCAGCCACGTGGGGTCTCCTTCTCCATCAGCGCTGGCGCCAGTGTAACCGCCACGCCGTTCTTGCCAGGGGTGAGTACGGAAGCGACGGGACCGGAAGTCTCCCGGCCCCGTCGCACCGTATGTGTCGCTCGAGTTCAGCCGGTCATTTACCGGTGAGCTCGTGGTACTTCTTCTCGAGGTCCTCGAGGCCACCGATGCCCAGGAACGCCTGCTCCGGGTAGTGGTCGAAGTCGCCCTGCGCGATCTTGCCGAACGCCTCGACGGTCTCGGTCACCGGCACGGTCGAACCGGGCTGGCCCGTGAAGACCTCCGCGACGAGCATGTTCTGCGAGAGGAAACGCTCGATGCGGCGGGCACGCTGCACCGTGAGCTTGTCCTCTTCGGACAGCTCGTCCATACCGAGGATCGCGATGATGTCCTGCAGCTCCTTGTACTTCTGCAGGATCCGGATGACCTCGGAGGCCACGCGGTAGTGCTCGTCACCGACGATCGCCGGGTCCAGGATCGTGGAGCTCGACGCCAGCGGGTCCACCGCGGGGAAGATGCCCTTCTGGAACACGCCACGCGAGAGCTCGGTGGTGGCGTCGAGGTGGGCGAACGTGGCCGCCGGAGCCGGGTCGGTGTAGTCGTCGGCCGGCACGTAGACCGCCTGCATCGAGGTGATCGAACGACCCTTGGTCGAGGTGATCCGCTCCTGCAGCACACCCATCTCGTCCGCCAGCGTCGGCTGGTAACCCACGGCGGAGGGCATCCGGCCCAGCAGGGTCGAGACCTCCTGGCCCGCCTGCGTGAACCGGAAGATGTTGTCGATGAACAGCAGCACGTCCTGGTTCTGGACGTCACGGAAGTACTCGGCCATCGTCAGCGCGGACAGCGCGACGCGCATACGCGTGCCCGGCGGCTCGTCCATCTGGCCGAACACGAGGGCCGTGTTGTCGATGGTGCCGTCCTCGCTCAGCTCGAGGAACATGTCGGTGCCCTCACGCGTGCGCTCGCCGACACCGGCGAACACCGAGCTACCACCGAAGTTCTTGGCAATACGGGTGATCATCTCCTTGATCAGCACCGTCTTGCCCACACCGGCACCGCCGAACAGACCGATCTTGCCACCCTGCACGTACGGGGTGAGCAGGTCGATGACCTTCAGGCCGGTCTGCAGCACCTGCGTACGGCCTTCGAGCTGGTCGAACGCCGGCGGGTTGCGGTGGATGCTCCAGTGCTCCATGTCGGAGCCGTAGCCCGGCTCGTCGAGGCACTCGCCGAGGGCGTTGTACACGTGGCCCTTGACCTTGTCGCCGACCGGCACGGAGATCGCTCCGCCCGTGTCGGTGACCTCGGCGCCACGCACCAGACCGTCCTGCGGTGCGAGCGAGATCGCACGGACCAGGTTGTCGCCGAGATGCTGCGCGACCTCGAGGGTCACGGTCTTGCGGAGATCGGCGAACTCGATCTCGGCTTTGAGCGCGTTGTTGAGCTCGGGGATGTGGCCGCGCGGGAATTCCACGTCGACGACCGGACCGGTCACCGAGACGATGCGCCCCTTGACGGCAGCTTCAGTGCTAGTCATAGCTCAGTCATCACTTCCTACTGCGGCGAGCGCATCCACTCCGCCGACGATTTCGCTGATCTCCTGGGTGATCTGGGCCTGGCGGGCCTGGTTCGCCAGCCGGGTGTAGGTCTCCACGAGCTCGCTGGCGTTGTCCGACGCCGCCTTCATGGCGTTCCGCTGGGCCGCAAGCTCGGATGCCGCCGCTTCCAGCAACGCCGCGAAGATCCGCGTGTTGATGTACTTCGGCAACAGGGTGCCGAGCAGCGCCTCCGCGTTCGGCTCGAAGTCGTACGCCGGTGCGACCCCACCGCCTTCCGCGGCGGCACCGTCCTCACCGTCGGCGTACTCGACCTCCAGCGGCGCCATCCGCTTGGCCACCGGTGTCTGCGTCAGCATGGACCGGAACTCGGTGTAGACGATGTGGAGTTCGTCCACGCCCAGCATCCCGTCGGGGCCCGCGTTGCCGCCCTCGTCGTCACCACCGGCGAGGAACGCCTCGACCAGGGTCTCGCCGACCTCCGCCGCGTTCTCGTAGTGCGGCTGCTGGGAGAACCCGGTCCAGCTGCCGGACATCTCCCGGCCGCGGAACGTGTAGTAGTTCACACCCTTGCCGCCGATGACGTAGAGCTGTGGGTCCTTGCCCTGTTCACGCAGGAGCGAGAGGAGCTCCTCGGTGGCCCGCAGGACGTTGGCGTTGTAGCCACCGCACAGCCCCTTGTCACTGGTCACGACGAGCACGGCGACCCGACGTACCGGTTCGCGCTCGACCAGGAGCGGGTGGTCCAGGTTCGAGGACGCGGTCGCCAGCGCGGAGAGCACCTCGGTGATCTCCGTCGCGTACGGACGCGCGGCCTCGACCCTCGCCTGCGCCTTGCTGATGCGCGAGGTGGCGATGAGTTCCATCGCCTTGGTGATCTTGCCGATGTTCTTGGTGGACCGGATCTTCGACCGGAGCTCACGAAGCTGTGCCATGGCTACCGCCCACTACTTCTTCGGAGCCGGACGGTTCACCTTCACGGATTCCTGTCCGACCTTCTCGGCGTCCATCGCGTCGGCCTCGACCTCGCCCAGCTGGTTGCCTTCCGAGGTGGTGAAGCCCTTCTTGAACTCGGTGGCGGCGGCGGCGACCTTCTCGGCCAGCTCGTCGTTCCACTGCCCGGTGTCGCGGATCTCCGCCAGGACGTCCTCGTGCTTGTGCCGCATGTTCTCGAGCAGCTCGGTGTTGAACCGCGCGGCGTCCTCGACGGGGACGTCGTCGAAGTGCCCGTTGGTGCCGAGGTAGACGGTGACGACCTGCTGCTCGACCGGAACCGGCGAGTACTGCGGCTGCTTGAGCAGCTCGTACAGGCGGACACCACGGTCCAGCTGGGCCTTCGAGGCCGCGTCGAGGTCGGAGGCGAAGGCGGAGAACGCCTTGAGCTCCTCGTACTGCGACAGGTCGATACGGAGCGTACCGGCGACCTTCTTCATGGCCTTCGTCTGCGCGTCACCACCGACTCGCGACACCGAGGTCGTGGTGTCGACGGCCGGACGCTGGCCCGAGTTGAACTTGTCCGACTGGAAGAAGCACTGCCCGTCGGTGATCGAGATGACGTTCGTCGGAATGTAGGCCGAGATGTCGTTGGCCTTCGTCTCGATGACAGGCAGCCCCGTCAGCGAACCGCCGCCCAGCTCGTCCGAGAGCTTGGCGCAGCGCTCGAGCAGGCGCGAGTGCAAGTAGAAGACGTCACCGGGGAACGCCTCGCGGCCCGGCGGACGACGCAGCAGCAGCGAGATCGCTCGGTAGGCCTCGGCCTGCTTGGTCAGGTCGTCGAAGACGATCAGGACGTGCTTGCCCTGGTACATCCAGTGCTGGCCGAGGGCCGAACCCGAGTACGGCGCCAGCCACTTGAAGCCGGCCGGGTCGGAAGCCGGGGCGGCGACGATGGTCGTGTACTCCAGGGCACCCGCGTCCTCGAGGGACTTGCGCACCGCGGCGACCGTCGAGCCCTTCTGGCCGATGGCGACGTAGATGCAGCGGACCTGCTTGTCCGGGTCGCCGCTCTCCCAGTTCGCCTTCTGGTTGATGATCGTGTCGATGCAGACCGCGGTCTTACCCGTCTTGCGGTCGCCGATGATCAGCTGACGCTGGCCGCGGCCGATCGGCGTCATCGCGTCGATGGCGGTGATACCGGTCGCCAGCGGTTCGTCGACCGGCTGCCGCTCGACCACCGAGGCTGCCTGCAGCTCCAGGGCGCGGCGCTCGTCCGACTCGATGTCGCCGAGGCCGTCGATCGGGGCGCCGAGCGGGTCGATGACGCGACCGAGGAAGTTCTCACCGACCGGCACCGACAGGATCCGCCCCGTGCGCTTGACCTCCTGGCCCTCTTCGATCTTCTCGAAGTCGCCGAGCAGCACCACGCCGATCTCACGCGGCTCCAGGTTCTGCGCAACGCCGTAGACGCCGCCGGGGAACTCCAGCAGCTCGTTGGCCATGGTCGACGGCAGGCCCTCGACGTGGGCGACACCGTCACCGGTGTCGACGACGACGCCGACCTCTTCCCGGCTTACCTCCGGGGAGTAACTCGAGACGTAGTTCTCGATCGCACTGCGGATCTCATCCGAGGAGATCGTCAGCTCCGTCATGTCGTTCCCGCTCTCACTTCGTGTCTTGCCACTGTGCAAAGTTTGTCTTGCGTCCGCGCCGTCAGCTCGCGAGCTGCCTGCGCAACGCCTCGATGCGACCCGCGACGCTTCCGTCGATGACCTCGTCGCCGACGCGGACGACGAGCCCGGCACCCACCTTGTCGTCGACCTCGACGTGCAGGGCCAGCCTGCGCCCGTAGATCTGCTCGAGCCGCGCGGTCAGCTGCTCCCGCTGACCGCCGGTCAGCGCGGTGGCGCTCCTGACGTACGCGACCGACTTCGAGCGGTACGCCGCGGCTTGCTCGACGAGCGCGTCGATACCGGTCGCGATGCCACGTCCACCCGGACGTGCCACGACCTGTTCGGCAAGTACGAGCGTGACCGCGTCGACCTTCTCGCCGACCAGACCGCGCAACAGCGACCGTCGTCCGGCGACGGAACCGACCTGGTCGGCCAGCGACCGCTCCAGTTCCGGCTCCGCTTCGACGATACGGGCGAGCTGGAACAGCTCCGCCTCGACCGTGTCCAGTTTCCCGGCCTTGTCGGCGCTGATCAGCAGCGCCTTGCGGGCGACGGTCTCCAGGCCGTCCAGCAGCTCACGCGGGCTGGACCAGCGGCTGCCCACCACGGTGTCGAGCACGCCGAGGGCGGGTTCGGACACCTTGCCTTGCAGCAACGACCTGACGAGCCGCTTGCGGGCCTCGGGATCGGACGAGCCGTCGCCGACGGCCCGCCGCAACCCCACCTCCCTGGTGAGCAGTTCCACCACGGAGAGCAGCTCTTCCCCGACGGCGGACGGGTTCGTGCCCGCATCGCCGAGCACCTCGTCGAGACGGGTCTCGGCGAAGCCAAGAGCGTCCCGGCTCGCAGCATGCAGCGTCATGTGCGCCTACTCCTAGTTCCTGGCTCCGGCGCCGTCGGCACCGGCGTCGAGTTCGGCGAGGAACCGGTCGACGGTGCCGCGCCTGCGGGCTTCGTCTTCCAGCGACTCACCGACGATCCGGCTGGCCAACGCCACCGAGTTGCGGCCGAGGTCGGCGCGCAGCTCAGCGACGAGCTGCGCACGTTGCTGCTGCAGCTGCGCCTCGCCCTGAGCGACGATCCGGCTCGCTTCCTGCTCCGCCTCGGTACGCAGTTCCGCCTTGATCGTCTCGGCCTCGAGCCGTGCGTCGTCGCGGATCTTGGCGGCCTCGGACCGCGCCTCGGCCAGCTGCGCCTTGTACTGCTCCAGCGCCTGCTCGGCTTCGGCCTGAGCCTTCTCCGCCTTCTCGATACCGCCCTCGATCTTGGCGGCCCGCTCCTCGTATAGCTTCTCGAAGCGAGGTACCGCGTACTTCCACAGCACCCACACGAGGATCAGGAACGCGACCAGACCGAGGATCATCTCGCCGACGTGCGGCAGGACTGGGCTCGGCTCCTCCGCCGCGAGAATCATCGCCTTGTTCAACACCACGTCTCCCTATCGACGTCCGGTCGATTCAACCACCGGAATGACCGATGTCGAATCAGCCACCGGAAGCGATGAAGTAGATGACCAGGCCGATCAGCGCGAGCACCTCGGTGAGCACGAAGGTGGTCCAGGCGATACCCATCAGCTTGCCCTGGGCCTCGGGCTGGCGGGCGGTGCCCTGAATGACCGCTGCCCAGATCAGGCCCACACCGATACCGGGGCCGATGGCGCCGAGGCCGTAGCCGATCGCGGCGAGACCCGGGTTGATGTTGGCTGCAGCCTCGGAGGCCTGCGCGAGAACAATGTTGCTCACTTGCACTTCCCTTTCAACTCGTTCCGCAGGATGCGGATCGGGGCTTGTCGTTATCTCTCTCAGTGGTCCGCGGCCAGAGCCGCGCCGATGTAGCCCGCGGAGAGCACCGCGAACACGTAGGCCTGGATCACCTGGATCAGCGCCTCGACAAAGGTCAGCACGATGGCGAAAGCGAACGCGACGGCCGAACCGGCCTTGAGCACGCCGCCCGCCTCGAGCAGCAGATACTCGCCACCCATGGCGAAGACCATGAGAATCAGATGGCCTGCGAACATCGCTGCGAAAACTCGAATCGCCAGCGTGATCGGGTTCATCAGGAACTTCTGGAAGAACTCGATCGGGGTCAGCAGAAGGTAGATCGGCTTCGGCACACCCGCCGGGAGCAGCTGATTCTTCAGGTATCCGCCGACGCCGTGCCTGCGCATGCCGACGATGTGGTACACGGGATAGACGACCAGCAACGACAGCGCCAACGGGAATCCGATGTGCGAGAACGTCGGGAACTGGACGACCGGAATGATCCCGAAGATGTTGTTGACCAGCACGAACGTGAAGAGGCCGAGAATCAGCGGGATGAACGGCCGGAAGTCCTGGGATCCGATCTGTTCCCGGGCGATGTTGTTGCGGCCGAAGTCGTAGACGGACTCGGCGGCAAACTGGAACTTGCCGGGAACCACACTCAGCTTCCGCGTGGCAAGCAGGAAGAAGGCCGCGATGATGACGGCCGACAACACCACGAGCACCATGGGCTTCGTGACGAACGTGCCCTCGCCGAAGAGAGGAGGCAGGTTGAAGCTTCCGGCACCGGGGGGATTGAACTCGCCACCTGCGGCTGATACCAGCGCGCCCAATTGGGCTCCTTCCGGTTCTCCCGGCCGGCGTTAACTCCGCCGGGGGAATCGTCACGATCTGGGCTTAACGTACCCGACACGAATCGGATACTCGGAAGCGGTACCACCTGGCGTAGTAGGACCCGCTCCCGCACCCCGAGTGTGATCACTCATCGAGGCGGTCAGACGCCGGCAACATCGGTCGGCATGCTCGCACTCGTTCGAGATACACCCCGGAAACGGGTCGGACCGCCTCCGTTGGGCGGGACCATATCAGCTGCCCGCACGTCGCCGTACGCCTGTACTCCTAAAGCCCGGACCGCCGCTGTGTGCTGGTCAGGAACTGCTCTCCGGGATGATCGTCGGGATCTTGGTCCGCTGGAAGGCGAGCACCTCGGAACCCGCCCACACCAGAACCACGGCGAGGAAGGTGAAGGCGAGCGCGTACGAGTGCAGCGCCGAGATGCCACCGAGCAGCGTCATCGCAGCGAAAAGCACCAGCAGCTTCAGGATGTAACCGCCCAGTGAGACGGCCATCACCGCCATCGGTTGCATCCCCGACGTCTTGCGCATCAGCCACAGCGTGACCAGCGACGACGAGAAGCCGAGCACGCCACCCACGAGCGCACCCCAGAGGCCGGTCAGCCCGACCCACACGGTGGCTACGACGGCGCCGAGCACCACGGTGCCAGCGGCAGGCCAGACGGCGATCCGCAGCATGTTGTCGGCGAGTCGGATCACCTGCTGTGCGTGCGGGCTGCGTCCTGCCCCCGCGGTGCGGTCCGCGCCCTCTACTCCGCCGACGGCTTGGCCGTCGACACTGTTGTTGCTCTCAGTCACGTGACACTCCCTGGTTTCGGGATTTCAGTCTAGGAACCACCGAGATGGCGGCTGCGACGAGCAGGCCGAAACACGTGATCCAGAACACGGCGGAGGTGTCGAACAGGGTCACCGTGACCGCCCCGAACGCCAGCAGCCCCGCCCACAGGTAGATCAGCAGCACGGCGCGGCGCTGCGAGTGGCCGATCTCGAGCAGCCGGTGGTGCAGGTGCATCTTGTCGGCCGCGAACGGGCTCTCGCCCCGGCGGGTTCGCCGCACGACGGCCATCACGAGGTCCAACAGAGGCAGGAACAGCACCGCGGCCACCACGAACAGCGGAGACAGCAGCGCGACGACATCGGTCGCGTCGAACGAGGTGTAGTTGATCTTCCCGGACGCCGATGTGCTGGCCGCGGCCAGCATGAGACCGATCATCATCGACCCGGAATCGCCCATGAAGATCTTCGCGGGCTGGAAGTTGTGGGGCAGGAAGCCCAGGCAGGCGCCCGCCAGCGTCGCGGCGATCAGCGCGGGCGGGTAGGTCCCGACGTCCCCGCCGGACGAGGCGAGCAGACCGAGCGAGAACGCACACGTCGCGGCGGCGGCGATGAGCCCGAGGCCACCCGCCAGCCCGTCGAGGCCGTCGACGAAGTTCATCGCGTTGACCATCACCACGACGAGCAGCACCGCGAGCAGCCCGCCCTGGTTGCGGTCGAGGATCAGCACCTGGCCGAGCGCTTCCCCCTCGCCGCCCCACGGGACCCAGAACGAGACCCACTGGAGTCCGAACAGCACCAGAATGCCCGCGCACATGACCTGGCCCGCGAGTTTCGTCCACGCGTCGAGCTCGAACCGGTCGTCGAGCGCGCCGATGAGCACGATCACCGCGCCGCCGATGAGCACCGCCAGCGGGTCGTAGGAGTACTCGAACGCGCGCCGCAACACGGGCAGCTGGTGCGCCAGCGCCATCCCGCCGACGACGCCGAAGTACATCGCGAGCCCGCCCATGCGCGGGATGGGCACCACGTGCACGTCCCGCTGCCGCGGGACGGCGACGGCGCCCGACTTCATGGCGAACTTCCGCACGAGCGCGGTGAGCAGGAACGTCACGGCCGCGGACACGAGCGCGACCAGGATGTACTCGCGGATGGGCAGACCCGCCGTCGGAGTCACGGGCGCCCCGTTCCGGTGACACCCCGGGGCCCGGCCATGCGGTGGTCTCCGGGGATCCGGTGGGCCCCGGCCAGTCGGTGGGAGGTCACGGCGGGCAACGCTATCGCCATGCCGACGACGTCACTCCTGCGGGCCGAGTTCGACGCCGAGTACCTCGGACACCGCGGCGGCGGTCACGGCACCTTCCCGCAGCATCACGGGCGCCGGACCGGTCAGATCGACGATCGTGGACGGCACCGGCTCACCACTGGGACCGCCGTCGAGGTACACCGACACCGATTCGCCCAGCTGGTCCTTGGCCTCCTGCGCGTTGGCGGCCGCGGGTTTGCCGGAGACGTTGGCGCTGGAGACGGCCATCGGGCCGACCTCGCGGAGCAGCTCGAGCGCCACCGGGTGCAGCGGCATCCGGAGCATCACGGTGCCGCGGGTGGTGCCGAGGTCCCAGTTCAGGCTCGGCGCGTGCGGCAGCACGATCGACAGGTCGCCGGGCCAGAACGCCTCGATGAGGGCGCGCGCCTGCTGCGGCACCCCGAGCACGAGCCCGTCCACTGTGGACCACGAGCCGACGAGCACGCCGACCGGCATGTCGGGTCCTCGGTGCTTGGCCTGCAGAAGTGCGCGTACGGCGGCGGAGTCGAAGGCGTCCGCACCGATGCCGTAGACGGTGTCGGTGGGCAGCACCACGAGCCGCCCCGAACGGACCGATGCGGCCGCGGCCTTGAGTCCGTCGGTGCGGGCATCCGGGTCGCTGCAGTCGTAGACCACGCTCATGACCGCAGCTTAGACCCGCCGGTGCCGACCGTTCGCAGCGGCGGTCGGCGCCGGCGAAAAGCCCACCGGCGGCGCACCTCGTGCGGCTCCACCGGCGTCGTGATGGACTGGACGTCGATGATGACGCCGCCCGAGGGAGCCGACGAACACGGTGACGCCCGGAGCTGGCGGGGTCTCGCCGGGTTCGGACGGACGCTGCTGGTCCTGCTGCCGCTGTTCGCGGCGCACGTGCTGCTCGACATCACTGCGCTGAGCGGCGGGCTCATGACGGTCGTGTTCTGGCCGTTGATGCTCGTCGGCTATGTCCTGGTCACCCTGCTCGTCTGGCTTGCGGGGAGGCATGACCCGAGATGGTCGGCGGGTAAGGCGGTGCTCACCGGAGTCATGGTCTATCTGTTCGTCGCCGTCCTGCTTTCGGCCACCGCACTCGCGTTTCTCAACGAGGGGCTGACGCGGTAGCGCGTCTCACCCCCGCAGTGCGGTGGCGAACCGCGCGCGGCCCGCGAGGTCCTGGTGATCGGCCACGTCCGACAGCACCTTCCGCGCGCGCAGCAGTTCCGGCACGGCGCCGCCGTGGGTGTCGTCGTGTTCCATCGCCACGCCGCCGCCGGGTTTGAGCAGCCGTGCGGCCATGCCGACCACGTGCCGGATGACGGCAAGCCCTCCCCCGGGTGCGAACACGGCCTGCGGCGGGTCGTGGTCGGCGACCTCGCGCGAGACGTCCGTGCCTTCGGGGACGTACGGCGGGTTGCACAGCACCAGGTCGACGAGCCCGTCGAGTTCGGCGAACACGGTCGGATCGGTGACGTCGCCGGAGTACAGCCGGACGGGCGTGTCACCCGCCGTGGCGCGGGCGTCGGCGTTGTGCCGCGCCCAGGCGAGCGCGGTGGGGTCGTTGTCGACGGCGTAGACCACCGCGTCGGGACGAGCATGGGCGACGGCCAGTGCGAGCGCGCCCGAACCCGTGCACAGGTCGACGACCACGGGGTACTCGCGCCCCTTCAACAGCTTCAGTCCCCATTCGAGGAGCAGCTCGGTCTCCGGACGCGGCACGAACACCCCGGCGCCGACGTCGACGGTGATGTCGCCGAGGGCTGCCCAGCCGGTGAGGTGCTGCAGCGGCACTCGCTTGGCACGCTGTTCGACGACGCGGCGCATCGACTCGACCACGGGCGGATCGACCAGCGGTGTCAGGGGGAGCCGGCCACGGTCGATCCCCAGCACGTGGGCCGCGATGAGCTCCGCGTCGTTACGCGCCGAGGCCACACCGGCCTGCTCGAGGATGCGCGTCGCCTCCAGGATCGCCAGGCGGAGAGGCTGTCTGTTCACCCTTCTACCCTGGCATATTCGTCAGCCTCCGGGCGGGACGTACCCCGCGAGTGCGGCTCGGGTGCGCCGCATCGACGCGATCGCCTCGTCCATGGCCGCCAGTTCCCGGTGGAGGGTTGCGACGAGCTCGGGGCACAGCTCGAGTTGCGGCTCCTCCCCCTCGGCGCACGGCAGCACCGTCCGGATCACCTCGGTCGACAGGCCGGCGGCGAGCAGCGCCCTGATCTGCCGGACGGTGGTGACAGCCCCTTCGTCGTAGGTGCGATACCCGTTGGCTCCGCGGCGCGCGCCGATCAGCCCCTGGTCCTCGTAGTACCGCAGCAGGCGCGGGCTGACCCCCGTACGCCTCGCGAGTTCCCCGATCAGCACCGCGTTCCCTTCGCCGGAGTTGACCTTCACACCGATGTCAGCTCATAACGTCGCGCCATGAATGGAAATTTCACCGCGACGGTCCGCGGCCACGGGCCGGGCCTGCTATTGGCCCACGGTGCGGGCGGATCCGTCGACGCCAACTTCGGGCCCGTGATCGATGACCTCGCTCGCACCCACACCGTGATCGGAGCCGACTATCCGGGCTCCGGAGCGACGCCGCGCAGCAGCGAACCACTCGACCTGGACGACGTCGCCGACGAACTGGTGCGGATCGCCCTCGACGCCGGCCTACAGCGGTGGTCCGTCGTCGGCTATTCGCTCGGCACCGCCGTCGCCGTCCGGCTCGCGACCCGCCATCCCGACCACGTCGACAACGTGATCCTCACCGCAGGGTTCGCCAAGCCGGACAACAGGCTGCGGTTGGCGCTCGAGATCTGGGCCGAGCTGTTGCGGGGCGACCGTCGCCTGCTGGCGAAGTTCCTGACGCTCCTCGCCCCCGGTGACCGTGCCCTGAACGCGCTCACCCCGTCCGAAGTCGACGCCGCCGTCGACAACCTTGCCGCGAACATTCCGCCGGGCAGCCCGGAACACGTCGCACTGGGCGTGGCGGTCGACACCCGTGCGGAGCTGCGAGACGTGCGCGCACCGACGTTGGTCGTCTCGACGACGTCGGACGCACTCACCGGGCCGTCGCTGTCCCGCGAGCTGGCCGAGGGGATTCCCCACGCGGAGCTGGTCGAGATCGACGCGGGGCACCTCATCGGCGACGAGGCCCCTGGCGCGTGGCTCGCCGCGGTCCAGCTGTTCCTCTCAGGGAAGGAGACCACCGCGTGATCGGCCTGGATGTGGTGCTGCCCGACGAGGATCCGGCCATGGACCCCGCAGCGCTCGGCGAGCTCGCCGTGCTGGCCGAACAGCTCGGCTACCGGGCGGCGTGGCTGCCCGACCACCTGCTCCCGCCCGGGCCGTTCGGACGGGTACACGGCGGCGTGTACGAACCCCTGGTCACACTGGCGCACCTCGCGGGGCACACGAGGCAACTTCGGCTGGGCACATCCGTACTGGTGCTGCCGCTGCGGGAGCCGTTCTCGGTCGCAAAACAGGCCGCGACCCTGCACCGCCTCTCCGGTGGCCGGTTGACGCTCGGTGTGGGCACGGGGTGGGACGCCACAGAGTTCGCCGCCGTGGGAGCGGACTTCGCCGCACGCGGTGCGAACACCGACGAGACGCTCGCACTGCTACGAGAGCTGTTCGCGGGCCGCGATCCGGTGGAAGGGCACGTGTTCGAGCCGGTCCCACGTACGCCCGTTCCGCTGATGGTGGGCGGCGGCTCGGAAGGTGCACTCCGCAGGGCCGCCCGGTTCGCCGACGAGTGGCAGGCCGTGGGTATCGGCCCCGAGGAGTTCGGCCGGCGCGCCGCGCGGCTGCGCGAACTCGCCGGCGCAGGCCGGCAGGTACAGCCGACCGTGCGCACCGAGTGGTCCGGCCTCGACGTCGACGGCACGCTCACCGACGTGGCCGACATGACGATGGCCTTCGCGGCCGCCGGCGCGGCCACGATGGCCGTGCACTTCGGCGAGGTGGACGGGTTCGCCGAACGCATGGAACGCTTCGCGACGACAATGGGCCTGAACTGAGCGACCTCGATCCGGCTACCGGCGCTCGGCCGCCGCCACGCGCGTCAGACCTGTGACTCGGCCATGCGCTCCTCGCGGTCGGCGGCCTGCAGCGCGTCGAGCACGGCGTCGAGTTCGCCGTCGAGCACCTGGTCGAGGTTGTAAGCCTTGAAGTTGACGCGATGGTCCGAGATGCGGTTCTCGGGAAAGTTGTAGGTGCGCACCCGCTCGGACCGGTCGACGGTCCGGACCTGCGACCGCCGCGCGTCGGCGGCCTTCGCGGCCGCCTCCTCCTCGGCCATCGCCTGCAGCCGCGCCTGCAGCACCTGGATCGCGCGCGCCCGGTTCTGGATCTGCGACTTCTCGTTCTGGCAGGAGACGACGACGCCGGTCGGCAGGTGCGTCACACGGATCGCCGAGTCGGTCGTGTTCACGCTCTGCCCGCCGGGGCCGGACGAGCGGAAAGCGTCGATGCGCAGGTCGTTCGAGTCGATCTCCACCTCGACCTCCTCCGGTTCGGGGTAGATCAGCACGCCGGCGGCCGAGGTGTGGATCCGCCCCTGCGACTCGGTCGCGGGCACCCGCTGCACCCGGTGCACGCCGCCTTCGAACTTGAGCCGCGACCACACGCCGTCCGCGGTCGTTTCCTTGGTCTTCACCGACACCGTGACGTCCTTGTAGCCGCCCAGTTCGGACTCGGTGGAGCCGAGCACTTCGGCCTTCCAGCCGCGCCGCTCGGCGTACCGCAGGTACATGCGCAGCAGATCGCCCGCGAACAGCGCCGACTCCTCGCCGCCCTCGCCGGACTTGATCTCCATCACGACGTCGGCACCGTCGTGGGGATCGCGTGGCAGGAGCAGTTCGGTCAGCTTCGCCTCAAGCGCGGGAATGCGCTCCTCGAGCTGCTCGGCCTCCTCGGCGAACGCAGGGTCGTCCGAGGCGAGCTCCTTCGCCGCCGCGAGGTCCGATTTCACGCCCTCGAGCTCGTGAACCGTCTTGACCACCGGCGAGAGCTCGGCGTACCGGCGCCCCAGCTTCCGCGCCCGCGCCTGATCGGCGTGCACGGCCGGATCGCCGAGCGCCTCCTCGAGCTCGGCGTACTCGTCGAGCAGCCCCTTCAGGGACGCTGATTCCACTGCACTGCTCCTTCGTTGATCACCTCGCCGGGCGAGCCGCCGGAATGCCGGACCGCCGAAATACAAAGCGGCGCCCGTACCCGCCACAGAGGCAGGTACGGGCGCCGTCGATGAAGCTACTTGGCGTCGGCCTTCTTGCCGCGCTTGCCGTAGCGCGCCTCGAAGCGGGCGACGCGGCCACCGGTGTCCAGAATCTTCTGCTTACCGGTGTAGAACGGGTGGCACGCCGAGCAGATCTCGACGTAGATGTGACCGGACTCCCGCGTGCTGCGCGTGGTGAACGTGTTGCCGCAGCCGCAGACGACCTCGGTCACGACGTAGTCGGGGTGAATACCGCTCTTCATGGTGTCCTCTCTTCGTGATCCCGGGTCCTGCCCCGCCGGTGCGAGGAAGGTGAACCGGAACCGGACGTCAGCGGGTCGATTCTGCCAGATCGCCCGTCACCACCTGCAACGCGGTCCGGGCCGCGGGCATTCCCGCCACGGTGACGCCCCCAAGGGCACTTTGGTCGCGTTGAATGCCACCAAAGTGCCCCTGGGGGCACGAGCGCGGGCCCCGCACCACGCTCGGTGCGGGGCCCGCGAGCGCTTGCGGCACGTCAGACGAAGAAACTCAGCACGGTCGCGACGACACAGCCGGTGACGCCGACGATCGTCTT
The DNA here is from genome assembly GCF_024171735.1 of Prauserella alba. Lineage (GTDB taxonomy): Bacteria > Actinomycetota > Actinomycetes > Mycobacteriales > Pseudonocardiaceae > Prauserella > Prauserella alba. The sequence continues at coordinate 296,761 of NZ_JAMTCH010000004.1, forward strand.
CATCACGGTCCACGACTTCAGCGTGTCGGCGACGGACATGCCGAAGTAGCGGTTCGCCATCCAGAAGCCGGAGTCGTTCACGTGGGAGAACGCGGCGGCGCCACTGGCGATCGCGATGCAGGTCAGTGCGACGACCGCGTCGCCTGCGCCCATCGTCGTGGCCAACGGGGCGGTGAGCGTGGCGCCCGTGATCATCGCGACGGTGCCCGAACCCTGCGAGATGCGGATGATCGACGCGGTCACGAACCCGAACAGCACGAGCGGCATGTTCATGTCACTCATCCAGCCGGCGAGCACGTCACCGATGCCGGAGTCGACGAGCAGGCCGCCGAACACGCTCCCCGCGCCGGTGATCAGGATGATGACACCGGCGGGACCGAGCGCAGAGGTCGTCATCTGCTGCAGTTCGTCCCTGCTGGCACCGCGCCGCACGCCGAAGAAGTACAGCGTGTACAGACAGGTCAGCAGCAGCGCGATGACCGGGTGCCCGATGAACGCCAACGTGGTTGCGGCGGCGTTGCCCTCGGGCAGCACGGCCTCGCTGGTCGTGCCCGCGAGGATCAGTACCAGTGGCAGCAGCAGGGCACCGACGACGGCACCGAACCGCGGCAGCGTGTCCGGGTCGCGTTCGTCGGCCTCGCCGCGGGCGGCGTCGAGTTCGGCGGGCACGGGCACGAAGATCCGCTTCGAGATCCAGCGGCCGAAGATCGGCCCCGCGATGGCCATCGCGGGCAGACCGCAGATCACGCCGAAGAGGATCACCAGGCCGAGGTCGGCGTTCATGATGCCGGCCGTGGCGATCGGCCCCGGGGTCGGCGGGATGAAGGTGTGCGTGACACTCACGCCCGCACACAGCGGGATGCCGTAGAACAGCAGTGACTTCCCGGTGCGCTTCGCGATCGTGTACAGCATCGGCACGAGGATCACGATCGCGACGTCGATGAACACGGCGATCGACACGAGGAAGCCCGCGAATCCCAGCCCCCAGGCGACATGCTTCTCGGAGAAGCGGTCGATCAGGGTCGAGGCGAGCCGCTCGGCGGCACCGGCCCGCTGGAGCACGTGCCCGAACACGGCACCCAGGCCGACGACGAGCGCGACCTGGCCGAGTCCACCTCCCATCTCCTCGACGATGAGCTCGACGAGGTCACCGGGGCTGGTGCCGGTGGCGAGTCCGAACCCGATACTCGCGATCAGTAGTGCGATGAACGCCTGCAACCGGACCCAGATGACCAGGCCGAGCAGCAGCGCGATGGCGAGGACCGCCGCAATGAGGGTCCACGTCGTGGATGTCATGACATCACCATTGATTGTCTAAAAGGGACGGGTGGGTTGAGGGAGAATGTCCGCGGGGAAGCGGAATGAGGGGGTTCAGCGAGCGCGCGGCACCGTGGCCCGCATCGACTCGGCCTGCAGGAACCGGAAATCGGCGCCGTCCTCGGCCTGGGTGACCTGGTCGACGAACAGCCTCCGGTAGCCGCGCGCCGGGGGTTGCTGCGCCGTAACGGGCTTCTGCTCACGGCGGGTGGCGAGTTCCTCGTCGGACACCTCGAGCGACAGCACCCGGTCGGCCACGCTGAGCCGCACGGTGTCGCCGTCTCGCACGTACGCGAGCGGACCACCGACCGCCGACTCCGGGGACACGTGCAGCACGATCGTGCCCCGCGCGGTACCGGACATGCGCCCGTCGGAGATGCGGACCATGTCCTTAACGCCCTGCCGGGCGAGCTTCTTCGGGATGGGGATGTACCCGGCCTCGGGCATGCCGGGCGCGCCGAGGGGGCCGATGTTCTTGAGCATGAGTACGTCGTCGGCGTGCACGTCGAGGTCCTCGTCGTCGATGCGCTCGGCCATGTCGGCGGAGTTCTCGAACACGACGGCACGGCCGGTGTGCTCGAGCAGCTCCGGTGTGGCGGCGGCCTGCTTGACGATCGCCCCTCCCGGCGCGAGATTGCCGCGAAGCACGGCGATGCTGCCCGCCGGGTAGATCGGGTCCTCGCGCGGCCGGACGACGTCCTGGGTGAACGAGGTGTCGCGGTCGGCGAGCTCCTCGCCGAGGGTGCGGCCCGTGATGGTGAGTGCGTCCAGGTCGACGAGGTCGCGCAGCCGGTCGAGCAGCACCGGGATGCCGCCGGCCCGATGCAGGTCCTCCATGTAGTGCGACCCGGCGGGCTTGAGGTTGACCAGCACCGGCGTCTCCCGGCTCAGCTGGTCGAACGTCGCGAGATCGAGGTCGAACCCGAGCCTCCCCGCGACGGCGGCGAGGTGGACGAGTCCGTTGGTCGACCCGCCGAGGGCGAGCAGCACGCGCAGGGCGTTCTCGAACGACGACTCGGTGAGGATCTTGTCGACGGTGAGCCGCTCGCGGGCGATACCGACGGCGCGCGTGCCCGTCTTCTCGGCGATGCGCATGCGATCGGCGGTGACGGCCGGCGGCGTGGCGCTGCCGGGCAGGGCGATGCCCATGGCTTCGGCGATCCCGGCCATGGTGCTCGCGGTGCCCATGACCGAGCAGGTGCCGACACTGCCGACCAGGCTCGAGTTGACGTCGGAGATCTCCTGCTCGTCGATCTCGTCGCCGCGGTACTTGCCCCAGAACGCGCGGCAGTCGGTGCAGGCGCCCACCCGCTCACCGCGGTGCCCGCCGGTCAGCATGGACCCGGTGACGAGCTGGATCGCGGGGATCTCCGCGGACGCGGCACCCATCAGCTGTGCCGGGACCGTCTTGTCGCACCCGCCGATGAGCACGACGGCGTCGAGCGGCAGCGCCTTGATCATCTCTTCGGTGTCCATCGACATGAGGTTGCGCAGGTACATGCTCGTCGGGTTCGAGAAGCTCTCGTGCAACGAGATCGTCGGGAAGTCGACGGGCAGGCCGCCCGCGAGCATCACGCCCCGCTTCACCGCGTCGATGAGCTGCGGCATGTTGCCGTGGCAGGGGTTGAACCCGCTGCCGGTGTTGACGATGCCGACGACCGTGCGGTCGAGCGCGTCGTCGGTGTACCCCGCTCCCTTGATGAACGCCTTGCGCAGGAACAGCGAGAACCCGGAGTCGCCGTAGTTGGGCAGTCCCCGCGTCATGCCCTGAGTGGAGTCTTCCGCGTCGCACGCGCCGTCAGTCATTATCGACCTCATTATCAATAATTTATTCGATGAAAACGGCGACATCTAACCACGGTCGTGGAGCGGGAGCAACCAGTCGTGGGAAACTGACTCGCCCGCGCCGGCACGTGATGGAGGTAGAGGCGAGTTGTCCCTGCTCGAACAACTGGAGGAGCAGATCGTGCTCGGGCTGCGATACCCGAGGGAGCGGCTCGTGGAGGACGAGCTGATGCGCGCGTTCGCCGCGAAGCGCCACGTCGTGCGCAGTGCGCTGCAGGAACTCGAGAACCGGGGACTCGTCGAGCGGAAACCGAACGTGGGAGCGTTCGTCAAGGCTTACACAGCGCAGGAGGTACGCGATCTCTACGAGGTGCGGGAGCTACTGGAGGTTCACTGCGCACGGTTGATCCCCGTGCCGGTGCGATCCGACCGGCTCGACGAGCTCGTCGCCATCCAGCGCCGTCACGACACCGGCATCGACGGCGGTGAGCTGCGTGAGGTGACCAAGGCCAATATGGAGTTCCACCGGACCCTGTTCGGACTGTCCGACAACACCGTCCTGGTGGAGGCGATCCGCAGGCACGCACAGATGGCGCATGCGATCCGGTCCGTCACCGTGACGTCGCCCGAGTTTCTGGAGCAGAGCAGGCGCGAGCACTGGGCGATGATCGACGCGCTGCGCCACGGTGACACCGAGACGCTGGCCGAGACGTGCCGCGAGCACCTGCTCCCCTCTCGCGACGCCTACCTCAGCCGGCTCCCCCCTGCCGACTGACGGGTCCACCGACGCCCCCAAGGGCACTTTGGTCGCATTGAATGCAACGAAGGTGCCCCTGGGGGCAGGAACGCAGCCGCGTGCTCCGGGGCGTTCCGGCCGTGCACAGCGCAACGGCCTCCCGCCGGGTGACGGGAGGCCGTTGCGCTGTGCGATCCGCGGGCGCGGGGTTACTGCTGTTCCTCCGTGCCCGGGGTGCTCTTCGAGATCTGCATCAGGAACTCGATGTTCGTCTTGGTCTTCTTCAACCTGTCGATGAGCAGGTCGATCGCCTGCTGCGAGTCGAGCGCGTGCAGCACCCGGTGCAGCTTGTGCGTGACGGCCAGCTCGTCCGGCGAGAGCAGCAGCTCCTCCTTGCGGGTGCCGGACGGGTTGACGTCGACCGCCGGGAACACGCGGCGCTCGGCGATCTTCCGGTCGAGCTTGAGCTCGGCGTTACCGGTGCCCTTGAACTCCTCGAAGATGACCGTGTCACCGGTGGAGCCCGTCTCCACCATGGCGGTGGCGAAGATGGTCAGCGAGCCACCGTCCTCGATGTTGCGCGCCGCGCCGAGGAAACGCTTCGGCGGGAACAGCGCCGTGGAGTCGACACCGCCGGAGAGGATCCGGCCGGACGCCGGGGCCGCGAGGTTGTACGCACGGCCGAGGCGGGTGATCGAGTCGAGCAGCACGACCACGTCGTGGCCCATCTCGACGAGGCGCTTGGCCCGCTCGATGGACAGCTCGGCGACCGTCGTGTGGTCCGACGGCGGGCGGTCGAACGTCGAGGCGATGACCTCACCGTTCACCGACCGTTGCATGTCGGTGACCTCTTCGGGCCGCTCGTCCACGAGCACGACCATCAGGTGGCACTCAGGATTGTTCGTGGTGATCGCGTTCGCCACGTCCTGCATGATCGTCGTCTTACCGGCCTTCGGCGGCGAGACGATCAAGGCACGCTGCCCCTTGCCGACGGGCATGACCAGGTCGATGACCCGGGTCGTCAGCTTGTTCGGCTGCGTTTCGAGCCGCAGCCGCTCGTTCGGGTACAGCGGCGTCAGCTTCGTGAACTCGGGACGCTTCTTGGCGACGTCGGATTCCAGGCCGTTGACCGAGTCGACACGCACCAGCGGGTTGAACTTCTGCCGCTGCTGCTCGCCCTCACGCGGCTGGCGAACGACACCGGTGATCGCGTCACCGCGGCGCAGGCCGTGCTTGCGCACCAGCGACAGCGACACGTACACGTCGTTCGGGCCCGGCAGGTAGCCGGACGTCCGCACGAACGCGTAGTTGTCGAGCACGTCGAGGATGCCGGCGACGGGCAGCAGGACGTCGTCCTCGCGGATCTCCGTCTCGCCCTCGCCGCGGCCGCCGCGACGGCGACGGTCCCGGTACCGGCGGCCACGGCGCCCGCCGCGGTCGTCGTCGTCCCGGTTGCCGTCGCCACGGTTGTCCCCGCGGCTGTTGTCGCCCTTGTTGTCGCCCTTGTTGTCACCACGGCTGCCAGGCTTGCGCTGGTCGCCGGACTCGTCGTCGGACTTGTCCTGGCTACCGTCACCACGCGAGTTGTCGCCGCGCGAGTTGTCGCCGCGGCCACCGTCGGCGTTGCGACCGGAACCGCCACGACGACGGCGACGTCCGCCGCCATCGCCCTGCTGACCGGACTCGCCGTCACCGTCGGCCTTCTGCTTCGAGCCGCCCTTGTCGGTCTTCTCGGGCTTGTCGCCCTTCGCCGGCTTGTCGGCGGTCTTCTCCGCGGCCTTGCCCGCCGGCTTGTCGGTGTCGCCCGCGGGCGCGGTCTGGACCTTCTGCTCCGACTTGGTCGCCTTGCCGTTGGTGTCACCGAGCGGCAGCGTGGCCTCGCCCGCGTCGTCGGACGACTCGGTGCCGCCGCGGGGCTTCTTGCTCTTGCCCTGGCGTTCGCGAATGGCGGCGATCAGGTCCCCCTTGCGCATGCCCGTGGTGTCACCGATACCGAGTTCGGTGGCGAGGGCACGAAGATCGGCGATAACCATGCCGGACAGTCCGCCGGGACGCCGCTTCGGCGTCGACGCCGCGCCGCCCTGCGACTCCCCGTCACCCGGCGCTGCAGCCTGGGCGCTCGCGTCGCCGCTCAAAAGATCGGTGTTGCTCACACATGTCCTTCCTGACCGGTCCACTCCTTGTCGTTGGACCAGCGGACCGCCGCCCGCGTCCGAATTGCGAGACGGCGTTTCGGCTCCCTGCGAGCGGCCTGCGCTGAGACGTGGGAGTCGCAGCGGCGCCAGCCGCGTGCAAGAGATGGGGTCGACCACCGTGATACCGGTTACCCCCGTCAAGAGAACGGAAGATGCGACCGGGAGGAGTTCCCGTGACCATCGCCGGGTGCGGAATGAGCACGGTGACCGAACGCCCCCGAGCGTAGACCGCCCACCGTGCGGGTGCAACAACCACCCCGGTCAGTGGCGTGCCTCACTCTCGGCTACCGGGCCGCCACGGGGTGCGGAAACCCTGTTCGCCGTGGCCCTGAGGCCCCGGTCAACCCAGGGAGACCTGCACTCCGTCGAGGTCGATCGCCGGCTCGAGGATGTCGTATCCGTCAACGTCGACGTCCGGCGGAATTGTTCCCGCACCCGCCCGTTCACCGAACGGGAGTGCCAGCACCGTCGGCCCCGCCCCGGACACCGCCGCCGCGATGCCGTGGGAACGCAGCTCGTCGACCAGCCGCATCGTGCCGGGGTAGGCGGGCCTGCGATAGCCCTGGTGCAGCCGGTCGTCGGTCGCATCGAGCAGCAGGTCGGGCCTGCTGGTCATGGCGTGCACGGCCAGCGCCGTGCGCCCGCCGGTGAACACGGCGTCCGCGAGCGGCACCTGTTCGGGGAGCAGGCCCCGCGTCTGGTGGGTCGACGACTGGGTCGGCGGTACGGCGACGACCGGCCGGATCGCCTCGTGCGGGGCGAGCCGTTCGGCACGGTACCGGCCGCCGGAGACCCAGGCGACGACGAAACCGCCGTACAGGCTGGCCGCGACGTTGTCGGCGTGACCTTCGAACTCGGCTGCCAGGTGCAGCGCGTCGGCGTCGAGTTCGCGGTCGGCGAGCGTGTACGCCGCGACGATGCCGGTGACGATCGCCGCGGCCGACGAACCGAGACCCCGGGAGTGCGGAATCGCGTTGTGGCACCGCAGTCGCAGGCCGGGCGGGCTCGTCCCGAGCCGGTTGCACGCGGCGCGCAGCGCCCGCGTGACGAGGTGCCTGCCGGTGCGCGGCACCCGGCTCATGTCGCCGGCCCCCGCGTCGAGCACCTCGATGTCCACACCGGACTCGGCGGTCTCGAACTCGACCACGTCGTACAGCGCCAGCGACAGTCCGAACGTGTCGAAACCAGGGCCGAGGTTCGCCGTCGACGCGGGTACCCGGACCGTGAACCTCACGAGAGTTCCAGCGCCGCCGCGACCGAACGCGGGTCGACGGCGAGCGGTTCGACCTCGATGTTGCCTTCGAGCGCCGTGCCGGGGTCCTTCAGGCCGTGGCCGGTCACGGTGCACACGACGGTCGACCCGCGCGGGATCCGCCCGTCGGCCGACGCCGCGAGCAGGCCAGCGACGCTCGTGGCCGACGCGGGCTCGACGAACACGCCTTCCTTGCTCGCGAGCAGGCGATATGCGGCGAGGATCCGCTCGTCGGTGACGGCGTCGAACAGGCCGCCGCTGGCCCGCTGTGCCTTCACCGCGCTGTCCCACGACGCCGGGCTGCCGACGCGGATGGCCGTCGCCACGGTCTCCGGCGTCTTGACCGGCTCACCGTGCACCAGCGGCGCCGCGCCCGCGGCCTGGAAGCCGAACATGCGCGGGGTGTTCTCCACGAGTCCGTCGGCCGCGTACTCGGTGTAGCCCGACCAGTAGGCGGTGATGTTGCCGGCGTTGCCGACCGGCAGGCAGTGGATGTCCGGGGCCGTGCCCAGCGTGTCGCAGATCTCCCACGCCGCGCTCTTCTGCCCCACCAGCCGCACCGGGTTCACGGAGTTGACGAGGGTCACCGGATAGTCGGCTGCCGTCTTGCGCGCGAGTTCGAGGCAGTCGTCGAAGTTGCCGTCGATCTGCAGGATGCGCGCGCCGTGGAGCACCGCCTGCGCCATCTTGCCGAGCGCGATCTTGCCCTGCGGCACGAGCACCGCCGTGGCGAGTCCGGCCCGCGCGGCGTATGCGGACGCCGACGCCGACGTGTTTCCGGTGGAGGCGCAGATCACCGCCTTGAGCCCGCTCGCGCGAGCGTGCGTCATGGCCACGGTCATGCCGCGGTCCTTGAACGAGCCGGTGGGGTTGGCGCCCTCGACCTTGAGATACACCGTCGCGCCGGTGAGCTCGGACAGGTGGGGCGCGGCGAGCAACGGCGTGTTGCCCTCGCCGAGCGTCACGACGTCCGCGCCCTCGGGGATCGGAATCCGCGAGGAGTACGCGTTGATGATCCCGGGCCAGCCGGCCTTGACGTCGCCGCCCGCGTTCTCCGTAGTCACTCCGCCTCGCCTTCCACCCGCATCACACTGACGACCTCGCGCACGACGTCGAGCTTGTCGATCTCATCCACAGTGGAGCGCAAGGCGGCATCGGGGGCCTGGTGGGTCACGACGACGAGGCTCGCCGTGGATCGCCGGTCCCGTTGCCGCACCGTGGAAATGCTCACGCCGTGCGCAGCGAACACCTGGGCCACCTGCGCGAGCACACCGGGCTTGTCGGCGACGTCGAGGCTGACGTGGTAGCGCGTCGGCGTCTGCCCCATCGGGCGCACCGGCAGTGCGGCATGCGCCGATTCGCGCGGGCCGCGGCCGCCGGCGACCTTGTTGCGCGCGGCCGATACAAGATCACCCAGCACGGCGCTCGCCGTGGGAGCACCGCCCGCGCCCTGGCCGTAGAACATCAGCTGCCCCGCGGCTTCAGCCTCGACGTAAACGGCGTTGAACGCGCCGCCGACGCCTGCGAGCTGGTGCGACTTCGGGATCATGACCGGATGCACGCGCGCGGAGACCGATTCGGAACCGTCCTCTTCGGTCACTCGCTCACAAATGGAGAGCAGCTTTACGGTGCGCCCCAGCGATTTCGCCGCGGTGATGTCCGACGAGCTGATGCCTGCGATGCCTTCCCGGTGGACGTCGGCCGCGGTCACGCGGCTGTGGAACGCCAGTGACGCGAGGATCGCCGCCTTGGACGCCGCGTCGTATCCGTCCACATCGGCCGTCGGGTCGGCCTCGGCGTAGCCGAGCCGGGTCGCCTCGTCGAGCGTCTCGGCGTAGCCGGCACCCGTCGAGTCCATGGCGGACAGGATGAAGTTCGTCGTTCCGTTGACGATGCCCATCACGCGTGTGATGCGGTCGCCTGCCAGCGATTCGCGGAGCGGGCGCAGCAGCGGGATCGCACCGGCGACGGCGGCCTCGTAGTACAGGTCCGCACCGGAGTCGTCGGCCGCCTCGGCGAGTTCGCTCCCGTGTTCCGACAGCAACGCCTTGTTGCCCGTCACCACGGATCGGCCGCTGCGCAGTGCGGACAACAACCAGTCGCGCACCGGGTCGATCCCGCCGATCAGTTCGACGACGATGTCCACATCGGAGTCGATCAGCGCGGTCGCGTCGGATGTGACGAGGTGCTGCGGCAGTTCCGGATGCTTGTCCGGCCTGCGCACGGCGATACCCGCCAGCTCGACCGGCGCACCCACGCGCGCGGCCAGCTCGCCGGGGTCGTCGAGCAGCATGCGGGTCACCTCGCTGCCGACGGTTCCGCATCCGAGCAGGGCAACCTTGACCGGCTCAGTCATTCACGCCCCTCCCCTACAGGCAGCTGGCCACAGCTCACGTCGTCGCTCACGCGGCAGCTCACGACGCCTCCAGTCGCAGCATGTCGTCGTACGTCTCCCTGCGCAGCAGCAGCCGGTGCTCACCGTTGCGCACGGCGACCACCGCTGGCCGCGGCTGCCGGTTGTAGTTGCTGGCCATCGAGTAGCAGTACGCACCCGTGGCGGCGACCGCGAGCAGGTCGCCCGGTGCCAGGGTCTCCGGCAACCAGCAGTCGCGGACGACGATGTCACCGGACTCACAGTGCTTTCCCACCACGCGGGACAGCATGGCGGTCACGGGCTCGGGCTGGCCGTCGTCGCCGGCCCTGGAGACCAGGCGGACGTCGTAGGCGGCGTCGTAGAGCGCGGTGCGGATGTTGTCGCTCATGCCGCCGTCGACGCTGACGTACCGCCGTACACCCTCGTCGCCGAGCACGACGTCCTTGATGGTGCCGGTCTCGTACAGCGTGACGGTGCCGGGGCCCGCGATCGCCCTGCCGGGCTCGCCCGCGATGCGGGGCACCGGGATGTCGGCGAACGCGCACTCCTTGCGGACGATGTCGCGGATCTGCGTGACCAGCTGCGCCGGAGGGGGCGGGTTGTCCTTGTCGGTGTAGGCGATGCCGAACCCGCCGCCGAGGTCGACGGTCGTGAGGCTCGCCAGCGCTTCCGCGCCGTGTTCCTTGCGCAGCTCGGCCAGCAGGCCCACGACGCGGCGAGCGGCCACCTCGAAGCCGTCGGCGTCGAAGATCTGCGACCCGATATGGCTGTGCAGGCCGACGAGCTGCAACGACGGAGCGTTGAGCACGCGGCGGACGGCTTCGGCCGCTTCACCGGAGGCCAGCGAGAACCCGAACTTCTGGTCCTCGTGCGCGGTGGCGATGAACTCGTGGGTGTGGGCCTCCACGCCGACCGTCACCCGCACCAGCACCTGCTGGATCACGTCGTGGCGGGCCGCGACGTCGGCGAGCCTGGCGATCTCGTAGTTCGAGTCGAGCACGATCGTGCCGACCCCGGCCTCGACGGCGGCTTCGAGTTCGGCCACGGACTTGTTGTTGCCGTGGAACGTGATCCGCTCGGGCGGGAACTCGGCGCGCAGCGCGATGGCCAGCTCCCCACCGCTGCAGACGTCGAGGCTCAGGCCCTGCCCGGCCACCCACCGGGCGACCTCGGTGCACAGGAACGCCTTGCCCGCGTAGTGGACCAGAGTGGGGTCCTCGAACGCGGCGGCGTACTCGGCGCAGCGGAACTTGAAGTCGGCCTCGTCGATGACGAACAGCGGCGTGCCGTAAGTGCGTGCGAGTTCGCGGACGTCGACGCCCGCGATGCGCACGACGCCGTCGCCCGCGCGATAGGTGTTACGCGGCCACACCTTCGCGTGCAGCCGGTCGAGCTCGCCCGAAGTGGACGGTGGGAAACCCGCCTGATCGGCGTGCGGGTAGACCTCGGCGTGGCGGGGCCCCGCGGGGTGTGCACACATTCATTACATCCGTTCCGGGGCGGAGACCCCGAGCAGGGACAGTCCGTTGGCGAGTACCTGGCGTGCGGCCTCGCACAGCGCCAGGCGTGCGTGGGTGAGGTCGGTCGGCGCCTCGTCACCCTGGGGCAGCACGCGCGCGACGTCGTAGAACTTGTGGTACGCCGACGCCAGCGACTCGAGGTAACGGGCGACGCGGTGCGGTTCGCGCAGCTCGGCCGCCTTGGTGAGCACGCTCGGGAACTCGCCGATCGTGCGGATGAGGTCCCCTTCGCGGGGATGGGTCAGCAGGCTGAAGTCGGCAGCGGGGTCGAGCTCGATCTGCAGCTCGGCCGAGTTCCGCTGGAGCGAGGCCAGCCGCGCGTGCGCGTACTGCACGTAGAACACGGGGTTCTCGTTGGTGTGCTTGCGCAGCAGGTCGAGGTCGATGTCGATACCGGAGTCGACCGAGTAGCGCGTCAGCTCGTAGCGGGCGGCATCGACGCCCACCGCCTCGACGAGGTCTTCCAACGTGACGACCGTGCCCGCGCGCTTGCTCATGCGCACCGGGGTGCCGCCGCTGACGAGGTTGACCATCTGGCCGATGAGCACCTCGACCACGTCGGGGTCGTAGCCGAGCGCCACGGCGGTCGCCTTCAGCCTGCCGATGTAGCCGTGGTGGTCGGCGCCGAGCATGTAGATGCACAGATCGAAGCCGCGCTGCACCTTGTCGCGCAGGTAGGCGATGTCGCCCGCGATGTAGGCGGGGTCGCCGTCGCTCTTGATGACGACACGATCCTTGTCGTCGCCCTGGTCGGTGGTGCGCATCCACCAGGCGCCGTCGGCCTCGTAGAGGGTGCCGGACTCCTTGAGTTCGTCGACGGCCTGCGCCACGGCGCCACGGGCGTGCAGGGAGTCCTCGTGGAAGAAGACGTCGAAGTCGGTGCCGAAGTCGTGGAGGCTCTGCTTGATCTCCTCGAACATGAGACCGACGCCGACCTTGCGGAACGTCTCGTGGCGCTCGCCCTCGGGCTGCGAGAGCGCGTCGGGTTCCTTGCGCAGGACGGCGGCGGCGATGTCGTCGATGTAGGCGCCCGCGTAGCCGTCCTCGGGCGCGGGTAGTCCCTGAGCGGCCGCCAGCAGCGAGTTGACGAACCGGTCGATCTGCGCACCCGCGTCGTTGAAGTAGTACTCCCGCGTGACGTCGGCGCCCTGGGCGCTCAGCACGCGGCCGAGGGCGTCGCCGACGGCGGCCCAGCGGGTGCCGCCGAGGTGGATCGGGCCCGTCGGGTTGGCCGAGACGAACTCCAGGTTGATCGTGCGGCCCGCGAGTGCGTCGCCGCGGCCGAAGGCGTCGCCCGCACTGAGCACGCGGCGGACGATCTCACCCTGCGCGTCGGCCGCGAGGCGCAGATTGAGGAATCCGGGGCCTGCGACCTCCGCGCTGTCGACGCCGTCGGCGGCACCCAGCTCGGTCGCGAGCGCGTCGGCCAACTCGCGGGGAGCCATACCTACTTTCTTCGCGACTTGCAGCGCCACGTTGGTCGCGTAGTCGCCGTGTTCCGGGTTGCGCGGTCGCTCCACCGTCACCTGCTCAGGAAGCACGCCGGTGTCGAGGCCACGGGCCTCGAGAACCGTGACGGCAGACGAACGCACGAGGTCAGCAAGGGCGGAGGGAGTCACCCGGCGAGTGTACGTTCGGCGGGGGCGACGCTCGGTCACCGGCTCACCCCGGATGTGCGCGGTCGCATACCGAACCCACGAGCCGCCGCCCGATACCCGCCCCGGCGTCCCTACACTGCTCGATCGGGGTACCCGATTCCCGGTTAAGGAGACTCTGCAGCCATGGCCAGCGGCAAGAAGGGCAAGAAGGCACCGAGTGCGGTGCAGGCGGCCCGCGGTTCCACGGTCGGCAAGAAGAACGTGCCCTGGGGCACGATCACCGCGGTCGTGGCCATCGTGCTGCTGGCGGCCGGTGTCTTCGGCTACTACTACGTCGCCTCGAGCGGCAGCCGGGAGCAGCGGGAACGCGAGGAAGTCGCGGCCGAGAACTTCACGCCCGGCCGGAACAACCCCGACCCGTCGAAGAAGATCGACGGCGTCACGATCGAGGAGTACGAGGGCGGCGCCCACGTCCGCCCGAACGAGCGGGTCGCCTACGACCAGTCGCCGCCGTTCGGCGGACCGCACGACGGCTTCTGGGCCTCCTGCACCGGCACGGTGTACCAGGAGGCGGTGCGCACCGAGAACATGGTCCACTCGCTCGAACACGGCGCCGTATGGATCGCCTACGACCCGGAGCGGGTGTCCGGCGAGGACCTCGACACGCTGAAGCTCCGCGTCGAGAACAAGCCCTACATGATGCTGTCGCCGTATCCGGGCCTGGACTCGCCGGTCTCGCTGCAGTCCTGGGGCCATCAGCTGAAGGTCGACGACGTCACCGACGAGCGCATCGACCAGTTCATCGCCGCGTTGAAGCGGAACTCGAACACCTACCCCGAGATCGGCGCCTCCTGCGACGCGCTGGGGCCGGGCCAGTTCGACCCGGACAACCCGCCGCCGTTCAACCCGGAGAAGCCGGGCCCGGATGCCAAGCCGATGGACTACGAGGGCTCGGCGGGAGCGGCTGACGAGTCGATGGGCGGCGGACAGTAACCTTCCGGCTACTCCCCGCCCGCCGACGACCGTATTCCAGGGACTCCGCAGGTCATGAACGACACTCCTGACGAATCACGCGCCCCCGAACCGACCGAGCCCGAACCCCCTGAGCCGAAGGCCGCCGAGCCCGAACCCGCTGATCCCGAGGCCGCCGGCGGTGAGCCCGGGTCGCGAGACGGCTCCGAAGCGGACGGTTCGGCAGCGGCCGTCGACGCCTCGCAGCCGCCGCGGGAACGCGAATGGCCCCGGTACGTGATCTTCGGCGCGGCGGCACTGGCGTTGCTGCTGGTCGGGGCGACGGTGGGCATGCTGGTCGCCCGCGGCACCGACAGCGAGCCTGCGACGCGACCGGGACCGGTGGACGTCGGGTTCGCGCAGGACATGTCGGTGCACCACCTGCAGGCCGTGACGATGGCGAACTGGGCTCGCGACCACAGCACGGATCCGCAGATCAGGCAGCTGGCGTTCGACATCGCGAGCACGCAGAACGAGCAGGTCGGCCGCATGAAGGGCTGGCTGATGCTCTGGGGCAAGCCGGAGGAGCCCGCCGGCGAGTACATGACGTGGATGTCCGAACCGATGGGGCACGAACACGGCAAGGAGAGCGAGGCGACCTCGTCCGAGTCGGAGACGAGCGAGCGGGCGCCGTCGGGCCCGTCGGGCGGCCAGGTCGGTGGCAGCAGGGCCATGCCGGGCATGGCGACCGAGCAGGAGCTGTCGAAGATGCGCTCGCTCGAGGGTGAGCAGCTCGACGTGTACTTCCTGCAGCTGATGCTGCGCCATCACCAGGGCGGGGTGGACATGGCCAGGTATGCGCGGGAGCACGCGCGGCTCAGCGCGGTGAGCACGCTCGCGACGAGCATGCTGGCTTCGCAGCTGCCCGAGTCGGACACGATGCGGCAGATGCTGGCACGGCGGGACGCGAAGCCGCTGCCGTTCCCGTGACGTCCGTGCCGCTGCCGTGACGACGCCCGCCCGACCTGCCGGTCACCAGCTGAGTTCTTCGCAGCGCTGAGCGTGTTCTCGCGGTTCGACCTGCAGGGTTGCGTGGTCGATGCCGTACCGGGTCGTCAGCAGGTCCTGAGCGGCGGCGAGCACGGCGGAGGTGTCGCCCTCGGGGCCGATCGTCAGGTGCGCGGAGGCGACCTCCATGCCGGACGTGAGTGTCCAGACGTGGAGGTCGTGGACGTCGTCGACGCTGTCGAGCACGGCGAGGTCGGCTTCGATGGCGGCGACGTCGACGCCCCGGGGTGCGTGCTGGAAGAGGATGCGCAGCGAACGTGCGGCGAGGACTGCGGTGCGCGGGAGGATCCATACTCCGATGGCGACGCCCGCGATGGGGTCGGCGTACCGCCAGCCGGTCAGGAGCGTGAGTGCGGCGCTGATGAGGACGGCGACGGAGCCGACGAGGTCGGCGAGCACTTCGAGGTAGGCGCCGCGGATGTTGAGGCTCTCCTTGGCGCCGGAACGCAGGAGCAGGAACGCGACGATGTTGGCGACGAGCCCGGCCGCGCCGGCGAGCAGTACGGGAACGCCGGGCACTTCGGGGGCGCCGCCGATGCGGTCGACCGCCTCGTAGATGACGTAGCCGCCGACGCCGAACAACAGGAACGCGTTGGCGAGCGCGGCGAGCACCTCGGCGCGATAGAGGCCGAAGGTGCGGGTGTACGTCGGGCCGCTGCGACGGGCGAGCATGACGGCGGCGAGCGCCATGCCGAGCCCGAGGACGTCGGTGAACATGTGCGCGGCATCGGAGATGAGGGCCAGCGAGGCGGTCGCGAAGCCGACGACGAATTCGAGCACCATGAACGCGCCGCTGATGGCCAGGGCGGCGGTGAGTCTGCCCTGATGAGCGCCGGACGCCGAGAGGTCGGCGTGCCCGTGGCCATGGCCGTGTCCGTGGCCCATCTCGTTCCCCTCTCCCGCAGGTTCCCACGGGTGCTGTCGATGCCACTTCGGGCTGCGGTCACGCAGAGCGAACATATAGCGACATGCGCATGAATGCAATACAGGTAACCCTAACCCACGAGCCCCGGGGACGGTATCGCGCCGCGGCAGACCTCACACGCCGGCGAACGGGGACCACGCGCACGGGCAGCAACGGGCATGCGATAGGCTTCTGACGTCACCGCGAGGTGGCGGGCCCTCGTAGCTCAGTGGATAGAGCACTGCCCTCCGGAGGCAGGTGTCGCAGGTTCGAATCCTGCCGAGGGCGCCCGATCAAACGGCCCGTGACCAGCAGAGATGCCAGTCACGGGCCGTTCGCTTGTTACCCGGCCGACCCCGACGGAACCCGGGCCTCTACGGGCAGCCAGGGGCAGTGTGGACAAGGCCTGACCGTTGTTCGGTGCGCATACCCAGCCGAACACCGATGCGTTCACGATGTTGGTGGAATCGGCGTCCGGGCAACGCCGACGAGCTACGCCCCGGCACTGCGCGGCGGTACAAACCTTCGACACCCATCGCTACGCCGCGGAGCGCCTGGGTGACTCGCCCGGCGTCCCGGCTGCGCTACAACAGCCGGGACGCGGACTCCGGCGAAAACGCGGATCCGCCCCATGCCGCGGTGCGGATCTTGTGGCGGACCGGCCTCGAGTAGGCAACCGGTGACGCCCAAGCGGGACCGCCATCGCCCGGCTCCCGACCGCCGCCGGAGCCGACGTCCCGGTCCGGTACCCGCACACGGCATCACGACACTGCACAAGGCCCAGCATGACGGATACTGCGAGATCGCAGCAGTCCTCGGCGCGACGTCCTGATCGCTGGCTGCGGGGGTGCAGGTGGGGCCATGGAGCTATCCCGGTCCGAAGGCCTTCCCGAGCAGACGACAGCTGCGGTGCTCCGCACAGTCGCCGTGCCTACCACCCGCCGGAAGCTCCCGGCGGGTCGAAACCTACCGGGCCCCGAGCATCACAAGTCGAGGACCAACAACCGCCCTTTGGCGCGAGAGACACACGGCAACATGATGTCGCCACGTTCCCGTTCCTCGTCGGTCAACACGTCATCCTGATGGTCCGGCTCGCCGGCCAGCACCCCAACCTCGCACGTACCGCAGATACCCGCTCGGCATGAGTTGTCGAGCGCGACACCGGCCGCCTCGACCGCGTCGAGCAAGGGCTCGTGCTCGCCGACGGTGAGGCGGATATCGCTGCGCTGCAGCAGCACCTCGAAAGACCCTTCGGCAACGGGTGTTTCCGCGGCGAACCGTTCCCGGTGCACGGCGTCCGCAGGCCAGGCCGAACACGCCTCCTCCACCGCGGAGAGCATCGACGGAGGCCCGCAGCAGAAGACGGCGGTACCGTCCTCCGGAACGGCGAGCAGCCCGGTGAGATCGGGAAGCCCCGCTTCGTCCTGTGGGACGACGGTGAGTTCGCCACCCGGGATGGTCGAGAGTTCGTCGAGGAAGGCCATCGACGTCCGGGTGCGCCCGCCGTAGACGAGGAGCCACGGGCGGCCGAGTTCTGCCACCCGGCGCACCATCGGAAGGATCGGCGTGACGCCGATGCCGCCGGCCACGAACAGGTACCGCGCTGCCTCGACAAGGGGAAACCGGTTGCGCGGACCACGGATGTACAAGGTGTCGCCCGGGCGGACCTCGTCATGCATCCGCTTCGACCCGCCTCGTCCGTTCGGTTCACGAAGCACCGCGATCCGCCACCGGTCCGCGGACCGCGGACTGCCGCACAACGAATACTGCCGCACCAGACCCGACCCGAGGTCGACGTCGATGTGCGCACCCGGCGACCACGCGGGAAGGTCCGCACCGTCACGATCGCGGAGGGTCACCGCCACGACGTCATCGGCACAGTACTCGACCGCCACCACGGCGACGGTGCGCCAATCGTCCGTGTCCACGGAGATCACCCGCTCACGTGTCACTGCCCGGCCTTCAACGACTCAGGGGTGAAGGTGCGCCAGGCGATGTCGCGCATCCCGCGCATGGCTCGCAGGATCTCTTCGCGGTCCTCGTCGGTCGCGACGTAGGTCGCCATCATCTGCAACCCGAGACCGACATGGAACTTCTCGTCCTTCTCGATCTGTTTGTAGATCCGCGTCACCTCGTCCAGACCGTGCCGCTCCGCACCTCGGAAGGTCGGCTCGAAGCTGCCCGAGGCCGAGGTTTCGGACAGATTCCACGCAGCGACCGCCGAAAGCGGGTGGCGGTCGAGACACTCCCACAAGAACAGGCTCCACGGCTCCGCCTCGGCGGGAACCGTCGTGGGCACGCTCCCGCCCAGCGATTCGATCGCCTTGCCGACCATGTCGTAGTGCTCGGCCTCCTGGAACGACTGTTTGGCCAGCAGCGTGATGTGGCGTCGCTCGAACTGCATGCCGTAGCGACGGATCTCCTCGTTGAGCAGATAGACGTAGTCGATCTCGCGCCAACACCGCGGAATCAGCCACGCGGCAAGCCGCGCCGGGTCGGGATCCTCGTCGAAGGAGACGAAGAACGCCTCCGTCGCTTCGGCCGTGGCGACCTGCACCGACTCCAGCAGCTCGTCCAGCTCGGCCTTGATCGGCTCGAGACCGCTGCCGCCCCTGACATTCCGCACATCGACCATGACGTCCTCCCAATCCGTGTGTAACTTTGTATCCATGGATACAATCTGTCCGGACATGAGATGTCAACCCCGCGGCCGGTCCGCCAGGGCCGGTCCGTGCTGTCCTAGGATTCAGCCATGGAAGCGGAAGGGGGCGACCACGCCGTGGACCGAGCGGAGGCGCTACGTGCCCCCAGCAGCCTGGCCGATCAGATCGCGCAGATCCTCGAGGACGAGATTCTCGAGGGGCAGTACTCGGACGGCTCCCACCTGCAGCAGGAGGAGATCTGCGGCCGCTTCGGCGTCAGCCGCACCCCGGCCCGCGAAGCACTGCGCAAACTCCAGGCTCATAACCTCGTCGAGCTCGTGCCCAACCGCGGAGCGCGGGTCCGCATGCCGACACTGCGCGAGCTCAACGACGTCTACCAGCTGCGCGCCGAACTGGAGGGATTCGCCGCCGAACTCGCGGCCCGCTCCCGCGAACCCGACATGCTCGCCGCGCTAGAGAAGGCACACAACACGCTGTCGCAGATCGTCCCGCTCGCCGCCGGAACTCTCGACACACCCGACGAAGCCGAGACCGGCGAACGACTGCGCCGGTTCAACGACATGTTCCACGGGGTCATTCACGATGCCGGCGGCAACCAGCGGCTCGGCAATATGATTCAGGAATTGCACCGCTATTTCCCGAAGGACACCGTCCGGCTCGCAATTCGCTCTCCGGAAACGCTGCGCTCGCTGTACATCGACGAACACACGGCGATCCTCGAAGAGATCATGCAGGGCCGCGCCGCCGCAGCCCGGGATGCGATGCGGGACCACATCCACGGCTCGCAGACGATGCTGGTGGATTATCTGCGTAAGCGGGGCTTTCCGGACTGATCGCACCCTGCACCGCCCCGAACGCACACAACCGTAGGAGGGCGGCGGTGTCGCGGCCCACGGATATCCGCGGGGACGCCGGGGTGGACACTCACCCCAGCTTCTGGCCAGTTCGCCAGAAGCCCCACACGCGAGGCAGGATGACCGAATGAGTGAGCCGTCGTTTACTCTCGTGCAGCTGCGTTACTTCGAGTCGGCTGCGAGGCAGCTGAGCATGACCGCCGCATCGAAGGAGCTGGTGGTCTCACAGTCGGCCGTGTCAACGGCGATCGCGCAGCTGGAGAAAGAGATGGGCGTGCAGTTCCTACTGCGCCACCACGCCCGCGGGCTCAGCCTGACCACCGCGGGCGAGGAATTCTACAAACGGGTTCTGGACTTTCTCGCGCACGGCACCGAGCTCGTCGAGACCGCGCGCCAGTCCGGTACCGAGCTGGTCGGAACGCTGACGGTCGGCTGTTTCTCGACGCTCGCGCCGTTCCGCCTCCCACAACTGCTGGCCGAGTTCGAGGCGCGGCATCCGCGGGTACACGTGTCCTTGCTCGAGAACGAGCACCAGGCGCTCAAGACCGCACTGCGTTCCGGTAAAACCGAACTCGCGTTGCTGTACGGCTATGACCTGGACGACGACATCGATCGGGAGGTCGTGGGCACCGCGGCTCCGTACGTGCTCGTCGCCGAGGACCATCCGCTGGCACGCAGCCGGGGTGGCAAGGTGTGGCTCTCGCAACTGGCCGACGAGCCGATGGTACTGCTCGATCTGCCACACAGTCGCGAATACCTGCAGTCGGTCCTGCACAGCGTCGGCATCGAGCCGCGCGTGCGTCATCGCACCCGGGGATACGAGACGGTGCGGGCACTCGTCGCTTACGGACACGGCTTCGCACTCCTCAACCAGCGCCCGCCCGCGAGTTCGACCTACGCGGGAGCCGGCGTCGCTCCGCTGGCGCTGCGGGACGACGTCGAGTCGCTCGACATCGTCACCGCCTGGGTGCACGGAGTTCGGCTCACCCGACGGGCACAGGAGTTCCGTTCACTGTGCCGCGCCCGCTACACCCTCTGACCGTGCGGCCGGACGGGACGGATCTCCGCCCGGCCGTACGAATCAACGCCGAAGGTAGCCGCGTTGGATGGCGATGTGGTCGGCCACGAACTTGGCGTCGTGCCACACGCCCCAGATGAAGCTCGAGCCGCGACTCGCCAGCCACGGAAGGCCGATGAAGTACACGCCGGGCTCGGTGGAGACGCCGCGGCGGTGGCGAGGCTTGCCGTTCTCGTCGAACGCGTCGACCTGCAGCCAGTCGTAGTCGTTGGCGAATCCGGTGGCCCACACGATCGAGGTGACGCCGGCTTCGGCGAGGTTCAGCTCCCGGATCGGGTCCGTGACGCACGCCGGGTCGGGGCCCAGCTCACGCGCTTCCGGCTCTTCCGGGAGATCCAGGCCGTTGCGTGCAACGTAGGCGTCAGCCTCGTCGAGCAGTGCCAGGTAGTTCGCGTCGCCGCGGGCGATGTTGGTCCCGAGATCGTCCGCGAAGCGGAGGGTGCCGTTTTCGAACGAGCTGGTCATGCCGACCAGGTCGATGCCGATTCCGGCCAGCTCGCGGAAGTCCACCGTGGATCCGCCGCGTGCGCCGCTGACCGCGATGGTCACGTGGGCCGCGCCCTGCGGCGGGGTTTCCGCGTTCCATTTCCCGAGTACACCCAGCCACCAGCAGAAGTCCTCGCCGCGGTACCGGCGCGGTGGCCGGTCGTGCGGCCCGACGGACAGGTACACCCGTCGGCCGGCACGGCGCAGTTCCTCGGCGATCTGCACGCCCGACGAGCCGGCGCCGACGACGAGCACCGCACCCTCGGGCAGCTCGCGCGGGTTCCGGTAGTCGCTCGAATGCAGCTGCACCGGGCCGGTGTCTCGCGGCACGATCGGTGGGATCACCGGCCGCTGAAACGGCCCGGTCGCGGCGACGACGAAGCGGGCGTCGTACGTCCCGTCGGTGGTCTCCACGTGGAAGCCCGGCTCGCCCTCCTTCTTGCGTACGGCTGTGACGTCGACCCCGGTCCTTACCGGAGCGGCGATCTTCTCCGCGTACGCCTCGAAGTAGTCCGCGACCTGATCCTTCGAGGCGAAGCCGTCCGGCTCCACGTCGACGAACTCCATCCCGGGGAACCGGTCGTGCCATGCCGGCCCGTTCGCGACCAGTGAGTCCCACCGCCCGGACCGCCACTTCTCGGCGATCCGATCCCGCTCCACCACGAGGTGCGGCACGCCCTGCTCGCTCAGGTGCTCGCTCATCGCCAGCCCGGCCTGCCCTCCTCCCACGATGAGGGCCTCCACCTCTTGGCTCGACATCCAGACCTCCGCTCCGAAACAGCTGGCGGGCCGATTTCCGGCCCCTGGCTTGGGTACGTCCTCTGGATCGTCATGCGTGAACTTGGTCGTGTCCAACAGATGTTTCCGGGCTTGAAGATCTGATTTTCCGATGACCGGAGCATCTGATTTTCCGATTCATTGGTTCCAAAACATCTACTCGACAGAACACCGAGGCGGACGTCAGGCTGAGTCGGTCCCCGTCTCGAAGCGGGGCCGGGAACCCAGCAAATCCACGGGAGGCCGAGAAGTGACTGTCCACCGGCGCATCCGCCCGTTCAACACGCGTGACACCTACCCCGAACAGAACCTCGACAACGACCTCTGTCAGGCCGTCGTCGCGAACGGGACCGTGTATGTCCGCGGGCAGATCGGGCAAGACCTCGACACCAGCAAGTCCATCGGAATCGGGGACGCCGGTGCGCAGGCCGAGCAGGCGATGGCCAACATCGAAATGCTGCTCCACGAAGCGGGCAGCCGGATGGAACACCTGGTCAAGCTCACGATCTACCTGATCGACCCCCGCTACCGCGAGGACGTCTACCGGGTGGTCGGTCGCTGGACCAAAGGCGTGCATCCGATCTCCACCGGAGTGATCGTCTCGGCGCTCGCGCGGCCGGAGTGGCTGTGCGAGATCGACGCCATCGCCGTGATCCCGAACGAGGAGCAGCAGTGACCTTTTCCATCGTCGCCCGCGACATCTCCGGCGGCACCGTGCGCTTCGGAATCGCAGCAAGTTCGTCCAGCCCTGCCGTGGCGGCCCGGGTCGCGCACCTGCGGCCAGGCATCGGCGCCGCCGCTTCGCAGAACATAACGGACCCCCGACTCGGCACCCGGTTGCTCGACGCGCTCACCGAACACGGCGACGCCGAGCAGGCACTCGCCGGAGTCTCCGCGACGACCGACGACGTCGAATACCGCCAGCTGACCGTGCTCGGTCGTACCGGCCCTGGATTCGCCTACAACGGCGCCCGAACGCTCGGCAAGCACGCGTCCGCCACCGCAGACGGAGTGGTGGCCGCGGGCAACATGCTGGCGGGAGAGCACATTCCGCAGGAGATGTCGGACGCGTTCGGCTCCTCCAGCGGCGAGCTGGAGCAGCGGCTCGTCGCAGCCCTGCAGGCCGGCCTCGCCGCGGGCGGGGAGGCCGGCCCGGTGCGGTCGGCCGGTGTCGTCGTCGTGTCCGATGTGGAATGGCGGGTCACGGACCTGCGCGTCGACTGGGCCGACGACCCGGTCGACCGGCTCGCCGAACTGGTCGACGTGTGGCTCCCCCTTCGGGACGACTACGTCACCCGCGGCCTCGACCCGGCGTCGGCGCCCTCGTACGGCGTTCCGGGAGACGAATGATGACGTCGCTGAAGACGGCCGCGCGCGGCGCGATCGATCAGCACACCGCAGAGCTGATCCGGCTGTCGGAACGGCTGCACGCGGACCCGGAAACCGCCTGGGAAGAACACCGCGCCGCCGCCATGGTGCCGGAACTGCTCGACCGCTCCGGGTTCGCCGTGACGCCGAAGTACCTGGGCCTCGACACCGCTTTCCACGCGAGCTTCGGCAGCGGTCCGACGAAGATCGCGCTCTGCGCCGAGTACGATGCGCTACCCGGCCTCGGCCACGCATGCGGCCACAATCTGATCGCGGCCAGTTCGATCGGGGCCGCCCTCGGCCTGGCCGAAGTGGCCGACGAAGCCGGGCTCACCGTCGAGGTGTACGGCACGCCGGCCGAGGAGGGCGGCGGCGGGAAGATCGAGCTCCTCGACCGTGGTGCGTTCGCCGGAACCGACCTGGCGATGATGGCGCACCCCGCACCGGTGGACGTGGCCGAAGCGCGGCCGTTCGCCGTGAGCCACTCGAAGATCTCCTACCGCGGCAAGTCCGCACACGCCGCCGCCTACCCCGAAGCCGGTACCAACGCCGCCGACGCCTTCACGGTGGCCCAGGTCGCCATCGGGTTGCTGCGCCAGCAGCTCCCCTCGTCGGCACGGGTGCACGGCGTCGTGACACACGCCGGCGACGCGCCCAACGCCATCCCGGAACACGCGTCCGGGCGCTGGTACGTCCGCGCCGAAACCCTCGCCGAACTGGCCGAGCTGGAACCACGCGTGCTGCGTGCGTTCGAAGCCGGCGCCCTGGCGACAGGTTGCGAACTGACCGTGAAACCGGAAAGCAAGCCCTACGCCGAGTTCCGCGCGGATGAGACGGCCCTCGCCGCATATCGTGCCAACGCGGTGGAGCTCGGCCGAGAGTTCGCCCCGGACGGGACCGCGGCGCGAATGAACCGGGCATCCACCGACATGGGTAACGTCTCCCAGGTCGTGCCGGCCATTCACCCGTATCTCGGCATCGGTTCCCTGCCTGCGATCAACCACCAGCGCGAGTTCGCCGCGTACTGCGTCGGAGGAACGGCCGAGCGCGCCCTGCTCGACGGTGCGATCGCACTCGCCTGGACCGGGATCGACCGGGTGGCAGTATGACCACGTCCCGCCGCGAGCACGACATGCTCGGCGAGATCGACGTCCCCGCCGAGGTCTACTACGGCGCTCACACCGCACGCGCACTCGTCAACTTCCCGATCACGCACGAACGCCTCGCGGAGCGCCCGCACCTCGTCGCCGCACTGGCGACGGTCAAGCAGGCAGCCGCCGCTGCGAACCTCGAGGTCGGAGCGCTCGCCCACAAACCGGCCGAGGCGATCACGAAAGCGTGTGCCGAGATCAGGAACGGGCGGCTGCATGACCAGTTCGTCGTCGACCTGATCCAGGGCGGCGCGGGAACCTCCACCAACATGAACGCCAACGAGGTCATCGCCAACCGCGCGCTGGAACTGCTGGGCCTCGAACGTGGCGATTACGCGGCGCTGCACCCGCTCGACCACGTCAACCTGGGCCAGAGCACCAATGACGTCTACCCCACCGCGGTGAAGCTCGCGCTGGACGGCCATCTCGCCGAGCTGCTCGCGGCGCTCGCCGACCTGCGGGAAGCGTTCTCCGCCAAGGCGCTGGAGTTCGCCGACATCGTCAAGATGGGCCGCACCCAGCTACAGGACGCCGTACCGATGACACTCGGGCAGGAGTTCGGCGCCTACGCCGCCACGCTGGCCGAGGATGAGCAGCGGCTCGCCGAGGTCAGGCTCCTCCTGCATGAACTCAATATCGGGGGCACGGCGATCGGCACCGGCCTCAACGCCCGCCCTGGCTACCGTGAACGCGCGGTTGCGCACCTGCGCAACCTCACCGGCATCCCGACACTGGTGTCTGCCGACGATCTCATCGAGGCCACCCAGGACGTCGGCGTTTTCGTGCAGCTGTCCGGGGTGCTCAAACGCGTCGCGGTCAAGCTCTCCAAGATCTGCAACGACCTGCGGCTACTGTCCTCGGGACCGCAGGCGGGACTCGGCGAGATCACCCTGCCCGCTCGGCAGGCCGGCTCGTCCATCATGCCGGGCAAGGTCAATCCCGTCATTCCCGAGGCGATCAACCAGATCGCGTTCGAGGTCATAGGCAACGACGTCACCGTCACGCTCGCAGCCGAAAGTGGTCAACTGCAGCTCAACGCCTTCGAACCGATCATCGCCCGCGCGCTGACCGCCGGATTGGACCACCTCACCGCCGGGGTCGGGGTGCTCGCCGGGCGCTGCGTCCGCGGGATCACCGCGGACCGCGAACGCCTCGCGAACGTCGTCGCAACGTCGACCGGCGTGGTCACCGCGCTCAGTCCGACCCTCGGCTACGAAACGGCCTGCGCCGTCGCGGTCGAGGCCCATCGCACCGGCCGACCAGCGCTCGAACTGGTCCGCGAACGCCGGCTGCTCACCGACGAGCAGCTCGGCGCGCTCACCACCCCAAGGGCGCTGACCGGCGGCCCATCCGCGTGACCGTCCGTATGCAAGGAGGCATCATGACCACGCAAGATTCCACCGGCGAGCAACTGGCGGAAGCGTTCGCCGATCCCACGACGCTTCGACGCAGCGTCGCCGCCGGCGCAGTCGGGGTGTTCGTCCACTGGTTCGACTGGGCCGCCTACGCATATCTCGCGAGCACCATCGCCACGGTGTTCTTCCCGGCGAACGATCCGACCGCCGGACTGCTGGCCGTGTTCGGCGTGTTCGCCGTGTCCTTCGGCATTCGACCCATCGGCGCCCTGGTTTTCGGCCCACTCGGCGACCGCATCGGCCGCAAGCGCACGCTGTCCATCGTCATCTTCGTGATGTCCGGGGCAACGCTCGTGATCGGCTTACTGCCCGGCTACTCCACGATCGGCATCGCCGCACCATTGGCGCTGGTGTTCCTACGGCTGCTGCAGGGGTTCGCCGCCGGTGGCGAGTTCGGCAGTGCGGCAAGCTTCCTCGCCGAGTACGCACCGCGCCGTCGTCGCGGGTTCGGCGTCAGCTGGCTCGAAGTCGGCTCCCTGTTGGGGTTCCTTGCCGGATCGTTCGTGTTCTTCCTCCTGTCGACGGGCCTCACCGAGGCGCAGCTCACCAGCTGGGGCTGGCGGATCCCGTTCCTCATCGCCGCGCCGCTCGGGATCGTCGGGTTCATCATCCGCTCCAAGATCGAGGACACCCCTGAGTACCGCGCGCTCGAAGCGACCGACAACGTTCCCCGCAGCCCGGTCCGGGAGCTCTTCCGCAACAACAAGAAGGAGCTTCTCCAGGCGTCCGGGGTGATGACGATGATGCACGTCCCGTTCTATGCGATCCTCACCTACCTGATCACCTACGAGACCGATCACCTCGGCCATTCCGCGGGCAATGCCGCCCTGCTGTCCACGGTGATCTCGCTCATCGGCCTGGCCCTCGTACCGGCCTTCGGCCGACTGTCCGACCGCCTCGGGCGCCGGCCGGTGCTGATCGGCGCGGGCATCGCGCTGTTCGTGCTCTCCACCCCCGCGTACCTGCTCATGCACACCGGACTCGTCGGCACATGGGTCGGCGGGCTCGCGCTCGGCATCGTACTCGCCGCCATCCTGGGCACCTATGCGGTGTGGTCCGCCGAGATCTTCCCGACCCGCACACGCCAGGGCGGACTGTCCATTTCATACAACGTGATCGCCGCCCTGTTCGCGGGCACGGTCCCCTACCTGATGACGGTGCTGATCTCGGCAACCGGCAGCACTCTCGTGCCCGGCCCGTATCTGATGGTCGCTGCGACCATCGGCCTGGTCGCGGCCTTCACGATGAAGGAAACCGCGGGCAGCCCGTTGCTGCAGCAGGAAGACGTGCCCGCGGAGCAGCGCGTCGAGGTCGAGCCCGCGGAGGTTCCTCGCAGCTGAGCTCCGGGGTGTTCGCTGTCGGGGGCGTCGCTTCGCAGAACGGTCCGGGGTCGCGACGATGCCTGCCCGGCACCGCAGGCCGGGAAGGCATCGCTTGCGCGGCTCGCAACGGCGGAGTCCTGCACGCGCCTTCGACAGCACCCCTCCGTCTCTGCCCACCTCGACGGACTGCACGCAGCCACCGGTGCCGTGGCACACCCGTCCGTCCTGGAAGGGGACCGAGTCCACTACCTCGACGCGATCGGCAGATCCTCTGATCACGCGGGCCGGACGGGTTCCCGCCGAAGGAAGATGGGCGAGGCCGTGGCTCTATCCTCGTCCGAAGGCTTCCCGAGCAGAGGACGGTTGCGGTGGAGGACAGCACGACGGCCCGTACGGCCCGCTCGCACACCGGCGAGTTCACCTCGATGAGCGCGCGGGCACGGGAAGCCGTGCGGCAGCGCATCATCGACCGCCGCTACGAACAGGGCGTCCGCCTCGTCGAGCGTGAAGTCGCCGAGGAGCTCGGCATGTCCCGTGTGCCCGTGCGGGAAGCGCTGCGCTCGCTGGTCGCCGACGGCATGCTGGAACTGCTCCCCAACAGCGGGGTGCGGGTCCGAACCCTGACCCGCACCGATGTGCAGCACCTCTACGAGGTGTGGGAACCACTCGCGGTCCAGGCATCGCGGCTCGCCGCGCGGGCGGCTGCCGACGCCCCGGAACTCCTCGCGTCCCTGCAACGTGCGCTCGGCGATGCCGAACAGGCGGCCGCCGCGGGCCAGGGCGCGCTCGAAGTGACGGCGCACACGGCCTTCCACCACCGCATCGTCGCGCTGGCGAGCAACCCGCTGCTCACCCGGACCATGGAACAACTGAACGGCCAGTTGCAGCTGCTGTTCGGACTGCGCGAGGAACCGGCGCACATGCGGGCCCAGCACGCGGAGATGTTCCAGCGGATCGCAGCGGGCGACCAGGAGGCCGCGGCCGCCGCCACGCTGCTGCACGTCCGCGACAGCCGATCCGTGGCGCTGCGTTCCCTCTTCGGCGACCGCTGACGGTTCGTATACCAAGAAGCCACCGCGATCGGTTTACG
The DNA here is from genome assembly GCF_024171735.1 of Prauserella alba. Lineage (GTDB taxonomy): Bacteria > Actinomycetota > Actinomycetes > Mycobacteriales > Pseudonocardiaceae > Prauserella > Prauserella alba. Next base: position 324,665 of record NZ_JAMTCH010000004.1, read on the forward strand.
CGACCAATATCCTGACGTACACCAGTTGTCACGATCCTCGCCACTTGCCGTGGAACCGCTGTTGGTATACAAACATGGCGCCGTCGGCTCACCTCGCATGTCGGGAAGCCGTAGCCGATCGCGGACCGCCCCGGAACGTGAACTCCGAGCCCCCTCGCCCGACCAAGGAGCCCGCATGCTGCCGCCCAGGTACGACGACGGCCGGCCGAACGCCGCAGCCGCCGCCCCCGGCCACCCCACGGTCTTCCGCAACGTTCGCCCTTTCGGCGCCGAAGCACCCGTGGACCTCACGGTGGTCGACGGCCGGTTCACAGCCGACCCGGCGCCCGCCGACGCCCGGATCGTCGACGGGGGCGGGCGCGTGATGCTCCCGACGCTCGTCAACGCGCACATCCACCCCGACAAGACCACGTGGGGCGGCCCCTGGGTGTCGCGCAGGCCCGCCGAGGGCATTGCGGACTACTCCGAGCAGGATGCGGAACTCTTCCGCAGCCAGGACCGCACCGTCGCGGAACGCGCCCACGGCCTCATGTCCCATGCCGTGACCCGCGGGACCCGCGCCATGCGTGCCCATGCCGACGTGGCGCCGGCATACGACCTCGCCTGCGTCGAAGGGGTCGCCGCGGTCCGGCAGCAGCTGCGGCATGCGCTCGACGTCGAGATCGTGGCGTTTCCGCAGCACGGGGTCATCCGCACCCCCGGCACGGCGGAGTTGTTGGACGAGGCCGCACGCACCGGCACGATCGACCTGATCGGCGGCATCGACCCGATCGACTTCGACCACGCCCTCGACGACCAGCTCGACCTGCTCTTCGACCTCGCCGATCTGCACGGACTGGGCATCGACATCCACCTCCACGACCGGGGCGCGGCCGGCACGGAGACACTGCGCGCCGTCATCGACCGCACCCGGGCCCTGTCCCTACAGGGCAAGGTGACCATCAGCCACGTCTTCTGCCTGGTCGACCTCGACGAGCGCGAACTCGACGCGATCGCGGCCGAGCTGAGCGGCCTCGACATCGCGTTGACGACGGTGGCGCCCTCTCCCTCCCGGGTCCTCCGCGAACACGGCGTGCGCGTGGGCCTCGGCACCGACGGGGTACGCGATGCGTGGAGCCCCTTCGGCAACGCCGACATGCTGCACCGGGCACATCAGCTGGGCCGGGTCACCGGCGCACGCACGGACGACGAACTGGAACGCTGCTATCTCGTCGGCGCCCACGACGGCTCCGACGTCCTCGGCCTGCCCCGCGTCGATTTCACGCCCGGTTCTCCCGCCGACTTCGTCCTGGCCCGCGGCGAGTGCCTGCCGCAGATCGTCGTGGACACGCCCCCGCCGGACCTGGTCGTTCGCGGCGGCCGCATCGTGGCCCGCGACGGCGAGCCGGCCGACGCGACGGCGGAAGCCCTGCGGTGATCCCGCGGTTTCGCCGTCCCCATGGACGAGCGACCGGGGCCCGGGCAGCTCCTAGGTGTCAACCACTAATCCCATCGAGGGAACGGCGCCGGCGAGCAGCTGTGCTCGTCGGCGCAGTCCTGCTTCCGGCCACCCGGAGAAGCCACTGGTTCGGACCACGGCGACGGTAGGAGATCCCGGATATTTACCCCGAGATCCGGCCGAAATCGTCGTCACCCGCACCTCGACGTGCCAACATCGGAGCCGCCTTCTCGTCGCACAGCTTGGAGTGGCCGATGCCCGCACACGTCACGGCACCAGGGTCAGCGCCGGACGGGTCGAGAAGAACCCGGAGCGGCGGCACCTCCACCGAACCATCCGTTGTGGACGAGCTCCGCTTGGGATTCACTGCCGCGTGGTTCCGACCGAACCATGTTTGAGCTGCTCGACTCCATCATCGAGTGGCTCCGGTCCAGCGTCGACTCACCGTGGCTCTGGCTGGTCCTGTTCCTGATCACCGCGGCCAACCCGCTGGTGCCGTTCCTGCCGAGCCGGTCGGCGGTCGTCGCGATCGCCGTGCTCGTCGCAGGCGACCCGATGCGGCTCACGTTGCTACTGGTCTCGACCACGATCGCCGCGCTGGCCGGCGACTGCGTCGGTTACTGGGTCGGCAAGCGTGCTGGGCCGCGCATCCTGGCCTGGCTGCAACGGAGCGACCGGGGACGTCCACGGCATCGGCGGGCCTGGCGAGCCACGCACCGGCACGGAGCCCTGCTGATCATCGCGGGACGCCACCTTCCCGGGGGCAGGCTGACCGGTGCGCTGGCACCCGGCTACGTCCGGTACCCGTGGCGGCGGTTCGTGGCGCTGGACGCCGTCGGCTCCGCGATCTGGGCGCTGTACTGCGTCGCCGTCGGCTATATCGGTGGCGTCAGCTTCGCCACCGATCCCCTCAAGGGCGTGGTGCTGGGGTTCGGGATCGCCCTCATCGTTCCCGCCGGGATGGAACTCGGCAGGCGTCGCTGGGCGCGGCGCCGCTCCGTGCCCACACCACGCACGGCCGTCGGCGCCGACGACTCCGCCGACAGCGGAACACCCCACCGAACCGGCACCGACGACCACGAGCACACGGACGCCGCCGGCCTCGAAGGGTCGACGGCGTCCGAACCCCACGCCGACGGTTGACGCCCCGGCCCGCCCACGCCGTCGTGCCCGGCCCACCCGCTGCCCGGCCCCGCTGCGCCCGTCCCCGCCAGCCGATATAGCTCAGGCATAGTTCGCACTCCCACCATTCCTCACGTTGGGGCTTCGTGGCTGCCCAACCAGACGGCCGCACACATGCGTGAGGAAGGGATGGCGTGGGCAACAACGAACCATGGCTGAGCCGGATCGTCGACAGCCTGGACCGATCACGGGCGGGACTTCTCACCGAGCACGGCCGCCTGCCCTGGCCGGAGCTCGTGGCACGGGCGCGGCGCACGGCCGCCGAACTGTCCGAGCTGCCACGTGGCGTGGTCCTGGCGCCCGACAGCGGTCCCGGCGCTCTAGTCGCTGTCCTGGCGGCCGGCCTCGCGGAACCCGCACGGTCCTGGGTGATCGGCGACCCGGTGCAATGGGGATCCGCGCCGGCCTCGCCGACCGCTGCACCCGTCTCGGCCCACCCGCGGGCGACGCCACCACCCGATGTGGACGGTGTCACCTACGCCACGGCGACCTCGGGCACGACCGGACAACCCCGACTGCTGTTCGGGCGACCCGAGACCCTCGCCGACACGGTGGACCTCTACGTGACCGGTATTCCCGAGTACGCCGAGGCCGAGCTGTTCGCCGCATGCACGGCGTCCGAGTTCGCGACCGACCTCGCGACGGTACTGCACCGGATCGTGCTGCCGGCCGTCGTGCTCGGCCGGGACCTGATGTTGTTCCGGCCCCACCAATGGCACGCGGCGGCCGCGGCCCTCGACGGACGGCCGGCCGTGTGTCTCACCCCGCCCCCGTTGGCTCTGCTCGGCAGCAGGGCCGCCTCCGCCCGCCACAACTACTCGGGTGTCCGATTCGTCCCCGAGGGTGGCGGACTGACCACCGAACGAGCCGAACGGGTCGCCGCCGGGTTCGCGGGCTGTTCGTTCCTCACCCTGTTCGGCACCACCGAAACCGGGGTGCTCACGGTGACGCGCGAGGTCCGCGACGACGACTACATCGGGGAACCGCTTCCGGGAAAGCCGGTGTGGCTGAGCGATCCCGGCGACGACGGCGAACGGAACCACGGCGTGGGTACGATGTGGACGGCCGGACCCGACACGAGGATCGCCACCACCGACGGACTTCTCTCCCGTTCCGCCGAGGGTGCGGTCGGCAGCGGGTACCTCGCCCGTCCCGGCGCCGACGGCGGTTTCGTGCTCGCCGGCAAAGCCGACGAGCGGGTCGACGTCGACGGCGTCAGCATCGACCCCGGCGACCTGCTCGCCAGCCTCCGCGACATCCGCGGCCTCGTCGATGCTTCCGTGTCGGTCGACCGTTCGGGACCGGCCGGTCGCATCACGATAGTCGCCGTCGGCGATGTCACCGAAGGCCAGATCCGCAGGCGATTGGCCGCCCGCACCGCCGCCCTCGTGCCGCACGAGGTCGTGTGCCACCCGGCGCAGGAACTCTCCCACAGCCAACGAGGAAAGGTGCTGCGATGAGCGACGATCTGGTGGTTCTGGTCAATCCGAACAAGGTGTATCCACCGATCGCACCGTACGCGCTCGACGTGCTCACGACGTCGTTGGAGCACGCGGGATTCGCCGTCGACGTGGTCGACCTGACGTTCCGCAGGGACGAATGGGACATCGCGCTCAAGGAGTACTTCGCCGAGCGGGAACCGCTGCTCGTCGGAGTAACGGTCCGCAACACCGACACCGTTTACGCCTACGAACAGCGTCCGTTCGTCAATGAGCACAAAGAGATCATCGACGCGATCAAGCAGCTGACCGAGGCCCCGATCGTCGGGGGCGGGATCGGTTTCTCCACCATGCCGTTCGCCCTGGTCGACTACTTCGGTATCGACTTCGGCGTCAAAGGCCCCGGCGAACACACGCTGTGCGAGCTGGCCACCGCATTGCGGGCGGGCCGGAGCAACGAGGCGGCAGCCGGAGCCGTTCCCGGAATCCTGCACAACAAGGGCGGCGGACGGGTCGTCCGCACCCTCCCCGACCACCTGGTGCTGTCCACCGATACCGCCCCGGGCAACGCGGCCGAGGACCGGGAAAGCGGGCGGTACGAGAGCCGAGCATGGCAGGCCGAGACCGCGGCCGCGTACCGCAGGCATTCCGAGGTTCCCGACCGCGTCGACAATCTCGCCTACTACCGGTCGGGCGGGCTCGGCAGCATTCTGACGAAGAACGGGTGCGTCTACCGGTGCACGCACTGCGTCGAGCCCGACGCGAAGGGCACGCGGTTCGCGCGCAGAGACGTCTCCGCGGTCGTCGACGAGATGGAGTCGTTGACCGACCAGGGAATCCACGATCTGCACACCACCGACAGCGAGTTCAACCTGGCGATCAACAACAGCAAACAGGTACTGCGCGAGATCGCAGCGCGGAAGCACCGCGATCCCGGTTCCTCACTGCACCGGCTCCGGCTGTGGGTCTACTGCCAACCGGCGCCGTTCGACGCGGAGTTCGCCGAACTACTGGCCGAAGCCGGCTGTGTCGGCGTCAACGTCGGTGCCGATCACGTTCGTGCCGACCTGCTCCACCGGTGGAAGGTCACCGACAGAGGCGGCACCTACTACACCTTCGCCGACACCGAGAACCTCGTCGAACTCTGCAAGGCCAACGGAATGGCCACCATGGTCGAGGCATTGTTCGGCATGCCCGGCGAAACACTCGGCACCATGGCCGACTGCATCGACCGGTTCATGGCACTCGACGCCACCGTCACCGGATTCAGCCTCGGCCTGCGCCTCTTCCCCTACACCGAGCTGGGCATCTCTCTCGCGGAGGAATGCGACGGCGTACGCAGCGCACCGGGTCTGCAGTCGAACAACGCGACCGAGCCGATCGTGCTGACACCGCTGCGCAACTGCTCGGGCCCCGTCGAGTACGAGCGCCAGTTCATGTTCGACGAGAACGGCGACTTCCGCCTGGTCTCGTACTTCTCCCCCGACCTTCCCGAAGACCCCGAGACGATCGGTTCGCCTTCGGGGCGCTGGTACCGGTCACTGCAGTTCCTCTGGGACTACGTACCCGAATCCGAGCTGTACCGGGTGATGCTGCCGACCGTCGCCGGAATCAGCAACCACGACAACAACTACGCCGACAACCCGTTCCTCACCAGCCTGGTGGGGCTCGGTTACACCGGGGCGTTCTGGGCGCACTGGCGGGAGCGGGAGAGCATCATGGCCGCCGCGAAGGACGTCGGCCTGCTCGCCGAGGCGCACGCCTGACCCGCCGTCCACGCGTGGACAGCCGGCCGCTTACGAGCCGGAATCCGACTGGTTCTCGTCGCCCCGCCACGACCGTCGCACGATTTCACCGCAGTCCGTAGCGATCGAGCGAACAAGGTGTTGATGTGAGCATGAAGAATCCTGACCAGGTCGTCATCGTCGGGGGCGGCACGGCCGGATGGATGACCGCTTCCTATTTGAAGGCGGCGTTCGGGGACCGGTTGTCCGTCACCCTCGTCGAGTCGGACAAGATCGGCACAATCGGGGTGGGCGAAGCCACCTTCAGCGACATCCGGCACTTCTTCGAGTTCCTCGACCTGAAAGAGGAAGACTGGATGCCCGCCTGCAACGCCACCTACAAGCTGGCGGTGCGGTTCGAGGACTGGCGCGAACCGGGACATCACTTCTACCACCCGTTCGAACAACTGTCCTCGGTCAATGGTTTCCCGCTGACCGACTGGTGGCTCCACAGTGGTCCGACCGAGCGTTTCGACAAGGATTGCTACGTGATGGCGTCCCTGTGCGACGCCGGCCGCAGCCCGCGGTACCTCGGCGGTTCGCTGCTCGAACACGACGCCGTCGACAGCGACGACGAGCCCGTCGGCATGACGATGTCGGAATATCAAGGCAGGACACAGTTCCCGTATGCCTACCACTTCGAGGCCGCGCTGCTGGCGAAGTACCTCACCGGGTACTCGACCGACCGCGGCGTCCGGCACGTGATCGACGAGGTGCAGGACGTCCTCCTCGACGAACGAGGCTGGATCGACCACATCGTCACGAAGGACCACGGTGAGATCAGCGGTGACCTCTTCATCGACTGCACCGGCTTCCGCGGCCTGCTCCTGAACAAGACCCTCGACGTGCCGTTCGTCTCCTATCAGGACACCCTGCCCAACGACCGGGCCGTGGCACTGCAGGTTCCGCTCGACATGCAGCAACGCGGAATCCGGCCCTGCACCACGGCGACCGCCCAGGACGCGGGCTGGATCTGGACCATTCCACTGTTCGGCCGGATCGGCACGGGGTACGTCTACGCGGGCGACTACTGCACGGCCGACGAGGCGGAACGGCGGCTGCGGGAGTTCGTCGGCCCCGAGGCCGAGGACGTCGAGGCTAATCACATCCGGATGCGCATCGGCCGCAGCGAACGGTCGTGGAAGAACAACTGCGTGGCCGTCGGACTGGCCAGTGGTTTCGTCGAACCGCTCGAATCGACCGGGATCTTCTTCATCCACCATGCTGTCGAGCAGCTCGTGAAGTACTTCCCCGGCGGCGACTGGCAGCCGAAACTGCGGGAGGGGTACAACGCGGCCGTCGCCAACGTGATGGACGGGGTACGCGAGTTCCTCGCCCTGCATTATCGCGGAGCCGCCCGCAACGACACCCCGTACTGGAAGGACGCCAAGACACGACCCGTTCCCGACGCGCTGGCCGAGCGCTTCGAGCGGTGGCAGGTCCAGCTACCGGACAGCGAGAGCGTCTTCCCCTACTACCACGGCCTGCCACCGTTCTCCTACATGTGCATTCTGCTGGGAACCGGTGGGCTCCGCCCTTCCCCTTCACCTGCGCTGGCGCTCACCGACGACACCGCGGTGCGCAAGGAGTTCGCGGCCATCAGGGACAAGGCGCGGTCACTCGTCGACACCTTGCCGAGTCACTACGAGTACCTGGCGGCGATGCGCACATGACCGGCGACGGAACGCACCGCACCGTCCCCGGCGACCGCGGTGCGCCCGACCGCCGTGAGGAGGTACCACCATGACCGAGTCGGTCGCTGGAACCGCTGACACGGCGGGCGGGTTCCGCACGATGATGGCGGGGTTCCCGACCGGAGTGGCGGTCGTGGCGTCGACCGATCCGGCGGGCAGGCCGTGGGGTATGACGTGCTCGTCGCTGTGCAGCGTGTCGATGACGCCTCCGGCGCTGCTCGTCAGCCTCCGGGAGGGCAGCCCCACCCTGTCCGCGGTGATCGAACGTGGCCGCTTCACGGTGAACCTCCTGCACGAGCGTGCGCGTACCACCGCGGAGCTGTTCGCATCCGGCAGGCGGGAGCGGTTCGACCTCGTCGATTGGGACGTGGGTACCGCGGGCCCACATCTCACGGCCGACAGCCACGCCATCGCCGACTGCCGAGTGACCGCTGCGCATCCGGTCGCCGACCACGTCGTCGTGTACGGCGAGGTCGACGACGTCCTGGGCGTCCGGGACGGCCGGCCACTGCTCTACGGCATGCGACGGTACGGCCGTTGGGACGACATCGGGTGAGCTGCGAAAGCCGAAGGAGCCACCACACCGCGTCAGCACCTTCGCGCTCGACGCCACATCTCCACGCTATATCCGTTCTATATCTCGGTTCCCGCCGGCCGATATAGCTCACGCATAGTCCGATCTCGCACCATTTCCGACGGATGAGGCGTTGCGGCTCGAGGCGCCGGGACTCGACGTACGGCTACTCGAGGTGCTGGGACCACTCGAAGCACTCCGAATCGATACGCAACGACTCCGGGAACTGCGACTGAAGGCACTGTGGCTCGAGGGGCGACGGGAGCGAAATGGCCACCGGTAACGAGCATCGACAACCACTGTCCCACGCCCAGAAGGCGGTCTGGTTCGCCCACCAGCAGGATCCGACCCAACGTCGCTACACCTGCGCGGAGTATCTGACCCTGACCGGAGAACTCGACGTGCCGGTGCTGACGCGGGCATGGGCCCGGTTGTGCGACGAGGCAGATGCGCTGCGGGTGCTCCGGATCGAGGAGACGGCCGCGGGCGAGCTGGCCCAGGTGGTCAGCGATCGCGCTCCGTCGCTGCACGAGATCGACGTCGGCGCCGTGGCCGATCCGACGGCTGCGGCGCACGAGTGGATGCACCGCGATCTCGACACGCCGATCGACACGGCCACGGGTCCGATGGTGCTCGCGGCGCTGATACGGATCGCCGACGATCGGCACCTGCTCTACCTGCGAATGCACCACGCCGTGACCGACGGTCACAGCATGCCGCTGCTGCACGAGTCGCTGGCAGCGCGGTACACGAGCCTGCTGCTGGCGGAACCGCAGCCGGCCCGGCTCGGGCAGCTCACCGACATGACCGCCAAGGACGCGGCGTACCGCGCAGGTGCGGACTTCGAACTCGACCGCAGGTACTGGGCCGGACGGTTCGCCGACCGCCCCGACCCGATGCGGGTTCCGGCCGTCATGACGGGCCGGCAGGACGAGGCGGTCCGGGCCCGGCAGGTGTCCCGGCTGTCCGACATGGACTCCGGAAGACTCGTCGACGCCGCGGCCGAAGCCGGCACCACGTGGCAGTTCCTGGTGATCGGCGCGACCGCGGGGTATCTGCGGCGCGTCACCGGCAGGCGCGACGTCGTGCTGGGGTTGACCAACAGCGGCCGGCGGGGCGTGGCAGCACGCCGGACCCCCGGCATGGCCGCCAACACCGTGCCGCTGCGGCTCGACGTCGCAGGCGGGGCAACGCTGCGCGGGCTGTTGCCGTCGGTGGCAGCCGAGATCGCCGACGTGCAACGGCACGAACGCTTCCGTTACGACGACCTGTGCCGCGCGCTGGACGTTCCCGGCACGGGCGAAGGCCCGCTGGGGCCGATTCTCAACTTCATGCCCTACCCCGGGCGGTTCCGGTTCGGTGACGCCACGGCGACCGCGCGCAACCTGGCATCGGGCCCCAGTATCGACCTCACCTTCGGGGTGACGGGTTCGGCCGTCGACGGCATCGACCTGTCCGTCGACGCGAATCCCGCACTGCACCCCGGGGAACGGCTGGACGGCGAACTGCACCGCTGGGCCGGATTCGTCCGCGCCGTGATCGACGAGCCCGACCGCGAGTTCCGGTCCGTCGACGTGCTCACCGCGGCGGAACGAGCGGCGAGTCTCTGTGCACCGGGCGATGCCGCGGTCGCTTCCGACGGGCGAACCGTCGTGGACCTCGTTCGCGAGGTGGCACGGCACCGGCCCGACGACACGGCCGTGTCCGGCGGCGGGAGCCGGCTGACCTACGGCGGGCTCGACGCGGAATCGGCCTCGCTGGCCGCGCGACTCGTCGAGCAGGGCGTACAGCGGGAGGACGTCGTCGGCATCGCGATGACCCGCTCGCCGAACCTCATCGTGGCCATGCTCGCCGTACTCCGTGCGGGCGGGTGCTACCTCCCCCTCGACCTGACCTACCCGCGCGAGCGTGTCCGATCGATGCTGGCCGACAGCACGGCACGCTGCGTGCTGGTCTCGGACGTCGAGGCGGCCGCCGCGGTGCTGCCTCCGGAGGCGGTCGTGATCGACGTGAACGACCGGCCCGGCACGGCCGCGCTCACCGATCCGGTCGCCGTCCACGGCACCTCGGCCGCCAACGTGTTCTTCACCTCCGGGTCCACGGGAACGCCCAAGGGCGTCGTCGCGCTGCACCAGGGGCTGGCGAACCTCGCACTCGACAACCGTGCCCGGTTCGGGCTCGATGCCGACAGCACCGTGTTGCAGTACGTGTCCCCCGCGTTCGACGCGGCGAGCGAGGACATCTGGCCTGCCCTGGTCGCGGGTGCCCGGCTGGTGCTGCCGCCCGAGCCGGCGAACCTCCCGCTGTCGGACCTGCTCGAGGTGTTGCGTACGGAACGGATCACCCACGCGGCGCTGCCGCCCACCGTGCTGCGCCAGCTGCCTTCCGACGGGCTGCCCGATCTCGCGCACCTGGTGGTCGGCGGCGAGACACCGGAGGCCGCGGTCGTCGACCGATGGGCCCGTGGTCGCCGGATGCTGAACATGTACGGCCCCACCGAGGTCTGCTGCACCGCAACCGGCGGTGCGATCCGCCCAGGCGAGCCGGTGACCATAGGCCGCCCGATCGACAACGTCGCGGTGTACCTCCTCGACGACGACCTCCAGCCGGTGGTGCCGGGCACCGTGGGTGAGTTGTACGTCGCGGGCCGCAGCGTCTCCCGTGGCTACCTCGACCGGCCAGCCGCAACCGCGGACGTCTTCCTCCCCTGTCCGTTCGCGGAACCGGGAAGCCGGATGTACCGCACCGGCGACCTGGCGTATCGGCGTGACGACGGCGCGCTCCAGTACCTGGGACGTGCGGACCACCAGGTCAAGATCCGCGGCTTCCGGGTGGAGCTCGGCGAGGTCGAAGCGGCGCTGGCCGCCGACTCCCGCGTCGCAGGCGCGATCGTGACCGCCCGGGAGACGGCGGCCGGTGGGAAGCAGCTCCTCGGGTACGTGATGCGCAGGCCGGGAGCCCGCGTCGACGGCGAGCAGCTGCGACACGGACTCGGCGAGGTCGTCCCCGAGCACATGGTTCCGTCGGCCGTCCTCGTGCTGGACGCGTTTCCGTTGCAGCCGAACGGAAAGGTCGACCGGGAGTCACTTCCCGAACCGCCGGCTGGACGGGCCACCGCGCCGCAACCGCCCACCACCGCCGACGAGGTGGCCCTGTGCACGATCTTCGCCGAGATCCTCGGCGTGGCCGAGATCGGCGTGCACGACTCGTTCTTCCGGCACGGCGGGGACAGCATCCTTGCCCTGCGGCTGGTGTCGTCCGCGCGCGCCTCCGGGCTCGTACTGACACCGCGGCAGGTCTTCGAGCATCCGACCGTCAAGGAGCTCGCCGAGGTCGCGCGCCGCGACGTCGACACCGGCGCCGACGACGGCATCGGCTCCCTGCCCGCACCGCCGATCGTGCACTGGGCGCTGGACCTCGGGCCGATCGACGAGTTCCATCAGGCGGCCCGTATCCGCGTTCCGGCGGGAGCAGGGCACGACCGGCTCGCCAAGGCGCTCCAGCTCGTCACCGAACGTCATCCGGCGCTCCGGACCAGGCTGGCGGCCGACCGGACGATGCACGTCGTCCCACCCGAGGGAACGGCCAACGACGTGCTCACCACCGTCGACGTCGCGAGCACCGACCTCGGCACCGTCGTCGAACAGCAACGCAGGGCAGCGGTCGGTGCGCTGCGACCGGCCGAGGGCGAGCTGGTCAGGGCGGTGTGGCTGAGCACGGGAGAGGCCGAACCGGGGACGCTGTTGCTGGTCGTCCATCACCTGGCCGTCGACGGTGTCTCCTGGCGCGTCCTCCTCGACGATCTGGCGCGGGCGTGGCGGCTCGTCGCCACGGACGAGTCACCGGAGTGGACGCCTGCGGGGACATCACCGCGGACGTGGGCGACCCGGCTGGCCGCCGCCGCGGCCGAGCCCCACTGGACTGCGCAGCGGGAACTGTGGCACCGCATACTGACCACGCCCGATCCGCCTGTCGGCGTGCGGAGCCTCGTCCCGGCGAAGGACACGTTCGCCACCGCCGCCACGGCGGAGATCACGCTGCCTGCGCGCGTCGCCGAGCCGCTCCTGACCGTCCTTCCCGAGCGGTACCGGGCGAACCAGGACGACGTGCTGCTGACCGGAGTCACGCTCGCGTTCGCACACTGGCGACGCCGGCGAGTGCCCGGCCACGGCGACACCGCCGTGCTCGTGGATCTCGAAGGGCACGGCAGGCACGGCGCCGATGTGGCGGTGGAACTCGAGAACACTGTCGGCTGGTTCACCAGCATCCACCCGGTGTCCGTCGACCCCGGGCGCCCCGACTGGCACGCGGTGACCACCGGAAGTGCGGAACTGGCCACCATCCTCAAGCGCGTGAAGGAGCAGCTGCGCGCCGTTCCCGACAACGGGCTCGGGTTCGGCATGTTGCGTCACCTCAAGGAGGACACCGCTGCCGAGTTCGCGGCGCTCGGTTCTCCCCAACTGGCCTTCAACTACCTGGGCAGGCTTCCGGTTTCCGACGGCGCGGATCCTGGTTCCCAGGCCTCGGACTGGTCGCTCACCGGTGACGAACCGTTCTCCGGTGCCCCGGATCCGCGGATGGCGATGCCGCACGCCATGGAAGTCAACGTCATCGCCTACGACCGCGCGGGCGGCACCGAGCTCGCCGTACGTGCGATGTGGCCCTCCGGCGTGCTCGGCGAATCGGCGGTCGCAGAATTCCTCGACTCGGTACGGCTGGCCCTGACGGGACTGGCCGATCACGGCCGACGTCCCGATTCGGGCGGCATGACGCCGTCGGACGTGCCGCTGGCATCGCTCGACCAGGACGACATCGACACGATCGTGCAGCGCAGGCCCGACACCACCGACATCCTGCCGCTCACACCGCTGCAGGAGGCGATCCTGCTGCACAATCTGGTCACCGAGCACACGGTCGACGTCTACAACGAACAGTTGCGTATGACCGTCGACGGCCCCCTCGACGCAGGCAGACTCCGCGCGGCCCTCACGACGGTCCTGCGCAGACATCCGAACCTCGCGGCCGCGTTCGAACACGACGTCTCGTCGCCGGTTCAGGTCATTGTGGCCGATCCACCGGCGATACCGCTGGCCGAGCAGGATCTGTCGCACCTCGGCGCCGAGGAACGCGACCTCCGTGCGGCGCGGCTGGCTGCCGCCGACCGGGCCGCTCACTTCGCACTGGACCGGCCGCCACCACTGCGGTGCCGGCTGCTGCGCCTCGACGAGCGACGGCACCGGCTGCTGCTCACCGCGCACCACGTGGTGTGGGACGGCTGGTCCATGGCGATCGTGTTGCGGGAGCTCTTCGCCTGCTACCCGCACGGTGACGATCGCGCGCTGGGCGCACCACCGCGCTACCGGAACTATGTGCACTGGCTGGCACGGCAGGACCGGCCGTCCGCGCGAGCGGCGTGGGGCGCCTACCTCGCTGGCATCCCGGAACCGACCCACGTCGCGCCTGACCTGCCCCCTGCCGAGTACGTGACGCACGAACTGCTGACCACACACCTGACCGAACGGGTTTCCGCCGGGCTCACCGCCACCGCCCGGCGCGGCGACGTCACGTTGAATGTGATCGTCCAGCTGGTCTGGGCGACCGTGCTGAAGCGGCTCACCGGCAACGACGACGTCGTGTTCGGCACGTCGGTCTCCGGACGACCACCGGAGGTGCCGGGGATCCACGGCATGGTGGGGCTGCTCACCAACACGGTCCCGGTGCGGGTCCGCCTCGACGAGCAGGCCTCCGCGACCACGATGTTCGCCGAGCTGACGCGGGAACAACTGCCCCTGCTGCATCACCATCACCTCGGACTGGCCGAGATCCAGCGCCAGGCGGGACACGGCCGGTCGGCGCTGTTCGACACGACGATGATGGTGCTCAACTACCCCTTCGATCCCGGCGACTGGGATGCCGAGCTCGGCGAGCTGAACATCGTCGATCACGAGCTGGGTGACGACACGCCGTATCCGCTGCGCCTCGTCGTCGTCCCGGGTCCGACTGTCCACGTGCGACTCGGGTACCGGCCGGATGCGATCGGTCGAGCCCAGGCCACCGAGGTGCTCGAACACGTGGCGGCCGCCTTCACCGCCATCGCCGCCGATCCCGAACAGACCGTTTCCGACCTCCTCGCGGGGATGCCGAAGGGAACACCATGAGCAACGACCTCGCACTCACACTGACCGACGCCGAACGGGACGGGATCGCTGCCATTGCGCGAGACCTGGTAGCAGCACCTCCCCGCGTGATCGACGACCCGTCGTGGGTGGACGACTGCCGGTCGGCGGCGGCGGGACTGCCGGTCCGGCTTCGCCGCCGACTACAGGATTTCCGTCACGATCCCGGTGACTCGGGAGCGCTGCTCGTGCGCAACCTGCCCGGTACCGCCGACCGGCCGACGCCCGCCGAACCCAGCTCGGTCGAACGCGAGGCCAGCGTCGGGTCCGCGGTGATCGGCCTGCTGTCGCTGCACCTCGGCGAGCTCATCGCCTATCGCAACGAGAAGTCCGGCGCCCTGGTGCAGAACGTCGTACCCGTTCCGGGGCTGGAGGAGCAGCAGAGCAACGCGGGCAGCACCCGCCTCGCGATGCACGTGGAGAACGCCTTCCACCCGCGCCGCCCCGATTACGTCTGCCTGTTCTGCATCCGCGCGGACCACGAGCGCGTCGCGGGGCTGCAGCTGTCCTGCATTCGCAGGGCCGTCGGCGCGCTGCCCGACGCGATCCGCGCGGTGCTCGCGGAGCCGCGCTTCACCACCCAGGCGCCGCCGTCGTTCGGCGGCGATGGCGCCGACGCGCCCCGGCACGCGGTCCTGACCGGGGAGCCGACGGATCCCGACATCCAGGTCGACTTCCACGCCACGTCCGGTGGCGACGACGAGGCGAAGAACGCGCTGGAGGCGCTGTTCGAGGCCGTGACGGGCGCGGCGGAGACGCTGCCGCTGCAACCGGGGGACCTCGCGCTGGTCGACAACCGCGTGACGTTGCACGGCCGCACCGTGTTCACGCCGCGCTACGACGGCAACGACCGCTGGCTGCATCGCACGTTCGTGCACCTCGACCACCGGCGTTCGCGTGCCCTGCGCACCCGGGCCGGCCACGTTCTCGCATGAGTTGCCCGACCACCGGAGGAGAAAGATGAGCCGCCAGGACGAACCGCCGACCGTGCCCGCACTCGTCGCACGTCAGGTCGCGGCCACACCGGATGCGGTGGCCGTGGTCGACGGTGCCGAGTCGGTGACCTACGCCGACCTCGACGCCCGCGCCGACCGTCTCGCGCAGCTGCTGGCCGACCGGGGCGCAGGCGCGCGGGGTGACGCGGCCGACGTCGTCGGAGTGTGCCTGCCCCGCGGGGTCGACCTCGTCGCCGCACTGCTCGCGGTGTGGCGCGTGGGTGGCGCCTATCTGCCGGTCGATCCTGCGCACCCGAAGGGCCGGATCGCATCCCTGCTCACCTCCGCCGGCGCACGACTCGTCCTCACCCACGCCGACGGGGTCGCGCCGGCCGGGGTCCCTTCGGTCGTGCCCGACGACGTGCCGGGCGTCTCCGGCGGCCACTCGGGTGGTCCCACGCAGCCGGCCGGCATCGACCCCGCGTATGTGCTGTTCACCTCGGGTTCCACCGGTACGCCGAAACCTGTTGTGGTGCACCACGCCGGCATCGCCAATCACGCGAGGTGGCGGGCACGGGTGCACGGCCTGCGCCCCGGTGACCGGATTCTGCAGAAGACCGCACTGACCTTCGACGCGGCAGGCTGGGAGATCTTCGCTCCGCTGATCAGCGGCGGCACGGTCGTACTCGCACCCGACGGCGCCGAACGCGACCCCGCCGCACTGGTGCGGACGATGGCGGAGAAGGACATCACGGTGCTCCAGGTCGTCCCCTCGCTGCTGCGGACGCTCGTGTCCGAGCAGGGCTGGGAGGAATGCGGCTCGCTGCGGCTGCTGTCCTCCGGCGGCGAGCAGCTGCACGCCGACCTGGTGCAGCGATTCCTCGGGTTGGTTCCGCATCCCGACGCCGTCGACGTGTGGAACACCTACGGCCCGACGGAGTGCTCGATCGAGGTCACCGCTCACCGGTTCGATCCGGCACAGTGGTCGGGACCGGTGCCGATCGGGCTGCCCATCGACGGCGTCCGGATCGAACTCGTCGACGACGCCGGGCATCCGGTGCCGGCAGGCCGCACCGGCGAGCTGGTGGCGAGCGGTGTGGGTGTCGGCCACGGCTACCACGGCCGTGCCGGGGAGACGGCCGGACGCTTCGTCCCCGATCCCGCGGGGCCGCCCGGATCGCGCGGGTACCGCACGGGTGACCTGGTGCGGACGACGCAGGAAGGCCTGCTGGAGTACGTCGGCCGGATCGACCACCAGTTGAAGGTGAACGGCGTGCGGATCGAGCCGGGCGAGATCGAGGCCGCGCTGACCGCCCACCCTGCCGTGGACGGCGCCGTCGTCACCGGTTTCACGACCGCGGACGGCGACACCCGGGCGGCCGCGCACGTGCAGACGGCCGGCGGCGAGGTTCCCGCCGACCTCAGGGAGTTCCTCACGGCTCGGCTGCCCGCCACCCACGTCCCGGCGGTGTTCGGCGGACTCACCGCGTTTCCCACCACGCGAAGCGGCAAGATCGACCGATCGGCACTGCCCCGGATCGACGTGCAGCCGGAATCCCCGGCCGGTCCGCTGTCCGGGGCCGAACGGATCGTCGCCGAGATCTGGCGTGATCTGCTGCAGACCGACGACGCCGGACCCGACGACGACTTCTTCGCGCTCGGTGGTTCGTCGTTGCAGCTGACGCGCCTGGCCAACCGGATACGCAAGGCGTGCGGTGCGGCAGTCGACCTGAGCAGCCTCATGAACGCGACCACCCTTGCCGAGCAGGCCGCGGTCGTCGCCGAGGCGACCGGCGACCCGGCCGACGACGACCGCATCACCCGGGTGTCCCGTGACGGTCCGCTGCCGCTCTCGTTCGGGCAACGCCGGATGTGGGTACTGGACCGGATGCGGCCGCGCAGCCGCGAGTGGGTCAGCGCACTGTTCGTCCGCGTCGCCGCCGGAACCGGAACCCAACAGGTCCGAAGGGCGCTGAACCTGCTGCTCGAACGGCACGAGGCGTTGCGCACCCGGTTCGTCCTGCACGAAGGTGAGCCGCACCAGGTGATCGACCCGGCAGGTGACTACGAACTGCGCGTCGTCGGCGACATGCCGGATGCGACGTTCACCGCCGAACTCGACCGGGACCTCGACCGGGGCTTCGACATCGAGTCGGGCCCGGTGACGCGAGCACTGCTCCGGCGGTGCGGCGACCACCAGGTCCTGGTGATCGCCGCGCACCACATCGCGATCGACGGCTGGTCGTCGACCGTGCTGGAGCAAGAGTTCCACGAGCTGCTCGACGCCGTCCTCACCGATCGCTCCCCCACGCTGCCGCCGCAGGAACTGCAGTACGCCGACTTCGCGGTGTGGCAGCGGGCCACCCTCGACGAGAAAGTGATCGACAAGGAGCTGGCGTACTGGCGGGCGGAGTTGGACGGCGCGAAACCGACGACCGTGCGGCTCGACAAACCGCGTCCCGCCGCCCGCGACGGCCACGGCGGCATCGTCGGCTTCACCGTTCCGGCCACCGTGGCGACCACTCTTGACGACCTGGGCAAGCGGGCAGGCGCCACGCCGTTCATGACGTTGCTGACCGCCTTCGCCACCCTGCTCGCCCGGTACAACTCGGACTGGGACGTCGTGGTCGGCACGCCGGTCGCCGGGCGGAACCGGCCCGAGCTGGAGAACGTCGTCGGGTTCTTCCTCAACAGCGTCGTGCTCCGCTGCCGGTTGGATCCCGACACGGATTTCACGACGGCGCTCGCCACGGTCCGCGACACCTGCCGCGACGGCTTCGCGCACCAGGACGTGCCGTTCGACCGGCTCGTCGCCGAACTCGCTCCGGAACGGGACCTCTCCAGGACGCCGCTCTACCAGGTCGCCTTCGATCTGCACGACCACAAGCTGACCGGTTCGGCGGGTGATCCCGACGACTGGGCGACCCTGCTGGATGCGTCCCGGATCGCCAAGACCGACCTCACGCTCTACCTGCGCGCAGAACCGGACGGGACGCTCGCCGGAGGGCTGGAGTACGCCACTGCGCTGTTCGAACCGGGAACCGTGGAACGGATGACCCGGCACTTCCTCGCGCTGCTGGAGTCCATCGCGCAGGACACCGCTGGCCGGGCACTGTCCGAAGTCGACTTCCTGCCGTCCGACGAGCGCGAATTGCTCGACACCGCGACCTACCGGGAAGCGGTGCCCGGCGGCGACCCCGGCACCACCCTGGAGCTGTTCGAACGGCAGGCTCGCGCAACACCGGACGCGACCGCCCTGATGTGCGGGACGGACCGGCTGACCTACGCCGAACTCGACGCGAAGGCCGGCGCGCTGGCGCATCGGTTGCAGGCCATGGGCGCCGGGCCCGACACCGTCGTCGGTGTCCTGCTCGAACGCGGGACGAACCTGCTGGCAGCGTTCCTCGGGGTGTGGAAGGCGGGTGCGGCGTATCTACCGCTCGATGTCGACGCGCCCGCCGAGCGCACCGAACTCGTGCTGGCGGACGCCGGGGCGCCCGCCGTGATCACGACCGGCGAGTTCCGGGACCGGCTCACCGACGATCGCCCGGGCGTACTGCTGGTCGACGAGATCGACCCCGGCGAGGCAGGGACCGGGCCCGAGCGGCTCACCGATCCGGACCTGCTGGCCTACGTGATCTACACATCCGGATCGACGGGGAAGCCGAAGGGAGTCCAGATCACGCATCGCGGGCTCGCCAACCACCTGCGCTGGGCCACCGCCGAGTTGACGTCCCGCGGTTCGGGCGGTGCGGCCGTGTTCTCCTCGGTGGCCTTCGACCTCGTGGTCCCCAACCTGTGGGCCCCGTTGCTCGCCGGGCAACCGGTGCACCTGCTGCCGCCCGACATGGACCTCACCGAGCTCGGCGCCCTGCTCAGGGAGAGAGCACCGTTCAGCTTCCTCAAGCTCACCCCCGGGCACCTCGAGATCCTCTCCCAGCAGCTCGACCCGAGTTGGATCGGCGATCTCGCCGACGTGATCGTGGTGGCAGGTCAGGAACTGCCCGTGCGCCTCGCCGAGCACTGGGCCGCCACGCTCGGCCCCGGACGGTTGATCAACGAGTACGGGCCGTCGGAGGCGACCGTAGGCACGTGCATCCACCCCGTCACGGCACCGGTGACCGGCGACAACGTGCCGATCGGCCGGCCGCTGCCCGGTGTGGTCATGCGTGTCCTCGACCCGCTGCTGCGCCCGGCACCCGTCGGCGTGGTCGGCGAACTGTACGTGGGCGGGACCGGACTGGCGCGCTGCTACGCCGGCGCACCGGCACTGACCGCCGAACGTTTTCTGCCGGACCCGTTCTCGGCCGACGGTTCCCGGCTGTACCGGACCGGCGATCTGGCGAAGGTGCTCCCGTCCGGCGACGTCTGCTTCGTCGGGCGCAACGACGACCAGGTGAAGATCCGCGGCCACCGGGTCGAGATCGGCGAGGTCACGGCCGTGCTCACCGCGCACGCCTCGGTCCGTGAAGCCGTGTTGCTCACCGACGCCGACGGTGCGGGTGAGGTCCGGCTGCGCGCGTTCGCGGTTCCGGAAGCCTCGGCCGGTGACGGGCTCGCCGAGCAGCTGCTCGGCGACTGCGCACGCCGGCTCCCCTCCTACATGGTGCCGAGTTCCTACACCCTCGTGGATCGGTTCCCGCTGACGGCGAACGGCAAGCTCGACCGCACCAGGCTCGTCGCGCTCACCGCGTCGGGCGAGACCAGTCTGCGAGCTCCGGAAGGCGACGTCGAAACCGGCGTCGCGGAGTTGTTCGCCGAACTGCTGGGCCATCACGTCGGCGCCGACAGCGACTTCTTCGCCGCCGGCGGCAACTCGATTCTCGCGATCCGGCTGATCGCCGGGATCCAGGAGACGTTCGACATCGAACTGCCCATCCGGGTCGTCTTCGAGGATCCGACGGTCGCGGGCCTTGCCGCCGCCGTCGACACGCGGATCCGGGCCGAACTCGACCACGCGCCCGGCCGGGGCGACGTGCCGGCGGGCGATGCGGTATCGGAGCGTGCCAGTGGATTTTGAGCTCACCGACGGCCAGCGCGACCGGTGTGCCGAACTCACCGCGTCGGTACGCGAACGGCTCGGCGACACCCCACCATCCACTCCGGACACCGAGCACACCAGACGTCGCTGGCGGGTCGCGGGCGAGCTCGGGCTCACCGGTCTGTGCCTGCCCGGCGAGTACGGCGGCGGTGGCCTCGGCGCACTCGACACCGCGCTGTGCCTCGAAGCGTTCGGCCGTGCCTGTCCCGACACGGGTCTGGCGTTCGGGGTGGCGGCGCATCTGCTGGCCTGCTGCGTCGCCATCCGTGACTTCGCCACCGAATCGACGGCGGCTCGTCTCCTGCCCGGCCTCGCGAAGGGCGAGCTGATCGCGGCCAACGCGATCACCGAGGACGGCGCCGGTTCGGACGTCGGGGCCCTGGCGATGAAAGGCACGGCAACGGCCGACGGTTACCGCCTGAGCGGAGAGAAGTCGTTCTCCAGCAATGCACCGGTCGCCGACGTGTTCGTCGTCTACGCCGTCACCGACCCGTCAGACGGTTTCCTCGGCACCACGGGATTCGTCGTCCCGCGCGAGACCGCGGGGCTCACGGTCGGCCCCGCGATGGCGAAGCTGGGGCTGCACGGCTGTCCCGCCGGCAGGGTCGGTCTCGACGACGCCGAGGTACCGCAGTGCCACGTGCTGGGCGAGCCGGGGCAGGGCGCGCTGATCTTCCAGCATTCGATGGGGTGGGAACGGGCCTGCCTGTTCGCGCTCTACCTCGGCCTGATGGAGGAGCAGCTGCACCGCTGCGTCACCCACGCCAGACGACGCAGGCAGTTCGGCAGGCCCATCGGCGAGTTCCAGGCCGTCTCGCATCCGCTCGCCGAGATGCGCCAGCGCATCGACGGTGCGCGGCTGCTGCTGTACCGAGCCTGTTGGCTCATGGATCAGGGGCGGGCCGACGTCGCCGCGACGTCGATGGCCAA
The DNA here is from genome assembly GCF_024171735.1 of Prauserella alba. GTDB lineage: Bacteria > Actinomycetota > Actinomycetes > Mycobacteriales > Pseudonocardiaceae > Prauserella > Prauserella alba. The sequence continues at coordinate 345,858 of NZ_JAMTCH010000004.1, forward strand.
GCTCGCCGTGTCCGAGGCGGCGGTGGCCAACAGTGTCGCCGCGATGCAGTTGTTCGCCGGCAGCGGCTACCTCGTCGGCACCGGCATCGAGGCCCAGCTGCGGGACTGCCTGCCGAGCACCGTGTTCTCCGGCACCTCGGAGGTGCACCGCAACATCGTCGCGAGAGGGATGGGCCTGTGAGGCTGCACGAACTGGTCATCGGCACGGCCGCCCGCGATCCGGACCGGCTCGCGGTCACGTGCGGCGCTGACGCTCTCACCTACGGCGAGCTCGACCGCAGGGCGTCGGCGTTCGCCTCGGTGCTCGCCCAGCTGGGTGTGGGCCGTGGTGACCGGGTGTTGCTGTGGTCGGACAAGTCGGTGCACGTCGTGGTCGCCATGCAGGCCGTGCTCCGGCTCGGCGCGGCGTATGTCCCTGCCGACGGCACGGCACCGCTGCGGCGGGTGACTGCCCTGGCCGCCGACTGCTCGCCACGTGTGGTCTGCACCGATGACGGCAGACTCGGCGCGATCGACCGCGAACTGCCGACGACTCGCGTCATCGGCCTCGGCGGCGCCGGAACCCACCCCGATGCCGGAACCCACCCCGACGTCGGAGGTCGACCCGACGCCGGAGGTCCTGCTGCGGAGCCGGTGGCCGCTGCCGTCCACCCCGACGAGCTCGCCTACATCCTCTACACCTCCGGTTCGACCGGCGCCCCGAAGGGCGTGTGCATCAGCCATCGCAACGCACTGGCGTTCGTTCGGTGGGCGATGGAGGAGTTGGCCGTCGGGCCGGCCGACCGGCTCGCGAACCACGCACCGCTCGTGTTCGACCTCTCCGTCATGGACCTCTACGCCGCGTTCGCGGCTGGGGCGTCCGTCCATCTACTGCCGGCCGAGCTGGCCTACAGCCCGAGCGAACTCGTCCGTTTCCTCCGCGCGCAACGGATCACGGTGTGGTACTCCGTACCGTCCGCACTGGTGCTGATGATGCGGCACGGCGGCCTGTTGGACGAACCGCCACCGCCCGGTCTGCGGGCCGTCTGCTTCGCGGGTGAGCCTTTCCCCATCGCGGGCGTCCGCGCACTGGCCGAATGGACCGGGGCCCGGCTGCTCAACCTGTACGGTCCGACCGAGACGAACGTGTGCACCTTCCGGGAGGTCACCGCGTCCGACCTCGAACGGGACCGGCCGGCGCCCATCGGCCGCCAATGCAGCGGCGACACGGTGTGGGCCCGGCGGGCCGACGGCGGCAGCGCAGCTCCCGGCCAGGAAGGTGAGCTGGTCGTCGAGGGACCGACCGTGCTCATGGGGTACTGGGGCGGCGCGCCCCACAGTGGTCCTTACCGCACCGGCGACATCGTGCGCGTTCTCGACGACGGCGCGTTCGACTACATCGGCAGGCGCGACCAGACCGTGAAAGTGCGCGGCCACCGGATCGGCCTCGAGGAAGTCGAAGCGGCCATCGCCGCCCACCCGGAGGTCGCCGACGTCGCGGTGGCTCTCACCGGCGACGGCATCGACGCCCGGCTGGTCGCGTTCGTCGTCTCCGTCGACGGCGGGCCGCCCGGCCGGCTGGCGCTCAAGGCGCACTGCGCGGCCACGCTGCCGTCCTACGCCGTCGTCGACCGGGTGCGGTTCGTCCACGAACTGCCGCGGACCGGCAACGGCAAGGTCGACCGGCGCGCACTGCAGCAGCCCGTGGCGCCGGGCGGTAACCAGTCGCGAAACGCGGCCGACACGGCCGTGCTCGCTCGAGAAGGGAGCCCAGAGTGAACACCGGAGAACTGGAGACGGAGCTGCTCGGCTACATCCGCTCGGAGTTCCTGTTCGGCGACGAGGACGAGGAGTTGGATACGACGACCCCGCTGCTGGAATGGGGAATACTCGATTCGTTGCGTACCGCGTTGCTGCTGGGACACGTGCGCGAGCGCTACGGCGTGAACATCTCGCCTGCGAAGGTCCAGGCCGACAACTTCCGCGATGTCCGAGCGATCGCCGGACTGGTCCGTGCCGAGTCCGCCACCGCCGCCGCGGGCGAGCATTCCTGAGAGGACGACCGATGGCACCCGATTTCGACGTCGCGATCATCGGCGGCGGACCGGCAGGCTCGACGACGGCGTCCTATCTCGCCAGGGCGGGCATGTCGGTCGTGGTTTTCGAGAGCGAGACATTCCCCCGGCCGCATGTCGGCGAGTCGCTGGTCCCTGCGACCACGCCGGTGCTCGTCGAGATCGGCGCGATCGACAAGATCGACGAAGCGGGTTTCCCGAAGAAGTACGGGGCGTCCTGGAGCTCCTCCGAGTCACGGTCGATCCCGACGATGGGATACCAGGGTCTCAGTCACGACTGGTCGGCGGAGGTCCAGTTCGTCGAACGCAACCAGCCCGGCGTCGACCGGGACTACACGTACCACGTCGACCGCGGCCGGTTCGACGCGATTCTGCTCCGCCATGCGCAGGAGCAGGGCGCCACGGTGTTCAACGGGGCACGGGTGCTGGACGTCGACTTCGACGATCGGGACGCGGTGCGGTTGACCGTCCGGTTCGGGCCGCACAGCACCCGGTTCTCCGCGCGCATGGTCGTGGACGCGTCCGGGCGGCAGACGATGCTGGGACGCAAGCTGAAGGTGAAGGTCAACGACCCGGTCTTCGACCAGTACGCGGTGCACACGTGGTTCGACGGCCTGGACCGCGAGTCGCTCAGCCCGAGCACGGCCATGGCAGACCACATCTTCGTGCACTTCCTGCCGATCAAGGACACGTGGGTGTGGCAGATCCCCATCACCGACACCATCACCAGCGTCGGCGTCGTCACGCAGAAGCAGCGGTTCGCCGACGCCGCCGCCGATCGCGATGCCTTCTTCTGGGAGTTCGTGTCCAGTCGGCCCGAACTCCGCGAAGCCCTGACCAAGGCCGAGCGGATCCGGCCGTTCAAGGCCGAAGGCGACTACAGCTACTCGATGAAGCAGATCTGCGGGGACCGGTTCGTCATGATCGGGGACGCCGCACGGTTCGTCGACCCGATCTTCTCCAGCGGCGTGAGCGTCGCCCTGAACAGTGCGCGAATCGCCAGTCAGGACATCATCGCGGCCGGAAAGGCGGGCGAGTACGGCAAAGAGCGTTTCGGCACCTACGAGGACAAACTCCGCCGAGCGGTCAAGTACTGGTACGAGTTCATTTCGATCTACTACCGGTTGAACGTTCTCTTCACCGCTTTCGTCCAGGATCCCCGCTACCGGATCGACGTTCTCAAGATGCTGCAGGGCGATGTCTACGACGGCGAGGAGCCCAAGGCACTCGCCGCCATGCGCGAGGTGGTCACCGCGGTGGAGAACGACCCCGACCACCTGTGGCACCCATATCTCGGCACGCTGCGCGCGCCGACGTCCGCACCGAGTTTCTGACCGAGAAGGACACGAGAAACCCCGACAAGATGGAGGTTCTGATGGCGAACGAATCCAGCGGCGAAACGTACCGGGTCGTCTACAACGACGAAGAGCAGTACTCGGTCTGGTGGGCCGGGCGTGAGACGCCGGAGGGCTGGCACCACGAGGGAACCGAGGGAACCAGGGAGGAGTGCCTCGCCCACATCGAGAAGATCTGGACGGACATGCGGCCGTTGAGCCTACGGAAACGACTGGCCGAACAGCAGGCCTGACCCAACCCGCGCCGGCCTCCGGCGTCCGTCCCTCCGGCGTCCGTGCGAGGGGCGGGCGCCGGAGGCTTCTTTTCGCCGCCTTCCACGCTCGCCACGTTCCACGCTCGACGTACCCGACACGTTCGCGCGTCCGGATCGTGTGGTCGTGCGGTATCCCGTTCGCCCGCTACGAGCTCACTCCGGGAGACGTCGAGGAGAACGTGGACGAACCAGGACGGCACCTGGTGAGCCGGGGCATCACTCCTGCTGGCTGGTGGCGCTGTGACCTCGTGCTGCTGAGAAGGGTGGTTCGTCGGGCAGTGGTGGCGGTGGCAATGGTGGCGGTGGTGGTGTCGGCTGGCGTGGTGGTCGTGGTGTGAGGACGGTTTCTTGGTGTCCGGTGTGGGTGGTGCCGTTGGGTGTGGTGACGGTGGTGGTGCTGTGGGTGGGGTGGTGGTGGGTGGTCCAGCCGGGTGCGTTTTTCGTGCGGTGGTGTCGGCGGCAGCGTGGTGCGGTGTTGGTGGCCGAGGTGGGGCCGTGGTGGGCGGTCCATTCGTGTTGGTGGTCGAGGTCGCAGTGGCGGGCGGGTCGGTGGCACCAGGGGATGATGCATTCGCGGTCGCGCACGCGGACCAGGTCGCGGATGGTGGCGGTGGGGCGGCGTCGTGTTCTGCCGAGGTCGGTGGGCCGGCCGGTGGCGGGGTCGCAGAGCACGGCGCGCCAGGTGCTGTCGGTGTTGGTCATGATCTCCCGTGCGATGGCGGCGGGGATGGGTCCGTAGCCGTCGAGTTCGCAGCCCGAGTTGGAGATCGACAGGGCGGTGTCGATGGGCAGGTGCAGATACACCATCGCCGCCGCTTCGGGCACGTGTGCGCCGGGGTCGCGGCCGAGTAGTAGGTCGGCGGTGATGTCGGCGCGGAGTTGGTCGAGCGTGCGCTGCTCACCGTGCTTACGCAGTGCCCGGGCCATCGCGTCCACCCGGGCATAGCAGGCGGCCGCCACCTCCGACGGCAGGTCGGCCGTAATGCGGGATGCGGCGTTCGGCCCGTGATCCAACTCGACCCGACGGCCGTGGCGGGCCATGCGGGCCCGGGCGGCCCGCCCACCGGGGTCGACGTGTTCGACCAGGCGGGCGGCATGCCGGGCGAGGTTGCGCGGCTGCCACGCAGTGTCCGGCGCCGCAGCAAGCTTGCCAGCCAGTAGGGAGTCGACCTGGCGGGCGTGCTCGTCGGCCAGGGGTTCGGTCACGGCCAGCACGCGGCGGGCGCCGTAGTGCTCGACCTGCCCGCCGCGCATCGCACGCAACACCTGCGGCATGCGCCGGGTCAGATCAACCGCATTCCGGATTCGCCGCTCGACCTCCACAGGTGACACACGAAGCTCCGGGGCCAGTTCGTCGGCGATCTCGCGCCACTCGCGCTCACCCGACGCCAGCGAGGCGAGCAGCACCATCTCCTCGGCATCGATCTGCGCCCGCCGGCATCGCAGCGACACGGCCACAGCAGCACTATCCCCGGAACCAGTCACACCACGTATAGTACCGAACTACAGTTCGAAATGACATCACCCACAGGTGCACACCTGCAGCCCCTCAGGTGTGCACCTGCAGCAAAGTGCCCTCCCGTCGACCTGCCCCGCCGGCGAGGCGAAAAGCCCCCGAGACCCGCAAACCGTGACGGGTCGAACGATAGCCCCACCGGCGAGCCGAAGAACGCCCGTCGCCGCAACGGCCGGAATGCGGGAAGGTCAGGCCGGGTTCGCCTCGTCCCACTCGGGTCCGTTGCGGACGGCCGGCGTGAGCAGGGCTGCCACCGTGACCGCGATCAGCACGCCGCCCACGGCGAGCAAGGTCGTCGCGGGCCCGAGGAATCCCAACAGCATGCCGGCGGTGAGTGCGCCGGCCGAGTTGGCACCGCCTGCGGTCAGCAGCATCACGCTCATCGCCCTGCCGTGTTTCTCGTCCGGCACGGTCCGCGCCATGTAGGCGCCGGCGCCGACGTTCAGCATGGCTCCGGTCAGTGACATGAAGGCGAACGGCGCGAGCAACAGCGGTACGGCCGTCGTGAACGCCATCATCGGGATCAGCACGCATCGCACGAGCAGGTCGAGCCGGATCAGGCTGCCGAGCGAGAACCTGCGCAACACGCGGGAGGCGATCAGCGCCCCGAGCACGCCGCCGACCCCGCCGAGCAGTCCGACGAGTCCCGCGACGGCGGCCGACACCCCGGTGTTCTTGAACACCACCAACGGCGCCATGGTCACGATCTGCCCGACGAAGTTGGTCACCGCGACGACGAGCGTCGCGGCGCGGAGGAAGCGCTGGTTCCACAGCCAGCGGAAACCTTCCTTGACCTCGGCACGCAGTTCACCGCGTCGTTTCACTCGCTCGGTCTGCAGCGGACGCTTGACGCCGGTCAGGTTGCCCAGGGCGATCAGGTGTCCCACCGCGGCGGCGAGGAACGGGAGCCACCACAGCACCGCGTACAGCGAGCTGCCCGCGGGCTGGCCGAGCAGGCCCGCGGCCCGCGATCGCGCCTCGTTCTGCGACATCGCGGCCGCGAGCTGCGTCGGCGCCACGACATTGCGTACCGCGGTCCGCTCGGCGAGCCGGTAGAAGACCATGCAGGCGCCTTCGACGAAGCACACCACCAGCAGGTGCGGCAACCACGCCACGCCGAGGAGCAGCGCCAGCACCACGCTCAGCATGCCGACCGCGGCGATCGCGTCGCAGACCATCATCAGCCTGCGCCGATCCCAGCGGTCCACCAGCACGCCCGCGGGCAGTTGCAGCAGCAGCACGGGCAGCAGTCCGGCGAACGAAACCAACCCGGCCCCGATCGGCGATCCCGTGTGCCAGATGATCAGCAGCGGGAACGCGATCACGCTCATCTTGGCGCCGAACTCGGAGGCACCGGCCCCCGTCCACAGCAACAGGAAGTCGGTGTTCCTGCGCAGTGGCCGTTCCTTGTGCTCGTCCGGCGCGGACGACGTAGTGCTCACGGCACGCACCTTCCGGTAGCGACCATCGTGCGGTGGCCGGCTCTGCCTGCCGCCATCAGTGGTCGAGTTCGGCCGCGGCAGGGGCGCCCTCGTCGAGCTTCGGTGCCGGAGTGTGGCCGTGCCGATCGGCGAGCAACCGGGCCAGTCGCGAAACCGTGGGATGGGTGAACAGTTCTCGTACGGACACGGAGTATCCCGCGTTGGTGAGCGCTCCCGTCAGTGCAACGGCTCGGATCGAATCCCCGCCCAGCGCACCGAACTCGTCGGCCGCGCCGACCCGCTTGCCGAGTACCTCGCCCCAGATCTCGGCGATCCGCTGCTCGAGGGGTCCTTCGGGTGGAATGTAGCTGTCCCCCGGTTCCTCCTCGCCCGTCTCGGGGAGGGCATCGGTGTCGAGTTTCCCGTTGGCCGTCAGCGGAAGGCGGTCGAGCTGCACGACGACGGCCGGAACCATGTACTCCGGCAGCCGGTCCGCCAGCCACGCCCGCACCGGCTCGGCCGCCACCGCCTCGTCGCCGCTTTCCGGCACGACGTAGGCCACCAGCCGCCGGTCGTCGCCGGATCCGGTCCGCAGCAGCACGCGCGCCTCGGCGATCAACGGGTGCTCGCCGAGCACGGATTCGATCTCGCCGAGCTCCACCCGGTAACCACGGATCTTCACCTGGCCGTCACGCCGCCCGAGCAGGTCGACCGAGCCGTCCGCCAGCACACGCCCGAGATCGCCGGTGCGATACAGCCGCGACCCTGGCGGGCCGTACGGGTTGGGGACGAATCGCTCGGCGGTCATGGCCGGCCGGTTCTCGTACCCCGTCGCCAATCCCTCCCCCGCGACACACACCTCGCCGACGGCACCTCTCGGCAACAACTCCAGCCTCGCATCGAGCACGTGGATCGAGGTGTTCGGAATCGGCTTGCCGATCGGGACCACGGGCCGCTCACCGTCACCGACCACCGCCACGGAGTTGCCGACCGTGGTCTCCGTGAGCCCGTACTCGTTGATCACTCGTCCCTCGCAGAGCCGCTCCGCCCAACGCCGGACGACCGGCCGGTGCAACGCCTCACCCCCGACGACGATCGTCTCCGCGACCGGGGTGTCGAGTTGCTGTCCGAGCACTTCCAGGTGCCCGGGGGTGAGCTTGATGAAGCTGTACGGCCCTCCGGCGCGCAGCGCCGCACCGAGTTCCGACAGGTCGAGGTCGTCGGACAGCACGTGCACGGGCTGGCCGGCGAGCAGCGGCGCGAACAGTGTCGTCACCGGAAGGTCGGACGCCACCGTGGACAGCAGCGGCGCCCCGCCGTCACCGGCCGCCACATAGTCGGCGACCGCCCAGCTCAGGTAGTTCGCCAGGCTGCGGTGGCTGACGCGGACACCTTTCGGCCGTCCCGTCGAACCCGACGTGTAGATCACGTAGGCGGCCCCGTCGCCGCCCTCCGGTGACGCCGCCTGCTCAGGTACGCGGGCTTCCCCGCCCGCCGCTCCGGCATCGAACGCACGGCTCTCGGACGCCCCGGCATCGAACGCTCCGGCGTCTGCTGCTCCGGCGTCTGCTGCTCCGGCGTCTGCTGCTCCGGCGTCTGCTGCTCCGGCGTCTGCTGTTTCGGCATCGGCTTCCCGGGAGTCGGCCGCGACGAGCACGGTCGAGCCGTCGAACGTGGCCGGGACCGCAGCTGCCAGCGCCGGTGCCGCAAGCACACAACACGCACCCGAGTCGGCGAGCGCGTAGGAGAGCCGGTCGGCGGGCAGCGCGGCGTCGAGGGGGACGTACGCTCCACCCGCCTTCCACGTCGCCAGCAGCGAGGGCAACAGGTTCAGGTCCCGGCCCACGAGAACTCCGGCCACCGACCCCGGGGTGAACCCGTGGCGCCGCAGTCGCTCCGCGATCCGGCACGCCCACCGGTCGAGTTCGGCGAAGGTCAGCTCCTCGTCGCCGCACCGCACGGCCGTGGCCTGCGGAGTGCGCTCCACCTGCCGGTCGAACGCCTCGAGCGCATGCCGCACCGGTTCGGCCCGTCCCGCGGGGTCGGCGGGCTCCTGCGCCTGGTCGAGCAGCCACCGGCGGTGCGGTTCGGGCAACACCGAGATCGTCGCGTCGGTGTCGATGTCCTCGGCGATGGCCTCGAGGACGCGGCGGAACGCGCGGGCGATCAGCTCGGCCTGTTCCGGACCGAGATAGCGGTAATCGGCCGTCACCATGACCAGGTCGACCCTGGTCGACACCGTGAGGCCGAAGTCCGTCGGACTGTCGTCGAGCCCGACCCTCTCGGCGACCAGTTCCTTGTCCACCTGGTTGAAGTCGTGATAGTTGAACATCACTTCGACGAGCCGTCGACGGTGGTCGGCCGTGCGCACGATCTCCGGATACGGGTATCGCCGGTGCGGCCACAGCTCGACCTCACGGTCGAACGTGGCGCGCAGCAGATCCCGCCACGTGCCGGAGGGCCGCCGAACGGCGAACGGCAACGTATTCAGATACATGCCGTACACCGTGTCCGCACCGAGCCGTTCCGGGCGGGCGTCGGTGATCAGTCCGAAATGGAACGCATCCTCGTCGGTCAGCTGCGAGAGCACCTTGGTGAAGGCCGAGACCATGACGCACTTCATCGACACGCCCGCGTTCGCGGCCGCTTCGCGCAGCCGCGGTTTGAGGTCACGCCAGTCGGCCATGGCCTGGTGTTTCGACAACAGGGCCGTCCGGTCGTGCCATTCCTCGGGCAACGCGAACGGGACGTACTCGGTGACGATGTCCCGCCAGTACCCGGCGTCCTCCTCCGATTCGATCGAGGCGAGTTCCCCGGCGACGAAGTCGGCGAACCGCACCTCCGGTTTCTCGTAGGGCGGCGGCTCCTCTCCCCTGCGCAACGCGCCGTAGCAGTTGAGCAGCTCCATCACCATGGAGTGGTAGCCCCACCCCTCCTGCACGGGATGGCATTCGGTGATCGACAGCCAGTACCCGTCGTGATCGGTGGGGAACGCGACGAAGCGCATCAGCCCGGGCACGGTCATGTCGAAAAGGTTGGCCCGCTCGTGCGCGACGTGCTCCTTGACGGCCAGGTCGATCTCGTCGGACGACATGCCACGCATGTCGCGCATCGAGACCGCCATTCGGGCGTCGGTGTGCACCAGCTGCATCGGGACCGAGAAGCCGGACAGGTGCAGCGAAGTGCGCAGCACCTCGTGCCGCCTGCTCAGCAGTCGCGCCGACTCGGTCATCGCGTCCAGCGAGAACGGCGCACCGTCCCTGATCCAGAACGTCGTGGTGCAGTGATACGGGTTCTGCTCATCGGCGAGCATCTCGAAGATCATGCCCACCTGGTTGCGGGAGAGCGGATAGGCGTCCTCGACGCCGCCGGGAACGGCCGCCCGGTCGGCTTCGCCGATCAGGGCGAACGGAGCGACGCCACGGTCCTCGACGAGTCCTCCGCGACCGTCGAGCAGTTCCGCGAGCCTGGCGACGGTGCCGTTGGCGAACACGTCCGCGACCGTCAGGTCATGCCCCGCGTGCCGCAACGCACCGACCACGGCCACCGCACGAATGGAGTCACCTCCGACGTCGAAGAACCCGTCGTGCACGCCGACCCGTTCGAGCTGGAGCGCTTCGGACCACACGTCGGCGATCCGCTGTTCGATCGCGTTCCGCGGGGCCACGAAGTCGACCACGGGCCCGGTGCGTTCCGGCAGGGAGTCGACGTCGAGTTTTCCGTTGGCGGTCAACGGAATCCGGTCGAGCAGGACGACCTGCGGCACCATGTACTCGGGCAGCCGCTCCGTCAGCCACGCCGACAGCTCCCGCTCGTCCGCGTCCGCGCCCACCGCGTAGGCGACCAGCGTGGGCTGATCCCGCTCACCCCGCAGCACCACCCGGCATTCGGCGACCTCGCTGCGCCCGGAGAGGAGACCTTCGACCTCGCCGAGTTCCACCCGGTGCCCCCGGATCTTGACCTGGTCGTCGACCCGGCCGGCGAACTCGACGTCCCCGCCGCGCACGACCCGTCCCAGGTCTCCGGTGCGGTACAACCGTGCCCCTGGCGGGCCGTACGGATCCGGCACGAACGTGTCGGCGGTCTGGGAGGGCCGGTTCAGATAGCCGCGTGCGAGCCCGTCCCCGCCGACGCAGATCTCCCCGATCACCCCGGGAGCCGCAGGCCGCAACGTTTCGTCCAGCACGTACATGCTGGTGTGCGGTATCGGCTTTCCGATCGGCACGACCTCCCGTCGCGACCCGCTGCCCGGCAGGTACGTGGAGTTGCCGACGGTGATCTCGGTCGGGCCGTACTCGTTCACCAGCCTGCCGTCGCCGAGCCAGTCGTCCCACTGTCTCGCCACGCTGTCGAGCAGCACGTCCCCGCCGGTGACGACCGTTCCCGCAAGGCCGTCGATGTCCGCCGGATCGAGCTGGTGCGACAGCATCTCGAGATGGCCGGGGGTGAGCTTGATGAACGCGAACGGCTTGGCCACGGCGAGCCGCGGGCCGAGCTCGGACAGGTCGATGTCCTGCGGCAGCATGTGGACCGGCCTGCCGGCGAGCAACGGGGCGAACAGCGTGGGGACGACGACGTCACCGGCGACCGTGGAGAAGAGCGGCGCGCCGCCCTCGTGGTCGCCGATGTAGTTGTCGATCACCCAGTTCAGGTGTGTGAGGAGACCTCGATGGGTCGTACCGACACCCTTGGGACGCCCCGTCGAACCGGAGGTGTAGACCACGTAGGCCAGGGCTTCCGGGTCACACGTCCGCGGCGGAGGGAACTCGGGGCCCGCGCCGTCGGTGACCTCGCACGCCGACAGTATCGTGCCGTCGAACACCTCACCGAGCGCGGCGTTCCGGTCGGATTCCCCGTCGGTGACCACGACTCTCGCCGCACTGTCGGTCAGCAGCCATCCCCACCGTTGCTGCGGAAGTTCCGGGTCGAGGGCGAGGTAGGCCGCTCCGACACGCCAACTGGCCAGCATCGAGGCCAGCAGGCCGACGCCGCGCTCGTGCAGGATGCCGACGACGTCGCCCTCCCCGGCGCCGGCTTCCCGCAATCGGTGAGCGATGCCGTTCACCCGCGTGCCCAGCTCGGCGAACGTCACCGTGCCCTCGTCGGTCACCACCGCCGCGGCATCCGGGGTGCGTGTGACCTGCCGATCGAAACGCCCCAGCGCATGGTCGGCGAGTGCGCCGTCGGGCATCGGCTCTGCCGGCACCGTGAGCGAGGCCAGTTCCGTTTCCCCGAGCATCGCGACCGCGTGCAGCGGCGTGTCGGGTTCGCTCACCGCACCGGAGAGCAGCCGGGTCAGGTGTGCGGCCATCCGCTCGACCGTGTCCCGTTCGAACAGGTCGGTCGCGTAGATCAGCCTGGCGTCGAGCCCGCCGCCCTCGGCCTGCCCGACCTGCAGTTCCACGTCGCAGCGGGCCACCCCGCCACCGGCTTCGATCGGTTCCACCACCAGCCCTTCCGCCGGTTCGGCGGGCGACGCCTTCGCCTCGTGCCAGGTGAACACCGTCTGGTACAGCGGGGTTCGGGACGCGTCGCGCTGCGGCTGGACCTTGTCGACGACGCTGGCGAACGGGACGGCACTGTGGTCGAACGCGTCCAGTACGGAGCCGCGGACCTTCCTGAGCAGTTCCCGGAACGTCACGCTCGTGTCCCAGTGCGTACGGATCACCACGGTGTTGATGCCGTTGCCGACGAGGTGCTGCAGCTCGGGCCTCGTCCTGCCCGAGACGATCGTGCCGACCGGAACATCGGCGGTTCCGGTGTAGCGCGCGAGCATCGCCTGGAACGCGGTGAGCAGCACGGCGAACGGCGTGGTGCCCGCATCGCGGGCGAGTCCGGCCACGGCCGCTCCGACGTCCGCGGGCAACGTGAACTCGACCTCGCCGCCCGCGTAACCGCGTACCGGCGGCCGGGGGAAGTCCGTGGGCAGGTCCAGCTGCGGCGTCCCGGACAGCACCTCCTGCCAGTACGCGAGCTGCCGTTCCTCCTCGCCACCGGTCAGCTGTTGCCGCTGCCATGACGCGAAATCGGCGTACTGCACCGCGAGCTCCGGCAGTGCGGCCTCGGTGCCGTCCTTCGCCGCCGTGTACAGCGCCCACAGATCGGACAGTGCGAGCCGCGACGACCACGCGTCGCAGGCGATGTGATGGAACACGACCACGAGGACGTGTTCGGAATCGGTGACCTCCACCAACGTCGCCCTCGCGGGCCATTGGCGGTCGAGGTCGAACGGCGTCGCGGTCTGCGCCGCGACGAGGTCGTTCACGCGGGTGCCGCGCCCGGATTCGGGCGAGTCCGCGACCGAAACCATCGACAGCCCGCCGGACACCGGTTCGTCGATCACCTGCCGCGGCAGGCCGTCGTCGAGCACGTGCCTCGTCCGCAGGATCTCGTGCCGTGCCACGAGCGCGTCCCACGCCTGTGCCAGCGCCCTCGCATCCAGCTCACCGCGGATCCGCAGGGCGAAAGGAACCAGGTACTCGACGCTGTCGTCGACGAGCTGATCGAGGAACCACATCTGTTCCTGGCCGAACGACATCGGCAACGGGCCGTCGCGCTCGACTCTGTCGATTCCCGCCGTTGCTGCGCGGCGCCCTCGACGCCGGTGCAGCCGGCTCTCCACATTGGCAGTCCGGGCCATTCGGCTCTCCATTCCGCTACCGATCTGCGACGTGGTCAACGGCTTTCGAGGACATCGACCAGTACGGTGAACAACTCGTCGGGTGGGGCGTTGACGTAGTAGTGGTCGCCGGGCACGACGTGTTCGTCCAGCCCGCCGATGGTGTGTGCCGACCACCCGCGCATGTCCTCGAGCCCGCAGCCGGGGTCGTCCGCCGCGGCGACGACGGTGATCGGACAGGTGAGTGGCGGACCTTCGACATAGGAGTACGAATCGGCCATGCGCAGGTCGCTCCGCAGCGCGGGAACAGTGAGCCGCCACAGCTCGTCGCTGTCGATCACCGCCGCGGACCGGGTACCCGCCCTGGCCAGGTAACGGCGGATGTCCGCGTCACTGCGCACGTCGTCGCGACGCGGCCGGCACTGGGCGGGCGGCGTGCGTGCCGACGCGATCAGTCGGGTGAGCGGCGTCGGGAATCTGGGCCTGAGTCTCCTCGCCACCTCGAAGGCGACGGTGGCACCGAGGCTGTGGCCGAAGAAGGCGACGGGACGGTCGAACAACGGCTCGATGTCGGCGGCCACCAGCGACGCCATGGTCCCGATGTCGGCGATCGGTTCCTCGTCGCCGCGATCCTGCCTTCCCGCGTACTGCACGGCCACCAGTTCGACCGAACGGGGCATTCTGGACGCCCAGTCGTGGAAGACGCTCGCGGCACCGCCCGCCTGCGGGAAACAGAGGAGCCTCAGGTCCGCCGCCGGTCTCGGCCGGAACACCCGGCACCAGTCGGACCGCCGGGACACCGATGTTCCTGCGGTCATCCGTCCGTAACCTTCAGATAGTCCGAGACGTGCGCCTCGCACATGGCCACCGCGATGCTGCGCGGACCCTCGAACGGTTCGCGGCCGTGGGCGGTCATCATGTTGTCCACGACGAGCACGTCACCTCGCTGCCAGTCGAACCGGCGCCATTCGGCCCGGTAGCAGTCCCGCAGGTGCGCCACCACCTCGTCCGGGATCGGAGCACCGTCGCCGTAGTAGGTGTTGATCGGCAGACCGTCCTGCCCGAACATCGCCAGCAGTCCCTCACGCACGTCGTCCTGGTGTGTGCTGATGTGGAAGAAGGTGATGTGGTTGAACCAGACGTCCTCGCCCGTGTCAGGGTGTTCGTGGATCGGCCGCCGCACCGCGGTCGTGCGGAGATGGTCGGAGCCGAACCACTCGGTGCCGATACCGCGGTCGGCGCAGTACCGGTCGACCTCCGCCGGGTCGCTGGTCCCGTAGACCTCCGGCCAGGGAATGCCCACCTTGCCGCGGTAGTTACGCGCCAGCATCCAGCCCCGGCGGGTGAACTCCTCACGCACGTCCGGGTCGATGGTCTGCACCACGCGCCGCACGTCCGCCAGCGGGGTCGCGCCGCGCGACGACGGCTCACGGTCGCAGTAGAAATACAGCAAGCGCGGCCACGCGGCCTGGTAGGAGCTCTCGTTGTGCAGGAAGATCTCCTCGTCGGCCGGATAGTCGGTCGAGGTGTACACGTTGCCCTTGATCGAGTGGCGCGGCGAGGAACGCTCGTTGTAGGTCATCGGCTCACCGGACATGGCCCGCACCGCGGATTCGAAGGCCGCGACGTCGGGCACGTCGAACCCCCGGAACAGCAGTGCACCGTGTGTGACGAGCAGCCTGCGCAGCCGGCCCCGCTCGGCTCCGATCAGTTCCTCGATACCGGCACCGGCCTGTTCGTGCGTCACGACGTAAGGCAGGGTCCGTTCTGCAGCGACAGTTTCCAGCAACTCGAGTTCTCCCATCATCCCGCCATCGAGACCAGCACGCGGCGCTGACCGGTGAACGGTCGCCTGCCGTGGCCGACGAGCACGTTGTCGATCAGCATCAGATCCCCTGGCGACCATTCGACGTCGACGGCCTGGGCCAACCCGCGCTCGCGCACCTGCGTCACGTACTCGACCGGGATGGCGCCGCCGTCCGCGAACACGACCGACTGAGGCATGTCCTCTTCGGACATGATCGCGGCGAGCGCTACCGCGGTCTCGTCACCGAGGCCCGCGGCATGCCACTGGTCCGCCTGGTTGAACCACACCTCCTGGCCCGTTCGCTCGTCGACGACCGTCGAAGGACCCGGCTGTTCCACACGCAGCCCGCCGTCCTGTCGCCAGTGCCACTCCGCACCGGTCGCGCCGAGGAACTGTTCGACCTCGTCGCGGCTCTCGGTCTCGAACGTGGCCTGCCAGCTCTTGCCGAGTCCGACACCACCGTGCAGGTTCTGCCGGTACCGCAGCCCACCGGCGAATGCTTCCCTGACGTCCGCATCGAGCGCGGCGAGCCAGGCCGCACCGTTCACCACGGGCGTCGCTCCGCCGCTCGCCGGCGCCTGCTCGCAGTAGAACAACAGCCTGCTGGGATACCGCGCGGCGTAGGAGAGTTCGTTGTGCATCGAGATCGTGTACTCGGCCGGGTACTCGGTCGAGGTGTAGATGTTGTCGCCGACCTTGGTTCGGGGCGAGTTGCCGTGCCGGTACGACCATCGCGTGGGCAGCAACATGTCGACCATCGCCTCGAAGTCGACTCGGCCGACGTCGAATCCCCGCCAGACCAACGCCTTCCGTTCGACGAGCATCGCCTCGATGTCGAGCGAACCAAGATGACCCTTCAGTCCGGCGGCGCTCGGTTCGACGTCGATCTCACGCGGGCGGAACACCGTCGGCGCCCATGGCGCTGCAGTCGTCATCGCCTCGAATCTCCTCTGGGACGGGTCGTTGTTCTCCGCGTGGCGGCGCCCGGAGGGCTGGGCACACCCGCGAGGACCGTTTCGTGGACGGGCTGGGCCGAACGATGCAAGAACGAGCAATACGGAACCAATATCCGCCGGTGACTCCGGCCGGAGGCGCCGTCACCGACCTCGAAGCGATCCGGTCACCCGAGGCCGGCGTTCAGCTACCGGGCCGTGACACTGCCGGTCTGTGACACTGCAGGGCCGTGATGCTGCAGGGCCGTGGCACTGCCGAGCGTGGCACTGCCGGCTCGTGACTCCGGTGCGTGCCGCCGTGTCCGAAACGCGAACCGCGATCCCCGGACGCACGCACAACGCGATGTTTTCCCGACACCATCGAGGATCGTCGGAATATTTTCGGTCGGTTTCGGGACGGGTCACGTTCCTCCGCACAGGATCCGGCCGGCTCGACACCACTCACCGCTCCAGAATCGGCTTCGTCGCGAACACCTGTCGGGGACGCCGTCGCGAACGACCTCGGCCGTCCCGTGGACAGCGGATCAGTTTCGGGATTCGCCCCTCGCGCCGGCTTCCAACGGGCTTGCGCCGACCTTCGGCCACACTTTCCACACAACCCTCCGCCGTCGGATCCATCGCCGCACGCAGCGCCCTGCGATCCGCCGCGACCTCGCAGGACACAGCCGGGCACGCAGCGTGAAGAGTCGCCCTCGATCGCGACGATCCGCGATCTGGTTGGCGATTTTCCGCGCCCTTGTGCTGTCCGGAAAAACCACACATTCGCCGACCGTGAAACCCGGGGCAGGATTCGCCTCGGATCGTCTGTGGTTCAGACCATGACGAGAAATGAACCGCGCCATGCGAAACCTACCGGAATTCGGCGAACCGACCCTTGTGGAACACGTCGGAAGCATCACAGGATTCGCACACGAGACCACCCCGAGGGTTGCGATGACTCTCCCTTGCAAACTTTTCTCAAATTCCCACCGGGGATCCGGCTGCCACATTTATTCCACCCGACACAATCCGATCGGAAGAATCATGAACCCGCCGTCGGCACTGTTTTCCACGGCCGGCGTGACAACGCGAGACACGAATGATCATCTTCCGGGAACCGCGCCCGCGCCGACCCGCCAGGCCTGACGGAGGACCCTCCGGCGGCGCCCGACAAGCACTCAACCAACGGCTTCGCCATGTGATCGGACACCTACGGTACGAGCATACAATGCCGCCACGAGTGCGGTGTGTCGACTTGTGACCACTACGTGTACTGGACAATGACCAGAAGTGACCACATTGACGACTCGACGTGACAATGATGGGCACGGCGAACAACAATTGATCTTGCGTTGTGCATGGCAATCGCAGTAGAACGATCCGCCGATCGGCGGGTAACCATCATCCTTGCGCATGTGGGTTAAGGGGTACCGTGCCCCGCGATTTTCGAGGGCCTACCGCCAACCCGGGGAACCCCCTAGGGGATGCACCTTAAGTCCATTGCGGGACATTTCGTCCACTGCTAGCCTCCGACGTGATCAACCGCGCATTCATCAATTGCAGTGAATCGACTGGGGGATTCCATGCGCTTTCAGGTTCTCGGTCCGGTTAGCGCTTGGTCCGAAGGGGTTCCCATCAAACTCCGTGGGCCGAAGATGCGCACAGTCCTGGCTTCGCTGTTGCTGGCGCACGGACGCGTCGTCTCCGACAGCAGACTGATGGGAAACCTGTGGGACGACCAGTTACCGACCACCACGCAAGCACAGATCCAGACCTATGCGTCGAGGCTCCGGGGGCTGCTCGGCACCGCCGTCAGCATCGAACGTCAGCCTCCGGGATATCGACTGCGTTTCACCTCCGACAGTCAAACCCAGTTCGACCTCGTCGAGTTCGAGCAGTTGTCCCGCCAGGGCCGGGAGGCGCTGGCCGACGGGCGACACCAGGACGCGTCGAATCTGTTGCGGGCGGCGTTGACGAAGTGGAACGGCCAGGCCCTCGCCGGCGTAACACCCCATCTCGCCACCGTCGAACAGCCGGGGCTCGAGGAGTCACGCCTGCTCACCGTGGAGAAGTGCATCGACGCGGAACTGGCACTGGGCAAGCACGAAGCGTTGATCGCCGAACTGACCGCACTGGTCGCCGCGGAACCCACCCGCGAGCGGCCGGCGATGCAGCTGATGACGGGACTCCACCGATGCGGTCGCACGGCGGACGCGCTCGCCGTCTATCGGAGTTTCCGGAACAACCTGATCGATTCGCTCGGAATCGACCCTTCCGTCGACATGCAGCGGTTGCACCAGTCGATCCTCACGTCCGAGCCCACCATCCCCACGACCGCACCCGCCACGGTGCCGACGCCCCGCTTGCCCCCGTCGACGCGTTCCCTGCAGCACGAACCGAGTGATTTCGTCGGCCGGGACGACGAGCTCACCACCACCTATCACGTGCTGGCCGACTCGGCCGCCCAGGACGGCCCCGCGACCATGTGCGTCGTCAACGGCCCGAGCGGCGTCGGAAAGACGACACTCGCACTGCGAACCGGACGACTGCTGCGGAACCGGTTCCCCGATCACCAGCTGCTGCTCCAGCTCGGCGGCAAGACCACCAACCCGCCCACCCCCGTCGACGCCCTCGGCACTGCGCTGAACGCACTGGGACTGTCCGCCCGTCAGCAGCCGGACACGCTCGACGGTCGGATCGCGGCTTACCGGAGTATCCTCGCGGAGGCGAGGTCCCTCGTAGTACTCGACGACGCCGCGAACGAACAGCAGGTGCGGGCGCTCGACCCCGGATCGGCAGGTTGCGGCGTACTCGTCACGAGTCGTTTCGCACTCGCCACATTGGAGGGAACGACTCGGCTCCCGTTGGACACGTTCTCGCCCGACGAATCGGTCGAGCTGTTGGCGAAGATCGCGGGCTCCGCCCGGGTGACCGCCGACCGGGATGCCGCCCTACGGATCACCCAGCTGTGCGGGCACCTGCCTGTGGCGGTGCGGATCTGCGGCGCCATCCTCGCGGCGCGAGCACACTGGAGCCTGGCACAGCTCGCCGACCGGCTCGCCGACCCGGAGCGAAGACTCGACGAGCTCCGAATCGGCGACCTCGACATCCGAAGCTTCCTCGCCCCCGCCCACGATCGGCTACCCGATCATGTCGGCGACGCACTGGACGTACTGGCCACTCTCGGAACCCGGCCGTTCACCTGCGCGACCGCCGCCGGCCTGCTCAACCGGTCGGTATCGGCGACGCTCGACGTCATCGACGAGCTCATCGCCGCGCACCTTCTCACCGTTCATCACGCGGCGCCGGGCCACTACCGGATTCCCGAGCTGGTGGTGGCGCTCGCCGCAAGCCGGCCCACGCTCCAGCGGACCAGCTAGCAGGACCCCGGCGCCGGGACCTGGCTGGCCGGCGCCGTTCGGTTACGCAGACCTCATTCGAATACGCAGACGTCGTTCGGTCACTCGGGCGTCTTGTGCACAGCGGCCGTTCCGCTCTGGCAGTCGTGCGTTCAGGCGCCGTTGCGTTTGAAGATCTTGTTGCCGAGCCAGACGATGGGGTCGTAACGCCTGTCGGCGACCCGCTCCTTCATCGGGATGAGCGCGTTGTCGGTGATGTGGATGCCCTCGGGGCACACTTCCGTGCAGCACTTCGTGATGTTGCAGAAGCCCAGTCCGTGCGCCGACTGGACCGCCTCGACCCGATCGGCGTCGTCGAGCGGGTGCATCTCCAGTTCGGCCACGCGCATGAGGAACCGTGGCCCTGCGAAGGACTCCTTGTTCTCCTCGTGGTCACGGATCACGTGGCAGGTGTCCTGGCACAGAAAGCACTCGATGCACTTGCGGAACTCCTGCGAACGTTCGACGTCGACCTGCTGCATCCGGTACTCGCCGGGCTCGAGTCCTTCGGGCGGGGTGAACGACGGGATCTCACGGGCCTTCTCGTAGTTGTACGACACGTCGGTGACGAGGTCGCGGATCACGGGGAACGTGCGCATCGGCGTGACGGTGATGACCTCGTCCTCGTCGAAGGTCGACATCCTGGTCATGCACAGCAGTTTCGGCCTGCCGTTGACCTCCGCCGAACACGAACCGCACTTGCCGGCCTTGCAGTTCCAGCGCACGGCCAGGTCGGGGGTCTGCGTGGCCTGCAAACGGTGAATCAGGTCGAGGACGACCTCCCCCTCATTGGCCTCAACCTCGAAGTCCTGCAGCTCGCCGGAGGTCGCGTCGCCGCGCCACACGCGCAGTTTCGCCTGGTATGCCATCTCACGCGGTCCTTTCCGGGTGGCCGGCGAGTTCGTCCTCGGTGTAGTACTTCTCCAGTTCGGACAGTTCGAACAACTCCAGCAGATCGGCCCGCAGCGGCCGCTGCTGCTTCGCCTCGACACCGATCTCGGGCACCGGCTGATCATCCTGCGTCGAGCACACGAGCAGCCGGTTGCGCCACTGCGAGTCCATCTGCGGGTAGTCGTCGCGGGTGTGCCCACCCCTGCTCTCGGTGCGCTGCAGCGCCGCACGCGCGACGCATTCACTGACCAGCAGCATGTTGCGCAGGTCGACGGCGAGGTGCCAGCCGGGGTTGTACTGCCGGTTTCCCTCGACCGTCACCCCGCGGATGCGGCGGCGGATCTCCGCGAGCTTGTCGATCGCCTTCTCGATCTCGTCGGCCTTGCGGATGATGCCGACGAGTTCGTTCATCGTCTGCTGGAGCTCGGTGTGCAGCGTGTACGGGTTCTCCTCGCTCGCCCCCTCCTCCGGACCGTCGAACGGGGCCAGCGCGCGTTGCGCGGCCTCGGTGACGTCCGCGTCCGCCACGGCCGGCCGCGCGTCGAGGGACTCGACGTACTCCGCGGCCCCCAGTCCGGCGCGGCGGCCGAACACGAGCAGGTCCGACAGCGAGTTCCCGCCGAGCCGGTTGGAGCCGTGCATGCCACCCGAGCACTCTCCCGCGGCGAAGATCCCGGGAACGGCCGCGGCCGCGGTGTCCGGGTCGACCTCGATGCCGCCCATCACGTAGTGGCACGTGGGGCCGACCTCCATCGGTTCCGCGGTGATGTCGACGTCGGCCAGTTCCCGGAACTGGTGATACATGGACGGCAGTCGCTTGCGGATCTCCTCGGTCGGCAGCCTGCTGGCGATGTCGAGGAACATCCCGCCGTGCTGGGAACCCCGGCCTTCCTTGACCTCGGTGTTGATCGCCCGCGCCACTTCGTCGCGGGGCAGCAGGTCCGGGGTGCGCCGGTTGCCTTCCTGATCGGAGTACCAGCGATCGGCTTCCTCCTCGCTGTCCGCGTACTGTCCTTTGAAGACATCCGGGATGTAGCGGAACATGAACCGCTCCCCCTCGGCGTTCTTCAGGACGCCGCCGTCACCCCGGACTCCCTCGGTGACGAGGATGCCCTTCACGCTCGGCGGCCACACCATGCCGGTGGGATGGAACTGGACGAACTCCATGTTGATCAGCCCCGCCCCGGCACGTAGCGCGAGCGCGTGGCCGTCACCGGTGTACTCCCACGAGTTGGAGGTGACCTTGAACGATTTGCCGATGCCGCCCGTCGCGAGTACCACGGCGGGCGTCTCGAACAGTACGAACCGACCACTCTCCCGCCAGTACCCGAACGCTCCGGCGATGCGTCCGTCCTCTTTGAGCAGTTCGGTGACGGTGCACTCGGCGAACACCCTGAGCTTCGCCTCGTAGTCGCCGTACCGCCGGTAATCCTCCTGCTGCAACGACACGATCTTCTGCTGCATGGTGCGGATCAGCTCGAGCCCGGTGCGGTCGCCGACGTGCGCCAGCCGCGGGTAGGTGTGTCCGCCGAAGTTGCGCTGGCTGATCCGCCCGTCCGCGGTGCGGTCGAACAGCGCGCCGTAGGTCTCCAGTTCCCACACCCGGTCGGGCGCCTCCCTGGCGTGCAGCTCGGCCATCCGCCAGTTGTTGAGGAACTTCCCGCCGCGCATGGTGTCGCGGAAATGCACCTGCCAGTTGTCGTGGGAGTTCGCGTTGCCCATCGACGCCGCACAGCCGCCCTCGGCCATCACGGTGTGCGCCTTGCCGAACAGCGACTTGCACACCACCGCGACGCTCAGGCCGCGCTGCCGCGCCTCGATCACGGCACGCAGACCGGCGCCGCCGGCACCGATCACCACCACGTCGTAGTTGTGCCGTTCGACCTCGGTCATGAAATTGCCACCTTCGAAAATTGTTCAGTTGATGAAACGCAGATCGGCGATCGCCCCGCTGGACACGAGCCACACATACAGATCGGTGAGTACGAGCGTGCCCAGCGTCAGCCATGCGAATTCCATGTGCCGGGTGTTGAGCTTGCTGACCTGCGTCCAGATCCGGTACCGCACCGGGTTGCGCGAGAAGTGCTTGAGCCGCCCGCCGGTGACGTGCCGGCACGAGTGGCAGGACAGCGTGTAGCACCACAGCAGCACCACGTTGAGCAACAGGATCACGTTGCCGAGCCCGATGCCGAAACCGTTCTCACCGCCGAAGGCGAGAATCGCGTCGTAGGTGTTGATGAGCGTGATCACCAGTGCCACGTAGAAGAAGTAGCGGTGCACGTTCTGCAGGATCAACGGCAGGCGCGTCTCACCGGTGTAGCGCTCGTGCGGCTCGCCGACGGCGCACGCGGGCGGCGCCATCCAGATCGAGCGGTAGTAGGCCTTGCGGTAGTAGTAGCAGGTCAGGCGGAAGCCCAGCAGGAACGGCAGCGACAGGAACGCCAGCGGGATGAAGGCCGGCAGTTCGCCGATCGGCGTGCCGAAGTGGCTCGACCCCGCCACGCAGGAATCACTGAGGCACGGCGAGTAGAACGGCGTCAGGTAATGGTGCTCGGCGGCCCAGTAGTCGGTGCGCATGAACGAGCGCACCGTCGCGTAGACGACGAACGTCGCCAATCCGAGGGTGGTCAGCAGCGGCTGCAGCCACCAACGATCGGTGCGGAGCGTTCGCGGCGCGATACTCGCGCGGGAGGGGGTCGGGTTGTCGGCGGGAGAAGTTCCGGCAGGGCTTGCCACGTCGAAGCCACCGGCCCCTCAGTGCCGGTGGCCGTGGTAGCCGCCCACGCCCTCGTCGTCGGCGTCGTCCCACAGCGCCGGGTCGTACGGGGTGTCGGGCACGGGCACGACCTCGCTCCGGTCGATGGCCGGGGCGCCGCGTCCCTGTGAGGGCACAGGCGAGCCGTCGTCCAACTCGGCGGCATCGATGCCGAGGCGTTCGACGTCGTTGGCCAGCCGGTGCACGGCCGGAACCTCGCCGTAGCGCGAGCGCAGGTCACCGACGCACTGCTTGAGTCTGCTGATCGTACTGCGGAGTTCGTTCATCTCTGTGGCGGACATCTGCGCACCCCTCCGGATTCAGTTCGGTCGGCGGCGCTGCCGTGTGGTGACGCACCGCCAACTCTGCCCTGTCGATGTTCACTGTGACAACTACCACACTGTGACGTGTTCTCGTGATGCGGATCACTCAACACTGTGGAGTTCACCCCGTCTCACCAGCGTTTTCGAGTGGCAACTGAATCGATTTTGATTCCAGCGCTGCGCTTCTGTATCGTGTCAGTCTCCACGGAGGACAGCGCCCAACCGACCGGAGACGCTCGTGAATCAAGCGCCACAACACGTCCACCCCGTCGTCGCCGAGGTCACCGACCGCATCGCGGAACGCAGTCGCGACAGCCGGGCCGAGTACCTCGCCCGCATCTCGGCCGCCACATCGGCCGCGTCCGGGACGCCGGCCAGGGCCGCCATGGGCTGCGGCAACCTGGCACACGGTTTCGCCGCCTGCGCGGGCGACGACCGGCTCGCGATGCGCGGAGTCCGCAAGCCCGGCATCGCCATCGTGTCCGCCTACAACGACCTGCTCTCGGCACATCAGCCGCTCCACGAGTTCCCCGAGTGGATCAAGGACGCGGCCCGGGAAGCCGGCGGCGTCGCCCAGTTCGCGGGCGGCGTGCCCGCCATGTGCGACGGCATCACGCAGGGCCGCACCGGCATGGAACTGTCACTGTTCAGCAGGGACGTGATCGCGATGGCCACGGGCGTCGCGCTCTCCCACGACATGTTCGACGGCACCCTGCTGCTCGGCGTGTGCGACAAGATCGTGCCAGGGCTGCTCATCGGCGCCCTGTCGTTCGGCCACCTGCCCGCGATGCTCGTCCCGGCCGGCCCGATGACGTCCGGACTGCCCAACAAGGAGAAGGTGCGCATCCGCCAGCTGTACGCGGAGGGCAAGGCGACCAGGGAGGACCTGCTCGAAGCCGAGTCCGCGTCGTACCACTCCCCCGGCACCTGCACGTTCTACGGCACGGCGAACTCCAACCAGCTCGTCGTCGAGGTCATGGGCCTGCATCTGCCGGGAGCCAGCTTCGTGCACCCCGGAACGCCGCTGCGCAAGGCCCTCACCGAGGAGGCGGGCCGCCGCATCGTCGAGATCTCCCACGGCGACGAGTACACGCCCCTCGGCGAGGTCATCGACGAACGATCCGTGGTGAACGGACTGATCGCCCTGCTGGCCACGGGCGGGTCGACCAACCACACGCTGCACCTCGTCGCTATCGCCGCGGCGGCCGGGATCCAGCTGACGTGGGACGACTTCGCCGACCTGTCCGCGATCGTTCCGTTGTTGGCCAGCGTGTACCCCAACGGCAGCGCCGACATCAACCACTTCCACGCAGCGGGAGGCGTGCAGTTCCTCGTCGGCACCCTGCTCGACGCCGGCCTACTGCACCGTGACGTGAAGACGGTGGCAGGCCCCGGCCTCGACCGGTACCGGCAGGAGCCCATCCTCGACGGCGACGAGCTGCGGTGGCGGGAGGCGACCGACCACAGCCTGGACGAGTCGGTGTTGCGCCCGGTGGACCGGCCGATGGCCGACAACGGCGGGCTGCGCATGGTCGAGGGCAACCTCGGCCGGGCCGTCATCAAGGTGTCCGCGGTCGCACCGGAGAACCGCGTCGTGGAGGCGCCCGTACGGGTGTTCAGCACACAGGCCGAGTTCGACACGGCTTTCAAGGCGGGCGAACTGGAGCGCGACGTCGTCGTGGTGTTCCGCAACCAGGGCCCGCACGCCAACGGCATGCCCGAACTGCACGGCCTCACACCGGCGCTCGGCGTGCTCATGGACCGCGGGTACCGGGTCGCGCTGCTGACCGACGGCCGGATGTCCGGTGCTTCCGGCAAGATCCCCGCGGCGATCCACCTCACTCCCGAAGCCGCCGCGGGTGGGCCGCTCGCGCGCATCGCCGACGGCGACGTGGTGCGGCTGGACACCGAGGCCGGAACGCTGGACGTGCAGCTCGACCCTGCGGAGTTCGACGCCAGGGAGCCGGTCGACGCGGCTCCGGACGAGGCTCAGTGGACGGGGACGGGACGCGAACTGTTCGCGGCGCTGCGCCGCAGCGTCGGACCCGCCGACGCCGGCGCGAGCGTCTTCGGCCCGGTGACACCCGGACACGTCGGCATGACCGCACCGAAAACCGGAGCCAGTGTGGGAGGAACGTCGTGACGACCAGTTCGGAACTGCTCGACCTGTCGCCGGTCATGCCGGTCGTGGTGCTCGACGAGGCGGAGGTCGCACCGGACGTCGCCCGCGCCTTGCTTGCGGGCGGAATCCGGACGATCGAGCTGACACTGCGCACCCCCGCGGCGTTGGCGGCCATCGAGAAGGTCGCCTCACAGGTGCCGGACATCGTGGTCGGCGCCGGCACGGTGACCACACCCCGGCAGGCAGCCGACGCCGCCGACGCGGGCGCGGCGTTCCTGGTCACGCCAGGGACCACGGAATCGCTGCTCGACGCGGTCACCGCGACCGGACTGCCGTTCCTGCCCGGCGCGGCGACGGTGTCGGAGGCGATGCGACTGACCGAACGCGGCCTCGACACGCTGAAGTTCTTCCCCGCGGCGGCCAGCGGCGGTCCTGCCGCGTTGAAGGCGTTCGCAGGCCCCCTGCCGCAGCTGACGTTCTGCCCCACCGGCGGCGTCAGCGTGGCCAACGCACCGGACTACCTCGCCCTGTCCAATGTGGGCTGTGTCGGGGGAAGTTGGTTGACGCCGGGGGACGCGGTGGCTGCCCGCGACTTCGAGAGGATCGAAGCCCTGGCGAAGGAGTGCTCGGCGCTCGCGGCGTGAGCAACCGGCCGGCCTCGGGAACGGTGTGGTGCGCACGGCCGGAACCGTCGGCCGTGCGCACCGGTTCCCGGTAGTGGAAACCGGCTTCGGCCATCCGCCGGGCGCGGTGCTCGATAGCATCGCCGCCCATGACCGTGATCGTCACCGTCGCTCTCGCGTTCATCGGATACCTGGCCACCTACCTCAACGGCGTGCGGTTGGCACAACGCAACGAGCGACTGGCCAGGGTGAACCGCCAGCTGAGCGATTTCTACGGACCCCTCGTGGCGCTCACCGAGTCGAACAAGCGGATCTTCGAGGCGTTCGTGGAACAGAACGCCCGGCCGGGAGGCGTGTCGATCTTCGAGGCCGACACGCCTCCGACGGAGGCCGAACTCCGCGACTGGCGGTTGTGGGTGACCACCGTGTTCCTGCCCAACGTGCAGGCCATGCGCGATCTGGTCGTCACCCACGCCGACCTGCTGCTGGACGACGAGATGCCGCCGTTGCTGCTGAACCTGTGCGCACACGTGTCGGGCTACGAGATCACCGCCGCTCGCTGGGCGCAGGGTGACTATGCACAGCACCAGTCGGTCGTGTTCTTCCCCGGTGACGAGGTCCGCACCTATGCGATCGACGGCTTCGACAGGTTGAAGTGGGAACAGATCCGGCTGATGGGACGCCGCCGCCGTGCCCGGGAGAAACGCCGCGAACAGCGACGCAAGCGGTCCCGCGCGACGACGACCGGCACATGACCACGGCGGGTGGCGCGGACGAGCAGATCCCCTCACCGGCAATGCTGCGAGCGAGCCCGGCGGGACGGTGTCCGCCGGTACGCTCGCACGCGTGCTGACCGACGATGCGATGCCGGTCGCCCGCCGCGACTCGCCGTCCGCGGCGTATCGGGCCTACCTGGCGTCGGAGTTCCTGGCGCTGTTCTTCGGTGTCGTCGCCGCGTTCGCGATGCTGGCCGGCGGTGTCAGCCCCGTTCCGTTCCTGGTCGTGCTCGGTGTCGCCGGCGTGGCCTATCTGCTGCGCGTGGGTGAGTTCGACCGCCGTGACCTGTGGCGGGCCTCGGCGGTGCGCACTCACCTCCCGTCGATCCTCGGCCTGTGGGCGGTCGCGTGCGTGGTCGCCGTGGCCGGGGTGGCGGTGTTCCTGCCGGGCGACCTGTTCTCGCTGCCGCGCGAGGAGCCCGTCACGTGGGCGATCGTCGCGGTGGGCTATCCCGTGCTGAGCGTGTACCCGCAGGAATTGATCTTCCGTGCGTTCCTGTTCCGCCGCTACCGGCCCGTGTTCGGCTCGGGCGCAGGGATGATCGTGGCGAGCGCCGCCGCGTTCGGCTTCGCCCACATCATCTTCGGCAATCTGTTCGCCGTGCTCGCGACGACCGCAGGCGGCGTGCTGTTCGCGTGGCGGTACGCGCGCACCCGCTCACTGCTGGCCGTCTCGATCGAGCACGGACTCTACGGTGTCCTGCTGTTCACCGTCGGACTCGGCCGCTTCGTCTACCACGGTGCCGGCTGACCCGTCCGAAACCACGGTCCGTCCGGACACGCGTGTCGCCCGCTGCCGTCACGGATGCCGGCGGGACCGTGCCGGCGCAGGGCACGGACGCCTCCTAGCCGAGTTGGAGGGCGAGGTAGAGGTCGACGCGGTCCGCGAAGCGTGCCAGGTCCTTGCCCGTGATCTCCTCGATCCGGCCGATGCGGTACCGCAGCGTGTTGACATGGATGTGCAGCTGCGCAGCCGCTTTGGCCCAGGAACCCGAGGTCTCCAGGAACAGCCACAGGGTGTGCACGAGGTCCGACTGGTGCCGCGCATCGTAGGCACGCAGGTCCCGCAGCAGCCGTTCGTGGAAGGAACTGCGCAGCTCGTCGGGCAACGCCGCGAGCAGCAGCGCGTGCGAGGACACCTCGTCGCCCGCCACTACCCGGACGCCGCCGCCGGAGCCGGGCTCGCGCCCGAGCCGGTGCTCGGCGAGCAAACGGGCGTGCCGGGCTTCCTCGATCGTCGAACGAAGCCGATCGGCGGGCGCCACACTGCTCACCCCGAGCGTCAACCGTCGCTGGCCGAGTGCCGGTTCGACGGCGGCGAGCTTGGCCCGCAGCGCGTCGACGATCTCCTGCTGGGCGGATGCGTGGGCGGCCAGCAGGGCCACCGTGTCCGCACCCGCGGAGCCGATCAGCGTCGTGGGCGCCAGTTCATCGCCGATCTCGGCCAGCAGTGCGGCGGCCAGCCCCGCGTCCTCCCCTGCCCGACAGGCGAGCACCCACACCGGCACCGCGGGATCGTGTCCGAGGGTCCCGAGCCGAGAAGCGATCTCGGCGGGCGGTGCCGAGGTGTCGAGCACCATCCGCAGGAGCATGTCGGTTCCCTGGCGGGCGACCCGGCGGCCCTCGTCCAGCCGGGCGCGAAGTAGCGCGACGGCCGTCCCGAGCTCACCGACCACCGCCTCCTGTCCGGCGGAGAACCCGCGGTGGTCGGCGCCGAGCACGACGAACCACTGCGCTGCCCTGCTGCCGGTGTCCGGTCCGGCAGCGGTGACCGAGTAGGTGGTGCCACCGTCACCGACGGTGAAGCTCGCGGGTACTCGCTCGGTCCGGATGAAGCGGCGTACCGCGTCGCGCCGGGCGGGCTCCGGCAGGTCGTCGACGTCCTGTCCGCCCGGGCTCGCCGCCGCGATGCTCCGGCCCGTCGTGGACAGCACCCAGCACTCGGTGCCGAGTTCGGCCGCCGCGGAGCGCAGTACCTCCCCGAGATCCGCGCCCTCTGCCACGTCCGCGACGAGGCGCCGCGACCGTCCGAGCATGCCGGTGCGTTCCGCGGTCACGCCGAGCACCACGCGGTCGGAGATCTCCGCGAAGCTCACGTCCAGCGGGACCTCGATCAGGGGAAGATCGTGCCGTCCGCACGCCTCGATCAGGTCGGGTGGAGCGGCCCCGAGCCGAGCGGTTCCGGAGATCAGACCGGCGACCCCGGCATCGACGAGCGCGGCGACGAAGGTTTCCGAATCGGAGGCCGACTCGTGCCACATCAGCCCGGTCAGCACAACCTCGCCACCGGACAGGTAGCGCCGTGGGTCGCGCAGGTCGGTCGTGTACACCCAGCGGACGACGCGGTCGAGCCCGGCCTCCCCGGTCAGCAGCTCCAGCCGCAGATCGGGGTCGTCGAGAAGAGTGCGAAGCAGCATCGAGCACCTCCCTGGGCAGGTCGCGCAGGCTGCGCCTGTAGGAATCTACGATAGCCAGGTCGCCCGTGGCCGATGTTTTCGTCGGATCAACCGCTATCGCCGCGCCTCTCGTCGGCTGTGTACTGGGTCACAGCAATCCGAACGCTAGGAGGCGCAGGACGTGGACTTTATCCGCGCCGCATCATTGGACGATGCGCTGGCCATCAAGGCGCAGCGACCGGACATCACCCCGATCGCAGGCGGCACCGATCTCATGGTGGGGATCAACTTCGACCACACCCGCCCGAGCGGGCTGCTCGACCTGACCTCGGTGCCCGAGCTGGCCGAGTGGTCCGAATCGAGCGGCGTGATCCGCCTCGGCGCGGGGGTGCCCTACGCGCGAATCATCAGCGAACTCGGCGAGCACCTGCCGGGCCTCGCGATGGCCGCGCGAACGGTCGCGTCGCCACAGATCCGCAACCGTGGCACGGTCGGCGGCAATCTCGCGACCGCGTCTCCGTCCGGCGACGCCCACCCGGCCCTGCTGGCCTGTGGCGCAGAAGTCGAGCTGGCATCGGTCCGCGGCACCAGGCGGATGCCGGTCGCCGAGTTCTTCACCAGCGTCAAGCGCAACGCGGCCGAGCCGGACGAGCTGGTCACCGCGGTGCACCTCGCCCGTGCCACCGGCCCGCAGCAGTTCGCGAAGGTCGGCACCCGCAACGCGATGGTGATCTCGGTGTGCGCGTTCTCCGTGGCGCTGCACCCCGAACGCGCCGAGGTCGGCACGGGTTTCGGATCCGCAGCACCGACTCCGCGCAGGGCCGCCGACGCCGAGGAGTTCCTCTCCGGCGAACTGACCTCACGGGGGATGTGGGACGACCCGCGACCGTTGCCGGACACGGTGATCACGAGGTTCGGAGAGCTGGTCGCGGCGGCCGCCGCACCGATCGACGACGTGCGGGGCACGGCGTCCTATCGCAGGCACGCACTCGGCGTCCTCGCACGGCGCACGGCCGGCTGGACCTGGGACGAGTACTTGACCGGGAGGCAGACATGCGCCTGAACCTGACCGTGAACGGCAAGCTCTACGAGACGGACGAGGTGTGGGAAGGGGAGAGTCTGCTCCACACCCTGCGCGAGCGACTCGGCCTCCCCGGTTCGAAGAACGCGTGTGAGCAGGGGGAATGCGGTTCGTGCACCGTGTACCTGGACGACGTGCCGGTGTGCTCGTGCATGGTCGCCGCCGGGCAGGCGGAGGGGTGTTCGGTGCGCACGGTCGAGGGGCTGGCCGACGGTGAGCGGCTCGACACCGTCCAGCAGTCCTTTCTGGATGCCGGCGCCGTGCAATGTGGATTCTGCACGCCCGGCCTGCTGGTGCAGGCCCACGACCTCATCGAACGCAACCCGGAGCCGACCGACGCGGAGATCCGCGAATCGCTGGCCGGCAATCTCTGCCGCTGCACCGGCTACGAGAAGATCATGGACGCGGTGCGGCTCGCCGCGCAGCGGAAGGCGGTGTCATGAGCGCTCACGTCAACGCACCGAGCAGGACATCTCAGGACCTCAGCGAGTCGATCACCGGCGGGGTCGGTGAGTCCCCGTCCCGCCCGGACGGCAACCTGAAGGTACGCGGCGACTACGCCTACTCCTCGGACCTCGGGGCCGAGGACATGTTGTGGGGCGCGACCCTGCGCAGCCCGCACCCGTACGCGCGGATCACCGGTATCGACGTCGGGCCGGCGCTCGCACATCCCGGCGTGTACGCGGTGCTCACCCACGAGGACGTACCCGGTGACAACCGCTACGGACTCAAGATCGTCGACCAGCCGGTGCTCGCCGAGGACGTCGTGCGGTTCCGGGGCGAGCCGGTCGCACTGGTGGCCGCCGACGATCCGGAGACCGCTCGCCGGGCGCTGGAGTTGATCGCGGTCGACTACCAGGTGCTCGAACCGGTCACCGATCCGAAACGCGCTGCGCACGACCCGGCACTGCCGAAGCTGCACCCCGACTCGGGGTGCGAGAACAATCTGGTCCGTTACCAGCCGATCGTCCGAGGCCGGCAGGACGTGCGTGCGGACGTCGTCGTGTCCGGCACCTACACGCTCGGCATGCAGGACCAGGCGTTCCTCGGGCCGGAATCGGGCTTGGCGATCCCGGCCGAGGACGGCGGGGTCGAGGTGTTCCTCGCGACCCAGGACCTGCATTCGGACCGGAAGCAGACCGCGCGGGCCCTCGGCCTGCCGCCGGACAAGGTCCGGATGACGATGTCCGGTGTCGGCGGCGCCTTCGGCGGTCGGGAGGACCTCTCGATCCAGGCCCACGTGTGCATGCTGGCTATGCACACCGGCAAGCCGGTGAAGATGGTGTACAACCGGGAGGAATCGTTCTACGGCCATGTGCACCGGCACCCGGCGGAGATGTACTTCGAGCACGGTGCCACCCGCGACGGCGAGCTGGTCTACGTCAAGGCCCGGATGTACTTCGACGGCGGTGCCTACGCGTCCAAGACCCCGGTCGTCGTCGGCAACGCCACGACCCTGGGAACCGGCCCGTACGAGGTCCCCAATGTGGACATCGCGGGGTGGGGCGTGTACACGAACAATCCACCGTGCGGGGCGATGCGCGGGCTCGGCGCCGTCCAGCCGGCGTTCGCCTACGAGGCGCAGATGGACAAGCTGGCCAGGGCCCTCGACATGGATCCGGTGGAGTTGCGGCAACGTAACGCCGTGGAACAGGGCTCCGTGCTGCACACGGGGCAGCAACTGGACTATCCGGCACCGGTGGGCGAGCTGCTCGAGCGCGCTCGGAAGCTGCCGATGCCCCCGGAACGGGACCCGGCTGCCGAGCCGGACATCCGGGACCTTCCCGGTGGCGCTGCCAACACCACGCACGGCGAGGACATCGCACGCGGGGTCGGTTATGCCGCGATCATCAAGAACGTTTCGTATGCGGAGGGAGCCGACGACTACTCGACCGCGAGGGCGAGCCTGCAGGCTGTCGGCGGCGAGGCGGTGGCGATGGTGCACACCGCTGCCGCGGAGGTCGGCCAGGGCCTGGTCACCGTGCAGCAGCAGATCGCCCGAACCGAACTGGGGGTCGAGAGGGTGAACATCCACCCGAACGACACCAGCGTCGGCGAAGCCGGGTCCAGCTCGGCGTCCCGCCAGACCTACATCACCGGTGGCGCGGTCAAGGCCGCGTGCGAAGCGGTGCGGGAGACGCTGTTCGAGCGGGCCGCGGCCAAGCTCGGTCACACCCCGCCGGATCTCGCGGTCGTCGACGGGAAGCTCGTCTCCGACTCGCACGGCGTGCTCGCGGACGTGGTGGAGATCCTCGGCGACGAGGTCATCGAGTGCACGAGGGAGTATCACCACCGCCCGACCTACCCGCTCGACCCGGAGACAGGGCAGAGCGAACTGGTACACGTGCAGCACGCTTTCTCCGTCCACCGCGCCGTGGTGGACGTGGACACCCAACTCGGCCTGGTCAAGGTCGTGGCGTTGGACTGCGTGCAGGATGTCGGCAAGGCGGTCAACCCGGATGCGATCGTCGGCCAGATCCAGGGAGGCGCCACCCAAGGGATGGGGCTCGCCGTGATGGAGGAGATCCAGGTTTCCGACGGCCTCATCCGCAATCCCTCGTTCACCGATTACCTCATCCCGACCATTCTCGACACCCCGCCGATGAAGGTCGACATCCTCGAGCGCGGGGATCCGCACGCCCCGTACGGCGTCCGCGGCGTCGGTGAGCCCCCGACCATCTCCGCAGGTCCCGCGGTGCTCGCCGCGATCAGGGCGGCCACCGGCCTCGACCTGACCCACGCCCCTGCCGGCCCTGACCACATCACCGGCACTGCGGGTTGATCGCCGCCGGCCTTCCGGCACGGACGAAAGGACGAACCACGCATGACCCTGTCCACACCGGACCTGGATCTCGAACGCGCCTGGATGACCGAGGCGATCCGGCTCGCCACCGACAGCGTGAGAAACGGCGGAGGGCCCTTCGGAGCCGTCGTCGTTCGGGAACGCGAGATCGTCGCGACCGGAAACAACCAGGTGACCGCCACATTGGATCCCACGGCGCACGCCGAGGTGACGGCGATGCGTAACGCCTGCCGTGAACTCGGCACCTTCAGTCTCGCCGGCTGCGTCCTGGTGACCTCGTGCGAACCGTGCCCGATGTGCCTTTCCTCGGCTCTCTGGGCGCGGTTCGACCGAATCGTGTTCGCCGCGGACCGCGACGACGCCGCCGCGGGCGGCTTCGACGACAGGGCCTTCTACCAGCTCTTCGAGAAGAACCCCGAAGGCACCTGGCCGATCACGATGGACCGGATCGAGATGCCCAACCGCACCGAACCCTTCGACACCTGGCTGACCAAGCCGGACCGGATCGAGTACTGATCCGCTTCGGGTAGTGGCGCCGCGACCGGGCCGCGCCACTACCCGACAGGCCGACCCCGTGCCGAGCGGCGATCGCCGCTGGGCGGGAGAACCACGGCCAATCGACGGACGGTGAGTCTCGCCAGCACCGATCCGCACTTCGAAACGCCCAGCAGTCCTGACAGGCCGAACGCGCCTGTCGGAGGGCGCCCACCGGCATGGGAGAACTCATGACTCAACTGCGCACGGATACTGCGGGATCCGGAGGGCCCGGCGATTCGCCCGAGGCCCGGTCCCCGCTCGACCGATTCTTCAAGATATCAGCCCGCGGCTCCACGGTGTCCCGTGAGCTGCGGGGCGGACTCACGACGTTCGTCGCGATGGCGTACATCGTCATCCTCAACCCGCTGATTCTCGGCTCGTCCGCCGACATCACCGGGCGAGAACTGTCCACTGCGGAGCTGACCACAGCCACCGCCTTCACGGCGGCGTTCGCGACGATCCTGATGGGCGTCGTGGGTAACGCACCCCTGGCACTGGCTTCAGGTCTCGGGGTGAACGCGATCGTGGCGTTCACGATCGCGCCGGCGATGACCTGGGAGCAGGCCTTCGGTTTGGTGGTGCTGGAGGGCATCTGCATCATCATCATGGCGGCCAGCGGGCTGCGGCAGAAGATCATCGATGCCATCCCGGACGCGCTGAAGACGTCGCTGACCGTCGGGATCGGACTCTATATCGCGCTGATCGGCCTGGTGCAGGCCGGTTTCGTGACGCGCAACCCGGACGCGGCGAACACGACGGTGCCTGTCGGCATGGGTAACGGCGGCACCCTGCAGGGCTGGCCCATCACCGTGTTCTGCGTGACGCTGCTGCTGATGGTCGTCCTGGTGGCGCGCAAGGTTTCCGGAGCCATCCTGATCAGCATCGCGACCGGGACGGTGCTCGGCGTCGTGGTCAACTACGCGTTCGGGCTCACCGAGCGGGACTGGGGGTTGATTCAACCGAACCTGCCGGACACCCTGGTGGCTGCACCCGACTTCGGGCTCTTCGGCGATGTCGACCTCTTCGGCGGCTTCGCCGCAGCGGGCGGTATCGCAGCCACGATGTTCCTGTTCACACTGGTGCTTTCCGGATTCTTCGACGCCATGGGCACGATCACCAGTGTGGGCAACCAGGCGGGACTGGTCTCCGACGGCAAGGTGATCGGCATGGGCCGCATTCTCACCTCGGACGGGATCGCCGCTACGGCAGGCGGCATCACGGGTTCGTCGCCGAACACGGTGTTCATCGAATCCGCCGCGGGCGTGGGCGAGGGAGCGCGCACCGGATTGGCCAGCGTAGTGACGGGCGGCCTGTTCCTGGTCGCGCTGTTGTTCACGCCGTTCGTGTCGGTGGTGCCAGCGCAGGCGGCCGCGCCCGCTCTCGTCATCGTCGGCGGGATGATGATGGCCCAGTGCACGAAACTGCCATGGGACGACCCGGACTACACCATTCCGATGTTCGTGACCATCGCGCTGATCCCGTACACGTACGTGATCACCAACGGCGTCGGGGCCGGCATCATCGCCTTCGCGGTGATCAAGCTGGCGAGGGGGAAGTTCAGGGAAATCGGCTGGCTGGTCGGGATCCTGGCGATCGTGTTCGCGATCTACTTCGGCATCGACGCGATCGAATCCCTGTTCGGAGTGGCTGAGTGACCATGCACATCGGACACGGAAAGGAGCGATAGATGGCTTTGCTGTTCCTCAACGGCGGCGGCATGCGCGGAGGACCGCTGAACCACCAGTTACAGGACGCCCCGCTCGTGGGCAGGGCGACGTCGGCACCGAAGTACCGATTCTACTCCGTCGGCGACCGGTTTCCTGCAATGGACGAAACGGAGTCGGAGGGGCGCGCCGTGGTGGGCGAGGTCTACGACATCTCGCTCGAGGTGTTGCGTGAGCACCTGATCCCGGCGGAGCCGCCGGAGCTGGAGATCGGCCTGATCGAGCTCGCCGACGGCGCCTCGTGCCTGGCGACGGTGCTGCGCAAGCCGTACCGGGGCGACGACCTGGTCGACATCTCGGACATCGGTGACTGGCGCCGCTACCGCGGATGGGAGTGACCCGCCGAGCGCGGCGAACTCACCGCACGCGATCAGCGGCGGCGGGGTTTTCCACCCCTGCCGCCGCTACCGCGCTTCCCCGGCTTTCCGGACTTTCCCGGCTTTCCGGGTTTTCCGGTACGGATTCGTTGTTTCCCGCCGGGCGACGTCGACTGTTCGGCTGCGGGTTTCGGCTGCTTGGGTGTCGGACCGCGGCCGCGGGTGCTGTTGACGGTCCTGCCGCGGACGATCCCGATGAACTCTTCCATCAGGTCCGACGTCTCGTCCTCGGGCCACGACAGGGCGACCTGGGACTGCGGCACCGGAAACCGCTCGGTGCCGGTCAACGGCCGGTACGTGAGGCTCTTGCGATGGTGCAGCCGGGCCAGCGACTGCGGCACGACCAGGACTCCCACGCCGGCCGACACCAGTTCGATGGCGCCCGCCGTGGTGTCGGGGCGGGCGATCGCCGGTTGCCCCGGCAGCTGTTCCCAGGTGAGCGTGTCGTCGTGGGGGTGCAGCACGACGTCGTCGGCGAGGTCGTCGACGGACAGCTCGTCGGCGACGGTGAGCAGATGCTCCTTCTCGACCACCACGACGGTCGTCTCGGTGTAGAGGGGAATCGCGTGCAGACCGGTGCGGTCGGTGGGCAGGCGGAGCAGGACGGCGTCGGCGTGGCCGTCGCGTACCAGGTCGGCGGCGTCGGCCGCCGCAACGCCGGCCAGTTCGAGCGGCACGTCGGGCACGCGCTCACGCCACATCCGCACCCACTTGTCCGGGGTCACCCCCGGGACATAGGCGAGCCGGAACGCCCGGGGCTCGTCACGCTCGTCGGTGGTGCTCACGGCGTCAGATTACCGGGTGCGGTCGCCTCGCACGGTCGGCCGGATACGCTGGTCGACATGACGTCGCGCAAGACCACCCAGACGATGAAGCCCGCCACCGCGGCGAAGAAGCTGGGCGTCTACCTCGAAGCAACGCCCGCCGAGTTCCAGGAGGGCGTGGTCTCCCGCGACGAGCTGAACGCACTGCAGACCAGTCCGCCGGAATGGCTGCGGGACCTGCGCCGCAACGGCCCGCACCCGCGCCAGGTCGTCGCCGCCAAACTCGGCATCTCGATCGGCGGGCTCGCCCGCGCCGGTCTGATGGACCCGCTCACGACCGAGCAGATCAACGCGATCAAGGACGAGAACCCGGAGTGGCTCCAGCGCGAACGCGCCACCCAAGCCGAGGTGAAGAAGGAAGCTGCCAGGGCGAAGGAGAAGAGCTCCGAGTCCGACCAGCGGCGTTCCTGAGGCGAGCAGTGGGTCGGCCTCGTCGCTCACACCGGTCCCGGAGCACCTGGCCGGTGTGAGCCTGGCGTCACCCCCGTCCTACATGTGGGCCTCGGCTTCGGCGACGGCCTTCCGGATCCGGGGATAGGTGCCGCAGCGGCAGATGTTTCGGAGGGTGTCGAGGTCGGCGTCGGTGACGGCGCGCCCCTCGGACCGGACGCGGCGCACGAGGGCGACCGCGGCCATGATCTGACCGGGTTGGCAGTATCCGCACTGCGCGACGTCGTGGTCCAGCCACGCCTCCTGCATGGGATGCAGCTCCCGGCCGACCGTGGCGGGTAGCCCTTCGATGGTAGTGATCTCGTCCTCGGGGCCGACGTCGCCGACCGGCACCGAGCAGGGGTTGAACGCCTGGCCGTTGAGATGGCTGGTGCATGCTTTGCAGACGTTGATCCCACAGCCGTATTTCGGGCCGGTGATGCCGAGGATGTCGCGTAACACCCACAGCAGCCGGACATCCGGGGCCACGTCGACGGTCATCTGCTCGCCGTTGACGCGGAAGGTGTGCTCAGGCAAGTAGGTCTCCTTCACCAGGCATGATCCCTGCCGTCGGTGGGCGACTGCGGGACGGGCGGAACGGTCGGTTTCGGTTCGAACGACAATGTGTCGTGGTTGATGGGGAAGCTGGTCGGCATCGTTCCGGTCGCGCGACGATAGGCGCAGGCCACGGCCGAGACCGAGGCCGCCACGCCGAGTTCACCGGCGCCTCCCGGCTCGTCGCTGCTGTCGGGCAGCACGATGATCTGCAGTTCGGGCGGGGTGTTCCACTGCCGTGTGTAGAAGTAGTTATCCCAGCTGGCCTCGAGGAAACTGCCGTCACGCAGATGCAAGCTCGAGGTCAGTGCCAGCGCGATGCCGTCGTTGATGCAGCCCATCATCTGGGCCTCCAGGCCGCGGGGATTCACGGCGAGCCCGACGTCGACAGCGAACACGACCTTCGTGACCCGCGGTCCGGCTACTGCGTTGCGGATCGGCCGTTCGACCGTCTCGCGGCGGCAGTCCAGTTCGACCAGGCATGCGCTGACGGCCTTGTACTCGGCGTGGAAGGCGATGCCCTGGGCCAGGCCGTCGGGCATCTGCCGCCCCCAGTCACCGGCCCGGGCGACTTTCTCCAGGGCCCTCCGGGACCGGTCGTCTCGCAGGAATGCCCGCCGTAGCTCGTAGGGGTCCCGGTCCATCCTCGTGGCGAGTTCGTCGACCATGAGCTCCCGTGCGCACGTCACGTCCGGGGAGTACACGTTGCGCATGCTGCCGGTGTTGAATCCCTTGTCCGTTTCGGTTAGCAATCGGCTGTTGAAGCCGAAGTCGTACGACATGGTCTGCGACAGCTGGAAGAACGTCTCCGCGAACCCGATGTCGCCCACCGGCAACTGAGCTGCCGTCGCCGTGATGATCTCGCCGAGCCCGTGCCCGAGATCGGTGGAGACGCTG
Organism: Prauserella alba; assembly: GCF_024171735.1. Lineage (GTDB taxonomy): Bacteria > Actinomycetota > Actinomycetes > Mycobacteriales > Pseudonocardiaceae > Prauserella > Prauserella alba. The sequence goes on from NZ_JAMTCH010000004.1 coordinate 384,327, forward strand.
GTGTGCCGCTGGTCGTAGCGCAGCACCGTGTCGCCCTTGTACGAGATGCGGACGCGGGAGGTGGCCATGGGATGGGTCCGGCCCTGCCGGGAATCGTCTGCCCGGTGCCACATCAAGCGGACGGGCTTGCCGAACCGCTGGGAGGCTTCCGCGGCCTCGAGCGCACCATCGAAGAACAGCTTGCGGCCGAACGACCCGCCGCCCTCGGTGACGTGGACGGTCACCGCACGCTGCGGAAGTCCCAGTCGCGCCGCGACCGTCTGCTTGGCCACGATGGGCGATTTCAACGACGACCAGATCTCGGCCCGGTCGGCACGGACGTCGGCGATCGCGCAGTTGGGTTCGAGTGCACTGTTGCTGCGGAAGTGGAACGTGAACGTCTCGTCCACCGTGTCGGTCAGCGGTGGTTTCCGGACCAGCGGCAGCTCCGCCGCCCGCAACTCCTCGCGAACGTCGTCGTCGGACTTGCCCTCCGCCGTGCCGGGCCGCCACGACACGCGGAGCGCACGCACCGCGTCGATGCACTGACCGAAGGTCTCGCCGCGCACCGCCACGCCGGTGGAGATCCGCGCGACGTCGGTGATGCCCGGCATCCCGCGAACCTCGCCGAGATTGGCGACCGAGCCGACCACGCCGTTGACGGTCGGCGCGCGGCACACCATCGTCGGCAGTGCGTTCGGGACGTCGAGGTCGACGGCGAACTTCTTCTTACCGGTCACCGCCTCGAGTGCGTCGATTCTGCTGCGCGGGGTCCCGATGACCTTGAACGACTCACGCTTACGCAGCTCCACGGCGACATTCTCGGCCCGGACGCTCGACGCCTTCGCCGCGAGCTTTCCGATGTCCACCCCGCGGCGGCCGGGACCGGAGACGGTCCCACCGTCGAGAGTGAGGCGAGTTGCGGGCACGCCGAAGTCCGCCGCGGCGGCGTCGAGCAGCCTCGTGCGGGCCACCGCCGCGGCAACCCGTACCGGGGTGTAGGTCGAGAAGGTCGTGTTGGAACCACCGGTGAGCTGGTTGAACACCAACTCGGGCCGCGCATCGGCCAAGGTGACGCGCACCCGTTCGAGCGGCACACCGAGCTCCTCGGCGATCAGCATGGCCGTGGAGGTGGTGATGCCCTGCCCGACCTCGGCCCGCGGCAGCGCGAACGAGACCGAGCCGTCGGGGCCCACCTCGACGGAGATCAGGTTGGCCGTCGGGGCCGCAGCGACGGTCATCATGTCGTTGAGGTCGACGATCTCGGTGATCTCCGGCGACGGCAACTGAGCGGGCGCCGGTGAGTGCTGGCCGGCCGACGCGGTGGGCGTACGGCCGAGTTCGGCGGCGGTGACCAGGGTCGGTGCTGCCAGCACATAGCCGAGAAACCGCCGCCGACCGATCGCATCATGCACCGCGGGTCACTCCGGCCGGTTGTGGGTCGGGATCTCGATCTTCGTCTCCTCACCCTTGGTGAGGTAGAAGAGGATGTACTTCCGCAGTGCCTCGTCGATGGTCCACGCGACCTCCGGCACCATCGGCAGCGGAACGAGGCCTTCACGGAACTTCACCAGCATCGGCCACGCCTCGGAGATGACGTTGTCCCACACGGGTTCGCGCTGTATGCCGTCCCAGTCGGCCACCTCGTCGCCGACCAGGTAGCGCGCGAGCGCGTTGCACAGCGGTCGGCTCAGACTCAGCGGACTCGTCTGTTCGGCCAGCTGACTGAGCAGGACGTCGGTGAGCTTGACCCCTTCGGGTGTCGGCCCCATGTTCCTGGCCATGATCTGGTCCGACTGCGCATACGCGGCGTCCCAGGTAGCCGGGATGTACTCGTCGGAGATGCCGAGCATGTGCGCGGTCACCTGCCACACGTGAAGGTAGGCTTCCGCGTCGTCATCGGACATCGGCACCTCCCATTCCCGCATCTTGCGCATCGCGAAGGTCGGCAACGTATGCCAGGTGACGAGCATGTCCTCCTGACTGATCGGGATCTCCTCCTCAGCGCCGTTGCGCCAATGCGGGGACTGCGGCAGCAGATGCCGGACCGCCGCGTGCACCAGGCGAGTCTTCACGCACTCGACCACGCACGTACCCTCGGGCCGGTAGGCGTCCAGTGAACCGACCGCGAATCCGAACAGACTCGTCTTGGCCACGCGGTCCTCCATGTCCGCACCGCCGGCCGAGTAGTACACCGAGCGGGCTTCCTTGGGGATCGCGGTCGCGAGGATTCCGCCACCGGGTCCGTTGCACAGGTTCAGGTAGATCCCGCGGCTCTTGTTGAACTCGGCAGCCCGTTCGAGCTTGTCGCGGTCGGCCCATTGCGGAAGCTGGCGTGCGTGCTCCATGAAGTCCCGCAGGTCGGAGGGCAATCCGCTCGGCAAGGGCTGCTCGTTACGTTCCCAGTTCCACAACGCCTCGTTGACCTTGGGGATGACGCCACGCTTGAACAGCGACTCGAGCAACGGATCGGCCTCGCTGTCCCACACCCAGTGCGGATCGGTGCCGTTCCCGTTCCCGGCCACGGAGCGGGCGGGCGACCAGTTCCAGCCGACCAGGGAGCGTGCTTGTGCGGGGGAGGCAGCGACGATGGCGCCGAGCGCAGCCAACCCTCCACCGGAAATGAGTGCCCGGCGTCGGTTGAAGTCCGCCATTGCGTGTATTCCTTTCGAAGCTCAGGGATCTTCGTGAGGGAACGCGCCTGCACATACGCCGGCGGCGAGATCGAGGCGCGGAAGTGCTCGCGTCAGGACGGGCGGTTGCCCTGTGGGATCTCGATGCTGATCGGATAGTCGGCCTCGGACAGATACAGCAGGACGACCTGCCGGATGAGTTCGTCGAAGAGCCAGTACGTCTCGTCCGACCCGGGGAAGTTGAGGCCGAACTCCCGTGCGGCGATGAACGGCGGCCAGAACGTCTCGATCATCGGGCCGAACACCGGTTCCCTGTCGATGTCCAGCCAGTCCGCGACCCGGTCGCCGAGCGTGTAACGCGTGAATGCGCCGAGCAACGGCTTGCTGAGCACGCTTCCGTCCAGTTCGGACCCTAGTTCCAACAGGATCCGCGCAAGATCGCGGCCTTCCGGAGTGGGAGACAGGATGGGATCCAAGACCTGCTCGGCCTGACGGTCGGCCTCGTGCCACGACGCCGGGATGTATTCGTCCCGCACCCCGAGCATGTGAGCCGTGACCTGCCACGAGTGCAGGTACGCTTCGGCGTCGTCGTCGGAGATCGGGATCTCCCACTCACGCATCTTCTGCATGACCGTAGTGGCCAGGCTGTGCCAGGTGACCATGATGTCGGCCTGACTGATCGGAACATCCTCGGGAGCGGCCTGGTTCCACTGTGGAGACTGCGGCAGCAGGTGCCGGACCGCCGAGTGCACCATGCGCGTCTTCACGCAGGTAACGGTCATCTCCCCGCCAGGGGCGTAGGCGTCGCGGGTGCCGATGTCGTAGCCGAGCTTGGCGGTCTTGGAGATGCGGTCCTTCATGTTCGCGCCGCCGTAGGAATAATAGACCGCGCGCGCCTCCTTCGGGATGACGGTGCTCATCATCCCGCTCGCCATCGCGTACAACACGCCGAGGTACAGTCCGCGCCGCTTGGTGAAGTCGAAGGACTGTTCCAACTTGTCGTGATCGACCCACGACGGCAGTCTGCGGGCGCTTTCCATCAGTTCACGCACGTCGGCGGGAAGTCCGCTCGGCAGCTGCTGATCGTTCGTGGTCCAGGTACGGAGCAGCTCGTTGACACGCGAGACATCACCCCGGTCCAGCAGTGCCGAGATCACCCGGTCGACCTGCGGATCCCACACCGTGCGGGGGTCTGTGCCGGCGCCCGCTCCTGCCACAGAGCCCGCCGGTGACCACGTCCACAGCGCTTTCGCCTGGGCGGGCGCCGCAACACCCAACGCACCCAACGCCCCCAGTGCCCCGCCTGCGACCAGCGCCTTTCGTCTGCTCAGTTCTTCCATGGTCCGCACTCCTCGTTGAGTTGCCGATGACCGGACAGATACCGTGCCGATTGATACGGTGATACAAACTGCGATTCCGCGTATCATGAGAGCATATGGTTGCTCAGAACACCAGACCTGCCGTCGACGAAAGGTGATCCGTGGAACCGACCCTGCCCGGCGCTGTCGCGTCCGGCACTGGCCTACCCGCGTCGCTGCTCGAACGCGTATTCAGCGAGACCAGCGAGAACGACGTCGAGGACGCCGCTACCACGCGGGTGCTCGACGCGGCCTACGAGCAGTTCTGCCGGACGGGGATCCGCCGCTCGACGATGGACGACGTCGCACGGCGAGCGGGCATCTCACGGATCACCGTGTACCGGCGGTTCTCGACGAAGGACGCGCTGGTCGAACACGTGGTCCGGCGCGAGTTCCGGCGTTACTTCGACCAGTTCCTGCTCGACATCAGGCCCGCGCGCAGCGCAGCCGAACGGGTCGAGCTGGGTTTCGCCAGCGCGCTGCGCTCTATCCGGCACAACCCCCTCATCGGCGGTCTCCTCGAGGTCGACCCGGACCTCGTAGTGCCCTCATTACTCGGCGCCGACGGCCGGACGATGGCGACGGTGTCCCGGTTCGTCGCCGACCGCCTGCGCACGGAGCAGCATGCGGGCACGGTCTCCGGTGAGGTGGACGTGGACCTCGCGGCCGAGATGATGGTCCGCATGTCGGCATCGTTCCTCGTCACCCCGAGCGGACTCGTCGACCTGGACGACGACGGACAGGTCCGCGCGATCGCCAGGCGATTCCTGGTCCCCATGCTGGACCCGCCTGCGACGGCGCGGTAACACCGCGCTCGGGACAAGACAGGGCCCTCGGCCGGAACGTGATGCTCCGGCCGAGGGCCCTGGGACTCCGTCCGCTCAGTAGCCGCGGGCGATCCATTCTTCGAGGTGGGGCGCTTCGGTGCCGATCGTGGTGCCGTCACCGTGTCCGGTGTGGACACGAGTGTCGGCGGGCAGGCTGAAGAGCCGGTCCCGGATGGAGCCGATGATCGTCGGGAAGTCCGAGAACGACTTGCCGGTGGCGCCCGGCCCTCCGGAGAACAGCGTGTCACCGGAGAACAGCGCCTTGGCCTCCGGCAGGTGCAGGCACATCGACCCGGGCGAGTGTCCAGGCGTGTGGATCGTCTCGATGTCGGTGCCGGCGACCGAGATCCGCCTGCCCTCCTCCAGCTCGCTGAACGGCGCGCCGGGGTGGGTCATCTCCCACAGCTGGCGGTCCGCGGGGTGCAGCAGCACCGGCGCGTCGAACTTCTCGCCGAGCTGCGGAGCGTGGGTGATGTGGTCGTTGTGCCCGTGGGTGCACAGCACGGCGACGACGTTACGGCCCGCGACGGCCTCGGTGATCTTGTCGGCGTCGTGCGCGGCGTCGACGATCACCACCTCGTTGTCGTCACCGATCAGCCAGACGTTGTTGTCGACCTCCCAGCTGCCGCCGTCGAGTTCGAAGACCCCGCTGGTGACGACCTGGTCGATGCGCGCAGTCACACGACCACCACCGAACGCAGCACCTCACCGGCGTGCATGGTGTGGAAGGCCTTCTCGACGTCGTCGAGCGCGATCCGCTCCGTGACGAACTTGTCGAGCGGCAGCCTGCCCTCCCGGTACAGGTTGACCAGCATCGGGAAGTCCCGCTCGGGCAGGCAGTCGCCGTACCAGGACGACTTGAGCGAGCCGCCGTGGGCGAACACGTCGATCAGCGGCAGCTCCAGGCGCATGTCCGGGGTGGGCACGCCGACCAGCACGGCGGTGCCCGCGAGGTCACGGGCGTAGAACGCCTGGGTCCACGTCTCGGGCCTCCCGACGGCGTCGATGACGACGTCGGCGCCGAAACCGCCGGTCAGGGCCTGGATGGCCTCGACGGTGTCGGTCTCGGCGGCGTTGACGGTGTGGGTGGCCCCGAGGTCGACGGCCCAGTCGAGCTTCTTGGGGTCACGGTCGACCGCGATGATCGGCGACGCACCGGCCAGGCGCGCGCCCGCGATGGCGGCGTCACCGACACCGCCGCAGCCGATCACGGCGACCGAGTCCCCGCGCCCGACGCCGCCGGTGTTCACGGCCGAACCGATGCCGGCCATGACACCGCAGCCGAGCAGGCCTGCCACCGCGGGATCGGTGTCGGGATCGACCTTGGTGCACTGCCCCGCGTGCACCAGGGTCTTGTCGGCGAACGCGCCGATCCCCAGCGCCGGGGACAGTTCGGTGCCGTCGGGGAGGGTCATCTTCTGCGTGGCGTTGAACGTGTCGAAGCAGTACTGCGGGCGGCCGCGCTTGCAGGCCCGGCACTGTCCGCACACGGCGCGCCAGTTGAGCACGACGAAGTCGCCCGGCTGCACGGAGTCCACGCCCTCACCGACGCTCTCGACCGTGCCGGCGGCCTCGTGGCCCAGCAGGAACGGGAACTCGTCGTTGATCCCGCCGTCGCGGTAGGTCAAGTCGGTATGGCACACGCCGCACGCGGCGATCGCGACGACGACCTCACCGGGTCCGGGGTCGGGGATGACGATGTCGGTGAGCTCGACCGGAGCTCCCTCGGCGCGGGCGATCACGCCGCGAACGTGTTGTGGCATCGGGGCAGTTCCTTCGGATCGGCGAACAAGACATGCGCATCACCGCATGCCTTGCCGACGGTAGTGCGCCGGACCACGCGCACAACCTGTCCGGACGGACAGCAATACCTCGACCTCCGACGAGTTAGGCTGGGCAGATGTCGAACGAACCGGACCCCGCCACCGCCCTGACCGGGCTGCGAGAGGTCCTCGACGGGCCGCTGCACGACATCGCCCGCCGCCTCTCCCACCTCATCGCGAGCCGGTGGCCGCACACCGCCCTGATCGTATTCACCCGCGAGTGCGCGGGCCGTCCGCGCAAGGTCGCCGGCGACGTCGACATGCTCAACAAGGTCACCATCAGCGAGCTCGAACAGATCAAACAGGAACTCGACCCCGGCATTCCCGTCTGCTCGACGTTCGCGATCGCGGGTCAGCGACGGACGGTGTGGACGGTGCGCGACCCGTCGGACATGCTGCTCGTCCTGGTTCCCCGCTCCCCCGGCCACCCGCTGCCCCAGCCCGGCCTGCTCACCGCGCTGTTCGGCATCGTCGCCACGTCGATCCGCCAGCAGGTGGCCCAGGCCAGCCCCGACTACCTCGCCGAGTCCCGCGCGGCCGCGCTCGAACGTGAACGCACCATCACCGAACTGGCCACCGCGCACGAGTCCACGCTGGTCGGGCTGCTGACGACGTTGCGCTCGACCGAGCTGGACGACACCCGTGCGCGGGTGGCGGCGACGGACGCCGCATCGTCGGCCCTGGTCTCGCTGCGCACCGCGCAGCGATCCGAACAGGCACTGTCCAATGAGGCCACCTCGGCCGCGTTCACCGCGCTGCGCAACGAGATCCGGCAGATATTGCGGCACCACCAGGCGCCGATCGAGTTCGCCGCGCCGACCGGCACGGGCAGCAGAACTCTGCCCGGCGACATCGCGCACGCCGCCCGCGCGATGACCCGCACGGCGGTGCTGGCGCTCACGGCCGATCCCGAGTTGGCGCGGCTGCGCATCGCGTGGACCTGCGACGACGCGACGCTGCTGGTCGACGTGCGAGATCAGAGCACGGGCAACCTCGACGCCGAGGGACTGCATCGGCAGCTCCAGGGCCGCGCGCGGACGCTCGGCGCCACGGTCGGCGTCGACGCCACACCGGGCTGGGGCAGCCGCGTCACGATCGAACTACCGCTCGACCCACCGGCCGACACCGGTGTGGAGACCCGGCTGACCGACCTCAACCGGCGGGAACGCGAGGTACTGGACCTGCTCGCGCAGGGCAAGCGCAACAAGGCGATCGCCGCGGACCTGGGCGTCACCGAGAGCACCGTCAAGTTCCACGTCACGCGGGTGCTGCACAAACTCGACGTCAGCACCCGCGGCGAGGCGGCCGCGCTGGCCCTCACCGCGGGCGCCGACTCAGCGGTACGCGCGTAACGCCCGCGCACGGCGCTACGCCGGCCACGGTCGGTCAGCAGCGACACCGGTTCGCCACTCGGCGCCCCGAACGCGGCAACCAGCACGGAACCGTCGTGCATCCGCCCACGGTCACCGGCATCAGCATCGCCAGGAAGGCGCGCGGCCGGCACGCGGTCTTCCGACAGCCGAACGGGAGTCAGCCGGCCCGGCGGCCGCCCGACGGTGGCCGGGGCAGGACGATCGGCGTGCCGGTGAGCGGGTCGTCGATGACGGCGCAGCTGAGCGAGAACACGGATTCGATCGTGCCGGGCTGCAGGACGTCGGCGGGCGGACCCTCGGCGGCGATGCGGCCGTCCTTGACCGCCACGAGGTGGTGGGCGTAGCGGCCCGCGAGGTTCAGGTCGTGCAGGACGAGCACGGTGGTGCGGCCGAGCGTGGCGTTCAGGTCGGTGAGCAGTTCGAGCAGGTCGACCTGGTGAGTCAGGTCGAGGTGGGCGGTGGGCTCGTCGAGCAGCATGACGTCGGGGTCCTGGGCGAGTGCGAGCGCGAGCCATGCCCGTTGCCGCTGACCGCCGGACAGTTCGTCGACCGGCCGTTCGGCGAGGTCGGTGATGCCGGTGGCCGCCATCGCCGCCGTGATCGCGGTGTCGTCGGCGTCGGTGTGGTGGCGGAACCAGCGCTGGTGCGGGTGCCGCCCGCGGCCGACGAGGTCGGCGACGGTGATGCCGTCGGGTGCGAGGGGCTGCTGGGGAAGCAGACCGAGGCGCCGGGCGAGCGTTTTGGTGGCGAGCCGCGCGATGTCCTGCCCGTCGAGCAGGACGGTTCCGCGGCGCGGGGTCATCAGCCGCGCCAGCCCGCGCAGCAGCGTCGACTTGCCGCTGCCGTTGGCGCCGACGATGACCGTGATCCGGCCGGGTGGGACGGCGACGGAGACGTCCTGCACGACGGGCGCCGCGTCGTAGCCGAGGGTGAGCCCCTCGGCCGACAGTTCCGTGGCCGGCTGCGTCGTGGCCGGCTGTTCCGCCGGGCACGCGGTCGAGGTCGGGGGCGTTGTCGAGGTCGTGGTTGTGGTCGTGTCCGGGTTCATCCGGTGTGTCCGATCCGGTTGGCGCGAGCGAGCAGGTAGAGCAGGACGGGGGCGCCGAGGACTCCGGTCACGGCGCCGACGGGCAGTTCGGTGGGTGCGAACAGCAGCCGCGCGACGAGGTCGGCGCCGGTCACGAGCAGTGCACCCGTCGCGGCCGCAGGGCCGAGCGCCGCCGACCTGCCCGCCAGCAGCCGCCGCGTGATCTGCGGGGCGACGAGGGCGATGAACCCGATCGGCCCCGCCGCCGCAGTGGCCATGGCCGCGAGGGCCACTGCGGTGATGATCAGGGCGAGCCGGATCCGATGTGCCCCGCCGATGAGTGTCCTGGCCAGGTCGTCGCCGAGTTCGAGGACGCGGAGGTGCCTGCCCAGCACCAGCAGCACGGGAACGGCCGCCGCCAGGGTGGCGACGATGATCGTGACGTGCAGGGCGCCACGGTTGGCGAGGCTGCCGGTGAGCCACGACGCGGCGCTGAGCACCTGGTGATACTCGGCCCGCACGAGGAGGTAGGAGATCGCCGACGAGAGCATCGCCGCGATGCCGATGCCCACCAGCACGAGCCGGTAGCCGTTCAGCCCGCGATTGAGTGCGACGAGCACGATCGCCGCGGACGTCAGCATCGCCCCGGCCAGCGCCCCGAACACCAGCGACGCCCCGGCGCCGCCGACGACGGTCATCACGAGCAGTGCACCGAAGGACGCGCCTGCGTTCACCCCGATCACGTCGGGGCTCACCAGCGGGTTCGCCGCGATCCGTTGCAGGATCGCGCCCGACAAGGCGAAGGCCGCGCCGACCCCGAGACCGGTCACCGTGCGGGGCAGCCGGTCCCGGACCACCACGTCGTACTCGATGAGCGTGCCTCCCCCGCCGAGCACCCGCAGTGTGTCGGCGAGCCGCAGGTCGAACTCGCCGAGGCCGAGCGAGGCCACGGCGAGCGCCAGCGCAGCCAGCCACAGCGCCGACGTCAACAGCGCCGAGCGCCTGCTCAGCCGCAACGCGACGGTTCCGCGGGCGGCGTGCACGACGACGGTGTCCCGGGCCGTCACAGCTGCGCCACCTTCCGGCGGCGCACCAGGTAGAGGAACAGCGGCCCGCCCGCGAGCCCGGTCACGATGCCCACCTGCAGTTGCTCGGGCTGCACCAGCAACCGGCCCGCGACGTCGGCGAGGAGCAGCAGGGCCGGGCCCAGCAGAGCCGACAGCGGCATGATCCACCGGTAGTCGGGGCCGACCAGCAGGCGTGCGATGTGCGGAACCGCCAGGCCGACGAACGCGATGGGCCCGGCGATCACGGTCGCCGCACCGGCGAGGAGCAGCACCGATACCGCCGCGAGCACGCGGACCGCCACCAAGCGTGTCCCCAGGCTGCGCGCCATGTCCTCGCCCAGCGCGATCGTGTTGAGACTGCCACCGACCGCCAGCGCCAGCACGAGGCCGATCGCCAGGACCGGTCCGACGGCTGTGGCCTCCGCCCCGGCACGGGTGAGCGAGCCGACGGCCCAGAACCGGTACTCGTCCAGCGTGGCCGCGTCGAGCAGGGTGATGATGGTGGTCATCGAGCCGACCATGGCGGTGAGCGCCGCCCCTGCCAGCGCCAGTTTGACCGGCGTCGCTCCGCCCCGGCCGAGCGATCCGAGGACGTAGACGAAAAGGGCGGCGGCTCCGGCCCCGGCGAACGCGAACCACAGGTGGCCGCCGGCCGCGGTCACCCCCAGTGCGATCGCGGTCACCACGGCCAACGACGCGCCCGCGTTGATGCCCAGGATTCCCGGGCCCGCCAACGGGTTGCGGGTGAGGCCCTGCATCACCGCACCGGCTACGCCCAGTGCACTACCGGCCAGCAGGCCCGAGACGGTCCGCGGGATTCGCACGTGCCACACGACCGTCTCGACGTCCCCGTGTCCCGGCGAGACGAGCGCCGACAACACGCCCGCCGGCGAAACCGGATAGTTTCCGACCACAAGGGACAGTGCGCACGCAGCGGCGAGCAGTGCCACCGTCGACACCGCCCAGGCCACTGTGGACCAACGCCCGGAGCTGCGCCCCTGCACCCGTGTTGCCTGCGGTGCCGGCGCTGCTTGTGGTTCCGGCGCCGTCCCGGGCACGCCACCGCTCGGCGACGCGTCCCCGGCGGCGGGCGACGGGCTGTCTACCGGCCGCGCCGCCTCGGTCGCGGAGCTCCCCTTGTTCACCGGGTTTCCCTCAGTCGACGAGAGCGGGGTGCAGCACGGACGCCACCAGTTCGATGCTGTGGGCGGCGCGGACTCCGGCGCTGCGGTCGGCGAACAGGAACGGGTGCACCGCCCTGTCCTGCACGGCGGTGACGCCGGAGAGGGCCGGGTCGCGCAGGATGGCGTCGACCTCGGGGCGGGCGTCCTGTTCGGTCATGCTCGCGTCGCAGCACGCGTCGGTGAGGATGACGTCGGGGTCACGCTTGACCAGTTCCTCGGCGCCGACGTCGATGTTGCGCTTCCTAGACAGGTCGGCGAAGGCGTTCGTGCCGCCTGCCCGTTCGATGATGTGCGAGCCGAAGTCGATGCCGCTCGCGATGCTGTAGCTGCCGTCCTCGTTCGGGGACACGATGGCGACCGACGGCCGCTCGGCGTCGGCGACCTGCTTCTCGACGGCGGCGATCCGCTGCCGCATGTCGGCGATCACGGCGTCCGCCTTGTCCTCGACGCCGAACAGGGCGCCGAGGTCGCGCAGGTCGCGGTAGATGTTCTCGACCTTCACCGTGGCCGGGTCGATCGACTGGTCGGTGAGGCCGTCCTCGCTGGGGCAGAGCGGCGAGAGGATCCAGCTCTGCACGCCGACCCCCCGCAGACTGGCACGTGTGCCGACCGAGCTGTCCGCGCTCTGTTCCGCGAAGAATCCGTTGAAACCCGACAGCACGAAGTCCGGTTTCTTCTGCAACAGCGCTTCTCTGCTGGGAAGACTGGGAACGTAGTCCACATCGGCCTGACGGTCGGCGTACTCCGGCAGCACCTTCGCGTCCAGGAACGCCGTGCCCACGATCCGGTCGCTCACACCGAGGGCGTGGGCCAGTTCGATGGCGGGTTGGTAGGCGGCGTAGATGCGCTGCGGCGGATCGGCCACGGAGACGTCGATGCCGCAGTTGGTCCTGCTGATCGCACCCCCCTCGGCCGAGGCGGAGTCCGGTGGTGGCGGCGCGCAGGCAGTCGCGGCGACCAGGACCGCGGCGAACAGGGAAACGATCGCGCCAGGGTTACGCCTCCGGCGCAGTACAGGATGGCGTCTCCGGCGCAGGGTGATTGTGCGCCTCCGGCGCAGAGTGAACGAATCGCGCCTTCGGCGCAGCGGCAATGACATCGTCAGCCCGCCCCTCCAGGTCCTCGTGGATCGGGTCATCGGTGTGCGAGCGGGTCGCACGGTGCCGTGGCCGGTCTCCTGGCTGACGGGTCGTACGCGCTGCGCCTGCCTTCCCGGAACGTTCGTTCCAGTGGCTTGCATGCTGAACGGCACAGCACTTCCCGAATCACAGTGGCGAGGGCCGCTCCGGTTTTCCACCGGATTCCCGTGCACCACGGCGGTGTGAACCTAACAGACCCACACGCCACCCGGGGTGTGTCGGCACCCACACGGCGCAGAATGCCCTGGTCGAGGTTTCGACCGGCCCCGCACCGGCAACCTCCACCCTGCAGAGTCCCCGGGTGAAAGAAGCGGACGGATGCCCCGCAACGTTGCACAGAAGCTGATCGCCGATCATCTCGTGGCCGGCACGATGACGCCGGGCGAGGAGATCGCGCTCCGGATCGATCAGACGCTGACCCAGGACGCGACCGGCACGCTGGTCATGCAGGAGCTGGAGGCCCTCGACCTGGACCGGACCCGCGCCGACGTGAGTGTCCAGTACGTCGACCACAACCTGTTGCAGGCCGACGAGCGCAACGCCGAGGATCACGCGTTCCTCCGTTCGGCGTGCCGCCGGTACGGCATCTGGTACTCGAAGCCGGGCAACGGCGTGTCACACCCGACGCACATGCAGCGGTTCGGCGTGCCGGGCGCGAGCATGGTCGGTTCGGACTCGCACACCCCGGCGGCCGGCTCGCTCGGGATGCTGGCGATCGGGGTCGGTGGACTGGACGTGGCCACGGCAATCGCCGGTGAGCCGTTGTACGTGCGGATGCCGGAGATCTGGGGCGTGCGGCTGACCGGTGAGCTTCCGCCGTGGGTGTCGGCCAAGGACGTGATCCTGGAGATGCTGCGCAGGCACACGGTGTCCGGGGCGGTGAACCGGATCATCGAGTACCACGGACCCGGTCTGGACACGTTGTCGGCGATGGACCGGCACGTGATCGCGAACATGGGCGCCGAGCTGGGTGCCACGACGACGGTCTTCCCCGCCGACGACGCGGTGCGGCGATTCCTGCGCACCGAGGGCCGGGAACGGGACTTCGTGGAGGTCGCCGCCGACGAGGCGGCAGAGTACGACGTCACCGACGAGATCGACCTGTCGACACTGGTGCCGCTGGTCGCGAAGCCGTCGGCGCCGGACAACGTCGTCGAGGTGCGCGAGGTGGCCGGTACGCCGTTGGGGCAGGCGATCATCGGCTCGTCGGCCAACCCGGGGTTGCGCGACTTCGCGATCGCCGCCGCGATGGTGCGCGGCAAGCAGACGGCCGGTGGGGTCAGCTTCGACATCAACCCGACGTCGCGGGAGATCTTCGCGGATCTGACGAAGATGGGCGCCACGTTCGATCTGGTGTCGGCGGGTGCGCGGATCCACCAGGCGGGGTGCATGGGGTGCATCGGGATGGGACAGGCTCCCGCGGTGGGGCACAATTCGCTGCGCACGTTCCCGCGGAATTTCCCCGGTCGTTCGGGCACGCCGGAGGATTCGGTGTGGCTGTGCTCGCCGGAGACGGCCGCGGCGAGTGCGCTCAAGGGTGTGATCACCGATCCGCGCGATCTGGGGATCGAGGAGCCCGCGCTGGCGCTTCCCGAGCACGCGACGATCAACCCGGACATGCTGGAGGAGCCGCCTCCACCCGAGGTGTCGCGCCGCGCGGAGCTGACAAAGGGTCCGAACATCTCGTCGCTGCCGGAGTTCCCGCCGTTGCCGGATCGGGTCGAGGCGCCGGTGCTGCTGAAGGTGGGCGACGACGTGTCGACCGACGAGATCTCCCCCGCCGGGGCCGCCGCGTTGCCGTACCGGTCGAACGTGCCCGCGCTGGCGGAGTTCACGTTCACGCGGATCGACGCCGATTATCCGGCGCGGGCGCAGGAGACGGCCGGCGGTTCGGGGCACGTGATCGTGGGTGGCCGCAACTACGGCCAGGGTTCGTCACGGGAGCACGCGGCGATCACGCCACGGCATCTGGGCCTGCGCATGGTGATCGCGGTGTCGTTCGCGCGGATCCACTGGCAGAACCTGGCGAACTTCGGCATCCTGCCGGTCGAATTCGCCGGCCCGGACGACTACGCCCGCATCGACGCCGACGACACGCTGGTCGTCGAAGACCTGCGCCGGCTACTGGGCGAGCCGGATGCCACGCTGTCGGTGTTGAACGCCACGAAGAACCAGCGCTACGAGGTGCGGCACACCCTGTCGCAACGCCAACGCGACGCCGTACTCGCCGGTGGGAAGATCCCGTTGTTGGCGCAGGGGTCGGCGACCGTGTCGTGAGCGGCTGGTTCGTTGGTGGATGTCCTCGTTCATCATCGGCCACGGCGGCGCCGCCTGGGGCGGTGTCGCGCTCGGCGGTGACGACGGTGGCGACGTCGCACGGTTCGTCGCCGTGCGGATGGTTCGTCGAGGGCTCCGGGAAACAGCCACGGTGCGACGGTGACCGCGACGGCGACGGCGAAGTCGGCGAGGACGCGCAGGGTGCGGCGGATACGTCTCACGACCGCACCTCAGATCGCGTACGGCCACACGGTGAGCGCGTAGGCCGAGAACCAACAACCTGCCGCCGCGGCCACGCCCGTCACGACGAGGGCCGTACCGGTACGCCTGTCGGCGAGCCCTGCCGCGACCGGCAACAGCAGCACGGGCACGGCGACGAGCAGCAGGCGTGGTGTGCTGATCACCAGCCCGCCCGACCCGGCGGCGAGGACGACGCTTCCGGCGGCGAAGGCGGTCAGTGGCCACGGGGCGGGCCGCGCCGCCAGTACGGCGGCGAGGACAGCGGCGCCGACGGTCACGGCCGCACCGATCAGGTCGTACGGATGCACTTCGCCGCCGAACGCGCCCGTGATCCAGTCGAGCGTGTCCACGCCCCAGTCCCAGGACACGCCCCATCCCCGGAGTTGAATCTCCTGCCACGTGTGCCCGGTCGCCAGGTACACGGCCAGCCACCAGCCGAGCAGGCCCAGCGGTGCGAGCATGGCACCCGCGGCTGCCCGCCACCTGTCACGCCGGGTCCATGCCGCGTGCAGTGCGGCCACGACGACGATGACGATCAGCACGGCCGCCGACGACCGGGTCAGCCCGGCGGCCAGCGTACAACCGCCGGCGAGCAGCCAACGCCGCTCGAGGACGCCGACCAGCGCCCACAGTGCGAGTGCGGTGAACGTGGCCTCGGTGTAGACCATCGACAGCACGCCCGACATGGGGGCGCCCGCCCACAGCGCGACGAGCAGCAGCCCGACGCGGCGTCGCGGGTCGACGTGGCCGGCGATGCGCATCACGGCGGGCACGGCAGCGACGCCCGCGAGGGTCGACACCACGAGACCCGCCGCGTCGAGGGAGATGCCGAACGTGGCGACGATCGACATCGCCGCGGGGTACATCGGGAAGAACGCGTACGGAGCGTCGGGGTACGGCTCGCCGTCGATGTCGAGGCTGAATTCGCCGTGACCGGCGTAGCCGTGTTCGGCGATGCCGAGGTACCACTGGCCGTCCCACGCCGTCATCCGGTCAAACAGACTCGCGTCGTGGACGGCGGACATCGCGGCGAGTACTGCGACGCCGACGAGCCGCAGCGCGAGATACACGAGCACGGGCGGTGCGGCGCGGCGAATGCGGGCGGCGGCCGTGTTCGCCGATCTGCTGCCGATGTGGGTCACGTGCGGTCCAGTCCTCGTCTTCGTCGGGATCGTCCGCACATTCGTCGGTGATCGGCCCGGGGTTAACGGGGACATTCATCCGTTATGCGCGTGAAGCCGGCGTCGGCGCTCGGCCGTACGGGGTGAGGACGCCGCCCGGACGTCTCGTGCGCGCGCTCGTGTCGGTGGCCACGGCTACGGTCGGTTGCATGCTGACGACGCTGGCCGTGCAGAACTACCGTTCGCTGCGGGATCTCGTGCTGCCGTTGGCGCAGCTGACCGTAGTGACGGGCGCCAACGGCAGCGGCAAGTCGAATCTGTATCGAGCGTTGCGCCTGCTGGCGGACGCGGCGCGCAGTGGGGCCGTCGCGGCATTGGCTCGTGAGGGCGGCTTGCCGTCGACGTTGTGGGCGGGTCCCGAAACGATCGGCCGCGCGGTGCGGGAGGGCAGCGCGCCGCCGCAGGGCACTGTGCGGACGAAGTCGGTGGGTCTGCGGCTCGGCTTCGCCGGTGACGAGTTCGGCTATGCGCTCGACCTGGGGATGCCGGTCCCGGACAAGTCGGCGTTCAACCGGGATCCGGAGTTCAAACGGGAATGCCTGTGGAGCGGCCCGGTAATGCGTAAGGCCGCGTTGTTGGCCGATCGGGACGGCCCGGTGGTGCGGACCCGGGACCAGGACGGAGCATGGGGCCGCGAGCCGCATCGGATCGCGGTGACCGACAGCATGCTGACGTCGTTCGCCGATCCACGAGTCTCACCGGAGGTGCTGGTGGTGCGGGAGCGGATCCGGTCGTGGCGGTTCTACGACCATTTCCGCACCGATGCCGACGCCCCGGCCCGCCAGGTGCGCGTCGGGACCCGCACTCCGGTGCTCGACCACGACGGTGGCGATCTGGCCGCTGCGTTGCAGACGATCGAGGAGATCGGCGACAGGGACGCGCTGCACACGGCGGTCGAGAACGCGTTTCCGGGCTCCCGGCTGTCGGTGCGGGTCGGTGAGGACGGCCGGTTCGAGCTGCAGCTGCACCAGTACGGGTTGTTACGGCCGTTGTCGGTGGCGGAGCTGTCGGACGGGACATTGCGGTACCTGTTGTGGGTGGCAGCGTTGCTCAGTCCGCGCCCACCTGAGCTGCTCGTGTTGAACGAACCGGAGACGAGCCTGCATCCGAGTCTGCTGCCGGCGTTGGCAGCGTTGATCGCGACGGCGGCAGAACGCACGCAGGTCGTCGTGGTGAGCCACGCCCGCGAGCTGGTCCGGTCGGTGGAGGCGGCCACCGACGACGCGAACCTGATGGAGCTGGAGAAGGAGTTCGGCGCGACGGTGCTCGCCGAGCGGCCGGGCGTGCTCGACCGTCCGACATGGCACTGGCCGAAGCGGTGAGCGACGAGCCGACGCTCACGAACTGATCGTGCACGAAGCCGTGGCCACAGCCAAGTCTCGGACTGCACCCACCAGTCAGGGAAGCTGCCCGGACAACACCCGCACGATCCCCTTCATGTCGACACCGAAAGGGGCGATCCGGTGACCGGCCCACGCCCAACGGCGCGGGCCGGTACTCATGTCACCCTGTCCGGTTCAGCCGCCGAAGCCGTCACAGGATGCCGTCGCGTACTGACCGTTGGCGGTGCTGGTCTTGGCGTTCTCACCGTCGACGGTCACCGTGCAGGTCACGCTGCCGCCCTCCGCACCGGTCATGACGGTGAGACTGCCACCCTTGAACAGACCCTTCGTCGTGAGATCCTTCGACCACGGCAGCTCGGTGACGTTCTCCTCGCTCGTCGACGTCGTCCCGTCGCCGTACGTGGTGTAACTGATGGTGGCGTTCGGCGCGTCACCGGTGACCTCGTAGTGAATCGCGACTTCACGGTTGGCCTCTTTGTCGACCTCGTTGGCCGCGTTGCCGAAGGCAGTGAGCCACAGGATGCAGATGACCAGCCCGACAGCCGACACCACGACACCTGCGATCGAGAGGCCCTTGTTGGTCGCTTTCCCGCGTCGGGCCCTGCTGAGCCCGATCGACGACAGAATGAGCCCGAGAATGACCAGCGGCCAGGCAACCACGCCGATCAAGGGCAATGGCGAGAAGATCAAACCGATCAGGCCGACGACGAAGCCGCTGGTACCGAGTCCGTTGCGCGGCGGCTCCCCACGGGGCGGCTCGACGGCTCCTGACGAGGACGAATATGGCGTTGGTGTGGACATGGTGACACTTCCTTTATGATTCGAACGCCGAACCGTTGAGCTGATGTCGACGTCGAGTGGGGACGGGTGCGGTTCCGCCCGCTCTCTGGATTCGCCCGAGCGGGCGCGGCGAGCAACCGTCCGATAGGGACGGTCGCCACCGGAACCACTGGGTCATTCCTGAAACCACATGCATGAGCCGTCGACGTTGAAGAACTCACCCTCTTCGACAGTCACCGACGCCTTGCCCATCGGTGTTCCGTTCGTGATGACCGACTCGAACTCGCCCGAGTCGTCGCGGGTGCGCTCCCAGTAGCAGCCCGCCAGGTCACCCGGCTCCGGCCCGTCGGTCACGTACCTACCCGGCGGTGTGTCCACACCAACCTGGTACATCCCCATCATCAATCCCACCTCCTCCGACTCGCCCGTGGTGGCATTCGGTGCCGGCTCGGCCGGTGCGGACTCGGTGACGGTCTCGGTCTCGGTGACCGGCGGCGGGGCGGACTCCGTCACAGTCTCGGTGCTCGGCGGCGCAGACTCCGTCACGGTGTCAAACACCGTCTCCGCGGGCGCTGCTGCAGAGGAAACCTGCTCCCCATCGGCGAAGCCAACCGACACGGCACCGATCCCCACACCCAACAGCAGCGCCGCACCTATCGCGACCACCAGCGGCCACCGCCTACGCCGCGCCATGACATCACCCGTGCGCACCCGCATGATCGTTCTTCCTTCCAGGAACTTGCTCGTCGAGCGCAGCGGAATCACCGGGGCCGTGGGCGCTATCGCCGGGACGACCGTCCGGCAAGGTGTTGATTACCAGCTGTCGACGCATTCGGCAATTCGATGCCTTGTCCTGCTCAAACCCCCAAGAAAACCGACCCAGTAGAGTTTCGGATCATTGTCGAATCCGAACCTGTCTCAGTTCATCGCTTCGGCACCGAAAAACGCAACACCCAAGTACAATTTCTCGACCGGAACAGCTTTGTGGTTCGGCAAATTGGACCGCATCCGGAGAACCTGCACTCGTCGGACGAGAGCCGGGTCAGCGAAATCACGGGCATGGCAGCAGGTACGAGAAGGCAGCGCACTCATCAGTACGTCCACTCCCAGCCGGACGGCCCGTTCGCCATCGCTCCCGGGTCGAGGGCGAGCGTGCCGCTCGCCTCGGGGACGACGATCTCGATGGTGCCGCTGTACTTCTGGTTCACGCCGAAGTTGGACGAGAGCTCGTCCTCGAAGTCGGTGCACGACCCGATATCCGCCGGGTGCGACACGCCGTCGGCCCCGATCTCGACGAAGCTGAACGGATTGACCACGCCTGCCGCGTCCATGGCCGCGAGCTGATCGCTGCCGGTCGCGACCCGCACGTGCAGCAGCAGCGTGTGACCGGATTCAGGTGGCATGCCGTAGGCGTGGCAACCCGGGTCGACCTCGATACTGTCGATGGCGAACGACGTCCCGCTGGACCCGCGGGCGTCCCCGGGCGGCCCGACCCAGGCCTTGTCCTCGAGCTGCATGGGAATGTAGTTGCGCTCGTTCGTCTCGGGCTGCGTCACGTCGTCGACGGACGTCGAATCGGGCAAGGACGGTGCGGATTCGATCGAGGTCGACGTGTCCTCGAGGGAGGCGTCGAACTCGTCGGTGATGCGGTCCAGCTCCTCGACCGCATTCTGCTGCACCACCACCGTGACGGCCACCGCGGCGACGCACAGCACGACGCCGATTCCCGCGACGACCTTCTTACTCCCGAACAGGGCGATGATACCGAGAACGAGGCCGACGCCTGCGGCGATGGCGGTGATGTTGTTGAAGATGATCACGGGTGATCCGACGAGGCCGACGATCCCCAGGATCAGACTCGACCACGCGAGACCGACGAACTTCGCGGGCTTCTGCTGCATGCCGGGACTCTGCGGGGCGGGGCCCTGCGCACCAGGAGGCGTAAAGGGCGGCTGCTGCGAGTACGGGTTGTCAGACATGGTTGTCCCCACTTCGGTAGTGCAAGAACTGCGGTAGGCGATGACTGCGGTGGTGCGTGAGCTGTTCGGTGGAGCGGAAAGCTGAGGTACCCGGATTTCCTGCCGGGAATGCGCGGGAACCGCTACGCCGCGCAGGACTGAGAGGTAAGAACGCGGCGTAGTTTTTCGAGCGCTCGGTGTTGCGTGACCCGTACCGAGGCGGGTGTCGAACCGATGGCGCGTGCCGTTTCGTCAGCGGACAGCCCGGCCACGAGCCGCAGCACGAGAATGTTTCGCTGCGATTCGGTCAGCCCTTCGAGAAGTTTTTCGAGCCGCTGACGTTCGTCGGCCTGGAGCGCCACGGCCTCCGGCCCGGGACGGATGTCCACAGTGATCGGCAGGTCGTCCATCGGTGTCGTGGGTTCCCGCTGCCGCTTGCGGTAGAAATCGGCGACCTTGTGCGAGGCGATGCCGAACATGAACGACGTGAACGCGGAGCGGTCCGGCCGGTAGGACGGCAGCGCCTGCATCACGGCGATCAGCACCTCCTGCGTGATGTCGTCGGCGGAGGCGTACGTGCTGAGCCGTCCACCCACTCGCGCCCGGCAGTACCGGGCCACCCGTGGCTGGATCGCCCGCAGCAGCGCCGACACGGCGGTCCGGTCACCGTCACGGGCGGCGAGGGCGAGCTCGTCGAGATCTTCCCCGGATTCCATGGCGACTCCCAGTAGTGGTGTTCGGCCGCAGATACAGCGACCCGACCTGTTGACGTTCATAGTTCAGCACACGTCGATGTTCACAGTCAACAGTGCTTCTTGATTCTGATACGCTCACAGACCAAGACACTTGGGAGGTGGCATGTCAGACGAGGCGTGGGTGACGGCCGCGGAGATCGCGCGACTGGCGAACGTGGGACGGGCAGCCGTGAGCAACTGGCGTAAGCGGCACGCGGACTTCCCCGAGCCCGTCGCGGGAGCGCGCGGCGCACCGACGTTCCGGCTGGACGAGGTGCAGCGCTGGCTTCGCGCGCAGGGAAAACCGATCGGACCGTCGCCTGCCGACGTCGTGTGGCGTGCGCTCGCCGCGGGCCGCAGTGACGCCGTCCCCGTCGAGCTGGCCGCCGACATCGCCGACCACCTGACCGGTCACTGGAACGTCGACCTGCCGGGGGAGGTCCGTGCGGCTCTGGAGGAGCTCGACGACACGCCCCCCGGCGAGGTGATCGAGGAGCTGTGTACACGGATTTTCGACCGACAGCAGCGGCAGCACCTCGTCACTCCCCCACCGCTCGCGGAGTTGATGATGGGGTTGGCCGGCGAGCCGAACTCGGTGTTCGACCCGGCCTGCGGTGCGGGCAACATCCTCCGGGCCGCCGCGGCGGCCGGCGCGGAAACCCTGTTCGGACAGGAGATCGACGACGCCATGTCCCGGATCGCGCGCGCTCGCCTCGCCGAACACGACGACGTCGAGGTCGCGACCGGGGACGCGCTGCGCCATGACGTGTTCACAGGCCGGCGATTCGATGCGGTCGTGTGCGACCCGCCGTTCGGTTACCGCGATTGGGGGCACGAGGAGCTCGGCCTGGATCCGCGGTGGGAGTACGGCCTGCCGGTGAAGGGCGAGCCGGAGTTGGCGTGGGTGCAGCACTGTCTCGCGCACGCCGAATCCGGCGGATCCGTGGTGGTGGCGCTGCCGGCGAGTGCAGCGGGGCGCAGGTCGGGACGGACGATCCGGCAGGCACTGCTGCGGCGGGGCGCGTTGCGCGCGGTCGTGGCGCTACCAGCGGGCGTGTTGATGTCTACGGGCATCGCCTTGCACCTGTGGGTGTTGCGGGATCCTGCCGAGCAGGCCGCGGAGCCGGTGTTGCTCGTGGACACAACGCGGCATCGGCCGTCTCGGCGCGGCCACGTCGACTGGAATGCGATCGAGCGGGATGTCGTGGCGGCCTGGCACGAGTTCTGTGAACACGGCGCGGTCGAGGAGGTGGCGGGGCGGCACCGGACGGTGGAACCGATCGAGCTGCTGGACGAGGACGTCGACGTGACGCCGTCGCGGCACCTGCCGCAACCGCTTGCGGAGGTCGATCTGGGCGCGTTGGAGCGGGAGCGCGACGAGCTGGCACGGACGCTCTCGGAGTTGGACGACTTGCTACCTGCGGTGCGGGAGGCGACCGGCCGTGCGGGCATGTATTCGACGATCAACGACCTGGGCCGCGCCGGGGCGCTGACGTTGCGGCAGCGCACGAGCCCGTTCGACACGGCCGAGGACGGCGACGGTCCGCGGGTGTTGACGGGGCGTGACGTGGCGACCGGCCAGGAACCGACGTTGCGCTACGCGGGCGACGACCCCGGCGAGCTGACGCCGTTGCAACCGGGTGATCTGGTGGTGCCGCTGGTGGCGGCGGGTGACGGCACACCGTCGACGCTGGTGGTCGAGGCCGCGGATCTGGTGCTGGGTCCGAACCTGTCGCTGCTGCGGGTGGATGGCGACAAGCTGGACGTGCATTTCCTCGCGGGCCAGTTGCGTGCGAGCAGCCGGGCGCGGGCGCTGAGCACGACGGCGTCGGGCGTGCACCGGCTGGACATCCGCCGGGCGGAGGTGCCGGTCCTGCCGCTCGACCGCCAACGCGAACTGGGCGAGGCGTTCCGCAAGCTGACCGAATTCGAGACCCGCCTACGCCGGGCCGGCGACACGGGCCGCCACATCGCGACCCACCTCACCACCGCCCTCGCCGACGGCACCATCGAACCAGGCGAGTAGGCACGTTGCGCCTCAGGCGCAACGTTTCCGTCCATGACGAGTGCCGATCATCGCGAGGTGGAAGCCGCGTCAACGGACGGCCGTTCAACTGTTCGATTCCTGACCGGTCCGCGAGAGTGCAACACGTCCACGCAAGTGCACCATGCGTCTGCTTGAGCGGACGACACGCGGCTCTGATCGCGCGTACCCACGTTCCACGAGGGCGCAGCACAGTCCCCGGAAAGGGGAACACGGACCCCTGAAACGTCAACACGCGCCCCGGAAAGTGCAACACGGGCCCCTGGACCCGCAACACAGCCGCCGCGCAGGGCGGCCGGAGAAGCCGCGAGGCCTGGCCAGCCGCCGGCCCCGCGGGTCAGCCGGACTGGGAGGCGCCGGCGTTGGCCAGGGGGAGGATCGGGTAGGCGACGCGGACGCCGGCGGCGTCGAGGCCGGCCTTCAGGTGGGCGCGCAGGTCGCGGCCGATCGACCACTGGTCGCCGGGCTGTGTCATGACCATGACCCGCACCGTGACGGCACCGTTGCCGATGCCGACCACACCGGTGATGTCCGGGCGCTCGATGATCTTCGGCGCGAACGCCGGGTTGTCGGCGAACTCGTCGATGCTGCGCTGGATGACGGCCTTCGCCTCCTCCAGGTTCACCGAGTAGTCCAGCGGCAGCTCCACGACCGCGTTCGCCCAGTCCTGGTTCATGTTGCAGACACGCATGATCTCGCCGTTGCGCACGTGCCACAGCCCGCCGTTGAGGTCGCGGATCTTCGTGATCCGCAGCGTGACCGCCTCGACCGTGCCGACGGCATCGCCCACGTCGACGACGTCGCCGACGCCGTACTGGTCCTCGACCATCATGAAGATGCCGGACAGGAAGTCCTGGACCAGGCTCTGCGCGCCGAAACCGATCGCCAGGCCGATGACACCGGCGCTCGCGATGATCGGGCCGATGTTGATCCCGAACTGGCCGAGGATCGTCACGAACGCGATCCCGAAGATCACGAACGACGCGACGCTCTTGAGCACCGACGCGATCGTGCCCGCCCGCTGCCGCTGCCGTTCGCCGCGACCGTCGTTGCTCTGCTTGATGACCCGGCTCGCCGCCTTGGCCTTCGCCTTGTCGATCCGCTCGCGAGAGTTGACCATTCGCTTGGCCAGCTGGTCGATCACGCGGCCGACGATCGCGCGCAACACCAGGGCGATCACCACGATGATCGCGATGTTGATCAGACCGGACACCATCTCCGTGGAGTTCTCATTGAACCAGTCCACGAACGCATTGGCCTGGACACGAGGCATGGGCACGGGTCTCCCCTCTTCCGCGGGCAGCGGACACGACGTCACCTGGCAGGGTAGGCAGCCACCCACCGGCCCTCCGCACGCGGGGCGCCGTCGAGGCCGTAACCGTCCTGTGACCAGCCGATCCGGGCGCGGGCCATCGAAGATCCGGGGCGCGGGCCGTCGAAACAGCACCTGCGGACGCGCAACGACAATGTCATCCGTGTCTTCACCGGCAACGTCCTCGCGTTCGCCATCCGAAGGCAGCGCGGCGCACCCGCATTGCTGACAAGCCTCCTGCGACCCCCTGTCCGATCGGACAGGTACCCGCTACCGCAAACGGAGGGTGTGCCTGCCGTCCGACCAGCACTAGCCTGAGAACAGTCCAGCACCGCGGCTGGAAGATGAGGAGGCGTTTCCGCGTGCTTCATCCGACCCGGGCCGCGCCGGAACTGTCCGACGACGTCGGGCCCCGCGCCCGGCTACCGCGACTGCCGGCCCCGCCGCCCATCGAACCGGACGACCGGAGCGCCGAAGACCGGGGCGCCGAAGATCGGGGCGTCGAAGATCGGGGCGTCGAGCTGGCAGGCCCCGGCACTGCGCCCGCATACCCCGACCGGTCCACGGGGCTGGCGAAGTTCCACGTGCCCGAGATCGTGTTCGGCCCGCACGCGCTGGCCGAACTCGGCCACTGTGCGCTGCGCGTCGGCGCGCGCAGGCCGTTCCTGGTCACCGACCCCGGCATCGTGGCGGCAGGCTGGGCCGCCGAGGCCGTCGACCACCTCCGCGGCGCCGGGCTGCAGCCCGTGGTGTGGTCGGAGGTGACGCCCAACCCCAAGGACGGCGAGATCGCCGCCGCCTACGAGCACTACCTCGACAGCGGCGCCGACGTCATCCTCGCCGTCGGCGGCGGCTCCTGCATCGACGCGGCCAAGGGCGTGGCGATCCTGTCCTCCAACGGGGGGACGATCCTCGGCTACGCCGGAGTCGACAAGGTGGTGCAGCCGATCCCGCCGCTGGTCATGGCGCCGTCGACGTCGGGAACGGGCGCCGACGTGTCCCAGTTCGCCGTCATCACCGACACCGAGCGGCACATCAAGATCACGATCATCAGCCGGACGCTCGTGCCCGAGATCTCGGTCATCGACCCGCGACTGCTCACGACCATGCCCGAGGAGCTCAACGCGGCCACCGGACTCGACGCACTCACCCACGCCGTCGAGGCCTACGTCTCGCGGGCGCACAACCGCCTCACCGACCACCACGCGCTGCACGCCGCTCACCTGATCACCGGCAACCTGCGCGACACGACGCTCCAACCGCGGCGCGCCGCCCCCCGGATCGGGATGGCTCAGGGCGCCCTCGAAGCAGGCATGGCGTTCACCAACGCCATCCTCGGCATCACACACGCCATGAGTCACCAGGTCGGCGGGCTGCTCGACGCCCCGCACGGCGTGCTCAACGGCGTCCTGCTGCCCCACGCGATCCGGTTCAACGCCGCCGAGGACCCACACCGCTACGTGCCCCTCGCCGCGGCCGTCGGCATCGACGTCGAAGGCAGGCCCGCCGACGAGGTGGCCGACGGGC
Source organism: Prauserella alba (assembly GCF_024171735.1). GTDB lineage: Bacteria > Actinomycetota > Actinomycetes > Mycobacteriales > Pseudonocardiaceae > Prauserella > Prauserella alba. The sequence continues at coordinate 410,133 of NZ_JAMTCH010000004.1, forward strand.
TCGCCTCGTTCATCCGCACGCTGGCCGACGACGTCGGCGTGCCGAAAGGCCTGTCCGACCTGGGCGTCAGCGAGGCCGACCTGCCGACCCTCGCCCGCACCACCCTCGCCGACGCCTGCCTCGCCACCAACCCGCGGGAGGTCGACATCGCCGACGTGTTCGCCCTGTTCCGGCAGGCCCTCTGACCGGGGGACGCCGTGACGCTCATGAACGCTGTGAGGAACCGATGACCTCGTCCGCGCACTCCAGTTCCAGGGACAGCCGCTCCAGGGACAGCGGCGCTGTGCGCTCCGGCTTCGGCCGCGACGAGGCCGACCTGGGCGCACTCACCGGCGTGCGCTCGGGCAAACGCTCCTTCTACCCCGAGTACGTGCGCTCGGCCGAACGGCTGGAGAACGCGGTGCGCGCCCTCGACAGCATCTCGCGGGCACTGGTCCGCACGGCCGAAGGTCCACGCGAACTCGTCGAGGCCGTCGCGGCCGCGGCGGCGGACCACCTGCGCGCGGAATGGCTGCTGGTCGCGGTCGCCGACGGGGCGCTGCAGGCCGCGCGGCCACGGTTCCTCGTGCTCCACGGCGGCGAACTGATCGACGACGAACGGTCCCTGCCCGCCGAGGCCCTCCCCCACCTGCACGTGCTGCGGGCACGGCCGTGGGAGGCCGAGGACGAGCCCGGCGACGGCATCGTGCGCGTGTCGATGACCCTGGACGGCGAGCCGATGGGCGGCATCGCGGGGCTGCCAGGCAAGGCGGTCGAGGTCGCCGACACCGACCTGGCCATCCTGCGGGTGCTCGCCAACCAGGCGGCGGTCGCGCTGCACAACTCGTTCCTGCTGCACGCGGCGACCACGCTGCGCGGCAAGACCGAACGGCTCTCCGAGGCGGCCGAACAGCAGGCCAAGGAGCTCGCCGACACGCAGCAGCGCCTCATCGAGTCGATGCAGCGGCAAGCGCTGGACGACGAACGGCACCGCATCGCCCGTGAACTGCACGACAGCGTCACCCAGGACGTGCTGTCGGCGGGCATGACCGTGGAGGTGTGCCGGGCGGAACTGGCCGCCGGCGGCGATCACGACGCACTGGTCGATCAGCTCAGCGCGGCCAAGGACCTCACGGGGCACGCGGTCGAGCGGCTGCGCGCCGCGATCTACGCGCTGCACAACGGTGCAGAGGAACCTCCCGGATCGCTGCCCGTGCTGCTGGAACGGCTCTCGTCGGTGCACCTTCCCAGCGACCTGAAGGTGCAGGTCCGCATCGTGGGCAGCCCCGTGCCGCTGCCCGGCGAGGTCGAACACTCACTGCTGCGGCTCGCGGGCGAGGCGCTCTTCAACACCGTCATGCACACGACCGCCGACGAAGCGCTGGTGCGGCTGCAGTACCTGCCGGAGCGGATCGTGCTGTCGATCTCCGACAACGGCGAGGGCGACCCGGCCCAGCTGCGCAGGACACTCAAGCTCACCGCGGCGACCGACCTGGCGGGCGTGCACCGCGGCCTGGCGAACATGCAGGGCAGAACCCGCGAACTGGGCGGCACGATGTCGATCCGGCGTTCCGAGCTCGGCGGGATCATGCTGGTACTCGATATTCCGCTCCCCCTGCGGAGGCACGGAAAGGCGGCATCATGAACACCCCACCGTCCAGGGCGATGCACCCGGACCCTGCACCGGCACAGCGCCCGAACCGCGACGCCGAACGGCTACCGGACACCCGCAAGCAGGACACGGGCAGGCAGGACCGGCTGAGCATCGTGCTCGTCGACGACCACGCCATCGTCCGCCAGGGTCTGCGATCCATTTTGGACCGCGAGGAGGACATGCGGGTGGTCGGTGAGGCCGCGACGGCCGCCGAGGCGCGTACGGCGCTCGAACAGTTGCGCCCCGCCATCGTGCTGCTCGACCTCAAACTCGGCACCGGCTCCGACACCGAGGGCCTCGACCTCTGCTCGGAGATCACCCGGCGCTACCCGGAGGTCGGCGTGCTCGTGCTGACCACGTTCCTCGACGACGCCTACGTGCTGGAGGCCGTGCACCGCGGCGCGAAGGGGTACGTCATCAAGGACGTCGACACCAGCGAACTCGTCTCGTCGATCCGGACGGTCGCGCGTGACGAGAGCGCGTTCGACTCACGGTCGGCGTCGGTGATGGCCCGTTCGCTCCGCACGACACCGGAGGAACCCGCGCTCACCGAACGCGAACACCGGGTGCTCGAACTGCTCGCGTCCGGACTGAGCAACCGCATCGTCGGCACGACGCTGTTCATCTCCGAGACCACGGTCAAGTTCCACGTCCGCAACATCATGCGCAAACTCGGCGCCTCCACCCGCGCCGAAGCGGTCTACGAGGCCAGCAAGATGGGGCTCATCTGAGGCAGACCCGGACCACGGCGCCCAACCACCGTGGTCCGACGCCGAACTGTTCGGACCTAAACACCAGTGTCGCCCCGGCGGGACCGGGGAGGATTCGGGTATTCGTCAAGCTTTAGTACGCGGTATGTCTCCGGGTCGATCGTTGCACCCACAGCCACGGAATGACGAATTCCGTTGAATACCAAGTCCCACAATAGTGGATTCTGCTGATAATCCGCTATATTGCCGCGATCGACGTTTCCTCGCTGGTCTTTCAGGATTAGTTCCCAGCTACCCGGAGTTCCTGAGGTTTTGACCTCTACCAGCTCATACGTATGGACCACATCGCCGCCTGCGTTTACCCAATCGGCGCCAGCGGCCATTTTGGTATTCCGCGGAAGAAACCAGAACGCAACGCCCACGGCCGCGATAAACAGCCACATCGGCCAGTAAAGCATCCAGTCCAGTCCCGACTTTAACATAAGGAAAACGATGATCAAGACGACTATCGTGGCTGCTGACCACCATCCGGCTTTTCGAGTGCCGTAGAGCCATTCCAGTGCTGCGCTAGGGCCGCTTGGAACCTTGCTGGCGTCGTAAGGTTGCGGCTCCCTGCGGCCGTTGAAGTGGCCGGGAGCGGCCGGCGGTCTGGGCTCTCCCGTCTGCGGGTCGGGCTTCGGCGGTAGGTCAGTGTTCACAGCTACCTTCTACCAGTTTCCCGTGGTGAACTTGGACAGCAGCTTCAAGTCAGGTAGCCACGGGTTGGTTTCGGCATTCTGGTAGCCTTCCTGAGACATTACGTCGAGAGCTGCCTTGACATCGTCACTAGCGAAGTTCTCGATCAGGAAGCCGGTCCCGGTCGCCGCGATGAACCCGGCCAGAGCTCCGGGCGGACCGCCGATGGCACTACCGGCGGCGGCCCCGGCAACGATGCTGCCGCCGTTAGACAGCACAGTGACCGTCGGGTCCTTGCCTTGTGCCAAGTCGTCAACGAGGCTGAACCCGCCCAGCGTCGTCCCGACCGCGGGAAGCTTCGCCAGCAGTGGCTTCGCACCGGCCAGGTATTTCGCGTTCCTCGGTACAAAATTGGCGAGAGTGCTTGTGAGCGCCTTCTTGACCCCGCCGGGCAGCTTGTTCAGCCATTTGCCGAACTTCTTGCCCTCGGCCTGTGCCGCTTGGACGTTGGCCTTCGAGTTCGCGACCAGGGAGGCAACCAGATAGCGCGCCTGGTTCGACGATCCACGGGTGGCGTCGTCGGCAAGGTCACCCAGCTTGCTGCCGAGTTGGCGGAAGTTCGAGGCGGTGGTCTTGAAACTGTTGTGCGCCGCGATGTGCGCTGCCGCGAGCCCGGTGCCAAAGTCAGGCGCGTTGATGTACCACTTTTGGCCGACGTTCTTCAGGTAATCGAGGAGCATGCTCTGCGAGTCGGTCTCGATCTTCCGAGCTTCGGTCACCACGGTGCCGGCTTGCGTGTAGGCCTTGGCCTTCTTCACCCAGGCGGTGTAGGTATCCCATTGGGCGTCGAAGCGCTCTTTGTCGTCGCTGCTGATCGCCCCGCTCTTGGCGTGCCGGTGTGCTGGTTCGGGCTTCGGCGGCGGTTCGCCCGGTCCTTGAATCTCCTTGTCCGTGACGGTCAGGCCGCCCTTCTTGGCGATCTCGACGGCCTGCCCCATCCGGGCGTTGGTCGTATCAATGTCGGCCGCGTGCAAGTCGATCGCGTTCGCCAGACCGCCGTAGCCGGCGCTCAGATCGTCGATCTTGGGCTTGAAATGCAGCATGTTCCGCCGGAACGCGGTTGCCCCTTCGCCGTCCCACCCGTCCTCGGAGTTGTTCGACGCGCTCGTCACGTCCTCGTGGCGCGCCGATACCTTCTTGCCGGCTGTGCGTAGCCAGCCTGCGACCTCACGAAGGCTGGCTGATTGCGCCTCGACCTCGATGTTCAACGCCATGATTTCCCCCTCGTCAGACCGGTCGGTTGTCACCCTGCTCCGGCTTCGGAAGGTGGTCGGTCGACCACTGTTCCTGTGCCTCGTAGTCGGTCCGGCTCTGCTCCACGGCGTCGCCAATCGAGTGCAACCCGGCCACCAACTGGCTCGACTGTTCGGCCAGATGGGCGATCACCATCGCAATTGCGGCACTCGGTTCCCCGGCTTTGACATCCTCCGGCGGCTGCTCGGTGGCACCCAACTTGTCGGCCGCGCTGTGGAACGTCGCCGACACGGTGTTCAGCGTGTCGGCCTCGACCCGGTGACCCCCGGTCATGAGTCCTCCCCGTACTCGCCGTACTGCCGAATCTCCGGCGCCAAGGTCGCATCCCACAACACCAGGTCAGCGCCGACCTGATGCTGCAACTCCTCCAGACCGGCGGTGTGGAACCCGATCCACGGCTGCTCCTCGCCGCATCCGTCAACCAAGAGGTCTAACGAGGAGTACACCAACAGCGCGACTGACGCGTCCTCCAGCTCACGCAACACCACCGTCAGATCCTCGCCGCGCATCGGCGCCGCCGCCGGGACATAGACGACCTGCGGCGCCTCCTCGGTCATCTCCGCACCGAGCACAGGCCGAGACACCTCGGCCGTGACCTCGGACTCGGGCACGTTGGCCTTCGTGCCATACCGCGACCCACGCACCGACTGACCTCCCCCGTTCAATCTGGCCGTCGATGCCGATTACAACAACAACCAGCCAACGAGACAGAGCAGAAAGTCACAGCTCACCCAGACAGAGTAGGAGGGGACCGGGCGGCACCACTCAGGCGCTCAGATCAACCCAGCTCCAGTGCGTCCGTACGCGCCCTGAGACGCCATCTGAGAACCCACCCCGGGGGAAGGACACCCTGGTGGTTATCGGCCCGGCAGGTCGGTGGCGGCGAGCTCCGACAGCGCGCCGGTCAGCTGCCGCACGAACCGCAGGCGACGCTGTTCGCTGATGCTGTCCAGCGACAGGTAGGGGTTGAGGTCCTCCAGCTCGACCAGCAGCAACGTGCCCTCGGCGGTGCGGCACGCGTCGACGCGCTGGATGCCGTGGCGCATCCCGTTCCAGTCGATGAAGCGCTGGGCGAAGTCCAGGTCAGCCTGGGTGGGCTCATACGCCCTCAGTTGCCATCGTTGTGCGGGGTCGGGTGTGTACAACGCGTATTCGAAGGTGCGGTCGATGAAGTAGAACGAGACCTCGTAATCGATCGCGACGTGCGGCTGGATCAGTACGTCGCGATCGTCGATACCGCGGAGCTGCGTCGGGTCCAGGATCCTCAGGCCCACCGAGTCGGCGCCGAACTTGGGCTTGACCACGTAGGCATCGCTCTGCGGGAGCCGGTCCAAGTCGTCGACACCCTCCACCGTGGGGACCACCGGGTAACCGGCGCGACACAAGTCGACGAGATACTGTTTGCCCGCCATGTCGGCTTTCCCCGTCAGCTCGTTGAAGACCCGCGCACCGGTGGCCAGGGCATGGTCGCGGAACGCACGGTATTGCTCCGGGTAGTAGATGACCGGACCACTGTTGCGGACGAGCACGACATCGAACCGGTCCATCAGCGCCTGGGCGTCCCTCGGATGGCAGAGCGCGACGTCGAAGGCCTCGCGCAATTGAGACGACAGGTAGATGTCCTCGTCACAGTACCGGCGCCCCCGCGCTTCGTACGACAGATCGGTCACGAAGAGCACGCTGGGCCTGCCGGAAGACATGCCCCAATGTCTCACACGCCTGCCCGGTCACCGGCGAACACAGCAGCAGCACGCCTCCCTGTCACACGCACTCGACGTCCGGCAGACGCACCCTCAGAGCCCTCACGCGTCGGGCGCGGTTTCGACGACGAGCCAGCCGCCGTGGTGTTCGGCCACGGTGAACGGCAAGCCCGTGCGAGTTCCCAGGCGGGCCAGTTCCGCACCGTCGAACCGGCGTACGTGGCCGAAACAAGTGTCCGGTTCGTCCTCGAACGGCACGGCGACGACCACCCGGCGGGCGGCGAGCCGCACCGCTTCGGCGAGTACGGCGGCACCGGCGCCGGCGTCGAGGTGCTCCAGCAGGTGCAACACGGTCACGGTGTCGGCCGCACCGGCTGCCAACGGCACCGAGGCCGCATCGCAGGCCAGCGTCGACAACGGGACGCCCTCGCCGCGGGCGATCCGCGACAGCAGTCGCATGCTTCCCGGCACGACGTCGGACGCCGTCACGGAGTAGCCCGGCTCGGCCGCGAGCAGCAGCGGGAAGAAACCGAAACACGAGCCGAGGTCGAGCACCCGGCCCGGCGGCACGAGCGCCCGCGCGTACTCGTACACCGGCTCCAGCCCGCCGGTGGGACCGCGGTCCGATCCGTGCAGCCGCGCGAGCGTGTTGCGGTAGAAGGTCCGCCACGCCGCGAGCCCTCCGGGCACGGTAGAGCGGACGAGTCCGACGAACACCCGCTCGAACAGCTCCTGCTCGGCCACGAACCCCGGCCGGAACAACTCGTCGGCGACCAGCTCCGTCAACCCGTCCTCGATGTCACCGTGGCCGAGCCGGTGACTCACGACGAGCCGCGCATCGCCCCCGTGCAGCCGAAAATGCGTCGTGCGGGCGGAAACCGGCCCGAGCTGGCTCCCCAGCCACCCACCGCGGTGCACCACCCGGACCCGCTCGTCCCGGTACTCACCCGGCGGGCACGGCGCCAGCGGGTCCAGCGGAGCGGGGCCGGCAGCCGGAGCAGCGCGGTCCGGCGGAGCGGCGTCATCGGGCGGCGCCGGCTGGTCCCACGAGGCAGCGTGGCCGAGCGGAGCCGGCTCGGCACGGGCATGCAACGGGCTCGTCATCGGACGGCCGCAGGCAGGTCGCGTGCGGCGTTCTCCAGTCCGGCGACGTCGCGCACCACGCGAACCCGGCTGCAGTGCTCGGCGTAGTCCGGCAGATCGCACGCACCGAGGCCCCACGAATGGCGCGGTTCCGGGGTCAGCCACAGCACGTCCCTGGCTTTGCGCGCGATCTCCTCGAACGCGACGAGATTCGGATCGTTGCCGTTGCCCCGGCCGTCCCCCAGCACCAGCACGGTGGTCCTGCGGTTCACCGCGGTGCCGTGCTCGTCGAGGAACGCGCCGAACACGGAGCCGTAATCGGAGTTGGCGTCGACGTCGATGACATCGCCCCGGAACAGCGTCTCCAGGGCCTGGTCGATCCGCTGCTCGGCGAACAGACCGGTGATCTCCGCGATCTCGGCGACGAACGCGTACGAGCGGACCGACGAGAACAGATCGTGCAGCCCGTACAGCAGGTGCAGCGTGAAACCGGCGGTGGCGCGCACGGAAAGGCTCACGTCGGCGAGCACGACGAGCCGCGGCTTGTCCTCCCGCTGGTCGACGGTGACAGGCCGGAACGGCACGCCGTCGTAGCGCAGGTTCCGGCGCATCGTGCGGGCCGGATCGATGCGGCCACGCGACGCGGGCCGTTTGCGGTGCGTCACGGCGCCGCGCAGCGAGGCGACAATGGTGCGCAGCGCGTCTTCCAGCTCGTCGTGGCCCCGCTCGGATCCCCGGTCGGACCGGGAGTTCTCCGCGACGGACTGCTCCAGCAGCATCAGGTGTTCCAGGTGACGGCGCAGCGCCTCGGGCAGCCGGGCGAGGGCCCGCTCCCCCATACCGGACCGCAGGGCCGCCGCATCGGTCTCGTCGCCTTCGTCGTCCTCGCCGGGGCCGCGCTCCAGCCAGTTGAGCAGCGCGTCCTGTTCGGCCAGGCTGAGGGTGGCCTCCACCGGGTTTCCCTGGGCCTTACCGAGTTCGCCGGGCGCGACGCCGTGGCTGCGGTCGATCTCCAGCAGCACCTCGTTCGAACCGTCCATGGTGGACACGTCCTGCTGCGAGAACACGAGCTCGTCGTCGGTCTCGTTGTCGAGCACGATCGGGTTGAGCTCGGGGTGCGGGCTGTAGCGCTCGATGAGGTCGTCCTCGTCGAACAGGTCGCCGAGGTCGGCGTCGGGGCTTTCCATGTCGGCCCGCGGCGGGCGCTGGCCCGCCTCCTCGGCGATCGTGAAGTCGTCGAGCAGTGTGGTCGTGCCGGTGTTACCCGGGCCGTCGCCGCGTTCGTCGCCGAAGCGGACGTGGGCGAAGAAGGCGTCGAAGAGTTCGTCGAACGTCGCGTTGTCGCGGTGGTCCTTGACCAGCGCGCAGCGCAGCCCCTCGCGGAACAGTTCGCGGTCACCGATCATGGCCGGATCGGCCACGCAGCGGGCCGCGTCGACGATCTCGACCGACGAGATCCGCAGCCCCGCACTGCGCAGCAGTCGCACGAACCGATGCAGTCCGGTCAGCATGGCCGCGGCCTACCGCTTGCCGCGACCGTGGTTGGCCGCGAAGGAACGTTCACCCTGGCTGCTGCTCACCGACCGTTGCGGCGCCGGGGTGCCCGTGTTCTCCCCGTAGTAGCCCGCGCCGTGTCTGCCCGGCGTGTCCCGCGCCGCGCGCAACGCGGCACCCGCCCCCTCGTCGTCCGGATCGACTCCGGGGACGGGCGCGCGCCGCTCCCCCTCGACCGGAGCCCGCCGATCCTCACCGGCCGGACCCGGTTCGCCCTGCTCCCGCAGCTCACCCGAATCCCGCAGTCCACTCGAATCCCGCAGCTCACCCGAATCCCGCAGCACCCGCATGGCGCGCTCGACGTCGCGCTCGTACTTGGCCACGACCGAGATCGTGTCCGTCAGCAGTTCGGTGTCCGGTTCGGACGCCCCGAGCACCGCGAGCGTCCGTGCCCAGTCGATCGCCTCGGAGATGCCGGGCGGCTTGCGCATCCCTTGTTCGCGCAGCTCGCGTACGACGTCGACGAGGTGGGTCGCCACGGTTTCCGGCAGGCCGGTGCTCTTCGACCGGATGATGTCCAGCTCCCGCTCCGCCGACGGATAATCCAGCGACAGGTGCAGGCAGCGCCGTTTCAGCGCCGCCGAAAGGTCGCGGGTATTGTTGGAGGTCAGCACCACGTACGGCATGTGCTCCGCGGCGAACGTCCCGAGCTCGGGAACCGACACCTGATACTCGGCGAGCAGCTCCAGCAGCACCGCTTCGAGCGCCTCGTCGGCCCGGTCCACCTCGTCGATCAGCAGTACCACGGGCTCGGGGGAACGGACGGCACGCAACAGCGGCCGCTCCGCGAGGAACCGCTCGGAGAAGAACACGTTGTCGTGCTGGCCGATCGCCTCGACCGCCGACGGCAGATCGTCGGCGTCCGCGACCACCTGCCCGATCTTCTCCCGCAGGATCTGCGTGTACAGCATCTGCTTGCCGTAATCCCACTCGTAGAGGGCCTTCGTCTCGTCCTGGCCCTCGTAGCACTGGAGACGCAGCAGCCGCCTGCCCGTCGCGGCGGCGAGCGCCTTGGCGAGCTCGGTCTTGCCGACCCCGGCGGGCCCCTCCAGCAGCAGCGGTTTGCCCAGCTGGTCCTGGAGGTAGACGGTGGTCGCGAGTGGACGGTCGGCGAGGTAACCGACGTCGGACAGCAACGAGGTGACCTCGCCGACGGAGGAGAAGGAATGGGGGCGGTGACCGTTTCGTGAGCTCACGCGGGCAAACACCTTTCGGCCTGGGCCATGGGTGTTCCGCGGTGCGGCGCCCGCACCGCGGAACACCCATGGCTGAACTACAAGCGGCTCAGGAGATGAGGTCGTCGAGGTCGCCGTTGAAGCAGTGCTCGACCACCGGCCGCACGGTCTCGAACGTCGTCTCCTTCGGATTGCCCGGCGTGCAGGAGTCACCGAGGATGTGCTTGGACACCCGGTCCACGTCGTTCGCGTCGCCCTTGATGGTCGAGGCCTTCTTGTAGAAGTCCGTGGGACCGGTGCCGAGGCGGTTCTTCGGGTGGGTGTCCTGGGTGATGTCGGTGAACCGCTCGGTGATGCCCACGTCGCGCAGCAGCCGGATCGCCGCCGCCACGGCCGCATCGGCCGCCTTCACGTCGTTCATCCCGGTGGTGTCCACGCCGAGGGCCCCGGCCAGCCGCGCGTAGCGCTTGTACGCCACGGGCAGGTTCCACGCCCACACGCGCGGCAGTGCGATCGCGTTGTTGAGGCCGTGGTGGGTGTCGTAGAACGCGCTGACCGCGTGGGAGACCGAGTGGATGACGCCGAGCCCACCGGAGTTGAAGGCCTGCCCCGCGGTGTACTGGGCGTACATCATGCCTTCGCGGGCGGGCAGGTTGTCGGCGTGCCACGTCGCCGTACGCAGGTGCTCACCGACCAGCTCGGCCGAGTACAGCGCGCTGCCGAGCGACGGCGTGAAGTCCAACCTGGACACGTACGGCTCGGAGGCGTGCGCCAGCACGTCGAAGCCGCACTGCGCGGTGAAGTGCGAAGGGCACTCGTAGTACAGCACCGGGTCGTCGACGGCCAGCGTGACGACCGAGTGGTCGTCGAACGCGACGTACTTGTGCGGGTTCGCGGGGTCCGTCGTGGTGTCGGTGATGACGTACGCCCACGAGGTCTCCGAGCCCGTACCCGCCGTGGTCGACACGGCGATGTGCGGCGGGTTCTTCGGGTTCTCCGACTTGTTGAAGCCTTCGAACTCGTTGACGTTGCGGCCGTCGTGCGCCACCGAGATCCGCGCGCCCTTGCACGCGTCGTGGGAGGAACCGCCGCCGATCGAGATGAAGCCGTCACAACCGTCCTGCTGGTAGATCGCGACGGAGTCCATGACGTTGTAGTCCTTGGGGTTCGACTCCACCTTGTCGTACACGGACGGTTCGAGCCCGTGGTACTTGAGCGACTCGACGAGCTTGTTCACGATGTCGGTGCCGCGCAGTCCGGAGGTCATCACCAGCGGCCTGCGCATCCCGATCTTCAGCGCTTCCGGGCCGATCATCTCGTGCGAGCCGGGGCCCAGCAGCGCTCGCGGAATCGGGTGGAATTCCTTGAGGGGAAACGGCTTGAGAAGTTCGTCGACCTGCATTGGCTGACCCTTTCCGTCGTGACACGTACCACGCTGAAGCTATGGCCGTGGTCACTCCGGCCCAAGGGGTCCGAGGCCGAAACCGCTCACCGGCGGAGGCAGAACGCCCCCGTGGGACGGGAACCGACCCCGTCCGTTCGGACAGGTTCCCGCACGCGCGAAGAACCGCACCGCCGCGATCGTGCGGCGATGCGGTTCGTCGGGCGGCGGCGCGGCCTCAGGCCCGGCGGAGCAGGCCCGCCCGCTTCCGCGGCTGCCGCGGCTGCACCCGGTTGCTGCGCACGTCGTCGAGCAGGGCGGCGACGGTCTCCTGTGCACAGGTCTTGTTCGCCCCGATTCCGCCGGAGGGGCCGCGTTTGATCCACCCCACGACGTACGTGCCGTCCCGGCCCTGCACCCGGCCGGCCGTGTTCGGGATCGTGCCCGCCGCCTCGTCGTAGGGCAGTCCCGGCACCCCGACACCGCGGTACCCCACGGCCCGCACCACCGAACCCGCGGCGATGTCCACATCGGATTCGGTGCCGCTCGTGCGCAGTCCCGTCACCCGGTCGCCGCCGAGTACTTCGAGCGGCGAGGAGTGGAACCGCAGCACGATCCGGCGCCGACCCCCCACGGGCGGCGCCGACCAGTCGACGGGTTCCTGGACGAGACTCCGCAGCAGCTGCGCCTTCTCCCCCGGCTCGGCGGCGTCGATCGCCTTCGCCACGCGGTCGTCGTGGCTGTCGACCACGACGTCGAAGTCCGGATGCCGCGTCAGCGCGAGCAGTTCGGGCTCGGTGTAGGCGGCGTGTTCCGGTCCGCGACGTGCCAGCAGCACGACCTCCCGCACCGAACTCGACCGCAGCCGCGCCAGCGCATCCCGCGAGATCGACGTGGCTTCGAGCCCGCCCGGATCGCTGGACAGGATGCGAGCGACGTCGAGGGCCACGTTGCCGTTGCCGATCAGCACCGCCCGCTGCGACGACAGGTCGACCACGTCGCGGCTCGCGTCCGGGTGGCCGGCGTCGGGATGGCCGTTGTACCAGGAGACGACGTCGGTCGCGGCGACGCTGCCGGGCAGCTGCTCCCCTTCGATGCCCAGCGACTTCGCCGACGACGCGCCGACGGCGTAGATGACGGCGTCGTGCCGCGCGGCCAGCTCGTCGACCGTCACGTCCCTGCCGACCTCGACGCCCAGCCGCAGGGTGAGCCGCGGGTGCTCGCGGTAGCGCGCGAACGTCTCGTCGATCCGTTTCGTCGACGGATGGTCCGGGGCGACGCCGAAGCGGATCAGCCCGCCCGCGACGTCCAGCCGGTCGATCAGCGTGACCCGTGCGCTCGTGTGCAGCAGCAGATCCTCGACTGCGTACATCCCCGCGGGCCCGCTGCCGACGACGGCGACGTCGAGCGCGGGGAAGTCGGACGAGATCGTCCGGTCGAACGTGGGCGCGCCCCAGTTGTGAAAGACCGGCGAGGACCCGAGCACGTCCCCTGACACCGGCTTGCCGTCGTAGAACCGGGCGTTCACGTCGGCGTACGGCTTGAGGGATTCGCTCAGTGTGTCCACCGGGAAGATGGCCTCCACCGGGCACGCATCGGCGCACGCGCCGCAGTCGATGCAGCTGCGCGGGTCGATGTAGAGCATGTCGGTGGTGCCGAAGTCCGGTTCGTCCGGCGTGGGGTGGATGCAGTTGACCGGGCACACCGCGACGCACGAGGCGTCGTTGCAGCAGGTCTGCGTGATCGCGTAGGCCATGGTTGCCGAACCGGGGTCAGAGCAGGTTGGCGCGCTTGTAGATGCGCTTCGACGCCGGAGTCAGCAGGCCCGCCGAGTTGAGGAACTCCATCAGGCCGGAGCAGCTGGACCGCAGCATCGCCTTGTGGTTCTCGTTGCTGCGCGCCTCCCGGATGGCCCGCTTCGGGTCGAGGCCCGCGTTCTCGTACACCTTCGGGTTCCACATGGCGTCGACGATGAAGTAGGCCACGATCGCGATGTTGACGGCGTTGATGTGGCGGCGCAGCTTGCCCGCGCTTTTCATCCGCTCCTTGGTCTCCTCGCGGGCGAACTTCATGTGCCGCGATTCCTCGACCACGTGGATGTTGTTGATCGTGCGCACGAAGGGAACGACGCGCTCGTCGCGCATCCAGTCGCGCTGCATCACGTCGAGGACCTCCTCGGCCACGAGGATCGCCGCGTAGGCGGCCTCACCGCGCGCGGTGGCTGCGTAGATCCGGCCACCGTGCACCGCGTACCACTTCGGACGGTAGGCGGGCGCGTTCAGCTTCTCCGCACCGCGGGCGAACATGATCGAGTGGCGGCACTCGTCGGCGATCTCCGTCAGGGCCCACTGGAATTCGGGCGAGGTCGGGTCCTTGGCGTAGAAGTCGCGCAGCACCATCTGCTGCAGGATCATCTCGAACCAGATGCCCGTGCTGGCCACCGACGCCGCTTCCTGGCGCGTCAGCTCGCGTCGCTGGTCCTCGGTCATCTCGTCCCAGTAGGGCGTGCCGTAGAGCGTGCTCCACTCCGGAGACGTGCCCCAGTACGAGGTGTCGAGCGGGGTCTCCCAGTCGACCTCGGTCGCGGGGTCGTACGACAACATTTCCGAGGAGTCCAGCAGCCGCTGCGCGACCGAGTCGTGGTCGTGCTGCGCGTCCGCGTCACTGCGGTGGTCGACGCTGGTCATAGGAAGCTCCCTGACGACGAGAATGCCTGTTACCAAGATTTACTGTTACTCAAGGTAACACGACGTTCGGGGCAGGGCCAGCTCGGCACGTTTCCCCAGGACAAGTGGCAGATCAGGGGTTCAGGGCGGGCCATCGTCCGGCATCGCGGTCACACCCGCGACGGCATCATCGAACGAATGACCGCGACCATGTAGGCACAGGCTCGCAGCGTCGACGCCACGACGTCGCGTCGGCGGGCCGGGAGCGCCTCCCCCGAGACGCCCCACCTCCCGGCCCGCCGACCCCCTCACCGGCGCCCCTGGACCTCTCGCCGCGCAACGCCCGGCTCCCCCTGGGCGTTGCGCTCCCTCGACGGGCGGGAGGAACAGCGGCTCGGCGACCGAGCGCCCTCTGCAACTGGAGCGACGCGCGAACCTTGCTGCGAGCCGGCCGGGGCTGCCACCCGAGTCACCGATGCCGCTCGTGGCGCACCACCATGACCGGGCACCGCGCATGGTGGATCATCGCCTGGCTCGTCGACCCCAGCAGCAACCCGCGGAACCCGCCCCGGCCGCGGCTGCCGACCACCAGCAACGACGCGGTGTCGGACCACTCCATCAACTGGCGCCGGGGCCTGTCCCGCTCGATCACGCGCTCGACCACGACGTCCGGGTACTTCTCCGTCCATCCGGCCAACCGCTCCGCGAGCACCATCTCGTGATGCTGCTTCTTCGGCTCTCCCTCGAAATACACCAGCGCCTGGTTGAGCGCGCTGTCGTACTCGATGTCCAGCATGGCGTTCACGGCCACGAGCTTCACGTTTCGCAGCGAGGCCTCGTGGAAGGCGACCGCGGTCGCCTCCTCACTGACCGGACTGCCGTCCACCCCCACGACGACAGGCCCGTCCTCCGACGCCGGTGTCCCGTCGTCACGGTGCCGGATGACCACGACCGGGCACTCCGCGTGGCCGGTCACGGCTATCGCCGTGGAACCCGCCAGCATGCCGGCAAACCCGCCCACACCTTCTGCGCCCAGCACGAGCATGGCTGCTGAACGGGACTCCTCGATCAACACCGAGATCTCGTCGCCGGACGACATCTCCACCTCGATGTCAGCCGGCCAGCCGGTCGCCTCGGCCTCCTGTTGTGCCGCGGCGAGGACGTCTTTGCCCTCCGCATTCAGCCGTTCGAACACGTCCCGGGAGAACACGGGATCGACACTGAACCCACGCAGCGAGTTGGCGGCGTGCACGATCCGCAGCCTCCGCTGTCTGCGTGCGGCCAACCCGGCCGCCCAGCGCACTGCCTCACGCCCCTTCTCCGACCCGTCCGTTCCGACGACGATCGGGCCGTCGGCCAGTTCGCCCGCGCTCATCGTGACCTCCCATGGGCCGGTTGACCTGCGCCGACTTCCTGCGCAGCGGCGATCGGTGCCGAATGTATGACGCACCGGAGGGTCGTCGATGCTGCCGAAAGTCCCCGGCCGCAGGGACCTTCGGCAACCGCCCCCGATGTCTCGATCGCCGAGGTGACCCCGTCTTCGCGACGCCGGTGACCTAAGACTCTGTCGACCAGCCCGGCGCGGGCGCAGCATCGAGAACACAGCGCCGAAGCCGGGAGAAGCAGCCATGCACCAGAACGAGCACGCCTCCGCGCAACGGATCATCGTGGGATTCGACGGCTCGCCGTCGGCCGACCGGACACTGCAGTGGGCGACCGAGCACGTCGGCCGATGTGGCGGGGAGGTCGAGGTCATCGCCGTGCGGGAACGGGACGACCTGCTTCCCGGGACGTCCTACACCTTCCAGCCCCACGGCCGCAGGGCCGTCCGGGACGAGGTCGGGGTGCGAGACTACCTGCACGAAACCGTGATCGCAGCCGTGGGCGAGGCACCCGTTACCGAGTCCGTGGTCACCGGCGACCCCGCCATCGAGCTCGTCAAAGCCTCCGCGGACGCGGATCTGCTCGTGGTCGGCGCGCACCGGCGCGGCGCCCTGTCCGAGATGCTGCTCGGCAGCACCTCGGCCGAGTGCATCCGCCACGCGCACTGCCCCGTGGTCGTCATCCCGGCCGGGCTCGACGACAGCGACGGCTTCGACGGCTGACCGGGAACGGCATCCTCGTAGGCGAGATCATGACCAGCCCGGTGGTAGCCGTGACCACCGATGCGACTCCGCTCGAGGTCGCAGCCGTTCTCCACCGGCACGGCTTCACGACGGTTCCGGTCATCGACCGGAACGGCTTGCTGGTGGGCCTGATCGGCGAAGCCGAGACTGCGCGGTTCTTCGTCGCAGAGGCCCGTTCGGCGAACACCTCCCGCGCCGGTTCGGCCGGTCGACTCATGCGCACCTCGGCGGAGTTCGTCCGACCGGACACCACGGTCGCCGACGCGGCGACAACGATGATCGACAGCGCCGAGCGCTGTCTTCCCGTCGTCAGCGACGGCCGGATGCTGGGAATCATCAGCTGGCGCGACGTCCTGCGCAACGTGCTGGCGGCCACCAACCATCCACAACGCCGATGAGACACGGGACGCGAACGCTCACCCGACAATCGCCGTAGCGGTGAGAAAATAGATCACAACAGACAACAGGTCCTGGATGACAGTCGCCAGGGGCCCCGAACCGTAAGCCGGATCCACGCCGATCCGCGACAACAGCCACGGCAGTGCCAGCGCGACCAACGTCGCGATGGCACAGGCGGCCAACAGCGCCAGCGCGACGGCGAACGCAACCTCCGCATCGCCCCACAGCCACCAGGTCGCCGGCAACGCCATTCCCGCCAGCACTACGCCGAGCAGCACCCCGGTCACCGTTTCGCGAGCAACGGTCCAGCTGACGGGGACACCGACGGAAAGTCCGCGCACGATCAGGGTCTCGGTCTGCGTTCCGACCGCGTCCGCCAGGTACACCACCGCGGGCACGAAGAAGGCCAACAACACCTGTCGTTCCAGCACTGCTTCGAACGCACCGACCACGCCTGCCGACAGCAACGCCCCCACCAGTCCGACGAGCAGCCATGGCAGCCGGTGCCACAACCGCAGGCGGACCCGTTCCCCGCTGGCACGCCTCGCTGCCGACGCCGCACCGAGGAATCCACCGAGCCGGGCGAGGTCTTGGTCGTGCTCGGCCAGCAGGACGGCCATCAGGCGCTGCGGAGCCACGATTCCCGCGAAGCGCCCGTCGCCGTCCACGACAGCCAGTGCCGGTTCGGCATGGTGCACCGCTGTCCACGCCGCCCGCTCCTGCGGCGCGCCAGGCGCCACGGTTGTCGGCGCGGGGTTCATCACCTGCCGCACGCTCGCCCCTTGTGGCGCAGCCAGTAGCCGTTCGACCGTCAGCACTCCGACGAGGCGCTCACCGCGGCAGACCGCAAGGACCGCAGCACTGTCGAACCGGCGTCCTCGTAACGCCGGTATCACTCCGTCCACGGGATCCTCCGGCGCGACGACCGGAATCCGCATGCTGGCGTGTGCGGCAACCGCACCCAGATCGTCGTTCCCCTGCTGCTGGGCCTCAGTCATGCGCACGGTCCACGATCGCCTCCCGCCGTGCATGGGAACCGTCTCCGAACACTCCTGACCGCGCACACTACGAACGGTCCTTCGAAGGCCGCTGCGTACGTTGGTCACTCGACCTCGGGACTTACAGCCCTGCCGTTCGGTGCCGCCGACGAGAAACATGGTGCCGGCTCCAATGCCACCGAAAGGTCGGACCGATCCCCTTCACGTTGCATGCGGGATGCCCGGCAGAAGACGAGACCCGGTGTTCGGTCCGCGACCGTGCCCGGCGACGGCCGGGATCGTAGGCTGGTGCTTACACCGCAACAGCGGCCACAACGGAACCACCCAGGCGGTACGGGATGATCACGGTGTTCGTCGTCGACGACCACGAGGTCGTGCGCCGCGGAATCGGGGATCTGCTGGAGGGGGATGCGGAGCTGACCGTCGCGGGCGAGGCCGCGAGCGCCGCCCAGGCGCTCGCGCGAATCCCTGCAATCCGGCCGGACGTCGCCGTCCTCGACATCCGGCTGCCGGACGGCAACGGCATCGAACTGTGCCGAGAACTCCGTTCCCGCCTGCCCGAGCTGCGCTGCCTGATCCTGACGTCCTACAGCGACGAGGAGGCCATGCTCGACGCGATTCTCGCCGGGGCCAGCGGCTACGTCCTGAAGGACATCGAGGGCCTGCAACTCACCACGGCCGTCCGGGAGGTCGGCCACGGCCGGTCGCTGCTCGACAACCGTGCCGCGGCCACGCTGATGGCCTCGCTCCGAGCCGGCGCAGAGTCCGCGGGGCCCCTCGACAATCTCACCGACCGTGAACACACGTTGCTCACTCTCATCGGCGAGGGGCTCACCAACCGGCAGATCGCCGAGAAGATGTATCTCGCGGAGAAGACCGTCAAGAACTACGTCTCCCGGCTGCTCACCAAGCTCGGAGTCGAGCGCCGCACCCAGGCCGCGGTCCTCGCCACCCGGCTCAAACCGCGCAACCGCACCGACTGACCGCCATCGCACGGCCCGCACGGGAACCGCTCCGTGTGGTGATCTCTCGTCGCGGGTGGCAATCTCGGCATATGGCAGACGGTGATGACCTGTCCGACAGTTCGGGAGCCACGCCACTGCGCGAAACACTGTCACAGCTGCAGCTTCGCGAGCTGCTGCGCGGTGTCCAGGACCGGATCGACGAGGTCATCAACGCCCGGGACCAGATGGACGGGCTGCTGGAGGCCATGCTGGCCGTGGCTTCCGGGCTGGAGCTGGACGCCACGTTGCGCCGGATAGTGCACGCCGCGATCGACCTGGTGGACGCCCGTTACGGCGCACTCGGCGTACTCAACCCGGACGGCAACGGGCTGGCCGAGTTCATCTACGAGGGCATCGACGAGCAGACCCGAGGGATGATCGGCGACCTTCCCGCGGGGCACGGCCTGCTGGGACTGCTGATCGAGCAGCCGAAGCCGGTGCGGCTCGACGTGCTCTCGAACCATCCGTCCTCGGCGGGTTTTCCCGAGCACCATCCGCCCATGCGCACGTTCCTCGGGGTGCCGGTGCGCGTGCGGGACAAGGTGTTCGGGAACCTTTACCTAACGGAGAAGGTCGGGGGGCAACGTTTCACCGAGGATGACGAGGTCGTCGTCCACGCGCTGGCCGCTGCCGCAGGGATCGCGATCGAGAACGCCCGACTCTACGAACAGTCGCAACTGCGCCGGCGCTGGCAGGAAGCGACGAGCGAGGTGAGGGTCGCTCTGATCGCCACCGAGGATCCCACAGAAGTGCTCGACCTCGTGGCCGACCGCGCTCTCGAACTCACCGGCGCGGACTACGCCTTCCTCGCCCGGCCTGAAGACCCGGAACAGCCGGAGGACGAGGTCACCGACCTCGTGATCACCGTCAGCAAAGGGGGCCGTGGCGGGCACGACTTCACCGGCCGCGTCCTGCCCGTCGACGGCTCCACCTCCGGCTCCGCCTACCGTCGGCGCACTCCGCTGCAGGTCGCCGAGCTCGAGTCCGATCCGGCCGCGGGCCAGGACCTGCAACTGGGCCCGGCGCTCGCCCTGCCGCTGCGGGTCGCCGCGGACGCGGTGTCCGGCGTCCTGGTGGCCGTCCGCGAGTCCGGAGCGCCGCCGTTCGACCCCGACCAGCTGCCGCTGGCGGCCGCGTTCACGGACCAGGCCGCGCTGGCGCTGCAGCTGGCCGACGACCAGCGGCGGCTGCGCGAACTGCAGGTGCTGGGTGACCGCGACCGGATCGCCCGCGACCTGCACGACCACGTCATCCAGCGACTGTTCTCGATCGGGCTGTCGATCCAGAGCACCCAGCAGCGGGCGCGCTCACCCGAGATCCAGTGGCGGCTCGCGGACACCGTCTCCGACCTGCAGAACGTCGTCAGTGACATTCGGAGCACCATCTTCGATCTGCACGGCTCCGCGCAGGGCAGCAGTCAGCTGCGGCAGCGGTTACACGAAGCGGTGACCGAACTCGTCGGTGACAGCGGGCTGCACTCGACCATCCGGATGGCGGGACCGCTCGGCGTGGTCTCCGGCGAACTGGCCGACAGCGCCGAGGCCGTGGTGCGGGAAGCGGTCAGCAACGCTGTGCGCCATTCCGGTGCGACCACCGTGACGATCACGGCGTCGGTCGCCGACGACCTGGTCATCGACGTCACCGACGACGGGGCCGGCATTCCGGAGACGGTCGCACGCAGCGGGTTGCACAACCTCGAGCAGCGCGCCGTGCAGGCGGGCGGCAACCTGCAGATCGAACGGCCGCCGACGGGCGGAACTCGCGTGGTCTGGTCGGCGCCGCTACCCGACCCCGGCCGTTGACCCACCCCGAACGGGCGTCGCGGCACCGGACCTGCTTTCGCCGTCCGGTGCCGCGATCGCCTCCCCCTCCGGGCCCGCCGTGATTCCCACGATGCACCGCGACACCATCGCCGAGGAAGAACCCGAGGTCGTCGATAGAAGTGACTTTCGGCCCTTCACCCCGCCGACTTCGGAACCGGCATGAATGGTCGCGCGCCTGTCCCGGCGGAGGGGAGGTGGCCGCTCCATCCAGGACTCCGAGAAGGATCGGCAGGAGTTCGCGGCTGCGCAGGCCATGCTGTGCTCGATGTCGAAAGAAGACCTGATGGCCTTCACGTCCCTCGGGAGCATGGCAGGCCCGGACGAAGCCGTGAGAACGGCGAACCAGCTCGGTGCGCTGGGGAGTTCGGATGCGGGAAGGGCCGCGACGACCTCTGCAAGGTTCCTGCCGCAGCGGAGACCCTTCGTACCCTGACCCGGGCCCACCTCCTATTTTCTCAGAGGAGTTCGAGAGCCCGCAGGCTGCTGCCGAGGACCCACTGTGGCCGGCTTGGCCGGCACCGTGTACGCCTTCGGCGACTGTGACCCGGCCCTGGTCGACTGGCAACTCCAGATGAATACCTACGGCTACGACTTCCAGGGAACCGGGTGCTACTACCGGGAGAGCAGGGCTGCGGTTCTGGACCTTTCAGGAGGCCAACGACCTTGATGGGTCCGGCCGGATCGGACCTGCGACATGGGAGGCGGCTTGGTCCGGCGTTCCTCCCGCTCGGTGAACCAACCACCCAGCTGCCGGTGTCGGAAGACGGCGATCGCCTCGTGCATGCTGCACTCGCCGCGTTCCTCGTGTTCGCCGACGACTGGACCATCACCGTCCGAGATGCGGCCGCGCCCGTCGACGGCACCACGCGTCCGCGGGCTCCAGGGGCTGCTCCGGGACTTCGTGGACTCCGTGGACTTCGACGCCGCGCAGGACGGCGCCATCGGCATCACCCCGGCCGGCCGGTGGCCGTTCCACCTACCGTCGAGGTTCTCGAGCCAGGAACCATCGGACGATCTCGAACACTGGGACCACGTCGCGGGGGTGCCCCCGCGAGTTTCCTTGAGCGAGCCTTCGGCACGCGGGCAGGGTTGGTTCACTCTATTGTGCAATGGTGTATTCGTACACCAGTTCGATATGGTGGGGGTTGTGGATGACATGGGGGACGACAGAGTTGGTGACGGCGGTGTTGGTGAAAGGATCGAGCAGTTGCGGGGCCTGCGGGTTCGGCGGGCGGGCCTCGACGCTGAAGAACTGGCGCTACTGGCTGATATCTCGGCGGCCGTGGGTGATGACCGTGGGTTGGCGGAGGAGCTGACGCCGGTGTTGCGGGTCTCGACCCGGGAGGTCGAACGCCGCATCGACGACGGCAAGTCGTTGACGCGACGGATGCCGCAGCTACTCGCATCGATGCGCACCGGCGAGCTGGAGGCGTACGGGGCGCGGCGGGTGCTGACCGTGGTCGATCCGCTCAATGACGACGCGGCCCGGCAGGTCGACGAGGTGCTGGCCGAGAAGCTGGTGGAGGCGCCGGAAACGGCGTGGCAGCCGGGAAACCTGGCCCAACGGGTACGCCGGTTGGTGGAGAAGGTCGACCCCGGCGGGCAAACCGAACGTGCACGGCGGGCGCGGACGGAACGGAAACTGGAGCTCACGCCGGGCGAGCATGCGATGTCCTCGCTGGAAGCGCACCTGCCCGCGGAGGTTGCGGCGGCCTGCTATTCGCGGGTCGATGGGATGGCACGATCGCTGCGCCGTGGTCGCGACGGGCGCACCCTGGAACAACTACGTGCCGACGTGACGGCCGACCTACTACTGGGACGCGATCCCGGCGTGACACCACCGGAGGCCGCGGCCATGGTCTATCTGCACCTTCCCGCCGACGCGGCCCTGTCGATCTCCGACGAGAGGTGCGAGCTGGACGGCTACGGACCGATTCCGGCGCCGATCGCGCGGGAGATCATGACCAACGCCCGCAGCACCTGGCGGGCCGTGCTGTGCGACCCCGGCACGGGTGAGCCGGTCGATCTCGGTCGTACCCGGCGACGGCCCAGTGCGGTGATCCGTGACCTGGTGCGGGTGCGGGACCGTGAATGCGTCATGCCCTGGTGCCACCGACCCGCCCGGCACTGCGACCACGACCACCAACACCCCTGGGCCACCCCCGACACCGGCACCGCCGGTGGCGCTGGTGGTGGGTCCACGTCGGTGGCCAACGGCGGCCCCCGCTGCCGACGACACCACCGCCTGAAAGACCAACCCGGCTGGAACACCCACTACAACCCGACCCACGGCATCACCCGCGTCACGACCCCACACGGAGCGACCTACACCAGCCGCCGCGAACCCGTCCTCACCCCGAGTCGCACCACCCCGACACGCGAGGCCCCGACAGGCCGTCGAACCGCCCGGGCCGGACCCGCACGAGACACCAACCAGGAACAGCAGAACAACGACACTCCGCCGTTCTGAACGAACCCGGCCATCGGGCCGGTCGCACCTGGGAACTGTTCAAGAACGAGGGGTTGTTGTGGGTATGAAGAGACATCTCCACCGACGAGATCAACGACCAAGAAGATCGACTACCGGATATCGCAACGCCCTTCCTCACCTGACCGTCCGAACTGGATGGACACGCCGAGCGCCCACCAGCATCGTCATCGATGCCCGCGCCGAACGCCGGGCCCCGTGACAGGCACTGCACCCGCGTAGCCTCCGGGGTGTGGAGCTGCTGCCGTTCGACGAGTACGTGCGTTCGCTGCCCCGGCGGCGCATGGCCGCGGGCGTACTGCTGCGCGACGACGCCGGGCGAGTGCTGCTCGTCGAACCGAGCTACAAGCGGTCCTGGGACATCCCCGGTGGCGTGGTGGAGGCCGGCGAGTCGCCGTGGGATGCCGCGATCCGTGAGGTTCGTGAGGAGATCGGCCTCGACCGGCGCCTCGGTCGGCTCCTGGTGATCGACAACCTGTCGGCGTCCGGCCGCATGCCCGAGGGTCTCATGTTCGTCTGGGACGGCGGGCCGGTCACCGAGACCGAGGTCGGCACCCTCACGTTCACCGGCCCGGAGATCGTCTCCGCCTCGCTCCACACGCCGGAGCAGGTCGCCGCGAAGGTGCCGCCGTCCCTGGCAGCACGCCTCGACGCCGCCGCCCACGCCGCCGACACCGGCATCCTCGCGCTGTGCCAGGACGGCCGCCGCACCACTGCCTGACCCGCCGCCTCCCCGGAACCCGAGCTCTGGCATCGAACCGGCCATCGTGGTCAGATGGACGGTGATCACCGGTACCGCCACGCCGAAGGAGGCGTCCGTGGGCAGTGCGTACGTCGTAGGCACGTTCGACACCAAGGGCGACGAGCTGCGTTACGTCGCCGGACTGATCCGTGAGGCCGGGGTACCCGTGCGCACCGTCGATCTGGCCACCGGCGGACAGCACGGCGGCAGCGGGCAACACGGCGGCAGCGCGAACACCGACGGCCCGTCCGACACCTCCGCCCCGTCCGACGCCGACGTCTCCGCACGCGAGGTCGCCGCCTGGCACCCCGGCGGCGCCGACGCGGTGTTCACCGGAGACCGCGGCAGCGCCGTCGCCGCCATGACCGAGGCATTCGCCCGGTTCCTGCCGGCCCAGCGGGACCTCGACGGCGTCGTCGGACTCGGCGGCTCCGGCGGCACGGCGCTGATCACACCGGCCCTGCAGGCACTGCCCGTCGGCGTTCCCAAGATCATGGTGTCGACCATGGCCGCCGGCGACGTCGGCGCCTACGTGGGCGCGAGCGACATCGCCATGCTGCACTCGGTCACCGACGTCGCCGGTCTCAACCGCATCTCCCGGCAGGTGCTCGGCAACGCCGCCCACGCGCTCGCGGGCGCCTGCGCCCACCCGGTGCCCGCGGGCGACCCCCGCCCGGCCGTCGGCCTCACCATGTTCGGCGTCACCACCCCGTGCGTCGACGCCGTCGCCCACCGGCTCGGTGACGCCTACGACTGCCTCGTCTTCCACGCCACCGGAACCGGCGGCGCGGCCATGGAGAAACTCGCCGACGACGGCCACCTCGCGGGCGTCCTCGACATCTCCACCACCGAGATCTGCGACCTCGTCGCGGGCGGCGTCCTGGCGGCCGGGCAACACCGCCTCGACGCGATCGCCCGCACCGGAGTCCCCTACGTCGGCTCGTGCGGCGCCCTCGACATGGTCAATTTCGGCGCGCCCGACACCGTGCCCGACCGCTACTCCGGCCGCCTGTTCTACCCGCACAACCCGCAGGTCACGCTCATGCGCACGACCGCGGACGAGGTCCGCGCGATCGGCGAGTTCCTGGCACGCAAACTCAACGCCTGTCACGGCCCCGTCCGTTTCCTGCTGCCGGAGGGAGGCGTGTCCGCATTGGATGCACCGGGCCAGGCGTTCCACGATCCGGAGGTGGACGCCGTGCTGTTCGACACCCTCGAACGAGAGGTCCACCAGACGGCAGACCGGCAACTGATCCGCTCGCCTCGGCACCTCAACGACCCGGAGTTCGCCGAGGAGCTCGTGGCAGCCTTCACCGACGCAGCAAGGAGTTAATGTGCCCCGGATCGACAGGCAGGAACTGCTCGCGAAGTTCACCGCGATGGCGGCGCGCGGCGAACCCATCGTCGGCGGCGGCGCAGGCACCGGCCTGTCCGCCAAGTGCGAAGAGGCGGGCGGGATCGACCTCATCGTCATCTACAACTCCGGCCGGTTCCGCATGGCGGGCCGTGGCTCGCTCGCCGGCCTGCTCGCCTACGGCAACGCCAACGACATCGTCGTCGACATGGCCGACGAGGTGCTGCCCGTCGTCGGCCACACTCCCGTGCTCGCCGGCGTCAACGCGACCGACCCGTTCCTCGACACCGACCGGTTCCTGCACCGCCTGACCGACCTCGGCTTCTCCGGCGTGCAGAACTTCCCCACCGTCGGGCTCATCGACGGCACGTTCCGCGCGAACCTGGAAGAGACCGGCATGGGATACGCCCACGAGGTGGACCTGGTCGCCGCCGCCCGCCGCGCCGACCTGCTGACGACGCCGTACGTGTTCTCACCCGACGACGCACGGGCGATGACCGAGGCCGGCGCCGACATCCTCGTCTGCCACATGGGACTGACCACCAGCGGCAGCATCGGCGCGGTCACCGCGAAAACCCTCGACGACTGTGTCGCGGCGATCGACGAGTGGTCGGCCGCGGCCCGCGAGATCCGCGACGACGTCCTCGTGCTGTGCCACGGCGGCCCCATCGCCACGCCGGAGGACGCCTCGTACGTGCTGTCACGCACCGAGCGCTGCCACGGGTTCTACGGCGCCAGCAGCATGGAACGGCTGCCCGTCGAAGAGGCACTCACGGCACGCACCCGCGAGTTCAAGGCACTGGAGACCGAGAAGAAGCACGCCGAGAAGGCGCCGACCACGGAGGAGAAGTAGATGCCACGGCCCTACGCGAGCGGAATCGTGCCCGGCGACGTCGACGAGGTGTGGCGGCGCGTCCGCGACTTCAACGGCCTGCCCGCCTGGCACCCCGGCATCGCCAGCAGCGAGATCGAACCCGGCCACAGCGCCACCGAGGTCGGCGCCGTACGGAAGCTGACCCTCGCCGACGGCGGCGTCGTGCGGGAACAGCTGCTGTGCCTCGACGACCCCGGCCGCAGCTACACCTACAACATCCTCGACGGCCCGTTCCCCATCCGGCGCTACATCAGCACCATCCGCCTCGCCCCGGTGACCGCCACCGGCGACACGTTCGTCGAGTGGTGGACCGAGTACGACGCCGACGCCGCCGACGAGCCGACCCTCGACAAGACGTTCAGCCAGGGCGTCTTCGCGGCAGGCATCGCAGGTCTCGCGGGCGGCTGACCGCCCGCCCACGGGCAGGGCATGCCGCGACGCGCGTACCGGTGCACGACTCCCCGAGCACCGGTACGCACCGAGGTTCTCGGGCTGCCCGGTCGCCGGGCGGGCTCGCCGTTACTCGGCGAACCCGTTGCAGTTGGCGACCCCGCCGACGCCCTCGGCCTCGGCGGTCTTGACGACCTCGCCGTCGACCGTCACCTTGCACGCGGCACTACCGCCTCCGGCGCCGACGACGACGCGCAGGTCGCCGCCCTTGAACAGGCCCTTCGTGGTGAGCTCCTCGGACCACGGCAGCTTGTCCACGCTGGCGGTGTTCGTGGAGTAGTTACCGCCGCCGAACGTGCTGTAGACGACCTCGACGCCCGATGCGTCGCCGGTGACCTCGTACTGGACGGTGACCTCCCGGTTGGCCTCCTCGGTCACCTCGTTGACGGCCTGGCTCGTCACGATGAGCATCACGATCGCAACGCCCAGTCCGAGGACGGAGACCACGAGACCCGCGATCGACATGCCCTTGTTGGTGGCCTTCAGATTCTTGACCCGCAGCAGACCGAGGATCGAGAAGATCAGGCCCAGCACCACCAGCGGCCAGGCGATCACGCCGATGAACGGGATCCAGGAGAACAACAGGCCCACCAGGCCCAGGACGAAGCCGGTGATGCCGAGGCCGTTCCTGGCCTCGCGGGCCGGCTCCTCGGTCGGAGCCGGGGGCATCTGCGGCGATTGGGTAGCGGACATACCGCGGCACTTCCTTTCGTAGGTGTGAACTGTGCCCGCGACCCACAGCTCCCCCAGGGTTCCCCTGTTCGAGTGAGCCGCGCTGCTGTGCGGTCACCGTATGGAGCCGTTGTGGTGAAAAGGTGGTACCGAGGTTGTCCGATTCAGGCAGAAAGTCACATGAGTCCCAGCTGTGAGTCACGGCTGTGAGTCACGCCCTGTGCCGGAATCGCCCGGTGTCGAAATATCGGGTCCCGCCCCGTGGTTGTCCCTGACGAGACACCCCGTCTCCCGGTGGATCCCCGACGAAAGGCGCGCGACCATGACTCTCCCGCTGTCCATCCTCGATCTCGCCACGATCGGCAGCGGAGAGTCCGTGGGCGACGGCCTCCGTAACAGCGTCGCGCTGGCCCAGCACGCGGAGAAGCTCGGCTACGGGCGGATCTGGTACGCCGAGCATCACAACATGCCGACCATCGCGTCGTCGGCCACCAGCGTGCTCATCGCACACGTGGCCTCGCAGACCGAGTCGATCCGCCTCGGCTCCGGCGGCGTCATGCTCCCGAACCACGCCCCGCTGACCATCGCCGAGCAGTTCGGCACGCTGGAGACACTGCATCCCGGCCGCATCGACCTCGGGCTGGGCCGCGCGCCGGGGACGGACCAGAACACGCTGCGGGCGCTGCGCCGTGACCCGAGCTCCGCCGAAGGCTTCCCGCGCGACGTGCAGGAACTGCAGGGCTACCTGAGCGAGCACTCCATCGTGTCCGGCGTCAACGCGACCCCGGGCAAGGGCACCGGCGTCCCGCTCTACATCCTCGGCTCGTCGCTGTTCGGCGCCAGGCTGGCCGCCGCGCTGGGGCTCCCGTACTCGTTCGCCTCGCACTTCGCACCGGACGCGCTGCAGGACGCCGTCGCGGCCTACCGGAGCGAGTTCCAGCCGTCCGAGCAGCTCGACGAGCCGTACGTGATCGCGGGCGCCAACGTCATCGCCGCCGACACCACCGACGAGGCGAACACGGACTTCCAGTTCGTCAAACGCGCGCGGCTGCGCCTGCTCGCCGGCAGGGGGCGCACCTTCACCGACGCCGAGGCCGATGCGCTGCTCGACTCGCCGCAGGGCACGTCGATCACGAACATGGTCCGCTACACCGCCGTGGGCACGGCCGACCAGGTCGCCGACTACCTCGACTGGTTCGGCAAGCACGCCGACGCGGACGAGCTGATCGTCACGCACCCGTCGTCGAGGCTGGCGAACCGTCTCCATTCCGCCGAACTCACCGCGAAGGCAGCAGGACTGAACCCGCGTTGATCGCCTGCCGAGCAGGCCCGGGCAACACCGCCGCCTCGCCTGCCCCGGCCCGGTGATCCACGTACCCTTCCGCCATGTTCGTAGCGCAGCTCGGCTCCCCGTGGGCGACACTCGCACTGGTCGCCGTCAGCACCACCGCGATCTATCTGGCCCTCATCGTGTACTCCCGGCTGGCCGGGCTGCGCTCGTTCGCCCAGATGACCAACTTCGATGTCGCAGCGACGGTGGCGCTCGGCTCGATCACGGCGACGACCGCGGTGAGCACGGAGGTGTCGCTCCTGCAGGGAGCTGTCGGCCTCGGAGTGTTGTTCGCCCTGCAGTGGCTCATCGCGCGCGTGCGCAAGGCAGACGGGGTCCAGGACGTCGTCGACAACCGTCCGCTACTGCTGATGGTCGGCACGAACGTCATCGAGGAGAACCTCGTCCAGGGCCAGATGACCCGCGACGACGTCCGCGCGAAGCTCCGGCTCGCGGGCGTGACCCGGTTGGACCGCGTTCGCGCCGTGGTACTCGAGAGCACCGGTGAGGTCTCGGTGCTCACCGACGACCCCGGCGGAGAGCCCCTCGATCCGAGCCTGTTCACCAGCGTGCGTGGCTACGAATGGCTCCTCGGCGAGCAGCTGCCGCCGGGCAAGCCGTTGTGAACCGCCCCTCCCGGCACGGCGCCGGCATCACCTCCGGCAGCGCTACGGCGCGCGCACTCGCGGAGAAGCTGGGATGATCGGCCGACAGCCGGGAGGTGGCCGTGAACGAGAATCACCCACTGCTCGACAACCCGCTGCTCGACACGGGGCTTCCCATCGCCCTGTTCGTCATCATGATCGGGATCGGGCTGAGCCTCAGCGGCAGGGACTTCAACCAGCTGCTGCGCACTCCCCGGGGCGCCGTTGCCGGGACCGTCGGCCAAGTGGTCCTGATGCCGCTGCTCGGCCTGGCGCTGGCATGGCTGCTGGCGTTACCGCCGCTCGTCGCGGCCGGCCTGGTGATCATCGCGGCGTGCCCCGGCGGCACGACGTCGAACCTCATCGCGTACCTGGCCAGGGCCAACGTCGCGCTGTCGATCGTGCTGACGGTGGTCGCCAGCCTCATCACGATCGTGACCCTTCCGGTCTTCGCCAACCTGGCGCTCGGTATCTGGCCGGTGGCCGGTGTCGGCGAGATCCGGGTGCCCGTGCTGCGCACCATCGCCCTGCTCCTCGTGCTCGTCCTGGTTCCGGTCCTGCTCGGGATGGCGGTTCGGGCCGCGAAGCCCGCGATCGCCGATGCCATGGAGCGGGTCGTGTCGGTGTTCGGCGGGCTCGTCCTCGCCGCGTTGATCGTGGTGATCTCGGTGTCGCTGGGCGACGAGTTCTGGGAGTACCTGCGCAGCGCCGGCCTGCCGGTGATCCTGCTCAACCTGGGCGGGCTGGCGATCGGTTTCGGCGCGATGGTGCTGGCGCGAACCTCGTGGGCCGACCGGGTCGCCGGGGCCGTCGAGCTGGGCATCAAGAACGCCACGATCGGCATCCTGATCGCCGTCACCGTCATCGGGCAGCCCGAGATGGCGGTGCCGCCCGGGGTATACGGGCTGCTCATGTACGCCTCGGCAGCGGCCGTCATCTGGTACGGGCGGCGACACGCACGACGGCCCGAGCACAGGGCGGACGAGCCACACGAGACGTGACCGGATCGCGAACGCGCCGCACCCGGCGAGTTCCGGCCACAGGTATCCACATCGGACACTAACGAATCGGCGACCCGGTCGGTTCGTTCCCGTTGAACCGTGCCTTGTCCTCGTTACCGAAACATATTCTACTTCTGGCGGCTCGCTCCGTGCCACTTTCGTGGTGTTCGAGAGCCCTCCAACTGGCGGTTTCCGGTTTCGGGTTACCGCGCGGACCACATGGCGGTCTCCCCCGACACGGCGAACGCGTCGCCGTGTCGGCATCGACAGGCCACAGCGTGCACGTCCTGGACATCCGCACCGGCAACGAGGTCGGCTCCTTCGAGACCGGCGACAAGCCGCACGATAACGTCTGCACCGACGGCGGCCGGTATCTGTGGAACATGTCCATCGGTGAGGTCCACACACCGTTCGACGACCCCGCGATGGACTTCACCAAAGGTGACCGCAGGATCACGGTGGTCGACACCAGGACCTTCGACGTGGTCCGGGTGATCGACATGCGCGAACGGCTCGATGCGGCGGGACTGGAGAAGTTCTCGGACGCGCTGCGCCCTGCCGTGTTCAGCCCTGACGAGTCGAGACCGTACTTCCAGGTCTCGTTCTTCAACGGATTCCTCGAATACGACGTGGCCGAGGACCGGATCACCCGCGTCAAGACGCTGCCGAAGAACCCCGACACCACCGAGAACCGCACGAAGTGGGTCAACGACTCCCGGCACCACGGGATATCGATGAACCCGTCCGGTGAACGGCTGTGCGTCGCAGGCACCATGGACGACTACGCCACCATCGTGAACCGGGAGACCCTGGAGGAAGGTCCGCTCGTACCGTCGGGAAAGCCGTACTGGGCGACCGTCAACGGCGACGGCAGCCACTGCGTGATCTCCGAGAGCGCCGACGACAGGGTGAGCGCGATCGACTTCACCACCACCGGGGAGAAGGTCGCGTCGATACCTTTCGGCGACCATCCACAGCGGATCCGTCTCGGGCACGTCCCCCGGGCATGGGCGGCTTCCGGCCGGTGAACCGAGGTTAGTACGGCGAGCGCGTGACGGCCGGCGAGGCGTAGCTTCGACCGGCTGATCGGACCGGCCGTGCTCACCCTCCGGATCACTCCGGCGGTGCCTGCCCGACCAGCATCATGAGTGTGTCGGCGACCTCGTCGACCGCCTCATACTGAGCCCGGGCCGGCAAGTCCGCGCACCACACGGGCGCCTGGCTCATCGCCGCGTGCATGCATTGCAGCACGGTGTCGACGCCGGTCACCGTGAATTCGCCAGCGGCGACGCCCTCCTCGATCAGCGCACGGAAGAGCCGGTCGTGTCGCTGACGCAACTCCTTGATGCTTTCGCGCTGTTCGTGCGGCCAGCGGCGCGGCACCAAAAACACCTGGAGCGCGGCCGGATGGTCACGCACCGCGATCAGCACGTGTTCGTGAATCAGAGCGCGAAGCCGGTCCGCCGCCGACCCGCTCGTTCCGTCGACCAGTTTCTGCAGGCGCGCGGTCCACTCGGTGCCCAACGTCTCGATAGCGGCGGTACCGAGCTCGTCCTTGCTCGAGAAGTAGTAATACAGCGAGCCCTTGGTCACGTCGAGCCGCTCCGCGACGTCTTCGAGGCTGACCGCGTCGTAGCCGCGTTCGCCGAACAGCTCGGCCGCCGCGGTGAGGATCTCCTGAATCCGCCGTCCCCGCTTGCGCTGTACCCGGCTGGACGCCGATCGCGTCGGCTCGATCGTCTCCTCGGTGCTCATGCCAATCCTCCCTCACCTGCTATCGACTACAGCGTACTCATTTGACTTTACGGTCAAATATTGACTATCACTTCAAACTTCGTCACCGTAGTCAATGAACCGACTCGCGAAGGAGCACAGCTGTGAGCTACGAGGACATCCGCTACGAGATCGACGGCCCGGCGGCGGTGATCGCCATCGACCGTCCGGAGCGCTACAACGCCTTCCGCGGCAGAACGGTCGAGGAGCTCATCAAGGCCTTCCGCGCAGCGTGGGCCGACCCGCAGGTACAGGCCGTGATCCTCACCGCAACGGGCGAGAAGGCGTTCTGCACCGGCGGCGACGTGAAACAGCGCGCCGAGACCGGCGACTACGGCCCCACCGAGAGCGGGATGTTCGAGATCGGCAACCTGCACAAGCTGATCCGCGACATCCCCAAGCCCGTGATCGCCGCGGTCAACGGCATCGCCGTCGGCGGCGGTCACGTGCTTCACGTGCTCTGCGACGTCTCCATCGCCAGCGAGACCGCGCGCTTCGGCCAGGCGGGTCCGAAGGTCGGCTCGTTCGACGCCGGGTTCGGCACCGCCTACCTCGCCAGGGTGGTCGGCGAGAAGAAGGCCCGCGAGATCTGGTTCTGGTGTCGCCAGTACGACGCGACCGAAGCCGAGCGGATGGGCCTGGTCAACGCCGTCGTGCCCGCCGCCGAACTGCGCAAGACCGCTCTGGAGTGGGCCCGCGAGGTGGCCGAGAAGAGCCCGACCGCCATCCGCTTCTGCAAGCAGTCGTTCAACGCCGACACCGACCATCAGGCCGGTCTGTCCAATTTGGCCATGTCCGCGCTCGACCTGTTCACGGCTTCCCCCGAGGGGCTGGAAGGCGCGATCGCCTTCGCCGAGAAGCGCAAGCCCGACTTCGCGCAGCACGTGAACTGGCACTGACGATGGACTTCACCTTCTCGTCCGAAGAGGACGCCTACCGACAGGAATTGCAGCGCTTCGCCACCAAGGTGCTCGCGCCGCACTATCAGTCCGACGACAAGGTGGCGAAGCTGCGGTCCGAGCTCGTGACCGACATGGCGGCCATGGGACTGACCGGTCTGCGCATCCCGGAGCGGCACGGCGGCCAGGAGGCCACCGCGGTCATCGCCGGGATGGCCGCCGAAGAGGTCGCACGGGGCGACTTCAACGCGGGCTACCTGATCATCGTGAACGCGCTGATCAGCGACATCCTCACCCGCAACGCCACCGAGCAGCAGCAAGCCGCCTGGCTGCCGCCGATCGCCTCGGGCGAGGCGTTGCCCGCGTTCTGCATCACCGAGCCCGAACACGGCACCGACGCCGCGAAACTGGAAACGAAGGCCGAACCCGACGGGAGTGGGGGCTGGCGGCTCTCGGGCGAGAAGACGTCCATCACGCTCGGCATGGCCGCGCACTCGGCACTCGTGCTCGCCCGCACCGGCGGCCCCGGCGCCCGCGGCGTCAGCGCGTTCTACGTCGACCTCGACAAGCGCTACGTCTCCCGGTCCGCGTTCGACGACCTGGGCAGCCGCGCCATCGGCCGCGCTTCGCTGCACTTCGACGGGCTTCCCGTGAGCCGTGAACAGCTCGTCGGCGCCGAGGGCGAGGGGTTCGTCTCGGTGATGCAGGGCTTCGACTACTCCCGCGCGATCATCGGGCTGGCCTGCCTCGGCGCCGCCGCGGCCTCGCTCGACGAGGCCGTGCAGTGGGCCCGCGACAGGGAGACGTTCGGCTCCCCGATCGGCACGTTCCAGGGCGTCGCGTTCCCGCTCGCCGAGTACACCACGTACCTCAAGGGCGCGCGGCACGTCTGCTACGAGGCGCTGTGGCGCAAGGACAACGACCTCGAGCACAGCAGCGAGGCCGCCATGGCGAAATTCTGGGCGCCCAAGCTCGCCACGGAGGCGATCCACCAGTGCCTGCTCACGTTCGGGCACCTCGGCTACTCCAGCGAAAGCCCGGTCGGGCAGCGGCTCCGCGACGTCATCGGCCTCGAGATCGGCGACGGCACCGCACAAGTCTCCAAGCTCGTCATCGCCCGCAACCTCCTCGGCCGCAACTACGCACCCTGAAAGGCACAACCATGGGCAAGCTCACCGACAAGATCACCATCGTGACCGGCGCGGGCCAGGGCATCGGCCGCGGCATCGCCGAAAAGCTCGCCGCCGAGGGCGCGACGGTGGTCGTCACCGACGTCAACGAGGTCACCGCAAAGGAGACGGCCGAGGCGATCGGCGGCGCCGGGATCCGTACCGACGTCACCTCGCGCGAATCCACCGCCGCGATGGTCGAGCAGGTGACGAACCGGTTCGGCCGCATCGACGCGCTGGTCAACAACGCGGGCTGGGACAAGGCGGGCCCGTTCGTCGACTCCGATCCGGCCGACTGGGACCGCGTCGTGCAGATCAACCTCTACGGCGTGCTGAACACCTGCAAGGCCGTGCTGCCGGTGCTCGCCGAGCAGGGACACGGCTCCGTCGTCAACATCGCCTCCGACGCAGGCCGGGTCGGTTCCTCCGGCGAGGCCGTGTACTCGGCGGCCAAGGGCGGCGTCATCGCGTTCACCAAGTCGATCGCGCGCGAGATGGCCCGCAGCCAGGTCAACGCCAACGCCGTGTGCCCCGGCCCCGCCGACACCGCGCTGTTCGCCTCGATCGGCGGCGACGACCCGAAGCTGCGCGAAGCACTCACCAAGGCGATCCCGTTCCGCAGGCTCGCGCAGCCGAGCGACCTCGCGGGCGTCGTCGCCTTCCTCGCCTCCGATGAGGCCGCCTATGTCACCGGCCAGACCGTCAGCGTCAGCGGCGGCCTCACCATGAGTTGATCCGGAGTCCCTCATGTCCTTCACGACGATCCTCAACGACGAGCAGATCGACACCTACACCCGCGCCGGGTTCTGGGTGAATCGCACGATCACCGATCACCTCGACGACGTGGCAGCGGCGACACCGGACAAGACCGCGTTCGTCGACTCGCGCCGCAGCGTGACCTACGGCGGGCTCAAGCAGGAGGTCGACCGGTGCGCACTGGGCCTGCTGGAGCTCGGCGTTCGTCCCGGTGACGTCGTCTCCTTCCAGCTGCCGAACTGGATCGAATGGGTGGTTGTCCACTACGCGGCCAGCCGAATCGGCGCCATCAGCAACCCGCTGATCCCGATCTACCGCGAGCGCGAGGTGGGCTTCATGGTCGGCCTCGCCGGGTCCAAAGTACTCGTGGTGCCGGATTCCTTCCGCGGCTTCGACTACCCGGCGATGGTCGACAAGCTCCGTCCACAGTGGCCCGACCTGGAACACGTGCTGGTCGTGGGCTCGTCATGGGACGAATTCGCCGCGACGCCGTGGGAGGAGCGCCGCGACCCCGCCGAACTCGCGGACCTGCGCCCGGACCCCAACGACGTCACGCTGCTCATCTTCACCTCGGGCACGACCGGTGAGCCGAAGGGCGTGATGCACACGCACAACACCGCGATAGCGGCCAACAACCCGCTCCCGGAGCGGCTCGGGATCACCTCCGACAGCGTGATCCACATGGCCTCGACACTCGCCCACCTCACCGGGTTCCTCTACGGCGCGCGGCTGCCCGTGCAGAACGGCGCGACCTGCGTACTTCAGGACGTCTGGGACGCCACCCGGTTCGTCGAACTGGTCGCCGAGCACGGCATCACCTACACGTCGGCGGCCACACCGTTCCTGCACGACCTGCTCTCCGCACCGAACCTCGGCGAACACGACCTGTCGTCGCTGCGGCGGTTCTGCTGCATGGGCGCACCCATCCCCAGGGCACTGGTGCGCGAGGCGCGCAGCAAACTGTCCGGGCTCGTCGTGCTCGGCGGCTGGGGGCAGAGCGAGAACGCCCTCGTCACACTCGGCATCCCGGGCGACCCCGACGAGAAGCTGATCGACACCGACGGGTACCCGTGGCCGGGCATGCACCTCCGAGTCGTGGACAGCGACGGGAAGGAACTGCCCCCTGGCACCGAGGGCAGATTGCAGGTGACCGGACCATTCCTGTTCGTCGGCTACGCTGAGCGCCTCGACATGACCCGAGCGTGCTTCTCCCCTACCGATGAGGGCGAAGCGGGCGGAGCAGCGTGGTTCGACACCGGCGACCTGGCCGTACTCGACGCCGACGGCTATCTGCGCATCGCCGGCCGCACCAAGGACGTGATCGTCCGCGGCGGCGAGAACATCCCGGTCGCCTACGTCGAGAACACGCTCTACGAACACCCGGACATCGACGCGGTCGCCGTCGTGGCCGTACCCGACCCACGCCTCCAAGAACGGGCATGCGCGTGTGTCGTGCTCAAGCCGGACTCCGCCGAGCTGGATCTGGAGACGATGCGGACGTTCCTGGCCGAGAAGGGCGTGGCCAAGCAGTACTGGCCGGAACTGCTGGAAGTGATGTCCCAGCTGCCGCGCACCCCCAGCGGCAAGATCCAGAAGTTCCAGCTGCGAACGCAAGTCGCTCCCCAAGCCACCGAGGACGGACCATGACCTTCGAAACTGGGCTCACGTTCGAAACGCTGCTCGTCGATGTCACCGACGGGATCGCGGTGATCACGCTCAGTCGCCCCGAGGTCCGCAACGCGATCGACGCCCGGGTGCAGGCCGACATCGCCGCGGCGCTCGAGGCGGTCGGCGCCGACGACGAGGTCGGTGCCGTGGTCTTCACCGGCGCGGGCGACCGTGCCTTCGCGGCGGGCGCCGACATCGGCCAACTCAAGGACTACACCCTGCGCACCGGGCTGGCCGCGCAGATGCAGCGCCTCTACGACACCGTCGAGGCGTTCGAGAAGCCGACGATCGCAGCCGTCGACGGGTATGCCCTCGGCGGCGGCTGCGAACTGGCGATGTCCTGTGACATCAGGGTCGCCGGGCCCACCGCGAAGTTCGGCCTACCCGAAACGATGCTCTCGGCACTGCCGGGTGCTGGCGGCACCCAGCGCATGGCCCGGCTCGTCGGTGTCGGCAGGGCACTCGAGCTCATCCTCACCGGGCGCACGGTCGACGCCGCTGAAGCACGCGAGATCGGCCTGGTGACGGAGGTCGCCGACGACCCGCTGGCCGCGGCGCGCGAGACGGCGCGGCGCATCCTGGCCCGAGGCCCGCTGGCCGTGCGGCTCGCCAAGCTGGTGATCCGCACCGGAATGGACGCCGACCAGCGCACGGGGCTCACCGTGGAACGGCTCGCCCAGGCACTGCTCTACACCACAGACGACAAGCGCGAAGGCGCTGAGGCCTTCCTGTCCAAGCGCCCCGCCGCGTTCACGGGGAGCTGACCATGATCGACCGCATTCTCGTCGTCGGCGCGGGCGCCATGGGCTCGCAGATCAGTCTGGTCTGCGCCCTCGCAGGCCATCGCGTCACGCTGTACGACATCGACGCCGACCGGCTGACGGCGGCCCACGGGGACATCGCCGAGCTGGTCGCAGGCCGTGTCCACAAAGGGCGAATCTCGGCCGGGGAGGGCGAGGCCACCCTTTCCCGCATCGAGGTCACCTCGGAACTCGACGCCGCTCGCACTGTCGACTACGTCGTCGAGGCCGCCGTCGAGCAGCTCGACGTCAAGCGTGAACTGTTCGCCCGCCTCGATGCGCTGGTGCCCGAACACGCGATCCTGGCCTCGAACTCGTCAGGATTCGTGCCCTCCCAGCTCGCCGAGGCCACGCAGCGGCAGGACCGCGTGTGCAACCTGCACTTCTTCAACCCTGCCATGGTGATGACGTGCGTCGAGGTGGTCCGCGGCCCGCAGACGTCCGACGCGACGATCGACGTGACCGTGGCGCTTGCCGAGCGGATCGGCAAGACCCCGGTCGTGCTCGACCGCGAGATCCCCGGGTTCGTCGCCAACCGCATCCTGGGCGCCGTCCGGGACGAGGCAATCTCGCTGCTGGAAGGCGACTTCGCCTCGGTCGAGGCGATCGACACCGCGTGCCGTACGGCGCTCGGCTACCCGATGGGCCCGTTCGAGCTGATGGACCTCACCGGCATCGACATCGGCTATTTCACCAAGCGCGCCCGGTTCGCCGAGTCCGGAGATCCGGCCGACGCGCCGAGCCGCAGCGTCACCGCACTCGTCGAACGCGGCGAGCTGGGCCGCAAGAGCGGCCTCGGCTGGTACGCCTACACCGCCGACGGCACCAAGACTCCCCGGCCGCGACCCCAGGAGCCGACATGGACCTGACCCTGACCGACGAACAGCAGAAGTTCCGCGAATACGCCCGCGAGTTCCTCGACGGCGAGGTCGTCGCCCACCGCATGGAGTGGGACCGCGCCGAATCCGTCGACACCGCGATCATCGCGAAGCTCGGTGACATGGGCTTCTTCGGCCTGACGATCCCGGAGGAGTACGGCGGGCTCGGCGGTGACTACATCTCCTACTGCGTCGGCATGGAGGAGCTCGGCCGGGCCGACTCCAACGTGCGCGGCATCGTGTCGGTGTCGATGGGGCTGGTGGGCAAGGTGATCCTGTCCCACGGCACCGAGGAGCAGAAACGCCACTGGCTGACGAAGATCGCGACCGGTGAGGCGCTCGCGTGCTTCGGGCTCACCGAACCGGACACCGGGTCGGACGCGGGAAACCTGAAAACGCGCGCGGTGCGTGAGGGTGGTGGGGACTACGTCCTCAACGGACAGAAGATGTTCATCACCAACGCGACGTGGGCGGACGTGTGCCTGGTGTTCGCGCGCACCGGCGAGCCGGGCCCCAAGGGTGTCTCGGCGTTCCTGGTGCCCACGGACATGCCCGGGTTCGAAACCCGCGAGATCAAGGGCAAGCTCGGCCTGCGCGGCCAGGCGACCGGCGAGGTCTACCTGACCGACGTGCGCGTACCCGCATCGGCACGGCTCGGCGAGGAGGGGCAGGGATTCTCGATCGCCATGCACTCGCTCGACAAGGGCCGCGTCTCGGTCGGTGCCGGCTGCGTCGGCATCATCCAGGGCTGTCTCGACTCCGTTGTGGACTACTCGACCCAGCGCAGGCAGTTCGATCGGCCGCTGGCGTCGTTCCAGCTGATCCAGGACATGATCGCGGATATCTCGGTGGAACTCGACGCCGCGCGGATGCTCGTCTACCGGGCCGCCGACCTCATCGAACGCGGCGAACCGTTCGGGGTCGCGGCGTCGAAGGCGAAGTATTTCGCGAGCGAGGCCGCGGTCCGCGCGGCCAACAGTGCGATCCAGATCTTCGGCGGATACGGCTACATCGACGAGTACCCGGTGCAGAAATACCTGCGCGACGCCCGTGTGATGACCCTCTACGAGGGCACCAGCCAGATCCAGAAACTGCTCATCGGCCGAGCCGAGACAGGCGTCAACGCCTTCCTGTGACCGTTCCGCACTCGACCTGGTGCCACACCAGGGCCGACCGACCACACCGCAACACACGCACCCAGGCGCTGCGCGCCGCAGAAAGGTAGAACCGATGACTCAGACCCCGCTCGGCCTGTTCGGCAGCGAGGAACTGATCGGCGAGGAGGAGCGCGCGATCCGCGACACGGTGCGCGAGTTCACCGCCGACCACATCCGCCCGCACCTCGCGGACTGGTTCGAACACGCCCGGATCCCGGCCCGCGAACTGGCCCGCGAGCTCGGCAAGCTCGGCGTGCTCGGCATGCACCTGGAGGGCTACGACTGCGCCGGTACCAGCGCCACCGCCTACGGCCTCGCCTGCCTCGAACTGGAGGCCGCCGACTCGGGTCTGCGCAGCCTCGTCTCGGTGCAGGGCTCGCTGGCGATGTTCGCGATCTGGCGCTGGGGTTCGGAGGAGCAGAAGCAGGAATGGCTGCCCCGGATGGCCGCAGGCGAGGCGATCGGCTGTTTCGGACTCACCGAACCGGACTTCGGCTCCGATCCCGGGAGCATGCGCACCCACGCCCGCCGCGACGGTACGGATTGGGTCCTCAACGGCAGCAAGATGTGGATCACCAACGGTTCGGTCGCGGATGTCGCCGTCGTGTGGGCCCAGACCGACGACAAGATCCGCGGCTTCGTCGTGCCGACCGACACACCGGGTTTCTCCGCCCCCGAGATCACGCAGAAGCTCTCGCTGCGGGCATCGGTGACCAGCGAACTGGTGCTCGAGGACGTGCGACTGCCCGACTCCGCGATACTGCCCGAAGCCCGCGGCCTGTCGGGCCCCCTGTCCTGCCTCAACGAGGCTCGCTACGGCATCGTGTTCGGGGCACTCGGCGCGGCCCGCGACTGCCTCGAGACGACGATCGCCTACACCGGCGAACGCGACATCTTCGGCAAACCGCTGTCCGGCTACCAGGCCACGCAGCTCAAGCTCGCCGACATGGCGCTGGAACTCGGCAAGGGGATGCTGCTCGCGCTGCAACTCGGACGACTCAAAGACGCGCACCGGCTGCGGCCCGAACAGGTGAGCGTCGGCAAGCTGAACAACGTGCGGGAGGCGTTGGCCATCGCCCGCGAATGCCGGACCCTGCTGGGCGCCAACGGAATCAGCCTCGAGTACCCGGTGCTGCGGCACGCCAACAACCTCGAGTCCGTCCTGACGTACGAGGGCACCTCCGAGGTGCACCAGCTCGTCATCGGCCAGGCACTCACCGGGCAGGCGGCCTTCCGCTGACCGGCTCGTGCGGTGGGCCGTCACCGGAGGGTGCCGGCCCACCGTGGTCTCCGGCCGAAGTTCTACGTCTGCCCCGGCGCTGGTCTCGCGGCAAAGCTCATCGCCGATGCCGCACCGCTGCGCGTCGGCCTGGCACCGCTGAAACGCCTCAACCTGACCACGACTCATCCGTACCCAGCTCCGTCGGATCACTGAAGGCTCGGGCGATACCGGAGCGCACATCACCTACTGTGCCGCCTCGAGACCGAACGTACGCTCTCCGTCACCCCGGGCCAGTCGATCCCGGTCGGACTCATCGAGCCTCGACCGGAACCTCACCGCCGTGAGACACACGTGAGATCTCGCGTGAAACCGTTGTGAGTCAACGGAAAACGTGGTGGTCGACACCATTGACAGCCACGGCGAACGACGGCAGTTTTGCGGTGTCCCCGCATGCGCGCGGCCGAGCCCGTTCCTGTCCGCGACGACGCCGACGTCGCTTCGCCCTCTCCTCGCCCGCGACCCCACGCGGGCCGAGCACGCCGATCGAGAGGTTGCACCACTGTGCGTTCGCTGCCGCGGCCAGGGCATTCACCGTCGCGCCACGGAAAATCGCCGTCGAACCGCCGGGACTCGCCATCGAGGTCGGACTCGCCGCTGACAACGACCTCGGGTGTCTCCGGTACCGGCGAACCGAACGCGCCCGCACCGGGCACCGACGCGGCGCACCGGTTCCGGCCCGACATCGAAGGCCTGCGCGCGGTCGCGATCCTCGCCGTGCTGCTCTACCACGCCGGACTGCCCGTCACCGGCGGCTACGTCGGCGTGGACGTGTTCTTCGTACTGTCCGGTTTCCTCATGACCCGGCTCATTCTCGACGAGATCGAACGCACCGGATCACTGTCGATAAGCCGCTTCTATGCCCGGCGCGCGCGACGACTACTGCCGGCCGTCGCCGTCGTCCTCGCGGCCGTGGCGCTCCTGTCCTGGCTGCTGTTCTCCCCCGTCGACCGTGATTCGGTGGCCGTCGACCTCGTCGCCTCCGCGCTCTACGCGATCAACTGGTGGCTGTCGGGCCAGGCGGTCGACTACTTCGCGTCCGGACTGCAGGCCAGCCCCGTGCAGCACTTCTGGTCGCTGGCCGTCGAGGAACAGTTCTACGTCGTATGGCCGGTCCTGTTACTCGGAGCGGTGTGGCTGGTGCGGCGATTCACCGGCACGGGAAGTCCCCGGCGAACCCTGCTCGCGGTCGTCGCGGGCGTGGGAACGGCGTCACTGGCGTATTCGGTGTTCGGCACGCTCCACGCCGCCGACACCGCCTACTTCGACACGGTCGGCCGCGGCTGGGAGTTCGCCGTCGGCGGCGCGGTCGCCCTCGTCGGCGTCCCGCGGCTCGCATCGAAGGCGGCGACGGTCCTGGCGTGGGCGGGGCTCGCCGCGATCGGCTGGTCGGCCGTGACGTTCGACGAGGCGACACTCTTCCCCGCGCCGTGGGCACTGCTGCCCGCCCTGGGCACGGCGGCGGTCATCGCCGCGGGCACAGCGCTGCCGTCGGCCCGGCCGCAACAGCTCCTCGGCACTCCGGTCATGCGCCACCTCGGACGGATCTCGTACTCCTGGTATCTCTGGCACTGGCCGGCACTCGTGTTCGCGGCGTCGGCTGTCGGCGAGTTGTCGGCGGCCGAGGGGCTCGCGGCCGTCGCGGGCGCCTACGTGCTCGCGACGGCGACCTACCACCTCGTGGAGCAACCCTTCCGCCGATCGCCCGTCTTCCAGCGGCCACGGCGCGCCCTGACGCTCGGTGCGGCGTGCACCACGATCGCCGTCATCCCCGGACTCGTGCTGTCGCTGACCATTCCGTCGCT
Organism: Prauserella alba; assembly: GCF_024171735.1. Taxonomy (GTDB): domain Bacteria; phylum Actinomycetota; class Actinomycetes; order Mycobacteriales; family Pseudonocardiaceae; genus Prauserella; species Prauserella alba. Next base: position 452,113 of record NZ_JAMTCH010000004.1, read on the forward strand.
GCCGACCAAGGCCCCCGGCGAGGCGACCGGAGCCCCCGCACTCGGCCAGGGCGACGCCGTGCAGCGCTCCGTCGACGCGGTGCGCCCGGAGCCGCGGCTGGCGCGCCAGGACTGGCCCCGCAACTACAACGACGGCTGTCACGCCGACCGGCCCGAGACCACCTCGCCCGCGTGCGTCTACGGCGACCCGGAGTCCGACCGCACCGTCGTGCTGTTCGGCGACTCCCACGCGATGCAGTACTTCCCCGCGCTCGAACGCCTCGCGAAGGACCGGGGCTGGCGGCTGGTCTCGCTGACCAAGTCCGGCTGCCCACCGCCGCAGGTCGGCCTGCACAACGACGCGCTGCGGCGCTACTACTCCGAATGCGACACGTGGCGTGCGGACATGCTGGACCGCATCAAGAAGGAGCAGCCCGACCTGGTCCTCACCGGCGGCCGCGACACGTACACGGTGGTGGACGGCGAACGCCGGCTCGATGCGGCCGGCAGTGCCGAGGCGCTCCGCGACGGCTACGCCGACACGCTGACCGAACTACGCGGCACGGGCGCGCGGGTCGTCACGATCAAGGACAATCCGCACCCGGACAAGGACGTGCCCAGCTGCGTCTCCCGCGCCCCTCAGCAACTGGCCGAGTGTGCCATTCCGCAGGACACCGCGTTCGCCTACCCGCACGTGGCCGACCACGCCGCGAACCGCGTCGACGGTGCGCGGCTCCTCGACCCGACACCGGCGTTCTGCCGCGACGGCACGTGCCCGGCCGTCATCGGCGACGTCGTCGTCTACGGCGTGACGACCCACCTGACCGCGACGTACGCGCGCACGCTCGCGCCGTGGCTCGACGAGCAGCTCGCCTCGCTGAACGCCCTGAGCTGACCACCCCGAGCTGACCGCCCGTCCGCACCGACCACACTATTCAACCGCAAGGTTGACAAGCCGGCGCACGCGTCCTAACTTTTATTCAACCAACAAGTTGAGGACGAGAACGGTGGACGAACGTACGGAACGGCTCAACCGGGCCTTCGCCGCACTGGCAGACCCGACCCGCCGCGACCTGGTCGCCCGACTGGCCTGCGACGACGCAACCGTGGGCGAGCTCGCCGAGCACTACGACATGAGCCTCCAGGCCGTCTCCAAGCACGTGAAGGTGCTGGGTGACGCCGGACTGGTAACCCGCAGCAGGGAGGCTCAGCGCCGCCCGGTCCACCTGGACGCGGACGTGTTCGACCTGATGTCGAAATGGATCGAGCGCTACCGCAGGCAAGCCGAGGAGCGGTACCGCCGACTCGACGCACTGCTGGCCGAGACGAGCGGCGACCACGAACAGCACACCGAGACGGAGGCATCATGACCACCACGACGCACGAGACCGAGATCAAGGCCGACGACCGCGTCCCGACGATCGAGATCGTCCGCGAGTTCGACGCAGAACCGGAGCGCGTGTTCCGCGCCCACGTCGACCCCGAGCTGTACCGCCGTTGGGTCGGGCCGCACTCGCTGACGACGAGGATCATCAAATGGGACGCCCGCACCGGCGGCGAGTGGGCGTTCGCCAACGACCGGGACGGCGAGGAGATCGCCGCGTTCTACGGCAGCTTCCACGAGGTCCGGCCGGACGAACGGGTCGTGTGGACGTTCACCTACGAGGGCGTGCCCGACGGCGTCGCGCTCGAGACGCTGACCTTCGAACGGCTCGACGGCGGGCGCACGCGTCTGCGGGTACTGAGCCTCGTCGCGGACTTCGAATCCCGCGACGGCATCCTCGCCAGCGGCATGGACGTCGGTGTCCGCGAAGGCTACGAGAAACTGGACGAGCTGCTGGCGAAGGCCGGTTGACGATGGCTACCGCACTCGACGGCGCCGCCCGGCGGCACGCCGACGATGCCGCCCGCTTCAGCGCCCTGGTCGCCTCCGCCGCACCCGGCGACTGGGCTCGGCCGACGCCGGTCGCGGAGTGGACGGCGCTCGACATCGTCGAGCACCTCGTCCAGTGGTCACGCGGGTTCCTCGCCGGCGCCGGGATCACGTTGCCGGACCTGGACGTGGCGGCCGACCCCGCCGCCGCCTGGAAGCAGCACGTCACCGACATCCAGGCGATCCTCGACGCGCCCGCCGGGCGAGTGCTCAGCAATCCGCACATCGGTGACAAACCCGTGGCCGAGGCGATCGACGAGTTCTACACCGCGGACGTCTGGATGCACTCCTGGGATCTGGCCAAGGCGCTCGGCCACGAGCCCGACCTCGGCCAGCAGCGGTGCGCCTCGGCGTTGGAGGGCATGCGGGCCATCGAAGGGATCCTGCGGGACAGCGGCCAGTTCGGCCCGGCCGTCCCCGTACCCGACGACGCGCCTGCCCAGGATCGGCTGATGGGGTTCCTCGGCCGCGACCCGGCCTGGCGCCCCTGACACCGACAACGTCTCACCGCTGCCCTGACACCGCTGCCCGGGTGCCGGCCGGTGCCGGCCGGCACCCGGGTCCGGGTCAGTGCGTGGTCACCCGGTCGCTGCCCTGGTTGTCGGACCGGTCACCGTTCTGGCTCTCGGGCCGGTCGCCGTCCTGTCCGTCGACGTAGCGTTCGAGCAGCTCCTGCGAGTGGTGCTCGGCTCCCACCGCGGAGTCGGTGAACTCCGGCGTGTTGAACACCTCGCCCGCGGTCGGGTCGGTGTGCACCCCGTCGTCGTCGAGTCCGATCGCGCCGGTCTCCGGGTCGACGGTCGTCGCGTGCGCGGGCACCTCCTGAACCGCGAGAATCGTGCTGTCGGGCTGCAAGGTGCGGGCCGGCGAGGCCGTTGCGGTGATGTCCAGGCCGCGCAGGGTTGCCGAGGCACGTTTCAAGGCGACGCGACCGTTGCCGTTGCCGTGGTTGTTGCGGGAGCGGAGCAGTTCACGCAGATTCCGTTCGGCCTCGCGGTCGGTGTCGGAGTTCTCGCGGGCCGCGGAGACCAACGCCGAGGGCGTGGCCTGCGACCGGATGCGAACGTACCGCGGCATGGTGGCGACCTCGAGGCGGAACATCCGCCACAGCGCGACCATCGCGAGCACGTAGACGATCGACAGTGGAGCGGCACCGGCCAGCGAACTGACCTGCAGCACCGTCAACGCCGCCTCACCGCCCGCGAGGAGCAGCAGCGCACCGGCCACACCGACGAGCACCGCCCAGAACACGCGGGTGATCCACGGCGTCTCGCTCCGTCCGTTGTGCGACAGCACGTCGACCACCAGCGAGCACGAGTCGGCGCTGGTGACGAAGAACAGCGTGATCACCACGATCGCGATGACCGACAGCACCGTGACGATGCCCTCGGTGACGGGAAGTTCGCCGAAGAGCAGGAACAGCGCGGTGTCCTGGTCGACCGCGCCGTCGTTGCCGACGAGGTTGCCGTCGGTGAGCTGACTCATCACGCCCGTGCTGCCGAAGATCGTGAACCACACCAGCGACACCAGGGTCGGCGCCAGCAGCGCGCCGAGGATGAACTCGCGGATGGTGCGGCCACGCGAGATGCGCGCGATGAACATGCCCACGAACGGCGCCCACGCGAGGAACCAGGCCTGGTTGAACAGGGTCCAGTCCAGCGTCCACGTGTCGCCTGCGCCGGCACCGGTGACGAACGCCAACTGCGGAATGGTCTGCAGGTACTCGCCGAAGTTCTGCACCACCGAACGCAGCAGGAACACCGTCGGCCCGAGCAGCAGCACCACGACGGCCAGCACCGTGGCGAGCGCCATGTTCGCGTTCGACAACCACCGCAGGCCCTTGTGGAGGCCCGTGACGACCGAGATCGTGCCGAGCGCGGTGATGCCGAGCACGAGGATCACCAGCAGCGTGTCCGAGGGCTCGAACCAACCCTGGTACGACAGTCCTGCCTGGATCTGCAGTACACCCATGCCGAGCGAGGTGGCGACACCGAAGACGGTGCCGACGATGGCGACGACGTCGATCACGTGGCCGACCCACGATTCGATGAGCTTGCGGCCGAAGATCGGTTCCAGCAGCCAGCGGATCGACAGCGGCCGGCCGCGGCGGAACGTCATGTACGCCAGGCCGAGCCCGACGATCGCGTAGATGCCCCAGGCGTGCAGTCCCCAGTGGAACATCGACTGGCCGATCGCGGCGCGCCCGGCCTCGGCGCTACCGGCCTCGACGCCGGCCACCTCCGGTGGGCTGAACATGTGGTTCAGCGGCTCCGACACACCGGAGAAGACCAGGCCGATACCCATGCCCGCGGAGAACAGCATCGCGAACCAGGAATACAGCGAGAACTCCGGCCGCTCGTCGTCCCTGCCGAGGCGGATATTGCCCACTTTGGACAGCGCAGCCCACAGGCAGAACGCCAGCATCGCGGTGACGACGATGATGTACCACCAGCCGATGTTGGTGCCGATGACGTTGCGCAACTCGGTGAACGCGTCCGCGGCGCCGTCGCCGTAGCGCGCGCCGTACCACGTCGCGAAGCCCAGCGCGGCGACGATCACGATGACCGCCGGCACGAACACCGGCTTGGACAACCGTGCCTTCGGCGGCACCTGCGCCGCCTCCACACTCGCCTCTTCCTGAGAAGCCACGAAAACTCTCCTGTTCGACCATGTCTCGATGGGCCGGATTCGCCACCGGACTGCCCTCGTCCCTGCACCGGCGGTCCCGGCCCGCGAACTCGACATGCGGCGCGGGCGTCCTCGGCGCCTCCTCCGACCAGGCGGGGTGTCACAATTCCCGCCAACCCGGTATACAGATCGGTAACCAGGCGACGGCCAGGCTATGTATACAGGTTTGTAAAGTCAAGGAGTGGGCCGAGAAGTGGGAGTGGACGACCAGCGCATCGATCTCGATGACCTCACGCCGGGCGCGCGCAAGATTCTCGAGGTCGCTTCCGAGCTGTTCTACGAACAGGGCATCCATCCGGTCGGCGTCGACACCATCGCGGCCGAGTCGAAAGTCACAAAGCCGATCCTGTACAAGAACTTCGGCAACAAGGACGGCCTGGTCGCGGCCTACCTCCGGCATCGGCACGACACGTGGTGGCCCGTCCTCGAAGCGGCCATCGCAGCCGCGGAGAAGCCCCGTGCGCTGGCGTTCTTCGACGTCTACGCCGAGGACGCCAAGACCATCACACGCGGCTGCGCCTACCTCAACGCGGCCGCCGAACTCGCCGAGGAACACCCCGCCTATTCGGTGATCCGCAGGCACAAGCACCTGGTGCGGACACGGCTCGCCGAGCTCATCGCCGAGGACCTGCCGGACACGCCCGACCCCGGCAGTCTCGCGGATCACCTGTTCCTGCTGCTGGAGGGCGCGTTCGCCCACCACCGCATCTACGGCGCGGGCCTGCTCGCCGAGGGCCGCGAGATCGCAGAAGGACTGCTCCGGCGGTGAGCCTCACCGGCCGCGCTGCGCCGCCTTGACCAGACCGCCACCGATGATCAGCCGCTGGATCTCGCTGGTGCCCTCGTACAGGCGCAGCAGCCGCACCTCGCGGTAGATCCGTTCGACCGGCACCTCGCGCATGTACCCCGTGCCGCCGTGCACCTGTACGGCGAGATCCGCGACCCTGCCGACCATCTCCGTGCAGTGGAGCTTCGCCACCGACGGCGCGATCCTGCGATCCTCTCCGGTGTGGTACTTCCGCGCCGCTTCCCGCACGAGCGCCTCGCCGGACATCACGCCGGTCTGCATGTCGGCCAACATCGCCTGCACCAACTGGAACTCGCCGATCGGCGTGCCGGCCTGGGTGGCACCCGCCGCATAGGCCACGGACTCGTCCAGCGCCCGCCGGGCCGCACCGACCGCGAGCGCCGCGATGTGGACCCGGCCCCTGGCCAGGGACATCATCGCGGCCTTGTACCCGACCTCCTCGGAACCGCCGACCAGCGCATCGGCAGGCACGCGCACGCCGTCGAACGTCACATCGGCCGTCCAGGCACCCTCCTGCCCCATCTTGCGGTCCTTCGGCCCCACGTGGACACCGGGCGCGCCGGCCGGGATCAGGAACACCGCGATCCCGGGGTCCTTGCCCGCCGCTTCGCGGGTGCGCGCGAACGTCACGAACAGGTCGGCGATCGGCGCGTTCGTGATGAACCGCTTGCCGCCGCTGATCACCCAGTCGTCGCCGTCCGCCTCGGCCTTCGTGCGCAGGCCCGCCGGGCTCGACCCGGCATCCGGTTCGGTCAGCGCGAACGAGGCCACGACATCACCAGAGGCGATCCGCTCCAGCCACGCGGCCTTCTGCGTCTCCGTGCCGTAGTTGACGAGCACCTGGCCCGCGATGCCGTTGTTCGTCCCGAACAGCGACCGCAGCGCGAGCGACGTGTAGCCCAACTCCATGGCCAGTTCCACGTCCTGCGTCAGGTTCAGCCCGAGTCCGCCCCATTCCTGCGGGATCGCGTAGCCGAAGAGCCCCATGTCCGCGACCTGGGCGCGCAGGTCGTCCGGGATCGCGTCGGCCTCCATGATCTCGTTCTCCCGCGGGACCACCCGGCTGCGCACGAAGTCGCGGGCCGCGGCGAGGATCGCGGCGAAGTCGTCGTCGCCGACCTGTTCGAGACCGCGCTTCGACATCGGATCGGGCGTCGTGGTCATGGTGGTGGCCCTCCTGTCCGTCACTGGATCACGCCGTCGGCGCGCAGGTTCTCGAGTTCCCCGGCCGCCACGCCGAGGGCGGTGAGCGTCTCGTCGGTGTGCGCACCGAGCGCGGGCACGTCTCCCATGACGAGTTCGACGTCGCGGTAGGTCATCGGTGGCAGCAGTGCCCGCACGGGACCGTTCTCGGTGTGCACCTCGCGCCACCGGTCGCGTTCGGACAGCTGTGGATGGGCGATGAGGCCCGCCATGTCGTTGACCTGGGCGGCGGCCACGCCGGCCTCGACGAGGCGCGCCTCGAGGGTGGCCGTGTCGAACCTCGCGGTGCGCACTCCGACCTCCGCGTCACACGCGCCGCGATGCTCCACCCGCAGCACGTTCGTCGCGAACCGTGGATCTGCGGCGAGGTCCGAGTCGGACAGCACCTCGCGGCACAGCGCCTCCCACCCGCGGTCGTTCTGCACGCCGATCAGCACCTGACCGTCCCGGGTCGGGTAGGCGTCGTACGGCGCGATCGCGGCGTGGCTCAGTCCGAGCCGTGGCAGCTGCCTGCCCGCGTACATCGCCACGTACATGGGGTGTCCCAGCCATTCTGCGGTGGCGTCGAACATCGACACGTCCACGCTCGCGCCCTCGCCCGTGCGTTCGCGCCGGAACAACGCGCCGAGCACCGACGTGAGCACGTACATGCCCGCGGCGATGTCGGACGTGGGGATGCCGGTCTTGGTGGCCTGCTCGGGCGTCCCGGTGATCGACACGAGTCCGCTTTCGGCCTGCACGAGCATGTCGTAGGCCTTGCGGCCCGCCTGCGGACCACCGTCGCCGTAACCGCTCAGGTCGGCGGTCACCAGCCGCGGATTCCGGTCGCGCAGCGCGGCGGAGTCGAGGCCGAGACGGGCGGCGGCACCGGGCGCCAGGTTCTGCACGAAGACGTCGGCCGTGGCCAGCAGATCCCCCAGCAACCTGCCGCCCCGCTCCGACTTGACGTCCAGCGCGAGCGACTTCTTCCCGCGGCCCAGCCACACGAAGTGCGAGGCGACGCCGCCGACCGCGTCGTCGTAGGCCCTGGCGAAGTCACCCTCGCCCACCCGCTCGACCTTGATCACCTCGGCGCCCAGGTCGGCGAGGTGCCGGGTGGCCAGCGGCGCCGCGACGGCCTGCTCCAGCGCGACCACGCGGATGCCGGCCAGCGGGAGCGTCGGAGCCGAGTCGGCGTCGGTGTCGACCATGCCCTGATCCTGCCAACAGGTCCGATACCCGGCAATGGCGTAATCGGTATGGTATCCATCGAACACGCGCATCAATTTCCCGCGTTCCCGCCCGCTGCCGGTCGCCGGTGACCGGCAGCACGCCCGAGCCAGGAGACGCCGGATGGACCTCCACCACGTCAAGGCCTTCCTCGCCGTCGCCGAGGAACTGCACTTCGGCAGGGCCGCCGCACGACTGCACATCGCCCAGCCGCCACTGAGCCGCACCATTCAGCAACTCGAACGCCACCTCGGCTCGCCACTGTTCGACCGCACCACCCGCCGCGTCAGCCTGACCGCGCAGGGCGAGGCGCTCGTGCCCGCCGCGTACGACATCGTGAACGCCTTCGATGCCGCCGAACGGGCGGTCGCCCACGCGGGCGAGGGCGCCGTCGGCAAGGTCTCGATCGGCTTCGCCGGCCCGTCGTCACACCCGCTGATCAGCGCCCTCGCCCAGCGCGTCCGCCAGGAGCAGCCGGGCATCGAACTGGCGTTGAGCAGCACGACCTACGGCTCCGACGCGATCGGCCAGCTCGCCGACGGCACCCTCGACATGGCGATCGTGCGCTGGGACGCCACGCCGTCCGGCATGCGCTCCCGCGTCGTCCGCGTCGACCACTACGTCATCGTCGTCCCCGAATCGCACCCGCTCGCGGGACGTGACTCGGTCGGCATGGACGAACTCGTCGACGAGCCGTGGGTGTTCCTCGAAGCCGCGAGCGGCTCGTCGTTGCGTGACACCGCGATCCGCAAGGCCGAACAGACCGGATTCACACCGCGTATCGCCCAGCACGGGCCCGACACCTGGACGCTCATGGCACTCGTGGCCGCAGGGGTCGGGCTGACGATGACCGTGGACACGGCGTTCCGGAACGTCATCACCACCGGCCTGTCGGTCATCCCGCTCGAAGGGGGCAGGGAGGAAGCGCTCGCCCGCCTGATCTGGCGCACCGAGACCACGCCCGCCGTCGACCGGGTACTCGAACTGTCCGAACGCGCGTTGCCCACACCCGACGGCTACGGCGGGCTGTGACCGGCCGCGGAGCCGTCACCGCAGATTCACCGTCACCGCAGATACAGCCGCACCGTGTCGATCTCCTCCCGCAGCAGGCGGACGTCCTCGGTGCGGGGCCGCGGCGTCTCCGCCACGTCGCCGCGCACGCGCAGGTCCCAGCCGGTGTTCCCGGTCACCTCGGCCACCGTGACGCCGGGGTGCACCGCCGCGAGCTCCAGCTCGCCGTCACGGTCGGGCCTGCGCAGCACCCCGAGCGGGGTGATCACGGTGGTGACCCCGGCACCCTGCGGTTGATGGAACCCGTCCTGCCGCCGCGCCCTGACGGGGCTCGGCGAGGTGCAGAAGTCCACCTCCTCCGGCAGCGCAGCCGGGTCGTGGCGGCGCAGCACGACCACGATCTCGCGGGCGGAGGCGATGATGTCGCTCGCGCCGCCCGATCCGGGCAGTCGCACCTCCGGCCGCCGCCAGTCGCCGATCACAGAGGTGTTGATGTTGCCGATCCGGTCGACCTGCGCGGCGCCGAGGAACCCGACGTCGACGTAACCGCCCTGCAGCACGTAGCCGAACAGCGCGTCCATGCTCAACATCGCCTCGGACCCCGACACCAGAACCGAGTCCGCGATCCCCTCGGCCATCGCCTCCGGATGCGCACCGACGACACCGGACTCGTAGACGAGTTCGACGCCCGGGTTGACAGTGCGTTTGGCCAGGTCCACGGCCAGGGTCGGCAGCCCCACCCCGGCGAAGACCCGATGGCGCCCTGCGAGTTCGCGCGCGGCGACCGTGGCGAGGAACTCGGCGCTGTGCGGCGGCACCTCGGATACGTCCACAGTGACCCCTTCCGTGATCGCCGCGTCCGCGGTGGACGAGCCACCGACCCGGGCCGAGGAGTCGGCCGTCATCCCTGCCTCCGTCCGTACGAGACCGAACCCGACGGGGCCGGAGCGACCCGGAGCCCGTCCCAGCGCTGCTCGCCGAGCTTGGCGAGATAGCCCGCGTGGTCGGCGGTGCCGTGGATCCACTCGTCGATCCACGCGAGCGCCCTCTCCCTGTCCCTGCTGATCGGGGTCCACTCCCGGTAGAAGGCGCTGTCCCGGTCGTAACAGCCCTGTGCGTACGACGGGTGCGCGCCGCCGGGCACCTCGACGACCGCGTCCACTGCGTGTGCGGGGATCAGCGTGCGGTTGGGGTCGGCGCGGACCGTCTCCGGCGCGACGACCTCCTCGACCGTCACGATCACGGCCGAGGCGGCGTACGCGGCGGGGGCTTGCGCCCCGGTGATCCCCCACAGCTGCGTGTTGCCGTTCGCGTCGGCCCGCTGGGCGTGCACGATCGTCACGTCGGGATTGAGCGGCGGTACGACGTACACCCTGCCTTCGCCGTACGGACTCTCCACCGAACGGATACGAGGGTTCAGCGCAGGAAGATCACTGCCCACATAGGACAGCAGCGGCTGGAACGGCAGTCGCTTCGCACCCGCCTCGTAGCGGCAGTACATCCCGTAGTGCGAGTACTCCTCCGTCTCCAGCGGCGCCGGATCGTGCTGTTCGACCCGCCGCCGGATCTCGTACAGCGACCCGGCCGAACCGCTGGCGAAGAACGACGCCACGAGCCTGCTCACGCAGCCGGCGACCAGGAGCTGATCGGTGAGGATGTCCGGCGTCATCCGGCACATCGTCAGGTCACGCCTGCGCTGCCGGATGATCTCGTGCCCCGCCGCGAACGGGATCAGATGGCCGAATCCCTCCAGTGCCACGGTCATCCCGTCCCGCACGTGTGCGGCGACAGCCTCGGCCAGCGTCGTCACCTTCGACCCGGTCACGTGCGGACCTCCGGATCGTTCTCCCGCCGCTCACCCGATCCGGCCCGGTCCGGCGGCCCACCATCCGACACGGCCCCATCCGATACCGCTCCATCCGATACCGACCCGTCGTGGCCGACGTCGCTGCCACCGCGAACCTCCGGCGGAGCCCCGTAGTGACCGAACGCCCGAAGTGCGGCCAGCAGCACGACCACCACGACCAGGCCCGTCACCGACGAGACCGTCTCCGGCAGCAGCAGCGCGACACCCGCGACGAGCGCAACCGCGCGCGCCCACCCCGGCATCCGCACCTCCACCAGCGGTGCGTAGCCCTCGAACGCGGCACCCATCGCGAACACACCGACGATCGCCAAGCCGACGGCCTGCAGCACGGAGCCGACGTCGTCCTGGGCGACCAGGGCGGGGTTGAGCGCGAAACAGAACGGCACGATGTACTTGGCCGCGCCCAGCCGCATCGCCGTGACGGCCGTGGCCATCGGCGAGGTGCGGGCGATGCCGGCCGCCGCGAACGCGGCCAGCGCGACCGGTGGCGTGATGTACGAGGCGGCCGCCCAGTAGATGACGAACAGGTGCGCGGCGACCGGGTCGACGCCCAGTTCGACGAGTGCGGGCGCCATCACGATCGCGAGGAAGACGTACACCGCCGACACCGTCATCCCCATGCCCAGCACGAAGCAGGTGATCGCGCCGGCGATGAGGATCAGCAGCACGTTGTCGCCGACGGCCGCGACGAGTTCGCGGGCCAGTGACAGCGAAGCCCCGGACATCGACAGCGCACCGACGATCAGCCCGACGCCCGCGATGATGCCGACGATCTCGGCGATCGACCGGCCCGAGTCGACGACCACGGCGAGCAGGCCACGGGCCCCGAGCCGGTTCCGCGGCCGTAGCACCGCGATCGCCAGCAGCAGCGCCGCCGCCATGAACGGCGCCTGCGCCTCGTCACGCTGCCAGACCAGCAGCAGGATGAGCGCGCCGAGGGCCAGCAGATACGGCCAACCCGTCCGCAGTGTCGCCAGGGCCTTCGGCAGGTGTGACCGCGGTTCGCCGCGCATCCCGGTGCGGGCGGCGTAGGCGTCGACCTGGGTGAAGACGCCGACGTAGTACAGCAGCGCGGGCGCTGCCGCCGCGAGTGCCACCTCGGAGTACGGAATGCCGAGGAACGAGACCATCAGGAACGCCGCCGTGCCCATGATCGGCGGGGTGATCGACCCACCGGTGGCTGCCGTGGCCTCGATACCGGCCGCGTACGTGCCGGGATAGCCGGCACGCTTCATCGCCGGAATCGTCATCGGGCCGGTGGTGAGCACATTGGACACCGCGGAGCCGCTCATCATGCCCATGGACGCGGAGCTCGTCACCGCGACCTTGGCCGAACCACCGCGGGCGTGGCCGAAGACGCTGCGCGCGAGGTCGATGAAGAACTCGGCGCCGCCGGTGCGCTGCAGCACGACCCCGAACACCAGGAAACCGATCAGGATCGCACCCGCGGTCTGCAACGGCAGTCCGAGGATCGAGTCCGGTCCGAGCGCGTGGACCGTCGCCGCGCGCTCGATGGGGAACGGCACGCCCTGCAGGAACCCGATGGGCATCTGCTCCGCGATCAACGGGTACAGCGAGAACGCACCCGCGATGATCGTGACGACGAGTCCGGCCGTGCGCCGCAGCGCCTCCAGCACCAGCAGCCACAGCACGAACGACGCAACGACCGCGAGCGGCGGTGCGGCGTAGTCCCAGCCCTCGAGCGAGATCTGCTCGGCGTGGCTCGCGAAGTACAGGTTGGTCGCGACACAGCCGACGGCGAGGACGGCGTCGTACCAGGGCACCGCGAAGCGGGACCGCTCGGCGGACTTACGCGCCCTGACGAGGATGAAGACCTGCGACAGGAAGCACGCCAGCACGACGTACAGGAACGCGTTCAGCAGCAGCGTGAAACCGCCTGGGTTCCAGAAGAAGACCTGGTTCAGCACCACCAGCACTCCGGCGACCGTCAGCGTCACGGCCACGGTCGCCCAGAACCGCTGCCCGGCCGTGAGCCGCGCCGGCTCCGCAGCCGGTGCGGCGGCGTGCCGCTCGCCTGCGGGGTCGCCGTCGCCGTGACTGTCGCCGTGGCCGTCGCCGTGGCCGCCGGCCGAACGGTCGTCGATCACGTCATTCATCGCCGGCCTCCTCGATGTGCTGCTTCTTCCAGGCCGCCCAGTCCCGGCGAAGATTCTCCGAACCCTTCACCTGCTGCCAGCCGCGGCGCAGCTGTTTCTCCTGTGCCAGCAGTTCCTCCTGCCGGTGCTGGGCCTCGTCGGTCCACACGCCCTCCTGCTTCAGGACCTCGATGAGGCCGGGGTGGAACGGCACCTCCACCGGCGCGATCATCGCGTGGTCGGTCGACCACAGATCCGTGGTCGAGGTCGCGTCCCGGTACGTGTCGTAGCTGTCTACAATGGACTTGGCCAGCTGGGAGGCGACCACGTCGGAGGTACCTGCGTAGGTGATGATCGGAACGGCGTACCAGAAGCCGGTGTCCGAGCCGCCTTCCTCCTGACCCGGCGCACCGCTGAACGAACGCAGCTCCACCGACGGCACGTTCTCCTCGATCGCCCGCCGCGTGCGCGGATCGCCGGCGTCGAACTCCAACCAGTGCACCGGCGTGGTCGATTCGAGTTCCGCGAGCGAGGAGCCGTACACCTGCTGGAACAGCACGTCGAGCTTGCCCGCCTTGAGCGCGTCCGGCTGCTCGCCGTAGCCGATGTCGACGGGACGGACGTCCGCCCAGCTGAGCCCGGCACTGGCGAGCATCGCCTCGGTCTTCTGGTTGACCGAGGGGTTGGCCGTGATCCGCGGGACCCGCTTGCCTTCGAGGTCGGCGGCCCCGCGGATGCCGGAGCCGTCCCGTGCCATCCAGCTGTGCGGCGCGGTCGGGCCCCAGACCACTCGCGTCGGCTGTGGCCCCCAGTCCTCGTCGGCGAACTCGTGCTCGGCGCGGAAACCGAAGATGTACTCGTCGCCGGTGCGGGCGAACTGTGTCTGGCCGTCCTTGAGCGGGAGCATCCGCCCGATCGCCGTACCGGAGGTGATGATCCGGAACCGGGTCCCCTGCTCCGCGGTCACGGCATCGGCGACGGCGGCCACGTCGGCGAACGTCGCCGTGCCCGTGCCGTAGGTGGACAGTGCCACCACGTCGAGCGGGGTCTCACTGCGGGCCGGATCCTCACCTCCTCCGCAGCCGGAGAGGAGGAGCAGGGCAGCGGCCACGAGCGCGGCCGGCGTGTGACGTCGTGTGTCCATCCATTCGTCCCGTCGTTGGGAGAAGCGCCACCCGCAACGGTGATGGACAGCACAGGCTCGACGCCAATACTTCTTGTCGAGCCGATTGATACTCACATGGTGTCGTCACGGTCGCCGATTTTGCCGACGGTGGCTGTAATCAGTCCCGTGACCGCGGTCGACAGACTGGCTGCCGACCGCGGTCACGGCGGCGACCCGCGGCTTCAGCGAGCGGCGCGGTTTCAGCGAGCGGCGAAGCTGTGGGCGCGTTCGACGAGTTCGAGGACTTCGACCGCGTCGTTCGGGTCAACCGGAACGTCTCCGGTGCCGGCGAGGGCCTCCGCGAGCTTGCGGTAGAAGCCGCCGTAATCCCCGCGGCGCGGTTCCACCCGCCGCTGCTCGTCCCGCGTACCGACCGTGGCCCACTGTGCCTCACCGCGCACACCCAACCCGGCATCACCAGGCCTGGCACCCCCACGCAACGCGTCCTCCTGCGGATCCAACCCCCAGATAGTGAACCCGCCACGCGAACCCGCCACATGGAACCGCGGCGCAGGCAACGCCGCGAACCCGGACATCACCAACCGCGACCGCGTCCCACTCGCATGCCGCAGCACCACCATCGAATCGTCATCGGCCTTGTCGGACCCGCGCGTGATCACATCCGCCCACAGATCCTCGACCGGCCCGAACAACTGCACCGCCTGATCGATCAGATGAGTCCCCAGATCGAACAGAATCCCGCCACCCTCGGCGACCCCCGCACTCGCCTTCCAACCACGCCCGCCCCCGGGCCGCCACCACTCGAACCGCGACTCGAACGAGTACACCTCACCCAACGCACCGGACTGGACCAACTCCCGCAGCGTCAGGAAATCCCCGTCCCACCGGCGGTTCTGATACACCGTCAGGACACGCCCCGCCCGGCGCGCGCGGTCGATCAACGCCCGGCCCTGCTCGCTCGTCGTCACGAACGGCTTGTCCACCACCACATGCAAACCCGCATCCAGCGCCGCCGCCGCGATGTCCGCATGCGTGGCCGGTGGCGTCCCGATCACCACCAGATCCACATCGGACGACCGCTCCCACAACGCGGCCACATCCGGCAACACCGACACCCCCGGATACGACTCCCGCGCCTCCCGCGCCCGCTCCTCGCTACCCGTCACGACGAAATCCAACGAGAACGCATCGTCATACTGCAGAAACGGCGCGTGAAACACGCGGCCAGCCAATCCGAAACCGATGACGGCCGTCCGTACGGTCATGTCCCCACCTTTGCTGTTCCCGGTGTTGCTGTTCCCGGTGTTGCTGTCTTCCGGTGTTGCTGTTCTCGTGCGGGCGGGATGCGGTTCATCGCCGCCGGCGGTGCGGGCGCCGATGGTACGCCCGCACCGCCGCGGATCCGCGCCACCGCCACGGCACACGACGGGCGGTGCGACCGGCCGTACCCGCCGCCGTGGAGACCGGCACACGCTCGGGCGGAACCGCGTTCAGGCGAAGACATTGACGCCGTACACGGCGAGGATGCCGCACACCACACCCCAGAGGATGATCGAGATGACCTGCCACAGGATCACCCGGTTCCGCGAGGCGCCGAACGACACGATGAGCGCGGACGTGATCTGACTGGGCAGGACCATCTGACCGAGCAGACTCACCCCCGCCACACCGTACCGGTCGAACCGCTCCTTGAGCTTCTGCTTCCGGGGCGTCAGCGGGACCTCCTCACGGCCCGCAATGACACGTCCGCGCACCGCGTGCGCCCCGAACACGAACGCGAGCATCGAGACGACATTGCCGCCGATCGCCACCGGGATCGCCACGAACGGCGACAGACCCGACAACACGCCGATGACCGACCCGAGGTAAGACTCGACGAACGGGATAGCCCCCAGTACCAGAATTCCCACCCAGTGAAGGAACCACGGCAGGGAAAGAGCCCATTCCTGCACGCTGCTGATCATGTTCTCCCCTGATTCCTTTCGTCCCCAGAAAATGCGCACGGACATCGCCTGCGCAGTGATTAGTACACTGTACTAGTATCGCCGGGACGACAACACGGGCCCAACGCCGGAAACGGCGGAACCATCACGACGAGAGGAGAGCCATGGGGGGCCACCGGCAGGGCATCGTGACCGCAGCCCGGGAGATCGCCGTCGAGCAAGGCATGGCCGCGTTGAGCGTGCGCGCGGTGGCCGCTCGTGCCGGGGTCGGCGCGAGCACGTTGCGCTACTATTTTCCCACCCAGCGCGACCTGTACGACGTCGTGACCGACGCGGTGTTCGACAGCAGACTCGGCGACCTGCGTATCCGCGACACACGCATCCCGGCCGTGGACAGGCTGGTCGAATGCCTGCGGCAGTTCGTGACACCGGCCGACGGCCTCGAACAGTGGGCGGCCACCGTCGCGGCGGTGGCCGGACCGGATTCGACGCCCGACCGCCGCGCGTTGTGGGCGTCCGCGGTGCGACGTGCACACGAACGGGTCACCGCGTGGCTCGACGTCCTCGCCGCGGAGGGCGCGCTCCGCGACGGCGACCCCGGCAGGCACGCCCGATTGCTGCTGCTCGGCGTCGACGGTGGCGCGCTGTGGCTGCTCACCTCGGAGACGGCGGACCTGGCACCGGAGATCGACGAGATCCTCAGGGACCTCGCGGCGACCGTCCTGCGCTGACCCGGCCTACCGCGAGACCGATCCCTGTTCGGCTTCCCGTTCGGCGTCGTCGAAGCGGTCGCGCGCCCGGTTCACCTCGGGAAGCCGCGTGGCGCTCCACTCCAGCAACGCGTCGATCAGGCCCTGGAGCGTCTTGCCGAGCGGCGTCATCCGGTACTCGACGCCGACCGGCCGGGTACTCACGATCTCGCGCTCCACCATCCCGTTGCGCTCCAGTCGCCGCAGGGTCGCCGTCAGCGACTTCTGAGTCACCGCGGGAATCGCGCGCCGCAGCTCGTTGAACCGCCGCGGCCGCTCACACAGCCGGTCGAGCACCTCCAGCGACCACTTGTCCAGCACCTGACCC
The DNA here is from genome assembly GCF_024171735.1 of Prauserella alba. Classification (GTDB taxonomy): domain Bacteria; phylum Actinomycetota; class Actinomycetes; order Mycobacteriales; family Pseudonocardiaceae; genus Prauserella; species Prauserella alba. Next base: position 469,053 of record NZ_JAMTCH010000004.1, read on the forward strand.
AGCAGTTCGCGGTGCTCCGGGCCGAGACGCCCCGGATCGGTGGTTTCCGTCATGACACCTGGTCTCGTTGAAGTTCCTTTCGGATACAAGGTATTCATCGGATACTTTCCCCGCAACAGCCGGCGCAGCACATCCGTTCGCGGGCCACGGGGCGCACACCGTGAGAGGCGTTCCGCATGACCGTGCAGACCTTCAGCCCCGACGGCATGTTCCAACCCGTCCCGTACCACCACGTGGCCGTCGCGACCGGAAGCCGGCACGTCCACGTCGCCGGGCAGATCGCCCGCGACGGCGCAGGCAACCCCGTCGCGACCGGCGACCTGACCGAACAGGTCGCGCAGGCGCTCCGCAACACGGCGCGCGGTCTCGCAGGCGCCGGTGCGAGCTTCTCCGACGTCGTCCGGCTGCGCTTCTTCACCACCGGATGGCATCCGGAAATGATGGAACCGTTCCTCACCGGGATCGAGAAGGCGGCCGAGGAACTCGGCATTCCCACACCGCTGCCGCCGCTGTCGGTCATCGACGTGGCGTATCTGTTCGAACCCGACGTGCTCGTCGAGGTCGAGGCCTACGCCGTGCTCGACTGACCGCGAGGAGGGCGCCTGCGGCGGGGCATCTCCTTGCCGTCAGGCTCGAACCGGGACGGCGGCGTCCGTACGTGGGCGGCGCAGCAGGACGACGGCCTGCGCCGCGGTCAGCACCAGCAGCACGGTGCCGGCCACGGCGCTGATCCGCATGCCCGTGACGAACGCTTCCCTCGCCGTGTCGAGCAGCGCCTCGGCCTGGCCCTGCGGCAGGTGACGCGCCGCCGCGACGGCACCGCCGAGCGTCTCGCGGGCCGCGTGCGGCGCATCCGCGGGCACTCCGGAGTGGTAGATCGACATGGCCACACTGCCGAGCACCGCGGTCCCCAGCGCGCCGCCCAGTTCGAAGCCGGTCTCGGAGATCGCCGCCGCCGAGCCTGCCCGCTCCGGCGGAGCCGTCGACACGATGAGGTCGTTCGTCAGCACCTCCGACAGCGGCACGCCGAATCCGACGAGCACGAGCGCCGACACGATCAGCCAGGGGCCCGCACCTGCGCCCAGCACGGCCACGGCCGCGAACCCCACCGCGGCGAGCACCAGCCCCGCGCCGATCAGCTGCGGCACCGGGACGTGCCGGGCCAACCGTGTCACCAGCAGCGAGCCGGCGACACCCGCCACCGTCATCGGCAGCATCCACAGCGCCGCGGTCAACGGCGGCATCCCCAGCACGAGCTGGAGATACTGTGGGACCAGCAACAGCAGCCCCGTCATCGCGAACACACCCAGCATGTTGGTGCCGATCGACACGCTGAACTCGCGCTTGGCCAGTAACTGCAGGTCGATCATCGGGTCGGTGAGCGTCCGCTGCCGGTGCACGAACACGGCACCGACCGCCAGTCCCAGTGCGATCGCGACGAGCGGCGCCGGTCCGAGTCCGTGCTTGGCGAGATCCTTGATGCCGTAGACCACGGGCAGCGCCGCGGCCAGCGACAGTACCGCCGACGACAGGTCGAACCGGCCCGGCGCGGGGTCTTTCGCCTCGGGCAGCAGCAGTGGCCCGACGGCGAGCAACACGACCATCACCGGCACGTTGACGAGGAACACCGAGCCCCACCAGAAGTGTTCGAGCAGCCAGCCACCCGCCACCGGGCCCAGCGCCATCCCGCCCGAGAAACCGGAGCCCCACACCGCGATCGCGAGCCTGCGCTGCGCCGGGTCGGTGAAGATCGTGCGGATGAGCGACAGCGTCGAGGGCATCAGCGTCGCCCCACCCACGCCGAGCAGTGCCCGAGCGGCGATCAGCATCGTCGGGGTCACCGCGAACGCAGCGAGCACCGACGCAGCCCCGAACAGCGCCGCGCCCGACAGCAGCAACCTGCGCCTGCCGATGCGATCGCCCACCGACCCCATCAGCACCAGCAGACCGGCGAGTACGAACGAGTAGATGTCCACGATCCACAGCTGCTCGGCACCGGTCGGAGCGAGGTCTTCACTCAGGTAGGGCAGGGCGAAGCCGAGCACCGTCATGTCCACGCTGATGAGCAGCACCGGGAGTACCAGCACGCCGAGTGCCGCCCAGTCGCGCGTTCCCGCCCTGTCCACGTCTCCTCCGATTTATGAACCGTCCAGCCGGTATAGTTTGCCAGCACTTCGAAAGTAGACCGTCCAGACGGTTCAGTCAAGGCGGTAGAGTGACCCGGCATGGGACGACCATCCGCACGCGAACAGGTCCTCGACGCCTACGAGGACCTGCTGATCGAGAAGGGCCTGGCCGCCGTCACGCTCGACGCCGTCGCGTCGAGGGCGGACGTGTCGAAGGGCGGCCTGCTCTACCACTTCAAATCGAAGGACGCACTCCTCGACGGCCTCATCCACCGGCTACTCGACCGCACCCGCAGCGACATGGAACACGCCAGGAACGCCCCGGAGGGCATGGTCCGGTACCTGCTCAGCACATCCGTGACCGACGCCGACATGGCCAAGCCCGCCCACCGGACATCCGTGGCGGCGCTCCGCCTACTCGGCAGCGAACCGAAGGCCGACGAAGCCCTCGCCACGTCGTTTCGCATGTGGACGGACCTGGCCCACGAGTACGTCGACGACCCGCTGACCGCCGAGCTGATCGGCCTGATCGGGGACGGGCTCTACCTGCGCGCCACCCTCATGGGCCGGGACATGCGGACACCCGTACTCGACGACCTTCCCGAGGTGTTCCGCCGTCTCGGCATCACCGACAGTCGCGTCATCGGCAGCGGCGCCCAGGACAGCGGCACCCAGGACAGCGGGACTCGGGAGAATCGGGAGCACGGATTCCCGAGCGGCGACCTCGACGGGGAGGGCACAGATGAGCGTTGAACGACCGCCGGGCGGCCCCCTGCATACACGCCCGGGTCACTCGGGTTCGTCCTCCGTACGCGGCGACCATCCCGCGACGTCGGGATCGTCGTCGGCGGGCGGCTCCGGATCCCTCGGCTCGTCCGTCCGCGACGGCCGGTTGCCGCGCAGCGCACCCTCCAGCTCCCGTTCGAGCTGGTCGTCCACCCTCGGTGCGTGCTGATCACTCTCACGTTTCATTCGGATCCCTCCACCGGAACGGCTCAGTAGCGCGGCAGCGCACCGACCCCGGCCGGCAACTCGACACCATCGACCACGAGCACGTCCGCACCGTGCGAGGCGTCGAAGTACGCGCACGCGAACGGGCCCTCCACGGCCAGCACGTCCCGCGGTTCGCTGCTGTGCATCGCCCGTCCTCGCGTCACTCGGGCGGCCGCGGCGTGCGGATCGCGTCCGCCACCGAACCGCCGGCCTTGTCAGCCTCCTCACCACGCTCGGTGTCGAGCCCGCGCGGCAGATCCGGTTCCTGTTCGGGAGGAGGTGGCGTCGGTGTGTCGGGCTGTTCCTCGGCCAGCCTTTCGTCCAGGGGTTCACCCTCGCGCTCCTCGGACGGCGTTGTCCCCCAGCGGTCGACACCCGACCACTGTTCGGGCGGCTCGACCCCGCGCTCCAGCGGGTCCTGCTGCAACCGGTCCTCGTCGAGATCCTCGGCACCGCCCAGTGCGGCCGGATCCTGTTCGACGCTGTCCGGCGCTCCGGTGTCCTGCGGCGGTGTCACCGCTTCGAACTCGCCGTGCTGCATCGGGCGCTCCTTTCGTCGCCGGACTACCCCAGCGTTGCCCGGCCCGTCGCCCGGATAAACGCGGGCGACGGGCCGAGGGCCATCGCCCCGGCGGGCACGCTGCTTCACGCCGTACCGGCTTCACGCGGTATCTACTTCGCCGCGACATGGGCTTCACTGTTAGCTGGGCTGGGCTGTGAATAGGGCCGGGCTGTGCCATGGGCTTCGCTGCCGCCCCTGCCCGCAACCGGCCGGTGGTGGTCGGGTGCCCCGGAACGCTCGGGCACCCGCGACCACCACCGGAACGTGCGCCCGAGCGTGCATCGGAGCGCGGCTCGTCAGGACGACAGTCGCTTCCGCAACAGTTCCTTGCCCTGCTCGGCGCCCTTACGGCTGTCGGCCTGTGCCTTGCGGAAGAACTCGGCCAGTTCGGAGTCACCGTCCCGTTCGGCGTCGCCGATGTAGGTCTCCAGGCGCAGCGCGTTGCTCAGGCACGCCTCGACGTACCAGATGACGTTGTAGTTCTTGTCCTTCGTCCCGGTCACACGACCGCTCTCGGGCGTCGTCATCTGTCCTCCTTTTCCTCACGATTCGTCCGGAGGGCCCGGCGGTGTCGTCACCGCCGCGTCCCCTCCGTTTCGTGTTCGCCGGCCCCCGCCGGTTTCCCAACGAAGCCGCGAACTAACGGGCCGATCCGTCCGATCTCGGTACTCCCGGGTTGCTGCGAATCGCACACCGTTCCCGCCCGTCGCCACCACTGTGGACAGTGCATGAGAAACCGGGCAAATCAGCCATTCCCGCGCTCGCCGGGCGCGACGGTGTCCCGCACGGGATACCGCGACATCCCGATCGACAACCCCACTAAAGCCGTCACCAGGTGCGCGACGTTGTCGGCCCACGAGAGCGGGAAGACCCGTTTCACGTCGGCTGGATCCGCCGCGATCGCCGCCGGGATGCCATAGGCCAGTAGCGCGGTGAAACCGACGAACAGGAACCAGCCGAGCGCGGTGGCCGAGGCACGTGGGTGCAACGCCGTCAGGCACAGCAACCCGACCCCTGCGCGTACGACGTCGAGCAGTGGCCCAGAACTGAAGACCAGTACCCCGCCGGGGCCGCTCACCCACCCCGCCACGCCGAGGATCAGGTAACACGCACCGATGACACAGACGAGCGTCCGCGCCCAACGGCCGGTGTGCGGCCTGCCCTGGTGCCACGCATTCCTGTCCGACATGTCCGCCGTGTTCCCGGCAACGCCGCACGCAAACGCACCGCTCGCGACACCCGGTGAGCAACGACATCCGGTGATCGGCACCGCCCTGCAACACGGCGGTGCAGCAGTCACGGCCCTGCAGCAGTCACCGCCAGTGCCGTCACCAGCCGGTGACGGCACCCGTCGTGGGAGCGTCCGGCCCGGCGCGATCAGGTCGATTCACGTGCGCCGCATCGGGAAATCACTGTGGCATGACGACTTCCGACCGATCCGCCACGCCGACGACAGCCCCCTCGGGCGGGACGCTCCGCGGGGACCAGCCGCATCCGGCCTCCGACACCGCGTCCGTCGCCGAGACGGCACGGGTCGCCGCGACGGTGCTGGCCCCGACCATCGCCGCGGGGCCGATCACGCGCCGCCCCGCGGTGATGCACCTGGCGGAACGTTTCGACCTCGACCGCCGCGCCATCGCGACGCTGCGCAGACTCCGGCGCACTCACCACGGCAGGCCGGTTCGGCTGCGGTTGCCGGGCCGTTCGGTCACCGTGCTCCTCGATCACGCGGACGCCGGCCGCATGCTCGCTGCTGCGCCGGTTCCGTTCAGCCCGGCGACACTGGAGAAACGTGCCGCGCTGAGCCGGTTCCAGCCACACGGGGTGCTGGTCTCCGAGGGCCCGTGGCGGCAGCGGCGCCGCGACGCCAACGAGGACGCACTCGAACCGGGACGGGAACTGCACCATCTGGCAAGCGAGTGGGTGGATCCGATCCGCACCGGTGCGGACGACCTGCCGTCCGGCATCGGATGGGAGGACTTCTCCACCGTCTGGTGGCGGATCGTCCGGCAGGTCACGCTCGGTGGCGACACCGCCGACGACCGGGAGGTCACGGATCTGCTCGGCCGGTTGAGACAGGACGCCAACTGGGCCTATCTGCTGCCGAGAAACCGGCGGCTGCGGGACCGGTTCCTCGCTCTCGTCCGGCAGCAGACCGGTCTGGACCGGCAGGGCAGCCTCGTCTCCGCACTGAACGCCGTCGCCGCGGACGCGCGGCAGGCTGGCACCGGGCCGGGCGACACGGGACTCGACGCGGCGGGTCAGGTGCCGCACTGGTTGTTCGCCTTCGACGCCGCAGGCATCGCCACGTTCCGCGCGCTGGCACTGATCGCGACCCACCCCGGCGCACACGCCCGCGCACGCGAGGAAGCCGGGCACCGCGGCGAGGACGAGGTGCGGCAGCTCCCGTTCCTGCGCGCCTGCGTCCTCGAATCACTGCGGCTCTGGCCCACCACTCCGGCGCTGCTCCGCGAAGCGCGCGCCGATACCGCGTGGGGCGGCGAGGGCACCACGTTCCTGGCGTTCACACCACTGTTCCACCGTGATTCCGGCAGGCTGCCCTACGCCGACCGGTTCGACCCCGACATCTGGCTCGACGGCAGGGCACGGGCACAGCCCGCACTCGTTCCGTTCAGCAGCGGCCCCGCGGCCTGCCCCGGCAGGGACGTCGTGCTGTTCACGACGGCGACCCTGCTCGCGGCGATCCTGGGACGTCGTGAGGTCCGGCTCACCGGCACGGGTGGTACCCGGCTCGGCCCGGGCCGCCTGCCCGCGTCGCTGAACCACGTCACGCTGACGTTCTCGAGCCGGCCGTCCACATGAGGGAAACGGCAGCGGTCCCCTGCCGGCATGCGCCGACCGGGGACCGCTGCCGGATGATCGCCTAGTCCGAGGCCGACGACCAGGCGCGCGAGAGCTTGACCTTACCGCCGGTCTGGAGCAGCGAACCGGTGTAGAGACGGGTCGCCACGGCCGTGATCACGACGATCATGACGGCGATCAGGCCCAGTGACACGAACGGTTCCCACAGCTGCGCCTCACCGGTGAACAGGCGCACCGGCATCGCGATGGCCGCGGAGAACGGCACGTACGAGAGCACGGTCATGGCTGTCGCGTTGTCGGCCAGGAAGATGACGGCCATGTACGGGCCGAACACCAGCGTCATGACCAGGCCCATCGTCGAGCCCAGATCCTCCTGCCTGCTCACCAGCGACCCGGCGACCGCCCACATGGAGGCCAGCAGCAGGAACGCGAGGATGAGGAACGGCACGTACCAGCCGAGCGCGGGCAGGATCACCTCGAGCAGCGCCTCGTTGCCGCCGACCTGCAGTGCGATCGGGGCGGCGATGGCCAGCACGACGACCTGGCCGACGGTGAGCAGCGTGTGGCCCACGATCTTGCCGGCCAGCAAGGATTTCACCGGCAGTGTCGACACGAGGATCTCGACGACCCGGGTCTGCTTCTCGGTGACGGCGCTCTGCGCGATCGCCGTGCCTCCCATGGCGAAGAGCATGAACACCAGCGCGAACACCATGATGACGAGCTGCTTCTCGCCCTCGCCCACTTCGCCCGGGTCGAGCAGGTTCACCGGCGGCGGCGAGCCCAGCGACGCCATGAGGTCACTCGGCGGGTTCTCGAGCGCGACGACCGAGACCCCCGTCGCCGACTGGCCGGTCGTGTCCGGCACGACCGCCGCCTCGACCTGTTCGGTGCGGACGAGCTCCTCGGCGGCGGCGACGTCGTCGGTGCGTTCGACGTCGAACGGGCCCGCTTCGAGGGTCTGCGCCACCTCGGCACCGGTGACGGCGACCTTCGTGTCCCCGCCGCCGAGCACGTTCGGCAGGATCGACGCGGCGAACAGGCCGATGACGATCGCCGCCAGCCCGATCCAGAATCCCTTCATCTGCAGGAAAGCCTTGATCTCGCGTTCCGCCACGAGCCGCGTGGCCTGCATGAACGACACGCCGTCACTGTCGTTGCGAGACTCGACGGAGGTCCGCTCCTCGACGCTGGTCATCAGATCGCCTCCTTGAAGATCTCGTTGAGTGACGGCACGACGGGCGTGAACGCACGCACTTCGCCGCGGCGCATCGCCTCCTGCAGGATCCGCTGGTCCAGCGCCTCCCCACCGTTGCGGAAACCGTCCGTTGACGCGGGTTCGAACACCGCCCGCGGACCGTCCACACTGGTCACCTTGATGCCGGGAACATCGCGCAGCCACCCGGCGTCCGAGCCGACGACCAGCTCGTACCGCGGCGTGCCGTAGCGCTGCTTGAGCTCGTCCCGCTCGCCACTGGCCTTGATCTCACCCGTGGAGATGATCACCAGGTCGTCGCACAGCTGCTCGACCACGCTGAGCTGGTGACTCGAGAACAGCACCGGCGCCCCGTCGGCGGCGCGCTGTCGCAGCACCCGCAGCACCGTGTCGACGGCGATCGGGTCCAGGCCCGAGAACGGCTCGTCGAGGATCAGCAGTTCCGGATCGTGCACCAGCGACGCCGCGATCTGCGCGCGCTGCTGGTTGCCGAGCGAGAGTGCCTCGAGCTTGTCGTTCGCACGCGTGCTCAGGTCGAGTTCCTCGAGCAGCCGCTCGGTGCTCGACGCCGCCGCTGCCGCCGACATGCCGTGCAGCCTGCCGAACCACTGGATCTGATCCGCGACCTTCATCTTCGGGTACAGGCCGCGTTCCTCCGGCATGTACCCGAACCGCTGGCGCACCCCCTGGGTGACCGGCTGCCCGTTCCACGTCACCGAGCCCGCGTCCGCCTTCAGGACCCCCAGAATGATCCGCATCGTGGTGGTCTTGCCGGCGCCGTTGGCCCCCAGAAACCCCGTCATCCGGCCGGGCTTCACGTCGAACGACACCGAGTCGAGTACCCGGTGGTCGCCGAAGCTCCGGCTGACGCCATTCACCTTCAACATACGAGCAGCCTAGGAGCCGGCGCCGGCGCGCGCGTCAGGCCGGCGATGTATCCCGGCCGTCACCCTCGGGGATGATCCCGCCGGACCGCTCGGCGGCGGGCCGGTCGGTCATGCCGTGCCGGGGGCCACGATCCCGTTCTCGTAGGCGAACACCACGGCGTGCGTCCGGTCGCGCAGCTCGAGCTTCGTCAGCACGCGCGACACGTGCGTCTTCACCGTCGCCTCGCTGACGACGAACCGCTCGGCGATCTCCCCGTTGGAGGCGCCCCGCGCCAACATGACCAGCACCTCGTACTCGCGTTCGGTCAGCACGTCCGGCCTGGTCGCCGGCAACGGTGCGGCGGGCGGGGCACTGAACCGCGCGATGACGCGGCGCGTGACCTCCGGCGACAGCAGCGCGTCCCCGCGGGCGACGATGCGCACCGACTCGACGAGATCCTCCGGCGAGGCGTTCTTCAACAGGAACCCGCTCGCGCCCGCCTGCAGTGCCTCGAACAGGTAGTCCTCCCGATCGAACGTCGTGAGGATGACGACCTTGGTCGGGGCTGCCGAGCCCGCCTGCTCGCCGAGGATGCGGCGCGTCGCCTCGAGGCCGTCCACCTCGGGCATCTGCACGTCCATCAGGACGACGTCCGGGCGCAGCTCGCCGGCCAGCCGGACCGCCTCCCGTCCGTCGCCCGCCTCGCCGACGACCGTCACGTCGGGCTCGGCTCCCAGGATGACCCGGAACCCCGCCCGTACCAGGTCCTGGTCGTCCACCAGCACGACCCGCAACGACTCGGTCATCCGGTCCCCTCCTGCGTCCGACGCGGCACCGGACGCGGGCCGAGCGGCACGCTCACCCACACCCGGTAGCCCCGTCCGCTACCCCGCGGACCCACCTCGACCCGGCCGCCGTGCACCGCGGCACGTTCCCGCATTCCCGCCTGGCCGAGACCGCTGCCGCCCTCCGACGGCCGGCCGTAGCCGTCGTCGACGATCTCGACCTCGAGGGAACTCGCCAGGTACCGCAGCCGCACCTCGACCTCGGCGGCCCCGGAATGCTTGGCGACGTTGGTCAGCGCCTCCTGCGCGATGCGGTAGGCCGACAACGCCACCGCATCCGGCACCGGCCGCTCCTCGCCGTAGACGCCGTACCGCGCCTCGATACCCGTCGCGTCCATTCTGGACACCAACTCCGGAATGTCGCCCAGGCCGGGCGACGCCGCGCGCCTGCCGAGCTCGCCCTCGTCGCCGTCCGTCACGTCACGGCCCGCCGTCCCGTGACCCGCCGTCCCGTCATCTGCAGCGCCGTGGTCGGCACCTTCACCGGCGCCCACCGCCGGGCCGCCGTCGAGCTCGGCAGGATCGGGTTCCGACCGCAGCACGCCCAGCAGTCCGCGCAGTTCGCCGATCGCCGACCGGGCCGTCTCCTCCACCGTCTGCAACGCCTCGCCTGCCAGCACGGGATCGCGGTCGAGCATGCGGCGCGCGGCGCCCGCCTGGACCCCCATCACCGCCACACTGTGCGCTACGACGTCGTGGAGGTCCCGGGCGATCCGTACCCGCTCCGCGACGAGCGCCCCGCGGAGGTTCTCCTCCTGCGACCGGCGCAACTGGTCGTTGCGCTGTTCCAGCTCGGCTCGGCGGCGCGCCGTCTCCCAGGCCATGTTCCCGAAGAAGTACGCGGCTGCGAAGAACACGCCGTTGAACAGGAGTGCGTACACGACCGACGCGAGGACCGGCTCGAACGGCCCCTGTGACCCGGGGAATTCGGGCAGGTCCTCGGCCATCGCCCAGATGAACGAGGCGGCGAGCCACAGGAACATCGCGATGATCACCGCGACCCGCGACCAGCGCGCCAGGCTGCGGTTCCGCTCCCACGCGCCCACGCTGTAGCTCGCGAGGAACACGCACACCGACGGCACGGTGTTGTCTCCGATCTGGCGCGCCTGCGCTGCGATGAACACCGCCCCGACGAACAGCAGCACCGCGACGGGGAATCGCCGCCTCGCCACGAGCGGCAGCGACAGCCCGGTGCCCCAGACCAGCTGTTCCGCCAGCGACGGAGCGGTCCCGAAGGTCTGGGCCCCCATGCCGTTGACCGCCAGCATCGCGATGATCATGCCGGCGAACACCCCGGCCGTGATCGCCACGTCCGAGCGCTGGATCGGCGGATCCGGGCGAGGCCTGCGCCATTCGCTCCACGCCGCTGCCCGGCGCACCACGCCGGGATCGGTACGGGACATCATGCCCGGTACCGTATCCCGCCGCCCGCCGACCCGGAGGCGTTACGCGTCATCGGCTCCGTCGGGACAGCAGGGCGCGGCCGACCGACCACACGGTGTCGAGCACGAAGATGAACGTCCAGATCCGGCCGGCGTTGAGCAACCAGTGTCCCGAGGAGTTCCAGAAGTACTCCGCCTCGTGCGGCCAGCCGAGCACGGTTTCGACCGGCCAGCTGTAGCCCGCGATACCCAGTGCGATCTGCGCGACGACATACACCGCCGCGTGCACGCCCCACGCCTGCAGCGGCGAGGCCTTCTCCCGATTCCGTGTGGTTTCCGCGTCGGTCATCACCGTCTCCGTTTCACTGTGCGGCACCGTGCCGGATTCCGCCCCGGATTCCGTGCCTTCATCGGGATCCCGGGGCTGCTGGGGCAGGACTGCGGATGTGGATGCGGCCGCCGCGGCGGTGGTCGATCCGGCCGGCGTGCTCGCCGCGGTATCGGCCCCCGCAGCCGACTGCGAGTCCTCGGTGGCCCCCTGTTCAGGGGTGGTCGCCGGGTCCGCGGTTCCCGGCGTCGGTGCGGGCCGGTCGGTCACGCCGACCTTCCGCAGTGCGATGCGCATCAGCACCGCGGCCACGGCGAGCACGCCCGCGGCGAAACCGCACGCGAGCTGCCAGCCGCCGTCGATCTCGTAGAGGGCCCCTGCGCTCGCGGCACCGGCCGTCGCGCCGAGTAGCACCGCGCTCTCGTACACCGCCATTCCGCGGCCCAGGCTGACGCCCGCCGCCTCGGCGACGGCGGCCTGCTCGACGGGGATCGCCGCCGCGAACGCCGCAGCCGCGAGGATCCAGGCGCCCGCGATCACCCATGGATTGGGCGCGAACGCGAGTGTGCCCGCGAACACCGCGCTGCACCCCAGCGCCACCGACACGACGGTCGTCCTGCCCAGCCGGGTCACCACGCCGTGCAGGTACTCCGGGATCGTGCTGTAGACGATGAATCCGGGCAGGAAGACGGCCGCGATAGCGCCGATGTCGAGGTCGTGCCCTCGCTGCAGGTGCAGCATCAGCAACAGCGCCACGCCCGTCTCGGCGAGCGCGGTGAGCGCGACCACGCCGAGCAGCGGCCACAGCCGCCTGCCGAGGGCGCGGAACGCGGGCACCGGTTCCCTCGCCGAGCCGCGCGAAGGTCCACCGCCGGCGAGCACCACCGCGGCGCCCGCCGAGGCCGCGGCGCCGAGCCAGAACACGCCCGCGTAGTCGATCTGCGACACCGCGGTGAGCGCCACGACGAAGGCGATCCACGTGCCGGTTCCCTCCGCGGCGAACAGCTTGGCGAACGCGCCCGAATCATCGGTGAGGCCCTCGGCGACCCTGGCCCGGAGCGCCACCCAGAACAACGCACCGCCGATACCGCCCACGACCGCCGCCGCCATCGCCATGGTCTGCCCGCCCGCCACCGCGTAGCCGGCGAACGACAGCGCGTACAGCAGCGCACCCGCGGCGGCGACCCGTCCGCGATCCGCCCGGTCGGCCAGCGCGCCGGCCACCGGGCGTGCCAGCAGCGACACGAGCGTTTCGGTGGCCGTCAGCACGCCGATGGCCGACGGGGACAGCCCGAGCACACTCCCCGCCCACAGCGGGAGGACGAAGTCCAGGACCTCGACCGGTCCGCGTGCCAGCCCCGCGGCGAGTTCGTTGCCGCGGGCGCTGCGCCTGTCCCTCGTGGGCTGACGGCGCCCTTCGTCGCGCTGCGATGCGGCCCGTTGCGTCATGGTCTCCCCCACATCACGGTTTCGGATACGATCGTATCCGAAACCGGGGCGACGTGAGAGGCTCACCCGCCGCCACTGTCGTGGGATCGACGGGGAGAGGACCGATGCCGAAAGTCGTCGACCGGGAGGCCCGCAGGCTCACCATCGCCGACGCGACGCTGCGCCTGGCCGCAACGGAGGGGCTCGAATCGGTGAGCATCCGCGCCGTCGCGACCGAGGCCGGAATGTCGGCGGGCGCGGTACAGAAGTACTTCACCACCAAGGACGAGCTGCTGCTGTGCGCACTCGACCTCTCCGACGAACGGCTCGTCGAACGCTGGAACGCGCTACCGGACGACGCTCCGCTGGCCGACTATCTGCGCCAGGTACTGCCCCTCGACGAGCACACCCGCGCGGAGAACGCCCTGTTGTGGGCGTTCACCGCCCGAGCGGCCTATCTCCCGCGCTGGGCCGAGCGCATCGCCGCGAGCTACGCCCGGCTGCACGAGCGGCTCGTCGCCTCCCTCGACGCGACGTCCGCCGACACAGCCCCCGCCGACACAGCGTCCGCCGACACCGCCCCCGACGACACGACCCGCGGCGACCCGGCCCCCGGCATGGACACCGGGGAGCTGGCGCACGCGATCATCGCGCTGACCGACGGCTTCGCTCACCGGATGCTGCAGCACCCGCCCGGGGCTCCCGAGCTCGACACGCTGCGCCGCGCCCTCGAATCCTCGATCGTCGCGCTGGCCGGTGCGGGCCGGCGCGGCTGAGGCGCGATCACGGACGTCCCGCGCGACGCGCTCGAAGCGTCCCCCTTTTCCCGGCGGATGGTCGGGGGCAGACTGGACCCCGTACCTACTCGGCAGTAGACAACGGGAGGCCAACGGTGTCCGTCGCGAAGAAGGCCGTGCGCTGGAGCGTGACCCATGCGATTCCCCGCGTCGCACTCCGCCGTGCCGCGGGAGAAGGCGACCTGCAGGCGAGACTGTTCACCGAGTCCGCGGAGACCCCGACGAGGGGACTGACGGGCCTGTTCGACGAGGTCCACGGCCGCGGACCGGTCGTCCGCGGGAAGTACTCCTACCTGGTCTCACGGCATTCCGTCGTCCGCGACGTCCTGACCTCGCAGGACGTGCGCGCCGGGATCGACCGCGTGGACGGCGTACTCGGCAGGCTGAGCACCTGGTCGGCCTCGAACCACCTGCATCCGGTCGAGGCGCCGTCGATGCTGGCGACCGAGCCTCCCGAGCACACCCGCTACCGCAAGCTCGTGACCCGCGTGTTCACCGCCCGCGCGGTGGAGAACCTGCGCAGGCGCACCGAGGAGATCGCAGCCGAGCTACTGGACGCCCTGGAAGCCCGAGCACAGGCGGATGACGAGGTCGACCTCGTCGAGACCTACTGCAGCCTGTTGCCGGTGACCGTGATCGCCGAGATCCTCGGCGTCCCGGACCACGAACGGCACAAGGTCCTCACCCTCGGCACCGCGGCCGCCCCGAGTCTCGACATGGGCATGTCGTGGCGGCAGTTCCGCGACACCGACCGCGCACTGGACGAGTTCGACGCGTGGCTGGGCGATCACCTCGCCGCGCTTAAGGCCGACCCGGGCGACAACCTGCTGAGCAAGCTCGTCGAGGCGCGTGAGGACGGCGTTGGCCTGGACGACAAGGAACTCCGCGCGACGGCGGGCCTGGTACTCGCGGCCGGGTTCGAGACGACCGTGAACCTGCTGGGTAATGGGATCGCACTACTGCGTGAGCACCCCGAACAGCTCGACAAGGTGCGCCAGGATCCGTCGCTGTGGCCCGGCGCGGTCGACGAGATCCTGCGGTTCGACCCGCCCGTGCTGCTCACCGGCCGCACCACCGTGCGCGACACCGAGATCGCGGGCACCAGGGTCCGCGCGGGTGCGCTCGTGACGACGCTGTTGGCGGGTGCCAACCGGGACCCCGAGGTGTTCGACGACCCGCACACGTTCGACGTGACACGGCCGAACGCCCGCGAGCACATCGCGTTCTCCTCGGGCCGGCACTACTGCCTGGGTGCCGCACTGGCCCGCATGGAGGGCGAGGTCGGGCTGCGCGCCCTGTTCGACCGCTTCCCCGGCCTGCGGCTGCTGCCGGGTGCCGAACACCGGCCGACACGCATCCTGCGGGGATACGAGACGCTCCCGGCCCGGTTGACCTGAGGTTCACCGTCCGCCACCCGTTCGGCCGATGTTGACATGCACGGTTGTCAGTTGGATGCTGGCGGTCGCCGGTCAAGATCAGGTCCCGGCATGTCCGCTCGACGCGAGGAGGCGCGGATGGAACGGGGCGGATGGAACGGGGAGGTGGGCGACTCCCGCCGTTCGGCCACCGGCAACGGGACGTCGCCGGCATCGTCATCACGACCATCGGCGGTACCGGTATCGATCGTCCACTGTAGACCCCAAGGGTAGCGAGTTCCGCGAATCCGTTTCTGCGACGGGAGTTCCCATGGTTTCACTGGTGGAACGCACGAACCGGGCGGCGCGCGAGCGGCTGTCGTCCGTACTCGCGGCGCCCGCCCCGCGAGCCGTCGACGAGGCGTGGCTGCGCGCGACCCGCGGCCGGGTCGGCTCCCTGGCACCGCCTCCGGACGGCAGCGGCCTGAGACCGGTGCGCGGGGACCACGGCCCGCCTCTCGTGGGCCACACGCTCAGCTACATCCGGTTCGGCAACGAGTTCCTGCGGGACCGCTACGAACGGTTCGGCCCGGTGTCGTGGATGGGCTCGGTCGGCCCCGACGTGGTGACCGTCGGCGGCCCCGACGCCACCCAGCAGGTCCTCGTCAACAAGGACAAGGCCTTCTCCCAGGAGGGCTGGACCCAGCTGATCGACGAGTTCTTCCACCGCGGCCTGATGCTCCTCGACTTCGACGAGCACCGCATGCACCGCCGGATCATGCAGTCCGCATTCACCCGCGACCGGTTGACCGGCTACGTCGATCAGCTGGGCCCTTCGGTGCGGGCGAGTGTTCCACAGTGGACCGCCGACCGGCCGGTGCGCATCTACTGGCTGCTCAAGCAACTCACGCTGGACGTGGCGACGCAGGTGTTCATGGGCGGCCGCGGCGGCGACGAGAACCTCGACGAGATCAACCGGGCGTTCGTCGCCGCCGTGCGCGCTGCGACGTCGATCGTGCGGTACCCGCTGCCCGGGACCCGGTTCCGCGCGGGCGTGCAGGGCCGCAGGACCCTGGAACGCTACTTCCGCAGGCACCTGCCCGCGGCGCGGGAATCCGCCGGCTCGGACCTGTTCGCCGGACTCTGCCAGGCGGCCACCGACGACGGCGAGCGGTTCAGTGACGACGACGTCGTCAACCACATGATCTTCCTGATGATGGCCGCGCACGACACCTCGACGATCACCACCAGCGCCGCGGCGCACTATCTCGGCAAGCACCCGGAGTGGCAGCAACGCGCCCGTGAGGAGTCGCTCGCCCTCGGCGACGACGTCCCCGGCATCCACGCGCTGGAAAGCCTCACGACGCTCGACCTGATCATCAAGGAGTCGCTGCGGCTCGTGGCACCGGTGCCGACGCTGATGCGGATGACCGTGAAACCCACCGAGATCGCCGGTCATCACGTCCCCGCCGGGACAGCCGTCGTCGCGGCGCCGGGCGTGAATCACTTCGACCCCGGCATCTGGACCGGCCCGGATCGGTTCGATCCGGACCGCTTCTCCGCGTCCCGCCGCGAGGACGGCGGGCATCGGTTCGCGTGGATCCCGTTCGGCGGCGGGGTGCACAAGTGCATCGGCATGCACTTCGGCACGCTCGAGGTGAAGGCGATCCTCCACGAGGTGCTGCGCACCTACACGTGGTCCGTGCCCGAAGGGGTGCACCCACGCTGGGACAACACCTCGCTGCCGGTGCCCGCCGACGGATTGCCGATACACCTGCACCGCCGTTGACGGGCCCGTCGCCGGAGCGGGTGTCAGTCCGGAATGACCTTGCCGGGGTTGAGGATGCCGTGCGGGTCGAGCGCGGTCTTGACCGCCCGGTGCATGGCGACGACCTCGCCGTCCAACTCCGAGCCGAGCCCGTCCTTCTTGAGCAGCCCCACGCCGTGTTCACCGGTGACGGTGCCGCCGAGTTCGAGGGCGTCGCGGATGATGTCGTGGAACGCCTCCTGCGCACGCTCGCGGGCGGCGTCGTCCCCGGGAGGTGTGCTCAGCAGCGGGTGGAGGTTGCCGTCGCCCGCGTGCGCGATGTTGGCGATCCGGGTGTCGTGCCGCGTCGCAGCCGCCTCGATCCGGGCCAGCATCTCCGGCACGGCGGCCTTCGGCACGCACACGTCCTCGGTGAGCAGCGGACCGAGCCGTTCCAGCGCCGGGTAGGCCAGGCGGCGGGCCGCGAACAGCGCGTCGGCCTCCTCCTGATCCGTCGACCGTGCGGCCCACGTGGCGCCGCCCTGCTCGAAACAGGCCAGCATACGGTCGGCCTCCTGCTCGCCCGCCGCGCCCGGCGCGTCCGTACGGCCGAGCAGCACGACGTCGGCCTCGACCGACAGCCCCATGTTCTTCCACGCGTCGACGGCGGCGAGGCAGTGCCGGTCGACCAGTTCCAGCGCGGACGGGGTGATTCCCGCGTCGGCGACCGCGGCGACGGCGCGTCCCGCGTCGACGATCGAGGAGAAGTACCCGGCAACGGTGTGCTCCGGATCGCGCAGCGGCCGCAGCTTCACCGTGACCTCGGTGACGACGCCGAGCGTGCCCTCCGAACCGACCATCAACCCGGCGAGGTCGTACCCGGCGACGCCCTTCGCGGTGCGCCTGCCGAGCCGCACCAGCTCCCCGGTGCCCGTGACGACCTGCAAGCCGAGGACGTAATCCCGGGTCACGCCGTACTTGACGCAGCACAGCCCGCCCGCGTTGGTGGCGACGTTGCCGCCGATCGTCGACCACGGGGCACTGGCCGGGTCCGGCGGATACCACAGGCCGTGTTCGGCGCACGCCGCGCGCAGGTCGTCGTTCACCACGCCCGGCTCGACCACGGCCAGTCGTTCGGACTCGTCGATCTCCCGCACTGACGTCATCAGCTCGGTGGACAGCAGCACGCACCCGTCGACGGCGTTCGCCCCGCCGGACAGGCCCGTGCCCGCACCACGCGTGACCAGCGGGGTTCCGTGCGCGAGGCACGCGCGGACCACGGTCTGGACCTCTTCGGCCGTGCGTGGTCGCACGACGACCTCCGGTTTGCCGTGCGGCGCCCATTCGGCCTCGTCGTGGACGTATCCGGCGACGACGTCCGGGTCGTCGACGAGTCGGTCGGCGGGCAGGTCACGGCGCAGGTCCTCGAGCAGCATGATCCCCACGATATGCGGCTGCGTCCGTCGGCGGTCCCGGTATCGATGACGGCCGTCGGAGTCACCAACCGGACAGCCGCACCGACACCTCGCCCGCCTCGTCGATCCGCACCTCGGCGGACACGAAGAAACTCACCGACGCGTCGGTGCCGTCGGACAGGTGGGCGTCCACCAGGCCGTCGCTGTCGGTGTGCAGCCACAGGTACGGGGGCGCGTTGCCGCCGGACTGTGCGAGTCCCAACGAGCGCACCGCGGGAAATCGGTCGATGGTGGCGCCGGTCATCTCGCGGTAGCCCGCGATTCCGTGCGGGCACCGCGGCAGCGGATCGGGAACGGCTTCGGCACACGCCGTGAGCTGCCGTTTCAGCTCCGCGGAGACCGCGTTCAGCAACTCGGGGGTCTCGTCGTAGCCGACCCGCGCCAGGCCGTGGGGCGGCGTGTGGTCGGCCGGTTGCCAGAATTCGTCGGCGTCCCACGACCGCCGCACCGCGACCAGCGTCTCCGGCTCGGACGTGAAGTACGGCGACTCGACACCGCGCACCGTGTACACGCCCGGATACAGCAGGACGTAGGTGCGGTTGACGGCATCGACACCGTGCCGGTTCGCGGGCACGTGCGCGTCGCCGATCGTGGCTCCCTCCATCCCGGCGACGCCCTCGACCCGCTGCAGCGAGGACTCGACGTACGCGGGGACGACCAGCGGATCGATCACCGTCCAGTGTTCCCACAACCCGAGCGTCGATCCGCTCAGCCGTGCGCGCAGCGTGGCCTCACCGCGGTACTCCGCTGCGCCTTCGACGAGGTAACCGACGTGAACCTCGGCGATCGCACCGCCCCGGCTGAACACCACCGAGTCCGCCGACTCCCCGTCGATCTCCCTGACCTCGATCTTCTCGATGCTCAGCCGGTGCGCGGAGTCGAGCACGGCATCGGTCAGCAGCGACGTATCGATCTCGCGTCCGGGGAAGGCCGCCGGATCCACCATGCGGTTCGCCGCCTCGGCATCCCCTCGCGCGATCGTGTCGACGTACTCGCGGACCGCGTCGGCCGGTGCCGACGAGTTGTGCACCGCCACGACGACGAACCCGGCGACGGCCGCGGCAACCAGACCCGCGCCGCACAGCACGGCGATCCGGTGCCACCGCTTCGACCGCTTCCACCACCCGTGCCGGTCCGCGGCAGCAGGGCGCCCACCGGTTTCCGCCTCGGCAGGCTCCCCCGGCTCGGCGTCCTACTCCGCCGCGGTGGCCCGGTCGTCCGCGCCCGCTTCCGGACCTCCACTGCGCCGCTCGTCCATCACCGCGTCCCTTCGCCCGTGGTGTGTGGTCGGACGGCCCCCGAAGGGCCAGGGTTCCGTGAGCGCAGCCCCGGTGTCACGGCGAGGGCGATCAGCGCGGCCAGCACCAGCGCGGCGGGGAGTCCGGCGAGCGCCCACGCGGCGAACAGCACGAGGCCCGCCAGCTCGGTGCCGACCCCGGCGATCGACGTGACCGTCGCCCGCGCGTCACTCGTGATGCGTTCCTGCAACCGCGCCTCCACGACGACGAGCACCGCCCGGTACAGCGCGTAGAACACCGCAACCAGCGCCAGGCCCGCGGGATGCGCCCACAGTCCTGCGACGGCGAACAGCACCACGCCCGCTGCCAACAGTGGAGTCGCCCACGCGTCGCGAACACGCGCTGCGATCAGGGCCCCGACAGCTCCGGCCAGCGGGATACCGAGCACGGCGAGCGGCACCCACTGCACCGGAACGTGCCAGTCCTCGGCGAGCAGGCCGAAGTACTCCTCGATGTTGTCGAACGACGTCAGCAGCGCCACGACCAGCAGCGCCGAGCGCACGCCGGGACCGCGCGCCGCGGCGACGATCCCGGCTCGCAGCGTGGCGACGTATCCGGGCTCGGCCGGTTCGGTGGTGGCTACGCCGCCTGCGGCGGAGACAGCCCCGTCGTCGGATCGAGCGGGTTCGGGAAGCCGGACCGTCGCGGTGGCGGCGCCGAGGCAGGTGGCGACACTGACCCAGCCGACCAGCTCGAACCCTCCGAGGGGCAGCAGCACGGTCGCGCCGAGGGCGGCGGGCACCTGCGCCAGCAGTTCACAGGCGTCGAGCCGGCCGTAGATCCGGCGGAATCGTTCCGGCTCACCGAGTTCGACGAGGCTGTCGTACAGCCATGCCTCGACGGCGCCGGAGACGAGCGTGCCGCCTACGCCCCACAGCACGAAACCGGCCGCGAACGCGGCGAATCCGGGAAAGGCCGTCCACAGCACGTAGGCCAGTGCCTGGACCGCACCGCCCGCGGCCATCGAGCCGGTTCGGGAGAAGCGATCGGCGAGCGCACCCGTGGGTACCTCGGCGACGACGCCGGTCAGCGACCAGACGGCCAGCAGCGCGGAGATCTCCGCGTCGGACAGGCCGTGCGCGCTGAACAAGAGCGCGTAGAGCGGATACAGCGGCACCGCGTCCGCGAGCACCGCCCAGACGCAGGCGCGCCGGGACAGGCGGGCGACGGGGTCGCCGCGGTGATTCTTCGGGCATCGGCGGTACGTCGAGCGTCACGGTGGAGACATGTCTTGCACGATACCTGCGACGTGCCGGGACCGACAGGGTTTTACCGCCACCGGCCCGCTCATCCGTCGTCGGCACGCCCGCCGCGCCTACCGCGTCGGGTGGGCGCCGCCGTCGAGGTGGAGGTTCTGGCCGGTGATGTGCTGCGAACGTGACGAGAGCAGGAACTCGGTGAGGCCCACGACGTCATCGGGAACCCCGGTCCTGCCGAGCGTGGTGGCCGCGCGCAGCTCCTCCTCTCGTTCGGGTGTCATCGTCCCCGCGAAGAACTCGGTCTCCGCGATGTAGCCCGGCGAAATGCAGTTGACCCGGATCCTCCGCGGCCCGAACGCGGCGGCCAACCCGAGTGCATAGGAGGCGACCGCGGCCTTGGCCGGCCCGTAATAGCCCACACCGTGTTCCGCCGCGATCGACCCGAAGAGCACGACCGAAGCGCCCATGACCAGGTGGCCCGACAGGGCGGAGACGGTCAGGGCCGCCGACGTGACGTTGCTGTCGAGAGTCTCCCGCACCAGGTCGGCTTCGGCCTCCAACGTCGACGCTTCCGGGCCACCGATGGCCGGGTTGCCGCCCGCGCAGTGCACGAGCCCGTCGACGTCGGCGTCGACCGCCGCGGCGAGCGTCCGTGCGCCCTCCGGTGTCGACAGGTCGCAGCACACGGTCCGCACCGCGCCGCCGGAGTGACCGGCGACGTCGTCGAGCGGCGCGCGCCGGCGCCCGGCGACGAGGACAGGCTCGCCGCGCTGGTGCAGTGACAAGGCGACGGCCCTGCCGATTCCGGTTCCGCCTCCGGTGACGACGTACACAAGGCTCTCCTTAAGGTCTAAACGTGCTGTCTGTTAAGACCTTAATGTAGGCTCGTGGCCGTGAGCAAACAGGATCGAGCAGCACACATCATGGCCGCGTGGAGCCGGGAACGGCCCGACCTGGACCCGTCGTCGATCGCGATCGTCACGCGGATCTGGCACCTGGCCCACACGTTCGGCATCGAACGGCGGCAACTGCTGAGCAGACAAGGCATCGACCCGGCACTGATGGACCTGCTCGGCACGCTGCGCCGGAGCGGGGCACCGTACGCGCTGACCACGCGGCAGCTCGCCGAGTACGACGGCGTCACCCCTGCCGCGATCTCACAACGGCTGACGCGGGCCGAACGTCAAGGCTGGGTGTCCCGTGAACCCGGCGAGGACCGCAGCGTTCTCGTACGCCTCACCGAATCCGGGCGCCGGATCGTGGACGACACCGCGGGCGCGATCTTCGCCCACGAGGACCGGCTACTGGCCGTGCTCGACGAGTCCGAACGCGACGCCCTCGCCGGTCTGCTCCACACGTTGTGCCTGGCGCACACCGGGGACGTGCCGGTCGACCATGTGGGCAGTGGCGGACCGGGCGCCGAGGCGTGACGACCCGCTCACGCGACAGGCGTCGCGCGAGCGGGGATCACCGCGCAACGCCGTGGATCACCGTGTGATGCCGGCAACCGCGCGGACCACGGCGATGCACTGGTCCTCGACGTAGTCCATCCCCGCCTCGGCCGCGACGGTGCGCGCCTCCGCCGAGACGATGTCCTGCTGCAGCCACAACGCCTTCGCCCCGATCGCCGCAGCCTCCCTGGCAACCCCGGCCGCCTCGGCGGACGGGCGGAACACGTCGACGATGTCCACCGGCTCCGGGACGTCACCGAGCGAGTGGTACACCCGCTCACCCAGCAGCACGTCGGCCGACGGATGGACAGGGATCACACGGAAACCCGCCGACTGCATCGCCGCGGGCACCGAATGCGCGGACTTCGCGGCATCACGACTCAATCCCACCACGGCGATCGTCGTGGCCTCGGACAGCACCCGCTCTGCGGTCGCGGTATCACTCATGACGGCCAGCGTACGTGGCGAACGCACCTGCAAACCCCACGCCGCGAACCCACCGGCACGGGCCAACCGGCGTCACAGCGCGGCGCCACAACGCGGCGTCACAGCCGGCCGACGCCGCCCCTCGGCCGCCCTTCGCGGCGCCCCGGGTGCCGCCCGGGGTCAGCGGCGGTACCAGCGAGGCGAGGTGTTCAGCGGCGGACTCAGCTCGGCGGCCACGACGAGCAGGTTCGGCTCCTCCGAGCGCGTGAACTCGCGGAGTCGCCTGCGGAACGCGCGGCCGAACCCGTCGACCCGGTCGGCGTCGACCCCGAAGGACTTCGCCAGCCCGACGAAATCCGGTGTCACGAGATCGACGCCCTCCTGGGGCAGCCCACCGCGCGTCTGGTCGTAGCGGAGCATGCCGTATCCACTGTCGTCGACCACGACCACGGTGATCGGCAGGTTCTCCTGGATCGCGGTGGCCAGTTCGCCGACGCCGTACAGGAATCCGCCGTCGCCGGTCACGCACACCGCCCGGCCACCGCCCGCGGCGGCGACACCGAGGGACGCGGGAAAACCGAAGCCGAGCGTGCCCCAGCCCATCGGATAAGCCAGTTTGCGCGGCGCGGGCACGCGGTAGAAACCGCCGATCCAGTAGCCGGCCACGCACATGTCCGAGACGAGCACCGCACCGTCCGGCACCGTCTCGGCGAGCGCGGTCAGCAGCTCCGCAGCCTGCGGTTCCTCCCTACGGATGCGCCTGCGCACGCGGGTCTCGATGTCATCGAGCCTACGCGAGAGCTCGGTCAGGCCGGATCGCCGCGGCATGCCCAGTGCCAGGTTCTCGGTGACCTCGCGGGCGTCACCGGTGAGCTGGAGATCCGGCGGATAGTTCTTCGCCGCGTCGGCGGGATCGACGTTGATGGTGATCAGCGTCGATGGCTTCGGCATCCGCCAGTTCTGCGTCATCATGCCGTCGAAGTCGGTGCCGACGGCGAGCACGACGTCCGCCTCGTCCCACAGCGCGCCGACCTCGGGGGTGTGCACGGGGTTCGACGCCCGGCACGGATGGTCCGGCGGCACGATGCCGCGGGCCGCGTAGGTGGTGATGATCGGGGCCGCCAGGCATTCGGCCAGCTGCCCGAGCGCCTCGCCCGCACCCGCGCGCAGTGCCCCGCCGCCGGCCCAGATCACCGGGCGCCGCGCCGTGCTCAGCAGTTCACGTGCCTGCAGCAGGGCGGCGACGTCGACGCGATGGATCACCTCCGTCGACTCGGCGGGCACCGGATCGGCGGCCTCCGCGGTGAGGAAGTCCGCGGGAATGCCGACGTACACCGGGCCGCTCTGCGGCCGCCTCGCGATCCGGCCCGCTCTGCGGACCACGCGGGCGATGTCGTCCGGCGACTCGGCGGTCAGCGTCGCCTTCGTCACCGGGGCGAACATCGCGCCCTGGTCCGACGTCTCGTGCAGCGCCCCTCGCACGACGCCCGGAGTCCGCAGGGTGGCGGGCACGTCCGTGGCGATGACGATCACCGGGGACGCCGACGCGTGCGCCTCACCGACGGCCGCGAGGGTGTTCGCGGCTCCGGGACCGGTCGTCACCACCGCCACCCCGAGCCGCCCGGTGGCGCGGGCGTAACCGTCGGCGGCGAACGCGGCCGACTGCTCGTGGCGCACGCCGATCAGCCGGACCCCCTGCTGGGACAGCGCGTTCCACGCCGGCAGGTTGTGCACGCCGGGCAACCCGAACGCCCGATCGACCTCGAGCTCGCGCAGTGCGTCCGCGAGCCGCCTGCCTGCCGTGCATCCTCCGGTCGCTGCCACGCCGAGAGGATACGAGGAGACCTCATGACCCCGAGGTGATGGCCTCCTCCGGGGGCGGCGGAGGCGGAGGCGTACCGTTGCCGAACGGGCGTCCGCCCAGTTGCTCCCTGCCGTGCGCGGTGGTCCAGCCCGACAGGTCCGGCCCCTTCGGCACGATGCCCGTCGGATTCACCTGCTCGTGCACGCCGTAGTAATGCCGCTTGATGTGGTCGAAGTCCACCGTGTCACCGAAACCGGGTGTCTGGAAGAGGTCGCGGGCGTAGGCCCACAGCACCGGCAGTTCGGTGAGTTTGTGGCGGTTGCACTTGAAGTGGCCGTGGTAGACGGCGTCGAACCGCACCAGCGTGGTGAACAGCCGGATGTCGGCCTCGGTGATGGTGTCACCGACGAGGTAGCGCTGCCGTGCCAGCCGATCCGACAACGCGTCCAGCCGGGCGAACAACCGATCGTAGGCGTCCTCGTACGCTGCCTGTTTCGTGGCGAAGCCGGCTTCGTAGACGGCCGCGTTGACGTCGCGGTGCACGTCGGCGTTGACGGCGTCGATCTCGTCGCGCAGCGCCTCCGGGTACAGCTCGGGCGCCCCCTCGCGTTGCAGCGCCGTCCACTGCGTGTCGAGGTCGAGCGTGATCCGCGGGTAGTCGTTGGTGACGAGTTTCCCGCTCGGCACGTCGACGATCGCGGGCACGCTGATGCCACCGTCGTAGGCAGGGTCGGCCCGCTCGTAGGCCTCATACAGGAACCGGATGCCGAGCACCGGGTCGACGCCGCCAGGGTCGAGCGTGAACCGCCAGCTGCGGGAGTCCTGGATCGGGTCGGCGACGGCCAGCGACAGGACGTCCTCCAGCCCCAGCAGTCTGCGGACGACCAGCGCCCGGCTCGCCCACGGGCACGCGCGGCTCACGACCAGGCGGTAGCGGCCCGCCTCGACGGGCCAGCCGTCACCGCCGCCGGAGGTGATGCGAGCGGTGAACGCGTTGGGCGCACGGTGGAACTCCCCGGTCTCCGGGTCCGTCGGAATGGTCATACCACCGACGCTAGTGGGTACCCGCCCACCACCGCACGGCGCGGACGCCGGTATACGAAGGAATTCCCGGCTTGCGGCTCCGTCGGGATGGTCACGACACCGACACCGGTGCGTACACTCCTGCCACCGCACGCTCCGGGCGGCGGTCCTCGACCCGTGGGAGGTGGCGCCCGATGTCGCTGATGCCCGTGACCGACTCGATGTTCTTGGCGATCGAAACCCGCGAACACCCGATGCACGTGGGCGGGCTGCAGTTGTTCACGCCGCCCGACGACGCCGGGCCCGAGTACCTGCGCGAGCTCCGCGAAACCCTGCTGCAGCGCACGACCGTGCGGGAGACGTTCCAGCGGCGGTTGCGCAGACCGGTCAACACCGCGGGCTATCTCGCGTGGCAGCGCGACCCCCAGCTCGACCTCGACTACCACTTCCGCCACTCGGCACTACCCGGCCCCGGCCGCATCCGTGAACTGCTCGAACTGACGTCCCGCTGGCACAGCACCCTGCTCGACCGGCACCGCCCGCTCTGGGAGGTGCACCTCGTCGAAGGACTCGCCGACGGACGGTTCGCCGTGTACAGCAAGATCCACCACGCGATGATGGACGGCGTGTCCGCCCTGCGGCAGGCGACCGGCGTGCTGTCGGACGACCCCGACGACCGCTCGTGCCCGCCGCCGTGGGGTAAACGCGACACCCGGCGGCGCACGCCGCGCGGCGCGCCGGACCCGATGGAGGCGCTGCGCACCGCAGCCGGAACTGCACGGGAGCTCGCCGGTGCACCCGGCGCGGCGCTGTCGGTGGCTCGCGAAGCGTTCCGCGAACGCACGCTCACCCTGCCCCTCGAAGCGCCGCGGACGATGTTCAACGTGCCGATCGGCGGCGCCAGACGGTTCGCCGCACAGTCGTGGCCGCTGGAGCGGATCAGGACGGTCGCCTCGTCAGCCGGGGTGAGCCGCAACGACGTCGTACTCGCCATGTGCGGTGGTGCGCTGCGCGAGTATCTGATCGAACGACACGCGCTGCCGACCTCGCCGCTGACCGCGATGGTGCCGGTGTCGATGCGGTCGGCACGCGAGGTGGGAGAGTCCTCCGGCAACCAGATCGGCGCGTTGCTCGCGAATCTCGGCACCGACCTGCAGGACGCCGACGAGCGCCTGGCGACCGTCGCGAGGTCCACCTCGGAGGCCAAACGCGTGTTCCGGGAACTCACCCCGTTGCAGGCGCTGCTGCTGTCGGCGTTCAACGTCGCTCCCCTCGCGGCGAGCCCCGTGCCGGGAATCGCCGGGAACACCCGTCCGCCGTTCAACCTGGTGATCTCGAACGTGCCGGGGCCCCGTAAGCAGATGTACTGGAACGGGGCGCGGCTCGACGGCATCTACCCCGCGTCGGTGCTGCTGGACGGGCAGGCGGTGAACATCACGCTGACCACGTCGGGCGACAACCTCGACGTCGGCATCACGGGTTGCCGACGCAGCGTGCCGCATCTGCAGCGCCTCCTCACACACCTCGACACGGCGTTGACGGACCTGGAGAAGACCACCCGCTGACACCCACCCGGCCGGCCACCCGCAGTAACCGGACGGGCCGCCCCCTCAGCCGGCGAAAGCCCCCAAGGGCACTTTGGTCGCACTCAATGCAACCAAAGTGCCCTTGGGGGCATGACTGCCGACCACTGCGCGTCAGGCGATGCCCTCCGGGCTTGCGCCCGTGACGGGGACGCCCGCCGCGGTGATGCGTTCGATCTCCGCCAGCTCGTCCGCCGTCAGCTCCAGGTCCGCGGCACCGACGCTGTCGGCGATGTTGCGCGCCCTGCGCGCACCGACGATCGCCACGTGCACACCCGGCTGCGCGAGCGTCCACGCGATGGCGAGCTGGCTGACACTCGCGTTCTTCCCCGCCGCGAACTCCTTCAGTTCCTCGACCACCGCGACGTTCCGCCTCAGGTTCTCGCCCTGGAACGCCGACGACTGCGACCGCCAGTCCGACGCCTCGAACGTGGCGTCGGCCGTCAGCCCGCCGGTCAACAGTCCGCTGCCGAGCGCGCTGTAGACCAGCACCCCGATGTCGTGGGATCGCGCGTACGGCAGCGGATCGGTCTCGATGTCACGGCGCAGCAGGTGGTACGGCGGCTGCAGTGTCTCGACCGGCCGCGTGCGATCGAACGCCGCGAGCTGCTCGCTGTCGTAATTGGACACTCCCGCGTGGCGGATCTTGCCCTCGTCGACGAGTTCCTGCAGCGCCGACGCCGTCTCCTCGGCCGGTGTCCGCTCGTCGGGCCAGTGCACCTGGTAGAGGTCGATGTGGTCGACGCCGAGGTGACGCAAGCTCTGTTCCACCCCGCTGCGCAGGTACTCCCGGGTCGCCTTCCGCGGCCGGTCGCTGCCCGGTTCGATGCCGCCCTTCGTCGCGATGACGACACTGTCGCGGTCCCGGTCCAGATCGGGCCGCAACGCGGTGCCGAGCAGTTCCTCGGACGCGCCGAAGCCGTACGCCTGCGCCGTGTCGAAGAATGTCACGCCCAGTTCGCGCGCTTGCCGGATGGCCTCGATCGCGGCGTCGGAGTCGAACGAGCCCCAGTCGCCGCCGATCTGCCACGTACCGAAGCAGATGCGCGAGACGTCGAGGCCACTCCTGCCCAAGGTGATCGTCTGCATACCTCCAGGGTTACCCCGCGTCGCCTTCGTTCGCACCGTGAGGTCCTCCACCACGGCGAGGGGAATACGGCGACAACCGCCGACCCCAAAATACACGTTTGACAGTTGCGCTCGCGCCCGCGGAGACTGCCGTCTCGTGACCGAAGACCGCCTCGATCGCCTGCGCGTGCTCGCCCACCCACTGCGCATGCGACTGCTCTCGCTGCTGACCGGAGCGGCGATGAGCTCGGCCGAAGCCGCCCGCGAACTGGGTGAGAAACAGGCCAACGTCAGCTACCACCTGCGCCGCCTGCACACCGCCGGACTGGTGGAACCCGCAGGGGAAGTGGTGATCCGCGGTGGGCGTGCCAAACGCTACCGGCACGATCCGGCCAGCGCGGGCCCGTTTCTCGACCGGGAACCCGAGGAGGAACGCATCCTCCTCAACGCACTCGCCGACGAACTCACACGCCGGTCCGCACAGCGGAAACCGGGGGCCAAGTACTCGACCACGGACGCCGAGGTGTGGGTCGACGAGCGGGTCTGGCAACGCGCCCGCGCGCTGGCCAACGAACTCGGCAACCTGCTGCACGCCCACGCGAAGCCGCCCCGCACGCCCGGCACCCACCGGGTCAGCGCGACCGTCGCCCTGTTCCGCTTGGAGCAGCGATGACGGCGACACCGCCGCGCGAGCCCGCGCCGACCCCCGAAGGAATCACGGCTCCGCTCCGCCTGCCGGACTTCCGCAACCTGTTCCTCGGCCGCACGTTCGACGAGTTCGCCAACGCCATCGCGCCGGTCGCGCTGGCCTTCGCCGTCCTGGACCTCACCGGTTCACCCATCCAGCTCGGCCTCGTCGTCGGGGCGCGATCCCTGGCGAACGTCGCGTTCCTGCTGCTGGCGGGAGTCCTCGCCGACCGGTTCCCGCGCGCGGTGATCCTCCAGGGAACCGGCGCCGCGGCCGCGCTGACCCAGGCGGCCATCGCGGTCGGTGTCCTCTGTGGATTCGCGAACGTGCCGTTGCTCATCGCGCTGAGCGTCGCCAACGGAGCGGTGGCCGCGATCTCCCTGCCCGCCGCAGCGGCGCTGACCCCGCAAACCGTGCCGCCGTCACTGTTGACCCAGGCCAATGCACTCGTTCGTGCCGCGGCCAACGCAGGGCGCATCGGCGGCGCCGCGCTCGGCGGCCTGCTCGTCGCGGCCAGCGGTCCGGGGTGGACACTCGGGGCGAACGCGGCACTGTTCGCGCTGTCGGCGGTCGCCTACCACGGGGTGCACGCCCCGGCTGCGGGCGACGGCGCACCCGGATCGCCGCTGCGCGAGCTCGCCGAAGGGTGGCGCGAGTTCACGGCACGCCGATGGGTGTGGCTCGTCGTGCTGCAGTTCATGGTGGTCAACGCCGTCATCTCCGGCGGCATCGTGGTGCTGGGCCCCGCGATCGCGGACGAAGGCATCGGCCGCGGTGGCTGGGGCTTCGTGCTCGCCGCACAGACCGCAGGTGCCTTCGCGGGCGGATTCCTGGCCGCTCGGTGGCGCCCGCGGTACGCGCTGCGCATCGGCGTCGGGGTGATGCTCGCCGAGTGCGTCCCGCTCGTGTTCCTCGCGCACCTGCCAGAACTCGTACCCCTCATGGCGGTGATGTTCCTGGCGGGCATGGCCGTCGAGCAGTTCACCATCGCCTGGGACGTGTCGTTGCAGGAGAACATCCCGCCCGACCGGCTCGCGCGGGTCTACTCCTACGACATGCTCGGCTCCTTCATCGCGCTGCCGGTCGGCGAGATGGCGGCGGGTCCGCTGGCCGCCGAGTTCGGCAGATCCGCGACGCTCGTCGGAGGAGCCGTACTCGTGACGGTCGCCACCCTGCTCACGCTGACCAGCAGGCAGGTGCGCACACTCCGGCGGCGTCCGGAGGCCTCGTCACACCACGGGCATGCGGGGTGTGATCAGGTTCCGGACGGCACGTAGCCCAGCTGCTTGTCCACGACGTTGCGCAACGCTTCCCCTGCGCTCCACCGGCGGAAGTTGTCCGTGAAGACACCGACGAGTTCACGCCGCCAGCCCACGACGTCACCCGACATGTGCGGGGAGATCAGCACGTTCTCCATCGTCCACAGCGGATGCTCCGCGGGCAGCGGTTCGGTGTCGAACACATCGAGCGCAGCTCCCGCGATCACTTCGGACCGCAGTGCGGCGACGAGATCGTCGGTGACGACCAGTTCGCCACGGCCGACGTTGATGAACCGCGCGGACGGCTTCATCGCCGCGAACGCGGCCGAGTCGAACATGTTCTTCGTCTGGTCGGTCAGCGGCGCGACGGCGATGACGTAATCGGCGTCGGCCACGCACTCGGCGAGGCGGTCGGTCGAGTGCACCGTCCCGAAGTCCGGGTCGCCGGAGCGCGCGCGCCTGCCCGCGCCGGACACCCGCAGACCCGCCGCGCGCAGCAGCCGCGCGATGGCCCTGCCGATCGGCCCGGTGCCGACGACGACGGCCGAGGCCCCGCCGATCCGTTCGGTCTCGCGATGCCGCCAGCTGCGTGCGTCCTGCAGCCGCAGCGAGCGCGGCATGTCCTTGGCGAACGCGAGTACCTGGCCGAGCACGTACTCGGCGATGGAGTCGTCGAACACGCCGCGCGCGTTGGTGAGCACGACGTCGCTGGCCTGCAGTTCCGGGAACATCACAGGATCGACACCCGCGGCGGCGATGTGCAGCCACTGCAACCGGTCGGCGGCATGCCACGCCGACGGCAGCACCGTCGACAGGAAGTCGTACATGAACAGCACGTCGGCTCCGCGCAACGCATCGGCGAGCCCGGCGGCGTCGGTGTACCGAACCTCGGCCCGTTGCTCGACCGCAGTCATGTCCGGGGGCGGGGCGTCACCTGTCAGCACGGCCAGCACGGGTGTGCCGGTCTCGGTCACCGCATTCACCGTTGACACGCTAGGAGTGGGTCGTATGATTGTCAACAATCCGAGGTGCGCCTCGGATCCCACCGCCGCCACGCAGGCAGCCGCCGTCACTCGGGCAGTGGCCGGCGGCCGTGTCCACCGTGGACCCCACGGACGCCGAGGAGGTGCCTCGTGCCCACGATCGGTTTCATCTACCCGGATCACGCCGCGGAGGACGACTATCCACGGGCGGAGCGGATGCTCGGCGACGGCACCGCGCTGCCCGTCGAGCACATCTACGGCACCGATCTGCACGCCGTGCCCGAGCTGCTCGACCTCGGTTCGCCCGCGCGACTGTCCGGTGGCGCCGCGTTGCTGGCCAAGCACTCCCCCGACGCGGTCGTCTGGGCCTGCACCAGCGGCAGTTTCGTCTACGGCTGGGACGGAGCGGCCGAGCAGGTCGCCGGACTGTCCGAGGCCGCTGGAGGACTCCCCGCGTCGAGCACCTCCCTGGCGTTCGTCCACTCCGCCCAGACGCTCGGGCTGCGCACGGTAGCCGTGGCGGCCAGCTATCCCGGCGACGTGGCGAAGCTGTTCGCCGACTTCCTCGGCCGCGGCGGGATCGACGTGGTGTCGGCCTCGGCCGCCGACATCGACACCGCCGCCGAGGTCGGGGACCTGCCGCCGGAGCGGGTCGTCGACCTGGCGGTGAGCCACGACCACCCGGAGGCCGATGCGGTGCTCGTGCCGGACACCGCGATGCGCACCCTGGCGCTCGTCGACGAGATCGAACGCCGGCTCGGCAAACCGGTGCTGACCGCCAACCAGGTCACCGTGTGGGAGGGCCTGCGGATCGCAGGCGTCACCCGCACCTACGACGGGCTGGGCACGCTGCTGCGCACCGAGGGCCGCCGATGATCGCGGACATCGAACCCGTCAACCGGGAGTCCACGGCCGCGATCATCGCCCGCAGGCTGCGCGAGGCGATCATGGCGGGAACACTGACGCCGGGGATGCAACTCGGCGAGGCCGAACTGGCCTCCCGGTTCGAGGTCTCCCGCGGGCCGCTGCGCGAGGCGATGCAACGGCTCGTGTCCGAGGGTCTGCTGCGCAGCGAGCGCCACCGTGGCCTGTTCGTCATCGACCTCGAACCCGGTGACATCCAGGACATCTACACGGCGCGCTCGGCCGTGGAACGCGCCGCGGCGACACTCGTGGTGCGCGCACCCGACAGGGACGCGATCGCCGCGGTGCTGGACGAGGCCGTGGCACGAATGGCCGACGCGGACGCCGGGGGCGATCCGACCGCACTGTCCGAAGCGGACCTGCAGTTCCACGAGGCGCTCATCGACGCCTCCGGCAGTCCCCGGCTGCGCCGTATGGCCCGCACGCTGATGATCGAGACCCGCATGTGCCTGACGAAGCTGCAGCGGACCTACCCCACTGGCGAGTACGAGACCGACGAGCGCATCGCCGAGCACAACGCGATCATCGCGGCCGTCCGCGCAGGCGACGAACCGGAACTGCTGCGGCTGCTCGACGAGCACATGGCCGACGCCGTGCGCCGCCTGGCGCCCGGTTCCGGCCACGACGCGGCCGACAGCGCCTGACCCGGCACGCCGACGCGGGCAGGCGGCCCGCTCAGTCGGTGCCGCGCGCTCCGCGGCACAGGTAGGTCATCGCGGGCGGCAGGTTCCGCCACACCGGCGACTGCACCTCGACGTCCTCGAACACGGCCTCGACCTCGCTGCGAAACCGCTTCGACCCGGGGATCCGCGCGGCGTGGACGTAGGCGAACGTCGTGAACACCGCGTGCGGCGCCATGGCCGTCGAGATCTCGCGCAGGATCCGGCGCTGCAGCTCCACGGTGAACAGCGACCAGGGCAGGCCGCACAGCACCGCGTCGACGCTGGTCACACCCCGGTCGGCCAGGAGCGTGCCCAGTTGCGCGGCATCACCGTTGACGACCTCGACGTTCGGGTGGGTGCGTTCGAGGTGGCCCGCCATGCGCTCGTCCTGTTCGACCGCGATGTAGCGGCCACCATCGGACACACGTTCGCTCGCCACCCTCGTGAACGCACCGGTGCCCGCGCCGATCTCCACCACGGTGGGTGGCTCGGCCGTGGCCGGCACGGCCGAGGCCATCCGTGCCGCGAGCGCACGCGAACTCGGCGCAGCCGCACCGACCGCCTTCGGGTTGCGGACGGCTGCGGAGACGAACAGCGGGACCGAGCGTTTCAAAGCATCGAGCATGACCACACCATCCGCGACAACCCCGGCCTTTCGCCTCGTGTCGAACATCACAACAGGCCCCGACCGGCTGGCTCTCGGTCGGGACGGTCCGAACGGACCGTGTCGTCGAGCATAGCGGCCGCCGGGCCACCGACGGTGCAGACGTCGGCATCCCGGCGGCCACGGACCACTCGCCGTCCCTACAGCAGCGCGTGTCCGCACCTGCTGTCGTCCGTGCCGGCTACAGGGCGTCCGTGCCGGCTACAGCGCGTCCGCGACGGCGGATCCCACCTCGGCCGTCGTCGCATCGCCGCCGAGGTCCGGGGTGAGCGCCGCGGCGCCGGACAGCACCGACTGCACCGCACCGCGAACGGCCTCGCCCGCCGCCTTCTCGCCGAGCTGGTCGAGCATCATCGCCGCGGCGAGGATCTGGGCCACCGGGTTCGCGATCCCCTGCCCCGCGATGTCCGGCGCGCTGCCGTGCACCGCCTCGAACATCGAAGGGAACTCGCCCTCGGGATTGATGTTGCCGGACGGGGCCATACCGAGCCCGCCGGTGATCGCCGCAGCGAGATCGCTGAGGATGTCACCGAACAGATTCGACCCGACCACGACGTCGAGCGAATCCGGCCGTTGCACCATGCGCGCCGCCAGCGCGTCGATGTGCAGCTGTTCGGCCTCGACATCCGGGTACCCGGCGGCGACCTCGGCGAAGATCTCGTCCCAGAACGGCATCGTGTGGATGATCCCGTTCGATTTCGTCGCCGAGCACACCCTGTGCTGCCGCGTGCGCGCCAGCTCGAAGGCGTAGCGGACGATGCGTTCCACGCCGACGCGCGTGAACACCGATTCCTGCAGCGCGAACTCGCCGGGGCCGCCGGCGTTGTGCCTGCCTCCCAGTTCCGAGTACTCGCCCTCGGAGTTCTCCCTGACGATCACCATCTCCAGCTCGTCGCCGTCGCGGCCGGCGAGCACCGAGGTCGTTCCCGGCAGCAGCCGCACCGGCCGCAGGTTGACGTACTGTGCGAACGCCCTGCGCACCGGGATCAGCAGGCCCCAGAGTGAGACGTGGTCCGGCACCCCGGGAAACCCGACCGCACCGAGCAGCACCGCGTCGAACGGCCGCAACGTCGCGATGCCGTCGGCGGGCATCATCGAACCGGTCTCGGCGTAGCGCCGACAGCTCCAGTCGAACTCGGTCCAGTCCAGTCCGAAGCCGAATCGCTTGGCGGCGGTGTCGAGAACCACCCGGGCCTCGCGCTGGACGTCGACGCCGATGCCGTCGCCCGGGATCGACGCGATGCGGTATGTGCTCACAGGCCACCGACCGCGATGTACTTCGTCTCCAGGAACTCGTCGATGCCGACGGTGCCGCCCTCGCGCCCGAGCCCGGACTGCTTGACGCCGCCGAACGGCGCCGCGGGGTTCGACACGACGCCCTGGTTCAGGCCGACCATGCCGGTCTCCATCCGCTCGCTGACCCGGAGCGCCCGGGTGAGGTTCTGCGTGTAGACGTAGCCGACGAGCCCGTACTCGGTGTCGTTGGCCGCCGTGATCGCCTCGTCCTCGGTCTCGAACGTCGAGATCGGCGCCACCGGGCCGAAGATCTCCTCGGACGTCATCCGGGCCTCCTGCGGCACATTCGTCAGCACCGTCGGCTGGTAGAAGTTGCCAGGTCCGTCCACAGTGGCCCCACCGGTGAGCACCGTCGCTCCCCGCTGCGCCGCGTCACCGACGAGCGCCGAGACCTTGTCGATCGCGGCGGAGTCGATCAGCGGACCCACCACGACGCCGTCCTCGGTGCCACGGCCGATGGGCAGGCCTTCCATGCGCTCGGTCAGCTTGCGCGAGAACTCGTCGGCCACGGCGCTGTGCACGTAGAACCGGTTCGCGGCCGTGCAGGCCTCGCCGATGTTGCGCATCTTCGCCTGCATCGCACCGTCGACCGCCGCGTCGAGGTCGGCGTCGTCGAAGACGACGAACGGCGCGTTGCCGCCCAGTTCCATCGACGTCCGCATGACGGTGCCCGCGCACTGTTCGAGGAGCTTGCGGCCGACCGCGGTCGACCCGGTGAACGACAGTTTCCGCGCGCGCCCGTCGCGGATCATCGGCTCCATCACCCCGCCGGCCTGCGTGGTCGTCACGACGTTGAGCACGCCGTCCGGCAGGCCCGCCTCCGCCAGGATCCCGGCGAGCGCCAGCATCGACAACGGCGTCTGCGCAGCGGGTTTGATGACCATCGTGCAGCCCGCGGCGACGGCGGGGCCGATCTTCCGCGTGCCCATCGCCATGGGGAAGTTCCACGGCGTGATCAGCAGACACGGGCCGACCGGCTGGTTGGTGACGAGGAACCGCCCGCTGCCGTTTGGCGCGACCGCATAGCCCCCGTCGATCCGCACCGCTTCCTCGGCGAACCAGCGGAAGAACTCGGCCGCGTAGGCGATCTCGCCCTTGGCCTCGGCGAGCGGCTTGCCCATCTCCAGCGTCATCAGCAGCCCGAGCTCGTCCTGACGCGCCATGAGCTTCTCGTAGGCCCGCCGCAGGATCTCCCCGCGTTCCCTCGGCGGGTGCGCGGCCCAGTCGGCCTGCGCGGTGGACGCGGCCTCGAGCGCGGCGATGCCGTCCTGCGGCGAGGCGTCCGCCACGGCGCACAACGCATCACCCGTCGCCGGATCGTGGACGTCGAACGTCGCGTTTCCGGCCGCCGGGGCCCATTTGCCGCCGATGAACAGTTCCTTGTTCACCGCCGAGACGACACCGGCTTCACTGACCGTGCTCATGCCACAGCTCCCAAGTTCGTCGAAGATCCCACGTGCGATCGGGGTTCCCGGTCCGCGCACAGCCGACCCATGACCGAGTCAGGACGCCCCTCGCCGGAACACGTGCCGCGTCGCGCGGGCATCGGGTTCCTGTCGCGCGAGGTGTCATTGCGCCGCCTGCACGGCTATGCTACGAACATTGTTGACAATCTACAACCCCGTCGGCAGCGGACTCCGGACCCGGAACCGCGCCCCGACGGCGCCGGGTTCGAGCCTGGACCGGAACCACCGCGTCCGGCAACCGGTGACACCGACGTCCACCGAGGTCAGCCCCCGGAACCCGAGAAGGAGCCGCAGTCATGGCCACGCTGTCCCCTCTGCTCAAGCAGGCGACCCCGGTCGTCGTCGACCACGGCGAAGGTGCGTATCTCTACGACACCGACGGCCGCAGGCACCTCGACTTCACCGCGGGCATCGGTGTCACCAGCACCGGGCACTGCCACCCGCGCGTCGTCGCCGCCGCACAGGAACAGGTCGGCAAACTGGTTCACGGCCAGTACACGACCGTCATGCACAAGCCGCTGCTCGAACTGTCGGAGCGACTCGGCGACGTGCTGCCCACCGGCCTCGACTCGTTGTTCTTCGCCAACTCGGGCAGCGAGGCCGTCGAGGCGGCGCTGCGGCTCGCGCGACAGGCCACCGGCAGGCCGAACGTCGTGGTGTTCCAGGGCGGATTCCACGGCCGCACCGTCGCCACCGCCACCATGACCACCTCCGGCACGCGATTCAGCGCAGGCATCTCGCCGCTGATGGGTGGCGTCCACATGGCACCGTTCCCGTTCGCCTACCACTACGGCTGGGACGAGAAGACCGCCACCGACTTCGCTCTGCGCGAGCTCGACTACCTGTTCGCCACCGCGACCGCCCCCGGCGAGACGGCCGCGTTCTTCATCGAGCCGATGCTGGGCGAGGGCGGCTACGTCCCCGCCAATCCCGAGTTCATGGCGGGCCTGCGCGAGCGCGCCGACGAACACGGCATCCTGCTCGTGGTCGACGAGATCCAGACCGGGTTCGGCCGCACGGGCAAGTTCTGGGGTCACGATCACTTCGGCGTGCAGCCGGACGTCATCACGATCGCCAAGGGACTGGCCAGCGGCTTCCCACTGTCGGGCATCGCGGCGTCGGCCGAGTTGATGGCGAAGGCGTTCCCAGGCTCGCAAGGCGGCACCTACGGCGGCAACGCCGTGTCGTGCGCCGCGGCCGTCGCCACCCTCGACGTCATCCGCGACGAGAACCTGGTCGCCAACGCCGCCGAACGAGGCGAGCAACTGCTCGCCGGTGCGCGCGCGGTCGCCGACAAGACTCCCGCGATCGGTGACGTGCGCGGCCTCGGCCTGCTCGTCGGCTCGGAGTTCACCACCGCCGACGGTAAGCCGGACAACACGACGGCGCAGGCGGCGCAGAAGCTGGCCGCCGAACGGGGCCTGCTGATGCTCACGTGCGGGGCCTACATGAACGTGGTGCGCATGATCCCGCCGCTGGTCGTCACGTCCGAACAGGTGGACGAGGCACTGGAGATCTGGGCCGGTGTCGTGGCCGAGGTGACGAAGTAGCGGGCGGGCACGCGATGAGCAGGTACATCACGATCACCCTCGACAAGCGTGGCGTGTCCTGCCGTGCGCGCCTGCTCGACGACGAGGCGCCGCGGACGTGCCGGGCCGTGTGGGACGCGCTGCCGCAGAGCGGGTCGGCGTATCACGCGAAGTACGCCAGGAACGAGATCTACACGCTCGTGCCGCCGCTGCCCGAACCGAAGCCGGGACGGGAGAATCCGACGGTCACCCCGATTCCCGGCGACGTCTGCTACTTCGGCTTCGAACCGTGGGAGATCGGCAACCCCGCCTACGGTTACGACGACGGCAGCGAGGCGCACAGCGACCGGGGCGCCACCGACCTGGCGATCTTCTACGGCCGCAACAACCTGCTCATCAACGGCGACGCGGGCTGGGTGCCCGGCAACGTGTTCGCCACGATCGAGGAGGGCCTCGACGCAATGGCGAGCGCGGCACAGGACATGTGGCTGCGCGGCGTCGAGGGCGAGACGATGACGTACGCACGCGACTGACGCGCACGCGGTCACCGGCGGGGCGGGCACGCCGAACGGCGTTCCCGCCCCGCTGTCGTGTCCGCACCGGGACACCCGCAGCCGATCCGGCATTCCCTCGAACGAGTGGTTCGACCGAACTCACGCGACGTGATCCGACATCACCCGACGGGGAGACGACACGCCGCGCCCGTGGTCCATGATCGTTATCACCGAGCGTCACCAGGATCGCGGTCATCACGCACCGTGATCCCGGATGCCGCGCAGCGGGCCCACGCGAAAACACGAAAGCCTTACGTGTTTAGACTGAGAAGATTTCACGTTTCACGGCGAGGGCTCCCGCGGACTTTTGACAGCAGCCGGGCGCGCTGAAAGCGTTGCCGTGCTTTCGAAAGCAACGTGTGCGTCGCGAACACACGGATGTCAACGAATCACTCCAGATACGAAGGAGCCCCTCCAAATGCAGCACTTTGCGATGCACGGTGGCGACGTCATC
The DNA here is from genome assembly GCF_024171735.1 of Prauserella alba. Lineage (GTDB taxonomy): Bacteria > Actinomycetota > Actinomycetes > Mycobacteriales > Pseudonocardiaceae > Prauserella > Prauserella alba. Next base: position 507,325 of record NZ_JAMTCH010000004.1, read on the forward strand.
ACCTCGGTTCTCGCCGGCCTCTCCCACCTGCTGGGCTGGCTGGTCTGAACCACCAGCGAGGACACCTAGAGTGACCGAGGGGCCGGTATCGTTGGCGCGGACCGGCCCCTTCGGCTCTCTCACGCGCCGGCCCGGTGGCACCTTCACGGGCCGGCGCCCTGCTGTCGGCCGGTGATCCACCGCGGCCCCGTGTCACAACGGCGCCGCGGCGGTAACCTGCAGGCGACTCGGAGCGGAGGTGCCCATGGACGCGGATGTCATCGTCGTCGGCGCGGGACTGGCCGGACTGGCCGCGACGGCCACGCTGGCCGATGCCGGCAAGCGCGTCATCGTCGTCGAGCAGGAGCCCCCGGCCTCCCTCGGCGGGCAGGCCTTCTGGTCGTTCGGCGGCCTTTTCCTCGTGGACAGTCCTGAGCAACGCAGGCTCGGCGTCCGCGACTCCCACGAACTCGCCTGGCAGGACTGGGTCGGCACCGCCGGTTTCGACCGCGAGGAGGACGCCTGGCCACGCCGGTGGGCCGAGGCCTACGTGGACTTCGCCGCCGGCGAGAAGCGGGCGTGGCTCGCCGCGATGGGCGTGAAATTCTTCCCGGTCGTCGGCTGGGCGGAGCGCGGCGGCTACGGCGCCATGGGCCACGGCAACTCCGTGCCCCGCTTCCACATCACCTGGGGCACCGGGCCCGGCGTGCTCGACCCGTTCGTGCGGCGCGTCCGCGAGGCCGTCGACCGCGGGCAGGTCGAGTTGCGTTTCCGGCATCGCGTCGACGAACTGACCACCTCGGCGGGAACCGTCGACGGCGTGACCGGATCGGTGCTCGCCCCCAGCGGCGTGGCCCGCGGCGAGAGCAGTTCCCGCGAGGTCACCGGTGAGTTCGGACTCACCGCTCAGGCCGTCCTCGTCGCCAGCGGCGGCATCGGCGGCAACCACGACCTCATCCGCCGGAACTGGCCCGCCCGCCTCGGACAGGCCCCGCGCACGATGCTCTCCGGCGTTCCCGAGCACGTCGACGGACGCATGCTGAGCATCAGCGAGGCCGCGGGCGCGCACCTGATCAACCGCGACCGCATGTGGCACTACGTCGAGGGCATCGACAACCACTCCCCGGTCTGGCCGCAGCACGGCATCCGCATCCTGCCGGGGCCGTCGTCACTGTGGTTCGACGCGACCGGCGAGCGACTGCCCGTCCCGCTGCTGCCCGGGTTCGACACGCTCGGCACGCTGGCACACCTGCGCCGCACCGGGCACGACCACTCGTGGTTCGTGCTGACGCAGAAGATCGTCGAGCGTGAGTTCGCGCTCTCGGGCTCGGAACAGAACCCCGACCTGACCGGCAAGGACCTGAAGATGACGCTGCAGCGCGTCAAGCCCGGTCCGCCCGGGCCGGTGCAGGCGTTCCTCGACAAGGGCCCCGACTTCGTCGTCGCCGACAACCTCGACGACCTCGTCCGCGGCATGAACGCCAAGACCGACGAGGACATGTTGTCGGTCGACCAGATCCGCCGCGAGGTCGTCGCCCGCGACCGCGAGATCCGCAACGAGTTCACCAAGGACATGCAGATCACGGCATTGCGCGGGGCGCGGAAGTTCCGCGGTGACAAGCTCATCCGCGTCGCCTCGCCACATCGGATGCTCGATCCGAAGGCCGGTCCGCTCATCGCGGTGAAGCTCCACGTGCTGAGCCGGAAGACGCTCGGGGGCCTGGAGACCGACCTGGACGGCCGCGTACTCGGCGACACGGGCGAGCCGGTGCCGGGCCTGTACGCGGCGGGCGAGGCGTCGGGGTTCGGCGGTGGCGGCATGCACGGTTACCGCTCGCTGGAGGGCACTTTCCTCGGCGGCTGCTTGTTCACCGGCAGGCGCGCAGGCGAGGCGCTCGCCAGGACGAGCTGAACCCGGCGTTCCAGGAAGGGCGGCAGGACACCCATGAGCGAGGGCATGACCGGAGCGCAGGCGTTGCTGGCCACGTTGGCCGGCGCGGGTGTCGAGGTGGTGTTCGCCAACCCGGGCACGTCCGAGATGCACTTCGTCGCGGCCCTGGAGGCGGACCCGCGGGTGCGGGGTGTGCTCGGGCTCGCCGAAGGCGCCGTCACCGGCGCGGCCGACGGCTACGCGCGGATCACCGGCACTCCCGGAGTGACGTTGCTGCACCTCGGACCCGGCCTCGGCAACGGCCTGGCCAACCTGCACAACGCGCGTCGCGCGCACTCTCCCGTCGTGAACGTCGTCGGCGACCACGCGACATACCACAAGCAGTACGACGCGCCGCTGGAGTCCGACATCGACGCCGTCGCCGCAACGCTCGGGCCGGTGGTCCGGTCGACGACGCCTGCGGACGTCGGCAAGGACGCGGCGGCCGCGGTTGCCGCCGCACAGAACGCTCCCGGCGGCGTGGCGACCCTGATCCTGCCCGCCGACGCCTCGTGGAGCGACGGCGGCGCTCCCGCACGGCCGATCACACCGGCCCGGCCCACCCCGTCGTCCACTGTGGACGATGTCGCGTCGGTGTGCCGGAGCGGCGAGCCGGCGGTGATCCTGCTCGGCGGCGACGCGTGCCGCGAACCTGCGCTGCGTGCGGCGAGCCGGATCTCCGAGGCACTGGGCGTGCGACTGTTCGTCGAGACGTTTCCCGCGCGGTTGGAGCGCGGAGCCGGCCTGCCGGCGGTGGAACGTCTCGGGTACGTACCCGAGCAGGCCGAACAGCAGCTCAGCGGTGCTCGGCACATCGTCGTCGCCGGCGCGAAGCCACCCACGACGTTCTTCGCCTACCCGGGCAAGCGCGGCGATCTCGTGCCGTCCGGCGCCGAACTGCATACCCTCGCCGCTCCGGGTCAGGACGTCACGGCAGCGCTCGAAGAACTGGCCGACCTCGTCGCGCCGGGAGCCGAACCGGCGCTCGCGCCCGCACACCGGCCGGAGCTGCCGACAGGGGAGCTGCTCGTGGCCACCTGGCCCGACGTCATCGGCGCGCTGCTGCCGGAGAACGCGATCGTCGTCGACGAGACCAACACCTCGGGCCTGCTGCTCGCCGCTGCGACGGCCGGCGCACCGCGGCACGACGTCCTGTCGCTGACCGGCGGCGCCATCGGCCAGGGCATTCCCGTCGCCACCGGCGCCGCCGTCGCGGCACCGGAACGTCCCGTGATCAATCTGCAGGCCGACGGCAGTGCCATGTACACGATCACGGCGTTGTGGACACAGGCCCGCGAAGGGCTCAACGTGACGACGGTGATCCTCAACAACCGCGCGTACGCGATCCTCCGGATGGAGCTGCAGCGCACCGGTGCCGGCGACGTCGATCCCACCAAGACCGGCCTGTTCGATCTGTCCACACCGGACATCGATTTCACGAGGATCGCCGAGGGAATGGGCGTGCCCGCATCGGTGGCGACCACCGCGGAGGAACTCGCCGACAGTTTCCGCCGGGCGCTCGCCGAGCCAGGCCCGAACCTGGTCGACGCCCGCATCCCGCCGCTGCTGTAGCTCCCGCCGTGTTCTGCGCCCAGCACCGCGTGTCCCCAACCCGCGTGTTGCGGATCCCGGGCCTCGTGTTGCGGATTCGGGGTCCCGGAATCTGCAACACGGGCTCCCGGAACAGCAACACGGCCCCGGTCGCGGGGATTCGCGACCGGGGCCGTGCCGTTCGTTCACGCCTGGCTCAGGCGAAGGCGATCACTCGTAGATCTCGCCCTTCTCGGCCTTGGCGACCAGCGAGGCCGGCGGCTCGAAGTGGTTGCCGTAGCGCGCGGCGAGCTCCCTGGAGCGCGCCACGAAGCCCTGCAGACCACCCTCGTAGCCGTTGATGTACTGGATCACACCACCGGTCCACGGCGGGAAGCCGATGCCCATGATCGAGCCGATGTTGGCGTCCTCGACGGTGTTGAGCACGCCCTCGTCGAAGCACTTCACGGTCTCCAGCGCCTCGGCGAAGAGCATGCGCTCCTTGAGGTCCTCGAACGGAACGTCGCCGCTTCCGCTGTCGAAGGCCTCCCGCAGGCCCGGCCACAGCTGTGTCCGGTTGCCCTCGTCGTCGTACTCGTAGAAACCCGACCCCGTCGAACGGCCCTTGCGGTCGAACTCGTCGATCATCCGGTCGATGATCGCCTCCGACGGGTGGGCGTCCCACGTACCGCCTGCGGCCTCGATGGCCTCCTTGGTCTCGACCCGGATCTTGCGCGGCAACGTGAGCGTCAGCTCGTCCATCAGCTGCAGCGGCGGCGCCGGGTAGCCGGCCTGCGAACCGGCCTGCTCGATGGTGGCCGGCTCGACACCCTCACCGAGCGCGGCCACGGCCTCGGCGATGAACGTGCCGATGACCCGCGAGGTGAAGAAGCCCCGGCTGTCGTTCACCACGATCGGCGTCTTCTTGATCTGCAGCGTGTAGTCGAAGACCTTCGCCAGCGTGGCGTCGGAGGTCTTCTCACCGCGGATGATCTCCACGAGCGGCATCTTGTCGACCGGCGAGAAGAAGTGGATGCCGATGAAGTCCTCCTGCCGCTGCACGCCCTCGGCCAGGCCGGTGATGGGCAGCGTGGAGGTGTTGGAGCCGAGCACGGCGTCGGGGTTGACGACGTCCTCGATCTCCTGGAACACCTTGTGCTTGAGTTCGGTGCTCTCGAACACGGCCTCGATGACGAAGTCGACGCCCTTCAGGTCGGCCGGGTCGGCCGTCGGTGTGATGCGGCCGAGCAGCGCGTCGGACTTCTCCTGCGTGGTCTTGCCCCGCTTGAGCGCCTTCTCCTCGAGCTTGGCCGCGTAGCCCTTGCCCTTCTCGGCGTTCTCCTGCGAGACGTCCTTGAGGACCACGTCGATGCCGGCCTTCGCCGACACGTAGGCGATGGCGGCACCCATCATGCCCGCGCCGAGCACGCCGACCTTCTTGGCCTGGTACTGCTCGTGGCCGTCGGGGCGCGATTCTCCTGCATTGATGGCCTGCAGGTCGAAGAAGAACGCCTTGGTCATGTTCTTCGCGACCTGGCCGGTGACGAGGCTGACGAAGTAGCGGGTCTCGATCAGACTCGCCGTGTCGACGTCGACCTGCGCGCCCTCGACGGCGGCGGACAGGATGGCACGCGGCGCCGGCATGGGCGCGCCCTTGAGCTGCTTGCGCAGGTTCGCGGGGAACGCGGGCAGGTTGGCGGCGAACTTCGGGTTCGACGGGCTGCCGCCCGGGATCTTGAAGCCCTTCTGGTCCCACGGCTGCACGCCGCCCTCGGGGTTCTCCTTGATCCACGCCTTGGCCTTCGGCAGCAGTTCGTCCACGCTGGACACCAGCTCGTCCACGAGGCCGAGCTCCAGTGCCTTGGCGGGCCGGTGCCGCTGACCCTGCACGAGGACGTTCATGATGGCGCTCTGGATGCCGAGCAGGCGGACCGTGCGCACGATGCCGCCGCCGCCGGGCAGCAGGCCCAGCGACACCTCGGGCAGGCCGATGGCCGTGCCCTTGACATCGGCGACGATCCGGCGGTGGCAGGCCAGCGCGATCTCCAGGCCGCCGCCGAGCGCCGCACCGTTGACGGCGGCGACGACGGGCTTGCCCAGCGTCTCGAGCCGGCGCAGCTGCCCCTTCAGTTCGTTGCTCGCTTCCGTGATCTCGGCGGCGTCGTCGGGCGTCGCCTTGATCAGGTCGTTCAGGTCTCCGCCCGCGAAGAACGTCTTCTTCGCCGAGGTCAGCACGACACCGGTGATGGAGTCCTTCTCGGACTCGAGACGGTCGAGCACGACGCCCATCGACTCGCGGTAGTCCGCGTTCATCGTGTTGGCCGACTGCTTGGGGTCGTCCATCGTCAGGGTGACGATGCCGTCGGAGTCCTGCTCCCAGCGGATGGTCTTGGCTTCAGTCATTGTTGTTCGCTCGCCCTCACACACGCTCGATGATCGTGCCGATACCCATACCGCCGCCGATGCACAGCGACAGCAACGCGCGCCGCTCCTGGCGCCGCTCCAGCTCGTCGACCATCGTGCCGAGGATCATCGCGCCGGTGGCGCCGAGCGGGTGACCCATCGCGATGGCGCCGCCGTTGACGTTGACCTTCTCCTCGGGGAGCTTCAGGTCCTTCATCCACTTCATGACGACCGAGGCGAACGCCTCGTTCAGCTCGAACAGGTCGATGTCGTCGGTGGTCATGCCCGCCTGCGCGAGTACCTTCTCGGTGGCGGGCGTCGGACCGGTGAGCATGATCGTCGGATCCGATCCCGTGATCGCGGCCGACACGATGCGAGCCCGCGGCGTCAGGCCGAGGTCCTTGCCGACCTGCTCGTTGCCGATCAGCACCAGCCCGGCGCCGTCGACGATGCCCGACGAGTTGCCGCCGGTGTGGACGTGGTCGATCTTCTCGACCTGGTGGTACTTCTGCAGCGCCACCGCGTCGAAACCGCCCATCTCGCCGATACCTTCGAAGGCGGGCTTGAGCTTGGCCAGGTCCTCCACCGTGGTGCCGGGCCTGCGGTGCTCGTCGTGGTCGAGGATCGTCACGCCGTTCATGTCCTTGACCGGCACGACCGACTTGGCGAAGTAGCCACCGGACCACGCCGCCTCGGCCCTGTCCTGCGAACGGACGGCGAAGCGGTCGACGTCGTCACGCGAGAAGCCCTCGAGGGTGGCGATCAGGTCGGCACCGATGCCCTGCGGCACGAAGTAGGTGTCGTAGTTCGTCGCCGGGTCGGTGAACATCGCGCCGCCGTCGGTGCCCATGGGAACCCGCGACATGGACTCGACGCCGCCTGCCAGCAGCAGGCCCTCCCAACCGGAGCGCACGCGCGCGGCGGCCTGGTTGACGGCTTCGAGACCCGACGAGCAGAACCGGTTGAGCTGCACGCCCGCGACCGTGTCGGGCAGGCCGCCCGCCATCGCCGCGGCCCGCGCGATGTCGGCGCCCTGGTCGCCGACCGGCGAGACGACGCCGAGGACGATGTCCTCGATCCTGGCCGGGTCGAGACCCGGGTGCCTGCTCTTGAGCTCGTCGATCAGACCCGTGACCAGGTCGACCGGCTTCGTCCCGTGCAGGGCTCCGCCCTTGTTCTTGCCACGAGGCGTGCGGATCGCCTCGTAGATGAACGCCTCTGTACTCACACCAACGGTCCTTCCTCGCGGCTGACGGCAAGCACGCAGCCGACCTGGTCGACAGTGTCCATGCATGTAGATCCGGTGCTAATCGCTACTAACATAATCCGCCTTATTCCCATGGTGTCAATGGGTTGTCAGCTGAACTGGCCACGCTAAAGTTGTCTCACCTATGGCACGGACAGCACCCGGCGGCAAAGGGCCCCGCGCAAGCGACAAGCGGCCCCGCGACCGCAAGACGCAGCTCGCCGCCGTCGCGGCCGAGCTGTTCCGTGCGCGCGGCTATCACGGGGTGGGCATCAACGACATCGCCGCGGCCGCCGGCATCACGGGGCCCGCGCTGTACCGCCACTTCAAGGACAAGCAGGCGATCCTCGCGCACGTGTTGCGCGCAGGCCTGGAAGAGATCGAGGACGCCACCGGCGCCGCATCCCTGGCAGGCGCCCACCCCTCACCGGACCAGCTCAGCACTCTGCTGGCGGAGCTCGCAGGGAAATCGGTCGACCGCAGGGACGCCGCGGCACTGTGGCGCTGGGAAGGCAGGCACCTCGACGTCGAAACCCAGCGTGACCTGCGGGAACGTTCCGGGGCAATGCTCGCGACGTGGACCAAGTTGCTGCTGCGGGTCCGACCGGAACTGCCACCCGAGGACGCCGAACTGCTGTGCTGGGCGGGACTCTCGGTGTTCGGCAGCGTGTCCGTCCACCGCACGAGCGTGCCGAAACGACGGTTCGAACAGCTGCTCGTCGACATCGCCACCCGCGTACTGAAGACCGACCTGCCTGCCGGCTCCGCACCGCCCGGCACCGACGCACCCTCCCCCACCACGGCATTCGGCACGGCGACGGACGGCACTGTGACGCACGGCGCTGCAACGGATGACCCTGTGACATCGCAGGCGCCGACGTCGAGTGCGGCATCGGGTGTGGCGGCGCCCGGTGGCCGCGCCCTGGCCGAACCGCTCACGGCACCGTCCCGTCGAGAGCAGATCCTCACCGAGGCCACCGAGCTGTTCGCGTCCCACGGGTTCAGCGCCGTCAGCATGGACGACATCGGCCGTGCAGCCGGCATCGCGGGGCCGAGCGTGTATCGGCACTTTCCCAGCAAGGCGAGCCTGCTGGGCGCCATCGGGCGCAGGGCGGGCGACCGTCTCCTGCTCGCCGCGGAGGACGCGCTGCGTTCCGACGGCGAGTGGCCGGCGCTGCAGCGGCTCGCCGAGTCCTACGTCGCGACACTGACGGGCCAGCCGGAGTTGCTCGTGTCGTTCTCCGTCGACCGAGTGCACATCGACGAACGCGACCGCCCCGAACTACTGCGGATCCAGCGCGAGTACGTCGCCCATTGGGTCCGGCTGCTGGAAGCCGCACGCCCCGAACTCGACGCCAGGGAAGCGAAGATCACCGTGCACGCCGCACTCACCGTGGCGAACGACCTCACCCGGACCCGCAGGGTCAATCGCAGGCCCGACCTTCCCGCCGAGCTGGTCACGCTCATGGCCACCGTGCTGGGCGGACACACCCACGATGCGGAACGGGCCCCGCGGTCGACGGAGCCGTCCGGCCAGGTCGGACACGCCCAGTAGGACACGCCGTGCAGAGTCTCCGTCCCGACTCTCACCTCGGCTCCGACCCTCACCCGGCCGCGACTCGCACACTCTGCCGTGACCGGCCGCGCTCGTCCCGGAAGGCCGCGCGCCATGGGAGGCGCCACCTCGGCCTCGCGCGCCCCCTACTGGCGAGTCACCGGCGTTCGCGTTAACCTACTCGCGAGTAGGTAACCGAAGGGGATGACTGTGGCTCGACAGAATCCGCAGCAGGGGCGCGACGCCATGGGCCTCGGCCTCGCCGCGCTGAACCGGCTGGCAGGAAGCAAGCTGATCGACCGCGCGGGGCTGCGCAAGCCCGTGGAGGGTCTCGTCTCGTCGGCCACCCGTGCCGGCTTCCAGGCGGTGGGCGCGGCCAACCGCACGTTCAAGGCGACGACGCGGCTCGGCAAGCCGGCGCGCCTCGAAAAGGCTCCCGAGGCCTCGCTGTTCGACCTCGAACCGACCGACGAGCAGCAGATGATCGTCGAGACGGTCGACGAGTTCGCGGCGGAACAGCTGCGGCCCGCGGCGGCCGAGGCCGACGACAAGCTCGCGCCCCCGGACGGCCTGCTGGGCAGGGCCGCCGAACTCGGCGTGACGCAGATCGGCATCCCCGAGGAGCTCGGCGGTGTCGGCTCGGAGCGGTCGGTCGTCACCAACGCGCTGGTGGCCGAGTCGCTGGCCCACGGTGACATGGGGCTGGCCGTGGCGGTGCTCGCGCCGTCGGCGGTGAGCAACACGCTCGTGCAGTGGGGCGACGCCGACCAGCAGGCGACCTACGTTCCCGCGTTCGCGGGTGAGCATGTGCCGGCCGCGGCGCTGGCGCTGCAGGAGCGCACCCCGCTGTTCGATCCGTTCACCCCGAGGACCCGCGCGAAGCGCACCCCGAACGGCTACCGGCTGGACGGCGTGAAATCGCTCGTGCCGCGCGGCGCGGACGCCGAACTGTTCGTCATCTCGGCCGACCTCGAAGGCCGCGGTCCCGCATTGTTCATCGTCGAGGCGGCCACCGCGGGCGTGTCGGTGGAAGCCGAGCCGGCGATGGGCCTGCGCAGCGCCGCGACGGCGCAGCTCGTGCTCAACAACGTGACGCTGCCCGCGGGCGCGCTGCTGGGCGGCGGCAGCCGCGAGGTGTTCGCCGACGTCGTGCGCCTGTCCCGGATCGGCTGGGCGGCGCTCGCGTGCGGCACGGGCAAGGCGGTGCTCGACTACGTCGTCCCGTACGTCAACGAGCGTGAAGCGTTCGGCGAGCCGATCAGCCACCGCCAGGGGGTGGCGTTCCAGGTGTCGGACATCGCGATCGAGCTGGAGAGCATGCGGCTGACGATGTTGCGTGCCGCCTCCCGGGCCGAGCAGGGCAGGCCCTACGCCCGCGAGGTCGCACTGGCCCGCAAACTCGCGACGGACAAGGGCATGCAGATCGGCAGCGCGGGCGTGCAGCTGCTCGGCGGGCACGGCTTCATCAAGGAGCACCCCGTGGAGCGCTGGTACCGCGACCTGCGCGCGATCGGCGCCGTCGACGGCATCGTTCTCCTGTAGAGCAGCGCAGAAAGGGCTTGCTGTGATCAACCTCGAGATCCCCAAGAAGGCCAAGGCGCTGGTCAACCAGGCGCACCAGGCGGCAGCGGAAGTGTTCCGCCCGAATTCGCGGAAGTACGACCGTGCCGAGCACGCGTATCCTACCGAGCTGGATATGTTGGCGTCCCTGTTGGACGGTCTGAATTCGTCCGGTGAGGGCGGCGCCGGCGCCTCCGGGGTACGCAAGGACGACGGCGACGACGACAGGGGCAACCGCAACGGCGGCAACCTGTCCACCGTGCTCGGCGCGATCGAGATGTGCTGGGGCGACGTGGCGCTGCTGCTGTCGATGCCCAGGCAGGGCCTCGGCAACGCGGCGATCGCGTCGGTGGCGAACGACGAGCAGCTCGAGCGGTTCAAGGGCAAGTGGGCCGCGATGGCGATCACGGAGCCGAGCTTCGGTTCCGACTCGGCGGCGGTGAGTGCGACCGCGGAACTCGACGGCGACGAGTACGTCATCAACGGTGAGAAGATCTTCGTGACCGCGGGTGAGCGGGCGGACTGCGTCGTCGTGTGGGCCTCGTTGGACCGGTCGAAGGGCCGCGCGGCGATCAAGTCGTTCGTCGTCGAGAAGGGCACGCCGGGCTTCGAAGTGGTGCGGTTGGAGCACAAACTCGGCATCCGCGCCTCGGACACGGCCGTGCTGCGGTTCGACAACTGCCGTGTTCCCAAGGAGAACCTGCTCGGCAGCCCGGAGATCGACACGAAGACGGGTTTCGCGGGGGTCATGCAGACCTTCGACAACACCCGACCCATGGTCGCTGCGATGGCGGTCGGCGTCGCGCGGGCTGCGTTGGAGGAGACCCGGCGTGTGCTCGAGGACGCAGGCGTCGACATCGACTACGACAAGCCCGCGAACGCCCAGAGTGCCGCAGCCGCCACGTTCCTCCAGTTGGAGGCCGATTACGAAGCGGCCTACCTGCTCACCCTCGAATCGGCGTGGATGGCCGACAACCGCAAGCCGAATTCACTGCAGGCCTCGATGGCCAAGGCCAAGGCGGGACGGTCCGGTGTGGACATCACGCTGCGGTGCGTCGAGCTCGCCGGCGTGTACGGCTACACGGAGGAGTCGCTGCTCGAGAAATGGAGCCGTGACGCGAAGATCCTCGACATCTTCGAAGGCACCCAGCAGATCCAGCAGCTCATCATCGCCCGGCGCCTGCTCGGCAAGTCCAGCGCCGAACTGAAGTAGGTTGTGGAACAAGGGAAACAGCCCGTCGACTGTGTTGCGCAGTGAGCGGGCGGTTTCCTTGTTTGCCAACTTCCTGTGCTAGCTAGTATCGCGTGTCGTTAGTTTCTGAACAGAATAGTTGCGCCCGCCTACTTCGCTTTCGGTTTAGGCCCGTAGGGAATATCAGCGAATTTTAGGTCAACATTCGGAGGCAACGCGTTGGCAAACCTTAACAGGTTGATTTGCGACATTGCGAACAGATCGCGCGCCTTCCATTTGCGCCCACCGCAGGCGAGGACTACGGTTGACGGTACCCCCTTAGGAATTATCCTACCTTTCGAACTCTGGTTCAGCTGACTAGTCAGCCATTCCATTGCAGCAGGTTCATACGTTAACGCGCTAATAGATGCTTCAGCTTGCGCAATAAGATGACTTAATGAAGACGCACTACCGAGCCATTTAACATGTACGAGTTCATGCGAGCTCGTGTAAATATCACACAACTCAATCTTTGGATTTTGCGTCGTCTTTGCAAATTTTGCGTCCAAACAGACCGCACCAAGCCTCTCGGCGGCCAGTTTATTATAAGAATTTTCGTCACTATCCTGGCCAGACCCATTCCATAACGGAAATTCAACGTCATACTTGTTTTCAAGGAGACGACTTACTTCATCTCGAATCTGGTCAACGTAATTTTCGCCGATCTGATACCAACTGCCCGATCGGAGAATATATCGGTGGTTCCCTATGGTTTTCTCGAAGTAAAGCCACTTCAGCGCGCTCGTGGTGCCTCGCACCTTCTCCGTACCTGTGCTATCGGAATAGGCCTGGATGGAACCCGTTCGCAGCGAGTCGTAGACATCATGCTCATCCAGCCGGCCAATCCTACCTTTGATCTCCTCCAACAACTCATCTACCTTGATCAGCATCGGCCCGCTTCCCGCTAAGCGAAGGACCTTAACCGACATCAATTCGTCCGAGGATTCAGCCAACTCAAGCGGCGTCCCCTGGGCAACAGACTTGCTTGCTTTGCTCTTAAGCGAACGAACGAGAGCTGTTTGCAGTTTAGGCAGCATCGGGTGTCCCGACTTTATGGGGCGCACCGCGGTTACAGACCGCAGTGAATTGTCCGGAGTAGGACTGTCTACGACTCGTGATATAGCATCCAAATCGCTACGCATGCCATCAAATTGGCGTGCCACCGGGACCCTTAATGAATCTAGCCCCGAGATTATCCTGTCCTTTTTTGTTTTGCGTGATTTTCCATAGGTCAAATCTGAGAGGTCCGCGCTTCCTCGAAGACGGCCGACGATTTCACCAAATCTTGCAACGCCGTACTTCCCGACATCAGCCCCACCAGGATAGGAAATTTGCGCCGTACGCGCAGAAGAATCTAGCGAGTGCAGCGTCATGGCGCCAATGTGAAATTCATCGAGCCTTCTGATCGCAAACGCCAAGCCGAACCCCGGATCCGCACGCGTCTCCCGATCAAGCATCAAGTACCCGTCGCCCCAGGTAAGTGCGTAGACCCACTTCCCTTCATCGATTAGCAAAACCGCGAAAGGGGACATTCTCGGCAACGAGAGCGACAGGCCGGTGAGGTCTCTTGCGTGGCTAACCCACTGCGGCTCATGCGTTTCAAGATGACCATAACGAATTAAGCACGAAACACCATCTTGTTCGAGTTCCTGGTCGCTCGAACGAACTTGGTCATCAGGCTCCAGGAGGTACTCTGCGAGTGAAAGGCCACCCTGTAAGCGATAGACAGACACCTCGCGATCGTTCGATGCCATCAGCCGCTAGCTCCGATCTTTTGCACTGCCGAACTTGGCTCTGTGGGATCAAGGCGCGCCGCCGTCGGCGGCGCGCACGTCGGCTTCCGAGCCCGTCGCCGGGCTGCGGTCCGCACCCACCCCGGCACGCCGGGCTCCCGCTCCGCTCCGCCCGGCGACCGGTCGGTGCGGACCGCAGCGCCCGGCACAGGTCGGCGGCCGCCAGCGGCGCGCATGTCGACGTCGACCATCAGACCCCCTCAAAGTCTCTGTCAGGGCCGTCGGCCGACTCGGACCGCTCGTTACCGTCCGCCTCTACTCCGTCACCGGATCGTGACAACGGCCGGTGACACGGCGCCAAGGGCCCTACCGGCGCCACAGCGCGGTGAGAGCGAGCGCCAGCAGATTGACCCGCACGTCGTTGTAGGCCCACTCCGAGCCCGGCGCGGCGTACGTGGCCGAACCGCCGTCGCGCAGACTCTGCACATCGGCGTAGGCCGGCTTCCCCCACAGTTGTCCGGCCCACCCGCTGGTCTGCTGGAGCAGATGGTGCCACGTCAGTTCCGGCCCGAGGTGCAGCGGCAGGTCGACCGTGGTTTCGACCGGAGCATGCACGTCCGGAAGCAGTCCGCGGTCGAAAGCCGCACCCGCGACGGCGGACAGCACGGTCTTGGTGACCGAGAAACACATCTCGGGCCGGTCGACGTCACCCCACTCGGCGATGATCGCGCCCCGAAAGCTCACCAGGCCGTTCGGGCCAGCACCGGGCAGCAACGGCCCGACGACCTCGCGATGCGACCGATCGGCGACCTGCGCGGCATGAAACGCGGCCATGTTGTCGATCCCGGCCGTAGGGCGGCGCTCGGCCCGCCCGACCGCGTCGCGAAGCGCGGGAACATTCACCACCGCTCGCTCCGGCCCCACACCACGACAACGTGCCACACGACGAAACGTGCCACACCAAGGACGACGGCGACACCACGGAACCGCCCACTACTCGCTCCGGCACCGCCCGCTCCAGCCCCGGAGCCTAAGACACCGGAGCTTCAGACACCGACGCCCCGGAAACCGGAGCCTCAGGCGAGGACAGCCGCGCCTACTTCCCTCCTGCCACCGCCCCAGCTCCGGCTGCGCCATCTCCCGCTGGGCTACTCCCACTGCGCCGTCTCGGATCACGCCGTCTCGCACTACGCGATCTCGGATCACGCCATCTGGGCGATTCCAACGAGCGCGTACGGCGAGGTGCAGCCCGGCGCGATCGGATGATCCCTCACCACTACAACCGCGCAACGACAGCCGCGCACCCCCGGCGACGGCACACTCGCGGTGGCCGACATGGGCGATTCCGATGTGCACCGGACACGGCTTGATCCCCCGCCCATTGATCCCCCGCCGATTGATCCCCGGCCGAAACCGTTCCGGTGCGTCGCACGTCTCCGACTCGATGGTCCCCGGCAGCGCGTCGAGGTCGAGCCTGTCGGCCTTCCGCCCGGGGAACGGCGAAGTCAGCTGACCGTCAGGACGAGCTTGCCGCGGACGTTGCCCGCCTGACTCACCCGCCATGCCACGGCGGCCTCGGCGAGCGGATAGGTGCGGTCGACGTGCACGCCCAGTTTGCCGGCGTCGGCCAGCCTGCCCAGTTCGGTGAGGTCCTCGGCACTCGGCCGCACCCACATGTACCGGCCGCCGTACTCGGCCACCGCCGGATCGGCGATCGATGCCACGCGGGTGCGGTCCTTCGTGACCTGCCGGGAGACGTCGACCGCTTCCTCACCGCCGACGAAATCGACGGTCGCGTCGACCCCGTCCGGCGCGAGCTCACGCACCCGGTCGGCCAGGCCCTCGCCGTAGGAGACGGGTTCAGCGCCGAGCTCGTGCAGGAACGCGTGGTTGTGTTCGCTCGCCGTGCCGATCACCCGCGCGCCGAGTGCCTTCGCCACCTGGACGCCCAGCGCCCCCACGCCGCCGGCGGCGGCGTGGAGCAGAACGGTCTCCCCCGCGCCGACGCCCAGCCTGCGCAGCGCCTGATACGCCGTGAGCCCCGCCAACGGCAGTCCGGCAGCCTGTGCCCAGTCGAGCGAGGCCGGCTTCGGAGCCAGCAGCCGCACGCCTGCCGAGACGAATTCGGCGTACGAACCGAGTTCCACGTGGTCCTTGCGGACGTAGCCGATCACCTCGTCGCCAACGGCATACTCGTCGACGTCCAGGCCGACCGCTTCGACGACACCGGCCACATCCCAGCCGGGGATCAGCGGGAAACGTGTCTCCATCAAGGGGTCGAGCCCGCCCGCGGCGAGCTTCCAGTCGACAGGATTGACGCCGGCAGCCTTCACGCGCACCAGGACTTCCCCGGGCGCCACCTTCGGGTCGGGCTGGTCGGCCACGGTCAGCTCGTCGGGTCCGCCGTACCGATTGAGAACGATCGCCTTCATACGCCGTGCAACGAGGATGCTCCGGACGCGCATTCCCGGCCGAACCTGACCGCAGGTGTGGCCGACGCTCCTGTGTCGTCACTTACACGAGCACGGAATTTTGCACTCAAGTGCAGAGTGTGCGCGTAGTGTGGCCCGTATGCGGCAGGGAATTCGGGAGACGAAGCGCGTGCAGACGCGACTCGCGCTGTGCCGCGCGGCCATCGATCTGGCCACCGAGGCGGGCGGTACCGAGGAGATCACTGTCGACGCGATCGCCGAGCGAGCACGGACGTCGCGGCGCACGTTCTTCAACTACTTCCCCACCAAGGACGCCGCGTTCGTCCGGCCGCTGTACGCCCTCGCGGCGGCGTTCACCCACGCCCTCACCGAACGTCCGGACGGCGAGCCCGCGTGGGAGGCCGTCCGCCACGCGCTGCACGCGGCCATGACCGCCCCGGAGGCGGACCCGGCACTCATCGCCGCCGCGGACGCCCTCGCCACGGCCTCCCCCTCGATGGTGCTCGCGACCGAGGCGCACGCGCCCGGTGAACCGAGTGCGGCCGACCTGCTCCGGCAGGGCAAAGCCCACATCGCCCGTCTCACCGGAGGCGATCCCGACCGGGACGTGTACCCCCAGCTGGTCCTGGAAACGGCGGGCGCGGCACTGCGCGTCGCGAGCCGCACCTGGGTCGCGCAGGGCGGCGACCCCGGACGGCACGTCGACACCGTCGTCGACCTGCTGCGCGACGGCATCCGCCCGCAGCACTGACCGTCTCCGCCCGCAGCACCGACCACCCCCGCCCGCCGCAGGCACGGAGGAACCGACCACCGTCCGAAGGAGTCTCGATGAGCCAACCCGGCGCGTCCGCCACGACGGCCGAGTCGAAACCGCAGCGCCGACAACGGCAACTCGACGAAGCGGTCGCCGAGGGCATCTCCCTCGACGTGTTCCGCAGACGCTGGATCATCGTCGCCGCGATGTGCACGAGCCTGCTGGCCGTGATGCTGGCGAACTCGAGCATGAACCTCGCGCTGCCGGGCATGACGAGCGATCTGCGCATCACCCAGGCCGAGCAGACGTGGGTCGTCGACCTGTTCTCCCTCGTGTTCGCGGCGCTGCTGTTCACCGCGGGTGCGATCGGGGACCGCTACGGCCGGAAGCTGGTTCTGCAGGTCGGCATGGTGCTGTTCACCGTGCCGTCGCTCTACGCGGGTCTCATCGCCGACAGCGGCATCGAACTGATCGTCGCGCGCGGGGTGATGGGCATCGGCGCCGCGATGGTCATGCCGTCGACGCTGTCGATCATCAACACGACGTTCCCGCGCAGCCAGCGAGCTGGTGCGATCGCCGTGTGGACCGGTGTCGCGGGAGCCGGTGCCGGACTGGGAACCGTGTTCTCCGGCGTATTGCTGGAGTTCTGGAACTGGCGATCGGCGTTCCTGATGAGCGTCGCGTTCGGTGTCGTCGCCTTCGTCGCGAACCAGATCCTGTCCCACGAGTCGAAGGACGAGAAGCGCACGCCGATCGACTGGTTCGGTGGACTGCTGTCGACGGTGGGCATTCTCGGTCTCGTCTACGCGATCATCGAGGGGCCGCACGACGGCTGGACCCGGCCCGGCGTGCTCGTCGCCGTCGCCGCAGCGATCGCCGGCATCGGGCTGTTCATCTGGTGGGAACGGCGCACGCCGCACCCGATGCTCGACATGAAGTTGTTCCGCAACCCGCTGTTCTCGTCGTCGTCCGCGGCGGTGACGATCGCGTTCTTCGCGCTCGGCGGGTCGTTCTTCCTGCTGGCGCAACTGTTCCAGCTGGTGCTCGAGTACGGCGAACTGCAGTCGGCACTGGCGACGTTGCCGATCATGCTGCCGATGTTGCTGCTGTCGCCGCTGGTACCGAGGGTCGCGGCGGCGATCGGCTCGCGGTTCACCGTCGGACTCGGACTGGTGATCATCGCGACCGGCTTCCTGCTGTGCTCGACCTGGGACGGAGACACCGGCTACTGGGGCATCCTGTTGCCGCTGTTCGTGGTGATCTTCGGGATGGTGTTCGTGATGCCGCCCGCCACGAACCTGATCATCGCGTCGGTGCCGAAGAACCGGTCAGGGATGGGCTCGGCGATGAACGACACGGTGCGTGAGCTCGGCGTCTCGATCGGCATCGCCGTCCTCGGCTCGTTGATCGCGCGGGGTTACAGCAACGGGATCGGCGAAGCGACCGGTGGACTGCCACCGGAAGCCGCCGCGGCCGCCGAGAGCAGCTTCCCCGCGGCCGTGCAGGGCGTGGCGCCCGCACTGGAGCAGCAGGCCGGCCCTGCGGTGACCGAACGGTTCGTCGACCTGGCGACCGACGCGTGGATGACCGGCATGAACTGGGCCATGCTCGCCGCGGCCGGGCTCGCCGCGGTCGCGGCGATCGGCACGCTGATCGCCATGCCGAGCAAAAGGCGCGAGCCCGAGTTCATCATCGCCCCGCAGGACACGCCGCAACCCGCACACGTGTAGGGCAAACGGCCCGGCACGAGGTCCCGCTCCCGGCTACGCGCCGAAGCACCGGCGCACCTCGGCCGGACCGACCACTGCCCCCAAGGGCACCTTGGGTGCACTCAACGCTCCTATTCTTCCCCTCGCGCGCCCCGACGAACGAGGGGAAGAAAAGTGGCGCTCAACGCACCCAAGGTGCCCTTGGGGGCTTCACATCGCCGGGGGACGGACCGGCTCACGGGGGCGGGAATAGCGTCCGAGTCGCTGCCGTTAGGGTTATTAGTTGAACGCACAACTACCTGAGGCAGGGTGACAGCGATGCAGTTCGGGATCTTCTCCGTCGGGGACGTCACCACGGACCCGACCAACGGCACGACGCCGTCCGAGAACGAGCGGATCAAGGCGACGGTGCGGATCGCGCGCAAGGCCGAAGAGGTCGGGCTCGACGTCTTCGCCACCGGCGAGCACCACAATCCGCCGTTCGCGGCCCCGCCGAACCCGACGGTGCTGCTGGCCCACATCGCCGCGCAGACGGAACGGATCGTCCTGTCCACGGCAACCACCCTCATCACCACCAACGACCCGGTGCGGCTCGCCGAGGACTACGCCTACCTGCAGCACCTCGCCGACGGCCGCATCGACCTGATCATGGGCCGCGGCAACACCGGCCCGGTCTACCCGTGGTTCGGCAAGGACATCCGCCAGGGCGTGCCGCTCGCCATCGAGAACTACGCCCTGCTGCACAAGCTGTGGCGCGAAGAGGTCGTCGACTGGGAAGGCAAGTTCCGCACGCCGCTGCAGAGCTTCACGTCGACGCCGCGTCCGCTCGACGGCGTGCCACCGTTCGTCTGGCACGGTTCGATCCGCACCCCGGAGATCGCGGAACAGGCCGCCTACTACGGCGACGGCTTCTTCCACAATCACATCTTCTGGCCGTTCGAGCACACCCGCCGCATGGTCGAGTTCTACCGGCAGCGCTGGGAACACTACGGCCACGGTTCCGCCGACCGCGCCATCGTCGGGCTCGGCGGCCAGGTGTTCATGCGCAAGAACTCGCAGGATGCCGTCAGCGAATTCCGGCCGTACTTCGACGACGCGCCGGTGTACGGCGGCGGGCCGTCCCTCGAGGAGTTCACCGAGCAGACCCCGCTGACGGTCGGCAGCCCGCAGCAGGTCATCGACCGCACCCTGACGTTCCGGGAGAACGTCGGCGACTACCAGCGGCAGCTGTTCCTCGTCGACCACGCCGGGTTGCCGCTGAAGACCGTGCTCGAACAGCTCGACATGCTCGGCGAGGAGGTCGTGCCCGTGCTGCGCGAGGAGTTCGCCAAGAACCGTCCCGCACACGTGCCGGACGCCCCGACGCACGCCTCGCTGCTGGCCGCCGAGAACACCGAGACCGTTACTGCGGGTGAGGCCCGATGAAGCTCACGATCGTGTCCGGGGGCACCACGTCGCCGTCGTCGACCCGGCTGCTGGCCGACCGGATCACCGAATCGCTCACCAAGCAGCTCGGCGACGCCGGTGGCGAGGAGCCCGAGGTCCGCGTGGTCGAACTGCGCGACGTGGCCGTCGACATCGCCAAGAACATGGTGACGGGCTTTCCGAGTCCGGCGCTGCAGGCCGAGCTCGACGCCGTGACCGGCGCCGACGGCGTCATCGCCGTGACCCCGGTCTACAGCGCTTCCTACAGCGGGCTGTTCAAGTCGTTCTTCGACGTGATCGATGCCGGCGCCCTGACGGGAACACCCGTGCTCATCGGAGCCACGGGCGGTACACCCCGCCACTCACTGGCCCTCGACCACGCCCTGCGGCCGCTGCTGTCCTACCTGCGCGCCACGGTGATGCCCACCGGCGTGTACGCGGCGTCGCAGGACTGGGGCGGCGAGGACGCGAGCGAACTGCACGCCCGCATCGACCGCGCGGCGGGCGAACTGGCGGGCGCCATGACCGGAGCGCCGAGAAGCCGCCGCGCGAGCGACGGCTTCTCGGACTTCGTCCCCTTCGAGCAGCAGCTGGCGAGCCTCGGTCAGCTCGACGTCTGAGCGAGCAGCCTGCCCGCACCCGGCACCGTCGCGGGCAGGCCGAGCTCGGTCAGAATGCGGTGGGTCGTCGCGGTCGCCGCCGACAACACGGGCAACCCCGCCGCGTCCTCGACCGCCTGTACCGCCGGCAAGGACGGCATCTGCACACACGCCGACACCACGAGGGCGTCTGCGTTCGACAGATCGAGCTTCTTCCAGTGCTCACGCAGGCCGGCCGGGTCCAGCCTGCCCACGGCGAGGTTGTCCGGGACTTCGAGGCTGAGCGCGTCGACGACCTCGATGCCCGCGTCCTCGATGTAGTCGGCGACCAGCTTCGTGAGCGGTTTCAGGTATGGCGTGATGATCGCGACCCGACTCGCTCCGAGTGCACCGATGCCGTCGAGCAACGCCCCCGCGCTCGACACGACGGGAGCCTGAGCACCTTCGGCGCGCATGGCCGTGGTGATCGCGTCCTCCGCGGTGCAGTGGTAGCCCGGCCCCTGGGCCATAATCGCCACCAGGCACGCCGTGGCGACGACGTCGGGCCGCGCATCCGCCAGCTCGGCAGCCGCGCGTTCCGACTGGGCGTTCATCGCCCGCAGCTGCTCCTCGGTGACCTGCTGCATGCGCGTCCGCGCACTGTGGAACACGAAACGATCCGAGGGGTCGGCCTCCTCCCGTGCCCGCAGCATCCGCGGGAGTTCGGTCTCCATCGTCAGGTTGGAGCTGGGAACGATGAGTCCGATGTGGTGGTCGGCCACGGCGATCACTTCCCGCCCGGCCGCATGTCCGAAACGACGACATCGCCGTCGACGACGATCGGCTCGTCGTCGAGGAACAGCGAGCACCCGCGCATCGGGATGTCGAAGTGACACGGGGTGTCGTTCGGCCCGCCGAGTTCGTTGTTCGGTCCGATGGAGAACATCACGTTGCCGTAGAAGCTGCGCAGCTCCATTCCCATGCCACCGGGGAACTGCGTCAACCCGTGCCACTGTGCGCGCTCGTCGAGGCCCCATCCGACGTGCGACATGCCGTATCCGCGTGGGTCGTCGAACGACTTGATGTACGACGCGAGCAGATCCGCGTCCAGACTCGACGCACCGTCGAGTCCGCGGATGTCGGTGATGAATCCCTTCTCGATGGTCAACTTCACCGGGTTCTGCACGTACGTGTTGAACGGCAGGAGTACGTCGCCCGGTGCGAGCACGATCGTGCCGTCGACACCGTCGTCGGCGCCTCCGGTGAACACGAAGGCGGCGGGCCAGTGGTCCCAGCGGCCGGGAGTGTCGGTGTAGCCGTACTCGGTCATCGTCGGGTAGACGCCGAGCTGGTACGTCACATCCGTCCCGTGCGGGCTCGTGATCCGCATCGTCTTGGCCTTCTTGAGGATCTCGTCGCCGACTTCGACCCGTTCCCGCAGTTCCTTGGTCGGCATCAGCTTGGCCAGCAGCGGCGCGGGCTCGACACAGGTCAGGATCCGGGTTCCCGCGTCCTGGATCGCGAACTGTTCCTTGCTGAACAACAGGAACGTCAGGTCCACGAGCATGTCCGCCTGCTTGAGTGCGTCCACTGCAAGTGGATTGCCCGCCAGCCCTGATTCGCCGACCGCCCACGCACCCGCCGCGTCCGCCGCGTCCGGGAGCCGCATATGATAGGTGCTAGCCCCGAGCTGCTGAGCGGCGAACATGAACGAGTCGGCGAAGTCCGCCCGTTCCGCACCGCGCGAGAGCACCGCGACGGTCTCCGCCTCGTGCACCCCGCTGAACGTGAGCTGCCGAAGGCAGATGTCGTTGAGCTGGTTCGGATTCATTGGTCCTCCACATTCATCGCATCGTCGAACTTGCGCTGGTCATGGCTTGCAGCGCGGTACGCACCGAGCTCAGCGCGCCCTCCGGGTTGTCCCAGAACACCATGTGCCCGGCCTCCGGAATCTCGATCATTCGCGCGTCCGGATTGGACTCCGCGGCTTCACGGGCCCCGTCCGCCGTGACGACGGGGCTGTTCGCGCCGTACATCAGCACCGGCGCGGCCGTGACCGACGGCCACGTGGCGAAGAAGTCTTCGTGTTCGAAGCCGTGGTGTGTCGCGGTGATCGCATCCGCTCCGCAGCTGGCGAGCCAGCGCGCCCGCAGTTCCTGCTCGCGCAGCGGCCACGTCGGCCACCATCCGGCCACCTCGTCGGCGTCGGTACCGCGCTGCGCCTGTTCCAGCTGGGTCAGGAACATCGCGAGCGTGGTGGGATACGGCCCGCGGCCCGGTCCGCTCATCGGCGGATCGACCAGGAGGGCACCGTCGACGTCCATCGTGGTCGACAGCATCGCGGCGATCCGCGCGCCCATCGAGTGCCCCAGCAGGATCGGTCGCCGCAGTCCCAGAGCGGCGGAGACGGCGGCGGTGTCGTCGGCGTAGTCACGCAACGTCGCGGAAGGCCCGTCGTCCGAAAGGCCACGGCCACGCACATCCACCACGACCGGACGGACGAGATCGGTGAGCCGCCGGGCCACGAAGTCCATGGTGATCGCCGGGCTGGTGATCCCCGGCAGGACCACGACGGGCGTGCCGTCGCCGCCGTAGTCCAGTGCGTGCAAGCGAAGACCGTCCGGTTTCACCACCCACCTGCTCGTGGCCGGTACGTCCGCGAGGTCCGCCAGGGCGGCTTGTGTGAGAAGGCGTCGGGTCATCGAGTGCTCACCGGTTCCGGGTTCGTCAGGTAATTCAGGGCGTCGTCGAGGTCGATCACGTCGCCGTACTTGGCATGAATGTCGAACAGCGCCGCATCGTGCGGACCCGAGGCACGGTCACCGACACACTCCCGCGGCACGAGCACCGGGAAGCCGGACTGGACCGCATCGACGGCCGTGGCGCGGACACAGCCGCTCGTGGTCGCGCCGCACACCAGCACCGTGTCGCAGCCTGCTGCCACGAGCATCGCCGCGAGTGACGTTCCGAAGAAGGCCGACGCCCCTTTCTTCGTCACGAGGTGGTCCTGCTCGCCGAACGGAAGCCGGTCGTCGACCGCGGCCTCGGCGCTACCTTCCACCAGCGATCGCATGCCCGCAGCCTTGTCCAGCCACGGCAGCACGTCGCCGCGCGCCTCCGCGAGCGTGTAGGCGATCGTGGTGTACACGACCGGCACCCCGGCAGCCTTTGCGCGTTCGACGAGCGTCGCGGTGGCACCGACGACGTCGGTCAGGTCGGCACCCGTCGGATACTCGTCCCGGGTGAATCCGTTGGTCAGGTCGACCACGACGATCGCCGGTCGTGCACCACGACGGATCGGTGCGCCGAACCCCGCACCGGAGTACGTCTCGTCGGTGTCAGCTCCGTACACGGCGCACCTCCTTGAGCTGCTTGGCCTGTGACCGGACGGTGGCCAACAGCCAGCCCTGGGCCAGGCCTATCGCGAACGCACCCGCCACGGGCAGATATTTCGCGAGCGGTCCGGCGACCAGTGCCAGTCCGTCCAGTTCCGACGGGGCGGATGCGGGGGTGGTGGCAGTGGGTGCCGACGACTCGGTGGCCGGGTGAGGTGTCACGCCACCCGCGGCGGCCTCCTGTACCCGCGCACCGTCGCCCGCCAGCAGCGCAGCCAGATTCACCGCGAACTGTTCGAGGATGCGGTCCGAGACCTTGTTGATCGCGCCCTTGCCGAACTGTGCGATCTTGCCGCGGATCACCAGGTCGGTCTTGAGAGACACCGTGGTGCCTCCGCCGGTGTCGATCAGTGTCACCAGCACCTCGGCTTCGGCATCACCGTTGCCGTGTGCGTCGGCGCCGCGTCCCTGCAGGCGCAGTGAGAGTGCCGTGTCGTCGACGTCCAGGAACCGGACCACGCCCGTGTACTCGGCGGAGATCGGGCCGACCTTCACCTTGACCCTGCCGCGATACGCCTCGCCACCGCCCGTCTCGGGCTCCCTGCCCTCGACCGCCGCCCCGGGCACACATCCGGCCACCCGTTCCACGTCACCGAGCAGCGTGAACACCTCATGCGGCGGTGCCGGTACCGAGATCTCGTGTTCGAGGATCATGCGCTGGTCTCCTTCGTTTCACGCCTGCGTTCGGCGCAGTCCTGGATCGAGTCCACGATGGTCTGATACCCGGTGCAGCGGCACAGGTTCGATGAGACGACCTCCCGGATCTCCTCACGGCCTGCGTCCGGCCGTTCGGCGAGAAAGCCCTCCGCGAGCATGAGAAACCCCGGTGTACAGAATCCACATTGGAGTCCGTGGTTCGCCGAGAACGCCCGTTGCAGGTCGGACAATGTCCCGTCGTCACCGGCAAGGGATTCCACGGTCCGGATCTCGCTGCCCTCCGCCTGCGCGGCGAACATCAGGCAGGAACGGGCGGGGTCGCCGTCGACCAACACGGTGCAGGCACCGCACACGCCGTGTTCACACGCCACGTGCGTGCCGGTCAGCTCCAGGTCGTGCCGCAACGTGTCGGCGAGGGTGCGGCGTGCCTCGACGGCCACCTCGTGGGAAGCGCCGTTGACCTGCAGGGTCAGCAGCACCTTGTCGTGTTCGGTCACGGGGCGACCTCCAGTGCGCCGGTCAGCGCGTCGAATACCTGTTGCGGCGTGATCGGCGTGTCGTTCAGTTCCACACCGGTGGGACGCAGTGCGTCGTTGACGGCGTTGAGCACGGCCGCGGGCGCACCGATCGTGCCGCCCTCACCCGCTCCCTTCGCGCCGTTGTCGGTGAACAGGCACGGTGTCTCGAGGTGATGCATCGACACGTCCGGGATCTCACAGGCCGTCGGCACCTTGTAGTCGAGGAAGCTCGCGGCCGACGGCTCACCGTTGTCGTCGTAGGTGACCTTCTCGAACAGTGCACCGGCGATGCCCTGGGCGATGCCTCCCCTGGCCTGGCCGTCGACGACCTGCGGATTGATCGCCACGCCACAGTCCTCGACGCAGACGTACCGCAGGATCTCCACCCGCCCCGTGTCACGGTGCAGCTCGACGACGACGCCGTGGCTGGCGTTGGAGAACGTGCCGTCTCCGACGCCGTCGAAGCTCGCACTCGCCTGCAGACCCGGTTCGGTGTCCTTCGGCAGCAGATGCGACTTCAGGTAAGCAACGTCGGCTATATCCTGATAGGACAATGCACGGGAAGGGTCGTCCCTCTGCCGCACCCCCTCGTCGGCGAGTTCGACGTTGTCTCGCTGCGTTTCGAGCAGATGTGCGCCCAGCTCGACGAGTTTTCCGCCCAGGTTTCCCGCGGCGAGCGCCACGGCAGTCCCGCCGATGGTGATCGACCGGCTGGCGAACGAACCCCATCCGTAGGTCACCCGGTCCGTGTCGCCCTGCTGGATCCTCACCTTGTCCAAGGGCAGGCCCAGCTTGTCGGCCACGATCTGCGCCATGGTCGTCTCATGACTCTGGCCGTGACTCATCGTTCCCGTGGTGACGACCACGGAACCCGCGGTGTCCATCCGGATCTCCGAGATGTCGAAGCCCGGGACGGCCTGCATCTTGCGCTTGGCGAACGCGTCGGACCCGTATCCGGTGCGTTCGTTGAAACACGCGTACCCGATGCCGAGAAACCTTCCCTGTTCCGCGGCCGTACGCTTGGTCTCGTACCACCCCTCGTCGGTGATCACTCGCTCGCACAGGTTGAGGGATTCGAGGTAGGAACCCGGGTCGTAGGTCACGTTGTTGACACCGGTGTACGGGAACACCGTGATCA
Source organism: Prauserella alba (assembly GCF_024171735.1). GTDB lineage: Bacteria > Actinomycetota > Actinomycetes > Mycobacteriales > Pseudonocardiaceae > Prauserella > Prauserella alba. The sequence goes on from NZ_JAMTCH010000004.1 coordinate 533,098, forward strand.
GGTTCCGGCGGCGAACCTCGAGGGGGTCCAGTCCGAGCTCCCGCGCGGCACGCTCGACGAGCCGCTCCATGACCATCACATGCTGCGGACGGGACACGCCACGATAGGGAGCCGTCGGCGCCTTGTTCGTCGCGATGGCACGCCCGCGAACGCGGTAGGCGGGTACCCGGTACACGCCGGGCATCTCCGACGAGGCCATCAGGGGTTCGATGCCGACCGTGAACGGATAGCACGAGTACGCGCCCATGTCGCACAGCACGTCGACGTCCAGGCCGAGGATGCGCCCGGTCTCGTCGAACGCCGCACGCGCGTCGTAGCGCTGCTCACGAGCAAGAAAGGACGCCGACAGCGAGTCCTTGCGGTCCTCGATCCACTTCACGGGCCTGCGCACGCGCGTGGCCGCCGCTGCGACGGCGATCTCCTCACGGCCCACCACACACTTGATGCCGAACCCACCGCCCATGTCCGGCACGAGCACCCGCACCGCGCTCTCGGCCATGCCGAGCGAGCCGGCGAGCGCCGTGCGCACCTGGTGCGGCACCTGCGTGCACGTCTGCACCAGCAGCTGCTGCGCCCGCGGGTCCCAGCCGGCCACGACGCCCCTGGTTTCCAGCGGCAACGCGTTCTGCCTGCCCGTACTGGCCCGCACGTGCACCACACACGGAGCTTCCGCGAAGACGTCGTCGATGCCGTCGGTGGCGAACATCGACACGTCGAGCAACACGTTGCCGGGCGCCTCGTCGTGTACGGCGTTCGCACCGGCGGCGAGCGCCTGCACCTCCGACAGCACCGGCGGCGTGACGTCGTAGGTCACCTCGGCGGCCTCGATCCCGTCCTCGGCCGCGTACGGGTCGTCGGCGAGAACCACCGCCACCGGTTCCCCGACGAAACGCACCCGCTCGCGCGCCAGGATCGGCATCGACGTCTCGGTGTGTTCCTCCGCCGGCCGGTCGAGCCGCGGCGTGATGTCACCGAGGTGCAGGTCCTCGGCCGTGAACGCGGCCACGACGCCCGGCACCTCCAGCACCCGCGACAGGTCGACCGACGTGATGCGCCCACTCGCGACCGTGCTGCGCACGAACGCCGCGTGCAGCATCCGCGGGAGATGGATGTCGTCGACGAACTGCGCGCCACCGGTCAGCAGCCGCGGATCCTCTTTACGCGTCACCGGCGCTCCGACCCAGCTGCCGTCGACCCGGAGGTCCGGTTCGCGCTCCCCGCCTTCTGTCGCCGCTCCGAACGTCACCGGGCCACCGCCTCCTCACACGCGTGGATCACGAGATTGCGCACCAGCGCCTTGCGGTACTCGGTGCCCGCATCGCCGTCTTCCGGCGGCTCGACGGCCGCTGCGGCCGCGTGGGCACACTCCTCGAACAGTTCCCTTCCCGCTCGTCCACCCGCCTGCAGCACCTGCTCGGCCTCGGGAACCCGCGTCACTGCGGGCCCGACGCCGCCGAGCGCCACCCGGCCACCCGACACCGTGCCCGCACCGAGGTCCAGGTCGACGGCCGCGGAAACGAGCGCGAAGTCGCCTTTGCGCTCGGCGAACTCCGTCACGGCGGCATGCGGAGCAGGTCTGCCGAACAAGACCTCCACGATCAATTCGTCCTCCTCCAGCACCGTCGTGTAGAAGCCGAGGAACGCCTCGCGCGCGGCGATCGTCCGCCGCCGGCCGCCGGAACCGGCGACGACGATGTCCGCGTCGAGCAGCACGGCGAGCAGGCACCACTCGGCGGTCGCATCGGCGTGCGCGAGACTCCCGCCGACGGTTCCCCGCGCCCGGATCGGCAGGTGTCCGATCCACCGCATGGTGTCGCGCACGACCGCGAATCCCGCGCCGAGATCCGCCGTCTCCACCGCCCGGTGGGTGCTCAACGAACCCACCCGCAGGGAGTCGGCTCGCGCGTCCACGAAGGACAGTTCGCGCAGCCGCCCGATGTCGATCAGATGTTCCGGTCGCGCGAGACGGAAGTTCATCATCGGGATCAGGCTCTGCCCGCCGGCGAGGAACTTGGCATCTTCCCCGAGCTCGGCGACCAGGTCCGCCGCGCCCTGGACATCGCGCGCCCGGTGGTAGGTGAACGGTGGTGGTTTCATCGTGACGCTCCTCCCTGCGCGCTCAGGCCGCCGGCGTGGGGTCGGGATCCTGCGCGCTCTCCTCGACCCGGTCCAGCTCCTTGCCCTTCGTCTCGGGCGCGGCAACGGCCATCCACGCGACGGCGGCCAGCACGACCGCACCGAGCACGATGAACGTGTTCGTCAGGCCGAGAACCGGCCAGAGCATGCTGCCGAAGATGAGTGGGATGAAACCGCTGAAGACCCGGCTCATCGAGGACGCCCAGCCGAATCCGCTGGCTCGGAGGTTGGTCGGGTACAGCTCCGAGACGTACGCGTACAGCACCGGGATGGCAAGCTGAACGACGAATCCGAAGATGCCGAGCCAAACCAGGGCCGCCGTCTCCATACCGAGAGTCAGTGAGAACGCCACCAGCATCACCGAGGCCAGCGGAGCCGACAGTCCCAGCACCCACTTACGGCCCATCCATTCGACGAGAAACACCGAGGTGATCACCCCGACGATGCCGATACCGGTCATCAGGGTCGTGTTCGCGAACGCGGCGTAGGTGTCGTAGCCCTCTTCCTTCAGGATCGACGGCATCCAGGTCAAGGCGACGTAGTAGACGGTCATGACCGTGATGAACAGTACCCAAGCCACCGAGGTGATCTTCGGATTGAAGGTCCAGATCATCCGCAACTGGCCGAGTGCGGCGCGCACGCCACCGGTGCCCTCCTTCGCGGGCTCGTCCGCGGCGACCGAGTAGGCCTGCGTCGTGGCCCCGGTCTGTGCGACGAGACTGTCGACCACGACGCGGGCATCGGCCTCCCTGCCCGCTTTCGCCAGATACAGCGGTGACTCCGGGATCCCACGGCGGATCCAGAACAACAGCAACGCCGGCACGACCATGATCAGGAGCATCCAGCGCCAGTTACCGTCCAGCGGCGAGAGGAAGGTCGCCGACAAACCGCACAACGTGCCGCCGATCGGCCACCACAGGTCCATCGCGGCGAGCACCTTGCCGCGCACTCTGCGCGGCGAGAACTCCGCAACGAGCGCGTAGTCGACGGGGATACAGCCACCCAGTCCCACGCCTGCGAGGAACCGGAACAGCAGGAAGACCTCGTAGTTCGGCGATACGGCCCCGAGCACGGAGAACAACGCGAACAGCGCCAACGTGATGCTGAACGCCTTCTTACGGCCCATTCGGTCGGCGATCGTGCCCCACACGACCGCCCCGACCGCCATGCCGATGAGGTTGGCCGTGGCGACCAGTCCACGCTCACCGGTGGTCAGTCCGAAGTGGTCGCCGACGAGCGGGGTGAGGAAACCGTTCAGAATGACGTCCCAGGCGTCGAACATGTACCCGAGTCCGCCGATGATGAAGATCTTTCCTTGGACGGACCACTTCCAGGGTAGGTCCTGAACGATCTGCTCGGCCGTTTTCATTGCAGACCTGCCTTTTCTTCCGTGGGTGGGGACGGGAAGTGCGCATCGGTGCCGCTCGTCACCGGCAGTACGTTCCTCAGGGCAAGCAGCTCATCGGGGGAATTGGTAGGCGAACGATTCGTCGTCCGGGTCGTTCAACGGCGTTCCGCTCCACAACCATTCGTAGGAAACATGGGACTCACCGGTGAAGTTCTTCAGCTTCGCGTCCCGCTCCCGCTGCTCCGGACCATCGGACAGGTGGTAGAACCGCTTGTTCTCGAGTGAAGCGTCCTGCACCATGCCCGCGTGTTTCGCGCGCCGCGACACATAACGGGTGAGCGCCCCCTCGACACCGCTGACCGGCACCGACCCGAGCTCCTCGGCCAGCACGGCTGCGTCCTCCATCGCCTGCGAGGCGCCCTGGGCCTGATACGGAAGCATGGCGTGGCAGGCATCACCCAACAACGCGACGTGGCCGTCCATCCACACGGGATCCGGCCTGCGGTAGTACAGCGCGAACGCCATCGCGTCACCTTCCGCCTTGGACAACATCGCCGGCACTCGGTCGTCCCAACCCGGGAACGCGTTCACGAGCTCATCCGATCCGACGGGTGCGCTCCATTTCTCGGCGACCTCGTCGCTACACGGCACGAGTGCCACGACATTGAGATACTCGCCGCCGCGGATCATGTAGTGCACGAGATGTCTTCCGGGGCCGTACCAGATGGTGCTCTGGAAGCGGTCCACCAGCCATCGTGTCGCCGGGTCGGCGGCGATCTTGTCGCCGGGAATCAGCACACGGTAGGCCATCTCGCCGGAGAACTCGAGGGTGTCGCGCATGCCGATCAGATCCCGCACCGCCGACCGGATACCGTCCGCGCCGACCACGACGTCGCTTTCGTACCGCTCACCGGATTCGGTCAGCACGACGGGCCGAATCCGGCTCGCCGTGTCCACTGTGGTCACCCGGCTTCCGGTGTGCACTGCGACCACGGGCCCCGGCCGTTGCTGGTCGAGGCAGGCGTCGAGCAGGACCTTGTGCAGATCCGCACGGTGGTAGTGCCAGTACGGAGCGTTGTAGGTCCGCTTGCAGTGCTCGCCCAGCGAGGTCAGGCCGATGACGCTGCCGTCCTGCCAGCGACGGCGCACCTGATCGAGTGGCTCGGTGTGGATCGCCTCCAGCTGCCTGCGCAACCCCAGACCCGTAAGTACCCGGCTGGCGTTGGGCGCAGTCTGGATTCCCGCACCGACCTCGCCGAGCTGCGGCGCCTGCTCGAGCACCGTCACCCGAAGGCCCTTCTGCCGCAGAGCGAGTGCGGCCGTCAAGCCACCGAGACCGCCGCCGACAATCGTGACCTCATAGGACTGACTAGCGTGCACAACGCCTCCACATCGCCGTGGTCACACGGCCGGAAAAATCCGTCCGCGTTCGGACTGATTTGATCCGAACACGGACTAACTTCCGAAGTCAATAGGAGGACTCAGGTTTAATGCGCGGGAAACAGGCCGGTATCAGGCGGTTCCCGCGGCCAGGTGCGCGAGGCCGGTGCAGCGTCGTAGGCCGGTGCAGCACACCGGTCACGACGCACCGGGCACGACGCACCGGGCAGGCGGAGCCGATTCCGACCGACGTCGGCCGAAACCGCAGCGAAAGGCCGAAGAATCAGTCCTCGACCAGGGACTCCCAGTGCTCGGCAAGAGCGTTGAGCTCGGCCAGCCATTGCTTGGTGACGGTGACGTCGTTACCCTCGACGAGCTTCTCGTCCAGGTCACGAGCGCGCCGGTTCACGCCTTCCAGCTGCTCCCGGCCCTCATCGGTCAGGTACAGGAGCTTGCGGCGCGCGTCGTTCTCGGCCGTTTCCCGCGCGATGAGCCCACGCACTTCGAGGCGGCGCACGACGTCTGCCATCGTCGACCGGTCCAGCGCGGCGACGTGCGCCAACGATCCCTGGTCCTCACCCGGATAATCGTCGACCGCGACGAGCACGGCGAACTGGGGACCCGTGATACTCGCGTCGACCATACGCACCCACGCCGCGAGGTATGCCTGGTACAACCTGCGCGCGACATACCCGGGTGCGTCGAGCAGCTCCTGCGGAATCGGCAGTTCGTCATCGGCCACCACGGCCCTCTTGCCGTTCGCCACGGCTCCACCCTTTCCCGTCGGCAGCCTCGACCCGAAACCTTCCGTACCCGGACCATTCGCACCATACCCGGCCGCCGAATGCCGGAGTGACGGTTCGCCCTACCGAGGACTCGCGTGCTCGTCGACGAACTCGTCGACGTGGCGCCAGGTCGTGCTGCGTGCGCCTCGCCCGGTGAGCACACCGAGATGCCCGCCGGGCGCGAGACGGTAGCGCACCTCCGGCGCGTTCTCGAGCAGGCCGACCAGCCGCTCCACCGCACGGCGCGGCGCGATGCTGTCGTTCTCACCTGCGATGACGAGCGTCGGGACGTCCAGTTTCGCCAGTGAGATCGTACGGCCGTCGAGTGCGAAGGTTCCTGCCGACAGGTCGTTGGCGCGGAAGAACCGGTGGTAGATCTGCCCGAACGTGCGGCCCGGATAGGCGAGCATGTTGGCCATGAAGTGGTCGACCGCCTCGATCTGCGCCAGGTAGTCACGATCGTCGAGATTGCGCAAAATGGCGAGCGGCTTCGTGACCTCCTTGTCGATCCCGGTCGCGCGGAACACCTGCGTCACCACGGCCGACGGCGCGCCGCCGAGCAGCCGGTAGAACGGCGTCAGGATGTGCCCGCCGGTGAACTCCACGAGCGGCCGGAACGGCGCGACCAGCGGGATCGCGGTGTAGTCGAACGGCGAGGCGATCGTGGTCAGCGACGCGATCGGCAGTTCCGGCCGGTCGGCGGCGGTCAGCACGGAGAAGATGCCACCGAGGCACCAGGCGACGACGTGCACGGGCCGCCCGCCCGCATCGTCGCTGACCTTGCGGATCGTGCGCGGAAGCACGTCGTCGATCCAGTGCTCGATGCCCAGGTTGCGGTCGGCGAACGCGACGCTTCCGTAGTCGACGAGGTAGGTGCGCCTGCCCCCGTCCGTGAGGTGCTCGGCGAGGCTGCAGCCGCGGCGCAGGTCGAAGCACAGCGCGGGCGCGGCCAGCGGCGGCACGAGCAGCACCGGGTCACCCGACGCGGGCGGCTGCTGGCCGGTCATCCGGTAGACCGACCGGTTCGGACCGCGGTCGATCAGCACCCGCGGCACGGGCCGGAGGTCGGCCACGCCGCCCTTGGCGACCTTGTCGGCGACGTTGGACACCGCGGACGCCAGCTGCGACGGAATCGCGATCACCGGGACCTCCAGCCGGCTCGGGTTCAGCTCCTGAGCGTCAGGATACGCGGCCCGTCCTCGGTGACGGCGATCGTGTGCTCGCTGTGCGCGGTGCGCGAGCCGTCGGCCGACCGGATCGTCCAGCCGTCGGGGTCGTAGACGATGCGGTCGGTGCCCGCGGCGAACCACGGCTCGATCGCGATGGTCAGCCCCGCTCGCAGCGGCATCCCGCGACCGGGGCGCCCAGCATTGGGCACATGCGGGTCCTCGTGCATGGTGCGGCCGAGACCGTGCCCGCCAAACTCGGTGTTGACCGGGTAGCCGTAGCGCGACGCGACCTCGCCGACGGCCGCCGAGATGTCACCGAGCCGATTCCCCGGCCGCGCGACCGCGATCGCCTCGTCCAGCGCGCGTTCGGTCGCCTCGACGAGCCGCACGTCGTCGCGCCCCGCGTCCCCGGGTCGCGGGGTGCCCACGATCACGGTGCGCGCCGAGTCGGCCACCCAGCCGTCGATCGACACCGCCAGATCCATGGTCAGCACGTCGCCGTCGCGCAGGTCGTAATCGTGGGGCAGGCCGTGCAGCACCGCGTCGTTGACCGCGAGGCAGATCACGTTGCGGAACGGTCCCTCGCCGAACGACGGCGCGTAGTCCCAGTAGCAGGACGTCGCGCCGCGGTGTTTGATCATGTCGCGCGCTCGATGTTCGAGGTCGAGCAGGTTGACACCGGGTTCGGCACGCTGCGCCAGGTCACCGAGGACCTCGGCGACGAACGTGCCGGTCACGCTCATCGCCTCGATCTCGCCGGGCGTCTTCAGCTCCACCATCGCCTACATCCTCCACCACGGACCGCACGCCCGCCGCCAACCCGAATACTTATACCGGTATTTCTATCACGTCTATCGGCCGCGAAGACACTCCCCCGACGCAACTCCCGCGACGACGATCCCGCCGCCGACGATCCCGGAGCGGCCGACGCGCGATCCGGCGTCACTCCAGGCCGAGCTCACGCGCGATCAGCATCCGCTGCACCTCGCTCGTCCCCTCACCGACCTCGAGGATCTTGGCGTCCCGGTAGAATCGGCCGACCGGAAACTCGTTCATGAACCCGTAGCCACCGAAGATCTGCGTGGCGTCACGGGAATTGTCCATCGCGGCGTTCGACGAGGCCAGCTTGGCGATCGCCGCCTCCTTCTTGAACCGTTCCCCGCGCAACATCTTCGCCGCCGCCTGGTAGTAGGCCAACCGTGCGGAGTGCACCCGCGCCTCCATGTCGGCGATCTTGAACTGGATCGCCTGGTAGGCGCCGATCTTGCTGCCGAACGCCTCCCGCTCACCCACGTACCGCAGACACTCGTCGACGCAGCCCTGCGCGAGACCGACGCTCAGCGCCGCGATCGCGATCCGCCCCTCGTCGAGAATGCGCAGGAACTGGGCATATCCGCGGCCCCGCTCCCCGAGGAGATTCTCCACCGGAACGCGGCAGTCGTCGAACGCCAGCTCGTGCGTGTCCGACGCGTTCCAGCCGACCTTCGAGTACTTCGGGGCCACCGTGAACCCCGGCGTGCCCGACGGCACGAGAATCGCCGAGATCTCCTTGCCGCCGTCCGGTTTCGTGCCTGTGACGGCGGTGACGGTGACGACGCTGGTGATGTCCGTGCCGGAGTTGGTGATGAACGACTTGCTGCCGTTGATGACCCAATCTCCCCCGTCGTCGATGACGGCGCGGGTCTTCGTCGCCCCGGCGTCCGACCCGCCGCCCGGCTCGGTCAGGCCGAACGCACCGAGCGCCTCACCGGTGCACAGCGACGGCAGCCACCGTCGCTTCTGCTCCTCGGTGCCGAACCGGTAGATCGGCATGGCGCCCAGCGACACGCCCGCCTCGACCGTCACCGCGACCGACGAATCCACCCTGGCGAGCTCTTCGAGCGCGAGGCACAGTGCGAAGTAGTCCCCGCCCATACCGCCGTACTCCTCGGCGATCGGCAGGCCGAACAGGCCCATCTCGCCCATCTTCGCGACGATCTCGTACGGGAACTCCTCCCGGATGTAGAAGTCCCCGATCACCGGCTTCACCTCGGACTGGGCGAAGTCGTGAACGGTCTTGCGCAGTGCTTCGTACTCGTCGCCGAGCCGGAAGTCGATCATGATGTCTGCTCCTGAGGGGTGACCAGTGCAAGCTTCTCGTCGAGCGCGACCTGTTGGCCCGCCCGCACGGGGAGTTCGGTGACGACGCCGTCGACCGGCGCGGTGATCGTGTGCTCCATCTTCATGGCCTCGACGACCAGCAACGGTGTACCGGCCGTGACCTCGTCCCCCTGCGCGGCCTTGACGACCAGCACGGTGCCGGGCATGGGGCTCGTCACCGGGCCCGCGTCGACGTCATCTGCGCGCGCGGCGAGCAGATTCGGCCGTTCACCGATCGCCACCGCGACGCCGTCGCAGCTCAACCACACGGTGCCGTCGGCGGCCTCGGCGCGCGTGTACCGCCGATATCGCGATCCACAGTGGACGTCGAGAGCGCGGGAGGACCCGCTCGCCGATGCCGCGACCGGTTCGGCGTCGCCGACCGTCACGAGCGCGCCCGAGGCGGGCCCTTCGACTCGTACCAGCCGTTCGGTATCGCCCGCACGCAGCAGGAAGGTCACACCCGCGGCCGCACCCATGCGCCATCCGCTGGGCACGTCCCACGGATCGATCACGGGGCCTGCCGGTTCCAGTGCGAGCAGCCGGTCGAGCGCGGCGGCCACGAAGAACTCCTCCGGCACGCCGGAACCGGTGAGATCCTCGAGGTTGCGCTCCACCAGGCCCGTGTCGAGGTTCCCGGAACGCACGTCCTCGTCGGACACCAGGCGGCGCAGGAACTCCACATTGGTCTGCAGCCCGAGGACCGCGGTGCCGGCCAGCGCCCGGTCGAGCCGGTGCAGCGCGGCCGACCGATCGGGGCCCCACGCGATGACCTTCGCCAGCATCGGGTCGTAGTCGGACCCGACCCGCGTGCCCTCCGCGACGCCGGAGTCGACGCGCACATACGGACCCGTGGCCTCGGCGAGCCCCAGCACGGTGCCACCGGTGGGGATGAACCCGCGGGCGGGATCCTCGGCGTAGACCCGTGCCTCGACGGCGTGCCCGTCGAGGCGTACGTCGTCCTGGCCGATCGTGAGCGGCTCCCCCGCAGCCACCCGCACCTGCCATTCGACCAGGTCGATACCGGTGACCTCCTCGGTCACCGGGTGCTCCACCTGCAGCCGCGTGTTCATCTCCATGAAGAAGAACTCGTCGGGATTGGTCGCCGAGACGATGAACTCGACCGTGCCCGCGCCGACGTAGCCGACCGACCGGGCCGCCTCGGCCGCGGACGCGCCCATACGGGCACGGGCGTCGGCGTCCAGCAGTGGCGACGGCGCCTCCTCGATGATCTTCTGGTGCCTGCGTTGCAGACTGCACTCGCGCTCGCCGAGATGCAGCACCGTGCCGTGGGCGTCGGCCAGCACCTGGATCTCGATGTGACGCGGCGTGTCGACAAAGCGCTCCATCAACAGCCGGTCGTCACCGAAAGCGCCGCGCGCCTCCCGCTGCGCCGCCTCGACCGCGCTCGCCAGCTCGCCCGGCTCGGTGACCAGCCGCATGCCCTTCCCGCCACCACCGGCGGACGGCTTGAGCAACACCGGATAGCCGACCTCGTCGGCAGCCGCCGCGTAATCCACCACGTCGGACTTGCCGGGGACGACGGGGACCCCGGCCGCGGACACGGTGGCCTTCGCGCGGATCTTGTCCCCCATGGCATCGATCGCCGAGGTCGGCGGGCCGATGAACACGATCCCCGCCTCGGCGCAGGCCGCCGCGAACTCGGCGTTCTCCGCGAGGAACCCGTAGCCGGGATGCACCGCCTGCGCCCCGGTGGCGACCGCGGCCTGCACGACATCAGGAACGGACAGGTAGCTACGGGCCGCCTCGGCAGGGCCGAGGCGCACGGCCACGTCGGCCTCACGGGTGTGCCGGGCGTCGGCGTCGGCGTCGCTGTAGACCGCCACCGACCGGATCCCCATGCTCCGCAGCGTGGCGATGACGCGGACGGCGATCTCGCCGCGGTTGGCCACCAGAACCGTATCGAACATGCCTGTCGAACCGTCCTCTCTCACATCCGGAAGACGCCGTAGCCGACCGGCTCCAGCGGCGCGTTCGCCGACGCGGACAGCGCCAGCCCCAGCACCGTCCTGGTGTCGGCTGGGTCGATGACACCGTCGTCCCACAACCGCGCCGTCGAGTAGTACGGGTTCCCCTGCTCCTCGTACTGCTGCCGGATCGGTTCCTTGAACGACTCCTCGTCGTCGGCGGACCATTCGCCGCCGCGCGATTCGATCGCGTCCCTCCGGACGGTCGAGAGCACCGACGCCGCCTGCTCGCCGCCCATCACCGAGATCCGCGCGTTCGGCCACATCCACAGGAACCGCGGCGAGTACGCGCGGCCGCACATCGAATAGTTGCCGGCCCCGAACGAGCCCCCGATGATCACGGTGAACTTCGGCACCCTGGCGCAGGCCACGGCCGTGACCATCTTCGCGCCGTGTTTGGCGATTCCGCCGGCCTCGTAGTCCTTTCCGACCATGAAGCCCGTGATGTTCTGCAGGAACACGAGCGGAATCGAGCGCTTGTCGCACAGCTCGATGAAATGGGCGCCCTTCATGGCGGATTCGGCGAACAGCACACCGTTGTTGGCGATGATCCCGACCGGATGACCGTGGATCCGGGCGAATCCGGTGACGAGCGTCGTGCCGTACTCCTTCTTGAACTCGGCGAACCTGCTGCCGTCGACGACGCGGGCGATCACCTCGCGCACGTCGTACGGCGTTCGCGAGTCGGTGGGCACGACGCCGTAGAGCTCGCGCGGGTCGGCGGCCGGTTCGCAGGCGGGCTCGACGTCCCACGGCTTCGGTTCCCGCGGTCCGAGGGTCGAGACGATCGAGCGCACGATGCGCAGTGCGTCGGCGTCGTCGGTGGCGAGATGGTCGGTGACCCCCGACTGTCGCGAATGGACGTCGCCACCGCCGAGCTCCTCGGCCGTGACGACCTCACCGGTCGCGGCCTTCACCAGCGGCGGCCCGCCGAGGAAGATCGTGCCCTGGCTGCGCACGATCACCGCTTCGTCGCTCATCGCCGGCACGTAGGCACCGCCTGCCGTGCAGGAGCCGAGGACGGCGGCGATCTGCGGGATGCCTCGGGCCGACATGGTCGCCTGGTTGTAGAAGATGCGGCCGAAGTGTTCCCGATCGGGGAACACCTCGTCCTGCCGCGGCAGGAACGCCCCGCCGGAGTCCACCAGGTAGATGCACGGCAGGTTGTTGTCCAGAGCCACTTCCTGCGCGCGCAGGTGCTTCTTCACCGTCATCGGGTAGTACGTTCCGCCCTTGACGGTGGCGTCGTTGGCGACGATCACGCATTCACGGCCGGAGACACGGCCGATGCCGGTGATGATGCCCGCGGCGGGAGCCTCGTCGTCGTAGAGCCCGGTCGCCGCGAGCGGCGACAGTTCGAGGAACGCCGATCCCGGGTCCAGCAATGCGTCGACCCGGTCCCGCGGCAGCAGCTTGCCGCGTTCCACATGCCGGGCACGCGTCTTCTCCGGACCACCCAATCGGGCGACGGCAAGCCGCTTACGCAGATCTTCGACCAACTCACCGTGCCCTGCGACATTGCGGGAGTACGCCTCGCTGTTCGGGTCAGCGTGGCTGGCGAGCGCCGGACCGTCCATGACACACCTCAGGGTTAGTAGCCGTTAACACCAGGTCCGATGTTAGCGGCTACTAACCCTGAGGTCCAGGCGTTCGACGGGAAAACCCGTCCGGAATCGACGTCAGCCGGCCGCACCCTCCAGTGCGGCCAAGTAGCCGTGGGACTGACCGGCGGCATTCGGGTGGTACGACTCGTCGACCGGCCACGTCACGCTGTGCAGCCACCAGTCGTCGGAACAGATCTCGTGACCGGTGAACTCGTCCCGGACGTCCACGAACGTGAAACCGGCGGCCGCGGCGCGCTCGGACGTGGTCTCCGCCAGCGCGTCGGCACCCGAGTTGATGGCCGCCCGCTTGGTGTCGCTCAGCCCGGCGTTGCAGGAACCTCCGATCTCGTAGAAGCGCGGGTAGCCGAGGACGAACACCTCGGCGTTCGGCGCGTTGGCCCTGATCTCGTCGTACACGCCGTCCAGCAGGCCCGGCAGCGTGGTGTCGACGTACTCCTTGGCCTCGTCGACCCGGTCGATACAACCCTGGTCGAAGCTCGTCGTGCAATCGATCATGACGTCGACGAACCCGGCGTCGTTGCCGCCGACCGACACCGTGACGACATCGGTGTCCGCGGAGAGCGCATCGGCCTGCGCGAGCACGTCGCCGGTGCGCGCCCCCAGGCAGGCCTCGAACTGGAAGTCGTTGATGCCATTGGCGTCGGCGTAGAGCTGCGGGTGGGCGTTCGCGCTGCGCTTGCAGCCGCCCGAATCGCCGTAGTCACCTGCGCCGGCGCCACTGGAGTAGGAGTCGCCGAGGGCGACGTAACTGTCGTAGGCGGTCGCTTCCGCCGCACCCGCGGTGGTCGCACCACCGACCAGCGCCAGCGCCGCGATCGCCGCCGCGGCGGCGATACGGGAACCTTTGACCATCTGGGGCCGCCTTTCCGTTTGCCGTTGGCCGGTAGACGAATACCAGCGGAAACGGTCCGGAAAGGAGGGAAAGCGCCAGAGTTACCCCGCACGGTTCATATCGGAAGTCGGGATGAAGTTAGCGCTCGCTAACTTCATCCCGTACAGTGACATCATGATCCCCAGTGCAGCGACCTCTCCCGGCGGCGGGACGATACCGCCCGGCGGCGGGAAGCCGTCCCGGCGGGACCAGATCCTGACCGCCGCGGCGGAGCTGTTCGCTCAGCACGGATTCCGCGGCGTCGGAATCGACGACATCGGCGCCGCCGTCGGAATCACCGGCCCGGCACTATACCGCCACTTCCGCAGCAAGGATGCGATGTTGGGCGAAATGCTCACGGGCATCAGTGAATACCTGCTCGCGGGCGGCACCGAACGCGTCCGCCGATCCGGTGACGTCGATGCGATCCTCGCCGGTCTCGTGCGGTTCCACGTCGACTTCGCGTTGCAGCAACCCGCGCTGATCACCGTCCACGAACGCAGTCTCGCGAGCCTCGCCGACGAGGACCGCAGGCGCGTCCGCAGGCTGCAACGCCAGTACGTCGAGGTGTGGGTCACGGCACTGCGCGCGGCCGTCCCGCGCTTGGATGAACCCCACGCCCGCTCCGCGGCACACGCCGTGTTCGGCCTCATCAACTCCACACCGCACAACCGGCACCTGCCCCACGAGGACCTGGCCGAACTGCTCACCCGGCTCGCTCTCGGCGCGCTCTACGCGGCGAAATAGACCCCTCGTAGCTGCGCCGCGACGATGATCACCCCTGCGGGCGCACGACGATCACGGCGCTTCTGGTGTTTGATGACACCCGTGCACGAGGAAGGAACGCCGTCGCGGCTCGTCGAAACCGCCCAGCGGGCGCTGCTCGCCATGCGGCTCGGCGACGACGCCGCTGCGATCGAAGCGGCAGCGCTCGAAGCGCTCGCCACCGACGACACGCGCGCGCTCATGCTGCTGTTGTTCGGCACCTGCAGCGAGATGGTCGCGACCCTCGGTGACGGGGGCGCCGCACCCGTCAAGGTGCAGGTCTTCGACTCCGAGGGCGAAGAGGTCGCGATCGACGACGCCGAGCCGCCCGTGCGCACCGCTGTCCGCACGCTGCTTGCCGAGGTCCACGGCAACACCGACGACGCCAGCCAGCAGCTGGAGATCGCACTCGCCAACGCCTCGCCGGACGAGGTGGAGAGCCTCATCGTGCAGGCACTGCGCTGGACCATGCGGCTGTCGACCGCGTGCCTGGAACGCGACCTGCCCGTCGAACCGTGGATCGCCGAGGCGCTGCTCGACTGAGTTCCTGGCGCGTCCTCATGCCCCCAGGGGCACTTTGGTTGCACTGAATGCAACCAACGTGCCCCTGGGGGCTCCACATAGATCGACACAGGCATCGGGTGCCTCCGGCGGTATGCTCGCCGTCCATGATGAGCAGCAGGTCCGCGAGCCGATGATCGCCGTCCGCACGGTCGTCGACCGCGTCGGGCCGACGTTGCTCCACGCGCTGCACCTGCCGGACGAGTCTGCCGCGGTCGCCGACGTCGTCATCGCCGAACCCGCCGCCGCGACGAACCCGGGGGCCGGCGACCTCGTCCTCGGCGTCGCCGTGCCGGACGCGACCGCCGCCGTGACGCTGTTGAAGGACTCCGCAGGTCGCGAGGCGACGGCGGTGCTGGTCAAAGCACCGATCGCGCAGCAGTCCGCCGTACGCGGGGCGGCGCGGCGCGCCGGCATCGGGTTGATCGAGGTGCACGAGGCCACCGCGTGGGCCCAGCTCGTCTGGCTGCTGCGCACCGTGCTGGACGCCGAGGCCGACGAGTCCGAGACCCTCGAGGCGGACCCGGCGGCGGGCGACCTGTTCCGGCTGGCCGACGCCGTGGCCTCGGTCGTCGACGCGCCCGTGACGATCGAGGACACGAACTCCCGCGTGCTGGCGTACTCGGCGCGGCAGGACCTCACCGACCCCGCGCGCGTGGCCACCATCGTCGGCAGGCGCATCCCCGACGACGTGCTGGCCCGCTTCCGGTCCCGCGGCGTTTTCCGTGACCTCACCCGCGGCAGGCAGACGATCTTCGTGCCGGGGCAGAAGGACGGCACGCTGCCACGTCTCATCGCGCCGGTGCGCATGGGCGGTGAGCTGCTCGGATCGATGTGGGCCGTCGTCGACGGCCCGGTACCGGACGAACGCGCCGCTGCCTTCGCCGACACCGCCCCGGTCGTGGCGCTGCACCTGTTGCGGCGCCGGGCACACGCCGACGTCCGCCGCCGCGCCTACGCCGAGGTGCTGCGGGAACTCCTGCACGGCGAGGCAGGACCGCGCAAGGCCGTCGCCGAGCTGGGCCTGACCGAGCAGCCGCACCGCGTCGTGGTCATCGACACTCCCGGCGGCGACACGCTCGACGGCGAAGGCATGCGGCTGGCGCTGCTCGAACGGCTGTCCCAGGGCATCGGCCGCCAGCCCGTCGCAGCCGAACACGCGGGCCTGCTGTACGCGGTCGTGCCGGAACACGGGGGCGCGGGCACCTGGCCGCAACTGCGGACGGCGCTCGACGACATGCAGGCGGGCCCGAAGGCGGGGGAACTCCACGCGGCCGCAGGCGGCGCCTACGAGCTCGGCGACATGCCGGCGTCGCGGGCCGAGGCCGACGAAGCGCTGGGCCTGCTGCGGTCCGGCGTCGTGCCGGGACGCACCGTCACGTTCGACGAGGTGTGGACCCCGCTCACGCTGCACCGCACCGCCACCGCAGCCCGGGCGGCCAACGTGACGGGCCTCGGCCCGCTCCGCATCCTCCTCGACCACGATCAGGCGCAGGGCACCGAGTACGTCGACACGCTCTACCACTGGCTGCGTCATCCCGGTGATCCGCGCAGTGCGGCCGCCGCGCTGCAGGTGCACCCCAACACGCTGCGATACCGCATGCGCAAACTGCTCGACCTCGCCGGTCTCGACCTCGACGATCCCGACGTGCGGCTGGCGCTCGTCGCACAGCTGCTCACCCTGCGCTGGTCGTGACCGCCACGACCGGGCGCGGGCCCGCCGTCACGGGTTCACGGCGAGCAGGGTCTTTCCCGCCACGGTGCGCGCATCGATGGCCGCGTGCGCGTCGGCCGCGCGTTCCAGCGGGTGGATCGCACCGATCCGGGGCCGCAGCCGCCCCGCCGCCACCTCCGCGAGGGCGTCTCGTGCGCACGTGTGCAGCGTCTCCGGGGTGGCGTCGAGTCCGCCGGTGACGGTGACGCCCCGCGTCTCCGCCTCCTCGGGAGAGATGCCGGTCGTGACTCCACTCGCCGCGCCGTGGACGATCATCCGGCCACCGGGTGCGAGCAGGCCGAACGCCGCGCGCCCGATGTCGCCCCCGACCCCGTCGTAGACGACATCCACGCCGCCCGGCCCTTCCCGGACCTCGTCCGTCCAGTGTGGATCGAGATAGTCGACGGCGTATGACGCGCCCGCGTCCAGCGCGAGCCGGCGTTTCCGCTCCCCACCCGCGGCGGCGACCACGACCGCCCCGGCTCCGACCGCGAGCTGCACGAGCAGGCCGCCCACTCCGCCCGAGGCCGCCTCGACGAGCACCCGCTCGCCGGGGCCGGGGGCCGCGCCGCGGTGCAGGAGCATCGCGGTGCGCCCGTCGGCGAGCACCGCGACGGCCTCCGGCATCGACACGCCGCCCGGCACGGGAAGGAGCCGATCCGCGGCGGCGACAGCGTGCTCGGCGTAGCCGCCACTGCCCGAGAGCCCGCTCACCACGCGGGCACCGACGAGCGCATGGTCGACCCCGCCGCCCGTCCGGGACACCACGCCCCCGACACCGTTACCGGGAACGAGCGGCGGCTCCCACGCGATCGGCCCACGGCCGGCACGCAGCTGCGTCTCGACGAACGTGATGCCCGCGTACTCGACGTCGATCAGCACCTCACCGCGTCCGGGTTCCGGCGTTTCCGCCTCTCCCGGTTGCAGCACCTCCGGTCCGCCCTGCTTCGTCCACCACACCGCTCGCATGCCGACCACCTTGCGATCTCGAGTGAACTAGAGGTCAACGTGTTGTCATCCTAGAACCACAGCGTGAGCCGATAATTGTTCTTGCAGCACGATGACACCGCCGTCCGGGTGGTTCACCGTGGTCGGAGACACCATTCCAACAAGACTCCATTCCCACCAGGCCCGTTCCCACAAGACCCCGTTCTCACAAGGAAACGGAACCGACGTGCGCCGGCCCGACCGGACTGGCGCCCGCCACCGAGGAGGAAGCCGTGCGCATCGCCGTCCCGAAGGAAGTCAAGAAGCACGAGTACCGGGTTGCCCTGACCCCGGCGGGAGCACACGAGCTGACCGCGCGTGGCCATCAGGTCTACGTGGAGGCGGGCGCCGGACTCGGTTCGGCGGTCCGGGACGAGGAGTACGTGTCGGCGGGCGCGAAGATCCTGCCCACCGCCGACGACGCGTGGTCCGAGGGTGACGTCGTGCTGAAGGTCAAGGAGCCGATCAGCGAGGAGTACGGCAGGCTGCGCTCGAACCAGGTGCTGTTCACCTACCTGCACCTGGCCGCGGACCGGGCGCTGACGGAGGCACTGATGGCCGCGGGCACGACCTCGATCGCGTACGAGACGGTGCAGCTGCCCAACGGGACACTGCCGCTGCTGGCGCCGATGTCGGAGGTCGCGGGCAGGTTGGCTCCGCAGGTGGGCGCGTACTCGCTGATGCAGCCCGGCGGGGGCCGCGGCGTGTTGATCGGCGGCGTCCCCGGTGTGCACCCGGCGCGGGTGGTCGTGATCGGCGGCGGCGTGGCGGGCCTGAACGCCGCGCGCATCGCGCTGGGGCTCGGTGCCGATGTCGAGGTCCTGGACACGAACGTCGACCGGCTGCGCCAGATCGACAGCGACTTCGGCGGGCGGATCCGCACGGTGACGTCCAACGCGTTCTCGCTCGAACAGGCCGTGCTGGAGGCCGACCTGGTGGTCGGCGCCGTGCTCGTGGCCGGAGCGAAGGCTCCGAAGCTCGTCTCGAACGACCTCGTGGCACGGATGAAGCCGGGCAGTGTGCTGGTGGACATCTCGATCGACCAGGGCGGCTGCTTCGCCGATTCCCGTCCGACGACGCACGACGAGCCGACCTACCGGGTCCACGACTCCGTGTTCTACTGCGTGGCCAACATGCCGGGCGCGGTGCCGAGGACGTCCACCTACGGCCTGACGAACGTGACGCTGCCGTACGTGCTGCGGCTCGCCGAGGACGGCTGGGAGGGTGCGCTGCGTGCGGACCCGAACCTCGCCAAGGGGCTCAACACACACGCGGGCGCACTGACGAACGAACCGGTGGCGACGGCCCACGACCTCACCTACACGCCCGCCGACCTGTGACCAGGCCATCCAGTGACGCGGTGACCCGGCCATTCGGTGATCCGGCGCCGTGGGCCGGTGTTCGCCCGGACGCCGGCCCACGGCCGTACCGAACCACCGGATACCGGCTGCGATCACACAGGGTGTGCAGCTGAGTCCGAGGTCTGCCGGCGAAGCCCTCCGGCGTGGGCCGCGATCGACCCCGGCGAACCGAGGCCGTGCGGCAGGGCAAAGGTGACTGCGCAGCGTCACACGACTAGGGGCGGCCCGCTCAACCAGCCTGGGGGTCACCGGGAGCGGGCCGCCACGTACCAGCTTAGGTCGTCGGTCGACGCTTCGCCGCCCCGGGGTCGGCAAGTCTTCAGGTTTTTTGTTCACAAGCCCCACCAGTGTCCCGTCAAGGCTTGACTTGACGCACGGTGAATGCCGACAGGAACACCCAGAGTAACCGTTTCCGGGCACCGCTCCGGGATTTCAACCGCGAATCACCCAACCTCCCCACCTGCAGCACAGGGCATGCGGCAGGATGGCGACCGCCACCGTGACGGGGCGCCCGTTCGCGAGCGCCGCGGACGCCCTCGCCCGCCAGACGGACGAGGGGCGCGCATCACCGTCACGCGGCGCGACCGCACGCCAGGCGCGGTCGCAGGGGCCACAGCGCACCAAAGGGGATGGACAATGCACGACGGCAGTGGCCGCATCGCGGTGCAGAACCTCACCAAACAGTTCGGGGCCGTGACGGCGGTCCAGAACCTGAGCTTCACCGTGGAACCGGGTTCGGTCACGGGGTTCCTCGGACCGAACGGCGCGGGGAAAACGACGACCCTGCGCATGTTGCTCGGACTGGTGACACCGACATCGGGTGCGGCGACGATCAACGGACGCCCGTACACCCAGCTCGGCAACCCGGCGCGGGTCGTCGGGTCGGTACTGGAGAACGAGGGCTTCCACCCGAAGCGCACGGCGCGGAACCACCTGCGGGTGTACGCGGCCGCGATCGGCGTTCCGGATCAGCGCGTGGACGAGATGCTGGGGATGGTCGGACTCACCCCCGCGGCGGACCGTCCTGCGGGCGGCTACTCGCTCGGCATGCGGCAGCGACTGTCACTCGCGACCGCGCTCCTCGGGGATCCGCAGGTGCTGGTGCTGGACGAGCCGTCCAACGGCCTCGACCCGGAGGGCATCGCGTGGCTGCGCGGATTCCTGCAGTCGTTCGCCAAGCAGGGCCGCACGGTGCTGGTGTCGAGCCACCTGCTTTCCGAGGTTGAGCAGATGATCGACCAGGTCGTCATCGTCAGCGCGGGCATGACGCGCTACTACGGCCCGCTGGAGCAGCTGCGCGCCTCGCAGCGTTCCCGCGTGCTGGTGCAGCCCGCGGACGCTAACGCGCTCGTGACGGCGCTGCGCGAGGCGGGTATCGGCGAGGTGCAGCCCGCCCACGACGGCCGGGTGGCCGTGACGAACGCGGGCGTGCAGCAGATCGGTGACGTCGCTGCGAAGGCGGGGGTGGCCGTCTACGGCATGGAAGAGGAGAAGGCCGACCTCGAGCAGCTGTTCTTCCAGATGACGAGCCCGCAGTACGCCGGGGGCCCGCCGCCGAACGGGCAACCGCCCCAGCAACCACCACAGCCACCGCAGCAACCGCCGGGGCCGCCACCCGGCTTCCCGCCGGGGCCGCAGGCCGGCCCGCCGCAGAATCCGTATCAGGCACCGGGCTACCAGCAGCCGGGCCAGCAAGGCTGGGGAGGTGGCCAGTGATGGGTAACCTGATCAAGGCCGAGATGCGCAAGATCCTCACCACGAAGAGCTGGTGGGGCCTGCTCATCCCGACGATGGTGCTCGCCCTGCTGTTCGCACTGGGCTGGGGCGCGATCACCAACGACATCAACGACTACCTCGGCAGCAGCGACGCGCAGGAACTCGGGCGTGCGGCCGGCGTGGAGGTCACGACGCTGCCCGTCGGCCTGCTGGCGCTCGCCCACGGGATCAACATCGGACTGCTGTTCCCGCTGATCCTCGGGATCCTCGCGATCGCGGGCGAGTACGGCAAGAAGACGATCACGACGACGTTCCTCACGGCGCCGAACCGCGTCTCCGCCCTCAGCGCGAAGATGATCACCTACATCCTGTGGGGCGCCATCTACGGTGTGGTCATCGTCGGGTTCGCCAGCCTCGGCACGGTGATCACGGTCGACTCGCCGGGAATTCCCGACGCCGGTTACTGGATGGGCATCCTCGGCGCGGGTGTACTGGCTTCGATCCTGGCGACGCTGTTCGGTGTGGGCCTCGGCGCGCTGTGGAACAGCACCATCGGCGCGACGGTGACGTCCATCATCTGGATCCTGATCGTCGAGAACCTCCTCGTGCTCGTCATGTGGGGCTGGGGCGGCATATCGTGGCTCGGGGGTGTCCTGCCCAACGGCACGCTGAACGGCATCGTCGGTGCGATCGGCGCCGAGGCCTTCGGCGCCGCCGGTGCGGCCGTGCCCGACACGATCGACGACGAAGCGGTGTGGCTCATGCAGTACACCGCGGGCGCACCGGGTGCGTTCTCGTGGTGGGCCTCCGCGCTGATCTTCATCGCCTGGGCCATGCTGCTGTTCGGCGGAGGCTGGGCGGCCAACCAGAAGCGCGACATCACATAGCAGGAAGTCGACGAGGAGGAGCCGGGAGTGTCGGGGCGGATCGGCAGCGCGGAGAGCGACACCGCGAACGAAACCGATCCGCCCGGAACCTCCGGCCCGGCCGGCCGCCGCGGCGGCTGGGTGCGCCGGGTCGCCGCCGCGTGCTGGCGGCACCCGGCGCTCGTCGTCCTCGCGTTCGGGGCCGCGGTTCTCGGCGTCGGTGTGCAGGCGGCAAGTCCGCTGCTCATCCGCGAGGGTGTCGACGGCGCCGTCGCGGGCTCGACCGCCGATCTCCCGTGGCTGGCGGCCGCGCTGCTCGCGTTGCACCTGTTGGCGTTCGGTGCGGCGTTCGGCAGACGCTACGTCGGTGGCAGGCTCGCCCTCGACGTCCAGCACGACCTGCGGCAGTCGGTGTTCGCCGCGGTGTCACGGCTGGACGGCGGCAAACAGGACTCGCTGCGCACCGGGCAGATCGTCTCGCGCGCCATCACCGATCTACAGCTCGTGACCGGGTTCCTGATGCAGGTGCCGCTGTCGGCGGGTTCGGTGGTGTTCGCGGTCCTGGCCCTCGGTGCGATGCTGTGGATGTCGCCCCTGTTGACGGTGATCGCGCTGGTCGTCGGCCCCGCGGTGGCGATCGTCCTCGCGGTCAGCAGGCGCAAGCTGTTCCCCGCGACGTGGTCGGCCCAGCAGCGCGCCGCCGAGATCGCGCAGCACGTCGAGGAGACCGTCACGGGCGTGCGCGTGGTCAAGGGCTTCGGCCAGGAGCAGCGCGAGACGGCGGAGCTGTCCCGGTCGGCGCGCACGCTGTTCGCCGAGCGCCTCCGCGCCGCCAAGTTGTCGGCCGTTCCGACGGCGACGACCGGCGCACTCCCCGCTGCGGGCCAGATCGCCGTGCTGGCGGTCGGCGGCATCCTCGCGCTGCGCGGCCAGATCAGCCTCGGCACGTTCCTGGCGTTCGCCACGTACGTCTCGTCGCTCACCGGGCCGGCGCGCATGCTCGCGAGCCTCGTCGTGCAGGCCCAGCTGACGCGCGCGGGTGCCGAACGCGTGCACGAGCTCATCGATGCCCAGCCCGAGGTACGTGAACCTGCCGATCCGGAACCGGTTCCCGGTGGTCCGCTGGACGTCGAGCTCGCGGACGTGCGGTTCGGTTACACCCTGTCCGAACCTGTACTGGACGGCATGTCCCTGCGCGCCCGGCCCGGTGAGACCCTCGCACTCGTCGGCACCGCCGGTTCCGGCAAATCGACGATCTCGCTGCTGCTGCCCCGCTTCTACGACGTCCACGAGGGCACGGTGCGCGTCGGCGGGACCGACGTCCGCGATCTCGGCCTGACCGAACTGCGGCGCACCGTCGGCGTCGTGTTCGAGGAGGCGTTCCTGTTCTCGACGTCCGTGCGGGACAACATCGCCTACGGCAGGCCCGACGCGTCCGACGACGAGGTGATCGCCGCCGCGAAGGCCGCCGAGGCGCACGAGTTCATCTCCGCACTGCCCGAGGGCTACGACACGCAGGTGGGCGAGCGCGGGCTCACCCTCTCCGGCGGTCAGCGGCAGCGCCTCGGCCTGGCTCGTGCGCTGCTGACCGACCCGCGCGTACTCGTCCTCGACGACGCCACCTCCGCGGTCGACACCGCCACGGAGGCCGCCATTCACGACACACTGCGCGAGGTGATGCGCGAGCGCACCACGCTCCTGATCGCACACCGTCGCTCCACGCTGGCGCTGGCCGACCGCATCGCGGTGCTCGACGCGGGCCGCGTGGTCGACGTCGGCACCGCCGGCGAGCTCGAGACACGCTGCCGGCTGTACCGCGAGCTCGTGTCCGGCCCCGGCGACGACGTCGACGAGCCCGGCCACCGTGTGCCCGCCGAGCCCGCCCCCGGAGGTGTCACTCCGGCGCTGTGGCCGCACGGCGGTACCGGCGGCGCGGAGCACGACGGCACTGCGGCTACCGCCACGGCCACGGCCGACTCGTCGAGACCATCGGTATCGACGAGTCGTGCTGCCGCAGCCACCGGGCGTGGCGGTGGCCCCGGCGGCCACGCATCGCTCGACCTGCCGCCGACCCCCGAACTGCTCGACCGGGTCCGCGCGCTTCCACCCGCCACCGACCGGCCCGACCTCGGCGATCTCGATCCGACGGCGCCCGACCCGCGGTTCCGGCTCGCGAGCCTGCTGCACCCGGTCCGGGGCCTGCTGGCCGCGGTCATCGCGTTCGTGGCGATCGACGCACTGGCGACGATCGCCATACCCGCCCTCTACCAGCGCGGGGTCGACCACGGCGTGCAGACCGGCGCCGAATCCGTCGTGCTCATCGCGGCCGCGGCCGGGCTCGTGGTGATCGCGCTCGACTGGCTCGCGATCGCGCTGCAGACCCGGCTGACCGCCCGCACCGGCGAATCCGTGCTGTACCTGCTGCGGGTCCGCAGCTACGCCCACCTCCAGCGACTCGGGCTCGACTACTACGAGCGCGAACTGTCCGGGCGGATCATGACGCGGATGACCACCGACGTCGACGCACTGTCGTCGTTCCTCCAGACCGGCCTCGCCACGGCGGTCGTCAGCGTCCTGACCCTCGTGGGCATCGGTGTCGCGCTCATCGTCACCGCTCCAGGACTGTCGCTGTACGTGTTCGCGGTACTGCCGGTCCTGATCGTCGCGACGGTGCTGTTCCGCAGGCGTGCCTCGGCCGCCTACACCGAGGCGCGCGAACGGGTCAGCGCCGTGAACGCCGACATGCAGGAGAACGTCAGCGGGCTTCGTGTCGCACAGGCCTACACCCGCGAGGAGCGGTCCGCCCGCGATTTCGCCTCCCGCAGCGACGACTACCGCCGCTCCCGCCTGCGCGCACAGCGCTATGTGGCGACGTACTTCCCGTTCGTGACGCTGCTGTCGGGGGTGGCCGAGGTGCTGGTGCTCACGGCCGGGGCGACCGGAGTGGCAGGCGGTGAGCTCTCGCCCGGCGTGCTGATGGCGTTCCTGCTGTACCTCGGGCTGTTCTTCTCGCCGGTGCAGCAGCTCTCGACGGTGTTCGACGGCTACCAGCAGGCGAAAGTGGGCCTGCGCCGGATCGGTGACCTGTTGCGGACGCCGACCTCGGTACCGCCGCCCGAACACCCGGTCGCCGTTCCCGAACGGCTGCGGGGCGAGATCGAACTCGACGACGTCGACTTCCACTACCCGGGCGCCGACACGCCCGCGCTCGCCGACGTCTCGCTCGACGTCCCCGCGGGCACGACCGTCGCGTTCGTCGGCGCGACCGGCGCGGGCAAGTCGACGGCCGTCAAACTGCTCGCACGGTTCTACGACGCCACGGCCGGCGTGGTGCGGATCGACGGCGTCGACGTGCGCGACTACGACCTCGCGCAGCTGCGCAGCCGCGTTGGTGTCGTGCCGCAGGAGCCGCACCTGTTCGTGGGGTCGGTCGCCGACAACGTCCGGTACGGACGCCCCTCGGCGACCGACGCCGAGGTGGAGGCCGCCGTCCGCGCGGTGGGTGCGCTCGACGGCGTCGCCGCGCTGCCCGACGGATTCGCCCAGCAGGTCGGCGAACGCGGGCGCGCGCTGTCGGCGGGCCAGCGGCAGCTCGTCGCGCTCGCCAGGGCCGAACTCGTCGACCCCGACGTGCTGCTCCTCGACGAGGCGACCGCCGCACTCGACCCCGCCACCGAGGACGCCGTGCTGCGGGCCACCGACCGGCTCGCGGCCACCCGCACGACGTTCGTCGTGGCCCACCGGCTCGCGACGGCCGCGCGCGCCGACCGGATCGTCGTGCTCGACCACGGGCGGGTCGTCGAGGAGGGATCCCACGCCGAGCTGCTCACCGCCGACGGGGCGTACGCCCGGCTGTGGCGCCTCGGTGACGGGGCCGCGGCGGCGCGACCTCCCGCAGCCGGACCCCCACTGGCCGGTGCGCCCGCCACCGAGTGATCGCCCCGCCGGAGCCGGCACGCCCGGAGCCGACATGACTCCGGTCACGAAGACCGGCGGCTGCCTCCGGAGTCGACGAGTCTCGGGTGTACGCCCAGCGACCGGTATCGATTCAGTGAGAAATCCGGGTTGCCCCGAGCCTGCGGATCCGGTCACCAAGTGCGAGTTCGGTGACCGTCCCGGCGGCACGGGGGTTAGCCTGGTACGCGCGTAATTGGCACATCGAGACAGATAGAGGCGAGTCCCAGCCGTGTCCAGCAGCAGCCCTGCGTCACAGTTCGGCCCCAACGAATGGCTCGTCGAGGAAATGTACGACCAGTTCCTCGCCGACCCTTCTTCCGTCGACTCCGCGTGGCATGAGTTCTTCGCAGACTTCTCCCCCACGCAAGAGCGAAAGCCGGACACCACGGCGGCCGACCCGTCGGCCAACGGCCGGGCGCAGGCTCCGGCGCAGGCACAGGGCAACGGCAGGCCCACCCCGTCGCAGGCCCCGAAGTCCGCGACTTCTTCGCAGCCCACTCCGGCGCAATCCACCGAGGCCCAATCCACCTCGGCCCAGTCCACGTCGGCCCAAGCCACCCCGGCCCGGTCCGACTCCGCCAAGCAGGCCCCCGCGGCTCAGGCTCCGGCGACCGGCGAGAAGAAGGCCGCCGCCGACGGGACGAAGAGCGACAAGGCCGCGACCAAGGCGGACAAGCCCGAGAAGAGCGAGCCCGAGTCGAAGGTCCTCCGTGGTCCGGCCGCGGCGATCGCGAAGAACATGGACGCCTCGTTGAGCGTCCCGACGGCGACCAGTGTGCGTGCGGTGCCGGCGAAGCTGATGGCCGACAACCGCATCGTCATCAACAACCACCTGAAGCGTTCGCGCGGCGGGAAGATCTCGTTCACGCACCTCATCGGCTACGCGATGATCCGCGGGCTGCACGAGTACCCGAACATGAACCGGCACTACAAGGTCGTCGACGGCAAGCCGCACGCCGTCACGCCGGAGCACGTCAACATCGGCCTGGCGATCGACATGCCGGGCAAGGACGGTGCCCGCAACCTCGTCGTGGCGTCCATCAAGAACTGCGAGAACATGACGTTCCTGCAGTTCTGGCAGGCCTACGAGGACATCGTCCGCAAGGCGCGCAACAACAAGCTCACCGCCGACGACTTCGCGGGCACCACGATCTCGCTGACGAACCCGGGCGGCATCGGCACGAACCACTCGGTGCCGCGGCTGCAGTCGGGCCAGGGCACGATCATCGGCGTGGGTGCGATGCAGTACCCGGCGCACTTCGAGGGCACCAGCGAGAAGACCCTCATCGACCTGGGCGTCAGCAAGATCATGACGCTCACGTCGACCTACGACCACCGCATCATCCAGGGTGCCGAATCGGGCGAGTACCTCAAGCGCATCCATGAGCTGCTGCTCGGCGCAGACGGGTTCTACGACGACATCTTCACGTCGCTGCGGATCCCGTACGAGCCGGTGCGCTGGGTCTCGGACATCCCCGAGGGCGAGATCGACAAGACCGCCCGGGTGCTCGAGCTCATCGAGAGCTACCGCATGCGCGGTCACCTGATGGCCGACACCGACCCGCTGAACTACCGCCAGCGCCGCCACGAGGACCTCGACGTCCTCTCGCACGGCCTGACGCTGTGGGACCTGGACCGCGAGTTCGCCGTCGGCGGGTTCGCGGGCCAGGAGAAGATGAAGCTGCGTGACGTCCTCGGCGTGCTGCGCGACTCGTACTGCCGCACGGTCGGCGTCGAGTACACCCACATCCTCGACCCCGACGAGCGCCGCTGGATCCAGGACCGCGTCGAGATCCCGCACGACAAGCCCGAGCCCACGGTGCAGAAGTACGTGCTCAGCAAGCTCAACGCGGCCGAGGCGTTCGAGACGTTCCTGCAGACCAAGTACGTCGGCCAGAAGCGGTTCTCGCTCGAAGGCGGCGAGACGGTCATCCCGATGCTGGACACGCTGCTGGACAAGGCCGCAGAGCACAGTCTCGACGAGGTCGTCGTCGGCATGCCGCACCGCGGCAGGCTGAACGTGCTGGCCAACATCGTCGGCAAGCCGATCTCGCAGATCTTCCGCGAGTTCGAGGGCAACCTCGATCCGGGCCAGGCACACGGCTCCGGCGACGTGAAGTACCACCTCGGCGCCGAGGGCAAGTACTTCCGCATGTTCGGTGACGGCGAGACCCGCGTGTCGCTCACGGCGAACCCGTCGCACCTGGAGACGGTCGACCCGGTCCTCGAGGGCATCGTCCGCGCCAAGCAGGACATCCTCGACAAGGGCGGCGACGTCGACGGTTTCACCGTGCTTCCCGTCCTGCTGCACGGCGACGCCGCGTTCGCAGGCCAGGGTGTGGTCGCCGAGACGCTGAACCTGTCGCTGCTGCGCGGCTACCGCACCGGCGGCACCGTGCACGTGATCATCAACAACCAGGTCGGCTTCACGACCGCGCCCGAGCACGCGCGCTCGTCGAAGTACGCCACCGATGTCGCCAAGATGATCGGCGCGCCGATCATCCACGTGAACGGCGACGACCCGGAGGCCGCCTACTGGGTCGCGCGACTGGCTGTGGACTACCGCCAGGCGTTCAACAAGGACATCGTCATCGACATGATCTGCTACCGGCGACGCGGTCACAACGAGGGCGACGATCCCTCGATGACGCAGCCGGGCATGTACGACATCATCGACAAGAAGCGCAGCGTCCGGAAGACCTACACCGAGGCGCTCATCGGCCGCGGCGACATCTCGATGGAAGAGGCCGAGGCCGCGCTGCGGGACTTCTCCAGCCAGCTCGAACACGTCTTCAACGAGGTGCGCGAACTGGAGAAGCACCCGGTCACGCCGAGCCCGTCGGTCGAGGGGGAACAGCAGGTCCCCGCGAACCTGCCGACCGCCGTGTCCCGCGAGACCGTCCAGCACATCGGCGACGCGTTCGTCAACGTGCCCGAGGGCTTCAACCCGCACCCGCGCGTCAAGCCGGTCATGGACCGGCGCGCCAAGATGGCCCGCGAGGGCGGCATCGACTGGGCGTTCGGTGAGATGCTGGCATTCGGCTCGCTCGCCCTGGAACAGCGGCTCGTGCGGCTGTCGGGCCAGGACTCGCGCCGCGGCACGTTCACCCAGCGCCACTCGGTGCTGATCGACCGTGACAGCGGCAAGGAGTACTCGCCGCTGCAGCACCTCGCCGACGAGCAGGGCCGCGTGATGATCTACGACTCGGCGCTGTCCGAGTACGCGGCCGTCGGCTTCGAGTACGGCTACTCGGTGGCCAACTCGGACGCGCTGGTGATGTGGGAGGCGCAGTTCGGCGACTTCGTCAACGGCGCCCAGTCGGTCATCGACGAGTACATCTCATCCGGTGAGGCCAAGTGGGGCCAGCTCTCCGACGTCGTGCTGCTGCTGCCGCACGGCCACGAGGGCCAGGGCCCCGACCACACCTCCGGCCGCATCGAACGATTCCTGGCGCTGTGCGCCGAGGGGTCGATGACGGTGGCCGTGCCGTCGACGCCCGCGAACTACTTCCACCTGCTGCGGCGTCACGCGCTCGACGGTGTGAAGCGGCCGCTGATCGTCTTCACCCCGAAGCGCCTGCTGAGGGATAAGAACGTGAAATCGTCGGTCGAGGACTTCACCGGCGAGTCGAAGTTCCTGTCGGTCATCGACGACGCCGACGTCGATCCGGCGAAGGCCCGCAAGGTGCTGCTCACCTCCGGCAAGATGTACTGGGAGCTCCTCGTCGAGCGCGAGAAGCAGGAGATCGACGACATCGCGATCGTGCGAGTCGAGCAGTACTACCCGCTGCCGAAGAAGAAGCTGGCCGAGACACTGGGCCGGTTCACGAACGCCCAGCAGGTCGTGTGGGTGCAGGAGGAGCCGGAGAATCAGGGCGCCTGGCCGTACTTCGGCCTGAACCTGCCACGCAAGCTGCCGGACGTGCTGGCGAACCTCGACGTGGTGGCGCGCAGGCCGATGGCGGCCCCGTCGGCCGGCTCGTCGAAGGTGCACGAGGTCGAGCAGAAGGCGCTCATCACGAAGGCCTTCGAGTAAGCAGCAACCCCACGGCAACGAGGAACCGGCCCGGCGGAGTTCGACTCCGCCGGGCCGGTTTCTCATGTCCACCGGAGACCCACCCGGGTGACATGTGGGCGGTACTCCGTGTAGCAGGCACGAGCCCCCAGGGGCACCTTGGTGGCGTTGAACGCCACCAAGGTGCCCCTGGGGGTTTTCACCTGATCACCCGGCCGGGGGTTGCACCGGGTGAGGTGTGTCAGGCCGGTCTCACAGGGTGAGGGTCCAGCTGTTGAGCGTGCCGGTGTCCCACGAGTAGGCATCGGTCACCTTCAACGTCCACTCGCCGTTCGGCTCGGAGACACCCGACAGGTCGACCGTGTAGGTCTCGTTGACGTTGTCGCGGGAGTCGTACCCGGACGTCTTCAGGTTGTAGTCCGAACCGTCCGGGGCGACCAGGTCGAGCGCGATGTCGCCGCGGTAGGAGTGGGTGATGTCGACGTCGACCGTGGCATCGGCCGAGGCTGCCTCACAGCCGGAGATTGTGACCGTGCTGGTCATCGAACCTGCGTCCGGGATGGCGGTCGTGTCGTTGTTCGTGACGGCCTCACAGTCGCCAGGCTCGGGGTCCGGCTCGTCCGGCGGCGTCGACCCGTCGGTGACCACGTTCAGGAGCACGTTCGGCGAGTCGGTGCCCGGGTTGGACACGACGCCCTCGGAACCGCCTGCGACCAGCGCGTCACCGACCTGCTGCGGCGTGGCGCCCTGGTTGGCGGACAGGTACACCGCGGCCGCACCCACGACGTGCGGGGTGGCCATCGACGTGCCGGAGATCGTGTTCTCGGACGTGTCGCTGTCGATCCATGCGGACGTGATGTCGCTGCCCGGAGCGAAGATGTCCACGCAGGAGCCGATGTTCGAGAAGCTCGACCGGGCGTCGGTGTCGGTCGTGGAACCGACCGTGATGCCCTCCGGAGTGCGGGCCGGCGACGTGTTGCACGCGTCGGCGCCGTAGTCGTTGCCCGCGGCCAGACCGTAGGTCACGCCGGAGGCGATGGAGTTCTGCACGGCCTCGTCGATCGCGGTCGAGGCGCCGCCACCGAGGCTCATGTTGGCGACCGACGGGCCGGAGGCGTTCTCGGTGACCCAGTCGATACCGGCGATGACGCCCGCGTTGGTGCCGCTGCCCTGACAGTTGAGCACCCGGACGCCGACGAGGTCCACGTTCTTGGCAACGCCGTAGTCGGAACCACCAACGGTGCCGGCGACGTGCGTGCCGTGGCCGTTGCAGTCCGTGGCGTCGTTGTCGCCGTCGACGGTGTCGGTGCCGTGCGTGGCCCGGCCGCCGAAGTCCTCGTGCGAGGTCAGGATGCCGGTGTCGATGATGTAGGCCGTGACACCGTCGCCGTCGTTCGGCGACGAGTAGTTGTCGTCGAGCGGCAGGTCCGGCTGGTCGATGCGGTCCAGCCCCCACGACGGCGGGTTCGCCTGGTCCGCGGCGGTGTGCATGGTCTGCACCTGCTCGACGTAGTCGACGGCCGGGTTTGCCGCGATGCGCTTGGCCAGCGCCTCGGACATCTCGGCCGAGTAGCCGTTCAGTGCGCTGGAGAACCTGTGCTCGACCTTGCCGCCCAGGTCGGCGGCCGTGGTCTGCACACCGTCCTTCAGCTTGACGATGTAGTTGCCGGCGACCGCGGTGTCCGCGTTGGCACCGATGATGGCGCCTTCCTGCGGTACGGCGCCTGCGGTGCCTGCCATGCCCAGCACGAGGGCCGCGGCGGCTGTGCCCACCCCGACGGCCGTGCCGACCTTTCGCTTATCGGTACGCACGCTTTTCCCTTCCGTTCGAGCTTTGTCCGGAATGCGCCGAACAGTAAGCGAGAACGCGGCGAGATCACATCAAGGAGAATTTTTCCAAAATTGCGACGAAAGTAGTGTTCCTACTCTGTTCGTCGCAATCACGACGGCGTAATGGTCCACACCGGCAGGGAAAATGCGTTCAAACCGTGACCGGCAGGTGCAATTCGCGTTGCACCGCCGCGGCAAGACCCATCGTTCAGCCCCCAACGAAGGTCTGCTACCAAGGTAGCGCTCCGGCCCCCGCGTGCGGCGGGGACGAAATCAGCGACCCCCGGCCTGCGCCAGGAACTCGTCGGCGATGTCGGCCGGATTGCGTTTCCGCTCCGAGAACTCGACGTTCAAATCGGTCAGCTTCTCGGTCGTGAGGGCTGCGGACACCCGGTCGAGCGCCGCGCGTTCCCGTGCCGACAGCGCCCCTTCGGCAGCGAGCGGAACGATGTTCTGCGCGGGGAACATGTCGCGATCGTCGTCCAACGGGACGAACCCGTTGCTGTACACGGACGCCGAGGTGCTGAACATGTTCGCCACCTGCACCTCGCCCGACCGCAACGCCTCCACCGTCACCGGTCCACCCGTGTCCGTCGTGCGGATCTCCTTGAACTCGCAGCCGTACAGCTCACGGATCTCCGCACGCCAACGTTCGCCCCACTGGCCCGGACCGCCGAAGACGAGCCGGTCGCAACGCGGAGCGAGGTCCGAGATCGTGCGCACACCCTGTGCGGCCAGATCACCCCGCACGACGAGCATGTCGGTGTTCTCCGCCGGGGACTGGTCCAGCACCTCGAGGCCCTCCGGCAGCGCACCGGGCAGTTCCCGGTAGACCTCGGCCGAGGTCGTCGCCGAGGTGTCCTGGTCGAAGTGCCGCAGCAGGTTGCCGCTGTAGTCGGGCGCCAGCGTCAGCGACCGATCCCGCAATGCCTGGACCAGCACCTCACGACCACCGACCGGCGGCCGCACCGTGACGTCGTCCGCGCCCGCGCCACGCAACGCACCGGCGTAGATCTCCGCGAGCAGCAGACTCTCCCCGACATCGGAGGCGCCGATGACGATGCGCCCGTCGTCGCCTCCCTCGGCGCCTCCGCGCAACGGGTTGCCGCACGCGGCCGCCAGCGCCAGTACCGCGCACAACGAGACGATGTGTCGCCATCGGCGGCTGACCCCGTGGCTCGGCGTCGCGGTCATGCGGCCCCCTTCGACGTCGCGAGTTCGGCCAAGCGCACGCCGCGCGGCACCACGGTCCGCTGCAGCCCCGCCAACAGCAGGTCCAGCACCACGGCCAGTGCCGCTGTGAACAGCGCCCCGGCCACGACCTCGGCATAGTCGAGGATGGCCAGTCCGTCCATGAGGTAGCGGCCGAGTCCGCCGAGCCCGACGTATGCCGCGACCGCGGCGGTCGCCACGAGCTGCAGCACCGCGTTGCGCACGCCGCCGAGCACCATGGGCAGGGCGATGGGCACCTCGACCTGCCACAGCCGTTGCATCCCGCGCATGCCGACCCCGCTCGCCGCATCGACGACGTGCGGATCGACCGCCTGCACGCCCGCGTACGTGCCCGCCATGATGGGTGGCACGGCCAGCACCACCAGGCCGACGACCGCCGCGGGTGTGCTTTCTGCCAGCAACAGGAAGAACAGCGTGACCACGCCGAGCGTCGGCAACGCGCGCACGATGTTGCCCGCGCCGACCAGCAGCACCGCACCCTTGCCCGTGTGCCCCACCAGCAATCCGACGGGTACGGCGATGACGAGGGCGATGGCCAGTGCCAGGGCGACGTAGCCCACGTGTTCGAGCACGCGGGCCGGCACTCCCCCGGGGCCGCTCCAGTTCGCCGGGTCGCCCAACCACGCGAGAGTCTCGGCGATCATGCGGCCTCCCCCGCTGCGACGGGCCGGTTCGGTGACGCCGGCCGCTGCCACGGCGTGAGCACGCGGCGCAGCAACACCAGGAGGAGATCCACCACGAGTGCGAGCAGGAGGGTCAGTACCACTCCGACGACGATGGGTGCGTAGTACTCGCGTTGGAAGCCGTCGGTGAACAGCCTGCCGAGGCCGCCGACCCCGATCAGCGCGCCGACGCTGACCAGACT
Source organism: Prauserella alba (assembly GCF_024171735.1). GTDB lineage: Bacteria > Actinomycetota > Actinomycetes > Mycobacteriales > Pseudonocardiaceae > Prauserella > Prauserella alba. The sequence continues at coordinate 566,409 of NZ_JAMTCH010000004.1, forward strand.
GATGTTGCTCACCGCCGCGACCCTGACGCCCGCGGCGAGTACCGGCACGGCGAGTGGGAGTTCGACGCCGAAGAACCGGCGTGCCGGCCGGTATCCCATGGCCGTGGCGGACGCCGTCACGGCCTGCGGCACGGCGTCGAGAGCGTCGAGCATCGGGCGAACCAGCAGTGCGGCCGTGTACAGGGACAGCGCGATGACGACGTTGACACTGTCGAGGATCGTCGTGCCGATGACGCCGGGAATGACGACGAACAACGCCAGCGACGGGATCGTGTAGACGAGGTTCGCCGCGACGGCGAGCGTTCCTCGAACCGGAGGCCACGTGCGCCCCAGCCACCCCGCGCCGACCGCCAGTACGACACCGAGCAGGATCGGGAGCAGAGCCAGGTAGCAGTGCTCGGCCAGCGCCGCCCACAACTGGGCACGGGTGTTCGCGCTGCCGAGGTAGGTGGCGAGCTCGTCGGTGATACTCACGTCGCGGTCACGCTCTCGGGGTTCGGCTTGTCGCGGTGGGGTTCGCGGTTCGGCTTGTCGCGGTCGTGTTGGCGGTGCCGCTCGTCGCGGTGACGCTGGCAGGGTGCCGCTCGATCACGTCGAGCACGTGGCGCGCGGTGACGACCCCGACGGTGGCGCCGTCGTCGTCCACCACGACGCCGAGGCTCGCGGGTGAGGACAACGCGGCGTCGAGCGCGCCGCGCAGGGACGTGCCCCGCCGGTACAGCGAACCGCCGGCCACGAGGTCGACCTCGGCCAGTCGGCCGTCCACTGTGGAACCGGGCGCGAGCCAACCGCGTGGTCTGCGCTCGGCGTCTATCGCCAGCCGCCATTCGTCGGAATCTTCGGGCACGGAACCGATCGCCGCGGTGGCGACGTCGTCGACCTCCAGATCACCCGCCGACAGGAACGACAGCCCCCGGTAGCCGCGATCCTTGCCGACGAACTCCGCGACGAAGTCGTCGACGGGATGGCGCAGTACGTCGGCGGGTGTGCCGTACTGCGCCAACCGGCCGCCCACGCGGAGAACGGCGACCCGGTCGCCGAGCCGGACCGCCTCGTCGATGTCGTGCGTGACGAACACGATCGTTTTGCCGAGCCGTCGTTGCAGGTCGAGCAGTTCGTCCTGCAACCCTTCCCGCACGACCGGGTCCACGGCCGAGAACGGTTCGTCCATGAGCAGCACCGGTGGATCCGCGGCGAGTGCACGTGCGACCCCAACCCGCTGTTGCTGGCCCCCGGAGAGTTGGGCCGGATACCGCGAACCCAGCTCGGCGGGCAGGCCGACCGTGTCGAGCAGCTCACCGGCCCGGCGTCGAGCCGACCGCCGGCTCCACCCGGACAGCATCGGCACGGTCGCGATGTTGCCCAACACTGTCCGATGTGGAAACAGACCCGCGTGCTGGATGACGTAGCCGATTCCCCGTCGCAGCTCGGCCGGATCGGCGTCGCGCACGTTACGCCCGTCCAGCAGTACTTCCCCGCCGGTGGGCTCCACCATGCGGTTCACCATGCGCAGCGACGTCGTCTTGCCGCATCCGGAGGGACCGACGAACACGGTCATGCTGCCGTCCGGCACGGTCAGCGACAGCTCGTCCACCGCGAGGGCCCCGTCCTCGTAACGCTTGGTGACGCCGCGGAACTCGATCGTCATGGTCGTCTCCTGCTTCCTCGGCACTCGGACACTGTGCACCAGACCTTCGCCCCAGACCGCCGCCCCCAGATTTCCGCCCCCATGCGTCCGCCCCCATGTCTTTACCCCCGAGGCCTGCCCCTGAGGTCGCTGCCCCGCACCTGTCACGCGGCCTGTGACCCGCGTGACAGGTCCGCCCGACGGTAACCGAGACGGCCGACAGAACCGCACCTTCGGAGTCGGCCGGGCGTCCGCGCCGCTGCTCAGGGCATCTAGGGTAGGCGCCATGAATTCGGTGCGTCAGGTGTTCGGCGTGGACGCGAAGTCGCTGCGGCATGCCATCGCGTTGCTGACCGAGCGCAGCTGGCTGTTCGACGACCTCGTGCGCGAACTGGCCGCTCCCCGGCGCACGGTCGAGGAACTGCTGCAGGCCCTTGGCGACGACCTCGAACGGGACGGCGACCGCCTACGCCTGCGTCCCGACGTCGTCGACGCCCACCGGCAGCAAGCCGGCAGTCCGCACACCACGGACGGCCTCGAGGCGGAAGTCGCACGCCACATCGCGCACGTGCCGCCGCCGCTTCCCGCGCTCGACCACGTGCAGGCGACCGCCGACACCGTGGTGCGCCGCGCGCGCTGGCTCGACGAGCACTACGACCTGCGCAGCACCCGGCTGACGTTTCTCGGCGACCACGACCTGACCTCACTGGCGGTGCGTGCGCTGCGTCCCGAGGCCGAGCTGACGGTCATCGACGTCGACGACCGCATCCTCGACTACGTCGACCGGCAGAGCTCCCGGACGATCCGCACCGTCCACGCCGATCTGCGGTTCGGCCTCCCGCTGTCGGTGATGGGCAAGGCCGACATCGTGTTCAGCGACCCGCCGTACACCCCGGAGGGCATGGGGCTGTTCGCCACCAGGGGGCTCGAATGCCTCGCCGACCCGCCCGCGGGGCGCCTGGTGCTCGCCTACGGCTACAGCCCCCGGCATCCCGCACTCGGCCACCGCACCCAGCGCGCACTCGTCGGCCTGGGCCTTGCGTTCGAATCGATCGTGCCCGGGTTCCACCGATACAGCGGTGCGCAGGCGATCGGCAGCGCGGCCGACCTGTACGTCTGCCAGCCCACGACGAAGGCACGCAAGGGTGGCAGGAAGAGCAGCAAGCAGACCATCTACACGCGCGGGGCACAGTCACTCGAAGCAGGAGAGACCACGGACGAGCTGTTGACGGCGCTGCGGACCATCGCGGGCCAGAACGGACTCGACGTCGAGGAACGCGGCGCCGACTGGACGAAGCCGGTCACGACGAAGCCCGGCACGGCCGTGGCCGTGGACCTCGGGGCCGACCCGGGGCCGTGGCTGCTGCGCACCCTGCTGGCCGTGAACGCCGATCGCGTGGCGGTGTTGCTGCCGAACTCACATCCGGACCTCGTCGACGCGGCGTCGCAGCGCGGGCTGACCGAACTGATCGGCCCGAAGTACCGGCTCCGGCTGCTGCGCAGCACTCCGGACAACACGCACGCGGTCGTCGTCGCCGAACCGCCCGCCAGCGCCACCGGTCACACCGACGCGGCGGCCCGCGCCCTGCTCACGCGGGCGCACGGCCGACTGGGCAACATCTGGCCCGACGCCCCCGAGGACGTCTCCGACGACCGGCTCATCGACCTGCCGCGTCACCGCGTGGCCGAGGTCCGCACCGAGCTGGGCGACTGACCCTGCCTACGAGAAGCCCCCAGGGGCACTTTGGTTGCATCGAGTGCAACCAAAGTGCCCCTGGGGGCAGTTGGTAGCTGTCGGCGATCCGCCGTCAGCCGACGACGCCGTCGGCTTCCGCGGCCTTCGCGACCGCGGTCGCCACCTCCTCGGCGACCCTCGGATCGAGCGGGCTCGGCACGATGCGGTCGGCCGCGAGTTCGTCGGCCGCCACGGACACGATCGCCTCAGCCGCCGCGAGCTTCATGTTCTCCGTGATCGCCCGAGCACCGGCATCGAGCGCACCGCGGAACACCCCGGGGAACGCCAGCACGTTGTTGATCTGGTTCGGGAAGTCGCTGCGGCCGGTGGCCACCACTGACGCGTACTTCGCCGCGACGTCCGGGTGAACCTCGGGGTCCGGGTTGGACAGTGCGAACACGATCGGTTCGGGCGCCATCGTCGCGAGGAGGTTCTCGTCGATCGTCGCGCTCGACAGGCCGATGAACACGTCCGCGCCGGCCATCGCCTCGTCGATGCCGCCGCGCAGGCCCGCCTTGTTGGTCGTTTCGGCCAGCTCGGTCTTGATCGCGTTGAGGTTGTCCCGGCCCGTGTGGATGATCCCCCGCGAGTCGAGGACCGTGACGTCACCGACACCCGCGGCCTGCAGGATCTTCGCGCACGCCACGCCCGCGGCGCCCGCGCCGGAGATCACGACCCGCTGGTCGGCGATGTCACGACCGGCCACCAGGTTCGCGCCCCGCAGCGCCGCTAGCACGACGATGGCCGTGCCGTGTTGGTCGTCGTGCATGACCGGGCAGTCCAACGCGTCCTTGAGCTTGTCCTCGAGCTCGAAGCACCGGGGCGCCGACACGTCCTCCAGGTTCACCGCGCCGAACGACGGACGCAGCCGCACCAGCGTTTCGACGATCTCGTCGACGTCGCTGGTGTCGAGCACGAGCGGAATCGAGTCCAACCCGGCGAACGTCTTGAACAGGACCGACTTACCTTCCATGACCGGCAGCGAAGCGCTCGCGCCGATGTCACCGAGCCCGAGTACCGCCGTGCCGTCGCTGACCACTGCCACCAACCGGTCCGCCCACGTGTAGCGCTTCGCGAGCTCCGGCTGGTCCTCGATGGCGCGGCTGACCTTCGCCACCCCGGGGGTGTAGGCGATGGACAGGTCGCGCGCCTGCGTGATGGGTCGGGTGGCCGACACGGAGAGCTTGCCGCCCTCGTGTCCGCCGAAGATGTCGTCGTCACTCACCTGAGCTTGGGACACGTCTATCTCCAGGGCTGAAAAGGAAAACTGCCAGCGGGCACTCCGCTGGCTCGTGGGCTCCTCGGTCCCGGCGACTCGGCGCGGTAGCACCGTCTGCCGGCAAGGTGTCCGTCATAAGGCCCTTGGTTCAGGCGTAGCCGCGGACGCGGCGGTCCGTCCAGTGTGACATCTCCACGCGCTGTCAGCCGTGCCAGTGCGGCCCGGATCACAGAACCACCCCCGTTTCCGCAGGTCACGCCGCCGCTAGCAAGACGGACGTCCGACTTGGGTGGATCTTGCCACTCCCATCATCGCCCAGCCGGAGGCGCTGCGCGTGACCGCCTAGGGCCCACCCGTCACCCTCCGCCGCCCAGCCGGAGGCGCTTCGCGCCGCTGCATAGGATTTCAGCATGGAAGCCCGCACGCTGGCCGTCCCGCACGCCGTGGAGTTCACCCCGCCCGTCTTCGGTGACCAGCGCGGTCTGTTCACCGCCCCGTTCCAGGAGCCGGCCTTCCTCGATACGGTCGGGCATCCGCTGACCGTGGCGCAGACCAACCACAGCGTGTCCCGCCGCGGCACGATCCGCGGCATCCACTTCGCCGACGTGCCACCGGGGCAGGGCAAGTACGTCTACTGCCCGAATGGCTCCCTGCTGGACATCGTCGTCGACCTGCGCACCGGCTCTCCCACGTTCGGCACGTGGGACATGGTGACACTCGACAGCCGGACCTTCCGCGGCGTGTACATCGCGGAGGGACTGGGGCACGGTTTCATCGCCCTCGAGGACGACACGGTCATGACGTACCTGTGCTCGACGTCGTACAACCCGCCGGCCGAACACGGCATCGACCCCCTCGATCCGGACCTCGGCCTGCCGTGGCCCGGCGACGTCGAGTACGTCCTCTCCGACAAGGACCGCGCCGCCCCGTCGCTCACCGAGGCCCGCGACTCCGGCCTGCTACCCCGCTACGAGGACTGCCTCGCCCGTTACGCAGAGCTACGCGCGAACGCACCCGCCTGAGGTCCGGCGTTGCCCTCAAGGACACCTTGGGGGCAACGGACACAGTCATGCGCCGGCGGGCCTGATGCGGCGCTGGGCTTGATCAAGGGAAGATTCGGTGCGTTCAACGCCACCATGGTGCCCTTGGGAGCGAGACCCCGATGGTCAGCGGCGGATGTCCTCGGCCAGGACACGGTCGACGTTGCGCTCCGCCAGTGCGGTGATGGTCACGAACGGGTTCACACCCGTGCTGCCGGGGATCAGCGCCCCATCGGTGACGTACAGGTTGTCGTAACCCTTCACGCGCCCGTACAGATCGGTGGCCTCGCCGAGAACCGCACCGCCGAGCGGGTGATAGGTGAACCGGTTCTCGAACGCGCGCGTGTCGCCGAACAGATCGTGGCGGTACACCGTGTTGTTGACGCCGTTGATCCGGTCGAAGTGCACCTTGGCCGCATCGATCGAGGCCTGTCCCTGCTCGGCAGTCCAGTGCAGCCTCGCCGAGTCGGACGCCGGATCGTAGGTGAAACGGCCGCGCGCGGGGTTCTTCGTGATCGCCAGGTACAGGCTGACCCACAGTTCGACCCCGGCCGGCATGGGTGCGATCTCGGCGAACACCGGGTTGTCGGGGTCGTCCCAGGCGTCGATTCCCAGCGCGGGCATGCCGGACTGCAGCGTCCCCGTGAGATCCCACGCGTGATTGGCACGCCCGAGCATGACGTTGCCGTTCGGGCCCCAGCCCTGCCCGATCTCCTCGCCGAGGCCCGGCAGCGTGCCGGTGTCCCTGGCGCGCAACAGCAGTTCGGTGGATCCGATGCTGCCCGCGCCGAGGAACAGGTGCCTCGCACCCATCTCCCGCCGCGCGACGACGCCGCCCGTCTCGTCGAGTTCACGCACCGTGAGGCGGTACGTACCGTCGGCACCGCGGCGGATGTCACGCACCTCCTGCAGCGTCTTGATCGTCACGTTGCCGGTTCCCAGCGCGGCGGCGAGGTAGGTCTTGTCGAGCGAGCGTTTGCCGTGGTTGTTGCCGAAGATGACCTCGGAGTCGAGCGCCGACCGCGGCACCTCGCCCGCCTCTTCGCGCCGCATGTAGTCGAAGTCGTAGACGCTCGGCACGAACGTCGTGCGGTAGCCGGCCTTCTCGGCGTGTTTCCGCGACAGCCGCGCGTACTGATACGCGTCGCAGTCCTCGAACCAGCCGCGGTCGATGTCGTTGACACGGAGAGCCGTGTTCGCCCGCGGGAAGTAGGTGCCGTACATCTCGTCGGCGTCGACGCCGGGAAGGATCTCCTCGAAATAGGACCGCCGCGGCGTGACGGCCATGGCGCCGTTGACCAGGGAGCCACCACCGACACCGCGGCCGAGGTAGACGGACATGTCGCCGTAGTGCACGCGGTCGAGCACGCCGGCATAGCGCTCGATGTTCGTGTTGATGTCGATCCACAGGAACGACGCGAGCGGCATCTCGCTGCGGTCCTTGAGCCACATGGAGCGCTTGTCGGGCGAGAGCATCGGCGAGAAGACCGAACCGTCGGCGGTGGGCGTGTCCCACAGCTGCCCCATCTCGAGCATCACCGTCGGAATTCCGGCCTCGCCGAGTCGCAGCGCCGTCACCGCCGCGCCGTAACCCGTGCCGATCACGACGGCCGGGGAGTACTCCGGCAGGCCGTCACGGGCGTCGGCCGCATGGGCGGGCCGGGTGGAGATGGTGGTGAGACCGTAGGCGGCAGCCGAGCTGAGAGCTGCGTAGCCCAGGAACTTCCGGCGGGACAACTGTGTCATGGATCGGGATGCTGAACTGCCTACGCGTGAGTAGGCAAGCAAAAACGCGAAGACACTTCACATTGTCCCGGAAGTTCACTCGGTTGACTTAACAGCAAGCGCAACGTGCCGGGAACCGCACACGACCGGCGAACGGCTCACTTCCGCGGGGTCACCCAGATCGTGATGTCGGCGGTGACGACCGTCCGGCCGGACCGGTCCCGGATGTCGACCGGCACGAGCACCTCGACCCCGTCGCCGCCGTCCTCCGGGAGTTGTGGCAGCTCCGGCAGTTCGGCGACGGCCGTCAGCGACGTGCCTGCCTTCGCGACGTACGACACCGACATCCCCTTCGGGATCCACCGGTGCGTCGCCGGGATCGTCGCCTCCGCGAGCATGCCCATCGCGATCTCGGCCAGGTTGCAGGCGGCGATGGCGTGGAACGTCTTGATGTGGTTGTGCACACCGATCCACTTGGGCGCCGCCACCTCGCAACGCCCTGGCCGCATGTCCCGCACTCTCGGCAGCACCGAACCGAAGTACGGCACGCGCAGGCACAGTGCGGCGGAGAACACGCCTTTGCCGATCGCCGAGCCGGACAACTTCCGCCACATCGCGTATGTCGGGTTCGTCGCCGGGCTCGCCACATCCTGAGAGGTCATGACCACATATTACCCGCCGGTAACCAACCGGTGGGCATGGTGCCGGGATACGGTGCCCTCGTGTCCGAACACGCGATCCTGATCCTCCGGCACGGCCAGACCGAATGGTCCGCCGCGGGCAAGCACACGAGCCACACCGACGTCCCGCTGACCGGCGTCGGCGAGCGCCAGGCCCACGCCGCGGGCCGCACCTACGCCGTGCTGCACGGCGGCACCGACCCCGCCCTGGTGCTGTGCAGCCCGCGGGCACGCGCACGGGACACGGCACGACTGGCGGGCATCGACGTCGACGAGACCTGCGACGAACTCGCCGAGTGGGACTACGGCGAGTACGAGGGCATCACCACCGAACAGATCCGCCGCACCGTCCCCGACTGGACACTGTGGACCGACGGTGCACCCGAGGGCGAAGCGCCCGCCCAGGTCGCCGCACGGGCCGATCGCGTACTCGAGCGCGCCCGGACAGCACTGAACGGCGGCGACGTCGTGCTCATCGGGCACGGCCACTTCAGCCGGGTACTGATCGCCCGCTGGCTCGGCCTCGATGCCGCACTCGGGGAGGGCTTCCGCGTCGACCCGGCGAGCATCTCCGTCCTCGGCCACGACCGCGGCGCGCCGCAGCTCCGCCACCTCAACGTTCCGCCCACCTGAGGCGGCGCCGCCCCTCGCGTCCTCGCCCCTCGCGTCCTCGCCCCACACCGGCGGTGCGAAGCTCGGAGCCATGACGATCCGCCGCATCCGCACCGACGACGTCGACGCCGTCGTCGACCTGGTCCACGCGCTCGCCGAGTACGAGAAGGCTCCCGACGAGTGCCACCTGACCTCCGATCAGCTGCACGCCGCGCTGTTCGCCGACAAGCCCGCGCTCTACGGCCACGTCGCCGAGGCCGACGGCGAGGTCGTGGGCTTCGCGCTGTGGTTCCTGAACTTCTCCACCTGGCGCGGGGTGCACGGCATCTACCTGGAGGACCTGTTCGTCCGTCCCGAACACCGCGGTTCGGGGCTCGGCAAGGCGCTGCTGGCCGGCCTGGCCGCCGAATGCGTCGAACGCGGTTACGCGCGCCTGGAATGGTGGGTGCTGAACTGGAACCCCGCGAGGGCGTTCTACGAATCGCTGGAGGCCGTCGCCATGGACGAATGGACGGTCTACCGCCTCACCGACACCCCGCTGCGGGAGCTCGCCGAGCAGGCGAGCTGACCGGCTCGTGCGCCACGCCCGGCGACCCCTGGAGCAGCTCAGCCGTCCCCGGGCTCGTCGCGTTCGGCGGCCCTGCCGGACACGCCGCCGCGCCTGGCGGCCTCCTCCTCCGTTTCGTCGGGCCGCTGGCCGAGCACCCACGCGCGCGAGTCCCTGCGGAAGAGCAGCACGATCACGGTGACACCGGCGATCATGATCGGCACCCCGAACGCCGACTGGTCCGAAGGGCCGGCCGCGTACCAGCCGACTCCCACGAGAATCAGCGCGACGACCAGGGACGGCGATCGCGCCCAGGTCTTGCCCAGCAGCAGCCCCGCCGCACAGGCCAGCACGGCGACACCGAGCACGACGTAGTAGCTCACCTCGGCGGCCAGATCGGGACTCCTGCCGGTGACCGCGAGCGCGATACCGATCGCGATGAGCGCGAAGCCCGGCAGTGCCGTCAGCAGCCCCGCGTACCGGACTTCGCGGGGCGCGGGCGAGATCTTGTCGGCGAGCGCCACGAGCGGGCCTTCCCTCGGATGTGACCGTGCGTGAACGCTTTCGATGGTATGCCACCCGGACGGCCGTTTTCCGGCGCCCACCATCGCGACAAGGATTCGAGGTGTCGTCGATGAGCCGGCGGTCGTCCGGGGTGCACTCGTCACGGCGGAAGTCGACACGTTCGCCGACCACGGCAGGAGGCAGCAGGCCAGGAGAACGGGCTGGCGATTCACCTACGCTGGACGAGTGCGCGCAGTTCTCGTCGTGAATCCACAGGCCACCGCCACCTCACCGGGAGGGCGTGACGTACTGGCACACGCCCTCGCCAGTCAGGTGAAGCTCGAGGTGGTCGAGACCGAGCACCGTGGTCACGCGATGACGGTCGCCCGCGCGGCCGCGCGTGGCGAACTCGGCGACGTCGGCCTCGTCGTCGCGCACGGCGGGGACGGCACGGTCAACGAGGTCGTCAACGGCCTCATGGACGGTGCCGGTCGCGCTGCGCGGCACGGGCCAGGGAGCCTGCGCGACGTCCGCGACCACGAGACCGGGCGAGTGCTGCCGGGCTCGCCGGCGGACCCCGGTTCACTGCCGCCGGTGCCCGCGCCGATGCTGGGGGTCGTCCCCGGCGGTTCCGCGAACGTCTTCGCGCGCGCCCTCGGCCTGCCCCGCGATCCTGTCGAAGCGACCCACCGCCTGTTGCATGCCGTGGACACGGGTTCCACGCGGCGGGTCGGGCTCGGCATCGCCGACGGCGGACGCGCCGCAGCGCGCGCGGACGACACCTCAAGCGCGGTGGCGAGCGGGGCGCGCTGGTTCACGTTCAACGCCGGCCTTGGCTGGGACGCGGACGTCGTGGCAGGCGTCGACGCGAAGCGCGGCAAGCGCACGAGCCCGGCGCTGTACGCCCGCACGGCCGTTTCCGCCTATCTGAGGCCGCCGCACGGCAGGCCCGCGATGAGCCTCGAGCTGCCCGGCGAGGAACCGGCGGACGTGCGGACCGTGTTCGTCTCCAACACCGACCCGTGGAGCTACCTCGGCTCCCGGCCGGTGCACCTGAACACCAGCAGTTCGTTCGACACCGGCCTGGGGCTCTTCGCACTGCGCAAGATGGGCACGGCGACGGTGCTGCGCCACCTCAGGCAGGCCTTGCATCAGGGCAAACACCGAGGTCGACGGCTGATTCGCGAAGACGATGTGTCGTCCGTCTGCGTGAAAGCCGAAAAACCCGTAAACTTTCAGGTCGACGGAGACCTGGTCGGAACGCGCACCAGGGTGGAGTTCCGGAGCGTCCCACGGGCGCTCACCGTCGCGGTATGACTGGTCGCAGCCGGTGAACAGCAACCAGCTGATCACCTCCGGCAAACCCCGGTTGCCGCTCATCGACGCTGAGGCTCCACTCGCCGCAAAGTTCGATCGACGGGCGGCGTTGCTGAGAGGTAAAGCCGCAGGTCAGATCGGCGTTTTGCTGCCGTGACCTGACTCACCGATCCGCCGAAAACACTTGTCGAAGCCCGGGACTCGTGAAAGCATTCACAAGCACCCCGAAAACGACCGCCAAGACGACGTTGGCGCGGCACCCCCGCGTCTTGAGAAGGAGCTCAAGAATGGACTGGCGCAACCGCGCGGCCTGCCGAGACGAGGACCCGGAACTCTTCTTCCCCGTGGGAACGAGTGGCCCCGCCCTCTCGCAGGTAGCTGCCGCGAAGGCAGTATGCCACCGCTGCACCGTCGCTTCCGACTGCCTCGCCTGGGCCCTGGCCAGCGGCCAGGACGCCGGCGTGTGGGGCGGCATGGACGAGGACGAGCGTCGTGCGCTCAAGCGTCGCCGCGCACAGGTCGGTCAGCACAGCAACGCCTGAGCAGACCGCCGCAGGTAATACGACCTGCCTTTTGCCCGGATTGACGTAAATACTTTTTACTGGGGCCGAGGCAAAAGGTTTGAGGGCCGGCATCCCTATTCGGGTGCCGGCCCTCAAGCGTGTCCGGGGCCTCAAGCGTGTCCGGGGCAGCGTGCGAATGCATTCGCACAGCCGGGGTTACCGCGAATGTTCGCTGTCTCGGAGAAACGGGACTCCGCGTGCACGGGTTTTCCGGGAGCGGGGTTTCGGGAAGCGCCGTTTCCGCGAGCGGAGTGTTCCGGAATCCGATTCAGCCGCGACGATTGAGCGGCACCCGGAGGTTCGCCTCGGTGCCGCCGTGACTGCCGCCGCGCAGCGACAGCGACCCGCGCAACTCGGATTCGGCCAGTGTCCGGGCGATCTGCAAACCGAGCCCGTCGGCGCGTTCCAACGAGAACCCTGAAGGCAGGCCGCGTCCGTCGTCGCGGATGACGATGTCGAGCCGGCCGGCCGACCGGTCGACCGCGATCTCCACCTCGCCGGCTTGTCCCGGTTCGAACGCGTGCTCCACCGCGTTCTGGACCAACTCGGCGACCACCATCACCAACGGCGTGGCGATGTCGGCCGCGACGATGCCGAACGAACCGCTGCGCGACAGCTTCACGTGTGCTTCGGCGGTGGCGACCTCGCCGACCATCGGCAGCACGTTGTCGAACAGCTTGTCCAGGTCGACCTTCTCGTCCACCGACATCGACAGCGCTTCGTGGACCATGGCGATCGACGACACGCGGCGCACCGACTCGGTCAGGGCCTCCCGCGCCTCGCCGCTGGGCGTCCGGCGTGACTGCAACCGCAACAGGGCGGCAACAGTTTGGAGGTTGTTCTTCACGCGGTGGTGAATCTCGCGGATCGTCGCGTCCTTCGACATCAGCGCCCGGTCACGGCGTTTGACCTCGGTGACGTCGCGGGCGAGCACCAGCGCGCCCGCGGGTCTGCCCGCCGGGCGCAGCGGCAGCGCACGGAACAACGCGACGGCACCCCGCCGCGACTCCGCCTCCGCGCGGGTGCTCGGTTTGCCCGCCACGGCGTCGAGGATGCGATGCGAGATCTCCGTCGCGTCGAACGGATCACGGATCAACGACCGCGTCAGCGGCGCCAGCCGCGCGCCGATCAGATCCGATTCGTAACCCATGCGGTGATACGCGGACTGGCCGTTGGGGCTGGCGAACACGACCGTGCCGTGCTGGTCGACGCGGATCAGCCCGTCGCCGACCCGCGGGCTCGTGTGCACGTCGGTACCGCCGTCCGGGCTGGGATACGTACCGTCGGCGAGCATCTGGCACAAGTCGGCCGCGCTGCCCAGATAGGCGATCTCGAGTGGACTCGGCACCCGCGGCGACGCCAGGTTCGTGTCGCGGCTCAGCACGGCGACCGCCCGGTCCCCGAACCGCACCGGGATCGCCTCTCTGCGCATCGGCAGGTCGTTGTACCAGTGCGGCTCCTCTTCGCGGCACAACCGCAGTTCCCGTGCGGCACGCGACAGCTGCGGGTGTTCCTCCGCCGTGAACCGCGTGCCCACGACGTCCTCGACGTGCGCCGTCGGGCCCGTCGTCGGCCGCACCTGCGCGACGCACACGAAGTCACCGTCACTGCCGGCGACGGGAACCCACATGAGGAAGTCCGCGAACGACAGGTCCGCGAGCAGCTGCCATTCGGCAACCACGAGTTGCAGATGGTCGACCGCCTCGCCCGGCAGGCCGGTGTTGTCGGCGAGCAGTTCCGCAAGTGTGGACATCGATTATCGACCACCGCACATCGTCACGATTCGTACGCGGACCGGTCGTGATCCGCTCTGCAATACTCCCACCCGCCTCGTCCGAGTCCCACCACCAGCAGCAGGCGTCACAACCGGTGGCGGCTCCGGGAGCTCCCCGCCCAGCCGAAGAGAGCGGGGAACGCACATGCCACACTGGGGCCAGCAAGTCATGGAGGAATGAACATGTCGAAGCGTGCACGTAAGCGCCGCGATCGCAAGAAGAACAAAGCGAATCACGGCAAGAAGCCCAACACCTGATCCGCCGCCCCGAGCGGCCGTCAGAAACGGCGAAGACCCCGGCGACTTCTGCGGAAGTCGCCGGGGTCTTGCTCTGTCACGGATGTCGTTGTGGAGTGCCGTGCCGCGGTGACAGGACGTCCGACGCGGCTGCGGTCAGGTGCCGTCGGAGCCTTCGCGGACCTGCTCGATCGTCAGCTCGGTCTCGCTGAAGCGCACGCCACCGCGTTCCTCGACGGTCCTGCGGATCGACGCCCGCAGCCGCTCCTTGAGGTCCACCGGCGCCTGATCTCCGCCGCACTTACGGTGCAGCAGCTGTTTGATCTGGTCGTCGATGCCGTACTCCTCGAGGCACGGCGGGCAGTCCTCGATGTGCTTGCGCAGCTGCGCGTCGCGGTCGGCGCTGCACTCACGGTCGAGCAGCAGATAGATCTCCGCGAGCGCCTCGTCGCAACACACGTCACGGTCCTGCTCGGGCTTGTGGTCCGGCTGTTCCAGCGTGCTCATCGGCCAGCCACCTCCGGGGTCGCGTTCGCGGGCCGGATGAAACCACGGTCGGTGGCGACGTCGGCGAGCATGTTCCGCAGCTGGCTGCGCCCACGGTGCAACCGCGACATCACGGTGCCGATCGGCGTGTCCATGATCTCGGCGATCTCCTTGTACGCGAAGCCCTCGACGTCGGCCAGGTACACGGCCAGCCGGAACTCCTCGGGCAGCTGCTGCAGCGCCGCCTTCACGTCCGTGTCGGGCAGCTTGTCCATGGCCTCGACCTCGGCCGACCGCAGCCCGGTGGAGGTGTGGCTCTCCGCCTGGGCGATCTGCCAGTCGGTGATCTCCTCGGTCGGCTGCTGCAGCGGCTGCCGCTGACGTTTGCGGTAGCCGTTGATGAACGTGTTGGTCAGGATGCGGTACATCCAGGCCTTCAGGTTCGTGCCCTTCTTGAACGAAGAGAACGCCGAGTACGCCTTGAGGTAGGCCTCCTGGACGAGGTCCTCGGCGTCGGCGGGGTTGCGGGTCATGCGCAGCGCAGCCGAGTACAACTGGTCGATGAGCGGCATCGCGTCCCGCTCGAACCGCGCGATGCGGTCCTGCTCGCCCTCGGGGCTCTCGGCCTCCGCGGTGCGGTCGGGGGCGTCGGACGGTGTCGCAGTCTCGGCGCTCGGTCGCTCGGCTGTTTCAGCGGTTGCGGGCTCGGCAGAGTTCTGCGTGCTCGGCAAACCGTTCCCTTCCAGATCGGTGGCCGGGTCAGCGATGATCTCGGCGCTCGTGCTGTGCCTCTCGCGCCGGCTTCGGTTACCCGCCACCGACGGCACATATGTCTCGACCGAGGATACGCCCCTGGCGCTCTCGGGTCTGGTCAGAATCGTCGGCACACCCCCTGCAACGACGACCCTCGATCGGGTATTCCCACCCCCGGCGGCGGCATTTCACGAGTCGCCTAGCCTGCACGTCATGGCGGGTAAGGGGACACCGGCGACGGCACTGTTGGCCAAGCGCGGCGTCGAGCACACACTCCACACCTACGAGCACGACCCGCGTCACGAGTCGTACGGACTGGAGGCCGCCGAAGCGCTGGGAGTCGCACCGGAGCGGGTACTGAAGACGCTCGTCGCGACCGTCGACGGCGTGTCGACCGTCGGGGTCTTGCCGGTCACGGGGCAACTCGATCTCAAGGCGCTCGCCGCAGCCGCGGGTGGCAAGAAGGCGAGGATGGCCGACCCGGCCGCGGCGCAGCGGGCGACGGGTTACGTCGTCGGCGGGATCTCACCGCTCGGCCACCGTTCGCGCCTGCCGCTCGTCGTCGACGCCTCGGCCGAGACATTCGCCACGGTGCTGATCTCGGGTGGCCGGCGGGGCCTGGAGATCGAACTCGCCCCGGCCGACCTCATCACGCTGACAGCAGCCACCGTGTCAGCTATCACAGCCTGACTCACCCGAACGGGCGATCTCCGACCGGAGTGTCGATACCTCCCCCAAGGGCACCTTGGTGGCACTCAACGCAACCAGGGTGCCCTTGGGGGCACTCAACGCGAGTAAGGCGGCCACGTTGCGTGTCAGGAAACGAGTGGCCGGGTCACCCGCGCGAGCCACTCCGAGGCGGCACGCGCGACACCGTCGAGGTCGGCCTTCAGGCTGTGATCGCCCCGGACCATGACGATCTCCCGGTGCGGTCCCGCCACCGGCCTGCCGAACGAGTCCGACTCCCCCTGGACCACGAGCGTGGGCACCCGCACGCCGTCGAGCTCGGCCTGCCGCGACTTCTCCGGCTTGCCCGGCGGGTGCTCAGGGAATGCGAGGCACAGCACCGCGTCGGCCTGTCCCTGCTCCGCGGTCCGGCACGCCACCCGCGCTCCCGACGACCGCCCGCCGAACACCAGCGGCAGCCCTTCGAACCAGCGGCCGGACAGCTCCTCCACGACCGCCAGCCACGCCGCGTCCAGCTGTTTCGCCGGCGCGGGCGCTTTCCTGCCCGCCACGCGGTACGGCTGTTCCACAAGCGCCACGTGCACGCCCTGCTTGCGTGCCGCTCCGGCGACGGCAACCAGGTCCGGCGCGCCGATCCCGCCTCCTGCTCCGTGTCCGAGCAACAGGCCCGCGCCTGCCTCCTCGGCGAGGTGCAGTTCGACCCGGGCCGGGCCGTGCGGCGTGTCCACCTGCGCCGTGGTCATCGCGCACCCGGCACGTCGAACAGGGCGCCCTCCGAGGATTCCGCAGTCGACGGGGCCGCCGAGTCCGCCGGCGCCGCCGCGCCGTCGGTGTCGAGCTCGACCGCCTCGTCGACGCGGTCGAGAAGCTGAGGTCCGTTGTTGCGCACGTTGTTCACCAGCGTGGACACCGGGCGCAGCTCGAGCGTGTCGACGACGTCGAGCCCCGGCGGTTCGAGCAACGACGTCACGTCCGTGCGGTCGGGGTCGAGCCAATCGTGCCATCGGTCCGGCGGCATCAGCAGCGGCATCCGGTCGTGGATGTCGGTGAGCTGGCCGCGCGCCTCCGTGGTGATGATCGAGCACGTCACCAGCGGCGGAGCGTCCGGCTCGCCCTTCGGGTCGCGCCACGTCTCCCAGATGCCCGCGAACGCCAGCGACGAGCCGTCCCGGCCGGTCATGAAGAACGGCTCCTTCGGCGCCTTCTTCTTCGGCTGCCCTTCCGGAACGGGCCCGACCTTCCACTCGAACCAGCCGTCGGCGGGGATCAGGCAGCGGCGCCGCGACAGTGCCTTGCGGAAGGCGGGCTTCTCCGCCGCCGTCTCCGCGCGGGTGTTGATCATGCGGTTGCCGATGGCGGCGTCCTTCGCCCAGAACGGCACCAGTCCCCAGCGCAACACCCGCAGGGCACGCTCGGCTGGCGCATCGGGGTCCACGTTGCCCTCGGCGTCACGAGGATGCCGTTCGACGACGCCGACCACGTTCTTGGTCGGTGCGACGTTGTAGTTCTCCCCGGGTGCGTGCCCCTCCGTGCCGTCGGCCGCCTCGAACTCCTGCATCAACGCGGCCGGGCTCTTCGTGGCGGCGTAACGGCCGCACATGGCGTCTCCCTGTGTTCGTCGACGGACTCCTCACCCAGCGTGGCACGCCTGCCGACCCCGGGCGAGGCCGATGAGGGATCATTACCCCACCGACGAGCCGGCGGCAACGTCGTGCGCCGCGGCGGCGCGGGCTCGATCATCGGTAGGTGAACCGGCAGGAAGGTGAACGTCCGTGGCCCGTGGCGACTGGCGCAGGCTCGACGAGAGCGACGTGCGCGTGCGCCCCGGCAAGAGCACCCGTCCGCGCAGCAAACGCCGTCCCAGCCACGCCGAGGCGGTGCCGGCGATGGTCACGTCGGTCGATCGCGGCCGCTGGCGGTGCGCGGTGGAGTCCGATCCGGACCGCGCCGTCACCGCGATGCGCGCCCGCGAACTGGGCAGGACGCCGATCGTCGTCGGCGACCGGGTGCACCTCGTCGGCGACGTCAGCGGCAAACCCGACACCCTCGCGCGAATCGTGCGCGTCGAGCAGCGCTCCAGCGTGCTCCGGCGCACCGCCGACGACACCGATCCGTACGAGCGCGTCGTCGTCGCCAACGCCGAACAACTGCTCATCGTCACGGCACTCGCCGACCCACCGCCGCGCACCGGGTTCATCGACCGGTGTCTCGTCGCCTGCTACACGGGTGGGCTCGACCCGGTGCTGTGCCTGACCAAGGCGGACCTCGCCGATCCCGGCGAACTGTTGGCCGAGTACGCCGACCTGGCCGTACCCGCCGTCGTGACCAGCCGTGACGGCGACATCGACGAGCTCGTCGACCGGCTGGAGGGGCGGGTGTCCGCGTTCGTCGGGCATTCCGGTGTCGGCAAGTCCACGCTGGTCAACCGGCTCGTGCCGGAGGCGGATCTCGCGACCGGTGAGGTCAGCGCGGTCGGCAAGGGCAGGCACACGTCGGTGAGCGCGATCGCACTGCCGCTGCCCGGCGACGAGGCGGGCTGGGTCGTCGACACCCCCGGCGTGCGCTCGTTCGGGCTCGCGCACGTCACGGCCGACGACATCGTGGGCACGTTCAGCGGATTCGCGGAAGCCGCGGAGGAATGCCCTTCGGGCTGCGGGCACCTCGGCCCGCCCGCCGACCCGGACTGCGCACTCGACGCCGTCGAAGGAGGCGGCGCGCGACTGGCTTCGCTGCGACGGCTCCTGGCCTCGCGCGCGGGCCTCGACGCGTGACGGATCGCGGCGGCCGCGTCACGGCGGGTGGCACCGACGAAAGTCGCCCCGCAGTGAGGGCCCCGTGAAGCGTGGCGCAGCCCACGGAACCGCTACCGTAAGCGGCACATCGCAGTGGAAAGCAGGCGCAGCAGCGGCTGCATCGACGATTTTTGGGGATCTCACATGCGCAAGACCTCACTGGTGGCCGGGGTTGCAGCCCTGGTGCTCACCCTGTCCGCCTGTGGTGGCGGCGACGACAACGCGGCCGGCAATGGCGGCTCGGGCGACGGCAACGGCGGTAACGGCGGCGCCTCGGTCGGCAACCTGTTCAAGGACGCAGGCACGCTGGCCGACGCGGCGTCGCAGAGCACGTCCGCGAAGAAGACCGCCAAGTTCGACGGCACGATGTCGTTCGCCGGCCAGGACATGTCCTACAAGGGCGAAGGCGAGTTCGGCGGCGAGCCGAAGGTCAGCATGACCATGTCGATGCCCGGCTCCGGCCAGGAGGTCGAGACCCGCATGATCGGCCAGACCATGTACATGAACATGGGCGGCACGTGGATGAAGGGCGACATGGCCGAGCTCGGTCAGGCGCAGAGCGCCGAGATGAACGACCCGACCAAGATGCTCGAGTTCGCGCAGAAGGCCGGCGAGATCACCGACAGCGAAGAGACCACGCTGGACGGCGAGCAGACCACGCACTACACCCTCGACCTCGACTTCGCGAAGCTCGCCGAAGAGGTCGGCCAGATGACCGGCGCCAACAAGGCCATGTTCGACGGCGTCGAAGCCACGATCCCGATGGAGATCTGGCTCAACAGCGACGACCTGCCGGTCAAGGTCACGATGGACATGAGCGAAATGATGAAGCAGGTCGCCGAGAAGGCCGGGGGCAACGCCTCGCAGATGGCCCAGGGCGGCATGACCATGGAGATGAACTACTCCGACTGGGGCGCTCCGGTGAACGTCGAGGAGCCTCCGGCCGACCAGGTCCAGGACATGCCGTCGGGCGGTCTGCCGAACTGACGCGCACCCCGCCGGTTTTCCGGCATTCGACGAGCCCCGGGCTCCGCCTTCACGCGGAGCCCGGGGTTTTCGTCTGCGGCCCCCGCCCTGACCGGCAATCCGGTGGGACGCGCTCGATTGGTGACCCCGGGCGACGGTCCCGAATGCAGGACACGCGGTGCCGAGTGCAGAACACGCGCGAGGAGGCCGTCAGCCCATGTGGGGGTAGCCGATCGACGTCGGCGCGTCGAACGCCTCCTTCACCGAGCGCGGGCTGACCCAGCGGAGCAGGTTGAACATCGACCCGGCCTTGTCGTTCGTGCCCGAACCGCGGCTGCCGCCGAACGGCTGTTGCCCGACGATCGACCCCGTGGGCTTGTCGTTGACGTAGAAGTTGCCCGCGGCGTGGCGGAGCGCGCGGTGCGCCTGGCCGATCGCCGCGCGGTCGTCGGCGAACACCGCGCCCGTCAGCCCGTATCCCGCCGTCGTGTCGCACAGTTCGAGCGCCCGCTCGTACTCGGCGTCGTCGTAGACGTACACCGCCACGATCGGGCCGAAGTACTCGGTCGACATCACCGGGTGCTGCGGATCCGTCGTCACCAGCACGGTCGGGTCGACGAAGTAGCCCACCGAGTCGTCACACCCGCCGCCGACGAGGACCTCGAGCGCGGCGTCGCCGTCCACACTCGACAACAGCTCCCGGTGCTTGGCGAACGCGCGCGCGTCGATGACCGCTCCGCCGAAGTTCGACAGGTCGGTGACGTCGCCGTAGGTGACATCGCGGGTCAGGTCCGCGATGCGGTCGCGCAGCCCGCCTTCCCACAGCGAGCGTGGCAGGTAGGCCCGGGAGGCCGCGGAACACTTCTGCCCCTGGTACTCGAACGCACCGCGCACGAGCGCGGCCGCCACCTTGTCGGAGTCCGCGCTCGGGTGAGCGACGATGAAGTCCTTGCCACCGGTCTCCCCGACGATCCGCGGGTAGCAGCCGTACGAGTCGAGGTTGTCGCCGATCGCGCGCCACAGCTTCTTGAACGTAGCGGTCGAGCCGGTGAAGTGCAGGCCCCCGAACCCGGGGTCGGCCAGCGCGACCTCGCTGACGGCCTGCCCGTCGCCGGTGACGAGGTTGATCACGCCCGGCGGCAGCCCCGCCTCCTCGAACGCCCGCATCGTGTAGTGAGCCGCGAGCTGCTGGGTCGGCGTCGGCTTCCACACGACAGTGTTGCCCATGAGGGCCGGTGCGCTCGGCAGGTTGCCCGCGATCGCGGTGAAGTTGAACGGCGTGATCGCGGTGACGAACCCGTCCAGCGGCCGGTACTCCATGCGGTTCCACACGCCGCGCACCGAGTTCGGCTGCTCGGCGAGGATTCGGCGGGCGTAATGGACGTTGAACCGCAGGAAGTCGATCAGTTCGCACGCCGCGTCGATCTCGGCCTGCTGGATCGACTTCGACTGGCCCAGCATCGTGGCGGCGTTGATCGTGTCCCGGTACGGTCCCGCGAGCAGGTCGGCGGCGCGCAGGAAGACGGCGGCACGCTCGTCGAACGGCAGCTCGCTCCACGCGCTGGCCGCGTCCTTCGCCGCCGTCACGGCATGGCCCACGTCCTCGCGGGTGGCCTGCGCACTCACGCCGAGTACGTGACCGTGGTCGTGCGGCTGGACGACGTCGAACCGGTCCCCGCCTGCCATGCGGCGCTCACCGGCGATCGTCTGGGTCAGCTCGGCCTTCTCCCCTTCGAGTTCGGCCAGCCTGCGCTGCAGACTCTCCCGTTCGGCGCTGCCGGGTGCATATGCGTACACGGGCTCGTTCACCGGCACCGGTACGGATGTCACGGCGTCCATGGTGGTCATGACGCTCTCCTCTGCTGCCTTGTGGGCGGTTCTCCTGGTGCCGATTCTCCCCGCCACACCGGGCCTGCGGGGAGAACAACCGCGACATCCGTTCCGGTGCCGATCCGCGCGCCCCGGTGACCGATCGCCCCGACCACCACCGGAGCGTGTCCATGGGCACAACACGGGGTCCGCAAGGCGCAACACGATCCCCGCGGGGCGCAACACGGGCCCCGGAATCCGCAACACGGCTCACCGGGCGGGGCGCCCGCGGTCACAGCAGTTCGAGGAAGAACGGCACCTCCTGCGGCGCGTACCAGGCGAGCTCGTGGTCCTCGGCCTCGCCCAGCACGAAATCCGCGTCCAGATCGCCCAGGTCGGCACGGTCGATCACATCGGCGGCGGCCACCACGGCCTGCTCGGCCTCCACCGCGTCGACGTGCACCGCGGCGATGTCGTCCATCGTCACCGACCCCGCCATGCGCACCACGGCACTGTCCAGGTCGGGCCGCGGCGTGACGTCGTTGTCCTCGATCTCCGCGGCGATCACCACCCGGCGCGGCGGCTCCTTCTCGTCTATGCCCGATCCCGAGTCCTGCTCGGCGTCCTCGTGCGAGGCCAGCAACCGCAGCGACGCCCTCGCGGCGTCGAGCAGCGCGGCGTACTCGAGCTCCTCGGTCGACCCGCTCACGTACGCCTCGCGCAGCGCAGGGGTCAGCGAGAACGCCGTCCCCCGCACGGGGGTCAGTTGTCCCTCGGAGACGAGATGCCGCAGCATGCCGATCGTCGCGGGCACGTACACCCTCACCATTTGTTACCCCTCAGCTCTTCCAGCGACTCCTCGATCATGTCCGCGAGGACGTCGACGTCGTGCATGGCCTTCCGGTCACCGTTCAATCCGAAGTAGACATCACCCTGGTACGAGGTGACACCCACCGCGAGCGATTGATCCCGCCCGAGTGGCAGCACCGGGTAGATCGCCGACAACCGTCCCGGACCCGCGTACAGCGATTCCTGCGGTCCCGGCGTGTTGGCGATGAGCACGTTGAACCCACGCCGCGGCAGCGAACCGGCGACCCGGGCGGCGAGCGCGTTCATCGTCGCGGGTGCGAATCCTCCCATCTTCACCATCGTCCTGGCCGTCACCGGCCGGTCCGAGCCGAACTGTTCGGCCATCTCGTGGGCCACGTGCTGCAGCCGCAGTATCGGGTCGGGCTCGCCGACGGGGAGGTCGATCAGGTACGGAACGAGCCTGCTGGTGGTCAGTTCCGCCGGGGAGAACTCGGCGTCCTCGTGCTGCACCGCCGTGGGCACCAGCGCCCGCACCGAGGCCGAGGGCGGCACGTGCTGGCCCCGCGATTCCAGCCAGTTGCGCAGCGCACCGGTCAGCACCGTGAAGATGACGTCGTTGACCGTGCAGTCGCGGGCGGACCGGATGCGGCTGAAGGTGTTCAGGTCGGTGCGGACACCCGCGAACACACGCCCGCCCGAGACCCGCGAGTTGAGCCGCCGTGCGGGCCCGGTGCGGGCCGGCGCCGTGGCCGATCGCGCCGCCGCGGCGAACGAACCAGCCGTCCGTGCGCTCCTGCCGAGGCCCGACACGACGTCCCGTGCCAGGAATCGCACGTTCCTGACCAGCTCAGCGGGCTTCGTCGCGGCGTCGGTGAGCGCGTCGGTGACGAGCCGGGGCCACCCCGGCATGCGCCGCGGCGTCCACTCGCCCGCAACCTGTGCCCGGTCCGCGGTGCCCTCGTCGAGCAGCACCTGGGCGAGATCGACCGTGCGTGCACCGTCGACGAGCACCTGGTGCGCCTTCGTCACCAGCGCGACCCTGTCCCCTTCGAGCCCCTCGATGTAGTACGCCTCCCACAGCGGCCGTTCCCGGTCCAGCGGGCGCTGCATCAGCCGGGCGACCAGGTCGAACAACTGGTCGTCACTGCCAGGGGCGGGGAGGGCCGACCGGCGCACGTGATAGCCCAGGTCGAAGTCGACGTCGTCGGCCCACACCGGCGGCGCCAGATGCCCCGGAACCGGCAGCAACCGTGTGCGGTAGCGCGGCAGATAGTCGAGTCGCTGAGCGATGACCTGCATCGCCGTGTCGAAGTCGAAGCCGTCGCTGCGGCGCTCGAACACGGCGACGCTGCCGACGTGCATCGGCGTCGAGGGCTGTTCGCCGTACAGCTGGGCGGCGTCCAGCGCGGGCAGACGGTCGGGCATGCCCCGATCCTGGCACAGAGGGCGGGCCCGGCACGTGGAACACTCACGAGCGTGACCGACCCGAACGCCGTATCGCCGAAGGACCGGTTCTTTACCGTCTACGGCCGCAAGCCCGTCCTCGAAGCACTCGCCGACCCCGAGCTCGAGGTCGACAAAGTGATTCTCGCCGACACGGCACGGGGCCCGGCCGCCTCGGAGATCCGCGGCGCCGCCGCCGACGCGGGGGTGGCGGTGCAACACGCCAGTGCGCACCGGGTGAAGGTGCTCGCCGGCAACGGCAAGCAGGACCAGGGCGTGCTCGCCGACGTCGTCGCCCCGCGGATGCGGCCCCTCGCACAGGCGCTGGCCGACCGCACCCCGCCTGCGCCGGTGCTCGTGCTCGACGGTGTCACGACTCCCGCCAACGTCGGCATGATCCTGCGAACGGCCACGGCGGCGGGCCTCGGCGGCATCGTCGTCCCGCGCAAGGGTGTCGCCGCGCTGGACCCGCTCGTGGTCAAGGCGTCGGCCGGGGTCGCGTTCCGAGCTCCCGTGCTGCGCACCGGCACCGCACTCGACGCGGCCGAGCAGCTCACCGATGCGGGCTTCGCCGTGTACGCACTCGGTTCGACGGATTCGACGTCGACCGACGCGGTGCACGACGCGGCCGAACCGCTCTTCGACGCGGAACTGCCCGCACGGTCGGCGTTCGTGCTGGGAGGCGAGACCGAGGGCGTGGACCCGGAGGTGGCCGGGTACGTCGCGAGCTGGCTGTCCATCCCGATGCCCGGCGACGTCGAATCACTGAACGTGTCGGCCGCCGCGGCGGTGCTGTGCTTCGAACTGGTGCGCCGCGGCCACGCGGGTTGAGCACCTCGCTCCGGGTGCGCGACAGCACCAGGGCGGAGTGTCCCGGAGCAGGGCCGCCCGAGAGCAGGCGTCCAAGAGCAGGGCGTCCGGAAGCAGCTCCCGGGGCCAGGCTCCCGACGTCAGAAGGGCACGTCGGTCGACGGCGGCTCACGGGACATGTCCGACGGCAGGTCCGGGAACAGCGCCAACAGCTCCGTGATCGTCTCCGACACGGAGGTGTGACGGACGCCGACCATCCCCGCCGCGACGGCTCCCCACACGTTGCCAGGGGCGTCGTCGACGAACACGCACGCCTCCGGCGGCAGCCCAAGCCGCTCGGCCGTGAGCAGGAAGACCTCGGGCTCCGGTTTCATGACGGCGACCTCACCGGAGAAGACGAGGTCGTCGAACCGTCCGTGCAGTCGCCGCCGGACGGATCCGCCGCCCGCCGCGTTGGACAGCAGCGCTGTGCGCACCCCGTGCTCTCGCGCGATGTCGACGAGTTCCAGCAGGTTCTCGCCGCCGCTGTCGGTGAGCACGCCCGCGTAGTCGAGCACGATCCCGTTCAGCGTGCGGCCGTCGGTATCCGATCCGGTCACGCACCCGAGCGTAACCCGACGGTGTCCTAGCGGATCATTGCGACGTTCGTGGACATTTTCTTCAAATACATCAAACCGGGCGTCTTCGGAATCCGTGCCGGCGTAATTCACCTCTATTCCATAGCGGGCCACGAAGAGTTCGCGGGAATTGCGAAGAATTACCCAGAGGGGGAAATGAGTATGACTACTCAGGCCGACCGGCCGCGCATTCAGGCGCTCGACGACCACGAGTGCCGCGACACCCGAACGGCCGGCCGTGACGGGTCGCGCGCACTGCCGGACGTCGATATCACGGCCCTGTTGAGCGGAATCCCGGACCAGCGAACCGGAAGCCGACCTCGCAGGGATCTCTCGAAGAATCAGGTGGAGCGCATACTCGGCGCACTGCTGGAGGTACACAGTGGACTGCGGCCCGTGGCGCAGCTGACCCCGTGGCTGTCGCCCGAACTGTCCACCAGAATGCGCGACGAAACGCCGCGGAACCGGCCACGGTACCAGCTGCATTCGACGCATCTGTGCCGGTCCGCCGACGATTCCCTCGAAGTCGCCGCGACCACGCGGGCGCAGGCGCGGACGGTGGCGGTGACGGCGCGTTTCGAACGCCGCGCTCGTCACTGGTGCTGCACTCAGTTCGCCGTGCTCGACCCGCGAACGGCGTGACGGCGCCACTCCGGCAAGGCTGAGAACCACGTCCCGCCGAAACGACAGCGGGGCCTGTCGGGAACAGTTCCCGACAGGCCCCGCTCGTGGCACATCGATACCCCGCGGTCAGACGAGCGGACGGCCGCCGCAGGTTCTCAGCGGGCACCGCCACGCAGGGTGAGTACGATTTCTACTTCTTCGCGGACTTCTTGTTCTTCTTGGCCTCTTCGCGTGCGGCGGCGCGGCGCTCACGCCGACTGCCGCTCGCTGCGGAGTTCTTCGGCTTGTCCGCGCCGGTGCCGCGCGCTTCGACACCGCCGTCCTCGGCCGGGCCCGAGTACGTCAGTGCCTGCGGCGCGGCACCGTCGAGGCCTTTGCCCTGCAGAGCGGCCGGCGCGGCCGGTTCGGCCGCCGGCTGCGGTGGGGCCGGCTTCGCGTGCCTGCCCGATCGCGAACCGCCACTCTGGTTCGCGCTCTGCTGCGACCCCTGGCCCGACCCTGCGCCCTGTGCGGCGGGGACCGGCGCCTCGGCTGCCTCCGGCGCGTCCGCCTGCGGCTGCTGCGCCTCGACCTGCAGGTTGAACAGGAAGCCGACCGTCTCCTCCTTGAGGGACTCGAGCATCCCGGAGAACATGTCGTAGCCCTCACGCTGATATTCGACCAGCGGGTCCCGCTGCGCCATCGCGCGCAGGCCGATGCCCTCCTTGAGGTAGTCCATCTCGTAGAGGTGCTCGCGCCACTTGCGGTCCAGCACCGACAGCACGACGCGCCGCTCGAGTTCGCGCATCGCGCCCTCGCCGACCGTCGTGTCGAGTTCGGCCTCACGCGCCTCGTACGCGGCGGTGGCGTCGTCGAGCAGCAGTTCCTGCAGGCGTTCGGGGCTCAGGTCCTCGTCGTCCTCGACCAGCTGCTCCCAGTCGAGCGACACCGGGTACAGCGTCTTCAGCGCCGTCCACAGCTGTTCGAAGTCCCAGTCCTCGGCGTAGCCCTCGGAGGTGGCGCTCTTGACGTACTCGCTGACGACGTCGCGGAGCATGTTCTGCACCTGCTCGCGCAGGTCCTCGCCCTCGAGCACCCGGCGACGCTCGGCGTAGATCACCTTGCGCTGCTGGTTCAGCACCTCGTCGTACTTGAGGACGTTCTTGCGGATCTCCATGTTCTGCTGCTCGACCTGCGTCTGAGCACTCTTGATGGCCTTGGTGACCATCTTGTGCTCGATCGGCACGTCCTCGGGCAGGTTGAGCCGGTTCATCACCGTCTCCACCATCGCGGCGTTGAACCGCCGCATGAGTTCGTCGCCCAGCGACAGGTAGAACCGCGACAGACCCGGATCACCCTGCCGGCCGGAACGACCGCGCAGCTGGTTGTCGATCCGCCGCGACTCGTGCCGCTCCGTACCGAGGACGTACAGCCCGCCGGCCTCACGCACGGCGTCCGCCTCCGCCTTCACCCCCGCAGTGACCTCTTCGAGCACCTCCGGCCATGCGGCCTCGTAGTCCTCGGAGCTCTCCACCGGGTCGAGCCCGCGCTCACGCAGCGTCTCGTCGGCGATGATGTCCGGGTTGCCGCCGAGCACGATGTCGGTACCGCGGCCCGCCATGTTCGTCGCGACCGTGACCGCGCCGCGCTGACCGGCCTTGGCGATGATGAGCGCCTCGCGGTGGTGCTGCTTCGCGTTGAGCACCTCGTGCGGAACGTTGAGCTTGAGCAGCAGTTTCGACAGGTGCTCCGACTTCTCGACACTGGTCGTGCCGACCAGCACCGGCTGGCCTTTCTCGTGCCGCTCGGCGATGTCCTCGGCGACCGCCTCGAACTTGGCCTGCTCGGACTTGTAGATCAGGTCCGACTCGTCGGAGCGGATCATCGGCCGGTTCGTCGGGATCTGCACGACGCCGAGCTTGTAGGTCTGATGGAACTCCGCGGCCTCGGTCTCGGCGGTACCGGTCATGCCCGAGAGCTTCTCGTAGAGACGGAAGTAGTTCTGCAGCGTGATCGAGGCGAGCGTCTGGTTCTCGGCCTTGATCTCGACGCCTTCCTTCGCCTCGATCGCCTGGTGCATACCCTCGTTGAAGCGCCTGCCCGAGAGGACACGGCCGGTGAACTCGTCCACGATGATGACCTCACCGCTGCGGACGATGTACTCCTTGTCCTTGTTGTAGAGCTCCTTCGCCTTGAGGGCGTTGTTGAGGAACCCGACCAGCGGCGTGTTGGCCGCCTCGTAGAGGTTGTCGATGCCGAGCTGGTCCTCGACGAACTCGACACCCGCCTCCGTGACACCGACCGCGCGCTTGCGCTCGTCGACCTCGTAGTGGGTGTCCTTCTTCATCAGCGGCGCCATGCGCGCGAACTCGACGTACCAGCGCGACGACTGGTCCGCGGGACCCGAGATGATCAGCGGCGT
Organism: Prauserella alba; assembly: GCF_024171735.1. Classification (GTDB taxonomy): domain Bacteria; phylum Actinomycetota; class Actinomycetes; order Mycobacteriales; family Pseudonocardiaceae; genus Prauserella; species Prauserella alba. The sequence goes on from NZ_JAMTCH010000004.1 coordinate 594,187, forward strand.
CCGCGCCTCGTCGATCAGGATCGAGTCGACCTCGTCGACGATGGCGAAGTTGTGGCCGCGCTGCACGCAGTCGTCGAGGCTCCACGCCATGTTGTCGCGCAGGTAGTCGAACCCGAACTCGTTGTTCGTCCCGTAGGTGACGTCGCAGTCGTAGGCTTCCTTGCGCTGCGACGACGGCATGTCGGCGACGATCGACCCGACGGTCACCCCGAGGAAACGGTGCACCCGGCCCATCCACTCGGCGTCACGTTTCGCCAGGTAGTCGTTGGTGGTGACGATGTGGACGCCCTTGCCGGAGATGGCGTTGAGGTAGACGGCCATGACCGACGTCAGCGTCTTACCTTCACCGGTCTTCATCTCGGCGACCTGCCCGAGGTGCAGTGCGGCACCGCCCATGAGCTGGACGTCGTAGGGGCGCTGCCCCAGGACCCGGTGGGCACCCTCACGCGCGACCGCGAACGCTTCCGGCAGCAGGTCGTCGAGCGATTCGCCGTCGTCCTGATGCCGCTTGCGGAACTCGTCGGTCTTGGCAGCCAGCTCGGCGTCGGAGAGGCTTGTGACGTCGTCTTCGAGGGTGTTGATGTGCTGAGCGATACGGCTGAGCCGCTTCACCATCTTGCCCTCGCCCGCACGGAGCAGGCGGTTCAGAAGCATCCGGGTCGACCTCGCTAGTTGGTTCGGTTTCTCGTGCGCCACCCCGGCCCGCGCCTGGGCAGCCGAGTCCGCCGCGCGGCAGCCGGCGCCAAAGCACACCCGCGCCCACGCAGCACTGCCCATCGTAGGGAATGCGCAGGCCCGTGCGCACACGGCTCGGCGTGCCGGGTACGCGGTGCAACGAAAGTGCCCTCCCGGCCTCACACCGATTGAACACCGCCCGGCCCACACCGGATACCGCTGCGGCGGCGGCACCACCTCGGCCGGTCGTCCGGCGGCCCGGCGCCGGACACGGCGGTGGCCCGCGCACACGTGGTGTACGCGGGCCACCCTGAGACGAAATGCCCGAGCGGGGTCAGCCCAGCCGGATCACGCCGTAGTCGAATCCTTTCCTGCGGTAGACGACGCTCGGCTTGCCCGCGTCGGCGTCGTTGAACAGATAGAAGTCGTGCCCGACGAGTTCCATCTCGGAGAGGGCCTCGTCCACCGTGATCGGTTTGGCCGAGTGCTGCTTCTCCCGCACGATGCGACCGGGTTCGTGGTCGTCACCGATGTCGCCGCGGTCGGCGATCGCCAGATCGTCGAAACCGTCGTCCAAGCGCTGGGACGGCAGCCGGATGGCGCCGTCCGCGCTGACGGTGTCCGCTGCCGACGACATGACCGCGCCGTCCATGTCCTCGGTTTCGGCGGGGGCCTCCATGACGGCGGTCGTACCACCGCCGGACCGGCTGTCGGCCCCGCCTGCGGTGGCCTCCGCAACGGATTCCGGAACGCGCCGTCCGTAATGCACCTTTCTACGGTCGTGTGCCCGGCGCATCCGGTTTTCGAGCTTACTCACAGCGGCGTCGAGCGCGGCGTAGAAATCGCCCGCACTCGCTTCCGCACGCATGGCAGGTCCTTTGCCCCTACCCGTGATTTCCACACGCTGGCAGTTCTTGGATTGGCGTCGATTGCGCTCGTGGAAAAGCTCCACCTCGTAGCGGATGACTTTGCGGTCGTATCGTTCGAGCCGGTCCAGCTTCTCACTCACGTGCTGCCGGTAGTGCTCCGGGACCTCCACGTTGCGGCCCTTGACGACGATATCCATACGCGACCTCCCTCGCGGAAAGCGAGTCCATTGCAGCGAACACCGGCACCGGGGAGAAGAAATCGATCATGCGTCATTCATGCGGCACGCTGATCAATTTCCGGGATTTCAGCTTTCCGCCGGCGCCAGGGACATTTACTGGCCACCTCCCTGTTGCCGGGAATTGCTGTTAGCGGTGCACATTAGCCCGGTTCCGGCTCGGAGAACAGCCCCCGGTGCGGGGGACGTCGGACGGTGAACCGTGGTCACGTTCCGGAGCCGGAAACCGGCATGCAAGCCCTCGTCCGGACTCGATCGGAGCAACATCGGGGTGAACGGCACCCGGCTGCCGCACGACGAGCGCGTAAGCGCCTGGCGGACGGTGACGAGGCGGTTGCTCATACCCGGACAACGAACAGCCTCCCGCCGTGGTTCCGACTCACCCGATCGCGGGTCCGGTGCGGTCAACAGCCGCCGTGGGCGCATCCCCCGGTGCTCTGGACCATCCGAGCCATACCGATCAGGCCGCTGTCAGGGTGAGCGCCACACACGGCTCGATGCCGGACCGCCGCAGCGCCGCACGGCACGCACCGAGGGTCGCCCCGGTGGTGACGACGTCGTCGAGCAGCACCACCGGAACACCGGGCGGCGGCGCTCCCGCGGCCGCGACCCGGAGCCGGCCCGCGAGGTTCGCGGTGCGCTCGCTGCGGTCGAGCCCGACGGCGTCGCGCGCGCCCGCGGCGAGCCGCAGTGCCGGTGCGACCGCAGCGGGCAGACCCGCCTCGCTCAGCGCCGCGGCACCGGCCCTGGCGAGCGCCAGCACGTGCGAACCGCCGCGCGCGCGAGCCGCACTCCGCCGGGACGGCACCGGAACCAGCCACCACGAGCCCGCCGCGTCGGGCCTCGCCTCCGGCAGCCGCGGCAGGGCGGCCGCGAGAGCCCTGCCCAGCGGCCGCGTCAGGCCTCGCCTGCCGCGCTCCTTGTGCGCCACGACGAGCGCCCTGGCGACGTCGGCGTGACGCGCGAGCGCATACGTGGGCCCGCCCGGCGCACCTGCGCCGTGCACCGCGGCCGGCCGCGCTGCCCCGAAGGCGGACAGGCACGACGGGCAGCACGCCCCTCCCGGTGCGTCACAGCCTGCGCAGTTCTCCGGCAGCACCAGGTCCAGCAACGCCGCCGCACCCGCGGCCATCCCCTGTTTCGTCACGCCGGGCAGCATGCCGCCCGGCCCCGACATTTCCGGCGAGGATCAGGCGCCACGACGCGCGTGCGACGGGGTGAACGTCACCCGGGGTAGAACGGCACCGCCGAGGACGAACGCCGGTCGTGGGGACGCCACACGTCGCCGAGGTCGCTGGCCGTCCACAGTCCCGTCGCGTCGGCGACGACCGTGGGCCGCCCCGGGGCGGCGGTGATGCCACGCATCGGCGCGATGAGGTTCGAACTGTTGAACTGGTCGATCCGCAGCCCGTCGACCGGCACGCGCACCACCGGGCTCGATTCCGACTGGGTGGCGACCGCGAGGGCGTCCTGACCCGTCCAGTCCAGTGCGACCGCGTCGTCGAGTTCGTCGCCCTGGAGCACACGCGGGGAGCGCAGCGCAGCCGACGTCCGGCTGTCGTTGTCCCGCACGACCGCCGCGACGACCACCTTCCCGCCGATGACCATCGCCGCGCGCGTGCCGTCGCGCGAGAGCCGTAGCTCGTCAATGTCACCGATCGGGTTGATCTCGGCCGAGTTGACCGACTGCGTGACCCACCGGCCCTCGGCGTCGGTGACGGCCTGCACCACCCGCTCACCGCCGGTGACGGTCCACACCTCACGAGACTGTTCGCTGCGCGTGGTCGCCGGCACCCACGTCGGCCGGGTCATCGTCCGCGCATCGAGTTCGACGGCCTGTCCCCGCGAACCGTACGGCCCGATCCGCAACCGCACGCCGCGATCGGCCCGTTCGACGACCGCCAGCTGGTCCCCGCCGAGCGACTGGGCCGCGCTCTGCACCTCGATGTCGCCCGACCCCGCGGGTCCCGGGATCGGAGCCCCGTTGCCCAGCGAGTGGACCTTGCCGTCCGCTGTCATGAGACCGGGCAGGTCGGAGCTCGGCGTCGCAGCCGCCTGGTAGGACGGCAGTTCGCCGGGGCGCCAGTCGCGGTGATCCTGCACGAGCGCACTGCCGTTGGACAACAGCCGCACGCGACTCGTCGTGACCGTCTGCAGCGACCGCACGAGCTGCGCCACGATGAGTTCCCTGTCGTGGTCGCTCTTGTCCTCGACCCCGGTGAGGGGCACGGCCAGCGCGCCGTCCCGCGTCGTCGTCACGTTGGTCTTGAGCGAGGCATTGTCGCCGAGCGGATTGCGGACCGCCCCGGTCAGCCCGTCCGACGGACCGGCCAGCAACAGGTCCACCACTCGTGCCGGCAGCCCCGACTGCGGGCTGGCGACGACGTAGCGCAGATCGGGCACCAGCACGTTCGACTCGGGGGCGAAGAAGTACACCGGCACGCGGAAGTAGGTCTCGTCGAAGTCGGAGACGGTGATCAGCACGCTCTGCGGCGGGTCGACGATCCGCCACTCCCCGTTCTCCTTGCGCAGGCGCACGTTCTGTTCGACGGCGTCGTCCGCAGGGATGAACGAGCTGTCGGCCGCGAGCCTGCCGACGTGCCCGCCGCGGACGGTGACGATCTGTTCGTCCGGGGCCGACGAGGCCGTGGACCCGCCAGGGGGCGACGTCCCGGTCGCCGGGGCCTGCCTCGTGGGCGGCGCCGACCCGGGCGTACTGCGCGGCTGGTCGCCCTCGGCCCCTGCCTGGCCGTCCCCCGCCGGGGCCTCGCCGGTCTCGTCACCTGCGCGGTCGTCACGACGCTCACCGGGTTCGGCGTCGGGCCTGGTGGTGACAGGTCCGCTCCGCTCGTCGTCGGAGCCGAAGACGGTGCTGAACTCGTCCTCGATCACGGCGACGGACGAATCGGGTTGCCACTGCTTGCGCGCCCGCTGCGACAGATAGGCACGGGCCGCCGCGTAGTCACTGGCAGGTTCCGCGCTCGCCTCGACGAACTCCCGCACGAGCGACAACGGGTCCAGCCCGGGGGCGGGCTCCGGTACGGCCTCGGTCTGCTGCCCGCGCTGCTGCTGCGGCAGGGCCTCGGGCTGCGATTCGGCCGGGATCGCGGCGCAGCCGCTCACCAGCAGTGCGGCCAAGCCCAGCGCCGCCCACGGGCGCAGCCTGCGTGAACGGGCCAGGGCGCGCGATTCCTGTGTCGTCACACCGTCTCCCCTGGTTGCAGGTCGGTCCGGACGTCGCGGGCCCCGTCGGCGCCGGCGGCAGGACGCGCGTCCTCAGGTGGCAGGGGCAGCGGGTTCGCCGTGTACGCGCCGCCGACCCTGCGCGGCAGGGTGAGGCGGAAGCACGACCCGCGGTCGGGCTCGCCCCACGCATCGAGTGTGCCACCGTGCAGGCGCGCGTCCTCCTGGCTGATGGCCAGGCCGAGCCCGGTGCCCCCGGTACGCCGGTTCCGGGACGGATCCGCACGCCAGAACCGGTTGAACACCAGCTCCGACTCGCCCGGACGCAGCCCGATGCCCTGGTCGCGGATCGTGATGGCCACGGCGCCGGGCCATTCGGCCGTGCTGCCGGATCCGCCCTCGGCCCCGGCCTCGTCCGTGGTGCCGTCGCCGGGTTCGGCCGTGGCGGGGGTTTCGGGTTCCGTCGCCGCGAGGCGCAATCGGACCGGCCTGCCTTCGCCGTGGTCGACGGCGTTGGCCAGCAGGTTCCGCAGGATCCGCTCGATGCGCCGGGCATCGACCTCGGCCTCGACCGGTTCGTCCGGCAGGTCGACCTCGATCGGGCTGCCCATCGACTCGGCGAGCCCGCTCACCTGCTCGGCCGCGCGCTGCGCGATCGGCCGGACGTCGGTGACCTCCGACGACAGCTCCTCCACACCGGCGTCCAGCCGGGAGATCTCCAGCAGGTCGGCCAGCAGCTGCTCGAACCGGTCGAGCTCGTCGGTCAGCAGTTCGGTCGACCGCGCCAGCCCGGCGGGGAACTGTTCCCGTGAGGCGTGCAGCACGTCGGCGGCCATCCGCACCGTGGTCAGTGGGGTACGCAGCTCGTGCGAGACGTCCGAGGTGAACCGCCGTTGCAGTTCGCCGAACTCCTCGAGCTGGCGGATCTGCCGCTGGATGCTCGCCGCCATCTCGTTGTAGGCGACGGCCAGCTTCGACAGATCGTCCTCGCCGATGACCTCGAGCCTGCGGTCCAGCTCCCCGTGTGCGAACTGTTCGGCCGCACCGGCCGCCCTGCGCACGGGCTGGACGACCTGCCGCACCACGATGTTGGTGATACCGGCCAACAGGGCGAGCAGTGCGAAACTGCCTACGACCAGCGTGTTCTGCACGGTCGCGACCGTGTTCTGTTCCGAGGTGAGCGGGAACAACAGGTAGACCTGCAGCGGGCGGGTGGTCGTGGTGATCGGCGCGCCGATCGCCAGGTACGTCGTGCCGCCCGCGGTGTGGAACTCCTTGGCGGGCGTGTTGTTCTCGACGAACCCGCGCAGCCTGCCGGAGACCTTGTCGTACGGACCCGCGGAGATCGTGCGGCTCGCGGGCCGCTCCGGGTCGCCCGCGGCGAGTACGGGCTCGAACGTGCCGGCGGCCGAGCTGGAGGCGTCCTGCGCCGCGACCGAGCTGGTCGTGATGCGGTTGACCGCGTTGGTGAGCCGTTCGCGCAGGGCGTCGTCCTGGCCCGCGTCCCCGACGAGCTCGCTCTCGACCGTGCGCACCACCGCGTCGAGCTGGGCGGTCGCCGCGTCCTCCTTGGTCGTCATGAGCCGGTCGGTGATCTGGTTCTGCAGCACCATACCGAGCACGAACACGACCGCGGCCGACATCGCCAGCGTCGACACCGTGACCCGGAACTGCAGCGAATGCCGCCACAGCTCATTGAACGCGGTGCTCTTACGCCGCCCGAACGCCGCGACGCGGCGGGCCAGCCCCAGCAGCAGCCCGCCGAGTCCGGTCAGGCGATCTCTCATGAGCCGATTATGGTGGGCCCGCCTTGTAGCCCACACCGCGCACGGTCAGCACGACCTCGGGGTGTTCCGGGTCGCGCTCCACCTTCGACCGCAACCGCTGCACGTGGACGTTGACCAGCCGGGTGTCCGCCGCGTGCCGATAGCCCCACACCTGCTCGAGCAGCACCTCACGGGTGAACACCTGCCGCGGCTTGCGCGCGAGCGCGACGAGCAGGTCGAACTCCAGTGGCGTGAGCGAGATGGGTTCGCCCTCCCTGGTCACCTGGTGACCGGGGACGTCGATGGTGAGATCACCGATGACGAGCGATTCGGCCGGCTCGCCGTCGTTGTGGCGCAGCCGGGCGCGCACGCGCGCGACGAGTTCCTTCGGCTTGAACGGCTTGACGACGTAGTCGTCCGCCCCGGATTCGAGACCCAGCACGATGTCCACCGTGTCGCTCTTGGCCGTGAGCATGACGACCGGGACGCCCGATTCGGCGCGGATGGCCTTGCAGACGTCGATGCCGTTCATCCCGGGCAACATGAGGTCGAGCAGCACCAGGTCGGGCTTCATCTCGCGGAACGCCGACAACGCGCGGGACCCGTCGGACACCACCGCGGTCTCGAAGCCCTCACCGCGCAGCACGATGGTCAGCATCTCCGCGAGAGCGGGGTCGTCGTCGACGACCAGCACACGTGCCTTCATGCCGCCCATATTCGCACTGTGGTCACCCGCGACTGCGGGAGACCCTGGTTCGGCGTGTCCCCACCACTCGACGACTGCTCCGGGTGGCGTAACGTCATGACCCGCAGGGGTGCCGTATGGTTACTCGCGCGAGCGGCTGCGGCACGCTCGGCAAAGGTCATAGCTCACATCTACCGCTGAAGGGGCGATTCTCGCCGCTGTAGGAGTTACTGTTGCGTTATGCGGAACTCCGACGCTGCCTCTCCCGCCGCCCGGAACTCCGATGACTCTCCGTTGGGCGCGGCCGAACCGGTCCGGACCGGCCTCGGCCCCGAACCCGTCGCGGAACCGGACCCGCCCGACGAGCCGAAGAGCCCGGTGCAGTCCGTCGACCGCGCCGTGAGCATCCTCGAACATCTCGCGAAGGACGGCGAGGCGGGCATCACCGAGATCGCCGACGAACTGGGCGTGCACAAGTCGACCGCGTCGCGGCTCGTGTCCGCGCTGGAGATGCGCAACCTCGTCGAGCAGGTCAGTGACCGCGGCAAGTACCAGATCGGGCTCGGGATCGTCCGGCTCGCGGGCGCCGCGACCAGCCGGATGGACCTGGCCAAGCTGGGCAACCAGACCTGCCAGGGCCTCGCGGACTCACTCGGCGAGACGGTCAACATCGCCGTGGCCGACGGCGGGATCGCGATCAACATCAGCCAGGCCGTCGGGTCGGCGTCGATCACTGCGCAGAACTGGACCGGCAGGCGCACCCCGCTGCACGCGACCTCCAGCGGCAAGGTCCTGCTGGCCTACATGCCACCAGCTCGCCGCCGCGACATGCTGCGCGACCGGCTCGAGGAGTTCACGCCCCGCACCACGACAGCCCCCGACGAGTTGACGGCCGAACTCGGCCGGATCGCCGACGACGGGTTCGCGGCCTGCTTCGAGGAGTTCGAACTCGGGCTCCACGCCGTGGCCGTGCCGATCTACGGGGACGGCGGATCGGTGATCGCGGCGATGAGCGCCTCCGGGCCGTCGTACCGCCTGTCCCGGCAGCGCATCCGGCAGATCATCGGCCCGATGCGGGAGGCCGCGATGGAGCTGTCCGCACAGCTCGGCCACTTCCCGGTCTGAGCCTCGGTCGACGGCAGTCGAGCATTGGCGCTCGGTGCCGCTGCGTGCGTGTGACACGTCACGGGGTGGCGCTCAGCGTCGCGCCCAGGCTGCGGAGCGGTTCGGCGACGGCGGCCTCGGCGTCGACGGTGACGGCGGCACCTCGAGCTGCGGCCACGGCGGTGAGCATCGCCGTGTACTGCACGACGAGTCGGGCCGAGTCGGCCGAGACACGGGCCCTGCACCGGTCGGGCCCTTCGGCCTCCAGCGCGCCCGGCAGGGCGGGCACCCAGCGACGGACCTCCGATTCGGACAGCCCGATCGTCACGTGCGCGGTGTTCCGGTACGTCGCCGCCGCGAAGGACGCCCGCAGCTGCGCAACGGGGTCCTCGGACTGTGGCCGCGGCACGAAGCGGCGTCCCGTGGTGGTGACGTCGCGCATGCGGTCGAGCCGGAAGATCCTCGCGGCGTCGCGGCGGAGGTCGTGGGCCGACAGGTACCAGCGTCCTTCGGCGAGGACGAGCCGGTGCGGTTCGACGCGACGGTCGGTTCCGCGGCCCCTGCTCACGTAGCGCAGCGACACGACCTCGGCGTCCCGGCACGCGCCCGCGAGCAGCGCGAGCCGGTCGGGGTCGACCCCGGGGTGCCCGACCCCTGCGTCGCGAGCAGGTCCGTCCGCGTGGACCCCGTCGGGCAGATCATCGACGGGAACGCCGCGCGGCGGTGCCACCGCGACGGAACCGGCGGCGGCCAGCCGCGGCCGCAGGCGCGCGGGCAGCACCTGCCCGAGCTTGGCCAGCGCCCCCGTCGCGCTCTCACCGAGATCCGGGTTCACGGACGCGGCCGCCGCGAGCGCCACGCCGACGGCGACCGCCTCGTCGTCGTCCAGGACCAGCGGCGGGAGCCTGCCGCCCCGGCCGAGCCGGTAGCCACCACCGGTGCCGCCCGTGCTCTCCACGGGATAGTCCAGTGCGCGCAGCCGGTCGATGTCGCGGCGTAGCGTCCGCGTGGTCACGCCGACGCGCTCGGCGAGTTCCCCTCCCGGCCATTCTCGTCTGCTCTGCAACAGGGACAGCAGCCGCAGCAGCCTGCCGGGCATCTCCTGACGAACCGACATGGAGGCAACTCTGCCATGACTCGAGGACATGATGCGTCCTCGAGTCTCCTTACGGTCGCCGTCATGGCGAACACAACCGGATCGACCAGTTCTTCCCCCGACAGCTCCCTGGCAACGGCGCTGCCCGACCTCGACGGCACCCTCCGGCTGCCCGGCGACGACGGGTTCGACGCCGCGTGCACCGGCTATCAGCGCGCGACCGCGCATCGGCCCGATTGCGTCGTGTCGGCGCGAACGGCCCGGGACGTGCGCACCGCCGTGGCCTACGCAGCACACCGCGGCCTGCGCGTATCCGCGCAGGTCAGCGGACACGGACTGACGGCGGCGCTCAACGGCGGCGTGCTCGTAGACCTGCGCGGACTGACGCGCGTCGAGGTCGACCCCGTACGGCGCACCGCGAGGGTCGAAGGCGGCGCGACGTGGCAGCACGTGCTCGACGTGGTGACCCCGCACGGCCTGGCACCGTTGTCGGGCAGTTCCCCGCACGTGGGCGCCGTCCCGTACACGCTCGGCGGCGGCATGGGGCTGCTGGGACGCCGCTACGGCTACGCCGCCGACCACGTGCGCGCACTGGAAGTCGTGACCGCCGACGGCACGCTCCGCCGGGTGACGTCGACGTCGGAAGATGCGCTCGAACGCGAGCTGTTCTGGGCGTTGCGCGGCGGCGGAGCCGGTGGCGGCATCGTCACTGCGATGGAGATCGATCTCGTGGCGGTCCCCGAGGTCTACGGCGGCAGTCTCTACGTCGACGTGGCCGAGGCTGGAGACGTCCTCGAACGCTGGCGCCGGTGGACCACGTCGGTTCCGGACGAGGTCACGTCCGGTGTCGCCATGCTCGTCTTCCCCGACGCACCCGGAGTACCGGAGGCCCTCCGCGGCCGCCATGTCGCGCAGCTGCAGGTGTGCGTGGCGCCGGCCGACGACGTGCACGGTGGCGCTGGGCTGCGCAGCGCCGAACGGCTGCGGGAGGCGCTGCCGGTGTTGCAGGACACGCTGCGAACCCGGCCGTTCTCGGATTGCGGTGCGATCTTCGACGAACCCGATCGGCCCCACGCCTATCGGTCGCGGACGGCGATGCTGCAGTCGCTGGACCCCCGGGCGCTCGCACGCTTCCCGGCAGCGGCAGGGCCCGGGGCGCCCGTCATGTGCGTGGCCGGGCTGCGGCACCTCGGCGGCGCGTTCGCGCGGACGTCGGGCGCCATCGGGCACCGCGAGGCGGACTACCTCGTGTCCGTGCTTTCCCCGGTGACGCCGACGTCGGAGGCCACCGACGCCGAGGTGGCTTCACTGCATGCCGAGGTACTGGCGCCATTCGCACCGGAGACGCTCGGCGCGAACCTGTCGTTCTCCTTCGGCCCGTCGACTCCGGACGAGGTGCGCTCGGCCTTCACCCCCGAGACCGCCCACCGGTTGCGACACCTCCGCGACCGCATCGATCCCGGCGGCACGATCCTGGCGAACCATCCGCTCCCGGCGCAGTGAGCGCCCCCACGGGAACCTCGGGGCATGACAGCGCAACCGCCCACCTGGCAGGGCGGCTGCCCGCAGCGCCGGGAAGCCGATCAGGCGAGGAGGCGTTTCGCCAGGTCGGCGGCGTCGACACGGTCGGCGCCGTCGACCACGTGCCACGGTGAGAGCCAGCTCGCGGCGGCCAGCTCGTCGTAGACGGCCGAGCAGCGCGACTGGAGGTCGTCGTCGGATTCGAACGCGTCGCGGGCTCTCGCCGTGTCGGCCTCGGCCCGGCCGCGCGCACGGGAGGCCGCGACGTCGGGCGTCACCCGCAGCAGCAGGTGCGCATCGGGCACGGGCAGGCCGAACCGGTCGATCTCCAGCGCGCGGACCCAGCGCACGACGTCGCTGTCGACTCCTTCGCCCAGTCGTGCGGCCTGGTATGCGGCGTTGGATGCGACGTACCGGTCGAGCAGTACGACGTCGTGGCGGGCGAGCAGGTCGCGGATGTCGTCGGCGGCCCCGCGACGATCGAGCGCGTACAGCAGGCCCATGCCGTAGACGGACTCGCCCAGGTCGCCGTGGTCGCCGTGCAGTGCTTCGCGGACGAGGTCGGCGTGCACGCTGACGCCGTACCGGGGAAAGGCCGTCGCGGCCACGCTCGCACCCGCATCGCGCAGTGCCGCCGTCAACGCGTCGGTCAGCGTGCGCTTGCCCGCCCCGTCCAGCCCTTCGATGACCACCAATCGACCCACGCCTGCAGAGTAGCCGCGGCGCGAAGCGCCTCCTTGAGGGGCGGTGGTCGGGCGACGGGCGGGCCTGGACAGGGGCCATCGAGGGGAGGTCGCCGGATCTCAGCACTGGCGCGGTGCGTTTCGCCGGAGTGGCGGCCGAGGACGAACCCGACTCAGGCCAGCTCGAAGCCGTGGGCTTTCGCCGCTTCGGCCTGTCGGTTGTCGCGGGTGACGAAGACCGGACCGTCGTCGACGAGGCGACGCGCGTCCGAGATCGCGATCGCGAGGTGCAACGCGTCCAACGTGCGCAGTCCGACGTGTTCCAACACCAGGCCGTGTGCGGTGCGCAGCACGGTCCCGCCGTCGAAACTCAGCACCTTGAACGGGCGTCCGGGGCCATTGTCGGCGTCGAACCGTGCGACGAGCAGCCTCGCGTCCTCGAGGCGCCGTCCGCGCATCGCGGCTGCCGTCGCGCTGGCGAACTCGACTCGGGTGAGCTCACTGGTGAGTACACGGGACTCCGATTGCAACAGCAGGTCGCGGATCTCTGCGTGGCCCGGCTCGCCGGGCAGGTATGCCCCGACGACCGCGCTCGTGTCGGCGTAGAACGTCGTCACCAGCGCCCCCGCGTCTGGTCGAGGGCCTCGCCGACCGCCGTACCGAGTCCGACCAACCGCGCTTCCAGCTCCTCGTGACTCGGTACCGGACCGGCCGGGGTGAACTCGACGAGTGTGCCGTCGGCGATCAGTCGCCGGTGCCATGCCTCGTCGGTTTCGGAGTCCTCGACGGCGGCTTCGAGCAGGCCGGACACGAGGTCGTTCACGCTGCGCCCCTCGGCCTCGGCCTTCGCCTTGACCTTCGCGTGCAGCGAGTCGTCGATGCGGGTGATGAGCTGCTTCACCCTGGTAGTGATAGCACATATCCCCGAAGCGCTATCACTACGACGAAGCCCAGGCTCGCACCACCCGTGTGGGCTAACCGGCGGACGCGCTGGAGAGTCGGGACTCCCGCGTTCGCGTTCGGCGTTTACCGTGGCAGTTCGGCCAACAGGAAGCGTCAACCCAGCTAGGAGGCGTCCACGTGCCTCTCCCCGGCCCCGACACCCGGGTCGTCGAACTTCGCGTGCCCGGGCTGGTCGGCACGACCGGCGAGTCGCTGCTCGATTCCGTCGGCACCGTCGATGTGGACGGCGACGGCACGGGGCGGATCGTCCGCCCGTCCGACCGGCTCCGCAGGCCGGCTCCCGGTCCGGTGCTGCAGGCGCTCGGCCGATCGATGCCGCGCACGCTGGAGGGCTACCTGTGGAACCGGATGACCTCCGGTAGTGCGGCGAAGGCGACCTGGGCGCTGCTGTTCCCGTTCTCGCTGGCCAACGTGGCGCACTGGATGCTGCCGCCGGTTCCGGAGGGCTCACGGGCGTCGGCGGCGCTGAACCGCGTGTGCCGCGGCCTGCTGCGAGTGGCGGCGGTGCTGCTGACGATGCTGCTGGTGGCGCAGCTCGGCGTGGTGACTCTGGACCTGTTCGCCGCGCAGTGCCTCACTCCGGGCTCGGGCTGCCTGGACTCGGCGCCGTCGTGGCTGGGCGACGTGCCGGGGCTGCGCACGGCGGCCGGGCTGCTGCCGCTGCTGGCCGTGGCCGCGGTGCTGTTCGGGGTGTCCCGCACCAGCTGGCGGCCGAGCGACCACGTCGAACCGCTGCGCGATCATCTGGGCGGCGGGCTTTCCGACGTCGCCGACACGGCCGCGTTGCGGTGCGTGCACGTCGTCGCCGCGCTCGGCGTCACGGCGTTGTTGCTGCTCGGCGGGCCGTCGACGATGCCTGCCGAGACGCCCGCGGCTGCGCTGTGGGTCACCACGCTGGTGCTGCTGGGGTCGGTGCTGCTGGTGAGCGTGACCCCGGCGCGACGGCTGTTGCCCGCGCCGACGCGGGCGACGCTGTTCGGCGTGGCGATCGCCCTGACCGTGGCGGCCGCAGTCGTCGCCGCACCCCTTCCAGCCACGCTGCCGGGCACGAACCCCACGGTGGAGCTCGTCGGCGCCGCGCTGCTGGCCGCGTGCGCGGTGTTCGCGCTGGTGCTGGTCCCGACGGCGTTGCTGGCGCGCCGTGAGTGGGCGCACCTGCCGCACCGGCTCCGGCCGTGGGCCGGCGGCTGGGCGGCGGCACCGGCGCTGGCGCTCGCAGGTCTGCTCGGCGGCGGGTTCGGTGCCGGGCTCGCGGTGGCGCTGCGCCAGCTGCTCGGCGCGGACGGGCTGCGACTGCCCGAGGGGTACGACCTGATCACGATGCTGTGGGGCGGCGGACTCGTCGTTGCGGGACTGCTCGCGACCTGGGCCGTCGTCGGATCGTCGCTGCGCCGCGTCCGCCGCGGCGTTCCCGACATCGTCACGCTGCTACAGGGCGAAGAGGCCCCCGCTGCCGACGACGAGGCCGCTTCGTCCGCATGGGCACGCGCGGGCTGGGACCGCAAATACCTGCACCGGCTGGTGTTGACGTTCGCCTGTGCGCTCGGCGCCGGCGCGGTCGCGCTCGTGGGGCTGCGGGCCACGATGGGGCCCGTGCCGGACTGGCTCGCGCCGTTGTCGGCGGTCGGCGTGCTCGCGCTGGGGGCGCTCGCGGCAGGTCTGCTCCGCGCGGTCTACACCGCCGCGACGGGGGATCAGCGCAGCAGGCACCTCGGCGCGTTCACGGACCTGGCGTGCTTCTGGCCGCGTGCCGCCCACCCCGTGGTTCCGCCGTCCTACGCGCTGAAGGTCGTGCCGGAACTGGCCGAACGGGCGCGCACACACCTGGAGGAGCCGAACACGCGGGTGGTCCTCGCCGGGTACCACGTGGGTGGCCTGCTGACGGTGCTGGCTGCCGCACGCCTGGCCGACGAGCTGCCGGACGAGGACCGCGAACGCCTCGGGCTGCTGACCGCGGGCGCCCCGTTGCAGTGGGGCTATCAGCGGGCGTTCCCGGCGATGTTCCCGTCGGCATCACTCGCACGGCTCAACGGCCGACTGGACGGCCGGTGGCGCGGGTTGTGCCGCGGTACCGACGCGTTCGGCGGCGGCGCCACCACATGGCGGCACCAGGTGGCGGGCGGCATGCTGCTCGGGGTCGGCTACTGCGGCGACGGCAGTATCGGCGCGGTCGAGCCGGCCGTGCAGGGGCCGACCGGTGTGCTCGTCCTCGGCGGCGACCACTGGCTGCCGGATCCGATGCGGGAACCGGTGAGCGGCAGGCGCTGGGCCGCGGGCGTCCGCAAACACGCCGACTACGTGGGCGACCCGGAGTGGGATCGCGCCGTCGTCATGGCCGCGGGCCTCGAGGACGCCGACCTGTCGGCCGGACTGGCCGAACAGGTGTCGTTGTTCGGCGACATCCTCGGCAAATCACGCTGCACCACGTAGGAGCACCCGCCCGGAGGCGGCGGCACCTGCGCGAGAATCGGCCGCATGCCGACCATCACGCCGGTCCTCGGCGACATCGCGCAACAGGACGTCGACGCCGTCGTCAACGCCGCCAACAACGGCATGCGCGGCGGAGGCGGCGTCGACGGTGCCATCCACGGCGCGGGCGGACGTGCCGTACTGGACGACTGCGTGCGGCGCTTCCCCGACGGGCTCGCGACCGGTGACGCCGGCTGGACCACCGCCGGCGAACTGGCCGCGCGGTGGGTGATCCACACGGTCGGACCGAATCTCCGCGCGGGTGAGCGCGACCGCGGCCTGCTCGAACCCTGTTACCGCCGCGCTCTCGAGGTCGCCGACGAACTCGGCGCCCGCACCGTCGCCTTCCCACTGATCAGCGCGGGTGCTTACGGCTGGCCTCAGCGCGAGGCCGCGCTCACGGCGGCCTACACGATCGCCACCACCCGCACGGACGTGACCGACGTCCGGCTCGTCGCCTTCGACGACGGCGCCCTGCAGTCCCTGCGCCACGCCACCCTGCAGCTGATCCCACTGCGGATCCTGCAGGGTGTGCGTGTCCTGCACCGGCGCGGACAACAGCACGCACGGATCACGGCCGGCGTGGCCCCGACCGGACTGCACCTGCGGATCCAGGTATGGGCGCAGGGATCCGGTACACCGGCCGTCAAGTACACGACCGGCTCCGAGACCTCCTTCCTCGACGCCGAGGTCACCGCGGCCACGGCACCGGCCGATATCGCCGACCTCCTCGAGAACGCGGAGCCCGCGCTGACCCGCCGGGTGTCCGACCCGGACTACGCACGGTGGTACGAAGGCATGCTCACCACCGTCGAACGCAACCTCGCACTGCCCGTCGCCTCCGGCGAGTACTTCGACAGCGGGCCAGGCTGGCAGATCGGCGACCAGCGGTACCCGCACCCGCCGGATCCCGCCTGACCCGCCCGCCTGTCCGCGGGCGGGCGGGAACGACGACCGCCGTCTCCCTGGCCGGCCCCACCTCACACCGGGTCCTCGCCACCGACCGTGCGCGAGCCACGGTCACGGGCTCGCGGTCGGCTTCCGCGACAGCGCCATCGCCTCGTCCACATTCGACAGTGGCCGCAGTCGGTAGCTGTAGGCGTAGTCCGTGTCGGCGAACAGCTTGTACTCGTCGAGCGGCTGCTGGCCCCACGAGTCGTTGCCGCCGACACCGGTCTGCCGGTGATTCAACCGCAGCACGATCTCGTCCCTCGGTGTCAGCTGGTAGTCGTGCCGCGCGTCGCCGGAGAGGTCCTCCGGTGTGAAGCGCGAGGCGTTGATCTCCAGCACCGGCTCCCCGGTCGCCAGCAGCCCGGCGCCGTCGGTACCGACGAACGCCAACCAGCGGACGTCGGTCTTGTTGCCGTTCTCCTGCGGGCGGATGTACGACGTCCACTGCTCGTCGACGGTCGAGTCGTACACGCCCACCTCGGAGGCCGACTTGCGGTCCCAATGGTTCTCCTCGGGACCGCGGCCGTAGAACCGCATGGTGTCGAGTCCGGCAGGCAACCGCAGCATCGTGCCGACCTCCGGAATGTACGGCAACGAGGCCGACCCCGGCTGCACCGTGTTGTCCACCTTGATCTCCGCATTGCCGAAGATCGTGTAGACCGTCGTGTACCTCGACTCCGTCGACGTCGGCAGCGTGCCTTCCACCGTGACGACCACCGCCCGGTCCCGCACCGGTTCCACCGACACGTTCGTCACCGTGCGACGCGCACCCGCGTGACGCCACGTCCCGTTGCGATCCGGCTGGCCGTTGCCGAGGTCGTTGTCCGTCGACCCGCGCCAGAAGTTCGGCACCGGCCCGGATTCGACGAGCGTGCGCCCGTTCGCGACGTACGACGTGATCACGCCCGTCTCTCGCCCGATCACGACCGTGAAGTCGTCACCGGTCACCGTCACCGAACCGCCGGAGTCGTCCACCGCCAGCGCAGGGACCGAGTCCAGCGGCACCGGCTCGACCTCGGGACTGCCCACGTCGATCGGGAACTGGTGCTTGGCGACCTCGAACCCGGGATCGGCCCACAGCGTGCCTTGGCGTGTGGTGAACGACAGCCGCAGGAAGTACTCAGCCCCCGGCGCCGGGTTCGCGGGCTTCGTGAACGGCACGGTGACCGTCGCACTGGACGACGGCGGCACGGACAGTTGTTCCCGCGTCAGCTCGCCGGTCTCGACGACCTCGCCGTCGGCGACCACCTCCCAGCTTCCCGCGTACGCTACGACGTCGGTGAACAGGTGCTCGTTGGTGATCGTCACCCTGCCCGAGCTCGGGTCGTCCGACGAGAGCAGGATGTCCTGGTAGACGTGCTTGACCTCGGCGGCCTTGCCGTTCAACCCGCGATCCGCCGTGACGACGCCGTTGGCGCAGAAGTTTCCGTCGTTCGGATCGTCACCCCAGTCGCCGCCGTAGGCGAGATACGTGCCCCGGCCGTTCGGAACGGGCTCGCGCAGCGACTGGTCCGCGAAGTCCCAGATGTACCCGCCCTGCAGCACGTCGTGCGACCGCACGATGTCCCAGTACTCCCGGAAGTTTCCGGTCGAGTTCCCCATCGAGTGGGCGTACTCGATCATCACGTACGGGCGCGTGTCCGACTCGCTCGCCCGTTCCTCCATTCTGGACGGACTCTCGTACATCGCCGACCGGACGTCGCTGACCTCCGGCCTGTCGTCGCCCTCGTAGTGGATGACCCGCATGTCGTCGTAGGAGCGGATCCAGTCGTGCATGGCGACGAAGTTGCTGCCGCCTCCCGCCTCGTTGCCGAGCGACCAAATGATGACGCTGGCGTGGTTCTTGTCGCGGTGCACGACGTTCTTGGCGCGCGCCACGACGGCGTCCGTCCACTCCGGATGCGAACCCGGGTACTCGTCACGAATGCCGTGCGTCTCGAGGTTCGTCTCGTCCATGACGTACAGGCCGTAGGCGTCGGCGAGTTCGTAGAACAGCGGATCGTTCGGGTAGTGCGAGGTCCGCACCGCGTTGACGTTCATCCGCTTCATCACACGGATGTCGGACACCATGTCCTCACGCGTCAGTGCCGAGCCACGGTCCGGATGGAGTTCGTGCCGGTTGACACCCTTGATCGTGATCGGCTCGCCGTTGATCCGCATGAGCCCGTCGACCATGGCGAACTCGCGGAAGCCCACTCGGGTGGACAAGGTTTCCAGCACGTCGCCGGCCGGGCCGCGCAGGACGAGCACCGCGGTGTAGAGGTTCGGATGCTCGGCCGACCACAACTGCGGCTTCTCGACCGGCTTGCTGCCACGCGTGGTCACTTCCTCCCCGCCCGCACCGAAGTCGGAGGGGAGGCGCAGCGGATCGTTCCACACGGGATTCCCGCCGTCGTCGTAGAGCTGCGTCTCGACCGTGAACGTGCCGCGCTCGGCACCGGTGTAGTCGCGAACGTTCGCCGTGACGGCCAGGTCGGCGTTCGTGTAGCCGTCACGCAACGGCGTGTCGATCCGGAAGTCGCGCACGTGCACGGTCGGCGTCGAGAACAGGTAGACCGACCGGAAGATGCCGGACAACCGGATCATGTCCTGGTCTTCCATCCAGTCGCCGTCGGAGAAGCGGTACACCTCGACGGCGATCTCGTTGTGACCGGGTTTGACGAAGCGCGTCACGTCGAACTCGGACGAGGTGTACGAGTCCTCCCGGTACCCGACCAGTTCGCCGCCCACCCACACGTAGAACGCCGACTTGACGCCTTCGAAGTGCAGGAAGGTCCGGCGGCCCCGCCAGTTCGGCGGCAACGTGAAGCTGCGCCGGTACTGACCCACGGGGTTGAACTTCGTCGGCGCGAACGGCGGCTCCGGGTTCTCGCCCTTGCCGTTGGCTCCGGACCACGGATACGTGATGTTGGTGTAGATGGGGAAGTCGTACCCGTGCAACTGCCAATTGGCCGGCACGGGGATCGTGTCCCAGCCGCGATCGTTGACGTTGCGACGGTGGAACTCCGGGTCGCGCGACGCCGGGTTGTCGGCGTGCCGGAAGCGCCACTCGCCATCGAGGTCCAGCCGGAACGGCGACCGCGTGCGATCGGCCGCAAGCGCCTGGTCCACACCGGCGTACGGCATGAGTGTCGCGTGCGGTGGTTCCGAGCCGACATCGAACAGCTCGAGATTGTTGTTCCACTCCGGATAGCCGCTGCCGCCGCTCGCCTGTGCGGCAGCGGGTGCACACGGCAGCAGCGACGCGGCCGACATGCCCGGCACCGCCAGTCCGCCGAGCACCGCGGCGCCCGCACCCAGGATCCCGCGGCGGCTGATTCCTCGGGAGACGCCGGACTCAGCCGGCTGATCGTCGTTGACTCGCTTGTCCGGCCCGGTCAGGGACATCGGTGAACCACTCCGTTCCTCGATCATCCTCACCTTGAAACCGAATCACCCAAAAGTCAACACAGTCACACAAGTGCAGCAATCGAAAGTGTGTGATGTTGATTGATACGTGTGCGATCCGCGCAGGACGCCGACGGATGCCCGGGTACGAGTCAGGCGCGGCGGGTGCGGGCAGCGAGGAGCGTCGCCGCGGCGGCTGCCAGCAGACCACCGCCGCCGATCAGCAGCAGGGCGCCACCTAAGCCCATTTCGCCGTCGTCGGATCCCGAAGCGGCTGCGGCGGCGCCGTCGTCGTCGGGGCCCGCATCGGCCCGCTGCATCGAGGGCGCGGGTGCCGCGGACGACGCATCGTGGTTCACCGAGTGCCCACCCGCCGGATCCTGCGGATGCCGATCGGCGGTCGCGTCCCGCGTCGGTTCCGCGGGCGCACCGTCCACGTGCGACTCGGGCCGCTCGGTGCGTTCGACCTCGGGCCCGGAATCGGTGTCCGAGTCGGATCCGGACTCGGACTCGGAACCGTCGTCCCCACCGTCGTCGTCGGGGCCTGCGTGCACGTCGGCATCGGGTTCGGATTTCGGCGGCTGCCCGGGATTGTCCGGAGCGGGTGGGGTTTCGACACAGTGCGTCCAGTGGCTGAACCATCCCTGCTTGCCGCCGAGGCGGCCGTCGCCGAGGTCCCAGTCCGCCTCGTCCCAGCCGGACGCCCCGCGGGCCCGATCGGGGTCGATCGCCAGCTCGCCGCGGTGCATCCGGTCGTCCTCGCACAGCGGCCGGTCGCTGTCGCCGCCGCGTCGTTCGTGGCCTCCGTCGCCGCGGCCACGCCGGTCGTCACCGCCGCCCAAGCCGTCCTCGCCGCCTGCGGGTTCACCCGGATCCTCACCGCGATCGACCGGATCACGGTCGTCCTTCCCCTGCACGACCACACCGCCGTCACCGTGCGGAATCCCGGAATCCTGGCCGGCACTCGCGATGCCCGCGGAACCGAACACGACCGCACCGGTCACGACGGCCACGGCCAACGAACGGGTCACGCGCATGAGGCACTCCGTACAGATCCGGCGGCAGGTCGATCCACCCCACCCGCAGTGACGGGCAGTGATGTGCCGCGCGGAACTTTACTCGCACACGAGTGGCGCCGGGACCATCTTTCGTACGTCGCGCCTACACCGGGTGATGCAGCCCGTCGCATTGGGAAGCCCGTCGCATTGGGAAGCTGCCTCAATCGGAGGAGTCGGTCGAGACCTCCTTCTGCTCTCGCGCGAGGACCGAACTCCGCCGGCCGTAGGCGAAATAGATCGCCACGCCCAGCGCCATCCACAGCACGAACCGCAGCCACGTCAGCACGGTCAGGTTCAGCATCAACCACAGGCAGACGCCGATCGCCAGGATCGGGATGACCGGCACCCACGGCACCCGGAAGCCGCGTGGCAACTCCGGCCGCTTCTTGCGCATCACGATCACACCGGCCGACACCAGTATGAACGCGAACAGCGTGCCGACGTTGACCATCTCTTCGAGCTGGCTCGCGTCGAAGAACGTCGCCGCGACCCCGACCACGACGGTCACGAGCACGTTCACCCGCACCGGCGTGCCGCGCTGCCCGGTCTTGGCCAGTCCGCGCGGCAACAACCCGTCGCGCGACATCGCGAACAGCACCCGCTGCTGGCCGAGCAGCAGCACCATCACCACGGTGATCAGGCCGACGACGGCACCGATCGACACGATGTGGGCGGCCCAGTCCACGCCGTGATACGTGAACGCCGTCGCGAGCGTCTTGCGCCCCTCGGGTTCGGCGGCGGTCGAGAGCTCGCCGTACGGCACCATCCCGGCGATCACCAGCGAGGTCGCCACGTACAGCACCGTGACGATCGCGAGCGAGCCGAGGATGCCGCGGGGCACGTCCCGCTGCGGGTTGCGCGTCTCCTCGGCGGTCGTGGCAACGATGTCGAACCCGAGGAACGCGAAGAACACCAGTGACGCACCGGCGAGCAGGCCGAAGCCGCCGTAGACGCTGCCGGAACCACCCGCCAGCACCGAGAACAGCGACTGTTCGATGCCGCCGCCCGCGTCCTCGCCCGCCGCCGCGGGCGGGATGAACGGGGTGTAGTTGTCCGGGGTGATGTAAGCGATGCCCAGCGCGATCACGAACAGGATGATCAGCACCTTGATCGTGGTGACCACCATGCTGAACCGCGACGACAACTTCGTCCCCAGCGTCAGCAGTACCGCCAGCGTCACCACGAGCAGCAGCGAACCCCAGTCGGCGCTGATCCCGCCGAACTCGATGGTCGTGGCGACGTTCGCACCGAAGATCGAGGCCAGCAGTTCTTCGAGGTAGACCGACCAGCCCTTGGACACCGCGGCCGCGGCGACCGAGAACTCGAGCACGAGGTCCCAGCCGATGATCCACGCGAGGAACTCGCCGAACGTGGCGTACGAGAACGTGTAGGCACTGCCGGCCACCGGCACCGTCGAGGCGAACTCCGCGTAGCACAGAGCCGACAGACCACATGCGATGCCGGCCAGTACGAACGCGACGGCGACCGACGGCCCGGCCAGGTCACCCGCCGTGCGGGCGGTGAGCGTGAAGATGCCGGCACCGACCATGACCGTGATGCCGAATACCGTCAGGTCCCACGCGCTGAGGTTGCGGCGCAGCCGGGTCCCCGGCTCGTCGGTGTCCGCAATGGACCGCTCTACGGATTTGGTGCGCCAGATCCCGTTACCGGCCACGATGCCACTGCCTCCCTGCCTCGCCTGGGCCGCAGGCTGATCGGCCACCCACTCGCCGCCGCGTCCACTCCGGCGAGCAGCACTCCGGCAAGTCGTCACCTCACAGCAACCAACCCGGTGAGGATATCCCCACGGCGTCGGCTCAGGGGGAACCGTCGCCTCCCGGTAACCGCGCACCACCGCCCGGACCGTGCTGAGCAGCACGACCCGGGCGGGTCAGGGTGACAGGTCCGTCAGGAGGTCGTGCGCCGCTTACGCGTGAGCGCCAACAGGGCCCCTCCCCCGGCGAGCAGCAGGGCGCCCAGGCCGAGCAACCAGCCTGCGCCGAAGCCGGTCGAGGCGAGGTCGTCGGTGTCGCCCGCCGGCGCGACGGCAGGCTGTGAGGTCGTGGTCGGCGCGCCCGCGTTCGACGTCGTGGACGACGGGCCGCTCGATGCCGTCGTGGACGACGTCGTGTCGGTACCGGTCGTGGTCGTTTCCGGCGGAGTGGTCGATTCGGAAGGCGTCGTCGTCTTCGGAGGCGGGGTCGTCTCCGGCGGGGTCGTCGTCTCCGGCGGGGTCGTCGTCTCGGGCGGAGTCGTCGTCTCCGTCGGGCCGCTCGTTCCACAGAGGAACCAGTGGCTGATGGCCGGGAGCTGCCCGCCGTTGTTCAGCGGGGACCGCAGCTTCACCCACGCCGGTTCCTGCGGCAGCCCTCGCTCGCCCGGCTCGTACCGGTTGTAGCGCGGGCCGCCCTTCACGAGGATTCCGGTGATCTCGACGTCGGCGGGCACGTCGGTGATGGTCAGGAACCGCTCGTTCTGCCCGCCGGTGAAGGCGACGTCGGCCTTGTCGATCGGCTCGCCGTCGAATCCGGCCTTCTCGCAGGCGCCCTTCATACCCGCGTCGACGTTGCCTTCGACGACCACGGCTCGGGAATCCTCGTTCGGCTCGTCGGTCGCCGCGGCGAGGGGCATCGAACCGGCCAGCAAGCCCAGCGCCATCGTCGATGTGACGAGCGCGCGCAGGCGGAGACGCGGACCAACAGACATCAGGAGACTCCTGGGGATCGGACGCGGGGGACATCGGGGACGAACGTCTGCAACGAGGCAAACGGGCCGTCCGAACCCTAGACCCGACCGGGTGATACTCCCTAGTCGATCACGGTCAAAGTGATCACTTCGGGCCGAATCAGTAACCTGATCGAGTCACAACGTCCTCGCGGTGGAGCACAGTCGTGACGACTGAACGTGACCGATCTGCTGATCGCCGGTCGATCACACCCGGCAACGTCCGTCCGCGCCGTCCGTCCGCGCCCTCGCGATCCCGAACCCGGCGCGCCTCGGCCTGCAGTACCGGAGGGTGTGGCCGGGGTGCGGCGTACCCCGGCGCCTACGCGGGTGTGCGGTCCAGATCCGGCTCCAGATAGATCAGCCGCGCCGTGGGGACGGCCTCGCGGACGCGGCGTTCGGCGTCGTCGATCGCCGCTGCCACCTCGGTCAGCGCCATCCCCCGCCGCATCGCGAGCTTGGCCGCGATCAACAGCTCGTCCGGGCCGATGTACTGGGTACGGATGTGAATGACCCGCTCGACCTCACCCGCGGTCAGCTCGCCGACGATCGTGTCCAGCTCCTTCTCGCCGGATCCCTCGCCGATGAGCAGGCTCTTCATCTCGATGATCAGCGTGATCGCGATGATGCCGAGCAGCACCCCGATCATCAGCGTGCCGACGCCGTCCCACACCGGATCACCGGTCACGACCGCCAGCCCGACGCCGATCAGCGCGAACACCAGGCCGAACAGCGCCCCCGCATCCTCCAGCAGCACCACCGGCAGTTCGGGCGTCTTCGACTGCCGGACGAACCCCCACCAACTGCGGTTCCCCTTGATCGCCTTCGACTCCTTGACCGCCGTGGCGAAGCTGTAGCTCTCGAGCGCGATGGCGAGGACGAGGATCACGACGGCGACGAGCGGCGAGCTCAGCTCCTCCGGATGCTGCACCTTGTGCACCCCCTCGTACAGCGCGAACGCCGACCCGAGCGTGAACAGCAGCAACGCGACGATGAACGAGTAGAAGTACCGGTCACGTCCGTAACCGAAGGGGTGTTCGCTGGTCGCCTTCCGCTTGGCCGTCTTCTGGCCGAGCAACAGCAGGCCCTGGTTGGAGGTGTCGGCCACCGAGTGCACCGACTCGGCGAGCATCGACGAGGAACCCGTGATCACGAAGCCCACGAACTTCGCCACCGCGATACCCGCGTTCGCGGCCAGCGCCGCCAGGATCGCCTTCGTTCCTCCGGTTGCCGCCACAGTTCAACCCTCCGGTCTCCTCGACGTGACGGCCGAAGCCTAGAGCCCGCGAGCGATCCGGAACCCGCCAGGGTGACCGGTCGAGCACGGTGAGTAAAGGAAGGTTAATGCCCGCGCAATGAGGTGCCCGCGGTGGCGCGGAAGAGCTGTGCGACGTGCTCGCCGACGGCCCTGACCCGCACCGCCGGATCCGAAGCCGGCCGCCACACGGACTCGCCCCGGCGCAGCTCCACCTTCGTACCCTCGTCGTCGTAGAGCAGCACCTCGCCGGCAGTGCAGAGCAGGATCTCCGGGCCCGGACCGTCGAGTTCGACCTCGCGCCGGTCCACGGCCTCCCAGTCGACCCGGGACAGCTGGAACTCCGGCGTGCCGGTGCGGTACACCGCGGCCGGTCCGTCCGGCTCCCCGGTCAGCACCGGCGGGTCACCGCACCGGAAATCGACCACCCGCAGCAGTTCGGGCACATCGACGTGTTTCGGGGTCAACCCGCAGCGCAGGATGTTGTCGGAGTTGGCGAGGATCTCGATCGCCGTGCCGTAGAGGTACAGGTGCAGGTTCCCCGCGGGCAGGTACAGCGCCTCGCCCGAATGCAGCGTGACGCGGTTGAGCAGCAACGCGGCCAGCACACCCGCGTCGCGCGGATGCGCCTCGCCGAGCTGCAGCACCGTGCGGCATTCCTCGGCGAACTCTCCCCCGCCCTCGACGTGCCGCACGCAGGCATCGAGCACCTCGGGAAGCAGTTCGTCGAGCGCCGACTGCGGCAGCGTGATCCACGTCGTGAACAGCGCGCGCAACCCGTCCGGGTCGGGCTGCCCCGCCAGCAGTCCGACGTAGTGGGCCAACCCGGGCGTCTCGATCTCGCGCAGCAACCGCACGGTCCGATGCGGATCGCGGAACCCGGCGAGCGCGTGGAACTCGGTCAGCGCGCACACCAGCTCCGGCTTCGCCGTCGGGTCGGGATAGTTGCGGTTCGCCGCGTCGCGCGCGATGCCCGCGGCCTCCTCGCGTGCGTACCCCTCGGCCGCCTGCTCCGCCGACGGGTGTGCCTGCATCGACAGCGGCTCCTCCGCCGCGAGGATCTTCAGCAGGAACGGCAACCGCCCGTCCCACCGGTCGGCGCACCGGGTGCCGAGCTGACCGTGCGGATCGGCGTCGACGATCTCAAGCAGGCTGACTTCGGAGCCGTCCGCCCGCCGCACCCGCGCCGGATCGCCGGGATGCGCCCCGTACCACAGTTCCGCCTCCGGATGCGGCGACGGGACAGGGCGGCCCAGCAGCTCCGGAATCGTCGTGCGGGACCCCCACGCATATGCCCGCACCGCGCCCTGCAGCAGCTCCACGGTCAACTCCACTCCTCGCCGGCCTCGCCCGGCCGTGCCACCGTCACAGTGACAGCGGCGCGACGCGGCCGGCTCCCCCGATGGTTCCAGCCGCGAGCCCCAGGTACACCGCAGCGAACTCGAATCGCAACGCCAGCACGGCGGCGCACGCGACGTCATCGGCGTCGGCCAGCTCTTCCGCCGGGGCGAGGACGTCGGCCGTGGGCAGGGTCTCACCCACCCGGAGCCGCGCTTCGTCGGTCGCCGGGCCACTGCGCACCGACAACAGCAGTGCGCGCGGGGGCGCGGCACCACTCACCTCGTCGAAATCCGGGTCGGCGAAGATGTCCCGCTCGTCACCCCCGCGGGCGGCCATCGCGTGCAGCGCAGGACGGGCCAGCGCCTGGCGGTAATCGGACACGTCCGCGACGACCGCCGCGTGCGCCCCGAGCGCGTACGCCGCATGCTGCCCGACGGCCACGCCCGCATGGTCGAGCCCCCACAGCAGCGGCGTCCGGTCCGCGATCCGCAGCGCCAGCGACTTCGCCGGGTTGACGAACGCCTCGTGTTCGAGATGCCCGCGGGCCGCCTCGTTGTCCAGCCGGTCCGCCAGGCCGTCGACGTCGGACACCAGCAGGCCGAGCGCACCCGCGGTGAGCAGACCCGTGGTCAGCGCACGCGGGAACGCCAGCTCGGGCGGGCCGACCACCCGCGGCGACAGCACCAGGCCGCGGCCGGCCACGGCGGACGCAACAGGGCCGTCCGGTGGCGCCGACAGCACGACCGTCGCGCCGTAGCGGGCCGCGCGTTCGAGCGACACCGCGAGGTCACGGTCGTACGGGTCGTCGGTGTGTGCCAGCACGACGTCGAGCGCCCCGATCCACGGCGGCACCGTGTCTGTCACCACCGCCGGCACCGGGCAGGCGGGCGCGAGCAGGGCCGTCAACAGTTGGGCCGCGCCGTGCCCTGCACCCGGCCGCACGATGATCACCAGCGATCGGGGCCGCCCGATGTCCAGCCGTTCGGCCAGCTCCAGCTCCGTCGCGGCCTCGATCGTCGACCGCACCTGCGCACCGGCCATCGCGGCCGCGCGCAACACGCCACCCGTGTCGGCGTCGTCGAGCCGGCGCGGGTCGTCGAGCAGCGTGTCGTCAAGCACTGCCGGCCCCGGAATCGCCGCCGGCCGGCGAATCGCCCGTGCCTGCGGTGTCGGCGGCCGGATCGCCGCCGTCGGCCTCGTCGAGCAACAGCACCGGAATGCCGTCCCGCACGGGGTACTGCCTGCCGCAGGACGTGCAGGTCAGCACGTCGGCGGCAGGGTCATCCGGCGAGCCGGCCGTCAGCGGGGCGTGGTCCGCCGACGGGCACGCGAGAATGTCGAGCAGTTGCGGATCGAGAGTGACGGCCATTTTTCCTATTTACCACGGTTGGCCCTCCTCCCGGAGGGCAGTCGAAAACTGTTCGTCCGCGGCCGGTCCGGTTTCCGCCGCGGACCGGTCAGGCACGGACGATGGCCAGCACCTCGTCGGTCAACGCCGCCACGGCCGCCTCGTCGGGCGCCTCGACGTTCAACCGAAGCAGCGGCTCGGTGTTCGACGCACGGAGGTTGAACCACCGGTCGCCGAAGTCGACGGTCAGCCCGTCCAGCTCGTCGACCGAGGCACCGTTGCGGCCCTGGTAGGCGTCCTTCACCGCGGCGACGCGGCCCGCCTGGTCCGCCACCGTCGAGTTGATCTCTCCGGACGCGGCGTAGCGCGAGTACCGCGCGGTCAGCTCAGACAGCGTGCCCGGCTGTTCGCCCAGCGCGGCGAGGACGTGCAGCGCAGCCAGCATGCCCGTGTCGGCGCGCCAGAAGTCGCGGAAGTAGTAGTGCGCAGAGTGCTCACCACCGAACACCGCGCCCGTGCGCGCCATCTCGGCCTTGATGAACGAGTGGCCCACGCGGGTGCGGATCGCCGTGCCGCCCTGCTCGGCGACGATCTCCGGCACGGCCTTCGACGTGATGAGGTTGTGAATGACGACCCCGCCCGGCTCCTTGGCCAGTTCCCGGGTCGCCACGAGCGCCGTGACCGCCGACGGAGACACCGGATCACCGTTCTCGTCGACCACGAAACAGCGGTCGGCGTCGCCGTCGAAGGCCAGGCCGACGTCGGCACCGGTCTCACGCACCTTCGCCTGCAGGTCGACGAGGTTCTTCGGGTCCAGCGGGTTGGCCTCGTGGTTCGGGAAGGTGCCGTCGAGTTCGAAGTACATCGGTACGACCTCGATGGGCAGTCCCTCGAAAACGGTGGGCACCGTGTGGCCGCCCATGCCGTTGCCCGCGTCGACGACCACCTTCAACGGGCGGATCCCCGTCAGGTCGACGAGCGAGCGCAGATACTCGGCGTACTCGGACAGCACGTCACGCTCGGTGATCGCGCCCGCCTGGCCCGCGAACTCCGGGACCCCGTGCTCGACCGTGTCGCGGATCTCCGCCAGGCCGGTGTCCTGGCCGACCGGCGCTGCCCCCGAACGGCAGAGCTTGATGCCGTTGTACTCCGCCGGGTTGTGGCTCGCGGTGAACATCGCACCCGGCATGGCCAGCTTGCCGGACGCGAAGTACAGCTCGTCGGTGCTGGCAAGGCCGATGGACACGACATCGAGTCCCTGCGACGTCACCCCCTCGGCGAAGGCGGACGCCAGCTCGGGCGACGAATCACGCATGTCGTGCCCGATCACCACCGACGGCGAGTCGGGCTTGATGAGCAGGGCGAACGCGGCACCGAAGTTCCGCACCAGGCCTGCATCCAGCTGGTCACCGACGACGCCACGAATGTCGTAGGCCTTCACGATGGCCGACAGGTCTGACACGCCTCACTCCCAGATCATCCGATTGGTGACTCCCCAGAGCCTGAAATACCGCCCCGGAGCCTACCCATTCGCCCGATCAACCCAACGCAGCGGTAACGACACCCGGACGGAATCACTGAGCGTGTCGCACCGGTGACGGGATCGCCCGGCCCGGCCGGACTGCGCACACCGCTACCGGCGGGCGCCGACGTCGCCCCGCCGCAGTCAGGCGTGACCGGGAAGAACACGGAGATGTCCGCGCCTTCCGGGTTCCGTACCCGTCGTCCCCATCGCACCCGGTTCCCCGGAACGGTCCGACACCGCGGCCGGCTGCTCGGCCGGCTCCGGACGGCCCGCCTCACGCACCGCCTCCGCCAACGCCGTCAACTCGTCGACCGTCGGCTCAGGAGGCGAGAACTCCCCCTCGTGCCGCACGACCTCCCAGCCGCGCGGGACGGTCAACCGCATCGCGTGCGCCTCACACAGGTCGTAGGAATGCGGCTCGGACGACGTCGCGAGCGGGCCGACCACAGCGGTCGAGTCACCATAGGCGTAGGTCAGCGTAGCGACAGCGGGCTCATGACAGCCCGTCCGCGAACACTTCCGTACGCTCCGCACGGTTGATCACGATAGCCCCTCATCCCACGAGAGGGGTAGCTGACACGCCCGCCCACCCGTCGCCCGCCACCACCATCTCGGCGGTGCCGGAGCTGAGGGGTGGGCGGGTACGTACCCGGGCAGTCCCTGCGACACGGCGGCAGCCCCTGCGCAGTAGGCGACCCACTCGTCGGTGGCCGGGCTCGGGTACCCGTGTCTCGCTGGTCGGCCTGCGGCGTGGTTCGCCGAGAAGGTTGGTGCGGCGCGGGCGGGCAGATAGGTACCCTTGGCCCGGTGACGACGGCTCGAGGTGCACGGTTTCGACGGCGTATGCGACGCGACCGCCACGGGCGGGGCCTCCGCGGCCCGCTGTATCCGGCCAGCCTGCCCGCGGCGTCGAGTCCCGCCGAGCGGTTCGACTCGCTGGTGCTGGACGCACTCGAACCCATCGAAGGCCGCTGGCGCAGCGAACTGACCAAGCTCGACGTCGCTGTCGACGACGTGCCCGAGGTCAAGGACGGCCCACCCGGCACCGTCGACGAAGGGGTGCTGCACGACGGCGCCGTTCCGCTGTCACGGCTGGTCCCGGCGGGCGTCGACCGTTCGGGCTTGCCGACCCGGGCGCGCATCGTGCTCTACCGCAGGCCGCTCGAAGCACGTGCCCAGGACCCCTCGGATCTGGCCGACCTGGTGCACGACGTGCTCGTCGAACAGATCGCCGCCTACATCGGCGTGGAACCGGACATCATCGACGGCGGCCACTGAGCCGGATCACGGGCGCCGGCGTCCGCCGCTTCCCGGGACCGCCGTGAGCGCCGCGAACAGCAGCGCGGCCACGCTGACGAGCAGGAACACCGAGTGCCACGGCGCGGTGTAGCGGACCACGACCTCCGATTCCGACTCCGGAACCGCCACCGACACCTGGTGTCCCCACGCGGGCGTGATCGGCACCGGTTCGCCGTCGACCGTGGCGCTCCATCCCGGTTCGTACTCCGCGGCCAGAACCAGGAGCCTGCCGCCGGGACCTTCGGAGACACGAACCCGCGCTTCGGGCAGCCGCGCATCCACCGGAGCGATCGCCGAACCGCGCATGAGCTCGTCGTTCGGGGCGCTGCCGCTGACCGCGCGGTGCGCCTGTTCGGGGGACACGAGTGTGACCTGACCGGCCTCCGGTGTCAGGCGGAGCACCGTCCGGCCGTCGGAGGTCGACGGCGCGGGACGAACGAGCTCGCTCGCGTCGCGGCGCAGCGCGTCGCCGCTCTCCCCCGGCGGCAGCACGACGAGCTCGACACCGGCCGCCGCTGCGTTCGTGACGGCGTCGCGGGAACCACCGAGCAACCCGTTGCGCCAGCCTTCGAGCCGCTCGGCCATACCTCCGACGGGTGCGAGCGCGTCGTCCCCGAACTGCGGAGTGCGCCCGGCAGCCAACCGGTCCGGCACCGGCCCGCCCGGGCCGTCGTGGCCGAGGACCAGCACTCCACGTCCATTGTCGTCGAGGTCCTCGTCGAGGGCAGCGGGCAGCCGGACACCACCACCGGTGCGCACCTCACCGGCCACGCCGAGGAAAGCGGCCGTCGCCAGCACGGCCAGCGTGACCGCCGCACCGCCGAGCAGCGCGGCCCGCGGCGCACCGCCTCCTGCACCGCCATCCGCACCGCCTCCCGCACCGCGACGAGCGCCGAGCACGAGCGCGACGAGACCTGCGGTGACGATGACCAGCGGCGCCCCGGCGTATCCCGGCATCGGCCCACCGCCGGTGACCGGCTCGGCCCGCACGAGCTGTGTCACGGCCACGCCGGCGCAGCCGATCACCACCAGCATCGCCCCAGCGGCCATCCGCGCGGACGCCGCGGTGACGACGGCGGCCACGGCGACGACCACCAGCACGAGCCCCAGGGGCGCCCCACCCGACGGATGCAAGCCGGCCAGGCCTGCCACGGACACCGCGTCCGCCGGTCCGGTGAGCCCGTGCAGCAGCAACTCCGGATGCGTGACGAGCGTCGGCAACCACGGCAGGGCCAGCGCGAGCGGCAGCAACACCACCATGACCAGCGCCGACAGCCCCTTCCACGACCGCCCACCGGGAACGGGCAACGCCACGAACGCGACGATCAGTCCTGCCAGCACCATGCCGTAGGCGATCGGGGAGAACACGCCGATCAGCGCCATACCCAGCCCGCACCACGCGCCGAGCGGCAGTCTGCGCATGTCGCCGCTGGTCAGCAGCGACGCGATTCCGGCGACGACCGCGGGCAACGCGATGTGGACGACCACCACACCGATCCGCCCCGACGCGCCCGCGTCGATCGAGGCGGGCGCGAGCGCATAGGCGGCGGCCGCACCCGCGCGAACCCACCGGCCCGCGTTGAGGCGCCGGGTCGCCGCATACGCGACGAGCGCCGACGCGGGGAGGTCGAACAGCAGCAGCAGTGACACGGCCGCGGCAGGTCCACCCAGCACGGCACCTGCCGTACCCAGCACGGCCAGCGCGGGCGAGCCTGCACTCGTCGTGCCGCCTGCCACGCCGTGCCACGCGTCGAGGTAGGCCGACCACACCGCGCCGAGGTCACCGACGGGCAGTAGCGCACCACCCGCGAGCTCGAGGCCGAGCCGGTCCGCAGCCACCCCGTTGAGCAACAATGACAACCCGGCCAGCGACACGGCCAGCACGGTCGGAGGTGCCGTCAGGAATCGCCGCAACGCGGAGCCGACCGGCCGAGCCGAGGACGAGGAGTGATCCGGCGACGGTGTGCCGTCCGCGTCGACCGGCTCGTCGCCGCCGGCTGCCACGTCCGCTGCCGTGTCGCCGGCTGCCGTGTCGCCACCGGCGGCTGCCGCACCGTCCGAATCGGACGCACCGTCCGGCTCGATCTCGTGCTGATCGACCTCGTCCCGCCCGGCACGGGAACCGTCGGATTCGGGGCCGTCGGATTCGGCGGGTCCGGACTGCGATGTTCGGGGCACTCAGTCACTCCGGGGCTCGAGGGTCACCAGCGCGGGAGGACCACCGGCGCGGGGAGATCACCGGCCGCAGCGAATGACCGGTAGCGACGTCAGCATGTGAACGTCACAGGTTCCCGCACCGGGCTCGCCCTTCTCGCGCACACTCGCGTGCGCACGCTACGCC
Organism: Prauserella alba; assembly: GCF_024171735.1. Taxonomy (GTDB): domain Bacteria; phylum Actinomycetota; class Actinomycetes; order Mycobacteriales; family Pseudonocardiaceae; genus Prauserella; species Prauserella alba. The sequence goes on from NZ_JAMTCH010000004.1 coordinate 626,666, forward strand.
TGCCCGTGAGAGTGAGTGTCGAGCACCGTCAGACGGCGCGCTTCTTCAGCTTGCGGCGCTCCCGTTCGGACAGTCCGCCCCAGATGCCGAAGCGCTCGTCGTGTGCCAGTGCATACTCGAGGCAGTCGTCCTTGACCTCGCAGCCCTGGCAGATCCGCTTGGCCTCGCGCGTCGAGCCGCCCTTCTCCGGGAAGAACGCCTCCGGGTCGGTCTGCGCGCAGAGTGCACGTTCCTGCCACTCCTGCTCTTCGGTGACGTCGAGCAGCTCTGCGAGAGCCTCGAATTCGCCGTCTGCCTGAGCCGCCCGGTCCACCGGCCGCCCCCGCTCGGTTCCCGTCATGTCCAACCGCACGTCCGCCTCCTCGCTTCCACGCACTCCCAGGCTGGCGGTGTTCGTCCCCTGAGCCCGTCAGACCGGTTCGCAGTGCGAACCTGCCCTGCACTGCCCCCCTTCGGCAGCGAATGACATCAATGTGATTACACCTGTGTAGTGCGACGAGGTCAAGCGGAGTAGCGAGGATGGGGGATAGATCGCGGCCGTTTGGCAAGCGGACACGCCGAGGGAACCACACGCCGATCTCACACCTGGTTTCCGTGCCCGATCCCACCACGTCGAACGCGACGCGTCGACCGGGCGGCACCGATCGGCGGACGGCTGGACCGGACCACCGGGCGCCGCCCTGCCGGTCACATACCCGGCCCGCCACCGACTCCGCACGCCACTTACAAGGGCCGTGCACCCGGTGCGCGAGGATGGGCACGTGCAACGTTCAGTGGTCCGGCCCAGCCCGCTCTTCTACGCCCTGCTCGCCGCCACCGCCGTCGGCGGTGTGCTCTGTGCACTGTTCCCGCCGCTGTCGGTCAACCTCGGCGGCGTCGACCGCGACGTCGTCGGCACGCTCGGCATCGTCGTGCTCGTCCTCGGCGGCTGGGCGGTATCGCTGACACTGCACGAGTTCGGTCACGCGATCGTGGCCTACCGCGGCGGTGACAGGGAGGTGGCACTCAAGGGCTACCTGTCGATGGACATCCGCCACTACACCGATCCGGTGCTCTCGCTGGTGCTGCCACTGATCATCCTCGCCATCGGCGGCATCCCGCTCCCCGGCGGCGCGGTGTGGATCAACCGCTGGGCGCTGCGCTCCCGCAAGGTGTCGTCGTGGGTGTCTCTCGCGGGCCCGCTGAGCAACCTCGTGCTGGGCGTCCTGCTGACGCTCGTGGTGGTGCTCGTGCCCATGCCAGCCGGGCTCGGGATCGGCCTGTCCTACCTGGCGTCGGTGCAGATCCTGGCGTTCGTGCTGAACATCCTCCCCGTGCCGGGACTGGACGGCTACGGCGCGATCGAGCCGTACCTGTCGCCGCAGGCGCGCGAGTTCGGCGCGAAGGCCCGGCCGTGGGCCCCGCTGGTGCTGTTCGCCTTCATCATCGCCGTGCCGGGCGTGAGCGCAGCGCTGTGGGACGTCACGGGCGCCATCTTCGGCGCGGTCGGCGGCAGCGACATCGCCGCGCAGCTCGGCCAGCTGGCGTTCATGTTCTGGCGCTGATCCGCCCTGGACGGGGAACCCGCCTCGCGGCTCGTGCGACCGGCCAGTCCGGTTCGCTGCCGGTCGGTCAGTCCCGGCCGGGTGACACGTCACCCCGGTCGACGGGTGCCGGATGGGCGGCGAACCACTTGTCCGCTCGCTTCGCGACCCGTTTGAGCCCGGACCGCTCGCCCAGGTAGTCGCCTGCCAGCCCGATACCGGGCAGCATCCCGATCGCGTGGTGATAGAACCGTCCGCTGGGCCGTTTCTCCAGTTCGTCCGGGATCTGCTGCAGCGACCGGCCGAGGTGCCACAGTGTGCGGGCCACCGTCTTGAGCGACGCCTTGCCGCGTGCCGACCGTTCGCCGTCGAGTTCCTCGGTGAGACGTTCGGTCTCGGCGTCCTCTGCGCCGCGGTCGGCCTTCCTGCCCTCCGCGAGCTCGGCCGGGATCTCCCGTTCGAACAGCACCCAGGCGATCAGCCGCACCCGCGTGGCCACGTCCGTGTGGCCGCGTTCGCCCGCGAGTGCGCACAGCAGCAGACCCTGACCGGCCGCGCCGATGGTGTCCTGCACCGGCAACAGGTCCGACACCGCCCCGGCGATTCCGGGGACGGCCGCGAGCAACGACGTGAACCGGCCCACCCGGCCCGTCCACCACTTCGTGCGCGCCTCGGTGTCCATGTCCGTCCAGGCGGCCGTCCCCGGCAGCTTCACGGCGTTGAGCCCGTGCAGCAGCCGGTCGCGCACCCGCGGCTCGTCGATCACCGGGTCCTCGGCCTCCCGCGCCAGCACCGAGAACGGGTCCTTCTCCCGCAGGGCGTCCACCAGCGGCCCCGTGGCGCGCACGTACGGACGCAACACGCCGACCACGTAGGCGTCGGTGATGTGCTCGGCCATGTCCGCGGTCACCTCCGTGTCGGTGTCGGGCTCGGCCCGGTGCGTTTCGCCTGCGGCGACGATTTCCGCCGTTCCCTGTCCCGTGCCGCGCGGCCCAGGACGCCGCCGAGCACGAGCGCCGCGGGAATCGCCCCGCAGCCGAGCAGCAGCAGCGTACGCAGGTCCGCCACGAGGACGTGGTCGTGACCGGGACCCGCGATGCCCACCACCAATACCGTCAGTACCCACACCACGAGCGGCACCATGCCGAGCCTGCGCTCGCCGAGCCTGCTGGCCGCGGACACCAGCCACGGCGTCGTCAGGGCCGCCAGCACGACCACGACCGGGAACGGCACGTCGCCGATACGGGGCAGCAACGTTCCGTCGAGGCGGAGCGGCAGGAAGAACAGTTCGAGCAGGGCCAGCAGCACGGCGTCGAAGGAGAGCAGCACGAGCCATGCCGTTGTGGTCACCCACGACCGTTCCGGGCTCACCGCAGACCTCCGAACAGGTCCTTCTCCGCGCCCTCGGCCGGACCGTGGGCCAGCACGAAGTACTCGGCCTCGGGGACCGGCTGGGCGATGCCGTTGGACAGGGCGAAACAGTCCGGCCCGACGTCGATCTGGGTCTCGTGCGCAGCGAGTGCGGCGAACTTGCGCCACCGGTGTGCGCCGATGTCGACCACCGTCGTGACGGCCTCGTCCGGGGTCGTCGGCAGCTCGTCGTCGGCGGGCACCCGGAACCCGACGTCACCCCTGGTGCGCAGGGCCGCCAGGCCGTCGGCGACCGCCCGCCGCGACGAGACCGTGTGGAACACCCGCTGCACCGACGCCGCCCGCGGTGCGGCCGCCATGGTGATCTCGTGGGCCCGGATGTGGTCGGGGTGCCCGTACCCGCCGTGGGCGTCGTAGGTGACGACGACCTGGGGGCGCAACTCGTCGAGGATCGCCGTCAGCTGTTCGGCCTGCTGGTCGAGGTCGCCGCCGGTGAACGCGCGGGGATGCTCGGCCGCCGGGGTGCCCGCCATCCCCGAGTCGCGCCAGCGGCCCATGCCGCCGAGGTACCGGTGGCCGGTCCAGCCGAGGGCCCTTCCCGCCGCGGCGAGCTCCCCGCTGCGGTATCCGCCCAGCTGATCGCCCGCCCACGCGCCGAGCTCACTCAGGGCGGGCGGGATGATCTCGCCTTCCTCCCCGAGAGTGCAGGTGACCACGGTCACAGGCACCCCGGCTGCCGCGTAGCGGGCGATCGTGCCGCCCGTCGTGATGCTCTCGTCGTCCGGATGCGCATGCACCAGCACGACGCCGGGTGCGCCGTTCTCGCGTCCGCCGGGTCCCCGCTGTCCGTCAGTCCCGCGCTCATCGTCCGAGATCACAGCTCAACATTAGTTCCTTCGACCCGTCCCTCGAACGGCCCATGTCGACTATCCTCGCGGCCACGTCCACGACCACCGAACGTGGCACCCGAACCCGCACTCGAAGGGCATCTGGTGAGCACAGAAACACAATCACCGCAGGTCGCCGGCACAACCGGGCCAGTCCTGTCTATTTCGGACCTCCATATCTCGTTCAAGACCGAGGACGGTCCGGTCGATGCCGTCAAGGGCATCAGCTTCGACGTCGAACCCGGGGAGATCCTCGCGATCGTCGGCGAGTCCGGGTCGGGCAAGTCCGTGACCTCGATGTCCGTGCCCGGCCTGCTGCCGAAGACATCGTCGATCACGGGCGCACGCAGGGTCGAGGACCTCGACCTCGGCGGGCTGTCGCCCAAGGAGCTGCGCAAGCACCGCGGCAACGACGTGGCGATGATCTTCCAGGAGCCGATGACCGCGCTGAACCCGATGTACACTATCGGCTGGCAGCTGCGGGAGTCGCTGCAGGCGCACCACAAGGACATGTCGAAGGCCGCCGCCGACAAGCGAGCCGTCGAGCTCCTCGAACTGGTCGGATTCCCCGAGCCCGACACGCGGATCACGCAGTATCCGCACCAGCTCTCGGGCGGGCTGCGCCAGCGCGTGGTCATCGCGATGGCGATCTCGTGCGACCCGAAGATCATCATCGCGGACGAGCCCACGACGGCCCTCGACGTGACGGTGCAGGCGGAGATCCTCGGGCTGCTGCGTCAGCTGCGCGACGAGCTCAACACCGCGATCGTGCTGATCACGCACGACATGGGCGTCGTAGCCGACCTCGCCGACCGCGTGCTCGTCATGTACAATGGCGAGATCGTCGAGCAGGCGCCCGTGGCGGACCTGTTCGCGGAACCGCAGGAGGAGTACACCAAGCGTCTCCTGTCCGCGGTGCCGGTGCTGGGCTCCCGCCCCGCGGGACGCAGGCTCCTCGAATCCGAATCGGCCACGCCGTCCGAACCGGAGATCTCCGACTCCGAGGTCGCGGAACGGCTCAAGGCCGTCGAGGAGGAACTCGCGGGCGACGTCAAGGACGAGGCACCGGCACTCGAACTCAGCAACCTCGTGCTGGAGTTCCCCGGCCGCGGCCGCAAGAACAAGGTCCGCGCCGTCGACGACGTGTCGCTGAGCATCCAGCGGGGCGAGATCCTCGGCCTGGTCGGCGAGTCCGGCTCCGGCAAGTCGACCGTCGGCCGGTGTGCGACCCGGCTGCTCGACCCGACATCCGGCACCGTGTCCGTCGGCGGCCGTGACATCACGAAGCTGTCGACGAAGCAGCTGCGCCCGATGCGCCGCTACTTCTCCATCGTCTTCCAGGACCCGGCCTCCACACTGGACCCGAAGATGACGATCGGCGAATCGATCGCCGAGCCGCTGGTGCTGCACAAGGTGCTCTCCGGCAAGGCGCTGACCTCGCGCGTCACCGATCTGCTCGACCAGGTGCAGCTCTCCGGCCACTACCGGAACCGCTACCCGCACGAACTCTCCGGCGGCCAGCGGCAGCGCATCGCGATCGCACGTGCGCTGGCGCTCGACCCGAAGCTGCTCATCGCCGACGAGCCGACGTCGGCACTCGACGTATCGGTGCAGGCCAAGGTCCTCGACCTGTTCCTCGACCTGCAGCAACGCCTGCACTTCGCGTGCCTGTTCATCAGCCATGACCTCGCCGTCGTCGACCTGCTCGCCGACCGGGTCGCGGTGATGCGCAAGGGCCAGCTCGTCGAGACCGGCGAGCGGGACCAGGTGCTGCACGACCCGCAGCACGACTACACCAAACGCCTGCTGGCCGCCGCCCCGGTGGCCGACCCGGCGAAGCAGCGGGAACGCCGCGAAGCCTGGGAGGCGGGCCGCTACACGCTCGCCGAATGAGCTAGCGCTGCTTGCGGCTCAGCGCTACTACGGCTTAGCGCGTTTGCCGATCAACGGGGCGGTCGTCGTTTCCTCAGGGAAGCGGCGACCGCCCCGTTTTCGCGCGTGAGAAGCCCGCCCGGCACCGGAGGAGAACATCCCCGAACACACGAGAACGGGCGCGAGGAAACCCTCGCGCCCGCTGCTGCTAGTGCCGCCGCCGGCTAGTGCCGTCGACACGGCGGTGGGCCGCCGCCCCGTGAGGCGGCGGCCCACCGGCGGCGTTATGCCTTCACCTTGCGCTGCCGCGGGTCGAAGGCGTCCCGCAGCCCGTCACCGATGAAGTTGATCGTCAGCGAGATCAGCACCAGGACCGTGAACGCGCCGAAGAACAACCACGGCCTGCCCTGCATCTGCTCGTAGTTCTCCGAGATCACCAGGCCGAGCGAGGTGTCGGGGATCTGCACACCCAGGCCGATGAACGACAGCGCGGCCTCGGCCAGCACCGCCTGCGCCACGGCGAGCGTGGCGTTCACGGTGATCGTGCCGACCATGTTCGGCACGAGGTGCTTGAACACGACCCGCCCGGTTCCTGCGCCGGACGCGCGCGCGGCCTCGATGAACTCGCGTTGCGACAGCGACATCGCCTCGGCTCGGGTGATCCTCGCGATCGGCATCCACGCGAACATCGCCAGCACCAGCGCCACGACGTACCAGCTGCCGCTGAGCACCCGCACCATGATCGCCGCCGCCGCGATCGACGGCACGATCAGGAACAGGTCCGTCAGCCGGGAGATCGCCGAGTCGGTGAATCCGCGCAGATAGCCGGCGAGCGCACCGAGGACGACGCCGATGATCGTCGTCAGCATGGCCACGGTGATGGCGATGAGCAGGGAGAACTGGGTTCCCCTGAGCACCTGGGCCATCATGTCCTTGCCGACCTGGGTGGTGCCGAGCGGATGTTCGGCGCTCGGCTCCACATAGGACGAGAACGACGCGTCGGCGTAGCTGTGCGGATAGAACAGCGGCAGAATGATCGAGCCGAGAATGATCAGCGCGAGTACGACCACGCTGCCCATCGCGAGCTTGTGCCGCAGGAACTTCCGCAGCACCATCCTGCCCTGACTGCGGGCCTCCGGAAGCGCCTCGGGGTCGCTTCCGCCGGAGTTCTTGCCGTGGCCGGACTCGACACCGGCCTCCATCGAGTTCAAGTCAGCCAACGCGAATCCTCGGGTCCAGAATGCCGTAAACCAGGTCTGCGATGAGGTTGGCGACGACCACCGCGACGGCGATGACCACGATCCAGCCCATCAGCGTGTTCGGGTCGTTCTTGTTCACGGCCTCGACGAGCACCGAGCCCATACCGTTCCACGCGAACACCCGCTCGGTGATGATCGCGCCGGTCACGACCGTCACGAAGTTCACCGAGAACAGCGTCGTCACCGGGATCAATGCGTTGCGGAAAGCGTGCCGCATGATCACCCGACCCTGCGAAATACCCTTGGCCTGCGCCGTTCGGACGTAGTCCATGTTCATCGTCTCCAGCATCGACGACCGCTGGAAACGGCTGTAGGCCGCGAAGCTGATGAACATGATCGACAGCGTCGGCAGCAGCAACCCGCCGATGTATCCGATGATCGAATCGAAGAAGCCGTCCCCGCTGAGCGATTCGGGGCTCGTGGTCTTCAGGAACGGATTGCCGAGCCAGGAGTCCCAGCCCATATCGTTGATCATCACGTTCAGGTCGATGCCGTACATCTTCAGCACGATCGCCACGCAGAAGATCGGCATCGAGAAGAAGATGAAGGCCATCGTCGTGGCGATGTAGTCGATCGGCGTGTACTGCTTCACCGCCGCGAGCACACCCACGGCGACACCCAGCAGCAGCGCGATGATCTCCGCCGCGAGGATCAGCTGGATCGTGACCTCGAAGGCACTCATGATCTTCGGGAACACGGGCTGCATGTTCGAGCCCTGGGCGATGGAGATACCCCAGTCGCCGGTGAGGAAGCCACCGAGCCAGTCGAAGTATCTCGGCACGATGCCCATGTCGAGCCCCAGCTGATGCGACAGCTGGTCGATCGACTCCTGACTCACCCCTGGCTGCGTTCTGAGTTCGCCGAGAGGATCACCCGCGGCCGCGACCATGCAGAAAACCAGGAAACTTCCGACAAACAGGATCGGAATCGAAATCGCCAAGCGGCGAAGGATATAGACAACCAGGTTCAACGACTTGCTCCTAGTCCGAGCCCCGCCCGGAAATCATGCGCTACTGCTCGCGCCACGATAGTGGTTCCGAGTGCAGAGTAAACAGGTACTTACGTCGGACGTCGGGGGCCGGACGGTCTGTCCGACCCCCGACGGTCCGCGTCAGCGCGGTCGAGTGCTCAGGGCACTGTCAGCGGGCGAGAAACCGAGTGGTCACTCGGCGGCTTCCCACTCACCGACATTCCACAGCGCACCGTTGTAGGACTGCATGTACACCCGGTCGATACCGCGGAAGCCCCACATCGAGGGAGTGGCGAAGAGCGGGAGCGTCGCGTACTCGTTCGCCAGCGCCTTGTCGGCCTCCTGGTAGTGCTTCCGGGCCTCGTCCTCCTTGGTGGACGCGACGGCCTGCTCGTAGGCCTTGTCGACCTCCTTGCTCTCGAGGCCCTGCCAGTTCTGGCCACCGTCGGAGGAGTAGAGCGCCGCCTGCGTAGTCTTGAACGGCTCCGAGGACCAACCGAACAGGGCGACGTCGTAGTCACCCTTGTCGACGCGGCCCGCCAGGAAGTTGGCGTCCTGGTCGTCCTTGACCTCGATACCGGCCTTCGCCGCCGCCGACTGGATGATCTCGACGGTCTGCTTCCGGCGGGCGTTCTCGTTGTGCGAGATCTCGATCGAGAACCGCTCGCCGTTCTTGGCGTAGATGCCGTCGCTTCCCTTCTTCCAGCCGCCCTCCTGCAGGATCTTCTCGGCCGCCTCGGCGCCCTGGCCCGCCTTGTCGGAGTAGACGTCCTGGTAGCCGTCCTCACCCTGGAAGAACACGATGCTCTGCAGCACCTCGGCGTCCGGCTGGACACCCTTCAGCAGCTTGTCGACGATCTGCTGCCGCGGAACGACCGCGAAGAAGGCCTTACGCGCGGCCTCGTCGGCGAAGATGCGCTTGAAGTTCAGGTCCAGGTGCTCGTAGGTCAGCTGCGGCGCGGAGCCGTAGGTGACGCCCTGGGACTCGAGGTTCTGCATCGTCGTGGCAGCGGTGGCGTCCGGCTGGGTCGAGGCGGCGACGTCGATCTCGCCGTTCTCCAGCGCGGTGGCCATGGCCTGCGTGTCCGGGATCGTGCGGACGGTGACCTCCTTGGGGCCGCCCTTGGCGCCGATCCACTCCGGGTTCTTGTCGAGCACGACCCGACCGGAGTTCCGGTCGAAGCTCTTGATCTTGTACGGACCGGAACCCGGCATCGTCTCGGCGTCGAAGCCCTTCCACTCACCGGCCCAGAACTCGGCGACGTCGGAGACCTTCGGCGAGTCCGGCTTGATCGACGTGATGTCGTCGATGCCGGTGCCTTTCTCCAGCACGTGCGCCGGGAGGATGGCGCCCGCAGCGAAGAGGCCCTTGTAGTCGATGTAGGGCTGCGAGAACTCGGCGGTGAAGGTCTGCGCGTCCTTGCACTCGGGCTGGTCGATCAGCTCGTAGCCGGTGCTGGAGGCGACGTTGAAGCCCTCGGCCTTACCGGAGTGCGCCAACCAGGAGAGGTAGAAGTCCGAGCAGTCCCACGGCTCACCGTCGGACCACTTGGCGCCTTCCTTGATCTTCCACTCGACCGTGTAGGGGTCCTCGGAGGTGACCTCGATCGACTCCATGAGGTCGCCGTTGGTCAGGACCTTGTTGTTGCCGTCCAGCAGAGTCGGACCGGCGAGCACCGAGGTCAGCACGTAGTTGTTGTACGAGCTGTTGGCATCCGCGGTGTCGTTGTTGTAGGCGGTGAACTTGTCGTCGATCGCGACGGTCACCGGGTCCATCTCGGGCACATCGGCGAGCTTGAAGACATCGCCCTCTTGCGCCTTACCCTCGGCCATGCTCGCCACGTCGGCCGACGAGCCGTCCGAGTTGTCTCCTCCTCCACCGCCACAGGCGGTCAGCACCAGAGCCGACACAGCCGTCACAGCCATGGCGGAGATTGCTTTGGATCTCCTCATTCGTGTGCCCTCCTAGCACTGAAGACTCTGCGGTTGTCCGCACCGCAGAGTCCACACCCTCCGGCCGGTCTGACCGGAGCATATGACACGCCAAGCCACTCGTTTGGCGCATATGCGGAGGAACGCTAGGAACCGGAGGCACTGCGAGTCACCATCTGCCTAGCGATCGTGACCAAAGGGTGACTTCCGCCTAGCGTCCGGACATCCACTTCTTACGTTCGGTAAACATTTGCCGCCCACCGAGTGGCATGTGAGGAGCAATGTAAACCCTCGAGCACAAGCACGGGTATCGAAACGGCGGGAATGTTCGACGGTCGTGACGGCCCGCCCGCCCGAATCACTTCTCGCCGCGGCTCCACTCGACCGCCGAGGCGAACGGACCGGCGGGCATCGGCGCGGTTCGCACACCCTCGACGTCGGAGGTGACGGCCACCGTGTCTGTGGGCTGGAACAGGGGAATCGTCACCCCGGCGTCCCACAGCGCCGGCTCTACGGTGCGCAGCGCCTCGTCGAGCGGTTTCGAGCCGGTCAGCGCATCGACGATGACCGACTGCAGCTCCGGGTCGCAGTAGCCGGCCGGATTGGCGGGCCGCATCCCGGCATCGTCCGAATCGCCACTCTGCGCGCTTTCGGTCTCGTTCGAACCGGCACCGGAATCAGCGGCCTCACCGGTTTGTGTGCCGGATTCGCCGGATTCACTTTCGTCGGATCCGGAACCGTCGCCTGCTCCGCCCGGCGTACTTTCTGCCGTACGACCGTCGGCCGATTCCGAACTTTCGTCGGTATTTCCTTCCCCGGAACCGTCCTCGCCTTCTCGGCCGTCGGCACCGCCGGTGGCGAGCGGGGCGCAACCGTAGGACGACGCGAGCGACGAGGCCGGGTCGCCGCTGACCGGGCGGCCGACGACGGCGATGTCGACCTGCAACGCCCCGTCGGCGTTCTCACCGGGTGCCAGCAGCCGGTTGTACAGCTCCCGCGACGATTGCGGGGTGGCGTCCCTGACCTCGATGCCCGCTTCGACGAGCTGGCGCGTCAACTCTTCGGCCACGGCCGCGAACGGCTGCCGCTGGCCCGGCGCCGCGAGCGCGAGCGACAACGGCTGCCCGTCACGGGTCCAGGTGCCCGCCACGCGTTCGTAGCCCGCCTCCTGCAGCAGCCTGCGGGCCTTGCGCGGCTGCGGGTGGTGCGGCGACGCGCCGGCGGGCAGCGTCGCGCGGTAGGCCTCGTCCGAAGGCGGCCGGACGTGCGCCCCTGCCCGCTCGTAACCGGAAGGGCCGCCGTCGGCGCCCGCCTCGATGAGCGCGTCGCGATCGATGAGCGCCTCGACGGCTTCCCGCACCTGGCCGTCGGCGAGCGTGGCCACCGGCCGCAGCAGCGTCGAGACGACGTAGGGCCGCGGCACCTCCGACACGCTCACGTCGGCATCGAGTTCGTCGAGTCGTTGTCTGACGGTTTCGTCGGTACCGACGACGGCGAGCTGGTCGGTACCGCTGCCCAGCGCACCCGCGAGCGCGGACGGGTCGGTCCGGCGGAGCACGACCCGGTCGACGGCGGCGGGCGCCTCCCAGTACCGCTCGTTGCGTTCGAGGACGATCTCACCCCTGGCGGAGTCGATCGTCGTGATCGCGAACGGACCGCCGTAGGCGGGGAAGCTGCCGGTCAGTGCGTTCTGCCAACCGCCGGGGACGTCCTTCATCAGGTGCTGCGGCAGCAGGTGGTCGAACAACGTCCGCCACCCCGGGTACGGCTCGGAGAACTCGACGTCGACGCGTTTACCGCCGTCGGCCGGGCGGATCTCGGAGATCAGCCGGTAGCCCGCGTCGCCCACCACGCCGGGTTGGGACGTCATCGCCTCGTGAAGGTAGACGAAGTCCTCGACCGCGATGGGCGCGCCGTCCGACCAGGACGCGTCGGGCCGGATCCGGTAGGAGACGGTGAACGGATCGTGCGCGGTGACCTCGGCCGACCGCATGAGCCGCTCGTCGAGCACCCGGCTGCCGTCGTCGCCCTTCCGGAAGACCGACGGCAACAGCATCGTCGCCAGCGCCTGGGTGGTCGTGGACTGGTCAGCCAGGATGTGCGGGTTGTAGCCGCCGCCGATGGAGTCGACCGCCACGGCGATGTCCGAGCTGTCACCGGGCGCCGCCTGAGACGTCTCCGCGACGGGAGAGCTCACCACCGGAGGGGGCGGCATGTTCGTACACGCCGTCATCAGGACGGCCACCAGCGCGAACACGAGCACGACCGGTTTCCGGCCCGCTCGCCCCCCAATGATCGCGCGCACCTGCCGCTGCTCCCCTCACGTGTCGCCTACCCCGGCGCGGAACGCGCCACCGGGCCGGTTCGAGCCTGCCAGACCGGTTGTCAACTCCCGGCGAGGCCACCATTGCCGACGCACGACAGGGTCAACCGGTTCCCCCGGCCGCGGCCCGTTCGCCACCGCACCACGCGAGAGCCGCCGGCGCGGCACGGGTCCGGTTCTCCCCCTTCTCCCGAACCCGTCCCGCGGTCTGCGACCGGCTCAGGAACGGTCGCGTGCCTTCGCGCGCGACCGTTCCTTGGCCCGCTGCGGCCCGTCGAGCGTCATCTTGCGGACCCGGACGACCTTCGGGGCCACTTCGACGCATTCGTCGCTGGAGCAGAACTCCAGCGCCTCCTCGAGGCCGAGCTTGCGCGGCCTGGCGAGCCGTTCGAGCTCGTCGCCGGTGGCCGAACGCATGTTGGTGAGCTTCTTCTCCTTGGTGATGTTGATGTCGAGGTCCTCGGCGCGCGGGTTCTCGCCCACGACCATGCCCTCGTACACCTCGGCACCGGGCTCGACGAAGAACTCGCCCCGGTCGGCGAGCTGCAGCATCGCGTACGTCGTCACCGGGCCGGGGCGGTCGGCGACCAGCGAACCCGAGTTCCGCGTGCGGATCTCGCCCGCCCACGGGAAGTAGCCCTCGAAGACGTGGTTGGCGATGCCCGCGCCGCGGGTCTCGGTGAGGAAGTCGGTGCGGAAGCCGATGAGGCCGCGGGAGGGCAGCACGTACTCCAGCTTGATCCGGCCCGTGCCGGAGCCCTCCATCTCCTCCATGCGGCCCTTGCGGGCGGCGAGGAGCTGGCTTATCGAACCCATGTACTCCTCGGGAGCGTCGATGTAGAGCCGTTCGAACGGCTCGTGCAGCTTGCCGTCGACGGTCTTGGTGACCACCTGCGGCTTGCCGACGGTGAGTTCGAAGCCTTCGCGGCGCATCTGCTCGACGAGCACGGCCAGCGCCAGCTCACCGCGGCCCTGCACCTCCCAGGTGTCGGGGCGTTCGGTGGGCAGCACGCGCACGCTGACGTTACCGATGAGCTCCTGGTCGAGCCGCGCCTTCACCAGGCGCGCGGTCACCTTGTCGCCGCCGCCACGGCCGGCCAGCGGCGAGGTGTTGACGCCGATGGTCATGGAGATCGCGGGTTCGTCGACGGTGATGCGCGGCAGCGCCTCGGCGTGCTCCGGGTTGGCGAGCGTGTCACCGATGGTGATGTCGGGGATACCGGCGATCGCGACGATGTCGCCCGCGGTCGCCTCCTGCGCAGGCACCCGTTCCAAGGCCTGGGTCACCAGCAGCTCCGAGATGCGCACCTGCTGGACCTCACCGCCCTCCCTGATCCAGGCGACCGTCTGGCCCTTGCGGATCTTGCCCGCGTAGATGCGCACCAGCGCGATCCTGCCGAGGAAGCTGGAGGCGTCGAGGTTGGTCACGAGGGCGCTGAGCGGCGCCTCCGGATCGGCGGCCGGGGGCGGCATGTGGTCGAGCAGCACCTCGAACAGCTGGTCGAGGTTCTCGCTGGCCGGGGCCTGACCGTCGACGGGCCGCTCCAGGCTCGCGCGCCCGTCGCGGGCGGCCGCGTAGATCACCGGCATGTTCAGCACGGCGTCCATCGCCTCGTCGGTCATGCCGTCGACGTCGCCCGCCAGTTCGAGCAGCAGGTCGTGGGTCTCCTCGACCACCTCGGCGATGCGGGCGTCGGCGCGGTCCACCTTGTTCACCACGAGGACGACGGGCAGACCGGCTTCGAGCGTCTTGCGCAACACGAACCGCGTCTGCGGCAGCGGGCCCTCGCTGGAGTCCACGAGCAGGACGACGCCGTCGACCATCGACATGCCGCGCTCGACCTCGCCGCCGAAGTCGGCGTGGCCCGGGGTGTCGATGACGTTGATCGTCACCGGGCCGTCCGGGGTGTTGCGGCGGATGGCCGTGTTCTTGGCCAGGATCGTGATGCCCTTCTCCCGCTCCAGGTCACCCGAGTCCATGACGCGGTCCACCAGCTCGTCGCGCTCGTTGAACGCGCCCGACTGCCGCAGCATGGCGTCGACGAGCGTCGTCTTGCCGTGGTCGACGTGAGCCACGATCGCGATGTTCCGGAGGTCTGTCCTGACCTTCTCGGAGGTGAGTGCAGGCACGCGAGAACTCCTGATACGAGAAGAGGGTTGGGGTGACCTGCGCCGTCGCCGCGGCGCGGGGTCTTTTCCCAGCGTACCGGGGGCGGCGATGTGCCCGGCGCCACACCTCGCGACCACCCCGGACAACGCCCGCGCCCGCCCGGGCTACGGCCCCGCAACGGGAGCGCCCGACCAGGCGCGGGGCGCCCGTAGGGCACGTCGTCGGACTCGGTGTGGTCAGCGCCACCCTTCACAACAACTGAGGTTGGCCTAACCTAACAGGGGCAATCGACGTCGCCCCTGGAGCGTGCCCGTGGGCAAGAAGCACAAGTCCGGCAAGCACATCAAAGCCAGCACCAAGCTGGCGGTGGCGCTCGCACAGGAGGACGACCCGAAGTCCGCGGTCCGCGGAATGATCAAGGCCGGTCAGCTGAAGAAGAAATGCTGCAAGTCGAAGCCGCGGTGCAAGAAGTGCCCGGTCATGGCACTGCAGACCGCCAAGACGATGCAGTCGAAGGTGTCGAAGGCGGCCTGACCTGCACGGCCGACCGGCCCGCGTCGGACCCGGTACCGCGGAACCGCTCACGTCGGCATGACGTTTCAGACGGAGACCGTCCCGGGCCGTGCTGTCCCGCCCGGGCGGGATGCATGCCCGCTCGGCTCGTGCGCTCGCCGTCAGCCGGCCAGGAGCTCGTTGATGTCGTTCAGCTCGTGACAGGTGCGAGTCGCGGCGAACTCGATGACCTCGTACGACGCGAGATGCCGGATCGAGAGCGGATCGGACGCCAACATCGCGTCGATCTTCAACCTCGACATCGGGCGCACGATCATCACCTCGCCGCGATGCAGATCCCTGCGACCCGACGCGATCAAGTGCTCCTGCTCGTACTGCTTGGTGAGCCACTCGGCGTGGTCCGGCAAGGCGTAGTCCACGTCCGTGACCGGGGCCGTGTAGGTAACCAATACGACGTACATACCTCGACCGTACGTCCGCCACCATCCCAGCGCAGCGTGGAAAACCCGCGCGTTCTGCGCCCGCGCACGGGCCGCGCTGGACGAGCGCCGCCGCCGGTCCGCCGCGGCGCGCGACCGGGTTCGCCGGTATCAGGCGAGCAGTTCCTCGAGATCGGGAATCAGTACGCGGTCGGCGGGCAACCAGTCGACGGCCGCCACCTCGCCCGCACCGACCCACTGCAAGGCCTTGTGTTCGGCGGCCTGCGGGGTACCGCCGTCGTCGACCAGTGCGGCGGCGTAGACGCGCAAAACGGCGCCACTCTGCAACGCGATGTCGCCCCCGACGCGGACGCCGACGGTGACATCGACGCCCAGTTCCTCGCGGCATTCCCGCACCAGCGCGTCGGCCTCCGACTCGTCCGGTTCCACGCGGCCTCCCGGCAGTTCCCACAGCCCGGCGACGTCGTCGGGATAGGAGCGCTGCCCCACGAGCAACTTGCCGTCGTCGACAATCGCCGCCCCGACGATCACCCGGTCCATGTCCGCTCCTCACGGTCGGCGGTCGTGTGCCTGCGCCAGCTCACCTCGAAGCGGGCTCCCCCGTCCGGCGATTCGCCGACGACGACCCGTCCGCCGCGTCGGCGCACCGCTTCGGCCACGAGAGCCAGCCCGAGACCCGTTCCGCCGGAGCTGCGCGCCCGGTCGTCGGAAGCCCGGTAGAATCGGTCGAACACGTGTCCCCGGTGCTCCGGATCGATGCCCGGACCGTCGTCGTCGACGACCACGCGCACCCACGCACGCGTGGCCAGCACCGACACGACGATGCCGCTCGCCGCGTGCCTGCAGGCGTTGCGCAGCAGATTGTCCAGCACGAGCTCGACCTCCGACGGGGCGGCCAGCGCCCACGCCGACGGCACGAGCGCGCTGACCCGCACGTCGAGTCCGTCCGCGCCGAGCCGTTCGACGGCCGCGCGCGCCTCCGTGACCAGTTCGACCGGTTCGGCCACCGGCACCTCCCCCGCGTCCGCGCGCGCGAGGGTCAGCAGGCCGTCGAGCAGCGTCGACAGGCGTTCGGTCTCGACGAGGACGTCCGCGAGCGTCTCCTGCGCGAGGTCGCCGTCGGAGGCCGCGACGCCGACCTCGGCCTGCACCCGGATCGACGCGACGGGCGAACGCAGCTCGTGCGCCGCGTCGCCGGTGAATCTGCGGAGCCGCTCGCCGACCTCGTCGTAGCGCGCGAGCAGGCCGTTGAACTCGGCGGCCAGCGCCCCGATCTCGTCGGCCGACCCTGGTTCGGGCAGTCGCCCACCGCTCGGCAGTGCCCGCACCGACCGGCGCATCCGGCCGACGGGACGCAATGCTGCACCGGTCACGACCCACGTCGCGGCGCCCACCAGCACCGCGCCCGCGACGGCGAGCCCGACGAGCAGCCTGCCCCCGTCGGCGATCACCGCCGCCGCACCGGCCAGCGGCGCCTCCGCCACCACGAGGCGCTGCGCACCGTCGGGTGCGGTGACCACCGAGCCGGCCCATCGCGTGGGCACGGCACTGTCACGGCCCCCGACGGTCACCGCGAGACCCGCTTTGAGGTCGCCGACGTGCTCATCGCCGAGCGTGGGTGGCGCGCCGCCGTCCACCGGGTCGCCCGCGGTGTCGAGCACCCGAACGCGCAGGCCGTCCGATGTGGATGGCGTCGTGCCGGACTCGACGGCCCGTGCGGCCGTGGCCACCGCCGTCCGCAGGTCGGCATCGACGCCGGCGCGCAGCCACGGGCCGACGAAGCGCCCGGCGAAGAGCGCGAGCACGAGCAGGACGGCCGCCGCGACGACGGTCGCCACCACGGTGATGCGCAGTCGCAGGCTTCTCCCGCGCCACCAGCGACGGCGACGCGGATCTCCCGTGCGCGGGGGCGGGCTCGTCACGCGCCGGTCCTCGTCACTCGCCGGTCTCGTCACTCGCCGGTCGCAGTGCCCGAATCGGGGTCGCCCGCGACGTACCCGTGGCCCCGCACCGTGCGCACGAACGCGGTCGCCCCCACCGCGTCCAACTTGCGCCGCAGATAACCCACGTACACCTCGACGACGTTGCGCGTGGCGGCTCGCTGGTCGCCCCACACCGACTGCAGCAGCTCCTCCTTGGTCACCACCGTGCCCGCGCGGCCCGCGAGCGCCTCCAGCAACGCGTACTCCCTGGGACTCAGCGGAACCGGTTCCTCGCGCCAATACACCTCACGACGTCCGCGGTCGAGCACGAGCGGGCCGATCCGCAACTGTCCACGGGCACCTTCGGCGGCGGCGCGCCGTAGGGTCGCGCGCACCTGCGCGACGAGCACGACGAACGAGAACGGCTTCACGACGTATCCGTCCGCACCGAGGTCGAGACCGTCGGCCTGGTCGATCTCGCCGTCCTTGGCCGAGATCAGCAGCACCGGCGTCGTCACGCCGTCCGCGCGCAGCCGTTCGAGCACGCGGTAGCCGGAGAGGCCGGGCAGCATGATGTCGAGCAGGACGACGTCGAACGCCCCGGTCCCGGCGAGATTCAGCGCCGTGTGGCCGTCGGCGGCCACGGTGACGTCCATGCCCTCCGCACCGAGGCCACGGCGCAGCGCCTTGCGCACACCCACTTCGTCGTCGACGACCAGCACTCGCGGTTCCACATCTGTCAGGATGCCGCCTTCCCGGCCCGGGCGCGGGATCTCTCAGCGCCTTCTCAGCGTGGCGCACCTTCTCAGCTCGGTCTCAGCACCGGCCGCGAAGACTCAACGGTGTCAGGAAACGCCGGTGACTGGGAAACTGGCGGTTACTCCGGGGGCGAGGAGGACTCGTGAACACGAAACGGAAAGCGGCGACGGTGGCGGTGGCCGGGACGGCGGCAGGCGCGCTCGGACTGGGGCTGCTCGCGATGCCCGCGGGCGCCGACAGCGCGCCCGAACTCCCTGAGATCGGGGCGCAGCAGCTGGTCGGCTCGGTGCTGAAGGCGCAGCCGCCCGCGATGTCGGGCACGGCGACGGTCGACAACGAGCTGGGCATCCCGGCCGTGCCGGGCGTACCGGCGCTGGACGCGCAGTCCGCACGCGTCTACTACGACGGCGACGGCAAGGGCCGGGTCGCACTGGAGCAGGAGTCGAGCGAGCTGACCTACGTCCTCGGCGAGAAGGAGCTCTGGTCCTACGACTCGGCCGAGGGCACGGCCACGCGGACCCCGCTGCCCGCCGGTGCGCGGGGCGAGCACCGCAGCCCGAAGGCGGACGGGGCGGACCCCGCCAGGGCCGCGACGCAGGTCGTCGACAAGCTTGAGGAGTCGTCGAACGTCTCGGTCGACGGGACGGCGCGCGTGGCGGGTCGCGCGGCATACGAGCTGGTGCTGACGCCGAAACCCGACGAGCGGACGCTGGTTCGCGAGGTCCGCGTGGCGGTCGACGCCGAGGAGCGGTTGCCGTTGCGCATGTCGGTGCTGACACACGGCACGACCGAGCCGGCGTTCGAGATCGGCTTCTCCGAGGTCGAGTTCGGCCCGCAGCCGGAGCGGCTGTTCGAGTTCTCCCCGCCGGAAGGCACCGAGGTGACCGAATCCGAGGCGGGCCGGCCCGAAGGCCACCGCGGCGGCAGCGGTGACGAACCGCAGTTCCGGACCACGGGCGACGGCTGGGACACGGTCGTGCTCACCCGCGTGCCGCAGGAACTGCGCGATCGTGGCGAGAACGGCGGCACCGACGTCGAGGGCATGCTCGACCGGTTCGGCAAGCCCGTGCAGGGCGAGTTCGGCTCCGGGCACGTCATCGAGACCCGCATCGGCACCGCACTGATCACCGAGGACGGCAGGCTCGCGGCAGGCGCCGTGCCCGAGCAGGTCCTGCGCCAGGCACTGGAGAACCGGTGACCGCGCAGGCCGAGCCGGTGGTGGCGGGTCCCTCTCAGCAGGAGGGGCCCGCCCTCGCGGCCCGCACCCGAGGACTGCGCAAGACCTACGGCCGGACGGTCGCGGTCGATCACGTCGACCTCGACGTCCCCGAGGGCGCGGTGCTGGGGATGCTCGGCCCGAACGGCTCGGGAAAGACGACGACGATCCGCATGCTGCTGGGGTTGGTGCAGCCGACCGAGGGCGAGGTCGAGCTGCTCGGCCATGCGATGCCGGAGCGGGCCGCCGACGCGCTGCCGGACGTGGGAGCGCTGGTGGAGGGCCCTGGGTTCCATCCGTTCCTGTCGGGGCGGGAGAACCTGCTGCGCCTGGGAGCCGCCGAACCCCGGCTGACGGCGGGTCAGATCTCCGCCGCGGTCGACGACGCGCTCGAAAGGGTAGGGCTGAGCCGCGCGGGCGGGCGCCGCTACCGCGGCTACTCGCTGGGCATGAAGCAGCGGCTGGGGCTGGCCGGCGCGCTACTCGTACCGCGCAGGCTCGTGGTCCTGGACGAGCCGACCAACGGGCTCGACCCGGCTGGCACCCGGGAGATCCGGTCGGTCATCGCGGATCTGCACCGCGAAGGCGTGACGGTGCTCGTCTCGTCCCATCTGCTCGCCGAGGTGGAGGCGACGTGCACGCACGTCGCCGTGCTGAACGAGGGCACCCTCGTCGCGCAGGGCGACCTGACGGAGCTGCTCGAATCCGAGTCACCCGGCCTCGAAGTGTCCACAACGGACGCGTCGGCGGCGGTGGCTGCCCTGCGTGCGGCACACCTGAACGCACGTCCGACACCGGACGGCGTGCGCGTCGAGCTGACGCGAGCCGCGGCGCCGGACGTGATCGCCACGCTCGTCGGCGCGGGCGTACCGGTCCACGAAGCGCGGCGCAGCCGCACCGGCCTGGAGGACCTGTTCGCCAGGCTGACCCAGGACAGTGAGGAGGCGCCGACATGGACGTCATGACGACACCTGCGCGGCGCACGGCTCCAGTGCCGCGGCTCGTGCGCGCCGAGCTACGCTGGATCTTCCGCAGGCCCCGCACGCTCGCCGTGCTCGGGCTGCTGGCGCTCATCCCGGTGATCATGGGTATCGCACTGGCGACGACCAGTCCGGCGGCATCACCCGGTGGCGGCGGACCCGGTGGTGGCGGTCCCGGTGGTGGGCCGGGCGGCGACGACGGCGGTGGCCTGCTGGCGGCGGCCGCGGGCAGCGTGCTCATCCTGCCGATCGCTGCACTGACCATGACGATGCAGATGCTGCTGCCGTTGGCCGCCGCCATGTCCGGAGCCGACGCGCTCGCGGGTGAGACCTCCACCGGCACATTGCGCGGCTGGCTGCTCGCGCCGGTCGGGCGCGCCAGGCTGCTGCTGGTCAAGGCACTGGGGGTGGCGACGTTCACGCTCGTGGCGGCCTCCGTCATCGCGGTGAGCGGCATCCTCACCGCATTGGTCATCAACGGGGGCGGCACGCTGTACACGCTGTCGGGTACGACGCTGTCGATACCCGACGCGCTCGGCCGCATCGCACTCGCCGTGGCCTGGGTGACATTGCAGCTGTGGGCGGTCGGCGCGGTCGCGCTCGCGATCTCGGCGCTGACCGAACACCCCATGGTCGTGCTCGCATCCGTGCTCGGCGGCATCATCGTGTTCGCCGTGCTCGGCAGCCTCGACGCACTGTCCTGGCTGCACCCGTTCCTGCTCACCGACGCGTGGTGGTCGCTCGTCGACGTGTTGCGCGATCCGATCCCCTCGGGCGATCTGATCGACGGCGCACTGAAGGCCGCGTGCTATCTGGCGATCGGCGGGTCGCTCGCGTACGCGCGGTTGGTTTCCAAGGACGGGTGATGCGTTCTCCGGACCCCGGCGGTACGACGGCCGTTGACCGCCGGGGTTCGCGATTCTCGGCGAGGACTGCGACTCCGGGATTTGTCGACTCATCGGCAGGTCTCCGAGGCGGAGTTGCACGTCTCGGGGGGCCTTTCGCCTCGCCGGCTGGGCAGGTCGACGGGAGGGCACTTCGCTGCAGGCGCACACCTATGGGTGTTGCTGTTTCGAACTCTGGTTCGAAACAGTACGCGGTGCGACTGGTTCTGGGGATAGTGCTGCTGTGGCCGTGTCGCTGCGATGCCGACGGGCGCAGGTTGATGCCGAGGAGATGGTACTGCTCGCCTCGCTGGCCTCGGCAGAAGACGACGCCGCCCCACCGCCGCCATCCGCGACCTCGTCCGCGTGCGCGATCGCGGATGCATCCCCGGTGCCACCGACCCGCCCGCCACTGCGACCTCGACCACCAACACGAATGGACCGCCCACCACGGCCCCACCTCGGCCGCCGACACCGCACCACGCTGCCACCGACACCACCGCCGCCACTGCCCGACGAACCACCCTTCTAAGCAGCACGAGCTCACAGCGGCCAAGCGGGGTTCCGACCAACGGAGAACCGGACTACGCCACGGGCGGGTTCGGCGCTAACCGACGATCGCCACACCGCCGGGGTCCAAGGTGAGGCGGACCTCGTCGCCGGGCCGCGCCGCGTCCGCCATCGTGGCGACCGCATCGACGGTGGACACGTCGGGAACGGTCTCCGACACGTCGACCGTCACCCGCGTGTGGTCGCGGCGCCTCGCCCGCGACACCACCTCCCCCGGCACTCCGGTGGAGGCGACACGCAACGCGTGGGGCCGCAGGCCGACGGTGGCCGGCCCGGTGAGGGCCCACGGGACATCGGCCGAACCGAAGGCACAGCTCATCCGGCCGTCGGTGACCTCGCCGGGCAGCACGGTGGTGACCCCCAGGAAACGGGCCACGCGTTCGTCGGCGGGTGCGCGCCAGACGTCGATCACGTCGCCGGACTGCCGGATGCGCCCTTCGTCGAGCACGGCGAGGCGGTCGGCCAGCGTGAACGCCTCCTCCTGGTCGTGCGTGACCAGTAGTGTCGTGGCCTTGGCGCGGCGCAGCACGCCGACGAGGTCGAGCGCCAGCGATTCGCGCAGTTCGGCGTCCAACCCGGACAGCGGCTCGTCGAGCAGCAACAGCCTCGGCCGGGGCGCCAGCGCCCTGGCCAGCGCCACGCGCTGGGCCTCACCGCCGGACAGTTCGGTGACCGGCCGCCGCTCGTAACCCGCCAGACCGACGAGTTCCAGCAGCTCGGCCACGCGACGGTCGCGATCGCCTGCTGCCATGCCCTGCATCCTCGGGCCGAACGCGATGTTGCCCGCCACGTCGCGATGCGGGAACAGCTGGCCGTCCTGGAACACGAGCCCGAAGCCGCGGCGGTGCACCGGCACGCCCGCCAGGTCGTCGCCGTCCCAGCGGACCGCGCCGGAGGCCGGTTCGAGACCCGCGATCGCGCGCAGCAACGTCGACTTGCCCGAACCGGACGGCCCGAGCAACGCCAACACCTCGCCGTCGGCGATCTCCAGCGACGCGTCACGCACCGCGGGTGTGCGGTCGTAGGTGACGGTGACCCGGTCCACGGTCAGCATTCAGAACTCCCCGACGTGCGGCGCCCGCAGGCGGTCGATGACGGCGGCCACGCCCGCGGTGACGAGCATCAGCAGCGTGCACGCCGCGTAGGCCAACTGAGTGTTCTCCTCGCCCGGTCTGCTGATCAGCTCGTTGATCGCCACCGGCAGTGTCGGCGCCTCGGGGCGGGCGAGAAAGCTCGTCGCGCCGAACTCGCCCAGCGCGACGACGTAGCCGAACGCCGCGGCCGCCGCCAGCGACCGGGCCGCGAGCGGCAGGTCCACCGTCCACCACACCCGCGCAGGCGGCGCGCCGAGTGTCGCCGCGGCCTGGCGCAGCCGGACGTCGACCGACCGCAGCACAGGCAGCACCATGCGGATCACCAGTGGCACGACGACGAGCGCCTGAGCCAACGGCACCAGCATCGGCGACGTGCGCAGATCCCCGGGCAACGCATCGAGGGTGACCAGATAACCGAAGCCGACGGTCACCGCGGACACACCGAGCGGCAGCATCAGCGCCGCGTCGAGCGTCTCCCCTGCCAGCCGTGCCACCCGGCCACGGGCCCGCCCCGCCGCCACCAGCGCGACGGCGGCGAGCACCCCGACGATCATCGCCAGCACCGTCGCGTCGAACGCCGTCCGCAGGGAGTTCAGTGCCGCCTCCCAGCCGGTGACGCTCAGCGCACCGTCGCCGGAACCCGCCAGCGCGCGGTAACCGTCGAACCCCCAGCCGTCGCGTGTGGACAGCGAACGGACGACGAGTGCCAGGATCGGCACCAGCAGACCCGCCACGACCGTCAGCGCCGCTCCGACCACCCACCACTCGCGGCCCGCGGGCCTGCGGGCCGTCACCACGGGGGCGCGAAGCGGTGCGGCACGCTCCCGTCGCCGCCGCGCCACCCCGCCGATCACGAGCGCGACGATCACGGCCGCGAGCTGCACCAGCGACAGCGCCGCCGCACCGGACAGGTCGAGCAGCTCCACGGTCCGCAGGTAGATCTCGGTCTCGAGCGTGCGATAACGCCCGCCGCCGAGCATCAGCACCACACCGAAACTCGTGGAACAGAACAGGAACACGACCGCGGCCGACGACGCGAGCGCCGGTGCGAGAGCGGGCAGCGTCACGGTGCGGAACGCCTGCCACGGCGAGGCGCCCAGACTGCGGGCCGCGTCCTCGGCGCGCCGGTCGAGGTGCGCCCACAACCCGCCGACGGTGCGCGCCACGACGGCGACGTTGAAGAACGCGTTGGCCAGCACGATCGTCGCCACCCCACCGCCGGGCCACAACGCCTTGAACGCCAGCCCCACGACGACCGTCGGCAGCACGAACGGCACCAGCAGGAACGTCCGAACCCATCCGAACCCGTGCAGCCGCGCCCTCGCGAGCAGGAACGCCACGGGCATTCCGGCGAACACCGCCACGGCCGTCGACGCCGCCGCCTGCCCGAGGGTGAACGCAGCCAGGTCCCAGGTCTGTGCCTGCGCCAGCGCCGCTGCGACTCCCCCGTCGGTGACGCCGAGCCGCACGATCGCCACGACCGGCCAGGCGAACAGCACGCCCAGGAACGCGATCGGCAGCGCCGCGAGCGCGACGACGCCGGCCCCGCGGCCCCCTCCGGCCGCGGGGCCGCGACGCCCGACTCGGCTCAGCCCTCGTACAGCTCGCGCCACTGCTGGATCCACTGCTCCCGGCCCTCGCTGACCTCGGCGGCGGGCAACTGCGCCGGGTCGTCCGGCAACGGGGCCGCCTTCCGCCACGAACCGGGCAGTTCGACGTCGGACCTGGCCGGATAGACGTACATGTTCTCCGGCACGGTGCGCTGGAACTCCGGGGACAGCAGGAAATCGACGACCCGGCGCGCCGCGTCGGGACGCTCCGTGCCGGAGAGCACCCCCGCGTACTCGACCTGCCGGTAACAGGTCTCCAGCAGCGCCTTCGTGCGAGGCGTGCCGTCGTCGCCGATCTCGGCGGCCGGGGACGACGCGTACGACACGACGATCGGGCGCGGGCCGTTGCCGGACGACCCGGAGAACTCCTGCGTGTAGGCCTCGGTCCAGCCGCTCACGACCTGCGCACCGCCCTCCTTGAGGTTGCGCCAGTAGTCCTGCCAGCCGTTCTCGCCCTTCTCGGCGATGGTCGCGAGCAGGAACGCCAGGCCGGGCGACGACGTCGCGGGGCTCGGCGTCACCAGCAGCTTGCTGTAGCGCGGCCTGGCCAGGTCGGCGAACGTGCGCGGGGCGGGCACGTCGTGGGAGGCGAACCACTCGGTGTCGATGTTGACGCACACATCGCCGACGTCCACGGCCGTCAGCCGGGCCCCGTCACCGCTCGCACCGTGGTCGCCCGCGTCGTCGAGCGCGTAACGCTGCGGACCCTCTGCTGCGGCCGGGGCGTCGTACGGGGCGAACACGTCCTCGGCGAGAGTGCGGGAGGCGAACGTCGAGTCGATGCCGTAGGCGACATCGGCCACCGGGTTGGCCTTCGTCAGCACGAGCTTGTTCGCCAGCGCTCCGGCATCGCCCTGGTTGAGCACCTTGACGCGGATACCCGACCGCGACTCGAACTCGTCGAGCACCTCCTGCGGAACGGCGAACGAATCGTGCGTGGCCAGCGTGACCGTCGTCGCCGACGAAGCGTCGCCACCACCGCCGTCCCCACCCCCGATCAACGTGCACCCGGTGGTGAACAGGCCGGTCAGGGCAACGGCGGTCAGCTGGCTCAAACGGCGCGGCAACATCGTCTCTCCTCGTCGGCACCGTCCGCGGCGCCGACCGGGGCCGCAGGCGACCCGGAGGGCAAGCGGCTCGGAGTACGACGGCTCGAGCTGAGCATGCCTCCCTGCGCCGGCATGACCCGGATCAGGTGCGAACGGTCGTGGGCTCGGTGCCCACCTCTCAGTCCGGCCGGTTCACCGGACTCCCGTGGCGGCGGGCACCCCGCGCCGTGAGCGCGCCACCATGATCACGAAACGGTGATCTCGACACGCTACGGCCGACATGCCCGACTGCGACTGTGCAGCTTACCCCTCCCGGCACCACCATGGACACATGACGGAGCTACTCAGCGACGACCGCATCCAGACAGCACTCGAACACCTCCCCAACTGGCACCGCGAGGGCGAGGCGATCGTGCGCGAGGCGAAGTTGCCGAGCTTCCCCCGCGCGATCGAGGTGGTGAACCGGGTCGCCGAGCTCGCCGAGAGCGCAGACCATCACCCGGATATCGACATCCGCTGGCGCACGTTACGTTTCTCCCTGAGCACACACAGTGCCGGCGGACTCACGGAGAAGGACGTCTCACTGGCGGCCGAGATCGACGGTGCCGTGGACGCCATCATGGAAGTCTCCTGACCCCGTCTCACCCATGTCCTGTGACGTGCGCAGCATCCGGCAACCTTCCGGTGTCACGCGGCGTTGCACGGGTATCCGACAGCAGAAGGAGGGAGTGCGCATGAGCCGAATCGCCTTACGTACCAACGATTTCCGCACCGTGTCCGCGAGTGGGCCCGGTAGGCGACTGCGGCGCGCGACCGCCGCGGCGACGCTGTCGGTCCTGACCGTGCTCGGCTCACTACTGGCGGGCGCGGCGCCCGCGCTGGCCGACCAGGAGGACAAGCGGCAGGCCGTCGCCGATCCGTGGGACGCGTTCACGCAGGCGGTGGTCGTCGGCAGCACCGCGTTCGTGATGATCATCGGCCTGGCCGGCGCCGTGCTGTATTACACGGCCAAGGGCCACCGCAGGCAGACACAACCGCACTGAGCCCGGCGACCGCAGACCCGATGACGGCACCACCGGCCTTCGCCAACAAGCCCGTCCTCACCGGCGAGCTGGTGCAGTTGCGTCCCGCGCTACCCGCCGACGCTCCCGGTCTGGTCGCGCTGATGCGGGAAGAGGCACTCACGTGGTGCCCGGGGCGCGGCGCCGCGGTGCCCGCACTCGACGATCTGGCGGCGGCCCAGCACTGGTACGGCTCGTGCGGCAAGCGCGGCGACCGGGTCGATCTTGCCGTCGTGGATCGGGGGACCGGGTCGTTCATCGGCGAGGCGGTGCTGGCCGACCTCGACCCGGACAACGCGTCCTGCCGGCTCCGGCTGGGCCTGCTCGGCCCCTACGGCGACGGCCACCGTGACGAAGCCGCCCGGCTACTGCTCGAGTACGCACTCGACGGGGCCCGCTTGCACCGCGTGGAGACGCAGGTGGCGGCATGCCATGTTCGCGCGCGGGAGGCCTACGAGGCGGCCGGCTTCGTCCTCGAGGGCACGCGCCGCGAAGCCGTCGTCGCCGACGGCGAGCGGGCGGACGTCCACATCCTCGCGGCACTGGCGGGCGACCCGCACCCGTGACAACCGTCCGCTCGGTCCCGGCCCTGCTGCGGATGTGTCAGCCGAGCCGGTCCGTGAGCGTGACGAACCGGTCGACCGCGGTCACCGCTCGCCCGGCGCGCGCCGCGTCGGCGCGTCCGGCACACCCTCGATGTGGGCACCGTCGCCAGGGTAGCGCTGCGGGGTCTCGTGCGGGTACTGGTCGGCCGAGCCCTCGGGCTTGCGGCGACGCGGGTACGGCTCCTGCGGGCCGGGGTGGTCGGGCGGCAGGTCGGAGCCGTGTCGCCGCTCCCCCGGATTCCGCTGCGGTCCCGGATTCCGTTGCGGCCCTGGATTCCGCTCAGCCCCCGGCAACCAGTCGAGTTCCGGTCGGGTCCCGCCGCCGGGCGGCTGTGTGTTCGGTTCGGTGTTCCTGTTCGGTTCGGGCATGCTGGTGTCTCCTGACTCACATCGTCAGCAGGCCGGTCGCGACCGGCTCACCGCCGACGGTAGACCTCGACCATGATGAGCGCCATGAGCACCGAGACCGCGAACACCGACGACACCCGGGGCCCGAGCATCCAGCAGCTGCTGTTCCCCGACATGAAGTGCTTCGGCTGCGGACCCGCTAACCCGGACGGGCTTCGGCTGAGCAGCTACGAGGTCGACGGTGTCGTCCGCGCGACCTTCACGCCGTGGCCGCGGCACGACAACGGCGGTGGCTACCTCAACGGCGGGATCATTTCCACGGTGCTCGACTGCCACGGTGCGGCGGCCGTCATGCTCGAGGCCGACCGCCGCGGCTGGGAGCCCGCACCGGGCGAGCACCTGGCCTACGTCACCGCGGGGCTCGACGTGAGGTTCCGCAGGCCGACCCCGCTGGACGAACCGCTGGAGATCACCGCAGAACTGACGACGATCGACGAACCGGAGATGACCGTCGTCTGCGAGATCCACCACGGCGGCAAACTGCGGGCCGCGGGTACCGCCGTGTGGAAGCGGTGGCGGCCGCGCACCTGATTCCACCGGGGCGCCGAGCCCGCCGCGACGTCCGGCGAATCAGGTGTCCGGCGAACCAGGTATCCGCGAATCAGGCGTCCGCGAACCGGGCACCGCCGGTACCGGCACCGTTCCCGGGGCGGAAACCCCGGGAACGGCACCGGACCGGGGTGGGCCGGCCGGCGACGGCCGGTCAGGCGATCCACTCCCACGTCTGCGGGCCGACGACCCCGTCGACGTACAGGCCGTTGGCGGTCTGGAACTCCTTGACGGCCTCGGCGGTCAGCGGCCCGAACTGGCCGTCCTCCAGGAGGCGGGCACCGTACTTGTTCAGGCCGGCCTGGACGGCCTCGGCCGCGTCGCCGCTGTGACCGTTCTTCCTGGTCACGACGAGCTCGGCGAACGTATTGGGGCCGGCGACGCCGTCGACCTGTAGCCCGTTCGCCCGCTGGAAATCCTTGACCGCGGCGGCCGAAACCGATCCGAAGATGCCGTCGACCTCCAGGCTCGCACCGTGCTCGTTGAGCAGGTGCTGCACGGTCTTCGCGGTCTGGGGCGGGGCCGTGCGGTTCGTCGAGACGGTCGTGTACCCGGAATCCGCGACGGTCCACGGCGCCGGCGGCTGGGCCGGCACCCACTCGCCGCGGACGAGCTTCATGAAGTAGTCCCAGTCCCAGCCGGGGCCCGGGTCGGTGTGCGTGGCACCGGGAGCTTCGGAGTGGGCGATGATGTGGTCCCGGTCCTTCGGAATGCCCCAGCGCGAGCACAGGTGCTGCACCAGCTTCGCCGACTCGCGGTACATCTCCGCCGTGTAGAACCGGCCGGGCTCGGAGACCCAGCCTTCGTGCTCGATGCCGACCGAGTAGTCGTTGGCACCGTTGCCGTGCCACGAGATGCGGTTCTCCCGCACCATCTGCGTGATGTGGCCGTCGGAGGACCGGACCACGTAGTGGGCGGCGACGCCGTTCTCGCCCGCCATGTGGTTGATCGCACCGCGATAGCTGCCCTGTGTGGTGTGGATGACCACGGCACTGACGCTGGAACGGGTGTCGCCCAGCGCGTTGGAACCGGCGGCCACCCAGTCGTCGGCGCCGGGGTACTCCGGTACCGAGGAGGCCGCCGCCTCGGGGAGGCCACCGCGGAAGAGCGCGGGTACGCCCACGACAGCGGCCGCGGCGGTGCCACCCGTCACGGCGAGCATGCGCCGACGGGAAAAGCCGCGAGGGGGATTCGGGGTCTGGTCGGTCGACATTCTTCCTCCGGGAGGGGACGGCAGCGATGTCTCGAACGGACGCGGGCCGCCGGCGTCGGCGGCCCGTGCTCGTTGATCGCGAACCTAGGTGAGTCGACCTGGACCAGGTCCGGAAAGCCCGAAAGTCCCTACTTTGCTACTACCGACGAACGGAGGAGGGGCAGGTTCGCAGCCCGAGGACTCCCAGCGGCTCAGCCGCCGAAGACCCGGATGCGGTCGAAGTCCTGCGCCTTGAGGGTGCGGAACCAGAACACGTGCGACCACTGCACGATTTCTCCGCGCAGTGTCCAGGACCCCCAGGCCGCGGCCGCCTTGCCGTGCGTGACTGCGGCTTCGACGTGCGCACCCGTCAGTCCCTTCGGCACGATCTCGGCCAGTGCGGCCGCGGCCGCTTCACGCCCCTCGACCGTGCGCACCCCACCGGAACCGACGACGTCGAGCACACACTCCGGCGCGAGAACCGCGGCCAGCGCGTCGGTGTCACCGCGTGCCAGCTGCTCTTCGAACCGTGCGACGAACACGTTCTTCGGCGAGTTGCCACACGCGTCCGTACCGGTGATCTCCACTGCCATGGTCGCTCCGTTCTCGGCGGTTGCCGCTCACCGTAGCGGCGCCCACCGACGGTTCACGCCCTGTCCGGCCGCGTCGAGCGGTGCGTCCCCACCGCGGCGTGCGGCCCGGGGCGGGGATACGCCTCGGCCGCACTCGTGACCATTCCCAGGGCAAGGCCTGCGTAGAACTCACCGAGCTGCTCGGGCGAATCGTCGCCGCCGGGTCGGTACCAGCGGACCAGGTCGACACCAAGGGACAGGACGGCGCGAACGACCCGGGGCACGTCGACGTTCGCGAACGTCGCCTCGTCGATGCCACGCCGGACCGCATCGTGGAACACGCTGGTCGTGGCCCTGCGCAGATCGAGAATCTCCTCGTGGTGCGGCAGCGAGAGGGCCCCGAGTTCGTACTGGCTGACGCGGCCGACGACGTGGTGCTCGGCGTGCCAGACGACGAACCGCCGCACGAGCGCCCGCAGGTGGGCTGCCGCGTCCGCGCCGGTGCCCGCGCCGCGCACGGTGTCGAGAGAACGCACGTGACCGGTGCGGATGATCTCGAAGAGGAGTTGCTCCTTCGACGAGAAGTGGACGTAGAGCGCACCGGGTGACAGGCCGACGGCGGAGGTGATGTCGCGCGTGGTCGTGGCGTGGAATCCACTCGCGGCGAAACAGTGCACCCCCGAGGTCAGCAACCGGCGCGACTGCTCACTGCGTTCGAGGCCCCAGAACCGGGCCGACTCGGCGCCCGGATCGCCCTGCTGCCTGCCGGGTTCCGCCGCCGTGCGGTCTCCGCGTTCCGTCACGTCGCCCTCCCGCCGTACTCGGGCACGGTCTTGTGCCGACACCGTCGTGTTCAGGCGCCTTCGGCCTCCTCCACCACCTCGACAAGGCCACCTTGCGACTATGACGTGGTTCACAGTAGCATCGGCGCGGTAGGTGAATGAGCGCTCAGTATCCGGCTTTCCGAGTGCTCGATGCCCGCCGGCGACGGTGGCAACGGCGACGGCAACGGCGACCGCGACGAGAGCGGCCGTGCCACTGCGACGGTCACAGCGACGAACCGTCGAACATGCGACCCAGTAGGCGATGACGCCGAGGGAGGCACCAATGCAGGTGTCCTGTGCTTTTCCGACCGCGCTGGATTCGGCCGACAACATCGTGCTGGCGGAGCGGCTCGGCTACGACAGAGCGTGGCTGTACGACACACCCCAGCAGAGCCCCGATGTCTGGATGACACTGGCGCTCGCGGCCGCCCGCACCGAGCGGATCGGGATCGGCCCGGGCGTGCTCGTTCCCAGCCTGCGCCATCCGATGGCCAATGCCTCCGCGACCGCAACACTGTGCGCGCTCGCCCCGGACCGGGTTGCCGTCGCGTTCGGCACGGGTTTCACCGGCCGGCGGGCCATGGGATATCGGGCGGTCCCGTGGTCGTTCATGGCCGCCTACATCCGCGCCTACCGCGGTCTGCTGCGCGGCGAGGTCGTCGAATGGGAGGGTTCGCGCATGCAGATGTTGCATCCGGACGGGCATGCTCCAGCCCGACCGGTCGACGTTCCCGTGTTGGTGGGAGCACTCGGCCCGAAGGGCAACGGGGTCACGGCCGAAATGGGCGACGGACTCTTCGCCACGCTGCAGGTTCCGGACTTCGTGAACGAGTACTCCTGGAGCGCATATCTCGCCTGGGGCACGGTGCTGGACGACGACGAAAGACCCGACTCGGAACACGCCCGTCTCGCTGGAGGGCCCGGATGGGCACTGTCCCTGCACGGCGCGTACGAGTTCGGTGGTCCCGACGCCGTGCGGACGCTGCCCGGCGGCGGTGAATGGCTCGACGTCGTGACCGCCACACCGGAGGACGAACGACACCTTGCCGTCCACTCCGGACACTGTGTCGAGTTGAACCCGGCCGACCGGGCGGCATGGGACGCAGGCGGGCACACCACCCTCCGCGACGTGACCCTCAGCGGCACCCGCGACGAGGTCCACCGCAAGCTCGACACGCTGCGCAGCAGCGGCGTCAGCGAGATCGTCTTCCAGCCGTGCGGCCCCGATGTCCAGTCCGAACTGGAACGGTTCCTCGACGCGGCCCGCGGGTGACCGTGGCCGTGTCGGCAATCGACCGAATGACAGCTACGCCGGGCCACCGGCCCATCCGGGAGGAATCAATGAGCCACGACCTGACGACCGTCATGAGCGACCTGTCGTTCCTGGAGGGCCCTCGCTGGCACGACGGCCGGATCTGGGTGTCCGACTTCTACACCCATCGCGTCTACTCCGCAGCCGAGGACGGCAGTGATCGGCGCGTCGAGGCGGAGGTCCCGCAGCAGCCGTCCGGGCTCGGCTGGCTGCCCGACGGCCGGCTGCTCGTCGTCTCGATGCGGGACGCCCGCCTGCTGCGGCGCGAGTCCGACGGCCGGCTCGTGTGCCACGCGGACCTGTCCCCCTACGTGGGCGGGCATCTCAACGACCTCGTCGTCGACGATCACGGCCGCGCGTTCGTCGGCGACTTCGGCTTCGACCTCATGGGCGGCGCGCCGACGCGGCCGACGAACCTGCTGCGGGTCGATCCGGACGGGACGGTCACGAAGGCGGCCGAGGACGTGCTGTTCCCCAACGGCAGCGTCATCACCGACGACGGCACGCTCCTGGTGTGCGAAACCATGGGCAACCGGGTGACGGCGTTCGACATCGCCGCCGGCGGCACCCTCACGAACCGCAGGACGTGGGCCGCGTTCGGTGAACCGCCCACGGAGCAGGAGATCGAGAAGGCGCTGTCGCAGGTCGTCGTCGCCGCGGACGGTTGCTGCCTGGACTCCGACGGTGCCCTGTGGATAGCCGATGCCACGGGCAACCGTGCCATCCGCGTGCGCCGGGGCGGTGAGATCGTCGACGAGATCCGGCCCGGCACCGGCGTGTTCGCGTGCATGCTCGGCGGTGCGGACGGGCGCACGTTGTACCTGTGCACGGCACCCGACTTCCACGAGGACGCGCGAACAGCGGCCCGCGAAGCCGTGCTGCGCTCCGTACGGGTCAGGGCCGCCCACGCCGGGCGGCCCTGACCGCCTGTCGCCCGGCGATTCGTCCCCCTCGACACGGGGATGGTTGCGGCGGATCGGCTCCAACAGGACGACGGCCACACGGTCCGCGTCACCGAAACGGCAGCTCGCGAGGCCGCGAGACTTTACACTCGGCTGACATGGGCGGCCGACAACCCGGCGCCGCGGCCGACAACCCGCGGCTGGGACCGGTCTTCTACGTGTCGCTCGTCGCATCCGTGGCGTTCATCGTCGTCGGCTTCGCGGTGCCGTCGCGCGTGGCCGACGTTCTCGAAGCGACGCGGCAACTGGTGGTCGACACGTTCGGCCCGGCCTATCCGGTCACGGTCCTGGTGCTGCTGCTTTTCGTTGCCGCGCTCGCGCTGACGCCGGTCGGCCGGATGCGGCTCGGGACCGCCGACACGCGACCGGAGTTCGGCTGGATGTCGTGGATCGCGATGCTGCTGAGCGCCGGTGTCGGGCTGAGTTTTCTGTTCTGGGGCACCGCCGAGCCGCTGATCCACCTGGCCGATCCGCCCGGCGGCACGGCTGCGCCCGGGTCGGCCGAGGCCGCCGCCGTCGGTGTGCGGTACTCGTTCCTGTTCTGGGGGCTGCACGCCTGGGCGATCTACGCGGTCGTCGGCATCGCCGTCGGCTACTCCAGCTTCCGGCACGGCCGCAAGCTGCTGGTGAGCGCAGCCCTGCGGCCACTGCTGGGCAGCAAGGCCGACGGCCCGATCGGCAAGGCCGTCGACATCCTGGCCGTGTTCGCGATCCTGTTCGGGGTCGCGACGTCCCTCGGGCTCGGCACCCGCGAACTCAATGCCGGTCTGAGCCACGTGCTGGACGCGCCCGAGTCGTACGGCGTCAAGATCGCGATCATCGCCGGGCTGATGACCGTCAGCACCATCTCGGCCATGACGGGTCTCGGCCGTGGCATCCGTGTGCTGAGCCTGGTCAACATCGCGTTGTGCGGGGTACTGCTCGGATTCGTGCTGATTCTCGGGCCGACGGCGCACATCTTCGGGACCTTCGGCACCGGGCTCCGCGATTACGCCGGCAGCTTCCTGCCCATGAGCGTCGCCGCGGAGGGTGCCGCGGGGGACACCTGGAACCAGGAGTGGGTCTTTTTCTTCTGGGCATGGTGGATCGGCTGGGCCCCGTTCGTCGGCACGTTCATCGCCCGGATCTCCCGCGGCCGCACGATTCGCAGCATCGTCGCCGGGGTGGTGCTGGTGCCGAGCGGGGTGAGCGTCGTCTGGTTCTCCGTCTTCGGCGGCACCGCGTTGCAACGGGAACAGACCGGCGCCGTGGACGTCTCGCACGTCGCGGGCAACACCAAGGCCGTCGCGACGGTCGAGGTGCTGGGCAGTCTGCCCGGCGCGACGTTGGCGTTCGTCCTGCTCGTGCCCGTGCTGGCGCTGCTGTTCATCACCTCGGCGGACTCGGCGTCGTTCATGCTCGGCAGCACCACGTCGGACGGGAGCATGAAACCGCCGAGACCGCTGCGGCTGATGTGGTCGTTCGCGGCCGCGTTCGCCGCCGTCCTGCTGCTGGGACGTGGCGTGACGACGCTGCAGGGTTCGGCCGTCGTCGCCGCGGCACCGTTCGCCGTGATCCTCATCGGACTGTGCGTGTCGCTGACACTGTCCCTGTGGCGGGACCGCGCCGCCGAACGCGCCCAGCCCCCGGCCGGGGGCGATCCGCCGGACTCGTGACGTCACGCGACCTCGCCTGCAGCTGCCTGGACTCGCCAACCGGGTGGCTGTCCAGCGGTTCGCCACTGCCGGTCCGGTCGCGCTCCGTCGCAAGTGCACGATCAGTTCACCGCTGGGTGACCGCCTGGTCGAGCAGCTCGTGCAGGACGTTCTGCTGCTCCCGCGTCAGCCCTGCCAGCGGTGACTCCTCGACGAGAAGTTCGATGAGCCGCTCCCGGAGCGCGATGCCTTCCGCAGTGAGAACCAGTTGCTTCGCGCGGCGGTCGGTGGGGTGCGGGCGGCGTTCGATCAGGCCCTGCTTCTGCAGCCTGTCGATGACATAAGTCGCGTTGGACGGCTCGCAGCTCATCCGTTCGGCCAGCTCACTCAGGGTCATCGGCCCCGTCATCTCCCGCAACGCGGTCGCCTGCGCTGCGGTCAGCTCCAGTTTGGCCGCGCGTTCCCGGACATGCTCGCTGATCTGGCGGGACAGTTCGTTCACCAGTCCGCACAGCTCCCGCTCCGCGGTGACCTGCGGTTCCGGCGTCGTCATGACCACAGCCTAGCAAAACGTGTGAAGTCAGCATATTTATAACTTGAAAGTTTTAAGTGATAACCTTACGCTCGTCCCTGCTGTTGTCCGAGGTCGGCGACGGCCCATGTCACCGAAGGGACCCGAATCATGACGAACTCCGTGTCGAGCCACCCCGGCCGACTCCGGCGACCTGCGAGCATGCGGTCACTGCGGCTGGGCGAGACGAAGGTGACCTACGTGCCGGACGGGTCGGTGCAGCTCACCCCACGTGGCTGGCTTCCCGACACCACCGATGAGGTGTGGGCTGCGCATCCCGAATACCTCGACGAGTCCGGCAACTTGGTCGGCAGCATCGGCGGGTTGCTGGTAGAGCGCGGCGACCGCGCGCTGCTGATCGACGCCGGTTTCGGCCCCCGGTCGTTGCCGGCGCAGCCCGGCAACCCGCACGGTGCCATCCACGGCGGCACCATGCTGGACAACCTGGCGACACTAAGCCGCAAGCCCGAGGAGATCGAGGCGGTCGCCTTCACTCATCTGCACATCGACCACCTCGGTTGGGCGTGGCAACCCACCCCCGGCGTGTTCACCGGTGCCGAGTACTTGGTGGCCGAGCGCGAGTGGTCACAGCGTCATCTGGTCGAAGCGCACGGCACGACCGGGGAGATTCTCGATGCCCTGCACCCGCGGGTGCGGACCGTGGCCGACGGCGAGGAGATCTTCCCCGACGTGCACGTCATGGTCACGCCCGGCCACACCGCCGGGCACACGGCCTACGTCATCACCGCGAACGGGCAACGGCTGATCGCCTTCGGTGACGTCCTGCACTCACCGATCCAGGTCGACCATCCCGAATGGTCTGCCGCGTCCGATCACGACCACGGCCTGTCCGCCGACGTCCGCCGCCGCATGGTGGCCGAACTGGCCGAACCCCGCACGATCGGATTCGGCGTCCATTTCGCCGACGTGGTGTTCGGCGAGGTTCATCT
The DNA here is from genome assembly GCF_024171735.1 of Prauserella alba. Lineage (GTDB taxonomy): Bacteria > Actinomycetota > Actinomycetes > Mycobacteriales > Pseudonocardiaceae > Prauserella > Prauserella alba. The sequence continues at coordinate 662,590 of NZ_JAMTCH010000004.1, forward strand.
CGACGGCGACGGGCCCGCCTGGCGTCCGGTAACCGACTGAACCGCCGTCGACGATCACCATGGCGACAGCGCAGAAATCTCTCGTGGAGCCGGCCGCCGGGCACTGGCCGGCAACGGTCACCGTCGCGCTCACCGCAACCGTGACAGTGATGCCCGGCTTTGCCGTCGGTGCCCTCGCTCCGTCGATCCAGTCCGACCTGCACATCTCCCGCACTGCCCTCGGGCTGGCGATGAGCGCCTTCTATGCAGCCACCGCACTGGGATCGCCTGCCACCAAGCGCCTCGCCGCGAGACTGCCCGTCTCCGCGGTACTGGCCACGGCCAGCCTCGTCGCGTCGGCGGTCATGCTCACGATGTCGCAGACGACCAGCTTCGCGATACTGATCGCGGTGATGGTGCTGGGAGGCTTCACCAACGGAGTGGTCCAGCCGGCTGCGGGTCGCCTGATCGCGACGCGAGTTCCGGAGCACCGCCGTTCGCTCGCCGCAGGGCTGGTCGGCGCTGCACTCGGCGCCGCCACTCTCGTCCCCGGCCTGCTCGTGGCGCTCGTCCTGCAGCCGTTCGGATGGCGGGCCGCGATGTTGATCGCTGGTGTGGTCGCACTGCTCCCCGCCACACTCTCGTCGTTGACCAGGACCCAGGACCACCGAGGTCCGGTACAAGCGGAGAACGTCGACGACGTCCGGCCGAACGTCGGGCGGGTGTTGGTGCTCTGGGCAGTGGCCGCCGCCCTGTCCGCAACCGGCAACAACGCCGTCGCCTCGTACTTCGTTCAACTCGGCACCCACTCCGGGGTAGCTACGGCCGTCGTCGGTAACCTCCTCGCGCTGAGCGCGGTCCTCGCCATCGCCGTACGGCTCACCACAGGGGCACTCACCGACCGGGCGCCACACCGCAACCCGGCGGTGATCACCGCAATGATGCTCGCCGGGGCATTCGGGCTCGCACTGATCGCAATCGGAAACCCGGTGACGTTCGTCTTCGGCGCGATACTGGCGTTCTCAGCGGGTTGGGGCTGGACCGGACTACTGTTGGCCGCCACGTTACGGCTGGTCCCGGGCCGAGCCGAGAATGCGGGGCACACCGTCCAAGTCGGTATATACGCGGGCGCCACCGTCGCACCGTTCGCCTTCGGCGCCATGTCCAGCATGTTGGGATTCGCGGGCGCTGCGCTGACCGCCGCAGTCGCCGGTATCGCCGGAGCGGCGTCGATGGCCGCGGGGGCGTTCGGGCTCCGAAAGCGACGTCCGTTGATCACTCGCACAGGAGGCGGCTGACGAACGACGCCGTGTCACGCTTGCGGATCTTCACGACCGCCTCCGAGATGCACGGGCGTGCCCGCCGCCCCCTGACACCCCAAACGGCGCGGCCCTCCGTCGATCTCGGCCGTGACCGTACGCGTCGGCCCGGCACCACCCGCGCGGTGCCGTCACAGCGAAGCCTTGAGCCCGACCCGGTGCCCGTCGGGATCACGCACGATCGCGAACCGTTGTCCCCACGACATGTCGGCCGGCCGCTTGACGACGATCGCCCCGTCGCGTTCCAGCTCGCCGACGAGTTCGTCGAGCCGTTCGCGCGATTCGAGCTCGACGTCGACCTGCGGACCGCCGGCCGACGGCTGCGGCGCGCTCTCGTCCCACCATGCGGCGAAACCCGTCGAATGCAGCACCATCGTGACACCGGCGTTCGTCGACACCCACGCCTCCGCCGGGCCTGCACCGGCACGGTTCCGGCCGCGGAACGCGAACCCGAGCCGCTCGTAGAACGCCCGACTGCGCTCGAGGTCGGCGACGACGAGGTTGACCTGGACGACGGTGGCCACCAGCGCAGCCTACGTCCGGCGGGTCCGGCAGGCCACTTACCCGTCGGACCGGGTCAGTCCCGTTCGACGGGTAGCCAGATCTCGCACGTCGCGGTGCTGAAATCGGCTGCCCGTTCGAGTACGGACACGATCGAAGGGCCGGGGCGGAGCCGCCACGGGTTGGCGGGGAACCACTCCGTCGCCGTCGCCGCGAACCCGTCCTGCAGCGCCTTCGGATGCTCGCCCGCGGTGCGGAACACCGCCCACGTGCCGGCCTGCACCTCGATCGCGTCGAGGTCCTCCGGGACGGGTGTCTCGGCGGCGACGGCCACGCCGTGGAGGTACGTCAGTTCGCTGCCCTCCGTGTAGTCCGGGTCGAGGTCGGCACTCACCTGCAGCAATCCCGCCGGGTCGGTGCTGCCGAGCTGCTTGAGGCGTTCGTGCTCGGTGACGGGAAGCGACTCGATGTGGTGCTGGATGTGCGGATTCACGCCCTCGTGGATCAGCGGGACACGGGCCGCGTGTCCGATGAGGCGGAGATCGGGTCGTTCGACGATGCGGGCATCCATGGCGGTGCTCCCTTCGACGGTCAGGCGGAACCTGAGTTGCGATTGGCTGCGAAGGGGGCCGCCGTCGCGGCGAACCTCGGCAGGACCGGCGCCGTGGACGGCACGGAACGCACGCCCGAAGGCCTCCGTCGACCCGTAGCCGTACCGGACCGCGATCGTCAGCAGGTCCTCCCCGCCGACCACATCCGCCGCCGCGACAGTCATCCGCCGACGCCGCACGTACTCCGACACCGGCATTCCGGCCAGTGACGAGAACATGCGGCGAAGGTGGTACTCCGTGGTGCCCGACCGACCGGCGAACGCGGCCACGTCGAGGTCCTCGCCGAGCTGGTCCTCCACCGCGGAGACGAGGCGATTCAGAATCTCGATCACGACTGCTCCCTTCGTGATTGATTCTCACGAACCGCCGCGTCCGCCCGCCCGATCTTCCTTGCCCGATCCGATCGCCGTCCACGCGGCCACGGTCCGAGACTCCCGCCACGCGGGCGGGCGATCCGTGCCAGGGTCTCACCATGGAGATCCACGTCGCGAACGAACGCACGCAGCTCGAGGCGAGACTCGACAGTCAGCGCGAGCAGATCCTGGGCATCCTGGCCGATCTCGACGAACATGAGGCGCGGGCACGACTGGTGCCGTCGCTGACCACTCCCCTCGGACTGGTCAAGCACGCCGTCTTCGTGGAACGAATCTGGTTCCACTCGCGAGTGGCCGGCGTCCCCCGGGCCGAGTTGGGACTGCCGGACAGCGTCGACGACAGTTTCGTTCTCACTCCCGGCGACACGATCGAGTCCGTCCGCCGGTCGTTCCTGGAAGCGTGCGCACACTCCCGCACCGTGACGGCGGGCCGCGACCTCGACGAGCAGTTTCCGTGGCACCGCGGCCCCGTGGATCTGCGTTTCATCTACGGGCACATGATCGCCGAGTTCGCCCGCCATGCGGGGCACGGCGACATCCTGGCCGAGCAACTCAGGGCGCGGCGACCGCAAGACCCCACCACCTCCTGAGCGGCCGCGACACTCCACCACGAGCCCGCACCTCTCTCGCAAGACTACCCGAACAGTGCACTATGATGCACTCCGTGGACGAGGACGCAGAGACACTCGCACGTGCGATCGGCGCGCGGGTGAAACAGGAGCGGCGTGCCCGCGAGTGGACACTCGACCAGCTCGCCACACATGCCGGGGTGAGCAGGCGCATGGTCGTGAACGTCGAACACGGAACGGCGAACCCGAGCGTGGGCACGCTGCTGCGACTGTCGCAGGCGCTCAGTGTCGGACTTCCCTCCCTCGTCGAACCACCCGTCTCCCGCACGACGAAGCTCACCAGGGCCGGCGACGGTGCCGTGCTGTGGACGGGCGACTCGGGCGGCCGCGGCATCCTGGTGGCAGGCACGCACCCGCCCGACGTGGTCGAACTGTGGGAATGGACCCTCGCCGCCGGCGAACGGCACGAGAGCGAGGCGCACGCCGCCGGAACGCGCGAACTGCTGCATGTTCAGGAGGGTGCGATCACGGTCGAGGTCGACGGGCAGGACCACGAGGTCGGTACCGGGGACGCACTGACCTTTCACGGCGACATGCGGCATTCCTACGCGAACCCGCACGACGAGCCCGCGCGCTTCTCGCTGACGGTCTTCGAACCGGGTGTGGGAACGACGCACAGAACGGAGACACCCGATGCCTGAACCCATGACCCCCGACGCGTTCCTGGCCGCCTGCAGCGTCGAGCCGGACGTGTTCGAGCTGCGACCGGACTATCGCGCCGTGCTGCTCGTCGTCGACGGTCTCGCACCGGATGCCGATGACGGTGCCGCCGACGGGTTGATCGCCGCCGCCGAGGCGCACGCCCGCACGCTGCTGGCGAACTCGCCGGTCGACGAGCTGCCGCACATCGCAGCCTGGCGCGAGGCCTACCGCGCGTTCGGAGCCAAGCCGCAGCGCACCCGCAACAGTCTGGAAGCGCTCACCCGCCGCGCCGAGAAGAGCCTGCCACGGGTGAACGCACTCACCGACATCTACAACGCCGTTTCCGTGCTGCACCAGGTTCCGCTCGGCGGCGAGGACCTCCACGCCTACGACGGCCCGGCACGGCTGGTCAGGGCGACCGGAGACGAGCCGTTCGACACAGCCGCCGGCGGTGAGACCGTGATCGAACACCCGCAGCCCGGTGAGGTCGTGTGGCGTGACGGGTCGGGCGTGACGTGCCGCCGGTGGAACTGGCGGCAGGGCCGCCGCACCGGGCTCACCGACGCCACCACGTCGGCGCTGTTCATCGTCGACGCGCTCGCGCCCATGACCGACGACGCACTCACGTCGGCGGCCGACGAACTGGCCGACGCGGTGGGACAGCTCGGCGACCGGGTGGGCATCACTCGCAGGCTGATCGGTGCAACGACGAGGGAGACGGTATGACCGACCTGCGGCAACGACCCGGCGCAGCCGGGCTGTTCACCGGCCTCAGCGCGTTCCCCCTCACTCCCCTGCGGGACGACACTCGCCTCCGGGACGACGCCGTCGACGAGGCGGCGCTGGCCGGGCTGGTCGAACGGCTCGTGGACGCGGGCGTGGATTCGGTCACCGCGTTGGGGTCGACCGGCTCGTACGCCTATCTGACCGGGGCCGAGCGCGCCCGCGTCGCCCGCCTCGCCGTCGAGCACGCCGACGGTGTCCCCGTGTTCGTCGGAGTCGGCGACCTGCGGACGTCCCGGGTCCTCGCGCACGTCGAGGGTGCGGAAACCGCCGGCGCGGCGGGGATCCTGCTGGCGCCGATGACCTACCAGCCGCTCACCGACGACGACGTGTTCGAACTCTTCCGCACCGTCACCGAGCACACCGAGTTGCCGGTCATCGTCTACGACAACCCCGGCACCACGCGGTTCGGCTTCACCGTCGATCTCTACGCCCGCATCGCCCAGCTGCCGGGGATCGCGTCGATCAAGATCCCGGGCGTGCCCGCGGACCCGGCCCAGGCCCGTGACCGGGTCGCCGCGATCCGGGCGGCCGTCGGCGAGCACGTGACGATCGGCGTCTCCGGGGACGCCTTCGCCGCGACCGGACTGAACGCGGGCTGCGACGCCTGGTACTCGGTTGTCGGAGGCACATTGCCGTCACCGGCGTTGACGATCACCCGCGCCGCCCAGGAGGGGCGGGCCGCGGACGCGGCCGCGGAATCCGACCGGCTCGCACCGCTGTGGGAACTGTTCGCGGAGTGCGGCGGCAGTCTGCGCGTGGTCGCCGCCGTCGCCGAACACCTCGGCCTCGCCCCGCACCGGTGCCTGCCGCTGCCCATCCAGGGGCTCGACGACGCGCAACGGACCGCGGTCGCCGAGGTGGTCGACGAACTCGCCCTCGGATAGCGGCGCGGTCGTGCTGTTCGCCCACGCCGCGGCACCTCACACGGTGTCGAGGTACCGCGCGAGGCCGGTGGTGACGGTGTCCATCGACGCGAACGTGAGCGGGCCGCCGACATAGCTCGTCACCCACCGGCCGTGTGCGTGGATGCTCGGTTCCCGGCGGTTCTTCGTTTGCACGTGGACGTCGTCGGCATGCGGCGGTTTCCTCGCGGGCACCTCGGCAACGGCGACGGTCAGCGCGCCTCTCGGCGGCGCGCCGTCGTGCGGATCGCTGTAGACGGTCAGCTGGAAGACGAACCGCGCCTTCTCGCTCTCCGTGTCGTAGAAGACATGATGCGCTCGGGACAACACGAAGTCCCGAAACGGCATCAACGCACCCATGCCGCGAGTCCGCTCGGCCTCGGAATCCGGAAACTCCTCGGCGTACTCGTAGCCGTGCTCGCTCGCCCAGGCAGGGAACTCCGAGCTCTCCTCCTGCTGCCGGTTCAGCCGGCTGCGCAGCCGCATCCTGGCGAGGACGAACGCAACCACCCCTGCACCGATGACGAGCACCAGGATCGCCCCGATCACCGCCAGCACACCCCAGAACACCGACATGGCGAAGATCCTACCGAGGCGAGGGGTCCTGTCACCCGATTCCGGGCGAAGCCGGACCGGGGCTCGAAGCTCGGGTGACGCCGGTCAGCGGGATGGCGCTGCGTCCCTCGCACGCTCGCCCGCCCGGGACAATGGTCCTGACCAGTGGTGCCGCGAGCGCCCACGACGCGATCCAAGACGCAGGAGGCGTACAGGTGATCTCATGGAGCGCATTCGGTGCAGTCGCCCTGCTCGAACTGGGCATGGCTTTGACGCCCGGGCCGAACATGATCTACCTCGCCTCTCGGTCGGTCACCCAGGGCCGCGGCGCCGGCATGATCAGTTTGGGCGGAACCGCTGTCGGGTTCGTGTGCTATCTGCTGGCCACCGCGGCGGGATTGTCGGCCCTGTTCGCCGCCGTGCCGATCGCCTACACCACGGTCAAGTTCGCCGGCGCCGCGTACCTTGCCTACCTCGCCTGGAACATCCTCAAGCCCGGTGGCAGTTCACCTTTCTCGACGGATGTCGCCATGGAACCGGATTCGAAGGCTCGGCTGTTCTCGATGGGACTGCTGACGAACCTGCTCAACCCCAAGATCGCGTTGTTGTACGCCGCGCTGCTACCGCAGTTCCTCGATCCGGCGGCGGGCCCCGCGTGGGCGCAGCTGTTGCAGCTCGGCAGTGTCCAGATCGCGGTGGGCGTCGCCGTGAACGGCCTGGTCGTGCTCGCCGCGGCACACATCGCGGGTTTCGTCTCCACGCGGCCCCGGCTCATGACGGCCCAGCGGTTCACCGCGGGCGGGCTTCTCGCGTTCTTCGCACTGCGGACGGCGACCTCCCGAGCCCCGGCTTCCGCATGACGCATCGGCGCCCGCGTCGACGTCCCGTCCGGTCAGCGTTGCCGGTAGTGGAGGTATGCGGTGCCGTTGCCGAAGATGTGGTGCTCGACCAGACGCACGTCGAGATCCACCGCGTCCGGTAGCGCTCTGAGACCTCCGCCGACCGCCTTGGGAACCACGAAGAACCGGAAGTCCTGCACCATGCCGGCACGGATCGCCGCGCTCGCCGTCGTCGGCCCGAAGATCTCGACCTCGCCCCGAGCCTCGGCGACGATCTTCTCCAGCTCGGCGAGCCCGAGCTCGGGCACCAGCCGAACCCGTTCGGACGCGACGTCGTCCCGTGTCAACGTCGAGGAAACGACGACGCGCTCGATGCCGCACCATCGCCGGGAGAACTCGTGCTCGGCCGCACCCCACGAACCGTCCTCCGGAGCGGACTCCCAATACCGCATCAGCAGGTACGTGTTGCGCCCCAGCACCTCGGTCGACACCGCGGCCATGCGGTCCACATGGAACTGGAACGCCTCGTCGCTCGGCGCCGACCACTGGAAGTCGCCGTCCGCGTCGGCGGCGTACCCGTCGATCGAGACGGTCGCGGTGTAGCTCAGTGTCCCCACACGTCATCACCCTCACGACCGATTACCGGTCGCAATCGGTTCCAGCCGAACGTAGGCCCGCAGCACCCGGACCGCAACCGGCGATCCCCGCGAACGGCCCGCCCGGTCGACCCCGGCGCCTCCGGTCACCGGGACGTACTCCCCGGCGAGGCGGCGTCGGCCGCGGTGTCAGCAGCGGCGTCGGCAGCCAGCTCGTGAAGCAACTTCCTGCTCACCGCATCGGCGGGGAAGAACGACTCGACGGCGATCTCGTCCGTGGTCACGTCCCGAGCCGCCCCGAAGACGGTGAGGGTGTAGAGCAGTCGCATCGGACCATGGGCCGTCCGCAACAGCATCGGGATGACCGGATCACCGGGTTCACCGAGTACGACGTCGTTGTCGGCGGGAACGGGGTAGGCGGCGAGCTCGGCGAGCAGCTCGGCCAGTCCGGGAGCGGCCGTCCGGTCGAGTTGCCGCCTGACGCGGCGCAGGACGTGGCTTCGCCACTGGCTGTAGTTCCCCAGCTGGCGCGCCAAGCCGTCGGGATGCAGCGTGCTGCGCAGGACGTTGACCGGCGGCTCCAGGAGGGACGGCGCCACGTCACCGAAGGCGGCCCACGCCGGCCGATTTCCGGCGAGCAGTTCCCAGCGCACGTTCACAACCATGGCGGGGTACGGCTCGTGCCCGGCGAGGAGCGCCTCCACGGCGGCGCCGGCTTCACCGATGTCGGCGAGCGGCCGTTCCGGGTGGGGCGGGGCGAAGCCGGCCGCGAGATGAAGCCGATTTCGTTCCCGCAAGGGAACCTCCAACTCCTCGCAGAGGCGTTCGATCACGTCCGGGCTCGGCCGCGACCGGCCCGTCTCGACGAAGCTGAGGTGACGCGCCGAGAGGTCGGCGGCAACGGCTACGTCGAGCTGGGAGCGGCACCGTCGCTCCCGCCATTCCCGCACCAGTCTGCCGACCGAAATCTCCTCGACGTGCGTCATACCGGTCAGCCTGCCGCAAAGCGGGGCCGACTCCAACTACTTCCGAAGTAATCGACGCCGTGCAGCAGGCGGGCCATCGTCGGGTGAATCGTCCGGAACGCAACCGAAGGATGGGGCCATGAACCTGATCGAGATCCGCCACCCCGCCGGCGCCCTCGGCCCGGAGGATCAGACCGCCATGGCGGCCGAAATCACGATGGGACTGACCGGTGACATGGGGGACGACATCGTGCCCGAATCCACCCTGCGCCGAGCCAGGGCGATGACCCACGTCGCGTTCGCCGAGCTTGCCGGCTGGCAGACCGGCGACGGCACCTGGGGCGCGCCCGGCGATGTACCGCCGTTGTGGATCACCGTCACCGTCCCCGAAGCCTGGCGGGACGAGATCGCACGGCACGAGATGGGGTGGCTCCGCCGCGCCGTGCACCGCGTCGACAACGATCACGGCTGGCAGCGGCCCGACGGCTGGCTGTGGATCAACCTGGTCGGAGTCGCCGACGGCAGCATCGGATTGGACGGCAAAGCCATGACGGCGGACGGTGTCGTCGCCGAGATGAGCCGCGAGTTCCGGTCCGATTTGGATGCGGGGAAGGTCGAGGTACCCGACGGGATGCTGCTGGATCCGATGTGCGGAATGCTCGTGAAGGATCGAGCCCAGGCGATCGCTCTCGAGCACGACGGCACGCGGTACGGCTTCTGCGCGCACTCCTGCCGGGACGCCTTCGTGCGCCGGCACGCGTCGTGACGGCGGGAACGAGGCAGGAGCGGCGGTTCTCGGCTTCATACTGGCGGCCCTTCTTCCACGTACCGGGCGAGCCAGGTAGTCATGATCCGGCCGCCTGGCGCTCCCAGACCTTCGCCAGACGGGGAAGAATTCACAATCCCCGTCGAAGGCCGGGAACATGCCGACCGTGCGCGCGAGTGGCGGCGGTTTCCGGAAGGTGCGTATAACTCCGACGAGAACCGCCGCCTTCCCGGCGGCGTCTTCTTCTGACGGTCTGACGGCCCGAAATCTTGGGACCTTCGTCCATTTCGGAAGTATCGGAATGCCGCTCACACTGGTCCACCCTGTTCCAGCAAAGGATCTGAATCATGCTCAGAGGACTGTGGCTCGTCGGTGTTGCCGCTGCCGTCGTACTCTTCGTCGTCGGATGCTCCTCCGAGGACCCCTGGGAGGCCTACGTAGAGCAGGTCAACAAGGGCGGCGGGGAGATGAAGACCGGTCAGCCTCTCGACGTCAACGACGAAGCAGCCCGCCAGGAGTTCGAGCAAGCTAAGTCGATCACTTGCCAGATGTCGAAGGAAGACCTTATGGGCCTGAAGGCTCTAGGCAGCATGTCCGGCCCGGAGGCCGCCAAGCGGGCGGCCAACCAGATGGGCGCCCTGTGGGAGTTCGCCTGCGACAAGGGCTACGACCCGGAGATGTACCAGCCCGAGAAGGCAGCCGGGATCGACGAAATCGAACCTCCGCCTATGGATGACTTCCCGTCAGCAAGCCCCGAGGAGTCAACGCCCGAACCAGCCGCGCCAGAGTCCAGCCCGGAGTTGCCGGACGTCGCCGACGATCCGTTGTGGCCCAGTTGGCCAGGCACCGTGTACACCTACGGCGACTGCGATCCGGCCTTGGTGGACTGGCAACTCCAGATGAACACCTACGGCTACGACTTCCAGGGCACCGGGTGCTACGCCGAGGAGACCGAGGAAGCCGTGTTGGACCTTCAGGAGGCCAACAGCCTGCCGACATCCGGCAAGCTCGGACCGGAGACGTGGGACGCCGCGTGGGCCGGCGTTCCTCCGGGCTGACTGATCAGAGCCCGGGCAATGGCCCGGAGTAGCACGCTGACGGCCCTAACTGTAGGAGGGTCGGAGGTCTGAACCGCCCCGGTAAGTCCGGAGACTCCGTTCTGTGGGAAGGATGGAGTCATGTCAGGGAGTACGTCGAACAGGTACCCGGCCGAGTTGCGTGAGCGGGCGGTCCGGATGGTCGCTGAGGTTCGGGCTGAGCACGAGTCGGAGTGGGCGGCGATGAGCAAGGTCGCTGAGCTGCTGGGTATCGGTACGCCGGAGACGGTGCGGAAGTGGTGCCGCCAGGCTGAGGTCGACGCCGGCGAGCGGCCCAGGATGAGGACGGAGGAGTCGGCGGAGCTGAAGCGGTTGAAGCGGGAGAATGCCGAGCTCAAGCGGGCCAACGCGATCCTGAAGTCCGCGTCGGTTTTCTTCGCGGCCGAACTCGACCGGCCACAGCGCTGATCGTGCGGTTCATCGACGAGCATGTCGGTGTCCGCGATGGCGACGGTCTGCGCTGGGGTGCCCGAGTCGATCTGCGCCCAGCTGTCCGATCTGGGCGCCACGATCGCCCCCGCGACCTACTACGAACACCGCTCCCGCACTCCCACAGCCCGCGAGCAACGGGACGAGGAGTTGAAGCCGAGGATCGCCGCGGTCCACGCGTCGAACTACGGCGTCTACGGAGCGCGGAAGGTGTGGCTCACCCTGAACCGCGAACGCCCAGAGAACGAGCCGCCGATCGCGCGCTGCACGGTCGAGCGACTGATGGGCGAACTCGGCCTGACCGGGGCGGTCCGCGGGACTGTCAAGCGGACCACGACCAGCGACACGAAGACGCCCAAGCCGCTGGATCTGGTGGACCGCAACTTCGCGCCCCTGGCACCGGATCGCCTGTGGGTGGCGGACTTCACGTATGTCTCGACATGGTCGGGCTGGTGCTACACCGCGTTCGTCATTGACGCCTACGCCCGTCGGATCCTGGGCTGGTCAGTGGCCACGACGATGACCAGCCAGCTCGTCGTCGACACCGTCGAGCAGGCGATCTGGACCCGAAGCCGTGAGGGCAAGACCTGACCGGCCTGATCGCGCACCACGACCACGGAGTGCAGTACATGTCCGTGGCCTACACCGAGCGACTGGACACAGCTGGGATCAAGCCCTCGACCGGAGCCGTGGGCTCGTCCTACGACAACGCCCTGGCCGAGTCGGTCATCGGGCTCTACAAGACCGAGCTGGTCAAGCCGCGCCGACCGTGGAAAGGCTTCGACGACCCCGAGATCGCCAACGCAGAATGGGTCGACTGGTACAACAACGCGCGCCTACACTCCCGCCTGAACTACCTCAGCCCGACCGAATACGAGTCCGCCTACTACGCTCAACAACCACCACGCCGACCGGCGCTGGTCTAACACCGAAGCCGGTCCCTTACCCGTGACGGTTCATCGCGAGATCAACATAGGGACAGCCCAGCGTCCAGGGCAGCCCCCAATCGGCCTGAAAAGTCAGCACGGGTCCGAGTACAGCAGGGAACACCCTTTGCCATCCCCGGATATGACATACATACCCTCTACGGCTTGACCTGGGCGTTTGACACGTCTGACCAGCAGGTGTATAAGCCCCGGGATTTTGCGCTACACGTTGAAGCGGAACTCCACCACGTCGCCGTCGTGCATGACGTACTCCTTGCCCTCCATGCGGACCTTGCCCGCGGAACGGGCGTCGGCCATGGAACCGGCGGCCATCAGGTCGTCGTACGAGATGATCTCGGCCTTGATGAAGCCGCGCTCGAAGTCCGTGTGGATGACGCCCGCCGCCTGCGGCGCGGTGGCGCCCTGCGGGATCGTCCAGGCGCGCGCCTCCTTCGGGCCCGCGGTGAGGTACGTCTGCAGCCCGAGCGTGTGGAACCCGGCGCGCGCCAGCGCGTTCAAGCCCGGCTCCTCCTGGCCGACCGACTCGAGCAGCTCCAGCACCGCCTCCTCGTCGTCCAGTTCGAGCAGCTCGGCCTCGACCTTCGCGTCCAGGAACACGGCGTCGGCGGGCGCGACCAGCTCGGCCAGCTCGGCGCGCTTGGCCTCGTCGGCGAGCACGCCCTCGTCGGCGTTGAACACGTAGAGGAACGGCTTCGTCGTCAGCAGGCTCAGTTCCCGCAGGGACTCGAAGTCGACTTCCTGCTGCGCGGCGAACAGCGTGCGACCGGAGTCGAGGATCTCCTTGGCTTTCTTCGCGTTCTCGAGGGCCGGGCGCGCCTCCTTCTTGGTGCGCGCCTCCTTCTCCATCCGCGTCAACGCCTTCTCGAGCGTCTGCAGGTCACCGAGGATGAGCTCGGTGTTGATCGTCTCGATGTCCGACAGCGGGTCGATCGTGCCGTCGACGTGCGTGACGTCAGGGTCGTCGAACACGCGGATGACCTGGCAGATCGCGTTGGCCTCACGGATGTTGGCGAGGAACTTGTTGCCGAGCCCCGCGCCCTCCGAGGCACCCTTGACGATGCCCGCGATGTCCACGAACGAGACGGTCGCCGGGACGGTCTTCGCCGAGTCGAACATCTCGGCGAGCCTGTCCAGGCGCGAATCGGGCAGCGGGACGACACCGACGTTGGGCTCGATCGTCGCGAACGGGTAGTTCGCCGCGAGCACGTCGTTACGCGTCAGGGCGTTGAACAGGGTCGACTTGCCGACGTTGGGCAGGCCTACGATGCCGAGGGTCAAACTCACGGCTCGCAAGTGTACGTGCCGCCCGGCCGCCGCCCTCGGTCCCGTGCCACCACTCCGGCCGCGGTGTCCGATTTCCGCGAGTCACGGCGCTGACCTGGTGGCAGTATCGACGGCATGACCGAAACGGCCACCACCGGCATCTGGCACGACATCGACCGCTGCTACGCGGCCGTGAGCTCGCGCGACGCCCGGTTCGACGGCCGGTTCATCACCGGTGTCCGCACCACCGGCATCTACTGCCGCCCCTCGTGCCCGGCGATCACGCCCAAGCGCGGCAACGTCGAGTTCTTCCCCACCGCCGCCGCTGCCCAGGCCCGCGGGTTCCGCGCCTGCCGCCGCTGCCTGCCGGACGCGGTGCCCGGCTCGCCGGACTGGAACGTCCGCGCCGATCTCGCCGCCCGCGCCATGCGGCTCATCGCCGAAGGCATCGTGGAACGCGAAGGCGTGCCGGGGCTCGCCCGGAGGCTCGGCTACTCCGAACGCCAGCTCGGGCGGGTCCTGACCGCCGAACTGGGCGCGGGCCCGCTCGCCCTCGCCCGTGCCCACCGGGCCCACGCCGCCCGGCTGCTCATCGAACGCTCCGCGATGCCGCTCACCGACGTCGCCTTCGCCGCAGGCTTCGCGAGCGTGCGCCAGTTCAACGACACGATCCGCGCCGTGTTCGGCATGACCCCGTCCGACCTGCGCACACGTGCGACCTCCCGCCGGGTCGAAGCCACGGGGGCCCCGGCACCGGTGTCGGGCGCGACACTCAGCCTGCGACTGCCGCTGCGGCCGCCGTTCGACGGCGACGGGCTGCTGGCCTTCCTCGCCGCCCGCGCGGTCGCCGACGTCGAAGGGGCCACCTCGACCCGGTACACGCGTACCCTCCGGCTGCCCCACGGCCCGGGGCGGATGACCGTGACACCGGCCTCCGTGACGGCCGCCGCCGACACCGCGCACGTGCCGTGCGAACTGTGGCTCACCGACGTCCGCGACCTCGCAGGCGCCGTCACCCGCGTCCGAAGGCTGCTCGACCTCGACGCCGACCCGGTGGCCGTGGACGACGCACTGCGCAGGGACGACGCACTGGCGCCGCTGGTCGCCGCTCGCCCCGGCATCCGCGTCCCCGGCGCGGTCGACGGGCCCGAACTCGTGCTGCGGACGATGCTCGGCCAACAGGTGTCGGTCGCCGCCGCCCGCTCCGCGGCGAGCCGGCTCGCCGCGGAGCTCGGCGAGCCCCTACCCGGCGAGGCCCCGCCCGGCGGGAGCGTTCCGGGTCACAGCCCGGACAGGGACGACCGGTCCCACCACGACCCCACCGGCGAGGACCCGTTCGATCGCCTGCGCTGCACGACCCGGCTGTTCCCCGCCGCGTCCACGGTCGCCGAGCACGCCGCCGACGTTCTCCGCGGACCCCGCGCCCGGGTCGAAGCGGTCCGCACCGTGGCGGGGGCGCTGGCATCCGGCGAGCTCGACGTCCACGCCGGCCGGGACCCCGACGACCTGCGCCGGGACCTGCTCGCCCAGCCGGGCATCGGGCCGTGGACCGCCGACTACGTCGTCATGCGCGCACTCGGCCGCCCCGACGTGCTGCTCGACGGTGACCTCGCACTGCGAACGGGGTCCGCCGCCGCGGGCATCGATCCGGCCGAGCTGCCCGGCCGCGCGCTCGCCTGGCGCCCGTGGCGCTCCTACGCGGGCATGCACCTCTGGCGCTCGGCAGCCACGGAGAAAGACCCGGCAGCCACGGCGAAGGACGCCGCCCCGACGAGGGCCGCCGCGGACGACATCCACGCGGCCGCCCACGGCCACACCACCGGCACCCGCCCACTCGACTCGACCGGCCGCGACCGGTGACCGACCTTCAGGAAGGAACGCCATGACCACCGCACACTGGTCCACACAGGACACCCACGCCGGCCCGTTCACCGCGATCGTGGCACCGGACGGAGCCGTTCTCGCCTCCGGCTGGACATCCGATGTGGACGAACTCGTACCGGTGATGTCACCGTCGCTGCGTCCCGGTGAGCTACGCGAGAAGCGCGACCTCGGCGCCGTCACGACAGCCGTGAACCGCTACCACCGGGGCGAGTTCGACGCCGTCGACGCGATCGCCGTTCGCCAGCGATCGGGCGAGTTCCTCAGCCATTCCTGGGACGTCCTGCGCACCGTGCCCGCCGGGAAATCCGTGACCTACACCGAACTCGCCGCACTCGCCGGTCGCCCCGACGCGGCTCGGGCCGCGGCGTCGGCGTGCGCCCGCAACGCCTGCGCCCTGTTCGTGCCGTGTCACCGCGTGCTGCGCGTCGGCGGTGCGATGGGCGGTTTCCGCTGGGGCGTCGACGTCAAACGGCGACTGCTCGACCACGAACGCCACTTCGCCTGACGCCACTTCGCCTGACTCCACCACACTCGACGCCACCTCACCGGACTCCTAAGCGCCGCCCGGGTACGGACGAGGCGGCGTCGGCGGCGGCACGGGCTCAGTTCCCCGGCGGTGGTGGCTGCTGCTGACCGCCGGCCCCTTGCTGTTGCTGCTGTGCGGCCTGCAGCAGTTGCCGGCATTTCGGGGCCTGCTGGAACTCACCGGCCAGTTGCTGATTCGACTGCAGCTGTTTGATCGGCTTCTGCAGGTTCACCTGCTGCAGCTTGCTGCTCGCCGCCTGCACCGCCTGACTCGTCGCTTGCTTGTCCGACTCGGGCGCCTTGGCGAGTTCCGACTTCGCCTCGTTCGCCGTCTCGCGGAGTTTCCGGTACGACTCCTTGGCCGTCGAGAGGAACTCGTCGCCCCCGTCGGTGGGTGACGAATCCATCGCGTTCATGTCGGACAGGAACTTGTCGGTGCTCTGGGTGATCGCGCCGAGCATCGTGTCCATCGACTTCTTGAGCGCAGCCGGGTCCTGTGTCTGCGGCTTCGGCGTGCCCTGGGACGAAGCCGAGAACTCGGCCATGCTCCCGCAGAACCCGTCCATCCAGCGGACGCCTTCGTCGCTGACCTGGGAGCTGCCCTTGCCGCCCTGCTGGGACTGCGAAGGGGCCGCGGAACTCGACGCCGAACCCGCCGCCTCGCCCTGCTGGCCCGCGTTGTCACTCGCCTCGCCGCCGCACCCGGTCAGCACGATTGCACCCGCCGCGACCGTGGCGAGCAATGTCAGGTGAGGTCGCATATCGGAACCTCCGAAGAGTAAAGGGAAGAACGGCGAAACGGTCGGCGTCAGCCGCCTGTGCCCAGCTGGGGCGCCGTGGGAAGTTCGGGCTGGGCGGCGAACAGGTCCAGATACATGCCACCGGCGAGCAACAGTCCGAGCAGTCCGAGGACGACACCGCCCACGGCCAGAGCCGTGACCCACGGCCGCTTGTCGGAACGTCGCGCGTACGCGAGAAGCACCACGCCCCCGACCACCGCGGCGACGAGCGCGATGATCCCGTTGACCAGCGCGGTCGTATGCCACGGCGCGCCGTAGAACGCCTCGATCTGATCGCCGCCGCCGGCACCGGCTTCGATCTGGCCGACGATCTCCTGGCGGGCACGCAGCATGTCACTCAGCGGATTACCGATGAGCGAGCTCAATCCGAGCCCGGCGCTGACCACGGCGATGCCGCCGAGAACTCCGGCGCCGGAACCGGAGGCACCCGTACCCGCGGTGGGAACGCCGGAGGGATCGGCCTGCTCGGGCGAGGCCTCCGGGGCAAGCGAGGTCTCCGGAGACTGCGTACCCTCCGGCGCATCGTGGTGATCGCCGTCGACGATCCCGGTCGGTTGTTCGGTGCCGTCAGAAGTCATTGCGCGAAAGCGTACGCAGTCGCGCCTGATACCCCAGTAAAGTATTGCGAATCGTCGTACCGGGATTCTGCGGTCGATGCCCGGCGCGCGCCACGCCTGCGCACCGCCGGCAACACGGCGACCGTTGCGCCCGGTTCGTCGGGACACGCCCGACGAACCGATGGCACCTCCGGTACTCGGCGGACCGTTCGACAGGGTCATCGTTGCCGGCGTCGGTGTGCACGGTCGTTCAGGATCAACGGGAGGGCGCAGCAGGCGAGCGTTGCTCCGATCACGCAGACGACGGTCAGCGCCGCCCCCTGACCGAGCGCGAATCCGGCGAGGGCCGGGGTGAGGCTGATGCCCAGTTGGAACGCCGACACGGTGGTCGCGCCGGCGAGGGTCGGTGCGTGCGCGGCAAGCGCGAACACCCGGCCGTAGATGGCCGGATTCACCACGAAGGCCCCGATGCCCAGCAGGAACGCGATCGCCGCCGCAGCCCAGCCCTGCTGGATGGCAACCACCATCGTCAGGGAGAGGACCGCTACGGCCACGGTCCCCGACAACAGCGCGCTGTGCGGCCTCCTGTCGGAGACCCGACCACCGATCGACAGGCCGACAAAGGCGCCGACCCCGAAAAGCGTGAGCACCGCAGGGATCCATGCTTCCGAGAGGGCGGTGATGTCGGCGAGCATTGCGGCGAGGTAGTTGTAGGTGATCATGTAGGCACCGGTCGTCAGGACGGTGATCGCCCACATCCCCCAGAGCAGCGGGTTGCGCAGGTTGGCGAGTTCGCGCGAAACGAGTGATTCGGCGGCAGGGGTTGTTCGGCGTTGCCCCTTCGGGACGACGAACGAACACCCGACGGCTCCGGCGACGGTCAGAGTAACCACCACCCAGAAACCGCCCTGCCATGCGGTGTAATGGCTCAGCAGAGTGCCGGCAGGACCGCCCGCGACCATGGCGACACTGAGGCCGCTGACCACGACGCCCGAGGCGCGGGCGTTCCGCTCGGCTGTGACCAGGCTGATGGCGGTCACGGTCGCGACCGCGAAGAAGCCCGCGTAGGCGACGCCGGCTACAACTCTGGTGGCGAGCAGGACCGAGTAGTCGTCGCCAACGAGTCCGACGGCGATACTGACTGCGAAGACTCCCTGCGTGATCATCAGGGTGGTCCGCCGCGGCCAGCGCACGCTGAGCACGGCGAACGGTGGGCCGCCGATCACCACGCCGAGTGCGAACGCGGTGATCAGATATCCCGCGGAGGAAAGTGACACCTCCAGGTCGGTGGCGACCGAGGGGAGAACGCCGGCGAGTAGGAACTCTGCGCTTCCCATCGCGAACAGGCAGAACCCGAGGAGATACACGCCGGCAGGCAACCTGCCCGACCGCGCGGTTCGGGACGTCTCCGCAGTGGTGTCGGCCATCAGCACTCCCTCCCGAAGCGGTCGGCCACTTCGGACGATTCATCGGCCGGAAGCCGGGCCGGCGTCGCGACAACGGTTACCGAACCGGCGCGCGCAGCAGTGCAGATCCCCTTGCCTGGGTTGATCGAGAACGGCGTTGTGTCCATGTGGATCACCTCCGCCGACAGCTTCCGGCGACGACGCCGGAATCGACAACTTTCGTTGCCGATTCCGGGACAGCTGGCAAACTGGATTCCGTGGACGATCAGCCCAGCGTCGGCGCCGTGATCGAACAGATCGCTCCGCGGCTTCGCGATGCCCGCGAGAAGAAGAACCTGAGCCTGGCCGGCCTCGCCCGGGCCACAGGCATCTCCACCAGCACCCTGTCCAGGCTCGAATCAGGCCAGCGCAAGCCCAGTCTCGAGCTGCTTCTTCCGATCACGGCGGCGCTGGGTGTTCCGCTCGACGAGATCGTCGCCGCACCCCGCATCGCCGACCCACGCGTACCCCAACAACCCACCAAAAAGGACGGCCGCGTACTGATCCCACTGTCGCGGCAACAGGGCGAACCCCGCGCCTACAAAATGGTCGTCCCCGCCCACGACGAGGATCCACATCTGCGGACCCATACCGGCCACGAATGGCTTTACGTCCTGCGAGGACAACTTCGCGTCAAGCTCGGCGACCAGGACTTCGTCATGGGCGCAGGCGAAGCAGCGGAGTTCGACTGCCGGATCCCCCACTGGTTCGGCGCCGCAGGACGCGGCACCGTGGAGATCCTCAGCCTCTTCGGCAAGTCGGGCGAACGCATCCACCTCCGCACCCGGATGCGCTGAGCCGGAACACCGAGGAGGCCGGCCACCGCGACGAACCTCCTGCCCCGCAACGACTAGGCCACGCCGAGATCGCCGTCGAGCCCGCCCTCGATCCGCACGCTGGAGCCGGTGCGGGCCTTGCGCACCCGCAGTCGAGTCGGGATGCGCTGCCGGAGTTCCTCCACGTGCGACACCAGGCCCACGACGCGGCCACCCGCGCGGAGTTCGTCGAGTACGTCCATGACCACGTCGAGAGTCTCCCCGTCCAGCGTGCCGAAACCCTCGTCGACGAACAGCGTGTCCAACAGCGCACCGCCGGTCTCCGCGGCCACGACGTCCGCCAGGCCGAGCGCCAGCGACAGCGAAGCCAGGAACGACTCGCCACCGGACAGGGTTTTCGCCGAACGCACCATGCCGGAGTAGTCGTCGAGCACGTCGAGGCCGAGCCCGCCGCTCTTGCCGTGGCTGCCGGGCGCATCGGAGTGGACGAACGCGTACCGCCCGTGGCTCATCGACCGCAGCCGGACCGTCGCCGCGACCGCGACCTCCTCGAGCCGGGCGGCCAGCACGTACGACCGCAGCGACATGCGGCGAGCGTTCTGCCCGCGACCGTTCACGACGTCGGTGAGCGCGTCCAGTTCGGCGAACTCCTCCTCCGCCGGTGCCAGCCGGCTCAGTACGGAATCCAGTTCGCCTGCGAGTGCGTCGAGGTCGCGGACACGTTGCATGAGCTCCTGCAACGTGGCGGCGTCCCGTTCTGCCTGCTGCCGTGCCTGTTCGGCCGCCTGCCGGGCCCATTCGACATCGACGGCCCGATCCGGCTCGACGCCGGCCAGCTCCTGCTCCGCCAGCACGGCACGGGCCGTCGCCTCGGCCTGTTCGGCATCGGCCAGCGACTGTTCCAGCTCGCCGATCCGTTCCTCGTCGCGAGCCGCTTCCCTGGCTTCGCCGACGTCGGCGAAGCCCGCGGTGCGCGCGGCCTCCGCAGCGGCCGCCGCATGCTCGTCGACCCGCTCGCGGGCCTCCCTCAGCTCGGCTCTGGAATCCGCCAGCCCGTCGAGCGCACCCGCCAGTTCCATCAGGTGGGCCCGCCGCGCCGCGACGTCGGCGAACTCGCCCGCCGCCTCCTCGAGCCGCCGCTGCCGCTGGTCGACCTGATCGGCGAGGGCGCGCCGCTGTTCCTCCGCGGCGGCCGCCTCCCGTTCGGCAGACGTCCGCTGCGCCGTGAGGTCCTCGTGTTCGGCCTCCCCGTCCCGGACGAGCTGCTCGAGCCGCTCCTTGCGACCGGCCACCTCGGTCAGCGTGGCCAGCTCCTCGCGGACCTCGCCGAGCTCGGCCCGGATCTGCTCGGCCGTGCGATCCTGCAACCGTTCGACGACGGCGGCGAGCGCCGTGTCGGCCTCGTGGCGCGCGGTCGCCGCCCGGCTCCTGCGCTGCTCTGCGGCCTGTTCGGCCTCGGTGGCCGCCCGTTCCTCCGCCTCGCCCACGCTGTCGGTGCCCGCCGCGGGCGCGGGATGCTCCGCCGAGCCGCACACGGCGCAGGGCTCGCCGTCCCTCAGCTGCCCAGCCAGTTCGCCCGCCATTCCGGCGAGTCGCCGGGACCGCAGGTCGAGGAGCCCCTCGCGCGCCGTCTGATGCGCGTCGATCGCGGCCTGCTCGGCCTCGCGGGCACGTGCGGCCTCGTGTTCCAGGGTCGGCACCCGCTCGGCCTCCCCCAGCGTGCGTGCCAGTTCGGCCTCCCGCGCGCGCACGGCGTCGAGGCGCACGGCCGCCTCGGCCGCGGCGTCCAGCTCCACCCGGAGCTGCCGCGTGCGTTCCGGCAGTCCGGCCAGCTTCTCGCCCAGCGCCGCAGCCTGTGCCGTCGCATGTTCGGCTGTGTCGACCAGCTGCCGCAATCGCTTGCGGTCCCGCTCCTGTTGCTCCGCCTCCTCGACGAGCCCGGCCAGCGTGCCCGCCTCCTCGCGAACCTCTCCTGCGCGGGCACGCAACGCCCCGACGTCCGGCTCGCCACCCTCGAGTTCCGACCCCACCCGGCCGTCGGCGCGTCCGCGGGCGACCAACGTCTCGCGCGCCCGCTGGTCCCGCTCTCCGGCCCGTTCCAGCCGGGTGCGCTGCCGGTCCGCCTCAGTGGCGAGACCGGTCACGGCCGAGGCGCGCCGCGCGGCCGTCAACTCGGCCTTCCACTCGGCGCGCAGGTCCGCTTCCTTCGCCAGCTCCGCCAAGCTCTCGTGAGCACCGCGCACCCTGCGGACCCGCTCGGCCTCGACGCGGCGTTCGTCGAGCACGTCGGCAGCCCGCTGACGTGCCGTGGCCGACTCGTCGGCCGCCGTTCTCGCCGCGGCGACGGCCTCCCCCGCCCTGGCACGGACGTCGGCCACCCAGTCGGCAGCACCGTCCTCCGGCGGCTCCTCCCGTGCGACCTGGCCGATCCGCGCGAGCCACTCCCGCACCGACTGCCTGCGCTCGTTCAGCTCACGCCGCTTGGCCTGGCGACGGTCGCTGAACCATTTCTCCGCCTCGAAGAACCGCTGCGTGCCGAACAGTTTCTCCAGCAGCTCCTCACGATCCTTCGTGTCGGCCCGCAGGAACCGCGCGAACTCACCCTGAGGGAGCAGCACGACCTGGAAGAACTGGTCGGCCGTCATGCCGAGCAGCCGCTCCACGGTGCGTGCGACCTCGTCGATGCGTGTGACGCCCTCGGGCGGTTGGCCGCCCGGTGGGTCGTCGAGCCACGTGAGCGACGCCTTCGCCTGCTGTTTCGTCGTGCCGTCGCCGCGCAGCTTCGGCCGTTCGTACTCGGGGTTGCGCACGATCCGGAACCGGTGCCCCTGCACCGTCAGTTCGAGCGTCACCTCGGTCGGCGTGCCGCGTTCGGCCACGTCACAACGGAACCGCTTGGCCTCGGCCCGCGCACCGGGGACCCTGCCGAACAGCGCGAACGCCACGGCGTCCAGCAGCGTCGTCTTGCCGGCGCCCGTGTCCCCGTGCAGCAGAAACAGGCCGTCGGCGCCGAGCGTGTCGAAGTCCACGGCCTCCCGGCCCGCGTACGGCCCGAACGCGGAGACCTCCAACCGGTGCAGCCTCATCGCGGCGCACCGTCCTGCCCGGGGTCGTGCTTGCCCGCGGATTCCAGAGCCGCCACGAGCAGTGCCTCCTCACGGTCGTTGGGCGGTGCGCCCCGGCAGTCCTCGACGAAGCTCCGCGCGATCTCGGTGTCCGACCTGCCCCGGACGGCCTCGGCGTACCGCAGCGTGTCCTGCTTCGCCCCCTCCGGCTCCCATTCCAGGTGCACCGCGTACGGGAACCGTTCCCGCAGCCTGCGCATCGCGTCGACCGGCCTGACCCGATCGGTCAGCGTCGCCGACACGAAGCTGTCGACGTGCTCGGCGTGTTCGGGTGCCGCGAGCAGGTCGTCGAGCGGGCCGCGCATCGTCGCGAGTGGCCTGGGAACCGGCAGATCCCGCCGCTGCACCTCGCCGACACCGTCACCGTCCACATCGAACAGGAAGACCGATTTCCGTTGCGCCGCCTCGGAGAACGAGTACGCGAGCGGACTGCCCGAGTAGCGGATGTGCTCCTCGATCACCTGCGGACCGTGCAGATGACCCAGCGCGACGTAGTCCACCCCCTCGAACACCGACCCGGGGACCTGCTCCACGCCGCCGACCGCGATCGGCCGTTCCGAGTCGCACCCCGCGGCGCCGGTGACGAACGCGTGCGCGAGCACGACAGAGCGCGTGCCCGCCGGCCTGCCGTCCAGGTCCTCGCGCACGCACCGCATCGCCTCCGTCAGCACCGCCGTATGCCCCCTGCCGTCGATGCCGAGCGCGTGCCGGGCGGTCTCGGGTTCGAGGTACGGGATGCCGTACACCGCCACGGGCGCGCCGTCGCCGTCGAACACCACGGGCTCCGGAATGCCGGCGACCGTCGTCCGCAGATGCAGCCCGCCCGCGGCCGCGAACTCGGCGAACGCCCCGAGCCTGGCCGCCGAGTCGTGGTTGCCCGACGTCAGGACCAGCTCCGCGCCCGCCTCGCGGATCCGCCGCATGCCCGCGGTCGCGACCCGCACGGCCTCCGCGGACGGGACGGCACGGTCGTAGATGTCGCCGGCGACGAGGACGACGTCGACCGCCTCGTCGGCCACGAGGCCGGCGAGGCGTTCGAGGACCGCGTCCTGCTCGGCGAGCAGATCCGCGCCGTGGAAGGTTCGTCCCACGTGCCAGTCGGAGGTATGGAGCATTCGCACGCGATCAACGCTAGGTGCCCGCTCCGACAGAACCCGGCACACCCACCCGGCGTGTCACTAGAACGTGTGTTCCCACTAGGCTCCTGGGTCCGGCCGAACGGTTTCTGTCGGGGGCGTGCGCCATGATGCGACCCCCGCCCGGAACGTGGCCGACCGCCACCGGACGATCCGGCGCGGCCGGGCCGGTGCATCCGGCGGGCCGGGACATCCGGAAGGGATCGACGAGCGAGGAGCGTGCTCTGTGGCTTCGACGGTGTTCGCGGCGGTCGCGACAGTGGCCGCCGCGCTGCTGGCGGCCGCGGTCGTGCTGCTGTGGCGGCTGTACCAGGACGGCATGCGCCGTGCCGACGCCGCCGCGCGGCAGGTCGAAGCGGAGCGGGAGAAGCTCGACCAGCAGCAGGCGGCGCTGCGCCGGTACGAGGTGGCGTTCGCCTCGATCAGCGGCAGAGGTGAGCTCGGCGAACACGTACTGACCGAGACGGCGCGCTCGCTCGGCCTGCGCGAGGGCCTGCACTACACCCTGCAGACGGACCTGGCGGGCGGCGGCGCGGCGAAACCGGACATGGTGCTGCGGGTCGGCGGTGACCGCACCGTGCCGGTCGACGCCAAGGCGAGTCTCGCCATCTGGGCCGAGGCGGTCGAGACCGACGACCCCGACGAGCGCATCGACGCCCTGCGCGTCCATGTGCGGAACCTGCGTTCCCGTGCGACCGAACTGGCGGGCAAGGGCTACCAGCGCTGGGCCGACGCGATCTACGGCACGGTCATGTTCGTGCCGTCGGACGCCGCGGTCGTCGCCGCGCTCGACACCGACCCCGAACTGCTGCGGTGGATGCTCGATCGGCGCGTGTTCCTGTGCGGCCCTACGGGCTTCGCCGTCATCGCCTCGGCCGCCATGTTCGCCGCGACGGAACGCACCCTGCTGGACGACGTCGAGCAGGTACGTGCCTCCGCGGCCTCGGCGCACCGCGCGGCCGCGGGTGCCGTCGACGCGGTGAATCTGTCGAGCACGCATCTGCAGCGGTTCCTGTCCGCCCGCAAACGGGAGCTGGAGGCGCTCGAGAACTTCCGCGGCACGGTCGCCCCGCTGACGGAGGCCGCGGCCAGCCCGGCGCCGGTACCCGCCATCCGGAAGAGCGACGAGGCCGCGGCGAACTGACCACGGCCGGGAGACGCGACGGGACCCGCCGGGACGCACGCCGGGAGGCTGTGACCGAACCGATACCCCGACGAATCACCCGAACCACAGGTCACGGGTTCATGTCGACTTCACACCATGCCCCCTGACTGTGCGAGACGTCACCGCAGGAGACCTCGTCCGACCACCCGGTGCAACGAACGTCGAGGATCCGTAGCGATCGTGGCCGATCTACCGGCTACGGTGTTGCCCTGTGACCGCCACACGAGATCGCCGCAGCGATCCTGACGCCGCGAACGAGGACGAGCCCGTCGCATGGGACGAGCGACTCGCGTTCGGTACCAGGCGCGGTCTGCCCTGGTGGGGCGCGGTGCTGCTCGCCCTCGTCACGGCGATCGCGGGTGCGGTACTGAGCATGCAGATCAGCGACGGGCTCGGCCTGCCGTTCCAGTTGATCTACGTCGTGGGCGCGCTCGCCGCCGTCGCGGCGGTGCGCAGGCGCAACCTGTTCGGGCCGATGGTGCAGCCGCCGCTGGTCATGGCCGTCACCGTGCCGCTGGTCGTACTCACCGACACGTCGCTGCCGGAGAGCAACGACACCCTCGCCAACGTGCTGGCGATCAGCACTCCACTGATCAACAACTTTCCGGTGATGGCGATCGCGACGGCGCTGACGGTCGGCCTCGGGGTGCTGCGCATCTACCGCGAACGCGACCCCGACCGGCCGCTCAAGGACACCTCCGAACGCAAGCGCGGCCGAGTCGACGACACGGGTGACCGCCAGTCCGCCCCGAAGGAGAAGCGCCCCGCGAAGGGCAAAGCCTCCGGCACGGCCGACGCCGCAGCCGGTGCAGCCGGTGCAGCCGGGGCGGGTGTGGCCGGTGGTCGGCGCCCTGCCGACGATTCCGCCACGTCCGGACGCAGGCGCACTCCCCGCCCGCCCGAGGACCGGCCGGATGCCCAGGGCGGACGTGGCGAGCCCCCGCGCGGCCCCCGCCCCGCCGACGGCGGCCGTGGCCCGCGCGGGCCGGAGGACGCTCCCCCGCCGCGCCGCCCCAGGCCCGCCGACCAGGACCGTGGACCGCGCACGCCGCCTCCGGACCGCCGGCCGGCCAGGCCCCCGCGGACGCCGCCCGACGCCGCGGAACGCAAACGGCGCATCGACGAATGGCCCGACGCGGTCCCCGGCCCCAAGCGTCCGCAGCGGCCACCGAGGGGAGAGCGGCCGGACCCCCCGCAGCGGCCCAAACGTCCTCGCGGGTCCGAACCACCTCGGTCCGAACCACCACGCAGCGACCGGCCCGGTCGTGACCAGCCGCGCCGGCGCCCCTGGGACTCCGAGGACTGATCCGCACGATCCGCGGGTCCACACCACACGGGCAGCGCCCGTCGGCGGCCGGCCCGCGACCACCGCCACCCGTAACGACCTGCGCAGCGGACACGAGCGAGGCCGCCCCTCCCGTATCGGGAGGGGCGGCCTCGCCGCTGTTCGGATGCTGTTGTCCGGTGCCGGTGCTGTTCGGTCCAGCAGTCCGAACGCCGGATCAGCGCACGCTGCTGCGTGTCTCCTTGTTGTCCGAACGGAGCTCGCGGGGCAGCGCGAACGAGATCTTCTCGTTGGCCGTGGTGACCTCCTGCACGTCCGCCCAGCCGCGTTCGGCGAGGTCGTCGAGCAGCTCCATCACGAGCACGTCGGGCACGGAGGCTCCGCTGGTCACGCCGACGGTCGTGACGCCTTCCAGCCAGGCCGGATCGACCTCGCTGGCGTAGTCGATCAGGTGCGCGCCGCTCGCGCCCGCTTGCAGCGCGACTTCGACCAGCCGCTGCGAGTTCGACGAGTTGCTCGAACCCACCACCAGCACGAGGTCACATTCGGCCGCCATCGCCTTGACCGCCACCTGGCGGTTCGACGTGGCATAACAGATGTCGTCGCTCGGCGGGTCGGCGATCCCGGGGAAGCGCTCGCGGAGCTGGTCGACGCGCTGCATCGTCTCGTCGACGCTCAGCGTCGTCTGGGAGAGCCACACGACCTTCTCGGGGTCGCGCACCTGCACCTGTGCGACGTCCTCCGGGGTGTCGACGAGCTGGACGTTCTCGGGCGCCTCACCGGAGGTACCTTCGACCTCCTCGTGGCCGTGGTGGCCGATGAGCATGATGTCGTAGTCGTCCCGGGCGAACCGGTTGACCTCCTTGTGCACCTTCGTCACGAGCGGGCAGGTCGCGTCGATCGTGCGCAGGTTCCGCTTCTCGGCCTCCTCGTGCACCGCAGGCGAGACCCCGTGCGCCGAGAACACGACGAGCGCACCCTCGGGCACCTCGGTGGTCTCGTCGACGAAGATCACGCCCCGTTCCCGCAGCGTGTCCACGACATGCCGGTTGTGGACGATCTCTTTGCGGACGTAGACGGGCGGGCCGTACATCTCGAGCGCCTTCTCGACCGTGATCACCGCACGGTCGACACCGGCGCAGTACCCGCGCGGCTTCGCGAGCAGCACACGCTTGCCGTTCTGGTCACCGCTGGGGCTGGCTGCACTCATGGCTCCCAGGGTACGGACCGCGGGGAAGGGCCGTCATCGCGCGCACGATGTGGCGGTGCCCGCACCGCCACCCCCGCCGCGCAGCAGTGTCCCGGAGCCGACGCTTCCCCGGTCGCCGCCGGCTGAACCGTCCGCGGGACGGCGGTGCGGCGACTCCCGTTCCCGGTGGAAACACCGGCCCCACGTGCGGATGGGACCGGGGTGGGGCTGGGCAGGCGGAGTCGCGTGCGGCAGTCTTGGCGCATGAAGCATTTCCCGTTCCCGGTGCGGGTCGCCGCCGGCCTCGCCGCTTCGACCGCTGACACGGTTCGTGACCTGCCGAAACACCTGACCGAGCTGCCGGTGACGGTCGCGAGCCAGGTGCTGCAGACCTCGATGCGGGTGCAGCAGCACGTCACCGAGCTCGCGATCAAGGGCGATGACGCGCTGGCCGCGTTCCGCGGGGTGGACGACGAACCCAACTGGGCGACGTTCGACGAGGACGACGACCCCGAGGCCGCACAGGCCGACGCACGGGCCGGGGTCGACGCCCCGGGAGCGGCGGCCACGTTCGACGACCCGTGGGACGCCGAGTCGCAGGCGCTCGGCGAGGAACACGAGGACGGGGAGTTCGACAGCACGGACACGCGGATCGCGGCGGCGGTCGGGACCGACACCCCGCGCGGCGGCGGGAACGACGGCGGCGACGGGAACGACGGCGGCGGCGCCACCGGGACGGCCACCGGCGAGGGCGAGAACGGCAGCGCCGACCCGACCGCAGGCGACACCGCCGCCGAGGGAGCGACGACCGGCGCCGGGGCCGCACCCTCGGCACCGTCGACGACGTCATCCTCGGCGGCGGCGTCCTCGGCGGCGGCGTCCTCGGCGGCGGCGTCCTCGACGACGTCGGGGCCCGCGGGCGTGGACGACTACGACGCGCTCAGCCTGCCCGAGCTGCGGTCCCGACTGCGCTCGTTCTCGGCGGACGAGCTGCAGCAGCTCCTGGACTACGAACGTGACCACGAGAACCGGCCGTCGTTCACGGGCATGCTGACCCGGCGGATCGCCAACGTCAGGGCCGAATCAGGCGCCCAGCCCGAGGACGGCACAGCCGGTGACGACTCCGGCGCCACCGCGACCGGCGAGACCGCCACGTCGTGAGCACCGATGCACGGGGCGCACAGGAAGGCACCCAGAGCGCAGGCGCACAGCCGTCGACGGCCGAGAGCCCCTGGCCGGTCCGCACGGTCGCGCGGAAGATCGCCGACTGGATCCACCGCCTCGGTTCGGTGTGGGTCGAAGGGCAGATCACGCAGATCTCGGCCCGTCCCGGCACGCAGACAGCGTTCCTGACGCTGCGCGATCCCGCCGCCGACGTGTCCATGTCGGTGACGTGCCAGCAGCGCATGCTGCGTTCGATCGACCCGCCGCTCCGCGAGGGCGCCAGCGTGGTCGTGCACGCGCGTCCGTCGTTCTGGCTGGGCCGCGGCACGTTGAGCCTGCGGGCGAGCGAGATCCGCGCGGTCGGCATCGGCGAACTGCTCGCGCGGATCGAACGGCTCCGCAAACTGCTCGCCGCCGAGGGGCTGTTCGCACCGGAACGGAAACGCCGGTTGCCGTTCCTGCCGCGCGGCGTCGGGCTGATCACGGGCCGCGCCTCGGCTGCGGAACACGACGTGCTGGCCAACGCGCAGCACCGGTGGCCAGCGGTGAAGTTCCACGTCGTCAACACGGCGGTGCAGGGCGCGAAGGCGGTGCCGCAGGTGGTGCAGGCGCTGTCGGAGCTCGATGCCAACCCCGAGGTCGATGTCATCGTGATCGCCCGTGGCGGCGGCAGCGTCGAGGATCTGCTGCCGTTCTCCGACGAGACGCTGTGCAGGGCGGTCGCCGCCGCGGGCACGCCGGTCGTCAGCGCGATCGGCCACGAACCGGACTCGCCGCTGCTGGACAACGTGGCGGACGTGCGCTGTTCGACACCGACGGGCGCGGCGAAGACGATCGTGCCCGACGTCGGTGAGGAGACCGCGCGGGTGCACCAGCTGCGGGACCGGGCCCGGCGGGCACTGCACGGCTGGGTAGACGGCCAGCGCAGGCAGCTCGACCAGCTGCGCAGCCGTCCCTGTCTGGCCGACCCGCACGGTCCGGTGGATCGCAGGGAGGCCGACGTCCAGCTGCACGCCGAACGTGCCCGCCGGGCGGTCATGACCACGCTGACGCACGAACAGAGCGCCCTGACCGCGGCGCGTGCCCGGCTGACGGCGCTCGGACCGGCTGCGACGCTCGAGCGCGGCTACGCGGTGGTGCAGTACGTCGACGCCGACGGGGAGCTGAAGGTACTGCGGTCGGTCGACGAGGTGTCCGAGGGCACCGAACTGCGGGTGCGGGTCACCGACGGCGCGATCTCGGCGACCACGCGATAGTGTGCGCCCGGACCCGGCTCGTGCGGGCACGGTGTCCGCACGAGCACGCATCCGAGACGTGAGGCGAACCGCGACGTGAGCGAATCCGGTGGCGACACCGCCGACAGCGCCCCCGACGACCTGGCCGGCCTTGGCTACGAACAGGCCCGCGACCAGCTGGTCGAGGTGGTGCGCGAACTCGAGGCGGGCGGGTTGTCCCTCGAACAGTCGCTGACGTTGTGGGAGCGCGGCGAGAAGCTGGCGCGGCTGTGCGAAACCCATCTCGCCGGCGCCCGCGAGCGGATCGAGGCCGCGCTGGCTACGGTTGAGGACGATCCCGAGGCCGGCGCGGGCGACGCCGCGGGCGGCTCGGGCGACGACGCACCGGAGTGACACGCACCGTGACGTCCGCGACAACTCCATGAACGCAGGCTCGCGCAGACTGTAAGCAGTGTCCGCGCCGATCTTCGTCGAGCGCTCATTCACGCGAACACCCACCTCGGGAGGCAGCATGACCACCAGCACGCCGAGACGGGGCGAGACGCCCGATCGCAACCTCGCCATGGAGCTCGTCCGGGTCACCGAGGCTGCGGCGATGGCGGCGGGCCGCTGGGTCGGCAAGGGCGACAAGAACGGCGGGGACGGCGCGGCGGTCGACGCCATGCGCCAGCTCATCGGCACGGTGTCGATGTCCGGCGTGGTCGTCATCGGCGAGGGCGAGAAGGACGAAGCGCCCATGCTGTTCAACGGCGAGGAGGTCGGCAACGGCGACGGGCCGCAGTGCGACGTCGCCGTCGACCCGATCGACGGCACGACGCTGATGAGCAAGGGCATGCCGAACGCGCTGGCGGTGCTGGCCGTGGCCGAGCGGGGAGCGATGTTCGACCCGTCGGCGGTGTTCTACATGGAGAAGATGGCCGTCGGCCCTGAGGCCGCGGGTGTCGTCGACCTGTCCGCGCCGATCGCGGAGAACGTCCGCCGGGTGGCGAAGGCGAAGCAGAGCAGCGTTTCCGACGTGACCGTGTGCATCCTGGACCGGCCCCGGCACGAGGCGATCGTGAAGGAGGTCCGCGAGGCGGGCGCCCGCATCCGCTTCATCAGCGACGGCGACGTCGCGGGAGCGATCGCGGCGGCACGGTCGACCACGGGTGTCGACATGTTGCTCGGCATCGGCGGCACGCCGGAGGGCATCATCGCCGCGGCCGCGCTCAAGTGCCTCGGCGGTGAGCTGCAGGGCAAGCTGTGGCCGAAGGACGACGACGAACGCCAGCAGGCCATCGACGCGGGTCACGACCTCGACCGGGTCCTCACCACGGACGACCTGGTGCGGGGCGACAACGTGTTCTTCTGCGCGACCGGCATCACCGACGGCGATCTGCTGCGCGGCGTGCATTACCGCGCGGGCGGCGCGACGACCGAGTCGATCGTGATGCGGTCGAAGTCCGGCACCGTGCGGTTGATCGACGGCTACCACCGGCTGAACAAACTGCGCACGTTCTCGACCGTCGACTTCGACGGCGCCACCGACGCCGACGGTGACGCGACCGTCCCGCCGCTGCCCTGATGCGGGGGCGGGTTTCGCGCTGCGTGACCGTCGCGGCGGCGGTCACCGTATGCCTGGCCGGTGTCCTGGCGACCACGGCGTCGGCTGCTGCGGCTCCCGGTGCAGGACCGGATCGCGGGGCAGGGACGGCACCGGCGTCCGTGCAGCCCGACCTGGTTGGCGGCACCCCCGCGGACCAGACGTATCCGTTCATGGCGTCGCTGCAGGAGAAGGGCGAACACGTCTGCGGTGCTGCGCTGGTGCGGCCCACATGGCTGGTCACGGCGGCGCACTGCGTTCACGAGCCGGGCGGCCAGGACGGTGCGAGTCAGGATCCGGGCCCGTTGACGGCGCGCATCGGCAGTAACGACCGGACCAGTGGCGGCGAGGTCGCCGAGGCCGCGGAGGTGGTCGTCCACCCGTCGTTCGAGTATCCGGGGTCGACGGGTGACATCGCACTGATCCGCCTGGGCGAGCCGGCGTCGGCCCGGCCCATCGACCTCGCCACAGCCGACGACCAGCCCGACAACCCGCCGTCCGGCGATGGCGCGCCGACCGATCCGGGCACGGCGACGCGGCTGCTCGGCTGGGGCCAGACCTGCCCTGAGAACGGGTGCGGCGAGGCACCGGTGACGCTGCAGCAGGTCGACACGCAGGTCGTCGACGACGAGCGGTGTGGCGCCGGGTTCGACGCGGCATCCGAGGTGTGCACGGACAACCCTGACGGGGCGGGTGCGTGTTACGGCGACTCGGGCGGACCGCAGCTGGTGCGTGCGGGCGAGCGGTGGCGGCTCGTGGGCATGTCGAGCCGCGCGGGCAACAACGATCCCGTCTGTGGCAGTGGCCCTTCGATCTACACGTCGGCGCCCGCGTACACGGAGTGGATCGAGGAGACGACCGCCGGCTGAGCCGTCAGCCGCTGGAGTGCCCCGGGAAGAGGTGTGCCGACGGGTCCAGTTCGACGGCGATGTTGTTGACCGCGGTGGCCGCCTCCCCGAATCCTGTCGCGATGAGCTTGACCTTGCCCGGATAGGCGGCCACGTCGCCCGCGGCGTAGATCCTCGGACGCGCTGTGGCCATGGTCGAGTCCACCGTGATCGAGCGCTGGTGGATCTCCAGTCCCCAGTCCTCGATCGGCCCGAGGTCGGCGGTGAACCCGAGCGCGGCGACGACCGTCTGGGCGGGCAGCACTTCCGGCCGGATCTCCTTGGTGTCCGGGTCCTTGATCTCGAGCGACACCTCGGCGAGCCCGCCGTCGGCACCGCCGCGCAGTTCGGCGACCTCGGCGTCGGTGATGATCCTGATCCCGACCTCACGCGCTTCGCGGATGATCGATTCCGCGGCGCGGAACTTCGCTCTGCGGTGCACGAGTGTCACGCTGCGGGCGACCGGGTGCAGCGCCAGCACCCAGTCGAACGCCGAGTCGCCGCCGCCGACCACCACGACGTCCTTGTCGGCGTGTTCGTCGAGCGCGGGCACGAAGTGCACCATGCCGTTGCCGAGCCAGCCGTCGCCCGCCGGCAGCGGACGTGGGGTGAACTCGCCGATGCCCGCGGTGATGAGTACTGCCCTGGCGCGGACGGTTTCGGCTCCCGCCCCGCCGTCGAGAGTCATCGTCAGCCGCTCGCCGGCCTCGTCGAGGGCGTGTGCCTTGCGGCCGAGCAGGTACCTCGGGTTCCACTGGCTCGCCTGCTCGACGAGGCCCTTCACGAGGTCGCGTCCGCGAACTCCGGGGAACCCCGCCACGTCGTAGATCATCTTCTCCGGGTACATGGCCGTGACCTGGCCGCCCGTTTCGGGCAGCGAGTCGACGATCGCGGCGGACAGCCCGCGGAACCCCGCGTAGTAGGCCGCGAACAGTCCGGTCGGGCCCGCACCGACGATCAGCACGTCGACGTCGGTGGTTTCGGCCTGGTCGGGGGTCTCGGTCGGTTCGGCCATGGGGCGCACCGCCCTTTCCGCCGTTGATGGGGTGAGGCGCTCCCTTGATCGTAATACCGTGACACCGGTGTTGTGATCGCCGCTACAGTCCCGGCGAAGCCCACGGCCCCGGCACCTGCGCCGCCGACCACCCGCCTGCCTGGTTCTCGTTCCGGCGACGTGCCCGAGGACACCGGGCACGTCGGGCAGCTGCTGGAGCAGACTGGGGACATGGCAGAGCAGGAATTCCGGATCGAACACGACACGATGGGCGAGGTCAGGGTCCCGGCCGATGCCCTGTACCGAGCCCAGACCCAGCGGGCGGTGGAGAACTTCCCGATCTCCGGAGCAGGGCTGGAACGCGCTCAGATCAGGGCGCTCGGGCTGCTCAAGGCGGCCTGTGCCAGGGTGAACGCCCGCCTCGGGGTGCTCGACGCCGAGCTGGCCGCGGCGATCGCGAGCGCGGCCGACGAGGTCGCGGAGGGCCGTCACGACGACCACTTCCCCATCGACGTGTTCCAGACCGGTTCGGGCACGTCGTCGAACATGAACGCCAACGAGGTCATCGCCACGCTCGCCTCGCGTGCACTGGGCAGGGACGTGCACCCGAACGACCACGTCAACGCCTCGCAGTCGTCGAACGACACGTTCCCGACGACCATTCACGTCGCGGCGACCGAGGCCGTCCTCACCGACGTCGTCCCGGCGCTGGAGCACCTGGCCACGACGATCGAGCGGCGTGCGGCCGAGTGGGCCGATGTCGTCAAGTCGGGGCGCACCCATCTGATGGACGCCGTGCCGATCACGCTCGGCCAGGAGGCGGGCGCGTGGGCCTCGCAGGTCCGGTTCGGCATCGAACGACTGCGCAGCGGTCTTCCGCGGCTGGGCGAACTGCCCATCGGCGGCACGGCGGTCGGCTCCGGGTTGAACGCGCCCCCGGGATTCGGTTCGGCCGTGGCCGACGAACTCGCCAAGGTGACCGAGCTGCCACTCGTCGAGGCGCGCGACCATTTCGAGGCGCAGGCTTCGCAGGACGGCGTGGTCGAGACCTCCGGGCAGCTGCGCACGGTGGCCGTGTCGCTGAACAAGATCGCCAACGACCTGCGTTGGCTCGGTTCGGGACCCCGCACGGGCCTGGCAGAGGTGGCCCTGCCGGACCTGCAGCCGGGGTCGTCGATCATGCCGGGCAAGGTCAACCCGGTCATCCCGGAGGCGACGCTGCAGGTGGTGGCGCAGGTGATCGGCAACGACGCGGCCGTCTCCTTCGCCGGGTCGCAGGGGAATTTCCAGCTGAACGTGAACCTGCCCGTGATCGCTCGCAACGTGCTGGAGTCCGCGCGGCTGCTGTCGGCCGTGGCGCGGCTGCTGGCCGACAAGGTGTTCGCGGGCCTGACCGTCAACGCCGAGCGCACGCAGGCCTACGCCGAGGGATCGCCGTCGATCGTGACGCCACTCAACGCCTACATCGGCTACGAGGAGGCCGCTGCCGTGGCCAAGCAGGCCCTCAAGGAGCTGAAGACCATCCGTGAGGTCGTGATCGAACGCGGACACGTCGCGCAGGGCAAACTCACCGAGACCCAGCTCGACGAAGCCCTCGACGTGCTCGGCATGGCACGCGGCGGTAAGTGAGCCGATCGGGGGCCGCCGCGGTGGCGGCCCCCGATCACACTCAACGGTTCAGGCTCGACCGGGTGCGCGGCGCCAACGGCAGGAACACCGCGATGAACACCAGCGGCCACGAGCTGCCGCTCTAGATGAGCCAGCCGACCGGGGCCACCAACTCGGCGAACTGTTCCAGTGCGTAGAGCGCCCCGACGATCGCGGCCACATAGATCACCGCGAAAAGAGGTTTCATCCTGGCTACGACGAGGAGAAAGACCAGAGCAAAGACGGCCGTGCCGACATACATGCCGACCAGGAAGACCAGCCATACGAAGGCCAACAGCCACAGGATCGAGACGCCGACGACTCGCAGCTGCGCGCGGAAAGCTCCTTCGATCCGTCCGACACCGCCATCCCTGCGTACCTGCTGGATGTCTTTGACCAGCGCCACGACTCCGAGCCCGAGGCCCAGGATGCTGGCCATGTAGGGGAAAAGTTGGCCGTTCGGGGAGAAGTCGGTCGCAAGGATGAAGGCGCCGATGAAGAACAGCATCGAACCCACGGTCATGGCCACGCCCACAACGGGCGGAACGTGGATTCCGCTCTCGTCGGCGGCAGCGGAGGCACCCTCGGCCGTTTCCGGGTGCAGCCTCTTGCGCTTGACGTTCCGGTAGGTGACCACGCCGACGGTGACGATGAGCAACAGTGCGACGACGATGACGAACGGCCGGGTCATCCATTCCCCGGGCTCGAAGGCCGAGACAGTGATGTAGTAGTACCGCTCCAACGGGACCGCGAGCACGTAGGCGATCAGGAAGGGAGCCCGGGGAATGTCGGAGATCTTGCAAAGCCAGCCGAAGATTCCCAAGGCCAGCATGGTGTAGAAGACGCCCAGGCTCAGCGGCTCCTGGAAACCACTCATGAACAGCAGCGGGATCAAGGCCGCGGCCAGGATCGGAAAGCTGACGAAGCTGAGGCGGGCGAGCGGCCGGGCCATGAAGAAGGCGAAGATCGCACCGACGATCGACGCTATGGCGAAGGCCCAGACAATGAAGTAGATGAGGTCGAGGTCCTGCTCGATCAGGTCGGGCCCTGGCTGGATGCCGAAGATCAGCAGCACGCCGAGCAGCAGCGCGAAGGGTGCAGCACCGGGGACGCCGAACAGCAGGGTCGGGATCAGCGCACCGGACTCGATACCGTTGCTCGCCGCCGAGGGGGCGATCACTCCGCGAGGGTCGCCTTGGCCGAAGCGGCTGCCTTTGCGGCGGCTTCCGATTGCCTGAGCCTGCCCGTAGGCCAGCCATGCCCCGGCTGTGGCCCCGACGCCGGGGAGGATGCCGGCGCCGACACCGACGCCTGCCCCGCGGAGGACGTCTCCCTTGTACTTGACGACATCTCGGGCTCCCCTGGCCCAGCCCTTGCCGAGGCTGACGTTCTTGTCGGCTACCGAGCTGCGCTTGGCGACCAGATGAATGATCTCGGCCACGCCGAAGATGCCCAGTGCAGCCGCGACGAGGCCGATGCCCTCGGAAAGGTACTCCGAACCGAAGGTGTAGCGGTATTCGGCCGAAACCGGGGACATACCCACGATTCCCAGGATGACTCCGAAGGCGGCGACCACCAGCCCCTTGACGACATTTCCCTTGGACAGCATGGCCGTGAGGAAAATGCCGAGCACGATCAGCATGAAGATCTCGGGAGATCCGAAAGCCGTGACCACCGGCCGCGCCACAGGCACGACCAGGGTGAGTCCGATGATGCCGATGATGCCGCCGACGGCGGATGAAATGAAGCTGGCAGAGAGCGCGCGGCCGCCTTTGCCTTCCTTGGCCATCGTATGGCCGTCCATCAGGAACACTGCCGCCGACGCCGAACCGGGGATCCCCAGAACCACTGACGTGATGACGTCGGACGTGTGAACCACCGCGACGGCACCGATGATCATGGCGATCGCCTGGTTCGGTTCGAGCACGAAGACGAAGGGCATCAGGACTGCTACTGCCCCTGTGCCACCCAGCCCGGGGATGACACCGATGACCAGTCCGACGACGACTCCGATGATCAGATACAGCAGCATCGCCGGATCAGCGAAGCTGGCCAATGCCGAAGTGGCTGCCTCTAACATCTGTTGTCCTTAAAGTACTACGGTTGCGGCGCTACAGCCGGTACGGATGAAGGCGGCCACGGAGCCGCATGATCGGTGTGCGAGAGGACAGCTCTCAGCTCAGGACCGCTCCGTACTCGTTGGTGAGAAAACCTTTGGCATAGCTGAGGGCCTGGGGCCTGATGTTCAGGGCCTTGCGGAAGACTTCGACGTTGCCACGGCCCGGCTGCAGTTCGTAGCCGCCCAGCGCTCCCGCGGCCTCCTTCAGGAACTTCTCGTCCTTGTTCAGCTTCCCGACGAGCTCCGCATACGCGTCGACGAGCTCGTCACTCGTTCCCGCGTTGGACCAGAACCCCTTCTGGTAGAAGAACGCCGGGGTGACGAATGACTGGTATGCCTCGTAGGCCAGACCCCGGGGATCCTCCCCGTGGATGTCCCGGTAGATCTCTTCGAGCGTCGGCACGTCCGGCATGTTGGGGTCGCGGACGACCTCGCCGCCTTCGAGAACGCCCACCGAGAAAAGCGGGTAGATCTCCTCGGCTTCGGCCATCGAGGAGAGCGGCCCGAGCCAGGTGGAGGTGGTCTGGAAGTCGATGTCGGTCTCGCCCCGTTCCAGCGCCAGCCGCGAAGGACCACGTCCTCCGAAACCGAAGACTCCGGTGACACTGGCTCCCAGGACGTCGAGCGCCAACAACGGTACGAGGTCCAGCCCGGAGGCAGAGATTCCGCCGATCTTGGCGTTACTGCCTGCTTCGAGGAGGTCTTCCATGGAGCGGATGCCACTGGCGGCATTGGAGTAGAGGATGCCTCCTGTGCCGTGCAGAACCAGCGGCACCATTTCCCGGAAGTCGAATTCGACGTTCCCCTGCCCCAGCATGCTCTGCAGGTAGGTGGTACCGGAGCTGACGAGGATGTGCCGGCCGTTGTTCACGCCGGCAGCCACATAAGCGTTGGTTCCCGTCACGGATCCTCCGCCGGCGATGTTCTCGATCTGGTACCGCGAGACATCGTTCTGCAGCTCGGCGAAGTACGGGGAGACGAAGCGGCCCCACGTGTCGGTGCCGCCTCCCGCGGCATAGGGAACGATGACATCGACGATTCCGGGACCCGAAGGGTTGAATGCGGCCTGCGGCGGGGCGCATCCGGCCAAGCCCGCCGCGACGCCGAGGGCGCCACCGATGAGGAAGTTCCGTCGGGAGAGTGGATGCATCCTTGCATCTCCTCGTTCATATCAGCGTAGTACGCCGCACCTATGCGGCGTACTCCAGCGGGGCGTCGGGAATGTACAGAGTGGCGTCGGCCAAGGTGCGCGCGGTGCGGTCAGCACCGACGATGAGCTCGCCGCCGAAGTCGTCGGCGAAGGTGACGATGATCCCGGCCGGGGTGCGGAAGCGCAGTTTTCCGGTCGTGCGGCCCGGCTTCACGGCTTGGTGAGGAACCGTCCCCTCGGTGAGGACAGCCATCGTCATCGCCACACTGCCGGTGATGGGCATCGCCGGGTGAGGCTTACCCATCGAGAGCATCAGGACCTCGATATCGGCATCTTCGTCCTCGGCAGGGCCGGCGATTCCGAGCTTGGGGACAGCGCGCTCGGCCGCTTCCGGGGTGGGAGTCATCCCCATGGCGACGGCCCCAGCACGGCGGATCTTGTCCAGTACGGAGAGCTTCTCGGTGATCGCGGCCCCGGCCCACTCTGCGTGCGGGAGTCCGGCCAGGCCGGCGGTCTCCGGCGAGAGGATGACCGACGGAGCCCCCGCGTCGACGATCGAGACGGGATAGTCGACGCCATCGACGGTGAGCACATCGATGCCGGACCCGGTCGGAAGAAGTTTGCCGGTGGTCTTGCCGCCCGGATCGACGAAGCCCAGACCCACCTCGTGGCCGGGATAGACCGTGCCCGGGATGACGGCACTCGGCTCGGCCGGCAGGGCTCCCCCCGGTGTGGGGACCCGCTGGACCACCTTCTGACCGCTGTTGGTGTTGAACGTCCGGACATAGGTCACGTCGTCGGCGAGCTGCACCCATCCGCGCTCCAGCGCGTACAGACCGGCGGTGGCGGAACAGTTTCCGCAGTTACTGCCCCAGTCCACCGTGAACTCCTCGATGCCGACCTGGGCGAACGTGTAGACGACGTCGAGGTCCGCGTCGGCGGACGGTTCAAGGATCACCGCCTTGCTCGTGGTCGACGTGGCTCCGCCGACTCCGTCGATCTGCCGCAGGTCCGGACTGCCGTAGACCCGCGGGAGCAGTTGGTCGGCCGTCAATCCGGTTCCTTCGATGTGCTCCCTCTCGAACACCCAACATTTGCTGGTTCCCCCTCGGACCCAGCTTGCCGAGATCTGCATCAGGTGCCTTTCCACACTGTCCGGTATCGCGGCACAGCCTCACAGGACCCAAGAATTAACACAATGTTCAGTGTTTGATACATGATTAAGAGTTGCTTCATTCGTCGGCGGCGGAACCCCTGTTACTTGCGGCCACACGCACCCTGTACATAGCCTCCGAGCAGCCAGATAAAGTAGATTTACAGAAGAGGAACACCTATGAAGTCCTACTTAAGCGGAGTTCGATGCTGAACCCACAACGACTCGAAGTCCTCGTACGTGTTGCAGAGACCGGCTCCATCACCGCGGCCGCCGACGAGCTCGGCTACACCCCCTCCGCGGTGTCCCAACAGCTCAAGAAGCTCGAGCGGGAGGCCGGACACCCGCTGGTCCGGCGCCGTCCTCGCGGGATCATCCCCACGGATGCGGGGCAGATCCTCGTCAGTCACGCGCGCAAGGTGCTGCGGCAGCTGGATGCCGCACAGGCCGACCTTCGCGATCTGGCCGAAGGGAACAGGGGATCTCTGATCGTGGGAGCCTTCCCCACGATGGCCGCCTCGTTCCTGCCGCGGGTGCTGGAGACATTCAAGTCGCGCTACCCGGCCATCGACCTCTCGGTCTCCAGCGGACGCTTCGACGAGCTCCTTGAGGATCTCGAACGGGGGCGCTCCCACCTGTGCTTCCTGTGGGAGTACCCGTGGCAGCCGGTCAACATCGAAGGGCTGCGCCTGCAGGAGCTGTTTCGGGAGGACTCGGTGATCCTGGTCTCGAAGCACCACCCGTTGGCTGACCAGGACGAGATCAACCTCGCACAGCTGCGCGACGAGTCGTGGATCGTGCGCGCCAACCGCCACCCCGTGGTGGAAGTCCTGGAACGGGCAGCGGAGAAAGCGGGTTTCCGGCCGTCGATCGCCCTCTACGCCAACAACTACCAGGAGGCTCAGGCGATGGTGAGTGTGGGGATCGGAGTGGCGATGGCCCCGCGCGGTGCCATCGCCATCCAGCACCCGGACATCCGGGTGCTGACTCTGGGGGACGAAGCCCCGGTGCGCAATGTGCTGCTCGCCCAGCGGGAGGAAAGGGTCTATTCCCCGGCCGAGGTGGCCTTCCGCTCGGTGCTGATGGAACTGGTCCGGCAGGACTTCCCGACTGCTGGCCCGTCAGAGGTACGTCCGTCCCCCGAGCCGAGGACCGGGTCTCATTCCTCCTGACCGTTGCCCCTGCCGGCGATCCATCTGCGGTGGATGGCCTCAGCGGCCCGGAGAATCAGGGGGAGACTGAGCACGACGGTGAGCAGGCGAACCATATGGGCGCCGGTGACCACAGCACCGTCGAGCCCCAGAGACGCCGCAGTCGCCACCATCTCGCCGACGCCACCGGGCAACAGCCCGAACATGGACTCGCCCGGTTCCATCAGACCCCACGCGGCGAAGCCCCAGCCGAAGAAGACTCCCACCGCGAGGACGGTGGTCACAGCCAGCACGCCCGGTCCGAAGAAGTGCATGAACTGCCGGAAGACATCGGGACTCAGGGTGGCCCCGATGGCGGTGCCGATCAGGAGCTTGGCTCCCGAGGTCACCAGGTCGGGAGCCTCCACCTCGAGACCTATGCCTAGGTTGACGACGGCAGCACCGACAAGACCTCCGGTCAGCGCCCACAGCGGGATCCGAGCCCAGCGGAAGACCAGCGCCGTCCCCAGGGAACCGGCCATCACCGCGACCAGTGCAACTGACTCCATCAGGCGAGCACCGTCAGCAGTATGGGGAGTACCAGGAAGACGAGGGCGAACAGCCGCACCGCGTGGACGGTGAGCACCACTCCGAGCTGGGCCCCCTTGTCGACAGCCAGTGAGCTGACCTCGCTCAGCCCGCCGGGAGTAACGGTCAGCACAGCCGTGGCGGGGTCGACGCGATAGCGAGACATCAGCAGCGTGATGAAGACCAGATTGAGGATGCCCAGGGCGAGATAGGCGGCCACCACGGGAAGAGCGACGGCAGCGGTGCTCACCAGCGAGTCCACGGTGAGCATCACCCCGCTCACGAAACCGATGGCGATGAGGCCCGTCTGGCGCATCGCACGAGGAAAGGTGGCGGGGCGCATCCGCGGAGTAACGGGCTGATTGACCAGACCCGCGCCGAGCGCACTGCCGAGAAGCATCCCGGCCGGAATCCCCAGGTGCTCGAAGAGGCTGCCCACCACGGCTGCTCCGGCAAGGAGCCGCATCACTCCGAACCACTGCCGATAGCGCGGACGTTCCTGTTCGGAGTTCAACCCTCTCCCCTCGCTCTCTGCCCTGACCAGACATACGTGCCTGTTGAGCTCCAGTCGGATACTTGGCATGCTGAACGAGCTTTTGGCATACCAAGGGAGTATAGATGTCTACCTATACCGCTGATGTTCTCGTCGTCGGCGCGGGAAACGCCGCGATGTGCGCAGCGCATGCAGCCCGCGAGGCCGGCAGACAAGTGCTGGTCCTGGAGGCGGCGCCGAGGTCCCAGGCGGGCGGCAACAGCTACTTCACGGCAGGGGCCACCCGGATGACCCATGAAGGACTGGAGAGCCTCAAAGACCTGGTGGAGCCCGACGAGCGACACAGCCGCAGCGAGGTGCCGCCCTACTCGAAGGAGGACTACGCCGCAGACCTGAAGAAGGTCACCATGGGGCGCAACGATCCGGACATGACCGAGATCCTGACCTCGAACATCTCCGCCGACATGCGGTGGCTCAAGACCAAAGGGATGCGGTATCGCCTGATGTACGAGCGGCAGGCCTACGAGACCCCCGAGGGGGCCTACCTGTTCTGGGGAGGGCTGCACGTGGGCAATGTCGACGGAGGTGAGGGCTTGCTCCGTGATCATCTCCGCGTCGCAGAGGAGACCGGCATCGAGATCCTCTACGAGGCCCGAGCCGTGAAGCTGACCGAAGAGGCCGGTGCTGTCACCGGTGTGACCTTCGAGCGCTTCGGCGAGGAGCACACCGTCCGCGCCGAAGCGACGGTCCTGGGCAGCGGCGGGTTCGAGGCCAACAAGGAGATGCGGGCCGAGCACATGGGCGCCGAGTGGCACCACGCCATCACCCGAGGAACCCCCTTCAACACCGGCACCATGCTGCAGGAAGCGCTACGACTCGGCGCGGCCAAGGGCGGCGACTGGGCCTCCTGCCACGCCACTCAGTGGGACGCCGGCTACGAGGACAACGAGTCCAACTACGAGGTCACCAACCGGCTGACCCGGCAAAGCTATCCACTGGGTATCATCGTCGATCGCCACGGGAAGCGATTCCTCGACGAGGGCGCAGACTTCCGGAACCTGACCTACGCCAAGTACGGCAAGGAGGTGCTGATGCAGCCCGGTGCCATCGCCTGGCAGATCTTCGACGCATCACTGCGCCCCATGCTGCGCTCCCAGGAGTACGAAGTACCCGGGGTGGGCGAGCACGTGGCAGACTCGCTGCAGGAGCTGGCCGAGCAGGCCGGCATCGACCCGGCCGGTTTCGCCGAGACGGTGGAGTCGTTCAACGCCTCCGTCGACACCTCCGCCGAGTTCAATCCCAACGTGAAGGACGGCCGCGCAGCGCGCACCGAGCCGCCGAAATCCAACTGGGCCAACCGGATCGCCGAACCGCCCTTCTACGCCTATCCCGTCACCTGCGGGATCACCTTCACC
The DNA here is from genome assembly GCF_024171735.1 of Prauserella alba. Taxonomy (GTDB): domain Bacteria; phylum Actinomycetota; class Actinomycetes; order Mycobacteriales; family Pseudonocardiaceae; genus Prauserella; species Prauserella alba. Next base: position 705,234 of record NZ_JAMTCH010000004.1, read on the forward strand.
TTCGGAGGCCTCAAGGGCGATTCCCGGGCCAGAGTGCTGAAGGAGGACGGCTCGCCCATCCCGCGGCTCTTCGCCTGCGGTGAGGCACTCGGCGGCCTTTTCAGCGAGAACTATCCGGGCGGCTCCGGCCTGGCGGCCGGGATCGTCTTCGGCCGGATCGCCGGACGGAGCGCCGCTGCGTGACGTTCCGCCCCCAGGTCGACGTGGTCTACGAACAGCTGCGCTCGAAAATCCTCGACGGCTCGCTCGAGCAGGGGTACGACCTCCATGAGCGGGCAGTGGCTGAACTGGTCGGCACCTCCCGGACCCCGGTCCGGGAGGCGGTCGCCCGGCTGGTGGTCGACGGACTGGCCGAACGTCACGGCCGACGCACCAGGGTGACCGTCTGGGACGACGAGAAGACCGGCCAGCTCTACGAGATGCGTGCAGCCCTCGAGTCGGAGGCCTGCCGACTGGCCGCCATGCGCCGCAGCGAGAGCGTGGTGATGCGGCTACAGGCCTCGGTCGCCGAGCAGCGCAAGCTGGCCGACCCGTCCCCCGTGGCTCGCCGCGACATCAATTACGAGTTCCACGAGGAGATCTGGCAGGCGAGCGGCAATCCCTTCCTGCTGGAGACCAACCAGAAGTACGGGGTGCAGTCGATGTGCATAGCCCCGACCACGCTGCGCCACGACGAGCGCTGGAAGACCGCCCTGGACGAGCACGAACGACTCGTGGAACACATCAGCCGACACGAAGCGGGCGAGGCGGCGGCGCTGATGCACCACCACCTCGCATCAGCGTTCAGACGGCGTTGACCACCGCCTGGGTGACCTCCATGGCGCCGTCGCCGGTATCCGGTTCAGCCCTTCCACTCCTTGAAATTCAGCAGGAATGAACAACATCCTCATTCGAACGATGATGAATTCCTTCCGGCGGATATTTCGGTACCGAACCGGGTATCAGCTTTGCAAGACCTCGAACGCCGGCCGACCACGGCTCGACGACTCAGCGGAGCATCGGCGGCCCAGTTCAGAGCGCGGCGTCGAGCAGCTGCCGCGCGGCGTCCCTGGCTCCGGCGACCGCCCCGGGGACGACGTCGACCGAGGCCGCGACGGCGGCGCCTTCGAACAGCATGAACAGTGATGCCGCGAGTTTGCGCGGATTGCGCGCGCCGGTGTCGCGCACGAGCTGCCGCAGGTAGTCGAGCACCCACTGCTTCTCGTCGCCGATGGCGGGGCGTGCGGGATGGTCGGGATCGGGAAGCTCGGCCAGCGCGTTGACGAACGCACACCCGCGTGGGTTCTCCGCGGCCATCCAAGATTCCAGGGCATCGAACATCAGCAGCACCCGGCGCCGGGGTCCGAACCGGCCCGGCTGTTCGACGACCGCGGTCACGTGCTCCCGCCATCTGGCGTCCCTGCGTTCGAGGTACAGCCGAACGATGACGTCCTTCGAACCGAACCTGTCGTAGAGCGTCTTCTTGGTGACCCCCGCCTCCGCGGCGATCATGTCCACGCCCACGGCGTGGATGCCCTTGTCGTAGAACAGGTTCTCCACGACCTCGAGCACCCGCTCTGCCGCGGGCGTCATCGCCGACTGTTCGGTCATACCTGAATCCTATGCGGTCGCGCGGAACGTGTCCGGTCGGGCGCCAGCAGGAGGCGAGCGCACCCCTGCCGCACCACTTCTCGGCCTTCTTGACGGTAAACAGATCTGTATAGTACGACTAGCTATACCGGTCAGTTTACTCGACCATCGGCCGACCCGAGGGGGATTCGTGGGAACGTCCCGCACCGACGCCGGACTCGCGGTGGGATTCGTGCTGCTCTGGAGTTCCGGTTTCATCGGCGCGACCATGGGCACCGCTCTGACGAGCAGTGCGACCCTGCTGGCTTGGCGGTTCGCCGTGGTCACCGCGCTACTGGGGCTGTGGTGGCTGACCTTCCGACGTCGGCGCATTCCACTACGCGAGCTCGGCGTGCACGGGTTGCTCGGACTGCTGACCCAGGCCGGCTACCTGTCGGGCGTCGTGTGGTCGGCCGAACTGGGGGTTCCCGCGGGCACGTCGGCGCTGATCGCGGCGCTGCAGCCGATTGTCGCCGCGGCACTGTCGGGGCCGCTGCTCGGCGAGCACACCTCGGCCACACAGTGGCTGGGCCTGCTGCTCGGCCTCGGCGGCGTCGCGCTCGTCGTGTCGGGTGACCTCGCAGGCAGCGCACCCGCCCTCGCGTACACGCTGCCGCTGCTGGCGATGCTCAGCCTCGTGGCGGGCACGTTCGCGCAACGCCGGCTCCCCTCGACGCTCCCACTCGGCGAGTCCCTGCTGATCCAGGCCGCGCTCTCCACTCTGGTGTTCATGCCGGTCGCAGCCCTCACGGGCGACTTCGCCCCACCGGTGTCGGGCGACTTCTGGTTCGCGATCGCCTGGCTCGTCGTTCTGTCGACATTCGGCGGCTACGGGTTCTACTGGGCGGTTGCCAGGCGCGGGTCGGTGCGCCGGGTGTCCACCCTGCTGTACCTGACCCCGCCGACGACGATGCTCGCCGCGCTGCTGATGTTCGGCGAGCCGGTGACGGCCGAGGGACTGGCGGGGCTCGTCGTGTGCTTCGGCGCCGTGCTGCTCGCGCTGCGCTCACCACGCGAGATGTCGGCCCCACGAGCGACGATGGAGCCATGCACCGCGACTTCGAACCCGGCGAACCCCGCGAGCCCGGCGCCCCAGAACCCGGCACCGGCTGCCTGCACCTCGACGACGTCACCAAGGCCTCCGGCGAGCTGGCCGCCACGCGATCACGCAAGGCCAAGACCGCGATCCTGGCGGACGTCCTTGGCCGCGCGGCGGCGGACGAGCTCGCGTCCACGGTCGCGTTCCTGACGGGAACTCCGACGCAGGGCCGCATCGGCGTGGGGTGGCGGACGCTGCGCGACCTGCTCGGACGCTGTGCACCGGAGCCGACGCTCACGGTCGCCGAGGTCGACGCGCTCCTCGGCGAGGTCGCCGCCACGAGCGGCAGCGGATCGGCCTCCCGTCGCTCCGAGCTGCTGTCGGGCCTGCTGAGCCGGGCAACCCAGGGGGAACAGGACTTCCTGCTACGGCTGCTCACGGGGGAACTGCGACAGGGTGCGCTGGAAGGCGTGATGATCGAGGCGATCGCGTCCGCCACCGACGTTCCCGGTGACCTGGTCCGGCGGGCGGTGATGATCTCCGGTGACCTGGCCACGACCGCGGCGGCCGCGGCCGGGGGCGGGCAGGGGGCGTTGCGGGCCTTCCACCTCGAACTCGGACGACCGGTTCGGCCCATGCTCGCCTCACCTGCCGACTCACTGGACCAGGCAGTCGACGGAATCGCGCACCCGATTGTCGAGTACAAAATGGACGGCGCCCGCATCCAGGTGCACCGCGACGGCGACGACGTGCACGTCTACACCCGCACACTGCGTGACATCACCCGGCACGCAGCGGAACTCGCCGACCTCGTGCGTGGACTGCCGTGCACGTCCGTGGTCCTCGACGGCGAGACGCTCGCACTCACCGACGACGGAAGGCCACGGCCGTTCCAGGAGACGATGGCACGGTTCGGCAGTACGCGGCAGGAACAGGTCGAGGCGTTGCTGTTGCGGCCGTACTTCTTCGACTGCCTGCACCTCGACGGCGTCGATCTGCTCGACGCGCCACTCCACCGGAGACGGGAAGCGCTGCACCGGGTCGCGGGCGAGCACGTCATCCCCGGCGAAGCCGCACCGGCCGACGCCGCGACGCTGCTGGAGTCGTCGTTGGACGCTGGTCACGAAGGCCTCATGGTGAAGGATCCGGACACGCCGTACGCCGCGGGCAGGCGAGGGCGCGCGTGGCTGAAGGTCAAGCCGTCGCACACGCTTGATCTGGTCGTGCTGGCCGCGGAGTGGGGGCACGGCAGGCGCACCGGCTATCTGTCCAATCTGCACCTCGGAGCGCGCGATCCGGATGGCGGCGAACCGATCATGGTCGGCAAGACGTTCAAGGGCCTGACCGACGAGCTGCTGGCATGGCAGACTCGCCACTTCCCCGAACTGGAGCGGCGCAGCGATGACTGGACCGTCCACATGCGGCCGGAGCTGGTCGTCGAGATCGAACTGGACGGGGTGCAGACGAGCACCCGCTACCCCGGCGGCGTCGCACTGCGGTTCGCCAGGGTGCTGCGCTATCGCGAGGACAAGGATGCGGCCGACGCCGACACCGTCGACGACGTGCGCGCCCTGCGGCGCGACTGATCACCACCGCCGCCGCCGGATCGCGCGGCGAAACTCACGTGCACGGCGTGGTCGGGGCCCGCTGCCGTCCCGCCATGACCTCGGCAGCGTTCGTCCCGGACGACTTCGAACCGCCCGCACCGCTCGTCACGGACTCGTTCCACCTCGAACCGCTGGGGCCGCAGCACAACGAGGCCGACCACGCCGCGTGGACCTCCAGCATCGACCACATCCGAGCGACGCCGGGCTACCCGGACGGCGACTGGCCGCCGCTCGAGGGGATGTCGCTCGAAGCCAACCACGACGACCTGGTGCGGCACGCAGCCGACTTCACGAACCGCGTCGGGTTCACCTACACGGTCCTGGAACCGGCCGCCGGCGACGTTATCGGCTGCGTGTACCTGTATCCGGCGTCGGCCGCGGACTACGACGTCACGGTCCAGTCATGGGTCCGGGCGGACCGGGCCGAGCTCGACGACCGGCTGGCAGATGCGGTCGCCACCTGGCTCGCCGCCGAGTGGCCCTGGCACCGCGTGGACCACGGCGGCCGCTGAACACGGCCGTGCGGGGTGCCTCATTCCGCCCGGGTCCGCTGTCCTGCCTGGACGCACTTCGGGACAGGGCCAGTACGACGGCCGCACCGACGAGGGAGAGCGTTCCGGTCAGCACGGCCACATGGTTCCAGCCCGACAGCTGGGCAGGGAGGTCACCGCCAGGGGCGGCGGCGAGCACACCAACGACGGTGACGCCGATCGAGGCCCCGACGTAGCGGGTGGTGTTGTTCATGCCGACCCCGACGGCGGCCCGTTCGGGCGGGACGGTCGCGGTCGCCTGCCGTCCCAGCCCGGCGTTGAGTACACCGGTGGCCACGCCCGCGACGAGCAGGCCGGGCACCATCCGCGTGCCGGTCGAGCCGATGTCCAGCCCGGTGAGCAGCAGCAGACCGACCCCCGTGGCCACGAGGCCGATCGCGAGCTGCACCGTTCCGGTCAACCGCGCGGCCAGCCTGCGGCTGAGCACCGCGGAGACCGCGCTCGTGCCGGACCAGAGCACGAGCAGGGCACTGGCCTGGAAGGTGGTCATGCCCATGCTGGTGACGAGGAACGTGCAGGCGAACGACAGCAGGGCGATCACACCGGCACCGGTGGCAGTCGCCGCGACCGTGGCCGCCACGAAGTCGCCCCGGCTGAACAGCCCGAAGTCCACCATGGGTGATCTGCCGCGGAGCTGGCTGACCGTGAAGGCCGCCAACGTGGCCACTGCACCACCGCCGCAGATCAGTGCGAGCGCGAGCCCACCCTGCCGCGTTTCGACCAGTGCGAAAAGCCCCAGCCCCAACCCGCCGGTCAACAATGCGGCGCCGAGCAGGTCCAGGCGCCTGTCCGCAATCACCGCCATCTCCGAGAAGCACCACCGCGCGGCGACGGCGATGCCTGCCCCGACCGCGGCGAGCAGCCAGTAGGGCACGTGCCACAGCCCGACGAGATCGAGCAGTCCGGTCAGCAACGGGCCGAGCGCGATACCCAGCCCCATGCTCGCGCCCCACCAGCTGGCGGTGGTCGAGCGGGCTCCTGCGTCACCGGTCACCGCGGCGACGAGTCCCAGCCCGGTCGCGATCAGACCTGCCGCGCCGACGCCCTCGACGACCCGCCCCAGGACGAACTGTGTCGCCGAGGTCGCGGTGGCACAGACCACGGATCCGGCTGCGAAGATCCACGCGCCGAACGTGAAGACCCTGCGACGGCCGAACTGGTCGGCCAGGGCGCCCGCCGTCAGCAGACTCACCGCAAGACCGGTGCTCATCGAGCTCAGGATCCACAGGGTCGCTCCCGGCGGTGCGGCGACCGCAGCGGTGACGGTCGCTGCGTTTCCCAGCGGCCCCGAGTAGGCCAGCATCGCGACGAACGTGCTGAGCGATGTGAGCACCAGCGCCGCAGCGAACGACCCGCGTGCTCCGTCGGTGCTGCGGGCCTTGAACGCTCGAGGATTTGGTCTTTTCACAAGACCACGATGACACAGACTTGGTCTGGTGAACAGACCGGATCGGCGGTAGGGTAGGAGACGTGGCACTAGGAACCGGATACGAGCAGCAGGGTTGCCACCTCGCCCGCGCACTCGAAGTGGTCGGTGAACGCTGGACCCTGCTGATCCTGCGCGACTGCTTCTACGGCGTGCGCCGCTTCACGGACCTGCGTGAGCATCTCGACATCTCCCGAGCCGTCCTCACCGACCGGTTGGACACCCTGGTCGCCAACGGAGTGCTGACCCGGGAGGACTCGGACGGACATCCGGAGTATCTGCTCACCGAGACGGGCCGGGCACTGTGGCCCACGATCTTCTCCCTGTCCAAATGGGGCGAGCGGCACACGAGCGGACCGCATCCCGCCCGGCTCTTCAGCCACGCGGCGTGCGATACCGACATCGACGACGTCGGGCACTGCCACACGTGCGGCGAGGTGCCCGGCCCCGAGGATCTCGTCGTCCGGCCCGGCCCCGGCACCAACGCGATGCGCCGCAGCGACCGGGTCGCCCGCGCCCTGGAACGACCGCACCGCATGCTGACCCCGATCGACACCGCTTCCGGCCCTGCCGGCGGGTGAACGGTTTCTCACCGTGCCCGACGGCCCGTGAGCGTTGCGCCGCCGGGCTCCGCCGATCCGGCACGCGGCCACGATGAAGCGGACTCCCGGCCACTATGGACGACCGGTCAGGCCACAGTGGACGCGGCCGCCGAGCGCGCACGGCACGTCCGGAGCACAGTCGCCGGCCGCCCCGGAATCAGTCCAGGCAGAACTCGTTCCCTTCGGGATCGGCCATCACGATCCAGCCCGAGCCGAGGGGCGGCGCCGGCTCGAACCGTTCGAGCCGTTTCGCGCCGAGCGCCGTCAGCCGCCGCGCCTCGTCCTCCAACGCGGCCATCCGCGGCTCCCCTTCCAACTCCGGAGCGGCGCGCACGTCGATGTGCAGTCGGTTCTTTCCCGCCTTCTCCTCCGGAACTCGTTGCAGGAAGATCCGCGGGCCCTCACCGTCCGGATCGACGATCGCGTTCGCGTCGTTCCACCGCTCCTCCGGCACACCCATCGCGGCGAGCGCCTCGTTCCACGTCGCGTGCCCGCCCGGCGGGTCCATCTGCCGGTAGCCGAGCACGTCGGCCCAGAACGTGCCGAGAGTTTCCGGGTCGGCGGCGTCGATCGTGATCTGCAGCTCTCGTGCCATGTCAGCGCTCCGTGTGCAGGTAGAGGTCGCGCAGCAGTGCGACCTCCGCGAGGTGGTGGATGAGTTCCCGGTGGATATGGAGCACGAGCCGGGCCATCGAACTGTCGGCGAACGGCCCCTCGGCCGGGCCGACCGGCCGGGCGAGCCCCTCCTCACCCAGTGCTTCGACCCCGGCGAGCCACGTCGCGTACTCGGCGTCGAGCTGTGCGAGCGCCTCGTCGGCCGTCCCTGCGTAGTCGAACGTGGCGTAGTCGGTGGCCTCGCGGCCGAAGTGCGACGCGTTGCGCATCGCGAGGACGCCGACGATCACGTGCCCCAGGCGCCAGGCGATGGTCGTCACCGGCTCGGGCTCGGGCGGCGGAACGGCGAAGTCGATGGTCATCGCGCCGGAGCCGCCCTGGATGGGTGCCGTGCTCGTGCCGCGCGGCCGGACGTTCCATGCGCCCGGAACGGGCTCCCAGAAGTACTCGTCGTCGGACAGCCCGTCGAGGCGCCCGCGCACCTGGTTGTCCCAGTGCCACGTGAGCTGATCGCGCAGCACCGCGTTCCACGTGCCACCCGCCCGCCGGGGCGTCGACTCGGTCATGAATGTCGATTCGGTCATGAACCCAGTCTCGCGCCGAATGCGGACAGTTGCCGTCCGCGATGTGTGCCAGGATCCGGACATGACCGTCGAGGGGACCACCGAACGGGTGCTGCGCCTGCTGGAGCTGCTTCAGCGCAGACCCGTATGGACCGCGAGCGAACTGGCCGCCGAACTCGACGTCACCAATCGGTCGGTGCGCCGGGACGTCGAACGTCTCCGCGGGCTCGGCTATCCCGTGCACGCCACGGCCGGGGTCGGCGGCGGCTACCAGCTCGGTGCGGGCACCCGCCTCCCTCCGCTGCTGCTCGACGACGCCGAGGCGATCGCGACCGCCGTGTCCCTGCGCGTCGCCTCCGGTGGCACGGTCGCCGGCACCGGCGAGGCCGCCCTGCGGGTGCTGGCCAAGCTCGACCAGGTGATGCCGCCCCGGCTGCGCAGCGAGGTCCGCGCCGTGCACACCGCGACCGACACACTCGTGTCGCCCGGCGCCGAGGTCGACCCCGACGTCCTGCTCACCCTCGCCAGGGCGTGCCGCGACACCGTGCGCGCCCGCTTCGACTACACGACGATGCGCGGCGACGCCGCAACCCGCACGGTCGAACCCGTGCGCATGGTCGCCACGAGCCACCGCTGGTACCTCATGGCGTGGGACGTCGACCGCGACGACTGGCGCACGTTCCGCCTCGACCGCATGCACGACGTGACCGCCACGACGTGGCGCTTCCGGCCGCGCGACCATCCCGATCCGGTCGCCTACGTACAGGAATCGGTGACGTCCTCGCCGTACCGCCACACCGCGCGCGTACTCGTCCACGCGGAGGCCGAACAGGTCGCCGCCTACGTGCCGCCGCAGGCCGCCCGCGTCACCCCGGAGGCCGAAGGACGCTGCCTGCTCGTCTCGGGAGGCGACGACCTCGACCTGATCGCCCTGCACCTCGGGCGACTGCCGTTCGACAGCGAGATCCTCGGACCGCCCGAACTGCGCGAGGCCGCCGACCGCCTCGCCCGCAGACTGGCCGGCATGGCCACGGCCAACGGCGCTGACAGGTGAGCGTGGGCGGGTGAACGTCGACGGGTGAGCGCACGGCCCTGCGGACGTCACGCCCGGGGCTCACCCCGGTAATAGCCGAACGACCAGAGGTTGCCCTCCGGGTCCCGGATGGCCAGTTCCCGGTTGCCGTACTCCTGGTCCTCGATGTCACGCACCATGTCGACCCCCGCGGCGCGCAATCGCGCGTACAGGCCGTCGGGATCGTCGGTGACGACGTACGTTCCGGCGGTTCCCGGCTCTCGTGACCAGTCGCCGTCGGGCTGGTGCGAGCCGAGCATGACGCCGCCGCCCTCCGGCCAGTCGAGCTGGGCGTGGACGACCCGGTCGCCGTCGGCGTACACGGCTGTCCGCAGGAAACCCACGGTGTCGACGAGGAAATCGATCAGCGCGCCTGCGTCCCTGGCCTGCAGAGTGGGCCACACGGTAGGGGCGGGACGGGCGTCGGTGGATGCGGTTTCTTCTGATGCGCTGTTCGCTGTAGTCATAGGGGAAATTCTTCCGCCGGCGGGGCTGCACCCGCTTGGATGTTTCGGCGTTCTTCGGCGACCCAGCCGCTCGGTGACGTCCCGACGAACCGGCGGAAGTCACGAACCAGATGGGACTGATCGGCGTAACCGCACACGTGGGCGGTGCCGGCGAGATCGAGCGGCCCGCCTGCTCGCACCGCTCGGGTGATGCGCTGGCGGGCGTGCTCGAAACGCATCAATCGCGCCACGGCCTTCGGCGACAACCCGAACTCGGCCGTGAACACCGCCGAGAGCTGCCGCTCGCTCAACTGCACGTGCCGCGCCAGGCCGGCGATCGATCCGGTACCGCGATGGTGGGCGATCCATTGCCATGCTTCGGCGACGTCCCCGCGTGGCAGGCACCGGCGCGGGGCGCCTGCCAGCCGCGCGCGCAGCTGCTCGTCGAGCACGGCGAAGCGCCGCGCCCAGCTTCCCGCCTCACTCAGCCGCTCGCGTAACAACTCGGCCCCGGCCCCGAGCACGTCGCGCCCGTCGACCGGCTGCTGGCGGAGTTCCGCCAGGGTGATGCCGAACAGCGCACGTACCGCCAGCGGCCGAACCGCGAGTTGGATCCCGGTCTGCACCCGGGGCTGCGCGAGGTAGACCGGGCTGGTGTGCAACCCGCCGAGTGCGATGTGGGTCGCGAAGGCGTCCGGCCGGACCGCCGCTTCCGGGGTCAGGCCGGTGACGATGGGCTCGTCCAGGCTGAGGACGAACGTGACGGCCGGCGTGGGAACGCCACGATGCACCGCGGGCACGTCGAGCTCGGACCGGTACCCGACCGCGGAGACCACCGCGTCCGACGCCAACCCGCGGGCACGGGCGAACTCCCACCCGCCCTCCTGTCGACGCCCGTCCATGGCGTCAGTATGACCGCATCGGCACCCCGCCGCCGTGCCGTCGAACAGGCACCACCCGCTTTCTGCCGCGCTGTCCAGTACGCTGGAGTCTCGTGCAGTTTCTCGATGGCCACGGGCCCGCTCACGATCTGACCTACGACGACGTGTTCCTCGCGCCGAACCGCTCGGCCGTGGAGTCCCGCTTCGACGTCGACCTCTCGACGGCGGACGGCACCGGCACGTCGATTCCGCTCGTCGTCGCCAACATGACGGCGGTCGCAGGCCGCCGTATGGCCGAGACCGTCGCGCGGCGCGGCGGCCTCGTCGTGCTGCCCCAGGACGTCGACCCGGCCGCCGTCGCCGACATCACGTCATGGGTGAAGAGCCGTCACGCCGTGTGGGACACCCCGCTCGTGCTCACCCCCGGTGACGCCGTCGCCGACGCGCTCAACCTCGTCGGCAAGCGCGCCCACGGGGCGGTCGCGATCGTCGATGCCGACGGCAAACCCGTCGGCATCGTCGACGAGCAGGCGTGCACCGGCGTCGACCGCTTCGCCCGCCTCGGCGAGATCATCGACGAGAACGTGCTGACGTGCCCGATGGACACCCCGCCGCGTGAGGTGTTCGAGCGCGTCCAGGAACACGGCGGGCGGCTCGCGCTGGGTGTCGACGACGACGGCAGGCTCGCGGGCGTACTCACCCAGGTCTCAGCGCTGCGGGCAGGCATCTACACGCCGGCGTCCGACGACGCGGGCCAGCTGCGGATCGCGGCGGCCATCGGCGTGAACGGCGACGTCCCCGCGAAGGCCGAGGCCCTGCTGAAGGCGGGTGTCGACGTGCTCGTCGTCGACACGGCGCACGGCCACCAGGAGAAGATGATCGCGGCGCTGAAGGCGGTCCGGTCGGTGCTGCCGGCCGGTTCGACCGTTCCGATCGTCGCGGGCAACGTCGTCACGGCCCGTGGTACCCGCGACCTCATCGATGCGGGCGCCGACGTCGTCAAGGTCGGTGTCGGCCCCGGCGCGATGTGCACCACGCGGATGGCGACCGGCGTCGGACGGCCACAGTTCTCCGCGGTGCGGGAATGCGCGGAGGCGGCACGGGAGCTGGGCAAGCACGTGTGGGCCGACGGCGGCGTGCGACACCCGCGTGACGTGGCGCTGGCGCTGGCGGCGGGCGCGTCGGCGGCCATGGTCGGCTCGTGGTTCGCAGGCACGTACGAATCCCCCGGCGACCTGCGGTACGACGAGCAGGGCAGGCCGTACAAGGAGTCGTTCGGCATGGCGTCGAAGCGCGCGGTGAGCGCGCGCACGCGGACCGACAACGGCTACGAGCGGGCCCGCAAGAGCCTGTTCGAAGAGGGCATCTCGTCGTCGCGGATGGCACTGGACCCGACGCGGCCCGGTGTCGAGGACCTCATCGACTCGGTCACGGCAGGCGTGCGGTCGGCGTGCACCTACGCGGGCGCGACGAGCCTCGAGGAGTTCCACGAACGCGCCGTCGTCGGTGTCCAGTCGGCGGCAGGCTTCGCCGAGGGCCGCCCCCTCCCCGGCGGCTGGTGACGCGAAGCGCCCCCAAGGGCATTTTGGTTGCGTTGAACGCGACCACTCTTCCCCTCGCGCCCCGCGGCCACGGCGATGGAAGCGAGGGGAAGAACAGTCGCACTGAGTGCAACCATGGTGCCCTTGGGGGCGTGAAAACGGGCGGGCGTGGGTCAGCCGTGGTATTCGAGCATCTCGGTGACCAGGGCCGCGATGGGCGAACGCTCCGAGCGCGTCATCGTGACGTGCGCGAACAGCGGGTGTCCCTTGAGCTTCTCGATCACCGCCGAGACGCCGTCGTGCCTGCCGACCCGCAGGTTGTCCCGCTGCGCGACGTCGTGGGTCAGCACCACCCGCGACGCCGCCCCGAGCCGTGACAACACCGTGAGCAGCACGTTCCGCTCCAGCGACTGCGCCTCGTCGACGATCACGAACGAGTCGTGCAGCGATCGGCCGCGGATGTGGGTCAACGGCAGCACCTCGAGCATGCCGCGGTCCAGCACCTCGTCCATGACCTCCTGGCTGACCAGTGCGCCGAGCGTGTCGAACACCGCCTGGGCCCAGGGCTGCATCTTGTCGTTCTCCGACCCGGGCAGGTAGCCCAGATCCTGGCCGCCGACCGCGTACACCGGCCGGAACACGACCACCTTGCGGTGCATCCCGCGTTCCAGCACCGCTTCGAGCCCTGCGCACAGCGCGAGCGCCGATTTGCCGGTACCGGCACGGCCGCCGAGCGACACGATCCCCACGTCCGGATCGAGCAGCAGGTCGAGGGCGATCCGCTGTTCGGCGGAACGGCCGTGCAGCCCGAATGCCTCCCGGTCGCCGCGCACGAGCTTGACCTGTTTGTCCTGCGTGACCCTGCCGAGTGCGCTGGACGTGCCCGCGAGCAGCCGGAGGCCGGTGTGGCAGGGCAGTTCGGCCGCGTCGGGCACGCCGAAGTCGGAGAGGTCGGCCGACCCCTTCGAGAACAGCTGGTCGAGGGCCTCCTGGGGCACGTCGAGGTCCGCCGTGCCCGTCCAGCCGGACGGTGTGACCTCCTCGGCCCGGTACTCGTCGGCGTCGAGGCCCACCGAACCGGCCTTGACCCGCAACGGGATGTCCTTGGTGATCAGGGTGACGCCACCGTCGCGCTCGTTGGACAGGTTGAGCGAACACGCGAGGATGCGGTGGTCGTTGGCCTCGGTGCGGAAGCCCGGCGGCAGCACCGTCGGGTCCGAGTGGTTCAGTTCGACGTGCAGGGTGCCACCGTGTTCACCGATCGGCACCGGTGCGTCGAGCCTGCCGTGTTTGCGGCGCAGGTCGTCGAGCAACCGGAGGGCCTCGCGTGCGAACCAGCCCAGTTCGGGGTGGTGCCGCTTACCTTCGAGCTCGTTGATCACGACGATCGGCAGGACCACCGGGTGTTCGGCGAACCTCGTCATCGCCCACGGGTCGGAAAGCAGTACCGAGGTGTCGAGCACGAAGGTCCGGGGCTGACCTGGGGATCCTGCGGCGTCGGGGTCGAAGCCCGAGGCGCCGGTGGTAGCGGGGCCGGAGGCATCTTGGGGCGAACGCTGCGCAGTCACGACGGCATCTCCCTCAGGGGCGTTGGCACCACGCCCGCACTCGCTGGGCCGGGCACTGCCCTGGCTGGTCGCTGATCCGACGCCGGAAGCGTCAGGTCACACGGCCACGAGGGCCCGGTGCCGGCCCCCTCGTGTGCTTGAACGGCTTCGCCGTCCGCTGTATCACTGCCACGACCAGGGCCTCCCGCGACGAACCACATCGGTTCGTGGTCCGTCACCCGCGAAACTACCGCCGAGCGTCAACAAATGCAGGCATCCAGCCAGGTGATTCACCGATTTGTCACGTCGATGCCGGACACGGGACACGCACGCCCCGCGACTCACCACCGAAAGTCACGAAACCCGGGCGCCCGAACGTCGTTCTCACCGGAAAAGACCAACGGTTTCCGGTCCGCTACAAAGCCGGAAGAGCAATAGGCTCTGCATATACCAGAAACCGTCTGCGACGGGCAAGATCGGCACCCCGAGACGGTGATCAACAAGCGGGTAGCATCCTCGTATCTGCAGGTCAATACCTTTACCGAGCAGTGTTCACACCCCGCGCGCCGCGCCGCGATGCCGCAGCCTGCTCAACCCCCGTACCGACGGTTCCGCACCGCGTAGTCGCGCAACGCCCGGAGAAAGTCGACTCGCCGAAAAGCCGGCCAGTAAGCCTCGGTAAACCAGAATTCGGAGTGCGCCGATTGCCACAGCAGAAAACCGGACAAGCGCTGTTCTCCGGACGTCCGAATGATGAGGTCGGGGTCCGGCTGCCCCGAAGTATACAAATGTTCGGAGATATGGTCGACATCCAGAATCTTGGCCAGCTCGCGGATGGACGTGCCCTCGTCGGCGTGCTGCCGCAGCAGCTTGCGCACGGCGTGGGCGATCTCCTGCCTGCCGCCGTAGCCGACGGCGACGTTGACGACCATGCCCTTGCGCCCGTCGGTGCGCTGCGCAGCGGCGGTCAGCCGGGTCGCGACGTCGGCGGGCAGCAGATCCTGCGCCCCGACGATCGAGAGCTGCCACGGGTTGCCCGGCGCGGCCAGCTCGTCGACGACGTCCGGGATGATCTGGAGCAGCGCCTGCACCTCTTCGTTCGCGCGATTGCGCACGTTGTCGGTCGAGAGCAGGAACAGCGTCACGACCTCGACGTTCGCCTCACCACACCAGCCGAGGAAGTCGGCGATCCGCTTGGCGCCGACCCGGTGCCCGCCGTTGACGTCGGTGAAGCCCGCCTCTCTGGCCCACCGGCGGTTGCCGTCGAGGATGATGCCGATGTGCTGGGGATGCTTCCCACCGGACTGCTGCTGCAACCGCCACGAGTACAGGCGGTACACGACCTTGGAGGCTAACGACCGAAGACTCACGTCCAGGCAGCGTACGCCTGCCCGCGGCGCGATGGTGCGGGCTCGCCCCGCACCCGGAACGTGATGTTCACACCGCACGGGTACACCGGACACCCGCGGCCCCCTAACCTGGGCCGGGTGAGCACTCTGAGCGACGGCCGTCCGCAGGAACGTTCCGGGGCAGAACAGCGTCCGGAGAAGTCCGTCGAGAACCGGCCACGGCTGCGCGGGCACCTGCACTTCTGGAGTTTCTTCGGTGCCGTGGCCGCGGGCGCCACTCTCATCGCTCTGGCCGCGTCGACGGTGTCGGGGCTGGCCGCGCTGGCGACGTCGATCTACGGTGCGACGGTCCTCGGCCTGTTCGGTGTCAGCGCGCTGTATCACCGGCACATCTGGAGCCCCCGCGGGTACCAGTGGATGAAGCGCGCGGACCACTCGATGATCTTCCTGTTCATCGCGGGCACCTACACCCCGTTCACGCTGCTCGCGATGTCCCAGCCCACGGGCTACATCGTGCTCACGGTCGTCTGGACGGGTGCGGTCGCGGGCGTGGCCCTGAAGATGCTGTGGCCGACGGCGCCGCGCTGGTTCGGGGTGCCGATCTACGTGGCGCTCGGCTGGGTCGCGGTGTTCGTGCTGCCCGAACTGGCCACCAACGGCGGCGTGGCCGCGCTGGTGCTGCTGCTCGTCGGCGGCGCGCTGTACACTCTCGGTTCGGTCTTCTACGCAACCCACTGGCCGAAC
Source organism: Prauserella alba (assembly GCF_024171735.1). Classification (GTDB taxonomy): domain Bacteria; phylum Actinomycetota; class Actinomycetes; order Mycobacteriales; family Pseudonocardiaceae; genus Prauserella; species Prauserella alba. The sequence continues at coordinate 720,825 of NZ_JAMTCH010000004.1, forward strand.
TACTGGCCGAAGACCTTCGGGTATCACGAGTTCTTCCACCTCTGCACCGTGCTGGCCGCGATCTGCCACTACATCGCCATCTGGCTGTCGATGTACTGACGCTGGGGCCGGCCGGTCACCGGCAGAAGCGCGCGGCGAGTTCCGCGATGCGCTCGTCGCGATGATCCGTACGCAGCCGCCCGGCGCGTTCCAGCAGGCTGAGTCCGTGCAACGCGCCCCACAGCACCTCGGTCACGGTGCCGTCGCCGTCGTCTCCGATCGCATCGGCGAGCGCGGCGAATCCCTCGCGCAGTTCGGACTCCGCGTCCTGCTGCGCGAACCGCGCATCGAGGGGCGACTGGAACATCGCCTCGTAGAGCGCAGGGTGGGCGGCAGCGAAGTCGAGGTATGCGACGGCCACCGCTTCGACGGCCCGGCATCCGACGTTCTCGCCGACCGCGGCCCGGCACACCTGCGCCAGCTCGGTGAACCCTTCGAGCGCGACAGCGCGCATGATCTCGCTCTTGCCACCGGGAAAGTGCCCGTAGAGCACGGGCTGGGTGTAGCCGATCGAGACGGCCAGATGGCGGGTCGTCACGGCGGCCCAGCCTTCGGCGTCGGCTCTGGCGCGGGCGGCGTCCAGGATTCGCCTGCGTCGCTCCTCGGTGCGACGCCGCCGCGCCGAGCCCTCGGCCGTCGCCATGCCCTTGATGCCCTCGGCCATCGATCCTCCTTGCCGTCGGCGACAGCCCGCGCCTAGTCTAGCGGTGCTAGATATTCTAGCGTTGCTAACCCGAGGGATTCGCCCATGACTCCGATGCTTGCCGTCGTCACCGCGACCGTTGTCGGCCTGATGGTCGGGGTGGAGCTCGCCGTCGCACTCGTCGTCAACCCGATCCTGCGCAGACTGCCGGCCGGCCCCTCGCTCGAAGGTCGTGCCGACGGAGCACGCATGCTCGGCCGGGCCATGCCGATCTGGTACGCCGCCTCACTCGCGCTCACCACAACCCTGACGGTCGTGACCTGGGGAAGGGCTCCGGCGGGCCCGGCCACGATCGCGGCGATACTGCTGGTGATCAGCGTGATCCTGTCGATCGCGTTGCTCGTCCCGATCAACAACCGATCCGCGACCTGGACGGCCGACGACCATCCCTCCGACTGGCGCGAACAGCACCGGCACTGGGACCGTCTGCACCACGTCCGGGTCGCGATCATCGTCGTGAGCTTCATGCTCGTGCTGGTCGCCGCCACCGCGGTCTGATCGCTGCCCCGCGCGTCGCACCAACACCTGCACACGTTCGGCGACGCACGCTTACGTTGCACCGGTGACGAACCATCGAATCGATCTCGTCGGCGAGCGCGTCAGGATCCGTGAGTTCACGCGCGACGATCTGGACGACGTGCACCGCATCGTCGGCGACGAGCGTGTGACGTCCCATCTCGCGTTCGACGCCCGCACGCGGGGCGAAGCCTCGGCCCTACTGGACGGGATCCTGGAACGCGCACGACTCGAACCGCGGTCGGAGTACCACCTCGCGGTGTCGCCGAAGGGCGGCTCCGGCGAGGTCGTCGGCTTCGCGCGCCTCGGCTTTCACCGGTGTCGAGTCCGCGAAACTGGGCTACGCCATCGCGGCCGGTCATCAAGGCCGTGGATACGCCACCGACACCGTTCGCACCATGCTGGAACTGGCCTTCGGAGCGTTGCGGCGGCACCGGGTGTCGGCCGCCGTCGGGCCCGACAACGAGGCGAGCCACGCCGTCGTCCGGCGAGTCGGCTTCACCCGCGAGGGACTGCTGCGTGATCACGTCTTCACCAACGGCGCCTGGCGGGACTCCGTGCTCTACTCGATACTCGCCGGCGAGTGGACCCGCGAGACGTGAAGCCTCGCGAGCGGAGCAGCCGCGCACCCTGACCCGGTACCCGATGACGCATCCCCGCGATCGGCGCCGCGGCTCCTCGGCACCGATCGCGGGAGCGTGATCACTCCCGCGCGCTCTCGCCGGTCGGGTGTGCCCGCGGGCTGCGCGACCCCGCCGGCACACCCGGCCGCGGCTCCTCAGGCATCCGCCGGGGTGAACTTCTCCCGGTGGATGTTCCTGGGCGCCATCCGCCTGCGCTTGAACGCCTTGACCCCGGCCTCGACCATCGCGGGCGGGCCGCACAGCCAGCCCGTCCACCCGCGTGCGGTGGAGACGTCCTCGACGAAGGCGTCGGTCGGGAATCCCTCGCGGTAGCCGTCGGCGGGCTCGTGCGAGAGCACCGGGACGAACCGAAAGTTCGGGTACTGCCCTGCCAGTTCGGTGAGCCGGTCGCCGTCGTAGAGCTCGTCCTCACCACGAACGCCGTGGTACAGCACGACTTCCCGCTCCGGATGCCTGCGCAGCGCCGTCCGCACGATGCCGACCAACGGCGCCAGTCCCGTACCGCCGCCGATGAGGACCATCGGCCCGCCGTCGTCCTCGGATTCCGGCGGCAGGTGGAAATCGCCCAACGGTCCGGAGATGTCCACCTCGTCGCCCGCGGCGAGACCGTCGAACAGCCAGCCGTGGGTGGCCACCCCGCCGGGCACGAGCTTGACGTGCAGTTCGAGCTCCTTGTCCTCGTCGGCCGTGTTGGCCAGGGAGTACTGCCTGCGCTCACCCGAGCCCGGTACGACCAGCTCGACGTACTGGCCCGCGTCGAACGTCAACGGCTCGTTCAACCCGAGCAGGATTCGGCGGGTGTCGCGGGCGATGTCGGAGATCTCCCGCACCGTGGCCACCATGTCCCGCAACGGGTTCGCCGTCCGCGCCGCACTCGTGCCCTGCGGCCGCAACTCGACGTCGCCGCGCGGCCGCGCCTGACAGGCCAGCGCCATCCCCGCGCAGCGTTCCTCGTCGGACAGTGTCTCCACCGGCGACGAGCCGTGGTCGACCTCGCCGGAGACGACGTGCAGTTTGCACGTGCCGCACGTGCCCTGGTTGCACGAGTTCGGCATCCACACGCCCGCCCGCAGGCACGCGTCCAGCAGCGCCTGGTCCTGGTCGCATTCGACGCTGCGCCCGCCGACGGTGACCGCGAACGTCATGTCAGACCTCCCAGGTCGCGTGCAGGCTGGTGGGTCCGCGGAAACCCCAGCCCCAGAACTCGACACCTTCGCGGGTGTCGCGCTCCAGGTTGGGGATCGCCTCGAACAGTTCCTCCAGCGCGATCCGCATGGTGTGGTTGGCGAAGTAGATACCGGCGCACGCGTGGTTGCCCGCGCCGAACGCGAGGTGCGGAAGCGGCGGGCGGTGCAGGTCGTAGGTGGTCGGCGCCTCGTAGCGGCCCGTGTCGTGGTTGGCCGAGCCGTACGACATCATCACCGCCGTGCCCTCCGGCAGGTCGACACCGGCCACCGTCACGGGCTTGGTCGAGATCCGCGCCGTGGCCGACCAGATCGGCGACGTCCAGCGCACGCCCTCGGCGATCGCACGCGGGACCAGCGTCGGGTCGTCGACGACCTCCTCGAGCTGCTCCGGCCTGCTGAACAGCCCGACGAGCGTCGACGCCATGCCGTGACCCGGTTCCTGCATCGCGCCGAGCAGGTACACGTAGATCGTCGGGTAGATGTACTCGCGGTCGCGCGTCTGCCCCGGCGGCATGCCGTCGTGCAGCCAGTGCGAGATGGCGCTGTCGTCGGGCTGCTCGATCCACTCGTCGATCAGCGGGTCGACGATCGACCGGATCTCGGCCTTGGCCTCGTCACCCTCGACGAAGCCCTCCGGGTTGGCGAACTCGCCGTCGGAGGTCATCGCCGCGTTGGTGAACGAACGGTTCAGCTTGGCGAACCATTCGCGCAGCTTGTCCGACTCGACGTCCTGCAGTCCGAGCAGATCGCCGAGGGAACGCACGCTGACCGGCTCGCAGAACTGGGCGACCAGCTCGGCCTGCCCGTCGTTCTCGAACTGCTCCAGGTAGCGACGCGCGATGGGCCGCACGAGGTCGTCGATCCAACGGTCGACCTCCGCGGGCTGCAGCGCGGGCTCGATCATCGTGCGCAGGTCGGCGTGCACGTCACCGTTGACGCCGATGACCGCGGGGTGTCCGAAGGTGCGGCCACCTGCAGGGGTGATGACCGCCTCGAAGTCGGGGCTCGTCGCGATCTCGCGGCAGACCTCCTCGGTCGAGGCCACGTACGAACCCAGCACGGGCACGTACGCCAGCGGCGCCTCGGCACGCAACCGTTCGTAGGTGGCGTACGGATTGCGTTCCAGATCGGCCATCGTGACCTCGTCGAGCCAGGACAGATCGGGCCGTTCGGTGGTCGTCATCGGGGCGTCTCCTCCCACGTCGTTGTCCGGGATGAGCACGGAAGGTAGGACCGGCTCCACCCCCGCGACGACACACTTCGCGCGCTCACGACACCGATCGCGCGAGCAGTACGAGTTTTCGTCGCGACGGAGTGACCCGTGGGGCCCGAACGGCGCGCACATTCCTGGTCGGTGATCTGTGCCTCGGGTACGGTCTGTGGCTATGCGCGCACGACGTGGTCGCGCACCGCACGACTGGGACCAGGCGTCCCGGGAGGTGGCGGACGCGTATTTTCCCCACGAGCTCCGGCCGCTGGGTGGTGGCCGCGAGCCGCGGTTGACGCTGCGCACGCTCGACCTCGGCCCGGTGCTCGTCGGACATGTCGGCTGGGGTGCGGACGTCGGGATCGAATGCGACTACCCCGGCGCCTACGAGGTGAACCTGCCACTCACGGGCCATCTGGAGAGCAGGGGCGCCCGCGGCCCGGTGTCGTCGGTTCCCGGCCAGGGAACGGTCTTCCGGGCGGACACGCCGTCCCTGATCAGCCACTGGGACGCCACGTGCACCGTGCTGGGTGTCAAGTTCGACAGCGCCTGGCTCGACCGGGAGTCGGAACGGATCATCGGCACCGACCGGTCCGGACTGCGCGCCGGACTCCCCGACCAGCTGCGGCTCGACGCGGGCCCCGCATACGCCTGGCGACAGCTCGTGGGCAGCCTCGCCGCGAATCTGCAGAACCCCGAGCTGTTCTCCGACGTCGGGCCAGTGGCCGAGCAGCTCGCCGGTGCGGTCGCCGCGGGATTCCTGCTCGCGAGCTGCCCCGATTCGGGCGAGGGCGCACCTGCCCGGCCACGCTCGATCCGCAGGCTGCTCGACGAACTGCACGACGATCCCGGCCGGGCCTGGACCGCCGGTGAGATGGCCGCCGTCGCGGGCACGACCGTGCGCAGGCTGCAGGAGGGGTTCCGCCGGTGGGTCGGGACCACACCCACCGAGTACCTGACGGACGTGCGCCTGCGGCGCGCGCACGCCGAGCTGGTCGGCCCGGCCGCACCGACGGTCAGCGACGTCGCGGCGCACTGGGGTTTTTCCAGCGCCAGTCGCTTCGCCGCGGCCTACCGCAAGCGATACGGCAGGCCGCCGTCACAGGCGCGAGACTGACGTTCGACGTCCTCCCCGCTCTGACGGCATGGGGCTCCTACGGGCCGTGCGGCGGTAGGCTGCGGTCCGGACCTGTCCGTACGTTCGAGGAGAACCGATGCCCCGCGCCGATTCCGTCACCGGGCTGCGCTGATGGCGAGCGGCAACGGAACCGTCGGGGTCGGCGTCGTCGTGCGGGACGGCGACGGCCGGACACTGCTCGGACTGCGGGACAAGGCAGGCGAACCGACCGTCTGGTGCCTGCCCGGCGGCGCGGTCGACCCGGGAGAAAGCTTCGAACGGGCCGCCGCGCGCGAACTCGCCGAGGAAACCGGACTCGTCGCCGAGACCGTGGAGGTCGCGCACCTCGTGCTGTCCCCCGAACCCGGCGTCACGGCGACCGCCGTGGCCGTGGCCCGGGATGTCCGCGGCGAACCACGGGTCCTCGAACCGCAGGTGTTCCGCAGCTGGCAGTGGTTTCGCGACGACGAACTGCCGGACGCGCTCTTCCCCGCGACCCGACTGGCCCTCGACGCCTTGGCCACGGGAGCCGCACCGGAGGCGGCCGCGTCCTACCGCCTCGAACGCACCTAGTCGTCGTGGGGCGGCACGACCGTGGTCGTATCGGTGGTCACGGTGGAGCCGTGACTGTCGGTGGGGCGTAGCTCGGCCAGCGGGAGCCCGTCGTCGTCCACGAGGACGGAGTGGACCTCGCCCGGGGCGAACGCATGTCGCTCGCCCCACTGGCGCATCGCCACGACGACCGCGAAGAGGTCGCGGCCGGCCTCGGTGAGCACGTAGACCTGTCGGCGGCCCGACGGTGCCGGCTGCCGATCGAGGATGCCGCGCTCGACCAGGCGCCGGAGGCGGTCGCTCAGGATGTTACGTGCGATTCCGGTGCGGTGCTGAAAGTCGCCGAACGACCGCGCGCCGTCCATCGCGTCGCGCACGATCAGCAGGCTCCATCGATCTCCGACGAGATCGAGGGTGCGCGCGACCGGGCACGGCGCGTCCGTCCAGTCCATGCCGTCGAAACGGGCGGCGTGCGTCATGACCCCTCCCATGAGTTGCGATTTGAAACCATTCTGCCGCACTCTGCAATCAGTTGCATTTTGCTACCAATCAGGAGGGCTCGTGGTTCTCACGTTCGGCCGGAGGATGTTGCTCGCCGCGATCTGCTCGGTAGCCGTTGCGACGATCTATGTCGCGCAGCCCGTACTCGTCCAGGTGGGTCACGACCTCGGAGTGCCGCAAGCCCGCTTGGGCTGGATGGTGGCGACGGGACAGATCGGCTACCTGGCAGGTCTGGTATTCCTCGTACCGCTGGGAGACATGCTCGACCGGCGCCATCTCATCGCCGGTCACCTGACCCTCGCCGCGGTCGGCACGATGGCCGCGGCGACCGCCAGCCAGCTCTGGTTCCTCCTCGCCGGACTCGCCGTCGCCGGCCTGTTCGCCGTCGTGGTCCAGACCACCGTCGCCTTTGCGGCCGACCTCGCAACGGCGGCCGACCGGGGCCGGACGATCGGAGTCGTCACATCCGGCGTCGTCATCGGCATTCTCGGATCCCGCTTACTGGCGGGCGGCCTCGCCGAGCTCTGGGGATGGCGCAGCATCTACGTGGCACTCGCCGTGCTCCTCATCGTGCTCACCGTTCTCGTCCTGAAGCTGCTCCCCGCGGAGCATCGCGGCGTACGCGCGACGTACGGCGAGGTACTCGGCTCGCTCGCGGGCCTTTTCCGCAAGCGCCTGTTCGTCTCACGCGGGCTGATCACGTTCTTCCTGTTCGCCTCGTTCGGCGCACTCTGGAGCGGGCTCGCGCTGCCGCTCGCAGCCGAGCCATGGCAGCTGACCACGGCGCAGATCGGCCTCTTCGGAATCGCCGGCCTCGCAGGCGCCCTGGGAGCAGCACGGGCGGGACGATGGGCCGACGCCGGTCGTGCGAACGCCGTCACGGGCAGCGCCCTCGCTCTCCTGGCCGTGTCGTGGTTGGCATCCGGGCAAGCGACCTGGTCGCTCTGGCTGGTCGTCCTGGGTGTCGTCCTGCTCGACCTCGCGGTCCAAGCGGTGCACGTCAGCAACCAGCACGTGCTCACCGAGGCGTACCCGCACCGGACAAGCAGCGCCATCGGCGGCTACATGCTGTTCTATTCGCTCGGCTCCGCTCTCGGAGCAACCGCCACCACCACGCTGTACTCCGCCGCGGGGTGGACGGGATCCGCCGTTCTCGGCGGAACGTTCGCCCTCTGCGGACTCCTCGTCTGGACCGCCGGACAGGCGCGCAACCACACGGGCACGAGAAGACGCCCTCGTGTGAGGCCTGCCGCTAGTCCGCGATGATCGGGGCGGCCAGGAACTGCTCGGGCTCGACAGCGAACCGGGATGCGTTAGAATCAAGGTGCAACTCGGTTGCGACGAACTGCCAGGCGTTCGAGGACGTGACTGGAAGTAGGGGCCCGGACCCCCGCGGGATAGCGGGACCGGGCCCTTGCGCATGCCAGCCAGGGGCGCCGCGTTCCTGGAGGCGCTGCACGTCGATGACCTGACCGTCGTTCAACACCTCCCCGGGCTCGGGGTCACCGCCCTTCTCCGCGACAGTGAAAGCACTGACGATGACATCGGCGACCCACAGGACCGGATCCGTGCTCTTGCGCGCGAAGTCGATGGTCAACCGGCCGGAAAGGTGTCTACGCGACCGGGCGATATCGATCGTCTTCCTGTCGTTCTTGTCAGCCTGACTACGTGATTCCATGACGAGCCGACTCACGTGCTCGACGCGCTGCAATCTGGCTGCGGCTGCGGTCAACAAACGTGACCTGCAGTCCTCGAGTTTCTGCGCGGCACCGATCTGCGTCACGACGATCGTTCCGAGTAGCTCCAGCCCGGCGACCTGTTTGGCAAGTGCCACGCGGCGCGCGCGGTTCTCATCAGCGAAATGCACCGCTCGCAGACCGTCACGATAGGCCAGAGCTTGAAGTTCACCCCGTATTACGCCACGTTGCACCACATCGGTCACCACGTTGGCCAAGGCATACAGAAACCGGCCGCTGGGCAACTGCGGAAATGACTCGTCAACATGCGCCCACACCTGTCTGTCGGCCGCGTCCATGACTCTTCTTATCAGGAACGGCCGACAGCCTGGACGTGAGGAGCCCCGTGGCTAGTCCGCGATGATCGGCGCGGCCAGGAACTGCTCCGGGATCGCGAACGCGTCGACGAGTTCACGGGCCCGTGGGCGCAATTCGCCGCACAACTCGTTCACGGCGGCGACGACGGCCTTCGCACGCTGGGCCGTGAACCGCCCGTGCTCGAGGAACCACGCGCGATCGGCCTCGATGTTGGCCAGCGCATAGAGGTCGCACACCCGCTCGAGAAGCGCCTTGGTGCCGGGGTCGGTGCACCGGTCGATCGCGCCGACGAACGCCTCCAGCACGATCCGGTCGACATGCACCCGGCCGGCGCGCAGCACGTGGTCCTGCGCACTGTTGAACACCTCGAACCCGTTGTCACGGCCCGCTTTCCGCAGTCGTTTCACGAGGCTGTCGAGCACGTGTTCCTCGCGGTCCTCGAACGCGGCGATCTGCCACGCGCGGTCGAACAGCGAGTCCTCGTCGTCCCGGCGCGGGCTCGCATCCATGATCCGTTCGATCACCTTGCGCGCCGACGTCCGCTCGATCACGGTGTCCACGACCTGCTCGGCCACGAACCGCGCGGTCTCAAGTGGACTGAGGTCCTGCACCTCCTGCTCGTAGCTCGTCAGCAGCCCCTTCGCCACGAGCTGCAACAGCACCGTGTTGTCGCCCTCGAACGTGGTGAACACGTCGGTGTCGGCCTTGAGCTGCGGCAGGATGTTCTCTGCCAGGTAGCCCGCACCGCCGCACGCCTCCCGCGCCGCCTGGATCGTCGACGTCGCATGCCACGTCGCGACCGCCTTCACACCCGCGGCGTGCGATTCGAGCTCACGGCGGGCGCGCTCGTCGGGTTCCTCGGTGCGCTGCAGCTCGTCGAGCGTGGTGACGAGTTCCTCCTGCGCGAAATGCAGGGCGTACGTCGTCGCCAGCGCGGGCAGCAGTTTCCGCTGGTGGCCGAGGTAGTCGAGCACGACCACCTCGTCGTCGGTGCCGGGACGTTCGAACTGGGTGCGCCGATCGCCGTACCGCACCGCGATCGTCAGCGCCCGTTTCGTCGCACTGCCCGCGCTGCCCGCGACACTCACCCTGCCGCGCACGAGCGTGCCGAGCATCGTGAAGAATCGCCTGCCGTCGCTCTCGATCGGGCTGGCGTAGGTGCCGTCCGGGGCGACGTCGCCGTAGCGGTTCAGCAGCGCCGTCCGCGGCACGCGCACCCCGTCGAACGTGAGCCGGCCGTTGTCGACCCCGTTGAGCCCGGCCTTGTGCCCGCAGTCCTCGATCGTCACGCCCGGCATCGCGACACCCGCGTCGTCACGGATCGGCACCAGGAACGCATGCACCCCACGACTCTCACCACCGGTGACGAGCTGGGCGAACACCGCCGCCATCCGCCCGTCGCGCGCGGCGTTGCCGATGTACTCCTTGCGCGCCGAGGCGTCCGGCGTGTGGATCACGAACTCCTCGGCGGCCGGGTCGTACGTGGCGGTGGTGCGCAGGTTCTGCACGTCCGAGCCGTGGCCGTACTCCGTCATCGCGAAGCACCCCGGCAGCTCCAGGTCCATGATCGACCGCAGGTACTTCTCGTGGTGCTCTCGCGTGCCCAGCAGTTCCACCGCGCCGCCGAACAGTCCCCACTGCACGCCTGCCTTGACCATCAGCGACAGGTCGCCGAACCCGAGCATCTCGAACGCGACGATCGTCCCGCCGATGTCGCCCTTGCCGCCGTAGGCGACGGGGAACCCGAGGTGCGGCCTGCCGGTCGCAGCGAGCTCGTGCAGCTGGTCGAGCACCTGCGCGCGGTGCTCCTCACGGCCCAGGCCGTACGCGTCGGGCTGGGCCGTGCCCGCCACCTGCGCACGCACGTCACGGCGGATACCCGCCCACCGGCCGTCGAGGACGTCAGTCAGGGAGTTCATGCCGTCAGCGTGCCGGACGAGCCGGACGAACGCACTGTGACATGCACGGGTCCGGTCCGCTTTCACCCCACCGCGGGCACCACAGTGGACACTCGGCTCCGGCGGCACCGAACCCGGCACCCGCGCGACCGGTCTGCGGGCCGACGCCGGGCAGACCGGGTCAGCGGGCGAGCGCGCGCACCAGGTCGTCCCGATCGGTCACCGGGCGGTCGCACACGTACCCGCGGCACACGTAGGCGGCGGGTTCACCGTCGACCAGCGGCCGGTCGGCCAGCAACGGCACCCTGCCCGCGTCGAGTTCGCCGCCGGCCTCGGGTTCGCCGGCCACGACGACCGCGCCGCCGGGCACGCGTTCCGACGCCGTCGCCAGCAGCTCCGAACGCGAGGATTCCGTCTCCCCGACGACGGCGACCTGCACCGGCCCGGCCAGCAGCGATTCCGCCACGGCGGCCCAGTTGCCCGCGAACCGCGGCACCTGCATCACCAGCGCACCCGCACGCGCGACGGCCTGTTCACAGATCGACCGGTACCGGCTGGCCCTGTCCGGGCCGGCCAGCACCGACGCCGTCAACAGCGCGCTCGCCAACGCCGATGCGCCCGACGGGCTCGCGTTGTCCGTCGGGTCCGCCGGCCTGCTGAACAGCTCCTCCGCATCGTCGGCCGTGTCGTGGAACGCCCCTGGCGCCTCGGCGGCGAACCGGTCGACCGCTTCGTCGAGCAGCCGCAGCGCCGCGGACAACCACATGGCCTCGCCGGTCGCCTGGTGCAGCGCGAGCAGGCCGTCCGCGGTGCACGCGTAGTCCTCCAGCACGCCGGCGGCGTCGCCGACCTCGCCGTCCCGGGAACTGCGCCGCAGCCGCCCTTCGACCTCGTGGACGTCGAGCACCAGCCGTGCCGCCTCGCTCGCGGCCTCGACCCACTCCGGCCGGCCGAGCGCGACGCCCGCCTCGGCCAGTGCCGCGATCGTCAAGCCGTTCCACCCGGCGATCACCTTGTCGTCCCGCGCAGGTTGCGGTCGCCGGTTCCGCGCCGCCAGCAACGTCTCCCGCACGCGCTGCCAGCGTTCGGTGTCGTCGGGGTCGGCAGGCAACTGAAGGGTCGACGTGCCGTGCTCGAACGTGCCCTCCTCCGTGACGGCGAACGTCTCCGCCGCCCAGGCACCGTCGTCGTCACCGAGGGCCTCCACGAGCTGCTGCGGCGTCCACACGTACGTCAGCCCTTCGACACCGTCGGTGTCGGCGTCGAGCGAGGCGGCGAACCCGCCCTGTTCGGTGCGCAGGTCCCGCACCAGGAACTCGGCCGTCTCGGTGGCGATGCGACGTGCGCCCGAATGGCCCGTACGGCGTGCCATGTGCGTATAGGCGCGCAGCAGCAGCGCGTTGTCGTACAGCATCTTCTCGAAGTGCGGTACGACCCACCTGCCGTCGACCGAGTACCGCGAGAACCCGCCTGCCAGCTGGTCGTAGAGGCCGCCGCGGGCCATCCCCTCCGCCGTCAGTTCCACAATGGACAACGCGGCGGGGTTGGCGGTGCGCTCGTAGTGCCGGATCAGGAATTCCAGCACCATCGACGGCGGGAACTTCGGCGCTCCGCCGAAGCCTCCGTAGCCCGGGTCGGTCTCCTGCCGCAGCTTTCCGACGGCGCCGGTGAGCGCGTCGTCGTCGAGCGTCTGCTGCCGCAACGGGCCCGACTGCTCGACGACGTGGTCGACGACCTTGCCCGCGCCCTCCACGAGCTCGTCCCGCCGCTCGGACCACGCCTTCGCGACCGCGTCGAGCACTTGGTGGAAGGCGGGCATACCGTGCACCGGCCGGGGCGGGAAGTACGTGCCGCAGTGGAACGGCTTGCCGTCCGGCGTGAGGAAACACGTCATCGGCCAGCCGCCCTGACCGGTCATCGCCTGGGTGGCCGACATGTAGACGGCGTCGAGGTCCGGCCGTTCCTCGCGGTCGACCTTGATGTTCACGAAATGCTCGTTCATCACCGCGGCGATGTCGTCGTCCTCGAACGACTCGTGCGCCATGACGTGACACCAGTGGCAGGCCGCGTAGCCGATCGACAGCAGGATCGGCACGTCGCGTTCGGCCGCCTCGGCCAGGGCCTCCGGGCACCACGGCCACCAGTCGACCGGGTTGTCGGCGTGCTGGAGCAGGTACGGGCTCGTCGAGTTCGCAAGGCGATTGGCCATACCGAGAGTCTCCCCTGCCACCCCGCGCCATGCACGCGTGCCCGGCCCGTGGACGCCAGGTCCGCACCACGGTCGTCACGCCGAGCCGGCGCCGCGCACCGCGGAACCGGCGGCCGACCCCTACGGTGGTAGCAGATCCGGCGCAGTCCATGGTCAACATCGGCGTGCCCGCCTAGCCTGAGCGCCATGTCGAGTACGAAATCCGAGGATCAAGCCTTGCTCCGACAGTCGGTGGCCGGTCTGGGTGAAGCCCTCGCGGCGCTCGGCCGCTACGGCGCGGACGCCACCGAAGTCCGGCGATCAGATGCGCTCGGGGCCGTCGTGCCCTGGGCCGACAACCACCATTGGATCGACGCCGCTGCTGTCCCGGTCGGAACAGCAGCCCCGCCCACCGGCGAGCACCTCCCCCACTGCCTCTGGACAAGCTCCGGCCCGCCGCCGGGCCGTCGCGAGGAGCCCGACGTGGCGATGCCGGCCATGGCCCTGGACCTGACGGTGACCGGGACCGAGGCCGACCGGAACGAGGCCGGCGCCGTGGGCACCGCCGAGCTGGGCGAGATCGGCGCACTCAACGATCTGGCCTACCAGCAGCAGGCCTTGGGACCGTTGCTGGCCGCAATCCCGCCCGGTGCGGGACACGGCCACGGCATCCGCGACCACTCCGGTCGGCTCGTCAGCGCCGCAGTCGCCCTCGACGTCGGTTCCGACACCTCGGTGCAGTGGGTGGTCACACATCCCGATCACCGGCGCCGGGGGTTGAGCGCGCAACTGTTGCAGGTACTCCTCGCCCAAGCGCGAGAGCGCGGCCAACGGACGGCCACGCTGCAGTCCAGCCCGGCAGGGTTCTCGCTGTACCAACGGCTCGGCTTCCGCACCGTCGGCACCCTGCGCGCCTACGTGACCTGATCATCTTCCGGCTGCCACGACCGGCCACCAGGATCTGTCGACCGGGCGATCGGTCATGGACACGCTTGCCGACGGCATCGACGAGCCCGCGACCCTGCACGGCCGTGGCCGCGGCGCCGCCCGCGCCCCCACGACGCGACGTTCCGGTTGCACCCGACCAATCGGGCGGTCAGGATCCTCGGTATGCGCCCGGCCGGCGAATTCTGCTGGATGGACATCAAAACGCCCGACCTCGACGCGACGGAGCGGGAACTGGACTCCGCGCTGGGCTGGGAGTGCGTCGTCGACCCGGACGACCACCGCGACCCCGCCACCGTACGGAAAGCCCGGTTCGAGGGCCACTGGATGGCCGGGCTGTGCAGCCTCCGCAGCGGAGCATATCCGCCGGGCACGGAACCCCACGTGAGCTACTACGTCGCCGTCGACGACGCCGCTCGGGTGCACGACGCCGCCGTGACCGCCGGGGGCACCTCGGTCGCCCCGCCGTCGCCGATCGCGGGCCTCGGCGTGCTCGCCACCGTCGTCGACCCGTTCGGCGCGGCCGTCTCGCTGTGGCAACCCGGCACGTTCGCGGGATGGACACATCCGGTCACGCCGGGCACCCCACGGCGCCTGGTGCACACGTCGACGACCCCCACCAGTGCGGGCCGCTTCTACCGCGACGGGCTCGGCCTGGCCCTGAGCGACGCCGTGTTCCGCACTCGGACCGGCGAACCGCCGGGATGGACGGCCCTCATCCAGATCGCCGACCGGCCCGCCACGACGCTCGCGCCCGTACGACTGCCGTCCGGCCACGTCTTCCTGTTCGCCTGACGACAGCCCGTTGCGGGCGTCAGGACTCGTCGGGCTTCGCCTTGTCCCCGGAAGCGGCGGTCACGGCCGAGGCCGTGCCTGCGTCGCCGTCGTCGCGGCTGTCCTCGGCGCCGTCCCCGGCACCCTCGTCCGTGTCATCGCCGGATTCGCCGAAGCTCGCCGGTACCCGCTTCAGGTGCTTTGTCATCGACCGCACCAGGAAGACCACCGCGACGAGGAACACCAGCATCAACAGCAGACCGACCGGGGAGGACTTGCCGAAGTCCTGTCCCTGCCCACCGGTGTCCTGCTGCTGGGCCAGCACCTCCGTCGCAGTCATCGCCGGTCCGGCCATCGCCGCAGGCAACATCAGGGACTCACCTTCTCTCGAACGCCCGCGAACAGATCGTCCTCCGGAACGGTGCTGTCGACAAGCGAGCGGGCCAGCTCGTACTCCTCGGTCGGCCACAGTCGGCGCTGGGTCTCGAGCGGAACCGCGAACCACCGGCTCGTCGGGTCGATCTGCGTCGCGTGTGCACGCAACGCGTCGTCGCGCTGCTCGAAGTACCCCGAGCACGGCACCTGGGTGGTCACCCGCTCCATGATGTCCGGCTTGTCCGGGTCCCACCGCTCCAGCCACTCGGCCCACGGCGATTCCTGCCCGGCCTCGAGCAGCGCCTCGTGGAACGCGGTGATCCGGGCACGGGAGAAGCCGTGCACGTAGTAGACCTTCGACGCCTGCCACGGCTCGCCCGCGCCGGGGAACCGGTCGGGGTCGGCGGCGGCGTCGAACGCGGCCATCGACACCTCGTGGGTACGAATGTGGTCCGGGTGCGGGTAACCGCCGTTCTCGTCGTAGGTGATGACGACGTGCGGGCGGAACTCGCGCATGACACGCACCAGCGCCTCGGTCGGCTCGTCCAGCGGCACCCTGGCGAAGCAGCCTTCCGGCAACGGCGGCAGCGGGTCACCCTCCGGCAGACCCGAGTCGACGAAACCGAGCCAGCGGTGCTGCACACCGAGGATCTTCGCGGCGTTGGCCATCTCCTCACGCCGGATCTCGTCCATGTGCTCGTGCACCTCGGGGCGGTCCATCGCCGGGTTGAGCACGTCGCCGGCCTCACCACCGGTGCAGGTCACAACCATCACCTCGGCACCCTCGGCCACGTACCGGGCCATGGTGGCCGCGCCCTTGCTCGACTCGTCGTCGGGATGGGCGTGCACGGCCATGAGCCGCAACCCGTTACTCGCCTCCGCCTGCCCGGTGTCGACCGACCCAGTTCCGTTCGATCCAGTCATGACCGACCAGACCCCTCTCACACCTGTGCTGTATCCGCTGCTGTCCACTGCGGGGCCGACGTCGCGCCGTCGGCCCACCTCCCGCGCCCCGCTGCGCGGCCTCACCGACGCGCCCGGACCGGGCTCGCCGACCCCGAACCCGCCCGCGGCGGGCCTCCCCGGATACTCGTAACGCCGGGGATGACATCCATCTTCCTGGTAGCCACGACAGCCCCGACCGGGAGGCCTCCGTTTTGCCCGAGGAGCCCACGTCCGACGACGCCGCCCGAGACACGTCGGCAGCAGGCGCGGCGCCGGCGGACCCCCAGCACACCCGGGACGTGATGGCCGACCGGTACGGCGCGAGGCGGAAGACGAAGCCGCGCCGCCGGTTGTGGCAGGTGTGGACGTTCACGGCGATCGCGCTGGTCGCGAGCAGCATCGCCGCCTATGTCGGATATCAGAACCTCGCCGGTGCACCCATCGATGCGCAGCGGGTGACCTACGACGAGCGGCCGGGCAACGCCGTGGAGATCACCATCGACGTCTCCCGCGACGACCCGGACCGCCAAGGGGTGTGCATTGTACGGGCGCGCAACAGGTCGGGCCAGGAAAGCGGACGGAAAGAGATTCTGGTCGCATCGGGCATCGAACGTGTCTCCACGGTGATCCAGAGCATCGGCCGACCCGTCACGGCCGACGTCTACGGCTGCAGCTACGATATTCCACGGTATCTGTCAAGCCCCTAGCGGCCAACGGAGTGAAACGCGCGCTGAATGCCCGGCGGTACTTACGCTGAGCGGCATTCGGCCATGGTTTCGTGGTAGTCTTTAGCATCGGCACGGTCCTTGCGGGGCCGTGTCTTTCCTTATTTCGAACCACGCCGTCGAGCGTGGCGGCCGGCCTGCACACCCAGGTTCGGCAGGCTAGGAGGAGATGGTGACCGTGAGCGACACCAAGGTGACCTGGCTGACCCAGGATGCCTACGACAGGCTCAAGAGCGAGCTCGATGAGTTGATCGAGAATCGTCCGGTCATCGCCGCGAAGATCAACGACAGCCGCGAGGAAGGCGACCTCAAGGAGAACGGTGGCTACCACGCGGCCCGTGAGGAACAGGGCCAGCAGGAAGCCCGCATCCGTCACCTGCAGGAGCTCCTGCGCAACGCGAAGGTCGGCGAGGCCCCATCGAACAACGGTGTCGCCGAGCCGGGCATGGTGCTGACCATCCAGTACGACGGCGATGACGATTCCGAGACGTTCCTTCTCGCGACACGCGAGGAAGGCGGCGGGGGCGAGCTCGAGATCTACTCGCCGGACTCGCCGCTCGGGCAGGCTCTGCTCGGCGCGAAGGAAGGCGAGACGCGCGAGTATCCGCTGCCGAACGGGAAGACCGAGAAGGTCAAGTTGCTGAAGGCCGTGCCCTACGGCGCCAGCTGACGACCCGCCGACGACCACGACAGCGGCGCGCCCCGGCCCCACGCCGGGGCGCGCCGCTG
The DNA here is from genome assembly GCF_024171735.1 of Prauserella alba. Classification (GTDB taxonomy): domain Bacteria; phylum Actinomycetota; class Actinomycetes; order Mycobacteriales; family Pseudonocardiaceae; genus Prauserella; species Prauserella alba. Next base: position 737,924 of record NZ_JAMTCH010000004.1, read on the forward strand.
TCACATCGGCCGGTTTCCGCAGGTCCGCTCCGGCGAGGTCTGCCAGTCTGGTGCCATGAGCGCCGACCTGCCCATCTGCCTCACCTGCGGGACGCAGTATTCCCGACCGCGGCCGGACTGCCCGATCTGCGAGGACGTGCGCCAGTACGTACCGCCTGCGGGGCAGCAATGGACGAGCCTGGCACGGCTGCGCGCCGCCGACTACACGGTGGCGGTCGAGCCGCAGGCTCCCGGCGTGCACGGCGTCGGCACCCGGGAGCGGTTCGCGATCGGCCAGCGCGCACTCCTCGTACCCGCCGCATCGGGGAACGTGCTGTGGGACTGCGTCGCGTATCTGGACGACGAGATGGTCCGCCGGGTCACCGAACTGGGCGGGATCACCGCGATCGCGATCAGCCACCCGCACTACTACACGACCATGGTCGACTGGGCCGACACCTTCGACGTGCCGATCTACCTGCACGAACGTGACCGGCACTGGGTCGGCAGGCCGAGTGAACGCATCCGGTTCTGGGACGGCGACACGCTGCGCCTCGCCGACGACCTGACGCTGGTCAACCTCGGTGTGCACTTCGCGGGCGGAACCGTGCTGCACTGGAGCGACGGCGCAGGCGGTGCGGGCGCGCTGTGCAGCGGCGACATCGTGCAGGTCGTGCCGAACCGCGAGCTCGTCGCGTTCATGTACAGCTATCCGAACCACATTCCCGAACGGCCCAGCGTGGTGCGCAGGGCAGGAGAGCTGCTCGCCGGGTTCGCGTTCGACGACGTCTACGGCGCCTGGTGGGACGCCACGATCATCGGCGGGGCGAGCCGGATCGTCGACCGATCGGTGGCGCTGTACTTGCTGCAGACGTCCGGGTGATCACGGCAGGGGGCCACGGGTCGGCGGCCGCGGACCCGGCTACCGCAACCACGCACGGCGGCCGAGGCCCCGCAAGCGCGGGCCGGCGGTGTTCCGGGCGGAACGCCACGGGGAGTGTCACGGCCGGTCGCCGCGGGCGATCCGCTCCAGCAGGGGCCGCACCCGCGGTGCGACGGGGGTCGACAACGCGATCGACGTCGACGTTCTGCGCACGCCGGGAACGCCGACGACCTCGTCGATCACCCGCTGCAGATCGTCGTTCGAGCGGGCGACCATGCGGACGAACAGGTCCCCCTGACCGGTTGTCGCGTGCACCTCGCACACCTCGTCGATCGCGGCGAGTTCCTCCGCCACCTCACCCCGCCTGCCCTGGGCGATCTCCAGCACGGCGAAGGCGGTGAGGCCGTACCCGAGTGCGTCGAGGCGCAGCTCCGGCGGGAATCCCGTGAGCACCCCGTCGGCGGAGAGCCGATCAAGACGAGCCTGGACGGTGCCGCGTGCGACACCGAGCCGCCGCGCGCATTCGAGCACGCCGAGCCGCGGCGCATCGGTCAGCAGCAACAGCAGGCGGGCGTCGAGCGCGTCGAAGGTCATCGCGGACTCCCCTGGGCAGATTGTTCATTTTGATCTGACTCATCGTGACACGGCTGCACATATTGTCCAGTAGATTCACCGACAATTGCTCACTCTGCACGTCGGGGTCATGCTCACGTCCATGACGACGGAATCAGCGATGACCCCTTCCGAGCAGGCGATCGACGACATCGACTACGACCAGCTCCGACGGCTCGTCGGCCTGGTCGACCACGACGACTCGACGGACCCGTTCCCGGTCAAGGCGATGGACGCCGTCGTGTTCGCGGTCGGCAACGCGACCCAGACGGCGTGGTTCTACCAGGCCGCCTTCGGCATGCAGCTCGTCGCGTACGCCGGCCCGGAAACCGGGGACGCCGACCGCAAGTCGTTCGTACTGAAGTCCGGCTCGGCACGGTTCGTGATCAACGGCGGCGTGCGACCCGATTCGGCGCTGCTGGACCATCACCGCAAACACGGTGACGGCGTCACCGACCTGTCGCTCGAGGTGTCCGATGTGGACCGTTGCATCGCGCACGCCCGCAAGCAGGGTGCGACCGTGCTCGCGGAACCGCACGACGTCTCGGACTCCCACGGCACCGTGCGGATGGCTGCGATCGCGACCTACGGCGACACCCGGCACACGCTCGTCGACAGGTCGCGCTATGCCGGTCCGTACCTGCCCGGGTACGTGGCGCGGACGTCCACGGTGCCCCGTCCCGCGGGAGCACCCAAGCGGCTGTTCCAGGCCGTCGACCACTGCGTCGGAAACGTCGAACTCGGCGACATGGACTACTGGGTGGATTGGTACCACCGCGTGATGGGCTTCGTGAACATGGCGGAGTTCGTCGGCGACGACATCGCCACCGAGTACTCGGCGCTGATGAGCAAGGTCGTGTCGAACGGCAACCACCGCGTCAAGTTCCCCCTCAACGAGCCCGCCGTCGGCAAGAAGCGCTCGCAGATCGACGAGTACCTGGAGTTCTACGGCGGCGCGGGGTGTCAGCACATCGCACTGGCGACCGGCGACATCATCGCGACCTTGCAGGCCATGCGTGCGGCGGGGGTCGAATTCCTGGCGGTCCCCGATTCGTACTACGACGACCCGGAGCTGCGGGCGCGGATCGGTGAGGTGCGCGTGCCGATCGAGACGCTGAAGGAGCACGGCATCCTCGTGGACCGCGACGAGGACGGCTACCTGCTGCAGATCTTCACCAAGCCGATCGGCGACCGGCCGACGGTGTTCTACGAGCTCATCGAGCGGCACGGCTCGCTCGGCTTCGGCAAGGGCAACTTCAAGGCACTCTTCGAAGCGATCGAGCGGGAGCAGGAGCGCCGCGGCAACCTCTAGTCCCGGGGGAGGGAGAAAAGCCCCCAAGGGCACCTTCGGTGCACTGGATGCGCCGAATCCTCCCCTCACGCGCGGCAATGGCACTGCGCCAGCGCTTCCACAGCGAGGGGAAGATTCGGGGCGCCCGCCCGCCAGCCCGGCCACCACCCCTCACGGGCACGCTGGCACGTGGCTGCGTTCGATGCACCAAGGTGCCCTTGGGGGCACTACTGTGCGCGGTCAGTGGTCGGCGGAGGCCACCGTGTAGCCGGCGCGCTGCAGTTCGGCGATGACGTCGTCGCAGTGCTGCGGACCCCGCGTCTCCAGTTTCAGCGCCACCTCGACCTCGCCGATGCCGAGCCTTCCGGAGATCCGGGAGTGCTCGATGTCGACGATGTTCGCGCCGAGCTCGCTCATCCGCGTCACCACGCCCGCGAGTGAGCCCGGCCGGTCCGGCACCCACAGCCGCACGGACAGATACCGCGCCGCGGCGGTCATGCCGTGCTGGATGATCTGCATGAGCAGCAGCGGGTCGACGTTCCCACCGGACAGCACGGCGACGACCGGCGGCTCGAATGCGCCGCCGTGTTCGAGCAGCGCCGCCACGGGTGCCGCGCCTGCGGGTTCGACGACGAGTTTGCGCCGCTCCAGGCAGTTCAGCACGGCCCGCGACAGTGCCTCCTCACCGACCGTCACCACGTCGTCCACGAGTGACGTCACGTGTTCGAACGTCAGCTCCCCCGGCCGTGCCACCGCGATCCCGTCGGCCAGTGTGTGCGTGCTGTCCAGCCCCACCGGCGCGCCTGCGGCCAGCGACGGCGGGAACGCGGCCGCAGCGTCCGCCTGCACCCCCACCAGCCGCACCTCGGGCCTGCTCGCCTTGATGGCGCTCGCCACGCCGGACACGAGTCCTCCACCGCCGGTGGACACGAGCACCGTGCCGACGTCGGGCACCTGCTCCAGGATCTCCAGCCCGACCGTGCCCTGACCGGCGATGATGTCCTCGTGGTCGAAGGGGTGGATGAACACCGCGCCGGTCCGTTCCGCGAACTCGGCCGCGCCCGCGAACGCCTCCTCGAACGCCGTGCCCACCAGGTGCACGTCCGCGCCGTAGCCGCGGGTGGCGGCGACCTTCGGCAACGGGGCCTTCCGCGACATGAACACGGTCGCCTGCGTGCCGACCAGCGACGCCGCGAGCGCCACCCCCTGGGCGTGGTTCCCCGCGCTCGCCGCGACGACCCCGCGGGCACGTTCCTCCGCCGAGAGGCCGTGGATCCGCGTGTACGCGCCCCGCACCTTGAACGAGCCCGTGCGCTGCAGATTCTCACATTTGAGATGGACGGGGCCGCCGAAGGAGTCGTGGAACTCGCGCGCGTGCTCCATCGGCGTCACGCGGACGACACCGTCGAGCAGGTCACGTGCTTGCAGGATGCGGTCAAGGTCGACGAGCCGCGTGGCGGGCATGACTGTGACGACTCTCCCTCCGAGATCGGACTTCCGTGTATGTCGCGCGTGAGCATTGGGTACCCTGGAGCTGACCCAGGGGGACGAATCCACGACCGGAGGAACAGCATGGCACGGCCGTCGGCACCGCGGGACGCACGCTCGCAGGGCCGTGTCACACCGCTGCTCGCCGGCATCGTGTCCGCCATGGCACTCGCCGGAGCGGCTGTGTTCACGGTGGGCTACGCGTCCTGCGGCGATCCGGGTCAGTACGTGCGCCACGCCGACAGCGTGCAGTTCATCGGCGGTTGCGTGGACAGCGAGGAGCTGCCCACGACCGGTCCCGGCGAGCAGCGCGGCCCGGCCGGAGGCAACGACGAGGCGCCCCGCAACTACCGGCCGTAGCTGCCGCGGCCCGGCCTGCGCAGCCACCGGCGAACACCATCGCCGTGCCGCCCGGAACTCGCCGCGCGGCCCCGGCACACGTCGCTCAGCCCAGCGCCTGTCGCAGGTCGTCGACGAGGTCCTCGCCGTCCTCGATACCCACCGACAGCCGCACCAGCTCGGCCGGCACCTGCAGCAACGACCCCTCGGCCGAGGCATGCGTCATGCGACCCGGGTGTTCGATCAGCGATTCGACCCCGCCCAGCGACTCGGCCAGGATGAAGAGGTTCGTGCCCGCGGCGGCCTTCAGCGCGGCCTGTTCCCCGTCGACGTGGTCGAACGCGACCATGCCACCGAACCGCCGCATCTGCTTGGCCGCGACGTCGTGGCCGGGGTGGTCGGCCAGTCCGGGGTAGTACACCCGGGCGACCTTCGGATGGCTCTGCAGCATCGCGGCGATGCGCTCGGCGTTGTCGCAGTGCCGCTCCATGCGCACCGACAGGGTCTTGAGTCCGCGCAACGTCAGCCACGCGTCGAAGGCGCCCGGCACCGCTCCGGCCGAGTTCCGCAGGAAGAACAGCTGATCGCGCAGGCCGTCGTCACCGGTGACGACGGCCCCGCCGACCACGTCGGAGTGGCCACCGAGGTACTTCGTCGTCGAGTGCACGACGACGTCGGCACCCAGGTCGAGCGGTGTCTGCAGGTACGGCGTCGCGAACGTGTTGTCGACGACCAGTTTCGCCCCACCCTCGTGCGCGATGCCGGCGAGCGTCGTGATGTCGGAGATACCCAGTAGCGGGTTCGTCGGGGATTCGCACCAGACCAGCTTGGTCTCCGGGCGCATCGCGGCACGCACCTCGTCCACATCGGACAGGTGCGCGACGCTGTAGGTGATGCCCCAGCCGGTGAGGACCTTGTCGATGAGGCGGAACGTGCCGCCGTAGACGTCGTTGCCGAGCACCAGGTGGTCACCGGGTCGGAGCGTGGTGCGCAGCACGGCGTCGCTGGCGGCCATCCCCGAACCGAACGCCAGCGCGTGACGGCCGTTCTCCAGTGCGGCGAGTGCCGCTTCGAGGGAGGTACGGGTGGGGTTCGCGGTGCGCGAGTACTCGTAGTCGCCTTCCCGGGTGCCGCCGACACCGTCCTGGGCGTACGTGGAGGTCTGGTAGATCGGCACGATCACCGACCCGGTTCGCGGGTCGGGCTCCTGACCGGTGTGAATGGCGCGGGTGGAGAAGCCTGTGTCGGCGGATTCGTGGGACATGTGCCCACCCTATTGCGGGCGCGCCCGTCGGACACCCCGACACCGAAAATGACCTCGACCCCGGAACCGACGGAGCCCCGGCCGCATCGGCGACCGGGGCTCCGTGGATCGTTCTGTGCTCTGCGCAACAGCACCGCAGATCGATGCCGCGTTGTTCAGCGCCTCACCACTGGGGCGGCTGGCCCTGCGGCGGCTGACCGGGCGGCGGTCCCTGCGGAGGCGGACCGCCGTACCCACCGGGCTGCCCCGGTGGCGGACCCTGCGGCGGCTGGCCGGGAGCACCGAAACCACCCGACTGCGGGTTGGGACCGCCGGGCTGACCGAAGCCACCCGACGGCGGGTTCTGGCCTCCGGGCTGACCGAAGCCACCGGACGGCGGGCCGTAACCACCCGGCTGACCGGGCTGCTGCGGCGGCTGGCCGAACCCACCGGGCTGGCCGTGCGGCGGCTGCCCGAAACCACCCGGCTGCCCACCGAAACCACCGGGGCCACCCGGACCACCGAAGCCGCCAGGGCCACCGGGGCCGGCATTGCCGAGCCCGACGAACTGGGCTGCCTGCGGGATCAGACCGACGACACCGACGGCGAGCACCAGAATGCCGAAGATCAACTCGAAAACGATTCTCGCCGACGATCCCGCACCCTCGGCGAGAAACAGGATGGCGAACAGCAGGAGCAGGAACCCGCCGACCGCCTCGGCGATCGGCGCGATCTTCTTGAGCATCGGGTTCATCATCGCCAGGGCGTGCATCGCGCCGCCTGCCAGCGCTCCGAGCCCGCCGAGCAGCAACATCCAGCAGTAGAACGTGATGTAGCCGACGTAGCCGGCCACCTCGGACAGCAGCGTGATCGCCATGATCGTGCCGATGAGCCCGAGAAGCGCGACCGCACCCCCGGCGATCCACGCGAACAGCTGCGGGTTGCCGCCGCCCTGCTGGCCGCCGAAGCCGGGCTGGCCGCCGAACTGCCCGGGAGGCGGACCGCCGAAGCCGCCAGGCTGGCCGGGAGGCGGTCCGTAACCCTGCGGCGGTTGGCCGGGAGGCTGACCGTAACCACCCTGCGGCGGCTGACCCGGCGCGCCGAAGCCCGGCTGCCCCTGCGACGGGTCGAACCCGCCGGGCTGGCCCGGCGCGCCGAAGCCCGGCTGGCCCTGTGACGGGTCGAAACCCTGCTGCCCCTGCGGAGCACCGTAGCCCTGGGGGTTCACCGCAGCCGGGTTGTCGGCCGCACTCGGCGGCGGGGCGTACGGAATCGACGGCTGCGGCTGCATGTCGGGCGACACCAGCTGCGTCGACTCGGAGCCGCCCTGCGGCGGCTGCTGCTGGCCGGACTGCGCAGGCTGGACGACCTGCGTCGCCTCCCCACCCTGGTCAGCAGGCTGCTGCGGCGGCTGGGCCGCGTCGCCTCCCTGATCGGCAGGCTGCTGCGGCATCTGGCCGCCCTGATCCGACTGGCCGGGCTGCACGACCTGCGTCGGCTCGGCCGACTCGAACGGGCCGTCCTGGGCAGGCTGGGAACCACTCGGCGGCCCCTGCGGCGGCTGCTGCTCGCCACCCCCGGGCTGGTTCGGTGGCTGCGGAGCACTCATGTGGGCTTGAACTCCCTTGACGAGGACCTTCTTGTCTCTAGCTCGGGCACACGCTAGCGGATACACCTAATCGTGACCCGGAACGCCCCGCTGGCAGCGAGCGAAAACGAGCTGTCCTCACTCGCGCCCGGAGATGAACGCCAGCAGGTCCTGCCGGGTGACGACCCCCGCGGGTTTGCCACCCTCCAGCACCAGTGCACCATCGGCCGAGGTCAGCGCGTTGATGGCGGCGGTGATGGACATGCCGGCGCCGATCGTGGGCAGCGGCGGGGACATGTGGGTCTGCAACATGTCGGCGAGCGCGGCCTCACCGCCGAACAGCTTGTCGAGCAGGTCACGTTCGTTCACGGCGCCGACGACCTCAGCAGCCATCACGGGCGGCTCGGCACTGACGACCGGCATCTGGCTCACGCCGAACTCACGCATGATCGCCACGGCCTCGGTCACGGTCTCGTGCGGATGGGTGTGGACGAGGTCGGGCAGGGTGCCGTCCTTGCGCCGCAGCACGTCGCCGACGGTGGCGTCCGTCGAATCGGGCGGGAGGAAACCGTACGCGCCCATCCACGAGTCGTTGAAGACCTTGCCGAGGTACCCGCGGCCGCCGTCCGGCAGCAACACGACGATGACGGAGTCGGGGTCGCACCGCTTGGCCAGCTCCACCGCGGCGGCAACGGCCATGCCGCACGACCCGCCGACGAGCAGGCCCTCCTCGGAGGCGAGGCGGCGCGTCATGATGAACGAATCCGCGTCGGAGATCGCGATGATCTCGTCGGCGACGTCGCGGTCGTAGGTCTCCGGCCAGAAGTCCTCACCGACACCTTCGACGAGGTAGGGCCGGCCTGCTCCGCCCGAGTACACCGAACCCTCGGGGTCGGCGCCGACGATCTTGACCTTGCCCTCGGAGGCGTCCTTGAGGTACCGGCCGGTGCCGGAGATCGTGCCGCCGGTCCCGACTCCCGCGACGAAGTGGGTGATCTTGCCTTCGGTCTGCTGCCACAGTTCGGGGCCGGTCGAGTGGTAGTGGCTCTCGGGGTTGCTCGGGTTGGCGTACTGGTTGGGCTTCCACGCGCCGTCGATCTCGGTGACGAGCCGGTCGGAGACGCTGTAGTACGACTCGGGGTGCTCGGGCGGCACGGCGGTGGGGCAGACGACGACCCGCGCGCCGTAGGCCTCGAGGACGTTGCGCTTGTCCTCACTGACCTTGTCCGGGCAGACGAACACGCAGTGGTACCCCTTGCGCTGCGCGACCATCGCGAGGCCGATACCGGTGTTGCCCGAGGTCGGTTCGACGATCGTGCCGCCCGGCTTGAGCTCTCCGGACGCCTCGGCGGCCTCGACCATCCGCAGCGCGATGCGGTCCTTCACGCTGCCACCGGGGTTGACGTACTCGACCTTGGCGAGCACGAGCGGGCCTGCTCCGTCGGTCACGGAGTTCAGCTTGACCAACGGGGTGTCTCCCACGAGGTCGATGACGTGTTCGGCGTATTCCATGCCGCCAGAGTAATCAGCCGATGACCGTTGCACATCGTTAGTCGGGGTTCTTTTCGATTTCATTGTCCGAAAAGGACCACTGTGATTAGCTCACGGCGTTTCGACCGTCAAGTCCGTACCAAGGAGTCCCCGCCGTGAAAGCCCTGCCGAGACGGCACAAGCGGGTGGCGCGAGCTGCCACCGCCACCGCCCTCGCGAGCGCGTTGCTGACGACGTCCGGTGGCGTCGCAGGAGCCGCACCGAACGCGAAGGCGTTCGGCTTCTTCGACGACGTGCCCGCGTTCACCCTCAACGTCCTGTTCGCCAACGACATGGAATCCGCGCTGCTCGGCGTGTCCGGGGACGGCACCGACGAGGGCGAGATCGTCGACGGTGGGCAGCAGCCCTACGGCAGCCCGTCGCGCATGGCGACCGTGATGGACGACCTGCGCAAGGACGCCGTGACGGGCTGGCCGGAGCCGGGCCAGGCGCTGTGGCGCGGCGAGGTCGCCGTATCCGGCGGCGACAACTTCCTGGCCGGTCCGGAATTCTCGGCCAGCCAGGAGGACGGCGCCCCGTTCTACGACGCACGCGCGGTCGACGAGATCGGCTTCGACGCCACCACTATCGGCAACCACGAGTTCGACTTCGGCCCCGAGGCGTTCGCCGACTTCATCTCGGCGTTCGACGGTTCGCTGGAGTTCGTGAGCACGAACGTGGACGTCTCCGGTGAGCCGACGCTCGACGCCCACGCCAAGGACGGCACGATCCTCAAGAGCAAGGTCCTGCGCTCGCGCGGCCAGCGCGTCGGCATGATCGGGCTGACGACTCCGGAACTGCCGTCGCTGTCGAGCCCGCGCAACGTCGAGGTCGACGCCGAGATGGCGAAGCTGACCAACGCGCTGGCGTCCGACTTCGCCGACCGCGGTATCGACAAGGTGCTGCTCGTCTCGCACCTGCAGGACATCGACAACGAGCTCGAGCTGGTGCCGCAGCTGAAGGGCGTGGACGCGGTCGTCGGCGCGGGCGGCGGCGAGATCCTCGCCGGCGACGACGACAGGCTCATCCCCGGCGACGAGGCCGAGCGCGGCTTCCCGCTGTACGCCGACGACGCCGACGGCAACCGCGTTCCCGTCGTCACCACGACCGGCGACTACAAGTACGTCGGCAGGCTCGTGCTGAACTTCAACTGGCGCGGCGAGGTCATCGACGTCGACGAGGCCGAGACCGGACCGGTGCGCGTGTCCGGCGTCGGCCCCGACGCGGTACACGGCGACGAGAAGATCCGGTCCGAGGTCGAAGAGCCCGTGGCACAGCACCTCGACGAACTGGCCGAGACCACGGTCGCGACCAGCGAGGTGCCGCTGAACGGCGTCCGGGGCGACGTGCGCTCGAAGGAGACGAACCTCGGCAACCTGGTCGCCGACGGCCTGCGCTGGACGGGCGAGCAGAAGGCCGAGGAGTACGGAGTGACGCCGCCGCAGGTCGGCATCCAGAACGGCGGCGGCATCCGCAACGACTCGACGCTGCCCGCGGGCGACATCAGTGCGCTCGACACCTACGACGTCGCACCGTTCTCCAACTTCGTCGCGGTCGTGCCCGAGGTGCCGCGTCAGGTGTTCCGCCAGCTGCTCGAACGCGGCGTGGCGGCCTCCCCCGACGCCGCGGGCGCGTTCATGCAGGTCTCCGGGGTGAAGTTCACCTACGACCCGAACGGCAAGGCGCAGGTCGTCGACGAGAACAGCGGTGAGGTGCTGGAACCGGGCGAGCGCGTACAGGACGTGACGCTCGACGACGGCACGGTCGTCGTCGAGGACGGGCGGGTCGTGGAGGGTGCGCCGATCTCGGTCGCCACCAACGACTTCTCCGCCCGAGGCGGCGACGGCTACCCGTTCGGCGATCTGGACTTCACCTCGGTCGGCACGACCTACCAGCAGGCCGTCGAGGGCTACCTCACCGACGGGCTGAGCGGTTCCGTCACCGCCGAGCAGTACCCGGAGGGCGGCAACGGCCGCATCACCACAACCGGTTGATGAGCCACGGGGCGGCGCGGGGAGCCGGCGGGCTTCCCGCGCCGCCCCGCCGTCACCAAACCACGGATCGACACCGGAAGTCCGCCGGCCACGACCGCGCGCCCCGCAGGCTCACCACCCCAGGTGGCACCGAGCCGATCCCGGTGCCGCGCGGCGTCGACGCCCCACCCGGCACGCTGCCCATGACACGCATCGGTCCTCTCCTTTCCGGTGTCGAAGGCCTTGCTCGCGGACTGTGTTCACTACTCGGGAGTTCATTACTCGGACGGTGTTCACTACGACGCGCCGAGTGACCCACCGGTTTCGACCTGCCGCAGGTCGGCCCATGCTGGATCGCCCTCCGATTCGCGCGCTTCCCATCCCGGCGGCCAGTTGCGCCCCGCTCCGGTCCTGGTCATCGCGCCTGCGAGATTCGCGGTGGTGTGCTCGCCGAACCGCACCGGCCCCTCGAAACGCGCGCCGCGGAACCGGCTTCCGTTCCGGCCGAAGTCCACGTTGCGGAAGTCCGCGTCATCGAGGAAGCACGCTTCGACGAAATCGGCCTTGGATCCGAATTCGGATCCGCGGAACGTGGCGAGCTCCGTGAACACCGCCCCGCGGCAGTTCAGCGAGCGGATCCGGCAGCGCGAGAAGTTGAACCACGGCAACCGCGCTCCGGAGAGGTCGAGATCGATGTCGCCCCAGAAGGCGTCCTCGACGTCGGGCCGCAGGTGCAACTGCAGGATCCGCTGCACCGCGAGGCGGACCTGCCGTTCCTCTGCGGAATCGTCGAACGGCATGCGCAGATAGGCACAAAGCACGTTGACGATCGTCTGGCGTTGCGGCCGGTGGTCGGCGGCCAGCCGTTCCAGCGCATACATGCCCGCCAGCCGGACCGCGGCGCTCTCGTGGCCGAGCTGTTCGGCCGCTTGGCCGTACAGCTCGGTGATGCGGCGTTCGGTTGCGTCGTGGTCACGCTGTTGGAGGTCGAGCTCGTTGGACCGCTGCCGCCGTGCCGCCAGCAGCAGCGCGGCGCCGCCGCCCGTCCCGATGACCAGGCTCGATGCGGTACGCAGGGCGTCCAGCCTGGCGCGGTCCTCGGGCCGGCCACCGCCGAGCAGCGACAGCATCGTGGTGGCGGCGGCGGTGGCGACCAGCAACAGTCCGACGGCCCACATCGCGATCGTCCGTGGCCGTAACGCTGCGCTCCGGGTATTCGACACGGCGTGATGATGCCAGTGACGTGACGTGCGATTAACACCACTGGCCAGGGCGGGCACCGGCAGGCAGGATGTACGTAAGCATCCGCTTAGGTCGATCCGAAGGAGTGTCCACCATGCCCGAAGCCGTGATCGTGTCCGCAGCCCGTTCGCCCATCGGCAGGGCAGGCAAGGGCTCACTGGTGGACAAGCGCCCCGACGACCTCGCCGCGGAGATGGTGCGCGCTGCACTCGACAAGGTGCCCCAGCTCGACCCGGCCGAGATCGACGACCTGATGCTCGGATGCGGTCTGCCGGGCGGCGAGTCCGGCTTCAACATGGGCCGCGTCGTGGCGACCCTGCTCGGCTACGACCACCTGCCCGGCTGCACCATCACCCGGTACTGCTCCTCCAGCCTGCAGACCACGCGCATGGCCATGCACGCGATCAAGGCGGGCGAGGGCGACGTGTTCATCTCCGCGGGCGTCGAGGCCGTGTCACGGTTCGCCAAGGGCAACTCCGACTCACTGCCGGACACCCACAACCCGCTCTTCGCCGACGCCGAGGCCCGCACCGCCGCCACCGCCGAGCAGGCCACCGACAGCTGGACCGACCCGCGGGAGAACGGCCAGCTGCCGGACGTCTACATCGCCATGGGCCAGACCGCCGAGAATCTCGCCCGGATGAAGGGCATCTCGCGCGAAGAGATGGACGAGTTCGGTGTGCGCTCGCAGAATCTCGCCGAGAAGGCCATCGCCGACGGCTTCTGGGCCAAGGACATCACCCCCGTGACCCTGCCCGACGGCACCGTCGTTGACGCCGATGACGGCCCACGCGCAGGCGTGACGATCGAAGGCGTGTCCGGCCTCAAGCCGGTGTTCCGCCCCGACGGCCGCGTCACCGCCGCCAACGCCTGTCCCCTCAACGACGGCGCCGCCGCACTGGTGATCATGAGCGACACCAAGGCCAAGCAGCTCGGCCTCACCCCGCTGGCCCGCGTCGTGTCCACCGGCGTGTCCGGCCTCTCGCCCGAGATCATGGGCTACGGCCCGGTCGAGGCGTCGAAGCAGGCCCTCTCCCGCGCCGGCATGTCCGTCGGCGACATGGACCTGGTCGAGATCAACGAGGCTTTCGCCGCGCAGGTCATCCCGTCCTACCGCGACCTCGGAATCGACCTCGACAAGCTGAACGTCAACGGCGGTGCCATCGCCGTCGGCCATCCGTTCGGCATGACCGGCGCCCGGATCACCTCGACGCTGATCAACTCGCTGCAGCACCACGACAAGCAGTTCGGCCTCGAGACGATGTGCGTGGGCGGCGGCCAAGGCATGGCCATGGTCCTCGAACGCCTCAGCTGACAACGAGAACTTGCTGCCCGGCTTGCCCGGCGGTGCGCGAACCTGCTCCTGCACGCACTGCGTGTGGTCGCGTGTGTGCAGGAGCAGGTGACGGTTGGGTAACGTCTTCCGGTGAGCTCCGCCGAGGACTACCGGCGGGAGGCGGCGCTGTCCTAATGTCTCGCCATGTCCACGTCGGTCTTCGTCACGGGCGAGGCCAAAGCACCCTCGAACAACCCGATCACCAGTCAGTACGGGCTGTTCTTCATCGCCTTCGAGATCGACCCGGACACGCACCGGATCCTTGATGCCGAGTGCTCGGCGACGTTGGCCCTGACGAACAGGTTCGTCAAAGGCTTGTTCGCCCGAGAGCGCATCACGGACGAAGGTCTTCTTACGGAGCGCATCTCCGCGCGCTATCACGGTTCGTCCCAACGAGCCTTGATCGCGGCACTGCACCACGCCGCGACCAAGTACCGGACCGCGGTGGGCATCACCGCGGGCTGACGCCTCCGTAGGACCCAGCGATTGCCTGGCCCCTGACCGGGCCGGACCCAGTCGGAAACACGTACCACGACCACCTCGGTCGGGTGCGCGTTTCCGACTTTTTTTGTGTGTGAGGAAGAAAGGACGGCGGCGACGCGAACATGATTACGGACGGGTTCCTCTATCTCGGTGTGCTGCTGGGGCTGGCCGCGGTCATCGTCTACGTCACCCAGCGCAGGCAGTACCGGTTCCTCAAGTACGTGCCCGGTTTCGTGCTGCTCTACCTCGGAGCGGCACTGCTGAACACGCTCGGCGTGTTCGGTGAGTCCGATTCGGTCGAGGCGACCGGCGACGCGGTGAAGGATGCGCTGCTGCCGGCGATGATCCTGCTGCTGTTGTTCAAATGCGACATCCGCAAGATCATCAAACTCGGCCCGAAGCTCCTGCTGACGTTCGTGATCTCGGCGCTCAGCATCGCGGTGGGCTTCGTCGTCGCGTTCCTGATCTTCCAGGCGACCCTGGAGGGCGAGGCGTACAAGGCGCTCGGTGCACTCGCCGCGTCGTGGACCGGCGGCTCGGCCAACCTGGTCGCGGTGCAGTCCATCGTGGACGCACCGGAGACGCTGATCGGCTACGTGCTGATCGTCGACACGGTGCTCTACTCGCTGTGGCTGCTCGTGATGTTCAGCTCCGTCGGCGTCGCCGACCGGTTCAACCGGTGGACCAAGGCGAAGGCGATCAACTTCGACGGGCACGCGGCCGACGAGCGGGAACACTCGATAGACCTGACCTCACTGATGACACTGATCGGCTTCAGCCTGCTCGTGTCCGCGGCCGCGACCTGGGTCGGCGGCCTGCTGCCGGAACTGGGCGACGTCGTCACCGGAACCACGTGGACGATCCTCATCGTCAGCGTGCTCGGCCTGGTCATCGCCTCCACCCGATTCGGCAGGACCGCGGGCTCGTCCGAACTCGCGATGGTGATGCTGTACGTGATCATCGGCATCATCGCCTCCGGCTCCGACTTCTCCTCGCTGGCCGAAGCGCCGCTGTACCTGCTGATGGGCGTGATCGCGTTGATGGCGCACGCGACCATCATGGTCGTCTACGCCAAGCTCACGAAGTCCGAGCTGTCGAGCCTGGCGGTGGCCAGCACGGCCAACCTCGGCGGCATGGCCTCGGCACCGGTCGTGGCCAGCGCGTTC
The DNA here is from genome assembly GCF_024171735.1 of Prauserella alba. GTDB lineage: Bacteria > Actinomycetota > Actinomycetes > Mycobacteriales > Pseudonocardiaceae > Prauserella > Prauserella alba. The sequence continues at coordinate 753,077 of NZ_JAMTCH010000004.1, forward strand.
CACCGGCAGATGGTGCCCGTGGGTGTGCTGTTCGCCCTGATCGGTGCGTTCTCGGGCACGTTCATCGGGCTGGCGACGGTGAACGTGCTGGGGGTGATCTGAGGTGCTGCCCGCCGTCGCGGACCTGCGGGCACGGCCCTACTCGGCGCCACTGGCGCGCCCGTTCATCACGGCTCGTCGACGTGTCGACACGATGCTCGGCGTGCTCGTGGAGATCGAGCTGGCCGACGGCACCGTCGGCCACGGCTCGGCGGGCCAGTCCTTCGGTGTCACGGGCGAGTCCGTCGATTCGGTACTGGCAGTGCTGAACGGGCCGGTGAAACAGGCCCTGGCCGACCGGTCCGGCGCGGGGCGACGTGGGATCGCGGCGGGCATCGCCGACTCCTGCGTCGGGAACTTCGCAGCCAAGGCTGCGGTCGACGTCGCGCTGCACGACGCCTGGGCACGCACACTCGGCGTGCCGCTGGCCGAGGCCCTCGGCGGGGATGCCGCGACGGTGCTGCGCACCGACATGACCGTCAGCCTCGACACGCCGCAGCGCATGGCCGACGCCGCTGTCGAGGCGGTCGGCGACGGCTTCGACGTGCTGAAGATCAAACTCGGCAACGACTGGCGCGCGGACCTGGACCGGCTCCGCGCGGTCCGGGAGGCCGCGCAGGACGTGCGGTTCCGGCTCGATGCCAACCAGGGCTGGGACGTGAAGTCGGCGATCCGCGTGATCCGGGCCATCGAGGACGCCGGGATCCCCCTCGAACTGGTCGAGCAGCCCGTCGCCGGCCGCGACCTGGCGGGCATGGCCGCCGTGACGGCCGCGGTCGACGTGCCGATCATGGCGGACGAATCGGTGTCCTCACCGCACAGCGCGCTGGAGATCGTGCAGCGGCGGGCTGCGGACCTGCTCAACATCAAGCTGGCCAAGTGCGGCGGGATCGGCGAGGCGCTGGCCATCGCCGACATCGCGCACGCGGCCGGGATCGAATGCATGGTCGGCGCGATGATGGAGCCGAGGATCTCCATCGCGGCGGCCGCCCACCTCGCAGCCGCTCACCCCGCGGTCACCCTCGTCGACCTCGATTCCGCCGAGTGGATCGACGACCCGGACCTCACCGGCGGCTACCGCCTGCGCGGCAGCGAGATGCATCTCCATCCCGGCCCGGGAATCGGTTTTGCTCCATGGGTGAAAGGAGAAAAGGTATGAACCTCCGCAGAACGACGGTCGCGCTGCTGGCCACGGGGCTGGTCGGCGCGAGTGCCGGCGCGGCAGCGGCCGCACCGCACGAGGCCGCGCAGGGCCACGGGATCGAAGCGGGTGACCACGCGTTCGTCGACGTGACCACCGCGACGTTGTGGGTCGAGCCAGGGCTGGACCGGCCGATCGACGCGCCGTCGCTGACCAACCCCGTCGATCTGGACCGGTGGAACCGGAACCTGGCCGACACCGAGACGCGGCGCTGGCTCACCGGCAAGCTCGAGACGCAGGCCGTGCTCGGTTCCGAGGTCGAGGTCACCGAGGTGGCCGGCGAGTGGGCCCACGTCGTGGTCGAGGGGCAGGACACCCCGCGTGACGATCGCGGCTACCCCGGTTGGCTGCCCGTCGACCAGCTCGTCGAGAGCGACCGGTTCGACACCCTGACCGAAACCCGCCCGTGGGCGCAGGTCACCGACGAGCGGACGTGGCTGACGGCCACCCCCACCGGCAGCCGGCCGCTGTCGGAGATCAGCTTCAACACGCGGCTTCCCGTGCTCGCCGAGACACCGCAGGCGGTGCGGGTCGCACTGCCGGACGGCTCCGGAGCATGGCTCGCGCAGGACGCGGTCGACGTGTACGACCAGGGTGAACAACCCGCTGCGCCCACCGGTGAGGACCTGGTCGCCACGGGGAAGCAGTTCCTGGGCCTGCGCTACCTGTGGGCCGGCGTGTCCGCGTACGGGTTCGACTGCTCGGGCTTCACCTACAGCGTCCACCGCGCCCACGGCGTGTCGATCCCGCGGGACTCGTCGGCGCAGGCCGAGCACGGCCAGGACGTCGCCATCGAGGATCTGCAGCCCGGTGATCTGTTGTTCTTCGCCCAGCCCGGCGGAGTCGGCCACGTGCACCACGTAGGCATGTACATCGGGAACGGGAAAATGATCCACGCGCCCAACGCATCCGAATCGGTGTCGATCGTCGACTGGCAGGACTGGGACACCGACGACGAGTTCTCCGGCGCCAAGCGCATGATCTGAGGGGCACTGCGCCACTGACACTGCACCGCTGACACTGCACGACCGGGCCTGCGCCGCTCGAGCATTGGCACGGTTCGAACAGCATCGAGAAGCGGCTCCCGGGTGACGGTCACGCCACCCGGGGGCCGCTTCTCGTCACGGTCCTGGTTCGCCTCGGACCTGCCTGTGCGTCTCGGACGGAGGCGGATCGACCGGGTCGGTTCGTCGGGCGCGCACCCCGAGCCACGCGCACTCACTCGACCGGATGCCGACCTTCGTCGACGGCCACCCCGGTGGTCCTCGCCTGCGTACTCACCGGCCCGCCGGGGCCGCGCCGCGCTCGGCCGAGGACAGGGCAGCCGAGGACCGGGACGTCCCCTGAACAACGGCAGCCGCCCGGCCGAATGGGCCGGGCGGCTGCCGCAGGAGGTGTAGCGCGGAGAGTCTTATTCGCCGCCCTGCAGGTAGGTCAGCAGGCGCAGGATCTCCAGGTACAGCCAGACCAGCGTCGTCATCAGGCCGAACGCCACGTACCAGGCGAACTTGTTGGGCACGCCCTGGCGGATCGCCTGGTCGGCCATGTCAAAGTCCAGCAGGAAGCTGAACGCGGCCACGCCGATGCACACGATGCTGAAGATGATGGCCAGGGTGCCCCCGTCGCGCAGGCCGACGTTGACGCCGAACAGGCTCATCACGAGGTTGAACAGCATCAGGACGGCGACACCGCCGATGGCACCGATCATCCACTTGCGGAACTTCGGCGTGACCTTCACGGCGCCGGTCTTGTAGACGACCAGCATCACGACGAACACCGCGGCGGTGCCGACGACGGCCTGCAGCGCGACACCCTCGACGATCATCTCGAACACGCCGCTGATCGCACCGAGGAACACACCCTCGGCGGCGGAGTAGGCGAGAGTCATCGGCGCGCTGGCCATCTGCTTGAAGATGATCACCAGGGCCAGGATCAGGCCGACGATCATGCCGCCGATCATGGCGCCGGTGACGGCACCCATGGACCCGGCCATGATCTGCCCCTGAGCCCAGATCGCGGTGATGATGCCGATGACCAGCGTCACGCCGAGGCTTGCGCCGGTCTTCATGACGACGTCGTCGACGGTCATCGGGCGGTCGGCCTCACCCGAGGGCGCCTGCGGGGTCCCGTAACCGGGGACGCCGCCCTGCGGCTGCTGGAAACCCGCGTACGACGCCTGACCGGCCGCACCGTGCGGCAGGTTGCGGAAGGCTGGGTTACTTGAGGTTCGCACTGATCCTCCTGGATCTACTGGCCTTGCACCGGTACAACGACCGGACGCGCCGGCCGGTTCCCGTAGGTCGGTAAACCCGACTTTACCCACGATCCCCGGGGCGGGTGGCACGGACGTGGGAAACATCGTGTACCGCGACCGAACCAGGTCCACTCAAGTGGCCGATTGCCGGTGACGCGGCGGGCAGCGAGTATCACCAGCCGTATCCGACCGACTACCGAACGCGGGCCCGCCGTAGCACCGGAGCAGCTGTACCACCCGCGTAACCGTGCCACCCGAGCAGTCAGCCGGGGTCGCCCCGACGAGCCCCGGCCGATGACGTTCGGCCGCCTCTGGGGGTGTGGAGCACCGCGGGCGCCGCATTCGTGACCTTAGGGGGACTCCCGTGGCGCCTACCCTGCGCCCTTCCCGCATCCGGGGCGCTGCCGCCTCCGCCGGCGCGCAGCGCACCCTGAGCACTCCGTTTTCACCCACCGCGTTTTCACCAGCCGTGGCCCTGCGACTGCTCGTGGCGGTCGCGCTGGCCGCGTTCTCACTGGTCGTCGTCGCGCCCGTGGCCTCGGCCGAGGTGAAGGAGGGCAACGGTCACCGCACCACGCCCGGCCAGCCCTACGGCGGACAGAACCGCGAGAGCGACTGGCACGGCTCCTACGTCGTCGGCGGCAAGCAGGTGTTCTGTGTGCAGTTCGCTCTGAAGGCACCCGATTCGGGCGAGCAGTACCGGCCCGGCGACGAGCTGCTGACCAAGTGGGGCGAGAAGATTCCGGAGGACACGGCCGCGAACATCTCGTACCTGCTGCTGCGCTACGGCGACACGCAGAACGACGACGAGGCCGCCGCGCTCGCCCATCTCCTGCATTCGTGGACTGCTGCCCCGCGCACGCCGGCGGACCTCGACCGCAACCTGCCGTTCGACCGGATCGCCTACAACGTCGACGGGCAGTTCGCGAAGTTGCCGCAGGGTGCGAAGAACGCGGTGAAGCGGCTGCGCAGCGACGCCAACGCCAACCGCGGCCCGTGGACGGCCGACGTCACCGCTCCCGAGCAGAAGCAGACCATCGGCGAGGCGGACGAATGGTCCGTGTCGGTGACCAACGCCGCGGGCAAGGGCGTTCCGGGCGTTCCGGTGACCCTGTCCGCCGAGGGTGCGCAGGTCGGCGGCGAGCGGGCGAACGTGACGACGGGCGAGGACGGCACCGCCACTTTCCCGGTCACACCGCAGGCCGAGAAGCCGTCGGTGACGGCCACCATGTCGGCCCCTGCCGCGCGACCGTACGTCCAGGACCCGGTCACCGCCGACACCCAGCGGGTGGTCTCGACCGGAGGTGAGCAGGAGCTGACGGCATCGGCGACCGGGGCGGCGAAGAACGCTCCCGGCGGCGTGAAGGTCACGAAGATCGACGCCGAGTCGGAGAAGGGCATCGCCGGTGTCCCGCTGCGCGTCACCGCGGGCGACGAGGAGTCGCCTGCCAAGGGCGACGACGGCAAGCCCGTGGTCGGCGAGGACGGCAAGCCCGCCGTGGTGACGACGGAGGGCGACGGCGGAGTGGCCACGGTGGACGGGCTGCGCGCGCCGCAACGGATCTGCATCATCGAGGTCAGCCCGCCGAACGGCTATGCCGACGCGTTCGATCCCGACAATCCGCCATCGGCGTGCGGAAAGGTACAACCCGGCGGCACGCTCGAACTGACGATCAGCAACAAGGCCGATCAGGTGCCGACCGTGATTCCCGCCGGTGAGCAGGGCCAGCCGATGGCACAGAGCCCGACGACGACGTCGACGCCGACCGGCGCGCTCTTCGGCATGGGCGGCCTGGCACTCGCCGTCGCGGTCGCGTCCGGGCTAGTGGTCCGTCGCCGGCAGCTGTCCGGAGACTGACGTGGCCAGGCGTGACCGGGTCGCCGGCTATCTGCTGGGAGCGGCTTCGGTGTTGGCGGCTCAGGCGTTGGTGGGCGCGGCGGTGCTGATGCCGCCCACCGACGCCGTCGCCGGAACGGCCGAGCCCGCTGCCGACAGGCAGACCTCCCGGCAGCACACCGCGGCCGAGCAACCCGAACCGACGACCTCGGAGAAGGCCGGCGATCCGACGCGCTCCCATCAGGAGTCGGAGTCCGGCGAGCAGCCGGAACACGGCAGCGAACCGGAGGTCGCCCCCGCACCGAGTGGGCAGCGGCCGGGCACGATCCGGCTGCCCGACGGCGGGTCGGCGGCCCTCGTACGCCGCGATCTCGGTCCGGACGCTGTACTGCCCGTTCCGGAGAACCTCGGCGAGGCGACGTGGTGGGGCGCCGGGCTCGGCGCCCCCAGCGGCGCCAGCGTCTTCGCGGGTCATGTCAATTGGCAGGGCCGGGAAGGCCCGTTCGCCGAGCTGTGGCAGGTGCGGGTCGGTGAGCGCGTCACGATCGCCGACGACAACGGGAAGAAGTTCCGCTACGAAGTCTCGCGGATTCTGACGCTGGACAAGGACGAGGTGCCGGCGCGGGCGAGCGAACTGTTCGGGCAGAGCGGCAGGCACCGCGCCGTACTGGTCACCTGTGGCGGCCGGTGGCAGGGCGGTACGACCGGCTACTCGGAGAACCGCGTCGTGATCGCCGAGCCCGGCTGAGCCCTCGTGGCCGGCGGCCCGTGGCCGGGTCGCCGGCCGCGAGGAACCGGGCCAGGCGTCCTGTCACCACAGCCGGCGCTCGCAAAGGTACGGTCTTGAGTATGGCTTCCGAGCACGACAACCGACTGCTGCCGCTGCGGCGGGAATTCAGCCAGGCGTGGCACGGGTTCGACCGTGCCCAGGTTCTGCAGTACGTCGAGCACCTCGAGGCTCAGGTGCAGCGGATCGTGGCCGACCGCGACAACGCGAACGCGCGGCTCACGACGCTGTCCCGCGAACTCGAGAACGCCCGCCGGGAGGTGACCCGGCTGCAGAACCGGGTCGAGGAGCTGAAGAAGCCACCGGAGCGTCCCGAGGATCTCGACGAGCGCATGCAGCGTTCCGTCGATCTCGCGAACACGCGGGCGGAAGAGGTCGTCACTCGCGCGGAGGAAGCGGCCACGAAGACGTGGGCCGAGAGCGGCGAGGTCTCGAAGAAGCTGCACGAGCGCTACATGAAGCTGGTCGAGACCCTCGACCAGCACGCGGAGGAGCTGCAGCGCGAGCACACCGACGCGCTGGCGTCGACGAAGGCCGACGTGCAGAAGATGACCACCGAGGCAGCCGAGCGGCAGGAGCGGCTCGACCGCGAGGCCGAGGAGAAGCGCCGGACCATCGAGCGTGAGTTCGACAAGAAGATGGCCGCGGAGAAGGCCTCGCTCGAGAAGCACGTCGCCGACACCAAGGAAGCCAGCAAGAACGCGGCGGAACGCCGAATCGCCGAAGCGACCACCGAGGCCAAGCGCATGGTGGACGAGGCCTCGGCGAAGGCGAAGAAGCTCGTCGACGACGCGACGGCGGACGCCGAGCGCCGGACGGCCGAGGCCAACGGGGTCGTCGAACGGCTCACCAAGATCCGCAACGAGGCGCGTGCCCGGCTCAAGGCAGCCGAGGATGCGCTGCACGCGGGCGAGTCGGCGCTGGACCCGGTGGACGACGAGGACACCGAGCTGTCGGAACTGCCGGAGTCGCTGAGCACGCCGTTCGACGCGGCCAAGACCGCCAACGCCGTGCAGCTCTCCCACGTAACCGGCAACGGTTCCGCGGGCGATTCGGCGTCCGGTTCGCAGGACGGTTCGGGTGACGCCGAAGCCACCCGCCCTGCGCAGCGGCCCGTGAAAGCCGGGACGAACAGCGCGACGTCCGGCGGCGACACGGCGAGCTCCGGCGACGCCGCGGGTTCCGACAGCGCAGCGGGTTCCGGCAGTGCAGCGGGTTCCGGCAGTGCAGCGGGTTCCGGCAGTGCAGCGGGTTCCGGCAGTGCAGCGGGTTCCGGCAGTGCGAGCGCGGAGTCGGCAGGCGCCGCATCGGGCAGCGGGGACTCGGCCGCCGAGACGACGACGCCGAGCACGCCGGCGCAGCGGCCCTCGCCGACTCCCAAGGACTCCTCTTCGGAGTGAGAGCCGGACGACCGGGACCAGCTCGGCCGGCAGTGGCCATCACCGGCGTGATGCCGCCGTCGTCGTTGGTGGTGTCGCCGCGTGGTGGGCCCGCCGAGGCGGCGAACCCACCACACCGGCGGGTCACACGACCTTGCGTGCGCCTTCGAGGTTCTCGGCGAGGCGGTTGATCGTGGCGGCCTGCGCGACGTAGTCCATCGCGCTGAACTCCCACGGGTAGACCTGGTTCGCCTCGGCGGCGGGCAGGTTCGCGAACGTCGGCTGCTTGAGCATTTCGTCGCCGCTCATCGCGCGCAGCGAGTACAGCACGACGTCGGTGCGGAAGTCGGTGATGTTCTCCCACGCCACCTGACGCCAGTAGTAGTCGCCGCCGCCCGGGTCGGGGTATTTCACGCCGAGTTCGGTGTAGCTGCGCAGCGCCGGGTCGTCCGCGGCCTTGGCGATGTGGACGCCGTCGGTCTCGTACGCCGCGACGGCCATGACTGTCAGGCCGGACGAGGAGGCCTCGCGGAGGCGGCTGCGTGCGGAGTCGTACTCGCGCTTCTTCTCGGTGAGGAGCTTGCGGTCGGCACCGAGCGATCTCGCGAACTCGGTGGTGCGCTCCACGACCTCGTCGGCGGAGCCGGTCATCGACAGCGCCACGATCGGCGCGATCTTCGCGGCGTCCTCCTGCTGCTTGAGGTCCTTGAATCCGTACAGCGGCTTCTTCGGGTCGACCTTGCCGGAGGAGTCCTCGGGGTAGGCGTGCGTGATGATCAGGTCGGGTTTCTGCGCTTCGAGGCGCACCAGGTTGATCTCGCCGTACGTGGCTCCGACCTCGGTGACCTTGGAGGTGTCCTTGCCGTCGAAGTTCACGTCGGCGTCGAGGCCGGTGTAGCCGAACGACGCGACCGGAACGATGCCGTAGTTCCACAGGGAGGCGATGGCGTCGTTGAGGCCCGCGATACGGGTGGGCGTGCGGTCGAGGGTGACCTTCTCGCCGCGGTCGTCGGTGAACGACCACCCGCCCGAACCGCCACCGGCGTCCTCGTCGTTCGAGGTGTTGGGGCCACAGGCGGACAGGAAGCCGGTTGCGGCGAGAGCGGCGGCACCGGTGAGCAGGCCGCGGCGGGACATCCGGTAGGGACCGGGCAGTGTTCCAGACATGCCGACCAAGATAGGCAAGCCTAAGTTAAAAACCTAGCCCCTGTGACGAACCTCGACACGGCGGCCCGGACGTCGCATACCCGACACCCCCACGCCCACCGGCAGCCGGCACATCACGGGACGTCAGGCCGGGCCGGGCCGAGCCAGCGGCACAGCAGCAGGCAGACGTCGTCGTCGTGATCGGTGCCGCCGAGCATCTCGTGCAGCACGTTGTCGGTGCGCTCGGCGACCTTGCCGTCGCCGCACCGCTCGAACGCCGTCGCGAGACGTGCCATCCCGGCATCGAGGTCGCTCCTGCGGCGTTCGATCAGCCCGTCGGTGTACAGCGCGACGGACGAGTCCGGGGTGAGGCTGCGGCGGTGCTCGGGTATCGACGGCGTCAGATCGATACCGAGCATCGGACCGTGCTCGGCGTCGAGGTACACGACGTCACCGGAGGCGTCCTGCACCAGCGGCGGCGGATGCCCCGCACTCGCCCACCGGATCATGCCGCTGCGCAGCTGCACCTCGACGACCACGGCCGTGGCGTAGAGCGAGCCCCGGCTCTCCCTCAGCAGTTCGTGCACGAGCCGCAACGACGACGCGGGGCCGTGCCCCTCCAGCGCGTAGGCACGCAGCGCGTTCTGCAGCTGCCCCATCACGACGGCCGCGTCGAGCCCGTGCCCGGTGACGTCGCCGACGGTGAGCACGACCGTGCCGTCGGAACGGCTGAACGCGTCGTACCAGTCACCGCCGATGTGGACACCGCGCGTCGACGAGCGATACCGCGCGGCGATGTCGAATTCGTCCAATTCGACCAGTGCAGGCAGCATCGCGTGTTGCAGCCGCTGAGCGAGTTCGTGCTCCCGCTCGTACTCGTAGGCATTGCGCAGGCCGAGCGCGGTACGCCCCGCGACGGCGTGCGCCAGCGAGACGTCGTCGGCGGTGAAGCCGCGGTGCCTGCGCTCCAGATCCAGCACCCCGAGGGCGTGACGTCCCGCCAGCAACGGCACACTCAGCCTGCTCGACCCGGTGCGGACGGACCGGCGCGTGATCAGCGCCTGCTGGGCGGTCAGGTCGGGACGCACGTCGCCGGACGACGGCGTTGCACACCGCAGACCGTCGTCGGTCGAGCGCCACACGCGCGTGACGTCGGCCAGCTGGTGCGATTGGACGAGTGCCGAGACCTGCGAGAGCATCTCGGCGCTGTTGAGGGACGTCGCGGAGGCGCGGCTGACTTCGTCGAGGAAGGCCGTGCGGTCGATGTCGTCACGCGACGGCGACCCCACGACGGGCTTGTCGGTCAGCCGCCACCGAAGATCCCGGTCGCGGCTGCCGCGGGCGGGAGTGCGCACCTCCTGGGAGGGCAACTCTGTCTCACCCAGTTGGCCGGGCACGATGTCGGTCAACGACTCCACGACGTGCCCTACGGGCGTCGCCGGGTCCAGGCTCTCGAGAACCTCGGCCAGCACTGCCCAGGCGTCGGCAGGCAGTCGCCCCGCGCGCACAGCCCTGGCAAGTTCAGCGCTGAGCGGGCCGCTCAACTCACGCTCGACACTCACCGGGACTCACCTCCGCACAAGCTGGGCCTCCACTATGCCCGCTGCCAGCGAAGATGTCTCGTGACAGCCGCGTGAGTGTCACCCAAGAAGCGCAACGCGAGAAGTTCGTCCGGATGCGTGTACCGACCCACGACAGAGGGCACACGGAGGTTGTGAACGATCCCGCGGTCGACGCCCGATCGGCGGAGTCCCCGGAAACCGGGCGTTCCACAGCCCACCGGCCGACTCTGCCACATCGACGGCGACAACCGCCGAGCCGACGGGGCTGACGATGATGATTGAGCAGAGCCGTGTCGCGGCCGACACCCTCGTAGTCGACATCGCGCTGGACATGACGCCGTGCAGTCCCACCGATGCCCGCCACACCGTGGACGCCGCGCTCGGCATCGGTGACGAGTCCTTGCGCCAGAACGTGTTGCTGCTGGTCACCGAGCTGGCGACCAATGCCGTCGTCCACGGGAGCCCGCCGTGCAGGTTGCGCGTGCGCGCCCGTCCGGAGCGGCTGCGCATCGAGGTGTCCGACACCGACCCCCGGCAGCCCGTCGTGCTGCACCCCGGACCCGACGTCGACCACGGTCGTGGCCTACTGCTGGTGGCGGCACTCGCCGACGACTGGGGTGTCGACCAGGCCCACGGCGCATCGAACCGGGACGCCAAGGTCGTGTGGGCGGAGCTGCCGTTCACGCCGCTGACATCGCCCGAACGAGGGGTTTCGCAGCCGGCGCTCCGGCCCTGAGGGTCCCGCTCCCGGAGGCGTCCCGCGTCCGAGGGGACGGCCTGCGCTGCAGGTGAGCGCCCCGGCGAGGGAGCCGCGAGGGGTACCCACGCCGACATCCACCTTCGGGCGGACCCACAATGGGTGAATGACGACCTGGGCACGACTCGTACCGGCACTGCTGCTGCCTGCCGTCGTGCTGGCCGGGGCAGCCGCGTGCACCGACGACCCGAACCCCGCACCCACGTCCACGACCTCCGCGTCCGCGGCACCGCCGTCCGGGTCGGTGCCCTACTCGCAGCCGACGTCTCCGGGAAACCCGTCGGCCAGGACCGGCGGCGCGGACACCGGACCGGGCTGTGGGGAGCGAGCCCTCGAGGCGGGCGAGTTCAACCCGGACTGCAAGGAGTATCAGGGCCATCTCGACCCCGGCGGACGAGGCCGCGGCGACACGGCAGGCGAAGCGCAGCTCGAATACGCCTGCGAGCAGGGCTACGTCCCCAAGGAGAAGTGCTGAGTCACGTCCCGCGTGTCCTGCACCCGGGACCGGCCAGTCGGGCAGGAGCGCCCGGTGCGGTTTCCGGTGCGCCTCGGCCGCTGCCCGGCTCCCCGGTCGTTCCGGCACCCCGGCGACCGTCAGGATGCGCTGCGAGCAACGGGTGAACCGGGACTCCTGGCAGGCCGGCGACGGCCTCGGCCTGCCCGGAGGAATCGGTGACCGCGCCCCTCAGCCCCAGGACGACGATCGCTGCTGGGGAATCAGCGCGGCGACGTCGGTGCTCGTCACGCCCGGCACGGTGCGCGCCAGCGCGTCGACCACCCTGCGTTCGGCGAGATCGGCGAACTCACCCCGGATGGTGGCTGTGCCGCCGACCACGTCCACCGCCCAGCGCCGCCCGTGGCCCGAGTAGTCGGCCAGCGTGCGGCGCAACTGCGCCGCGACGGCGTCGTCCTGACGCACGAGCGGCCCCAGCAGATCGCGACGGCTGATCACCCCGACCAGCACACCGTCGTACACGACGGGGACGCACCGCCACCGGTCCGCCAACAGTTTCGTCGCCACCCGGAGAACATCGGTGTCGGCGTCGACGACCTCGGCCGGACTGGTCATCGCGTCGCCGACGGTCACGCCCGTGGGAAGCGGGCCTGCGCCGGCAGCGCGCAGCGCGTCGGCCTCGGTGAAGACACCGATCACCCGTTCTCCCTCGTCGACGACGGGCAGCCCGGCGAAACCGTGGTGCAGCAACAGCGAGATGCCGTCACGAATCGGAGTGTCGGGGCCCGTCGACACGACCGGCCTGGTCATGAGGTCTCGTGCTTTCATCGGCGCACTCCCAAACATCGCCGCGCCCGGCGAACACCGTGCCGAGGCTTGTTCCCGACGCTACGAGCGCTCACGTGCCGCGACTGCCTGCCTTTGTCACCGATCCGTTGGGACTTCGGTCCCTCAGCCGTTCCGGGCGGACAGGAAACGCTGCCTGCCCTCCGCGAGGTCGGCGACCGGGTCCGGGTAGTCCAGCGCCCGGCGCTCGCACGAAGGGAGTCGCCACGGTTCATGCACCGCAGCCCCTGGAATGCCGCGCAACTCCGGGACGTACCGGCGCACGTAATCGCCCGCCGGGTCGTACCGCATCGCCTGCCGGAGCGGGTTGAGCACACGATTCGGCCGGGTGTCGGCACCCGTACCCGCGACCCATTGCCAGTTCAGCTGGTTGTTGGCCACATCGGCGTCGACGAGGTGCCACTGGAAGTGCCGCGCTCCTTCCCGCCAGTCCACGTACAGGGTCTTGGTCAGGAAGCTCGCCGTGATCATGCGGGCACGGTTGTGCATCCAGCCTTCCCTGAGCAGCTGGCGCATCCCGGCGTCGACGATCGGATAGCCGGTGCGGCCCTCGCGCCACGCCGCCAGTTCCTCGGGCGCGTCCCGCCAGTCGTCGCCGCGGGGGCGGTAGTCCTGCCTCGCCGTCGCCGGCCGGGCGGCCAGCATCTGATGGTGGAAGTCCCGCCAGGCGAGCTGCCTGCCGAACTCCCACGCTCCCTGTGATCCTCCGCCCGCGCGGTGCAGCACTTCCACCGGCGAGAGGGTGCCGAAATGCAGGTGCGGAGAAAGCCGCGACGTGCGATCGCCCGCCAGGTCGTCACGCCCTTCGGCGTAGCCGGTCACGGCGTTGGCGGCCCATTCGGCCAACAATGCGCGGCCGGCTCGCTCCCCACCGTCGGCGAGCTCCGGAGCGCGGAGCCCGTCTCCCTGTGCGACGTCGCGCGGCTCCGCCGAATCGGCTTCCGGCGTCGTGATCCGGGGTGGCGGCGGCAGCGGTGTCCGTCTCGCCGCTGCCTGCCACCGCCGCAGATACGGAGTGAAGACGGCGAAGTGATCGCCTCCGCCGGTGGGTGTGATCTCACCGGGCGCCGCGGCGGTGGTGACCGTGTCGTGGACGTGTACGGCGACGCCGGGGATCTCCTCCAGCCGTTCCTGCCTGCGCTGGGCGTAGCCACTGACGTCCGCCGAGACATGCACGTCCGACACGTCGTTCTCGGCGATCAACCGGGAAACCGCCGTGACGGGGTCGCCCCGCCGGATGATCAGCGCCCCGCCGAGGTCCTGGAGCGCGGCGTCCAGGTCGGCAAGGCACCTGTGGAGAAACGCGGCGCGGTTCGGCGGGGCGGGAAGCCCCGGGTCGAGCACGAACAGCGGTACGACCCTGTCGGCACCGACCGCAGCCGCGTACAGCATCGGGTTGTCGTTGATCCGCAGATCTCGCGTGAACAGCGCGATCGAGGTCCGCATCGGGGATAGGCCTTTCCGGGTCAGGCGCGCAGGGACAGCAACATGAACGGGTCGGTGGTCGGCTGTTGCGACCCTCCCGCCGGTTCGGTCGTCACGCCGAGCTTCGTGGTGTCGCCGGGCATGTCCGCCGTGACCGGTACGTCGCCGCCGGTGAGTACCCCCATCGAGGTGGCTCCCTGCTCGTTGATGGCCCAGAGCTGGTGCACCTTGTCCTCCGGTGCGGCCGGCATGTGTTCGCTCATGAACACGACCTTGCCGAGTTCGGCCGAGACGATCGCGGTCGCCACGGCACCTCCCTCGGAGGCATGCATGATCCTGGCGTCCGGGGCGTGCAGCAGGCGGGCCATCTCGGCTCCCCGCTCGCCCGCCTGCTCGATCCGCTGCTGTGCCTGGTCGAGTTCCTGCTGTGACTGCCATGCGGCGACACCGAACACGGCGGCCAGACCGATCCCGACGACCGAGGCGGCAACGGCGAGGCGCGTGGCCAACCGGGACGTCGCTCGCGCCTTCCGTGTCCCGATCGGCACCGGTTGAGCCGTCGGCGGCTCCTGCCGGGTGTGTGCGATCTCGTGCAGTACACGGCCCTTGAGCTCGGCGGGCGGTTCCTCGGCGGCGGCGACGCCGAGCATACCCGCCGCTTCCCGCAGCTCCCGCACTTCCTGCGCGCACTCACCGCATTCGGCGAGGTGATGCTCGAACTCGGCGCGTTCCGGTCCCGTGAGCGCGTCCACCGCGTAGGCGCCGGTGAGACCTGCCATCTCGTTGCTCATCAGCCCACCCCCAGGCAATCGCGCAGGCGGATCAGCCCGTCCCGCAGGCGGGTCTTCACCGTGGCCGTCGGCGAGCCCACCAACTCGGCCGCCTCTCGGTAGGTGTAACCGCGGTAATAGGTCAGCAGCACCGATTCCCGCTGCAGTTCGGTCAATGTGGACATACACCGGCGCACCTGGCGCTGTTCCAGGCGACCGAGCACGGACTCACTGACCTCGTCGAACGCGCGGGCTCCTGAGCGGGAACCCACCTTGGCCTCACGGTCGGCCGCGGACTGCTCGGCCCGCACCCGGTCCACCGCGCGCCGGTGCGCGAGGGTCAGTACCCAGGTCATGGCGCCGCCCTTCTCGGGCCGATAGTGCGTCGCGGTGCGCCACACCTCGACGAGCACCTCCTGGGTGACCTCTTCGGACTGCGCGGCGTCCCGGAGCAAGCGGCGCACGAGCCCGAAGACAGGCCTGACGATCAACTCGTAGAGCTGTTCGAAGGCTGCTTCATTCCCCTTGGCGACCTCCACCAACAGGGCACGCGCGTCCGGAGCGGGCTGCGGCTGCCCAGCCCATCCCAGCGGCGGCTCGGCAGACTGCGGACCGTCATCCACACCAATCAACTCCCTCCCCTGCGACGCCTACCGCGCCGCCCCGACATTCTTCAGCGACGAGCGGTTTTGTGCAGACCGAACTGCCAGACGTCGAGATAGCCGGAGCGGAATCCCGCTTCGCTGTATGCCAGGTAGAACTCCCACACCCGCGGCAGTGTTCGGCCCAGACCGAGCTCGGCGACGGCGGAGTGTCGCTCGGCCAGTCGCTCCCGCCAGCGCCGCAGTGTTTCCGCGTAGCCGGGTCCGAAGCCGCGCCGTTCGGCCAGCGCCATACCGGTGTTGACCTCGACGTTGCGTTCCACGACGCGTACCGACGGGAGCAGCCCGCCGGGAAAGACGTACTTGTGGATCCAGGTGTACGAGTCGCGGGTGGCCAGCAGCCGGTCGTGCGGCATCGTTATGGCCTGGATACTCGCCCGGCCGCCGTCCACCAGGAGTCGGTCCAGTGTTGCGAAGTAGGACGGCCAGTACTCCCAGCCGACCGCCTCGATCATCTCGATGCTGACCACCGCGTCGTAGCGGCCCTCGACCTCCCGGTAGTCGCGGAGCTGCACGTCGACCACGTCGTCCAACCCGGCGGCCCGTACCCGCTCGACGGCTAGTCTCCGCTGCTGCTCGGACAACGTGACGGTCGTGACGGAGGCGCCGCGTCGCGCGGCACGTATCGCCAATGATCCCCACCCAGTGCCGATCTCCAGCATCCGCGTTCCCGACCGCACTCCGGCCAGGTCGAGCATCGAGTCCAGTTTGGATAGTTGCGCGGCCTCGAGATCGTCGCCCGGCCTCAACGGCGCGCCCGAGTAGGTCATCGTCTCGTCGAGAAAAGCGGCGAAGAACTCGTTGGACAGGTCGTAATGCCGGTGAATGTTGCGACGTGCGCCCGACGTGGTGTTACGTTCCGACCCCGGCTGGGTGGCGTCGACCCAACGGCGCAGGACCTGTAGCGGCGCCGGGACCAGGCTGGGCAGCTGCGCCGCGAATCGGGTCAGCAGTTCCGCGAGGTCGGGACTCGACCAGTCACCGGCCAGATAGGCCTCCCCGAAACCGATCTTGCCGTCCGCTCCGAGCCGGTGGAAGAAGTCCCCCGGCCGCTCGATCCGCATCAGGGGCGCCTCGGGGCCACCGGCGCCGAGGCGTTCCCCGCCCGCGACCGCGACGCGCACCGGCAGCCGGCGGACCGCGTGCCGGAAGAGCCTGCCGGCCGCCGCGGCACGCAACGGCGAGTGTGGTGCGCCGGGGACGTCCTGCCCTGGCAATGGCGGTCCAGCGGCGATCGCGTTGGCGGACGCCTCGTGGAATCCGGCGTGGTGCAGGCCGGCGTCGGTGGTACTCATCGATTCTCCTGACGGCGCGGGGTGATCGGAACTCTCCGCAGCCACAGCGCAACGCCGTGACGGCGGATCGAGGCGGAAACCCGTTGTGGCACGAACGGCCTGCGCAGCAGCATGCGCACGAGTGCACGGTTGGTCGCGGGCTCGCGGGTACCGGTCATGGTGGCGCTGAGCAGCTGCTTCCCGTCGTCGCCGAGCTGGACCCGAACGGCCAGCCGCTCGGCCGGTCGCGGCAACCGCATGCGGTATCGGCCGTGACCGGGCAGGAACGGCGACACGTAGAGCTGTTTGTCCGCTTCGGCTCGGCCGTCCGGGTCCGGCGACAGCAGATAGCGATGCTGCTGCCCGTACGTGTTGTGCACTTCCGCGACGACGCAGGCCTGCCGACCGTCGCGAAAATGGCACCAGTAGACGGTGATCGGGTTGAACACGTACCCCAGTACGCGGGCGTGTGCCAGCATCAGTATCCGGCCGCCGTCCAGCCGCACGCCGCGAGCGGCGAGCCACCGATCGAGATTGCGGCGGATGGGCTCGTCTTTCGCCCCGAGGTGGTCACGCGCGTCGAAGCCGGCGAAGGGACGCAACCACCACGGCAGTCGAGGCAGCCGGTCCAGGTCGACGAGCCAGGTGTAGAGGTGGTTGCGGAAGGACCGGGCGAGGCCGACGTGGCGGGTGTGTGTCACCACGACGTCGTAGAGCGCGGGCGCGGTCACCGCGACCCCCAGCCCGCACCGAGGTTCTCGGCGACCCGCACCCCGGAGGCACAGCCGTCCTCGTGGAACCCCCAGCCGTGGTACGCACCCGCGAAACTGACCCGATCGTCGGCGAGCTCGTGCAGTCTGCGCTGCGCAGCGACAGATTCAGGGGTATAAATCGGGTGTCGGTAAGTGGGTGCGGCGATCACCTTCCGCGGATCGACCCGACCGACATCACCGAGGGTGACGATGTAGTCCTCGGGCTCGGCCAGCCGCATCAGCCTGTTCATGTCGTAGCTGACCCGGACCTCGTCCGTCCCCGCTGCGCATGCAGGCTTCCAGTAGTTCCACGACGCCCGTGCGCGCCGACCCGCCGGGACGAGCCGGGCATCGGTGTGCAGCACGGCCTCGTTCCGTGAATACGTGAAGGCGCCGAGGATCTCGCGCTCGGCAGCGGTCGGCGCTGCCAACATGTGAAGCGCATCGTCGGCGTGAGTGGCGACCACCGCGTGGTCGGCCACGTGCACCGTATCGTCGTCGCCACGGATCTCGACCCCCTCCGGACGGCGCAGCACGGAACGGACCGGGGCGGACACGCGCACCACGTGAAGCTGTTTGCCGATGCGATCGACATAACTCCGGGAACCACCGACGACGGTGCGCCAGGCGGGCGATCCACCGACCGACAGCATGCCGTGGTTGCGCAGGAACTCGAACAGGTAGCGAGCCGGATACCGCAGACTGATCTCCGGTCCGGCCGACCACACCGCCGACACCAGCGGAACCGCGAAGTGGTCGACGAAGAACTGTGAGTAGCGGCCGTCGGCGAGGAATGCGCCGAGTGTCGAGTGGTCGTCCGTTCCCACGTCGAGCAGCTCGTTGGCACTACGGTGGAATCGGCGCACCTGCGCGAGCAGGCGCAGATACGCCGGCCGGGCAAGACTCGCCGGCTCGGCGAACAGACCGGTCAGGCCCTTCGCACCGGCATACGTCAAGCCACATTCCGCACAGCGGACGCTCATGGACATCTCGGTGTCCTGCGTAGCCACACCGAGTTCGTCGAACAGGCGCATCAGGTTGGGGTAGGTGCGCTCGTTGTGCACGATGAACCCGCTGTCCACTGCGATCGCCCTGCCGTCGGACGTGACGACGTCGTGAGTATGGGCGTGCCCTCCGAGCCGGTCGTCGGCGTCGAAGAGCGTCACCCGGTAGCGTCGGCTCAGCAGATACGCTGCGGTCAGCCCGGATACTCCGGCACCGATCACAGCCACCGTGGGTTCGGTCATGCCCCCTCCTGTTCATCGGCCCGGCCGGTCACCGACCGCGCACCCGGCCCGCGTGGACGCGCCGAACCGGTGACTCCCGCCGCGACGCCGTTGCACGCCGAACACCTGGCCGCAGGTTCCGCGATTCGCATACCCGCTATTCGGATCCGGTTGCCGAAACGATTGCCCATGTGATGGCAGACACACGCGCGTGTGTGGGCGAGCGCGCACGCAATCGGCTCCGAATGCGCGGTATGCGCACCGGGAAGGCAACGGGACGGGGACGGGGACTTGCACGCGCATGCGTGCCCGGTGACCTCGACGTTCGGCGACCTCACCGACGAGCTCCGGCGCAGCCGAGGCCTGGCGAACGCACACCGGGCGCGGCCGCAACCGCAGGCATGACCGGGATTCGAGGGGAGCGCGGATGAGCCTTCCTGCCGCCGCGGCACTCGCGCTCGGTGTTGCGTTGCTCGTCGTCGTGATCACGTTCGGTGTCGCACGGTTGCGGGGCCGCTACGACACGATCGACACCGCATGGGGTGCCGGGTTCGCCACGATCGCGGCAGTCGGCTTCGCCGCAGAACCGAACGGGTCGGGCGGTGCGCTGCTGGCGACCGCCCTGGTCATCGTGTGGGGTATTCGACTGTCGGTGCACCTCCACCTGCGCAATGCCAGGCAGGGCGAGGATCACCGCTACCGGGCGATGTCGGCCAGGGCCACGTCGCGTCCGGCGGTTCGGATGTTCGTCCGCACCTACCTGGCCCAGGCGGGGGTGATGTGGTTCGTCTCGCTCCCCGTGGTCCTTGCCCAGCAGCGACCGAGCGAGATGGGTGTTCTCGGCGTCGCCGGCGTGCTGGTGTGGTGCGTCGGATTCACCTTCGAGGCGATCGGCGACGAGCAGCTGCGCCGGTTCGCCGCGGATCCGGCGAACGCGGGCCGCGTGCTCGACCGGGGGCTGTGGCGTTACACCCGGCATCCCAATTACTTCGGTGACGCCTGCGTGTGGTGGGGGCTGTACCTGATCGCCGCCCAGCAGCTATCAGGTGCCGCTACGGTGCTCTCCCCGATACTCATGACCTGGTTGCTCGCCCGCGGCACCGGAAAGCCGCTGACGGAACGCCGGCTGCGGGAAACGCGGCCCGGCTACGCCGACTACGTCGCGCGGACAAGCGGCTTCCTGCCGATGCCGCCCAAGAACCACTGACCCGCGACCAAGCGGAGGCCTCGGCGGCGCCGAATCATCGATATGTCAACTCCAGCGGCCGCTCCTGCCCCCGGTGCGCTCCGTGCGATGTTCGCGAGTTTCGCCTCTGTGGCGTTCGCCCTCGGCGCCGGGCACCTGGCGTCGGGATTCACCTCGCCGAACGCGTCGCCGTACCTCGCCGTCGGCAACACCGCGATCGACTTCACTCCGGAACCGGTGAAACAGTTCGCCATCCGGCAGTTCGGCGAGTCGGACAAGCTCGTCCTGCTCGGCGGCATGGGGTTGGTGATCCTGCTGCTCGCGGTGATCGCCGGACTGCTCTCGCGGCGCACCGCCACACCCGGTCTCGTGATCATCGGAGCGTTCGGCGTGATCGGGGTGATCGCGGCGTTGTTCCGCCGCGACCTCGCCGTCCCCGACGCCCTTCCGGCCGCGGTGGCGCTGGTGTCCGGCCTCGGAGTGTTCGGGTGGCTCCACCGGCTCGCGTCGCGCCCCGCGACCGCACACCGCCCCGACGGCAACACGGTCACGGCAGGCGACGCCGGTTCCGGCGAGACCGGAGGGGATGACACCGCGACAGCGGCCACGTCGTCGACCGCCTCGCGGCGCACCTTCGTGCTCGCCGCCGCCGGGGTCACGGTTGTCGCAGGCGGAGCCGCGGCCGGCGGGCGGCTTCTCACGAACCGGTCCGGAGTGGACGCGGCCCGCACCGAGGTCGGACGGATCGTTCCGGCCAATCCGCCGGTTCCGCGCGGGGCGGACTTCGCTTCCCAAGGAACGCCGTCGTTCATCACCCCCAACAAGGACTTCTACCGCGTCGACACCGCACTGTCCGTGCCGAGGATCCGACTGGACGATTGGCGGCTGCGCATCCACGGGATGGTCGACAAGGAGTTGACGCTCGGTTTCGACGACTTGATCACCCGGAGGGTCGAGCAGCGGACGGTCACGATGACCTGCGTGTCCAATCAGGTCGGTGGCGACTACGTCTCGACCGCGACCTTCACCGGCGTCCCGATCAGGGACCTGCTCGACGAGGTCGGCGTCCGGAGCGGCGCCGAGCAGGTGTTCAGCACCAGCGTGGACGGCTACACCGCAGGAACCCCGCTGGACGTGCTGCGCGAGGCCGACCGCGGCGCCCTCCTCGCCTACGGCATGAACGGCGAAGCGCTACCCGCCGAACACGGCTTCCCGGTACGCATGGTCACGCCTGGCCTCTACGGCTACCTGTCGGCGACGAAATGGCTAGCCGACATGGAACTGACGACCTTCGACAAGCAGACCTACTGGGAGGAGCGCGGCTGGGCCGAACGTGCGCCGATCAAGACGCAGTCCCGGATCGACCGTCCTCAGCCCTTCCAGAAGTTCCCCGCCGGCAAGTTCACCGTCGCCGGTGTCGCATGGGCACAGCCGACCGGCATCGAACGGGTCGAGGTGCGCGTGGACGGCGGCCCGTGGCAGCAGGCCGACCTCGCCACGGAGGTCAACGAACAGACCTGGCGAATGTGGCGGGCCGAGATCGAATTCCCTCCGGGCGGCCACGACATCGAGTGCCGAGCGACCGACAAATCCGGCTACACCCAACAGGCTCGCCGTGTCCCGCCGGTCCCGGACGGCGCCACGGGATGGCACTCCATCTTCTGCACCGCCACGTAGCCCGCGTTTCCGAGATTTCCACTTCGGACACCAATCGATGCGGCCCACGGTGCCGAATGCCTGAAAGAACCCGAACTACGTAGACAGAACGAGGAGTTGATTCCGGATGAGGACCATTCGTCGGCATGCCGCGGTAACGGGTGCGGTCGCCGCACTCGCACTCGGGCTGAGCGCATGCGGTGGCGGCGACACCGCTGCCGAGGGTAACCAGGGCGATCAGGGCGGTGGTCAGGACCAGGCATCGTCGTCGGCTCCGCCGAGCTCGTCGGGTAACGGAGGCATGAACGACGGCATGACCACTGCCGACGACGTCTTCGGACCCGGCTGTTCACAGGTGCCCACGGACCCGAACAACGAGGGTTCCGTACAGGGCATGGTCGACGACCCGGTCGGTACCGCGGCCAGCAACAACCCGCTGCTGAAGAAGCTCACCGCCGCGGTGAAATCCGCCGGACTGGTCGACACGCTGAACAAGCAGGACGCAAACTACACCGTGTTCGCGCCCGCTGACCCCGCGTTCGACGAGATCCCGGCCGATCAGCTCGACGCGCTGCTCAACGACCCGGAGATGAAGGAAGATCTGACCAAGACACTGACTTTCCACGTCGTGCCGGAGCGCATGGACGCGGCGGGCCTCGTCGACGCAGGATCGGTGGAGACCGTCCAGGGTGGCGAAGTGGAGATCGGCGGCAGCGCCGACGCTCCGACGGTCAACGGGGCGAAGGTGCTGTGCGGCAACGTGCCGACGGCCAACGCGACCGTCTTCGTCATCGACAAGGTCCTGCAGCCCGGCAAACAGTGACCGAGCAGACACAGTGATCAGGCGGAAGCAGTGACCGGGCGGACCGCATCACGGGGCGGCGGGTATGAATTACCCGCCGCCCTCGGCCGTCGTGTCCGCGCCGGCGAGCAGGCCGCCGGGTGTCTGCCTGCCCGCGATCACTCGTCGTCCTCCAGCAATCGCGTTCGGACGGTCGTGGTCGCCCGAATGCTGACCGTGAGGAATCGGACGATGGTGTCGCGCTCCGCGGCATCGAACGACGACCACACCGTCCCCAGCTCTGCTCCGAGCGGCCGGAACAGTTCTTCACCGAGCCGCAGTGTCGCCTCCGGAAGCCGGAGTTCCGTTCGCCGTCCGTCGCTGGCGCTCCGGCAACGTTCGACGTGCCCGGCGTTCGCCAAGCGGTCGAGTACCGCCGTGGTGGCCGAAGGGCTCAGCTGCAGCGCCTGGGCCAGTTCCCCCGGCGAGATCGCATCGTCGCGGTGCATCGCATCCATGATCACGACAAGCGCGTTGAGGTCGGTTCGATACAAGCCGTGCGCCTCACCGAACATCTCCGCGAACCGGTCGGTCTCCACGTTCAGTTGCCGCAACAGGCGAATCAGCACGGCGTCCGAATCGTCGGGGTTCGGTCGGCCAAGTGCGACTTCCTCCCCTGCCATGCACTACCACCTCCTTGCTGCCGGTACCGCTCCTCGCATGTAGTTTGACAATCGAAATACTTTGGGCGAGGTGACCGGAGCGTGAGGATGAACCCTACTGGCACGGCACGTCGACGTGGTGTCCTGCGGTGGCTGCTTCCGGCTCTGCTGATCGTCGGCTGGCTCGTCGTGGGCGGCGTGGGCGGGCCGTTCGCGGGCAAGCTCAGCGAGGTCGCCGAGAACGACAACTCCGCTTTCCTGCCCGAGACGGCCGAGTCGACCAATGTGGCCGAACTCGAGCGCATGTTCACCGACGACGAGTTCGTGCCCGCCATCGTCGTCGCCGAACGAACCGCCGATGTGACGGCGGCCGACCGACGGTTCCTCGCGGAGAAGTCGGCGCAGCTGGCCGAGGTCCCCGGTGTGCCGGGTGAACTGCCGCCGCCCATGCCCTCGGACGACGGCCGGGCGCTGCAACTCGTGGTACCGATCGCCGCCGGCACCGCTCCCGACACGGCCGTCGAGGAGATCCGCGAGACCTTGGCCTCCGACCGACCCGGCGGCCTGACGGTGCTCGTCACGGGGCCCGCGGCCTTCGGTGCCGACCTGGGCGAGGCGTTCGGCGGCATCGACGGGCTCCTGCTACTCGTCGCAGGCTCGGTCGTCGCGGTCATCCTGGTCCTCGTCTACCGCAGCCCGCTCCTTCCGGTCCTGGTGCTGCTGTCGGGCGTGTTCGCGCTCGGACTGGCGAGTCTGGTCGTCTACCTGCTCACCGACCAGGGGGTCATCGACCTCAACGGGCAGAGCCAGGGCATTCTGTTCATCCTGGTGTTCGGCGCTGCGACCGACTACGCACTACTGCTGGTGTCGCGCTACCGGGAGCAGTTGCGGGACTCCGACGACAGACTCTCGGCCATGGCTGCCGCGTGGAAGGCGACCATCGAGCCGATCGCGGCATCGGCGGGCACCGTGATCCTCGGTGTGCTCTGTCTGCTCTTCAGTGATCTCCGTTCCAACCAGGGCCTCGGTCCGGTGGCCGCGATCGGCATCGGCTCCGCGCTGGTCGCGGCGACGACGTTCCTCCCGGCCGTGCTCGCCGTGTTCGGCCGAGCCGCGTTCTGGCCGTACCGGCCGAAGCTTGGCTCACCACATCCCGAGGAGAGCGGCGTCTGGCGGCGGATCGCGACCCGCGTCGGCTCGTCACCGAGGCTGATCTGGGTGGGCACCACCGTGGTGCTGCTCGTGGGCGCGGCGTTCCTCCCACAGCTGCGCGCTTCCGGCACCGCCGAGTCCGACATCTTCCTCAGCGAGGTGGACTCGGTCGCCGGTCAGGAGGTCCTGAGCGAACACTTCGTCGCCGGTTCCGGGAGTCCCGCGACGATCATCACCGACGCGGGCCGAGTCGACGACGTAGCGGCCGCGGCGCAGGTCGACGGCGTTGCCGAGGTGTCGGTCACGACCGGCCCGAACGGTGAGCCCCGGACCGAGAACGGATTGGCCCGCATCGAGGCGGTCCTCTCCGATCCGGCCGACTCGGAATCGGCCGTCGCCACCGTGGAACGGCTGCGCGACGCCGTGCACGCGGTGCCGGCCGCCGACGCGAAGGTCGGCGGCCGCACCGCGACCCTGCTCGACACGCAGGACATCTCGGAGCGAGATCGCAATCTGATCGTTCCCATCGTGCTCGTGGTGATCTTCGCGGTGCTCGCGCTACTGCTGCGCTCATTGCTGGCGCCGCTGCTGTTGATCGCGACGGTCGTGCTGTCGTTCGCCGCGACCATGGGCGTTTCCGCTCTCGTGTTCAACCACGTGCTGGACTTCCCCGGCGCCGATCCCGTCGTGCCGCTGTTCGGGTTCGTCTTCCTCGTCGCGCTCGGTATCGACTACAACATCTTCCTCATGACCAGGGTTCGCGAGGAGACGATCCGGCAGGGAACCCGGGCCGGCGTGCTGCGCGGCCTGACGGTCACCGGTGGCGTCATCACCTCGGCGGGGGTCGTCCTCGCCGCGACGTTCGCGGCACTGGCCGTGCTGCCGATCCTGTTCCTCGCGCAGATCGCGTTCATCGTCGCGTTCGGGGTGCTGCTCGACACGTTGATCGTGCGGTCCCTCCTCGTGCCGGCTCTGGCCATCGACATCGGCAGGCACATCTGGTGGCCGTCGCGACTACGGGAACGCGGCTGAGACGAACACTCACTCCGCGTGTCCTGCACTCAGCATGGCGTGTCTTGCATTCGGGACGCCCGCCGGGCTACGTCAGGACGGCCTCCGCCGGTGCGTCCCCCGAGGCCCGGCGGGCGGGGGCGAGCAGCGTGCCGACCGTCACCGCACCGAGTGCGGTCAGGGCCGCGACTGCCCAGAGGATGGTGTGCCAGGCGTCGGTCAGGTACGCGGCCTGCTCTCCGTTCGTGAGCGCCCCCGTGGCGACCGCGCCGGCACGGCCGCCGACCGCCGTGCCGCTCAGCAGTGTGATGAGCAACGAGCCGAACAGCGCCATCACCAACGTCTGCGTTCCACCTCTGACGGTGTTGACGAGCCCGGCGGCCATGCCGGTGCGGGACTGCTCGACCTGGTTCATCGCCTGGGCGTCGATGAGACCGGTGGCCAGGCCGATCCCGACGCCGATCGTCAACAGCGGGCCCAGCAGCTCCCAGCCGGTGATCTCGGGATGCAGCCGGGTGAGCCAGGCGTTGCCCGCCGAGATCAGCAACAGGCCCGTCGTGATCAGCAGCCGTGGCGGGACGCCCCGGTTGACCATGCGGCCGGTGAGCACGGGCAGCAGCAGTGTCGGGACGGTCGACATCATCGTCATCAACCCCGAGTCCCGCGCCGACATCCCGACAGCGCCCTGGAGGTAGGTCGGCAGGTACGAGAGCATCCCGCCGAAGCCCACCACCATCACCACACCGGCGAGCAGCCAGCCGACGAAGCGGCGGTTGCGCAACAGCGACAGGTCCAGCACCGGATTCGCGTTGTGCCGCTGGCCGAGGACGAACGCCGTGAGCAGTGCAGCGCCACTCGCTAGCAGCCCGAGCACCAGCGGGCTCGTCCACCCGGCTCGGGAACTCTGCGTGATGGCGAACATGACCGCGGCGATGCCGGCGATGAAGGTCACCGCACCCACCCAGTCCACGCGGGTGCGCCGCTCGGCGCGGTACTCGGCCATCGCGAGCGTGCCCACCAGCAGCATTGCGCCCGCCGCCGCGAACGTGCCGAAGGTGGCGCGCCAGCCGAGTGTGCCGACCAGCCAGCCGGCCAGCGTCGGGCCGATTGCCATGCCGACACCCGCGACGGTTCCCATCGCCGCGAAGGCCTTGGTGCGCTCGTTGCCGGTGAACGTCGAGGCCAGGATCGCGCCGCCACCCGCCATCACGCCGGCGGCGCCGACACCGGTGACCGTGCGGGCCACGTCGAGCAGCACGATGTTCGGGGTGAGGGCGGCCACCAGGTTGCCGAGCCCGTAGATCACCGCTCCGATGCGGTAGATCCGTCGCTTGCCGAACACGTCGGCGGTCGACCCGGCGACGAGCATGAACGACGACGCGGTCAGGAAGTAGCCCGTCACCACCCACTGCAGGAGGCTTCCCGACGCGTCGAGTGATGTGCCGATGCCGGGCAACGCCACCGTCGCCCCGGACATCGACATCGGCAGCGTGAGGTAGCCGAGCAGCACGACCGCCAGGGTCAGCTTGTTCTTCACCGGTCCGGACCTCCGCTCCGTCACGCCGCGTACGGCTCGACGGCACGCGCGTTGCGCAGCGCACGCGCCCACCAGGTCAGCTGGCCGAGCATGCCCTTCGCTGCGGCGTTGCAGCCCTCGTCGAGCGGAGCACCGGACTCGTCGAAGTGATTCCACGCGTTGTGGAAGCTGACGGAGTCACGCACGGTCGTCGCGTGCAGCTCGGCGAAGACCAGGCGCAGCTGCTCGACGGCACGCAGGCCGCCGCCCATGCCGCCGTAGGAGACGAAGCCGACCGGTTTGGCCTGCCACTGGGTGCGGTACAGGTCGATCAGGTTCTTCAGCGGCGCGGGGAAGCTGTGGTTGTACTCGGGCGTGACGACGACGTAGGCGTCGGCGGCAGCCAGGCGTTCGCCGAGTGCGGTCACGTGCGGGTCGGGTGCCGCGCCGAAGTCGATGACCGTCGGCAGCGGGATGGCGGCCACGTCGATGACGTCGACGTCGATTCCCTCGAAGCCGGCGGCCTGTTCGGCGAACCAGTCGGCCACGGTCGGACCGAAGCGGCCCTCGCGGTTGCTTCCGACGATGACGGCGATGCGCAGTGCGGACATGGACACTCCTGGATGTCGAGGTGCGGGAAGCTGACAACTGGTAAAGTACAACATGTATTGCACTAAGTGCAATAGACGTTGTACTTATTCGATGGGAGTGTGCTTTGAGCAGGGAGAACGATTCGCAGCGGGGAGCCGCGAAGCGGCAGGCCATCCTCGACGGGGCCCGCCAGGTGTTCGGACGTGACGGTTACAGCCGCGCCAGCATCGGCGCCATCGCGAGCGAGGCCGAAGTGTCGACCCGCACCATCTACAACCACTTCACCGACAAGAAGGAGTTGTTCCGCGCGGTCATCCTGGAAAGC
This sequence comes from Prauserella alba, assembly GCF_024171735.1. GTDB lineage: Bacteria > Actinomycetota > Actinomycetes > Mycobacteriales > Pseudonocardiaceae > Prauserella > Prauserella alba. Next base: position 780,328 of record NZ_JAMTCH010000004.1, read on the forward strand.
GCGGAGCAGGTCCGGGAGGTGCAACTGGCCGATCTCGACCGGCACCTGGGCAAGATCGTCGACCTGGAATCCGATCTGACCGCACTCGGCCACGCCTTCACGACCGTGATGCCGCGGTTCGGAGCGCACTTCGCTCTGGTGCGGCAGATTCAGGCCGAGATCGGGCACGTCCCGGACGACGTGCTGCGGTCGTGGCAGGAGACGGGGCCGGGGCCCGTGCAGGGAGACCTCGCGCGCAGGCTGGCCGAATTGGGCGCACGCGGTCTGCTGGAGATCGGCGACGCCAACCGCGCGGCACTGCACTTCGTCGCGCTGGTCGGGAGTGAGATACAGGGCCGGACCTACTACGGCGCCCTGCCCATCGACGAAGCCGAACGCGACGCGATCGTCGCGGCCGGAGTGAAGGTGTTCCTGCGTGCCTACCGGCCCCGGTAGGCACGCAGGAACGTCGGACACGAGCACCGCGCGCCGCGCATGCGCGGCCACCGCGCGCGGCCGTGGGCCGACGCGGTCACGCCGTCGATCCGGGCCCCGGACTGCCGGGTCCCGCCGTCGTCAGAGCGGGTCGATGCGCGCCTTGAGCAGGCAGAACGTGTTGCCCTCCGGGTCGGCGAGCACGTTCCACGGCTCCCCGCCGGTCTGGCCGATGTCGGCCTGCCGCGCGCCGAGCTGCCGGAGCCGTTCGAGTTCGTCCTCCGGGGCGCGGTCGGTGGGGTTGAGGTCGATGTGCAAATTGGACTTCGCCTCGGCAGGTTCGCCGGTGCGGAGGATGATCGTCGGTTGCGGCCCGCCGAACCCTTCACGCGGGCCGATCTCGATGGCGTAACCGTCGACACCCTCGGGATACTCGCGCCCGAGTTCGACGAAGTCGAGGACCTCGCACCAGAACCGCGCCAGCACCTCGGGGTCGCGGCAATCGAGTACGAGTTCACCCATACGACACGCCATGAACGAAACCTGCTTTCATCGTGGGATCAGCGGACGGCCGCCGCGACGGACCCCGGGCCCGGCGGCAACGATGGAGGACCGTACCCCGGCGAGGCGGCCCGTGCGAGGCGTTTTCCGGAGCGCGGCCCGGTGTCCGTGACGACCTCACTCCTCGACCTCGACCAGCCGCACCGGGCCGAGCAACCCGGACGGCTGCACGTCCCACTCCGCAGGCGGCGTGGTCCGCCAGCTCATGAAGTAGTTGTCGGGCAACGTCCCGCCCCGCGCCAGCGCCCGGACGCGGTTCGCCGCGAGGTTCGTCACCTCGATCTCCAACACGTTGTGGCCGGGCCGGAGCGCATCGTCCACCGGAATCCGGAAGGGAATCGCCCACACGGCACCCAGTCCCTCACCGTTCACCGTCACCCTGGCCGTCTCCCGCACGGCGCCGAGGTCCAGCACCCACGCACGTTTCGCGTCCTCGGGCGCCAGCGTGAACGTCAGCGAGTACCGTGCAGTCCCCGAGAACGCCGCTTCCGGTGTGCCCAGCTCGGTCCAGGACACGAGCGTGTCCAGACTTCGCCCGGGCGGAAGGTGCGGACCACCGTCCAGGAATTCCAGCGTCCAGCGGCCGCGGACGTCGTGGCGCCTGCCGGTGGGCGTCGATGTCCGGTGACCGGGCGCGCTGATGTGCTCCCGTTCGAACGCGCGCAGGACGATGCTCTCTCCCGGGTCGAGCGCCAGCCGCACCTGGCTTCCCCGGCCCGCACGCCGGTGCCGGGCACGGCCGCGCTCGTCCCGCAACGGATCGAGCGCCGCGACCGACGCGGCCGCTGTTCCCAAGGCATGCCAGCCGTCGACCGGTTGGCCGGTCAGGTTGGCCACGAAATAGTCCGCGCCGTCGTCGTGGAAACGGCGCAACACGTTCAGTCCCGCATCGGCGAGCGGCTCGCGCACCGCCCCGGCACCGGTCAGCGCGTCGTTCACACCATCGTCGCGATCGACGATCACGACGTGACCGGCGCCGACCCGATGTGTCCGGCCCGTGACGCCGTTCTCCGCGGTCAGCTTTCCGGTCAGGTCTCGCAACCTACGCCGCCGGGCGTCGAGCCGTCCCAGGCCGGGGACGTCACCGGGCAGCCCACCCACGAAGATCACCGTGGCTCCGGCTGCGGCGAGCTCGTGGAGCTTGACGAGTGTGCGCACCGGCATCAGCTCCGCGCCGGGGACGACGACGGCCGCGTAGTCCGACCGTCCATTGGAGACAACGCCGTTGCGCTCGTGGAACTCAGCGAGCTGCCGGTCGGACACCCAGTCGAACTGCCAGCCCCTGCGCTCCAGACCGCCGGCGACCTTGTCTGCACCGCTCGGATGCGGATACATCCAGCCTTCGCCGTCCCAGTGGTAGTCCGGGGTCAGCTCGCCGTCCTGTTCCCGCATGCCGCCACCGTCGGGCGTGGCCCACACGTCGTGCTGCGGCCAATACACGAGCACGTCGTTGCCGTGCCGGCCGTGCTGCAGGATCGACTGACACCGCGTGATGTATCCGGTCAGCTCGGAAACATACCGCCACCAGGGATTCTCCGGTCGCAGCTGGGTGGCCGCGTAGAAGTTGACGCCCGGCCACACGGCGTCCTGCGGCGAGTAGGTCGTGCCGTGGAACACCACGTGGTTGATCCCGGCGGCGAACAGGACGTCCACCGCAGGTTTCAGCTGCGACAACGCCACGTGGTAGTGCTCGTCTCGCCAGGTGGCCGTCTCCGCCCCGACGAGTTTTCCGCCGGCAAGGTGGGCGGCCGAGGACGCCATCCGCCATACCAGCGGCACCGGGTCCTGGGGACCGGCGCCGTGCCGCAGCCCGGGAATCGGGATGTTCTCACCGCCGGTGTACTCGGTCTCCGGAATGTCGGCCGCGCCGTAGACGTCGAGCAGGTTCGCGGGCGATCCGTGTGCCTGGTTCCGGGTGAGCCAGCCGCGTTCCCCGCTGTACTCGGTGAACGGCTGCGCGAAACATTCGAGGAACAGATCGGAGAAGGTCTCGCGGACGTCCGACAGCAGCCGAGTCCGCATCTCGGAGGCCGCGTGCTCGCCGAAGAGCTCCGGCAGGTGCGGCGTGAGGTCGTATCCGCGTAGCCGGGTGAAGTCACGGAAGATCGTCGGCGTCCAGTCGATTCCGCCCAGTTCGAACGAGTCGTGGAACAGCGCGCGAATCCCCCGCCGCCCGCCGACGGCGTCGCCGAAGTGGTCGAGGTGATGCCGGATCGCGCTCTCATCGAAGTAGTCCGCCATCAGGCCCTTGCCACCGGGGCCTGCTCGTTCGACCCGCTTGAGGACCCAGCCGTTGAACACACCGGTGAGCCGCCAACGGCCGGGCGGGGCGGTCCAGTCCAGCTTCCGGTGTGCGTTCACCCGCGTGGTGAGGTCCACGGTGTCGCCGGTGTCCACCTCGCGGGCCACCAGCGCGGCCAGTTCGGGTTCGGGGATCGTCGGCATCGGTGGGCGCAGGTCCGGCCGCGACAACCGCTCCTCGTCCACCAGGTCCGGATGGGGCGGATGAATCGTTTTCACCCGGTCTTCGAGACGCTGCCCTCCCTGCAGTTCCCAATGTTCGACCAGGGCACGGCCGGCACTCTGGCGCACGTCCAGCCACGGGCCACCGAAAGTCCAACCGGACCCCGACGTCAGGTCGACACCCAGGTCACGCTCCCCCGCCGACCGGAGCGCAGTGTCGAGCGCGGTGAACCATTCGCGGCTCAGGTACCACCGGATCCGATCCTCGTCGCGCTGGGATTCGTAAATGGGCTGGATCTCGACCCCGCCGAACCCATTGTCCGCGAGTTGGTCGAGTTCCTCTCGAAGACCGTCCTCCGTGACCGCACTGCCCAGCCACCACCAGCGGGTCCACGGCCGCGTTTCCCGATCGAACGAGGGCCACCGGATCGGGTTCGGCACGGGGCCCGGTCTCGTCGCCCGCGCCGGCAGCGTCATACCGCCGACCACCGCGAGCCCTGCCAATGCTCCGCCGTACATGAACCGCCTGCGATCGAGCATTCCACCCGCCTCATTGTTGAAACGTTTCAAAGAAGCTAGACGTTCGCGAATCGAGCAGTCAACCACCGCGCCACCGGCCGATCGAGGCATATCTGCCGCAGCGATCGACACGGGCGTACCACCACACGTCGCCCCAGATTCACGGCTGTCAGCCGATATCATGCATTTATATGTACATATCGGCCTCCATCTCGTAGTCTCGTGGTAACTAAGCCTGAATCACCCATGTGACGACGTTGGAAGTACGCCCGCGGAGGAATGCACCTTGCCGGAGCTCAGCGACCTCGACCGCCGTATCGTCGCGGCGCTGCAACTGGATGGCCGCAGCTCGTGGTCCGACATCGCGAAACTGGCGGGCACCACAGAGAGCACAGCGTCGCGCCGTGGCAGCCGGTTGCTCGACGACGGCACCGTGCACGTCGTCGGCGTCACGGATCCGCTCGTGTGCGGCCTTGGGCAACCCGTGCTGGTGCAGCTCGACTGCGCCCCCGACTCGGTGCGGAGCGTCGTCGACACGCTCGCCGAACGCACCGACACGCGGTTCCTCACCATCACGACCGGCGACTGGGACGTCGTGACCGAACTGATCGTGCCGTCCCAGCACCAGCTGGTCACGACGCTGACGGACGAGCTCGGAGCACTACCCGGGGTCCACCGCTCCTCGTCAGCGCTGATCACCAAGAACTTCACGATGCGCCACGACTGGAGTCGCGCTCTGCTCGGCGACGTCGATTACCCACCGGAGCCGTGCACCACAGACACCCCGACCGAAGTGGAGCTCGACGACGTCGACCGTCGCCTCCTCGCGGTGCTCGCAGAGGACGGCAGACGCCCGTATCGCGACATCGCGAAGACGCTCACACTCGGCGAGACCGGCGTACGCAGGCGCGTGGAACGGCTCGTGGCCACGCACGCCCTCGTGTTCAGCACGCTCGTCTCGCCAACGACGCTCGGTTTCCGCACCGAATTGTTGCTCTGGCTCCGCGTGGCCGCCGACTCTCTCGACGAGGTCGCCCGACTCGTGGCGGCCCGGCCCGAGGTGCGGTATGTGTCCGCAACCGCAGGCTCGGCAGATCTCGTATGCGAGGTCATCCTCCCTCAGCCTGCCGAGATCTACACCTTCACCACGCGCGTACTGGGCGCACTGCCTGGCATTCGCTCCATCGATGTGGCGCTCGAACTGGAGAACCACAAGCGCGCCTACCGGCCGTTCACGCTCGAATGAGCCGGTCCAAACCACTCGACCTGTCCGGAGGTCCGATGCAGCTGACCTATCTGCTCCCGGCACCGATGCATGTGACACCGCTCGGCGAAGCCGAGATGCGGCGCCGCGCCGGCCTGCTCAAGCAGTGGGCAGGCGATGACACTCGCATCACCGTCACCGCCGTGGACCGGGGTCCGGCCTCGGTCGAGTCCGCGTACGAGGAATACCTGGCCGTTCCGGCGATGGGCACCGCACTGCGACGAGCGGAACAGGGCGGGGCCGATGCTGTCGTACTGGGCTGTTTCGGCGATCCCGGACTCGACGGACTACGTGAGATCGCCGACTCGCCGGTGGTCGGGCCCGCCGCCGCGGCAATGTCGTTGGCTTGCACGCTGGGCCACCGGTTCTCGATCGTCACAGTCGCCGACGGTGTCCGCCCACTCCTGCGCCGGATCGCGTGGGAGACGGGCGTCCTCGACGCGCTCCACGAAGTTCGCTCCGTTGAGTTGTCGGTCCTCGCCATCAACTCCGACCACGATGCGGCCTACGAGGCGTTGCGAGCGGAATGCGCGAACGCTCTCGCCACCGGCGAGGCCGACACCCTGGTACTCGGCTGTATGAGTATGGGCTTCCTCGGCGCGGCCGAGCGGCTCACGGCGGAGCTCGGCGTGCCCGTGATCAACCCGATCCGCGCCGCGGTGCACCACGCGCAAACGCTGCACCGCATGGGGCTTTCCCACAGCAGACACGCCTACCCCCTCCCACCCGCGCTCGCCGACGACGTCGTCGACACCGGTCTGCTGCGCGAAGCGGAACACTCCATGGAGGTCACCGCATGACGAGAAGAATCGTCATACCCATCGTGTTGGCGACCGGCGCGATGCTTGGCATCGCTTCACCGGCGGCCGCACAGGAGGAACCCGCGCCGACCACCCTTACGCGTGCGGACGTCTCGGTCACGATGAACGCCGGCGCCACCGATGTCCTGCGCGCGACCTACAGGCTCGTCGAACCGACCGCTGAGACGACACCGATCGAGCTGCTCGTACTCCCCCGCGACAACGCCGAAGTCACGGAACTCACCGCAGTGAGCGGGTTGACCGATCTCGGTCCCATGAACGGGATCCGTGCCGAGGCCACGCTGCCCGCGGGAACCTCGGAGTACACAGTGGAACAGCACGTACGGCGCGTGGACGGTACACACGGCCTACCACTGGCAATCCCTGACATCGCGACCGCCCGCACCGCGAGCGTGAACATCGAGATCACGCTGCCACCGGGAATGCGACTGACCGGCGATTCCATGCCGTCGTACCACGTCGAAACCTCCGATGACGATCGGACCGTGCTGCACCACCGCGGCCATTCGCTCCCGTCCGTGCTGGTCGCTGAGTACGGGAACACCTCACGGACCTCGATCGGGTTCTGGTCGTCGACGGTCGGCCTCGTGCTCGTCACCGTCGTCATCATCGCCTGGGCGTACCACAGCTTCCGAAAGGAGCGTGTTCGCAGATGAGCCCCCTCGCATCCGCAACCCTAGTCACCCCGTTCGGCGTGCCGTTCGACACGGCCGTCGTCGCCGGCATCGTACTCACGATCCTCAGCGTTGCGCTCGCCGGCCGGAGATCCCGGAGAACAGCCGATGACGGCGGTGAGCAGTGATGGATTTCCGCACCGCTTTTCTCGTGCTGCTGGCCGGCTTTCTCCTCGTGCTCGTGTTCGAAGGCTGGCGGTCGTATCGCGCCAGCAGTGGTGAGGAGGACTACTTCGTCGCGGGCCGCAAGGTCGGCGCGTGGGCCGGTGGCGCCAGTATCGCCGCCACCCAGATGAGCGCCGGCACCTTCGTCGGCACCGTCGGAATCCATTACCTCACCGGCGCGTCCTTCATGTGGGGCTGGGCTGGTATCTGGGTCGCATTCCTGATCGCTGCGTACATCATCGCGCCACGGCTGCGGCGGTACGCGCACGAACGCAACGCCCTCACGTTCCCGGACTTCATCGCCGATCGGTTCGGCGGCAAGATACCGCGCGCGGTGATCTCCGTGCTGCTCGTCCTCTCATACCTCGTGTTCATGTCGGCGCAGTATCAGGCAGGCGGCGTCATCCTCGAGACCGCGTTCGGCATCCCCTTCTATTGGGGTGCGGTGATCCTGATGATTCTCGTCGTCGCATACACGGTGATCGGCGGCATGACCGCGGTGATCCGCACCGACTTCCTGCAGCAGATCATGATGGCCATCGGCATCGTCGTCGGCCTGCCATTGCTCATCAGCCACGCCGGCGGGTTCTCGGCGCTCACGGAATCCCTGCCCGCGATCGCCCCTGACTTCATCGGCTGGAGCTTCGGCTGGAGGGAGATCGGCGGCTTCTGGCTGGGATTCGGGTTGGCCGCACTGTGCGCCCCGTACCTGCTGCTGCGGTTCTACGCGATGCCCGACGACCGCACATGCCGTCGAGCATCCGGGGTCGCACTGTTCTTCGTGTTGCTCACCGGGATCTGCATCGGCGTCGCAGGCATGGTCATGCGGGTGCTGTACCCCAACCTTTCGATCGCCGATGCGGCGTCAACGGTGCTGTCGTCCGAGGTGCTCCCCCCATTCGTCGGGGCGCTGCTGCTGACGGCCGTCGTCATGGCCGTGCTGAGCACGGTGGATTCGGTGCTGCTCGTGGCGGGACCCGCGATCTCCCACGACATCTACACGGCCCTGATCCGGCCGGGCACCTCCGAACGGGAGCGGACTCGCATCAACAGGTGGGCGACGCTCGTGATCGGTGCCCTCCCGGTGCTACTCACGCTTCAGGAACTCGACATCGTTCAGTTCGTCGTTCTCAGCTACGCCGCTCTGCTCGGCAGCACCGTCACAGCCCCGATCCTGCTGGGCCTGTACTGGCGACGGGCCACCCGTGCCGGTGCCGTCTGCGCGATGATCGCGGGCTTCGGGGCGTGCCTGACCTGGTACGTGCTCGGCAGTCCCGTCGTCGAACCGATCGTTCCCGGCGTGGCCGCCGGCTTCGCCGGCATGATCGCCGGCTCGCTCGCAAGCAAGCCGATGCGCCCTGACGACCTCGCGCTCTTCTTCGACCACCCCACCCGGCACACCGAGGACCACGACGCCGTCACCACCAGCTGAACGGTCTACCTCTGGAAAGGAGAACATCCACATGTCCCAGAAGAGCGGGGCACAGCCCTTGCGCTATGAAGGCTACCGATCCTTCGACCACCTCACCCCCGGTGAGGACTATCGCGAGTTCACCCTGGCAAAGGAGATCGGCCGAGTTCCCTCACGGGGACCCGACCTCTCCGACGCCCAGCGGAGCCGGGTCGCACGGTTGCTGGCCGACAACACCGTGATCTCGCTGCACGACCACACCAGCGTGTTCCCCGAGGACATCACCGAGACCTTCGACTACAACCGCACCGGCAGGCACCACACCGGTTACGAGGGTCTTTCGATATCCGGCATCGATGCCGTCTTCGAGAACTTCATGGACGGCACCTGCTGCATCACCTCGCAGATGGGCTGGAAATGGGAGGACGTGCTCGTCGACCTGGGCATGCGCTACTCCGACATCGCGAAGCAGGACTTCGTCATCCGCGCCGAGCGCGTCAGCGACATCACCGCCGCCCGCGAGAACGGACAGATCGCGCTCGTACCCGCGCTCGAGGCAGCCACGCCGATCCAGAACGAGGTCGACCGGCTCGACGTCCTTTACGGATTCGGCGTGCGTCAGTCAGGCATCGCCTACAGTGAATCCAACACCCTGGGCACCGGGTTGCGGGAACGCCACGACGGCGGGCTCACCTATTTCGGTGAGAAGGCCGTGCAGCGCATGAACAAGCTCGGCATCGCGATCGACGTGTCGCACTCCGGGGACCGCACGAGCATGGACACGATCAAGACCTCGAAGGCGCCGATCTTCATCACGCATGCCGGTGCTCGGTCGGTGTGGCCCACCAAGCGCATGAAGCCCGACGACGTGATCATCGCCTGTGCGGAGCGCGGTGGCGTGATCGGCATCGAGGCGGCGCCGCACACCACCATGAGCACCAATCATCCGGCCCACAACCTCGATGCGTTCATGGAGCACTTCACCTACTGTGTCGACCTCGTCGGCATCGACCACGTGGCGTTCGGGCCGGACACACTGTTCGGCGATCACGTCGGCCTCCACGACACGTTCGCCAAGCACCTGTCGATCTCCGCGGCGCACGATGGCCCCGAGTTCGACAAGGTCGAGTACGTCGACGGTGTCGAGAACCCCGCCGAGGAGTTCCACCACATCACCGGGTGGCTCGTCGCGCACGACTTCTCGGACGACGAGATCTCGAAGGTGCTCGGCGGCAACATCCTGAGGGTGCTCAACCAGGTGTGGTGACAGCGCCGGTCGTGAGTGTTTCGGGGTCTTCGTCACCACTCGGAACACTCACGACCGCGCCCGAGAACAGATCGTCGCGGCCCACCGTGCGGAATGGGCCGATCATCACGACAGCACCGGGCCCGGCGCGGTGGGCACGAGTCGTGACAACGCCCCGATTCGTCGCCAACCGCTCGACGCCGCCTACATCTCCTGGCACCGCCTTGCCGCGACGCCAGGCCGCGCAGGTGCGATTCAGGCGCGCCGCGAGGCTGTTCCCTCGTGCTGCGGAACAAATCCCGCCGCGGCGCGTTGCACCGGGAGTGAAGAAGATCGGGTTCCTGTCCTTCGGCCACTGGTCCGACGCGCCGCACTCGCAGACGCGCTCGGCCTCGGACGCGTTGCTTCAGGCGGTCGAACTCGCCGTCGCGGCGGAGGAACTCGGGGCCGACGGTGCCTACTTCCGCGTCCACCACTTCGCGAGGCAGCACTCGTCGCCGTTTCCACTGCTCGCCGCGATCGGCGCGCGCACGAACCGCATCGAGATCGGCACCGGCGTGATCGACATGCGCTACGAGAATCCGCTCTACACAGCCGAGGACGCGGGCTCCGCCGACCTCATCGCGGGCGGACGGCTCCAACTCGGCATCAGCCGCGGCTCACCCGAGCAGGTCGTCGACGGCTGGCGCTACTTCGGCTTCGAGCCGCGAGAGGGCGCGAGCGACGCGGACATGGCCCGCGAGCACACCGAGACGCTGCTCTCGACCCTCGACGGTAAAGGCTTCGCGCGACCACACCCGCGCCCCATGTTCCCCAACCCACCCGGTCTGCTGCGCGTCGAACCACATTCCGACGGCCTGCGCGAGCGCATCTGGTGGGGCTCTGGCTCCAACACCACGGCGCAGTGGGCGGCACGGCTCGGCATGAACCTGCAGAGCTCGACGCTCAAGGACGACGAGAGCGGCGAGCCGCTGCACGTCCAGCAACGCAAGCAGATCGAGGCCTACCGCGAGGCGTGGCACGCGGCAGGACACGCACGCACCCCGCGAGTCTCGGTCAGCCGCAGCATCTTCCCCATCGTCAGCGAACTCGACGACATGTACTTCGGCGACGCAGGCAAGTCCGAGGACCAGGTCGGCTACCTCGATGCGGGCACCCGCGCCGTCTTCGGACGCTCGTACGCCGGTGAGCCGGACGTGCTCGTCAAACGGCTGGCCGAGGACGAGGCGATCGCTGCCGCCGACACGCTGCTCGTCACCGTGCCCAACCAGCTCGGGGTCGACTACAACGCGCACATCCTCGACAGCATCCTCACCCACGTGGCACCGGCACTCGGCTGGCGTTGACCGCGGAGCGACAGGCGTAGCACGTAGCCTCCGGCGAGTGGAGGCGTCGGTGGCGGTCGAAGGGAGCTGATCGGGTGGCACGTCTTCGTGTGGGCTGTGCGATGTGGGCACACCAGGCCTGGCAGGGACGGTTCGTGCCGCCGTCGTTGCCGGCTGCGCGACGCGTGCGCGCCTACGCCGGCTTGTGCAACGCGGTCGAGGGCAACACCACCTTCTACGCCACGCCCACGCGCGACACCGTCGCGGGCTGGGCGGCCCAGACCGACCCCGAGTTCCGGTTCGTACTGAAACTGCCGAGAATCGCCACGCACGAGCGCCGGTTCGCCGGCGTCGAGGCCGAGATGCGCGCGTTCCTCGACGCGATCGAACCGCTCGGCGAGCGCGCGGTGCTGTGGGCACAGCTGCCGCGGTCGTTCGGCCCGCCTGCGCTCGACGCGCTCGGCCGGTTCCTGCGCAGGCTTCCGCCCGACCTCCCGCGTGCGGTCGAGGTGCGGGATCCCGTGTTCTTCGCCGACGCCGACGCGGCCTCCCGGCTCGAGGCCACGCTCGCGGGCGCGAACGCCGAATGGGTTCCCTTCGACACGACCCTGCTGTTCGGCAGCCCGCCGACCAGTGACGCCGAACAGGAAGCGTGGCGACAGAAACCACGGCTGCCGCGGCGAACACGCGCGCTGACCGACCGGCCGATCGTGCGCTACCTCGGCAGGGACTCGGTCGACGAGACGATCGCGGGCTGGGAGCCGTGGACCACGGTGGTGGCCGAGTGGCTGCGCGAAGGCCGCTCGCCGACGGTCTTCCTGCACACTCCCGACAACCGCGACGCGCCCATGCTGGCCCGCCGATTCCACCACGACGTCCGAACCCTGGTGCCCGACCTCGACCCGTTGCCGGAGCCGGAGCCGGCCGAACCGGCGACCCTGTTCTGACACCCTGCGACCGTCGGATCACGGTTCGCCGCCGCGCATCTCGTCCGCGAATCCTCGGAGTGCCCCCGACGGGGTTCGAACCCGCACTGGATCGGTTTTAAGCCGACTGCCTCTGCCGGTTGGGCTACGGGGGCACCTAGCAGCTTAAGGCCCTGCGCACCCGCAACGGCCGTGAACCCCCACCCCCGGAACAACGAATGCGGCCCCGAGGCCGTTCACCTCGGGGCCGCATTCGAAATTCACACGGTGCGCAGCGCGGTCAGGACTTGGATGCCCGGTTGAACTCTTCCTTCGGGTTGTTGATCTGCCCGAGCGAGATCGTCTCGCGCTTGAACAGCCCGCCGAGTGCCCAGTCCAGCATGATGCGGACCTTGCGGTTGAAGGTCGGCATCGCGTGGACGTGGTAGGCGCGGTGGAACAGCCAGGCGGGGAAGCCCTTGATCTTCATCTTCATCGCGTCGGCCACACCCTTGTGCAGTCCGAGACCGGCCACGGCGCCCAGGTTCTTGTGGTAGTAGTCCGTCGGCTTGCCACCGCGCAGCGAGGCGACGATGTTCTTCGCCAGGTGGCGGGCCTGCCGCACGGCGTGCTGGGCGTTCGGCGGGCAGGTGGCCGTCGGATCCTCCTCGGTGCGCGAGAGGTCCGGCACCGCGGAGACGTCACCCGAGGTCCAGACGTCCGGGTGGCCGACCACGTTCAGCGCCGCGGTCGCCTCGAGCCTGCCGCGCTTGTCGGTCGGCAGGTCGGACTCGGCGACCACCGGGTTGGCCTTCACACCCGCGGTCCAGATGATGGTGTCGCTGTCGAACTCGGTGCCGTCGGAGAGCACGACGTGGCCGTTCTCGAACGACTTCGCCGCCGTCGACAGGTACACCTCGATGCCGCGCTTCTCGAGCTGCTCGACCGTCCACACCCCGAGCGTGTCGCGCACCTCCGGCAGGATCCGCCCCGCGGCCTCGACGAGCACCCAGCGGATGTCGTCGGGGTCGATGTTCTCGTAGTACGTCGAGGCGTCGCGCGTCATGTCCTCCAGCTCGGCCAGCGCCTCGATACCGGCGAATCCGCCGCCGACGACCGTGAATGTCAGCAGGCGTTTACGCAGGTCGGGGTCGAGCGTGCTGGACGCCTCGTCCAGCTTGGTCAAGACGTGGTTGCGCAGGTAGATGGCCTCGCCGACCGTCTTGATGCCGATGCCCTGCTCGGCGAGACCGGGGATCGGCAGCAGGCGCGGCACGGAGCCGAGCGCCACGACGAGCACGTCGTAGCCGAGCTGCTCGATGTGGCCGTCCGCGGCTTCGACCGTGACGGTCTTGCGCTCGTGCTCGATCTTGTTCACGCGCGCGGTGAGCACGTGGCAGCGTCGGAGCACCCGGCGCAGCGGCACCACCACATGCCGAGGCTCGATCGACCCGGCGGCCGCTTCCGGAAGGAAGGGCTGGTAGGTCATGTGCGGCTGCGGATCGACGATCGTCACGGACGCCTCGTTGGCCCTGAGCTTCTTCTGGAGGCCCAGCGCCGTGTAGAGGCCGACGTATCCGCCGCCGAGGATGAGGATCCTCGTCGGTTCCGACTTGACTGCCATGTGCTCAGTTTCCCACTAACCGCCAGTCCCCACTAACGGGGTTGGCCAGGTGTGATCGGTGTCGCCGCCTTCACGCAAACGATTCAGTTGACATGAGCTTTACACCGTTCTATGCGGCGAACGCAAGGCCTCGGCAGGCGTTCTCGTCCGTTCTCGTGGTCACCGGCCGCGGGCCAGGTCCAGTACCGCGTCGACCCGGTCGCCGTGAACGGAGAGCACGGCTCCCCGGTCACTCAGCAGCCGCCGAGCGGCGACGTTCGCGACGGTGGTGCTCGCGACCACGCGCCGTGCCGCCGTCGCACGTGCCGCCGTCAGCAGCTCCGCCAGCACCGTGCGGCCGAGGTCCCTGCCGCGGTGCGACCGCCCGAGCCACAGCCCGATCTCGACGTCTCGGCCGACCGGTTCGAGGCGCGCCGCTCCGACCACCCGCTCGCCGACCACCACCACGTACGTGGTCTCCACCGGCTGCTCCGCCTCGATCGACCTGGCCAGGTGGAACGCGCGGAACGCCCGGCGTCGAGCCTCGTTCCAGCCCGGCTCCCCGGCCACCGGCGGCATGACCTCGAGCGGGTCGGTCTCGGCGACCGCCACCGCGAGCAGGTCGGACAGATTGGCCGCATCGAGCGGGCGCAACTCGCACCGCGGGACCGTCATCTCGGATCGCACCTCCAGAGTCCGGGTGTAACGCCGACGGCCGATCGACTCCGGCCGGGTACACGCTTCGGCGCACCGGAACACAACAGGGCCGGACGGCAACACTTCAGTGCGGGGAAAGAGCCTTCAACGCTGCGCGACCAGTTCCACTCGACAATGCCCCATCGCCGCGCGCGCAAGCCGCGCATCCGCGGTCACGAGCGGAATACCGCGCGCCTCCGCCAATGCGACGTACGCCGCGTCGCACCCGCTGACGGCGTCGCGCAACTGCCACATCCGGACGAGGAACTCGTCCAGTGAAACGGTCTCGACACCGAGCAACGGGATCCGCTTCACGGTTCGAGCGGCCTGCCCTTCCTTGATCTTGCCGCCGAGCGTGAGCCCTCTGGCAACCGAGAAGACCTCCGCCTTCCAGTGTTCGGGTGCCACCCACTCGACGTCTCGCGCCAACACGGCCCGTGCGCCCCGTCCGCGACCGTCCGCGTACAGCAGCATGTTCGCCAGGACCGAGGCGTCGACGACGATCACCCGGCGCCACCCGCGCCCGGGTTCCCGACTCCGCCGCCCCGCCCCTCCGGCCTTGCCTGCTCCAGGAGGTCCGCGGCGTCCGGAGCGTCGCCCTCGGCTCCACCACCTTCGCTCAGCTCCCGTTCGATCTCCGAGAGCAGCTGCCGATTACCACCGAACGCAGCCTGCCGTTGCAGCACGCTCAACAGGAAGGCCTGCAGCGACTGCCCGCGCTCCCGCGCGTCGTGGGCCAACGCGTCCCTGACGTCGTCCGGCACGTCCCGAATGGTCAACACCGCCATGACTGCATTTTGCAGTCATGGCGCAGCTACCGTCAAGTCATCCCTCGTCGAGGCCGGCCAGCCCCTTCGCACGGCCCAGCACCTCCCGCAGCATCGCCGGAGTGAGCCGTCCGGTGAAGGTGTTCTGCTGGCTGACGTGGTAGCACCCGACCAGGTGCAGCGGCGCCGGACCGGCCAGCTCGACGTGGACGTCGTGGCCGAACGACGGCCGCGGCCGCGGCACCTCCCACCCCGCCCGCGCGAGCACCGGCAGCAACGCCTGCCAGCCGAACGCGCCCAGCACGACGACGGCCCGCACGGTCGGTGCGAGCAGGTCGAGCTCCGCGGCGAGCCAGCCGCCACAGGTGTCGCGCTCCGCCGGCGTCGGCTTGTTGGCCGGCGGCGCGCAGTGCACCGGCGACGTGATCCGGGTGCCGTACAGCTCGAGGCCGTCACGGGCATGGGTCGCGGTCGGCTGTGACGCGAGACCGACGTCGTACAACGCCTGGTACAGCACGTCTCCGGAGCGGTCCCCGGTGAACATGCGCCCCGTCCGGTTGGCGCCGTGCGCCGCGGGCGCCAACCCGACGATCACGAGCGCGGCGTCGGCGGGGCCGAACCCCGGGACCGGCCTCCCCCAGTAGGTCTCATCGGCGTAGGCGGCACGTTTGGTCTCGGCGACGTGCTCCCGCCATTCGACCAGCCGCGGGCACGCTCGGCATTCGGTCAGGTCGGCGTCCAGTTCGGCCAGCGTCCGTCCCACAACCGCCATTCTCCCCCTCGCCCGCGTTCCTCCGACGACGACGCCTCCTCGTCAGCGGCGCGCGCACAGTCGTTCCACCGCGTCGGCCGCCCTGTCGATGCCGCCGCCCGCACGCACCTCCGCCCTGAGCTCGCGCGCGCGGCCGGCCTTGTCGCGGGCTGCGTCCACAGCGCTGCGCAGGGTCGCGGCGTCCCACGGCTCCTCGGGCAGCACTCCTGCGCCGACCTCGGCGAGCATGCCCGCGTTCGCGGACTGGTCGACGGCCTGCGGCACGAGCACCGTGGGCACTCCGAACCACAGCGACTCGGCCGCGCTGCCCATCCCCGCGTGGCTCACGAACACCGACGCGTGTTCCAGCACGTCCAACTGCGGCTGGGTGCGAGCGGCCGTCACGCCGGGCGGCAACTCACCGAGGCCGGCGGGGTCGACCTTGCCCGTGGCGAGCACGACGCGGTGGTCGCCGGCCAGCCCGTCGACGCATGCCCGGTAGATGTCGGGCCGTTCGGTGTAGCTCGTACCCAGCGCGACGTACACGAGCGGCCGGTCGTCCCCCGGTTCGGGCGTCCATCCGGTGCGCCGGGCAGGGTCGACGCACGGACCGGCGAACACGTACCGGTCGGCCACGCGCTCGACGTTCGGCTGCAGCACCCGTGGGATCAGCACCACGCACGACGGCGGTGTTCCGGTGAACTCGTCGGCCTCGATGTCCATGCCGTTCTCGTCGAGCCACGCACGCAACGTCGCGTAGTACTTCTCTCCCGACGGCGACGTCCTCAGTGCCTCGTTGAACTCCGCCATCTCCTCGGCCATGCCCTCCCACGCGACGTAGGCGGTGGACAGCTGAACCGCGGGCACACCCCACCGGTGAGCGGCAACCCGGCCTGCGAACCCGCCGATGTCGTACAGCACGGCGTCGGGCCGGTCGATGCCGCCTGCGACGGGCAGCGCCGTGATCGCGTCGTCGAGAAAGACCTGCATCGCCGCGCCCATGTCCTCGGGCCAGTGCTCGTCGGCCGCGGGCATGATCGACTCGTGTGTGACGACCTCGGCGCCCGTCGGGGCGACCAGGTCGGCCAGCCGGTCGCCGACGACGTACGTCACCCGGTGCCCCCGCTCGACGAGTTCGGCGATCAGTCCGAGACCGGGATAAACGTGACTCGGCGCGGTGACGCCGACCATGACGAGATGCATACCGGGGATCCTTGCAGCACCGGCGACATCGGGCACAGCGAATTTCGGAGCGCCCGGCCGCGGTGAACACATAGGTTGGAGACATGCCAGAAACCTCTGACACCGACGCGAAGAGCACCGCCGAGACCGACACCGCCCCGCCGGAATCGCAGGCCGAGCCGACCGACGATCTCGTCACCACCCGGCACTCGATCACCGTCAAACGCCGCAAGCTCGCCTACACGGCGCAGACCGGGCGGATCGTGCTGCGCAAGGAAGTCCTCGACGACGGGACGTTCGACGGGCACAAGCCGAAGGCCGAGGTCTACGTGACCGCCTACACGCTCGACGGCGCGGACCCGACGACGCGGCCCGTGACGTTCGCCTTCAACGGCGGTCCCGGCTCGTCGAGCATCTGGCTGCACCTCGGTGTACTCGGCCCGCGGCGCGCCGTGGCAGGCGACGTGAACGACCCCGAGCCGCCGCCGTACGGCCTCGCCGACAACCCCGACACGCTGCTGGCCCACAGCGACCTGGTGTTCATCGACCCGGTGTCGACGGGCTATTCGCGTGCGGTGGACGGGGAGAAGCCCGGCGACTACCACGGCTTCACCCCCGACGTGGAATCCGTCGGCGAGGTGATCCGGCTGTGGACCTCGCGCAACCAGCGGTGGCTGTCGCCGAAGTTCGTCGCGGGCGAGTCGTACGGCACGCTGCGCGCGGCCGCGCTCGCCGCCCACCTGCAGAGCCGTCACGGCCTGTACCTGAACGGACTGCTGCTCATCTCGTCCGTGCTCGACATGGGCACGATCCGGTTCACCGAGGGCAACGAACTGCCGTACTCGCTGTTCGTGCCCACCTACGCCGCCATCGCGCACTACCACGGCAAACACGGCGACCGCGAGCTCGCCGACGTGCTGGCCGAGGCCGAGGAGTTCGCCTCCCGCGACCTGCCGTGGGCGCTGCAGCGCGGCGCCCGGCTCGACGCCGACGAGCGCGCGGAGGTCGTGGCGAAGCTGGCCGAGCTGACCGGGCTGTCGGAGGACTACGTCGACCGGGTCAACCTGCGCATCGAGCACGTACGGTTCTTCACCGAGCTGCTGCGCGACGAAGGACTCGTCACCGGGCGCATGGACGGCCGGTTCACCACCTGGGAACCCGACGGCGGCCGCGAGCACATGAGCGACGACGCGTCGGTGTCGCGGATCATCGGGGCCTACTCAGCCGCGTTCAACCACTACGTGCGAGCAGAACTGCAGTACGAGAGCGATCTGCCGTACGAGATCCTGTCCATGGACGTGAACCGGGCGTGGTCCTATTCGGACTTCGAAGGCCGCGCCGTGTCGGTGGTCGACTCGCTCAGCGGGGCCATGCGCGAGAATCCGCATCTGAAGGTGCACGTCGCGCTCGGCCACTACGACGGCGCCACGCCCTACTACGCCGCCGAGCACGTGATCGCCCAGCTGCGGATCCCGCAGGAGCTGCACGCGAACGTCGAGACGGCGTACTACCCGGCAGGCCACATGATGTACGTCCGGCCGGAATCGCGGGTGCAGCAGGGCAAGGACCTGGCCGCCTTCGTCAAGTCCGCGTCCAACCGCTGATCCGACGACACCGCCCGTGGCGCCTCCCGGGGCGCCGCCGTTCCTGCAGAGCTGCGGAAACTGCTCCGCCGGACACGGGGAAGGGCTCCGCGCGCACCGACGCCCACGGGCGGGTGCTCGCGGAGCCCGTTCCACCGCCGTGCGGCGATCGCGCGCGTGCATCGCGGACCGCTTCCGGCCAGGTCGGGCTCGTCGAGGTATCACTCGCCGCGGAGCATGCGCTCCTTCTGATCACCCACGGCCCGTTCTCAGGCCAGCGACAGCGCGATGCCGTCGAGGATGTCGTGCTCGCTGACCAGCAGAGAATCGGGGCCGCCGCGGGCCTGCAGCTCCTCGGCGAGCGTCTGCACGACGAGCGATCCAGCTCCGATGACGTCGACCCGGCCCGGGTGGATGACCTTCCTGGCCGCGCGGGCGTCGTGGTCGGCGGCCAGCAGCTCGGCGGTGATCCTGTCGATCGTGGCGTGCGACAACAGTGACAGGTGCGTGGCCTGCGAATCGTACTCCGGCAGGTCCTGAGCGAGCGCCGAGAGCGTGGTGATCGTTCCCGCCACGCCGATCCACGTCTTCGCCTTCGCGACGTCGACCAGGTCGAAAGCCTCGGCCAGCACCTCGCGCGCGACCCCGCGGGCGGTGTCGACGTCCTCGGCGGTCGGCGGATCGTTCGGCAACGCCCGCTCGGTGAGGCGCACGCACCCGATGTCGACGGACTTGGCGGCCAGGATCTCGGCCTGTGCACCGTCCCAGGTGCCCAGCACGAGTTCGGTCGACCCGCCACCGACGTCCACGACGAGGAACGGCCCGTCGTCCGGGTCCTGCTCACCCACCGCACCGGTGAACGACAGGCGCGCCTCCTCGTCCCCGGTGATGACCTCGGCCTCCACTCCGAGCACCTCGCGGGTCATGGCGAAGAACTCGTCGCGGTTGCTCGCGTCGCGCGTCGCCGACGTGGCGACCATGCGCACCTTCTCGGCGCCTTTCCGGCGCGCCGCGACCGTGTACGAGGCCAACGCCTCCCTGGTGCGTTCCAGCGCTTCGGGCGCCAGCCTGCCGGTGGCGTCCACGCCCTGACCGAGCCGCACCACCTTCATCTCCCGGTGCAGGTCACGCAGGTCGACACTGCCGTCGTGGCGGTGTGTCAGCTCCGCGACCAGCAGGCGGATCGAGTTGGTCCCACAGTCGATGGCGGCTACACGAGGCATGCGCCAACACTAAACGCTCCCCGCCACCGGCCCGCAGCACCCGCTGCGGACCACGACGGCTCACCGGCCTTCCGGCCGCGCCGAGGGCGATGCCGGCACCTCCGGGCGCGGTCGTGGTTCACCGGGCGGCCACTCGCACTCGTCGGGCGGCAGCACCTCGTCGTCGTCGGGTGTCTTCGGATCGCCGGGGCACAGGCACCACCTCGGTGGTTGCTCGCCCTTCTTCGCCATCGTCTCCAGTTCCTCCGGTGTCGGACACTCCTCCGGCGGAGGCGAAGGTGACGTCGACGGTTCCGAAGGCGACGGATCCGGAGCGGTGGGCGTGGTCGGTGTCGTCGGCCCGGTCGGCTTCGGCCCGGTCGGCTTCGGCCCGGTCGGCTTCGGCCCGGTCGGCTTCGGCTCGGTCGGCTTCGGCTCGGTCGGCTTCGGCTCGGTCGGCTTCGGCTCGGTCGGTTTCGGCGGCTGCGGCACGTCGGGTGGTGTCGTCGTCGGCTTGTCGCCCGGTCCGTCACCATGGCCGTCGCCGGGTTCGTCGCCGTCGCCGCCCTCGCCGGGTTCATCGCCGCCGGGTTCGTCGCCGTCATCGCCGCCGTTGCCGTCGCCGGGTTTGTCGCCGTCGCCCTCGCCGGGTCCGCCGTCGCCGCCGTCGCCCTCGCCGGGTCCGCCGTCGCCGCCGTTGCCTGGCCGGCCACCGTTGCCCGGCCGATCACCATTGCCCGGCCGATCACCGTGCCCGGGTCCGCCGCTGTTCCCGTCGCCGCTGTCACCGGCGCCGCTGTTCCCCTCGCCGCTGTTCCCCTCGCCGCTGTTCCCGTCGCCGTGGCCGGACCCGTTCGGCGGACGTGGCGGTGCTGGTTTCGTCACCGTGATCCGGCCGCCCCCGCTGCCGGGCCTGCCGGCATCGCCCGAACCGCCGGGGCGATGCTCGGGGCCCGGCGCGGCGAGCACGTCCGGGGGCGGCTGCTGCTCGGGATACGGCTGCGGCCTGCCGGGTTCGGCCAGGATTTCCGGAGGCGCGCCGAGCGGCACGTCGCTGTCGGGGATCGGCAGCACACCGTCGCGGTAGGCCTGCGCCCAGCGGATCACGGTCTCGACGTACGAACGCGAATCGTTGTAGCGGTGCAGCGAAGCCCGCAGCTGACCGTCCGACCGCAGGTTCATCCCTCCCGAGCACAGATACCGTCCTGCGGCGAGCGTCGCATCGTGCACGTTGTTCGGATCGGCCCGGCCGTTGCCGTTGCCGTCCGCGCCGTACTTGCGCCACGTGCCTGGCACGAACTGCATCGGGCCTACCGCGCGGTCCCACGTCGTGTCGCCGTCGAGCGCACCGCCGTCGGTGTCGCGGATCGTGGCGACACCGGGGCCTCCGTTCAGCGGCGGACCGGTGATCCGTTCCCGCGTGGTGCCCTCGGCGTCGACGAACCCGCCCCGCGCGTGGTTCGACTCCGACCGGCCGATGCTGGCCAGTAACGCCCAGTCGGCGCCGCAGTCCGGCCGTTCGGCGCCCAGCGAACGCGCGCCCTTCCGGTACGCCTCGAGCATGCTGCCCGGAATCCCCAGCGGTCCCGGCGCAGGCATCTCGATCATCAGCTTCCCGGGCGTGGGCGGGGACGGCAGAGTGCCGTCGACCCCGACACGATTCCTGCTCTCGGTACTGCCTGCGCCGTCGCCGGGTTCCGCCGCCGTCGGATCCGTCCAGCCGTAGGCGAGTTCCGCCCTGTCACTCAGCAACGCCGCAGGCACTACCGCAAGCAATCCCGCCAACACGATGGCAGCTGATTTCTCCCGGAATCGGGCTCTTCGCGGTCTGTCCACGCCCCCTCCTCGCGTGCGCCGGCGACGCTCGTATCCGCCGGAGGAATGCCCAACGGACACTGCTCCCACACGCGCAGGCGTTGCTACTCGCGAGGTTGGTCCGGTCGGGTTATCGACGGCGACCGGACGTTGCAGGGGTCGGAGTCAGGACCGGGCGGCGCAGTCGCCGTTCGGCCAGTCGAGTTCGTGCAGGAGGCGCAGCGTCTCGTCGCCGAACGGATTCACGCCCTCGCCGCGCGCGAGCGTGTGCGCGAGGTGGACGTGCAGGCACTTGACCCGCTTCGGCATGCCTCCCGCGGTGACCTCGTGGCCGAGCGGATCGATCGCGTCGCGTTCGGCCAGATATGCCTCATGGGCCCGGAGATACGCCGCGGCGAGGTCCTCGTCGGAGTCGAGCCGGTCGGTCATCTCCCGCATCACGCCGCGTGCCTCGAGCCCGCCGACGAGCGAGTTCAGGTTCGGGCAGGTCAGGTAGTACAACGTCGGGAAGGGCGTGCCGTCCTCCAGCCGCGGACTGGTCTGGACAACGCAGGGGTGGCCGCTGTCGCAGCGCGCCGCGATCGCGCGCAGCGCCCTGGGCGGCCTGCCCAGCTGCTCCGCGATGATCTCCCGGTCCGCCTCGGTCACCGGTTCGAAATCGGTCTTATTCACCTTCGGTCACGCCATCCCACAGTTGCTCGTACCAGGCTCCGTGACGCGCAGGCGAGTCGTCTCCCCGTGCGGGTTCCGGTTCGGCCGCCGCATCCTCCGGAAGCTGCACGATGTACGGCGTCTCGCCCGGCATCACATACCGAAGTCTGCGCCTCGCCTCGGCCTCGACCTGCGCCGGGTCGGACAACTCGGCCTTCCGCTGCTCGAGGCGTTCGACCTGCTGCTGCAGCTGCTCCTGCCGGGCCTCCTGTTCGGCGACCTCCGCACGCTGCGACAGGTACGTGCGCAGCGGCACGGCGATCGTGAAGGCCAGCGCGCACACCACGATCGCCACGACGGCGGCGCGACGCGTCGTGGACATCCCCAGTACCTTGGCGGCGCTCGCCGCACGTTTCGCAGCCGCGGGGCGGCGCAGGGCCGACCTGCGGTCGCCAGAACGCCGAGTGCGTTGCGACGACCGCAGGTCGCGGGGGGCCGAGCCGCGTGCTCGGCCCCCGCCGCGCCTGGTCCGTGTTCTCCCCCGGTCGGCCACGGTCGCGTCAGCTCTCCGGCGTGAACCGCGGGAAGGCCAGGTCGCCCGAGTAGCGGGCGGCGTCCCCGAGGGTCTCCTCGATGCGGAGCAACTGGTTGTACTTCGCCACGCGCTCACTGCGCGCGGGCGCGCCGGTCTTGATCTGGCCGACGCCCGTGGACACCGCCAGATCGGCGATCGTGGTGTCCTCGGTCTCTCCGGAACGGTGGCTCATCATCGACTTGTAGCCGTACGACGTCGCCAGGGCCACGGCGTCCAGCGTCTCCGACAGGGTGCCGATCTGGTTGACCTTCACCAGCAGCGCGTTCGCCGCGCCACGCGAGATGCCGTCCTCGAGGCGGTCCGGATTCGTGACGAACAGGTCGTCACCCACCAGCTGCAGCTTGTCACCGAGCTGCGAGGTCAACGTGACCCAGCCGTCCCAGTCATCCTCCGACAGCGGGTCCTCGATCGAGACCAGCGGGTAGGCCTCGGCCAGTTCCGCGTAGTAGGCGCTCATGTCCTCGGCGCTGCGCTTCGATCCCTCGAAGGTGTAGACGCCGTCGGCGTAGAACTCCGTCGCCGCCACGTCGAGCGCCAGCGCGATGTCCCGACCGGGCTGGTAGCCGGCCTTCTTGATCGCCTCGACGATGATGTCGAGAGCCTCACGGTTGTTGCTCAGGCTGGGGGCGAACCCACCCTCGTCGCCGAGGCCGGTCGCCAGGCCGCGGGACTTCAGCACCGACTTCAGCGCGTGGTACGTCTCCGTGCCCCAGCGCAGCGCCTCCCTGAACGACTCGGCGCCGATCGGAGCGATCATGAACTCCTGAATGTCGACGTCGGTGTCCGCGTGGGCACCGCCGTTGAGGATGTTCATCATCGGGACCGGCAGCACGTGGGCGTTCGGACCGCCGAGGTAGCGGAACAGCTCGAGGTCGGCCGAGTCGGCCGCGGCCTTCGCGACGGCCAGCGAGACGCCGAGGATGGCGTTGGCGCCCAGCCGCGACTTGCCCGGCGTGCCGTCGAGGTCCAGCAGCTTCTGGTCGACGATGCGCTGGTCGACCGCGTCGACCCCCGCCAGATCGGGGCCGATCTCGTCCAGCACCGCGGCCACGGCGCGCTCGACACCCTTGCCGCCGTAGCGATTGGGGTCGCCGTCACGCAGTTCCACGGCTTCGTGCTCACCGGTCGACGCACCCGACGGAACCGCGGCCCGCGCCAGCGTTCCGTCGTCGAGGGCCACCTCCACCTCGACCGTCGGGTTGCCACGAGAGTCGAGAATCTCCCGCGCGCCTACCTGCTCGATCACCGCCACACTTGCTCCTCACCCGGTTGTGCCGTTCTGACGGCACTCAACGTAGTCGCCTCGAAGGGAGCGTATCGGGCGTCGTAGGTCACCCGTTGGAGGCACGCGCACGCCGACGTGCACAGATGGCGATTCGCACGGCGAGTGGTGAACATCTCAGCACCCGATCAGGTCAGCCTGTGGATCGGGTCAGCCTGTGGTCTGCTCACCGATCCCGTCGGCACGGTCGGGCTCGCCGCGGTCCGCGTCCTCTCCGCCGTCGGCTCCGCCTGCGGGTTCGGCGCCCGCGTCGTGGAGACCGTCGGCACCGCGGGTGACCGTCTCGCCCTGGCGGATCTCCCGCCAGCCCGCCGGCAGGTCGGCCGTGTCCGAGATGTGCTGCCAGAACGTCCAGCTGTTGCCGCCGACGTCCTGCACGGTGAACAGCCGCGCCCCGTAGGGCTGGTCCTGCGGGCGCGACACCTGGACACCGTCACCGACGGCCTCGTCGACCCGCTCGAACTGGACGTCGACGTCGTCGACGTACACCACGTTCAGCTGGCCGACCGGACCGTCGACGCCCTTCGCGGGCCAGTAGTCGTCACCGACACCGGCGAGGTGGATGTCGGAACCGCCCGCGCTCAGCGTCGCCTGGAAGACCTCGCCGGCCGCGTCGACGTAGCGGACCTTCTCGGTGAACCCGAACACGCGGGTGAGCCACTCCACCGCCTCGGTGGCGTCCGTGTAGTAGAGGTACGGCGCGATGCCGAGATATCTCGGGTCGTCGCCTGTCATCGCGGGGTCGCTCATGGCGGGCTAGTCCACCACACGGATGATCGCCACTTATCATGCCCCCGGGGCCTCAGCGCACCCCGGCACACACTCCGCCACCAGGTTGATCATCGGACGGGCGGCCGGTCAAGGTCTCGAAATGCGTCTCCGACGCGGGTACCGTCGCTGAACCATGGGTGAATCGACGCCACCGAATCCACCTCCGGCCGGGCCTCCGAGTTCTGCCGGCCGGCAGGCGGCGCACACCGGCGACTCTCCCGTGCACGCATTCCGGAAAGCCGAAGCCCTCGTGAAACGGCGTCGCCCGCTCGACGCACTCAAGGCGCTCCGGCCCGTGCTCGAAGCCGAACCCGACAAGCCGAGCGTCCAACTGCTCGCGGGGCGCGCCTACTTCCACTCCGCGCAGCTGCGGCGAGCCGAACACGCCCTGCGCAAGGTCATCGAACACGACCCGTCCGACCACTACGCCCGATTCGTTCTCGGCAAGACACTGCAACGGCTCGGCCGGTTCGCCGAGGCCCTCGGCCAGCTGCGGATGGCTTCGGCCATGCACCCGCAGGCCGAGTACCAGGACGCGATCGGCGAGGTGTCGGCCCGCCTCGCACTCGGCGGCAGCGGAACCTGAAGCGGGGCGCGACCGGCGCGAGGCTGACACCGCCCTGGGCCGAGCCGGCCGCGCTGCGGACACGGGCCGGCGACGCACGTTGCCGGTGCGGGCTCACCGTGTCCCCGTGCCGTCAGCCCGAAGCCTGACCCGCGTACACCTCGGCCTGGTCGGCGATCCGGCCCGCGTACTCGTCGGCGCCGCCGGACGTGACCGGGCCGCGGAAGCCGCCGACCGCCTTCCACCAGCCCTTCGCCGTCGCCAGATCCCGGTCCTCGGCGCAGAGCAGCCGCGCCGCCGTGAGCGCCGCGTCGTCGATGTCCTGCGGATCGGCGGCACGCCCGTCCCCGGTCGCCCGTTTCCCCCAGCGCTGCCACTGTGCCGGCAGGAACCGCATCGGCCCGACGGCCCGATCCCAGGTCGCGTCCCCGTCGACCTCGCCGCGGTCGGTGTCCCTCACCTGGGCACGCCCCCGTGACCCGTCCAACGGTGGGCCGATGATCGGCGTGGCCGGCACGCCGTCGACACCGATCCCCGGTTCACCACCCGCGGCACCGTGCCGCGACTCGACCTGGCCGATCGCCGCGAGCGTGCTCCACGACAGATGGCACTCCGGCCGGTCGCCGCGCAACCACATCTCCGCGCGCCCGTAGGCCGCCGCGGCCCGTGCCGGGATCCCGGTCGCGTGTTCGATCTTCCGGGACCATTCGTCGAGCTCGTCCTCGTCCGATTGCGACGGCCGGTCGACCGGCGCCGGCGTGGCCTGGGCGGGCACGGTCGGCTGTGGGCGTGACCGTGACGTCGGCTGGGGCGGCGGCGCAGCGCCCTCGGCGTTCGGTTCCTCGTCGCGGTTCGTGCCGACGGTGAACACCAGGATCAGGCCGGTCGCGACAAGAGCCAGGGTGAGAGCGATGCGCGAAAGCGCCGGACCGGGCAGCGGCCACGACGGCCCACCATCGCCACGGGGTGTCGAGGACGAAGGGCGTTCGCTCACCCGGCCAGGCTACGCGGATGACACCGGCCAGAACTCCCGCCATCCGTCGGCATCGAGCTCGGCCGGTTCGCGGCCCGCGGCCCGCGCGGCACGTTCGGCATCCCTGACGCGTGCGGCGAACTCCTTGGCGACTCCGCGCAGCGAGCCTTCGGCGTCGGTGCCGGTACGTGCGGCCGCCGCCGCGATCCGGAACAACCGCGACCCGTCGTCCGCGCCCGGCGGCATCAGATCGAACGGTACCCCCGCCCGGCCGGTCCGCTGGCCGAGCTTGCCCGCGAGCGCGGCTGCCGGTTGTCCCAGCGCCACTCCGTCCACGAGCGACTCGCGCTGTTTCTCCTGCTGTTTCAGCTCTTCCCAGGCGATCTGCTGCTGCTCGGCCGAATCCACCCGGCCCGCGGCGGTGAACAGATACGGGTGCCTTCCGACCAACTTCGCCACCAGCTGGGTCGCGACCTCGTCGATGTCGAACGCATCGGATTCGTGTTCGACCGCGACGCGGGCGTGAAACAGCACCTGCAACAGCACGTCGCCGAGTTCCTCACGCAGCGCGGTCCGGTCGCCGTCCTCGATCGCCTCGAGCAACTCGTAGGTCTCCTCGACGAGATACCGGCGCAGCGACTCATGCGTCTGGCTCCCGTCCCACGGACAACCACCGGGAGATCGGAGCCGGTCCATGACTTCGACGGCCCGTTCCAGCGGGGGCGCAGGAGACTCGATCACGGTGGCACCCTCGGCGATGAGTTCCGCCGCACCGGGGTCACCGGCGTCGGAGGCCACGAGCACGACACCGCTCTGCCGCGTCAGCTCCTCGGGATGCGGAGCCGGTTTCGCATCCAGCGCCGCGCGCAGCGTGTCCGGCAGCCCCACGGCCGCGTAGACGTGTTCCGCCCCGCGGACCACACTCAGCGCGGCAGCGGGCACATGATCCGGCAGCGCCGGACTGCACAGCACCACCGTCGGCGATCGCCAGGTCATGAGTTCACGGTACGTGACCGCAACAGCCTTCCGGTCAACTCGTCCTCGTTCGGGGCCGGCGCCAACGCCGCTTCGTCCCACACGCCGTAGCGCGGGTTGATCCGCACGCCGACCTCCTCCGCGATCGGCTGCAGCATGCGCAGGCCCGCGAAGTAGAGATACTCCGGGTTCACCTGTGGCTCGGCCGCCTCCGCGTCCGCCTGCTCGGCGGTCCGGCGTTCGGTCACGAGTCCGACCAACCAGCCCGCCCGCTGCCGGCTTGGCTGGACGACCACCACGGTGCCCTGCTGGGAACCGAACACCGCGGTCGTCGCCAGTTCCGGGTCGTTCTGGAGCGTTTCCGCGAAGTCGAGCTCCTCGTCGACCAACTGATGGCCCGTTTGCCGGACCGTTGCCCGTGCCCGGTCCGGATCGTCCGCGATCCGCCTGCCGAGCGCGGTCGCCTTCTCCTTGGCGCTGTTGCCGGGTTCGTCTCCGGTGACGACCGTGCCGAGCAGGTCCACCGACAGGCTGCCGAGGTACTTACGCGCAAGCTCCTGCAGCACGACCTGATCCGAGGCGAGATCACGCACCCGGTCGGGTTCGACGCCGGCCGAACGCGACACCTGGTCCGCACCACCACTGCCCCGGATCAGTTCGTCGATCTCGGCCGGATCGGCCCGGACACCTTCGCGTTCGGCCGCGATCTGCGCCAGTTCGTGGACAACGCGACCGCGGACGACCTCGCGCGCGTACATGTCGACCTTGCCCTGTCGCTGTGCCTGTTGCGCCTGCGGCACGTTGTCCAGCAGCCAGTCGATCTCCTGCTGCACGTCGTCGAGCGGCACCGACCGGTCGCCGACGATGGCCGCCGAGTGGACCTGACTCGGCCCCGCGCCGCAGCCGGCCAGCACAAGACCTGCGAGCAGGGCGGTGAACAACGCGATGGGGCGACGCATGATCCGGATCACAGGCGGCAGCTTCGCACACACCCCACCGTTCCACGCAACCACGTGCACGGCACACACCTACTTCCGTCCGGCCGGGCCGATCCCACGGTGGCGACACCGGGGCGACCGCGCCGTGAACGCCAGGTCGAGCGGTACCGGCTCCACCGTTGGATGCCCGCCTGCGCGCCCGCCGTCGCTGCGACGGCCGCTTGAAGCACCCGACCGGCTCCCGTCGGCGGTCCGGCCGGACCGCCGACGGGAGGTACGAACCGACGCGATTTGACAACCGGACTCGGCCCTGAACCCCCTGGCACGGAACGGATTGCACTACCCGGCGCCCCATCGGGAGCGGTTCGACCCGTGTCGCGAGTGTCGAATTCCCTGCGGAAACAATCGTCGTTTCCGGGAATTTCCCCGGGTCGAATCCCGGATTACCGTTGAGGCATGCCCCGAGCGGAAATCCAAGAAAGACCCGAGCGCACATTCCACGACCGCACGTTCGAAATTCCGGTCACATCAAAGGTGGCCCGCCATGACCGGCCGCGAAGGCGCCGCGGCCGGCATCGCGTGCGCTCACACCGCCGCGGGCTGCTGCGTCATCGATTTCAGCAAGTTGCCGCACCAATCGAGCAGCGCCTCGTCACGCAACGGTGGCGCTCCGATCCGGCCACCCGCCGGCCCTTCCGTCGGTTTCGGCACCGACACCGTGTGCGTCACCGCCTTGTACGCAGCCTTGGGGTACAGCCGCTTCAACCGCACCATTTGCGAATCGCCCAGTGGCAGCGGCGTGAAGCGGATCGTGTTGCCCTGCACGGTCACCTCGGTCACACCTGCCTTGCGGCACGCTTGCCGGAAGGCCGCCACCGCAAGCAACCTGCGCACCGGTTCCGGCGGCTGACCGTAGCGGTCCACGAGTTCGTCCAGCACGCTGTCCAATTCGGACTGGTCCGTCGCCGCCGCGATCTTGCGGTAGGCCTCGAGCCGCAATCGCTCACCGGGCACGTAGTCGTGCGGCAGATGGGCGTCGATCGGCAGGTCGACCCGCACCTCGGCGGGAGCCTCGTCCTCGGCCGGCTCGGCTCCGGCGCTTCGCCGGAAGGCGTCGACCGCCTCGCCCACCAGCCGGACGTACAGATCGAAACCAACACCGGCGATGTGGCCGGACTGCTCGGCACCGAGAATATTGCCCGCGCCCCGGATCTCGAGGTCCTTCATCGCCACCGCCATACCGGCACCGAGCTCGGTGTTCTGCGCGATCGTGGCGAGACGGTCGTGGGCCGTCTCGGTGAGCGGCTTCTCGGGTGGATACAGGAAGTAGGCGTAGCCCCGCTCCCTGCCGCGGCCGACCCGGCCTCGGAGCTGGTGCAGCTGCGCGAGGCCCAGCATGTCGCCACGCTCGACGATCAACGTGTTGGCGTTCGAGATGTCCAGTCCGGTCTCGACGATGGTGGTGCAGACCAGCACGTCGAAGTCCCGCTGCCAGAAGCCCTGGATGATCTGTTCCAGTTTGTGTTCGGGCATCTGACCGTGCGCGGTCACAATCCGCGCCTCCGGCACGAGCTCACGCAACCGCGTCGCGGCCTTCTCGATCGACGAGACCCGGTTGTGCACGAAGAACACCTGGCCGTCGCGCAACAGTTCACGGCGGATGGCCGCCCCGACCTGCTTGTCGTCGTAGGCACCGACGTAGGTCAGGATCGGGTGCCGGTCCTCCGGCGGCGTGAGGATCGTCGACATCTCCCTGATGCCCGCCATGCTCATTTCGAGCGTGCGGGGGATCGGAGTCGCCGACATGGTCAGCACGTCGACGTGCGTTCGCAGCGCCTTGATGTGTTCCTTGTGCTCGACGCCGAACCGCTGCTCCTCGTCGACGATCACCAGGCCGAGGTCCTTGTACCGCACACCGCTCTGCAGAAGCCGGTGCGTACCGATGACGATGTCGATCTCACCGGCTGCGAGCCCCTCGAGCGTCTTGTCCGCCTCCGCCGGTTCGGTGAACCGCGACATGCCGCGGATGGTCACCGGGAAGGAGCCCATTCGCTCGGTGAAGGTGTTCAGGTGCTGTTGTGCCAGCAACGTGGTCGGCACGAGCACGACGACCTGCTTGCCGTCCTGTACCGCCTTGAACGCCGCACGCACCGCGATCTCGGTCTTTCCGTACCCGACGTCGCCGCAGATCACCCTGTCCATGGGGACGCTGCGTTCCATGTCGCTCTTGACCTCGTCGATGGCCGCGAGCTGGTCGTTCGTCTCGACGAACGGGAACGCGTCCTCCAGTTCGCCCTGCCACGGGGAATCCTGACCGAACATGTGGCCGGGCGCGGCCTGTCGCGCGGCGTAGAGCTGAACCAGTTCGGCGGCGATCTCCTTGACGGCCTTGCGGGCCTTCGCCTTCGTGTTCTTCCAGTCGGAACCGCCGAGCTTGTTCAGCGTGGGCAGCTCCCCGCCCACATAGCGGGAAACCTCGTCCAGCTGATCGCTGGGCACGAACAACCGATCCCCGGGATGTCCCCGCTTGGACGCGGCGTACTCGAGTACGAGGTACTCGCGCGTCGCCCCACCGATGCTGCGCTGGACCATCTCGACGAACTTGCCGATGCCGTGCTGGTCGTGCACGACGTAGTCCCCCGCCTTGAGAGCGAGCGGATCCACCGCGTTACGGCGCCGCGAAGGCATCTTGGTGTTCAGATCACGCCCCGACCGCCCGGCGCTGGCGCCGCGCCCCGTGATGTCCGATTCGCTCAGCACGACGAGGGCGCTGTCCGGAGCCACGAACCCGTCGCTGATCGCACCGCAGGTGACCGTGACAATGCCGGGTTTCGGGTGTTCGGCGAGAGATTCGGCGTAGGTGGCGGGCACCTCGCCCGCCGACAACTGCTCGACGGCACGCTGCGCCGTACCCGATCCCGCGACGACGACCACGGCCGCGCCGCCCGCCGCCGTGTGTGCCCGCAGATCCGTGACGACCTTCTCGAGCTCGCCGTGATAGGCCGGAGCCTGATCGACACCAATGTGAACGGCGTCGTCCTCGCTGGTCAGCTGCGACAACGTCCACCAGGCACGGTTCGACTCCGTCGCGTGCGTACGCACCTCACCGAGCCCTCGGTACGCCGAGGCGCCGAGATCGATCGGGGCGCGCCCGCCGTCCGCGGCAGACGTCCACGACGCCTCCAGGAACTCCTGTCCGGTGCGGACGAGATCGGCGGCACGCGCACGAATCTTCTCCGGATCGCAGAGGACGACGTGGGTGCCCTCCGGCATCGCATCGGTGAGCAGTTCGAGCTCGCCCTCGCACAGAACCGGGATCAGCGACTCCATGCCCTCCGACGGGATGCCGTCCGCGAGCTTGGTGAGGATCTCGGCGAGCTGTGCATCGGTGGCGTGTTCTTCCGCCAGTTCCGCCGCACGGGTCTTGACGTCGCCCGTCAGCAACAGTTCCCGGCACGGCGACGCGGTCACCTCGGAGATCTCGCCCGGCAGGGAACGCTGGTCGGCGACCGAGAACGCGCGAATCTCACTGACCTCGTCGCCCCAGAACTCGACGCGGTGCGGATGCTCGTCGGTCGGTGCGAAGACGTCGAGGATGCCGCCCCGAACGGCGAACTCGCCGCGCTTCTCCACCATGTCGACGCGTGTGTAGGCCAGCTCGACGAGTCGTTCGAGCACGCCTTCGAAGTCGAGCTCCTCATCGACCCGGAGATCGACCGGAGCCAGGGAGCCGAGCCCGGGCGCCATCGGCTGGATGAGGCTCCGCACCGTCGCCACGACGACACGCAGGCCGCCGTGGCCCGGCTGGGCGAGCCGGTGCAGCACGGCCAACCGTTTGCCGACAGTGTCCGCCCGTGGCGACAGCCGCTCGTGGGGCAACGTCTCCCACGACGGGAAGTCGGTGACAGCGTCCTCGCCCAGCAGGCTCTCGAGCGCCGCGGTGAGTTCTTCGGCTTCCCGGCCGGTCGCGGTGACGGCGAGGACCGGCTTGGCCGCACCGGAGTCGGACGCGAGCGCCGACAGCACGAGCTGCCGCGTCGCGGGTGCACCGTCCAGGTCGAGCAGCGGTGCGCCCGCACGCTCGAGAACCGTGCGCAGGGCGGAATCGGGGAGGGTGGCCGACAACAGGCCGGCCAACGGCGGCTGGGACACGGAGCGTCTCCCTCGGGTGCGAACACGCGGACACACCTGTGCCCGGCGAAAACCGGGCACAGGTACTCGAATCGTCGAACTATGGGGTTCTGGTTCCCAGCCTACGTCCTCGCCGCCGGTCGACGGAGCCCGTGCCGACGGGGTCGCCGGCGCGGGCAGGCTCACTCGGTCACGCGCAGTTTCGGCTTGTGCTCGAGGTTGGACAGGCCGTTCCACGCGAGGTTCACCAGATGCGCGACCACCTCGTCCCGCTTCGGTTTGTGCGCATCGAGCCACCACTGCCCGGTCAGGGCGACCATACCGACGAGAGCCTGCGCGTACAGCGGTGCGAGTTTGCCATCGTAGCCGCGCGCCGAGAACTCTTCGCCGAAGATGTCCTCGACCTGACTGGCGATGTCGTTGAGCAGCGTGGAAAAAGTTCCCGTCGAGCTCGCCACCGGCGAGTCCCGCACCAGGATCCGGAATCCCTCGTGGGATTCGTCGACGTAGCCGAGCAAGGCACTCGCGGCCTGCTCGAGCATCGCCCGCGGATGATCGGCGTGCAGACTCGACACCATGCGGTCGAGGATCGCCTGCGCCTCCCGGTCCACCACGACCGCGTAGACGCCTTCTTTACCCCCGAAGTGCTCGTACACCACTGGCTTGGAGACGTTCGCGCGCCGCGCGATCTCTTCGACGGACGTGCCGTCGTAGCCCTTCTCCGCGAACAGTGTCCGGGCGACGTTCAGCAGCTGTTGCCTGCGTTCCGTGCCCGTCATGCGCACGCGGGCCACCGCGGGAGCGTCGGACTGAGCCCCCGCGGCGGCCGCGTCCCGCTTAGCGCGCCGTCGACCTGCCATTTGCCGAACCGTACAGGCAGCCGGTCTTGCTCACGCAGTCGAGAGCTTCTCCAGGCGCTTGGCCGTGGGCCAGCGCACTTTGTGCGCCCAGCCGAGCTTCTCGAATGCCCAGATCACGCGGGCGGAGATGTCGATCTGCCCACGCTGCACACCGTGACGAGCCGACGTCGGGTCGGCGTGGTGGAGGTTGTGCCACGACTCGCCGAACGAGGCGATGGCCAACGGCCAGAAGTTGGCCGAACGGTCACGGGCACTGAACGGCCGCTCCCCGAGCATGTGGCAGATCGAGTTCACCGACCAGGTCACGTGGTGCAGCACGCAGACCCGCACCAGACCGGCCCAGAAGAAGGCCGTTACGAAGCCCCACAACGACCAGGTGACGAGCCCGCCGATGATGCCAGGCAGAACGAAGCTGAGCAGGGTCCACAGTCCGAACAGCCGGTCTATCCGGCTGATGGTCTCGTCCTTGAGCAGGTCGGGTGCGAACCGTCCGTGGTTGCTCTGATCCCGCTCGAACAGCCAGCCCATGTGGGCGTGCCAGAAGCCCTTCGCGACGGCTACCGGCGTCGTGCCGAACAGCCACGGCGAGTGCGGATCGCCCTCGCGGTCGGAGAACGCGTGATGCCTGCGGTGATCCGCGACCCACGTGATCACCGGCCCCTGCACCGCGCTGCTGCCCGCGATGGCCAGCAGCGCCCTGAGCCACGGCTTGGCCTTGAACGAGCCGTGCGTGAAGTAGCGATGGAACCCGACGGTGATACCGAGTCCGGAGAAGGCATAGAACACGACGAAGAGGCCGACGTCGACCCACGAAAGACCCCAGCCCCACGCAAAGGGGACCGCGGCGATGAGCGCTGCCAGCGGAGCCAGCACACCGAGATAGACCGCGAACTGAACGCCGGGCGTGCGCTGGCCGTCCAGGATCGGCTTACGACCGGCCTTCGGTGTTTCGTCCGCGTCCAGAGTTGCCGTCATGCACGTCACTTCTTTCCACGAGGACCGCCGTCACCGTCGCCGTCGGCGGACCAACGGCGACGGTGGAAGGGTCACCTAACCTACGATTGCGTAAGTTACGGTACAGGAGGTTTCCCGCCTGAGGGAGAGGCGAAAACCGACGGCCGGGACCTGCGCGCAGCGTGCAACCTGCAGTGGATATCCTGACCAGGCGCGATCCGCCGTAGTGTAATTGGCAGCACTTCAGATTTTGGTTCTGACAGTCCAGGTTCGAGCCCTGGCGGCGGAGCAGAGCGGAATCCCGGCAGCCCAGGGGGTGTGTGTCCGCTGGACGGCGAAGAGTCCAAGGTCGCGGCCGAGCCCGGCGCCGCCCCCGGCGGCGCGGCCGCAACACGCGGCACGGGTCCATCCGCCGCGGCCGCAACCACCGGAGTCACGGCCGACTCCGGTGCGCACCCCGCCGGAACTGCGCATTCCGCCGGGACTGCACGCGGCGCCGTGGGTGCGCAGTCCGCGGGGACGGCACCGCAGGATCCGGTGGATCCGGCGCTCGGCGACAAGTCCGACGCCTGGCTGCTCGGACGTGCCCGGGAACTGATCGCCCTCGTCCAGCGCAGCGAGAAGCACGAGCAGCCGGACATCATTACGACACTGGACGAACTGCTCCACGAGACCCAGCGGCGCGGCGAACCACTGCTCGTCGCCCAGATGCTGCGGGCTGCGGCCTTGTCGCGACTCATCAGCGCGAGCGCGGCCGACCAGGCGGGCAGGCAGCTCGACGAGATGCTCGCGCACACCCGTAGACACGGCGCCACGCTGCTACGTGCGGATGCGCACGCACTGCGTGGCCGTCGCCTCGTACTCGCGGGGCACGACGACGCCGCGTTGACGGAGATCGCCAGGGCGTTGGCACTGCTCGACGATCCGCCGTCGCAGGAACTGGGGTTGGGCAGGCGCGCCTGGGACCGGCTGCTGTCGACCGCACTCAACGACTGCTGGATCGTGCTGAACCAGCTCGGCGTCTACGAGGTCGCCGAAGAGGTGATCACTCGGGCCCACCAGGCCGTCCGCGACAGCGCGGGGCCGCACGAGATCACGATGCTGCTGATGAACCGCGTGAAGATGCTGCTCGGCTGGGGGCTGCGCCTCGAACGTGTCGGCCGCAGCGACGAGGCCGGTGAGCGGTTCCGCACGGCCGCTTCGATGGCGATCGCCGTG
Source organism: Prauserella alba (assembly GCF_024171735.1). Lineage (GTDB taxonomy): Bacteria > Actinomycetota > Actinomycetes > Mycobacteriales > Pseudonocardiaceae > Prauserella > Prauserella alba. The sequence continues at coordinate 815,608 of NZ_JAMTCH010000004.1, forward strand.
GAAGCGCCGTTCGCCGAGTCACTGTTCCCCCGCAAGGCCGGCGTGGCCGCGGTCGACCAGGTCGCGTCGCTGGCATCCGCGCTGGCGCTCGCCGCGCCGAGCGATGCGCACATCGACCGCCTCCGCAGCCTGCGCGCCACGCCGCTGTACCCGTACGACAATCCGCTGCTGGCGATCGCGCTCGCCCGCTGCCTGGAGTCGGTCGGTGAACACGAGGAGGCGTTCCGGCTGCTCATGGAGGATCGCCACCACATTCCCGAGGAGTATCCACAGCCGTCGATGCGCATCGGCCTCATCCACGAGCTCGCCCGGTTCGCCGACCGGTACGACATCGGCGACCCCAGAGCGCAGCTGGCCGACTACGCGGGTGCGCTGGAAGCCGAACTGTGGTCCATGCGCGAGTCCCAGAGCGCAGCCCTCGACACCCGCCGCGAACACGAACGGCTGTCGGCCGCACACGGTGCCGTCACGCAGCAGGCACTGCAGGATCCGCTGACCGGCCTGCCCAACCGTCGCGCGCTCGACGAACGGCTCCGCAGGTTCGCGACCTCGACTTCCAGCGACCCGCTCGCGGTGGCCCTGATCGACCTCGACGGCTTCAAGGGAGTCAACGACCACCGCTCCCACGCCGACGGTGACGACGTGCTCCGCGTGGTGGCCAGCACCCTCCGGGATTCGTTGCGCGGGGACGACATCGTCGCGCGCTACGGCGGGGACGAGTTCATCGCGCTGCTGCCGGGAGCGACGTTGTCGGCGGCACACCAGGCGATGAACCGCGCGGTAACGGCCGTCGACGAGCTGCCACGGCACTTGTCGCACGGTGTGACCCTGTCGGTCGGGCTGGTCGCCCTGCGGGCAGGCGAACGCGGCGAGGAGGTGCTCTCCCGCGCCGACGCCGCCATGTACCAGGCGAAACGCTGCGGTGGGAACCGGATCGCGTCGTGCGCAGAGGCCGACGACGAGACGGAGACCGCATCAGAGGACGGCCCCACGTCCGGCGCCGGCCAACGGACGTAGGATCGTTAACCGGCCGAGATTAATCCCCGGTGAATCCCATCCCCGGTGAATCCAAGGAGTGCCGTGACCGGGCCGCTGAGCACAGTCATCCTCGCCGCAGGCGAGGGCACCCGCATGCGTTCGGAACTCCCGAAGGTGCTGCACCCGATCGCGGGGCGCCCGCTCGTCGAACACGCCGTCCGGGCCGTTGCCGGCCTGGGGCCTGACGAGCTCGTGGTCGTCGTCGGGCACGGCCGCGAACAGGTGGGCGCCCACCTCGACGTGGTCTCCGACACGATCGGCACCGCGGTGAAGACGGCCGTGCAGGAGCAGCAGCGCGGCACCGGCCATGCGGTGCGCTGCGCCCTCGAAGCGCTCCCCGCGGGCGATTCCGGCACGGTGCTGGTCACCTACGGCGACGTGCCGCTGCTCGACACCCCGACGCTGACCGACTTCCTCGCCGCCCACGAGCGCGACGGCAACGCGGTCACCGTGCTCACCTCGGTGGTCGACGACCCGTCGGGCTACGGCCGCATCGTGCGCGACACCGCCGGGGACGTCACCGGGATCGTCGAGCACAAGGACGCCGACGAGGCTCAGCGTGCCATCACGGAGATCAACTCCGGGGTGTACGCCTTCGACGCCGCCGTCCTCTCCGACGGGCTTTCGCGGCTGTCGACCGACAATTCGCAGGGCGAGCTCTACCTGACCGACATCCTCGGCATCGCACGCGGCGACGGGCGCCGGGTCGGTGCGTTGCCGGTGGCCGATCCGTGGCTGACGGAGGGCGTCAACGACCGCGTCCAGCTCTCCGCGCTCGGCTCCGAACTCAACCGCCGCATCGTCACCCGCTGGCAACGCGAGGGCGTCACGGTCGTCGACCCCGCAGCCACCCGCATCGACCTCGATGTCACGCTCTCCCGTGATGTCGTCATCGAGCCCGGCGTGCAGCTGCGCGGCGCCACGGCCGTCGGCGCGGGCGCGACCGTGGGACCGGATTCGACGTTGACGGACGTGCGAGTGGGAGAACGCGCGAACGTGGTGCGCACCCACGGCAGCGAGTCCGTGATCGGCGACGACGCCTCGGTCGGACCGTTCGCCTATCTGCGCCCCGGTACGAAACTGGGCGAGGCGGGCAAGATCGGCACGTTCGTCGAGACGAAGAAGGCCGACATCGGCTGCGGGACGAAGGTGCCGCACCTGACCTACGTCGGTGACGCCACGATCGGCGAGCACAGCAACATCGGCGCCTCGAGCGTGTTCGTCAACTACGACGGCATCTCCAAGCACCACACCACGATCGGTTCGCACGTCCGAACGGGCTCGGACACCATGTTCGTCGCCCCGGTCACCGTGGGGGACGGCGCCTACAGCGGCGCCGGCACGGTGATCCGGGACGACGTCCCGCCCGGCGCGCTCGCGGTATCAGGGGCACCGCAGCGCAACATCGAAGGCTGGGTGCCGCGGCGTAGGCCGGGTACCCCAGCGGCGGAGGCCGCCGAGCAGGCCGCCGCCGACCAGCAGGAAACCGACACCGACGGGGAGTCGCCAGCATGAGTCCGAAGTCCGGAACACCCAAGAAGAATCTGATGCTCTTCTCGGGGCGTTCACACGTCGAGCTCGCCGAAGAGGTCGCGAAGAACCTCAACGTGACGGTCACCCCGCAGACGGTGCACACGTTTGCGAACGGCGAGATCTACGTGCGGTATCAGGAGTCCGTGCGTGGCACCGACGCCTTCGTCATCCAGAGCTTCTCCCCGCCGATCAACGAGTGGCTGATGGAACAGCTGATCATGATCGACGCGCTGAAGCGGGGTAGCGCCAAGCGCATCACGGCGATCGTGCCGTTCTACCCGTATTCGCGGCAGGACAAGAAGCACAAGGGCCGTGAGCCGATCTCGGCGCGGCTGGTGGCGGACCTGCTCAAGACGGCCGGCGCCGACCGCATCCTGACGGTCGACCTGCACACGGCGCAGATCCAGGGCTTCTTCGACGGCCCTGTCGACCACCTGCACGGGCAGAACGTGCTCGCCGACTACATCAACGAGCACTACAGCGACCACGAGATCACGGTCGTCTCCCCCGACTCCGGCCGCGTACGGCTCGCCGAGAAGTGGGCCCAGCAGCTGGGCGACCGGCCGATCGCGTTCATCCACAAGACGCGTGACCCCGACAAGCCGAACCAGGCGGTCGCGAACCGTGTCGTGGGCGACGTCAACGGCCGGCTCTGCGTGCTGATCGACGACATGATCGACACCGGCGGCACGATCAGTAAGGCAGTGGAAGCGCTGCTCGATCAGGGCGCCTCCGACGTCGTGATCGCCACGACGCACGGCATCCTCTCCGATCCGGCGACCGAGCGGCTGGCGAACTCGAAGGCACGCGAGGTGATCGTCACCAACACGCTGCCGATCCCGGAGGAGAAGCGCTTCCCGACGATGACCGTGCTGTCGATCGCACCGCTGTTGGCGCGCGCGATCCAGGAGGTCTTCGAGGACGGCTCGGTGACGAGCCTGTTCGACGGCAGCGCGTGACAGCCGGCGCCGGATGCGCGGCGCCCGCGGACTGATGCGCGGCGCCGGTACACACCGGCGGTGACGCCCGCTTCGACGCGACCCCATGGCGGCCGGACGGCACGCCGTGGGGTCGCGTCATGTCGGTACCGACGCCACTCTCCTGCCCGGCGGCTGCTGCCGCTTCCCGGCATTTCACCCGGTCCCGTCGGCGTGGCCGTTTGCACAGACCGGGGCGGGGGTCAAGCACCGCTTCCGGCTGGATTACACTGGGCGAGTTGTCTCGGCGAGGCGGGGCCGGATGCGAGTCCGGCGCCCGACGTGATCGACGCGGCGGCTTGAGAGGCCACCCGTGCGCGCACGTCGTGGTACTCGCCGCCGGAGGAGCCACAGGCGACAACCGCTGGCACCCACCAGCAGCCGACAACGTAGACCCAACGACGCCCCAGTAAGACCAAGCAAGCTACAGCCCATCCACCTGGGCCCCACCGCGAGGAGTGCATCACCGTGTCCGAGGTACGCCTGACCGTCGAACCCCGCAACGAGTTCGGCAAGGGAGCGGCTCGCCGCACCCGCCGTGCCGGCAAGATCCCGGCGGTGCTGTACGGCCATGGCGAGGACCCGCGGCACCTCGCGCTGCCGGCGGTCGACTTCGCCCGCGTCGTGCGCGAGAACGGCCAGAACGCCGTGCTGACGCTCGACGTCGACGGCTCGAACAACAAGAAGACCGAGCTGGCGCTGACCAAGACCATCACGGTCCACCCGCTCAAGAACTACATCGAGCACGTCGACCTCCTCGTCGTGCGCCGCGGCGAGAAGGTCACGGTCGACGTGCCGATCGTCCTGAACGGCACCGCGGCCCCGGGCACGCTGGTCAACCAGGACGTCGACACCGTGCAGATCGAGGTCGAGGCGCTGCACATCCCGGAGCAGTTCGAGGTCGACATCGACGGCGCCGAGGCGGGCCACACCGTGCACGCGTCCGACGTCACGCTGCCGCGCGGCGCCGAGCTGGTCACCGACCCGGAGGTGCTGGTCGTCGCGGTGAACGAGGCGCCGACCGAGGAGGCCATGGAGGCCGACGTCGACGCCGAGGGTGCAGGCGTGACCGAGGAGCCCTCCGACGCCGAGGGCGGCGACAGCTCGGAGAGCTGACGCTCACTTCTCCGTCGAACATGACGAACGATCTTCCCGGGGCCGGCGAGCAGGTACTGCTCGCCGGCCTCGGCAATCCCGGGCCCCGCTATGCCGGCAACCGGCACAACGTGGGCTTCATGGTTCTCGACGAGCTCGCGTCCCGACTCGGCGGGAAGTTCAAGGCGCACAAGAGCGGCGCCGAGATAATCGAAGGGCGCCTCGGCGACCGCAAGGTGGTGCTGGCGAAGCCGCGTTCGTACATGAACCTCTCGGGCGGCCCGATCGTGGGCGCCGCCCGCTTCTACAAGGTCGACGCGAGTGGTCTGGTCGTGATCCACGACGAGCTGGACGTCGACTACGGTTCGCTGCGGCTCAAGCTCGGCGGCGGCGACAACGGACACAATGGACTGCGCTCCATCACGAAGTCCTTCGGCACCAAGGAGTACTTCCGGGTGCGCTTCGGCGTCGGCAGGCCGCCGGGCCGGATGGACGCCGCGGATTTCGTACTGAAGGACTTCTCGACGACCGAGCGGCGCGAGTTGCCACTCAACGTCGACCGCTGCGCCGACGCCGTCGAGGAACTGGTGTCCCGGGGGCTGACGGCTGCGCAGAACGCCTACCACGGTTCCTGATCAGGCCCGATGACCGGCGTGCGCCGCCGACCCCACCGGCCGCGCAGGCACGGAGCGTCACATCGGACACGCAAACTAACCCGACAGGGTCGTCCCGTACCCCTGAACGAGTCGCATCATAGCTGCGCCCTTCCCGGCGTCTCACCACCACGGCTATCACAGAAGGCCGCGAGTGACCCGACGTGGAGGTGCAGGTCATGGCGATCACAGCAGACGAGGTACGCACCATCGCCTTCCCCGATTCCGGTTTCGGCAGGCGCGGTTACGCCAAACACGAGGTCGACACGCTGATCGACCGGATCGTGGCAACCCTGTCCGACCAGGACGACCTGACAGCGGCCGAGGTGCACCACAGCCAGTTCGCGCGCCCGCCGATCGGCAAGCGCGGGTACGACGAGAAAAGCGTCGACGAGTTCCTCGACCGCGTCGAGGACACGCTGCTGGCACGCACCGGCGTCACCGGCGATGCGCACCACGTGCCCGCTGCACGCACCGAATCGCCCGCGGTCACCGACGTCCCCACCGCCGACATCCCGGTCGTGAACCTTCCCGCAGCCGACTCGGCGCCGGGGCGCTCCCGAGACGGCTGACCCCACCGAGCCCGCCTGGCGCCTGGTCTCCCGACGGATCAGGCGCCGGCGTCCATCCTGTCGCGGTACTGCTCGGCGGTCGCCGCGCGCTGCACCTTGCCGGACGGTGTCTTCGGTAGGCTGCCCGTCGGCAGGACGAGGACCGCGTAGGGCCGCGCATCCACCGCGTCCCGCACCCGCGCCGTGACCTCCTTGACGATGCGCGTTTCCTCGGCCTCGTCGCCCGCCGCCTTCGACTCGAGCACGACGGCGAACCGTTCGCGGCGGGTGCCCGCGTCGATCCGCACGGCCACCGCGTTGCCGGCCCGCACCCCGTCGACGGAGCTCGCGGCCCGCTCGACGTCGGTCGGGTAGACGTTGCGACCGCCCAGGATGATGACGTCCTTGCTGCGGCCGCAGATCACGATCTGCCCGTCGACCAGGTAGCCGATGTCGCCGGTGGCGAACCAGCCCGCTGCGTCCTGCGTCGCCACGGGGCCGTCGACGGTCAGGTATCCCGGCGTGATCGCCTCGCCCCGCAATCGGATCTCCCCGACCTCACGTTCGCCGAGTACCGCTCCGCCGGGGTCGACGATCTGCGCCTCGATGCCGTCGAGCGGCCTGCCCAGCACGGCGAATCCGCGGACCTGCTCGGTGCCCCGCCGCTCGTCGCCCTCGGGGACGGCGACGGCACGGTTCTCCGACTCCAGCGGGCCGGCCTCGACGACGTCGACCGTCAGCCCGGTCGACAGCGGCGCGAACGATACGGCGAGCGTGGCCTCGGCTAGCCCGTACGCGGGGAACACACACTCGGCGGGCATGCCGAACCGCCCGCCCGCCCCGGTGAAGGTGGCGACCGCGGTCTCGTCGATCGGCTCTGCGCCGTTGAGGGCGATCCGTAGCGTCGACAGGTCGTAGGCCTCCCCGTCGTCGACCCTTGCGAGCCTGCGGCCCACGATGGCGTAGGCGAAGTTCGGCGCGGCGGTGATGGTTCCGTGGTAGCGGGTGATCAGCTCCGGCCACAGCAGCGGCGCACTCAGGAACTCCACCGGGGTGACCTTGACCAGCTCGACGCCGAACGTCATGGGAACGGTCAGGAAGCCGACCATGCCCATGTCGTGGAACGTCGGCAGCCACGACACCATCACGTCGCTGCCCGGGTCCAGTTCGGAACGTCGTGCCATGGCGCTGATGTTGCTGAAGAGGTTGCCGTGGGTGATCCGCACGGCCTTCGGCTCGGCGGTGGAGCCGCTGGTGAGCTGCAGCAGTGCCAGGTCCTCCTCGGCGGTCGGCACCGGGTCCGCGATCGGTTCGCCGTCGAGCAGTGTCTCGATCGTGCGGTACTGGATGCCGTTCTCCTCCAGCACGGGCGCCAGCTGTCCGAACGGTTCGCCGAGCAGCACCAGGTCCGACCCGATCATCCGCAGCACCTGCAGCGTGTCGGCAGCCCAGTGCGCGAGATCGGTCCTGGGCGTCGGCTGGTGCAGCATCGTCACGCTGCCGCCTGCCAGCCACACGCCCTGCACGGTCGGGGCGATCAGCTCCGGTGCGGCGGCGAGGACGGCCACCGCACCGCCGGCCTCGAATCCGCCGCTCATCAGATCACCGGCGAGGCACCGGGCACGGCCGTGCACCTCCGCCCATGTTCTGCGCACGGGCTCCGAGGGCTCACCCGTGACCATCCCCCGCTGCGTGCCGCCCGCCTGCGCGTTGGCGACCATCGTGTCCACGAACCGGCTCATGACACAGACTGTAACCAAGGGTTACACGGAAGCGGGGACAGGCCACACATCCGAGCCCGAATGAGTCACTCCACGGCCTCGGACGCTTCCAGCCACCGCTGTTCCAGCTCGTCCTTCTCGGCGTGCAACGCCTTCAGCTCGTTGTTGAGCTCCATCAGCCGGTCGGGCTCGGTTGCCGCGTCCGCGAGCGCCGCGTGAAGCTTCGACTCCCTCTCCCCGATCGCATCGAGCTTCCGTTCGAGCTTGCCCAGTTCCTTGGTGATGGCCCGCCACTCGGAGTTGGACAGCTTCGGCGCGCCCTGCTCGGCGTCGGCCTGCGGTTCGGCCCCGGATGCCGGGGCCCGCTCGCCCGCGGGCCGGTCGGCGATGGTCTGCCTGCGCTGCAGGTACTCGTCGATCCCGCCGGGCAGGTCGGTGATCGTGCCGTCGCCGAACAGGGCGACGACGTTGTCGCACACACGCTCGGTGAGGTACCGGTCGTGCGAGACGACGATCAGCGTGCCCGGCCAGCCGTCGAGCAGGTCCTCGAGCTGTTGGAGCGTGTCGATGTCCAGGTCGTTGGTGGGCTCGTCGAGCAGCAGCACGTTCGGTTCGGCCATGAGCAGCCGCACCAGCTGCAACCTGCGCCGTTCCCCACCGGAGAGGTCACCGACCGGGGTCCACTGTCGTTTCGGAGGGAAACCCAGCTTCTCGGCCAGCTGCGAGGCGGACAGTTCGTGTTTGCCGAACTGCACCCGCGCGGCGACGCGTTCCACCGCCTGCAGCACCCGCAGGTCGGCGGGCAGGTCGTCGAGTTCCTGCTTCAGGTGCGCCAGGTGGACGGTCTTGCCCTCGACGCGCCTGCCGGTCTCGGGCTCGCGTTCCCCTGCGAGCAGTTTGAGCAGCGTCGTCTTGCCGGAACCGTTGACGCCGACGAGGCCGATCCGGTCGCCGGGGCCGATCCGCCATGTGACGTGGTCGAGCAGCGTCCGGTCGCCGACGCTCAACGACACGTCCTCGAGTTCCAGCACCGTCTTGCCGAGTCTGCGCTTGGCGAAGCTCATCAGCTCGACGGTGTCGCGCGGCGGCGGCACGTCCGCGATCAGCGCCTCGGCGGCCTCGATCCGGAACTTCGGTTTCGAGGTGCGCGCCTTCGCACCGCGCTGCAGCCACGCGAGCTCCTTGCGCGCCAGGTTCTGCCGTTTCTCCTCCGCCGCCTGGGCGAGCCGGGCGCGTTCGGCGCGGGCGTACACCCAGTCCGCGTAGCCGCCCTCGTACTGCTCGACGCGGCCCGAGGTGACCTCCCACGTCCGGCCGCACACGGTGTCGAGGAACCAGCGGTCGTGCGTGACGACCACGAGCGAGGACTTGCGCGCGAGCAGGTGATCGGCCAGCCACCGCACGCCCTCGACGTCGAGGTGGTTGGTGGGCTCGTCGAGCACGATCAGGTCGAGCTCACCGACGAGCGTGGCCGCCAGCGCGACCCGGCGGCGTTCCCCACCGGACAGGGTGGCCGTCGGTGTGTCGAGCCCGATCGCCGCGATGCCCAGCCCGTCGACGATGGAACGCACCCGCGCATCGGAGGCCCATTCGTGCTCGGCGCCGAAATCGGCCAGCACGACCTCGCCGACGGTGCTGCCGTCGGGCAGGTCGGTTCGCTGCGTGACGACGCCCAGGCGCAGATCCCGCAAGCGGCTCACCCGTCCCGAGTCGGGCTCTGTGATGCCTGCGAGCACTTCGAGCAGCGTCGTCTTGCCGCCGCCGTTGAGCCCGACGACGCCGATGCGCTGCCCTTCGCCGACGCCGAGGGACACCTCGTCCAGCAGCGGCCGGACACCGTAGGACTTGCTCACCGATTCGAGATTGACCAGGTTGGCCATGCGTCAGACAAACCTCTCGCGCGATGCGGAAACGCTGTGTGCGACCACGCTCGTGGCGTGGCCGATGGTGACAGTGCTGCCCACCGCCTCCCGCAGGTCCCCGTCCGGAACTCCGGACCCCGGAACTCTGGAACCCGGAACTCCGGACCCGGCCGGGAGCGCGGTGAGGGTCATGCGTGTGCCTGCGGCGGGGTCGGATCCCACGGCGGTTCGCCGCCCGGCGGCCCACCGTCCGACTCGACCACCCGCGCCCCGTGCACCGGACCACTGGCGACCCGCACCGTCCGGCAGACCCCCGCGCCGGACAGCCGCGCGGACACCTGCACCGCGGACTCGGCGTCCTCGCACAGGAACGCGCACGTCGGACCCGAGCCGGACACCAGGCCCGCCAGCGCACCCGCCTCGACGCCCGCACGCAGCGTGCGCCGCAGGTTCGGGCGCAACGACACGGCGGCGATCTGCAGGTCGTTGCCGATCAGTTCGGCGAGGCGGTGCGGGTCCCCCGAGGCCAGCGCCTCGATGACCACGTCGTGGTCGCCTGCGGCAGGCGGCGGCTCGCCGGCTTCGCGGAGCCGGTCGAGTTCCTTGTACACCCGCGGCGTCGACAGGCCACGCTGGGCGAACGCCAGCACCCAGTGGAACGTGTGCCGCGTCAGGACCGGCAGCAGTTCCTCGCCCCTGCCTGTGCCGAGCGCGGTTCCGCCCAGCAGGGAGAACGGCACGTCGCTGCCGAGTTTCGCCGCGAGCCGGGTGAGTTCGTCCCGCGAGAGGTCGAGTTTCCACAGCGTCGCGAGCCCGAGGAGCGCGCCCGCCGCGTCGGCGCTGCCGCCCGCCATGCCGCCCGCCACCGGAATGTTCTTCTCCAGCGCGATCTGCACCGGGCCCAGCTCGGCCGGGGTCGTGTCCAGATGTTCGGCGAGGACGTCGATCGCCCGCCAGGCCAGGTTGCGCTCGTCACGCGGCACGGCCTTCTCGCCCTCGCCGCGCACCTGCAGGGACGATTCCTCGGCGGCCGACACGGTGACGGTGTCGGTCAGCGACAACGCCTGGAACACGGTCGTCAACTCGTGGTACCCGTCGTCGCGCGCCGGTCCCACAGCCAGGTGCACGTTGATCTTGGACGGCACCGTGACGGTCACGGGGGTCGGTACGACGGCAAGCACATACCCAGGGTACTTGGCGCCCCGGTGCGTCCGGCACAGCCGCGCATCAGCGCGTCGACGAGGGGTGGCGGCCGGGCGACGGGTGGGCGCAGGCGCGCCGGACCGCGGCGAGTCACCCGTGCACGTCACTCCCGCGCGGCGGTCGCACCGCGAGCGGTCAGGAACGAGACGACGCAAGCATGTCTTCGACGACCAGTGACTCCTCGATTCCCTTGAAATCATCGGCGTTCCGCGTCAGCAACACCAGCCCGTAGCGGACGGCGGTGGCCGCGATCTGCAGGTCGAGGCGCCGCGGCCGCGGATCCCGCCCTGCCGCGCGAACGGCGCCCGCCAGCGCTCCGTAGTACTCGGCGCAGTCGGCGTCGAACGGCAACACGTCGAACGTCGCGGTTACGGCCTGGAGTGCACGTCGCCGTTGCACCTGAACGACAGGGTCGGTCGCTGCCGTCACACCGTACTCGAGTTCACCCACCGAGATCGCCGCCACCGCGACTTCGTCGACCAGTGCAGCCACCTTCTCCGCCGGGTAGTCGATCACGACGGATGTGTCGAGCAAACCGCGCCGTGTCACCGCTCCCACGGATCCTCGACGTCGTCCGGAAACGGCACTGCAGCGATGTCGGCGACCCACGCAGCACGATCCAGCGTCTGGTGGCTGAGCAACCGCGCCGCCTCGTCGACCGGGACGAACCGGCGCGTCGTGTCCCGCTGGTGCGGCAGGACGTCGGCCACCGGGCGCCCGTTCACCGTCACAACGAATGCTTCACCCGCGGACACTCTTCTCATGATCGCGGCATTGTCGTTCCGCAGATCCGACTGCCGGATTTCCGTGCTCATAGCTCCATGGTAGCGACCTGCCGCCGGCATCGCTACAAGAACGCTATTGCACCCGGAGTGCAGTACACGCGCGTTCGTCAGGCCGCGACGGTGCGCAGTCCGCAGAGCGTGTGCGTGACGTGGGCACCACGCTCGGCCATCCACGCCAGTGCGGCGTCGGCCCGCTGGCCGCGCAGGCCGATGCGGAACCGCGCCACCGGCGTGTCGCCGAACCGTGTCAGGCCACCGCCGATCGTGGCGATCTCGACGTCGAAGCGACTGCCCGCCTCCGGAAGCAGCGCACCGACCGATGCGAAACCGACCAGCACCACGTCCACCACGACGTCGAAACGCGCCGCCTCCGACGGGGACGTCTCGACCGACGGCAGCAGCTCGTGGGCGACACGACTGCCGCGCGTGCCCGCGAGTGTCAGCAGGTTGCCGCTCTCGACGACCGACCCGTGGTCCAGGAGCGCCACGTCGTCGCACACGCGGCGCGCCACGCCCACGTCCGACGTGGTCAGCAGCACGGTCGCACCCAGTTCGGCACGTGCCCGGTCCAGCACCGACAGCACGGAACCACTCTCGTCGGCGTCCACCCCTTCGGTCGGATCGTCGGCGAGCAGCACCGCGGGCCCGCCCGCCAGCGCACGCGCCACCGAGACTCGGCGCTGCTGGCCCGGCGTCAGGTCGGCGGGCACCTGGGCTGCCGCGCGGCTCAATCCGATGACGTCGAGCAGCGTGGCGACGCGCTGCCTCCTGCGCGCTCCGTCGACGCCCACGCGCTCCAACGGGGCGGCGATGTTGCCGGCGACGGTCCGTTCCGGCCGCAGCCGCGAGTCGACCACCGCGACCTGGCTTTGCGCCTCCCGCAGTTTGCGGCCGTCGAGGGCGGTCGTGTTCAGCCCGTCGTAGCGGACCGAGCCGCGGTCCGGCCGCTCCCGCAGCGCGACGCAGCGCGCCAGCGTCGACTTGCCCGCACCGGGTTCGCCGACGACACCGAACAGTGCGCCTGCGCCGACGTCCAGGTTGACGTCGTGCAGCGCCTGCACGGGCGCGTCCGACTCGGTGTTGCGGAACGACTTGCTGACGTTCTCGACGGTGATCACAGCAGCTCCAAGACAGCTCAGGGCCTCACCGGCCCGCTCGGTCGCAAACCGGGGCCGGGAGAAAACGGTGGGAGGTCGGATCGGATGGCGGCGCGGACCTCGCGCTGCGGCGCCCGGCTCACGGCCGGTTCACAGGTCGGACGAGGTGGCCCCTGCGGCGGGCCGGCGGGCGGCTCCGCGGGAGGGTTCGTCGCACGAGGGGCGACGCTGCGCGCTCAGGCCAAGGCGGCGGAGCGACGACACGCAGACACGGTGCGCCGCCGGTGATCGACTACCAGACGCCGGGTGAGCGGCTCGGGGAAAAACATCGCGTTCCTCCATCGCTCCTGGCGGTAGCACCGTCCTCGAAGGAGGTTGCTGCGACGTCGACGAGCCAGGTCTCTCGGTCGCTCGGGATGGAATTCCCACATAGTAGACCGGAAACCCGGCCGGAAAGGCAAGCCCGCGGGCGTAGATCACATCGCGGGCGGCCGGGTTGACGGCCGCGTCGACGTTATGTTTCCGCGGCGGCTCGGGCAATCGCCACGTAGTCGTCGATGCCGAGCTGTTCGCCTCTGGCACGCGGATCGACACCGGCGGTGGTCAGGACCCGGCCTGCGCGTTCGGCCGAACCCGCCCACGATGCGAGCGCCGCGCGCAGCGTCTTCCGCCGCTGCGCGAACGCCGCGTCGACGACGGCGAACACGGTGTCGCGGTCGACTCCGGTCCGCTCCGGACCACGGTCGAACGCCACGAGGGACGAATCGACGTTCGGCACGGGCCAGAACACCGATCTCGGTACGGCGGCGACCTTGCGGGCCGTGCCGTACCAGGCGAGCTTCACACTCGGCACGCCGTAGACCCGGCCACCGGGACCCGCGGCCATGCGGTCGGCCACCTCGGTCTGGACCATGACCAGCACCCGCCGCAACGACGGCAGTTCGGCGAGCAGATGCAGCACCACCGGAACCGCGACGTTGTACGGCAGGTTCGCCACGAGCGCACCGGGTTCACCGACCCGCGTGGCGTCCAGCTGCAGCGCGTCGTCGGCGACGACCGTCAGTCGTGGCGCAGCCTCCGGCGCGTGTGCCGCGACGGTCCGTTCGAGGCGGCCCGCGAGCACCGGATCGATCTCCACCGCGACCACGCGTGCCCCGGTGCCCAGCAGGCCGAGCGTCAGCGAACCCAGGCCGGGGCCGACCTCGAGCACAACGGTGTCGGCGGCGTCCTGCCCGACCTCGGCGAGCTCGACGATCCGGCGCACCGTGTTGGCGTCGTGCACGAAGTTCTGGCCGAGCTTCTTCGTCGGGCGGACGTCGAGTTCGGCGGCGAGCCGCCGGATCTCGGCGGGCCCGAGCAGCCCGGGTGGTTCAGCGGTCACGGCAATGAGTTCAGCACAACGCCGCCCGGCACCCCGCGAAGGGGTACCGGGCGGCGCTGGAGACGTGCAGGCGTTCGACGGCGGGTTACGGCAGGCCGAGCTCCGACGAGCACGCCGGCCAGGCGCTGTAGCTGCCGCCGCGGGCGTCGCGCACCTTGGTGGCGATGGCGATCTGCTGTTCGCGGCTCGCCTCGTCCGGGTAGGCCGCGTACTGGTCGCCGCCGTAGGCATCCCAGGTCTGCTTGTCGAACTGGAGACCGCCGTAGTAGCCGTTGCCGGTGTCGATGGACCAGTCGCCGCCGGACTCGCACTGAGCCAGCCGGTCCCACACGGCGCCGCCGGTGATCTGCGGCTGCGGGGGCTCCTTGGTGCCCACGCGCACGACCTTGTCCTTGGCCTCCTTGAGAACCTTGGAGTCGATCTCCTCGCGGGCGATCTCCTCGCCGTTCTTCTTGGTGACCCGGTAGGTGACGAGTTCCTCGCCCGCCTTGCCCGGCTTCTCGACGACCTCCTTGCCCTGCTCCAGCTCGGGGTCCTCGATGGTGCGGACCTCGGGCTCGATGGTCTCCTTCTGCTTGACCACCGAGACGCCGGTGCGGCTGATGTAGACCTCGGCGCCGTCCTCGAGGCTCATCTGCTTGCCGCTCTGGATGCGGTCCTGCGGACCGAGCTTCATGCCGAGCTCGTCGACAAGGTCGCCCGCGGTGACGGCATGGGTCGTGACCTCGCGGGGCTCCTTGCCGCCGTCGTAGACCGTGACGCTCTTCTGCGTCTTGACCTCGAGCGTCATGCCCTTCAGCGGAACCTCGCTGTCGAGCGGCGCGGACAGCTTCGCGCCCTCGTTCTTGAGGTCCTCCATCCCGAGCTGGGTGAGCGCCTCGTCGACGGTGGTCGCGCGGACCCACACCTGACGCTGCTCGCCGTCGACCGACACCGTCATGTGGCGCCCACGCTCGAGCGTGATGACGCCACCGTCGCCGACCTCGGCCTGCGGCGAAGGAGACAGCGCGTCGTGCTTGCCGACGTCGATGTCGGCGTCGGCAAGGACTTCGCCGACGGTGTCGCCGAAGCTGCGAACCGTCTGCTCGCTGCCGTCGATGTCGAGCGTGACGCTCTTGTTCATCGCCAGCGCCGCTGCACCGCCACCGGTGAGCGTGATCAGCATGGCGAGAACCGATCCCTTGAGGAAGCGCTTCTTCCACGTCTTGACCGCGCCCGCGAGGCCGTCCTCGGGCTCCTCGGCGCTCGCGCCGGCGACCGCGGCCGGTGCGGCCGGGGTGTCGACGATCGGCGGCAGCATCGTCGTCTCGGCGTTGATCAGCCGGATGAGTTCGTCCACACCGACATTGGCCTCGGCCATGAGTGCGTCGGCGTCGGGGCCGAGCACGGCGAGGATGTCGTCCCGCGTGATCCGCGGGTCGGAGGAGAACTCTGGGTCGCTCGGTCGGTCGAGCAGAGCCGTCGAGCCGGCCGAAGCCGACGACGAGCTCGCGTCTGCGCGCCCGTAGCTACCAGTCACAGGGTCGATCCCTTTCACGCATGGCCAGGACTCCCGCAGTCAGCGTCGTCCCCTGACATTCCCGCGCGGTCCGTTGCCCCGCGGGCGATGTCGTCCCCGACGAACACCGACGTGACTGTGGGCGTGCCGCATCGAGACAGTCGTTCTCAACCGGCACGGTCACGGGACCGTAACGGGTGCCAATGGGTTGCGCAAACACGGCGCGCGATCCCGTGACCTTCATCACCTGGGCCGTTCGACGGTAACGCCCACGCCGTTGTCGCAGCCCGCTCACGCCGAGGTGACCGTCTGCGACGACGGCAGGCCGAACACCCGCTCGGCATTACTCCGAACGGAGTCCGCGACCACGCCGACCGGCTCCCCACGCAGCTCTGCGAGCCCCTGAACGGTGTAGGCCGCGCAGTACGGCTCGTTCGGTCGTCCCCGGAACGGGTGTGGCGTGAGGAACGGCGCATCGGTCTCGACCAGATACTGCTCCGGCGGCACGAGCTTCGCCGCATCGTGCAGCCCGCGGGCGTTGCGGAACGTGACGGTGCCCGCGAACGACAGAACGTAGCCTGCGTCGACGCAGCGGCGCGCCATCTCGGCGTCCCCGGAGAAGCAGTGGAACACCACGGTGTCCGGCGCGCCCTCTTCCTCGAGAATGCGCAGCAGGTCCTCGTGTGCCTCGCGGTCGTGGATCATCAGCGGCTTGCCGATCCGCTTGGCGAGGTCGATGTGCCAGCGGAACGCCGCCTGCTGGGCTTCCGGGGGCGAGTAGTCCCAGTAGTAGTCCAGACCGGTCTCGCCGACGGCCACGACACGTTCCGCCGCCGCGAGCCGCTCGATCTCGGCCTTCTCGATCTCACCGAAGTCCGCCGTGCGGGTCGGGTGGATCGCCACGGCGGCGAACACCCGCTCGTCCCACGTCGCCGCCTCCGCGGCCCAGCGGGCGGCGGCGAGGTCGTCGGCGACCGTGACCACGCGCTCGATGCCCGCCCGGCCCGCACGGTCGAGCAACGCCGTCACGTCGGCGACCGTCCCGTCCCCGCAGGCGTCGAGGTGAGTGTGTGCGTCAACCACCGATGCGGGCAGTCGCTCCGGCACCGGCGGCGGTGCGTCGCGATCCTTCTTCCGGCTCACGTCTTCTCCCGGCTCGGTTGCCCCCAAGGGCACCATGGTTGCACTCAACGCACCTTTTCTTCCCCTCGCGCCCGGACAGGTCGTGACGGCTCCACGGTCATGATCAGGGGAGGATTCGTCGCGCTCAACGCGACCAAGGTGCCCTTGGGGGCGTCACAGTCACGTTCAGCTCTGGACGGGCGCCCAGTCCGGGCCGGTCTCGCCCAGCGAGGCATCGAGCTTGGCGAACAACGGCGACGGCTTCGCCAACGGGCGGCCCACCTCCACCGGCGTCGACTCCCACGTCGCCTGCTCGCTCGCGTAGTCGCCGGTGAGGATCGGGTTCGTCCTGCCGGGGATGTCGAGGTCCTCGACGTCGTGACACTCCGGCTGCGCCGCCCACACGCCCGTGCCGCCGAGCGCCTCGTGGACCTTCTGCGCGGCGTGCGGCAGGAACGGCGTGAGGAGCGCGTTGGCGTCCGACACCACCTGCAGCGCCGTGTGCAGCACCGCGTCGCGCCGGTCCGGGTCCTCCTTGAGTTTCCACGGCTCCTGATCGGACAGGTACTTGTTCGCCGCCGACACGACCCGCATGGCCTCGCCGGCGGCCTGTTTGAACCGCGAGTGCCGCAGGTGCGTGCCGACCGTGTCGAACGCTCCCTTGGCGAGGGCCTTCAGTTCCTCGTCGGCGGGTGCGGGCGCGGTCGGTGCGGGCACGCCGCCGTTGTTCTTGTGCGCCAGCGAGATCGACCGGTTGACGAGGTTGCCCCACTCGTTGGCGAGTTCGAAGTTGGTGCGGCGCACGAACTCGTCCCACGTGAAGTCGGTGTCCTGCGTCTCCGGTCCCGCGACGCTGATGAAGTAGCGCAGCGTGTCGGGGCCGAACTCACGCAGGAAGTCCTCGACGTAGATGACGGTGCCGCGCGAGGTCGAGAACTTCGACCCGCTCATGGTGAGGAACTCGCTCGAGACGATCTCGCCCGGCAGGTTCAGCGTGCCGTACGGACCGGCCTCGCCGCCCTTGTCGCCCTGACCGTTGTGACCGAGCAGGAACGCGGGCCACAGCTGAGCGTGGAACGTGATGTTGTCCTTGCCCATGAAGTAGAAGGACTGCGCTTCGGGATCCGTCCAGAACGGCTTCCACGCGTCCGGGTCGCCCGTGCGGCGGGCCCATTCGACGCTGGCCGAGAAGTAACCGATGACGGCGTCGAACCACACGTAGAACCGCTTGAGCGGCTGGTCCCGCCAACCGTCGAGCGGCACCTTCACTCCCCAGTCGAGGTCACGCGTGATCGGCCGTGGGCGCATGTCGTCGACGAGGTTCTTGGTGAAGTTCAGGACGTTCGGGCGCCAGTCGGTCTTGGTGGAGAGCCAGTCGCCGAGCGATTCGGTGAAGGCCGGCAGGTCGAGGAACAGGTGCTCGGTCTCGACGAACTCTGGTTTCTCACCGTTGATCCGGGAACGCGGGTTCTTCAGCTCGGCGGCGTCCAGCTGGTTGCCGCAGTTGTCGCACTGGTCGCCGCGTGCGCCGTCGTAGCCGCAGAGCGGGCAGGTGCCTTCGATGTAGCGGTCCGGCAGCGTGCGTCCCGTCGACGGGCTGACCGCGCCGGTGGTCGTCTTCGGCACGACGTACCCGTTGCGGTGCAGCGCAAGGAAGATCTGCTGCACGACGTCGGCGTGGTTGCCGGTGGTGGTGCGGGTGAACAGGTCGTACGACAGTCCGAGCCCGCGCAGGTCGTGGCTGATCTGGCGGGTGTACTTGTCGGCGGTCTCCTGCGGCGAGAGACCTTCCTTGTCGGCCTGCACCAGGATCGGTGTGCCGTGTTCGTCGGTGCCCGAGACCATGAGCACCCGGTTTCCGGCCATTCGCTGGTAGCGCGAGAAGACGTCGGAGGGGACGCCGAAACCGGACACATGACCGATGTGGCGGGGACCGTTGGCGTAAGGCCAGGCCACCGCGGTCAACACAGAGGTGCTCATACTTGAAATTGAACACGGTGGCGCGGAGTGCCTCGTTGGGGGGCGGGGAGACGGGTGGGCGAACACCGTGGCGCGAAGCGCCTCGTTGAGGGGCGGGGCCCGGCCGGCGCCCCGGCAACCTTCGACGAAGCGGCAGGGTCGGCGGGTGGGAGGATGACACCTCTCGGCGATGCGACCAGGGACGGAGGTCGGAGGCGGTGTCGGCGACGCGGTTGCTCGTGCTCGGTGTGGTGCGGATGCACGGCGGTTCGGGTGGCGCGCACGGTTACCAGGTGCGGCGCGAGCTGTTGTCGTGGTCGGCCGACAAGTGGGCGAACGTCCAGCCGGGTTCGATCTACCACGCGTTGAAGAAGCTCGCGCTGGAAGGCCTGCTCAGGCAGGTCGAGACCCCACAGGGCAGAGGCCCCGACCGACTCGCCTACACGCTGACCGACGCGGGCGAGGACGCGTTCCAGCAGGAGCTGCAGCAACGCATCGCGGACGTCGACGGGGCGGCTGGCGGCGCCTATGAGTTCGCCGCCGCGCTCGTGTTCGTCACGGCACTGCCCCGCCGGTTGGCGATCGACCTGCTCGAACACCGCCTCGGCCAACTCGACGGGCAGCGGGAGAACGTCGCGACCGTCCTCGACAACGGCACCGGACCGGGCCACCCAGCGCATGTCGACGAGTTGTACCGGCTGTGGCTCGCACACTGCGACGCCGACATCTCGTGGACCACAGACCTCATCGCACGACTGCGCGCGGGCGAGTACGTGATGGCCGACGACGCCGGGCACAACTTCGGCTCCGCCACACCGAGCGCCACGTCCTGATAACGCCGCGTCCTGATTCCGCACCACCGCGACGACCGTCCGGTCGTGCGGTCCGTGCGACTGCGGTGCGACTCATCGCCCGCCGTTCGCGCTCAGCGGACGCCATCCGAGGCGAAAACTCTTCGCGTATTCGTCCTCCCCGCGCCAGGCTCAGTATAGCGCACCCACAAGCATCTAATCAAATTTGACTAGCCGACTTGTGCGGAGGACAGTGGGGCGTCGACGGCCAACTCGGCCGCACCAGCGACCCGCCGCGTCCCGGAACGGCGGCGGATCCGCACATCTCTTCGACGGGGGTTTCTGTTGATCAAGGCACGCGGCCTGCAGCGACGGTTCACGTCGCGCGGGCGCACAGTGGAGGCGGTCAAAGGCGTCGACATCGACGTCACCGAGGGCGAACTCGTCGGATTCCTCGGCCCGAACGGCGCGGGCAAGACGACGACGCTGCGCATGCTGACGACCCTGCTCACGCCCACCGCGGGCGAGGCCCGGGTCGCCGGCTGCGACCTGCGCGCCGACCCGGTCGGCGTGCGGAGGCGCATCGGCTACGTCGCGCAGGGCGGCGGAACCGGGCCGGAATGCAAGGTCGCCGAAGAGATCGAACTGCAGGGCCGGTTGTACGGGCTCGGCAAGGCCGACGCGATCGCACGGGGTAAGGAACTGACCGAACAGCTCGACCTGTCCGGGTTGGACCAGCGACTGACGAAGACGCTCTCCGGCGGCCAACGTCGCAGGCTCGACATCGCGCTCGGGCTGATCCACTCACCAAAACTCGTGTTCTTCGACGAGCCCACGACGGGCCTCGACCCGCAGAGTCGGGCGAACCTCTGGGAGCACATTCGCACGCTGCGCTCCGAACAGGGCGTGACGCTCTTCCTCACGACTCACTACCTGGAAGAGGCGGACACGCTGTGCGACCGCATCCTCGTCATCGACGGTGGGGAGATCGTCGCCGAGGGAACCCCGGACGCACTCAAGGCTCGGGTGTCGGGCGACGGCGTGGTGCTCGGGGTCGACGAGGACGTCACGACCAGGGCAGCGGAGATCGTCGGCCGGGCCGACGGCGCCCACGACCTGGTCACGACACCGGGCGAGGTGCGGTTCCGGGTGCCGCGTGGCGACACGGCGCTGCCCGCGCTGTTGCGCGCTTTCGACGCCGAAGGGCTGACCATGCAGTCGATGCAGGTACAGCGGCCGACGCTGGACGACGTGTTCCTGACCCTCACCGGCCGCAGCCTCCGCGACTCCGACGGCGGCGACACCGATACGGCCGACGGGACTGCGGCCAACGGGACTGCGGCCGACGACAACGACGGGAACGACAGCGACAGGAACGAGGAGACGACCCGTGTTGCGTGACATCTGGCTGATCTTCCGGCGCGACGCGACCCTGCTGTCGCGGAATCCGGCATGGCTGGCGATCGGCGTGATGCAGCCGGTGCTGTATCTGGTGCTGTTCGGGCCGTTGATGGAGCGGATCGTGACCAGCACGCCCGGGTTCCCACCCGGGAGCAGCTGGACGATCCTCACGCCTGCGCTGATCATCCAGCTCGCACTGTTCAGCGCGACGACCGCGGGGTTCTCGTTGCTGGCGGACCTGCGCAACGGTGTGGTGGAGCGGCTCCGGGTCACCCCGGCCAGCCGCGTGGCGCTGCTGCTCGGCAAGGTACTGACCAACGGACTGACGACCGTGGCGCAGGCGATCATCATCACGACGCTGGCGTTCCTCGTGTTCGACCTGTCGGCACCACTGGGCGGGATTCTGCTGACGTTGCTGATCGTCGGGATGCTGTCGGTGACGCTGGCGTCTGCGTCGTACGCAGTGGCGTTGACGCTGCGCAACGAAGAAGCATTCCCAGCGCTGGTGAACTCGGTGATGATGCCCGTGCTGCTGCTGTCGGGGATCCTCGTGCCGATCACGACCGGCCTCGCACCGGACTGGCTGTACGCGATCTCCCGGGTCAACCCGTTCACGCACATCGTCGACGCGGGGCGCGCCGGGTTCCGCGGCGACTTCTCCGTCGACGCGATGCTCACCGGGTCGATCGTGCTCGTCGTGCTGATGTCGCTGTGCGTCTACTGGGGCGCGCGCACGTTCCGCCGCGAGAACGCCTGACACGCCGCTGGTGATGGCCGCCTGACGTGCGCGAACGCACGTAGGGTGGCCGTCACCATCGCTTCAGGCAGCTAGGGGGACTCGTGACGGAGCCCGCGGGCGCGAGCGGCGTCGGACTGCATCTGCGCGAATCCGTGCCCGATTGGACGGCGTTGCGCGGCAGGGCCGTCACGTTCGCGTCGATCACCGTCACCGAGAACCACAACTGGAGCGACTCCGGTTCGGCACGGCAGCTCACGTGCGCACTCGACGCGGGCGTGCACGCGGGCATCCGCCACCTGGCGAGGGAAGGCGGGGCCATCGACCAGGCACGGCACGTCGTGCGCACGGGCGCGCCGCTGGGAGCGTTCGCGCCCGGAGTGCTCGCGCCCGCGCTCGACGCCCGCGCGGCCGGGATCGACGACCGGTTCGTCAAGACGTGGATCAAGACGATCCGCGGTGAGGCCGGCATCGGGAAGGTACTGGTCTACGCCGAGTTCGAGGACTGGCATCACCGGTTCCACCCGGACAAGTGGGCCGATTCCGGCGTCGTGTTGTGGCTCGTGCGCGACAACGGCATCCCCGGACGCCCCGGCTGGTTCCACAGCAGGCTCGGCATCCACCAGCACACGGGCAGCGGCCCCGCGGCCACGTCGGCACTCGTCTACCCCTTCACGCTCGCCGACGTGCTGCTGTGAGCGGCGCCGCGTCCACTTGCCCTACCGGCTGCCATGCCACCGCGTTACGATTGCATACGCATCACGGTAGTATCCGCACATGATCCGGTCGTTCGGCGATAAGCGAACCGAGCAGGTATGGCTACGCGAACATGTACGCACCCTCCCGCCAAGCGTACAGCGGGTAGCCCACCGAAAGCTCCGGCAACTGGACGTCGTCGACCGTCTCACCGAACTACGGGTACCACCTGGCAACAAGCTCGAACAACTCAAAGGAAACCGAGCCGGCACCTACAGCATCCGCGTCGACCAACAGTGGCGCATCTGTTTCCGCTGGACGACCAGCGGACCCGAGGAGGTCGAGATCGTTGACTACCACTGACAAAGCCCACGAACCGATCCACCCGGGCGAGATCCTTCGCGAGGATTTCCTCGTTCCCATGGGTATCAGCGCGTATGCGCTGGCCAAGGCGATCCACGTACCCGAGTCGCGGATCGGCGCGATCCTCAAGGGACAGCGGGCGATCACCGCCAACACCGGTCTCAGGCTGTCACGCTATTTCGGGCTGAACGACCACTACTGGACACGCCTCCAGGAGTCCTACGACGTCGAGACCGCGCGCGACGCGATCGGCGATCAGCTCGAACACATCGAACCGATGGCGGCTGCCTAACGGCCGTTGACTACCGGACCTCGAACCGCGTTCTGGTGAGGAACACGTTGTACGGGCCCCACTGCGAGACGAGGTAGTGGACGTCGAACCCGCCGGACGGGCCGGACGCGTCGGCCAGCGTCCCGTCGAGTGACCACGGGTGCAGGAATCCGCCGTAGACCGCGGGGTGTTCGTCGCCGGAGACGACGAGGTCGCCGCCGGTCCACGGACCGGTCGGTGCCGGTGCCGTGCGGGCCACGATGCCGCGGCGCGGTTCGTCGAGGTGCAGCATCAGCCAGCGGTCGCAGCCGCGGTGGTAGCCGACGGACATCTCCCCGACCGAACCGTCGAACAGCGGTGCCGCCGCGTCCTCGTCACCACGCCACCCGGAACCGTCCCAGTACTCGTACGCCCGCACCCGCAGCAGGTCCGAGGGGCGCGTCCTGGCGAGATACGGCACGTCGTGGCGGCCGTTGGTCGTGCCGAACAGCAGGACGTGCTCGCCGTCGCGGGCGAACGCGCCCAGCTGGAACCGGCTGTGGCCGTCGCGGTTCCGCCATCGCGCCGTCCTCGGCCTGTGCCACGTGCGCCCGTCGTCGCGGGACACCGCGACGCCCGCATGGTTCGTGCGCCAATGACCGGGCTCTCCCCACTCGCGCACGGACATGTAGTGCGCGTAGTGCACGCCGTCGACGGTGATCGCGCCGTTCGGCACCACCGTCACTTCCCGCCTGCCGGACGGGATGACCTGCGCCGCACCACCGTCGGCACGTGCCACGACGCCGTCGAGCGGCAGCCCGCCGGAGAGGTCGCGCGCGGCCGACCAGGCGAGCACGTTGCTGCGCCAGTCCGCCGACCCCGGGCCGGCGCCGTGACCACCCCACCCTTCGCCGAAGGTGTCACCGAACAGCGCGAACACCCTGCCGCCTCCGGCATCCCACAGGACTCCGAGGTCGGTCGCCGCGAACGCGAACCGCTCGGCGGTGTGGTTCGCCGAGTCCGCCCCGGTCACCTTGGCGATCCGCTCGGTCTTCCCAGGCCTGACGTCCATGACGCGAACGTAGCGGCGTCCCGGCCGCCGCGCCCGTGTCGATCACCCGGAACACACGCCGCCGTCGCGTACGACACCTTCCGCCCGGTTCCCCCACCGACCGGGGACAATGCGGGGCATGCGGCTGCGGCGAACGGCACTCGACTGCGACCTGTCCCCCGGACAGGTCCTCACTGCGCTGGCCCGCCGCGCTCGCGACCGCGCTCTGCCGGGTCCGGCCGCGCTGACCGGCGACTGGTTCGGCTCCCGTGCGGTGCTCGCACCGTCGGTCCACCTCGAACCCGTCACCGACCGTGCCGACGCGCTGGCCACGCCGTCCCGGCTTCCCGCCGATACCGCCGGTTCCGACATCGCGGCACCCGCAGGCACCGCCGAGACGGGCTCGGTCGGCGGCGGTTGGTTCGGCTACCTCTCCTACGACCTGTCCGACCCCTCCCGCCGCGACGGCCCGTTGCCGCCCGCGGTGTGGGGCTGGGCGGGCCACGTACTGCGCCTCGACGCCGAAGGTCGATGGTGGTTCGAAGCCCTCGACGGCACACCGGGCGGTGACGCCGACGCCGCCGAGTTCCAGGAGCTGCTCACGTCCGCCTGCACCGAAGCGCCCACGGACCCGGCGACACACACCTGGCACGCGACGTCCCTGCACCGACCGCCTCGGGCCGACCACGAACGCGCAGTCGCCGACTGCGTGCGGGCCATCGCTGCCGGCGAGGTGTTCCAGGCCAACATCTGCACCCGGTTCACCGGCACCTTCGACGGCTCACCCCTCGCGCTGTTCACCGAGGGCACCAGCCGGCTGCACCCGGCCCGCGGCGCCTACCTCGCCGGGCCGTGGGGCGCCGCCGTTTCGATGTCGCCGGAGCTGTTCGTCGCCCGCCACGGCACGGCGGTGCGGTCGACACCGATCAAGGGCACCAGGCCCCGCCGCGGACCGCAGGACGACGCGGGTGCGCACCTGTTGCGCGAGTCGGTCAAGGACGTCGCCGAGAACGTGATGATCACCGACCTGGTGCGCAACGACCTGGGCCGGGTGTGCGAGATCGGCAGTGTGCGCGTGCCGGAGCTGCTCGCCGTCCGACCGGCGCCGGGCGTGTGGCATCTCGACTCGACGGTCGTCGGCACCCTCGCGCCGGACACCGACGACACGGCACTGCTGCACGCGGCGTTCCCACCCGGTTCGGTCACGGGGGCGCCGAAGATCCGAGCGCTCGATCTGATCGCCGAACTCGAACCGGTCGCGCGGGGGCTGTACACGGGCGCCGTCGGACTCGCCTCACCGGTCGCGGGCATGGAACTCAGCGTCGCGATCCGCACCTTCGAGATCGCGGCAGGCGAGGTGCACGTCGGCGTCGGCGGCGGCATCACGGCCGATTCCGACCCGGCAGCCGAATGGGACGAATGCCTCGACAAGGCGGCACCGCTGCAGACGCTGCTGGCCGCACCGCCCGGCGACGGTGGGTCGCCGTCGCGTCAGTCCGCCCGCGCGGCGACCACGGCGTCGTAGAGCTCCTTCTTCGACACGCCGGTCTCCTTCGCGACCTCCGCGGCCACGGCCTTGAGACGTTCACCCGCCTCGACCCGCCGCGTGACCTCATCGACCAGGTCGGCGACGCTCACGTCCCGCGGCGCGGCACCCGCCAGCACCACGGTGATCTCGCCGCGCACACCGTCTGCGGCCCACTCGGCCAGCTCGCCGAGCGTGCCGCGGCGCACCTGTTCGTACGTCTTGGTCAGCTCGCGGCACACGGCGCCGCGGCGGTCGGCGCCCAGCCGTTCGGCCGCGTCCGCCAGCAGTGAGGCCAGCCGATGCGGCGATTCGAAGAACACCGTCGTCCGCTTCTCGTCGGCGAGCTCGGCGAACCAGCGCGCGCGTTCCCCTGGTTTGCGCGGTGCGAAGCCGTCGAAGCAGAACCGGTCCGGCGCGAGACCCGACAACGCCAGCGCGGTGGTCACCGCCGACGGCCCCGGCACGCAGCTGACGGGCAGCTCCTCCTCCGCGCACGCCGCCACCAGGCGGAAACCGGGATCCGACACGCTCGGCATCCCGGCGTCGGTCACGAGCACGACCGTGTCGCCCTCGCGGACGGCGTCGAGCAGTTTCGGCAGCCGCGCACTCTCGACGTCCTCGTAGAAGCTGACGACCTTGGCCACCGGTGCGACGTCGAGCGCCGTGGCCAGCGACCGCAGGCGGCGCGTGTCCTCGGCGGCGATGACGTCGGCGGTCCGCAGCGTCTCCGCGAGACGGGGGCTGGCGTCACTGCGGTCGCCGAGCGGCGTCCCGGCGAGGATCAACGGCATACGGCGAGGCTATCGGGCACGCTTCCCGCCGACCTCGCGGCCGTACCCCCGGGGGCACCTTGGTTGCACTCAATGCAACCAAGGTGCCCCCGGGGGCTTTCCGACCCCACCGCGGCCTGCACGGGGTTTCACATCGCCGCCCGTAAGATCGGCCTCCGTGACCGCCGTTCTGCCCCGACCGAGCCGCGCCGGAACCGGTCCGGCCGGGCAGCCGCCATCCGACCGGGAGGCCGCGCTGCTCGGCACGCCGATGCCGGCCGACCGCATGCGCGCCCTGTGGGTCACTCTCGTCATCACGACCGTCGGCGGCGTCCTGCGCCTGTGGAACCTCGGCCACCCGACCGACGGCGGTTCGCCGGTCTTCGACGAGAAGCACTACGTCCCGCAGGCGTGGCAGATGCTGCGCAACGGCGGTTACGAGGACAACTACGGCTACGAACTGGTCGTGCACCCGCCGCTGGCGAAACAGCTCATGGCCGTCGGCGAGTGGCTGCTGGGCTACAACGGCTGGGGCTGGCGGCTCACGGCGGCCCTCGCGGGCACGCTGATCATCCTGCTGATCGTCCGCATCGCCCGGCGGCTGACGCGCTCGACCCTGCTCGGCGCGATCGCCGGCATCCTCGTCATCTGCGACGGCGTGCTGCACCTGCAGTCGCGCATGGGGATGCTCGACATCTTCCAGGCACTGTTCGTCGTCGCGGCGTTCGGCTGCGTGCTGATCGATCGCGACCAAGTCCGGGAGCGGGTCGCGACGGCCGTGCGCAACGGCTGGGCCTGGGACACGCCGTTCGGCCCACGGCTCGGTTTCCGCTGGTGGCGGTTCGGCGCCGGCGTGATGCTCGGGCTGGCGACGGGCATCAAGTGGTCGGGCATGTACTGGGTCGTCGCGTTCGGCCTGCTGACGATCGCGTTCGACGTCGCAGCCCGCCGTACCGCCGGCGTCGCCCGGCCGTGGATGGGCGTGGTGCGCCGCGATCTGGCACCGGCGCTGTGGAGCATCGGTGTCATCTCGGTGCTGGTGTACGTGTCCACGTGGTGGGCGTGGTTCGCGAGCGAAACGGCCACGGACCGGCACTACGCCGAGATCAGCGGCGACGGTTCGCTGGCGTTCCTGCCCGGAGCCCTGCGCAACCTGGTGCTGTACACGCTGAACGTCCTCGACTTCCACAGCAGCCTGGCCACCCCGAAGGGCGATCCGCACCCGTGGGAGTCGAAGCCGTGGACGTGGCCGATGGGCCTGCGCCCGATGCTGTACCACCACGATTCCGGCAACCAGATCGACGGCTGTGGGCAGAGCGACTGCGTCCAGGCCACGATGCTCATCGGCACCCCGGCGATGTGGTGGCTGGCGTTGCCGGTGCTCGGCTGGGGATTGTGGCGGATGGTCTTCCGCGCCGACTGGCGCTACGCCGCCGTGCTCGTCGGTTACGGCGCGGGCCTGCTGCCGTGGTTCGTGAACCTCGACCGGCAGATGTACTTCTTCTACGCCACCCCGCTGGCGCCGTTCCTGATCCTCGGCCTCACGCTGGTACTCGGCCACCTGCTGGGCCGTGCGAAGGCGGGTTTCGAGCGCCGCGGCACGGGACTGCTCGTGGTGTCGCTGTACACCGGGCTGGTCGTGGCGAACTTCGTCTGGCTCTGGCCGATCCTCGTCGGCGAACCGATCACGCCGGAGCGGTGGAACGCGGAGCTGTGGCTGCCGTCGTGGCGGTGAGGCCGCCCGCGCGGAGACCTCACCGGCCACGACGTACGGGACGGCGAACATCCGGGCCGGTCCCGCCTGCCGGGGCGGGCCCACCGGGGTCTCAGTTCACTGCGAACGCGGCACGATCTGCGTCACCGGACCGTCGGCGGAGGAACCGATCCGTGAGAGCCAGCCGCCGATCTCCCGCTCCACGGCGGCGAGCGTCGGCCGGTTCCGCGGCTGCGGGTCCAGCGACGCGCGCAGCAGCCGGGCATGGACGCTCTGCCGGGGCAGGTGGCTCGCCGGTTCGGCGCGGGCGGCGGCCATCAGCGCGGCCATCGGCGTTTCGCGCGTGCCCCGGGGCGGATGCCCGCACAGCGCGAAGCTGACGGTCGCGGCCAGCTGCCAGGCGTCCGAGGCCGGGGTGGCGGTCGAACCCTCCGCGATCTCCGGTGCCGTGTAGTCCGGGGTGCCGATCATCATGCCGGTGGCCGTCAGCTTGGCGTCGTCCTTGCTGCGGGCGATCCCGAAGTCGATCAGGTGCGGCATGCCCTGCGGGTCGAGGATGACGTTCGACGGCTTCATGTCACGGTGCAGCACGTCCTTCTCGTGTGCTGCGGAAAGCGCACCCGCGAGCGTGGCCCACAACCTGCCGGCCGACATGTCGTCGAGCGCGCCGCCGTTGTCGACGGTGTCGGCCAGCGACCGGCCCTCGAGGTACTCCATGACGAGCGCCATGCCGTCGTGTTCCTCGACGAGGTCGTAGACGCGCACACAGTTCGGGTGCGACAGCATGGCCAGCGCGCGGGCCTCGCGCCGCATGCGTTCCTCGGTCTCCTGGTCGGTGACGTGGGCGATCTTCAGCGCGACGGTGCGGCCGAGCTGCGTGTCACGGGCCTGCCACACGGTGCCGAATCCGCCCTGGCCGAGTCGGCGGATGCGCTCGAACCGGCCGTCCGAACCGGTCGACGCGGCGGGCGCGACGGCGGCGGCTGCGACGGGCGGCGGCGACGGCGCGACGGCCGTGGGCGCGTACTGGCGCTGCGGTTCCGGTTCGGGCTGCCTGGGCGGCTCGGGACGCGGAGCCGGCCGCGGTTCGGGCGGAGCGTCGGACCGCTGGATGGTCGACCAGCTGGGAGCGCCGACGATCGCCACCGGGATGATCCCGAGGATCACGGCGGGCAGGAAGCCCAGCCACAGGTGGACGGCCGTGTTGGCCTCGACGCCCGCCGACAGCAGGACGAACGCGACGTACGAGCCCCAGATGAACCGGCCGGGCCACTTCGGACCGCGGCGCAGCGCCACCCGGCCAAGCAGCATGACCGCCAGCAACGTGAGGATCGGCAACCCGACGAGACCGCCCAGGTAGTAGCCGTAAGCCAGGGAGTCGCCCGAGGGGTAGAACAGCGTCTCGTAGACGTTCTGGCCGCCCCCGAGGTATTCGGTCTGCGGGCCGACGAAGCAGTACTCCTTGGCCATGTTGGCGATGTCGGTCTGGGTGAGCCCACCGGTGCCACCGGCGAAGACGTCGCGGAAGATGCCCGAGATGCCCGTCGCGAGCAGCCACGGCATCACCAGCACCGTCACCACCGCGATCGCACCGATCGCGATCAACGGTGCGCCGGTGTAGCGGTTGCCCGTGAACTTGCGGACGATCGCGATGACCAGCGCGCCGAACACGGGCCACAGGCCCATGAGCAGGCCGGCCATGCTGGTGGCCCACACCCAGTCGCCGGGGCAGAACCCGGGCTGGAAGATCCGGTACGCCAGCGACAACAACGAGCCAGCGATCGATTCCACCTCTCGCTCCTTCGTGCGTGTCGCTGATGACGCCGGCGGCCCTGTGCCGTGGGCCGTGCACACAGTATGTCGGCCACCGTAGGACCGGACGCATCCGCCTCGCCGGCGCGCGCTCTGGTGCAGCGCACGTGCAACGTCCTACGGTCGACACTCACCGGACTCAGCGCAGAGTACGAAGGAGAGCCGCGATGGGCGCGTACGCCGACACCTACGAGCGCAGCATCACCGACCCGGAGGGTTTCTGGCTGGCCGCCGCCCGCGGGGTGAGCTGGACGAAGGCGCCGACGAAGGCCCTCGACGACGCGCGCGCCCCGCTGTACCGGTGGTTCCCGGACGGCGAACTCAACACCGCCTACAACGCACTCGACAGGCACGTCGAGTCCGGCCACGGCGACCGCAACGCCCTGTTCTGGGACTCGCCCGTCACGTCGTCGCAGCGCACCTACACCTACGCCGAACTGCGCGACGAGGTGGCACGGTTCGCGGGCGGCCTGGCCTCACTCGGGGTCGGCAAGGGCGACCGGGTGATCATCTACATGCCGATGGTGCCCGAGGCCGTCATCGCGATGCTCGCCTGCGCGCGGCTCGGCGCGGTGCACTCGGTGGTGTTCGGCGGATTCGCCCCGAAGGAGCTGGCCGCGCGAGTGGAGGACGCGAAGCCGAAGGCCATCGTCGCGGCCTCCTGCGGTATCGAGCCGGGCCGGGTCGTCGAGTACAAGCCGATCGTCGAGGACGCGCTGGCCGCCACGGCCCACCAGCCGGACCACGTGGTCGTGCTGCAGCGTGAGGCGAGCCGGTGCGCGATGACCGGCCGCGACGTCGACTGGACGGATCTGATGTCCGGCGCGACGCCTGCCGACCCGGTACCGGTCGCCGCGACCGATCCGCTGTACGTGCTCTACACGTCCGGTACGACGGGCAAACCGAAGGGCGTCGTACGGGACAACGGCGGCCACGCCGTGGCGCTGGCCTGGTCGATGGGCGCGGTCTACGACATCCACCCCGGCGACGTGTGGTGGACGGCCTCCGACGTCGGCTGGGTCGTCGGCCACTCGTACATCGTGTACGCGCCGCTGCTCATCGGTGCCACGACGGTGCTGTACGAGGGCAAGCCGGTGGGTACGCCCGACGCGGGCGCGTTCTGGCGCGTCATCTCCGAACACGGGGTGAAGGCCCTGTTCACGGCGCCGACGGCACTGCGGGCGGTCAAACGCGTCGACCCGGACGCGGCCGAACTGGGCAATTACGACCTCGGCGGCTTCACGACGCTGTTCATGGCGGGTGAACGCCTCGACCCGGAGACGTACCACTGGGCGCACGACCATCTCGGCGTGCCGGTGGTCGACCACTGGTGGCAGACGGAGACGGGCTGGCCGATCGCGGCCAACCTGCGCGGTCTAGAACCGATGCCGGTCAAGCCAGGGTCGGCGACCATGCCGGTGCCAGGCTGGCACGTGCAGATCCTCGATCAGGACGGGGTGGCGCTGCCCGCGGGAACGGAGGGCGCGATCGCGATCCGGCTGCCGCTTCCTCCCGGCGCGTTGCCGACGTTGTGGGGCGACGACGAACGCTTCAAGGAGGCCTACCTCTCCCGTTACGAGGGGTACTACCTCACCGGCGACTCCGGATACCTCGACGCCGACGGCTATCTGTTCGTCATGGGGCGCACCGACGACGTCATCAACGTCGCGGGTCACCGGTTGTCGACCGGGTCGATGGAGGCCGTGCTGGCCGCCCACCCCGCGGTCGCCGAGTGCGCCGTGATCGGCGTGGCCGATCAGCTCAAGGGACAGTTGCCGCGCGGGTTCGTCGTACTCAAGGCGGGTGTGGACATCACGGAGGAACGGCTGCGGGAGGAGCTCGTGGGGGCGGTGCGCTCGGAGATCGGCCCGGTGGCCGCGTTCCGTGAGGTGTCGGTCGTGCAGGCGCTGCCGAAGACCCGCTCGGGCAAGATCCTGCGCAAGACCATGCGCGGCATCGCCGACGGCCGGGACGAGCCGGTGCCGTCGACGATCGAGGACCCGGATGTCCTCACGGCGCTGAAACCCGTACTGCGCGCCGACGGCTGACGACGGTCCGCCGGGTTTCTCACCCTCGTGCCCGCGGCATAGGCTCCGAAACGGCCGAACCGGTCACAGGCCGGTAACGTGTAGGCCATTCGTGGCGACACTCCACCGGCAGCGGCAACGCCGCCCGACCCGCGAGCGAAGCCGAACCGAACAGGGTGTGAGCGAAAGATGTCCTACCAGCGTTTCGTGGCGCTCGGCGACAGCCTGACCGAAGGCCTCGACGACCCGTACCCGGGCAGGCCCGTCTACCGCGGCTGGGCCGATCTCGTCGCAGAACGCCTCGCCTGCGACGAACCCGGATTGCACTACGCCAATCTGGGAGTTCGGGGGAAACGCCTCGACCAGATCGTCGTCGAGCAGCTGCCCGCGGCGGCCGATCTCGAACCCGACCTGGTCGCGCTGTGCGGCGGGGCCAACGACCTCATGGCGACCCGCGGCTATGACCGTGAGGTCGTGGCGAGTCGCGTGCGCGCCGCGCTGCGGCTGCTCACCGACATCGCTCCCGAGGTGGTGGTGTTCACGCTTTCCGACGTGTCCGGGCGGCTGCCGCTGGTCCGGTGGATGCGCTCGCGCATCGAGGCGTTCAACGACGCGGTGCGGTCCGCGGCCGACGCCCACGGCGCCCGCGTGGTCGACCTGTGGCCGGACGAGTCCGTCCATGACCTGCGCTACTTCGGGCGTGACCGGCTGCATCTGAGTGAGCACGGCCACCGGCGGGTAGCGGGGCACGTGCTCGACACACTCGGCGTGCAGTACGACGCGAGCTGGCTCGCCCCGCTGCCCGGTGCGCCCGACTCGCCGGGCCCGCTCTCCCACGCGCGGTGGTTCTGGGGCTCGGTGCTGCCGACGGCGCGCACCCGGGTGATGAACCATCTCACCGGTCGTTGCTCGGGCGACGGCTTCACTCCGAAACAGCCGCAACTGCGGCCCGTGCTCGACGACCTACTGTCCGTCGATCACGACACACCACGGCCGGCCTGACGGTCCCGCGCCCCGCCACGAGTTGCCGCCTTCCGGCAATCGCGTGAGCGGCGGCCAGTACGATGACCCCCATGTCACAGGCCGTAACCAGCGGAGCGAAAGTCTCCTTGACCGGCATCAAGCCGACCGGTGAGCCGCACCTCGGCAATCTCGTCGGCGCGATCCGGCCCGCGCTGACACTCACCGAGGAGTACGACTCGGTCTACTTCATCGCGGACTACCACGCGCTCACCAGCGTGCGCGACCCGCAGGAACTCCGGCAGTACACCCGCTCGGTCGCCGCGACGTGGCTCGCTGCAGGCCTGGATCCGAAGCGCACGACGTTCTACGTGCAGTCGGACGTGCCCGAGATCTTCGAGCTCAACTGGATGCTGTCGTGCATGACGGCCAAGGGCCTGATGAACCGCGCCCACGCCTACAAGGCGGCCCGGGACAAGAACGTCGAGGCGGGTGAGGACCCGGACGCCGGCGTCAACATGGGTCTGTACAACTACCCGATCCTCATGGCCGTCGACATCCTGATCATGGAGTCGGACGTCGTACCGGTCGGCAGGGACCAGCTGCAGCACGTCGAGTACGCGGCCGACATCGCGGGCAGCTTCAACCACGTGTACGGCAAGAACTACACGTTCAAGGTGCCGGAGGCGATCGTTCCGGACGAGAGCCGCGGGCAGGCGCTGCCCGGTCTCGACGGCCGCAAGATGAGCAAGTCGTACGACAACACGATCCCGCTCTTCCTGCCCGAGAAGAAGCTCCTCAAGCTCGTGCGCCGCATCCCCACCGACAGCACGCCGGTGGAGGACACGAAGAACCCGGACACCTCCGCGCCGTTCCAGATCCTCGAACAGTTCGCGTCGGACGACCACGCGAGCGTCGTCGCGGACACCCGCAAGCGGCTCGAAGCGGGCGGCATGGGCTGGGGCGAGCTCAAGAACGTCCTGTTCGAGGTGCTCAACGCCGAACTCGCCCCGCTGCGCGAACGCTACGAGGCGCTGATGGAGCCCGGGAGCGAACTCGACACGGTGCTCGCGGAAGGTGCGCAGAAGGCGCGGGACCGCGCGGGCCGCGTGTTGTCGCAGGCGCGCGAGGCGATCGGGCTGACGGGCGTGGCGCGCTGATGAAGGTTCTGGGGGAAGGCGACCGGGAGTACGCGGGGCGGTACCGCCTGCTGGCGATGCTCGGCGAAGGCGGCATGGGCCGGGTGTACCTGGCCATGGCGCCCGACGGCAGGCCTGCGGCGCTCAAACGCATCCACCCCGCGTTCTCGCACGACCAGGGGTTCCGGGAGCGCTTCCGCCGCGAGGTCGCCACGTCCAGGCAGGTCTCGGGCGCTTTCACCGCCGCCGTCATGGATGCCGACACCGAAGCGGAGCAGCAGTGGCTGGCTTCGGTGTACGTGGCCGGGCCGTCGCTGCAGGACGCGATCGACACCGCCGGTCCGCTACCGCCGACGGCGGTGCGGCACCTCGCCGCGGGGTTGGTGTCGGCGCTGGCCGACATCCACCGCGCCGGTCTCGTCCACCGTGACCTCAAGCCGAGCAACGTGCTGCTGGCCTCCGACGGCCCCAGGGTGATCGACTTCGGCATCGCCCGAGCCGTCGAAGGCAGCTCCGAGCTCACGAGCACCGGCTCGGTCGTCGGTTCCGCCGGCTTCACCTCGCCGGAACAGGCCGAGGGCCGCAGCCTGACCACGGCCAGCGACATCTTCTCGCTGGGCACGCTGCTGGTCATGGCTGCGACGGGGAAGAGCCCGTACGCGGGCAACACCACGCCGCAGACCCTCTACAACGTCGTCCACGGTGAGCCCGACCTGAGCAAGGTGCCGCCGGAGCTGATGGCGATCATCGGCCCGTGCCTGGCACGCGACCCCGCCCAGCGGCCCACCCCGGATCAACTGCGCGGGCTGATCGGCAGCCTGCCCCCCACCAACAACCCGTGGCCGGAGCGGGTCCAGCAGGAGATCCGGCGCTGCGAGGACGACGTCGACGCCGTGCTCGCCGGGTCGGACCTGCGGAAGTCACGCAGCGGCCTGGTGGTCGCGCTCGCCGCGCTGATCATGGTCGCGGCACTCGGCGTGACCGCGCTCATCGGCGTCACGCGCCCCGAAGCGGGCACCGCCACGACCGTGGCAGCGCAGGCGCCCGACCCGATCCCCACGACCGAGGCGGCCACCGGACCGCTGGCTCCCACGTCGCTGCGCAAACTCGACCCGTGCAAGCTCGTCTCCGGCCTGAAGACCGCCGGCAGCACGGAATTCGACGAGTGCCGGTTCGACGTGAGCGAGGACGTGTCGGCCACGCTGCAGCTCGGCGCGCGCGTGTCCAGTTCCAGCAGGGCTGCGGGCCAGACGGCGGGCCTGACCACGCTCGTCAGGGGCCCCGAGGACGGCGACTGCACCGTTGCGGGTGTGCTCCCGCAGATGCCGACTAACGGCATCGAACTCCGCGTCAGCCGGTACGGCGACGACAAGCCTGCCAAGGACTACAAGCCGTGCCAGCTGGGGCGGAAGTACCTCGGGGAAGCGGTGAAGGCCGCCCGCAAGGGCGGCGGAACGTGGGCCGAGCAGTACCGCACGCTGGCCGAGGTCGACCCGTGCCTGCTCATCAGCAGGCAGCAGGCCCAGGACGTGTTCGGGCAGACGCCGTCGGTCGAGTCGGACTACCTGCGCGAGTGCACCTACAGCGGCGGGGGTGAGGCGGCCGTTTCCATCGACATCACCGGCGATCCGGCGGAATCGTCGTCGGACGACGTGGAGAAGATCGAGGTCGGCGGCAAGGACGTCTACCAGCGGCCGAGTTCGACCGGCTCCGCCTCGTGCACCGTCGAGTGGGCCGAGGCGCCCGTCACCGGCGAGGACTCCGACTACTACGCGCAGGTCGTCGAGGTCTCCTACCGCGGGCGGTACGACGACGAGGACACCACCGCCGAGCAGGCGTGCGACCGAGCCCGCAAACTCAGCGACGCGGTGATGGAAGGGCTACCGACGTCATGAAGCCGCTGCAGCCCGACCAGTCCTATCCGATCGGCCACTACCGCCCGCTGGTGCTGCTCGGCGAGGGCGCCATGGGCCAGGTCTTCCTGTGCCTGAGCCAGGACGGCCGGGTCGCCGCTGTTAAGCGCATCCACCCCAGCTTCTCGAAGGACGACGGTTTCCGCGTCCGGTTCCGGCAGGAGGTCGAGGCCTCCCGCAGGGTGTCGGGTGCCTACACCGCCGCCGTCATGGACGCCGACCCCGAGGCCGAGGCGCCGTGGCTGGCTTCGGTGTACGTGGCGGGACCGTCGCTGCGGGACGCGATCGACGCGAACGGGCCGCTGCCGGTTCCGTCGATGCGGCGGCTCATCGCCGGTCTGGCCACCGCACTGTCCGATGTGCACCGCGCCGGGCTGATCCACCGCGACCTCAAACCGGGCAACGTCCTGCTCACCTCCGACGGCCCGCGCGTGATCGACTTCGGTATCGCCCGTGCCGCCGAGGGCGCAGAGTTCACCAGTACCGGAACGGTCGTCGGCTCGCCCGCCTACATGTCTCCGGAACAGGCCGAGGGCAAGGACCTCACGCCTGCGAGCGACATGTTCTCGCTGGGCGCGCTGCTCGTGATGGCCGCGACCGGGCAGGGCCCGTTCACCGGCACGACCGCCGCGCAGACCCTCTACAACGTGGTGCACGAGCCGCCGCAGCTCGACGGGGTGCCGCCGGAGATCCTGCCGGTGATCGAGGCCTGCCTCGCCCACGAACCCGAGGCCCGGCCAACACCGGCGCAACTACTCGATCTCGTCGGGCCGATCGACCACGAGGGCCCCGTCTGGCCGGCGGAGATCCAGCAGCTGATCGACACGCAGGAGGCGGAGGTCCGGCACGTGCTGGCCCTGCCGCCACCCGAACCGCCGCCACCTCCGCGCAAGCCGCGCTGGCCCAAGGTGACCGCGCTGATCGGCGCGGGCGCGGCCGTGGTGGCCCTGGCGGTCACGCAGGGCATGGCCCCCGTCGCGGGCACGGTGATCGAACCCGAGCAGCGCGAGCCGGTGGCCCAGGCGCTCAGCGTCGACCGGCTGCGCGACGTCGACGCGTGTGCGCTGTTGAAGGACGAGACCTTCGGCGACACGACGCTGCAGCCGTCCAGCTATTCGATGTATCTGCACCGGTGCCGCTACGGTGAGGGCGGGTTCAGTTCCGGCCGGGTCAACCTCGAGATCGGCGCGACGATCGACCGTTCGCGGATGAGCGCCACCGGCGACCGGGTCGCCGGTCAGTCCGTGCTGCAGGAGGGCACGAGCTCCGGCTGCACCAGGGCGGTCGCGCTGCCGTCGTCGCCGCAGCAGGCGATCACGATCGACGTGTCCGAGGACTCCGGCCTGTGCGAATACCTGACCGAGGCACTGGATGTGGCCGTCGACAAGCTGCGTACGGAACCGCCGAAGCAGGGTCTCCCGGAGAACAGCCTCGCGCGGACCGACATCTGCGCACTGGTGGACGACGATGCGGCGAGGCGGGAGTTGGGCGTGGTCCAGTCGAAGACGGCCGACGACCTCAGCACGTGCCGGATCGACGCCATCAACGGAAACGGCAGCCTGCGCGCCGACCTCGCCTACTCCGAGACGTTCGGGCCGAACAACAGCTACCGCGACGTCGAAGAGGTCCAGCTCGACGGGGTCACCGGGTATCAGTCCAAGCGGTCGTCGAGTTGCGCCATCGAGTGGAAGCACCGCGACTTCGAAGGCGGCAAGACCGAGAAGGTCATGCCCACGATCGAAACCGTCGGCGTGACCTACACACCTCACAACGACAACGCCAAGCCGTGCGAGAAAGCCAAGGGCATCGCGAACGCCGTACTGAAGAACCTGCCACCCGCAAGCTGACCCCACCTGCCGTGTTGCGCTTCCCGGGGCGCGTGTTGCGCTTCCCGGGGCGCGTGTTGTCGATTCGGGAGCCCGTGTCGTCGTCACGGCGCCACAGCGTGGCCAGCAACACCGCCAGCACTGGCCCTTGTCCGTGGTGGGCCGATCATGTTGCCCCATCGTTCTCGGTGTAGACCAGGACGCGCGCGACACGAGCACTGCTTGCCGCCCCGGCCCGCAGTTCACCCCGGCCCGGAGCTGATGCCGGCCCGCTACTGACAAACGCCCAGGGACTCCTGGCGAAGAGCTGGCGCATCCTCCACCCCACCGTCGAACGCCGTAGTCGCGGCCTCATCTGGAGCTTGCGAACTGCCCGACATGTGAATATTGAGCCGCATTCCCCCCAAATCCGGCCAGTACTCCGAAAAGTTCAGCAATCACAAATATCTTGTCGCGTCGATTTCATCTTGGCTTTTCGTTATTTTCCACAGACCTTTGATCCAACCCTCACCGCACTAGAACATTCGCCGACGTGTGCGTTTAAACACGCGTGAAGAGTGGGGCACCGAACACTGGACGGTCTGACACCACACTCGCAACCCGCCGCCACAGCAGCCCTTTGCACTAGCTTTCATTTCTCCACAAGTCGCGCCACGAGAGCCTGAATCCCGCTTGCTTGATCTGCCGTTCACGCAACGTCCTTCCAACCTGGAGAACAATCATCGAAGCCGGGAAGACCGTCACCTGAACAACAAATGCGGACATATACCCATGCGAGAACAGTACAATTACTCCACCTACGGCGTAGGCCACGACCCCTACGTTTCCGGAAATAAACAGAGCTCTGCGCCACCGCTTCCAGCGGGGCTTCCCTGTCGGACCCATAACGCCTGCCCTGCGTTTTCCGCGAAGTATAGATGACATCTTCAGAACCTGAAACCGCCAGCCACGGCAAATCTCTCGCCGTGTTGCATTCCCAGGAGCCCGTGCTGCGCTTTCCGGAGCCCGTGTCGTCGTCCCTGGCAGTGAGCGTGCCCGCGGAGATCGCCGCCGCGTGCTACTCGGACGTGGATGCACTGGCGCAGTCACTGCTCCGTGATGGCGACGACGGGCGGACGCTCGATCAACTACGCGCGGACGTGCCCGCTGACCTGCTTCTGGGGCGCGGTCCGGGAACGGCAGCGCCCGAGGCTGCGGCGATGCTCTCTGTGCACGTCCCCGTCGACGCGGCTCTGTCGATCTCCGACGAGGGGGCGAGCTGGACGGTTGCGGGCCTATCCCGGCACCGACCACCCGCGAGATCATGACGAACGAGCGAAGTTCTGACATGCGGTGCTGTGCGATCCGGGTACGGGCGAGCCGGTGGATCCGGGGCGCACCGGCGACGACCGAGCGCGGCGACCCGGGAACTGGTGCGTGTCCGGGACCGCGAGTGCGTCATGCCGTGGTGTCACCTCCCTGCCCGGCACTGCGATCACGACCACGACCGGGCTTGGGCCGGTGGGGGTCCCGTCGACGGCCAACGGCGGCCCCGCGGTGCCGACGGCACGGAGCGACTCACACCGCGCCCCGCGAACCCGTCCTCACCCGAACACGCCACCGGCCACACACGCCCGGAAAACGCACGGGCCCCGGAATCGACAACACGACCCCCGGAAACCGCAACACGGTCCCCGGAATCGACAACACGACCCCCGGAAACCGCAACACGGGCCCCGGGGAGCGCAACACGCGTGGGGTGCAGGACGTGCGGACGGCGCGCCACACGACGGCTCACACGTCGTAGTCCACCGTGACCTCGCCGGAGACGGGCACGCTCTGGCAGGTCAGCACGAAACCGGCGTCGACCTCGGCCTGTTCGAGCGCGAAGTTGCGGCGCATGGCGACCTCACCACCGGTGACCTTCGCCCGGCACGTGCCGCACACCCCGCCTTTGCAGGCGAACGGCAGATCCGGCCGAACCCGTTGCGCACCATCCAGAATGGACACATCACCGGGCAGGGCCGTCGTGGTGCGCCTGCCGTCCAGTACGACCGTCACGTCGCAGGTGCCGGCGTCCGACTGCCGCTCGACGTGCCGAACGGGTTCCGGCGGCACATCACCCGCGTAGAACAGTTCCGCGTGTACCCGGTCGGCAGGCACGCCCACGTCGCCGAGCAGTTCCCGCGCCCCGGCCACCAGGTCGAACGGGCCGCACAACCACCATCCGGCGATCTCCGCCGGATCGCCGACGAGAGTCAGCAGCCCGCGGATCTTGTCCGGGTCGAGCCTGCCGGTGAACAGCTCCGCCTCGCGCGGTTCCCGTGACAGCACGTGCACGAGTTCCAGCCGCTGCGGATACCGGTCCTTCAGATCGGCCAGGTCGTCGGCGAACATCACGGTGTCGCTGCGGCGGTTGCCGTACAACAGCGTCACGGTCGCGGCCGGATCCCGCAGCACGGTCGCGGCGATCGACAGCAGCGGAGTGATCCCCGAGCCCGCGCCGATCAATACGTGCCTGCCCGCCGTGTCCGACGGGGTGAACGTGCCCGTCGGCGTACCGACCTCGACCTCGTCACCGGGCTGCACCTCGCGCACCAGCCAGCCGGAGAACAGTCCACCCGGCACCTCCCGCACGCCGATCCGCAGCGAGCCTCCCTCCGCCGCACAGATCGAGTACGACCGGCGCTCCTCGCGGCCGTCGATCGTGGCCCGCACGGTCAACGACTGCCCAGCCCGGAAGTCGTAGACGTCGCCCAGTTCGGGCGGCACGGCGAACGTGACGGCGACCGCGTCGTCGCACAACCGGTCGACGCCGGAGACCGTCAGCGTGTGGAACTCGCCGCGCAGCCGGGGCCGGACGGGTGTGGTGGATACGGTCACGTCAGATCTCCTTGACATGTTCGAACGGCTCGGCGCACGCGGGGCATCGGCGCAGCGCCTTGCACGCGGTCGGCCCGAATTCGGACACCGCCTCGGTGTCGGCGGCCCCGCAGTGCGGACAGCTCACCCGTCGCCGGGGCGGCAGCAGCTGCACGGGCACGGGCCCATCGCCCCGCTGCGGCGCGGCGCCCGGCGGGGCGATGCCAGCCTCGGCGAGCCGCCTGCGGCCCCGCTCGGTGATCCAGTCCGTGCTCCACGGCGGATGCAGCACCGTGCGAACCTCGACCCGCTCGAAACCCGCCCGCTGCAGTGCGTGCACCAGGTCGTCGCGCATGGTGTCCATCGCCGGACAGCCGCTGTAGGTCGGCGTGATCGACACCGTGACGCCGTCGGCGGTTTCGCCGACCTCGCGCAGCACACCCAGGTCGGCCAGCGTGAGCATCGGCAGTTCCGGATCGGTCACCGTCTCGGCGACCTCCCGCGCGGTCACGGCCGCCCTCGTGGTCACCATGTCGCCTCCGGATGGGCCCGCGCGACACTCTGCAGCTCCGCGAGCAGATATCCCATCGCCTCGGTGTGCCTGCCGTCGCGGCCCTTGCCTCCCGCGACACCCGCCTTCGCGCGAACCTCCGGGATCTCCAGAGTCGCCGCCGACAGCACCTGCGCGAGCACGTCGTCGAACTCGCCGCGCACCTCGGCCGGATCGACCGCGACGCCGGGCAGCCTGCGCTCGACGTCGTGCGTCTCGAACAGCTCGGCCACCAGCGGCCACACGTCCTCCAGTGCCGCGACCGTGCGGGCGTGCGAGGTCTCCGTACCGTCTCCCAGCCGCACGACCCACTGGGCCGCGTAGTCGCGGTGGTAGCTCAGCTCGTTGACGCCCTTGTGGGCGATCGCGGCCAGCACCGGGTCGGCCGAGGACCGCAGCCGCTGGAACACCGCGAGCCGCCAGGTCGTGACAACCAGCACCGTGACGACCAGCTGTGCGAAGTCGACGTGCTCGCGTTCGGCGAGGCGGACGTTGCGGAACTCGTGCTCACCGCGGAAGTAGGCGTAGTGGTCCTCACCGCGACCGGTGCCGTCGGCCTTGCCCGCCCGCGCCAACAACAACCGCGCCTGTCCGAGCAGGTCGAGGCCGATGTTGGCGATCGCGACCTCGTCCTCCAACTCGGGAGCCCGGGTGCACCACTGCTGCAGCCGGTGCGACAGCACCAGCGCGTCGTCGCCGAGCATCAGGCAGTACTGCGCGAGACCCTCGCCATCCACACCGGACGGAACCGTGGTGTCCACTCCGGACAACGGATCCTCGAATCCGGTGCCGAACGCCCACCGTGCGTCGTCGTGGGCATCGGCGAGCGCCTCGTAGGCGTTGTCGAAAGCCATCTTCGTTCCCTCGTTCGTGAGGCGGATCCCCGCCCCGGCCACCTACATGTGCGGGACGTTCTCGGGGATGTCGTAGAAGGTCGGATGCCGGTAGACCTTGTCGCCGGACGGGGCGAAGAACGGGTCCTTCTCGTCGGGACTCGATGCGGCGATGTCCGCGGCCTTCACGACCCAGATGCTCACGCCTTCGTTGCGCCGCGTGTACAGATCGCGGGCGTTGTGCAGCGCCATGTCGTCGTCGGCGGCCCGCAACGATCCGACGTGCACGTGGTTGAGTCCCCGCTTGCCCCGTACGAACACCTCGTACAGCGGCCATTCGCCCGTCATGCCGCGACCTCCTTCCGCTGCTGCTGTTTCCTCGCGTGCGCGGCCGCGGCCTCGCGTACCCACGCGCCGTCCTCGTGCGCCGCGCGCCGGCGCTCCACGCGCTCGGTGTTGCACGGTCCGCCACCGGAGATGACCTGTTTCAGCTCGTCCCAGTCGATGGAGCCGAAGTCGTAGTGCCCGCGCTCAGCGTTCCACGTCAGCTCGGGA
This sequence comes from Prauserella alba, assembly GCF_024171735.1. Lineage (GTDB taxonomy): Bacteria > Actinomycetota > Actinomycetes > Mycobacteriales > Pseudonocardiaceae > Prauserella > Prauserella alba. The sequence goes on from NZ_JAMTCH010000004.1 coordinate 857,839, forward strand.
TCCGGCAGTGTCACCCCGAGCGCCTCCGCCTGCGGCACGGTCATGTCGACGAACCGCTGCCGGAGCTCGTCGTTGGTGTGGCGCTTGATCTTCCACGCCATCGACTGCGCCGTGTTGGGAGAGTCGTCGTCCGGCGGGCCGAACATCATCAGCGAAGGCCACCAGTACCGGTCCACGGCGTCCTGCACCATCTCCCGCTGCGCCTCCGTGCCGGACATCATCGTCATCAGCAGCTCGTAGCCCTGCCGCTGGTGGAACGACTCCTCCTTGCAGATGCGGATCATGGCGCGGGCGTACGGCCCGTAGCTGCTGCGACACAGCGGCACCTGGTTGCAGATCGCCGCGCCGTCGACGAGCCAGCCGATCACGCCGACGTCGGCGAACGACAACGTCGGATAGTTGAAGATCGACGAGTACTTCTGCCGTCCGCTGATCAGCTTCTCGGTGAGGTCGCCGCGGTCACCGCCGAGGGTCTCGGCCGCGGAGTAGAGGTACAGCCCGTGCCCCGCCTCGTCCTGCACCTTCGCCAGCAGGATCGCCTTGCGGCGCAACGACGGCGCCCGCGTGATCCAGTTGCCCTCCGGCTGCATGCCGATGATCTCGGAGTGCGCGTGCTGCGCGATCTGCCGGACCATCGTCTTCCGGTAGGCCTCGGGCAGCCAGTCCCGCGGTTCGATGCGCTGGTCCTTGGCGATCGTGTGCTCGAAGTGCCGCTCCAGGTCCGCTTCGGACGGTGCCGGTTCCGTGACGGTCATGCCGCAGCCTCCTTCGCGACGAGGGTGAGCACGTCGTACTTCGCGACCGAGTCGCCGTCGGCGTTGGTCACGTCGGCGTCCCAGCGCACCTCGCCGTAGTCGGCGCTCTCCCGCGGGGTGATCTGCTTGCAGGTCAACGTGACGGTCAAGGCGTCGCCGGGCTTGACGGGTGTGAGGAAGCGCAGGTTCTCGAGCCCGTAGTTGGCGAGCACGGGACCCGGCTCCGGCGAGACGAACAGCCCCGCCGCAATCGACACCACGAGGTAGCCGTGGGCGACGATGCCGCCGAACAGCGGGTTCTCCGCTGCTGCCGCCTCGTCGGTGTGGGCGTAGAACGTGTCGCCGGTGAACTCGGCGAAATGTGCGACGTCCTCCGCTGTGACGGTGCGCGGACCCGCGACGACCGCGTCACCCACGCGCAGTGCGGCGAGGGACTTGCGGAACGGGTGCACGTCGGTCGTCGTCCGCGGGGCTCCCTGGGTCCACCGCCCGGTCACCGCGGTGAGCGCTGCAGGGCTGGCCTGCACGGCCGTGCGCTGCATGTGGTGCAGCACGCCGCGGATGCCGCCCATCTCCTCACCGCCGCCGGCACGCCCCGGCCCGCCGTGGACGAGCTGCGGCATCGGCGAACCGTGCCCGGTCGACTCGCGCGCGTCCTCGGCATCGAGCACCAGCAACCTGCCGTGCCACGGGGCGGCGCCGAGCACGACCTCCCGCGCGAAGTCCGCGTCACCGGTGACGACCGAGCCGACCAGGCTTCCCTTGCCGCGCGCGGCGAACTCGACGACCTGCTCGGTCGAGGTGTACGGCAGCAGCGTCGACACCGGGCCGAAGGCCTCGACCTCGTGGGGCTCGGCCCGTTCTGGGTCGCCGGAGAGCAGGACCGGGGACAGGAACGCGCCCCGCTCGGCGTCCGCACCGTCGACGGCCACGTGCTCCGGGTCGCCGTACACGACCGTCGCCGCGCTCTGCAGCGCCTTCAGGCTGCGGCGCACCTCCTCGCGCTGTTCCAGGCTGACCAGCGCCCCCATGTCGGCGCTCGCCGGATCGCCGACCGTGACCTTCGCGAGCCGCTGCCGCGCGGCCTCGGCGACGTCGCCGAGCAGCGTCTCGGGTACGAACGCCCGCCGGATCGCGGTGCACTTCTGGCCCGCCTTGACGGTCATCTCGGTCACGAGCTGGTCGACGTAGAGGTCGAACTCGGCCGTGCCCGGCGTGGCGTCCGGGCCGAGGATGGAGCAGTTCAGCGAGTCGGCCTCGGCGTTGAATCGCACCGCGCCCCGGATGATCGCCGGGTGGCTGCGCAGTTTCCGCGCCGTGTCCGCCGAGCCGGTGAACGACACGACGTCCTGTTCGGTGACATGGTCGAGCAGGTCGCCCGCGCTTCCGCAGACGAGCTGGACCGACCCTTCGGGCAGGATTCCGGATTCGACGATCAGGTCGACGAGTTTCTCGGTGAGGTAGGCGCTCTGGCTCGCGGGCTTGATCAGGCTCGGCATCCCGGCGAGGAAGGCGGGCGCGAGCTTCTCCAGCGGACCCCATACCGGGAAGTTGAACGCGTTGATCTGCACGGCCACGCCCCGCAGCGGCGACGCGACGTGACGGGCGACGAACGTGCCGCCCTTGCTGAGCGGTTCGACGTCGCCGTCGACGTACACCGTGTCGTTCGGCAGCTCGCGCTTGCCCTTGCTCGCGTACGCGAGCAGCACGCCGATCCCACCGTCCACATCGAACTTCGAATCGCCGCGCGTGGCGCCGGTACGTGCGGACAGCGCGTAGAGCTCGTCGCGGTGCTCGCGCAGGTGGGAGCCCAGCGCCTTGAGCAATGCGGCGCGCTGGTGGAACGTCAGCTCCCGCAGTGCGGGACCGCCGACCCGGCGGCCGTGGTCGAGCGCGGCGGCCATGTCGATGCCTTCGGTCGACACCCGGGCGACCTCGGCGCCCGTCACGGCGTCGCACACCGGTGCACCGTCGCCGGCGCCCCGCTGCCAGCGCCCGCCGACGTAACTGCGCAACACCCCGGGACTCGGTCCGCCCGCGTCCGACTCGGCTCCGTTGCCCATCGATCCTCGCTCTCGTAATCACAAACCGTGCGTGACCGCAAACCCCGGTAATTACCAACCGAACGGTCGGGAATTAATGCTAGCGCGGGCCGGACCATCCCGGCAAGACCTCCCGCCCGCCCCGCAGTCAACTCCAGTCGTGAAACCCCTTGCCTGCCTTGCGTCCGAGTTCACCGGCGGCGACCTTGTCCCGCAGCAACCGGGGCGGGGCGAATCGCTCGCCGAGCGTCGAATGCAGGTAATCGGCGATCGCGAGCCGCACGTCGAGACCCACGAGGTCGGTCGAGCGCAACGGGCCCATCGGATGGCGATAACCGAGCTCCATCGCGTTGTCGATGGCCTCGGCGTCGGCGACCCCCTCCTCGAGCATCCGGATGGCCTCGAGTCCGAGCATCACGCCGAGTCTGCTGGTGGCGAACCCGGGCGAGTCGCGCACCACGACGTCGGTCTTGCCGAGAGCCCGCACCCAGCCGGTGACCCGGTCGACGACGTCTCCGGTGACACGCGGCGGGGTGACGATCTCGACCAGCTTCGACGGCGGAACGGGGTTGAAGAAGTGCATGCCGAGGAAGCGTTCGGGGCGGGCCAGCGCGGCGCCCAGTTCGGCGACGGACAGCGAACTCGTGTTACTGGCGAGTACGGTGCCGGCACCGATGGCCGCTTCGACTCCGGCGAGCACCTCGACCTTCAGCTCGGGCCGTTCGGGCACGGCTTCCACGACCAGTTCCGCATGGCCGGGCAAGCCGGTGACGTCCTCGACCACGGCCACGCGTTCGAGCACCGCCTCGGGCCGATCGTCGAGCTTGCCGCGCTCGGCCGCCTTGGCCAGGCCGTCGGCGAGCCGCTGTCGCGCCGCTGCGGCGGCCTCCTCGCCACTCTCCACGACGACGACCCTGGAGCCGAGCGCCGCGAAGACCTGGGCGATCCCTGCACCCATCCGGCCACCGCCGATCACCCCGACCGCCGCCGGAACGTTGGGCACGGACGCCTCGTTCATGGGATTCTCCTCTTGACATCGGTTCTCGCACTGGCCTTTACTCTTCACGCGAATTCATTACCGTCCATTCGGTCAGTAAGCAAGACCCGGTCAGTACCCGATCCGCGCTACGAGCAAGCCGGCCAGGTGAGCACGCCACGGCGAGCGAGCCCCGGCGAACAGGCAAGGCGGTGAAGCCTCGTGTCCCATCCGGCGGCCCACGTCCCGGCGACGGACGACCCGCTGTCAACCGGCCGCGCTGCGGACGACCCGGCGGCGCACGTCAGTGAGGCCACTCGAACCATGCTCGACTCCGACACCGCTTCGGCCGCGCTCGGTATCGACGTCACGCGGGCCCGCGACGGCAACGCCGTGGCGACCATGCGTGTCACCGAGCAGATGGTGAACGGCCACGGGATCGCACACGGCGGATACCTGTTCCTGCTGGCGGACACGACGTTCGCCGCCGCGTGCAACAGCCACGGTCCCGTCACCGTCGCGTCGGGAGCCGAGATCTCGTTCGTCACCAGCGCCCGGCTGGGCGACGCCCTCGTGGCCGAGGCTGCCGAACGCACCCGGTACGGCCGCAACGGCATCTACGACGTCACCGTGCACCGCGAGACCGCCGCGGGCCGCGAAACCGTCGCCGAGTTCCGCGGCCGCAGCAGAACCGTCGGTCAGATCACGTCCTGAGGAGCCCCGCGACCATGACCACCACGCACAACGAGGTGCCGAACACGCAGCGACTCGGCACGGCGCCCGCGCTCGACGACCTGTCCGCTCCCGAACGGCTGAGCATCGACGAACTCCGCGCGCTGCAGCTCCAGCGTCTGCAGTGGACACTGCGGCACGCCTACGACAACGTTCCGCTCTACCGCCGCAAGTTCGACGAGGCAGGCGTGCACCCCGACGACTGCCGCCAGCTGGCAGACCTCGCGAAGTTCCCGTACACGACCAAACAGGACCTGCGCGACGAGTACCCGTTCGGCATGTTCGCGGTACCCGAGACCGAGGTCAGCCGCATTCACGCCTCGAGCGGCACGACGGGAAAGCCGACGGTCGTCGGCTACACCGCGTCCGACATCGACAACTGGTCGAGCGTCATGGCGCGATCCATCTTCGCCGCCGGTGGGCGCCCCGGCCACAAGGTCCACGTCTCCTACGGCTACGGACTGTTCACCGGCGGACTGGGTGCACACTACGGCGCCGAGAAGCTCGGCTGCACCGTCGTTCCGGCCTCGGGTGGCATGACCGCCCGGCAGGTGCAGCTCATCACCGACTTCCGGCCGGAGGTCATCATGGTGACGCCGTCGTACATGCTCACACTGCTCGACGAGTTCGAACGTCAAGGCATCGATCCGCACACCACGTCCCTGCAGGTCGGCATCTTCGGCGCGGAACCGTGGACCGAGCACATGCGCCGCGAGATCGAGGACCGCATGAACCTGCACGCCGTCGACATCTACGGACTGTCCGAAGTGATGGGCCCGGGGGTGGCGCAGGAGTGCGTCGAGACGAAGGACGGCCTGCACATCTGGGAGGACCACTTCTACCCCGAGGTCGTCGATCCGCTCGAGGACACCGTGCTGGCCGACGGTGCGACCGGCGAGCTGGTGTTCACCTCGCTCACCAAGCAGGCGCTGCCGATCATCCGCTACCGCACGCGCGACCTCACCGCGCTGCACCCCGGCACCGCGCGGCCGGCGTACCGGCGGATGGACAAGGTGACCGGCCGCAGCGACGACATGATCATTTTGAGGGGTGTGAACGTCTTCCCCACGCAGATCGAGGAGGTCGTGCTGGGCACCGACGGCCTCGCACCACATTTCCAGCTCCGGCTGACGCGGCAGGACCGCATGGATCACCTGACCGTCCTCGTCGAGGCCCATCCGGACGCACCGCAGGACCGCAGGAAGGCCGCGGCGGCTGAGATCGCGGAGCGGGTCAAGGACGGCGTGGGGGTGACCGTGGGCGTGAAGGTCGTCGATCCGGAAGCGCTGGAACGCTCGGTGGGCAAGCTCCGCCGGGTCGTCGACCAGCGGCCGTCACAGTGAGCCGACCTGCGATGATGTCGCCATGACCGAACCACCACGGACCCAGGGCAGGCGCGGCAGGCCCGGTTACGACCTCGAGTCGCTGCTGATGGTCGCGGTCAAGCTGTTCAACGAGCGCGGCTACGACGGCACCAGCATGGAGGACCTGTCGCGCAAGCTGGGCATCACGAAGTCGGCGATCTACCACCACGTCCGCAGCAAGGACGAGCTGCTGCAGCTGGCCGTGGGCCGAGCACTCGACGGGCTGTTCGCGGAGGTGGAGCGGCTCGACGAGGTCGAGGGGCCCGCGATCGACAAGCTCGAACAGCTGGTGCGGGCGAGTGTCGGCGTGCTGGTGCAGGAATTGCCGTTCGTCACACTGCTGCTGCGTATTCGCGGGAACACGAAGGTCGAGAAGGCGGCGCTGGCGCGCAGGCGCGAGTTCGACCAGATCGTGACGGACCTGGTCAGCAAGGCCGCCGCCGACGGCGATCTGCGTCCGGACGTCGACCCGGCGACGTCGGCCCGGCTGCTGTTCGGCATGGTCAACTCGCTGGTCGAGTGGTACCGGCCGCGCGGTGGTGTCGACGCCGAGACGTTGGCCGACGCCGTGGCGACGGTGGCCTTCGACGGCCTGCGCCTGCAGCGCGACACCTGATCCGGCCCACGACCGGTCCGCGGGTCCGTCGCCGCCCCGGTCAGGGGTCTGTGGGACCGGGCCCCGGTCAGGGGGTCTGTGCGATCGGGGTGAGCGCCATGACGGGAATGGTCCGGTCCGTCCGGCGTTGGTACTCGGCGAAACCGGGGTAACGCTCCGCCTGGATGCGGAACTTCTCGGTGCGTTCGGGTTCATCGAGCTCGGTCGCCTCGACGTCCAGGTCGATGTCGCCCACCTCGATCCGGGCGCTCGGGTTGGCGCGCAGGTTCCAGTACCAGTCCGGGTGAGTGTCGGCCCCCGCCTTGGACGCGAACACGAGATAGCGGTCGCCGTCGGCCAGGTACATCATCGGGTTGACGCGCTGCCTTCCGGTGCGAGCGCCGAGGGTGTGCAGCAACAGCAGCGGTGCGCCTTCGAACGGGCCGCCGACCTTGCCGTGATGGGCACGGAACTCCTCGATCGTCTGCCGGTTGAAGTTCGCAACGTCGCTCATGCCGTCCTCCTGCGTAGTTCTCGATCGACTTCCGCCTGTTCATCCTCGGACAGTGTCAACTCTCCCGCCTGCCGGAGATCCCGGCGTAGCCCCGACCCAGAACTCGGGGTGAAGCTGCCAGGCGATCTCGAGGTCGACCGCCGAAGTCCCTCGTGGGGTTCATCGGACACGCCCGCCGTCGAGTTCCCGGCGCTGCGTCGACATCGCCATCTCGGCCGGGTCGCCGCGCTGCGACGCGTCCGCCAGCGACGCACGGGCCGACGCCGGGAAGGCTTCGGGCGGAACCACGAGCAGCGTCAGGCGGCAGCGGCCGTGGTCTCCGATGACCGTCACGGTTTCCGGTCGCTGGGAGTGGAATCCCTCCGCCCGGATCCGGTGGCCGTCGACGACCAGCCTCCCGCGCGCGACGGGCTCCCACATCGTCAGGTTGTAGGTCACCCGCTCCCACGGGCCCCACTGCGACCCGAGGGCATCGAGCAATTCGGGCAGTTCGGCGGCCAAGTCCCGGGAGCAGGGCCACCATGCTCCGTCGACGTGTCCCGTCGGGAGCGGTTCGGTCGTGACCCGGGGCCGCACGTTCGGCAGCGGTACCGACGTGGCGGGTACCGGTGTGCCTACACCGGGCGTGTGCGGGATCGACATCATGCCGATGCTCCGTCCCGGCCGTGATCGCGGCCACGCGGTGGTTCGTCGTCGGCGCCGCGGGCTCGGTCGCGCGCGTGCGAAATGCCGTCGACACCTGCGAGTTTACGCGCCTTCACCACCGCGGTGATCCCGCTTTTCGGCGCCGGATGACGTAATGTCGGGGTGAGGCGGATGCCGCACGGAGCCGCGATGCCGCTGTGTGGTGCTGGTGCTGGTGCTACGCAGTCCTGGATCACCGCAGCCCTGTTTCTCTGTGGTGCTGTTCAGCGGTGGCGCTGTCGAGCGGTGGCTCCGTTTCGCCGCAGTACCTGTTTCGCGGCGGATACGGAGGATCGAGGCGCTCACATGGACACCGACATCGACAGCACACCTGCGTTGCGGCGCGGGCTCGACGGCTACATCCGCGCGGTCGCAGACGAACTGGACGTCCCCGCCGAAAGCATGAGCTTCGAGATCAGCGACACCGCAACGGCCTATCTCGGGTTGTCGACACGGTGGCCGTCGTGGCCGGGCCACGACCTGATGCTGATCTGGGATGAGCGCACCGGATGGTCGGTCGCGGTGGAGACCACGCCCGCGGAACGCGCGGTCGTGATCGCGCGGCTGGGAGGCGAACCGGTTCCGTCGCCACGTGCGGTATCCCACTGGGTCGCGAGCACGTTCACCGGCACCCGGCCGGAGACCGCTCAGCCGCAGACCACGACGACGCAGACAGTGCCCAATCGGACCACGTCCACACAGCCGGCGGTGCCGTACACCGCACCGCAGCCGTCGACGGCGAAGCCGGTCGACCGGCACGCCCTCGCCGTCCGCCTCTCCGGCTACGCCTCCGGCTGACGGTCCGTCCACCGACGCTACGCGGCGGAACGGGCCCGGTCGGCCGCGCGCAACGGCGCGCCCATCTCGTGCAGATGTTCCAGAACGTGCCGGTACGACCGGAGCAGACCGGTCTGGCTGTAGGGGATGCCGTGGTCGTCGCAGAAGCGTCGGACGATCGGCTGGGCACGGCGCAGGTGCGGCCGCGGCATGTTGGGGAACAGGTGGTGTTCGATCTGGTAGTTCAACCCGCCGAGCAGGAAGTCGGTGAACCAGCCACCCCGCACGTTCCGGGAAGTCAGCACCTGCTTGCGCAGGAAGTCGACCGATTGACCGGTCATCGTCGGCATGCCCTTGTGGTTCGGCGCGAACGAACATCCCATGTAGACGCCCCACAACATCTGGTGCACCGCGATGAACACCACGGCGAGCCCCGGCGACAGCACCAGGAAAACGGCGGTCAGATAGGCCACGAAGTGGGCCGTGAGCAGGGCACCTTCGACCTTGCGACCCTTCGTCTTGCCCTGCCACACCGCCTTCACACCGTTGACGTGCAGGTTCAGTCCTTCCAGGCAGAGCAGCGGGAAGAACAGCACGGCCTGGTGCTTGGCCATCCAGCGCAGGAAACCCTGTTTGAGCCGGGCCTGCTTGCTGGTGAACGCCAGCGCGGGAATGTCGAGGTCGGGGTCGTGTTCCTCGTGATTGGGGTTCGCGTGATGACGGTTGTGCCCGCTGACCCACCAGCGGTAACTCATCCCGACGAGCCCACCGTGCGCGGTGCCGATGACATCGTTCGGCTTACGAGTCCGGAAGATCTGCTTGTGCCCCGCGTCGTGGCCGATGAACGCCAACTGGGCGAACACCACGGCCAACACGGCGGCGATGCCGAGCTGCCACCAGCTGTCACCGAGGAACGCGAACGCCACCCAGGCACCCGCGAGCACCAGCAGGTTGGCGAAGATCCGGAGCGCGTAGTAGCCGTACCGGCGGCGCAGCAGGCCCGCCTCGCGCACCTCGTGGAGCAGAGCCGCGTACTCGCCGCCGGTCTTCGCGGGAGCTTCGGCGTAATCGGTCATCGGGGAAGTTCGCCTCCGAACGCGGCGGGGGCGGCGGAGAACGCGACGCTGCGCGCGCGGTCGGCCGCGGCGGCCGTCACCGGCGCGGCGGTCGGGGTCTGAGTCGGCACGTGGCTGAAAACCACGGGTGCGACGTCGGTTCCGGATACACGTTGGTCAACGTGGGTGGTGGACATGGGAAAAACTCCTTGGCGACGACGGTCTCGGCCGTCGGCTCTGTACATGTGCACGCAAGTGCGTACGAACTGAGCGAACTCGACGCTTCGCTTCGTGGCGAGGTCCGTTCGGAAAAGCAAAATTCGGGGCAGGTCGCGTAGCTCGGCGTCGTTCGGACGGTCGACGTTGATCACAGCTGCTGGCTGTGCACGGAGGGCCCGCCGATTTCGACCCTACACGTTCGGCCCGCTCGCAGTACACCGGCGACGGTTTCGGCGTGGGTATCCTTCCGCCGCCGTGGCCGGACGCCGGGTCCCGGCCGGAGACGCGCCCCGGCCGGGACCCCGATGACGGCACGGAGTTACCCGACGACCTCGAAGGTCAGCGAATCGGTGAACTCGCGGCCGTACGAGTCGGTGGCCGTCACCTCGGCGGTGTGCTCGCCGGGTTCCAGGTCGACGGGCAGCTCGTAGCGCCACAGATGCATCGATGAGTCCGCGATGCTCCCGCCGTGCACGAGCTGCTGGGCGACGGCGTAGGGATCCGACCACTCCGGGCCGTTCCGCTTGGCCTCACCGTTCATCTCCTGCGTACGCGCAGCCTTCTTCGCCGGGCCGCCGTCGAGCGCGACCTTCACCGACGAACCGCTGGCACCCATCCAGAAGTCGGTCGTGAGCCAGGTGGTTCCCGCCAGGTCGCCGGAGTCGACGACGAGCGGCTCGTCGAGCTCCGGAGCGTCACCCTGCGGGTTCTCGTTCCACTCGGCCCGTTCCTCGGACCACTCGCGGTAGGTCGGGCTGTTGATGCCGAGCTGCGTCTGCACCCTGTCGTCGGCGCCGGTGACGGTGTAGCGCTCCTGGAACTTCGTGCCGTCGATGTCGAGCGTGAGCACTCCGGGGCGGCCACCGTCCTTGCCGATCGCCGTCGGATAACCGTCCTCGGTGACCTCGCCGGAGTACCAGTCACCGGAGATGGCACCTGCGGTGATGTGCGGGAAGGGCAGCTTGTCGAGGCCGAGGGTGTCCTTCCAGCCCTGCGCCGAGTCGCCCTTCTTCATGTTCTCGGTCGTGTGGCTGTGGCCGGAGACGGCAACGGCCTTGCGGCCCTTGAGCAACTCGTACACGTCGCGTGCCTGGTCGGTCTGGTGCACCGCGCTGGCCTGGTCGTTGTAGTTGATCAGCCCGATGTGGCCCGCGACGACGATCAGCTTGTCCTTGGCGACGTGTTCGAGGTCGCGCTCGAGCCACGCGAGCTGCCGGTCGTCGATCGAGCCGTTGTAGCTGGGGTCACCCTCCGGGTCGTCGCAGTGCGAGCCGAGGCCGTCGAGATTGTCCTCGTCCGGCGTGCACGGGTACTCGACGGTGTTCAGGGCGACGAAATGGACGTCGCCGACGTCGTAGGAGTAGTAGGTCGGCGCCAGCTGCGCCCGGAAGGTGTCGAACGAGTGCTCCGGCGTCGCCGCGTCGAAGTCGAGGTCGTGGTTGCCAGGCAGGAACCGCGCAGGCCCGTTGGTCTGCTTGGTGAGCTCCTTCACCTCCGGGTACAGCGACAGGTCGTCACCGACGACGTCGCCGACGAACAGCGAACCGCAGCTCGCGTAGTCGTTCCGCTGGGCCAGGTCGTTGATGGCGCCCTTGCGCGCGTACTCGAGCTGCGTGCGGTTGTAGGTCTGCAGGTCGCCTGCGACGACGCAGCTCTGTTCGGGCGCCGCGGTGCCGGGGCTCTCGACCACCGGGAAGTTGACGGCCGACGGCAGGGGTCCGGTGGGCTCGATGCCGCCGTACTTCAGGTCCGGCGAGCCTTCCGGCAGGTGGTTGTAGTGGAACTGCGGGACGTTGTACTCGTCGACCGGAACCTGGTAGCCGTTCGGCTGAGTGATGAAGACCGTCATGTTGTCGAACGCGGGCAGCCGGTAGCGGCCCTCGCTGTCGGCCGTGACGACGTCGCGCCCGTTCGACACGACGACGCCCGCCAGACCGCGTTCGCCGTCGCCCGCGCTGGAGTCCTCGTTGTCGTCGACGAACACCGTGCCCGTCAGCACGTTCTGCTCGGTGGTTCCCGCCGAGGCCGGCACCACCTGTACCTCACCGCGGTAGACGCCGTCGCCTGCCTGCTCCTGCTGGGCGCCTGCGGCCGGGGCCACGACGGCGGCCGACGTCGCGGCGATCGCCACGGCCGAGCACGCCGCGACCACCGCACGTAGGGTTCTGCGTTCTCGTTCGGCTGACCTGAACATACGTTGCGCTCCGATGTGTCGGGGGCCGTTGACCGGCCGAGGACCGGCAGGAAGCAACCATTCCGGACGAGGCTGAACAGGTTCCGCACAACCGGCGAACACGAGCGAAAGGGACGACGATCGGCCGAAGCGAGGCGGGGCCTTGCCCCACGGCGGACCCGCACGTGCACACCACGACCCTTATTGGAAATGGTTTTCACTATCGTTTACGATGTGTGCCGTGACGGACCACCCTCGAACCCCCGTGATCGTCGTCAGCGGCGTCTCCCCCGCCGCCGACCGTGATGTCGCGCTGCGACTGCAGGACGAAGACCCGGCCACCGCAGTCGTCAACCACGACCTGCGCGAGGTCTCGTCCGGCGTCGTGCGGCGCACCGTACGGCTCGGCACCGGGAAGACGACGACGATCGTCGAACTCGCCCACGGCTGCGTCACCTGCACCGTGCGCGAAGACCTGCTCCCACTGCTGCGGCGGCTGGCCGCCGACGCCACCGTCGAACGGATCGTGCTGCAGCTGGACGAAGCCATGGACCCCGAGCAGGTGTGCCTGACCATCGAGCACGTCGTCCTCGGCGACCGCCCGGTGGGCGAGGACATCGACCTGGCAGTCGTGGTCACGGCCATCGACGCCGAGAGCTTCGTCCACGACGTCACGGGTGACACGACCATGGCCGAACGCGGGCTGCACGGATCCGCCGACGACGAGCGGACGGTCGCCCACGTCGCACTGGCCCAGATCGAGTTCGCCGACGTGGTCGTGTCCGCCGGACGCGCTGCTGACGCGTGGTCAGCGGCCAGGACGAACGCGATCCTCGAGCGCGTCGCCCCGTCGGCACCCGTGCTCGACCTCGCGGTGACCGATCGCGACACACTGCTCGCGGCGGTGCCGTCCGACGCGCGGCGAGGCACGGGCGACGACCCCCACGGAGCGTTGTTGCGCGGCCAGCCGCCGCTGCACCCCGACTGCGGCGTCGCCGTCGCGGTCTTCTCCGAACGCAGACCCTTCCACCCGGAACGCCTGCACGAAGCCATCGACGTGCTGCTCGACGGCGTACTGCGCGCCCGTGGCCGCGTGTGGATCGCCAGCCAGCCCGACGTGGCGCTGTGGCTGGAATCGGCGGGCGGCGGACTCGGCGTCGGTCACCTCGGCCCGTGGCTCGACTCGCCGGACGCTCCGGAGTGGACGGACGTCTCGGCCGAACGGCGGACGCTCGCGTCACTGCGCTGGGACCCACTGTTCGGCGACCGGGACCAGGAGATCGTCGTGATCTCCCACGAGGCGGATCCGCAGTTCGTCGAGGACACGCTGCGCGGCGCACTGCTGACCGACGAGGAACTCGCAGCGGGCCGCCGGGCCTGGGCCCACTACCCGGATCCGTTCGGGGCGTGGCACGAGGAACCGTGCGACGACACCGATGCCGACTCCGATTCGGAGACGGTCCACAACGGACGAAACGAGTCCTGAACACACCGAAGGGCACACACCATGGCAGTACCCAAACGCAAGAAGTCGCGCGCCAACACCCGGACGCGGCGTTCACAGTGGAAGGCGAAGGCTCCGGACCTGGTGCCGATCGTGGTGCGCGGCGAACGAAAACTCGTGCCACGCAGGCTCGTCGCTTACTACCACCGCTACGGCGGCGAATAGGCATCCGCCGACGGAACTGGAAAAGGCGAGGCGTGACACGCGGTCACGCCTCGCCTTTTCACCGCCCCAGAGGGGCGGACACGACGGCGCAGGCCGTCGGCCGCTCCGAGAACCGGAACGGCCGGGCAGATCAGCCCTGGCGCGCCTTGTAGCGCGGGTTCTTCTTGTTGATCACGAACACCCTGCCGTGCCTGCGCACGACCTGCGCGCCGGGCTTCTGCTTCAACGAGCGCAGCGACTTGCGGACCTTCATCACCACTCCTTCTTGCAGGACCGGCCAACACCATAGACGATAATGGTTATCATTTCCAATTACGTCCCGTAGCGGGCAACGACGGCGGCGGTCGCTCCTCGACGACCACCCGTGGGCCCGGGCGGTCGCCGGGTAACCCGCGGTCGGCGCACCATGAACGTGGCCCGCCGGCTGGCACCCATGCAAGCCGCAGCCGGTGTCACGATCCGCGAAGGAGGCAGGAGAGTGGCGAGCAGAACCGTGCGGGTACGCCGGATCTACGAGTCCCCACGCGACGACGACGGCGCGCGCGTACTCGTCGACCGCGTGTGGCCACGAGGCATGAAGAAGGAGTCCGCCCGACTGGACGACTGGGTCAAGACGATCGCGCCGTCGACCGAACTTCGGAAATGGTATGCGCACGACCCCGAGAAGTTCGCCGAGTTCCGCCGCCGCTACCTGGCGGAACTGGAATCGCCGGACGCCGCGACGGCCCTGGCGGAGCTACGGGGGCGCGCGAACCCCGACGGCCTCACCCTGTTGACCGCCACCAAGGACGTCCCACACAGCCACGCACAGGTACTGGCCGATCTACTGCATCCATCGACTTCATTCCATGCGAATCCTTGACATGGATTTCGGCGGACTCGATACTGCTACGAGTGTGATCCGGTTCATATGCGACCGCAGGATGTCGTGGTCGCCGACGAGAGGTGCATGCGGACGGCGGTGGTCCTGAGCGCGTTCCGGTTCGAGTCGTCCGTCGTTTCTGATCAAAGGAGATCGCTCACGATGACTGCTCTGCACGAAGCACCCGACATTCTTTCCGCGGAATTCGCCGAGAATCCGTACCCGCACTACCGGATCATGCGCGACGAGCACCCGCTGATCTGGCACGAGGGAATGCAGAGCTACCTCATCTCTCGATACGACGACGTCGAGAAGGCCTTCCGCGACCCGGTTTTCACCAGTGACAACTACGACTGGCAGCTCGAACCGGTCCACGGCCGGACCATCTTGCAGATGAACGGCCGCGAGCACGCCACACACCGGGCACTGGTGTCCTCGGCGTTCCGCGGCAACGAGCTGGAAACGAAGTTCCTCCCGGTCATCGAGCGAAACAGCCGGGAACTGATCGACGGGCTGCGTGATCGGAACCCGGTCGACCTCGTCGAGCATTTCGCCACCCGGTTTCCGATCAACGTGATCGTCGACATGCTCGGACTTCCGAAGAGCGACCACGACAAGTTCCACCAGTGGTACACGTCGATCATGGCGTTCCTGTCCAACTTGACGCAGGACCCGGACGTGATGGCCGAGGGAATGCGCACCAAGGAGGAGTTCGCCTCATACCTGATCCCGATCATCCGGCAGCGCAGGCAGAACCCGGGTGACGACCTGCTCTCGACATTGTGCGCCGCCGAGATCGACGGCGAGCACATGTCCGACGAGGAGATCAAGGCGTTCTGCAGCCTGTTGCTGACCGCAGGCGGCGAGACGACGGACAAAGCGATCGCCAGTCTGATGAAGAACCTGCTCGAACATCCCGACCAGCTCGAAGCCGTGCGGGCGGACCGCTCGCTCATCGGGGCCGCCTTCGCGGAAACGCTGCGCTTCTCCCCACCCGTGCACATGATCATGCGCCAACCCAGCGAGGACGTCGAACTGTCGGGCGGAGTCGTGCCCGCGGGCAGCACGGTCACCTGCCTGATCGGCGCGGCGGGGCGGGACGAGCAGCACTACGCGAATCCGGAGACGTTCGACATCTTCCGCGACGACCTGTCGACCACCAAGGCGTTCTCCGCGGCGGCCGACCACCTCGCGTTCTGCCTCGGCAGGCACTTCTGCGTCGGGGCCATGCTGGCGAAGACCGAGATCGAGGTCGGCGTGGACATGCTGCTCGACGCCATGCCCACGGTACGGTTCGCCGACGGAGCGCCCGCCGAGGCAGGTGTGTTCACCCGGGCCCCGACACAACTCTGGATCGACCGCACGCCGGCGTGACGGCCCACCGACGCGTGATGCCGGGTCCCGCCGCGGGGAGGGACCGGCATCACATCAGGCCGGGACGCCGTCGACGCGCCGGGGAATGCCGAGCGGGTTGCCGTCCCGCAGCTCCTCGGGAAGCAGCTCGTCCGGCACGTCCTGGTAGGTCACCGGGCGCAGGAACCTCCGGATCGCCGTGGCGCCCACGGACGTGTGGAGCGGATCGGTGGTGGCGGGCCACGGCCCGCCATGGTGCTGCGACCAGGTCACGGCCACGCCGGTCGGCCAGCCGTTGACGATGATCCGCCCGACGCTCTCCCGAAGCACCCCGACGATGTCACCCGCCGTGGGATCGCCGGGTTCGGCGTGCAGACTTCCCGTGAGGCTGCCCGGCACGGTGCGCAGAGCCCGGTGCAGGGAGTCGGTGTCGCGGTATTCCACGAGCACGGTGACCGGACCGAAGCATTCGCCCGCCAGCGCATCGGCCCGGGAGGCGAAGGTCTCGGCGTCCACGGCCAGCACTGCAGGGAGGACGTCGTGACCGTCGGCGTCCAGCGGCTCGGCCTTCACCAGCTCACGCACGCCGGGCACCTCCGACAGGGCCGCGACGCCGGACTGAAAGGCGTCCCGCATCCGCGCGGTGAGCATCGGCGCGGGCGCCGACGGCCGCACAGCGTCGGCAGCCTGCGAGTCGAAGCCGGAATCGGCGGGCACGAAGACCACGCCCGGCTTCGTGCAGAACTGCCCGGTACCGAGCCGGAAGGAACCGGCCAGCCCCTCGGCGATCTCGCGGCCGCGCGCGTCGACCGCGGACCCGGTGACGACGACCGGGTTGATGCTGCCGAGTTCCCCGTAGAACGGAATCGGGTTCTCCCGTCCGACGGCCAGGTCGTACAGCGCCCGACCGCCACCGGTCGACCCGGTGAAACCGACCGCCGTGATCGACGGATCGGTCACCAGTGCGGGCCCCGCCTCGTAACCGTGCACGACGCTCAACGTCCCGTCGGGAGCGCCCGCCTCCGACAGGGCCCCGGCAGCCAGGTCCGCGATCCGTTCGGACAGGCCGGGGTGCCCTGGATGGGCCTTCACCACGACGGGACACCCGGCGGCCAGTGCACTCGCGGTGTCACCGCCGAGCACCGAGAACGCGAACGGGAAGTTGCCGGCCGCGAACACCGCGACCGGACCGAGCGGCACGAGCATGCGGCGCAGGTCCCCGTGCGGCGGGACGGCGTTCGCATCCGGCCGGTCGATGACCGCTTCGCAGAAGGCGCCGTCACGCAGCACGTCGGCGAACATGTCCAACTGCGCCGCCGTGCGGGCCAGCTCGCCGGGGAGCCGCGGACTGCCGAGCGCGGTCTCGCGGTCGGCGAGCTCGACCAGCTCGTTCTCGTTCTGCCGCAGCGCCGTAGCCAGCGCGTTCAGCAACTGGCCCCGCCCGGCGTAGGGCAGGCCGGCCAACCGCGGTGCGCAGTCGGCCGCGCGCTGCGCGACGCTGCGCACCTGCTCGGCGCGGGTGTCGGGGACCGGATCACCGACCGGCTCGCCGGTACGCGGATCGACTCCCTGGTTCAACGACATCACCTTTCCGTCGAGACTCGCCGATGGGAACGGTTCGGGTGGCGCGACCGCCGGAACCGCCTCGACAGTGTCCGTCAACGCACCGGACACCGCAGCGGTTTGCCCGACAGCGCGCGGTCGGCCTCCTCGGCCGCCAGCCGCTGCAACGCGGCGAGGGAGCTGTCCGAGAAGAACGCCGCGTGCGGGGTCAGCAAAACCTCGCGAAGCTCCCGCAACCGGGAGTCCGCCGCGAGCGGTTCGGGATCGAAGACGTCGAGTGCGGCACCGGCGACCTGACCCGACTCGACCGCGTCGGCGAGCGCGTCCTGGTCGACGAGGCCGCCGCGGGAGGTGTTCACGAGGAACGCTCCCCTGCGCATCAGGGCGAAGGCCGACGCGTCGAGCAGCTTGCTGGTCTCCGCGGTCAACGGGGCGTGCAACGACACCGCGTCGGCCGCACCGAGCAGTTCGTCCAACTCGGACAGCCGGACACCGTGGGCGGCGGCCGCGTGCGCGTCGGCGTAGGGGTCGTGGGCCAGCACGGTGAAACCGAACGGCGCCAACCGCTTCGCGACCGCGAGCCCGATCTGCCCGAGGCCGACGAGGCCGATCGTGGTGCCGGCGAACCCGGGTACCGACCCGAGGTCGCGGGGAGCGCACCAGCCGTCCCGGTGCACGGCCCGGTCGAACCGGGTCAGCCTGCGCAACAGTGTCAGCAGGCAGGCGACGGTGTGGTCGGCGACCGTGTCGACGCCGTAGTCCGGCACGTTCGCGACGGTGACACCGAGGTCGGCCGCGGCAGCGACGTCGACGTTGTCGTAGCCGATGCCGTAACGGATCACCGCCGCACCGTCGGCCATGGCGGAGAGAACGGCACGGGTCGTCGGGGCGAAGTTGACGAACGCGACGTCCGCACCCCGCACCGCCTCGACGGTCTCTTCCTCGGTCCGGCACTGGTGCACCGCGAACTCGGCGCCGTGCCGGTCGGCGACCGCGGCCTCGCCGGTCACATCGCCGAAGGCGTGATCGGTGACGACGACGCGTCTCATGCCGGAACCTCCTGTCCCCGCGCACCGGACAGCAGTCCGCGCGCGGCAAGATTGCGCAGCAGCGCACGGATCCCGAACGTCCAGTCCGGCGCTTCCTCGGCGGTGTTGACCTCGTTGACCAGAGCCCCGAGCTTCGGGGACGAAATGCGGACGATGTCACCGATCTTGTGCGTGAAGCCCTGTCCCGGGACGTCGCGGTCCTCGGTGGGAGCGAACATCGTGCCGGTCAACAACACGAACCCGTCCGGATAGCGGTGATGCGGGCCGTGTGCGTGTTCGAGCAGTGTGCGGATGTCCCTGCTCATCTCCCTGACCGGGTTGACACCGCTGAGCGAGAACCCGTCGCGGCCGGTGATCTCGAGCTCGACGTCGATCCCACGCGCGTCGTCGAGGCCGAAACCGTCGTCGAACAGACGCAGGAACGGGCCGAGTGCGCACGACGCGTTGTTGTCCTTGGCCTCGGCGAGCAGCAGTGCGCTGCGCCCCTCGAAGTCGCGAAGGTTGACGTCGTTGCCCAGGGTGGCGGCGATCGGCGCACCGCGGGAATCCGCCACGACGGCGAGTTCGGGTTCGGGGTTGTTCCACGTCGAGCGTTCCAGGACGCCGATCTGCGCGCCGGTACCGACGGAAGACAACACGGGTGCCTTGGTGAAGATCTCCGGGTCGGGACCGATGCCGACCTCGAGGTACTGCGACCACAGTCCTTCGGCGACCAGCACTTCCTTCGCCCGTGCGGCTTCCTCGGATCCGGGCACGACCTGCGAGATGTGACCCGCGACCAGTGCGCCGAGCTTGCCGCGGATCTCCTCGGCGCGATGCAGGTCGCCTGCCGCCCGTTCCTCGATGACACGCTCGATCATGCTGCGCGCGAATGTCACTCCCGCGGCCTTGAGTACTTGCAGGTCCACAGGAGCAAGCAGGCGCGCCCGGGTTCGGTCGTTGTCGAACGTCGCCTTCAGCACGTCGGCGAGCGGCCAGCTGCGCGAACCCTGCGCGGTGCGTACCACGTCGACGGCGTCCGGCCGGTCCAACAGGTCGGCGACCGTAGGCGTGACCTCGGTGAGGTCGACGAGCGCGTCTCCTCGCAGTGCGGCGACGCACGGTCCCCCGCTTCCGGGGTCGTGAATCCGTGCCACGAGGGTCGCCCGGTCGGCGTCGTCCGGGAGAACGCTGCTGGCGTAGTCGGTGAGCTTCACAGATGTGCCTTCCCTGCCGTGTCGAACCCAGCAAATGTCAGTTTGTCATACAAATACTCGTCCACACCAGATGTGAACCCCACCTCGAACACGACTAGCACCCCGCATCTGTCACTCTTTCGCACGGCGACCTGCGCACACACGTCGTCATACAGCGCCCGGTGAGCCCATACAATCGTGCTATGAACTTCGATCACGGCGCCCGGCGGCGGCTTCCGGAGACCCTCGCCGACACGCTCCAGGACGAGATCCTGCGGTTGCCGGTCGGCGAACGGCTGCCCACCGAGGCCGAGCTCGCCGACCGGTTCGACGTGAGCCGCACGGTCGTGCGCGAGACGGCCCGACTGCTGGTCCAGCGAGGACTCGTCACGGTGAAGCCGGGGCGCGGCATGGTCGTCTCCGAGTTCGACGGCCGCTTGATCGCCGACCAGTACTCGCTGCTTCTCCGACTCAGCGAAGGCAGCTTCGAGCAGCTGCTCGAACTGCGACTCGTACTCGAGGTCGAGATGGCGGTACTCGCGGCGGCGCGCAGGGAGGAAGCGCACCTCGAGGCGATGCAGGCGGAGAACGACCGGCTCGCCGCCAACCTCGACGTGCGCGAGAAGTTCCTCGACGCCGACCTGTCGTTCCACGAGATCCTGGCGAAGGCCAGCGGAAACCCGTTCTTCTCGCTGATGATCAAACCGATCAACGGCTTCCTGCGCGAAACGTACTCGTCCGGCCCCGCATATCCGTCGGAGGCGACCGACACCGTGCGCGAGCACGCCGAGATCGCCGACGCCATCTCCGCAGGTGACCCGTCACGCGCACGGTTCGCGACGGAGAACCATCTCCGGCGGATCATGCGGCACGCCGATCGCCTCGCTCCCGGCCGAAAGGGCGACGAGCCCACCTGAAGCGGCACCCGGAACGGGTTGCGGTCGATGTCCGTCCAGAGCTAAAGTCCGATCATCATACAAATTACTGGATCCGGAGTGCCCCACTCGGTGACGACCGAAACCGCACCGGGTCCGCCGTCCATGAGAGCGGACACAGCACCATGCAACCTCACACCGACGTGATCACGTGCCGGAACTTCCACGGCGGAGACTGGCGGGACTCCGGCGGCGGCACGATCGACCGGCACAACCCCGCGACCGGTGCCCTCGCCGCCGTGGCACCGCGGTCGACCTCCCGTGACGTCGACGCGGCCGTGGGGTCCGCGGTACGCGCGTTCCCCGCGTGGCGCAAGACGTTGCCCGCCGAGCGTGCCCGCCACCTGCATCGGCTGGCCGAGGTTTGCGCGACCCGCGTCGACGAGCTGGCCGTCTCGATCACCCGCGAACAGGGCAAACCGCGCAGCGAGGCACGCGGCGAGGTCACCAAGTTCGTGTCCGCGCTGCACTACTACGCGGAAGAGGCCGAACGCGTCTTCGGCCGGACGATTCCCAACGACACGGCCGGTTTCCTCAGCATCGTGCAGAAGGAGCCGATCGGGCCGGTCGCGGGCATCGTGCCGTGGAACTATCCGATCGAACTCACCGGCTGGAAGCTCGCCGGTGCGACCGCCGCGGGCTGCACGATCGTGCTGAAACCGTCGGAGTACACGCCGGGGTCGGCGCAGCTGCTGTCGGAATGCGTCGCCGAGGCGATGCCCCCGGGTGTCGTCAACTTCGTGTACGGCGACGGGGAGGCCGGTCAGGCACTGGCCGAGCACCCGGACGTCGCGAAGATCGCGTTCACCGGGTCGATGCGCACGGGGCAGGCGATCTACCGCTCCGTCAGCGGGATCACCGGCTTGTCACTCGAACTGGGCGGCAGCTGCCCGATGGTCGTCACCGACCGGGCGGACGTCGACGCCGCGATCGCGGGCGCGACCCGGCGGTCCTTCCGCAACGCCGGGCAGATCTGCATCGCGATCAACCGGATCTACGTGCAGGACGGGGTGTACGACGAGTTCGTCGCCGGGCTGGCGAAGGCCGCCGACGCGCTGACCGTCGCCGACGGGCTCGCCGAGCCGGATGCCGACGTCGGCGCGATGACGATGCCCGAGACGTACCGGCGCACCCTCGACCACATCGCCGACGCCCGCGCGCAGGGGGCGCGAGTCGTCGCCGGAGGTGAGCCGCCGCGTTCGGATTCCCCGGGGCTGTTCCTGCGCCCGACCGTCGTGGCCGATGCACCGGACGAGGCACTGGTCATGCACGAGGAGACGTTCGGGCCGTTGGTGGGAGTCGCACGGTTCACCGAGCTCGATGACGCCGTCTCCCGCGCCAACGCCGCGCCCGGCGGACTGGCCGCATACGCCTACACCACCGACACCACGGAGACGTTCACGCTCGCGGGCGACCTCGACTTCGGCAACGTCGCGGTGAACAACGTCGACGCGGGAATCATCAACGCGCCATACGGGGGCCGGCGCGAAAGCGGCTTCGGCTCCGAACACGGCCACGAAGGACTCGAGAACTACCTGCAACTCAAGCACATCCGGCTCCGCCACAACGCGCAGTGAGGCGCGAAAGGACGGTCGCATCATGCTGATTGGCATCGATCTGGGCACCTCGTCGTGCAAGGTCATAGCCGTATCCCAAACGGGCGAGGTGGTCGCCAAGCAATCGCGGGACTATCCCGTTCACAACCTCCGTCCCGGCTGGGCGGAACAGGACCCCGCCGACTGGTGGCGCGCCACCGACGAGGCGATCGCGGCGGTGACCGCCTCGCTTCCGGAGCGGGGACGCGAAGTGGTCGGCATCGGCCTGTGCGGACAGATGCACGGCCTGACCGCTCTGGACTCCAACGGACAGCCGCTGCGACACGCCATTCTGTGGAACGATCAACGAGCGGCCGCCGAATGCGACTGGATCACCGAGCGCGCAGGCGGACTCGACGAGCTCATCCGCATGACCCGCAACCGGATGCTGCCCGGATTCACCGCACCGAAGATCATCTGGTTCCGGGACAACGAGCCCGAACTCTTCACGCGCATGGCGCACGTGCTCAACCCGAAGGATTACCTGCGCCTGAAGATGACGGGAAACCACGTCACGGACGTGTCGGACGCCTCCGGCACGGGACTGTTCGACGTCGCGGAGCGCACCTGGTCGGACGAGCTGCTCGAACTGTTGGACATCGATCGCGGACTGCTTCCGGACGCGGTCGAATCCATCGACGCCACCGGGGCGCTGCTCCCGGAACTGGCACGTCGCTGGAACATCCCCGAGGGCGTCCAGGTGTACGGCGGCGGTGGCGACGCCGTCATCCAGACCACCGCGATGGGGCTCATCGACCCGGGGCCGGTCGGCTTCACCATCGGGACGGCGGGCATTGTCGCGGGTGGAGCGGCGAGCTGCCCGAACATCCCGAGCGGGCGAGTGCAGGTCTCGTGCGGCAACGGGCCGGGCCGCTGGCACGTCATGGGTGTCTCACTCAGCGCGGGAGGCGCGTTCCAGTGGCTGCGTGACGCGCTGGCACCGGTGACGACCGCCGACCCCGTGTCGTTCGAGAAACTCGTCGCACTGGCCAAGGACGTCGAACCCGGTGCGGAGGGGCTGTTGTTCCTTCCCTACCTCCTCGGCGAGAGATCGCCAAATCTCGCCCCGGAGGCGTCGGCGAGCTGGATCGGCCTGACTCCGATGCACCACCTCGGGCATTTCTCGCGCAGCGTCCTGGAAGGCGTGCTGCTGAACATGCGGGAGATCCTCGAGGTCTGCAGACAGGCCGGACTGGAGTGCGACCGCGTCGTCGCCTCCGGCGGAGCGACGAGCGAGACGCTGTGGCTGCAGATGCTCGCCGACGTCCTCGGCAGGGAGACCGTCACCGTCACCGGCGCGACCGAGGGCGGAGCCTACGGTGCTGCGCTGGCGACCGGCGTCGGAGTCGGCTACTGGGGCAGTCTGGACGAGGCGGTGTCCGGGGTGAGCATCGAGCGCACGTTCACCCCGGACACCGGCAGCACCCGCGTCTACGACTCGGTCTTCGCCCGGCACCGCGCCCTGTACGAAGGGCTGCGACCGCTCTACGCCACCGCGGACGCGTGATGGCGCCTGGCGCGCGCGCCGTCGTCTTCGACCTCGACGGCACGTTGGTGGACAGCGCTCCGGACATCACCCGCGCGTTGAACACGGCCCTGGCAGCGCAGTCATTACCTCCCGTGACGGCCGATCAGGTGCGTGGCCTCCTCGGTGAGGGAGCGCGTGCCCTGGTCGGCAGGGCGCTGGCGCTCGCCGGTGGCTCCGAGGCGGGTGTGGACACCGCGTTGGCCGACTACACCACCGCGTACACCGCCGATCCGGTCGCGGAGACGACGTTGTACGCCGACGCGGGCGACGCGGTGGCCGAGCTGCACGCCCACGGCGTACGCATCGGCGTGTGCACCAACAAACGGTCGGCACTCGCCCACCGCGTGCTGCACCACACCGGTCTCGCAGGCGCCGTCGACGCGGTCGTCGGCATCGACGAGGTCTCGGCCGGCAAACCCGACCCGGAGCACCTCCGTACCGCATTCGACCGCCTTGAGGTCCCGCCGTCGGAGTCGCTGTACGTCGGCGACACCGCGATCGACGCGGAGACCGCGAAGCGGGTCGGCGTCGACTACGTGCACGTCGCCTGGGGACACGTGGGCGAGCACACCGTGATCGAGCGGTTCCACGAACTGTTCGAACGAATCCGACCGGCCTAACACAGCAGGAACGGCAGACAGGAAGTTCATGGAACCACGCACGTCACAGGACACCGCCAAGGTGGTCTCGGGAACCGCCGCCATCGACGCCTACGTGTCCGACGGCATGATCATCGGCCTGGGATCCGGCACGACATCGCATTGGTTCGTCCGCAAGCTGGGCGAAGCCGTCGCCGGCGGCCTGGATGTCATCGGGGTGCCGACGTCGACCGGCACCAGAGACCTGGCTCTGGAGGTCGGCGTCCCACTGACGACGCTCGAAGACGTCGAGCACCTCGACGTGACCATCGACGGCGCGGACGAGATCGACGGCGACGGCGCCATGATCAAGGGCGGCGGCGCGTGTCTGCTGTGGGAGCGGATCGTGGCCGATGCCTCCCGCCGCATGGTCGCCGTGGTGGACGAGTCCAAAGTGGTCGAGACCCTCGGTGCCTTCCCCCTGCCCATCGAGATCGTGCCGTTCTCGTGGGAGTCGACACGTCGTTCGGTCGCCGCGCTGCTCGAGCGGCTCGGCTACCGGAACCCGGACCTGCCCCTGCGCATGAACGGTCACGAGCCGGTGGTGACCGACAGCGGGAACTACCTGATCGATGCCCACCTGCAGCGGATCCTCGACCCCGTCGCGTTGGACGGCCAGCTCAACTGGATCCCGGGGGTCGTGGAGAACGGGCTGTTCACCGGGATCGCCGACGAGATGGTGATCGGCCGCGCCGACGGAACACACGAGATCCGAGATGTCAGTTCCGCGCCGTCGGCGCGGCCCTCGACGACCGGTAGGGAGACGAAGTGACCAACCCGTACACGCTCGAAGGCAGGACCGCACTGGTCACCGGAGGCGCGCAGGGCATCGGCGCCGCGATCGCCAAGGGACTGTGCGACGCAGGCGCCCGGGTGTTCGTGTGCGATCTCGACGCCGACGTCGGCAAGGCCACCGCCGAGCAACTCGGGGCGGAATTCGTGGCGGCCGACGTGACCGACTCGACGAGCATCGACGCCGCAGTCGACCACGTCGTGCAGACCGCGGACTCGCTCGACGTCGCGGTCAACAATGCAGGCATCGTTCACAACCACCCGAGCGAGCACCTGAGCGACGAGGACTGGCGCCGGGTTCTGTCGGTGAACCTCGACGGCGTGTTCTACTCCTGTCGCGCCGCGGGCAAGCGCATGCTGGAGCAGGGCTCGGGCAGCATCATCAACACCGGCAGCATGAGCGGGCACATCGCCAACCGCCCGCAGCCGCAGTCCGCCTACAACGCCGCGAAGGCCGCGGTCGTCCACCTGACCAAGTCGCTCGCAGGTGAATGGTCCGACCGCGGGGTCCGGGTCAATTCCGTCTCACCGGGATACGTGGGCACCGAACTGACCAAACGCGGCATGAACAACGACGAATGGCGCCGCGCATGGCTCGACGGCACGCCGATGGGCCGGGTGGCCGAGCCTCGCGAGATCGCACCGGCCGTGGTGTTCCTGGCTTCCGAGGCAGCCAGCTTCTGCACCGGTACGGACCTCGTCGTCGACGGCGGCTACACCGTCTGGTGAGTTCTCACCGCCACCCGGCACATTTCTGACATTCTCATTTCCCACTGCTGACGCCCTGAGTCGCGCGCGTTTCCGAATTCGCGCGCCGATTCCGCGCGTCCCTGCGGTGACGTCAAGGAGGCTCGATGGGGAGCGTTCTCTTTTCCGAAACCATGGGCACCGCCCTGCTCGTCCTGCTGGGCTGCGGTGTCGGTGCCAACGTGAGCCTGGCGACGACGAAGGGGTTCGGCGGCGGCTGGCTGCTGATCAACTTCGGGTGGGGGCTCGCGGTGTTCGCCGGTGTGTACGCCGCGGCGTACTCCGGTGGGCACCTGAACCCCGCGGTGACGGCGGGCATCTGGGTCGCCGGTAACGACCTCGCACCGGGCGTTCCCGCGACGCCGTGGCACGTCGCGGTCTACCTTGCCGGGCAGCTGCTTGGTGCGATGCTCGGCGCCGTGCTGGTGTATCTGGCGTACAAGAAGCATTTCGACGCCGAGGAGGACCACTCCGGGACGTTGGGGGTGTTCGCCACCGGGCCGGCGCTGCGCACGCCGGGCTGGAACGTGGTGACCGAGGCCATCGGCACGTTCGTACTCGTGTACGTGGTGCTGGTGTTCGGCAACACGCCGACCGGGCTCGGCCCGTTGGCGGTCGCGTTGCTGGTCGTCGGGATCGGCGCGTCGCTCGGCGGCCCGACCGGTTACGCGATCAACCCGGCACGTGACCTCGGCCCGCGCATCGTGTACGCGCTGTTGCCGATGGGACGTCGTGAGGGCGCCGACTGGTCGTACAGCTGGATCCCGATCCTCGGACCGCTGCTCGGCGGAGCCGTGGCGGGACTCCTGTTCCACGTCACGCCCGTCGTCGTCTGACGGGGGCCGCATCGCCGAGCCCGCCGTGCGCCGATCCGCCGCACGGCGGGCTCGTCTTGTCGGCGAACCGCCTGCCGTCAGCCCACGACCGATGGGCCGGCGAAGGAAGCCGTCGCGACGAACCCCGCCACGGCCAGCACGACGACGGCGAACCAGCGGCGAACCGTGGACGCGTCGAGCTTGGCCGACCACCGTGCGGCCACGACCGACACGGCCAGCGCCGCACCGGCGAACAGCAGCAGGATCCGGTAGTCGATGTCACCGGCCGTGCCCGCGTGCGCGGTGAACCCGGCCACCGAGTTGATCAGAACGACCACCAGGGACGTCGCGACCGCCTGTTGGGCCCCCAAGCCCAGTAACAGGGTGAGGGCCGGTACGACGACGAAACCGCCGCCGACACCGAACAATCCCGTCAGCACCCCGACGGACGCACCCGTGAGCACCGATTTGGGAAGACAGGTGCGCCAGTTGATCCCACCCTGCACCGTGCGGCAGGCACCGGTCTGATTCTCGCCGCCACGCAGCATGCGCACAGCGACGACGATCATGAGCGCTGCGAACGCCAACAGCAGCCAGCGTTGTGGAAGGAGCTTCCCAAGGGTCGTGCCGCCGAAGGCGGCCGGGACACCCGCCGCACCGAACACCAACGCGACCGGCCACCGCACCGCCGTCCGACGCTCGCGTGGCAGCAGCGCTCCCAGCGAGGACAGTGCGACCACCACCAGCGACGCCGGAACCGCGGTCTCCCAGGGCAGTCCGACGCCGTAGACCAACGCAGGCACCGCGAGGATCGAACCACCGGCGCCGAGCAATCCCAACGCCAATCCGATGACGGCGCCGAACACCGCGGCCAACAGCAACGGAAACACCTAGCCGCCCAACGCGTCGGTCGGCAACCACCCGCGCGGTGTGCGAAGTCGTACCCACACCGGTAATCAGCCTCGGCCTTCGGCACCGTTGCGCTCGGTGAGGGCTTCGAGGAGCACGCGGTCGTCGGTGCGGCTGCGGTTGTGCGGCAGCAGTCCGAGCACGCGGGACATCGCACACGTGTTGCTCACCGCCGCGAACGTCAAGCCGGCACCGACGAACCCCGCGATCCACTTGAGCGGTTCGTAGGCGATGCTCGCCACCACGCCCGTGAGTACGAGCAACCCGGCGGCCAGCCGTACCTGTCGCTCCATGGCCCAGGTGCCGCGTCCGTGGTTGAGCTCCCCTCCCTGCTGTTCCCACCCGGCGATACCGCCGTGCAGGACGCTCAGCCGTTCCAGCCCGGCGTTCTCCAGCAGACCGCGTGCCTGCTCGGCACGGCCACCCGAGGCACACACGAGCACCACCGGGTCGCCGTGCCGGGCCGTGAGTTCCTCGCGGTGTTCCCTCAACAGATCGAGGGGGACGTTGTAGGAGCCCGGGATGTGCGACGAGGCGAACTCGCCGGGTGCGCGCACGTCGATCAGCCGGATCTGCGGATCGACGTCGCGCAATTCGCGGACCTGCGCGGTGTCCACGGTCTTCGGCAATGTTTGGGGCACTCCGGGGATACCTCCGCAATTCGTTCGGTGTCGTGCTGTCAGCTTCCGCCGGTCATCGGCACGTCGACCTGGGCAGCGGCGTCGAACATGTCGTCGATGAGTACGACCGTGCGGCCCGCGGCTTCGAGGAGCGACGCCGCGGCGGTGGCGCGGTAACCGCTTCCGCAATGCACCCAGACCGCGCCGGTGGGAACCTCGTCGAGCCGGTCCTTGAGCTCGTAGAGCGGCACATGCACGGCACCGGTGACGTGCCGGGCGCCGAACTCGTTGTTGGTCCGGACGTCCAACACCACCTCCGGCGCCGGAAGCCCGTTGGGATCCCCGCTCAGCGCCGCGGCCAAATCACCGAAGGTCGCGGTCGGAGTGCTGCGCACCTGATCCGGGTCGGCTGCCAGCTCCTTCGGAGTGCCGACCGCCGCCGCGGCGAACTTGTCGATGCCGATACGGGCCAGCTCGCGCTGAGCCTCGCCGACCTGCTCGCGCGACTCGCCCAGCAGGGTGATCGGGGCGCCCCAGTCGATCATCCAGCCGAGCCAGGTCGCCATCGGCCCGTCCAGTCCGAGACTGACGGTTCCGGCGAGATGTGAGACGACGTAGGCCTTGCGGGACCGCAGGTCGACGACCCATTCGCCGTGCTCAAGGCGACGCCGCAGCTCCTCCGGTTCGGCACGTGCCGGCTCGCGCAGGTCCAGCGGTTCCGGCCCACTGGTGTTCTGCACACCCATGTGCGCGTAGTACGCCGGATAGGCGTCGAGCCCGGACAGGGTCTGTTCGACGAACTCGCCCTCCGACAGCGTCAGCGCCGGGTTGATGCGCTTCTGCTCCCCCAGGGTTGCCGAATCGCCCGAGGCCTGTGTGGCCGAGCAGAAACTGCCGAATCCGTGGGTCGGCCAGATCTGGGCGCCGTCAGGCAGGTTCGCCGCGAGCCGCCGCGCAGAAGCGTGCTGATGACGCGCCAGATCCTCACTGTGCTGCTCCCCCAGCAGGTCGGTGCGCCCGGTGGTGCCGAACAGCAGCGATCCGCCGGTGAACACGCCAACCGGTCCGTCCTGGCCTTCCAGCGCATAGGAGAGGTGGTGGAACGTGTGCCCCGGAGTGGCCACCGCCCGCACCCGCATCCGCGCCGAGACTTCCACGACCTCGCCGTCCGACAGCGGCCGCCGGTCGAACGGCACCTCGTCGGCCGCCGACAGTCCGTAGTCCGCCCCGGTCAGCCGCGCCAGTTCGAGACCACCGGACACATAGTCGTTGTGCACGTGCGTCTCGAGCACCAGCACGATCTGGACGCCGAGCCGCCCGGCGGCCGCGATCACACGGTCGACGTCCCGCTGCGGATCGACGACCACGGCGACCTCGCCGTCGGTGGCGAGATAGCTGCGATCCCCCAGCGACGACGTCTCGATCACCTCGACGGCCAGGCCGCCCACCTGCTGTTCGGGCTCCTTCGGCGTATCCATCGTCGTCACCGCCGGTCTCCCCTTTCCATCTCGTGTCCTGTTTCGATCCACCCCGACGCCCCACACGCGGAGAAACAGCGCGTACCGGGCATCCGGGTACTGGGCTGCGGGTACCACGGCACCTTGCTGCGAAGGCATCGTCGGCGATGGCCGACCGCTTGCCGACCGGCCCTGCGATTAAACCCCTGGGGGTATTCAACCAATGTGCAACGCCGACGCCGCCGACGGGGCACCGCGGACATGTCCCGCTCAGGCGAGTGCGAGGAACAAGCGTTCCAGTTCCTGCTCGGTCATCGGCGGTTCGTCACCATCGTCGCGAGCCTGCTGACAGTGCCGCATGCCACTGGCCACGATCCTGAATCCCGCCCGGTCCAGCGCACGGGAAACAGCTGCGAGCTGCGTCAACACCTCGGCACAGTCGCGGCCCTCCTCGATGGCTTCGATCACACCACCCAACTGCCCCCTGGCCCTGCGCAACCGTGTCAGCGCGTCGCCCACCATCTCCGGCTTCATCTCCACGACGACCATCTCCCTTCTCTCGCCACAACGTAATAAACCCCCTGGGGTATTTCAACCACAAGGAGGGAGCCGCCAAGGCCCGGCGAGAGCCGGCTGGTCCGAGAAACCGAACGCCCGCAGGCGTTGTCGCCAGCCGTTCGGTGGCGGCACCGCGCCGTCCGAAACGAGGCGCCGACCAGCGCGCCGCACGGGCGATGGTCGCCGAACCGCCGGGCACGCGGACTTCCGTCTACGAGCCCGCGTACCCGTCCGTATCCGACGCGTCGTCACCACACCGCATGTGAAGCACGAACCCACGGCCCCGCAACGCATCCGGCCGGCCAGCAGAGTCCACATCGGACAATCAAGGTGTGCTGTCCCGTCGCGGGGTCGCCACGCGGATCGCCGACGGTCAAGTCCGAGCAGCGTGAGGTTCCGGCACCCGTGCCGCCCGAGCCGGGCGCACGTCGGGAGACGCCGTCAGCGGGGCCGCATCATCCGGCGGCCGCGACGATGGCCGCCAGATCGTCGGCGAGGTTCCGGGTCGAGTAGCGCTCGAGGTCCTCGTCGTCGAGGCTGCTCACTTCGAGCTGAACGAGTGCCGAGGAATCACGGTCGGCGAGCACCGCCGTGTAGGCGCTGCCCGCCTTCGGGTTGGTGATGTAGTCGGTGACGAGGACGTGCACCTCCGCACCCCGGGCGGTCAGCGTTTCCGTGGTGTTGTCCTGCACGGAACTGTCACCGGTGGCGAGGAAGCCCTCCACGTACTCGTCGACCGCCGCGGCGTCGTCGAGCCGGACCAGCGACAGCGACGAGGCGATGTGGTCGTCGGTCTCGGTCTCACACCGGTAGCGGTAGCCGGTTTCGCCGCCCTCGGGACCCCAGCCCGCACCGTCGGACGTGAACGGTTCCCCCTCCAGGGTCGCCCCGTCCGGGAGCACGAGGCAATCAGTGCCGTGTTCGACGGTCAGTACGCCGTTCGCCTGCCCCTTGGAACCTTCCCAACCGTCGGCCGTAGCCGTCAGCCAGTGCTGCGGAACCCCGTCGACCGTGTCGCCCTGCTGTTCGCCCTCGTTCGAGCCGCCACAGCCCGCGAGCGCGGGAATCAGGAGCCCGACGGCCAGCGCACCCCGCCATGAAACGAACGTCTTCATGATCGTGACCTTAGCGGCGCGACCGCGACGTTTCGGCCGAAACGAGTGAAAAGGAACGCCGACCGGCCGGGGCAGGTGGCCGCCGGGGTCAGTCGGCCGGTTCCGGACCAGGGCTGGCCCAACGCCCCCGGACCTGGCTGATGTGGGCTCGCATCTGCGACTCGGCTTGG
Organism: Prauserella alba; assembly: GCF_024171735.1. Classification (GTDB taxonomy): domain Bacteria; phylum Actinomycetota; class Actinomycetes; order Mycobacteriales; family Pseudonocardiaceae; genus Prauserella; species Prauserella alba. The sequence goes on from NZ_JAMTCH010000004.1 coordinate 889,275, forward strand.
TGTTGGTCACGTGCGTGGAGCGCGTCGACGATGTCGTGGTGCTCACGTGCAACGTCGACCAGCTCGCCTCGCTCACGCAGCGCGGCCAAGCCGAACAGGCGGGTGTGGGCACGCAGGTCGGACACGAGGTTGGTCATGCGCGGATTGTCGGCGTACGAGAGCAACCGCAGGTGGAACACGCGGTCCGCCTCGGTGTACTCGACCAGGTCACCGGCCTCGGCCGCGGTGACGATGTTCTGGGCGAGCTCCCTGAGCTCGGCGAAGTCGGCGTCCGGGATGATCGGCGTGACCTTGCTGACCGCCGGGGGCTCGATGAGCAAGCGGATCTCGGTGATCTGATCCAGATCGGTCTCGCTGACTTCCGTCACCCGGAAACCCTTGTTGGGCACGATCTCGACGAGTTCCTCGCGCACCAGGTCGAGCATGGCCTCACGGACCGGAGTGGCGGAGACGCCGAACCGCGTACCGAGGGAAGGCGCCGAGTACACGACGCCGGGCTCCATCTCACCGGAGATGATCGCCGCCCGCAGCGCCCGCCCGACGCGGTCACGCATGCTGACCTTCTCCATCTGAACCAGCTTCGGAGCCACCACTACCTCCACGATCTAGTCACGGTCATGGTATGTGACGTCGCACAGCCGGTGCCGCGAGTGCTCACCCCGCGGTCTCGGTTCACTCGTATCGCGGACTCTCCGCGAGCTGCTCGAGCGAGACGGGTGCGGTGAAGGGCTGCTTGGCCGTCGGCCGGAGGTCGTCGGCGGTGAGCGCCCTGCCCTCCGTGGCGGCGGCGAGCTTCGCCGAGGCGAAACCGCAGACGCGGCCCTGGCACCAGCCCATCCCCGGACGCGCCATGAGCTTGACCGTACGGGCGTCGCCGGCCCCGAGTTCGTCGCGGGCACCGCACACCTGCCGATAGCTGACCTCCTCACAACGGCAGACCGTGGTCTCCGGGCTCAACCATTCGTGCCAGTGGCGGGGAACCGGGTGGGCGGCGTGCATGGCTGCGGCGAAGCGCCGATGCCGAGTGATGCGTTTCTGCAGTGTCCGCACGTTTCCCTGGGATACCGGTGCGCGCTGGTCCCGTGCGGTCATCAGGCCCGCGAGTTCGCCTTCGGCGACCGCCAGCATCGCGCCCCCGACGCCGGTGGCCTCGCCGGCCACGTAGACCCCGGGCACCGTTGCGCGCTGCTCGTCGTCGACGACCGCGACAAGCGAATCGTCGATGTCCTTGCGGGTCGCCGCACCCGTCGCCGAGACGAGCTCCAGCGAGGGCGTGAAACCCCATCCGAGTGCGACGAGGTCGACGTCCGCCGTGCCCGCGTCCTCGCGGATGCGCCCCTCCCGATCCAGCCGCGACAGTTCGACGGACCGGACGGCTTCGGTGCCGCGGATCGCGGTGATGGCCGTGCGCTGCCGGTACGGAATGCGATGGCGGATCAGCTCGGTGGCGTACTCGAGGGCCTCGCGCGCCTTGCCGGGGACCGCAGCGGCGGCCAGCGGATCCCGGGACCATCCGGTGATCGATCCGGCCTCGCAGACAGCCACGACGTCCGCACCGGCCTGAGCCAGGCCGGTGGCGACCGGCAGCAGGAACGGCCCGGTACCGGCGACGATCGCACGGCGGCCCGCCACGGTGCGATGCCCCTTGAGCAGGGCTTGAACCCCGCCCGCCGCCATCACACCAGGAAGATCCCACCCTGGGATCGGCAACTGGCGGTCGTACCCGCCGGGGCACAGGATCACCGCGTCGCCGGTGACCGCGTCGGGACCTTCGCCGCCGGTGTCCGCCCCGGCGTAGGACGTGGTCAGATGCAGGGTGTGGGCCGGCGGCTCGTCACCGACCGACGGACGCTCCACGAACCACACCTGGCGCCACGGCAGGTGGGTGATGCGCCGCCGCCGGACGAGCCCGTGAAGTCGGCTGCGCAAGGCCGTGAACGTGGACCAGTCGTGGTGGCCGAGCGATTCGTCGCCGCGAGGGGCGGTCTCGTCAGGATGGCGCCAGTATTGGCCGCCGGGCTGCCCTCCGGCGTCGACGAGCACGACCCGGCGCCCGGCCTCGGCGGCGGCGACGGCGGCGGCGAGGCCGGCCGGGCCTGCCCCGACCACGGCGACGTCGTAACGAGGGCTCGTGGATGCGGTGTCGCGGGGCCGCTCAGTCATCGGTGTCACCTGCCGTCTCGAAGGGGCCGTTGCCGGGCACGGTGCTCGACAGCGTCATGCCGGGCCGGGCGGGGACCAGGCAGGCGCGCTGGTTGGGCTCGCCGTCGACGGTGATCAGGCAGTCGTAGCAGACCCCGATCCCGCAGAACAGGCCGCGCGGTCGATGTCCGGTGCGGGTCGTTCGCCATGACCGGATCCCGGCATCGGTCAGTACCGAACCGACACTCTGCCCCGCGGTCGCCGGTAACGGGCGGCCGTCGAAGGCGACCTCGAAACGCTCGGGTTCAGCGGTCGCGTCGTCAGGGACGTCGTGCTGATGGGCGGGACTCATGATGCCTCCACGAGGTCGAAGCGCTCTGGCGCGAACGGAGTCAGATCGAGATCGGGTTCCCGGCCGGTCAGCTGCTGGACCAACAGTTTCGCCGAACCGACCGAGAGCCCGATGCCTGCGCCCTCGTGCCCCGAGGCGTGCCACAACCCGGGCGCACGCGGATCATGGCCGATCACGGGCAGATGGTCTGCGCAGTACGGGCGGAATCCGTGGTAATTGCGCATGATCTTGGTCTTCGCCAGCACGGGGTACAGGGTCAACGCCTTGGCCGCGATCTGCCGCAGCGCGGGCAACGACACGGTGGAGTCGAAGCCCACCCGCTCGCGGGAGGATCCGATGAGGATGGTGCCCGCCCTGGTGCCCTCGATGACCGTGGACGTCTGCAATCCCTCGTCGGACGAGGTGGTGCTGGCGACGTAGTCGCCGGAGTAGACCTTGTGGAACACCGTTCGCGGCAGCGGTTCGGTGATCAGCACGAACCCGCGGCGCGGAAGGATCGGCACCGACACTCCGGCGAGCCGCGCGATGTCACCCGCCCAGGTCCCGGCTGCGTTGATGACGTGGTCGGCGTGAATCGTGCCGCGGCTGGTGACCACACCGGCCACCGCGTCGCCGTCGCGGTGCAGGTCCGTGACCTCCGTGCGCGTCCAGATCCGGGCACCGCGTTCGCGGGCGATGCGGATGAGCTGCGCTGCCATGAGCATGGGCTGGACCTGGCAGTCCTGCGGGTAGTGGGCGGCGGCGGTGAGGTCCTCGGTGAGATGGGGTTCGTAGGCGTGCACCTCGTCGGCGGCGACGTCGGTGACGTCGATCCCGGCTTCGCGCTGACGCCCGGCTAGCTCGGCGAGATTCCGGGCACCGGACTCCGTGGCCGCGACGATCAAGCCGCCCTTGTTCTCGAACTCCCACAGATGGTTGTACGGGGCGAGGTCACGGCGCCAGACCTGATTGGAATACAACGCCAGGTCGAGTTCGTGGCCTGCCTCCTTGTCCGAGACCAGCAGATTGCCCTCGCAGGCACTGGTGGTCCCGCCCGCGATCTCGCCACGCTCGACGATGTGGACACGCAGGCCCTGTTCGGTGGCGAAATAGGCGCATGCCGCGCCGAGAGCACCCGCGCCGATGATGACGACGTCGGCGGTGTGGGCCATGGCTGCCTCCGGTTGTCGGTTCTGGACACGGGGACGTTTGCCGCGTGACTGCCGCTTCAGAGTTCGAAGCCTGCCGGGAACGGGTCGGAGGGGTCGAGCATGTACTGGGCGGTTCCGGTGACCCACGCACGTCCGGTGATCGTCGGGACCACGGCGACGCGCCCACCGATCTCGGTCTGCTCGACGAGCCTGCCCCGGAAGGTCGTGCCGATGAACGATTCGTTGACGAACTCGGTGTCGAGGGCGAGCTCGCCGCGGGCGTGCAGCTGCGCCATCCGGGCACTGGTGCCGGTGCCGCACGGCGAGCGGTCGAACCAGCCCGGGTGGATGGCCATCGCGTGCCGCGAGTGTGCGGCCGTCGAGCCGGGCGCCTTGAGATAGACGTGGTGACAGCCCGAGATGTCGGGACGTTCCGGGTGCACCGGCGGGGCCTGCTCGTTGACCGCCGACATGATGGCGAGACCGGCTTCGAGGAGCTGCTGTTTGGCCGACCGGTCGAACGGCAGACCCAGCTCGTCCAGGTCGACGATGGCGTAGAAGTTGCCGCCGAAAGCGATGTCGCAGCCGACCCGGCCGAAACCGGGAACGTCGACCCGCTGATCGAGGACGTGGCTGAACGAGGGCACGTTCTTGATCGTCACCGATTCGGCGTGCCCGTCGCGGACCGCGACGTCGGCGACAACCAGGCCTGCGGGCGTGTCGAGGCGAACCCGCGTGACGGGTTCGGTCACCGCGACCATCCCGGTTTCGACCAGAACCGTGGCGGTGCCGATGGTGCCGTGACCGCACATCGGCAGCAGTCCGGAGACCTCGATGAACAGCACACCCCAGTCGGCGTCCCCGCGAGTGGGCGGCTGCAGGATGGAGCCCGACATCGACGCGTGCCCACGGGGTTCGCACATCAGGAGGGTGCGCAGATCGTCACTGTTCTCGATGAACCACTTTCTCCGCTCGGCCATCGTCGCCCCGGGAATGACCCCGACGCCGCCGGTGACGACCCTGGTGGGCATGCCCTCGGTGTGGGAATCGACGGCGTGCAGGACACGACCGGTCCTCATCGACCGCTCCTCTCAGCTGCGAACCGGGCCGAGCCGGTTCGGGGTGAATCAGTTCTGCGGAACACCGTCGACCCGACGGGGGACGGGCGCGGCGGGGGAATCGCTCAATTCGTCGGGCAGCAGGTGCTGCGGATAGTTCTGGAACGCAACGGCGCGCAGGAAACGGTCGATCGCGGCGGTGCCGACCGAGGTGGTCGCCGGTGCAGTCGTTGCAGGGTACGGACCGCCGTGCTGCTGGGCGTAGGTCACCGAGACACCGGTGGGCCACTGGTTCCACAGCAGCCGGCCGGCCTTCTCGACAAGGACGCGCGTGAGATCGGCGGCCACGACGTCGGTCTCCTCCGCGATCAGCGTCGCGGTCAGCTGACCGCCGATGGCCCTGGCGACGTCGACGAGTTCCCGCTCGTCGTCGTAGGTGACCACCAGAGCGGCCGGGCCGAAGCACTCGGTGACGAGCGGGTCCGGATCGGCGAGCAACGTTGTGACGTGGGTGGCCAGCAGCGTCGGGGTCGGAGCCTCGCCCTCCGGCTTCGATCCGCGTCGCAGCACCTCGACCCCGGATTCCGTGCTCAGCCGCCGGAGAGTTTCGTGGTAGCCGGCCGCGATGCGGTCGCCGAGCAGCGGAGCCGACTGCGAGAGTTCGGCGTCGCGCAGCGCCTCGGTGACGGCGGCTCCGGACGGGACGAGCAGCAGGCCGGGCTTGGTGCAGAACTGCCCCGCGCCCAGCGTGAACGAGCCGGTGAACTCCGTGGCGATCTCGGCCCCTCGCGCCGCATCGGCCGCGCGAGTCACGAACACGGGGTTGACGCTGCCCAGTTCCCCGAAGAACGGGATGGGCTCGGGCCGCGAGCACGCGATGTCGAACAGCGCACGACCGCCCGCGATGGAGCCGGTGAAGGCGCCCGCCTTGACCTGCGCGTGCGAGAGCGCGACTCGGCCCGCCTCGGCACCCCATACGAGGTCGAACAGCCCGGCCGGGGCACCGGCCTTCTCCAGCGCGGCCTGCACCACGGCGCCGGTCGTCGCGGACAGATCCGGGTGCCCGGGATGAGCCTTGAGAATGACGGGACAGCCGGCGGCGAGTGCCGAGGCGGTGTCACCACCCGCGACACTGAAGGCGAACGGGAAGTTACTTGCCGCGAAGACCACGACCGGCCCCAGCGGCACCCGGGAACGGCGCAGCTCCGGCCGCGGCGCTCCCATCGGCCAGTCGGGATCGGCATTGTCGATCCGCGCGCCGAGATAGGAGCCCTCCCCGACCGTCTCGGCGAAGAGTCTCAATTGGAATGTCGTGCGTGCGAGCTCACCACGCAGCCGGCCCTCCGTGAGGTGGGTCTCGCGCTCCGCGATCGGGATGAGCACCGCAGCGGCGTCGTCGAGCGCGTCGGCCACGGCCTCGAGCGCACGACTGCGGTCGCCGCGGTCCCTGCTCGCCCAGACGCGGCCGGCCGCTGCGGAAGCGGCGACGATCCGATCGACTTCCTCGGCCGTGGTCGGTTCTTCCGGTGCCGCGAGCGCGCGAGCCGGATTCGTGTCGGTGGTCGTCATCGGTGGTGGTGCCTTTCCATGCGGTTACGCGTGGACGCGGTGGGGACGTCGAGGGCGCACCAGGGTGGCCGGTTCTCGCCGCTGGGCGCCGAACGTGGGCGGGACGGCGCGGTCCGTCCCGCCCACATCCGCTTACTTGTAGCCCTTGGCCAACACGTTCTTGGTATCGGCGACGACCCGCTCAGCGACCTCAGGGGACAGCGGCGACCGCGGCGGGCGGCACGGACCGCCCTTGCGGCCGGCCACGTCCATCGACAGCTTGATCGCTTGGACGAACTCGGTCTTGGAATCCCAGCGCAGCAGCGAGTGCACGTCCCGGTACAGCGGCAACGCCTTGGCGATGTCGGCCGCGTCGCCCGACGTGGCCAGGTTGTACAGCTCGAGACTCGCGGCCGGCAGCGCGTTGGGGTAGCCCGCGATCCAGCCGACGGCTCCAGCCAGACCCAGCTCGAGGACGACGTCGTCGGTGCCGACCAGCAGGTCGAGATCCGGTGCGAGCTCGGCGATCTCGTAGGCACGCCGGACGTCGCCGGTGAACTCCTTGACTCCGACGATGTAACCCTCCGAGTGCAGCTCGGCCAAGAGTGCCGGAGACAGGTCGATCTTGGTGTCGAAGGGATTGTTGTAGGCCACGATCGGAATGCCGACTTCCGCGGCAGCGCGGTAGTGCTCCACTATCGCCGCCTTGTCGGCGCGGTAGACGTTCGGGGGCAGCAGCAGGACCGAGTGCGCTCCGGACTCGGCGGCATGTTCCACCCAGCGGCGGGTTTCGAGGGCACCGTAGGCCGCGACGCCCGGCATGACGTGGAAACCGTCCGGGGCGGCCTCGATCGCGGTGGCCACCACGCGAGCCCGTTCCTCGGCGGTCAGCGTCTGGTACTCGCCCAGTGAACCGTTCGGCGTGATGCCGTGCATGCCGTTCGCGGCGAGCCACCGGACGTGCTCGGCGAAGCCGTCGTAGTCGACCGACAGGTCATCGTTGAACTGCAGGGCCGAGGCGACGTGGATGCCGTGCCAGGGCTTGAGCTGCTCGGTCATCGAGCCTCCCCTTCATTGGGAACGAAATGCAAAACAACCGTAGTATGTGACATTGCACTGTCATCCGCAAGGGTCCACTGCCCCTGGGTGCACATCGCCACCGCTTCGGAAGAAGCAGGGCCCGCGACCCTTGGGATCGCACAGCCGACGTGCAGCCGGCGCAGGGTGTCCTGTCGGCCGGTGCGACCTGCGACACCGATCCGTTGCGACACCGGTCCCGGGTACCGCGACTCCGGCGTGTCGCGACCCCACTCTGTGTCGCGACCCCACTGCGTCGCGATGTTTTTCGGCGCGCTCTGGACATCTCACGGTAGTGCAATGTTACATGGCACATCGCATTCGCCGACTCGACGAGGAGGACTCGCGAATGGAAGTGTTGACACAGATCAACGAGTGGCTCTGGACGCCACTGGTGGTCGTGGCGCTGGGCTTCGGACTGCTACTGACGTTCTTGACCCGATGCATGCAGATCCGACTGCTCCCGACGATGATTCGGCAGCTCGCGCGAGGGGAGCAGCAGTCCGGCGAGGGGATCTCCCCGTTTCAGGCCTTGTCGCTGGCCATGTCGAGCCGGGTCGGCGTCGGCAACATCGCCGGTGTCGCCACGGCGATCGCCGCAGGCGGCCCCGGAGCCCTGTTCTGGATGGCCGCGATGACCTTCCTGGGCGGGGCGACTGCTTTCGTGGAATCGACGCTCGCCCAGATCTTCAAGCGCCGTATCGACGGTCAGTTCCGTGGCGGCATGCCGTACTACATCGAGAAGGGCCTCGGACTACGGAAGGTCGCGGTCGGCGCGGCCGTCGTCGCGGCGCTGCTCTACGCGGTCCTCGCGCCCGGCATCCAGTCCAACGCCATCTCCAGCAGCTTCGACTCGGCCCTCGGCGTCGACCCGCTGATCAGCGCGGTCGTCATCACGGTGGCACTGGCGTTCATCATCATCGGCGGGCGGAAACGCATCGTGAAGTTCGTCCAGGTGATCGTCCCGTTCATGGCTGGTGCCTACATCCTGGCGGCCGTGGTCGTGCTCGCGTTCAACGTGACAGCGCTGCCTTCCGCCGTCGGGCTGGTGCTTTCGAGCGCATTCGGCGCCCACTCCGTGTACGGGGGCATTCTGGGAGCGGCGATCGCGTGGGGTGTGCGCCGCGCACTGTTCTCGAACGTCGCCGGTGTCGGCGAGGGCACCTACAGCGCCGCGGCCGCTCAGGTTTCCCACCCGGCCAAACAGGGTCTGGTGCAGTGCTTGTCCGTCTACATCGACACGTTGTTCGTCTGCATGGCCACCGGATTGATGATCATCGTGACCGGTGCGTACAACGTCGAGCCTGCGGAAGGACCCGCCCTGGCGTCGAACCTCCCCGGCACCGAAGCCGGACCTGCGTACACCCAGGCCGCGATGGACTCGGTGTCCGCAGGGGCTGGTGGTCCCTTCGTCGCGGTGGCGCTCGCGTTGTTCGCCTTCTCGACACTGGTCGCCTTCTACTACATCAGCGAAACGAATCTGGCGTACGTGCTCCGCCGGACCCCGACCGCGGCCACCGCCGTCCTGAAAGCCGCCCTCCTGACGATGACGTTCTGGGGCGCGGTGCAGTCCGCCGACCTGATCTGGGCGATCGGAGACATCGGCTACGCCTCGCTGGCCTGGGTCAACATGCTGTGCCTGCTGTTGCTGACGAAACCGGCCTTGCGGGCCCTGCGCGACTTCGACGCACAACGACGGCGAGGGCTGGATCCGACCTTCGACCCGGCCTCGATCGGCCTCGGCAACCTCGACTGTTGGGAACCCGAAGCCGGGCACAGCTCCGCGGCGCGCTCCGCCCGCTGAGAATCGTATCGCGACCGGAGACCCGCGTCCGATGCGCAGCGGACCGGGTCTCCCGAGAACCGGGCTGCCGGCACCTGGGTACCTACATCCGGCTATCTGCTTCCGGGATCCTGCATCCGGCGCCCCGGCCACTCACCCCTGAACCGACGGCCCCGGAGAAGGACCGACCTCGGTCGCCACGCGGTACCCGCACCACCTGGCGACCGAGGTCGATCGCCGCACTTCCTGCGACGAGGCAACGGGGCGGTACCGAATGGACACATCGGGAGCCGATCACGGTACATTTCCCGACCAGATCGGGAGGTGCTCCATGTCACAGACCAACAGTGAGTCGGGAACCGCGGTCGGCGAGGCGGATGCCGGCGGTGCCAATACGCGACGGTGGATCGGCTTGGGGCTCGCCCCCGTGCTCGCGGCCCTGTTGTACGTCGTGCTGCCGAACAGTCTGTCGGCGGACGGCAAGGCGGCCGCCGCGATCGCCCTGGTGATGGCCACCTGGTGGGTCACCGAGGCGATCCCCCTTGCGGCGACCGCTCTGTTGCCCCTGGTGCTGTTCCCGCTGTTCGGCGTCGCCGAGATCGACGACGTCACGGCGCCCTACGCGAGCGACATCATCTTCCTGTTCATGGGCGGGTTCATCATCGGCCTGGCAATGCAGCGCTGGGACCTGCACAAACGGTTCGCGTTGCGCACGGTGCTGCTGGTGGGCACGAGCCCCGTGCGGCTCATCGCCGGGTTCATGATCGCGACCGCGTTCCTGAGCATGTGGGTCAGCAACACCGCGACCGCGGTGATGATGCTACCCGTGGGCGTGTCCGTGCTCGCGCTGGTGCTGCAATTGGGTGACGGCAAGGGAGATCCGAACTTCGCCACGGCACTGATGCTCGGCATCGCCTACGCCGCGTCGATCGGATCGCTCAGCACGATCATCGGGACGCCTCCGAACGCCGTGCTGGTCGGCTATCTCAGCGAGCAGGGCATCTCGATCGGGTTCGGCCAGTGGATGCTGTTCGGCCTGCCGATCGCCGTCGTGTTCCTGTTCCTCGCCTGGCTGATCCTGGCCAAGGTGGTGTTCCGGCCGAAGCTCACCGAACTGCCGGGCGGCCGGGACCTGATCCGTGAGCAGCTCCACGAACTCGGCCCGATGTCACGCGGCGAGAAGAACGCACTCGGCGTGTTCGTCGGCGCAGCTGCGGCCTGGATCATCCTGCCGTTGCTGGCCGACGAGGAGATCATGGGCGGAGCCGCGCTCACCTGGCTGGAGTACGCCGATGACAGCGTGATCGCGATGATGGCGTCGGTCCTGCTGTTCATCCTGCCCGTGCGGCGCGGCATGCGGACCATGAACTGGGACACGGCCAAACAGCTGCCGTGGGGAATCCTGCTGCTGTTCGGCGGCGGTCTCGCACTGTCCAAACAGTTCGAGGAGACCGGATTCGCGACCTGGCTCGGTGACCAGGTCGCCAATCTCGACGTACTGCCGACGATCCTGTTCGTCGCCGCCGCGGTCGTGATCGTGCTGTTCATGACGGAGCTGACGAGCAATACCGCCATGGCCAGCATCTTCGTTCCCATTCTCGGCGCGGTCGCAGCCGGACTGGGCATGGACATCATGCTGCTCGTGGTGCCGGCGGCGCTGGCCGCCACGTGCGCCTTCATGCTGCCGGTCGCCACTCCGCCGAACGCGATCGTGTTCGGTTCCGGTCACGTCACGATCGGGCAGATGATCAAGGGCGGTGTCTGGCTGAACATCATCGGGATCGTGCTCGTGACACTGGGCGTCTACACGCTGGGCGGCTGGATCCTGGGCATCGGGTTGTAGCCCACGGGCCCGGACGACGGCGCGCACTCGCACGCGTGCCACACCCGGGAGGTCCGCTCCCGCAGGCGGCGGACCTCCCGGGTGTTCGAACGGATCGTGTTCGAACGTATCCCAGCGCCCCTACCGTCCTCCACGGAAGTAGACGTGCTCCGGATGGGGATGCGACAGGAAGTCGTGGTGGGAGATGTCCCAGCCGTAGGCCCCGGCGTGCTGGAACACCAGCACGTCCCCCGCACGCACCCGAGGCAGCGGGACGTCCCGTGCGAGGACGTCCTTCGGCGTGCACAGTTCACCGACGACCGTGACCGGAGCGTCACGCACCTCGGGCCTCGGCGCGCCGGAGCGCCACTCGTCCACGCCGAACACCGTGAACGGATGGTTGTGCTGCCACGACGCGGGCAGCCGGAAATGGTGCGTGCCGCCCCGCACGATCGCGTAGTGCGTGCCGTGATTCGTCTTCACGTCCAGCACCTCCACCGCGTAGTAGCCGCACGCCGCCGTCAGGTACCGCCCGCATTCGAAGTCGACCTCGGTCCAGTGCCGCGGCAACCGTTCCGCGAAACCCTTCAACTCGCGGGCGAAACCCTCCCATTCGAACTGTGCCCCGAGGTCGGCGTAGTTGACGCCGATGCCGCCACCGACGTTCAGCACTTCGCACCGGATGCCGAACGCCGACTCCCACTCGAGCACCTTGCCGCGATACAGCTCCAGCATCTCCAGATGAGCGGCCGCGGACAGATTGTTCGACAGCGAGTGCAGATGGAACCCGACCGGCCGGATTCCCGGAAGCTGCTTCGCCGCGGCCACCGCCTCGCCGAGCACCGATTCGTCGATGCCGAACTGCGTCGGGCGGCCCGCCATCGCGAGGGTCGCCGAGGGGAACGGGCCCGTGAGGTTCACCCGCAGCAGCACGTCGACGCGAGCGGCCAGTCGCGTGGCGACCTCCGAGATCCGGTACAGCTCCAGCACGCTCTCCGCGTGCAGCCGCGTGACCCCGTGTCCGATCGCGTCGGCGATCTCCCGTTCCGTCTTCGCGGGGCCGCCGAAGATCACGGCCGAGCCCGGACCGGCGGCACGCGCCTTCGCCACCTCACCGCCCGAGGCCACCTCGAACCCCGCCACGTGCGGCGCCAACGCCTCCAGGATCTCCGGCGCACTGTTGGCCTTCATCGCATAGAACATCCGGAACGGTTCCGGCAACGCGTCGACGGTGGCCCGCACGTGCCGGGTGAGCGCATCGAGGTCGTAGCCGTACAGGCACACCGGGTCGTCGCCCGCGACCCGGTCGGTGAGGAGACCGGCGAGCACCTGGCTGATCCCGGGCCGGCTGGCACCGGCCTCGCCGATCCCGGTTTCGTTCGTTGCCGCCTCGGTCATCCCCGCCTCCTGGCCTCGGCGAGGTGGGCGCGCAGCGCACGCGCCGCGATCCCACGTTCCTCGCCGAGCACGAACGTGCGCACACCCGCGGCCAGCCACTCCTCGTGGTCGTCGCGCTCGCGTGGAAGGGCACAGAACGGCATCCCGCGCTCGGCGCACGCCTCGTGGACCTCGCGGACGGCGTCGCGCACCCTCTCGTGCCGGGTCTGCCACGGCACACCGTAGGACTGGGACAGATCGGCGGCACCCTCCAGCACGAGGTCGATGCCACCACCGTCGAGAACGGACGCGATGTCGTCGACACCTTCGGCGTCCTCGATCATCGCGACGACCATGGTCTCGGCGTTGGCCCTGCGGAGGTACTCGGCGAGATCGATGCTGCCGAATCCCGGCACGCGGCCACCGTTCAGGCTGCGCATGCCCTCTGGCGCGTACTTGGCTGCCCGGACAGCTGCGTCCACATCGGACCTCCGGCGGACGTGGGCCAGCACGACGCCCATGGCACCGGCGTCGAGCACGCGGAGGATGCCCGCCGTGTCGCCTTCGGCGACCCGCACGAGCGGGGTGAGACCCACCGCTTCGGCGGCGCGGATCATGTTCTCGACCTGCTGCGGATCGACCAGCGTGTGCTCGGTGTCGATGATGACGAAGTCGTAACCGGCGCAGCCGATCATCTCCACCATGGCGGGGGCCGGGGTGGCGCAGAACAGCCCATAAGCCTCTTCGCCCGCGCGGATCTTCTGCTTGAGCGCATTCGTCGTCAGCATCAGCCTTCCTCGGCCAGGGGGTTCGGCACGGTGTGCAACCGCAGCTCGGTGTCGGGAAGCAGCCTGCGGCTCGTCAACTTCTCGACGTCGATGCAGGGTTTGGTCACGTCGAAGGTCGCGAAGCGCTCCGCCAGCTCGGGGAAACGCTGCCGGTAGGCTCCGATGCGCTCCCGCACGATCGCCCAGAACTCCCGCTCGTCGAACGCGTAGGCGTCGCCGAGGAAGATGCCGAGCTCGCCGATGTTGATGAAGAAGAACGCGTCGAGCACGAAGTCCGCGACCAGGCCGAGGTCGTCGGTCTCGACGAACGAGTTGCGGTTGCCGTGGTGCTCGGGGGTCGCTCGCAGCTCCGGGCACCGCCGGGGTTCGGCCAGTTCTGCGCGGGAGAACCGCACGCCGTCGTGGAAGTCCTTCAGTGCCACCCGGGTGGGCACCCCACCGGCGTGCACCAGCACCATGTTCTGCGCATGTGATTCCACCGCGATCCCGTGCCGGCACAGCAGGTGGATCACCGGCAGGACGCTGACGTCCACGAGCTGCCGGAGCCACTCGGCCAGGCCGAGCCGCCTGACCCACCGGTCGATCAACGGCGTGCCGTCCGCTTCGCAGGCGGTCAGCCCGTTGAACGGCACGGCCTGCTCGCCCGCCTCGAGCTGATCGTGCAGGTTCTCCCGCCAGATGCACGACAGTGTGCCCTCGGTGTCGCCGGAGACAATAGCGGTGTCGCCGGAGGCGGTGTCGGTGCTGACGGCCGTCCCCATCACCTCCCCGAGCAGAATGAGCCGGCACTCCTCCCGCAGAAACGGATCGCCGTCAACCACTTCGCGCAGCCATCCGGAGATCCGCGGTGCGTTGGCCACGGTGTGCGGCGCGAGTTCCCGGCGCGTCGAGGTGTTGACGATGGACAGTGCGAGCTTGAGGTAAGGACGGCCGTCGCACGACAGTGTGCGGATCGACTGCTGTGGCAGGAACTGCTCAGGATCCTCGCCGAGCACCACGATGTCGCCGCACGCGAGCTGCTCGGCGAAAGCGCCCGAGACCACTTCGCGCCACTGCCACGGGTGCACCGGAAGATAGGTGTACTCCGCAGGGTCGGCGCGCCGCACGAACTCGTCGTAGGTCTCGCCGAGCTGATCACGCAGGTACGCCGACTCGGCCACGTCGGGCACGCTCGACACCTCGGCGATGCTCCGCCGCGCCGCCAGCCAGAGCGGGCGCACTCCTGGCGCGAACTCCGGCCCGAACGCCACGTTGTCCTCGCTGTCGAAACCCATACGGGACTTGTAGGTCGGGTGATACCGGTGGCCGTCGGTGACGGCGCACTCGAGCCGGTCGTAGTCGGACTCGGCGAGCACGTCGCCTCGCTCGGCACGGGCCGCCTGCGCCAGCGCGTCGTTGAACTCGGTGCGCGCGAGCTCGCGGGCGAACCGTTCCAGGCAATCGGGGTCCGCCTTGATGACGTCACGCGTCTCGTGCAGGAATCGCAGTGCGGACTCGGCTTCCTCGGTGGCACCGGCGATGCGCAGCACGGGGTCGCGCCCGAGGCCCACCCTGGCGAAGCCGTGCCGGCGGAACGCGGTGAACTCGTAGGACACCTCCTTTCCCGCCACCCGGTAGCGGCACGGCCCGATCTCCTCGAGATCGATGGCCTGCTCGTAGATCAGGGATTCCAGTAGTTGGCGCAACACCCTGCGCCGGACGGTGCCGAAGCCCGGTCCGGTCAGCGCGCGCTCGACGAACTCCACGGTCACGTCCTCACCTCGTGCAACGGGTTTCCCACCTCGACGTAGAGCGGCCGTTCCCCGCGTTCGAGGAACCGGCTCACCAGATTCGCCTTCGCCGGCAGTGTCGGCGAGGTCAGCAGATCGGCCGCGTAACGGCCCGGACAGTCATCGCGCAGGAAGCCGGCCAGCTGCGCCCAGAGCTCCTCCTCCCCCACACCTGTGTGCGTGCCCAGCACGTGGACGAGATGTCCGAAGTGGTTGGTCACCAGGTGGTAGCGCAGCCGGAGCCAGGCCTCGTCGTCGCTGTAGCGCAGCGGCGAGCCCGGCGCCACGTCGGCCCGGTCCGCGCTCGCGCTGGTGCCCTCCATGTCGCGCACCCAGAAGCGAGTCGGCCAGCCGTGATCGGTGTGCACCAGCGAGTTCTGCACGTGCGCCTCGAAGCTCACCCCGTCGGCGGTGAACGCGTGCAGCAGCGGTCGCAACGAGATCGACGCGTACTGGCGGAGCCACGCGGCCGGGCCGGCGCCCGATTCCCGCACCAGAGCGGCCAACGCGGGCTCCTCCCCGCCGCGTCCCGGCTCCAGCAGCCCGGCCACCACCCGGGGTGCCCACTCCGTGCCGGGGAACGGGTTCTCGCGGAACAACACGGCCGTCTCCGCCGCGAGGTCACCCGCGACGTCCGGATCCAGCATGCGATACCCGGTCTCGACGAGCACGCCGAGTTCCGCCGGCCACCGGTGCCGGAGTCCCGCGATCAGCCGCCCGGCATCGGCCGCCCTGCGGACGTGCTCGACGGGGTTGTTCCGCACGAAGTTCGTGATCCGCACATGCAGCGGCAGCTTCCAGGCGACCGCCGAGGCCGGATCGCACACGGTCCGCACCGACGACGTCGGGTACACCGTCGGCCCGAGCGGGCCCAACGCCGCGACGGCACCACGGTCGAGCAGCGGTTGCATCTCGGGCTGTTTGGCGAGGAAGTCGGCCTGCCACGGGTGCACCGGCAGCAGTGTCCTGTCCGGTGGTCCGTCCACACCGGACGGCAGCCATCGGGCCGGCACGACGTGATCCGAGCGCACGAGCGCGGGATCGGCCGCGAAGTAGTGCAGCGCGAACTCGCCGCCCAGCTCGGGTGCGTAGCGGCGCAGGTCCTGGTCGTCGAAGCCTTCCGTGCTTTTCGGAGTCGGGTGGAACGGATGCCCGCGCAGCAGCGACTGCTCCGCACGCCGAGTGGTTTCGCGGGCACGGAGTCCTGCGAACTCGGAGTCACCGACCTCGACGCCTCCGGCGCCGGCATCTCCGGCATTCGGAGCAGCGGCGTTCGAAGCACCGGCGTCGGCATCACCGGTCGCGGGTTCTCGGGTGGCACCGGCACCCGCACCGGCCGGTTCCTCGCGGGCGAGGAACAGCGCGATGTGCCCGGTGCTGTTGGCGATCTGCCGCGCCAGCTCATCCCGGTTCTCCGCGCCGCCGTACCGGGCCACCAGCTCGTCGAGCAGGATGTCGACGAGGTGATCGTGGCCGAGCACGCCGGAACCACCGTCGAGGCGTATCGCCTGGGTGGGCACGTGGTGGCCGAACGGCGAGACGTGCGCGAGCTCGATCGTGAGCGTGTCGTCGATCGACGACAGCGGTACGCGCACCATCGGCCCGCGCACCTCGTGCCCGATCTCGCGGAGGAAGGCGTTGACCAGTCGCTGCCGGGTGGCCGCCTGCGCGCAGGCATCAGACATGTGCACTCCTCGGTTCGGGGCGGGCGGTGGTCGTCGGATCGTGGCCGTCGCGCTGCACGGCACTGCGCACCGCCAGCAGGGCGGCGATGCCCAGCACGAGGCCGATGACGCCGAAGGCGCCCACCGGCGGAAGCGTGACCGCGATGGCCGCCCCGAACAACGGTCCGACGACCTGACCGAGGTCGAGCACCCCGGTGGAGAAGCCGAACGCCGTGCCGGAGAGCCGCTGCCGCACCCGCCCACTCGCCACGTGCAGCACCGACTGCAGGAATGCGGCGAAGCAGAACCCCTGCACCAGGCGCAACGGGATCAACAGCTCCACAGAGGTCACCGCGGCCTGCAGGGCGGTCGCGACGGCGCAGCACGCAGCGGCGATCGCGAACCCGCGCTGGGCGGGGGCGCGGTCGTTGTAGCGGCCCCACCACGGGCCTCCCGCCCACGAGGCAGCCCAGGTCGTCGCCTGCAGCATGCCGACCCACACCGCCGCGTCGGCGATGGAGCCGGTGATGCGGTGTACCTGCGGCGCGAAAACCACGACGAGCGCATAGATCGCGGCTTGTCCCGCCAGCCCCGCGAGCAGCACATTGCGGGTGTCGGCGCGGCTCACCAGGATTCCCGCGGCCTCCCGCAACGGGGCGGCGCGCAGCGGGGCGCCCTCCGAGGCTGTCGCCGTGCGTCCGGCCCCGGGCTCCCGCTCGGTGTCGGGTTCGGGTTCGGGTTCGGTGAGCAGCCACCCGGCGGCCACACTCGAGCACGCGAGCAGTGCCGCGACGGTCACGAAGATCGGCCCGAATCCCCACGTACCGGCCAGCACACCACCCGCGAGCGGCCCCAGCAGAGCACCGGCCGCGGTCGCGCCGAACAGGCCGCCGAGGGCGCGGCCCCGCCGGTGCCCGGTGGCCAGCGTGCCGGCGAAGGCGGCGGTCGCACTCACCACGCCGCCGCACGCGCCCTGCAGCAGGCGGAACGCGACGAAGGCAGCGGGCGTGCTCGCCGTCGCCATGAGTACCAGCGAGATCGCGAGCCCCGCGTGCGCACGCACCACCATGGCCTTGCGCCCGTAGCGGTCTCCCACCGCGCCCCACAGCGGACCGGTGAGCATCTGCGTCACCGCGGGGGCCGCCAGCGCGATCCCGGTCCACAGTGCGATGTCCCCCGGCGGCGTGCCGAGACTGGCCAGGTAGAACGGCAGCAGCGGAACGACGACCGTCAGTCCCGCCGTCGCCGCGAACTGGCCGAGCCAGAGCACCGCGAACATCCGTTTCGGCTGCGTCATCACCGCACCGTCATTCCCGCACCCCGGCCAGCGGGTTCGGCACCGTTCCGGTGCCGGCCGGCATGGAGACACCGCTCGACGCCCCTCGCTCCAGCAGTGGGCCGAGTACGGTGCGGCTCGGCCAGGTGGGGGCATGCAGCAGGCAGTCGGCAAGCGTGTCACCGAACCGGTCCGGCAACTCCATCCGGTCGAGGCACGCGACGATCTCCCGCCGCAGTTGCGTCCACAGTGCACGCTCGTCGAGCGAGAAGTGGCGGCACAACGCGTCGGCGATGCCGTAGAGGTTCACCTGGAGTCCGAGCGTCTGGAAGTAGCCGATCAGCTGCTCGGCGGTGTCGAGCCGCAGCGACTGCCGCGCGCCCGGTTTGATGGCGTAGGCCGGTTCGGCCAGTCCGGCCGCGGCCATCCGTTCCGGCACGTACCGCAGCGTGTCGTGGTCCCGCAGGACGAATCCGGGTACCTCCCCGCCGTCGAAGACGGTCACCACGTTCTGCCCGTGCAGCTCGGGAAGCACGCCGTGGCGCAGGAAACCCAGTCCGAGCTCGCAGAACCCGCGCGCAAGCCGGGCGAAGAACCGCACCGGATCACCATCCGGCACGAGGACCGGTGCCAGCGTGCGCCACTCGTGCGCGGCGAGGGCCGCCATCGGCACGGCGAGGGCCTCCCCCAGCTCCGGGTACGTCCGTACCTGTGCGGCGAGCTGCCCCGGCCGGTCGGCGAACTCGTCGCCGTCGGACCAGCCGCACCAGATGCCCTCGTCACACAGCCGTACGCGCGCCCGGAGGACCGGATCGCGGTCGACGGCGGCGCGCATGGTGCGCTGGGCACTGTCGCCGTTGGCGAGGTAGCGGGGTGGCAACAGCCGCGCCGCGCCGAGCGTGGCCACGCCCAGCGGAAGCTTGAGGTGACGAGGCCCCGGCGGCGACGTCGTCAGGGTGCGCAGGGACGCCGTCGGGTGGAAGCGCCCGAGGTCGCGCATCACGGGCACGATCGCGCCGGTGGCGAGTTCGTCGGCGAACTCGCGGCCGAGCACGTTCTCGTACTGCCAGGGGTGGACCGGCAGGATCGTGTACCTCGTGGTGTCCACCCCGGCGAGCGCGGCGGTCTCCTGCAGCCGTGGCAACTCGTCGCCCTGCAGAACCAGCGCGGCGAGGTCCGTCGACCGTGGGTCACCGCCGGTGCGGACGAACCGGGTGTCCACCGCGACCCAGTCCAGGCCGAGCGCGGCCTGCCTCGCCGTGCCGTACCGCGCGAGCTCGGCCGCCTGCCACCCCGCCGCTGCGCGCGCCGTGGGATGGAACGGGCGGTTTCTCGTCGCGGCCATGCGTTCCCCCTCCAACAGGTCGACGGTCTCCCCGTGACACCGCGCCGCGAGTACCGTCGCCGCGTGCTCCACCGCGGTCGCGACGTCCCCGGAAACGCCGCCGACCTGGGCCGCGTGCGGTGCGACCAGTCGCACCAGCTCGTCCGGGCTCACGGGCCCGCCGTTGTGGCGGGCGGGCCCGCGGTCGAGGCGATACCGCTGCAGACCGCCGCCGTCGCGGACGGCGACGGTCACCTCGCCGTCCGCGACCGGGACGGCCAGGGTTCCGTCGGCACGCGCACCGGCCTCGCCGAAACCCGCCACGTTCTCCTGGATGAGGGCGTCCACGAGGTCACGCAGCACCAGTTCGGCCGCCCCGCCATCGACCTCCGAGAGCATCGCCATCACCGATCAGTGCAGGTCGAGCCACGTGCCGGTGCCCGACTCGGTGGCCCTCCGGTAGACCTCGCCGGCACAGGCGATGTCCTCGACAGCCATTCCCATGGGGTTCAGCACGATGATCTCGTCGTCGTTGTCCCTGCCGGGGCGATCACCCGTGAGGATCTCGCCGAGTTCGGCGTGCAGCTGCTCGCGGGAGAACGAGCCCTCCAGCACCAGCCGATTGATGATCTTCTTCTCGCGGTTGCTCTGCTCCCAGTCGTCCACGACGACCTTGTCCGCGCCCAGGAACACGTCCTTGTGGACGTCCATGATGGACACATTGCACAGCAGCGCTCCCCGTTTGAGCCAGGAAAACGTGATGTAGGGCTGGTCGGTGACCGTGCACGGCACGACGAGATCGCCCTGGCCGACCGCGTCCTCGGCGGTGTCGGCCACGACCGCCTTCACGTTCGGGTGGTCCCGGGTGATCCGGTCGGCCAGCCCGCAGGCCGCGTCCGCGTTGACGTCGTAGAGGTGCACGGTCGTGATGTGGTCGAACTGCTGCAGCAGCGCCGTGACCTGGGTGCTGCCGATGAGCCCGCAGCCGACCAGTGCGACGTCGGTGAATCCGCTCACCGCGAGGTGCCGCGCGGCCAGGCAGGTGACGCCCGCGGTGCGCCAGGCACTGATCAGGCTGCCTTCCATGACGGCGACCGGGTATTTCGTCGCCGGGTCGTTGAGCACGATCAGTGCGCTGGCACGCTCTCGGCCTGCGCGCGTGGGGTTGTCGTGCTTGCTGCCGATCCATTTGATCCCGGACAGGCCGGGATCACCGACGTGTGCGGGCATCGCGATGATGCGGTCCGCGATGTGCCCGTCGGGTCCATCGGTGCGCAGATACGGCTTGAGCGGCTGCACGGTGTCGCCGTTCGCATGAGCGACGAGCCCTTCGTGCAACGCGCCGACGTACAGGTCGGAGTGGTCGCCACCGACGGCGGCGACATCGGATCGGGACAGGTACAGCATCCGGACGGCGTCGTCTGCCACCGGTTCCTCCTTCACGCTGGGTGCTCCGTACGGCGCCGGCGGGCGCCGGTGAGCCAGTTGTCGTCGTAGACGAGATCGAGGTACCGGTCACCGCGGTCGGGGAACACCGCGACGATCCGGCTGGGATGGTCGAGCCGTGGCAGCGTCCGCTGGATCGCGGCGACCACCGCGCCCGTGGAGCCGCCCGCGAAAACCCCTTCCGTGGCAAGGAGTTGCCTGCATCCGGTCGCCGCGGTGACGTCGTCGACGTAGACCACCTCGTCGATCTCCTCCGGCCTGCACAGCTCGGGCACGCGGCTGGACCCGATTCCCGGGATGTCCCGCGGGCCGGGAGCGCCGCCGAAGATCACGGAGCCGACCGAGTCGACCGCGATCACCCGCATGTCGGGGAACTCCTCGCGGAGCCTGCGCGAGCATCCGAGGATGCTGCCGGTCGTGCTGACCGCGGCGAAGAGGTAGTCCGGCGGGCGGACCAGCTGCTCGGCCAGTTCCGCGCCCGTGCCGTGATAGTGCGCCTGCCAGTTCCGGTCGTTGGCGTACTGGTTGATCCACACGGCGTCGGGGTCCGCGGTGAGCAGTTCGTTCACCCTGCGGATGCGGGAGTGCAGATAACCTCCCGCATCGTCGACGTCGTCGACCATCTCCACATCGGTGCCGAGGCTGCGCAGCAACGCCAGGTTGGCCGTCGTCGTCTTGGGGTCGAGCACGCACGTGAACCGCAGGCCCCGCACCCGGGCGGCCATCGCCAGCGCGATGCCGAAGTTGCCCGAGCTGCTCTCGACCAGTCTGCAGCCCGGGGTGATCGATCCGTCGCGCAGACCGGAGTCGACGATGTACCGGGCCGAGCGGTCCTTCATGCTCCCGCCCGGATTCATCAACTCCAACTTCGCGAGGACGTCGACGTCCGGCTGTGAGAACAGCCGGTTCAGTGCGACGACCGGGGTGTTGCCGACGCAGTCGAAAACGGACTCGGCAATCGACTCGTCGGGCTCGGCAACAGTGTCGGCGGCAGTAGCCACGTTTCTCCCTTGCTAGAGCGGCCGGAACGGGCGGTGTCGACGCCCTGGCACGTTAGCAAAGGCTAGCCTTACTTAAATAGCCAAGCCGGGTGAGTAGCCTCACCGTGCGAGTGGTCTTGACATCACGGAGCGCGAGGACGGGACTCCCGGCCGGCAGGCAGGAAGTCCTGGTACGGCCTGTGGCGCCGGTGATGACCAGCCGTACTCGATCGAAGAGGGACGAGCGGCCGACGTCACGGAATCACTCGCCGGCCCACGCTCGCCGCCGAGTCAGTCCCGGATCGGCTCCCCCTCCGGTGTGAGGACCCACCAGACGTCTCCGACGCCTTGCCCGCTCAGGTCGCCGGGCGCCTGGTCGCCTGCGTAGTAGTACAGCGGCCATCCGTTGAGGGTGAGCTGGGACCGGCCGTCGACGCCGGTGATGGTGCCGACCTCGCCGCTGACACCGTCGACGTCGGGCGTCTCACCGCCCGGGACCGAGGGCCAGTTCTGCGCACACTGCCCCTCGCAGGTCGACGTTCCCGAACCGCGGTCGTCGCTGTCGAACTGATAGAGAACCATGCCGTCGTCGTCGACGACGATCGTGCCGAGCCGGGTGTCGGCGGTTCGCAGCCCCGGCGCTTCGCCGGAGGCTCCACCGCCGGAATCTCCGTCGCCGGTGGCCGGGGGTGCTCCGTAGCCTCCGTTGCCGCTGTCACCGCCGTCCGATGAGGATCCCCCGTCGCCCGCACCGCATGCGGTCAACGTGAGCAGGAGGAGTGGCACCGCCACGGCCTTGAGGGTGTGTCCGGTTTTCATCGTTTCGCGCCTTCCTGTCCTCGCGGGTGCTGGCCCACTGTTCGGGGCACTCGGGAAACACGAGGCGCGAGCCGCTGCGGTTCATCCACCGGATGCGGATTCGGCCCCTATCGCTCGGGAACCGGCGCGGTGAGCACTTCCTCGCCACCGGCGGTGACCACGGTGACGGAGTGGACGTCGTCGAGGCTCACCGCGGTCGCGGCACCGAGAACGACGGTTTCACCGGGAACGGCCTGCCAGCTCGACGCCCGGGTGCTGGTGCCGTCGGCATCGGTCACGACGAGCGCGTACCACGACCGCTGCCGTCCGTAGTCCAGCCGAGCGGCGTACTCGCATTCGATGGACAGCCGGGTTCCCCACGCTTCCGGCGCGAGCGTGACGTCGACGTCCATCGACGGCTGAACCGAACCGACCGGCTCCAGTCCCACCGACACGGCATCCGCAGCGGGCCGATGCACCAGGGCGGCCGGAATCGCGAGCACGAGGACGAGCACAACGACTGCGGCGGTCGTCCACGCGAGCAGCCGCCGGCGGCGACGGACACCGCGCCGATGTTCCCTGCGCAGCATGGCGTCCATCAGATCGGCCGGTTCGCGGTGCTGATCCGGCGGGTCGGCTTCGGGGCCGGGCCGGATCTGCGCGAGCAGGCCCGGCATGGAAGCGAGCTCGCCGACCGCATCGCGGCACAGCGGGCACTGTTCCAGGTGCTCCTCGTAGGCTCGCCGATCCGCCGGGTTGAGTGCGCCGAGCACATAGGCGGCATCCCATTCGGCGAAGCCTTCGTGGTCCTGCCGATTCATCGGGTCACCCCTCTCTCCTGGAACGCCAGGCGCAGGGCGCACAGCCCGTAGTGCAGCCGCGACTTCACCGTCCCCTCCGGGATGCCGAGCTGCTCGGCCAGCTCTGCCGTGCTCAGCCCGCCGTAGTAGGCCCGCACGATCACCTCACGGTGGTGCGGGCCCAGTGAAGCGAGCGCGTCAGTGACCAGCATCGCGTCGAAGAGCCGATCCACGCGATCCTCGGCGACCTCCTCCGCCGATTCCGCGGTCGCGTGCTCGTGGCGCCGGCTCGCGCTGCGCGCTTGGTCGATGACCAGGTTGCGGGCGACGGTGAACAACCACCCACGGACCCGAACCGGGTCGTCCCTGATCACGCTCGGCGTGCGCCAAGCCCGCAGCAGCGTCTCCTGCACGATGTCGTCGGCGTCGGCTGGTCGCTTCGTCAGCGAAACCACGTACCGCCACAGCGCGGTGGCGTAGCGGTCGTGCAGGTCGCGCAGCATCTCGACGCGGCTCGCATCGGTTCCCGACCGACCCGGCCGTCGCTGTTCGCCGGTGCTGCCCTCGCCCATATCCACAACACGGTGCGGAGCATCCGAGAGTTCACCGCCGGAGTGAACGTTGCGGGTGCGCGCCTCGTGTCTCCCACCATGGACGATACCGGGACATTCTTCGGCCTACCGCTGCATCCGCTGCTCGTCCACGCCGTGGTCGTGCTGGTTCCGCTGGTGGTGCTCGCGCTGTTGTTCGCACAGTTCTGGCCGGCCGCACGCCACCGACTCGGCCTGGTGACCCCGCTCGCAGCGTTGGCCGTCGCCGTCCTCGTACCCGTCACGATCACCGCCGGGCAGGCGCTCGCGAGCGTCGTCGGCCCCTTGCCCTCGGTGCTGGAACACGAACGCTACGGGCGGATGCTGCTCCCGTGGTCGGTCGGCCTGTTCCTGGTCGCGACAGCACAATGGGGGTGGTTCCGGTGGGAAGTGGCTGCTCTCCGCCAGGCGGGCAGGCAGCGCGCAGCCATGATCGGCTCGCTGCTCCTCGGCGTCGCGGTGATCGCCGTGGCCGCCGGGAACGTGACCGTGTTGGTCCTCACGGGCCACTCCGGAAGCCGCTCGGTGTGGGGCTCGGTCATGCCGTGACCTGCTCACCCGAACGCGCGGACAGGTGCCGGAAACCTCCGATGCGCTTCTCCGCGCGGCCCTCCGGAGCAGTGGTCTCCTGCCGACCGGCTACGGCGCCGTCCGATCCTGCGTGAGGTCGCCGGGTTCACCGCGCCGTGCGGGGTGTCCACCGAGGGACGGTCCGACCCAGCGGCGGACCAGGGATCGGATCCCGTCGTCGGTGAGGGGCGGGGTCGAGGGGTACTGGAGAAACGAGATGAACAGCCGCATCAGAACCTCGGCGAGTCCCTCGAGGTCCTCGTCGGTGGTGACTCCGGCACTTGGCCAGTCCACCGGCACGTTCCGCAGGATGCGGGCGCCGAGGGCGAAGGCCGCGGGAGAGGTCGACCCGGCGGTGAAGTAGTCCGGTTCGCCCGCTTGCAGCAGCAGGCCCATATAGGGTTCGTCGGGCACGGTTCGGACTGCGAACACCACCGATTCCACCGCTGCCTCGGCGGGACTGTCGCAGGCGGCCAGGTGCTGTTGCATGCGCTCGGCGAACTCGTCGGCGCCCGCCTGCCCGACGGCCCTGAGTATCTCCGAGAGCCCCGGGAAGTAGCGGTAGACGGTCTGGCGTGTCACACCGGCCTGGGTGGCGACATCGGACAAGCTGATCTTGGAAACCTCGGTGCGCCCGATGCACGCGATCGCCGCCTCGACGATGCGACGACGTGCCTGTTCCTCGGCGCCAGGCGGGTTTCCCTGCCATCCGTGGTGACCCATGGGTGCCATCTTCCCCGAAGGCGAAGGTCAGACACCGGCAGGATCCGTCCGGTGGGTTCGGGCCCTGCGATGGAGCAGGGCGACGAGCAGACCGGCTCCGAGGAAGCAGGCGACCACGTAGGGTCCGCTTCCCGTCGGGGTGCCGTCGCGGGTGATGCCGTCCTGCGCCCCGAGGTACTGCGCCGCGAGGTACTGCGGCAGCGCCGCGGCCCAGAACACCGCCATCGCCCCGAGGTAGATCACCGGGTAGTAGCGGGCGAAGGCCGACGGTGGTTCGCCGGGCCCGCGGCCGGGGTCTCTCAGGTGCGAGACGATGATCCAGCCGCCGGCGAGCCAGATGAGGGCGAGCTCGATACCGAGGATCCACGCCCGGGCGGTGCCATCGGGTGTCGCGCCACCGAACAGGCTCGACGGAACGTTGGCGATCACCATGGCCACCGGTGTCAGGACTCCGGCCAGCAGTACGCGCAGCCCGAGGTCCCACCCTCGCCGCGGCCGGCCGTCCGCCGCTGGTGTTGCCGTCAGGCGCACGACGAGATACGTCATGGCGCCCATCGACACCGACGCGAACAGCAGCATGCTGGTCAACGGCACGGATGCCATCGCCGGATGGTTGACGATGTGGTTGTCGTCGTTCCACGTCCACCACTTCAGCTGCGGACCGACGTGATCGAAGATCTCGTAGAAGACCTGACAGGCCAGGGCCACGGCCACCGATCCTGCCAATGCACCGCGCCACCGGAAGATCCCGAGCGACCGCACGAGCTCGTAGGCCAGTTGGCTGATCATCGGATAGAACGCCACGATGTAGAGCGGCAATCGGTCCGCCATGAATCCCGCGGTGAACCGGTTGTGGGCGAAGATGAACCCGTACAGCTCGTCGAGACCGAACCATTCCGGAAAGTACAGCGGTGGTTCGATCACGAACAGATACACGAGCGAAGCGCACCACAACGCCAGGTTGACCGGATCGCCGTTGCGGTATCGGCGAACGGCATGCACCAGTGCGAACACGACTCCGCCGATGACGAGCAGTTCGAGCAGCGGCATCGTCCAGTTCGTGAGTTCCCAGGGCCAGCGGAGCGAGACCACCGAGGACACGTCGGCGCAGTCGAAGCCGAGGACGCGCGTGGCCTCCTCGGCGTGCGGTCCGCACGCCGTGTCGGTCATGGCTGCGCCCCGGCACCCGCCGGGGTACTCGCGGCGTCGGCCGGTGAGTAGTCGGTGGCGGGTGGTTCGGCCTGGGGATCGAATCCGTACGGAACCCGCTCACGCCCCAGCGCCGCGCGGATGCGATAGCGCACGAGGCCGGCGAGCACCCGCGGGTTCGTCATCATCCGGCCCAGCGATTCGTCCAGATTGAACACCTTGGAGAAATGCTCGTCGACGACGGCGTCCTCGCGGGCGGCGCCGACGATGAGGCTGAACGCGGGGCCGGAAACGGCTGCGAGAATCCGGCGTTTCCACTTGGGGAGCTGCTCCGTGCCGACCGCGCATTCGTAGCCCTGGTCCCGCGCCATCGCCAGGCGCCACGGCACCCCGAGCAGGGTGCGCTGCCTGCGCAGGAATCGCGCACAGAACTTCCCGTCGAGACGCCGGCCCCGCGAGAGGTGTTCTCGCAGCAGGAGCGCCGAATTCGCCGCGGAACTGATGCCCTGCGCGTAGAACGGGTTGAACGCGCAGATCGAATCGCCGACGAACACGAGCCCCTTCGGCGGCGTCGACCACCGGTCGAACCGGCGCCACTTGTTGCCGGTCGAACGGGTCAGGTGCACCGGCGAGGTAGGGGTGGACTGTTCCATGGCCGAGGCGAACAACGGTGTCCGCACCCTGCGGGCCGACTCGACGAACTGCTCGGTGGTGCGGGGCATCTTGTGTCCCCACGAACCCATGCAGGCGATGACACGATCACCCTCGACCGGGAAGAAGTTCACCAGGAAGTCGTGTTCAGCGGGGTGCCTGCCCTTGTCGGGGGTCGGCATGATCACGAGATGCTGCCACCACCAGGAGGACGGCCGCTGCCCGGCTGGCGGTAGGTCGTACCACCGGGAGGTGTAGGTGACCTTGGCATCGAGCGTCTGCACCGGCGGGGACGGCCAGCCTGCGGCGGCGAGCCAGTCACCCACCGAGGAACCACGCCCCATCGCGTCGACGACGAAGTCCGCATCGAGGTGCTCGTCGCCGCCGGGAGTCGAGAGCTGTACCCCGGTGATCGCTCCGTCGTGGACCGTGAGCCCGCTGACACCGACACCCTCGCGAAGTTCCACATTGGACAACCCGCGGATCTTGTCGCGCAGCACGCGTTCGATGAGGATGCGCGAACTGTAGATCATCGTCATCGCACTGCGTTTGCGCGCCGACCATCCCTCACCGTCGAGGTAGGCCGCATCCATCGAGGGCATCAGGTGGAGTCCGCCCGCGGCGATGAGTTCGTCCTCGAAACCGGGGAACAGCTTTCCGATCGCGCGCCTGCCCGAGTTCAGCAGGAAGTGCGGATGCTTGCTCTGCGGCACTCCCTGCCGATGCTCGGCCTCGGCGGGCAGTTCGTCGCGTTCCAGCACCACCACGTGGTCGAAGTGCGGCGCGAGCGCCCCTGCGCTGCACAAGCCGCCGACACTACCCCCGAGGACCACCGCCACGTTGCCGAGCACCATCGACCGACCTCCGCGTTGATCATACAGATTCTCGAAAACTGTATGATCGAACGTAGGCGGCGTCAACGCCGGACCGGATGCGCGACCTCGTCGGTCGTTCCGGCAGCGGCGGTGCCTCGTCGGGCCCGCAGGCGAAGGCGTGCGGGCCGGCCGCCGCCATCGCGGCAGGGCCGGCCCACACGGTCTCCGAGCACGGTCAGGTCCGGCCGCCCCTGCGCACGGCGGCGAACGTGGCGGCACCGCCACAGAGAAGGACACCGATCCAGCCCCAGACCGGCATTCCGTCCTCGTCGTCGGCCGCGGTCTGCCGCACCGCCTGCTGACGCTCGGGGCCATGGCCGGTGGCGCCGATGGCGCCGTGATGCGACAAGAGCTGCGACCGAATCCGCCAGTCGACGGTGGCCGGGCCGTTTCGGGATGGTGCGGCTGACCACGCCGCAGGACTTCCGTTGCAGCCCGGCAAGTTCCGACTCTTCGACATCAGCCTTTCAGAATCGCGAGCACCTTTTTCGCGGCGCTCTCGCCCGACGTCGTCGCATCGGCGAGTGACGGCATGTCCGGCCGGAGACCGGACCAGGGTGTGGCTGACGGTGCCGATACCGGGGACCGCCGTCACGCCGGGCATCTGCCCGCGTGCTGTCCGTCCACAGTGAACGAGATGCCGACTTCGGCCGCCTACCAGCGCATCGTTTCTGGGTTCGGAGTCGGCGTCGAATCGCCGGACGAGACCGAGGCTCTCTTGTTCAGCCAGTTGCGGTAACGGCGCAGGGCGCGTCGCTCCCGGGCGGATTCGCGGGCGAAGGCGAGGACAGGATGAGCTGCCGGCCGCGCCGGTCGGCCGGCGCCGATCCGTCGTAGTTGTTCCCGGACTCGCGCCATCCCGGCGGCAGAAGCCAGTGCCTTGTCCTTGATCTTGACCGGAGCGAGTTCGACCGCGGCCTCGTCGCTGTGGCGCCATTTGTTCGGCAGATCGGGGTCGACGGCAAGTGCCGTGCCCATGCCGACGAGATCGATGCCACCGGCGAGTACGTTGTCGGCCACCGGACGGCGAACGATACCGCCGGTGAGCATCAAGGGGAGAGCACTGGTACGCGCGAGTTCTTCGGCGAGGCCGAGGAAGTACGCCTCACGGGCAAGCGTCCTGTCGTCGGCGGAGCGGCCCGACATCGCGGGACTTTCGTAACTCCCGCCCGACAGTTCGACCAGGTCGACGCCCAGTGGGCGCAGCATCTCGATGACCGCACCGGCATCGGAAGCGTCGAATCCGCCGCGCTGGAAGTCGGCCGAGTTCAGTTTCACCGCGACGGCGAACGAAGGGGCGACGTTCTGCCGGACCGCGCGGACGATGTCGAGCAGCATGCGGGCGCGATTCTGCAGTGTTCCTCCCCATTGGTCGGTGCGTTTGTTCACCAGCGGGGAAAGGAACTGCGAGAGCAGATAGCCGTGAGCGGCATGGATCTCGACGCCGTCGAAACCGGCCAGTTCGGCTTGCCGAGCGGTCTCGGCGAACCGCACGACCGTCGCCTCGATCTGCTCGGGAGTCATCTCGACGGGTTCCGCCAGCCGTTTACTCTGTTTGCCGATGTCCACCTTGATCGCCGACGGGCCCCACGCGACACCGGGCATCGTGGCCATAACCTGGCGCCCGGGATGGTTGAGCTGCATCCATACCTGTGACCCGCCGCTCTTCGCCGCGAGTGCCCAGTCGCGGAACGGCTCCAGCGGGGTGCTCGCGTCGAGGACGACCCCGGCGGGGCCGGTGAGAGCTTCAGCGTGGACCATCACATTGCCGGTGATGATGAGTCCGGCGCCGCCCTGGCTCCAGCGGCGGTAAAGGGTGTGCAGCTGCTCGTCCGGCAGCTGCCCGGCGCCGGCCATGTTCTCTTCCATGGCCGCTTTTGCCAGCCGGTTCGGGATGATCGAACCGTTCGGCAGCGTCAGGGAGGTGAAGAGGGCGGGTGGCATGACATTCTCCCGACTTTCCGGTATGTTTACAGTGCTTACATAAGGCTAGGAGGCGAAGTTAGCAGTGTCAACTTCGGGGAAGAGTGGTTATCACCACGGCGACCTGCGGGCGGCCCTGATGGAGGCCGCGGTGGAGATGCTGGAGCAGGGCGAGACTTTCTCGATGCGCGCCGTGGCACGGCGTGCGGGCGTTTCCCCCACGGCCCCGTACCGCCACTTCGAGGACCGCGAGGCCCTGGAGTCCGCGGTGGCCGTCGAAGGATTCCGCGATCTGAAGACGGCACTGACGGAAGGGCGAGATGCGCCCTCGTCGGCGACCGACCTGGCCGAGAACGCCGTGACCTACGTCTCCTTCGCGCTCAGCCGGCCCGCGGTGTTCCGGCTCATGTTCGGCAACGAATGCGACGACACGAACGATCAACGTGTCCAAGCCGCAGCGGAGCTACATGAACTGCTCTCCGGCGCGGTGGGCACCGTCTTTCCGGACGCCGACGCTCCGACGCTCGGCACCGCCCTGTGGAGCCTGGCGCACGGCCTGGCCTTCCTCCACCTGGACGGCAAATTCGCGGCTACTTCATCCGAGGAGGTCGCCGCACGGGTGCGCTCCTCGTTCGACGCCGTCCTCTCGACTCACCGAGGCTCCGGGGCCGCCACCCGTGACACCGATTGAGCCCGATACCGCTCGGTCGCTTCGTGTCGTCCGTCGCTCCGGGCCGCCGTTGGTGGCCGCCCGGAGCGGACGAGTCGCACGGGATGCCGATGTGAACCTCGCCTGAGTCGGCCAGCGATCTCGGCCGGCGACGGGTGGCCTCACGCCCGCCGGCGTTCGTTCACCGGCCGCTCGCGCTCTCGTCGGACATCGGCTCGATCGCAGGCGGCCTGCTCGTGAGGCTCCCGGCCACGAGCGCGAGCACGGAAAGCGGCAACGCGATGAGCACGGAGTTCCAGTCGTGGGGCTTGTCCAGCGCGAACTCCCAGATCAGCACCGCCGCTGTGCCGACGACCATGCTCGCCAACGCGCCGACCTTGGTCACCCGCGGCCAGAAGAGCACGGCCAGAACCGCCGGGGTGACGGCCACGCCGTAGATCGTGTACGAGTGGATCTGCAGCTCCAGAACGCTCGGGAAGAAGCTTCCCAGCAGGTAGGCCAGCACCGCGATGCCGAGGACCGTCAGCCGGTGGAGCTTCAGTCGCGCCTTGTCCGAGACTTCCCGGGAAACGTGCCGTACGTAGAAGTCGTAGACCACATTGCCGGCGACCGAGAGCATGAACGACGTTCCGGTGGTGACGATGAAAGCCAGAGCTCCGGCCAGGACCATCCCGCCGATCACGGTCGGCACGACCCCCTCGGAGGCGAGGGAGAGGACGGCGGTGTCCCCGGTCTCCAGGTCGGGGAGCAGGATCGAAGCAGCCGACGCCAGAATGCCGACCGGAATCATGACGACGAACGCGCCGAAGAAGAAGCCGGCCGTCGAGCTTCGCGCCGTGCCCTGGTCCCGCGCTGCGGTCAACCGCTGGTAGAGATTCTGGTCCGCGAGAATCAACAAGAACAGCGGCAGGAAGTACCCGAGCAATTGCATCGTGGAAAGACCACCGGTGAGCGATTGCGACGATGCGGAAAGCTGGTCCCAATAGTCCGCGGGGGATCCGATCTGGGAGATCACGATCGGCACACTGACCAGTAGCGCCACCACGATCAGCAGTGCCGAGGCAGCATCGGTCCAGGCCACGCTGAGCAGGCCACCACCCACGGCGAGGAACGTGACGACGCCGGCCACCAGGAGGGTGGCCTGCGTCTGCGACAGCGGCGTCAGCAGGCTGATGATGTGCCCGCCCCCGATGAACTGGTAAGCCGTGATGCCGACGTAGGCGAGCAGGATGACGACCGCACCCAGCATGCGTACTCCGACGCCGTAACGCGCCTCCAGCAGCTCCGGCACGGTGTACGTGGACCGTGCTCGGATCTTGGCCGCGGCGAAGTAGAGCACCACGATGCCGAGTGGGGTGGCGGCGGAGAACAGGAACGACGCGAGCGGTCCGTAGTTGTAGGCGAAATTCGCGCCGCCGACGATTGTTCCGGACCCGACCCAGGTAGCCAACAGCGTACCGACCAGGACCGGCCGCGGAAGGGCACGCCCGGCGAAGATGAAATCGTCGCCGGTACTGACCCGGCTCGACCGGGAGAAGTAGGCGCCTATCAGGAGCATCACAACGAGGTAGCCAATGAGAATGGCCAGATGAGCGGTCTGCACGGTTCCTCCGAGGGTCCCGGAATCGGCCCGAGGTCGATATCGCCCTGGCCGGATTTCAGATGGCGGTCAGGGGCATCGGCCGACGACGATCCGGCCGCCCTGAATGACGTAGCGGTGGGTTTCGGCAGAGTTGACGAGCACCTCCAGGTCCTCCAGCGGGTTTCCGTCGACGACGAGGAGGTCGGCGTGGGCACCGCCGGCGACCACTCCGACCTCACCCTCCATCCCGAGCAGACGGGCGGCGTCGGCCGTCGCCGACCGGACGACGTCGGCGGCGGGCTGGACCTGTCCGCGGACGCGGAATTCGTGGAGCTGGTAGGCGCCCATCGCACCGAGCAGATCGGTGCCGTAGGCAAGGTTGACCCCGGCTCGATGCGCCTTCTCCAGTGCACCGAGGCCTGCGTCGAGCACTTCGTAGACCTTGCGATGAGAGCCGGGCGGAAGACCGTACTTCGGTCCGTCCGCGGCAAGGCGGTCGTAGGTGATCAGCGTGGGCACCAGCCAGGCGTCGTGCTCCAGGAACAGTTCGACGCTCGAGTCGTCGAGCAGGTTGCCGTGTTCGATGCACCGCACGCCGTTCGCCAGTCCTCGGTTGATCGCCCTGGCGTGGTACGCGTGCCCGGTGACGTACCGGTTGGCGTTCGTCGCCTCCTCCACGAAGGCCCGAATTTCTTCCTCGGAGTACTGCACAGCGCTCACCTCGTCGTTCGGTGAGGCCACCCCGCCCGAGAGCATGATCTTGATGTGGCTGGCGCCCTTGCGCAGCTCGTCACGGGTGACACGCCGCACCTCACCGACACCATCGGCGATCCGGCCTCCGCCGACCTTGGTCTGACAACACGGAACCGAGTCCTCGTCGCGGGTACGGAAGTCGCCGTGTCCGCCGGTCTGACTGATGGCGCTGCCGCCGTACACGATCCGGGGACCGGTGATGATCCCTTCCTCCACCGCCTGTGCCAGGCCGTGGTCGGCACCTCCGGTGTCGCGCACGGTGGTGAACCCACGTTCGAGCATGGCGGCCAACCCCGATGTGGCTCTGGCGGTCCGATAGGACGGCGACCAGCCGGCGACCGCGTGCGCGTCGGCCGAGGTCAGTACGGCGTGCACGTGCGCATCGATCAGACCGGGCAACACGGTGGCCCCGCCGAGCCGCAGTACCGGCACGCCGTCGGGCACGGTGGGCGCCCGCCCGGTGCCGACATCCGCAATGCGGCCGCCCGCCACCTCGATCCATGAGCTGTCGGAAAGATCCGCCGTCTCGGGGTCGAGGACGTGCGCCTCGGTGAGCAACAACCTGGTCATCTGGCACTTCCCTTGTCCGCCGCACGTGGTGGTCACCACACGATCGACGCAACATTAAGATGCATGACCAGTGATTTGCAATAGTTGTTGCGCATCGATCGTTGCGCCATGCCTCCGCCGCCCCCGGGACCGCTTAGAGTGGGCATCGATGTCCGTTGAAACCTGGATCGATGAGTTCGTTCGTCAGAACCCGCTGGGAACGCAGGCGTCGCGGGTCGTCCAGGTGCTGAACTCACAACCCCGATTCGCGTCGTACGCCACTGCGCGCGACCTCGCCGACCGAGCAGGGGTGAACATCTCGACGGTCACGCGAACGGCACAGGGACTGGGGTTCAGCGGTTGGTCCCATCTCCAGCTCGAGCTCCGCAACCGGTATCTGGGGGGCCTCGGCGCGAGCGAAGTCCTCACCGAACACGCGGATTCAGCGGGCGATCCCGTGCAGTCGGCCTTCCAACAGGATGCTGACAACATCGCCCTCGCAGCCCGGACCGTGGACGTCGAGACCATCCGCGCGGTGGCCGACACGATTCGCCGGTCCGGACGCACCTTGATCATCGCGTCCGGCAGCTTCCTGGCACCCGGCATCGTGCTCGCCCACATGGCCAGTTTCATGCGGATCGACATCGCGTGTGACGGCACGGGCGGCACCGTCCGCGTCAATCAGATCCTCAAGCTCGGCCCGGGCGACTGTCTCCTCGTCGTCAACGTCTGGCGTCTGCCGCGAGAGATCCTCGAGGCCACCCGGCTCGCGAAGGACCGTGGCGCAACGATCTGTGTCATCACCGACCGGCGCTCCACGCCCCTGGCGGCCGCCGGCGACCACGTCGTGGTCGTCCCCAGCGAAGGCTCCTCACTCTTCCCGTCGATGGCCGCGGCACTGACCACCGCGCACGCCATCGCCGCCGAAATCGCCGCGTCGGACACCGAGGGAGTACGCGCCGCGCTGGCCGAATGCGAGGATGCCTGGCATCGGCTCGACCTGATGGAAGATCAACCCATCCGCGACCGGCCGGCACCGTAGGGGCGTCGTCGCCGGTCCCGGAGAGGAGAGCGCTAGCCGGTCACCAACAGAATCTTGCCCATGTGCAGGCCCGCTTCCATCAACCGGTGAGCCTCGCCGGCCTCCGCCATGGGAAGAACCCGGTCGACCACGAGTTGAACGGCTCCACTCTCGACCATCGGCCAGACCTTGTTCTGGACATCGGCCACGATGGCCGCCTTCTGCTCCGGGGGCCGCGTACGCAACGTCGTGCCGTGCACGGAAGCGCGCTTGAAGACCAGCTCCGCGAGGTTGAGCTCCGCGGTCAGCCCATCCTGGAGACCGATGACGACCAGACGTCCGTCGGCCGCCAGTGCCCGGACGTTCCGTTCGAGGTACCGGCCGCCGACCACGTCCAGAATGACGTCGTAGGGGCCGTGTTCGGCGAAGTCCTGAGTGCGGTAGTCGATGGTCATGTCCGCGCCGAGTTCGCGAGCCCGTTCGGCCTTCTCGGGGCCGCCGACGGTCGTCACGACACGCGCACCCAGTGCCTTGGCGATCTGGATCGCCGCGGTACCGACACCCCCGGTGCCACCGTGCACGAGGAAGGTCTCACCCTCCTTCAGGCCGGCGGCCAGGACGAGGTTGGACCACACCGTGGCGACTGCTTCCGGCAAGGCTGCCGCCTCGATCAACCCGACCCCCTGCGGCACCGTCAGCAGTTGCCCCGCGGGCACGGCGACCTTCTCCGCATAGCCGCCTCCCGTCAACAGCGCGCAGACTTCGTCGCCGACCTGCCAGCCGGTCACCCCCTCACCGAGAGCGCTGATGCGTCCCGAAACCTCGAGCCCCGGATACGGCGACGCCCCCGGCGGCAGCGGATACAAGCCCGTCCGCTGCATGACGTCGGCGCGGTTCAACGCACTGGCCACCACATCGACGACGACTTCCCCATTGGCCGGCACCGGATCGTCGACCTGCGTCCACTCCAGAACCTCCGGCCCACCGGGTTCCGTGATCGTGACTGCCTTCATGACGACTCCGTTCGAAGCGCGATCCACAAGATGTTGACAGTGCACACATTAGGCGACAAAGTGAGCACTGTCAACATGACGTACCGACCGGACATGGCATCGCGCCCCGGCTTCTCCGGATCGGGCCGCGAGCGCCGGGTGGACAGGACCGAGGAGGCGGCGTGCTCGATGGATGCATCCGAATCGCCGTGACGCGTTGACGTATAAGCACCGTCGGCTTCGGGTATCTGGATGACCGAGGTCAGCGACGCTGTCACCACCACGGCCGAAGGCTGACACTCAGTCGTGTTTACGCCGGAGTCGGCGGGTTCAGCCTTGGTGTTGACAGTGCTTACATTTTCGGGCTAACGTATGTGAGCACTGTACACATTGAGGCGAGGGAGCAACCCGCGATGGCATCGACACATCAGGACGCGGTCGAGGTCGATCTGGGAGGCCGTGCGGTCACGGTGCCGAAGGGCGGCCTGTTCGACCGGTACCGGATGGACCCCGATCTCGACGAGGTCGCTCGCGATCCCCGGGTCAGCAGCGTCGATTTCTTCCGGCGCCTACCCAAGACGAGGGTCGATTCGCCGATCGGTCCGACTCTGACTCCGAACTTCTACTACCGCATGTCCTCGGCGCGACTGACGATGCTGGCCCGTTCCCGTGCGATCCGCGCCCGGCTGCCCCGGGAGCTGGCGCCACTGGAAGTCGTCCCGGGCGTCGGGTTGGCATCGGTGATCTTCTTTCGCTACGAGGTGTGCGACATCGACTTCTACACCGAGGCCGCCGTCGGTGTCGCCGTGCGGCCTGCCCGACACGGCCGGCTCCGGGCCGTCGACCTCGCCGCAGCCCTGAAGAACGACCATCTGGACTCCTACGTGCTGTCGCTTCCGGTCAACACCGACATCGCTCAGGTCCGCGGTCACGACGCCTACGGATTTCCGAAATGGGTGACCGAACTCGACGTGGACATCGACTCCCGCCGCGCCACAGGACGGGTGGCGGGCGACGCCGGCGAGACAGACCTGGCGTTCTCCGCGCCGACCCCCGCGCAGCATCGGTACCCCAGCGGCGAGCGCGTGTCGAGCCTCACGTCGTACACCTCCCTGGCCGGGGCATGGCACTCGACCCTGAGTCAGACCAACGTGCTCTCAGCCGGCAGCGCGACACTTCCTCGCGGTGTCGACCTGCAGCTCGGTAAGGGCCGGATGACCGACGATCTGCGCTCTCTTGAGCCGATTCGCACGATCCGGCTGGACGTGATCACCGAAGGCCAACTCGCCTTGCACCTGCCCGTTCCCTACTCGGTCCCCGAAGCGGCCTGACCGGCCGGCCGCAACCGACAGCTACGGAGGAGTTCAGCGATGACCAGGGTTCTGCAGGTTCTCTCGGCCGCCAGGGTGTGGACGCTCAAGGACGGCACGCAGCACCCGACCGGGTTCTGGGCGGAGGAGTTCGTCGTTCCCTACACGCTGTTCGGCGAAGCCGGGTGGGAGGTAACGCTCGCCACTCCCGCAGGCGCGCAGCCGGTCGTCGACAAGCTCAGCCTCGGGATCAATGGCGGCGTTCCGCCCCGCACAGCCAAGAAGCTGAAGGCGCAACTCGACCGGCTCGCGCCCGTGCTGAACGCCCCGACCGAGCTGTCCGCTGTCGACCCTGACGATTTCGACGTCGTCTTCTACTCCGGTGGGCACGGACCCATGGAGGACCTCGCCGTGGACCCGGTATCCGGCGCGCTGCTGACGAAACGACTCCACGCGGCCCGGCCACTCGCCCTGCTGTGCCACGCCCCGGCGGCAGCACTGGCCGCCAGGAACACCGACGGCAGCTGGCCGTTCGCCGGTTACACGATGACCGGCCTGTCGAATGTCGAGGAGCGGCTCAACCCGTTCGCGTGGAAGGCGAAGTGGCTGCTCGAGGACCGGCTCAAGGAGGCGGGTGCGGACTACACGTCCGGCCTCCCGCTGAAGTCCAAAGTGGTCGTCGACCGCAATCTCTACACCGGACAGAACCCTGGCTCGTCGGCTGCGCTCGCACGCCGCATCATCACCGACGTTTCCCGAAAGGAGTGAGCCCGGATCCGGAATCACCGGCGCGGACGCGGGTTCCCCGCCGGAAAACAACGCCACCGCAGAGGGAGAAAACGATGACCGAGATTCCAGCTCCCATCACCCCGTACCTCGAACCGGCCGCGAAAGAGTTGGCCGAAGCGACCGACCCACACCCCCGCATCTACGAAGTTCCGCCGGAACAGGGTCGGCAGATCCTGCGGGATCTGCAGAGCGGCGAAGGCGTGCCGCGTCCGGACGTCGACGAACAGTGGGTCGACGTGGACACCGGGCAGTGGGGCACCGTCCCCACTCGCATCATCCGGCCCAAGGGCGTGACCGGCCCGCTTCCGGTGGTGTTCTACATCCACGGCGCGGGCTGGGTCTTCGGCGACGACAAGACCCACGACCGCCTCTTCCGGGAACTGGCTGTCGGTGCCGGCGCCGCCGGAGTGTTCCCGGTCTACGATCGCGCACCGGAGAAGGGCTATCCCACCCAGGTCGAGCAGAACTACGCGGTGGGCCAGTGGGTGCTGCAGCACGGCGCGGAGTACGGCCTGGACACGAGTCGCGTCGCGGTCACCGGGGAGTCCGTCGGCGGCTGCATGTCGACGGTGTTCGCTCTGATGAACTCCGAACGAGGCGGTATCGACCTCAACGCCCAGGTGCTGCTGTACCCGGTGACCAACGCGGATTTCGACACGCCCTCCTACATCCAGTTCGCCGAGGGGTACTACCTCACACGCGAGGGCATGAAGTGGTTCTGGAACCAGTACACCACGGACCCGGCCCAGCGCGCCGAGAAGTACGCCTCGCCGTTGTAGGCATCGCTCGACGACCTCAAGGGTCTGCCCACCACGCTCGTCATCACCGACGAGGCCGACGTCCTGCGTGACGAGGGCGAACAGTACGCCAACAAGCTTCGGGAGGCCGGCGTCGACGTCACCTCCGTCCGCGTCGCCGGCATGGTCCACGACTTCCTGCTCCTGGACAGCCTGCGGGACACCCGTGCCGCCAACGTCGCCCGCCACCTCGCGATCGACGCACTGCGAAACGCGCTGCAGTAGCGGCACCGGTAACCGGCCCGCGGGTGCCCACCCGACGAACGGATCGAGGTGGGCACCCGCACGGGTCGCGCACGCCCCCGTCCCGATCGACACTTCGCACACGGAGACCGACCATGACCACCGCAGCCGCCGACACCTCGACCCTCGCCTCCACGGAGCCGGGTGCGTTGCCGCCATCGATCACCCCGGCGGCCCTGCGACGCCTGGCCGATCGGGTCACGACGACGCCCGGCGCCGAGCGCGTCACCACTACGGCTCCCTACACCGGTGCGCCGTTGGCCGACCTGCCGGTCTCGACACCGTCCGACGTCGAGGAGGCGTTCACGCGCGCTCGTTCCGCGCAGACGAGCTGGGCCGCCATGACCATCGGTGAACGCAAGAGAATCCTGTTGCGTTTCCACGATCTCGTGCTGGCCCGCCAACACGAGGCGCTGGATCTGATGCAGGCCGAAAGCGGCAAGACCCGTCGCGACGCGTTTCTCGAAGTCTCCGACATCGCCATCACCGCCCGCTACTACGCCAACAACGCCGCGAAGCTCCTCGCGCCCCGGCGGCGACGCGGCGCGATCCCGCTGCTCACCCACACCACGGAGCTGCACCATCCCAAGGGCGTTGTCACCGTCATCTCCCCGTGGAACTACCCGTTGAGCATGGCCGCCGGTGATGCCCTCCCGGCACTCATGGCGGGCAACGCGGTCGTGCAGAAGCCCGACACCCAGACGTCGCTGACCGCCCTGTGGGCACTCGAACTCATGCACGAAGCCGGACTGCCCAACGGCGTGTGGCAGATGGTGATCGGGCGCGGCAGCTCCATCGGCGGTGCGCTCATGGCGGGCGCCGACTACATGATGTTCACCGGCTCCACCGACAGTGGCCGTCGGATCGCCCGCGACGCCGGCGAGCGTCTCATCGGCGCCTCCCTTGAGCTCGGCGGCAAGAACGCCATGCTCGTACTCGACGACGCCGACATCTCCCGAACCGCCGACGGAGCCGTCGCCGCGTGCTTCCCGTCGGCCGGCCAGCTCTGCGTGTCCATCGAACGGCTGTACGTGCCCGAAGCGCTCCTCGACACGTTCGTCGCCGCATTCGCCGAACGCACCCGGAAACTCCGTCTCGGCGCCGCGTACGACTACAGCTGCGACGTCGGCTGCCTCACCACGACGGCCCAACTCGAGACCGTCACCGCACACGTGGAGGACGCCGTCGGCAAGGGCGCGACAGTCCTGGCCGGGGGCCGGTCGCGGCCGGATCTCGGACCGTTGTTCTTCGAGCCGACCGTGCTCACCGGCGTCACCCCCGACATGACGCTCTACAACCACGAGACCTTCGGCCCCGTCGTCACGATCTACCCCTACCGGGACCTCGACGAGGCGATCACACGAGTCAACGCCACGCCGTACGGCCTCAACGCGAGTGTCTGGACGCGTAACGGCCCCAGGGGACGGGCGGTGGCGGCCCGGATACGTGCCGGAACCGTCAACGTCAACGACGCCTTCGCCGCTGCGTGGGGCAGCATCGACGCCCCGATGGGCGGCATGGGCGACTCCGGAATCGGCCGCCACGGCGCCGAGGGGATCCTGAAATACACCGAGCCCCAGACCGTCGCCCACCAACGCATCCAGGGCTTCACCCCGCCCGCCGGGATTCCCCACAGCCTGTGGGCCAAGGTCCTGACAACCATGCTCAAGACCCTCAAGCGAGTAGGAGCCCGCTGAGACGTCAACCGGGAGCACCCTGCGGAGTCCACCCCGTAATCAACGTGCGGAACGCAAAAGGTCCGCGCCCGTTGTGGGCGCGGACCTTTTGTGCGTGGAGCTGAGGGGAATCGAACCCCTGACCTTCTCGATGCGAACGAGACGCGCTACCAACTGCGCTACAGCCCCTTGGTGAAGCGAGACCAGCATAGCAAGGCGGACACGACCCTCGACGCCGGGGGGTCGCCCCGGCGTCCGTCGCGCGCGACCTGCGGACGGTCGGCGGCCGAAGGCGTGAGACCCGGGTCACCGCGACACATCTTCCGGAACGTCGTCCCAGGCCACGGCGGGCCATCCATGGGTTCGCATCGCCGAAGCCGACGGCGATCGCACTCGCGACCAACGCCGACTTCTAGACGAAAATGATTTTCATTTGTACTGTCGGCGTCCCATCGACGTCCAGCGTCCTCAGCGGTTGTCTGGCGTCGGACGTGCAGTCGGCGACGGGAGGTCAGCGACCGTGACCCGGAAGGATCGGACGTGACGACCACGACGAGAACGCCGGTCGGGCATGCCGCAACGGCACGTCCGCCCGCGTCCCGGCCGGGCACGTCCCGGTCGGGTACGGCCACCGCCGTGGCGGTCCTCACGGTGGCCCTGCTCGGCTCGGTGGTCGCCGGTATCTCACTGGGCTCCGCGGTCATACCGCTCCCCGACACGCTGCGCTATCTCGGCGCAGCGCTGACCGGAGGCACGATCGGCGCCGAGGACGTCACCCAGTACTCGATCGTCTGGGACGTCCGCGCGCCGCGGGTGGTGCTCGCGGCGATCGTCGGTGCGGGCCTCAGCGTCATCGGCGTCGCGGTACAGGCGATGGTGCGCAACCCGCTCGCCGACCCGTTCATCCTCGGCGTGTCCTCGGGCGCATCCGTGGGGGCGAGCGCGGTGGTGTCGTTCGGCCTGTTCGCCGGTCTCGGGGTCTACGCGCTCTCGACCGCGGCGTTCCTCGGTGCGCTGCTCGCCTCCGCCCTGGTGTATGCGGCCGCGCACACCAGGGCGGGCCTGACCCCGCTGCGCCTCGTGCTCACCGGCGTGGCCCTCGCCTACGGATTCCAGGCGCTGATGAGCGTCATCGTGTTCTTCGCCCCCTTCGGGGAGACGGCCAGGTCGGTGATGTTCTGGATGCTGGGCAGTCTCGGCAGCGCGACGTGGCAATCGCTGCCCGTCGCCGCGGGAGCCGTCGTGGTCGCCGTCGTGACGCTACTCAGGAGCGGCCCCTCGCTCGACGTCCTTGCCATGGGCGACGAATCCGCCGCCGGACTCGGCCTGGACACCACGCGACTGCGCCGCATGCTCTTCCTGCTCACCGCCGTCGTCACCGGAGCTCTCGTCTCGGTGAGCGGCGCCGTGGGGTTCGTCGGACTCGTCATGCCGCACCTCGTGCGCATCGTCGCCGGCGCGAGCCACCGGCGGGTGCTGACGATCGCGCCGCTCGCGGGCGCCGTCTTCCTGGTGTGGGTCGACCTCGCGTCCCGGACGATGTTCGCCCCTCGTGAGCTGCCCCTCGGCGTCATCACCGCGTTGGTGGGCGTTCCGGTCTTCGTCCTCCTGCTCCGCCGCCGCGGCTACCTGTTCGGAGGGCGCTGACATGGACGTGGCACTCGACGACGTCACGGTGGAGATCGCGGGCACCGCCCTCGTGCGCCGGCTGAACCTCACGGTGGGAGCGGGCGACGTGGTCGGACTCGTCGGGCCGAACGGCAGCGGCAAGTCGACGGCGCTGCGGTGCATCTACCGCGCCCTGGAGCCCACGACGGGAACGGTCCTGCTCGACGGATCCGACATCGGCGGCCTTTCCCTGCGGAACAGCGCACGCGCCGTGGCCGCCGTCACCCAGGACGGCAGTCCCGAGCTCGACTTCACCGTGACCGAGATCGTGGAACTCGGCCGTTACCCGCATCACCGCGGCGGCGCGGCGCTCGGCCGGCGCGAACGCGACGTCTGCGCCGAGGCGATGCACCGCGTCGGCGTCACCCATCTCGCCGACCGTGGCGTGCTGTCGCTGTCCGGCGGTGAGCGTCAGCGCGTACTGATCGCGCGCGCTCTCGCACAGGAACCGGCGGTGCTCGTCCTCGACGAGCCCACCAACCACCTCGACGTCCGCCACCAGGTCGAGCTGCTGTCGTTCCTCCGTACGTGCGGGCTCACGGTCGTCGTCGCACTGCACGACCTGAATCTCGCGGCCGCCGCGTGCGACCGGCTCGCCGTGCTCCGGGACGGCACGGTCGCCGACGACGGCCCACCGTCCGATGTGCTCACCCCTGACCTGATCGATCGCACCTTCGGAGTGCGGCCCGACATCGTCCGCCACCCGGTCACCGGCGTCCCCCAACTCGTCTATCACCTCGGT
Source organism: Prauserella alba (assembly GCF_024171735.1). GTDB lineage: Bacteria > Actinomycetota > Actinomycetes > Mycobacteriales > Pseudonocardiaceae > Prauserella > Prauserella alba. The sequence goes on from NZ_JAMTCH010000004.1 coordinate 931,682, forward strand.
CCCGATGAACCCACCCCTGGAGGAACACACCCGTGACAGCGACGACCAAGTCCGTTCCTGTCCTGCTGGCCGCCTGTCTGCTCACCACCGCCTGCGGAGCCGACGTGCAACGGAACGCCCGAGAAGGGCCCCGGCCCGTGACGGTCGAGAACTGCGGCAAGCAGATCACCTATCCGCTGCCGCGTAACGCCGTCGCCTACGACATGAGCGCCACGGAGAAGATGTTCGCGCTCGGGCTCGCCGACCGGATGCGCGGAATCGTCATGCCGAGTACCGCCGACCCCGCCGTGGAACGCTCGCCCTACCGTGAGGACTACCGTTCCGTGGAGACGCTCTCCACCGACGTCCTGGGCTTCGAGACGGTCGTCGACGCCGAGGCCGACTGGGTGCTCGCCGGGTGGGGATCCGGGTTCAGCGAGGAGCGCGGCATCACCCCGCAGCGACTCGACGAGGTCGGCATCAGCTCGTACCAGTTCACCGAGAGCTGTTTCAACTACGGGGAGAACCCCGTCACCGTGCCTCCGATGGAGGCGCTCTACACGGATCTGCGGCAGATCGGGCGGATCTTCCACGTCGAGGACCGCGCGCAGCAGCTCGTGTCCGACATCCAACGGCGCGCCGAGCAGCTGCGCAGCAGCAGGCCCGAGGGCGACCCGGCCAGGGTGTTCATCTACGACTCGGGGACCGACCAGCCGTTCACCTCCGGGAACCAGGCCTCGCCGAACGCGATCGTCTCCCTCGCAGGCGGCGAGAACATCTTCAGCGACCTCAAGCAACGGTGGACGACCGTCGGCTGGGAGCCCGTGGTCAAGGCCAATCCCGAGGTCATCACCGTCGTCGACTACGGCGACCAGCCCGTCGAGGAGAAGATCGCGTTCCTCAAGTCACATCCGCCGCTCGCCTCGACCCCAGCGGTGCGCAACGACCGCTTCCACGTGCTCGACTACGGCGAGGCCGTGAGCGGCCCGAGGAACATCGACGCCGCCGAGGAACTCGCCGAGTACCTGCGCGGGATCGGACGCTGAAGATCCCCGCAACGCCGCTCCGTACACCCGATGATCGTCCACACCTTGGAGCCCGCCGTGACCTCGAGCTTGATCGAACAGCTTCCGCCCCCGCTTCCGGCCGAGCGGATCATCGCCCTCAACCAGCCGAAGGCCGACCTGCACACCCACCGCACCTACGCGTGGAACGGATGGGACTTCGACGTTCCACCCGGTGTGTTCATGCCCGGCGCGACCAGCCGCATGATCCACGAACGCCTGCTCGACGACACCATCGACGTCCGCGGCCGGACCTACGCCGCGATGGGAGTGGGGCTCGGCGTGGAGACCGCCGTCGCCGGACTGCGGGGCGCGCGTGAGGTCTACGCCCTCGACGTCCACGGCGACAGCGTCCACACCGCCCGGCGGAACTACGAACGCCTCGTCGGTGAGCGGGAGGGCACCCGGTTCGTCCCGGCAGCCGGGAACGTCTTCGACGGCGTGCCGGCGGGCACCCGCCTCGACGTCGTGACGTTCAACCCGCCCGCGGTCAGCCAGGCCGTCAGCACCGACCCCGACGTGGTCCGCAACGTCTGTGTCGGCGCACCGCTGCTGGCCACGTTCTTCGAGCAGCTCGCACACCGCGACCTGCTGGCGCCCGGCGGTGAGGTGTTCGTCGTCGTGTCGAACACCGCCGACATGCCCGCGATCATCCGCCATGCCGTGACAGCCGGTTTCGAGGCGGAGGTGTTCCACCGCCACGACTGGAACGACGGCGTGCTGACCTACCTGTTCCGGCTGAGGCGAGGTGGCGTGGCATGACCGTCGAGGACCTGTTCACCGACGTCGCGGCGGGTCGTCACGGTCCGGACCCGGCCTCGCTCACGGCCACCAGCGTGTTCTGGCTGCACCACGGCACGCGGCTCGCCGGCGGCCACGTCACCTATCTGAACCAGTACGTCCTCGTGCGGGTCGGCGGCGCCTTCGGCGCGTGCGCGTTCGAAAGCGGCGAACTCGACCCGGACGTCGCAGGCGAGATGTCGGGCCGGCCGCTCAGCGAGCTGTTGACCGACCCGCGGCTCCCTGTGCGCATCGCGGCACTCGACGCCTACCTCGGTCACCAACAGCCCCATGCCGCCGACGACACCGTCACGTTGCCGTCCGGCACCCCCGAGGTCCGTGCACAGGCGCGCGACACGGCCATCGCCGGGCTCCTCGACGTCGAACGCGGTACGAAGGTCGCACTGATCGGCGTCGTGAACCCGCTCGTGGCCGCCATCGAGGACCGTGGCGGCACGTGCCTGCCGTGCGACCTGAACCTGCGCGAAACCCGGTGGGGGCAGCCGGTCACCGACTCGATGTCCGATGTCCTGGACGTCGCGGACGCCGTCGTCGCCACGGGCATGACGCTCGGCAACGGCAGTTTCGACCCGATCCTCGACCGGTGCCGCGACCGCGAGATCCCGCTGATCGTCTACGCGCAGAGCGGGTCGGCGGTGGCCAGGGCGTTCCTGGGCGACGGCGTCACCGCACTGTCGGCAGAGCCGTTCCCGTTCTCCCAGTTCAGCGCCGATCCGACCGTGCTGCATCGCTACCGCGCGGAGGGGCTGGCATGAACGTCGGTCACGGGCAGGCGTGCAGCCACCACGGCGAGCTCGTCCAGGGCGTCTTCCTCGACACCCGCGGCCACCGGCGCCGGGCACTGGTGACAGTGCCCGTACTGCACCGGCGGGCGCACGCGGAGTTCCGCCCCGACTCACACGGCCTGTTCACGGTCACCCCCGGCGACCGGACGAAGGCGCTCGACGCCGCACGGCTCACCGCCGCGTTCTGCACCGCCGGAGCTGCGCGGACCACGCCGGGCGGTCACCTCCGGCTGCACGGCGACGTTCCGGTCGGCATCGGCATGGGTTCGTCCACAAGCGACACCATCGCCACGATCCGCGCAGTGGCGGCGAGTTTCGACACCACGCTCGCACCGGAGCGAATCGCCGCGCTCGCGGTGCAGGCCGAACGCGCGTGTGATCCGGTGATGCTCGACGAACGCCCGCGGCTCTTCGCCCAGCGCGAGGGCCGGGTACTCGAGGAACTCGGGGCCGCGCTGCCGGCCGTGATCATCCTCGGGTGCATCACCGGTGGCGGCGAACCCGTCGACACGCTCGGGTTCGATCGCGCAGCACCGCCCGAGGACGAGGTCTACGCATTCGAGCACCTGCGGAGTCTGCTGCGGAATGCCGTGGCCGAGTCCGACGCCGCACAACTGGGACGGGTCTGCACGATCAGCGCCCGCTACAACCAGCGCATCCTCCCGAAGGAGGAGCTGCCCGAGCTCGAACGCATCGCCGACCGCGAAGGGGCCGCCGGCGTGCAGGTCGCCCACAGCGGCAACGTCGCCGGCCTCGTCTTCGACGCCGCAGTACCCGACATCGACGACCGGCTCCGCCGCGCCGCTCGGCTCCTCGAAAGCAGCGGTATCCCCGTGACCGGCCACTTCCGCATCGGTACGACCAGTTGGGAGCGTGACCATGGACGACCACGTCGCCGACGCCATCGGGCGTCCCGACCTGATCCGGCTTCACGACAACCTCGTCTGCCTGCGCTTTGAGAGCATGAAGGTGGTCTCGGCCGACGCCGCCGTCCGCCATCTGCTCGACACCGGGGCGGTACGGCCCGGTGACACGCTCGTCGACAGCTCCAGCGGCATCTACGCCTACGCCCTCGCTCTGGCGTGCCACCGGCACGGAATGCGGTGCCACATCGTCGGTTCCACCACCGTCGACGAGAGCGTGCGCACCCAGCTGGCCGTACTCGGAGCCCGGCTCGAACAGATGGAGCCGTCCACCGACCTGAAACTCGACCAGGATCGGCGGGTGCGGCGCATCCAGCAGATCCTCCGGGACAATCCCGGTTACCACTGGATGCGGCAGTATCACGACGGCATCCACTACCTGGGCTATCGAGCCGTCGCCGAACGGATCGCCCACGAGGTCGACCCGGCGACGCTGACGATCGTCGGCGGCGTCGGCTCCGGGGCGTCGACCGGCGCGCTCGCGCGATATCTGCGCCGCGACGACGAGGGCGCGACGCTCGTCGGCGTGCAGCCGTTCGGAAGCGTCACGTTCGGCAGCGCACACGTCACCGACCCCGACATCATCATCGCCGGCATCGGCAGTTCGATTCCCTTCGGCAACGTCGATCACGAGCTCTACGACGTGGTCCACTGGGTCGGATTCACCGCCGCGCTGGCGGGTTCGGTGGATCTGCTGCGGCGGCACGCCACGTTCGCGGGCCTGTCCAGCGGCGCCGCGTACCTCGCGGCCCGGTGGGAACGCCTCCGCGACACGCGGCGCACGGTGCTGTTCGTCGCGCCCGACACCGGCCATCGCTATGTCGACTCGGTCTTCACCCGCCACGGCGAGGCCGTCGACGTGGCCGAGTTGGCTCCCGTCGACGTGTCCGGTACGGACGAGCTCGACCTGCCGTGGTGCCGCATGGCATGGAATCGCGTGCCCGCACCACAGTCCGCCGCGGCCTGAGGCCGCACCCACCGACCCGGGAGTTCACCACCTCGTGTCCACACCACCACCCAGCACGTCCGGCACCGCCGCGCGCCGGCGCTCCGTCCTCCTCGACCCCGCGTTCCTCAGACTGTGGTGCGGGACGACCGCGTCCGGTGTCGCCACGTGGGCGTTGCCGTTCATCCTCGGCCTCGCGGTGCTCGACCGCGGCCTGAGCGCGGCGGGGCTCGGCATCGTGCTGGCCGCACGTACCGTCGGCTTCGTGGTGGCGGTACCCGTCGGAGGGCTGCTCGCGGACCGCTACTCCCGCCGCGCCGTCGTGCTGTGGGCCGCGATGGCCGCCACACTCGCCACGCCACTCATCGCCGCCGGCCTCGGCGGTTCGGTCACGCTCATGGCCGCCGCGGCGGCGGTCGTCGGCGCGGGACAGGGCTCGTGCCGGCCCGCGTTCCAGGCATTGACCGCAGAGGTCGTCAACGAGCCGCGGCGCCAACAGGCCAACGCCGCGACGACGTTCTCGGTACGCGTGACCACACTCGTCGCACCGGGCCTGACGGCGTTGCTGGCCACCGTCGTCAGCACCTCGGCGCTGCTGATCGGCACCGCGGGACTGTGGCTGGCCGCAGCCCTCGCACCGCCACGGGGAACCGTGGAGCCGCAGCCACTGCGCACCCGCGCACCCCTGCACGTCGAGTTCGCCGACGGCGTACGCGAGGCGCGGCGGCACCCGTGGTTCCTCGCCGGGCTCGGCGCACTCACCGCCGTCATCGCCACCGGCTACTCCGCGACCAACGTCGCGTTGCCCCTAGTCAGCAGGGATACCTACGGTACGGAAGCGGTGCTGGCGGGCGCACTGACGGCCTACACGGCGGGTGCGCTCGTCGGCGCCGTGATCGTTTCGCGATGGCGGCCGAGGGCGCAGGGCTGGGCGGCGCTGGCGGGCCTGTCCTGCTACGGCTTCGCACCCCTCAGCCTGCTCGTGCCGCTGCACCCCGCGGTGGTGATCGGGGCGTACGTGGTGGCCGGTATCGGGATCGAGCTGTTCAACGTCCCGTGGTTCACCGCGACCCAGCGGGAGGTCACGCCCGACAAGCTCGCACGTGTGTCGTCGCTGGATTTCCTGCTGTCCTACGGCCTGGCCCCCGTCGGGCTGGCGCTGATCGGACCGGCCATGAGCACCTTCGGCACGGGCGCGGTTCTCGCCGCCACCGCCGTCGTCTGCTTCACCGTCCCGGCCTGCGCAGCCTTGGCGCCGGGCGCCCGCGGGTTCTCCCGCACCGGCGACGCGACCGGCGACTGAGCCGTACCCTGCCCCGACACGGTGCGAGGGGTGGCGGTACGACCGCCACCCCTCGGCCTCGGCGTTTCCCGTTCGCTCGTCCTTATTCGCCGACGGCCCGCCGGTACGGCAGCTCGCCGGGGTCGCCGAGTTCGTGGAACGCGGGATCCTCGTCGTCGATGTCGACGACGACGGCGTTCCGTGGCGGCCGCGGCGCGCGCCGCCGTTCGACGTTGACGAGTTCGGGGCCGTGGCGGTCGCGGCGCGGCGGTTCGGACCGGTCGGCGTCGCGGTCGTGGCGCAGCTCGGCGGAGTCGCGGGCGTCACGGAGGGAGCGCACGTCACGGTGGGCTGCGTCCTCGTCGTCCCATTCGGGCTCGGCGGCACGCTTGCGAGGGCTGCCGGAGTAGCGGGCCATCCGGCGTTCGCGGATCTCCTCTTCGATGCGGACCTGCCGGCGCAGGTACGCGAGGTAGCCGACGAGAGCGACGTCGACGGCGCCGTGCAACCACCACAGCATCGGCAGCACGGCCGCGGCGACGATCGCGCTCACGACGGCCGCGACCAGCAGCAACAGCACGACCCGCTGGCGGTACGCGTACTTGGCGCGCGCGTTCATCTCGGCGGCCTCCGGGTCGAACCCGCCTCGGCCAGGGCGGTAGGGCCGCGGTGCGGACTCGCCACGACCGCCTGCGCCGGGCTCGTCGAGGTCGGACTCACCCGCGTCGGCACGGCGGGCGTACCGGCGCTCCCGGCTGTCCGGCGGCTCGTCGGCCTCGCCGGGCTCGTCGTAGTCATAGTCGTAGTCGTCGATGCCGGCGACAGCGTCGTCCTCGGTGTCGCCGTCGGTGTCGCTGTGGGCGTAGTCGACGGAGTCGTCGAACTCGTCGTCCCCACGGCCACCACGGGTGCCGGCGTTCCGGGTCATGGCGAACTCCCTTCGCCCGTTGTTGCGCGTACCGCTCCGCACGATCCGGCCCGCCAGCGCCGCATCGCTGGTCTGTGTGACCTCCTGGCGCTTCCGCGCCACCATGGGAACGAGAACGACAAGCCACGCAGCGGCGAGCCCGATAATGATCAACGAGCTTGGCATCTCCCGTCACCTCCCGACCTGTCGGTCGTTCGCGTTGCCGCGCAGCCCTCGGGCCGCCCCACTCCCCGTTGTCCGCAGAGCGCTTTGTCTCCACGCTGACAAATCACCACGTTAGTCACAGGAGTAACAGAAGACCCGGAGACGCGCCGGGGCCATCTTTGATTCCTGTCACTGGATCAGGTAGCAGGAGCGCGGACAATTAACTCGAATGGAGGTGCGCCGCACGACCTGCGGCTACGAGGCGTTCCACCAGGCCGCCACCTGTTTCCTCCGCCGTGATGGCGTAGACCAGATGGTCGCGCCATTCACCCTTCACGTTGAGATAACGCTCGAACAGGCCTTCTCTACGGAAGCCGACCTTGGTGAGCACCCGGACACTCGCCGCATTCGCGGGGCGCACCGTTGCCTCCAGCCGGTGCAGTCGTCCCGGGCCGAACGCGTGGTCCGTCACCATCGCGACCGCCGCCGTCGCGACTCCCCTTCCCGCAAGGTCGGACGTGACCCAGTAGCCGACCCACGCCGACCGCAGCGCCGACCGCACGATGTTGCCGACCGTGATCTGACCTGCGAACTCACCGTCGACGACGATCGCGAGCGGCAGGCACTGCCCACGACGGGCCAGCGAGCGCAACGACGTGCACTGCGGCGGCCACGCCCACCCGGAGTTGCGCTCCTCCCACGCGCCGGCCGCCGTCGGCTCCCAGTGTTCGAGGTAATCGCGATCGCGCAGTCGCAGCCGACTCCACGCACTCGCATCGCGCCAGCGCACCGGCCGGAGCCGCACCTCGGCCCCGTCGACGACCAGCGGCACCGGGCGGGCGGGCCAACCGGGGTGCTGTGACTCGCCGAGCGGCTCCGCCTCCGACATCGCCCGCGGCGCTCCCGGGTCAGGCCCGCTGGGCCAGGAAGGTCACCTTGACCTGCTCGCCCGCGGGCAGTTCGGTGAGCTCCTCGTCGACGTTGATCAGGCAGTTCGCCTCGGCCAGCGAGGCGAGCAGGTGCGCACCCGAGGTGCCGAGCGGCTGCACCAGGTACTCGCCGTTGGTCTCGTCGCGCAGCAGCTGTCCGCGCAGGAACCCCTTGCGGCCCGCCGTGGAGGCGACCGGCGACAACAGCCGCGCGTCGACCGCACGCCGGTGCGGATTCCTGGTGCCACGAGCCGCGCGGATCAGTGGACGGATCATGACCTCGAACACGACGAGCGCGCTCATCGGGTTGGCCGGCAGCAGGAACGTCGGCACCGAGTCGGGGCCGAGCCTGCCGAAGCCCTGCACGGAACCGGGGTGCATGGCGATGCGGCGCACGTCCAGGTCGCCCAGGTCGGACAGGGCTGCGTACACCTCGTTGCCGGTCGTTCCGCCTGCCCCTCCCGCGACGACGACCACCTCGGACATCAGCAGCCTGCCCTCGACCGTCTCCCGCAGTCGTTTCGGATCGAGCGGCACGATACCCACCCGGCTGACCTCGGCTCCCGCATCGCGGGCGGCAGCCGCCAGCGCGTAGGAGTTGACGTCGTAGACCTGCCCCACCGACGGCGTACGGTCGACGTCGACGAGTTCGTCACCCACCGAGATGATCGACACCCGCGGCCTGGGGTAGACCAGCACCTTCGACCGGCCCACCGCGGCCAGCAGGCCCACCTGGGCCGAGCCGATCGTGTCGCCTTCACGCACCGCGACGTCGCCGATCTGCACGTCCTCGCCCGTCCGGCGGACGTAGCCCGCCGAAGGGACCGCCCGCTGCACCGTCACGTTCGCCTGATGACCGTCGGTGAACGCCGTGGGCACCACCGCGTCCGCGAGGGTCGGCAGTGGTGCGCCCGTGGCGACCCGCACCGCCTGTCCGGGCTGCAACCGCCGCGGCTGCCGCGAACCGGCCTGGATCTCACCGACCACCGGCAGCTGCACCGGCTCCTCACCCGCGGTGCGCACGTCGACGCTGCGCACCGCGTAGCCGTCCACGGCCGCCTGGTCGAAACTGGGCAGCGCCTGTTCGGCGACGACCTCCTCGGCACACGGCAGTCCCTGCGACTCGGAGATCGCGACCCGCACCGGATTCGGGCGCACCGCCGCCGAGAGGGCACGGTTCAGCTGCTCGGCGACCGGCCGGAAATCCTCGGCGGGCAGATCCGGAACGGCGGTCACCGTGGTGGTCGGCTCGAGTTCGCTCATCAGTCGACGTTCTCGATTCGCTGTTTCAACCAGTCACGCAGCGCAGGACCGTAGTCGTCGTCGGCCAGCGCGAAGTCCACGGCCGCCCGCAGGAACCCGCCCGGGTTCCCGAGGTCGTGCCGGTAGCCGCGGTGCACGACGACGTGCACCGGATGCCCCTGTTCGATCAGCAACGCCACGGCGTCGGTGAGCTGCAGCTCCCCGCCGCTGCCGGGGCCGATCCGTTCCAGGGCGTCGAAGATCGCACGGTCCAGCAGGTACCGGCCCGCCGCCGCGTAGGTCGACGGCGCGTCCGCAGGCGCAGGCTTCTCGACCATGCCGTGCACGCGCTTGACGTCGCCGTCGTCGGTGTCGCTGACGTCGAACACGCCGTACGGGGAGATCTCCGCCTTCGGGATGTCGAACGCGCACAGCACGCTGCCGCCGTACCGCCGGCGCACCTCGGCCATCTTCGTCAGCACGCCCGAGGGCAGCACCAGATCGTCCGGCAGGAGGACGGCCACCGCCTCGTCGTCGTCGGCCAGCGCCGGTCCGGCCTGCGCCACGGCGTGACCGAGACCGAGCGCCTCCTCCTGGATCGCCACGTCGACGTCGATCAGCCCCGGCGCCCTGCGCACCTTCTCCAGCAGTGCACTCTTGCCCTTCTTCTCGAGGGCGTCTTCGAGATCGGGGCGGGACTGGAAGTAGTCGACGACGGCCTGCTTGTCGGGCGAGGTCACCACGACCATGCGCCGCGCCCCGGCTTCGGCGGCCTCTTCCGCGACCAGCTCGATACCCGGCGTGTCCACCACGGGCAACAGTTCCTTCGGGACGGCCTTCGTGGCCGGAAGGAATCTGGTCCCGAGGCCCGCCGCGGGGACGATGGCCGTGCGGAAGGTGTTCGTAGTATTGGGACCGGTCATAGGCGTGAAGCCTAGCCTGAACGTGCGATACAAGCCGACAATGACAGGCTGGCGGCGACAGTCGGCGACGAGGAAATGCGCACAAGGCCCCATTCGCGGCGCATTCACCGGCGCGTCGCCGGCTCGACGTTCCCACCGACACGGGATCCGCCCGGAAAGGAAGGCCGTGAACACGCCCCAGCACCCGACGGGAGAAGCGGACAAGCGCGAGTGGCGCCACGCGATCGGCACAGCCCGTTCCGCCGTGTCGGCCCAGCAGCAGGTCGCCGAGGCCGGCGCGCTCGCGGCTGCGGTTCCCGGCCTGCTCGACGGGCTGCGGTCACCGACCGTGTGCGGCTACGTCCCGTTCGGATCCGAACCCGGCTCGCTCGGGCTGCTCGACGTGCTCCGCGACGCCGGCGCCCGAGTGCTGCTGCCGATCGTGCCCGACGATCCCGGCCCGCTGGAGTGGGCCGAGTACACGGGCACGGCGAGCCTGGTGCCGGGACGCTACCGCGGCATCCTCGAACCGGGCGGCCCGCGACTGGGCGCGGCGGCGGTCGGTGACGCGGCGCTGGTGCTCGTGCCCGCGCTCGCCGTCGACAGGCAGGGTGCGCGGCTCGGCAAGGGCGCGGGGTTCTACGACCGGTCACTCGTGTTCACCGGTCCCGAAGCCCGGCTGGTGGCGGTCGTACGCGACGACGAACTGGTGGACCGGCTGCCCGCCGAGACTCACGACGTCCGGATGCACGCGGTGCTCACACCCGGAAACGGCCTGGTCACACTGCCTGCCGCGTAGCCTCGGCGGGCCCGGGGACCGGTGGCGAGGGCGGACCGGTGATCGCGGTGTGACCTGGGCCTGATTGCCACGCCGGAATGCGGTAGAGCACAATCTCGTTAGCACTCTTAGGAGTCGAGTGCCAACGCCTGAAGGAGCACCTGTGCCGACCTATCAATACGCCTGCAAGCAGTGCGACCACCAGTTCGAGGTGGTCCAGTCGTTCTCCGAGGACAGCCTCACCGAATGCCCGGAGTGCCAGGGCATGCTGCGCAAGCTGTACGGGGCCGTCGGCGTGATCTTCAAGGGCAGCGGCTTCTACCGCAACGACTCGCGTTCCGGCAACGGGAGCTCGAACGGCTCGCAGGCGCCCGCGAAGTCGTCGGCCGAGTCCGGCACGACATCCGATTCGAGCGCGGACTCCTCGGCTTCGTCGTCGGCTTCGTCCTCGTCGTCCGACTCCTCCTCGTCTTCGTCGGGTTCGTCTGGTTCGTCGGGTTCCGGCTCGTCGACGTCGTCGAGCTCCACGTCGACCTCCGCGTCGGCACCCGCCTCCACCTGAACCGCCGCCTCCTGACACCGCCTCCACCTGACCGGCCGCCTCCTGACGCGGCAGCCTCCTGACGTGGCGAACGGCGGGAACGAGTGAGCCGATCCGGTTGCTGCCCGGCCGTCGGCGCCGGGGCTGCTGCCCGGTCGGTTGATGCCCCGCCGACACAGCTCGGCGGGGCAGTTGTCCACAACCACCCGGTTATCCACAGGTCGGCCGTCGGGTACTTCCGCGGCGGCGCCACGCCTTCCTAACGTCGATCGGGCCGAGACGACCCCGTCCGGCCCGATCGACGAGGAGGCATCGTGGCCACTCCCTTCGCACGCCGTGTCACGCAGCTGGCGGCCGCACTGCGCGCACGGCCCGTGCCCGTGTTGCGCCGAGTAATGGCCGCCGCACTCCTCCTCCTCGCGGTGCTGATCGCCGCACGCCCCGCCGCAGCAGGCGACGACACGACCCTGCCGACGCTCGTGTTCGCCCGTGACGTCTCGCTCGGCAGCACGCTGCGAGCCGGCGACGTCCGCGTCGTCGACGTCCCCGTCGACCTCCGGCCGTCCGGTGCCCTGCGAAAACCCGACGCCGTCACCGGCCAACACCTGGTGGGTGTCGCTCGCGAGGGTGAACCTGTCACGGATGCCCGGCTGCTGGACCGCACGCCCACACCCAACGGCACCGTGACCGTTCCGGTCAGACTGAATGATCCGGACATCGCTTCACTGCTGCACGCCGGATCGCATGTGGACATCGTCGTGCCCGGAGCCGGCACCGCGGACGTGCCTGCGAAACAGGTCCTGGCCAGCGAGGTTCCCGTGTTGTCGGTCCTCATGCCCGACTCGCCCGGCAGCGCCTCGCCCGGCTCGTCGTCCGACGCGCCGCTCGTCCTCGTGGCGGCCCGGCCGGAGCCCGCGGCCCGACTCGCCGCCGTGGCCGCAGACCGGCCCGTCACGGTTACGCTCCGCTCGTCAACGACGTCCCGCTAGTCGGGGGATGTCCAATGTGGAAGGGAGCGCGAGGTGCTGAAGGGCTTCAAGGAATTCCTGATGCGCGGCAACATCGTCGAACTCGCCGTCGCAGTCGTGATCGGCACGGCGTTCACCGCGATCGTCACGGCATTCACGGAAAGTCTGATCCAGCCACTGATCAACGCGATGGGCGGCAGCGAGGGCGCTCAGGGTCTCGGGGTGCGGGTCCTGGAGGAGAACCCGAGCACGTTCCTCGACTTCGGGACAGTGATCAACGCGGCGGTCAACTTCGTCATCGTGGCCGCAGTCGTCTACTTCCTGGTCGTCGTTCCGTTCCAGAAGATGCAGGAACGCCGCAAGCGCGGGCAGGAGGCCGAAGAGCTCGCCCCGACCGACACGGAGCTGCTCACCGAGATCCGCGACCTGCTCCGGGACCGACAGGGCGACCCGCGCAACTGAGCGGCCGAGCCGCCGGCGTCGACGTCACCGGTCGTGATGCGGCGGGCGGTTCTCCAGGTACCAGCCCTCGGACGTGGCGGGACCCCGCCGCTGGTCCCGCTCGTCCGCGGTCGTCTCGGGCAGCACCTCGCCGAACACCTCGGCGATCCGCCGGCGTTCGGCCGACGCTCGGCGGATCGCCGCCGAACGCTCGGCCACGTCCCGGGTCGCCGCGTCCGGAGGCGGCACTTCCGCAGACAGCGAGGTGCCCGGTGGCGTGGCCGTGTCCGACGCTGCGGCGGGGTCGGACACGGCAGGATCGGACGCGGCGGGTTCCGGTACCGAGGGGCCTGTCATGGTGGTGGCTTCTCCCGGATCACTCGCCGGTGAGGCCGGACAACTCGCCGATCACGTACGGCAGCAACGTCGACAGCGTCGCCATGCCGTCCCGCACCGCGGGGCGCGATCCGGCGAGGTTGACCACGAGGGTGCTGCCGGACAGGCCCACGAGCCCGCGTGACACCCCCGCGTCGACGGCACCCGCCGCCAGACCGGAGGAACGCAACGCCTCGGCGATGCCCGGCACCGGGCGGTCGAGCACGCCCGAGGTCGCATCCGGCGTCACGTCCCGGGGCGCCACGCCGGTGCCTCCGACCGTGAGCACCAGGTCGACACCGCCGATCACCGCCGTGTTGAGCGCGTTGCGAATCTCGACGATGTCGGCGCGGACGACCACGGACCCGTCGACGATGAAGCCCGCTTCCTCGAGCAGTTCCGTGACGAGAGGTCCGATCGCATCTTCGGTCTCCCCTTGGGCGGTGCGGTCGTCGACCACGACCACCAGCGCGCGGCCGAGCCGCTGTGCACTCCGTTCCATGATCCCTACCGTAATGGTCCGTCCGCCGGATGCGCGTGAGCCGCGCTCGGCGTTCGCAGGCCGCAGCGCATGGCGCCGCGGCCTGCGGCTGTTGGTCTCGGCCGCCCGCGGCGGCCGAGCGTCTGTGAGGTCAGTTCGGCCGCACCGGCTGGCCGCCGAGCGTCACGTCGACCGTCCGTCCGCCTTCGAGGGTGAGCGTGACCTGCTGGCCGGGTGCGCGCGTGCGAATCGCGGCCACGAGCGTGTCCGAGCCTTCGACGCGGCGGTCGCCGATCTTCACCACGACGTCGCCGCCCTTCAACCCTGCCTTGTCGGCGGGGCTGTCCGGCTCGACCTCGGCGATCGCGGCACCGCCCTGCCTGGCGTCCCGCACCATCGCACCGATGAACGTCTGCGTGGCGTGGCCGTCCTGCATGATGTCGTCGGCGGTACGGCGGGCCTGGTCGATCGGAATCGCGAACCCGATGCCGACGTTGCCGCTCTCCTGCGACGAGGAGCCCGTGGACGGGCTGTAGATCGCCGAGTTGATCCCGATGATCCGGCCGTTCATGTCGACGAGCGGTCCGCCCGAGTTGCCCGGGTTGATGGCGGCATCGGTCTGGATGGCGTCCATCACCGTCGTCTGATCACCCTGGCTGCCTGCCGACACCGGCCGGTGCAACGAGCTGACGATGCCGGAGGTCACCGTGCCGGCGAGCTCGTACGGCGAGCCGATCGCCACCACCTGCTGTCCGACCCGCAGGTCGTCGGAGCGGCCCAGCTCGACGGCGGGCAGGTTGCTCACGTCCTCGGCCTTGACGACCGCGATGTCGGTCGTCGGATCGCGGCCCACCACGGTCGCCGACGTGGTCTGCCCGTCGTTGAAGACCACCTGGATCCGGCCACCCTCGGCGGCACCGGCGATCACATGGTTGTTGGTCAGCACATAGCCGTCGTCGCTGATGATGAAGCCGGAGCCCTCACCGGCGCCCTGCGAGCTCACGGTCTTGAGCTGCACCACGCTGGGGCTGACCTTCTGCGCCACCGACGAGACCGAGCCCTTGGGCGCGCTGCCGGTCTGTTCGGCGGGCCGTTGCTGGTCGAGCGAGCTGACCGACGAGCCCGACGATCCGTCGGCCGCGAGGTAACCGCCGAGAGTGCCGGCACCGCCGCCCACGAGCAACGCGAGTACGGCCACGCCGACGACGAGCTTGGTCGTGGCACCCCGCCGGGGTTTCGCCTGCCCCGATGGGACCGGTGCCATCCCGGGGACGCCGTGTCCCTGCGGTCCGGCGGCCTCCCCCGTGTCCGGCCCACCGGGGTACGCCTGCGCGCCGGGTGGGGCGTACGGGTTGGCGTACGCGCCCTGCTGCCCGGCGTGCTGTTCCTGCGCCGGCTGCGGGTACTGCGAACCACCGGCGTACCCCGCCGCCGGGGCCGCGTGCTGGCCCTGCGGGTACCGGACGTCCTGCTCGTGCGCCTGTGGGGACTGCTGCCCGGGCTGCTGTGGCTGCTGCGAGGCCTGTTGCGGTGGCCGAGTGTGGTCGGCCTGCCCAGCCCCCTCCGCCGACCACGGACTGGGCGTCGTGCCCGCCGCACCGTGGGACTGCTCGGGCCCGGCCTGCGAGGGGAAGCCGGACGAGGGAGTCGCCGTGTTGTCCGAGTCGGTGTTGTCCGAGAAGGTGGGGTCGTTCTCGCTCATGCCCCCATCATGGGTCATGGTCCTGAGAGATCGCTGAAATCCGGCTGTGGGCCCGCCGTGGGTTCGCGTAACCGCGCCTCAGCCCGCTGACCCCTGCCCGTGGTCCGTTCCGCCCGCCGCGCGCAGCCGCCGGGCGATCTGTTCCGGGGTCGCGTCGTTGATCCACACGGCCATCCCGGACTCCGAACCCGCCAGGTACTTGAGCTTGTCGGCGGAACGCAGCACCGACAGCAGTTCGAGGTGCAGCCACGACAGCTCACGATCGGTGCCGCGGGGCGCCTGGTACCACCCCGCGACGTACGGCAGCGGTTTGCCGTACAACGCGTCGCACCGGCCGAGGACCTGCAGGTAGACGCGCGCGAAGTCGTCCCGTTCCGCCCCGGTCAGCTCGGTCAGGTCGGCGACCTGCCGGTGCGGCACGACCTGCACCTGCACCGGCCACCGGGCGGCGGGCGGCACGAACGCGGTCCAGTGCTCGCCTTCGGCGACGACCCGCTCGCCCGAGTCGCGTTCGGCCGCGAGGACGTCACCGAGGACGTGGCGGCCGTGCCGGTCGCGGTAGGCCTCGGCCGTCGCCAGCATGCGCTCGGTGCGCGGGGTGACGAACGGGTAGCCGTAGATCTGCCCGTGCGGGTGCGACAGCGTCACCCCGATCTCCTCACCGCGGTTCTCGAACGGAAAGACCTGCCGCACGCCGTCGCGCTCGGACAGCGCCGCCGTGCGGTCGGCCCACACGTCCACGACCGTCCGCACCCGCTCGGGGCTCAGCCTGCCGAACGAACCGGTGTGATCGCTGGTGAAGCACACGACCTCGCACCGGCCCCTGCCGGGGGCCGAGGGCACGATGCCCGCCCCGTCAACCGTGCCCTCGCCCGTGTCGTCGACCCGTTCGGCGAACGAAGGGAACCGGTTCTCGAACACGACGACGTCGTAGTCGGGCTCCGGAACCTCGCTCGGCGCGCCGGGCGAGCCCGGGCACAGCGGGCACAGGTCGGCGGGCGGCTTGTAGGTGCGGGTCTGCCGGTGCGCGGCCATTGCCACCCACTCGCCGGTCAACGGGTCGCGGCGGATCTCGGAGGCCGCGGTCACCTCGGGAAGGTCGCGGGTGTCGACGGCCACGCGCTCCGGAGCGTCCGGCGTGTCGTCGAAGTAGACGATCTCCCGGCCGTCGGCCAGGCGGCGCGACGTCTTCCGCAGCACGCTCATTCGCCGGCCTCCGGATTCGACGGAACGTCGGCGATGATCAACTCGCCGACGTGTTCGGACAGGGTCGTCCGCGCGTCGTCGGGCAGCTCCGCGTCGCTGACGACGACACTCGCGTCGGCAAGGTCGGCGATCGTGGAGATGCCGACCGTGCCCCACTTCGTGTGGTCGGCGAGAACGACGAGCTTCCGCGCGGCCTCCATCAGTGCACGGTCGGTCTCCCCCTCGGTGAGGTTCGGGGTGGTGAAGCCGGGACCGTCGGCCATGCCGTGCACGCCGAGGAACACCATGTCGAGATGGAGGTTGCGGATGCTCTGCACCGCGACCGGCCCGACCAGCGCATCGGACGGTGTCCTGACACCCCCGGTGAGGATCACGGTGCGGCCCGGCTGCGGCGATTCGTGGAGCACGTCGGCGATCCGCACCGAGTTGGTCACCACGGTCAGGTCGGCGATGCCGGCGAGCGCGCGGGCGAACGTCCAGGTGGTCGTGCCCGCGGACAGACCGACCGCGCTGCCGGGGTGGACGAGTTCGGCGGCTCGCGCGGCGATGGCCTCCTTGTGGTCCTGCTGCTGCACCGACTTGGCCTCGAAACCGGGCTCGTCGGTGCTGCGATCGCCGATGGTCGTGGCACCGCCGTACACCTTCTCCACGAGTCCGCGGCCCGCGAGCACGTCCAGATCGCGGCGCACTGTCATGTCGGAGACGCCGAGTCGTTGGACGAGGTCGCTCACGCGGACCGCGCCGCTGCGCCGTGCCTCCTCGAGGATGATCGCTTGTCGCTGCCGCGCCAGCACACCGTCTCCCACCGTCCGGCGCCGGCCACCACCGACGCCCACAAAACGAACCCAACTGAACAAAATCCTACATCATTCAACAGTCCGGTGGGGCGGGATCGTCGGAGGCCGTCCTGCCGAGACGTGTACGCAGTCGTCGGCAGCGCCCGCACGACTATTCGTCCGGGTCGGCGGTGCGCCCCGGGAGACGGATCGTCATGATCGTGCCGCCGCCTTCGCGCGAGAGTGCGAAGGCACCGCCACCGTGACGCTGCGCGGCCTGGCGGACGATCGCAAGACCCAGTCCGGAGCCGGGCAGCGTCCGCGCCTCGGCCGAGCGGTAGAAGCGGTCGAACACGCGAGGCAGGTCCTCGGAGGCGATCCCGGGGCCGCGGTCGGCGACCTCGACGACGGCGGTGCCGTCACCCAGCGGCCGGAGCCCCACGTGCACGGTTCCGCCTGCAGGGGAGAACTTGACCGCGTTGTCGAGCAGGTTCAGCACCGCGCGCTCCAGTACGCCCGGGTCTCCAGTCAGTTCCCACGACTCGAGGCGGACGTCGAACTCCGTGTCGCCCGCGCGCCTGCGCGCCCGGTCGAGTGCCCGTTCGACGACCTCGGCCAGGTCGACCCGCTCGATCATCTCCTGCGGCCCACTGTCGCGCGCCAGCTCCACGAGGTCGCCGATGAGCTGTGTCAACTCGTCGAGCTGCCCGCGAATGTCGGCTTCGATCTCGCTGCGCATCGTCTCGTCGAGTTGCGGCGCGCCGCTGCGGCCCGCCGAGAGCAGCAGTTCGAGGTTGGTGCGCAGCGACGTCAGCGGGGTGCGCAGTTCGTGGCTCGCGTCGGCAACGAGCCTGCTCTGTTGCGCCTGCGACTCGGCGACGGCACCGAGCATGGTGTTGAAGCTCTGTGTCATGCGCGAGAGCTCGTCGTCCCCCGTGACCGGGATCGGCCGCAGGTCCATCGTGTCGGCGACGCGCTCGGTCGCGGAGGTCAACCGTTCCACCGGCCGCAACGCGGTCCGGGCGACGGCCGTGGCCGCGCCCGCGGCGACCACGACGCCGATCCCGCCGAACAACATCAGCACGAGCGCGAGGTCGCCGAGGGTTCGTTCCGTCTGGGCCAACGACTGGCCCAGCACCAGCGCCTGGCCACGGCCGGACTGGACGGCGACGACCCGGATCCCGCTCGCCTTGTCGGTGCGCAGCGACCATTCCGCGCCTCCGCGGGCGACGGCCAGCTCGGCCTCGCTCGTCGGCGGTTTCGCCGCACCGCGCGGGGCGACGAGCGTGTCGTCGGCTTCGAGCAGGCCGATCTGAATGTCACCGCTGGCGAACAGGGCGGCGGGCAGATTCTGGAACTGCGACGCCACGGGCACGCTCTGGGCGGCGGCGTGCGCCCGCTGGGTCAGCGAGCTGTCGAACTGCTCGTAGACGTTGTCCCGCACGGTCAGGTACGTCACGAGCGACACGAGCGCCACGGTGCCGCCGACGCACAGCGTGGCGAGCAGCATGACGCGGGTGCGCAGCGAGATGCGTTTCGGCGTCCGTTCCGGTCCCGCTCCGTCGCGCGAGATGCCGTCGGCCGACCCGATGCCGGGCTGGGCGGGTCCGGTCACGGCGGCGTCTCCCTGAGCACATATCCGACACCGCGGACAGTGTGGATCAGCCGTGGTTCGCCGTCGGCCTCGGTCTTGCGGCGCAGATAGCCCACGTACACCTCGAGCGCGTTGCCCGACGTGGGGAAGTCGAATCCCCAGACCTCTTCGAGGATGCGCGTGCGCGTCAGGACGTGTTTCGGGTAGGTCATGAACAGCTCGAGCAGCGTGAACTCGGTGCGGGTGAGGCTGATCCCGCGGTCGCCGCGCCGCACCTCGCGGGTGTCGGGGTCGAGGGTCAGGTCGCCGAACACCAGCGCACCGGCGCCCTGCGGTTCGGCCTCGGCGGCGGCGCGCCGCAACAGTGCCCGCAGCCTGGCGAGCAGCTCCTCCAGCGCGAACGGCTTCGGCAGGTAGTCGTCGGCGCCCGCGTCGAGGCCGGACACCCGGTCGGAGACGGCGTCCCGCGCGGTGAGCACGAGGATGGGCAGGTCGTCGCCCGTGCCGCGCAACCGGCGCGCGACCTCGAGCCCGTCCAGTCTGGGCATCATGACGTCGAGGACCATCGCGTCGGGCCGGTCGCTCGACACCTTCTCCAGCGCCTGAGCACCGTCGCCTGCCACGTCGACCTGGTAGCCGTTGAACTCGAGGGAACGCCGCAGCGACTCCCGCACGGCCCGGTCGTCGTCGACAACGAGTATGCGCATGGCACCCAGTGTGTCGCGCATGCCTGAGACGCGGCTGAACACCCGCGCCCGCCCGGGTGTCGGCCCGATCACGTATCGGACCGGCATCCGGTGTGGACCGCTCCCCGCCGGCCTGGCCGCTCAGTCCACGAGGCCGCCGCGGTAGGCGAGCAGGGCCGCCTGCACACGGTTGGCCGCGCCGATCTTCGACAGCACCGCGGACACATAGCCCTTGACCGTGGCTTCCGACAGGTGCAGCTTGCCGCCGATCTCGGCATTGGACATGCCCTGGCCGATGAGGGACACGACTTCGCGTTCGCGTTCCGACAACGACGCCAGCAGCCGCCGCGCCGGTGCCGCCGCGCGGGCCTCGTCCCGCTGGGCGTCCACCATCCGCGCCGCCACGCTGGGGTCCAGTACGGCGCCGCCGCGGGCGAGGTCGCGTACCGCGCGCACCAGCACTCCGGGTTCGATGTCCTTGAGCAGGAAGCCGTTGGCGCCGAATCGCAGCGCCAGGCTCACGTACTCGTCGACGTCGAACGTCGTCAGCATCGCCATCCGGGGCGCCTCGGGCAGGCCCTGCATCGCGCGCAGTGCGCGGATGCCGTCGTCCGGCTGGCGCATCTTGATGTCCAGGAGGGCGACCTGGGGGCGCAGCCGTCTGGCCGTCTCCACGGCCGATCTCCCGTCGGCCGCTTCGCCGACGACCTCGATGTCTGGGGCGGCGGAAAGCATCGCGCGCAGGCCCTGGCGCACGAGCTCCTCGTCATCGGCCAACATGACTGTGATCAACGGTTGCCTCCCGGAGGGGGGACGGGATGGACAAGGTCTTCGCCGTCGGATACAGGGGTGCTACCTGTCGGTAGTGCGCCCAGAGTAAGTGATCGTTTGCTTCCGTATGGTCCACTTCGCAACATTCACCCGGGTACGGGTAGGCTGTGCGCGGGCCACACGGCCTTGCCCTCGTAGCTCAGGGGATAGAGCACCGCTCTCCTAAAGCGGGTGTCGCAGGTTCGAATCCTGCCGGGGGCGCCCTGTGATCTCTCAGGAGATCGGAAACGGGTCGAACCTGCGTGTTCGGCCCGTTTTCTTGTTGGTGTGGGCGGTTGGGGCCCGGGGTCGCGGCCGTGGCTTGGGTAGCGGAAGGCGTGGTGGCGGCCGGGTCCCATGTGGTGACGGCCGTTCGAGCGCATCGGTCGCAGCCGGATGTCCGGTGAACGCCCAGACCTCACCAGCACCGTGGCCGGCGCTTCCACGGATTCGATCAGACCGTCGACGGGCGTGGTCGCATCAACAGCGGGATCCGCCCGGACTGAGCGACGACCCCGTCGTGGCGTATCAGTTCGGCCTTCCGGTCGACCACCCATCCCTCGGACGACGAACTCAGCCGGGCGCCGAGGATCTCCAACTCGACGTGCACCGTGTCGCCGGAGCGCAGCGGCGCGGTGAACCGCCACTCCTCGACGCCGAGCAGGGCGACCGAGCTGCCTTCGAATGTGCCCATCCGGGAGATGAGCCCCATGGCCACCGACAGTCCCATGACACCGTGAGCGATCGGAGCACCGAACTGGCCCGCCGCCGCGTCGACGGCGTCCGTATGCACCGGGTTCGCGTCCCAGCTCCAGCCAGCGAACCAGGCGATGTCGGCGTCGATCAACGTCCGCCGCGGAGTCGTGAACCGCGTCCCCGGCTCCAGCTCATCGCCCCACCGGGTCGCATCCGTCGTCGTCATGACCCGAACCCAACCACAGGCCCCGAACCCGCCACAGGGCGCCGACCGAACCAACCATGCACTGAAGGGCCACCCGCACCCGAGTATCGGCCGTTCCTCGTTACAGCCGCGCCGGACCGGCGGTCCACTGCCGCGTGCGAACACGGACCGCGCGCGGTAGGAAGGACGCCGTGAACATGATCGATCTGGGCAGGCCCACCCACGGCGACATCGTGGACCTCATCGTCGACGACCATCGGAGGTTCGAGCAGCTCCTGCGGCAGCTGCGCATGGGCGAGGGTGACCGGGACGAGCTGCGGCGCGCGTTCGCCGCGGTCCATGTGGCCCACAGTCTCGCCGAGGAGGAGGTCGTCTACCCCGTGTTGCGGCGCAAGGCCGACGACGTGGGGCAACACGAGGTCGAGCACGGCGAGGAGGAGCACGCCGAGGGCAACGAGGCCCTCCTCCGGGTGCTGGACCTGAAAGGAACGGACACGCCGACCTTCGTCGAAGCGGTCGAGAAGCTGAGCAACCTCGTCGCACACCACCTCGCCGAGGAAGAACTCAGCATCCTGGCAGCCGCCCGCACCGAAGTCGCCGAGCGGACACGGTTCGACCTCGGCGAGAAATGGGCCGCCCGCCGCACCGAACTGCTGAACCAGGACTGCGGCGACGTGGAGAACGTGCGCCGCATCGTCGAGCAGGCCCGCCGCGAAGGCCACCTCGACGACTGACACCGGCACGGCCGGCGCCCGGCACCGCCGGCAACGACACGGGAACCGCCGACGCCGGCACGGCCGCGGGCGAACACGCGTCGACGCCCCCTGCTCGCCGACCCATGAACAGGAACGTGCCTGCGGCACTCATGTCCCGCAGGCACGTTCCCGAAGTTCCCACTGCGCCGGTTTCACTGCACCGGTCCCACTGCACCGGCCTCACTGCACCCGGTCGCTCACGACGCCGGATCGCTCACTGCGCGGGGTAGAACTTGACGTCCCTGCCCTGCTGGTCCAGACCGACGTGGTCGTTCACGACCGCCGGTGCCACTCCCGTGTCGTCGACGACGACCTCGCCGGTGCGCGCACCGAGCGCCAGGGCCGAGTCGCCGCGCTCCACGTAGACCGCGCCGCGCCACAAGCCCCTGACCTTGCCCTGGAACTCGGCGTCGGACCACAGGACCTCGCCGTTGTCGCTGTCGAGCGCGAGCGCCGCGCCGTCCTCCGCTGCGCAGACGACAACGGACGCGTGATCGTCGACGGCACAGAACGTGTCCTCGGAGAGCAAGTCTTCGTCGACATTCGTCTCCGCTCCGTCGGCGATCGACATCAGCCGGGTCCTGTCGTTGTCATCAGTCACGAGAACCCACGACCCGGCGCCCCCGATCCGCTGCGGATCGACCTCGCTCCGCCAGACCTGCTCCCCCGTCTCGACGTCGATGCCGGTCAGCGTCTCGGCACCGAACCCCGCGGCGACACCGGAGCCGAGGCCGACGGCGCTGGCATCGTCGTCCTCCCAGAGCACTTCCCGCTCGGTCAGCGAGAACCCGAACGTCACCTGCGTCGCCGAGTCGTGGGCCACGGTCATCACAGCAACGCCCCGTTCGACACCCAGGATTCGGACGGACGCGTCCTTCTGCGGCACGACCGGCGCCGCCGCGGGCTCGGGGATCGTGACCCGCCACCGCACCTCCGCGGTCGCGGCGTCGAGAGCGACGATCTCGACGTCGAGCTGCGTGGCGCCCGACGGTTCGACGGCGAAGCCGACCAGCACCGTCGGCTCCCCGTCCACGTCGGCAACCACCGGATTCGACCGGTAGTGCTCGGTCGGATCCACCGAGTCGAACAGCGGCTCCCCTTCCGGCTCCACCCGTGCCGTCTCCTCGCCGCTGGTGGCGTCGTAGACCACCAGTGCGCCCGGCCTGTTCAGGTACACCTGCTCGCCGTGCAGTGCCGCGGCAGGCCAGTCGCCTTCCGGCGCCACGTCCGCCACCGTGGTTTTCGGCCCGGGTTCGAACGTGACCGGCTCGGCCGCAGTGCCACTGCTTCCCCCTTCGCCCGAACACCCGGCCGCGACGAGCAGCGCCGCCCCCAACACACCCGCCGCACCGCGGCGGCCCCAGCTAGCGATTCCCATGAGGTTCCTTCCGTATGGACAGGCGGTCACGGCCGCCCGTCGGAGCGTCGCCGCGCCGCGCGCTCCACTTCGTCGAGATCTTCAGAGGTCACGAGCCTGCGCTGAGCGGCCCGTTTGGCAACGGCGAACCGGGCGTTGAACAACCTGCCGTCCCGCGCGGCCCCGTACGGATCGAGCGATTCGCCGAACGCGATACGGGAGACCTTCTTGATCGCCTCGTCGACCCGTCTGGGGTCGGCGAGATTCCAGGCGTCGCCACCCCGCCAGTGGCCGATCCGCCGGTGGATCTCCTGATGCGTCGGCACGCTCTGCTCGTCATCGGTGCCCGCGAGCAGCGGTTCGGTCAACGCGAGCGCCACGTACCAGACCTTCGAGTAGCGGCTCAGCACCTCGGGCGCCTCCGCCGTCGGCACCGCGGCCTCGGGAACCGGCAGGTCACTGCCGGACAACTCCGTCAGCTCCCTGGTTCGTCCGGCGGCCGACACGACGAACGTGAGGGTGAGGTCCTTCGGCCCGCCCGCGGCGTCGAGTCCGGCGAACACGATCAGTTCGTTCTTCCCCTCGTCGAGGACGACCGACATCCCGTCGACGAGCGCCACCCGGCGCGCACCGCCCGGCGCGTCGAACAGACTCGACAGCATCGCCTCGTTCCCGCCCCGCCAGGTGAGCCGCGCCCCCGCCGGTTCGACCAGCACATCGCCCAGCACCCGCGACACGTGCGGCCCGCATCCCGGCACGGCGACCGCGTACCGGCCCGGCCTGCGGCCGCCGCGGTGCGGAGCACGGCCGAACACCAGCCGCTCACCCGCGGACAGCGCCACCGGGTGCAGCTCCGGCGAGCGCACGATGACCCGCATGCGGCGTCACGCCCTGTCGACCGGACGGCCGAACCCGTCGGCACGCCAGCCCGCCTGGCTCGCAGCGACCCACAGGACACCGCCCAGCAGCAGCGGCACCACGACGAACATCGTGATGGCCTCCGGGGCGAGCGCGACACCGATCACGAGGACCACGGCCTTGGCCCCCACGTAGACGTGCACGCCGCGCATCCGGCGCAGCCACACGGCGGCCAGCGCACCCAGGCACACGACCGCCTCGACCAGCGCGAGCAGGCCGAGCTGGGTCATCAGGTCGTCGAGCTCCCTGCCGTGCTCGAACTCGTCCGCCACGGACACGACGCTCGCCACCAACGCGTAGCCGTTGAACACCGTGAGCACCACCAGTGCGATCACCAGCGCCGGGGTGAACCGATGCTGCCGCCGCAGCTGATCCCACCGCGACTCCTCGCGCCGGCCCTGGAGCTCGCCTTCGCCTGTCATCTCGACCCGCCTTCCATCACCCGACAACGCGGGCGGCCCTGCGCCGCCGCGGTGTTCCATCGCCGGGCAAACGATCGCCGAACCGGCGGTCCGCCGGAAGCGGAACGTTCCGGACCCACGGCGTTCCTGCTGTTCACCTGTGCTGCTTCAGTCGTTGCGGCAGCTGTCTGGGGCCGATCCCGCTGCGCCGAGGTCACGGCAGATCCGGCGGGCCGCGGCGGCTGCGTCGACCCGCCACACCGCCACCGCGGTGTCCGTGCCCGCCCGCGCGAGCATCGAACCGTCCGGGGAGAACGCGAGCGCGTTGACCTCGAAGCCCCGGCCCGAGGTGAGCCTGGCGGTGAGTTCGCCGTCGTCGAGGTTCCACAGCCGGACGGCGCTGTCGTCGGTGGCCGCGGTCGCGACCGTGGTGCCGTCCGGCGAGAGCGCGAGCGTCCGCACGGCGGAGGGGTGCGTACCGAACTCCCGCCGCAACGTCCCGTCCGAGGCGTCCCGAACCTGAATACGGCCGGTCACCGACGCCGCGACGAGGTTCCGTCCACCGGGCGCGTAGACGGCATCCACGATGTCGTCCGCCATGCGCGCCGTGTCCGGGGCCGCGTCCAAGTCGCCGGTGCTCCAGGTCGTCAACGTCACGGCCGTGCCCGCACCGTCCCCCTCGGCGCCGGCACCCTCGACGTCGCCCGGCAGCGCCGAGCTGCTGCTGACCGCCGACAACCGGCCGCCGTCCGGGCTGAACGCGAGCGCCGACGCCGTGCCCGCGTCGAGTTCGAGCACCGCGACCGGTTCGCGGCTGTGCAGGTCCCACACGTGGACGCGGCCCGGGTTGTTCGGACCACTCGGGTGTTCACTCGCCGCCGCCAGCAGCGAGCCGTCCGGCGAGATCGCGAGCTCGCCGCCGAACCAGTGCCTGCCCAGGTCGAGCGTCGCCTGCCGCCCGTGGGGCGGTGTGACGGTGAGTGTGCCGTCGACATCCCCGACGACGCGGGTGCCGTCGGGCGCGTATTCCACCGCCATGCCCGCCGACTCCAGCGCGCGCGGGTCACCTGCCGCGCGGCCGGTCCGGCGGTCCCACACGTGCACTCGACCGGCCCCGTCGACCGCAGTGGCCTCATGGCCAGCCGGGTCGAAGGCGACATCGAGAACCGCGCCGCGGGGCGCCTCGTACGAGGGTGTACTGCGCCGCCACGTGACGACGCGGCCCTCGTTGCGCACCGCGACGGTCTCCGCCGCATCGGCCGTGACCGCCAGCGCGGAAACGGTCATTCCGCCGGTGGTGCCGCCGCCCTTCCCCGAGGCGAGTTCGCCCAGCCGGGTGCGCTCCACCGGGTCCCAGACGATCACCCGCCCGCCCGTGGCGGTGAGCAGTCCCGTCCCATCACCGGAGAACGTCATGATCGACGGCCCTTGCGCCGCATCCTCGGACGATCGGGTGCGATCGGTGATGCGGCCCGCCGCCGAGCCGTCGCCACGGTCGTAGAGGCGGATGACGTCGTCGTGCTGACTCGCCGACGCCAGCAGCTCGTCCGACAACGCGACGACGACCGGCATGCCGCCGTCGGTGTCTCCCACGGCGTCGCCGTGCGCGGTACTGCGAAGCAGGCGTTTCCCCGAGGCGGTGTCCCAGAGCACGACGCTGCCGTCGATGCGGCCGACGGCCAGACGGGACCCGTCGTAGGCGAGTGAGTAGGCCAACTCGTCCGCCGGCTCGCCGAGCCAGCCGCGGTGCCGGCCGGTGCGCGGGTCCCACACGCCGATCCGGGAGGTCTCGTCGATCGCCTGCGCCACGAGACCGCTGCCGTCCGGATGCCACGCGATGGGCCCGCTCACCGTGCCCGCTTCGGCCAGGATCGGCGTGACCGCCTCGCCGCTCGCCACGTCCCACACGCGCACGCCGTCGCCGAATGCGGCCACGGCCAGCATCGAGCCGTCGGGCGAGAAGCGCACCGTCTGCACTGTCCCTTCTTCGAGGTTCGTGTCGAGCGTCGTCTGCTCACCGGACGCGGTGTCGCGAACGACAACCTCCCCTGCGCCGGACTCGCCGCCCGTTCCGGCGACCGCGATGCGTTCGCCGTCGCCGCTCACGTCCACGGCTGTGGCGGGGTCGAGACCGGAGTCGAACCCGGAGAGCCGGGTGAGCCCGTCGGCCGACAGCAGCGCACCGCGGGCCTCGGCCGTCGGCGCCGCCCGCCATGCGCGCAGCGCGGCCTGGCGCGCCCCGACCGGGTCCCATTCGGACAGTGCTCGCGATTCGGCGGCGAGTTGCCGGGAGGAGGCCACCTGCGCCTGCCGGTCGGCGTCGTTCCACCCGCTCACGGCC
This sequence comes from Prauserella alba, assembly GCF_024171735.1. GTDB lineage: Bacteria > Actinomycetota > Actinomycetes > Mycobacteriales > Pseudonocardiaceae > Prauserella > Prauserella alba. Next base: position 958,638 of record NZ_JAMTCH010000004.1, read on the forward strand.
AGCGCACTCGCGACGAGCGCGACGACCAGCAGTCCGGCGAGCCCGGCGACCGCGCCCCGCAACCGTCGCGTCGACCGCTGCTGTTCGCGGCGGCTCGCGTGCAGGAACGCCCGCTGGTTCTCCGTCAACTCCCGGCCGTCGGCCCATTCGAGCGCGGTGGCCAGCCGGGCTCCGCGGTACAGATCGCCGCGGTCCTGCTCGCCGTCCCGCCAGTTGGCTGCGGCCTCGTCGAGCCGCTGCCGGACGAGGATGTCCTGCCGCTCGGCCTCTACCCACTCGCGCAGCCGTGGCCAGGCCGTCAGCAGGGCGTCGTGGGAAAGCCGCACCCCCTCGATGTCCACTTCGGCCAGCCGAGCGGCGAGCAGGTCCGACAGCGCCTGCTCGTCCACGTCGGCGCGATCGGCGCGGCGCCGCGCGAGACCGCCGTCGGACTGCACCTTCACCAGGTGCAGCAACGTCGTCCGCAGCGCCTCCGCCCGAGACGCGTCCGAGCGCTGGTACAGCCGGTCGGCGCTCACCGCGACGGCGCGGTCGACACCACCGGTGGCCTGATAGCCGGCAAGCGTCAGTTCTCCGCCCGACCGGTTGTGCCACGTCTCCCGCAACGCGTGCGCCAACCGGGGCAGCACACCGTGCTCACCGGGAGAACCGTCCCGCGCGCCCGCGTCGGCGATGAGCCGCTCCACCAGCCCGGTCTCCACCGTCAGCCCGGCGTCCCTGGCCGGCGCCGTGATCGCCTGCCGCAGTTCCGCGATGCCGAGCGGACCGACGACGAACGGGTGGTCGAGCGAGTTCCGCAGCGGTTCCAGCGCGATGCAGTCGGGCACGTGATCCGCCCGCACGGCCAGCAGCACCACGGCGGGCCCCGCGCAGGCCAGCGCCGTCGCGAAGGCGACCTGCTCGGAGTGGCTCGCCCCGTCGGTGAACAGCTGCTCCAGCTGGTCGACCACGATCATCGGCGGCGCTCCGGCCGCGTCCGGACCGCAGTGCCGCCCGAAGGACTCCGGGTGCCGCCGGATCGACGCGGCGAGCGCTGCCGGGTCGGCACCGGTCACCGCGGCGGTCCGGACGGCGAGCGTGTCGACCGGCTGCTGCCCCGGCGTCAGCACGATGCGTTGCCACGGCACCCGCTCCTCGTCCAACACGGGGAACAGGCCTGCGCGCAGCAGTGAGGACTTGCCGGCACCCGACGCACCCACAATCACGAGCGGCCCCGGGCCCTGACCGTGGGCGGTCAGCCGGACGAGCAGGTCGGTGATCTCGGCGTCGCGGCCGTGGAACCAGGCGGACTCGCCGGTGCCGAAACTGCGCAACCCCGGATACGGGCACACCTCGATCGGGTCCGGGGAATCGGAGGTGCCGGTTACAGCGGGTTCCCTGCGCCTCGCGGACACGGTCACGATCGCCCGCATGAGCGCCTCGCGCGCAGGGTCCGCCGGACCACCGGGCGCGGTGACGTCGGCACCGGGCGCCGGGTCGGCGGGCTCGTCGCCGGCGAACGCGGCGATCGCCGAGGCCAGCAGCTCACCGGCCGTCGCGAACCGTCGGGACGGGTCCTTGTCCATCCCGGTGGCGACGATCATGTCGAGCGCCGGTGGGACGGTCGGGTCGAACACCGACGGCGCGGCGGGCGGGTCGTTCAGCTGCGCCGCCAGCTTCTCGGCCGGATCGTCGGCGGGGAACGGCACCTTGCCGGTGAGGCACTCGTACAGCACGCAGGCCAGCGCGTAGACGTCGGCGGCGCCGGTGACGTCCTGGCCCCGCAGCTGTTCCGGGGCGATGTAGTCGAGCGAGCCGACGTAGCTGCCCGTGCGGGTGAGCCTGCTGTCGTCGGACTCCAACTGCCGCGCGATACCGAAATCGGTGAGGTGGGCGCCGTCGCCGGCACCGATCAGGATGTTGGACGGCTTCACGTCCCGGTGCACGATCCCCGCTGCGTGGGCGGTGTCGAGTGCGGCGGCCACCTGTTCGAGGAGCCGCAGCGCACGGCGGGGTTCGAGCGGGCCGTGGGCGAGGAGCCGCCGCAGGTCCGTTCCCTCGACCAGGCGCATGGCGACGTACCGGCGACCGTCGTCGTCGGACCCGGTGCCGTACACCTCGACAATGTGGGGGTCGGCCAGCCGCGCCGCCAGCTCCGCCTCCCGCCGCAACCGGGCCGCGTGGTGCTCGTCGGCCGAGGCCGCAAGCAGCTTCAACGCGACCGGCCGGTCGGTCACGGTGTCGACGGCCCGGTACACCTCGCCCATCCCGCCCCGGCCGAGCAGCTCACCGACCCGGTAACGGCCCCCGCACAGCTCCACGTGCACCTTTCGTTCGCCATGATCACGACAGTCGGATTTGTACGATAGCGGGACCGGGGACATCCCGGGGCCGAGTCGGCGTATCGATCGGAACGACCGTTGCATCACGGCTCCGTCTCGATCACGGCGAACCGCACCACCCGACGTGTACTGCGGAGTACATCGGCACGCGATCCTGAGACCCTTGCCTCGGGTCGGCGGTGGCCACCCGCGCCGACGGTGCATGATCGCCGGTGGGCACCCCAGGACAGCAGAAGGAGAAAGCCGTGGACGAGCAGGACTACCTCGCACACGACGGGCTGGGCCTCGCGGAACTGGTCGCCTCGGGCGAGGTGAAACCGGACGACCTGCTGGCCGCGGCGAGAAGCCGCGCCGACGCGGTCGACCCGCGGGTGGGCGCGATCTGCACCCGGCTCGACGAGTACGCCGACCGGCGCGTCACCGAACAGCTGTCCGGGCCGTTCGCCGGAGTGCCGTTCCTGCTCAAGGACCTCCACCAGCAGCTCGCGGGCGAACCGTCGGCGGACGGCTCCCGCTCGCTCGCCGGGACGAAGGCCGAGCGCAACGACACTGTGGTGCAGCGGTGGCTCGACGCGGGCCTGGTCGTGTTCGGCAAGACCAACACGCCGGAGTTCGGGGCCAAGGGCGTCACCGAACCCGTGCTGTTCGGCCCCACCCGCAACCCGTGGGCACTGGACCGCACCCCCGGCGGTTCGTCGGGCGGCTCCGCCGCGGCCGTCGCGGCCGGGATCGTCCCCGTCGCAGGGGCCAGTGACGGCGGCGGCTCCATCCGCATCCCTGCGGCGTGCACCGGCCTCGTCGGGTTGAAACCCGGCCGCGGCATGGTCCCCTCCGGTCCCGACGAGAGCGAACCGCTCGGCGGTCTCGCCACCCAGGGCGTCGTCTCGCGCACCGTGCGGGACACCGCCGCGATGCTCGACGTGCTGGCGGGCCCCGACGACATGAGCCCGTACGACCCCGCAGTCCCGGACCGGCCGCTGCTCTCGCGGTTGGAGGAGCCGACGGGGCCGCTGCGGATCGGCTACACGGCCGCCTCCTCGCTGCGCGACGACGTCCACCCCGAGGCCGTGCGGGCCGTCGAACACGCCGCCCAGCTGCTCACCGACCTCGGCCACCACGTCGAGGAGGTCGAGCCGCCCTACGACGACCGGCAGCTCGGCCAGGACTTCCTCACCGTGTGGTTCGTCCGCCAGGCCAACGAGATCGCCCGCATCAAGCGGGAGACCGGCGCAGGGGACGATGCGTTCGAACAGGACACCCGCATGATGGCGGAGCTCGGCCGCGGGTTCTCCGCCACCGAACTGCAGGCCGCGCAGGAACGCCGCCGTGACCACGTCGCCGCGCTCGCCCGCTTCCACACCGGCCACGACCTGCTGCTCACCCCGTCGCTCGGTGAACCGCCGATCCGAACCGGCTCGCTGAACATGCCGGCGCCGATGCAGTGGCTGGCCGAGGCGATGATGCGCACGAAGAGCTTCGGCGTGCTGCGCCGCACGGGGATCGTCGACCAGGTCGTCCGCAACAACCTCGGCTGGGTCCCCTACACGCAGCTGGCCAACATGACCGGCCGTCCGGCGATCAGCCTGCCACTGCACCTCACCCCCGAGGGGCTGCCGCTGGGCGTGCAGTTCGTCGGCAGGCTCGCGAGCGAGGGGCTGCTGCTCCGGCTCGCCCGCACGCTCGAGGTCGCCGCACCGTGGGACGGCCACCTGCCGCGCCTGCGCTGATCCGCCGGGCCGCGTGCCCGCCGACCGGCGGGCCCGGCTCGACCGTCAGTTCCCTGCTCGCTCCTGCCGCAGCTTGAACCGCTGGATCTTGCCGCTCGGCGTCTTCGGCAGCTCGCCGACGACGTGCACGCGGCGCGGGTAGGCGTGTGCCGCGAACTCGCGCTTGACCCGTTGCTGCAGTTGCTGCTCCAGTTCCGGCGACGGTTCGGTGCCCGGCTTGAGCACCACGTAGGCCTCCAGCACCTCACCTCGCAGCTCGTCGGGAGCGCCGATCACGGCCGCCTCCAGCACCGCCTCGTGGCCGACCAGCACGCTCTCCACGTCGAACGGTCCGATGCGGTAACCGGCCATGATGATCACGTCGTCGTCGCGGGACGAGAAGTACAGCCTGCCGTCGGAATCCCGGTAGGCGGTGTCGCCGGTGATGTACCAGCGCCCGTCCGCGCTGAACCGCTGCGCCGTGCGCTCCGGGGCGTTCGCGTAGCCGTCGAACCACATGAACGGGCTGGCGTGCGTGTCGACGGCGAGCCTGCCGACCGTGCCGTCCGGCACCACCTCGTCGACCTCGTCGGCGAGCACGCCACACGCCCAGCCTGGCAGCGGGTAACCCATCGACCCCGGCGTGACCTCGGTCCTGAGTTCCTGCCGCCACGCGTTCCCGATGACCATGCCCAGTTCGGTCTGCCCGTAGTGGTCACGCACCTCGACCCCGAGCGTGTCGACGGCCCAGGCGACCACTTCCGGCGTCAGCGGTTCACCCGCCGACGACGCGCAGCGAAGCCGCACCGGGGCGGTCTGCTCCGGCGGTTCGCCCCGCAGCGCGCGGTAGATCGTCGGCGCCGCGGCGAAGTTCGTGACCCGAACCGGTCGAGGACGCGCCACGTCAGGGCGGGCGAGAACCCGGCGTGCAGCAGGATGCTCGACCTGCCCAGCGCCAGCGGTCCGAGGATCGCGTAGTACAGCCCGTACGCCCAGCCCGGGTCCGCGGCGTTCCAGAAGACGTCCTCGGGCCGCACGTCGAGCGCGTCGAGCAGGTACCGCTCCATCGAGGCGAGCGCCCGCACCGGCACGGGCACACCCTTCGGCGTTCCGGTCGTGCCGCTGGTGAACAGCAGGATCAGCGTGCCGTCACCTCCCACGCGGACCGGCTCGACCGGCTCCGGGGACGCCGTGGCCACGAGGTCCTCGAACCGGTACCAGCCCGGCGCCGCCGGCGGCTCACCACCGACCTGGACGACCCGCCGCTCGGCGGGCAGCCTCGGGTCCTCCTGGGCGAGTTTCGGTGCCTGATCAGCGTCGGCGACGACCACGCGGGCACCGCTGCCGTCGAGCCGCATGTCGATTGCGGGCTTGGCGAAGGCCGTGAACAGCGGTACGTGCACCGCCCCGAGCCGCCAGATGCCGAGCAGCACCGCGGGCAGCTCCGCCGACTTGCTCATCAGCACCCCGACGGCGTCGCCACGCCCTACGCCCAGGTCCGCCAGCATCGCGGCGACCCGTTGCGACCGCTCGGTCAGCTCGCCGAACGTGAGGTCCCGGGTGGTCAGGTCCGCTTCGACCACCCGGAACGCGATCGCATCGGCCGGATGCCGGTCGCAGAGCAGCTCCGCCGCGCACGCGTCGCCGGCGCGGTACTGCGCCTCCCGGTGCTCTGCCTGCCGGTGCTCTGCCTGCCGGTCTTCCGGTTCGGTCGTCGCAGGTGTGGTGCCCATGTTTCTCCTCGACTCCGTTGTCGTGCGCTGCACTGCTGGTGCGCTGCGCGTTCCGTGCGGGGTGCGCCGTGGCAGGCGCGAGGCCGGGCGCTTCCCGGTGTCACCAGACGATCGCCACAACGGGCGGTTCGGGCTACGTTCTTTTGTGGGTAACGGGGCCCGCGCCCCGACGACGCTCGTGCGAGGAAGGGTGGTGACCATGCCCGGCACGTATCCCGCCCTCCCCGGTGGCGGCCACGGGGCGGGCCCCGCGGCGATCCCCGGCGACCTGCTGGCCGAACTCGACCGGCTGCTCGCACCCAGCGTGCGCTCGCTGCGTCGCTCGTGCGCGGTGGACCTGACCTTCGGCGGCAGCCTCGCGCCGGGGTCGCGGGACGCGATCACCATCCGGCACCTCGACGGACACCTCGGCCACACCCTGCGTGACCTGCAGGTCCGCGCGGGATACGGCCTCGGGGGCAAGGTGTTCGCGACGGGCAGGCCACTGGTCGTGCGCGACTACTTCAACACCGGCCACATCGTGCACGCCTACGACCGCGCCGTCGCACCGGAACGCATCGAGACCGTGTTCGCCGTGCCCATCCGGACGGAGGCGATGGTCGTCGGTCTGCTGTATCTGGCGCAGCGCGACGACGTGGCGATCGGCGACCGCGTCGTGGCGCGGGCCGTCGAACACACCCGCCGTATCGAACGCGATCTGGCCGTCGGCGTCGAGGTACGGAGGCGCACGGCCGCCTACGACGAGGCCGCGGCCCGCGATCAGCGCGCGGTCGCCGACGCGCGCAGGGACCTGGACGAGGCGATCGCGATGGTCGACGACCCGCACGCCCGCACCCGGCTCCGGCAGGTCTCGCAGCGGCTGCACCGCATCACGGCCGGCGACGACGACGGCGCACCACAGCCTGCGACCGCCGACGTGCTGTCGGCCAGGGAACTCGACGTGCTGGGGCTCGTGGCCACCGGGGCGGCCAACGGCGACATCGCCGCCGAGCTCGGACTACGGCCGAACACCGTCAAGGCCTATCTGCGCAGCATCGCCCGCAAACTCGGCGCCGCGAACCGCACCCACGCCGTCTCGCTCGCGCGGGACGCCGGGTTGCTGCCGTGACGGCGGGGCGCACCGAGGCAGCCGTGCCTGCGGGGAGTGGCGGCTCTGTGACGTGCGTTTCGCGCACGGTGCCGCGAAGATCATTACGTTGGACGGTGTCAGCAGTGCGGTGGTCTAGGTCGAAAGGCTCTCGATGGATCTGAAAGTCGGTTACAAGGCGTCCGCGGAGCAGTTCGGGCCGCGGGACCTGGTCGAGTTCGCGGTACGCGCCGAGGAGCTGGGTCTCGATTCGGCGATGGTGTCCGACCACTTCCTGCCGTGGCGGCACGAGGGTGGGCACGCGCCGTTCGCGCTGTCGTGGATGTCGGCGGTGGCGGAGCGCACGAATCGCGTGCAGCTCGGCACCAGCGTGCTGACGCCCACGTTCCGCTACAACCCCGCCGTGATCGCGCAGGCGTTCGCCACGATGTCGCTGCTGTCGAACGGCCGCGTCATCCTCGGGGTGGGTACGGGCGAGGCGCTCAACGAGATCGCCGTGTCCGGGCGCGAGTGGCCCGAGTTCAAGGAGCGTTTCGCCCGGCTGCGCGAGTCGGTGCGGCTGATCCGTGAGCTGTGGACGAAGGACAACGTCTCGTTCGAGGGCGACTACTACACGCTCGTCGACGCCAAGATCTACGACCGGCCGGACACTCCCGTCCCGGTCTACATCGCGGCGGGCGGACCGGTCGTGGCCAAGTACGCGGGCCGCGCGGGGGACGGCTTCATCTGTACCTCCGGCAAGGGCATGGAGCTCTACACCGACAAGCTCCAGCCCGCCGTCGCCGACGGCGCGGCAGCCGCCGAACGCGACGCGGCCGGCATCGACCGGATGATCGAGATCAAGATGTCCTACGACCGCGATCCGGACCGGGCACTGGAGAACTGCCGGTTCTGGGCCCCGTTGTCGCTCACCCCGGAGCAGAAGCACAGCGTCACCTCGTCCGAGGAGATGGAACAGCTGGCCGACGAGCTGCCCATCGAGCAGATCGCGAAGCGCTGGATCGTCGCGTCGAACCCCGACCATGCCGTCGAGCAGATCCGGCCCTACCTCGACGCCGGCTTCAACCACCTCGTGTTCCACGGGCCCGGCCACGACCAGGAACGTTTCCTCGGCCAGCTCAGCGAGGACGTCCTGCCACGGCTACGCGCCCTGGCCTGAGTTCCACAGCCGGCAACAGCACACCACGGGCGGTCGATATCGATCGCACGAGTCCGCGCACGCCGACGCGCACGCCCATGGCCACAGCCACAGCAACGGCATCGGCAACGGCATCGGCATCGGCATCGGCATCGGCGACATGAGGGTCGGGCCCGGATTCCCGCCCACACGTTGCCGGCGACACACAACTCCTCCGCATCCGAACATCGGTACCCGTTTCCGGGCTGTTCCTAGAACGGTGGGCTGTCGTCGTTCCGCCGTTCCGGGCCGGTGGTTTGCCGCTCCGGTTGGGCGCGGAACGGCGCCGGGTCGCCGGCGTGACCGGGATCGGCGGGGTGACCACGGCGGCCGACGTCGCCGCGGTTACCGGGACCATCGGGGCGACTGGGATCGGCGGGGCGGTTGGAGTCGCCGGGGTGGGCGGGCTGTGCGTTCGCCTGGTGTGGTCGTGGCGGGGTGAGGACGGGTTCGCGGCGGCCGGTGTAGGTCGCTCCGTGTGGCGTCGTGACCCGGCTGATGCCGCGGGCCGGGTCGTACTCGGTGTTCCAGCCGGGCGGGTCGGTGGCACCAGGGCATGACGCATTCCCGGTCTCGCACCCGCACCAGATCCCGGATCACCGCACTGGGCCGCCGCCGAGTACGACCCAGATCGACCGGCTCACCCGTGCCGGGGTCGCACAGCACGGCCCGCCAGGTGCTGCGGGCGTTGGTCATGATCTCCCGCGCGATCGGCGCCGGAATCGGTCCGTAGCCGTCGAGCTCGCACCCCTCATCAGACATCGTCAGGGCCGTATCCACCGGAAGGTGCAGATAGACCATGGCCGCCGCCTCCGGCGCCGTCACGCCCGGATGACGCCCCAGCAGCAGATCCGCGGTCACGTCCGCACGCAGTTGTTCCAGGGTGCGCCCGTCGCCACCATGACGCAGTGACCGTGCCATCCCATCGACCCGCGAATAGCAGGCCGCCGCAACCTCCGCGGGCAGGCTCGCCTCCAACGTAGACATCGCATGCTCGCCCGGCGTGAGCTCCAACTTCCGCTCCACCCGCGCCCGCCGCGCCCGTTCGGTGTGCCCGCCGGGGTCGACCTTCTCCACCAACCGGCGTGCCCGTTGGGCCAGGTTTCCCGGCTGCCACGCCGTTTCCGGCGCCTCCGCCAGCTTGTCGGCCAGCAGACCGTCGACCTGCCGGGCCGCGTCATCATCGAGCGGATCGACCACGGTCAACACCCGCCGCGCTCCGTACGCCCCGAGTTCGCCGGCGCGCATCGATGCGAGCAGCTGCGGCATCCGCCGCGTCAACGACTTGCCGTCGGCGATACGACGTTCGACCTCACGGATCGAGACCCGCAACACCGGGGTCAGCTCCTCCGCCAACCCACGATCGTCACCCACCACCGCCGAGAGGTCGGCCAGTAGAGCCAGCTCTTCAGCGTCGAGACCCGCCCGCCGAACCCGCAAGCCCCGCAACTGCTCGATCCTGTCACCAACACCGCCGTCACCAACTCTGTCGTCCCCCATGCCATCCACAACACCCACACTATCGAACCCATGATCGAATACACCAGGACACGATGGAGTGAACCGACGCCGGTCACCCGAACCGAAAGCTCGACTGAAGCGACAACTCCGGTCCGGCCCAGCGCGTGGCCGATCGATCCGGCGCCGGACACCTCGACCTACAGATTGACCTGCACCGCGACCTACACCTCGACCTGAACACCGGCCCGACAACGCGCTCCGGAAGTGTGGCTGGCCCTGGCAGCGAAAAGGCCGCGACGAAGGTCGACCACCTCGGTTCGACCCCGTTGGCCAAAATCCCACGGAATGCGCCACGGACCGCGGTACGTACTTGAACCAAAGGGCACATCGTCACCGACCAGGAAGCTTTCGCCGAGCTACGCAAGCACGGCAACGGCATTGTCGACCACGCGACCGCGGCCGAGATCCGCGCGACGCTCATGCCGTTCGTCCGCGAGCACGGGGAAACGCGAGTCGATTCCGGAGTTCATCACCGGCCGAACACGCCCGGCCGTTCGCCGTCTACCACCGAGCCCCGCCGTTCGCCGTCTACCACCGAACGGCGGGGCGTTTCGAGTACCGGAGTGAACACCACACCACCACGAGACGGAGCTGTGTGGGTACCTCGCCTGCGAACCCCGAGACCCGAACCGGCTGCAGCCTGACTGCGAACAGCGACGTGCCGTCCGGCGACAGCGGATACGTGCCGGATACAGGTCACGCCGGCACAGGAGGCAGCCGACGTCGAGGGGTACCGATCCCACAGACCTGCCGTGGGGCGTTGCTATCCAAGGAGACGCGGCCCGTGTGCTCCTCACCCGGGCGGCATCCGACCGTTCATCCCCGTGACCGATTCCGCTTCGGCGGATCGTCGTCGGCGGACACGACATACCGGCCGACATCCACGCGTCAGCCGATGCCCTCCGGCCACAGCGGGGACGCAGACCCCTGTGCCGGCACGTCGACATCGGGAAGGTGCGGCTCCCGATCCGACCATGCGGCGGCCTGCAACCGGGCTCGCACGATCTGAGCGGAGTGCGGATGCCCGCTGGGCTCCGGCGGCACGTCGAGGCCGACCCGCCTGTCCGCGGTCAGGTCCTTCACGAAACGCACCACCGCGTCCGGCTCCGGCAGCAGCTCGGTGCCGTACCAGGCGCGGATCACGAGATCCTCGCCGGAGTGCGTCTCCGCACCCACGGCCCAGCCGGTGCGACCGTCCCAGACGAGCGCCACCTCGCGACCCTCCAGACCGGGCAGCTCCCCGTCGAGCGCGATGTAGGCCGTGGCGGTGAGATCGTCGACGTCGGACCACGCCGCGGCCGCTTCGAGCCCGAGCCCCGCTGCGACGACCTCGACGTACCGGCGCAGCCCACGCTGGGTGCTGTCGAGGTCGATGCCGGCCAACCCGCTCGTGGCCATGTTCCGGTCGCCTGCCGCATGGTGCACGGCATCGCACACGGAGTCGAACCACACGATCGGCCCTTCGGGTGCGACCAGCTGCACGACCCGGCGCACCTGCCTGCCCGCGACCACGGCGACACTGCCGCGCCCGTCGGTCGCACGCCGGGCCGCACGCAGCAACAGCTCGACACCGGCCACACTGCAGAACTCGACCGCCGACATGTCGACCACCAGCCGGTACCCGCCCTGGTCGGCGGCACTGTCCAATTCCCGGCGCACGATCGGCACGGTGAGCAGGTCGAGCTCCCCGCCGATCTCACAGATCTCCACGCCCTGCCCGTGCCGGACCCGACGAACCCGCACGGACTGTCCCACCGGCTCGCCGTCGCCGCACTCCGAACTCCGGTACTGCGCCCTCGGGGAGTTCCGATATTCCGATTTCTGGTGCCGGGCCGTCTGGTGCTGGGTTTTCTGATTCTGGGCCGTCTGGTTCTGAGCCGCCTGGTGACGCGAAGCCTGGTACGGCATCGTCCCGTGCAGCTCCGTCCCGTGCAGCTCCGTCCCGTGCAGCGCCGTCTCATGCAGCGCCGTCTCATACAGCGCCGTGTCGTGCGCTGCTGTCTCGTGCAGCGCACGCTCGTGGGGTGTCCGCTCGAGCGCCCTGTCGAGCGGCGCCGCCGCTCCGCGCCCCGCCTTCCGATGCCCCGGCATCGGAAGGCGTGACACCTCGTCGTGCCTCGGCTCCGTGCTTTCCGGCCTGGTGTACCCCTGCCTGGCGTTCCCTGAAATCCCCTGCTCCGCGTTGCCGCGCCCCGAGCCGATCACGATCTCATGACTCATAGATGTACTGCTCCCCCTCGGGCCATGAAGTGTCGTGAAACCGAACAGCCCCCTACGAGTGAACGGCTACCCACGACGCCCCTTCGAAAGCCGACTCATTCGATCGACAATCGATCAACGTTCGGCCGGTATACGTTCGCCTGGCCGCTGACACCACAGCAGCCACGCCTCGTTCAAGATAGTCGGATTCGCCCGGTCGTGCATCACCCGTTCAGACGTATCTCGCGAGTAGTTTTCGCAGGTGAGGCACCGCAGTGTGCACTAAGTCAAACTGTTGAGAAATCACCGGAAGTCGCGATGGAAGAAACTTCTTCAGTTCGATTATGAACCTTCTGGACGGTGTTCGGTCACCATCGATCAAGCATCGGTCTTTACATTTCACCCCGGCGCATAGAATGCACACCAGCAACACTGGGTAGTTACTCGGACGCTCCACGCGGCGGGCACGTGTCCCTGGTATCGCCCGTGATGTCGACGGCGGCACGTCCGGACGCGATCACCGGCGGTTACGATGCGGCGCGTGACGACCCACGGCGACCACGACCTCTTCGGCGACCTCGACGCGTCCGCGCTACCCGAACGGCAGCAGCACATCCTGGCCACCATTCGCGACCGCGTCGTGGCCGACGGCTACGCACCCACCACCAGGGAGATCGCCGAGGCGGTCGGATTGCGGTCGTCGTCCTCGGTCTCGAAACATCTCGCGGCGTTGGAGGACAAGGGATTCCTGCGCCGCAGCCCGTCGGTGTCGCGCCCCATCGACGTGCGGACGTTCCTGCGCGGCACCGCGGAACCCGAGTCCGCAGAAGCCTCGGTGCCCGTGCCGGTCGTCGGCGACATCGCCGCGGGTACGCCGATCCTGGCCGAGGAGCACGCCGACGACATGCTCTCGCTGCCCAGGGAACTCACCGGCCGCGGCACGGTGTTCGGCCTGCGCGTACGCGGCGAGTCGATGATCGACGCTGCGATCTGCGACGGCGACATCGTCGTGGTCCGCCGCCAGCACGAGGCCCACTCCGGGCAGATCGTCGCCGCCATGCTCGATGACGAGGCGACCGTGAAGGTGTACCGCAACCGGGGCGGCCACGTGCTCCTCGAACCGCGCAACGCCGACTACGACGTCATCGACGGCGACGAGGCCGTGATCCTCGGCGTCGTGGTCTCGGTGCTGCGTAACGTCTGACGAACCCGCGGCGTCCGGGACCCGGCAACCCGGTCACGGGTCAGCTTTGACCGGAGCGAGACCTGCGGCGTTCGTGGAACCGGGCCACGCGCACGCGGTTGCCGCAGATCGCCGGGTTGCACCAACGGCGTCGCGGGTGCGCGGGCAGGAACAGCAGGATGCAGAAGTCCGCCTCGCAGTTGCGTACGGTCTCCACCCGCTCGTCGGCGAGCAGCTCCGCGACGGATTCGGCCAGCGCCGCGGCGATACGCGTGCCGCGCGGTCCGTCGTGTGCGACCGAGAGCCTGGGCCGTCCCTCGCCGTCCCTGACGAGCTCACGTCGCAGCGGAGCGGCTCGCATCGCGTCGTTGATCGCGCGCAGGTCACGCGTCGCCGGTGGGTCACCGCGGCGAGCACGCGCGATCGCCGACGCGGCGTGATCCCTGAGGTCGCGGACCGCCTCGAGATCCGCACGCGTCGGCGATCGGAGGTGCGACTCGGCCACTGTGGTCAGTCGGCCGTGGGCCGGTAGGTCCTGCTCACACGAGAGCCAGTGCCGCATGGCGGCCAGATCCGCCAGGAAGTCGAACTCCTGGTCCGGCAACCGGGCGCGGGTGTTGACCAGATCCAGTGCCAGTGGTTCTCCCACCAACGGCCCCAGCTCGCCCATCCGATAATGCTACATATCGGAATTGACCCGTTAATTGCCGGCGGCTAACGTGGCTTCTCCGGTGCCGCTGTCTGCCGTGCAGGGGGAGGCAGACAGCGGCCGCCACCGGCCCGAGTCAGCGCCGCCGCACGCCCGGCGTACCTGCCTCGATCTCGAAGGACGCATCGGTGCGCAGCGCCGCGTCCTTCTTCGAGACGAAGTCGACCACCTGGTAGTCGGCCACGTAGCGATCCTTCGACACGTGACAGGACACGTAGCCGCGGCGATCGCAGTGGTACTTCGTGTGCGGGTTCTCGGCGGTGATCACGTCGCCCGGGTCGTTGCTGCCGGTACCGTCGCCGTTCGACGTGATCGACGTGGTGACGAACTCGCTGGCCACCACCGGGGTGTCGGGCTTCTCGAAGTCGCGGCGCAGGTCATTGACCCAGTGCTTGTGGACGTCGCCGGTGAGCACCACGACGTTGTCGATGCCGTGCTCCTCGACGTAGCCGAGGATGCGGTCGCGGGAGGCGCGGTAGCCGTCCCAGCCGTCGTTGTAGCCGCCCGGGTCCTCGCCCTCCACCTCGTCCATGCTGGCGAAATAGATCTGCTGCGGCACGACGTTCCACGTCGACCGCGAGTTCTCGAAGCCCTTCTCCAGCCAGGTGTGCTGCTCGTCGCCGAGCATGTTCGTCTTCCACTGGTCGGGCCCCGACACCTGCGAGGTGTCGTTGTACGGCTGGTCGTCCCGGTACTGCCGGGAGTCGAGCACGCTGAACGTGGCCGTGTCGCCGTAGCGGAAGCGCCGGTACAGCGGCAGGTGCGTGTCGACCGGCTTGCGGAACCGGCGCAGCGGCATGTGCTCCCAGTACGCCTGGTACGCGGCGGCGCGCCGCTCGGCGAACGCCTTCCGGCTGCCGTTGCCCTGGTCCGGGTCGTCGTTCTCCGGGACGAGGTCGGCGTAGTTGTTGTCGGTCTCGTGGTCGTCCCAGGTGACGACGAACGGCGACACCGAGTGCACCAGCTGCAGGTCGCCGTCGGTCTTGTACTGCGCGTGCCGCTGCCGGTACTCGCCCAGCTCGTTCATCTCGTCGCCCGCGTGGGTGCGCACGTCACCGTTCACACCCGCGGCGTACTCGTACAGGTAGTCACCGAGGTGGAACACCAGGTCCGGCCGCTCTTCGGCCATGTGCCGGTACGCCGTGAAGTAGCCCTGCTCCCAATTGGAGCACGACGCGAACGCGAAATGCAGCTCCGGCGACGTGCCAGGGGCGGGCGCGGTACGCGTGCGGCCGGTCTGCGAGATCTCCCCGCCGACGCGGAAGCGGTAGAAGTACTCGTGGTGCGGTTCGAGGCCGCGCACGTCGGCGTGCACCGTGTGCGCCTCCTCCGGCAGAGCCCGCTCCGTGCCACGGTCGACGACCTTGCTGAACTTCTCGTCCAGCGCGATCTCCCACTCCACGGGGACGATGCGGCCGGGCATGCCGCCGTCGAAGTCGAGCGGCTTGGGCGCCAGGCGCGTCCACAGCACGACGCCGTCGGGCAGCGGGTCGCCCGAGGCGAGGCCCAGCTGGAACGGATCGGTCACGCGGCGGGACGACGCCGCGGCGGCGGGCCCGGCGGACGTGCCCGTGCCGAGCAGCACGGCACCGGCGCCGACACCGGCCATGCCGCCGAGGAAGCCGCGGCGGGAGACCGGCCCCGAGGCAGCCGGCCGGTTGCTGTCGTGGTCACTGCTCGGGCGATGACGTGGCGGGAACATCGAACCTCCTGGAACGGGAACCGGGTTGGCTCAGCACGGCCCAGGAAAACCGCTTACCGTGAACGCACGGTGGCGCTGCGGTAGTGCTTGATCAACACCCGCGCGTCACATTCGGATCCCGGGGGTCGTGTTGCGGATCCCGGGGGCGTGCTGCGGATCGCGCACCGCCGCCGCAACCGCAACACACGGCGGGCCCGGTCAGCCCAGCAGCCGGTCGACGAGGTCGGCCCAGCCGGTTTCGAGCCGTTCGAGTGGCAGTCCCCGCTGGGCCGTCAGGTGGGACGTGAGTGCCGAGTCGACGAAGCTCAGCAGTGTGTGGGCGAGCAGTTCGGGGTCACCGCCCGTGCTCTGCACCCCCGCCGAGCTCAACAGCATCGCCAGGTGGGTGTGCCGCAGCCGGACCGACGGCGTGACGAACCGGCGTTCGGGTTTGCCCTCCGCGGCGAGGTACAGCTCGCGGTGCGCCGCATCGTGGCGCAACGCAGCGGGGCCGAACGCGTGGAGACGCTCGCGCGCGGGGGCACCGGGGCCGAGCGGTGGCTCGCCTTCGAGGAACCCGGACTGGAACCGCGCCTCGACGTGATCCAGCAGGGCCTGCAACAGGCCGATGCGGTCGCCGAACCTGCGGAACACGGTGCCCTTGCCGACCTCGGCCGCGGTGGCGACGGCGTCCATGGTCAGCCGCTCGACGCCGTGCTCGTCGGCGAGCCGCGCGGCTGCTGCGAGCAGCCGGGCGCGATTCCGTACGGCATCGGCGCGCAGTCGGGGTTCCTCGCCGACCGGGGTCAGCGGGAGGACGTGTCGCTGGGGCACGTCCACCGACGATAGCGGCTGCCCGGACCTCCGAGGCGCGGACGGCGACGCACGGCGGGTTGCCCACACCACTAAAGATGGACCCTGGTCCGGTTACGGCCGGATGTCGATGCCATCATTCGTCCTCGTCAATACGCTCCACGCCGCCGGGAGGCTGAATCCATGTCCGTCGAGATCCTCACGCTGGTCGGTAGCCTGCGCGCCGCCTCGCACAACCACCAGCTCGCCGAGGCCGCCGCCAAGCTCGCGCCGGCCGACGTCACCGTGACCGTCGCCGACGGCCTCGGCGACCTGCCGTTCTACAACGAGGACATCGACACCGGTGACGCACTACCGGCCGCGGCCGCCCGCCTGCGCGCGACTGCCGAACGCGCGAACGCCTTCCTGTACGTCTCACCGGAGTACAACGGCACCATGCCCGCGGTCATCAAGAACGCCATCGACTGGCTGTCCCGCCCGTGGCAGGCAGGCGCCATGACCGGTAAGCCGGTGGCCGTCATCGGCACCGCGCTCGGCCAGTACGGCGGCGTGTGGGCCCACGACGACACCCGCAAGGCCGCGGGGATCGCGGGCGGCGCCGTCATCGACGACGTGAAGCTCGACATCCCCGGTTCGGCCACGCGGTTCGCCGAGACGCATCCGTACTCCGACGCCGAGGTCGCCGAGCAGCTCACCAAGGTCCTCGCCACGCTGGCCGGCAAGGCCACCACAGCCTGACCACCACAGCCTGACCACCACGGCCCGACCACCACGGCCCGACCACACTGCGCCCGACCACCGCGCGCGGCCCCGGGGCCCACATCGGGCCACCCGGGGCCGCGGCGCGCGGAGTCCCATCACGGCTCGGCCATCCGCCGCGGCGTGGACCGGTCCTACAGCTGCGCGCCCAGCCGATTCGCCGCTTCACACACGATGCGGCCGAGCTCGTCCTCGTCCTCGATCTCGAACAACGTCAGCCCGAGGCTCACCTCCCTGCCCGGCACCGGCGCGGACACGCCGCACACCGATGGGACGACCTCGCCGTAGGACACGGCGAAGCCGCGCCGCCGCGCCGTCGTCACCGCCTCCCGTTCCCCTGACGCGGGCGGTTGCGCGGACAGCAGCGCGAGACCTGCCGAACCGCGGTTCACCGGATCCACCTGACCCGCACGGAAGCTGACGTGCATCCGCGCCATGCGCGGTTCGACGATCATCAGCATCCGCGCCTCCTCGTCGGAGTCACGCACGACGAGGTGCGCCGACGCCTTGGTCTTCTCCGCGAGATCCTCCAGCACAGGGAGCGCGAGCGTCCGCAGATCCTGTTCGACCGGCTCGGCCAACCGGACCAGCCCCGCCGCGAGGGTGATGCGCTTGTCGCGGTCGCGCTTGCACAGCCGGTGCGCCTCGAGCGTCCGCACGAGCCGGTGGGCCACGGTGCGATGCACCCCGAGGGCGTCCGCGACCTCGGTGAGCGTCATCCCGCGTGGCTGCGCGACCAGTAGTTCCAAGATCTCCAAGCCGTTGTGCAACGTCTTGGACATTCCGGAGTCGAGTTCGGACACTGCGTAACCCCCTTGACGGCCGTCGACAGCCACCCTACTGTTTCCGTAGTTCGCACGTTACGTGCGATATTCGCACACTACCAGAGGCCGTTGCCGCACGCACCACGAGCACCGGCCGACCTGCGAACCCCGGCGCATGCACCGCATCGCGACCGGGCGGCGCATGAATCCGACGGCGTATCCGAGAGCAACGGGCGAAGAGGATCAGATGACACGCGGTCCGGACGACGACATCAGCACCGAGACCCTCGCGCGCCTGCACCAGCTCTACGGCGCGCAGAGTCACTTCATCGACGACGGGAACGCCGACGCCTGGGCGGCGACCTTCACACCGGACGGCGAGTTCCACTCCCCGAGCTATCCCGAACCGGTCGTCGGCACCACGGCACTGACGGCGTTCGCCGACGAGTTCGCCCGGCAGGAAGGCGTCACCCGGCACGTGCTCACCAACCTGTTCGCCACCCGGCAGGGCCCCGACGAACTCCTCGTGCGCGCGTATCTGCAACTCGTGCACACGCAGCAGGCCGGTCCGTCCACTGTGGTCCGGCAGACGACGGTCACCGACCGGGTCGTGCGCAGCACCGTCGGCTGGCGGATCAGCCGCCGCACCGTGCGCCGCGACGACGAAGCCCGCTGACACCACGCCGGCGCACCGAGCCGGCGTCACACGGAACGGAGAACCATGAGCGACACCCGCGCCCAGAACACGCCGATGGCGGTCGTGCACCCCGAGTTCGAGGGCAAGGTCGCGGTCGTCACCGGTGCCGCACAGGGCATGGGAGCGCGTTTCACGGCGGCACTCGCCTCTCGCGGCGTGCACGTCGTCGGCGCGGACATCGACGCCGACCGGATGCAGGCGACGGCCGACGAGCTGGCCGCCGAACTGGCGGCCGCGTGCGTGGCCGACAAACCGGGCGAGATCGTCCCGGCGGCCGTCGACGTCACGAGGGCCGAGGACCACGAAGCGATCGCGAAACTGGCCACGACCACGTTCGGCAGGCTCGACTTCTGGGTCAACAACGCCGGAATCTTCCCGTACGCGGTGGCCGACGAGATCACTGCGGAGCAGCTCGACGCGACGCTGTCGGTCAACGTCGAGGGCGTGCTCTACGGAGCGCAGGCGGCCGCGCGGCACATGGGACAGGGCGGCGCGATCGTGAACATGTCGTCGGTGTCCGCGGTGCGGGTGCGCAAGGGCCGCGGCGCCTACTGCGCGTCGAAGGCGGCCGTGGCGCATCTGACCGAATCGCTCGCCGTCGAGTTCGGCGACCGGGGCATTCGCGTCAACGCGCTGGCGCCCGGTTACATCGACACCGCGATGACCCGGTGGGCCAAGGACGATCCGGCGACGCTGCAACGCGCGCTCGACGTCGTCCCACTGCACCGGTTCGGCTCCCCCGAAGAGGTCGCGGGCCCGTTGCTGTTCCTGCTGTCCGACAGCGCCCGGTACGTCACCGGCCACAGCATCGCCGTGGACGGCGGGTCGCGCCATGTCTGAGTATCCCGAGGTCGTCCTCGTCACCGGCGCAGCCACGGGCATGGGCGCGAACCACGCGCGTGCGCTCGCCGCCCTGGGCACGCACGTATGTCTGGCCGACGTCGCCGACACCGGCCCGGTCGCCGCCGAGATCACGCGGGCGGGCGGATCGGCATCGGTGCACGAACTCGACGTCACCGACGCGGCGGCGTGGCAGGCGGTCGTCGACGACGTCGTACGGGTCCGCGGCAGTCTCGGCGGGCTCGTCAACAACGCGGGGATCTCCAGGAGACTCCAGTTCCTGGCCACCCCGGACGAGGTGTGGGAACGCACCATGCGGATCAACCTGTTCGGCCCGTTCTACGGCATGAAGGCGGTCGCCGAGCCGATGCGCGACTCGGGCGGCGGATCGATCGTCAACATCTCGTCGATCTCCGGGCAGATCGGCTACTTCTCACCGGCGTACTCGTCGAGCAAATGGGGACTCACCGGACTGTCCAAATCGGCCGCGGGAAACCTCGCGGAGTGGGGGATCCGCGTGAACTCGGTCCACCCCGGTCTCACCGACACCGGATTCCTCGCCGGGGCAGACTCGTTCGTGTCCTCCGCCGTGGCGAGCGTCCCGTTCGGACGGATGGCCAGGCCGAGCGAGATCACCGAGGCGGTCCTGTTCCTGCTGTCCGAGCGTTCCAGCTACATGACCGGGAGCGAACTCACCGTGGACGGCGGGCTCGTCTCCAACGGGCTCTACCACCGCATCACGGCCGAGACGGGAGGCGATCCGCGGTGACCGACGAACACGACGGCTGGGACGTCGTCGTCATCGGGGGCGGCGGCGCGGGCCTCGCGGCCGCGGTGTCCGCCGCCGAACGTGGCCGCTCCGTGCTGCTCTTCGAATCCGAGGCCGAACTCGGCGGCTCGACCCAGCTGTCGGCAGGCCTGTTCACCGCGGCGGGCACGAGTGTCCAAGAAGGACTGGGCGTCGACGACTCGGCCGAACGGTTCTTCCAGCACTACATGGACCTGAACCGCTGGCAACTCGAACCCGGCCTGATCGCCGCCTTCTGCCGAGGCGCGGGCCCGGCGCTGGAATGGCTGATCGGACTGGGCGTCGAGGTCCCGGCCCGGGTGTCGACGAACGCGCACATGCCCGGCCTGTGCCAGGCGGGTGTCGAGGACGTCTGGCGAGGCCACGTGCCGAAGGACCAGGGCTACGGCCTGGTCCAGGTGCTGGCCAGGGCGGCCCGCAAGGGCGGCGTCGAGGTCGTGCTCAACACTCGGGTGCAGCGCCTGCTGCAGCACGAGGGACGGGTGACGGGCGTCGTCGCCGACGACATCGAGGTGCCCGCTCGGGCCGTGGTCGTGGCCAGTGGCGGGTTCGCCCGTGACCCGCAGTTGCTGGAACGGTACTTCCCCGACGCGCTGCGCGCGGGCGACGACCTGTTCGTCGTGGCCGCCGACGGCAGCAGGGGCGATCACCTGCGATTCGGCGACCAGGTCGGCGCGGACGTCACCGGCGACGGTTGGGGGCTGCGGCTGCCCACCGTGTACTTCCAGCGGCTGCACCACTGGCAGTCCGGATTCCCGCCGAAGTCCCGCGTCTACGTCAACGGCCGCGGCAGGCGGTTCATGGACGAGGACGCCTCCTACGCCGTGTCCGGCGGCATCATCGACGCCCAGGACGGCCCGGTGTGGGCCGTGTTCGACGAGCGTGCCAGGACGTCACTGCCGCCGGGGTACGCCCACTGGAACTCCGAGCACGTGCTCGCCGAGGCCGAGGCGGGCCGCACGCTGCGCGCCGATTCGCTCGCCGAACTCGCCGACATGGCCGGAGTGCCCGCCGACACGCTGGAAGCCACGGTGCGGCGCTGGAACGCCCAGCTGCCGGAGGGCCGCGACCCCGAGTTCCTCCGGCACCGGACCCTCGCCAACAAGGGGTCGACGGCCGACCCCGACCCGATCGACCGGCCACCGTTCTACGCCGCACGCCTGCAACCCGCCGAACTCGTCTGCACGCACGCGGGACTGGCGATCGACGCGACGGCACGGGTTCGTGACGGCCGGGGCGATGTCATTCCCGGGTTGTTCGCCGCGGGCGAGGCGGGAGCGGGCGTGCTCGGCGAACGCTACGTCGGGGGTGGCAACGCCGTCGCGGTCGCCGTCACCGTCGGCCGCCTCGCGGGCCTGGGAGCCGCCGCAGGCCCCTGAACCCCGCACCGCACGCGGCCGGCACCCCGAACCCGGCGACACTCGATGTCTCAACGAGGAGAACTCATGAGCGAAACACGTCCACCGGTGACCGCGGATACCACCGCCGGCGACATCGGCACTCGGACCGTCCGCAAGGTCAGCACGCGGGTCCTGCCGCTGGTCATGTTGCTGTACATCTTCAACTACATGGACCGGTCGAACATCAGCTACGCCCAGCTGGGCATGGAGCACGAGCTGGCCGTCTCGGCTGCCGTGTTCGGCACCGCGTCGGCGATCTTCTTCCTCGCGTACGTGTTGTTCGAGATCCCCAGCAACATGATCATGAAGAAGGTGGGCGCCCGGATCTGGCTCGCGCGCATCGCGGTCAGCTGGGGTGTCGTCACCGTCGTGACGGGCTTCATCCAGAACGTGCCGCAGCTCTACACCGCGCGGATCGTTCTGGGTATCGCCGAGGCCGGGCTCTACCCGGGCCTGCTGCTGTATCTGACGCTGTGGTTCCGGCCCGCCGAGCGTGGCCGCGCGATCGCCATGCTCGCCCTCGCCCAGCCGATCGCGATGGTGCTCGGCAGCCTCACCGGTGGGCTGATCCTCGACCACGTCCACTGGTTCGACCTGTCCAGCTGGCGCTGGGTGTTCATCCTGCAGGGCGCTCCCGCGGTGCTCGTCGGTGTCCTCGTGCTGATGTACCTGCCGAACAAGCCCTCGCAGGCGCGTTTCCTGTCCAAACAGGAGAGCGACTGGCTCGAAGCCGAGATCAACAAGGACTACGCACCGGAGAAGAAGGAGACCTTCTTCGGCCAGCTGCGCGTGATGGCGAACAAGCGCGTGCTGTATCTGGGCCTGGCGAACCTGTTCGCCGCGTGCGGTCTGTACGGCTTCACGTTCTTCCTGCCGCAGATCGTCAAGCAGATGGACCCGTCGTACTCGGCGACGAACATCGGGTTCCTCGGCATCATCCCGTGGGTCGTCGGCGCGATCGGCATGCTGCTCATCGCCCGCAACTCCGACCGTACGAGGGAACGCCGCTGGCACGTCGTGGGCCTCATGCTGCTCGCCGCGGTGGGGCTCATCGGCACCATCGTCTTCCGGACCGACCCGGTGCCCGCCCTGATCTGCCTGTCCCTCGTGGCGGTCGGCGTGCTGGGCTACCTCGCGCCGTACTGGGCGTTGGCCGCCCGGGTGCTGTCGAAGGAGCACACGGCGGTCGGCCTCGCGGCGATCAACTCCATCGCCGCACTCGGCGGGTTCTTCGGCCCGTACGTGATCGGCCAGAACGCCACGGCCGACAACGTGTCGGCGGGCCTGTTCTTCCCGATCGGCTGTCTCGTGGTGTGCGCCGTGATGCTGTCGCTGTTGAAGGTGCCCCGCGATCCGCGGCCCGCCGAGTCCCGCGAGCCCGAGACGGTCGGCTGACGCCGACCGGCACCGCAGGCGAGGTCCCGGTACGCATCGCGTCCCGGGACCTCGCCGCGTCGCGCCCATCCGGCTCCCGCCCGGAACCCTGTCGCGGCGGCTACCGGTCCCGCCGCTCCCGCACCACTGCGCATACGCTCAGCGGGGAGACCGAACGGAACCGGGAACCACCGCCTGGAGTCCGAGTCAGCGGATCGGCGGAGGAGCAGGCATGGCGCAGCGGGGGAACCCGAGACGGCAGAACAGCACGGCACCGCAGAACAGCACGGCACCGCAGTACAACCCGGCACAGCAGGGACGTTTCGACGACTGGCGTTCCCGCATGGCCGTGCGGGGCGGGCCGGTCGTGCACGCCGCTGCGCGTGCGGGCTGGGCGGTGTTCGGCGCGATCGGTGCGCTCGTGATGGTCGTCGTGGCGCTGCTGTACACGGCGAACCCCGGTGAGCACGGTGCCGACAACGAGCCTTCGATGAACTTCCTCGGCGGGCTCATCGTGTTCGTGCCGATCGGCGCAGTGCTGTTCGGGCTGATCGGACTGCCCGTGCAGTTCCTGGCCCGGTCGTGGCTGCGCACTCCGACCAAGGCCGAGCGGCGCGCCGCCCGTGACGCGGAGCGGGCCGCCGACCCCTACACCGAGGAAGGCCTGCTCGCAGGCGGCCGGTGGGCCCTGTCCTACCAGCGCTGTGTCGACTCGGTGACCGCGTTCCACGCGATCGTGACGACACTGCCCACCGGCCCCGGCCGTGACTGGCTGGCCGACATCGGATCGACACTCGACGACGAACTGCGCGAGGCGCTGCGGTTGGCCCGGCTCGGCGACAACCTGGCGCCAGGGGGCCGTACCGGCGGTGCGACACCGGGCCCGCAGTCCGGCCGCCACCACGGCGCCGGCCACTCGCAGCAGCCGCCCGCCGCCACCTCGGAACGGATCGCCGAGCTGCTGACCTCCGCGGAACGGGCGTTCGCCAGCACCACCGACCGTGCCGGCGCCGTGGCACTCGACCTGCGAGGGGAATCGGAGTTCACCGCGGTCCGCACCCAGCTCGACATGCTCGCCGCGCAGACCCCGCACCTGCGCAACAGCGGTTTCTGAGGGGCCCGGCTCCACCGGTTTCGCACGGACCCGGCCCCGCCCGGCTCCACCCCGGGCGGGGCCGGGCCGCGGGCGATCTACCTGGGCAGGTCGTCGCCGTCGTACAGCGCGGCCTTGTACAGCGACTTCAACGGCGCCCACCCGTTGTCGGTGTGGTGCGTGTCGTGGTCGCCGGAGTCGTGCCAGTAGTGCATCTCGTAGGTGTGCGGCCCGGTGATCTCACGGATACCGCTGTGGGTGACCGCCGCCGTTCCCGCGTCGTGGCTCAGGTAGCCGAACTTCTGGTCTGCCCTGTTGCCCTTGTCGATCGCCGAGTCGTAGCTGACCACGCCGTCCTCAGCGGACCCGATGACCGTCCAGTCGGTGCCGTCCGTCCACGCGTCGCCGAGCTCCCTGCCGTCGGCGTGCAGCGCGTCGAGGAACCCCGAGCCCTGCTCCATCTGGTCCCACTGCGCGGTGTAGTCGTCGCGGTCTTCCTTGACGCCCTGGTGGGGCGTGCCCGCGGTGGCCACGTTGTCGACGTCCATCGAGGGTGGGAAGCCGGACCAGCCCTCGGCCGTGCCGAGCAGCGCCACCCTCGTCACCAGCCCGCCCATCGAGTGCGCCGCGATGTTCACCGGCTCGCCCTTGCTGGTGTACTCGTCGTGGACGTAGTTGGCGAGGTCCCTGGCGATGAACTGGATCTTCGTTTCCTTGCTCGCCGCGGACACCTGCACGTCGCAGTTGCCGACGTTCGGGCCACCGGGGCCGTTGCCCTCGTAGTAGGCGACGGTGGTGATCTCGTCACGCGACAGACTGCCGTCGGACGTGTAGTAGTCGATCGCCTCGTCCCAGGTGGCGCCGTTGCAGTTCTTGCCATCGGCCGGATTACCGTGCCCGTGCACCAGCAGCAGCTGCGGCGTGGCCGCCTGCGCCGCAGGAGCGGCCGCCACGAGCATCGCCCCTGCCGCCGCCGCAGCCAGCAGATTGCGCTTGTTCCACCCCATTGTCCGGTTTCCCCCATCGCATCTCGTCGGTGATCGTCCGACAGAGCACGGTATCGGCCGCCGCCGACATCCGCTGCGGGTTTGCGCGACAACCGAAGGGTCCGCGGCCGCGGCCCGAACTTGCCGCCCGTGCCGCGGCCGGGACATCCTGGACATCTCGGCTCGGATGTCCAGGCGCCCGAAACGGCAGGCGGCTACGACGACGTGGTGGAGGTGGCACTCGTGTCGGAAGGGCCCACGCTCATCGGCTCCGTGCAGCGTGCCCTGCACCTGCTCGACGCCGTCGGGGCGAGCGCGCGGCCCGTCACCGCCAAGCACCTCGCGCGCACCGTCGGAGTTCCCCTACCGACCACTTACCACCTGCTGCGCACCCTCGTCCACGAGGGCTACCTGCGCAAACTCGAAGACGGCTACGTCCTGGGCGAGCGGCTGCGACCGGCCGCACCGGAGCATGCGTCGCAGCGCCTGCTGACCCACGTCCGCCCGATCCTGCGGGCGTTGCGCGACGAGCTGCACGGTGCGGCCTACCTGGCGCTCTACACCGATGGCGAGATCGAACTGGTGGACATCGTCGACGGTCCCGACACGCCGACCGCCGACCTGTGGGTGGGTGCCCACGAAGCAGGGCACGCCACGGCGTTCGGCAAGTGTATCCTCGCGACGCTCCCGACCGGCGAACGCGCCGACTACCTGGCCCGCCACCGGCTCGCCGACCTGACACCGCACACGATCACCGACGCCCGCGCGCTCGAGCACGCGCTGGCCACGGGCGGCGAGGTGTTCGACGACCGCCAGGAGTACCTCCTCGGCACGGCCTGCGTCGGCGGCGTCGTCCACTGTCCCGGTGTGCTCGGAGCCGTCGCGGTGTCACTGCCCGCCAGGCGGTATCGCCCCACGAGGACGGCCGCGCGGGCGATGCAACGGGCGGCGCACCGCGTCACCCGGGCCGCCGCGGCCGACACCATCACCCGGTAGGCGGCCGCCCTATCAGTATCTGAAATCCGCGCCGTTGCCCGACGTCCGCGCAGGCGAGAAGAGTTGCCGACGAACCCACTCGCCGTCGACGACACTGCGCCGGCGAGAAGGGCCCTGCGCCAATGGGAAGACCGCGCCGATGGAAAGACTGCGGAGGACGGGCATGGACACCGCGACGAGACTCGACCTGTACCGCATGATGGTGCTGATCCGCACCTTCGAGGAAGCAATCCTGCGCGAATACCACGCCGACAAGAAGCCCGTCTTCGACATCGGCGCCGGGGCGATCCCGGGCGAGATGCACCTGTCGGCGGGCCAGGAACCGGTCGCAGCGGGCGTGTGCGCGCAGCTGACCTCGGCCGATGCCGTCACCGCCACTCACCGCCCGCACCACTTCGCGATCGCCCACGGGGTCGACCTGCACCGGATGACCGCCGAGATCTTCGGCCGCGTCGACGGGCTCGGCAAGGGCCGCGGCGGCCACATGCACCTGTTCGACCCCGATGTGCACTTCTCGTGCTCCGGCATCATCGCCGAGGGCTACCCGCCGGCGCTGGGCCAGGCGCTGGCGTTCCAGCGGCGGGGAACCGACGGCGTCGCGGTGGCCGTGACGGGCGAGGGCGCGGCCAACCAGGGTGCGTTCCACGAATCGCTGAACCTCGCCGCGCTGTGGAAGCTGCCGGTGGTGTTCGTGGTCGAGGACAACGAGTGGGGCATCTCGGTGCCTCGCAGCGCCTCGACGTGCATCACGTCGAACGCCGACCGCGCGGCCGCATACGGCATGCCCGGCAGGCGCGTCGAGGACAACTCCGTCGAAGGCGTGCACCAGGCGGCGGCCGAGGCCGTGGCACGGGCCCGCACCGGCGAGGGGCCCAGCCTGCTCGAGGTGCACACACTGCGGCTCTGGGGCCACTTCGAAGGCGATCCGCAGGCTTACCGGCACGACCTCGACGGCGTGCCCGGCCGCGATCCGCTGCCGACCTACGAGCAGGAGCTGCGTAGCGCGGGCGTGCTCGACGAGGCAGCCGTCACGTCCGCGGCCGCCGACGCGTCCGAACGAGTGGAGGACGCGATCGCGTTCGCCCGGCGCAGCCCCGCACCGGCCCCGAAAGAGGCCGCCGACCTCGTATTCGCCTGACCCGGCCCGGCTTCACCCGAGCCGCCGCACTTCGCCCGACGGCACCACACACGACCCGGCACCCACGACCCAGCACACCACGACCCAGCACACCACGACGTAGCCACGAGGAGGAGCGATGTCGCTCACCGACGCCTCGGCGCCGACCACCACCCGCCGACTCAGCACGTCGAAAGCGATGGTGGAGGCAATCGCCGCAGAAATGGACCGCGATCAGGACGTGTTCGTGATGGGCGAGGACGTCGGCGCCTACGGCGGCATCTTCAGTTCGACAACCGGTCTGCTCGACCGGTTCGGCCCGCAGCGGGTCGTGGACACGCCGATCTCCGAGACCGCGTTCATCGGCGCGGCGATCGGTGCGGCCGTGGAAGGGATGCGGCCGATCGCCGAGCTGATGTTCGCCGACTTCTTCGGCGTCTGCATGGACCAGATCTACAACCACATGGCGAAGATCCACTACGAGTCCGGCGGCAACGTGCGCGTGCCGATAGTGCTGACGACCGCGGTCGGCGGCGGCTACTCCGACGGTGCGCAGCACTCGCAGTGCCTGTGGGGCACGTTCGCGCACCTGCCGGGGATGAAGGTCGTCGTGCCGAGCAACCCCGCCGACGCCAAGGGACTGATGACCTCGGCGATCCGCGACGACAACCCGGTGGTCTACATGTTCCACAAGGGCATCATGGGACTGCCGTGGATGGCGAAGAACCCGCGTTCGGTCGGCCCGGTGCCCGAGGAGGACTACGAGGTGCCGATCGGCAAGGCCGCGATCGCCCGGCCCGGCACGGACGTCACCGTCGCGACGCTGTCGCTGTCGGTGCACCACGCGCTCGACGTCGCCGACGAGCTCGCGGGCGACGACATCGACTGCGAGGTCGTCGACCTGCGGAGCCTCGTGCCGCTCGACACCGACACGATCCTCGAATCCGTCGGCCGCACGGGCAGGCTGCTGGTGGTCGACGAGGACTACCGGTCGTTCGGCGTCTCGGGCGAGATCATCGCGAGGGTCGCCGAACGCGACCCCGGCCTGCTGACGGCACCGCCGGTGCGGGTGGCCGTACCCGACGTGCCGATCCCGTACGCCCGGGGACTCGAGGACGCCGTGCTGCCTACGGCCGACCGGATCCGCAGTGCCGTCTTCGGCGTCATGGGGCGGTGAGCGGTGACCGGAGCAGGCGGCGACGTGCCGTTCCCCACCGTGTCGCAGTCCGACCCCGACGCCGAGGGTGTGCTCGCCACCTGGTTCGCGGCCGACGGCCAGCAGGTGTCCGAGGGGCAGCTACTGGCCGAGGTCGCCGTCGACAAGGTGGACGTCGAGGTGCCCGCCCCCACCGGCGGGGTGGTCCGGCTGCTGGTCGGCGAGGGCGACGTCGTCAAGCAGGGCGCCCCGATCGCCCGCCTGGAGTGACCAGGGCCGGCTCGGCGGCGCCGTGTCGCTCCCGTGTCGGAGCAGCGTCGTAGGATCGCGCGGGTGACGACCCGCGACCCGCTCGACGTGCTGAACCGGGTGTTCGGCTACGACGAGTTCCGCCCCGGACAGCAGAAGATCGTCGACCACGTCACCTCCGGCGGCGACGCGCTCGTGCTCATGCCGACCGGTGGCGGCAAATCGCTGTGCTACCAGATTCCGGCGCTGGCCCGCGACGGCACCGGCGTGGTGATCTCACCGCTCATCGCGTTGATGCAGGACCAGGTGGACGCACTGCGCGCGCTCGGCGTGCGCGCGGGGTTCCTCAACTCGACACAGGATCCCGACGAGCGGCGGCTCACCGAGTCCCAGCTGCTCGCCGGCGAACTCGACCTGCTGTATCTCGCCCCGGAACGCCTCAACCTGGACGCGACGCGCCGGCTGCTCGACCGGGCACCGCTCGCACTGTTCGCGATCGACGAGGCGCATTGCGTGTCGCAGTGGGGGCACGACTTCCGCCCGGACTATCTCGCCTTGTCCGGTCTGCACGAGCAGTGGCCCGACGTCCCGCGTATCGCATTGACGGCCACGGCCACGAAGGCCACGCACGCCGAGATCTCGGAGCGACTGGGCCTGGACGAGGCGCTGCACCACGTCGCCAGTTTCGACCGGCCCAACATCCAGTACCGCATCGCGCCGAAGAACGAACCGCGTAAGCAACTGCTCGACCTGCTGCGCACGGAACACGACGGCGATGCGGGCATCGTGTACTGCCTGTCCCGCAAGTCCGTCGAGGAGACCGCCGAGCTCCTCGTCCGCAACGGGATCGACGCGGTGCCGTACCACGCCGGCCTCGACGCGGCGACCCGCGAACGTCATCAGGCCCGGTTCCTGCGTGAGGACGGGCTGATCGTGGTAGCGACGATCGCGTTCGGCATGGGCATCGACAAGCCGGACGTGCGGTTCGTCGCGCATCTCGACCTGCCGAAGTCCGTCGAGGGCTACTACCAGGAAACGGGTCGCGCCGGCCGAGACGGGCTCCCGTCGACGGCCTGGCTCGCCTACGGCCTGCAGGACGTGATGCAGCAGCGCAAGCTCATCGAGTCGTCGGAAGGCGACCAGGCCCACCGGCGGAAGCTGGCCACGCATCTCGACGCGATGCTGGCGCTGTGCGAGACGGTCGAATGCCGCCGGGTGCAGCTGCTCGCCTACTTCGGCCAGGACGGTGAGCCGTGCGGCAACTGCGACACCTGTCTGTCGCCCCCTGAGTCGTGGGAGGGCACCGTCGCCGCGCAGAAGCTGCTGTCGACGGTCGTGCGGCTGAAACGGGAGCGGAACCAGAAGTTCGGCGCCGGGCAGATCATCGACATCCTGCGCGGCAAGACCACCACGAAGATCACGCAGCACCGGCACGACGAGCTGAGCGTGTTCGGCGTCGGTTCCGACCTGGGTGACAACGAGTGGCGCGGGGTGATCCGGCAGCTGCTCGCGACCGGCCTGCTGGCCGTCGAGGGCGAGTACGGCACGCTCGTGACGACCCCTGCGAGCGACGAGGTGCTGTACCAGGGTAGGAAGGTGCATCTGCGCCGTGAGCCGAAACGCACGGCGACGCGCGAGAAGACCAAGCGCGCCGCCCAGCCCGCGGATCTGCCGGACGAGGCGAAGCCGGCGTTCGACCGGCTACGTGACTGGCGCGGCGCCACCGCGAAGGAGCAGGGCGTACCCGCCTACATCATCTTCCACGACGCGACGCTGCGGCAGATCGCCGTCGACCATCCGTCCACTCTGGATGAACTGGGCCGGGTCGGCGGTGTCGGTGAGAACAAGCTGAACAAGTACGGCGAACAGATCCTGGCCGCGCTCGCCGACTGACCCGGATCGGAATGCCCCCAGGGGCACTTTGGTTGCGTCCAATGCAACCAAAGTGCCCCTGGGGGCGCTGAACCGGCGCGCTCTCTTCAGGAGTGCTTCACGATCGAGGCGAGGATGTCGTCGGCGAGTTCGGGCCTGCAGATGACCAGGTCCGGCAGGTAGGGGTGGGGCGCGTTGTACTCGAGCGGCGATCCGTCCACACGGGACGTGAACAGTCCGGCCGACTGGACGACACCCGCCGGGGCGGCGGAATCCCACTCCCACTGGCCGCCCGCGTGCAGGTAGGCGTCGGCCTCGCCGCGCAGCACCGCCATCGCCTTGGCGCCCGCCGAGCCCATCGGGGCCAGTTCGCCGCCGAGATCGGAGGCGACTCCTGCGGCGAACTCGGGTGGCCTGCTGGCGCTCACCAGGATCCGGCGGGTGCCGTCGCTCGGCGCGAGGGTCACGTCGCCGGTCACGTAGACCGTGTCCCGGTCCGGCTGGGCCACCGCCGCGTCGGTGATGCCCTTGCCCCGCTGCCACAGCGCGACGTGCACGGCCCAGTCGTCCCGGCCGGGCTGGGAGAACTCGCGGGTGCCGTCGAGCGGGTCGATGATCCAGACGCGGTCGGCCGACAACCGTTCACTGCTGTCGGCCGATTCCTCGGAGAGCACGGCGTCGCCGGGGCGCTGCGCGGCGAGCCGCTCCAGCAGGAGCGCGTTCGACCGCGCGTCGCCGCGGTTGCCCAGCTCCTTCGGTGCCAGGTCGGCGCCGTCGGCACGCACGTCGAGCAACAGTTTCCCGGCTTCGACGGCCAGCTGCCCTGCGAGTTCTGCATCTGTGGTCATTCACCCAGCAAAGCAAGCCCGGCACCGCCCGCGCCAACGGGGTCGCGACGAGAACATGTTCTTGCCACAGGCGGCGCGAACCGCGAAGCTTGTGCTCATGGACCTCGCCACCCTGGAACAGATCAAGCAGGCCAAGTACCGCTACCTCCGCTGTGTCGACCTCAAACGCTGGGACGAGCTCGCCGACGTGCTCACGGCCGACGCCACGGCCGACTACGGAAGCCCCGCACTCGGCGAACCGCTCAGCTTCACCGGCCGCGACGCGATCCTGGAGTTCCTGAAGAGCAACCTCGGCGGCACGATCATCACCACGCATTCCGCAGGTCAGCCGGAGATCGACATCGAAGGCGACTCGGCGACGGGCACGTGGTCGTTCGAGGACACGGTCATCGCGCCGGAACACGACGTGCTGATCAAGGGCGCCGCGTTCTACCGGGACCGCTATCTCCGGGGTGACGACGGCGTGTGGCGCATCGCCCACACCGGTTACCTGCGACTCTACGAGATGATGCTGTCCACGGCGGACGTGCCGAGCCTGCGACTGACCGCCAACCTCTGGGCCGAGACGTCATGAGCGCGCACCGTACTTCATTGACCAAGATGTAGAACACGTTCTATCGTGTGCGCGTGATCACGCAGCCGCTGGCGGACGCCATCGCCGAAGCCGAGAAGGTCATCGCCGACGCACCCCACGTCCGCAACGAAGCGGACCTCGTCGAGGGGTACGACTACCTCGCGGGCGGCATCCAGGCCTGCCTCCACCTGGCGCGGGCCTATCAGCGCGACCATCCGTTCTTCGTCCAGTCGACCGGTCCGTACACGAAGATGGGCCTCGACAACCCGGACGCGCTGTACTTCCACTCCTACATCCGCGACGACGCCGAGTACGTCATCACCGGCACCCGCGGCACCACCAGGGACCTCAGCTTCCAGGTCCTGGCAGGCGACTACACCCCGGTGGAGGTGCCGGACAGCCTCACCGCGTTCGACGACCGCGAACTCGACATCACACCCGACGGAACGTTCGAGATCCGCTTCGGCCCCGACCGCAGCAAGGCGGGCAGCGGCTACTTCGTGCTCCCCGAGGGCGCGGCCATGCTCGTCGTCCGCGAGGTCTACAGCGACTGGACGGAGCGCCGCGGCACGATCCGCATCCACCGCGACGACACCGCGGGAACCGCACCACCGCCGCTCGACCGCCGTGCGATGGCAAAACGCTACGGCGTCGCGGGAAAGATGCTGCTCGGCAGACTGCAAACGTTCCTCGCCTTCCCCGAGTGGTTCTATCTCAACCTGCCGGTGAACACGCTCACCGAACCGCGCCGCACCCCTGGCGGTCTGGCGACCCAGTTCTCGGCCGTCGGGCACTACGACCTTCCGGACGACAAGGCGATGATCGTGACGGTGCCGAAGTCGGACGCGCCGTATCAGGGCATCCAGCTCGGCAGCATGTGGTACATCTCCCTCGACTACGTCAACCACCAGACGAGTCTCACCGCCGATCAGGCCACTGTGGACCCGGACGGGCGGTTCCGGTTCGTCGTCAGTGAGCGTGACCCGGGTGTCGCCAACTGGCTGGAACGAGTGGGCCACGACCGCGGGTACGTGCAGCTGCGCTGGCAACGGCTCTCGCGGGATCTCGGCGCAGCCGACGGGCCGACCGTCGAGGTCGTGGACGTCGACGAGCTGCCGACCCGGCTGCCGTTCCACGACCACGCGAGAGTCACGCCGGAGCAGTGGTCGGCGCGGATCGCGCGCAGGCAGGCGGAGTTCGCAACGAGGATGCTGGGATGACGGTCCTCGCCGGCAAAGTCGTCGTGGTGTCCGGTGCGGGTCCCGGGCTGGGCAGGGCGATCGCGGTGCGCAGCGCGCACGCGGGCGCCGACGTCGCGCTCGTAGCGCGGGACGGGCAGCGGCTCGGGAAGGTGGCTGCCGAGGTGCGCGAACTCGGCAGGCGCGTGCTCACCGTGCCCGCCGACATCACCGACGACGACGCGTGTGCCCGGATCGTCGACTCGACGCTCGCCGAGTTCGGCCGGGTCGACGCACTGGTGAACAACGCCTTCGCGATGCCGCCGATGACGGACCTGACCGAGGTGCGAATCGACAAGCTCCGGGCGGGCCTCGACGTCAACGTGTTCGCGGCACTGCGGCTCACCCGGCGCTTCGCCCCGCGGCTCGCACCGGCCGGGTCGGTCGTGATGATCAACTCGGCGGTGCTGCGGCATTCCCGGCAGCTCTACGGCGCGTACAAAATGGCGAAGTCGGCGCTGCTGTCGGTGTCGCAGAGTCTCGCCTCGGAACTCGGGCCGTCGGGCGTGCGCGTGAACTCGGTGGCACCCGGCTACATCTGGGCCGACATGCTGCAGGCCTATTTCGCCCACCTCGCGAGCGAACGGGGCGTCGACCCGCAGCAGGTCTACGACGACACCGCCGCGACCACCGATCTGCGCAGGCTTCCGGAACCCGACGAGATCGCCGATGCCGTCGTGTTCCTCGCATCCCCCATGGCGCGGGCGATCACCGGCCAGTGTCTCGACGTCAACGCGGGCGAGTTCCACCACTGAGGAAGGCGGTGCCATGGTCGCGACCATCGACGAGCTGTGCGAGTCCGCGAGCCGCATCACCGGGCTCGACGATTTCGGCGGCGACGACTACACCGACGGACTCGCCGTGCTGCTCGACTCCTACGAACGCGAGGCAGCGCTGACCCCGCTGGGGCGCAAGGTGAAACGCGCGTTCCTTCGCGGCGCGCTGATGGCCCGGCTGCTCAGCGAAGCGGCGTGGAAACAGCATCCCGAGCACGCCGACGTCACGATCGAGCGGCCGATCTTCGTCACCGGTCTGCCGCGCACGGGAACGACCGCGCTGCACCGGTTGCTGACCGCCGACCCCGCCAGCCAGGGACTCGAGGTGTGGCTGACGGAGGTGCCGCAGCCGCGCCCGCACCCGGACACGTGGCCCGACAACCCCGTCTTCCAGCGCATCCAGGCCGGTTACGAGCAGTACCACGTCGACAACCCGGAGTTCATGGGCGTGCACGCGATGTCGGCCGACCAGGTCGAGGAATGCTGGCAACTGCTGCGGCAGTCGCTGCGTTCGGTGTCGTACGAATGCCTGGCACACATGCCTTCGTACTCGGCGTGGCTGTCCGAACAGGACTGGACAGCGGCATATCGGCGGCACCGCAGCAACCTGCAGCTGATCGGACTGCCCGACGCGGGCCGCCGGTGGGTACTGAAGAACCCGAGTCACCTGTTCGCGCTCGACGAGCTGCTCCGCGTGTATCCGGACGCGCTCGTGATCCAGACGCACCGGCCACCCGAGACCGCGATCGCCTCCGTGTGCAGCCTCAACGCGCAGGCGAGCGCGGGCTGGTCGGAGACGTTCACCGGCGAGCGCGTCGGCCGCGACCAACTCGAACTGTGGGCCCGCGGGCTGGAGACGTTCACGGAGACCCGCGCCCGCCACGATCAGCGGCGGTTCTTCGACGTCGACTACGACGACTTCGTCGCCGACCCGATCGGCACCGTGGAGGCCGTGTACCGCCACTTCGGCCTACCGCTGAGCGACGAGGCACGCCAGGCGATGCGGCGGCTGCACACCGCGAGCACGACCGGCGCGGCCCGTCCCGCACACCGCTACTCGCTCGCCGACTTCGGCCTGACCGAGCGCGACGTCCGGCGCCGGTTCGCCGAGGTGGAGACGGTCACCGGGCGCACGTAGCCGCCGCCACCGGTGTCACAACCTCGCGGGTGTCACACGTCGCGCGTCGTCGGCGTCGGAAGGGGTGAGAACCGCCGACACCTCGAAGGGGACGACCATGAGCGGAGCGCTCGACGTCATACTGCTGGTTGCCGCGATCGGCTGCGCGGTGGCCAACGCCGTCGAGGTGGTGGCCAAAGCGATGCGCGCAGGGTTCGTGCTCGACAACTGCGCCCAGGTCGGGCTCGACGCCCGGTGGCTCCCGTACCTCGCGGTCGTCGAGGGTGCGGGCGTCGTGGGCCTGCTGCTCGGGTTCGCCGGGGTTCCACTGATCGGTACGGCCGCCGCCGTCGGGCTGGTCGCGTTCTTCGTGATCGCGATCGCCGTCCACGTTCGCGCCCTGGTGTTCCACAACATCGCGTTCCCCGCGGCCTTTCTGCTGCTCGCCGTGGGAGCTGTCGGGCACTTCGGGTGACGCAGGGCAGTCGTGTGGCACCGCGGCGCCGGCGACGTGGACGCAGAACACGCGCATGGGTCCGGCGCGCGGGAGTGCGGCGTTGAGGGGCGGTGGCCGGGCGACGAGAGGTGGTGGCCGGGCGACGGGTGGGCGCAGGACACGCGGTGCTGAGTGCAGGACACGCGGTGGGGCGCCTCAGCGGACGGTGACCGACAGGGCCTGCGCGATGGTGGTGCCGAGGGCGTGGGTTGCGGCGTCGGCGGGCGGGCCGACCTTCACCACGACCGGGCCGCCGAACGGCTGCCGTTCCACCACCTCGACCCGGTCCCCGATCGTGATCGACCGCTCCGCGAGGAACCGCAGCAGCTCGGGGTCCGTGTCCCACACCCTGGCGATCTCCCCGACCGCGCCCGCGGGCAGTTCGTCGAGCAGTGCCGTGGACATCTCCTCGACGCTCCCGTCCGGGGCCGGAATCGGATCGCCGTGCGGATCGCGCACCGGATCCCCGAGTTTGGCCGAGATGCGCTCGACGAGACGTTCGGACATCACGTGCTCGAGGAGATCGGCCTCGGTGTGCACCTCGTCCCATGTGTAGCCCAGTTCGGAGACGAGATACGTCTCGATGAGCCGATGCCTGCGCAGCACCGACCGAGCGAGCTGCATTCCCTCGGCCGTGAGCTCGATGCCGCGGTACGGCACGTGCTCGACGAGGCCCTGCTGGGCGAGCTTGGTGACCATGCCCGACGCCGACGACGGGCTCACCTCGAGCCTGCCCGCCAGGGACGTGTTCGTCACGGCCTCGCCACGCTCGGCGAGGCCGTAGATCGCGCGCATGTAGTCCTCGATCGAGGACGAACGCCGATTCGAGCCGTCTTCCATGCCCTCCAAGATACGGCGTCCTCCCGACGGAACCGGCGGCCGAGCCTCACCGCCGGTCGGGGAGCCACCGGTACTTGACCCAGCCCTCCACCGGCTTCCCGCCGAGCGAGCCGTAGAAGGCCTCGGCCTTGGCGTTGCCCACCTGCATGTCCCATTCGACCCGTCCGCTGGTGCGCCTGCCGAGCTCGGCCATGAGCTCCCTGCCGAGGCCGTAGCGGCGGAACTCCGGCTTCACGAACAGGTCGTCGAGGAAGACGCCCGGCTTGGCGTCCCAGCTGGGGAACGTCCACGCGCACAGCGCCATGCCGGCCGTCACCCGCTCGCCCGCCGCATCGTCGACGTCGGCTCCGGTGTCCGCCTCGGCGATCACCACCCACGCCTTCGGCTCCGGCCCGAAGAGGTGTTTCGCCATGTCGCCGCGGTCGAGCACGAGGTCGTCCTTGCCCTCGTAACGAGCGTGCTCCTCGATGAGCTGGCAGATGTCCTCGACGTCGTCGGGTGTCGCATCACGTACCGGCATGACACGCAGTTCAGCACAGGTCAGTGCCCGGATGCCACCCTTCCGGTCTATCGATCGATTGATCGACCGAGTTAGTGTTGCGGCATGCCGACAGTGGAGCTCGACACCTCCGGCGCCGACGGCGTGGCCGTCGTCCGCCTCAACCGCCCCGAGCGGCTCAACGCCGTCACCGCCGACCTCGTCGACGATCTGCTCACCGCACTCGACGCCGTGACGGTCCGCACCGACGTCCGCGCGGTCGTGCTCACCGGCGAAGGGCGTGCGTTCTGCGCAGGGCACGACCTCAAGGAGCCCACACCCGAGGGTGATTCGCGCCCGCGGCTGGAACGCCTGCAGGACGTCACGCGCAAACTCCGTGGCCTGCCGCAGCCGGTGATCGCGGCCGTGCACGGGTACGCGATCGGCGCGGGTGCCGAGTTCGCACTGGGGTGCGATCTGGTGGTGGCGGCGGACGACGCCGTGTTCGCCTTCCCGGAAGCGGGCCTCGGCCTGAGCGTCACCGGGGCGGCGTCCCGCCTGCTGCCGCTGCTGGTCGGACCGCTGAAGGCCAAGGAGCTGATGCTGCTGGGCGAGCGCATCGACGCCGAGACGGCCGCCGGACTCGGCCTGGTCAACCGGGTCGTGCCGCGCGACGAGCTCGGCGCCCGCGTCACGGAACTGGCCTCGGAGCTGGCGGACAAGCCGCCCCGTTCGGTCACGCTGGCCAAGCGCGCTCTGGACCACGGCATCGACGGTGCGGTCGAGAGCGTGCTGGAACTCGAGGTCACGCACGCCCTGCTCACCGAGCACACCCCCGAGGTCGGCAAGAGCGCAGAGGAGTTCCGGTCCCGATGAGCACCCATCTCGTCGAACTCGTCACCACGGCGGCCCGGACCTGGCCGGACAAGCCCGCATGGATCTTCGACGACACCGGGCGGGACGGCGCCCGCGAGACGCTGACGTTCGCCGATGTCGACCGGCGCACCGGCCTGCTCGCCGCGGCACTGGCCGAACGCGGGGTGTCGCCGGGCGACCGGGTGGCCGTCATGCTGCACAACCGGCCGGAGTTCCCGTTGCTGTGGCTGGCGCTGGCTCGGCTCGGTGCGGCGATGGTGCCCGTCAACACCGGATACCGCGAACTCGACGGCGGCCACGTGATCACCCATTCGGGTGCTTCGCTGGCGGTGACGTCGGAGGAGTTCGCGGGGCTGCTGCGGACCGTCGCCCCCGGCACCGGGCTGCGGGAGGTGGTCACGACCGACGAGCTCAGCGGCACCGAAAGCAGCGGCACCGAGAGCAGCGGCACGGGACCGACGCCGGACTTCGCTCCCACCCGGGAGACGCCGACCAACATCCAGTACACGTCGGGCACGACCGGGGCGCCGAAGGGGTGCGTCCTGCCCCACCGCTACTGGACGACCCTCGCCGACGACCTGGCGACGGCCTTCCCCGCGATCTCGGCCGACGACGTCATGCTGACCGCGCAGCCGTTCCACTACATCGATCCACAGTGGAACGTCGCGCTGGGACTGCGTTCCGGTGCGACCCTCGTCGTGCTCGACCGGTTCCACCCGTCGACGTTCTGGGAAAAGGTGCGTGAGCACGGCGTCACGTGGTTCTACTGTCTGGGCCTGATGCCGACGCTGCTGCTGCGAATGCCGCGCGGACCGGAGGACCGCGACCACCGGGTGCGCGCGATCACGGCCTCGGCCATTCCGCCGGAACTGCACGCCGAGCTGGAGGCCAGGTGGGGTGTGCCGTGGTACGAGGCCTTCGGCATGACCGAGACCGGCGGCGACATCCGCATGTACCCCGATGATCACGACGAGCTGGTCGGCAGCGGCTGCATCGGGCGCCCTGCCGCCCACCGCGAGGTGATCGTCGCCGACGCCAGCGGCATCCCCGTTCCGCGCGGCACCGAGGGTGAGCTGCTGATCCGTGGCACCGGCCTGATGCACCGCTACCACGACGATCCGGACGCGACGGCTAAAGCGTTCCGTGGCGGCTGGTTCCACACCGGCGACCTCGCCCGCATGGACGACGAGGGCAGGGTGTTCTTCATCGGCCGCACCAAGGACATGATCCGCCGCAGCGGGGAGAACATCGCCGCCGACGAGGTCGAACGCGCCCTGCTGCTACACCCCGGCATCGCGGCGGCCGCGGTCGTGGCCGTACCGGACGAGCTGCGCGGCGAGGAGGTCAAGGCGTACGTCGTGCTCGACGGAAAGCACGATCCCGAGGAACTGGCCGCGTTCTGCGAGGCGAAACTCGCACGGTTCAAGGTTCCGCGATTCTGGTCCGTTGTGGACGAGTTGCCGATGACCCCGTCCGAGCGCGTCGCGAAGGGACAGCTGCGCGAGGGCGATCAGCGCGCGGGCTCCTACGACCGGAAGGCGGGCAGGTGGCTGTGACGAAACCCGCCGGCGGCAAACCCGCAGGCGAGCGCGTGCACCGCGCGGCGGTGCGGCTGTTCGCCACGAAAGGGTTCCACGGCACCGGCATCCGCGACCTCGCCAAGGCAGCCGACCTCTCGTCGGCCAGTCTGTACCACTACATGCCCACGAAGGAGCGGCTGCTCGCGGACATCATGCGCACCTCGCTGCAGGGCCTGCTCGACGCCGCAACGGGTGAGCTCGACGGTGTCACCGACCCTGTCGAACGGCTGGACCGGCTCGTGGTGCTGCACGTGACCCGGCACGCGCGCGAACCGCTGCGCACCCGGGTCGTGGACAACGAGGTCGACGCGCTGACACCCGCGTCGCGGCGGGACGTCGTCGGCATCAGGGACGCGTACGAGAAACTGTGGTCCGACACCATCGACGACGGCCTGCGCAGTGGTGTGTTCACCACCACCCGCCCCGCGACGACACGGCTCGCACTGCTCGACATGTGCAACGGCGTGGCCCGGTGGTTCTCCCCCGGCGGCGAGCTGGGCAGAAGCGATCTCGCCGACCACTACGCCGACCTCGCTCGGCGCATGGTCGGCGCACCGCCGAAACAGCCCCGATGAGGGTGCATCGGCCCAGTACGGAGGGGGTGGCGCTTGCCCTGACGCCGTAGCTGGGGGACGCTCGTGGGGTGAGTGAACAGACTATCCACCTGGAACTCAACGACGAGGGCGTCGCGCCCGGGCTTCCCACGCCTACCGATCCGCAGGACCACATCCACGATGTGCCCTACCGTCCCGTCGAGTTCCGTGACGACGATCTTCCCGCCGCTCTGGAGCGCGGCGCGGCCTGGCTCCGCAAGGCGCAGCAGTGGCTCGGTGAGTCCGCGGACGTCATCGCGGTCCACCTCGATTACGACGATCGCGACGGATACCCGTACTACAACCTGAAGATCCTCTGCAACGAGGAGGATCTGGCGGGCGTTCCCCTCGCGATCAAGCAGGGCAACCGGTCCTGACGACCGCGCCCGGTCACCGGCCGGGCTTTGCCGGTGCCCGCAGTGACGATCCTGCGGGCCCGGTGCATGCCGCCCTGCAGTGCATGGCCGCTCCCAGTGCATGGCCGCTCCGCGGCGGATGCACGCTCCGCAGCACCGAGAACGAATCTCCCGGTTCCAACCAGTATCCAAGCGCATCAGTTTCCAGCGCACCAGTATCGACGGCACCACATCACCCACCGCCACCCGACGCATGACCGGGCGGGCGGCGGTGGGTGATGTCGGCCGGTCGGCGGCGCCCTCGGACGTACCGCGCGGGGCCGTCAGCCGGTCACTGCGACGGGCTCGCCCCGGTACCGGGCGACCGCCACCCGGGTGTCCTCCGCCACGAGATCACCGTTGAGCTGCGCGGCGGCGAACGCACCGGCCGCAGCGGCATTGCCCACCTGGGCGGACGGGTCGGTGACGTTGCCGGCCGCCCACACCCCGGCGACGTCGGTCTCGCCGCGCGCGTCGACGGGCAGGTGGTCCCCCGTGCCCGAAGGGTGCTCCCTCGGTGTCAGCCCGAGGTCCGCCAGGAACCCCGCCCGCGCGACCATCCGGGTCGCCACGGCGACGACGTCCCTCGCGACCGTCTCGCCGTCGGCCGTGCGGATGCCCGTGATCCGGTCGTCGTCGATCACCAGCGCATCGACGTCGCCGGTCACGATGCGGATGTCACGTGCGAGGAGCTGCTCCCGCTGGTCACCGGACAGTTCCATGCCCCGGGAGAAGAAGACCACGTCGGAGCTCCACTGCCGGAACAGCGACGCCTGGTGCAAGGCCATCGGCCCGTTCGCGATCACCCCGATGCGCCGATCGCGCACCTCCCAGCCGTGGCAGTACGGACAGTGCACGACGTCACGCCCCCACCGCTCACGCAGGCCCCCGATATCGGGCAGTTCGTCGACGAGACCGGTGGTGACAAGCACCCGGCGTGCCCGTACCGACCGCCCGGCGGACGTCGACACCGTGAACCGCCCTTCGCCGCCTGCCGACACGGCGTCGACCTCCGCGGTCACGACCCGGCCGCCGTAGCTGCGCACCTCGGCCCTGCCGCGTTCCAGCAGTTCGGCGGGCGGAACCCCCTCCCGCCCGAGTAGTCCGTGCACCGCGTGCGCGGGCGCGTTGCGGGGTTCGCCTGCATCGAGCACGACCACGCTGCGACGTGCACGGGCCAACATCAGCGCCGCATTGAGCCCGGCCGCTCCGCCCCCGATCACCACGACGTCGTAGTCGCCTTCCCACTGCTCCGTCACCGTGTCCTCCTCGGTCACCGTGTCCTCCTCGCCCCTGTGCTGTGGATACCTCCACCGGCGACTCTGCACCGCCGTCACAAGAGTTGGCAAAGTTCTTTGCCGAGATGGCAAAATCACCTCATGGACGACGAGCTGGGCCAGGCACTGGACGCCGTGGGACCGAGACTGCGCGCACTGCGCACCCGGCGCGACCTGACGCTCGCGGAGCTGTCCGACCGGACCGACATCTCCGTGAGCACGCTGTCACGCCTCGAATCTGGCGCCCGCAGGCCGACGCTCGAACTGCTGCTCCCGCTGGCCAAGGCCCACGGTGTCGCACTCGACGAGCTGGTCGACGCGCCGCCGACCGGCGATCCGCGCGTACACCTGCGCCCGGTCACCCGGCACGGCATGACCATGCTTCCGCTCACCCGCAGGCCCGGCGGGATCCAGGCGTACAAGATCGTGCTCAACGGATGTGACACGCCGCCGGAACCGGACCCGCAGACGCACGAGGGATACGAATGGCTCTACGTGCTCAACGGGCGGCTCCGGCTCGTGCTCGGCGAACACGATCTCGCACTCACGCCAGGTGAGGCCGCCGAGTTCGACACCCGCGTCCCGCACTGGTTCGGCTCCGCCGACTGCGAACCCGTCGAATTCCTCAGCCTGTTCGGCACCCAGGGCGAACGCGCCCACCTCCGCGCAGCCCCGAAGGACACCTTCGACACCTGACGCGCTCCCACCCGGAGGGCGCCCCCAGGGGCACTTTGGTCGCACTCAATGCAACCAAAGTGCCCCTGGGGGCATTCAGCGAATGCCCACCCGTCGCGCAAGCCGCCAAGCCCCACGGAAACGCTTCGCGCGGCTAGTCTGTTGGGCATGATCACTTGTGCCGTCTGGTGGGCGGTTCCGGTGGACGACGCCGCCGAGCACCGCGGACTCCTGACCGACGTCGAACGGGAGCGGTACGGCGCGTACCGCAAGTCCGACGACCGTCGGCGGTTCCTCACCGGGCGGGTCATGGCGAAGACCCTGGTCGGCGAACGACTCGGAGTGCCGGCAGCCGACGTCGTGTTCGACGCGGCCTGCGAGGACTGCGACAAGCAGCACGGCCCGCCGCGCCTGCCCGGCAGCACGCTGCGACTGTCGATATCCCACGCAGGCGATCGCGTGGGGCTCGCTCTGACCGACGGCGCCGAACTGGGCCTCGACGTCGAAGCCACGACACGTCACGCCGACGACGGGCTGCTCGACTACGCCCTGTCCGACACCGAACGTGCCGCCGTCGCCGACCTGGCCGACAGCGACCGCACCCGCTCGTTCTTCCGCTACTGGACCGGCAAGGAAGCCCTGATGAAGGCGA
Organism: Prauserella alba; assembly: GCF_024171735.1. Taxonomy (GTDB): domain Bacteria; phylum Actinomycetota; class Actinomycetes; order Mycobacteriales; family Pseudonocardiaceae; genus Prauserella; species Prauserella alba. The sequence goes on from NZ_JAMTCH010000004.1 coordinate 1,001,294, forward strand.
CCGGCAAAGGGCTGCGCATCCCGCTGACGAGCCTCACGCTGTCGGCGCCCGGCGAGCCGATACGTCTCGTGTCGGCCGCGGCATCGACCCTCGACCCGGCCACCACCAGGCTCGCCGCCCTGCAGCCCGGCAGCGGCTACGACGCCTCGGTGGCCGTCCTGACCGGCGACGAGCTGGAGATCACAGAGCGATGGTGGAGCCCGGCGCCCGCCGCGCTGGGACACTGAAGGCATGGACGCCGCGGGCCTCGTCGAGCACTACCGGCGCGGCGATTTCCTGTTCGCCACCGCACACCGCACGATCCTCACCCGGGGCGTCGCCCACGAGATCACCGGGACCGACGAGCACGCACTCGCAGACCGGGTGTCGGCGGCCCTCGCCGAGCGCGGTGGCATCGCCACGGGAGTCCTGCCCTACGACGCCGCCTCCGGAACCCCTGCACGGCTGGTCGTCCCGCAGACGACCCACACAGCGGGCCCGGCACACCCTGACGTGGGCAGGCTCACCAGGGAACACGTCGGTGTGCCCGCGGCGGTGCGGGCCGTCCCCGAACCGCCGAACCACGTCGGCGCGGTGCGCACGGCCGTCACCGAGCTGGCCGTTCGTGACCTGCGAAAAGTCGTTCTCGCACGGGCGCTCGACGTCGAGTTCGCCGACGAGGCGCCCGTCGCCGCGATCGTGCGGAACCTGGTGCTCGACCACCGCCACGGCCACGTGTACGCCGCGGACCTGCCCGGCGGGCGGACGTTGCTCGGCGCCAGTCCGGAACTGCTCGTCTCCCGCCGCGGCGGGCGCGTCGTGGCACACCCGCTCGCCGGGTCCATGCCCCGTTCGGCGGACGCCGCCACCGACACCGCGAACGCGGAAGCGCTGCTGGGGTCGAAGAAGGACCTCATCGAGCACACGATCCTCACCGAGGCCGTCGCCGAGGCACTCGGCCCGTTCTGCCGCACGCTCGACGTGCCCGCCGAACCGGCGCTGGAACGCACCCCGGCCATGTGGCACCTCGGCACGCGCATCATCGGCGAACTGGCCGACCCTGCGACGACAGCGCTGCAGCTGGCCTCGGCACTGCATCCGACACCCGCGATCTGCGGCACGCCCGTGGCGTCCGCGCGGCAGCTCATCGGCGAGCTGGAGCCGTTCGACCGCGGCTACTACGCCGGTGCCACCGGCTGGGTCGACAGCGAAGGGGACGGCGAATGGGCCGTGTCGATCCGCTGTGCCGACGCGGGCGCGGCATCACTGCGGATGTACGCGGGCGGCGGCATCGTCGCCGATTCGGATCCGCAGGCCGAACTGGCCGAGACGTCGGCGAAGTTCGCGACGCTCGCCCACGCGATGGGACTCGACCCCGACGCGCTCCAGCACGGTTCGCGCCCGCGGTGATGCCCGACGGCACACGCGCAGCGACAGCGGTCGCCAGGAAACCGGCGGCGAATCGCCGACGCGAATCACCGCAGGCGAATGTGCGAACCGGAACCGAACCGGTTCGAAATCGGAGGAAAAGGGCGCGACGGCCCGTGGGTGACACGCCGTGACGGCGGGCCACCCACGGACGCGGGGCGTCACTTGAGAGCGCTGATGAGAGCTTCGCGCTGACGGTCGCCGAGGCCTGCGGCCCGGCGGTCAGGGTCGATGCCCGCCTGCTCCAGGAGCGCGGCGACCTTCACGGCGCCGAGCCCGGGAACAGCCTTCAGCAGCTGGGTGACCTTGGTCTTCCCAACCGTCTTGTCGTCCTTGGCGCGGTTCAGCACCTTCTCGATGGTTTCCGAACCGTCCTTGATCGACGCAAGCAGCTCCGAGCGCGCCTTGCGAGCCTCGGCCGCCTTGGCCAGGGCTTCCTGCCGCTGTTCCGGAGTCAACGTAGGCAGAGCCAACGTACCTTTCCTTTCTTCTCGGGTGCCGCTTGTGCAGCGGCGACAACCCGGGTCCCCAGGTGCTTGCCCGAGCAAGCGCTGGCCAGGCCGTCTCTTACCACGCGCCCAGTAAACGCCAAGACCCCTTCGTCCGCGAAATCGACACGCGATGACCCCCCGTCCGAGGCATGCAGGTCGAAGCGTTGGAGCCGTGGCCCGCCACTACGCGTAACTGTTATACGCAGCACCTGCTGCATGTCGCAGCTTACGGATAGGCTCGCGCTGAATCCGCGTTCACCGCAAGAACCACGGGAGCCTCAATGTTGAGCACGATGCAGGATGCCCCCCTTTCCATCGCCACCCTGTTGAAGCACGGCAGCACGCTGCACGGCACGAGCGAAGTGGTCACGTGGACCGGATCGGACACGCGCAGGCGCAGCTACGCCGAGGTCGGCGACAGGGCGGCGCGGCTGGCGAACGCCCTGCGCGGCCTCGGCGTGACGGGCGACCAGCGCGTGGGCACGTTCATGTGGAACAACGCAGAGCACCTCGAGGCCTACATGGCGATCCCTGCCATGGGCGCCGTGCTGCACACGCTGAACATCCGCCTGTTCCCCGAGCAGCTGGTGTACGTCGCCGACCACGCCGAGGACCACGTCATCATCGTGGACGGCACGCTCATCCCGCTGCTGAACAAGCCACTCGCCGAGATGTCCACGGTGCGTCACGTCGTGGTCGCGAACGGTGACCCGGCGACCGTCGAAGCTCCCGAGGGAGTGCAGGTTCACGACTACGAGCAGCTCCTCGCTGCCCAGCCGGCACAGTTCGACTGGCCGGAGATCGACGAGCGGTCGGCGGCCGCGATGTGCTACACGTCCGGTACGACCGGTGAGCCGAAGGGCGTGGTCTACTCGCACCGCTCGATCTGGTTGCACTCGATGCAGGTGTGCATGTCGGACAGCATGCGCCTGAGCGACACGGACACGGCGCTGGTGATCGTGCCGCAGTTCCACGCGATGTCGTGGGGCGTGCCGTACGCGGCGTTCATGGTGGGCACGTCGATGGTCATGCCCGACCGGTTCCTGCAGCCGGGGCCGATCGCCGAGATCCTCGCCGCAGAGCAGCCGACGTACGCCGCCGCCGTGCCGACGATCTGGCAGGGGCTGCTCCAGCACCTCGAGGCCAACCCGCAGGACATCTCCCATCTGCGCGAGGTCGTGGTGGGCGGTTCCGCAGCGCCGCCGTCGATGATGCACGCGTTCGAGGAGCGCTACAACGTCCCGGTGCTGCACGCCTGGGGCATGACCGAGACGTCGCCGCTGGGCAGCGTCGCCCGTCCGCCGCGAGGGGCCTCCGGCGACGAGGCGTGGCGCTACCGCTACACGCAGGGCCGGTTCCCCGCTTCGGTGCAGGCGCGGCTCATCGACGACGACGGCAACGAGGTGCCGTGGGACGGCGAGAGCGTCGGTGAGCTCGAGGTGGCGGGGCCGTGGATCGCCGGCGCGTACCACAAGGGGTCGGACCCCGAGAAGTTCCGCGACGGCTGGCTGCGCACCGGTGACGTCGGCAAGATCACCCCGAACGGCTACCTGACGCTGACCGACCGATCCAAGGACGTCATCAAGTCGGGCGGCGAGTGGATCTCGTCGGTGGACCTGGAGAACGACGTCATGGCGCACGAGGCGGTCGCCGAAGCCGCGGTCGTGGGCGTGCCGGACGAGAAGTGGGACGAGCGCCCGCTGGTGGCCGTGGTCGTCAAGGAGGGCCACACCGTCACCGCCGAGGAGTTGCGGGAGTTCCTGCGCGACAAGGTCGCCAAGTGGCAGCTGCCCGAGCACTGGACGTTCATCCCCGAGGTGCCGAAGACCAGCGTCGGCAAGTTCGACAAGAAGCGCATCCGCGCCGACCACGCCGAAGGCAAGCTCGACATCCGACACTTCTAGGCGATCCCCCACCCGGCCCAGGGGCAGATGCCCCCAAGGGCACTTTGGTTGCGTTGAATGCAACCAAAGTGCCCTTGGGGGCGCTCCCGCGAACCGCGGTGCGCACGGAGGGTGAGAAGAGGGACCCACGACGTGGGCCGAACGGTCCATCCGCGGTTTACACGCCGCTGTCCGGCGATAACAATGACTCGCCATGCGCGGACGACTCTCCACGGTGCTGACGGCGGCGATCACGGCATCGGTGATCCTGCAGCCCACGGCGACCGCCTCCGCTCCGGCCCTACCCGTTGGCGAAGCGTCCGCGCGAGCCGCGGCCCCTTCCACCGAGGACGAAGCCATCGACCACCACGGCTGGAGCAGCCCGCGCGACTTCGCCTCGGGCGAGCTCGACGGCGTCAGCCCCGGCGACGAGGGCATGCGCATCAGCGATCCCGTAGGCACCGAGAACGGCTACGAGTACGGCACCTGGACGTCACCGGTCCACGAACCCGGTTTCGACGCCTCCGAGCTCATCTCGTCCTGGAACGCCCGCACGCCGGAGGGCACCTGGTTGAAGGTCCAGGCGCAGGCGCGCACCGCAGCCGGTGCCGACACCTCCTGGTACACGCTCGGCAAGTGGGCCTACGGCGACGGCGACATCGAGCGCACCAGCGTCACGGGCCAGTCCGACGAGCACGCCGCCGTCTACACCGACACGCTGTCGGCCGCCGACGGCGTGGCGTTCCGTGCCTACCGGCTGCGCGTGACCCTGTACCGCGCCGAGGGGTCCAACGCCTCACCGGTGGTCACGCAGGTCGGGGCGATGACCTCCGACGTGCCGGACCGGTTCCGCCCGGAGCTGACGGAGCCGGGCGAGGCGGCCGGCATCGAGCTGGACGTGCCCACGTACGCGCAGAACGTCCACCGTGGCAACTATCCAGAGTACGGCGGTGGCGGCCAGGCGTGGTGCAGCCCTACGTCCACGACGATGGTCGCGGAGTACTGGGGCGCGAAGCCGACCGACGAACAGCTGTCGTGGCTTCCCGCGGACTATCCGGACAAGAGCGTGGCGCACGCGGCGCGGCACACCTACGACTACGCCTACGAGGGCACCGGCAACTGGCCGTTCAACACCGCCTACGCCTCGCAGTACGGGCTCAAGGGCAACGTCACCCGCCTGCACTCGCTGGCCGAACTGGAGAGCTACATCGCGCGCGGCATCCCGGTCATCACGTCACAGTCGTTCCTGGAGAAGGAGCTGGACGGCGCCGGTTACGGCACCGCGGGACACCTCCTTGTGGTCGTCGGGTTCACCGAAGACGGTGACGTGATCGCCAACGACCCGGCGTCCAAGTCCAACGACGAGGTGCGGCGCGTCTACGATCGCGAGCAGTTCGAAACGATCTGGCAGCGCACCAAGCGCTACGACGCCGAAGGCGAGGTCGCGAGCGGCAGCGGCGGCATCGCGTACATCATCGAGGGCTGAGCGATCCTGATTTCCGGAGAACCGATCTTCCACGACGCCCAATACCCGGAGGACCCGTACCCGGGCGCCCGCCCTTCGCACTCGTACGTCCACCACGACGGCGCTGGGTACGCACTGTCTGCCGACACGCTCGCGGCGGCACGCGCGGACCGCGAGCGCGTGCCGGTGCTGGCTTACGGCTCGAACGTGTGCCCTTCGAAGATCACGTGGCTGCGGGAAACGCTGGGGTTGTCCGGGCCGGTGATCTCCGCACGCGCGGAATGCCGCGACCTGGCGGCCGTGTGGGCGGCGGCGCTGCGGCCGCGGGACGACCAGCGGCCCGCGACGCTCGCGTCCGCACCGGGTGTCACGGAGTGGCACGCCGTGTGGTTCGCGACGCCGGGCCAGGTCGAAGCACTCGACGTCTGCGAGGCGCGGGGCAAGGCCTACGACCTCGCACGCCTCCACAGTGGACATATCCGGCTCGAGGACGGGTCCACTCTGGACGAGGTGTACGCCTATGTCGGCATCGAGGGCGGCAACATGCCGTTGCTGGTCGACGGCGCACCCGTGCGGACCGCCGAACTGGTCCAGTACGGTGCCGCCCGGCTGACCGGCGAGGCGGCCGGCACCCACGGACTCGACGTGACCGTCGTCCCGGAGGGCACGCCCGTCAGCCGATGAGCTTGCCGGGGTTGAGGATCCCGGTCGGGTCGACCGCCCGCTTGGCGGCGGCGAGGACGTCACGGCCGAGTTCGCCGATCTCGGCCGTCAGATACGGCGCGTGGTCCATGCCGACGGCGTGGTGGTGCGAGATCGTCCCGACACGGTCGGCGGAGATGGCTTCACAGGCCGCGGCCTTGGCTCGTTCCCACTGACCGATCGGATCCTCCGGATCCCGCGGCGTCAACACCGTGAAGTACAGCGACGCACCGGTCTCATAGGCGTGCGACACGTGGCACATGATCAGCGGATGGCCGAGTTCCCGCCGTAACGCGGTACGCACCCGGTCGTAGAGCGTGCCGAGTTTCGACCAGTGCGTTGCGGTTTCGAGGGTTTCCACGCACACGCCCGCGTCGAGGAGCGCATCCCGCTGGCGCGGCCCACCGAACCGGCCGCGCAGCCACGCTCGCGCCGGTGCGGACGTGAGCCACACGCCACCACCGGAGCGCAACAGCCGCATCGCCTTCTTGCGGCGGTCGGCCGACTCCCCGTGCCAGCTCAGCACCAGCAGGCACGGGGAGTCGACCCCACGGGCACTCAGGTAACGGCGCAACGCGCTCGTCTTCCACGTCCCCGCCAGCTGCAGCTGCACCGCCGTCTCGTCCACATCGGACAGGCGAGTGATGTCGGCGAGCAGCCCCTGCTGCGCCAGCTCCCGCACGAGTCCGCTACCGCGTTCCCAGCCGTCGACGGCCACCGCCTCGAAGTGCTCGCTGTCGGGCAGCGGCCGCACGCGCACCGCGACCTCGGTGATGACGCCGAGGGTTCCCTCGCTGCCGATCGCCAGCTGCCGCAGATCGGGCCCGGCCGCCGACGCCGGCGCCACGCCGAGTTCCCACTCGCCGCGCGGGGTCGCCAGCCGCACACCGGTGACCATGTCCTCGAAACGGCCGTATCCGGACGAGGCCTGCCCCGCCGAACGGGTCGCCGCGAACCCGCCGATGGTGGCGCGTTCGAACGACTGCGGGACATGACCGAGGGTGAAGCCGTGGGCCGACAGCATGCGCTCGGCGTCCGGTGCGCGCACCCCGGCCTGCAGTACCGCTGTACGGGAGATCGGGTCGACCGACACGAGGCGGTTCAGGCGCTCCAGATCCAGGACGATCACGGCCTTCTTGTCGCCCCTGAACGCCGTCACACCGCCGACGACGGACGTGCCGCCACCGAACGGCACCACGCCGACGTCGTGTTCGACACACACGTCCAGCACCTGCTGCACCTGTTTCGGACTGCCCGGCAGCACGACGCCGTCGGGGGTGGGGATTCCCGCGGTCGGCTGCCGTCGCCGCAGCAGGTCCAGGTACGACAGCCCGCCGCTGCGCTCGAGGCGTTCACGCGGTTCCTCGAGCACGTTGCCCGCGCCGACGACCGCGGCGATGGCGGACCGTGTCCGCTCCGGCAACTGCGACGGCGGCGTCGCGATGGCGGAATCGGGCGCCACCGGATCGTTCGGGGTGGTGTCGCCGATCCGGCTCCGCAACCAGCGGAGCTCCTTGGCCGTGAGATGGGAGGCGTCGGCACCGTCGGGCGTCCAGGCACCTCGCAGGCGGTGGTCAATGCTGTCGGTCACGACTATAGTGTGACACATGAAGCCGGAATGTCACACCCGTGCCGGTGGTCGTGTCTCGGACGACACACTGCTCGATGCGGCCAAGGAATGCGTGCTCGCCGGCGGCGTTCGGCGCACCACGCTCACCGGCATCGCCCAGGCCGCCGGCGTGTCGCGGATGACCGTGTACCGGCGCTTCCCCGACGTCGGCAACGTCCTCGCGACGCTCATGACCAGAGAGTTCACCGCCCTGCTGCAGCGAGTGGCCGACGACGTCCCCGCGGGCGGCACCGCACGGTCCCGCCTCGTCGAACACGCCGTCGCGGGCGTCCGCCGACTCGGCACCGATCCGCTGCTGCGCACCGTGCTGGACCTCGACGCCGAGCTGCTGCTGCCGTACGTCACCGAACGCCTCGGGGCGACGCAACGCCTCGCCGAGGACGGATTGCACACCTTCGTCGTCGAAGGCCACGCCGACGGTTCCGTGCGGCCCGGCGATCCGGCGGCACAGTCTCGCGCGCTGTTGCTACTGCTCCAGTCGTTCGTACTGTCCCTGCGGCCCGCGACCGCCGGCGAGACCGGCGTACCCCCGGAGAACCTGCTCACCGAACTCGCCCAGCTGCTCGAAGGAGCCCTCACGCCATGATCACGGCCTCCCTGACAGCCCGCCGTCGCACGCGAGAACTCGACGACCTGGCCGCCGGCAAGCAGATCGACGTCATCGTCGTCGGCGGTGGCGCCACCGGCGCGGGCTGCGCACTCGACGCGGCGTCCCGCGGGCTCACCGTCGCACTCGTGGAGGCCCACGACCTCGCGTTCGGCACGTCGCGGTGGTCGAGCAAGCTCGTGCACGGCGGGCTGCGCTACCTCGCCCACGGCGAGCTCGGCCTCGCACACGAGAGCGCCGTCGAGCGAAACGTACTGATGACCCGCACCGCGCCGCACCTGACCCGGCCGATGGCGCAGGTGTTCCCCGCCTACGGCCCGGCCACCGAACCCGGGCACCTGCTCACCAGGGCCGGACTGCACGCGGGCGACGCGCTGCGACGGGCGGCGAGGACCCCGTCGTCACTGCTGCCGAGACCACGGGCCGTGCCGTCGGCCGAGGCACTCGCCCTCGCGCCCGGTCTCCGGCGCACCGGACTGCGGGGCGGCCTGTTGTCGTTCGACGGGGCGCTCACCGACGACGCGCGTCTCGTCGTGGCGATCGCCCGTACGGCGGCGGCACACGGCGCGAGTGTCCTTACGCGACTCTCGGCGACACGGCTGTACGCCGACCGCGTCGTCGCACGCGACGGCATGACGGGATCCACTGTGGAACTACGGGCGAAGCAGGTCGTCAACGCGACGGGCGTCTGGGCGGGCTCGCTGGCGCCGTCGGTGCGGTTGCGACCGTCACGGGGAACCCACCTGGTGCTCGACGCCGAACGGACCGGCCTGGGAGATACGTCCGTGATGGTGCCGGTTCCGGGGGAACTGAACCGCTTCGTGCTGCTACTCCCCCAGCCCGGCGGGCGGGTGTATCTCGGGCTGACCGACGAACCGCTCGACGGCGACCCCGAGGACGTTCCGACGGTTCCACAGTCCGATGTGGCCTTCCTGTTGGAGGTGGCGTCGTCGATACTGGAACGTCGACTCACCCGCGACGACGTGCTGGGCTCCTTCGCCGGAATGCGCCCTCTGCTGGAGGCCGACGGCGCGACGGCCGACCTGTCCCGCAACCACGCGGTGCTGACCGACCCGGACACCGGCGTGCTCACCGTGGTCGGCGGCAAGCTGACGACCTACCGGAAGATGGCCGAGGACGCCGTCGACGCGGCGGTGCGATCGGCGCGCCTGCCCGCCGGGCGATCACGGACCAGCAGGCTGCCACTGTTCGGCGCCGCGAGCCGCAGCCAGCTGTCCGTTGTGGACGCGCCGCCGCGACTGGTCGCCAAGTACGGCACCGAGGCCCCGCGAGTGGCGGCGCTCGGCGAGGTCGATCGCGAGCTCGCCGAGCCGGTCTTCGCGGGCACCGACGTCACCGCAGCCGAGGTCGTGTGGGCCGCCCGCCACGAAGGCGCGCTCGACGCCGACGACGTGCTGCACCGGCGCACCCGCCTCGGCCTCGTGCCGGCCGAGGCCGAAGCGGCCCGCTCCCGCGTCGACGACCTGGTCGCCCGCACCACCGAAGGCCTCCGCACCCTCGCCTGACGGCGTGACCCGTTTGCCCCCAAGGGCACCTTGGTGGCGTTGAACGCGACAAACCTTCCCCTCACGATCCGCTACAACTCGGCCGACCAGTCGTGCCCGCGAGGGGAAGAAACGTCGCACTGAATGCAACCAAAGTGCCCTTGGGGGCACGCGGCAACGGTTTCCGCACGCGACGAGGGCCGCCGCCCGGATATCGGGCGGCGGCCCTCGTGTGCGAACCGCGAGTCAGCGCTGTCGTACTCAGCGCTCGGAGAGCGGCTTGTAGTCGCGCTCCTTCGCACCCGTGTAGATCTGACGCGGACGGCCGATCTTCGTCTCCGGGTCGGAGATCATCTCGCGCCAGTGCGCGATCCAACCGGGCAGCCGGCCCAGGGCGAACAGCACCGTGAAGAACTGCGTCGGGAAACCCATGGCCCGGTAGATCAGACCCGTGTAGAAGTCGACGTTCGGGTAGAGCTTGCGCTCGATGAAGTACTCATCGGACAGCGCGCGCTCCTCGAGCCGCTTGGCGATGTCGAGCAGCTCGTCGTTGCCGCCGATCTTCGACAGGATCTCGTCGGCCGTCTTCTTGATGATCTTCGCGCGCGGGTCGTAGTTCTTGTAGACCCGGTGGCCGAAGCCCATCAGGCGAACGCCGGGCTCCTTGTTCTTGACCCGCTCGACGAACCTGTCGACGTTGCCGCCGTCGGCCTTGATGCCCTCGAGCATGTCCAGCACGGCACTGTTCGCGCCGCCGTGGAGCGGGCCGAACAGCGCCATGACGCCGGCCGAGATGCTCGCGAACAGGTTCGCCTCGGACGAGCCGACGAGCCGCACGGTCGACGTCGAACAGTTCTGCTCGTGGTCGGCGTGCAGGATGAACAGCTGGTCGAGGGCCTTCGCCATCACCGGGTCGATCTCGTACGGCTCGGCGGGCAGACCGAACGTCATGCGGAGGAAGTTCTCCACGAGACCGAGCGAGTTGTCCGGGTAGAGGAACGGCTGGCCGATCGACTTCTTGTAGGCGTAGGCCGCGATCGTGGGGACCTTCGCCAGCAGGCGCACGGTCGACAGGTCGACGTTGGACTTGTCGAACGGGTCGAGCGCGTCCTGATAGAACGTCGAGAGTGCCGAGACGGCGCTGGAGAGCACCGGCATCGGGTGGGCGTCCCGCGGGAAACCGTCGAAGAAGCGCTTCAGGTCCTCGTGCAGCAGCGTGTGCCGGTTGATCTTCGAGGTGAAGTCCTCCAGCTGCTGCTTGTTCGGCAGCTCGCCGTGAATCAGCAGGTAGGACACCTCGACGAACGTCGAGCGCTCCGCCAGCTGTTCGATGGGATAACCCCGATAGCGCAGGATCCCCGCCTCACCGTCGATATAGGTGATGGCGGAAGACGCGGCCCCGGTGTTGACGAAACCCGGGTCGTAGGTGATGTAGCCGGTCTGGGCCAGCAGCTTCCCGAGCTGAATGCCGGGGGCGCCGTCAACAGGGCGGACAACGTTGAAGTCGTGCTCGCCATCGGGCAGGCGGAGCACGGCCTTCTCGCCCTCGGACTGCGCCGCAGTCGCGTCGGACATGCACATGCCTCTCACGGTCACACGGGCCGGCCGGTGGCGACCGCATGTTCTGCTGGTCACCGCGTGTACGCGACAGGCCCTTCAGCCTCGTCGCACCGCCCCGCTGGGGTACGAATGCTCCCTAACGCTAGTCCAGATAAGGGCTTTTTCGCAGCCGTGGCGTTACACACAGCGACCCGGTGCGACAAGGTTCACACGCTGGCGTTTTGGTCGCCGGTTAACTCGTTCGAGGTAGGCGGTTCGGCGCCGCTGCGTGACACCGTCACACCCGCCGCACGAGAGGCGTACGCAAGCGCTTGCGTCCAGGTGTCGGGCGTCATCGCGGCGAGATTCGTCACGCCGCGGTCCGCGAACCACGCCAGCAGCGCTCCCAACACGGTGTCGCCGGCACCGATCGTGTCGACCACCGCGACATCCGCCGCGGGTACGCGTGCGACCTCACCGTCGGTCGTGAGCACCGACAGACCGTCACCGCCACGAGTCAGCACGACGGCCTCGACCCCGGCGTCGAGCCATGTCGCCGCCGCCTCGACGGCCGACTCCCCGCCGGTGAGCCACTCCGCGTCGTCGTCGGACACTTTCAGCAACCGCACATCGGGCAGCCAGGACGCGAACCGTTTCCGGTAGGCGTCGGGATCGCTGATCATGTCGGCGCGGATGTTCGGGTCGAGCGCGGTGAGTACGCCACGCGCGGCCTCCCGGCGGAGCACGGCCTCGTAGGCGCTCGCACCCGGCTCCAGCACCATGCCGAGGGTGCCGAGCGACAGAATCCCGGTGCCGGCGGGCAACGGCCCCGGGTCCTCGACGAGCCGGTCGGCGGTGCCCTCGGTGTAGAAACTGAAGCGCGCCGCGCCCGTCTCATCGAGGGCGACCACGGCGAGCGTCGTCGGCTCAGGGCCGCGCTGCAGCAGGGACGTGTCCACACCGGACGCTTCGAGCCGCTCGACGAGCGCGTCGCCGAAACGGTCCGTCGACAACCGCGAGAGCAGCGCCGTCGGCACGCCGAGCCTGCCCGCGGCGAGTGCCACGTTGTACGGCCCGCCACCGAGCCGAGGGGCCAGCAGCGCCGGATCGGACTCCGCGGGCACCAGGTCCACCAGCGCCTCACCGCCGGACACGATCATCGCCGCGCTCCTTTCGTCGTTGCCGAGCCGGTCTCGGCCGCCACGGCGTCGTCCGTGACCGTTGTGGGTTCAGCGTCACGACCGGCTACCGGGGTGCCCCCGGCAGCCGCGGTCGCGAGGACGTTACCGGCACGCGTGACAGCGGCGGTGGCGCCGGTGCGGCCGGGCCCACCGTCGCCTCCGTGACCGCCGTCCCGCTGCAGGCCCCCCAGCAGCAGATCGGACAGTGCGGCGAAGGCATCGGCGTCCGAGTAGCCGGTGCGCGCCCTGACGGTTCCGCTCTGGATCTGCTCGATCAGCAACTCGGCGAACTCGGCGACCAGCGGCCCGTGCACGTCGCGGAACAGACCGTCGGACATGCCTTCCGAGATGAACGCGCGGATGCGGTCGGCGGCGGCGTGGGAGTTGAACTCGTACGTGACACGGGTCGGCTCGAACGTGTCGACGTCGGCGATGAACGTCTCCGACGCGCGGCCCAGCTCCTCGGCGACCCCGGCCAGATACTCCTGGATCCTCGCCCGCGCATCGGCGGCCCCGGCCACCCGCGCCTCGATGCGCTCGGCCGCCCCGCGGAAGAAATGCGTGACGACCGTGACGGCGAGCTGTTCCTTGCTGGAGGCGAGCGCATACAGCGTCGACTTCGAGCAGCGGAGGCGTCCTGCCAGGTCGTCGAGGGTGTAGCCGAGGAACCCGTCGGCGAGGAACAGCTCCTCGACCTCGGCGAGCAACGCCTGCTGACGGGCAGTGGCCGGGCGAGTTCGCCGCCGGGTCTGGTTCTGGGGCATACGTCGAGCTTATGATGGTACTGAGAACACCACCACAGTACTGTTTTCAGTACTAAGTTTTGCCCCCAAGGGCACCTTGGTGGCGTTGAACGCCCCGAATCTTCCCCTCGCGGTCAGACGATCAGGAGCAGCGCGAAGGGAACATTTGTGGCGCTGAGCGCCCCCAGGGCGCCCCTCGGGGCGACACAGCCAGCCGAGGAGCCACCGATGCCCGCCGAACGCCTGCTTCCCGACACCGAGTCCGCAGACCTCATCGCGCTCGCCCGCGAGATCGCCCGTGACGAACTGGCGCCGGTCGCAGCCGAGTACGAGGAGGCCGAGCGGTTCCCCAGGGAGCAGTTCCGGCTGCTCGGCAAGTCCGGTCTGCTCGGTCTGCCGTACTCCGAACGCTGGGGCGGCGGCGAGGTGCCGTACGAGACGTACCTGCAGGCTCTCGAGGAGATCGCGGGCGCGTGGATGTCCGTCGGCGTCGGCCTGTCGGTGCACACGATGTCGTGCTTCGCGCTGGCCCACTACGGCACGGACGAGCAGCGCGATGCGTGGCTGCCAGCCATGCTCGGTGGCGAGCTACTCGGCGCCTACGCGCTGTCCGAGATGCACGCCGGATCCGATGCGGCAGCGCTGTCCACCCGCGCCCGGCGCGACGACGGGGACTACGTCGTCAACGGCACGAAGGCGTGGATCACCGCGGGCGGTCAGGCCGACTTCTACACGACGATGGTCCGGACCTCCGACGACGGCGCCAAGGGCATCAGCTGCCTGCTCGTCGACGGCTCGACGCCGGGACTCGACGCGGCCACCCCCGAGCGCAAGATGGGCCTGACCGGGTCGACGACGGCGCAGATGATCTTCTCCGGCGCCCGCGTGCCCGCCGGGCGACTGATCGGCGGGGAGGGCGCGGGGCTGAAGATCGCGCTCGATTCACTCGCGTCCGGACGGCTCGGTATCGCGGCGTGCTCGGTCGGCCTGGCTCAGGCGGCGCTCGACGAGGCCGTCTCGTACGCGAAGACCCGGCAGCAGTTCGGCAAACCGATCATCGAGAACCAGGGGATGGAGTTCCTGCTCGCCGACATGGCGGCCGCCGTCGAGACGTCCAGGGCGATGTACCTCGACGCGGCCCGGCGCCGCGACCGCGGCATGCCGTTCCAGCGGCAGGCGTCGGTGGCCAAGCTCGTCGCGACCGATTCGGCGATGACGGTGACGACCGACGCCGTGCAGGTCCTCGGCGGGGCCGGCTACACCCGCGACTTCCCCGTCGAGCGCTACATGCGCGAGGCCAAGGTGCCGCAGATCTTCGAGGGCACGAACCAGATCCAGCGCATGGTCATCGCCCGCGCCCTCAAGGAGGCGTAACCCCACTCACGACGCCGTGTTGCGGATTCCGGGGCCCGTGTTGCAGTTCCCGGGGCCCGTGTTGCGGATTCCGGGGCGCGTGTTCTGCATTCAGTCCAGCGTGTTCTGCATTCAGCACGCCGAGATCTGCTCCGAAACCGCGAGAACTGCACCCAGGCCGGCATGTTCCGCGGTGACGGTGGTCGACCATCCGGCGCCGTGGCGGCTGAACTCGACCTGCGCTACCGACGGTTTCGCAACCGGAAACACCATGGCACCGCACAGCGCGAGACCTGCGGGCCCCGGAGGGCGCAACACGGGCCCCCGAGGGCGCAACACGGCGGCGTGAGTGCAGAACACGCGGGGCCGAGTGCAGGACACGCGGCCCGCGTACTCACGCCGCCGCACCGCGCCCGCCGCCGCGTTGCCCACGCCGCAGCGTCGCCATGCCGCCGCGTTGCCCGGGTGTCGTTATTCGCGGTAGCGGCGGTCGGCGACCACGCCTTCGCCCGTCGCGTCGTCGAACGCGTACACGTCGCGACCGCGGACGAACACCCGCTCGGCACGGTTCATGACATCCAGCGGGTCGCCGGACCACACGGCCACGTCGGCGTCCATGCCGGGCTTGAGCGCACCGATGCGGTCGCCGAGTCCGAGCATCTCCGCCGGATGCACCGTCAGCGCGCGCAACGCCGTCGTCCGGTCCAGACCGTCCTTGACCGCCAGCGCCGCTTGGTAGACGAGAAAGTCGATCGGGATCACGGGATGATCAGTCGTGATCGCGAGCTTCACACCGGCACGCGCCATGATGCCCGCGGCGCGCATCGATCGGTTCCGCAGCTCCACCTTGGCGCGCGAGGTGAACAGCGGCCCGAGGATCACCGGCACGTCGCGTTCGGCGAGGAAGTCCGCGATCAGGTGGCCTTCGGTGCCGTGGTTGACGACGAGCTTGTAGCCGAACTCCTCGGCCAGTCGCACGGCCGTGACGATGTCGTCGGCGCGGTGGGTGTGCTGATCCCAGTACAGCTCGCCGTCGAGTACCTGCACCAGTGTCTCCATGGTGAGGTCGACGTCGAACGGCTTGCCCTCGGCCGCCGCGTGGTCGCGCTGGGCGGCGTAGTTGCGGGCCTTGGTGAACGCCTCACGCAGGGTGGCGGCCACGCCGAGGCGGGTCGACGGTGTCTTGTCCTTCTCACCGTAGACGCGCTTCGGGTTCTCGCCCAGTGCGCTCTTCACGCTGACGTCCTCGGCGAACATCATGTCGAGGATCGTGCGGCCCCACGTTTTCACGCCGACGGTGCGCCCACCGATGGGATTGCCGGAGCCGGGCTTGATGACGACGCTCGTGACGCCGCCGGACAGTGCGTCGTCGAATCCGGGCTCGTACGGGTCGATGCCGTCGAGCGCGCGGAACCGGGCGCCGTTGGGGTCGGTCATCTCGTTGGTGTCGTTGCCGGACCAGCCTTCGCCGTCCTCGTGCACGCCGAGGTGGGCGTGCGCGTCGATGAAGCCGGGCAGGACCCACCGGCCCGCGGCGTCGACGACCTCGGCGTCGGCGGGCACGTCGACGCCGGATCCCACGGCGACGATCTTGCCGCCGTCCATCAGCACTGTGCCGCCGTCGATGGGGTCACCGTCGACGGGGACCACGTATCCGTTCGTGATTGCGGTAGTCATAGTTCGTTAGGCTAACGAACCTGCGAGCTGAATGCCCCACGAACCACGCCACGTCTCACCCGGTTCGACCGTGATGAGGTCGGTGCCCGAGTTCAGCGCGTCCGCGGGGCACGTCATCGGCTCGATCGCGATCGCACGGCCGCGCTCGGGAAAGTCCGACGGGGTGAACACCTGGGCCCAGCGGAAATCCGGTTCGGACCAGACGTCCAGGGTCCCTTCGTGGTGACTCAGCCACACGTGGTGCAGTCCGTCCTCGCCGAGTTCCAGCCCCGTGAACGCCGTGTCCAGGTCCAGTCCACCCACGATGCGACCACCGCGCAGGTCGTAGCCGGTGCCCTCGACGTCCTGTTCCTCGCCGTAGGGCAACTGCTTGTCATCGTCGAACGGCCGCACGCGCGTGGCGGGCAGCGTCAGCGTGAGTTCGTCGGTGGGCACGTCGCCGATGCGGAAATAGGGATGCGCCCCGACGCCGAAGCCGACCGCCTTGTCGCCCTCGTTGCTGACCGTGTGCGTGACGGTCAGCCCGCGCGGCGCGAGGTCGTAGACGATGCCGGTGCGCAGCGGCACCGGCCAGCCCTTCGCGGCGCCGATGTCGCAGCCGAACGTGATCGAGGACTCGGCGTGTTCGACCAGCTCCCACTCCTGATGCCGCACCAGGCCGTGGATGGCGTTGCCGCGAGCGGGTTCGGTGACCTCGAGCTCCTGCTCCTCGCCGTCGAACGTCCACCGCGCTCCGGCAGTGCGGTTCGGCCACGGCACGAGGACCTGCCCGGCCCCCTTCGGCGGCTGCTCCTCCTCGGCGAAGGTCTCGACGTACGCGGCGCCGCCGATCGTCAGCGACCTCAGCCCCGCGCCGATCTCGGTGACGACGGCGCGCGCGTTGCCGCGCAGAAGCTCGAAGTGTTCCCCGGTCGGATTGGCCATGTCCCGAACATACTGGGACGTGCTGGTGCACATCGCGGGGCGGTGGCGGCACGCACCAGGATGGCCGCCCGGTGGTACGCCGACAGCGAACGGCCGCACACGGCGGTCGGCTGCGACTAGGGTCGTGATCATGACGACACGGGTCCACCATTTCAGCGGCGGCGCGATGCGGCCGTTCGGCGGCGGGCTCGTCGACGGCGAGCCGGGCATCGCGCGGCGCGCGGAGCTGACCTGCCACTGCATACTGGTCGAGACCGATTCGGAACTGGTGCTCGTGGACACGGGCATGGGAACGCCCGCGCTCAGCCGGCCCGCCGAATGGCTGGGCCGGGCCTTCGCCACCGGGATCTCGCCGGTGCGCGACCCGTCCCGCACCGCCGCGGCACAGGTCCGGGCACTCGGCTTCGAGCCAGCCGATGTGCGGCACATCGTGCTGACCCACCTCGACCTCGACCATGCGGGCGGCCTCGTCGACTTTCCGCACGCGACCGTGCACATCAACGCCCGGGAACTGCGCGCCCTCGAACAGCCCGCCGACGCCAAGGAGCGGTCGCGGTACCGCAAGGTGCAGTTCGCGCACGAACCCGCTTTCACCGCCTACGAACCCGGCGGTGAGGGCTGGTTCGGCTTCGACGCGGTACGCCAGCTCACGGGCCTGCCGCCGGAGGTCCTGATCATCCCGCTGGCCGGGCACACCCGCGGCCACGCGGGCGTCGCCGTGCGCGCGGGCGACGAATGGCGGCTGCACGCCGGCGATGCGTACTTCTTCCGCGGCGAACTCGAGACGGAGCCGCACTGCCCGCGCGGTCTGTCACTGTTCGAACGCGCGCTGCAGACCGATCGCGCGGCCCGCGTCGCCAACCAGCGGCGCCTCGCCGAGGTGTCCCGTACCGGCGAGGTGACGGTGTTCTGCTCCCACGACCCGGTGGAACTGGCGAATCTCGCCTGAGACGGTCTACCGCGAGGCGTCTGCGGACTGCTTCTGGTGCAGCGCACGCATCGCGACGTGGTTGACGGCCCACAGGACGAGCCCGACCGCCAGTAGGATCGCCGCGACCACGTAGTCGCGCGCCGGTCGGCCGGACAGCGGACTGGCCAGGTACAGGCAGAACACGGCCGCCAGCACGGGAACGACCGTCGGCGCTCGGAAGTGGTTGTGCGGCACCGGATCCCGCCGGAGAACCAGCACCGCCACGTTGACCACCGCGAAGACGACGAGTAGCAGCAACGCCGTCGTACCGCCGAGCACGTCGATGTCCACAACGGACACCAGCACGACGGCGATGGCGCTCGTGAACAGGATCGCCACCCACGGACTGCGACGGGCGGGGTGCACCGTGCCGAACACCTTCGGGATGATCCGCTCGTTCGCCATGCCGTACACGAGCCTGCTGGCCATGAGCATGTTGATCAGTGCGGAGTTGACGACCGCGAACAGGCCGATCGCCGAGAAGATCTCCCGCGGCATGCCGGGCGCGCCGATGTCGATCACCTTGAGCAGCGCGCCGCTCTCGGCCGCCTCGAGTCCTTCGGCGGGCACCAGCAGCGACGACGTCACCGACACGAGGATGTAGATCGTCGCTGCGATCACCATGCCCCACAGCATCGCCTTGGGGAACACGCGCGCCGGATCCTTCGTCTCCTCGGCCATGTTCACCGAGTCCTCGAAGCCGACCATGGAGAAGAACGCCAGCGACGTGGCGGACGTGATCGCCACGAGCATGGTCTGGTCCTGCGTGTTGAACTCGGCGAGCCGGCTCGCGTCGCCGCTCCCGTTCAGCACCGCCCAGACGCCGACACCGATGATGATCAGCAACCCGCCGATCTCGATACAGGTCAGCACGACGTTGGTGGTGACCGATTCCCGCACGCCGCGGAAGTTGATCAGCGCCAGCAGTGCGATGAACGCGATCGCCATGAGCGGCATCGGCGCGGTGATGAACTCGGCGATATAGGTGTCGCCGAAGGCGACGGCCGCCGATGACGCCGACGTGATGCCCGAGCACATCACCGCGAACGCGACGAGGAACGTCAGCATGCGGATGTTGAACGCCTTGTGCGTGTACAGCGCCGCACCCGCCGCCCGCGGGTACTTGCCTACGAGTTCCAGGTACGAGAACGCCGTCATGAAGGCGACGGTGAACGCCAACAGGAACGGCAGCCACAGCGCCCCGCCGACCCGGCCCGCGACCTGTCCGGTGAGCGCGTAGATCCCAGTGCCGACGATGTCGCCGACCACGAAGAACAACAGCAGCTTCGACCCGAGGACCCGTTTCAGTGGGGGCTGCCCGGTCGGCGAGGACTCGTCCGTCACGCCCGCGTTCGACATGCCGGAAAGTGTGCCGCACGGCCACCGGACCACCCGCGGCAGGTCTCGATTCGGTTACGAATTGTCCGATACGTTCCCGCTGGTCACCGGCGCGCGATACCGCCAGAACGCCGGAATCAACAGCACCGCGACGGCCACGCCGACGAGCACGAGCAGGCCACCACCGGTCGCCGCCGCGCCGGTCCCCACCCCCGCGGCGGCCCAGCCGTGCGTCACGTCGGCCACCCGCGGCCCGCCTGCGACGACGACCGTGAACACGCCCTGCGTCCGGCCGCGCATCTCGTCGGTCGCCGCGGTCTGCAGGATCGCCATGCGGAAGATCGAACTCGCCATGTCGGCCGCACCCGCGACCACCAGGAACACGATCGACAGCCACAGCACCTGCGACATGCCGAACCCGGCGATGGCGAGACCCCACACCGCGATCGCCACCACGACCACCACACCGTGCCTGCTCACGCGACTCGCCCAACCGGACATCAGCGACAACAGCATCGCGCCGAGCGGGATGGCCGCGTACAGCCAGCCCAGCGCGAGACCGCCGCCTGCCGGGTCGCCGAACGTGCGCTCGGCCATCTCGGGAAACAGCGCCCGCGGCATCCCGGCGACCATCGCGACGATGTCGACGACGAACGAGGCGAGCAGGATCTTCTGCGCCCCCAGGTAACGGAAGCCGTCGGTGATGTCGCGCAGGCCCGCGCGGCGGATCCGGCCGTCCTGCGGCGGCAGTGGCGGCAGCCGCCACACCGCCCACACGACGACGAGCAGTGCCACCGAGTCGACGAGATACAGGGCCGACAACCCCACGATCGGCAGCAGCGCACCCGCCGCGAGCGGGCCGAACACGGCACCGAACGTCGTCATCGTGCCCGTGAGCGCCGACGCCGACGGCAGCAGTTCCGTCGGCACGAGACGTGCCACGACGGCGTTGCGCGTGGGCATGTTGACGGCGAAGAACGCCTGGTTGACGGCGAGCAGGGACAGCACGACCCAGACGGAACCGACGTCGAAGTAGGCCTGCGCCCACAGCAGGCACGCCGTCACCGCGATACCGGTGTTGGTGACGAGCAGCAGTTTGCGGCGGTCGACGGTGTCGGCGATCGCGCCGCCCCAGATCCCGAAGATCAGCAGTGGGACGAGCCCGAACACACCCGTCAGGCCAACGTAGGCCGACGAACCGGTGATGTCGTAGACCTGTTTCGGCACGGCGACCGCCGTCAACTGACTTCCGATCGCCGTGACCAGGGACGACACCCACAGCCTGCGGAACGCCGGGATCTTCAGCGGACGCCGGTCGATGACGATCGAACCGAGGCGCTTCCTCGCCGCGCGGGGTTTGTCGTCGGTCCGATCACTCACAACTCGTTAGCGTACGACAACTAACTAGTTGTGGCCGATGGCGCTGCTCACTTCGGCACGGTCCGGACCTCCGGGCGGGCGCGGGCGGACCGCTCAGGCGTCGCCGGTCGCGGAATCGGCCCTGGCGGCCGTGGCGGCACGAGCGGCACGGTTGGCGGCCGACACGGCGTAGCCGACGTAGCCGAGCTGGACGACCTGGCAGATCCCGGGAGCGACCCCAAGGTGCCCTTGGGGCTTCGAAGGCACCGCGCGATCAGGGGGCGATGCGGTGGACGCGCCAGTCGTCGTCGGTGCGCACGTAACGCAACCGGTCGTGGAGGCGGTCCTTGCGGCCCTGCCAGAACTCCGCGCTCACCGGACGTACGCGCCAACCACCCCAGTGCGGCGGCACCGGAATCTCCTCGACGTCGACGAACCGGCGCTCGACCGCGGCCAGCAGGTCGTCCAACGCTTCCCGGCCCCCGACCCGCGTGGACTGCGGCGACGCCCACGCCCCGAGCTGCGACCCGCGCGGCCTGCCGCGCCAGTAGGCCGCCGTCTCCGCCGCGCCGACCTTCTCCACCTCGCCGCGCACGGTCACCTGACGCTGCAGCGGGTACCAGGGGAAGGTGACCGACGCGAAGCGCGTCGACGTCAGGTCGTGACTCTTGGCCGAGGTGTAGTTCGTGTAGAAGACGATGCCGCGCTCGTCGAGGCCCTTGCACAGCACAGTCCGCGACGACGGCATCCCGTCGGCGTCGGCCGTGGCGAGCACCATCGCGTTCGGTTCCGGCAGCCCCGCGTCGACGGCGGAGTCGAGCCACCGCTGAAGCTGCTCGTGCCAGGTCGGCGCGAGTGAGTCCTCGTCGAGGGTCTCCGCCTCGTACGACACCCGCATGTCCGGCAACCGCACCGCCGCACCGCTGACATCATCCAGTTCCGCCATGCCAACCTCCCGAACGCGAACCATGCCCTTCGAAGGTGCCCCGAACGTGGCCGAACCGCACCGTGAGTGGTGACGTTAGGGCCTCGGCCTGCCCTCGCGAAACCGTCCGACCGGTGACCACCGCCACGGCCACCCGATCAGAACGGCACCGCGGCGCGGGCCGTACCCGCGAGCGCGGTGGATGGCAGGGTGCACGGTGTCCCCTTCCCGAGGTGTTGGAGCCGGCATGGATGTTCTCGCGCCGATCCTGTTCGTCGTCGTGTTCGCCGCGATCGTGGCGGCGGCGGTCACGCTGATGCTGCGCAACCGCAGGCGCGACGAGAAGTACCGCCACGACTCCGGCCCCGGGCTCGCCGAGCTCGCGCAGCGGCGCGGCTGGACGTACCAGGAGGAGGAGTCCGGCTACGCCGACCGGTTCACCGGTTTTCCGTTCACCCAGACCGCGCGGGGCCGCATCAGCCGCGACCTGATCCACGGGGTGACCGGGGGCCGCGAGTTCACGTGCCTGGCATACACCCCCACACCCATGACCGTCGGCGAGCGGAAGACGTACTCGCGCTACTACCGCGTGTTCACCCTGCGGCTCGCACACGAGGTGCCGACCCTGCAAGTGACACCGACCAAGAAGGACGTCCGGCCCCGCGGCGACCAGGATTTCGCCGAGACGGTCCTGAATCCGGCGCTGCGCACCGCCGTCAACACCCGCGGACTACCGCTGCGGTTCGAAGGCGACCTGCTGCTGACGTGGTTCGAGCAAAAGGGACCGTTCGGACAGTCCGATGTGGACTCCGCGCTGGCGTACCTGACCGAGGTCGCCGGCCTGCTGCCCGCCGACCTCGGCAGGCCCACGGTCACCTGAGCCGTGTCCGGCGCACGTCGACCCGGGGCCGGATACGCGGAGGAACGGTCGCGCGTCAGCGCACCGCCCGGCGACCGGACGACACCTGAGCGCAGAACACGCGGTGCCGAGTGCAGGACACGCGGGGGCAGGGCGTGCTCAGGCAGGGCTGATGTTCGACACGAACGTCTGGAAGTCCGGCAGGACCGTGTCGAACTGTGACTCCTTACAGGTGAGCATGACCTCGACGACGACCTGCTTCTCCGGGTCCGAAACGTCCCGCAGCAGCAGGTACACCTGGAACTGGATCAGCTTCAGCGGCTGATTGTCGATCGTCGTGGTCAGATCGACCAGCTGCATCAGGCCGGGCGCGTCCGCCGACCCGAGCCCCTGCCGCTGCCGCAGCTCCGCGGTACCCGCCGTCGCGCTTCCGAGCCGTTCGAGGGACTCGTCGGCGGTCTCCTCGAGGACGTCATCACCGGAGCGCATACTGCCGGACACGGTGATGTTGGCCGTGAAGCCGTCGGCCGACGGCAGGTGCAACGCGACGAACGCCGCGCCCGGTGCGTCCACCTCGTCCGGCGGCGCCGACGTCCACCCCTCCGGCAGCTCCAGCTCCAGCGGCACCGGCAGTTGCGTGGCCATTCGCTCTCCTTCTCACGCAGCGCGCGGCCGCGGGGTTCGGCGTACGGGCTAGTCGAACGGGTTCAGCGCTCCGCCGACGTCGCGGGCCTTGTCGCCCACGCCCCCTGCGAAGTCGCCGATGGCGGCACCCGCGTCCTGCGCGGTGTCGGTGATCTTGCCCGGGTCGACGGTGACCTCACCGCCCAGCTTGCCACCCACGCCGAGCGCGGCACCAACCTCACCGCCGACGACGAACTTGCCGTCGTCCATGCCGACCTGCACGTTGGCCTCGGCGCCGACACCGGCCCACGCCTCGCCCTTCACACCGGCACCGACACCGCCGACGTCCGCGTGGACCTCGCCCTCGGCGCGCGCACCGGCGAACGCGTTGGCGCCCGCTTTCAGTCCGTCGGCGCCCACCTCGGCGGTGCCCTGCGCCTCGGCACCCGCGAACGCCTTGCCGGAACCGCCCACCTCGGCGGCTCCGTAGTTGACCTGCCCCTTGGCTTCCGCGGTCGCACCGGCCGAGGCCTTGGCCGTGGCCTTGAGGCCGTCGCGGGTGAAGCCTGCGCCCGCACTGGCCTCCGCGCCGAGCTTCGCGCCCGCCGAGCCCGATGCGGTGGCGTCCCCGAGTTGGGTCGCACCGGAGGCCTGCGCCTTCAGCAGGTCGTACGAGGCCTTCGACTGGGCAACGGTCACGTCGACGTTCGGACCACCCCGCTGCGGCGTGTCGAACCGGTGGCCGTACTGGTTGTACCGGTCGAACCGGTCGTTCCAGCGCCCGCCGTCCTCCCTGGCCTGGTCCATGAGCGTCTTCGACGCCATCGAGTCGGTGTTGACGTTGCCCTTGATCTGCGGCGACGTCGACGCGAAGTCCGCGGGGCCGGTCAGCCAGCCCGGCGCGTCGGGCGAATGCCCGCCCTGCTTCCTGATGGCGCCTGCGTTCTCGCCACCGGCGGTCGCGAGCTGGTTGCGGGCACGGTTCAGGATCTCCCGCGCCTCCTGCCGTTTGGCCTCACCGGGGTCGGTGAACGAACCGGAGGAGGTAGACGCGCCGGGCGCGTTGGGCGAGACGCCGTGTTCGTCCATGTAGTCCTGCTGCGCGGTCGCGGTGGCGCGCTGGCCCTCGTTGTACGTGGCGATCGCCTCCGCCGCCTGCGACTGGGCCCACGAGACCGTCTGCGCGTGACCGTCGAGCGTCTTGGCGGCCGACCTCAGCGCCGACGCGCCCTTCTCCCACTTCGGTTTCTCCGCGGTGAACGTGTCCCAGAACTGGTTGCTCGCCGCGCCGTACCAGTTCTCGATCCGCACGTTGCCGAGGTCCGAGGCCACTTCCGCGAACTTCTTCGCGCGTGCCCGCAACGTGTTCGCGGCGCCGGTGATGGTCTCCGCGTTGCCGGGGATGAGTTCCTTCGGGTCCTCGGTCGACCCCAGTTCAGCCATGTCGCCCGCTTCCGGTCACATCGGCGGCACCTGCGGCCCTGGGCCGGGTGCCGATCCCATCGTGTTCTGCTCGTCGGCCCGCTCGTATCCGGTCGCGGCGCCGTCGAGCGACTGCCCGGCCTCCCGGCCACTGTCCTGCAGCACCCCGGCGGCGAGCTGCCACGTCGTGCAGAACTCGGTGAGGGCCGTCGCGACGGCGTCGTCACCGAACGCCTTCTTGTCGCCGACGACGTCCTCGAGTTTCAGGTCGTCGGCCTTACCCACGGCGGTGCCGATCGACCGCGCCGCAGCGCGCAGCTCGTCCGGATCGACGTCGTAACCGCTCATCGATCACTCCTACAGGGGACGCCTTGAACACGGATGCACGCATCGTAACCGCATGGGTCCCTCGGACGCCGGGCTACTTTCGTAGGTGATCCTCGACGTCTCCGCAGCGTGCCCTATATTTCCGGTTCGCGATGCGTACGTGAAGTGTCGGCCGCGATACGGAAAGTCCGTTACGGGGAGTTATGCACGGTGTCGCCGGGCGGCCGCGCGCAACAGCCCGGGCGTGAACCTGGCCAGCACACCCGCGACCTTCGCCTCCGCCGTCGGTGCGACCACGGGCCGGTCGCGCTCGACCGCGCGCAGGATGTCGGACGCCACCTTCTCGGGAGCGAAGTTCCGGCGTGCGAACAGCCGGTCCGACCGTGTCCGGCGCCCCGCCTGCTCGGCCGCATCGGCACCGGCGAACCGGGTGGTGGCGGCGATCGACGTGCGCACGATCCCGGGGCACACCGCACTCGCGCCGACACCGTGGGCGGCCAGCTCCGCGCGCAGACACTCGGTCAGGTGCAGCACCGCCGCCTTGGTCGTCGAGTACGCGGGCAGCATCGCGTTCGGCACCTTCGCCGCCATCGACGCGACGTTCACGATGTGACCGCCCTCGCCGCGCTCCGCCATCCGCCTGCCGAACAGCCTGCTGCCGTGGATCACGCCCCAGAGATTGACGTCGATGACGTACGACCAGTCGGCCACCGACGTGTCCAGCAGCGGCCCGGCCACCCCCACACCGGCGTTGTTGACCACCACGTCCGGCACTCCGACCTCGGCCGCGACCGCCGCGTCGAACTCCGCCATCGCCTCGGCGCCGGACACGTCGACCGAGTAGGCGAACGCCTCGCCGCCCCTGGCACGCACCTCGTCGGCGACCGCCGTCAACGGTGCGACGTCGGCGAGCACGACGTCGGCGCCCTCGGCGGCGAACGCCAGCGCGGTCGCCCTGCCGATGCCACTCGCGGCGCCCGTCACCACCACGAGGTACCCCGCGAACCGTCCTGCGGGACGAGGATTGACCCGGCTCCGGCGCAACGACCTGGCCTCACCGCCACCGACGGCGCCATCTCCGCCACCGGCACCGCGGTCCGCGACGCCGCCGCCCGCTACACCGCTGCCCTCGACGTGGTCGATCAACTCCGCGGCCGCCCGCGCGATCCGCCGCGGCTCGGCGCGCGCCACCCAGTGCCCGCCCGAGATCCGGCGAACCCGCAGGTCGGCGACCCAGCGTTCGACGCCCGACTGCAGCGGGGGTGTGACGTAGCCGTCCCCGGTCGGAGCGACGACCTGCACCGGAACGTCGGCGTGGCGCTCACCGGGGCCGCCCAGCCTCCGCGGCATGTTCGCGCGGTACAGGTTCAGCCCGGCGACGGCGTCGCCCGTGTCGGGTGCGGGTTCGTCCGGATCGGTGCTGCGGAGCACGCGGGCCAGCAGGCCGCTGCGGATCGCCAGTTCGGGTACGACCGGCAGCTGGAAGAATCCGATGTACGTCGAGTGCAGCGCCTGCCTGGCCAGGTCGCGCCAGCGGGACGGCCTGCGCAGACCGTCCCGGAACCAGTGGCCCGCGTGGTCGAGGCAAGGGCCGGAGATCGACGTGAACGAGCGGACCCGGCCGCGCAGCCACGAGCCGGTGACCGCGTGCCACGTCTGGATCGCGCCCCAGTCGTGGGCGAGCAGGTGAACTGGATCGTCGGGGCTCACGGCGTCGACGACGGCGGCCAGGTCGGCGGCGAGCCGGTCGAGCCGGTAGGCCTCCCGCGTGCGCGGACGGTCCGATGCACCCGCACCGCGGACGTCGTAGGTGACGACGCGGAACCGGCCCGCCAGCTCCGCGGCGACGCCGTCCCAGAGCGACGAGTTGTCCGGATAACCGTGCACGCACACCACCGTGGGCACCGGCACGGCGTTCCCTCCGCCCGCATCGCCCGCGGACCTCGCCGGCTCCGAGGCGCCCGCGGAGCTCACGGCCTCCGCGTGTCGCGCAGGACTCGGGGCGGTCGAGGATCCCGGCGGCTGCGCCACGTGGACCGCCAGCTCGACCCCGTCGTCAACCCGCACCCGCTGCGTGGTCATGCGCTGCATCGTCATGCGCTGCGTCGCCATGCCGAGCACCCTAGCCCGCCAGGGAACCCCGACCGGCGCCGTTCGTGACGCACGCCAAATCCCCCAAGGGCACCCTGGTTGCGTTGAGCGCCCCTATTCCTCCCCTCGTTCCTCAGGGCACGCGAAGGGAAGAATAGAGGCGTTGAGCGCCCCAAAGGTGCCCTTCGGGGCGAACGCGCGACCGGTATGCGCGCCCGCGTGCACCCCGCCCCTGTCTACGATCTCGGCATGCTGCCTACCACCGAACTCGTGCTGAACCGCCGTATCGCCACCGAGCAGGTCGCGGGCCGCGCGCCGTCGCTGGCGGCGGCCCTCGTACGAGACGGCGAGATCACGTGGTGGGGATCGCGCGGCACGGTCGACGGCGTTCGCCCCGACCGGACGACCCAGTACCGCATCGGCTCCATCACCAAGTCGATCGTCGGCGCTGCCGTGCTGCGGCTGCGGGACGAAGGGCTGCTCGAGTTGAACGACCCGCTCGACACACACGTGCCGGGCACCACGTTCGGCGGCTCGACGATCGCTCAGCTGCTGTCGCACACGAGCGGCCTGACGTCGGAGTCGCCCGGGGCGTGGTGGGAACGCAGCCCCGGCGGCGGCTGGACCGACCTGTCGACGAGCCTCACCGCGGGCGAGACGAAGCACCGCCCCGGCCGCCGGTTCCACTACTCCAACGTCGGCTACGGCGTGCTCGGCAGGCTCGTCGCAGCGCTGCGCGGCGCGGACTGGCTCGACGTCGTACGCGCCGAGATCCTCGAACCGCTGGGCATGCGGCACACCACTCCGATGCCCGGTGAGCACGGCCTGACCACGGCGACGGGCTACGCCGTCCACCCGTTCGCCGACGTCCTGCTGCCCGAACCGGCCCACGACGCGGGCGCGATGGCTCCCGCGGGACAGCTGTGGTCGACGCTCGACGACCTGGCGCGCTGGACGGCGTTCACCGGCGGTCGCACCGGCGGCGTGCTCGACCCGGACACCGTCGCCGAGATGCGGGAGGCCGCCACGGTCGACGATTCCGGTACCGGCTGGAGCGCCGGGTACGGCCTCGGTTTCCAGCTCGTCCAGACGGGCGGCAAGCGCCTCGCGGGGCACACCGGGTCGATGCCCGGCTTCCTCGCCTGCACGCTGATCGACCCGGCGACGCAGACGGGCGCGGTCACGTTCGCCAACACGACGTCGGGCGTCGGGATCGCCGGCCTGACCGCCGACCTGATCGCCATCGCCGACGACGCCGAGCCCCCGCTGCCGGCCGAGTGGGCACCGTCGCCGGTCGAACCGGGCCTGCTGGAGCTCACCGGGCTGTGGCACTGGGGGCCCAAGCCGTACCACCTGTACGCCATGCCGGACGGTTGGCTGAACCTGACGCCCGCCGACGGCTCGGGACGGGCCTCGCGCTTCCGCCCGCTCGGCGACGACCGGTGGCTCGGACTGGACGGGTACTACGCCGGAGAGACCCTCACCGTGGGTCGAGTGAGCGATGGCACACCGGCGTACCTCGACCTTGCGACCTTTGTTTTCACCCGGACTCCCTACGATCCGAAGGCCCCGGTACCCGGCGGAGTGGACCCCGAGGGTTGGCGAGCGTGAAACACTGCCGACATGACCGAAGCCGCTGACTTGACGATCCCTGCAGAACTCAAGCCCTCCGACGGCCGCTTCGGGTGCGGCCCCTCCAAGGTCCGGCCGGAGCAGCTGGCCAACCTCGCCAAGGAGGGGGCGAACGTGCTCGGCACGTCGCACCGCCAGAAGCCGGTGAAGTCCCTCGTCGGCCGGGTCCGTTCCGGCCTGACCGAGCTGTTCGGCCTCCCCGACGGGTACGAGGTCGTGCTCGGCAACGGCGGGACGACGGCCTTCTGGGACGCTGCCGCGTTCGGCCTGGTACGGGAGCGGGCTCAGCACTTCACCTACGGCGAGTTCTCCTCGAAGTTCGCGAAGGTCACGGACAAGGCGCCGTTCCTGGACAAGTCCGTCATCGTGGAAGGTGAGCCGGGCAGCGCCCCCGAGATCTCCTACCAGGCGGGCTGCGACCTGGTGGGCTGGGCACACAACGAGACCTCGACCGGTGTGGCCGTGCCCGTGAAGCGCCCCGCGGGCAGTGACGACGCGCTGGTTGCCATCGACGCCACCTCGGGTGCGGGCGGCCTGCCGGTGAAGGCCGAGGACTTCGACGTCTACTACTTCGCGCCGCAGAAGTGCTTCGCCTCCGACGGCGGGCTGTGGATCGCGCTCATGTCGCCCAAGGCGGTGCAGCGCGTCGAGGAGATCGGTGCGGGCGACCGCTGGGTCCCGGAGTTCCTGTCGCTGCAGACGGCGCTGGACAACTCCCGCAAGGACCAGACGTACAACACGCCCGCCGTCGCGACGCTGCTGACGCTGGCCGACCAGATCGACTGGATGAACGCGGGCGGCGGCCTCGACTGGACGACCGCGCGGACGAAGGACTCCTCCGGCCGCCTCTACGAGTGGGCCGAGCAGACCTCCTACACCCGGCCGTACGTGTCGGAGCCGTCGCTGCGTTCGCAGGTCGTCGGCACGGTCGACTTCGACGACGACATCGACGCGGCCGCCATCGCGAAGGCGCTGCGCGCCAACGGCATCGTCGACACCGAGCCGTACCGCAAGCTGGGCCGCAACCAGCTGCGGGTCGGCATGTTCCCCGCGATCGAGCCGGACGACGTCACCGCGCTGACCAAGTGCATCGAGTACGTCGTGGAGCAGCTGGGCAAGTAGGCCGCCCCCGCCACACGCCCCCAGGGGCACCTTGGTCGCACTGAACGCGACCAAGGTGCCCCTGGGGGCGCTTTCCGTCCCGGGTCAGCGCCCGCGGACCGGTTCGGATCTGCCCAGTTCGTTGCCCTGCTTGTCCAGGGCCGCCACCGCGAAGAACGGGCCGTCGGCGTCACACGAGATCGCCGTCTCGAAGCCGCCGCGCGGCACGGTGACCACCGCGGACAGCTCGTCCGCGCGCTTGCCCGCCAGGACCCGCCAGCGCTTCACCTCGGTCGCACCGTTCCAGCTGGCGTAGACCAGCACGCCGCGAGCCGCGTTCCGCCGCACCGCCACGGCGGGTTCGTCGTCCGGCCTGCCGACCCAGTCGCCCATGTAGGCCCGGTAGCTCTGCACGAACTCCGGCGTCCGCCAGTCGGTGAGCCATTCGCCGTCGGCGTCGAACTCCGAGGTGAAGGGCTGACACCCCCAGCCGACGATCGCGCGGCCGTCGTCGAGGAGCTGCAGGTTGCCCTGGTTGTCGCAGAGCAGGCCCGCAGGGTGGGTGTACTCCCGGTCGACGGCCGCGGTCATCGCGTCCTCGTTCAGCGCGAGGACCAGCCCACGCGACCGGTTGGCCTGCGGCGGGGAGGCGGCGTTGTCGAACAGCGACAGCGTGCCGTCGGGCTGCCTGCGCGCGTCGTGCTGCCAGGCGAACTCGACGCCGTCGCCGAGGCGGAAGTCGCTGTTCTTCCCGCCGAGCGTCCACCGCAACGCGCCGTCGGACTTGGCGATCTTGTACACGGCCCACGTGTTGCGCGCCGACACCAGCAGATCGCCGTCGTCGTCCAGCCCGATCGAGTTCAGGTGGATGTAGTCGTACGGCTGATCCTCGGTGCCCTGTCCCTCCACCGGGTGCTGGGACTCGGCCAGGTCGACGTGGTCGAGGCTTCGCCAGTCGAACAGCACCTCACCCGACTCGATGTCGATCTCCTGGATCACACCGTCCGAGACCCAACCGTCCGCGGGTCCGCCGACCGGCCGCAGGTCGGCCCGCACCGGGTTGTAGGCCATGATCAGCGCCGTGTCGCGGTCGGTGATCAGGAACTCGTGCAGGTCCGCATCCGCGACCCCGTTTCCCGTGTTGACCTCGGCGATCTGCCGGTACGCCTGGTCGAAGACGATGCCCTTGCCGATCCCGAACCCGCTCGGGGCGGCGCCCTGCCAGGTCGTCAGGACCGGCTCGCCCCGATAGGTCTGCATCCGGAAGTCCATGGGCTTCTCGTCGTCACCGTCGCGCACGTTGAACCACACGGGCTCACCACGGCGGTTGACGATCAGCATGCCCGCCTGACCGGCACCTTCACCCTGGTAGTCCTTCACCCCGAGCAGCAGGTGTCGAGGACTCGCCGGAGGCGCGGTGTCCGGGTCGGCATCCGACATCTTGACCTTCGGCGGGCGCAGATCGGGCCGGGAGTAGAAGCTGTGCACCTCCTCCGCCTTCGGCGGGGGCAGCACCTGCGGCTCGGGTTTCGACTGCGGAATCCGGTAGCCGACGTACCCGCTGACCAGCGGAACCACCGCGACGGTGCCCGCGACGCCCGCGCCCCTGAAGAACCGGCGCCGACTGAATCCTGTCTCACTCATATCGCGTATCCGTTTCTTCCCCCAGTGGCCGGCTCGGGTCGACAGCGCCGGCCCCCCGTTTTCTCGTTGTCCTTGACCGGTTGTCCTCGACCGGTTGTCCTCGGCCGTCTCGTTCGCCCTCAGTTGTCCTGGTTGCGCTTGTCGTCCCGATTCCGTTCGTCCAACCGGGCGACGATCGCACATGTCGACTTTTCGCCGGGCACCGGTCCGGCTTCGGCGTGATCTCGTCGTGACTCGGCGCGCCTGCGTCGTCAAGGCGACGCGCCGCTCTAACGTGACCGGCGAGGAACGTGAACGCGCACGGGAGGCGGGAATGCGAACGCTACGAGTGGTCGGGTTGCACGAGGACGGCGAGTCCATCGTGTGCGAGGACCCCGAGCACCGTGAGCGGTTCGTCCTGCCCGCGGACGAGCGGCTGCGTGCCGCTGCCCGCGGTGACATCACCCGCCTCGGCCAGATCGAGATCGAGCTGGAGGCCCAGATGCGACCCCGCGAAATCCAAGCCCGGATCCGCGCGGGCGAGACGGTCGAGCAGGTCGTGACCGCCTCGGGCGTGCCCACCGACCGCGTCGAGCGGTTCGCCTACCCCGTACTGCTCGAACGCTCCCGCCACGCCGAACTCGCCCAGCAGGCGCACCCCGTGCGCGACGACGGCCCGGACGTGCAGACGCTCGCGGAGGTCGTGGCCCACGCCTTCGGCGTGCGCGGACACGACTTCTCGCAGGCCGAATGGGATGCCTGGCGCGGCGACGACGGCAAGTGGGTCGTCTGCCTGCGCTGGTCGGCGGGCCGTTCGTCCAACCGCGCCCACTGGACGTTCACCCCCGGTATGCACGGCGGCACCGTGACCGCGATCGACGACCTGGCCACCTCACTGCTCGACCCGACGTCGTTCCGCACCCCACGCGCCGTCACCGACCTCACCGAACGGGCCGCGGCGCAGGAGTACGCGGCACAGGAGCACTCCGAGGTCACCGCGGAGGAACTCGAACCCGTCCTGTTCGACTGCCCGGAGTTCGACGAACCCGACGAGGAGCCCGACACCGCGAGCAACGTCATCGAGGCGCCACTGCCCGTCGAGGAAGCACCCGCGGGGCAATCCGACCCGGAGGGCGAACGAGCCGGGTCCGAAGGCCGCGGGTCGGGCGAGCCGGATCACGCTGCCCCTGCGGCCGGCCGAGCGGCAGCGGGCTCGGACACCGATCCGGGTGCCGGCCCCGGAAAGCCGAGGCCGAAGCGCAGGGGCGGTCACACGCCGGTGCCCGCATGGGAGGACGTGCTGTTGGGCGTCCGCAGCCAACGCGGCTGAGCTTCCGCCGAAACCACCACACACTGCCCCCAGGGGCACTTTGGTTGCGTTGAGTGCAACCAAAGTGCCCCTGGGGGGCGTTTGCGAATCGACACTCACCTCGACACGCGAAGGGCGGCCCACCGGACCAGGTGGGCCGCCCTCGTCGTGTCGGAGCCTGCTGAACGCGTCAGGCGTTCTTCGGCGTACCGACGTGGTCGGACTTGTCGCCGGTCCACGTCGACACGCACGGAATGCGCGAGGTGTCGCAGCGCTCGGCGTACTTCTTGGTGATCTCGGTGACCTCTTCCATCAGGCCCTCGTTGAGGGTGATCGGGTTGAGGCCGAGGTGCAGGAAGCGGTCGTTGGCCACGTGGAGGTCGTTCTCGTCGGCCTCGTTACGCGGGTTCTCGACGTTCTCGATCGTCGCGCCGGTCTTCTCGGCGATCATCTGCGCCAGGTCCCGGACCCGGTGGGTCTCGGTCATCTGGTTCAGGATCTGCACCCGCTCACCCTTCTCGGGCGGGTTGGAGATGGCCAGCTCGATGCACTTGACCGTGTCCTGGATGTGGATGAACGCGCGCGTCTGGCCGCCCGTGCCGTGGACGGTCAGCGGGTAGTCGACGCCGGCCTGCATCAGGAACCGGTTGAGCACCGTGCCGTAGTCGCCGTCGTAGTCGAAGCGGTTAATCAGACGCTCGTCCAGCTGCGTGTCCTTGGTCTGCGTGCCCCACACGATGCCCTGGTGCAGGTCCGTGACCCGGATCTTGTCGTTCTTGTTGTAGAAGTGGAAGAGCAGCTGGTCCTGCGTCTTCGTCATGTGGTAGATGCTGCCCGGGTTGGCCGGGTACAGGATCTCCTGGTCGACCAGGTCGCCGTCGCCGACCTCGACCTTGACCTTGAGGTAGCCCTCCGGGATCTTCATGCCGGCCGTGCCGTAGCCGTAGACACCCATCGTGCCGAGGTGCGCGACGTGGATGTCCAGACCACTCTCGACCACCGCGGCCAGCACGTTGTTCGTGGCACCCAGGTTGTTGTCCACCGTGTACCGCTTGTGCCAGCTGCTCTTCATCGAGTAAGGCGCGGCGCGCTGCTCGGCGAAGTGCACGATCGCGTCCGGGCGGAACTCGAGGAGCAGATCGAGGAAGCGCTGGTAGTTCTGCGAGACATCGAGGTTGTGGAACGCGATGTCCTTGCCCGTCGCCTCTTTCCAGGCCGTCAGGCGCTCGCCCATCGGGCGGATCGGCGTCAGCGACTCGGCCTCGAGCTCGATGTCGATCTTCCTCCGCGAGAGGTTGTCGACAATGGCGACCTCGTGCCCCTGCGCAGACAGGTGCAGGGAGGTCGGCCATCCGCAGAAGCCGTCGCCGCCAAGAACCAGTACTCGCATGTGTTTTCGTTCCTCCTGTCGCCTGGGCCGCACGGCCCGGCTCTGCACCCGAACTAGCCGGTTCACACTGTCTTAGTAACGGGCTGATCTCAACCCACAGGCAAAGAATAGGGATGTCGCCGCACGGAGGAGAAAGGCGGTTGGCACAATGGGGGATGTGACGACCGTTTCCGCAGGGCAACACGCCGCCGACCAGCAAGAACCGGCTGACGACCCGGATCATCGCCCGGGCCAGCCGAAGTTTTTTGCGCGACTGGTCCGCGCGCTGATGAGCTCGGGCCTGGCCACCGGTATGAGCCAGGTGACGCTGATCGTGCTGCTCACGATGAGCGTGAACCCGACGGTCGCGAGCGCCGCAGCGTTCGTGGCGGGGGCGATCCCCAACTACTTCGTCGCACGTCGCTGGGCGTGGAACCGCAGGGGCAAGCCGGACTTCAAGCGTGAGCTGCTGCCCTACCTGTTCGTGATCGGCCTGGGCGGCATCGCCTCGATGACGCTCACGACCATCGCCGGCTGGATCACCGAGCCGCTCCGGATCGAAGGCTTCGTGCGCATCATCGTGCTCGACGTGGCGTTCCTGAGCAGCTATGCGCTGGTTTTTCTCATCAAGTTCACGCTGCTCGACCGCTTCGTCTACAGCAAGCTCGACGCTCCGAAGCCGGCGGGCAAGGCCGCACCGGCCGAGGTGCAGGCGCAGACCGCCTGAACCGCCCGCGAGCGCCCGGGGTCGCCCCCACGCGCTCCTCGCCGGCGGCAGAACCTCCACCGGAGCCGCAAACACCGAGGGCCCGGTCACCGCACCCGGTGGCCGGGCCCTCGTGTTGTCGCCTCACCCGAACGGGTCGTTTTCGGGTAACGAAAAATGATCAGCGCCGTGATTTCACGCGCTCGGGACCCCACGGGAAAATGTGGACAATTCACCATCGGCCGTCCACTTCACAGTGACCGTCCGAACCCCGGCGGATGCATACTTCCAGGCGCAGACAATGCATTTATCCGATTTTCTGCATAATGCGCCGTTTTCGACCTTGGCCGGATGACGTTGTGTATCTCAGCGGATTCGCGCTGTGATCGGGGCGATTCCCGGCCGTCCCCGTGCCGTGTTCCCGGGCCGGGAAGTCGCAACCGGCCCGTACCGACGCCGGTGCCTCATCGCGTGCAGGTGCCTCCCTGCGCCACAACCTCAGGCCACGCCCGCCACAGCCTCCGGCCGCACTGTCGCCGTGCCGCACTGTCGCCGTGCCGCTTTCCCCGGCGGCGGAAGCCGGCCGCACTCCCGGATGCCGCCGTCCGGGGCCGCGGAAGCCGGCGGTGCGATGGCCTCAGACCGCCACGCGAGAACGCCACCGCCCAGAAGACAGTGAGCGGCCTCCGGACCCCATCGCCGGGGTCCGGAGGCCGTTCGTCGTTCTCGTCGTCTCAGAAGGCCACTGAAGGCCCGTACTACGCCCGTTCGCCTGCGACGGGCGACCTGCCCGCGTAGGGCCGGCGCTTGCCGCCGCGGAGGACGTACTCGCGCAGCCACGTCCCGAGCATCACCCGCGAGTAGTTCGCGCCGTACTTGATGCTGCCGCCCTTCTTGCTGGCGCCGTTGTTGCGCAGCTCCATGGTCATCGGCACCTCGAGCACCCGCGCACCCTTCGCCATGACGCCGAGCAGCAGCTCGGACGCCTGGTACTGCGGCTCGCGGAGGGTCACCGACGCGGCGAGGTCCGCGGGCATCGCGCGGAAGCCGAACGACGTGTCGGTGATCTTCTGCATCGTCAGCAGCGACGCCAGCCACGCGAACACGCGCACGCCCAGCCAGCGCACGCTGCTGTCGTACTTGCCGGAGCCGAGGCGGCGCGAGCCGGTCACGAAGTCGGCGGTGCCGTCGAGCAGCGGCTTCATCAGCATCGGCAGCTCGTTGTTGTCGTACTGGCCATCGGCGTCGGTCGTGACGACCCAGTCGGCCCCGCACTCGTTGGCGAGGTGGTAGCCCAGCCGCAGTGCACCACCCTGACCGCGGTTCTTCGGTGCCTCGCAGACGTACGCACCGGCATCCCGCGCGATCTCGGCCGTGCCGTCGGTCGAGCCGTCGACGACGACGAGCGTCGAGACCGGGATGTCCCCGCAGTGGGTGGGCATGTTCTGCAGCACCGGGGCGATGCCCTTGGCCTCGTTGAAGGCCGCGATGACCACCACGAGCGGGCTCAGCGGTGCTTCGCCGTAGCGGCTGCGGAACTCGGACACGGCCGCGGTGTCGACGTCATCGGGATAGTCGTCCATCTTGGGGCGACGACCGCCCCCAGCGGGCTTCTTCCCCAGTCCGAACATCGCGGCCAGACCCAACACGCCGCCGATCGGCAGCAGGACGAGCGCAGGCAACTGATACCTCCAGGAGAACTCGAACGCGGCTGAACCCGCCAGGATGACGAACGCGCTGCCGGTGGCGAGAAAAGCACCAGACCGAAGTGGTGATCTGCGTGCCTTTCCTACTCCGACCACACCAAGGATGCCCAACAGCAGAAACACCGCGAGCAGTGGCCCCCAGGTGTAACCGCCGTTCTGTTGATAATCACGCATAAAGGACGCGAGCGCCCGATCGGCGTGGGGCAACTCGTCATCATAAGCGAGCGTCCACGCCTGGTACACCTGAGGCGTCTCCGTCCCCACATCGTGGTACGGATAGTGCGATTGGAAGTGCCATCGCTCGGCGGGGACGTCGTTGTGGAACGTCTCCTTCACCGGGACGAAGTTCTTGCCGAAGTCGTAGAGCACTTCGCCGAGAAGGTCGAACGGCTGGTTCAGGATGACCCAGTAGGAGAACTGCTTCGCCAGGGTCGCCTTGTCCCGCTCGTCCGGCAACGGTTCTTCCGGCCAGTCCGGCGAGCCGTACTGGAAGTGCGTGTAGAAGTCGACCGATTCGCGCTGGCCGAGCGGCTCCTCGGGACACATCAGCCGCAGGCCCTCGTCGTCGGGCAGCTGGCTGCAGTCGGCGAACGTGGCCGTGCGGCCGTACAGCACGTTGTTCGTCGCCCCGGTCAATCCGAAGTGGCCTGCGAAGGCCGCGTAGTACGACATGTAGCCGAGCAGCACGATCGCCACACCGGCCAGGCCCGCGACCGTCCTGCCCGCGACGTGCCTGCGGCCGGCACGCGTCTTCCACACCTTCAGTCCGCCGAACGCCAGCAGCAGGAACAGCACGAACGGCACCGCGACGACCAGGCCGATCGTCCGGGTGAGCACCGCGCCCGCGAGCAGCGCGCCTGCCACCGCGGCGCGCTTCCACGTCAGTTCCCCACGTGAGAGCAGCGCCCACAGCATGCCCACCAGCAGCGTCTGGAAGACGATCTCCGACATGAGATTCGCTTCGATCTGCAGCTGGTAGGCGTCCAGCAGCACCGGCGCGGCCACGATCGCCGACAGCCAGCCCCGCTCGGTGTAGCGCATGGCCAGCCGGTACAGCACGAGTGCCAGCAGGATGCCGATGGTGTGCTGCGCGGCCTGCACCCACGCGAACCCGCCGAACTCCAGCAGGAACTTGAGTACGACCGTGTAGCCGAGCGGGTTGAGATCCGTCGGCCGCAGCTCTTCCAGGTTGCCCAGGTAACGGAACGTGTCGATGTACAGCAGTGCCGGCTGATACGCCAGCCACGTCACGACCCGCAGGGCAACGCCGCCTGCCAGCAGCAACAGCAGCAGCCAGTGACGGCGGAGAAAGGTGGACACTCGGCGAACTCTCTCGTCGGTCGGCTCAGCGGCGGCGGCTCAGCCGGTGGCTGCGGCGGCCTTCTGGAAGTACTCCCAGGTCGCGGCGAGCCCGGCCTTGAGGTCGTACGACGGGGTGTACCCGATCGTGTCGGCGCTACCCGAGATGTCGACGATCACGGCCGGCATCTCGCCGCCCGGAGCCGGCACGTGCTCGACCGGCAGCTCTGCGCCCGTCACCGCACGCACGCCGTCGATCATGTCGAGCACCGACACCGACTTGCCGCCACCGAGGATCGCACGTCCGACGTACTGCGCGTCCCACGCACCGGTGATGCCGGAGACGATGTCGTCGAGGAAGACGAGGTCGCGCTTCTGCTGGCCGTCGCCGTAGATCTTCACGCCCTCGCCCACGAGCGCGGCGCGCATCAGGCGCGGGATGAAGCTGTCCTTGTGCGACATGCCGGGTCCGTAGACATTCGTGAACCGCAGCGCCGTTGTCTTGACGCCGTAGGCACCCGCGTAGCCCGACATGAGCATCTCGCAGGCGGCCTTCGTCGCGCCGTACGGTGTGAGCGGAGCGAGCGGCAGGTCCGGGTTGATCGTGGCCGTGCCGACGTCGCCGACGACGGCGTTCGTCGAGGCGAGGATGAACCGCGGCACCTCGTGGATCCGGGCGAGCTCGAGCAGCTCGTGGGTGATCGCGACGTTCTCGGCGTACGTCTCGGCCGGCATCTCGACCGACTTCAGCACCGACGTGATCGCGGCCAGGTGGATGATGCCGTCGACACCGGGCTTGATCGCCTGTTCGCGCACCTCGGCGTCCTTCAGGTCGCCCTGGACGTGCACGACGCCCTCGTCGTCGGGGTACGGCGAGGGTTCCCTGTCGATGACCGTGACCCGCGCGCCGCGCTCGCGGAACTTCGCGACGACCGCGCGTCCGATGAAGCCACTACCACCGGTGACGACGACGTTGCACACGTCTTGGGGATTCGACGAAGCCATGGGCCGTAAAGTACCGGTCCCCCGAACGGCTGCTTGCGCCGACCGTCGCCATACCCGCGCTCGACCCCCTCGGCAACACTCCGACCTGGTCGTTATCGACTCGTGAACCGCCCCGCGGCGACACTGCGGGCCACTGACCTGCGGCTGCGTACTGTCCACACTGGTGCGAATGTCCGTTCTCCGCGGAGCTCGGCGTGTCCGGCATCACAGCACGATGACGAGAACGCCGATCCACGAGAGTGCGATCCCGGCCGCGACTCCGCCGACGACCCAGCGCACCACCGGCACCCGCCTGCCGAGCCACAGCGACGGCGCGAGTCCCGCACTCACCACCAGGGCGGCCACGATCGCCACCAGCCCGTGGGTGGCCGACGCCAGCGCGCCGGCCAGCGCGAGCATCGCCACGATCATCACGGCGGCGAAGAACGCACCGACCACCAGTCCGGTGCCCCACGGCACCGGGCCGGGGTTGCGCTCCGCCTGCACCCGCCACCACTCGGCGAGGGCGTCGAACCTGCCCTGTCCGCGGCGCGCGCTGCTCTCCCCGGCGGGAGGCGGTCCGGCATCATCGCCCGCTTCCTCCGCGGGGGGCACGGCCACGAACGTCCGGCCCGCGACGGGGTCGCGGTAGCTCACCGTGACGCCGAGCGCCGCGGCGACCCGGCCGGCGAGCTGCCTGCCCCGGTGCGCGACGACCGTCTCCCCCTCGCGGGCTTCCCCGTCCGCTCCTCCGGGGCCGACGGCACGCGTGGCACCGGCACCCACCACTGCCGAGACCCGTGCCCACTCGTGCAGCGCGTCGGTCAGTTCGTCGCCGAGCGAGAAGGCCGCGGGATCGACCGTCCGGCCACCGGCGCCGGTGAGCACGGCACGGTCGCCGTCCACGTCGAGTTCGAGCTCAGCGCCGTACATCGGCGGCAGTCCCCTCTCTGCGCACGGTGAGCTCGTAGAACGCCACCGCGCCGGTCGTCGCGACGTTGAGCGAGTCGACCCCGTCCGCCATGGGGACCGACACGGCCACGTCGGCGGCGGCGAGGGCCTCGTCGGAGAGGCCGTGCCCCTCCGAACCGAGCATGAGCGCCACCTTCTCGTCCGCTGCGGCCCGCCACAGCGGGACGGACCCCGGCCGGGGCGTCAAGGCGGCCAGCCGGAACCCCGCGTCCCGCACGGTCTCCAGCGCAGCCTTCCACTCGGCGGGTCCGCTCGCCACGGCGAACGGCACGCGCAGCACATGGCCCATGGCCACCCGCACGCTGCGGCGGTACAGCGGATCGGAGCAGCCCGGCCCGAGCAGCACGCCGTCGACGCCGAGCGCGGCGGCGTTGCGGAACAGCGCACCGAGGTTCTCGTGGTCGCCGACACCTTCGAGCACGGCGATCACCCTGGCTCCTGCGACGAGATCGGCCACCGGCGGCTGCGGAGCGCGGTCCGCCGTGGCGAGCACGCCGCGATTGAGGTGGAAGCCGACGACGCCCGCCATCACGTCGGCCGAGGTGACGTAGGCCGGTACGTCGAGGCCTGCCAGATCGGCCTCCAACTCGTCGAACCGCCGCCGCACGCCGAGCAGCGCGCGCACCGGGTACGGGGATTCCGCGAGCCTGCGCACGACGACGGTGCCCTCCGCGATGACGAGGCCGCGCCCGCCCGGCCGGTCGGGCCTGCGGTCGGCGGTCGTGAGGTCGCGGAACTCGTCGAGACGTTCGTCCCCGATGTCCTCGGTGTAGATCAACTGCGGTGAGGCGGCCACCCGCAGAGTGTCCCATTGCACCTGCCGGCGCAGGTATCGGTGCTCCGAACGCCGGGTACCTCGTTCGTGCGAACGAGGGCTCCTCGCAGAGTGTGAGTCCAACGCCCCGCAGAGCACCGGTTTGGCCGCTGGTCGGCCACGTGTGCGATATGCCAACGTCGCCTTCTGCCACGGAGATTGCCGTGGCAGGAGGCGTCGCGGTTGCTCGGGAGGAAAGTGCCGATGGGTCAGGACGTCGCTCCGAGAAGCCGTCCCCCACACGAACGAGGCCGGTACCGCGACAAGATGCAACGCTGCCTCGACACCTTCGCGCTCATGCTCGCCGAGGAACACTTCACGTTCCCACGCAAGCACATCGGTCTCGAAGTGGAACTGAACCTCGTCGACAGGGCCATGCGCCCGTCGATGTCGAACGCGGCCGTGCTGGCCTCCATCGACGACGAGCTGTTCACCACCGAACTGTCCCAGCACAACATCGAGCTCAACGTCCCGCCGCGCCCGCTCGACGGCGAATCGGCGTTGCAGCTCGAAGGTGATCTGAACGCCCACCTCGGGCGCGCGGAGGTCAAGGCGGCAGGCAAGGGCGCGCAGGTGGCCGTGATCGGCATTCTGCCGACCCTCGGCGACGAGCACTTCGACCAGAAGTGGATCACCGACAATCCGCGCTACGCCCTGCTGAACGACCGCATCCTCGCCACCCGAGGCGAGTGCCCGCTGCTGTCACTCGAGGGCACCGGCCTGCCCGGCGGGCAGGCCGAGGAGCTGTTCACCTACGCCGAGTCGATCCTGCCGGAGGCGGCGTGCACCTCGGTGCAGCTGCACGTGCAGGTGGCACCCGACGACTTCGCCCCGCACTGGAACGCAGCGCAATGCCTGGCCGGACCGCAGGTCGCGCTCGGCGCGAACTCGCCGTTCCTGCTCGGCAAATCGCTGTGGGCCGAGACCCGCATCCCGCTGTTCCTGCAGGCCACCGACACCCGTCCCGACGAGCTGAAGAACCAGGGTGTCCGCCCCCGTGTCTGGTTCGGCGAGCGGTGGATCACCTCGATCTTCGACCTGTTCGAGGAGAACCTGCACTACTTCCCGGGACTGCTCCCGGAGACCGACGACGAGGACCCGATGGACGCGCTCGCGGCGGGCCGGGTCCCGCGGCTGACCGAGTTGCGGCTGCACAACGGGACCGTGTGGCGGTGGAACCGGCCGGTGTACGACGTCGTGGACGGGGCGCCGCACCTGCGGGTCGAGAACCGGGTGCTGCCGGCAGGCCCGACGGTGGTGGACATGATGGCGAACGCGGCGCTGTTCTACGGCGCGCAGCGCGCGCTCGCGGAAGAGGACCGGCCCGTGTGGACGCGCATGTCGTTCCAGGCCGCCGAACAGAACCTGCACTCGGGCGCGCGGCACGGTTTCGACGCGCAGTTCTACTGGCCCGGCATCGGGTACGTCCCGCCGGACGAGCTCGCACTCCGGGTCCTGCTGCCGCTGGCCCACGAGGGGCTCCGCAGCTCCGGGGTCTCCGGAACCGTGATCGACCGCTACCTCGGGATCATCGAGCGGCGGTGTGTCACCAAGCGCAACGGCAGCGTCTGGCAGCGCGAGGCGGTCGCCGCGGCGCAGGATCGCGGGCTGACCCGCGATTCGGCGCTCGCCGTGATGCTCGGCGACTACCTGGAACTCGCGCGCGCAGGCGAGCCGGTGCACGACTGGCCGGTACGCTGAACCGTGGCCCGGCGACGAAAGGCGCGGCGATGCCGAAGATCATCGGAAGCTCGCTGGACGAGCACCGCAGGCAGGTGCGCGAGAAGGTGTTCGACGCCCTCCGGAACCAGCTGTACGAGCGCGGGTTCGAGGCGATCACGCTGTCCGGCGTCGCCGCCGAGGCCGGCGTGGGCCGCACCGCGATCTACAACCACTTCCCCGATCGCGAGCACCTGCTGGTGGCGTTCGTCGAGGACGAGGTGTCCCGTTACGTCACGCGGCTGACCGACGCCGTCGAC
The DNA here is from genome assembly GCF_024171735.1 of Prauserella alba. Lineage (GTDB taxonomy): Bacteria > Actinomycetota > Actinomycetes > Mycobacteriales > Pseudonocardiaceae > Prauserella > Prauserella alba. The sequence goes on from NZ_JAMTCH010000004.1 coordinate 1,043,810, forward strand.
GCGGTCGACGACCCGGCCGACAAGCTCGCCGTGTTCGCGCGTCTGCAACTGGAGACCCTCGCCGACTACCACCTGCCGCCCGGCGCGACGCTCGCCTCGGCGCTCGAACCGTCGTCGTACCGGCGCATCGCCGCGCACGCCGACCCGATCGGCCGGATGCTCAGCGGGATCCTGGAGGAGGGCATGCGCCGGGGCCGGTGGCCCGAGCAGGACGTCGCGATGCTCGCACCGATGGTCAGCGCGGCGCTCGGTGCCAGGCAGGTCGTCGACGTGCCGCCCGAGGAACTGCCACAGGCGATCGAGCTCGCGGTGGCCTTCGTGTCACGCGCGGTCGGAGTAATTCCGCGCGAAGCATCGCCCGAGGCGCCCGCTCCGGGCTAGGGTCGTTTCTGACACGTTGTCAGAAAGCGCGGGAGGCGTCGTGACCGACCAGGCAGTGCACCCCGGCCAGCCGGAGACCGAGTCGCAGGCGCAGGTGCCGTTCTCGCAAGCCCTGCGGCATTCGACCCGCCAGGTACACGACCGCGCGCACCACTCCCGCTACATGAGCGCCCTGCTGGACGGGCAGTTGACGCTCGAGGGCTACACGCGGCTGGCCGAGCAGTACTACTTCATCTACTCGACCCTCGAGGACGCCGCCGACGCGATGACCGCCGACGAGGTCGGCGCGCCGTTCGTCGTCCCGGAACTGCACCGCACGCAGGCCCTCGTGGTCGACCTGGAACGGCTCGCGGGCCCCGGCTGGCGCGATCGCATCGAGCCCACGCCGGCCACCCGCGCCTACGTCGAACGGCTGCGCGAGGTCGCCTACGACTGGCCGGGCGGGTTCGTCGCGCACCACTACACGCGGTACCTGGGCGATCTGGCGGGCGGCCAGGTGGTCGGCAAGCTGCTGGAGCGCACCTACGGCGTCACCGGCCCCGGCGCCCGGTTCTACGACTTCGCGGCGCTCGGCAGCCCTTCGGCGTTCCGCACCCGGTACCGGGCCCTGCTGGACGCGGCGCCGTGGGACGGGGCCGAGCACGAGCGGATCATGGCCGAGACGCAACGGGCGTTCGAGCTGAACATCGCCGTGCTCGACGACCTGGCCGAGGCCGTGGAGACCCACCGCGCGGCGTGAGCGGCGGGCCGCGGTTTCCGCAGGGATGGCACGGGTCTGGACCGCCTCCCGCGGACGTCGCTCACCGGTTCGAGGGACACGCACCCGGCGTGACCCATCTGACACGTCGTTGACCTCCAGTGAGGTCGAGGGAGCAAGGTCAACTCGCGCCCACCCGGTTAGCAAGCCGCCACGGCGACGACTAGGTTGGCACACGAGACGAACTGCGCAAGCGACCTCAAGGACGAAGGAGGGCTCATGCCCACGTACGAGCTTCCCGACCTCGACTACGACTACGGCGCACTCGAGCCGCACATCTCGGGCGAGATCAACGAGCTGCACCACAGCAAGCACCACCAGACCTACGTCAACGGTGCGAACCAGACGTTGGAGAAGCTCGCCGCCGCGCGGGACGCGAACGACTTCGGCTCGATCGTCGGCCTCGAGACCACGCTCGCGTTCAACCTCGCGGGCCACGCCAACCACGTCGTGTGGTGGAAGATCCTGTCCCCGAACGGTGGCGACAAGCCGACCGGTGAACTGGCGGCCGCGATCGACGACGCGTTCGGCTCGTTCGACAAGTTCAAGGCTCAGTTCACCGCGGTCTGCACCACGATCCAGGGCAACGGCTGGGGCGCGCTCTCCTGGGACCCGATCGGCAAGACGCTGATCACGCAGCAGCTGCGCGACCACCACAACAACCTGGTCCTGCCGACGGTCCCGATCCTGCTGGTCGACGTGTGGGAGCACGCGTTCTACCTGCAGTACAAGAACGTCAAGCCGGACTACGTCAACGCCCTGTGGAACGTCTTCGACTGGGCGGAGATCGGCAAGCGTTTCGAGGACGCCAAGGCCGGCCGCAACGGCCTGCTCCAGGCGTGAGGCGCCGAACCTGACGAGCTCAGTTCGAGAAGCTGCGCGGAGGCCCCGCATCGGATCCGTTCCGGTGCGGGGCCTTCGTCGTCGGCAGGCCCCTGTCGCCCCCGGGGGCACTTTGGTTGCATTGAGCGCAACCAAAGTGCCCCTGGGGGCATCTTGGTCACGGAGCGGCCGGGAGGGCGCGGGAAGGTGCGCAAGTGCGGGCGAGCGTTCGCCGGTACAGTGCCGCATACGGGAACGGGGCCCTGGCCGATTCCAGCGGCCAGGGCCCCGTCCGTTCCCGAACTGACTGCCGCTCCCACCACGAAGCGACAAGTCTGAGGTTAGCCTAACCTCAGCGACTCGCGCAAGTCGCCGCCGCGCGCCTTCGTCAGCACCAGCGCACAGACCGTCGTGGCCAGCATCGCGACCGCGCCACCGATGTAGAACGGCGAACGCCCGCCGAACGTCTCGGCCATCCACCCGGTCAGCAGCCCGCCGATCGGGTTGCCGCCCATCACCATCAGCACGTACAGGCCCATCACCCGTCCACGCATCTGCGGGCTGACCGACGTCTGCACCAACGTGTTGGCGGTGTTGAGGAACGTGATCGTCGCGAGCCCCAGCGGCACCAGCGCCAGACCGAACGCCAGGTAGGTCGGCATGAACGCCGTCGCGAACTCCAGCACGCCGAGCGCCATCGCCGCCCCCAGCAGGAGCCGCATCGTCGGTTTCCGCCTGCTCCCTCGCCGCGCGGACAGCAGAGCACCCGCGAACGTTCCCACGGCCAGCAGCGTCGACAGCATGCCGTAGCCGTCGGCCGCCGTGCCGAACACGTTGCCCGCCACCACGGCCAGCGACGTGAAGAACGTGATGCCGAACGTGCTGACGAACAGCATCAGCAGCATGATCGCCGTCAGGTCCGGCCTGCTGCGCACGTACCGCAGCCCCTCCCGCAGCTGGCCCTTCGCCCGGTCGACGGCGTCCTCGCGATACAGCTCACCGGGGCGCATCGCCGCGATGCCCGCGAGCACGGCGACGGTCGAGACCGCGTTGCCGATGAACAGCCAGCCCTCGCCGACGGCGACGATCGCCAGTCCCGCGATCGCCGGGCCGACGATGCGGGCCATGTTGAAGATCGACGAGTTGAGTGCGACGGCATTCGCCACCTGGTCCTTGCCGACCATCTCCGCGACGAACGACTGCCGCGTCGGCACTTCGAGGGCCGACAACGTGCCGAGGACGAAGCACAGCAGGTAGACGTGCCACAGCTCGACGACCCCGCTCAGCGCGAGCCCGCCGAGCACCGCCGCCTGCACCAACGTGCCCGTCTGGATCAGGAACAGCAGCTTGCGCTTGTCCACCCGGTCGGCCAGCACACCGGCCCACAGCGACAGCAGCAACGTCGGCAGGAACTGCAGGGCCACGGCCACACCCAGCGCCACCGGGTCGTTGCCGCTGAGCGTGAACACCAGCCAGTCCTGGGCGGTGCGCTGCATCCAGGTGCCGATGTTGGACACGACCTGGCCCGAGAAGAACAGGCGGTAGTTGCGCACGCGCAGTGACGCGAACATGCCCGGTGGCGACTTTCGGCGGGATCGCGGAATAGCGTCAGCGGTCGGTCGGGACTGGGTGTCGCTATCCGTGAGTGTCACGCCGGGTTGTCGCCTCCTGGCAGGCGGGCCGCACGCCTCCTCAGCTGTGGCTCGCCATGCGTTCGATGATCGAGGCGGCTCTGGAGAGCACTTCGCGCTCCTCGCCGCTCAGTTCCTGCAACCGTTCGTCCAGCCACGCCTCACGAACCGAGATGCTCTCGTGGACGTAGGCCGTTCCCGACTCCGTGATCGCGACGATGGCCTGCCTGCCATCGGTCGGATGCGGAGCCCGTTCGACATAGCCGACCAGTTCCAGCGCGGCGATGACTCGCGTCATCGACGGCGGTCGCACGCCCTCGTGCGCCGCGAGCCGCCCCGGTGTCATCGCGCCGTGCTTGTGGAGCGTCGACAGCGCGGCCACCTGGGTCAGCGACAGGTCGGTGTCGGTCCGCTGCGCCCGGAGCCTGCGGTTGAGCCGCACCACCGCGAGCCGCAGCCGGCTCGCCAGTGAAGGGTTCTCGGACCGGCCGCCGGGATCCGCTGGAACGGGGGCGGTCAGACCGTCTACAGGCTCGGACACTTGCTTAGTTTAGCTTACGACCTCTTCGACCTGCACAGATGGTGCTGTGGGCGACACCCGAATCGGTGACACCCACAGCACGACGACCGCCTGGGCGGCTGAGCGATCAGGAGAACAACGCCTGGAGCGGCCCGATCCCGAAGTAGACGACGAACGCCACGGCCACGACCCACATCAGCGGGTGCACGTTGCGGGCCTTGCCCGTGGCGGCCTGCAGTACGGCGTAGCTGACGAAGCCTGCGCCGATGCCGTTGGTGATCGAATACGTGAACGGCATGACCACGATCGTCAGGAACGCGGGCAGCGCAACCGTCAGGTCGGAGAAGTCGATGTCGGCGACCTGCCTGATCATCAACGCACCCACGATGACCAGCGCCGGCGCAGCCGCCTCGATGGGGACGATCTCGTAGAGCGGGGTGAAGAACATCGCGACGAGGAACAGTCCGCCCGTGACGAGGTTCGCCAGGCCCGTGCGCGCACCCTCCGCGATACCGGCCGCCGACTCGACATACACCGTGTTCGAGCTGGCCGAACCGGCGCCACCGGCGATCGCGCCGAGCGAGTCCACGAACAGCGCCCTGCTCGTGTTCGGCAGCTTGCCGTCCTTCTCGAGCCCCGCCTGCCTGCCGAGTCCGGTCATGGTGCCGATCGTGTCGAAGAAGTCCGTCAGCACGAGGCTGAACACCAGCAGCGCCGCCGAGATGGCGGGGATCTGCACCCACGCGTCGAAGTTGACGTTGCCCAGCAGCGACAGGTCGGGCACACCGAACACACTGTCCGGCACCGCCGGATAGCCGTACGCCCAGCCCGACGGGTTGTCGGGACCCGAGGGTCCGGCGTTGACGATCGCCTCGACCACCAAGGCCAGGACGGTGCCGAGCACGACGCCGATCAGGATGCCGCCCTTGATGCCGCGCGCCACGAGGACAGCCATGACCAGCAGCGTCACGACGAACACCACGGTCGGCCACGTCGCGATCGAACCGCCCGACCCGAGCTGCACCGGCGTGCCGTCGCCTTGCGTGACGAACCCGGCGTCGACCAGTCCGATCAGGGAGATGAACAGGCCGATGCCGACGGCGATCGCCGCTTTCAGCGCCGCGGGAACGGCCTTGAAGATGATCGTGCGGACCCCCGTGAGCACGAGGACGAGCACGATGAGGCCGTTGACCAGCACGAGGCCCATCGCGGCGCCCCAGCTCATCTGCGGCGCGATCGTGTAGGCGACGAGAGCGTTGATGCCGAGGCCCGCGGCGAGCGCGAACGGGAAGTTCGCGACCAGGCCCATCACGATGGTCATCACACCCGCGACGAGCGCGGTGACCGCCGCGACCTGCGGTACGCCCAGGATGGCGCCCGTCGCGTCGGTCTTCGCCGCCGGATCGTCCGGCGAGAAACTGCCGAGGATCAGCGGGTTCAGCACGATGATGTAGGCCATCGCGACAAAGGTGACGAGGCCACCGCGCACCTCGCGGGACACCGACGAGCCCCGTTCGCTGACCTTGAAGAACCGGTCGAGCCCGCCCTTCGGCCTCTCCCGGTCCTGCTCGGTGCTCTCCTGAGCCATTCGTCACCCACCTCGCATCGAAAACGGCAGCGGTAGCCTGTCCCACGTGGACACACCCGGCAAGACCCGAGGAGTTACGGGACCGTTTCGCCCGGTTCCCGCCCTGCCCAAACCCCTTGTCGGACTGTGGGCACCGGCGATCGTGGGAACGACGGCATGGCTCGTCGCCCTGGTCATCCTGCTCGTCACCGGCGCCGACAGCACGTGGACCTGGACAGCGCTGGCCGGTGTGGGACTCGGGTGCGTCGGCTTCGGCATCATTGCATGGCAGACGACCGCCTCGCGGCACGGCTCCCGCGGCGCTCAGCGCGACCTCTGACGCCGGCGGCCACCGCGACGCGCACCCCGCCCCCGACCACCGGGTGGACCGCCTCCCAGGGCGCACGGATCCGCCGGTCGAGCGGTAGAACACGAGTCGGCAACACCTGATCTAGACCACGGGACAGAACCACTGCCCACTCCGTACGCTGGACAACGGCGGGCCCCGCACACCTCCCCCTCGTTCGGGGCCCGCCCCTCAGTGCGGCCACCCCTCAGTGCGGCCACCCCTCAGTGCGGCCCGCCTCGCCGTGCGGCCCGCCTCGCAGTGCCCCGTGCCGCAGTACGACCCTCGGTTCCCGTGCCCGCGGTGCGACTGCCCGCGGGGTCAACTGCCCTTGCGGCGGCCCTCAGCCGAGCAGTGTCCGCGGATCCGGGTCGTCGAGCAGGGCGGCGATCTCCCACCGGCGTGGCCACAGCCCGGCTGCCCAGGCGAAAGCCCTGGCCAGCCCGTCGGACGTGTCCGTCGCGTGCAGCACCTCGGTGTCGTGCGGGCCGGGACGGCACCACCACGGAACGGCGACGTCGTGCTCGCCGACGTCGGCACCGGCGACCGTGAGGTGGTCGTGCACGACGACGCCGCCGTCGGGCAGCGCGGCGCCCAGCAGCTCGGCGACCTCGACGACCGCGGGCAGGTCCGGCCACGCCGCGAACTCACCCGCACTGCTCACGTCGGCGTCGATCACCTCGGTGGCGAGCGGCAGGTCGAAGGCGTCGGCGAGCTCGGACACCGGGGCGCCGCCGGGCGTGCCCACGTCGGAGCCGCCGCCGGTGCCGGGACGGCAGGCCGGGTCGGTTCCGGCGGCCGCGCACGCCGCGAACCGGGTGGGTGGAACCGCACCGAGCAGCCAGGGGCCGTCGAGGACCGCGACGTCGTCGGCATCGGTGACCGTGCCGTCGAGCGTGCGGACCCGGTCGGGAGGATCGGGCGCACCCGTTGCCGTTGCCGTCCGCCGGTACTCGCCCACCAGGCGGTGCACGCGCAGCGTCAGCCCCAGCGGGACGGACCGCTCGGGATCGGCCAGCCGGTCGCACAGGTCCTCGACGTCGTCGGAGTCCACAGTGGAGACATCCGGGAGCCCGCCGCGGACGCCGACGGCGGCGAGCTGGTCCGGAGACAGGCCGACGTCCGGCACCGGGTCGAACAGTCCGGTGAGATCGTGGGCGGCTGGCATCCGCCATTCCATCGGGGCGCGCCCGCCGAGCAGCGCGAACCGCGCCAGCCACCACGGCGCGTGCCCGCCGCGCTCGGTCAGTGCACGCCAGGTCTCCGGCCGCTGCGCCAGCAGCCGGACCGCCGCGGGCCACGCGTCGTCGGCGACGAGGTCGAGGTCCCGCACCGCGTACACCCGCGCCGGCGTCTCCGCGTCCCACCAGGCGGCCTCGTCGGGCAGTTCGTGGTCGGCGCCTGCCGGTTCGTCGTCGACGACGAGCGCGAACGAGTCGAGCACGCCGAGTGCGGTGAGCGCGGTCCGGTCGTTCGACTCGGCGAAGGTCTCGTCGAGCACGTCGAGCGCGCCGTCCACACCCACGGCTTCCCGGTCGAACACGTCGAGCACCGGAGCGCCCGGCAGCACCAGTTCGTCGGCCCTGCGCCAGCCGGACCGGGCGGGCAGCGCGAGGGCTGCCAGTCCGGCCGCGTCGCCGTGACCGGAGAGCCGCAGCACCACATCGACGAGCGGGCGGACGTCCACACCGGACACGGCGTCCTCGACGCTGCGTTCCACCGCCTCCCGCAACGCCGGGGCAGCGAGCAACTCCGCAGGGCCCGCTCGGTCGGAGCCGAGGCGTTCGAGCAGCGGATGCGCCGCGTCGGGGTGCACCAGGTGCAGCCCGACGACGTCGAGTTCGCCGAGCCGCGGCAGACCGGACTCCGTCAGCGCGGGATCCGGCAACAGCGCGCCGCGCGGCCCGGGGACGGTACGGCCGTCGGCGAGCGGGACCGGCAGTGCGCCCAGCTCGGCGGGGTCGACCTCGCGCCGCTCGACGGCGGCCAGCAACGCGTCGTAGAGCCCGTGCCACCAGGCAGGAGTCCGCTCGACCCCGGTCAGTGCCTCGACGGTCTCCGCGACGCCGATCGCGCGCGCACCCACCGTTTCGAGCAGCCGGGCCGCGCCGGGCCCGCACGCGGCGGCCAGACCCGGAACCACGTCGGCGAGCAGCGCGACCAGTTCCGGCGCGTCCACCGGCAGCACCCGCGCCCGCCCGCCCGCGACGTCACCACCGGCCGCGGCCGGTAACCAATCCTGTTCGGACAGTTCCGAGAGCACGAGGTCGCGAAGCTCGGCGTCCACTTCGGACAGCGGGAAGCGCACGGCGGGCACGGCCGCCGGCCGGTGCACGGCCACCAGGCGGCGTGCCAATCCCGGATAGATCCGAGCCGCCACGGCCAGCACCGGCCGGGCCTGCTCAGCGGTCAGCACGCGCCTGCGCGACGGCTCGACCGGCACCGGCGCGAACAACCGCGCGGGCAGCGACAGCCGCTCGTCCGTCGGCGTCGGCGTGTGCAGCACGTCCTCGGTGCGCGGCATCGGCGTCTCCCCGTCGCTGCCGTCGACCGGCAGCGCCCACACCACGCCGTCCGCCGCGTGCGTCAACCACCGGGCCGTCGTCTCCGGGGTCGACAGCGTGACGACGCCGCCTCCCGAGTCCGCCCCGGCCGCCGATCGCGTCCACGTGCGGCCGTCGACGTCCACGCGCGCCAGCCACGGCAACGCCAGCAGCAGATCCGGCACCTCGGCGGCGATCGTGGCCAGCAGGTCGCCTGCGGGCACGGTCAGCGGCAACCGCACCTCGGTGTCGAATCCGTCGGGGACGGGAGGTTCCTCGTCACCGGGTGGCCACGGCAGCCGCAGCACCGGCACATCACCGGCACCCGCCTCGGCTTTCGTGCGCCGCTCGGAGAACACCACGCCACCGGTACGCGACACGATGCGCGGTTCCGACGTCACCGCCAGCACCGCGGCGAAACCGACTCCGAACCGGCCGACCGTGCCCTCCGGTTTGGCCGAGGCCCGCAGCGACGCCAGCGCGGCCACGCCCGCCTCGTCGAGCGGGGCGCCGGTGTTGGCCACGCGCAGTTCGCCGCCTGTCACCGTCACGCGCAGGTGGCCCTGCCGCCCCGCCAGCGCGGCGGCGTCCGCGGCGTTCTGGGCGAGTTCGACCAGCAGCCGGTCGCGATACCCGCCGGCGCGCAGGTCCCGTTCGGCGTTGGTGTCCTCCGTCAGCCTGGTCGGCGAGTCCCGCCACGCGCGCAGGACGGCGGCACGGAGCCCGTCCAGACCGAACGCGTCAGGCAGGCCACTCACCCGCTCGCAGGCTCGGAGTCGAGCAGCGAATCGTCGTAGACCAGCTCGGCGACCGGCACCGACGGCGTCGTCTCGACCTTGACCTCCGAGTGCGCGCCGCAGCCGTACTCGGCGTGCACGACGTGCCCGTCGGCGGGCGCGTACTCGTTGCCGCACACTCCGAACGCCGCCTTCAGCGACCCGCCCAGTTGCAGATAGAACCCGCAGGTGCCGCACGTCGCGGGTGCACTGCGCGCCATGTCCGCGCGCGGTCCGTACTCGCCGCCCTTCCAGCGCCTCGCCGAGTCCTCGCGGCCCTCGCGCGACATCACGCGCGCCCTGCCGAGACCCAGCTCGTGAGCGGTCTCGGTCACCTCGGGGTCGTCGACGTCCAGGTAGGCGGGCACGAGCCGGTCGTCTCCGGGTTCCGGCGGGAAGAGATCGCCCACTCCGAGGTCGCCGGGCCGCACCCGGCGTTCCCACGGCACCCAGCTCGGCGCGACCAGCGCGTCCGGTCCCGGCCGCAGCACCACCTCGCTGATCGTCACGGGCGAGTCGGCGCCCGTCGCCGCGACCGTCACCGACCAGCGCCAGCCGCGATACCCGGCCACGATCGCGTCGAAGAGGTGGCTGACGGACACGGCGTCCTCGTGCTCGACACCGGCGTGCGCGCCCACGTGCTCCTCGCCCGCGTCGAGGACGGCCGCCTCGCGCGCCGTCTCCACCGCGTCGACCAGCTTCTGCCGGTTCGCACCGTCGTCGAGGGTGACAGGCAACGTCATGGTCGCCATTGTGCCGCACCGGCCGTCCCCCGCTGGGGCGGCCGCCGAAACGGCGAGCCCGGCCACGCGCCCGGACCCTGCCGGCGCACCTGTGCGAGGCTCGACGACGTGAAACGCGCGTCGACCCTTCTCGCCGCCGCGGCCGCCGTCGCCGCGTGCGCCCCCGGCACCGCCGACCGGGCCGGAGACGGCGCGCAGGCGAGCTCGGGGCAGGGCGTCGAGCAACTGCGTGTGCAGGTCGAGCGGGAACTGCCGCACGACGAGACGGCCTTCACCCAGGGCCTCGAGTTCGCGGGCGAGACGCTCTACGAGGGCACCGGGCGCAACGGTGAGTCGAAGCTGACGGCGGGCCCGGCGGGCCGGCCGCCGGAGCGCAGCGTGGACCTGCCCGACGAGTTCTTCGGCGAAGGCATCACCGTCACCGGCTCCAGGGTGTGGCAGCTCACGTGGACCAGCGGCGTCGCGATCGAACGTGACGCGGACACGCTGGCCGAACGACGCCGCGTGTCCTACGACGGCGAAGGCTGGGGCCTGTGCGACCAGGAGGACCGGCTCGTCATGAGCGACGGTTCGGCGACGTTGACGTTCCGCGATCCCGAGACGTTCGCAGCGCAGGGCTCGGTCGAGGTCACCGAGGCGGGCAGCCCGGTCGAGGGCCTCAACGAGCTCGAGTGCGCAGGCGGTGACGTCTACGCCAACGTGTGGCAAACCGAGGACATCGTCCGCATCGACCCCGGCGACGGGCGCGTGACCGCCCGCATCGACGCCTCCGGACTGCTCGAAGAGGGCGAGGTCACCTCCCCCGAGGCGGTGCTCAACGGCATCGCCGCCTATCCGGGGTCGGACCGCTTTTTGATCACCGGCAAGCTGTGGCCGAAAATGTTCAGGGTGACGTTCGTTCCGGCGAACTGAACCGCCGACGGGCAAGCTGCCCGTGAACGGAACGAGCCGAGTCAACCATCACCCGGACGGGTCGGCGACGAGTACGGCAGGATTGAGCGCATGGGGTCGAACAAGCGGGGCAAGCGGAGGTGGACACCCGAACCGGGTGCACAGCAACCGCCCGCCGACAACACCCCTCCGAAGAATCCGACCCGGCCCGGTCAGCCGCCCCTCCCGCAGGGTCCTGACCAGCGGGGTCCCGAGCGGCGAGGTCCCGACCGGCCGGCTGCCGCTCCGCAGGAACGGCGGGACGGGACCCACCCGGCTCCCCCGCACTCGCCGCACCCGGGCCCGCAGCCGCCCCGGCGGCCGCCGGAGCCACCCGACGTGACGGCCGACAACGCCCCGACCGGCGCGATCCCCACTCCGCCGCGCGGCTCACGGCCGTATCCACCGCGGCCGTGGGATCACCCGCCGCAGCCGCCGAGCGGCCGCAACGACTTCGGCGACTACTACGACACCGGCGGCTACCCGCCTGGTCCGGGCGACGGCCCCGCACCGGAGCGCCCCGGCGGCCACCCGGAGCAGGCCGGAGGGCCGCAGGGACCGCAGCGTCCCCCTGAGGACGCCGAGCACGGGTTCGACGCCGGCCAGAAGACGCCGCGGAAACTGACCGTCACCCGCGTGGCGGCCCTGCGCAGCAGGGAGCTGTCCGGCAAGGCCGTCGGAGCGTTCCAGCGGGCGGCGAAGGCCGACGGCGCGGAGAAGTCCGGGCTGACCTCGCTGACGTACGCGGTGATGCTGAACTACGCCAGTGACGCGGCGATGGCGGTCGCGCTGGCCAACACGCTCTTCTTCGCGGCGAGCAGCGGTGAGAGCCGAGGCAAGGTCGCGCTCTACCTGCTGATCACGATCGCACCGTTCGCGCTGGTCGCGCCCGTGATCGGCCCTGCGCTCGACCGCATCCAGCGCGGTCGCAGACTCGCCATGTGCCTCGCCAGCGCGGGCCAGCTGCTCATGTGCGTGCTGATGGCGCTGAACTTCGACAGCTGGATCCTCTACCCCGCGGCGCTGGGGAAGATGGTGCTGTCGAAATCGTTCATGGTGCTCAAGGCGGCGGTGACGCCACGCGTGCTGCCACCGGAGATCACTCTGTCCAAAACCAACGCGCGGTTGACCGTCTTCGGCCTCGCCGCTGGCGGCGCGTTCGGCGCGGTGGCCGCCGGACTGAACTCGCTGTTCGGTTCGTCGGCCGCGCTCTGGTACACGGCCGTCATCTGCGGGCTCGGCGCGTTCCAGGCGATGCGGATCCCGTCGTGGGTCGAGGTCACCGAGGGTGAGGTCCCCGCCTCACTGACCGACCACCACCAGACCGGCGCCGACGCCAGACAGGCCAGGCCGAAACGCACCCCCATGAGCCACCACACCACGGTGGCTCTCTGGGGCAACGGCTCCATCCGCCTGCTCACCGGGTTCCTCATGATGTTCGCGGCCTTCGCGGTCAAGGAACAGACCGAGGCCGGCGACTACAGCCCGTTCACGCAGCTGATCATGCTCGGAGTGATCGGCGCCGCGGCGGGCGCGGGCGGGTTCATCGGCAACGCCATCGGCTCGCGGATGCACTTCGGCAAGCCCGACCAGGTCATCCTCGTGTGCGTGGCCTCGGCGCTGGCCTCCACGGTCATCGCCGCCGTCGTCTCCGGCCTTACCACCGCAGCGATCGTCGGACTCGCGGGCGCCACCGCCAGTGCCCTGGCGAAGAACTCCCTCGACGCGGTCATCCAGCAGGACATGCCCGAGGAGTCGCGGGCGTCGGCGTTCGGCCGGTCGGAGACCGTGCTGCAGCTCGCGTGGGTCTTCGGCGGCGCCGTCGGCCTGCTGCTGCCGCCGACGTACTGGATCGGCTTCCTCGTCGTGTCGCTGCTGCTCGCGCTGGGCCTGACGCAGACGTGGCTCGCCCGCGCGGGCAAGTCGATGCTGCCGAACCTCGGCGGGAAGCTGCAAGCCGTGGCCAGCAGGTCCTCGCGCAAACCGGCGGCCGGATCGGCCACGTCGTCGTACGGCACCTCACGGGGCCGGGCCAGGCCGCACGGTCCCGCGAGCGGATCCCGGGGCGGTCCCGCGGGCGGCGGCCCGCCCGGCGGCGCGGGCGACCCCGCCGGAGGACCCTCGGCCGCCGAGCCCGCCCGCGAGCCGTAACCTGAGCAGCATGCGACGAGCGGTAGGAGCCTTGCTGGGCTGCGCGGCGTTGTTCGTGACGGGCTGCTCGGCGGCACCCGACCCGGAGGTCACCTTCTACGCCGACGGTGACACGACCGTCGCCGCTCCCCTCATCTACTGCGACGAGGTCCTCAAGGAGTGCGGCGACGAGAACACCCCGGTCGACCTCGACGTCCGGCCCGGCATGCCCGTTCAGGTGTCGGTGCCCGGCAGCGTCGCCGACACCCCGTGGGTGATCATCGTCCAGTACCTCAACGCCGAGACCGGCAAGGAGACCGTTCGGCAGCAGGCGTTCACGGACGGCTCGCGGCACGCCTACACCGCCACCCCGCCGACCCCGCAGGACCGGGTGGCGGTCGTCGAGGTGCAGCAGATCGGTGCCGCCTACGGTGTCGACGCGCAGGGCAACCCCATCGTCGACGAGAACGGCCAGCCGCAGCTCGTCACCCGCGGCATCTGGTCGCTGCAGAACTCCGCCTCCGCCGGCTCCTGACGGGCGGGCCCACCGGAGGACCGTGCGCCCACGACCGGCCCCGCCGACGACACGACCCCGGCGACGGCTCCGCGTCACCGGGGTCGCTGCCCTCACGAGGCGAGCGCCGTCAGGGGTCGGTCATCAGGGGTCGAGGTCGCGGGCGACGGCCCGCATGACCTCGGCGATCTTCTTGGTCTTCTTCCGCTCCGGATACCTGCCGCGGCGCAGCTCCGGCTGCACCGTGGCCTCCAGGAGCTTGATCATGTCGTCGACCATGCCGTGCAGCTCCTCGGCGGGCCGGCGGCGCGCCTCGGCGACCGAGGGCGGCGCGTCCAGCAGCCGGATCGACAGCGCCTGCGGACCGCGGCGGCCGTCGGCCACCCCGAACTCCAGCCGCTGACCGGATTTGAGGGATTCCACACCCTGCGGCAACGCGGCCTTCCGAATAAAGACGTCCTCGCCACCGTCCTGCGTGACGAAGCCGAACCCCTTATCCGCGTCGTACCACTTGACCTTGCCGGTCGGCACTTCCCTCACCGTTCCTTCGCTGCTCTGACCGCGGTGCGGACCGCTGCGCCCGTCCCGCATGACGAACGCGCCCCAGGTCTGCGTACCCAGGACGCGCGTGTCGTCAAGCTTATCTCGCCACACACGGTGCGTTCCAGGACATTGCAGGCTCTACTATGAGCACTCATGACGACCAGCACCTCGGACGAGCAGGCGACCCACCCCGGCAAGCCCCTGCTGATGCGTCTCGGCGTCGGCCTGTTCGCCGTCGGCATGCTTGCCGTGATCGTCGTGTTCGTCCTGTTCGCAGCCGGGATGGAGGACCTTCCGGTGTGGCTGTCGGTCGCCGCCGGCGTCGTCACGCCGCTCGGCCTCGGACTCGGCCTGATCGCCCTCGTCCGCGAACACAAGGGATCCTGACACCCGACTCCGGCGGCCGGCGCGAAGCCGGTCAGGCGAACGTGCCGTGCAGCCAGCCGGGCAGCTCCGTCAGCGAACCGAGGACCACCTCGGCCCCCGCCTCGACGAGTTCGTCACGGGAGCAGGGCCCGGTCAGCACGCCCACCGCGACCGCACCGGCCGCCCTCGCACCGTGCATGTCGCCGATGTGGTCCCCGACGTAGACCGTCGCGCCGTGTTCGATCAGCGCCTCGGCCTTGCCCGTGGACCACAGGTCCCCGACGAGCCGGTCGACCGGCAGGTCCAGCGACTTGACGTGCAGGTCGGCGTTCGGCCCGTACTTGCCCGTGACCACCAGGGTCGTCGCCCCCAGCTCGCGGACCGCCCTGAGCGATTCCGTCGCGCCGGGCAGCGCCACCGTGCGCGGGATCACGATGTCGGGGTAGTTGGTGCGGAACTGCGTGATCAGGTCCGGGATCCGGTCCTCGGGCGCACCGAACCCGCGCAACGACTGGTCGAGCGGCGGCCCGAGGTGAGCCGCGAAATGTTCCCCGTCCAGCGGCAGGTCGTTGTCCTCACCGAGCCGGTTCATCGCCGCGACCATCCCCGGCCGCGGATCGATCAACGTCATGTCCAGGTCGAATCCCACGCATGTCAGCACCCGGACCACGGTAATCGCCCTCGCACCGCCGCCACGCGCCGTGTTGCAGGTCCCAGGGCCCGTGGTGCGGATTCCGGGGCCCGTGTCGCAGTTCCCGGGGCGCGTGTTGCAGGTCCGGGGAACCGTGTTGCAGGTCCCGGTGCCGCGTTGCCAGCCCCGCTCCGAGGCGCGGCTCCACCCCGGAGCCGGCCCGGGCCCGCAGCGACCCGGGCCTGCGGCGATCAGGCGTGCTCGGACCCCGCGAGGTCCTTCAGCCCCAGCAACTCGACCGCCTGCTGCCGCATCTCGACCTTGCGCACCTTGCCGGTGACGGTCATCGGGAAGTCGTCCACCACCTGGACGTAGCGGGGGATCTTGTAGTGCGCCAGCTTGCCCTGGCAGAACTCCCGCAACGTCTCGGCCGTCAACGGTTCGGTGCCTTCACGCATGCGCACCCACGCCATGAGCTCCTCACCGTACTTGGCGTCCGGCACTCCGATCACCTGTGCGTCGAGCACGTCCGGGTGGGTGTAGAGGAACTCCTCGATCTCGCGCGGGTAGATGTTCTCGCCGCCCCGGATGACCATGTCCTTGATGCGCCCGGTGATGTTGACGTAGCCGGACTCGTCCATCACGGCCAGGTCGCCGGTGTGCATCCAGCGCGCCGCATCGATGGCCTCAGCGGTCTTGTCCGGCTGGTTCCAGTAGCCGAGCATCACCGAGTAGCCACGGGTGCACAGCTCGCCCGGTTCGCCGCGCGCCGCGGTCAGCCCGGTGGCCGGGTCGATCACCTTCACCTCCAGGTGCGGACCGACTCTGCCCACAGTGGACACCCGGCGTTCGATCGTGTCGTCGGCGCGCGTCTGCGTGGAGACCGGCGAGGTCTCGGTCATGCCGTAGCAGATCGACACCTCTGCCATGCCCATCCGCTCGATGACCTGCTTCATGACCTCGACCGGACACGGCGAGCCCGCCATGATGCCGGTGCGCAGCGTGCCGAGGTCGTAGTCGTCGAAACCGTCCTCGGCGAGTTCGGCGATGAACATCGTCGGTACGCCGTAGAGCGAGGTGCACCGCTCGGTCTGCACGGCCTGGAGCGCCGACTTCGGGTCGAACCCCGGCGCCGGGATCACCATGCACGCCCCGTGACTCGTGGCCGCCAGATTTCCCATCACCATGCCGAAGCAGTGGTAGAACGGCACCGGAATACAGATCCGATCCCGCTCCGTGTAGTTGCACAGTTCACCGACGAAGAATCCGTTGTTGAGGATGTTGTGATGCGACAGCGTCGCTCCCTTCGGGAATCCCGTCGTGCCCGAGGTGTACTGGATGTTGATCGGGTCATCGGCGGACAGGTTCCGCGAGGCCGCCGCCAGCTTCTCGGCATCTCCGTCCGATTCGAACAGATCTGTCCACTCCGGACTGCCGAGCAGCACGACGTCGGACAGCGATTCACAACGGGGGCGCACCTCGTCGATCATCGCGGCGTAGTCGGAGGTCTTGAAACTCGCCGCCGCGACGAGCATCCGGATGCCCGACTGGTTCAGCACGTACTCCAGTTCGTGCGCACGGTAGGCCGGATTGATGTTGACCAGGATCGCACCGATCTTGGCCGTCGCGTACTGCGTCAACGTCCATTCCGGACAGTTCGGTGCCCAGATGCCGACCCGGTCGCCCTTCGACACTCCACGCACGAGCAACCCCGACGCCAGCGCATCGACGTCGGCCTGCAGCTCGCGATAGCTCCACCGGCGCCCGGACGGCAGGTCCACCAGGGCGTCGCGGTCGCCGAAGGCCGCCACCGTCCGGTCGAAGTTGTCGCCGATCGTGTCACCGAGCAACGGCACGTCCGAGGTCCCGGACGCGTAGCTGGGCAGAGCGGGGCTGGAGACGGCTGGCGAAGTCATGGTGTGCTCCTCGGGCGTCAGCATTGACGTTTCCGCCGGTCAGTCTAGGGACCGCGCAGACGGCGGGCCACAGCTCAGCAGGGCCGTGACTCGACCTCGGGCGGCCACAACTCACCGGGACGCTGCGGGACCGGCTCCGCGCATCCGGTTCTAGGGTGAGGCCATGCAGCTCTACGTCGTCGACGCGTTCACCGACACTCCCTTCCGCGGGAACCCCGCCGCCGTCGTGCTACTCGACGAGCCCGCAGGCGAACGCTGGATGCAGGACGTCGCGGCGGAGATGAAGCACGCGGAGACGGCGTTCGTCGTCACCACCCGCGAGCCGAAACCGCTGCGCTGGTTCACGCCGACGACCGAGGTGCCGTTGTGCGGCCACGCCACCCTCGCCGCGGCCCACGTCCTCGGCGACTCGCAGACGTTCACCACCGCCTCCGGCGAGTTGCGGTGCACTCGGTCCGACTCGGGCATCGACATGCGGTTTCCCGCCGACCCTCCCTTCGAACACCCCGACCTCGACGTCTCACGCGCACTGCCGTCGGTGCCCGTGACCGACGTCCGCCGCAGCGCCGGGTTCCTGCTGGTCGTCAGCGACGACACCGCCGCAGTGCGCGCCTGCGAACCCGACCTCGACGCGCTGACCCGGCTGCATCCGCACTCGGTGATCGTCACCGCACCCTCCGACACCGACGGCGTCGACTTCGTCAGCCGCATGTTCGCTCCGGCCATCGGCATCCCGGAGGACCCGGTGACGGGATCGGCCCACTGCGTGCTCGCCCCGTACTGGGCGGAGCACCTCGGCCGCGGCGACCTCACCGGCGAGCAGGCCTCCGCACGCGGCGGTCTCGTGCGCACCCGGCTCGACGGCCACGAGGTCGTGCTGTCCGGCACGGCCGTCACGATCGCCTGCGGCACGCTGGCCGTCTGACCGCGGACGCCCACGGCACGACGGCTGTCCTCGCCACGGCGCCGCACCGCGGCGAGGACAGCCTCCCCACCCGGTGGCCACGAGCGGGGCGGTTCCGGAAGACTGGCGGCGTGACCGTACTGCTCAACGTGATCTGGTTCGTCCTCGCGGGTTTCTGGCTCGCGCTCGGCTATCTGGTCGCGGGAATCGTGTGCTGCATCCTGGTCGTGACGATCCCCTTCGGGCTCGCGTCGCTGCGCATCGCCCGGTACGCGCTGTGGCCGTTCGGCCGCACCGTCACCGAACGCCGGGACGCGGGCCTGCCCTCGCTGCTCGGCAACGTGTTGTGGCTGCTGCTCGCCGGCTGGTGGATCGCGCTCTGCCACCTCGTGACCGGGCTGCTGTTGTGCATCACGATCATCGGCATCCCGCTGGGTGTCGCGAACATCAAACTCGTTCCCGTGGCGCTGGTCCCGCTGGGCAGGGAGATCGTGCCGACCTAACGGGCGGCCCACCTCACATCCGCGTGGCACCGTCCTTGATGGCCTCGCGGATCCTGAAGTACGTGCCACAGCGGCACACGTTCCGGATGCCCTCGATGTCCGCGTCGCTGAGCTCACGCCCCTCGTCGCGGGCCTTTCTGACCGTGGCGACCGCGGCCATGATCTGGCCGGGCTGACAGTAACCGCACTGCACGACGTCGTGATCCAGCCACGCCTCCTGCATGGGGTGCAGGTCCGATTCGACCGTGTCGGCCAGCCCCTCGATCGTGGTGATCTCGTCGTCGGGCTCGACGTCGGCGACCTGTACCGAGCACGGGTTGAACGCCTTGCCGTTGATGTGGCTGGTACATGCCTTGCAGACGTTGATGCCGCAGCCGTACTTGGGCCCGGTGACGCCGAGCAGATCGCGGATCACCCAGAGCAGGCGGACATTGTCCTCGGTGTCGACGGTCACTTGCTTCCCGTTGAGCGTGAAGGTGTGTTCGGGCAACGTTGCCTCCTCAGTAGGCGTAGTCGAGGCCGTTGGTCGGCGACGGCGGCAGCGGCGGCTCGTGCGGGTAGGGCTCGAACGGCAGCGGGTCGTTGTGGTTGATCGGGAAGTGCGTCGGGGTCGTTCCGGTGGCCGCGCGGTAGGCACACGCCGTCGCGGCGAACGCCGGCGCCACACCCATCTCGCCCGCGCCTGCCGGGGTCTCGCTTTCCTCGGCAGGCAGGATCACCGGGGTGAACTCGAACGGCAGGTTCCACTGCCTGCAGTAGAAGAAGTTGTCCCAGCTGGCCTCGGCGATGCTGCCGCGGTCGAGGTGCACGCTCGCCGTCAGCGCCTGTGCGAAGCCGTCGATGAATCCGCCCTGCATCATCGCCTCCATACCGAGCGGGTTGACCACGACGTGACCGGGAATGGTGACGAGCACGCCGCGGGTCACGCGTGGCCCGGTGACGCCGTCCCGCACCTTCCGGTTGACGGTCTCCGGCCTGCAGTCGAGTTCGACGAAGCACGCCATCGTCTGCTTGTACTCGTGGTGCAGCGCGATCCCGTGCCCAACGCCGTTCGGAGTCGGCTGCCCGTATCCGCCGACCTCGGCAGCCTTGTCCAGCACCTTGAGCAACTTCTCGTTCTTCACGTACTTGCGCCGGAAGTTGTACGGGTCCATGCCCATCTTCTCGGCGAGTTCGTCGACGAACAGCTCACGCGTCGTGGCCGTGTTCGGCGAGTACACGTTGCGCACGCTGCTGGTGTTGAAGCCGCCGCGTGGCTGATTGTTCTCCGGCGACTGATGCGTCTCGGTCAGCAGCGTCTTGGTGATGCCGAAGTTGTAGAACGACGGCGTGGTGAGCAGGAAGATGGCCTCGGAGACCGTGTAGCTCACCCCTGGCACGTGCGTGGCGACCGACGAGCTGACCGCGTCACCGAGGCCGTGACCGAAGTCGGTGCGCACGCTCGCATGGTGTTGTTCGAAGCTCACCACGTCGTTCGCGAACGAGGCCCGCATCGTTCCGACGGACATCGGGTGGACACGGCCCTGCCTGCAGTCGTCAGCGCGGTGCCACATCAGCCGAACGGGTTTGCCGATCTTGTGCGAGATCTCGGCGGCTTCGAGCGCCGCATCGTGGAACAACGTGCGGCCGAACGAGCCACCGCCGGGAATCACGTGACACGTGACCTGGGTGATCGCCATGCCCAGCAGCTCCGCGATCGCCTCCTGCGCGGCGATCGGGATCTTCAACGTCGACCAGATCTCCGCGCTGTCGGACTTCACGTCGGCGATCGCGGCGTTGACGCCGAGCGCACTGCCGTTGACGAACGCGAACGTGTACTGCCGCTCCAGCGTTTTGGTCGCGGGTGTCGGCGGGATGACCGCAGGCGGCGTCGCGTCCTTGAGCTTCTGCTCGACCGTGGCGTCTGACTCGCCGTCGACCGGCCCGGGCCCCCAGTTCACGTCCAGGGCGTTGACCGCGTCGATGCACTGCCCGTAGGTCTCGCCCCGTACGGCGACCCCGCTGCTGATCGTCACGACGTCGGTGATGCCGGGCATCCGGCGGACCTGCTCGGCGTTGTTGACGGAGCCGACCGTGCCGTTGATCGTCGGCGGCCGGCACACCATGGTCGGCTTAGCCCCGGGGACGTCGAGGTCGGTCGTGAACTGCTTGCGCCCGGTCACCGCGTCCAGCGCGTCGATCCGCCGGGTGGGTTTGCCGACGATCGTGAAGTCGGATTCGGATTTGAGATCCGCCTCGACCTGTTTCGTCGAGTCGCTCGCCGCCTTGGTGGCCAGGTCGCCGTAGGAGACGGACCGGCCTGCCGACGACGTGATCACACCGAGCTTCGAGCTCAGGAAGTTCGCCTGTTCGCCGAGGACCAGACTCGCGGCCTCGAGGAGCTTGCCCTTCGCGACCGCAGCCGCCGTCCGCACCGGGTAGTAGATGGAGCTCACCGACGACGAACCGCCGGTGAGCTGGTTCGTCATCAGCTCGGGCCGCGCGTCGGCGAGAGTGACGTGCACGTGTTCCAGCGGCAGGTCCATCTCCTCGGCGATGAGCATGGCCACCGTCGTGCTGATCCCCTGGCCCACCTCGGTGCGATGCAGTTCGAAGTGCGCGTGGCCGTTCTCGTCGAGCGTGATCGTGATCAGGTTCGCCGTCGGCCTCGCCGCATGCACGAGTGCGTCGGTCAGGTCGTAACTGTCGGCGAGCTGCGGACTGGGTGGGATGCCCCCACCCGTGTCGCCCGCCGCGTTCGCTGCGGGTGCGCCGAACACGGTCGGCCCGCCGAGCTCGGCCGCCGCTACCAGCGTCGGTGCGGCCAGCAGATAGCCGAGGAAGCGCCGCCGGCTGGTGGGTTCCTTGCTGAACGAGGTGTCAGGGGAGACGGCGTCCGGCTCTGCCGGATCCGCGCGGTGGCCTGCCATGAAATCTCCTCGACGGTACGTGGTGGGGTGATCTCCGTCAGTTGGGCTGACATGTTGCGCCCCCTCCCGCGCCTGGCAATACCCCCGAGTTGGGGTGGCCGTGACCGCCGGCACCTCCCGGCGGCGGATACGCCGTGGTGATCGGGGCCACGCGCAGCCACCGCCGCGCATTCGGTCACGCTGCGCATTCACATAGACCCCGGACAGGTGCCCCCGGACGGGTGTAATGGCCTGGTTCCCCCGTTCGGGTATCAGCACAGTGTCCGATTGGCCGTTACACTCCTCCGACTGACGCCCAATGGCGTGGCAAGTGTCTTCGGTGTGGACCAACCGCGCCGATCAGCCAACGGAGGACGGACACTATGGCCCACCTTCAGGCAGTCCCGGGTGTTCCCTTACGGCCCGACGACCGCGACGCATTACGTGCGCAGCTCCGAGTGGTGGCAGGCGACAGTGGTTTCCCGGTCGCGTTCGGCGGGGAGGTGACCGACGGCCACCTCCGGCTGACCGACTTCGTCGGCACCCTGACCACCAGCATGAACAACCTGGACGTACGAGCGGGAAGAGGCGTCGGCGGGCGGGTCGTTGCGTCGGGCAAGCCGATCGGTGTCGTCGACTACACCTCCGACCGCTCGATCACCCACGACTACGACGGCCCGGTGCAGGCCGAAGGGCTGTCCGCGGTACTCGCCGTTCCGGTGCGGGTCGGCGGAACCTGTCGCGCGGTGCTCTACGGCGCCGTCCGACAGCGGGCACCCGTCGGGGACAGGGCGAGGGACAAACTCGTCAGCGCCGGCAGACGGCTGGCGGGCGAACTGGCCGTCAGGGACGAAGTGGACCGGCGCATGGCGATGGCCGAGACCATCACGGCCACCCGCGGTGCCGACGTGTCCGATGTGGCCAGCCTCGAAGAGCTGCGCTCGGTGCATTCCGAACTCTGCGCGATCGCCGGTTCGACGCAGGACCCCGGGCTGCAACACCGGATGTACACCGCGGCGAAACGACTCGCCGACCTGCGATCCGGCACCACACGACTTCCCGCCGACGTACAGCTGTCGCGGCGCGAGACCGACGTGCTGGCACAGGTCGCACTCGGCTGCACCAACGCCGACACGGCGGCACGGCTGTCGCTGGCGCCCGAGACCGTCAAGGCATATCTGCGTTCTGCGATGCGCAAACTCGGCGCGCACACCCGCCACGAAGCGGTCGTCCGCGCCCGCTCGGCGTGGCTGCTTCCATGACGGCCGGTCTGTGCCGATCGGTCTGTGCCGGCCGGTCTGTGCCGATCGGTCTGGGTCGACTGGTCTGGGTCGACTGGTCTGGGTCGACTGGTCTGGGTCGACTGGTTGGGCCGGCTGGCTGGATCGGTCGGTCAGCGCGCCGTGACGACCTCGGCGACGACGGCCCGGTGATCCGACGCCGTCGCCGCGAGCTCCGTCGCGCCCACGCGCGCACCACGGATCTCGATCTGCCCGGACACGGCGGCGTAGTCAATGCGCTTCTCCGGGGACTCCGCGGGATACGTGAGCCCTTCACCGGCGCCCGCCTCGGCGAACGCGTCGTCCATATCCGTCCATAGTGGATCGAGTTCCGGAGCGCCGGGTTCGGCGTTGAAGTCGCCGAGGAGCACTCGCGGCGCATCGGCGTCGGCGGCGAGGACGTCGAGCGTTTCGGTCACCTGACGCCGGCGGATCGACGGGTCGCCGCGGTAGTCGAGGTGGGTCGAGTAGACGTGCACCAGCGCACCGCGAGCGCGGATCACGGCCTCGGCGAACCCCGGCATCGGCTGCGGCCCCGCGTCGGAGTCCTGTGTGGACAACCGGGTCAGCTCGTGGTTGGTGAACTCCGCGATCGGGAAGCGGGACAGCACGGCGGTGCCGTACTCCCGGCGCGGCTGCCCCGGCCCGGACGGATCGAGCGAATAGATGGGTGCGAAGCGCGCGTGCATGTGGAGCTTGCGAGCGAGCTCGTCCACCACGGAGCGATACTCACTGCGATCGCTCCAATGCCGGTCGACCTCCTGCAGCGCGACGACGTCGGCGCCCGTCGCCGCGATTGCGCTCGCGGTGCGGTCGAGGTCGAAGTTCCCGTCGGTGCCGATTCCGGCGTGGATGTTGTACGACGCGACGGTGAGCGCGACGGGCGGCGGACCCGCCGACGCCACCGGACCTGCGGTTGCTGCCGGACCGGTGAGCGCTGCGGGGGCTGCGAGCGCTGCGGTGAGCAGTGCGGCGGCGGTGGCGATCCGCTTCATCGGGAACTCCTGGGCTCGGGCGATCATCCGCCCGGGAGCGTATGCCGCCCCGCTCACGCCGCCAACCACGAACGCGTGAACACCCCGACCACGTCCCGTAACACCGGATGTGCCCCCAAGGGCACCTTAGGGGCACTGAGTGCACCCAAGGTGCCCCTGGGGGCATCGACCGCCTACACCCGATCGGCCCAGCTGTCAGTCTTCGGGTACTCAGTCCTCGGGTACGTAGGGCAACGGGACGACGAGGCAGGGGCCGCCCGCGAACAGGCCTGCGTCGATCCCCAGCACCCGGCCGCCCGCGTACAGATACGGCTGCTCGATGTCGACGGGGTGAATGCCGAGCTGGTCCGCGATCACGCTGTGCCCGTGCACGATCCGCTCCCCGCCGAGCTCGTCGAGCAACGCCAGCGCCGCATCCCGACCGTGCGGGCCGCGGAACGCGTACCGGGTGGTCATGCGTCGCCACACGTCCCACCACCGGGACAGGTCGTCGCCCGCCAGCACGTCGCGGACCGTCTCGTTGATCTTGTCGATCGACGAGCCCCATTCGAGGTACTCGAGGGTGTCCGAGTGCATCAGCAGGTGATCGCCGTCGCAGGCCAGCATCGGCCGGGTGACCAGCCATTCGACGAGCTCGTCGGTCAGCCCTTCCTGGTCGGCCAGGCACCCGCCGTTGATCTCCCAACTGCGGGCGAAACTCCGCGGACCGAAATCGGACGGCACGTCCTCGTCGCCGAACCGGTGGACACCGAGCAGCAGGATCTCGTGGTTGCCGAGCAGCGTCTCGACCCGCCCGCCCGCATCGGCCGCCTGTCGTTGCAGCTCGCGGACCAGCTTGATCGCACCGATCCCGTCGGGCCCGCGGTCGACGAAGTCTCCCAGGAACCACAGCGTCGCGGCGCCACCCGACCAGTTGTCGGCGTCGTCGATGAGGCCTCGCCCGCGCAGCGCGTCGGCCAGCTCGTCGCGGTGTCCGTGCACGTCACCGACGACGAACATGTCCCCGTCCATCACCCCTCGACTTTACGCCCTCCGCCCACGTGGGCTGTGGCTCCGTCCTCGCGGCGGCCGGGTACCCGAGTGGATCAGCCGGCGCCGAACGGATCGGCCGTGCGGCCCACCAGGTCGGCGATCGTGTCGACCACCAGTGTCGGCTTGAACGGGTACCGGTCTGCGGATTCGCGGGTCGAGATCCCGGACAGCACCAGCACCGTCTTCAACCCGGCCTCGATGCCCGAGTGCACGTCGGTGTCCATCCGGTCGCCGATCATGATCGTGTGCTCGGAGTGGGCCCCGAGCGAGCGCAGCGCGGACCGCATCATCAACGGGTTCGGCTTGCCCACGTAGTACGGCGACTTGCCGGTGGCACGTTCGATCAGCGCCGCGATCGAACCGGTGGCGGGCAGCAGCCCTTCGCGGCTCGGCCCGGTCGGATCCGGGTTGGTGGCGATGAAGCGGGCGCCCTGTTCGATCAGCCGGATGGCGCGGGTGATCGCGGTGAAGCTGTAGGTCCGCGTCTCCCCCAGCACGACGTAGTCGGGGTCGGTCTCGGTGAGGATGTAACCCGCCTCGTGCAGTGCCGTGGTCAGCCCGGCCTCGCCGATGACGAACGCCGACCCGCCGGGCCGCTGCTCCTGCAGGAACTTCGCCGTCGCGAGCGCCGAGGTCCAGATCGCCGACTCGGGCACGTCCAGACCGCTGTGCAGCAGCCGCGCGCGCAGGTCACGCGGGGTGTAGATGGAGTTGTTGGTCAGCACCAGGAAATCCGCGCCGGCCGAGCGCAGCTCGGCGAGGAAATCGTCGGCGCCGTCCACGAGATGTTCCTCGTGGACGAGCACGCCGTCCATGTCGGTGAGGTACGTCCAGGGAGCGTTCGACGAGGCCATGCGCCCACCTTAGGGCTCGGCGGCCGGAAACGGGGACGGTGACTCCACTGCGGCGTGCACCGCGACCGACGCGGCCTTGACCTCCAGCCGCACCGCCGATCCCGGCTCCAGGCCGAGGTCGGCGACGGAGGCGGGCGTCAGATCGGCGGCGATCCCCGCGGCCACGCCCCCGTCCCCCACGGTGCGGAGGCGGATCACCGCGCCGTGCGGTTCGAGCGAGGCGACCCGCGCGGCGACGACGTTGCGCGGGCTGCCCGTGTGCGGGGCGGCTGCCGGATGCACAGCCACCGCGCCGGGGGCGAACACCGCCACGGCCGGTTCCCCCGCTGCGCAGTCGTCGGAGCGGACGCCCGCGACGAACCGGCCGTCCGAGGTATGCAGCCCATCCTCGGCGG
The DNA here is from genome assembly GCF_024171735.1 of Prauserella alba. GTDB lineage: Bacteria > Actinomycetota > Actinomycetes > Mycobacteriales > Pseudonocardiaceae > Prauserella > Prauserella alba. Next base: position 1,069,777 of record NZ_JAMTCH010000004.1, read on the forward strand.
CCACGCCGGGAACGAGGTTCAGACCGGCGATCCGCGCGGTGAACGGGGTGCGCGGCGCGGCCAGCACCTCCTTGGCCGGACCACGCTCCACGACCCGCCCCGCGTCGAGAACCACGACGTCGTCGGCCAACGCCAGCGCGTCGAGCGGGTCGTGCGTGACGAGCACGGCACAGCGCCGGCCGTCCGGATCGGCCCCGCTCTCGCCGACGTGTGTCCGCCGCAGCACCCGCCGCAGCAGACCGCGTACGGCGGGTGCGGCATCGACGTCCAGTGCCGACAGCGGTTCGTCGAGCAGCAGTGCCCGTGGCCCGCCCGCCAGTGCGCGGGCGATCGCCACCCGCTGGGCCTGTCCCCCGGAGAGCTGGGCGGGTTTGCGCCCGGCGAGCTCGGCCGCGTCCACCTCTCTAACCCATGCGCGCGCCTGCGCGCGTGCGCGCGTGCGCGAGGCACCCTGGGACCGCGGCCCGAATGCCACGTTCTCCGCCACCGACAGGTGCGGCAGCAGCAGTGGGTCCTGGGCGAGCAGGCCGATCCCTCGGTCGTGCACCGGCACCTGGACACCGGGGACGCCGGTCAGCGTGCGGCCGCCGAGCGTCACCGTCCCGCGGTCCGGCACCAGCAGCCCCGCGAGGCACTGCAACAGCGTCGACTTGCCGGATCCGTTCGGCCCGAGCACCGCCAGCACGCCACCACCGGGTACGTCGAACGCCACGTCGAGAGTGAACCGGCCCCGCGTCACCGCCACGTCCACGTGCAGGCTCATCGGTCGAACGCCTTCGGCCTGGCCACCGCGATGACCACGACGGCGACGACGATCAACAGCAGCGCCAGCGCGACGGCACTGTCGACGTCGGCCTGCGCCTGCGCGTACACCTCGAGCGGCAACGTCCGCGTCACCCCTTCCAGACTGCCTGCGAACGTGATCGTGGCCCCGAACTCCCCGAGCGCTCGCGCGAAACTCAGCACCACACCGGAACCGAGCGCGGGCAACAGCAGCGGCACCGTCACCCGGCGGAACACGGTCCACGGGCGCGCGCCGAGCGTCGCGGCGACGAGCTCGTACCGCTGCCCGCCCCCGCGCAGCGCACCTTCGAGGCTGACGACGAGGAAGGGCATGGCCACGAACGTCTGCGCGATCACCACCGCCGTCGTCGTGAACGGCACGCTCACCCCCGCCACGACGTCGAGCAGGTAACCGAGGAAACCGTTACGGCCGAGCAGGAACAGCAACGCAAGGCCGCCGACGACGGGCGGCAGCACGAGCGGCAGCAGCACCACGGCCCGCACGAGCCGCACGCCGCGGCCGCGCGCCCTGGCAAGCACCACGGCGAGCGGCACCCCGAGCACGACGCACACGATCGTCGACAGCAGCGCCGTGACCAGCGAGAGCCGCAGCGCGCTGAGGGCGGCGTCCGACGTGAGCAGTTGCGGCAGGCGCGTGTAGTCGGTCCGGACGAGCAGGCCCACGACCGGCAGCACGACCAGCGCGAGTGCGAGGCACGCCGGAATCCACAGCACCCACGGCAACCCGGGATTCCGGCCCCGGGTCCTGCGGCTGCCGAACCCCAGCGGCACGACGCGCGAGGCCACACCACCGGACCTCACGCCGCCGGTCGAAGCCGCGCCTGTCGAAGCCCCGCCCGCGGCCGGGTCGGCCCGTGCCGTGTCCGGGCCACCCGCGCGGGGCCGGTCCGCGCCGTCACGGGGCGCCAAAACCGGCCTTCTTCAGCACCCGACGGCCTTCCTCGCCGCGGACCAGGTCGCGGAACTCGGCGGCGAGCTCGGGTTCGGCAGCGCGGGCCGACACGGCGATCGGGTACCGGTTCACCGCACGGGACGCCTCGGGCACGGGCACCTCCTCGACCTTCCCGCCGGCGGCCCGGACGTCCGTGGTGTACACGAGTCCGGCATCGGCCTCCCCGGTGACGATCTTGTTGAGCACGTCCTTGACGTCCTGCTCCTCGCTGGCGGGACGCAGCGTCGTACCGGTCAGCTCGGCGAGCCGTCGTGCCGCGGCCCCGCACGGCACCTGCGGCTGGCACACCACCACCGTCACGCCGCCGTCGGCCAGGTCGCCGAAGCCCTCGACACCGGCCGGGTTTCCCCGCGGCACGGCGATCGTCAGCCGGTTGGTCGCGAACGACGCCGGCTCGCCCGCCATGTCCGCCGCGACGTCGGCCATCACCGATTCGTTGGCCGAGGCGAACACGTCGGCCGGTGCACCCTCCGCGATCTGGCTGCCGAGTGTGGACGAGCCCGCCAGGTTGAGCCGGACGTCGACGTCGGAGTGCCGCTGTTCGAACGTCCGCTCCAACTCGCCGAACGGTTCGGTGAGCGAGGCCGCCGCGAAGACGTTCAGCGTGCGCCCCTCCGGACCGCACGCGGTCGCGGCGACGGTCAGCAGCACGGCGACCGTCGCTGCGCAGACGCGCCGCGCGCGGCGCACCTGCGTGCCCGGCCGCCGGAGGTTCGCGGGCCTCATCGGTCGCCCCGCGGCGTTTCGACGATCACCTGCGTCGCCTTCACGACGGTCACCGCGAGCTCGCCCGGCTTCAGCCCCAGTTCCCTGACCGCCTCGGCACTCATCAGCGACACCACGCGGTGTGGCCCGCACTGCACCTCGACCTGGGCCATGACGCCGTCGGCCACGACGTCGGTGACGAGGCCGACGAACCGGTTCCGCGCCGACCTGCCGATCTCCGTCGGATCGGCCGACTCGGCCGTCCGGTCCTCCTCCGACGACTTCACCGCCTGCCGTCTGGCGAACGCCGCCAACTCCGCGCCGTCGACCACTTTGCGGCCCGCGGTGTCCTCGCCCGCCTCGAGCTGTCCCGCCCGCACCCACCGGCGAACCGTGTCGTCGCTGACGCCCAACAATCTCGCCACCTCGGAGAACCGAAAATGCGTCATGAATCGAACGTTATATCCGCATCTGCGGATTGGCCATGGCCAAGCGGAAAACCGGCGCAGATTCGGTGCCCTCGCGATCTCACGCACTGTCGGTCCCCGGCACTAGGGTGAGTGGTGATGGCAGCGGAATCGGCGGCAGGCCACGCAACAGGCCAAGCCCACAGCACCGGTGGCGCGGGGAACGCGGTGAACCTCGGCACGCCGGCGGTCCCCGGCGCGCGCTCGTCCGGCCAGGCTGCGACGACCCCGCGCCCTGACAATCCGGCTCTGATCGACACCTTCGGCAGGGTCGCCACCGACCTGCGCGTGTCACTGACCGACAAGTGCAACCTGCGGTGCAGCTACTGCATGCCGGCCGAAGGCCTCGAATGGATGCCCGGCGAACAGGTCCTCAGCGACGACGAGCTCGTCCGGCTCATGGACATCGCCGTGAGCAGGCTCGGCGTCACCGACATCCGCCTCACCGGCGGCGAACCACTGCTGCGCCCGCACCTCGAAGACCTGGTCGCGCGGATCACCTCGCTCGAACCGCGCCCGCGGCTGTCCATGACGACGAACGGCATCGGCTTCGCCAAGCGCGCGAAGGCGTTCGCCGAGGCCGGCCTCGACCGGATCAACGTCTCGCTCGACTCCGTCGACCCGGAGACGTTCGAGCGCATCACCCGCCGCGACCGGCTGCGGCACGTGCTCGACGGACTCGCCGCCGCGCGCGACGCGGGCCTCGAACCCGTCAAGATCAACTCCGTGCTCATCCGCGGCGAGAACGACCACGAGGCGACGTCGCTGCTGCGGTTCGCACTGGAGAACGGCTACCACCTGCGGTTCATCGAGCAGATGCCGCTCGATGCACAGCACGGCTGGAACCGGACGAACATGATCACCGCGACCGAGATCCTCGACCTGCTCTCCACCGAGTTCACGCTGACCCCGAGTCCCGTGGAACGCGGGGGCGCACCGGCCGAACGCTGGCTGGTCGACGGGGGACCGGCCGAGGTGGGCGTCATCCCGTCGGTGACGAGGCCGTTCTGCGCCGCCTGTGAGCGCACTCGGCTGACCGCCGACGGCGCGGTCCGCTCGTGCCTGTTCAGCAACGACGAGACCGACCTGCGCATGCTGCTGCGCGGCGGGGCGAGCGACGAGGACGTGGCGAACGTCTGGCGCGACACGATGTGGGGCAAACTCGCCGGGCACGAGATCAACGAGGCCGGGTTCGCACAACCGCTCCGGCCGATGAGTTCGATCGGAGGCTGACCGCGTGCCGGTTGCCGTGACGACAGTGCGCGTGCGGTACTTCGCGTCCGCGCGCGCAGCAGCAGGGGTCGAGTCCGAAGCCCTGGAGCTTCCGGCCGGTGCCACGGTCGCCGACGCGGTCGTCGCGTTGCGCACCCGGCACCCCGGCTCACTGCCACGGATCCTCGACGCCGCGAGCTTCCTCGTCGACGGCGTCGCGGTACGCGACACCACGCGACCGCTTCCGTCGGAGGGCGAACTCGACGTGCTGCCACCGTTCGCCGGCGGCTGAAGCGACCGGGGAACGGCCGTGGCGACGGAGGCCGAACCTCCTCGAGGCCACAGGCACGACTCAGCGTCGCTGAGTAACGCTGAGACGGGCCGATGCCACCGGCAGGCGCCTTCCCACCGGCCCTGGGCGAGCACGGCTCACACCGCCGCACAGTGGACGCCTCGCCGTCCATCCGACCCGTTCGGCTCCGCCGGGTGGAGTGGTCCCACCTTTACCGCCGGTGGTCCGGCCGGGGAACGAACGACCACCGGTCGTCCGGACCTTTCCGTCGAACCTGACGAACCGACCCTTTCGTGTGATTTGTCCGGACCGCGCCGCCTCCGCGCGGGCTCACGACTCAGGTCCGGACGACAGCTGCACCTCACCCCGCCTCACCGCAGGTGACGGGCCCCCATCGGTCCGGACCTTCGCCACATCGGCGTTACCGACGAGTTCGCCCGGCGGCCACCCGGCCGATCGGTCACGGCAACACGGACCTGTCAGCACTCGTTCGCAACCGCCTCGATCGTCCGGTTCGCCGGTTTGAACCACCGCGAAGTGGCCTGCACGAACGGTCCATTCGCGCCGAAATGACGTGACACAAGCCTCACGAAGAGTGAAAGATCTCGGAACGGAAACGGCGCCATAACGGCCCGCTGACCTGCAATGACACCGTCATCGCAGAAGGTTGCACGTCGTTACTGTGACCTAGCACACATACTCGAAAATTTCCGATCGGCGTTCTCGTTACGTACCGTCGCATCTCGGTTGGCCCCGACCGACCACGAGCAAGACCGGGATTCCGACGCGCCGAACCCAGTCCGCGGAGTCCCGGACCCGACCCCGAGCGAAAGAACTTCTGGACTGGGACGAGAGGGAACGGAGCCGAACCCGCGGCACGTGCCGGCATCCCGAAAGCCGGCCAGGCTGTTACGGCCTGCCCTGCTCCACGTACGGCGCGGAAGGCGAGACCGAGTCGAAAATGGCTTATCGAGGCAAGCACCGTAAGTCCTCCACCGCTTCGCGCACCATGGCCCGGGTCGCTGTCGCGGGCCTGGCCGTGGGCGCCCCGCTGGCACTGGCTGCGACCCCCGCGCAGGCCCAGAGCGTGAACTGGGACGCCATCGCCGAGTGCGAGAGCGGCGGCGACTGGAGCATCAACACCGGCAACGGCTACTACGGCGGCCTGCAGTTCTCCCAGAGCACCTGGGAGGCCTACGGCGGCAGCGGCAACCCGGCGGACGCTTCGCGTGCGGAGCAGATCGCCGTCGCCGAGCGCACGCTCGAGGGCCAGGGCATCGGCGCGTGGCCGGTGTGCGGCGCTCAGGCCGGCTCCACCGCCAGCTACGAGAGCTCCAACACCGAGGGCTCCGCCCCGGCTCCGGCAGAGGAGACCGCCGAGGCCCCCGTCGAGGAGCCCGCCCCGGCCCCGGAGCCCGCTCCGGCCCCGGTCGCCAAGTCCAACCCGGACGGCGACTACAAGGTCAAGAAGGGCGACACGCTCAGCAAGATCGCCAAGAAGCAGGACGTCAAGGGCGGTTACCAGAAGCTCGTCGAGCTCAACGAGGGCTACATCAACAACCCGGACTTCATCGTGGTCGACCAGAAGATCGCCACCAAGTGATCGACTGACTCCGGCCGCGTTGCCGCAAGGCGCGGTTGCGGGGCGGAGTCGGCCACCGGCCCCGCTCAGCAACGTAGGGCCCCACCGTGTCCCCCGGACGGTGGGGCCCTACGCATGTCCGAGACCTTATCGAGCAACGCGGCTGATGCGAATGTCAGCGAGCGCACTCCCACGGACGGAGCAACCGCGCGCGGCAATCGCGCGTGGCATACGCGCGTGACAACCACCGTGACGGCGGCCATCCATCGCTGACGTGCGCGGCGATCGCAGGCGACACCCGGCGACGGGAACGAGATCAGGGGCTGTTGACCCACTCGTCGGTACCGTCGGTGAACCACTGGTGCTTCCACACCGGCAGGCGCGCCTTGACCTCGTCGACCAGATCCGAGCAGGTCGCGAAGGCCTCACCGCGATGTTCGGCCGCGACGGCGCACGCCAGCGCCACATCACCGATCTCCAGGGATCCGATGCGGTGACTGACCGCGACCGCGCGCACCCCGCCGCGACGATTCGCCACGTCGGCGACGACGTCCGCGACAACCGAAGGGGCCGACGGATGCCCCTCGTAGTAGAGCGACGACACGGTGCGCCCGCCGTCGTGATCACGCACCACGCCGCTGAAGGTCACGACCGCACCGGCCGCGTCGTCGCCCACGAGCTCGGCGTGTTCGTCGACCGACAACGACTCCTCGGTGACGTCGGCCCGGAGAATCCGAACCCCGGCACCGGTTCCCGCTCCCACCGCAGAGTCGCCCCGCGGGTGTTCGCCACCGTGCACGTGGGCACCGCCCCGCACGTGGTCTGCGCCCCGAAGCTGGTCGACCGCGTGGTCCAGCACCGGCTCGAGCACACCGAGCCCGTCCTTCACCCCGCCCGTCGATCCCGGCAGATTCACGATCAGCGTCCGGCCCGCCACACCGGCCAGCCCGCGCGACAGCATCGCCGTGGGCACGGCGTCGCCGCCTGCAGCCCGCACCGCGTCGGCCAGCCCCGGTACCTCGCGGTCCAGCAGCGCGGCCGTCGCCTCGGGCGTGCGGTCGGTCGGGGAGATACCGGTGCCCCCGGTCGTGAGGACGACGTCCGGCCCGTCGGCGACACAGTCGCGCAGCGCCCGTTCCACCGGATCGCCGTCGCCGACCACGATCGGATCGGGCGTCGCATAGCCGCGCGAGGTCAGCCACTCCGCGATCAGCGGACCGGTCCTGTCCTCGTACACCCCCGTCGACGCACGGTTCGACGCGACGACGACCCTGGCCTCTCCGCTCATCGCTCACCACCGGACTGCGCACCGGGCCCCTGGTCATCGGCCCGTTCCTCGGCCGCCTGATCGCCGCGGACCCCGCCGCGCCGCCAACTGCCGGTCTTACCGCCGTCCTTCGCTTCGACGCGGACGTCGTCGAGGGTCGCCTCCGGATCGACGGCCTTGATCATGTCGTGCAACGCCAGCCCCGCGACCGTCACCGCCGTGAGCGCCTCCATCTCGACGCCCGTCCGGTCGCTGGTGCGGGCCATTCCCTCGATCCGCACCGCCGTGTCCTCGAGTTCGAAGCTCACGTCCACCTTCGTCAACGCGATCTGGTGGCACAGCGGGATCAGTTCGGGGGTCTTCTTCGCCCCCATGACCCCCGCGATCCGGGCGGTGGCCAGTGCATCGCCTTTCGGCAGGCCACCTCCCGAGATCAGGCCGATGACCTCCGCGGTCGTGCGCATCCGGCCGCTGGCGACGGCCGTGCGCGCGGTGACGTCCTTGGCGGACACGTCGACCATCCGGGCGTTGCCCGACTCGTCGACGTGGCTGAGTTCCTTCGCGTGCTGGCTCACACCGTCGAGGCTACTTCGCCTGCTTGTCCCCCGTCGCCTGCACCGCCGCGGACTTGACGGCTTCCGCCACCGCGGGAGCGACGGCGTTGTCGAACACGCTCGGCACGATGAACGACGCGTTGAGCCGGTCGTCGACGACGTCGGCGACCGCGTTGGCCGCCGCGAGCAGCATGTCGTCGTCGATGTCGCGTGCATGGGCGTCGAGCAGACCCCGGAACACTCCGGGGAAGGCCAGCACGTTGTTGATCTGGTTCGGGTAGTCGCTGCGGCCGGTGGCGACGACGGCGGCGTGCTGCTGCGCCTCGAGCGGGTCGATCTCCGGGTCGGGGTTGGCGAGCGCGAACACCACGGGGTCGTCGTTCATCGTGGCGACCTGCTCGGCGCCGAACAGGTTCGGGGCCGACACCCCGATGAACACGTCGGCCCCGACGAGGGCCTCGTGCAGGGTTCCGGTCATGCCGTCGACGTTGGTGTGCTCGGCGACCCACCGCAGGTTGGGGTCCATGTTCTCGCGTCCGGTGTGGACGATGCCGTCGATGTCGACCGCGATCACGTCGGCCGGGCTGCGGCGCAGCAGCAGGCGGATGATCGCCGATCCTGCCGCCCCGACGCCGCTCACCACGACCCGGCAGTTCTCGATGTTCTTCTCGACCACTCGGAGGGCGTTGCGCAGCGCGGCCATGACGACGATGGCGGTGCCGTGCTGATCGTCGTGGAACACGGGGATGTCGAGCTGTTCCCGCAGGCGAGCCTCGATCTCGAAACAGCGCGGCGCCGCGATGTCCTCGAGGTTGATACCCGCGTAGACCGGCGCGAGGGCGCGCACGGTGCGGATGATCTCCTCGGTGTCCTGGGTGTCGAGGCACACGGGCCAGGCGTCGACGTCGGCGAACTTCTTGAACAGCGCCGCCTTCCCCTCCATGACGGGAAGTGCGGCACCGGGGCCGATGTTGCCCAGGCCGAGCACGGCCGAGCCGTCGGTGACGACGGCGACGGTGTTGCGCTTGATCGTCAGCCTGCGCGCGTCCTCGGGATTGGCGGCGATCGCCTGGCAGACACGGGCGACGCCCGGGGTGTAGGCACGCGAGAGATCGTCACGGTTCTTCAGTGCGACCTTGGGGCTGACCTCCAGCTTGCCGCCGAGGTGCATGAGGAACGTACGGTCGGAGACCTTCCGCACCTTGACACCGGGCAGCGCGTTCAGGGCGCTCGTGATGTCCTCGGCGTGGTCGGCCGAGGCGACGTTGGCCGTGATGTCGACGACGATGGACTCGGCGTCCGATCCGACGACGTCGAACGCCGTCAGCACCCCGCCGACCTTTCCCACCGCGGTCGTCAGATCACCGGCCGCGCTGGCCGACGGCGGTGCGTCGACTCGAACGGTGATCGAATAACCCGGGCCGGGAACCGGCATTGTCACTACCCCCGTGTGTCGTCAGGGAACTGCAGGATTCGCCTGACAACACTAGCCGCGTGGCGGGCGTCACCGGCCCCCGACCGGGTGACTGGTCGGTAACTTCGCACTGCTCAGCGGCAGTGCGGCGATTCGGTCAGGACCGCTTGTTGATCTCGGTCTGCGGGTGGTCGTACGGCACCGAGTCGAGCGGGAACGACACGTCCCCGAACGGCGAGAGCGCACCCTGCCTGTCGGCGGCGAGTTCCGAAACAGGGTGGCCGTCGTCGACCTCCGGCCACTCCGGGTCGATCCGGTCGTTCTTCCGCTCGCTGGCCTTGGCCACGTCGTCCTCCATCGCCTCGGTCCGCGGATGTGGGCGATCACCCGCGCTGCCTGTGCTTCGACTCCAGCACAGTGTGCCCGATGCCGGAACCCGGGAGATATCCTGGTCACGATGCCCGCCCTCGCTCTCGCGGACTGGTTGCGCTCGCTGCCGGACGACCGAATGGCCGCACTGCTGCGCGCTCGCCGGGACCTGGCGACGCCCCCGCCGTCCGATTCGACCGTCCTCGCGACCCGAGCCGGCACACCGGGCTCGATCGCCAGGGCCTGCGAGCAGCTCGACTCGGCGACGCTGGCCACCTACGAGGGGCTCGTCGTCGCAGGCGCCGACACGGAACCGGTCACGCCGGAGCGACTGGCCGAGTTGCTGGGGGACGAGCCCGCGCCCGCGGGCCTGTTCGAGCTGGCACTGGCGTGGGACGACCCCGATTCCGGCGAGATCCAGATCCCGCCCGGCGCCAGGGAGACGTTCGGCCCGTTCCCGGCCGGTCTCGGGGATTCGGTACCCGCCCTCGCCGGTACCGACCTAGACGGGTTCGACCTCGGCGACGACGAGCGCGCACTGCTGCGGAAGCTGTCCGCAGGCCCGCCGATCGGCCGCACTCGCGATGCGGCGGCCGACGTGCCGCTGGAACTCGCGGAGACACCGGTGCAGAAGCTGCTCGCGCGTGGGCTGCTGGTCCGCAGGGACTCGTCGACCGTCGAGCTGCCACGGGAACTCGGACTGGCGCTACGCGGCGGGACGATCCACCGGGAGGGCGAGCTCGCCGAGCCGGAACTGCCCGTCCACCCGCACGGCCAGTCCACTGTGGATGAAGCGGGCGCCGGTGAGGCGATGGAGTTGCTGCGGCACGCCGAATCGCTGTTGCGCGCCTGGTCGGACACGCCGTCACCGGTGCTGAAGTCGGGCGGGCTCGGAGTGCGCGAGGTCAAGCGGCTGGCGCGCGAGATCGACGTCGACGAGACCCGCCTCGCGCTGCTCGCCGAGCTCGTCGCAGGAGCCGGCCTCGTCGCGGCGAGTGACGAGGCCACGCCCGAGTGGGTGCCGACGACGCTGACGGATTCGTGGTTGTCCTCGCCGCCTGCGATCAGGTGGATGACGCTCGCGCAGGCATGGCTCGACCTGCCCCGGCTCCCGGGACTCGCCGGACAGCGGGACGAGAAGGACAAGGTGCTGGCGGCGTTGTCCGAGGAACTGCGCAGGCCCAACGCGCCGATGCTGCGCAAGCGGGTCCTGGCCACGCTGTCGGAGTTGCCGGGCGGTGCGGGTGTGAAGAGCATCGACGAACTCGTCGCCCACCTGGCGTGGCACGCACCGCGCAAGGGCGGCCGGCTGCGCGACGAGATCGCGCGCTCGGCGATGTCCGAAGGCGCAGCGCTCGGCATGGTCGCGCTCGGCGCGATCACCTCCGCCGCGTCGGCCCTACTCGAGGACGACCCGCACACCGCGGCGAGCGCCATGGCCGACGCGATGCCGACACCGGTCGACCATGTCCTCGTCCAGGCGGACCTCACGGTGGTGGCGCCCGGCCCGCTCGAGGCCGACCTGGCCACGGAGGTCAACGCCGTCGCCGACGTCGAATCAGCGGGTCACGCGACCGTCTACCGGGTCACCGAGGCGTCCGTGCGGCGAGCGCTCGACACCGGCCGCACCGCCGACGACCTGCACGAACTCTTCCGCAGCCGTTCGGCGACGCCCGTACCGCAGGGACTGACCTACCTGATCGACGACGTCGCCCGGCGCCACGGCCGGCTCCGCGGCGGCGCGGCGGCGTCGTTCCTCCGCTGCGACGACGAGGTGCTCATCGCCGAGGTGATGGCGCACTCCGTGGCGGCCGACCACGAGTTGCGCAAGATCGCACCGACCGTGCTCGTCAGCCCGTATCCGCTGGCCGAACTGCTCGATGCGCTGCGCGGCGCCGGATTCACACCGGCGGCGGAGGGTCCCGACGGGCGCATCCTCGACCTGCGCCCCAGCGGGCGGCGGATACCGGCCAGGAACCGGCCCACCCAGCGCACCGCGCACGCACCCGCGCCGATCAGCGAGGACCAGGTCTCGGCCGTGCTCGCGCACATCCGCGCCGGTGATCGTGCGGCGACGACGCGAAGGGGCGCCACCGTGCGCCTGCCCGCGGGCGGCGGGGCGGACACGTCGGCGACGATGGCGCTGCTCGCACAGGCCACGCGCGAGCAGCGCGAGGTGTGGATCGGGTTCGTCGACTCCCACGGCACGGCCACCCAGCGCATCGTCACGCCCGTGCGGGTCGGCGGCGGCATCCTGGAGGGTTCCGACAACGAGCGCTACCCGCTGCACCGGATCACCTCGGCCGCACTCGTCGAGGCTTGAGCGCAGAACCGCGGGTCAGAGCGCTTTGAGGCCTTCCAGGATGCGCTCCATGAAGGCCTGCGAGGAACGGTCACCCGTCACCATGCCGGGCCGCTGGATCGACACCGCGCCTGCGTCGGCCAGATCGGACACGATCACCTTCACCACACCGAGCGGCAGGCGCGCGTACGCGGCGATCTCGGCGATCGACTTGACCTCCTCCGCGCACAGGTCGCAGATGAAGCGCTGCACCGTCGAGGCCACCGCTCCCGACGCGATCGCACCGGCGATGTCGTAGGCCGACACCAGGGATTCGAGCTGCAGATCGGTGGCGGGCGCGACCCGGCCGCCCGTGCGCGCGTACGGACGCACCAGCGACCGGTGCATCCGCCGCGGCCCCGCGGGTTGCGGCCCGCCGCGGCCACTTCCCCCCTGCGCGTCCGCGTCCGCTCGCGAGGCGGGCGGGAAGGACGGCGACGACGAACTCCGCCGCGGCGAGGGAGGCCGCGACTCCGACGGGAACTGCTCCGGCGGGAACTGCCCTTCCGGGACCTGGCCTCCGGGAAAAGCGCCCGGCGGCTGCCCCGGCTGGAATCCTCCGTCCGGAAACCGATCGGCCGCCGATGGGCCCGGGGGCGGTTGCGGAGACGGAAACCGCCCCGTCGAATGGCGGCCCGACGGGGGCCGGCCCTGCGGGAGCTGTCGTGGCAGGCTGCCGAGGTCGAATCGGTCCGGGGAGTCGTACTCCCGTTGACCGCCCTGGTGCAGCGCGTCCCAGTCGGACGGGTCCCATTCGTGCGTCGGCGTCACCGGGCGCCACCACCGCTGCGCAACAGTCGGCCGTCGCCGCCGAGCCGGCCGGCCAGCACCGCCATCTCGTAGGCGAGCGCGCCGATATCGGTCGACGGGGCCGCCAGCGCCGCCAGGCAGGACCCCTCGCCGACCGACATGAGGAACAGGTAACCGCGATCCATTTCGACCACAGTCTGATTGACACGGCCGCCGTTGAACGACTCCGCCGCGCCGTGGGTGAGCGACACCAAGCCCGACGCGACCGCCGAGAGCTGGTCGGCACGGTCGCGCGGCAGCCCGTCGGAGGCCGACAACAGCAACCCGTCTGCCGACACGACGACCGCGTGGGCGGCACCTGAGACCCGGCGCACGAAGTCGGTGAGGAGACCGCCGACGTCGCCGCGGGTCCCGGGATCGGTCACTGTCCCTCCTTCGCACGCGCACATCGGCTCGGGCGTCAGAGTATTAGGCGCCCCGAGCGGGTTCGACCTCGAGGCCCACCATCCCCCGCGGTTTCACCTGAGCGGCGGCACCCCGCGCCCCAGCGAACTCGACGCGGCGCACGCCGATGACGAGGCCACTTCCATTGACCGCCCCCGTACCCGAACGTGACGAAGTCACTTCAATCGGCCGTCAGCGTGCACCGCCACAGGTCCTGCCACCCGCACCGCTACAAGGCCGACCACAGACGGTTACTTCCCCGTCAGCCGGCCTGGAGGGCGGAGTCGTGGGCGATGGCGTGCTGCACGACCGAGATCAGCACCTGTTTGGCGGAGTCCCGCTGCCGTGCGTCGCAGGCCATGATCGGCACGGAGGGTGAGATCGTCAGCGCGTGCCGGACGTCCTCGATCGAGTGATGCAGCAGCCGGTCGAAGCAGTTGATGGCCACGATGTACGGCAGCTTGCGGTTCTCGAAGAAGTCGATCGAGGGGAACGCATCGGCCAACCGCCGCGTGTCGACGAGCACGACCGCGCCGATGGCACCCTTGGCCAGGTCGTCCCACATGAACCAGAACCGGTGCTGTCCCGGCGTGCCGAAGACGTAGAGCACCAGGTCGGAGTCGAGCGAGATCCGGCCGAAGTCCATGGCGACCGTCGTGGTCGCCTTCTGCGGCGTCGCGGACAGGTCGTCCACGGACACGCTCGCCTCGGTCATCGACGCCTCGGTCGTCAGCGGGTCGATCTCCGACACCGCACCGACCAGGGTCGTCTTCCCGACACCGAAACCACCCGCGACCACGATCTTCGTCGAGGACGTGGGTCCCCCAGCGGCAGGCGCGGGTGTCTCGGAATCAAATTCGCCGAAGGCCACTGAGAACCCTTTCCATGAATTCGATACTGGGCCGGTCGCCCACCATGGTGTTCGTGTTCGGGGAGTGCACCAGCACCAGCCCCAGACCGGCAACGTCACCAACCAGAACCCGCACCACGCCGAGCGGCATCTTCAGCAGGGCGGCCACCTCCGCGACCGACCTGGTGTCGAGGCAGAGCCCGCAGATGTGCTTGTGCTCCGGTACTCGCACCCCGTCGAGCCGCCTGCCCCGCTCCGACGTCGAGATCAGGGTCTCGATCGCGAGGTCCTGGCTCGGCCGGGTACGGCCTTTTGTACGAAAGTACGGCCGGACCAGCCCGGAACTCTCGGACGGTGTTTCCTCTGGCACCGGTCCGGAACCTCCCAGGTCGATCCGCTGCGGTCCGAACGTGTCACCCGACGGCTGACGGGGTACGGGCGACGGGCGGAACCCGTCGTCGACGGGCGGGAACCGGCCGGTGCCGAAGTCACCGGTGCGCCACTCGCCCGTGTCGTAGCCGTCGCGGCCGAATTCGTCATCGTAGCGGTCGAAATCACGCGCGAACTCGTCTCGCCCGCTGAGCGAGTTCTCCGCGTACGGCACGTGATAGCCGCTGCTGAAATCCGGGTGCTCACGTTCGGGTGAGCCGCTGCGGTGCGGCACGTCGTGTGAGCCGTACAGCTCGGAGCCAGGGCCGCCGAGGAGCCGCTCGCGATACTCGGACACGCTGAAGTCGGCGGGGTCGCCGGAATCCTCCTCGGACTGGTACAGCCAGTCGCTGCCGCGGTCCACCCGTTTGCTGGGTCTGATCGGCCGCCACGCCTCGTCGGCGCGACCGTCCTGCTCGTCCGGCGGACCGGGTTGTTGCCCCCAGTCCCACCGTCGATCACCTCGTGAGTGCCCGGAATCCACGGCGGTCTCCTCAGTGTGTGCTCACTGTCGGTGGATACATCATCGGCAACCTTGCGCCAAGTCCTGGTGACGGTGAGCTCACCGGCGGGTACTGCCCTGCAGCTGGGCACGCAGTTCCGGGGTCATCTGCTGGCCGACGCGGTCGACCAGCAGGGTCATCTCGTACACGACCAGACCGATGTCACTGTCCGGGGCACCCAGCACGGCGAGGCAGGAACCGTCGGAGACCGACATGAGGAACAGGAAGCCGTTGGCCATCTCGACGACGGTCTGCGCCACCGGTCCGCCTTCGAAGACCTGCGCCGCACCGCGAGCCAGCGACGTCAGTCCCGACGCCACCGCGGCGAGCTGGTCGGCACGGTCCTTGGGCAGACCCTTGGAGGAGGCCAGCAGCAGTCCGTCCGCCGACACGACCACGGAATGTGCGACCCCGGGGACCCGGTGCACGAAGTCGGTGATGAGCCAGGCGAAGCTTCCGGCCTGGCCGGAGTTGCCCTGCCGGGGCGTACCCGGCTGCATCGAACCAGCGCGTGTCAACTCTTACTCCTTCGCCCCGTGAACGCCGTTGTCGGTCGAACCGTTCGACTCGGCCTCGGACTGTGTGCCTGTTTGATCCGGTTGTTCTTGCAGTGCGTGCCTACCGCTGGTGAATCCGCGCTGGAACGAGGCCATGCGGTTGCGGGCGGCCTCGGCCGAACGCGACACGGCGGGCTTCGCCGTCGCCGCGGGGGCGGCCGCAGCCGGCGGGTCGGCGTCCGCACCCGCGTTGCTGGCAGGGGTGGGGTCGCTCGCTTCGGTGACCGAGCCCGGCACGAGATACGCGTTCGGCACCCGCTTCGGCAGGCCCGCCGTCGTGATCTCCTCGCCCTTCGGCTCGAGCAGCGACTGCGCCGCTTCCCAACCGGTGTCCGACACGCTCCGCCAGTCCTCCTGTACTCCTCCGGCGGAGGCGCCACCGGAAGAAGCGCCGGCGCTCGCGGTGCCTACGTCCGCGACGTCGCTGGTCTGGTCGCCGGCCCCTGCCTCCGGCACGTCTTCTTCTTCCTCGCTGAACCAGCGTGACAGCACCGACTGGTATATCGGCAGCCGCTTCGTCGGCGCCTCTTCCTCCAGCGCCGCACCTTCGGTCCCAGCCTGTGCCGCACCTGCCGCGGCAGCGGCACCCGCGGTCCCGTTGCCGGCCGCCCCCTGCGACGTTCCGGGGCCCGCCGCCGCTTCCGGCGACACGTAGCGCGGTTCACGCTTCGGCAACGCGAGCGGGTTGTCCTCCGGCACCGTACCGGCACCGGGCCCACCGTCGCCCGTCGTGTCCGCCCAGCCGTTGCCGTAGCCATGGCCGTTGCCGTTGCCGCCGGCCGGCTGCTGCGACGGCCAGGAGGGCTGCGCCGAACCGGTCGTCTGACCCGGGGTGCGTTTCGGCAGCGCGTCCGGTTCCTGCTCGGCGGGGCTCACGAACGGGCCCGCGGCCTTGTTCGGACCGCCCACCAGGTCGTCGAGGCTGATCGGCTGGTCGAGTGGGGTCAGCCCGGGCTGGTCGTCCTCGGGGCCGCCACCGGTCTGGCCGGAGGCGGCGGGCATCACGGTCGTGGCCGGGTCGGCGCCGCCCTGGGCGCCCGACAGGTAGTCGAGCTCGGACGCATCCTCCGGGACGTCCTCGGCACTCGGCCATCGCGAGCCGTCGAAGGCCTGTGCCGGTTCGAACGCACTGGTCGGCTGCGCAGCCGTCGCATCCGGCATGGGCTCGCCGACCCCGTCGGCGTCGTCGAGCCGCCGCATCGGCAGCTCCGCCGCGGCGGGCACCCCCGCGTACGAACCGTTGTGCTGGCCGCCCATCGCGGGCGTCATGCCTGCCGGGCCGCCGGGCGCGTCGGTGAGCAGTTCCCGCGGCACCACGACGCGGGCGACGACACCGCCCTCGATGTCCTCGTTCTCGCGAAGCCGGACGTCGATGCCGTGCCGCTGCGCCAGGCGCGCCACCACGTACAGCCCCATCCGTCGGGTCACGGACACGTCCAGGTCCGGCGGATCGGCCAGCCGCTCGTTCGCCTCGGCGAACTGCTCCTCGGTCATGCCGACGCCGCGGTCGGTGATCTGGATGGCGAGCGAACGCTTGCGCGTCACCGCGGCCCGCACGCTGATCCTGGTGTCGGGCTCGGAGAAGTAGGTCGCGTTGTCGAGCAGTTCGGCCAGCAGGTGCACCAGGTCGTTGACGGCACGGCCGTGCACGGCGATGTCCGGCACACTGCCGACCTCGACGCGGGCGTACTGCTCGATCTCCGACACGGAGGCGCCGACGACGTCGGCGGCGGGCACCGGCTTGGCCATGGACTTCGACAGACCGGCGCCGGAGAGCACCAGCAGGCTCTCGCCGTTGCGGCGGAGCCGCGTCGCGAGGTGGTCGAGTTCGAACAGGTGCGAGAGCTGGTCCGGGTCCTGCTCGTCGGACTCCAGACTGTCGATCACGCCGAGCTGGCGTTCCACGAGGCGCTGGCTGCGCCGCGAGAGGTTGACGAAGATGCCGTTGACGTTCTCGCGCAGCAGCGCCTGTTCGGCGGCCATCCGGACGGCCCGTTCGTGCACCACGTCGAACGACCGAGCGACTTCGCCGATCTCCTCCTTGGTCTCCACCGGCACCGGGCTGATGCCCTTGCGGGAAGCCTCCATCGGGTTCGGATCGGCCAGGATGCGGCGCACGGTCTCCGGCAGCCGGACGTAGGCGACCTCCAGCGCGTTCTCCCGCAGCGTCCGCAGCGGCGCGAGCATCGACCGCGACACGTACAGCATCAGGGCCAGCGCGGCGATCAGGGCGACGGCGACGATGGCGGCGTCACGCCACGCGGCGAACGTGGTGTCCTCGGCGAGGCCGGCCGACTGCTGTTCCAGGTCGCTCAGCAGGCCGGACTCGGCCTCCCGGTAGTTGTCGCGGGTGACGGCGAGGTCGCCGACGAACTCCTGCTGGTTGATCTGTGGCGGCTCGCCGTTCGAGACACGGGCGAACGCCTGGTCCCGCTGCATCTGCCTGCGGTCGAGCTCCGGGGCGGAGACGGTGTCGGTGAAGTACTGCCGCTGTTGCAACGAGGCGAAGGCGTTGAAGTCCTCGGACGCCGACTCGCCACTGGCCATGGCGTCCCTGGCGTCGTCGAGCATGTACTGCGGGAAGTCGTTCTGCTGCGCGGCGAGCGCGACGATCGCACCTTCGAGGGAGATGTACTCCTTGGCTTCCGACAGCGCGTGGATCGCGTTGCTGTCGCGGAGCAGTTCCCGGTCGTTGATCGCGGTCGTGACTTCCCGGTCCAGCTGGACCAGGCCGGTGATGAGCAGCGTGTACTGGTCGAGCAGCGTGCGCGGGGTCATCGCGCCTTCGGTGACGGCCTGCCGCATGGAGTCGAGCACGCCGAGCCGGTTCACGCCCGCGTCGTAGCGCGCCTGCATCGCCGGGTCGTCGACGGTGAGGTCGCCCGCCAGGTCGTTCAGCCGCCCGACCGCCGTGTCGACCTGCTCGACCTGGGCGTTGAACAGGTTGGCCCGTTCCGCGTTGCCGGGGGGTGCGCCGAGCTTGAGGACTGCGAGTTCGCGTTCGATCTGAAGCTGGTGGACGACGTCACTGATCTGGTCGGCGAGCTGGACCTGGTCGGCGGTCTGCTGCAGCTGGTCCGCCCGGTCGAGGGACTCGTACACCCGGAGGCCCGCGAGCACGAGCGCGGTGATCGTGGGAATGATCAGGATCAGAGCGAGCTTGGACCGGAGCCGCCAGTTACGCAGACCGCGTCCGGAACCGCCGCTGCCGGCACCGCCGGCGGCCGACGGGGAGGCAGTCGCCTCGGCGGTCGGGCCGTCCGGGCCGTCGCCGCCGGACTGCCCTTCCTCCGCCTTCTCGTCGAGCACTACGAGCACACTCCCAAAGTTCGAGCCCTACGGCTCCTGCCGATTTGCCGTCCCGACCGGGACCTGCCGGCCCGGGGACCCGAGGCACCAGCAACGGCGGTGGCGACCGCCCGCCCTGCCGGGGCGCCCGGCCCCGGCACCTCGCGGGTGCACCCGCTCAGTACGCCTCCCGCATCAGCGTCGCAGCCCGACGCGAAGCACCGCACACCCGTCAACGGCCTCCCCGTTGCGGAATCCTCGATCCCTCGTCGCCGACCGACACTCATTTCAGTGAGCGTGCAACCCGATTCCCGAGTAGGCAGAGGCAGAGAGTAGCGAACGACCTGTTAGCACGTAACCCTCTTAGGTCAGAAGAGGGTGAAACCCTTCGTCCCGTTACTCAGCGTTCACTTCTCTGTCCGATCACCCAGGATCCGGGAACACGTTCAGTAGTGTTTCATAATCCAACTCGATGCCGGGAGGGTGACGTCCAACACCCAGTCATTCGTGTTGAGTACCCGTTGTGATCGCTTTGCCTGCTTAATAGAGTGGGGCCGCATCTTCGGTGCGCCCGGTTCGGACCAGCGATCCACGCAGGTCTGCGCCATTGTGGTCACCCCACGCCATCATCCAGTCCCACGAGGAGTTGCCTTGCGTCCATCACAACGCCGCGCCGGCGGTCGGCGCTTCGCCGCGCTCACCGCCGGCCTCGCCGTGTTCGCCTCCATCAGCGGTTGCGGCCTGCTCGGCGGTTCGGACGAAGGTGACAGCGGCAACGCCCAGGTCGAGAAGTCGAAGGTCAACGTGTCGATCCAGGGCACGATCGACCTCGCCGCCTTCCACCTCGCCCGTGAGCGGGGCTACTTCTCCGACGAAGGTCTCAAAGTCAACCCGATCAAGGTCGACAGCGCCGACAAGGGCTTCAACAAGCTCAACTCGGGTGAGGTCGACATCATCTACTCGGGTTACACCGGCTTCTTCGCGCAGCAGGCCGCCGGGACGATGGATCTCAAGCTGATCGCCGACGCCTCGTCGGCGGCGCCGAAGTCCAACGCGATCATGGTGCCGAAGAACTCGCCGCTCGAAGAGCCGAAGGACCTCGAGGGCAAGACGGTCGGCGTGACCCCGCCGGACACCCTGGCCGACATCCTCACCAAGGCGTGGGCCGAAGCCAACGACGTCGACCTCGACAAGGTCAACTGGAAGCCCGGCGGGTTCAGCACCTCCCAGAAGGGCCTCGGCAAGGACCTCGACGCGGCGTTCTTCCCCGACCCGTTCATCGCCATGAACCAGAAGCAGCTCGGCGCCGAGTCGAGGTGGGACCCGATGACCGGCCCGCTGAAGAACCTGCCGATGGCCGGCTACGGCACGACCGCCGATTTCGCGAAGGAGAACCCGAAGACGGTCGCCGCGTTCCAGCGCGCCATGGTCAAGGCCAGCAACGAGGCCGAGACCGCCGACCGCACCGAGGTCATCGACCCGCTGCTCGTCGAGCACGTCGGCCTGCCGGAGGACCTCGCACCGATGACGACCCTGCTCACCTTCGAGAGCAGCCTCGACCCGGAGCGCATCCAGCGCGTGCCGGACCTGATGGTCGACCGCGGCGCCCTCGAGAACAACCTCGACGTCAAGGACATGATCATCCCGCCGGACACCGGCGAGGACGACTCGGCCAAGTAACCGGCGTGCGCACATTCGCCAAAGGTCTCACCGGCCTGCTCGGTTTCTTCCTGCTGTGGGAGATCACCGTGCAGGCCGGTGTGCTGCCGGACTACTGGGTCCCACCGGCCAGCGAGGTCGCCACCACTTTCGTCGAGCTGCTCGGTGACCGGGAATTCCTCCTCGGAGTCATCGCCACCCTGCTGGCCTGGCTGATCGCACTCGGCGTCGCCGTCGGCATCGGCGTGCCCGCCGGCCTACTGCTCGGCAGCGTGCCCGCACTGCAATCGGCCAGCCGGGCGCTCATCGAGTTCCTGCGCCCCATCCCGGCCGTCGCACTGATCCCGCTGGTCATGGTGACCATCGGCAGCGGCCCCGACGCCAAGATCACCCTCGCCGTCTACGCCGCGGTGTGGCCGATCCTGTTCAACACGATCTACGCCTTCGGCGAGATCGACCCCGTCCTGCTCGACTCGGCCCGCGCGACCGGCGCCAACCGGCGACAGGCCCTCACCTGGGTCGCGCTGCCCCACGCCGCGCCGTTCATCTTCACCGGCGTCCGCGTCGCCGCGTCCATCGCGCTCATCGCCGTCATCAGTGTCGAGTACATCGCCGCGTCGGAGATCGGCCTCGGCCGCTACATCCTCGAAGGCGGCATGAACAACGGCCACCTCGACCAGGTCATGGCCGGCACGGTGCTGGCGGGCCTGGCCGGCTGGGCGATCAACTCCGCTCTCGTCGGCAGCGGCAGGCGGCTCTTCCGCTGGGCCGACACCGAGGAAAGGGCGACCCGATGAGCACCACGACCGCCGCAGCCAACCGCGGTCGCGTCCTCGGCTCGGCCGCCGTGACCTGGCTCGTGCTCGCCGCAGCCCTGTTGCTGTGGGAACTCGTCGCCATCGGGGCCGACAGCGTCTACTTCCCCCGGATGACGGACATCATCGCCACCGGGGCCGACGTGCTGCTGTCCGGACCCGCGTGGCGGCTGATGCTCGGCGACGCCGTGTTCGAGATCGTGCTGCCCAGCCTGGCGACCGCCCTCGGCGCGTGGGCCCTCTCGGCCGCGCTCGGCGTCGCACTCGGCACGGCACTCGGCCGCTCGAGCTGGGCGATGGACTACTGCGGCACGCTGATCTCGTTCCTGCGTTCCGTGCCGCCGGTGACGCTGATGCCCGCGTTCATGGTGATGTTCGGGATCGGCGTGCAGATGGAGATCGCGGCGATCGTGTTCTCCACGCTGTGGCCGATCGTGCTGAACACCGTCGACGGCGTGCGCTCGGTCGACCAGGTCAAGATCGACACCGCGCGCTCGCTCGGCACTCCGCGGCGGTACTGGATCGGCATGATCGTGCTGCCCGCGGCGATGCCGAAGATCTTCGCCGGGCTGCGGCTGAGCCTGTCGATCGCCATCCTGCTGATGGTGGTCGCCGAGATCGTCGGCGGCAGCGGCATCGGCCTGCGCATCTCCACGACGCAGTCGACGGTCCAGTACACCGAGATGTGGTTCTGGGTGCTGCTGCTCGGCGTGCTCGGCTACGCGCTCAACACCGCACTGCTGGCCGTCGAACGCCTCGTGCTCGGCTGGCAACCGGCCCGTGGGGACGACGCGTGAGCGCCCGCGACGCCGGCCCCGTGACACCGACCTGTGACGCGCCCGTAGGAGGCTGACCGTGTCGACCATGCTCGAGGTTTCCGGCCTCACCCACCAGTACGGTCAGGGTGAGCGCGCGCACGTCGCCGTGCAGGACTTGACGTTCACCATCGAGGCAGGGCAGCTGGCGTGCATCGTCGGCCCGTCCGGCTGCGGCAAGTCGACCCTGCTGCGCTGCATCTCCGGGCTCATCCCCGCGACCGGCGGTTCGGTCCGGCTGCACGGCGACGAGGTGTCGGGCGTGCCCGACGACCTCGCCGTCGTGTTCCAGGACTACGGCCGTTCGCTGTTCCCGTGGCTGACCGTGGCGAAGAACGTCGAGTTCCCGCTGCGGTGGCAGAAGGTGTCGAAGGCCGAGCGGCAGCGCCGCGCCGCCGAGGTCCTCGAATCGGTCGGCCTCGCCGGAGTGGGCAAGAAGTACCCGTGGCAGCTCTCCGGCGGCATGCAGCAGCGCGTGTCGATCGCACGGGCGCTGGTGAGCAGGCCCGCACTGCTGCTGATGGACGAACCGTTCGCCTCGGTGGACGCGCAGACCCGCGGCGAGCTCGAAGACCTGACGCGCCGGGTCCAGCGCGATCTCGGCAGTACGATCCTGCTGGTCACGCACGACATCGACGAGAGCGTCTACCTCGCCGACCGCGTGCTGGTGCTGTCGAAGTCCCCCGCGGCGATCGTGGCGGATCTGGCCATCGACCTGCCCACCGAACGCGATCAGATCGCCACCCGCGAGTCCGAACAGTTCGTCTCGCTGCGCGGCGAGGTGGCGCGGCTGCTGCAGAGCCCGCAGGTGCAGCGCACCGGCGAGAACGCACCCGCCGAGACCCCGGCGGCCACGACCGGGACCGATGACACGACCGCAAGCGACGCGACGGCTGCGAGCGAAACGACCGCGCCTGCTGAGGCGACGGGTGCCGCGTTGTCCGACGGTGCGGATACGGCGGAAGCGGCGGATGCTGCCGGGTCGCCCGACCCGACGGCCGCCTCGCGGAGCTGACCAGCCGCTGAGCGCCGCCGCGCCACTCAGCGGCTGCGGCCGTGCCTCGCCAGGGCGGTGGCGCGCTGCAGTCCCGACATCCGCTCGCGAATCGCCTCGGGCGACCGGTCGATGAAGGCCGGTTGCCGTCGCCGCCTGCCGCCGTCGGTGCCGTACCCGTTCCGGACACCCGCCTCGACGTCGTCGTCGGCCGACCCCACGGGCTCCGAGCCGGTGGACGCCGCGCCGTTGCGGTCCGCCCGACCGTCATGGCCAGGAACCTCGGGGGCGAGGTCACCACGTTCGGGTTCGAGGGCAGGGTCGGGGTCGCTGTGGCCGGGCAGAGCATCCTCCGAGCCGGCGCCTTGCTGAACAGGGCCGTCCGGAACAGTGCTCTCCGGAACAGTGCCGCTGGAGCCGGTGACGGCGGAACCGCCCCCGGGCCCCGGCGGCTGCGATCGCACGTCTCCGTTCCGGACCGCTTCGGGTGTGCCGCCGCGCCGATGCCACTCGCCGTGATCGGAACCGTTGGGCCGAGCGCCTGCCGGTCCGGTGGTGGAACCGCCGCGATCGGCACGGGCGTATTCGGCACCGGTGTACTGGGCGTTGTCGTACTCGGCACCGACGTACTCGGCCCGGTCCGGTACGGCCCCGCCCTGCTCGGCCGAGTCGAGCAGCCAGTCCTGCGGATCGCCACCCGGTTCGAACCACCGCGTCATGAGCCGCCGGTAGGCCGCCATCCGGTCGGTGGGCGCGTCGTCACCCAGTGCCGCCTCCGCCGAGTCGCCCGGCGCGGGCACGGACCCGGACGTCGGCTGCGGCTGCGGCGTCGCACCGGGTTCGTCGTCATCGCGCATGGGCCACGTGGGCCCCGGTCCCCACGCCGAGACGTCGGTCTGCTCGGCGGGTTCGAGGTCGGGTTCGCGGCGCCGTCGTGCCCCGCGCCCCGGGGCCGGTTCGGCGGTGGGGCCCACGGCCGTCTCGCGGTCCGCTCCGGAGGTGGCGGGCGCGTCGGTCCCGGTCGCGGCCGGGGCACGGCCGAGTGCGGGGACGTCCTGGGCACCGTCGGCGGCGACATCGTCCACGGCCGCGGCACGTTCGCCATCCCGGTCGGCGTCGGGGTCCTCGATCACGGGTACGGGGGCGGTCAGTCCGTCCGTGACCTCGGCAGCCGATTCCGGCACGGGCGGCCGGGCCGCCGAAGCGACGTCCCTGTCGTCCTCCCAATCCGCCTCACGAGTACCGAACGCCGCTGCCCTTCCGGTCTCGGCGCCGCCCGGAACGAGCGGGATCTCCTCGGTGAGCGACTCGTCGGCAGCCGGCACCGCACCCGGCCGCCGCACCGGCCGCCGCAGTGACGCGGGCTGCTCGGCGCTCCCGCCACGACCGGCCCGGCCATGTTCCGGCTCCGCTCCCCGTACGCCCTCGCCGAACGCCGGTTCGTGCTGCGGGGCCTCGTACCGCGGCTGATCCTGCTGCAGGTCCCCGTACCGTGAGTCCCCGTACTGGGCGTCCGGGGATGCGGCATCCGGGGACTGAGCATCCCGGGAGCGCGTCTCCTGGTGCCGGGTCTCCTGAGATCGGGTCTCCTGGGATCCGGCGTCCTGGGATCCGACGTCCTGGAATCGGGGGTCCTGGTTCCCGGTGGGCGCAGCCGGGCCTGCCACCTGCTCCACGCCGTCGGCCTGCACCGGGTGATCGGCGAAGTCCGTCGCTCCGGCGTCGCCGGTGTCCCCGCTCTCGTCGGCGAGAACCTCCGACACCGCGGGCATGCGCCGTGGCAACACCGGCCCGAGGTTCGCCGACCCGCTCGGCTCAGCCTCCCCTCCTCGTGCCGTGGCATGGGCCTGCGCCGTGACCTCCGGCTCCACCGCATCTTCCGGCTCCGCCATGTCTTCCGGGACCACCGTGTCTTCCGGCTCCGGAGCGTCTTCCGGCTCCACCGCGTCGTCCGAGGCCACCGCTTCCGGGTGCCCCACGGCGTCCGGCTCGGCGAACGGCGCCTGCTCCGGCATGCGGGCCGGCACTCCGAACGTGCCGGCCTCGGCATACGGGTCGGTGAACAACTCGGCGACGGCCTCCCGTCGGGGCCCGCCGTCCGGCACCGGCCTGCCGACCGGCGCACTCGCCGGGCCGTCCTCGGGCTCGTCCGCCGCGGCCAGGGGTTCGGAGGGTTCGGGTTCGGCGGGCAACGCGGTCGCCGGGCGGCGCTGCGGCTCCGGCCGGAACACGACCGACGACGGCCGTTCCTGCCCCGACTGCTGCCCGGTCGTCGTCGCCTCCTCCAGCGCGACCGGCGATTCCTGGGGCGACGAGTCGGCCTGCCGCACGAGCGCAGCGGGCACCACGACCGTCGCGGTGAGCCCCATCAGGTCCGCGGCCGACAACCACACCCGGATGTCGTGCTGCCTGGCCAGCCGCGCGACGACGTACAGCCCCATCCGCCTGGACACCTCGACGTCGACGTCCGGGACCTCGGCCAGCCGCATGTTCGCCCGGTGGATCTCCGTCTCGGGCATGCCCGCGCCGCGGTCGGTGATGTCGATCCGCCACTCGCCGTCCTGGGTGACCGCGCTGACGACCGACACGGGCGAGTCGCCGGGCGAATAGTCGGTGGCGTTCTCGAACAGCTCCGAGATCACGTGCACCAGGTCGCCGACGATCTCGCCCCTGACACCGATCTGCGGCGTCGTCGCGACGTTGATGCGCTGGTAGTGCTCGACCTCCGACAGTGCGGCGCCGATGATCTCCTCGGCCGCGACGGCGCCTGGGAGCGGCCTGCCGACGTCCTGTCCGGCGAGCACGAGCAGGTTCTCGCTGTTGCGGCGCATGCGCGTGGCGAGGTGGTCGAGCTCGAACAGCCCGCCGAGGACGTCGGGGTCCTGTTCGTGCTCCTCCATCCGGTCGAGCACCGTGAGCTGCCGCTCGACGAGATCCTGACTGCGGCGCGAGAGGTTGACGAACATCGAGCTGACGTTCTCCCGCAGCATGGCCTGCTCGCCCGCGAGCCGCACGGCCTGGCCGTGCACGGCGTCGAAGGCCCTGGCGACCTGGCCGAGCTCCTCCCTGCTGTACACGCGGACGGGTTCGACGGACCGGCGGTGTGCGTCCTCCGGCCGCGGATCCGGATCGGCCAGGATGCCCTTGACCGCTTCGGGCAGCCGGTAGTGGGCCACGTCGAGGGCGCTGTTGCGCAGTGTGCGCAGCGGGCGCAGCAGCGACCGCGTGATGGCCATCGCCAGCAGCCCCGCCAGCAGCAGCACCCCGAGGATCACGGTGCCGTCGATCAGTGCGTCCGAGCGGGCTTCCGACGCGAGCGCAGCCGACCGGTCGCGCACGTCGTCCCGCAGTGCGTCCTCGGCGCGTTTCGCCGCGTCGACGGCGTGGGTGGCCTGCCGGTCCCACGTGGCGGGGTCGGCCGAAAGGTCGCCGTTCAGTACGGCGGTGACGGTTCCCGACGTCGCCTCGACCCGCGGGTTCAGCTCCTCGTCCAGCAACCGTCGCTGGGCGGGCGTCGCGAACTTGGCGTGGTTGTTCCTGGCATCGGCGACCTGCACATCCGCACCGGAGAGAGCGCGCCGCAGGGCGGGCGAGGCAGTCCCCGACGCGAGCGCCTCACCGACGAGCGCCCTGCGGATCGACAACGCGTCCTTCACCCGCGCCAACGAGCCCGCGGCGAGGTACGTGCTCGCGAGTTCGCGATCCGACGTGTCGACCGCGGCCTGGCCACCCATGTCGAGCAGGCCCGCGACGCGGTCGTTGTAGGCGGCCAGCACCTGCCCCGCGGGCTGTGCCGAATGCTGTCCCGCGTAGCGCGCCGCGGCCAGGCCCTCCAGCCCGCGCTCCCACTGCCGGAAGTCCTCGACCGCCTCGTCGGGAAGATCGGGCCGGGCGGCGGTGAGCGTCTTCTCGAACTCGCCCCGCGCCGTGTCGACCCGTTCGCGCTGCCGGAGCACCTCGACGGGCCTGCCCTGCCGCCCGCCCGCGACGTAACGCACGGTCAGATCGCGTTCGCGCTGCAGCTCGTGGACCAGATTCGCGACCGTGTCGTCGACCCGAACCCGCTCGGTGGCCGCCGCGTAGTCACCCGCCTCGGCGAGATTCGACTCGACCCGCAGCCCCGCGAAACCCAGCATCGCCAGTACGGGAACGAGGAGGGCGGCGAGCAGCCGGGTCCGCAGCCGCCAGTTGCGCAGCCGCCAGCGTCCACCCGACCGCTGGATGTCCGCCGCTTCGTCCCTGGGGGCCTGGCTGCGACGGGGCAACGGACTTCCTTCATGTCAACGCGAAAGACACATCGGATCGTAGCCACTGCAGCAGATCTTGATCCACACCGGCAGTGGCCGACATTACGTCCGGCGATGGTATTGCGACGACCGGTCAAGCTCCAGTATGAGGCCGCCCTGCCCACCGGACGGCCCAACCGCCGCCGAAGGGAACGTATAAAGGGAGGCGTGAGTGATGGCCCCCTGATCGTCCAGTCCGACAAGACCGTGCTGCTCGAGGTCGACCACGAGCAGGCAGAGGACGCGCGGATCGCGATCGCACCGTTCGCCGAGCTGGAACGCGCGCCCGAACACGTGCACACCTACCGCATCACCCCGCTCGCGCTGTGGAACGCGCGCGCGGCGGGACACGATGCCGAGCAGGTGGTGGACGCGCTCACCACCTACTCCCGCTTCCCGGTGCCGCAGCCGCTGCTGATCGACATCGTCGACACGATGGGCCGGTTCGGCAGGTTGCAGATCCACAACCACCCCGCACACGGCCTGGTGATGACCACCACCGACCGCGCCGTGCTCGCCGAGGTCCAGCGCAGCAAGAAGATCAAGCCGATGCTGGGCGTGACCGTCGACGAGGACACCGTCGCCGTCCACCCGTCCGAACGCGGCCGCCTCAAACAGGCGCTGCTGAAGGTGGGCTGGCCCGCAGAGGACCTCGCGGGCTACGTCGACGGCGAGGCGCATCCGATGTCGCTCGAGGAGGACGACTGGTCGCTGCGCGAGTACCAGCGGCAGGCGCGCGACTCGTTCTGGGCGGGTGGCTCCGGCGTGGTCGTCCTGCCGTGCGGTGCCGGAAAGACGCTGGTCGGCGCGGCTGCGATGGCCCAGGCACAGGCCACGACGCTGATCCTGGTCACCAACACCGTCGCGGGCAGGCAGTGGAAACGTGAGCTCGTCGCGCGGACGTCGCTGACCGAGGAGGAGATCGGCGAGTACTCGGGCGAGAAGAAGGAGATCCGCCCGGTCACGATCGCCACTTACCAGGTCATCACACGCAAGTCGAAGGGCGAGTACAAGCACCTCGAACTGTTCGACTCCCGCGACTGGGGGCTCGTCGTCTACGACGAGGTGCACCTGCTGCCCGCGCCCGTGTTCCGGATGACCGCCGACCTGCAGTCCCGCCGCCGCCTCGGGCTGACCGCGACGCTGGTGCGCGAGGACGGCCGAGAAGGCGATGTGTTCTCGCTGATCGGGCCGAAGCGCTTCGACGTGCCGTGGCGTGACATCGAGGCCCAGGGATGGATCGCGCCTGCCGACTGCATCGAGGTCCGCGTGACGCTCACCGAGGGCGAACGGCTGGCGTACGCCACGGCCGACGCGGAGGAACGCTACCGGCTCGCCTCGACGGCGCACACGAAGACGGCCGTCATCAAGAACATCGTCGACGCCCACGAGGATCAGCCGACGCTGGTGATCGGCGCCTACCTGGACCAGCTCGAGGAACTCGGCGAGGCGATCGACGCCCCGGTCATCCAGGGTTCGACGAAGAACAAGGAGCGCGAGGCGCTGTTCGACCGGTTCCGGCGCGGCGAGATCACCAAGCTCGTGGTGTCGAAGGTCGCCAACTTCTCGATCGACCTGCCCGAGGCGTCCGTGGCGATCCAGGTGTCGGGCACGTTCGGGTCGAGGCAGGAGGAGGCGCAGCGGCTCGGCCGGTTGCTGCGGCCGAAGGAGGACGGCAGGCAGGCCCACTTCTACTCGGTCGTCGCACGGGACACGGTCGATACCGATTACGCCGCTCACCGGCAGCGGTTCCTGGCCGAGCAGGGCTACGCCTACCGGATCATCGACGCCGACGACCTGCTGCGCCCGCTGTAGCGCCCGGAGAACCCGAGGACCCCGCGGCGGATACGGCCACGGGGTCCTGACCCGTTCGAGTGAGTATCGGGGAGGACTTCGGCGACGAGCCCGGAACTGTCGGTGGATCGAACTAGCGTTCGAGGCATGAGCACACCGACGACGACCGCCACCTCTCTCACCCTCCCGCCCGGGCGCATGCACCAGGCGCTGTGGGTGTCCGACGACCCGATCACCGACCCCTCGCTGTACCTGGCCTGCGTGGCTGCCTTCCCGCGTACCGGCCGCTGGCCCGTGCTGATCCCCCGTGATCTGCGATTCGAACTGGCGGGGCAGGACTGGATCGACGACCGCCCCTGGAACCCGCCCACCGACGACCTCATCGGCCTCGACGAGGCGGGCGACGTACTGCGCTCCTGGTGGCGCGGGCCGTGCTGCGACGGCACCTGCCTGGAACCGTTCGGCGCCGAGTTCCCCGGGCTGGCGCGGCGGTCACCCCGCAAGTCGGACCCGCTCGCCGAGGCCGGCAACACCGGCTCCCGCCTCGTCGCGTCCGGGAGCTACCGGCTCGGCATCGCCGAGGCACAGCGGCCGGCGGACGTCCCGGCCGCGCTCGGCTGGCAGGGCATGCTGCGCACCACCGACCGTGCCGAGCTGCTGTCGGCGGTGCTGCGCAGCTGGGAGGACCGGTTCGGCGCGACGCTGATCCGGCTCGGCTACGACGAGATGACACTGTCGGTCGCCGCGCCACCGAAGACGCGCCACCGCGCGGAGCTGCTCGCGGCCGAACACCGCGCCTTCTGCCTCGACCAGTTCACCGCCCAACCGGACACGCTGCGCGCCGTGGCGGGCGGCCTCGTCGGTGAACGGCTGTGGTCGTTCTGGTGGCAATGAGGCCCGCGATGGCAGCCTGGGGACATGTGCGCCGCTGCTCACGGCAAGACCGGCCGGGCCGGCACGACGGCGATACGGATCGGCACGTCGGGCTGGGTCTACCCGCCATGGCGAGGCACGTTCTACCCGCGGGGGCTGCCGCAGCGCCGCGAACTCGAGTACCTGGCGAACCGGCTGCGTACCGTCGAGATCAACGGATCGTTCTACTCACTCCAGCGACCCGAGCGGTATCGCGCGTGGTTCGAGCAGGTGCCGGACGACTTCGTGTTCGCGGTCAAGGGCGGGCGGTTCATCACACACATGAAGCGGTTGCGCGAGGTCACCGAACCACTCGCGAACTTCTTCGCATCGGGGGTGACGGCGCTCGAGCACAAGCTGGGCCCGGTGCTGTGGCAGCTTCCGCCGACACTGCAGTTCGATGCGGACCTGCTCGCCGACTTCTTCGATCGCCTCCCACGCAGCACGAACGAGGCGGCGCGGTTGGCGAGCGACCACAACACGGTCCGCTTCGAGCCGCACACGACCGTGCAGAAGGACCGGCCCCTCCGGCACGCACTGGAGGTGCGCCATCCGAGCTTCGCGACCGCCGAGGCCGTGGAGCTGCTGCGGCAGTACGGGATCGGGCTGGTCGTCGCCGACGCAGCGGGCGAATGGCCACAGCTCGACGACGTCACCGCCGACTTCGTCTACGTGCGGCTGCACGGTTGGCAGCAGCTGTACGCAGGTGGCTACCCCGACGGGGAACTGGCCGCGTGGTCCGACAAGGTGCTGGCGTGGCGCTCGGGGAAGTCGCCGCGCACGGACCGTACCGTCGCGCGGGCGGCGCCGCGGAAGGTCCGCGACGTGTTCGTCTACTTCGACAACGACGAGAAGGTGAAGGCGCCCGGCGACGCGATGGAGCTGGCCCGCAGAACAGGCGTCGAGGTCACACCGCCGGACGCCGACGACACCGGGTCATCCGGAACTCGCGACGCCGGATAGGCGACGTCCGCCGTTGCTCGTCCCTTCGGCACCCGGGCGGATCGCGGTCAGGCCGGTGCGGCGTGCGGATGCTCCGTCTGTTGCGCCAGCTGCTCGACCAGTTGCTCGCAGAACGCCGGCAGGTCGTCCGGGTTGCGGCTCGTCACGAGCCCGCCGTCGACCACGACCTGTTCGTCCACCCAGTCGGCACCGGCGTTGCGCAGGTCCGTCTGCAGGCTGGGATACGACGTCAACCGCCTGCCCCGGAGCACTCCGGCCTCGATGAGGGTCCACGGCGCGTGGCAGATCGCCGCGACGGGTTTGCCCGCATCGACGAACGCCCCGACGAACCGCACCGAAGCCGGGTCGGTGCGAAGCAGGTCCGGGTTCGCGACGCCGCCGGGCAGCACGAGGCCGAGATAATCGTCCACAGACGCCTCCGAGACCGGCTTGTCGGCCCGGAACACGTCGGCCTTGTCGAGATGGTTGAAAGCCTGCACGTCGCCGTACTCGAACGAGATCAGCTCGGGCAGACCCTCGGCGTCCTGCACCGCCTTCCACGGCCTGGTCAACTCGACCTGCTCGACACCTTCGGGCGCCACCAGGAAGGCCACTCGACGGCCACTGAGCCTGCCGGTCACAGTCACCACTCCTCTCATGTCGGTTCGATTCGCGCGTACCCGGCGTGGCTGCCCTGCGAAACGCACGCGGACAATGGCGCTCGTGAACGACAAGGCGACCGGCGTCGACGTGTCAGGTGTGTTCTCGCTCCCCATGCGGAACCGGTTCCGCGGGATCACCGTGCGCGAGGGCGTGCTGCTACGCGGGCCAGCGGGCTGGGGCGAGTTCAGCCCGTTCCGCGACTACGGCGACGCCGAAGCGGTGCCGTGGTTCACGGCGGCGGTCGAGGCGAGCCGCGACGGCTGGCCGGAACCGGTGCGCGATGCGGTCGAGGTCAACACCACGGTGCCCGTGGTGTCGCCGGAGCGAGCGCACGCGCTGGTGTCCGCGTCGGGCTGCCGCACAGCGAAGGTGAAGGTCGCCGATCCGCGCTCGTCGCTCGCCGACGACTGCGCCCGCGTGGAAGCGGTCCGCGACGCGCTGGGAACCGGCGGCGCGGTCCGCGTCGACGCGAACGCGGCGTGGGACGTCGACACCGCGGTCACCGCGCTCCGGGAGCTGGACGGTGCGGCCGGTGGGCTGGAGTACGCCGAACAGCCGTGCCCCTCGGTGGCCGAACTGGCCGAGGTGCGGCGCAAGGTCGGCGTGCTGATCGCGGCGGACGAGTCGATCCGGAGGGCCGAGGATCCGCTGCGGGTCGCCGTGGCCGGTGCCGCCGACGTGGCGGTGCTGAAGGCCGCCCCGCTGGGTGGCGTGCGCCGGGCACTCGACGTCGCGGAAGCGTGCGGGCTGCCGTGCGTGGTGTCGTCGGCCGTCGAAAGCAGCGTCGGCCTCGCCGCGGGGCTCGCGCTCGCCGGAGCGCTGCCCGAACTCGACTTCGCCTGCGGGCTCGGCACCGCGAGTCTGCTCACCGCCGACGTGACGAGCGCACCGCTGTCGCCCGTGGAGGGCCGCATCCCGGTGCCGCGCACGGCGCCGGAGCCGGACCTGTTCGCCGACCACGCGGCCGATCCGGACACCACACGGTGGTGGGACGAGCGGCTCCGTCGCGTCGAAGCCGCCCGCTGAGGACACCTACTCGTCCGGGTGCGGGGCAGTCCGTCAGACGGCCGCCTCGTCGGCGTGCGGGTTGGGGCCGGCGTCGCGGACGGGCAACGTGGCGAATGCCGCGGGCGGGTCGCGCCACGGATCGGCGGGCGTACCCGCCTGTGCCGCACGGACCGCCTGCCATACCCGTTGCGGGGTGAGCGGCATGTCGATGTGCCGTACGCCGAGGTGTTTCACGGCGTCGACCACGGCGTTCTGCACGGCCGGAGTCGACCCGATCGTCGCCGATTCGCCGATTCCCTTGGCACCCAGCGGGTTCAGGGGCGAGTCGGTCTCCGTGTTCGACACCTCCAGCGTCGGCACCTCCATCGCCGACGGCACCAGATAGTCGGCGAGCGTGCCGGTGGACGGGTTGCCGTCCTCGTCGTAGGTGTAGTGCTCCCACAACGCCTGCGAAATGCCCTGCACCGCACCGCCGTGCTGCTGACCACGCACGAGCAGCGGATTCAGCACCCGGCCGCAGTCGTCGACCGCGATGTGCCGGGTCGGCGTGACCTTGCCGGTCTCGGTGTCGACCTCGACCACGGACACGTGCGCCCCGAACGGGAACGTCGCGCCGTCCGGCGTGAAATCGGTGTCGGCGGCGAGGGTGGTGCCGTTCTCGGCTGCGTAGGAGGCGAGCTGGGCCCAGCTGACGGTCGCGCTCGGCACGCCGAGCACGCCGAGTCCACCATCTCCCGTGACCTCGATGTCCTCGACGGCCGCCTCGAGCTTCGTCGCCGCCAGCTCCTTGGCCTTCGCCACCAGCAGTTCGCTGGCCTCGCGGACCGCGCTGCCACCGATCTGCAGCGACCGCGAACCGCCGGTACCGCCGCCGCGCGGAACCTGCGCCGTGTCCGACTGCACGAAGTCGATCCGCTCCAACGGAATGCCCAGTGCGTCCGAGGCGAGCATCGAGAACGACGTCGGGTGCCCCTGGCCGTGCCCCGAGGTGCCGACCTTGATCGTCGCGCGGCCGTCGTCATTCATCTCCACCGCGGCGAACTCGCTGGTGCCGCCGCCTGTGATCTCGACGTACGTGCTCACCCCGATCCCGAGCAGCGTCGTCTCACCCGCATCGATACGGCGCTGCTGCTCCTTGCGCAGCTCCTCGTAGTCGGCGGCCCGCAGCGCCTCGCGCAGCGGCAGGTCGTAGTCGCCCGAGTCGTACGTGGCCCCGACGAGCGTCTGGTACGGGAACTGGTCGGGCTGCAGGAAGTTCTTGCGCCGCAACTCGACCGGATCCATCCCCAGCTCGGCGGCGCCGACGTCGATGATCCGCTCCAGCATGGCCGCAGCCTCGGGCCTGCCCGCGCCCCGGAACGCACCGGTCGGCGTCGTGTTCGTCAGCGCGGCGATCGCACCGAAACTGATCTTCGGGATCCGGTACACGCCCTGCGCCATCAGCCGCGTCGGACCGAGCGGGAACCCGCCGCCGAAGCCGGCGTAGGCGCCGCAGTCGCCGACGACGTTGCAGTGCAACCCGGTGATCGTGCCGTCCGACTTCAGGCCCAACTCGGCGTACTGCACCTGGGCGCGGCTCTGCGGCATCGCCTGCAGGTTCTCCGAACGCGTCTCGACCCACTTGATCGGCCTGCCGAGGCGCTGCACCGCGGCGATGACCACCTGGTGTTCGGCGATCATGCCGATCTTGCCGCCGAATGCGCCTCCGACGTGCGGGGTGACCAGGTGAACCCGTTCGGCGTCGACGCCGAGCTGTATGGCCGCGAGTTTCCACGGCACGTGCGGCATCTGCGTCGACACGTGGATCGTCATGTCGTAGTCGCCGCCGAGGTAACCGCCACCCGGTTCGACGGCGATCGCGTTGCCCTCCATGGGCACGACCGCCACACGCTGGTTCTCGATCCTGGCGCGCGCCACGACGTCGGCGTCGCCGAGGGCCTCCGCGCCGACCTCGTCCCGTTCGCCTGCCGCGATGTTCGACCCCAGGTCCGGGAACTGCAGCGGCGCGTCCTCGGCGAGCGCCTCCTCCGGATCGGCGACGACGGGCAGCGGCTCGTAGTCGACGTCGACCAGTTCCACGGCATCGGCCGCGGCCGTGGGTGTCTGTGCCACGACGACGGCGACGGCGTCGCCGACGAACCGCACCCGCTCGCTCGCCAACGGCATGCGCACGCAGTCGGGATTGACGACCATCAACTGGCGCACCGGTGACAGGTCGAGGTCGGCCGCCGTGTACACGGCCAGCACGCCGTCGGCCTGTTCGGCCTCGGTCTTGTCGATGCCCGTGATCTCGGCGTGGGCGAACGGCGAGCGCACGAACACGGCATGCGCGGCACCCGGGATCGGCAGATTGTCGACGTAGGTGGCTTCGCCGCGCAGCAGTTCGGGGTCCTCGACCCGCCGCACCTCGGTTCCGAGCACAGATCCAGGCATGTGACCGACACTAACCCGTGGCGTTGATCATGCCTAGGGATCACGCCCCGGAGGCGCACCCGTCCCCCGAACAGCGGAAGCCGCCGGACACGGCGCCCCACCGGCCGCACCGCGTGATTCGCCGGCACGCTGCGCAGCGCACTCCGCCTCGGCCCACGTCACGACGAGAACGGCCGCGATTCGACCACCGGAGCGTGACACGAGCGCAGAACACGCACGTCTGCGTGCAGAACACGCGCGAAGGTGCAGCCGCGCGGCAGCGGGACGTTGGGGGTGGTGGTCGGGCGACGGGCGGGCGCAGGACATGCGGGCGAGGTGGGTTCGCACAAAAAAAAGCGAGCCCCGGGGCACTGGGTGCTCCCGGGGCTCGCTTCGGCTTCAGGCCTGAATCACATCATGCCTTCCATGCCGCCCATGCCGCCCGTGGGGTCGGCAGCGCCGCCGCCGTTCTTCTCGGGCTTGTCCGCGACCACGGCCTCCGTGGTCAGGAACAGGCCGGCGATCGAAGCGGCGTTCTGCAGCGCGGAACGCGTGACCTTCGCCGGGTCGAGAACGCCGGCGCCGATCAGGTCCTCGTACTCGCCCGTGGCGGCGTTGAGGCCCTGGCCCTGCGGCAGGCTCTTGACCTTCTCCACCACGACGCCGCCCTCGAGACCGCTGTTGACGGCGATCTGCTTGAGCGGGCCCTCGACGGCGACCTTGACGATGTTCGCACCGGTCGCCTCGTCGCCCGTGAGCTTGAGGCCGTCGAACGCAGCCTTGGACGCCTGCAGCAGAGCGACGCCACCACCGGCGACGATGCCCTCCTCGACGGCGGCCTTGGCGTTGCGCACCGCGTCCTCGATGCGGTGCTTGCGCTCCTTGAGCTCGACCTCCGTGGCGGCACCGGCCTTGATGACGGCAACGCCGCCGGCCAGCTTCGCCAGGCGCTCCTGCAGCTTCTCGCGGTCGTAGTCGGAGTCGCTGTTCTCGATCTCGGCGCGGATCTGGTTGACCCGGCCCTGGATCTGCTCCGCGTCGCCGACACCGTCGACGATCGTGGTCTCGTCCTTGGTGACGACGACCTTGCGGGCCTGGCCCAGCAGCGAGATGTCGGCGTTCTCGAGCGTGAGGCCGACGTCCTCGCTGATGACCTGGCCGCCGGTGAGGACGGCCATGTCCTGCAGCATCGCCTTGCGGCGGTCACCGAAGCCCGGGGCCTTGACGGCGACGGACTTGAAGGTGCCGCGGATCTTGTTGACGACCAGCGTGGCCAGGGCCTCGCCCTCGACGTCCTCGGCGATGATCAGCAGCGGCTTGTTGGTCTGCATGACCTTCTCGAGCAGCTGGACCATGTCCTTGATGTTCGAGATCTTCGATCCGAACAGCAGGATGTACGGGTCCTCGAGCACGGCTTCCTGACGCTCGGCGTCGGTGGCCATGTAGCCCGAGACGTAGCCCTTGTCGAAGCGCATGCCCTCGGTGAGCTCGAGCTCGAGGCCGAAGGTGTTCGACTCCTCGACGGTGACGACGCCTTCCTTGCCGACCTTGTCGAGCGCCTCGGCGATCAGCTCACCGATCGTGCGGTCGGCGGCCGAGATCGAGGCGGTGGCAGCGATCTGCTCCTTGGTCTCGACCTCGTGAGCGGCCTTGTGCAGCTGCTCGGTCACGGCCTCGACGGCCTGCTCGATGCCCTTCTTGAGGGCGATCGGGTCGGCGCCGGCGGCGACGTTGCGCAGGCCCTCCTTGACGAGGGACTGGGCGAGCACGGTGGCGGTCGTGGTGCCGTCACCCGCGACGTCGTCGGTCTTCTTGGCGACTTCCTTGACGAGTTCGGCCCCGATCTTCTCCCACGGGTCCTCGAGCTCGATCTCCTTCGCGATCGAGACACCGTCGTTGGTGATCGTCGGCGCGCCCCACTTCTTTTCGAGCACGACGTTGCGGCCACGCGGGCCGAGAGTCACCTTGACGGCCTCGGCGAGGGTGTTGAGCCCGCGCTCGAGTCCGCGGCGGGCGTCCTCGTCGAACGCAATCAGTTTGGCCATTGGGGTGTGGTCCTCCGGTAATCGGACACGTCACAGGCCAGGCTCGGTGCCCGCGACGGACGACCAGCCCGGGATCTCCCGGACGTGGCCTCACCGTCCCGACCTTCAGGCACCGGTCGGCGACCGGGTACCTAGCACTCGACGGTGCCGAGTGCCAATCTCGTGTTTAGCACTCTCCGGGTGAGAGTGCAAGAAAGGGGTCCCCCGACACGGCCGTGCCACAGTGCCCCCAGGGGCACTTTGGTGGCACTCAACGCAACCAAAGTGCCCCTGGGGGCGACAGCCTCCGAAATCGAAACAGATTGACACGGGCGTACCAGAAACGCTTCGATCGCGAGCATGGAGCGATACCTGGTCACCGGCAGCGCAGGCCACCTCGGCGAAGCAGTGGTGCGCACGCTGCGCGAACGGGGCGACGACGTCGTCGGCCTGGACATTCTCGAATCCCCCTTCACGACGGTCACCGGGTCGATCACCGACCGCACCGTCGTGCGGCGCGCGCTCGACGGCGTAACCCGCGTCGTGCACACCGCGACGCTCCACAAGCCGCACGTCGGGTCGCACGCGCGGCAGGACTTCGTCGACGTCAACGTCACCGGGACCCTGGCGGTCCTCGAGGAGTCGGCCGCGGCCGGGGTGCGGAACGTGGTCTTCACCAGCAGCACGAGTGCGTTCGGCCGCGCACTCACGCCCGCACCCGGCGAGCCGGCCGCGTGGATCACCGAGGACGTCCGCCCGGTGGTACGCAACATCTACGGCGCCACGAAGATCGCCGCAGAGGACCTGTGCGAACTGCTGGCCCGAGATCTGCGCCTGCCCGTGGTCGTCCTGCGCACATCGCGGTTCTTCCCCGAAAGCGACGACCGGGACGACGTGCGCAGCGCCTTCGACGACACGAACCTGAAGGTCAACGAGTACGCCTACCGGCGCGTCGACCTCGAAGACGTCGTCGACGCCCACCTGATCGCCGCCCACCACACCCCACAAGCCCACCACGACTCGGAAACATGGTTCGACCGGTTCGTCATCAGCGCCACGACGCCGTTCACCCGCGACGACGCCGCCGAACTCGCCACCGACGCCCCTGCCGTGTTCGCCCGTGTGCTGCCGGAACTGGCCGCCAGGTACGAGGAGTGGGGCTGGCGCATGCTGCCCGCGCTCGACCGTGTCTACTCCAACGAACGCGCGCTCACGACGCTCGGCTGGCGGCCGCGCTACGACATCCGCGCCGCCGCCGAACTGGCCCGCACCACCGGTACGGCACGCAGCCCGATGGCACAGGCGGTCGGCGCGAAGGGGTACCACGCGGAACCGACCGGCGTGTACACGCTCTGAACCGCATCCGGCCGCGACGTACCGGCCCGGAACCGGGCGGGCCGCGGGCTCAGTTCTCCGGCTGCACCGGGATCGACTTGGGCAGCGTCCGGCCCTGCGACGAGTCACCGGTCGGCGCGGACTGCGAGCCACCGGGGCCGACCGGGATCTCCGGGACCGAACTCGACGTGCCCGGCTCGCCGCCAGGGTCGCCGCCACCCGCCGGCTCCTCGTCCCCGCCGGTGAGCAGCAGGATCGTCACGACGACAGCGGCTGCCAAGACGACGGCCAGCCCCGCCCAGAGCCACCACTTGCCGCCGCCGTTGCCATCGCGCTGCCCGCCGGGACCACCGGGTCCACCCGGCCCGCCGGGGCCGGGTGGACCTCCCGGTGGCGGGAAGCCTCCGGGAGGGGGACCGCCCGCCGGCATTCCGGGCTGCGGAGTCCCGAACCCGGGCTGACCTCCCTGCGGCGGCCTGCCAAGCCCCGGCGGCGGGGTCTGGGCGGGATTCCCCGGCGGCGGCGTCCCGTACGGCGGCTGCCCGGGCCCCTGCGGCCGCGGACCACCGGGCGGCCCCTGTGGTCCCGGACCGCCCGGGCCACCCTGCTGTCCCGGTCCGCCCGGACCCGGCGGGCCTCCCTGAGGTCCGTACGGACCCGGTTGTCCCGGCTGCTGAGGATGCACGAGGCCTCCCTCTCCCTGTCGCGACGCCGTATCCGGTCGTGACGCCGCATTCTGCCGCGCCGTGTCGCCGTGCCGCGCCGTGTCGCCGTGCCGCGCCGTGTCGTCGTGCTCCGAGGTCAGGCGCCGGATGCCGCCGAGCTCCGTCCCGGACGGCGGGGTCGCGGCCTGCCCCGCGGTGACCTGTTCCGTGATCGGCGTCCCCGTCGCCGCGCCGTCACCTGCCGAACCGCCGCTCGCCGCGGCCGCACCTCCGGCAGCAGCACCTCCGGCACCAGCAGCTCGGGAAACAGCGCCACCGGCACCGCCCGCCGCAGCACCACCCGCCGCAGCCGAGTCAGCGGCACCCGCGCCCGCACCTGCGGACCCGCCGCGGGTCAGAGCCTCGCGAGCGGCGGCGATCAGCTCGACACAGCCCGCGTAGCGCTCCCCGGGGCGCTTCGCCATCCCCTTGCGCACGACGTCGTCGATGTGTTCGCCGAGGCCCGGCAAGGCACGCGAGAGCGACGGCGGTTCACGGTTGAGATGACCCGCGATGACGGTCTGCACGTCGCCGGTGAACGGCGGCCTTCCCGCAAGGCAGGAGTAGAGCATGCACGCGAGCGCGTACTGGTCGGTGCGGCCGTCGAGGGGTTCGCCGCGGAGGTGTTCGGGCGCCGCGTAGGTGGGCGAACCGAGGAAGTCGCCGCCGCGGGACGACCGCGTCGCTGCGCCGCGTTCGGTGAGGCCGAAGTCGGCGAGGTAGACGTGTTCGAGCTGGTCCCGCGCCCGCTGGCGACTCGCGACGAGCACGTTGGCCGGTTTGACGTCGAGGTGGACCAGCCCGTCGCGGTGCAGCGAGTCGAGGGCGTCGGCGACCTGGTCGAGCAGGCCGACCACGCGTGCCGGATCCATCGGACCGCCACCGCAGAGGCCGGCGAGGTCGGCACCGTCGACGTAGCGCATGGCGATGTAGAGCAGCCCGTCGAGCTCGCCGAAGTCGTAGAGCGGCACGATGTTGGCGTGGTCGACGGCGGAGGTGTTGCGTGCCTCGTCGACGAACCGGTCGCGGAACTCCGGATCGGCGCCGGCGTGTTCACCGATGATCTTCAGGGCGACCCTGCGGCCGAGACGCACGTCCGTGGCCTCGTAGAGCACGCTCATGCCGCCGCGGCCGAGCGCACCGTCGATGCGGTAGTTGCCCAGCTGCCGACCGGTGAGGTCCCCCGACACATCGCCTGACACAGCGCGCAGCCTAGCGGTCGGACCGCTGGTCGGACGCGAAGTGTCGGAAAGCCCCGGCTACCGTTTCCCGCGGCAGGGAACCGGCGAACCGGGTGCGGACCGCGCACGCGATGTGCCGGAGGAGCCCCGGTCGTGAAGAAAACCGAAAGCTACGAGACCTTCTTGACGTCGGCAGCCTGACTGCGGCCGTCCCGCCCCGCGGCGATCTCGAACTCCACCCGATCACCCTCGTCGAGAGTGCGGAATCCCTCTGCCTGAATCGCGGAGTAATGCACGAAAACGTCGGGCCCCTCCGGGGACTCGATGAAGCCGTAGCCCTTTTCCGCGTTGAACCATTTGACCGTGCCGACTGCCACGGTGTCCTCCTTGTAGCAAACCGAAAAACGCTCCGAGCACAGCCTGTCTGCGCTCCAAGCGTCGATCACGCTACCGGAATCACACGGCTCGGCAATGGTCAATTTGCGGTAACGGGTTCGCCGACATATCGCCGCCCGTCGGACGCGCTGAGTGACAGCGGGAAAATCCCATTCACCCACATAGCCCACAACGCACGTGCGGTGGCTGGAAGAAGAAGTTCCCCGGAACTCGCCGAAACGCGGGAGAATCAGCGCCTGGCCTGGACCAGAACCGTACCGGGGCCCGCGAAATCGAGCGCCAGCCCCTGCCCGGTGCGCACGGACTGTGGCCCCGCCGGATCGATCGCGCGCAGCCGGACCTGGATCGTGTCCGGATAGGCGACGAGGAACGCGGGCCGCACCGTGATCATCTCGCCCGCATCGAGGTTGAGCAGGTCGACGGGGCCCCTCGCACTCAGCACGAGCGAACCCGCACCGCTGTAGTGCTCGAGGAACCCGTGATCGCCGCCGAACAGGTGCTGCAGCCCCGACCACGACGCGTCACGCCGGATCGACGCGGGACGCGCCAGCACCCGCGACTCCGGCACCGTCGACACGCACCACCCGCTGCGCCCGTCGAAGCCGAGCGGGTAGACGTCCCCCGCCGTCTCGGGGGCGAGGTCGACCCAGCCGCCGCCAGCGGGCGCGGTCAGCACGGTCGGCTCGCCGCGCGCGGGCCGGGACACCGAGACGCCGAAACTGCTCGCCATGATCGCCTTCGCGGGTGCCTGCACCGCCTCGCCGTCGGCGAGCACGATGCGGGCGACGCCGAACGTCGGCGTGTGCCGGGTGTGGACCTCCATGCCCTACCGTCCGGGCACCTGCTGCACGACCCACGCCGCCAGGGCCGACGGATTGCGGGTCTGGGTCATGATCTGGCCGGGGCCCGCGAAGTCGAACACCAGCCCCTCGCCGCTCTTGGCGCTCTGCACCATGCCGCCGGAGATCTTGCGCAGCTGCGACTGGACCGTCTCCGCGTAGGCCACCACGTGACCGGAATCGATCGTGACCATCTCGCCCGGCTGCAGGTTGACGACCTCGAGCGCGCCGTAGCAGGACACGAGCACCGGCCCCTGGCCCGCCGCGTAGGTCAGGAAGCCGCCCTCCCCGCCGAACAGGTTCTTGAACCCGCCCCACTGGGTCTGCAGGTTGACGGTGTGAGCCGAGGCGATCCACGACCCGCGGGTGACGCACCAGCCCATCCGGCCGTCGAGGTTGATCAGCTGCAGGTCGCCGGGCAGGCACGCCGCGACGTCGACCCAGCCCCCGTTCTGCGGCGCGGTGTAGGTGCTGATGAACATCGACTCGCCGCCGAACACGGCCCGCCCGAGCCCCTTCATCACACCGCCCTGCGTGGACGCCTGCACCTGCATGCCGTAACTCGTCGCGACCATCGCACCCGCTTCCACCTGGACGGGCTCGCCCGGGGCGAGCATGATGCGCCCGACCGCGAACGACGGCTGGTGCCGCAGCTGTACCTGCACGAAACCTCCCCTGTGTGACTCGGATCCCCGCCTCCCCGGGGGCTCCGAGCGGGGAGAGTCTGACACAACCGCTCCCGGCGAGGAGGATGACCGCGTGATCTCCGTCGACGAACACCGCGCACAGGTGACCGAACTGCTGGGCAGGCGGCCCGCG
Source organism: Prauserella alba (assembly GCF_024171735.1). GTDB lineage: Bacteria > Actinomycetota > Actinomycetes > Mycobacteriales > Pseudonocardiaceae > Prauserella > Prauserella alba. Next base: position 1,112,155 of record NZ_JAMTCH010000004.1, read on the forward strand.
GTGAGCAAACCCGTCACCGAATGTGCAGGACTGGTACTGGCCGAGGACGTCGCGGCGACCGTGTCGCTGCCGCCGTTCGACAACTCCGCGATGGACGGCTACGCGGTGCGCTCCGCCGACGTCGCGGGCGCGAGCGAGGACGCACCCGTCGAGCTGGCCGTCGGGACCGACATCCCGGCCGGCCGCGTCGACGTGCCCGCGCTGCCCCCGGGAACAGCCCACCGCATCATGACCGGCGCCCCCATGCCCGAGGGCGCCGACACCGTGGTGATGGTCGAGCGCACCGACGGCGGCACCACCCGTGTCCGGGTGCACGCCGAGTCCGCACCGGGCACCCACGTGCGCCGCACCGGTGAGGACGTCACCGCGGGCACCGTCGCGCTCAGCGCGGGCACCGTGTGCGGACCCGCCCAGCTCGGCCTGGCCTCGGCCGTCGGCAGGGACACCCTCGCCGTGTACGTACCGCCGCGCGTGCTCGTGGTGTCGACCGGCACCGAGCTGGTGCTGCCCCCGGAACCGCTCACCCACGGCCGGATCTACGAATCCAACAGCGTCATGCTCGGCGCGGCGCTGCGGGCGCTGGGGTGCGAGGTGAGCACGGTGCGCAGCGTCGCCGACGACATCGACAGCTTCCGCGCTGCCATCGAACCGCGACTCGCCGACGTCGACCTCGTCGTCACCTCGGGCGGCGTGAGCGCGGGCGCCTACGAGGTCGTCAAGGACACGCTGACCGGAGCGGGCGTGACGTTCACGAAGGTCGCCATGCAGCCGGGCGGCCCGCAGGGCAGCGGCACCTGGGACGGCGTTCCCGTGGTCACGCTGCCCGGCAACCCGGTGAGCGTGCTCGTGTCGTTCGAGGCGTTCCTGCGGCCCGCGATCCTGACCTCGCTGGGCCACGCCGACCCCGAACGCACCCGGATGCGCGCGCGGCTGCTCGAAACGCTCACCTCCCCGCCCGGCAAGCGGCAGTTCCGCCGCGGTTTCTACTCGCACCCCGACGGCGACGTGACCGGTGTCGTCGGCCCGCGCGGCGGTCCGGCCTCGCACCTGCTCGCGGCGCTGTCGCAGGCCAACTGCCTGATCGTGCTCGACGAGGACACCACGGAAGTGGCTGCCGACTCCGAGGTCGACGTGCTGCTGTTGTGACGGACGGGCGACCGGACGTGAGGCGGCCACCGGGGTGTTACCCCAGCGGAGTAGCGTGGGCGCGTTCGAGGTTCACCTACGCGAACGGAACAGACGACCGCACCATGGCTTCCGACGGCAAACCGGCGTCCACGGCTTCCGCAGCCTCCAAGGCTTCGGCGGCACTCGGCCACGCCGCAGCGATCACCAGGGAAACGCTGCCGCCGATGCACCCGGCCGGCAGACCGTTCGTGCTCGGCGGCCTCGCCGCGACCCTCGCACTGCGGAAGGTGTCGAAGGGACTCGGACTGCTCGCCGGCCTGGGCACGCTCGCCACGGCCGCGTTCTTCCGCGAACCGCACCGCGTGCCGCCGCAACGCCAGGACCTCGTCGTCGCGGCGGCGGACGGCACCGTGTCGCTGATCTCCGAGGCCGTGCCGCCCGCCGAACTCGGCCTGCCCGGCGTACCGCTCACCCGGGTGAGCGTGTTCCTGTCGATGCTCGACGTCCACGTGCAGCGCTTGCCGGTCACCGGCACCGTGCAACGGGCCGCCTACCGGCCGGGCACGTTCCTGTCCGCCGACCTCGACAAGGCCAGCGAGGACAACGAGCGCAACTCGCTGCTGCTGCGCACCGACGCGGGCCACGACGTGGTCGTCACGCAGATCGCCGGGCTGGTCGCGCGCCGCATCGTGTGTCAGGTCGCCGAGGGCGAACACCACGACGTCGGGACGACCTACGGGCTGATCCGCTTCGGCTCCCGCGTCGACACCTACCTGCCGCCGGGTAGCCGCGTTCTCGTCCGCGAGGGACAGCGCACCGTCGGCGGCGAGACCACCATCGCCGAAACCGCCCCCGCTGCGAGGGACTGACCCGTGATGTCCCGGACCACTCCCGGCGTCCGGCTGCTGCCGAACGCCATCACCGTGCTCGCGTTGTGCTCGGGGCTTTCCGCCGTGCAGTTCGCCCTCACCGGTGCCTACGTGCTGGCCATCGGCGCCATCGGGGTCGCCGCGATCCTCGACAGCCTCGACGGGCGCATCGCCCGCCTGCTCGACGCGTCGTCGAAGATGGGCGCGGAGCTCGATTCGCTGTCCGACGCGATCTCGTTCGGTGTGGCGCCCGCCCTGGTTCTGTACGTGTGGCTGCCGGGTGACGCCCGGTTCAGTTGGGTCGTCGCGCTGATCTTCGCCGTGTGCATGGTGCTGCGCCTCGCCCGGTTCAACACCCTGCTCGACGAGGAACAACCGCCGTTCGCGAGCGAGTTCTTCGTCGGCGTTCCCGCTCCGGCCGGCGGGTTGACGGCGCTGCTGCCGGTGATCGTCACGCTCGAATTCGGCACCGGCTGGTGGTCGTCGCAGCCCGTCGTGTGGGTGTGGACGGTCGCCACGGCGGCGTTGCTGATCAGCCGCATCCCGACGCTGTCGCTGAAGAAGCTGCGCGCTCCGGCGAAAGCGGTAGCGCCGCTGCTGGTGGGTGTGGGGCTGCTGGCGGCCGCGGTCATCCAGTACCCGCTGATCGCGCTCGCGGCTGCGCTGGTGCTGTACCTGGCGCACATCCCGTACGCGGTGCGCCGCTACCACTGGCTCGCCGCGCACCCCGAGGCGTGGGACGTGCCGGGACGCGAACGCCGTGCGATGCGCAGGGGACTGCGCGGACAGCGGCGCCTCGGACTGCGCAAACCGCGACTGCGCCGGGTGGCCGGTGCGGCGCGCAGGGCCGTCCAGCGCTCGGACGGCAGCTCCGGGACCGGGCCCGCCACGCCGCACGTGTCCCGGGTGTATCCGCCCGACGATCCGGCGCGGACGTCGTCCCGCAAGCGTGGCTGGCGCCGCATCGGACTCCGGCAACGCGAACGCTGAGCGCAGGCGGGCGGCCCGCGGCGGCCACCACGTGCAGCACACCCGCCGCGGGCACTCTCGCCGCGGGCGCTCCTGCCGCGGGCAGCCCCTGTCGCGGGCGCTGGTGTCGCGGGCGCTGGTGTCGCGGGCGCTGGTGTCGCGGGCAGCCCCTGCCGCCGGCGCTGGTGTCGCGCGAGGGGAAGTCTTGGGGCGTTGAATGCCCCCAAGGTGCCCCTGGGGGCGCCCGCCGGCCCGCCCGCCCCTCATGGACACGCCGCGCATGGCTGTGTTCACACCTCATAGAGTGGCGGCTGTGACGTCCTCGGCTCAGATCACGCTCACCGTCCGGCACACCCCGTCCGCGCTCGACTCGCGCCGCGGCGTCGTCCGCATGCACCCCGAAGTGCTCGACGCCCTCGGACTGCGCGCCTGGGACGCGGTGCGTCTCACCGGCGCACGGGCCAGCGCCGCGCTCGCCGCACCCGCCGAGGACGGCGCCCCCGGGGTCGTGCTCGCCGACGACGTCACGATGTCGAACCTGGGCGTCACAGAGGGTTCGGAGGTCGTCGTCGCACCGTGCGATGCGACCGTCGCGCGCACCGTCACCGTGTCCGGCTCCCGCCTCGCCACGATGTCGCTCACCGCCACGACCCTGCGGCAAGCGCTTGCGGGCAAGGTGCTGACCGTCGGGGACGCGGTGTCGCTCCTCCCCCAGGATCTGTCCCCACCCCCGGGAGCCGACGTCGCGGCCGTCCGCGGCACGCTGTCACGCACCGTCGGCGCGACGTGGACGACGGAACTGCTCACCGTCACGGCCACGGAGCCGGCGACGGGCCCTGTCGTGGTCGGCCAGTCCACGGTCGTCCGCTGGCGCGGCGACCGCACCACACCTGCCGCCGACACCGTCACCGACCCGGGCACGACGGCACAGTCCCAGTCGGCACCGTCGTCGGCCCCCGCGCGTCCCGCACCGGCGACCGCCGAACCCGAGGTCGCCGAGATCGCCGTCACCGAACCGTCCGACACCGCCGACACCGTGCCCGTGTCGGAACTCGCGGGGCATGCCACCGCCGCCCGCACGCTCGCCGAGTGGTTCGACCTCGCCTTCCACCGGCCGGACCTGCTCGCCAGGCTCGGCACGTCCGCACGCCTCGGCGTGCTGCTCGCCGGTCCGGAAGGCGTCGGCAAGGCCACTCTCGCCCGGTCCGTCGCCCACTCCGAGAAGGTCCGGGTCGTGACCCTGGCCGCGCCGACACTCGCCGTGCTCGAACCCGATGCCGCGCTGAACCGGCTGACCCAGGCCGTCGACGCCGTCACGTCCGGCGACGGTTCCGGCGTCCTGCTGCTCACCGACGTCGACGCGCTCCTGCCCGCCCACCAGCAGCCACCAGTCGCCACCGTCCTGCTCGACCGGATCCGGGACGCGCTCGCCGAACCGGGATTCGCGCTGGTCGCCACCACGGCCCACCCCGAATCGGTCGACCCGCGACTGCTGGCCGTCGACCTGCTCGATCGCGAACTCACGCTCGCCCAGCCCGACGCCGGCGTGCGCACCGAACTCCTGCGGATCCTGCTGCGCGACGTCCCCGTGGAATCCGATGTGGATTTCGGGGTGATCGCCGAGCGCACACCGGGTTTCGTCGCCGCCGACCTGCTCGCGCTGCGCCGCGACGCCGCCGTCCGCGGAGCGTTGCGCCAGCGCGACGACGAACCGGCAGGCGGCGACTCCGAACCCGCGATCGCCCAGCAGGACCTGCTCGACGCCCTCTCGTCCGTCCGTCCGATCTCGATGTCCGAATCGGACACGCTCGCCACCGGCGGGCTGACGCTCGACGACGTCGGCGGCATGGACGACATCAAGCAGTCACTCACCGAGGCCGTCCTGTGGCCGTTACGCTACCCGGACTCGTTCGCACGCCTCGGCGTCGCACCACCACGTGGCGTGATGCTGTACGGCCCTCCCGGCAACGGCAAGACCTTCCTCGTGCGTGCGCTCGCGGGCGAGGGCGCGCTGAACGTGTTCGCCGTCAAGGGCGCCGAGCTGATGGACAAGTTCGTCGGCGAATCGGAACGCTCCGTACGGGAACTGTTCCACCGGGCCGCCGAGGCGGCGCCCTCGTTGATATTCCTCGACGAGGTCGACGCACTCGCACCCCGCCGTGGCCAGGGCAACGACTCCGGCGTGGCCGACCGCGTCGTCGCCGCGCTGCTGACCGAGCTCGACGGCGTCGAACCGCTGCGCGACGTCGTCGTGCTGGGTGCCACGAACCGGCCCGAACTCGTCGACCCGGCGCTGCTGCGGCCCGGCAGGCTGGAACGGCAGATCTACGTGCCACCGCCCACGGCCGAGGCCCGCGCCGACATCCTGCGTTCGGCAGCCAAGAACACGCCCCTCGCCGACGACGTCGACCTCACCGAGCTGGCAGCAGCCCTGGAGCGCTACTCGGCGGCCGACTGCGCGGCCCTGATCCGCGAGGCGGCGCTGACGGCGATGCGCGAATCACTGGAGGCCACCGAGGTCACGGCGGCGCACCTGGACAAGGCCCGCACGGTCGTCCGTCCGTCGCTCGACCCGCAGCAGCTGGCCGACCTGGAGGAGTACGCCAGGAACCGGTGAGGCCGTCCCTCGCCGTGGAGCGGCCGGGGCGAGCTCGCCCCGGCACGCGCCGGGCGTCGACCGCGGTGCCGGCGTCCGAGCGTCAGCGGTTGTCCGCGTAGTCCTTCGTCACGATCACGATGACACCCGGACTCGAATCCTGAATCCCCTTGAACCGCTTCGCGACCTCGATGCCGACGCCGTCGGCGAGCACGCGGGCCGCGTGCTCCTCGTCGGTGCCGGGACGGAAGTACGCGGTGCTCTTCGGGATGACGCCATCGGAGTAGTTCGACTCCTCGACGACGTTCCAACCCTGCGCGCGCAGGTCATCAGCCGCCGTGCGTGCCAGTCCGCGGATCGTGGAGTTGTTGTACACCCGCACGTGGACTGACTTGACGTTCACCTTCTGGTTCTCGCCACCGTTCGCGGCGCCGCCGTTGCCGCCACCGTTGCCGGTGCCGTTGCCGGTTCCGTCCGAACCGCCCGCCGATCCGTCGCCACCATCTGCGCTGCCGCCGTCGCCCGAGTCGTCACCGCCGCCGTTTCCGGAGCCGCTGCCGTCGGAGCCGCTGCCGTCGGAGCCGTCGGAGCCGTTGCCGTTGCCGTCGGAGCCGTTGCCGTTGTCGCCCGATCCGTTGCCGGAGTCGGGCCGCTGCTCGTCCGGCGAGCCGGACTGGCCACCGTCTCCGTCACCCGGCGTGTTCGTCTCGGACGTCTCCTGTGCCGCAGGCTGCTGGTCACCACCGCCGGTCACCAACGTGACACCGCCGATCACCGCGGCGATCACCGCGACCGCCAGCAGGCCGAGCCCGGCGGCGCGCATGGGCCTGGACAACCCGTCGAAGATGCTCATGACAGCTCGATCCCCAACCGGCGCGCTGCACGCACCCGCTGCCGCGACGCGCGTGCCTTCCGCAACCGCTTCACCAGCATCGGGTCGGCACGCATGGCTTCCTGTTTGTCGATAAGTCGGTTCAGAATCTGGTAGTAGCGCGTCGGGGACATCGCGAACAGTTCACGGATGCCCTGCTCCTTCGCGCCCGCGTACTTCCACCACTGCCGCTCGAACGCGAGGACTTCCCGCTCCCGCTCCGTGAGCCCCTCATCCGGCCGCGTCCCGCCCTCGGACACGGCATCTTCAGACGCTGCCTCTTCAGACACGGCGCCTCGGGACACTGCACCTTCAGGCACCGCGCCCTCAGGCAATCCGTCCGCCGAAACCCCGTCCGCCGACGAAGACGATCTGCCCTTGTCCTCCGTCGACTCCGCGGCGTCCATGTGGCTCCTCGCAGGGGTTCTCGGCGAATAACACGGATGTGGTTTCCGCAGGCGCCATTAGATCACGCAAGGCCGTCCTCAGTGGTGTAACCCGCCCCGGCGCGTCCCGCGTCGACAGCGGCGAGCCGCACGTGACGTGAACCGCGCCACAACCGGCCACTCCGGGGCCGTCCACCACGCAAACGCCCCGTGACACCGGGCACAGCCACCACCCCTCGTCGAGCCACCGCGCGCGGCACCGGCCCACCCGTCGCCGAGCCACCACCCCTCATGGAATCGCTCCGCGGCGCTGCTTCAATGGGGAGGTGAGCATCCATCCCATCGTCATCGCCGGTGACCCCGTGCTGCACAACCGCACCCGCGAGGTGACGGAGTACGACGACAAGCTGGCCACGCTCGTCGACGACATGTTCGAGACGATGTACGCGGCCGAGGGCGTCGGACTGGCGGCGAACCAGATCGGCCTCGACCTCCGGCTGTTCGTGTACGACTGTCCCGACGACGAAGGTGTGCGGCACAAGGGCGTCGTGGTGAACCCGAAGCTCGAGACGTCCGAGATCCCGGAGACGATGCCGGATCCGGACGACGACTGGGAGGGCTGCCTGTCCGTGCCGGGCGAGGCGTACCCGACGGGCCGCGCGTCCTGGGCGAAGGTGACCGGCTTCGACACCGAGGGCAACACCATCGAGGTCGAAGGCACCGGCTACTTCGCCCGCTGTCTGCAGCACGAGACCGACCATCTCGACGGCTACATCTACCTCGACCGCCTCACCGGCAGGCACGCCCGCGCGGCGAAGAAGATGCTCAAGAAGAACGAGTGGACGGCGGCCGGCAACAGCTGGCTTCCCCCGAAGGAACTCTGACTCCGGAAGTACCGCCGGTCACAGGTACCACGGTCACGGGGATTTCCCCGTCCGGACCCGACAGGGCGGGCGTTCGCGACGGAATTCGCGGGCGCCCGCCTGTTGCTTGTCGGGGCCGATGGTGGCATCGTCGCTGTCGGAACAAGTACATCGAACGCGGGAGCTCGCGCCTTGGCGGGCTGAGAGGGCGACTGGGATCATCCCGGTGTCGCCGACCGCACGAACCTGACTGGATAATGCCAGCGTAGGGAGTGAACGTCGTTGCCGACGCCTGTTTCCGACAATTCCGCCACGTCCACCACCGCGGACTCCGCCACCGTTTCCGCCGTCACGACGGGGCCGATCGAGGGTTCCGCCAAGGCGTACGCGCCCACCGAGTCCGGCCTACAGGTCCCGGTGCGCCGCATCAGCCTGACCAACGGTGAGCATTTCGACGTCTACGACACGTCCGGCCCGTACACCGACACCGACTCCGACATCGACGTCCACAGTGGACTGTACCCACTGCGGCGCGGCTGGGCCTCCGAACACCGCACCCAGCTCGAATGGGCGCGGGACGGCGTGATCACCCCCGAGATGGAGTTCATCGCAGTCAGGGAAGGTGTGACCGCCGAGTTCGTCCGGTCCGAAGTCGCCTCCGGCAGGGCGGTCATTCCGGTCAGCCGCAAGCACCCCGAGTCCGAGCCGATGATCATCGGCAAGAACTTCCTCGTGAAGGTCAACGCCAACCTGGGCAACTCGGCCGTGACGTCGTCGGTCGAGGAAGAGGTCGAGAAGATGGTGTGGGCGACCCGCTGGGGTGCCGACACCATCATGGACCTGTCGACGGGTAAGCGAATCCACGAGACGCGCGAGTGGATCCTGCGTAACTCGCCGGTTCCGGTGGGTACGGTCCCGATCTACCAGGCCCTGGAGAAGGTCGACGGCGAACCCGAGAAGCTCACGTGGGAGCTCTACCGGGACACGATCATCGAACAGTGCGAGCAGGGCGTGGACTACATGACCGTCCACGCGGGAGTCCTGCTGCGCTACGTTCCGCTGACGGCACAGCGCGTGACGGGCATCGTTTCCCGCGGCGGTTCGATCATGGCGGCATGGTGCCTTGCCCACCACCGCGAATCGTTCCTGTATACGCGTTTCTCCGAGCTGTGCGAGATTCTGCGGTCCTACGACGTGACGTTCTCACTCGGTGACGGGCTGCGCCCCGGATCGATCGCGGACGCCAACGACCGGGCCCAGTTCGCGGAACTCGAAACGCTCGGCGAACTGACCCACATCGCCCGCGACCACGGCGTGCAGGTCATGATCGAAGGCCCCGGCCACGTGCCGATGGACAAGATCAAGGAGAACGTCGAGCTCGAAGAGGAACTCTGCGGCGAGGCGCCGTTCTACACGCTCGGTCCACTCGCGACGGACATCGCCCCCGCCTACGACCACATCACGTCGGCGATCGGCGCCGCCGAGATCGCCAGGCAAGGCACGGCGATGCTGTGTTACGTCACCCCGAAGGAACACCTGGGCCTGCCGAACCGCGACGACGTGAAGACCGGTGTCATCACGTACAAGATCGCCGCCCACTCCGCGGACGTCGCCAAGGGCCATCCGCGGGCGCAGGAACGTGACGACGCGTTGTCGAAGGCACGATTCGAGTTCCGCTGGATCGACCAGTTCAACCTGTCGCTCGATCCGGACACCGCGCGTGCTTACCACGACGAGACCCTGCCCGCCGAACCCGCCAAGACGGCGCACTTCTGCTCGATGTGCGGGCCGAAGTTCTGCTCGATGCGGATCACCCAGGACATCCGGGCCTACGCCGAGGAACACGGACTGTCCTCCGTGGAGGCCATCGAGGAGGGGATGCGCGAGAAGTCCGACGAGTTCACCTCCCGCGGCAGCAGGGTCTACCTCCCGGTGGCGGAATGAGTGCCACCGGGGATCGCCCGGACGCAGCCGCCGGAGTGTCACCGCCGACGGCCCTCACGATCGCCGGTTCCGACTCCGGTGGCGGCGCGGGCATCCAGGCAGACCTGCGGACGTTCTTCGCGTGCGGCGTGCACGGCATGACCGCGGTTACGGCCGTGACCGTGCAGAATTCACTCGGCGTCGAGGATTTCGCCGAGATCCCGTCGAACGTCGTCACCGCGCAGATCCGGGCCGTGACAGGCGACATGGGCGCCGATGCCGCCAAGACCGGGATGCTCGCCACCGCGGAGATCATCACGGCCGTGGCGAAAACCCTCGGCGAGGTCGGGATCGGCCGCGACGCGGACGTGCCCTTCGTGGTCGATCCGGTGGCCGCCTCGATGCACGGCGACCCACTGCTGCGTGAGGAAGCGCTGGAGGCGATCCGCACCGAACTGCTGCCCCGCGCCACCCTCGTGACGCCGAACCTCGACGAGGTGCGCCTGCTGACCGGCGTCGAGGTCACCGACACCGAGAGCAGGCGCGCCGCGGCCGAAGCGCTGCTGGCGCTCGGACCGCGGTGGGTGCTGGTCAAGGGAGGACACGACAGCGGACCACGATGCGTCGACCTGCTCTCCGACGGGGCGACGCACCTGGAGTTCGACGGCCCGCGCCGCGACACCCCGCACACGCACGGCGGCGGTGACACGCTCGCCTCGGCCGTGACGGCGGCACTGGCGAAGGGCGCCGACGTGCCTGCGGCCGTCGCGGAGGGGAAACGGTTCATCGAACGCTGCGTCGCCGAGGCCTACCCGCTGGGAGGCGGTATCGGTCCGGTCTCCCCGTTCTGGCGGCTGGCCGACGAGACCTGAGCAGTTCCCGGAACACCGCGCCAACCGAGCACACCGTGTTGCAGATCCCGGAGCCCGTGTTGCAGGTTCCGGGGACCGTGTTGCGGATCCCGGGGGCCGTGTTGTGAACTCCGGGGCCGCGGGGCGAGCGCTCGGGGCGTGTGGCGGGTCAGCGCGTGAACACCCCCACGCCGTTGGCGACGGCCCTGGGCTTGCCGTCGGAGGGCATGTTGCGCACGAGGGCCCGCTCGTCGCCGGGCTCACGGGTGACGAACGTCGAGGAGCCGCCACCGTCCAGGTTGACGCCGTCGACGGCACCGAACGACCGCAGCAGGTCGGCCAGCTCGGCCACGGTCGTCCCGGCGCTCTCTGCCGACCGGCCGTCGACGACCGTCAGGTACACGGTGCGCCCGTCGGAGCTGACGCCCGCTGCCGTCCGCGGTGCGAGCACGCCGGTGTCGAGCCCGGGCAACGGCGCGCCGTCGCGCAGGATCGGGTAGCCGCCGACGGCGAAGGCGAACGGCGGCACCGGCTCGTCCCCGTCCAAACCGGACCGGACTCGGACCCGGTCGCCCTCGTCGAGCGCCTCGAGTCTGTCCGCGCCGTCCTCGCGGCCCACCAACACGGTCGCACCCGCCGGGATCGGCCCCTCGCCGGGCTCGTCCCGTTCGGCTACGACGACACCGCCCTGGACGACCACCTCCTCGGTCTCGTCGCTGCAGGGTGCCTGCCGGTTCGTGTCGGTGCCACACGTGGGACGCACCCGGCTCATCGGCCCCCAGTCGGCCGTGTACACGCCGATGCCGTTCTCGGGCAGCGCGTACTGATTCATGCCGTCGACACCGAAGGCACCGTCGGAGGTGCGGACCGTGCCGGTCACGTCGAGCGTGGACACCCGGGCCTTGCGGTCGGCGCCCATACCGAACACGTCCCGAGTGGACGTGCCATGAGGCAACGCGGGACCGAACCGCTGACCGTCGGGAACCGCGCCCTTCAGCGCGTCGCCCGCCGCGATCGCCGGGCCGACCGACGATCCCGTCGGCTCGATGCCCTCGTGCGAGTCGCTGATGTTGAAGAAGTCGCCGTTCACGCCCGCGATCGCGCCCTGGGCGTTCGCCATGTCGGGGATCTCGTCGCGCTCGGCGACCACGCCGGGGTGCAGCAGGCCGATACGCGCTTCCCGCAGGTCGACCGTCAGCACATGACCCCGCACGGCACCTGCGTCCGTGTCCATTGTGAACGGACGGTGGGTCACGCCTGGAGCGAGCACGGTGCCGGACTGCGCCGTGTTCGCAGGCCTGTCGAAGGCGGTGCTGCCGAACGGGGTGGCGACGCCGGACGCCGTGGCGGCCGGAGGGGCGGCGACACCGCCGAACAACACAGCGCACGCGGCGGAAACGGAAACGAGGGAGCGGGGCACCTGCCGTGATCGCGTCATGGCACGAAGGCTGGCAGTGCCGAACACCGCGCATGTGATCGTCATCGGGCCGCCGGTTGAAACGCCGGTGAACGAAGCCCGCTCACCGGCACGGCTCACCACCGACACAGGGGGTGGAGCCTGCCGTCCTTGCGCACACACGGCACGTAGCCCGCACTGTGCAGCTCGTCGCGCGCGGTGCCGCTGCGCAGGTACTCCAGGAATCCGGACTGCAGCGGTGTCCCGCCGGCTTCGCCCTTCGTGTAGAGGTATTCGATCGTCCAGAACGGATAGCCGTCCGGAATGTTGCCGGGATCGGGGTAGCGCCGTCCAGTTCGACGACACTGACGGTGCGACCCTCGGAGCGGGCGTCGTTGGCCGACGGGACGTCGACGTATCCGATGGCTCCGCGGGTGCTGGCCACCTCGTCGAGGACGATGCGTTCGCTGCCGCGTTCGCATCGCACGATGTCGGCCTCGGCCACGCGGTCGGCCCCGTCGCAGCTGTCGGAGGTCAGCCCCCCCCCCGATCTGCCCAGCACGCGCTGCTCGAACGTCGTCCGTGACCCGGATTCACCGCCGCGGCCAACGACTCGGATCGGCACGGACGGGCCGGGGCGAAGTTGCTCCCAGTCGCGATACCTACCGCTGTAGATGCCGCGGACCTGCTGCGTGGTCAACTCGTCGACGCCCACGGACTCGTCGACCACGAGCGTGTAGACGATCACCGCGAGCGGGTTCGCCTGCAACCGCCGGCTTTCCTGGCGGGCGAGTCCGTCGGACAGCGCGGCGGTGGAGCCTGGCCGGACGTCGTCGCTCATCAGTTCGCGCACACCTGCATTGCTGCCGGTCGGCCGTGTCGTGATCACCGCACCGGGACACGCCGACGCGTAGGACTCGGCGATGTTCTCGACGGCGGGTGTGAACGCGCTCGAGCCTACGACGGCCAGCTCGCCGTCACCGCACGCCACCGTGGGGTCCGCCGTCGGTTTGGATGCGTTGGCGAGCAACGTCGCCAGCAGCACGCCCACCAACAGCAGGCCGCCCATCGCGGTGGCGCGCGGCCAGGTCACACCGGCCTGTTCGTTCTCGTCGACGATCCGGCCACCGTCCAGCTTCCCCTGCACGTCGAAGCCCTTGGTGAGCTCACCGGTGTCGCCGGGTTCCCTGAGAACCACCGCGATCTTGAGTTGTTCCTTTCGCTGCAGCGAGAATTCGTTCAGTTCGATGCGTATCCACTGTGGAACTTCCGGTTTCGGTTCGGCGGAATCCGCCTCCTCGTCACGCCGGCGTGGCCACAGTTTGCGGCGACGTGGTCCGCACCTCCTGGAGATTCGCCGGGGACACCTCGCCGCGTGCGGGTGTGGCCTTCGTTTCCGGCAGGAACGTCAGGCTCCGTTTGTGCGCGAGGCGATGCGTCTCCACGCTGGGATCCGAGATGCGCGCATTCCAGATGACCCTGCCACCGAACTCCAGCGTCAGCGGATGCCTGCTCAGGTCCTCCGCGCGGATGTCCTCGATCCCCGCGTTGCGCAGCCGGACGACGGCACTCGTCATCCGGCTCATCTTGTCGGCGAGCTCGTGCATCCCGCGTCGGCATCGGGCGGGATCTCACCGAAGACGTCCCCGTCGTCCAGATCGGGGCTCACTCCGAGCTTGGAGTTGTACAGCACCCGGTACGACAGGCGGTTGCGGCGGATCAGGTGACGGTCGGCGAACGGCGCGGCGATCGCGAGCACCGACAGCACCAACATCACCAGCATGCCCTGATCCGACCCCAGCACAGAGGCGATGGTCTGCAGCGTCTCCGCGATCTTCATGGTGTTCGCAGAGTACGAGCAGGCACCGGGGCCGATTACCTGTCAGAACCGATCGTTCACGCTGTGTTCACACCCCCGCCCGCTGGCCTGATCCGGAAGGTGCAAGCGACACTGGAGGGATGACCACCCGACCTCCTGCCGCGCTGACGATCGCGGGCTCCGACTCAGGCGGGGCCGCGGGACTGCAGTCCGACCTGCGCACGTTCCTGACCTGCGGAGTCCACGGGCTCGTCGCCGTGACGGCCGTGACGGTGCAGAACACGCTCGGCGTCCACGACAGGGCCGACGTCCCCGCACGCATCGTGTCGGGGCAGATCGCCGCCGTGGCCGCCGACATGGGTGTCGACGCCGCGAAAACGGGCATGCTGGCCTCGGCCGACATCATCCACGAGGTCGCCGACGCCTGCGACGACGCCGGGATCGGCCGGGACGCCCGGGTGCCGTTCGTCGTCGACCCGGTGGCAGCGTCGATGACCGGCCACCCGCTGTTCGACGACGGCGGCCTCACGGCACTGCGCGAGCGCCTGTTGCCCCGCGCGACCGTACTCACGCCGAACCTCGACGAGGTCCGCCTGCTGACCGGCATGGACGTCACCGGCAGGGCACAGATGCGTGACGCCGCACTCGCGCTGCACGAGCTGGGACCCAGGTACGTACTGGTCAAGAGCGGACACCTGGTGCAGGACGACGAATGCGTCGACCTGCTCTACGACGGGTCCGAGTTCGTCGAGCTGCCGGGCCCGCGGCACGACACCCCGCACACGCACGGCGCGGGCGACGCGATGGCGTCGGCGTTGACCGCGGGACTCGCCCGCGGCATGACCATGGTGGACGCAGCCCGGTTCGCCAAGGCCTTCGTCACCAGGGCGGTCGAGCATTCGTACCCGATGGGGGCGAAGATCGGCCCCGTGTCGGCCTTCTGGCGTCTCGCACCGGAGGAGTTCGGCCCGGATTCCTGAGCCCGACAACCGCGCACACAGCGACACAGCGACACCGTGCTCACCGCGTCCGGCGGGCGGGAAGACCGGTCACGACGGCACGGCGCGCTCCCGAATCCGCAACACGGGCTCCCGAATCCGCAACACGATCGCCTGGATCCGCAACACGGCCCCCGGAAAGCGCAACACGGGCTCCTGGACCTGCAACACGGGACTGAAGGGCTCGGGTCGTGGAAGTTCGCCTCGGCTACGCGTCCACCTCGCGCGGGGTACCGTCGCCGACAACCGTCTCTCGGGCATCGGCGGCGTCGAGCCGGACCGAGGTCATCAGGTCGCCGGTGAGATCCAGTTCGTCGGTGCCGCTGGAGGCGATGTAGGTGAGGATGCGTTCGCGGAAGAGCCGGATGTGGCCGACCGCGATCACCTCGGCGGTGGCGGGATCCCGATCCTCGTACGCGTCGATGAGTGTGGAGTGATCGTGGCTCACTCGCGCGAAATGGTCGTCGAGCCGGCTGGAGTTCCAGTCCTCCGCGCCGCCGAACGCCAGGTATCCCAGTCGCTGCCCCTCGTCCTGGATGCGCGCGGCGAGCACGGCGAGATACTCGTTGCGGGCGATGCGCGCTTCGAGGTTGTGCAGGGCCGCGTTCGATTCGGCGATGTCCGGCGCGGATCGGCGCTGGATCGCATCGTTGACGAGCGCGTCCGCTTCGCGCAACTCGGCGATCTCGGCGGCGGTCACCCGGTTGGCGACCAGCTGCGCGATCGCCTTCGCCGTGACGATGCTGGCTTCGAAGAAGTTGCTGATGCCAGAGATGTCCATGGGCCGCACGGTGAATCCGCCGCCGGGGTGGGCCTGAATGAGGCCCTCGGAGGCGAGTCGGAACAGCGCTTCGCGCGCCGGGGTCCGGCTGAGTCCTAGTTCCTGACTGAGCTGTACGTCGTCGACCCATTCACCGGGCGCGAGGCGCAGGGTCATGTAGCGCGCCTTGATCTCGGTGTACGCCCGTTCCATTTGCGTCCGCTGTCGCCGTCCCACGTAACCATCCTGGCACATCGTTTTCGCACCCTTGACCCGCAGTGGACGCTCTGTATTATTTCTGCATGCAAAATCAGGCGTCTGAACTTCCGGTCCCAGTCGAGGTCGACCACGACACCGGGCAGTGGAGGGTCGACGGACTGCCCATGGTGCTGGTTCCTCAGCACCTGCTCGTGAACAACTTGGACGCGGTCGAACAGCGACTGGGCCGCGACGAATCCGCCGAGCTGTTCCGGGACGCCGGTCGACGGTCGGCCTGGCACTGGTGCGCCCACGAGTCGGCGCGACTCGGCCTGTCCGGTGCCGCCATCGTGCGGCACTATCTCGATCGCTTGAGCCGCCGCGGATGGGGGCGCTTCGAGATCGACGCGCTCGACCCGTCACGGGGCGAGTTGAGCGTCCGAGTGCGGCACTCCGCACTCCTGCCCGTCGACGGCTCGGACCGTTCCGTCGACCGCGCCTGCTACCTGTTCGAGGCGTGGTTCGAGGGCGCGCTGCAGTACACCTCGGGCAGATCCGGAACCGTGCCGGTCCGGGAGACCCGGTGCGGCGTCAACGCTGACGAATGCCTTTTCACCAGCGACGGACCTGGAAGGTGCCATGACAATCAACGACGTCCCTGACGCGAGAATGATCCGCAAGGTCATCCGCGCGGCATCCATCGGAAACTTCGTCGAGTGGTTCGACTTCGCGCTCTACGGCTTCCTGGCCACCGAAATCGCCACCAATTTCTTCCCGAGCGGTGACTCCACCGCCGGTCTGCTCAAAACCTTCGCCGCATTCGCCGTGGCTTTCGCACTACGGCCCATCGGAGGCGCGTACTTCGGCGCGTTGGGTGACCGCATCGGCCGCAAGCGCACGCTGGCCATCACTGTGCTGCTCATGGCCGGATCAACGGTCGCGCTCGGACTGCTGCCCGCCTACAGCGCGATCGGGATCGCCGCGCCGATCTTGCTCGTTCTCATCCGCTGTGTGCAGGGATTCTCCACCGGCGGCGAATACGCCGGTGCCTGCGCCTTCGTGCTCGAGCACTGCAACCGGGGCAGACGCGCGTGGTACTCCAGCTTCCTGCCCGTGAGCACGTTCGCGGCGTTCGGCACCGCAGCCACGGTGTCCTTCGCCTTCAGTAGCTGGCTCGGCGCGGATGTCATGACCGAATGGGGCTGGCGCGTCCCGTTCCTCGTCGCCGCCCCGTTGGGCATCTGCGGCTTCTACATCCGGCAGAAGCTCGATGAAACGCCGGACTTCCAGCAGGTCGCCGACAACGACACGGTCGCGTCGGCGCCGCTACGGGAGGCCGTGCGGTCGCATGGGCCCACCATGGCGAAGCTCGGCCTGTTCATCTGCACCACCGCGCTGTCGTTCTACATGTTCACCACATACATGACGACGTATCTCGAGGTGACAGCCGGGCACAGCGCCTCGATGACGTTGCTGTCCAATGTGCTCGCGCTGATGTTCGCGGCGGCGTTGTGCCCATTCGTCGGGCGCTTCTCCGATCGGTTCGGCAGGCGCGCGACCATGTTCACCGCCTCGGGATTGTTGGTCGTCGGTGTGCTGCCGGCTTTCCTGTTGGCAGGCAACACGGGGCTGACGTCCGCGGTCCTCGGGCAACTGGTGCTGGCACTGGGCGCCGTGTCGTGCAACGTCGTGACCGCGGTCCTGCTCGTCGAACTGTTCCCGACGCGCGTCCGATACACGGCCTCGGCGCTCACGTACAACCTCGCCTACGCACTGTTCGGCGGAACGGCACCGTTCATCGCGACCTTCTTGATCGAGATCACCGGTGACCCGTTGGCTCCCGCCTACTATCTCGCGGTCGCCGCGTTGTTCGCGCTGTTCGCCGCATGGGCGCTGCCCGAGACCTCGCGTAGCTCGTTGTCCGCCACCGAGTCCACATCCCACGAGAGAGGACGGAGCATCGCATGAGTGCCAAGATCACGGTCTTTCCGGCGAAACAGGTCCGGACCATGGATCCGGGCCGCCCGAGCGCATCCGCAGTGGCTGTCATGGACGGACGTGTGCTTTCCACCGGCAGCATCGAATCGATGAAGCCGTGGCTCGACCGCCACGACTACGAAGTGGACGACCGCCTGCGCGACAAGGTGATCATGCCGGGGTTCATCGACCCGCACACCCATTTCGCGCTGTCGTCGGGCTATCTCGGGGTGCCATACGTGGGCCCGATCGACTCGCCCGGCCCCTGCGGGACCAATCCGGGGCACCCGACGCGCGACAGCGTCATGGCCGAGCTGCGCGACCTCGACTCCCGCTTACCCCAGGGAAAGACGCTCGTCGCATGGGGCTTCGACCCGGCCGTTCAAGGCGGCCACCTGCACCGTGACGAGCTGGACAGCGTCGTGGGGGAACGGCCGGTGTTCATCATCTCCTACGCGCCCCACTACCTCTATGCCAACAGCGCCGCGCTGGGCACCACGGAGGTCTCCGCAGACAGCGCGGTGCACGGGGTCGGGCGCTACCCCGACGGACGGCTGAACGGCCAGTTCGTCGAGTTCGCCGCGCACAAGGCCGCGATCGGACGCTCAGCCGCCGACCTGGTCGAGGACACCGGAGAACAAGGCCTGCGCGACATGGCCGCGCTCGCCGTACGAGCGGGTGTCACGACCACCGCGGAGCTCCTGTTCGGCATGACGGACCCCGATCACGAGTGGCGCATTCACGACGCCGCGTTCAACGATCCGGCCACACCGCTGCGGATGGGCCTGGTGTCCTACGAGATGACGCTGCACGACCAGCACGGCGACAAGGCAGCGCGGCACCTGGCGGAGCTGCACGCGCGGAACAGCGAGACGCTGTTCTTCCACGGCGTCAAGTTCCTCGCCGACGGTTCGTTCCCGGCCATGTCGCTGCGCGTTCGCTTCCCCGGTTACCTCGACCTCAGCAATGGCGTGCGCAACGACGTCCCCTGGGAACATCTCCACGAACGCATGGAGCCCTTCTGGCAAGCAGGAATCCCCATTCACTGCCACGCCAACGGCGACGAGAGCATCGACGCCGCACTGGACGCGCTGTCGACGTTGCAGGACAGGAAACCGCGATTCGACCACCGGTTCACCCTTGAGCACTACTGCATCAGCACACCCGATCAAGCTCGGCGAGTGAAGGCACTCGGGGCACAGGCCAGTGTCAACTGCTACTTCGTGCACTACCGAAGCCACGTGCACAGCCATGAGGGATACGGCCCGGACCGGTCCGAAGCGGTCGGGCGTCTCGGCTCGCTGGAGCGCGAGGGCGTGACCTTCGCGCTGCACTCGGACTTCTCACTGGTGCCCGTCCCGATGCATCCGCTGACCGCGGCGTGGGTCGCGGTCAACCGGCTCAGCGCGGACGGCGAGACGGTACTGGCACCCGGCGAACGCATCGGCGTCGACCGTGCGCTCCGCGCGATCACCGTGGATGCCGCGCACGTTCTGGGCATGGAACGCACCGCGGGCAGCCTCGAACCCGGCAAGTTCGCCGACTTCGCCGTCCTCGAAGAAGACCCCTACGAGGTGAATCCGGCGGAACTACGCGACCTCCCGATATGGGGCACCGCCCGTTCAGGGGTGCTGCACAAAGCCTAGGTCGCGATTCGGCACTTCGTCGGCAGTGCACACGGTCCCGCGAATCCGCAACACGGTCCCCGGGATCTGCAACACGGGCCCGCGGATCCGCAACACGGGGTGCCGGGTGCAGGACATGCGTCTACGTGGGGTCGGACTCCTCGTCCAGCAGCGCTTCCAACGCCGGGAGTGCCGCCTCGAGCGCGGCCCTGCGGTCGTCGGACAGGCGGTCGATGCGGGCGCACAGCTCCCGGATCCGGACCGACTGGACGTCGTGGAGCGTGTTCCTGCCCTCGTCGGTGAGTTCGGCGAGCCAGGCTCGGCGGTCGACCGGGTCGGGCTCACGGGCCACGAAGCCGGACTCGACGAGGGTCGCCACGATCCGCGACATGGTGGCCGCCGCGACGCCCTCCTTCAGCGCGAGGTCGCCGAGGCGGAGCGGACCGTGCGAGTCGAGCGTCGCCATCGCGGAGATCGCGCCGTGGCCGGGCCCGGGTGCACCGGCCTGCCGCAGTGCTCGCGACAGCCGCCCGATGGACAGGAACAGCCGATGCGGGACATCGTTCGGCGTGGTCACCTACGCTCCTTCGATCGCACACCAGTGGGCGTTCACCATACGTTCCCCACTCTCGATCGGGGAGAACGAGTCGCGCAAAGCGTTCCGGCCGGTCGTCCGCACCCTGCACCTCGGCGTGGTCAGCGCGGCGGACTCGACGCCTGTGCCCAGAATCGTTGCGGAATCCGGCCCGCCTCGCGCGCGAGCCTGCCCGCGGTGACGCCCGCGCGCATCGCCGCAGCCATCCGTTCGGGATCCTGCGCGCGGGTGACCGCGGTGGACAGCAGCACGGCGTCGCAGCCGAGTTCCATCGCGAGCGTCGCGTCGGACGCCGTGCCGATACCGGCGTCGAGGATCACGGGCACACCTGCGCGCGCGACGATCAGTTCGATGTTGTGCGGGTTGCGGATGCCCAGCCCGGTGCCGATGGGGGAACCGAGCGGCATCACCGCGGCGCAGCCCGCCTCCTCCAGCCGCAACGCGGTCACCGGGTCGTCATTGGTGTAGGCGAGAACGGTGAATCCCTCGTCGGCGAGCTGCTGGGCCGCGTCGACCGTCTCGATGGGGTCCGGCAGCAGCGTGCGGTCGTCGGCGTGGACCTCGAGCTTGATCAGGTCCGTACCGAGTGCCTCGCGGGCCAGCTGCGCCGTCAGCACCGCCTCCGCCGCGGTGCGGCAACCCGCGGTGTTCGGCAGCACCGCGATGCCGAGCCTGCGCAGCAGGTCCAGCACCCCGGAACCGGAGCCGAGATCGGCACGGCGCATCGCGACGGTCGTCAGCTCCGTCCCCGACGCGGTCAGCGCGCGTTCCAGCACGTCGAGGCTCGCCGCCCCGCCGGTGCCGATGACCAGCCTCGACGTGAACTTGTGCTCACCGATCGCCAGCATGCCGGTCGGCTCGCCTGCGGCTTCGCCTGTCATGTCAGCCTCCGTCCCCTCAACCGCCCTGGACGGCGGTGAGGATCTCCACCTGCGCCCCGTCGCCGACGACGGTGCTCTGCCACTCCGCGCGGCGCACCACGACTCCGTCGACGGCAACGGCGACGCCCTGTTCGGGTACGTCCAGCGCCGCGAGCACACCCGTGATCGTGTTGTCCTCGGGCAGCTCGCGAGCCTCGCCGTTGACCTGGATGCTCATCGGACGCGCTCCTTCACACGATCGGGATGTGCCGCCGCGACGCCCGGCGGTGGTTCGCAGCCGGAGAGCCACGCGGCGACGGCGTCAGCCGTGACGGGTGCGAGCAGCAGCCCGCCGCGGTGGTGGCCGGTCGCGGCGTACACCCCGTCGGCGACCTCTCCCAGCAGCGGCAGGTTGTCGGCGCTGCCCGCGCGCAGGCCCGCCGCGGTCTCGACGACCTCGTACTCCGCGACGCCGGGGAACACACGCTCGGCGGCGTCCAGCAGCCGCCGCACGCCGCGTGCCGTGACGGCCGTGTCGAATCCCGCCTCGTACTGCGTCGCGCCGACCACGAGATCACCGTCGCCGGAACCGCCCCGACCACGCGGTACGAGATACACCGGCTCGCCTTCGACCACCGCGCGGACCGTTCCGGACGGCGGCGGCAGCGTCGTGCGCCGCGAACGCAGCCGCAGGACCTCACCTTTCAACGGCCGGATGTGCTCGCCGACGTCCGGCAACAGCGACCGGCTCCAGGCGCCCGCGGCCACGACGATCGCCTCCGCCGGATACTCGCCGCGCACGGTGCGCACCACGCCCGGTTCGACGCCGACGACCTCCTCCGGCACCGAGACCGCACCACGGGCCGCCGCGCCGTCGTGCAGCGCGGCCAGCAGGCGACGCGTGTCCACCGCGAGGTCGCCGGGGACGACGAGCCCACCGGTGACCGCACCCGCCAGTCCCGGTTCGATCCGCCGCAGCCGCCGCGCCGGCACGTACGTCGCCTCGCGGCCCAGCTCGTGCAGGTAGCCGGCGAGCGTGTGCAGGTTTTCGGCGTCGGTGCGGTCGAAGGCGGCGACGACGGTGCCCGACGTCGAGAGCGCGGGATCGTGCCCGCAGGCGGCCAACTCCTCGGCGAACGCGGGCCAGCGGCGCAGCGACTCCTCGCCGAGCGCCAGCACGTCCTCCTCACCGGGCCATGCCTCGGTGACGGGCGCGAGCATCCCGCCCGCGACCCGCGAGGCCGCGCGTTCGGGCGCCGGATCGAACAGCGTCACACGGTGCCCGGCGGAAACGGCCCGCCACGCGACGGCAAGGCCGACGACACCGCCTCCCACGACGGCCACCTCGGTCGCACCGGCAGAAGCCGGGACGGCGAGTTCGGACATACGATTCACGCTCCCTGCGCCGGCATGATCCGGATCAGGTTCCACGGTCGGAGTCGGCGCCGATGCGGCCCGGTACTCCCTCTCAGCCCGGCAGGGCTCCCGTGCGGACACCCCCAACCTACCGCGGCGCGCTACCGTGATGCCATGCCCGGCCTCAGCGGTGATCGGATTCGCGCGCGCCTCGCCGACGCGCGGCTGTACCTGTGCACGCCGATGCGCCCCGACCTCGCGGAGTTCGCCGACGCGGCGCTCGCGGGCGGTGTCGACATCATCCAGCTACGCGAGAAGCCGGCGATGGAGGCGGCCGACGAACTCGCCGCGCTCGGCACGCTCGCGGAGGTGTGCGCCCGCCGCGGCGCACTGCTGGCCGTCAACGACCGCGCCGACGTCGCGCTGGCCGCGGGAGCGGACGTACTGCACCTCGGCCAGGACGACCTGCCGGTGCCGCACGCCCGCCGCGTCGTGGGCGATGACGTGGTGATCGGCCGGTCGACGCACTCGCTCGACCAGGCCGGTGCCGCGGCGTCCGAACCGGGTGTCGACTACTTCTGCGTGGGCCCGTGCTGGCCGACGCCGACGAAACCGGGCCGCAGCGCTCCCGGACTCGACCTGGTGCGGGACGTCGCCGACACGGTCGGCACCCCGCGGCCGTGGTTCGCCATCGGCGGTATCGACGCCGAGCGGATGCCGGAGGTGCGGACCGCGGGCGCCGACCGCGCCGTCGTGGTGCGTGCCGTCACCGACGCCGACGACCCGCGATCGGCCGCCGCCGCGCTCCGCGCCGCCTTGCTGTAGCCCTCGCGCCACCTTGCTGCAGCCCTGCGGGGCCGCACCGCGTGTCCTGCGCTCCGCACTCGCGTGTCCTGCGCTCGGAAGCCGGACACTGCAGGGCGGTCACGGTGCCGGGGTCGCGGCGTCCTCCTCGGGTTCGGCGGGCTGCTCGGGTGTGACCGTCGGCTGCTCGACCTCCGTCGGCTCGTCGGTCGGCTCCGGCTCCTCGGTGGGCTGGTCCCCGCCGGGCTGCTCGCCCTGTTCCTCCGACGGCTGCGGCGCCTCCTCGGTGGGCGTCGCCTCCCCGGTGGGATCCGCAGGCTCGGCCGGAGCATCGTCACCCGGTGTCGCAGGCGCATCGCCGCCGTCACGCCCGTCGCGGCCGTCGTCACGGGAATCGGACGAGTCCCGGTCCCCGATGATCGCGCTGACGGTGCTGCGCCCCTGACCGTTCAGCGAACCACCCGTCGCCAGTTCGAAACCGGTGAGTACCAGCATTCCGATGCCGAACACGACGACGCTCGTCGCCGCCAGCACCGGCCATCGCCTGCGGAGCAGGCCACGCATCCCGGCCGAGGTGTCCTTCGCCGCGTCCACCTCACCGCGCGCCTGTTGCGGAGCCGGGAAACCGCCGACGGGAAGCCGGTCGGTGGGCTGGTCGGCGTTCGACAGGATCCTGCGCGTCGTCGGCTCCGTCTGCCCGTGCGCAGCGCCCGGCATGGTCGTGGGCCTGCGGATAACCGCGGTCCGGTCCCGTGCCCTGCCACCGGTCTTCGCCTCGGCGAGTGCCGCCGCCTTGGCCTTCGCCTTGCGCGCCGCTTCCCGCGACCGGCGTAGCGAACGCAGGTACAACTCACTGCCGACGGTGCTCAGCACGCTGATCGCGCCCGCGCCGATGACCGTCCCGTACACGCCGAAGAACGAGCACAGGAAGGCCGCCGTCGTGGCCGCGACCCCGCCCGCGATGACCGGAGCGGGCCGCAGCCCCGTCTTGTCCTTCTCGTCGTCCGCCGGGTCAGCGGCACCGCCGGTTGCCGCACCGCCGGTTGCCGCCGCGCCGGTTGCCGCCGCGCCGGTTGTTGCGCCGCCCGTTGCTGCAGCGCCGTGGCCCGCCGCACGACCGCCCGGCCCGGCGTCTGCAGCGCCGGGCCTGCCGGGTGCCGCCCCGTGGTTCGCGGCACCACGGCCTTCGGCAGCCCCCTGCCCGGTTCTCCGCGCCCTACCGTCCTCGTGAATCTTGTCGTCGTCGGTCATAGCCCCTCTGGTCCGCGCTCACATCCCTCGCCCCTACCGAATGCATCGCATCCGGCGGTTCCGTCGTTTCGGAAAAGCGAGAACTCTTCGCGTGAGCGCGGACACTCTCCGACGTCCATATAGGACGGTAAAGCGGCGGTGAAACGCGGCGGGTCACGGCCTCGTGAGGGTGGTGACGAACTTGTAGCGATCACCGCGGTAGATCGACCGCACGAACTCCACCGGCTTGCCGTCGGAACCGAACGTCTGCCGGTTCAGCAGCAGCACCGGGACGCCGACGTCGGCGCCCAGCAGTTCGGCCTCCTCCGGACCGGCGAGGGAGGTCTCGATCGTCTCCTCCGCCCGGTCCATCTCGACGCCGTACCGCTCGGCGAGCGCCTCGTACAGCGAACCGCCCTCGATCATCTGCCGCTTCAGCCCGCGGAACCGCGCGAGCGGAAGGTGCGTCGTCTCGAGTGCCATCGGCTCGTCGTCGGCGAGCCGCAGCCTCCGCAACAACAACACCTTCGCACCGGTGCGAATACCGAGCAGTTTCGGCAGATCACCCTCCGCGAACACCTCGTCCACCTCGAGAAGCTGCGACGAGGGTTCCAGCCCCTGCGCCAGCATGTCCTCGGTGTAGGACGAGAGCTGCAGCCGCTGAGCCACCTTCGGCTCGGCGGCGAACGTGCCCTTGCCCTGCACCCGGTGCAGCCTGCCCTCCGCGGTCAGGTCCGCCAGCGCCTGCCGGACCGTCGTGCGGGAGACGTGGAACTCGCCGGCGAGCGCACGCTCCGTGGGGATCGGTGCCCCCGGGGGTAGCGAATCCAGCTGATCCAGCAGATGCTGCTTGAGAGCCCAGTACTTCGGCTCCCGTCCTCCTCGTGCGACGGTTGCCGTACCGCCCTTCGCTCCGGAAACCTCCAACATGGCGACTCCTCCACTCCAGCGCCCCGAAACGCCTTACCCGCCAAACTACCCTTCGCGGCCCATGTTCAACCTGTCTAGTATTGGTCTAGACCTTAATGGGAGTTGAGAGGAGCATCGTGACCGATGCGCAGCCCGGCGCGCTGATGACCGCGGAGATCGACCAGCAGCCCGACATGCTCGCCACGATCGCCGAGCACCGCGCCGAGATCGCGACCGTCGCAGCCGACATCGCCAGGCACCGTCCGCGGTTCGCACTGCTGGCGGCCCGCGGCTCCAGCGACCACGCCGCCATCTACGCGAAGTACCTGATCGAAGTGCTCCTCGGCCTCCCGGTCGGACTGGTGTCACCGTCGACGACCACGCTCTACGGCGCGCGCCCGGACCTGCGCGACGTCCTCGTCATCTCGGTGAGCCAGAGCGGCGGCTCCCCCGACCTGCTCGAAGTGACGCAGGCGGCGAGCGAGGCAGGTGCACGCACGGTGGCGGTCAGCAACACACGGTCGTCACAACTGTTCTCCGCCGCGGATCTCGCCGTGGACATCGGCGCAGGCGAGGAGAACGCGGTCGCGGCCACGAAGACGTACACGGCGACACTGCTGACGCTGTACCTGCTGGTCGACGCCATTCGCGGCGGCCAAGGTGCCGCGGTCGCCGACATCGGCGAGCGCGCCGGGGCGACGTTGCGGGACTCGGCCGGCCAGGTCGCCCGCGCGGTGGACCGGTTCCGGTTCGCCGGCCGGGTGATCTCGGCCGCCCGCGGCTACTCGTACGCCACCGCGCTGGAATCGTCGCTCAAGCTCGCCGAGACGAGCTACCTGCAGACGCATGCCTACAGCGGTGCGGACCTGTTGCACGGCCCGGTCGCGGCCGTCGACGAGGAGACCGCCGTGCTGGGGATGGCGAGCGCCGGCCGCGGCGGTGAGGTGATGGGCGACGTGCTGCGCGCGGTCGGCGAGCGCGGTGCGGACGTACTGGCGGTCGGCTCGGCGGCGTCGTCGATGCCGGCCGCACTGCGCATCGACGTCCCCGAGACCGCGGAAGAGGTGGCACCGATCCTGGAGATCCTTCCGGTGCAGCGCCTGGCCCTGCAGCTGTCACTCGCCAGGGGCGGCAACCCCGACAACCCGCGTGGCCTGCACAAAGTGACGAAGACGCGCTGATGTACGTCGTCGGAGTGGATGCGGGCGGCACCAGCACGAGGGCGTGCGCGGTCGACGCCGGCATGCGCGTGCTGGGCACCGGCCGGGCCGGCGGTGCGAACCCGAACTCGCATCCGCCGGAGAAGGCCGCGTCCGCCATCGCCGAGGCCGTCGCCGCGGCCACCGTCGACCTCGATCGCGCCGAACTCGGCGACTGCGTCGTCGGGATGGCCGGTTCCAGCAAGCTGACCGACCCGGCCGTCGCATCGCTGTTCGAACGCACGTGGCGGGAGTCGGGTTTCGACGTCACGCCGCACGTGGTCTCCGACGCCGAGACGGCGTTCGCCTCGGCCACGGACGCACCGGACGGCACGGTCCTCGTCGCCGGCACGGGATCGATCGCGGGGCGGATCCGCGACCGGCGGATGGTGTCGGTCTCCGGCGGTTACGGCTGGCTACTCGGCGACGAAGGGTCGGGATTCTGGATCGGCAGAGCAGCGGTCCGGGCCACGCTCGACGCACTGACCAGGAACGATCCACTCGATGAGCTGACGAGGTCCGTGCTGGCGGAGGCCGGGGTGGACCCCGCGGAGCCGCGCGCGTTCCACCTGCTCATCACGGCTGTCAACGGGGAGCCGCCCGTTCAGCTGGCGCGGTTCGCACCACTCGTGAGCGCCGCGGCGGAGTCCGATCCCGCCGCGGCACGCATCGCCGACGACGCAGCGGACCACCTGATCGACATCGCGCTCGCGGCCCGAGACAGCGAGGAGACCACGCCGATCGTGCTCGTCGGCAGTGTCCTCGGGGCAGGCAGCCCGGTGCGCCTGCGCATCCACGACCGCCTGCGCGACCGTGAGGTGCGGGAAAGCAAGGACGGGGTACTGGGAGCCGCGTGGCTGGCCGCGTTGAGGGGGTTCGGCCAACGCGTACCTCACCCGAACAGAGTAGGGTGACCCGCGGCCCCCGGACCTCCCCCCTCGCCGGGGGCCACCTACTCGTCGCGCCCCGGTGGCGCGGACCGCGCGTTCGTGCCATCGGGGGACGCGCCCGAATCGATCGCACCGGCCGCTCTACCCTGGGTGGCATCCGCCGATGCTCCGGTGTTCCCCGGGGTACTGCCCTTCGCGACCCTCTTCCACGAAACCCCGTCGCCCGAAGCCGCGTCCCACGAGGAGCCGCTGCTGTCCTGGGCCTCTTCCTCACTGGACGTGCCCGCACCGGACCGCTCCGGCTCGCGCGCCTCCGGTGGCACGGGATGCCGCAGACCGGGGTGCTGCGCGGGCAACGAATTGTGCAGCACCCAACCGCTCACCCCGACGGTCAGCGCCACGAGCGGCCACGACAGCACCGTCCGCGCAACACCGAGCGCGACCACCTCCCCTGCCCACCACAGCACGCCGAACACGGCGATGCGCAGCGTGTACTGCCCCAGGACCCACACCCAGCTCGCGCGCGAGTACGCCCGCAGCAGATCCGGGTCGGACCGCCAGCGCGTCTTCTGCCCCAGCACGGTGCCCACGACGACGCCGAGCAACGGCCACCGGATCGCGATGCTCACGGCCCACGCGAGCGCGCTGGCCATGTTGGACAACAGCTGAATGAGGAAGAAGTCCTGCGCGCGGCCGGTACGCAGCGCGATCAGGGCCGCGAGCACGACGGCAGCCAGGCTGATCAGCACCGCCCTGATCTTGTCGCCACGGGCGAGCCGGAAACAGCCGATGGCCACGCTCAGGGCGATCGCGGCCGCGGCGCCCCATCCGATCGACGAGCCCGACACGAGCCAGCCGACGACGAACGCCACCGGCGGCAGACTCGCATCGATCGCGCCCTTGCGCCCGCCCAGCAGGCTCGCCAACGACTCGCGGCGCGGGCCCGGTTCGCCATCCGACGGCGGTTCACCGCGGTCCGCCGAGTCGCCGCGCGGTACCGGTTCACCACGCTCGACCGATCCGCCACGCTCGCTCGATTCACTGGGCGACGGCTGTTGCCCGCCCTGGGCCTGTTGCCCGCGCGGTGCCGATTCACTGCGTGGCACCGCGTCACTGCGTGGTGGGACCTCGCCCTGAGGCTCGTGCGGCGGCGTGTCACTCACGATCTCCACCCTGCCTGATTCAGCGCACTCGCATCGCCGACCTGCGTCCACGTTAGCTTCACCACACCCAACCCTCCGGTGTCCACATTACGGCTGCGTAGGTCGCCGCTGGAGGAGGAGACTGACACTCTTGGTCCGACCGGCGCCCGCGACGCAAGTCCCTCGGGGAAGAACGCGCCTCCGGCCGGTTGTTGATCAACTGGGAGAATGCGCGCACAGGGCGGAGGGAGACGTCGTGACCGGATACCGCAGCTTCGTCGCGATCGGCGACAGCTTCACCGAAGGCATGAACGACGAGCGACCCGACGGCACGTACCGCGGCTGGGCCGACCGACTGGCCGAGATCCTCGCCGACGGATCCGCCGACTTCGCGTACGCGAATCTCGCCATCCGCGGCAAGATGCTCACCGAGATCATGACCGAGCAACTGCCGGTGGCTCTGGAGACCAAGCCTGACCTCGTCACGGTGTGCGCGGGCGGCAACGACATCATCGTGCCGGGTGCCGACGTCGACGCCAAGGCCGCCGAGTTCGAGGCGGGCATCGAGGCCCTCCGTGCCGCCGGCATCGAGGTGCTGATCTTCACCGGACCCGACACGAAGAGCATGTCGGTGATCAACATGCTGCGCGGGAAGGTCGCGATCTACAACGCGCACCTGCGCGCGATCGCCGACCGCCACGACACCAAGCTCGTCGATCTCTGGTCCATGGACACGCTGCACGACATACGCGCGTGGAGTGACGAC
Source organism: Prauserella alba (assembly GCF_024171735.1). GTDB lineage: Bacteria > Actinomycetota > Actinomycetes > Mycobacteriales > Pseudonocardiaceae > Prauserella > Prauserella alba. The sequence continues at coordinate 1,141,135 of NZ_JAMTCH010000004.1, forward strand.
CGACTGCACTTCACGCCCGAGGCACACCGGCGGATCGCGCTCCGCACCGCGGAGGTGCTGGACGTGCCCACGGCAGAGGACTGGCGGGAACCGTGGCCGGAGACCGACGGCGACCCGAACTGGCTCACGCTCCGCCGCAGCGACCTCGAGTGGACCAGGGCGCACCTGCTGCCGTGGATCCGCCGTCAGCTGCGCGGCGAATCGCTCGGGGACGGAATCACCCCGAAGCGCCCTCGCCTGGCTCCGCTGCGTGACTCGGCGGCTTCGGCGCAGCTGTGCCAGCAGGTCGGCGCCACGACCTCGGCGTCGATCACGGCCGCAACGACAACGGCCCCGCCTCCTGCGACGACCACCACGGCCACGACGCCTTCCGCCGCCACCCGCTCCACTCTGATCGACCCCTCCGAGAACTGACCTCCGCGACCCGTGTTGCACTCCGCGACCCGTGTTGCACTCCGCGGGGCCCGTGTTGCGGGTTCCGGGAGCTGTGTTGCGCTTCGCGGGGCCCGTGTTGCGTTCCCGCGTCGGCTGTCGGCGTCCACTGCGTCCGGTCGGCCGCGGCGGGAGGACCGAAGTGGGAGGGCCGAAGCCGGAGGACCAAAGCGGGAGAACCGAGGCGGCAACCGGAGAACCGAGGCGGAGCGGCAGCCGGACGCCGCGTTCACGGCTGACGACATCGACCACGCCGCTGCCGGACGGACCACGCCCCTCCCGGAGGCTCACCACTCACACGCGTCACTCCCGTCGCTGCGTTCGCGGGGTGGGTGGTTCACGCCTATCGTCGTTGCATGGCCGGGAAGAATGGGCGGTTCTGGCTGATTCCGCTCGCGTTCGCCGTGTCGGGACTTCTGGCGTTCGGTGCGACGTGGGCGACGGCCGACCGGATCGAACACGACCTGCGCGACGAGGCACAGACCGCGCTACGCGACGCCGGGATGCGCGCGCCCGCCGTGACGATCGACGGGCGCGACGCCACCGTGTCGAACGTTCCGCGGGGACACGGTGAGCGGGCCGGCACCGTCGTCGGCGGCGTCGAGGGCGTCCGTGCCGTCGACGTGCAGGAGGCGCAGACCGGCCCGGCCGCCGTGCGGACACAACGGGCGATCGACGGCGCTCTCCGGCGGACACCGATCGGGTTCGTCCCGTACGGCGACGAACTCACCGCCGGCGGCAGAAGCGCCGTCGCACACGTGGCCGACATCCTGCGTTCGGCGCCGACCACGCTGCGGTTCGAGGTCGCGGGCCACGTCGCACCGGTCCCGAATCTCGACGACGACGAGGCCCGCACGCTGTCACGCGAGCGGGCGGACGCCGTGGCGGCCGACCTCGCCGAGGCCGGTATTCCCCGCGACCGGCTGACGACCGTCGGCCACGGCGACACCCGGCCCGTCGCCGGCGGGGACGGCCCCGAGGCGGACCGGGCGAACCGGCGCGTGGAGATCCACGTGCGCTGATCACCGACGACGACGCCGGCACGAGCGACGCCGACCGGAACGACGAGGAGGGAAACGCCCATGCTGTGGTTGTTCGGACAGATCTGGCTCTGGCTGCTCGTCGCGTTCGCACTCGGAGCACTGGCCGGGGCACTGCTGACCTGGCCCGCACGTCGCAGGCGGGACGCCGACGCCGGCTCCGCCACCGACGCTCCCGCCTCGACGTCGGAGGCGGCCACGTCGGCAGCCGTGAGGTCCGGCCCCTCCGTGGGCGGGACTGCGACGTTCGCACCGCTGGAGCCCGACGCGGCGGTGCCCGGCTCGGCGGGCCACGCCGCGGCCACGTCCGGCTCGCACGCATCCGGCCGGGCCGCACCCGCGGCGGACGTCACCGGTCAGCAGTCCCACCATGCGAACGGGCCCGCTCACCACCGCGGCCATCGGCGCGCCCCGCGCACTCCCGACGTCGAACAGGCACGGCCCAGCGCCCGCGACGAGGCGGCCGACAACCACGTCATCGGCACCCTCGACGAGACCACGGGCGCAGGCCGGACGTCGGGAACGCTGCCGTCGCGGCGCGCGTGGCACACCCGCAACGAGTGGCCGGACGAGGCCGACGAGTGGGCCACCGAGCACGGCATCCCCCGTTCAGGCGGCTGACCTCGCGCTCCGTGGCGGCTGATAAGTTCGCTGAGCCGCTTCGGCGCTTCGTCGGCGATGTAAGGAACGTGGATGCCGCTCCCATACTGGACACCGGACAACGTTCTGCCTCCGGGACGACACCCCGCCGACCTGTCCGATCTCTACGAGAGGTTCGTGTGGGACGCCCCGCACCGCAACGAGCGCGAGGTGCTGTTCAGTGCACTGTCCGGCTACCTCGGCGTCGTCGGTGGTCTCATCCCTTCGGGCAGGGCCTGGGTCTCCGGGGAGATAGCCGTTCGCTCCGAGAACGTTCCGCGGGACATCGACGTGCTGCTCATCCCGGACGAGTGGGGAAGCCTGAAACGTCTCACCGGTCCCGCGCGTGAGGCACTGTACGGGATGCTCACGCTCAACGGTGTGATCGCGGAGCAGCCCGCGATGTACCTGGACCGGGTCCGCCCGATGAGCGGCCTGCTCGACGGGTTCCTGTGCCGGCCCGGCGACGAAGAGGCGTGGGAGCCGACGTGGGCGCGTGGTCCGATCCACGGGATGTTCAAGGGATTCGCGGAGGTGACGTGGTGAGTTTCGAGGACATCGCCGATGCGATTCCCGGCGGCACCTGGCTGGACGATCTGGCGCGCGCTTCCGCCCGCGCGGCGAACGCGAAGTTCGAGCGGCCGAGCCGGTCGGCGCTGCTGCGGGTGTCGATGCTCGATTCGCCGCGCATGGACGCCTACGCGTTCTCCGACATCAGCCGCGCGTTGCAGGACGCGACCGCGAAGGTCGGCCACATCGTCCGCAATCCGCAGGGCGAGATCACCTACGTCCAGCCCGCGGACCGGGAGAAGGCGCCGTTGTTGCAGCGTGGCCAGGCGGGCAACGCGTTGTTCTTCGGTTTTCCCGAAACGTCCGACCCGGACGCGCTGATCAACGACGGCATCGAGACGCTGTCGGAGCGGGCGGTGAAGGAGCTGTGCGACTTCCTGCCGATCAACGGTTCCGACGACGGCGCACTCGACGCGGTGCTGTTGCAGCGGGACACGATCCGCAACGCGGTGAGCGACGTCGTCAACGCCGTCACCAAGACCTCCAGCCTGGGCCTCACGCTGACGCCGACGTCCGGTGAGGAGGTCACGCGCAGCATGACCACCGAGCAGGCACGCGTGTTGCACAACAGCCTGCGGGAGTCGCGTGAGGACGTCGGCTACGAGACGGTCACCGGCAGGCTCGACGGCGTACGAACCCGCAGGCGGATCTTCTACCTCGAACGCGACACGGGCAGCACGATCCAGGGTGCGGTCGTGCCGGATCTGCTCGACCAGATCAAGGTGAACCTCGACCGGCCGGTCACGGCTCGGCTGCGGGTGGTCCGCACCACCACGATCGACGGCCGCCGCGGACGCCCCGTGTACGAGCTGCTCGACATTCACGGCGAGACGAGCCTGTTCGACTGATCGCATCCGGACGTATCCGGACGCACCAGCCCGGCATTCGCAAACCGGAGAATCCGGACTCGCGCGGAATCTCGCCGGGAGACGGAAGCGGCGGCGGGCGCACGGAAATCGGGGACCGCGCAGAATCGGTGACCGCGCAGAAATCGGCCGCGAGCAGGAAAAGTGCGGATCGGGAACGGCGGATCCGGAACAGAATACGGCCCCGTGCCATCAGTCCCGATCTGATGGCGCGGGGCCGTACTCCTCGTTCCTCGCCGCCTCCACCGCGGACACGCGGCGCCCACCCCGAGCAAAAGGAGTCACCAAGCCGCTGGGGGACGACTGCCCCATCACTGTGCGATGGGGTGGCGACACGGTAACAGGCTGCGCAAGGTTGAACACACCCACCCCCGCGTGCAACCTGTCGCCGATGGCGGTGCCGCCGCCTGTTCTGTTCTGTCAATGGTTCAACCGGTCACCGGTGCCTGCTCCGGCCGGTGCAGTGTCGACGGCGCGGCGCGCACCGGTGCCGTCGCTCACCGGCTCAGTGGGGCGGTGTCGCGGGCACCGATGAACGAGGGCCGCGGGCTGCTCGCCGCGAACGGCTCGACCGGCGCGTTCTCCACACTGTTGAACACGAGGAAGATGTTCGACCGCGGATACGGCGTGATGTTGTTGCCCGACCCGTGCATGATGTTGGAGTCGAAGAACAATGCCGATCCGGCCGGCCCGGTGAACTGGTCGATACCACAGGATGCGGCGAGCTTGGTGATGTCGTCCTCGCGTGGAACGCCGACCTCCTGCTCCTTCAGCGACGCCTTGTAGTGGTCGTCGGGCGTTTCGCCGAGGCACTGCACGAATGTCCGGTGCGAGCCGGGCATCACCATCAGGCCGCCGTTGTACGGGTAGTTGTCGGTCAGTGCGATCGAGCAACTGACGGCCCGCGGCCGTGGCATGCCGTCTTCGGCGTGCCACGTCTCGAAGTCCGAGTGCCAGTAGAAGCCGTTGCCGCGGAAACCGGGCATGTAGTTGACCCGGCTCTGGTGCAGATACACCTCGGAACCGAGGATCTGCCGCGCCCGATCGAGGATGCGCTCATCACGCGCGAGCCTGTCGATCAGTTCGCTGATGCGGTGGACTTCGAAGATCGACCGCACTTCCCCGGACGACTTCTCGGTGACGACGCGCTCGTCGCTCTTGAGGCCACTGTCCGACGAGAGCCGCACCAGTTCCTGCCAATAGCCCTGCACCTCGGCGGGCGTGATCAGTTCTTCCAGGATGGTGTAGCCGTTGCCGGCGTGGGCGGCGACCTCGTCGCTGCCCAGCGGACCGTCTGCGGCGGCACCCCACACGGTGGGGTCCGGCCGATCGAGCAGTTGCGGTTCCCCGGCGCTCAGTCGCGTCGGGTAGGCGTCCGTTCCGCCGTTCGAGTCGGCGTCGCGGAAGGACGCATCGATGTTCTGGGACATACCGGAAATTCGGTCCGCAAGAGTCACGTTCTCCTCCTACGAATCTCGCACTCTCTGGTGTTCTTCGGTGACTGTTCCTCTCGTGAGACGCGAAAAACCCGGCCGGGCGAACGTCGTGGTGTCACGACGCCTCACACCCGCCGGGTTCCCGCGGAGCTTTCGGATTACGCCACCGGCAGGCGGTGACGCAGTTATCAGTCCTCTTCGACGATCAGCGGGTAGACGCCGTTCTCGTCGTGGACCTCCCGGCCGGTGACCGGCGGGTTGAACACGCACACGGTCTTCATCTCGGTCCGCGGGCGCACCTGGTGCTTGTCGGCGTTGTTGAGCACGTAGATGGAGCCGGGCCGCAGCTGGTGGACCTCGCCGGTCGCCTTGTCCTCGACCTCGCCCTCACCCTGGGTGATGAAAACGGCCTCGATGTGGTTGGCGTACCAGAAGTCGTTCACGGTGCCCGCGTAGAGCGTGGTCTCGTGTACGGAGAAGCCGAGCTTGTCCTTGGCGAGGACGATGCGCTTGCTTCGCCAGTTCTCGGTCTTGATGTCGGCTTCGGTGTCCGTGATGTCGTCGATGGTGCGGACGAACAAGGCGACTCCTCGGGTCGGGGTTGATCGGGTGGTACTGGAGATTGTGCTCGAAGCGATGCCGCGCGGCCGCCGGGGTCACGATGATTCACCGCCCGGGACGCAGGAGTCACGTTCCGGGCGGTGAATCACCGATTCGGGCTCTGGGTCGGCGAGGCTGCGCCGCCGGCGCGCCGGTGCCGGCTGCGAGGGCGTCAGCGGGTCAGCACCGATTCGACGGATTCGGAGATGATCTCCAGGCCCTTGTCGAGTTCCTCGTCGGTGAGCGTCAGCGGCGGCAGCAGCTTGACGACCTCGTCGCTCGGACCGGACGTCTCCAGCAGCAGACCACGGTCGAACGCCGCAGCGGCGACCTTGCCCGCGGACTCGCCGCTGCCGAACTCGAGGCCGCGCGCGAGACCGCGACCCTTGGCCATGAGCTCGGCGTCCGGGTAGTCCTCGACGAACTTACGGAACGTGGCGCCGATGCGCTCGCCCTTCTCCTTGGTCGACTTCTCGAGTTCGTCGTCGGACCAGTAGGTGCGCAGCGCGGCGGCCGCCGTGACGAACGCCGGGCTGATGCCGCGGAAGGTGCCGTTGTGTTCGCCGGGCGACCAGACGTCGAGGTCCGGCCGCACGAGCGTGATCGCCATCGGCAGGCCGTAACCGCCGATGGATTTGGAAAGGCAGATCATGTCCGGCTCGATTCCGGCCTCTTCGAAGCTGAAGAACGGACCGGTGCGGCCGCACCCCATCTGCACGTCGTCCAGGATCAGCAGGATGTCGTGCTTCTTGCACAGGTCGGAAAGGCCCTTGAGCCATTCGAGCCGCGCGGCGTTGATGCCGCCCTCGCCCTGCACGCTCTCGACGATCACGGCGGCGGGCTCGTTGAGCCCCGAGCCGGAGTCCTCGAGGAGGCGCTCGAAGTAGAAGAAGTCGGGGAACTCGCCGTCGAAGTACTTGTCGAACGGCATCGGCGTGGCGTGCACGAGCGGGATGCCCGCGGCGCCGCGCTTCATCGAGTTACCGGTCACCGACAGTGCGCCGAGGGTCATGCCGTGGAAGGCATTGGTGAAGTTGATGACCGACTCGCGGCCGGTCACCTTGCGCGCCAGCTTCAGCGCGCCCTCGACGGCGTTGGCGCCGCCGGGCCCGGGGAAGATGACCTTGTACTCCATGTTCCGCGGCTGCAGGATCTGCTCGTCCAGCGACTCAAGGAAGTCACGCTTCGCCGACGTGAACATGTCCAGCGAGTGCGTGACGCCGTCGCGGGAGATGTAGTCGATCAGCGCCTGTTTCAGCGCCGGGTTGTTGTGCCCGTAGTTCAGGGCACCGGCGCCGGCGAAGAAGTCCAGGTACGGCTTACCGTCCTCGGAGTAGATCCAGCTGCCCTGGGCCTTGTCGAAGACCACGGGCCAGCCGCGGCTATAGCTCCGCACCTCGGACTCGAGCTTTTCGAAGATGCTCACTTGTTTTCAGCTCCTGCTTTTCAGGCAAATCTCGGGTTGTACCGGCTCGCGCCGGGCGATTCAGTCGGCGGGCGCTGCCAGCGGGCCGACGCGGAACAGATCCTCCGGTTCGTGCGGCTCCGGGAATTCGGCCGCCGCAAGGAACTCGGACCGTTCCAGCGTCGCGTCCCAGCGCTTCGCGAACGATGTGAACAGCCGGATGGACGCGTCGTTGTCCGGGGTGATGGTGGTGTCGAGGTAACGAACACCGTTGGGGATCGCCCGCTCGAACAGCGCGTCCAGCATCTTTCCGGCAAGACCTCGGCCTCGTTGGGAATCGTCGACGGCGACCTGCCAGACCAGCAACGAATCGGGCGTCGCAGGCCTGCGATAGCCCATCACGAATCCTACGGGTTCCCCGTCGGCACGGGCGACGACAGATGTGTCGGCGAAATCACGGCACCACAGCAAGTAGGCGTAGGACGAGTTCAAGTCCAGTTTTTGTGAATCACGCGCTATTCGCCAGAGGGCCGCGCCGTCATCCGCCGCTGGTGGTTCGATCACCACGTGGCCCGCCGAATCATTATCGCCGTTGGCACGCTTTGTGTGCTTTCCGGACATATTCAAGCAATCTAACAGGTCTGCGTTCCGGTATCAGCATGCAACGCGCTCGATCACCCGATTAACCTGCAACAACGCAGAAACGTGCGTGATGATGGCGACAGCGAGCTACCGATCACGACTCCGGCTGTGCTAAGACACGGCGGTACTCGCGACCTTCCCCGGCGGTGGCCGCCCTGGTTGCGGCGTCGCCGGACAGTCACCGCACAGCACGTTAGTGGCACTCGCCGCCCGACGCGAGAGGCCGAACGGTGACAACTTTGCGTGAGCTCGCTGTCACTGCCGGTGCCGGATCGTCCGGGCGTCAGGCAATGGCAGCGATGTCCCCGTCGTCGAAATAGATCGACTGGTGAAGTCGGCCACCCAAGGCTGTGGCGTAGCGTGCGAGAACGTCCTGGCCGGCAATCTTTCCCTGCTCGATCTGGGATACCCGCCCCTTGGTGACCCCCATTCGGTCCGCGACATCATGTTGGGTCAGGCCGCGGTTGCGACGAATCTCGGCGAGCCGGTGGCCCTGGACAGTGGCGAGTAGCTCCTCCTTGCCGGCGGCTACCGCGTCCTCACCCCCGGCGCGCTCGACATGAGCGGCACGGACATCCCGCCAGTTCGTGTACCCCGCCATCGCCATCCCTCCTCGCGTTGCCGTTCCCTTCGGTATCGCTCGTATCGCTCTTCGGCCAAGGGGATCGCATCGCGATACCAAGCCTGCCACCTGCCTGCCTTGTCGCCTGCCACCGGCAAGACGCTCGCGCGCCACGGGTCGAATGCGAAGAGAATCCGCACAGACCCCGGACGCAGCTCCTTCGAATTGCCACGTCGCGAGCCCGCGATCGTGTCGACAAGCGGTCGCCCCAATCCAGGCCCTCCTGCCGCCAAAGCGTCGATCGCCTGCACAACCCTGGCGTGTGTCTCATCGTCAAGCTCCTGGATCCACTCGAGCACCTCATCGACGACGTACACGTCCCATTCATGGTCTCCCACCTCGACGAGTATAGCAATAACTAAACTTGACAAGCGCCTCTCGTACCGACCTCGGACACGTCCTGCCACACTGCGGACCCGGTGCACTGGTGCCGCAGCAACCTGCAGACGGCGACGCACGCGTGCCGCTGTCACCGGCGTTGCGTGCGAAAATGGCGCCATGTCCACGCTGCACCTCACCGGCGACGCCGACGCCGACAAGCTGCTCTCCGAAGACCCGTTCGCCCTGCTCAGCGGCATGCTGCTGGATCAGCAGGTGGCCATGGAGGTGGCTTTCGCCGGACCGCGGAAGCTGCAGGAACGGATGGGCGGTTTCGACGTCCACAAGATCGCCGAGATGGACGTCGACTCGTTCGTCGAGTTGTGCGTGGCCAAGCCGGCGATCCACCGCTACGGCGCGTCGATGGGCAAGCGGCTGCACGCGCTGGCCCGCTACGTCGTGGACCACTACGACGGGAACACGGCCGAGCTGTGGACCTACGACGACCCGGACGGCAAGGAAGTCCTCAAACGGCTGAAGGCGCTGCCCGGATTCGGCGACCAGAAGGCACGCATTTTCCTGGCGCTCCTGGGCAAGCAGCGCGGCGTGCAGCCCGACGGCTGGCGCGAGGCGGCGGGTGCGTACGGCGACGAAGGGGCACGCCGCTCCATCGCCGACGTCGTCGACCCGGGAACCCTCGCCGAGGTGCGCGACTTCAAGAAGGCACAGAAGGCCGCCGCGAAGAAGTAGACGCTCAGGACCCGGCTTGGGGGTATCCGATCGGATACCCACCGGCGCCCGGTCCGAGGTCCCCGCGGGCACGGACCGGGCGCGGGTTGATCGTCAGGGTTCGCGTCGGCAGCTGTGTGGGTCACGCACGCAGTCGTGGCGCCGCGGAACCCGATCCTCGGCGCTGTGCATGTCGTACTCCACCTTGTGCCGTGACCACGCCGTCGTCTCGAACGCCGGTTGCCCACGCGGCGGAACCACGAGCCGCCCCTGCTCACCGCGGTAGGAGTAGTCGATCCGCAGCCGCCACGTGCAGTGGCAGGTCTCGGTGGAGGCCTTGACGAGCAGCCGTTCCGCAACGCCCTGCTCGATGTAGCGGATCCGGCCGTCGGTGCCGTAGGGCCGCGGCTCGCCACCGTCGCGCCGCACGAGCGCGGGCACCTCCCCGCCGCCCCGGTCGAGCGGGATGTCCACGAGCAGCGCCTCCATGTCGCCGCCCTGCGGGTCGGCGACGTACGCCGTGCCGGAGAGCGGCTCGCGGCGCTGTTCGACGACGGCCGTGAGTCCTTCGATGACGATCCGTGCGGACCGGTTGCTGTGCAGCTTCACGACGTGGCCCGACGTGCCCATCTGCGCACCCGAGGAACTGATCCGCTCGAACACGTCCCAGTCCGCAGGAGCCGTGATGACCTCGTCGGTCGCCCAGTAGACGCCGGCGAGCAGGTCCGGCTTCGCCTCACCCTCGACGGTGAGCGGCTCCTCGCCGACCAGGTCGCGGCCGTGGTCGTGCAGCCACGGCAGCACCCCCGGGATCGCCGCGGCCGTCGCGAGCAGCGTCACCCCGCCGACGACGAACGCCTTCGTCCAGGTGAACCCGGCCCTGACCTTCGCCCACGCCGCCTGCCACCAGCGCTGCTGCGACGACGGTTGGGGCCGCATCCGCGCTCCCGCCATGCCGCGCCGGTTCCTCGCCCCGCTCACGACGTCGTCCTCGCCGTCTCCGCGCCCGCGGCATCGGTGTCTGCCGTTCCCGCGATGCCCGCCGAATCCGGCGGATCGGCGGCGGCTCGGCTGTCGGCGGCGGCTCCGTCAGCGGGGTCGGCTCGGCCATCGGGGTCGGGAGGTTCGTCCGCGCGCGCCTCCGTGCCGGGTCCGAGCAGGAACGCCAGCAGCAGCAACAGCACGGCGCCGACGGCGGCCAGGTAGGCGCGGCCCGCGACGATCGGTTCGGCATCGACGGCGGGGCGGCTGAAGAAACCCGCCGGATCGGCGAGCACCCATCCGTTGATGCTCAGCACATAGCTGATCGCGAACGTGCAGAACAGCCCGATGACGCGCCACACGCGCCGGGCCGCTCCCGACGTCGCCAGGGTGCCGAGCAGGCTCCCGAGGACGAGCACGAGTCCGATGCGATAGACCGTGCGCCAGCCGGCCACGACCGTGGGCAGGTCCCACCGCCCTTCGATCGCGAACCACTCCAACGACAGCGACAGCACCGCCAGTGGCGCGGCGACCGCGACAGCGACCCAGCTCAGTGCTGCTCGCACCCGCGGTTTCGGGCTCCCCGGCCGGGAACGCGCGACGGTGAACCCGCCAGAGGTGCTCGCCGCGGCGACGGCCGTGCCCGCGCTGATCAGCAGCAGGCCGAGGACGTACAGCACGGCGCCCTGCATCGGCACGACCGTGATCGGCACGTCCGGTGCGACCATGGGGATCCGATCCGGCGCGACCGTTCCGATCGCGCCGAGCAGCGCCGACCTCGGGGGCTGCCAGCCGGTCCACAGCACCACCATCGGCATCGCCGATCCGAGCATCACGGCGGCCGCGGCCGTCAACAGGGAGGATCGCCGCGCGGTCACGAATCCCACGCCCGCGAGCACACCCGTCAACACGAGCAGTACGGCGACCACGGGGCCGTACCCGGCGATGGCCGTCACCGGCATCTCCAGCGAGTCCGCCGCGATCTCGGCCCGCAACCACGGCAGCGTCAGCGCGGCCGTGGCCAGTCCGGCGCCGGTCCCGCTCACGGCGATGCCACCGATCCACCCCGGCGTCACGGTCAACGACACGGCCCGCTGCTCCGTCGACATGTCGACCGACCTCCACGACACTCCGCATTCCGGCACGGAGAGCTTAAAGGTCAGCGGTCACTCCGGGTGCCGGATTCGCCGCAACTCGGCGGATGCCGACAGGTGCCCGCGGCTCGTCACCGCCGCAGCAGGATGCCGCGGATGAACTCGGCTTGCCCCGCGTGCTGCATCGTGTCGCCGACGACGCTGACCAGCCGCACGCCCAGCGTGGTCGGCGGATTCCAGGACTCGTCGACGACCACGTCGAGGTCCGGATCGGTGATCCCGGCGATGTAATCGACGGTCTGGGCGTACACCGCCTCGTGGTAGCCGACGAGCAGCTCGGGATCGGACACCCGGACGGCGGCGACGTCCGAGCTGGAATGGCCGTAACCGATGTCGCCGGGCGGAAACGGCAACCCGAAGCGGTCGAACCAGCCGTCCGCGGTCCAGCACTGCTCGCGACCCGCGACGTCGGCGACGTGGTCGTCCTGCACCCGCGTCAGGTGCCACACGAGCCACCCGATCGAGTTGGCTTCGGGGTCGAGGCGTTCGGCGAGCGCGTCGGCGTCCAGTCCCTCGACGACGTCCCGGATGATTTCTCGGACCCGCCCGAAGGCGTCGGTCAACAGCTCGGCACTACTTCCCATACCTGCGATTGTGTTGGCGATCCGGCCTGTTCGCCTGGTACCAACAGGACATGGACCCGACGGAGGAACGGTTCCGCGCGCTGGCGCGGTCGGCGCCGTGGCGGTGGCACTCGCTGCGGTTCACGACCGGCGCACGCCGCGCGGCCGAGGAACGGGCGGTCCACACCGTGCGCGCGTACGTGCGCAAACCCGGCAGGCTCCGGGTCGAGAGCCTCGACGGCACCGTTCTCCAGCGCGACACCGACCCCGACGTCACCGAACCGCCCGCCGTCGACCGGGACTCCGACGGACTCCTCTTCGACGCCGCCGACCGGGTGCCCGCGGTGCGGTTCGACTTCGAACCGCCGATGTACCAGGACTACCACTGGGTCGCGATGCTCGACCCGTACGAGCTCGCCGACGGCTGCGACGACGACGGCACCCCGGCGCAGGGCACGGAGATCCTGGACCTCGCGGCCGTGGAGCACCACGACCGGCCCGCCTGGCAGGCGCGGCTGCGACCGACCCGGTTCTACGATCCGCGCTGCGGCTGCTGCCCGCTGCTGTACTCGGCCGAGTCCGAGGCGGCCGAGGACCACGAACCGCCGCGGGGCACGGTGTTCGCCGACGCCTATGTGGTGCGGCTCGACGTGGCCACCGGCGTGTGCGTCTTCTCCGAGGACGTCGGCGGGACGCGCTCCGGGCAGGGACACGACGTGACGATCGAGGGCGTGGACGAGGACATGGCCGACGAGCTGTTCGGCAGCCCGCGTTCGCGGGGGCGCCGGTTCCGGGCCTACGCCGCCGGCAGGCCGGACATGCGCAACGTCACGGCGTACCGCGACGACGCCGGCCCGGGGCTCCACGGCGACTGACCCCTCACCCCGATCCGACCCTGCTGTCCACACTGGACGGGGAAAGCAACTCGTCGGCCACGAGTCCCGCCAGGCCCGCGAACGCGCCGTGGTCGCCGAGCCCGGAGGGCCCGATGTCGAGCCCGCGCAGCGCGCTCGTGTGGGCGTTGGCCTCCACCGTGCCGCGCAGCGCGTCCAGAAAGGGCGCCAGCACGCCGACCGCGCCGCCGACGCGCACGTGCCGTGGGTTGACGATCGTGACGACCGTCGCCAGTACCGTGCCGACGAGCCGCCCCGCCTCGGCGGCCGCGCGCACGGCCTCGCCGCGGCCGGCACCGACCCGGCGCACGACGTCGTCGATCGAACGCACCCCGGATTCCCGCAGCTGCCGCACGAGCGCCATACCGCTGGCGCTGGCCGCCACGCAGCCGTTCCGGCCGCAGGCACACCGGCGGTCGTCGCCCTCGATGCGCATGTGGCCCATTTCGCCCGCCGTGCCGCTCTGACCACGGTGGATGCGCCCCGACACGATGACGCCCGCGCCGATACCGGTGCCGACCTTGACGCCGACGACCGTGGAATCCGGTCTGCCCATCGCGCAGTAGTCGCCGAACGCGAGCGCGTTGGCGTCGTTCTCCAGCAGCACGGGCACGCCGAACGCGTCGGCGAACGGTTCGCGCAGTGGGCGCGCGTTCCAGCCGGGCATGGTGGGCGGGGCGACGGTGACGCCGCGGTCGTGGTCGATCTGCCCGGGAAGTGACAACGCCAGTGCCCGCAGGGTGTCGCCGCGGCCGGTGCGGTCGAGCAGTTCGCGGCCCGTGCGCAGCAGCAGCGGGACGACGTCGTCGGGACCGTGCCGCGCAGGCAGCCGGTGGTCGCCGCGAGCGAGCACGGTTCCCCGCAGATCGGTCACGGCCAGCGCGGCGTGGCTCTGTCCGAGGTCGACGGTCAACGCGGTGGGGGTCTCTACGTCGACCTGAAGCACCTCGGCACGCCTGCCGCCGCTCGACCGCCGGCGGCCACCGGCGCGCACCAGCCCGTGGCGGCGCAGCACCTCGAGTCGTTCCACCATCGTCACGCGCGACAACCCGACGCGTACCTGCAGTTCCTGCCGCGTCAGCGGGCCGTGCGCGCGCAGCACCGCGAGCACGTGTCCCGGCGACGTCGCACTCGGGGTGTTCTCCCGCTCGTTGGTCACGACCACGTTGACAATCGACCTCCCGGATACTTATGTTAACCGAACTGACAAAAGTACGTAACGCGGCGCGTTGTCGACACATCTCTGCTCAGGAGGCCCGGTGACCACCACCGCCACCGGCAACCGCGTCGCCCACCGGCCGACGAGTCTCGCCGCCCGCGCCGCCACGGTGCTGCGGGACAACGACACCGGCTCACTCGTCACGGCCTCACCGCGGCTGTATCCGCACATGTGGAGCTGGGACGCGGCGTTCATCGCGATGGGCCTCGCCCACATCGACGTGCACCGCGCCGTGCGGGAACTGCGCACCCTGCTGGCGGCCCAGTGGCACGACGGCATGATCCCGCACATCGTGTTCACCGGCGACGACGACTACTTCCCCGGACCGGACCGCTGGGGTACCGACGACGCACCACAGCGCCCGCGCGACGTGCGCACCTCCGGCATCTGCCAGCCTCCGGTGCACGCGATCGCGCTGCGCCGCATCATCGACACCGCCCGCCGGACGTCGAAGGCCGACGCCGCGATCGCCGAGGACTTCGCCAGGGACGCGTGGCCGTCACTGCGGCGCTGGCACCGGTGGATCGCCCGGCACCGCATGTCCGGGGCCCGCGGCCTGGTGACGATCGTGCACGGCTGGGAGTCCGGAATGGACAACTCGCCGCGGTGGGACGCGCCGTACCTTGCCGTACGGCCGGGCGCCGACCTGCCGCCGTACGTGCGACTCGACGTCCTGAAGGTCGACGACCCCGGGCAGCGGCCGAGCGACGACGAGTACGACCGCTACCTGTGGCTCGTCGAGCAGCTGCGAAGGGCCGGCCATCAGCCCGACCGGGTCGTCGAGACATCCGCGTTCCTCGTCGGCGACGTGTTCGTCACGGCCGTGTTCGCACTGGCGAGCGAGACCCTGGCCGACCTCGGCGCCGAACTCGGCGCACCGGCCGCGGAGATCGCCGAGCTGCGCAAATGGGCGGGGCAGGCCCGCGACGCGACAGCCCGGAGCTGCCACCCCGAGACCGGCAAGGCCCGCGACTTCGACGTCCACGCCGGCACCTGGCTCGACACGGATTCGCTCGCGGCCTTCTCCCCGCTGCTGTGCGGAGGTCTTCCCGCGGCGGCCGAGGAACGGCTCGTCGCCACGCTGGACGGCCCCGCCTGGTCCGGCCACCCCGACCTGATCGCCGCCGTGCCGCCATCGGTGTCGCCGCACTCCGAGGACTTCGACCCGCGGCAGTACTGGCGCGGTCCACAGTGGCCGGTTCTGATCTGGCTGTTCGGCTGGGCGTTCGGCCTGCGCGGCTGGGAGCGGCACGCTAGCGAGTTCCGCGCCCAAGGCGTACACCTGGCTTCCGACGGATCGTTCGGCGAGTACTACGAACCGTTCACCGGCGAACCCCTCGGCAGCCCGAACCAGTCGTGGACGGCCGCCGTCGTCCTCGACTGGCTGTGCAGCGTGTAACCCACCCCAACGCCGTGTTGCGCTTCCAGGGGACCGTGTTGCAGTTTCAGGGGGCCGAGTTGCGCTTCCCGGGGCCGAGTTGCGTCCGCCTGCCACCGGCCCGGCAACGGTCGTGGTCAGCCCGTCAGCAGGAGCACGAGCTGGACCTGGAGTTCGCCGCACAGACCGCCGAGCAGCGCGCCGGTGAGGATCAGGATCCACTCGTCCTGCTGGAACGCCGGGCGCAGCAGTCCTTCGAACTCGGCGTCGTCGAGATCCCGCATCTTGGTCACGAGCGTGCCGCGAATGTCCATGGCGTCGGCGGCGTAGGTCTCGACATAGCGCAACGTGTCGGGCAGCCGGGTCATCACGGACTCGGCGATCCGGTCTTTGAGCGCGCCGTACCGCCCACCGCCCATGGCCAGCAGCACCAGCGGTTTCGCGACACCGGTGTGCCGCTCCAGCTCGGCGTCCACCTGGCGTTCGATCATCGTCAACACCCGATCGGACATCGGCCCGCGCAACACGGCATCGATGACGTTGCGCGGCGTGATGATCTCGGTGGCGATCAGATCGGCGTAGGAGTCGGTGACCTCGTCGCGACGCTTGAGGAACAGGCCCTGCCACGTCACTCCGAAGTACTTCCGCGGCCGCAACGGCCGGAAGATCATCTTCAGGGCCAGCCAGTCGGTGAACCAGCCGATGAACAGGCCGAAGACCGGCATGATCAGCGGCACGCGCAACAACAGCCACACGACCATCTGCACCACGCCGATCAACGCGCCGAACAGCAGGCCCGACCGGGCGATGAACCGGAACTCCTTGTGCCCCGCCTCCTGGAAGATGCGGTTCAGCAGCGTCTTGTCCTTGACCAGGTGTGTGACGACCATGTCCTTCAGGTCGAACACGGAGTCCACATCGGCCTTCACCCGGTCGATGACCTTGGCGACCATGTGCGGCGCCTGCTCCTGCACTCGGCGGATCACCAGCCGCCTGCCCCGCTCGGGCAGTCGCTCCCACAGACCGGGCTGGTACCGCTCGGCCACGTCGGTGACGATCTCCTCGATCGCCTCCCGGAGTGGCGCCTCGATCTCCTTGCCGATGCGCTCCGGGTCGAGACGCTGGACGATGTCGCGCGGCGAGATCAGCTGCTCGGTCATGGTGTCGACCGCGATACCCGCCATCCGCGCGGCCCGCCTCGGGACGATGCCCTGCCACCCGAGCAGCGGCCTGCCCCGGCGCCGGATCCCGACGAAGTCGATCGGTTCGAACATCATGCGGATCGCGACCAGCTTGGTCACCCAGCCGATCAGCGCAGCGACCAGCGGAATCGAGGTGTAGACAGGCCAATACCGCACGAAGTCGTCGAGGATCCCGTGCAGGTACTCGCCCATCGATCACCGCCGCGCGTCGAACGAACCAGCTGCACCGGCACCGTCACCGGCGCAGGCGCGCATGATCACACGACCAGGCGACTCACCGCCAGAGCACCACACCCGTGCCGGTGTGGTGGAGCGCAGCCGTCGTCACTGCTCGCGGGCGAGAGGCTTCACCGCGTGCCGCCGACGGACGTCACGGCGCGCAGGCGAGCCAGAAGTTGACGCCCAACGGCGTGATCCGCAGCGCACCACGGGTGATCCTCGGGCGTTTGACCAGGTCCTCGGCCTTCCGCACCGTCTCGTCGGTCATCAGGATCTCGTACTGGGTTGCCAGGTCGGTGCGCTCGTCGTCGACCTCGGCGAGTCCGAACGAGACCAGCCGCGAGACGTACACCGGCACGTGCGCCGTCGCCGACACCCCCGCCGTCTTGCCGATCGTCGACGCGTTCCGCAGCACGACCCTGCCCGTCTTGCGCTCGGCGATCTGGACCACCGGGTAGTCGGCGCCGTCGGACAACACCGACAGGATGCGGGCCTCGTCCGGCGTGAGCTGCCGCAGGATCGACGCGTACAGGTAGTCGCGCGCGGCCTCGCGGCTCAGATGTGTCGACCGGTTCAGCAACGCAGCCATCCCCGCCCGCAGCGGATCGGTCGGCAACGGCACCGCGACGGCCGTGGACGAACTCTTCGGGCCGGAACCGTTCTCGCTGTGCCCGGCCGCGGACTCCTCACCCGGAGGCGTGGCGGGCAGCTCGGTCAGTTCGAGCAGCCTGCGGTTACTGGCACCCTCCATCCGCCGGTGAAGCTCGGTGAGCGCCTTCTGTTCGAGGTTGCGCAGCGAGCGTTCCGCACCGTCCGCCCCGGGCAAGCGTTTGCCCAGCGAGTAGCCCGTCCGCGCCGCCCATCCGGCCAGCCTGCCCGCGCGCTGCATCAACTCGTCCGCTTCCACACACCCGATGCTACTGGGCGGGAACAACGGGACTGATGATCACCGCCCGTTGCCGCCGGCTACCGCACCGGCACCTGCCCGAGACCGCCGCAGTTCGGGCACGGCCCCTTGCGGTTCGGGGTCAGCCCAGAGCCGTGGCAACGCGGACAGTCGACCATGTCGCCGACCTTCATCGCGTGCACCTCCCACCGATGTCGGTTCCGGAAGACACGCACTGTAGAACGAATCGGAATAATCCGGTGCCGCCGACGGGACCAGTCTGCAAGTTGCGAATCCCACGGAGAGTGACGAACTCGGCTGCCCGGACCAGCAGCGGCACCGGCGAACGGACGCCCTCACGCCCTGCAGCCCGCGTCACCCAGGCGTCGAAGGCGTGAGCGGGCAATACCCGTCACGCGGCGTCGCAATCCCACTCGACGACGTAATCGTTCCGCGACGGCCGCACATCGGCGCCGGGCACATCGACACCCCCGCGCATCGACACCCCTGCGCATCGGTGGTCGCCGGATCGTCGCCACCCGCAGGTCACGCGGTTCAGGCCGAGAGCCATTGCCTGGCGGATTCGAGACCGTCCGCGGTGATCTGGTGTCCACCGGGGTGCCAGTACTCGGTCACCTCCGCACCGCGCTCGCGGAAGGTGCGCACCAGTCGCTCACTCGAATCGAGCGGCGCCATGGGGTCGTGCCTGCCGTTCGCGAGGAACACCCGCCGCCCGTGAAGATCGGTTTCGGGCGGCTCGGGCAGTGGTGACATGCTGGAGAACAGCACCACCTCACCGAGCACGTCCGGCCGCAGGAGCGTCACCGCGGCGGCGATGTTCGCACCGTTCGAGAAGCCCGCCGCCACCAGGCGGCGTCCCGCGAGGCCGTACCGGTCGCGAGCCGCTTCGACGAATGCGGCCAGCTCGCCCGCACGAGCGACGACGTCCTCGACGTCGAACACTCCCTCGGCGAGCCTGCGGAACCAGCGCGCCGCGCCGTTCTCCGAGACCGGCCCTGCCGGCGCGATCATCGTCGAGGAGGGGCTGAGTTCCTTGCCGAGCGCGAGAATGTCGTCCGGGGTGCCGCCGGTGCCGTGCAGGAGCAGCAACACCGGCTCGGCCTGCGCGCCTTCGACGTACCGGTGGTCGAGCTCCGGGGCCGTCATGCCCGCACCGGGTTGTTCTCGGCGGGCAGTTCCAGTTGCGGCAGTGCGCCGGCGATCTGCTCCCGCGTCGGTTCGAGCCACGGTGGCAGCTTCAGGGCCCTCCCGAGCTCGAGGAGCGGCTCGTCGATGTCGAAGCCGGGCCCGTCGGTCGCCACCTCGAGCAGCACGCCACCCGGTTCGCGGAAGTAGATGGAGCGGAAGTACTGCCGGTCGAGCACCGACGTGACGCCGACGCCCGATCCCACGAGCTCCTCACGCAACGCCAGCTGCTCGGCGTCGTCGTCGGCTCGCCACGCGATGTGGTGCACCGTGCCGCCCGCGACCACGCCCTTCGGCGCGTCCGGCGTGACCTCGACGTCGACGAACGCCCCTGGACCTCCGTCGCCTGCCCGGAACCGGAACCGGCCGGAACTCTCTCCCGCGAGCGAGAGGCCGAGGGCGTCGGTGAGCATCGCTGTCGTCGCATCCGCCGAGGTCACGGACATGGTCACCGAGTGCAGCCCGCGGACCGCGTGCTCGGCGGGCACGAACGGGGTGTCCCACGGTGCGCGCGGGTCGGGTTGCTGGTGAGCGACGAGGGCGAGCTGCAACCCGTCCGGGTCACGGAAGGTGAGCGCTTCCTCGTCGTCACGCGTCACGACCGTGCCCGGCCCGACGCCCGACGCTTCGAGGTGCTGTTTCCACCAGCCGAGCGAGTGCTCCGGAACGGAGAACGCCGTCGTCGTGGCCTGGCCGGTGCCGATACGCCCGTTCGGCACGCCACGCCACGGGAAGAACGTCAGCAGCGTGCCGGGCCTGCCGGCCTCGTCGCCGTAGTACAGGTGGTAGGTCTCCGGATCGTCGAAGTTGACGGTCGTCTTCACCAGCCGCAGCCCGAGCGTGCGCAGGTAGAAGTCGACGTTGCGCTGCGGATCGCCACCGATGGCGGTGACGTGGTGCAGGCCGCTGGTCTCAAAGCCCATGGCGATCTCCTCCGAACTCGATGCGGTCGACGCTATCCGGAAAATCTCTCGCGTGCAAGACATATTCTGTCAAGATTCCTATAGGCAAGACTCTTCGTCATAAGAAGCATCCTTGCTAGAGTCATCGGCGCGAGAGTCATCGCAGCGAGAATCTTTGGCCGGAATCGGCATGTAGGGTGGATCACCGTGACGACAGAGCCGGACGACGACGAAATCGTGACCTGGTGGGGCCTCGTGATCGAGGGCTACCTGGCCACCCAGGACCGACTGATGGGCGAGATCGCGCAACGCTTCGACCTTCCGCCTGCCTCGTTCGACATCCTGGTACGACTCGTTCGCTCACCGGATCACCGACTGCCGATGACCCGCCTCGCGAAAGAAGCCGCGCTGTCGAGCGGTGGGTTCACCAAGGTCGCCGACCGCCTCGTGGCCGCCGACCTCATCGAACGGATACCCAGCGCAGAAGACCGCCGCGTCACGTATGCCCACTTGACCGATCACGGCCTCGAGGTGGCGTCGAACGCGCGCAAGGCGTGCGCCGACATCCTGCGCGAACGCGTACTCACACCGCTGGGGCAGCGTTCGTCCGAGGAACTCGCCGAGGCCATGCGCACTCTCCGCAGCGTCAACGGCCCTAACCCCGCGTGACCGCCGAGCCACCGCGACCGGCTCCGGCCGCCGCGGCAGGCACCACCGACGACAGCCGGAACCGGCCACGTCAGACCTCGACCGGCGGTTCGACGGGCATCGCGTGCGTGGCGAGGTCGCCCTCGTCGGCCGACCGCACCGTGACCGGGGCCGAAGGACCCCGGATGTCGAGCATCACGTCCGGCCCCACGGCCGTCGCCACGGCGGGATGCAGCACCACGGCCGCGAACCACACCTCGGTGTCGGCACCGTCCACCGTGGCCGCGACGACACGCTCGGCCGCCCCGTCCGCACCACTGCAGGCCCCGGCGTCGGGTTCTGCATCGGGTCCGGCGGCGGGTTCCGCCAGGACACATTCGCCGTCGCGGACGCGCAGGCGAATCGTCGGCGCGACGTGACTCTCGATCGCGTGCAGCAACGCTCGCTTGGCGACGACCACCCGCGTCACGGGGTCGGCCAGACCGCTCAGCAACGCGTGGTGGTCGGGGAACTCGCCCCCGAGCAGTCCACAGCGGACGTCATCGGCCACATTCCGGTCTCGCACGTTCCTGCCTCCCGCGTTGCCGCCACCGCTGTCCACCACGCCGTGGAACCGCACCCCGTCCGGCAACGCCTCGAGCCGCACGAGGTGCCTGCGGCGGAGCTCGCCGAGTACGCCCCGCAGGTCGGCCCCGCTGACCGTCGCCGCCCACTCGGCACCGGACAGCTCCTCCGGCACGAGCGTGCGGGTGGCCAGCCGGTACCGGTCGGTGGCCGTCAGCGTGAGCGAGTCGCCGCTCACCTCCACCCGCACCCCGGCGATCGCCGGATAATCCTCCGCGACACCGGTCGCGACCAGGACCTGGTCGACGGCGGCTGCGAACACGGGCCCCTTCACGGTCACGAGCGGCACCACGTCCTGCCCTGTCAGTGCCGCCTTCACCTCGACCGCCAGCCGACGCGCCGCATCCGCCCGCGCAGCCAGCGATGCCACGTGCTCGTCGATCATCCGTGCGGCGCGGGTCGGGTCGGCGGTCAGCACCTGTTCGACGGTCACGAGGGGCATGTCGAGCTCCCGCAGCCGCCGCACCGTGACGGCCCGTTCCAGCTGGTCGACGTGGTAGTAGCGGTACCCGGAGCCCGCGTCGACGTCGGCGGGGTGCAGCACGCCGGAGTCGTCGTAGAACCGGAGTGCGCTCGCGGTGAGACCGCTGCGGCGGGCGAACGTTCCGATGGGGATCAGTTCTGTGTCGGTCATGGCAACGATGCTGGGCTTTCAGGCAACTCGAAGGTCAACTCCCGGCTCTGGCGGAACCCGCCGGACGGAGCACACCCTCGTGGTCACGAACCGTGGTCGGAGGATCACCCCACCGTGGGCCGACGATTAAGGTAAGACTACCCTTACAACGACGCCGATTCCTTCGAGGTGGTCCGTGACCGTCGCCCCGCGGCCCTATCCGCGTGCGCAGCAGGCCACGATCCGGCGTCTGCTCAACGCGTACCTGCGGGAGAACGGGTTCCACGAGATCGCCGAGGGGCCGTTGACCGTGCCGCTGCCCGCCACCGGCGACGTCCTCCGGGTGACGGTCACCTATGCCTCACCCACCGGCCACCACGACTACGCCGACACCTCGCCACGCGTGATCGACACCGTCCTCGGCGAACTGGCGGGCCGCACCGGGTTCGCGGGTGCCCGGGTGCTCCGCGCGCAGATCGACGGCAGCATCGACCGCACGGCCCGATACCTCGCACAACCCCGGCAGCGCCGAGAACGAGATCGGGCCGACGATCCGCACCGCGATTCCGAGCAGAGTGTCCTGTTCGGACACCCGTTCCATCCCACGCCGAAGAGCGCCGAGGGCTTCAGCGACGCCGACGTCGACGCCTTCGCACCCGAACTCGGCGTCTCGTTCGAGCTGCCCTACGTCGGCGTGGCACGACGCCTCACCCTGACCGAGGGCGACGTCACCGTTCCCGCCGACGTCGCGGCAAGCGTGCCCGACGGCTACGTGCCGCTTCCGATGCACCCGTGGCAGGCGCGGCACCTGCGGCGCAACCCTGCGGTGCGCCGACTCGCAGGCGAGGGCGCACTGATCGACCTCAGCGCGCACGGCGAGGTGTATCCCACGTCGTCCGTGCGCACCGTGTGCGATCCGGCCGCTGGCGTCGCTTGGAAGCTGCCGTTGCACGTGCGCATCACGAACTTCGTCCGCAACACGCCGGCCGAGCAACTGCGCCGCTCCGCCGACGCCACCCGCGCCGTCGCGCGCCTGCCCCGCTACGACGGCTTCGACGTCACGGCCGAGACCGGACTGCGCACACTCGACCCGGCAGCGGTGGGCGACGACCTGGCCGCCGAGATCAACGCCGTGTGCCGGGTCGCACCCGACCGGCAGGCCCGGGTCCTGGCAGGACTGCTCGACGAACCGGCCGTACTCGCCCGGCACGTCGAGCGTTCCGGCGACGTCGCGGAATGGCTGCGCCGGTACCTCCGGATCGCACAGCTTCCGTTGCTGACGGCGTTCGCCGACCACGGCATCGCCTTCGAGGCGCACGTCCAGAATTCGCTGCTGCGATTGGACACCGACGGCGCACCGGAGCGGTTCCTGGTGCGCGACATGGAGGGCGTGGCGATCTGCCGTGAGCACGCGGGCGAGCTGCCACCGGACAGTCCGGCCCTCCACGACGAGGAGGATGCGTGGCGCCGGCTTTGCTACCACGCGGTGACGAACCAGTTGGCACACGTCGTCCACGCCATCGGCAGGAACACCGCATCCGGTGAGTTACCATTGTGGACGGTTGCGGCCGCCGAACTCCGGCGTTCCGCGGTGGCCGAGCGCCTCCTGGAGTCCCCCGAACTCCCCGCTAAGGCCAACCTGCTGAGCCGGTTCACCCAGCGCGGCGAACGGCCCCACTACGTCCGAATCCCCAATCCACTGTGGATGGCGGCACGTTGACGGTCG
Organism: Prauserella alba; assembly: GCF_024171735.1. GTDB lineage: Bacteria > Actinomycetota > Actinomycetes > Mycobacteriales > Pseudonocardiaceae > Prauserella > Prauserella alba. Next base: position 1,164,648 of record NZ_JAMTCH010000004.1, read on the forward strand.
GCGAAGCCCGGTCCTGAACGGCTCCCGGCCGACGTTCGCGGCGCAGGCGCCGGCAGGCCCACCCCACGCGAACCGCACCGGGCGGCCAACGCGAGAGACTGCACGGGTGAGCACCGACCGCACACCCCGAGATCCCGGATCCTCCCCCGACTCGCCGCGTGGGCTTCGCGCGTGGTTGGGAACAGGGCCGTGGGCGAAACTGCAGGGCATCGTCGTCGCCGGTTCGGCGGGCGAAGGGCTGATGCTGGCGACGATGCCGTTGCTGGCCGTGACTGTCACGACGGATCCGCAGGCGGTGTCGCTCGTGAGCGTCGTCGGCCAGTCGCCGTGGCTGCTGCTGTCGCTGCTGGCCGGTCTGCTGGTCGATCGTGTGCGCAGGACGAGCGTGCTGATGTACGCCTACGCGGTCCAGGTGGCGGCCGCCGCGGCGCTGGCGATCGTGGCCACATCGGACGCGCTCACGCTGCCGCTGCTGATGTGCGTGGCGTTCGCGATCACGTCCGCGCAGGTGCTGAGCGACGGCGCGAGCGGGGCGCTGCTGCCCACGATCATGGCGCGCGACGACCTGCCCGCTGCGAACGCCCGCCTCCAGGTGATCGACCGTGGTCTGGTGCAGTTCGTCGTACCGCCGTCGGCGGGCGCGGTACTGGCGATCGGGCTGGGCGCACCCGCCTGGGCGGCGTGCGCCATGGCGCTGCTGGCACTGCTGCTGAGCGCTCGGCTCCGCACAGCCGTGGAACCGAAGGCTGCCGTGGAATCGAGCGCTGCAGCCGAGCGCGGGCCCGCTGCCGCTCGGGAACCGGGCGCACGGGGCAATCCACTACGTGACATCGTCGAAGGACTGCGGTATCTGGTCGCCGCGCCGCTGCTGCGGTCGGTCACGATCACGGTCGCGCTCGGCTCGTTCGCCTCCAGTGGCGTGACGACGATGCTCGTGCTCTACGCGACCGAGGAGCTGGGCGTCGGCCGGTTCGGCTACGGCGCACTGCTGGGGTGTTTCGCCGTCGGCTGGGTCGTGACCTCGCTGTTCGTGGACCGGCTCGTCGCACGGTTCGGCTACGCGTGGGCGATGCGCTGCGCACAGACCACGGCAGCCGTGACGCCCGTGCTGATCGCCGTGGCCCCGCCGTGGCCGATGTTCGTGGGCGCGGTGCTGGTGGCGCAGTCGTCGGCCGTGCTGGTGTGGAACGTCTGCTCGCAGTCGACGCGACAGCGCTTCACGCCCAACCGCCTGCTGGGACGGGTCCTGACGAGCCACAAGGCGCTCGCCTGGGGACTGACGCCACTGGGTGCTCTCATGGGCGGATTCGTCGCGGCGCAGTGGAACCTGCGCGGCGTGTGGTGGATCGCCGCGATCATCCACGCCGTCGGCGCCGTGACCGTGTGGCGCACCATGACGCCTGCCGCCTTCCGGCAGACCGAACACGATCACGAGAGCGGCCGCGCGCAGGGTGACGATTCCGAGGGTGGCCATCGCGAGGACGGCACCGAAGCCAGAGCCTGACCCGACCCCGCGTAGCGCGATCCACCCGTGGTCCCACCCGCAACCACAGACGGGTCCGCCCGGAGCCGGTCCCGCGGGCAGACGGCAGGTGGGCCCACCACCGGCCTCCGGAACCTGCAACACGGTCCCCGGAATCCGCAACACGAGCCCCCGAACCCGCAACACGAGCCCCGAACCCGCAACACGAGCCCCGAACCCGCAACACGGTCCCCGGAATCCGCAACACGGGTTCGCGGGGGTCAGCCTTCGGCGGCGGGGGTGCCCGACAGCAGTGGTGCCACGAGGTCGATCAGCCACGGCAGCACACCGGGCAGCAACAGCACGGCGAGCACCGAGAACACCGGGAAGATGAGCTTGTTCTCGACGCCTTTTCCGGTGCGGAACCGCAGCAACGACGGCGGCCGCAACTCGTACCAGGTCTCACCCGCGATGGGCAGCGGGAACAGGAACGGGCAGCCGGACTCGGTCAGCGCATCGCCGAGGCAGTGCGTGACACAACCGACGGCCACCGCCAGCCCGAGCAGTCCGCCCATGGCTTCGAGTTCGGCGAGTGCGTGCGGGTTCACCTCCCACGCCCACCAGATCGCGGCCCCGCCCGCCACGGGCAGCAGCCAGTCACCGAGCGCGTCCTCAGCGAGCAGCAGTCCGAACACGACCGCGCCGGCCACGACCCACGCACCGCCCGCCTCGGTCCCCATGGCCACCGCGAATCCGAGCGCCGCCGCGAACAGCACCGTGTGGGACAGGTGCCGGTGCATGCCGCTGTGGTCCTCGTCGCGCGGGCCCTTGGTCACCGAATACACGGCCGACGATGCCGCGCGCAGCATCCGCGAGATGAGGCGGGTCAGCGGCCCCAGCAGTTTCGACGCGCGAGCCCCCGGATGGTCGAGGTCGGGGAGCAGCGCATAGCCCGCGGTCGTGGCGGCGAACACCAGTGTCTGCGCGAGCGAGGTGACGCCGGCGAGCGGTGCCACGGCGAGTCCGGCGCACCAGCCGGTGAGCGCGTGGGTGCGGCCCATCATCGGGGAGCGGTCCTCCGGTGAGTGTCGGGAGCAAGATCATCACGCAGTCTTTCGCACGCCTGCGGGCAGGTGAACGAGCCCCTACGAAAGTCCCGAATCGGCGTGCGAGGTAGGCAGGCGTGAACCACTCGGTGATACTGGCCGGGCTCGCCGGGTCGCGGCGCAGCGAGGGCGCGCCGGCGGCTCGGCGGGTGGACGTCGGCCGGATCGGGTAGACCTCACCCATGACGGCGGACATCGACGATCCCGCGGGGCCCGAACCGCTTCCCCCTGTCCTGCTGCCGATGCTGGCCACGCCGGGCACGCTGCCCGGCGGCGACGGCTGGTCGTACGAACTCAAATGGGACGGCGTGCGCGCCCTCGTCCGCGCCGGCGGCGACGAGTTCACCGTGTTCTCGCGGCGCGGCGGCGACATCACCGCCACCTACCCGGAACTCGCCGGGCTGGCTTCGCAGTTGGCGGCTCCGGTGTGGCTCGACGGCGAGATCGTGGCGCTCTCCGGTGGCGTGCCCAGCTTCGCCTCGTTGCAGAAGCGCATGCATGCGCGGCCGGACCGTGCCGCGCACCTGGCCGTGCGGACACCGGTGACCTACGTCGTGTTCGACGTGCTGCACCACGACGGCCGCGGCCTGCTCACCTCGCCGCACGCCGAGCGCCGCGAGCTACTCGAATCGCTCGACCTCACCGGGCCGCACACGGCGGTGTCCCCGTGTTTCGACGACGGCGAGGCCGTCGCCGACACCGCGGCGCGGCAGGGACTCGAGGGCGTGGTCGCCAAACGGTCCTGCTCGCCGTACCGGCCGGGCAGGCGCAGCGAGGACTGGGTGAAGGTCACCGAGAACACCACGCTCGAGGTGGTCGTCGGCGGCTGGCGAACCGGCGAGGGCAGACGCGCGAACACGTTCGGCTCACTGCTGCTGGGCCTGCCGCGAGGCGAGTCCGGGGACGGTGGGTCCGGGGACAGCCATACTGCGCCGCCTCACCCACTGCGCTACATCGGCCAGGTGGGAACGGGTTTCACCGACGACATGCTCGACGAGTTGTCCGGCCGACTGCGCGATCTCGAAACCGCCGACCGCCCGTTCGCCCCCGACGACGTTCCACGCGAGCGGGCCCGCGGTGCACACTGGGTCCACCCGGTGCTCGTCGGTGAGGTCGAGTTCAAGGCGTGGACCGACGACGGCAGGCTGCGCGCGCCGTCCTGGCGCGGGCTCCGCCCCGACCGCACCCCGGAGGAGTTGTCGCCGTGAGCACAGATCCGAACAACCCGGTCGTCGACATCGAAGGCCGCTCACTTCGGCTGTCCAACCTGGACAAGGTGTTGTACCCGGAAGCCGGGTTCACGAAGGGCGAGGTCATCGACTTCTACGCCGCCGTGGCACCGGTACTGCTGCCACATGTGCGCGACCGGCCACTGACGCTGAAGCGTTTCCCCGACGGAGTCGAGGGAACGTCGTTCTTCGAGAAGAACGTGTCCCGGCACGCACCGGACTGGGTTCGCACGGTGCGCATCGACACCCCGGGCAGCTCCCGGGGCGCGGAGTATGCGGATTTCGCGCTGATACAGGATCTGCCGACCCTGGTGTGGACGGCGAACCTCGCCAGCCTCGAACTCCATGTTCCACAGTGGACCGTCGGCCCACGCGGCGGCGTGCGCGAACCCGACCTCCTGGTGTTCGACCTCGACCCTGGGCAACCTGCCACGATCGTCGAATGCTGCCGGGTCGCGGAGCTGCTCCGGGAACAGCTGGCCGACGACGGTTTCGCCGCATACCCCAAGACCAGCGGTTCCAAGGGGATGCAGCTCTACTCGCCCATCCGCACCAACGATTCGGGCCACCCGCGAGAGTACGCCAAACGGCTCGCGCAGCGCCTCGAGGAGCAGCACCCGGACCTCGTCGTGTCCCGCATGACGAAAAAGCTCCGTGAAGGCAAGGTGCTGATCGACTGGAGTCAGAACAATCCGCAGAAGACCACGGTCGCACCGTACTCGCTGCGCGCGCGGCCTCACCCGACCGTCTCAATTCCTCTTACATGGAAAGAAGTTGCACATTGCAGCAACCAGGGTGACTTGACGTTCACCGCAGCGGACGCCAAAGATCGCACAGCGTCACACGGCGACCTGTTCGAACCCCTCCTCGACGGGGATCGGCCCCTGCTGCGAGCGGAAACGGGCAACCATGGGTAGCACACGGTCGACGCTGCGTGAAACCTCTCGAATCCGGAAATGCGACGTCCGCGGGGAAACCGCGGCAAACGAATGCTGCAGCCCCGCAGGAGGGTTAGCCTGAAGCACATGCCGAAGTCCCATCCGGGCAGCGCCACCGACCGCCTTCACCGGATCGAGGTGGTCACCGACGCCGCGCTCGCCCACGTGGAGGTCGAACGGCTGCTCGAGGAAATCCTCGAACGGATCAGGGAACTGCTCGCCGCCGACACGGCCACCGTGCTGCTGCTCGATTCGGGCGCGCACCACCTCGTCACCAGAGCGTCGGCGGGCATGAAAGAGGCCGTCCGCCAGGGCGCACGCGTCCGCGTGGGCGAGGGCTTCGCGGGCAGGATCGCGGCGACGCGCGAATCGCTCGTGTTGCACGATGTCAACGAAACGACCGTCGTCAACCCGATCCTCTGGCACCGCGGGATCCGGTCATTGGCGGGCGTTCCTCTCATAGCGGACGGCGAACTGCTCGGCGTACTGCACGTCGGTGCACTTTCGACGCGCACGTTCGACGACACCGACGTCGAGTTCCTCCGCGTGGCAGGCGATCGCGTCGCGATGGCGACCCGCAACCGGATGACCGGCTCCGGCCAGGCGGCCGCGCTGTCGCTGCAACGCACCCTGCTGCCCGGCACACTTCCCGAGATCTCCGGTCTCGACATGGCGGCGCGATACGCCCCTGGCGAGGCAGGAGGCGTCAGCGGCGACTGGTACGACGTCTTCAAACTGCCCTCTGGCTGGTTGTGCGGAACCATGGGCGACGTGGTCGGCCGCGGCCTCGACGCCGCCACCGTCATGGCGCGCCTGCGCACCGCGATCCGGGCGTATGCGCTCGACTCCGCCGATCCGGCCGAGGTCTTGACCAAACTCGACCGCCACATCCGGCACTTCGAACCGACCATGATGGCGACGGTGGCCTACGCGATGTGGGAACCCTCGCTCTGCCGTATCCACCTCTCACTCGCGGGGCACCTCACTCCCGTGATCGCACCCGATGCGGAACCCGCCGAACTGCCGGACATCCCCGTCGACCCCCCGGTCGGCGCGGGCACGGTGCCCCGGCCGCGCCGGACGACGACGATCGACATCGCACCCGGCACGACCGTGCTGTTCTACACCGACGGACTCGTCGAACGCAGACACCGGCCCCTCGACGAAGGACTGGCATTGCTGCGCGGCATCGTGCGCTCCGGCCCCGCCGAGTCGCTGTGCTCCGACGTGATGCTCCAGCTCGTCGGCACCGACCCGACCGACGACGACGTCGCATTGCTGGCCGTCCGCCGCCGCCCCGAGGCGGCCCAGCCCGAGCTGACACTGACGCTCGAAGCCGTCCCGGAGTCGCTCGCGGAGGTCCGCGCGGCGCTTCGCCGCTGGCTGCCGACCGTCGGTGCCACCGACGACGACCTCGACGACCTGCTGGTGATCATCGGCGAGGCGGGCGCCAACGTCATCGAACACGCCTACGGGCCCGCCGGCGGCCAGTTCCAGGTGCACCTGGCGGCCTCCGACGGGCGGATCGAAGGAACGGTGCGGGACCAGGGAAACTGGCGGGCCGCACGAGGAACCAACAGAGGCAGGGGGACGCAGCTGATGCAGCAACTGAGCGACGACCTGCACATCGACCACGACAACGGGGGCACCACGGTGCAGCTGCGCAGAAGTCTGGGGCGCCGGTCATGACGGAGGCTCACGTCGAGCTCCGGCGCGACGGCGAACCACAGTCCGTCGAGATCACGGTCGCGGGCGAGATCGACCTCTCCAACGCCGAACAAGTACGCAGCGAGCTTTACCACGCGATCGCGAACGACCTCATGCACGTGTCGCTCGACCTGACCAGTGTGTCCTACCTGGACAGTTCGGGGCTGCACATCCTGTTCACGCTCGCCGACCGGCTGCAGCGACTGCAGACCGAACTGGCCATCGTTGCGCCACCCGGAACGCCCGCGCGCCGCATCGTCGAACTCGCGGGCTTCGACGCGGTGGCGACATTACGGCCCTGACGGCGCGGGTCCCGCCCGAACCTCGGCGGGCCGTGGCCGCGGGGAACCACGGGCGGGCGCCGAGCCGGATACCGGCCCGGCGCCCGCGCGCCGTGGTCAGCCCCGCGCCGGCCGTGACCTGCCCGGGCGTGATCAGCCCAGGTCGGCCGTCAGCTCGGGAATACGCTCCGAGTACCGGGCGAACAGCTCCGCGTTGCGCTCGTCGCCACCGGCGACGTTGGCACTCGTCCACAGTGGAAGGACGCTGCCGCGCTGCTCCGCCTGCCGGTGCAGCTCGGCCAGCACGGCCGACCAGGTGTACGCGCCGAGAACGGTCGACACCGCCGACGTGCGCGGCGCATCCACCGGGTACACGGCGTCACCCGCGGGCACACCCGTGTCGAGCACGAGATCCGCGTGATCCGCGACCCGCGTCCCCGACCGGTCCGTCGACCCCGCCGAGGCGGCGATCGACGTGACCGCGATCACCGGCACCTCGCGGGACGCGGATTCCTGCGCGATCTCCACCGGGTAGGGGTTCCGCCCGCTCGTGGAGAACACGACGACCACGTCGGGCGGCGTCGGCTGTGCCTCCTTGATCAGCGCCCTGCCGCGGCCGATCTCGCGTTCCGCGGCCGTACTGCGCAGTGCCCCGCCGAGCGGCACCACCTCCGGGTCCCACAGCGGCCGCACCGCGGCGAGCCCTCCGGCGCGGTAGAACGTCTCGCACACCATCGCCACCGAATGGCCCGCACCCGCCGTGTGGATGACGCCGCCGCCGTCCACACAGTCGAGCAGCATCGTCGCGGCCCGTTCGATCGCGGCCGAGTCCCCGTCCACCGCGTCGAGCAGTTCCCGCACGGTATCCCTCATCGCGTGCACCTCCCACGTTCACTCTCGCAAGCGCCAGGCTCGCACCACGCGCCCGGCGCGGCAGGCGGTACCCACGTACCGTGTCGGCTTCGTCTCACTCCGTGGTCGGGCGGGTTTGGCGACGGTTCACTCGGGGAACGAGAAGCGGTCCGCCCCGTGCACGGCCCTGCCGGCGACGAGGGTGGCCTGCACGCCGATCTCCCCGATCTTCGAGTCCGGCACGGCCGTGGGGTCGTCGTCGAGCAGCACGAGGTCGGCATACGTCCCCCGCTCGATGTGCCCGCGCACGTTCTCCTGCCCCGCTGCGTAAGCGGCACCGGTGGTGAACGCCCGCAGCGCCTGCTCGGCGTCGACGCATTCGTCGGGCGAGGCGACGGCGCCGCTCTTCGTCTTGCGCTCGACGAGCGACTGCATGCCCAGCAGCGGCGCCCCCGCCGACACGCACGGCCGGTCGGAGCTGCCGACGACCGGGAGCCCCGCGTCCACGAAGGACCTGCTGCGGTACACCCACGGCATGCGCTCCTGGCCGACGGCGTCGGCGATCGTGTCGCCGATCTCGTAGAGGAACCGGGCCTGCGGCACCGGGACGACGTCGAGCGCCGCCATCCGCGCGAGGTGCTCCGGTCGCGTCATGGCGGCGTGCTCGATCCGGTGCCGCACTCCGGGACGTGGCAGTTCCCGCTGTGCCTGCTCGAAGATGTCGAGGGTGAGGTCGATGGCGCGGTCGCCGATCGCGTGAGCGGCGACCCGCCAGCCGCCGTGGTGCGCGGCGAGGATCGCCTTGCGGAGCACGTCGGGGTCGTCACCCAGCAAGCCGTGGTCGTCGGCGCCGCCGTGCCCGCAGAACGGCGCCGTGACGGCGGCGGTCCGGCTCGACAGTGCGCCGTCGGTGAAGATCTTCATGGGGCCGATGCGGAGGAACTCGTCGCCGAATCCGGTGCGCAGGCCCAGGTCGAGGCCGTAAGCCTCGTCGACCTCGTGCAGCACCTCGCGCGCGGGCATCAGCTCGACGCGCTGGTTGAGGTCCCCGCGGGCACGCGCGATCTGATAGGCGGCCGCCTCGGCGGGGCTGTGCCCGATCCAGCCGCCGCCGATACCCGCCTCGGTGACGTGCGTGAGTCCCTCGGCCGCGTACACGGCGGAGGCCCGCGTGATCGCGTCGGCCAGGTCGCCGACCGGGTACGGCTTCACCAGCCGGTCGACCAGCTGCTGGGCCTGTTCCGCGAGCAACCCGGTGGGCTCCCCGTCGGCGCCCCGTTCGACGGCGCCGCCCGCGGGGACGACGGCCGAACCGTCCAGCACTCCGGTGAGCTCCAGGATCCTCGTGCTCACCGTCGCCATGTGGGCCGAACGGTGCTTGAGCCACACCGGCCTGCCGCCGCCCGCACGGTCGAGCGCCGCGCGGTCCGGATGACCGCCCAGTGCGAAGTCGTCGTATCCCGAGCCGATGACCCAGCCGTCGGCGGGGAGCTTGGCCGCCTCCGCCGCGACGACGTCGTAGAGCTGCTCCGGCGTCGTCACCGTGGACAGGTCGGTCTCCGCGAGCGAGAGGCCGTACCAGACCATGTGGTTGTGGGCGTCGGAGAAGCCCGGGGTGACGATCGCGCCGTCGCCGTCGACGACGTGGCGGGCCGGCAGCTCCGCGACCTCGTCGTCCACCCCGATGATGCGGCCGCCCAGCACCCCGATGGTGTGAGCGCGCGGGTGGGCGGGGTTCAGCGTGAGGGCGCGCACGTCGCGCAGCAACAGATCCAGCATGGCGACAGGGTAGGCGCATCCCGCCCCGGCACGTCCCGAATCCCGCCACCCTCTCGCGTGTCCCGCGCCCGCCCGTCGCCGGACCACGACCTCCAACGCCACGCTGACTCGCGACTGCATCCTTGCGCGTGTCCTGCACTCACCCTTCGCCCGACCGCACCGACACGCAACTGCGTTCTCGCGCGTGCTAGGTACTCGCAGCGGCGATTGCCGCACCCGGGGAGCGGGCTCCTCACTCAACCCAATTGACCCGATCGGGTGAACAACTTGACAGGGGCAGCCACTTTGACCCCGCCCAGCGTAAAGCTCCTTCCGAAAACACGAGCCCATCTACCCAAAAAAGCTCATCGCACCACAAGGAATACAAACAGAACGTGTTTATCTCGAAAACATAAAAAGACAACGTCGACATATAATCATTTACGCCAGCAGCGATACATCAGAAGGAAACCCGAGTAACCTACAAGGTCGTGGGGAAATAGCTCACCAATATTATTGATTCGCTACAAACCTGGGGTTCCAATTGAGTGATAATAGGCCGCGACTAAGGCCTCTGATGGCAGCACTTGCGCCGGCGATTGTGATAGTATTCTTATTTGCCAATTCTTATACCGCTTGGGCTCACGTAGTGTCGCGCAGCGGATACACCTACTGGTCAAATGACTTGTGCACTTGGGCCCAGTCAGAAACTTACGACGGGTCCAAACAAGGCGGAACAAAGTCAATCGCCGCACTTTACTCGATGCTGAGCACTCCTATCGGTGATTACGCGTGCGACGACGCACTGAACGCGACGCCAGGCTACTTGCAGACTCAATGGAACGTCCACCGTTTTCGCGCAGACCAGACCCTCTACTGGTGTGCAAGTGGCTCACCGATGAGAAATCCGGTCAGCACCCACAGTTACGCGGTATATTGGGATTTCCGAAGTCCACCCTGCGGCAAGGGTCACTACACGAATCGAACATGGTCGTTCCATAAAAATGGAGGGCAGTGGTTCGGCGGAGACATGTGGTCCGGAAGGCACTGGTGGCCCTCGTAAAGACCTATTTGTACAATCTAAAAATTCGTGTCAACTTTTTTACGGCAGAGGACGTTCGCCACATGAATACCAAGCTATGGTCAACCACGGGCGTCGTATTATCCCTTGCAGGGATTTCAGGGTTCATCGCCGCCACGCCCGCCACAGCAGATCACGGGCGGGCCACAGAGAAACCGGTTGCTGTGGTTCAATCCAACGAGTCGAACTGCGACCCCAAGCTCGCACAGATGGGCCTCGTGGACTCCAATGGACAGCCGATCGTGGACAGTAACGGTAAAGAGGTCCGAATCGACGGCAGGTCACCGGCGTGCGGTGGTCCGCCCATGAGGATGGACATACCCCACCAGCGTTCCAGTAACTTCTCTATAACGGAATCCGAGGGCGAAGCAGGCATGTCGGAGGTGTCAGAGGCAGCCCCGCCTGTCACAACGTTCGACCACTTGCACGGTAAGTCACGAGCCGAAATACGCACCTGGATGGAGAATGAAGTATTCGCCAAGGGAATCCGTCCTTGACACGCATAAATTGCATGTTTAACTAACTGTGCTTACGAGCCTGGGGCGCTTTCTGCGCCCCAGGCTGTAGCCCTGAGTAGGGGGTGGCTGCGTGCCTTTCAACAATCGATCCACCGCGATCGCGGTCCTACTGATTCACTTCGGTGTGAATCTTGGCCTGCTGCTATGGACTATGACTGACCCTCTCGCATCGACGAGACCGCTCGCCTGGATCGTCCTGACTGCCGAGGTCGTTCTCATCGGGGTACTCCTGATGCGGAGGAGTCGGCTCCCATGGCGTCTTCTCGTCGGGTTAGACGCCGTGTGGATAACCCTTCACATCGCCTCACTCATCGTATCTCCGGTGGCGTTCACGGCCGTACTGACCGTCATCCAGATCGCGCGGTTGGCGCTCCTGTTCACCACCCCCGTCCGGAGGCTCGCCGAGTCGAAGTCGCCGCATTCTGCCCAGACCGGCATCGCACCCCACTAGACAGCGAGTTCGGGCGACACGGCTCCTGGCGCTTGTCGGCGACAGGGTAGGCGCATCCCGCCCCGGCACGCCCCGAATCCCGCCACCCTCTCGCGTGTCCCGCGCCCGCCCATCACAGGACCACGGCCTCACGCCGGCGGTCCCACTCCCGGCTCGGTCACCGCGGGGGCCGCGCTCGAACCGGACGTCGCGCCGGCCCGGTTCGCCTCCGTCGGCGCCGGTGGGGTCGTGCCGGCCTGCCCGCGCCGACGCAGCGCGGCGCGGGCGACCCGCAGCCCGGCGTCGGGAGTCAGCAACCGGGTCGGCGGTGCGTACAGGGTGAACACCTGGAGGAATCGGTCCAGCAGCACGGGGTCGTCGGCGACCGCGCCGAAGAACGTGTCCCCGAACGGCGCGAGCGCGCGGATCGGCCACGGCAGGGGTCCGGTGGCGGCGCCGAGGATGGCCCGGTCGGCCACGGCTGCCAGGTGCCACGTGTCGCGGATCGGTTTCGCGGCGGCGCGGAAGTACCGGCGAGGCAGGTCGTGCGCGCCGCGGCGCAACGTCGCCGCCAGCGCTTCGGCCTGCATGGCCGCGACCGTCATGCCCTGTCCGTACGTCGGGTTGAGGCTGCACACACCGTCGCCGAGGACGAGCAGCCCGTCCGGGAACGCGCGCATCCGGTCGTAGCGGCGCCAGCGGCTGGCCGGGAAGGTGCGCGAGTTCGGTTCGGTCAACGGTTCCGCGGAGCGCAGCGCGTCGACGACGTGCGCGGGGGCGAACTCGGCCGCGAAGTCGACCATGCCTGCCGTGGCCGTCGGAGGTGCATGGCCGCCGACACCGAACACCGACACGTCCCACATCTCGTTCTCGTGCCGGAACATCGCGGCTCCGGTCGGGCGATCGGCCGTGGCGCTGATCAGCACCATCTTCTCGGCCAGCGCCCCGGATTCGATGCGCAGCTGCAGGCTGGAGTAGGCGCCCCTGACCTTGACGGTGTCCTCGTCCGGGCGCGGGAAACCGAGTTCTGTCAGCCACACCGGGGTGCGGGATCCGCGGCCCAGCGCGTCCACGACGAGGTCGGCGTCGAGTTCGAACGGCCCGTCGGGCCCCGTGGCGCGTACCCCGGCCACGCCTCCGCTTCCGGTCACGAGTCCGTCCACAGTGCACCGTTCGAGGATCCGAACGGTGGGCAACGCCGCCAGGTGCTCTCGAACCCGCTGTTCCAGCATCGGACGGCTGGGCACGTGGATCGCCGCTTCCGGCCCGGGAGCCGTCCCCACGAGGTGGTGTCCCAGCGGTTCGAAGTGGATCTCGTCGGCGTCGTCGCGGATCACCGGCACGCCGCGGCCTTCGAGGTCGGCGAGCAGTCCGGGGAAGAACGCGTCGAGGAGAGCGCCGCCCCGCGGCAACAGCGTGTGCCCGTGCGGGCCCTGCGGGACTCCGCGCCGGGGGCGCGCGGCGTCGGGGAGCGTGTCGCGGTCGAGCACCGTCACGGACTCGTAGTGCCGGGCCAGTACGCGGGCGGCGAGCAGTCCGCCCATTCCTGCGCCCATGACGACGGCGTGTGTCCCGTGTGTCTGCATCGCTGGCCTCCTCGGCCGCTCGGGATGGCGTTCCGGCCTGTCGCCGAAACGGGAAAAACATTGTTATGTTGCTATCCATAACATAGTTACGGCATGGTTGGCCACCATGAGCACGAAGGACCGCCTCGTCGAGGCCGGACTCCGGTTACTCGAATCGGAGGGGCCGGAATCGCTGAACGCACGCAAACTCGCCGCCGAGATCGGCGCATCGACGATGACCGTCTACACCCACTTCGGCGGAATGGCAGGGCTGTACGAGGCACTGCTACGACAGGCGTTCGTACGGTTCGGGCAGGCCCTCGCCGCGGTCGAGCACACCGACGACGCGGTCGCCGACCTGCTCACCCTCGGCCTGGCCTACCGCGACTTCGCCTCCGCCAGCCCACAGCGGTACCGCCTGATGTTCGGGGTGACCGCACCGGGCAGCAGCATCGCGCCGCCGCACGATCTGACCGAGGAGGGGTCGCCCGGCGGAATCCCGGAGGCCTCGGCGACGTTCGACGAGCTCCGCGAAGCCGTGCAGCGCGCACTCGACACCGGGCGTATCGACGGCGACGACCCCGTCGCGATCGCTGCCCAGTTCTGGAGCATGATCCACGGTTTCGTACTGCTGGAGATGTCGGGCTACTTCGGAACGGAAGGCGGCGGCGTCACCACGGTCCTCGCCCCGCACGCGACGAACCTGCTGATCGGGCTCGGCGACGATCCGGCCGCGGTCGCGCGCTCGGTGCGGTCGGCGCGGGAGCGGTTCGGCGACGGCGCGGGCCCGCCGCACCCCGGATCGCGAACCCCGGACGTCCGGCGAGGCCCACGGCCGGGCCGAACCTCGGGCCGCAGGTGAGACACTCGGCCCGGCCCACAGGCGGGGCGCGCGGCGCGCGACTCTGACAGGATCGGCCACGGCGGCCACGGGTGTTTCGAACGTGGCCGGCGCAGCTGCACACTCCGCTACGAACAGCGGCGACGGTGGAGGAGGAGTGGGCATGCACGACGGCATGAGCCGACTCGGCGAACAGGACCGGAAGGCCGAGATCATCGACGTGTTCGTCGACGCCTTCGGAGACATGATCAAGGCGGATCCCGACGCGTTCCGCAAGAAGTTCCGCAAGATGGCCGACAACCCGTTCGCGTTCTACCGCGGGGCGGCCTGCCTGTTCTACAACGACATGGCCGGAGCCGACGACCCGTGGGCCGACGCCCGCACCGGCCGCATCTGGATCCAGGCGGACCTGCACGCCGAGAACTTCGGCACCTACATGGACTCCGCGGGACAGCTCGTCTTCGACGTCAACGACTTCGACGAGGCCTACCTGGGTTCGTTCACCTGGGACATCAAACGCTTCTGCGCATCGGTGGCGCTGTTGGCGCGGCGCAAGGCGATCTCCGACGCCGACATCGACACGCTGATGGCCACCTTCGTGCGCTCCTACATCCGCATGGTGCGCGCCTTCGCCGACGGCATGCGTGACGAGGAGGAGTTCAAGCTCCACCTGAGCAACACCGAGGGCACCGTCCACGACGTGCTGCTCGACGCGAAGCTGAAGACCCGGATCGGCCTGCTGGAGGAGGCCACCGTCGTCGAGGAGCACGAACGCCGGTTCCGGCCCGGCCGAGGGGTGCGGCGGCTCGGCGACGAGGAGTACGCGCTGGTGCAGCAGGCCTACCGCCGCTACCTGGAGACGATCCCGGAGACCAAGCGCTTCGAGAGCCTCACCTACGACGTCAAGGACATCGTCGGCCGCAAGGGCTTCGGAATCGGGTCCGCCGGGCTGCCCGCCTACAACGTCCTGGTGGAGGGCCGCACCGAGGCGCTGGAGAACGACGTGATCCTGTCGATGAAGCAGGGCAACGTGGCTGCGCCCAGCCGGGTCGTCGACGACGAAGCCATCCGGAGCTATTTCGTCCACCACGGGCACCGCACGGCCGTGTCGCAACGGGCGCTGCAGGCCCACGCCGACCCGTGGCTCGGCCACACCGAACTCGGCGGCGAGGGCTACGTCGTCTCGGAGCTCTCGCCGTACGTCCAGGATCTCGACTGGTCCGACCTCACCGAGCCGAAGGAGATGCAGCCGGTGATCGACTATCTCGGGCAGGCGACCGCAGGGATGCACTGCGTCTCCGACGCCGACTCCGAGCAGTCGCTGGTGCCCTTCCAGAGCGAGGAGGCGATCCTGTCGGCCGTCGGCTCGGACGAGGACGGTTTCGTTCGCGACATGGTGGCGTTCGGCGCGAACTACGCGCGGCAGACGCGGCAGGACAGGGAGCTGTTCGTCGACGCCTTCCGGAACGGCGAGATCCCCGGTCTCGAACCCGTTACCCCGATCTCGTGAAGAAGGCAGGCGTGACAGCGCAACTCCTGCTCGGCCCGCTGCTGCGGCACGTGGGCGAGACGACGGCGACGGTGTGGGTCGAAACCGACTCGCCCTGCACGGTCGACGTGCTCGGCAACACGGCCCGCACCTTCGAGGTGTACGGCCACCACTACGCCCTGGTGGTCGTCCGCGGCCTGCAGCCGGGCACGAGCACGCCGTACGAGGTTCGTCTCGACGGCGAGCTCCGCTGGCCCGATCCCGGGTCGGCCCTGCCCGCCAGCAGGATCCGCACGCTCGGTGGCGGCACCTTCCGGCTCGTGTTCGGTTCGTGCCGCAGGCCGGGGCACGAACGGGGCATCGGTTCCGACGCGCTCGTCGCCTACGCGGGCAGGATGACGCGGCTGGCTGAGTCCGAGTGGCCCCAGGCGCTGCTGCTCCTCGGTGACCAGGTTTACGCGGACGAACCGACCGCGGAGACGAAGGAGTGGCTGGCGCGCCGCAGAGACCTGCGCACGCCGCCCGGCGTCGAGGTGACCGATTTCGACGAGTACGCCCACCTCTACTACGAGAGCTGGACCGAACCGCTGCTGCGGTGGCTGCTGTCGACGGTGCCGACATCGATGATCTTCGACGACCACGACGTGCGCGACGACTGGAACACGTCGCGAGCGTGGCGCGAGCAGATGGCGGCGGAGCCGTGGTGGCCGGAGCGGATCCGCGACGCGCTGGTGTCGTACTGGGTGTATCAGCACCTGGGCAATCTCGGGCCGGACGAGCTCGCCGACGACGAGATCTTCAAGGCGGTCACCGAGCACGACGGCGACGCCGCACCGCTGTTGCGCGAGTTCGCCCGGCGCGCCGACGCCGACAGCACCAGCGTCCGTTGGTCCTACCGGCGCGACTTCGGGCCGGTCAGGCTGCTGATGATCGACACCAGGGCCGGGCGAATGCTGGAACCGGGTGGCCGGTCGATGGTCGATGACGACGAGTTCTCGTGGATCGAGGCGAACGCCGAGGGCGAGATCGACCATCTGCTGCTCGGGTCGTCGCTGCCGTGGCTGCTGCCGCACTCGATCTCCGACGGGGAGTCGATCAACGAGCGCGCCTGTGAGAAGCCGGGGCTGCGCGGCCGGTGGGCGGAGACGCTCCGCCAGGCCCTCGACATGGAGCACTGGGCGGCGTTCCGGAAATCGTTCGACCGGCTCGCCCGCCTCATCCGCCGGGTGGCGAGCCGGGACAACGCACCCGCCTCGGTCACCGTGCTCTCCGGCGACGTCCACCACCACTACGCCGCCGAGGCCACGTTCGGCGAACCGCTGCGGCCGCGGGTGCATCAGCTGACCTGCTCACCGGTGCACAACGAGGCGCCCGCCTACATCGCGTGGGGATTCCGGATCGCATGGTGGCGCCCGCTGGCGGCCGTGATGCGCCGGTGGGCGCGCCGCGCAGGCGTCGCACCCAGCGACGTCGAGTGGCAACGGGTGTGGGGCCCGCACCTGCCCAACGCCATCGCCACCGTCGAGTTCGACGGACGTGACGCCCAGGCGATCTACGAGCGCGCCGCCGGCGACGACGACCTCGTCACCGCGGCACGGCTGCCGCTCACCACACCTGCCGACCGGTGAAGGCGGGTGCGGACGAGCGTGCGCACCCGCCGGAACCCGTGTCGTCCCACTCGGCGGCCGTCCCGCTCCGCTGCACTCCCCTCCGGGACTGCGGATGGGTCGCACCACGAGGCATGAACCTCCGGCTGTGAAACTCCCGCACTGTGAACCTCCGCCGCGGTGAGAATCCAGGGCTGAGAATCCGGGGCTGAGAATCCGGGGCTGTGAAGTTCCGGCGTTGTGAAGTTCCGGCGTTGCACGAGGACGACCTCGTCGAACCGGTTCCGGGGCAGGGAAAGCACCGAGCCCGAACCCACGAACGTGGATTCGGGCTCGGCCGGCATCTCTGAGAAATCACGTCCTGAGCGATCAGGTCCTGCGAGATCACACTGAGCCGGCAACAGGATTCGAACCCGCGACCTGCTGTTTACAAGACAGCTGCTCTACCAACTGAGCTATGCCGGCACGGCTCACCTCGCGGCGAGCACGCGTCCAGTATAGGACCGCGGTCCCGGCGCGGGCGAACCTCCCTGAACCCGCAACACACAGCGGCCCAACACACCTCGAACACACACTCCTACCTGCGAAAACGCCCGCAAGTGAGTAAATTGGACTCGGCGCAACGGGTCGCGCCGAAACGTGGTACAGGACACATGATCCGGGGTGCAACGGCGCGGGCCCGGCGGCCGATGCCACGGGGGAACAGATGAGCAGCTAGGGAGGTGGGGCCGTATGAAACTTAAGCCGCGCGCGAGAACGGCGGGACATCGCCGGCACGCGTGGCAGATCCTCGAGGCGCCGGCCGAGGATCGCAAGCACGAAGGCGACAGCAACCGTGGAACTCGCCAGCATCGCGGCCGCAATCTCCGGCAGCGCGCCTGGCAGATCCTCGAAGCCCCCACCGGCGAACACCCCGCGGTCGAACCGGACGCGGCCATCGGCCCCCAGCTGCCCGACGAACCGACCGTGCACATGGTGCTCGATCTCGTCGTGCGCATCGGCGAGGTCCAGATGGCCAGCGGAGCGGGCGCGTCCGACGTCACGGCGACGATCCTCGCGCTCACCCGCGCACTCGGCCTGCCCCACTGCGAGGTCGAGGTGATCTTCACGTCGATCACCGTGTCGTGCCACCGGGGCAGCGAGCTGTCCCCGGTGACCGCGCTGCGGGTGGTCCGGTCCCGCAGCCTCGACTACACGCGGTTGTCCGACACCGAACGCCTCGTGCAGAGGCTGCTCCGCAACAAGCTCAGCGCCGAGGAGGCCTACGCCGAGCTGCACCGCGTCACCGGCGCGGGCCACCCGTACCCGCGGTGGGTGTCGACGCTGGCGTGGGGCGGCATGGCCGGTTTCATCGGCCTGCTGCTCGGCGGTGACATCTGGACCGCGTTGGTCGCGTTCGTGATCAGTGCGGTGACCGACCGGATCGGCCGCGTGCTGAACCGCGTCTCCATGCCGTTCTTCTTCCAGCAGATGACCGGCGGGGTGCTGGCGTCGGCGGCGGCGATCGGCGTGGTCAACCTGGGACTGCTGCCACTGGAGCGACCGACATTGGTCGTGGCTGCGGCCCTGACGGTGCTGCTGTCCGGACTGTCGACCGTCTCGGCGGTGCAGGACGCCATCACCGGCTATTACGTCACCGCGGCGGGTCGAAGTCTCGAGGTCGCCCTGATGTCGGCGGGACTGATCGCCGGCGTGGCGGGCGGCATGCAATTCGCCGAGTACTTCGGCGCCGCGAGCACCCCGGTGCCGTCCGTGCCGTCGCTGCAGGTGCTGAACCTGCCGATCGTGATCCTCGCCGGCACGGGGGCGGCGGCGTGCTTCGCGCTCGCGTCGTACTCGAGCCTGCGCCCGCTACTGGTCGCCGCCTGCGCGGGCGCAGTGGGCGCGTGCGCCTACGGCACGCTGATGGTGCTGGAGGCGGGTCCGATCGTCGCGTCGGCGGTGGCGGCCACGCTCGTCGGCCTCGGCGGCGGCGTCATGGCGCGCAGGCTGAAGGTGACACCGCTGGTCGTGGCCGTGTCCGGCATCACCCCACTGCTGCCGGGCTTCGCGACCTACCGCGGACTGTCCGAATTGGCCGATTTCGGTAACATGACGCCGCTGATGGGTGCGGTAGCGACGGGTATCGCTCTCGCCTCGGGCGTGGTGTTCGGCGAGTTCCTCGCCCAGCCCGTCCGAACCGGACTCGGCAGACTGGAACGCAAGCTCGCAGGGCCACGCATGGCCGGACCCCTCGATCCAGGAGGAAACCCCGAATAGCCCCAGCGCGCTACTGTTCAACCCATGGCCCCCGCGCAGGAGAAGCCCGAAGCAGTGCCATCGAACGTCACGCCCTCGAACGCAGTGTCACCGAACGCGGTGTCATCGAATGCGGTGCCCTCCAACGCAGCGCACCCGAACACGGCGCACGCGAACACGGTGCCGCCGAACGGCTCCGAGCCCGCCACCGGCCCGGAGCAGGTGCAGGGACGGGGGCACGCAGGGGCCGAGTTCGTGGTCGTCGCCAACCGGCTGCCGGTCGACCTCGAACGCACCGAGGACGGGAACCAGCGCTGGACACAGAGCCCCGGCGGGCTCGTGTCCGCGCTGGAACCGTTCCTCCGTGCCCGCAACGGCGCGTGGGTCGGCTGGCCGGGCGTGCCCGACGTGGAGGTCGACGAGTTCAGCGACGACGGCCTCGTGCTGCACCCCGTCCGGCTGAGCTCCGCCGAGGTCCGCGACTACTACGAGGGCTTCTCCAACGCCACGCTGTGGCCGCTGTACCACGACGTCGTCGCCCGGCCGATCTTCGACCGAAGTTGGTGGGACGCCTATGTGCGCGTCAACCAGCGGTTCGCGGAGGCCGCCGCGTCGGTGGCCGGAGACGGCTCCACGGTGTGGATCCAGGACTACCAGCTGCAGCTCGTCCCCACGATGCTGCGCGAACTACGGCCGGACCTGCGCATCGGCTTCTTCCTGCACATCCCGTTCCCGCCGGTGGAACTGTTCATGCAGCTGCCGTGGCGGGCGGAGATCGTGCGCGGACTGATCGGCGCCGACCTCGTCGGCTTCCACCGGCCAGGCGGCGCACAGAACTTCCTGTGGCTGGCGCGCCAGCTCATCGGCCTCGAACCGAGCCGCGGCTCGGTGGGCGTGCGCTCGCGACCCGGCATGGTGCAGGTCGACGACCGCACCGTGCGGGTCGGCGCGTTCCCCATCTCGATCGACGCCGCCGGCCTCGACAAGCTGTCGCGCACCAGGTCCGTCGTCGACCGCGCCGCGCAGGTGCGGGAAGAACTGGGCGGTCCGAAGAAGATCCTGCTCGGCATCGACCGGCTCGACTACACCAAGGGCATCGACCTGCGGCTGCAGGCGTTCCACGAGCTGATGCAGGAGGGCCGCGTCGAGCCCGACGACGTGACGTTCATCCAGCTGGCGACGCCCAGCCGGGAACGCGTCGAGCACTACCAGCAGATGCGCGTCGACATCGAGCAGATCGTCGGCCGCATCAACGGCGAGTTCGGCCGGGTCGGTCACACGGTGCTGCACTATCTGCACCAGTCCATCGACCGCAGCGAACTCGCCGCACTGTTCCTGGCGGCCGACGTCATGGTCGTGACGCCGCTGCGCGACGGCATGAACCTCGTCTGCAAGGAGTACGTCGCGGCCCGCCACGACCTCGGCGGAGCGCTGCTGTTGTCCGAGTTCGCAGGCGCGGCAGCCGAGCTGAGCAGCGCTTTCCTGGTCAACCCGCACGACCTGGACGGGGTGAAGAACGCCCTCGAACAGGCTATTAAGCTCGACCCCGCGGAAGGTCGCCGACGAATGCGCGCCTTGCGTCGTCAAGTACTGACGCACGACGTCGACAGGTGGGCGCGTTCGTTCCTCGAAGCCCTCGGGGCCGGGCCGACGACCTGAGCACTCCCCTCGCGAGGGTGGGTGTAGAAGTGACGAGGTCACTTGACGTGGGGCTGTCCGCTTGCGCCGCTGCAGGTTCGCAGGCGTGCACTCGCCCGCAGGCGGGGCGGTTCCCGCAGGCGGGGACGGCGCCGACGAGGTGAACCGGCATTCGCCACCCGCCCCGCCACGCAAGCCACTCTGCACATCTTTCAAGGAGGAGTGTTGACCGCCGAGGCATTGCCCGCTGAGCTGCGGCGCGCGATCATGCAGATCGCCAGGACGCCGCGCCTGCTGGTCGCTTGCGACTACGACGGCACACTGGCGCCCATCACCGAGAAGCCCGACGAGGCCCGCCCGCTGGCCGAATCGGTCGGGGCGCTCCGGTCGCTGGCCGCCCTGCACGAGACCACGACCGCCGTGATCTCCGGCCGTGCCCTGCGCGACCTCGCCACGCTGTCGCGCCTGCCCGCCGAGGTGCACCTGGTCGGCAGCCACGGCTCGGAGTTCGACGTCGGCTTCGTGCACGACCTCGACGACGCGTCCCGCGCGCTGCGCGACAGCATCGAGGCCGAGCTCACGCGCATCGTCGACGGCGCAGCGGGAGCCGAGCTGGAGGTCAAGCCCGCGGGTGTCGCCGTGCACGTCCGCCGCGCATCACGACCGGACGCCGCCCACATCGTCGACGCCGTCCACAACGGACCCTGCACGTGGGACGGCGTGTCGGTGACCGACGGCAAAGAGGTCGTGGAGCTGTCGGTCGTGCAGACGAACAAGGGCAGTGCCCTCGGCACGCTGCGCCACCAGGTGGGAGCCACCGCAGCGCTGTTCATCGGCGACGACGTCACCGACGAGAAGGCGTTCGAACAGCTCACCGGCCCGGACCTGGGCATCAAGGTCGGGGCCGGCGACACGCTCGCGCACCACCGGGTCGGCGACACCGAACAGGTCGCCACAATCCTGGCGTTCCTGCTCGAAGAACGCCGCAACTGGCTCTACGGCGAGCAGGCCGCCCCGATCGAACGACTGTCGATGCTGGCCTCGGCACGTTCGGTGGCGCTGCTGACGCCGGACGCGAAACTGACCTGGCTCGCCCACCCCGGCCCCGACTCGGCGGCCGTGTTCGCCGAGCTGCTCGGCGGCGAGGGCGCGGGCCACTTCACGATCGCCCCGCACCGCAACGGTCTTCCGCTCGGCCAGCGCTACCTGCCCGGCACGATGACCGTCGAGACACGCTGGTCGAGGCTGCTGGTCACGGACTACATGGAGCCCGAATCACCCGCGCACCGCACCGACATCGTGCGGGTGATCTCCGGTGAGGCCACTGCGGAGATCACCTTCGCGCCGCGGCCGGAGTTCGGCGGCGTGCCCGTGCGGCTGGTGGCCCACGAGGAGGGGCTGCAGGTACTCGGCACCTCCGAGGCGTTCGTGCTGCGCTCACCGGGAGTCCGATGGGAGATCAGCAGCGACGGCCTGCACGACACGGCGACGGCACTCGTGCAGCCGCAACCCGGCGCACCCATCGTGCTGGAACTGCGCTGCGGCACCACCGATCTCGGACCCCACGAACTCCCCGAGATCGAACGCCGCGCCGAGGCGGGCCAGTACTGGAGCTCCTGGGCGGGCACGCTGAAGCTGCCCAGCGTGGAGTCCGAACTGGTCGCCCGGTCGGCGCTGACCCTGCGCGGGCTGATCCACGCCGACACCGGCGGCGTGATGGCCGCGGCCACGACGTCGCTTCCCGAGGAGATCGGCGGTGTCCGCAACTGGGACTACCGCTACTGCTGGATCCGCGACGGCGCCATGACCATGCGCGAACTGGTCACGCTCGGCACGCTCCACGAGGCCGAAGCGTTCCTCGGCTGGCTGCACGGCGTCCTGTCGACACTCGCGGGGCCGGAACGGCTGCACCCGCTGTACACACTCGCCGGCACACAGCTCGGCGCGGAGGCCGTGATCGACTCGCTGCCCGGCTACAAGGGCTCACGGCCGGTGCGGGTCGGCAACCTCGCCAACCACCAGGTGCAGCTCGACGTCTTCGGCCCCGTCGTCGAACTCGTCATGACGCTCGCCGAGGCACGCGGTGACCTGCGGGACGAGGACTGGCAGATGGTGCGGGCGATGGCCGAGGCCGTCAGCCGCCGGTGGGACGAGCCCGACCACGGCATCTGGGAGGAACGGCACGTGCCGCGGCACCGCGTGTACTCCCGCGTGATGTGCTGGCAGACGCTCAACCTGGCCATCCGCCTCGGCGAGGTGTACGGCCGCGAGATCCCGGCCGGCTGGCCGGACCTGCGCGACGAGATCGCCGCCGACGTGCTCGAGAACGGCTGGAACTCCGAGGTCAAGGCCTACACCACTGCCTACGACGGCACCGACCTCGACGCGGCGTCACTGTTCGTCGGCCTCGCAGGCCTGCTCGACCCGCAGGACGAGCGGTTCCAGCAGACGGTCACCGCGATCGAGGCCGAGCTGCGAAGCGGTGCGACCGTGTACCGCTACCACCGCGACGACGGCCTGCCCGGCGGCGAAGGCGGCTTCCACCTGTGCGCCGCGTGGCTCATCGAGGCGTACCTGCTCACCGGGAGGCGCACCGAGGCCGAGGAGCTGTTCGACCAGCTCGTCGACGCCGCGGGCCCGACCGGACTGCTCCCGGAGCAGTACGACCCGGTCGCCGAGCGTTCGCTGGGCAACCATCCGCAGGCGTACTCCCACATCGGGCTCATCCGCTGCGCGAGGCTGCTCTCCCGCTGAACCGCGGTCAGGACGACCGCCACTGCGAACCACACCTTCTCCTGATTTGTGATTTGGATCACAAATCAGGAGAAGGTGCAGCATCACGTCCGACGTCGTCCGTCCCTTCCGCGTAGCCGGCCGGGGCGTACGTCGGGGGACGCCCCGGCCGGCGCCCTGCGCTCGCGCCGACGCGGGCGGCCGCTCAGCCGGGGACGTACTGGACCGCGTGTACGGCACTGGCCAGGTCGGCGACCTCCAGGGCCTTGATGCCCTCGGGCAGTGGACCGGGGTCCGGCGGCACGAGGGCATGCGTGAACCCCATGCGCGCCGCTTCGGTCAACCGCCTGCCGACGCCCGTCACACGCCGCACCTCACCGGCAAGGCCGACCTCCCCGATCGCGACCAGCTTCGGCGAAAGCGCCTGGTCGGTGAACGCCGAGGACACGGCGAGCGCAGCCGCGAGGTCCACGGCGGGTTCGGTCACCTTCATCCCGCCGACCGTGGCCACGTAGACGTCCTTGTCACCGAGCGCCGCGCCACCACGTTTCTCCAGCACGGCCAGCACCATGCTCACGCGGGAGGAGTCGAGTCCGCTGACCGCGCGCCGCGGCTGGTTCAGATAGGACTTGCCGACGAGCGCCTGCACCTCGGCCAGTAGAGGACGCTTGCCTTCCACCGTCACGGTCACCGCGGTCCCCGGCACCGCTTCGGCGTGCCGGTTGACGAACAGCCCCGACGGGTCGGGAACGCCCGCGATGCCGTCGTCGCGCAGTTCGAAGCACCCGATCTCGTCGGCCGCGCCGAACCGGTTCTTCACCCCGCGGACCATGCGCAACGTCGAATGCCGATCACCTTCGAAGTGCAGGACGGCGTCGACGAGATGCTCCAGCACGCGCGGCCCCGCGACCGACCCCTCCTTGGTGACGTGCCCGACGAGCACCACGGGCAGTCCTCGCTCCTTGGCCAGCGCGACGAGCGCCGACGTGACCGCGCGGACCTGGGTGACCCCGCCGGGTGAGCTCTCGACCTGTGGCGACGACATGGTCTGGACCGAGTCGACGATCAGCAGTCCGGGTTTGACGTCGTCGACATGCCCCAGCAACGCGGACAGGTCGCTCTCCGCGGCGAGGAACATGGCGTCGTCGACGTTGCCGGTGCGCTCGGCACGCAGCCGCACCTGCCCGGCGGATTCCTCGCCCGTGACGTACAGCGCCGCAGAGCCGCTCTCCGCTGCCCAGCGGTAGGCGACCTCGAGCAGCAGCGTCGACTTGCCGACCCCGGGCTCGCCCGCCAACAACACCACGACGCCGGGTACGAACCCGCCGCCCAGCACCCGGTCCAGCTCCGACACCCCGGTCGGGGTCGCCCGGGACGACTCGACGTCCACCTGCGCGATCGGCCGCGCCGGAGCACTGGGTGCACCCGCCGCCACACGCGCGACCTGCGGACGCGCGTCACCGCGCTCCTCGATCGTCCCCCACGCCTGGCATTCCGGGCACCGGCCGACCCACTTGGCGACCTCGTAGCCGCACTCGGCGCAGCGGTAGGTACTCGACGTCTTCTTGGCCACGCCGGGGACGGTATCGGCCGCCACCGACAGTCCGGCGCAGGCCGCTCGGCGTCACGGGCGTTCGGCGCCGTGACGGGAGGTGCGGTGGCTCAGTGGCCTCCGCCGCCGCGCTCCTCGTCGTGGGCGGGCGCGTCGTGCCGCGGCTCCTCCGGAACCTTCATGGGCAGCTTCACCTCGAGGGTGCCCGCGTCCCGGAAGGTCAGCGTGGCCGTGACGTCCTGGCCGGGCCGGAGCTCCCGCTTGAGCCCCTCGAGCGTGACCTGGCCGTCGAGCTGCGAGGCGTCGGGCTTGCCCGGGCCGACGGCGAGGGTGGTGTCGGCGGGCACCGACGTCTCGCCGGTGATCGCGACGTTCTCCGCGGCGTCGCTGGTCACCGACTGCAGTTCGTCGGCCTGCAGACCGGTGTTGATGACGCTCATGACGACCTCGGCGTCCGAGCCCTCCAGATACGCGGCGGGCTCGACGTTCGCGGGGAAGGCGAGCTCGGCGTTGCGCACCGCGATGTCGCCCACCTCGGACGAACCGCCGTTGACGCCCGCGACCTGGGTGTCCGTCTGCGTGATCTGGCCTGCGCCGCATCCCGCGACGAGGAGCGAGATACCTGCGATGCCCGCACCGATCATGCGACGTTTCACTGCTCGAGTCCTTCCTTGCGCCTGCAACGCGTCACCGTCCTCTCCCGGAAGAGGAGGCCGGTAGGCAGACTATCCCGGCCGCCGCGGGCGGACAGCACCTGGTGGCGAGCACGACACTGTGTAGGGGCCGACACCCGTGACCGGGCACTTCGCCGGGAAACGGACGGCAAAAATGTCCATAGTGGATTTCAAAACCGCGGGAAACGGATCCCGCCCACCTGCGTGAGTATGCGAATTCCGCCGTTGTCAAGCCCCGGTGACCGCCCGATTAGCCCACTGACCTGCGAGGACGAAGGCAGCCGCCTGGTTGGACACACGTCGGACGTGCTAAGCTGGATACAGCGAAAGGGGCAGAGGACACATGGTTTTTAAGGTCGGAGAGACCGTCGTCTACCCGCACCACGGTGCCGCACTCATCGAAGCGATCGAGACCCGTGTGATCAAGGGCGAGGAGAAGCAGTACCTCGTCCTCAAGGTCGCGCAGGGTGATCTGACCGTTCGCGTTCCCGCTGACAACGCCGAGATCGTCGGTGTTCGTGACGTCGTGGGCGAAGACGGCCTCAATCACGTTTTCGACGTGCTGCGTGCTCCCCACACCGACGAGCCGACCAACTGGTCGCGTCGGTACAAGGCCAACCTGGAGAAACTCGCCTCCGGCGATGTGAACAAGGTGGCCGAAGTGGTGCGCGACCTCTGGCGGCGTGAGAAGGACCGCGGCTTGTCCGCCGGTGAGAAGCGGATGCTGGCCAAGGCGCGGCAGATCCTCGTGAGCGAGCTGGCGCTCGCCGAAGGTACCGACGAAGGCAAGGCCGAGGTGCTGCTCGACGAGGTTCTCGAAACCGCAGTCGTCTAGTTCCAGCGATTGCACAAGGTCGCTCCAGGGATCGCACAAGGTAACAACACCCTGAACGTCATCGCGCTGGTTCCACTCGGGAACGGGGATGCTGCGCGCTCCGGCGTGTTGCTTCCCGTTCGCGGGGAACCGTTGTTGTCACATGCCGTGCACGGCCTGCTCGACTCCGGATGCGTGGACCGGATCGTCGTGGCGGGACCGGCACGGCATCGTGCTGCTTACCCCCCTCTGACCTGCCACGGTGACCGCGTCGTGCTCGTCACCGACGAGCCGGTGGCCGGCGACATCGCCCCGGCGAACGCGAACCACGGGGACGCGACGCTGCGCTCGGCCCTGTCGGCCGCGGCGCCGGGCCCTGACGACGTCGTGCTTGTTCACGACGCCACCCGCGCGTTCGTCCCGGCATCGGTGATCGCCGCTGCCGTCGACACGGTCCGTGACGGAGTCGACGCGGCGGTTCCGGTCGAGCCCGTCGCGGACACGGTCAAGGTCGTCGACACCGAAGGCATCGTCCAGGGCACTCGCGACCGGTCACTGCTCCGGCACGCGCAGGCGCCCGTCGCCGTCCGCGCCGACGTCCTCGCCGAGCTGCTCACCGGCGCCGCAGCCCCCACGGGAACCGCGGAGCTCGTCGCCCGTCTCGACGGTCGCGCCCGCACCGTTCCCGGCGATCCGCACGGCATGTGCGTCCGCACGCCGTTCGACGTCGCCGTCATCGAAGCACTGCTGAGCACGGAGAACACCGCATGACCCGCATCGGCCAAGGCGTCGACGTCCACCCGATCGAGACCGGCAGGCCATGTTGGATGGCCGGGCTGCTCTGGCCCGACGACGACGGCTGTGCGGGTCATTCCGACGGCGACGTCGCCTCCCACGCACTGTGCGACGCACTGCTGTCCGCCGCGGGGCTCGGTGACCTGGGTGCCGTGTTCGGCACCGGCGACCCGCGCTGGTCGGGCGCCCACGGCCCGGAGCTGCTGGCCGAGGTGCGCCGCCGTGTCGAGACCGCCGGTTTCGGCATCGGTAACGCCGTCGTGCAGGTCATCGGCAACCGCCCCCGAATCGGCATCCGCAGGGACGAGGCGCAGCAGGTGCTCTCCGACGCCGTGGGTGGCCCGGTCAGTGTCTCGGGCACCACCACCGACGGCCTCGGCCTCACCGGACGCGGCGAGGGCGTCGCCGCGATCGCCACGGCACTGCTGCTGCCCCGGTGACCCGCTCGCCCGGTGACCACTGTCCCTGGGAATCCCTGGGATCACAGCCCCGGGGTCACGGGGACACCGCGGTGGCCACTGCCGTATCGCCGCACCGGTAGTGTCCTCCCCATGGCGATCCAGACGGTGATGTTCGACTTCTCGGGGACGTTGTTCCGGCTGGAACACCGGCAGTCGTGGTTCGCCGGCCTCGTCGACGACGACGGGAAGCCGCTCGACGCCGACGAGCAGGCGGAGCTGCTGCGCCGGATGACCGCGCCCGTGACCCTCACCGTCGACCTCGACGACGAACACCGCGAGGCCTGGGAGCGCCGCGACCTGGATCCGGAGCTGCACCACAAGGCCTACCTGGAGATCCTCAGGCAGAGCGGCGTCCCCGGCACCGCGCAGGCCGAAACGCTGTACCGGAGGCTCATCGACCCGGCCGAATGGACCCCGTACCCGGACACCGCAGCCGTGCTGAAGGAGCTCTCCGGCGCGGGCGTCAAGGTCGGGGTGCTCAGCAACATCGCGTTCGACATCCGGCCCGCGTTCACGGCCAGGGGCATGGACGCCCACATCGACGAGTTCCTGCTGTCGTACGAGGTCGGACTCGTCAAACCCGATCCGGACGTGTTCCGCACCCTCGTCGAACGCCTCGGCAGCCCCGCCGAAAGTACTCTCATGGTCGGCGACCACACCGCCGCCGACGGCGGAGCGCGCGACATCGGCTGCGAGTTCGCGCTGGTCGAGCCGCTGCCCACGGCCGAGCGACCCGACGGGCTACGGGCCGCCCTCCGCGAGCACGGCGTGCTGTAGCCCGTACCATTTCGGGCGTGGCCCTTCATCTCTACGACACCGCGACCAGGGACGTACGGGAGTTTCATCCCGCACGTAGTGGAACGGCGTCCATGTACGTCTGTGGGGCCACCGTCCAGGGCGTCCCGCACATCGGGCACGTTCGCGGCGCACTGAACTACGACGTCCTGCGCCGCTGGCTCGTCCACAACGGACTGGACGTGCTGCTGGTCCGCAACGTCACCGACATCGACGACAAGATCCTCACCAAGGCCGCCGACGCGGGCAGGCCCTGGTGGGAGTGGGCCGCCACTCACGAGCGCGCCTTCGAGGACGCCTTCACCGTGCTGGGCTGCCTGCCGCCGTCGATCTCGCCGCGCGCCACCGGTCACGTCACCCAGATGATCGACCTCATCCAGCGGCTCATCGACCGCGACGCCGCCTACGTCTCCGGCGGCGACGTCTACTTCTCCGTGACGTCCCTGCCCGACTACGGCTCGCTGTCCGGCCAGCGCCCCGACGAGGTGCAGCAGGGCGAGACGGGAGCGGACGGCAAGCGCGACCCGCGTGATTTCACGCTGTGGAAGGCCGCCAAGCCCGGCGAACCGTCGTGGCCGACGCCCTGGGGCGACGGACGTCCCGGTTGGCATCTCGAATGCTCCGCCATGGCGACGACGTATCTCGGCTCGGAGTTCGACATCCACGGCGGCGGCGTCGACCTCGTCTTCCCGCACCACGAGAACGAGCGCGCCCAGTCCCACGCGGCGGGCGACGGCTTCGCCCGGTACTGGCTGCACAACGCCTGGGTGACGCTCTCCGGCGAGAAGATGTCGAAGTCGCTCGGCAACATCGTGGCGATCCCGGAGATGCTGCGGAAGTGCAGGCCCGTCGAACTGCGCTACTACCTGATCCAGCCGCACTACCGGTCGACGATCGAATACTCCGACGAGGCGCTGGCCGAGGCCGCGCAGGGATACCGGCGCGTCGAGCAGTTCCTGCGCCGCGCGGGCGGTGCGGGCGAGGTGCGCGTCGGAGAGGTGCCCGGGGAGTTCGCCGCGGCGCTCGACGACGACCTCGGCTCCCCGCAGGCGTTCGCGGTCCTGCACAACACCGTGCGCGACGGCAACACCGCGCTCGATGCGGGTGACGAGACGAAGGCGCTCGAATTCGCCGAGTCGGTGCGCGCGATGGTCCACGTGCTCGGCCTGGACCCGCTGTCGGAACAGTGGCAGGACGCGGCGAGCCACAACGGCGAGGCCGGCGCATTGGCCGCGCTCGTCGACTCGCTCCTCGACGAGCGCACGCGAGCCAGGGCCGACAAGGACTTCACCCGCGCGGACGCCATTCGCGATCAGCTGACCGCCGCGGGCATCGCGGTGGAGGACACCCCCAATGGTCCGTCGTGGACAGTGAGGGATTGAGGACATGGCCGGTAACTCCCGTCGCCGCGGCGCGGTCCGCAAAGAGGGCACCAAGAAGGGGCAGGTCGTCGGTTCCGGCGGCAACCGCCGCAAGGGGCTCGAAGGCAAGGGCCCGACGCCGAAGGGCGAGAACCGCCCCGGGCATCCGAAGCAGAAGAAGGCCGCTCAGCAGGCCAAACGCGAGGACAACCGCCAGCGCGCGCAAAAGAAGGCCGCCGACGGTCCCGAGGTCATCGCGGGCCGTAACCCGGTGGTCGAATCGCTGCGTACCGACGTTCCGGCGACCGCGCTGTACGTCGCGCTGAACATCGACGCCGACGACCGCGTCAAGGAAGCCGTGCAGCTGGCGGCCGACAAGGGGATCTCGATTCTCGAGGTGCCGCGGGACGAGCTGGACCGCAAGACCGGCGGTGCGGTGCACCAGGGCCTCGGCCTGCAGGTGCCGCCGTTCGAGTACGCGCACCCCGACGATCTGCTCGCCGCCGCGCGCAACTCGGGTGAACCACCGCTGATCGTCGCGCTCGACGGCGTGACCGATCCACGCAATCTCGGCGCCGTGATCCGCTCGGCCGCCGCCTTCGGCGCTCACGGCGTGCTGCTGCCGCAGCGGCGCAGCGCCGGCATGACGGCCGTCGCGTGGCGCACCAGCGCGGGCACGGCAGCCAAGCTGCCGGTGGCCGTGGCGACGAACCTGACCCGGCAGCTGCAGTCGTGGGCTTCCGAGGGCGTGATGGTCGCCGGACTGGACGCGGACGCCACACTCGACGTCGACGGTCTGGACGTCGCCACCGATCCGCTGGTGGTCGTCGTCGGCTCCGAGGGGCGTGGCCTGTCCCGCCTGGTGCGCGACAACTGCGACGTCACCGTGTCGATTCCGATGTCGCCGGAGGTCGAGTCGCTCAACGCGTCCGTGGCCGCGGCGGTACTGATGGCCGAGGTGGCCCGGCGCCGCCGGGCGGCCGGGCGGGTGTAAGACACAGCGTGGCTGGGCGGGTGTAAGACACGGCGCGGCCGGGTGGGTGTGGCACCGCGGGCGTTCCTCGGCAGATGTGAAGCACGCCGCGGCAAGGTGCCGGTATCGGCCGTGCGCGCCGTGTCACTGAGCTAGGGTCTCCTCGGATCAGCCGAGGGGGCCCGCCGGATGTCGTTCGTTTCACCACTGTTCCTGTGGTACTTCCTGCCCGCGATGCTCGTCGCGGTGCTGGTGTGCCCGCGGGCGTGGCGCAACGGCATCATCGCGGTCGGCAGCCTGGTGTTCTACGCGACCGGCGCCGGGTCGTTCACGCTGCTGCTCATCGCGTGCATGGTGGTGAACTTCCTCGCAGGCCCCGCACTCGAACCGGACGACTGGGGTCTCGGCGGCAGTTCCCGCAGGCGCAGGTTGCTGATCGGGGTCATCGGGTTCGACCTGTCGATCCTGCTGGTGTGGAAGTACGCGGGGTTCGCCACGGAACAGATCGCGTGGTTCGCGCAGCTGTTCGGCGGCGACTTCCCCGTGGCCGAACTGGCCCTGCCCATCGGCATCTCGTTCTTCACGTTCCACCACATTTCGTACATCGTCGACATCTACCGTGGTGAGCGCCGCGCACTGCGCAACCCGGTGTCGTTCGGCACGTACATCGCGATGTTCCCGCAGCTGGCAGCCGGGCCGATCGTGCGTTACCACGAGATCGCCGATCAGCTTCCGCAGCACCGCCACCACCGGCTGGACGACATCGCCGCCGGATTCCCGCGGTTCGCGCTGGGCCTGTGCAAGAAGGCCGTGATCGCCGACTCGCTGGCCCCGTTCGTGGCGACCTGCTTCGCCACCCCCGCCGACGAGATGACGTTCGCGATCGCGTGGCTCGGCGCCGTCGCCTTCACGTTGCAGCTGTTCTTCGACTTCTCCGGCTACTCCGACATGGCGATCGGGCTGGGCCGCATGCTCGGCTTCCGCCTTCCGGAGAACTTCGCCCGTCCGTACTCCGCGGTCACGATCACGGACTTCTGGCGGCGCTGGCACATGTCGCTGTCGCGGTGGTTCCGCGACTACGTGTACATCCCGCTCGGCGGCAACCGCTCGGGCGGCCACAAGACGTACCGCAACCTGTGGATCGTGTTCGTGCTGACGGGGTTCTGGCACGGCGCGGCGTGGACGTACGTGATCTGGGGCGTGTACCACGGTGCGCTGCTCGTCCTGGAGCGTGCGACGGGCTGGGCAGCCGCGCCGGAGTCCACCGGTCCGCGGATCGCTCGGCGCGCCCTGACGCTCGTGCTGGTGATCATCGGGTGGGTGTTCTTCCGCGCGCCCGATCTCGGCCAGGCGCTGTCGATGATCGGGCACATGTTCGCACCGGACCTCGACGGCCTCACCGACGTCGCAGCCTCGGCGCTGACGAACCAGCGGCTGGTGTTGCTGCTGCTCGCCGCGGTGGTGTTCGTGCTGCCCGCGACCCCGGTGATGGGGCCACTGCTCGAATCGGCGCGGACCAGGCCGGCGAATGCACTCCGCGTCGGCGTCATGACGGTCGGCGTCGCCTACGCCGCGATCCTGGTCGCCACGGGCACCTTCAGCCCCTTCCTCTACTACCAGTTCTGAGCGAGGCGGCCCGACGACCGCACGTGTCCTGCACTCAGCACCGCGTGTCCTGCATTCGGGGCCGCAGCCGTGTTGCGGTTTCCGGGGATCGTGTTGCGGTTTCCGGGGAGGATTGCGGGTCACGTGTGGTCCGGCATCCGTTTCAGAATCCGATGGACGGTCAGCCACGTACGTGTCGTGATGTCCTTGCCGAACCGCCGTTCCAGCCAGGCCATGAAGTCCGGCGACGACGAGGACGTGTTGTCCGAGACGGCCAGGACCGCACGCGCGTCGGGGTCGTAGCCGACCATGCGCACCGCCAGTTCCTCCGGTTCGGGGAACGGCTCGGGCACCGGTTCGAGTGGCTTCTTCAGGAACGTCGCGGTCAGGTACGTCTCGCGAGCGTGCTGCAGCTCGCCGAACGGCTCCGTGCCGACGAGGGCCGCCAGTTCGCTGCGACTGCGCACGATGGTTCCACCGCCGATGCCCAGCTCGCCGCGCAGCGCGGCCTGGATTCGATCCTCGAGTGCGGTGGTATCGGTGGCTTCCGTTGCGAACACGATGTTTCCGCTGGACAACACCGAGCCGACGCCGGTGAATCCGAGACCGTCGAACACGCCACGCAGCTTGTCGTTGCGCATGTTCGGGTTACCGGGGCCGATTCCGCGCAACAGCGCGCAGTACCACGTCGACGTCACCTCATCACCGTAAGCCGTGCCTCCGACAACGGCGCGACCGAACACGAACCGGGCGCGGACGCGATGTCACGATCACGTCATGGACATCGCGGACCCGGGCCACACGAACGTCTTCCGGCGGCCGCGTTGTTCCCACCACGACTGCTGTACACCCTCGAAACCGGCCGGATCGGCCACCTGCTCGATCGTCTACTGATACCGATGTACCTCGAATTCTTCGACGCCTACAGCGACGCCGTCGCCGCGCACGGAAACCGTGAACTGCGCGACGCACTTCGCACGCGACGTAGCCGTCTGCCGGAACCCACACGGTGATTCCGCCAGGCCGACACGCCGCCGAAGCGACATGTCGGCAACCTGTCACGACGCCGGCACGCGGATGCGGATCCGTGCCTGAGCGCAGAACACGCGCATGGGTCATGCGCAACACGACCCCCGGAACCCGCAACACGAGCCCCGGAACCCGCAACACGGCGGGGGCTGCCCACTCCGAGCCGTGCTGCCTGCGCCGAATGCTGCTGCCTGCGCCGAGCGGTGCTACTGCTGGTCGGAGGTTCGCTCGTCCGGCAGCAGGGCAAGCTGCTCCGGCTGGAAGGCGTCGCGCCGCGGCGGGGGCAGCCACGCCTCGGGCCGGGTGGCGCGGTGCCTGCCCAGGTCGGCGAGGCTGATGGGCGCGGAGAAGTCCACGCCGTACGCCTTCGGATCGCTCACCCGCGCCAGACTCAGGCCGTCCGCGGCGACGCCGATGCCGATGGCCGCGACGTAGCTGTCGTCGAGGTCGCCGGTGAACCCCGTCCAGCCGCCCGCGAACTCCCAGATCCGCGCGCGCACCGACATTCCGTCCACGCGCCAGGTCACGCGCTTCCACTTCTCGTACCGCCGGGCATGCTGCTCGGCGTGGGACAGCAACGACTCGATCAGTCCGTCCGGCCGCGGCACGCTGCTGTCCGGCAACGTCAGGTTGACCAGACCGAACGCGGCTCCGAACGCCACCTCGGCCAACGGATCGCCGCCGCCGGGGCACATCGCGCGTTCGTAGCGCAACCGCGGCATGCTGCCGATGCGCAGCCCACGCTCGGTGTCGGAGAGCCGCTGGCCCAGCCACAACGCCCACGGCGCGCGGCCCGCCTCGCCCAGCTCGGAAACGGCCTCGGAGCCGGCGTCCGGTTCGACCGGCCCGATGTTGCCGCCTTCGAAGAAATCCACCCAGCGCGGACCGGGGATCGACGGATGCAATCCGTACACGGGGAAGTCGACCGGCACCGGATGTGGCTCCGCCACCGCTCCCCCGGAACCACCGAGGCCGACGTCCACCTCGTCGGCACCGCCGCTGTCGGTACTGCCGGTGTCGGTCGCCGAAGACTCGCTTGCCCCGGTCACGACCGCCTCGGCGGCCGCCTGCGGGACGACGGACTGTTCGGCACCGGCCGTCGCATCGCCCGCGGCGGCCTGCAAGGTGTCAGGCGTTCTCGTACTCACGGCGTGGATCTTGCACCCGTTCCGTCCGTATTGACAGCACCGATGTGATCTTCGCCGGTGCGTGATGACCCGTATCGGCCGATCGACCCGGCGTACTGTGGTCGCCACATACCGGCGTCACCCAGTCTCGCACGCTTCACGCCGATGTGACGCCTTTCCCCTGCCCACCGGACTTGGTGGAGCCGGGCTTCGACGTCGCCTGCGCATCTCCGGTGCCGGACTCGGCGGCCTTCGCCGACGTGCTCGTCACCTCGCCGGGCCCTGCCTCGCCGGACCCCGCTTTGCCCGGCGCCGCCTTGTCGGACGCCGTGTCGCCAGCCGCTGTGTCGCCCGCCGCCGTCTTGCTCGGCGCCGGCTTGCCGGACACTGCCTTGTCCGACGCCGACTCTCCCGACGCTGCCTTGTCGGCCCCGGCCTGCGTTCCGTTCTCCGCTCCGGTCTTCGCCCCCGTGGACGGCCCGCCCTTCGTTCCCGCCGACGTTCCGGTGGCCGTCCCGGCGCCGGCCGATTCGGAGGTCGCCCAATCGAGTGGTTCAGGTGCGGACCCGAGCTTGTCGAGCGCGTCGCTGAGTGCGGTGTTACTGGCCGCCAGGCGTTCGGCGACGGTCCGGCGCAGGTCGAGCGCCTGGGTGTGCTTGTCCTTCGCGTCGGCCAACCGGGCGTCCGCCTCGGCGATCATGGCGTCGGAACGGCTCTTCGCGTCGTCGGTGAGCTCCTTCGCCGCCTTCTCCGCTGCGGCCTTCGTCGCGGCGATCTCCTCCGCGGACTTCTTCTCCGCGGCGGAGATCTTGTCCTGCGACTCCTTCTCCGCATCGGCGCGCTTCTTCACGGCCTGCTCGTCGAGCCGGCCGCGTTCGCGCTCGGCCTCCTCGGCGAGGCGTTTCGCTTCGGCGCGCGCATCCTCGCGGGTCTTCTCCGCGTACGAATCGGCTGCCGACCTGGTCGCGTCGGCCTCCGCCTCCGCTTTCTTGCGCAGCTCGTCGATCTCTTCCTCGGCGAGCTTCATCATGGTCTTGACCCGCTCGCTCATCGCCGCGGGCCCGGTGGGCTCCTCAGCCATTCGAGTGAGCGCGGCCTTGGTTTCTACGAGCTCCTGCTGTGCGTGCCCGAGCGCCTTGGTCAGGTCGGCGACCGACGCCGTGGCGTCGTCCCGGCTGCGCGAGGTCTGCTCCAGTTTCGAGTTCAGCTTCTTGACGTGCTCGTCCACCTGCACCTGGTCGTAACCACGGAACACGGTCGTGAACGTGCCGGACTTGGGGGAATTCGGGGTGACGTCGGCTTCGGCCATTCGGCAACTTTAATGAGTTGGCAGCGCGAAGCCCATACCTCGCGTCACAACCGGTCGCGATACTGTTCTGCGGCGTGACCGGCCAAGGGGGAAGGAGACCGCGACGTGAACATGGACGCGATCGTCGCCGACATCTCGCAGCACTGGCCGCTCTACACGGCCATCCCCTTCGTCGCGGCACTGATCGGTTACGTCACCAAACGCGTCGCCATCGAAATGATGTTCCGCCCGATCGAATGGAGGGGCATCAAGGGAACGTTCCTCGGCTGGCAGGGCGTCGTCCCGCAACACGGCGGCCGCATGGCCGCGATCGCGACCGACCTGCTGACGAAGAACCTCCTCGACATCAAGGACGTCTTCGCGCGGATCGATCCCGACCGCATCACCGAGGAGATCGAACAGCCGCTGCTGCGGACGGTCGACGACGTCGCGCGGGAAGTGCTCACCGAGAACCATCCACGGGTGTGGGAACGCCTGCCCGCGGTCGCGCAGGACCTGGTGATCAAGCAGATCCAGGCGCAGACGCCGCAGCTCGTGCGGCAGCTGATGCTGGAGATGCGCGAGAACGTCGACGACTTCCTCGACGTCAAGGAGATGACCGTCCGGCGGCTCACCGACGACAGGAAGTTGTTGGTGAAGCTGATCCGCGAGACGTCGCGTCCCGAGATGGCGTTCATCGCGCGGTCGGGCATCTACTTCGGTTTCGCACTCGGCATCGTCCAGGCGTTCGTGTGGGCCGTGACGAAGAACCCGCTGGTCATGCCGATCTTCGGCGCCGCGGTCGGCCTGTTCACCGACTGGCTGGCCATCAAACTGATCTTCGTACCGCGGGAACCGGTCCACGTGACCCGCAAGCTGTACTTCCAGGGCAAGTTCCAGCGCAGGAAGGCCGAGGTCGCCCAGCAGTACGGTGAGATCATCGCCCGCGACGTGCTGACGGTGCCGAACCTGATGGACGCGATCCTGCGCGGCCCGCGGTCCGACCGGCTGATGGCGATGATCTCGCGCGTCGTGGCCGACGCGGTCGACGAACAGGCGGGCAACGCCCGGCCGCTGGTGACCGCAACGCTCGGCACGAGGCGGATCGAGGAGATGAAGCGCTCCGCGGCCGACAAGGCGATCGCGCGCGTGCCCGAGACGGTGCAGCACGCCGAGGGTTACCTGACCGAGGCGATGGCCGTCGCACGGCTGGTCGAGGATCGGATGAACAAGCTGACGCCCGTCGAGTACGAGGGGCTGCTGCGGCCCGCGTTCCGCCAGGACGAGTGGAAGCTCGTGGTCGTCGGCGGCCTGATCGGCGGCGTCGTCGGTGAACTCCAGGTCCTCGTCATGCTGCACTGAGCAGCGAACCGAACCGTCACGGCGCGTGGTTGGGCCACCGCACGATGTGACAACAAAAACGCCGGGGCAAGAAAGCGCCGAGACCATAAAGCGCCCCCGCCGGGAACCGACGGGGGTTGGCTCTGTGACTGTGCGAGGAGTCCTGCCCTCGCTTCTACCGGAAAGTCTAGATGAGACGTGAACCTTGAGCAATGGAGCTCGAGCCGGCAGGCCGACTATGTCATCGCCAGGCACATCTCGGAACCACGGCTGTCGTCCTACGTCACGCTCGCGGGCAACGTGACCGATGCGGTGCGCCTGTACCGCTGGAACGTCGAGATGTCCGGTGCGATCTACGAGGCCCTTGGGCTGGTCGAGGTCGTGCTGCGGAACGCCATCGACCGTGAACTCCAGAAATGGAACCTCGCTCGACCTGCGCCGACCGGCGAGCCGCCGTACGACAGCAACTGGATCGAACGTCCGGCTTCTCCCCTGTGGGGCGTGCTCAACAAGAGAACCCGCAGGGGTCAGGTCGTGTCGACCTACGCAACGGCAAGGGAGCGCGCGATCAAGGATTCGAACCTCAGGGATCCGAGCCACCCTCGTCGCCACCACCCGCCTGATCATGACGACGTCGTTGCCCACACGACGTTCGCGACCTGGGTGCACCTGCTGCCACACAAGCGGGAGGCCGACGGTCGGGTCGGGCCAGGGCCACAACGAGGTCTCTGGGCGCATGCCTTGCGGCACGCGTTCCCGTACAAGCCCGACCCGCTGGTCATCCACCACTGGGCCAATCGTCTCTATTTGTTGCGCAACCGCGTCGCGCACCTGGAACCGCTGGTGGCTACCGATGTCCTCGGTTATCACCGTTCGGCGGCCCGACTACTCCGCGCCGTCGACCCGACCATCGGTGACTGGTACAGCAGCATCAGCCGCATTCCGCATGTTCTGAAGGAGGACCGGCTGCCGCGTTGACCGGTATCGCCCACCGGCCACGGCGGGTGCCGATACCGTGTCCGGGTGACCGACACGTCCCGGAAGCTGCCGCCCGTGCACGAGGCGTGGCTGCCGCGCGAGCACTCGCTGTACCGCCCGCGTCACGGCGGTCGCCAGGTCACGGCCCTCGTGTGTGCGGCCGTGTTCTTCGCCGCGCCCGCGCTGGGGTGGGTGTTCGGTGGCAGGCCGAGTGAGATCGAGAACCGTGAGCTCGCGGGCTTTCCCGGCATCGCCGAGGGGTGGGGATTCTTCACCGGCATGCCGCAGTGGGCGACCGATCACCTCGTGTTCCGCGAGGGCGCCATCGAAGCCGCCGACGGCATCAGTCACGGCCTGTTCGGCGAGCCCGCGCCGATGGGCCAGGGCGAGGGCTCCGGCCCGATCCCGGGCGTGCCCGACGGTCCGCAGGGCAACGGCGGCGACGGCGATGCGCAGGACGGGCAGCAGCACAACCCCGGCTACACCGAGGTCATCGAGGGCTCCGACGGCTGGCTGTACTACGGCGACGACGTCAAGGGAAAGTGCTTCCCGCGGCGCCCCCCCACCGAGACCTTCGAACGCCTCGACCGGATCCGGCACGCCGTCGAGGCCTCCGGACGGCGGTTCCTGCTGACCATCGCGCCGGACAAGACGACGATGGTGCCGCAGCACCTGCCGGACAGCTACGCGGGCAAGGAGTGCTCCACCGAGGCGACCGAGCGGTTCTGGCAGCTGGCAGCGCAGCAGCGGAGCTTCCTCGACGTGCGCCCTTCACTGGAGGACGCCGAGCGGCAGCTCGGTCACCCGCCGTACTTCGCCAACGACACACACTGGACCGACGACGGCGCCGTGATGCTGACCCGCGACGTCGCCGAGACCCTTCAGCCGGGGGTGACGGACACGTGGCGCAGCCGCGGCGTCGGCTGGTCGACGTCGAACGGCGACCTCGCGTCGATGCTCGGCCGTTCCGAGCCGAAGACGTCCGTCCGATACCAGCTGATGCCCGACGGCAGCACCGACCGCACGCAGGACACGCTGCGCAAGTTCGACGGCCCGGTGCGCTACGACGCCGACGCAGGCAAGGACATCGAGGGCACCATCGGTGCGCCGACGGCCCTCATCGGCGACTCGTTCACGTTCGCCTCGTCGCGGTATCTGCCCGCCGCGTTCGCCGACCTGACGCTGCTGAGCTACCCGCAGCTCGGTGACCACAAGAAGGCCACGATCGACACGTTCATCCGCTCCGAGATCGTCGTGGTGCAGACCGTCGAACGCTCCGTCGCCGAAGGCGACCTGCCGCTGATCGACAAGGGATTCATCGAGCTGATGGAGCGGCGGCTCGCGGCGAATCCGATCCGCTGAGGTCGCGGAGCGCACGCTGCCTGCCACGCACGTAGGCGATGACGCGGCACACCAGGTAGATCGTGAACGAGATCGCCGTGACGAAGAAGCTCACGGGCGCCCCCGGCGCGAGGCTGAGCACGATGCCGCCCAGCGCCGCGGCCTCGGCGAACACGACGGCCAGCACCGTCGCCCGCCAGGGGCTCGCGGTCACGCGAGCGGCAGCGGCCGCGGGCGTCACCATCAGGGCGACGACCAGCAGCGCGCCGACGATCTGCACGCCGAGCGCCGTCGCGATGCCGACCAGGACCGCGAACAGCGGCGACAGCCACCGCACCGGCACCCCACGGGCCATCGCGACGGCCGGGTCGACGGTCGCGAACAACAGCGGCCGGTAGATCATCGAGAGCACGATGAGCACGACGATCGCCGAGCCGACGAGCAGTTCGAGGTCCTGCTGTTCGATCGCGACGATCTGCCCGACGAGGATGCCGAACTTGTTGCTGGACCTGCCGTCGTAGAACCACAACAGCAACACGCCGAGCCCGAGCCCGAACGACAGGATCACGCCGATCACCGAGTCGCGTTCGGACTCCCGCCCGCCGAGCAGGCCCAGCAGCAGCGCCGCGATGACGGCGCCGGCCAGCGCCCCGTAGCTCACGCCGATGCCCAGCAGCAGCGCCGCCGCAGCGCCGGTGAACGCCAGCTCGGCCGTGCCGTGGACGGCGAACGACATCCGGCGCATCACGATCAGCGGCCCGAGCGCACCGGCGACGAGGCCGAGCACAGCGGCGGCGGCGAGCGCCATCAGCACGAAGTCGAGTTCGAGCAGTCGCGCGGTCAGCTCGAAGTCGAACAGCTTGTCCATCAGTGGGCCTTCGTCGGGGATCGTCGGTGGGAATGCGGGCGTGGTCGCACACGCCTCACACGGGTTCGGCGTGATCGTGCTCGTGATGATGCACGGTGTCCTCGCACAGCGCGCTCTGCGCACCGGCGACGTGGATCTGCCCGCCGACCCGAACCACCTCGACCGGCGCGCCGTACAGC
The DNA here is from genome assembly GCF_024171735.1 of Prauserella alba. GTDB lineage: Bacteria > Actinomycetota > Actinomycetes > Mycobacteriales > Pseudonocardiaceae > Prauserella > Prauserella alba. Next base: position 1,205,302 of record NZ_JAMTCH010000004.1, read on the forward strand.
TCGGTGAGCGTCTCCGACGTCATCACCTCGGCGGGTGTGCCGACGCGGAACCGGCCGCCGACCAGGTACAGCACGCGGTCCACATGCGGCAGCACCGGATTGATCTCGTGGGTCACGAACAGCACCGCGGTGCCGGTCTCACGCCTGCGCCGCTCGATGAGTTCGGTGACGGTGCGCTGGTGCGTCAGGTCGAGGGAGGCGAGCGGTTCGTCGCACAGCAACAGGTCGGGTTCACCGATCAGCGCCTGCGCCACCCGGAGCCGCTGCTGTTCACCCCCCGAGAGCAGGCCGACCGGCGACGAGGCGTACGGCGTCGCGCCGACCGAGTCGACGGCTTCGGCGACCTTGCGCCTGCGGACCCGCATGCCGCGCAGGCCGGTACCCCACCGGTCGCCGTCGAGTCCCAGCCCCACGAGGTCGCGGCCACGCAGTGTCAGCTGCTGGTCCATGGCCCGCTGTTGCGGGACGTACCCGACGCGGTGGTTGCCCTTGCCGGGGGCGGTACCCGCGACACGGACCGTTCCCGCGCTCAGCGCCTGCAGCCCGAGCAGCACCTTCAGCAACGTCGTCTTACCGGAACCGTTGGGGCCGAGCACGGCGACGAACTCACCCGGTTCGATGCGCAGGTCGAGGCCGGACCACAGCGTGCGATCGCCGAACGCCAGCGCTGCGCTCTCGATCTCGACCGCTCCGCTCGTGACCGTGCGGCCGGACTCGTCGGTGCCCGTCGTGCTCACTGACCCAATGCTCCCGCCAACTCCTCGATCTGGCCGGTCATCCACGCAATGTAGTCGTCCTGGCCTTCGGGCAGTGTCTCGGTCATGTCGACCACCGGCACGTCGGCGTCGCCGGCCCCGCTCGTGAGCTTCTCGGTGACGGACGTGACGGTCTGCGGATTGTTGACCACCGCGTCGATCTCGCCGCCCTTGACGAGGTTCGTCACCCGCTGCTGGGCCGCCACCGGCACGTCGGTCTCGTTCTCGATCGCCCGCGTGTAGTCCTTGGGCGTGACGTCTTCGAGGCCCGCCGCCTCGAGCAGGTAGTGCGCGACCGGCGCGGTCGCCAGGACCTTCCCGTCCGGGATCTCCGAGATCTGCTGCTCCAGCCCGTCGAGCCGCTTCTCGAACGCCGCGGCGTTGTCGGTGAAGGTCTGCTTCTGCCCCGGCTCGATCTTCGCAAGCTCGGCGGCGACGTCGTCGGCCAGCTCGCCGACCACCTCCGGGTCGTACCAGACGTGCTCGTTGTCACCGTCGGCGTGGCTGTGCCCCTCGTGACCGTGGCCCTCGTGACCGCCACCCTGACCCTCGTCGCCGTGGCCCTCGTCGCCGTGGCCCTCGTCGCCGTGGTCGTGGCCGTCGTGATCGTCACCCTGCTGGGAGCGCAGGCCTTCGGGGCCGCCGCTCTCGCCACCGTGGCCGTCCTCGCCGTGGCCGTCCTGGTGACCGCTGTCGTCGTCGACGGCGACGACGGTGGGCTTGTCGGAGGCCTGTTCGGCGAGCTGGGTGAAGAAGTCGTCGTAGCCGCCGCCGTTGTGGACGAGCAGGTCGCCGTCCTGGACGTCCGCGGCGTCCTCGGCTGTCGCCTCGTAGGAGTGCGGGTCGGCGGAGGGGTCCTCGATGAGGGACTTCACCTCGACGTGCTCGCCGCCGACGGCCTTCACCACCGAGCCCCAGACGTTCGTGGACGCGACGACCGTGATCGCGGAGTCGTCGCCGGAACCACCATCGGATCCACCGCACGCCGTCGCCGCCATGAGCGCCGCCGCGATCGGCACCGCCGAGAATGCCCGCGCCTTGTTCATCGTCCACCACCCTGCCTGTGCCCGGGGCCCGTTCCGAGAGGGCCACCTGTCACGGTCAGTATAGATAATGGAAATCGTTCCCAATGAAGCGACCGCTGGATTCGGTGACGAAACCCGACGGGGTGACTACCGGTTCGACGCTGTGTCACCAGCAGGGCCATACCCGTAGTCACCCGTGACCGCGGCCGGTGTCCCCTGCCGACCCGGCCGAGCGGGTCACGTCGCACAGCCGGGCAGTGGCCGGCAAATGTGATCGACGCGGGCCTCCGGTTCTGCACCATGTTCTGAACCGTTACGGTTTGTTCATGAACCGGCCGATGCGATCGAGGCGGCAGGCCACGCTGGCGTCCCTCGCCGCCGAACTTGGCGTCTCGCGTACGACCGTGTCCAACGCCTACAACCGGCCGGACCAACTGTCACCGGAGCTGCGCAAACGCGTCCTCGAAACCGCGAAGCGCCTCGGCTACGCGGGTCCCGACCCGGTCGCCCGTTCGCTGCGCACTCGCAAGGCGGGCGCCGTCGGACTGCTGCTCACCGAGAACCTCTCGTACGCCTTCCGTGACCCCGCCGCCGTCGGCGTACTCGAAGGTCTCGCGCTCGCGTGCGAGGACGCCGGCGTCGGCCTCACGCTCGTGCCCGGCAGCCCCGGCAACGAGGACGTCGCCGCCGTGCACCGCGCGGGCGTCGACGGCTTCGTGGTCTACTCCGTGCCCGACGACGACCCGCACCTGGAAGCCGCGTTGCAACGGCCCGTTCCGACGGTGATCGTCGACCAGCCGCAGCTCGACGGCATGGACCGCGTCGGCCCCGACGACGAAGCCGCTACCGTCGACCTCGCCAACCACGTCGTCGGCCTCGGCCACCGGCAGGTCGGCGTGCTGTGCATGCGACTGTCGAGCGACCGCAACGACGACTTCGCCTCCCTCTACCGCCAGCAGGACGCGCATTACCACGTGCAGCGCGCCCGGCTCGCGGCGTTGCAGCGGACGTTCGAGGCCGCAGGTGTGTCGTGGGAGTCGGTCCCCGTGGTCGAACGCTTCGACCACCATGTCGACGACGGCGCGTCGGCCGCGCGGCAGCTGCTGGACAAACATCCGCGCGTGACGGCCCTGATCTGCACCTCCGACATCCTCGCGCTCGGCGCGCTCGCCGAGGCCGGCCGCCGCGGCCTGCGCGTGCCCGCCGACCTGACGATCACCGGCTTCGACGGCATCGGCGAGGCGACGCGCGCCGGGCTGACGACCGTCCACCAGCCGGTGCTCGAGAAGGGCAAGGCCGCGGGCAAACTGCTGCTCGGCGCGGGCGACCGCGTGGCGTCGAAGGTCATCACGCTGCCGACCGAACTGCGGGTGGGCACCACGTCCGGCCCGCCGCGGACCGCCGAGCAGCACTGGTTCGGACCCTGAGCCACACCGGCGACCGTGACGAACACCAACCCGACTTGTGCCGGCGACGCAGGACCGGTCAGATAGGCGTCATGACCGCGATCGACCTGCTCCTCAAGCGCAACGCCGAACTCGGCGACGCCGTCACCGGCGACCGTTCGTCCCCCCGCCCTTCCCAGCACGTCGCGATCCTGACGTGCATGGACGCGCGTATCCGCGTGTTCCAGCTGCTCGGGCTCGTCGAGGGCGAGTCGCACATCCTGCGCAACGCGGGCGGGGTCGTCACCGACGACACCATCAGGTCGCTCTCGCTGAGCCAGCGCAAGCTGGGCACCCGCGAGGTCATGGTCATCCAGCACACCGACTGCGGCCTGAGCTCGGTCACCGACGACGGTTACAAGGACGAGCTCGAGGCCGACACGGGACTGCGCCCGACGTGGGCGGTCGAGGCGTTCCGGGACGTCGAGTCCAGTGTGCGCACCTCCGTCGAGCGGGTGAAGCAGAGCACGTTCCTGCCGCACCGCGACATGGTTCGCGGCTTCGTCTACGACGTGCACACCGGCCGGTTGTCCGAGGTGCAGCGCGCAGCGGAGTGACCCGCAGGCCGGTGCGGGGGCCGGTGTTTTAATGCCCACGTGGTGCTGACCGCCGATACCGCCGCCGAAACACTGCTCGACTGGTACTCCGAGACCGCTCGCGACCTGCCGTGGCGCAGGCCCGACTGCGACGGCTGGGGCGTGCTGATCAGCGAGATCATGCTCCAGCAGACGCCGGTCGCTCGCGTGGAGCCGATCTGGCACGAGTGGCTGGAACGCTGGCCGAAGCCGTCCGCGCTGGCGGGGGCCACCCAGGCCGAGGTGCTGCGTGCGTGGGGCAAGCTGGGCTACCCGCGCAGGGCGCTGCGGCTGCACACGGCCGCGGACGTGATCGCCCGCGAACACGGCGACGTCGTTCCCGGGGACGTCGACACCCTGCTGGCGCTGCCCGGTATCGGGGCGTACACGGCGCGGGCCGTCGCCGCGTTCGCCTACGGCAAGCGCACCCCGGTCGTGGACACGAACGTCCGCCGGGTCGTGGCGAGGGCCGTGCACGGCGCGGGCGATGCCGGTCCCGCGTCGAACACGAAGGACATGGCCGACGTCGAGGCGCTGCTGCCCGCAGACCAGCGCCGCGCGGCGACGGTGTCGGCGGCGTTGATGGAGCTGGGTGCGCTCGTGTGCACGGCGCGTTCGCCGCAGTGCGCGGACTGCCCCGTGTTCGACGACTGCGCCTGGGTACGTGCGGGTAAGCCCGCCTACGACGGTCCCGCCAAGCCGGTGCAGAAGTTCGCGGGTACGGACCGGCAGGTGCGTGGCCTGTTGCTGGACGTGCTGCGCGGGACCGAAGAACCGGTGCCCAAGACGCGGCTCGACGTCGTGTGGGATCGCGCGGGCCAGCGCGACCGCTGCCTCGATTCGCTGCTCACCGACGGACTCGTCGAGCAGACGGCCGACGGCCGGTTCGCTCTCCCCGGCGAACACTGATCACAAGCGGTGACGATCACTCGCGCGATTAGCCCGTTCGACTGATAGAACAATGGGCGTTCTGTCCGTTCCCGGATCGATTCTCGCAGGTCACGGCGCCGGACCCGGGTGAAAAGCTTTCACGACAGTCGCCCGAACTTCGTCGGTAATTATTCGCGACCGCTGATGTTTCGTGCTCCGATGTCCCCACGCAGCGACACCTCGCGCAACCACAGCCAGTGGAGGGAGCTCGAACGACATGTCCGACCAGCCCGAATTCCACCGTCGCACGCTCTTCAAGGGCGGACTCGCCGTCACCGCGGCGGGCGCCCTGACCACGCTCGCCACCACGCAGGCGGGCGCAGCGCCCGCACCAGGTGGCCGTGGCGGCGTACCGAGAGCCGTTGCACCGAGAGCTGTGACACCGAGGGCGGACCAGCCGCTGATCTACACCACGGTCGACTGGGGTGCGCAGGAGCCGACCCAGGACCCGATCATCCTCGACCACCCGCCGACCTACATCGTCGTCCACCACACGGCGGGTGCCAACAGCGAGGACTACTCCGTCGAGCACGCGTTCCAGGTCTCGCGCGACATCCAGCAGCTGCACATCGACAACGGCTGGGGCGACTCGGGCCAGCAGTTCACGAACAGCCGCGGCGGCCACATCACCGAGGGCAGGCACCACTCCCTCGAGGTCGTGCAGGGCGGCACCCAGCACGTCCAGGGTGCGCACGTCGGCGGCAACAACTCGACCTGCATCGGCATCGAGAACGAGGGCATCTACGTCGACGTGGACGTCACGCAGGCACTGTGGGACTCGCTCGTGCAGCTCGTGGCATGGATGGCCTCGCAGTACGGGGTCACCACAGACCTGATCATGGGACATCGTGACTTCAACTCCACCCAGTGCCCCGGCGAGGTCCTCTACGGCCGGCTGCCGGAGCTGCGCGAGGAGGTGGCGGCACAGCTCGGCACCCGAGCGGCCCAGCCGAAGTCGTGGCCGCTGCTGACGCCCGGGGACGCGGGCCCGCGAGTGCGGACGGCGCAGACGCTGCTGGCCGAACGCGGGGCCGACGTCGCCACCGACGGTGTCTTCACGGCCGCGATGGCCCGCGAAGTGGCGAAGTTCAAGCGCGCACACGGCGTCGAGCAGCTGACGTGCGGCGCCACGCTGCACCGGCACGCCGACGAAAGCGGCTACCTGGGCGCCGACGTGTGGCCACTGCTCGCCGCCACGGGGTCCGAGCGAGAGGAACTGCGAGCACGCCTGGCGCAGTGACCCACCGTGTTGCGGATCCCGGGGCTCGTGTTGCGGGTTCCGGGGCGCGTGTTGCGGGTTCCGGGGCGCGTGTTGCGGATTCCGGGGCCGCCGGTCGCCCCGCCAGCCACGGTCAGCGTCCCAGCACGCCGGACAGGAAGGCCTCGACGGCGCCCCGATACTCCTCAGGGGCGCTGTCGTGCACCACGTGCCCGGCGCCGTCGACGACGACGTGCTTGCCACCCGCACGTTCGGCCAGTTCGGCCTGCTGGCCGGCCGGCATCACGGTGTCGCCGGCCTCGATGACGAGCAGTGGACGGTCAACCTTGTCCACATAGGACCAGTAGTCGCGGTGGCCCCATTCCGAGGCGATCGCGTACAGATCGTCGAGGTCGGCGATGAGGTGATAGCCGTCGGAGCGCTCCTCGAAACATTCGACGAAATAATCACCCGTGTCGCCGAAGAACTCGCGGACGTGGGCCAGCGACTCGAACGGCTGCGGCCAGGATTCGAAATGGCCGCGCCAGGTTTCGACCGTGCGCCCACGCAGGTCCGGGGCGAAGTCCTCGATCACGACGCCGCGCACCAGCTCCGGCCGGGTCGCGGCGAGCGCGAGGGCGTGCAGCCCGCCCATCGAATGTCCGATCACGACGGCAGGTCCCGCGGCGAGCCGTTCGACGAGTTCGGCCACGTCGCCGGCGAAGTCCTCCGTGGCGGCGGGCAGGGGGCGGGGACTGCGGCCGTGGCCGCGCGCGTCGAGTCCGACGACGCCGCCGTAGGGCGTGAGCCACTGCGCGACCCGCCACCACGTCGTCGCCCTGCCCATCAGCCCGTGCAGCAGCACGATCGGCTGTCCCGTGCCGCCGAACCACACGGCGCCCTCACCCAACCGCATCTACGCTCTCCCCATGGCCATTCGCCGGGCCGGCCCCTGTGTGCTCGCTCTCGTGTGCACTCTAACCGCGTGCACCTCCGGCAGTGGCGAGCCGCGGACCACCGCACCGCAGCACACGCCCGCCACGTCGGCGGGCGAGAGCCCCGGTGCGCTGCAGCAACGGCCCGCCGAGCCGGGCGCCCCCGGGATCGGCGACCCGTACTACCCGGAGGCCGGCAACGGCGGGTACGACGCGCAGGGCTACGACGTGTCCGTGCGCTACGACCCCGACTCCGGGGTGCTCCACGGCGACTCCACGATGACGGCCCGCGCCACGAAACCGCTCAGCCGGTTCAACCTGGACCTGCGCGGGATGACCGTCGAGGCGGTGCACGTCGACGGCGCCCGCGCCCGGTTCGACCGGGAGGGTGCGCACGAACTGGTGATCACGCCCGAGCAGGCGAAGGCGGGAAACCAGCGGTTCCGGGTGCGGGTGCAGTACCACGGCACACCGCAACGAAAGACCAGCGGCCTCGGCAACGACGGCTGGCACCGCACCCCGTCCGGTGGTGCGTTCGCGATGGGCGAGCCGCCGTCGGCGTCGTTCTGGTACCCGTCGAACGACCACCCCCGCGACAAGGCGACGTTTCGGCTCACGGCGCGCGTCCCGGAGGGGTGGACGGCGGTGTCGATCGGCCGCGAGGAGCAGTCGACCACGCGGGACGGATGGACGACGTCTCGGTGGATCGAACCCGAACCGGTGGCCGGGTACCTGACGACCGTCGCGATCGACCGGTTCGGCGTCACCCGCCGCACGCTCGACGACGGCACCCCGGTGGTGAACGCGTTCGCACCGGGCTCGGAGGATCTGCGGCCGGAAGCACGGCGCACCGGCGAGATCGTGCGGTTCCTCGAATCGCGGTTCGGCGACTATCCCGCGACCACGACGGGAGGCATCTATCTCGGCGCCGACATCGGGTATGCGCTGGAGACGCAGGGCAGGCCCACCTACGACGTCGACGCCCGGCTGGAAACGATCGTCCACGAGCTGGCACATCAGTGGTACGGCAACGAGGTGTCCGTGTCCTCGTGGGCCGACATCTGCCTCAACGAATGTTTCGCCAGCTATGCGCAGTGGTTGTGGGACGAAGGCAAGGAGGGCGCCGACCTGGACGTCAAGTACCACAAGACCGTGGCCGCCGTGACGGACGAGTTCTGGGAGCCGCCGCTCTACGACATGGGCGCAGGCGACGAGTTCCAGGGCGTGTACAGCAAGGGAATCCTGGCGATGCACGCACTGCGCCGACAAATCGGCGAGAAGGCGTTCTGGACCGTGATGCGCTCCTGGCCGCGGCAACACAGCGAGGGCAACGCGTCGTGGCCGGAGTTCGAGCGGTTCGTCGAACGCAAGTACGGCCGCAGCCTCGACGGGTTCTTCGCCGCGTGGTTCCACCGCAGCGGGCTGCCCGACGAGCAGTATCTGTACCCGGGGACGCTGTCGAACTGAGTGCTCGTCCGGTCACTGTGGACGGACTTCCGCGGCGACGTGACCTGCCGTCCGTGTCGAGATGGCCTGCCGATCCGGGCAGGGCGTCGACGACGGCGCGAACACGCGGCACCGCAGCGTGAGCGACACCCCGCAACGGGCCGGCCTCGGCCGCTGCGGCGCCACCCCACTCGCCAGTACCCTCGGCACCATGGCTGTTGTGAAGATCAACGCGATCGAGGTCCCGGAGGGCGCAGGCCCCGAGCTGGAGAAGCGGTTCGCCGCGCGCAAGGGTTCGGTCGACAACGCTCCCGGCTTCCTCGGTTTCGAGCTACTGCGCCCCGTGTCGGGCGAGAACCGCTACTTCGTCTACACCAAGTGGGAGACGGAGGAGGACTATCAGGCCTGGGCACAGGGCGGCGCGAAGGAAGCCCACGCGGGCGAGCAGCAGAAGCCCGTGTCCAGTGGCGCCAACCTGCTGGAATTCGAGGTCGTGCTCGGGTCGTCGCCCGGCTCGGACGAGTGAGCGACGACCTCGACGGCGGTGCACTCGAGCGCTGCGACGACATCGACCACGGCGGCGAACTCGAGCACTCCGCGGAACTGATCGACGCCGCCGACGCGCTGCTCATCTGCGCCGGGGCGGGCATGGGCGTCGACTCCGGCCTGCCCGACTTCCGCGGCGACGAAGGCTTCTGGCGCGCCTACCCGCCGTACGCGCGGCTGGGGCTGAGTTTCGTCGAGGTCGCCGACCCGGTGCACTTCGCCGCCGACCCCGAACTCGCCTGGGGCTTCTACGGCCACCGCCTCGAGCTCTACCGCCGCACCACGCCCCACTCCGGATTCGACATCCTCCGCCGCTGGGCGGCAGGGAAACCGGGCGGCGCGCGCGTCTTCACCTCCAATGTGGACGGCCAGTTCCAGGAGGCCGGTTTCGCCGGTGTCGCCGAGGTCCACGGTTCGATCCACCACCTGCAGTGCCTCACCGGTTGCTCCGCCGGCATCTGGCCTGCCGACGACGTGACCGTCACCGTTGACGAGTCCACCATGCGCGCGCAGGAACCGCTTCCGTCGTGTCCTGGTTGCGGAGCCGTTGCCCGGCCGAACATCCTCATGTTCGGCGACGCCGATTGGCTCGGGGAGCGTTCCCAGCGGCAGCTCGACGAGCTCCAGGCGTGGCGGCGCAGCACCGGACAACTCGCCGTCGTCGAACTCGGCGCAGGACTCGCCGTGCCGACCGTACGCAGGCAGGCAGAACTGGCCAGCGCGGCCGACGGCGGGTTGATCCGCATCAACCCGCGTGAACCCGAGATCCGTCACGGCCGCGGCGTGTCCCTCCCCATCGGCGCGTTGGACGCGCTGACGGCCATCGATGCACGGTTGAACGGCTGACAACCGTCCGCCCTCGCCCACCCAGGGAGACCGCGCCATGACCATCCTGGTCACCGGAGCCACCGGCAACATCGGCCGCAAGACCGTCGACCACCTGCTCGAACGCGGCGCCACGAACGTCCGCGCCCTCACCAACAACCCGACGAAGGCCGATCTGCCCGACCACGTCGAGGTGGCCGACGGCTACCTCCGCAGGCTCGACACCCTCCCCGAGGCGTTCGAGGACGTCACCCGTATGTACCTGGCACCCGCCCCCGACACCGTCGCGGACGTGCTGGAACTGGCCCGCGACGCCGGTGTCGAGTACATCGTCGACCTGTCCGGCGAACACGAGTCCTGGTGGGGCACGGTCACGCGCGCGGTCGAGGACTCCGGCATCCCGTGGACACACCTGTGGCCGGGCGATTTCATGGAGAACTGCCTGCTGTGGGCCGAACAGATCCGCCGGACCGGCGCCGTGCACGAGCCGTATCCCGACGCCGCCAGCGCGCCGATCGCCATGGACGACATCGCGGCGGTCGCCGCGACCGCACTGCTCGATCCCACGCCGGGCACCTCGCATCTGCTCACCGGTCCCGAGACGTTGACCCGGACCCAGCTGGTCGCCCACATCGCCGCGGCGACGGGCAACGACGTCCGGTTCGTCACGACGTCCCGCGACGACGCCCTCGCTCACCTGCGACCGTCGATGGGCGAGAACGCGGAGTTCTACGTCGACACCGTCCTCCCGCTGCTCGACGCAGAGCCGACCCCGGCCAACACGACCGTCGAAGCGGTCACCGGAGTGCCTGCCACGACGTTCGCCGCCTGGGCACGCGCCAACGCCGACGCCTTCCGCTGACCGCCGCGGTGCCGGTCAGCACCCCCGCCGCCGCGGCACGCTGCGGCAGGAGGGCAATGACGCCGGACGAGGCGTGGGGACCAGTCGCGCCTCGATGCGGAGTACCGGGTGGTCGAACGGCCGGCGCAGCGCTGTCCCCGAACCGCACTCTGTCCCCGGAACCGCAACACGGCGTCCCGAAAGCGCAACACGGCCTCCGGAGAGCGCAACACGGCACCGGGAGTGCAGGACACGCGGATACAGAAACGGCGGGCACCGCGTGTGCGATGCCCGCCGTTTCTCGGTTCTGCCTAGTCGGCGCTCGTCACTCCGACTCGGTCTCGCCGGAGCCCGAACCCGAGCCCTCTTCGCCTGCGGCCATGCTGACCGGCGGCGCGTCCGGAACCTCGATCGGCTTCTGCTCACCACGGAAGGTGAACGTGGCCTGGTCGTCCTTCTCGTCGCCGACTTCCCAGCCCTCGACGTCCACGATGATGATCTGGCCCGGCTCGACCTCGCCGAACAGGATCTTCTCGGACAGCTGGTCCTCGACCTCGCGCTGGATGGTCCTGCGGAGCGGACGGGCGCCGAGCACCGGGTCGAAGCCGCGCTTGGCGAGCAGCGCCTTCGCACGGTCGGTGAGCTCGATGGCCATGTCCTTGCCCTTCAGGGCCTCCTCGACACGCGTGACCATGAAGTCGACCATCTCGATGATCTGGTCCCGCGTGAGCTGGTGGAAGACGATGATGTCGTCGATCCGGTTGAGGAACTCGGGCCGGAAGTGCTTCTTCATCTCCTCGTTGACGCGCTGCTTCATCTTCTCGTAGCGCGTCACCTCGTCGTTGCCCGACGAGAAGCCGAGGCTGACGGACTTCGAGATGTCCGACGTGCCCAGGTTCGAGGTGAAGATCAGCACCGTGTTCTTGAAGTCGACCGTGCGGCCCTGACCGTCGGTCAGGCGGCCGTCCTCCAGGACCTGCAACAGGGTGTTGTAGATCTCCTGGTGGGCCTTCTCGATCTCGTCGAACAGGACCACGGAGAACGGCTTGCGGCGCACCTTCTCGGTGAGCTGGCCGCCCTCCTCGTAGCCGACGTAGCCCGGAGGGGCACCGAACAGCCGCGAGGCGGTGTAGCGGTCGTGGAACTCGCCCATGTCGATCTGGATGAGCGCGTCGTCCTCGCCGAACAGGAAGTTCGCCAGCGCCTTGGACAGCTCGGTCTTACCGACACCGGACGGGCCGGCGAAGATGAACGAACCGGACGGGCGCTTCGGGTCCTTCAGGCCGGCACGGGTACGGCGGATCGCCTGCGACACGGCCTTGACCGCGTCCTCCTGGCCGATGATCCGCTTGTGCAGCTCGTCCTCCATGCGGAGCAGACGCGTCGTCTCCTCCTCGGTGAGCTTGAACACCGGGATACCGGTCCAGTGGGCGAGGACCTCGGCGATCTGCTCGTCGTCGACCTCGGCGACGACGTCCAGGTCACCGTCCTTCCACTGCTTCTCGCGCTCGGACTTCTGCGACAGGAGCTGCTTCTCCTCGTCGCGCAGGTTGGCGGCCCGCTCGAAGTCCTGGCCGTCGATGGCCGACTCCTTGTCCCTGCGCACGTCGGCGATCTTCTCGTCGAACTCGCGCAGGTCCGGCGGAGCGGTCATCCGGCGGATGCGCATCCGCGCGCCCGCCTCGTCGATGAGGTCGATCGCCTTGTCCGGCAGGTACCGGTCGTTGATGTACCGGTCGGCCAGCGTGGCGGACGCGACCAGCGCGGAGTCGGTGATCGACACGCGGTGGTGCGCCTCGTAGCGGTCACGCAGACCCTTGAGGATCTCGATGGTGTGCTCGAGCGACGGCTCACCCACCTGGATCGGCTGGAAGCGGCGCTCCAGGGCGGCGTCCTTCTCGATGTACTTGCGGTACTCCTCGAGCGTGGTCGCACCGATGGTCTGCAACTCACCGCGGGCCAGCATCGGCTTGAGGATGCTGGCGGCGTCGATCGCACCCTCGGCTGCGCCCGCTCCGACGAGCGTGTGCAGCTCGTCGATGAACAGGATGATGTCGCCGCGGGTCTTGATCTCCTTGAGGACCTTCTTCAGCCGCTCCTCGAAGTCACCGCGGTACCGCGAACCCGCGACCAGCGAGCCGAGGTCCAGCGTGTAGAGCTGCTTCTCCTTCAGCGTCTCGGGCACCTCGCCCTTGACGATGTTCTGCGCGAGGCCCTCGACGACGGCCGTCTTGCCGACACCGGGCTCGCCGATCAGCACCGGGTTGTTCTTGGTGCGGCGCGAGAGCACCTGCATGACGCGCTCGATCTCGGAGTTCCGGCCGATCACCGGGTCGAGACCGCCGTCGCGCGCAGCCTGCGTCAGGTTGCGGCCGAACTGGTCGAGCACCAGCGACGAGGACGGCGTGCCCTCGCCGCGGCCACCACCGGCCTCCTGCGGCTCCTTGCCCTGGTAGCCGGACAGGAGCTGCAGCACCTGCTGGCGCACGCGGTTGAGGTCGGCACCGAGCTTGACCAGCACCTGGGCCGCGACGCCTTCGCCCTCACGGATGAGGCCGAGCAGGATGTGCTCCGTACCGATGTAGTTGTGGCCGAGCTGCAGCGCCTCGCGCAGCGACAGCTCCAGCACCTTCTTGGCACGCGGCGTGAAGGGGATGTGCCCGCTCGGGGCCTGCTGCCCCTGGCCGATGATCTCCTCGACCTGCTGACGGACGCCCTCAAGCGCGATACCCAACGACTCGAGCGCCTTGGCGGCGACACCTTCACCCTCGTGGATCAGACCCAGGAGGATGTGCTCGGTGCCGATGTAGTTGTGGTTGAGCATCCGGGCCTCTTCTTGGGCCAGGACGACCACCCGCCTCGCGCGGTCGGTGAACCTCTCGAACATTCCCACTCCCTCGACTGCTGCGCCGGCGGCCCGACCCATCGGTTCCTCGTGATGGGTTCGGCACCGTGAGACCACTCTAGTAGCCATGCGTATCCGGTGGCCTACCACTCACACGAATCCGGCGGGTCCCTCGGCGGGCTCGCCGGATCGTGCCATTTCCGGGTTGTCGCTGGCTACGGCGCTGTTTCCGCAGGGTGCAACGAGTGCACCGCCGCCGCGATTCCCCCGCACCGGGCGTGTCCGCTTCCGGCGAACACGCCCGTGAGCGCGCGTCACGCGCCGTGTCCAGCCGGTTCGCGCTCCCATTGTTCCACCATCGTGTCACCCGACTGGCGCAAGCTCCCCTTGAGGTTTAGGTTAGGCTCCCCTTAAATGCTTCCGGCGCCGGCGGCAGCCGCCGCCGCACCGCGACACCGTTGGAGCACGCCGTGACCGTCGACCGATCCGTGGGTGACGCTGCACACAGTGTCCGCGGGGAAGCGGCCGTCCGGGCAGGCACCAACGGCAGCCATACCGACCACGGCGACGGGGGCCGCGACACGCCGGCCGGCAGCCGCCCCGACATCTCCCGGACCGGCGGCACGGCCACGACCGACGCCGTCCGCAGCGACACGGCCCTGGCCGCGTCACTCTCCCGGATCGACGCCGCGCAGGACCGGTTCACGCTCACGGCCGCGGCCTCCGGCCCCGGCTGGGTCCGCTGCTCCGACCTGCTCGACGACCCGCAGTACTTCGCTTCCTGGTGGGCGCGCACCGTCGAGTGGCTGCAGGAGACCTACGGCGAGGCGCCGGGCCGCACCGCGCTCGCCTACGTCATGTCCTGGTACCTGCGCGTCCCGGCGTACGCCGGTGCGGCACTGCTGTTCCACGAACGCCGCGTGCCCTCGCTGCGCCCCGCCGACCTGGCGGTGCGCCTCGCCGACCACGGACGGCCGAGCCCCGAGGCGATCGCCGTCCTCGGCAAGGGATTCGCGTGCCTGCCGTTCGACCCGGCGTGCGCCGACCCGCAGACCTCCGTCGCCGCCGACGAACGGACACTCGCCGGCGTGCTGCGTGGCCGCTACACCGCCCACGCGGCCCGGTTCGTCCGCACCTACCGGGACGCGAGCCGCATCGGCACCCGCACCCTGTGGTCGGCGGCCACCGACGCGCTCGACGACTGTCTCTGGTGGGCCGGGCGCGACTGCGGCGACGAGGGCGGCGGCGTCGCCGACGCCACGCTGGTGCTGGACGCCGCGTTCGCCCCGCTGACGTCGCCGTCGACACTCGGCTCCGGCGACGACGGCTGGGCCAGACAGCGGCAGAGCTGCTGCTTCACCCACCTGCTCCCCGGCCGCGACGAGTGCGCCGGCTGCCCACGGCTCCGCCGCCACCCACAGGATCAGCACCTGCGACCCGGTCCGTGACCGGTCCACACCCGGTGACCGGCCGCGCCCGGCGGCGGGCGGAACACCTCGGCGTCACCGGTTCCACATCATCGGCTCCGCACCGGCGAACCCGATCACGACGTAACCGCGATCACAAATACGAAGGGCCTCCCGGTGTGACACCGGGAGGCCCTTCGAAGACTCGTTCGAGCGCCGTGCGGCCGTGAAGCGCGCAGACGCCGACGCCCACTCAGTTCTTGCGGTGGTAGGCGTCGACAACCTCGGACGGGATACGACCACGGTCGGAAACGTCGTAACCGTTCTTGCGCGCCCAGGCACGAATCGCCTGGTTCTGTTCACGGTCGACCGCGGCGCTACGGCCTGCCTGCGGCTTCGACGCGGTGGCGCGGGTCGTGCGCTTGCGACCGCCCGCCCTGCGGGCGTGCTCGACGTACTGCGCGAGCGCGTCACGCAATTCCTCGGCGTTTTCCGCCGAGAGGTCGATCTCGTACGTCACACCGTCCAGACCGAACTCGACGGTCTCTTCCGCCTCCGACCCGTCAAGGTCGTCGACGAGGGAGACGAGAACCTTCTGCGCCATCCTTGCTTTCCTCCTGTGAAACCTGCGATAGACCGATGAGACCGCCGATCCCCATCGGTGCCGGAAACCTCATGGAACCGTACAACCGAACCGGCTTGCCGATCCGGCCGGGCGAGCGGTCCCCATGAGGCAAAGTCGGGGAACTGCTGACAGTAATACCCCTGCTAACTCATAAAAGCAAATCAGACGCCCGAGTTTTGTCGGGTTTCCCGACGGATGGGAGACGACTTCACCTCGCCTCCCATCGTGACCGGCAGATCGAAACTATTCGGGCCGGACCAGCGGAAACAGGATGGTTTCCCGGATACCGAGACCGGTGAGGGCCATGAGGAGCCGGTCCACTCCCATTCCGGCGCCCCCGGTCGGCGGCATTCCGTACTCGAGCGCCCGGAGGAAATCCTCGTCCAGCTGCATGGCCTCTTCGTCACCGCCGGCCGCCAGCTTGGACTGCGCGGTCAGCCGCTCCCTTTCGATGACCGGATCGACCAGTTCGGAGTAGCCGGTGGCCAGCTCGAATCCCCGCACATACAGGTCCCACTTTTCCGCGATCCCCGGCTTGGTCCGGTGCGCACGGGTGAGCGGCGAGGTTTCCTCCGGGAAGTCCCGCACGAATGTCGGCGCGTACAGATGGTCGCCGACCAGCTCCTCCCACAGTTCTTCCACGAGCTTGCCGTGGGTGAGCTTGGGATCGACCTCGATGCCGCGCGCCTCGGCGACGGCGTGCAGTTTCTCCGCGGTCGTTTCCGGCGTGACTTCCTCACCGAGCGCTTCGGAGAGCGACTCGTACATTGTGATCGACGCCCACTCGCCGGAGAGATCGTACTCCGTTCCGTCGTGCAGCGTGACGATCTGTGAACCGAATGCGGCTTCCGCGGCTTCCTGGACGAGCTGTTTCGTCAGTTCGGCGATTGTGTCGTACGTCGCATACGCCTCGTAGTATTCGAGCATCGCGAACTCGGGGGAATGCGAGGAGTCGCTGCCCTCATTCCGGAAGTTGCGGTTGATCTCGAAGACCTTCTCGATACCACCGACGACGCACCGCTTGAGATGCAGCTCCGGGGCGATACGGAGGTAGAGGTCCATGTCGAAGGCGTTGGAATGGGTCGTGAACGGCCTGGCCGAAGCCCCGCCGTGCAACGTCTGCAGCATCGGCGTCTCGACCTCGGTGAATCCGCGGCCGTGGAACGAATCGCGCAGTGCGCGCAGCACGTTCGCGCGCGTGCGCACGACCTCGCGAGCCCGCGGCCGCACGATCAGATCGGCGTAACGCTGCCGGACCCGCGATTCCTCCGACATCTCCTTGTGCGCGACGGGCAGCGGGCGCATCGCCTTCGACGTGAGCTGCCACGAATCGGCCATGACCGACAACTCGCCGCGCTTCGAGGTGATCACCTCGCCGTGCACGAACACGTGGTCACCGAGGTCGACATCGGACTTCCACGCCGACAGGGACTCCTCGCCGACGTTGGCCAGACTCAGCATGGCCTGCAGTTCCGTGCCGTCACCCTCGCGCAGCGTGGCGAAGCACAACTTGCCCGTGTTGCGCATGAACATGACACGGCCGGTCACGCCCACCACGTCACCGGTCTGCGTGTCGGCGGGCAGCTCGGGGTGGGAGGCCCGGACCTGCGCGAGTGTGTGCGTGCGCGGCACCTCGACGGGATACGGTTCGACACCGCCGGTGAGCAGGCGGTCACGCTTGTCCCGGCGCACCCGCAGCTGCTCCGGCAGGTCGTCGTCGCTCTGGGAGTGTTCCGGGATATCGCTCATGCGCACCAGCGTACGAATGGCCGAAGCGAGCTCGTGAACCGGCTCCTGCCATCGGCCGGGCCGTCGCCTCCTGCTATTTCCGCCGGGCGGCGCGGTCGGTACCGCGCTCCGGATTCCGTTCGCGGACGAGCTTGAGACCCAGCAACGTGAGGTCGGGCCGGTGTTCGGTGATGGTCTCCGATTCGCCGAGCACCAACGGCGCCAGGCCGCCGGTTGCGATCACCTCGACGGGGCCGTCACCGAGTTCCTTCGCGATCCTGCGAACGAGACCGTCGACCTGACCTGCGAAACCGAACAGAATGCCGGATTGGAGGCATTCCACGGTCGTCTTCCCGATCACCGAACGCGGCGGTGTCAGCTCCACCTTGCGCAGCGCTGCCGCCCGGGCCGCGAGCGCGTCGACGGAGATCTCGATACCCGGGGCGAACGCGCCGCCGAGGAACTCACCCTTCGCGGAAATGGCGTCGACGTTCGTGGACGTGCCGAAGTCGACGACCACGCACGCGGTCCCGCACAGGTGATAGGCCGCGAGCGTGTTGACGAGCCGGTCGGCGCCGACCTCCTTCGGGTTGTCCACATGCAGCGGCACACCGGTGCGCACCCCGGGCTCGACCACCACGGTGGGCACATCCGCGTAGTAGCGGCCGAGCATCACCCGCAACTCACGCAGTACGGCCGGCACGGTCGACAGGGCGCTGATCGCGGTGATGCGGTCCGCGTACTCGCCCAGCAGACCTCGCATGGTCAGCGCCAGCTCGTCGGCGGTGATCTGCGAGTCGGTGCGCATGCGCCAGTCACGCACCAGTTCGACGCGGGAACCCTCCTCGGGATACAGCCCGAGCGAGATGTTGGTGTTCCCGACGTCGATGGTGAGCAGCACGCGCGCCTCAGCCCTCCGCGTACAACAGCGCGTCGAGGCGGGCGGCGTCGGCGGTCTCGGCAACGGGGAACGCGGGCAGCTCACCTTCGATGAACGCGTGCCCGGTGTCGTCGATCGGCAGCGCACCGGAGACCAGACCGGAACCCTCAGGGGCGTGGCCCGCGTCGGCGCCGCGGTCGGCGATGCGGTTGTCGGCGTCGACGAAGATGACCCGCGGCCGGAACGTCCTGGCCTCGGCGTCGTCCATCTGGCCGTAGGCGATGAGAATGACGATGTCGCCCGGGTGCACCAGGTGCGCCGCGGCGCCGTTGATACCCAGCACCCCGCTGTCACGCTCACCGGGGATGACGTAGGTCTCGAGCCGCGCGCCGTTGGTGACGTCCACAATGGCCACCATCTCGCCCGGCAACAGGTCGGCGGCCTCCATCAGGGCCTCGTCCACCGTCACCGAGCCCACGTAGTGCAGGTCGGCCTGCGTCACCGTGGCTCTGTGGATCTTCGACTTGAGCATGGTGCGGTACATCTGCGACTCCCTTAATACCCCTGCTGAGACGGAGTTGTTCCCGCTGTGGCGGCTTTCGGGCCGTCACCTGCCGCGTCGTCGTCGCCCACGGCATCCTGGTCACCGCCTCCCGTCGCGGCGGCGCCGAGCGGCACCGGCGTGTTGTCGATCAACCTGGTGCGGCCGA
This sequence comes from Prauserella alba, assembly GCF_024171735.1. Classification (GTDB taxonomy): domain Bacteria; phylum Actinomycetota; class Actinomycetes; order Mycobacteriales; family Pseudonocardiaceae; genus Prauserella; species Prauserella alba. The sequence continues at coordinate 1,224,017 of NZ_JAMTCH010000004.1, forward strand.
CCTTGGCCGCGATCAACAACCTCGCGTCACCATCGACGGGTGCGGGCCCCAGATCGGTTCCCCTCAACTCCACATATTCGATCTCGATCTCCGGATGCGCCGCCAGTTCCCGGTGCGCGGCGTCGAGAACCGCCTCCGCACCGTCGGCTCCCGCGTGCACGCCCATCCCCAGGGCGGTCGACAAGGCGGCGGCACCGCGGCGGTCCTCTTCGGACAGATAGGCGTTCCGCGACGACAGGGCGAGCCCGTCATCCTCCCGCACCGTCGGCACGCCGACGATGCGCGTCTCCAGGTTCAGGTCCTCGACCATGCGCTTGACCAGCACGAGCTGCTGATAGTCCTTCTCCCCGAAGAAGGCGTAGTGCGGGCGCGTGATGTTCAGCAGCTTGGCCACGACGGTGAGCATGCCGCTGAAGTGCCCCGGCCGCATCTCGCCTTCGAGTTCGCCGCCGAGCGGGCCGGGGTCGAGCGTCACCGTGACACCCGATCGGCCGTACAGGTCCTCGACCTCCGGGAGGAACACGAGCTCGACACCGAGTTCCCGCAGCGTCTCGAGGTCGTGGTCGAGGCTGCGCGGATAGGCCTCGAAATCCTCGCCCTCGCCGAACTGCAGCGGATTCACGAAGATCGACACGGCGACGATCGTGTTCGGCAACCGCTTCGCCCTGCGGATCAGTTCGCGGTGCCCGGCGTGCAGCGCACCCATCGTGGGCACGAGTGCGAGGTTGCGGCCGACCCCACGGAGCGCAGCCGTCACCTGCGACACCTCCGAGGGGCGGCGGTAGACGTTCAGCTCGTTTCGCGTGAACTTCGGCGTGTTCTTCGGGAAAGTCATGGGAGGTTCGCTGCCTGTCAGGATCGGTTGTCGAGGAGGTTTTCCAGTTCGGCCGCGGCGTCCTCGCCGAGCAGCCCTGCGAGTCTCGCCCGCGCGACGGTGCGGCGGGCAAGCGCGGTATAGGTCGGTTCGACGTCCGGCGCCCGTTCGGCCAGCACCCGCAGGTGTGCGGTCACGGTGCCGGTGTCACCGCGGGCAACCGGCCCGGTCAGGGCACGGCCGTGATGGCGGAGCGAATTGTCGAGCGAGGCCGACAGCAGCGGCGCCACGACCCGGTCCGGGTGGTCGACGCCGGCGTCGGCGAGCAGGTCGACGCAGTCGGCGACGACCGTGGCCAGGTGATTGGCACCGTGGGCCAGCGCCGCGTGGTAGATCGGACGGGCGGCCTCCGGCACGCGGACGGGCTCGGCGCCCATCTCGACGGTCAGCGCCTCCCCGACGTGCCACGCGGCGTCGTCGCCGGATGTCGCGGTGATGCCGACGCTGGCCGTGGTCAGCCGGTCCAGGTCCTCGGCGCGGCCGGTGAACGTCATGACCGGGTGCAGTGCCAGCGGCAGCGCACCCACATCGGCCGCGGCATGCAACGCGCCGACACCGTGGGCACCCGATGTGTGGACGACGATCTGACCGGGGCGCAGCGCACCCGCACCGGCCAGGCCCGCGGTCATCGATTCGAGGACGTCGTCGGGCAGCGCCAGCAGCACCAGATCGGCGCGCCGGGCGACCTCGTCGGGCGGCAGGATCTCGGCGTCCGGCAGCAGACGTTCGGCGCGCAGGACGGATGCGTCCGACACCGCGCTGACGGCGCTCACGACATGCCCGGCGCTGGTCAGCGCAGCGCCGAGAACACTGCCGACACGTCCCGCCGACACGACGCCCACCGCGAGGCGGGCAGGCCGCGTCATCGCGCGCCCCTTCGGAGGCTCATGGCCGCAAAACTCCCAAAACTCGTTCCAGTCCCGACCTCGTCGCGGGTACCAGACGACGCCGCGAGCGTAGCGCCCATTCGCACGTCGTCACGCGCTCGGGTGACCAGCTTCACCCGGCGCCCGCAAGGGTCACGGCCTCGGCCCGCGCCTGCTGTGCCTCGGCGAGCAGACTGTCGTGACGAGCGCGATCGCCGTCGGTGGTGACGCCCCTGCGCCGCAGGAACGCCAGCTCCGTCACCGCGGATTGGTAGTCGCCGACGGCCCTCGCCGCGTCGGCACCCGATTCACGACGTGCCTGCCTGCGCCACTGCCGGCGCGCCGCCAGATCCGACAGCAGCTCGACCTCCGACGGGGCGATCCAGCCGCGGCGGGCCATCGCCGGCAGCGCCCCGGCCACGATCCGCTGCTCGCGGCGACGCTGCCACACCACGATCAGGCCGACGCCGATGAACAGCGGAGCCATGATCAGGAAGTAGACGTTGAGGAAGGTCCGCGCCCCGCCCAGGGTCGCCGCCGCGTTCCACAGCGCGTGCAGGGACACGGCCCCGAAATAGGACACCACGGGCAGCGCGAACCGGGCCGCGCCGTAGTAGCGCTTCTGCACCGTGAGCGCCACGCCGATGCCGATGACCACGGAGAACAACGGATGCGCGAAGGGCGACATCACCCCCCGCAGCGTGAACGCCGCGAGCACGCCCGAGGACATGCCGTCGCCGAAACCGGCCTCGTTGAACGCGCTGGCGAAGTAGTAGACGTTCTCGGTGAACGCGAACCCGGCCGCGCTGAACCCCGCGTACACGATGCCGTCGACCACGCCGTTGAACTCGCTCCGCCGGCGCAGCAGCACCGCGACGAGCGGCACGGCCTTGATCGCCTCCTCCACCAGCGGCGCGGAGACGACCGTGGCGATCCTGCTGCCGCCCTCGAAACCGAGGAGGAAGTCGCCGACGCTCTTGGCCGTGTCGTTGACCAGCAGCGCCAGCAGCGTCGCCACGCACGCGCCCCACAGGAACGTCAGCAGCACATACCTGGCCGGTTCGGGTTCCCACCTGTCGACCCACAGCAGTGCGGCCGTGACGATGGAGACGGGCACCACGGCGGCGATCACGCCGACGACCACGGGCAGCGCACCCGCCTGGACGGTGACCAGCCCGAAGACGATCAGGCCGCAGATCGCGACCGCGACCATGCCGGTCACCGGCACCAGCACGGTGACCAGCCGTGTCATGTTCCGCCGGGCGTGCCGCACGACGGTCGCCGCTCCGTTCACGCCGCGCAGGGTAGTAGCACGCCCCGACGCCCGGGTGAGCGATACGGACCGCGAGCGCCGGCGCCACGGCTTCGTCGCTCGTACGACAGCGCCCTCCACGGCACCCGGCCGCGGACGACGCGGCCACGGTGCCCCGGAGGGCGCGTGTCAGAAGCTGGGAGGCTCAGTCCTCGGCGCGGCGACGACGGCGCGGCGTCGTGTCGCCCGTGCCGTAGGCGGCGAGGAGTTCGCTCACCGAACGGCCGGAGGAGTGCGACCCGGTGGGCTCGCCGTCCTCCGCGTCCGGGGCACGGCGACGACCGCCGCCGGCCTCGGACGCATCCTCGGCCTGCGAATCCTCGTCCTCCGGCTCGGCACGCCTACGACGACCACCCGGCTTGCGCGCGAGGTCGCGCACCTCGGGCGGCAACGTCGGGTTGACGACGGAATCCTCGCCGGAGGCCTCGGTCGAGTCGGCCGCGCCGGCGGGCTGCTCGGGGTAAGACATGGGTGGAAGGGGTCCCTTCGCGATCGGTTGTTCCGCCTGAGCCACCTCGGGTGCCGGCTCGGCGGCCTTCGGAGCGCCGGCGCGTGTGTCACGCGCCCCTCCGGAGTCTGTCTCGGGTACCTGAGCGTAAGCGGTCTGTGATCCGGGCTCGTCCATACCCTGACCAGCCGAAGGCCCAGGTTGCGAGGCAGAACGCGCACGCGCGCCCGCGTCACTCGCCCGAGTGAGGTCAACGTCACGTCGATTTTGACCCTCATTGCGGGGTTCGCTCGGCCGTGAGGGTGACCCCGTGGAGCGGTCCTGCGAGGCGGCCGGAGCCGCGGGCTGCTGCGCCGTGGCCGCGACCGCGTTCCGACCCCCCTGGTCGGAACCACCCTGGTCGGGACCACCACGGCCGCCACCGCTCCGGTCCTGACCACTCCGATCCTGGCCGCTCCGGTCTTGACGGCTCCCGTCCTGCTGCGCGGGCTGCTGCGCCGGGCGCGACTCGGCGGCCCGCGGCGGCACCGGACCGGCAGACGCCGGCGGGGAGGAGTGCGCCGAATCCGACGACTGCGACTGCGGCGGCTGCGGCCGTGCCGGTGACGAACCCGGCGACTGCGGAGCACCGGCCCGCTGCGCCGGGCGGAAGCGCTCCTTCGCCGCGGCGGCTTCGCGGGCACGCACGCGGCGCGTCGGGTCCTCGTCGGGCGAACCGGCCTCGGGAGCCTGCGCGCCCGCCCGTTCACCGTCGCCGTACTCCCCAGACACCCCGGGAACGACCCGTGTACGGGCCGCGGGCGGTTCCGAAGGGTCTCGTTGCGGCTGCCCTCCGCCCTGCTGCCGGTCACGAGACTGGGCCGGGGGCTGCTGGGCCGACTGGGACTGCTGTGGTGACTGCGACTGCAGGGCCGCTGCCTGGGGCTGCCGCGTGGGCGCCTGTGTTCGAGGGGCCTGGGGTTGCGCTGTGCCCGATCGCCGGTCCATCGCCGGTGGCGTGCCGTGGCGCTGCCGCGGCGGCGCCGGAGGCGCGCCCGGCTGCTGACGCCGCTGGGGACCGCGGGCCTTACGGGGAGCTGCCTGCGGATCGGCGGACGGCGCGGGAGCGGGTGCGCGGTCGGTGTCGGACTCGTCGTCGACGCCGTCGGCGTACTCGTCGAGTTCGCCATCGTCATCGTCGGCCATGTCGTCGGCGGTGTCACCGGCCCGCGTTGCGGTCGGTGCGAACCAGGCCGTCGACTGCGAAGCCGATTCGGAACGTCCGGTGTGCTGCCGGGAGTCCGCCGCGGTGCCGTTGTGCGCCGCGGTGCCGTTGTGCGCCGCAGCGGATGCGGCGCCTCGCCGCGCGTCACCGTGTGGCGGGGCTCCATTCGGCGCCACCCCGTTCGGCGCTGCCCCCTTCGCCACTGCACCGTTGGCCATTGCACCGTTGGCAGCGGCCCCGTTCGACGCGGCACCGTTCGACACAGCCCCGTTCCGTGCCGCTCCGTTCGAGGCAGCTCCCTTTGACGAGCCGTTCGACACAGCGCCGTTCGACACAGCGCCGTTCGAGCCAGCGCCGTTCGAGGCGGGTGACGAGCCGTTGCCGCCGCGGCCCGCCGTACCGATGGCCCTGGCGATGGCGCCGGCGTCGCCGCCGTCGGCATCGACGACACGTCCGATGAACTCGGTGGGATTCTCGCCGCGTCCCGCGGTCAGCCGGGGTTTCTCCGGATTCTCCCCCGCGGTGACGAGCGGCCGGTCGTCACCGAACGAGCGCATGCGTGTCGACTGGGCGGTGAGTGCGATCCGCTCCCACATCACCTCACCGCCGAAAAGAGACTGCAGGCTCTCCCGCAACGACGAGACCTCGGCGCGCAGCGCCTCGAGTTCGGCACGGGACTCGTCCTCGACACGTTCCCTGGTCTCGGCCTCGACCTCGAGCTCGAACTCGTGACGGGCGGCGACCTCACGCTCCAGCTCGAGTTCGTAGATCTCCTGGGCCCTCGACGCGGCCACCCGGGTTTCGGCGGCCTTCTTGCGATACCGCGTCGCGAGGAACGTACCGATGAGCGCCGCCCAGAGGGCGGCCAGAATGCCGAGCCGAAGCAGCCGCATGTCCTCGGCCAGGATCAGTGCGACGGTGGCGCCGAGCGCGAGCAGCACGCCCACGGCCGGCCACAGTCGGCCGCCCGATCTGCGGCCGGGCTCGTCATCACCCTCGCCAGTCATGCCGGATACCGTACCTTCCGGTTGCCCGATCGTGACCTCGTCGGTACTTCGAGCGGCAGGTTCTGATCGCTGGCCGGTCGGTTGTGATCACTCGTTGCGGTCGCCGGTATCCGGTGCGCGACAACAGTATTCGAGCCACAACGCGGCGCCGATCAACACCGCTGCGCACGCGGCTCCGACGATCGCGGCAGGCAGATCGTCGGCAGCCGCCGTGATGTCGCCCGCCTGCGGCGCGAGGAATGCCACACCGGCGAGCCAGGCGCCGAGCATGAGCGCCCCGAGCAACGACGACGCCTTCGCGAGCGCGACCGCACGGGCGATGCCGAGCCCCGTGATGACACGTCCCTCGCGGATGCGACCGCGCACCACGAACGCCAGCACCGTCTCGATCCCGGCGAGCACGAGCAACGTCGCGCCCGCGAGCGTCGGCAGACTCGGCAGCTGTCCGTACGCGAACTCGAAGAGCAGATACACCGCGACGAGCCCGATCAGCCCGGCGACGACCAGCTCGCGAGGGCGCGTGAAGTGCATGTCCCAACCGTACTGGGCCCCACCGCACCGCATGTCCCGCACTCAGGCACGCGTGTCCTGCGTTCAGGCACGCATGTCCTGCGTTCGGGCACATGTGTTCTGCACCCGTCGCCGCGGCCTGCACTCCTGGCGCGCGTGTTCTGAGCCGAGCCCGTCGTCCGCCGACCATCCATCGAGGACGTCCCGCCGCAGGACCGTGTCGTCGGAGACCGCCGGTCGACGTCGCCGGAGACCGCCGATCGACGCCGGTTCACGAATCGGCGGGCACGAGTCTCGGAACTGTTGTTGACTCTCCACCGACTGGAGCCTCGAGGCTCGGATTCGTGGAGGCGGAGATGACCCCATCGGGAACGTTCACGATCGGCGAACTGGCACGGCGCACCGGCCTGCCGGTGAAGACGATCCGGTTCTACTCCGACGAAGGTCTCGTGCCTCCCAGCGACCGCACCGCGGCCGGCTACCGGCTCTACGACGTCACCGCACTGGCGCGACTGGAACTCGTGCGCACCCTGCGCGAGCTCGGTCTCGGCCTCGCCGACATCGAACGGGTGCTGGCCGGGGCGTCGACGGTCGCGGAGCTGGCGAAGGCGCACGTGGCTGCGCTCGACGACCGGCTGCGCGAGCTGCACCACCGCAGGGCCGTGTTGCGGGCGGTCGCGAACCGTGAATCCGAGTTGGAAGAGGTGGAATTGATGAGCAAGCTGGCATCGATGTCGGACGAGGAGCGCAAGCGTCTCGTCGACGAGTTCTGGGACGAGGTCACCGCGGGCCTCGATGTGGACACGCAGTTCTACGCGTGGATGCGGTCAGCCAAACCCGAGTTGCCGGACGACCCGTCGCCGGAACAGCTGGAGGCGTGGATCGAGTTCGCCGAGCTCGTGTCCGATGCGGAGTTCCGGGCGCTGATCCGGGGCATGGGCGAGCAGCAGGCGCAGCGGCGCGAGGCGGGCCACGACATCGACGCGTTCTCGTGGGCGCAGAAGGAGCGTTGGGAGGACTGGCACGCGCGGGCGCAACGGTCCGTCGACGCCGGGTTGTCCCCGGAGTCGGCCGAGGGCAAGGCGCTCGCCGACGAGATCGTGCGGGCCTCGCTCGGGGAGGCCGACACGTCCGCGTGGTTCGTCGGCGACGGCGCGCCCGAACCGGTCGACGACGCCGAGTACCGCACGTGGCTGGCGGGGCAGATCGACGCGGGCGGGGACGCTCGGGCCGAGCGCTACTGGCAGCTGCTGGCGATCATCAACGGCTGGCAGCCCATCCCCAGCCGGATCGCCGCGACGAAGTGGATCGTCTCGGCGGTTCGCACGTCGGCGTAGTTCCCGGGCGGTTCGGGCGCGAGGGGAGGATCCGTGGCGCCCGAACCGCAGGCCCGAGCGGACGTACTCCGCGTGACAGCGCCCGAGGCACCGAAGGTCCTGGGGCCGCCACCGCGGGGGCGTCAGAGGGACAGGTCGGGGCGCTTGTGTACGCCGTCGCGATCGGCCGCGGGCAGGGCGGGGAGCAGGGCATCGGCACGTCCGACGCCCGGCACCTCGGCCTCCGGGTCGATCTCCAGCCACGGAATGAGCACGGTCGCCCGTTCGGCAGTTCCCGGGTGCGGCAGGCGCAGCTCCGGATCGGCAGAGCGGACGTCGTCGACCGACACCACGTCGACGTCGAGCGTCCTCGGCCCCCACCGCTGTTCGCGGATGCGCTCGGCCTCGCGTTCGAGGTCCTGCCCGGCGCGCAGCCACGCCCAGTGGTCGCGCGCCGGGTCGGCCACGATGCACACCGCGTTGAGGAAGTCGGGCTGGTCGGTCACGCCCCACGGCGCGGTCTCGTACACGCTCGACACCGCGACGAGCGAGTCGCGCAGTCCGTCGACGGCCAGCCGGAGGTACGCCAGCCGGTCACCGAGATTCGACCCCAGTGACAGCACCGCCGTACTCATCGGCTGCCACCCGGGCGCCCCCAAGGGCACTTTGGTTGCGTTGAATGCAACCAAAGTGCCCCTGGGGGCACGGCCGGGGTCAACGCTGTTTCCGGACGGTCACCGCTACGTCGGCGAACGTCAGCGGGATCGGCGCCGTCGGCTTGTGCACCGTCACCTCGACCGCCGACAGCCGTTCGTCTGCCATCACCTCGTCGGCGATCCGGCCCGCGACGGCCTCGATGAGGTCGCAGGGCTCGCCGCCGACGATGCCGGCCGCCAGTTGTGCCAGCTCGCCGTAGTGCAGCGTTTCGGTCAGTTCGTCCGACGCGGCGGCTCGTGTGAGGTCCAGCCACGCCGTGATGTCGACGACGAACTCCTGGCCGTCGCGCTTCTCGTGGTCGAACACGCCGTGCCTGCCGAACACTCGCAGGCCGGTCAGGGTGATGCGGTCCCCGACCTGCGGCACCTGTCCGTCCTGTCCGCTCACCGGCCGCCCTCGGCCCAGGCGGCGGCGACCTTCACCGCGTCCAGCGACGCGCCGACGTCGTGTACCCGCACGCCCCACGCGCCCGCGGCCGCGGACAGTGCGGAGATCGACGCGGTCGCGACCTCCCTGCCCGACGCGGGACGCGGTTCGCCGTCGGCGTCGGCCAGCAGTGCGCCGAGGAACCGTTTCCGCGAGGCACCCACGAGCACGGGCAGGCCCATGCCGATGAACTCGTCGAGCCGGTTCAGCAGCGCCCAGTCGTGCTCCGCCCGCTTGGCGAACCCGAGCCCCGGGTCGAGCACGATCGCGTCGGCGGGCACGCCGGCCGCCAGCGCCTCGTCGACCCGCGCGCGCAGTTCGTCCCGCACCTCGGCGACCACGTCGGTGTAGTCGGCGAGCGCGTTCATGTCCTTGCTGTGACCGCGCCAGTGCATGATCACGAACGGGGCGCCGGTCTGCGCGGCGACCTTCGCCATGTCCCGATCGGCCAGCCCACCGGACACGTCGTTGATCATCCGTGCGCCCGCTTCGACGGCGGCCTCGGCGACCGCGGCGCGCGTCGTGTCGACCGACAGCGGGACGCCGTCCGCCGCGAGTTGCCGCACCACCGGTACGACCCGCGCGAGTTCGGTGTCGGAGTCCACGCGCTCGGAGCCGGGCCGCGTCGACTCGCCGCCGACGTCGATGATGTCGGCGCCGCGCTGCCACATCGCGTGGGCGTGCGCGAGCGCGTCCTCCCTGCTCAGGTACCTGCCGCCGTCGGAGAACGAGTCCGGCGTGACGTTCAGGACGCCCATCACCACACAGCGGTCCGCCGTCGGAATGCGCTCGTTCACCGGTTCCCCTTGATCAGCTGCAACGCTTCCGCACGCGAGGTCGCCGAACGCTCCAGGATCCCGCGGACCGCCGACGTCGTGGTGCGTGCACCCGGCTTGCGGATACCCCGCATCGCCATGCACAGATGCTCGGCCTCGATCACGACGATCACGCCGCGGGGGTTCAGCTTGCGGTCCAGCGCGTCGGCGACCTCGGTCGTCAGGCGTTCCTGCACCTGCGGCCGCTTCGCGTACAGATCGACGAGCCGGGCCAGTTTCGACAGTCCCGTCACCTTGCCCTGCGCGTTCGGAATGTAACCGACGTGCGCCACCCCGTGGAACGGCACCAGGTGGTGTTCGCACTGGCTGTACAACGGGATGTCCGTCACCAGCACGAGCTCTTCGTGACTCTCGTCGAACGTCCGGTCCAGCACGTGGTCCGGATCGTTGTACAGACCGCTGAACATCTCGCGGTACGCCCGCGCCACCCGCGCGGGCGTCTCTCTCAGCCCGTCCCGGTCCGGGTCCTCGCCGCAGGCGAGCAGTAGTTCGCGCACGGCGGCCTCCGCGCGCGACTGATCGAACGACCGGCCAGTGGCACGCGGTGCGTCGACGCTGTCCTCGTCGACCACCGCGTACCCGTTCTCGGAGACCTCGCTAGCGATGGTGACCGTCCTGCTCGTCGGAGCCGCCCTCGTCCTGCGGGCGCTGCTGCTCCTGCGGGCGCTGCTGCGGCTGGGGATTCGGGTTGGGCTGGGCCCACGGCCGCGTCGGCCGCGGATTCGGCGAGGTCGCGGGCGTCCACCCGGGCGGCGCGCCGTAGTTCGGCGGCCCCGCGGGCCGGGATCCCGGCTGCTGGCCGTGTTGCTGGCCGGGCTGACCGCCCTGGTGCGATCCCGGTCCCGGCCACTGCCGCCCGCCGTTGTGGCCACCGTTCTGCCCGTGGGCCCCGTTCGGCCCCGACGGCGGCGCGTACGGGTTGTACGAACCGGGGTTCTGCTGGTCCTGCGGTCCGCCCTGGGGAACGCTGCCCTGCGGAGCGTCCTGGGGGTTCCCGGTCTGCGGCAGCTCGCCGGTCTGCGGTTCCTCGCCTGCCATCGGTGCTTGTGGTGCGGGCGCCGGAACGGGCGCGGGCTCCGGCTGCGGTTCGGGCCACGGCTCGCCGCGCTCGGCGGCCAGCTCGCGCGGTGTCTTGATCGGCGGCTTGTCGGAGGGGAGCCGGTCGCCGAACTCGTTGAACACCGTGATCCGCGGGCGCTTCTCGACGGCCGAGAAGATCCGCTCCAGGTCGCGGCGCTGCAGCGTCTCCTTCTCGAGGACCTCGGCCACCAGTTCGTCGAGCACGTCGCGGTAGGTGTTGAGCACCTCCCACGCCTCGGTGTGCGCGGTCTCGATCAGCTTGCGCACTTCCTCGTCGATCTCGTGTGCGACCTCGAGGGAGTAGTTCGCCTGCTGTCCGGCGGCACGGCCGACGAACGGGTCACCCTGCTCCTGGCCGTACTTGACGGCGCCGAGCCGCGGGCTCATGCCGTACTCGGTCACCATCGCGCGGGCGATCTTCGTGGCCTGCTCGATGTCGGAGGACGCGCCGGTCGTCGGCTCGTGGAAGACCAGCTCCTCGGCGGTGCGTCCGCCCATGGCGAACACCAGCCTGCCGATCATCTCCGAACGGGTCATCAAGTCCTTGTCGTCCTCGGGCACGATCAACGCGTGCCCGCCGGTACGACCGCGCGGCAGGATCGTCAGCTTGTACACCGGTTCGATGTCCGGCATCGCCCACGCGGCCAGCGCATGCCCGCCCTCGTGATACGCGGTGATCTTCCGTTCCTGCTCGGAGATGATCCGGCTCTTCCGTGCCGGGCCGCCCACCACACGGTCGACGGACTCCTCCAGGTATGCGTCCGTGATCACCGTGCCGTGCTGGCGTGCGGTGAGCAGCGCGGCCTCGTTGATGACGTTCGCCAGGTCGGCACCGGACATGCCGACCGTGCGCTTGGCCAGGCCGTTCATGTCGACGTTCTCGGCCAGCGGCTTGCCGGCCGAGTGCACCTGAAGGATCGCCTCGCGGCCCTTCAGGTCGGGCGCGGCGACCGGAATCTGCCGGTCGAACCGGCCCGGCCGCAGCAACGCCGGGTCGAGGATGTCCGGCCGGTTCGTCGCGGCGATGAGGATGATGCCCCCGCGCGAGTCGAACCCGTCCATCTCGACGAGCAGCTGGTTCAGCGTCTGCTCGCGCTCGTCGTGGCCGCCGCCCATGCCTGCGCCGCGCTGCCTGCCGACCGCGTCGATCTCATCGACGAAGATGATGCACGGGGCGTTCTGCTTCGCCTGCTCGAACAGGTCACGCACCCGCGAGGCGCCGACACCGACGAACATCTCCACGAAGTCCGAACCGGAGATGGTGTAGAACGGCACGCCCGCCTCGCCTGCGACGGCCCGCGCGAGCAGCGTCTTACCGGTGCCGGGTGGCCCGTAGAGCAGCACACCCTTCGGGATCTTCGCGCCGAGCTGCTGATACCGCGCGGGACTGCTCAGGAAGTCCTTGATCTCGTGCAGTTCCTCGACGGCCTCGTCGGCACCCGCCACGTCGTGGAACGTCGTGGTCGGCATGTCCTTGTTGAGCTGCTTGGCCTTGGACTTGCCGAAGTTGAGGACCTTGTTCCCGCCGCCCTGGGCGTTGTTCATCATCCACATCAGCAGCAGCAACAGGATCCCGAGCGGGATCATGTAGATGAGCATCTGGGTGAAGAACGAGTCCTGCGTGACCGTGGTGTCGAACTTGATGCTCTGGCCGTTGTCCCCGGAACCCGTGCGGGCGTCGAGCAGAACGTTGTACAGCTGCCCGGAAGCGCCTCCCGGGAACTTCGTGATGATCTGCTTGGCGTTCTCGCCGTCGACATTGATGCCGTCGGACAGGTGCAGCTTGAGCTGCTGCTCCTTGTCCTCGAGGTTCGCCTCCGTGACGTTGCCGGATTCGATCTGCTGCACGGCCTGCGACGTCGGCACCGCCGTGTAGCCACGGTCGCTGTCGAAAAGCATGCTGAACGCGAAATAGAGCAGCAGAACCGCGACTATCCACAGCAGTGGGTTCTTGAGCAGGCGCTTGCGGTCCATTAGATCCGGCCGTTGAGGCCTCGACCCTCCCTGGTTAGGCGGTGGGTGGTGACTTCCGCCGTCACGGTCTTGTCAACTCCCGCTGGTACGGTTTCCCGCTCCCGCGGCGAATGCCGTTCTATCAGGGTACCGCCCGGTGAACGGGGCCATCGGGGCGTCCTCGATGAGAATCCGTGCGACGGCTCCGGCCACGTCCGCAGCCGTCACCGATAAGTCAACGGACACCACCCTGCACATGTTCCCGCTGCGTGCGCGGCATCACCTGATCCGAGCGCCGCCGCCCGGCCGGGCGGGGGCCGGCGGGCCGCGCCCGCTCAGCGAACGACCCCTGCCAGCAGCTCGCCGAGCCTGCTGCGCAGCGTCTTCGCGTCCGCGGGCGCGACGGTCACCCACTCGCTGCCGTCCGCACCGCCTCCCGACGTGCTCAGGTACCGGCCCGTCGCCGTGTCGAACCACGCGAGGACGGCCGAGCGCTGCTTGTAGCCCAGCTCGTCCCTGCTGTTCGCCGCGAGCTGACCGCCACGCAGCCGCGGCTGGGCGATCAGCTGCGAGTACGCCTCCCGCGGGTCCCTGGCACGGTCGGCGAACCCGCCGCGCTTGCGGCCGCCGTCGGCGTCGCCACCCGTCCTGCCGGCGAGCGCCCCGGTGCGATCCGGCCGTGCCTGCAGCGCCTCACCCAGCGGCAGCGTGATCGACGCTTCGGTGCCGCGCTGCGCCTGCGGGAGCAGGTCGACCACGGCCGAGGTCAGGCCGTCGGGGTAGGCGGCGCGCAGTCGCACACCCTCACTGTCCTGAATGGCGAGCACGGCCTGTTTGCCGTCCGAGGCCGCGATCACGCCCACCGGCGGGTGCTGGAACTCCGGGATGAACAGCGCGTCGACCGTCATCGACGCCCTGCCCAGCAGGTCGAGCCAGCCCTCGACCTGCGAACCCTCGATGCCGCGGGCCTCGATCTCCTGCTCCGCGCGGTCGCGCAGCATGCGCCGCTGGCTCTCGGTCTCACCGTGCGAGGCGACCTTGAGCGGGTACGGCAACTCACCCGCGCCCATCCGCTCCCACAGGAAGTCGAACGTGACGGGTCTGAAGAACTCCTGGGTGGGCACGATCCTCCCGACCAATTCGGAACTCGCGATGGTGCTCGTCTGGTGCGTGAACATGAACCGACCTCGTCAGCGCTTCCCCTCGTTCACGGCGACGCCGTCACAGCGACGCTGTCGCCGCGGCCCCGGCCGCACCGGCGAGCATCTCGGACAGGCGGTGCCGCAAGGTCGGGGCGTCGGCGGGGGCGATGGTGATCCAGTCCCGGCCGTCCCTGCCACGGCTCGCCTGTGTGAAGTAGCGGCCAGACTCGGTGTCGAACCAGCTCAGCACGGGCATCCGGGTCCGGCCGCCCGCGGGGTTGCGGGCGTTGGCACCGATCTGCCCACCCCGAAGCCGCGGCTGGGCGTTGAGTCGCGCGAGGGCCTTGCGGTCGTCGTCCGGCCCCGCCTTGCCGTCGGGTCCGGCGGGACCGCGCCGCTGCAGGAAGTCCACGCCCGAACCGGACAGCAGCTGCTCCAACGGAACAGTGATCGACTTCTCCTCACCGCGGCGCTCCGCGGGCAGCAGCCCCACGACCGCACTGGCCAGGCCGTCCGCGGGGACCCGGTCCACCACGTAGCCCCCGGAGTCCGAGATCAGCAGCACTCCCTGGGGGCCCAACGCCGCGGCAACCGCCAGGTGCGGCTCGTCGTCCGGCGAGTCGACCTGCACGGAGTCCAGGCTCACCTGTGCCGTGGCCAGACACCCGAACCAGTCCTCGATCAGTGGTGTCGGACTGCCGGACTCGTCGACGAGGCCACGCGCCGCCAGCTGGCCGAGAGTCTGCTCCCGCAGTGCCGCTCGCTGCTCCAGCGTCTCCCCGTGCGATCGAACCTCGAGCGGATAGGGCAGCTCACCGGCGCCGAACGACTCCCACAGGAAATCGAACTCCAGTGGCGTGAGCCGCTCCGCCAAAGGTCATCACTCCTCGTCGTCCGGGCCCCAGGCGCCGAGCACGGGCGGTGCCGTCGCCTGGTTCGCTCCGAACACGTCGTCCGGATCGGCCTCGATGAGGAACGACGCGTGCGTGTGTTCCTCTTCTCCCTGACCATTACCCGCTGCGGCGCCCGCCGCACCCATGCCTGCGCCCATACCGCCGCCGCCCATCGGCGTGGCGGCCGGTGCCATCGCGGCGGCCTCGCGGCCACCGATGACGCCACCCGCGCCCGGCATACCCGCGTTCTGCGGCTGCTGCACCGACGCCGCGGGCTGGGCCGTCTGCTGTGCCTGCGCCGACGTCGCGCCCTCGTCGTGCTGCTCCTTCTCGGACGCGCTGGTCTTGCTGCCCTTCGCCAGCGCGCGGCCCGCGACGGCGGCACCACCACCGGCGAGCGCGGCACCACCCGCGACCGCACCGAGACCGCCTGCCGAGGGGCCGGACGGTGCCGCCTGCGCGGCCGCCGAGGAGGCACCGGCTGCGGGGGCCTGCGCGGCGGGCTGCTGCGGGGCCTGCGGAGCCGGCGAGGCGGGCTGCTGCGGCGCCTGCGGAGCCTGCTGGTGGGCCGCACCGCCGTGGGCGGCGAACCCTTCGACACCGCGCACGCCGCCCGCGGGGCCCGCAACGCCCCCGGAACCGATCGAACCGACCGCTCCCGGGCCGCCGAACGACGAGACGTGCGTGCCGCCCGAGTTCGTCGACTGCTTCAGGCCCAGCGACTCCGGCCCGAAGCTCGGCGTGGAGTTGTCGACGTCGGACATCGCGGCGGTGTAGGTGTTCAGGTATTGCACCTGCTGGGCCTTGACCGCGCGGGCCTGGTCGAACTTCTCCTTCATGTCCTTGGCCATCGCCGCAGGACCCATGGCCAGCATGTTCGCGGTCTCGGAGGCCGGGTCGAACTCCTCCGGCTGCGGCATCTTCTTCAGCTCCGCGGCAGCGGCGGCCTGCTGCGACAGCCGCTGGCTCATCGTCCTGGCCGCCTCGGCGGCCTGCGAGCTGGAGTTGGCGATACCCACGAGCGCACCCTGCGCGGCGCCCGCGGCCTGCCCGACCCACGCCGTGCCGAGTTCGCTGATGGTCGCGTAGAGGTCCTCGGAGACCTGCTGCAGCGTCGTTCCGTGCCGTCCCCAGGAGCTGCCGATCTCCTCGGCGCTGCCGGGCACGTTGTTGACCGTCGCGAAGGAGTAGAGCTGCTTGCTCTCGTGCGCCGCCCAGTTCGGACGGTCGGCGATCGCCCGCTCGTCGTCGTAGGCGAAGCCGTCCTGCCGGTTGCGCGCCCTGCTGACGATGTCGGAGACCTCGCCCGCCTCGCCGAGCCGCACGGCCTGGCCCGCGGCCGCGACCGGCGCCGGGCCGCCCTGCAGTCCGCTGTCGACCGGAGCGGGGCCACCGTCGAGAGTCGGCTCGGCCGCACCGTCACCGGAGAGGTCGGAACCGATCAGACCGGAATCGTTGTCGATGTTCACTGCTCACTTCCCCCTGCGTCAGAGCTGCCCGGTGAACGGCTGGGCGTTGTCCTCGTCGATGTCGCGGTAGCGGCGCATCGCGGTGGTGATCGCCTGTTCGGCCTCGTCGTACTGGCTGTAGAGGTTCCGGAGCGCGTCGGCGTACGACTCGCGGCCGCCCGCGCGTTCGGAGAACTTCGCCGCCATCGCGTTGCCGACCGGGTTCGCGCCGATCTGCGGCGGGGTGGACAGCTCCTCGGCCTTCTGGAGCAGCGCCTCGACCGCGTCCTTGCCGGTGCGGAGCTTGTTCAGCACGGTCTCGGCGTGGTCGGGGTCGATCCCGACCTGACCGTCGACCGCCGCCTGGCGGAACGCCGCCGCGTCCGCGTGACTGCTGTTCCCCATGTTCCAGACTCTCCCTACGTCCCCTCAGAGTCGACGGCAGGCCTCTCGGCAGCCGACCTGCGATCTTCGCTTAGGTTAACGCATCAGCGCATTCGGTATGACGCGATCGAAGGAACCACGGTTCCGCCTTCACGCGCATGGCTCGCACCAGCCGAGATGCACTCACCACGCGTAGCGGAACGCCCTACGTGGAATACACCTTCGGGTCGAGTGTGCCGATGTAGGGCAGGTCACGATAACGCTCCGCGTAGTCCAGACCATAGCCGACCACGAACTCGTTCGGAATATCGAAGCCGATGTACTTCACCGGCACGTCGACCTGCACCGCTTCCTGTTTACGCAGCAGTGACACGACGTTCAGCGAACGAGGGTGGCGCGCCGTCAGGTTCTTCATCAACCATGACAGCGTCAGGCCCGAATCGACGATGTCCTCCACGATCAGCACGTCCCTGCCCGCGATGTCGCGGTCGAGGTCCTTGAGAATCCGCACCACCCCGGACGAGGTCGTCGACGAGCCGTACGAGGAGACGGCCATGAACTCCAACTGCGCCGGCACGGGAAGCGCCCGCGCGAAGTCGGTCATGACCATGACGGCGCCCTTGAGCACACCGACCAGTACCAGGTCCGTGCCACTCGACTCGCCCTCGCCCGCCGCGTCACCGCCACCGGTGTAGTCCGCGGCGACCTTCTCGGCCAGCTCGGCGATCTTGTCCTTGATCTCTTGCTCGGTGATGAGGACGGAGGCGATGTCGCCTTCGTACACGGCAGCTGTCCCCTCTAGCGGTGGTGTGACGTCGTGATGATCCCGGTCGCCGCCGGTTCGACCCTGAGCTTTCCACGTGCCCGGCTCGCCTCAAAATCCCCCGGCAGCCATACGCCGCCCTGACCCCGCCAATCGGCGACGAGTGCGTCGACGGATCGCAGGTGCCCGTCCGTGAGCTCGCGCACTCCGGCATCGAGCAGCCAGGTCCGCAGCGCGCGTCTCCGCAGCGCGGCGGGGGCGGTTTCGAGCGCAGGCACCGACAGCTCCGGAGGGGCGTCGCCTCCCTCGTCCGCGCCTGCACGAGCGTCACCGCGCGCGGCGGCGAGCAGCTCCTCGCCCAGGTCATCGAGCACGTCGACGTCCTCTCGGAGTTGTGCGGCCGTCCGTGCCAGCGCGCCCGCGACGCCGCCGCCGAGCACGTCCTCGAGCATCGGCAGGGCCTCCTCCCGAATCCGTACCCGCCGGTAGCGGCTGTCCGAGTTGTGCGGGTCCTGCCACGGGGCGATGCCGAGTTCGTCACACGCGGACCTCGTGGTGGTCCGCGGCAGGCCGAGCAGTGGCCTTCCCCACGGCGGGTCGTACGAGCGCATCCCCGCGATCGATCGCGGGCCCGAGCCGCGGCCGAGTCCCAGCAGCACCGTTTCGGCCTGGTCGTCGCGGGTGTGCCCGAGCAGTACGGGTGCGCCCGCGGACGCCTCCCGCAGCGCTGCGTACCTGGCTCTGCGCGCCGCCGCCTCCGGGCCGCCGCGCCCCGACACCGACACCGGCAGCACGCGGACCTCGCCCACGCCGAGTTCCCGTGCGGTGGCGGCGGCCTTGTCCGCGACCTCCGTGGAACCGGCCTGCAACCCGTGGTCGACGACGAGCGCCGTCACCGGCAGGTTCCGGCACGTGTGCGCGGCCGCCTCGGCGAGCGCGAGCGAATCGGCACCGCCCGAGACCGCGACACACAGTGATGCCGGCGCCGGCTCCGGCATCGCAGCCAGGAACTCCCGGACGGCCTTGCGGACGGCCCCGACGGCGCGGAATCCGCTCCGGCCGGACGTCGTCAGTGGACCCGCTGCACCCATGCCTGCGGGTCCTTGATCTCGGCGCGCGTCGGCAGTGTCTCCGGGGACGTCCAGACGGCGTTGAAACCGGACATGCCCACGGCACCGACGACGTACTTGGTGAACGCCGCGCCCTGTTCGTACTGCCGGACCTTGGCGTCGACCCCGAGCAGCGCGCGTAACAGCCGGTCGAGCAGGCCACCACCCTTGCGCCGCTCGGTGAACCGCCTGCGGATCGTCGCCACACTCGGCACCACGTCGGGACCGACCGCGTCCATCACGTAGTCCGCGTGCCCTTCCAGCAGGGTCGACAACGCGATGAGCCGGTCGAACACCTCGCGCTGGCCGGGCGACTGCACCAGCTCGGCGAGTCCCAGCACGTCGCGGGAGTCGGATTCACGCAGCGAGCGGAGGTTCTCCGGCAGCCGCTGCAGCGTCGCCGCGACCGTCTCGTCCGAACCGGCGAACCCACTGACGAGCTTGCCGACCTCACCCGCGAAGTAGTCGCGCAACCAGTCGACGGCGGTGAACTGCAACCGGTGGGTGCATTCGTGCAGGCACACCCAGAGCCGGAAGTCCCTGCCCGGCACCTTCATCGCCTGCTGCGCGGTGACGACGTTCGGCGCGACCAGCACCAGCTCGCCGTCGGTGTCCGGCCCGCCGAACGGGTCGTACTGGCCGAGCACCCGGGAGCCGAGGAACGCCAGCACGACACCCGTCTGCACCCCCGCACCACCCGCGACCAGCGACGACAACTTCGACGCGCGCTCCGGTGGCACCGCGCGGCTCGTCAGCTCGCCGAGTCCCGCTGCCGCCGACCGCACCCAGCCGGGCCGGTCGACCACGGTCCCCGGCGGCACCGGCAGCCCTTGGCCGAGGCCCGTCAGGTCGCGGACGTAGCGTTCCGCGTCGACGGTCAGGTCGCGCAGGTCGGCGACCGCGCGGTCTGCCTCCTCGCGTGACACGGACGGCCCGCCGCGTGCCAACAGCGCCCCCGTCGATGCCGCCACGGACCAGTCGACCAGCGGATTCGCGGGTGCTGCCTTCGTCTCGGCGTTCACATCCACCGACGCTACCCGTTCCGGCAGTACCGTCCCACCGGCCTGCGGCAACCGCTGCGACAGCGCCACCGCATCGCCAGGGCGGCGGCCGCAACTCTCCTAGCCGCAGCCGCACTCTCGGAGGGTGGCGGTGACGGTGTCGAGTGCGTCGCGGGCGGCCTCGGTGTCGCCCGCCTTCGAGGTGATGAGCGAGAACGCCAGGACCCGGCCGTCCACGGTGACGACCTGGCCGGTCAGCGCATTGGTGCCGGTGGACGAGATCGTGCCGGTCTTGGCGCGCACCCAGCCGCGGGCCTGCGCGGGCGTTCCCTCGGTGTAGCGCTCGGCAAGCGTGCCGGTGCCGCCCGCGACGGGCAGGCCGGCCAGCATCGGCCGCAGCGTCGATGTGCGCTCATCGGCGTGCGCGCTGCCGCCGGGTGCCGCGGCGACGGACATGACCTCCGACAGCAGCTTCGTCGTGACGCGGTTGTCCACCGAGAGGCCGCTGCCGTCGTGGAGCGTCACCCCGCTGACGTCGAAGCCGTGTTCGCGCAGCACGTCGAGGGTCGCCTTCGCCCCGCCCTCGAACGAGGGCTCCCGGCCCTTGGAGATCGCGATCTGGTGCTGGATCGCCTCGGCGAGAGTGTTGTCCGACAGCTGCAGCATCTGCTGGACGAGCCGCTCCATCGGCGCCGACCGCACCTCGGCGATCGGTTCGCCGGTGAACCGCCCCGGCAGCTCGCCTCCCCGCCGCTCGTGGAGCTTCCTCGTCAGCTCGCCGTCGACATCCGCCGCGGCGAACTTGCCCGCCAGTTGTTCGATCATCCGTTTCGCCGGGTCGCCGAACCGTTCGGACGTGTCGTCGAGCGGGTCCGTGCGGCCGCCGTCGAGCATGATCGGCGCGAGCGGTGCGGCGTACGTCGACGGGGCGTCCTCCTTCGCCCAGCCCTGCGCCGTCTTGTCGGCGGTGTACCGGCTCTGGTCGAGGGCGAACGCGTCGATCTGGCCGTCGACGGCTTCGTCGATCTGCTTCGCGAGGTCGTTCAGGTGGGCCGCGCCGCGGTAGAGGGATTCCTCACCTTCCGGCAGCGACGACAGCGTCACGTCGCCGCCCGCCTTCACCACGACGGCGTTGTACTCGCTTCCGGTACCGGCGGGTGCCATCCCGTACGCCTTCGTCGAGAACCGCATGTCCGGACCGAGTTCGAGCAGTGCCGCCGCGGCCGTGAGGATCTTCGTCGCCGAGGCGGGCGTCACGGCCCTGTTCTCACCCTGCGACCACAGCGTCTCGCCGCTGGTCGCGTCGATGACCGTGCCGCTGAGCGTCCCCAACGCCCCCGAACTCGTGGGTCCCGCGAGCGCCTGCTGCAGGCCGCTCGCCGTCGGTGCGTCGCCCTGTCCGCCGATGGGCTGCAGCTGCCGCGTGACGGCAATGGGCTCGGGTTCGTCGCCCTTCGGCAGGTTCGGCGCCCAGGGCAGGCCGAGGCGGTTCGACACGGCCGGCAGCGCCAGCGTGATGCCGACGGCGACGACGAGCACGAGCGCCAGCCCGCTGAGCAGCAACCCGCGGCCACGTCGGCGACGTTTCGGAGCGGGACCGGGGTCGGCCTCCCCGTCCGAAGGACTGTCCGTCGGGCCGTCCGGTGGGCCGTCGGAACCCCCGTCCGAGCCGTGTTCGGCAGCGGGGTCGGCCTCGGTGGGGGTGCCTGCCTCGGCAGCCGCACCGGGAACGTCCGGCGTGGTCGACTCGGGGACGCCGGAATCGTCACGAGCGTGACCCTCCGGGTGCGCATGGGGCCCCGGCTGGATGCGCATCGGACGAGCGGACGTACCCGCGGGCGGAACGGGCGTCGTGGAGATCGGCGGGTGCGCAGGGCGTTGCTGCGGTGGCGTTGGCCGTTGCGGCTGCCCCGACCGCGAGGCGCCCTGCTGCCGTGGGCCCGGCTGCGAGGGGCCCTGCTGCGGTGGGTGCGGGTGCGGGCCATGCGGCCGTGGAGCGGTGGGCTGCGGATACTGCTGGTCGGGCCGGGGTTCCCGTGGGTCGGAGTACCGTTGCCGCGGGCCGGGCTGAGACTGGTCGGGCTGCGGCGTCCGGCTCGCGGGCCGGTCCGGCTGTCCCTGCGCCCCCTGTCCCTGTGGTGACTGTCCCTGTGCCGACGGATTCGGCGGTCCGGACGGCTGCCACTGCTGCACCGGCTGCTGCCGGCCGCCCTGCTGCTGGTGTGACGCCGCCCGGTGTGGCTGCGGCTCGTGTGGCTGCGGCTGGTGTGGCTGGGGCTCCTGCGGGCGCTGGGGCATGTGCCCGGGCTGCGACTCCTGTGCCCGCCCGATCTCGGGGCGCCGCTGGGGATCCGTGCGCTGCTGCGCCGACGACGACTGCTGCGGCTGCCGCGACTCCGGCGGCTCCGGTCGCTGCGGCGCCGACGACTGCTGCGGTGACTCCGGCGACTGCGGCGATTCCGCCGGCTGCGGCGACTGCGGTGATTGGGACGACGACCGCGGCGACCGGGGCGCCGTCGGGCCCGCACCCGACGCGTCCTGGTTCGACGAACCCGACGTCACCGATTCCGCGGATTCCGACGTCGAATACCCGGAAGCCGAGTGCTCGGGTGACGAGTCGATGTCGTCCGACGGCCACGCCGGTCCCCCGCCCGCAGCCCCGCCGGCGTCGTCGTCCGCGCCGGTTTCGCGTTGTGACACGTACCCCTCCAGCAAGTCCCCACCGCGTGCTAATGCGTTCCGCCGCTCGAACGGGGCAGATATCACACTAGTGCCATCCTTAGTGCTACCTGACCGAGCGGTGGGTCACACTGGTCGGGTAAGGACATGACATTTTCAGCCGCGAGCGACGCGGCGCCGACGAGATCAAGCGAGGACGCCGTGGACTTCGACGTCACGATCGAGATCCCCCGCGGGGAGCGCAACAAGTACGAGGTGGACCACGAGACGGGTCGGATCAAGCTCGACCGGACGCTCTTCACGGCCACGCAGTACCCGGCCGACTACGGCTTCATCGACAACACGCTCGGCCAGGACGGCGACCCGCTCGACGTGCTCGTCCTCGTGCAGCAGCCGACCTTCCCCGGCTGCCTGGTCAAGTGCCGCGCCGTCGGCATGTTCCGCATGCGTGACGAGAAGGGCCCTGACGACAAGGTGCTGGCCGTGCCGACCGGCGACCCGCGTAACGACCATCTGCGGGACATCCACCATCTGAACGAGTTCCACAAGCTGGAGATCGAGCACTTCTTCCAGGTGTACAAGGACCTCGAGCCCGCCAAGAGTGTCGAAGGCTCCTCGTGGGTCGGCCGGATGGAGGCCGAGGCCGAGATCGAGCGTTCGCTGGAGCGTGAGCGTGAGCGCCTCGAGAAGGAGGCCGCGGACGCCGGCAAGCACTGAGCCGCAACCGCACGGAAAAGGGGATCCGACCACACGGGCCGGGTCCCCTTTTTTCGTGCCTGGTCCCGCCCCCAGGGGCACTTTGGTCGCATTCAGTGCAACCAAAGTGCCCCTGGGGGTGTTATCAGGAGCGACGGCGGGTGATCAGGGCGGTGAGGACGCCGGCGAGCAGGCCCCAGAACGCCGAACCGATGCCGAGCAGCGTCACGCCGGACGCGGTGGCGAGGAACGTGACGACGGCGGGTTCGCGCCACCGCTCGTCGCCGAGCGCCGAGGTGAGCGAGCCCGTGATCGTCGCGAGCAGGCCGAGTCCGCTGATGCCGATGATCAGCGCCTCGGGAAGCGCGCCGAGCAGGGAGCCGACCGTGCCGGCGAACACCCCGATGACCAGGTAGAACAGGCCCGCCCACACGGCGGCGAGGTAACGACGGCTGCGGTCCTCGAGCGCCTGTGGCCCGGTGCAGATCGCCGCGGTGATGGCGGCGAGGTTCAGGCCGAAGCAGCCGAACGGCGCGAGCAGCAGGTTCGCCACGCCCGTGGTGCCGATGACGGGCGACAGCGGCACGTCGGTGTAGCCGTCGCCTCGCAGCACCGCCACGCCGGGCAGGTTCTGCGACGCCATCGTCACGATGTACAGCGGCAGTCCGACACTGATGATCACCTGCCAGTCGAACTCCGGCATCGTGAACACGGGCGCCCCGAACGCGAGGTCGACGCGGTCGAGCTGCAGTGTCCCCGTGACGGCGGTCGCGGCGACGCCCACGGCCAGCGCGACGAGCACCGCGTAGCGGGGCACCCACCGCCGCGCCAGCAGGTACGCCAGCAGCATCGGGAACACGACGGCGAAGCTCGTCTCCAGTTCGCCGAACAGGTCGATGCCGAACTGCACGAGGACCCCGGCGAGCAGGCCGGAGGCGAGTGCGACCGGAATGCGGTTCATGACGCGTTCGAACACGCCGGTCACACCGGTCAACGTGATCAGCGCGGCCGACACGACGAACGCTCCGATCGCCTGCGCCATGGGAACGCCGTGCAGACTCGCGGCCAGCAGTGCGGCGCCCGGGGTGGACCAGGCGGTGACGATCGGCGCGCGGTACCGCAGTGACAGGCCGATGGACGTGACGCCCATGCCGACGCACACCGCGAGCATCCACGACGTGACCTCTGCGGGAGTTGCGCCTGCGGCTCGCGCTGCGGAGAAGACGATCGCGGCCGTGCTGGTGACGGCGACGAGTACCGAGATGAGACCCGCGGCCACGGCGGTCGGCGGGAACACCCTGGGCACGAGGGTCTTCTGGGCCGTCATGCGGTGGTGGTCATGCTGTTGTCGCTCACTTCGCTCGTACTACCGGCCTGCGGTCGACGGGTCCGCCCGTTCGGGTGATCCTACCCAGCGGCCCGCGGCGGTTCGGGTGACGAGGTAGAGCACGGCGGCATTGAGCAGATGCCACAGCCTGCCGCTGGACGGCGATGGCGGCGAGCAGGAACCCGACGTTGCTGATCGTGTTGAGCGGCTCCCCGAACAGGCCGGGCGCGAGGCGTTCGCAGTAACCGTCGACGTAGGCGGTCCAGTCCGCGGCGTTCGGGTTCACGTGGCCGGTCTACCCGGCGAAGGTGAGCGGCGCGCGACGTCGTGCCTCACTCGGGCCGGTCGGGTTCGGCGATCTCCTCCACGCCGTCGGCGTGACGACGGGCCAGCTCCTGGTAGATCGCGGCGTTGTGGTCGATCCAGCCTCGGGCGCTGTCGGTCAGCGGGACGAACTTCTTCGCGGGGCTGCCCATCGCGATGACCTCGGACGGCACTTCGGTGCCCGGCGTGACGGTGGAACCGGCGGCGACGAGCGTGCGCGCGCCCACGGTGGCCAGGTCGAGGACCGTGGATGCGTTGCCGATGAGCGCCTGCTCGCCGACGGTGCAGTCGTGCACGATGCACGAGTGACCGACGGTGGCGTTCGCACCGACCTCGCACACCCCGTCGCCCACGTGCAGCACGGAGTTGTCCTGCACGTTCGCGCCCTCGCGGATCACGATGCGGCCGAAGTCCGCACGGACGACGACGCCGTACCAGATCGACGCGCCCTTCTCCACGACGACATCGCCCACCAACGTGGCCGTCGGCGCGATCCACGCCTCGGGGTGGACGGAGGGGCGCTTACCTTCGAACGCGAACATCGGCATGGGCACAGCGTAGATGTGCCGTTCGCCCGGGAGGACCGGACGTGTGCCACATCGGAGGTCCGGGATTCAGCCCGCCACGTCCAGCGGCGACCCGAGGCGGGCCGAGATCGTCGCGGCGGCCTCTCGCACGGCGCTGATGATGCTGACGAGCTGGCTGCCCCTGAAGTCGCCCGCGGGGCCGCCGAGACTGACGGTGGCCTCCAGTTTCCCGGTCCGGTCGAACACCGGGGCGGCGACCGCACCGACACCGTTGAGGTAGTCCTCGTCGCTGATCGTGTATCCCTCGTCGCGGATCCGGTCGAGCTGCGATTCGAGACCGGCGCGATCCTGCACCGTGTGCCGGGTGAACGCTTTCAAGGGCTCGGCCAGCCAGCGCTCCCGCAGTTCCGGGACGAACGCGAGCATGGTCATCGGCCCCGCAGCCGCGTGGTACGGCAGCACCGTCCCGATGCCGATGTGCTTCACCGACAGCGGACTCGACCCTTCGTAGCGGTCGATGACCACGGCGCCGCCGTCGCCGGGAATCATCAGGTACGCCGTGTCGCCGAACCGTTCGGCGAGGGACAACAACGAGGGCCGGGCTTCGTCGCGGAGACTGAAATCGGCGAGCGCCACCGATCCGAGGCTGAACAGCTTCATACCGACCTTGTAGTCGCCGTCGGGCGTCCTCGTCAGCCAGCCCATCCGCACGAGCGTGCTGAGCAGCCGGTGCGTGGTGGTCTTGTTCAGACCGGTGGCGGCGCACAGTTCCGTGAGCCCGAGGACCGGTTTTCCGCCGTCGAAGGCGTCCAGCAGCTGACCGGCGCGGACCACGGAGTTCACCATGTTCTTCGGGTCATCGGTCTTCAGCTCGTCGGCCTTCGAGGTGTCGGTCTTCGGGATGTCGTCGTGGCCGTCGTTGTCTATCGGTGGCATCCGTTCACTTTCCTTCTGCCGTAGGCACTGCTCGGCGTGAGGCGAACCGTCGGCGCAGGCGCGGTGTCCGCCGGCACGATACGTCGGCGTGTTCAGGCGTACTCGCCACGGAGTCGCTTCTTGTCCAGTTTGCCCACGCTCGTCTTGGGAACCTCCGCGACGAACTCGAACCGGTCCGGCACCTGCCAACGCGGCACGCGGTCGGCGAGGAAATCGCGCAACCGCGCCGCATCGACGTCACCGGCCGCCACGACCGCCATCGGCCGTTCGTCCCACTTCGGGTCGGGCACGGCGATCACGGCGGCCTCGCGTACCGCGGGGTGTGCCAGCAGATGATTCTCCAGCGCCACGGAGGAGATCCATTCGCCGCCGGATTTCACCAGGTCCTTCGTGCGGTCGACGAGGCGCACGTATCCGCGTTCGTCGACCGTCACGACGTCACCGGTGCGGAGCCAGCGCCTCTCCTCGGAGTCCGCGAACTTGTCGGCCGTGGAACCGGATTCCGCGCCGTAGTAGTCGGCGACGACGTACGGGCCGCTGATCTGCAGTTCGCCGATCGAGGTGCCGTCCCACGGCGCCTGCGCATCGTCCTCGACGGCGCGCAGCTCCAGGCCCGGCATCGGCCTGCCCTGGCTGGACTTCGCCGCCGCGGTCGCGGTGGCGTCGCCGCCCGCGGGCGGGTTGGCGATGAGCCCCACGGGCGAGCACTCGGTCATTCCCCATGCGTGCACCGGTTCGATACCGAGTCCGGCCAGTTCGGACATCAGGGTTTCCGACGCGGCCGAGCCGCCGATCACCACCCGCTGCAGGGAATCCAGTGCCTCGCGGTCGACCTCCCCCGCACGGGCCGCGGCGACGAGATTCGCCCACACCGTGGGGACGGCGGCGGAGAACGTCACGCCTCCGGCCGCGAAACACTCGGCCAGGCCGGCGGGGTCGGTTCGTTGCGCGGGCAGGACGAGGCCGGCCCCGGCGAGCAGGCTCGCGTACGGCAGGTTCCACGAGTTCGCGTGGAACATGGGCACCACCGGGCAGACGACGTCGTGCTCGGAGATCGCGAACGTGTCGGCACCGCACAGTGTCAGCGCGTGCAGGTAGACCGACCGGTGGCTGTAGACGACGGCCTTCGGCCAGCCCGTGGTGCCCGAGGTGTAGCAGATTCCACTCGCCTCGTTCTCGTCCGCGGGCCGGTACCACCGGCCGTCGCGCGCAGGCAGGCCGGAGGATTCGGCGAAGCGGGTGACGACGGCGCCGCCGTGCCGTTCGGGGAGCTCGTCGATGTCGCCGTACACGATCACGTGCTCGACACACGCCGGGAGCGTGACGGCCGACCACTCCGGCCACAGCGCGGCGTCCACGAGCACGGCCCGGTCGCCCGCGTGCTCGACCGTGTAGGCGATCTCCTCGCTGCCGAGCCTGATGTTGACGGTGTGGAGCACCAGTCCGCTGCCGGGGACGGCGATGTAGGCGAGCAGGTGTTCGCGGGTGTTCGGGGCGAACGTCGCGACGCGGTCGCCGGGGCGCAACCCGAGTCCGGTCAGCCAGCCTGCGAACAGGCGCGCCTGGGCGAACAGTTCGCCGTAGGTGCTCGCCGTCGGTCCCGCGTCGCCGCCGACGACCACCGGCCGGTCGGCGAAGAGCGTTTCGCACCTGTCGAGGATCTGGTGCAGTCCCAGCGGCTCCGGCTGCATCACCGCTCGCATCCGAGCTCCCTTCTCCCGTTTCACATAACGATACATGTTCCGTTTTATGTGCGAAACGGTTGACACTTGCACATGCGGCTGCCTAGCTTTCTCGAAACTAGTTCCGGATAACGGAAGGTGGACAATGTCGACCACCACATCGACCGCCACGCTGCGCGAGCTCGTCGACGACGACCTGGTGTTCGCACCCGGCGTGTGGGACGGGCTGACCGCACGACTCGCCGAGCAGGCAGGCTTCGAGGCGCTCTGCGCGTCCGGGTTCGCGGTGTCCGCGGCGCTCGGCTACCCCGACGCCGAGCTGTACACGATGACCGAGAACCTCGACGCGGTCCGCACCATCCGCGAGGCCAGCGGGCTGCCGCTGGTCGCCGACATCGACACCGGCTACGGCAACGCCGTCAACGCCGCGCGCACGGCACGGAAGTTCGCCGACGCGGGCGTGCAGGCCGCGTTCATGGAGGACCAGGAATCCCCCAAGCGCTGCCCGGTGTGCGTCGGGGATCCCGTGCCGCTGCTCGACGTCGAGACCGCGAGCGGGAAGATCCGCGCCGCCGCGGACGCGGCCGACGGCCGGATGCTGCTCATCGCCAGGACCGACGCCACCGGCGACGAGGCGCTGCGCCGGGCCGAGGCCTACGTGGCCGCGGGTGCGGACATGATCATGCCGGTCACGAAGACGTTCTCGGACGCAGAGCAGTGGGCGAAATGCCGCGAGGTCGCGGGCGTGCCGTTGGTCGCGACGCTCACGGCGTCGACGTGGACGGAGCGCGACTTCACGCCCGAGGTGCTGCGGCAGATCGGGGTGCGACTCGCGCTCCTGCCGACGCAACCGCTGATGGCCGCGGCAGGAGCGTTGCGCACGTGTCTCGAACGCCTGGCCGGCGGCGAGCCTCCCGCACGGGTGAGCGCGGACTCCCTGCAGCACCACGAGTTCGTCGACCTGATCGGCTTCGCGGACGTCGAGGCCGCTCAGCAGCGCTATCTCCCCGCGGACCGGTGATCGGCATGCCGCAGACCATCACCGAGAAGATCCTCGCCCGCGCGGGCGGAGTCGACAGCGTCCGCCCCGGGCAGAACCTGCCGTTCCGCCCCGACCACATGATCGCCTACGACTTCCCCGGCTACACCGACGTCATGTTCCGGCAGATGCACGAGGACTTCGGCATCACCGAACTCGCCGAGCCCGAGCGATACCTGGTCTTCATCGACCACATGCTCACCAAGGGCGACGAGAAGGAACGCGACATCCACAAGGTGACCCGGGACTGGTGCGACTTCTACGGCGTCACCCTGCACGAGGCCGAAGGCATCGGCCACCAGGTCGCCGCGGAGCTCGGCTACGCACCGCCCGGCCGGTTCCTGATCCACTTCGACGGGCACGTCAGCGGCCTCGGCGCGTTCGGCAGCCTCGGCTGGGGCGTACGGCGCGACCTCCTCGAAGCGTGGGTGAGCGGCCAGATCTACCTGGACGTACCCGCGACCGTGCGATTCGACCTGACCGGCGAGTTCCGGCCGGGCGTCGACAACCGGGACCTCATCCACGCGATCATCGGACGACTGGGCGCCGACGGCTGTGCCCACCAAGTGATGGAGTTCGGCGGGCCCGGGGCCGAGGCGATGAGCATCGACCGACGCCAGGGCCTGTGCGGCATGGCCATGTTCACGGGTGCGGTGTCGGCGATCTTCAACCCGGACCGCAGAGCGCTCGACTACGCGGATGCCGTGGCACGCGGCCCGTACGAGCCGGTCTCCAGCGACCCCGACGCCGAGTACAGCTCCCGCCACACCTTCGACCTCTCGACCATCGAACCCCAGGTCGTGCTTCCCGGATCCGCCAGGTCCGCCAACACCCGCGGGGTGTCCGAACTGGACACAACCGAGGTGACGAAGGCGTTCATCGGCTCCTGCGCGAGTGGCCGCATCGAGGACATCCGCGACGCCGCGGCACTGCTGGAAGGACGGAAGGTGTCGGCAGGCGTGGAACTCAACGTCGTGCCGACGTCCGCCGAGATCCACCGGCAGGCGGAACGGGAGGGCCTGCTCGACGTCCTGCGCGCCGCCGGAGCCAACATCCACACCTCGAGCTGCGACTTCTGCTTCGGCTACCAGAAGCCGCTGCAGCCGGGGGAGAAGTGCATCTCCACGGGTGTCCTGAACATCTCGGGCCGGATGGGCAGCACGGCATCGGAGATCTACATGGGATCGGCCTCGACCGTGGCCGCGAGCGCGATCACCGGGACGATCACGGATCCGCGCGAGGTGATGGCGTGATGAGTGGCTACCCGCCGCCGCCCGAGACGATCCGCGGCCGTGTGGCATGGATCTTCGGGGACGACTTCGACGTCGACCTGATCATCGGCGTGGAGAACATCAAACACTACGACGCAGACGTGCTCCGCGGCGTCACCATGCAGGCGTACGACCCAGATTTCGTCGACGAGGTCGAACCGGGAGACGTCATCGTCGGCGGCCGGAACTTCGGTTACGGCCACCCCCACTACCCACCGCTCGTCGCACTGCGCAACCTCGGTGTCGCCGCCGTCGTCGCGGAGTCGTTCTCCCCGGGGTTCTGGCGCGGCGAGACCTACAACGGCATGCCGTTGATCACCGCACCCGGCATCACTGACCACGTTCGGCGCTGGGACCCGGTGGAGGTGGACTGGCGGAAGGCCAGGGTCACCCTGCCCACGGCAGGCACGAC
This sequence comes from Prauserella alba, assembly GCF_024171735.1. Lineage (GTDB taxonomy): Bacteria > Actinomycetota > Actinomycetes > Mycobacteriales > Pseudonocardiaceae > Prauserella > Prauserella alba. The sequence continues at coordinate 1,254,199 of NZ_JAMTCH010000004.1, forward strand.
GCTGGAAGGCACACCGCCGAGCGAACGCGTCACCAAGATCATCGAGGCAGGCGGGAGCCTTCGGCTGCTGCTCGCCGAACACCGCCGTTGACCCGCATCCCCGGAGGAACCGTCATGACCTCGACACACGGCGCCAGCGATGTCGCCGTCCCCACCTTCTCGCCCCGGCTCACGCGGCGCGCCGCTCTCGCGGGCGGGGTCGGAACACTCATCGAGTACTACGACTTCAGCGTGTACGGCTTCCTCGCCGTCACCATCGCGCCGCTGTTCTTCCCCAACTCCGACAGCACGGCATCGATGCTGGCGGCGCTGGCCGTGTTCGCGTCTGGCTACGTCGTCCGGCCGCTCGGCGGGGTGTTCTTCGGCTGGCTCGGCGACCGGTACGGCCGCAGAGCACCGCTCGTCGCGACGATCGTCGGCATGGGGTTGTGTTCCGGGCTGATCGGCATACTGCCCACCTACGAGTCCATCGGCGTGCTCGCTCCCGTCCTGCTCGTGCTGCTGCGATTGGTCAGCGGGTTCTGCGCGGGCGGTGAGATCGGCGGCGCCGCCACGTACATCGCCGAGTCGACGCCACCCGAGCGGCGCGGCTTCTTCGGCTCGTTCACGCCGTTCGGTTCCACCTTCGGATTCGCGACGGCGGCAACGGTCGTCGCCGTGGTCACCAGCGCCGTGGGCACCGGCACCATGTCCGGCTGGGGCTGGCGCCTGCCGTTCCTGCTGTGCTTCCCGTTGGCGCTGCTCTGCCTGTGGGCGCGGGCTCGCCTCGAGGACACCCCCGAGTTCACGAAGACGAAGCAGGAGGGGCGGCAGGCGAAGTGGCCGTTGCTGCAGGTGCTGCGGACCAACCCGGTCGCCGTGCTCCGCGTGATCGGCGTCGCCGTCGCCACCAACGGCACCGGCTACATCGGCCTGGTGTACATGAACGTCTACCTGATCGACGACCTCGGCTACCCGGCGGGCGACGTGTCGTGGTTGTCGGCAGGAGTCATCGCGCTGGCCTGCTTCACGATGCCGTTCGTCGGGCTGCTGTCGGACCGTTGGGGACGCCGTAAGGTGATCGCCACGGGCGTCGTCGGCTACCTGATCATCAGCTATCCGGTGCTGGCGCTCATGGAGTCGGCCGACAGCCTGCTGGTCGTCGGCGTGCTGTACCTGGCGTTCATGGTCCTCAACGCGCTGCTGCAGGTTCCGGCGTTCCCGATGTTCACGGAGTTGTTCGGCGGCAGCACGCGGTACACGGGCGTCGCGCTCGGCTTCAATCTGGGCACGATCCTCGCCGGCGGCACCGCGCCGTACATCGCCACCCTGCTCGTCCAGCAGACCGGGGACCGGCAGTCGCCTGCCTTCTGGGTCATGGGCGCCGCACTGGTCGGACTGCTCAGTCTCATCCGGCTCCGCGAGACGGCGAACACCGCGCTGCCGCGCTGACGGCCCAGCGGCCGGCCACGTCCGGCGGTGTCCGGGCCTTCACCCGTTCCCCGCCGAAGGCCCGGACACCGCCGCGACGAGTTCGACCCGCGAGCGCACACCGAGCCTGACGAAGATGTTGCGCAGATGGTGCTCGACGGTACGCCGGGAGATCGCCAGCCGTTCCGCGATCTCCCGGTTCGTCCGTCCATCCGCGACCAACCGGACGATGCGTTCCTGTTGCGGTGTCAGCTCTTCGGCCGACGACGGCGTGGTCTCGTCGGCGCGATCGCCCGCGGCGCGCAGTTCGTCGCGGATCTGGGCGGCCCAGTAGCCGGCGCCCGCGTCGTCGGCGAGGCGGAAGGCGTCGCGCAGTACCGAGCGCGCCTCGCGGTTACGGCGCTGCCGCCGCAGCGCCCTGGCGTACGCCAGTTCGGTGCGGGCGAGTTCGAGCGTCATGCCGCCGGACCGCTGGAGTTCGACGGCGCGGCGGAAGTGCTCCTCCGCGGTCGCCGGGTCGGCCGCGAGCAACGCCCGGCAGCGGTGCGCCAGCGCGAGCCACACGCCGGTCCCCGTCGACTCCGCCCATGTCTCGTACCGTTCGAGTGCCCGCCGTGCGCTGTCGGACTCGCCGCACCGGATCGCGGACTCGACGAGCTGCGGGATGGCCGCGACCTGCACCGTCGACCGGCCGGTCCCCGGGACGAACAGCGCGTCCAACCGCCGGAACGCGTCGGCGGGCCGATCGTCGAGCAGGTCGGCACATCCGCGCACCCACTCGGCGAGCGCTGCCGCCCGCCGGAGCCCGACGCGGTCGATCCTGGCCTGCGCCGCCGCCACCCGTGCCAGTGCCGCGTCGCGATCGCCGAGCGAGACGTAGGCCAGGCCCGCGAGAACCTCGTGCTCGGCGGCCGTGTTGCGCTGGCCGCTCGCCACGGCCAGCGCAACACCTTCCCCGCTCGCCTCCACCGCCGCGTGCGGCCGGTCGAGCAACGCCGACGTGAGCGAGAACTGGAACAGCGCCGTGGGCAGCAGCGTCGGGTTGTCACCGCCGCGGGCACCGGCGACCGCGGCCGCGGCCCGGTCGTGCGCCAGTCCGGGACGGCCGAGGGTCATCGCCGCCTCGGCCGCGCACAGGGCGCCGCGGACGTCGTCGCCCGCCTCGGCCAGTACCTTCCGCAACGCCGCGGCGCCGGCCGCGTGGTCACGGGTGAACATCGCGGCCATGCCCGCAAGGTGCGTCGCCACCAGGGTTTCCGTTGCCGCCGCCAGCCTCGCCGTCTCGGCGTGGCCGCATCCGTCGGCGGCGGTGCGGCGTGCTTCGGCCGCGAGCAGGAACGCGTCGGCCGCCTCCTCGACGGGCAGCTTCCGGGCGGCGAGAAGCAGCTGGTGTGCGGCGACCTCCGGGGCGCCGTCCCTGAGTTCGATCTCCCCGACGGCGACCAGAACCCGGCCCACCACCGGGCCGGGCGGTGCGTGCTCGCGGGCGTGCCCCAGCAGTCTGCGTGCCGGCCCGACCCGACCCTCGGCCCAGTACCGGCACGCGGCGCGCCGCAGCCGTTCGGCCTTCTCCGCTCCTGGAGGGGTGAGTCGCGCGGCCCGATGCCAGGCGAGCGCGGACGCCTCCGGGTTGTCGTCGGCCACCGCCGCGAGCCGGTCCGCGACGTCGTCGCGGCCCTCGGCGCAGGCACGGTGCCACTCCCACGCGGCGCGATGACGCCGCGGATCGAGGGATGCGGCGATCGCGGCGTGCGCGTCGTTTCGCTCGCCTGCCGACGCCGCGGCGTACACGGTGGCACCGACGGCCGGGCTGGCGGCGCGAATCCCGTCGGCCGTGCTCCGCACCAGTCCGCTGCGCTGCACCTCGGCGGGCTCGGGGTCGTCGGCGGACGCCTCGGTGGCGCCGAGCGCCTCGGACGGCTCGGCACACGAGGCCCGCAGCACCAGCGCACGAGCCGCGTCGGGCAGCCCCCGGAAGGTGCGCAGCACCGCGTCCCTGCCACGTCCTTCCGCGGGCAGTTCGCACGGCGGCGGCTGGCTGCCCGTTGCCTGCGCGGCGGTGAGCGCGTCGGCGAGTTCCAGCAGGTCGGACGGGTTTCCGCCGGCGGCCTCGATCAGTTCGGCTGCGACGGGTGCGGCGACCCGCGCCGGTACGAGGCGCAGCGCTTCGTCGTCGGTCAGCGGCGGGAGCGTTTCGACGTGGAGGCCGGCCAACCGGTCCGCTTCCGGCGCCGCGAGCGGCACCGTGAACACCACCGCGACGGGCCCTCGCGCGCATCTGCGCGCCAGGAACGCCAGGACGTCGAGCGATTCGACGTCGAGCAGGTGGGCGTCGTCGACGAGGCACAGCACGGGGCCGCCGACGGCCAGCCGTTCGTGCAGCGCCGCGGCGCGCGGTTGGACGTCTCCCGCGGTGCAGGCGGTGATGCCCGCGGCCGCGCACAGCCGCTGGAGGCCCGCCCACGGGAGTTCGGACTCGGCCGCGATGCCCGCGACCGCGGCGACCCGTACCGGCCCGCCGGTCGGCACGGTGTCCAGCACTGCGGTTCTGCCCATGCCGCGGGCCCCGACGAGCACGAGCGCGCCGCCCCGTCCCGCGCCCACGTCGTCGTGCAGCGCCGCGAGGCGGGCTCGGACGTCGTCCCTGCCCACGATCGCTGCGGCCATAGCCCTCCGCCCTTGGAAAGCCCGTCGATCCGGCGTCCGGAAGATCCGAGAATCCGTCGGTGACTTTCTCACACACCCCCGGTGATTACACCGATGCGCAGCGCGGCGGTGCGGGGCGAGAGTGATCCGGCCAGCAGCCGGACTCACCGGAATTCGAGGAGGAACAGTGCGACGAACGAGACTGACGACGCTCCTGTCGGCGGCCGCGCTTGCGCTCACGGCCGCCTTCGTCGGCCCTGCCGGGCAGGCGGCCCACGCGGCGGGCACGTATCAGCACGGCCCGGATCCGACGGAGGACAGCATCGAGGCCCCGCGGGGTCCGTTCGACGTCGCGGAGGACCGGGTGTCGAGCCTGGTGCCGGGGTTCGGCGGCGGGACGATCTACTATCCGACCGCGACCGGCGAGGGCACGTTCGCGGCGATCGCGATCTCTCCGGGCTACACGGCGAGCCAATCGAGCATCGCCTGGTTGGGGCCGCGGCTGGCTTCGCAGGGGTTCGTGGTGTTCACGATCGACACCGACAGCCGTTACGACCAGCCAGGCAGCCGCGCCGACCAGTTGAACGCCGCGTTGGAATACCTCACGCAGGACAGCGATGTGACCGATCGGGTCGACCCGGAGCGGCTCGGCGTGGCCGGGCATTCGATGGGCGGCGGCGGTTCGCTCGAGGCGGCGGTCGAGAACTCGGACATCGACGCGGCCGTGCCGTTCGCGCCGTGGCATTTGCGCAAGGATTTCTCGGGGCTGTCGACGCCGACGTTCATCGTCGGTGGTGAGTCGGACTCGGTCGCGCCGGTGCGGCGTCACTCGGAGCCGTTCTACGAGTCGATCCCCGACAGCACGGACAAGGCGTACATGGAGTTGGAGCGGGCCAACCACTTCTTCCCGAACACGCCGGACACGACGACGGCGAAGTACACGCTGTCGTGGTTCAAGTTGTTCCTCGACGACGACGAGCGCTACGCGCAGTTCCTGTGCCCCGCGCCGGACGACGGGGACATCGCCGAGTACCGCGACACCTGCCCGTACTGACCGTGGGCGACGGCGGGGCCTTCCGTTCGGCGGAGGGCCCCGCCCCCGTGTTCAGACCTCGCCACCCCAGCGATGCGAGCCCACCCCAGCGCAACCCACACCCCCGCGCCTGCACCCGATACCGGCGACCGGCAACCCACCGCACCAGCGATGCGAAGCGAGCCAACGCAACGCACCCACGCCCCGAAACCCGCACAGCCCCCGACAACCGCTCCCCGAAGCACCCCGCCCGACCCCGAACACACCGCAAGCCCCGACCCCGACCAAGGCAACCACAACCGATGGGGGTCCGGGGGACTCCCCGGGCGGGGGTCTGGGGGCCACGCCCCCAGAAGACACTGCGATGCCCGAACACAGCGAAGGCGCCCCACGCGACGAGCATGGGGCGCCTTCGGGCGAGCCGCCTAGGGGAATCGAACCCCTGACCTACGCATTACGAGTGCGTCGCTCTGGCCGTCTGAGCTAAGGCGGCGTGGACGTGATGTCCTTGCGCGTAACACTATACCGGAGCTTCGTGCGTCACCAACGCCCCCCTCGCTCGTTAGAGGATCAAACAGGCACAGCCACCCCGACCGGCTTCACCTGCACTGGAGGACCCACCACTATGCGCCGACGACTGGCCCGCTCGGCAGCGCTGCCGCTGGCGGCTGCCATGGTCGTCCTGGCCGCCGGACCCGCGGCCGGACAGACGATCCCGACCACTCCCGTTCCGCCACCTGCCGATCCGGACGCGCCGCCCGCGTCGGGGCCGACGAAGACGAAGGCCAAGGCCATCGGGGAGGCGGGCACGGCGCTCGGCATGGTGCGGTTGTTGCCGCAGGCGGTGCCGACGGACGCGATCCTGCCGGGTGCCGAGGACGATCTGCCGAAGCAGTCCGCGTTGGAGGGCGGTTTCGGGTTGTCGAATGCGAAGGTCGATTCGGAGTCGTATCTGACGTACGAGCGGTCGATCGCGTCGGCCTCGCCTGCCGGGCTGGCTATCGGTGGTCATGCGCCGATGCCTCCGGGGTCGGTGACGCAGACGGCGCTGCCGGACAACGAGAAGCCGGTGTCGACGGGTATCAATGCGCCGGACAATCCGCTGGTCAATCTGAGTGCGCTGAACGGTTCGGCGCATGCGCGGTGGAGCGAGGAGCTGGGTCCGTGTGTGGGCACGATCGCGGACGCGTCGACGTCGACGGCCAGCGCGTCGCTGGTGAACACGATCCCGACGATGCCGGACATCGGGCAGCTCAACGGTGCCGGCTCGGGCGCGGAGGAGGCGCTGAGCAAGCTGGGTTCGCTCGCCGATCTCGGCGGGATGCTGTCGGGTCAGCGCACGAACGAGGCCAAGCCCGCCGACGACGGGAAGGGGTCGCTGGTCAGCGCGCCGAACACGTTGTCGACGCGGTCCACGGTGCGGCTGGTCGACATGCCCGGCACCGAACGTAAGGCCGTGGAGTCGACGTCGACGATGCAGGTCGCCGACATCAACATCCTCAAGGGAACGCCGCTGGGCCTGACGGTCAAGGTGGCGAGCCAGCCGACGCTGCGCGTGCTGTCGACCGGCAAGGCGGAGACGTCGAAGGTCGAGTACGAGGCGCCGGTGCTGACGATCGAGCGGAACGGCAAGGAGTTGTTCACGCTCGATGCTGCGAACCCCACTGCTGACATCCCGGTCGGCCTGCCGACGAAGGACCTGAAGGACCTGCCCGGCTACGAGCAGGTCAAGGACGCACCCGTTGTCGGCGACCTCGCGCAGACGATGAACAACGGGGTGAAGGCGCTGAACGGCTCCGCGGCCAAGAAGGTGCTGGACCTGGGTGTGCTGCGGTTGAGCATCGCCGAGTTGACCAAGCGCGGCAGTGAGCAGGCCAAGCCGTTCAAGGGCTACCAGCAGGGCGCATCGGCGCGGTTGCTGGACCTGCAGATCCTGCCGACGCAGAAGTTGAAGGAGCTGTTGCCGGGGGATGCGGCGGAGAAGCTGCCGTCGTCGCTGGCGCAGGTGTCGCTGGGTGAGCAGATCGCCCGTGCGTTCGCGCCGACGGGCGGCGTCGATTGCAGCAAGCCCGAGCCGCCGGCGGCCCCGCCGGAGGGTGGCGGCGCGGCCCCGCCCGCGGGTCCGGACAAGCTGGCGCAGACCAGCGGTGCGTACGCGTCGGTGCCGATCTTCTGGACGGGCACGGCGATGCTGCTGATCGGTGCGGTCCTGGTGGCCGTGTCGCCGGGTCGTCGCGGTGGATCGGCAGCGGCGGCCACGGCTCCGCCGAAGCCGTCGCCTCGCCCGCGGGAGTAACAGCGAAGTTTGCGATGCCCCACGGTGCCGCCCTGGCACCGTGGGGCATCGCCGTTTCGGCACCTACCGCGCATATCGCATCCGGTTCGGTGGCGGCCCGGCGCGAGGGGAAGATGTCTGGCCCCCGCCCGCCGGCCCGACCACCACCCCTCAACGGCACGCCGGCGCGTAGCTGTGTTCAACGCCCCCAAGGTGCCCTGGGGCACGGCACTTCGGCCCCGCCCGTGCGGTCAGCCCTCGCGGAGGGTGGTGATCATGGCCTCGACGGCGATGCGCGGTTTGACGTTCCAGGTGATCGCCTCGCGGCATTCGAGGACCGCTTCGAGGCGCCGCAACGTGGACGCCGGCGTCCACTCGCGCGCGGCCTCGCGGCTGTGTTCGGCGAAGTCGGGGTGGTTGAGAGCGGCACCGGATCCGCTGGAGGTGACGAGGACGTCGCGGTAGAACCCGGCGAGGTCGATCAGTGCCAGGTCGAGCGTGTCCCGCTGGGTTCTGGTGGCACGCGATTTCTGCCGCTTCTCCAGCTGTTTCACGGCGGCGTCGGCGGAGCGTTTCGCCGCCGCCACACCCTTGCCCGTGCCGCCAGAGCCCATCGCGGTGCGCAGTTCCTCGGCTTCGGCCTCGTCGCGCGACTTGCTCTCGTCGGCGGCGTCGGACTCGGCGGTCTTGATCAGCTCGTCGGCGCACGTGAAGACGTCGCCGGGCCTGCGCAGTCCGAGCGGGATGCGCAGCACCGCGTCGCGCCTGCCACGTGCCGCTTCGTCGGTGGCGAGCCTGCGCGCCCTGCCGACGTGCCCGCCGCACACCGATGCCGCCCACCGGGCTGTCGACTCGTCGACACCGTCGCGCTCGGCCAGCACCCGCGCGATGGCGTCCGGCGGCGGTGTGCGCAACGTGACGAGCCTGCACCGCGACCGGATCGTCACCGACACGTCCTCGGGGTGGTCCGACGGCGCACACAGCAGGAACACGGTGCGGTCCGGCGGTTCCTCCACGGCCTTGAGCAGTGCGTTCGAGGCACCCTCGGTCAGCCGGTCGGCATCCTCGATGATCACGACCTGCCATTCACCGGTCGTGGGCCTGCGCGCGGCGGCCTGCACGAGCGAGCGCATCTCCGCGACCGAGATCGACAGCCCTTCGGGGACGACGAGCCGCACGTCGGCGTGGGTACCTGCGACGGCGGTGCGGCAACCGGAGCAGCCACCGCAGCCCGTGCCCGTGGAGCACTGCAACGCGGCGGCGAACGTCCGCGCCGCCACCGACCGGCCCGATCCCGGTGGACCGGTGAACAGCCACGCGTGGGTCATCCCGCCGGTCGGGTCGGCCTCACCTGCGACCAGCGCGGCGGCCGCCGACGCCGCGGTCTGCAACGTCTCCACGGCCGGTTCCTGACCGACCACCTGCGACCACACCGACGTCACGACGCGGTCCCCTGCCTCGCGCGCTCGCTCGGGTCGGTATCGCTCGGGTCGGTCTCGCCCGCCGCGGAAACTTCGGCGGCTCCATCGGTCCGGCCCTCGACTCCGGCCGCGTCCTGGGCTCCAGCCGGGTCCTGGGCTTCCGAGCCGTTCTCGCGGCCGGACTTCCTGCGCCGCGAGCTCAGTCCCGGAATCTTCCCGGCGAGGGCGCACTGGACCGCGGTGTGGATCCGGTCGGCGACGTCGTCGGGGCTGCCGTCCGCGTCCACGACGACGTAGTGCTGCGGGTCTGCCGACGCCATTTCGGTGAGCAGTTGCTGCACCCGCCAGTGCTGCGGACCGGCCGACGAGCCGTCCGCACCGCCGTCCGCGGTGGTCGCGGCCGGGTCGGTGTCGAGCAGCACCGCCAGGTCGGGCCGCAGCCGCGCCGTCGCCCAGTCGGCGAGCCCTTCCAGCTCGGAGGCGTCGAGCCCGGCCACCGCCGACAGGTGCGCGAGCGGCGAGTCGACGAACCGTTCCATGACGACGACGGCGCCGGAGTCGAGCGCAGGCCGGATGTCGCGTTCCACGATGTCGGCGCGCACGGCCGCCGCCGCAAGCGCTTGCGCCCGTGCGCTCGACAGGGACGCCCCGGAGACGATGTCCTGCAGGCGTTCGTCGTCGAGCGCCGGATCGGTGGCGAGCACGACGTCCCGTTCCCCGGTACGCAGCGCGTCGGCGAGGCGGGCCGCCTGGGTGCCGGTGTCGGTATCCGTCGTGCCTTCCAATGCGATGAGCAGGCCGTTCACCCGCCGCGGCCGCCTGCGCATGACGTTGCGCAGATCGGCGAGGATCGGTTCGGTGCGGCGCGAGTCCATCTGCCGGTACGCGATGACACCGACGAGCGCGGCCAGCAACCCACCGCCGAGCAGCACCGGCCGGGTGCCGTCGATGATCAGCTCGTTGCCCCACACCGTGACCTTGTGCGGCTGCACCAGGCCGATGAGCACCGGAACCATCGCGGTCGAGCCGAAGATGATGATCTTCAGCAGCGACTGGTAGATCGCATTGATACGCCCGCGCATCGAATCGTCGATCTGCGAGCCGATGATCGTGACGCCGGTGAGGAAGCCCGCGCCCGCGCACGCACCCACGGCGGCCGCGGCGACGAGCGACACGGCCAGGTGGGGCGACAACGCCACGACGATCAGCGCCAGGCCCGCCAGCACGATGCCGACGCCGAACAGCCGGTCGTGCGGCAGCCTGCGCGCCAGCTTGGGCACCATCGCCAGGCCCGCCGCGGCGCCGACGAAGACCGCCACGAACAGCAATCCGAACGACGAGTCGCCGCCGCCCAGACTGGACGAATACGGCTTGGCCGCACCGATCACGGCACCGCCCGCGGCGAACGCGCCCATCATCCCGATCAGCAGGCCGCGGACCAGCTTCGTGCGCCGGATGTAGCTGAAGCTCTGCCGCACCATCGCGATGAAGCCGACGTTGTCCTCGTCGGACCCGTCGCCGCTCGACGCGGTGTCCTGCGCGGCCGTGCTCGCAGGCACCGGGTGGACGTTACGGAGCGACAGTTCCGGGATGCGGGTCGCGATGAGGATCGCGCTGGCCAGGTACAGCAGCGCGTTGATGAACACGACGGCGTTGGCGACACCGAACTCGCCGAACGCGTCGGGCGAGATGCCGAGCGTCGTCTGCACACCGGTGAGCACCGAGTACAGGCCCGCACCGCTGACGACCGCGAGCCCGTAGGTCATGAACAGGCCGAGCTGGTTGGCCGTTTCCACCTGATCCGGCCTGCGCAGCAGGTTCGGCACGGCTGCGTCCTTCGAGGGGATCCACATCATCGCGGCGGACCCGGCCATGAAGTTGGCGACGAACAGCCAGATCGGCGACCCGACGATCGGGATCGAGAACAGCAGCGCGAACCGCGCGAGGTCGGCGCAGATCATCACCTTGCGCCGGTCGAACCGGTCGGCGAGCAGGCCTCCCAGTGGCGCGAACAGCAGCCCCGGCAGCAGCTGGGTGAGCACGACACCGACGAACGCGAAGTTCTGCAGCAGGTAGTCGTCGGTGTACTTCGTGACGAGACCGGTGAGGCCGAGCATCGCGAGCCAGTCGGCCACGCTGCACAGGTACGTCACCGCCCACAGCCGCCGGAACGGCCGGATCCCCAGCACGCTGCGCGCCCGCCGGGTCGTGGACATCTCGTGATGCGCCGAAGGACCTCCCGGCACGCGGGGCGACCCCTCGGTGTCGCCGGGAACCGCGTCCTGCACCGTGGCGGACTCCGCCGACGCGCGGTCACCGCGTCTGTCGGCGTTCTGCGTCCCCCGAGCTGCCTCGCTGATGTGCCCACCCCACATGACCGGCGCTGCCTGTGCGGCCAGGGTATCGCTGACCTGCCCGCCCTCGCGGGGTGGACCAGCGAAGACACCGCGCGTAGGCATTACCCCACCGACGGTGATGTCACACCGGGCGATTCACCGAATTGCGACAGCGGCCGGCCGGCGACGGCCGGTCGGGGTCACGCAGCGCGTCCGGTTCAGGAGATGGTGGTTCAGGAGAAGATGCTGCCCACGCTCTCGACGAAGCTGGCGACGAACTGAATCGCCACGATCACGAACACGATCAACAGCACACCGGCCACGATCATGCCGGTCGAGGCGTTCGACGGCCTGCGCACCGTGACGCGCTGGTTCAGCGGCTGCTTCACGGGCTTGGCTTCCGAGGGCCGCTGCGCCTGCTGGGACTGCTGCCCCCGGCGCAACATCGCAGGCAGCAGCTGGCCCCGCATGCGCGGCCGCGGGAGCTTGCCGAGTCTGCCCCTGCCACCGCTCGCCCCGGCGCCGTTCGTCTCGGCGGCGTCGGCACCGTCCGCGCCTGCACCGTCGGAGGCGCCGTCGTCGGGCGCCTCGGCCTCCGGGGCGCCGCCTGCGCCTCCCGAGCCCGCCTGCTTCGCGTCCTCCTCGGCGAGCGCCGCGGCGGCCTTGGTCCGGATGACCTCCAGGTCCGGCACGGTCGACTGTGCGGGAGGAGTCATCGAACCGGCCCCGTCCGCGGCGGTGTCCGCGTCGGCGAGTGAATCGCTGTAGCCGTGCGCCGACTCCGGAGCCTGGGTACCGTCTCCGCTGCCCACGCGTCCTCCTCGTACCTGCTTCCGATGCGGGGAACCCGCAGTGACATGCCGTCGGCTGCCAGGGTAGCGGTCCCATCACACCGCGCATCCGCCAACAGGACGATGACCCGGCTCACCCAGCGGCCGCCGCGACCGCAGCGGGTAGTCCGCCCATAGGCGGCCCCCGACCACCATCCTGAGCCGGAAGAGTGACTGTACGCTGCACAAACGCTCGACGGGACCGGCTGCGGGACGCCGCAGGACCCCTCACACCGGGCCCGCGACGACCGGTCGGCGACATCCGCCGGACCGGTGACCGCCCGCCCGCACCGACGACGCGGCTCCCGGCGGGAGAGCCCACCGGGAGCCGCGTCGCGGTCGCCGAACCGCTACTTCTTCGCGGTCGTCGTACTCTTCTTCGCCGTCGACTTCGCCGTCGACTTCGCCGTCGACTTCGACCCCGTTGACTTCGATGCGGTGGAGCCCGACGACTTGCTCGACGTGGACTTCTTCGCCGTGCTCTTCGTGGCCGTGCTCTTGGTCCCCGTGCTCTTCGTGGCCGTGGACTTGGTGCCCGTGCCCGTCGACTTCGTTCCCGCGCTCTTGGTGCTCGCGGCCGACTTCTTGGTCGTGGTCTTCTTCGCGGGCCCCTTGGCACGCTTCTCGGCGAGCAGCTCCTCGGCGCGTTCCTGCGTCAGGTCCTCGACGCTGTCGGACTTGCGCAGCGACGCGTTGTACTCGCCGTCGGTGACGTACGGCCCGAACCGGCCGTCCTTGACCACGATCGGCTTGCCGGAGACGGAATCCTCCTTGAGCTCCAGCAGCGGCGGCTTCGCGGCCTGCCTGCCCCTGCGCTTCGGCTCGGCGTAGAGCTTCAACGCCTCGTCGAGCGTGATGTCGAAGATCTGCTCCTCGGTGGCCAGCGAACGCGAATCGGTGCCCTTCTTCAGGTACGGCCCGTACCGGCCGTTCTGCGCGGTGATCTCCTCACCGGACTCGGGATCCGTGCCCACCACGCGCGGCAGCGACAGCAGCTTCAGCGCGTCGTCGAGGGTCACCTCGGCGATGTCCATCGACTTCAGCAGCGACGCCGTACGCGGCTTCGGCTTGGTCGCCTTCTTCGTCGTCGCCTTCTTCGCCGTGGTCTTCTTGGCAGCCGTCTTCGTGCCGGCCTTCTGCTCGCCCGACGAGTCCTCGCCCACCTCGGCAGACTCCGCAGCAGCCTCCTCCGCCGAGTCCTGCTCGGCCGGTTCCTCCTCCGGCTCAGGCAGGATCTCCGTGACGTACGGGCCGAACCGGCCTTCCTTCACGACGATCTCGTGCCCACTCACCGGGTCGGTGCCCAGCACGCGCCCTTCCTGCGGCGTCGCGAACAGTTTCTCCGCGATCTCCAGCGTGAGCTCGTCCGGCGGCAGGTCGTCGGACAGGTTCGCCCGCTGCGACTTGCCGTCGACCTCGCGTTCCAGATACGGCCCGTAGCGGCCGACGCGCACGACGACGTCGCGTCCCTCGGAGTCGGTGAACATCGGGATGGAGTTGATCTCCCGCGCGTCGATGTCCTCGACACCCGACCCGACCAGCTTCTTCAGTCCGCCGATGCGGCCGACCGAACCGTCGACGCCCAGATCGCCGCCGAAGTAGAACCGCGACAGCCAGCTGGTGCGCTTGTCGTCCCCACTGGCGATGCGGTCGAGTTCGTCCTCCATCGCCGCGGTGAAGTCGTAGTCGACGAGCCGCTCGAAGTGCCGCTCCATCAGCCCGACCACCGAGAACGCCACCCACGACGGCACCAGCGCGGAACCTTTCTTCCACACGTAACCGCGGTCCTGGATGGTCTTGATGATCGACGCGTACGTCGAGGGACGGCCGATGCCCAGCTCCTCGAGCTTGCTCACCAGCGCGGGCTCGCTGTAGCGCGCGGGCGGCGACGTCGCGTGACCATCCGGCTCGAGCTCGGCAGCCGTGAGGTTCTGTCCCTCGGCGAGCTGCGGCAGGCGCTTCTGCTTGTCGTCGGCCTCGCCGCCCTCCTCGGTGTCGACGGATTCGACGTAGGCCTTCAGGAAGCCGGGGAACGTGATCGTCCGGCCGGAGGCCGAGAACACGCACTCCTCCCCGCTCGTGGCCGTGCCGGTGATCTTCACCGACATCGTCGTGCCCTTGGCATCGGCCATCTGCGATGCGATGGTGCGCTGCCAGATCAGCTCGTACAGGCGGAACTCGTCGGTCTCCAGCTCACCGGCGACCTGGCCGGGCGTACGGAACACCTCACCGGCGGGACGGATCGCCTCGTGCGCCTCCTGCGCGTTCTTGACCTTGCGGTTGTACTGCCGCGGGCTGTTCGACACGTACTCGGAGCCGTACAGGTCCGTCGCCTGGCTTCGCGCCGCCGACAGTGCCGCCTCCGACAGCGTCGTCGAGTCGGTACGCATATAGGTGATGTAACCGTTCTCGTACAGCCGCTGCGCGATCCGCATCGAGCGCTCCGACGAGAACCGCAGCTTGCGGCCCGCCTCCTGCTGCAACGTCGACGTCATGAACGGCGCGTACGGCTTCCGGGTGTACGGCTTCTCCTCGACACTGCTGACCGCGAAGTCACGACCGTCGAGTGCCTCGGAGAGCCGGTTCGCCTCCGCCTCGTCCAGCACGCGGACCTCGGCCGAGGAGTCCTTGAGCCTGCCGTCCCAGCCGAAGTCACGGCCCGTCGCGACCCGGGCACCGTCCACCACGGTCAGCCGTGCGGGGAAGTTCCGCGGCGCCGCGTCGGCACCCGCGTCCATCGTCGCCGAGATGTCCCAGTACGACGCCGAGGTGAACCGCATGCGCTCGCGTTCCCGCTCGACGATCACGCGCGTCGCCACCGACTGCACCCGGCCGGCCGACAGCCTCGGCATGACCTTCTTCCACAGCACAGGCGAGACCTCGTAGCCGTACAGCCGGTCGAGGATGCGGCGCGTCTCCTGTGCGTCCACCAGGTCCGGGTCGAGCTCGCGCGTGCTCTCCGCCGCGGCCCGGATCGCCTCCGGCGTGACCTCGTGGAACACCATGCGGCGCACCGGCACCTTCGGCTTCAGCGCTTCCAGCAGGTGCCAGGCGATGGCTTCGCCCTCGCGGTCGGGGTCCGTCGCGAGAAAGAGCTCGTCGACGTCCTTGAGCAGGCCCTTGAGCTCGGTGACCGTGGACTTCTTGTCGGCGGGGACGATGTAGAGCGGCTCGAAGTCGTTGTCGACGTCCACACCGAGTCGCGCCCACGACTGGCCCTTGTACTTGGCCGGCACGTCCGCGGCACCCCGCGGCAGGTCACGGATGTGGCCGCGGGAGGACTCGACGACGTAGTCGCCTCCGAGATAAGGCGCGATCTTGCGCGCCTTCGTGGGCGACTCGACGATCACCAACCGTCGGTTACCGTCGCCCGAGCTCTCGTTTTTCTTCTTCCGCGTCGTTGCCGCCACGCTGTCCCGCTTCCTCACATCACCTGTCGGACCCGCCAGTGTGCACGCTGAACGTCCGTCGTGTCTGCCCAGGTTCCTCGACACGCCACATGCGACGTGTCAAGTGGTTCGGCCGATTCGTCCTCGATGTTTCCATGCTGCCGCGCCGACTCTCCTCCGCCACCCCCACGGTGACTGCCCGCAGGCGGGCCGCACAGGTGACGTGGAACTCACCCGGCCGAGTCGGCCTCCGCGTGTCATTGAGACACCGCCGGCCGCCCAGACATTCCCGGGCACCCGGATCACGAATCACGAACGGGTCACCGATCTTCCCGCCCGATCGCTCACGTCGAGAGGGCGTGCGGCCTCACGTCGCGCACCCTCCGGCACCACGACGACCGCATCGAACGCGGCTCGGCGGCGTGTCCCGCCGAGGAGACACACCGCAGCCGGCGCTTTCCGGAACGCCGCGCCGCTCGCGTCGACGGCACCGCCGCGTTGCGGGTCAGCGGCCCGCGATACGGGCATCGCCCCGTGCCGTGAGCTGACCGCAGGTGTCCGAACGATCACCCGCAGCGCGGAGTTCGGGCACCCGGTCGAGGTCGCCGAGAAGATCGAGCGCACCGACGCGGTCGAGCGTCGCGCGAACGGCACCTACCGCGTCCGCCCCGCGCCGGTCCAGCGCACGTTTCGCGGCGACCGCCTGCTCACGCACCCGGCCGTAGGCCTCGACCGTCGACCCGCGCACCCGCTCGGCACCGTCCACGCCGGTCTCCCCGAGCCCACGGAGACGTTCCAGTGCGGTGTCGAAACCGCCGATCATCACGGTCAGGAGCCTTGCGGACGTGGCGGAGGTGCCGCCGGGAGTGCTGGCGTCGATCTCCGGGTAACGGCTCGCCGCGTCGACGACGTCCGCCGCCGCGCCACAGTATTCGTCCACCCAGGCGAGGAGCACGTCGGCACGCTCGGGAGCGGCCGGACCCCCTGACGCCGCATCCTCCGGCGCCGCGGTGCCGGACGCGCGATCCGCCTGCCGCGCCGACGAGTCCGGGTGACCGCACCCGGCCAGCAGTGCACAGCCGAGAACCCCGCCGGCCACGCCGATCCTCACGAACCTCCGCGCCCCCAACGCCGCCCCTTCCGGTCACGGTTCGTACTGCGTCCGACGCGGAGAGTACCGCCTGCGCCCAGGGTGTACGCGGACACTGTGCCGGTGCCCACGCCGATCCGAACGGGTGCGGGACGGCGAAAGCCCCCAGAGGAACCTCGGCTGTCGCTCCCGCCGGCCCCGCCGCCCCTCACGGGGCCTCCTGCGCGCGGCTGCGTTCAACGGCCGAAGTGCCCCTGGGGGCATCAGCACTGCTTCCCGGTCAGGCGTTCGTCGGGGTTTCCGCCGGTGTTTCGGTCATCGCCGAACCACGCCGCTTCGACACGACGATCGCCGCGACGATGATCGCCACCGACACGACCGAGAACGTGATCCGCAGCGCCGGAGAGGCACCTTCACCCACCGTGAGCTGGACGACCGCGGGTGCGATCAGCAGCGACACCAGGTTCATCACCTTCAGCAGCGGGTTGATCGCCGGGCCCGCGGTGTCCTTGAACGGGTCGCCGACCGTGTCGCCGATGACGGTCGCCGCGTGTGCCTCGGAGTTCTTCCCACCGTGATGGCCGTCCTCGACCAGCTTCTTCGCGTTGTCCCACGCGCCGCCGGAGTTGGCGAGGAACACCGCCATCAACATGCCGCACGCGATCGCACCGCCGAGATACCCGGCGAGCGCACCCGTGCCGAGTCCGAATCCGACGGCGATCGGTGCGAACACCGCCAGCAGACCGGGCGTCGCGAGCTCGCGGAGCGAGTCACGGGTGACGATGTCGACGACCTTGCCGTACTCCGGCCGTGTCGTCCCCTCCATGATCCCGGGGATGTCGCGGAACTGCCGCCGCACCTCGTAGACGACGGCACCCGCGGCGCGTTCGACCGCGCTCACCGCCAGCCCCGAGAACAGGAACACCACAGCCGCACCGATGATCACGCCGACCAGAGTGTTCGGCGAGATGATGCTGTCGAGGAACGAATCCGGCAGCGCGTCGCCCGCCATCCGGCCGACACTGTCCAGCGCCTCACCGATCGCCGAGGAGTACGACCCGAACAACGCGGTCGCCGCCAGCACGGCCGTCGAGATCGCGATGCCCTTCGTGATCGCCTTCGTGGTGTTGCCGACCGCGTCGAGCTCGGTGAGGACCTGCACGCCCTCACCCTCCTCGAGGTCACCGGACATCTCCGCGATGCCCTGGGCGTTGTCCGCCACCGGGCCGAACGTGTCCATCGCGACGATCACGCCGACGGTGGTCAGCAGGCCCGTGCCCGCGAGGGCCACGGCGAACAACGCCACCGCGCCGCCCAGCAGGTACGCGCCGAACACGGCCGAGCCCACCACGAGTGCCGTGTACACGGCGGATTCGAAGCCCACCGAGATACCGGAGAGGATCACGGTCGCCGCCCCGGTCTCCGACGTCTTGCCGACGTCCTTCACCGGCTTGTTCTCGGTGCCGGTGTAGTAGCCGGTCAGCCACAAGATCACGCCGGCGAGCGCGATACCGATGAGCACCGAGAACGTGGCGATCACGGCGGGGTTGCCGGACACGCCGGGGAACGAGCTCGGCAGGAACACGAACGCCGCGATCGCCGACAGCACCGCCGAGATCGCCGCCGAGATGTAGAAGGAGCGGTTGATCGTCGTCAGCGCGCTCTCGCCCGAGCGCGCCTTGGTGATGTAGATGCCGATCACGGCCGTGATCACCCCGATCGCCGGGATGATCAGCGGGAAGACGAGCCCTTCGCCGCTCGCGCCGAACGCCGCACTGCCGAGGATCAACGCGGCCACGAGCGTCACGGCGTACGACTCGAACAGGTCCGCGGCCATGCCCGCGCAGTCACCGACGTTGTCGCCCACGTTGTCGGCGATCGTCGCCGCGTTGCGCGGGTCGTCCTCGGGGATGTTCTGCTCGACCTTGCCGACCAGGTCTGCGCCGACGTCGGCGGCCTTGGTGAAGATACCGCCGCCGACACGCATGAACATCGCGATCAGCGCGGCACCGAAACCGAACCCTTCGAGCACCTTCGGCGCCTGGCCCGCGTAGACCAGCACCACGACGGCGGCGCCGAACAGGCCGAGACCGACCGTGATCATGCCGACGACACCACCGGTGCGGAACGCGACACGCATCGCCTTCTCCCGGCCACCGGACTGCCTGGCGGCCGCCGCCACCCGGACGTTCGCTCTCGTCGCCAACCACATACCGAGGTAGCCGATCGAGAACGAGAACACCGCGCCGATCAGGAAGAACAGCGAACGTCCGATGCGTTCGTTCCAGTCCTCGGCCGGTAGGAACAGCAACAGCAGAAACACGACCACGCCGAAGACGGCGAGTGTTTTGCGTTGCCGGTTGAGATAGGCAGCGGCGCCCTCCTGCACGGCGGTGGCGATCTCGCGCATCCGCTCCGTGCCCTGGTCAGCCGCCAGGACCTCTTTGAGCAGGACATATCCGAGTGCCAGTGCAGCCAGGGCGATCACGGCGACCACGGCGACTATGCCGTAGTCACCTCCGGCCAGCTCCGGAGAGCCGGCCGCGAGGAAGTGCCGGGACATGCGTCCTCCTGAAACGTCGCCTACGCCAGCAGCGACCGGTCGGCCGCGACACTCCGCGGACCCCACTGTGTCGACGCTGACATGGGATGTGCACCACTTTTTGCGGTTTGTCGGCGCAGTGTATTGGTATCGGAGTCGATCTCGGGAGACCTGTTTCGGGGCGGATACCCGGCGTAGCAGTGTGGCACCGGTCACTCTCGGGTGTCGGTCGTCACAGTGAAGGCTGTGCGATTCTCGAACAGATGAACGAAGCCTCGACCACGCGTGCACGCCGGCTGCTCGCGCGCGCGACGGCCGGCATCCCCGAGCGGCGCGACCCGGTCACCCACGTCGCCGACCTCCCGGGCCGCGACGCCGAGGTCACCGAGTGGCCGTCGTGGTCTCCGGCCGAGGTCGTGACGGCCCTGCGCAGCGGTGGCGTCGACCGCCCGTGGACCCACCAGACGACGGGCGCCACGGCCGCGTGGGAGGGCTCCGACGTCATCGTCGCCACCGGCACCGCGTCCGGGAAGTCGCTCGTGTACCAGCTGCCCGTGCTGTCCACGCTGGTCACCGACAGTTCCGCGACCGCGCTGTACCTCGCGCCGACGAAAGCCCTGGGCGCCGACCAGCTCGGAGCCGTGACGGACCTGGACCTCGACGGCGTGCGCGCGGCGTCGTACGACGGCGACACCCCGCGCGAGGAGCGCGACTGGGTCCGCAAACACGCACGTTGGGTGTTCAGCAACCCCGACATGCTGCACCGCGGCATCCTCAGCGGGCATGCGCGCTGGGCAGCGTTCTTCCGCAACCTGCGCTATGTCGTCGTCGACGAGTGCCACAGCTACCGCGGCGTGTTCGGCTCGCACGTGGCGTTGCTCCTGCGGCGCCTGCAGCGCGTGGCCCGTCACTACGGCGCCGCACCGGTGTTCGTCCTCGCGTCCGCGACGACCGCCGAACCCGCCGAGTTCGCCGCTCGTCTCACCGGCAGGCCCGCCACGGCGGTCACCGACGACACGTCACCTCGCGGCCCGCGGACCGTGGCGTTGTGGGAACCGCCGCTGCTCGACGAGCTGACCGGGGAGAACGGTGCGCCCGTGCGACGTTCCGCCGGGGCCGAGGCAGCACGCATCCTCGCCGAGCTGGTGATCGAGGGGGCTCGCACGCTGGCGTTCGTGCGATCGCGCCACGGTGCGGAACTGACGTCGCTGGGCGCGAAACGCATCCTCGCCGAGGTCGACCCGGCGCTGGAGGAGACGGTCGCCGCCTACCGCGCCGGTTACCTGCCGGAAGAACGGCGGCGGCTCGAAGCCGACCTGATGGCGCGGCGACTCCTCGGCGTGGCGACCACCAACGCGCTCGAACTCGGCGTCGACATCTCCGGTCTCGACGCGGCGGTGCTCGCCGGTTACCCGGGCACGTTGGCCTCGTTCTGGCAGCAGTCGGGCCGCGCGGGGCGTGCGGGCGACGACGCGCTGGTGGTTTTCGTGGCGCGGGACGACCCGTTGGACACCTACCTCGTGCACCATCCGGAGGCACTGCTGGATCGGCCGGTCGAGACCACCGTGCTCGACCCGGTCAATCCGTACGTGCTGGCACCGCAGCTGGCGTGCGCGGCCGCGGAGGTGCCGCTGAAGGCCGGTGAGTTGGACGCGTTCGGCGGCGACGAGGCACGTGCGGTGCTGGAGTCGCTGGTGGCCGACGGCGTGCTGCGCCGCAGGCCGAGCGGGTGGTACTGGACGTCACGGGACCGGCCGCAGTTCGATGTGGACATTCGTGGTTCGGGCGGCGAGCAGGTCGCGGTCGTCGAGGCGGAGACGTCGAGGCTGCTGGGAACGGTCGATCCGAGCTCGGCGTGCACGACGGTCCATCCGGGCGCGGTGTATCTGCACCAGGGTTCGTCGTACGTGGTCGACGAGCTGGACCTGCAAACCGGGCTGGCGCTGGTGCACGCCGAGGACCCCGAGTGGAACACGTCGCCGCGCGAGGTGATCGACATCGAGGTGCTGGCTACACACCAGAAGCAGCATTTCGGGGGCGTGACCGTGTGCCTCGGCGATGTGGCCGTGACGTCGCGCGTCGTCGGCTATCTACGGCGACTGCCTTCGGGCGAGGTGCTCGATCAGGTGGCGCTCGATCTGCCGGAGGAGGAGCTGCGCACCAGAGCCGTCTGGTACACGATCAACGACGAGCTGCTCCAGAGCGCGGCATGCGTGGACACGGAAGCCGACGGTGCTGGTGCTGGTGCTGGTGCTGGTGGAGTGGAAGATGCTGCAGGGCGCCGGGAGGCGCCGGGGCTGGGATCGGCGCGCCTTCCCGGCGCCCTGCATGCTGCCGAGCACGCAGCGATCGGCCTGCTACCGCTGTTCGCTACGTGCGACCGCTGGGACATCGGCGGAGTGTCGACCGCGTTGCACGCTGACACCGGGGAGGCGACGGTGTTCGTGCACGATGGTCATCCCGGGGGTGCCGGTTTCGCCGATCGCGGGTTTGCCGCGCTGGTCCCATGGCTGGCCGCTACGCGGGAGGCGATCGTCTCCTGCGAGTGCCCGGCCGGGTGCCCGTCCTGCGTTCAGTCGCCCAAGTGCGGGAATGGCAACGAACCGCTGGACAAGGCGGGGGCTGTGACCGTGCTCGACATCGTGCTCGGGGCGATGAGACGCGATGGCGCACACGGTCACGGGGTGGTTCAGGCCGCAGACGAAGCCACGGCGGGCTGATCTTCGGTCGGGAGCACCGTTGTGGCCGGGTCCGTCACGGTCGCGTCGTCGTGTTCGCCGAGTAGAGCGCGCACCAGCACCTCGTGCACGGTCGAGGGCTCGGGCAGCCGCCAGCCCCAGATCTCCGGCTTGACGCGCCAGTGCACCACGCCCTGCCGATACGGAGTCGGCGGAAGCGGGACGTACCCGTCACGGCCGTGCCAGGTCACGTCCTCGTTCTCGGCGAGCACGGGGTGCACGGCATCGGTCGAGGTGGTGAGGAACAGCCACCGGCCGTTCGGCATCGCCACGATCGGCGCGGGGCGGCCCGTCACCCGCAGCAAGGACGCCGCCCGCCTGCCGAGTTCGTCGCCGACCTCGAGAGCATCGACCATCGTGCCGGTTGCGACCAGCAAGCTGCAGGGTTTGCCGGTGAACCACGCGGCGACCTGACGCGGGTGTGCGCCGAGCCGGTCCTGCCAGTCCTCGTGTGCGGGTGCCGGGTACTCCCAGTCGGCGCCCTCGCCCGGGGAGATCGTGCCCGGCAAGATGGGCCAGCCGCGCTCGGCGAGGCTGATCGCCTCCGCACGCAGCTCGATCCGGAACGAGCCGCGCCAGCTGTCGGGCCACTCCATGTCCAACATGTCTTGCTCAAGCCTCCTGAAACCGTTCGCACCGCTTCGTCGCGGCGTCTGATCTCACTTAACGGCAAGTTGCAGGGTCGACGACAGAGGCGCTCGACAACCGGACGTTCGGAGACGATGAGTGAGCATCGACACAACGGTCGCGCCGAACACCGGTCGCCGGTCATCGGGCCCTGCCGCCGATCGACGTACCGTTCGTCGTGGCGATGACCTGGGCACCGGCCGGCCGAACACCGGCAGGCGGGTCCCGGCCACTCCGTGGTTTCTGCACGACGTCCGCACCCAGCGCACGCGGCGGATACCGTTCACCGCGTGCAGCCGACCGCTGCTCGTCGTCCGAATGCCCCTCGGCTTCCGTCGCGGGACCGGCGCGCGCACGTGCGGTCACCGGGCCGAAGACGGCGAGCCACGGCCCACCGCCGGCTTCGACGGTCACGAGCGCATCCGGGTGCGCGACGCGGCAGTCGGCCAAGTCGACGTGCATGCGGTCGGTGACCGTCCGCGCCAGCCGGCACGCGTCGCCCATGCCGCCGTCCACCCGGCCGGCAGCCGCCAGCGCCGCCAGATCCGCGGCGTTGGCTGCCTGGTGCCGGACCGCAGCCACATGACCGACCAGCCACACCACGCCCGCGACCGCCAGCAGACCTGCGATCGCGAACGCGCCCCACACCGTGGCCATACCCGCTTCGGCATCCCGTTTCCCTGCCGCATCCCGCGGACTTGCCACGTCCCGGCGCCTTGCCACGTCCCGCGGCCTTGCCTCCTCCTGCTGTCTTGCCGCCGCCCCCTGCCTTCCGGAATCCGGCGACGGTGCGGCGCCGGTGCCCGGCGGCGCCGCATCGGTGCCCGGCGGCGCGGTGCGTTCGCGGAGGTCCCGCTCAGGGCGCGGGCTCCGCTTCCCGAACCTCATTGTTCCGCCTCACTGGCTGCAGCTCCTTCGGTTCCGGGTTCGCGGATCGCATAGGCCTCCGCCGCGAGTTCCGTTCCCGGCAACAGTCCGCCGAGGATCGGGCTGCGCACGGTGACGACGATGCCGGTGCCGTCGCCGGTCGCCGTCAACGTCGCGCCGTCCGGGGCCAGCCGCTCGACGGCTTCCCGAGCGCGGGCATCGTCGCCTCTGCCGAGCAGGCGTGCCGCCTCACCGGCGGCGTC
This sequence comes from Prauserella alba, assembly GCF_024171735.1. Lineage (GTDB taxonomy): Bacteria > Actinomycetota > Actinomycetes > Mycobacteriales > Pseudonocardiaceae > Prauserella > Prauserella alba. Next base: position 1,277,666 of record NZ_JAMTCH010000004.1, read on the forward strand.
GGCACAGCGCGCCTGGTCCAGCATCGCCGTGACGACCCCCAGGACGAGTCCCAGCACCACGATCAGCGAGCACACCGTGATCGCGCCTTCGACCGTCACCGCGCCACGGTCACGCTCGTCACCTCCACCGGCCGGTTCGCCACGCCCGGAGCCCCCGGTGCCGTCCCGGCAGGCCACTCCGGGCCCACCTCGCCCACCGGTGCCGGAACCGCCGCCGTCGCGACCGCGGGTGCCGTCACGAGCACGCGGTTCGACGGTGGACATCAGAAGTCCACCGACAACGCCTGCTCGATGAGCGAGGTCAGGGCGGAGGTCACGGAGTCGCCGGTGACAATCACGTACAGAACCGCCGCCAGCGCTGCGGCGGCCAGCGTTCCTATTGCGTATTCTGCCGTCGACATTCCCCCATCGACGTCGCATTCGTCGCGCGCCTCGTCGTCGGGCTCGGCACGACCGGCGACGGCAACGGACCGGCCTTCGCGACCGCCGCCGCCATTGCGGCTGCCGCCATCGCGACGGCCGCCTTCATTGCGATCGGCATCGTGGTCACCGGGGTCGCGTTCACCGAGCTGTTTCTCCCGGCACTCGTCTGCGATCCAGCCGGCACGCGGCATCCCCTCGCATTCCGGTCCGGCCTGTCTGGGAATCAACGCAGCCAGATCAACCGTCGCCCCATCCGCTCTCGCCCCATCATCCGCTGTTGTCCCATCCGCTGTCGTCCCGTCGGCTGCCTTCAGGGTCGGCCGGCCGTCGCACAGGCTGGTTCGCGGAACCTCCTCGAGATTCCCCGGTGTGCCCGTTTCCCGCGGTGGGGTCCCGCTCGTCCCCGACGGCCGGGCGAAGGGCAGAACCGTGCGCACAATCGTCATAACCGTGTTCATGACTTTCCTTTCTCCATCGATTTTCGCCGCCCGCTCATGCCGAGCGGCCTCCTTCGGGTCGACATAGTCAGCCGACGCAGTGGGCCTTCGGCCGAGACGAGCGGTTCAGACCAATAACTCGCCCGCGAGTCCGATCACGACAGGCGCGATGCCGAGACACAGGAACGCGGGCAGGAAGCACAACCCGAGCGGCCCCGTCACCAGAACTGCCGCTCGTTGGGCGCGGGCCTCTGCGGTGTCCGCGACGGCCTCACGTTCCCGGTGAGCCATGTCTTCAGCGACCCCTGCGAGCGCACTGCCGGAGCGGGCAGTACGGCAGGCGGCGCGAGCGAGTTCGGCCGTGGCCGGGCACTCCCGAGCCGGCTGCCAGGCCTGCCGGGGTTCTGCACCGAGCGTCAGCAACCCCGCGGTGGCACGAAGCGCGGCGGCCGCATCTGGTTGGGCCGTCGACGCCACCGCGTGCACTCCGGTGGACACCGGCATGCCCGAACGCAGGCATGCGGCAAGCAGGTCACCGGTCGCAGCCATGCGCAACGGATCCGGCTGTGGGCGGCCACGGCGCGCTCGCGCCCGCCGGATGCCCCACCACACGCAGGCGCCGGTGAAGGGCGCTGCCACGACCGCCCCCGCGGCGGCGACGAGCAGCGCGACCGACACCGCCGCGCACGCCGGCAACCCGCGTTCCGGAGACGTCAGGGTTCGCAGCAGCCGCGAGCGTGGCATCGAAGCCGGCCGCGACGGGAGCAGCGCACGCAACCGTGTGGCCGACGGAACCGGCGGCAGCCAGAGCGCAGCGGCGAGCAACGCAGGCACGAGCGGGCTCATCCGGGCAACACCTTGCCCGTGATCGCCGAAGTCCACGCCACACCGCCGAGTAACAACGCGGAGCCCACCGCAAGGAGCACCTGCCCAGCTGTCGTCGTGAGGAGCACGCCGAGCGGTGCCGCTCCCATCGCCTCGCCGAGCAGCACTCCGAGGACGGGCAGTCCCGCAAGAATCAGTGCGCTCGCCCGTGGTCCCGCCATCCGCGCGTCGAGCGCGCTCGCAAGCCGGGCACGCGTCGCCACGTCGCGGTGGACCGCGTCGACGATGTCGGCCAGAGCCAGTCCGTGCCGCCGCGCAAGCGACCACGCGGCGGTCACGCGCTCCAGCACGCCGACCGGCAGCGATGCCGAGTTCGGAGGCAGCCCGGCGAGGCCGGTGTCCGGTTCGCCGCCGAGCCGCACCGACACCGCGATGGCCCGGAACACCGGAGCGACGTGAGGCGCCGCATCCTGCGCCGCAGCTTCGGCCGCGGTCGCGGGATGCGCGCCGGCACGGAGGTCGCCCGCCATCGCGCGCAACGCCTCGGCGAGGCCGTTCAACGCGGCAACGCCCCGCCGAACGCGGCGGCGAGCCCGGGTCTGCACGCACACCGCGGCCACACCGAACCCGGCCGCCAGCACGAGACCGGCGCCCACCCACAGGGAGACCAGCAGTACCGGTGGCAGCGCCGCGACGGCACCGGCGCGCCACGACCACGGCGCTCGCCACCGGCTCCCGGAACGTTCCGGGGCGGGCGCCCGCTGGACCACACCCCGCAACCGCTGTCTGCCCCGCTGTTGCGGCCAGAGCAGCAGTGCCGCGCCCCCGGAAGCCAGGGCGGGGGCCAGCTGGACTGCCGTCACCATGGCGGCTCCACTCCCCGGCCGCGCAGCATGGACGTCAGCAGCTCGTGGTCCGCAGTGGGACCAGACGACGTCCAGACGGGCCGCACCTCGACTCCGTCGCCGCTACGCCGTAGGACGCCGATCTCGGTGAGGCGCCGCGTGCCGCCTGCCCGCTCCATGTGCAGCACGATCTGCACCGCCGCCGCGAGCTGGCTGTGCAGCGCCGACCGGGTCAGTCCACCGAGCGCGGCCAGCGCCTCGAGTCGGGCGGGCACTTCACTCGGTGAGTTGGCGTGCAGGGTGCCCGCACCGCCGTCGTGACCGGTGTTGAGCGCGTTCAGCAACTCACAGACCTCAGAGCCGCGCGCCTCGCCGACGACCAGCCGATCCGGCCGCATCCGCAGGGCCTCCCGCACGAGGTCGCGCAGCGTCACCTCACCCGCACCCTCGACGTTGGCAGGCCGCGCGACGAGCTGCACCACCTGTGGATGCGACGGCCGAATCTCCGCGGCGTCCTCCACACTGACGATGCGCTCCTTCGGGGAGACCGCGCCGAGCAGCGCCGCGAGCAGGGTCGTCTTGCCGGAACCGGTCGCACCGCTGATCAGGAAAGCCAGCCGCGCCGCGACGACGGCCTCCAACAACGCGAAACCGGATTCGTCGACTGTGCCCAGCCTGCGGAGAGCCCGAAGATCGTGCGCGGCGGGCCGGAGGACACGCAGCGACAGACAGGTCCCGGCCGCCGCCACGGGCGGCAACACCGCGTGCATACGTACCCGTCCGTGCGGTCCCGCCCCGGACAACCAGCCGTCGACGAACGGCTGGGCGTCGTCGAGGCGCCTGCCCGCCGCGAGCGCGAGCCGCTGCGCCAGCCTGCGCACGGCCTCCTCGTCGGCGAAGGTCACGTCCGTGCGGCGCAGACCGCCGGAGCCGTCGACCCACACTTCGTCGGGAGCGGTCACCAGCACGTCGGTCACCGCCGAGTCGTCGAGCAGCGGTTCCAACGGTCCGGCACCGACGAACTCGTGCCGCAGCAAACGGAGCGCGTCGAGGACGTCGAGATGCCCTGCGACTCCGGTCGTTTCAGCACGCACCGCTTCGGCCACCGACTGCGGATCGGCGGCAGAGCCGGTGTTCGCAAGCCGCTGCCGAACCCGTTCGACCAGTCGCGGACCGTCATGCGGTTCCGCATCTTCTTCGGGTAGTGAATGGACAGTACTGCTTCCCATGTTCTCCCCTTGAGAAACGATATCGGAGCATTGCTCCGGAACGGTCAATGTGGACAGTCGGCCGGCGGGTATCAGCCGATGGCGAGTTCTCGGAGTACGGTGCGGGCCGCGGTGCCGAGCGCGCCCCGGCGTCGTGGGTTGAACGAACCCCGCTCGACGGCCTTGGCGACACGGCGGTCGGCGGGCACCCACCCGAGCAGCGGCACGCCCACGCTGCCCGCGACGTCACGCGCCCCGAGTCCGTCCGGCGACGGACCGCGCACCAGCACCCTGACGCGGCCACGGGGTTCCCCGAGCCGCTCCAGCACTCGCGAGGCCGCGACGCACGCGCGCAGTTCGGCGGGCACCACCACGACGACGAGGTCCGCGACGGTGAGCACCCGCCGGCCACACGGACCCGGATCCCGTGGCAGGTCGCACACGACGGTCCGCCCTGCACGCACCCCCGCTCGAAGCACCGCCTCGACCGTCTCCGGGGCAGGACCTCCACCGTCGCGGTCACAGGAGAGCAGCGCGACCGGCCCGTCGGCAGGCCCGGCAACCGGCAAGGCCTCGTCGAGCGCCGACATGGCCACCCGCCCGCCCTGGACCCGTACGTCCGGCCAGCGCACTCCGTCCTGCAGTTCGGCGCCGAGCACGAGATCGATACCGCCGCCGAGGGGATCGCAGTCGACGAGGACGGATCTGCCGCCCTGCCTGGCGGCGCTGACGGACACGGCCGCCGCCAGCACCGACGCACCGGCCCCTCCGCGTCCACCGACGACGGCGACCACCCGCCCCCGGTCCGTGCTCGGCCGCTCCACGACATCGGCCAACGAGGTGAGCAGCACCCCGTCGGCGTCGGGCAGTGTCACGACCTCACGCACACCCAGCACCACGGCGCGGCGCCACATGCTCTGCGGCGGTTTCCCGCCGCACACCAGTACGACGTCGCCTCGCCGAGGTCGCACCCGGGTGCTCGGCGCGACGTCCTCGTCGACGAGCACGAGCGGTGCTTCGTGCCAGTACGGTTCCGCGTCGTCGAGATCTGCCACGTGGACGAGATCGCAGTCGACCGCCGCGGCGTGCCTGCGGATCTCGTCGAGCACCCGCCCTTCACGTGCGACGACGAGCGGCCGTCCGTGACCACCGGACATCGTGCCGGTGGTCACGGCGTTCGCGACGACGCCCGGTTCCGCCGTCCGGTCCACAGCCCGTTCCATTGCGCCCCCCAGAGAATTTCGGCTGCCATCCACATTCACCTGCGGCCACCGCGACGGAAAGAGGGGAATCGCAAAGTTGTGGATAACCGGGTCGTTGTGGATAACTCAGCGGTAACCGGGGCCGTGCACAGGAAAGCCGTGCACCGGAAACAGCGCAGCGAGGAAGAGCGCAGGCGAGAATCGAGGAGGCGGCCCCCGCCAGGGGGAGGGAAACGGGGACCGCCCGGGCTCGGCCGGGGGTGAGCCGAGCCGTATCCGGGAGCGATACCGGACTACTTCCAGGGTAGCTCCGCCAACCGGTCCGAAACCGGTTCCGAACAGGCAATTCGGTAACAGAAGGGTAGCGCCGATCCCGGCCACGGACGGGGCGTGCGGCGGGACGATCTGCGTCGGTCCGGCGGCACAACCGGCTTTGCCGATCACCTATCGTGAGAACGTGGCCGACTCCGGGAACTCCCCAAGCTGCGACGCCGCGGCGTTCTTCGACCTCGACAAGACGATCATTGCGTCCTCGAGCGCACTGGCGTTCGGCAGACCGCTCATGCGCGAAGGAATGATCAGCCGCCGCACGGCCCTCAAGAGCGCATACGCACAGCTCGTGTTCTCGCTGTCCGGCGCCGACGAAGAACGTACCGAACGCCTCAGGGCCGAGATCTCCGCGCTGTGCCGCGGCTGGGACGTCGCACAGCTGCGCGCGGTCGTGGCCGAAACGCTGCACGACGTCGTGACGCCGCTCGTCTACGCCGAGGCCGAGGCGCTCATCGCCGCCCACAAGGCGCAGGGCCACGACGTGATCGTGCTGTCGGCGGCAGGCGACGAGGTGGTCACTCCGATCGCCGCGATGCTCGGCGCCGACCACAGCGTCGGCACCCGTATGGGCATCGTGGACGGGCACTACTCCGGCGAGATCGACTTCTACTGCTACGGCGAGCAGAAGGCAGCCGCGGCGCGCCACCTCGCGGCCGAACGCGGCTACGACCTCACCCACTGCCACGCGTACAGCGATTCGAGCACCGACGTCCCACTGCTGGAAACCGTCGGGCATCCGCACGCGGTGAATCCGGACCGCACGCTGCGCCGGATCGCCACGGAACGGACCTGGGAGATTCACACCTTCGAGAAGCCGGTGTCCATCCGGTCGAAGGTGACGGCGCGGTCGAACATGCTCGCCGGGGTCGGACTCGGGCTCGGGATCGCCGCCGTCGCCGGAACGGCCGCCTACGGACTGACCCGGCGAACCGGCGAGCGACCTGCCTGACGTCCGAAGCTGGCACGGCAGCTCGGGCCGGCGGACGTGGGCCGTATCGGCGTCAACACCCGTCCGGCGGCTGACTTTCCCGCCACAGCAAGGAAACCCACGTCATGCGCATATCCGGCCACAATCTGTACCGGTGCACCCGAACTGCCCCTTGAAGTGAACTGCATCACTGAGTACAACTGGAGGTGCGGACGTCGAACCGGCCAGGGATCCGGCGAAGATAAGCCCGATCCACCCCGATCGATCTCCGTGCGCGAGTACCGGGTACCCACGCTGGGCACGCCGCGTAAGGCTTCGTCGCCGTGGGACTGCGTTACCGGGACGCCGGACGCCTAGTACCCCAAAAGATGCGACACACGTTGCAGCTTGGTCGCCCAGGCCCTCGCGCGAGGTGGGGCCCGTCGACATCGTCGGCGGGCCACGCCTCTGTGCGCACCCCTCCAGCGCCGCGTGCCGCCTCCGTGGGCGCCGCACTCAATGGGCGCCGTGCCTCCGGCGCCGTACCTCCGGCGCCATATCTCCGGCGCAGTGCATCGCGTGCCACTCCGTGAGCGCGGCACCCTCCCCACGCAGGTTCCGTGCCCCGCGTCGCTCTGCCCCACGTCGCTCCGTGCGCCCCGCTTCCGTGGTCGTGAATAGCGCCGCGAATGGCGGATTCCGTTCCCCCATCGGCATGTCACGAGTGGACCGTTCCTGCCGTTTTCCGGAGGGAACGGTCCACTCGTGACGGTCCGCGACGTTCGTCCATTGACGGGCCTATCGTGCTCGCTTAGCTTTCCGGTGCTGACGCATTCGTGGATTTCCCACATCCACACGCTCACTGGAGGGATTTCGTGACAAAACCTGCTTCCCCGCGCAGGAGGAACAGCTATGCCGCTGCCACACTCACGGGACTTCTCGTCGCCACCGGCGGTGTGGGTGCATCCACCGCAGGCGCCGAGGTCCGCACGACCCCTCCGGCGCAGGCCGGTCCGGACAGCAACGTGAGCTGGGCCGAACGGACGCTGCGCGACATGACGCTCGAGCAGAAGGTGGGGCAGCTGTTCGTCGCCGACGTCTGGGGACAGGCGCCGAACGAGAAACACGCCGGCAACCAGGAGAAGTACGGCGTGGACACGCCGTCCGACGTCGTCCGTAAGTACCAGCCGGGCGGGGTCATCTACTTCAACCACGGCGGCACCGACAACATCGAGCGCCCGAAACAGGTCGCGAAGCTGTCCAACGGTCTCCAGCGGGCGGCACTCGCCACGGATGCCGGCGTGCCACTGATCGTCTCGGTGGATCAGGAAGGCGGACGCGTTACGCGCGTGGGTGAACCCGCAACCGAGCAGCCGAGCGCGATGGCCATCGGCGCAGGCCGTGACACCGAGGCCGCGAAGGCCACCGCCGCCGTCACGGGCTCCGAGCTGCGCGCCATGGGAATCACCCAGGACTTCGCCCCGGTCGCCGACGTCAATTCCAACCCCGCGAACCCGATCATCGGATCACGGTCCTTCTCCGCGGATCCGCAGGTGGCGAGTGACTTCGTGCGCGCGCAGGTTCACGGCTACCAGGATTCGGGCAGCGACACCGCGACCGTGTCGAGCTCGGCCAAACACTTCCCGGGGCACGGCGACGCGGCGACCGACAGCCACACCAGCCTGCCGACGATCGACCGCACCGAGCAGGAATGGCGCGAGATCGACCTGCCGCCCTTCAAGGCGGCGGTCGACGCGGGCATCGACTCGATCATGACCGCGCACATCCGCGTGCCCAGCCTAGATCCGTCGGGTGAGCCGGCCACGTTGTCGAAGCCGATCATGACCGGACTACTGCGCGAAGAACTCGGCTACGACGGTGTCGTCGTCACCGACTCACTGCAGATGCAGGGCGTGCGGGAGATGCACCCCGACAGTGAGATCCCGGTGCTCGCCCTCGAAGCGGGTGTCGACCAGATGCTGATGCCGCCGGACCTCGACGTCGCCGTCAACGGCGTACTCGACGCGGTGGAAAGCGGACGCATCACCGAACAGCGCATCGACAAGAGCGTGTTGCGCATTCTCGAACTGAAGGCCGAGCGCGGCATTCCCGAGGCGCCGATGGTCAACGTCGGGGCCGTTGGCGAGAAGGTCGGCACGCCGGAGAACCGCGAGACGGTGCAGGCCGCCACGGACAGGGCTCCGACGCTGCTGCGCAACGACGACGGGGTTCTGCCCCTTCCCGGCGAGGGCAACACGCTGGTGACCGGCTGGAACAACCTCGACTACCCGGGTTACCCGGCACGGCCGGTCGAGTCGCTCGCGTCGAAGCTCGGCGATTCGGCGACGGCACTGCCGACCGGAGCACAGCCGGACGAGGCAACGATCCGGCGTGCCGTGAACGCAGCGGGTGACGCCGACACGGTCGTCGTCCTCACGAACGGTCTCTCGGGCGACGCCGCACAACGTGACCTGCTGCACGAGTTGTTGGCCACGGACGCGAACGTCGTGGCAGTCTCGGTCCAGGAGCCCTACGACCCCGGCTACGTCGACGTCCCGACATGGCTCGCCACGTACGACTGGCGGGACGTTTCCATGACCTCGCTCGCGAAGGTGCTGCTCGGCCAGCAGGCCCCGCACGGCAAGTTGCCGGTCACGATTCCGGCCGGGGACGACCCCGACACGACCCTCTACCCCTTCGGCCACGGTCTGACCTGGTGATGACATGCCTTTGAACCGACGCTCGTTCCTGACCGCGAGCGCCCTCGCGACGCCCCTGCTGACCTCGGGGTCCCAGCTCGCGTCCGCGGCTCCGCGCCCGGGCACGTCGTCCGACAGCGCCGCCGCACGGCCCGGCCCCGTACCTGGGCGGGCCGTCCGGCCCGGCGCCGACCTTCTCGCCGACGAAGGCTGGAAGCGCCTCGCCGGGCGCAAGGTGGGCGTGCTGTCCAACCCCACCGGAGTGCTGGTCAGCGGCGATCACATCGTCGATTCGCTGATCGCGGCGGGCGTCCGACCGGTTGCCGCGTTCGGCCCCGAGCACGGATTCAGGGGCAGTGCGCAGGCCGGCGGTTCCGAGGGCGACTACGAGGACCCGCGCACCGGCGTTCCCGTCTACGACGCGTACGGCGCCACGATCGACGAACTCGCACGGATGTACCGGAAATCGGGTGTGGACACGGTCGTCTTCGACATCGCCGATGTGGGATCACGCTTCTACACCTACATCTGGGCGATGTACGAGGGCATGGCCGCGGCCGCACGAGTCGGGGTGGAGTTCGTCGTGCTCGACCGCCCCAACCCCATCGGCGGTTCCGCGTTCGGCCCGATGCTCGACCCGAAATTCAGCTCCGGCGTCGGGCTCAAACCGATCGTCCTGCAGCACGGCATGACGGCGGGCGAACTCGCGCGATTGTTCAACAACGAATTCCTGCCGGAGGAAGGCGGGAAACTCGATAATCTGGACGTCATCGAGATTCGTGGCTGGAAACGTGATCGTTTGTTCTCGCAAACCGATCTTCTGTGGACGCCACCGAGCCCCAACATGCCGACCCCGGACACCGCGCTCGCATACCCCGGCACCTGCCTTTTCGAGGGAACGGTGTTCTCCGAAGGACGGGGCACCACACGGCCGTTCGAGATCTTGGGCGCCCCGGGGGTCGACTGGAAGTGGCGTGAAGCACTCCAGGAACAGAACCTTCCCGGTGTATCGTTCCGGGAAACGTACTTCGTGCCGACGTTCGGCAAATTCACCGACGAACAATGCGGTGGCGTTCAGCTGAACATCACCGACCCGCACGCGTTCGAGCCCATCCGCACGGGCATCGCCATGATCGTTACGGCGAAACGGGTGCACCCCAAGCTGTTCGGGTGGCGCGAGGACAACTTCATCGACAAGCTCTTCGGTTCCGATCGCCTCCGCAGCATGGTGAACGCCGGCGCAGGCACCGACGAGATCATCGGTTCGTGGTCCGATGAGATCGACGGATTCCGCCGGAACCGGGAGCAGTATCTGATCTACCGGTAGGGGGATTACTCGCGTGCGAGGCAGAATCGTGGCGATGACGGCTGTCTTCGTCCTGACAAGCACGACCACCGCGGCGGCGGCGACACCCGACGAAGGGCGATCGGACGGTCCACGCACCGCGCTGTCGCCGACGGCGGGCGCGCTCGCTCACGCCAAGCCCAAGGACGCGGGCCTGGACCCGCGGCCGATCAGGCAGGCGGAGCGGCGGCTGGCCGAGCTGACCGCGTCGGATGCCGTCGACGGCCATCCGATGTACTCCGGCGCCGCCGGACTTCTCGCCCACGACGGCAAGGTCGCGGGCAAGTTCTCGGCGGGCGGCGCAGTGCGCTTCGACCGCGACGGCAACGAGCTGCCGCCGAACCAGCAGGTTCGAGTACGCGAGAACACCATCTTCGACATGGCATCGGTGACCAAGCTGTTCACCTCGATCGCCGTGATGCAGCTGATCGAGCGCGGCGACGTCGAGCTGTCGGCGCCCGTCGCGCGTTATTTGCCCGCCTTCGGCGCGAACGGCAAGGACTCGATCACCGTCGAGCAGCTCCTGACCCACACCTCGGGGCTGCAGGCCACGATGCCGCTGTGGGAGGACTACCCGGACCGCACCTCGCGTATCGGAGCAGTGCTGGCCGCCGAGCCCGTGAACGAGCCGGGAACCGAGTACGAGTACTCCGATCTGAATCTGATCACGCTCGGCGAGCTCGTCGGCAAGCTCACCGGCAAGCGGCTCGACCACTATGTCCACGACAACATCACGGCGCCGCTCGGGATGACCGACACGGGCTTCAACCCGCCCGCTTCGAAGCGGGACCGCATCGCGGCCACGGAGTACCAGTCCGAGCCGGATCGCGGCATGATCCGCGGTGTCGTGCACGACGAGAACGCCTGGTCACTCGACGGCATCGCCGGTCACGCGGGCATCTTCTCGACCGTCCGCGACATGGGAGTGCTCGGGCAGACGCTACTGAACGGCGGCGTCTACGGCGGTGAGCGGATCCTGAAGGAACGCAGCGTTCGCGACATGCTCACGAACCGCAACCAGGAGTTCCCCGGCCACGCCCACGGGCTCGGATTCGAACTCGACCAGGACTGGTACATGGGCGAACTGTCCTCCCCCGTCACCGCGGGGCACACGGGCTACACAGGCACGTCGTTCGTGATCGACCCGAACTCGCAGTCGATGGCCATCCTGCTGACCAACCGCGTGCACCCGACCCGCGAATGGGGTTCGGTCAACGACGCTCGCGAGGCGTGGGCGACGGCCATGTCGCAGGCACTGAAGGCCAAGCCGAACGCGGGCGGCGGCTCTTGGTTCCGCACCCCGGGCCAGGACGACAAGCCGGCGAACGGCAAGTCCCGCAACGGCGGGCACGGTAATGGCAGGAGCGGTAACGCCGGTGGCGCCGGCCCGGCCGGCGCCACCGGCGACGGCCGGAAGTCCGACAACGCCGGGCTGCGGCCCAAGCCGGTCTCCCACCGGCCCGGTTCGTAATCCGCGTCCCCACGCGAGCCGGATCACCGAGGCGGCCCCGAGGGCAGTGCTGCACTGCCCTCGGGGCCGCCTCGTGTGCGTGCGCGAGGCGAGCGGTCTCACACGCGTTACACATATCGACGCGTATGCCCCTCCGGATATGGGCATCCACGGTGTTGAAGCGACCGCCGGACCGGCGCGGCCGCGGCGGCGATTCGGCACCGGCGCCAGTGGCACCCGGTGCACCTTCGAGGAGACAGTGATGACGGGCGATTGTTGGCCATTCACCAGCAGATTCACGACGTTCGGCGTGGGCCACCCGGCCGTTCCGGTTGCATCCGCGTCATGGTCGTGCAGCCGCGCGACGATCGTCACCGTCGCACCACCGAAACGTGCAAACCATGCGAAATCGCTCTCTGCTACCGACACATAGCCGCAGGTGACGTTGCCAAGTCGTTAAGGCGCTGTGCCTAACGCTCCCTAGGCGGTTGGCGACTTTCTGAGCAACGATGGTTCTAGCGGCCGGGTCGGCGGGGGACACACCAGGGGCTGCAATCGACTGGAGGGTGTGGGTAACCTTGTCGCAGACGCCAGCAGTAAGGAATTTTCCAACGGGACTTACAGGTGATGAACCTTTGCCGGACACGACGGACGACCCCGTGGCCGCGGCGGCTTCGGAATCGGCCGACCCGGACGGCAGTCCGCTGGTCCGCATCCGGTCCCTGCTGCCGGGCCTCGCGAAGGCCGAACAGCGCGTCGCCAAAGTCGTACTGGACGACCCGACGACCGTGTCCCGCCGCAGCATCACGGAGGTCGCCCTTGCGGCCAATACCAGCGAGACGACCGTCACCCGCTTCTGCAAGGCGATCGGCGTCGGTGGCTATCCGCAGCTGCGCATCGCGCTCGCCGCGGACACCGCCCGATCGGCGGCACGCACCCCGCAGATGCACGGTGGTGACATCTCCTACGACGACGACCTCGCCTCGATCGTCGGCAAGATCGGGTTCACCGACGCCAGAGCCGTCGAGGAAACCGCCGAACAGCTCGACGTCGACCGGTTGCAGCAGGTCGTCGACGTGATGGCCGGCGCAGGCCGCGTCGACGTCTACGGCGTCGGGGCGAGCGCGTTCGTCGCCGCCGACCTGCAACAGAAGCTGCACCGCATCGGGCGGGTGAGCTTCTCGTGGTCCGACACGCACATCATGCTGACGTCGGCCGCGGTGCTCGGCGAGGGTGACGTCGCCGTGGGTATCTCGCATTCGGGCGCGACGACGGACACCGTGGAGGCACTCCGGGCCGCGAAGGAACACGGCGCGACGACGGTCGCGTTGACGAACTTCCCGCGGTCACCGATCGCGGAGGTCGCCGACCACATACTCACCACGGCCGCGCGGGAGACGACCTTCCGTTCGGGCGCCACCGCCAGCCGCATCGCCCAGCTGACGGTGATCGACTGCCTGTTCATCGGCATCGCGCAACAGCACATGGACGACGCTGTGAAGGCCCTCGACGCCACTCGCGACGCGGTCGGCACGCACAGGCTCGGTACCCGCCCCGACGGGCGGCGGCGCACCCGATGAGAACCCGGCCGGCGAGTGGCCGGGTGAGGACTGAAACGGTGAGCAACATGGCATCCCGCTCGACGAACGCGGGTCCGCAGCAGGTGGCGACGATCGCACACGTCGAGTCGCCGACCGAAGGGCGCAATCCGCGCACGACCGACATCGACCGGTTGTCGACCCACGGCATCCTGTCGGCGATCAACGCCGAGGACGCGCAGGTGGCCGGTGCTGTGCGGAGCGTGCTGGACGTCCTCGCCACGGCGGTCGACCACGCGGTGGCGGCGCTGCGCGGCGGCGGCCGGGTGCACTACGTGGGTGCGGGCACCTCGGGCAGGCTCGCGGTGCTCGACGCGGCCGAGCTGGTGCCGACCTACAACGTTCCCGCCGACTGGTTCGTCGCGCACCACGCCGGGGGAGAACGTGCGCTGCGGCTGCCCGTGGAGAACGCCGAGGACGACGAATCGGCCGGTGCCGCCGAGATCGCGGAATCCGTCACGCCGGGCGACTTCGTGCTGGGACTGACCGCCTCGGGCCGGACGCCGTACGTGCTCGGTGCGCTCAAGGAAGCCAAGCGGCTCGGTGCGCACACCGGGCTGGTGTCGGACAATCCGTCGGCGCCGGTACCCGCGGAGGTCGACGTGTCGATCGTCGTGGACACGGGCGCCGAGGCCGTGGCCGGCTCGACCCGGATGAAGGCGGGCACGGCACAGAAGATGGTGCTGACCGCGTTCTCCACGGCCACGATGGTCAAACTCGGCCGGACCTATTCGAACCTCATGGTCGGCATGCTCGCCACGAACGCGAAGCTGCGCGGCCGTACGCTCCGCATCCTCGGCGAGGCGACCGGCGCGGACGAGCAGGCGTGTGACGCGGCGCTGACCAGGGCCGACGGTGACCTGAAGGTGGCGCTCGTCCACCTGCTCGGCGACGTCGACGTCACGACGGCGGCCGATGCACTCGACCATGCGGGCGGGCACGTCCGGGACGCACTCGACGAGGTCCGCCCCCGCGCATCCTGAGTCGCACCCGCACGGCTCGGCCGCGCGGGCCCGGCCGGGCCACGGTTCCCACTCGGGCGCCGTTCCCGTTCGGGCGTCCCGGGGCCCGGCCGGCCCGTAACGCCGGCCGGGCGCGTGATCAGGCGGCTGCGTCCGCGATGCTCTGCGCTTCGCGGGCGCCCGCTTCGAACCCGGCGCAGCAGAACAGCAGCCAGTCCCGCACCCCGTCGGGCTCTCCGGAGGCGAACGCCGCCGCGGTCTCGGCATACCGTTCCTGCCTGCGGAAACAGGCGACCTCGGGCACGGTCAGCGACTTCGGGTCCAGTCCGCTCGCCACCATCGTCAACCGTGCCGCCGCGCGGGCGACCACCCCGTCGGCGGTGCCGAACGCCTGCAACGCCAGCAGTTCGCCGTGGACGACGGCCGTCAGCACTGCCGCAGGCACCTTCGTCCCGCCGGTGACGAGTCGGCCGAGCAGTTCCAGTCGAGGTGACGCGGCAGGGTCGGGCCTGCCCAGCGCGTCGGAGTCGGACGTCAGGTCCGCCGCGGCGAGGACGTGGATCCGGGCGAGCGCCTGCATCGGGGCGCGGCGCCACGTCGGCAGGAGCGTCTCGCTCGCCTTCGCCACCCGCAGCGCACCGGCCAGCACCGGGTCACGCACGTCACCTTCGTCGGGGATCTCGGGGTCGACGCCCTCGACACCCGCCGAGGAGCGCGCGGCTCGCACCGACGCCTCGGCGGCCGTGGCCGAGCCCTCGCGCAGGTTCACGCCGTACCGGTGGACGGCGAACACCGCGTCCTGGGCCGACTTCGCCGCCTCGGCGACGCCGTCGAGCTCGACGAGCGGCGCGAGCGGGTCCCCGGCAGCAGCCGTCTGATTCATGCGTCCAGCACCTGACCTTCTCTCGTCATGACGGGCGGTTCGGTCGACCAGGGAAAGTTGATCCACCGGTCGGTCCGCCGCCACACGTAATCGCACGCCACCGTCGACGCGGGCTTCTCGTACACGACGGCGCAGCGCACCTCCGCAACCTCGTCGGCGCAGAAGTCACGCACCAGTTTCAGCGTCGCACCGGTGTCGGCGACGTCGTCGGCCACCAGCACCTTGGCGCCCGCCAGGTCCACGGCGTTCGGGACCGGCGGCAGCATCACCGGCAGGTCCAGTCGCTCGTCGACGCCCGTGTAGAACTCGACGTTCATCACGTGCAGGTTCTTCACGTCGAGCGCGTATCCGAGCGCGCCAGCCACGAACAGGCCGCCGCGGGCGATCGACAGGATCAGATCGGGCCGGAACCCGCTGTCGGCCACGGCCGTGGCGAGCTGCCGGCTCGCCGTCCCGAACAGATCCCATGTGAGCACCTCGCGCTCCGGCTCACTCTCGGCCACTGCCCATCCTCCCGCGTCGCTTGCACACCCCGGCGAGCATATGCGCCGACCGTTCGTCAGCCGCTCATCGCCCAGGGCGCCCGCAACGAGCGCGGGGCCTTGTGGGTGGGCGAACGTGGCTGCAACCTGTCTCGTGCGGTACTAACTTCACAGGCAGGCGCAGGAACGACGACGCGTGCGCCTGAGCAACGACCAGGAGGCCTTGCAGATGACGACAGAGCAGTCGCCGGCACTCGACAACCTGTTGACCGAGAGCCGGAGTTTTCCTCCGAGCCCGGAGTTCGCGGCGGCGGCCAACGCGACGGCGGAGTGGTATTCGGAGGCCGACGCCGACCGCGAGGCGTTCTGGGCGAAGCAGGCCGAGCGCCTGCACTGGGACACCAAGTGGACACAGGTCGTGGACTGGTCGGACGCCCCGTTCGCGAAGTGGTTCGTCGGCGGCAAGCTGAACGTCGCCTACAACTGCGTCGACCGGCACGTCGAGGCGGGCCACGGCGACCAGACGGCCATCCACTGGATCGGCGAGCCGGGCGACACCCGCGACATCACGTATGCCCAGCTCAAGGATGACGTGTCGAAGGCCGCGAACGCGCTGACCTCGCTCGGTGTCACCGCCGGTGACCGCGTGGCGATCCAGCTGCAGATGATCCCCGAGGCGATCGTCGCGATGCTGGCGTGCGCCCGGATCGGCGCGTTGCACAGCGTGGTCTTCGGCGGATTCTCGCCGAGCGCTCTTCGCCAGCGGGTGGACGACGCCGAGGCCAAGGTGGTCATCACCTCGGACGGGCAGTACCGCCGCGGCAAGGCCGCACCGATGAAGGTGAACGTCGACGAAGCACTCGAGGGTGCGGCGAGCGTGGAGAAGGTCATCGTGGTCCGCCGCACCGGCAGCGACCTCTCGGACGACGTCCCGTGGACCGAGGGCCGCGACCTCTGGTGGGACGAGCTGGTCGACTCCCAGTCCGGCGAGCACACCCCGGAAGCGTTCGACTCGGAGCACCCGCTGTACATCCTGTACACCTCGGGCACGACGGGTAAGCCGAAGGGCATTCTGCACACGTCGGGCGGCTATCTGACGCAGGCGGCCTACACGCACAACGCGGTGTTCGACCACAAGCCCGGCGAGGACGTCTACTGGTGCACCGCGGACATCGGCTGGGTGACCGGGCACTCGTACATCGTGTACGGCCCGCTGGCCAACCGTGCGACACAGGTCGTCTACGAGGGCACGCCGAACACCCCGCACGAGGGCAGGCACTGGGAGATCGTCCAGAACTACAAGGTCTCGATCTACTACACGGCGCCGACGCTCATCCGCACGTTCATGAAGTGGGGCGCCGACATCCCGGCCGGCTACGACCTGTCGTCGCTGCGGCTCCTCGGCTCGGTCGGTGAGCCGATCAACCCCGAGGCGTGGATGTGGTTCCGCGAGACCATCGGCGGTGGCAACTGCCCGATCGTCGACACATGGTGGCAGACCGAGACCGGCGCGATCATGATCTCGCCGCTGCCCGGTGTCACGCATGCCAAGCCGGGTTCGGCGCAGCGGCCGCTGCCGGGCATCGCGGCGAAGGTGGTCGACGACGCGGGTAAGCCGGTCGGCAACGGTGGCGGCGGCTACCTGGTGCTGGACAAGCCGTGGCCCGCGATGTTGCGCGGCATCTGGGGTGACGACCAGCGGTTCAAGGACACGTACTGGTCGCGGTTCGCCGAACAGGGCTACTACTTCGCAGGTGACGGCGCCAAGTACGACAACGACGGCGACATCTGGCTGCTCGGCCGGGTCGACGACGTCATGAACGTCTCCGGTCACCGCATTTCCACCACGGAGGTCGAGTCGGCGCTGGTGTCGCACCCGACGGTGGCGGAGGCCGCGGTCGTCGGTGCGAGCGACGAGACGACGGGCCAGGGCATCGTGGCGTTCGTGATCCTGCGCGGTGACGCTGCGCAGGCGGGCGACGAGGCGATCCAGGAGCTGCGCAATCACGTGGCGAAGGAGATCGGCCCGATCGCGAAGCCGCGGCAGATCATGGTCGTACCGGAACTTCCGAAGACCCGCTCGGGCAAGATCATGCGGAGGTTGCTGCGCGACGTGGCCGAGGACCGCGAGGTCGGCGACGTCACCACGCTCGCCGACAGCACGGTCATGGACCAGATCTCGAAGGGGCTCGCGTCCGGTTCGGACGACTGAGCAGGCTCGGGCACGCACGAGAAGCGGCCTCCACAGTGGATGTCCACTGTGGAGGCCGCTTTCGTATGTGCGGAGCTCCCCTGGGGGATGCGTCAGCCGGTCACGTCCAGGTGGCCGGGCTGCGGGGTCGGAGCCGGGGCGGCACCGTCGGGGCCGGCCTCGTCGCCGCCACCGTCACCGTTGTCGTCGCCGCCGTTGTCACCGCCGTTGTCGCCGCCGTTGTCGCCGCCGTTGTCGCCGTCGCCGCCGCCGTTGTCACCGTCGTCGCCGCCGTCGTCGTCACCCGCGGTGCAGGTGGCCGACGCGATGTCGATCGTCTGCCCGGCGATGTCGGACAGGCCCGGCACGCCCTGCAGCAGCTCGATGTGAACGGCCGTAACCGTGTTGTCGGTCTGCTGGTTCAACGTGACCTGGGCAACGCCGCCGAGCTGCTCGGGCAGCACCGTCGTGTTCGGCTCGAGGTTGTTGATCGGAACCTCGTGCCCGGCGATGGTCAGCGTGGTGATGTCCGAGCTCATCTCACCGTTGTCGCACTCGGCGCTGATGGTTCCGGTCGCCGCGATCAGGGGCGAACCACCCGGGAGCTCCGGGACGCCGGGAGCCTGGCCGGGCAGGACGCTGAGGTTGGCGACGTCGGCGTAGGCGTAGTTCGGGGACGCCTCGGCGTTGAGCACCGTCGCCTCCGCGAGGCCCGCCACGTTGCTGCCGAGCACCGTCTCGGACCCCTCGCCCACGACGTGCGGCGTCTTGGCGATGTTGATCAGGCCGCTGGCGGAGATGCCGAAAGCGGAGTCCTCGGTCTGCGCGAGCGCGGACGGGGCGAACATGACACCGCCGACGAGGGCGGCCGACAGTGCGCCTGCGCCGAGCGCGGCAGTCTTCTTCTTCGACAAGGAAGTACCTTTCGATTTCCGGTCGTGCATTCGGGTCGGGTTTCCGGGCGGGGGCCCGTCACCGGTGGGGCACTGCCGTGGGAGGGGCGTCAAACGACCTCGACGATCGTTCCCAGCGGCAGCTTGACGAGCTCGTCCAGGGCTTCTTTCGTCACCCTGATGCAGCCGTCGCTGTTGGCCTTGCCAACGAAGCTGTTGTCCGGCCACGTGTGGATGCCGACGGTGCCGGGGCCACCGCCGAACGTCTCGTGCGACTCCGAGTGATAACTCAGCGGAAGCACGATGGGGCTGTAGTCGTTCACCTGCTCCTCGATGGAAGCGATGATGTACTGCCGCCCCGTCGGCGTCGGGTGCTCGTCCTTCCCGACCCCGATGGTCCATTCCCCGATCTGCTCACCCTTCTTGGTGATCTCGAGGGTGAAGTCGTCGCGGTGCACCGTGACGGCGAAGTCGTTGTGCGCCTCTTCGACCGACTTGTCGGTGGTGTGGACCCAGCCACTGGCGCCGTTGGGACGTGTGGGCAGCAGGATCTGCGCCCAATCGCCCTTCTCTGCGACGACCGGGACCCACGTCGGCGACGAGATCTGCTTGACGGGCAGCTTCGCGAACGGCTTGCCGCTCGGCTCGTCGTACACCGCCAGGGTCTGCTTCGGGTGCAGCACCGTTCCGGTGCCGTTCTTACCCGCCGACGTGTCCCCCTTCGCGGGGTCGGCGGGCGCCTGTTCGAGCGCGTCGTAGGTCGTGGCCTTGGGCAGCTTCGCGAGCTGTTCCTCGGTCACGGCGACCGGCTTGGTGTCCTGCCCGCCGCCGGCCGACGGATCCCCGCCGCACGCGGTCATGACGAGCGCGAGCACCATCGCGCCCACAGCGGCTGCCAGCGAACGCGACCGCCTCCGGTACGCGTCCCCGAACCCGGCGGTTACACCGGCATCTCGCCCGGTGTAACCCGAGCAGTCGGCGTTGCTACGCCTTTCCATCGATCACGTCCTGCAACTAGGCACACGAAGGTGCGAGGTGTGGAGCGTTCAGTAGTGCGTCGCTCACGCGATGTGCGACCGTTTGCGCAGGCCCGCACCCGGACGCTCCTCGTGCTCGAACGTCCGAAGTCCGGACTCACCGGCGCAGCCCCCAGTACGACCCGCTGTGTGCACAACGTTCCGCGCCACACGGGTTTTACGTGCACAGGGGTTACTGTTCGCGTACGCGACGGTTCGCATTGTTATCCCCACTGCAAGTTTCGATCAAATGCGTTGCTGATTTTCAGTACCGCCCCGAGCTGCAGCGATGACCCGTTTCCGCAGGACACAGCCCGAACGAGGGATCACTCCATCGGGCTACGTATACGAGGTCTGTACCGGTTTGTCCCTGGCAGAAGCGCAGATGGGCCACACACGCTCGAAAAGGCTTCACATCGACATCCGGACACAACGGACACCTTCGAAGCTCGACCGGATGAGACCTGCCCCACATTTTCCGACTTTTTGTTAACACTATTCCGATCATCGGCGAGCACCCGGGTGGACAACACGTCGAACGAGTGTTCTACAATGCGGGCGCCACTGCCGGACGTTTCGAGGGGACCCGCCCGCGATGAATGCCGAAGCCACTACCGAAGCCAGCACCGAAGTCGCCGCCGACACCGGCACCACCGCGACCACCGACATGAGCGATCAAGCTGCTGAAACGCCGCTGACCAGCGCGGACTCGACTGCCGACGCCTCCGCGGCCTCCGACGGCACGTCCGATCCGTCGGCCGGCGATGCGGCCGGCACGACGTCGGCCCAGACCCCGCAGACCGATTCCCGGTCCGGTGACGAACAGTCCGCCGACGACGCCAAGCCCAAGCGCGGCCGTGCCAAGGGGACCAGCGCACGCAAGACCCGCACCGTCGAACTGACCCTCACCGTCACCGGAACGGCCGACGGTGAATGGCAGGCCGAGCTCAAGCACGGCAGCAAGTGGGTGACCCGCGGACTGGCCGTGACCGCCTCGGCCGTGTCGCGTGCGGCGAAGGAGCTCCACGAGCAGTTGTCGACGCCGATCGACGAGGTCATCAACGCCGCGAAGGAGCAGCAGCAGGCCCGCGTGGCCGAGCTCGAGGCTCAACTCGAAGAGGCGAAGAAGCAGCTGGCCGAACTGGAGCAGTGAACCGGGTCGCCTGCGGGTGTGGTCCGGACTCCCGGCATCGGCATCGCCTGCGCCGAAGGCGTCAGGACCGGTCCGTGTCGGCGGCGATGTCGATGCGGGCCTCGTGGCGTACCGGGAAGTTCACCGACCGCGCGATGAAGCACGCCTGGTGCGCGGGTTCGTGGAGCTCGCGGGCCCGATCCAGCATGGTGGCGTCGGCGACGGTGACGACGGGACGCAACTGCACCGACGTGAACTCGCCGACCCCGAGCGTCTCGGTCATCGTGCCGACCGGTTCGTCGGAGTAACCGGTGACGACCACACCGCCCCGCGCACACTCGGCCAGATACGACAGCATGTGACACTGGGCGAGGGCCGCGAGCAGCAGCTCCTCGGGGTTCCACCGGTCGGCGTCGCCACGGAAGAACGGGTCCGCCGACCCGGCGAGCGACGGTTTCCCGTCGGCGATCACGTCGTGGTCACGGCCGAAGCGGCGGTAACCCGACGTGCCCGTGCCACGGTCGCCCGTCCACCGCAGAGTCAGCGTGTAGGTGTGTTCGCGCTGTCGCATGGGTCCTTGATACCCGCCGCGGGCACGGTTAGGGAGAGCATGTGGACGGCACCGACGACACCCCACAACCGGACGGGACCGCGCAACCGAACGACGCGGCACAACCCGACAGGACTGCACGGCCGGGCGGCCCAATCGGTCGGGGAGATCCGACAGCTCCCAGTCGAGCATCACCTCGGGATCGGACCAACCATCGCGAGGACGGCGTCGGCAGGCGGACCAACTGGCTGCGCGCGGCCGTGCTCGGTGCCAACGACGGAATCGTCTCCGTAGCCGGTCTCGTCGTGGGTGTCGCCGGCGCGACCACGGACCGTTCCGCGATCGTCATCGCGGGTGTCGCGTCCCTCGTGGCGGGCGCGCTGTCGATGG
Source organism: Prauserella alba (assembly GCF_024171735.1). Classification (GTDB taxonomy): domain Bacteria; phylum Actinomycetota; class Actinomycetes; order Mycobacteriales; family Pseudonocardiaceae; genus Prauserella; species Prauserella alba. The sequence goes on from NZ_JAMTCH010000004.1 coordinate 1,299,434, forward strand.
CAGGCGGCGAGTACGTGTCCGTCAGCACCCAGCGTGACACCGAGAAGGCACTGCTCCGCACCGAGAAGTGGGAGCTACGCACGATGCCCGATTCCGAGGAACGGCAGCTCGCCGGGATCTATGAGGAGAAGGGCCTCTCGCCCGCCCTCGCCGCGCGCGTCGCCCGCGAACTCACCGAGAAGGACCCGCTCGGCGCGCACGCCGACGTCGAGCTGCGCATCGATCCGGACGAGCTGACCAATCCCTGGCACGCGGCGTTCGCGTCGATGGGGGCGTTCGTGGCCGGAGCCCTGCTTCCACTGTTGGCGATCGTGCTGCCGCCGCCGGAGATCCGGGTCGTGACCTGCGCGGTCGGCGTGCTGGCCGGGCTGGTGCTCACCGGGTGGACCAGCGCGACGCTCGGCGGGGCGCGCAGGTTGCCTGCGGTGCTGCGCAACGCGGGTGTCGGCGCGCTCACGATGGCGGTCACCTACGGTGTCGGCTCCCTGTTCGGCGTGTCGACCGCGTAGCCGGCCGTGTTGGCCGGCTACGCGGAGCGGACCTACCGGATCCCGGACATCAGCTTGCGGATGAACGGCGAGAGCAGGGCGATCAGCACGCCGATGCCGAGTGCGACCGCGCCGACCGTGCCGAAGTACGACGCCTCGTGCTCGGCCGAGTAGTACTCGGCCAGGGACCCGGACAGCGCCGTGCCCAGCGACACTGACAGGTAGTTCAGCGCGACCATCTGGGCACGGAACGCCTGCGGTGCGAGCTTCGTCGACAGTGAGAGACCGACCGGCGACAGGAACATCTCGGCCACCGTGAATGTCGCCAGGATGCCGACGACCGCCAGCAGCGGGCTCGTGTTGCCCTCGCCGCCCGCCATCGGCAGGAACAGCAGGAACGCCACGCCCATCACGCCGGTGCCGAGTGCGAACTTCATCGGCGTCGACGGCTGCCGGTCGCCGAGCTTGGCCCACACCGTGGCGAAGATCGGTGCCAGGATCAGGATGAACACCGGGTTGATCAGGTTCACCCACGAGATCGGCATCTCCCAGCCGAACAGGTCCCGGTTGAGGCGTTCGTCCGAGTACACCTCGAGCACGGTGAACTGCTGCTGGAACAGCGCGAAGAACGCGGCGCTGGCCACGAACATCGGGATGAACGACATCACGCGCCTGCGCTCGACGCTGCCAACCCTGGTACTGGTCAGCAGGATCACGAACAGCGCGGCGGCCGCGAGGCCCGCGACCCACACCGCCACGTCCCCGAGATTCTGCGCGGTGATCGCGCCGGTCAGCACGAGCAGCACGCATGCGACGGCGACCGCCGCGAACACCAGCGCGACCAGCGGGCGGCGCGAGGCCGGCAGTGGATTCGGCACGACCCGTGAGGTCTCACCGAGGTTGGAGCGGCCGATCGAGTACTGGATCAGCCCGAGCGCCATGCCGACGGCAGCGAGCCCGAAGCCGACGTGGAAACCGACCGTGTGCTGGAAGAATCCGGTGAGCGCGGTGCCGACGAAGGCGCCGAGGTTGACGCCCATGTAGAAGATCGTGAAACCGGCGTCGCGGCGCTCGTCACCTTCGCCGTAGAGCGTGCCCAGCACGGCGGTGGCGTTGGCCTTGACGCCGCCGCTGCCGAGCGCGACGCAGCCGAGCCCGACCCCGACGCCTGCGTACCCGGGGAGCACGGCGAGCGCGAGGTGGCCGATCATGATGACGACGGCGCTGTAGAACAGCGTTCGCTCGGGAGCGAGCAGGCGGTCGGCGACCCACGCGGCGAGGATCGTCGACAGGTAGACGAGGCCGCCGTACGCACCGACGATGCCGAGCGCGGTGCCCTTGTCCATCGCCAGGCCGCCCTCGGCGGCGGAGAAGTAGAGGTACAGCGGCAGGATGCCGAGCATCCCGTAGAACGAGAAGCGCTCCCACATCTCGACGCCGAAGAGGTTGGCGAGCCCTCGGGGGTGCCCGAAGAAGGTCTTCTCGTTCCCGCCACCTGCGGATCCCGCGGCGGCGGATTCAGCCTCGATACCCGACATGTTGATTACTGTCCGATCCTGCGTACTTTGACGGATTTTGTCCGTTATTACTGGCCAGTACTCAACAATACTCCCCATTCGCTACCGATCGTGATGGGATTCAACTCCGTGTCCTCACCCGTTCGGTGCATCCCGCTCCGACCGCCGGACGACACGCCGAGACGACGACTTCACACCACATCGACACCGCCCGTGCGCCCTTCGCGACCGTGACGCCATCCCCATGGCACGATGAGGCGCGTGAGCAGCCCGAAGCATGAACTCAACGACGGCGACAACCGGGATGCCGGGGGCTGGGTGCCCTACCTCCCGTTGTCGGAGGACTCCGCGGCCGACTCCGCCGAAGGCGCGTCGATCGGTTCGCTGGTCAAAGACGCGACGCAGCACATGTCGACGCTGTTCCGCGCCGAGCTGGAGCTGGCGAAGGCCGAAACGGTCGGCGAGGTCAAGAAGGCCGCCAAGGGCAGCGTCTTCTTCATCATCGCCGCGGTGGTCGCGCTCTACAGCTCGTTCTTCTTCTTTTTCTTCCTCGGCGAACTGCTGTCGGAGTGGCTCCAGCGCTGGGCCGCGTTCGGCATCGTGTTCCTGCTGATGCTGGTGTTCGCAGGGATCTGCGGCTTCCTGGGGTACCGGAAGTTCAAGAAGGTCCGCGCGCCACAGCGGTCTATCGACAGCATCAAGGAATCGGCCGCGGCACTGAAGCCGCAGCACAAGTCGGCCGAGGCCGCCGAAGGCGCGCCCGCGGCCCCGGGCGAACCGCTGCCGCGGTCCTGACCCTTCCTGCCTCGCCACCGCAGCCCGGAAGTGCTCCCGCCCGACCCGTCGACCGTCCGGTACCCCGGCCCGTGGACGCATCGCGACGTGTCCGCCAACGGCATCCTGCTGCACGTGGCGGAGGCGGGCGAAGGCGAACCCGTGTTGCTGCTGCACGGGTTCGCAGGCCTGTGGTGGACGTGGCATCACCAGCTGTGTGACCTCGCCGAGGCCGGATTCCGCGTGGTGGCCGTCGACCTGCGCGGATACGGGGACTCGGACAAACCGCCACGCGGTTACGACGCGTGGACCGCCGCCGGCGACGTCGCCGGGCTGATCCGCGCGCTCGGCCTCCGCTCGGCACACGTGGTCGGCCATTCCTGGGGCGGGCTGCTCGCCTGGTCGGCCGCTGCGATGCGGCCGCGGGTGGTGCGATCCGTCGGCGTGCTGGGCGGCGCGCACCCGCTGGCACTGCGGCACGCGGCCTTCCGGCTGCCGCTCGGGCTCCGGGGTGCGCAGGCCCGCGCGTCGAGCCACGTGCTGCGGTTCCAGATTCCGATGGCGCCGGAGAAACGCCTGGTCGCCGACGACGCCGCCTACACCGGCGAGCTGCTCGCATCGTGGGCGGGCGAGGCGTGGCGCGGCACCGGCGACTTCACGGAGACCACCGCGACCCTGCGCCACGCCATGCGCATCCCCGGCGTCGCGCACAGCGCCCTCGAGTACTACCGCTGGGCGCTGCGCTCACAGTTCCGCGGCGACGGCAGACGGTTCCGGCGCGACATCGACGCCCGCGTGACGATGCCCGTCCTGCAGCTGCACGGCGAGGACGACCCGTGTGTGCTGCCCTCGACCGCGCGAGACTCGACTCCGTGGCGCGGCCCGCACTCCGAGTTCATCACCCTGCCGGGAGTCGGCCACTTCCCGCACCTCGAAGCGCCCGCGGAGACCTCGGCCATCCTCGCCTCGTTCCTCCGCAGCCGCTGACAGGGCCGACCTCCCGCGAACCCGAACCCGCCGGGGGGACTCCTTCGCTCAGCACCCTCGTGACCTGGGCGAACCCGTTCACATCGCACCCCACTTGCGCACCCGGTTTACACGCGTTTACCGTGGTTTACATGCGTTCACCCGCAGAGGTTCCGGACACCCGGACCCGCATCCTCGAGGCTGCCGTCAACCGCTTCGGGCAGGACGGATTCGACGCCTCACTGCGCGCGATCGCGGCCGACGTCGGGGTGAGCGCACCGGCGATCCTCAAGCACTTCGACTCCAAGGAGGAACTGCGCCGCGCCTGCGACGAACACGTCGTGGACGTGATCCAGAAGTACAAGACCGAGGCCATGCGCTCGGCCGATCTGCGCGCCACGTTCCTGACACAGATGGCGATGGTCGACGAGTTCCAGCCACTCATTCGCTACGTGGTGCGCAGTCTCATGACCGGCGGCGATGCGGCGCGGAACCTCCTCACCGACATGTACGGCGAGGCCGAACGCTGGATGCGGCAAGGGGTCCGCACCGGCGTCATGCGCCCCAGCCGGGACGAACGGGCCCGCGTCAAGCTCACCTTCTCGATCTCGCTCGGCTGGATGCTGCAGTCCGTTCTGATGGCAGACAAGGAACTCGGCGAGCTCGACGCGGACTTCTGGCGGCGGACCACCCACGAGCTCATGCTGCCTGCCCTCGAGCTCTACACCCACGGCCTGCTGACCGACAGCACCCTGCTCGACGCCTACGCGCCCGACCGCACCGAACCGTTCAGCGACAGCGACCCTCCGGCCGATCCCCCGGCCGAATCGGGCACCACACCCGACACCGCCTGATCCGCGGACAGCCGGCGCACACCTGCAGACCACGCGCACGACATCGCGAACACCACGAGACTCCACGGCAGAAAGAAGGTCGACAATGTCGTCCACCGGACCGGCCAAGGGCGAGTCCCCGGCCATCGACATCTCCGGCGTCACCAAGAACTACGGGAAGGTCACCGCCCTCGACGGCCTCGACCTCGAGGTCGCGCGCGGAGAGGTCCACGGCTTCCTGGGGCCGAACGGCGCCGGGAAGTCCACCACGATGCGGATCCTGCTGGGGATCCTGCGCCACGATGCCGGGACGGTGCGCATGCTCGGCGGCGACCCGTGGAGCGACGCCGTCGCCCTGCACCGCAGGCTGGCCTACGTGCCCGGCGATGTGGAGCTGTGGCCGAACCTCACCGGCGGGGAGGCCATCGACCTGTTCGCCCGGCTGCGGGGCGGGGTCGACGCGGCCAAGCGCGACGAGCTCGTCGAGCGCTTCGACCTCGACCCGCGTAAGAAGGGCAGGACCTACTCCAAGGGCAACCGGCAGAAGGTCGCGCTGATCTCGGCGCTGGCCTCCGACGTCGACCTGCTGCTGCTCGACGAACCCACCGCGGGCCTCGACCCGCTGATGGAGGTCGTCTTCCAGGAGTGTGTCCGCGAGGCCAAGGAGGCGGGCGTCACCGTGCTGCTGTCGAGCCACATCCTGGCCCAGGTCGAGATCCTCGCCGACCGGATCTCCATCATTCGCAAGGGCACCGTCGTCGAGTCCGGCACGTTGCAGGATCTGCGGCACCTGTCCCGTACGACGGTGACCGCGCTGACCGACAAGCCCCTCACCGAGCTCGCTCGGCGGCAGGGCGTGCACGACCTGCACGCCGAGGGTCAGCAGACGCGGTTCGAGGTCGACGCCGAGTACCTGCCGACGATCATGCGCGACCTGGCGTCCCACGACGTGCAGGCCCTGACGGCCACGCCACCGACGTTGGAGCAGCTGCTGCTCCGGCATTACGGCGACGAACTGGGCGGAGCCGGCAGCAACGGCAGCCACGACGGCGGTTCCGCGTCCAACGGCTCCCGCAAGCGCCGCGCCGGCAAGGCCCGCGCCGGCAGGAACGAGGTGGCGTCATGACGACCGCCACCGAACGGCCCGGCGGCGCGGCGCCACCGGAGAGCACTTCCCACCAGCGCGGCGCGCTCACCGGCACCGGGACCCTGTTGCGGTTCATGGTCCGCCGCGATCGCGTTCGCCTGCCGGCCTGGGTGCTGGGGTTGACGGTGCTGTGGGCCTACTTCGCCAACGCGATCGGCGCCGTCATGGACGCCGAGAGCCTGGCCGGAATGGCCACGATGGCCGCGAACCCCGTGATGGCGCTGATCGGCGGACCCGGTTACGGCTTCGACGACATCACCGTCGCCCGGCTCGTCGCGGGCTTCTACGCCCTGTACCTGATGCTGGGCGCCGCCTTCATGTCGATCACGACCGTGTCCCGGCACACCCGGGTCGAGGAGCAGACCGGGCGGGCCGAGCTGGTCCGCGCGAACGTGCTCGGGCGGCACGCCCAGCTCACCGCGGCGCTGATCATGGCGACGGTGATGAACCTGCTGGTCGCCGGACTGACCGGCCTGGTCACGCTGGGCTCGACGATCGAGCCGCCGCCCGAGGCGGGACCGTCGCTGCTCATGGGCGCCGGCATCGGCGCGGCGGGGCTGGCATTCGCCGGTGTCGCGGCGATCACCACGCAGCTCTCGGCCTTCTCTCGAGCCGGGTCCGGCATCGCCGGTGCGGTGCTCGGGGCGGCGTTCGTCGTCCGCGGCATCGGCGACATGTCGACCACCCAGAACGGCGGCCTCGGCTGGTTGTCCTGGCTCTCGCCACTGGGATGGTCGCAGCAGACCGCGCCGTTCACGCTGGACCGCTGGTGGCCGCTGCTGCTGTCGGTCGCGCTCGCCGTCGCCGGCGCCGCGGTCGGCTACGCGCTCCAGACCCGGCGGGACCTCGCCGCGGGAGTCCTGCCCGACCGGCTCGGCTCGGCACGTGCGGCCACGTGGCTGCGCAGCACGCTCGCGCTGGCCTACCGGCTCCAGCGTCCGTCGCTCGTCGGCTGGTCCATGGCGATGGTGCTCGCCGGCGTCACTTTCGGCGCTTTCGCCCAGCCCATGCAGGAGGGTGCGGCGGACATGCCCGAGGAGATCGTCACCGTCATGGGGGGCGCCGAGGGGATCCTGGAGGGCTACCTGGGTTTCATGGGCATCTACTTCGCCCTGATCGTCGCCGTGTACGTGGTGCTGTCCGTGCAGTCGTTGCGGGGGGAGGAACAGGGCGTGCGCGCCGAGCCGGTTCTCGCCACGGCCGTGAGCCGGTCGTCGTGGCTGGGCTCGTGGACCGCCGTCACCGCGGCAGGCGCCCTGTGGCTGCTGCTGCTCGCCGGCCTCGGCCAGGGGGTCGGCGCAGTGCTCGGCACCGGCGACTGGGGACTGTTCGGCCCGGTCGTGCTCGGGAACGCGGTGCACGTGGCGGCCGCGTGGCTCTTCCTCGGGCTGGCCGTCGCCCTGTACGGACTCGCGCCGAGGCTCCTCGGACTGGTGTGGATCGTGTTCGTCTACGGCACGGTGCTGAGCCTGTTCGGCGAGATGCTCGAGTTCGACCGAGCAGTGCTGGACACCTCACCCTTCCAGCACGTCGGCCAGCATCCGGCCGACGAGATCTCCTGGGGCGCCGTGGGGATCCTGACGGCCGTCGGCGCCCTGCTGGTGGGCGCAGGGGCCGCCGGGTTCCGGCGTCGCGACCTCGTCACCGCCTGAGCACGCCACCGGGCACCGCACCACCCGAGCACGTCGGCACCCGAGCACGTCGACATCTCAGTGCCGCCGCGCCGAGCCCAGCCACCGGGGTCGCGGCGCGGCGGCGAGGAAACCCAGGAGGAGCAGAGCGAACGCCTGGAGTCGGTTCTGATGGGCCTGGTGACCGGCCGCGGTGCGGACGTCGGGATCGCGGCGCATCCGCCGCGTCATGAGGTGCACGGGCCCGTGCCGACCTCGGCGCCGTAGGCGGGCGCCTGTTCGTACTCGTCCCGCACCTCGTCGGCCGTGAGCACGAATCCGGTGTCCGGATCCTCGACCGACGCGCCGAACACGACACCGATGACGTCGCCGTCCGGGTCGATCATGGGGCCGCCGGAGTTCCCGCTGCGCACCTGTCCGCGGACGGTGAAGACGTCACGCTGGACGGTGTTGGCGTCGTAGATGTCGGGGCCGCGCAGGTTGATCCGTTCACGCACCCGCAACGGCGACGCGGTGTACGGCCCGTCGAGCGGGTAGCCGAGCGCGATCGCGTCGTCGCCTTCGACGGCGTCCTCGTCACGCAGGTCGAGCGGACGCGTGGTCAGACCGGGCACGGCCAGCACAGCGAGGTCGGTACTCGGGTCGAAGTGCACCACCGTGGCAGGTTCTCGCCCCTGGGGGGTTTCGACGGCAACCTGGTCGGTGCCCGCGACGACGTGGGCGTTCGTCATCACACGCTGTGGGGCGACGACGAAGCCGCTGCCCTCAAGGGAGCGGGAGCACGAGGAGGCGACGCCGCGGATCTTCAGCACACTCGGATGCGCCTGTTGCACAACGGCGTCGGCGGGCAGCGACTCGTCGGGCGGGGAGATCTCCCGCACCGGAGCCTGCTGGAACGGATCCACAATGGATGGGAAGCCGGAGGCGTCGAGCAGCTCGCGCAGCTCCCCCGGCAGCCCCTGCGCCGCGTCCGGCATGACGTCGTTGACGCCACCCAGCACCGACGACTCGTTGATCGCGCGTGCCAGCCCGGGCAGCGCGGCGACGCTCGTGAGCGGAAGCGCGATCAGCCACGCCACGACGAACACCACGATGCCCTGCACGATCGCACCGAGCGTGCTGTCCACACTGGACAACTTCGGCGAGCGGATCCGGTTCTTCAGCTGACTGCCAGCCAGCACACCGAGGGTTTCGCCGAGCGCGACGAGGAACACCACCGTGCCGACGGCGATCGCCACCCGCGCCGCGGGTTCGTCGAACGAGTCCACGAGCCACGGCGCGAGCTCGATCCCCAGCAGCGCACCCGCGACGACACCGATGAACGCGGGCAACGCGACGAGCATGCCCTGGCGTGCGCCCGACACCGCCGCGAGCAGTGCCAGTGCGATCACCAGCAGGTCGACCCAGTTCACCGTCACTCCCGGCCCGTTTCACGCTCCATGTGCCGCGCCCACGCTACGTCAAGGTCTCGCACATCCGTGTGATCCCATGGCCGTTCCCAGCCACCCAGTCGCAACAGTGCCGTCAGCACGCCCGCCGTGAACCCCCAGACGAACAGCTCACCGACGGTGAAGGCAGGTCCCTTCCAGCCACCACCGGGTTTGCGCACCATGAAGCGGTTCGCCGGATCGGCCAGTTCGGACAGCGGCACCCGCGCCACGGCGGCCGTCTCGCCGAGGTCGACCGCGTGCACGGGCGAAGGCTCCTCCCAGTGGGCGAGCACCGGTGTCACCGCGAACCGCGACACCGGGATGTAGAGCCGCGGCAGCACCGCCACCGGGCGGATGCCGGACACCTCGACGCCCGTCTCTTCCTCCGCCTCGCGCAGTGCCGTGCCGATCGGACCTTCGTCGCCGTCCTCGGCCCCGCCGCCGGGGAACGCCACCTGCCCGGCGTGCGAGCCGAGCGTGTCGGCGCGGCGCAGCAGCAGCACGTCCGGACCGTGCACCGGCTGCTCGCCGAACAGCACCAGCACCGACGCCGCCCTGGGGTTCTGCCCGTCCGGCACGGTGAGGCGGGTGAACGCCGCTGCGTCCGTTGCGGCGCTGGCCCGCACCAGTTCGGCCAGCCAGTCCGGCACCTCCGCCGGGTCGACGAGCGGGCCGCTCATCTCACAGGTCACCGCTCACCTCCCGCACGTAGGGCCTCTCGAATCTGCTCCTGGGTCGTGAACAGCCGTGGCTTGCGGATCAGCTCGACGTCACCGTCACGGGTCACCAGGTACGACGCCGGCAGCGCGCGCGGCACCGACAGCGCCTCGCGCACCGGACCCGACGGCCCCTCGCCGTCGAACAGGCCCGGCAAGTCGACGTCGAGCTCGGCCAGCAGTTCGAGCCCCTCCCGCTGGCCGCTCTCGACCTGCACCGTGACCACCCTCGCGGCGCCGGGCCCGGCCGCGTAGGCGTCGAGCAGCGGCAGCTCCTCCCGGCACGGCTGACACCACGTGGCCCAGACGTTGATCAGCGTCGGCCGGTCCCCCGCGGCGACGACCTCACCCACGTCGACCTGCGAACCGTCGGCCAGGCACACCGCCTCGACCCCGCGCAGTCCACCGGCGGGAGCGCCGGAGCCGGTCCGGCACTCTCCGAGCTGCGCGGCTGCCCGTGCGGGGCCCAGGTCCTCGCCACGGTCGGTGCCGTCCTGCGAGTTCACCATGGGCACGACCGCCACCAACGCGGCGATCACCAGCACACCCGCCACCAACGCCCAGCGCGCCGCGGGAGTCACCGCTCCGACACCATCGCCAGCAGGTGGTCCCGCTCGTCCCCCTTGACCAGCGCCGCGGCCTCGTCGAAATCGGTGGGGCCCTCGCCGAACGCGGGACAGTCACGCGCGACCGGGCACGCACCGCACGCGGGTTTGCGCGCGTGGCAGATCCGCCTGCCGTGCCAGATCACCCGTTGCGAGAGCATCGTCCAGTCCTTCCGGGGGAACAGGTCCCCGACGGCGAACTCGACCTTGACCGGGTCCTGTTCGGCCGTCCAGCCCCAGCGGCGCACGAGCCTGCCGAAGTGCGTGTCGACGGTGATGCCGGGCAGGCCGAACGCCTCGCCGAGGATCACGTTGGCCGTCTTACGGCCGACTCCCGGCAGCTTGACGAGCTCGTCGAGCGTGCTCGGCACCTCGCCGTCGTGCCGCTCGACCAGTGCGGCGCCGAGCCGCAGCAGCGAGGTCGCCTTGTTGCGGTAGAAGCCGGTGGGCCGGATGTACTCCTCGAGCTCGGTCCGGTCGGCTCCCGCGTAGTCCGCGGCCGTGCGGTAGCGCGCGAACAGGGCAGGCGTGGTCTGGTTGACGCGCACGTCGGTGCATTGCGCCGACAGGATGACGGCTACGAGCAGCTCGAGCGGCGTGGCGAAGTCCAGCTCGCACTCGGCGTTTGGATAAGCCTCGTCCAGGCAACGCTTGATACGTCGCGCCCGCCGCACCAGGGCCAGCCGACTCTCCTCGGTAAGCGGCCGCGACCGGACAACACTCTTTCGGGGCGTCCCCTCCCGGGGGTGCTCAGGAACCGCTGACGACACATCGTTAGCCTACGTGCGACCTCCGACAGGACGGGCACACGCTTCACTACCCTCGAACGCGGCGATGCCCCCGATCGCCGGACTTGGAGAGAAATGACCGTCTGGTTCGTCATCGCGGTGCCACTGGCGGTCATGCTGTTCGCGCTCGGGATGGAACGCGTCGAGACCCGGCTGCGCCACGTGTCCGTGCGCGGCGAGGACGTCGAGGAGTTCCTCGAGCAGGCCAAACCCGAAGAGGTCAGGGCGCTGTACGGGCACGGCATCGGCAGGGCCCTGGAACTGTTCCGCCGCAGGCGGTTCGGCGGCCGTTCGGGGGGCCGGTTCGGCAAACCCCGCCGCGACGGCGTGGACCCGCAGTCGTCGCAGGCCAACACGTCCGCATCGACCGGAGCCTCGGCTCCGCAGTCCTCGGCTCCGCAGTCCTCGGCCCGACCCACGGAGTCACGGACCTCGGACGCGCGCGGCACCGACTGAGGCAGGCCGGAACCGACGTCGGCCGGCACTGCGACGGGGGCGACGCACGCGACCTGGTCACACAATGACGTCGATTCATCACCCGTACGTCTCAGAAATGCCCGCGCGGCATGGCCTGGCGGTAGTCACCGTGATACCCGGTGTGAGGGTGTGCCACCCGAACGGAGGCGGTCGCCCGGCACCGTTACGTCAGGGTTAAACTTTCGGGTCGGAGATCGTCCGCGTACGGTCTCGACGAGCTGTGTCAGGCAGCGCCCAGCGCCGGGTGATTGCCGTGTACGTCACCCAGGACGGGGTGTCGCTACGGCGGATCGGCGAGCCGGGAAGCGATCTCGAGGGCACGCCCTACACTGCACGTAGTGACCGGCGCCACGCTCCCGTCCCCGGGTGCGATGGTCGCTTCTCAAAGGAGGCACGAGGTGGACGAGACCCTGGCCAGGGCGGGCATTTTCCAGGGCGTGGAGCCGGCTGCGGCCGAAGCGCTCGCACAGACCCTGGAGACCGTGGACTTTCCGCGCGGCCACGTGATCTTCAACGAGGGCGAGCCCGGCGACAAGCTCTACATCATCAAGTCGGGCAAGGTGAAGATCGGCCGCAAGTCGGCCGACGGCCGGGAGAACCTCTTCCAGATCATGGGCCCTTCGGACATGTTCGGCGAGCTGTCGATCTTCGATCCGGGACCGCGTACCTCGACGGCGACGACCGTGACCGAGGTCAGCACCGTGACGATGGACCGCGCCGCGCTGCGGCAGTGGATCTCCACGCGTCCCGAGATCGCCGAGCAGCTGCTCCGCGTGGTGGCCCGCCGTCTGCGGCGCACGAACAACATGGTCGCGGAACTGATCTTCACGGACGTTCCCGGCCGTGTCGCACGCGCGCTGCTGCAGCTGGCCCAGCGGTTCGGCAGCCAGGAGGCAGGCCTGCTGCGCGTCACGCACGATCTGACGCAGGAGGAGATCGCCCAGTTCGTCGGCGCCTCCCGTGAGACGGTGAACAAGGCACTCGCCGACTTCGCGCACCGCGGCTGGCTGCGACTCGAAGGCAAGAGCGTGCTGATCCTCGACCCCGAGCGACTCGCGCGACGCGCCCGCTGACCAGGGGATTCGACACCTCGCACCGCGCGAGGTCCCACAATTTCCCCTATGCGACGGTCGGCGGCTCCGGCAACGCCTACGGAGACAGGCGACATCCGGGATCCTGCACTCCGGCGAGGTGCGACGTCGCGGCGGAGTGCGGTGTCGCGGACTGTCTCGGCTGCGGGTCCGCACCGCGGAAGGCACGGTAGGCGGCGATCGGCAGCGACCGTCTCGGGCACAGCTGCCGTCTCGCAGCCGACTGCATCAAGACATGACAAAGGGCCGGGCGCCACCCCCGACGTGGCGCACCGGCCCTTTGCCTGTGCGTGGACCATCCCCCGACAGCCCACGCTCCCCGCCCTCCGGTTGAAAGGCCCCGACCCGAATCCCGGAGGGAGACTGTGTTCGCCTCCAGCAGCGCTGGTGCTCGTGCCACCGAGGTCTCGCCATCGACGACGCCGGATGACCCGACCTCTCGATACTTGAGTACCCGCTGCGAAGCGAGGAAACCGCCTATGTAGTTGATCGACTGTTCCGGCACCCGGCCCAACCGGTGCGCCCGGTCGCCGTATGCACCGGTCAAGCACTGCGCTTAGTTCCGGGTCACGAAACTCGTCTTCAGCTTGTTCATGGGTGGGACTCGCACTGCCGGGTCTCGCGACGCGAGACCCGCTGACTTCTTCAGAATCGCACGGCACCCACCCTGCTCTTCAAGTGTCTTCACCCTCAAGGACGCTCACGAGGGTCAGAAGATGCCCGAAAACGCTGTTCCGTTATCCAACTGAGACACGGATACCCGAAAGAGGGGCGGGTATGCACCTCAATACTCACGGTCGCCGGCAGATACAGTCCAGAAAACAGACTGGTACGCACGTGCCATAATAGTGGGCATGTCCCAGTCAGACCGGCCCGATCCGCCCGCCTCCGAGGGCCGCACCTCGCTCGCCGACTACCGCGCGGTGTTGCGAACACCGCGTTCCCGCAGGCCACTCGTGGCATCCGTGCTCGCTCGGCTGCCGATCGCCATGATCGGGATCTCGGCACTGCTGTACGTCCAGCACGAGACCGGTTCGTTCGCCGCAGCCGGCCTCGTGTCGGCCGCGGCGCTCGTCGGCGTGGCCGCGGGGTCGGTCGTCCAGGGACGCATCATCGACCGGTTCGGGCCGACACGCCCACTTCTGGTGGTCACCGCACTGTTCGTCACCGCATTGACGACGCTGATCGTCGTGATCGAGGCCGGTGCGCCCGTACCGGTGCTCGTCGGCTGTTCCGCCACGATCGGGCTGTTCGAACCCGCGACCGGCTCGGCGTCCCGTGCGCTGTGGGGCCGGCTGCTTCCCGCCGGCCCGACCCGCGATGCCGCGTTCTCGTACGAGGCGATCAGCATGGAGGTGTTCTTCATCCTCGGGCCGGGACTGGCGGGTGTGCTGATCGCGCTCCCGTGGCCCGGTACCGGCCTGGTACTCGGCGGGGCGTGCATGGCGACAGGTGCGGCGCTGTTCGCGCTGAGCCCGGCGGTACGGGAATGGGGACCGAATCCGCAGGCGGGGGCGTCATTGCTGGGCGCACTGGCGAGCCCGGGCATGCGCACGCTCGCGCTCGCGGCGCTGGGCTTCGGGATCATCATCGGATTCGTGGAGGTGGCGGTGCCGGCGGCGGCCGATCAGGCGGGCAACGTCTCGGTCGGCGGCGTACTGCTGTCGCTGTGGTCGGTGAGCTCGGTGGCGTTCGGCGTTGCCTACAGCCTCCGGCCGTGGCCGCGGACGCTGCCTGCGCGACTGCCGGTGCTGCTCGGCCTGTTCGGGGCGCTGGTCGCGGTCATGGCGTGGCCGTCGACGTTGTGGGGCCTCGGACTGGCGATGTTCGCGGCCGGCGCGATGATCACCCCGCAGTCCACGACGCACTCGACCACGATCGAACTCACCGCACCACGGGACACCGCCGCCGAGGCGTTCTCGTGGGTCCTGACGTCGGTCACGCTCGGAATCGCCTGCGGCCAGTCCGTGAGCGGCTACGTGGTGGAACACGCGAGCCCGTCGGCGGCGTTCCTGACCGCGGGTGCGGTGGCGATGGCGCTCGCCGCCGTCGTGGCACTCCTGCGCGGCACGATCCGCCCGCACGCGGTCGCCTCCGAACGGGCCCCCGCACTCGCCACGTGACCCATCGACTGCCATCAGGCGCCCCCAGGGGCACTTTGGTGGCGTTCAGTGCAACCAAAGTGCCCCTGGGGGCTTCGGTCAGCTCTGCAGGTATTCGAGCTGGGCTGTGACGGAGGATTCCGCTGCGGGCCAGAGGGCACGGTCGACGTCGGCGTAGACGTGCTCGACGATCTGCCGCGGCGTCGCGTCGGCGCCCAGCACGTCGAGCGCGCCCCGGATCTCGGCGAGGCGCTGTTGCCGGTGCCTGCGGTACTGGTCGACCGTCGCCAACAGGTCCTCCCGCTCCGGGCCGTGCCCGGTGAGGCCGACCGATCCGGCGGGCAGCGCGGCGAGCCGGTCGAGTGACCGCAGGTAGTCGCCGATGTGCTCGACAACCGTGGTTCCGCGGCCGAGCACCGTGTCACCTGTCAGCACGTGCACTACGTCGTCGTGGTCGAAGCGCAACGACACGGAGTCGCCGCAGTGCCCCGGCGTGTGCAGCACCATCAGCTCCAGCCCGGCGGCGCGGACGGCGTCGCCGTCGCCCAGCGGGTCCCCTTCAAGGCACAGTCCGGGGTCGAACGCCCGCACGGGCGCGCCCGTCCGTTCGGCCAGCCACGGCGCACCGTCGGTGTGGTCGGGATGGTGATGGGTGAGCACGATCAGCTCGACGGGCCCCGCAGCCGCAACGACCCGCTCCAGGTGTGCGGTGTCGAGATATCCGGGGTCGACGACGATCGACGCGGGCGCATCCGGCCCACGCAGGATCCACGTGTTGGTGCCCTCGAGCGTCATGTTCGACGGGTTCTCCTCGAGCACCACCGTCGCCGCCGACGTCACCACCCGCGGCGTCTCGTAGGCCGGGTGCGCACTCGCGCCGGTCATCACACCTCCAGTCACAGTCCGCGTCCCGGTCACAGCTCGACGAGCACGGATTCGCCGTCGAATCGCAGGGTGGGCATCACCTTCGGAACCGGCGCCCGGTGGGTCGCCAGCACCTCCGTCACGTCCCGGCACACCGCGAGGTCCGACAGCATCGCCCACGTGGGTGGCATCAGCATGCTGCGGCCCGCCTCACCGTCGGCCATGGCGTCGGCGGGCGTGCGCCAACCCGATTCGGACGCCTCGGTGGTCTCGCCGTCGGCGTCCTGCCCGGCGGGCAACGCCGCGGCGAAGAACCGGGTGTCGTAGCGCCGTTTCTCGCCTTCCGGGGTGACCCAGTTCGCCCACGGCCGCAACAGGTCGCCGCGCAGCGTCAGCCCGGCGTCGGCGAGGAACTCGGCGAGCGAGAACTCCCTGCCGACGAGCGCGGCGCGGGCGCCTGCGTAGCCGGCAGTGTCTCCGACGATGTTGTCGGGGCCGTGCCCTGCCAGCAGCACGCCGGATTCCTCGAACGTCTCACGGACCGCGGCGCACACGAGCGCCCTGGCGAGGCGCTCGTCGCAGCCGAACCACTGCGCCCACCGTGCGGCGGACGGACCGGCCCAGGCGATCGATGCGTCGGCGTCACGCTCGTCGACCCCGCCGCCCGGGAACACCGTCATCCCGGCGGCGAACTTCATCGCCGTGACCCGCCGTTGCAGGAAGACCTCGATGCCGGAGGGTGTGTCTCGCAGCAGCATCACAGTAGCCGCATCGCGGGCGGGCACGGGCGGTTCCTGCGGTGCCGCGGCGTCGGCCGATCCCGCGCCGCCGGTCGGATCCGGCATCGCGCTCCTCGGCAGATGAAAGTTCGCAGCCACGTCCGCAACATACCGCCGCCGCCGAACTCCCGACTCCGTCCGATGCCGGCATTCCCGGACGGCCGTGCCTCGTGAACGGCCGGGGTCGCCCGCGCCGGGGCGGGCCGACCTGCATCGCCGGTCCGGTGACCTATGGCGGCCGATGACTGACTTGTGTCACTCGTCACAGCTTCCCTGGGCGGCGCACAGTGGACCTGTCGGCGCTCCTCCGCCCGCTTGTCCTGCGACCGGGCGAGGAACGGATCGAACAGGAGCCGAGAAATGACCAGAAAATATGTCGACTGCCGGGACACCCCCAGTGTGTCGGGTTGCACGCTGGCGATGAGCGGCGAAGAGGAAGAGCTGGCGCAGGCGGCGGCCAGGCACGCGGTGGATGTGCACGGACATGCCGATGACGAGCAGCTGCGTGCGATGACGCGGGAAGGGCTGCGGGACGCGCCGGTCGCCGACACGGCACCGGGCGCGTTCATCCAGCTGATCGAGTTCCGCACCGACCGCATCGACGAAGTGGAGGCGCTGGCCCGGGAGTGGGCCGAGGAGATCGGCGCCGACCGGACCGCGCGATGGGGCGTCACGACCAGCGACCGTGACCGCGCGGGCACCTACATCGAGATGGTGGAGTTCCCCAGCTACGAGGCGGCGATGGCCAACTCCGCGAACCCTGCGACCTCGAAGTTCGCGGAGCGGTTGCAGAAGCTGTGCGAGGGGGAGCCCCGCTTCCTCAACCTCGACGTGCACGCCACGATGGCGTTCTGACCCGCGCAAGCGCGACCGTCCGTCGTGCCCGCGGTGGCCCCGCCGAGCCGGGAACCGCTGCTCGGCGGGCCCACTGCCCGGTCGGGTGCCGAGCAGTGCGCCCGCACGGTTCGACGAGATTCCCGGTGGACGAGGCGCGAGGTGGACGAGGCGCGAGGTGGTTGTCGCTGTGCGACCGGCCGCGCCGCCGAAAGCAGTCCGGCAGCGGCCTCAGCGGGCGTCGGTGCCGTTCGCGGGGGTCCCGCCCGCCCGCTGGCGCTGTGCCTCGGCCCGTTCCCGCTCGGCGAGTTCGGCGTGCAACTCGCGCAGCAGCTCGCGGTCGCGGTCGGTCAGTTGCGGATCGTCGAGGTTGAGATCGGGGATCCGGGCGAGTTGGTCGGAGTCGAGATCGGCCGACGCGAGCGCCTGCCCCTTCTCCCTGTCCTCGGCGATCGCGGCGCGCAGCTGGGCGACCTCCTCGCGGGACATCTCGGTGGTCTGTGCCGACCGGTTGTCCTGCTCGACGTCGTGCGCCGGTTGAGGGAACTCGACCACCTGGCCACCCTCACCGCCACGCGGCAGCTCGCCGCCCGCGGTTTCGGGCGGCTCGGCCGGTACGCGCGCTGGGTTGCGACTGCGCCGGCCGCGGCCCTGCTCACCGGACGACCTCGCCGACCGTGGCGGCTCCGCGGTCCAGCCCCGGGCAGCCGGAGCCGGCTCTGGGGCCGGTGTGGCCGCCTGCTCCCGCACGGGAGATTCGGTGGGCACCGGACCGTCGGACACGGGGGTCTCCGATACGGCGGCCACGGCGGGCGGGTTCCCGGGTGCCGCCCGCGACGGTTCCGGGTTCCGCGGTTCCCGGGTCTGTGGTTCCGGGGGCGGGGGAACACTCGCGGGGCCGGTGGGTGCGGGTGCCGGCTCAGCGTGAGCCGGCTCCGCTCTTACAGACTCGGCCCTCGCGGAGTCGCGCGCGACGGCGTCCGGGCCCGCGAGCCACACGGGAACACCGGAGGACAGCGCCGCCTCGTGGTACGCGGTGCGTTCCGAACCGGGCCCGGTGACCTCGACGACCGCACGGATACCGGCCTTACGCAGCGCGTCGCCGACGCGGAAGGCGACGGCGGGCGGGTGTGCATCGGGGCCGATGTCGACGAGCACGACGCGCTGCGGCAACGGTCCGGGCACGCTGCCCGCGGCGGTGTTGCGCCACACGGCGTGGACCGAACGCAGGTCGGGCAGCACGCGCAGGACGCGATCGAGCGCGTCGCCGACACCCGCGTCGGGGTCGTCCTCGCGGCTGAACCGGTGTTCGGTCGCCGCGATGTCGTCGACGACGGTGAGCTGGTCCGCCAGCGTCGGGTCGGAGCGGGTGAGCTCCAGCAGCGAAGCCAGCTCCCGCTGTTCGGCGGGGCGGACGGGAAGGCGGCCGGCGACGAGTGACCCCACGGTCAGTTCGGTGGCGTCGTCGAGATTCGACCGGGCGACGAGCTCCCGCGCCTCGGACAGGGCACTGTCGTCGAGCCTGCCCGCGAGCGCGAGCAGCACGTTGTACAGGCGCAGCGGGACGCCGAAGCCGTCCTGGTCACCACCGGGCCGCAGGTCCACCATGTCGCCGCTCTCCCTCCCGCCCGCCGGCCGCGGACGCTATGCGGATACGAGTTGCCGCCCGGAGTCGGCCGCCCCTGCGCACACGAACCGGGAGTTCGCGAGCGCCTCCCGGTGGTAGGCGGGCGGGTCGAACCGAGTGGGCAGCACCTCCACGCACGGGGCCTCGTCACCCAGCACGCGCAGCAGGCGCTGCAGTTCGCCCGTCAGCCGGGGAAGCCCGGCGGCAGCCGTGACGAGCAGGACACGTTTCGCCCCCTCCGGGCCGGCCCCACGTTCCTGTCGCCAAGCTTCCCGCACTTCACCCACATCGGGTCGCCGTCGCAACGTTGCGTCGATCACGGCGGCCACCGAGTCGACAGAGTTCACCCAGTTAGGTGTACTCGCGGTGAATGTGTACCCGCTCTCTAACGGTGCGTCTACCCCAAGGGTGGAACTGACCTGATGCCGGTCAGCGCCGTGCGGGACGAGGCCGGCCACCAGCAGGCCGTACTCCTCCTGGTCGAGGTCGACCCTGTGCTTGAGCAAAGTCTTCGGCAGCACGCGGGCGAGCGTGCTCATCGCACCCTCACCCAGCCAGTCGCGGAACCGCCAGACCAGGTTGTCGGGCAGCCGGCCGGAGAGGCGCAGCAGCAGCTCGTGGCACGCCTGCTCGACATCCGGGTCCATCACGACACCTCCACGATCAGCTCGACCTCCACCGGCGCGCCCAGCGGCAGCTCCGCGACGCCGACGGCCGACCTGGCGTGCGCACCCGCTTCGCCGAAGACCTCGCCGAGCAGCTCGGACGCACCGTTGATCACCGCGGGCTGGGCGTTGAACCCCTCCGCCGAGGCGACGAAACCGGTGGCCTTGACCACGCGCGTGACCGCGTCGATGCCCACCAGGTCGTGGACGGCGGCCAGCGCGTTCAGCATCGCGGTCCTGGCGTACTGCTTGGCCTCCTCGGGCCCGACCTCACCGCCGACCTTGCCGGTGGCGGGCAGCGCGCCGTCGACGAACGGCAACTGGCCTGAGGTGTAAACGTGCGGTCCCGTGCGGATCGCGGGGATGTACGACGCGACCGGAGCCGCGACGCCGGGCAGTTCGATGCCGAGCTCGGCGAGCCTCGCCGACGCGGTGCTGGCGCTCATCGGCCTCAGTCCTTCGGGCGCTTGAGGTACGCGACGTGCTGTTCGCCGCTCGGGTTGGGCAGGACGGTGACCAGCTCCCAGCCGTCCTCGCCCCACTGGTCGAGGATCTGCTTGGTGGCGTGGATCAACAGCGGAACGGTGGCGTACTCCCACTTCGTGGCACTCATGGCCGTCACCCTAGACAACCACTGCCAGTAGCGTGAGTTCCCGTGGAAACGTGGCGGATCTTCGCGGCCTCGCTGCTGGGCGTGGCCGGTGTCCTGGCTGTGCTGATGATCATGGCGCGCGTGCGGGAGCGGACCGGGCGGTGGCAGGCCGTCGCCGTGACGGGCCTCGTCGGCGTCACCGCACTGGCCCTGACCTGCGTGCTGACGCTCACGGTGCTGACTCCCGCCGTCTCCTGGTGGCTGGCCGGCGGCATCGCGGTGATCGTCGCCGTGCTGGCCTTGGCGAGTTGATGTCTTACGCTTCCCCGGTGACCACCACGCTGGCCGGCTGGACCGACGAGCTGACCCGCACCCGGCTGCATTTCGTGACCGGCAAGGGCGGCACCGGCAAGACGACACTCGCCGCGTCGCTCGGGCTCGCACTCGCGGGCCACGGCAGGCGCGTACTGCTGGTCGAGGTCGAGGGCAGGCAGGGCTTCGCCCAGCTGTTCGACACCGAGCCGTTGCCGTACGCGGAGCAGCGCATCGCCTCCGCCCCGAACGGCGGCGAGGTGCGGGCGCTGCACATCGACGTCGAGGCGGCGCTGCTCGAGTACTTCGAGATGTTCTACAACCTCGGCTTCGCGGGCCGCACGCTGCGCAGGATGGGCGCGATCGAGTTCGCGACCACGCTCGCGCCGGGACTGCGGGACGTGCTGCTCACGGGCAAGATCAAGGAGTGCGTCGGCCGGACCGACTCCGACGGGCGCCACTTCTACGACGCCGTCGTCGTGGACGCGCCGCCGACGGGCCGGGTGGTGAAGTTCCTCGACGTCACCCGCGCGCTGACGGACCTTGCCAAGACCGGGCCGATCCGTTCGCAGGCCGACGGGGTCGTGAGCCTGCTGCATTCCGGCGAGACGGCCGTGCACCTGGTGACCCTGCTCGAGGAAATGCCGGTGCGGGAGACGCTGGACGCGGTCGCCGAACTGGACGGCGCGGACCTGCGCCCCGGGGCGGTGCTGATCAACCGGGTGCGCCCGCCGCGGCTGCCGGCCCGCTCGATCTCGCCGGCCGCCGGTGGCCGCGTCGACGCCGACCGCGTGCGGAGCGGTCTGGGGGCTGCGGGTCTCGACCTGCCGGACACGACGCTCGACGCACTGGTGACCGAGACCGTGGAACACGCAGGCCGGGTCGAGGCGGAGACGGCCGCGCGCCAGCAACTGTCCGAGAGCGACCTGCCGACACTCGAACTGGCCGACCTCTCCGGCGGGGTCGACGTGGCCGCGCTGTACGAGCTGGCGGAATCGCTGCGCGAGCAGGGGGTGCGGTGACGGTGGCCGGCACGCAGGAGATCCCGGACCACGGCGAGCTCGACGGACTCGACGTCGACGCGCTCATCGACGACCCGGACACGCGCGTGATCGTGTGCTGCGGTTCGGGCGGGGTCGGCAAGACGACGACGGCCGCCTCGCTCGCACTGCGGGCAGCCGAACGCGGCAGGAACACGGTGGTGCTGACCATCGACCCGGCGCGGCGGCTCGCCCAGGCGCTCGGCCTTCGTGAGCTGGGCAATCATCCCCGGCAGGTGGCCGTGGACGGGTTCGAACCGGACGGCCAGCTGTGGGCGATGATGCTGGACATGCGCCGCACGTTCGACGACATGGTGCGGCGCCACGCCGGCCCGGAACGGGCTGAACAGCTGCTGAGCAACCCCTTTTACCAGACCATTTCCACGTCGTTCTCCGGAACGCAGGAGTACATGGCGATGGAGAAACTGGGCCAGCTAGCGGCGACGGGCGACTGGGACCTGATCGTCGTCGACACGCCGCCGAGCCGCTCGGCCCTGGACTTCCTCGACGCGCCGAGCAGGTTGTCGGCGGCGCTGGACGGGCGGATGATCCGCCTGCTCACGAGCCCGGCCCGCGCGGGCGGGTGGGGAATCCGCAAGGTAATGAGCGCGGGCTTCTCGATGTTCGCCAAGGCCGTCTCGACGATCCTGGGCGGCCAGCTGCTCGCGGATGCCTCGGCGTTCATGCAGGCGTTCGACTCGACGTTCGGCGGGTTCCGCGAACGGGCGGCGAAGACACAGGAACTGCTGCGGTCCGAGGGGACGTCGTTCCTGGTCGTGGCTGCGCCGGAACCGGACGCGCTGCGGGAGGCGAGCTACTTCGTGGAGCGGCTCTCGGAGGAGTCGATGCCGCTGGCCGGCCTGGTGGCGAACCGGACGCATCCCGTGCTGGCCGACCTGACCGTGGTCGACGCGCTCGCCGCGGCCGAGGCGCTGGAACGGGGAGAGACGAGCGCACCCCTCGCCGAGGCGGTGCTGCGGTTGCACGCCGACCGGGTGCTGCTGGCCGAACGTGAATCCCGGCTGTTGGAGCGTTTCACCCGGGCGCACCCGGACGTGCCGGTGCGGCGGGTGCCCGCGCTCGCCGGGGACGTGCACGACGTGGGCGGACTACGCGACATCGGCGATCGCCTGGCGGGCGCCTGACACACGCGGGCCCGCCGCTGTCGTGAGAGGTGGACACCGGTTGTGAGAGGTGGACACCGGCGGGGCCGGCGTCCACCCGTCCGACGTGTCAGCTCGAGCCGGCACCCGCCGGCTCGTATTCGCGCTTGGCCGACTCGAGGAGGTCCCACCAGCTGTGCACCTCGGGGCGCTTGCGCAACAGCGCACGCCGTTCCCGTTCGGTCATACCGCCCCAGACACCGAAATCGATCCGGTTGTCGAGCGCCTCGGCAAGACATTCCGTCCGCACGGGACAGCCCATGCAGATGGTCTTCGCGCGATTCTGCTCTGCCCCGCGGACGAACAGTCCGTCCGGGTCCGTGTCCCGGCAGTACGCCTGGATACGCCAGCTCGACTGGTTGGTGTTCATCACGACCCCCAGCTCCTACCTGTTGTGACCTGCGCAGTTGCCATGCCTCGGGCCGCCTGGTCGTGGCGCCTCAGCCTCGCCGCTGCGACTGGTCGCTCTCTCCCTGTGTTCTCACGGTCCCTCCGCAACGCCTCCCCTTGTGAGCGTTGCCTCGTGAGATGTTGACGGACTGTAGACACACGCGGTTCCCATATCCAACCAACGAAGTTCGGATTTGTTTTCGCGAATGACCGTGCGGTCAAGTGCAGGTGGCTACAATGTTTCGGATTACCGCTTGGAGCTTTCTCCACTGAAGTGTGTATGGGCGCCACGGCAGCGCGCCGCGTAGCCAACCCGCACGTGACGGCCGGTGTGCGTACCCTGGCTGCGTGCGTAAGAGAAGCGGTCTGCTGAAGATGGTCGGGCTCTGCCTGCTGGCCGGTGTGCTGGTGGCAGGGATCCTCTTCCCCGTGGTCGGAGCCGCCGGTGTCGTGTCGAACCAGGCGAGCGAGACCGTCGACTCGATGTCGGCCGAACTCGCCGACGAGCCGCCGCCGCAGCTGACGACGATCACGGACAAGAGCGGCAAACCGATCGCCACGCTGTACAACCAGTACCGCGTGCCGACCAAGCCCGAGCAGATCTCGGACGCCATGAAGTGGGCGCTGATCTCGATCGAGGACCGCCGCTTCTACGAGCACAACGGCGTCGACTGGAAGGGCACGCTGCGCGCCGCGATCAGCAACACGTCGGGCGGCGACACGCAGGGCGCCTCGACGTTGACCCAGCAGTACGTCAAGAACTACCTGATCAACGTCACCTACCGCGACGACGAGATCGGCCAGCAACGCGCACAGGAACAGACCATCGCGCGCAAACTGAAGGAAGCGCGCATCGCGATCCAGCTCGAGACGCGGATGTCGAAAGCGGAGCTGCTCGCCGGTTATCTGAACGTCGTCGAGTTCTCGCGGCAGATCTACGGTGTCGGCGCGGCCGCGCGGGCCTACTTCAACACCACACCCGACAAGCTGGACGTCAACCAGTCGGCGATGCTCGCCGGAATGGTGAACAACCCGGCGGTGCTCGACCCGTGGAACAACCCCGAGGGCGCCAAGAACCGCCGCAACCTGGTGCTCGACTCGATGGTCGACAACCAGAAGCTGTCGGAGGAGGACGCGGAGCGGCTCAAGAAGGAGCCGCTGGGCGTGGTGAAGGGCGGCCCGAACAAGCCGGCCGCGAACTGCGTCGGTGCGGGTCCCGAGCACGGGTTCTTCTGCCAGTACGTCGAGGACTACCTGATCCGCTCGGGCATCTCGAAGGAGGAGCTCTACGACGGCGGGTACACGATCCGCACGACGCTGGACCGGCGGATCAACCACCTCGCCAAACAGTCCGCCGAGAAGCAGGTGCCGAAGATGACCGAGAACGTGGCCAACACGTTGTCGCTGGTCCGGCCCGGCAAGAAGCGGCACGAGGTGGTGGCGCTGGCCGCCAACCGCGACTACGGACTGGACAAGGAGGCGGGCGAGACCACCTACGCCCTGCCGTCCGACACGTGGAACGTCACCGGTGCCGGGTCGAGCTACAAGATCTTCACGGCCGCGGCGGCGATGGAGAAGGCCGGGGTCGGCATCTTCGACGACCTGCCGTCACCGGGTTCGTACACCTCGTCGCGCTACACGAATGCCGGAGCGCCGTACACGGTGGGCAACGCGGGTGACTACCCGCCCACGCTGACGCTGCAGGACGCGCTCGCGAAGTCGCCGAACACGACGTTCGTGCACCTCGTCGACCGTGTCGGCATCGAGCCGATCCTCGACATGGCCTACAAGCTCGGTATGCGCAGGACCATGAAGTCGAACGCCGGGAACGGCGGCCCGATCGACAAGGAGGCCGGCGGGCAGTACGCCATGTCGCAGCGGAAGTACTACGCTCCGCGGAAGAACTCCCGAGGTATGCCGTCGTTCACGCTGGGCGTCAGCCCGACGAACCCCCTCGAGATGGGCAACGTCGCGGCGACGATCCTCAGCGGCGGCACGTGGTGCCCGCCGACCCCGATCGCCGAGGTCACCGACCGCGACGGCAACCCGGTGAAGGTCGACGAGAACCCGTGCCAGCAGGTCGTGAGCGAGGACCTGGCGAACTCGCTGGCCGTCGGCATGAGCAAGGACGACCTCCCCGGCGGCACGTCAGCCGCCGCGGCCGAGGCCGTCAACTGGTCGCGCCCGATGATCGGCAAGACGGGTACGACGCAGAGCAACGCCTCCGGTGCGTTCATCGGTGGCACGCCCCAGCTGGCCGGTGCGTCGATGATCTTCAAGCCGGAACGCCCGACGGGCGGCATCGTGGACAGCGGCCCCGGCAACGTCTACTCGGTCGACGGTGAAGGCAACATCTTCGGCGGCAAGGCGCCGGCGCGCACCTGGTTCAACGCGATGAAGAAGATCATGGAAGGTGAACCGGTCCGCCAGCTCCCGAAGCCCAGTCCTCGCTACAAGTAGCGAACCGCGGCGGTGAGGGACCCGGCGATGCCGGTCCACGAGGTCCGGCGGGTGTCCGGTCGAGCTTCCGGCCCGGCCGGACACCCGCCCGGGGGCCGCTTCACCGAGCTCAGTCCCCTGTGGTGGCTGGCCGTCATCGGACCGGGGACCGCGATCGCCCTGGTGTTCGCGGTCTCGGAAACGCGGCAACTGATACGCCACGGCACCGACTCGACCCGCCCCCTGACCGCCGGCCGCACGCGTACGCTGGGCGCGTGCAGCTGCAGGGCAAGGAGACTCCATGAAGCGCCTCGTCACCACGACGGCCGCCGTCGGCGCCGCAACGCTCGGCTACGCCGTCGGCGTCGAACGCAGGAACTGGACACTGCGCACGGCCGCGCTCCCCGTCCTCGACGACGACGCCTACCCGATCCGCATCCTGCACATCTCCGATCTGCACATGCTGCCCGGCCAGAAGTCCAAACAACGCTGGGTCGCGGCCCTCGACGAGCTCGAACCCGACCTGGTCGTCAACACCGGTGACAACCTCGCCCATCAGCGTTCCGTACCGCACGTGCTGCGCGCGCTCGGACCGCTGCTCGACCGGCCCGGCGTGTTCATCTTCGGCAGCAACGACTACTACGCACCCAAGCCGAAGAACCCGGCGCGCTACCTCATGCCCAGGGGCCGCAAGAAGCGGATCCACGGCAGGCACCTGCCCTGGCAGGACCTGCGTGCGGCGATGATCGAACGCGGCTGGCACGACCTCACCCACCGCCGCACCACCTTCGACGTCGCAGGTCAGCGGATCTTCGTCGCGGGCGTCGACGACCCCCACCTGCGCCGCGACCGCTTCAGCGAGATCGCAGGCCCCGTCGACGCCGAGATCGTGCTGAAGCTCGGCATCACCCACTCGCCCGAACCGCGCGTGCTGGACCCGTTCGCCTCCGAGGGCTACGACCTCGTGCTCGCAGGCCACACCCACGGCGGGCAGCTCCGTGTCCCCGGCATCGGCGCCCTCGTCACCAACTGCGAACTCGACCGGTCCCGCGCCCGCGGCGTCTCCCGATGGGGCGCCGACATGTGGCTCGGCGTCTCCGCCGGTCTCGGCACCTCGCCGTACGCCCCGGCCCGATTCGCCTGCCCACCCGAAGCGAGCCTGCTCACCCTCGTTCCCCGCAGCTCACCGACCACCCGCAAGGACACCACCGCCAGAAGGACCACCCGCCGCAAAGCCCGCAGCGAAGTCCGCTAGACTGTTTCCCGACCCGCTCACCGGGAGACCGGTGAACACATCATCGGGGTGTGGCGCAGCTTGGTAGCGTGCCTCGTTCGGGTCGAGGAGGTCGTGGGTTCAAATCCCGCCACCCCGACGAAAGAGGGAGACCCTCGTCCGCGGCTCTGTCACCGGAGCAGGCGGACGGGGGTCTCTTTCTTCATGTCACACGCAGCCCAGGCCGTGTTGCGGATTCCGGAGCCCGTGTTGCGCCCTCCAGGACTCGTGTTGCGGATTCCGGGGGTCGTGTTGCGGCTTCCGGGGAGGGCCGGTGCAGGTCGCCGTGGTGTCTTCAGCGGCCGGAGCCGAGCCGAGTCGAACGAGCCCGCTGGGGTCGCACCCGTGGGCACTGTGGCCGAACAGCAGCGGTGGGCCGCACCTTCCGGTACGGCCCACCGCTGCGTGATCGCTTACTCGCCCCGGAAGCGCGCGTACTGCTCGGCGATCGTCGAACCGTCGGCAGCCTCGTCGAGGAACATCAGCGAATCCATGCTGCAGTTGCACGGATTCTTCTCCGCCGTGTTCTGCGGGAAGCTACCGCCGACCTTGATGCCGCGCGGGTTCGTCGCACTGGTCGGCGAACCGTCCACCTGCCACGGGTCACCGTCCTTGACGTACGAGCCCTCGAGTGGCTCGCCGTTGCGGTACAACGCCATCTCACCGGTCGTATAGTCGAACGTCGCCGCCAGGTGCACCCACTCACCCTTCGGCAGGAGCTCACGCCAATCCTGCTCGGCCGCGAACGTCTGAGACTCGCCGCCGTCCAGGCGCCTGCCCAGGGCCACGAGCCGCATCTCGCCGTCGACCTCGATCAGTTCCAGCAGCGCGCGCACGTTGTGACCGTCCGAATCGCCGCTCAGCACGCCCGCCAGGCCGACGGAGTTGTACCGCGCGTCCGGATCGTCCGACGACGGGTCGGGGCTCGGGTTCTCACCCGTCATTTTCACCCAGCCCATCACCGTGATCCCGTCGGCGGCGTTGAACGCGTCCAACGATTCGACACCGTCCGCGTCGCCGTCCCACAGCCCGGCCTTCCAATCGTCGTTGCCGACCTGGCCGGGGTTGACCTGCTTGAGCTGCAACGAGTTGTTACTGCCGGGGAACGCACCGCCATCGACACGCATGTCCTCGCCGCCGTTCACCAGGTCCAGCAGCGTGTTGGCGCTGCCCTGCCCCGCCTCCTTCGCACCGTCCACAGCGAACGGGTGCTCGAAGTCGTAGTGCGCGACCAGGTTGTCCGACACGGCATCGGTGACCTCCGACGGCTCGGCCGGCTTCACGTCCGTGACCTTCCAGATCTTGCCGTTCGCCTTCGCCAGCAGGTAGAGCTCGCCCGCCGCGTCGGTGCCGAACCGCAGGTCGACCCGCCCGTCGTCGACGAAGTCGCTCATCCGCTTCCGCTCGCCGTCCGAATCGAACAGTTGCACCTCGGTGATCGGTTCCCGGTTCTTGCCGCGGCTCATGTCGGCGGCCTCGGTGCTGAACACCTCACCGTCGACCAGGTCACCGAAGATGTACTTGCCCTGCAGCTCCGGATGGATGTCGCCGCGGTACACCTTGCCGCCCGAGATCGCGTGCCCACTGTCCGAATTGCACGGCCAGTTCGCCGGTGCGTCGTGGTCGTAGGCCGCCACCGGGTAGGTGTAGCCGTGCTTGGGGTCATCCGGCGGCAGCGGGTACAGCACGCACTGCTTCTCCGGGTCGAACCGGAAGCGGCCCTCCCGTTCGCTCCAGCCGAGGTTGTCGCCCTTGTCGACCTTGTACACGGCCTCGAGCGCCCGCTGTCCGATGTGGCCGAGGTACATCTCGTTCTTGCCCTCGGGGTCCCACGTGAAGCGGTGCGGATCCCGCATGCCCAGCGCGTAGATCTCGCCGAGCGCGTCCTGCTTCCCGACGAACGGGTTCGACTCCGGGATGCCGTACGCACCGCCCGGGCCGTTCGTGCCCTCCGGGTCGATACGGAGGATCTTGCCCGCCGGGTTGTCGAGTGCCTGCGGAACGTCGGTGCCGACACCGTTTCCACCGTCGCCGACCGCCATGTACAGCAGGCCGTAATCCTCGTCACCCGGCTCGGCCGTCGGGTTGAAGTCGATCTGCTGGATCGCGTGGATCTGGGTCGCGAAGCCGAATCGGAAGATCTCGCGGTGGGTGCCGGAGAACGTGTTCGCCGACGGGTCGTCGGCGGTCCACTCGGTCACGACGCTCTGCACGTCGGCGTTCGGCTGGTTGGGGTACGTCGGCTCGTTCTCCGCGATGCCCTCCTCGCCGACCGAGTGCACGGTGTAGAACTTGCCGTTCTCGGCGAACTCCGGGTGGAACGTGACGAAGCCGAAACCCGTTCCCATGCCCCTGCCCGAGAAGAAGTACTCGTCCTCGTCGCGCATGTCGAGATACGCGTGCTGCTTGCCATCGTCGCCGAGCAGATACATCGGACCGTTGAGGTCCGGCACGTACTTCCGGCCCGAGCCGTCCGGCACCTCCCCGATGTAGTTGATCCGGTTGTGCCGCATCAGCCGCTCGTCCGTCGGCGGCGGCGTCGGTTCGGTCTCCGGAAGCTGGGCGTACTCCTCCAGCACCAACCCCAATTCCGCGGGCCGCGGATCCTCGGGAATCGGATCGGTGATCGGTTCGTCACCCGCCCCCGGCCGGCCCTCCGCCGGTGACGCTCCGCCCGCAGGCGGCGCCGCCAGCGACATCGTGAGCACCGCCGTGGTCACGGCCGACACCCACCATTTTCTGTTGCCCATCATTGGACTCCATCCCACGTGCTCATCGTTTTCACGTGCTTGGATCGATTTCCGGCCGGCACATGCGCGAGCACACGCCGACCCGCCCGGTCCGAAGGCGATTCCGCCGCACCGGGACGTCTACAGTGGACGATTGCTCGTCAGTCGCGGATGCCGGCCGCGGTGACGTCGCGGATGCGGCCGTAGTTGTCGAACGAGCCGAATCCGATCCGGCCACCCGAGAACGTCGTGTCCCTGGCGGTCATCAACGGCTTCGGCGAACCGTCGACGTGAACGGCGATACGACCGGACGGCGCGTGATAGTCGAGTCGCACGTCGTGCCAGGCGCGGTCGTCGATCGTGGGCGGCGCACCGCGCTCGCCGTCCCACTGATCGTCGATGCGTTCCCGGTCGGCGTCGTCGACCTTGAAGATGCCGTTGTGTGCGTAGATCGTGTTGTCCTGCGACAGGTGGACGTAGTAAAAGCTCGTCGGCGACCGGTAGTTGAAGATCAGGACGACGTCGCGGTCGTTTCGGGTCACCGGTTCGTCGATACGCACCGCGGCGCGGTAACGCACCGATCCCAGTTCGGGACCCGCGTCGACGATCGCGTACTCGAACGGCCTGCGCGGTCCCTCCGGCGGATCTCCCCGGTCGGTCTGGATCACCTGACCGTCGGCGAACGTCCACTTGTCCGGGTGCAGCGGAGCCCAGTCGCGCCGCGTCGGCTCCGGCCGGACGACGGTGAACCCGTTGCGGTGCACGGATCCGGCCGCACCCCACGGCCAGGACAACGAGTACCGGTCCGGCGGCTCGCCTCGGAGACCGCGTCGTGCCGGGCCCGCCGCCGCTGCGTGGGTAGCCGCTGCACCGGTAGCCGCTTCACGGTTAACCGTCGCATCGGTAACCGTTGAGTCGGCGACGGCCGCCCCTGCAACGCCAGAGGGTATCGCCGCGAAGGCTGTCGCCGAGGTCGCCGTCAGCGGCAGGACGGCGGCCACGGCAACGAGGAACACCCGCCGCAGCCTCGGCGATCTCGTCGGCCGCAGCGGCCTCGGCTGCGACGTCGGATCGGTACTGCGTGCGCTGGAAGTCGTTCGGGCATGCGAGAACGTGCGGTGCATGATCCTCCCCGCTCGGCGGCCACGCCCGCGGCCACCGGTGATGCGATTTGGCAACTCATGCGGCACCGCCACCTCGACGAGCGGTCATGTCGACGAGCCGGCGCCATGCGCGAAGAACTCAGCGATCACCTCCGTCGGCTCGCCGTACGGCCCATCGTGCTGACCGGATGTTGTGCTTACCGGATGAACGGTTTGTAAGCGCTTTCGGAAAGCGCTTCCCGAAGCATAGGAGTGGTGATCCACAACCGCAAGCCCGCACAGCGGACAATCCGGATGGACGAGAGCAATCCCCCGTGGCCGGACCATCCCGGGGCGAGACCCGTGCGGACGAGGCACTCAGGCCCTACGGGGCCGTCGCCGTCACCGGGTCGTCGTCACGCTCGGACGACCGGCCGTCACGCCCGGGAATCGTCGGTGCGAGCGCCCACGAGCTGTTCACGCAGCGCGGTGATCTCCGCCCTGAGGTCGGCGACCTCGCCGCGCAGCTCCTCCGCACGAACGGCGTCGGCCTGCCGGGACTCCCGCTCCGATTCCTCCATGCCACCGAACTTCTCGACGAACCACGACGCGATCGAACCCGTGACCACACCGAGCAGTGCGATGCCGGCGAGCATGAGTCCGGTGGCGATGAGCTTGCCCTGGCCGGTGACCGGTGAGTAGTCGCCGTAGCCGACGGTGGTGATGGTGGTCATCGTCCACCACAGGGCGTCGCCGAAGTTCGTGATCATGCCGTCCGGATGATCGCGTTCCACCTGCAGGACCGCCAGTGCGGCGGACACGCCGACCAGCAGGGTCGCACCCGACACGTAGGCCACGACCTGCCCGCGCACGCGCGCCTGGATCCGCCGGTTGATCAGGACGAGCACCATGACCAGGCGCAGCACTCGTAGCTGCCGCAGCATCGGCACGGCGATGACGACGAGGTCGAACAGGTTCCGCAGCACGAACCTGCCGCGCCGCCGGCTCAGCGCGAGCCGGACGAGGTAGTCGGCGGCGAACGCCGCCCACACCAGCCACATGCCGAGGTCGAGCGTCGAGCGCGTGCCGCGGTCCATGCCGGGCTCCAACACGACCCAGGCGTATCCCGCGAAGAACAGCACGGACAGCGCGATCATCGGCCACTCGGTGCGCTGTTCCCAGCGCCTCAACCGCGTCTCGTCGGGTTCGTCGTCGGCCCTGTTGTCGGTGCGCACGGGTTCAGCAGACATCGCGCCCATGATGACGGCCACCCCCTGCGCCGGTCCGCACAACCCCTCAACCTCACAGGTGACGGGGCTCACACGCAGCTCGCGCGCCTGCGCACCTCCGCTGAATCACCACCGGGCACGTCTCCGCCGACCACCCCGGGCACGGCGTGCGGCGGCGTCGCCACCGGGACCTGGCAGTATCGACGACCGTGACGACACAGCAGCCAGGCGCACCGCGGTACCCAGCCCCACACGTCCCCGACCGGCTCTTCTCCGACGAGGGGGCCGAGCGGCGTTGGCGGTCACGGTTCCTGGCGCCGCGGGTATCGGTGCCGGACTGGGCGCTCGACGCACCCGACGCCAGCATCTACGTGTCCAACGCCAGCGGCGTGTGGGAGGTCTACGCGTGGAACCGCGTCACGGGCGAGAGCCGCCAGGTGACCGACCGTCCTAACGGGACGCTTCACGCGACGACGTCGCCCGACGGCGAGTGGATCTGGTGGTTCGACGACACCGACGGCGACGAGTTCGGCTCCTGGGTCCGCCAGCCCTTCGACGCCGGCGACACGGCGCAGAACGCCGAGGCCGCCAAGGCCGTGGCCGACGTCCCCGATGGTTATCCGGCGGGCCTCGAGATCGGCCACCGGCTCGTCGCGGTCGGCGTGTCCACCGACGACGGCAGCGCGCTGTACGCGCACACCGGCGGGGAGACGACACGCTTCTACTTCCGCTCCGAGGACGCGGGCATCGCCGCGCTGTCCCGGGACGAACGGCTGCTGGCCATCGCGCATTCCGAGCACGGCGACTCGCGCCACCCCGCGGTCCGCGTGCTCGCCACCGACGGGTTCCAGGCCGTCGCCGACAAGTGGGACGGCGAGGGCAAGGGCCTCGACGCGCTCGAGTTCTCCCCCGTCGAAGGCGACCCGCGGCTGCTGCTCCTGCACGAACGCCGCGGCAGGGAAGAGCTGCTCATCTGGGACGTCGAGGCCGACACCGAACAGGAGATCAGTCTCGACCTGCCCGGCGAGGTCGCCGGCACCTGGTATCCGGACGCCGACGCGCTGCTGATCGTCCACTTCCACGAGGGCCGCAGCTCGCTGCATCGCTACGACCTGAAGTCCGCCGCGCTCACCGCGTTGGACACGCCGCCCGGCCGGATCGGCGGTGGCGGCGTTCGCCCGGACGGCAGCGTCGAGTACTCGTGGTCGAACGCCGCTCAGCCTCCCGTGGTGCGGGTTCGCCGCGCCGACGGGGCCGACGAGGTGCTGATGACCCCGCCCGGCGATCCTGCACCCGGGTCGCAGCCCGTCGAGGACGCGTTCGTCGACGGTCCCGGTGGCCGCATCCACGCGCTCGTCGCCAGGCCGGCGGGAGCCGAGGGTCCGCAGCCGACCGTGTTCCTGCTGCACGGCGGTCCGCACGCCGCGGACGAGGACCGCTTCTCCGCCTACCGCGCCGTGTGGCTGGACGCCGGGTTCGCCGTCGTCGAGGTGAACTACCGCGGATCGACGGGCTACGGCTCGGCGTGGCGCGACGCCATCGAGGGCAGGCCGGGGCTGACCGAGCTCGAAGACGTCGCCGCGGTGCACGGGTGGGCCGTGAGCAGCGGGCTGACCGATCCGCAGCGGTGCGTCGTCAGTGGCGCTTCGTGGGGTGGGTACCTGACGTTGCTGGCGCTCGGCACCCAGCCGGGCCGGTGGACGGCGGGTGTCGCCGGCGTTCCCGTCGCCGACTACGTAGCCGCCTACGAGGACGAGATGGAACAGCTGCGCTCGTTCGACCGCGCCCTGTTCGGCGGCGCGCCCGAGGACGTGCCCGGCGTCTACCGCGAGTGCTCCCCGCTGACGTACCTCGACGACGTCGACGCCCCGGTTCTCGTGCTCGCCGGTGACAACGACCCGCGCTGTCCGATCCGCCAGATCGAGAACTACCTCGACGGGCTCGCCGAGCGAGGCGTGACCCACGCGTTCTACCGCTACGACGCGGGCCACGGCTCACTGGTGATCTCCGAGACGATCACCCAGACGGCCACCGAGGTGCACTTCGCGATGCAGGCCGTCGGGCTCACCTGACCCGCGCCCGTGCCCCAGGGGCACTTTGGTTGCGTTCAATGCAGCCAAAGTGCCCCTGGGGGCTCCCGCGCCACGCGCGGGACTACTGCTGCTGGGCCTGCCACATCCAGTGCTGCTTCTCGAGTTCGGCAGCGATCTCGATGAGCAGGTCCTGGGTGACGAGGTCGGCCTTGTCGGTCTCGTCGATGCGGTTCCGCAGGCGTTCGATCAGCTCGGAGAGGACCTCGACGATCGCGTCGACTGTGGCCTTCGTGTCCTGCCAGTTGTCGGGGTAGTCCGACAGGCCCGAGCTCTCCGCGACCGTCGACGCCTTGCCGTTCGGCGAGACACCGATGGCGTTGGCACGCTCGGCCACCGAATCGGTGTAGGTGCGCGCCGTCGACACCAGCTCGTCGAGCTGCAGGTGGACACTGCGGAAGTTCGTGCCGACCACGTTCCAGTGGGCCTGCTTCGCGATCAGTGACAGATCGATGAGGTCGACCAGCGTGCTCTGCAGCACGTTCGCGGTGATCTTCTTGTCGCTGTCCTTGAGTGGGCTGCTGATCGGCGACTTGGCCATGGGTTCCTCCTGCGGTGCGCTCCCCTGCAAGCGCTCGAGTCCTCGGAAGCATCGCGTGCCGCGGGCAGCACGCGACGCGCGCCGGGCCGACGCGATCCGGGGATTACCGCCTCGCCGGGAACCCAAACCCGGCCGCCGTCATGCGCGGCGCTGGGCGAACTCCGTGACCTGGGTGCCGATGAGCCGCAGCGTGCGCTCGACCTTCTCCTCCGACGCTCCGCCGTCGACGTCGAATTTGACCTCACCGGTGTTGACCGCGCCACCGAGTGGTGTGGGCCAGCCGCGGAGGGCGTGGGTGATGGTGCGCAGCTGGTCGAGTGTGGTTACGGCCGCCTGCCAGCCGTAGGCGACCCCGACCACGCCCACGGCGCGGCCGTCGAGGTAGGGGCGCCGGTCGGCGCGCAGGTCCTCGAGGTAGTCGAGCGCGTTCTTGATCAGGCCCGACAGTGCGCCGTGATATCCGGGCGAGACGACGATGAGCCCGTCGGCCTCGCGGACGGCCTCGACGAGTTCGCTCGCGCGTGGCGTGCGTTCGAGCGATACCGCGTCGTAGAACGGCAGGTCCAGGGCCTGGCCGGAGATGGCGGACGTGTCGGCACCCGCTTCGGCAGCACCGTCGAGTGCGATCCGGAGCGCCCGTTCGGTCTGCGAACCGTCCCGCAACGAGCCGCCGATACCGAGCACCTTGACCGTGCTGGCGGAAGTCGCGCCTGCAGAAGTCGCGCCTGTAGAAGTCACGACTCCGAGGCTAAGTGCTCGACCATGGTCGAGGTCCACTACGGCGGCACCGAGACGATATCCGTCACATCTCGCACTCGTGACGGCCGGAACCGGCCGGTGATCGGCCGGTGATCGGCCGCCGGGGCGCCGCCGCGGGGCAGGGGAACGCGGTCACCGACGACTGGCCCTTCTTCCTACCCGCAAGTAACCTCGTGTACGCAGTCAGAGTCGACGGGAAGGCACCACCGATGGCGATTCCACCCCAGATCCGGGCCCAGGCCGCAGCCATGAAGACGATCTACGCGCTGCCCTCGCCGCTGCGTCGGCTGATCGCGGGCAAGCCGGTGCAGCTGGACGGCCAGGAGCTCGCACTGGACGCGCAGTTGCTGCTGCGGATGCAACAGCTGTCCGGGACGTCACTGGTGGCTTCGGACTTCGACGTCAACACCTCGCGCGCGGCCCTCGATGCGGCACGGCACCTGGTGAGCGGCGCGCCGATCCAGCCGGTCGCGACCCGCGAACTGTTGATTCCCGCCGACCACGGCGACATCCCGGCCCGGCTGTACACGCCGCAAGGCCTGGCCGACGGATCACCGCTGCTGGTCTTCTACCACGGCGGCGGCTTCGTCATCGGCACGCGCGACAGCCACGACAACACGGCGCGGCTGCTCGCCAAGCAAGCGGGCGTGCGGGTGCTGTCGATCGAGTACCGCCTCGCACCCGAGCATCCGTTCCCCGCGGCGCAGCAGGACGCGCTCACGGCGTTCGATTACGCCCACGCGAAGGCCGCCGACCTGGGAGCCGACGCCGAGCGCATCGCCGTCGGCGGGGACAGCGCGGGCGGCAACCTCGCGGCTGTGACGGCGCTGGCCGCCACCCGGCGCGGCGGCCCGGCACCCGCGTTCCAGCTGCTGCTGTACCCGGCGGTCGACTCGACGACGCGGCGCCGCTCGCGCGAACTGTTCGGCAACGGGTTCTTCCTCACCGACGAGCACATGACGTGGTTCCTCGACCAGTACGCACCCGCGGGTGTCGACCGCGCCGACCCGTTGCTGTCACCGCTGCTCGCCGACGACCACACGGGCCTGCCGCCCGCCTACATCGCCACCGCGGGGTTCGACCCGCTGCGCGACGAGGGCGAGGCGTACGCGGCCAAGCTGGCCGAGGCCGGCGTCCCCGTCGGCCTCAGCAGGCAGGACGACCTGATCCACGGGTTCGTCAACTTCACCGGCGTCGGCACCCGTTTCCGGGAAGCCACAGCCGAGGCCGCGGGCGCCCTCCGCATGGGCCTGTCCGGCTACACGCGGTAGCACGAACAGCGGCGCCCCGGGATTCGTCGATGTCCCGGGGCGCTGATCGGCGTGAGGGGAAGATTTGGGGCGTTGGACGCCCCCAAGGTGCCCTTGGGGGCGTCCAACGGCCGCCCGTGGGTTACGGGGTCGGGACGTCGGGGGTGTCCGGGACCTCCGGTGTGTCCGGGACCGCGGGCACCTCCGGCATCGGCACCGGGCCGAGCAGACCGGACAACAGCCCCTGTACCGTCGCGAGCAGTGACTGCAGCAGGCCGTTCACCGCGGCCAACGGATCCGGCAGCGAGGGCAGCTGCCGCATCTCGGCGTCGGCCGTGTAGGCACGCGGCTGCGCCTGCGGGTCCGCGAGAACGTCCCGCACCTTCTGGTTCTGCGCCAACGCCTTCTTCGCGTCGCTCGCCGCCTTTCGCGCGGTGGATGTCGTGGCGAGCCGCTCGAGCACCGGGTCGACCTCGGCGAGCATGGCCTTCGTGCCCTGCACGTCACCGGAGTAGGCCCGGTCGGTGAGCTGGTCCCGCAGGTCCAGTAGGCGGTGTGCGGTGGACTGGGTGGTGACCGAGCCGCTGCCGTCGTCGCTGATGCTCGCGGCCGTCGCGATCCCCGATGTGGAGACTGCGAGCGCGGCCCCTGACAGCACCGCGGCGACCGTACGAGCGAATCCGGACTTCATGACTGCCAACCTCCTGGCGTGGGAGAGCAACGAACACGTCCAGCCGTACCAACCGGCCTCGTCGTGCACACCGTGCAATCACCTGATCCCGTGGCGTGATGACGTCACGACGTGTGCTCGCCACCCATCGCGCACTGGACCAACTGGG
Source organism: Prauserella alba (assembly GCF_024171735.1). GTDB lineage: Bacteria > Actinomycetota > Actinomycetes > Mycobacteriales > Pseudonocardiaceae > Prauserella > Prauserella alba. Next base: position 1,336,496 of record NZ_JAMTCH010000004.1, read on the forward strand.
GCATGAGCTTCACCCACTTGCCGGTACGGCAAGTACCGAGACGAGCGATCCGGGCGTCACACTGCGGTCGCACCGTCCACCACAGCTCCCACAACCGTCCCCCGACGTAACCGTTCCCCGTCCTGCCCGCCGGGTTCACCCTCCGGCGCGTCACCCGCACCCCACGTGTGACGTGCTCGAAAGAAGTTGCACGACCGTACCGGGATGCTGTTACGTCGCGGACGTGCCGCTGACGCCCTACCTGCACATTCTTCGCATTCCTCGCATGGCCACGTCGACCCTCGTCGCCGTGCTCGCCCGGCTCCCCATGACCGCCACGGGCGTCACGCTGACCCTTCACGTCGTCGGCACACTCGGCCACGGCTACGGCGCCGCCGGCCTCGTCGGCACCGCCACCACCGCGGGTACGGCGCTCGCCGCGCCGCTGCTCGGCCGCATGATCGACCGCCACGGACTGCGACCCGTGGTCGCGGTGTGCGGCACGACGTCGGCCACGTTCTGGATCAGCGCACCGCACCTGCCGTACGCCGTACTGCTCGTCGCGGCACTGCCCGCCGGTGCGCTCCTCATTCCCGCGGGCCCCATCGCGCGCCAGGTGATCGCCGCGCTCGTCCCCGTGCGGCAGCGCCGCACCGCCTACTCGCTCGACTCGGTGCTCGTCGAGCTGACGTTCATGACGGGCCCCGCGCTGGGAATCCTCGTCACCACGCAGGTCTCGTCGACGGCCGCACTGACCGCGATCGGCCTGCTGTTCGGCACGTGCGGGTGCGCCTTGTTCGCCGTGAACCCACCGGTCCGGACACCGGAGGAGGCCGGGCAGACCTCTCGGGCCGGGATTCGCCCACCGCTGACGTCCTGGCTCGGCAGGCACATGATCGCGACGTTGCTCGTCGCGACCGGTGCACTCTTCGTACTGGTCGGCGCGGAACTGGCGGCACTGGCCACCCTGCGCGAGTCCGGGGAGGTGGGCGCGGCGGGCATCGTGATCGCCGTGATGTGCCTGGCGTCGCTGGTGGGCGGGGTCGTGCACGGGGTCGCACGCCGGTCGGCGTCCCAACTGACACTGATGGTCACGCTGGCCGCACTGACGATCCCCGCGGCCCTCGTGGCCGAGCCGTGGTGGCTGCTCGCGCTGATCCTCGTGCCGTCGAACCTCGTGTGCGCCCCGACCCTTGCGGCCACGACGGAACGGGTCTCGCAGCTCGCTCCGCCGGCGGCGCGCGGCGAGGCGATGGGCGTGCAGGACTCGGCGACACGGATCGGGCTCGCACTCGGCAGCCCGGTCGTCGGGTTCGTCATGGACCACACGTCGCCGGGCATGGGTTTCGTCGCGGCGGGTGCGGGTGGACTGGCGTTCGCAGCCGCCGGTGCGGCCCTGTCCCGCCGCAGCACGTCCGGCCGGCCCGCCCCGCAGCCCGCGTGACGCCGCGGCGCCGGAGGGACGTCCCGACCGGCACCGCGGCGTCACGGGTCATGTGCAGGCCTGGCGGAGTTGGTCGAGTTTGTTCAGGTTCTGCTGCAGCCACTGGTTGAAGTCGCCGATCCGGTCGGCGCGTTGCTGCTCGAGTTCGACGTAACCGTCGGCGAGCGCGGTCAGGTTCTGCTTGAGGTCCTGTTCGGTGGCCTTGCCCGCGAGGTCACGAAGCTCCTGCGCCTTGTCCGCAGCCTCGGACTGCACCTGTTCCGGATCGACGTTCGGGTTGAGGTCGACGATCCCGAGCGCCTGACCACAGACACTCGCCTTGTCCGCGGCCCCGCCCACGGATTTGCTGATCTCCGACACCTCGGAGCACCCTGCGAGCAACAACATTCCCAGCGCGGCGACCGGCGCCGTCCGTTTCCACATGGCTCGACAACCTACCGGCAACACCACCGGGCCGTGACCCGGTTGCGGACGGGAGGGCTAGCGTTTCCGTGCCGTCAGATACCGCCCGTTGCCCGCCAGCTCGGCGACGTGCTCGTCGTCGAACGTGCGGCCGTACCGGTCGGCCAACTGCGCCACCGTCACCTCGTCGACGGTCCACCCCAGTTCAGCCAGCCCGGCGTTCGGGTCGTAGTCGCTGTCCGCCAGCAACGATGCGAGGTCGATCCCCAGTCCGGCCGACAACGACGCGGCCGAGGAATCGGCGAGTACCGAATCCACACCCGGCATGTATTCCACCGCGATCGTGCTGCCCGGCGCGGACAGCTCGTGCACGGTCGTCAGCAGCTGCTCCGCCGCGTCCCCGGGGAGGTACGGCATCAGCCCCTCGGCGAGCCAACTGGTGGGCATCGCAGGATCGAAGCCGTTACCGGCCAGCGCCGCCGCCCAGTCGTCGCGCAGGTCCACCGCCGCGACCCGGCGCGCACATCCCGGCTCCGCTCCGCCGCGCGCGAGCACCGCGTCCTTGAACGCCAGCACCCGCGGCTGGTCGACCTCGTACACCGTGACGCCTTCCGGCCACGGCAGCCGGAAAGCGCGACTGTCCAACCCGGCCGCGAGCAACACGACTTGGCGGGCACCCGGCGATTCCCCGGAGGCGCGGCACGAATCGAGCAGGTACTCGTCGAGATGGCGCGAACGCAGCCCCAGGAAAACCGACATCAGCGACCACCGGAGATCGTCGTCGGCGACGTCCTCGGCCTGCGCCGGCATGGGAATCGGCGATTCTGCGGCGCGGACGAAATCGGCGGCGTAGGGGTCCCGGACGAGCGGGTCGGCCCGGCTCGTCTCGACGGCCCTGGCGGCGGCCACGCCGAGAGCGGTGATGCCCACCCCCGAGACGATGTCCCAATCCCGCAGCTCATACGTCATGTCCACACCCCTCTCACCGCACGTGATCACTCCACTACCAGACATACCCCGATTGCTTAGCACCTACAACTATCAGAGACACGCATCACCGGAAACGAATGAAAGAGCTCCGGAATGCGAAAACCGCGAAGGCCTGAACCTTCGCGGTTTTCGTCATTGCGGCACGATTCGCCGGAAACGCCCGTCCTCGGCTTTCGGCGCCTGTTTTCGGCGCGTCTCCTGTTTTCGCGGCGTCTCCTGGTTGGCGTCGCGTGCTTCCGCCGCGTCCCTACTTCGAGATTCGGTCGGCGACGAGCTCCGCGATCTGCACCGTGTTGAGCGCCGCACCCTTGCGGAGGTTGTCGTTGGAGAGGAACAGCGTCAGCCCGCGGCCGTCCGGCACGCCCTGGTCGGTGCGAATGCGGCCCACGAAGCTCGGATCCTTGCCCGCGGCCTCCAGCGGCGTCGGCACGTCGGCCAGCTGCACGCCCGGCGCCCCCGAGAGCAGCTCCTGCGCACGGGCCACGGAGATCGGCGACGCGAACTCGGCGTTGACCGAGAGCGAGTGCCCGGTGAACACCGGAACGCGCACGCACGTGCCCGACACCGCGAGCCCCGGGATGTCGAGGATCTTGCGGCTCTCGTTGCGCAGCTTCTGTTCCTCGTCCGTCTCGAACGTGCCGTCATCCACAATGGAGCCGGCCATGGCCAGCACGTTGAACGCGATGGGCGCGACGTACTTCTCCGGCGAGGGGAAGTCGACGGCCGAACCGTCGTGCGTCAGCGCCTTCGCGTTGCCGTCCGCGGCATCGACCTGGCTCGCCAGTTCCTCGACACCGCCGAGCCCGCTGCCCGACACCGCCTGGTACGTGCTGGCGATCAGGCGCGTGAGGCCCGCGTCGTCGTGCAGCGGCTTGAGGACGGGCATCGCGGCCATCGTCGTGCAGTTGGGGTTGGCGATGATGCCCTTGCGCGCATCGCCGATCGCGTCCGGGTTGACCTCACTGACGACGAGCGGGACGTCCGGGTCGAGCCGCCACGCCGAAGAGTTGTCGATCACCGTCACGCCCGCCTCGGCGAACCGTGGCGCCTGCGCCTTCGACGTCGAACCTCCGGCGGAGAACAACGCGATGTCCAGTCCGGACGGATCGGCCGTCGTCGCGTCCTCCACCTCGATGTCCTTGCCGCCCCACGACAAGGTCGAACCGGCGGAGCGGGCCGAGGCGAACAACCGCAGCTCGGACAGGGGGAACTTCCGGTCCTCCAACAGCTGCCGCATCACACCGCCGACCTGGCCGGTCGCACCGACCACACCGACTCGCAGCCCACCAGCCATCAGCGACCACTCCCCGCGTAGACGACGGCCTCTTCGTCGCCGCCGAGTTCGAATGCCTCGTGGATCGCACGCACCGCGTCGTCGACCTGCTCGTCGCGGATCAGCACGGAGATGCGGATCTCGGAGGTGTTGATGATCTCGATGTTGACGCCCGCGTGGGCCAGCGCCTCGCAGAACGTCGCCGTGACACCCGGGTGCGAGCGCATGCCCGCACCGACGAGTGACACCTTGCCGACGTGGTCGTCGTAGAGCACGGCAGAGAAGCCGATCTGCTCCTTGAGCGCCTCGAGCTCCCCGACCGCGCTCGGCCCGTTCGCCTTCGACAGGGTGAAGGTGATGTCGGTGCGGCCCTGCGTGTTGGACACGTTCTGCAGCACCATGTCGATGTCGATCTCGGCGTCCGCGACCGCGCGGAAGATGCTGCCCGCCGCGCCCGCATGGTCGGGGACCCCGGTGACCGTGATCTTCGCTTCGGACCGGTCGTGCGCCACGCCGGTGATCAACGCCTGTTCCACGGGGATCTCCTCAATCGAGCCGGCCACCGTCGTGCCCGGCTTGTCGCTGTAGGACGAGCGAACCCGGATCGGCACACCGTACCGCCTTGCGTACTCGACCGAGCGCAGGTGGAGGATCTTCGAGCCGCTCGCCGCGAGCTCGAGCATCTCCTCGTACGGCACCGTGTCGAGTTTGCGGGCATCCGGAACGATCCGCGGGTCCGCGGTGTACACGCCGTCCACATCGGAATAGATCTCACACGCGTCGGCTTCGAGCGCCGCGGCGAGCGCGACGGCCGTCGTGTCCGATCCGCCCCTGCCGAGCGTCGTGATGTCCTTGGTGTCCTGGGCAACACCCTGAAAGCCCGCCACCAGGGCGATGTAGCCCTGCTCGAGCGCCTCGGTCACGCGCCCGGGCGTGACGTCGATGATGCGGGCGTTTCCGTGCACGGACGTCGTCACGACGCCCGCCTGCGAGCCGGTGAACGACCACGCCTCGGCGCCCTGCGCCGAGATCGCCATCGCGACAAGCGCGTTCGAGATCCGCTCGCCCGCAGTCAGCAGCATGTCCATCTCGCGCTCCGGCGGGACGGGATTCACCTGCTCCGCGAGGTCGAGCAGCTCGTCGGTCGTGTCCCCCATCGCGGAACACACGACGACCACCTCGTTGCCTGCCTTCTTCGTGGCAACGATGCGCTCGGCGACACGCTTGATCCGGTCTGCGCTCTCCAGCGACGAACCGCCGTACTTCTGGACTATGAGCGCCACTTTGGCCGAACCTCCTCGAAGGAGCGGCGCCCGCTCGGCGGCCTTGTCGCAAAGGTGCGCACGCTCCGTATCGTCGTGACCAGGGTACCGATCGTTCACCCGGATGCCATTCGGCCTTGTGACTCCTCGCACGCCGCCGAGCTGCTGGTTTCCGGGCCCATGGAGGTGCGGAATGGGTGGCGGACAACAGGAAACGCCCGTCGGTGTGCACGCGCTGATCGCCCGGCGCCGGAGCCCCCGGGCCTTCGACGCAATGAGCGACGTCACACCGGAGCAGATCCGCACCCTTCTCGACGCGGCCCGTTGGGCGCCCTCGTTCGGCAACACCCAGCCCGCGCGATTCCTCGTCGGCCTACGCGGCGACGAGACGTACGCGCGGGTGCTGGAGGCGCTGACGGAACGGAACCGGGCGTGGGCCCACCGGGCGGGTGCGCTGCTGGTCGGGCTGGCGATGCGGCGCAACGCCAAGGGCGAGGTGCCGTACGCCGAGTACGGCGTCGGCCTCGCCGCCGAGAACCTGGCGCTGCAGGCCGTCGCGGAGGGCCTGGCCGCGCACCAGATGGCCGGTTTCGACGCGGAACGGGTGCGACGGGACTTCGGGGTGCCCGCCGACGCCGAACCCCTGGTCGCGATCGCCGTCGGGGTCCAGGCCGATGCCGAGGTGCTCGGCGGGCCACGGGACGTCGAACGCGAACGGGCCCCGCGCGCCCGCCTGCCGCTCTCGGAGATCGCCTACGCCGGCGCCTGGGGCACCCCCTTGCTGTGACCCTGCGATCCCCAGGCCGGCGTGAGCGCCCCCAAGGGCACCCTGGTCGCGTTGAGCGCGACGAATCCTCCCCCGATCATGGCGCAACAGCGAGCGCACCCCATGCCCCCTTCACGAAGTGCGAGGGGAAGAACAGGCGCGTTGAGTGCGACCAATGTGCCCTTGGGGGCACCGAAGCGCTCAGACGCCGCCGCCGACGCGGCGGATCACCTTCGCCACGATCGACGACACGACGAGCCAGAAGATCGCAGCGATGCCGTAGTTGATCAGGACCAGGAGTTTCGGATCCGCGGGCTGGAACAGGTCGTGGAAGCCGACCGCGAGGTTCTCGGACGTGTCGGCCACCCACTGCACGATGCCGTTCTCGGGGTTCGCCTCGCCGATCACGAAGACGACGTGGAGCACCAGGACCAGCGCGAACGCGAGGCCGACCCACCGGACGATCCCGGCGAGCAGGCCGACACCCCGTTCGCGAACGGCCTTCCAGTCGACCGACGGCTCCTTCGCCTCACGCTGCGCACGCCGCGAACCGCCGGTCTGCCCGGTCACCTTCCCGTTCGCCGCGTCGGGGGTGCCGCTCTGCGCGGCCGCCTGCGGCGCACCGCTGCCGCCGGACGTCGTCTCGGGAGCCGACGGCTGGTGCACCTCGGTGGCCTCCGTATCGGCGCCACCACCTGCGCTACCCTGCGCGTTCTTCTCCGTGTGCTCACCCATGACCCGCAGTCTGACACGTCGCATGGCCGATTGCTACGGGCCAGTAACCTGCAACGATGTTGCGCCGTAACATTTCGGTGTCGACACCCGCCCTCGCCAATCGGCCCGTCGTTGGGTTAGCCTCGCTCTCGTGGCACGCGCACTTCTGCTTCGCTGCCGCGACGGGGCCTGATCGGACCGGCTCCCCGTCGCGGGGTTTCGTTGTGCCGGTCTGAGGACCGAGGCCCCTTCAGCAGCGAGCAGGAGCATTCAGCACCATGAGTACGCCCGAGAGCGGAATCTCCGAAGTACCTTCTTCCAACAGTCGCATCCGTAAACCGTCGCGTCCGGCGCCCGCCGACCAGCCGGTGTGGAACTTCCAGCGCGGCTCATCCATGCCGTACCACCGTTACGAGCCGTGGCACCGGCTGGTCGAGGACATCCGGCTGCCCGACCGCACCTGGCCCGACAACCGCATCGACCGCGCCCCGCTGTGGTGCGCGGTCGACCTGCGCGACGGCAACCAGGCGCTGATCGACCCGATGTCGCCCGCCCGCAAGCGCAAGTTCTTCGACCTGCTCGTGCGGATGGGTTACAAGGAGATCGAGGTCGGCTTCCCCGCGGCCAGCCAGACCGACTTCGACTTCGTCCGCGAGATCATCACCGACGGCGCGATCCCCGACGACGTCCACATCCAGGTCCTGACGCAGTGCCGCCCCGAGCTGATCGAGCGCACGTTCCAGGCCCTCGAAGGCGCACCGCGCGCGATCGTGCATGTCTACAACTCGACGTCCATCCTGCAGCGCCGCGTCGTGTTCCGCGAGGAGCGCGAGGGCATCAAGAAGATCGCGCTCCAGGGCGCGGAGCTGGCCGCCGAGTACGCGAACAAGTACTCCGACACCGAGTTCCGCTTCCAGTACTCGCCCGAGTCGTACACCGGCACGGAGCTGTCGTACGCGGCCGAGGTGTGCAACGCCGTCGCCGACATCTGGCAGCCCACGCCGGAGCGGCCTGCGATCATGAACCTGCCCGCGACCGTCGAGATGGCGACACCCAACGTCTACGCCGACTCGATCGAATGGATGAGCCGCAACCTCGACAACCGGGACTCGATCATCCTGTCGCTGCACCCGCACAACGACCGCGGCACCGGCATCGCGGCCGCTGAGCTCGGCTACCAGGCCGGCGCCGACCGCATCGAGGGCTGCCTGTTCGGCAACGGGGAGCGCACCGGCAACGTCGACCTCGTCGCGCTGGGTATGAACCTGTTCAGCCAGGGCGTCGACCCGCAGATCGACTTCTCCGACATGGACGAGATCAAGCGGACAGTCGAGTACTGCAACCAGCTGCCCGTGGCCGAGCGCAGCCCGTGGGGCGGCGACCTGGTGTTCACCGCGTTCTCCGGCAGCCACCAGGACGCGATCAACAAGGGTTTCGCCGCGCTGGAGGACGCAGCCGAGAAGGCGGGCACCCCGGTCGACGAGTTCCCGTGGGAAGTGCCGTACCTGCCGATCGACCCGAAGGATGTCGGCCGCACCTACGAGGCGGTCATCCGCGTCAACTCGCAGTCCGGCAAGGGCGGCATCGCCTACATCATGAAGAGCGAGCACCAGCTCGACCTGCCGCGCCGCCTGCAGGTGGAGTTCTCCCAGGTCGTGCAGCACTACACCGACTCGGAGGGCGGCGAGGTCGACCCGGACACGATGTGGACGGCGTTCTCCCGCGAGTACCTGGAGACCACCGCGCCGCTGAAGCTCGAGCACGCGCAGGTGTCGGCGACCTCGGACGGCTACGAGGTGACCGCGACCGTGCTCGTCGACGGCGACGAGCGGGAGGTCAGCGGCCGCGGCAACGGGCCGATCGCCGCGTTCTTCGACGGCCTGGCCACGGTGGGCTACGACGTGCGGCTGATGGACTACAGCGAGCACACGATGTCGCCGGGTGACGATTCGCGCGCCGCCTCGTACATCGAATGCGGCATCGGGGACGGCGTCTACTGGGGCGTCGGCATCGACCCGTCGATCGTCACGTCCTCACTGCGCGCCGTCGTCTCGGCGATCAACCGCGCACACCGCTGAGGCCCGCGCGCACCCACCGAGGGTTCGCACCACTGAGCAGTCGGCGATGCGGGGTGGGCACGCCCCACCCCGCATCGCCGTGTTGCGCCCACCCGTCGCCCGACCCCCACCCCTCATCGACGCGCTGCCGCGCGGCTGCGTCCCAGGGACCGTGTTGCGGATTCGGGGACGCCTCACGCGCCGGGTTCGCCGAACTGGGCGGCCTCGGCGCGGATCGCATCGAGGACCGCGCGCACCGCGGGACGCCGATCGGGGGCACCGGGGCGGATCACGGCCTCGACGTGCCGAGCGGCCTTGATGCCGGCGAGCGGTTTCCGCCGCACCTTCGCCGTGTCCACTGTGTACCGCGGCAGCAGCGCGATGCCGTGGCCCGCGGCGACGAGCGATTCGATGATCCGGAAGTCGTTGATCCGCTGCACCACTCGTGGCCGGACACCGGTCCGCGTGGCCAGTGACACCAGCAGGTCGTCGACGGGGAACCCGACGTCGACGCTGATCCAGGGCTCGGTGGCAAGATCGGCCAGCTCGACGCGGTCGGCACCTGCCAGCGGGTGCTCCGGGGGCAGCGCCACGTCCAGGGGTTCCCGCAGCAGTGGCAGCACCTCCAGGCGTTCGGAGGCGACGGGCGGGGCGTACTCGTCACGGTGCATCACCACGATGTCGAAGTCGGCCATGAGCCCGGGCACTTCCGGTGGCGTCATGTCGACATCGCGGACGTCCAGCTCGAGCCCTTCGACGGCGTCGACCTGCCCCAACAGCCCGGGAAGCAGCACGAGGGCCGCCGAAGGGAACACGGCCAGCCGCACGCGCCCGCGTGGAGTACTGCGGAACGTGTCGAGTTCGGCTTCGGCGCGGTCGATCGCGCCGAGCACGTCGTCGGCCCGCGCGACGAGCGCGGTTCCGGCGTCGGTGAGGCGCAGTCCGCGGCCGTCCGGCTCGGTGAGCACGAGTCCGACCTCGGCCTGCAGCGCGCGCAGCTGTTGCGACACCGCCGACGGAGTGCAGCTCAGCGCTTTCGCCGCCTCCGACACGCTGCCCCGGTCGGCGAACTCGCGCAGCGTCCTCAGTTTGCCGACGTCCACGGTGCGTATTGAAGCACAGCTACACACTTCCTGCAAATATTCTCGCTGGACTACAGAGTCCGGCGGCTCCAGGCTGGGGTCATGGCGCTGAGAGACCGACTGCTCGCCGCGTTCGTCGCCGTCATCTGGGGCTGCAACTTCCTGGCGATCCACGCGGTGCTGACCCACTTCCCGCCGCTGTTCGCGGGCGCGATCCGGTTCCTCGTCATCGCCGTCCCCACGATGCTGCTGATCCCACGTCCCCGAGTGAAGGCACGTTGGCTGATCGGCTACGGACTCGGATTCGGCACGTTCCAGTTCGCGTTCCTGTTCGTGGGCATGTACACGGGTATGCCCACGGGCCTCGCCTCACTGGTGTTGCAGTCGTCGGCGCCGTTCACGGTACTGCTCGGTGCGGTGGTGCTGCGGGAACGACTGTCGCGCCGACAGCTGGCAGGCATCGCGATGGCCGTCGTCGGCATGACGGCCATCGCGTGGCAGCGCGCCGAGTACGCCGCACTGCTGCCGGTGATCCTGACGTTGCTGGGAGGGCTGAGCTGGGCCGCGGGAAACCTGTGTTCCAGGCAGGCGAAGCCGGACAACCCGTTGCACTTCACGCTGTGGATGAGCGTCGTGCCGCCACTGCCCATGTTCGCGTTGTCGCTGGTGTTCGAGGGACCCGAGCGCCAGTGGCTGTCGCTGGCGACCCTGGACGAGGCGTGGCTCGCACTGGCCGGACTCGGCTACGTCGTGCTGCTCGGCACCATCCTCGGGTCCGGCATCTGGACGACGCTCATGCGCCGCAACCCGGCCAGCTCGGTCGCACCGTTCTCGCTGCTCGTGCCGGTGGTCGGAATGACGTTGTCGTTCGTACTGCTCGACGAGCGGCCGACGCCGGTCGAGATCGCGGCGGCAGCCGTCGTCGTGGCGGGCGTGTTCCTCGGCTCCACCACGGCACGTCTCGCCCGCCGCCGAAACCGGCTACTCCCACCCGACGTCGCCCAGGATCGGGTCGAGGATCGTCAGGCGTCGGACACGATCGAGCACAGCCGGTGACGCGTCTGTTCGAGTTCGGCCTGTTGCCGAACGAGCCGGACCGAGATGGCGTCGATCTCCGCGCGAAGGTCGGGACACATGTCCAGCCTCGTACCGTGCTCCCCGGTCCTTGCGCAGTCGACATACCGCCGGATGGTGCTCGTGGTCAGCCCGGTAGCGATCAAGGCCTTGATCTGGAAGACCCGAGGGACGTCGGCCTCGGAGTAGATCCGGTATCCGTTGGCGTCGCGTTACGCAAGGAGTACTCGCGGTCCTCGTAATGACGCAGCGCACGGGTCGAGGCTCCGGGGCGGGAGTCGATCGTGGTCGCCCACAGCCTCGGCTGCATCACCGTCCTGCGGCACCTCGCGTCACTCACAGCGCCGTGGCACCTGGGGACCCTCGTGCTCGTTTCGGGTTTCGTGGACCCGCTGCCGACGCTCCCCGACCTGGACAGCTTCATCGGCGACGGTGTGGGCCCGGCCGGTATCCGAGAGCACGTCGGATCCCTCACGCTCCTGCAGGTCCCACCCCGAATCCTCCCTTCGCAACCTTCCCGTCCGAGGAGAACGCGAGGGGAACAATTGGGGCGTTGAACGCCCCCAAGGTGCCCCTGGGGGCGTCCTGGGGGCGCAACCCGGTCAGGTGTCGGGGTGGACGAGTTCGGGTTCCACCTCGTGTCGCGTGATCCTGCCGGCCGCGATGTCCTCGGCGTAGTGGCAGGCTACGCGGTGGCCGTCGCCGACCTCGCGCAGCTCCGGCCGATCCGTGTCGCACAGCGTGTCCTGTTTCCACGGGCAGCGCGTGTGGAATCGGCAGCCCGTCGGCGGATTCGCGGGCGACGGGAGATCACCGGTCAGCAGGATCTGCTCCCGCTCGTCCTCCACCGTCGGATCCGGCACCGGAACGGCCGACAGCAGCGCCTTGGTGTAGGGATGCATCGGCTCGGCGTACATCTCGTCGGAACTCGCCTCCTCGACGAGCGACCCGAGGTACATCACGCCGATCCGGTCGGAGATGTGCCGCACCACGGCCAGGTCGTGAGCGATCACCAGATACGTCAGCCCGAGTCGCTGTTGCAGCTCCTCCAGCAGGTTCAGCACCTGCGCCTGCACCGAGACGTCCAGCGCGGACACCGGCTCGTCGGCCACGATCAGGTCCGGTTCCACGGCCAGCGCCCGCGCGATGCCGATCCGCTGCCGCTGGCCGCCCGAGAACTCGTGCGGATACTTGTGCAGCGCGCTCTCCGGGAGACCGACGGAGTCGAGGAGCTCCACGAGCCGTGCCCGGGTCGACTCCTTGCCGGAGTCGAGCCCGTGCGCGCGCATCCCCTCGACCAGGATCGACTCGACGGACTGCCGTGGGTCCAGACTGGACAGCGGATCCTGGAAGATCATCTGCATGCGGCGGCGCGACTTGCGGAGCGTCTCGCCCTTGAGTGTCGACACGTCGGTGTCGTCGAACACGACACGGCCACCGGTGGGCTCGACGAGCCGCAGCAGGCCGCGGCCCATCGTCGTCTTGCCACAGCCGGATTCGCCGACCAGACCGTAAGTCTCGCCGCGCCGGATCGTCAGATCGATTCCGTCGACCGCGTACACGTAACCGACGGTGCGTTCCAGCACGATTCCCCGTTTGATCGGGAAATGCACCTCGAGCCCCTCGACGGTGACGAGCACGTCGTCGGCCCCCGCGGCACCGTCACCGTCGGCGGACCTGCCGCCGCCGGTTCCGGCCGCGCCGGCGACGTCCGTTCCGGTCACGTCGGCACCTGCGACGTCCATGTCGGTGGCCGCCGACCCGGTGCCGGTGACGTCCGTCGTCGTGGCGGTTTCGTCGGTCACAGCGCTCCCTCCGTTACGGCATCGCCGATGGCGACGGGGTTGTGACAGCGCAGCATCCTGCCGTCGTCGGCTTTCAGCTCGGGCGGCTCGCTCCAGCACACGTCCGTCGCGTTCGGACATCGCGGTGCGAACGCGCAGCCCTGCTCCCATTCGATGTTGTCCGAAACCGAGCCGCGGATCGGCGTCAACGGTTCGCCCCGCGGTGCGTTGAGCCGGGGGATCGACTGCAGCAACCCGTGCGTGTAGGGGTGCCGTGACCGCTCGAACAGGTCGTGCCGCTGCGCCCGCTCCACGATGCGGCCGCCGTACATGACGTTGACGTCGTCGCAGAGTCCCGCAACGACACCGAGATCGTGCGTGATCATGATCAGCGCCGTGTCCGTTTCGGACACCAGCTCCGACAGCAGTGACAGGATCTGCGCCTGGATCGTCACGTCCAGCGCGGTCGTCGGTTCGTCGGCGATCAGCAGTTTCGGCCTGCACGCCAGCGCGATAGCGATGAGCACACGCTGGCGCATCCCGCCGGACAGCTGGTGCGGGTACTCGTCGATGCGCCGCTGCGGATCGGGCAGCCCGACCCGGTCGAGCAGCTCCGCAGCCTCGACCCGCGCCTCCTTCCGGGTCATCCCACGGTGGCGTTCGAGCACCTCGGTGATCTGCAACCCGATGGTGATCACCGGGTTCAGCGACGACAGCGGGTCCTGGAACACCATGCCCAGGTCCCGGCCGCGGCGGTCGCGCAGCTGCTTGTCGGAGAGCGTGAGCAGCTCGGTGTCGGAGAACGTCACCGAGCCACCGATCTCCGCTCCCCGCTTGGGCAGCAGTCCCATGATCGCCAGCGACGTCACCGACTTGCCGCTGCCCGATTCCCCGACGAGGCCGACCGTCTGCCCCGGTTCGACCGAGAAACTGACGCCGTCGACCGCGGTGAACGGGCGGGTTCCCTTGCGTTTGAACACGACACTCAGGTCGCGTACGTCCAGTAGTGCCACGTGAGTTACCGCCTGTTCTTCGGGTCGAGCGATTCCCGCATCGACTCGCCGAGCAGTGTGAAGCCGAGCGCAACGATGATGATCGCGATGGCGGGGAAGAACGCCAGCGACGGTTTCACACTGAGCAGTTCCTGCGCGTTGCCGAGCATCAGACCCCACTCCGCACGCCGCCAGTCGGAGTCACCGAGGCCGAGGAACGACAACGCCGCCGCGTCGATGATCGCGGTGGCGAGCGTGAGCGTCGCCTGCACGATCACCGGGCCGATCGAGTTCGGCAGCATGTGCCGGAACACGATCGTCTTCCGTTTGACGCCGAGCGCCGTCGCCGCGAGGACGTGGTCGCTCGACCGTTGGGCGATCATCGCGCCCCGCAGTAATCGCGCGAACACCGGGACGCCGATCATCGCCACAGCGATGATCACCGTCCACTGACTGCCCGGCAGCAACGCCGCGATCGAGATCGCGAGCAGCAGCGAGGGGATCGACAACATGATGTCGGTCAGTCGCATCAGGACACTGTCGACCCAGCCGCCGAACGCGCCCGCGAGTCCGCCGATGATCATGCCGACGGCCACGCCGATCAGCGTTGCGAACACACCCACGAACAGGGTCTGCTGCGCGCCGACGAGCAGCCGGGAGAAGAAGTCGTATCCGTTCTGATCGCTGCCGAGCAGGAAGCCGGGCATCGGACCCGGGATGTTCGACGGCGTCAGTTCGGCCTTCAACTCCGGATACGGCCGGTACGGGTCCTTGGGCGCGATGAACGGCGAGATGATCGCCAGGATGACGAACAGGCCGACGATGACCAGACCGAGAATCGCGACCGGACTGCGGAACGTCCGGCGGAGCGCGTCCATGGCGAGGCTGGTTCCACCCTCGGCCAGCGAGTCGATCTTCTCGGCCTTCCGCGTGGAAAGAATGCTCATCGCACACGCACCCTCGGGTCGATGATTGCGTACGAAATGTCGACCAGCAGGTTGACCAGCACGAAGACCACGGCGAACAGCAGGATGAGCCCCTGCAGCCGCGGATAGTCACGTTGCTGGATCGCCTGTTCGAGCAGGGTGCCGAGCCCGCCCCAGGCGAACACCTTCTCGGTCAGCACCGCACCCGACATGAGCAGGCCGGTCTGCAGGCCGATCGTGGTCGACACGGGCAGCAGGGCGTTCCGCAGCACGTGGCGTTTGCGCACGATCTGCGTCGTCAGGCCCTTCGAGTCGGCCGTCCTGACGAAGTCCTCACCCTGCACGTCCAGCACCGAGGCGCGTGTGATCCGCACGATCACCGCGAACGGAATGCTCGCCAGCGCCACCGAGGGAAGAATGAGATGCAGCATCGCGTCCCACGTGGCGTCGAACTCACCCGTCAGCAGTCCGTCCAATGTCGCGATACCGGTGACGCGGGTGGCGTCGATGAGCACGTCGTGTCTGCCGGACGGCGGCAGCAGCGACATCTCCTGCGTGAAGATGTACTTGAGCAGGAACCCGAGGAAGAACACCGGCACCGCGACGCCGACGAGCGTCGTGATGACCGTGGCGTTGTCGAGGAACCTGCCGCGGAACCGCGCCGCGATGTAGCCCATCGGGATGCCGAACAGCACCGCCAGGAACATCGCCGCGACGGACAGCTCCAGCGTGGCCGGAAACGCCCAGCTGACCTCCTCCATCACCGGGTCACCGGTGATCAGCGAGTTTCCGAAGTCACCGGTGAGCGTGCGGCCGAGGAAGCGGAAGTACTGGACGACGATCGGATCGTCCAGTCCCAGCACCGCGTTCATCGCCGCGACCCGCTCCGGGGTGGCCTTGTCTCCCAGCAGAGCCGTGGCAGGCCCGCCCGGCAGCATCCGGAGCCACGCGAAAACCAAAATGGACAGTACGAACAGCGTCGGAACAGCCTGTAGCAGCCGACGCACCGTGAACCTGAGCATGAATAGGTGCCTTTGCCCCATGAAGCCGGGAGGCAGCGCTCACGCACGCGGCGCGCACGCAGGCACTGCCTCCCGGTGGGATGTCGAGCAGAGCGTCAGCTCTGGCCCTTGGAAACCGAGACGAACCGTTCGTCGGTCAGCGGGCTCGGAACGAGCCCCTGGACGTCCCCGCCCACGACGATCGCCGGGGGCGACGACGTCAACGGAACGGCGGGCACGTACTCGGAGATCTTGACCGCGGCGTCCTCGTAGGCCTTCTTCTGCTCCTCGTCGTCGACCTTCGCGTCGGCGTCGGCGAGCGCCTTGAAGATCTTCGGCTCGTTGAAACCGAACTCCGCCTTCTCGCGGCCGAAGAACGTGCCGACGAAGTTGCCCGCGTCGCCGTAGTCACCGGTCCAGCCGAGCAGGTGGATGTCGTGCTTACCGTGCTTCTGGATGTCGTCCTTGAAACCGCCGTTCCAGGGCCGCTGCCGCATCTTGACGTCGATGCCCACCGCGTCGAGGTTGTCCGAGACGGCGCCCGCGATGTCCACGGGGTCCGGCATGTACGGGCGGCTGACCTCGGTGGGCACGTAGAACTCGAGCGTCAGGTCCTCGGCGCCCGCCTCCTTGAGCAGCTGCTTCGCCTTGTCGACGTCGTACTCGTGCTTCTCGACCTCGTCGGTGTAGCCGTCGGTCTCCTCCGGCACGAATTGGTACCGCGCGGACGCGCCCTCGGGAAGCTGGTTCTTCGCCAGCTGTTCCTTGTTGATCGCGTACTCGATCGCCTTGCGGACGCGCTCGTCCTTCAATTCCGGCGTGTTCTTCTGGTTGATACCCAGATAGAGGATGTTGAACGTCGGGCGGACCATCACCTGGGCGCCCGAATCACGCAGCGCCTGATAGTCGGCCGGGTTCGGCAGGTCGTAGCCGTCGATCTGCCCGGAGATCATGTCCTGCTTACGGGCGTTCTCGTCCGGGATGACACGGAAGACGAGCTTCTCGAGCTTCGCCTTGTCACCCCAGTAATCCTCGTTGCGGGTCAGCGTGATCGTGTTCGCCGACTTGTCGTAGGACTCGAACTTGAACGGCCCGGTGCCCGTCGGGTGTTCGTTGGCGTAGGCCGGGTAGCTGAACGACTCGCCGCTCTGCGTGACCTCGTCGGCGTTGTGCTCCTTCAGCGCCTTCGGGCTCGACATGGACAGCGACGTCAGGCCGAACGCGTCGGGGAACGCACCCTTGGCCTCGTTGAGGTTCAGCACCGCGGTGTGCTCGTCCTTGGCCTCGCAGGACTTGTACACCGGGTCGCCCGAGGCGTCGCCCTTGTTCTTCGCGAAGCCTTCGAACACGTCGCCGTAGTAGATCATCTGGCTCTGCGCGGCGGCGCTCGGCATGTTGTACCAGCGGTCGAAGTTGAAACAGACCGCTTCGGCGTTGAAGTCGGTGCCGTCGTGGAACTTGACTCCTTCGCGGAGCTCGAACGTCCACGTCTTGCCGTCGTCGCTCGGGGTCCACTCGGTGGCCAGACCCGGCTGGAGTTCGGCGGTGCCGGGCTTGTACGCGACGAGCGTCTCGTACATCTGCCGGATCGGCCGGAAGCTTTCGCCGTCGTCGTTGAACACCGGGTCGAAGTTCTTCGGCGCACCGGCGGCACCGAACACCAGTGTGTTCGCGGCACCGGCGTCCTCGCCACGTTCCGAGGCACAAGCGGACAACGCAAGCGCGCCCGCCAGCCCGATCAGGGCGAGGCGGCGCGTGCGGTTCACCCGTGAGTGGAGCATGTTCGCACCCCTTGAGAAAGGTCAGTCGGGTTACGCCCAGGTGGGCGCAGATGGGGGCAGACCTTAGCGGCTCGTTGCCGGTTCCTTAAGTACTTGAGGTTACGATCGGGCTACTTGACAGTCGTTTACGGCGACTAATTCACGAATTCGGACACGGATAGTGCGCGAAGAAGGCGGGTTTCAGTCGTCTCGGACGACTGGATTAGACCGTTCGGAGGAATAGGCCACGTCGGCCGCATGGCGGGGTTCGTCCACCGCGAACCACCCGGCCTCGAAGCGCTGCCACCGCTCCAGCTGCGGTCTGGACCACTCACCGTCCCGCGCCACCGCGCGAGCCAACCGGGTGGCCCGGTCCGCGTGGTCCAACCAGCACAGCACCGACACCCAACCGCGCACCGACCGGCGGCCCGACGACACGCCTTCCAGTACGAGCACGCCCGGCACCGGGACAGCCACGTATCCACCGGCAACCGGCTCCCCGGCCTCGGTCCACTCGGTACGCCGGTACCGGCCGGGCCTGCCCGCGGCGAGCGGTTCGAGAACCCCCGCACTCAGCCGCGGCCACCACGACACCGGGTCGTCCCACGTCGCGAAGTCGTCGGTGCTCACCAGCGCAGGATCGGCCCCGCGGCCGCGGAGCACGTCGACGACCCGGGCGGCCAGGTGCGACTTCCCCGCACCCGACGGCCCGTCGATCACGACAAGCCGCACCACCCCGAGCCGTGGCGGCGCAGCGAGCACCCGGTCGGCGAGGTCACGGGCCGGGTCGACCACGCCGACCGAGCCGCTCACGTGGTCGACGACGTCACGTGCCGTGCCGCAACCGCGCGCCACGGCGGGTCACAGCGCGCGGCGGCCCGACAGCGCGCGGCCGAGCGTCAACTCGTCGGCGAACTCGAGGTCGCCGCCCATCGGCAGCCCGGACGCCAGCCGGGTGACCGTCAGTCCCGGGAAGTCACGCAGCATCCGGACCAGGTAGGTCGCCGTGGCCTCACCTTCCGTGTTCGGGTCGGTCGCGATGATGACCTCGGTGATCTCCTCCGACCCGATGCGCGTGAGCAGATCCTTGATACGCAGCTGATCGGGCCCGACACCGGACAACGGGTCGAGCGCGCCCCCGAGCACGTGGTAACGGCCGCGGAACTCGCGCGTCCGCTCGACGGCCAGGACGTCCTTCGGCTCCTCGACGACACAGACCGACGTCGCGTCACGGCGCAGATCGTTGCAGATCCGGCACCGCTCGCCCTCGGAGACGTTGCCGCAGATCTCGCAGAACCGCACGCCCTCGGCGACCTTGCCGAGCACCTCGCGCAGCCGCGCGATGTCCTGCGGATCCGACGCGAGCAGATGGAACGCGATCCGCTGCGCGCTCTTCGGACCGACGCCGGGCAGCCTGCCGAGCTCGTCGATCAGGTCCTGAACGACACCTTCGTACACGCTTACATCCCGGGGAGGCCGAGGTTGCCCATACCGGGCAGGCCTTCACCGCCGCCGAGGCCACCCGTGATGGAGCCGAGCTTCTCCTGCTGCAGCTGCTGCGCATTGCCCGTCGCATCGCGGACGGCAGCCACCACCAGGTCGGACAGCGTCTCGACGTCCTCGGGGTCGACGATCCCCGGGTCGATGTCGAGCTTCTTCAGCTGGAGCTCGCCACTGACCGTGGCGGTCACCTTGCCGCCGCCTGCGGTTCCGGTGACCTCGGCGTTGGCCATCTCCTCCTGCGCCTCGAGCATCTGCTGCTGCATCTGCTGCGCCTGCTGCATGATCTGCTGCATGTCGGGCATTCCGCCGCCGGGCTGCGCCATGATGGTCGATCCGATCTCTCGCTTGAGCTGGCTGTACCGGCCAGCCTAGTCGCCTCACCTGTGGCACCGTGGACACCGTGCGAAGTTCGGGGGGCAGGTTCGCCGCCACGCCGGCACGTGGCATCGCCGCGGCGATCGGTCTCGGCATGCTGTTGACGAGCTGTTCGGCGGCCGAACCCGTGTCCAGCGGCCAGGTGGGTGATCAGCGGGCGGCGACCCAGCGTTCGGCCGCCCAGGAGTGGGTGCCCGGCACGGTGGTGCCGCACACCGGTGAACTGCACCGGCAGGAGCCGAACCGGGAGCCGAACCGAGAGTCACGTCCGCGGCCCGGCCGGGATTCCGGCGGGGAGCCGCGGGGCGACGTCGTCGTCCTCGACCCGGGGCACAACGGAGCCAACGCGGCGAACCTCGACCGGATCGAACGCGAGGTGCCGAACGGCCGAGGGGCGCGCAAACAGTGCAACTCGACGGGCACGAGTGCCGCCGACGGCTACCCCGAGCACGCCTTCAACTTCGCCGTCGCCCAGCAGGTGCGCAGGCAACTCACCGACCGCGGGGTCCACGTCGTGCTCACCCGCTCCGCCGACGACGGTGTCGGCCCGTGCGTCGACGAACGGGCCGCGATCGGCAACCGCAACCACGCCGACGCCGTCGTGTCGATCCACGCCGACGGGTCCGCGACCGACGCGAGCGGGTTTCACGTCATCTACTCCGACCCGCCGCTGAACGACGCCCAGCGCACCGCGGCACCCGGACTGGCACGCGCCATGGTGGCGGGGATGGCAGCCACCGGCCTGCCGAAGGCGGACTACATCGCCTCGGCCGACGGGCTCGACGGACGCGCCGACCTCGCCGGACTCAACCTCTCGACGGTCCCCGCGGTGCTCGTCGAATGCGGCAACATGCGCAACCCCGACGAGGCGGCGGCGATGTCGACCGCCGAAGGCCACCAGCGGTACGCCGCCGCGATCACCCGCGGAGTGCTGCGCTACCTCGACCGCTGAAATCGCCCGCCGCAGCCGGCACCGGGCACCGGAGGGCCGAGCACCGGAGCACTGAGCACCGGAGTGTCAGTCGATGGGGCGGGCGCCGAGGTGGTCCGTCAGGAGCCGCTGGGCGACGTCCTCCGGGTCACCCGAATCGGCGGCAGCCACCCCGGCCTGCACGGCACCGTTACCGGCGGACGCCTGCGACCGATCGGACCGGGCGGGCTCGGGGTTCGGCGGCGGCTCCGGAGCGCCGTACTCGTCGTCGTCCGGCTCCGGAGGCAGCGGGATGTCCGGCTCGGCCGTGGTCACCTTCGGCCCGGCACCCGCCGAGGCTCCGTCGGGCTGCGGCGGACGCTCCCGGGTCGCGGGTTCGGCTGCTTCGGCCTGCGCCGCGGCCCCGGACGGTGCGGTCCGGGCGTTTCCGGTGGTCACAGCGCCGGGAGACGGGTCGCCGGTCGTGTCCGAAGCGCCCGTCGACGCGTCCGGGGACGGCTCACCGCCTGCCGGCCGAGCCTCCTGCCTCGCCGGCCCGCCCTGAGCAGGTGCCCCCTGCGCGGGCGCCCCCTGCACGGGTGTTCCCTGAGCCGGCGCGCTCTGCGTCGAACCGTGCGCCGGACCCGCGGAGGACGCCTGCGCGGACGGAGCCGACTGCGCAGGCGGAGGACCGGCTGCTCCCGCGTGCACACAGCGCACCTGCCACCGGCCGCCCAGCAGTTCACCGAGGGCCGCGGCGATGCAGTCGGCGTTGCGCGGTTCCGACAGTCGCCGCGCCAACGGCTCCGCCGTGTGAGTGAGTGTGACGCCGTTTGCCTCGACACTGTGCACCGTGGCGTTGGTGAGCATCGCCTCCGTGCTGCGGCTGGCCTTACGCACGGTCGACAGCAGTTGTGGCCAGTACTGGCGCAACGCGGCTGCGTCGATCTGGCCGGGCTGTTCCGCCGCGGCGTCCTGCCCAGCCGATTCCGGCTGTGCCGGAGCCGCGGGCTGCGCCACCGGTTCGGATCGCGCCGGTTGCTGTTGCGCCGTCGGTTGGGCCTGCGCCGTCGGCGGGGCCTGCGCCGCCGGTTGGGCCGGTTGCTGTGGTGCCGCCGGTTCGGCCGGTTCCGCGTGCGCAGCCGGTTCCGCGTGCGCAGCCGGTGCCTGAGCAGCGGCCTGGGCGGAGGAGCCCGCCGAGTCGGCCCGCTGCTCCGGCCCCGGCGACGACGCGGTCGCGGACGCATGCTCGGCGGTCGCCCGGGCCGGGGCCGCGACCTGTGTACCGGTCTGGGCCGGTGCCCCGGGGTCGGCCTGCGGTGCGCGCTGCGAGGGCCGTTCGAACGTCCGCTCCGGTACCGCCTCCGTGGCGGCCGCAGCCCCGCCGCCTGCCGTCATCCGACGTTCGAGGCGTTCGAGGCGCTGCAACGTCGCGCCTCCGTCGGCTGCGACCTCGGGCAGGAGCATGCGCGCGGCCAGCAACTCGAGCAGCAACCTGGGCGCGGTGGCCCCGCGCATCTCCCGCAGCCCGTTGTGCAGCAGTTCGGCGTAGCGGGTGAGCGTGCCGGGCTCGACGCGTTCGGCCTGCGCCGACATCCGGCTGAGCTCTTCCTCCGGCGCGGCGACCATGCCGTTCGACGCAGCGTCCGGCACGGAACGCAGGAGGATCAGGTCGCGGAAACGGTCGAGCAGGTCGCTGGCGAACCGGCGCGGATCGTGGCCTGCTTCGGCCAACCGGTCGATGGTGCCGTAGACCTCTTGGTGGTCCTCGCGGGCGAGCGCGTCGACCATGGCGTCGATGAGCGCCGCGTCCGTGACGCCGAGCAGCGCGGCGGCCCGGTCGTAGCTGATGCCGTCGGGACCCGCACCGGCGAGAAGCTGGTCGAGCACCGACTGGGTGTCCCGGGCGGATCCGCCGCCGGCGCGGACGACCAGTGGATACACGGCCGGCTCGACGTTGATGCCCTCGGCGGCGACGTTCCGTTCGAGCAGCTCGCGCATGGCGGTCGGCGGGATGAGCCGGAACGGATAGTGGTGCGTGCGCGAGCGGATGGTCGTCAGAACCTTGTCCGGCTCGGTGGTCGCGAAGATGAAGATCAGGTGCTCTGGTGGCTCTTCGACGATCTTCAGCAGGGCGTTGAAGCCCTGCGTCGTGACCATGTGGGCCTCGTCGATGATGAACACGCGGTAGCGCGACTCGGCGGGTGCGTAGAAGGCACGGTCCCGGAGCTCGCGGGCGTCGTCGACGCCGCCGTGGCTGGCTGCGTCGAGTTCGGTGACGTCGACGCTGCCGGGGCCTTCCGGCGCAAGCGCTTTACACGGGCCGCATTCGCCGCACGGGTCGGACGTGGGCCCGCTTTCGCAGTTGAGCGAGCGCGCCATGATGCGGGCACTCGACGTCTTGCCACAACCGCGGGGCCCGGAGAACAGGTAGGCGTGATTGATGCGTCCGGCCGCCAGCGCGGTGCGGAGCGGCTCGGTGACGTGTTCCTGCCCCACGACCTCGGCAAAGGTCGAGGGCCGGTACTTGCGGTACAGCGCGAGAGCCACGGCAGCGAGCGTACCGGCCCGCACCGACACCCGGACGAGCACTTCGCAGGACACGCGGTGCTGGGTGCAGGACATGCGGCTGACGGTTCGCCACCCGCATACAAAAAGGGGACCCCCGCACCCGTCAGAGCCTGCTTATCCTTGCTGCCTTCCGGCCCTGGGGAGGTTCACAGGGTGGACGCCGCGGGGGTCCGGTTACCAGTCTACGGCCTGGCTGCGGTTCGCCGGAACGGGGTCCGGTCGGCCGGCCCGGCCGGCCGGCGACGGCCCGGCGTTCAGGCGGGCAGGTCGAACTGACCTGCCTTCACTGCCGTGACGAACGCCTGCCATTCGCCCCTGGTGAACATGAAGACGGGACTGTCGTCGAGCTTGGTGTCCCGGACGCCGACGTTGCCGCCGCCGTCCGTGTCGCCGAAGTTGACCTCCACGCAGTTTCCACCGTTGGGTTCACTCGCGAACGACTTCTGCCATCCGATCGGGTCGAACCGGCTTACAACGGTTGCCGGGTCGTAATAATCCGTCTCCACTGTGCGGTCGGCCATCTCTACCTCCGTACCGGCGCAACGTCGACACCTGGCCACCGAGGTGGCCCGATTTCGTATCACTGCTCCGGTTTATCCCTGTGTCCAGACGTCGAACCGACAAAAGCGTGCGTCCATCCGTGGGAACTTCACGAACGCCGGTCGACACCGTGATTAATCCCCTCCTAGGATTATTCCTAACGCTCGGCGGCAGGTCGACCCCGGCCCGCTCGCTGAGAGGCGAACCACAAGTCCGCGCGCACGCCCACCGCGTGCTCTCTGGGGTTGGAGTACATATGGCCGTACGACTGGAGATGACCGGCTCGAGCACACAGACACCGGAGCCGGACGTCCCCGACCTCACCGATCACGCCGTGCCCGCACTGCCCTCGCCGCGCAAACCCCGTCGGTTCGGGCCGGGTCTCGTCAGCCGCCGCCCGCGAGAGCACGGCGACTCCCCGGACGACCGCAGGCTCACCTCGCGGTACGTCGCCCGCCTCTGATCGACCTTCCGGCAGGCCTCGCGTTCCGGCCGGTCTAGCGCCGCGACGTCCTTCGCCCGCCGACGGCGCACCACACCTCGCCGCACCGCGTCCCGGTTGCGGGCACGCGGCCCGTGCCTCGGCAGCACCGACCGCCCGCTCCGCATCCACGTCGACCTCCGGCAGGACGACGAACGTGCCGATCCCGGCGAGCCACCGCCACCCGCTCGGCGGTGCCTCAGGTGACCAGCTGAGTGCGGTAGTGCGCCGCCATCTCCTGGACGAACTCCCGCGTCTCGCCCCGTTCCAGCGCGGCACCGCGCAGGCGGTCCCAGGAGTCGACGAAGATCTGGAAGTCCTTCATGTCGTCGAGGTAGATGCCGCCTGCGGAGTGTTCGACGTAGACGAAGTCGCGGGTGCGGTCGGGGAAGCGCATGATCGTGAAGTCGTTGGGCACCGCGGCGAGCTTCGCGTCGAACGGCAGCACGTGGATGTACACGCGGGTGCGGCGTTCCAGCTCGAGCAGGTGTTCCATCTGGTCGAGCATCACGCCGGGTGAGCGTCCGCCGGGCGCCCTGCGCAACGCCGATTCGGACAGGATGAACCGGTAGTACGGCGGCTGTTCCTGGTCGAAGACGGCCTTGCGGTCGAGGCGGGCGCGCACGAGCGAGGTGATGTCGCTCGAGCCGAACTCGGTGAACTGCTTGAGCATGTAGTGCTCGGACTGCAACGGCCCCGGGATGCGCTCACCGTGCCACGTCATGATCTCCGCGGCCGCTGGTTCCAGGTCGGTGAAGGTGCGGAACCAGTGCGGCACCACGGAGCGGTAGCCGGACCAGTGGCCCCGCTGCCCGGCTGCGGCACGCGCGAGGTTCAGCAGCGTGTCCGCCTCCTCACCGGAGACGCCGTAGGCATCGATCATGGTCCGGACATCGCCGAGTTTCGCTCCGACGGCGCCCGACTCGATCTTGTTGACCTTGCCCTGCGTGCAGCCGAGGATCGCAGCCACCTGCTGCTGCGTCATCCCCGAATTGGTACGCGCATGCCGCAACTCGTTGCCGAGTTGCTTGCGGCGAGAGGTCACGGTGCTTGCCATGGCGGGACGAACGTTACCTTTTCTCGCCGCTGCCCCAAAGCAGGAGGTCGGCGTAGGGTTGGCCGCATGACGAAGAAGGCCGACATCGGCGTGACCGGACTCGCCGTGATGGGGCGGAATCTGGCCCGTAATCTCGCTCGCCGCGGGCACACCGTGGCCCTGCACAACCGCTCCGAAACGCGCACCAGGGAACTGGTCGAGCAGTTCGGCGACGAAGGTGACTTCGTGCCCACGTCCTCGGCACGCGAGTTCGTCGACGCATTGGAGCGCCCGCGCAAGCTGGTCGTCATGGTCAAGGCCGGCGATCCGACGGACGCCGTGATCGAGGAGTTCGCGCCGCTGCTCGACGAGGGTGACGTGATCGTCGACGCGGGTAACGCCCACTTCGCCGACACCCGCCGTCGCGAAGCCGCCCTGCGGGAGCGTGGTCTGCACTTCGTCGGCACCGGAGTGTCCGGCGGCGAGGAGGGCGCGCTGCACGGGCCGAGCATCATGCCGGGTGGTTCCGCCGAGTCGTACGAATCGCTCGGACCGCTGCTGGAGAGCATCTCGGCGCACGTGGACGGTGAGCCGTGTGCCGCCCACATCGGCCCCGACGGTGCGGGCCACTTCGTCAAGATGGTCCACAACGGCATCGAGTACTCCGACATGCAGCTGATCGCGGAGTCGTTCGACCTGCTCCGCGGCGCGCTCGGGTACGAGCCGGCGCAGATCGCCGACGTCTTCCGCACGTGGAACACCGGCCGGCTCGAGTCCTACCTGATCGAGATCACCGCCGAGGTCCTCGGCCACACCGACGCCGCGACGGGCAAGCCGTTCGTCGACGTCGTGGCCGATCAGGCCGAGCAGAAGGGCACCGGGCGGTGGACGGTCCAGATCGGACTCGACCTCGGCGAGCCGATCACGGGTATCGCCGAGGCGACGTTCGCCAGGTCGCTGTCCGGCCACGCCGATCTGCGCTCGGCCGCGCGCGGCCTGGCAGGTCCGACCCGCGCCCCGCTGTCCGGTTCCGACGCGGAGCGATTCGCCGACGACGTCGAGCAAGCGCTGTACGCCTCCAAGGTGGTCGCCTACGCGCAGGGTTTCAACCAGATCCTCGCGGGTGGAGCCGAGTACGGCTGGGACATCGACCTGGGCAGGGTCGCCTCGATCTGGCGGGGCGGGTGCATCATCCGCGCGCGTTTCCTCGACGACATCCGCGCCGCCTACGCCGCGGAACCGGGGCTGCCGACGCTGCTGACCAGCGGCGGGTTCCGCAAGGCCGTCGAGGACGCCCAGGACTCGTGGCGGTCCGTGGTTCAGACCGCGGTGCGGCTCGGCATCCCCACACCGGGCTTCTCGACCGCGCTGGCCTACTACGACGCGCTGCGCGCCGAGCGGCTGCCCGCGGCACTGGTCCAGGGGCAGCGCGACTTCTTCGGCGCCCACACCTACCGCCGCGTCGACTCCGGCGGCGTGTTCCACACCGAGTGGGCGGCCGACGGCCGTCCCGAACACCCCGCGTGAGGTGACCGGGCGGTTACTCCGCCGCCTGCTGCCGAGCTGGCGGCAGCCGGCACGCGTGGTCGTCGCGGGGTTCGCGGTCGCCGTCGCGTGCGGCACGGTCCTGCTCGCGCTGCCGATCGCCGCCCGACAGGGTGAGGCCACCGGACTGGTCGACGCGCTGTTCACGTCGGTGTCGGCGCTGTGTGTCACCGGGCTGATCGTCGTGGACACCCCCGAGCACTGGTCGACGTTCGGCCAGCTCGTCATCCTGGCGCTGATCCAGCTCGGCGGCATCGGCATCATGACGACGGCGTCCCTGCTGGGACTGCTCGTGTCGCGGCGGTTCGGGCTGCGGATGCGGCTGACGGCGCAGGCCGAGACGAAGGCTCTCGACCTCGGTGACGTGCGGCGTGTGGTGCGCGGCGTCATCACGGTGTCGCTGCTGCTGGAGCTGGTCGTCGCGGCCCTGCTGGCGCTCAGGTTCGCCACCGGCTACGGCTACGAGGCGGGGCGCGCGGCCTACCACGGGGTCTTCCACGCGATCTCGGCGTTCAACAACGCGGGATTCGCCCTCTACAGCGACAGCCTCATGGGGTTCGCCACCGACGCCTGGATCTGCCTGCCGATCATGCTCGCCATGCTGGCAGGCGGCCTGGGCTTCCCGGTGTGGCTGGAACTGTGGCGGCATCGGCGTCCGCGCCGCCGCGGCGAGGCGGTCCGGCGCTGGTCGATGCACGCGAAGCTGACGCTGCTGACGACGAGCGTGCTGCTGGGCATCGGCATCGTGGTGATCACCATCGCCGAGTGGAACAATCCGGAGACGCTCGGCGGCTTCGGTGCCGCGGGCAAGCTGCTGGCCGGTGCGTTCCACGGGGCGATGCCGCGGACGGCCGGGTTCAACAGCGTCGACGTCGGCGAGATGGAATCGGGAACCCTGCTGGTCACCGACATCCTGATGTTCATCGGCGGCGGCAGTGCGGGCACGGCGGGCGGCATCAAGGTGACGACGTTCGCGCTGCTGGCGTTCGTCATCTACTCGGAGATCAAGGGTGAACCGTCGGTGCACGCCTTCGGCCGCAAGATCCCGGCGCTGGTGCAGCGGCAGGCGCTGACGGTGGTGCTGCTCAGCGTCGCGGCAGTCATGCTGAGCACGCTGGCGCTGCTGGCGCTCACGCCGTTCCGGCTGGAGCAGGTGCTGTTCGAGGTCGTGTCGGCGTTCGCGACGGTCGGACTGTCCACCGGCATCACAGCCGACGTGGGCACGGCAGGAGACCTCGTGCTGTCACTGCTCATGTTCCTGGGACGCGTCGGCCCGATCACGCTGGCGTCGGCGCTGGCGCTGCGGGACCGTTCACGTCGGTACGAACTTCCGGAGGAAAGGCCGATCGTTGGCTAGGTGGTCGGACAGGAGCGCGGCGCGGACGTCGAAGGACGCCAGCCGGGTCGTCGTCATCGGGCTCGGCAGGTTCGGCGCCTCGCTGGCGCTGGAACTGATCGCGAGCGGGTTCGAGGTGCTCGGACTGGATCGCGATCCGAAGCTCGTGCAGCACTTCGCCGACGAGTTGACCCACGCGGCCGTCGCCGACACGACGGATCCGGACGCGCTGGTCCAGCTCGGCGTGCCGGACTTCGAACGCGCCGTCGTCAGCATCGGCGACGACATGGAGGCGAGCATCCTGACGACGTCGGTGCTGGCCGACTTCGACATCCCCAGCATCTGGGCGAAGGCCACCAACCGGCGGCACCGGCGGATCCTCGAACGCGTCGGCGCGCACCACGTCGTCCTGCCCGAACACGACATGGGTGAACGCGTGGCGCACCTCGTGACGGGGCGGATGCTGGACTACATCGAGTTCGAGGACGACTACGCGCTCGTCAAGACGACGGCGCCCGACGAGGTGCTGGGCGTGCCGCTGGGGCAGACGTCGATCCGCAAGCGATACGGCGTCACGGTCGTGGGCATCAAGCGACCCGGCGAGAACTTCACGTACGCCACCCAGGAAAGCGTGGTCGAGCGCCACGACCTCCTCGTCGTGGCGGGCCGCAGGGACGACGTGGAGAGCTTCGCCAACCTCACGTCGACACCCCCACGCTGAGTAACCGCCCCGCGGGGCCGTGAATGCCCCCAAGGGCACCTTGGTTGCGTTGAGTGCGACAGAACTTCCCCTCGCGCATGGCGTTGGACGGCTTTCCGCAGCAGCAAGATCAGGGGAAGAATGGTCGCGTTGAGTGCAACCAAAGTGCCCTTGGGGGCGCGCGGAGGACTCGTCCGCACGCGGGGTGGTCACGGTGCGTTTCCGGCGGAAAGCGGTCGACGGGGCGGCGATACTGGCGGCATGCTGGCCGACCACTTCCCGCTCCTGGGGTTGCGCGTGCGCACCCCGCGGCTCGAACTGCGCTTACCGGACGACGACCAGCTGGCCGCGCTCGCCGAACTCGCCGCGGGTGGCATCCACGAGCCGGACACGATGCCGTTCCTGCATCCGTTCACGGATGCACCGCCCGATGTCGTCGCCCGCTCCGTCGTGCAGCACCACTACCGCGCCCGCGGCGAGCTCGGCCCTGACAAGTGGACACTGCCGCTGACCGTGCTGTCCGGCGGCACCGTCGTCGGCACACAGGGGCTCAACGCCGCCGAGTTCTCCGTCACCCTCGAGGTCGGCAGCGGTTCCTGGCTCGGGCGTGACCACCAGGGCAAGGGCATCGGCACCGAGATGCGCGCCGCGGTGCTGCACCTGGCGTTCGCCGGACTGGGCGCCGAGATCGCACGTTCCGAGTCGTTCGACGGCAACCCCGCGTCGGCGGGCGTGTCCCGCAGGCTCGGCTACGCCGACGACGGCACCGCCCGCCACGCCGTCGGTGGCCGCTGCCGCACCGGCCACCGCTTCGTGCTGACCCGAGAGGCATGGGAGCGCCACCGGACCGTCGACGTCACCATCGACGGCCTGGAGCCGTGCCTGCCGCTGCTCGGCGCCGACGGCCCACCCACATGACCACCCGACCGGCCTAACCGCCGACCACCCCCGACCGGCCGAAGCACCTGGTCCGATCGGCAGATCGGGCGGGCCGGCGAGACCGACGGCGAGGCCCCCGCCTCCGCCATCGCGCGCGCCATCACTGCCCCGCCACGGCCCCGCCACGGGTGGCACAGGAGTCGCAGTTGCCGCAGCTCAGACCCGCTATCAGCCGTCGCTCGCGGTCCTGTACCCTTTTCCGCGGAGGATTGGCCGAGCGGCCTAAGGCGCACGATTGGAAATCGTGTTGGGTTAATAGCCCTCACGGGTTCGAATCCCGTATCCTCCGCCAACCGCGAACGCCGGGCGGCCCCACTGGGGCTGCCCGGCGTTTTCGTTCCCAGCCGTTCCCAGCCGTGCCCAGCCGTGCCCAGCCGTTTCCGCTCGTCGCCGGCCGTTCCCGACCATGCGGAACCGGCCCCGAGCGGCCGCACGTTCATGGCGAATCGAGCGGCCGAGGTCAACCGAGCGGTGAGCTTCCTCGCAAAACGCTCGCGACCAACGGCCGGGCACGCTTTAAGCTGGGGTGTGCCGAGAGGCGTTGCAACGGGTCGGCCATCGCCAGGGGCCGTCCCGCCACGCTCGGCGTGAACCACCAAGGACGCCTTCCGACAAGGAAGGCAGGGCATGAGCAACATCCAGCCAGACCGCACCGACGAGCTCACTGCGCTCCTGCGTGAGCAGATCCTGATCATCGACGGTGCGATGGGCACGATGATTCAGCAGGAGTCGCCCGGCGAGGCCGAGTACCGCGGCGAACGCTTCGCCGACTGGGGCTGCGACGTCAAGGGCAACAGTGACCTGCTGGTGCTGACCCAGCCTGACCTGATCGGCGGCATCACGCGCCAGTTCCTCGAGGCCGGCGCCGACATCGTCGAGACCAACACGTTCAGCGCGACGACGATCGCGCAGGCCGACTTCGAGATGCAGGAGCTGGTCTACGAGCTGAACTACGAGGGCGCTCGGGTGGCCCGCGCGGCGGCCGACGAGTTCGCGACCCCGGACAAGCCCCGGTTCGTGGCGGGCGCGATGGGCCCGACGAACCGCACGGCGTCGATCTCCCCGGACGTCAACGACCCCGGCGCCCGCAACGTCTCCTACGACGAGCTGGTGACGGCATACCTGCAGCAGGCGAACGGCCTCGTGGACGGCGGCGCCGACCTGCTGCTGATCGAGACGATCTTCGACACCCTCAACGCGAAGGCGTGCATCTTCGCGCTCGAGACCCTTTTCGAGGAGCGCGGCCGCCGCTGGCCGGTCATGATCTCGGGCACCATCACCGACGCCTCCGGCCGCACGCTGTCGGGTCAGACCACCGAGGCGTTCTGGAACTCGGTCCGGCACATCAAGCCGCTGCTGATCGGCCTGAACTGCGCGCTCGGTGCCGCCGAGATGCGGCAGTACGCCGCCGAGCTCAGCCGCATCGCCGACTGCTTCGTGCACTGCTACCCCAACGCCGGCCTGCCCAACGCGTTCGGCGAGTACGACGAGACGCCCGAGCAGATGGCGCCGGTTGTCCGCGAGTTCGCCGAATCAGGCCTGGTCAACGTGCTCGGCGGTTGCTGCGGCACGACACCGGCCCACATCGGCGCCATCGCCGACGCGGCCAAGGGGCTCTCGCCTCGCAAGCCCGCCGAGCCCGCGGCCGCGATGCGGCTGTCGGGCCTTGAGCCCTTCAACGTCGACAACTCGTCGCTGTTCGTCAACATCGGCGAGCGGACCAACATCACCGGCTCGGCCCGGTTCCGCAAGCTGATCAAGGACAGCGACTACGACACCGCCCTGTCGGTGGCCCTGCAGCAGGTGGAGAACGGCGCGCAGGTCATCGACGTCAACATGGACGAGGGCATGATCGACGGCGTCGAGGCGATGGATCGCTTCCTCAAGCTGATCGCCTCCGAGCCCGACATCAGCCGCGTGCCGATCATGGTCGACTCCTCCAAGTGGGAGGTCATCGAGGCAGGCCTGAAGAACATCCAGGGCAAGCCGATCGTCAACTCGATCTCGCTCAAGGCGGGCGAGGACGAGTTCATCCAGCAGGCCGAACTCTGCAAGAAGTACGGCGCTGCCGTCGTCGTGATGGCCTTCGACGAGGACGGGCAGGCGGACAACCTCGAACGCCGCAAGGAGATCTGCAAGCGCGCCTACGACATCCTCGTCGACCGGGTCGGCTTTCCCCGCGAGGACATCGTCTTCGACCCGAACGTGTTCGCGGTCGCGACGGGCATCGAGGAACACGCCACCTACGGCGTGGACTTCATCGAGGGCGCCCGCTGGATCAAGGAGAACCTGCCCGAGGCGAAGATCTCCGGCGGCATCTCCAACGTCTCGTTCTCCTTCCGCGGTAACAACACCGTGCGCGAGGCGATCCACGCGGTCTTCCTGTACCACGCGATCGACGCGGGCCTGGACATGGGAATCGTCAACGCCGGCGCGCTCGCCGTCTACGACGAGGTGGCGCCCGACCTGCGGGACGCCATCGAGGACGTCATTCTCAACCGCACCGACGATTCCCAGGCCGCGACCGAGCAGCTGCTGGAGCTCGCCGAGCAGTACAGGGGCGACGGCACGGCCACCGAAGAGTCCGCGGACGAGTGGCGCGAGCTGCCGGTTGCCGAACGGATCAGCCACGCGCTCGTGAAGGGCATCGATGCCTACGTCGAGGACGACACCGAGGAGCTGCGCCTCGAGATCCAACAGCGCAACGGTCGCCCGATCGAGGTCATCGAGGGGCCGCTGATGGACGGCATGAACGTCGTCGGCGATCTGTTCGGCGCGGGCAAGATGTTCCTGCCCCAGGTGGTCAAGAGCGCCCGGGTGATGAAGAAGGCCGTGGCCTACCTGATCCCGTTCATCGAGCAGGAGAAGGCCGACGCCGGCACCACCGGCGAGAAGGACACCAACGGCACCGTCGTGCTGGCGACCGTGAAGGGCGACGTCCACGACATCGGCAAGAACATCGTCGGCGTGGTGCTGCAGTGCAACAACTACGAGGTCATCGACCTCGGCGTGATGGTGCCCGCCCAGCAGATCCTGGACGCCGCCAAGGAGCACCAGGCCGACGTGATCGGCCTGTCCGGCCTGATCACCCCGTCGCTGGACGAGATGGTCAACTTCGCCTCCGAGATGCAGCGCCAGGAGTTCGACGTGCCGCTGCTGCTCGGCGGCGCCACCACCTCGCGTGCCCACACGGCCGTCAAGGTCGACCGCAAGTACGACGGCCCCGTGGTGTGGGTCAAGGACGCCTCCCGTTCGGTGCCGGTCGTGGCCTCGCTGCTGCACGACGAGCAGCGCGAGACGCTGATGGCCGAGGTGCAGGCCGACTACGACGCGCTGCGCACCCGTCACTCGAACAAGCAGGGCAAACCGTTGATCAGCCTCGAGCAGGCGCGGGAGAACCGCACCCCGATCGACTGGTCGTCGTACACGCCGCCGACGCCCGCCAAGCCGGGCATCCACGTGCTGGAGGACTACGACCTCGCCGAGCTGCGGGACTACATCGACTGGCAGCCGTTCTTCAACGCGTGGGAGATGAAGGGTTCGTTCCCCGACATCCTCAACAACCCGTCGACCGGTGAGACCGCGCGCAAGCTGTACGACGACGCGCAGGCCATGCTCGACAAGCTGACCGAGGAGAAGTGGCTGACCGCCAACGGCGTCATCGGCTTCTTCCCCGCCAACGCGGTCGGCGACGACATCGAGCTCTACGCCGACGAGCAGCGCGGCGAGAAGCTGACGACGCTGTTCAACCTGCGACAGCAGGGCGAGCACCGCGAAGGCGTCCCGAACCGCTCCATCGGCGACTTCGTCGCGCCGAAGGAGACCGGGCTGCAGGACTGGGTCGGCGGCTTCGCCGTGACCACGGGCCTGGGCACGCAGCAGAAGATCGCCGAGTTCAAGGAGAACCTCGACGACTACAACGCGATCCTGCTCGAGTCGCTGGCCGACCGGCTCGCCGAGGCCTTCGCCGAGCGGATGCACGAGCGCGTGCGCAAGGAGTTCTGGGGCTACGCGCCCGACGAGGAGCTGGACAACGTCGGCCTGATCAAGGAGAAGTACGACGGCATCCGTCCCGCGCCGGGCTACCCGGCGTGCCCGGAGCACACCGAGAAGCAGACGCTGTGGGAGCTGCTCGACGTCAAGAACACCACCGGCATCGAACTCACCGAGTCCATGGCGATGTGGCCGGGCGCGGCCGTGTCCGGCTTCTACTTCAGCCACCCGGAGTCGCGGTACTTCGTGGTGGGCCGGCTGGGCCGTGACCAGGTCGAGGACTACGCGCAGCGCAAGGGCTGGTCGATGGCCGAGGCCGAGCGCTGGTTGTCGGCGAACCTGGGCTACGACCCCGAGGACTGATCAGCGGCTCCGAACAGCCGAACGACGGTGAAACGCCGGGTGGGTCACGTTCGACCCACCCGGCGTTTCACTGCCCGGGGTTCTCGACTGCGGTCGGCGTGCGCGAGGGCCGCCGCAGCGAGCCGCTCGCGCGGGCCGTCATTCCAGCAACGCCGACAGCTCGCGGGGGAGCTGGGCGATCGTGTCGTCGACCTGTTCGGCGGGCACCCACGAACGCAGCACGGACAGCACCGCGGAGGCCTGGCGCTCCATGCTTTCCATGTCGACCGTGTGGGTCTCGCCGCCGATCTTGTTCAGGAAGTTCGTCTTGTCGAACCGCTCGGCGTGTCCGCTCTTGTCACCGAGTTCGGCTTCCAGTACGTCCGGCAGCCATTGCGCCAGCTGCTTGGCCTGCCCTCCGGAAACGGACGTGCCCAGGGCCCGCACGGTCGCGCGGCACAGCTGATGGGCCTCGTCGTACGACTCCAGCCCTGCGCGCTGCTGCACCGCACGAACGAATTCTTCCAGCTCGGTACTGTCCTGGTGGGGAACGTCGGTCATCACTGGTTCCTCCCTTCTCACCCGTGGGCAGCGGCACGTTCCGACCCGGGGGGGTCACGGCCGGTCGCGGTCGGGAGTCTGACCCGCGACACCGTGCCGGAGCGGAGCGCCAGGACCGGCCGCACTGTCACGCGAGACGGGTGAGCCGTGCGGGGTGTCCGCCGGCTTTCCGGTCCCGTCCCATTGGTCGCCGCCGGACGGCTCGGCGCCCTCGGCGAGCTGCTGTTGCCGGGTCCGCAACAGCTCCAGCACGGGCGTGCGGTTGCCGTGCTGCTGTTCGTGTTCGATCAGGGTCTCGATGTCGTCGGACGACAGGGCGCGAATCTGGTGCTGCAGTTTCGCGATCGGCAACTCGTCGTAGTCGGGAAGAGGCAGGACGTTGTCGGACGTCATGGTGTGCACCTCGCGGGACGTGGAACGGTCGATGTGGTCAGCTTCCCCGGTTCTCGCCGAGTTCCTCGACGATCGGGTTCGACGGCACCTCGGTTTCGTGTTCGGCCAGCGACGACTCGTTGTTGTGGCGGGCCTGCTGCGCCTTGTCCGAGTCGGACCGGCTTTCCTCCAGTGACACCGACTGGATGACCTCACCGATGTTGTCGTATTCGGCAGGCGGCATCGCACGCAGCGCCTGGGCCACGTCCGTCTGGCCGCTGTCGGCCTCTACATGGGACACCAACGTCTCTTTGCTGGCAGGAAAGTCGACCGAGGACAGCGCCGCCTTCAACGATTCGCGGTCCGTGCTCATCGATTGCCCCTTTCCGTTCCGGCCGAGCCGGGAACGCCTTCCGGCGACGCCCCGGCCGGGACGACATCACGATCGGTGCTGACTAACGGGGGAGAGACCGTCGAGCTCACGGTGACGGGGACGCAACCCCTACTCCGCCGGCACGACGGGGGCGACCCATCCGTCGTCGACCTTGGCCCAGTCGGCGCTGCGGCTGAAACCGGCTGCGAGCAGTTCGCCGTCGATGTCGTGCTGGTTGTCGCCGCCCTGTGGCAGTTCGAGTTCGGTCACCGGGACACCACGGTCGTCCCGCACCGTGATCGCGGACGCGTGGTCCGTGTCCGCTGCGCGATAATGCGCCGTTCTCGCCACGATGTCTCCCTTCTCGGTGGCCCTACCCGCTTCGCCGAGTCGGCAAACCCGCCGCGCGGCCGAGGGTCACCGCGGCAGGTTCGAACCTCCTCCCCGAGCAGGGACGCAACCGGGCATCCTCGCTCAGGCGCCGCCCTCGAGCTCCGCCATGTCGGCCTCGCTCAGGGCGACGTCGGCGATCCGCATGTTCTCCTCCAGGTGCGCCACGCGTGACGTGCCGGGGATCAGCAGCACGTTGTCCCGGCGAGCGAGCAGCCAGGCCAGGCCGACCTGCGCGCGCGACGCGCCGGCACGCTCGGCCACCGCCCTGACCGCGGCGTTGTCGGTGACCTTCGGCATGCCCGGGAACGCCGAACCGAGCGGGAAGTAGGGCACGTAGGCGATGTTCGCGCCGTGACACAGGTCCAGCACGTCGGCGTCGGCCCTGTCGACGAGGCTGAACGCGTTCTGCACGCAGACGATGCCCGCCTGCTCGATGGCCTGCTGCACCTGGGCGTACGTGGCCGTCGAGATGCCGATCCCCGCGATCTTGCCCTCCGCACGCATCGCGACCATCTCCGCGAGCTGGTCCTCCAGGGGAATCAGCTGGTCCGCCGCCAGCTCGTGCTCGTCCATCCGGCGCAGGTTCACGACTTCGAGCCGGTCGACACCGAGGCTGCGCAGGTTCGCCTCGACGGCGGCCCGCAACTGCCCTGGGCGCTGCGCGGCGACGAATCCGCCCTGCTCGTCGCGGAGCGCGCCGACCTTGGACGCCAGCACGAGGCCCTCGGGATACGGGTGCAGCGCCTCGCGGATCAGCTCGTTCGCGACGTCCGGTCCGTAGAACTGCGCGGTGTCGATGTGGTCGACACCGAGTTCGACGGCCCGGCGCAGCACGGCGACGGCCTCGTCGTGGTCACGCGGTGGTCCCATGACGCCGGGACCGGGAAGCTGCATCGCACCGAACCCGATGCGGTGCACGGGAAACTGGCCGAGAGGGTACGTATCCATGGTCGCGACGCTATCCGCGTCCCGTACCCGCCACAAACCGCGTTCAACTGGTGGTAGGCGTGCGCGACGCGGCATGCGCGACACTGCGAACGATCGCATGTCCTGCCCTCAGGCCCGCGTGTCCTGCACTCGGCACCGCGTGTCCTGCACTCGAACCGCGAAGGAGGCCGTCGTGGCCCGGAGTCAAGCCGACCACTCCCTTGCGCATGTCCTGCGTTCGGCACCGCGTGTTCCGCATTCGGACACCCGGGAGTTGCGGCAACGCCTGCAGGACTACGCCGACGCCCGCGGTTGGGTCGTGTCGCTCATGTCCGGCACCGATGCCGAACAGCTCGCCGGTCCGACGCCCTGCGCCGAGCTCGACGTCCGCACGCTGATGGCACACCTGATCGGCACCGCCCACCGCGGTCTCGGCACCGCCCTCGGCACGCCGGCCCGGGACATTCCGTTCGCGGTCACCGACGTTCCCGACGCCGACCTCGCGACGACCTACGCGCGGTTGTCGGACGAGATCGCCGCAGCGTGGGCGACGCTTGAGCCGGACGAGGAGGTGCGCGCACCGTGGGGTGCGTGCACGGCCTCCGCCGCGGCGGGCGGGTTCACCGTCGAGACCGTGACACACGGCTGGGACCTGGCCGTCGCGACCGGCAGGCCGACGGCGTTCGCCGACCCCGTCGCGGAACGCTGCCTCGGCCTCGGCGCCCCGATCGTGCCCCGACGTCTGCGCGGGGTGATGTACGACGAGCCCATCACCCCAGCCGAGGAGGCCACCCCGATCGAACGCCTCGCCGCTCTCCTCGGCCGCAGGCCCGCGATTCGAGCCACGACCCGACACGGCACGCGCTGACAGGGCCGCAGCTCGGTGTGGCGGGTGGAGCGCACCCGCCGACGGCGCCCGAACGTCGAGGACACGCCCGCAGCTCGGTCACCGCGTGCGGTCGGCCCGCCCGGCCTGCGACGCCTGCGACTCCTCGTCCGCGCGGCGCTGCGCAGCCCGTACCGCCCCGACGACGGCCCGCGCGGCGACGCCCACGACGACGAGCCCCACCGCCATCTGGATCATCGTCAGTATCCGGGCACCCTCGGTTTCCGGGACGATGTCGCCGAAGCCGACCGTGGCGAACACCGTGAGTGTGAAGTACAGCGCATCGGTGCGGCCCAGATCCTCGCTGAAGCTTCCCGGTTGCGCACGGTCCAGCCCGGCGTAGGCGGAGGCGAAGAGCACGACCAACAGCGGAACGCCGACGGCGATCAGCTGCGTGGCTTTCAGTCTCGGCGTGTCCGAGACCGCGATGACCCGGAGCTGCCAGGTGACCGCCACCCCGAACCCCACCAGGGCGATGCCGAACCGCAGCCACGGACCGGTTTCGAACGGTCGGTCCAGTGGCAGGAGGTAGTAGACGGTGATCACGAGCCCTGCGCTGAGCAGTGTCCGCAGCAGCACCCCGGCCACGATGCGTCTTCGCTCACCGGTGGACAGCTCCTCGAATCGCCGTCGTCCCACGGTCCGACCTCCGCGCCGCGAACGTGCACATCACGGATACGGATACCCCGGCAGGTGCGGCCGACACGTGGGCGGGCCGCAACGGGCACGGACCCCGGAGAGCGCCACACGGCCCCCTGGATCCGCAACACGGGCCCCTGAGGGCGCAACACGCGGGTCGGTCAGGGGAGGTAGTCCTTCAGCCAGGTGGGCGGGCGGCCCTTGGTGAGCAGTTCCGGCCAGTCCCCGGGCCGCTCGTCGCCGTAGGCGCGCACACGCAACTCCTTGCCGAGCACGTTCGCGTACTCGGTGACCTCGGTGTAGTACATGTACGACATGAGCCGGTCGGCGAACCGCCAGCCGGTCGAGGTGCGCCGGTACACGTCCTGGTACCGGAGCGCGACCACCATGGCCTTGCCGTCACGGACGACCTCGGCGTGACTGGCGAGCTGGCCGTGAGCGACGTCCGGGTCGTTGTCGTCGAAACGCACCACGTGGCCGTGCGTGAAGTGGTTCGTCGGGCCGAGGGCCTTGAACCGTCCGAGGTAGGTCGTCACGATCTCATCGATGCCGTTCGCGGCGAACACTCCGTCGGCCGACCGCAACGTCCCGCCCTCGCAGAAGAGCTTGCGAATGCCGTCCTCGTCGCGTTCGTCCATGATGTAGCCGTAGAGCACGGCCAGGTCCTGGATCGCGGTCCTGTCCTCGATCCGCTGGATGCGCTGTTCGAGCGTTTCCGTCATCGCCTGCCTCCCGAAGCCGCCGCGCGCCCGGCGCGGTTTCCGAACACGAGCGCGGGACCGAGTGTGCCGCCCGCCCCCGCCGTCCACCATTCCGGTGGGCCCTGCCATGGCGTTTCCCGCGGCGAAGAGCGGTGCGACCGACTCTCCATCCACAGTGCACACCGATCCGTCCACATCGTCCTGTGGACCGCCTGAGACGGCCGAGGGTGCTGATGCGGAGCGCCACGTCGTCGTGCGGACCGTCCGGCGGTAGCTCCGGCCTCGACCACCGACAGGGCCGCGGCCGGCCCCGCGGCCCCGGTGCCCCGCACCACGGCGTCGAACTCGCCCATGGGTTCTCCCATCAATCAAGGATAACCATGCTAAGTGATTTCACGATTGAGTCAACGGAGTGAACGCGACCCGTCCCGCGGTTCGCACGTCGCGCGTGCACGCGAAGGAGATTCGCAAGAGCTGACGAACACTCAGCGTCATCGGATTCGACCGACCTCCACACTCCTGCCGAGGTGTGGTCACGCTAAGTTGGTGTGCGACACACACCGAACATGTCTAGGAGCCCGCCCCATGGCCGGAGTGGAAGAGATCCGCGCGGGGATCGCCGCCGCGAACGAGAAGGCTTCCGCCAGCATCGCCGCACTTCAACAGGCCGCGCAGACCCTGGAGGAGGCGCAGCAGACCCTCGCGATGGCGACCGAGGGCAGTGCGCAGGAGGACGTCAGCCAGGCACACGGACTCATGGCCGAGGCGATCCAGGGCATCACGGGCACGCAGAGCACCATCCAGGCGTGCATCTCGTCGGCCGAAGGCTACGCGGCCCGCCTCTGAGCGGGCCGCACCACAGCACGCGATGTCACTACACGAACTCCGCGCCTCGCTGGGCCTCGTCCGATCCGGCGTCACCGACACCGCCGCACAGGCCGCGCACGCCAGAGAACTGCTCGAGGAGTACCGGAAAGCGCTACTGAGCGTGCAGAGCGGCACGGGCTCGGCTGCGTCGGGTGAACCGTGGCTACCGCCGCCGC
The DNA here is from genome assembly GCF_024171735.1 of Prauserella alba. Lineage (GTDB taxonomy): Bacteria > Actinomycetota > Actinomycetes > Mycobacteriales > Pseudonocardiaceae > Prauserella > Prauserella alba. Next base: position 1,376,168 of record NZ_JAMTCH010000004.1, read on the forward strand.
TGGCCCGCGCGTTCGACCAGGTGGACGAGCACATCGCCCAGCTGGGCAACGTCGAATCGGCCCTGAATCAATACGAAGCAAGGTTGTAACAGGCGAATGGGCAGGAAGAAGAGCGAGCAGCGCGCTCGGGTCGTGACCGCTCTCGACCAGCTCCGCCACCAGATCGGCCTCGCACTCGGTGCCGCGCGCAACGCCCGCGCGGCCGCCGAGCAGGAACTCGCCCGGCGCAGACTCGAACAGGAGGTCGTGCGCGTCGGGCTGGAGCGGGCGGCCGCCGACCCGGAACTCGCCGCGCGCATGACCACGCCGGCCATGGCGGGTGTCGTGGAGCAGCTCGCGACGGTCCGGGACCGGTTCTACGCCGAGTGGGCCGACGGCCCCCGGCGGCTCCGCGAGCTGGTCACCACGGCCGCACCCGGGCCTGCGGGGGCGCCACCCGGCGAATGGCTCGGCCGCGTCGGCGCCGATCCCGGCCTGTCCTCCCCGGAGCTGTGGCGGATCGGCGAATCCACAGTGGACGTCGGGGGCAGGCAGACGTTCGACGTCGCCGTGCCGCTGCTCGACGCCTCCCACCTGTCGATCACGTCGGCGCCGAACACCCGGCCCACCGTGGACGCGCTCGTCGAATCGCTGCTGATGCGCGTGCTGTCGGCGTTCGAACCGGGCGGGGTGAAGATCCACCTGTGGGACATCGGACAGCTGACCGGTGTGCTGCCGAACTTCTACGCGCTCACTCGCACGAGCGCCGTCACGGTGCACGATCCGACCCGGCTGGTCGATCTGCTCGACGACTTCGCGGGCCACATCCGCCGCATCCACGGCGTCGCGATGCAGGCGGGACACGTGTCGTTGCGGGCCATGCGGTCGGCGACCGGCAAACGCCTCGAACCGTGGCGGATCGGCGTGCTCTACGGCAACGGTGAGGATCTGCAGCCGGAGCAGATCCGCGACATCAAGCGGGTCGCCAGCGGGGCGCTCGAAGCCGGCATGGCGCTGATCCTCGTGGACGTGCCGACGATGCTCGACGGTGCCGTGGAGAACGTCCACGTGACGGCCGACCGCACCGCGGTGACGAGCATGAACGGCCCCGACCTGGCGGTCCGGCTCGACCCGCCGCTGCCCGCGAGCCAGGTGACGGCCGCCGCAGGCAGGCTCGCCGAGGCGCTCGTCGCCAAGCAGGGCGGCCCGCGCACGTTCGAGGATCTGCTTCCGACCGAGTTCGGCACCGAGTCGTCGGCGGTCGAGCTGCGCGCCCCGGTCGGCTTCCACGAGGGTGAGCCGGTCGACGTCGTCATCGGAGACGCCACACCGCACGCGCTGATCGGCGGCCCGAGCGGTTCCGGAAAGACGAACTTCCTGTACGCGCTGCTGGGGTCGTTGTGTGCGCGGTACTCGCCGGACGAGCTGTCGCTGTACCTGTTGGACTTCAAGGAAGGTGTGTCGTTCGCGGGGCTGGCGCCCGGCCGCAAGGAGGAGAGCTGGCTGCCGCACGCGCGGCTGGTCGGGGTGAACGTCAACACCGACCGCGAGTTCGGCCTGGCACTGCTGCGGTTCCTCACCGACGAGCTGCGCCGCCGTTCGGCCGCCGCGAAGGAGCACGAGGTCACGACCCTGTCGGAGCTGCGGCAGCAGGATCCCGGCGGGCATTGGCCGCGGATCGTGGCGGTCGTCGACGAGTTCCAGTACCTGTTCGGCGAGCGCGATTCGGTGACGGCGCTGGCCACGGCGCTGCTCGAGGACGTCGCGCGCCGTGGGCGGTCGCAGGGCATCCACCTGATCCTGGCCAGCCAGGACATCGCCGGTATCGAGGCGTTCTGGGGCAAGCCCGCGGTGTTCGAGCAGTGCACGCTGCGGATCGCGATGCCCAAGGCACGGCGCGTGCTCGCCGAGGGCAATCAGGCGGCGGTGGCCGCACCGCGCTGGCACGCGGTGGTCAACCACGACTCGGGAATCGGTCACGGTAACGGCCTCGCCCACGTCCCCGACGCGAGTTCCGGCGGCGTTTTCCCTGCACTGCAACGACAGCTGTGGCAGCGCTACGGTGCGACGAGCGTCCCGCGACTCTTCGACGGCGCCCACGCACCCGTGCTCACCGAGTCGACCGCCTACACGGCATTGTCGCGTTCGGACCGGCCACAGGCGATCGTCGGCCAGTCGATCGACGTCGCCGACACCGCGCATTCCGTCGAACTGTCGGCCGCACCGGGTCGAAATCTCGCGGTACTCGGCACCGGACAGCGCGACGCGGTGTCCATTCTGGATTCTGCGGTGCGGTCGACGGCTCGGCAGTGCGCTCCCGGGGATGTCGAGTTCGCGCTGGCGTGCCTGGTCGAGCGATGCACACCCGCGGTGACGGATCTTGCCGAGGAACTGTCCTCAGGCGGGCACAAGGCCGAGGTCGTCACCACGGACACGCTCACCGATCTCGTGTCCGTATGGGCCGGGCAGGAGTCGTCCGAGCGGCGGATCCTGGTGGCTTACGGCGTCGACGCGGCACTGCCGACGTTGGAGGCGAAGGAGCCCGGCAAGTCCAGCGGCCTCGACCACCTGCGGGCGTTGCTCAAACACGGCCCGGCCCGCGGGGTGCACGTGCTCGGCTGGTGGCGCAGCGTGGCGCGGCTCAAGGACACACTGGGGTTCGGCGGCACCGACGACATCGGCGCGTGGGCAGCGCTGGACGTGCAGGGCAACGAACTGTCGACGTTGGCGGCCGGGCAGGTCGTGCACTGGTCGCCCCGGCCGGACCGTGCGCTGTTCTTCGACCGGACGACGCTGTCGGCCCCGGAGATCGTCGTCCCGTTCCGGCGTGAGGAGGACACGGATGACTGACGCCCAAGGCGCGGGCGGTGCCGGTACTGCCGGCGGTGCTGGTTCCGTTGGCGGTTCGACGTCGGCGGCGGCGCGGTACAAGGAGATCATCGGGCTGGCGCGCACGGCGGCCGAGGAGCTGCGCGCGTGGGAGCAGGCGCGAGAGCGGCAGCTGTACGCCGAGATCCAGGCGGCGGAGGAGAGCGTGACGGCGGCGGCCGAGGCCGAGGAGGCGATGGCCGACCGCGCTCGCCGGTGGTGGTCGATGGCGCGGGACAACGTGGCACGGCTGTCGTGGCTCGACGTGGGCACCGACCCGGAGCCGGTGCCGACCGCGCGGGGCGAACAGGCCGCCCGCTACGCCGACGACATCCGCCCCGCCTACCACGAACTCACCCAGTCGGTCCTGAAGCTGAGCTGGCGAGCCCGCTGAAACCGGACACGGGCACGACGACCCGCGAGCACCCCGGCCGGCGCCTGTCCGACAACCGCGACTACGTCCGGTACTGGTTCGCGAAGCTGCTGTCGGCACACAGGCCGGGCACGACACCGATTCGGCCGGGAACAAGACCCCCGGCTGGGTACTGCACCAGTCGGACTTCCACCTGCGCGGCACCGAGGCGTCACCCCACAACGAGCCCCCGAGAACGCAATGCAGGCCCCGGAAAGCGCAACACTGGCCCCCGCGGGTGCAACACGGCGGCTGGCAGGTGCGGCGCCGGGGTTGGAGAATGCGACACAGCAGGCCGACAGCGTCGGGGCCTGCTGCGTTGGTCGGCAGCGTTGGTCGGCTGCGTTGGTCGGCAGCTTCGGGGTCGGCGCCATCGGGTCGGGCAGGAGTGCGCGGGAAGGGACGGCGATGGGCAAGATCGTGCTCTACATGTGGATGTCCCTCGACGGTTTCATCACGGGGCCGGGCGACGGCCCCGGCCGCGGCCTCGGGATCGGCGGCGAGCGGCTGCACCGGACTCTCTCCCTCGACGACGGCGATCCGAGCACCGCCCGTTCCACCGACGAGGTCGGCAGCCGAATCCTGGCCGAGGCGAACGCCACCGGCGCAGTCCTCACCGGCAGGCGCACCTTCGACCACGCGGACCACTGGAACGGCGACCACCACGACGGCGTCCCCATCTTCGTGCTCACCCGATCCGCCCCCGAACAGCCCGCGTCAGGCCACGCCCGCTACGTCACCGACGTCCACGAAGCAGCAGCGCAGGCCAAACAGGCCGCAGGCGACCGCGATGTGCTGCTGCACGGCGCGTCCGCCGCCCGCGCGTTCCTCGACGCCGGCGAGCTCGACGAGCTGTCCCTGCAGATCATGCCCGTACTGCTCGGGCAGGGCCGTCGGCTGTTCGACGACATGCCGGCCGAACACGTCGAACTCGAACTGATCCGCACCCTCGACAGCCCCGAGATGCTGCACACCCGCTACCGGGTCGGCCCGGCAGAGCGGCACCGGAACCCGGCGTAGCGCGTCAACGCGTGCTCGATCGCCCGGCGGCCCCTTCCCTGCCGGGCCCCCGAGCCACACCCGTTGACCGCCGTACGCCCATCGAACTCGGCCGCACGCCAGCGCGTCGATGAGGGGTGGCGGCCGGGCGACCGCTGGGCGCAGCCGCACGCCAGCGCGTCGATGAGGGGTGGCGGCCGGGCGACGGGTGGGCGCAACGTCCTGAGCGCAGAACACGACGTCCCGAATGCAGTACACGCGCCCCGGAAGCTGCAACACGCGCGCCCCGGAAGCTGCAACACGGTCAGGCACGACGACGGCCGGCCGCCCCGCGGAGGGCGACCGGCCGGGTCACAAGCCTTGCGGCGCCGCCACGCCGCAGGACGCTCACCTGCCGAAGCGCGACCAGAACCAGTCCCAGTAGTCGAGGAAGTGGCCCGCCGACGGCGTGAACCGGACGATCTGCGGGTCGTGGTCACTCGCCTGCTCTGCGAACTCGGCGTTGATGTGCACCACGTCGTAGTCGACGCGGCGCAGCGAGTCCGACACGAGGATGTGGTCCAGCACCTGCGAGTTGCCCTCGTAGACGTAGCTGTACTGCTCGCCGGGCGGCAGCGTGTCGATCAGCGACGTCAACGCGCCGCCCTCGGTGAGCGTGCCCAGTGTCTCGGAGAACTGGAAGTCGTTCAGATCCCCGGCGACGACCACGTTGGCGTTCGGCTGCACCCGCTGCACGTCGTCGACGAAGCCCCGCACGACCTCGGCCTGTTTGTGACGCTGTTCCTCGGACGAGCGCGTCGGCGGCTGGAACCGGCCGTGGGTCGGCTCGTCGCCGCCCTTCGACGCGAAGTGGTTGGCCACGACGAACACCGTCCGCCCGCGGAACTCGAACTCTCCGACGAGCGGCTTGCGACTGTCGTCCCACGCCTCGTGCTGCGGGTCGATCCGGCCCGGCGACACGGACAGTTTCGCCGTGCCGCGCCGCGTCTTCTCCACGTCCACCGCAGTCGTCGCGTCGCCGCCCTCACGGTCCACGAACGACACCCGCTCCGGGTTGAACAGGAATCCCACGCGGATGTTGCCGCCCGGCTGGCCACCGTCGGTCAGGTCCTGCGGGTCGATCTGCCGGTATTCGTACGTCGGACCGCCGGCCGCCTCGATCGCCTCGACGAACCTGTCGAGGGTCTCATCGGCCGCCACGACGCCGTCCCCGTTGCCGTCGGCGCCGTTGTTGTCCTGGATCTCCTCCAGCGTCACGATGTCCGGAGACCGCAGCCGGTCCACGATCCCACCGGCGAGGTCGTCGAACTTGGCCTGCTCGTCGACGCCGGACAGGTTCTCCACGTTGTACGTCGCGACCGACAGCTCGCTCGGGTGCTGCTTGCGCGTCGTCTCGCGTTCGAGCCCGCCGCTCTCGACCTCGCCCAGCTCGGTGGCCTGCAACGTGTACCCGCCGAACCGGTCGTACTCGAGCGGCCCCGCGGTCGTGCCGGTGAGCGTGTCACCGACGTTCGCCGTCGGGAACGGGCGCTCGGAGAACGGGATCAGCGACTCGATCTTCAGCCTGCCCGTGTTGCCCTCGTCGTAGCCGCCGTATACGACCCCGCCGCGCGGCGTGCGGTTCTGCCCTGGCTTGGTCGTCACGTACAGCTCGTTGTAGTCCGTGCTGCGGCTGACCAACGGGGCGTCGGCGACGGAGATGCGCTCGCCCTCGTGAGACTCCCAGAAGTCCAGCGCGTACTTGTCGGGCCGGAGTTCCAGCTCGTCGAGGTTTCCCTCCTCCGGCGCGAGCGTCTCCGGCACGGTGTCCGGGGTCAGCTCGACCGCCTCCGGCAGTTCGTTGCCCGACGAGTCGACCGTCCACTCCGCACCGGTCAGCTGCGTCGACGACTGGTAGGCCGAATCCTGCCCCTGTGGCCGGTACTCGCCCACCTCGCCGGTCACGGACACCTCGTCGCCGACGGCCACGTCCGGCGTCTCGTCGCCGTTGTAGACGAACAGCGCCTCGCTGGTGCGCGGGTCGTCGTCCGGCCGCGGGTCCTGCACCCAGAAGCCGCGAACACTGCCGAACTGGCGTTTCGCGGTCACGACGCCCGGCACGGTGACGGTCTCGCCGTCCATCGGGGAGAGCCGGCCGGTGCCCTGCACGTCATGGATGCGCGTGTCGTCGGCGGCCTGCGGGGTCGACTGGGGCTCTGCGCTGGCTGGAGTGCCGAGCGCGAGCGAACCGGCCACCGCTGTCGCGGAGAGTGCCGAGACGACCCGCGTCGCACGTCTGGAGAATGCGGTCACGGCACGCATCTTTACCCATTCGGGTTATTCCCGAAAGGAGAATGGCCAATGTGGAGGGGTCCGTTCGTCGGTTGTTCATCCGCGCGAGGCGCTGGTGACGATCACCGCTGGGCTGAACGTCCCGACCTGGTTCGGACCGCCTTCGCCAGCGCGCGCACCCCGCCGCGCGCACTCGCCGCGAGCACGGTGGTCCAGTCGAAATAGTCCCGCCACAGCACGATCTCGCCATCGGAGACCTCGAACGTGCCGCACACCCAGAACTCGGCCCGCCACGGGCCGGCGGCGAGCACGTCGGTGCGTTCGGTGAGCACGACCGGCCCGTCGGCGGCGATGCGGTGCACGCGCGCCTCGAACCCGCTGCCGTAGCGCGCCAGGAACCGCATCTGCTTCTCGAACGCCGCCTTGCCACGCGCGGGCGGCAGCGGCACGTTCTGGTACACGATGTCGTCGGCCGCATAGCCGAGCGCAGCGTCGATGTCGAGCCGTTCCAGGGCCGACAGGAACGCGCGGACGACGGCTGCGGGGTCGGTGGACCGGGCCGCTTCGGCCTCGGCGGCGGGCTGGTCGGACATCGACGTCTCCTCGGCTCGCGTACGGATCCCAGACGTTACTCCGCAGTAGCAATCACGGGAAGACACGGGAAGCCGATGCTCGTCACGATCACCCGTGCGGACCGTGGGAACACCGGTCGACCAAGGGGAAGGCGGGACCGCTCATGGACGCCGACCGAACGCAAAACGGGGCGGGTACTCGCAATGAGTACCCGCCCCGTTTCAAGCGCGGTAGCGGTGGGATTCGAACCCACGGAGGCTCTCACCTCACGCGATTTCGAGTCGCGCTCCTTAGGCCGCTCGGACACGCTACCGCTAAATAGGTTACGGCAAGGCCGACCGCCGATGACACGGGGGTGGGTCTCCCACGCGGCTCAACCGGCGTCGCCCCGATGCGCTGCGAAGAACTCGTCGAGCAGCGCCGAGCACTCGGTTTCGAGCACTCCGCCGATCACCTCGGGGCGGTGGTTCAACCTCCGGTCCCGGACGACGTCCCACAGCGACCCGGCCGCACCGGTGCGCGGTTCCCACGCGCCGAACACGACCCGGTCGACGCGCGCGAGCACGAGCGCACCCGCGCACATCGTGCACGGCTCGACCGTCACGGCCAGGGTGCAGCCCGTGAGCCGCCAGCCGTCCCCGTGCTCGGCCGCCGCCGCGCGCAGCGCGAGCACCTCGGCGTGCGCGGTCGGATCGCCCAGCGCCTCCCGCGCGTTGCGGGCACCCGCGAGCAACCTGCCGTCGGCGTCGAACACGGCCGCCCCGATCGGAACGTCGGCGTCCGACGGGTGGGCGTCACCGGCCCCGGAACCGCGGTGCGCGAACCGCAGCGCCTCGCGCACCGCGGACTCGTCGTCCTGCGACGGGTTCACAACTCGTCGAGAGCCTTGTTGAACTCGTCGCCGAACCCGCAGCGCTGCGCGATCATGCCCAGCTGCTCGTCCGGATACAGCTCGGTCTCGCCCGCGATCACCTCGAGCTCGGGCGCCGGCATTCCCAGATCGGCCAGCACCTCGAGGTCACCCTCGGGCCAGATCGTGTCGTCGTCCTCGTCGGGCGGTTCGGCGCGCAGCAGGTCCAGCACGTCGGCGGCGATGTCGTAGTCCAGCGCCGCGGCCGCGTCCGACACCATCAGCTGAGCGCCACTCGGCGTGGGGCGGACGATCACGAAGAACTCGTCGTCCACCGCCAGCAGCCCGAACACCGCGCCCGTCGACCGCAGTTTGCGCAGTTCGGTGATGGCAGCGTCGAGTTCGGCGAGAGCGGCCTGGTCCAGCGCGCTGCACTGCCACCGGCCGTCCTCGCGCACGACGGCCACCGCGAATCCCGTGATCGGCTCCTCCACCGGCATGGGCCTACCGTATACCCGCGTGACGTTCGGTGACGGCTCGAAAGCCTCCCGGCCTGTTCACAGGCCGATCCGAACCGGTGACCACGGCCCTCGCGCCGCTCGTGCCAGGATCGGCCGTATGACCGGACCCGAACAGCTCCCCACTCTCCCCGACCTGGTGCTCCCGCGACTACTCGACGAGGCGCGGGAGCTGCAACCGGACACCGTCGCGCTGCGCAGGCGGCTCCACGCCCACCCCGAGATCGGTCTCCAGCTGCCGAACACGCAGCAGCAGATCCTCGACGCGCTCGACGGGCTGCCGCTGGAGATCACCACCGGGAAGACGTCGACGTCGGTCACCGCCGTGCTGCGCGGCGCGAAACCCGGGCCCGCGGTGCTGCTGCGCGGCGACATGGACGCACTGCCCCTGCAGGAGGAGTCGGGCCTCGACTTCCCCTCCGAGATCGACGGCGTCATGCACGCCTGCGGGCACGACACGCACGTCGCGATGCTGGTCTCCGCGGCGCGGCTGCTGTCCCGGCACGCCGACGAGCTCGCGGGCTCGGTGGTGTTCATGTTCCAGCCCGGCGAGGAGGGTCAGCACGGCGCGCGGCACATGATCCACGAAGGGGTGCTGGACGCGGCGGGCGAGCGGGTCGAGCGGGCTTTCGGCGTGCACATCTATCCGACGTTGCCGAGCGGCCGGGTGCACACGCGCCCCGGTCCACTGATGGCGGCCGTCGACGACTTCCACGTGCGCGTCCTCGGCAAGGGCGGGCACGGCTCGGTCCCGGAGGCGGCCGTCGATCCGATCCCGGCGGCCGCGGCGCTCGTCGGCGCGCTGCACACGATGTCGAGCCGCCGGTTCGCCGCGACCGAACCCGCCGTGCTGTCGGTGACGCACCTCGATGCGGGCACGACCACGAACATCATCCCCGAGACCGCGTTCGTCGAGGGCACGATGCGCACGCTGTCCGACGCCGCGCGGGCCACGATGCGCGCCGAGGTGGAGAAGGTGTGCGAGGGCATCGCCGCGGCGTACGGCTGCCGGGTGCAGGTGGACCTCACGCCGGGGTATCCGGTGACCGCCAACGACCCGGACGAGGCGGCCCGCGTGCTGGACCTCGCGTCGACGGTTCTCGGGCCGGAGAACGCAGCGCCGCTGCCGGATCCGATCATGGGCGGTGAGGACTTCTCGTACGTACTGCAGCGCGTGCCCGGCGCGTTCGCCCTGCTCGGCGGCTGCCCACCGGACGTCGACCCGGCGGAGGCGCCCGCCAACCACTCGAACCGCGTCCGCCACCACGAGGACGCCATGACCCACGGCGTCGCGCTGCACGCCGCCTACGCCCTGTCGACGTTGCGGTGAGTGGTGTCTTCACCCTCAAGGACACCATTGCGCCCCCAAGGGCACCTTAGTGGCGTTGAACGCGCCAAAACTTCCCCTCGTACACGACGTCTCCCCGCGCGCACGGTAGTTGAACAGCGCTCTGGCACGGCCATGATCAAGGGAAGAATAGTGGCGTTGAGTGCCCCCAAAGTGCCCTTGGGGGCACTCTGTGGCACTCGAATGTTCGGTGAGGGGCGGGCGGGGAGCCACGGTCGTGTGTCAGGATCTGCACCGTGCGTGACGTGTGCGTGATCGGGCTGGGGCTCATCGGCGGGTCGGTGTTGCGGGCGGCCGCGGCCGCGGGACGCACGTGTTGGGGGGTCTCCGACTCGCAGACCGACGTCGACTCCGCCGTCGCGGACGGCTACGACGCGGCCACCGACCTCGCCCACGCGCTCGACCGCGCGGCGGAGGCGGACGCACTGGTCGTGCTCGCCGTGCCGCTCACCGCGGTCGACGAGGTCCTCCGTGCCGTCGGTGAACACGCACCGAACTGCCTGCTCACCGACGTCACGAGCGTCAAGGCCCCGGTCCGCGACGCCGTCGCCCGCCTCACGCCGCACACGCGCTACGCGGGCGGCCACCCGATGGCGGGAACCGCCGAGTCCGGTTGGAAGTCCGCGACGGCATCGCTGTTCGACGGCGCGACCTGGGTGGTCTGTGCCGAGGAGCCCGCGGGTGACGACGAGCCCGGTACGGACCTCATAGCGTGGCGGGAGGCCGCGGCGCTGGCGTTCGATGCGGGCGCGCACGTCATCGCACTGCCCGCACTCGCGCACGACGGCACGGTCGCCAGGACATCGCATCTGCCGCATCTGCTCGCCGCGGTGCTGGCGAACGTCGCGGCGGGCGGTGGCCCGCTCGCCGCGGCACTCGCGGCGGGGTCGCTGCGGGACGGCACCCGCGTCGCAGGCAGTCGCCCTGAACTGGTGCGCGCCATGACCGAGGGCAACCGCGGCGCACTGCTCCCCGTGCTCGACGAGGCGCTGGGGCTGCTCGGAGCCGCTCGCGGATCGCTGGCCTCGACGGGCGGTCTCGCCGCCACGATCGACGCGGGGCACGACGCCGTCACGACACTCACGCGACAGCAGGAGGCACCGCGCACGCCGGTCAAGCTGGACCTGCGCGCACCGGACGCGCTCGACGGGCTGTTGTCACTGGGCGAACGCGGCGGCTGGTTCACCGCGATCGACGGCGACGTACTCACCGGCGAGGTCGCCTGACCCCGCATCGACCTCGCGCCGAGGGGCGCGGTCACTGACCGGGAGCACGGCCGGTCACGCCGACCGCGCAACGGCCGGACCCGGCGCCCGGCGTCGATTCATCGGCGCGGAGTGCGCCGACGGGCCGACCTCGTCCGAGCCGGCACCGCAGCGCCGGCCTCGTTCGGCCTGGCCTCGTTCGATCCGGCGTGGTCCGGTCCGGCCTCACCGGACCGGACACGACTCACTGTCCGGTCGGACCCGACGGCCCCGGCTGCTGGCCGCCCTGGCCACCACCCTGGTCGCCCTCGTCGCCTGTCTGCTTGTGCAGCGCGTCCTTCGCCTTCTGCGTCGCGTTGTCGATCTTGTCGGCCTTGTCGCCGAACTTCGACTTGGCAAACCCGCTCGCCTTGTCCAAGCCCTGCTCGACCTTGTCACTGTTCTTGCTCAGGGCGTCCTGAGCCTTCTTCTTGATTTCGCCGAAGTTGATGCCCATGTACCCAATCCACCAGCATTGACGGCCCGAGCGCAAACGCTGGCCGGGGTGTCGCACGAAAAGACCCGAGCGTGTCATCTCCGAAAGCCGCGGACTCCGTGCTTCCGGCCCACCTCAGCCCTCGAATACGCGACAATTCGCCCGAAACGCCGACGAAACCCGCAGCAATCGGACTAACCGTATGAATCACCCGGACGGAGCGATGCGCGAGTGCCCGGCAGAGTGGCGAGCTCGTCGACGTGGTGCTCCCACGGCCGAGCCGGGGCGCCGGAACGAACCGCGGCGGCACGCCCCGAAACGCCGCGGGGCCGCCTCACCGGCGCCGGAACCGGAATCGCGGCCGCATCGGATCCGGGCCACCGGCGGCGTCGAACGCGGCTGACAGCTGATCCGCCACGCCCGCGAGCTGCTCGGTCGCAGGCAACTCGACGTCGCCTGGATCGCGCGCCTCGCGCACGGCGGATGCCAGCTCGCCGAGCGCGGCCGTCATGAGGCGGACGTCGGACTCCGCAGGCCGCTCGGCGCCGTGCGAGATCGTCACGACGACGGCCGTGACGGCATCGGTGACCTGTTCGAGCGCCACGATCGCGGGCCACCACGCCGCGGCCTGCCTGCCCGCGGGCGAGGGCTCGACGACGAGTTGCTGGAACGCCGTGCGCAGGTCGGAAAGCCCGCGGTAGGCACGCCGCCTGCAGCGGGACTGCTCCGCCCGGTCCTCGCCGGGCGGTCCGAGGCTGACCTCGACGTACCGGGCGACGGTGTCGGCGACGTCCGCGAGCCGCCCGCCCACGCGCGGGCGCAGGCTGCCCGGCCACAGCAGGTAGCCGAAGACCAGTACGATGACGCAGCCCGCGGCGGTGTCGGCGAGCCGGGCGACCACGACGCCCCAGTCGCCACCGATCGTGAGGTCCATCTGCAGGATGATCAGCGGCGTCACGAACGCGCTGAGGATTCCGTAGTTGCGGACCTTGCCGATGGCCACTCCGGCGCCCATGACCGCGACGAGCAGCACCAGCACGACGCCGTGGGAATCGGCACCGAGGCCGAGGATCGCCGCCCCGATGCCCACGCCGACGATCGTACCCACACCGCGCAGCACCGCCCTGCCGAACACCGACCCGAAGTCCGGTTTGAGCACGAGCCCGACGGTGAGCGTGATCCAGTACGAGTTGTCCAGCGGCACGATCAGACGTGCCAGCTCGGCGAGCGCCACGCACAGTGTCAGCCTCGCCGCGGCCACCCACGTGAGCGGGCCCGAGGTGAGCGAGTCGACCCACTCGCCCAGCCTCCGACGCCAGGACACGGGGTCACGCCTGCGGCGTTCCCGGTCGGTGCTGATCCTCGTCAGCGCGTGGTACAGCGCCGCGGCAGGCGAATCGGCGGGCTCGCCGCGGCCGGCGGTCCGCGACTCCGGGTCGGGCGGCTCCGGCAGCGGCAGGTCGGCCAGCACTGCCGTGGCCAGGTCGGTGAAGTGAGCGATGACGTCCTTCGGCGCTCGCTGCCCCGCGTTGACCATCGCGACCGACGCCTCGACGGCGGGCGTCGTGGCCGACAGCAGGTTCAGCAGCCTGCGGTAGGTCGCGTCCCGGCCCGACAACCACGACCGCGCGGTGAGCAGCCGGTCGTAGGCGGTGTTCATCGCGGTCGTGAGCTGTGTGCGCGCGGTGAGTGACGTCGCGTCGTCGGGCGCCGAGTGCATGGCGGCCAGCTCGATGTAGACCTGGGCGACGGCGGTGCGCTCCGGCGACGTCCCGCGCACCGGCCAGCCGGACAGCGCGACGAGCAGCCCCCACACACCGCCGGTCACGACGCACAGCAACGCCACGCCGACGTCCGTGCCCGCCTCGGCCTGGCCCGTGCCGAGCGTGACGAACACCAGCAGCTGCAGCGCGGCGAACGAGGCGTTGTTGCCGCCTGCGCTGATCAGCGCCGACACGGCCGCGACGGCCACGACCGTCGGGTGCGACAGCCACGGGTCGGCGCCGGTGACGAGGCCGACCCCGAACCCGGCGATCGCGGCGAGCACCGTGCCGCCGAGCCGCCGCGCGCGGTACCGGTACGGGCCGGCCACGTCGCCCGTGACGACCGGCAGCACACCCGCCGACACCAGCGCTCCCGTCGCGGGCGCGCCGAGCAGGTAGCCGACGGCGATCGGCACGGAGAAGGTCACGGCCGCTCGCGCCGCGCCGCTCCACGGCACCGGCGCCGGGTTGGTCCGCAACAGGTGCGCGAGCCAGCGCGGCGCGGGCAGGTCGGCACGGGGCGGGCGCACGCCACCATCTTGACCCAGCACCACCTTTGCCGAGTAGCGGCCACCGGGACGAGATGATCAAGCCGACACCCGTGCGGCCGAGACGGCAGTGGCGCGAGCCGGGACGGCGGTCACGCGAGTCGCTTCACCAGGTGCGCCGGAGCCGCTTTACCGGGAGCCGGCGCCGTACGGCGGTCGGCGGTCGGACCGGTGCGGATGGCGCCGCTGCGCCGCGAGCTCCGCGGGCCATGTCCGGCACGCGCGAAGCGGTACGGCTGCCCTCCCGGCGAACCGCACCCGCCTCGCGCCCGCTGGTCCGGACCTGCACCGCGGCGCACCCGGACCGATTCCCGCACCTGTTGCGGATGGCCGACACCCCCACTGCGTGTCGCCTGACAGCCGGCCAGCCATACCCGATTACGGGGAACACTGCCTCCGACCGCCTGCACCGCCCGCTGGTTCCGTCCGGCGGACAACGGATGTCACGAACTCACGTGCCGCCGCTCACCGGTCGGCGTTCAGGGACTCCCAGCGGGCGAACAGCTTCGGGATCTCGACGACCAGGTAGTCGAGGAAATCGGCCATGTTGGACAGGCGCACCCCGGCGGGCGTGTCGGGACCGACGGCCTCCACACCCTCCCGCGTCGCGTCGCGCCACATCTCGAGCATGCGCTCGCGCTTGAGCATCGAGGCGAACCAGAAGTCGTCGAACACGCGGTAGTGATCGCGGCGCGCTCCCGGCGCCCGCTCCCTGGCGATGAGCCCGGTCTGTTCGAGGTACTTGACCGCGCCCGAGACGGCGGCGGGGCTGACCGACAGCGCCTCCGCGATCTCGGCCGCCGTCATCTCCCCGCTGTCCGATGTGGTCAGCGCGGCGAACACCCGGGCTGGCATGCGCGGGAGGCCGATGTTGTTGAGCGTCAGTCCCAGACTCTCGACGTACTTGGCGACGGCCTCCTCGTCACGGGTGTTCTCGTCACGGACACGGGCGTCCTGCTGTCCGGTTGACTCGTCGACCACGGGCACATCCTCCCTCACGTCGATCAGGGAACCACACGGCGCGCGTTCCGAAGTTCATACCGATCATCAATTTTTCGTAGTTCACAACTTTGTGAAACAAGTGTACCTTCGAACGCATGACAGACAACGCCGCGAGCACCACCACGAGCGGCACGACCGCCCACGAGGCGATCGGCGTCGCCGGGCTGCGCAAGACATTCGGCCGCACCACCGCCCTCGACGGGCTCGATCTGCACGTCGAGACCGGGGAGGTGCACGGCTTCCTGGGCCCCAACGGCTCCGGGAAATCGACCACCATCCGGGTACTGCTCGGCCTGCTGCACGCCGACAGCGGCGACGTGCACCTGCTCCACGGCGATCCGTGGCGGCAGGCGGCCACGCTGCACCGCAGGCTCGCCTACGTTCCGGGCGACGTGAACCTGTGGCCCAACCTCTCCGGCGGGGAGGTCATCGACCTGCTCGGCAGGCTGCGCGGCGGGCTGGACAAGCGCAGGCGTGCCGAGCTGATCGAGCGGTTCGAACTGGACCCGACCAAGAAGGGCCGCACCTACTCGAAGGGCAACCGGCAGAAGGTCGCGCTCGTGGCCGCGCTGGCCTCGGACGTCGAACTGCTGGTCCTCGACGAACCGACGTCGGGTCTCGACCCGCTCATGGAGGCCGCGTTCCAGGAGACGATCCGCGAAGTCCGCGGCCAGGGCAGGACGGTACTGCTGTCCAGCCACATCCTCGCCGAGGTGGAGGCACTGTGTGATCGCGTGAGCATCATCCGCGCGGGCCGCACCGTCGAGACGGGCACGCTGGACGACCTGCGCCACCTCACGCGGACGTCCATCTCCGCCGAGCTCGCGGGCCACCCGAACGGCCTGGCGAACCTGCCCCATGTTCACGACCTGCGCGTCGACGGCAACACCGTCCACTTCGACGTGGACACCGACGCACTCGACGAGGCATTGCGACGGCTCACCGACGTCGGCGTACGCAGCCTGACGAGCACGCCACCGACCCTCGAGGAACTGTTCCTGCGGCACTACACCGACGAACTGCCCGGCACCGAGGCAGAACGCGCGGAGAAGGCGAGGACGGCGCCATGACCGCGAACGTCACCCACGCCCCCGCCGCCCGCGAACGGCAGCCGGCCGCGGCGGGTTCGCTCGCGGGCACTGGCCAGCTGATTCGCCTGGCGCTGCGCCGCGACCGGATCGTGCTGCCCGTGTGGGCTCTGGTGATCGCCTTCCTCGCCTCGTCAGGCGCGAGCGCGTACGAGGCGCTCTATCCCGACCCGGCGGACCGCGCCGGACTGACGGCCAGCGTGGCGGCCAATCCGTCGTTCGCGATCATGTTCGGTCCCGCCTACGACCTGGAGACCGCGGGCGGGTTCGCGGCCTGGCGGTTCGGCACGATCGCGGCGCTGCTGACGTCGTTGATCGCGGCGTTCACCGTGACCCGCCACACCCGCCAGGAGGAGGACACCGGGCGACAGGAGCTGCTGTCGTCGGCGGTCGTCGGCCGCTACGCACCGCTGACCGCGGGCGTGATCACGGCCGGCCTGTTCAGCGCGGCGACCGGGGCGCTGCTCGCCGCGATGATCGCCGGGGTCGGCGCGGACGCCACGGGTTCGGTGGCGTTCGGCGCGGCCGTCGCACTGTGTGGCCTCGTCTTCACGGGCGTCGCGGCCGTGACCGCCCAGCTGGCGGAGTATTCGCGAACCGCCAACACGCTCGCGGGCTCCACGTTCGGCGTGCTGTTCCTGCTGCGCGCCGCGGGCGACACGTCCGAGGCCGAATGGCTGTCGTGGCTGTCGCCGGTGGGGTGGGTGCACCGGGTGCGCGCATTCGCCGAGAACGAATGGTGGGTGCTGGCGCTGCCCGCCGCGACAACACTCGCGTTGTGCGCGGTGGCGTACGCACTGCTCCCGAAACGCGACGTCGGGATGAGCCTCATCGCAGGCAGGCCGGGACGCGCGGCGGCCAAACCAGGACTGCGGACGTCGCTGGCACTGTCGTGGCGGCTGCACCGCGGCGCGCTCATCGGCTGGCTCGTCGGATTCGCCGTGATGGGAATGCTGTTCGGCACGCTCGCCTCCGGCGTCGGCGACATCGTGGGCGACAGTGCCGAGATGAAGCAGATGCTGCAGCAGATGGGCGGCGCCCGCGGCATCGAGGACGCGTTCCTGAGCTCGATCACCGGCATGGTCGCCATGATCGGATCCATGTACGCGGTGCAGGCGACCCTGCGGATGCGCTACGAGGAAACGGCCCTGCGCGTCGAACCGCTGCTCACGACCGGTGTCGGACGGCTGCGCTGGCTCGGCGGGCACCTGCTGTTCGTGCTGGCGGGCACGGCCGCGGTGCTCACGGTGTGCGCCGCGCTGCTCGGCCTCGGCTACGGGCTCAGTTCCGGCGACGTCGGCGGCGAGTGGCCACGCGTGTTCGGCGCGACCCTCGCTCAACTGCCGGCGATGTGGGTGGTGGCCGGCGCCGCGGTGCTGCTGTTCGGGCTCGTGCCGCGCGCGACGGTGGCGGCGTGGGCACTGGCGGCGGCGTTCGTGCTGATCTCCATGTTCGGCCCCATCCTCGAGCTGCCCCAGGCGGTGCTGAACGTCTCGCCGTTCACGCACGTGCCGCAGCTGCCGCACGCCGAGTTCACCGCCACCCCGCTGCTGTGGCTGACGGCCACGGCCGCGGTCCTCGTCGCCGTGGGCATGACCGCGCTGCGCAGGCGCGACATCGGCTGACCGGGTCCGGCGAGGCCGGCGCGGCCGGTGGGTTCCGAGGGGAGGTCGGCGCCGAAAGAAGGTGGGCGCCGAGGGGAGGTGGGCCGGTCCGGTCTCGGGGGCCGGACCGGTCACACCACCGGACCGTCAGTCCGGCCGTACGGTTCCGTTCCGGTCGACCGTGATCGACGCGGCGGGCCCACCGGCGGGGCATTCCTCACCGTTCGGCCAGGTCGGCTCGGGTGTCACGGTCACGGGGCCCAGCCGTCGCCCTTCGGCGACGAGCGTGACACGCACGGGCTCCGCGGGCAGCTCCCGGATCTCGGCGAACCCGTGCTGCCGGTCGGATGACCAGCGGCGGACGTCGTGCTCCCGGCAGTCCCCGTTCCAGCACGCCTCGAGCACCGCGTCGCCGAGCAGCGCGTCGGGAACCCCCGGGCCATCGATGCTGATTCCGGGAGGCGAGCCGATCGCCGTACAGGTCTGCCCGTCCGCACCGCACCCGCCGAGGACGGCGAGAACCGACAACCCCGACATCCACATCCACCGCATGCCCACTGGGACGCACCCGGCGGCCGTTCCGGTTGCACGGCCCGCCCCGCCAGGTCGAACCGCCCCGCCAGGTCGAACCGGGGCGCCGGCGACGCTCCCGCCGCGCCCGGTTACCCCGCTGCCGAATCGCACGTTCGATCAGGTGCCCTGCGGCGACTAGGGCTGCGCGACGACTCCCGGTCCGTAACATGAGGTTCCGACGAGTCGGGTGCGGAGGAACGGGATGGACAGCGATCGACGCGCGGAATGGTCGCCGGCCGAACGGGCCGCGTACCGGCAGTTCGTGCGGGATCACCATCCCGACGCGGGCGGAGACCCGGAGGTGTTCGCTGCCGGGCTGCGCAGGTTCCGCCAACGCCCTCGGCCGGAGGCCGAACCCGTCGTGTTCGTCGCCCGCAGACGTGGCCTGCCGCGACTGTGGGCCGCGCTGTCGGCGCGCCGCCGTCGCAAGAGGAAGCCACGGGTGCGCTAGTACCGGAACCGGGCGGCCGGCCGGGCACAACGACCGACGCCGGTGACGGCGAACCGAACGTCCGCGTGGTGACGGTCACCCGGGCGCGCGCGTGACGACGGTGCGATTCCGGTGTCCTACGAGGTGAACAGGAGGGATGTCGCCATGACGGTCACCGGGACGCAGCTGGACGACGTCACGCTCGTCGCCAGAGCCCGGGACGGGGACGCCCACGCCTACGAGCAACTGGTGACTCGGTACGAGGGGCCGATCTATCGGCTCGCGCTGCGGATGCTCGCCAACGCGGCCGACGCCGAGGACGTCACCCAGGACGCGTTCCTCACCGCGTGGCGACAGCTCGGACAATTGCAGGAGGACGCCGCGTTCGTCGGCTGGCTGTACCGCAGCGCCACGAACCGGTGCCTGAACGTCATCCGATCACGCAAGCCACTGGTCGACGGCACGCCCGAGGAACACGCCGCACCGGGCCCCGACGGTAAACCGGAGCAACAGGCCGAGACCAGCGCCCAGCTCGCCGCGCTGTCAGCGGCGATGGCCCGGCTCACTCCCGAGAAGCGAGCCTGCTGGCTGCTGCGCGAGGTGCACGGCCGGTCCTACGACGAGATCGCGGCGACATTGGCCGTCTCCGCCACGACCGTGCGCGGGCGGATCGCACGCGCACGAGCAGAACTGGCTGAGGTGATGTCACCATGGCGCTGAGCCCTGGTACGGACGAATACCGGCTGCCCTGTGGCCGGGACGTCGAAAGCCTGTGGGAGGAACTCGACGCACCCGACGAGCACGGGACCAGCTGCCAGCACTGTCAGGCATCCCGAGCCAGTCTTCAGCTGTTGCGCGAGACGACGGCGGAGCTGGTCGCCGACGACACCGAACCGCCCCCTGGGCTGACGGCCCGCATCATGGCCGCGGTGCGTGCCGACGTTCGGCGCCGCGACCTTCTCGAGCTGCCGACGACCGAGGCCGGTGCCGCGCGCATCAGCGCGCAGGCCGCTGCGACGATCCTGCGATTCGCCGCCGACACCGTCGACGGCGTGCGGGCACGGCACTGCAGGGTGGAGCTGGACGCGACGGGCGCGGTCGTCGAACTGAACATCGCCGTCGACGGCCGCACCTTCTCCCACCCTGCACTCGAGCAGGTTCGGCAGCGGGTCGAGACGGCCGCCGGCAGCCGCATCGGCTGGCCGACGGTCACCCTGCATCTCACAATGACGGACATCTTCGAAGCGTGATCGTGCTCCGCAAACGCGACGAAAGGACGACGACAGCCGTGCCGACCGTGGACATCGACAAGTGACCGGCCAGGAACGCGAACCGGAGTGGGAGGTCGAACCGCCCGTACTCGCCGCGATCGCGGCACGAGCGGCCTCCCGCGTGTCCGGGGTGCGACGCCTGCAGGGCGGCATCGTCGGGCTCACCGGAGCCGCCATACGCGCGGTCCGGCAACGGATCGCCGATGTGGAACCCGCCCCCACCGAAGGGGTCCGGACCAGTGTCGACGGCGCCACCGGCAGCGTCGATCTCGAGATCGACCTGACGATCTCGGACTTCGACCAGGCGGCGGCCGTGGCGCGGGCGGTGCAGCGCGCGGTACGCCGGACCGTCACCGACGCCACCGGGATCGCCCCGAGGAACGTGTCGGTGAACGTCCTCGACGCCGACCCTCGGACAGCCGCGTGATCACCGACAGAACCGAACTCACGCGGGAGCTGCTCACCGTGCTCCGCGAGCTCTCCGGATTGCGTCCAGCCACCCCGGTGACCCGGTCCTGGGTTCCCTGGGACGCCGATGTGATGGCCGTGGACATCGACGACCACGCGGTTGAGATCCGGGTCGTCGCACTGACCCTGCCGCTCGAACCCGTGCTGCGCGACGCCGCTTCGGCGCTGGCACCGTCCTTGAACGACAGTTCCTGGAGGGACACACGGCTCCGGCTCGTCGTGACCGACGTGGATCGCGGTGCGCTGGACTCACTGCACGTGCCGGGAGATGCAGACCACACGAACGGGTCGTGACGTTCTCCCGTCCGTGGGGTCTTTCCTGTGTAGGCATCCGACGAAGGAGGACGACATGACCGACACCGGCAAGAGCACCACGCAGAGTCCGGAATCCAGGACGACCACTCAGGCTTCGGGTGGCGAAGTGGAGAAGTCCGGGAACAGTGCGCTGGTGACCAAGGACGGCACCACCACCATCGCCGACACCGTGGTGCAGAAGATCGCCGCGCTGGCCACCCGCGAGGTGTCCGGGGTCCACGACGTCGGCGGCGGCGCCACGCGGGCGTTCAACGCGATCCGCGAGCGCATCCCCGGCGCCTCGGCTTCGAGCGGCCAGGGCGTCACGGTCGAGGTCGGCGAGAAGCAGGCCGCGATCGACCTGCAGATCCTCGTCGAGTACGGCGTCTCGATCGCCGACCTGTCGCGGTCGGTACGGCGCAATGTCATCACCGCGGTCGAGCAGATGACGGCGCTGGAGGTCGTGGAGGTGAACATCCACGTCGGCGACGTGCACCTGCCCGGAGACGACAACGACGAGCAGGCCGACAGCAGTCGCGTGCAGTGACCGGCGACCGGCTCCGGACCGACCGGATCGCCGCCGTGCGGTCCACTCCCCGCGTCGCCGGATACGGCGGCACCTCCCGGATCACACCGCCGCTGCGGGATCCGGCGACGTCACCGGATGCCGGGGAATACCGGTTCCCGCAGCGGCCGGCCCGTCGGTTGGCGGGCCGGGCCGACCGGCTGCTGCGCGCGGCGGCGCCGGACCAGGTCGGCGACGATGTGCGGGAGGTTGTCGCGGCATCACCGGGGACGGCGGCAGGACCGGTCCACGGCGTCGGCATTCGCACCGATTCTGACGGCTCGCCTGAAGGGACACTGTCATGAGTATGACCCAGATCGGGTTGCTTACCGGGCTCGTGCTGGGCCTCGCCGGGGCCTTCGGCGGGTTCGGCGCATTCGTGTTCGTCCTCGTGTTCGGAGGACTGGGACTCTTGGTCGGCCGCTATCTGGACGGCAAGCTCGACCTGTCCCAGTTCTCCGGGCGGGACCGGAGCTGAGGCACACATGACCGCCACCAGCATCGAGGAACGCGGGCAGACCACGATCGCCACGCGCACCGTCGAACGGATCGCCACCGCGGCGCTGGCCGAAGTGGACGACGTCGGCGGCAGCGTCCGGCGTGTGCTCAACATCGCCGTGGGTAGTGCGGATTCCGCCCACCACGACGCACAGGTCACCGCGCAGATCCAGGGGAATGAGGCCACGCTCGGCGTGCGCCTGTCGGTCACCTATCCGACGCCGGTGTCGGTGGCCACCGAAGCGGCCAGGAGCCACCTGATCCGCCGGGTGACCGAGTTGACCGGCCTTGCCGTGCCGCGCGTGGACATCACGGTCACCGCGCTGCATGCGCCGGCCCGCGATCACAGGAGGGTGTTGTGAAGCGCCGTCCCCGCAGGAGCCTGCCGGCCTCGTTGGTAGCGCTCGTCACGATGGCCGCGGGAGCGCTGGCCGCGGTCACCGCGGTGCAGTTGCTCCTCGGCGAACCACCGTGGATCAGCTACGACGCAGTGGCGCGTGCCCTGCACGGCCTTCGCTGGACCGATACCGCAGTGCTTCTCATCGGCATCGGCACGGCGCTGGTGGGGTTGCTCCTGCTGCTGTGCGCGTTCGTGCCCGGCGCGCGGACGGTACTTCCGTTGGCACCCGGCGACGGCAGTGTGGACTGCGGTGCCGCCCAGCGCAGCTACCGCAACGCGCTGCACAGCGCAGCCGCCCGGGTCGACGGCGTCAGGGACGTGAAGGTGAAGGCGCGCGGCCGATCCGTCAGGGCCGTCGTGCGCACCGATCGCACGAACACCACGGGCCTGGCCGAGGCGGTGGAACGAGCCGTGACCCAGCGGATCGACCAGCTCGGACCCGAACGCAGGCCGACGGTGACAAGCAAACTCAAGGCCGCTAGGAGCAAGTGATGCCCAGCCTCAATCGTCCCGCGAGGCTCAACCGCAGCCTGCTCGCGCTGTTCGGATTGGTGCTGGTCGCGGCAGGCGGGTTCGCGGTCGCGACCCATGTCGGCTGGCTGACCGTGCTCGGTGCGGACACACGCGTGGTCCCCGGCACCGCGCGACCGCCGACCTGGGCGCTGTACGTCACCGCGGCCGCGGGCGTCGTCGTCGCGCTGCTCGCGCTGACGTGGCTGCTCGCGCAGCTGGCCCGAAAGCCGGCGACCACCACATGGCGATTCGAGCGGGAACCGGCAGCAGGCACCACCGAGCTGGCCGCGAGCACCGCCGTCGAACCGCTACTGGCCGAGCTCGAGTCCTACGACGGTGTGGCCTCGGCGCGGGGAACGCTCGGCGGACCGCAGCGTTCCCCGGTCCTCACTCTCGTGATCACGGCGGAGTCGGACGGCGATCCGGCCGAGATTCGCCGGCGTCTCACGTCGGAAGGAATCCCCAGGCTTTGCACGGCCCTCGAGCTCGACTCCCTGCCCACGCGAGCCGAGTTCCGTTTCAGCACCAAGACGAACAGCCACGTCCGCTGATCTCCGGCGCACCGGACGTCGCACCGCAGGCCACCGGCACGGCATCGAGGCATGCGGCCCAGCGCGGGAACGCATTCACCGGCGCGACCCGGCATGCCGTCGCGGCCGCGCTCACTCCGGGTCGGCCCGCGCTTCGGTCACCTCGGCCAGTGCGGCTTCGGCCTCGCTCACCCGGCGGTCGGCGGCGTCGAACGCCTTTCGGGCCGCGATGGTGCGGCGGCGAGCCTCGGCCTCGGCGGCCTCCGCCTCCCTGAGTTCGGTGACGACAGCACCGAACGCGGCCCTGGCCTCGGCGAGTTCGGCACTGCGCCGGCGGCGCAGCTCCCGCCGCTCCCTGAGCCACTGTTCCCGGCGTTCCTGTTCCTTGCGCTCCTGATCCCGTTCCTTGCGTTCCTGGTCCCGGCGTTCCCGTTCCCGTTCCTTTTCCCGGCGTTCCTGATCGCTGGGCTCCTGCTCGCGCCGCCGCTGTGCGCCGTCCTCGTGCTGGGCCCGCTGTTCCCGGATCCGATCCTCGGCCGGTTGCGGTTCGCGCCGTTGCCGGTCCCGGCGGTTCCGTTCACGACGTTGCCGCTGATCGTCGCGATGTTCCCGGTCCTGCATCCCGGCCTGCGCCCGCCGCGCAGAATCGCCCGAGCTCTCCACAGGGCGGTGACTCTCGAGGCCGTGACTCTCGGGGCTGTGACTCTCGAGGCCGGGACTTTCTAGGCCGTGACTTTCGGGGCGCAGATCTTCGCTGCGCAGACCGTGGGGCCGGGCAGTCGCGGCAGCCCGGGGGCCACGGCCGGCCACATCGGGCGAGGGCCAGCCCGCGGCGAACACATCCCCCGGCTGCAACGTCGCGGCGAGGCAACCGCGCGCCACGGCCTCGCCCGCGCCGGCGTCGGTCACCGCCGCGTCGAACGTGTCGTGCACCTCGCGTGACACGTCCAGGTCCGCGTCCGCGGCCTCCAGTTCGGACAGCTCACGGACCAGGTCCGACCGCCGCTGCGACAGCTCCCTGATGCGGTCGCCGTCCAGCTCACCGTGTGCGGCACGCAGCTCGTCGCCGAGCCCGCGGAGTTGCCCGACGCGACCGGGGTTCCGGCGCGCGAACCGGTTCACCCGCGCGGCCGCGACGGTCGGTTTGCGCAGCTTGCGGATCCGGGCCGCGAGGTCACGGTCGCCCGCGGAACGCGCACGTTGATCGCGCGTCCGCGTGAACTCCGCGCGATCGAGGGCGTACAGCTCGTCGGCGACGTCCCGCAGCGCGGCGTCCGCCGCCGCGGCCGCCTCCCGTGGGGAATCCCCCGGTGACTGCCGCTCGCGTGCGGCGTGCTCGTCCCCGTCCGCACCGGTGCCGATCCGCGCACCATCGTCCATGCCGTTCAGCGTGCCGCAACTCCGCGCCCCCGCGAAGGCCTCCGAACGCCCGCCTACCGGCAACCGAGATCGACATCCCGGTCACGCAGCAGTACCCCGCCCGGCACGCGGACACGGCGACCCGGCGCCGTGATCCCGCGTCACGTAGCCGGAAGCTGCTCCCCGTCTTCCAGCAGAGTCTTCAGATCGGCCACGAGTTCGGGCCAGCCCTGGGACACCATCTGCCGCATCGTGCTGCCGTCGGGGAACCCGTCGTGGGTGACGGTGAGCCGCACCTTCTCGCCGCGGCCGTCGGGGTCACCGCGGCTCTCGATCTCGAATGTCACGGTCGACCGCGATTCGGCGGCCAGCTCGGCGCGTACGTCCTCACCGACCCCCACCGAGGCCGCCCACTCCGGGGTGGGCGTGTGCCACGTGTACGACAGCCTGCGATACGGCTCGGACTCGACGACCTGCTGCGCCGGATCCTCGGTGCGGTTGCCGCCTTCCCGCCACACCATCGGCGACCCGGGCTTCCAGTCGGTCTCGAACTCGACGCCCCAGTAGCGGCGGGTGAACGCGGGATCGGTCAGCGCCTGCCACAGTTTCTCCGGCGTGGTCCTGATGTACGTCGTGTACACGAATGCGGGCTCGCCCATCGGTTCCTGCTCCAATGCCTGTTTGAGGTCGGCGAGCGCTTCGACCCGCCTGCGGTCGTAGGTGTGGATCCAGCGATCCGAGATCGCGTGGATCGGCGCGGCGTTGAGGTAGTGCAGCTTCTCCCTGCCCCGGCGAATCGTGGTCACGAGATTCGCCTCCTCCAGCACGGCCAGGTGTTTGCTCACCGACTGGCGCGTCATGTCCAGCTCCGCGCACAGTTCCCGCAACGCCTGCCCGTTGCGGGCGTTGAGGCTGTCCAGCAACCGGCGACGGCCGGGGTCGGCCAGCGCCTTGAAGACCTCGTCCATCCGCTCCCGCTTCCGACATGCAGCCGATCGGCTGCCCTTTCAACATAGGCAGCTGTCCGGCTGCATGTCAAGCTGCGTCACATCGCACACCGGACGGCCGGAGGTGCGACGTACGGTCGGAACCGTGGCGATTGACGAGATCGAGTTCTACTGGCGACCCGGCTGCCCGTTCTGCATGATGCTCGAGGCACAGCTGGATGCGACCGACCTGCCCGTCCTGAAGATCAACATCTGGGAGGAGCAGGGCGCGGCCGAACGCGTGCGCGCGGCCGCCGGCGGCAACGAGACCGTGCCCACGGTGTACGTCGGGGAACACTCCCTGGTGAATCCGAGCATCGCCCAGCTGGAAGAGCTCGTCCGCACCGAAGCACCCCAGCTCCTCGGCCGCTGACCCCGCGCCCCCAGGGGCACTTTGGTTGCATTCAGTGCAACCAAAGTGCCCCTGGGGGCGCCCGCCGCTGCGACACGGCGGTTTGACCGCATCCAGTTCGGGTAGCCCGGCAGGTGATGGATGCAGGTTCACCGCCGGACATCGCAGAACTGCTGCGCTCGGCCGGATTGCGCGTCACGGGGCCACGCAGGCGCGTACTGCGCTGGCTCGAACACCACCCGCACTCGACCGCGGACGCCGTATGGGCGGGCGTGCGCGGACAACCGGCTTCCGTGTCACGGCAGGCCATCTACGACGTCCTGCGCGCCTGCGAGGAAGCCGGTCTGGTCCGTTCCGTACAGCCCGCCGGCCACGCGGCTCGTTACGAACGCCGCGTGCACGACAACCATCACCACCTCGTCTGCCAGTCATGTGGGCGGACGGAAGACGTCGACTGCGCCGTCGGCGCGTCGCCGTGCCTCATCCCGAGCGATTACCGCGGGTTCGACATCTCCCAGGCCGAGGTCATGTTCTGGGGCCTGTGTCCTGCGTGCCTGCAGCGACGACGGTCCGAGTCCACGGCCGCACAGGCTCCCGCTCCCCACGGCGGCTGACCCGGCAGCGGGGCCACGGCCCCGCACGGAGGACCGCGGAGATTCCCGGCACCGGCACGCCGGCGTGCCGACGACGCAACGAGGAGGAACCGAACGACATGGCCGCACCCACCGATCGCCCCGCCACCACCACCGACGCAGGCGTCCCCGTCGAGAGCGACGAACACTCGCTCACCGTCGGCCCGGGCGGGCCGATCCTGCTGCAGGACGCTTATCTCATCGAGCAGATGGCCCAGTTCAACCGCGAACGCATCCCGGAGCGGCAGCCGCACGCCAAGGGCAGCGGCGCGTTCGGGCGCTTCGAGGTGACGGCGGACGTCAGCCAGTACACGAAGGCGGCGCTGTTCCAGCCGGGCGCGAAAACGGAGATGGTCGCACGCTTCTCGACGGTCGCGGGCGAACGCGGCAGCCCCGACACGTGGCGTGACCCCCGCGGTTTTGCGCTGAAGTTCTACACCTCGCAGGGAAACTACGACATGGTCGGCAACAACACGCCGGTCTTCTTCATCAAGGATCCGATGAAGTTCCAGCACTTCATCCGGTCGCAGAAGCGCCGCGCGGACAACAACCTGCGCGACCACGACATGCAGTGGGATTTCTGGACGCTCTCGCCCGAGTCCGCGCACCAGGTGACGTGGCTGATGGGCGACCGCGGCGTTCCGCGTTCATGGCGGCACATGAACGGCTACACGTCCCACACCTACATGTGGATCAACGAGAAGGGCCAGCAGTTCTGGGTCAAGTACCACTTCAAGACCGACCAGGGCATCGAGTGCTTCACCCAGCACGAGGCCGACCAGATGGCCGCCGCCGACACCGATTACCACACGCGTGACCTGTTCGAGCACATCGCGGCGGGCGACTATCCGAGTTGGACACTGTACGTGCAGATCATGCCGTACGAGGACGCGAAGACATACCGGTTCAACCCGTTCGATCTGACCAAGGTGTGGCCGCACGGCGACTACCCGCTCATCGAGGTCGGCAGGATGACGCTGGACCGCAACCCGACCGACAACCACGCGGAGATCGAACAGGCCGCGTTCCAGCCGAACAACCTGGTGCCCGGTATCGGACCCAGTCCGGACCGGATGCTGCTGGGCAGGCTCTTCTCGTACGCCGACGCCCACCGCGCCCGCATCGGCGTCAACTACCAGCAGCTGCCGGTGAACGCCCCGGTCTCGGCCGTGCAGTCGTACTCGAAGGACGGCGTGATGGCATACCGGAAGGTGACCGATCCCGTCTACGCGCCGAACTCGAAGGGCGGCCCCGCCGCCGACAGCGAGACCCACAGGCCGCCGACCTGGCAGGCCGACGGCGACATCACGCGGGCCGCCTACGTCTCACACGCAGAGGACGACGACTGGACCCAGCCGGGCACGCTGGTACGGGAGGTCATGGACGACGGCGCCCGCGACCGGCTGGTCGACAACGTCGTCGGGCACCTTCTGAACGGCGTCACCGAACCCGTGCTGGAGCGGGCGTTCGAGTACTGGAAGAACATCGACTCGACGGTCGGCAAGCGCATCGAGGCAGGCGTCCGGTCGAAGCAGGCCGAGAAGGACCCGAAGGCCCGCGATCAGGCCAACCCGGCTCGCAGCACCATGCAGCAGAAGGCCTGAGCGGCAACGACGTGTCACCGAGCGGCCCGGATCCCGCGTGGGATCCGGGCCGTTCCCGTGCTCGGCCCCGGCCGTGCCGGGCCGAGCTGTCCCCTCGCCCGCGCATCAGATGGCGGACGGGTGCTGCGTCAGAGCCTTGACCTGGATGTCCATGTACGGGAACAGCGGCAGGTTGGACAGGATGTCGTGCAGCTCGTCACCGGACGGCACGTCGAAGATCGAGACGTTCGAATAGTGGCCCACGACGCGCCACAGGTGCCGCCACGTGCCGGCTCGCTGCAGCTCCTGCGCCATGGCCTTCTCATCGGCCTTGATTGCGGCGGCCTTCTCCGGGTCCATGTCGGGCGGCAGGTTCACCTGCATTTCGACGTGGAACAGCATCGGCTTCCCTCCTGCTCGGGCCGGCCGCGATCCGCCGGCGGGGTGGCTCAGCGCAACCGAACTTGACACGTCCGGCAGGCCACCGCACAGTACCGAGTAGTCGGATAGCGAACAACTCATACGCATTGCGTCCGCGCTCTGCGTTCAGCGCGAGGGGATCGGGCCGTGGTGAAGGCTCCGGAGGACAAGGACTACGTGCAGTCCCTCGAACGTGGGCTCGCGGTCATCCACGCGTTCACCGATCGCGGACCGCGCCTCACACTGGCCCAGCTCGCCCAGGCCACCGGCCTGTCGAGGCCGACGGTGCGACGCGTCGTACTGACCCTGGAACGCCTCGGCTATCTGCGCACCGACGACCGCGAGTTCTCCCTCACCCCGCGCGTGCTGACACTCGGGGAGGCCTACCTGTCGTCGTTGAAGCTGACCGAGGTCGCCCAGCCGCACATGGAGAACGTCACGAAGGTCACCGGGCACACGTGTTCGCTGGCCGTACTGGACGGCGACGACGCCGTGTTCGTCACCCGCGTGCCTGCCCGACCCGTCATGCGGCACACGTTCACCACGGGAACGCGACTGCCCGCGTACGCCACGTCGATGGGCCGCGTGCTTCTCGCCGAACTCCCCGACCACGAGCTGGCCACGTACCTCGCCGGCGCACCGTTCACCCGACTGACCGCGAGCACGAAGGTGACGGCCGACGAGTTGACGTCGGCGCTCGCCGCGACCCGCACCCGCGGGTGGGCCCTCGTCGACCAGGAATTCGAGGAGGGCGTGCGATCGTTCTCCGCGCCGGTGCGGGACGCCCACTCCTTGACGATCGCATCGCTGAGCATGTCGGTGCGCGCCGACGAACTGAGTGTGGACGAGATCCGCCACGAGCTCCTGCCCGTGGTCATGGAGGCCGCGGCCGAGATCAGCAAACAGCTCGGCGCCGACACCCCGCGCATCTGACCCACGTGTCCTGCACTCAGACACGCGTGTTCTGCGTTCGGCACCGCGTGTCCTGCACCCGTGCCCGCCCCTGCGCCGTGTTGCGGATTCCGGGGCCCGTGTTGCGGATTCCAGGGCCCGTGTTGCAGGTTCCGGGGCCCGTGTTGCGGATTCCAGGGGGAGCTCAGGCGAGGCCGGCGGTGCGTAACTGCAACTCGACGGCGCGCGCGAAGTAGGCGTCGGCCGGATCGAGGGTGTTGGCGAACTGGCCGGTGAACTCCAGCGCCACGGTGCCGAACAGCTGCGTCCACGCATCGACGGCCCGGAGGATGACCACCTCGGGCAGGCCGGAGAGGTCGAGTGCCGTCGCGATGGTGCGCGCCTGGGTTCGCAACGTGTCGTCCGGTTCGGCGCCGTTGACGGGAAGGTCGCCCGCGTGCCAGGCATCGCGCGCGATCCACAGGAACGCCCCGGGGACGCGGCCAGCAGGCACGATGGTGTCGTCCGGCGCGCGGTATCCGGGAACGGGGGTTCCGTAGAGCAGGGCGTACTCGTGCGGGTGAGTGCGAGCCCAGCTGCGCAACGCGTGCGCGGCCGCGCGCCACCGGTCGGCCGGGCTGCCACCGGACGCCGACGCCGACGCCGACGCCGTGTCGAGGGTGTCGCCGAGCGCGTTGTACGCGTCGACGATGAGTGCGGTCAGCAACTCGTCACGACTGGGGAAGTAGCGGTACAGCGCGGACGAGACCATGCCGAGCTCACGCGCGACCGCTCTCAGCGACAGCCCGTTCGCGCCGCTGTCGGCGAGCTGCCTGCGGGCCTCGTCCTTGATCTCGGCCGTGAGCTCGGCGCGGGCGCGTTCGCGTGCAGTTCGATGGGCTGGCATGGCGTGATTCTCGCATTTCAGTGATCAGCGCACCACATCGAGATCAGTGCTCTTGATTTCTGGGCTACTGACGAGGATGCTCGAAAGTGAGAGCAGTGCTCTCGATTGCGACAGGTGATCTCGAGGAGTGGTGATGACCGAGAACGTGCGCTACTTGGAGCCCACACGGCCGGCCGTGGTGTTCAACGCCGTCGTGGCGCGACTGACCCGGCTGGGCGTCAGCCTGTGGGGCAGCAGAGTGCTGTCGGTGCGCGGACGGAAAACCGGCGAATGGCGATCAGTGCCCGTCAACGTGCTGAGCATCGACGGGGTGCGGTACCTGGTTGCGGCTCGCGGGCACACGCAGTGGGTCCGGAACCTGCGGGCGACGGGCGAGGGCACACTCCGCGTCGGGCGCAGGGTCGAGTGGTTCGAGGCGGTCGAGCTCGACGACGAACAGAAGCCGTCGATCCTCCGCGCCTACCTCAAACGCTGGGGCTGGGAGGTCGGCGCGTTCTTCGACGGGATCGATGCGAAGTCGTCGGACGACGACCTGCTCGCGGCCGCACCGGGCGTCCCCGTGCTCCGCATTTCACCCCGACACGACGGCTGACTCATCGACCGGCGGCGGTGCCGATCGCCGCCTGTCGACGTCGGCGGTGCAGCGCTGCGGGGACACCAACGCGCGCAGGCAGCGTCCCGGAACCCGCAACACGGCCCCCGGAATCCGCAACACGGCGAACCCGAGTGCAGGACACGCGCACCAGGGTAAGGCGTGTCAGCCGACGAGCAGGACTTCCAGGGTGCGCGGGCCGTGGACACCCTCGACCCGGTCGAGTTCGATGTCGCTGGTCGCGGACGGTCCGCTG
Organism: Prauserella alba; assembly: GCF_024171735.1. Taxonomy (GTDB): domain Bacteria; phylum Actinomycetota; class Actinomycetes; order Mycobacteriales; family Pseudonocardiaceae; genus Prauserella; species Prauserella alba. Next base: position 1,407,191 of record NZ_JAMTCH010000004.1, read on the forward strand.
ATGAACGTCAGCGGACCCTTGGGATCCAGCCGTTCGACCGCCTCCGGCACGCTCACCACGACCTGGTCCGCGTGCACGACGCACAGGTGGTAGTCGGGCAGCAGCGTCAGCACCCGCCTGCCCTGGGCGTGGCCCGCGTCGAGCACGATGGTTCCGGTCTCGGCGATCGCGAGCGCACAGCCGCTGAGCACCCCGTCGGCCGCCTCCAGATCGGACACACCGAGCGGAGGGTCGTCGGGCAACCACGACACACCGGGAACCCGCCATTCCCACGGCACGCCCGGCGGCACGGCGATACGGCCCCGCCCGTCGAGCCGTTCGGCGATCCGGTACGGCAGCTCTCGCGCCGCGGCACGGTGCACCGTCGCCCGGTAATCGGCGACGCGTTCGGCCAGCAACCCGACGGGGTCGTCGGCCCGGCGAACCCGTTCGTACTCGCGTGGCACCGCGGGCGTCGCCTGCCGATCGACGGCGCGGATCCGGCCGAGGATCTCCTCTCGCGCGCTAGCCACGGTTGCGCCTCCACCACGAGCGGAACGATTCCTTCGGCACCACGGGTGCATCGCGGGTGTCCGTCCACTTGGAACCGGGCCACGGCAGCGACGACAGTGTGCCGTCGCGTGCCAGGAACCGCGTGAGCGAACCCGCCCTCTGCGCCGCCTCGTACCGCCGGCGATCACCGAACACCCACGCGGCCGCCGACATGGCCATCGCCTCGGGCGTCCGTTTCCCCTTCGCCTCCACCACTTCGGCGCGCAGGTGCGTCAGCACCTCCGGAATGTTGATCCGCACGGGACATACCTCGTAGCACGCTCCGCACAACGACGACGCGTACGGCAGGGAGGCCGCCTGCTCGTCGTGGAGGTCACCGGCGAGCTGCGGCGCGAGGATCGCTCCGATCGGCCCCGGGTACACCGACCCGTACGCCTGGCCGCCGGTGCGTTCGTACACCGGGCAGACGTTCAGGCACGCCGAACACCGGATGCACCGCAGCGCCTGCCGTCCGACCTCGTCGGCCAGTGTCGACGTCCGGCCGTTGTCGAGCAGCACGAGGTGGAACTTCTGCGGCCCGTCGCCGGGAGTCACACCGGACCAGATCGAGGTGTACGGGTTCATCCGTTCCGCTGTGGACGATCGAGGCAGCAGCTGGAGGAACACTTCGAGGTCCTGCCATCGCGGCAGCACCTTCTCGATCCCCATCACGGTGATCAGCGTTTCCGGCAGGGTCAGGCACATTCGGCCGTTCCCCTCGGATTCGACGACGACGATCGAACCGGTTTCGGCAACGCCGAAGTTGGCCCCGGAGATCGCCACCTTGGACGAGAGGAACTTGCGCCGCAGGTACTTCCGGGCCGCCTCGGCGAGCGCACGGGGGTCGTCGGAGTCCGGCGGTTCGGGCATCTGCGCGAAGATCTCCTTGATCTCCGCGCGGTTGCGATGGATCGCGGGGACGAGAATGTGCGACGGCCTGTCGTTTCCCAATTGGACGATCACCTCGGCGAGGTCGGTCTCGATCGCGTCGACCCCGCCGTCGGCGAGCGCCTCGTTGAGACCGATCTCGGCGGTCGCCATGGACTTGACCTTGACGACCCCGTCGGCGCCCTCCTGCCGCGCCAGGTCGAGCACGATGCGATTCGCCTCGTCGGCGTCGCGGGCCCAGTGCACCACTCCGCCGCGTTCGGTGACGGCGGCTTCGAGGCGTTCCAGGTACGTGTCGAGGTTCGTCAGCACGTCGTCCTTAATGGACTCACCGGCCCTGCGCAGTTCCTCCCAGTCGTCGAGCTCGCTCACGACCGACTCGCGCTTACCACGGATCGTGGTGGTGGCCTTGCGGAGATTGCCGCGCAGCTGCGTGTCGTCGAGGGCGCGGCGTGCGGCGTCGGGGAATGCCGGGCTGCCCAGCCATGTCACGGGGTTGCGACCCACGGCTCCTCCTGTGTGCTCGCCAGAATCTCGGCCAGGTGCACCGGACGCACCCCCGCCCGCAACCGGGAAAGGCCGCCGCCGATCTGCATCAGACACGAATTGTCGCCGGCCGTCACGACCTGCGCACCGGTGTCCTGGACACACCGCATCTTGTCGGCGAGCATCGCGGTGGAGGTCTCGGCGTTCTTCAGCGCGAACGTTCCGCCGAATCCGCAGCACTGCTCGGCCTGCGGCAGCGGAATCAGTTCCAGTCCCGACACCGCGCGCAACAGGCGCAGGGGTTTGTCACCGACACCGAGCATGCGCAGCGAGTGGCACGTCGGGTGGTAGGTGACCCGGTGCGGGAAGTGGGCGCCCACGTCGACGACACCGAGCACGTCCACCAGGAACTCGCTCAGCTCATACGTGCGCAGGGCCGCGGACGAGGAATCGCACAGGTTCGGGTGGATCTCCCGCACCATGCCCGCACACGAACCCGAGGGTGCCACGATGTGGTCGTAGCCGTCGAACACGTCGGCGAAGGCGCGGGCCATCGGCCGCGCGTGGTCGGCGTACCCGGTGTTGAAGTGCATCTGGCCGCAGCACGTCTGGTCCAGCGGGAACTCGACGTCGCAACCGAGGCGTTCGAGCAGGCGCACCATGGCCTTGGCCGTCTCGGGGAACGCCGTGTCGGTGAGGCAGGTGGGGAACAGTGCGACACGCGGTCCGTTCATGCGCCGGCCGCCCCGTCCTCAGTGGACACCAGACCGCTCGCTCCGTCGCCGTTGTGCACACCCCGAGCGTACGACCTGCGCCGCTCTCACGCGAGGCATTGCGCGCCGTGTGGCGCTTCCGTTACGGTCCTGCTTCGTGACTGCCGGGTCGGCCATGCGTGGCCACGCACGAGAGAGGTTCCCGGCCACCGCGTGATCGCGCGGTGGGCCCGGAGCCGTTCACGAGCACGGGGCCCGCCAGGAAGCACTGCTTTTCGACGGTTCGAATCCCCACCCTCACTCCGAAAGCAGTGCGTACATGAACGATGTCAACAGACCGATCATCGATGAGTTCCGTGCCACGGGCGGCCGAGTCGGCGGTATGTTCGCCGACGCCAGACTGTTGCTGCTCACCAGCACCGGCGCGAAGAGCGGCCTGCGGCACACCACTCCGCTGGGCTATTTCCCGGACGGCGAGCGCGTGCTGGTCGTCGCGTCCGCCGCGGGCTCCGACCGGCACCCGGACTGGTTCCACAACATCAGCGCCGACCCGCGCGTGACCGTCGAGGACGGCGCATTCACCTACGATGCGCTCGCCGAGATACTCGACGGCGAGGAGCGCGACACCGTGTTCGCCCGCGTCGTCGAGGCCGCGCCGGGGTTCGGCGACTACCAGCACAAGACCGCACGGGTGCTGCCGGTGGTCGCGCTCTCGCCCGCCTCCGACGGCCCACCCGGCGGCGGTTCGCTCGCGGACATGCTGGTGGGCATCCACGACGCGTTCCGGCGCGAGCTCGCGCTGATCCGGAAGGAACTGGCGGGCTCTGGGCCGTGGCTGGGGGTTCAGCTGCGCATCAACTGCGTGACGCTGTGCCAGGGACTGCACAATCACCACGTCGGCGAGGACGCGGGCCTGTTCGAGGCCATCGGTGCGAAACATCCGGAACTGACCGACACCCTCACCCGGTTGCGCAGCGAGCACGACACGATCGCCGACCTCACCGCCGCGATGCAGACCGCCGTGCACGACGAGTCACGCGACGCCGCTCGCGTCGAGGTCGAACGGCTCGCCTGCGAACTCGAACGGCACCTGGACCACGAGGAGGAGCAGCTCCTGCCCGCACTCAGGGCGATGTGACGCCGGCGGCGCGGCGGATGTCCGCGGGCGCAGCGTGGCGGCGCTGCAGCGTGTGACGGGGCTCGGCGGGCGCAGCGCCGCGATGCCGCGGAGTGGAGCCGCCGGTGTCGCGGAGCGGGCCCACCCTGCTCCTACGGTGAGCCGGGCTCCGGCGGTTGCGCCGCTCCCGCCGTGGCCACGAGCCGCTCGACGAGCCCCGCCTTGAACCGCTCGCGCTCGACGACGTCGAAACCGTGCCCTGCGAGCAGGTCGAACGGCCTGCGCAGAAAGTGCTCACCGGCCTGGCGGACGGTGACGGTTTCCAGCAGCCGCTGCAGCAACCGGACGACACGGGAGCTGCCCGCGACGTGGTCGACGAGGATCAGCCGACCACCGGGCCGCAGCACCCGCGCCATCTCACCGAGCGCCGCGTCGTGGTCGGGAATCGCGCACAGCCCGAGAGTGCAGACCACCGTGTCGAACGACGCGTCCGGCGACGGCAGGTCCTCGGCACCGGCCTGGCGGAGCGTCACGTCGAGGCCGTGCTGCCCGGCACGGGTGCGGGCGTGCTCGAGCATGCGCGGGGAGATGTCGACGCCGGTGATGCGCACGTCGCCCGGGTACAGCGGCAGGTTGAGGCCGGTGCCCACGGCCACATCGAGTACGTCACCCCGCGCCCGCGACGCGGCCCACCTGCGGGAATCGCCGAACAGCTTGCGTTCCCACCTGGTCATCTGCCGGTCGTAGTCGCCTGCGTGCTGGTCCCAGTACCGCTGCCAACGTGCGCTGTCGGTCGCCACCCGCGCGAGTCTGCCGGATTCGTCCCGGAACGGCGAGCCCCACAGCGACCGGAACGGCGATCACGCACGAAGCGGCAACGAACGCAGGGGCACGACAACACCGGGGCGGCCGTGCCGGACACGACGCGGCCCCGGACACCCGCCACGGGGTGTCCGGGGCCGCGGTGGACGGTCACTTCGACGAGTCGTCGCTTCCTGTCTGGTAGACGTCCGGCACGCCGTCCGCGTCCTCGTCACGGTTCTCGAACTCGTGGATCCGCTTGTACACGCGGTTGCGGGCGCGGAGCACGATCGTGCCGAGCACGGCGGCGATGACCGACCCGGAGAGGATCGCGATGCGGACGTGGTCGTCCTCCGGTGTGCCGACGCCGAACGCGAGTTCGCCGATGAGCAGGCTCACCGTGAAGCCGATACCGCCGAGCAACGCCAGCCCGACGGCGTCGATCCAGTTGAGCCCTTCGGCCATGCGTCCGCCGGTGAGTTTCGTGGCGAGCCACGTGCCGCCGACGATGCCGATGGTCTTACCGAGCACGAGGCCGACCATGACGCCGAGCGAGACCGGCTCCTGCCAGGACTCGATCAGGCCCGAGAACCCGCCGATCGGGACACCGGCCGCCATGAAGGCGAAGATCGGCACGGCGACGCCGGCCGAGAGCGGGCGGAACCGGTGCTCGAAGTGCTCGGCGAGGCCGGGACCGGCATTCGGCCCACCGGCCCGCTCGCTCCGCAGCACGGGCACGACCATGCCGAGCGCGACACCCGCGATGGTCGCGTGCACACCGGAGGCGTGGACGAGCGCCCAGGTCACGATGGCCAGGGGCAACAGCAGGTACCACGAGCGCACCCGCTTCTGCACCAGGAACGTGAAGATGCCCAGCGGAACCAGCGCGAGCAGCAGTGGGCCGATCGCCAGGTCGTCGGTGAAGAAGATCGCGATGATCAGGATCGCGATGAGGTCGTCGACGACCGCGAGCGTCAGCAGGAACATCCGCAGCGCGGCGGGCAGGAACGGCCCGGCGACCGCGAGGATCGCCACGGCGAACGCGATGTCGGTGGCCGTCGGGATGGCCCAGCCCTGCATGGCGCCGCCGAAGTTGAAGGCGACGTAGATCAGGGCCGGAGCGATGACACCGCCGACCGCGGCGACGACGGGAACGATCGCCTTGCGGATGTCCCGTAGGTCGCCCGCGACGAACTCGCGTTTGAGCTCGAGGCCGACGACGAAGAAGAAGATCGCCAGCAGGCCGTCGGCGGCCCAGTGGGAGATCGTCAGGTCCAGGTGCAGCGATTCGGGGCCGATCTTGTACGACACCATGGACTGATACGCCTCTGACCAGGGCGAGTTGGCCCAGATCAGCGCGACCACGGCACCGATGATCAGCAGCGCGCCGCCGACGGTCTCCTTACGCAGGATGTCACCGATACGGCGGGTCTCCGACCACGATCCGCGACCGAACGTGTCGTAGTCGTGGGAAGACGATTGCGACATTCACACTCCAGGGAAGGCAGCGGTCAAGACCATTGCCGACCAGACTTCCCGGCGCACCTGGCCGCCAGGATAGTGGCCGCACACAGGAACACTAGCCCCTTCGCGCCGCCTCGGCCGAGTACGAACACTGCTGACTTGACACGGTGACCAGGCGTTTTCGTGGACGCTCAAGGATACTCCGGCGATCTGGTGACACACTGTGACATGTACCTCGAATGCAGTCGCTTCGCAGCAGCACCGACCGACGGCGACGCCGCCGTCACCCTGTGAACACCTCCCGCGATCGGCCGGAGACTCGCGCAACCGGGACTCGATCCGAGCGCGGACGGACCTCGCGCGAAGGGGAGCAGGCGGGACAGAGAGGTGAGGGGGCGCCGGCCCTTGCTGGGGGTCCAAGGGCCGGCGCCGGCGCGACCCCCTGGGGGAGGGAGGGTGCGCACGTGGGGAGAGCGGCCTCGCGCCCCGCCATGACGCACACCCACGAAACTCACCCATTCGGGTGAGCGCCCGCCCTCCCGGCGCTCGTGTTGCGGTCTCCGGGGACCGTGTTGCGGTCTCCGGGGCTCGTGTTGCGGATCCCGGGGGCGGCGGCCGTCCGCTGCCCCTCATCGGTGCACCGCCGCGGGGTCGTGCCCGCGGTCCGTGTCGCCGGTTCAGGACGCGGCGACGAGCTCGACCTCGAAGCCTTCGCCGTTCTCGAGAAACGCGGCGTAGTGGTCGGGGCCGCCCGCGTACGGGTGCCGGTCTGCGAACAGCAGTCGCCAGCCGTGGGCGGGCGCCGCGGCGGCGAACCGGTCGACGTCACCGCGCCCGCCTGCCCAGAAGGCCACGTGGTTCATGCCCGCCCGCAGCCGGTCGTGCGACCCGGAGCGGTCCGGGCCCGCCTCCAGCACGACGTACCCGCCGGTGCCGTGCCGCCAGCTCTGCCCGCCTCGCCAGCGGTCGGCACACGCGTAGCCGAGCTCGCCCAGCAGCCAACCCCACTCGCGTTCGGCCGCTGCCAGGTCGTCGACCCACAGCTCCAGGTGATGCAGCGCTCCCGTGCCGGTCATTCGCCGGTCTCCCCGTCGATGGATTCGCGCAACAGGTCGGCATGGCCGTTGTGGCGGGCGTACTCCTCGATCATGTGGAGCAGGATCCACCGCAGGTTGGGCGCGCGGCCGTCCGGCCAGGGCGTGTCAGCGAGCCCGTCGAACCCGCCGTCGGCGATCGCCTCCGCGGCAAGCCTGCGCGAGGTGTCCACAGTGTCCTTCCACAGGCCGAACAGCTGCTCCGGGGTGTCGGACGCGGCGCTGCACCATTCCCAGTCGGGGTTCCGGCTCCAATCGACCTCGTCCCACGGCGGCTCGGCTGGCAGCCCGTGCAGGCTGCGCGCGAACCAGTGGTTCTCGACGAAGGCCATGTGCTTGAGCAGTCCGCCGAGGGTCATCGCGGAGGCCGACGTGGTCCGCCGCAGCGCGTCCGCTCCCAGTCCCGAGCACTTCCATTCGAGCGTCTGCCGCTGGTAGTCGAGGAAGCCGAGGAGCTGGTCCTCCTCACCGCCTTCGAGCGGCGGCTCGGTCCTGCCCTGCGCGTCTACGTCTACTTCGGACATCGTCGTCTCCTCACCCGTACTCGACGTGACCAGCGACCCTAGCCCGGCATCGGCGTGTCCGATACGGTTCGACGCAGTTCACGACGCCGTGCCCACCGGAAGCCGCCACCGGAAGCCTGGAGTGCCCGCAGCCATGCTCGAACCGACCGTGGAACCCACGGCCGAAGCCGCCAGGGCCGCTGCACAACAGTTCATCGACCTCGCGTTGTCGGTTCTCGACCCGGCCGTCCCGGTCCCCGCCACTCCACCGTGGACGATCGCCGACGTCTTCGGCCACGTCGCGATGGAGCCGCGCCGCTACCGCGACCTCGCCCGCGGGCAGGGCACGTGGCCGTCGCGCGCAGCCGACCTGCCCGAGTTCAACGAACAGCAGATCGCCTCGCTGCCCGCGGACGACCTCGGGACCCTGGCCGGTCTACTGCGCGCCGACCTCGACGACTTTCTCGCCACGATCGACGAGCTCGGCCCGGAGGCACGCATGATGTTCGACGGCGACCAGGAGATCCGCGTCGACCGTGCCCTCGGCACGCTACTCGGGGAGTTCGTCGTGCACGGCCACGACATCGCGGCCGCACTGGGCCGGTCGTGGCCGATAGACCCCGAGCACGTACCGATGGTGCTGACCGGCATGCACCAGATCATGCCCGGCTGGATCGACCGCGACGCAGCGGCCGGCCACACGGCGACCTACCACGTGCGGCTGCGCGGCGGGCCCATGCAGATCTACTCCTTCCGTGACGGCGCGCTGACCATCGGGGAGAGCGGCCGGCCGCACGTGCGTATCTCCGCAGACCCGGCCACGTGGCTGTTGCTCGTCTACGGCCGCGGAAACCCCACGCGCGCGGCGCTCACCGGAAAGGTCGTGGCCTACGGCCGCAAGCCGTGGCTGGCCCCGGGCCTGGCGAAGCGGTTCCTGCCGCCGTGACTGCCGGCGGCACTCACCACCGCGCCCATGCATCCGGACTGGTGCCGTCGACGTCGGTGACTCCGTACTCGCGTGCGAGGTCGCCCGCGGTGACCGAACGCTGGTTCCAGCGTGCGTGGTCCGGATCGGCGGCCAGCGCGGCGATGCCGCGCCCGACGAACCGCGGAGTTTCGGACTCCGAGAAGTCCGCGGGCGCGACCGGCCCGTCGGCGCGTTCGGGGTTCAGCGCATCACGCCAGGTGGCCTCGGTGACGCCGAAGTGCTCCAGCATCATCTCCGAGCGCATCCAGCCCGGCGTGACCGCGACGGCGCTCGCCCCGTGCGGTGCGAGCTCGTGACCCTGCGAGAAGGCCAGCCGGTTCACGGACTCCTTCGCCAGGTCGTAGAACACCGAGATCCGGTACGAGGACGCGTTGATCTCGGTGGTGCCGTCGGTGACCTCCACGAGCAGGCCGCCAGGGCGTTCGATGAGCAGCGGCAGCAGGAAGTGCGAAGTGACCAGGTGCGTTTCGACGGCGAGACGCAGAATGCGCAGGCCGGTGTCGAGGTCGTGCCGCCAGATCGGGGTGTTCCACTCGGCTGGTCCGCCCTTCAGTTCCTCGCCGCCCCAGATGTCGTTGACCAACACGTCGAGGTGACCGAATTCGCCACGGACCCGGTCGGCGAGGGCGCGCACCCTGTCGTGTTCGAGGTGATCGACCTGGACGGGAATGCCGGTACCGCCCAGTGACGTCACCAGCTCGGCCGTCCCCTCGATCGTCTCGGGACGGTCGTAGTCCGACGTGGCGTTGCCGGCACGCGAGCTGCGGCCGGTGCAGATCACGGTCGCCCCCGCCTCGCCGAGTGCCGCGGCGATCCCGCGCCCCGCGCCACGCGTCGCCCCGGCCACCAGGGCCACCTTGCCACGCAGATTCCCGTCCCCGGCTCTGTGTCGGTCCCCGTCCACGTTCCCTTCCGCGTTCCCCGCCGTGTTCCCGTCGTCCGGCATGACAGCCCTCCTCCGCTCCACTGCCGTTGGTGGCAGCCGACGCTACTCGCGACGTCCGACAGTTCCGGTGCGGCGAGAATGCCCGCCATGGACGATGTGACGATCCGCGCGGCGCGCGACGACGAGCTGCCGTTGCTGGCGGACATGCGCTGGCGCTGGGTGATCGACCGCGGCGACGAACCGGCCACGACGCGGGACGAGTTCGTGGCCGCGTTCGTGACGTGGGCGCGGGCTCACGCCGACGCACACCATGCGCTGATCATGCTGCGGGATGGTGCGGCCGTCGGCATGGCGTGGCTGGCGCTGCAACCGCGGGTCCCGTCACCGCGGTCGACCGACCGGGTGGCAGGCGATCTGCAATGCGTCTACGTCGCGCCGGAGCACCGGTCGGCTGGCCACGGAGACCGGCTCATCGAGGCGGCACTGGCCCGCGCCCGCGAACTGGACCTCGAATGGGTGACGGTGCATTCGAGCGAACGGGCCGTCACGGCGTACGAACGCCGGGGCTTCGCCGTGTCGCCGCGGCTGCTGCAGGTGAAGCCCTGACCCGGCCCGCACGGTCCAACCCGCGAAGTCCGGCCCGCGCGACGGACACCCGCCACGATGCACCCGTGGCGGTGAACCCGGCGCGGGTGCACTCAACCCGCGCCCCGTGCCACGCGTCCACCGCACATGACCAACGGCGTTGCATGCGACAGGAGCCTCACCTGGGACGGCTGCGTGAACGTCCGTGACCTGGGCGGGCTGGGCCACGTGGCACCCGGTGCCGTCGTCCGGATGGAGGAGCCGGCGACCCTCACGGAGGCCGGATGGGCGGCAGTGTGGGCACACGGCGTTCGCACGTTCGTGGATCTGCGTGATCCGTGCGAACACACCGCGGACCAGGCGCCCCGCCCCGAAGGGGTCACGACGGTGCACGCGCCGTTGGATCCCGTCGGCACCCCGTTCTACGATCGCTGGCAACGAATCGACAAGCTCGGATCACCGCTGCACTACCCGGCCATGCTCGAAGAGCACCCGCATCCGGTCGTCGCCGCGGTGCGCGCGATCGCCACGGCAGCACCCGGTGGGGTGGCGGTCCACTGCGCGGGCGGCAAGGACAGGACGGGCCTCGTCTCGCTGGTGCTGCTGGCCTTCGCCGGCGCGACAGTCGACGAGATCTGCGCCGATTACCTGCTGAGCTACCCGCGCATGCAGCCGCGCTTCGATGCGATGGGCGCAGGCGACCAGCTCACCGTCGTCACCGGGCTACTCGCCGACCACAGCACCACGATCGAGGATTCGATCGCCGCCACCGTCGCCCACCTGAACATGCCCGACTTCCTGCTCGACGGCGGCCTGTCGAAGTCGGATCTCGCCGCGCTGCGCACGCGTCTGACGGGAGGCACGCGCCTGCCGGCCTGAGCCCGTCAGGCCGAGCGCACCATCGTGAGCTGGTGCACCGGCTTGCCGCGGTAGCGAACACCGGGCACCGGCACGGGTTCGCCGTGCGGCGTGAACCCCATCCGCAGGAAGAACCGGACGGCGCGTTCGTTCTCCTCGACCGTCTGCAGGTGGCAACCCGGCACGTCCTGCTCCTTCAGCTGGGACAGGAAGTGCCGCACCAGGCCTTCCGCCGCACCGCTGCCCCGCGCGTTCTCGGCGACGTTGAGGTGCAGGTGGGCGGGCCAACGTTCGTCGTGCAGTTCCCCCGCCGTGCGACGGCCACGGAGCTTGGCGACGGCCATGTCGCGCACGGCGCGCGCGAAGAAGCGCCGCGCGGCGGGGTTCCTGAGCAGGCGATGCTGCCGGATCGCGGAGGCAAGCCTCGCGTCCTCGCCCGGCAGCAGGTCGGGGGAAGGGCAGCCGACGAGGTATCCGACGAGCCGGTCGTCGCGTTCGGCCAGCCACACCGAACCCGGCACGGCGTCCAGGTACGGGTCGAGATAGACGGCCGCCTCCGACGCGGGATCGCCCCACAGCGATTCCGTCGGTGATCCACGGCCCGCGACCGCGAACAACTCGCGCAGTGCGGCCCGGTCACCGCTGCGATAGGTCCGAACGGTCAACATCGGCATCACCTCGCCTGCGGATCGCTGCGCGAGCGGTCACCGTCCGCTCCCGATGTCGGCCGATTCTCCCTCACACGGCGCAAAACCGCGGCAGAGCGACGACATCGGCGTCCACTGTCCAACCTTGACACACGTTCACGCACGGCCGCACCATCAGCCGACGGCGGCGAAGGAGCTTCCCCATGACCGACGCACCTGCGATGCGAGGCGTCCTCGGCCGGGACGCGCCCCACGAGGCCGGGTCCGCCGGCAGCCCGGTCGCCGCCGGCTGACGCCATGGGAATCTACGACCAGCGACCGTGGCTGAAGCTGTACCCGGACGGGCAGCCCGACGGGATCACGGTGGAGTTCGACAACGCGGTGGACATGTTCGCCGCCGCGGCCGCGCGCAGGCCGGACGCCGACACGATCCGCTACTTCGACGGCCGGATCAGCGCGCGCGAACTGGACGAGCTGTCGGACGCGTTCGCGGCGGGCCTCGTCGACACCGGGTTCACGACGGGCGAGCGGGTCGCGATCTACGCACAGAACGTGCCGCAGTTCGTCATCGCCCAGCTCGGCACGTGGAAGGCGGGCGGCATCGCGGTGCCGGTCAACCCGATGAACCGCGAACGTGAACTCGAGCTGATCCTGACCGACTCCGGCGCGAGCGTGCTGGTGTGTCTCGAAGGGCTGTACCGCGACGTGGCGGCCGCAGTGCTGCCGCGCACCGGCGTGCGCACGGTCGTGACGACCTCCGAGCTCGAATACCAGTCTCGCGGCGACGAGCGGGTACTCGGCGGGATCGAGCGGATCGCCTGCGACGACACGATCGACATGTCGACAATGCTCGCGCGGTTCCGCGGCACCGCGCCTCCTCCGGTGCGGCTGCGGCCCGACGACGTGGCCCTGCTGACCTACACCTCGGGCACGACCGGTCCACCCAAGGGCGCGATGAACACCCACCGCAACGTGGTGTTCAACGCCCAGACCTTCCGCGAGTGGATCGGCATCGACCACGACGACGTCATCCTCGGCGTCGCTCCGCTGTTCCACATCACCGGGCTGATCGCCCACGTCGCACTGTCCCTGCTCACCGGGGCTCCGCTGGTGCTGCTGTACCGGTTCGACCCGGAGGTGACGATCGAAACGATCCGGGACGAGCAGGTCACGTTCGCAGCCGGATCGATCACCGTGTTCATCGCGATGATGAACGCACCGAACGCCGAGAAGCCCGCACTGGCCAGCCTGACGAAGCTGTACTCCGGCGGTGCGCCGATCCCGCCGAGCACCGTGACGGCGTTCCGGGAGACGTTCGGCCACTACATCAACAACGTCTACGGCCTCACCGAGACCACGTCCCCGTCCCACGGCGTGCCGAGGGGCGGGGACGCGCCGGTCGACCCCACGTCGGGTGCCCTGTCGGTGGGCGTTCCGGTGTTCGACACGGTGGTGCGTGTCGTGGGCGAGGACGGGCGCGACCTGCCGCCCGGTGAGATCGGCGAACTGGTCACGTCCGGACCACAGGTGGTGCCCGGCTACTGGAACAAGCCCGACGAGACCGCGAGGGCACTGCCCGGCGGCAGGCTGCACACCGGCGACGTCGGCTACATGGACTCCGACGGCTGGTTCTACCTCGTCGACCGCAAGAAGGACCAGATCAACGCAGGCGGCTACAAGGTGTGGCCGCGCGAGGTCGAGGACGTGCTGTACGAGCACGAAGCCGTGCGCGAGGCCGCGGTGGTCGGCGTGGCCGACGCGTACCGCGGCGAGACCGTGAAGGCGTTCGTCAGCCTGCGCCCGGGACGTTCCGCCGAACCCGACGAACTCGTCGCGTTCTGCAGGGAGCGCATGGCCGCCTACAAGTACCCGCGGAAGGTGGAGATCCGCGACGACCTGCCCAAGACCGTCACCGGCAAGCTCCTGCGACGCCAACTGCGCGACTGAACCCGAGCCGACCGCCCGTGTTGCGGATCCCGGAGGCCGTGTTGCGTTCTCGGGGAGCCGTGTTGCGGGTTCCGGGGGCCGTGTTGCGGATTTCGGGCGAAAAAGGGGAGGCGGGTACCGAACCGGCGTTGTTACGTTGCCCCGGTGACGGAACGGGCGGCGGAGCTGCGCACCACCATGCGGGCGGCGTTGAAAGACGCCATGAAGTCGAAGGACAAGGCAGCCACGTCGGCGTTGCGCTCGGCCCTCGGCGCGCTCGACAACGCCGAAGCCGTGCCGGCAGGAGCCGCACCGGACACCGGTTCGGACAACGTCGCGGGAGCCGTGCCCGGGGTCGGCACGGCCGACGTCGCACGTAAGGAGCTGACGGCCGACGATGTTACCGGCATCGTGCGCGCCGCCGTCGACGAGCGCAGGGCGAACGCGGCCGACTACGACCGGCTCGGACAGCACGACGCCGCCGAAACCGTGCGGTACGAGGCAACCGTCCTGGCCCGGTTCGTGGATTGACCGCCGCCCGTGCCTGCGCACGGAGCGGCGTGAACCGGCCGAACACCAGGTCGCGCCCGAGCGGGGGTGCGCAAAACGCACGGAGCCGGCCGCAGGCGGAACGACGAGCTCGGTGACCGTGCGGCGGGGGTGCGGGACCGAGGAGGGCAGGCGACGACGGTCACCGGCACGCGGTCACCGGAATCCGCAACACGGCCCCCGAGAAACGCAACACGGCGCCCCGGGAACGCAACACGCGCACCGGAACCCCGTGCAGGACACGCGGGCGCCCGCGTGTCGACTAGCTCCGCGGGCGCAGGCGGGCGTTCGGCAGCTCGGGCGCGGGAATGGTCTGCTCCCACTCCGCCGGCATGCGGCCGAAGCGGCCCGGCTGCAGCGACGTGCGTTCGTGTTCCCACTCGCGGCGGTACTCGGCGATCTCGTCGTGTGAACGGCCGACGAAGTTCCACCACATGACGATCTGCTCGCCGAGCGGTTCGCCGCCGAGCAGCAGCACGCGGCTGTCGGACTCGGCGCGCAACGTCAGCGTGTCGGAACCGGTGGGCTGGTGGACGAGCATGCCCGCGGTGGCCGTCACCCCTGCCGTGACGACCGCTCCCCGATCGACCAGCACGCCGTGTTCGAACGCCGGGTCGATGCTCAGCCGCAGCTCCCGCCCCGCGGGGACCGTGATCTCGGCTCCGAGCAGCGGGGTGAACGTGTGCACCGGCGAGACCTGCCCGGCGAGCGAGCCGAGGAAGACCAGCATCCGCGCACCGTCGACGTCGACCGCGGGCGGTGCGTAGTGGTCGAACCCGGGCTCGGTGAACCGGTGGGCCTCGGGCAGCGCGAGCCACAGTTGCGCCCCGTGCAGCACATCGGTACCGGGCGTGGAGAACTCGGAGTGCGCGATGCCGGCACCCGCGGTCATGAGGTTGAGCTCGCCGGGGCGGACATACGCGTGCACGCCGGTCGTGTCGCGGTGTTCGATCTCGCCGCGGAACAGCCACGACACCGTCTGCAACCCGGTGTGCGGATGGCCTGCCACGCGCATACCGCCGGTCGCCGCCACGTCGTCGGGGCCGTAATGGTCGACGAAGCACCACGCTCCGATGAACGACTGCGCGCGCTGCGGCAGCGTTCGCCGCACCGACATCGCCCGCGGCCCGCCGAGCGGCACGCTGCGCGGTTCGAGCACCCTTCCGCGGCCGTTCGGTGCCGACGTGCAGGTCAGCTCCTCGGGTGCGGCTTCGAGATTGCTCATGTCCGCCTCCTGCTCGCCGGTCCACGCGAGATCCACTGTTCACCATGCCGGACGCGCCGTCACGGGGCATCGCCAGGGCCGGTGCGGATGCAACCGATCCTCGGTGGGCGGCGTCGAACCGCCATGGCCGATGAACCGACCACGCCGAACGACCCGGACGCCCGGGCCCCGGGCGCACCCGACGGGGATGCGCACGACGACGCGCCCGGCGACGACCGGTACACCGGCGCTTCCGGTTCGTCCGCCCAGGACACGCAGGTGACCGAGCCGGCGTCGTATCTGATCACGGTGCTGGTGACGGCCCAGCTCGCGCTCATGGTGCCTGCCGCCCTGTTCACGACGTGGGTGCTCGGCGGATTCGAGGCCGAGGAACTGCAGGTGTGGGCGTTGCTGTTCACCGGGTTCACCGCGCTGGGGTTGTTCGGGCTGTGGGGAGCGGGGCACGCGGAGTCGCGCACGGCGCTGCACTGGTTCGCCGGGCTCGCCGGGTTGTTCGCCGTCGGCACCGCGGTGACGGCCGTCGTCGGACTGCTGCCCGCGGACGAATGGCAGGGTCCCGCGCCGCTGTACGCGCTGCTGGCCGCACCGCTGTGGGCGGCCGTGGCGGCAGCGACGTGGTGGGAGATGCGGCTGCACGGGCGGCGCGCGACCGGTTGGGCCGCGGGCGGTCTGATCACCGGCAGCTGCGTCGTGGTCGTGACGGCGATGGTCTTCGTGCTGGGCGGATTCGGCCCGGCGCTGTCCGACCGGTACCTGCTGTGGCGGCATTCCGACGTCGAATCGGGGCCCGGCCGGATCGAAACCGCGAAGCCTTCCGTCTTCGACGGCTCCGTGCGCTGGACCTTCGAGGTCGGGTCGCTCGGGCTGGTGCGTGACGTCGCGCCCACCCGGCACGGCATCGCGGTGACCTACGAGGATCGCGGCTTTCCGCGCGTCGCGCTCCTGTCGGCGCGGGACGGGGAGCCGGTGTGGATCCGATCGCTCGAAGGCGGCGACAGGCCGCGCCTCGTCGCCGCCGATGCGACCCGTCTCGTGGTGCACTGGAACACGCACGGAACGGACGTGGACGGGACCGTGCTCGACACGCGGACGGGCGCCTCGACGTCGCTGTGGAACTACGGCGGCGACGATCACGCGCTCCACGCGGAGGTCGACGAGCCGTGGCCGACGGGTGACGACGACGTGCGATCGCGGTACACGCTGGTGACACGCGGCGATCGTCCGGAAGGCAGACTCGCCGCGGTGGGCATCGACGGTGACGAGCTGTGGGAGCGCCGGTTCGACTGCATCAACGAGCACGTCGAGGCGGCCCACGACGACGTCGCCCTGCTCGGCTGCGACGGCGACGTTCTCGCGTTCGATGCCAGCACCGGCCGCCGGCTGTGGGAAGCGTCGAAGGAGGACGTGCTCGAGTCGAACGTCGCCTCCGACGTGACCGGGCGGCTGTACGTCACCGCGAGCAGGGAGAGCGGCCGGATCACGGCGCGGCGGTTGTCCGACGGGAACGAAGCCTGGTCCACCGGCCTGCCGGCGGAAGGAACGCCGTGTGCGCGGTTCGCGGACGACGGCTGGTCCATGGAACGGGCTCTGCGGCTGGCCGCCGGCGAGGACACGCTGTACGTCTCCGGCTGCGGTTCGATGTCCGACGCCGACGTGCTGACGGCAATGTCGTCCGACGGTTCGGTCGCCTGGCACCACCGGTACGAGCGGCGGACGGTCACCGACGTACTGCCGATGTCCGGCGACCGTGCCGTGGTCGCGTCGGAGGGCCACGTCGGCGGGTGCGCCGTGGACCTGGTGAGCGCGTCGGGCAGCACCCGTCTCGTCGATTCGGAGTCGGATTCGCGCATCGACTGCAGCTACGGTGGCCGGCTGGTGCGTTCCGGCGGTGTCCACTACCTGTACGACGCCCGCGGAACCGTCACCGCGATCGGCTGACCGGGTCCGTGGTGGGCGTCGCCCGGCCCGGACCCGGCACTGCGCCGGAACCCCGCGGTTCCCCGGAATGGAGCAGTACCGTCACCGCGACGCGCGACGCCGCTGCGCTTCGTGCCGCTGCCCGGTGGTGGTTCGCTGACGGGATCGTGCCACCGAAGTCCGGAGATCGCGAAGGCCATGCGTACTTCCCGCATTCTCGCCACGCTCGCGGCGCTGTTCGTCGCGGTGGCGATGTCGCTGCTCACGACCGCACCACCGGCCCAGGCGCAGGCACCGCACCGAGTGGACGAGATCGGCGCCCTCTCGGTGATCGCCGAGCCTTCCCGTACACCGGAGGCCACCGAGGGCCCGTCGACGCCGGTCGGCGCGCTGGTCGTGGTCTCCGGACTGGCGCTGCTGACGGGCCTGGTGGTCCGGTACATCGCCCACCGGCGCGAAGGCTGACCGGGTTCGCCGTCCGCGTCACGCGGGGGCGCAGCTGGCCGGGTCGGCCTGCGCCACGGGTGCGTCCTCGGCGACGCCGTGGAACTCGGTCTGTCCACGTGGGACGACCGTGTCCCGTTCGACCTCGTAACGGGTGCGCACGCCGTAGAGTCCGCCGTCGGTACGTTCGGCCCGCACGGTGGTGAACGTCGCACCGTCGTCGCCGGGTTCGTGGCACGCGTACGACGCCAGCGATGTCGCACCGCCGCCGTCGTGAAAAGTCAGTGGCACGCCGTCGGTGCCTGTCACCCGCACCAGTCCCTGTTCGGGGATGTAGGTGAACGCGGCGAACGTCAGCGTGTTGGCGCCGGTCGCGGTGGTGACGAGCAGGTCTGCCGCACCGTCCCTGCCGAGGTCGGCGACCCTCGGGTCGAGGTGCAGCCGTCCCGCCGTGTCGGCGGCGAACGGGGATTCCACATAGGAATGGTCGGCGAAGCGTGCCGACACCACACGGTCGCCGGCCCGTTCGCGCACGGTGATCAGCTCCGGGCCACCGTCACCGTCGATGTCGGCCTGCACGGACGCCGAATCCGGCAGGTCCCCGTCCACCTCGGCCGCAGCGGCGGCAGGCACCGCCAGCACACCGCCCAGCAGTGCGGCCATCGTCAACCCGGCGGTCCTCGACGCGCTCCTGACAGTTCTCATCGCAGCCCCCTCGCGATGTCGACCCGCGCCGTTCGCGCGGACTCCCTGTCAGGACGGGACGAACGCCGCCGAGGGTTGCACGGGGGTGCTCACAGCGGCCGCACCGTGAGGATCTGCTGTGCGTGCCCCACGTGGCCGCGGGTGTCGTGGAGTGCGGTGCTCGTGATGCCCCTGCCGTCGGCGCCGAACGTGACGGTGGTGTCGAGACCGGTCCAGCCGGCCTCGGGAGTCCGATGAAGGTGAACGGTCAGGTCGACGTTCGGGAACATCCACTCGGTCGGCGGCCTGCGCACGGCGATGCCGTTGGCCGCGTCGACGTGGGTGACGAACGCCGCGAACGGGCCGACGCGTTCACCGGCGACGAGGTCGGTGTCGGACGAGATCCAGACGGTGCCGCGGCCGGGCTCGGGTGTCGAGACGGGACGGGCGTCGAGCGAGGCGATGTAGCCACCGGACCACAGGTGCGACATCCGCCACGGCTCGACCTCATCCGGAGGGGCGAGCCGCGCGTCCTCGCCACCTGCCACGGACGCCGTGTCGCCGGGGGCCAGCAGCCACGCCCGCGCGCGTACCGCCGTGCGGCCGCCGAGATCGGCGACGGCCTCGACCAGCTCGATCGTCCTGCCGGGACGGATCACCTCGACGCGGATGTCGCATTCGTCGAGGGCGAGTTTGCCGAGGATGTCGAAACTGATGCGGGAGATCGCGAGCGCGCTGCCACGGTCGTCACGGTCGCGTTCGATGGCGTGCGTGATGAGACCGCCGAGAGGGCTGAAGTGCTGCTCGTCCGGGTTCCACGCGCCGCTCGTGTGGGCGGTCGGCTTGTACCGCCGATCGTCGATGCGCTCGTAGTAACTGCGCTCGTGGTCCGTGCTCACCAGGCGGCTCCCTCTCCCGTCGTCCTACCCGGTGAGGGTACTGGCACCGCCGTACCACAGTTGTGACCGGGAGCACGGGGTCCGCGGGGGCCGAAACCTCGGGATACCGCCCACCGGAGGCGACGTCACGCACCGCCCAACCGGGCCGTGATCGTGGCGGCTGCCTCGCGCACCATCTCGCCATAGGCGTCGAGCTGCTGCCGCGACACCCGAAATCGCGGCGCCGATAGCAACACGGCCGCCGACTGCTTGCCGCGATGATCGTGCACCGCCGCGGCGATCCCCACCTCTTCCGCCGACGTCTCACCGTAGTTGACGGCGTAGCCGAGCTCGCGCACCTCGCCCAGACGGGTGAGGTAGCGTTCCACGGCCCATTCGTCCGTTCCCGCGGCGCGCAGCGACCCCTGTTCCAGCAGGCCACGTACCCGGTTCTCGTCCACGGCTGCGCAGAACACCTGCACCGACGAGCTGGCGGCCGTGTTGTAGCGAGTGCCCAGTGGCGTGGTGTGCTTGACCTGCCGCCTGCTGGAGACCTCCTCCACGCAGACGGACTCGGGCTCGTTCCACACCATCAGCGCCGCGGTCTCACCGGTGCGAATACTGAGGTCCGACAGCACCGGGTACGCCGCGCGCCGGACGTCGAGATCCCCGAGCAGCGGTCCCGCGAGGGCGAGTACCCCCAGCCCGAGCCGGAACCGCCGGGACAGCTCGTCCCGCTCGACCATGCCCGTCTGCTCCAGAGTCGCCAGGATTCGCGACACCGTGCTCTTGTGAAGCCCGACCTTGGCGGCGATCTCTGTAACCCCCAGCTGCGGCTCTTCGCTGCTGAAGGCGCCGAGCACGGCGATGCCGTTGAGCAGCACGGACATCCCCCGCCCATCGGAACCGGCCCGCTCACCCGCGTCCATGAAGTCGTTCACCATGGCATCATCATCTCGCCTCCCGTGCGGGCGCCCGTCGGCCTCACCGCGCTCCACGACTCGCCGTGCCGCGGTGCGATCCGTCCGGGTCGGCGGGCTCCTGCACGTCGACCCGGACGGGCGCCGGTCACCCGCGGATGACGTTGTGCTCGGGCCCGAACGGGAAACCTGTGATGTTCTCCGCACCGTCCTCGGTGACGACCAGGATGTCGTGTTCACGGTAGCCACCCGCGCCGGGTTCACCCTCCGGAACCATGATCATCGGCTCCATCGATACGACCATGCCGGGTTCCAGCACCGTGTCGACATCCTCGCGCAGCTCCAGCCCGGCCTCACGGCCGTAGTAGTGGCTGAGCACGCCGAACGAGTGACCGTAACCGAATGTGCGGTTGGCGAGCAGGCCATGCTCGACGTAGAGCTCGTTGAGTGTGTGGGCGATCTCGCCGCAGCTGATCCCTGGACGAATCAGGGCCAGCCCTCGCCGATGGGCCTCCACGTTGACGTTCCACAGCTCCAGCGACCGGGCGTCGGGCTCGCCGAGAAACATCGTCCGCTCGAGGGCGGTGTAATAGCCGGAGGTCATCGGGAAACAGTTGAGACTCAGGATGTCACCGTCCCGGAGCCTCCGCGTGGTGGGCCAGTTGTGCGCACCGTCGGTGTTGATGCCCGACTGGAACCACACCCACGTGTCCCGGATCTCGGACTGCGGAAAGGTACGGGCGATCTCGTGAACCATCGCCTCGGTGCCGGCGAGCGCGACTTCGTACTCGGTCACGCCGGCTGCGACGGCGTCCTTCACCGCCTCACCCCCGAGGTCGGCGATGCGCGCACCGTGCTTGATCACCTCGATCTCCTCGGGCGATTTCACCATCCGCTGCTGCATCGCCGCCCCAGAGATGTCGGTGAGTACCGCATCGGCGAAGGCGGCCTGAAACTTCTCCCGGAGCTGCAGCGGCAGCGTGTCGTCCTCGACACCGATCCGCTTGACCGCGACACCCCTGGACCGCAGCGTTTCCCGGATCACGTGGATGTAGTTGTCGCGGTGCCAGTCGGTGTAGACGACGTTGTCGCCGTAGGTTCGGCGCCACGGCATGCCGGCGTCGATGTTGGCCGACACCGTGAAAGCTTCGTCCGCCGTCACGACGTAGGCATAGTTGCGGCCGAACGAGGTGTAGAGGAAGTCGGAGTAGTACTTGACGTTGTGGTACGACGTCAGCAACGCGACGTCGACTCCGTCGTCAGCCATGATCTTGCGCAGCGTCGACAGTCTGCGCTCCATCTCGGCATCGGAGAACGTCCGCCGTTCCTTTGATCCGTTGTGGATTACCTTGAGTCGTTCCAGCTCGGCGCCCATTGATCCGTCCCCTTCTCGATATTCGTCCACTGCTCTTTCGCGTAACGGTGATCCCGTGACGTCGTCCGACTGCCGCGGAGGACGAGTCACTCGTCGATGTGAGCGAAGGCATCCCGGACCTGCTCGGCCGACATCCGGCGATGCCGATAGGGCGGCAGGTCGAGCGACGCCGCGTGCGCCGCGATCTGTTGCAGGGTCGTCACCCACATCCCGGGAAGCGCCTTGACCTGCTCGATCAGTTCCTCGAGTTGGTGAGCACGTCCTGGCCTGCCACTGAGGAACGGATGATTCGTCAGCACGAAACAGCCGTTCTCCCGGTGCATGGCCCGGGCTTCGAGCAGCCACATTTCCTTCGCCTTGGCGGGCGACTCGATGACGCCGCTGCCGGTCCAACCCGGAAAGAACGCGTACTGTTCCCAGTCGTCCAGCGCCCAGTCGACCGGAATCTCCACAAGGGACGCGTCGGATTCGGTACTTCCCAGTGCGTACGGGCGATCACCGTCGAGCAGACTGGATTCGTAGCGGAAACCGCGTTCGATCAGCAGTTCCGGCGTGTGCCAATTCAATTCCCACCAGGGTGCCCGGTAGCCGACCGGCCGCACGCCGGCGACGGCGTCGAGCGCATCGAGGCCACGGTCGAGCACCCTGGCCTCCTGGACGCGCGTCAGTGATCCCATGGGCTCGTGCGTGTAGCCGTGGTGGGCGATCTCGTGACCGGAATCGACGATCCGCCGCACGGTGTCCGGGTACATCTCCGCGCTGAGCCCCGGGACGAAGAACGTCGCGGTGATCTCCTGCCGGGCCAGGATCGCCAGCAGGCGCGGCACTGCTGTCTGCGGCCCATAGGCCTGGTGGGACATCAGTGACATCCGGTCGTGGCTGGACCGGTCGGCCGCGAGCGCACACGACTCGGCATCGAGGTCGAAGGTGAACGCCGCGGCCGCACGCGTTCCGGCGGGCCAGGTGAACTCGCGGGCCATGTCAGTCTCCTGCCTTGTATTCGGTCGCGCCGGAGGCCGATTTCCCCGCCGCCGCATCGGTTGCCGGGGAATCAGCGACCTCGCGTGGCAAGGTTTTCCGCCACCGCGACAGCAGGACGTGGCACAGCGGAGCCGCGAGGGCCGCGACCACGATGCCCTGTACCGCGGGTATTCCGAGGTCGAAGGCCGCACCCGTACCGGCAGCGGCGGTACCCAGCAGGTACGCAGCGACGCAGCTCACGCGCACCACTGGCAGCGCGGTCAAGCCACCGGCGTCGGTCAGGTGGTGAGCGGGAAGCCGACCGCGCCAGACGAGGTAGAACTGCCCCATGATCGCACCGCCCAACGGCGGGACGAAGGTGCCGAGCAGGATCAGGAACGTCGACAGCGATTCGTAGATACCGGTGAGTGCGAACACCACACCCAGCGCCGCGCCACCTGCGACGAACGGTCGCTTGTCGTTCACGCCGAACAGCTCGGATCCCGCCACGCCGAATGCGTAAGCCGTGTTCTCGTTGGTCGTCCACAACGCCACGAGCAGCAGACCCGCTCCGGCCGCGACCAGACCCATCTCGTAGAGCGCGAGCACGAAGTCGGGCTCGCCGTAGGCGGCGGAGCCGAGCCCGCCGAAGAAGTACATCGCGTACTGAGCCACGATCACGGCGACGAAGATCGAGATGAGCGCGCCGCGATCGGTTCGGGAGAACCGTGACCAGTTGCCGACCTGCGTGGACCCGCTCACGAATGTTCCGACCAGTACGGTGAGAGCCGAACCGACACTGATCTCGGTGACAGGCTCGGTCGCCATCAGCTCGCCCCAGCCTCCGATATCACCGATGGCACGCTGCGTGACCCAGATGCAGAGCGCGAGCAGTAACGGGATTGCCACCCATCCGAGCATCTCGAGGCCCTTGGCCCCGCGATAGGCGGCCGTGGCCGTCACTACCCCGAACACGAGCACCAGCGGCCAGGTGACTTCCAGCGACAACGCGCGCCCGATCAGGTCTGAGAGGGTCGCGAGGGTCACCGCGAACCAGCCCACCTGGGTACCGCCGAGCAACAAGGCCGACCACTTGCCGCCGACGCGCCCCATACACGCTTTCGTGATCAGCACCGTGCTCAACCCGGATCGGGAGCTGATCACACCCATCAACGCGGCATAGACCGCCAAGATCACCGCGGCGATCAGCGCAATACCGAGGTAGTTCGAGAACGTGAAGCCGACGGAGGTCTGACCGCCGGCCAACATCGTCGGAGTGAAGAAGAAGAAGCTCACCAGCAGTACGAACAGACCGGCGGGTGAGCGCCGCGACGACTGTGGAACCGCGTCGAGCGGGAAATCGGGGTCGCGCCGTTCACCGCGCGCGCTGCGGCCGAGAACCATGAGCTTCTCCCCATCCCAGCCCGGGGGCCTGCCTTCGTCGGTGCGGACACAAGCGGAGCACCGAAACACACCTTCGTTGCCAAATGTGCAAGTCGGTTGCGTGAAGATAGGCAAGGTCGCGCGCGACTGTCAACCGAGTCGGTGACCTAGAAGCCTCCGCAGAAGGTCGCTTTTCGGCATATTTGTCGCTTATGACGCGACCTTGCGCAGCGAGTTTGTACCGTGTGCGCGAGGCGCCGACAGGTTCGCTGAACGACGCCAAATCAGGTCCTAGTTGCTTGTATTGCAACTAGGTTTCCTACAGCATGGTTGCGGACGCGGCTCGGACCGACGTCTGACACGAGGCGACACCCAAGCGGAGGGACTCGCACGGATCTGCTCGCCGTGGCGGGGCTCGATGGGTGGGTGGCCTCGGCCGACTCCGCCGACTTCTCACCTTCTTCCGGCACGCACCCACCGGAATCACGACGCCCGTGCCGGAACGCGAAAAAGCCGCCCAGACCTGAGTCCGGACGGCTTCTTCGTGGGTGGCCAGGGCCGGGGTCGAACCGGCGACCTTCCGCTTTTCAGGCGGACGCTCGTACCAACTGAGCTACCTGGCCGTTGGCTGTACACACTAGCGCATGCGCGCAACGGACCGTGCGGCGGGTCCGGTGTGCAGGGCGGCCGTAAGTCCCGGACGGCGAGACTCCGGACGCCGCCCCGTTCCGCCTGCGGAACCCCGCATGTCGGCCTCGCGTATCGGTGCCGGCACATCCAAAAGCCGGACGCCGAAACAGGGCATCGGGACAGTGACGTCGGAGAGTAGGACACCGAAACGCAGGGCATCGAGGACAGGGCGCCGAAGAGAGGGCATCCAACAGCAGGGTGTCCGAACCACCGGCCCTGCCAGGTCGCCGACGCCGGAGACTCTCCGGCAATACAAGAGAAGCGGGCCCGTCCGATGACGAACCCGCTCCTTCGATGCGACCCTGACGGGACTTGAACCCGCGACCTCCGCCGTGACAGGGCGGCGCGCTGACCAACTGCGCCACAGGGCCTTGCTGTGTTCCGGCCTCAAGTCTCGATTCCGCTACCTGGGCCGGTATTCTGTTGTCGACTGCACTCGTCACGTGCAGTGTACTGCGTACTCCCAACGGGATTCGAACCCGCGTTGCCGCCTTGAAAGGGCGGAGTCCTAGGCCGCTGGACGATGGGAGCCCGGCCGGTTTCGGATAACCGACCCGACCACGCTCTCCAGGTCGCGTCCCCGGGAGCGATGACTACTTTACGGCACCCGGTGATCGGCCGAAACACCGGGGGTCGTTTTCATGCTGACCTGCGGAAACGCCCGAACCACCCGAGGGTCACCCATGGCGCCCGCCGATGGAGCCCACACGACCTTCACCCGCCCTTCGGCCGGCGAAAGACGTGGCGGGTCATCCGAGCGACGGGAGACCTCTCGACAACCCGGCCATCGACACCCCGCGCTTGCCGTAAGCGCGCTCGTGGGAGCTCCGGCCGGAGGAATCCGAACCCCGCCACGCCGAGCGACGACCACGGCCGACTCAGTCACGGCGACGCGACCGCGACCACGCCCGGGTTAACAACGGCCGACCGGGAGCTGCCGACCCGGTAACAGCCCGGCCGAACCGGCGCGCAACCGTTTGCCCACCAGCGCTGACTGCAATTAGCGTGACGAAGTGTCGTCCAGGTGCACGACCAGGGGGTGTGCACCTGGACGCACACTCTCCCGACCGCACCCGTCACCCACACGAACGGGGCCACGCGCACCGATCCGGCGCCGGCCGGATCGCCACAGTGGTCACCGCTGAGCTGGCAGGTTGCCGTCCTCGTCGGGTGTCAGGCCGAGCATGTCCAGCAGCTGGGCGCAGTCCTCGGCGTCGGCCGCACCCGAGGCGACGGCGATCCTGGCTCTGCGCACCTGGTCGTCGGAAACCCGCGGTGCCTCCGCATGACCCGAACGCTGCCCCGGCAGTCCGCCGACGCCGGAAACCTGCTCCCCTCCCTCCTGCCGGAGGAGAAACTGCCGCACTTCCACTGATCCGCTCATGGCTCCTCCAAAGGGGCTGCGCCGGATCGCGGACGGATCCCCGCGTACGGGTTGCCGCCGGATCGAGGGGTGTTCGACCACCCGTCTCGGCGCCGAGGCTAGCCACGTGGCGATCACAACCCCAGCCCCCCGCAGAGTGAACTCCGCGTCATACGTGCGGGTTGCGCACATCGGTTTCGCGAATCGCGTCAAGCATTCCGGGCGACGATCGTCGCGTGATATCCGTGCAGCGGGGCCGACCGCGCAAGATCTCGCGGGACCACTGCCCGAACGACGGAAGAATGTCGACCCATTCGCGGCCGACCATGCGGAAGCGAACCCCATCGATGAAGACCGGCGAGCTTTTTTCATCCACAAACCTCGCCACCCGCGACCGGATCGTGTAACAATCGACGTGCTGACACACCCCCGGTCAGCGCCTGTGGAGATCCCCTCCGGCCCCCGCGTTCCTCCCCCTGGCGCGGGGGCCTCTCCATTTCTGCGGCCACTTTGCCGACCGCGTCACACCGGTGGTCACGGCGGTTTCGACGGACTGTTGACGGCGCCACTTCGGAGCGCCACCGCTGCCCGATGGGCATTCTTCGGTCGTGCAATCTGCAATCATCGCGATGTCCGAAATCACGATCCGTACAAGAATGCGCACCGCGCTCCTGCCGCATCCACACAGATGGACCACGGCTACGCCGAACGACCGGATCGCGAGTGACTGCGAGCGTTACACGACGTGTCGGAAGCCACGTCGGCCCACGTCGCTGAGACACAACCGTTATCGTGACCGCCGTGCCTAAACCTTCATTCGGACGGCTGTCCGGCCGCGGCAAATCCGGCTCCAGACGCCGGGACGACCCGGACAACGCCACGCCGCGCACCGCCGCACCGGCAGGCCGCGACGACACCGACGACCACGGTGCCGAGGACCAGGAGCTTTCCAGCTACCTCAAGGCCCTCGCCCCGGACAACGACGTCGAGAGCACCGGCTCCGGCAGGAAGTTCGGCGAAGCGCAGGTCTACCAGCTGCGCATGACCCACGCCGCGGGCGAGGAGCTGACCGAGCTGGCCGAGGCTCGCGGCACGTCCCCGCAGGCGCTCGCCCTGGAGTGGGTGCTCGAACGGCTCGCGTGGGAGGCGGGCTCGGTGACGCACACCGGTGGCGAGCCGGCCACTCCCGAACAGGACGGCACCGGATACGGCACAGACCGCCCTGACGGCCACCTCGACGCAGGCCAGCAGGGCCCCGGCGGCCGGCACCACGCCGAACCCCGGGAAGCCGGATTCCACGATGCCGGGCTACCGGGCAACGGGCAGCCGGCGGCGCCGTACGCGGAACCGGGCGCGCCCGCTCCCGATGGTCATGCCGCACGGCCCGGTGAGGACACCGATCCGCACGGCCACGCCGTCCCGCCACTCGCCGCAGCCGCGGAACCGCGGCCCGCGTCCGGGGCCGTGGCCGGGGCCGCATCCGGGGCCGGCAGCGTCGAGCCGGAGGCCCGCACCGACGAGCACTTCTTCGACCGCAGCGGCTGGGACGCACCGCGCCGCTGAACAGCCACGGAACAGCCGCCATGGAACCAGCGGCTGTCGAACGCAAGTGAGCCCCCGGCGACGATGTCGCCGGGGGCTCACTCGTCAGTCAGTGAAAGTCAGTAGGTGACGCACGCTCAGAGAGCGCGAACCTTCTGAGCCTGAGGGCCCTTCTGACCCTGGCCGACCTCGAACTCCACTCGCTGGTTCTCCTCGAGAGTGCGGAAGCCGCGGCCCTCGATCTCCGAGTAGTGGACGAACACGTCGCCCTCTCCGCCGTCCTGGGCGATGAAGCCGAAGCCCTTTTCGGCGTTGAACCACTTCACAGTGCCTTGCGCCACCGTTTACTCCTCGTTGCTGTTGAGCTGGACCCCACCCGCAGTGAGATCCCGGCCGATCCGGACGGTTCCAACGAGGTTCTGCGAAAGAGCGCATGTCCGTCTCACGCCCCGCGTTAGAAGTTCCGCGAGTGTGAAGCCACGAACACGCAAAACAACGGCCACTTCGCAGCCTACCCTGCCGCCGCCGTTTCGACAGCCCCGCACGGGCGGTTGGTCCAACCGGGCGGATCGGCGCCCCGACGGGTTTCGACCCGGCCCGTACCGGCCATGTCACCTGGGTAGCCGCATGGTCACCGCCGGCATCGACCGGGACGTCCGAACCAAACAGCCGAATGTGATTGCTATCACTACTCACGTATCCGTGGCCGACAGGTGGCCTCAGCCGCCTAAGCCGGGAACGTCGGAGGGGGCCGATCCACGTGACGGGAAGAGAATCGACCGGGTCCGGTCGCAGATCCACGCCGGTCGCCGCAATGATGCTGACGGCGTTGCTGTGGCTGGCGGCCTGCACCGGACCCGCACCCCGGCAGGGCAGCGCGGGGGCGCAGGGCGCGACGCCCTCGCCCGCACCTGCGGCCGAGGTCAGCCTGCACCCCGGTGACGGGGCGAAGAACGTACAACCGCGCGACACGGTGTCGGCGAGCGTCGAACACGGCACGCTCAGTGAAGTCACCCTCACCAACGGGATGGGCGAACAGGTCGAGGGTGAACTCGCCGACGACCGGCGCTCGTGGACGGCCGGCGAACGGCTCGGCTACGACAAGGTCTACCGCTGGGCGGGCACGGCGACGAACGCCGACGGCGAGGAAACCCCGGTCAACGGCTCGTTCACGACGGTGAAACCGGCCGCGGTCCACGGCGCCAGCCTGAACGTCGGGGACGGCGAGACCTACGGCGTCGCCATGCCGATCTCGATCACGTTCGACGAGCCGGTCGAGAACAAGGCTGCGGTCGAACGGGCGCTGTCGGTCGAGACGTCCACCGCCACCGAGGGCTCGTGGGCATGGCTCGAACTCGACACGGCCGTGCACTGGCGTCCCAAGGAGTACTGGAAGCCCGGCACCGAGGTGTCGGTCGACGCCGACCTGTACGGACTCGCACTGGGCGACGGTGCCTACGCCGAAAAAGGTCTGTCGTCGACCTTCACGATCGGCCGCAGGCAGCTCGTCCGCGCCAACACCCAGACGCACCGGATGAAGGTGTTCGTCGACGGCAAGCAGACCGCCGACTATCCGGCGAGCTTCGGGCTCGACTCCGACCCGGGCCGCGTCACCCGCAGCGGCACGCACGTCGTGATGACGAAGCACCCCGAGTACTACATGACCAACCCTGCCTACGACTACGAGGACTTCCGCGTCGAGTGGGCGGTGCGAATCTCCAACAACGGCGAGTTCACGCACGCCGCCCCGTGGTCGGTCGGCAGCCAGGGGTACACGAACGTCAGCCACGGATGCGTCAACCTCGCACCCGCCAACGCCCTCGAGTACTACAACCTGGCGCAGACCGGCGACCCGTTCGAGGTGCGGGGCAGCAGCGTGCCCCTCGGTCCCCGCGACGGCAATTACCACGACTGGTCGTACTCCTGGCCCGAATGGACGTCGATGTCGGCACTCCAGGACTGACCGGTCGGTGCGCCCGTGGCGTTCAGGCGACCTGCGGCGCCCTCCGGCTCACCAGCCGAGCTTGGTCAGCGCGGCCTGGGCGGTCTCCGCGGCGACCTCGCAGTAGTGCTCACGCCCGCTGTCGACGTCGGCGGCATTGACGTCGATCTGCAGATACGCGGGGTCGGCCTTGACGTCCATGAGGCAGCTCGTCGACGTTTCCGAGGTGATGTAGCCGGTGCGCTCACCGACCTCGACGGTCTTGTCTCTGTCAGTGACGACCGTCGGCGCAGGCGGCTGCCACAGGACGAGGCGGACCCCGTCGTACTTGGAGACCTTCCACTCACAAGTCGACCGGTTTAACTTGCTGCTGCGCTCCGGCGGGATCGAACCCGCCTTGTCACCGAGGTAGGGCTGCAACTCCTGTTCGGAGAGCAGCGAACAAGGATCCTGCTGCTGCCACGCGGCCTGCCCGTCGGGAGCCGACAGCGGTGCACTGGCCGGGGCGGAATCCGTGCCTCCACTTTCCGAGCCGCATGCAGCCAGGCTCAGTGTTGCCGCAATCGCCGTCGTCATGAAGACGAGGCGCGATGGCTTGGTCGTCACCGTCTGATTACCTCGAAATGAGTAGTTGTCGCCATTCGCCGCTTCCGACGATTTCGCCGTAGGTCATGCCGGGGACGCCCACGGGCTACAAGGACGTCCCTGACCCGACGAGCTATCCCCCGGCGACGAGCCCGGGCTGAAGCCGACGCCGCACGAAGAGGCCGACATTCGCACTCGTCGACGAGGTCGCAACGGCGGTGTTCGCCACAGATCGGTGGCGTAAGCGGGGTCGCAGCGCCCGGGCCGGATAGCTTGGCCCGATGAGCTCACGTACCGACACCTGGCCGCCCGCCGATGCCGAGCCCGTCAGCCCGCACGCCGATGCACCCGCCCCCGGCACGCAGCTCGCCGAGCACTATGCCGAGTGCTTCGGGTGCGGCCACGAGGTCGAATCGGGCCTGCACCTGACATCGGCCGTCGCCGACGACATGTCCGTCGTGTCGACGTTCACCGTGCAGAAGGACCACCAGGGCGCTCCCGGGTTGGCCCACGGCGGGCTGCTGGCGTGCGCGTTCGACGAGGCCCTCGGGTCGGCGGTCGGCAACCTGCTGCGCAGGCCTGCCGTGACCGCCCGCCTCGAAACCGACTTCGTCGCCCCGGTGCCCGTCGGCTCGACGCTGCACATCGCAGCCAAGCTCGACGGCGGGTCAGGCCGCAAGACGTACGTCAGCGCCGAGGGCCGCCTGGACGCCGCGGACGGCCCGGTCGCACTGCGCGCCCGCGCACTGTTCGTGACCGTCGGCGTCGAGCACTTCACCACGCACGGCGACCCCGACGCGCTCGACAAGTTCCGCGAGACCAGGGCGGCCGAAGCCAAGGCGGCCGAGGACAGGGGCTGGGACGTCAACCCCTGAGATTCACCACCGTGGCGTGGTCGTCGCGCAACCGGGGCGATGCCCCCGAGGGCACCTTGGGGCGCTCAACGCAGCCACGCGTCAGCGTGTCCTTGAGGGGTGGTGGTCGGGCCGGCGGGCGGGAGCCACGATTCTTCCCTTGATCATGCTGCATCGCAGGGGCGGCCCGATCACGTCAAGGTGCGAGGCCGCAACGCATTCGCCTTGTCGACGAGTTCGATGCGTTCCGCGGCCGTGGACACCAGCCGCGCCAGCGACCGGTGGTGCGACTCGAGCCCGAGCCGGACGTCACGGTCGTCCAGCCCGCAGCCCAGCACTCGGGTGCCCGCGGAGCGCTCGTTCGCACCGACCCAATCCAGCGCCGCCGACAGCACCTCGATCGCGAGTCGGGTCCGCCGCTCGGCGTCCAGGTTCAGCCGCTCGAGCCGTGCGCTCGCGTCGACGAGATCGGCTTCGGTCACCTGCTGGCCCGCGACCGGCGTGATCTTCACCTTGATCGCCGCCAACTGTGCGGGCACGTGGTGCGTCGACGTCGCGGGCACCGATTCGAGCACCTCGATCGCGCTGGCCCGTGCCCCCTGCGCCAGGTAGACACGCGCCAGTCCGAACGCGGCGCTGACGTACGACCGGTCGGTGCGCCACACCAGTTCGTACAGCCGCGACGCCGTGAAGTACTCGCCGGTCGCCTCCGCGCTGAAGGCCATCGCCAGCTTCGGCGCCGTCTCACCGGGCAACTCGTCGTACACCGTGTCGAAGGCGACGTGCGCGACCCGCGCACGCCCGCCTGCGAGCTCGATCAGGCCGCGGTACCAGTCGATCCGCCAGTCGTGCGGGAATCCCGCCTTGATCGCCAGGTACTGCGCCGCCTGCAACTGCCGATTGGCCTCTGCCAGCTCGCCGAGTTCGATGCGTGCCCGCACGACACGCAGCCGCACCTCGATCGACTCGCGCGGCGCACCGGCCAGCGCCTCGATCGCCGCCCGCGGGTCCGCCCCGAGCGTCGCGGCGAGCACACCTGCGCCGACGTCGTCCGTGTCGACCTGCGGCACCGGCAGCCCGGAGACGACCTCCACCGGATCGGGCAGCGGCACGTTCCGGCCGCTGTCCGGGACCACCATGTCGACGCCGAACGTGTTCGTCTCCGGACCGAACACAGTGGACTGTCCGGGACGCTGTTTCCCCGTGCCCAACGCCATGATCTCGCGCAGCACACCGGTCAGCTGATCGGCCATCTCCTCGGCGGAGACGAACCGGCGCGCCGGATCGGCGTGCGTCGCACGTCGCAGGAACCGGTAGTACGAGCCGAAGAGCTGGAACAGCGGGACGTCGTCCTGACTCGGCAGCGTCGTCTTGAACTTCGTGGTGTAGCCGGTGAACTCGAAGCTCAGCACCGCGAGCGTGCGGCCGACCGTGAACAGGTCCGAGGCCACGGACGCACCGTCGCTCGCCAGCTCCGGCGCGCTGTAACCGCTCGTGAAGAACAGCGGACTGCTGTAGTCGTCCATCCGCCGCACGGCGCCCAGGTCGATCAGCTTGAGCTGGTCCCCGGTCTGGATCACGTTGTCCGGCTTGAGGTCGCAGTACAGCAGACCCTGGTTGTGCAGATACCCCAGCGCCGGCAGGATCTCCAGCCCGTAGGCGATGACCTGCCCGATCGGCAACGGCTCCGCACGCCCGCTCTTGCGGTGGTGATCGAGCGCGAGCTGGCGCAACGACTGCCCGCCGACGTACTCCATCACGATGTAGTCGACGGCCCCGCCCGTGGCCGGGTCGGGGTGCTGCACGAAGTTGTAGATCTTGACGATGTGCGGATGCTCGACCTCGGCGAGGAACCGCTTCTCGTTGACGGCGGCGGCCATCGCCGTCGCGTCACCGGTATTGATCAGTCCTTTGAGGACGACCCAGCGGCCGTCGACGTTGAGGTCTCGCGCGAGGTAGATCCAGCCGAGCCCGCCGTAGGCGAGCGCGCCGAGCACCTCGTACTGACCGCCGACGAGATCGGCGGGATGGAGCTTCGGCACGAACGAGAACGGGGTCCCGCACTTGTCACACGTGCCCTGCGGGCTGCCCGCCTCGTCACCCGAACCGCGGCCGACCTTGGCGTTACAGCTGCTGCAGAAGCGCTTCGACTCCGAAACCACCGGGTCCGACAGCACCGCCTCGGCCGGGTCCCGGTAGGGCACCGGCGGCACCTCGACCATGCCGGCACCGAGCCGGCCACGCGTCGACGTGCGCGAGGACGAACGCCGCGACGTGCGCGGGAACGCACCCCCGCCCGTGCCCGCGCCCGAACCGGTCCACGGCCCGCTGCCGCTCCCGGTACCGCTGCCGTGGCTCCCGGGTCCGCTGCCGGTGCCACTGCCCGGTCCGCTCGCAGGCCCGCTTCCGGGCCCGCTCGCCGGACCGCTCCCGGGGCCGCTCGTGTACCCGCTGGGCGGCCCCATGCCCTCGCTCGGGTCGGCCGATTCGGACGGCGGCGTCGGCGGCATGACGAGTTCGGTGCCCGGAGCGTGGTCGAGCACGCTCGTCGGCATCGGTTCGTTGGCGCCCTGCGCCTGCGCGGCGTGCGGGGGCTGGTGCGCGGTCGGCGGAGCCTGCTGCGGTTGCGGGTGCGGCGGCTGTGATTGCTGAGGTGGCTGTGCGGCGTGCCGGGGCGGGCCGCCGTTCGGCGCCGCCGGCGTGACGTACTGCGTGTGCTGCTCTTCGTCCCCGTCCGGCGCCGCATGGCGAGGACGGCGTGGCTCGTCGGTCACAGGTTGCCTCCTCGGTTCGCGGTCACCGGTACTGCGGCTGCGGTGGGTTCAGGTCGCCCAGCACCTGCTGCAGCCCCCAGTGCCGGAACCGGTCGCGCCACATGTTCTTCCGGAAGTCCTCGAGCGTGGCGTTCACGAAGCGGACCATGTCCTCGTTGCCCTTCGGGACGCCGACGCCGTAGAGCTCCTCCGACAACGGCGGGCCCACGACCCGCGTGGACGGGTCCTCCTCCGCCATGCCCGCGAGAATCGTGTCGTCGGTCGACACAGCCGCGACCTGCCCCTGCTGCAACAGCACGAGACAGTCCGTCCAGTTGTTGGTCACCACGGGCTCGGGCTTCGGTTTCGCCTCGGCGAGCCGGTTGACCGACGTCGAACTGCCCGCTGCGCACACCTTTTTCCCGCCCAGCTGGGAGATGTTCTCGATCCCCGACTTCTCGGTGACCAGCACCCGCTGCGCCGCCTCGAAGTACACCGAGGAGAACGCGACCTTCTGCAGCCGCTGGCAGGTCACCGAGTACGTGCGAACGACCACGTCCACGTCGCCGCTGGCCAGCACGGTCTCCCGCTCCGAGGAGTTGATGGCCTTGAAGCGGATCGTGTTGGGGTCGTAACTGCCGAAGATGTCGTGGGCGATCTCCTTCACGACATCGATGTCGAATCCTTCGAGCTCACCCGTGTGCGGATTGCGGAAACCCCACAGGTTCGTGGCCTGATCGACACCGGCGATGAGGTAGCCACGCTTCCTGATGTTGTCCATTGTGGACCCTGCGGGGATCGAGTCGTTCGGCCGCAGACTCTGGCGCGGGTTGCAGCTCGGCGCGTCCGAACCACCCTGCTCGATCTTCCCCGACACATCGGTGCCGCCGGGCATCGGACGCTGCACCGAGCCGACCGGGGCGGGATCCACGGGAGTCCCCGCCGATCCGCATCCGGCCACCAACGTCGCCACCAGCGCCCCGGCGAGCCATGTCCAGCGTTTCATCAGCGGTACTCCCGAAGACGTTCACGGATGCCGAGGATCGAACCCAGCATCGCCACCAGCGACAACACCGCGAATCCCGGCGAGAGCAACGTCAGCGCGCGCGACCCGTTCGTCGTGTCGTCGAGGAACAACTGCCTGCTGTCGGCGATGCCCTCGGCCAGGTCACCGTCGAGACGCGTGAAGGCGGCCGTCGCGCCGTCGTCGCCCTCGGTCTGGATGGCGAGCTCGACCGCGTCCTCGTAGCGGCCGCCGTTGTCGAGGTTGCGCACCTGACCGTGGACCTCGCGCCACGCCCCTGCACTCCTGATCGCGGCGTCCACGTGATCGGCAGCGGGCAATCCCTCGGTGCCGTCCCTCGCCTCACCGAGGAACCCTGCTTCGCCGTTCCCGCCGGAGAGCCGCTGAATCGAGGCCTGGTACTCCTCCTCGTACGCGGTGCCGTTGCCGCGGGCCAGCAGCGTGAGGGTCTCGTCGGCGCGCGCCTGCAGTGCCGCGATACGCGCCCGCACCATGACGTCCGTCTGCTCCGAACCCGACGACTGACCACTGCTGACGAGCAGGCTCTGCACCGTGACGGCCGCGGCCGACCACAGCACCGCCAGCCCGACCGCAACCGTCGCCACGACCAGGCCGACGTTGAACACGCGGTTCGTCCGGCGCTTGAGGTGCACCTGCGTGACGATCAGCGCCGCCAGCAGCGCCAACGCCAGCAGGCCCGTCAGCCACGGCACCGACGCTGCGTCGTCCTGCTCCTCCGCGAGGCGTTCGACGTCGATCTCGTACAGGGTCTTCGCGGCCGGCAGGATCTCCGAGCGCATGAGCTGCGACGCCTCGGCGAGATAGGCCGCACCGACGGGGTTGCCCTGCCGGCTGTTCGTCCGCGCCGTCTCGACCAGCCCGGTGTAGACCGGCAGCTGCCGCGACAGCACGTCGACCTGCGCCACCGCTTCGGCGTTGCCTGCCGAGGCGCTCGCCGCCTTCGCGAGCGCGGCTCCGGCGCGTGCGACGTCGAGGTCGTAGCGGTCCCGCAGCGCGATGCCCTCGGAATCGGCGTTGAGCAGCGTGCCCGCCGCGGTGGCGTCGGCGTCCGAGAGGGAGCGGTAGACCTCCTGCGCGGCCGCAGTCAACGGCTCGCGGTGGTCGACGAGCCCGTCGATCGTCGCCTTGCGCTCGCCGAGTTGGGCACCTGCCACCGTGCCGACCAGCAGCGCGAGCAGGGCGAGACCGACGCTGATCAGTGTCAGCCGTCCCGGCGTCGTCGCCGCCGAACGGCGCAGCCCGCGAACGGCCGCGTTCGGGAGCCGCACCAGCCACGCGAACCCGGAGCGTCCCCCGCGCGGCTCACCCGCGGGTTCCGGCCCGGACTCCTGCTGCCGCTCGTCCGGACCGTGACGCGTCACGGTGCTCGTCATCGTCCCTCCACCCAGTTCGCCTGCCGCGGACGACCGTAGCCGAGGCGCCCCTCACGCAGGTCACGGACCGGTCCAACAGACGAAGATCGTGAAGATGTCGTATCACGAGCGAGCGGACGAACGGGCCCTTCCCACCCGAAACGAGGAGCCGGCCGCGCCGGCCGTGACACCCCGTGACGGGCGGGACGGCGGAGCGGTTACTGAGCCAGCCGGGTGAGGCGGTTGGCGGTCGGCCAGCGGACCTTCGTCGCCCAGCCGAGCTTCTCGAAGATCCAGATCAGCCTGGCGGAGATGTCGAGCTGACCGCGCAACACTCCGTGCCGGGCGCAGGTGGGGTCGGCGTGGTGCAGGTTGTGCCAGGACTCGCCGAACGAGAAGATCGCGAGCGGCCAGAAGTTCGCGGCCTTGTCCCTGCTGCTGAACGGGCGTTCGCCGATCATGTGGCAGATCGAGTTCACCGACCACGTCACGTGGTGCAGCAGCCCGATCCGAACGAGACCGGCCCAGAAGAAGGCCGTCACGCCACCCCACACCGACCAGGTGATGAGCCCGCCGAGCAGCGCGGGCAACAGAAAGCTCGCGAGCACCCACACCGGGAAGAGCCGGTCGACGGTGCGGATGTCCCGGTCGCCTGCGAGGTCGGGAGCGAACCGCTCGACGTTCGTGACCTCCCTGTCGAACAGCCAGCCCATGTGCGCGTGCCAGAAGCCCTTCGCCAGCGCGGCGGGCGACGTGCCGTACCGCCACGGCGAATGCGGATCGCCCGCGCGGTCGGAGAACGCGTGGTGCCTGCGGTGGTCCGCGACCCACGTCGTGACCTGCCCCTGCGCCGACATGCTGCCCGCGATCGCCAGCGCGATGCGCAGCGGACGCGCCGCCTTGTAGGAACCGTGGGTGAACAACCGGTGGTAGCCCGCCGTCACACCGAGCCCGCTGACGACGAAGAACGCCGCGCCGATCGCGATGTCGATCCAGCTCAGGCCCCATCCCCAGGCGAAGGGCACGGCCGCGGCGATCGCCACCAGCGGCGCGATGACGAACACCTTCACGGTGACGTGTTCGGGCAGGGACGTCCGGCCGGACGTGATCGGCTTCGGCCGGCGGGCGCCGGCCGATTCGTGGGTTTCCGCATCGGTGGAAACGGGGGACATGGACACCTCGTGTTGGTTGTTGCGAAGTCGGGCTGTCGCGGAGTCGGGTTGTCGCGGCAGACCTGCGGACGCGCCGGAACCCGAACGAACGCGGGCCCGGCGGCCGCAGTTGCACGCGGCTGTACTCGGAAAGACGTGCGCGGAGAATCTGGACGTGATCGACGAGGCGAGCCGACCCCCACTCGGCTGCGATGACAGGCCCGCGGTGGCGGGCGATGCGCCGGGCTGGGGGCTCCGATCTATCGGGGTCGTGTTGGCAGGTGCCCGGCCGTCTGCCGACGACGCTACCGGAGGAATCCGCCCGTGACCATGACGGCGAATCCGGATCACGGCGACCCGTCCGGCGAGCGGGCGACCCGACGCCGTGGCCGATGCCGCACCCACCGGCCACGAATCCGGCCCGCGTGCCCGGGTCGTAGACTACGGGCGGTAGTAAGCGTGGAGGTCCGGTGATCACTGGCTATGCGATCGCGGTGGCCGCCTGTGCGGCGGGCGTCGCGATCTGGGCGTTCGTCCTCGTGGTGCTGCACCGCGAGCCGGAGAAACCGCTGCTCATGGGCGTCGGAGCACTCGAAGCACTGCTCGCTGTCCAGGTCGTGATCTCGGTCGTCATGCTGATCGGCGGCGGCGAACCGGGCAGCATGCTCACGTTCCTGGCATACCTGGTCGGCTCGCTACTCGTGTTGCCACTGGGCACCGTGTGGGCACTCGCCGAGCGCACCCGTTCCAGCACTGCGATTCTCGGAATCCTGTGCCTGACCGTCCCGGTGCTGCTGCTGCGCATGGTCGAGGTGTGGGGTGGGGCCAGTGCCTGACCGGCCCGCAACATCGTCCCGCACGCCCGCCGATCGGCCCGCGACCGCCAGCGGGCCCGGCCGCGTCCTCATCGCCGTCTACGCGATCTTCGCCGTGGCCGCGACCTCCCGCGCCGCAGTGCAGATCGCCACCCGGTTCGACGAGGCGCCGGTGCCGTACGCACTGTCGGCGTTCGCGGCGGTGGTCTACGTGCTCGCGACCTTCGCACTCGCCCGCACCGGCCCGACGTGGTGGCGCGTGGCGCTCGTGTCGTGCTCGGTGGAGATGACGGGAGTGCTGGTCGTCGGAACGTTGAGCGTGTTCGACCGCGCCGCGTTCCCCGACGCCACGGTGTGGTCGAACTTCGGCATGGGCTACCTGTTCATCCCTCTGGTGCTGCCCGTGATCGGCCTGCTCTGGCTGCGCCGCACCCGCCCCGCCTGACGCGCCTCCCGTCGACGCCGGTTCGGTGGCGCAGTGCCCCTCCGATCCAGGGCTTTCGATCCGAGGTACCAGCTTCGAACGAGCTCCGCCGGGTCACGCCCCAGGGCCGCCGGTCCCGTCGTCCTCGTCGGACTTCCCCTTCGCCGACGCGGCAGTGGCCATACCCATCCCGAGTGCCACTCCCATTCCTGCCCCGATGGCGACGTTGTCGAACACGGTCAGGCCGAGCGCGATCCCCATCGCAATACCGGCCGGTAACCAGGTGCCGACCGACTTGCCGTCGAATGCCTTATCACTCATGCGCCGACAACTCCACTCCGCTGCCGCGACTCGCGGCGGGCTCGGGCATATGGGCACGGGACATACCGAAACCCTAGTGATGTGGCCGGTGGCTCACACCCACATGGCGGCGATCACGACGTTGAGCAGGGTCGCCGCGGTGAGGCCGTAGAAGACGTTCTTCCCGGCGTCGGGACGGCGCCAGACGATATGAGCCAGCACGAGCACCACCACGGCGACGACGAGCTTGACGCCGATCTTCATGTGGTTGACCTCGCCGCCGATGAGGCCCGCCGAGGCGATGCCCGCGAGTGCCAGACCCGTGACGACCTGGGCGCTCGCGCCCCACAGCATGATCTTGCCCGCCGGTTCGGGGGATCCGACCCACCGCACGACGATGCCGCTGACGAGGTAGGCCATGCCGAGCAGGTGCGTCACGACGAGAAGGTTGTAGACGATGTCCATGCGCGGAACTTACTACACTTTGTCGTATTTATGGCAAGGGGCACGCACGGACGAAGCGGAGGGGACGCGGGACCGCAGCCGGGCGGGCGCACGAAGGCGCAAGGGGACCACAGCTGGGCGGGCGCGGAGTCGCGAGTGGAGGATTCGGGGCTCCCGCCCGCCGGCCCGGCCACCACCCCTCAACGACAGGCTGACGCGTGGCTGCGTTGAACTGCCAAGGTGCCTTTGGGGCGCGAACCTGCCCTACAGCGGGACGGCGAAGAGCGAGAGCGACGTCGCGAGCGCCGCGACGGCGACCGCGCACGCCGGCGGCCACGCCAGCGGCAACCTGGCCTCCTCGGGGTCGCGGAGCCTGCGAATGCGGGCCAGCACCGGCGCATCGGCCACGGCGAGCGCGCCCGCGGGTGTGCTGCCGCCGCTTCCGTTCGCGCGGAACCGCTCCAGGGCACTCGCCAGCGGTTCGCGGCCGCGCGAACGCGCGGCACGGTCGTCGGCGCACATCTCGACGAGCAGCTCGATCGTCGAACACACCCTGGTCAGCAATCCGCTCGCGGGCAGCAACCGCCGCAGCGCCTGGAACGGCGCGACCACCAGGTGGTGCCGTTCGCGCGCGTGCGCACGCTCGTGGGCGAGCACGGCGTCGAGTTCGTCGTCGGTGAGCAGCCGCCGCGCGCCCGCGCTGACGACGATGTGCGGAGTACGGCCCGGCAGGCAGTACGCGACGGCGACCGGGTGGTCGACGACCAGCGCGTCCCTGCCCTGCTCCTCTGATTCCTGAGTGGCCACGAGCTGCAGCAGCAACCGGTGCCGCGCCCGCGCGCGAGCCGTGCTGCGCAGGCACAACAGTTGGTTGACGACCAGCCAGCCGCCCACGGCGAGGCCGAGTCCGACGGCCCCGAGGTGCCAGAGGTCGAGTTCCTGGAACCGCCACGGCAGATCGACGAGCGCGGGCAGCAGTCCCCGGCCGAACGGTTCGAGGCCGAACGAGAGCAGCGCACCGACGACCGACACGATCAGCGCCAGCGAACTGAGCTGCCAGAGCACCAACGCGGCGCGCGGGTGTGAATGGGTCCAGCGTCCGCGCAGCAGCCAGAGCGACACGAGCACGGCCGCTGTGCCCGCTGCGACGTGATGCGCGGCGAGGCTCATGGCGATTCGCCCCGTTCCAGGGCCTTCCGCAGCGCATCGGCCTCGTCGTTCGTCACCGACTGGGCGAAACGCACCAGCGCGGAATCCCGGTCGCCGGTCATCTCCAGTGCCTCCAGCATCAGCTCCGCGACGTACTCCTCGCGGCTCGCCGCAGGTGCGTACAGCCACGCCCGGCCCGACCGCTTCCTGCGCACGACGCCCTTCGCCGCCAGCCGGGTCAACACGGTCATGACGGTGGTGTACGCCAAGCCGCGGTCGGTCAGCTCCTCGTGGACGGCACGCACGGTGGCCGGCTCGGCCCGCGCCCAGAGCACCTCCATCACCGCGCGCTCCAGTTCACCCAGCTTCGCCACGTCCACCCTTTCGCCGTGAGTCCACCGGAAATTCAACCACGACCTGCTCGGCCGCGTGGCCGGCTTGTGACCCGTTCGGCGCGGAGACGATCGGTGGTCGACCATGCCGATGCAGGTCACTGCGGGTTCATCCGGCTGGTACGGCGAAGGTGACGGGGTCGAACGGCTGCCCGGCCGGGTATTGCTCGTTGAACAGCTCGACGCCCTGCTCGGTGAGCCTGGCGGGGACGTCGGACCACACCCGCAGGCCCTGGCCGGTGACGGGTTCGGTGGGTTCGAGCGTGGCGAGCGGCATCCGCATCGACGTGTCGGGCCAATGCTCCACG
Organism: Prauserella alba; assembly: GCF_024171735.1. Classification (GTDB taxonomy): domain Bacteria; phylum Actinomycetota; class Actinomycetes; order Mycobacteriales; family Pseudonocardiaceae; genus Prauserella; species Prauserella alba. The sequence goes on from NZ_JAMTCH010000004.1 coordinate 1,448,122, forward strand.
TCGACGACCGTGAGCACCGCCCCGCCGGAAGTGAACTCGACCCACGGGTCCTTCAACATCACGAACAGCAACCCCGCGTGGCCGACGAGCCGCACGTCGCCCCGGAACCGGAGCACGTCGTCCCCGGTGGACGGGACCGCGGAGTCGGCAGGCTGTGGCACCGGCCCGTCCGGCTGCGCGGCCACGGGCCGTACCGCGGTGCCCTGCGCAGGATCGCCGACCGCCGCCACCGCTTCGACGGGCTCGAAGTGGAAGAAGCTGCCGTCGACGACGGAGCCGCCGTCCTTGGCGCCGCAACCGCCGTCCCTGAGCCGGGACACGTAGGCGACGAAGCTGCGTTTCAGACCCCAGGTCAACCCCGGCTGCGGAACACCCACGCGACCTCCTCGTCACTCCGTTCGAGAACTCGGGGCGCTCCCGCCGGGCGTTCACCCTTGGACAGGACGGCGCTCGTATCCCCGGACGTTCACGAATCGGGCGCGACGGTACGGGATCACGCCGCCGGGTGACCAGCGTTGGCTCACGCGGTGCCGACCGTGTCCTGCAGTTCAGCGCCGGCGCCGGTCGCCGTGCGGGCACAGTGGGCGCAGCAGAAGAACCGGCCGTTGACCGACGCGCCGTGGCCGATCACCCGGCAGCCGCAGTGTTCGCACACGGGAGCCAGCCGGTGGATCGCGCATTCGAACGAATCGAAGACATGCACCCCACCGCCCTGGGTGCGGATCTCGAACGTCAGCTCGTAGTCGTTGCCGCAAACCTCGCAGGAGGCCATGGCCCTTCCTTCCGTCGGCGGTCCGTTGGCACGCATAGGCGTTCCCGCATACGTCGCGCGAAAACCCTTCGCGGCCTCGTCCGGGCACATCTACGCTCTGCCCGGTGGACGACCGGCACGCGGGCGACAGCGAGCCCGAAACGCAGACCGACACGCTGCTGCGGTATCTGCAGCAGGCACGCGACACGCTGTTGTGGAAACTCGACGGGCTCGGCGAGTACGACGTCCGCCGTCCGCTCACCCCGACCGGAACGAACCTGCTCGGCCTGGTCAAACACGCCGCCGGTGTCGAATTCGGCTACTTCGGCGAACCGTTCGGCCGCAGCCCGCAGGGAGCTCCCGCCTGGCTCGACGGGCTGGACGACGACCCGCTCGTCGACATGTGGGCGCGGTCCGACGAATCGCGCGAGGACGTCGTCGCCCTGTACCGCACGGCGTGGGCCAACACCGACGCCGTCCTCACCGGGTCGGATCTCGGCACCCGGGGACGTGTTCCCCACTGGCCCGCGCACCGCAATCCGGTGACGCTGCACCAGCTCGCGGTGCACGTCATCGCCGATACCCAACGGCACGCCGGCCACGCCGACATCCTCCGGGAGCAACTCGACGGCACCGTCGGCTACACCGCGGCGGCCTCGAACCTGCCGCACACCGACGAGCGAGCCTGGCGCGCACACGTGGCGAAGCTCGAAGCGGCGGCGCACCTACGGAGGTGACACGAACCCACCCTGCACGCGGCTGCTCACCCCGGCCCTGTGACGTGACGGCCGCCGCCGCTGACCGCACTCGGCGGAGTCGCGCGTGAGCCGTGGCGCGCGGTCACTACTCGACCGGCCCCGACGCACCGGCACGGACGTGCACGAGGAAGTAGGCAGGGCGGTACTCGGGCAGCAGCTGCCGCCCGGTGTGGTCGACCATCTTCCAGCGAACCTTGCAGGTCGTGGGTTCCTCAGCCGCGGTAGCCGTCACCGGCACCTTCACGCGCTCACCCGGCGGTGTGTCCGAGATGCGCACCCGCTGCGGGGCCCGACAGTGGTGCGGACCCGTTTCGTTGTCCATCCGCTGCAGGTAGCGGCCCTTCCAGTGCACGGTGCCTGCGTTCTCCAGTTCGAAGGTCCGTGTGAACTTCTGCTGCGGCGCGACCACGGCACCGTCCGGGATGCCGAGGTCGCGGGCCAGCTTGCTCGCATCGCCCTCGTACACCGGTTCGGAGAGCGCGCCGGCTTCGGACGCACTGCTGGACTCGCCGCCCGCGGAGTGCTGTCGGTCGGCCTCGGCGCGACCGTCGTCACCGCCGAAGGCCCACAGCCCGCCCGCAACGGCGACCACCGCGAGCACCACCAGCGGCACGGCGAGCCAGCGCCGCGAGACGCCGCGACCGGCCGATGCCGCGGCGCTCGAACCTGCCGCATCCGCCCCGTCGGCGCCCTGTTCGTAGTTGTGCTGCGCCGGCACCGAGGTTGCCGCACCGGTCCCGTCCACCACCACGGCATCCGAAGCGGCGGCGTCGCGGGAAGCTGCACCGGACGCCGAATCCACGGCCCTTTCGTCTGGACCACCGGTCTCGACAACAGGCTCAGTTCCGGCGGCGGGTTCGGGGAGTTCACCCGACAGCACTGCCCTGGTGCGCCGGTACCTCGCGCACCACTCGGCCTCGTCACCGCCACATGCGCGCACGAACTCCCGCACCGTCTCCCACGGCTGCAACCGGCGCCCCGTCACGGTCAGATGGAGCGTCGCGTGCGACACCGCACCCGACAATTCGGCCATCTTGCGGAAGGACGGGTTCCCCGCCTGCTGTCTGAGACGTTTCAGCTCCGCCATGAACTCTTCGAGCGCAGGCGGCCGTTGCTCACCTTCGGCGTCGGACACGGCCTCGGTCCTCCTTCTCGAGCGTCTGCGGATGTGACGCCGGCTACGCCGCAGCGGTTGCCGATCTGTCAAAAATGCCCGTTCGGACTTCACTCCGGCAACACGACTCGTCACAGGAAGAGGCCGCGGACCGATCGCACCCCAACCGCTGTCATACAGCGCTGACCTGCGGCTTCAGCATGCAACGTCCGGGTGTCGGGCCTGTCAACCGGTGTCATACGGCGTCAGAAGGATTGCCCAACACGTTCCGGACACCTCGCCCGTTCGCCACTGTTCCTCCCAGCAACGCACCACGGCTGGAAGAAGGAAGCGAATGAAAGCGAAGCGCCCCGTGTCGACGGCGGTGACCGGCCTCGCCGCAGCGGCCGTAATGGTGAGCCTGCCCATGTGCGCGGCGGCCGGAAACTCCGGGCCCACGGGTGGAGCCGGAACCGGAGCCGGAGCCGCGGAGCTGCCGAAGGTGAACATGGCGGCGGTCCTGGAGGCCGCGCAGATCGACCCGCAGCGCCCGGACCAGACCCTCACCGACGGAGCGGCCAAGCACGTCAAAAAGGTCGAGCGGGAGCTCGCCGAGCGCGGGGTACTCGAACAGAAGTACGTCGACGGCCATTACGGCACGGCCACCCTCGACGCCTACTCCGCGTTCCAGCGTTCCCTCGGCTACGAAGGGCTCGCCGCCAACGGCATCCCGGGGCACCGTTCCTTGACCGCGCTCGGCGACCACGCCTTCGACGTGACGCACATCGTGCGGCCCGGCAAGCGCGTGACGTTGGACGGCGCGACGTTCAACAAGCGCACCAAGGACATGCTGCTCGAATCGCAGCGGCTGACCGGCGTGACGTTCGACGTCGAGCAGGGTTCGTACAACCCGGGCGGCGACCCGACGTCGGCGGGCACCCACGACGGCGGCGGCGCCGTCGATCTGTACGTCGACGGGATGAGCCCGAAGAAGCGCACCCAGGTCGTGCGCGCCATGCGCAAGGTCGGGTTCGCCGCCTGGTACCGCTCGCCCGCGCAGGGCGACTGGGGGCCGCACATCCACGCCGTCGCGCTGGCCGACCCCGATCTGTCCGAACCGGCCCGCGCGCAGACCGGTGACTACTACCTCGGCAAGAACGGTCTCGCCAACGATCTGCCCGACGACGGGCCCAAGGTCAAACCGATTCGCACCTGGGAGGGATACCAACGGACACAGTGATCGCGCCTGAGACACGGGCGGCAGCCGCGCAGGGAGTGCGCATCGATTTCGATTTCTGACGTCGGGAACCGGTGGGGCGCGCAGTGAGGTCCGAACCTCGGCAGTTGCGCACGCGCTCGTGGAGACCCCGTCGTCACCGATTCACATCCCATCAATCTTCGCCTTCGAGGAGAATCATGAAGTTCCGCAAGATCTCGGCGGCCATCGGTGCCGTCGCCGTCGCGGCGAGCGCGGCACTGGTGTCGATCGGTGCCGGCCAGGCTGCCGCGGCCCCCGCGTTCAAGATGCCGTTCAAGTGCGGCTACACCGCGACCGCGGCGACGTGGCAGGGCCACAGTCCCGAGAACTCCGTCGACTTCCAGAAGTCCGGTATCTGGAAGACGCCGGTCGTCTCGTCCGCGCCCGGCACCGTCTCGCGTGTCGCGAACGAGGGCAACACCAGCTACGGCAAGTGGATCGAGATCGACCACGGCGGCGGCTGGAAGACCCGGTACGCCCACCTGTACTCGCAGGGCGTGAGCGTGGGCCAGAAGGTCAACGCCGGTACTCGCATCGGCCGTGTCGGCAACACCGGCGGTTCGTCCGGTCCGCACCTGCACTTCGAGCAGCGCCTCAACGGCGTGGCCAAGCGCGTCGTGCTCGGCGGCAGGAACGTCCCGTACTTCACCAAGACCAGCTTCACCAGCAAGAACTGCGGCGGTGGCGGATCCAACCCGTACACGGCGAAGGAGATCTGCGGCAACGGCTTCAGCGTGATCAACCAGCAGGGCCTGAGCGGCAACGGCCGGGTGTACCTGATGTACAACTCCGGCTCCGGCAAGAACTGCGTCACCACGATCAAGAACACCAAGATCGGCAAGGCCAGCGCGACGTCGGCGTTCCTCGAAGTCCAGGGCGGCAGCCGCAAGACCGACAAGGGCAAGTTCAGCTACTACGCGGGGCCGGTGAAGGCCCAGGCCGCCGACAAGTGCGTCAAGTGGGGCGGCTCGGTCGGCGACAAGTCGTTCACCAGCAAGTTCGGCCACTGCGGTTCTTGATGCCGCGGCTCCTGATCCCCGAATTCGACGCGAAGGACACCTCATGCGCAAGATCGCAGCGACGGCGTTGCTGACGGCGGTGGCCGCGGCGGGACTCGCACCCTCGGCCGCGACCGCGAGTGAGCCGAACACCGCGGCTCCGGCGGCGAAGGCCGGTTCGGTCAACATGGAGAAGGTCGTCAAGGCCGCCATGTGGGATCCGTACAAGCCGAACACGTCGATCGTTCCCGGTGCGGGCAAGTCGGTGACGAAGGTCGAGAAGGCACTCGCCGCAAAGGGAATGCTGGCAGGGAAATACGTCGACGGACACTTCGGCACGAGCACGATCTCGGCGTACGCCGAGTACCAGCGTTCACTCGGCTACTCCGGGCTGGCCGCGAGCGGCCTGCCCGGCAAGGGTTCGCTGACGAAACTGGGACGCGACGCCGGGTTCGACGTCACGCGGAAGATCAGCGTGGGCGGCAAGATTCGGCTCGGTTCGGGTGACGTGCTGAACCGGCGCACGCTCGACATGTACGAAGAGGCCGAGAAGATCTCCGGGATCGACCTGACCGTCACGCAGGGCTCGTACACCGGGTCGAACCCGGGCTCGGCCGGCACGCACGACGGCGGCGGCGCCGTCGACATCTCGGTGCGCGGCATCAACGCGTACAAGGCCGTCAAGGCGCTGCGCAAGGTCGGGTTCGCCGCCTGGCACCGCACCGCCGACCAGGGCGACTGGGCGCCGCACATCCACGCGATCGCCATCAGTGACACCGACGTGTCACCGGCGGCGCAGAAGCAGGTCGGCGACTACTTCCGCGGCAAGAACGGCCTGGCATCGGGCGCACCGGACGACGGCCCGAAGGTCGAGAAGGTCACGTGGGAGGAGTACCGGCGCAGTAACTGATCACCCCCGCGGGACGATCGGTACCGGTGAGGACCATTCGGGCTCGCGGGATTCTCCTCCGCCGCGCGGGCGAGTGGCACGAGCCTCCGAAGCTCCCTCCCGCTCGCGCGGTGGTCCAGCCACCGGTCCCCACCGGGCCACTGGGGGTATGCACGGGCGGAAATCTCCCCCATGCGGCAGCCGCCCGTGCATACAGGCCCGGCCTGGCGGCCGGCCGGAACCGCCCCGGTTCGTCATCCCCCGAAGGACGAACCGGGGCGGTTCCGTATCCGGCCCCCCGGGAACTGCAACGCCGCCCGGGAACTGCAACACGGGCTCCGGAATCCGCAACACGGCCCCTGGAAAACGCAACACGGCCTGTCAACGACAGTGGTCAGGCGATGTACTCCGCGAGGTGCTGTCCCGTCAGCGTCGAACGCGAGGCGACGAGGTCGGCCGGACTGCCTTCGTAGACGATCCGCCCACCGTCGTGACCGGCACCGGGGCCGAGGTCGATGATCCAGTCGGCGTGGGCCATCACTGCCTGGTGATGCTCGATGACCACGACCGACTTGCCGGAATCGACGAGCCGGTCCAGCAACGCCAGCAGCTGGTCGACGTCGGCGAGGTGCAGCCCGGTGGTCGGTTCGTCCAGCACGTACACACCCGCGGACTCCGTCATGCGCGTCGCGAGCTTGAGTCGTTGCCGTTCGCCGCCCGACAGCGTGGTCAGCGGCTGGCCGAGGGTCAGGTAGCCGAGGCCGACGTCGTCGAGTCGTTTCAGGATCTTGTGTGCAGCCGGTATCTTCGCCTCGCCTGCGGAGAAGAACTCCTCGGCGTGAGCCACCGACATCGCGAGCACCTCGCTGATGTCCTTGCCGCCCAGCGTGTACTCCAGCACCTCGGCCTGGAATCGCTTGCCCTCGCACACCTCGCAGGGCGTGGGCACCCCGGCCATGATCGCCAGGTCGAGGTAGATGACGCCGGCACCGTTGCAGTTGGGGCACGCACCGTCCGAGTTCGCACTGAACAGTCCCGGTTTCACACCGCCGGCCTTGGCGAACGCCTTGCGAATCGGGTCGAGCGCGCCGGTGTACGTGGCCGGGTTCGACCGGCGCGAACCCTTGATCGCACTCTGGTCGACGATCGCCACGTCGTCGCGTCCGGCCAGTGAGCCGTGGATCAGTGAGCTCTTGCCCGACCCGGCCACACCCGTGACGACCGTGAGCACACCGAGCGGGATGTCGACGTCCACGCCGGTCAGGTTGTGCAGGTCGGCACCGCGGATCTCGAGCGCGCCGTCGCCGGTGCGCACCGACGGTTTCAGCGCGGCGCGGTCGTCGAGGTGTTTGCCCGTGAGCGTGTCGCTGCCTCGCAGGCCGTCGACCGTGCCCTCGAAGCACACCGTCCCGCCGTCGGTTCCCGCGCCGGGACCGAGGTCGACGACGTGGTCGGCGATCGCGATCGTCTCCGGCTTGTGCTCGACGACCAGCACCGTGTTGCCCTTGTCCCGCAGCCGCAGCAGCAGGTCGTTCATGCGCGCGATGTCGTGCGGGTGCAGTCCGATGGTGGGCTCGTCGAAGACGTACGTGACGTCCGTCAGCGAGGAACCGAGGTGGCGGATGAGTTTGGTGCGCTGCGCCTCACCGCCGGACAGCGTGCCCGACGGCCGGTCCAGTGACAGATAGCCGAGCCCGATCTCGACGAACGAGTCCAGTGTGGACTGCAGCATCTCCAGCAGCGGCTGCACGGACGGTACTTCGATCCCGCGAACCCATTCGGCGAGGTCGCTGATCTGCATCGCGCAGACGTCGGCGATGCTCGCACCGTCGATCTTCGACGAGCGCGCCGTGTCGTTCAGCCGGGTGCCGTCGCATTCGGGACAGGTCGTGAAGGTGATGGCCTTGTCGACGAACGCGCGGATGTGCGGCTGCATAGCCTCGCGATCCTTCGACAGCATCGACTTCTGCAACTTCGGGATGATCCCCTCGTAGGTGAGGTTGATCCCGTCGACCTTGATCTTGGTGGGTTCCTTGTGGAGCAGGTCGTCCAATTCGGACTTGCTGAACTCGCGGAGCGGCTTGTCGGGGTCGAAGAAGCCGCAGCCGATGTAGATGCGCCCGTACCAACCGTCGGCGCTCCAACCGGGAATCGTGAACGGGCCCTCGCGCAGCGATTTGCTGTCGTCGTACATCGCGGACAGGTCGAAGTCGGTGACCCGCCCCGTGCCCTCGCACTCCGAGCACATGCCGCCGAGAATGCTGAAGCTGCGCCGCTCCTTCACCTTCTTGCCGCCACGTTCCATCGTGACCGCGCCCGCGCCGCTGATCGACGCCACGTTGAACGAGAACGCCTTCGGCGACCCGATGTGCGGCTCGCCCAGTTTGCTGAACAGGATCCGCAACATCGCACCGGTGTCGGTCGCCGTGCCGACGGTCGACCGCGGATCCGCGGCCATGCGCTCCTGATCGACGATGATCGCCGTGGTGAGACCGTCGAGCACGTCGACGTCGGGCCGCGCCAGTGTCGGCATGAACCCCTGCACGAACGTGCTGTAGGTCTCGTTGATCAGCCGCTGCGATTCCGCGGCGATCGTCGCGAACACCAGTGAGCTCTTGCCCGAGCCGGACACGCCGGTGAACACCGTCAGCCGCCGTTTCGGCAGTTCGATGCTGATGTCGGCGAGATTGTTCTCCCGCGCGCCCTGCACGCGGATCAGGTCGTGACTGTCGGCGGCCGGTACCGCCGGCGTGTCCGTGCTCATCGGCTCTCTCCAGTGGGTCGGTTCGGTTCGGGCGCCCGCGACGCGGTCAGCGGCGGGTCAGCCGCACGACGGGATACTGCCTGCTGTGCTTGCGCTGATACTTCGCGATGCGCGGCTGCTCCTCGACGATGCGCAGCCACGCCCGCTCCCGCTCGGCGCCGTCGAGGACCCGCGGGGTCACCGCGACGGGCTCCTGCCCGTGCCACTCGGCCGTCGCCTGCTCCGGGCGTGCCATCAGGTTGACGTACCAGTCCGGATGCCGCTCACCGCCGCCCGAGGCGAGGATCAGCCAGGCCTCGGGGTCGTCGTCGGCGAACCAGGTCAACGGGGTCTCCCTCGGCTCGCCGGAGCGCTTGCCGACGGTGTGCAGGATCAACAGGTCCATCCCCATCGACCGGCCACCCTTGCGGCGGATGCGTTTCCTCGTGGAGGCGTTGGCCCGGTGCTGGATCCACCGCGACAGCGCGCTCGGGCCCGCGGTCTTCGTGGCCATCGCCTGCTCACCCCACCTGCTGGATGCGGATCATGTTGCCCGCCGGGTCGCGCAGTGCGCAGTCGCGGATGCCGTACGGCTGGTCGATCGGCTCCTGGACGACCTCGACGTCGCCCTGCTGGACCTTGGCGAACGCCGCGTCGACGTCCGGGGTGGACAGGTTGATCATGGCGTACGTGCCCTTGGCCATCATCTCCTCGATGAGGCTGCGCTCGGCGTCGGTGAGACCGGGTGTCGCCTCGGGCGGGTACAGGACGACGGACGTCTCCGGCTGGCCGGGCGGGCCGACGGTGATCCAGTGCATGTCGCCGTACTCGACGTGGTTGCGCACCTCGAAGCCGAGGACGTCGCGGTAGAAGGCGAGTGAGGTGTCCGGGTCGGCCAGCGGAAGCATGGCCTGGGCGATGGTGAGGTCTGTGCTGCTCATGGCTTCACGTTAGGACCTGCGCGGCGCGGGCGCTTCTCGATTCCTGATCGGCCTGGTGACCTGTTTCGCCACGCACGCGGGCATGCCGTCGGTCGCGCCCGCCTGCTGCGCCCGGTACCGGCTCGGGGACATGCCGACGAGCTCGCGGAACCGCGTGCTGAACGTGCCGAGCGAGGAGCCGCCGACCTCGAAGCAGACCTCGGTGACACTCAGGTCACCGCGGCGCAGCAGGGTCATGGCGCGTTCGATCCGCCGGGTCATCAGGTACGAGTACGGCGACTCGCCGTAGGCCTCGCGGAACCGCCTGCTCAGGTGGCCCGCCGACAGGTGCACGCCGCGCGCGAGTGCATCGACGTCGAGCGGCTGGGCGTACTCCCTGTCGATCCGGTCGCGCACCTTGCGCAGCAGCGCGAGTTCGCGCAGGCGCGCCGCGTCCGTGATGCTCACCCTGGTAAGCGTGCCACGAGACGCCGACCTTTCGGGAACGCAGGACGAGCGTCAGCGCCACGGGATGTCGTCGAACACCGCTGCCCAGTAGTGCGGCAGCGCCTCGCCGAGGGTGATCCACGCCGGATCGCCGCGGGTACCCGTATCGCCGGGCACCGCTACGCGGACATCCGGGCCGTGCCCGGCGAGCCGCTCCCGGCACACCCCGCAGGGGCTGAGGACGACGAACCGGCCCGGCGCCTCACGCGCAAGGCACACCGACGCGACGATCGCCCGGCCGAGCCGGAACGCCGCCGCGAACGGTTCGGTCTCGTGGCAGATCTCCACGCTGGGGTTGGCGACGTCGGGAGCGGTACCGGTCAGGATCGTGCCGTCGTCGAGGAGCATGGCTGCGGCGCCGCGTTCGACGTCACCGGCGAAGCGGGTCTCGATCAGCTCACGGCAGGCCGATACCGTCTCGGCGAGCCGGTCCGGGGTTGCGGTGGCGGTCGGAGTCACCCGCCGGAGCCTACGTCAGCCGGAGCTCACGGCAGGCCGTGGAGCGAGCCCGGCGGCCCCCGGGATGCGGAGCCCGGGATTCGACTCGCCGTGATGCGGGAACACGTGCGCGACGAACGCGAAGGAGACCGCGCCGACCGGCGACGATGCGGACCTCACCCGTCGCAGGCGCGGGCCGGGCGAGGCACCTCGAAGAAATTTTCTCCGGGCTTGTCGATTTCCGGGGGCGCCCGTTCGACCTAGGTGAGAAGCTCCACCAAGGGGGCTTCACCGGCGAAGGAGTAGACAATGAAGTTCATGCTGATCATGCGGGCCACCGACGAGACCATGGCGGCTTTCGAGAACGTCGATTTCAACGAAGTGATCGCGGTCATGGGCCGCTTCAACGAGGAGATGATCAACGCCGGGGTCATGGTCGGCGGCGAGGGGCTCGACCCGCAGGACCCGGGCGTGGTTGTCGACTACTCCGGCGAGACACCCGTCGTCAGCGACGGTCCGTACGGCGAGACCAAGGAACTGTTCAACGGCTTCTGGATGCTCGAGGTCGCCTCCAAGGAAGAGGCCGTCGAATGGGCGAAGCGCGCTCCGCTGCAGGGACCCGGCAGCAAGATGGAGATCCGCCGCGTGACCGGGGTCGACGAGTTCCCGCAGGACAACGAGTGGGTCCAGAAGGAGAAGGTCTGGCGGGAACAGCTCGGCACGGCGTGAGCACGGCAGCCGAGACCGTCGCGGCCCGGCGCCGGGTCGAGGCGCTGTGGCGGATCGAGTCGGCGCGGATCGTCGGTGCGCTCGCGCGGTACACCGGCGATCTCGCGCTGGCGGAGGACGTCGCGCAGGAAGCCCTCGCCGAGGCACTGGTGAACTGGCCTCGCGAGGGCGTCCCACGTGATCCGGTGGCGTGGCTGCTGACGACGGGCAGGCGGCGGGCGATCGACACGTTCCGCCGGCGGGCGGCATTGGACGAACGCCTGCCGCAGCTGGACACCGGATCCGCTCCGGAACGGCCCGACGACACCGACGACGACGTCCTCACTCTCATGTTCACCGCGTGCCACCCGGCGCTCTCCCGCGAGGCGCAGGTGGCGCTGACGTTGCGCGTGGTCGGCGGTCTGGCGAGCGACGAGATCGCGCGGGCGTTCCTCGTCTCGACCGCCACCGTGCAGGCGCGCATCACGCGGGCGAAGAAGTCGCTCGGTGCGGCCGGCGCGGGGTTCGAAACGCCGCAGGCCGACGAACTCGGTGCGCGGCTCGCTTCGGTGTTGAGCGTCGTCTACCTGATCTTCACCGAGGGGTCGTCGGCGAGTTCGGGCGGTGCGCTGATCCGGTTCGACCTGGCGAGCGAAGCGCGACGGCTCGCAAGGGTGCTGGCGCGGCTCATGCCGGGGGAGAACGAGGCGCACGGGCTGCTGGCACTGCTGGAACTGACGTCGGCACGCTTCCCCGCGAGGACCGGCGCCGACGGCGAACCCGTGCTGCTCGAGGACCAGGACCGGCGGCTGTGGGACCGCTCGACGATCCGAAGGGGAAGGGCGGCGTTGCGGTCGGCCGAACGGATCGGCCGGGGGCTCGGCTACTACGGACTGCAGGCTGCGATCGCCGAATGCCACGCGGTCGCCGGGTCCGTCGCCGAAACGGACTGGGAACGGATCGTGGCGCTGTACGAGGCGTTGGGAACGCTGGCGCCGTCACCGGTCGTGGAACTCAACCGTGCGGTGGCGGTGTCGATGGCCCGCGGCCCCGGCGAGGCCCTGCCGTTGGTGGACGCCGTCGCCGACGGCCTCGCGGATTCTCATCAGGTGGCGGGCGTGCGCGGCGAACTGCTGCGCCGCCTCGGCCGCACCGCCGAGGCACGCGCCGAACTGGAGCGTGCCGTGTCCCTGTGCGGCAACGACCGCGAACGCACCGTCCTCACCCGCAAACTGGCCGCCCTCGACTGAACGATGCCCGTGTTGCGGATTCCGGGGCCCGTGTTGCGGATTCCGGGGGCCGTGTTGCGGATTCCGGGGCCCGTGTTGCGGATTCCGGGGCCCGTGTTGCGGATTCCGGGGGCCGTGTTGGGTGGTTTCTTGGGGTGGTTGCAACGCCTGTTGGCCTATGTGGTTGTGAGTAGATCACGCAGGCGCTCGGCTGGGGTGGCCCAGCCGAGTGTTTTGCGTGGTCGGCCGTTGAGTTGCTGGGCGACGTGTTCGAGGTCTTCGGCGCTGTGGGCGGACAGGTCGGTGCCTTTGGGGAAGTATTGGCGGAGTAGGCCGTTGGTGTTTTCGTTCGAGCCGCGTTGCCAGGGTGAGTGGGGGTCGCAGAAGTAGACCGGTATGCCGGTGGCGACGGTGAACTGTGTGTGT
>NZ_JAMTCH010000005.1 GCF_024171735.1 Prauserella alba
GCTGGGCCACCCCAGCCGAGCGCCTGCGTGATCTACTCACAACCACATAGGCCAACAGGCGTTGCAACCACCCCAAGAAACCACCCAACACGGCCTCCGGGAGGCGCAACACGGCGCGTTCGCGGGGCTCAGTTCAGTTGGAGGTCGCCAGGGTGGGTGGCCAGCAGCGCGGTCGGCAGGCCCTGCCTGCGCAGGACGTGCGCCCACAGGTCGCGATGGGGCGTGGCGAGGACGTCACCCGGTAGCGCAGGCACGATCAGCCAGTCGCCGCGGTTGATCTCCGCGGCGAGTTGGCCCGCGTCCCAGCCCGCGTAGCCCGCGAACACGCGCATGCCGCGAACCTTCGCGACGAGTTCGTCGGGGTCTGCGTCGAGGTCGACGAGCGCAACGGGGCCGCGAACCGCGATCAGGCCTTCGAACTCGGAGGCGTCCTCGCCGGTGCGCAACGCGGCCAGGCACAGCGCCGTCTTCTTCTCCACCGGGCCGCCGACGAACACCGATTCCGGTTCGACGACGTGCGAACCCCAGCCCGGCAGAACCTCACCCACCGGCACTTCACTGGGCCGGTTGAGCACCACCCCGAGCGTGCCCTCGTCACGATGATCGATGACGAACACGACCGTCCGCCGGAAGTTCTCGTCGAACATCGTGGGGGCGGCGACCAGCAGTGTTCCCGGTTCCACCTCGGAGTCCGCTTGCACGCCCACCATGATCCCACCCATGTGGGTGGGCGAAGGGAACGGAGGGGTCGTTTGCGGTATCGCCAACGTCCCTCTGGACCTCGCGTGGAACTTGCTGTAAGTGAGCGAATCCCACCTCGCCGTCACCGGTAACCCGTTAAGGTGAGGCGGGCCGGACACCGGCTGTCCGGGACCACGCTGGGGGCGAGTCCCGGGCCGGACACGACCGCCGGAACGCGGCCGGGCATTCGGCGATCCCGCGCCCGCGGCCGGGCGGGCGAGCTCGGCCAGGGTGGTTACAGTAAGGCCCGCGTGAGCCGCGGGTGGGGATCCGCGCGACAACCGAAGCGAGGGGGAGAGGAACGCGTGCGACACCGAGTCGAAGTGGCCGAGCGGCCGGACGCGTTGTACGCGCTGTGGAACGGGCAGATGTTCCGCGCACAGCGTTCGACGACCGATTCCAGCGTGCTGTTGACGCCGTTGCCCGGCGAGGACGCACCCGAGGAGTTCGACACCGAGGCCCACGGCACCCGCGGCAAGGTCGTCGCCGCGGAGGAGGCGCCCGCGACGTTCGCCCTCCACACCTACTGCATCCACGACGACGAGCCCTACCTCGTCGAACCGGCGTCCGACGACGGCGAGCTGATCCTCCGCTGGACCGGCACCGACGAACAGCGAGCCCGCGACCTCGGGCTCACCGACCTCACCACCAGGGTGAACGACCCCGACACGATCACCGCACTCTGGCAGGAGCGGCACGACTTCGCCGCGGCCCACACGCCGCGGAGTGAACCGGGCACCGGTGACGTGCAGGCGCTGCTCAAGTCCATCGGACGGACCCTGCTGGGTTTCCTGCCGTCGGGGTGGGAGCGCGTGGCGGCCCAGTTCCGTCAGGTGGGCGACTACTCCGAGCTGGAGGTGAAGGCGGACGCGGGCGAGAACACCGCGGTCTCGTTGTCCGCTCCGCCGCAGCTCGGCCAGCTGCTGTCGCAACTGCGGTCGGCGATGTACACGCCCTCCGACGGCACCTGGTTCCAGGGCACCTACGCACTCGATCCGCAGCGCAACTTCGATTTCGACTTCGACACTGCGAACGAACCGCAGTGGCAGCTGCCGCCCGCGGGCAGGCGCACCGCCCGCACCTACGACGCCGAACTGGAGTACTTCCCGCGCAAGGAACCGCCGCCGTGGCTCGCTGGCAAGGCGGGCAAGCCGCTCGACGTCGAGTTCCGGCACGTGCGCGTGCTCGACAGCGGTGGCGGCGAGGGCGAGCAGCCGGTCGTCAACCGGCCACCGCTGCCGCAGGAGGAGATCCCGCGCGTGCTCGGGTACCTGTTCCGCGCGCCGGTGGTGCTGGCCAGGCAGGGCGGGCTGCGGGACGTGTTCGCGCCGCAGGGTTCGGCGCACGACGTGCCGGACGCGTTCCACACCGACGGCACGTGGATCTGGCCTGCCGCCGTGCCGCACTACCTGCGCAAATACGGGGTGCCGCCGGAGTCCGACCTGCTCGACGCCATCAGGGCGAAGCAGTACAACGTGCCCTACGCGAGCCGATCGGTTCGCGGGGCGGCCGAGGCCGACCTGCTGGGAAGGCCTCGGCCACCACGCGCACCCGAGGACGTCGCCGAGCCGAGCATCCTCACGAAGCTCCAGCGCGGCGAGGAGCCGCGGCGGTTGCGCGCGTCGGAGGTGCTGTCGGCGCTACGGATGCGGCTCGCCGAGTACGGCATCGGTGAGTCGGCGTACCGCATCGGGGAGACCGCCGACGACGTGTGGTGCCTGCACCGCGCGGCCGACGGCTGGGAGGTCGCGCGCTACGCCGAAGGGGCGCCGATCGAACCGCGGTACTTCCCGCGGGTGCACGACGCCGCGGAGGCGCTGCTCGGATCGTTGCTGCTGCTGCCAGGGCGGATGGGCGGCGGAACCTCGGCCGAGCAGGAGCATCCGACGGACTGGCCGATCCAGCCGCTGCGCGGCGAACCGCCGTTGCCGTTCTTCCGCAACAAGCGCATGGTCACGTTGCCGGTGGGGATGCGACTGCGGCGGTTCGGGGGCGAGCAGGGCAACCTGCTGCACCCGGACCGGACGCCGTTCCCCGAGACGTCGCTGCCCGTGGACCGCGAAAGCGAGGTGCGGGCGTTCGTCGTCAAGCGCCCGGTGCACGTGCTCACGGGCGTGACCGCACCGTGGGGGCCGCTGCCGGGCGGAGCGGTCGGCTACCTCCTGCCGCACCCGATCGGCTCCCACGTCGAGTCCGGCGCGTTGGAGCGCGCATAGCCGTCGCGAACGGCCCGTTCGCAGCACCCCGTCCAGGTGATCTTCGTGCCCCCAAGGGCACTTTGGTGGCGTTGAGTGCCACCAAGGTGCCCTTGGGGGCGCTTCACGTCATGGGCCGGACGGGTGAGGGGGTTGACGACCCGGGAGGGGGCATCCCGCTAGTCCGCGGGGTCGATGCCCTGTTCGGCGGCCCAGCGGCGGAGTTCGGCGACGGCCTCGTCGTGGTCCAGCGGGCCGCGGTCGAGGCGCAGTTCCTTGAGGTGTTTCCACGCCTTGCCGACGACGGGACCGGGTTCCACGCCGAGGATGCGGATGATCTCGTTGCCGTCGAGATCAGGGCGCACCTGTTTGAGGTCCTCCTCCTCGGCGATCCGCGCGATCCGCGCCTCCAGGTCGTCGTAGGTGCGCTGCAGCTGGGTCGCCTTCCGTCGGTTGCGGGTCGTGCAGTCGGCGCGCACGAGCTTGTGGAGGCGCGTCAGCAGGTGGTCGGCGTCGGTGACGTAGCGCCGGACCGCCGAGTCGGTCCACTCGCCCTTGCCGTAACCGTGGAACCGCAGGTGCAGGTACACGAGCTGCGAGACGTCCTGCACGATCTCCTTCGAGTACCGCAACGCGCGCAAACGTTTGCGCGCCATCTTGGCACCGACGACCTCGTGGTGGTGGAAGCTGACCCCGCCACCGGATTCGAACCTGCGTGTGTCCGGTTTGCCGATGTCGTGCAGCAGCGCGGCCAGCCGCAGCACCAGATCCGGCTCCGACGTCGGCTCGTGCGAGGTCTCCAGGTCGATCGCCTGCTCGAGCACCGTCAACGAGTGCTGGTAGACGTCCTTGTGCTGGTGGTGCTCGTCCATCGCCAGGCGCATGCCGGGCACCTCCGGCAGCACGACGTCGGCCAGCCCGGTGTCGACCATCAGCTCCAGGCCGCGCCGCGGCGCCTTCCCGATCAGCAACTTCGACAGCTCGGCCTGCACCCGCTCGGCCGTGATGCGTTCCAGCTCGCCTGCCATGTCCCGCATGGCCGCGACCACCCGGTCGGCGGGCGTGAAGTCCAGCTGCGCCACGAACCGTGCCGCGCGCAGCATCCGCAACGGGTCGTCGGCGAACGACTCCTCGGGCGTCGCGGGCGTGTCGAGCAGGCCGGAGGCCAGCGCCGCCATACCGCCGTGCGGGTCGACGAACGTCTTCGTGGACAGCTCGATGGCCATCGCGTTCGCCGTGAAATCGCGGCGCACCAGGTCGCCCTCGATCGTGTCGCCGAACGACACCTCGGGGTTGCGGCTCACGCGGTCGTAGACGTCGGCGCGGAACGTGGTGATCTCCAACTGCACGCCGCCCCTGGCCGCGCCGACGGTGCCGAACTCGATGCCCGTGTCCCACACGGCGTCGGCCCAGCCGGTCACGAGGCGCTGGATCGCCTCCGGCCGCGCGTCGGTGGTGAAATCGAGATCCGACGAGAGCCGGCCCAGCAACGCGTCCCGGACGCTCCCCCCGACCAGGTAGAGCCGGTGGCCCGCATCGGCGAACCGTGCAGCCAGCTCGTCGGCGACGGGGGACACGCGCAGCAACTCCGCAACGGCGTTGCGCTGGGCTTCCTTCATCGCTCGCAGCTGGGAATCGGTGGTGTTCACGGCGGCCTGGTTCACGCCTTCGCGACCTCCGCGACATCTGCGCCGCCCGCGGTCCGGCGGGCGCTTCGGTTCAACACGGACACAGCAAGCCAGCCTACCGCCGGCGGGATGTGATCTAGCATCGCAGCATGCCTGGATCGGCCGGTCGCTCCGGTGATGCCACACCACGGCGCCGGCCGCGGCGCCGTCGCGGGCGGCGCATGACGACTGTCGACGAGACCTCCGCCGGTGGTCTCGTGGTCGATCGCGGGCGGACGCACGCCGCGCTCATCGGAAGGCTGAACCGGCACGGGCGCCTGCTGTGGTCCCTGCCGAAGGGCCACATCGAGGATGGTGAGACCGTCGAGGACACGGCCGTACGCGAGGTTCGGGAAGAGACCGGCATCGTCGCACGGGTGATCCGCCCGCTGGGTTCGATCGACTACTGGTTCGTGGCCGAGCGCAGGCGGATTCACAAGACGGTGCATCATTTCCTCCTCGAGGCACACGGCGGCGAGCTGTCCGACGACGACGTGGAGGTCACCGAAGTGGCCTGGGTCCCGCTCGACGAACTGGATTCACGGCTCGCCTACACCGATGAGCGCAAGCTCGTGCGCAAGGCACGGGAGTTGTTCGAGTAGCGGACACGCACGCGGGCACCCGCGGGCAGGCACGAACAGGCACGGAGGCGGCGAGCAGTGAAGAGGTTCAGCGCATTCGCGCTGGCGTTGGCCTTCCTCCTCACGCAGGGGCTGTGCGCTCCGGCCGCGACCGCAGCGGCCACGGCGGGCGTCGACGCCGCGGGCCGGGCCGCCCACGTGCAGCAGGGCAGGGCACAGCCGAGTCCGCAGCAGCGCCTCAGCGGCCCCGACCTGCTCGAACTCGACATCAACACGTTCTCCCCGCGCATCCTCACCGCGGGTGCAGCCGACCGGACGCGCGTGCAGGTCACGGGCACGGTCACCAACACCGGCGACCGTGACATCTCCGACGTCGTGGCGCGCCTGCAGGTCGGCCAGGCGGTGCCGACGGCATCGGCGTTCCAGCGGGCCGTCACCGAACCCCCGCCGGCCGACGCGGGCGCGACGGAGTGGGTGACGCTGTCCGACACGCTCGCGCCGGGGGAGTCGGCGCCCGTGCGGTTCGACGTCCCCGCCGCCGACCTTCCGCTGACGACTCCCGGTATCTACCCGCTGCTGGTCAACGTCAACGGCACACCCGAGTACGGCGGGCCCGCGCGGCTGGCTTCGATGAACCTGCTGCTGCCTGTGATCGACCCCCCGAGCGAGGCGGCCCCCGCGCGAACCACACTGATGTGGCCGATCACGGCGACCCATCCGCGGGTGGTCTCCCAGCCGCACGACGACACGATCATGCTCGCCGACGACGGCCTCGCCACCGCGCTCGCTCCGGGTGGCCGGCTCGACGCGCTGGTCGAATCGGCGCTGGCCAAGCAGGAGAACGCGGCGCTGTTCGGTTCGATGTGCTTCGCGATCGACCCGGAACTGCTCGACACGGTCGAGGCGATGACCGGCGGCTACCGCGTGCGCACCACCGACGGCCACGTCGAGGGCCAGGGCGCGCAGGACGCGCGCAACTGGCTGGAGAAGCTGCGCTCCCTCGTGGCGTCACACTGCGTCATCCAGCTGCCGTACGCCGACGCGGATCTGGGCACTCTCGCCGAGGTCGACTCCGAGGCCGATCTGACGCGCATGGCGGTCGGCGGCGGGCCGTCGATCCTGCGGCGCACGGGCGTGCAGCCGAGGCCAGGGGTGGTGTGGCCCGCGCGCGCTCCCGACAAGGACGCGATGTCGGCGGCGACCGCGGCCGGCGCGCGGACGTTCCTCGTTCCACCGACGGCCTCGACCGGTGCCGACGGCATCGGCCGCGTCTCGACGGCGGGCCAGGCGCGGACGCTGACGTACGACCCGCTCGTGTCGGCGGCACTCACCGGCCGCAAGGCGCGCGGCAACCGGCTGACCGCGGTGAACGACACCGAGGTCGCCACTCAGAACGGCATCGCGGCGCTGGCACTGCGCGGTGGGCTCGGCGAGCAGACCGGCGGACCGGTGGTGGTCGCACCGCCGCGGCGGATCAACGCGACGACCGGCGAGCTGACCGCCTTCCTCGACGCCTACGCGCAGCTGCAGCACGCGAACATGCTGGCCCCGACGGCACTCGACGAGGTGCTCTCCGCTCCGCCGCAGGACGCGGCACCGGCGAGGGAACCGGGCGACGGCTCTGCCGCCGCCGCGCTCGACGCGGACCTGCTCGACTCGCTGTCCGGCACCGAGGCCACCACCGCCGACCTGAGCCGCGCGATGCGGGTCGACCCGACGCGGCAGGTTCCGCCCGCCCAACTGCTGCGGCCCCTGCACAACGCCGTCATCCGCGCGACCTCGTCGGCGTGGACCGCCCGGCCCGCCGCGGCGATGGCGGCGGCCCGCAACGCCGAGGCCCAGCTCGACGACCTGACCGGGCAGGTCACCGTCGCGACGTTGGCCCAGCCGGTGCTGCGCGGATCCGAGTCCGCTCCGCTGCCCGTGAGTGTGAGTAACGAACTGCCCGTGCAGATCCGCGTGCAACTGCAGCTGGAGAACATCGCCGGGCTGCGCCCGGCTCACATCCCGGTGCAGACGCTCTCGGCCAACAGCACCTTCAGCCCGCAGGTGCCTGCCGAGACGCTCCGGTCGGGGCGATTCAAGATCACCGTGTCGCTCACCACTCCCGGCGGCACGGCCCTCGGCGAGCCGGCCGAACTCGAACTCAGCTCCACGGAACTCTCCACCGTGACCCTCGTCATCACGATCGTGGCCGGCGTCGCGCTCGTGCTGCTGTCGGGCAGGCGCATCATCCGCAGGATCCGGCACACGGGCGAGGACGAGTCCGGCTCGTAGCGCGGCCGGCGGTGCCCGGCGTCACGTTCGCCGGCGGCGATCGGCCCAGGGCCGCGACACACGGCGCACCGAAACGGGTCCCCGTGCGACCTGAGTTTTACAGCCGTGCGCATTACCCTGAACCGAGCTTGACACCGAGTTGATGGGGCACGCGTTGGACAGACAGCCGGGCCGGCCACCCGAACCCGGGGGCAGGCCGGGAGGACCGGCGAGGCCAGGGGGGCCAGCAGCATCCGAGGGGGATGACGCCATGCAGTGGCCGGGTGACTCTGCGGAGCCGCCGCCTGCGCAGGACCCGCGCGCCGTCGACCCCGACGACCCCGACGCGCGCCGCCGCGGCCCTCGCCGCCCCGACCCCCGTGGTTCCGAACCTCCCGAACCCCACAACCGCCACCGCCGGGAAGCCGGGGAACGCCACCCGGGACAACGCGGCGACGGCGATCCACGCGAACCCCGTCCTCCGCGCGCGGCTCCGGGTTCGCGCGGCCCCGCACCGCAGCCGCCGCCCGCAGGGCCGCACGAGCCACAACGGAACGGTCGCCGCGCCCCAGAGGCCGGCGACCGGCGTGTGCCGCCACCTCCGGATGCCGAACGGCGTCCCCGTCGCGGCGCACCGCCGCCTCCCGGCGCGCAACCGCCGCAGGGTCCGCCACCCGGCAGGCCGCCCGTCGATCCGCGGACGGGCCAGGAGCCGCCGCGGCGCGGACACCCCGGCGGCCCACCCGGGCACGGCCCCGGCACTCCGCCTCCCGGGCAGCCAGGGCAGGCAGGGCCACCGCACGCCAAGGGCAGGCAGGCACCGCCGCCGGACGCCACCCGTCGCGACCGCGCGGTGCCGCCTCCGGCCGACCAGCGCTCACCGGAACAGCGCTCACCGCAGGACCGGCCGCCCGCACCACCCCAGGGCGGGCCGCGGCGTGCGTCGCCGCCGCCTGCTCCGGACCGGTGGCAGCCGCCGGACGAACAGCCCCCACCCGACCCGCGCCGCGAACCGCCACGCCGTGGCAGGCCGCCCGAGGCCGCGCAGCGCGGTCCGGTGCGCCCGTGGCAGGGCGGCCCGCCCGCGGACCGGCCCGACGGTGCAGCCGGCCCCGTCGAACCCGCCCACCCGGCACCGGAAGGCCGTTCGCAGGAGCGCACCCGGGACATGGCCGCACCGGAGCGGCAGGCACCGCCAGGACCGCAGGGCCGGCCGACTCCGCCACCGCCGCCGCGTGAACCGGACGCGACGGTCTACATCCCGCCGCGCTCGGCGCGCTGGCCGGGGATAGACCCGGACGTGCAGGGCCCGTACGACGAGCTCGCGACACAGATGATGCCGCGGATCCTCGACGGTCCCCGGCACACGGAGATCGGCGAACGGATCCCCGCGGTCGGGGTCGACGAGCGCGCCGAACCCGAGGCCGAGCCTCAGCCCGCGGCGAAGAAGCAGTCACTGGCCAAGGCCACCGGGCGGATGGCCATCGCGACCATGACCAGCCGCATCACGGGTTTCCTGTGGAAGGTGCTGCTGGCGTGGGTGGCCACGCTGGGCGTGTTGTACGACTCGTTCACGGTCGCCAACACGATGCCGCTGATCATCAACGAGCTGCTGCTCGGTGGCGTGCTGACCAGCGTCGTGGTTCCGCTGCTCGTGCGGTCGCAGGACGATCCGGACGGCGGCGAGTCGTACACGCAGCGCCTGATCACGATGGCGATCACGATCCTCGGCATCGGCACGATCGTCTCGACCGCGGCCGCGCCGTGGCTGACATCGCTGTTGATGGACGACTCGGGCGCTGCGAATCCGCAGCTGGCGACGTGGTTCGCCTACCTGCTGCTGCCAGGCCTGCTGTTCTACGGCCTGTTCGCGGTGCTGTCGGCGGTGCTCAACGCCAAGCAGATCTTCGGGCCTGCCCAGTGGGCTCCGGTGATCAACAACATGGTCATCATCGTCACGATCATCGCGTTCGCGCTGGTCCCCGGCGATCCGACGATCGTGCCGACGAGCATGACCGACCCGCAGGTGCTCGTACTCGGCCTCGGCGTGCTGACGGCCATGACCGCGCAGGCACTGTTCCTCGTGCCGGCGCTGCGCAGGTCGGGGTTCCGGTTCAAGTGGAACTTCGGCCTCGACGAGCGGTTGAAGGAGTTCGGCGGGCTCGCGGCCTGGATCCTCGGTTACGTCGTCGTCAGCCAGATCGGCATGGTCATCAACACCCGGGTGCTCACCGCGGGCGCGGCCGGTGGCGCCTCGATCTACTCGAACGCGTGGCTGCTGTTCCAGCTGCCGTACGGCGTCATCGGCGTGTCGCTGCTGACCGCGCTGATGCCGAAGATGAGCAGGGCCGCGGCCGACGGGGACCACCGCAGGCTCGTCGGCGACCTGTCCTACGGTTCACGGCTGACGACGTTGATGCTGCTGCCAGTCTCGGCGGTCATGGCCGTGGCGGGCACATCGATCGGTGTCGCCCTGTTCGCGCTGGGCAAGGGCTCGGTCGAGGACGCCGAACGGCTGGGGCAAGCGCTTGCGGTCTCGGCTTTCGGCCTGTTGCCCTACGCGCTGGTGATGCTGCAGATGCGCGTGTTCTACGCCATGAAGGACTCGCGCACCCCCACGCTGATCATGGTCGTGATGACGGCGGTGAAGATCCCGCTGCTGTACCTCGCTCAGGCGCTGCTGTCGCCGACGCACGTCGTGCTGGGCGTGATGATGGTCAACTCGCTCGTGTTCGTCGTCGGCGCGGTCCTGGGACAGGTCTGGCTGTGGGTGAAGCTGGGCAACCTGCGCAGCAAGCGGGTGGTCGGCGTCATCCTGTTCACGGTCGTCGCCAGCGTGCTCGGCGCGGCGGCCGCGGCGGCCGCCGGCATGCTCGTGCCGGACTTCCTCGGGGCCATCGGAGGTGCGTGGGTGACGCTGATCCTGCAGGGCATCGTCGGAATGGGTGTCTCGTTCGGGGTACTCATGGCACTCAAGGTGGATGAGCTCGCGCCGGTGACCAGGAGAGTCACCCGGTTGCTGGGCCGTGGCTAGAGGCGGAAGACACCGCCCTTGCACTGCGTGTTCACGTACCCTCTTCTAGAGACAGCAGCGAGCGAGAGCCGAACCTAGGGGGTCAGGCCGGATGGGCACGAGAGCGCAGCGTGGTGCGCTGGCGCCCGGCGGAGTCGTCGGTGACGGCCGGTACCGCCTGCTCGCGCAGTTCGGCATCGACGAACGCGCGGGCGCCCACCTGTGGCGTGCGCGCGACGGGCAGCTGCGTCGCGACGTCGCACTGACCATGCTGGTCGGCGACCCCGCCGACCCGGAAGCCGCCCTGCTCGGCAGGCGCACGCTGGAACGCGCAGCGCACGCCGCGACGTTCGAGCACCCCGGGGTCGCCCGCGTGCTCGACGTGCTGTCCCTCGGCAGCGGCATCTCCTCGTCGGAGGGGCTGCTGGGGATCATCGTGGCCGAGTGGACCAAGGGCACCGACCTGATCGACCTCGTCGCCGAGCGCCCTGTCGAACCCGGCGCGGCCGTGCGCATGGTGCGCGCCCTTGCCGAATCGGTCGACCAGGCGCACCAGTCCGGCCTCGTGCTCGGGATCGACCACCCGCAACGACTCCGGCTCACCCCGGACGGCAGGCTGCGGCTGGCGTTCCCCGGCCCATTGCCCGACGCCACGTTGCGCGACGACGTCAAGGCCCTCGGCTCGGTGCTGTACCTGCTGCTCACCGGCCGCTGGGCACTGCCGGGCGGTCCGCCCGCGCTGCCGCCCGCACCGAAGTCGCCGACCGGCAGGATCGTGCCCGCCAAATCGCTGCAGCCGCGCGTGCCCCCCGAGCTGTCGGCGCTGTCGGTGCGCACCATCGAGGACGGCGATCACGGAGGCATCCGCACCAGCGCGGCCATTCTGCGCGCGCTGGACCACGCCGCCGAGGCCGCAGAACGCGCCAAGCAGGCGCAGGCCGAACCGGCCGAACCCGACGGCAGCGTGTGGACCACGAAGAAGCCGTCCAAGGACAAGGCGCGCCGCCGCAAGCTCGCGCTCGGCGTCACCGCCCTGGTGTGCGCGGCCGTCGCCGTGCTCGCGTGGCTCGGCATGATGGCCATCAACTTCTTCCAGGACGACGGCGACACGTCGGGCCCGCCCGTCAACCTCGCCGACCCGCCCGCACAGCAGCAGGGCGGCGGACAGGACGGCGACAACGGCGGCCAGAACGGCGGGAACGGCAACCAGCAGACGCAGACCGGTAAGCCGGTGCAGCCGTCGGAGATCACCGTCTACAACCCCGAGGGTGAAGGCGACAGTCCCGCCGACGCTCCGAAGGCAACCGACGGCGATCCCGCCACGGTGTGGCGCACCGACCTGTACAAGCAGCAGCTGCCCGCGTTGAAGCGCGGCGTCGGCCTGCTGGCGACCTTCGACCAGCCGATCGACCTGTCGAAGGTGCGGGTCGTGGCCGACAGTCCCGGCACCGAGGTGGAGATCCGCACCGCCGACTCCCCGGACGCGCCGCTCGACGCGACCCAGGTCGTCGGTCAGGGCAAGCTCGACGACGTCAACACCACGATCTCGCTCGACCAGCCCGTCGACAGCACGCACGTGATCGTCTGGGTGAAGACGTTGTCCGGCCAGGAACCCGATTTCAACTCGGAGTTCGGCGAGGTCAAGTTCCTGCCCTCGGCGTGACCACCTCGCGAGGCGGGCGCCGCCGATCCGGCCCGACCGGTGTCGACATTCCCGGCAACGCGATCTCACCCGGACGATCCGCACAGGGCGTGCTCACGCCCGAGTGCTCCTTAGTAATCTCTTCCGGGTGACAGCGCCCACCGCCGAGCCCACGGATGCGGATCTGATCAAGGCGCACGCCGCCGGCGATCCGCACGCGTTCAACGAGCTCGTACGCAGACACCGAGACCGCATGTGGGCCGTCGCCTTGCGGACGGTCCGCGACCCGGAGGAGGCCGCCGACGCGCTGCAGGACGCATTCATCTCGGCCTTCCGCGCGGCGTCGAACTTCCGCGCCGAGTCACAGGTCACAACGTGGCTGCACCGGATCGTCGTGAATGCGTGCCTCGACCGCATCCGAAGGCGTCAGGCCAAACCGACCGTGCCGTTGCCCGAGGAGGGCCACCAGGAACCGGCCGTGCCGCGCGATTCGATGGCCGAACGCGAGACGTCCCTGGTCATCAAAGAGGCACTCGAGCAGCTGCCGGAGGATCAGCGCGCCCCGATCGTGCTCGTCGACGTCGAGGGGTACTCGGTGTCGGAGACGGCCGAGATGCTGGGCATCGCTGACGGCACGGTTAAGAGCAGGTGTGCGCGAGGTCGCTCCAAACTGGCGAAACTTCTCGGACATCTACGGAACCCGACCGAGGAAGGCGGCGTCCCAACTTACGAAAGCAAACACGGGGAGGGACGACGATGACGGACGAGTTCAGGGGGAATGGCGGGGCCGCCGACGGTTCCGCGTTGTCTGTCGACGTGCTCGCCGACCTGCACGCCGGTGCGCTGAGCGACAGCGAGGCGGCCGAGCTGTGGCCCCGCGTCAACGCCGACCCGGAGGCACGAGCCGTCATCGAGGCGCTGGAAGCCGCCAGGTCGGATCTGGGTTCCCTCCACAACGAGCCGGTGGAGCCGATGCCCGCCCACGTGGCTTCGCGGATCGACGCGGCCCTGGCCGACGAACAGCGAACCCGTGAGCAGCAGGCGGCGGGTACCAATGTCGTCAGCCTCGACCGTGCTCGCGGCAGGCGGAAGAAGCAGGGCATTGCTGCGGGTTTCGTCGCAGTGGCCGCCGCGGTGGTGGCCGCCGTCGCGATCGCCGTGCCGAATCTCGGTGGAGGCGGCGAGACGTCCGGGGTGGCGCAGCCGGCGCCGTCGGAGCAGTCCGGTGACAGCGATGCCGGCGCTCCGTCGGACGGTTCCGGGCCGCTGGCGCTGACCAAGGACGACGGTGACCTCGCTTCGGCGATCGGCAGCATCTCGGCGGTGCGCGACTACGGGCCGCTCGAGAGTAAGAGCCGCTTCGACGCCTGCGTCCAGGCGGCGGGCGCCGACCCGAACAAGCAGCTGGCCGGGGTACGACCGGTCACGATCGACGGCGAGGAAGCCGTCCTCGCGCTCTACACGACAGGCCAGTCGGCCCAGTTCCGCGCGGTCGCGGTGAGCCCGGACTGCAACTCGGCACCGGTGCTGGACCGCGTCATCGGCGCAGGCGGCTGAGCAGCGAGCGGCCGAGCAGCAGCATCGGAGAAGGCCGGCGGGGTCCGACGGGGACGCCGCCGGCCTTTTCGCTGTCCTGCCACGACCGGTGTCGGTGGGTCGTGGTGCAGGCCATACCCGATAATTTTGGATTGATCGATACATAATTGCTAGCCTCGGCACTTGTCTACCGATCGATACAAAAAGGAGTGGGTGTGGCCGAGGAACACAGCGGGATGCCGCTCGCGATCTGGGGAATCGGGTTCGGGATCTTCGCGCAGGGCACCAGCGAACTCATGCTCGCCGGTCTGCTCCCGGACATGGCGGCCGACCTGGCGGTGACGATCCCCGCGGCGGGCTGGCTCATCAGCGCATTCGCACTCGGCATGCTCGTCGGCGCGCCGGTTCTGGCGGTACTGACCCTGCGCTGGCCGCGGCGCTCGGCACTGCTCGCGTTCCTGGCCGTGTTCGCAGCCAGCCACGTGGTCAGCGCCCTGACCGACAGCTACGGGCTGCTGCTGGCGATGCGGTTCATCGGCGCGTTCGCCTACGCGGGCTTCTGGGCCGTCGGTGGCAGCACCGCGATGGCGCTCGTCGGGCCCGGCCGCCGGGCAAGGGCGATGAGCATCGTCGCGGGCGGGCTCACGGTCGCGACCGTGATCGGCCTGCCCGCGGGCACCTGGGTCGGACAGCACCTGGGCTGGCGCGGGGCCTTCTGGGCGATCGCGGCTCTCTCGGCCGTCGCCGCCGTCGCCGTCATCGCCGCGGTGCCCCCACTCCGGCAGGGAAGCCCTCCGAGTGTGCGCAAGGAACTGCGCGGCCTGAGGCCGCCCCGGCTGTGGCTGTCCTACGCGATGACGGCGGTCGCCACCACCGCGCTGCTCGGCACCTTCTCCTACCTCGCGGCGATGCTGATCGAGACCACCGGTCTCGACTCCGCGTGGGTGCCGGCGGTGCTGTTCGGCTACGGGCTCGGTGCCCTCCTCGGCATCGCCCTCGGGGGCCCGACCGCCGTCCCAGGGCCGTCCTCGGTATCGGCTTCGCCGGCCTGCTGGTGGCTTCGCTGCTGCTCGCACTCGCAGCGCACCACATGACCCCGACCGTGGTGCTCGTGATCGTGCTCGGCATGCTCGGGTTCGGCACCAACCCGGCACTGAACTCCCGCTTCATGGCCATCGCGCCCGACGCACCCACCCTCGCCGTGTCGGGAAACGTCTCCGCGTTCAACGTCGGCATCACCCTCGGCCCCTGGATCGGCGGCGTCGTCCTCGCGGCAGGGCACGCCTATCCGGCCGTCCCGGCCGTCGGCGCCGCGATCGCGGGGCTCGCACTCCTGCTGTGGGCGTGGGACCTCGCGCTCCAGCCCCGCACCGGCAGGGGAACGCGGACCGCCCGGACCGAGCCGATGGTGACGTGCGGCCACGGGCACACCCGGTGACCCGTCCACATCCCGGGAGCGCACCCGGCGAAAGACCCGTCACACACGGGCGTGGGCCACCGCGGGAACAGACGCACCTACGATGCTGTTGGACCCGGTGTCAGGCGTTATCGAAGCGGAGGAAACCAGTGGCTGCAGAGGACGTTCGGAACCTGATCATCGTCGGGTCGGGTCCCGCGGGGTACACCGCGGCCGTGTACGCGGCACGCGCACAGCTCGAGCCGCTGGTGTTCGAGGGTTCCCAGTTCGGCGGTGCCCTCATGACGACGACCGAGGTCGAGAACTACCCCGGCTTCCGGTCCGGCATCCAGGGCCCGGACCTGATGGAGGAGATGCGCGAGCAGGCCAAGACCTTCGGTGCGGACCTGCGCGCCGAGGACGTCGAGCAGCTCGAACTCACCGGTGACATCAAGTACGTCACCGCGAACGGCAAGCGCTACGCCGCCCGCGCCGTCGTCCTCGCGACCGGCGCGGCACCGCGTTACCTCGGCGTGCCGGGTGAGCAGGAACTGCTCGGCCGTGGCGTGTCGTCGTGCGCGACCTGCGACGGATTCTTCTTCCGCGAGCACGACATCGCCGTGGTGGGCGGCGGCGACTCGGCGATGGAGGAGGCGACGTTCCTGACGAAGTTCGCCAAGACCGTCACGATCGTCCACCGGCGCGAGGAGTTTCGAGCCTCGAAGATCATGCTCGAGCGTGCACAGCAGAACGACAAGATCCGCTGGCAGCTGAACTCGCAGGTCACCGAGGTGCTCGGCGACGGCACCGTGGCCGGCCTGAAGGTCGAGGACACGGTGACGGGCGAGGAGTCCACGCTGGACGTGACGGGCTTCTTCGTCGCGATCGGCCACGACCCGCGCAACGAGCTGTTCCGCGACCAGATCGAGGTCGACGAGTCCGGCTACGTGCTCACCAAGGGCCGCAGCTCGTACACCAACGTCGACGGCGTGTTCGCCGCAGGCGACCTGGTGGACCAGACGTACCAGCAGGCCGTCACGGCGGCGGGCAGCGGCTGCACCGCGGCCATCGACGCCGAGCGCTGGCTCGCCGAGCACGCCCACGTGGCGGAGGCCGCCGAGTCCTCCGAGATGGTCGGCGGCGGCTACGCGACCGCCGGCGCCGCCCACTGACCGCTTGAGATTTCACCAGGTACCAGGCCCAACGACACAGAAAGAGGCACCATGACCGACACCGTCAAGGTCACCGACTCCAGCTTCTCCGACGACGTGCTCACCAACGACAAGCCGGTGCTCGTCGACTTCTGGGCCACCTGGTGCGGCCCGTGCAAGATGATCGCCCCGGTGCTCGAGGAGATCGCCTCCGAGCACAAGGACAAGATCCAGATCGCCAAGCTGGACATCGACGAGAACCCGAACACCGCTCGCGACTACCAGGTCATGTCGATCCCGACGCTGATCCTGTTCCAGGGCGGCAAGCCGGTGAAGCAGATCACGGGCGCCAAGCCGAAGGCGGCGCTGCTCGACGACCTGTCGGAAGTGCTCTGACGAAGATCGACACGCGAAAGCCCGGGACGCGGTCCGCCCCGTCCCGGGCTTTCGCGTTTTCGTTCCCGCGGTGCGCGTCACGCGGCCCCGGTTGCGCCGTCACACCAGTGCGGCAGCCCGCGAGACGGGCCTGGCGCGCTCGTCAAGGAAGCACAAGGCACAATAGTCAGGCGCAGGACCCCGCGTCCTGCATTGGTTTGCACAGCATCAAGCACCGGATCGGGTGGCCATCCACCCGCTGGTCCGATGCCCAAGGTAGAGCGAGGAGTGCATGCGGGTACTCCGCCGCGGCGACAGCGGACCGGACGTCGCCGACATCAGGTCCCTGCTGGTCAGCCTGGACCTGCTCCCAGGTGCGGGCACCAACGGCGCCCACGGCGCGGACGGGGCCGATGGCGCGCCCAGCGGCGCCGACGCCGTGTTCGACGATCGGACGGAACACGCTGTCCGTGCGTTCCAACAGCGCCGTGGTCTGATCACCGACGGCGTGGTGGGCCCCGCGACGTATCGCGCGCTGCGCGGATCCTGCTACCACCTGGGCAGCCGCCCGCTGGCCTATCTCATCTCGTCCCCCGTGCACGGCGACGACGTCTTCTCGCTGCAGGAACGCCTGACCGAGCTGGGCTACAACGCCGGTCGGCCGGACGGGCATTTCGGACCGCAGACCGAGCGCGGTCTGAAGAACTTCCAGCGCGACTACGGACTCACCGTCGACGGTATCTGCGGTCCGTCCACGGTCAGGGCGCTGCGGCAGCTGTCGCCGCGCGCCCGCGGTGGCCGCCCCGTGTTTCTGCGTGAGCAGGAGCAGGTGCGGCAGGCCGGGCCGCGGCTCCGTGGCAAGCGCATCGTCATCGACCCCGGTCACGGTGGTGACGACCCGGGCGTCGACGTCGGCGGCGTGGCCGAACGGGACATCGCGTGGGACCTGGCGCGCCGTCTCGAAGGGCGGATGAAGGCCACCGGCATGGAGGCGCTGATCTCCCGCGGTCCCACCCGCAGCCCTTCGGAGATCGAGCGGGCGCAGTTCGCCAACGACGCGGGCGCCGACCTGTTCCTGTCGCTGCACAGCGACGGCAACTCCTCGCCGCACGCCCAGGGTGTCGCGAGTTTCCACTTCGGCACCGGCAACGGCACCACCTCCACGGTCGGCGAGCTACTCGCCGGCTACATCCAGCGTGAACTGGCCGCCCGCACCGGCTTGCTCGACTGCCGCACGCACCCCAAGACGTGGGACATCTTCACGCGCACCCGTTGCCCTGCGGTGCGCGTCGAGATCGGCTACCTCACCAACGGCCAGGACCGGCTCAGGCTGTCCGACCCGGCGTTCCGCGACGTGGTCGCCGAGGGGCTGCTCATCTCCGTGAAGCGGCTGTACCTGCTCGGGGAGGGCGACCAGCCCACGGGCACGTTCACCTTCGCCGACGTCCTCGCTCACGAGCTCGCGAAGGCGGAATAGCCGCGCCCGGCGCCGCTCTCGGGGCTCGTTCCCGGGCTCCGTGTCGCGAACTCAGCGCTTCGGACGGGGCATGTGCACCGCCACCCGGGTGGCGGCTTCCATGGTTTCGAGCTCCTCGTCGTCCGGCGTGCCGCCGAGCATCGCCGCCTCGGAGATGACCAGGCGCCGACCTTTCGGCCTGGACGTGTAGGCCTCGCCGGTGAACTCGCCACTGCCGATCCGCGGCCCGACGGCTCCGAGTGCCGTGACGCTTCCCGTGCCTGGTGTGTCGACGAGCTGCCGCAGATCCGTCACTCCGGCGGTTCGCGGCATCCGAACCCACACGACGGATACGGCGATGCGGTTGCCGTGCTCGTCGGTGACCGGGATCAGCCGCCGTGTCAGTTCCCGGCACGGCCTGGTCGAGAAGAACTGCTGCACCTCGCCGTAGGACCACACCGCACACTCGGCTGCGTGTTCGGCCCGATCACGCAGCTCGTTGCGAAGCCTGCGGCCTGGTTTGCCGCGGCCGGGCTTGCGTGACTTCGCGGGCCGCAGTTTCAGCGAACGCAGCGCCTTCGCCGTGCGGCCCTTCGCGGCGTGTTTCACACCTTGGGTGACGGCCGTTCGCATGGCCTGTGACAACGCCCCCTCCGCCGCCGTCCCCAGGCCGCCCGCACCGAACCCTCCGGTGGCGCCCGTGCCGGCAGCCATCAGGGCGCCTCCCGCCACGACACCGGCCACGGCCGTGCGGCCCTTCTTGCGCTTACCCCTGATCGGATAGACCTTTCCGGTTTTCGGATCGGTCTTGAAATCCGGTTCGTCGTCAGCCAACGCACCCTCCCCCCAGGTTCGAAGTGACCCAGGGTGGTGAACCGATGGACCCAGCGCGACCACCGAACGAGTGACTGTGCACAAGCCACCGCAACCTGTGGATAACCGTGCGAGTTGTGCACAGAACTGTGGATAACTCGGAGGTGGTCCTGACCGCGTGGCGGCGGTGACGGTGTAGGCCGGCCGGCCTGACGGCGGGGCGGTCGGCTCAGGCGCGTGAGCTGGACGACGTCGCCGTCGTCATCGTGACCTCGCCGAGCAGCTTCTCCAGCGCCGCCTCGACGTCTTCCTTCCACGAGATCGACGACCGGAGCTCCAGCCGCAACCGGGGCCACCGGGGATGCGGCCGCACGGTCTTGAACCCGACGCTCTGCAGGAACGCGGCCGGAACCACACACGAATGCCCGTCGGGCTCCCCAGTCCCGGAATCTCCAGTCCCGGAATCCCCGGCAGCAGGCTTCCCGGTGCCGGGATGGCGAGTGTCGACCGCGGCGCCGTCGTCGGCGTCCGGGTCCTCCGGACCGGCGTCGCCGAAGGCCTCGATGGCCTTCACCCCGCGTCGCGTGAGGTCCTTCGCCACGGCCTGCACCAGCATCCGGCCCAGGTCTCCGCCACGGAACTCCGGCAGGATGTGGAACGCCGTCAGCAGCACCGCGTCGGGGCTCGGCGGCGACGTCGGGAAGGCGTCCGACCGCGGGACTGCGCTCGGCGGCGCGTACAGCACGAACCCGACGGGCAGGCTCCCGCTGTAGACGATCCGCCCACACGAGCCCCATTCGAGCAGCACACCGGAGACCCAGGCCTCCTTCTCGACCTCGGTCTCGCCGAACTCCTCGGCCTGCTGTTTCACATGTGGAGCGAGTTCCCAGTAGACGCAGCGCCGGCAGTGCGGGGGCAGCTGCTCGAGGTTGTCCAGCGTGACGCCCACGACGCGACGTGACACCAGACCTCCCGAATCGCAGGGCCGCGCGGCCGTGTGAGACCGCATCGACCGGCGCTGACCGACACCGCGCACACGGAACGCACGCGGCGCGAGTAACACCGGCAAGCATATGCCGATGTGACGAGCGCGCCAACGGCGGGAGGCGCCCTACCACCTGTGGTTACACTCGAACAACTACCCGTAGGTGACACCGCGGGCAGCGCAGTACACAGGTAGAGCCCAGCCGCCGAACGCTTTCCCCACGAAAAGCAGACGGAAGTATGCCATGAGCGAACCCCAGGTCCCGGATTCGCAGAGCGCGGAGCCGACTCTCCCCGAGGCCAAGTCCGGCGTGGAGCCGGGCAGCCGCACCAACCTCGACCCGCACGTCGAGCGCTACGCCGCCCGCACGGCGGGCATGACGGCGTCCGAGATCCGCGCGTTGTTCGCCGTGGCGAGCCGCCCCGAGGTCGTGTCGCTCGCCGGTGGCATGCCGAACCTCGCAGCGCTGCCGCTCGAATCGCTGTCGCAGCAGATGAGCGAACTCATCGCCGAGGACGGGCTGACCGCCCTCCAGTACGGCTCCGCGCACGGTGTTCCCGCGTTGCGCGAGCAGATCTGCGAAGTGATGGCCATGGAGGGCATCACCGGCCACCCGGACGACGTCGTCGTCACCGTCGGTTCGCAGATGGCGCTGGACATGGTCACGCGGCTGTTCTGCGACCCAGGCGACGTCGTGATCGCCGAGGGACCGTCGTACGTCGGCGCGCTCGGCTCGTTCGCGGCCTACCAGGCCGAGGTCGTGCACGTCGCGATGGACGACGACGGCCTCGTGCCCGAGAATCTCCGCAGTGCGCTCGCCGAATGCGAGAAGGCGGGCAAACGGGTCAAGTTCCTCTACACGATCCCCAACTTCCACAATCCCGCAGGTGTGACGCTCGCGGTTGAGCGCAGGGCGGAGATCCTCGAGATCTGCCGCCAATACGACGTGCTCGTCATCGAGGACAACCCGTACGGCCTGCTGGCCTTCGACGGGCAGACCTACCCGGCGCTGCGGTCGATGGACCCCGACAACGTCGTGTACCTCGGCTCGTTCTCGAAGACGTTCGCCTCGGGCCTGCGGGTCGGCTGGGTGCTCGCGCCGCACGCCGTGCGCGAGAAGCTCGTGCTCGCCTCGGAGTCGGCGACACTGTGCCCGCCGACGCTCAACCAGCTCGTCGTGTCGAAGTACCTCGCGACCCACGACTGGAAGGGTCAGATCAAGACGTTCCGCGAGAACTACCGCGAACGCCGCGACGCGATGATCGGCGCCCTGGAGCAGTACATGCCCGAGGGCTGCAGCTGGACCCACCCCGACGGCGGGTTCTACGTGTGGCTGACCGTTCCCGAAGGTGTCGACGCGAAGGCGATGCTGGCGCGCGCCGTCACCGCACGGGTCGCCTACGCCTCGGGGACCGGCTTCTACTCGGACGGGCTCGGCAGCAGGCAGATGCGACTGTCCTATTGCTACCCGACGCCCGAACGGATCCGCGAGGGTGTGCGCCGGCTCGCCGGCGTACTCGAGTCCGAAATGGACCTGATGCGGACGTTCGGTAGCGTCACCACCCGTGCCGTCTCCGGGCCGCAGACGCCTGGACCGGACACGGCCTGATCGACGTTTTCCCTTCAGCCCCAAGGAGTTTCACGGGTGGCCGAACGTACTGTCGCCGTCCTCGCAGGCGGCCTCTCCCACGAACGGGACGTCTCGCTGCGGTCCGGCCGGAGATTGTCGGTCGCACTGCGCGATGCCGGACTGACGGTCCAGGAATGGGACACCGACTCCAGTCTGATCGGCAGACTGCGGGAGCAGCGGCCCGACGCGGCCGTCGTCGCACTGCACGGCGGTGAAGGCGAGAACGGTTCCGTGCAGACCGTGCTGGAGATGTTCGGCGTCCCGTTCGTCGGCACCCACTCGCAGGGCTGCCGGCGTGCGTGGGACAAGCCGATCGCGAAGGCGCTCGTGTCCGGTGCCGGCTTCACCACGCCGGATTGGTTCGTCCTGCCGCACAGCACGTTCCGCGAACTCGGCGCGCAGTCGGTACTCGACGCCATGGTCGAGCGGCTCGGCCTGCCGCTGATCCTCAAGCCCGACCAGGGCGGCTCCGCGCTCGGCGCACAGGTCGTGCGCGACGCCGCCGAACTGCCCGCCGCGATGGTCGGCTGCTTCGCCTACGGCGACACCGTCCTCGCCGAGCAGTACATCGACGGCACCGAGATCGCCGTCACGGTCGTCGAGGGGTCGGACGGACCGCAGCCACTGCCCGCGGTCGAGATCGTGCCGGAGAACGGTGTCTACGACTACACCGCGCGCTACACGGCCGGGTTGACCGATTTCTTCACGCCCGCACGGCTCGGCGCCGGCGTCGAGAAGTCCGTGGGGGAGCTGGCCGTCGGCGCACACCGAACCCTCGGGCTACGCGACATCTCCCGCACCGACGCGATCGTCGCCGCCGACGGAACGGTCCACTTTCTCGAAGTGAACTCCTCACCAGGCCTCACCGAAACCTCCACGGTGCCGATGGCGTTCGAGGCGGCCGGCACCTCGCTGGGGAAGGTGTTCGACGAACTGATCGGACGGGCCGCCGGCCGCGGCAACTGAGTCACGGCCTCGACTCGTCACACGACACGGCGCCCGGAGCGACTCGCTCCGGGCGCCGTTCTCATGGCACACGATCGGTGTTTTAGCACCACCACCAGTAATCGTCACCGTGACGTATTGACCCGGGGTGATGGGACGTCGGATTATGTGTCCGATTTGCCGTTATTCGGGTCCATCAGGCGAACGATGCGTTCGAGATCGTCCTTCGAACCGAACTCGACCACGATGCGCCCTTTTCGGCGGCCGAGGTCGACCTTCACCTTCGTGTCGAAGCTGTCGGACAGCCGCGTAGCGAGCTCCTGGAGTCCGGGCGCCTCCATCTGCTTGCGCGGCTGCTTCTTCTCCTTCTTCTGCGGACCGTTCTTGTAGAGGGTGACTGCCTCCTCGGTCGCGCGGACCGAAAGCCCCTCCGACACGATGCGCCCCGCCAGTTCCTCCTGCGCGTCCGGATCCTCGAGGGAGAGCAACGCGCGCGCGTGCCCCGCCGACAGGACGCCCGCCGCCACCCGGCGCTGCACGGGGAGGGGGAGTCGGAGCAGGCGGATCGTGTTGGTGATGACCGGCCTGCTGCGCCCGATCCGCGACGCGAGCTCGTCGTGCGTCACATCGAACTCGTCGAGCAGCTGCTGATATGCCGCCGCCTCTTCGAGCGGGTTTAGCTGCACCCGGTGAATGTTCTCGAGCAGCGCGTCCCGCAGCATCGCGTCGTCGGTCGTCTGCCGCACGATCGCGGGGATGCGCTCCAGACCGGCCCGCTGCGAGGCGCGCAGCCGGCGCTCGCCCATGACGAGCTCGAACTTGTCGCCCTCGAGGGTGCGAACCACGATCGGCTGCATGAGGCCGAACTCGCGGATCGAATGTTCCAGCTCGGCGAGCGCCTCCTCGTCGAAGACCTGCCGCGGCTGCTTCGGGTTCCGCTCGATGGCTTCGAGCGGAACCTCGCGATAGACCGCGCCGGCGACCTCGCCTCCCACCGCGGGTGCGTCGTCGATGGCGCCGTTGGCGGCGAACCATCCGCTGTCGTCACCCGCAGGCGGTTTGACGTCGGCCATCTCGGGGACCGGCACGTGGGATTCGGCCTCGGGATCGTCCTCGACCGGTCCCGTCGGGATCAGTGCTGCCAGTCCGCGGCCGAGGCCGCCTTTGCGTTCGGTCATTCCTGCTTCCCCTCCACACCGCGTTCGGCGACTTCGCGTGCGGCGTCCAGATAGCTCATGGCGCCACGTGAACCGGGATCGAAGGCCAGCACCGTCTGGCCGTACCCGGGAGCCTCCGAGACCTTCACACTGCGCGGGATGATCGTCTTGAGCACGACCTCACCGAAGTGGTTCTTGACCTCCTGCGTCACCTGGTCGGCCAGCTTCGTACGGCCGTCGTACATGGTGAGCAGGATCGTCGAGACCGTCAGTGTGCGGTTCAGGTGCTTCTGCACCAGTTCGATGTTGCTCAGCAGCTGTCCCAGTCCCTCGAGTGCGTAGTACTCGCACTGGATCGGGATCAGCACCTCGTGCGCGGCGGAGAGCGCGTTCACCGTGAGCAGGCCGAGCGAGGGCGGGCAGTCGATGAAGACGTAGTCGACGTCGAGCTGGGCGAGTGCCTCGTCCGTCAACGCCTCCTTCAGTCGTGACTCGCGGGACTGCATCGAGACCAGTTCGATCTCCGCGCCCGCCAGGTCGATCGTCGCCGGTACGCACAGCAGGTTGTCGCTCTGCGAGCTCGCCTGCGCCGCCTCGACGAGGGTCACCTCGCCGATGAGGAGTTCGTACACCGAAGGGGTCCCGGAACGGTGATCCACGTCGACCGCGGTGCTCGCGTTCCCCTGAGGGTCGAGGTCGATGACGAGCGTCTTGACGCCGTGCAGCGCCAGCGCCGCCGCGAGGTTCACCGTGCTGGTCGTCTTGCCGACGCCGCCCTTCTGATTCGCCACCGTGATGACGCGGCGCTTGGACGGACGTGGCATGAAGCCTTCATCGGGGTGGAGGACCTTCGCCGCTCGGAGCGCCTCCTCGGCGATGGGCATCGATCCGCCGGTCTTCGACTGTCCAGCTGGCGTGGTCACCGAGTCTCTCCCTTCGTCGGCGCGTACCCAACGCCGCCGTGTTTCACGTGGAACATGCCTTGCTCGGAACTACTCGTCATGGGCTCCGCTGACCCTTCTTCTTCGGCCGTTTCCGCTGCGATCCCGGGCGCTGACCCTTCACCCGCTCGATCACCACGACCGTTGTCGGCGTATCGAGGATGTCACCGCCGCACTCGACGACGTGCGGTTCGCCGCCACCGGCCTTGGCGACGTCAGCCCGATCCCGTTCGATCTCCTCGGTCGCACTGGCACCTTTGAGCGCCACCAGCGTGCCGGACTCACGCACCAACGGGAGACACCAGCCCGCAAGGCGGCCGAGGGGAGCGACGGCGCGAGCGGTCACGACGTCGGCGAGCTCCAGCTGCGCACGCACCGTCTTCTCCTCCGCGCGGCCGCGAACCACAGTGACGCCATCGAGGTCGAGCTCGTCCACGACCTCTTCGAGCCATTCGACACGACGGGCCATCGGTTCGAGTAGAACGATATCGAGATCGGGGCGACTGATCGCCAACGGTACTCCGGGGAGGCCGGCTCCGGACCCCACATCGACGACGTTCGTTTCACGTGGAACCTCGTCACCCAACACCGCAGAGTTGAGCACGTGCCGATCCCAGAGACGGTCGAGCTCTCGCGGCCCGATGAGTCCCCGCCTGACTCCGTCTTCGCGCAACATCGCCACGAACCGCTCCGCTCGATCAACGTGTTCGCCGAACACGGCGATCGCCGCCGTCGGGGTGGTGGACTCCAGTCCGTCCCGGCCCACTACTCAACTCCTCACTGGATTCGCGGGCGCCGCGTTTCACGTGAAACGGCCCGCGTTCGATTGTCCATGAACTCGCACGCGATCAGAGTCGACAGTCCGAAGATGTGGAGAACTCCATGCGTGGTTTCACGTGGAACGTCGACGGTCGGGTGGTCCCGACATCGCCGCAACCCTCGTCACGTGATTCGTGATCGACGACGGCGTAATCGCGACGGCCTTCGTCGATCATAGAAGCGCCCGATCGCCAACGGCTCGCCGCTCGCGCAGACGCGCCGCCGCCTCACCACCGATGGACCCACTCGGGTCGCGTCGGCCGATACCGTCCGCGGGGTCACGCGTGCCGACGCCGTCCGCACGGTCACGCCGAGGTCGGCACAACGCCTCCGGACGCACGCTCGGTCCGGACCGCGCCCACCCGGAGACTACTTTCCTTTCGACCCGACACGCGCACCCCGTCATCACACCTCGCTGCGACAGAGCCCCGGCACAGCGCGGCTCGGAATGGGCCCCGCGGGATCATTCCGGTGCGGCTCCACCGCTGGGTCCGAACCCTCGTGCGCGGCCGAACCCTCGTGCGCGGCCGTGCCAACGCAAGCGACCGCAACACCACGCCGGCCGACGCACGCGTCGGCCGAGTCGGGACACCGCATGTTCTGTCGCGACGAGGCCGCGTCCCTCGCGGGCTCCCGTCACAGCGAACGTGCCGAGCGTCGACGGGCGTCCGGTTGACCGCCGTGAGCTCGCCGCGCCGCCACTCGGAGATCTCCGCCTGCCCGCTGTCCGATCGGCATCCGTGCACCTGGGGAATCGGCCAGCAATGGGGGAGGTGATCCGAGACCGTCCCCACCCTCGAAGCCACTCCCACGAAGCTGTCGCCACACGGCCGGCTGTCACGAAAGCTGCCATCACGAAGGCCCTGTGACGAAGCGACGCCCTGTGACGAGGCCGCGGTGATGCGGCCGCTGTCACGGTAGCGGGTGCCCCGAGCGCCGGCTCCGGTTCACGTGTTCGGCGAACGCGGGCCCGACCATGGTTGCCGGGTCAGCGACCTCCCGGCTGCGCCACCTCCGAGGCCTGCGCGCCCATGGCGCCCAGCCGGAACGCGATTCCCGGCGTGCCGACACCCGCCGTCGTTGCCCTACGGAGACCGGCTCCGGCTTCCGGCACGGGAATGAGGAGGGCCGCATCGGCGGACACCGATAACGGCCAGTTTCGGAGGGACGCGCCATCGAGCCACGGTCGACAGCGAAAGAGGTATCTCGAGCCCACTGAGCGTCGAGCCCTGTCGTCGACTGGCTTACCGACCGGCGTCGCCGGCTTCACCAAGGCCGCGCTCCACCACGACCGTGCTCCGCTAAAGCCGTGCTCCACCAACGCCACGATTCGCCACTACCGTGACTCGCCATCGCTGCGACCCACCGATGCCGCACTCCGCTATGGCCCGACTCCGCCATCGCCGTGATCGACGATTGCCGTGCTTGACGATTGCCGTGCTTGACCACTTCCGCACCGGCGGTCTGCCGCTCCAGCACGCTCGCCGCCGCAACCTGCGCGGCGCTCGCCGACCGTTCCGCTCCAGCCGCCCGCCGTGTGCGCCGTATCAAGCCCCCGGCGTGCCGATTCCGGTTTCACGTGAAACCCGAGCCCTCCCGGCCGCCGCAGCCGAGCACAGGGGAGTGGTCGACCTCGAAACGGTCCGCCCGTACACGAACAGCGGCCCGCCGAGATCCGGCGGGCCGCTGTTCGTTGTGGATGCAGCTACTACTCGGGCACGACCACCACGCGCCGCTTGGGCTCTTCGCCCTCGCTCTCGCTCGTGACACCGTCCACCTCGGCGACGGCGTCGTGGACGACCTTGCGTTCGAACGGGCTCATCGGCTGGAGCTTCTCCTTCTCACCGGTTTTCGCCACGTTCTCGGCGGCGGTCCGGCCGATCCGGCGAAGCTCCTCACGACGGCCGGCACGCCAACCCGCCACGTCCAGCATGAGCCGACTGCGCGATCCGGTCTCCTGCTGAACGGCGAGCCGGGTCAACTCCTGCAACGCTTCGAGGACGTTGCCGCGCGGCCCGACGAGCTTCTCCAAGTCGTCGCCGCCGTCGATGCTCACGATCGCACGGCCGGCTTCGACGTCCAGGTCGATGTCGCCGTCGTAGTCGAGCAGGTCCAGCAGCCGCTCCAGATAGTCACCCGCGATGTCTCCTTCGCGGACGAGCACGTCCTCTCCGGACGACTCGTTCTCAGCGGATTCCTCGCTGCCGGACGAATCGGCGCCATCCGTTTCGGCCGCTGTCGTGTCCTCCTCGGCCCCGGCCGCTGCGGCCGTGGCCTTCTCTTCTTCCGTGCCGATCACCTCTGCGGTCTCGGACATGTCGCTTCTCCTCTCGAGCCCCTCAGGCGAGGTCTGATTGCGGAAGGCGGGCGCCGCGCGCGTCAGCGGCGCTTGCCGCCCTTGGACTTCTTGCCCTGACCGGCAGGCCGCTGCTTGTTGCCACCGTTCTTGGCCCAGGCACCGCCCTTGGCGCTGTTGCCGCCCTTGTTGCTGCCGCTCTTGGCGCTGTTACCGCTCTTCTGGGCGGCGCCGCTGCCGTTCGCGTTGCTCGTGGACGACTTCGCCGAGACCTTGCCGGACTCGGCACCGGAATCGGTTTCGCCGGACGAGTCGGCGGAGGTCTCCGCCTTGCCTTCGCCCGACGTCTGCTTCTTCTGCGGGTCCGGCTTCTGCCCCGGCTGCGGCTTCTTC
Organism: Prauserella alba; assembly: GCF_024171735.1. GTDB lineage: Bacteria > Actinomycetota > Actinomycetes > Mycobacteriales > Pseudonocardiaceae > Prauserella > Prauserella alba. The sequence continues at coordinate 27,989 of NZ_JAMTCH010000005.1, forward strand.
GGCTTCTGTCCCGGCTTCGGCGCGAGGTTGTCGCGCTTCTCCTTCTCCTCGAGCTTCTTCTGCTCTTCCTCACGGTCGATCCGGCCGTACACGAAGTGCTGCTGTCCGAGGGTCCAGCCGTTGTTCGCGAGCCAGTAGATGAGCAGGCCGATCGGGAAGAAGGCACCGAAGACGAGGACACCGAACGGGAAGATGTACAGCGTCAGCTTGTTCATCATGGCCGTCTGCTGCGAGGCCGACGCCGGGTTCTGGCGGGCCACCGAGTGACGGGCCGTCAGGTGCGTCGCGATCGCGGCGATGATCATCAGCGGGATGGCCAGCGGCGCGACTTCCCAGTGCCACTCACTCGACTGTCCCGCGAAGCCGAAGTGGTTGATGGCGTCGCCGATGTTGATGCCGAAGAGCTTCGCGTTGACGTACGAGTCGACTTCCGCGGCGTCGAAGAAGTAGTTGCTCTGCCTTCCCTCCTGGAAGTTGCGGAGCACCCAGTTCAGACCGATGAACACGGGAATCTGCAGCAACATCGGCAGGCAGCTGCCGAGCGGGTTGACCCCGTGCTCCTGCTGCAGCTTGCGCATCTCCGTCGCTTGCTTCTGCCGGTCGTTGGCGTACTTCTTCTGCAGCTTCTTCACCTCGGGGGCGAAGTCCTGCATCTTCTTCATCGACCGGACCTGCTTGACGAACGGCTTGAAGAGGATGCCGCGCACGGTGAAGGTCAGGAAGACAATGCCGAGAATCCAGGAGATGGCGTTGTCCGGCCCGAAGACGAAGCCGAACACCTTGTGCCAGCACCACAAGATGAACGACACAGGGTAGTAGATAAAGTCGAGCACTGAGCTACTCCTCGGTAGATATACCAGGGGTTTGACGCCGGAGGCTGAACGTCTCGGGAACGGGGTCCCGTCCCGGTTCGGTCCACGGACCGCACCGCAGTAGCCTGCGAACGGCGAGATAGCTGCCCCGCGCCGCGCCGTGCTTCGTCAGCGATTCGGCCGCGTATGCGCTACAGCTCGGATAGAACCGGCACATCGGGGGCAGGAAGGGTGAGATCGCCTTGCGATAGAACCGGATCGGGAGCAGCAGAATCCACGCAACCGGAGTCGGCCGCGGAGCCGCATGTGTCGTCTCGTGATCGCCTGCACGTTCCGGGTGCTCGGCGACCGGCTGCTGCTCACTCACACCGTTCGTCCATTGCTGTCGCGGGAGGCCTCCGGTGCGGCGCTCGTCGCACCGGCAAGCTTCAACCGCCGCATGGCCGCGTCGAGGTCCGAGCCCAACTCCGCACTGCTCGCCTTCGCGGCGGGAGGAAGCGCTCGTACGACCAACGCATAACCGTCCGGCAGGGTTCCGAGCCGGTCCGCGACGAGGTGGCGCAGGCGCCGGATGACCCGGTGCCGCACCACGGAATTGCCCACGGCCTTGCTCACGACGAACCCTGCCTTCTTCCGCTCGCCGGACTCGGCGAGCGCGTGCAGCACAAGGCGGCGGCGCCCGGCTCGGACGCCGCCGCGCATGACGGCACGGAATTCCTCACTGCGCCGCAGGCGAGCGTCGGCGGGAAGCACGCGCGCTCGGACCCGGCCGCAGGCGAGGTCAGGCGGACAGCTTCTGACGGCCCTTGCGACGACGGGCGGCCACGATCGCGCGGCCCGCCCGCGTACGCATCCGCAGCCGGAATCCGTGGGTCCGCGCGCGTCGACGGTTGTTCGGCTGGAAGGTGCGCTTGCTCACGGCGTCATTCTCCTGGTCTGGCGACGTACAGGTCTGTGGTCGCCACCGGACCTCGTGCTCGCCACGGGCGCCGGCGCGATAGTCTCCGAGTGAAAGACCTCGTCGGCCGGCTGACCGTGGCGCCGCGGTGTCGGCGGCAGACCTTTCAAGGGTACGCACCCGGCCACCCACCCCTGACACCGCCCCCTGCGGCAGCCCTGCTGCTCACGGATCCGGCTCGAATGGCGACACGCCGTCGACCATGGAATCCTTGCTCGAATGAACTGCTTGTGGCACGGACCAGCGCTTGTTAGCGTGCCTCTTCTCGACCCACGAAGATGAGGGGCAGGCGCCGCGCCGCCGGTAAGTGGGAGACTGGGCGAGCGACACACGGACCCGCGGGTAGGAGGGCCCGTGGGGTAGCCGTACATTGATGCACAACCTGTGGACAACTTGTGGATGCTTCCTGCGCTCATAACGCCGGAAGCCCCGCTCGACCTGCACCGCTGCCGTCTCGGACCGGCGATCGGCGAGCACGTGCTCACGAACGTCGACAGGATGAAATGCGCAGGCCACGTGGACGAGGTCGAGGGGAGGGGAGCAGAGCAGGGTGTCTGAGCCACAGCTGAACCTGGGTTCCGTGTGGGAACAGGTCGTCAAAGAGCTGTCCGACGGCACGCTCTCGCCCCAGCAGCGCGCTTGGATGCGGGTGACCCGCCCCATCGGCCTGCTCGACGGCACCGCCCTGCTCGCCGCGCCGAGCGACTTCGCCAAGGAAGCGATCGAGCGCGCCCTCCGGGAGCCCATCACCGCGGCCCTGTCGCGCAGGCTCGGCCGCGACGTCTCACTCGCCGTCAAGGTCGACTCCGCCGAGAGCGCACCCGCGCCGAACGGGCCGACGTCCCCGCCCCAGTACTCCTCACCAGGTCAGCACTCCCCGACGACGCCGAGCTCGCCGTCCGGCCGGATGGAGGGCACGCTCACCCCGGCGAGTGGCGACACCGGCGGTCCTGGCCCACACGCACATGGTTTGGAGGCGGCGGCTTCCGCCACGTCGCCCGGTTCACCACACGGTTCCGGCCCCAACGGCCAGTCCGGCGCGCCCCGCGTCCCGCCGACGTCGCCTGCCGAAGAGACGATGGTCCTGCCGACCATTCCGCCGATCCGCGACGACACCCCACCGCCTCCCGGTGTCCCGTCGAGCGGTTCGCCCTCCGCCACGAACTCCGCCGACTCGGGTTCGGGGACAACCAGTGCGAGCGCGACCGGATCGGGTTCGACCGAGCAGTCGCCGCAGCACCGGCCACAACCGTCACACGCACCGCAGGCACCGCAATCGGGTCAGTCGGCTCCGTCACAGGGCAGGCGGCCGACTCCGTACCCGCAGCAGTCACCCGGTTCACCGCGGCATTCCGCACCCCAGCAGCAGCCGGGCCCGCACTCCGGACCGTCCGGCGGGCAGAACGGTGGCCAGCCGCACGCCGGGCAGCAGCACGCGTCCGGACGGCGTTCCCAGGACAGCAACGATCCCGCGGCACACGCCCCGGCGCGAGGTGCCGCAGAGGCCGGCCGATCGACGGGCGAGCCGCCGGCCGCTCCGGGGTCGCAGGCGGCCGGCGGCTCCGGCGAGAGCTCGCAGCACGCGGGGAGGCGTTCGCCGTCCGGCGGAGCGCAGCACGCAGGAAGCGGGTCCACGTCGGCACAGTCGACGCAGTCGGCGGGTCAGTCCCGGCTCGAGGCGTTGGCCGATTCGGACGAAGAGGTCGACGAAGAGGGCGAGGCGCTGGCCGCCGCCAACGAGATCTGGCCGTCGTTCACCGGGCAGCCGACGGCGGGCCAGCCGTACACCGCGCCCGCCCAGCCGCAGACGTCGAAGACGAAGCTCAACGAGAAGTACACGTTCGACACGTTCGTCATCGGTGCGTCCAACCGGTTCGCGCACGCGGCGGCCGTCGCCGTCGCCGAAGCGCCCTCCCGCGCCTACAACCCACTGTTCATCTGGGGTGAGTCCGGGCTCGGCAAGACGCACCTGTTGCACGCCGTCGGGCACTACGCCCAGCGGCTGTTCCCCGGCATGCGCGTGCGGTACGTGTCCACCGAGGAGTTCACGAACGACTTCATCAACTCGCTGCGTGACGACCGCAAGGTCGCGTTCCAACGGCGCTACCGCGACATCGACATCCTGCTCGTCGACGACATCCAGTTCCTCGAAGGCAAGGAAGGTACTCAGGAGGAGTTCTTCCACACCTTCAACACGCTCCACAACGCGAACAAGCAGATCGTCGTCTCGTCCGACCGGCCGCCCAAGCGCCTCGAAACGCTGGAGGACCGGCTGCGAACCCGGTTCGAGTGGGGCCTGATCACCGACATCCAGCCGCCCGAGCTGGAGACCCGGATCGCGATCCTCCGCAAGAAGGCGGCCCAGGACCGGCTCGACGTCCCCGGCGACGTGCTCGAGTTCATCGCCGCGCGCATCGAGGCGAACATCCGCGAGCTCGAAGGCGCGCTCATCCGGGTCACGGCGTTCGCCTCGCTGAACCAGCAGCCGGTGGATGTCGGGCTCGCCGAGATCGTGCTCCGCGACCTCATCCCGGATTCCCAGGCACCGGAGATCAGCGCCTCGACCATCATGGGCGTCACCGCCGAGTTCTTCGACGTGACGGTCGACGACCTGTGCGGTCCCGGCAAGACGAAGGCACTCGCGACGGCGCGGCAAATCGCCATGTACCTGTGCCGCGAGCTGACGGACATGTCACTGCCGCGCATCGGGCAGACCTTCGGCGGCCGAGACCACACGACGGTCATGCACGCGGACAAGAAGATCCGCAAGGAGATGGCCGAACGGCGCCGTATCTACGACCAGGTGCAGGAACTCACCTCCCGCATCAAGCAGCGCGCCCGCCAGTAGCCACCGCCGGCCCACCCGCCCCTGCCGCCGTGTTGCGGTTCCCGGGGCGCGTGTTGCGGTTCCCGGGAACCGTGTTGTCCCTTCCGGGGACCGTGTTGCGGATTCGGGGTGGCCGACCGCCACCTTCATCGACGCGCTCGGATTGTGCCGTCACAGCGTGTCCTGCATTCAGCACCGCGTGTCCTGCATCCAGCGTCCTGCATCGACGACCACAGGTGCTGCATCCGGCGGCGGCCTGCCGACTTCCGGCCGACCGTCACTCTGCCGCGCTGAGGCGCGCCTGCCGCGCGCATGCGCCGCGTTCGGCAGTCCTGGCGGCAACCCACGCGGCCGTCGAGTACGCCATCGGAGCAGAGCGGTTCCGAACTCCGGCCACTCCCGCACGTTGCGCCCCTGTCGCGCCGCTGTCTTGCACCACTGTCTGGCGCTCGGGAGCCGGCACCGGGACGCCGGTCGGGACCGGATCAGACCACCGGCCCCGCCGCGGGCACGCACCGGAACGACCCCGTGAACCGCGCCGGATCCCCATCCGGCGCGCCGGACGAACACCGCGCCGGACGAACGCCGCGCACAGCCGATCGGACGGCGATCGACCGCCTCGACCCGCCTCCCGAGCGCCGCCTCGGCCGACGGAAACGGCGGGCGACAGACCTCGACGACCACTGAACCGGCCCCGAACCAACCCCAAACCGACCGCCGAACCGCCCCCGAACGCCGTCACGGCGCCCGCTCGGCGACTCCGTCCACTGTGAACAGGCGACCTTCGTCGGATTCCGCGTGAGAACGCGAAAACCGCTCACTCCCGACCTCGCGGGAGGTTGTCCACCGGACGTCCACAGCATCCACAGGGTTGTCCGCACTCTGTCCGCAGGATGTCCACCGGCGCGCTGACCGCAACGCTGCACTACAACCGGCTCCGCCCAGCGGCACCTGTGCACGAACGACCAGGGGAAACATCCCCACTGTGTGGAAATCCTTGTGTGCCAAGAAATCTGTCACCCCAGCGGGCGATCTGTCTCACGACGGGCGCGCACAGGTCTTGGGCACAACCGTCCCCACAGTTGGGGACAACCATGGGGACAACTGTGGGCCGCCTGAGGACGGTTCAAACCACCCACATCGACCCCTGATCGGTCCACCGAACACCACACCCTGTCCTCCACACGCCGCCACGCCTGCCGACCAGGGAGAACGAGCCGCATCCACACAACTCACAACGCTTACTACTGCGGCTGGACAAAAGATCTCTCTTAGAAGAACAAAAGAAAAAGAGAAGGACGTTGAAGATGGGGACGAACCCGCTCGGAAGGCCGCGGCCCGATATGACCCACGGCGGTCGCAGGCTCTACCGTGGAGACCCACACATCCGGTCCGCTCGAGCAGCGGTTGTCTCCATGTCGGTCGGGTCCGTATCCGGGCCGATGGCGCAGATGCGTCGACATGTCGACACGCTGTAGGTTGGCGGGCCGCTACAGCCACGGTCCGGGCTCGTCTCGAACCACGAGGGGAACCGGCAGGTGGTCGTTTGTCGTCTTTCGAGCTACGGCGGCTCGGGCCGTCGAAAGGATGGGCGCCATGAAGATCCGCGTCGAGCGTGATGGCCTCGCTGACGCCGTTGCCTGGGTGGCACGCAGCCTCCCGTCCCGGCCACCGGTTCCGGTGCTGGGCGGGGTGCTGCTGGACGCCGGTGGCGACGGCGGTTCCGATGCGCTGACGGTGTCCGGTTTCGACTACGAGGTGTCGGCCACGGTCGGGGTTCCCGCGACGATCGCCGACGGTGGACGCACGCTGGTGTCCGGCAGGTTGCTCGCCGATATCACCAAGGCGCTGCCCGCCCAGCCGGTCGAGATCGCCGTCGACGGGGCGCGTGCGTCCATCACCTGCGGCAGCGCACGGTTCTCCCTGCCGACGATGCCGGTCGAGGACTATCCCCAGCTGCCTGCCCAGCCAGACCTGGCAGGCGAGGTCGCGGGTGAGGCATTCGCGCAGGCCGTGGCCCAGGTCGCCGTCGCCGCCGGGAAGGACGACACGCTGCCGATGCTCACGGGCATGCGCGTGGAGATCTCCGGCGAGAACCTCACGCTCGTCGCCACCGACCGGTTCCGGCTGGCGATGAAGGAGTTCAGCTGGTCGCCCGCCCAGGAACTGGGTGACGCCTCGGTGCTGGTGCCGGCACGCACGCTCGCCGACGCGGCGAAGTCGCTGGGCACGAGCGGGTCGACGGTTCAGGTCGGGCTCGCCAGCGGGGACGGCCTGCTCGGGCTGACCGGCTCGGGCAAGTACACGACGACCCGGCTGCTCGACGCCGAGTTCCCGCCGTACCGCCAGCTACTGCCGAGCGAGCACAGCTGCCGCGCCGTCATCGACGTGTCGACCCTGACCGAGGCGATCAAGCGCGTGTCGCTGGTCGCCGAACGGGGTACGCAGGTACGGCTGGAGTTCGGTGACGGCTCGCTGCGCCTGTCCGCGGGTGGCGACGACGAGGGAAGCGCCGAGGAGGAGCTGCCCGTCGACTTCGAGGGTGAGCCGGTCGCCATCGCGTTCAACCCGGGTTACCTCGTCGACGGTCTCGCCGCGCTGCACGCGGACCGCGCCGAACTGACGTTCACCACCCCGAACCGGCCCGCGCTGATCAAGCCGGCCGACGAGAACGGCGACGTGGTGCCCGGCTACCTGTACCTGCTCATGCCGGTGCGGCTGCCCGGCTGAGTTCACGCGGGCGGACGCGCGCAAGCACACGCAACTACCAAGGGAAAGTCATTTCGATGGTGCAGCTCGGACTGGTCGGCCTCGGCAAGATGGGTTTCAACATGCGCGAGCGGCTGCGGGCCGCCGGGCACGACGTGGTCGGATTCGACCAGAACCCGGACGTCAGCGACGTCTCGTCGCTCGCGGACCTGGCCAAGGCGCTCGACGCGCCGCGCATCGTGTGGGTGATGGTGCCCGCGGGTGAGGCGACCCGGGCAACGGTCGCGGAACTCGGCGGCCTGCTGTCGAGCGGTGACCTCGTCATCGACGGCGGCAACTCCCGGTTCACCGACGACAGTGACAACGCCGCGGTGCTGGCCGAGCACGGCGTGAAGTACGTCGACGTGGGCGTGTCCGGCGGAGTGTGGGGCAAGGACAACGGCTACGGCCTCATGGCGGGCGGCGACGAGTCGGACATCGAGCGCGCGATGCCGATCTTCGACGCGTTGCGCCCCGAGGGGCCGCGGGACGAGGGCTTCGCCCACGCGGGCGGGGTCGGTGCCGGTCACTACGCGAAGATGGTGCACAACGGCATCGAGTACGGGCTGATGCAGGCCTACGCCGAGGGTTTCGAACTACTGGAGGCCTCGGACGTCGTCGACAACGTCCCCGGTGTGATCAAGGCGTGGCAGCGCGGCACGGTCGTCCGGTCCTGGCTGCTGGACCTGCTGATCCGCGCCGTCGAGGAGGATCCGGAGCTGGCCGAGCTCGAAGGCTACGTCGAGGACTCGGGTGAGGGCCGGTGGACGCTCGAAGAGGCGATCAACAACTCGGTGCCTGCTCCGGTCATCTCCGCGGCGCTGTTCGCGCGGTTCGCCTCGCGCCAGGAGGACTCGTCGGCGATGCGTGCCGTGGCCGCGCTGCGCAACCAGTTCGGCGGGCACAGCGTCAAGAAGGCCGGCGAATGACGAAGGCAGTCGGATAACGACGTGTACATCCGTCACCTGCAGGTGACCGATTTCCGCTCGTGGGACCACGTCGATGTGCCGCTCGATCCGGGCCCGTCCGTGCTGGTCGGGCAGAACGGACGAGGGAAGACGAATCTCCTCGAGGCGATCGGTTACGTCGCCACACTCTCCTCGCACCGGGTTGCGACCGACGCACCCCTGGTGCGGCAGGGGTGCGAACGCGCGCTGGTGCGGACCGCGGTGGTCAACGAGGACCGGGAACTGACGGTCGAGCTGGAGATCGCCGCGGGACGTGCCAACCGGGCGCGTGTGAACCGCGGCGCGGTCGGCAGGCCGCGGGACGTGCTCGGGATCCTGCGCACGGTGCTGTTCTCACCCGAGGACCTGGCGCTGGTGCGAGGTGACCCTGGTGAGCGGCGCAAGTTCCTCGACGAGCTGTTGGTGCAGCGCGCGCCGCGGTACGCGGGGGTGCGATCCGACTACGAGAAGGTGCTCAAGCAGCGCAACGCCCTGTTGAAGTCGGCGGGGAAGAAGCGTGGTGACGATCCGTACGCGGCGTCCACGCTGGACGTGTGGGACGACCATCTGTCCAAGGCGGGGGCGCACCTGTTGGCGGCGAGGTTGAACCTCGTGGCGGATCTGGCGCCGCACACCGCGGAGGCGTACGCGGGGGTGGCGCCGGATTCGCGGCCTGCGCACATCACGTACCGCTCCAGCCTGGGTGAGGCGCTGCCGGAGGGCTACGGCGAGCCCAGCGGGGAGCGGGCCGATCCGGAGCGGCTGGCGGAGGTGCTGCGCGTGGCGCTCGGCGAGTCGCGCGCGGCGGAGCTGGAACGTGGGGTAAGCCTGGTCGGACCGCACCGCGACGAGCTGGACCTGGTGCTCGGGGACACCCCGGCGAAGGGGTACGCGAGCCACGGCGAGTCGTGGTCGTTCGCGCTCGCGTTGCGGCTCGGCTCGTACGAGCTGTTGCGCGGTGAGGCAGGGGGTGAGCCGGTGCTGATGCTCGACGACGTGTTCGCCGAGCTGGACAAGCGGCGGCGGGCGCGGCTGGCGGAGGTCGCGCTGGGTGCCGAGCAGGTGCTCGTGACGGCCGCTGTGGACGAGGACGTGCCGACAGAGCTGACCGGCGTCCGGTTCGCGGTCGCGGAGGGTGAGGTAACACGTGGCTGACAACACCCGCAATACGGGAAATCGGCGACGCGGGGTGACCGGCAGCACAGCTAAACGTCGCCGAACTGGGGATAAGTCTGTGGACAGTGTGGATAACACCCTGGATTTGTTATCGCACTGGGTGACTGAAGACCGTGATCAGCGGGTCAATACTCCCCACGAGGGGGGATGCGGGGCCGAAAAGCCCGATCGAGCGACGGAGCGTGACCGTACCGCACCGACCGGAGCAGTCCCCGACACGGGGTCGCCTACCGCACCTGGGGACAACGCGCACGTCGACGGCCGCGGTGGTGCTCTGTCCACAGGGGGCGGGTCCACGGGCGGTGCACACTCCGCAGCCGTCGACGCGGACCGGAGCCGCCCTCCGGAGCCGTCGGAGGCGGCGGACAGTGGCCGCGACCTGGCACACGCCGCGCTGAAGGCCGCGCAGGACCGTGCCAAGACCCGGGGGCACGAGCCCGGCAGGCGCCAGTCCGGGAACCGGCCACCCGGCAAGCAGGGGCAGACCTCGCAGAACCCGCGCAGGCGCCGTTGGTCGGGGGCGGGAGCCGACGAGCGCGACCCGCAGAGCTTCGGCCGGATCGCCGCGCGCATGGCGACGCAGTTCGGCTGGAGTGACCGCCTGGCCGGGGGACATGTCTTCGGCCGGTGGGCCACCCTCGTGGGTGAAGACGTGGCGGAACACGCCCAGCCGGTGAGCCTGACCGACGGAGAACTGGTGGTCAGGGCGTCGTCGACGGCGTGGGCCACACAGCTGCGGTTGCTGCAGCGGCAACTGCTCGCGAAGATCGCCTCCGGCGTGGGACACGGCGTCGTCAAGCGGATGAAGATCCAGGGGCCCGCCGCTCCGAGCTGGCGGAAGGGGCCACGTCATGTGTCCGGCAGAGGACCGCGTGACACGTACGGCTGACCCCCGCCGGAGAGTGGGCGCCCGATTTCTCCGAGACGTGGCGGCACTGATCGGGTCAGCCCCCGGACCCGATCAGGGTCGAGATCGTCGCTCTCTGACGAAATCAGACGTGTCCTTGATGCATGTGAGCGAGACTGGCCAAGTAAACTAGGACCGGTGGGCCGGATCGGCGCGCGGGAAACCCCGTGTGAGCGCGTGCGAGACGGTGAGCCGAGAAGGTGCCCGCGCCCCAGAGTTCCCCGCGCGCGTGCGCGTGTGGCGATGGTGAGGAGAAGTCAGGCCGGTGGCAGAGAACCAGAACGAATACGGTGCGTCCTCCATCACGGTCCTCGAAGGTCTCGAGGCCGTCCGCAAACGCCCCGGCATGTACATCGGGTCCACCGGTGAACGCGGCCTGCACCACCTGATCCAGGAGGTCGTGGACAACTCCGTCGACGAGGCGATGGCGGGGTACGCGAGCAAGGTCGAGGTCACGCTGATGGCCGACGGCGGTGTCCGCGTGGTCGACGACGGCCGTGGCATCCCGGTCGAGCTGCACCCGAAGATGCACAAGCCGACCGTCGAGGTCGTGCACACCGTGCTGCACGCGGGCGGCAAGTTCGACAGTGACTCCTACGCCGTTTCCGGTGGTCTGCACGGCGTGGGTGTCTCCGTGGTCAACGCGCTGTCCACGGCGCTCGACGTCGAGATCCACCGGGACGGGCGCAAGTGGACGCAGCACTACAAGCACTCCGAACCCGGTGAGCTCGTCGACGCCGGGTCCACCGACCGCACCGGCACGACCACCACGTTCTGGGCCGACCCGGGCATCTTCGAGACCACCGACTACAACGCCGAGACCGTCGCGCGCCGGCTGCAGGAGATGGCGTTCCTCAACAAGGGCCTGACGATCGTCCTGCGCGACGAACGGGTGCCGGACGAGAACGGTGAGGACGCCGCTGGGGAAGCGGCCCGCATCAAGGAGCGCACCTACCACTATCCGGGCGGGCTCGAGGACTTCGTCAAGCACATCAACAACACGAAGGACCCGATCCACCCCACGATCGTCGGCTTCGAGGCCGCGGGTGACGGCCTCGAGGTCGAGGTCGCGATGCAGTGGAACAACGGGTTCACGCCGTCGGTCTACACGTTCGCCAACACGATCAACACGCACGAGGGCGGCACCCACGAGGAGGGTTTCCGCGCGGCACTCACCCGAGTGGTGAACGCCTACGCGCGTGACAAGAAGCTGCTCAAGGAGAAGGACGCCAACCTCACCGGCGACGACGTCCGCGAGGGCCTGACGGCGATCATCTCGATCAAGGTCGGCGAGCCGCAGTTCGAGGGCCAGACCAAGACCAAGCTGGGCAACAGCGAGGCGAAGACGTTCGTGCAGACCAAGACGAACGAGTGGCTCTCGGACTGGTTCGAACGAAACCCGACCGAGGCCAAGACCATCATCAACAAGGCCATCTCGAGTGCGCAGGCGCGCGACGCCGCGCGCAAGGCCCGTGACCTGGTGCGCCGCAAGGGCGCGATGGACATCGGCGGACTGCCGGGCAAGCTCAAGGACTGCCGCTCGACCGACCCGGAGCAGTGCGAGCTCTACATCGTCGAGGGCGACTCGGCCGGCGGTTCGGCCAAGGAGGGCCGGGACTCGATGTTCCAGGCGATCCTGCCGATCCGAGGCAAGATCATCAACGTCGAGAAGGCCCGCATCGACCGCGTGCTCAAGAACGCGGAGGTGCAGTCGCTGATCACCGCGCTCGGCACCGGCATCCACGACGAGTTCGACATCTCGAAGCTGCGGTATCACAAGATCGTGCTGATGGCCGACGCCGACGTCGACGGCCAGCACATCCGAACGCTGCTGCTGACGCTGCTGTTCCGGTTCATGCGCCCGCTGATCGAGCACGGCTACGTCTACCTGGCACAGCCGCCGCTCTACAAGATCAAGTGGCCGCGTGCGGAAGCCGAGTACGCCTACTCCGACCGGGAGCGGGACGGCCTGCTCGAAGCGGGTGCCGCGGCGGGCAGGAAGCTGCCGAAGGACGACGGTATCCAGCGGTACAAGGGTCTCGGCGAGATGAACTCGGACGAACTGTGGGAGACCACGATGAACCCGGCCAGCCGGGTGCTGTTGCAGGTCAGCCTCGATGACGCCGCCACCGCCGACGAACTGTTCTCCGTCCTCATGGGCGAGGACGTCGACGCCCGCCGCTCGTTCATCACGCGTAACGCCAAGGCCGCCGGAATGCTCGACATCTGATCCGGGCGGGACCGCAGCATCCACTCGCGAGCCACCCGGATCAGGCGTGAAAGGAACAACCAGCCGTGACTGAAACTCTGCCCCCCGACGGCCAGCACGGTCGTGTCGAGCCGGTCGATCTCCAGCAGGAGATGCAGAACTCGTACATCAATTACGCGATGAGCGTGATCGTGTCGCGAGCGCTGCCGGACGTCCGCGACGGGCTCAAACCGGTGCACCGCAGGGTGCTGTACTCGATGTACGACTCGGGGTTCCGGCCCGACCGCGGGTACAACAAGTGCTCCCGCGTAGTCGGCGACGTGATGGGCAACTACCACCCGCACGGTGACTCGGCGATCTACGACGCCCTCGTGCGGTTGGCCCAGTCGTGGTCGATGCGCTACCCGCTCATCGACGGTCAGGGCAACTTCGGCTCTCCCGGCAACGATCCGGCTGCCGCGATGCGGTACACAGAATCCCGCCTCGACCCGCTTGCGATGGAGATGCTGCGGGAGATCGACGAGGAAACCGTCGATTTTTCCGACAACTACGACGGTCGGACGCGGGAACCGGACGTGCTGCCGAGCCGGATCCCGAACCTGCTGGTCAACGGTGGTTCGGGCATCGCGGTGGGCATGGCGACGAACATTCCGCCGCACAACCTGCGCGAGGTCGCCGACGGCGTCATCTGGGCGCTCGACAACCCGGAGGCTGGCGAGGAGGAGACGCTCGCCGCGATGATGCAGCGCATCAAGGGGCCCGACTTCCCGACGCGCGGTCTGATCCTCGGCACGCAGGGCATCTCCGAGGCCTACCGCACGGGCCGCGGCTCGGTGCGGATGCGCGCGGTCGTCGAGGTCGAGGAGGACAACAAGGGCCGTGCGACGCTGGTCTGCACCGAGCTGCCGTACCAGGTCAACCCGGACAACCTGGTCGAGAGCATCGCGACGCTGGTGCGCGACGGCAAGCTCACCGGCATCGCCGATATCGCTGACGAGACCAACTCCCGCAGCGGCATGCGTATCGTCATCACGCTCAAGCGCGACGCGGTCGCCAAGGTGGTGCTCAACAACCTCTACAAGCACACGCAGCTGCAGTACAACTTCGGCGTCAACATGCTGGCCCTGGTCGACGGCGTGCCGCGCACGCTGCGGCTCGACCAGATGATCCGGCACTACACGAATCACCAGCTCGACGTCATCGTCCGGCGCACCCGGTACCGCCTGCGCAAGGCCGAGGAACGCGCCCACATCCTGCGCGGCCTGGTCAAGGCGCTGGACCAGCTGGACGCGGTGATCGCGCTGATCCGGCGTTCGCCCACGGTCGACGAGGCGCGCACCGGCCTCATCGAGCTGCTCGACATCGACGAGATCCAGGCCACCGCGATCCTCGACATGCAGCTGCGCCGGCTCGCCGCACTGGAACGTCAGAAGATCATCGACGAGCTGACCGAGATCGAGGCGAAGATCGCCGACCTCGAGGACATCCTCGCCAAGCCCGAGCGGCAGCGGCAGATCGTGCGGGACGAGCTCAGCGAGATCGTCGAGAAGTGGGGCGACGAGCGCCGCACGAAGATCATCCCGTACGACGGCGACGTGTCCATCGAGGACCTGATCGCCGAAGAGGACGTCGTCGTCACCATCACCCGCACCGGGTACGCCAAACGCACCAAGACGGACCTGTACCGCTCGCAGAAACGTGGCGGCAAGGGTGTGCAGGGCGCGACGCTCAAGCAGGACGACATCGTCCAGCACTTCTTCGTGTGCTCCACGCACCACTGGCTCCTGTTCTTCACCAACAAGGGCCGCGTGTACCGCACGAAGGCCTACGACCTGCCCGAGGCCAGCCGCAACGCACGTGGCCAGCACGTGGCGAATCTGCTCGCGTTCCAACCGGACGAGGAGATCGCGGGCGTCATCCACATCCCGGACTACGAGGCGGCCGACTACCTGGTCCTGGCCACGCGGAACGGTCTGGTCAAGAAGTCCAAGCTGACCGACTTCGACTCGGCGCGCTCGGGTGGTCTCATCGCGGTCAACCTGCGTGAGGGTGACGAGCTCGTCGGCGCGGTGCTGGCCTCGGGTGACGACGACCTGCTGCTCGTGTCCGCGGAGGGCCAGTCCATCCGCTTCCATGCCACGGACGAGACGTTGCGCCCGATGGGCCGTGCCACGTCGGGTGTGCTGGGCATGCGGTTCAACGAGGGCGACGAGCTGCTCAAGATCAGCGTGGTGAAGCCGGACACGTTCCTGCTGGTCGCGACCGACGGCGGGTACGCCAAGCGCACCGACATCGAGGACTATCCGGTGCAGGGTCGTGGCGGCAAGGGTGTGCTCACCATTCAGCAGGACCGCAAGCGTGGCAGGCTGGTGGGGGCGCTCGTGGTCGAGTCCGACGACGAGCTGTACGCCATCACCTCCAGCGGCGGGGTCATCCGGACGCGTGCCGACGACGTGCGCAAGGCCGGCAGGCAGACCAAGGGGGTTCGCCTGATGAACCTCGACGAGGGAACGACTCTGCTGGCCGTGGCACGTAATGCCGACAAGCCTTCGGACGTCCCGGAAGGGGAAGCGGACGAGGACGCGGGCGGCGCGGCTGATGGTGCTGTTACGTCGGATGCGGCAGCCTCGACGGAAGGGGGCACCGCCTCCGCCCCGGCCGGCGACGCCGCGGACGCCGACGGTGACGAGGCCTCGGCGGGCGGAACCGCCCAGGAAGAGCAAGAGTAGGCACGAGACGCAAGCGCGGACGAGGGACTGACCGGTAGTGACACCACCCGACAACACCGAACAGCGCGGCGCCGACGCGGGTACCGACGACGAGGTCGCACCGCCGTGGCAGCGGGTCGCGAAGG
The DNA here is from genome assembly GCF_024171735.1 of Prauserella alba. Classification (GTDB taxonomy): domain Bacteria; phylum Actinomycetota; class Actinomycetes; order Mycobacteriales; family Pseudonocardiaceae; genus Prauserella; species Prauserella alba. The sequence continues at coordinate 43,427 of NZ_JAMTCH010000005.1, forward strand.
ATGTCGACACCGTGTCGGACGCCGACGGTGACGGCTTCGGCCAGCGCTGGTCGTCTGGCGAGCTGCCCGCCGACGAGGCGTCGTACCAGTCGGCCGGGTACCAGTCGGCGTCGTATCGGTCGGCGGGGTACCAGTCGGCCGAGCAGCCGACGGAGCAGTACGCCGCGGCCGGCTCGGCCGGCGACTACGCGGGCAGCAACGCCGACACGCAGGTGGTGAGCGGCACGGCCGCAGGCAGGTTGTTCGGCGGCGGTTCCGAGGCCGGTGAGGACCAGCTCGCCCCTCCCGAGGGGGTCGGCACCGCGGCGGGCGGGTCCTCCGGCGGGGCGAAGCGGTCGACGCCGGTCAGTGCGCTGCGCAGGCCGGGCCGCGGGCCGCGGCGCGCGAGCCTGCAGGTCAAGCGCTTCGACCCGTGGTCGGTGCTCAAGCTGTCGCTCGTGCTGGGCGTGGCGCTGTTCTTCATCTGGCTGGTCGCGGTCGGTGTGCTGTACACCGTGCTCGAAGGCATGGGCGTGTGGGATCAGATCAACGGCACGTACACCTCGCTCGTGCAGGGAGAGGCGACCGAGGGTGCCGGGGATCCGTTCATCACGGCGCCCCGCGTGTTCGGTATCGCCGCCATCGTCGGCGCCATCAACATCGTGCTGATCTCGGCGTTGACCACGGTCAGCGCGTTCATCTACAACGTGTCCGCCGACCTGGCCGGTGGCCTGGAGGTGACGCTCTCCGAGCGGGAGTGACGAGCCGGTGCGCCCGCCACGACGGCCACGATGGGCGGCGTGACGAGCGGACCGAGGACGGAGTGACCCCGTGTCAACCGTGCCGCGGCGGTGAGGTAGAGTTTTCACCGCTGCACGGGCCCATAGCTCAGACGGTTAGAGCGCATCGCTGATAACGATGAGGTCGGAGGTTCAAGTCCTCCTGGGCCCACCACGAGAAGGCGCCTCCTGCTACACGCGGGAGGCGCCTTTTCTATTTCCTTTGCGCGTGTTCTGCACTCAGCACCGCGTGTCCTGCGTGCGTGCACGCGTGTTCTGCGCTCGGGACGCGGTGCTTCGGGGGCGCGGGACCGTGTTGCCGTTTGTCGGCGCTCGTCTTTGCAGTTTCCGGGGAAAAGATCGGCGGACGAGCGGCCTGAGGTCAGCGGATGACCTGTTCGATGTCGGTGGGCGGTTCGCCCGTCGTCCAGCTCGGCCGCAACACCACACGTTCGAAGCGCCAGCCGTCGGCAGTGCGCACCGTCGTCGCCTGGAGTTTCTGTGCGGCGATGAGCGGCGCCCTCGGTTCGGCATTCGCGTGCACGTGCAGGGCCACCAGCCTTCCCCACACCTCCGCCCGGTCGCCGTCCAGTTCGACGACATGGTCGGAGCTGAAGTGCAGCGTCCGGTCCCAGGACGACATGACCGCACGGTGCTGTTCCACGACGCGTTCGACACCGTCCACCGGACCCAGCGGAAACTCGATGTGGACATCGTCGGTGAACAGCGAACGGCCCCATTCCATGTCGAACTCGCCGTTGTCGAGCGTTGTCACGTACCGGGCGATGAGCGTCGTGATGTGGTCACGGTCGAGCAGATCCCGGAACTCGCGTGGAAGGTCCATGAGCGGATGCTCCCACCGCCGGGCGCGGAATGCCCGAGGATTCGGACATTCGTGCGGGTGCCGTAAGACAACGGCGGGTAGCGCCGTCACGTGCCGGTGCCGCCGCTTCGCGGACGCGCGCCGTCGTCGTCGACGCCGCGGCAGCTCGTGTCGCGTAACACGGCGTCGAGTGTGCGGATCAGCTCACCGGGACGGGCGCCACCTGTTGGGGCGGTGGGATAGCGGCGAAGCACGTCGATCACGGCCGGTGTCGCCAGTCGTTGCGCCCGCCGGAGTTGCTCGGCGGCGACGTCCGCGTTGTCACCTGCGTCGAGTTCGCATGCCTGCGCCGTGTGAGCAGCTGCCCCGAGAATGTGTCTGACCTGGGTCGCTTTCGACAGCGGGTGCAGGTACGCCGAGCTCGCCGCCGTGTGCGCCGACCGGGCGGCCTCACTCGCGGCGGCCAGACCGGCATCACGGGTCTCCTGATACGCCCGCCACGCCGCCCACGCTGCATCGCGGATCGCCTTCGACCGCCGCGCTCCCTCGGCGAACGCGCGGGTGACATCGAGGGCGTCCCGTGCGCGCGAATCCCGCGGACACGCCTGTTCGAAGATCGAGGCCGCCGGCTCGGCGCATTCCACGGCGAACGCGGCGACGGCCCGGATCTCGTCGAGGCTTAGCTCGATCGTCGCCCCACTGCCCTCCCGGTCGCCGGCCGGATCACTTGCAGCACTGTCACTTGCGGCACGTCGTGTGCCATGGCGTCCCTGCTCCCGGCGTTCCCGTCCCGTGTCGTCGCTTGTCACACCGATGATTGTGCCCGCGTCCGGTGCGGGTCGGGTCGTGGGCGTTCGGTCACCCTGACCATCCACAGCAGACTCCACATGGGGACGCGGACTACAGGGACACGGAAACCGGAACACGGCAACGTCGGAACACGCACGGAGGAACACCGCGCTCAACCGCCCGCGAGGAACACCCTGTCGTCGGTGGTCGGCGCACCGTGGTGCGAACCGACCCGTACGGAGGCGCCGTTGCCGGGCGTCCGGCCGTTCGATCGCCAGCCCGGTGTTTCGCCGTACGAAGCCAGTTCGGTGTAGAGCTCCGCCACGCGTGGATCGGCGCTGGCCGTTGGCCGCAACGACGTTCCAGCAGTCGTCCACGGCCAGAGCGGGGTGTGGTTCGTGTGCGGTCAGGACGGTGTCGCTGGCCCGCCGCACGGGTTCCATCGCCCCGTCGTCGAGCCGGTGCTCGCCGAACGCGGGGTGCGTATCCGGCGGCCAGCAACGGTTCGTTGCGGGCGCAGCGGCACGTCGAGGTGTTCGGCGAGTTGCGGCAGCCACGCGCGGCTTGCGCCGGAGCGGCCGGTTTCCACGAAGCTGACGTGCCGCGCGGACACCCTGAGTTGTGCCGACAGCCCTAGTTGGCTGAGCCTTCTGCGGGTGCGCCATGCGCGGAGCAGCGGGCCGACCGTCATACGCCGACGGTAGACTGAGCCGGTGCGCGGAGTGATTGCCGAGGAGGTAATCGACGTGCCCCTGTCCTGGTGCCACTGTCGGTCGGCATGACGGCATCGCCACACACCGCATCAGCTCGCGCCACGCCGGTTCGCGTCGTACCGCGCCGCATGGCTCGATACGGAGTTCCGGTGCGTCTACGGGGATTCCGGTTTCACTTCGAGTAGTGGCCTTCCCAGCGCCGTGACACCGAGTTCGAGGCGGCCTTCTCGATGAGGACGGTTTTCGGCCCTGTCGCCTGATTCGGCGTGACGCTGGTTGAAGTGCACGGCGCGGGCGTCTACTCCGACAATCCGCGCTACATCCAGTTTCCCTTGGAAGTTTCCTGCCACGTTCCTGGAAGCGGTTCGGTGCGGAGTGGAGTCGTCCGGGTTCTGGGGCCCGTCGTGAGGCGAACCCCCATGCATCGCCCGTGTCGATGTCGCTCGCGCGGTGCTGAGTCGTCCGTCGACCGGACCGAGCTGCGCGGCATGCGACGTCGCTCTGTTGGCGGTGCGTTGTCGGTTGGTGTGCACGGCTCGCGAACCGCCACGATCGTCGGAGCTCTCACCGGTCGCCGTGTGGCGTCGTTGTGACCGGTAGTCCGCGGAGTTCGACGTCACGCGGCCGACCGGGCCGAGGCTGATGCGTCCTGCCGACGCTCCGGCGGTGCGGCTTCGCTCCTGGGTGGTGACTGTCGCCGACCCGTCGGGGTGAGTCATCCGTTCGCCGCTGACCGTGTGCTCGTGGTGGTGAGTGGAGGCTCTCGTGACACCGAGATCATCACCGATCGAGAACACCCGTTCGTGTCCGGAAGTGTGCTTGCTGTGCACCGCCTCGGACCGTTCATCGGTCGCAGAGCCGTTTGTTGACAGCTGTTCCTGCGCGGGATCACCGCCCGTCGGACGAGGGTCGGCGTGCGCGCTGCCGGGGCTCGCGAGTAGGAGCGCGACGGGGACCAGCCCGGCGGCGACTGCCGATCGGCCGAGTGCTGCACGCGACGGTCTGCCCATTCGGAGGCATCCTTTCGACGTGGATGTCTGGCCGGGGCCCAGGGCCCCGGCCAGACATCTGGCGTCCGCCGGGATAAGCGGAGCGTTCCGTTGTCTAGCGAGGAATCAGAGGCCGAGGCCACCCAGCAGGCCGCTCAGCGACCCCTCGTCGGACGAGCCGGCACCACCGGTGCTGGCGCTCGTGTTGCTCGAGCTCACGCCGTCAGGACCGGCGCTGTTCTCGAAGCTCTCGAAGCTGGCCGAGCCGTCGGCGCCCGCGTTCGAGCTGGTGCCCGAGCTGCTGGAGCCGTCAGGGCCCGCCCAGGTCATCGACTCGTCGTAGGAGCTGCCGCCGTCTGCTCCGGTGCCGGACTGCACGCTGTGCGACATGGAGCCGTTCGGCCCGGCGTGCGAGTGCTCCTGCGAGAAGCTGTCCGCCGACGCGACACCCGCCGCTCCGAGTGTGAGCGGAAGTGCGAGGGCACTGGCCACCATGGCGCGCTTGATAGTACGCATGCGATAATCCCTTTCTCTGTCTGCTGACAGGGAAGGTCCCGTCCTTTCGATGCACTGCAATGTCCGGAAGGGCGGGACCGCTTATTGGGGTAAGCCCGTCATCGGGCTCACAAATCAGCCTTCCACAGTTGCTCGACGCACACACCCTGCAACGGTGGTGTCACATCCCATAACGAATTGGCCAATCCGTCGGGACGTCGGCTCCGAATAATGAGGAATTCTTCTGTGTCGCGGCCGAACTCGGTTCTATTCGTACCCGGATATAATCTCGCCGCAGGGTTTATACCTCAATACGTGCGCTACCGTGCACCCGCAGATTGTTGGTTCACCCACTGGAGTCTTGTCTGTTTTGTCGTTTTCAGTGATCGATCACGAGTAGTTCGACCCTTCCGTTTCGAACGTTCCCGTCGTGCGGGCACCGCCCGAGGTCGGTGTCCGCACGACGGAACTCGCAGATTCAAGTCCCGGACCGTGGTCCGAAAGCGTTGGTTGGCAGCCTTGCGTACCGCTACGCTGCTTCCGGCGTTGTCGAGCGTGGTGTGAACCGTGGAGGCGGCAGTGGCGGTCGAGTCGGGTGGCAGAACCGGTCCGGTCGACGGGATCCCCGCGGCCGGTTCGCCCGCCGAGGTCGCCGGTTGGTGGCGGGGCTTGCCGGCCGAGGAGCGCGACGCGGCGATCTCCGCCGACCCGGCCGGGATCGGTGCGCTCGACGGCGTTCCGACCGTGGACCGTGACCGCGCCAACCGGCTGGTGTTCGACGCCGAGTACGCCGACGTCACGGCACAGCAGCGGAACGAACCCGATGACGACCGAGCGGCCGTCATCAGGGCCATGGACGCGATCAAGCGGTACATCGACAGTGAGGCCACGCGCGCGCGGCCTCGGGCGTTCCTCGTCGGGTTGTCCCGCGAGGGGAGGGGCCGCGCGATCATCGCCACGGGTGATCCGGACACGGCGGACAACGTCGTCACGAACGTGCAGGGCACCGGTACGAACCTGAAGACCGTCCGCTCCGAGATCGACAAGTCGGACGCGATCGTCGACCGGGTGGGCCAGTTGTCGCGCCGCACCAACACATCCACGATCACCTGGCTCGGCTACGACGCGCCGCAGGATTTGCTCGAGTCGGCGAGCGACGACCGTGCCGTGGTCGGCGGCGAGGTGTTGCGGTCCTTTCAGGACGGTCTACGTGCCACCCGCGACGGTGAGCGCTCGTACAACACGATCATCGGCTACAGCTACGGCTCGACGGTGGTCGGGCACGCCGCGTCCCAAGCTCCCCTGGACGTCGACGCGGTGGTGTGCGTCGGCAGTCCGGGCGTCGGTGTGGACCACGTGTCGGAGCTGCAACTCCCGGAGAGCGGCCGTGTTTTCGCCACGACGGCGGAGAACGACGTCATCCGCCTGACGCCCGACTTCGTCCACGGGCCGCAGCCGATCGACGACGATTTCGGCGCGACCGTGTTCGAGTCCGATCCCGGGGCCGACGGTGAGTGGTTCACCGCAGGCCTGTCCACCGAGGCGCATTCGCAGTACTGGAACACCGATTCGGATTCGCTGCGTAACTTCGCCGCGATCATCCTGGGCAGAGGGCCGTTGTGACGCTGGCCGGCACTGCGCGCCAGGGGAAGGGGCACAGGTCATGCGGACGTTGACCCACGACGAGGCGCGTGCGCGAGCGCAGGAACACATCGAACGCGCCGTCGCCGCGCTGCCCGTGCAGCCCACGCTGACGGTGCAGCGCGACGACGCGCTCGAATGCGACGACCCGAAGGATCGCGGTCCGCGCGGACGTTACGAGGTCGGCAAGACGTACTGGCTCGACGACCTTCCCGGTGGCCGCAACGCCGAGCTGGTCGATGTGCTCCTCGAGCACTGGACGTCGCACGATTTCCGCGTGCTCGCCGACCATCGCGACGCCGCCGACCGTTTCGTGTCGGTGCAGCACAACGGCGACGCGTTCCGCATGTCCGTCACCCAGAGCATCGAAGGTGACCTCTCGCTCGGTGCGTCGTCGCCCTGCATCTGGCTCGACGGCGGAACCGACGACTGACCGTCACCACCGGAAAGCCCCCAAGGGCACTTTGGTCGCATTGAATGCGACCAAAGTGCCCTTGGGGGCGGAACAACACTCGGCCTAGCGGGTGAAGGTTCCCGCCTCGGTCCGGTTGGTGACGTTGATGCGGTTCCACGCGTTGATCGCGGCGATCGCCATGATCAGCGTGCCGAGCTGGGTGTCGTCGTAGTGCTTGCGGGCGGCCTGCCACACGTCGTCGGGAACGCCGTGCGGGTTGTCGGCGATCCGGGTCGCGGCTTCGGCCAGTTCGAGCGCCGCACGTTCGGCTTCGGTGAAGTACGGCATCTCGCGGAACGCGGCGACCCCGTTGACGCGTTCGGTGCTCTCGCCGTCAGCGGCCGCGTCCCGGGCGTGCATGTCGACGCAGAACCCGCAGCCGTTGATCTGGCTGACACGCAGTTTCAGCAGGTGCAGCAATCCATGGGGAACGTCGCTGCTGGCGAGGAAAGACTCCATCGCGTACATGGCTTGGAAACCGCCTGCGGCAGCGGACTGCAGTCCTTCGAGTCGTCCCTGCATCGGCCTCTCCTTTTCTGGATGTTCAATATCCGGAATATCTGGACGGCTGAGCGCGCGCCCATGCTGTGGCGGTTGTCAGCGGGTGTCGTCGAACCAGCGGCGCACCTTGTCGGGCACGCCGGGGTTCGCTTGTTCGACGGTCGTCATGACGTCGGCGACCGTCTGCCCGGCGAGTTCGCGCCGCCAGGCGAGTTCGGCCTTGCGCATCGCGGCATCGATCGCGCAGGGCTTGCGGTAGGCGTCGGCATCGCCGCCGCCCGAGCCGCCGCGCTGGCGGATCTCGGTACACCGGAACGCCGGTTCGTCACCGTCGACGGCGGCGACGACGTCCATCAGCGTGACCTTCTCGGGTGGCCTCGCGAGCCGGAAACCCCCACGTGGACCCGATACGGACGTGAGGATGTCCGCGCGGGCCAGGGCCTGCAACTGCTTGTTGAGGTACGCCGCGGGCAGCTCGTAGAACGCCGCGAGTCGGGCCGCGGGCACGGCTCGTTCACCCAGCCACGCCAGGTTCAGGCAGCTGTGGACCGCCCACTCGACTCCCTCGCTCATCCGCACAACCTGGATATTAGATGTCCTGAATTCGGTCCGCAACGCGAGCGCGGTGCAACACGAGTGACGCAACAGAAGTGAGACAGGCGCGCCGCAGCGGTGGGCGCGGGTTGTCCATCGGGCGTCCTGCCGTCGTCGACGGAGTCCTGACCTGGTGTTCTACAGCCGAGATCGCGGGTGGTTCCACGTGGAACCACCCGCGATCATGAGTTCTCACTCCTGCTGAGAGCGCTCGCGCGCCTGGGACTCGGTGGCCTTGCGCTCGGCCTCCTTGGCCTGCGCCTCCTTCTCGGCGACCTCGCGCTGGGCCTCGGCCTTGTCCTGTTGCGCACTGCCTTCTTGTTGCATCGAGTCGTGCCCGAGCAGGGAGCCGGCGGCCTGCTTCACGCGGCCCTTGATGTCCTCGACGGCACCCTTGAGGCCTTCCTGCTGTTCGTCCCTGCGGTTCATGTGAACCTCCTGTGCCTCTCGTGCCCGTACCTGCGGCCGGGTCACTGCCCATGGCCGCGTATCCGTCGGCTGCCCGCGTGACCGGACCGCGTAAACCGGCTGCGACGGCGTGCAGTAGCATCGAGGCGGCAGGGTCAGTTCGTGCCAGAGGGAGGCTTCGGCCGTGAAGAAGCTGTTGGCGTTCGCCGTGGTCGCGGGTGGCGTGTTCTTCGTCATCAAGCGCAACAAGGATGCGAAGGCCGAGGCGGACCTGTGGCGCGAGGCCACGGCACCGGTCGACACCCACGTCAACGGTGCGTCCCTCAACGGCAGCACTCCGGCCAACACCGGAGCGGGCCAGAACTGACACCGGCGCCTGCGATCGCCACCGTTCGCAGGCCCAGGGGCTGTAGCTCAATTGGTAGAGCGCTGCTTTTGCAAGGCAGAGGTCAGGGGTTCGATTCCCCTCAGCTCCACACAGTGTGACGACCCGCGCTCACTCACGAGCGCGGGTCTTTTCGTTTCACCGATGACTTCGGCTCCTCCGGTCGCAGGTGCTCGGCCGCCTGCCGATCATCCGGAACATTCTGCGGCGAGCCCGTATCGTGCGAAGTGGACCGGACGATGCGAGACCGAAGGGAAGCCATGTCCGACGATGCCGCAGCGGCGGAAGTCGCCAAGGCCGCAGACCGCAACCGCTACGAGATCAGCGTCGGCGAGCAGCCCGCGGGTTTCACCGAGTACGTCGACCGCGGCGGGCAGCGGATCTTCTACCACACCGAGATCGGCGACAACTTCGGCGGAATGGGGCTGGGCAGCACGTTGATCGGTCACGCGCTGGCCGACACGCGTGCCGCTGGCCTGCGGATCGTGCCGGTGTGCCCGTTCGTGAAGAAGTATCTCGAACGCCACCACGACGTCGACGACATCGTCGACAAGGTGACCACGGACGCACTGGCCGCGGTGCGCGAGCGGACGGGGTGAACGATGTCCGATCGGGTTTTCATCGACAAGCAGACGCCATCCGTGTTCAAGGCGCTCACGGCGACGGCGACCGAGATTCGCAGCCGGGCACGTGAGATCGGCCTGGACACGGTCCTGCTGGAACTGGTCAACGTCCGGGCTTCCCAGCTCAACGCGTGCACTTTCTGCCTCGACCGGCACACCCACCTCGCGATCGAAGCGGGTGAGACCGTTCAGCGGCTGGCGGTGCTGCCGGGCTGGCGTGACACCGACCTGTTCACCTCACGTGAGCAGGCCGCGCTGGAACTGACCGAAGCGGTGACCCTGGTCGCCCAGCAGCACCCCGACGACGAGGCCTACGCACGGGCGCGCGCCAACCTCACCGACGACGAGGTCTCGTTGATCACGTGGGCGGCCATCACCATCAACGCCTTCAACCGTGTGTCCCTCATGTCGAAGCATCCCGTACGCCGCCGTTCCGGCACGGCGGGCCGGCAGGAAGCCTGAACGAACGCGTCACCCGCGGTCGCCGGACTGCCGGTCGTAGAGATCGGCGTACCGCCGCCAGCCGAGCATGGTCACGGTCATGGACCACGCGAGACCGAGGACCGTCGGCACCGGCCGTTTCGTCCACGCACCCAGCGCCGCAGCCGCGAGACCGGCCGAGCCGACCGCGTTGAGACCGGCCGAGCCCGGGTCCTGCTTCGGGTCCGCGATCCACTGTTCCTCACCGAGGATGGCGCGTGTTGCGAAGTTCTTGTCGCTGCGCACCGGCGGGGTCACGACCGGATTGATCGCCATCCACACCGCGATCGGAACCGCGTGCCGCCAGTCGCGGGTCCACAGTGGCACCACCAGCAGCGGCGTGGTGGCCCAGCGGGACCACGCGCTCACCGGATGCGCGTGACGGGCGAACATCCACCGGCGGAACCGGTCACCCGCCGACCCGCCGGAACTCGCAGTTGCTGCGTTCGGCATCGGTCCTCCAGTTGCCCCTGACGGCTGTCGCGGGCATGCGACGGAGTATGCCGCATCCGCCGACGTGCCGAGAGGTTGCCGCTCATGTCATCGTGGGCAGCTGTTCACCGAAAGTGGTCACACGGCGATGTCCGGTTCGATACTTTCTGTTCCTCACCTGCCCACCGGAGAAAGGCCCGACGTGAGCGGTTACGACGTCGATCCCGAGACACTCGTCAGCACCGGCGACAAGCTCGTTTCGCTGGCAGACGGTGCCGGCGAAGCGGTCGCCGAGTTCAGCGGCGCTGCCGCGGTGCACGCCGACGACAACGACGGATTCAGCGCCGCGGGCAAGGTGAGGGGGCTCGCCGAGCTGTGGGAGTACCACGTCGACGATCTCAACAAGCGAACCGCGGTGGCAGGGGAACTGCTGCGCGACGGCGCGAGCGATTACGAGCAGATGGAGGACACCGTTCTCGACACCCTGCCCGACCTGCACTCGGAGGCATGACGTGGTTTCGTTCGAACAGCTGCGGTCTGCCGACCCGGGATCCTTCGACAACCTCGCGAACAAGTGGTCGCGCCTGGCCGGTGAACTCTCCTCCACCGACTCCGACCTCGCGGCCGCGGCACGGCCACTGGAGGGCTGGAGCGGGGACGCCGGTGACACCGCCCGGTCCCACATCGGCGACGTGCGCGACGGTTACTCCACGGCCGCCGAGTACATCGAGAGGATCCCGCCCGCCCTGCGCACGTTGTCCGACGCCGTGTCCGAGGCGCAGAAGACCGTCAGCAGCGTCGCCGAGACCGTCGATTCCAACGGGCATCTGCGGCTGCAGCAGGACGGCACCGTCCGGGCGATTCCCGGCGGCCCGGGCGACATGCGCAGTGACGACGAGAAGCAGGCGGCTTCGGATCTCGCGGACGAACTGACCGGAAAGCTCTCCCGGGCTCTCAAGGCCGCCAGGGAGGCCGACCGCACCGCGGTGTCTGCTTTGGACAAAGCAACGCCGGAGTCGGCGGGCCTCGAACTCGAAGCCACCGGCGAGGGCAACATCGTGACCCCGGCCGACATTCCCCGCGACGCCTCGGCCGCGGAGGTCAAGCAGTGGTGGGACGAGCTGAGCCCCACCGAGCAGGAATCGGCCATCTACACCCACGGCGACGTCATCGGCGGCCTGGACGGGATTCCCGCTGAGGATCGCGACCGTGCCAACCGGATCCGGTTCACCGAGGAATACACCCAACTGAACGAACGCCGTGACGAACTCGAGAACCTCGGACCGTCCGAATACTCCGCGGAGGCGAGTGAGCTCGAGGAGATCGACCGGACACTGCGTGGCCTCGACGCGATTCACGAACGCCTCGAACGGGAGCCGACCGAAACCAGGCCGGAGGCGTACCTGCTCGACTTCTCCACCGAGGGCAACGGCCGCGGCATCGTCGCGACCGGAAATCCCGACACGGCCGACAACGTCGTCACATCCGTCCCGGGGACCGGGTCGAACCTGTCGAAGATCGGCGGCGAACTCGACAAGGCCGACGCGCTGCTCGACCAGGCCGCGCAGACCGACCGCGGGAGCAGCAACGCCGCCATCACCTGGGTCGGCTACGACGCGCCGCAGGACCTCGGCGCGGCGACGAAAGCCGAATACGCCGAGGACGCCGCGGGCGACCTACAGTCCTTTCAGGACGGTTTGCGGGCCACGCACGAGGGGCAGCCGTCCAACAACACGCTCATCGGCCACAGCTACGGGTCGACCGTCGTCGGGTATTCGGCACAGGGCGACAAGGAACTCGACGTCGACAACGCCGTGTTCATCGGCAGTCCCGGCGTCGGCGCCGACCACGTGTCCGAACTCAACCTGGCCGACGACGCCAACGTCTACGCCGGCACCGCGGAGAACGACGTCATCCGCAACACCCCGCCGGTCATCCACGACAATCAGCCGATCAGCGAGGACTTCGGCGCCGAGGTGTTCGACGCGGGCGAGGGCACCGACTCGTGGTACGGCACGTCGACGGAGGCGCATTCGGAGTACTGGGACGAGAACTCCACACCGTTGCGCAACCTCGGCCGCATCGTGGTTGGCGAGTCGCCGTCATGATGGGGCCATGAGGGAACCGAATCCGCGGTCGGCGCGGTGCAGGCGGACGCGGTGGGTGCTGCCCACCCTGGTCGTGGGCGTGCTGCTGGCGGAAGGGTGCGGTGGTGATGCGGCAAGCGGCTCGGGCGAGGGCACGGACAGTGGCGGCACGGAAGGCGGGCGGCAGTTGAGGACGCTGACGATCGAACAGGCGCGGGACAGGGCGCAGCAGCACATCGACCGTGCCGTCGCGGCACTGCCCGTGACGCCGGAGCTGACACTGCACCGGGACGACGAGCTCGAATGCACCGACCCCGACGACAACGGCCCGGCCGGGCGCTACCAGGTCGGCAGGACGTACTGGCTCGACAGGATCCCGACCGAACGCAGCGCGGAGATCGTCGACACGCTCCACGGCCACTGGACGTCCGGTGGTTTCCGGGTGCTGGCCGATGAACGTGCCTCCGACGACCGCTTCGTGTCCGTCGAACACGGCGAGGACGCGTTCCGCATGTCCGTGCAGCAGAGCAAGGACGGCAGCCTGTCGCTCGGTGCGTCGTCGCCGTGCGTGTGGCCCGACGGTGAACCGCCCGGTGACGCGGAGGCACCCGCAGGGTCCGGCCACTGACGAGACGTTCCGCGGCGAGTCGGTTCAGTGGTCGGCGGCGCGCACCGCGGCGTCGAGCCTGCGATCGTCGACCCCGAGCAACGCCGTCAGCATCGCCAGCGCCACGACGGTCATCACCGCGAATACGATGCGAACGCCGAGCAGTTCACCGATGATTCCGCCGAGTGCGGCTCCCAACGGTTTGGTTCCCCAGGCCACGAGGCGGTGCGCGCTGATCACGCGGCCGAGCAACCGGTCGGGGGTGATGCGCTGGCGCAGCGACACCGTCACGACGTTGGACACCAGGATTCCGGCACCGCCGACGAAGAACGCGGCGCCGATCACGTATGCGTTCGTGGTGAGCGCGGGCACGGCGACGGTCGGCACGGCCGCCGCGTACGAAGTCCAGAGTGTGCGGGTTCGGCCGAGGGTTCGTTCCACGCGCTCGGCGAGGCCCGAGCCGACGAGACTGCCCGCGGCGATGACGGACAGCAGCACCCCGTAAGCGGCTTCGGACAGCCCCATCGGGCCGAGCGCCTGCAGCACGAATACGGCGAACACGGCGCTCGTGGCCAGGTTGAACAGCCCGTTCATCGCCGTGAACCGCAGCAGCAACGGCTGCCGCCACAGGAAGCGCACCCCTTCCGCGATGTCCCGTCGCAGGCCGGCCGGTCGGCGCCCCATGCGCACCATTCGCCCCGTCGCCGGTTGCCGTGCCGTTCCCTGTGGCGCCGCAGGGGAGTCGACCCGGAATCGGCCGCGGACCAGCAGTAGCACCGCCACGCCGAGTGCCCACAGCGCGCCGGGAGCCGCGACCGCCGCCATTGCTCCCGTAGCGACGAGGAGTCCGGCGAGCGGCGGCCCGATGAACTCGTCCGCGGTGAGCTGCACTCCGAACAGCCTGCCGTTCGCGCGTGCCAGGACGTCGTGGTGCACCAGCCGGGGGACGATCGATTGGGCGGCGATCTCGTAGTAGACCTCGGCCGCGCCCACGCCGAACGCGATCGCGTACAGCACCCAGATCGCGGACACGTCCGACGAGAGCAGTCCGATGAGCGCAACGGCGAGGGCGGCGCGGACGAGGTTGGCGCCGAGCATGACGTGGCGCCGGTCGAGCCGGTCCACGAGCGCACCCACCGGCAGCGCCAACAGCAGCCACGGCAGGGTCACGGCGAGAGTGATGCCGGCGATCAGCGTCGGCGACCGGGTCATGGTCACGGCCACGAGTGGCAGCCCGACCCGGAACAGCCCGTCGGCGAGGCTGGAGAAGGCAGTCGACGTCCACAACCGGCGGTAGGGAGCGCCCAGTCGTGGCGGGTCGCTCCTGGTCACACCCATGCGATGGAGAATCACACATCGATGGGGAAAAATCCATCGATAAGAGAAAACTCCATCCATGGACTAGGGTCCGGGCATGACCGATCCGGCCCGCGTTCCGTCCCGGCTGTCCAGCAGGGACACCACCGCTGCGGAGGCGAAGGCGCTCGGGCATCCGCTGCGACTGCGCATCCTGCGGCTCTGCTGGCAACAGGAATTGACCAACAAACAACTCGCCGCGCGTCTCGAACGTGACCCGGGCACGGTGCTCCACCACGTCCGGCACCTGGTGCAGGCCGGTCTGTTGGAACAGGTCGCCGTGCGCACCGGTGAGAAGGGCGCGCTGGAGAAGCCGTACCGGGCCGTGCCGAGGGACGTCTGGCTCGATGATCCGGCGCGCACGGACCCGGCGGGCGCCGACGCCCCGCTGGCGGCGTTGCAGGACGAACTCCGCGCGGCGGGCCCCGGCTCGGTCAGTACGTTCTTCCGCTTCGCGCTGCACCTGTCGGACGCCGACGCCGCCGAGTTGCAGAACCGGATCCAGGCGGTCATCGACGAGTACACCGCCACCGATGATCAGCGCCTCGACCTGCCGGCGTACGGCGGTGCGGTCGTGGTCCACCGGCTCGCCGAGTGACGCCCACCGGATGTCCCCTGTCGTGTGATCCTCTCTACACCGGTCCGATATGTGCTGGTCGTGCTGGCTATGCTGATCGGTCGTTCTCGGCCGTCTCACCCGGAGCTGGCCCGGATAGCGCCTGTGAGGGCTTGTGACGATCGCGATCGACAGATCCGCCGGACCGACGCCCGCCCCCGACCCCGCCGCCCGCGCTGTGTTCCGGACCGGGCCCGCGCCGACCGTCCGGACGCTGCTCGACGTCCTCGACGACACCATCTCGCGGCACAAGGACGCGCCTGCGATCGACGACGGGTCGACCGTGCTCACCTACCGCGCCCTCGCCGCCGAGATCGACACCGTGCGGGCGAAACTGGCGGCCGAGGGTGTCGGGGTCGGCGACCGCGTGGGCATCCGCATCTCGTCGGGCACCACCGAGCTGTACGTGGCGATCCTCGGCGCGCTCGCCGCGGGCGCCGCCTACGTCCCGGTCGACATCGACGATCCGGAGGAGCGCGCCGCGCTCGTGTTCGACGAGGCGGACGTCGGCGTCGTCCTGCGTGACGGCGGCGCGATCGAGCGGGTCGGCGAGCCACGCGGCATGCCCGGCACGCCGACGCCCGGCGACGACGCGTGGATCATCTTCACGTCCGGCTCGACCGGTAAGCCCAAGGGCGTCGCGGTCAGTCACGGCAGCGCGGCCGCGTTCGTCGACGCCGAGGCGCAGTTGTTCCTCACCGACGAACCCCTCGGGCCGGGCGACCGCGTGCTCGCCGGGCTTTCGGTGGCGTTCGACGCGTCGTGCGAGGAGATGTGGCTGGCGTGGCGCAACGGCGCCTGCCTCGTTCCCGCCCCGCGCGCGCTCGTGCGCACCGGCGTCGACCTCGGGCCGTGGCTGCTCGAACGCCGCATCACCGCCGTGTCCACCGTGCCGACCCTCGCCGCGCTGTGGCCCGCCGAGGCGCTCGAGGACATCCGGCTGCTCATCTTCGGTGGCGAAGCGTGCCCGCCGGAGCTGGCCGCGCGCGTCGCCGTCGAGGGACGCGAGGCGTGGAACACCTACGGGCCGACCGAGGCCACCGTCGTCGCCTGCGGGGAGCAGCTGTCCGGCGAGGGCCAGGTGCGGATCGGGCTGCCGCTGCACGGCTGGCAGCTCGCCGTGGTCGACGACGGCGAGCCCGTGCCGATGGGTGCGACGGGCGAACTCGTGATCGGCGGCGTCGGCCTCGCCCGGTACCTCGACGACGAGAAGGACGCCGAGAAGTTCGCACCGCTGCCGTCCCTCGGCTGGGAGCGCGCGTACCGCAGCGGTGACCTCGTGCGCGCCGACCCCGAGGGGCTCGTGTTCCTCGGCCGGGCCGACGAGCAGGTCAAACTCGGCGGCCGGCGCATCGAACTCGGCGAGGTCGACGGCGCGCTGCAGTCGCTGCCCGGCGTCGCGGGCGCCGCGGCCGCCGTACGCAAGACCGACGCGGGAAACCAGGTGCTCGTCGGCTACGTGCTGCCAGGGGACGGCGGCGGGTTCGACATCGACTCCGCCACCGCACGGCTGCGGGAGCAGCTGCCCGCCGCGCTGGTGCCGCTCCTCGCCGTGGTCGCCGACCTGCCGGTGCGCACCTCCGGCAAGGTCGACCGTGCCGCGCTGCCGTGGCCGCTGCCCGCCGAATCGGTGACCGGCGCCGACGACGGGCTGTCCGGGACCGAGCAGTGGCTGGCCGAGGGGTGGGCCGCGATCCTCGGCGTGACCACCGGCGATCCGAAGGCCGACTTCTTCACCTGCGGTGGCGGCAGCCTCACAGCCGCACAGCTCGTCGCGCACATCCGCACCCGGTATCCGGACGTGTCGGTCACCGACGTGTACACGCATCCGCGGCTCGGCGACCTGGCGGGGAAGCTCGACGGGCTCGAGGGCAGGACCGCACGCCGCCGCCGCGTCTCGCCGGTGCCCGCGTCGACCGGGCTGGTGCAGAGCCTGCTGCTGATTCCGCTGCTGACGGTCGTCGGGCTGAGATGGACGACGATCGCGGCCGTGCTGTCGACCGCACTCGGCGGGTTCGTCGGTGTCACCTGGGTGCCGACGGTGCCCTGGTGGGGGATCGCCGCGGCGTGGCTCGTGCTGTTCAGCCCGGCGGGCCGCATCGCGCTCTCCGCGGCGGGGGCCCGCATGTTGTTGCGCGGCCTGCGACCCGGCCGGTACCCGCGCGGCGGCCGGGTGCATCTGCGGCTGTGGGCGGCGGAACGGCTCGCCGACGTCACCGGAGCCACCGACGTTGCGGGTGCCTCCTGGATGACCCACTACGCCCGGTTGCTCGGCGCGAAGGTCGGCGAGGACGTCGACCTGCACGCCCCTCCGCCCGTCACCGGCATGCTCAAGCTCGGCCGCGGCGCCGCCGTCGAACCGGAGACCGACCTGTCCGGCCACTGGGTCGACGGCGACATCGTCCACATCGGCAAGATCCGCATCGGCGCGGGCGCGCGAGTGGCCGCGCGGAGCACACTGCTGCCCGGCGCGCGCATCGGAAAGGGAGCCGAGGTTGCCGCCGGTGCGACCGTCCGAGGCGCCGTTCCCGCAGGCAGGCGCTGGGCCGGATCGCCCGCGGCCGCCGAGTCGAAGGGCGCGCTGCGCTGGCCGTCGAAGACGCCGGCCAGGAAGCGTCGCTGGGCGTTGGCCTACGGCGTCGCGTCGTTCGTGCTCGGTGTGCTGCCCGCCGCCGCGGCGCTGCCCGCGGTGGCGATCCTCGGCGCCGTGGCCGTTTCCGCGTCCGGACCCGCCGCGGCGCTCGGCCCGATGCTCGCGCTCGCGCCCGTCGCGGCGCTCGCGTACCTGGGCACGTACGCAGCGCTCGTGCTGGTGGGCGTGCGCGCGCTCGGGATCGGACTGCGCGAGGGCTTCCACCCCGTGCACAGCAGACTCGCCTGGCAGGTGTGGGCCACCGAACGGCTCATGGACGCCGCCCGCTCGGCGCTGTTCCCGCTCTACGCCAGCCTGCTGACGCCGGCGTGGCTGCGGCTGCTCGGTGCCAAGGTCGGCAGCGGTGTCGAGGCGTCGACCGTGCTGGCCGTGCCCAAGATGACCAAGATCGCCAGCGGAGCGTTCCTCGCCGACGACACGATGGTCGCCGCGTACGAACTCGGCAACGGATGGCTGCACGTCGCGCCCGCGCGGATCGGCAAGCAGGCGTTCCTCGGCAACTCCGGAATCACGGCGCCCGGCCGGTCGGTGCCCAAGCGCGGGCTGGTCGGCGTGCTCTCGTCGACACCGAAGAAGGCAAAGAAGGGCTCGTCCTGGCTCGGGATGCCGCCGATGCCGCTGCGACGCGCTGTCGAGAACGGCGCCCGCGACCGCACCTTCGACCCGCCGCGCAGACTGCAGATCGCGCGCGGCGCCGTGGAACTGTGCCGGGTCGTGCCGGTGATGTGCTCGGTGGCGCTGTCGGTACTGGTCGTCGCGGCGCTGCTCGCCGTGTGGTCGGCGTACGGACTGTGGGTCGCGGCGCTGTCGTCGGGCGCCGTGCTGCTGGCCGCGGGTGTCGCTGCGGCGGCCGTCGCGACCGTGGCGAAATGGTCGCTGGTGGGCCGCTTCCGCGCGAAGGAGTGTCCACTGTGGAGTTCGTTCGTGTGGAGGGCGGAGCTGGCGGACTCGTTCGTCGAAACGCTCGCCGTGCCGTGGTTCGTCGGCGGGGTCGGCGGGACCCCGCTGCTGCCCGCGTGGCTGCGCACGATGGGCGCGCGGATCGGCAGGGGAACCTGGGTGGAGACGTACTGGCTGCCGGAGTCGGACCTCATCCGCATCGGCGACGGCGCCACGGTGAACCGCGGGTGCGTCATCCAGACGCATCTGTTCCATGATCGGATCATGAGCATGGACACCGTCGAGTTCGGTGAGGGAGCGACGCTCGGCCCGCACGGCATCGTGCTGCCGGGCGGAGGCGTCGGCGACCGCACCACGGTCGGTCCCGGATCACTCGTGACGCGCGGAGACGCCGTGCCCGCCGACTCCCGTTGGCAGGGCAACCCGATCGCCGCGTGGGGTGAGGAGCGCGGGCCGGGGAACGAGTGCGGGTGGGGTCGCGAATGACGGCGCAGCCCGAACCCGGCGCCGACCGCTCCGGCGACTCGTACCTGCCCGCGCACGGCAACGGCGGTTACCGGGTGCGCCGCTACGACCTCGACCTCGAGTACCGCCCGGTGGCCAACCGGCTCTCCGGCAGCGCCCGCATCACCGCCGTCGCCACGCAGCCGCTGTCGGCGTTCACGCTCGACCTCGCCGAGTTCAAGATCGGCCGCGTGCAGGTGTCGGGCACGAACGCCCGCTACACCCACCGTGGGCACAAACTGCGCGTCAAGCCGGCACGGTCCATCGCCGAGGGCGGCGAGTTCACCGTCGAGATCCGCTACGCGGGGAACCCGGCACCGATCTCGTCACCGGACTGGGGCGACGTCGGCTGGGACGAGCTCACCGAGGGCGCGCTCGTGGCGAGCCAGCCGATCGGCGCGCCGACGTGGTTCCCGTGCAACGACCACCCCGCCGACAAGGCCACCTACCGCCTCGCGCTGAAGGTTCCCGCGCCGTACACGGTCGTCGCGACCGGAAGCCTCGTCGACAAGAGCAGGTCGGCGAGCACGGTGCGCTGGGTGTTCGAACGCGCCGAACCGACGGCGCCGTACCTGGTGAGTGTCCAAATCGGATACTACGACGACGTCGACCTCGGCGGTGCCCGACTGTACGTGCCCACGCGGCTGCGGGAGAACGCGCTCGTCGACTTCGGGCGGCAACCGGACATGCGCACCGCCCTCGAAGGGTGGTTCGGCCCGTACCCGTTCGACGAGTACGCGATCGTGGTCACCGACGACGAGCTCGACGACCCCATCGAGGCGCAGGGTATGGCCGTGTTCGGCGCGGGCCACGTCGACGGGCGGCGCACCCACGAACGACTCGTCGTGCACGAGTTCGCGCACCAGTGGTTCGGCAACAGCCTCACGGTCGCCGACTGGCGGAACATCTGGCTCAACGAGGGCTTCGCGACGTACACCGAATGGTTGTGGTCCGAGGCTTCCGGCGGTGAATCCGCCGACGCGTTGGCCCACCGTTGGCGCGACGCCCCCGCGCAACAGGGGAGCGGGCCACGCCTCGCCGACCCCGGCGTGACCGGCATGTTCTCCGAACGCGTCTACAAAGGCGGCGCGCTCACCCTGCACGCCCTGCGCCGCGAACTCGGCGACGACCCGTTCTTCGCACTGCTGCGCGAATGGACGAGCACGCACCGGCACTCGACCGTGACGACCGCCGACTTCACCGCCCTCGCCGCCCGGTACGCGGGCCGTTCACTGGACCGGTTCTTCACCTCCTGGCTCGACACCGCCGTGCTGCCCCGGTAGCCCGGCGGTGTCGAGGCCCGTGCCGGACTAGTCGAGGAGTTCGACGTAGCCATGGGTGCCGTCGACACGGATGCGCCTACCGTCCGGCACGGCCCGCGTCGCGTGCTCGACGCCCACGACGGCGGGCAGCCCGTACTCGCGGGCGATGACGGCGCCGTGGGTCATCTGGCCGCCCACTTCCGTCACCAGGCCCGCGGCCGAGACGAACAGCGGTGACCAGCTCGGATCGGTGTACGCGGTGACGAGGATGTCTCCCTCCTGCAGCTCGGCCTGCGCCATGTCCAGCACGACGCGGGCGCGTCCCTCGACCGTCCCCGTCGACACCGGCAATCCGGCCAGTGCGCCGTCCGGCACGTCCGCACGCCGATACGACCCGGCCACGGCCTCGCCGTCCGAGGTGAGCACCCGCGGTGGCGTCAGCGTCCGGTGGTCGTCGAACTCCGCTCTGCGTCGCGCGATCAACGCGTGATCCGCGTGCCGCGTGCGGACCACGTCGCGGAACTCGTCGAACGTCAGGAAGAAGACGTCCTCCCGGTCCGGCAGCACTGCGGCGGTGACAAGCCGGTCCGCCTCGGCCAGCAACGCCTGCTTGTACGCGAAATAGCGGCAGACCATGCTGTACTTCGGATACTCCCGGTAGCCGAGGAACGTGCGGAGCAGGTCGATCATCCGCTCGGCCTCCACCGCTTCGCCTTCACCGCCCGGCAGGGCCCTGAGCCGGTCAAGCACATCGCGCTTCTTCCGTTCCGCTTCGCTGCGGCCCCGTTCGAACCGCCACTGCGCCTCACCCGCTTCGAAACCCGCGATGTTGCCGAGGATCACCGGCACGAGGGCTGACGGCCGTTCGCTCCACCGCGGTGTGGTGATGTCGATCTCGCCGACACAGCGCATACCGTATGAGTCCAGATAGGACTCGATAGCGTCGCGCGCCGCCTCGCCGCCCGGAACACGCGGCAGCTCCTCGAGGAAGTCGTCCCCCGTGGCGTCGCGCAGCACCGCGACCGCATCGGGATGCGGCCGGATCGCGTCCGCGACGTCCAGCAGCGCCAGTCCCATCTCGGAGGTCACGTTGTTCGGCGCGGACTGCGTCAGCGTGTCCGTCGCACCCTTCTCGCCCAGCTGTTCGTCGACGTGAGTGTTGAGCCAGGAGGTCGCCTCCAACACGGCCGTGATCGCCTGGTGGCTCTGCGGATCGAACATGACCCGCTTGAGTTCGGCCAGATCCTCCAGGATCACGTCGAACAGCTCGGGTCCGGACGCGGCGGCGATGCGGCGTTTCGCCTCGGCGAGCGAGTCCTCGTGGCGCGCGATCAGCTTCTCCGCGATCGCCGGGTCGGGCTCGATCTCCGCCGTACCCGCGCCTGCGGCCGGCGGGTCGTTGCCACCGGGGAACTCATCGGATTCAGGAGGTGCAGGCAGGAAGCCGTCCCGGTCGAGCACCGTCCGGAGCGCATCGCCGATCAGCGGGTCGGAACCGCCCAGCGCGTCGAGCAGGCCGTCGCGGGTCGCAGAGGAGGCCAGTCTCCGGGTGACGTCGACGAACAGCCGGCCGCCCGCGTGGACCATCGGAGCTGGCGTCGTCAACAGCCACATCGACAACCCGAGCGGTGTCATCGCGTCGGTCATCATCTGCTGATGCCCGACGGAGACGTACACGTGATTACCGTCGTCGCCTGCATCGGGAACGGGGAAGAGCGTCGTGATGGGTCTGCTTTGGACGATCAGGAACGTGTCACCGGCGAGGCACCACTCGATGTCCTGCGGCCCGCCGAAGTGCTCCTCGATCCGCCTGCCCAGCCGTTCGAGCTGCACCGCCTGCGCGTCGGTCAGGGCGGGCAGGTCCCGCTGCTCCGGAGGGATCTCCTCCCGGACCGTGCCGCCACCCGGCCCGGCGCGGACGGCCTCCGGCTTCGTGGCGAACGTCCGGTCGACGACCTCGCCGGCACGTATCGCGTAGGAGTCGGCGTTCGCCGTACCGCTCGCGATCGTCTCGCCCAGCCCGATGCATGCCTCCACCGCCGTGATCGTCCGGTCCGAGGTGACGGGGTCGGCGGTGAACACGACGCCCGACACGTCGGGAGCGACCATCCGCTGCACGACGACGGCCATCGCGACCCGGCGGTGGTCGATGCCGCGCCGCAGCCGGTAGGTCACGGCCCGTTCGGTGAACAGCGAGGCCCAGCAGTCACGGATGTGGTCGAGCACGGCGTCACGGCCCACGACGTTCAGATAGGTGTCCTGTTGGCCCGCGAACGACGCCGTCGGCAGGTCCTCCGCAGTGGCGCTCGACCGGACGGCGTAGGCGGCGCCCGGGTCGAGCCGGGACGTGATCGCCTCGGCGAGCTCACCCGGAGCCGCCAAGGCTGCCCGGCCGCCGGTTTCGACGGAGCTGCGGATCTCCGCGCTCAGGGCGCGAATCGAATTCCGGTCGTCCGGCGTGAGCCGCGACAGCCGGTCGAGCTGATCCGTCAGCGACGGCGCGGCTGCGAGTGCGCGACGAAAAGCATCCGTGGTGACGCAGAATCCGGCGGGGACGTCGACCCCGTCGATCCGCGAGAGTTCTCCCAGCCGAGCTCCCTTTCCTCCGACGCGGGCGATGTCGCCGTGGCCGACCTCGGCGATGTCCAGCACGACATCAGGTGTTTCCACAATTCCCCCTGCAAATTCCATTTCTTCGACCGGAGCATTGTGCTCCCTGCGCAGGGTCTTGCCGCAATACCGGGGATCTGCTATAAAGTAGGCACGGCAGGGAAAGATGTATCTTTCCGATTATTCGAGTCCGCGACGAGCGTCGCGGACTTTTTTGTGTGCGCCGCCGGGCGACCGGAAGGAGCCGGGGCGGCCGGCCGCCCCGTTGGTCCCGTGCCCGTCGGCGGCGGGCGGGGCCGTCGAATCACTTAAGCATCTCCTTGACCGTTGCCGAGCCGGCATGTGATAGTTAAGGATATGCTTAACCAACCTGCGGCGCTGGACGAGGTGTTCCACGCGCTTGCCGACGAGACCCGCCGGGTGATCGTCGAACGCCTCGTCCGCGGCCCGGCGGCGGTTTCGTCGCTGGCGGAGCCGCTGGCCATGTCGCTACCTGCGGTGATGCAGCACCTTCAGGTACTGGAGAAGGCGGGTGTGATCCGGACCGAGAAGGTCGGCCGAGTTCGAACCTGCCAGATCGAACCGGACATGTTGCGCATGGCTGAACACTGGCTCGGCCGACAGCGAACGCATTGGGAGCAGCAACTCGATCAACTCGACGAGTACCTACGGGAGTGATGAGCATGGACGTCACGCACGCGACCTTCACGATGGAGCGGACATCCCCGGCGCCGGTGTCGACGGTGTTCTCGGCGTGGGCACGGCCCGAGGCGCGGCGGCGCTGGTTCGCGCAGGGAGCCGAGCACGAACAGCATTTCTCCGTCGGCGGCACGGAATGTGTTCGCGGTACCGCCGAAAACGGCGAGGAACTGGCTTTCGAAGCCCGCTATCACGACATCGCGGCGAACGAGCGCATCATCTACACCTCGACCTTGACGGCGGGCGACGCGTTGTCCACGGTGTCGGCGACGACCGTGGAGTTCCGGCCCGCAACTGCCGACGGCGGCGAAGCAACCCGCGTCCTGGTCACCGAACACGGCATGTACCTGCCCGGACAGGAGCAGCCGGCCTGGCGCGAGCGGGGTACCGCGGACCAGTTGACCGCCCTGGCCACCGAGCTGGGTGTGGCGGTGACCGAGTCATGAACGCCGCCATCTTCCGAATCGAGCACGTGCTGGCCGTCGTTCCGGTCGGCGACATCGACGCCGCCGTCGCCTGGTACGGCGAACTGTTCGGACGCGGCCCCGACAACACCCCGATGCCGTCGCTGGCCGAATGGCACGTGGCGCCGAGCGGATGGGTCCAGGTCACGGCCGACGCCGACCGTGCGGGGAGCGGACTGCTCAACCTTGCGGTGTCCGACCTGCCCGCTGCGATCGACGAGCTGGCGTTGCGGGGCCTGCACTTCGGTGCGATCAGCGACGTCAACAAGGGCGTCCGGTTGAGCTCTCTCAGTGACCCGGACGGCAACGTCGTCACGCTGATCGGGCACTTTCGCGTGCACTACTGACCGTCCTGCCACGGCCTCCGGCCACAGCACGAACTCCGGTCACAGTCGGCCGGTCACAGTCGGCCGTTGCGCAGGAGTATCGCGACGTTGCCGACGGTCGTGTAGCCGCGCCATTCGAGTTCCGCCGCGGGCGAGTAGCTGTCGAAGTCCACCGCCCACCCGCCGTCGGTTCGCCGCAGGAGCTCGACCCGCTGGAGATCCGCTGCGACGGCGGCCTCGCTGAGCAGTTCCCGCACCGGCCGTCCCGGTTCGGGTGCGAAATCCAGCAGGTGCAGCGTTTCGCCCTCGGCGCCGCCCTCGACCGGCACGGCACCGTCGGCGGGGACGAACCTCGCCAGGTGGTCGAGGAGCACGGGAGCCTCGGGATGGGTGTCGGCGGCCGCGTCGACGAGCGTCAGCGCGAACGACAGCACGTACGCGAACGGCCGCTCGTCGAGGTTGCGGATCTCGGCGAAGCAGTACTCGGTGGCGCGCGTGAGCCACGGGTGGTCGGCCGCGTCGGAGTGGAAGGCCGCGAGCCGGTGCGCCTGCGCCGCGACCGCAGCCGTGATCTGCAACGACGACGTTCGCGGGTCCGCCTGTGCCCAGAACGGCGCGCAACCCGTCGCGTCGGCGACCGGCAGTGCGAACGGCAGTCCGCCGTCGGGAAGGGTCACCGAGGCGAGCCAGTCCAGCAGCTCCACCGCGTGCGGCGTGGTCGCCGGTTCGGCGTCGACCATCGCCTCCAGCGCGTGCAGCGCGCCCGCGGGTTGACTTTCGGGTGCGCGCAGGTCGGATTCGATTCCCCAGCCGTAGCCGCCGTTGTCGTTGCGGTATGCCTCGAGCGCGGCCAGTACTGCGTGCCCGTCGCCGGCGCCCGTGATCGCGTCGAATCGCCGCCGGTCCAGCTGCCGCCCGTGCGCGGTCAGGAACGCGCGTGCCTGTTCGATACCCATGCTCGGACGATGGCACGCGGGCGCGGCCGCCGCTTGTACGAAACGGCCACGTTCACGCCGTCAGCGCGCCGGGCGTGACGCCGCTCAGTCTGCGCACCTCGCGGGTCAGGTGCGCCTGATCGGCATAACCCGCCAGCACCGCCGCCTCGCCGAGCGGGGTACCGGAGCGGGCGAGCCGCAGCGCGCGCTGGAAGCGGTGGACCGAGGTGAGGGTCTTGATGCCGTAGCCGAAGAACCGGTTCGCGTTGCGCCGCAGCGACCGTTCCGACAGGCCGTGGTCATCGGCCACTTCCCGTGCCGCAGCGCCGGTGCGGGCAGCCCGGTCGAGCGAGGCGGCCAGGCGCAGCTCCGCCGGGTCGGGCGCCGCCTGCCGCCACAACGCCGCCGCGACGCCGGGAAGTCGCCACGGCCGGTCGGGACGGTCGACGGGCGTGCGTCTGACGTCGGCGAGGTCGACGCGCAGGCCGGTGAGCTCGCCTGCCGGAACGCCCAGCAGTGCGGGCGCGACGCCGGGTGGCAGGCGCAGACCCCACGTCACGGTGCCGGCCGTCCCGGCCACATCGACCGCCGTCCGGTCCGCACCCGCGACGACGAACCTGCCCTCGTGGACCATCAGGTCCAGCGCTCCGTCGGGCATGATCCGCTGTGGACCGTCGGCGACGTTCCGCCACAGCACCCAGCCGCGTCCGAACGCGCCCGCCCCGGGGACGTCGACGCGGTGTTCGGTGTAGCGCACGCCGCTCACCTCCCGCCGGTCAGCTTCCACGACTCGCGCACGTGGCAATTGTGGTTCTCCCACCACTGCAGGTCGATCCGGTCGACGCGGAGTCGCACGGGCAGCACACCGCCCAGGTCGGCGGCGACCGTTTCCGGCGTGATGCCGTCGGCGACGCGATCGAGCGTCAGGTGTGGCACCACGTCGCCGAACTCGCCGCGGTAGGGCGGGCACTGCGGGAACGCGGCGGTGAGCGAGCGGGTCAGCGTGCGCAGCGGTCGGTCGGGGTCGGCGCGCAGGTGGATGAGCCCGTCGGGGAACGTCTCGATCCTCGCCAGCACCGTGTCGAACGCGGGCGCCTCCGCGGCGATGCGGGCGACCACGTCCAGGTCGTCCTGCGTGGGGTCGGGCAGCCACGGCGCGAGCAGTGTGATGTGGGCGTGCACGAACGACGGGTCCGCGGAGACGAACGACGGGTCGTAATGCGCGGTGCGGGTTCGGACGTAGCCTTCGAGCGGGTCGACACCGACAGCCAGCACCGAATGGCCCGGCGAGCGGGTCACGCGGCGGGCGTGGTCTCCTGCTTACGCGTCATGCGCGCCTCGACCACCATCACGGCCACGACCACGCCGAATCCGACAACGCCCAGCGTGAGCGCCATGCCGAGGTGGTCGCCGGGCGCGAGCAGGCCACGCTCCTCGGTCTGCCACGGCCACAGCGCCCGCAGACTGCCCGCCATGAGGCCCGTCAGGACGACGAGCGTGATGCGCTTGCGGTGCTCCAGCAGCCACTGCAGCACCTTGACGATCGACCCGAGGCCGATGACGGCGCCGAGGGCGAACAGACCGAGGTAGGCCAGGTCGCGGTCGTTCACCGCGCTGAGCGTCGGCTGGTAGAGGCCGATCGTGAGCAGCAGGAACGAACCGGACAGGCCGGGCAGTACCAGCGCGCAGATCGCCACGGCCGCCGACAGGATGATCACCGGTGCGGTGGCTTCGAGGTCACCGGGCGGCAGGCTGACCAGGACGTACACGACCACGGCCGTGACCAGCGCGACCAGCCCGTCCTTCCACGTCCAGGGCGAACGGCCACCGAGGGAGTCCTTCGCAGGCGCCTTCCTCGACATCGAGTACGGCACCCACAGCGAGGCCAGCACCATGCCGAAGAACAGCGCGCGCGTCTGCACGGGGTGCTCCTCGACCCACACCTCCATCAGGCTCGCCATGATCAGCAGTGCGGCGAACATGCCCGCCAGCAGCGGGATGATCGTCCGCCAGGCGACCGAACGGAACTCCTCGGACGCCCTGCCCATGCCCTTACCGCGCGGCAGGTCCGACACCGTGCGGACCACACCGGAGATGAGGTGTCCCGCCGAGGTGATCGCCGTGTCGTACACCTTCGTGACGAGTGCGACCGTGCCGCCGCTGACACCGGGAACGGTCTCGGCGGTGCCGATCAGCGCGCCGCGCACCACGTCGATGCCGTAGCTGGTCCACGCCGGTGCCTTACCCGCGCGCTGCGGCGATGTCGTCACACTCTCTCCTTCGTCCGGCCGGGTCCTCGTGCGGACCGGCGGCTCCTTCGCGGCGACCGGGAACGGCCGCTTGCGGCTGCTTCCATGTTGGCAGGCGCCGGGTTCCGGGCCGCCGGAGGTCCTCACCCGGGCACGGATGAGGGCGCGCGGAGTCGCCACGTCATGATGCGGGGGCGGGCGTAGCCGCCGTGTGAACACGCCGTGCGGGTCCTGCGCGGTGCGTCGGTGTCGGCTCAGCGGCCCGCGCGGATGTCGGCGAGCGAGCGGTCGCGGCGGCGGAAGAAGTCGGCGATCTCGGCGTCACGCAGCGGTATGAACGCGAGCACGAGGAGCATGTTCCCCGGCAGCAGCAGCCACTCGGTCTGGGTCAGCGCGACGACCCACATCACCGCGCTCACCGGTGTGGCGACGAGCAGCACGGTGCGCGCCCATCGCTTCGGCTCGGCCAGCACCAGTGACGCGGGCACGACGAACGCGAACTGCACCGAAGTCACCACGAGCAACGTCCACAGCACGCGGTCGGTCGTCGGCACCGTCGCCGCCATGGCCAGCAGGACCGACAGGGTGCTGCTCAGCAACGTGAGCCACCTGATGCGGCCCACGCGGCGGCGAATGCGCTCGTCCGGCGACTCGGGTTCGACGGCGTCGACCGCACCGGTTGCGGGGTCGGTGCTGGCGGCCGTTGCGTCGGCCTCCGCGCGCTCGCCGTCGACGGGACCGGTGTCGACGGGACCGGTGTCGTCGGTCTGCTCGTTCGGCTCGGTCGCCACCACGTTCACTCCCTCGGCTCGCCGCTGTCACCTCCATCATCGACCATCCGGCCGGTGGGCGGGGTGCCAGGGAGGTGCCGGTGTGCGTGGTGGCACGTGCGACACCCCGGGGGCACCCTGGTTGCGTTGAATGCAACCAGGGTGCCCCCGGGGGCTTTCACCGGTGACCGTTCCCGTCAACTCAGGTGATGCACCTCGGCGGGTTCGCGTACCGGCGTGGGGATGCCGACGTGCCGCGCCTTGAGCTGCAGCGCCAGGTACAGCGAATAGTGCCGGGACTGGTGCAGGTTGCCACCGTGGAACCACAGCGCCTCCTGCTGCGTGGGCTTCCACATGTTGCGCTCCTCGCCTTCCCACGGGCCGGGGTCCTTGGCGGTGTCCGAACCGAGCCCCCACACCTTGCCCACCTTGTCGGCGACCTCCTGGCCCATCAGGTCGGCGGCCCAGCCGTTCATCGATCCGTAGCCCGTGGCGTACACGACGAGGTCCGCGGGCAGCTCGGTGCCGTCGGCCAGCACGACGGAGTCCTCCGTGAGCCGTTCGACCTGGCCGTGCGCGAGCTTCACCTGCCCGTCGGCGACGAGGTCGGCCGCGCCGACGTCGATGTAGTAGCCCGAGCCGCGCCGCAGGTACTTCAGGAACAGGCCGGACTCGTCCTCGCCGAAGTCGAGCCAGAACCCGGCGCGTTCGAGCTTCGCGTAGAACTCGGAGTCGCGCTCCTTCATCTGCTCGTACAGCGGGATCTGGAACCGGTGCATGATCCGGTACGGCAGCGACGCGAAGATCATGTCGGCCTTCTCGGTGGTCACGCCCGAGGCCAGGGCGCGTTCCGAGTACAGGTCGCCCATGCCGATCTCCATGAGGCTTTCGCTCTTGACGATGTGCGTCGACGAGCGCTGCACCATGGTCACGTCGGCACCGTGTTCCCACAGCGCGCCGCAGATGTCGAACGCCGAGTTGTTGCTGCCGATCACGACGACGCGCTTGCCCGTGTAGGCGTCGGGCCCGGGATGCTGCGAGGAGTGGTGCTGCTCGCCGCGGAACACGTCCTGCCCCGGCAGCTGCGGCACGTTCGGCTTGCCGGACATGCCGGTGGCCAGCACGACCTGTTTCGGGTGCAGGGTCATCCGCTCACCGTCGCGGTCGATCTCGACGGTCCACTCCTTCGTCGTGGGGTCGAACGTCGCCGAGGTGGCCTTGGTGGAGCCCCAGTACGGCACCTCCATGATCTTGACGTACGACTCGAGCCAGTCGGCGATCTTGTCCTTCGGGGCGAACACCGGCCAGTTGTCGGGGAACTTCAGGTAGGGCAGGTGGTCGTACCAGACCGGGTCGTGCAGGCACAGCGACTTGTAACGGCCGCGCCACTGGTCACCGGGGCGGGGATGGTTGTCGATCACCAGTGCGGGCACGTCCAGCTGCCGCAGCCGCGCACCGAGCGCGATGCCGCCCTGGCCGCCGCCGATCACCAGCACGTACGGCTGCACCGTGGTGCCGAGTTCGGCCTCTTCCTGCGCCCGCTTCTCGGCCCACGTCTGGCGCTGCGGGTTGATGCCGTGTTCGGCACCCATCGGCCGGTGCGTGCCGCGCGGTTCCTCGTGGCCCTTGAGTTCGTACATCGTGGTCAGCAGCGTCCACGCCTTGGTCTCGTGGTCCTCCGCCACGAGGCGGACCAGGCCGCGTCCCCGCCCGACCGCCGTCTCGAAGGTGAACCACGCGGTGATCACACCGTCGGCCTCCTCGGGTGGTTCTTCGAGAGCGAAGTGCGCGGGGTCGGCCTCGCCGAGGGTCGCTTCGAGCCGCCGCGTCACGCCGTCGGGATTCTCCGTGGTGGTGATGTTCCAGGTGAACGCGATGAGGTCGCGCCAGTAACTGGTCGCCGCGAACATGCTCGCCGCGCGGGGGATGTCTCGCGCGGCGAGTGCGTCGGCGAAACCGGTCAGCCAGTTCTCGGCCTTGCGCTGCGGGCTCGGCAGCGAGTCGGTTTGCGGAGAACCGAGGGTCTGCGTCATTGGGGCCCTCCCTTGCGGCCACGTGGTTCATCGTGTGATGTGGGATACACAGTCCGCGCAGAGTCGCCGGTCGGGCCAGCGTTGCGTCGCGTTGCACGCGCCGGGGCCGGCGGGAGGTGTCGTCGGGAGGTGCTGTCGTGGCCGGTGAGATGGCGTTGTCGGGGCTGCCGACCGACCTGTCGGAGCACGCGCGCGTGATGCAGCGGGTGCACGAGGCTGTGCTCGGCGGGTCGCGTCCGCCGGTCCGCCCGCGCGGCGTGGTGGAGCGGTCGTGGTCGCGGATGCTGGACCTCGGCCTGAACGTGTCGGGGTCGCCGCGCGCCGTGGTATCGCTGCCCGAGCTGGAGCTACGAAGGCGCCGGTCCGGGCTGGAACCGGTCATCGGCGACCTGCGTCAACTGCTGGGCCGTGCCGCCGAGACGTCGCCGTTCCTGGTGGTGGTGACCGACGCCGACGGCGTGATCCTGTGGCGCGACGGTGCCGCGCGGGTGCGGGCGTACGCCGATGCGCTGGGCTTCGCCGAGGGGGCGCGGTGGACCGAGACCACGGTCGGCACCAACGCGGTGGGCACGGCCCTCGTCGAGGCGGCGCCGGTGCAGCTGTTGGCCGCCGAACACTTCGAGTCGGCGCAGCACCCGTGGTATTGCTGCGCCGCACCGGTGCATTCGCCGGTGACGGGGGAGCTGTCCGGTGTGGTGGACATCAGCGGCCCGGCGCCGACGTTGCATCCGGCGATCGGTGCGCTGGTTGAGACGTCGGTGCGGCTCGCCGAATCCGGACTGTGGCGACTGCACGAACAGCGCCTCGAACGGCTGCGCCGCACGGCGGAACCCGTGCTCGGTGGGGTGGGGGAACCGCTGCTGGTCGTCGACGACGAGGGCTGGGTCGCGGTGCGGTCGGGGATCGCGGCCGGTGCGCGGGTTGCCGTGCCGCGGGAAGGACTGCCGATGACGGTCGCGGGTCTCGGGCTGTGCACCCCGGAACGACTCGGCGAGGGTTGGCTGCTGCGGCCGCGCCGCGACCGGGCGCCGATGGTCGCCGAGCTGGAGCTGGCGGGCGATCCCGTGGTGCGGGTGCACGGCGGCGACGGGTCGTGGTCTGCGGGGTTGACGAGGCGGCAGGCGCAGGTGCTGGCGCTGATCGCGGAGGCCGGTCCGGACGGTCTCGACGCGGCGGCGCTCGGCCGGGGCCTGTTCGGCGACGACGGGCACACGGTGACGGCGCGCGCCGAGGTGTCACGGCTGCGGCGCGTGGTCGGTGACCTCGTCGCGTCCGCCCCGTACCGCCTGGTCGACGGGGTGAGGCTGACGGTCACCGGTGAGTAGTAGGTGTTCTCCGGGTGCCCCTTGAACGTGGGGCAGCCGTGATGCGGCCCCGGTGGTGTGTCGTTGGCACGAGTTCCGTGGTCGGCTCAGCGCGTCGACCTCCCGGAGGGAGGGTGACCGAACGGGATGCGGAAAAGGGCGTCAGGCGGAGGTGGCCGCGGTGACGTGGCTCAACACGCATGACCAGTGTCCGTCCCGCCTGACGAACACGTCGGTCGTCCACTCGTCGGCGTCGAACTGCTGTCCGCGGAAATTCGCGGTGTTCGTGATGCGTGTCGTCAGGATTGCTGTGTCGCCGTAGAAACGCACCCTGGCGTCGTCGACCCGGTCGAACGTCGAATGGGTCAGCTCGCCCGAGCGGACCACCGACAGGAACTGCTCCTTGGACGTGATTCCCGTATCGGAGACGATCACCCACTCGTCCGCCGTGAAGCCGGCGATCCGATCGGGGTCGTTCGAGACGATCGCCCTCGCCCAGTTGTCCCCCGTGGTGAGCAGCTCCGCCGTGGCAGCCTCGTCCGTGCCGGGTGTGGCGTCGTTGTTCATGGTCTCTCCTCCCGCTCAGCCCGGGCGGCGTCCCAGGAGAGCGACGAGACGGTCGATCGGTGCGGCGTCGTCCGGGTGCGGCTGTGGCGGGGCGAACGGCCCGTCGTCACCGCGTCCCATGCTTGCCAGCTGTTGGTGGGTGAACGCGAGCGCGCGCTCGACGACGGCGTCGGGGTAGTCGACGCGCTGGCCTGTGGCGGTGGCGAGATCCCAGCCGTGCACGAGGTCCTCGACGGTTCGCAGCTGTACCGCGGCGATGCCGGGAATGGCGCCGACGGGCGCTTCGATGACCTGTTCCAGTGCGCCCGGCCTGCGGAACGCGGTGACGATGTCGGAGGCGTGCGTGCGGTAGGCGCCTGCGGGGTCGTCGCCGAGCGCGTCGGCACGGCCGGGGTCGAGCGGGTAGCCGGGTTTACCGGCCAGCAGCCCGGCGAAGAGCTTGTTGCCGAGGGCGAGGTGGTTCGTCACGTCGCGTACCGACCACGCGCTGCACGGCGTCGCGGACTGCCACTGATCGGCGCGGATGCCGGCGACGATGTCACCGACGGCCTGCAGGCTCGTGTCCAGGTCGTCCACGGGTGCGGTCGTCATTGAAACCCCCAGTCGCTTCGCGAACGTCGTTGTTCTTCGTGCCGGGGCCCACCGTGCTGGATCCAGCATGCCGGGCTTCCGCATCGGGCCCGCCGTGCCGGATCCACCGTGCCGGGCTTCCGTACCGGGCCCGATGACGCGAGTGGACCCTTCGCGTCACCTGGGGACCCCCATTTCTCACGCTACCGTCCGCCCGCGACAGTTTCCGCCTCTCGAGTCCGCGGTGGGCTACGTCAGACGGCCCACTCGAGCTGCACAGCTCGCCGGCCGGTGGCCGTCACGTGTCCTGCGGAGTGCCGGACGCCGCCCGCGCCGCGGCGGCCATGTGCTCCACACAGCCGTGTACCCGGGCGAGTACCGGGGCGGGCCACACCTCCTCGGCGTACTCACTGCCGAGGTACAGCTCCCGCGCGTGCTCGATGACGGCGCGGTACTCCTCGGGCAGCCGCTGTGCCGCCCACGCCGCGGCCTCGTCCTTGGGCAGGATCTCGCCCGTTTCGATCGTCACCCACACACGCGCCACCGTGAGCACCACGTTCCGGGTATCGGTGTCGACACCGGACAGCGCCTCGTCGAGGCCCGCCAGGCTCGCGCGGACGACGTCGGCGTGTGGGAGCGGCGCCAGCACCTCGGCCGGCGGCGGTCCCGCCAGCGTCCGGTTGCCGGCCAGCGCCGACACCATCGCCAACACCAGGTCCGGCATCGGCTCCGGCCGCGGCACGTAACCCGCCTCGTACCGGTCCCTGAGCCACTCGCCGTAGAGGTAGTCGACCACCGGCGGAAACCGCCGCGACGCGGCGTCCGCCGTCTCCGCACCACCCCGCGTCACGTCGCCGTCCTCCGCGCCGGACCGCGACGCACCGTCCGGATCTGGGGTATCGCCTGCGACGTCGCCGCGGACCGCCACCATCAGCTCCACGGGCCGCAACCCGCCGCCGATCCCGGACATCCCGAGCAGCCCACGCGTCAACTCCCGCCGCCGGTCGTCGTCGAGCCCGCGCCGCGTCACCGCGAGCACGTCGAGATCGCTCGCGGGCCGCAGCCCACCCAGCACCGCCGACCCGTGCAGGTAGCAGCCGATGACGTCGTCGCCGATCACGCCGTCGAGCAGCTCGGCCACCCGCAGCGCGAGTCCCTCGTCCGCCGTCGGCCGGCCCCTGTCAGTCATGTCGCCTACCTCCCGGTGTGCGCCCGCCGTGCCCGGAAACCCGGTGCGGATGTCACGTCGTCCGCCGACCGCACCACACCGCTCCCGGCGCCGTGTTTCCGCCCCAGCGCCAGCGTGCCCGGCCGGACGGGAACCGGCCATCCGTGCCGGCCGACACGTTCGGGTCCGGCCGCCCACGCGCCCGGCCTTCTGGTTGACTCGGTGGCCATGCGACGACCTCCCGCGTTCGGTACTCGTGCCGTCCTGGCAGGCCTCGCAGCCGCGACGGTCACCCTCGCCGGCTGCGACATCCCGGAACCCGGCGGCGACGGCGGCGGCAGTACCGCCACGGGACAGCCGACCCGCACTGTCACTCGCACCCAGCCCGCACCGCAACTGCCGCCCGAACCGCAGCCGGCGGGAGCCGTCGACGCCTGCCCCTACCTGCCCACCGCCGACGCGGAACGGGCCAACGGGCAGGGCGTGAGCGAAGTCCGCATCTCGACCGACGAGCCGCATCCGACGTGCTTCTTCTACCGGCCCGACGGCGAGGTCCAGCTGACCACGCAGGTGTTCACCGGCGACCCCGACGTCGCCACGGGTATCGTCGACCGGGCCGCACCCATCGACACGTCGAACCCCACCGAGCAGCCGCCCGGCTGGAGCGGCGGCTACCTGTCCGGAGACGAGGGCGCCGTCTACGCCGTGGCGAAACAGGGCACGGCCGTCGTCGTCACCACCAACCAGGCACAGAGCATCAAGGCCAGGACCGTCGCCACCGACGTCATCGCCACGCTCGGCCTGTGACCACGTCCCGCGACCGGCGACGACGTCGATTCCTCGCACAGAGTGACCGGTTGACGACGCAGAACGGGCCACGACGTGAGTACGGCTACACCGGTGTACTAGGGTTGCGCCACACGTGCAGACCACTCAGCGTTGATCAAGAATCGCCGCTTCCCCTTTTCAGGTGACGATCGACCGTCCGGTGCTGCACGGGTCCCCCTCCGAATTTCGAAGTGACAAAGGAAGATCTCGTGGCTGACACCCTCAAGGAAGCTCTGCTCGACTCGACCCGTCGTCCGGACGTCGTCACCGACCTGACCACGCTCATCGACCAGGAGGTCGACGACAAGAGCGGCGTGTCCGGCACGGTCATCAAGACCGGCTACGGCGCAGTCAAGAAGATCAAGCCGGGCATCATCGGTTCCGCTGTGGACAGCCTGCTGGACGACTTCGTCGCGGCCCTCGAGCCGATCTTCGCGGACTTCAAGGCGAACGGCGGCGGCGACTTCGGCGCCTACCTGCCCACGCGCAGCGACGAGGCCTCCGACGCGCTGCTGTCGGTCACCGACGCCCGCGCCGAGAAGTCCTCGCGCGACTCCATCAAGAAGGTCTACGAGAAGCTGCGCCCGAAGGGCAAGGAGAACGTGGTGGAGGCGCTGCCGCGACTCGGCGCGCTCATCCAGAAGCACGCGGGCTGACCACCCGGATTCCACACGAAAGGGCTACCTTCCCGGACCGGGAAGGTAGCCCTTTCGTTGTGCTCGTCGGCGAGCTGGCCCGTCGTCGGAACCGGCACCCGCCGGCCGGCGCCGTGTTGCGCGTGGCCGGTGGTTCGGCGTCGCGACGGTGTCTCAGGCCTGCTTCGGCTGCGGCGTCGCGCTCGGCTGGCCGTTGCTGCCTGCCACGCCGCCCGTCTCCGGGTTGTCCGTGCTCTGCGGCGGGGCAGGCGCCACCGGGGTCTCCGGCTTCGGCCGCAGCGCGTACGCGACACCGGCGATCACGGCGATGGCCAGCAGAATCGGAAGCTTCTTGCGCTTCTTCTTCTCGCCGGTCTCCGCGCCACCGGATGCAGCGCCCTTGGCCTCCTTCATCGCCACCTTGAAGTCCTTCTTGGCGGCCTTGAAGTCCTTCTTGGCGCGACGCTTCGACTCGCCCGCAGCCTTCGCGGCCTTCACGGCGGCCTTCTTGGCCTTGCGGGTCGGCTCGGTCAGCCCGTCACGGCGCTCGTCGGCGACCTGCTTGGCCTTCTTCGCGCTCTTGGAGACCTCTTTGCTGGCCTTCTTGGCCTGCGCGGCCAGCTTCTTCTGGGCACGGCGCGAGGACTTCACGACCTCGTCGGTGCCATCGGTCAGCCGGTCCTTCACGGACTCACCCGCCTCCGCGGTTCGAGTCATCGCCTCCACCTCGTTATTCGTTGGTTGTCTGCGTGTCACACTACCCGCCATCCTGCCCCTTACCGCCGGATTATGCCCGGGATGGCACGATGATTCGTGTGACTGAGAGCAACGAGAGCGTGGTCGGTACCAAGTTCAAGGCCACTCTGCACACCAACCGTGGCGACATCGCCATCAACCTCTTCCCTGATCACGCCCCGAAGACGGTCGCGAACTTCGTCGGTCTCGCCGAGGGCACGAAGGAGTACACGCAGCCGAACGCGAAGGGCGAGAAGAGCGGGCCGTTCTACGACGGCGCCATCTTCCACCGCGTGATCGAGGGCTTCATGCTGCAGGGCGGTGACCCGACGGGCACCGGCCGCGGCGGCCCCGGGTACAAGTTCGACGACGAGTTCCACCCGGAGCTCCAGTTCAACCGGCCGTACCTGCTGGCCATGGCCAACGCCGGACCGGGCACCAACGGCAGCCAGTTCTTCATCACGGTCGCGCCCACGCCGCACCTGAACTTCAAGCACACGATCTTCGGCGAGGTCGCCGACGACTCGTCGCGCGCCGTCGTCGACGAGATCGGCCGCGTCGCCACCGGCCCGGCCGACAAGCCGCTCGAGGACATCGTCATCGAGTCGGTCGAGATCGAACGCTCCTGATCTCTCACCGGCACGTGCAGTGACTCAGCCTCCGTATCCGCCCGACCACGAACCGGCCAGGGCCGACGGCGGTGCCCGGCCCGGTTGCTGGTGGCATCCGGGCAAGCCGACGGGTCTGAGCTGTGTGCGCTGTGGCCGTCCGGCCTGTCCGGACTGCCTGCGTGAGGCGTCCGTCGGCTACCAGTGCATCGACTGTGTCGAAGCCGCACGTGCCCAGCAGCGCCGACCACAGCCGCTACGCCCCGGCGACCGCACGGTCGCCGGGGCGCGCGTGTCGTCGAAGAACGTCGTCACGCCGCTGCTGATCGCGGTCAACGTGCTGTTCTACGTCGTCACCGCCGCCCAGGCGGGCGACCCGATGAACAACCAGAACTCGGCGCTGCTCGAGGACGGTTCGCTGTGGCCGCTGGCCATCCACCTCCAGGGCGAGTGGCTACGGCTGGGCGTCTCGGGATTCCTGCACTACGGCCTGCTCCACCTCGCGATGAACATGCTCGCGCTGTGGATCCTCGGCAAGGACCTCGAGCTGCTGCTCGGCAAGGTCCGGTTCCTCGCGCTGTACCTCGTGTCGCTGCTCGGCGGGTCGACCGCCGTGTTCCTGCTGGGCGATCTGAACACCGGAACTGCGGGCGCGTCCGGCGCCGTGTACGGCCTCATGGGTGCCCTGCTCGTCGCGGTCCTGCGGCTGAAACTCAACCCCGGCGGCGCGATCGGCATCATCGCGATCAACCTCGTGCTGACCGTGACCATCCCCGGCATCTCGCTGCTCGGTCACCTCGGCGGCCTGGTCGCGGGTGCGCTCGTGATGGTGGCGATGCTGTACGGCCCGCAGAAGGACCGCACCGCCTACCAGGCCACGGTCGTGGCGCTCCTCGTCGCAGCGTGCGTCGGCCTGATCATCTACCGCGATTCGACGATCGCGTCCGACATCTGCCGCGGCTACCCTGCGCTCTGCACCGGAGCGACCGTCTGACCAGCGTCCTCGCCGCCGAGCGGGGCATCCACTGCCGAGTCGCCCCGGTGTCGGGGCGGTGAGCTCGCAGGCGCCGGTTCAGTCGCCCGTCGCCCGGTCCGAGCCAGGACCGGCGTGACGAGCCTGCAGGGCGGTGAGGTCGTCGTGGACGTCGCGCGGGTCGGCGCCCAGTTCGAGCCAGCCCAGCACGACGAGTCCCGAGTGCACGCCCTCGTCGCCGTCGGCCCCGGAGACCGCGGTGTGCGGCGCAGCGGCGACGGGTTCGATCTCGAGCGCTGCGGCGTCGCGCCCCAGCCTGCGCACCGTCGTCAGCCGGATCCCGACCTCGCGCCAGGCCAGCCGTCTGGTGCCGCCGAGACTGCGGATCCGCACGCCCGCGGCGTCGGCCGCCAACCGGGGACGTACGAACGTGCCGTACGCGGCCGCCGATGCCATCGCCACCGCACCGAGACCGAACAGCAGCATGCCCGGCCGGTCGGCCGACCCGGACGCGGCGAACGCGCCGACGGCCGCACCCGCGGCGAGCACCCAGCCGATCGCCACCAGCCCAGGATGTGTCGACCAACTGAGAGTGGAGTTATCCACAGGGGCATCCACAGTGGGGATCAATCACACCGGTGTAATCCGATGTGCTGCGCCGGTACCGAGCCGATCCGCCGATCGGCTCAACGCCACTTCATCGTCATGAGCAGGCCACTGATCATCAGCGCGAACCCGATCGCGAAGTTCCAGTTGCCCAGCTCCAACATGAAGGGGATCTTGTCGCCCGCGAGGTAGTTGACGACCAGCCAGGCCAGTCCCAGCAGCATCAACCCGAACATGACGATCTTGTAAGGAAGCGGCGACGGACCGGCCGCGGCAACCTTGACCGGGGTTTTCCGGTCGGCCGGCGGGGTGTATGCCGTCTTCTTGCGGACCTTGGACTTGGGCATTGATGTCCCTCGTGCTCTGCGAATCGAAACGCGTGGCGGACTTGGGCCACCGCCACTAAGACACGTTAACGTAAGCGCCCAGACGTCCGAAGCAGTACTGAGAAGCCCGTGAGCAGCGCGCCGCACCGCGGCGCGCGACGCTGCGCGTGACGCGGAGCGCGCGACCACGGGCCGGAGTCATGGGCGAGAGGAGCCCCCTTGTCGACGTCCGACGAGGAATCCGGGACCGCGAGGGTCCCGGCAACCGGTGCGGAATCCCCCGCGGCCAGCGCCGCGGACCGGCCTCCGGTGCCGCCGCCGCGGCCCCGTGGTGGAAAGCTGCGCACCGCCGTCCGAGGCTTCGGCGAAGTGCTCATCACGCTCGGTCTCGTGCTGTTGCTGTTCGTGGTCTACGAGTTGTACGTCACGAACTGGAAGTCCGGCAGGCTTCAACGCGAGGCCAGCGCCCAGCTGGAACAGGAATGGCGCAGCGCGCCGCAGGGCGAGCGGAAACTCCACGTCGACCCGGCGGACGGCCAGGCGTTCGCCCGCATGTACATCCCCACGTTCGGTGTCGACTGGAGCTTCACCGTGCAGGAAGGTGTCGGCCCCGACGCACTGGAGGTCGGCCCAGGGCACTACAAGAACACCGCCATGCCCGGCCAGCCCGGCAACGTCGGCATCGCCGGCCACCGCGTCGGCAAAGGCGCCCCGTTCAACGACCTCGACCTGCTGAACTCGTGCGACCCCGTCGTCGTCGAAACCGGCGACAGCTTCTACGTCTACCGCGTGCTGCCCATGCGGGACGAGGTCGACGGCTGGGCCGACAGCAAGGGCGGGCAGCAACAGTGCGCCAACGTCGCCCCGCTGCAGGACAAGCAGGGCGCCTACGACGAGACGTTCGGCAGGCGCATCGTGCTGCCGGACCGCGGCGACGCCGTGGCGCCCGTGCCGTACAAGGCCCGCAACCCGCTGCCGAAGGCGTCGCAGGCTTCGCTGCTCACGCTCACCACCTGCCACCCGCAGTTCTCCGACGCCGAACGCATGATCATCCACGGGGTGCTGACGAACCAGTACAAGAAGGCCGAAGGCACCGGCTACGACGACCTGCTGGCCGCGATCGGGGAGGCGTGACATGTACGGCTGGATCTGGCGCCACCTGCCCGGCCCCGTCGCCCTGCGCGTCGTCGAGGCGCTCGTCCTCGTGGCGGCGGTCGTGGCGCTGCTGATGTTCGTCGTGTTCCCGTGGGTCGAACCGATGTTGCCGTTCAACGACGTCTCGGTGCAGTAGTCCGAACGCCCCCAGGGGCACTTTGGTGGCGCTCAATGCAACCACAGTGCCCTTGGGGGCATGTCCGCACCTGTCGGATCGGTATCCTGCGGTTATGCGTGTACTGGTCGTCGACAACTACGACAGCTTCGTCTACAACCTCGTGCAGTACCTGGCGCAGCTCGGCGCCGAGCCCGAGGTGTGGCGCAACGACGTCGTCGACCCCGACACGGTGCCGCGGTTCGACGGCGTGCTCGTCTCGCCCGGCCCCGGCACGCCGGAACGCGCCGGGCGCAGCATCGACGTGATCAACCGGTGCGCCGCCGACGGCGTGCCGATGCTCGGCGTGTGCCTCGGCCATCAGGCCCTCGGCGTCGCCTGGGGTGCGACCGTGGACCGCGCGCCCGAACTGCTGCACGGCAAGACCAGCCAGGTGCAGCACGGCGGTGCAGGAGTGCTCGCCGGACTGCCCGAACCGTTCACCGCCACGCGCTATCACTCGCTGACCGTGCTGCCCGAGACGATCCCCGACGTCTTCGAGGTCACCGGCCGCACCGAGTCCGGCGTCGTCATGGGCATGCGCCACCGGGAGTTGCCGCTCGAAGGCGTGCAGTTCCACCCCGAGTCCGTCCTCACCCAGGGCGGGCACCGCATGCTCGCCAACTGGATGGCGGCTGCGGGCCATGCCGTCGCCCCCGCGACCGTCGACAGCCTCGAACAGGCCACCCGGTCCCTGCAGCAGGCAGCCGCCTGACCGCTCACCCCGCCGGTCGGGCGGCCGCGGCGGTGCGCCACGCCGTGGTTCGTCGCTGAGAGCGCGACGCGGAAGCCCCACACGCCTGATCCCCGCACGCCTGAAGACCGCGGCACGAGAAGACCACGGCACGACAAGACCACGAGAAGCCCACGCACGAGAACGGCCGCGCCACCCGGCAGGGCGGCGCGGCCGTCACGGCTCATCGCGGGGTGGATCAGGGGTTGCCGCCACCGGGCGGGTCGAAGATCCCGCCGCCGTCGTCCTCCTCCTCACTGGATGACGACGACGATCCGCCCTCCTCGGCACCGATGTACAGGGTCACCGGCTGGCCCTTCGTGATCGCCTCACCGGGCGCCGGGCTGCTGTTGGTGACCTTGCCGATGTTCTCCTCGTCGGCGCCGGGGTCGGCGACCCGGCTCGGCTGACCGCCCTTCCAGCCCGCGTCCTTCAGCGCCTGCACAGCCTGCTGGTACGTCTTGCCGGTCAGATCCGGCATGTCCATCTGCTGGTTGGCGCCGTTGGACACGGTCAACTGGATGGTGTGACCGCGTTCGAACTCGCCCGCGTTTGGCGTCTGGCTGATCACCGTGCCCTGGGGCTGTTCGCTGTCGGTGGTCGTGCGCGACACCGTGAAGCCGAGCTCCTCGAGTCGCGACTTCGCCTCGGGGAACTTCTTGCCCTGCATGTTCTCGACGGTGATCTTCTCGGGCGCCTTGCCCAGCGTGATCTTCACGCTCGTGCCCGATTCGACCTCGTGGTGCGCGGCCGGGTTCTGCTTGATGACCGTGTCCACGGCCGACGCGTCGTCGACCTCCTCGTACGCGACGTCCTGGTCGAGCGAGAGCCCGGCGTCCT
The DNA here is from genome assembly GCF_024171735.1 of Prauserella alba. Taxonomy (GTDB): domain Bacteria; phylum Actinomycetota; class Actinomycetes; order Mycobacteriales; family Pseudonocardiaceae; genus Prauserella; species Prauserella alba. The sequence goes on from NZ_JAMTCH010000005.1 coordinate 84,785, forward strand.
TCAGTGCCTGCTCGGCCTCGCCCTGGTCCAGGCTCTGCAGGTCCGGCACCCGCACCTGCGACGGTTTGACGCCCACCTGCATCGTCAGCTGCTCGCTGACGTCCATGCGCGTGCCCGCCGACGGCGACACCGCCAGCACCGTGCCCCGCTGGTCCGGGGTGCACGCGTTCGGGTCGCTCGGATCGGCCTGGGCCCGGCAGATGACCTCTTCCTGCTGAACGTTCGTGAAGCCTTCGTTGTTCAGCTGTTCGACCGCCACCGCGGTCTGTTGCCCCACGACGTCCGGAACGGCCCGTTCCGTCGTCGTTCTGCTGTCGAACACGCCTGCCAGCCAGGCGGCGAACGCGACGAGACCCACGCCGAGCAGCACGAGCAGCGCGATGAGCCAGCCCTTCCTACGGCGGCGTCTCCGCTCGTCCTCGTCGTCGTACGCGGGGGCGTAGTCGGCGTCGTCGTAGTCGTCGGCGGGGCCGCCCGCGGGCGCGCCCATCACCTGGGTGCGTTCCTCGTCGGACATCACCATCGGCGCGGACGGACGTTGCCCGGTGAGGGTGCGCACCAGGTCGGAGCGCATCTCGGCGGCCGATTGGTAACGGTTGTCCGCCCCCTTGGCGAGCGCCTTCAGCACGACCGCATCGAGCTCGGGCGAGACCTCCGGGTTCATCGCCGACGGCGGTTTCGGATCCTCCCGCACGTGCTGATAAGCCACCGCCACCGGCGAATCGCCCGTGAACGGCGGATCGCCCGTCACCAGTTCGTACAGCACGCAGCCCGCCGCGTAGACGTCGCTGCGGGCGTCGACCCGCTCGCCCCGCGCCTGCTCCGGCGACAGGTACTGCGCCGTGCCGATGACCGCGGCCGTCTGCGTCATCGCGGCCTGCCCGTCGTGCACGGCGCGGGCGATGCCGAAGTCCATCACCTTGACTGCACCGCCCCGCGTGATCATCACGTTGGCAGGCTTGACGTCGCGGTGCACGATGCCGTGACGGTGTGAGAAGTCCAGCGCAGCCGACACATCGGCCATGACCTCCATGGCCCGCTGCTCCGGCATCGGGCCCTCGGTCTTGACGATGTCGCGCAGTGTCCTGCCCTCGACGTACTCCATGACGATGTAGGGCAGCGGGCCGTACTCGGTGTCGGCCTCACCGGTGTCGTACACGGCGACGATCGCCGGGTGGTTCAGCGCGGCGGCGTTCTGCGCCTCGCGGCGAAACCGCTCCTGGAACTGGGGGTCGCGGGCCAGGTCGGCACGCAGGATCTTGACGGCCACCTCACGGCCGAGCCGCACGTCGTGGGCGTGGTGGACCTCGGACATGCCGCCGTACCCGAGCGTGTCGCCAAGCTCGTAGCGGTTGGAGAGCATTCTCGGTGCGCTCATTGCTCGGTGCCGTCCCACTTCGTCCACGGTGTGCCCGTCATGCCTTCTGCGTTCTCGTCCAGGGCCCCGACGGTGCCGTCGGAACCGGTTGTCGTTTCACCGGCGGTGCTCACGCCGACTGCGCCGATGACCCCGTCGCCACCGATGTCGCCCGACGCCTGCGACCAGTTACCGCCGGTCGGCGGCGGCTGGTCCCCGACCCTGCCCGGAGGCGCGTCGGAGTCCTGCCCGAGCAGCACGATCAGCAGCGCGGCGACGACGGCCACGACCAGGACTGCGGCCAACGTGAGAAGTATCCACATCCCCGCGGGCCGCTGTCGCTGGTGAGCCCCCGGCGCGCCCACGCCCGGCGGAGTCATGCCGTGGGACGTACCCCCGTGGCCCCCCATGACGCCGTTCTGTGCCGGTGAGACCGGTGACACCGGCCGCATCGTCGGGTGCGAACCCTGCCCCACCGTATTCGGCTGCGGCTGGCCACCGGCCTGTCCCGCCGGTGTGACCTGTCCTGCAGGCGTGCCTGCGACATGGCCGGCCGTGCCGTAGCCCGCGATCCCGGACGGCATCGGCAGCGGATGGCCGGCCTTCACCGCGGCGACCGCCGCGGCGAACTCGCCTCCGCTGGCATAGCGCTGGCGCGGATCCTTCACGAGTGTGGCATCGATCACGGCACGTGCCCCGGGTGGCACGTCCGGCGGCAACGGCGGCGGCACGTCGCGGATGTGCATCATCGCCACGGTCACCGCGTTGTCCGACAGGAACGGCCTGCGCCCGGCGAGGCACTCGTACCCGCACACCGCGAGCGAGTAGACGTCGCTTCCCGGTTCGGCGTCCTGCCCGAGCGCCTGTTCGGGGGCGATGTAGTGGGCGGTGCCCATCACCATGCCGTTGCGCGTCACGGGTGCCGAATCCGCGGCCTTGGCGATGCCGAAGTCCGTCAGCTTCACCGCCCCCGTGGGCGTCACCATGATGTTGCCGGGCTTGACGTCGCGGTGCACCAGCCCGCGCTCGTGCGCGGCCTGCAGCGCGTAGCCCGCCTGTTCGAGGACGTCGAGGGTGCGTTCGGCCGAGATCCGGCCCTCGCGCTGCAGGATCCCCGCGAGCGGTTCGCCCTCGACCATCTCCATGACCAGGAACGCGATCGCGGACTCGCCGGCTTCGGTCTCGCCGTAGTCGTGCACCGCCGCGATGTTCTGGTGGTTCAGCGACGCGGTCGTCTTCGCCTCCGCGCGGAACCGGTGCAGGAATTCGGCGTTGCCGGACAACTCGGCTTTGAGGATCTTCACCGCCACGGGCCGGTCCAGACGGGTGTCGCTGGCTTCCCACACCTCGCCCATGCCGCCGACGGCGATCTGGCTGGTCAGACGATAACGCTCCGCGATCAGTTGCCCGGTCGACAGCATCTAGCCACCCCCGAGCCCGGCCGAGATGGTGGCCCTGGCGATCTCGGCGGCGACCGTGCCGCCGGTGGCAGCCAGCCCGCGATTGCCGCCCGATTCGACGATCACCGCGACGGCGATCTTCGGGTCGTCGTGCGGTGCGAACGCCGTGTACCAGGCGTGCGGCGGAGTGTTCTTCGGGTCGGAGCCGTGCTCGGCCGTGCCCGTCTTCGAGGCGATCTTCAGCTCCGCGTTCTTGCCACCGCCGCCGGTGTTCTCCTCGGACTGGATCATCATCTGCGTCAGCGCCTCGGCGGATTCGGCCGACATCGCCGGGTCGCCGGTCAGCTCCTCCTTGCCGATGTCCTCGATGGTCGACAGGTCCGGAGCCAACCGCGCCTTGACGAGCTGCGGCTTCATCGCCATGCCGTCGTTGGCGACCGTCGCCGCCAGCAGCGCGTCCTGCAACGGCGTCAGCCGCACGTCACGCTGGCCGATGCCGCTCTGATACAGCGCAGCCTCGCTCTCCAGTTCGCCGAGGCTCGACGGCACGACACCCAGCGGGATCTGCAGATCGTCCTGGCCGATGCCGAAGTTCTCCGCCGTCGCGCGGAGCTTGTCGGCGCCGAGGTCGCCCGCGATCTCCGCGAACGCGGTGTTGCACGAGTACTTCAGGGCGTCCTTGAGGGTGCTGCCGGGGCAGGTGGCGCCGCCGTAGTTCTCCAGTTGCGTCGAGGTGTTCGGCAGCGTGACCTCGGAGTCCGGGGTGACACTCGCGTCCGGTTCCATGCCGTTCTCGAGCGCGGCGGCCGTCGTGACGATCTTGAACGTCGACCCGGGCGGATACGTTTCCCGCACGGCCCGGTTCAGCATCGGATTGCCCTCGGCCTCCGAGTACTGCTTCCACGCCTGCTGCTGCTCGTCACCGTCGTGCGAAGCCAGCCGGTTCGGGTCGTACGACGGTGTCGACACCATGCCGAGGATGTCGCCGTTCTTCGGATTCATGGCCACGACCGAACCCGTGTAGCCGTTCTCGGTCATCGCCTCGTAAGCCGCCTGCTGCACCGCAGGCTGGATCGTCAGCCGCACGTTGCCGCCGCGCGGATCGCGACCGGTGACCATGTCCGACAGCCTGCGCACGAACAGCCGCGGGTCGGAACCGTTGAGGAACGCGTCCTCGGCGTTCTCCAGACCGCCCGCGCCGTACATGATCGAGTAGTAGCCGGTCACGGGCGCATACATCGGGCCGTTGCGGTAGGTACGCAGGAAGTTGAAGTTGTCGTTCGACGGCTTGACGCCCGCGAGCACCTGGCCCGCCTCGTTGGAGACGATCTTGCCGCGTTCCCGGGAGTACTCCTCGTACAGCACCCGCGAGTTGCGCGAGTCGGACGCGTAGTCGTCACCGCGGACCACCTGGACGTACGTCGTGTTGGCCAGCAGCAGTGTCAGCATCGCCAGCATGACCATGCCGACCTTGCGCAGGGGAGTGTTCACGTCGCGTCATCCCCTTTCGCCCGGTGCGGTTCGTCGTCGGTGCTCTCTTCGGTCGGCCAGGCCGGTTCACCGGCCGGTGCCGGCCGCTCCGCCTGCTGCCCGCCGGCCGGCCGCTGCTCGGCGGCCTGCGGGGGTGCCTGCCCCTTGCCGGGTTCGGGGCGGGAGGCCCGGTGCGGCGCCGGTTGCGGGGTGGGCGGCACCGGGGTCTGGCCCTGGGGCGGGGTCGCCGGCTGCTGGCCCTGCCCGGGCGCCGGTTGCTGTGCCTGCGGTTGCTGTGCCTGCGGTTGCTGTGCCGGAGCCTGGGACCCCGGTGGTTGCTGCCCCGGCGCCTGCTGCTCGGCCGAGGCTGGCACCGCCGGGCCTCCTCCTGCGGGCGGCTGCGGCGGGCGCTGCACCATCACGGTGTGCGCCTCGGCGATCGGCGCCAGCTGCTTCTGCGGCGCCTCACCACTCGGCTTCTGCTGCTGTGGCCTGCGGGCCGTGTCGGAGATCCGCAGCAGCAGCGCCACGAGAATGTAGTTCGCCAGCAGCGACGATCCGCCCGCGGACAGGAACGGTGTCGTCACACCCGTCATCGGGATGAGCTTCGTGACCCCGCCGACGATGACGAACACCTGCATGACGATCGCGAACGAAAGGCCACCGCCCAGCAGCTTGCCGAACGTGTCGCGGACGGCCAGCGCACTGCGCATGCCGCGCATCGCCAGCAGCAGGTACACCAGCAGTACCGCGGCCAGGCCGACGAAGCCGATCTCCTCACCGATCGCGGCCGTGATGAAGTCGGTGTGCGCCGCCGGCACCATCTCCGGTCTGCCCGCGCCCAGCCCGGTGCCGAACACGCCGCCGGTGCCGAGCCCGAACAGGCCCTGCGCGATCTGATAGCCGCCGCCGGGGTCGTCGTAGGTCGCCAGCGGGTCGATCCAGTTGGTGACACGCTGCTGCACGTGGGTGAACAACTGGTAGGCGATGAACGCGCCCACGAGGAACATACTCAGGCCGACGACGACCCAGATCGCACGCTCGGTGGCGACGTACAACATCATCAGCGTGATGCCGAAGAACAGCAGCGCCGTGCCGAGGTCTCGTTGGAACACGAGGATGCCGAGGCACACGACCGCGGCGATGATGATCGGGCCCAGATCCCGCGCACGCGGCAGCTCGACGCCGAGGATCCGTTTGCCCGCGGTCATGAACAGATCTCGCTTCGCGACGAGGAACGACGCGAAGAAGATCATCAGCAGGATCTTGGCGAACTCGCCCGGCTGGATCGAGAACCCCGGCAACCGAATCCACACCTTCGCGCCGTTGACCTCCGACAACGACGCGGGAAGCATCGCGGGCAGCGCCAGCAGGACCAGCCCGCCCAAACCCGCCGTGTAGGCGTAGCTGGTGAGTGTGCGGTGGTCCCTGATCATGCGCAGCACCGCGAGGAACAGCGCCAACGCCACGACCGTGAACAGCACCTGCCGCGGCGCGCTGCCCGCGAACTCCTGGCCCAGCGAACGCGCACGTTCGGCCTCGGCCAGGTCGAGCCGGTAGATCGTCACCAGGCCGAGGCCGTTGAGCAACGCCACGCACGGCAGGATCAGCGGATCCGCGTACGGCGCCCAGAACCGCACCGCCACGTGCGCCGCGCTGAAGATCGCCAGGTAAGCGCCGCCGTACCAGAGGATCGACCACGACAGCGACTGCTCCTGGTTGATCTGCACAAGGACGAACGCCGTCGTGACGATGACCGCTGCGAACGCCAGCAGCATCAGCTCCGTGCCGCGGCGTTTCGGCAGCTCACGTGGTGGGTTCGTGGTGTACTGCCGCCCGACCGCGCTCTCGTTGCCTGCGGCTGCGGCCATCAGTTACCGCCCGAGCCGGGCGCCGGACGGCAGTCCACCCCCGGCTGCTGGTCCTGTCCCGCCTGAGTGGTGGCTTCGCCGGAAGCCGAGTCGTCCTGGTTCTGCCGGTCCTGCCCGGAGCCGCCCGAGTCGCCGGTGCCGCCGTTGTCGCCGCCGTCGTTCTGCTGGCGCTCGCCGTCACCGATGCCGCCGATGATGCCGCCGCCCTGCGGCTGCTCCTGCTCGTCGTCGCAGATCTCCAGCATGTTGTTGCGGCGCAGGGTGTCGATGTACTCGCGTGCCGAGGCCAGGTCTTCGCGCTTGACCGAGTTCGACACCGCCGACTGCGCGTCCTGCTGCAGATCCTGCAGCCGCAGCGGCTCGCACAGTGTCGACGACGGGGGACAGGATCCTTCCGCTTCCTCGTGCAGGTCCAGACCGAGCACACTGCCCGGAACGCCCTGGTAGATGACGACCTCGTCGTTCGAGCCGACACCCACGTAGTACTGGCTCATCACGAAGTACCGCGTCGTGATCGCCGCCGCCGCGAGCAGCACGACCGCGAGCCCGATGCCGACCAGCAGCCGGACGCGTTTGCGCCGCTTCGCCTTCGGATCCTCCGGCGGCGGGCCCGTTTCGGCCTGCTGCGCCTGCGACGTCTGCTGCTGCGGCGCCGTGAGCGCCCGTGCGCGTGCCGCGGGGGAGTCGCCCTGCGGACCCTCGTCGGTGCCGTCACCGGCGGCGCCGCCCACGATCGGGGCGTTCTCGCCGTAGTCGACGTCCACCACGTCCGCGATGATCACCGTGACGTTGTCCGTACCGCCGCCCTTGAGCGCCAGCTCGATCATCCGGTCCGCGCACTCCTGCGGATCCGGGATCTGCATCGCCTCGGCGAGCGTCTCGTTGCTGACCATGCCGGAGAGCCCGTCCGAACAGAACAGGTACCGGTCGCCCGCCCGAGCCTCACGCACCGTCAGGCTCGGCTCGACCTCGCTGCCCGTCAGCGCCTTGAGCAGGAGCGAACGCTGCGGATGCGTCGCCGCCTCCTCCTCGGTGATCCGACCCTGCTCGATCAGCTCGTTGACGAAGCTGTCGTCGCGCGTGATCTGCGAGAACTGCCCACCACGCAGCAGATACGCCCGCGAATCGCCGACGTGGACCATGCCGAGCTTCGACCCCGAGAACAGCGCAGCCGTGAGCGTCGTGCCCATGCCGTCGAGTTCGGGGTCGTTCGACACCAGCTCCGCGATGGCCTGGTTGCCCTGGACGGTGGCGTCCCGGAGCTGACTGACGAGGTCGTCGCCGGGCTCGTCGTCGTCGAGCGGCGCCAACGACGCGATGACGACCTTGCTGGCCACCTCACCGGCGGCGTGGCCGCCCATACCGTCGGCCAGCGCCAACAGGCGGGGGCCGGCATATACCGAGTCCTGGTTGTTGGATCGCACCAGGCCGCGGTCACTGCGTGCCGCGTAGCGAAGGACGAGAGTCATGGGCGAAGCTCGATCACCGTCTTGCCGATCCGGATGGGGACGCCGAGCGGGACTCGGAGGGGTGCAGTGACCTTAGCCCGGTCGAGGTAGGTGCCGTTCGTCGAGCCCAGGTCTTCCACGTACCACTCGTCTCCGCGTAGGGAGATCCGAGCGTGGCGCGTCGACGCGTAGTCGTCGTCGAGCACCAGCGTGGAGTCGTCGGCACGGCCGATCAGGATCGGCTTGCCGTCGAGTGCGATGCGCGTGCCGGACAGCGCGCCCTGCGTGACGACGAGCTGCCGCGGCATCTTCCCGCCACCGCGTCCGCCCGCGCGTGGACGCTTCTTGTCCTTGCCGCGGCGCAGACTGGGGATGTTCACCCGCAGGCCGGACGCCGCGTAGAGGTCCGAACGCACCACGCGCAGCGCGGCGAACACGAACAGCCACAGCAGGAGCAGAAACCCTGCTCTGGTGAGTTGTACGACCAGCTCCGGCACCTGTTGTGTCAGCTCCCGCCTTTTCGCGCTCGCCCCACGGCGAACACGCCGCAGGCCCCCACATGGCCGCCATTATGCGTGACCAGCACGCGGCGCCCATGCGGGATTGCCGAAAAACCCGGGTTCCGCTGCCGCAGCCCCGGCCGAAACCCGGATTCGTTCAGCCCTGGGTCCGGAACACCAGCGACGAGTGACCGACGCGGATCACGTCACCGTCGGCCAGCTGCCAGGTCTGGACCGGGGTTCCGTTCACCGTCGAGCCGTTCGTCGAGCCGATGTCGGCGAGTGTGGCGCTCTGGCCGTCCCACGTGATCTCGAGGTGGCGGCGCGAGACACCCGTGTCCGGGAGCCGGAAGTCGGCGTCCTGACCGCGGCCCACGACGTTGCTGCCCTGCTTGAGGGAGTAGTTCCGGTTGGAACCGTCGTCCAGCTGCAGCGACGCCGTCAGCGGCCGCGGCGGGGCGCCGGCGGGAGCGCCGGGCGCTCCGGGTGCACCGAAGCCGGGTTGCCCGTAGGGGTCCTGCGCCGGCTGGCCGTACGGGTCCGACTGCGGGGGCGGAGCCTGCGCCGGGTAGCCGCCGGGAGGGCTCGGCGGAGCGGCGTAGCCCTGGTCGTAACCACCGGGAGGCTGGCCGTACGGGTCCTGCGGGGGCTGGCCGTAACCGCCCGGCTGGCCGTAACCGGGGTCGTAGGCGCCGGGCTGCCCGTAACCCGGCTGGCCGTAGGGGTCCTGGGGCGGCTGGCCGTAGCCCTGGTCGTAACCGGGCTGGCCGTACCCGGGGTCGTAGCCGGGCTGGCCGTAACCCTGGGCATACGGGTCCTGCCCGTACTGGTCGTAGCCGGGCTGGCCGTAACCCTGGTCGTAGCCCGGCTGGCCGTACTGGTCGTAACCGGGCTGGCCGTAACCCTGGGCATACGGGTCCTGGCCGTACTGGTCGTAGCCGGGCTGTCCCTGTCCGTATCCGTACTGGCCCTGGCCGTACGGATCACCCTGGTCGTACTGGCCGTAGCCGCCGGGCTGGCTCATTGCTCGGTCTCCTGCGTCGCTGGTTCGTGCCGGCCGTGCTTGACCGTCGCCATCAAATGCTGCTGTGACGTCGGGATCAACGGTCGAGCGGGTCTTGAACTGTCCAGTATGCAGCGCTTCGTTGCGCTCTAGCGAAACTACGACGTCACCATAGGTGTCCCAACCGTGTTCGGACAGATGCTGCGAGACGGCGTCCGCCAGCAATCCGGTGACCCGCTGCTCATCGCCCGCCATCCGATCGTGATCTGCAGCACCCAAGGACACGATGTAGTGGTTCGGAGCGAGCTTCCGCCCGCCCGCGAGCTCACGAACGTTGTCCTCACTCTCGCGCTCCAGACTGTGCGCCACTTCCTCCGTGACGACGTTGCCGCCGAACATCCGGGCGAAGGTGTTGCCCACCAGACTCTCGAGGCGCCGGTCAAAACGCTGAACACGACCCAATCCGGACAACCTCCTCCCTGGTGAACGCCCCTCTGGTATCGATCGTATCTGGGTTTGGCGCCCATGACACCGGGGCCGGTGAAAGCCCCCGAAACGGCCTGCTAGGCTATGGGAGCTGCCGCAGACAGGCACTCGCGCGAGTGGCGGAATGGCAGACGCGCACGGTTCAGGTCCGTGTGTCCGAAAGGACGTGTGGGTTCAACTCCCACCTCGCGCACGTAAGCCGAAACGCCCCTTGCTCACGCAAGGGGCGTTTCGCTTTGTCAGCTTCCGTTGATGCTTTGTGGGGCCAAGCCCACACCCCTGCCGGGGGCACGCCCCGGACCCCCACGCGGCGCTGTTCGGCGCATGTCCTGCGCTCAGCACCGCGTGTCCTGCATTCGGGACCGTGTGTCCTGCATTCGGGACGCCGTGTTGTGCATTCAGGGGTGCGTGTTGCGGGTTCCGGGGCTGGTGTTGCGGGTTCCGGGGCTGGTGTTGCGGGTTCCGGAGTTGGCGTTGGTGGTCAGCGGCGGGCGACGGCGCTCGCGGCTGGTCGGGAAGTCGGCGATACGCGGCATCGCGTTGATCTCGTCGGCGGGACGCGCATGGTGGGCCCGGCTACGGTTGGGCGCGTGAACGAATCGTGGTCCGCGCGCACCCGCGCCATCCTCGCCGGCCGCCCCGACGCCGGTGACGGCAATCCCGCCAACGTCCCGCTCGTCCCGGCCAGTGCGCTCGGCCTCGACTACTCCCGCGAGGTCGGCACCCCCACGTGGGCGGCCTTCGAAGAGGCCGTCGGCGCCCTCGAAGGCGGCACCGCGACGGCGTACGCCTCCGGCATGGCCACCGTCACCGCCGTGCTCGACCTGCTTCCGGCCGGGGCGACGATCGCCGTGCCCGTCTACAGCTACGCAGGCACCCGCGGCGCGCTGGACCACGCCCAGCAGCAGGGCAAACTGACCGTCCGCCGCCTCGAGCCCACCGACACCGACGCCTGGATCGCGGCGGCAGCAGAGGCCGACGTGCTGTGGCTCGAATCGCCGACCAACCCGACGCTCGACGTCATGGACCTCGACGCGATCCTCACGGCCGCGAGATCGAGCGACCGCGCACCGTTGACGGTGGTCGACAACACGTTCGCCACCCCGCTCGGGCAGCAGCCCCTCGGAAAGGGCGCCGACGTGGTGGTGCACAGCGTCACCAAGTTCATCGGCGGGCACAGCGATCTGCTCCTCGGCGTGGCAGTGACGGCCCGTGACGACTTGTCGACATCGCTGCGCGACGCGCGCACGCGCACGGGCGCCACACCCGGCACGTTCGAGGCGTGGCTGGCACTGCGCGGGCTGCGCACACTCGGGGTGCGGCTGGCCGAGGCGTCGAAGACCGCGTCGCTGCTGGCCGAACGGCTCGCCGCGCATCCGGCCGTCGCGCGGGTGCGGTACCCGGGAACGGGTGCGATGGTGTCGTTCGACCTCGCCGACGGCGACGCGGCCGAACGCCTCTGCGCGAACCTGAAGCTCATCCACAACGCCACCAGTCTCGGCGGGGTCGAGAGCACCATCGAACGACGCGCTCACCTGCCGGGCGACGCGCATGTCCCCGACGGTCTGCTGCGGCTGAGCGTGGGCCTCGAAGACCCCGACGACCTGTGGGGCGATGTGTCGGCCGGGCTCGGCGGCTGAGCTGCTTGACCGCCGATCGGCGTGGTGTCAAGGTCGCCTGCTGATCGGGAGCTCCGAGGTGGCCGGGAGGCGGTGACGGATGGCGACACGGCGGTCGGCGCTCTCGGCGTTGGTGTCGGCCACGGTGTTGGCCGCGCCGCTCGCGCTGGCCGGTTGCACCGCCGGTTCGACGGCGATGGTGGGTGCGGGCCCTTCGACGCTTGCCGTGGGCCTCACCGCCGAGCCGCAGAACTTCGACTTCACCACCACCGACGGCGCCGCGATCCCGCAGGCGCTGCTCTACAACGTCTACGAGACGCTGGTGAAGGTCGACTCCGACGGCGAGATCACGGCCGGGCTCGCCGAATCGTGGGACGTCAGCGACGACCGCACGGTCTACGACTTCCACCTGCGCGAGGCGACGTTCAGCAACGGCGAACCGTTCACCGCATCGGATGTGAAATTCTCCATCGAACGGGTGCAGCAGGACTGGACGATCTCGCTCAAATCGGGCATGGACGTCGTCGAACGTGTCGAGGTCGTCGGCGACCACCACGCGCGCGTGGTGCTGCGCAGGCCCAGCAACTCGTGGCTGCGCGCCATGACCACCCGCATCGGTGCGATGTTCGACCCGGCCGGGGTGGCCGACCTCGCGAACGACCCCGTCGGAACCGGGCCGTACGACGTGGCGAGCAGGCGCCGCGGCGACTCGGTCGTGCTCACCCGCAATGCCGAGTACAGCACCCCGGAGAACCCGCGGCCCCGGCCCGGGTACCGCACGGTCGTCCTCAAGTACTACGCCGACGCGACCGCGCTGAACAACGCGCTGCTCTCCGGCGGCATCGACGTGATCTCCGGGGTGACCGCGCCCGATTCGGTGCCGCAGTTCGAGGCGGACAACCGGTTCCGGGTGCTGCAGGGCACGACGAACGGCGAGGTCGTACTCGCCTACAACAACCGCCGCGCACCGCTCGACGACGTGCGCGTCCGCAAGGCGCTGACGTACGCCATCGACCGGAAGGCACTGCTCGAAGCCGCGTGGGGCGGTCGCGGGAAGCTGATCGGCAGCATGGTCCCGCCCACCGATCCGTGGTTCGAGGACCTCTCCGGTGCATACCCGTACGACCCGGACCGGGCCCGCAGGTTGCTGCGCGAGGCGGGACACGAGTCGTTGCGGCTGGACCTGCGCGTCGCCAACCTGCCGTACGCCGTGTCGTCGGCGCAGGTCATCGCCTCGCACCTGAAGAAGGTCGGCGTGACGGTCGACATCGAACCGCTCGACTTCCCCGCGGTGTGGCTGCAGCAGGTGTTCACCGACGCCGACTACGACATGTCGATCGTGCAGCACGTCGAACCGCAGGACATCACGACGTTCGGTGACCCCGGGTTCTACTGGGGCTACGACAGCGACCGGGTGCAGCGCCTGCTCACCGAGGCCGACACCGCGCCGCCACGGGAGTACATCGCCGACATGCGCAAGGTCGCCAGGACGTTGTCCGACGCCGCCGCCGCCAACTGGCTGTTCCTCTTCCCGAACATCGTCGTCGCGAAGAAGGAGGTCCGCGGGTTGCACGCCAATCAGGTGAGCGAGTCGTTCGACCTCACGGGGCTGCGACGGCAGGGGACGTCATGACGGCGGCCGAACGCGTCGCGGGCGGCGGGAGCCCGGCGGTGGCGATCGCTCGCAGGTTCGGGATCCTCGTGGTGAGTGTGGCGGTCGCGTCGGTCGTGGTGTTCGCGTTCATGGCCGTGCTGCCGGGTGACCCTGCGCAGGTCGCGCTCGGGGTGAACGCGACACCGGAGCTGGTCGAGCGGACGAGGCAGGAGTTCGGCCTCGACCGGCCACTGGTCGCGCAGTACCTCGACTGGGTGGGCGGTGTGCTGACCGGCGATTTCGGCACGTCGTACGTCACGAAGGAGGCGATCGGGCCGCAGCTGCTCGACCGACTGGGCGTGACGCTGTGGCTGGTCGGCGCGGGAATGCTGGTCGCGCTGCTGATCGCCGTGCCGACGGGGATCGTCGCCGCGGTGCGGCACCGCAGGCCGAGCGGCGTGGTCGTGTCGGCGGCGTCGCAGGTCGGCGTGGCGGTGCCCGCGTTCCTCGCGGCCATCATCCTGGTGCAGGTGTTCGCGGTGCAGCTCGGCTGGCTGCCGTCGGGCGGGTGGACCCCGCCCGCCTACGACGCGGGCGCGTGGCTGCGCGGGCTGATCCTGCCCGCGGTGTCGCTGGGCCTGGTGCAGGGGGCGGTGCTGACGCGGTACGTGCGCTCCGCGGTGCTCGACGTGCAGCGCGAGGACTTCCTGCGTACCGCACGGGCGAAGGGATTGCGGCCGTATCCGGCGCTGGTGCGGCACGGATTGCGCAACGCGGCGGTGCCGGTCGTGACGGTACTGGGGGTGCAGCTGGCGACGTTGCTCGTCGGGGCCGTGGTGATCGAGCGGGTGTTCGTGCTGCCGGGGCTGGGCAGCATGTTGCTCGACTCCGTCGCGGCGCGGGATCTGCTGGCGGTGCAGGGCATCGTGCTGGTGCTAGTGGTGGGCGTGCTGCTGGTGAACTTCCTGGTCGACGTGCTGTACACGGTCCTCGACCCGCGGTTGCGGAGGTCGTGATGCGCGGAAACCTCGTCGTCGGCGCAGCGCTCGTCGGACTGGTCGTGGTGACGGCGCTCGTCTCGCTGCTGTGGACGCCGCTCGACCCGCAGGCCGTCGACGCGAGCGTGCGGCTGCTCGGGCCGACGCCGGAGCACCTGCTCGGCACCGACAAGTTCGGCCGCGACGTCTTCAGCCAGCTCATGGTCGGCGCGCAGACGACGCTGTACGTCGGGATCATCGCCGTCGGACTGGCCGCGGCGGTCGGGGTTCCGCTGGGAGTGCTGGCCGCGATGGGGCCCCGGTGGCTCGGGGAACTGGTCATGCGCACCAGCGACCTGGTGCTGGCGTTCCCCGCCCTGCTGCTGGCGATCATGCTCGCGGCGGTCTACGGGGCGAGCACGCTGACGGCGATGATCGCGATCGGTGTGGCGACGGTGCCGGCGTTCGCACGTGTCGCGCGGGCGGGCACGCTGCAGGTGCTCTCGCGGGAGTACACGCTCGCCGCGCGTGCGGGCGGGCGTTCACGGTGGTGGATCGCGTGGCGGCACGTGTTGCCGAACATCTCGGGCATGGTCGTGGTGCAGGCATCGGTGTCGTTCGCGATGGCGGTACTCGCCGAGGCCGCGTTGTCGTTCCTCGGGTTCGGCACCGCCCCGCCGACGCCGTCGTGGGGGCGCATGTTGCAGGAATCGCAGGAACTGCTGGCCGTCGACGCGCGGCTGGCGCTCGTTCCCGGCCTGGCGATCGCGGCCGTGGTGCTGGGCTTCAACCTGCTCGGCGACGGCCTGCGCGACCGGTTCGACCCACGCCTGGAGGCCCGCCGATGAGCGAACGCGCCCGCCCCCAAGGGCACCTTGGTGGCGTTGAGTGCAACCAAAGTGCCCCTGGGGGCACGGGAGCGGCCGCGTTGCTGAGCGTCGACGGGCTGAGCATCACACACGGCGAGACGGCGCTGGTCGACGACGTGTCGTTCCGCATCGCCCCCGGCGAACGGGTCGGGCTGATCGGTGCGTCCGGCTCGGGAAAGTCGCTCACCGCGTCGGCGATCATGGGGCTGCTGCCGGACGGCCTGTCGGCGTCCGGGTCGGTGACGCTGCGGGGACAGCAGCTGCTCGGCGGCTCGGAACGTGAGCTGTCGCGGCTGCGAGGCAAGGACATCGGCATGGTGTTCCAGGAACCGATGACCGCGCTCAACCCGGCGATGCGCATCGGCAGGCAGGTCGCCGAGGCGCTCACGATCCACGGCACCTCCCGGCGCAGGGCCACCGACCGTGCCCGCGAACTGCTCGACCGTGTCGGCCTGCCCGAGCGGACGGCGCGTGCCTATCCCCACGAACTGTCCGGCGGGCAACGGCAGCGCGTGCTGCTCACCATCGCGCTCGCCAACGACCCCGCACTGCTGATCTGCGACGAACCCACCACGGCGCTCGACGTGACGGTGCAGGCGCAGGTGCTCGACCTCGTCGCCGAAGGCGTGCGAGACCGCGGCAGCGCGCTGTTGTTCATCACGCACGACCTGGCCGTCATCGCGTCGGTGTGCGAACGCGTGCTCGTGTGCTGCGACGGGCGGATCGTCGAGGAGGGCCCCGTCGCGACGGTGCTGTCGGAGCCGGGGCACGACTACACCCGACGACTCCTGGAGGCCGCACTGTGACGTCCACAGCAGACAGCCCCGCCCCGGACGTCGACGCCGGCGACGGGCCGATCGTCTCGGTACGCGATCTCGAACGGACCTACCGCGGTGGCGTACACGCGCTGCGCGGCGTATCGCTCGACGTGCCGCGCGGCCGGCGTTTCGGCATCGTCGGCGAGTCCGGTTCCGGAAAGTCCACTCTCGTCAGACTCCTCGCCGCGCTCGACCGGCCGACCGCGGGCACGGTGACGTTCGAAGGGCAGCGGATCGACGATCGCCGCGAGTCCGAACTCGGCTTCCTGCGACGACGACTGCAGATCGTGTTCCAGGACCCCATGGGATCGCTCGATCCGCGCATGCGCGTGCGCGACATCATCAGCGAACCACTCGGCCGCACCCGTGACCGCGACGGGCGGGTGGCGGAACTGCTCGACGCCGTCGGCCTGCCCGCCGATGCGGGCGCGCAGTATCCGCACCGGTTCTCGGGTGGGCAGCGCCAGCGCATCTCGATCGCCCGCGCGCTCGCCCCGCGCCCCGAGGTGCTGATCGCCGACGAGGCCGTGAGCGCGCTCGACGTGCTGGTACGCAAGCAGATTCTGGAGCTGCTCACCCGGCTCGTCGACGAGTACGCGCTGACGCTGGTGTTCGTCTCGCACGATCTGGGCGTGGTGAGGAAGATGTGCGAGGAGGTCGTCGTGATGCGCAGGGGAGAGATCGTCGAGCACGGACCGGTCGACGAGGTGTACGACGCGCCCCGCCACGACTACACCCGCGAGCTGATCGCCGCGGCCCCGACGCTGCACGGTGCGTTGCGGGGTTCGGCCCGGCCCGAGCCACCAGAGCGTTGACCGTCCGAAAAGGAGTGAGCCGATGACCGGACTTCCGGAGAAGACCGCGACGGAACTGATCGCCGCGTATCGCGCGGGCGAGCTGAGTCCGGTCGAGGTCACCGAAGCGGTGCTGGCCCGGATCGACGAGCGGGAACCGCAGCTGCACGCGCTGTACGCCTTCGACCCCGACGCGGCGCGGGAGTCGGCGGCCGCATCGCAGCAGCGGTGGCGCGCGGGAACCCCGCTGGGGCCGATCGACGGCATCCCGCTGACGATCAAGGAGAACATCGCGACCCGCGGAACGCCGAAGCCCATGGGTACGGCGGCGACGAGCCTGGCCCCCGCGCCCGTCGACGCGCCGGCGGCCGCGCGGGTCCGCGAATCGGGCGGCGTGCTCCTGTCGAAGACCACGATGCCCGACTTCGGAATGCTCACCTCGGGGCTGTCGAGCTTCCACGAGCCGACGCGCAACCCGTGGGATCTCACGCGCACGTCCGGCGGATCGAGCGCCGGTGCGGGAGCTGCCGCGGCAGCCGGGTACGGGCCCCTGCACATCGGAACCGACATCGGCGGGTCGATCCGCCTGCCCGCGGCGTGGTGCGGAATCGTCGGGTTCAAGCCGAGTTTCGGCCGGGTGCCGGTCGATCCTCCGTTCCCGGGCAGGGCGGCCGGGCCGATGACGCGGACGGCCGCCGACGCCGCGCTGTTCATGCGCGTGCTGTCGCGGCCGGACGCGCGCGACCACCTCTCCCTGCCGCCGTCCGAACCGGACTGGTCGTGCCCGCCCGCCGATCCGTCGTCGCTGCGGATCGGACTCCAGCTCGACCCGGGTGTGGGACTGCCTGTGGAACCCGCGGTGCGTGACGCAGTCGCAGCCGCGGCCCGCCGGTTCGAGGCCGCCGGCGCGAGCGTCGACGTCGTCGAACCATGGCTGACGCGGGAGATGCTCGACGGGCTCGACCGGTTCTGGCGCACCCGCCTGCTCGCCGACCTGCGGAATCTCGACACCGGCGCCGTGCTGCCGTATCTCGTAGAATGGGCACGCGCGGCCGAAGGACTGTCCGCTGTGGACGTCTATCACGGCTTCGCCCAGATGGACGCGATCGCGGTCGCGACCCTGCGGGCCACGGAGCCGTACGACATCGTGCTCTCGCCGACGTGCCAGGTGTCGCCGAACGCGTTCGACACACCCTCACCCACGGGAGATCCGGCGCGCGCGTTCGAACACATCGCGTTCACGCTGCCGTACAACATGTCCGGTCAGCCCGCGGTGTCCGTCGACTGCGGACGTGGTCCGGACGGACTGCCCATCGGGCTGCAGCTCGCGGGCCGCCGCTTCGACGACGTCGGCACCCTGCGCGCGGCCGCCGCCTTCGAAACCCTCTGACGCCCCCGCGCTGACGCCCCGCGTCGAACACGCTGCCGGCGCGCCGGTGCCTACTGGGCCCGTGTTGCGCATCCCGGGGACCGTGTTGCGGACTCCTGGGCCCGTGTTGTGGATGCCGGGGCCCGTGTTGTGGATCCGGGGACGGTGTTGCGCCAGCCCGCCGCCGGACCACCACCCCTCGCAGCCTCTGCGAGGCGGATGAGGCCGGCAATCCGACCTCGGAGACCCGCCTCGGCGACCAGGGTCGGAGCGGGTCGGAGCGGGTCGGATCTCAAGGTCGGAGCGCAGTCGATTCCTGCTAATCCTTGACATGGATTAGCGATGCGGACGAGACTCGGTCGACCGTGTGACGCAGGTCTCGAGGAGGAGACGATGACGGGTCGGATGGCAGGCAAGGTCGCGTTCATCACCGGCGCGGCCCGTGGGCAGGGCAGGAGCCACGCGGTGCGGCTCGCGGAGGAGGGCGCGGACATCATCGCGGTCGACATCTGTGAGGACATCGAAACGGTGACACCGTGCTACTCGCTGGCGACCGAGGAGGATCTGGCCGGCACGGCGAAACTCGTCGGCGATCTCGGCAGGAAGATCGTGACGGAGAAGGCCGACGTGCGTGACCTCGGCGCGTTGCAGAAGGCCTTCGACCACGGGCTCGCGGAACTGGGCCGCATCGACACGGTCGTGGCGAACGCGGGCATCGCCACGGCGTTCACGAAGTCGTGGGAACTCAGCGCGCAGCAGTGGCAGGAGATGGTCGACGTCAACCTGACCGGTGTGTGGCACACGGCGAAGGTGGCGGTGCCCTCGATGATCGAAGCCGGTCGCGGCGGGTCGATCGTGTTCACGAGTTCGATCGGCGGGTTCAAGGGCATCCAGCACGTGGGCCACTACGTGTCGGCGAAACACGGCATCGTCGGCCTGATGCGCACGATGGCGAACGAGCTCGCCCCGCATGCCGTCCGCGTCAACACCGTCCACCCGACCAACGTGGACACGACGATGATCCAGAACCCCGGTGTCTACTCGATGTTCGCACCCGGTGATCCGGAACCGTCACAGGAGAAGGCCATTCCCGGATTCACGTCGCTGAACGCACTCGACGTGCCGTGGGTCGAGTCGAAGGACATCAGCAACGCGGTGCTGTTCCTGTCGAGCGACGAGGCGCGCTACATCACCGGCGCGACGCTGCCGGTCGACGCGGGCGCCAACATCGTGTAGCGCCGTTCAGCTCAGCCCTGCCAGGCGCGTGTACGAGTCGAGCATGTCGGCGCGGTCGTGCGTGCTCATCGTGACGAGCAGTTCGTCCGCGCCGGTGTGGTCGACCAGCTCGGTGAGATCGCGGGCGACGTCGGATTCGGTGCCGTGGATCTGGCCGCGCAGCGCGTCGTCGAGGTAGCGCCGTTCACGTTCGCCGGGCACGGGCACGCGTTCGGGCGACAACAACGGCGGGAAGGCGCCGTCGATCCGCGAGCGGACCATCGCCCACGCCTCCGGAAGGAGCAGCTCGCGCGCCCGTTCGCGGGTGTCGGCGACGGCGACCGTGGTCGACACGACGATGTGCGGTTCGGGCCACTGCGGCGAAGCCCGGAACCTCTCGCGGTAGTGCCGGATGCGGTCGGCGAGCCGGTCGAAGTCGCCGAGGGGTGCGATGACGAGCGCCGCACCCAGTTCCGCGGCGACCTCGGCGCCCGAGCCCGTGGCCAGCACGAACAGCGGCGGCGGCCGCAGCCCGTCGGCGGGAAGGCCGCGTACCCGGTGATCGCCGTCGAAGTAGCCGAGCAGTTCGCGGACGTCGTCGCCGAACCGGTCGGCAGCGGTCTTGTCCGCACCCAGCGCGGTCCGCACGGCAGCGGTGAATCCGACGGAACGGCCGAGTCCCATGTCGACCCTCCCGGGATGCAGCGACGCGAGTGTGCCGAACTGTTCCGCCACGACCAGCGGCCGATGGTTGGGGAGCATCACCCCGCCCGTGCCGATGCGGATCGTCGACGTCGCGGCGCCGACCGCGGCGGCCAGCACCGTCGGCGCCGCACCCGCGATACCCGGCACGCCGTGATGCTCGGCGACCCAGAACCGCCGGTAGCCGAGCCGTTCGACCTCGCCGGCGAATGCCACCGTGTCGCGAAGCGCGGTGGCCGGATCCTGGCCGTGGCGGACGGAGGCGCGGTCGAGCACGGACAACGGCGGTAGCGGCACGTCGGGTGCAACGTCTGTACCCGTTCCCGGATTCCTCGGGCTCGCGCACCAGGTCCGCGTGTCCTGCATTCGGACGTGCGTGTTCTGCATTCGGGTTGCTGTACCCGCGTGCGCCTCCCGGCTACGCGTGCTGTTTCGCGGACGCGGCGTCGTCGACGAGGTGCCGGCCGAACGCGCGCCAGGCGAGCAACGACAGCACCGCCATCAGCGTCGCGGCCGTCCAGAACGGCGCGGTGACACCGAACGCCTTCACGATCGGGCCGCCCGCGAGACTGCCGAGTGCGGCACCGCCGACGCCGAACAGCATGTGCACGCTGTTGGCGCGTCCGCGCAGGTCATCGGGAACGATCCGCTGCCGCCACGACACCGAGACGACATCCCACACGCCGTTGTGCATGCCGAAGATCACCAGTGTCACGGCCGCCATCCACGGTTCGGTCACCAGCGCGAGCGAGACGTGCGTCAGCGTCTCCAGTATCAGGCCGGTGCGCAGCAGCACCGAATCGGCCAGCCGCGCGCGCAACGGGCTCACCAGCCCGGCGCCTGCGATCCCGCCGACCGCCATGGTCGCCAGCAGCACGCCGTACCCGACCTCGCCGAGCCCCAGGCGTTCCCGCACATACACGACGAAGATCGCGAGCGTCGCGAACAGCGTGAGGTTCATACCGCACAGCGTCACGCTGATCATCCGCAACACCCGGTTCCCCCACATCCACTGCGCGCCCTCGCGGATGTCCGTCCACAGGGGACGTCGCCGAGCCCGCGTCGCCGCGCCCGCACGCCGTGGCAGGGTTCCCAACACGACTGCGGCCAGTGCGAACGCGGCGGCGTTGAGCCCGAACGGGATCGTCGCAGCCAGTGCGAACAGCGACGCGCCCAGCGGTGGCCCGACGAACTGGTTGACCCCCATCTGGACGGCGACGAGCCGGGCGTTGGCCTTCGGCAGTGCCTCGGTGCTCACGACGGTGGGCAGCACGGCGTTCGACGCGTTGTCCGCGAGCGTCTCCGACGTGCCGATCAGGAAGAACGCCGCATAGACGATCGGCACCGAGACGGTTCCCGTGGCGATCGTCGCCGTCAGCCCGGCCACCACCCCGCCGCGCACCAGGTTGACGGCGATGAGCAGCCTGCGGCGGTCCAGCCGGTCCACGTAGGCGCCGCTGATCAGCGAGAACAGCAACCACGGCAGCTGCTGCACGAACACCGCACTGCCGATCAGCACCGGATCGTCGGTCAGCGACGAGACGAGCAGCGGACCCGCCGCGAGCGCGACGCCGTCGGCGATGTTGGTCAGCGCCGACGCCGTCCACAGACGCGCGAACTCGCCTCCGAGCCGAATCCGCTGCCTGCCCCCGCCACGCACTCCCCGTGTGATCACGACGCGTCAACCTAGGCAGAGTGGGCGGGTGGGGCAACGGACTTTCTCCCGCGCAGTGCGACACCGGCGGGAGTCGGCGCAGCGGACGTGTCGACCCCCCGCAGAACCCGTCTCACTCAGCTGAGGGTGGCGTTTCGGCGGGCGGGCGCGGTCATCCCCGGAATCCGCAACACGGGCCCCGGAACCTGCAACACGGTCACTTCGCCGCGATGGCCTCCGACAGGTCGAGGATGCGCTGCGCCTCGGCGACGTGCAGGTTCTCCACCATCCGTCCGCCGACGGTCACGACGGCGTCGCCGTTCGCGCGCGCGGCTTCGAAGGCGTCGATGACCTTGCGGGCGTGTGCGATCGCCTCGTCGGACGGGGCGAACACGCGGTTGCACGGTTCGATCTGCCCCGGGTGGATGAGGGTCTTGCCGTCGAAGCCGAACTCCCGCGCCTGCGTGGCTTCGGCCTCGAAACCGGCGAGGTCCTGCACGTCGTTGTAGACCCCGTCGAGGATCTCCTTGCCCGCGGCGCGCGCCGCCAGCAGCGACAGTGACAGCCCGGCGACGAGCGGTGCGCGGCCCGCCGCGGGTTCGGCGTGCAGTTCCTTCGCCAGGTCGTTGGTGCCCATGACCAGCACCGACAGCCGGTCGCTCGCGGTGGCGATCTCTTCGGCGTGGAGCATCGCGACGGGCGTTTCGAGCATCGCCCAGATCGTCGTGTGCTCGGGTGCCCCGTTGAGTTCCAGCGCCCGCTCGATCGTCATCACGTCGCGGGCGGAGTTCACCTTCGGAACGACGACGGCGGCGGGGCCCGCCTGGGCGGCGGCGCGCAGGTCCGCGTCGTGCCACTCGGTGTCGATGCCGTTGATGCGGATCGCCACCTCACGAGACCCGTAGTCGTCCGACGCGGCCGCGGCGCACACGCGCTCCCGTGCGGATTCCTTCGCGTCGGGGGAGACGGCGTCCTCCAAATCGAGGATCAGCCCGTCCGCGGGCAGGGTCTTCGCCTTCTCGAGCGCCCGCTCGTTCGCACCGGGCATGTAGAGAACGGAACGGCGCGGTGCCACGCGCGGACCTCCTAGTCGCTGTCGGGATGGGGGAGTGTCGCAGGAGGGACTGTCGGGATGGTGGCCGATGGCGGGTTTGCGCGCTCGGTTCCGTCGCACGTTCGTTGCCGCCTGTGTCCCTCCTATTGAATCCGGACGCCGAATGTGCTGATCTGGAGTCCATCCAGTTCAGCACGGGCGCGGACCACCTCGTTCGATGGTGTGGACCGCTCGATGGTGTGGACCGCTCGGCTCCCGGCCATCGGAGACGATAACCGCCCGCCGCAGCCCATGGCTGCGGTGAACGTCACCGCCCGGTGCGGAATGCCCGGCAGATCCCCCGTTCAGTCGTACGTCACCCATACGGCAGCACCGCCGGGCCGAATTTCTTTCACCGCCCACCGACCGATCACCGACCGCTGAGTGCCGTCGATCGCAGCTACCCCGCCAGGGCGCAGACGCCGGTGGTGTTTCGGTTGCAATCTGAATCGGCAGCGCTTCGCGGCGCGGACCCGCCGGGTACGACGACGGGACGGCGACCGAGGGGCTGCACCGGCGCAGGGGCTGGTGAACACCACGAGCTCGCGGGCAATCCGGCGGGCGGTGTTCGGAGTAGAGAGCCATCCAACGAGGAGCCGCTCACCGGAGCGGACTTCGAACGAGTACGGGAGGCAGATCCGTGGCGGCGACACCCGGACAAACCGCGATCACGAACGGCACGAACGGAACGCGTTCGGTGCCGAGCCGGGTGGTCCCGCCCGTCGAACTGCCGGAGAACGTCGACGCGCTCGCCGCCGACGCCGCCGCGAGCCTCGGCTGGCACGGCGCGGTGCTGCCGCCGCTGACGATGTTCGGCAGGCGCGTCTACGTCGTGGCGAAGCTGCGCCCCGAGGCGCATGCCGAGCGGATCGCCCTCGGCAACGAGCCCGTCACCGACCGCGCACAGGTGTCGACGTGGACGTGGCCCGAGTTGGCCGACACCGCCCCGCCGCCCGCCGCCGATATCGTCGGCGTGCTCGCGGTGGCGCGGCACTGGCGCACCGGACTCGCCGCGACCGTGCCGTTCTCCCGCTACGGCGAAGCGGCCATGGTGCTGCCCCAGTCGATGACGCTCACCCACGACTACGTCGACAACTGCCTCCCGCGGGCCCGCACGTACGGCGTGGCCGTCGTCTCGGCCGACGACGAGGCGCACGTGACGCTCGACGTCGAGAGCCACAGCGACCGGGTTCTCCTCGGCCGCGACGCCGTGTGGCGCTGGGTCAACGAGGTCGTCTACGAGCAGCTCATCGCGCTGGAGGACGCCGGAGCCGCGTCGTCGGAGGAGACGGCCCAGCGCGCGTAAGCCATCTACGGCCCACCCGTCTCCCACCGCCGCCCAACCTGTGGCGCTTCGCGCCGCTGCCTAGGGCCCACCCGTCTCCCACCACCGCCCAACCTGTGGCGCTTCGCGCCGCTGCCTAGGATTCGAGCATGCGCATTGTCATCGCCGGTGGACACGGAAAGATCGCCCGTCACCTTGAGCAGCGGCTCGCCGCCAGCGGTGACGAGGCCGTTGGCATCATCCGCAACCCGGATCATGCCGCCGACCTGCGGGCCGTGAGCGCCGAACCCGCGGTGCTGGACCTGGAGACCGCCACGGTCGACGAGGTGGCGGCCGTGCTCGACGGTGCCGACGCGGCGGTGTTCGCCGCGGGCGCGGGCCCCGGCAGCGGCGTCCCGCGCAAGGAAACCGTCGACCGGGGCGCGGCCGTCCTGTTCGCGGACGCCGCAGAGCGCGCAGGTGTCCGCCGGTTCGTCCAGGTCAGCGCCATGGGAACGGACGGCCCGATCGACGAGGACGTCCTCGGCGAGGTCTTCGCCGTGTACCTGCGTGCGAAGGCGGCCGCCGAAGCAGACCTGCGCCGCCGCGACCTGGACTGGACCGTGCTGCGGCCGGGGAGGCTCACCGACGACCCGGCGACCGGCATGGTGCAGCTCGGCGACAGCACGCCCCGCGGTGACATTCCGCGGGACGACGTGGCAGCGGTGCTCACCGTCCTGCTCAGCGACGACGTGGCGTTCGGCCGCACGCTCGAACTGGCTGCGGGCAACACGCCGATCCCGGAGGCCGTCAGCCGGTTGTGACCGGCCCGAGGACCCGGTCGAGGTAGCCGTTGCGGAACACGCCTCCCGGTTCGACGTCGCCTGCCACGTGCAGGAAGTCGTCGAACCGCGGGTAGCGCTCGCGCAGGGTCGCCGCGTCGAGGTCGTGCAGCTTGCCCCAGTGCGGCCGTCCGCCGACGGCGCCCGCGATCGCGGCGAACGCCAGGAAGTACTCGCGATACGGCATGCCGACGTACTGGTGGATCGCCACGTAGGCGGTGTCGCGGCCGTAGGCGGTCGACAGCCACACGTCGTCGGCCGCCGCGACCCGCACCTCGGCGGGAAACGCCACCGGGGTCTCCAGTTTCGGCACGAGCGCACGCAGTTCGCGCAGCACGTCGCCCACTGCCTCCCGCGGCACCGCCCACTCGGACTCGACGAACCGCACCGACCGTTGCGTCGCGAACACCCGGTGCGACACATCGCGGTAGGCGCGTGTCGACAACGCCGACGAGGACAACCTGCCCAACGTCGGCACCAGCGCGGGGACGGCCCTGCCGAGCCGGCACAGCGCGGCGAACGCCGCGTTCTCGGTGAGCGTGTAGTCGACGAACTCGCGCAGTTTCGACAGCGGTTCGGCAGGACCTGGCACGCGGTTGTTGCGTTTGACCAGCGCATTGCGGCCGTAGGGGAACCAGTAGAACTCGAAGTGGTCGTTGGCGTCGGCATGCTCGTCGAACGCCTCGAGGACGGCGTCGAACGGTTCCGGTCCTTCGTGGGCGTCGAGCACGAACGCCGGTTCGCACTGCAGCGTCACGGTGGTGATCACGCCCAGCGCGCCGAGGCCGACGCGGGCCGCGGCGAACAGCTCGGGGCGTTCGGTTTCGGAACAGGTGACGACCGAGCCGTCGGCCAGTACGAGTTCGAGGGCTCGGATCTGCGTCGCCAGACCGCCGAAGCGGGCGCCGGTCCCGTGGGTGCCCGTCGAAACCGCCCCCGCAATCGTTTGCGCATCGATGTCGCCGAGGTTGCTCATCGCCAGCCCCACGCGTGCGAGCTCGGTGTTCAGCCGGCGCAGTGTGGTGCCGGACCGCACCGTGACCAGTCCGGTCTCGCGGTCGGCGTCCAGCACGCCCGCCCATTCGGTGAGGTCGAGCGCGGCGGAATCGGTGGCGGCGACTCCCGTGAACGAATGACCACTGCCGAGCGGGCGCACCCGCATCCCCGCGTCGGCGGCCTGCCGGACGGCGGCGGTGATCTCGTCGAGATTCCGCGGGTGGTGCAGCCGTTGCGGACTCGCCGTGGCGGTGCCGGCCCAGTTCGTCCACGTCGTCACGTGATCACCTGCCTGCGTGAGAGGTCGAAAGAATATGTGAATACATTTCGCGTTTCAAGGTCCTCTGACGTACGGTAGTCGCCGTGACCACCGTGAACGCCGCAGCGTACGACGCCGCGACCCAGGATCTCGACCCACCATTGGCGGTCGTTGATCTTGAAGCGTTCGACGTCAACGCGCGTGACCTCACTCGCCGCGCCCGTGACGTGCCGATCCGCGTCGCCAGTAAGTCCGTGCGCTGCAGGTCGCTGCTCGAACACGCACTCGCCATGCCCGGCTACGCGGGTGTGCTGTGCTATTCGCTGCCGGAGGCGCTGTGGTTGCACCGGTGCGGGGTGAGTGACGATCTCGTCGTGGCCTACCCGACCGTCGACCACGCGGCGTTGCGTGCCCTCGCCTCCGACGACGCCGCGCGAACGGCCATCACGATCATGGTCGACTCGACCGATCACCTCGACGCGGTCGATGCCGCGCTCGGCGCTGCCCACCCGGATATCCGGGTCGCACTCGAACTCGACGCGTCGTGGCGGCCCGCCCCGCGGCTGCACATCGGCACGCGCCGGTCGCCGGTGTTCCGCCCGCGGTCCGCCCAGGTCCTGGCGTCGCGGATCGCCGATCGCCGCGGGTTCCGCCTGGTCGGCATGATGGCCTACGAGGGACAGATCGCGGGTGTGCCCGACGGCGGTCGCGGCCCCTCGGCGCGCCTCGTGCGGTGGGTGCAGCGGCGTTCGGCGGCCGAGCTCGCACAGCGCCGCGGGGAAACGGTCGCGGCCGTGCGCCGGGTGGCGGACCTGGAGTTCGTCAACGGCGGCGGCACCGGAAGCATCGAATCCACCGTTGCCGACCCGTCGGTCACGGAGATCGCCGCGGGCTCCGGCCTGCTCGGGCCGGGACTGTTCGACTCCTACACGCGGTTCACACCCGAGCCCGCCGCGGTGTTCGCGTTGCCCGTGGTGCGCAGGCCGTCGCGGGACCTCGCGACGGTGTTCGCGGGCGGGTACATCGCGTCCGGGCCTGCGAAACCGTCGCGGCTGCCGACGCCCGTGGCGCCGGCCGGGCTGGCGCTGCTCGCGGCCGAGGGGGCCGGCGAGGTGCAGACACCCGTTAAGGGTGCGGCCGCACGGCGGCTGAGACTGGGAGATCGGGTGTGGTTCCGCCACGCCAAGGCGGGTGAGCTCGCCGAACGTTTCCCGGAGTACCACCTGGTCCGCGGGTCGAGGATCGAGCGCACCGTGCCCACCTACCGCGGCGAGGAGAAATCCTTCGGCTGACGAACGTCGCACGTCTGCAACACCGGCGGCCTTCCGTGGCGCCCCCAAGGGCACCTTGGTGGCGCTCAATGCAACCAAGGTGCCCTTGGGGGCGCAGCAGGCTTGCAGTTGTGCAAGGGGTCAGTCGCCGAAACGGCTCGCCAGGTACGTCTTGATGAGGGCTTTGGTTTCGGCGACGACCTGGGGGTCGCCATCCGGGTCGGTGCGGAACGCGAACTTCAGCAGCGAGTCGGCCGCCTCGACCGCGATGGATATCGGCAGGCCCACCTCGTCGCGCGGGACGTCGACGTGGTTGGCGACGAGGTCGGCGAGCGCGTCGGTGATGACGCCGTTGTTGGTGCGTTCGGTGTCCAGCAGTTGGACGTCGACGGCGTCGCCGAAGTGCACCCGCGAGAAGCCGGGCACGTCCCGGTGCATCTGGAGGTAGATGTCGAGCAGGGAGTCGACGATCTCCCACCAGCTCTGGTGGTCGACGCCCTGGAACCGTTCACCGACGGCGCTGAGGAACCGTTCGAGGTTCCGGTGGGTGAGTGCCTGCACGATCGCGCGCTTGTCGGGGAAGAACTGGTACAGCGACCCGACGGCCACGCCCGAGCGTTTGGCGACGAGCGTCGTCGTGAGCGCGTCGTAGCCCTCTTCTGCGAGCAGTTCGGCCGCGGCGTCGAGCATGCGCTCGACCCGTTTGGCGCTCCGTTCCTGAACGGGCTTGCGACGTAGCGGCGGCAAGTCGGTACGGCTCTCGGTCACGTGACGCTCCCTCACTCTGCGTGGGGAACTCTAACGCGCGGGTGATCCGTCCACCGTCGAGTGATCACTGTGTGAAGGAGCGGATTGCCGAGGCGGGCTGAATCGACGCGGTCACGAGTCGGCGTGTGGGGGGCGGGTGGCGCCGAGTCGGCGTGGTGCCGAGTAAGCGCCACAGTCACGTCGACGGTGGTGGGGACCTGTGGCGGCGCCGCTCTCGCCGCCGTCGGCGCTCTCGCGGGTGGATCTGTTGGGACCGCGGGCCGGTGTCGGTCGGGGGAGGGGAATCTTCGACACCGGCCCGCGGGGATCGGGGCCCTTGCGTAGGCGGGGATCTACTGCGGGCTACTACCGCGGCGGGGGATTCGACCATTCGGGTGAAGAGAACGTCGAGACCGCGGGGTCTTCATGTGAAGTTGTTGACGCGCTGTCACGGCCACCAACCTAACCGTGGATTACCGTCTCCGCCAGGAAACGAAAGACTGGTTTTCCGATTAATCAGGTTGACTGTCGTGTTGGAAGCCGGCGGCCGGCCCGCATCGCTCGGGGGTACGAACGAGCCGGCCGCCGGCCGGGACGGGCAGTAGCCCGTCGCCTGTTCGCATGCCGCTACCGGGTCGGGGGTCCGGCGACGGCATGCCGGGCCGGCGTCGGTGTGACCAACGCGTGCCGACCCGTTTGCTCGGGGATCGCGGCGGGCTCCTCGGAGCGCCGCGGGGAGGCGGCCGACGGCGAGTGCGCCGACGCGTGGGCGGGCGCGCCCTTGCGCCGTAGCTTCCGCTTGCTCGGCTGTTCGGGAGCCAAGCCACCGGCCACGAGATGCTCGTGCGCCACCTGCCACACGGTGCACGGGGCCTTCACCCGGCGCCAGCGGGTCGAACAGGTGGGGCAGTGGCCACCGTCGTCGGGCTCGTGGGAGCGGAGCATCACGCGCCAGCCGTCGGTCAGCCGGGGAAGCTCCGAACGCGCGACCGACACCAACGACGGTTCGTCGGCCCGGTCCGCGAGGTCGGACAACATGTCGAGGCGTTCCCACACCGCGTTGCGGAGCACCTGACCGAGGATCTTGTCCACAGAAGTCACCGTCACCTTTCCGCCAGTCCGGCGGCTTCGCCGAGCGCGGCCGAGAGCCGGCCGAGCTGGGTGCGGGTCAGCCGCGCCGCTTCACCGGGCGGCCCGACCAGCACGATTTCGTCGTCGTCCACGTACACCGTCATGCAGCGTTCGCGGCCAATGAGATCGCCGCACTGCACGCGCCAGACGACCTGACCGTTCTCTTCACGGCGGGCCGCCCCGTCGCGGCTGTCGGCTGTGGGGACCGGGGAGAAGTGTTGCCGGGCGACCGGGACCGAGGCCCCGGCAGGGGAGCCGGCGGTAGCGGCCGGATCGGCGGCAGGCGGGAGCGCTGAGCCCGACGGTGCGGGTGCCGACGGTGCGGTGCCCGACCGTGCGGTGTCGGGCACGGCAGCGTGGGACGCGCCGATCACCGACACCGTGGGCAGGGACGACGTGCCACGCGAGGTGGCATCGGGTGCGATCTCCACGTCGTCTCCGTTCCGTCTCGTCGGTGGCAGTCCGTCGGCTCGCCGGCTGCGCTGCACCCGCCTGCCCGGACCATCCGTACGGACCCCGGGTGCGGAGGGTCCGTACGGCCGGTCCGGACGCTTGCTGCGCGTCGCCGGATCCGGCCGGTGTTCGGTTGTGGTTCCTGCAGTGCTCCGCCGCATCGCGGCGCAGCGCTTCCGCTGTTTCCGGCGGCCCGGAAGTTCCGGGAGTCCGTGAGTTGCGTGAGTCTGCAGGTTTCGGGAGTCCGGATGGATCTCCCGGGTGATCGCGGACCGTGTTCGGGTGGTCACGTGGATCCCGAGAACTAGATTGCGATGAATGAAACGCCGATAGAAGCCTCGGTGGGTCGGATAGCGGCGACCGGCTACGGCTGGCCGTTAAGCGGTCGACGAAGTTCGGCAGAGCCGATCAGGGGTCACAAATCGGGTTTCGCGCGGTTCAATGTGAAGTGCCTACGCTGCTGACGACGCCCGGAAGGACTGTGGAGGGGCGCATGGACACCACCGACAACACGGCGATCGCCCGCATCTCGGGAGGCGCGAACGAGGATTCGTCCGAGCTCGCGCCCAGCCGCCTGAACCCGGAGGTCTGGGAAGGCGACGAGATGCGCGACGCGCTCTCCGTGCGAAACGTCAGTGAGGTCTACCGCCAACTGCGCAAACACGGTGTGTCGCAACGCCAGATCGCTGCGATGACCGGCCAGTCACAGTCCGAGGTCTCGGAGATCCTGAAAGGCCGTCAGGTCATGGCCTACGACGTGCTCGCCAGGATCGCCGCCGGCCTGGGTATTCCCCGTGGATACATGGGTCTCGC
Organism: Prauserella alba; assembly: GCF_024171735.1. Lineage (GTDB taxonomy): Bacteria > Actinomycetota > Actinomycetes > Mycobacteriales > Pseudonocardiaceae > Prauserella > Prauserella alba. Next base: position 114,800 of record NZ_JAMTCH010000005.1, read on the forward strand.
ATACGACGAGGCCACCGAGATTCAGGTCGCCGGAACCTCCGGCGAGCAGCAGGCTGAGGAGGACGAGTCCGTGAAACGGCGGAAGTTCCTCGCGCACGCGGCCCAGGTCACGATGGGCGCCGCGGTCTTCGGATCGTCGGCGGAGGCCTGGGCGGCGAGCCCCGCAAGGACACCCGCGCCGGGGCGCATCGGAGTCACCGATGTCCGGCAGGTCGAAGCCGCCACCAGGGCTTTGCGTGCGCTCGATTACCAGTACGGCGGCGGCTTCTGCCGCGACGCCGTCGTGGCACAGCTGTCCTGGGGACAGCAGATGATGCAGGCCAGCACCACCGACGGGGTCAGATCGCGACTGTTCGTCGCGCTGGCCGACCTGCACAGCCTCGCCGGCTGGACGTCGTTCGACACCGGGCTGATCGATTCGGCCCGTGGTCACTTCGCGAATGCGCTCAACCTGGCGAAACAGGGTGACAACCATCCGCTGGTCGCGAACATCCTGTACCGCATGGGACGGGTGTATCTGCACCAGGAAGCGCCGAACGACGCGCTGAAGCTGTTCCAGCTGGGGCAGATCGCGGCGCAGGAGTCGGGCTCGGAGCTGGCGGTCGCCGTGCTGTGTGCCAACGAGGCGTGGGCCTACGCGATGATGGGCAACTCCGACCAGGCGGTGAAACTCCTGGGCAGGACGCGGGACGAGTTCGCGCGTGCCGACCTGGCCAACGCCGAGTCGTGGGTCAAGTTCTTCACCGAGACCGACGTGCACGCGATGGTCGGCACCGTGCACACCGAGCTGGCCCAGGCGGCCGACCCGACGCACACCAAGTACGCCATCCCTGCGCTGAGCAGGGCCATCGACGCCTACAACGACGACATGGCCCGCAGCAAGGTGTTCAACCTGGGCATGCTCGCCACGAACCACATGATCGACGGCGACATCGACGTGGGCGTGCGCACCGGCGGTAAGGCGCTCGACTCGGCGGAGGGTCTCAAGTCCGCCCGCGTCGAGCAGCGCATGCAGCCGCTGAAGAAGGAGGCCGCGCGCCGGTCGAACAACCCGGATGCCAGGGACTTCGTCGAACGGATGAACACATTCTTCGCCTAGTAGGCGGCCCCCTCGACAACGTCCTGGAAGCCGTGTGCGCACGGCTGGGAGCAGATCCCCGCGGCGCGACGCTGCTGCGGTTCACGAACAACGCGGTGTACGCGCTGGCCGACCGGCCGCTGGTCGTGCGCATCGTCGGCACCCCCGCGCTGCGGTATCGGGCTCCGAAGGTCGTCCGCCTCGCTCGTCACCTGCAACGACGCGGCGTGCCCGCGGTGAGACTCGCGACCGGGGTCGACCAGCCGGTGCGGGTGGGCCAGCACCTGGCGACCGTGTGGGAGCGGGTTCCGGAAACGGGCAGGCGTGCGACTCCCGGTGAGCTGGCGGATCTGTTGCACGCGCTGCACGAGGCCGGGCCGCCGGACGGAGGCGCGGACGTGTGGGAGCCGCTGTCCGACGTGCGGTCGCGGGTGAACGCCGGGTCGGCTGAGCTGACCGCCACCGATCGTGAGTTCCTGCTCGATCGGTGCGACGAACTCGAAACGAAGGCGGCGGAGCTGGAGTTTCCGCTGGCCAGAACGCTCGTCCACGGCGATGCGCACGTCGGCAACGTCATCGTCGGCCCCGAAGGGCCCGTGTTGTGCGACTTCGACTCGGCGTGCGTGGGGCCGCCGGAGTGGGACCTGGTGCCGGTGGCCGTGGGGCGCGAGCGGTTCGGTGATCCCCCGTCGGGGCAGGCCGCACTCGCCGAGCGTTACGGCTTCGACGTCACCTCGTGGGAAGGGTTCGACGTGCTGCGTGGCCTGCGGGAACTGAAACTGGCCACGAGCGTGCTGCCCACGGCCGACCGCGACGCCGGCGTGCGGCGCGAGGCACATCGCCGGATCGCGGATCTGAAGGCTGGGAAGCTGCACCACCGGTGGGCGCGCTACCGCGCAGGGTGACATCCGCCCGTCGTTCAACGACAGAAACCAACCGTTCGGCGTTTGGGCCGGATGGCGGTGTTTTTCGTCGACATTTCGGTGGGGCCGATCGCTCACCGAACGTCGTGGGCGGCAGTGCCGCTCAGCCGACAGGTGTGCGGCCGAGAGCGACCGCGAAGCCGAACGCCAGGCCGAGGATCGTCAGTTCGACGGCCGCCCACGTGGCGAGTGAGGTCCGCCGGTGCCGGAGCACGCGGGGCAGCAGCTTCGCCCGCAGGTACGCCCCGAGTGCGGCGGCGCCCGCCAGACACGCGACCTTCACCAGTACGAGCACGCCGTACGCCGTGCCGAACAGCGCGGCGGGCAGTGACAGCTCCGGATGGCCGCCGAGCTCGACGACCGCGTTGAACACCCCGGTGACGGCGACGCAGGCCAGGCACCCCGTGGCGAGCGTCGAGAACCGGGGCAGCGCCGTGGCCAGCAGCGTCCGGTTGGCGCCCACGACCGCGGCGATCGCGGCGAGCCCTCCGGTCCAGGTGACAGCGGCGAGCACGTGCAGTTCGATGGAGATCGCCGCGTAGTCGTGCAGCGACCATCCCGTCGCGTGCCCGGTGACCGGCAGCGGGAGCAGCGCGAACAGTCCGAGGCCGACGCGTACCTCGGCGGGCACGGTGTCCGGCCTGAGCGCGGCCACGACGCTCAACCCGGCCATGCCGAGCGCCAGCACAACGACCAGCACCAAGGCCTTGCCGGCCGCGACGTCGCCGACGTAGCCGCCGACGTCGGGTGCCGCGGGCCGGTACTCCACCGCCTGCAGCACGAGTGCGGCACCGGCCGCGGCCGCCCACAGCAACGCCGCCGCGGTCGCCGCGGGCTGGGCCGCCGTCAGCACGGGACGGGTCAGCTTCTCCCGCGCACCTCCGAGCAGCACCGGCAGCAGCGCCAACCCGACGGTGACGACCGCGGCCACGTTCATCACCGCCCGCGTGACCGGAATGCCGGCCGAGACCACCTCGTCGGCCGCCGCGATACCGCGTACGGGGCCGGCGGCCGCGCCCGCGAAGCCGATCAGCGCGCCCGCCACCGCGGCGGCGAGCAGTCCGGTGAGCGTCTCCAGGCGCGGTCGCGAGGTGGCCTCGGCGCGGCTCACTGCCGGTCCGACCCGGTGCGCAACGCGACAGTCACGCCCGCGCCGAGCAGTACGACCGCCGCGGCGATCCACACCCACACGGGGATGCCGCCGGATTCGCCGTCGTCACCGGAGCGCGCGTCGTCGGCGCCCGCCTGCGGCGGTGCGGTGGTCTGCCCGCCCGGCGGAGAGTCGCCGCCGGGCCCGTGGCTGGCGAGCGTGAACCGGAGCTCCTCGCTGACCGGGTGGCCGTCGGCCGACAGGACGCGGAACCCGATGACGTACTCGCCGGCGGGCCCGAGCGGGTGCAGCGGGGCGGTCACGCTCGTGCCGTCGATCCGCACGTCGCCCTTCGCCCAGCTGCCGCCGTCCGGCCCGGTGACGGCTACCTGGTTGACGTCCTCACCCGCGCCGCGCTGTACCGGCTGGTCGAACGTGAGCGTGACCTGCTGGGGCGCCTCGTCGAGGGACGCGCCGTCGGCGGGGTCCGATTCGATCAGCTGGTTGTGCGCAGCCGCGGGAGCCGCCGTTACCAGCAGTGCCACGAGCGTGACGAGCGACAGTGCGGCCGCGCGGAGTCGCCCGACCGCGGTGATGCGCAGGGTCACGAGTCCACCTTCCCGTTCTTGCGGGCGCGCAGCGTGGCGCCCGCGCCGACACCGACGCCGAGTGCGCCGACCAGCAGGCCCGCGCCGCCGAGCCACCGCGCCGTCTCGTCGGTGCCGCCCTCGGAGGCGTGTGCATGGTCGCCGGACCCGGCCTCACCCGAGGCATTCTCACCTTCACCGGCGGCCGAGTGCGCGCCGTGGCCGCCCGACGACTCGGCGAGCGGGACCACCGGTGCCGGGCTCTCGGGTTCGGCATCGCCTTCCTGCGGCTGGTTCCAGTTCGACACGGTGCCGTCGGAATAGGTCTGCTTCGTCGGCAGCAGCATCTCGTCGATGTCGTCGGGCAGCGCGCCGAGCTGCACGCCGAACTCCTGGTACGACTCCAGTCCCGCCGGGATGCCTTCGCCGTCCGCCGTCCACGTCACCTTGGTGACGACGTCGGAACCGTTCGTGGTGACCTCGGAGCTCCAGCCCGAGACGGGCTGTGTCCGCGCACTGGTGATCTTGTACTCGGCCGGGACGGTCATTTCGAGCTTCGTGGTGCCGGCCTGCTTTTCCTCGTTCGGTACGCGCAGTGTGATCGCGCCGTAGCCGCCCTTCTCGGGGGCGTCCCCGTAGACGTTGGCTGTGACGTGCGCCGACGCGGCGGGAGCGCCGAGCACGGCACCGGCGGCGAGAGTGGCGCCGAGTGCGGTGGTGAGCGCGGCGCCGCGGGCACGCAGCCGGGAACCGGACGGGCGGCTGGGACGAGGTGTCGACATGGTGATCTCTCCTGATGGGGTTTTCGGGCGCCGTGGTGCCGCCTGCGGGGCGTGCAGGGGCGCGGCACGGCGTGACGAGTTGCCCGCGCGCCTCGCGGCCCACGGGATGACGAACGACTCGATCAGGAGAGGGCGGGCGGGCCGCGGCGGCCGTGCACGCGGCGCAGCAGCACGTCCACGACGGTCGTCGCGGCGTCGGGCAGTGGGAGGGGCGTACCGGCGACGTCACGTTGCGGCCTGCGGTACGGGCGCCACCGCCACACGGTGACCGGGAGGATCGCGCGGACGGCGGTCGTCACCCCGGTGAGCACGGTCTCGGCGCGGGCGAGGACGCAGGCGGTCGCCACGGTGGCCAGCACGTGACCGGCGACCATGGCGGGCGCTTCGCCGCCGTGGCCGGACAGCGTCGTGAGCAGGATGTGCACGGCGAGCTGTCCCGACCCGAGGAACAGCAGGATGCCGCGAACGCCGCGGGCACGGTGTGCGGTGGCCGTAGCGACCCATCCGATGAGTGACGACACGACGATCGTCGTCGCCGGATGGGGGAGCCCGCCGCCTGCGGCACCGTGCGCGGTCACGGACAGTGCTGCCGACGTCGCCGCCAGTAGAACGCCGCGGACGGCCGGCATGAGGCGTCCGGACGGCGTTCGTGTGCGCACGGCATCAGCCTATCGGCCGTCCGGATCGTGCCCTGTTTGGTCGTCCATGCCGGAACCGCCGGTGAAACAGGCGACGGGAACGCGGGAAACCGTTGCCGTTCGACGAGCGATCGGCAACGGTGTGCACCGTGCGGGCGCAGCTCGTCACGTCAGGCAGCCCCTCGGGGTGCAGCCCCGAACGGGTGAACGGCATGGGTGAGTGCCGTCGGCCCGCGACAACAGGAAAGGAGAACGCGTCCGTGGCGATCGTGCGGACGTGTGCATATGTCCACACATTCCGGTAACGACGCCCGCGACGGGTGCGACCCGGCCGTGACCGGTGACCCCACGGCGGATCAGGGCCCGGCCGCAGGCGCGGGCAACGGCCAGCACGGCAACGGCCAGCACGGCAACGGCCGCGCAGGAGGGTCCGACGGCGCTGCGCGCGTCCCGGCACATGCGAACCGGCCCGAAACCGTTGGCCCGGGAAACGTGGAGCCGGGAAGTGCCGGCCCGGGAGGTGCCGACCAGGAAGGTGTCGGTTCCGGGGAATCCGCACCGCGTGCTGCCCCGCCGTTGCCTGCCGCCTCGGCGGCCGACCGTGAGGCCGTGACCGACCGTCCCGTGTTCGTCGTCGCCGCGATCCTCGCCCTCGCGATCATCGCTTGGGGTGTGCTGCAGCCCGACACCCTGCTCTCGGTGTCCGAAGCACTGCTGTTCGACGCCGTGATCCCCTACGGCGGCTGGGTGTTCGTGCTCACGGCCAGCGGATTCGTCGTGTTCGCCATCGCGCTCGCGATCAGCCGTTACGGACGCATCAAACTCGGCAAGGACAGCGAGCGGCCGGAGTTCCGCACCTCGTCGTGGGTCGCGATGATGTTCAGCGCCGGCATGGGCATCGGCCTGATGTTCTTCGGTGCCACCGAACCCGTGACGTTCCTCGCCTCGCCGCCACCCGGAACCGGCCTCGAACCCAACTCGGACGACGCCCTGCACACGGCGATGGCGACGACGCTCTTCCACTGGACCCTGCACCCGTGGGCGATCTACGCCGTCGTCGGCCTCGCGATCGCCTACAGCGCGTTCCGCCGCGGCCGCAGCCAGCTGCTCAGCTCGGTGTTCTGGCCACTGCTCGGCGGCCGCCACACCGGCGGTCCGCTGGGCAAGGCCATCGACGTGATGGCGATCTTCGCGACCCTGTTCGGCTCGGCCGCCTCACTCGGCCTGGGTGCGCTGCAGGTCGGCGGCGGTCTCGGTGCGGTCGGCTGGATCGACAGCCCCGGCAGCGGCCTGCTGGTCGGGATCATCGCCGTGCTGACGGTGTGCTTCATCGCGTCGGCCGTGTCCGGCGTCGCGAAGGGCATCCAGTGGCTGTCGAACATCAACATGGTCCTGGCCGCGGTGCTGGCCGTGTTCATCCTGGTCGTCGGCCCCACCGTGATGATCCTCAACCTGGTGCCGAGCGCCATCGGTGACTTCGTGCGCGAGCTGCCCGAGATGGCGGGCCGCACCGGCGCGACCGGCGGTCAGGCCATGGAGAACTGGCTGTCCACCTGGACGATCTTCTACTGGGCCTGGTGGATCTCGTGGACGCCCTTCGTGGGCATGTTCGTCGCACGTATCTCGCGTGGCCGCACGATCCGGCAGTTCATCGTCGGCGTGATCGCCGTGCCGAGCGCCGTGAGCCTCGTCTGGTTCGCGATCTTCGGAGGCGCGGCGATGGACATCCAGCAGCGCGGCACCGACGGCAACCCCGGCAACGGTGGAGCCGACCTTTACCAGGGCGGGGACGTCTCATCCGAGGTCATCACGTTCACCATGCTGGAGCACCTGCCGTGGTTCCTGCCCGCGGCGATCATCGTGATGATCCTGGTGTCGATCTTCTTCGTGTCCGGGGCCGACGCGGCGTCCGTCGTGATGGGGACGTTGTCGCAGCGTGGCTCGGTCGAACCCAAACGGGGCGTCGTCATCTTCTGGGGCGTGATCATGGGCGCCGTCGCCGCGGTGATGCTCATCGCGGGTGGCGAAACCGGGCTGGATGGGTTGCAATACCTGACCATCCTGATCGCGGTGCCGTTCGTGGTCGTGATGGTCGGGTTGTGCGTATCGCTGTGGAAGGACCTGCGCAGCGACCCGCTGATCCTCAAGGAGGACGAGATGCGCAGGTCACTGGAGGAGATCCATGAGGAACGCACCGAAGAGCGCCGGGCGCGGCGCCGTGGACTGAGAGCGCGGCGCCGGTGACCCTGTTCGACTACGTCGCAGACCGGTGGGATCGGCTTGCTCTGCAGTCGTGGCTGCACGTCAGCGAAGTCGTGCAGTCCACGCTGCTGGCCGCGGTGATTGGCGTGCTGATCGGCGTCGCGGTGTACCGCAGTCCGGTCGGTTCGGCCGTGGCGACCGGACTGGCCAGCACGATCCTGACCATCCCGTCGTTCGCCCTGCTGGGACTGCTGATCCCGGTGTTCGGTCTCGGTCCGACGCCGGCGGTCGTGGCGCTCGTGCTGTACGCGCTGCTGCCGATCACGCGCAACACGATCGTCGGCCTCGCCGGCGTCGACCCCGCCGTCACCGACGCCGCCAAGGGCATCGGCATGGGCAGGTTCTCCGTGCTCACGCGCGTGGAGCTGCGACTCGCCTGGCCGGCGATCCTCGCCGGCATGCGCGTGGCGACCCAGATGCTGATGGGCATCGCCGTCATCGCCGCATACGCCAAGGGGCCGGGCCTCGGCGGCGAGGTGTTCTCCGGACTGACCAGAGCGGGCAGCGCCAATGCGACGAACCAGGCGCTCGCGGGCACGCTCGGCGTCGTGATCCTCGCGCTGCTGCTTGAGGGCGTCTACTTCCTCATCGCCCGCTTCACCGTTTCGAGAGGTATCCGTGGCTGACAAAGGCGAACCCGCCGTGACTCCCGAATCGACCGACGCCGCCGTGTCCGGCGTCGAGATCCAGCTCGAGGGGGTCACGAAGCGCTACCCCGGCTCGGCCGAACCGGCGGTGAACGACGTCACGATGACGATCCCCGCGGGACAGCTCGTCGTGCTGGTGGGTCCGTCGGGCTGCGGTAAGACGACCACGATGCGGATGATCAACCGGCTGATCGAACCGACGTCCGGCCGCATCACGATCGGCGGTGAGGACGCGCTGGAACTCGACGACGTCCGGTTGCGACGCAAGATCGGCTACGCGATCCAGCAGGCCGGTCTGTTCCCGCACTTCACCGTGGCGCAGAACATCGCCGTCGTGCCGGGGCTGCTGGGCTGGAACAAGAAACGCATCGCCGAACGTGTCGACGAGCTGATGGACCTCGTGGGACTCGACGTCGCCCAGTTCCGCGACCGTTATCCACGGCAGCTGTCCGGCGGGCAGCAGCAGCGCGTCGGCGTGGCGCGGGCGCTGGCCGCGGACCCGCCGGTGTTGCTGATGGACGAGCCGTTCGGCGCGGTCGACCCGATCACGCGCGGCAACCTGCAGGACGAACTCCTGCGCCTGCAGGCCGACCTTGGCAAGACGATCGTGTTCGTCACGCACGACTTCGACGAGGCCGTCAAACTCGGCGACCGGATCGCCGTGCTGGGCGAGGCGTCGACCATTCAGCAGTACGACACCCCGGAGGCGATCCTCGCCAACCCGGCCAACGACATGGTCGCCGGATTCGTGGGCGCGGGTGCCTCGCTCAAACAGCTGACGCTGCTGCGCGTACGCGACGTCGACTATCCCGACCTGGCGCTGACCGCCGACGCGGGCGAATCGCCGTCGGAGCTGCGGACGCGCATGGCCCGAGCCGGGGCGACGTACGCGCTGCTGGTGGACCGCAGGCGAAGGCCGCAGCGCTGGGTGCACGTGCGGAACCTGTCGTCGGCGACGTCGCTGGCGAACATCGGCAGGTCGGTGGGTGACACGGTGAGTACGCAGTCGACGCTGCAGGACGCGCTGGAGGCGATCCTGGCCGAGGGTGGCCGCGCCGTGGTGACCGGTACGCGCGGCGAGTACGTCGGGATGATCGACATCGAGACGGTGACCGGTGTGCTGGCGCAGCTGCGTGAGGAGCACGAGGCCGCCGGTACCGACGGCGCAGGGGACACTGGTGATGGTGCCGGCGGTCGTGCCGCGGCCGGTGATGGTGTCGGGCCGGCCGGTGGTGCCGGGGCGGCCGCCGATCCCGGGGCCGGTGCGTCATGAGCGACGTCGAACTCACCGCGCCCACCGAGGAGGCGGGCGCGAAGAAGGCCGACCGGGTGCGGCTGTTGGCGCAACCGTTGGCTGTCCTCGTGATCGTGGGTGCGGTGCTGACGTGGGCACTGGCCAGGGAGAACGACGAGATCGAGGCGCAGTCGATCCAGGCGGGCGTGCTGCTGACGAAGACGTGGGAGCACCTGTTGATCACCGCGGTGGTGACCGCGATCGTCGTCGGCGTGGCCGTGCCGCTCGGAGCGATGCTGACGAGGCGGTGGGCGAGGCCGGTCGCACCGGTGTTCCTGGGCATCGCCAACATCGGGCAGGCCGCGCCCGCGCTGGGTGTGCTGGTGCTGTTCTTCCTGTGGACAGGCTGGGAGGGCCTGTGGGCGGCGGCGTTGCCGATCGCGTTCTACTCGCTGCTGCCGGTGCTGCGGAACACGATCGTGGGGATCCAGTCCGTCGACCCTGCCCTGGTGGACGCGGCGCGGGGGATCGGCATGTCGCCACGCTCAGTGCTGCTGCGGGTGGAGATGCCGCTCGCGTTGCCGATGGTGCTGGCGGGCATGCGCACGTCGCTGGTGTTGGCCGTCGGGACGGCGACGCTGGCGTTCTTCGTGAACGGTGGCGGGCTCGGTGAGCTCGTGGACACCGGATACAAGCTGAACCGTCCCGCGGTGCTCGTCGTCGGCGCCGTACTGGCCGTCGGGTTGGCGCTGGTCGTGGACTGGCTGGGCGCGCTGGCCGAACAGCTGCTCGGACCGAAGGGGCTGGGATGAGGATCGGGAAGCGGGTCGGCCGGAAGGTGCGGTCGATGTTCGCGGCGGGTCTGTTGGTGACGACCACGGCGGCGTGCGGACTGAGCGTCAACGCCGCGTTGCCGTACGACGTGCAGCCGGGATCGATCCCGCGGGTGCCTGCGCTCGACGGTGTCGAGGTGACGGTGGGGTCGAAGGACTTCACCGAGCAGATCGTCCTGGGATACATCGCGCAGCTCGCCCTCGAAGCGGCGGGTGCGGACACCGTGGATCTGACGAACATCGCCGGTTCGAACAGTGCCCGTTATGCCCTGGAGGATGGGCAGATCGACGTGCAGTGGGAGTACACGGGCACGGCATGGTTGTCGTATCTGGGCGAGGACACGCCGATCCCGGGGGAGCAGGAGCAGTACGAGGCGGTTCGTGAGGCCGACCTGAAACGGAACGGCTTGATGTGGTTGCCGTACTCCGATGTGAACAATACGTACGCGTTCGCGACGACCGAGAAGTTCGCGCGCGAGCACGGCCTGCGGACCATGACGGACATGACGAACTTCGTGAAGCAGAACCCGCGGGAGGCCGTGTTCTGCGTCGAGACGGAGTTCGCCAGCCGTCCGGACGGCATGCCCGGGGTGACGAAGACGTACGGCTTCCCGGTGAGGACGACCAAGACGTTCGGCACGGGTGCGATCTACACGGCCGTCGCGAACGGCACGTGCAACTTCGGCGAGGTGTTCACCACCGACGGCCGCATCGCGGGGCTGAACCTGCGGGTGCTCGAGGACGACAAGCGGTTCTTCCCGCAGTACAATGCGGCCGTGACCGTGCGGAAGGACTTCTACGACGAGCACCCGCAGCTCGCCGACGTCATGGCACCGGTGGCGGACACGCTGGACAACGAGGAAATCATGGAGTTGAACAAGCGGGTCGACGTCGACGGTGCCGACCCGTCACAGGTCGCCTACGACTGGATGCGGACGAAGGGCTTCATCCGCTGAGCCAGCGCGGTCTCAGCAGAGCCACCGTGGGGTCGCCGGTGTTGCGGCGTCGCCGCTGCTGCACCGTCTTTCCCTGTCTTGCTACGCCGTCGTCCTTCTGCGTCGCCGCGTCGCCGCGTGGTCGCGGTCAGGCCACGCCGAGACGGCGCAGCAGTTCGGATTCGAGACCGTCGAGCTCGGAGGCGATGGCTTTGTGCGCGGCCTTCCGCCGGGTCGAAGGCATGTGCTCGGCTGCGCGTACCGAGGCGGTGAGCTGTTCGAGCGTGCCCTGGGCGTGCTGGGCGAACGACACGTCGTCGTTGGTGACTTGTGGGGCTCGTCGCAGCTCCGTGAGCCCGTCCGCCGCGCCGGCGATGCGGGCGAGCAGGCCGCCGCCGTGGCCGCTGTACTCGGACAGCTGCTCGACGGGGACGCCGATCTTGCGCGCCTGGTAGCGGTCGTACGCTTCGCGGACGGTGCCTGCTGCTCGGACGGCCAACGGCGCCAACGCAGGGCCGACCGCAGGGATGACGATCTTCGCCACCTTGACTGCGTTCTTCGCCTTCTGCGGAGTCAGGCCCGAGTCGTGCTCGTCGGACTTGGCGGCCTTCTTCGCTGCCTTCCGATCCTTTTTCGCTGCCTTCTTCGACTTCGCCGACGAGACCTCCGGAGATTCCGAGAACACCGAGGGCTCCGGGGACTCGGACAACGTGTCGTCGTGGCCTGTGTTGCGGGATGTGCTGGCCATCGCCGTTCCTCGCCTCCGGTTGCGGTCGGTTACGTGGGTGCCATCGGGACCTTCCGACGGCACCGTGTTCGTTGATGGTTGGGACTGAACTTACTGGTCATACCGGGCTGGGAGCACGTCGCCTACGGGAGTGTCGGGGCCTTCTCATAAAGTGAACACCATGGTTGACGAGGTGTTGCTCGACGCGGGCGTGGTCACACGGTGTCGTCGGCGAGTGCATCTCGACAACGACCCCACGATGGTCGGGACGCCACTTGCCCCGCCGGATCCGTCGGCCGAACAGCGGATCGCCGATGCGGAAGCCCATCGCGCCGACATCGCGGAGCGGTTACAGATCGCCACCGCCCCGGTTGGGAATGGCGAGGATCCGGATGCCGCGTTCGGGCTCGCCGACGATTCGGCCGCTACCTGGACGGTCGTTCCCGCTGATCTGGCTCCTGCGGAACGTGCAGGGCTGACGCTGACCGCACTCGAGGAGGGAGTCGGTTACATCTGGGGCGGCCTCCTGCCCCGCGACCGCGAGGCGGGACGGCGCGGTGGTATCCAGCTGCTTGTCCGGTCGGTCGACGGCTACGTGCCGGTTCTCGTCGTGCGTCATCGCATCACGGACGCGGGGGAGGGCGCTCGGACGACCGAGGTGACGGATCTCGACCCCGCGAACGCTTCGACAGATCCGGACCGGAAAGTGCGGTCGCACCCGCGTGATCAGCTGCGGCTTGCCCACGCCTATCGACTTCTGCAGGCCGCTGGGTTCGCCGAGCCGGATCGTGCGGTCGGCGGAGTGATCGGGCTCGATGCGGATGTGGTGCTGTGGCACGACCTGGCGGCCGGAACGTGGCCAGGCGGGCGGACTGCGCTCGCCGAATACGACAGTCGGTTTGCCGACCGTCTCGCCGTAGCTCGCGCCGCGGCTGCGCGTGAGGAGCCGTTGGCCGAGCCCTCGCGTGTCCTCGAATGCAAGGGCTGTCCGTGGTGGCCGACGTGCGAGGCCGAACTCACCAGGGTTCGCGACGTAAGCCTGGTCGTTCGGGGCGAGGACGCGATGGAGCTGCGCCGCGCCGGCATCGCGACGGTGGACAAGCTCGCTGCACTCGACGTCTACGACGAGCCCCCGATTCAGTGGACGGGTACGTCGTTCTCGGACGCGGTGTCGTTGGCCAAGGCGTGGCTTGCTGACCTGACGATGGTGCGGCGGGTCTCCCAGGTCACCGTGCCGCGTGGTGACGTCGAGGTCGATATCGACATGGAGAGTTTCGGCGACTCGGGGGCGTATCTGTGGGGTTGTCTGCTGAGCGGTGCTGATATCGGGGTGGAGCACGGGTATCACGCGTTCGCCACGTGGGAGCCGTTGCCGACGGATGATGAGGCGCGATCGTTCGCCGCGTTCTGGTCGTGGCTGACGGACGTGCGTGCCCGCACTGCCGCCGCCGGACTGCAGTTCCGCGCCTACTGCTACAACGCGTTGGCCGAGAACCGTTGGTTGTATGCGTCGGCGGAGCGGTTCGCCGGGTTCCGGGGTGTGCCGTCGACGGCTGACGTGCGGGCTTTCGTCGACTCCGACGAGTGGGTCGACTTGTTTCGAAGCGTGTCCGATCAGTTCCTGTGCTCGCATGGCAAAGGCCTCAAGGTGGTCGCGCCGGTGGCGGGCTTCGCCTGGCGGGATGCTGAAGCGGGCGGTGAAGCTTCGATGCGGTGGTACCGCGATGCGGTCGGCATGGACGACACGGAACCCGACGTGGCACAGCGTGCACGGTTGCTCCGGTACAACGAGGACGATGTCCTTGCTACTCAAGCCCTCCGTGCGTGGATCAGTGAACGGGCCATGATCGAGGTGCCGTTCATGGAGGACCTGTAACGTTCGACGTGCGCTGAGTGATGTCTTGGCTGCCGTCGGCGTGGCTGCCGGCCCTGTGGTGGCCGTTTCGGTTTCGGCTTCGATTGCGGCGATTGCCTCGCCGCCGACGTCGCTTCCGTTCCGCAAGTTTGCGCGTATCTGCGGTCTCCTGGGCTTGGGCGGGTTTGCCGGTGCGGACACTTCCCTCCGGTGTCGTGACGCGGAGTGAACCGTCTGGTTCCAGCTCGAACACCCAGTCGGCCGTGTGCTTGACGATGTGGTGGCGTCGACAGAGTCCGATCAAGTTCGCTGCACAGGTCGGCCCATCGCATCCATGGGGACGCACGTGGTCGAGGTCGGCGAACTCGGCCGGCCGGTGACACCCGGGAAACCGGCATTCCCTGTCCCGGACTTTCACGTGGTCCGCGGTCACGGCCGGCGGTCGGTAGCGTTCTCTACCGACGTCCACAGGGGCACCCGTCTGCGGATCGGTGATGATGCGCCGCCATGTGGACTTCCGGTCGGACGCAATCTGGCGCGCCACTTCCGCGGGAACCGCTCCGTGGCCGGACAGGTGTGCCGGATTGTTGCGGATTCCGGCGAGCGTCTCGAAGTCGATGTGGACGTAGATCTCCGCCTTGCCGTTCTCGGCCCTTGCCGGGGTCGTGGCGGTTGCACCGCTGTGGTCTTCGCGCGCAGGTTCTCCGCAGGAACAGTCCGCCAGGAACTGGTCTACCAGCACGTCGGCGCGCAGCTGGTCCGTCGTCCTGGTTTCGCCGAGGGTGCGCATCGCACGTGCCCGACGATCGAGCCGTGCGTACACGGCCGACGCGCGCTCCGCGGGTAGGTGGGCGGATATCGTCGCCATTGCGTCTTCGCGATGGCGCAGTGTCACTTTCCGCTCGGTACGTCGTTGACGCGCGCGTGCTGCCGCGCCATCAGGGTCAACTCGGTGCACTGCCCGGTAGGTGCACCGACGGATGGAGTCGGCACTTCGACCCTTGAGCTTGTCCGCGACGAGGCGATCGACGTGCGCGGCGTCCGTGCTGGACAGTGGATCCGTTTGATGGACCACTTTGGACGCTTTGCGTAGGTCGATGTCGCCGCGTGTGAGGGAGTTCAAGGTACTGGGCAGGCGTGACGTCAGCTGGCGGGCCCATCCGAGCTCCCGGCGGACCACGTGTTCCGACTCGCCTAGGGCGAGTGCCAGTTCGGCGGTTACATCAGTGGCGTGTTCGTGTTGTGCCGAGTACTCGGCGAGTGTTCGTAGGTACGTGGCTTGTGCCTGGCCGATTCGACGCCAGGCTTGCACGACATCGGTGATTTCCATCGATCCCCCTCGGCTCGTGGCCGGTAACGCTACACACACGTTGAGAGCATCGTCAAACCTGTGTTCGAATCACTCGATCGGGCGACGGTGTGCCGGGTTCTGCTGTGTAAGACTTGGACTTACGCGCATTGCGACCACGGTCATCGTCGGGGTCGTGGTGCGTAAACCCACTCCGTGTCACCTCAGTTCAGAGTCACAGATAAAGGGCCGCCCGGGTCCGGTGTGTGCCCCGTCAGCCGCAACGTTCGACGTATCAGTCCTGCAGCGATGTCAACCCTGCGAACGGAGCGGGCCGTTGTCGGCGTGACTTGGGCGGAGGTCGAGGATGTTGTGGCGGGTACACCCGGCGTGGTTCACCGGCAGGCATTCGGTGTCCGGTGGTCGGTTCGACCGGGATTGGCGGTGCTCTGCTGTCCCGCTGGTGAAGACGAGTTCCGCCCCCGAAACGTTGTCACGGGGGGCGAAACTCGACGACGTACTCGGCAGCGCGCGAGGACCGTTGCGACGGACGCCGCTACGACAGCAGGGTGTCCGACGCGATGCCCGCCCAGCGAGGTCGTGAACGTCAGGTGTGCAGGGTCAACGCGGAGCCATGCGAAGGGAACCGTCCAGGCGGATGACATCGCCGTTGAGGTAGTCGTGTTCGACGATGTCGACCGCCAGCTGGCCGTACTCGTCCGGCCGGCCGAGCCTCTTCGGGAACGGCACACCGTCGGCGAGACCGGCGCGGAACTCATCGCTCACAGTCGCGAGCATGGGCGTGTCGATAATCCCCGGTGCGATGGTCATGACGCGAACGCCTTGCGAGGCCAGGTCGCGCGCGGCCGGCACGGTCATACCCACAACGCCACCCTTCGACGCCGAGTAGGCGATCTGGCCGATCTGCCCCTCGATCGCGGCAACCGACGCGGTGTTGATCACGACACCGCGCTGGTTGTCCTCGAGCGGCTCGGTGCCGGCGATGGCCTCGGCCGCGAGCGTCATGACGTTGAAGGTGCCGACCAGGTTGATGTTCACGACCTTCTGGAACAGGTCGAGGTCATGCGTGCCCTTCTTCGACAAGATCCGCGCCGACGGGCCGATACCCGCACAGTTGACGACGATGCGAAGCGGGAAGCCGCTGGACGAGGCTCGGTCAACAGCGGTTCGGAGAGCTGCACCATCGGTCACGTCGGCCTCGACATAGGTGACACCGTCGACCTCTTCGGCCTTCTCGATCGAGTCCGCGAGGTCGAACGCGAACACCCGAGCGCCCTTGGCCGCCAACGCCTTCGCCGCAGCGCCACCGAGTCCGGAGGCGCCACCCGTCACGATGGCCGCGGTGTCCTTGATCTGCATGCTCGTCCTTTCTCGCACGTCTTAGAGCACGCAGAGCGTACGTGGTCACGCGGTCGATTCGTCGACCAATGTCCGCCTGCTGGTTCCCTCGGCGTTCGCCCGCAGGTCACCGGCAACTGTGACCGTGCCCTCATGAACCCTGCGCGGATCGTCGTGGTCGGAACGGGATACGTCGGACTCACCACGGGCGCCTGTCTTGCCAGCCTCGGCCACCAGGTGACGTGTGCAGATGTGGACAGTGTGAAGGTCGCTCGACTGTCGGCCGGCCGGGTGGACATCGTCGAGCCAGGGCTACCGGAACTGGTCCGGCGTGGCCTGGCCGAAGACACGCTTTCGTTCGTGGTGGGCACTGCAGACGCGGTGGCGCACGCGGACGCCGTCTTCCTGTGTGTGCCGACTCCGATGGGTGCGGGCGGCGCAGCCGACCTGCGAGCTGTGGAGGACGTCGTTACGGAGATCGCCGATCGGTTGCCATCCGGGTGCGCGGTGGTCACCAAATCGACCGTCCCCGTAGGGACGACGCGCCGCATCAGCGCTTTACTCGGCAGGCCGGACGTGCCGGTGGTGTCGAATCCGGAATTCCTGCGCGAAGGTACCGCGGTCGACGACTTCCTGCGCCCGGACCGCATCGTCGTCGGGTGCGACACGGCGGAGGCAGCGGAGGCGGTCGTCGGCCTGTATTCAGCTCTCGGCGCGCCCTCGGTGGTCACGGACGCAGCCAGTGCCGAACTGGTCAAGTACGCGGCCAACTGTTTTCTCGCCATGAAGCTGTCGTATGTGAATTCGGTGGCCGAGCTCTGCGAGCGGTTCGGTGCAGATATCACGTCGGTCACGGAAGGTATGGGATACGACCGGCGCATCGGACGTTCGTTCTTGGCTCCGGGGCCAGGATGGGGAGGTTCGTGCCTGCCGAAGGACACGAGTGCCTTGCTGCGGATGGCCGAGTCGGTCGGTTTCGGCTTCGACCTGCTGGGAGCGGCGATCGCCGAGAACCTCGCCCAACGCGAGCGTGTCATCTCGAAGATCGCGCGGGCGGTCGGCGGGGACCTTTCCGACGCTCGGATCGGTCTGCTGGGTCTCACGTTCAAAGCGGGTACGAACGATCTGAGGGATTCGCCGGCTCTCGGCGTGGCGTCCGTGTTGTGCGCCCACGGAGCGGACGTCACCGCCTACGACCCGGCCGTCGCCGAGGAACAGCCCGGAATGCTCGTGGTCGATAGCGCGTACCGGGCGGCAAAGGGCGCTGATGCGGTCGTCGTGCTCACCGAGTGGCCGGAGTTCCGGCGGCTCGACTGGCGCGCCGTGGCCGAGGCGATGCACGGCGACACCGTGTTGGACACGCGGAATCTGCTTGATCCACACACGGTCCTCGATGCAGGACTGAGCTGGCAGGGCATCGGCAGGCCGCGCGTTGTCGAGTGCGCCACGTCCGCGGTCGGATAGGCAATCGTTAGTTGAGGTAACTACCTCAGTGGTCGTAGGGTCGTGGTGTGTCTGCTGCGAATCCTTCCGCGTTCACCACCAGGCCCGAGCTCGCCGGAACTCACGGCATGGTCGCGTCGACGCACTGGCTTGCGTCGGCGACGGGTATGGCAGTGTTGGAAGACGGTGGAAATGCGTTCGACGCCGCGGTCGCCGCGGGGTTCGTTCTGCAGGTCGCGGAGCCGCACCTGAACGGACCCGGCGGGCAGGTGCCGGCGATCTTCGCTCCTGCCGGTGGAGGGCCGCGCGTGCTGTGCGGTCAGGGAGGTGCACCCGCGGCGGCCACGATCGGCCGCTTCGACGACCTCGGCCTGAAGTTGATCCCCGGTAGTGGTCTGCTGCCTGCCACCGTGCCGGGTGCATGGGACGCCTGGCTGCTCCTGCTTCGCGACTACGGCACCAAGTCGCTCCGGGACGTGCTCGGGTACGCGATTTCCTATGCCTGGAACGGGATCCCCGTGCTGGATCGGATCGCTTCCACGATCAATACTGTGTCCGACCTGTTCGCCACCCATTGGCCGACATCCGCACAACTGTGGTTGCCGGGTGGCGATACACCCACGGTGGGTTCACTCCACTCGAACCGCGTCCTGGCTCGAACCTGGCAGCGGCTGCTCGGTGAGGCCGAAACTGCGTCGAGTAGAGAGGAACAGATCGACGCCGCACGGCGAGCGTGGGCCCAAGGGTTCGTCGCCGAGGCCATCGACGGTTTCAGTCGCACCGCATTCCGTGACGACTCGGGCCGCGAGCACGCCGGCCTGCTGACCGGAGACGATCTCGCCTCCTGGGAAGCGTCCTATGAGGACCCCGTCGTCGCGGACTTCGGCGAATGGAGCCTGGTCAAGTGCGGAGCGTGGACGCAGGGGCCAGTTCTCGTGCAGCAGCTGCGCATCCTCGAAGAGCTTGATATGTCGTTTGTGGACGGGAAACCGACCGCTCGTACGGTTCACCTCGCCACCGAGGCTGCGAAGCTGGCCTTTGCCGATCGTGAAGCCTGGTACGGCGACACCGGCGACGTGCCGATGGAACGCCTACTTTCGCGCGAGTATGCCGCCCAACGCCGGGCGTTGATCGGTGACGCGGCGAGCGACCGGCTGCGGCCCGGGGGTGCTGACGCCCGTCTGCCAGAAATGATCGAGCGTACGCGCGACACTGCCGCCGGGTCCGGTGCGATCGGCGAACCCACCGTCGAACCGCAGGGACGCACCCGTGGCGACACGGTTCACATCGACGTCGTCGACGCCGCGGGAAACATCGTGTCCGCCACCCCGTCCGGCGGGTGGCTGCAGTCGTCGCCGACGATCCCGGAGCTAGGCTTCTGCCTGGACTCGCGGGCACAGATGTTCTGGCTCGAGCCCGGCTTGCCCAACTCGCTCGCGCCCGGGAAGCGGCCGCGGATCACACTCTCGCCGTCCATGGCGTTGCGCGACGGCGAACCGACCCTCGCGTTCGGCACACCCGGCGGTGATCAGCAGGACCAGTGGCAACTCTGCTTCTGGCTAGCACACGTCGGGGCCGGGCTGAACCTGCAGCAGTCGATCGACGCGCCCGCGTGGCACACGACGGCCTTCCCGAGTTCGTTCTATCCGAGGGCGTGGACACCGAAGGAACTGGTCGTCGAATCGCGCGTGGGAGCCGAAGCGCTCGCCGAACTGTCCGATCGTGGCCACGACGTCGTTGACGCCGGACCGTGGGCACTGGGACGTCTTTCAGCGGTGTCGCGTGATCCGAACGGCGGAATCCTTCGTGCGGCGGCGAATGCGCGCGGTATGCAGGGTTACGCCGTCGGCCGCTGACCGGTGCAAGTTGCAGTTTTTGCTTCTGTCGCAACGGATTGCATTGATAACATGAGATGATGCTCTCGTGGGGGCCGGAGCTCGTCGATTCCAGTGCAGCGGTGGTGTCGCACTTTTCCGGTATCGCCGACCTGCTCGGTGCGATCGTCGGAGTGCTCAGCGGTGTCGCGTCCGCCGTGCTGTACATGCTGGCGCGGCGGAACAAAGCGCGGGTCATGGCGATCCACGCCGGCTGGCAGGTCGCGCACGACGCGGACGACACCGGCGCCGTCGTCTACAATGGATCGAACGTGCCGCTGCAGCAGCTCGTCGTCACGGTGGTGTGCGGAGCTCGCCGCCGAACGGCCCGCCGCGAGATCGCGGTGTTGAAGCCGCAGGACACCCATGTATGGCCGAGTGACGACGTCCATGACGACCGAGTCGCCGAGGCGCACGAAACCGACCAGCACAAAGTCCAAGTGGTGTTCCGCAGCGGCCGCGAGTGCTGGCTCCGCGACGAACGCAGCGCAGAACGGATCCGCTCCCTCGTGCTGTGGGCCGAACGGACGATGGCGGAGACGCTGAAACGGTACTTCGGCCGTGACGGCCACTTCCGGAAGAACTACTCGGTTCGCATCGAGGTCGAGTCCTTCGACGGCAACGCGGCCCTGGAGACGGCATTCGCCCAGGTCGCCTCGACCGGGCACGCGCCGGCAGGCTACCGGATACCGGACGTCGTCGCCGGCCCGCACGACTGGCTCGGCCGCGCCGTCGCCGAGGACTGGGTCGAACAACCACCGCCGACGGTCGAGGACCGCGCGGGCATGTCACCCATCGCGGTGGACGCGCTCAGCCACGGCGACCCGCTGTACGCGGTGCCCTACGCCATGGACAGCGTCGCGTTGATCCGCAACGACGCCCTCGCCGGCACCGGGCCGATGCCCTCGACCTTCGCGGAGGTCGCCGCCCACGGCCGGGACGCGTTGCGCGCCAAAGGAATCCACGACGGTGTCGCGGTCGCATTGCAGGTGGGCGCCCCCGACGGCGATCCCTACCACGCGTGGCCGCTCCTCAGCAGCGTCGGCGCCTCTTTCTTCGGAGTCGGCCACGATCCCGGAGAGCAGCGCGGAACCGAATGCTGGCGCGACGACTTCGTCAACGCGTTCGAGAAGTTGGCCACTCTCGGCAGAGCGCACGGCGGCGTCCTCGATCCCGAGTTGGACCGCCGCGCATCGTTGCGATTGTTCCTCGGAGGAAGGGCGCCGTACCTGATCAGTTCATCCCTGGCGTTGCACGAAATCCGCCGGCGAAGATTGAACGTCACCGTGTCGCAGGTCCCCCGGCTCGGCACACGTCCCCCGGTGACGCTCGTGTCCGTCCACGGCCTCTACCTCAACCATCGCTCCCGCAACCCGCCCGCCGCGCGCGACCTGCTCACCACCTACCAGGCGTCGCCGACCGCGGGCGAGGACCTCAACCGGATCCGCCGCATCGTGCCGGCGCACGACGATGCGATGGACACCCTCCGCCGCGACGATCCCCTCCTGCGGCCGTACATCGACCAGTGCCGAACCGGAACACCGATGCCTTCCGGCCCCGGCATGCGCATCGCGTGGCGACTGCTCGGCCGCGCCGAGTATCAGGTCCTCGCAGGTCACGGCGACCCGCGCGCCGTGGCGGAGGCCACCGCCGACGAAGGCCACGCCCTGCTCTCCGGCGCGTGACAGGCATCCCGCCTCGCACACGCACTGCACCAGCGCCCGCGGCCGCATGTTCGATTCGACGGGCGCGACGGCCCGCATCACGGTGTTTCCGCGATCACCCAGTACTCGACGAATCGGCGACCGTCGTGGCGGAGGATGTCGTGGCCGTGGAACTCTGCCGGCACGCCGTTGCGGTGACCATGCGCCACCCACCTGGCACTGATCAGATCACCGTCCGCGACAGGTCCCACATCCACGGCGAACGACAGGTCGTCGAACATGCCGCGTCCCTCACGAATCACAGCAGCCAGCTGATCCGGGCCGGTGACCAGCGCCGGATGGCCCGGCCAATGACCGACGAAATCGTCCGTCACGACATCCCGCGCGATCGTTTCCAGATCCGTCGGTTCGCCGTTCCACAGCTCGTCCAGCCACCGCACGTACAGCGTCATCGCCAGTCCTCCTCGTGTCCGACCCGTTGCTGCTCCTTATCGTCGAGCCGCGCACCTGTGCTCGGACGCAGGTCAGCGTGCGTGTCGAGGACCATCGCTCCCATCGGGACGTCGCGGCTGCACCCGGCGTTCCTGCACCCGGCGTTCCTGCGGACGTCGAACCGGCGACTGTCCCCGCGCCTGCTCCGGTGACTGTCGCTGCGGCTCGGCCCCTTCCGGCCGACGTTCCTGCGCCCGCTGCTCCGGATCCCGTGGTGTCGACCGCTCCGCTCGCCGCTGCGCGGGTTCCTGCAGCGTCGGTTGCTGCTCTGCCGGTTGCTGCTGCCCCGGTTGCGGCGGGGGTCGCCGCGGGGGCTGTCGCGCCTGGCTCCGGTCGAGAGGTTCCCCGCCGTTGCGCTCTGCCTCACGCGGCGGTCCCGCACGTTCGGCCGGGCGCGGTTGGGCCCGGTTCGACGAGCGTGGCTGCTCCCGGCGCGGCTCGACCGGGGGATCGGCCTGTTGCGCAGGCCGCCGCGGCGGCACCTGCGAACGATGGTTTCGGGGTTGTTCGCCCTGGCCGTTCGACGTCGGTTCGACCCGATCCGGGGCGGGGCGCGGACGGCCACCACCCCGGTTGAGGGGCTCGCCGTGCCCGTTGCGCCGTGGATCGGCGACGTCGCCGCGTGCCGGACGCTGTTCAGGTGCCGCACGCTGCGGCTCCGGGTGCTGTGGTTCCTGACGCTGTGGTTCCGAGTGCTGTGGCTCCGGGTGCGGTGATGGGTACCGGGAATCCGAGAGCTGGGAGCCGGGGCGCGGTGAAGCGGGACGCGGTGGTTCGACGTGCGGTGAGTCGATGTGTGGTGAGTCGACGTGCGGTGAGTTCGAAGGCAACGGCTGCGAACGGGTCGGGTCGACGGGAACGGGTTCCGATCGCGTCGCATCGAAGCGGGTCGCGCCGGGCGGCATCTTCGAGGGAGAACCGGCGCCGGGAGAACCGATCCCGGGAGCACCGGCGCCGGGCGAACCGTCGCTCGGAGGGACAGCGCCGGGAGGGACAGCGTTGGGAGCACCCGCCGCCCGCGAGCCGGCTCTGGGTGAATCGGAGCGAGGCGGTGCTGCGCCGTCCGGATCGGCCGGAATTCGCACCGTCGGCTCACCGACTGCGGAACGGCCGCCCGCATCGACATGCCCCGCATCGACACCGTCCGCGTCGACACCGTCCGCGTCGAGGACCCCATCAGCATCGGCGGCGGCGTCCGCCCGGGTGGCACCGGCGCCCGGATCGTCGTTCGTATCCGCCGCGCGCTTGGGCGGGTTGCCCACGCGCCTGGACAGACTGCGGGCCAGTTCATGACTCGGCCGTTCCACACCGCGATAACTGATCTCGACCAGTCCCGCCGTGACCAGCAGTGATATCGGCAGCGCGATGGCGAACGGCACGGTGGGACGCAGCAGGCCGAGGGTGACGAAGATGCCGAGGCCGTGCAGCAGATAGATGGAGTACGAGCGCTCCGACATCGCCGTCCAGAAGCGGAACTGCCTCAACTTCGGCTCGGCGAAGTAACCCATCAGGAAGAACATCACGGCGATCGACATCGCGAGGTTGTACGAGTCGTCGATGCGGCCGACGTCGATGATGTCGGCGTACACGTACAGCATCCACGCGAGCGCGCCGAACACACCGCCCGCCCAGAGCGGGATCTTCTTCGAGGTCGTTGCCCACACGATCTGGCCGATGATCAGGATCGGCAGGTACGACACGTTGACCGCGAACAGCGACCACGACTCGTTCAGTTCGCTGCGGCTCGACAACACCACGAACACGAACGTCAGCTCGATGCCGATCGCCAGCCACACCGCACGCCGCAGCACCGGCAACAGCGCCAGCAGAATGAGGTAGAACAGGACCTCGATGATCATCGTCCAGGCCACTGGCATGAGGACGACCTGCGGATACAGTATGTAGTTCACCAGGGTCCAGTTGGTGAACATCGTCCACGGCGTCAGCTCCTGCGACTGGCCCGTCGACTGCGGTTCGAGGCCGGCCCACAGGGCGGCCGAGGTAAGCAGCAGCACGAACAGCAGCGGCGCGTACACGCGGATGAACCGGTTGAGCGCGAACTTCCGGTATCCCTGGCGCATCGCGATCGGCGTCACGATGAACCCGCTGACCAGGAAGAAGAACGGTACGGCGACCTGGCCGATGCCCTGGGTGGCCATGCGCATCGGTTCGCTGCTGAACGTCTCGACGAACTCGATGACCGGGGCGTTCTCCCCCTTCACCTGCACCCACGGGTGGGCGATGTGGGAGTAGACCACCAGCAGTGCCGCGATGGCACGGCCCATGTCGACGAACGAGATGCGGGTCTTGGCGTCGCCTTCGAGCGGCTTCGGCCGAGAGCGTGACGTCCTGTCCAACGCACTCACCCCCTCAGCGCAACCGCCATGCTTGCCGATCCGTCTGCCATCGTCCATCAGGGTCTGGTGGTGCTGTGGTTCACTCCAGCAGTGAATCGGGCAAACGGCAGCGTATCCGCAGTTAGCATGGCCGTGGAATCCCGTCCGTCCGATGATCTGTGACACCTGCGCATGAGCGAAACGACCGCCGAGCCGCTGCCGGCGGCTCCCGCGACGCTTCGCCGGCGGGTGTGGCACGCGCTCCGCCCGGCGCTACCCGCGCTGACGGCGTTCTACGCGGTCCAGGTCGTCTCGTACCTCGTCATCGCACTCGTGGCCGAGCGTGCGGGCGCTTCGTTCACCGAGCTGGTCGGCAGCTACGACGTCCACTGGTACGCCGAGATCGCCGAGCATGGTTACCGTCAGGACGTCCCCCTCGACGAACACGGCAATCCCGAACCGGTCAGCCTCGCGTTCTTCCCCCTGTTGCCGGGGCTGGCCTCGGTGTTCGGACTGTTCGGCATGCCCGCGGCGGCCGCACTGCTGCTCGTGTCGCTGCTCGCGGGTGGGATCGCGGCGTGGGGGCTGCACGAGTTCGGCATCCGCATCGCCGGGCCTCGCGTCGGGAACCTCATGGCCGTGCTGTGGGCGGTCGCGCCCGGCGCGATCGTGCTGCGCATGGGCTACTCGGAGTCGCTGTTCGTGGCCCTCGCGGTGTGGACCCTGCTGGCGCTCGAGCGCCGGCAATGGCTGGCCGCGGGCGGGTTGACGCTGGTCGCGGGCTTGTCGCGGAGCACGGCCGTCGCGCTGATCGCGGCCGTCGGTGTCGCGGCGTTGATCGCGATCGCGGGCCGCCGCGACGGTTGGCGTCCCTGGGCCGGCGCACTGCTCGCACCGCTGGGGCTGGTCGCGTACCTGCTGTACGTCGGGTGGCGCGGCGGTCGCCTCGACGCGTGGTTCTGGATCCAGGACCACGCCTGGCACATGGGTTTCGACGGCGGCGAACTCACCCGGATCACCCTCGGCAGGGTGCTGGCCGGTGACGAGCCTGCGTGGTCGGTGGTCCTCGCCGCGGTCGTGGTGCTGAGCGTCGGGTTGCTCGTCGCGTCGTGGTTCGTCCGCTCGATCCCGTTGCCCGCACACGTCTACACCGCCGTGATGATGGCCTCCGCGCTGGGCACTGGTGCGTTCTGGAACTGCAGGGCACGGTTCCTGCTGCCCGCGATCACGCTGGCCGTCCCGGTGGCGTTCGTGCTGGCCAGGGCACCGCGGTGGGTATCGGCCGTCGTGGTGTCACTCGCGTGCGTCGGCGGCGCCTGGTGGGGCGCCCACTTGCTGGCGTACGCCGAACTGAACCCGTAACGACGTCGACGCGGCGTGATCGTCCGCGTAGCAGACCTTCACGAACGGGTGGCCGTTGAATGCCCCCAGGGGCACCTTGGTCGCGTTCAACGCCACCAAGGTGCCCTTGGGGGCAACAAGCCGGTCGCGGAGGGTTACTGCGGACGGAGCCAGAGTGTGGTGAAGCCGCGCTGGTCCATGCGGGCGTGGTGGATCAGCGTGTCGTCCGGTTCGTCGTCGGCGAGCGTGCCGTCGGCGAGCAGTTCGACCGGCTGGTATCCCCACTTGCGATAGGCCGCGAGCACCGCGGCCGGATCGTCACCGAACTCCTCGATGGCTTCCGGAGAGAACTCGCACAGCACGTCCGGCCGGTCCCGTTCGAGCGTTTCCTGCAGTCCGGCGAGCGCGCGGTGGTCGCGGCCCTGCAGGTCGGTCTTGACCAGTCCCACCGGCTGGCGCAGCACGTCGGTGTTGCCGTCGAGCCGCACGGCCTGCACCATCAGCGCCGCCGTGCCGTCCGGTTCCCGCACCCGGTGGTCACCGCTGTTGCGTTCGTCGGTGTGCGCGAGCACGAGGTTGCCATCGGTGTCCCATGCCGCCGCTTCGAGCACGCTGACCAGCCCGGAACGTTCCTTCGGCAGGTTCACGGCGAGGTTGCGGCGCAGGAACTCCGCGTTCGTCGGGTCCGCTTCGACGGCCACGACGTTCGTGACGGCCGACGACGACCGCAGCAGGTTCAGCGTGTGGTAGCCGACGTGCGCACCGAGGTCCAGGAACGCGCCCGGCCGCCGCTGCGCCAACTGCGTCAGCAACTGCGCCTCGTCACGTTCCCACGACCGGTGGTGGCGGATCCACGGCAGCATGACGTCGTCGATGGGCAGCAGCAGCGCGCCCGCGTCGCACACGACGACGTCGCCGCCCTCGGGGATCGGTGCGTGCTGCAGCCGCGCCGCCTCCAGCACGGCCTCCAGGTCGCGGCCCAGGCGCTGGATGGCGTGCTCGTCGTTGTCGAACCGCTGGTCACGGTTCTGGATGAGCTCGTGCACCGACTCCTGCCGCCGCTCGACGTCGGATGCCAGGTGGGCGAGCCGGTCGGCGACCTTGCCGATGTCGGCCCGGCTGCTGCGGAACTCCTCCACGCTGACGCTCTCGGCCTGGCGCAGTTCGTCCACCGTGCGGCGCAGCTGCTCGGCACGCTTCTCCTGCTTGCGGGCGGCCTCGCGCGCCGCAGCGGCCTCGCTCGACGTCGCTTCCACGGACCGTTCGAGCGCCTCGATCCGCCCGAGCATCCGCTGCATGGTCGCCTCGGACCCGTCCTGCAGGGCGCCGAGCATCTTGCGCTGGTGGACGTCGTAGTGGTCCAGCAGCCGCAGCACGGCCTTGCGCAGCGCGGGCGCGATCGGCGAGCGCGCCGCCGCGCCGGTCTCGGGTTGCCACCGCAGCGCTTCGCGGGACTCGCGCATCGGCGTCAGCGGGTCCTCGGGTGCGGGGGCCTGTTCGGCGGCCCTGCGGCGGTCGAGCCACGTCCGGTGCGCGCGTTCCAACTCGGTGCGCAGCCACGTCGACGCGGTCTCCATCGACCGTGTGCGCAGGATGTGTTCCCGCGCGGCCCGGCCCCGGCGGGCGGCTTCCGCGGGCACGTCGGCGACCTGGCGCATCGCCTCGGCCGCGGCCTCGACGTCGGGTTCGGCCCACAGCGCGCCGGGGTGGTACGGCTCGCAGCCGTCGCCGACGGGCACCATGCGGTACGGGATCGGCCAGCCGGTGTCGCCGTCGAGGAACTCCGTGGTGCTGGAGTACGCGGTGCTGATCACCGGCATGCCGCGCGCCATCGCCTCGGCGACCGTCAGGCCGAAGCCCTCGCTGCGGTGCAGCGACACGTAGCAGTCGGCGGATGCGTACAGGTCGGCCAGTTCGGCGGCGCTGAGGTAGCCCTCGACGAGTTCGATGCGGGCGTCGTCGGCGACCATCGTGCGCAGACGTTCGGCGGCCTGTGGATGCAGATCGCCGTTGATCGTCTTGAGGACGAGGCGCGCATCGGTGCGGCCGTCGAACGCCATCCGGAACGCCTCGACCGCACCCCACGGGTTCTTGCGCTCTCCGACGCTGTTGAAGTCGAACGCGAACAGGAACCGCGACGGGTCGCCGACCTTGCGCACACGCGCGGTCGGCCCGGGGTCGCGCACGGGCACGGGGATGGTCTTCACCGGCACGGCCGCGTGGGCGGCGAACGCGTCGCGGCAGAAATCGCTGACGGTCCACACCTCGTCGACCAGCCCGAACGCCTCGTGCTGCCACTCGGGGAAGTCCTCGAGTTCCCACGCCCACAGCCCGATGCGGTACCGGTTGTGCACGACGTCGGGGTGCGTCGACGCGGCCAGACGTGTCTGGTCGGCGTTGACGGCGACGATGCTGAGCGGGAACCGCGGATCACCGGTGGTGGCGGGCCGCTCGACACCGGTGCGGTTCGACACCGCCTTCTCCTCGACCACCGACGCCACCTCGACGCCCGCGTCGACGATCGCGTCGTGGATGACCCTGCCCATCTCGCCGAGACCCAGTTCGGCGGTCAGGTAACCGAGGAGGTTGACGCCGAAGTCCTCGTCGGGTTCGTCCGGTTCGCGTTGCCGGTCGGGCAGCGCCCACTCGGGCAGCACCTGTTCACCGACGCCCGAGCTCGCGCACCACGTGCGGAAGCCGTCGGCGTCGTCGCCGGTCGGGTGGGGAAACGCCAGCTGCAGATCCGTCCGTTCCCGCCAGACGGCCATCGTCATGCGGTTCAGCCCGGCGGAGGCCTGCGCGTGGTCGGCGGGCGCCGCCAGCCACGCGCGCAGCGCCTCACCGCCGTCGTCGCCGTAGGCGTGCGGCGGCATCGGTTCGCCGCGGCCCGCGCCGCGGCCGGTCTCGTCGGGAGTCTCGGCGGCGATCCAGCCGTCGCGGAACAGTCGCCGGCAGCCCGCGGGCAGTGGCGTGCCGTCGCCGAACGTGGCGAAGCCGTACGGGATGGCGTCCAGCGTTTCGGCGTACCCGGACGATTTGAGCGCCGAGCCGTAGGCGTCGCACAGGGCGCGCAGGTCGGGATTGTCCGACAGCAGCACGCGCGGGTTCCGGGCGCAGTGGAACGTCAGCAGCCACGGCTTCTCCGGGCGATAGCCGGAGAAGTGGAAGAACCGCAGGGCGTGGCCGCCCGCGGTGATCGTGCCGTCGTCGGCGCGGTCGACGGGGCGTTCGTGCAGGTTCCAGTACGCGACGTTGAAGCCGGGGTCGGTGAGCACGACGTGCCGGAACAGTGCCGGCACCTGATCGACCCAGCGCTGGTCGGTGAACAGCTGCGCCTCGGGCGCCACGATCGCGTCCTGGCGCAGCCTGCCCGCCCAGAACTCGAGGAACTCCTCCGAGCCCGGCCCGACGCCGACGAACCCGAGGTTGAAGATGCCGGTGCCCATGATCACCGCGTCGTCGGGTTCCTTGCCGTCGCGCGGCAGCGGGGCGGTGAAGTGCGGGGTGAGCACGATGCTGTGGTCCAGCGCCAGCTCGGCGACCTCGGGCATCGGTGAGAACACCTGGATGTCCGGGTCGAGGTAGATCACCACCGACGAACTCGCCCGCAGCTCGCGCAGCAGATACGGCTTGACCGCGGTCGCCAACTCGGTGATCGAGTACGCCGTCGCCATGCGCAGGTACGTCTCGGGGTCGATCCCGAACGCCGACGGTCCGACGATGCGCATGCCGTCGATGACCGTCTCGTCGTCGCCGGGGTCCTCGGTGCCGACGCCGCGATCGCTGTCGATGACGCCCACGACGAACTGGTGTCCCGGATGGTGCTTGAGGTACGACGCGGCGAGCACGCGCGCCGCGGGCAGGTAGTTGCGGGCGACGATGGTGCAGGCGGTGACCACGGTCAGGTCGCCGCTGGCCTGCCTCGGTTCACTCATCGGCGGAGAGGTTCTCGAGCTGGGTCTTCAACGTCGCCTCGAACTTGTCCCGGATCTTGTCCAGCTTCGCCTCGCCGGACACGCCCTCGATACGCACCAGCACGTCGCCGGCCAGGTAGTGGGCACGCATCGTCGCGTTCTGGGTGATCTTGCCCTTGTCCTTCTTCTGCTTGATCTCGGTGACCTGCACCGAGCCGGGCACACCGTTGATCGACGTGTTCTTCTGGCCGTTCTTGAGCTGGATGTCGCGCAGCTCGCCCACCGCTGCCGACGCGGCTTCCTGGTCGGCCACCTTGACCATGAGCACGACCGTCTTCACCTTGCCGCCGTCGTGCCGGTACACGGCGTACTCGGCCTCGCCGGGCGCGGTGCCCTGGTAGGCGGAGAGCTCGTCGTCGTTGAGCAGGTTGATGTTGGCGATGTCGTCCCACGACTTGAGCGAGGCGCTGCTTTCCACCTCACCCTGCTGGCCGTCGAGCGGCATGTCGTCCTTCGGCTCGGGGGCCTGGCTGCTGCTGTTGCCGCCACCGCCCTGTTGGCCCTGGTTGCCGCCCTCGGCCGTCGGCTCGCCGTCTCCGGAGCCGAACAGGAAGAACGCGCCCGTGGCGATGCCTGCCAGCAGCACGACCGCCGCGATGATCGCGAAGACCTTGCCCTTCTTGCCCTTCGACTCGTTGTCGAACGAGTCCTCCGGCCCCTGGCCCCATTCGGCCGAGTTACCGGGGGAGACGGGCGGGAACTCGCCGCCCCAGGGCGGGCTCTGGTCGACGTCGGGTGCGTTCCACGGCTGCTGCGGCTGCGGGAAACCGGCGGCGGGTGAGGCCTGCGGCTGGTACGGCGGTTGCGGCGGGGCCACCGGCTGCACGGCCTGGGTGGCCTCGGCGTCGCCGGGGCGGACGGCCTGCGTCGCCTCCGGGTCTGAAGGACGCACCGCCTGCGTGGCCTCGGGGTCGCCTCCCGGTTGAGCCGCCTGCGGGGGTGTCTGGCCCGGTCCCGCGGGCGGCTGACCGGCTTGGCCGGGTGGCGGGCTCACCGGGGCGATGACCTGCGTCGAGTTGCCGTCGCCGCCTTGGTTCTGGGGCGGCTGCTGCTGGGACTGCGGCTGCTGTGAGGACTGCGGCTGGGGATTCTGTGGCTGGGGCTGCTGCGCCGCCTGACCCTGCGCCGCCTGACCCTGCGCCGCCTGACCCTGCGCCGCCTGACCCTGCGGCGCCTGACCCTGGGGTGGCTGACCACCCTGCTGCGGCTGCGCCTGCGGGGACTGGGCCTGTGGGGACTGCGGCTGTGGGGATTGGGGCTGCGGCGGCTGGGCCTGCTGAGGTGCCTGGGGTGCTTGCGGGGGTTGGGCGGCAGCCTGCTGCTGGGCTGGGTCCGGCTGGCCGGGCTGCGCAGTCTGCTGCGGTTGTCCCGGCTGCGCGGGAGCCTGTCCGGGTGCCTGAGCTTGTGCACCCGCGGCTTCGTCACCGTGCGTGACAGCCGAAGACAGCACCTGGTCGCGTCGGACGCGGTAGTCGTCCGCGGAGAGTCTGCCCGCTGCAAGCTCCTCGTCCAGCTTGCGCAACTCTTCCTGCCAGGACACCACGTACCCCCTGCTCGATCAGCGCCGCCGGCTCCGGCGGCCGCTTCCTGCGATGTGTTCGAACTGCGCTCATTCTGCACGGTGTGCAGGCTGTGAGAAGGTGTGGGTCGTTTTGTGACCTCCCCGATTCCCGCCGGTCACCGAGTAGGTGCTGCGACGGTCGGCCGGTGAGGGCGGCGACCCGCCGCCGGTCTCAGCGGGGCGCCGCGTGTCAGGACGCGGGGAGTGCGTCCTGCATCGACGTGAGCGTTTCCTCGAGGCGGCGGATCAGTTTCCCCTCGTCGCCGTCGACCGGTTGGGACACGCCGATGCCCACGGTGCGGTCGCCGGAGGCGTACCAGACGATGCTCACCCGCCCGCCGGCCTGCCGTCCGGTGAAGGAGATGAAACGGGGATCGTCATGCAGGCGTTCGTTGGCGAAACCTTCCTTGACCAGGGTCGTGTTCATCGCGTGCTGCAGGCCGACGGCCTTCTGCGAGCTCGGGGTACGTGCCACGACGAGGCTGTGGCCCTGGTTGCCGTTCTCGCCGGCCGCGGAGGCGCGGTAGATCAGGTCGGCGACACCGAACTTGCGCATCGACTCGGCGTCGACCTCGGTGATGAAGCCGAGGTCGAGGGCACGGTCGATCGACATCGTCGAGTTGTCGGGACTCGGCTCGCCGGGCAGTTCGGGCAGGCGCTCCCCGAGCGGGATCTCGTCGTCGCCGGGATCGCCGGAATCATCGGACCCGCCGTCGGGGTCGGCCAATGCGCCGGATGTCGGGGCCGGGGCTGCCTCGCCGCCGCCTGAGTTGCCGAGCCACCAGGTGCCCGCGATGACACCGCCCAGCACGACGAGGATCACCAGTGGCACGACGAGCCATGCCACCTTGCGTTTCTTCGGCGGAGCCGAGAAGTCGGGGTAGGCGCTCGCCTGGGCCGCGGCGGAGGTGTCGTCCGTGGGCGAGGTGCCGGTTGCCGGTGCGGCGCCGCCCGAGCCGAACGCGCCGCCCGAGCCCAACGCGCCGCCCGAGCCGAACGCGCCTGCGGAACCGTTCGCGGGCGTGTGCGGCACGAACAACGGGGCGGGCGCGCGCC
This sequence comes from Prauserella alba, assembly GCF_024171735.1. Classification (GTDB taxonomy): domain Bacteria; phylum Actinomycetota; class Actinomycetes; order Mycobacteriales; family Pseudonocardiaceae; genus Prauserella; species Prauserella alba. Next base: position 146,779 of record NZ_JAMTCH010000005.1, read on the forward strand.
GGGCTGTCGAGGGGGCGTGACCGAGCGGTGTCGGAGCCGGTTTCGTCGAGGCGGGTTGCGAGGCGGCGGGGGTGAACGTGCCGGGCTGGACGTCGGCGGCATCGCTGCCCGCCGGCAGCTGCGCGGCCGCAGCGGGGTTGGCGGCGGCCCACGTCGGCCCGTCGTGCTGCGGCGGCTGAGCTCCCGGGGCCGTCGCCGGCGGGGCTGTCGGCGGCGGGGCTGTCGGCGGCGGGGCGGCACCCTGTTGCGAGGCGTCACCGGAGGTGTCGCCGGAGGCGTCGGGCTGAGTGCCGTCGCCGGTGGCACCGGACGTGCCTAGGTGAGTGCTGGGGCCGGCGTCGCCGGAGGCTTCGGCGATGACCTCGTCACGCTTGCGCCGGTGCTCGGCTTCGGTGAGCGCACCGGCGGTGAGCTGGGCGTCGAGACGTCGCAGCTCTTCTTGCCAGCTCATGACGGGCTCCCCTGTGGTTCTGCCAGCTCGGGTGGGCGGCGGTGCCTGCTCGCCGCCCGCCACGCCTTGCACGTACGACGAGCACAGTACTGGCCGATGCGCGGTCGTTATCACCGGTCGGAAGGAGAATGTGTCGCCTACCATGGCTGTATGTCGCTTTTCGGTCGAGACAAGACGCGCCGGGTGTCGGCGGACGAGGCGCTGCCGGGCCGCTCCGAGCCGCTCGTGACGCCCGAGCTGCACGCCGTTCATCCGGACCGGCGCATCAAGCCGCCCTTCCCGGAAGGCACGCGCACCGCGGTGTTCGGCCTCGGCTGTTTCTGGGGCGCCGAGCGGTTGTTCTGGATGACCGACGGCGTGTACTCGACGGCTGTCGGCTATGCGGGCGGGCACACGCCGAACCCGACGTACGAAGAGGTGTGCACCGGCCTGACCGGCCACACCGAGGCGGTCCTCGTCGTCTACGACCCGCAGCGGGTGAGCTACGAACAGCTGCTCAAGGTGTTCTGGGAAGGCCACGACCCGACGCAGGGCATGCGCCAGGGCAACGACGTCGGCACCCAGTACCGCTCGGCGGTCTACTACGACGGTGACGACCAGCGGGCCGTGGCCGAATCCTCGCGCGAGGCGTTCCAGCAGGCGCTCCGCGCGGCGGGCCAGGGCGAGATCACCACGGAACTCGCGCCGCTCGGCGACTTCTACTACGCCGAGGGTTATCACCAGCAGTACCTCTACAAGGTGCCGAACGGCTACTGCGGCCTCGGTGGCACGGGTGTGTCGTGCCCGGTGGGTCTCGGGGTGGAGTCGTAGGCAGGGATCACTCCGGCTCGGTGGCAGCCCGGTTCTCTCAACGGCCGTTCTCTCGAGGGCGGAGTTGGAGAGGGCAGAGTTGTAGAAGGCGGACTCTAGAAGGCGGAGTCCTCGAAGGCATAGTCCTCGACGGCGGAGTCTTTGCGGGCCGAGTTTCGAGGGTCGATTCCGGTCGGTGCCCGAGGAACGCTGGTTGTCGCTCAGGCTGGTCGTCGCAGGGTTCGAGTGCTCTCCACAGGACGAGTCCGTTCCGCTGAAGTCGTTCCTCCGGAGCCGGGTAGGTGCAGCGCCGTGACGACGCCTCGCTGAGCTGCGGCGATGGGGCCGTGTTCCCTCCGTTGCGGGGTAAGGACCGTCGGCGTCGGCCATGGGGAGTTCCGGAGCGTGATCGTTGCCGCCTGTTCTGCGGGAACAGTCGGCCCCGTCGCATGCTGTGCCGCTGCACATTCCACGCCGGCAGTCGTCGCGTCACCGTGGGGCACAGCGATTCGGCGAGCAGACGGACGGTGGGCGAACGGACATGACGAATGTGGCGCGCAACTTGGTCGAGGCAGCCGGGATGTACCCGGAGCGACCGGCGGTGAGGCTCGACGACTACGTCGCCGACTACCGGGAGCTTCACCGCTCGGTGGTCGCGATCGCGGACATGCTCCGGCGGCGCGGGGTCGTACCGGGCGATCGGGTCGGGCTGGTACTGCCCAATGTGCCGGGTTTCGTCACGCTCTTCTACGGAATCCTGTATGCCGGTGGGGTCGTGGTTCCGATGAACCCGCTGTTGAAGGCCCGCGAGATCCACTACCACCTGAGCGACTCGGGAGCCCGGATGGTGTTCGCGGTCGATTCCGTGGCCGAGGAAGTGACCAGGGGAGCAGAACTCGCCGGGGTTCCCGCGGTCACGGTCGGGCCGCTCGGCCCACAGGACGTGGTCGACGCCGAGGTGGACACCGACACAGCCCCGGCTCCCCGGGACGACAACGACACCGCGGTCATCCTGTACACCTCCGGCACGACCGGTCAGCCCAAGGGTGCACAGCTCACGCATGCCAACCTGAGCAGCAACGCCGCGATCACGGCCACCACGGTGATCACCACCGAGCCGGACGACGTCGTGATGGGGTGTCTGCCGCTGTTTCACGTGTTCGGCCTGACCTGCGGTCTCAACGCGTCGGTGCTGTCCGGCGCGTGCCTGACGCTCATCCCCAGGTTCGAGCCGGGCAAGGCGCTCGAGGTGATCCAGCGCGACGGGGTGACCGTGTTCGAGGGTGTGCCGACCATGTATTCCGCGATGCTGAACCACCCGGCGCGGGACCGGTTCGCGGTGGCGAGCCTCCGTACCTGTGTTTCCGGCGGAGCGGCGATGCCGGTGGAGGTGTTGCGCGCCTTCGAGGAGGCCTTCGGGTGCATGATCCTGGAGGGCTACGGGTTGTCGGAGACATCGCCGGTGGCCTCGTTCAACCACCCGGACCGGCCACGCAAACCCGGCTCGATCGGGCAGCCGGTCACCGGCGTGGACATCCGGCTGGTCGGCGACGGCGGCGGTGACGTCACGGACGGCGAGGTCGGTGAGATCGCCATCCGGGGCTCGAACGTGATGAAGGGTTACTGGCGGCGCCCGGATGAGACCAGGGCCGCCGTCCCCGACGGTTGGCTGCGCACCGGCGACCTGGCCACGCGAGACGACGAGGGCTATCTCTACATCGTCGACCGCAAGAAGAGCCTGATCATTCGCGGCGGCTACAACGTGTACCCGCGCGAGATCGAGGAGGTCGTGCATCTGCATCCGGACGTCGCCGAGGTCGCCGTCGTCGGGATCGCGCACCCGAGCCTGGGTGAGGAGGTCGGCGCCGCCGTCACTCTCGCCGCCGGCGCCACGGCGACGCCCGACGAGCTGCGCGAGTTCGTCAAGCAGCGGGTGGCGGCCCACAAGTATCCCCGCCACGTGTGGCTCGTTGACGAGCTGCCGAAGGGGCCCACCGGCAAGATCCTGCACCGGGAGGTCGCTGTGCCGCAGCCCCAGCTCCCGTCCTGACCTGGCCAAACCTCCCGGCGGGTGGCAGGCTGGGTCGACTGTGCGGGGCAGTGCACAGGGAGTAGGGAGCAGGGAGCAGGGAGCAGGGAGGCGATGATGCACCAAGCACCGGATCCGGTCATCGTGACACTTCTCGACGAGGTGGAACGGCGGCTGCCGGAGCTCATCGTCAACGTGACCGACGAGATCGTGGGTGCGATCGACCTCTACCAGGCGGCGGCGCCCGTGCCGCGGGACGACCTCGCGTTGTCGGTGGGGGACAACATGCGCGAGATCGTCCGTGCCCTGTACGGCCCGGCCCCCGACGTCTCGCCTGCCCACGAGACCGGGCGGCGCCGCGCCGAGCAGAGCGCGCCGTTGCCGGAGGTTCTGCGGGCCTTCCGGATCGGGTTCACCGAGATCTGGAAGGTGCTGGCCGAACAGGCCGCGCTGGCGGGACCGGATGCCGTGCAGGAACTGGTTTCGGCCGCGACCACGCTCTGGTCTCTCGCCGACGACTACTCGGTGGCGGTGACTCAGTCGTACCGCGACACCGCCGCGGAGATCATGCTCCGGCAGCAGAAGGAGCGCTCCGTGCTGGTGGAGGCCCTCTTCTCCGGCAACCTCGTCGCTCAGGCCGAGTTGTGGCAGATCTCGGAGATACTGCAGATCCCCAGCGACGGCGTGTTCGTCGTGGTCGCCGCGGAGACTCCCACGCTGGGTAAGGACGCCCTGCCGGAGATCGAGTCGCGCCTCGACGCCGAGAACCTGGCTTCGGCGTGGCGGCTCACCCCCGAGCTGCAGGTCGGTGTGGTCTCGTTGCGCTCGCGCTCAGCCGAGGAAGGGGTCCTGGAACTGTTGCGGCGGCATGCGGACGCCAGGATCGGGGTGAGTCCGGCGTTCCGGGGCTTGGAGAACACGCCCCGGGCGCTGCACCTCGCGCGCGTCACCCTGGCCAGTCTGCCCGCCAACCGGCCGGGTGTTCGGCAGTTCACCGAGTCGCCGCTGAACGCCCTGGTCGCCAGCTCGCCGGAGGAGGCCGTCCAGCTGGCCCACCAGGTGCTCAGTCCGGTCCTGCGGCTCGGTGACGACGGGGTGGTGCTGCTCGACACCCTGTCGGCCTGGTTCGACAGCCGCGGGTCCACAAAGGAGGCCGCGCAGCTCAGCTACTGCCACCCCAACACGGTGCGGTACCGCCTGCGCAAGCTCCAGGACGAGCTCGGAAGGTCGCTGTCCAACCCGGCCGACCAGGCGGAACTGTTGGCAGCGCTGCGAGCCCTCCGCACCTATCCGGCTGCCGCGGTGCCGCTACCGGCCGAGTCGGCCGTGGGTGGGCGGCCGCCGTGGCCACCAACGGCGTGAACCGGTCACGGTCGACCGAGCCGGCCCGGCAGTCCCCGTACGCGGCGAGTGTGTCGGCAGTGCCGGTCGCGGTCTGCCCATGACGTCCTCGCGGTAGCGGGATCCACTGTCGACTCCCACCCGACGCATCACCGTCTGATGCGGAAGCCGTGGCCGATCGCCGAGGAACCGCCGACATCATCGTCAGTACGTCCATTGCCGACAGGCCTCGTCTCAGCTGAGGTCGTAGCACGATCGTGTGATTCGCCGTAGGTGGATGCGGCCGGCTTCGAGGTTCGGTCCGGTCAGCGAACACCATGGCGGGCCGGTGGGCGACTCGTTCTCCGGAACCCCGGTCAACGCCCACGTATCTGCGCAGGACTGGTACGAACGACTCGCCGCCCTTCGCAGAACTCGGCCCGCGGCACCGGATCCCCGGCCCGGGTTCCCCGGCCCGGGTTCCCCGGCTGTCAGGTCGTCGCGTTGTTATGGCGCGACATCCAGCAGGGGGCTACGTTGTGCCGGCTCACATGGTCCGACGTGACGGAGTGCGTCAGTGTTGACGCACTCGTGATGCACCCGTTTCACCGGGTGGCGTTCGGGCGAGTCGAAAGGACGTTTTTCAATGGAGAAATCTCGTGCCGGCCATGCTGCCGATTCGTCGCGACCGGACTTCGGGCGACGCCGTTTTCTCGGTTATGTGCTGGCCGGTCCGACACTGGTTGCCGCGGCCAAACTCGGCGTCGGAACCGGAACGGCCGAAGCGGCGGTCCCGTCGGCTCCCGAGGTGTCCGAGGCCTACGACCTGAACGACCTCCTCAGGGACGCCGCGCTGCCGACGTCGGGCCTGATCACCGTCGCGGTGAACCCGGACGGCACCGCGTCGTTCGACATGCCCCGGCTCGAGTGCGGGCAGGGCGTCAGCACCCTGGCGGCGATGTTGATCTCCGAGGAGCTGAGCCTCCCGCTCGACAAGATCAATGTGACGCTGGCCGATGCGCGCCCTGAACTGCTCTTCAACCAGTTCACCGCCGGCTCCAACACGACGTTCTCGATGTACACGCCGATCCGGGTCGCGGCGGCGATCGCGAAGGGACAGTTGCTGAAGGCGGCGGGGCAGCTGCTGAACGAGCAGGTGCACCGGTTGGAGCCCGTTCTCGGTGCCGTGCGGGCGCCGGACGGCCGCGAGCTGAGCTACGGCGAGCTCGCGAAGGCCGCCGCCGGCCACGAGGTGCGGCAGGTCGACGTCGAGCTGACGCCGTCGTCGAACTTCACGGTCATCGGTACTCCGCGGAACCGCACCGACGCGCTCGAAGCGGTGACCGGGCGCAAGCAGTTCGCGATGGACATCAAGGTTCCCGACGCCATGCCGACGATGGTGTGCAGGCCGCCGACGATCAAGGGGACGGTCGAGTCGGTAGCCAACGTCGCCGAGGTTCGCGGCATGCCGGGAGTCACCGACGTGGCAACGATCGCGACCGGGGTGGCTGTGCGCGCACGGACGTTCGGTCAGTGCATCGACGCCGTTCGCGCGCTCAAGGTCTCCTGGAACCAGGGAACGGTCGACGGAATGTCCGATAAGGACGTGCTGGCGGACCTGGAGAAGGCCGAAGTGCCGCTGGCCGTGCCGGAGGTCCCGGTGCTCGCGAGAACCGTGGAGAAGAAGTTCACCTTCTACACTCGCGACAACGCGGCCCTGGAGCCGCAGTGCGCCGTGGCGGACGTTCGGGACGGCAAGGCCGAGATCTGGGCGCCGTTGCAGGCGCCGATCCTCACGCAGCAGAAGGTGGCGGGGCTGCTCGGCGTCCCGGTCAGCGCGGTCACCGTCCACGTGACACCGGCCGGCGGTGCGTTCGGGCGGAAGATGTTCAGCGATCCGGTGCTGGAGGCGGTCGAGGCGTCGCAGCAGATGGGCAAGCCGGTGCGGCTGATGTGGCACCGCGTCGACGAGCCCCGTCAGGGTCGCGCGCACCCGATGTGCACCTCGCGGATCAGGGCGACGTATCTCGGCAACGAGGTGCTCACCTTCGAACAGCGGCACACCAGTGTGGCCACCGACTACACCCAGGGCTTCGGCGAAGTCATCACCAACATGGCAGGGGAGATCCCGCCGCTCGGCCAGGGAAACGAGCTGGGCTACTCCGTGCCCGTGTTCCACCTGACGGTCAACGTGCCCTACAAGTTCGGTGCGGTCACCCAGTTGCTCAACGAGATCTACGAATACGACAGGATCCCGAGCGGCAGCATGCGCAACCTGGTCAACCCGGACGTGCGAACCGCGCAGGAACTCGTCGTCGACCAGCTGGCGGCGGAGATGGGCAAGGATCCCTACCGGTTCCGCCGGGAGTTCGCCGACGATCAGCGGGCGCTGGCGGTGCTGGACAAGGTCGCCGAGGCCGGCCAGTGGGGCAGGCCGATGGCTCCGAGGACGGCGCAGGGCATCTCGGTGCACAAGGAGTACAAGGGCGCGATCGCCACGCTCGTCGAGATCGACTGCCGCCCCGAGACGGTCAACCGCAAGGTTCGCGACGCCGTGACCGGGCCCAGGGTCACCAAGGCGGTGGTTGCGGTCGACACCGGCCTCGCCGTCAACCCGCGTGGGCTCGAGGCGCAGATGCAGGGCGGGCTGATGGACGGCATCGCCCAGGCGCTGACGTCGAGCAAACACCTTCGCAACGGCGCGTTCCTCGAAGCCAGCTGGGACAACTACGCCTACACCCGGCAGTGGAACGCACCGTTCGACGTGCAGATCATCGTCATGCCGCCGACGACGGGCCAGCCCGGTGGCGCCGGTGAGTTCGGCGTGCCATCGGCGATGGCCGCCGTCGCGTGTGCCTATGCCCGCGCGACCGGGACGATGCCGACCAGTTTCCCGATCAACCACAACGATCCGCTCTTCTTCGAACCGAAGCCCTACGAACCACCGCTGGTGCAGTCCCCGACCGACGGCCTGACCAAGTACTGAGGAGTCATCGCGTGCCCCAACACACGTTCAAGCTCAACGGCGAGCAGGTGACCGTGGACGTCGAGGACGACGTCCGGCTGCTCTGGGTCCTGCGGGACGTACTCGACGTCACGGGCCCGAAGTACGGGTGTGGCATCAACGTCTGCAAGGCGTGCACTTCGCACATCAACGGCAAGGCGTTCAACCCGTGTTCGGTGCGGGTGACCGACATCGAACCGACCGACGAGATCACCACGATCGAAGGGCTTCCCGGAACGGTCGGGCAGCCCCTGCACCCGATGCAGCAAGCATGGCTGGACCGTGACGTGGCGCAGTGCGGCTACTGCCAGCCGGGCCAGATCATGGCCGCGGTGGACAAGGTCCGCAAGGCCAGGGCCGAAGGTCGGGAGATCAGTGACGCCGATCTCGACGAGATCCGCAATGTCTGCCGGTGCGGCACCTACACGCGCATCCGCGAGGCCATCCGGGCAGGCGCCGAACACATGTGAGTTCATTCGCGCCATTCGTTCCGGCGCCCCGGACGGCTCGTGTTCTTCCTGCCGAGGGGCGCAGCCAACTGCGAATCGAAAGGAGTCAGGTGATGGCCAACGAAGACGTCGGCCGACGCGCCTTCCTCGCCCGGATCGGGGTGCTCGGTGCCGCGGTAGCCACCGGCGGGTTGCTCGGGCCGGCCGCGCGAGCCCAGGTCTCCGGTGCACTCTCGAGTGGACCGCTGGACGATCTGATCGCCAAGCTGCAACCGGTGCTGGCCGAACTGGCGAGGGACACCTTGAACGGCCTCGTCGTCATGACCTGTCCGGGGCCCGACGCCTACTCGCAGGCGCAGGGCACTCCTCGCAGCGAGCCCGGTGCCATGGAGGCGAAGGCGACGGACTTCATGATCGCCTCGCTGGACGACTTCGTGCCGTTCCCCGACCGGTTCGGCGGTGCGCTGACCCAAGGTCTGGCAGCAGGTTTGGACGGAACCGGCATCGAACTGCCGGGACAGCTGGCCGGCCTGCCACTGACACAGGTGCGCACCCTCGATGACGCGCTCAGCACGATCCTGCGCAACGACGCGACCCTGCCACTGTCCACAGTGGTCGCGATGCTGCTGAACCTGACCGCGACGCAGGTCAACCCGGCATCGATCAACGGTGCGTTCCTGTCGCCGTTCTCCCGGCTGTCCTTCGAGGAGAAGTGCCGGGCCTTCGAACAGCTGGAGGGGCCGACCCCGAGCCTGGTCGCCACCCTGGACGGGAATGTGCCGGAACCGTTCACCGAGACGCTGTCCGGGACGTTGCGGTTCCTTGCCGGGGCGTTGCTCGAGTTCTCCGCGTACGGCAGTTACAACGAATGGAGTGTCTACGACACGCGCGCCAAGACGGTCGTCCGGCGCCCGGTGGGGTGGGAGCTGACGGGCTACCAACCGGACGGCGTCGTGCACGGATGGGACGAGTTCAAGGGCTATTACCAGGGCCGGAAGAAGGTGACGAACTGATGCGCGACGTGATCGTGGTCGGCGCGGGCGGCGGAGGCCCGGTTGTGGCCAAGGAACTCGCGGCGAAAGGTCTGGACGTGCTGCTGCTCGAGGGGGGACCGCGGCACGCCGACCTCGACGAGGACTGGAGCCACTACGAGAACGACGCCAACAACCCGTTGACCGGTTTCCTGCGGTTCGGTCCGGCCGACCGGTCCAAACCCGCCTGGTACCGGGAGACGCCACAGAACTCGTTCCTGTGGCAGCTTTCCGGCGTGGGCGGCACGACCCAGCACTACTTCGGTAACAGTCCGCGCGCCTATCCGGGTTCCTTCGCGGGATATGACGGCCCCGACAAGGATGCCTACGACACGGGCCACCTGTTTCCGTTCAGCTATTCCGAGCTCGTGCCCTACTACGAATGGGCCGAAGCCACGCTGCCCGTGCAGACCGCGCCGATGGGAACCAAGGAAGAGGTGTTCTTCCGCGGTTGTGAGAATCTCGACCTGCCGGTGCAGACCGGAAAGACCACCACACGGAACTCGTTCCGGCCGCAGGAGAACGCGGTTCTGCAACCCGGCGGGTTCGCGGGAAAGGTGGCTGGCGGCGACGAGGAACCGCGGCTGCTCCACCCGCAGGCGACCGGTTGCACCATGTGCGGTTACTGCATCATGGGATGCAGGCATCCCGAGCAGGCGCCGCGGAACCTGACCGCGAAACGGTCGACCGACAACAGCTACATACCGATGGCATTGACCGCCGACCGCTGGGCTTCCGGCGGCAAGCCGGTCGAGTTGGTCACGGACGCGTTCGTCACCCAGGTGCACACCGAGCAGCGCAACGGAAGAACAACCGCGACCGGCGTCACCTGGCGGGTCGGCGCGACCGGTGAGAAGCACCGCGAGGACGCCAAGGTCGTCGTGCTGGCAGGTGGTTGCACGGAGAACCCGCGACTGTGGTTGAACAGCGGTCTGCCCAACCCGAACGACTGGGTCGGCCGCGGCTACACCGATCACTACTTCGATTGGGTTTTCGCCACGTTCGATTCGTACACCGGAACGAGCAAGGGCACCGGCTCCTCGGCCCGAACGGACTGGCCGGGTCGTGGCGGCATGATGAACGTCGGCATCCCGCCCGCCCTGTTCAGCTTCACGATGGCGATGTCCGACAGCGGCATCCGCGGTCAGTACACCAACGGTCGCGGGCCGACCGGCACCTGGGACGGACCGGCGGGCCGTCCGATGGGCAACGAGCTCAAGGACCTCATGATGCACGGCGTCGATCAGGTCTTCGCGATGCTGATCATGACCGACGACCACGTCGAGGCGCAGAACCGAACCTCACTGTCGACGCTGCCGGCCGACGAGCACGGTGCCGTCGCCAAGGTGGAGATCAATCAGCGTCAGCGCACTCGGCGCACGGTCGAGAACCGGGAATTCCTGGTGCGCCGCGCCGTCGAGGTCGCACGGGCCGCCGGGGCGAAGAAGGTGTACCGAATGGACTGGGCGCCGATCATCCTGCACGTGCAGTCGAGCATGCGGATGGGGGAGTCCGAGGCGAACTCGGTGCTCGACCCCAACGGACAGGCCCGATGGGTGGACGGCCTCTACATCGCCGACAACTCGGCGCTGGCCAATTCGGCCAGCGGTGCCAATCCGACGTTGACCACGCAGGCCGTGTCGACCCGGACCGCGGAGCGGATCTTCACCGACCGGTTCGGCGGTGACCCATGGGTCCGGACCGGGGCGCCGGTCGTCTCGACCGATCCGAGGATCACCGCGGGCATGATGGCGCTCGGACTCTGAACAGCCAGGTGAGCCGTGCTCACTGGATCCGGTAGCGGCGGACGGGGCGGCCGGAGGTGCCGTACTGCGGCCGTATCTCCGCGGTGCCCGTGGCGGCGAAGTGTTCGAGGTAGCGACGCGCCGTGACACGGGCCAGTCCGACCGCCTCGGCTGCCTCCGAGGCGGAGATGTCGCCCCGCTCCCTGGCCACGGTCAGCACCAGGTCCGCCGTCTCCTGGCTGAGCCCCTTCGGCAGCGCCGCGGCCCCGCGGTCGGCGGGAGCGTGTCCGATGCCGAAGGCTTGATCGATCGTGGCCTGGGCGACCTCTTCCCGTTGCCGGTCGGTGGGCAGCGCGGCCATTGCGTCGGCCACCCGCTGCAGCCGGACGGCGAGGTCGTCGTACTCGAACGGCTTGACCAGGTACTGCATCGCCCCGCCGTGCAGCGCTGCGCGGACCGCCGCCGCGCCCGCCTCGGCGGTGACCATCACCACCGCGATCGGGTGTCCTTCGCCGCCCAGCCGGTTGAGCACGTCGAGCCCGGACATGTCGGGCAGGTGCACATCGAGCAACAGCAGGTCCGGTTGCAGCGAGGCCGCGAGGTCCAGCGCCTCACGGCCGGTGTGCGCCGTGCCCGCGACCTCGAAGCCCGGCGTCCGCTCCACGAACTTCTCGTGGATGCGCGCGACGCGGAAGTCGTCGTCGACCACCAGTACCCGGATCACGGTGTGGACTCCTGTCGGACGGAGGTGTCGGCGGGCAGGACCACGTGGAGCTCCGCGCCGCCTGCCTCGGCTTCCTCGATTCTCACGTGGCCGCCCCGTTGGCTGCAGATCAGTCGTACCAGCGACAGGCCGAGCCCACGACCACCGACGACGTCGGGTTTGGTCGAGAAGCCTCTGGTGAAGACGGATTCCCGCCGATCCCGGGGAATGCCGGGACCGTTGTCGCGCACCCGCATGTGGATCTCGTTGGCGTCGACGACGATCCGCACCTCGACGGTGGCCCCGTCCGTGCCGGCGCACGCGTCGACGGCGTTGTTCACGAGGTTGCCGAGGATGGTGGTCAGGTCCGCGCCGAGTTCGGAGGGCAGGGCAGGCAACCGTGACTCGGGGTCCAGTACCAGCTCGACCCCGTGTTCCTCGGCCACGGCGTGCTTGGCGATCACGACGGCCGCGACGGCGGGATCGCGCAGTCGTTCCGACACCGCGGCACTGACCTCGGCGCGGTGCCGGGTCAGGTCGCCGACGAGTGCCCGGACCTCGTCGTACTCGCCGAGCTGCACCAGCCCCGAGATGGTGTGCAGCTGGTTGTCGAACTCGTGTGTCTGCGCCCGCAGCGTGTCGGTGATCGTGAGGTTCGAACTGAGCTGGCTCTGCAGCGAGACGAGTTCGGTGCGGTCCCGCAGGGTGGTGACGCTGCCGATGCCGCGGCCGTGGGTGCTCGCCTCCCGGCGGTTGAACACCACGACGCGCGTGCCGACGAGTGCCACGGCGTCCGCCACGTCGCCGGCTTCGGGCGCCCCGGTGAGCAGGGCGATCACGTGCGGATCGAGGCCGAGCTCGTCGACGGGCCTGCCCACGGGATCCGGCTGGTCCGGCTCGTCGAGGCCGAGGGTGGTGCGGGCGGCATCGTTCATCATGGTGACGCGGCCGCCGGTGTCCACGGCGACCACGCCTTCGCGGATGGCGTGCAGCAGCGCCTCCCGATGGTCGGCCAGGGTCGCGATCTCCGTGGAGGCGAGGCCACGGGTGCGACGTTTCAGCAGCCGCGCGACGCCGTACGTCCCCACACCGCCGAGGAGCGCTCCGAGTCCCAGGTAGAGGCCGAGGTGGGGGCCGGCTCCGACGAGGCGCTCCCACAGCGACGGGTAGGCCTGTTCGGCGACGGCGATGCCGAGGACCTCGCCGTCGTCGGAGTAGATCGGCGCGTGTGCGGCGACGGCTCGGCCGCGCGGTGGCCGGACGTCGCCGGACCAGCCGCGACCGGACAGTGCGTCGCTCTCGCCGAGCGCGGCCTTCCCGTCGACCAGGCTCGGATCCGACGCGGCGAGCACGTCGCGGCGAGGGGAGACGATCATGACGTCGGTCGCGCCGGAGAGGCTCAGGCCTCGGTCGACCGCGGGCGCCAGCACTCGGGGAGTGTCGTTCGCGGCCACGCTGCTGTCGCGGGCCCGGGTGAGCTGTTGCCGCACCACGGAGCGGTTGGCGACGTATTCGGCGACCGAACGCATCTGGGCGCCCTGCCGGGTCGTGAACTCGGCCGTCGACTGCCGCACGCTGAGCAGCGCCACGATCACCAGCAGCACACCGATGACGAGCAGCTGCAGCAGCAGGAACTGCGCAGCGAGCGTGGGTTCGCCCCGTCCGGGGGAACGGTGGCTCAGCGCGACCACAACGACCACAACCTCCTTTGTGTTCACAAGGGTGACGTTTGCCGCGTCATCGCGTCATGCTCGCACGATTCCAATCCCGTGACCGCGGTCACCTGGCGTGTGGAGGCGACGTTGCGACCGCATGGGCCGATTCTCGACCGGCGACGGCTGCTGGCATCGGCCGTCGCTGTGGCCTCGGCTGCCGTGGCCGGGAGCAGCTGCGGCATCGCGAACGGCGGCGCGGATCGGCTGCTGCGCATGTTGATCCCGCACAGTCCCGGCGGCGGTTACGACCTCACCGGCCGGGCAGCGGCGAAGGCGTTGGAGGCGGGCGAGAAGTTCGACGCGGTGGAGATCACCAACGTGCTCGGCGGTGGTGGCACCGTGGCGCTCCAGCGGCTGCTCGACGAGGAAGGTGCGGAGGACCTGGTCCTGGTAATGGGTCTCGGTGTCCTCGGTGCGGTGCATGCGCGGACCTCCGACGTCACGCCGCCGGCCGTCACCCCGATCGCCAGGCTGGTCGAGGAGCAGGAGGGCATCCTGGTGCCGGCGCACTCGCCGCTGCGGACGGTCGACGACCTGGTCGCCGCATGGCGGCGGTCGCCGAGGTCGGTCACCGTCGGCGGCGGCTCCACGGTCGGCGGCCCCGATCACCTGTTCCCGATGCGGCTCGCCGCCGAGGTCGGCATCGAGCCGCGTCGGGTCGCCTACCGGTCCTTCGCCGGCGGCGGACCACTCACCTCAGCGCTGATCGGCGGGGAGGTGGACGTCGGCGTGTCCAGCCTCGGGGAGGTCGAGGGCCAGGTCCGGGAGGGTGCGCTCCGCCTCCTCGCCGTGTCGGGCCGGGACCGGCACCGGCCCGGCGCTCCGACTCTCACGCAGTCCGGCATCGACCTGGTCTTCACGAACTGGCGTGGCGTGCTCGCCCCGCCCGGGATCTCCGAGGGGCACCGGCAGCACCTGATCGAGACCGTCACCGCCATGCATGCGAGTGACGAGTGGCAGGCGGCACTGGCACGCAACGGATGGCGGGACAACTTCGCCACCGGCGACGAGTTCGCCGGTTTCCTGCGAGAGCAGGCCACCGATGTCGACCGGACATTGCGGGAGCTCGGACTGACATGAGTAACAACGTGGAAAGGAGTGGGCCGTGGACCGTGCCCACGACGTGACGGACACCGACCCGGACGACCCCGGCGGAGGTCGTCGTGCGCGGCGGGGCCGGCTGGGAATGGTCGTGTACGGCGTCGTCGCGACGCTGGTGATCGGCGCCGGAGTGGCGGCCTCGGTCGCCCGCGGGGGCGTCACCGCCGACATCCGGAGCAACGCGACCCTCATCGCACCCGCCGCCGCCGGTGGCGGGTGGGACACCTTCATGCGCGAGGCCCAGGAGTCCATGCGGGAGAACGGCCTCGGCAGCAACATCCAGGTCGTCAACGTGCCCGGCGCCGCGGGGACGATCGGGCTGACCCGGCTCTCCACGATGACCGGTCGCCCCGACGCCGCCATGGTGGGCGGCACCGGCCTGGTGGCGGGGGTCGAGCAGACCGGGTCGCAGGTGAGGATGGACGACGTCACCCCGATCGCACGGGTCGTCGAGGAGTACGACGTCGTGGTGGTGCCGGCGAACTCGCCGTACCAGAACCTGCAGCAGCTCATCGACGCCTGGCGTGAGGACCCGGCGGAGATCGCCTTCACCGGTGGCGGCAGCTTCGACGAGCTGGTCATGGCACAGCTGGCCAGCGCCGCAGGCATCGAACCCGCGGAGACCACCTACATCCCCAAGTCCGGCGGCGGGGAGGTCACCCAGGCCCTGGTGACCGGTACCGCCGACGCGGCCACCTCCGGCTACCTGGACGTGGACGACCAGATCGAGGCGGGCCGGCTGCGTCCCCTGGCGCTGGCCGCCAAGGAACCGATCGACGGGCTCGACGTACCGACCCTGCCCGAGCTCGGCTACGACGTCACGCTCGCGAACTGGCGCGGCGTGTTCGCACCGCCGGGCATCTCGGACGAACAGGCGGAGGTGATCCGCGAGGTGTTCCAGGAGGTGACGACCACCTCCGAGTGGCAGGACGCGGTCGCCCGCAACGAATGGAACGAGGTGTGGCTGGACGGTGCGGAGTTCCGCCGATTCCTCGACGAGCAGGAAGAGCTCGTGAAGTCGCTCTACAAGGAGTTGGGCCGATGAGCACAGCGCCGAACGCCGAACGTGGTGACGCGCCGCGGCAGCTGCGTGGCCGCGGCGGGCTGCTGGTCCCGCTGGTCGTGGCCATCGTCTGCACCCTGGTCGTGATCGGCATGGTCGGGATGGAGGTGCCGCCGGAGACGACCTTCCCCGGACCGCGGTTCTTCCCGACGATCCTGGTGGTCGCGGGCTACGCGCTCAGCATCCTGCTGGTGGTGCACTACCTGCGGCACCCGGATGAGGAGGCCACGGAGACGCAGTACCGCACCTACAGCGACTGGCCTGCCTTCGCCTGGGTGGCCGGCAGTTTCCTCGCCTTCGCAGTGCTGCTCGACGTGCTCGGCTGGATCCTGGCCGCCGGCCTGCTCTTCTGGGGCGTGGCCAGAGGTGTCGGGAGCAAGCGGCCGCTGTTCGACGTGTCGGTGGCATTGCTGCTGTCGAGCTTGATCTACCTGGTGTTCGCCGCCGGGCTCGGGGTGACCCTCCCGTCCGGGCTTCTGGGAGGGATGTGACATGGACCAGTTGCAGCTGCTCTTGGAGGGCTTCGCGGGGGCCCTGACCCCGATGAACCTGCTCTGGGTCCTGCTGGGGTGCCTGATCGGCACCGCGGTCGGGGTCCTGCCGGGGCTCGGCTCGTCGATGGCGGTCGCCCTGCTGTTGCCGATGACCTTCGCGCTGGACCCGACGGCCGCGTTCATCCTGTTCGCAGGGGTGTACTTCGGCGGCCTGTTCGGGGATTCCACGATGGGCATCCTGATGAACACGCCCGGTCAGGCTTCGGCCATCGCGTCGACCTTCGAGGGTCACGCCATGGCGAAGGCGGGACGTGCCCCGCAAGCGCTGGCCATCGCGGCGATCGGCGCGTTCCTCGGCGGCATCGTGTCCGCGGTCGCGGTGACCTTCGCCGCCCCGGCATTGGCCGAGTTCGCGGCCAACTTCGGACCGGCGGAGTTCTTCGCCCTGGCACTGCTCGCTTTCGGCGCCATCTCCTCCGTCGTCGCGGACTCGGTGGTCAAGGGCCTGACCTCGTTGGTGTTGGGGCTGGTCCTGGCGACGGTCGGGGTCGACCCGATCTCCGGGGCCGAGCGGTTCACGTTCGGTTCGATGTATCTGTTCGACGGTGTCTCGCTCGTCGTCGTGGTGGTCGGGATGCTCGCGCTGGGGGAGGTGCTCAAGGTCGCCACCCGCATCCATCGGGATCCCAAGCCGGAACAGCTGGGCGCCCCCGGCAGCCGGAAGTTCCTGTCCAAACGGGAGTTCAAGGATGCGGCGCCTGCCTGGGCACGAGGAGCCGGCATCGGTCTCCCGTTCGGCGTGATCCCGGTGGGCGGTGCCGAAGTGCCGACGTTCCTGTCCTACGACGTCGAGCGCAGGCTGGACCGGCGGCGTCGGGACCCGCAGTTCGGCAAGGGCGCTCCGCGTGGTCTGGCGGGGCCCGAGGCCGCGGGTAACGCGACGACGGGCATGGCGATGGGCGCGCTGCTCGCGCTCGGACTCCCGGTCTCCGCCACGGCAGCGATCATGCTCGCGGCGTTCCGCCAGTACGGCATCCAGCCGGGACCGCTGCTGTTCGACACGTCGGCCGACCTCGTCTGGCCGCTGCTGGCGAGCTTCTTCATCGCGATGGTGGTGCTGCTGCTGATCAACCTGCCGTTCGCGCAGTTGTGGGCGAAGTTGTTGCTCATCCCGCCGCCGTACCTCTACGCCGGCATCGTCGTCTTCTGCGGGCTGGGCATCTATGCGACGTCGCCCTCGATGTTCGATCTGCTGTTCTTCCTCGGGATCGGCTGCTTGGCGTTCCTGATGCGCCGCTACGCCGTGCCCGTGGCACCGCTGCTGATCGGCATGGTGCTCGGCCCGTTGGCGGAGACGAGCATGCGCGACGCGCTCCTGGGGTCGAACGGTGACTACTCGGTCTTCGTCGCCGGGCCGATCCCGATCGTGCTCTACGTCCTGCTGCTGGTCGTGGTCGCGTTCAAGGTCCGCCAGGTCGTGGTCACCAGAAGCCGGCGGGACGTCTGAGAAGGAACCTTAGGGAGGAAGCATGACCGTCATCGTGGCCCGTACCGACACGCCGGAGAGCGAAGCCGCGCTGAGCGCCGGTGTCGCCGAGTCGCGCCGTCGAGGGGAGGACCTGGTGGTCTTCAACCTCGACGGTGTGCGCCTCGACCCGGACGACACCGTCGAAGGAGCGCCGGTCTCCTTCGAAGAGCCCGACCCCCGTGACCGGGACCCGGTCGGCAGCCTGCTGGACACCGCGACGAGGCGGGAGGCCTCGCTCATCGTGATCGGACTCAAGCGGCGGTCACCGACCGGGAAACTGCTGTTCGGCTCCATGGCACAGCACGTGCTGCTGGAGGCGAACGCTCCGGTCCTCGCGGTCAAGGCCGGTGCGAAACCCGAGTAGCGGTAGGTCCGGTCTCCCTATGCCGCGGCCGGCCGGGTGGCCGCCGTCGCGTACCGCGGCGATCACCCGGCCGCGCAAGGCGGTGCCGGCCTCGGCCGTACGGCGGTGCCCGAACACCGGCGCCACGCGAGCTGCCGGTCCGTCGCTGTCCACAAGCGACGGACCGGCAGTGTTTTTCACAGGGTGCCGGGCGGTTGGCGCGGTTTCGCCCGGCACGTCAGGTGACGGCTACTCACAGCGCGACGTTGTCGCGTGCCAGCAGCACGGCGCCGTCGAGCTCGGCGTTGGTCAACGAGCTCGCAGCCAGGCGGCAGGCGGACTGCGACAGTGAGGAGCGCCGCACGGCCTGTTCCAGCGGGCGCCACAGCACGTCGCCGGCGCCGGCCACCGCGCCGCCGAGGACGACGAGGTCGGGATTGAGCACGTTGAGGAGGTAGCCGATCCCGCGCCCCAGTGCGGTTCCGGCGCGTTCCACCGCGGCCACCGCCGCGGTGTCACCGCGCGCGGCGGCTGCCAGCACGTCGTCGATGTCGCGGGTGGACGCGAGGTCGGTGGCCGCTGCTTCAGCGGCCTCGTGTGCCGACTGCAGGATCGCGGGTTGAGAGGCCACGCTCTCGAGGCATCCGATGTTGCCGCAGGCGCACGGCCGACCGTCGTCCTCGACCCGGCAATGGCCGATCTCTCCGCCGATTCCGGCGGCTCCGGAGAACAGCCGGGAATCGAGCACGACACCGGCCCCGATGCCCGCGCTGACCATGATCCGTACGAAGTTGGCGACACCGTCGCCCCAGCCGAAGCGTTGTTCCGCCAGCGCACCGGCGTGGGCCTCGTTGTAGATCACAGCCGGGACGCCGAACAGCTCCTCGACCCACTCCCGCAACGGCACGTCGTGCCAGTCCAGGTTCGGGGCGAGGAGGCAGTGTCCGCTGCGGTGGTCGACCAGACCGGCGACCGAGACCCCGACCGAGGCGATGCGGTCGGCGGGCACGCCCGCTTGCTCGGCCGCCCCGCGGACCAGTGGTCCCAGCTGACGCACGCCGGCTGCGGGGTCGCCGACCGCACTGGGCACGGTCGCTTGCACCAGGGTGCGGCCGAGTGCGTCGGCCACCGCGACCGAGCTGCGGTGCACGCCCAGGTGCACGCCGACGTAGGCGCGCGCATCCGGGTTGAAGACCACGAGGTTCGGCTTGCGGCCCCCGACGACACCGGCTTCGCCCACACCGGCGGGGATCAGCAGCTCCTCGTCCAACAGCCCGTCGACGATCGATGCCACCGAGGGTTTGGTCAGGCCGGTGGCGCGGGCCACCTCCGCGCGCGAGCGGGGGAGCCCGTCTCCGAAGAGCTCGAGCAGGTGCTGCCGGTTCAACTGCCGGACCGTCCGGGGATCGGCCATCCTGTGAAACCTCCTCGTACGGCCTGTGCGGCCACTGCCAGCTGCGAGCACCACAGTTCATGGTGATTGCCGCCAACCGGCTCGGTGATGGCGGTTCCATTCTTGACAGTGGTTAGTAAGTATATGATCCTTACCAACCACGTCGGAGTGACCGTCCCCACCACTGCAATGGAGCATTGATGTCCGTCGATTCCACTACTGATCCGCCAGGTTCCGGCTCCGGGTCACGCTCGCTGCGCACGGCACATTTCGCCGTGGTGGCCGCGCTCGGCGGTTTCCTCTTCGGCTACGACACCGCCGTGATCAACGGGGCCGTCACCGCCATTCAGAGCGAGTTCCAGATCGGCGCCGTCGTCACCGGACTGGCCGTGGCAACGGCACTGATCGGTTCGGCGCTCGGGGCCTGGAGCGCCGGAACGCTGGCCGATCGGTACGGCCGGCTGGCCACGATGCGCACCGCCGCCGTGTTGTTCCTGCTCAGTGCGATCGGTTCAGCGTTGCCGCTGTCGGTCTGGGACTTCACGATCTGGCGGCTCGTCGGTGGTGTCGCGGTCGGCATGGCCTCGGTGATCGCGCCCGCCTACATCGCCGAGATCTCCCCCGCGGGCAACCGAGGGCGGCTCGGCTCGCTGCAGCAGCTGGCCATCGTGCTGGGAATCGCCATCTCGCAGGTCGTCAACTGGGGCATCGCCGGCGCTGCGGGCGGCTCCGAAGCGCCGCTGCTGGGGCTCGACGCGTGGCAGTGGATGCTGGCCGTCGAGGCCGTCCCGGCGGTCCTCTACGGCTTGCTCGCCTTCACCATCCCCGAATCGCCGCGCTATTTGGTCGCTCGCGGACGCATCTACAGCGCCCACGAGGTTCTCAGCACCACCGAAGGCGGCGACGTCGAAGCGCGGCTCGCCGAGATCCAGGACTCCGTGGCCAACGACCATCGGCCGCAGGTGCGGGACCTGCGCACCAGGCGCACCGGCCTGCTCCCGATCGTCTGGGTCGGCATCGTCCTGTCCGTGCTGCAGCAGTTCGTCGGAATCAACGTCATCTTCTACTACTCGTCGGCGCTGTGGCAGTCGGTCGGGATCGACGAGTCCAATTCGCTGTTGCTGAGCTTGTCCACCCAGATCTTCAACATCGTCGGTACCGTCCTCGCGCTGCTGCTGCTGGACCGGGTCGGACGTCGCCGGCTGCTGATGACCGGCTCAGCCGGCATGGCGGTCATGCTGGCGGTCGCCACCTACGCCTTCGGTCACGCGAGCACAGTGGACGGTGAGCCGAATCTGGCCGATCCCTACGGTCCGATGGCACTGATCGCCGCGCACGTGTTCGTGTTCTTCTTCGCCATCTCGTGGGGACCGGTCGTCTGGGTGCTGCTTGGCGAGATGTTCCCGAACCGGTTCCGCGCTCCGGCGCTGGCGGTTGCCGCAGCCGCCCAGTGGCTGGCGAACTTCACCATCACCGCCTCGTTCCCGCCGCTGTCAGAGATCAACTTGTCGATGACCTACCTCGGCTACACCGTGTTCGCGGCCGTGTCGGTGTGGTTCGTCTTCAAGTGGGTGCCTGAGACCAAGGGGCGCACGCTCGAGGACATGGACCGCACCACGCTGACGCGGGCGAGCTGAGTGCGACCGCGTTTCCCCTTCCCGACTCGAAACGAGGAGACATCATGGATCTGACCCCGAAGCCCCAGGACCGTTTCGCCTTCGGGCTGTGGACGATCGGCTGGCGGGCCGACGACCCGTTCGGCGCCCCGACCCGCGAACGCCTCGACCCCGTGGAGGCGGTGAACGGACTGGCCGAGATCGGCGCGTACGGGATCACGTTCCACGACGACGACCTGATCCCGTTCGGCACGCAGGCTGCGGAACGCACCGCGATCATCGAGCGGTTCCGCAAAGCGCTGGCGGAGACGGGCCTGGTCGTGCCGACCGCGACGACCAACCTGTTCGGGCACCCGGTGTTCAAGGACGGCGCGCTGACAGCCAAGGACCGGGACGTGCGGCGCTTCGCCCTGCGCAAGGTGGCGCGCAACATCGACCTCGCCGCCGAACTGGGCGCGCAGACCTACGTGTTCTGGGGCGGCCGCGAGGGTTCTGAGGCCGAAGCCGCCTACGATCCGACCGCGGCCCTGGAACGCTACCGCGAGGGTCTCAACGCGCTGACGCACTACGTCAAGGAGCAGGGCTACCAGCTGCGGTTCGCCGTGGAACCCAAGCCGAACGAGCCGCGCGGCGACATCCTGCTCCCGACCATCGGGCACGCCCTGGCGTTCATTCAGACGCTGGATCATCCCGACATGGTCGGGGTCAATCCCGAGGTCGGCCACGAGCAGATGGCCGGGCTCAACGCCGTGCACGGTTACGCCCAGGCGCTGTGGCAGGGCAAGCTGTTCCACATCGACCTCAACGGCCAGCACGGTCCGCGTTACGACCAGGACCTCGTGTTCGGGCACGGCGACCTGATCAACGCGTTCTTCCTCGTCGACCTGCTGGAGAACGGCGGCTACGACGGTCCCCGCCACTTCGACTACAAGCCGCTGCGCACCGAGGACAAGGCCGGCGTGTGGGACAGCGCGCGTGCCAACATGCGCACCTACCTGATCCTGCGCGAGCGAGCGCGGCAGTTCCGCGAGGACCCCGAGGTCGCCGAGGCGCGCAAGGCCGCCCGTCTGGACCAACTGTCGGTGTCCACTCTGGACAAGGGCGAGACGGTCACCAGCGTCCTCTCCGAGGAACTCGACGTGGACGAGGCCGCCGAGCGGGGGGCGGCCAACGCGCGCCTGCAACAGTTGGCCGTCGAACACCTCATGGGAGCGCGCTGACCATGCCCCTCGTCGCGGGTGTCGATTCGTCGACGCAATCCTGCAAAGTGGTCGTGCGTGACGCCGACACCGGTGCGCCGGTGCGTGACGGCCAGGCCGAGCATCCCTCCGGAACCCAGGTCGATCCCCGGCACTGGTGGACGGCACTACACACCGCCGTCGACCGGGCCGGGGGCCTCGACGACGTCGCCGCGGTGTCGGTGGCCGGCCAGCAACACGGGCTGGTCTGCCTCGACGAGGACGGCGAGATCGTGCGCACGGCGTCGCTGTGGAACGACCTCGCCCCCGCCGCGGCGGCCGACGAACTCACCGCCGAGCTCGGCCCGCAGCAGTGGGCCGAGGCGGTCGGGAGCGTGCCGCGGGCCTCGTTCACCGTGGCCAAACTGCGGTGGCTGGCCGAGTTCGACCCCGATTCGGCTGCGCGCACCGCGGCGGTGTGCCTGCCGCACGACTACCTGACGTGGCGGTTGGCGGGCAGCGGCGATCCCGCCCGCGTCACCACCGACCGGGGAGACGCCTCCGGGACCGGGTACTGGTCGCCCCGCTCGAGCCGTTACCGCGAGGACCTGGTCGAGCGCGCGTTCGGCTCGGTGCCGCACCTGCCACGGGTGTGCGGACCGGCCGAACCGGTGGCCACCACCGCAGGCGGTCTCACCCTTGGACCGGGCACCGGCGACAACATGGGCGCGGCCCTGGGGCTGGGTATCGGACCCGGCGACGTCGTGGTCTCGCTCGGCACCTCCGGCACGGTCTTCGCCGTCGGGAGGCAGCCCGTCTCCGACCCGGCCGGGGACATCGCCGGCTTCTGCGACGCCACGGGCCGGTTCCTGCCGCTGGTGTGCACCCTCAACGCAGCGCGCGTACTCAGCAGCACCGCGGCGATGCTCGGTACCGATCTCGACGGGCTGAACCGGCTCGCCGGGCAGGCCGAGCCCGGTGCCGGCGGCCTGACGCTGTTGCCTTACCTCGAGGGCGAGCGCACCCCGAACCTCCCGGACGCTGCGGGCACGATCACGGGGCTGCGCACGACCAACATGACGCCGGCCAACCTGGCTCGGGCCGCGGTGGAGGGCATGCTCTGCGGGCTGGCCGATGGTCTGGACCGGCTGCGTGAGTACGGGGTGGCGATCAACCGCGTGCTGCTGACCGGCGGTGCCGCCCGCTCGCCGGCGGTGCAGCAGGCAGCCCCCGCCCTGTTCGACGCCGACGTGGAAGTCCCCACAGTGGACGAATACGTCGCCATCGGCGCCGCACGGCAAGCAGCCTGGACCCTGTCCGGTGCCCAGGAGCCGCCGCACTGGGACGTCGTTCGCACCCGCCTGCCTGCGGGCGATCCGGCGGCGGTGCGACCGGCACGCGAGTCCTACCGGAAGGCACGCGAACGGATGCACTCGGTCTGAGCCGAGGTACTCGTCCGGCGCCGACAGAAACGCGGGCGTGGCGGGCGTGAGGAGCGAAGCCGCTGCCGGGAACGTTCAGTCGGCGGGAACCCACGTGATGCTGGTGGGGCGCTGATGGGTGCGGAGGAACTCTTCCAGCGCGGTGAGCATGTCGGGGAGCGGGACCTCCGCCCCGGGCGGTAGGTACGAAGGGTGCAGACCGGCCAGCTGGTAGTCGACTTCGTCCTCGTTGGTGCCGCCTGCCGGGACGTACTGGCCGTCGCGCTGACCGAAAGTCAGGGCAGCGACACCGGGTGCCGTGCTGACACCGAATTCGAGTTCGACGTGGTCTTCGTGGCGCACGTCGGTCGGTCCGGCCGCGACGACCCAGAAGTGGGCGGCCTCCAGATCTCCTGCAGCGAACTCGCGAACTCGGTCAATGAACCGGCTCACGTCGGGCACGTCATCGACACGGAAGCCCGTCAGGTCGAGGAGGTTGGTCATGAGGCTGTCCCCTTGTAGATGCGCTTGAATGGCTTGCCGTCGACGTCTGTGCCGAGCACGGTCAGCGAAAACCCCGTCGGGAGGATAGCCGGCAGGTATGCATGACAGCCGCCCGTCGCGCCGGGTTCGGACCCGCAGGGAGCGTGGTTCAGGGTGAGCTTCCCGTGTCGTTCCCCAAGTTTGATCATCATCGTGGCTGTCTTCATTTCAACGTGGTGGGCCAGTCGGCGTGTGACAGCATCCGGAATATCTCGCTTGCGCAGCGCATCCCGTGCCTCGGCGGTCCACGGGTCGTCACGGTTGGGCGTGATGTGTCCGAGCGCGCGGCCGCCGAGTTCGGGGTAGGCGACGACGCGAGGATTGCGCTCGCCTCGGCGCACTCGGCGTGGGAGGTTCTCATGGACAGGGGCAGCTTCGGCCGGATATCGGTCGCCGTGGGGGTTTCGGTATTCGTCGTGCGTAGTCGAAGGTGGCGGCGTGCTCGGCTGGCTGTTCTCAGTCTTGAAATCGCTGCAACGTGGCGTCGACGCCCTCCTTGAGCCGCGCCACCGCTCCCATCGCTGTTCCCAGGGCGTCCGTGGCCTGAGCTGCTTGGCTGTGGAGTATGGTGCCTGCCTCGGTGTTGCCGAGCGCGGCCAGGAGTTGGTGCACGATGCCGTCCACTTCTTGGGTCTGGGCGTGGATGCCGCCTTGGATCTCGTGGCATCTGCCTGACGCCGTGTGCAGCGCTGCCAGGGTTTCTTCATGGGAGGCCATCGCTGTCCTTTCTTCGGATTTCGTCGTGGTCGTGGTATTCGCCGAGGGTTGCGGCGAGGGCTGTTTTGATTCCGTTGATCTGGACCTGCATTTGGTGGAGGGTTCGTTCGATCGCCTCCAGCCGTGCTGTCGGCAGGCCGGGGTCCCGGGTGCCCTGGGGTGACCTGCTCAGGCAGCGTTCACAGGGCATGCCCGTGGGGTTGTCGAGCCGTTCCAGTTGGCCTGGTCCGAACGACGCGCCGCACAGGGCGGTGATCCGCCGTGGGGGTGCCGAGGAGGCGGGGATCGGGAACACGTGACTGACGCGCTGGGACTCGTTCTCCAGGCCGGGAATTGGCCGCGCGAGCATCACGCCGTCCGTCATTGGCCTGCCTCCGTCCCGTGGAGTCCGGTGGGCGCGAGCGCGGAGGGGGTGGGCAGCTCGCTCCCACCGGGGTCGGGTTCCGGCCGCGGGGCGCGCCCCGGGCGGGGGTAGGACGGGGCCCCGGCCGGAGGGCGGATGGCACGGGCCAGCAAGCGGCGCACGATCCCGGGTCGGCCGGAGTGCTTGTCGCGCCAAGGCGAGTTGCGGTCTTCCTGGCCGTTGAGCACCGCACGGCACCTCGAACAGCGCGGACCGTTCGGCAGGATCGCTGCCGATGCCGTGACGGTGTGGCCGCAGACGGCGCGATACTCGCCTGCTCCACGAGCACGGCCCGCAGCGAAGGCCTCGTCCTCGACCGCGTGGTCCTTGCCGTCCGCTGAGCAGAGAAACCATGTGGTGAAGAGCTTCCGGCGAGTGGCCGCCTCTGCAGCTGTCATAGGAATCGGTCCGTTACGGGTTTTGGTGTGAGCGGGCGCTGCCGACGTATCGGCGCCACCCGCAGGGTCGCTACTACTGTTCTAGACGTCTAGAGGAGTTGCAAGCCGGCTTATGTGAGTGGTTGCTTTTGCGAACACCCTTACTGCGCCGGGACGTCGTATTCGAGTAAGTAGGCGGGTGCGACCTTCACCGTGTCGCATACCTCTACGGCGAGGTCGTTGACGTCGTAGGCGGTTCTGACAACGGTCAGCACAGGGATGCCCGGTCCGATCTCTAGTGCTGTTCGCTCGTCCGGCGTTGGCATTCGGGCGCCGACCTCCTCGCTGAAGCGGGCGAGCGTGTGCCCTGCCTCTTCGAGACGCGCGTAGATTCCGCCGGGGCCAGGGTCAGGTTCCTCGATCGGTGTTCCATCGGCGATCGCGATCGGTAGATACGACGTCGCGACCTCTACGGGACGTCCGTTCGCCAGGTAGCGGCGGTCACGGACCAGGACCTCGTCTCCAGCTGGCAGGCGCAGCCGTTCCGCGATGGTTTCGGTGGCGGTTGTCCGGGAGATCTCGATCCGGTCGACGCCCGGTTGATAGCCGGCCTTGTCGGCTTCGGCGATGAAAGCGGCCTTTCCGGCATCGCGGTGTCTGCGGGCGAAGCGGTCGGACGCGAGCCGTCGCACCGGCGGCATCGGCCGGACGAATACGCCCCGACCGTGTTCGGGAATGACGAGGCCTTCGCCGCGGAGCTCTTGTATCGCCTGCCGGGCTGTCATGCGAGCCACGCCGAAGTTCTCCATCAACGCTGCTTCGGACGGCAGTCTGGCCCCGGGTTCGAGAGTGCCGGACTCGATCGCCGAACGCAGCATGCCCGCGATCTGCTGGTATGGCGGTCGCGGATCGGATCGGTCGATGTCGCCAAGTTGCACCATGGCGGCTCTCCTGCAGGCGTCTAGGTGTGTTCTAGTCTGGCACACGGTCGGACGAACCATGAATAGCTGCGCCGACGACAAGGCAGGACATGCGATGGGTGAGATGCCGAAGCACTCGGTCAGCGTCGCCGGCATCGTCGTCGATTCCGACGACCGCGTCCTCGTGATCCGTCGCCGCGACAACGGGCGCTGGGAGATGCCCGGCGGCGTGCTCGAGCTGGGTGAGGCGTTCGAGGACGGCGTGCGTCGCGAGGTCGCCGAGGAAACCGGCATGACGGTCGAGGTGGAACGGCTGACCGGCGTCTACAAGAACCTCAGTCGCGGCATCGTCGCGCTCGTGTTCCGGTGCAGCCCCGGCGGCGACCTCGTCGCGCAGACCGACGAGGCGCGCGAAGTCCGATGGATGAACCGGGACGAGGTCACCCGCTCCATGAGCCCGGCCTTCGCCGTCCGTGTCCACGACGCGTTCGACACGCAGCCGCACACGCGCGCGCACGACGGGGTGCAGCTCGTAGCGACGACGTAGTGACCGCGAGTCGCAACACGCGCCCCTGAAAGCACAACACGGTCTCCTGAATGCAGAACACGCGGTGCTGAGTGCAGGACACGCGGGGCTTATCGGTCGTGGTCGCCGACGGCGAGGGTGATCAGCATCGCGAGGCGTTTGCGTGGTTCGTCGAGGCGCAGGTCGGCGAGTTCGGACATCTTGCGCAGGCGGTTTCGGACGGTGTTGGGGTGGACGTCGAGGTGGCCTGCCGCGGCGTTCAGGTCGCCCTGCGCTTCGAGCCACGCCTGGAGCGTGAACAGCAACCGGGTCCCGTGCGCATCGTCGTGCCGGGCGAGGTGCGCGAGCGGACCGCGCGAGGGCATTCGTCCCGCCGTGGCCGCGGTTCGGAGGCGCTGGAGCAGGATCTCGTCCCACGCCTCGTCGTAGCAGACGGGCTCACCGTCGGCCCGCGCCGCGTGCAGGGCGAGGCTTTCGTCGGCCTCCTGCCTGCTCGCCGGGAGCTCGCCGGGTTCGGCGGGGCCGCCGACACCCGCGGCCAGACTGGCGTGGCGGGGCAGGCCCTGCGCGAGCTCGTGCAACCAGTTGAGCGCGGGCGCGGGATCGTCGTCGCAGGGAAGCACCGTGTATACGGTGTTGCCGAACAACGTCGTCCTGCCGGGGCGTGACCAGCCGAAACCGGTGGTGGCCCGTTCGAACGCCAGCAGGATCGCGGCGTTGCGCTCGGCCGCCGTGTGCGCCTGCAGCGCGATGACGCGGTGCCGCCGGGGCGGAAGGCCGAGTTTGCCGATGACGGCGGCCGCATCCGGCGTGCCCTCCAGCAGCTCGATCACCAGTTCCGACTCGACCTGCCGTTCCAGGTCGGCGCTCACCCGGGAGCGCAGCAGATGCAGCGCCACCGTGTGGGCGCCGTCGGCGAGCACGCGCGTGCGGATCGGATCGAGCGGGCCGTCGCACGTGACCCACAGCGACCCCAGGAGCTCGCGGCCCGCACGCACCGCGACCACGGTCCGGTCCTGCAGGCCGTGTTCCGGGGCGCCGGTGACGTGAAGCGGTTCGTCGGACATCGCCAGATGCGTGAACACGCCGCGCTCGTCGAAGAGGGTCCGCACCCGTTCGGGCACCCGCCTGCCGAGGATGGTGTCGAGCCGGGCCGGGTCGGTGTCGTGCTGGACGCTCGAGTAAGCCATGACGCGGGAGAGCTGATCCTCGATCGTCACCGGAGCGCCGACACCTGCCGCGATGCTGTCGGCGAGGGTGAACAGGTCGCTCGGCCCGCGGCCCGACTCCGTTTCCCGTCCTTCCAGCACCAGGCCGTACACGACGCCCGCCACCTGGCTCCACGACACTTCCGAGGGTACCAGCAGCAGGCAGGTTCCGGCGGCGCGCGCGGCTGCCGCGACGTCGTCGTCGAGTTCGCCGTCTTGCCTGATCAGCACGGCCCTGGCCTGCGCGGCGAGCCCCAGTTCGAGTGCCCTGGCGGCGTCGGGTACACCGACCGCGAGCAGCGCGTCGCCCAGGACGGGACCGTCGCCCGCCGGATCGTGCATCGCCACGCTGTGCAGCTCGGCGTCCCTGTTCCGGTTGTGGCCCGCGGCCCGCACGTCGTAGCCGCCCAGCACGTTGATGAGGCGATCCAGCCTGACCATCCACGACCCGCCCTGCGCGAATCCGCCGGGACAGCGCCCGGATGAGCCGATCGTACGCTGGCCGATCGCCACAATCAGCACGCTTGCGACTGTGGAATTCGTACAACCCCGTGGTGTCCGGGCTCAGCCATGCTTACGGGCATCGGACCGGACACGGGAAGGTACGCATGCTCAACGTCGCAGGCAGCTCCGATCACCCCCGGACGGCGGTTGTCGTCGGGGCGGGCGTCGTCGGGTTGTCGACCGCCTGGTTCCTGCAGGAACACGGGGTCGAGGTGACCGTCGTCGACCGTTCGGGCGTGGCCGCGGGGTCGTCCTGGGGCAACGCGGGCTGGCTCTCGCCCGGGCTCGCGCTGCCGCTCAACGACCCCGGCGTGCTGCGCTACGGCCTGCGCTCGTTGTTCGACCGCAAGGCCCCGCTGCACGTGCCGGCCAGGATCGATCCGGCACTGTGGCGGTTCCTGCTGCGCTTCGCCGCACGCTGCACCACGAGCGGCTGGGACCGCGTGGCCCGCGCGAACCTGCCGCTCAACGTCGAGAGCTTGAAGGCCTACGACACGCTCGCCGCAGGCGGTGTGGAGACCCACGCGGTGCAGGCTCCGATCACGGCCGCGTTCGAGAACCACGACCAGGCAGCCGTGCTGACCGGCGAGTTCGACCGCCTCGGCGATGCGGGCCAGCAGGTCTCGTACCAGCGGCTGAGCGCAGGTGAGCTGGGGGATTGGCTGCCGCAGGCCGCCGACCGGCTCGGCGAAGGGCTGCGCATCGACGGGCAGCGCTACGTCGACCCCGGGCAACTCGCCGGATCGCTCGCGGACGCCGTGCGCGGCCGGGGCGGTGTCATCCGCAACGGCTTCGACGTGGTCGACGTGCGGCCCCATGACCACGCGGTGACGCTGCGGTCGTCGTCCGGATCCGTGTCGGCGCACGTCGCCGTACTGGCGGGCGGCGCGTGGTTCACCCGCCTCGGCCGTCGTTTCGGGATCCGGGTTCCGGTCCGTGCCGGTCGCGGCTATTCGTTCACCGTGCCCACCGACGAGCCGGTGACCGGTCCGGTCTACCTGCCGGGGATCCGCGTGGCCTGCACGCCGTACCAGGGCGCGCTGCGGGTCGCGGGCACCATGGAGTTCCGCCGCGCCGACGATGCGCTCGACCCCGCGCGGATCGATGCCGTCGTCGAATCCGCCCGCCCGCTGCTGAAGGGGGTCCGCTGGGAGGAGCGCCGCGACGAATGGGTCGGTGCCCGCCCGGTCACCCACGACGGCAAGCCGCTGATCGGCGCGACGAACGCCCCCAACGTGTATGCGGCGGGCGGTCACGGCATGTGGGGCCTGACCCAGGGCCCCGTGACCGGACGGTTGCTCGCCGAGCAGATCGTCACCGGTAAACGGCCGGACGCGCTCCACGAGTTCGATCCGCTGCGCTGAACCCCGTCGAAAGTGGCAGCCATGACCGACAACGAGGGGCTGCGCGCCCACCGGCCGCACCCGACCGACGACGAACGCGGCGAACTGGAGTGGCTGCGCGTCGAGAACGAGCTGTTGCGTACGCAACGCGACGTACTCGAACGCATCGCCATCGGATTCGCCGAGGACCTGGGGGTCGCCCTGCCCCGCGGCATGATCCGGCCGGACGGCCCACCCTGCGAGGACACCCGATGACCGACACCGGACAGACCTGGCTCACCGCCGAAGCCTTCGACCGGCTCCGCGGCGAACTCGACGACCTGCGCAACCGGCGTGACGACGATGCCGCCGAGGCGCTCGACGGCGGTGAGCGTGCGCTGCGCGACCGGCGCGTCCAGACCCGTATCCGGGAGATCGAAGCGTTGCTGCACAACGCCGTCGTGGGCAGGCCGCCGCCGGACGACGGCGTCGCCGAACCCGGCATGGTGCTGACCGTGTGTTTCGACGACGACCCCGACACCGAGACGTTCCTGCTCGGCGTGCGCGACGGTTCCGAATCCGACGGGCTGGCCGTCTACTCGCCGGACTCGCCGCTGGGCCGGGCGCTGACCGGAGCCGTGCAGGGCGACGAGCGCACCTACACCGTCCCCAGTGGACAGACCGTCGTGGTGCGGCTGCTCCGCGCGGTGCCGTACGAGAACGCGCGCTGACGTGGCGGTGCACGCCGGCGCCCCCGCGGGTATCGAACGGCCTCGCGGCGGGTCAGGTCGCGCTCGCGGCGCCGGTGATGTTGCGGGCCATGCCGCCGAACACGATGTCGTGGAAGGGCGATACGGCGCGCCAGTACAACTGGCCCGCGAGCCCGTGGGGTTCGAACAGGGCGCGTTGCCGGTAACGCGCGCCGTCGCCGTCCGGCTCTACGGCGAGTTCGAGCCACGCGCGGCCCGGCAGCTGCATCTCGGCGCGGAGCCGGAGCAACCGTGGCCGTTCGACGGCTTCGACGCGCCACCAGTCGAGTGCTTCGCCGACGTGCAGCTCGTGCGGGTCGCGTCGACCGCGTCGCAGGCCGACGCCACCGGCGATCCGGTCGGCCCAGCCGCGGACCGACCACGCCAGCGGGAAGGAGTACCAGCCGTGTTCGCCGCCGATGGCTTCGATGACGTCCCACAGCTGTTCGGGTGTGGCGTCGGTGCGGCGTTCGCGAACGTCCCGGTACATGGTCCCGCCGGACCAGCCGGGGTCGGTGGGTAACGGGTCGGACGGCGCGGTCGGCCACGTCGCGTCGGACCACCGGGTGGGAACCTCGCGGTCGCGGATGCGGGTCAGCGCGAGTTCGAGTGCTTGTTCGTAGTGCAACAGGCCCTCGGCCGGCGGGGCGATGTGGGCGTCGATGTCGTGTTCGCGGCGAACGACTTCGTGGACGAGCGATTCGATCAGCGGGATGCCGATGCTGCGCGGGACCGGGGTCACGAGATTGACCCACTGGGCGGACAACCACGGCGTCAGCACCGGAACGGGCAGCACGACGCGCCGCGGCAGTCCCGAGACGACCGCGTAGCCGCGCATCATCTCGAGGTAGGTCAGCACGTCGGGCCCGCCGATGTCGAACCGGCGGTGGACGTCGGCGGGCAGCTCGGCCGCACGGGTGAGGTAGTGCAGGACGTCCCGCACGGCGATCGGCTGGACACGGTTGTGGACCCATCGCGGGGTGACCATCACCGGCAGCCGCTCGGTGAGATACCGCAGCATCTCGAAACTGGCCGAGCCGGATCCGATGATCACCGCCGCCTGCAGCACCACGGTGGGTACGCCCGAGTCGAGCAGGATCTGCCCGACCTCGTCCCGCGAAGCCAGGTGCTCGGACAACGGCTCGTCCTCGGCGGGTGTGATGCCGCCGAGGTAGATCAGCCTGGAAAGGCCCGCCCCGCGTGCCGCCGCCGCCACGTTCTCGGCGGCGTCCCGGTCGACCTGCACGAAGTCGGACCGGTGCAGCGCGTGCACGAGGTAGTAGGCCACCTGGCTGCCGGCCAACGCGGCGGCCATGTCGGACGGTTCGGTGACGTCGCCGCGCACGACCTCGACCTCGCCCCGCCACGGCACTTCGGCGAGCTTCTCGGGACTGCGGGCCACCACGCGCACCTCGTGGCCCGCCGCGAGCAGCTCGGGCACGAGCCTGCCGCCGATGTAGCCCGTCGCACCGAGCACCACACAGCGCATCATCGGCTCCCTTCACAGGCGGCGCGATAGCCCTCGCGATAGGTCGGATAGGTGAACGTGTAGCCGCTCGCGCGAAGCCGGCTGCAGTCGCAGCGTTTGCCGGTCCCCCGCGCGGAGGGCTCATCGCCGGTCGGGGGCGGCGCGACGCCCAGCTCCCCGGCGACGAAGCGCAGTACGGCGCCCCGTTCGGCGGGTTCGTGGTCCACCCCGACGTACAGCGGATCGGGCCGGTCCACGCGGTCGGTCAGG
Source organism: Prauserella alba (assembly GCF_024171735.1). Taxonomy (GTDB): domain Bacteria; phylum Actinomycetota; class Actinomycetes; order Mycobacteriales; family Pseudonocardiaceae; genus Prauserella; species Prauserella alba. The sequence continues at coordinate 179,159 of NZ_JAMTCH010000005.1, forward strand.
TGCACGATCGCGTCGGCGGCGTCGTCGCGGTGGATGCGGTTGGTGTACACGGGCCGGGAGTCCACGGTCGCGGTGCCGTCGCGTACCGAAGCGACGAGGCGCCCGGGGCCCGGCCCGTAGAGCCCGGCCAGCCGCAGCACGATCGCATCCGGCCGCCACTCGTGCAGGCGCCGTTCGGCTGCGCGCAGTTGCAGGCCGGTGGCCGTGTCCGGCTCGACGGGGGTGCGCTCGTCGACCAGGCTCCCGTCTCCCGCCCCGTAGACCGCGGTCGACGACACCAGCAGCACCCGCGGGCGGCCGGGCACGTCCCGGTCGATCGCCGCGAGCACGTTCGCCACACCGTTGACGTAGGTGTCTCGATAGGCCTCGGCGGTGCGGTCGTCGGCGGTCAGTGCCACCACGACCACGCCCATTTCCCTGGGCAGGCGGGGCTGTTCCGTTCGCAGGTCGACGGCCTGGCCCTCGACGGCGGCCGGTAGCCGCTCCGGGCGGCGACGCAAGCCCAGCACCCGGTAACCCTCGCCGGCGAGACGCACCGCCACGCGAGTGCCGAGGTCGCCGCAGCCCGCGAGGACGGCGGTCGGTGCGGATCGCGGCGACCCGGACGGGGCGGGCGGCTCGTTTCCCGGCATGGTCAGTCCTCCCTGTCAGGGCCGATGCCTGCGGCGTCGAGGCAGTAACGCCAGGCGCGCCGGACGACCCGGGGATCGTCACCCCGGCCCGGCAGATAGTGGTCCGGTCGCGGCCTGCGGTCGTGCCAGAACAGACCGGACCGCGGCGCGGGGTGTGTGGCCGCCAGCCACACCGCGGTGTCGGCGCCTTCGGCCGGGCTGCGCAGCAGCGGCGCCATGACGCGACGGAAGCCGGGCAGCGAACCGGTGACGCCGGGGGTGTCGACCCACCCGGGGTGCAGCGAATGCACGCCGATTCCCTCGGCGGCGTAGCGCCGGGACAGCAGCGGTGTGAACGCGACCTGGAGGCGTTTGGTGCGGGAGTAGGCCACGGCGCCGCGGTAACGGCCATGCCGGTACTCCGGATCGTCGGCGTGGACCGACTGGGTGTACATGCCTCCGGAGGAGACGAGCAGCACCCGCGCATCCGTGGACCGGGCGAGGGCGGTTCGCAGCCGATCGGTCAGTCGCAGCGGCCCCAGCACGTGCGTGGCCAGCGTGCTCTCGTGAGACTGCGGCGTCTCCGTGCGTTCCTCCGGCAACACCCCTGCGTTGTGCACCAGTACGTCGATCACCGGGTGATCGCGACGCACCTGTTCGGCGCACCGGTCCACATCGTCGAGGTCGGCCACGTCGCACCGTGCGATACGAACGTCGGCGCGCGGTGATGCCTGCAGGACGGCCTCGCGGGCGCGCTCGCCACGGGATTCGTCCCGCACGAGCAGCAGCACCGTCGCGCCGAGCCGGGCGAGTCCGAGCGCGGTGGCCCGGCCGAGCCCGGCGCTCGCCCCGGTCACCACCGCGGTGCGGCCCACCAGCGCGTCCGGCCGCGGATCGGCGGGCCGGTGCCGTCGCCGGAGCCGGTAGCCGAGCCTGCTGTAGCCGGGCAGCACGGTGCGGTCGGCGAGTACGTCCGCAAGACGGCTCAACCGGTCAGCGCCGGACATGGGACACCACTCCCGAAGTGTGGGGCCTGCGATGCGTCGCCGCAGCGAAACCGCCGCAACGAACCGCAGGCCTCGGCCTAGGTTGGCCGCTAGAAAATCTAGCTATACCGCACCCGACCCTACATGCAGGTAGATTTTCTAGCTACCATGGCTGCCGTGGTGGACGAACGGACCGGGCGAGCGGTCGGTCTCGAGCTGCGGCGGGTCCTGCAAGCCGGTCGCGAGATGCAGGCCGCGCTGGCGCGGCGGCTCGGAGTGCGGGTGACCGACGTGCAGGCCATGGATCACGTGGCCGCCACGGACGAACCCCTCGGCACCGTCGAGCTCGGCGATCGGCTGGGAATGCGGTCCGCCTCGGCGGCTGCGCTGGTGAGCAGGCTCATCGAGGCCGGGCACGTCGTCCGCGAGTCCCACCCCGCCGACCGCAGGAGGGTCGTCCTGACGCCGACCGTTCACGGCCGGGCCGAGGTGCGCGATCAGCTCGCACCGATGCTGGACGAGCTGACCGCCGTCATCGGCGCACTCGACGATGCCGAGGCGGCCACGGTTCTGCGGTTTCTGCAGCAGGCCGGTGCCGTGATGCGGTCCTATGCCGCATCGGACACCGGCGAGGAGGACCGCGGGGACTGACATCGCAGCGCGGTCCGTGCGTACGTCCACTCGCGACTGTCCACGACGGACTCAGCGGGTCACTGCATCGAAGCCGGATTCCGGCCGAAGGGATGGCCGGAGTCGTGCGCTCACGGTGACGATTCGGCGCCGTCCCGGTCGGCGACGACGGTGTGCTGTTCCGGGCCTGTGCCGCGGACCTCGCCCGGTCGGGGCGGTGCGGTGAAGGCGTCCTCGGTGACGTCGGCGACCAGCTCGACCTTGCGTTCGCCGTACGCCCACGGGTTGACGACTCGGAGGACGAGGCAGAACCGGCCGTTCGTCCCGTACGTGCGGGTCAGCGTGTGGTGTTCGCGGCACAGATACCGCGCCGCGGCATGGTTGCTGATCGCGGTCTGGCCGCACAGCGCGAACACCGGCGCGCCGTCGTCGGTGACGATCTTGGCGACCGCCACGTGTTCCGCCGTTCCCGGGGTCTTGTCGAAGGACTCGCCGCCGACGCGGATGGTCAGTTCCGCCGAATCGAGGTACGAGCCCATGGTGAGTCCGGGCAGGAACGTTTCCAGGTGTGCGGCCATCCGCGGGTTTGCCTCGGGTCCGCCGATGGTGAACTCGGCGTCGTCCCCGAGCTGGCGCTGCGGGACCCGCTGATCCGGTGACTGCAGGATCAGCTCGATCTCCGCGCCGCATTCCCGTGCCGCCGCGGCGATCTCGACCACGGCGGCCGTGTCCCGCTGGTGCACGCTCAGTGCGGACACCGACGATGCGTGCCTCGGCATGTAGACGACGCAGTTCCCGCGGGTGTCGAGGCCGAAGAACCGGCGTCGCCGTTGCCTGCGACGACGTTGCCGGAGCAGTTGCCACACGAAGACGGCCGTGCCCGCGATCACGCTCGCGGCGAGGTTGATCGCGAGGTCCCCCAGTTCGGGCATCGTTGCTCCTCTCGGCCGTGGCCGGGTGCGGCGGCCTGTGGTGGGAGTCCGGAAGCGCGTCCGGCGTCGGCGTCCGGCGTCGGCTTCCGGAGCCAGGTGTGAACGTGCGAGCGCCGAGCTGCGGAACGGGTCGCGGGGCGAGCGCCGTCCCGGGCGAACGCTGCGATCTGGTCGGGCCCGTGATCTCGTCGGCTGCGGGTGACGGCATTGCTCGTCCGGCCGTCGTTGCGCCGGCACGCCACCACCGACGCGTTGATCGTATCCTCGTCCGGTTCCGCCGCGGGCCGAAATGAGCAGAGCGACGTCGGCAGCCCGAGTTCGTGGTCAGGCGCCCGCGGGCACCCGGCTGCCGATGGCCTGCGCGGCGCGACCGGGTTCGCGGTCAGTCCGAGTTCGGCGCGACGGCGGGACACGTCAACTGCAGTCCCGTGGCCGCGGTACGGCGGTCGACGATCGTCGTGGTGTGCCAGCCGCGAGGGCCGGCGCGCAGGGCGGCCTGCACCCTCGGCAGTCGCCGCAGGTGCCGCGCGAACGAGCCCTTGCGCACCACACGGCCCCTGGCGCGCTGTCCCGCCGCTGCGTCATCCGGCCGGCAGTCGACCCACACGAAATGCCGCGGCCGGCCGCTCAGTACGCCCAGTGTCACCAACCAGGCGCGCGTCGGCACACCGGTAGCCGGATCGTGCACCACGACCGTGCCCCGTCGTCGAAGGACGACTGCGCTGACGAGCAGCCGGTGCACCAGGTGCACCGCCGGCCGGTAGCAGGCGTACGGCGTGCCTGCGGGCAGCATTTCCGTGAACCGGTCGCGCGTCGTGTCCGAATCGAGCACGACGAGCGGAGTGTCCGAATCGATGCTGCGCAACAACGTGCTCTTTCCCGAACCCGGCAGTCCGGCAATGACCACCAGGGCCCTCGGTTCGATAGCCATCCGCAGCACGTGCCGTCAACGTTCCCTGGTCGTCGAACGTTCCGCGGCACCGGCATTCACGAGACCCGCACGGTACAGGCAGCCGCGACGGCGCCGGCACCCGGAAGCAGTGCGTCACGGCGGCAGTGTCACGGCGGTGCAGCGTTTCGGGGTGCAGCGTTCCGGGGTGCAGCGTTCCGGTGACTCCGTTGCCGGGGGGGTGATCGGCGATCGGCTGGAGATCGTCGAGGTCGTGACCTCATGTCAGCGGAGTGGGTACTGCGGCCCGTCTCGTTGGTGCGTTCCGTTCGGCGGCTGCTGGGCGTGGGGCGGATACGGCTGCTGCGAATGTGGCGGCGGATGCGGTGGTGCGGCCTGCGGCGCCGGGATCGATGACGACGGCCGGCCGTGCCCGGGCTGCCAGGGTTCGGCGGGCGCCCCGCCGGATCGGCGAGCCGCCACCACGGTCGCCGGGTTGAGACCGGCGGCCGCCTCGTCCATAGTGATGCGCTTCTTCCTGGTGAACGCCGCCACGGCCCAGAATCCGCCGCCGCCGACCATGGCGGCTCCGCCACCGGTGAGCAGCCAGCCGGTGAGGGTGTTCTCCTCCGACTGGGCCTCGTAGCCGCGTTCGTCCGTGGTCGTGCCGCCGCGGGTCTCCTCGCAGACCTCGCCCTGCTCCATGACCTGCCCGCCGCACGTGACGTCGTCGTCGTTCAGCGCGACGATCCCGAGGACGATCATGGCCACGCCGACGATCGCCACGCCCACGGCCTGCAGCCGTTCCTTGATGAGCCGTGCGTTGACGTATCGCGTGTAGCGCGCGTGAGCGTTCAAGGGAATCCTTCCTCGTAGGTCACGGGAGGCGGCGGGAGCATTGTGAGGTCCGTTCGTGGTCAAGCCGTGGTTATCCGGTGGTTCGGTTCTCCGCCGGTTCGCGGCGGGCGAGCGCACTCGGAGTGTCGGTGCGGGCTGCTAGGTTCGCTGCCCCTGCCGAACTGTGGGCGCCGTCAACTGTGGGCGCCGTCAACTGTGGGCGCTGTCGAACTTGGGAGCTGACATGGGCAAGGTCGCCTGGGGATTCACGTCGTCGATCGACGGGTTCATCGCCGGGCCCGGGCACGACATGAGCTGGATGGCCGCGGCGGAACCGCTGGCCGACGGCACTGTCGAACGCATGGCGGGCGAGGTCGCGGTCATCATCTCCGGCCGCGCCGGGTACGACGCCGCGCAGGCCCAGCGCGGCCAGCGCGACGAGCTCACATCCGAGCCCTACGGCGGCGCGTGGTCCGGCACCGAGTTCGTTCTGACGCGCCGGCCGGAGGAACTCGCCGCCGACCCGAACGTCACCGCCATGAACTGCGACGTCGTCGAAGCCATCCGCCGGGCGCAGGAGATCGCGGGCGAGGACGACATCCAGATCATCAGCGCCGACATCGCCAGGCAGGCACTGGAGCACGATCTGATCGACGAGCTGCAGGTCTTCGTGGCGCCGGTGTTCCTCGGTGACGGTGTGCGGATCTTCGATGTCGCCGGCGGCCGCAGGCTCGATTGGGAACTCGTCGAGATCTACGACGACAGCCCCCGCAGCTTCGGCCGCGTCTACCGTCCGAAACGACCGCAGACCGGAGCGTGACGTGGGTCAGGCGGCTCGCCCGAGGAACGGCAGCAGGTCCGGGTGCGTGCCGCGGGCTTCCGGCGGCACGTCGTGGTGCTGCGCGAGCCGATCACCCGCTGACGACCACCTGTTGTGCGCTTCAGGCTTGGGCGGTCATGTGCCGTAGTGGTAGCGACAGGCGGCGATGCGGATCTCGTCGCCGACGATCTTGTACACGAGGCGGTGTTCGTCGGTGATGCGTCGTGACCAGTACCCCTGGAAGCCGTGTTTCAAGGCTTCCGGTTTGCCGATGCCCTCGTTGCCATTGCGCGCGATGTCCTGGACGAGTGTGTTGATTCTTTTGAGGACCTTGCGGTCCTCGGTCTGCCACCACAGGTAGTCCGCCCACGCGGACTCGTCCCATACGAACTTCATTCGACGAGGTCGTGCGGCTCGCCGCCGCCGGACTCGAGTCGCTCGATCGACGTCACCAGCCTGCGGGCATTCTCCGGGCTTCGGAGCAGGTAAGCGGTCTCCTTGAGAGACTCGTAGTCGTCGAGCGAGACCATCACGACAGGTTCGTGGCCTGCGCGCGTGATGACGACCTCCTCGCGGTCGTCGACCACGGAGTCGAGGGTCTCGGCGTACTTCGCCCGGGACTCGGAGTAGCTCATCGTTCGCATCGGCAACCTCCCGTGTTTGTACGTAAAATTGTACGCCTACCGATCTGGTGGTCAACCGCGGAGGTGGCCGTCTTTCGCTAGTCTCGGCGCAGACGACGGCAGGGGAGGTTCGGCGGACCATGACCGGTGATCGGATCGCGGTGTTCGGGTACGAACTCGGCGTTCTCAAACGCATCCGCAGGGCCGGCTGGTGGCAGACGGGAGTGCGTGACCCGGAGTCCGTCGCCGAGCACACGATGCGCGTCGCCCAGCTCGCGGGCCTGCTCGCCGCCGAGGACGGTGCGAACCCGGAGCGTGCCGCCTACCTGGCGCTGTGGCACGACACCCAGGAGACCCGCACCGGCGACCTGCCCCACTCGGCGAAGCCGTACGTCGACAAGCCGGACCCGCGGCGGATCACCGCCGATCAGACCTCCGCCCTGCCGGACGCGGCCCGCGACAGCGTGCGCGACGCCGTCGACGAGTACGAGAACGCGGCAAGTCCCGAAGCGCGCTGCGCCCGCGACGCCGACAAGCTCGAGATGCTGCTCCAGGCGGTCGAGTACCGCGACGTCGGTGTCGCCGGTACCGGCGAGTGGATCGACAGTGCACTGCGGAGCCTGACCACGACGACCGCCCGGCGAGTCGCCGACGCCGCTCTCACCCTGTCGCCGCTCGCGTGGCGCGAGCCGTGAGTCCGCGGGCCGCCCGCGAAACCTGAGTAGTTTCACTCGCCAGGATCACGGGGTTTCCCTGAAGCCCGCGCCCCTGCCGTCGCGGCATCGTGGACGCATGGTCACAGCGCAACGCTCGGCACGATCCCGACGCCACAGGCGGTGCCGCTCGCTGTGCTGACTTCGCGGCCCGGTTCGAGGGGGAACAGAGGGGGAGGGACCGGGGCGAGGGGGATCGAAGGGGGAACAATGGAAGAGGCCCCGTGCACTGCACGGGGCCTCTTCTGTGGAGCGGACGACGGGACTCGAACCCGCGACCCTCACCTTGGCAAGGTGATGCGCTACCAGCTGCGCTACGTCCGCCTGTATGAACTTTGTCCGCATATGTGTGAACTGTCCACATGTGACATGTCCACTTGTGGACAACTTGTCCGTGTATCCGGTTCCGGCGTGCCTTCCCCGTTACGCCCCAGAACTTTACACGTTGGCGTCAGGGGGTTGGCAGAGGGGTGACGTAACGGCTCCACTCTCCGTATTGTGTTCAACGTTCAACTGGTGTCTGCGCGTGGCGAGGGGCGGGCAGGCCTTAGGGGGTGGCTGGCTGAATGGACCGCACGATGTCCGCGACCGACGAGGCGATGCTGCTCGAGCGGCTACGGCAAGGTGAGGACGACGCGTTCGGGGAGCTGTTCGAACTCCACGTGGCCTCCGTCCGGCGACTCGCCCGCGGCATCGCGCGGGACGGGTCCGAGGCCGAGGACATCACCGCCGAGACGTTCTTCCGCGTGTTACAGGCGGTCCGCCGAGGCAACGGGCCGAAGGACAACGTTCGCGCCTACCTGCTGACCGTCGCGCGCCGCGTCACGTGGGAGTGGCAGGGCGCCCGCCGCGACGTCCCGGTCAGTGACGACGAGCTGACGACCCGCGTCGGCGCGGGTGCCGACACGCAGAGCTCCACCGCCGAGGCTTCGCTGATCACTCGCGCGTTCTCGAGCCTGCCCGAGCGGTGGCGCACGGTGCTGTGGCAGACCGAGGTCGAAGGGGTCCAGCCCGCGAACGTCGCGCCCGAGTTCGGCCTCAGCCCCAACGCGACCGCCGCGCTCGCCCGTCGCGCGCGGATCGGGTTGCGCGCCGCGTACCTGCAGGCCCACCTCGCGACCGGACGCAGCGACAACGGCTGCCGCACGATCGTCGAGAAGCTCGGCGGGTACACCGCAGGCAGCGTCACCGGGGCCGAGGCACGCAAGGTCAAGACACACCTGGCTGCGTGCTCGTCGTGCCGCGCGACCCACGACGAGCTGCGTGACGTGTGTTCCTCACTGCGCTCCCACGCCGGTGTGCTGGTGCTGCTCGTGCCCGCGGCGGGGATCGTCGCGAACTGGGGCGGCGCCGGAGCCGTCTCGGGTGCGGTGTCGTCGGTGGCCGGTTCCGCCGGAGCCGGATCGACGGCCGGCGCCGCATCCGGCGCCGCGGGCGGTCTCGCCGCGCTGAGCGGGCACGTGAAGGTGGGGCTCGCGGTCGCGTCGACCGTCGCCGTCGGCGCAGCGGGCGTGGCCGGTGTCGCCGGACTTCCCGAAGGAGACGAACGCCAGGTGGTCGGCCTGCACGGCGGACCACGCGGTGGCCTGCAGCTCGTCGAGCCCGCACCCGCCGTACCCGAGGTCGACCGCATGGCCGACCGTGACGGTGCCGACCGTGACGGCGCGGAAGGTGACCGTGCGGAACGTGACGGCGCGGACGGGGACGGTCCCGCCGTGGGGAACGGTCGATCCGGCGGCGCAGCCGTGGACGAGCACGCGCCCATGGGCGACACCGACTACAGCGTGCCGGCAGCCGCGTCCGACCCCGGGGACTCGGCGCAGGCTCGCCGTTCGGCGCGATCCGGGGCCCGCGGTGACCACGAGCGCGAACCGCAGCCGCGGCACGGTACTCAGGCGGACGACGGTGCATCCGGCGGGAACGGTGCGCCCGCGGACGCGGCCCGCGCCGACGCCGGTGCGAACAACGCCGACCGGGACAGGGGTGGCACCGCGCGTTCCGGCCTGGGCGTGAAGGCGGGTACCGATCGGAACAGCGCCGACCGGAACAGCGCCGACCGGAACCGCGCTGCCAAGGACCGGCGGAAGAGTGTGTTCGACGGCGGGGCGCCGGTGGCGAAGCGGTTGGCGCAGGCGTGGGCCGAGAAGGTCCGGGAGTCGCGGCGGGATCGTGGCGTCGGGTTCGGCCGGCCGACCGAACGGCCCGGGGCCCGCAGCGCCGCTGATCCCGCACCACGTGCCGACCACGGCAACACCGACAGCGGCAACACCGACCACGGTGGGGACCGCAGCCGTGCCGACCGTGACGGCGACGACCGGGCACGTGGCTTCGACCACCGCCTCCCGAGGTCCGAACCGGACCACCAAGGCCGGAAACCGGCCGCCGCCCACTTCCGCGGACAGTGACACTCCCGGTAACGTCTGTTACCGACAGACACCGGTGCGGGGAGGCCCTGACATGAGCATGCTCCGGCACGTGGGCCCACCGGAACTGTTACCGATGGGCATACCGGCGGGCTGCGGAGGAACGTGATGAACCGGCTGGTTCGGGGAAACGACGGCCGGGAATGGGTCATCCGGGCGCACATGGAATGGCGTCAGCCCGCGACGGCCGACGACTTCGAGCACGACGCGGCCGCCAACTACACGCCGGGCATCATGATGGCGGGTGTGGCGCTGGCATTGGCGGGTGCGCTGTTGCTGTCCATGCCGGACCGCCTGGTCATCCCGGATTTCGTGCCGTACGGACTGTTGCTGGTCGCGTTGTTCTTCCCGCTCCGGTGGGTGCTGCGCAGGCCGTGGACGGTCGTGGCCGAGACCGACGGCGACGCGGCCGGTGATCACCCGTCCGAACGCTGGGTCGGCACGGTCAGCGGCGTGTTCAACATCGGCGGCGAGGTGAAACGGGTCGCCAAGTCGATCTCCCAGTACGACCTTCCGGACTTCGAGGGTCCGCTGCATCCCGTGGAGTAGCCGCCATGCCCGAGTTGCCGGAGGTCGAAGCGCTCGCGCACCATCTGCGCGAGCACGCGGTCGGCCGCGCGGTGACCCGGATCGACGTGGTGTCGCTGAGCGTGCTCAAGACCGTCACGCCCGCCTACACGGATCTGCGCGGACGCGAGGTCACCGGCGCCGGGCGCCACGGCAAACACCTCGACGTCGAGTGCGGCGACCTCCACCTGATCGTCCACCTCGCCCGCGCGGGCTGGCTGCGGTGGTCGGACGACCTGCCTGCGAAGCCGCCGCGGCCGGGCGGGAAGAACCCGCTGGCCCTGCGCATGCACCTGTCCGCCGACGAGTCCGGCGACGAGCCGAACACCGCGCCGCGGCACGTGGGGTTCGACCTCACCGAGGCGGGCACCAAGAAGGGCCTCGCAGCGTGGATCGTCGCCGACCCCGCCGAGGTGCCGAGTATCGCCGCACTGGGTCCCGATGCGCTGGACCTCGACCGCGACCGGCTCGAAGCCCTGCTCACCGGCGAGACGCGCCGCATCAAGACGGTGCTCACCGACCAGAAGACGATCGCGGGCATCGGCAACGCCTACTCCGACGAGATCCTGCACACCGCGCGGCTGTCGCCGTACGCCACACCCGCCAGGTTCACGTCCGACGACCTCGACGCGCTGTTCGACGCTCTGCACAGCGTGCTCACCGCCGCCGCAGCGCGTTCCGTCGGCCAGGACGCGGCGCGGTTGAAAGGTGAGAAGCGGTCGGGACTGCGGGTACACGGGCGTGCCGGCCTGCCGTGTCCGGTGTGCGGCGACACGGTGCGTGAGGTGTCCTTCGCCGACAAGGCCTTCCAGTACTGCGCGACGTGCCAGACCGGGGGAAAACCACTCGCCGATCGGCGGTTGTCACGGCTCGTCAAGTGAGCGGGTCGCCCACGTGGCCCATGACGCGGCGTGTCGAATCGGATACGCGAAGTACTCTTGCGGGCCTTGCCACCGGGGCGGTGACCCTCCAGCATTGACGCCGTGTCCGAGCAGCTGACCGTGCCGATCGTCCTGGGGGCGATCATTGCGCTGCTCCTGGTCACCCTCGCCGTCGTGCTGCTCAAGCGGCGAAAACCGACCAGTGCGATCGACGACGCCGTGCTCGAGGCCGTGTACGTCATGGCGAAGGCGCCGCTCGAACTCCGCGAAGGCCTCGACCAGGCCGCGGCGGAGAAGCTGACCAGCCGGTTGCTGAAGCTGCTCAAGGGTATCGCCGTGGGTGTCACCGACGGCGAGGGCACGCTGCTGGCCTGGGACGGTGAGGCCAACGACCACTACGTCGACCTGGTCGACACCATCGGCACCTGCATCCGCAAGCATCGTCGCGAGGTCGTCTCGCACGACAAGATGCCGTGCAACCACCGCGGCACCTGCAAGATGCGCACCGCCGTGCTCGTGCCGCTCATCGTGGAGGGCGAGACGGATGCGGTGCTGATCGTCGTCGGCAAGACCAAGGGCAAACGCATCGTGCAGATGGCCGACGCCGTCGCACGGTTCGTCGGCACCCAGCTGGAAGCGGCGCGGCTGGAAGACACCAAACATCAGCTGCACCAGGCCGAGATCAAGGCGTTGCGGGCGCAGATCTCGCCGCACTTCGTCTACAACGCGCTGAACACGATCTCCTCACTCATCCGCACCGACCCCGAAGAGGCTCGGGAGTTGCTGCAGGACTTCGCCGACTTCACGCGCTACTGCTTCCGCACCGAGGGCACGTTCACCACGCTGTCGGACGAGCTGCGCAACATCGACCGCTACCTGACCATCGAGAGCGCGCGGTACGGCGGCAGGCTCGGCGTGCGGCTGAAGATCGCACCCGAGGTGCAGTCCGTCGTCGTGCCGTTCCTGCTGATCCAGCCGCTGGTGGAGAACGCCGTCAAACACGGCATCGCGAACAAACCGGGCGGCGGCACCGTGACCGTGACCGCGCAGGACTACGGCGCCGAGGCCGAGATCAGCGTCGAGGACGACGGCGTCGGCATGGACCCGAAGCAGCTCGACGGCATGCGCGACTCGCGTTCCAGCGCGCACATCGGGTTGACCGGCATCAACCGCCGGATGAGCCAGGTGTTCGGCAACCGCTACTCGCTGGTCGTCGAGACGGCGCCCGGTGCGGGCATGAAGGTGACGATGCGGGTGCCGAAGTTCGTCCGCGGAGTGCGGCCGGACATGCTGAAATTCGCCACCGAGGGCAGCTCCGACGACGAGGCGATCATGGCCGCGCCCGAGGAGGCCGGCCGGTCCGGCATGGACGGGCAGAACGCGGCGGCTTCGAGCACAAGCGGTTCCGGAGCGGAAACCCCGGCCGTCGGAGCGCCGAACGCGGGTCTCCCGGCCGCCGGTACCGCGAGCCCTGGTGCCGCGAGTTCCGGTGTCGCGAGCGCCGGGGCCATGAATCCGGACTCCAGACGTACGGGATCCACACGCACCGAGTCCCCGGATGTGCAGTCCCCGCGGGTGGAGGCGCAGGGTGCGGAGCCCGCGGGTGCGGGCCCGCCCGGGGTCGCTGCGCCGCAGGCACCGGCCCAGCGCGGACCGGCACGAACAGGTCCGCCGGCGGGTGCGGCACCCGGGCAGTCCGGTGGGTGGGAACTACCGGGTATGCAGGGGCAGCCGGGCGCGCCGGGGCAGTCCGGTGCGGTGCAGGGACGGCGCGGTTCGACCCACCCCGGGATGACGCCCGCAGGCCCGCCACCGGCACCACCGGCGCCACAGCAGCGTCCGTCCACGCAGCAACCCCCGCCGGCACAGCAGCCCCCGCCGGCCGCACCTCCGGCTGAGGCGCCTCCCGGCACGCAGGGATCGGGGCAGACGTCCTCACAGCCCTCGCGCAGGCCGGTCGCACGGCAGGCCTCGGAAGCGAAACGGGCTGCCCGCGCCGCACAGGAGGCGGCACGCGGCGGAAAGAACGGCGGCCGGCCGCGGCAGTCCGGCGACGATTCCGGACCACCGTCGCGGCCGCGGTCCGGCTGATACCGGCGGGGGTCCGACCCGTCCGGGTTTCCTCGGACCCCCGGTGGGCCGCTCGTGGCTACGGTGGGGGCATGGCGAAGAGCGGATTGGCGAGCCGGATCCCCGTCGTAGGGGACCGGATCGAGCGCAGGGACTCCGATGTCGTAGCGGTCGTGAAGTTGCACGGCATCATCACGCAGCACGCGTCACCGGTCGGCAGGGGAGTGCTGAACCTCTCGACCGTCGAATCGGCGCTGACCAGGGCTTTCGGGCACGAGAACCTCAAGGCCGTCGCGCTGCAGATCAACTCGCCGGGCGGTGCGCCCACGCAGTCGGGGCTGATCGCCGAGCGCATCCGGCAGCTGGCCGACGAGAAGAACGTGCCCGTGATCGCGTTCTGCGAGGACGTCGCCGCGTCGGGCGGCTACTGGCTCGCCTGCGCCGCGGACGAGATCGTCGCGCACCGTACGTCGCAGGTCGGTTCGATCGGTGTGATCAGCGGCGGGTTCGGGTTCACCGGGCTCATCGACCGCCTCGGCATCGAACGCCGCCTGCACACCGCGGGACAGAACAAGGCGAGGCTCGACCCGTTCAGTCCGGAGAAGGACGAGGACGTCGAGTGGCTCAAGGGCGTGCACGACGACCTGCACGGCCTGTTCACCGAGTGGGTCCGCGAGCGCCGCGGTGACAAGCTCTCCGGGGAGAAGGACCTGTTCACCGGCGACGTGTGGCTCGGCCAGCGGGCCGCCGACCTCGGCCTCGTCGATCGGGTCGGCAACCTGCGTGACGTGGTGCACGAGCGCTACCCGAAGGCCGAGATCGTGGTGGCCGAGCCGAAGAAGTCGCTGGCCGCACGGCTGGGGCTGGGCGCACCCGCCGCGGCGGTGCTGTCGGCGCTCGAACACCGCGCCACATGGTCACGTTTCGGCCTATGACACCGAGTTTCGCCCGGAGCGGTGTAGACAGTCGAGCTGTACTCACGGCAGGATTACGCTCACTGTGAGTGCTCGTGATGACAACCGAAAGCTCCTCGTCCTGGCGGTTGACGATGAGCTACCCGGCCTTGACCAGCTCCGGCACTGTCTCGAGTCGAACGAGGTGGTCGGCCGGGTGATACCTGCCGTCGACGCGTCCGAGGCGCTGCGGCTGCTGGGATCCGAGGACGAGGACATCAACCGGCGCAAAGCCGCCGGCCTGCCGCCCGTCGACGCGGTGTTCGCCGACATCAACATGCCCGGGTTGTCCGGGATGGAGATGTCGCGGGTGTTCGCGTCGCTGAACCCGGCGCCGGTACTGGTGTTCGTCACCGGTTACGCGAGCGAGGCCGTCGACGCGTTCGACCTCGGCGCGGTCGACTACGTGCTGAAACCGGCCAGACAGGAACGCATCGACAAGGCCATCGGCCGCGTGCTCGACAAACTCGACTCGCAGCCCGTCCGCACGCCCGGCGGCGACGCGGGCGGCGAACCGGTCGCCGACGACGCGACCGGGGGAGACGAGGAGGTCATCCCCGTCGAACTCGGCGGCACGACCAAGCTGATCCCCCGCTCGTCGGTGCGGTGGGTCGAGGCGCAGGGCGACTACGCGCGGCTGTACACCACCGAGGGCAGTCACCTGGTGCGCATCCCGCTGGCCCAGCTCGAGGAACGCTGGGGCGGTGCCGGGTTCGTGCGTATCCACCGGTCGTACCTCGTGGCGCTGCCACTGATCACGGAACTGCGCATGGCCCAGGGCGGCTACCAGGTCGTGCTGGGCGACGAGGAGAAGGTGCTGCCCGTGTCCCGGCGGCACACGAGGGCGCTCAAGGACAAACTGGTCGGCTCCTCGCGAGCGGGGTGACGCGCGGTGGGGGACGCGACGGACCCGCCGGAGCCCGCGGGACGACCGGGCGGCATCCGCGAACCGGATCCGACACTCGGCAAGCCCGCGAAACCGTTCGCACCGGAACCGGTCGCGCAGCCGCGGCAGACCCGGTCGTCGCCGTCGGCCGCGCCGACGTCGCATGCGGCCTCCCGCTCGTCGGAGCCGCGTTCGTCCGAACCACGTGCCTCCGAGCCTCGGCAGCCGCGGATCCGCAGGCAGCGTGTCGTGCTCGCCGAGCCGAGCCGGTCTTCGACGAGCCTGCGCGCGCGGGTCGAGCTCGAGGAGCAGACCAGCTGGGGCGAACTGCTCATCAAGGACCTCGTCAAGGTGCAGCTGCGGACCGCGGTGCTGCTCGGCCTGCTGGTACTCGCGGTGCTGTGCGCCATCCCGGCCGTGTTCTACGCCGTGCCCGCCGTCACCGAGCTGCGCCTCGCCGGCATCCCGCTGCCGTGGCTGCTGCTCGCCGTGGCGCCGTTCCCGCTCATGTTCGGTGTCGGACTGTGGTACAACCGGCTGGCCGAGCGGCGCGAGCGGGACTTCGTCAACATGATCGAGAACTGACGCCGAGCCGCCGGGAGACTCCGCGAGGAAGGCGTGCGTGCAGGTGAACCCGTGGGCCCTGGTCAGCGTGGCGCTGGTCGTGACGGTGACGTTCTACCTCGGTCACCGCACCTCGCGGTTCGCGCGCAGCACCCACGACTTCCTCGTCGCCCGCCGCACCGTGCGGTCCCGGCGCAACGCCGCGGCCATCGCGGGCGAATACATCTCGGCGGCCTCGTTCCTCGGTGTCGCGGGGCTGGTGCTGAAGGAGGGCGCCGACGCGCTGTGGTTCCCCATCGGGTTCACGGCCGGGTTCCTCGCGCTGATGTTGCTGGTCGCGGGCCCGCTGCGCAGGTCGGGCGCGTACACGCTGCCGGACTTCATGGAGGCGCGGCTGTCCTCTCCCGCGCTGCGCACCGCGTCGACGTGGTTCGTGGTGTTCATCGGCGTGCTGTATCTGCTGCCGCAGCTGCAGGGTGCGGGACTGGCGATGACGATGATCATGCCCGCACCGGCGTGGGCAGGATCGGTGCTGGTCACGGTGGTGATCACCTACAACGTCATGGGCGGCGGCATGCGTGCCATCACGCTGCTGCAGGCGTTCCAGTACTGGTTCAAGCTCTTCGCGATCGCCGCGCCGACGTTCGTCCTGTGCGCGGTGTTCGTCTCCGGGGGTGCGGGCGCCCCGGGGTCGGCCGGCAGCCTCGACGAACCCGCGCCGCCGAACTTCGCCGCACGCACCGCGGTCACGGTCGACACCGACGTGACCCTGAGTGTCGACGCCCCGACCAGGGTGCACGTCGACAACGGCTCCGGCGGGGCGGGCTGGACCACGTGGCAAGCCGGTTCGCCGCACACCGTCGACGCGGGCTCTGAGCTGACGTTCCCCGAGGGCTCCGCCGTGCCGACCGTCGATCAGGCGAAATCGGCCAACCTCGACTGGCTCCTGCCGAGCACCGACCTCACCGGGCTGCTGTCGACGTACTCGTTGTTGCTGGCACTGCTGCTCGGCACGATGGGCCTGCCGCACGTGCTGTCCCGCTTCTACACCAATCCCGACGGCAAGGCCGCCCGGCGCACCACCGTGCAGGTGCTGCTGCTGCTCGGGCTGTTCTACCTGTTCCCCGTGATGCTGGGGCTGCTGTCGCGGATGTTCGTGCCGGAGCTGCTGATCACCGGCGACACCGACGCGGCGGTGATCGCACTGCCGACGGCGATGCTGTCGGGCGTGGCGGGGCAGATCCTCGCGGCGCTGCTGGCGGCCGGCGCGTTCGCCGCGTTCCTTTCGACCGCGTCCGGCCTCGTGTCCAGCATGTCCGGGGTGATCGCCACCGACCTGCTGGCGGGCAAGGTGCGTGACTACCGCGTGGCGAGTGTCGGGGTCGCGGGTGTGGCCCTGGTGCTGGCGGTGACGCTGCCGATCGACGACCTGGCGTTGAGCGTGGGCATGTCGTTCGCCCTCGGAGCGTCGACGTTCGCGCCACTGCTCGTGCTCGGCATCTGGTGGCGGCGGCTCACGTGGCTCGGCGCGATGGTCGGCATGTGCACCGGCGGCGGGCTCGTGCTGCTGGCCGTGGTGCTCAACGCGGTGTCCGCCCACACCGGTGGGTGGGCGCCGTGGCTGGTCCAACAGCCGGCGCTGGTCACCGTGCCGGTGGCGTTCGGCCTGACCGTGCTCGTCAGCACCGCCACGTCGAGTCGCGTCCCCGAGGACGTCGGCGCCGTCATGCTGCGGCTCCACGCGCCCGACCCGCTGGGCTTCATGCGGGACCGCGCCGTGCAACGGTTCGGCCGCGCCGAGGAACACACCCGCACCACCCAGGGCCGCCATCGCAAGTAGCCGGGAGCCCCCAGGGGCACCCTGGTCGCGTTCGACGCAACCACAGTGCCCCTGGGGGCGGGTACCGCTCCGCGTGGGTGGGCCTCGCTCCTACGCGGGAGTGACGCGGTTCGTGCGACGATGGGCGCGTGGTGAACCCAGCCGAGATCCCGACGACACGTGTGTCCGAACTGCCCGCCGAGGGTGCGATGCTGCTCGACGTCCGTGAAGCCGACGAATGGGCCGCGGGTCACGCGCCCGGCGCCGTGCACATCCCGCTCGGTGACCTGCCGGCCAGCAGCGACAAGCTGGCCGAACTGCCCGACGACCGTCCGGTGTACGTCATCTGCCGCACCGGTGGCCGGTCGGCGCAGGCGACGGCGTGGCTCAACGCGGCAGGTCTGGTCGACGCGGTCAACGTGGCGGGCGGCATGAAGTCCTGGCAGACAGAGGGCCGCGCCCTGGAAACCGATCACGACGCGGCGGAACCCGAGGTGCTGTAGCCGCGATGCACCCGGGCAGGTACCCGAACCGGCAGCAGGGCAGGCAGCCGGGGCCGAACGTGCGGTGGGTCGCGACCGTCCCACCGGGCGCGAGCCGCCCGCGCCCGCGCGGGCGGCGCAGGCCGTACACCGGCCCGCCGCGGTATCCGTCCCCGCCGCGCTGGGGTTTCCCCAACCTCGTGTGGCGCTCGTCGACCGCCGTGCCCGGAACCGCGTCCGGCGGTATGCAGCCCCGGCAGCGCCTGCGGTCGACCAGCAGGAACGCGGTCACCCTGCTGATCGCACTCGCCGTGCTGGCCGGGCTCGCGGCCGTCGCCGAGGGCTGGCGGTACATCCTCCTGCTGCAGAGCCGCGCATCGGCGCTGACCCCGGAGGTCGTGGGCGCGTCGGATGCGTTCGTGCTGGCGTTCGCGCTGATGACGCCGATCATGGCGTTGCTGGCCGTGGGGGCGGCGCTGTGGTGGCTGTTCGTCGCACGGTCGGTGGCCGCCGCCGATGCGGGACAGGACGTGCCCAGGCCTGCGTGGCAGGTGCTCGTCGGCGTACTCGTGCCGGGCGCGAACCTGCTGCTCGCCGGGCCGATCGTCGCCGAGCTGGAACACGCCGCGCTGCGCAGGCCCGCCGACGAGCGGCCGCGGCCGTCGCGGTTGGTGCTGGCGTGGTGGGCGACCTGGTGCGCCAACGTCGCGCTCGCCGTCGTGACCGTCGTGTGGCGGCTGCGTGACGGGGTGCAGGCCGACGCCGACGGCGTGGTGCTCAGCGCGCTGACCGACGCCTGCGCTGCGGGGCTGGCGATCGTCACCGTGGTGCTCGTCAACCGGATCACCCGACTGCTGTCCCCGGTCGACGCCGACGTGCTCGCGCTGCGGCAGGTCGTCAAGATCGCCGGCGCACCCGACCCGGACCGACGTCCCCGACCGGAGACCTCCACTCGCTGACGGCTCCGGGAGAGCCGCTGTCACTCGGACGGGAGGCCGGACGCGACCCGGGTGAGGATCGCGCGTGCGGCGTCGCCTTCGGCAGCCACACCCCACAGCGTGTCGAAGTAGCGGCGGTACAGCGCCACACCTTCGGCGTCCTGGGTGGACAACTCGGTGTTGATCAGTCCGACCGTAACGGTGTCGTCTTTCATGACGAAGTTGTGCGCGACGGCCGCTGGAAGCGGGCTGTCAAACGGGATGATGCCGAACCGCAGCGACGGCAGTCCCTGCACGGTGATCAAGCGGTCGATCTCGCTGACCGTGCGGGGCACGGCCCCGGCGCTGCTGCCGCCCCCAGGGGCACTTTGGTTGCGCTGAATGCAACCAAAGTGCCCTTGGGGGCGGTCCTCACGCGGTCGTGACGGGGAAGTCGCGCAGTCCGCGGATGACGAACTCGGCCCTGCGCTGCGGCTCGCGGGCGAGTCGCAGGTCGGGCAACCGGGCCACGAGGGCCTCCAGGGCCGCGGCGATCTCGATCCGCGCGAGCGGGGCGCCGAGGCAGTAGTGGATGCCGCCGCCGAAGCCCAGGTGCGGGTTCTTCTCCCGCCTGATGTCGAGCCGGTCGGGTTCGTCGAACACCTCGGGATCCCGCGCCGCCGCCCCGAGCAGCGCGGCGATCTTCCCGCCTTCGGTGACGGTGAAGCCCGCGATCTCGACGTCGGCGGTCGCCGTGCGCTCGAACAACTGCAGCGGCGAGTCGAACCGGATCAGCTCCTCCGTCGCAGTGGGGGCCAGCCCGGGGTCGGCGACCAGCAGGTCCCACTGGTCGCGGTCGGTGAGCAGTGCGCGCACCCCGTTGCCGATGACGTTGACGGTGGCCTCGTGCCCGGCCATCAGCAGCAGCACAGCGGTCGCGACCGCCTCGTCGCCCGTCAGCTCACTGGCCGCGAGGTGACTCAACAGGTCCTCACCCGGCGCGGCCGCCCGTTCGTCGACGAGACCGCGCAGGTGGCCGGCGAACGCCTCCGCCGCACGTTCGGCCTCGGCCCGCTTGTCGCGGGGCAGGCCGTACTCGTACATCTTGACGATCGCGTTGCTCCACTCGACCAGCTGCGGTCCCGCCTCCTCGGGGACGCCCAGCAGCTCGGCGATCACCGCGACCGGCAACGGTTGCGCCAGATGTTCCAGCAGGTCCGCCTCGCCGTCCGCCCGGATCGCGGCCGCCAGCGTGTCGACCATCCGCGTGGCGAGCGCCTGCACCGTCGGCCGCAGCCGCTCCACGTGACCGCGCGCGAACGCCGACTGCACGAGCCTGCGCAACCGGGTGTGCGCAGGCGGTTCGTTCTCCAGCAGCGAGTTCCGGTGGAGCATGTTGAAGGAGGCGAACTGCTCCAACGGCGTGGCATCCGTCCAGATGCGGCCCAGCGACCGGCTGCGCAGCACCGCGGAGGCGGCTTCGTGGGAGACGGCCACCGCGAGCCCGAGGCCCTCGTGGTGGTGAACGCCGCCGGAACCGCGCAGCCGGGCGAATTCGGGATACGGATCGGCGAGGAAGGCAGGGTCGGCGGGATCGAACACCCGCCGACCGTAACCGAATCGCCGGTCGAGTAGCGTTTTCCGCCAGGCGAATCACGACCGGGAGGCGAGCGCAGTGGGCAAAGCGGCGCGGAAGAAGGAGCGCAAGGAGAAGGTCCGCGACGTATTCGTCGGGCGGCCGTTCGAAGGCCTGGCGGCGGAGCCGGAGCTCATCGCGATGCGCGAGTTCGTGCCGTCCGCGACGGCGACGCTGCCGCTCGCCGGAGAACACAGCGACCGCACGGTGACGATCGCGTCGGTGCTGCCGATGGCCGCGGCGGCGTTCGTGCGCGGCGACGGCGAGGTGTACGTCGGACTGCAGGTGCAGACCCGTTCCGGCGACATCAGCCGTGACCTGGGCAGGGCGCTGAGCTGGGCGCTGACCGCGCAGCCGGGCCAGGTGCTCTCGGTCGCCGACACCCGCAGCCCGTCACAGCCCGGTGAGCGGTTGCAGGATCTGCTCGACCCGTCCGCCGACCTCGACGTCCAGGTGCACGAGGACTTCTCCTGGTGGTTGCCCGAGGGCGAGGAACCGACCGGCGAGGTCGCGATGTCGCTGCAGCGCGCCAACGAGGCGATCATGCCGACCGAACGTCTCGAATCGGGCGCCTACTGGGTGCTGGCCGGGGAGAAGGCACACCTGCGGTGGGTGTGGCCCGCCGAGGAGAACCGCCTGATGCAAGCGCTTGCGCGACTGTCGGCAGCGGGCACGCTGACCCTCGGCGAGGAAACGAAGTTCGCCGGTTCGTTCCGGGCGCACGGGCTGCTGGTTCCGGTGTGGGACCTCGACCCGGAGGCACATTCCCGCGAGTGGATCGAACCCGCCAAGGCGCTGGGAACCCGGCTGCAGGAAGCGTTCGCCTCGCTCGACGACACACCGCTGGACGCCGCTGAACGCCGCGCACGCGACGGTCTCATCGGCCGCCAGTTCACGCTGCGCTGAGGCCGGTGCGCTGATGATCCTCCACATCTGTCCCGAGGCCGACTGGGCCGCGGTCCCGGCCGACGGCGAGTACCGGCCCGCCTCGCTCGACGACGTCGGGTTCGTGCACTGCAGCGATTTCGGCACCGTGCAGTTCCCGGCCGAGCGCGTGTTCGCGGGCCGCAGCGACCTGGTGCTCCTCGTGATCGACCCGGCCAGCCTCGACGTCCCGTTGCGCTGGGAACCCGCCGATCCGCCCGAACCGGGCGCACCGTGGTTCCCGCACGTCTACGGTCCGATACCGGCCGCGGCCGTCACGCGGACGTGCGCGTTCCCGCCCGAGCAGGACGGGACGTTCCGGCTGCCGAAGGCGCTGCACGAATATCCAAGCTGACGCAGGCCGCCGCGGCAGCAACAGGCCGCCACGGCGGACGCGGGTGGTTTCGGACGCGGTGGGATCAGCGGCGGGGATCAGACGTGGTGGGTTCGGAACGGCGGATCCGGACGTGGCGGGCAGGTCGTAGCGAGGGAGGACGTTCGTGGCGAACGACCTCACGGATTTCGGCGACTTCGTCGAGGCCAACCTGACCGGGCTGATGCGCTACGGGCACGCGTTGACCGGCAATCCGCACGACGCAGCCGACCTGGTGCAGACGGTTCTCGAGAAGGTCGGCTCGCGCTGGTCGCACGTGCGGCGCAAAACCGCCGATCCCGTCGCCTACGTCCGCCGGTCGATGGCAAACGCCCACATCAGCCGTTGGCGCAAGCTCAGGCGGGAGAACCTGGTCGCCGAGCTGCCCGAGACTGGCGCAGCGCCGGCCGACCCGCTCGAACACGAACCGCTGTGGCAGGCGCTGAAAGATCTGCCGCCGAGGCAACGCGCGGTCATCGTGCTGCGTTATTACGAGGGACTGTCCGAAGCGGAGATCGCCCGTTCGCTGGGCGTCTCGGCCGGAACGGTCAAGAGCCAGGCCAGCAAGGCGCTCGCCACGCTGCGCGGACGGCTCGGTGAGGACGATCCGGAGGCAGCGGGGAGGGCGGCGGTGTATGACGGACACGGGTGACGACCGCGACGACCCGGAGGTCCGCGAAGGGCTGCAGCGGCTGTTCGGCAGCCCGCAACTCGGTACGGGCCGGGCGCCTGATCCCGGTGCGATCGTCGCAGGAGCCGGCCGCCGCAGGCGCAGGCGTGCCACGGCCGGTGCAGGCGCGGGCGTGTTCGTGATGATCGGTGCCGTGGCCGGAGGGCTGGCACTGGCTGGGGCAGGTGGTGAGCCGGATCCCGGCGACGTCGCGGTCGCCGACGGTTCCGGCGGCATCGTGCACTCGAGCGACGTCCCGTCGTCGGACCACGAAGGCCACCGCAGTAACCGGATACCGGCACCGCACGCCACGACCACGGCCCCGGTCAGCCGGCCGAGTTCCCCCGTCAGCGCGCCGGCGACGCCGACGTCGATGCGCCCCGGTGTGCCGCCCGCGGACCCGCCGTCGCGGACGAGCACCGACGCGGGCGAACCTGAGCCACCGCCGACGTTGGGACAGTCGGGGAAAGAGCCGCTGCACCTGTTGATGACCTACGACGAGGCGGTGTCCACCGGCGCGCTGGACCCGGGTGCAGGCCCGCCCGACCAGGGCGAATGCCGGTCGTACGAGGTGGCCGACCGGTCGATATCGCGGGTCGCGATCCGTGGCGGGCACGGCATCGTGCGGTTCCAGTCCGGCGCCGCCGAGACACCGGAGGGCATCGCCATCGGAGCCTCGCTGGCGGAGCTGAACCGCGCCTATCCGGACCTGGAACGCACCGGCGACGGCCAGCGGGTGCGGAACAATCCCGAAGCGGACTCCCGGTACGTGTTCGGCATCGAGGCCGACGAGGTCGTCACGCTACGGCTGACCGTTCCGGACCCCGACGTCAGCTGCTGAGAGCGGCCACCCCGCGGAGGGCAGGGCGGGCCGCCGCCGGGCGCGGACAGTCCGCAGGCGGTGGAACTAGTCCGGCGACGCGCCGCCGGGCGGACCGGCCCCACCTCCGGACGGACCGCCGCCTTGCGGGGGACCGGCTCCGCCCCCCGGCGACCGCTGGCGCCGACCACGCCGACGAGCGCGGGACAACGTGCTGATCGGGGTGCGTTTGTCCGCCCGGTTCCAGATCCCGGTCGTGGTCGACAGTGCGTAGTCGATGCGGTCGTCGACCTGTTCGCCGAAGTGCTGGTCGAAGTCCTGCGACAGTTCCCCGGCGAGTTCGCGGTGGTATATGCGCCGTTCGGCTCTGACGATTGCACGGTGCTCGGCATTGAGCGCCTTGTACAACGCGACCGCCATCGCCACCAGCACGACGGCGAACGGCAGCCCGGTGGACACGGCCCCGGCCTGCAACGCGGACAACCCTTCATCACCGCCGGCGAGTAGCAGGCCGATCGCGACGAGCCCCTCCAGCGACGCCCACAGCACTCGGCTCCAGGTGGGCGGGTTGGGGTGCCCGCCGGAGGCGAGCATGTCGACCACGAGCGAACCGGAGTCGGAGGACGTGACGAAGAAGATGACCACCAGGATGATCGCGATAACCGACAGGATCATCCCGAACGGCAGGCCCCGCAGCGTGTCGAACAGTGCCTCCTCGGCGACCACTCCGTCTGCCGGCACGAGGTCACCTTGCTGCTGTTGCCGGTTGATGGCGGTGCCGCCCATGACCGTGAACCACAGGAATCCGACGAGAGTGGGGACGAGTAGCGCACCGGCGACGAACTCACGGACCGTGCGACCTCGTGAGATGCGCGCGATGAACACGCCCACGAACGGTGCCCAGGCGATCCACCAGCCCCAGTAGAAGATCGTCCAGCTACCTGCCCAGTCGATGCCCTCCTCTCCGGTGTAGGCGAACGCGTCGAACGTCATCGGCAGCACGTTGGCGAAGTAGGCCCCCAGCGACTGCACGAAGTCCCTTGCGAGGAACAGCGTCGGCCCCAGCAACAGGACGGCGATCAGGAACACCCCGGCCAGCGACAGGTTGAAGTTCGACAACCAGCGGATGCCACGGCCCAGCCCGCTGACCACAGAGACGATCGCGATCAGCGTGATGGTCACGATGAGGATGACGAGCAGGAGGTTGTCGGCCTGATCGACCACACCGATCTCGCTCAGGCCGGTGGCGACCTGGGTCACGCCGAGTCCGAGCGACGTGGCCACGCCGAACAGCGTTCCGACGATGGCCAGCACGTCGATCACGTCGCCGGGCCAGCCCTTGACCTTGTCGCCGAGCAACGGTTCCAGTGCCCAGCGGATGGACACCGGGCGACCCTTGCGGTGAATCGCGTAGGCGAGGGAGAGGCCGACGATGACGTAGACCGCCCAGGGGTGGAAACCCCAGTGCAGGAAAGTCTGTGCCATGGCTTGTGAGGCGAGGTCGGCGGAGTTGCCGTCGACGCCGGGCTTCGGGTCGGAGTATAGCGTCAGCGGCTCGCCGACCCCGAAGAACACCAGTCCGATGCCCATGCCGGCGGCGAACAGCATGGTGAACCAGGAGATCAGGCCGAACTCGGGCTCCTCCCCGTCCTTGCCGAGAGTGATGTCGCCGAAGCGACTCACTCCGAGGAAGATCGCGAAGAGTACGAACCCGGCGATAGCCAGCGTGTAGAACCAGCCGAACCCGCTGACGATCCCGCCCTGGACCGAGTTCCAGAGGTCGCCAGCCGTTTCGGGCGAGAATACGGAGAAGAGCGCAATGGCCGCGACGACGATCAGGCTGGGCCAGAAGACCGACGGTGCGATCCCCCCTCGCCCCAGTCGAACGCCGTGGTGGACCAGCTGATGCTCGATATGTTCGTCAGTGGTGTCAGTCTGGGCGATACTGCCCTCTGCTGCCGGGCTCGGTGGGGCAGGCTCTTCGCCGGAAGGTCCGTTGTTACCGCCGTGTGATTCGCTCATGGTGCCCCTGCCTTCCGTCGGCTGTGTCGTCAGCCAAGCGCAGATGCTCCTTGTCCGAAATCTACGGTGACGGGAGAACCGAGGCGAGGCAAGTCGGAAGGCGGGCGACATTGCTTCCCGGTTCGGTCGAGACGGGCCCGCGAACGAGGAAGGTTGCCGCTCCGGTGAGGGCTCCCGGGGGACGAAGATCGCGCGGACGCGAACGTTGTGGCGATCGCGGCGGTTGGAGGACCGACGAATCCGGAACGGGTTTCCCGTAGTGCGCCTGCTGTGAGGTGAGCCTTCCCTTGTGAAATGTGCGAAGAATGCGAAAAGGGCGGCGTCCCCTCGCGCCGATCCGTGATCCGAATCGATGCGAGGGGGCGCCGCCCCTTCCGGTTCTCGAACGCTGCTGTGCCCCGACGGGAAGCGTCAGAGCTTGCCGCCCGCGACCTCCGGCATGTCGTCGTCGGCGTCGTCGCTCTGCAGGTGCTTGTGCACGAACCGTTCGACCTCGAACAGGTTGCCGTTGGCGCGCTCGAACACGTTCACGAGCGTGCTCATCGTCGCGACCTCCTCGACCTGCTCCTGCAGGAACCACTGCATGAACTGCTCGCCGAGGAAGTCGTCCTCGGAGCGGGCGGCCTTCGTCAGCGTCTTGATGTCGCTGGTGACCTCCTTCTCCTGCTCCAGGGCCAGCTCGGCCAGCTCCTTGGCGCTCGTGAACTCGTTGCGCACCTCGCCCGTGCTGGGGATGGTCACGTGGTGGTCGGTGTCCATCATGTACTGCACGAGCGCCATGGCGTGGTTGCGCTCCTCGACGGCCTGCGCGTAGAAGAACTTCGCGAGCTCGGGCAGGTCCTCGTTGTCGAACCACACGGCCAGCGCGGTGTACTGCTGCGAGGCGTGGAACTCGTTGTGAACCTGGCCCTGCAGCAATTCGTAGAACTTGGAACGCGGCTGCTGGGAGTTCTGCTTCTTCGTCGTGGTGGGCATACATTCAATGTACGCCTCGGGTTCCACATTTTTCCACCCGGGGGCTGGTGATCCGGAGCGCATTTGCCTACAATTCCTTAGCCAAGGATGCGCTAAATAAATTGAGCCTCACCTAAGTTGAGATGGTTACTTAGGTGAGGCTCAATTATGTCTCAGTCGGTTGATTGTCCCTCATTCGGGGAATGAATCACGATCTGCAGTCGTAACCCTGCTGAGAGATCACCGAACCGGGGTCGGGGCACGCGCACACCTCCGGCGTCACCGTTGCGACATCACCCGCTCTGGTGACCACGTACTGGCGGCCACCGGAGCGGGACAGTCGACGCGGATGCTCAGGGCGGACGGATACTCAGGCCGGACGAGTCCCCAGGTCGCAGGCCCAGGGCGCAGGCCAGGGCTCAGGTGCTGAGGGCACAGGTGCACGCTCAGGGACCAGGTACTGAGGGCGCAGGTGCCGTCGGCTCAGGCACTGAGGACAGCCGGACGTTGAGCACGCAGACGCTCAGGATCCGCTGGGGAGCGGGCCCCGTGCGATGGGACAGGACATGCAGCGCGGCCCGCCACGTCCGGAACCCAGTTCGGACCCGGCGATGGCCAGCACCTCGATGCCCGCCTCCTCCAGGCGTGCGTTCGTCTGGGTGTTGCGCTCGTAGCCCACCACCACGCCCGGCGCGAGCGCGAGCGTGTTGTTGCCGTCGTCCCACTGTTCCCGCTCGGCGGTGACGGGGTCGAGGCC
This sequence comes from Prauserella alba, assembly GCF_024171735.1. Lineage (GTDB taxonomy): Bacteria > Actinomycetota > Actinomycetes > Mycobacteriales > Pseudonocardiaceae > Prauserella > Prauserella alba. The sequence goes on from NZ_JAMTCH010000005.1 coordinate 205,918, forward strand.
TGTGTCGATCACACGCAGGCGATCGATGCCCATCGCGGCGGCCGCGGCGTCCAGGAACGGTTTCGGTCCGTCGACGCGCAGGTCCCGGGCGCCGTCGGCGGTGACGTCCTCGCCGGGCCGCATCGTGTAGGCGACGAGCGAGTCGCGCGCGAGCGGGTACATGACGACCGCGTCGGGGCCGACCATCGTGCACACGGTGTCCAGGTGCATCGTGGCGCGGTTCTGCGCGATCGGGACGGCCAGCACCGTGTGGGCGATGCCGTCGGCGAACACTGACCTGGCGAGCGATTCGGCACCCGCGGCCGTGGTCCGTTCACCGACACCCACGGCCAGCACGCCCGGCGCCAGCAACAGCACGTCGCCGCCTTCGACCGGGGCGGAATGCGCCCCGTACGCACGCGCCGCGCCGCGGAACCGGGGGTGGTACGCGTATGCCAGGTCCAGCAACGCCGTCTCCCTGCTCCGGGCGGGCATCGCCAGCGACGAGATCGCCACGCGGTCGGCGATCCACGCGGAGGAATCGCGCGTGAACAGCAGATTCGGCAGCGGGTCGACGACGAAGTCGTGTGCGTGGTGCATCTTCCGCACGAGGGACGCGCCTTCGGAGGCAGGCAGCTCCTCGAACGTCATCCCGCGCATCAACGTCTCGCGCAGCGTGCCGGCCCCGAGGCCGGACAGGTGGGAACGCAGCGCATCCGCCAGTTCGCCGCCGAGTCGGCGCTCGTCCACCGCGGCGTGCACCCCGGCGGCATGCGCGCGTGGGTCGGCCAGTGACTCGCCGAGGACGTCGGCGAGCAGCAGCACCTCCACTCCGCGCGAGGCGAGCACCTCGGCGAAGGCGTCGTGTTCTTGTTGTGCGCGTTCGACCCACGGGATCGAGTCGAAGAGCAACTGGTCGTTGTTGCGCGGGGTGAGCCTCGTGAGCTCGCCGCCGGGCCGGTGCAGCAGGACCGACCGCAGCGGGCCGACCTCGCTGTCGACACCCGGGGTGATCGTGGTCGTGTTGTCCTTGCCCGGGCCGGTGATCGTGTTGGCTGTGTTCGTCACGCGCGAGAGCGTAGTCACCCGGTGGGTGTCAGCTCCCGTTTTCGGGGAGCGCGCTCCGGGTACGGTCCCCAGCCGTACTCGGCGACGACCGACGGCACGGTCGTGAACACCCAGTTCTCGACACCGCCGCCCATGATCTCGGCGTACCGCTCCGCGGCCTCCCGGTTCGCGAACCTGATCTGCTGGTCGCGCAAGGCCCGGTGCGTGATCTTGCAGGCCATCTCCATCCCCTCCGACACAGTCCTTTCCAGCTACTGACCGGCGCTTCCCCGCTCGATCGCCGCCCGGCGATCACGTGCCGCGGAGTCGACGAAGTGTCGTACCCGCGACATACCTTCCTTACGTGCGACGCCGGCGCTTTCCGCCTGCCGGCCGGGCCCCTGCAGTCCGGCCGGTGGTGAGGTCGGCACCTACCGTGCGCCGTCGATCGCAAGTAGAACACACGTTCGATGCTGCGTGCAAACCTCCTGGTCACGGTCATATCGATGATCACGGCCGCGAGCGCGAGGAGGTGACGACGCCGTCGTGGCTACGGCAGCCACGAGACGTGGTCGCGCACGAGCGCATAACCCACGAACGCGACGACGTCGAGCAGCGTGTGGGCGGCGACCAGTGGCCACAGCCGGTTCGTGCGCTGCCACACGCGGCCGAAGATCAGTCCCATGGCGACGTTGCCGAGGAACCCGCCGAAGCCCTGGTAGAGGTGGTACGAACCGCGCAGGACTGCGGAGATGATCAAGCTCGTATTCTCGCCCATGCCGAGCTGTCTCAATCGGGTGATCAGGTACCCGACGACGAGTACTTCCTCGGCGAAGCCGTTGCCGAACGCGGACAGGGTCAGCGTGATCGGCCGCCACCACGTCTCGCCCAGCGTCGACGGCTGTACGGCCAGGTTGAGGCCGAACTGCCACGTGGCGAGGTAGAACAACAGTCCGGGAATGCCGATCAGTGCGGTGAGGGCGACACTCCACCGCAGGTCGGCAGCCTGTGGTCGGCGCGGAAGGCCGACCTCGGCGAGCTTGGCGCCACCGCGCCACAGCAGGTACACGCCCAGTGCGCCCCAGGCGACGAGCTGAGTGGCGCTGAGTAGTTGTAGCAGGAGGTCGATTATCTCGTTGGTGGCCTGCGACGTGTTGATCGCGACCTGTTGATCACTCAGCGTCTCGGGTCGTAGCAGTGAGTCGACAAGGGAGAGCAGGGATCGCGCACCCGACAAACCAAGTGTGATCGTAAACACAATGACGACTTCGACGGTCAGCATCCGCCGTCGTCGAGCGTCGTCGCCGGTGGGAATCGGCGGCGGAACAGGTGCGCTGCCAGGTGTAAACCACCTGCGCATCCAGTGATTCAGGCGATCGCGTTGGCCCGGTGACACCGGAGCACGTTAACGCCCCGTCACCGGTCCGGCACCGACCGGGGGAATCGCGAATCATCACGATCCCGCTAACAATGCGGCCGGTTATCGATAAATCGCCCGAACGGCCTACTAGGGTGCAGCGGTTGAAAGAAACGATGAAGGAGGAGAGCCTCGTGGCGGAAACGTCAGAAGCTGAGGCCGCGCCATCCGCATCGCCGAAGGGTCAAACCTCTGGTCACAAGGGGATTGCGCCGAGGGTCTTCTGGCCCTCCGTGATCATCGTGCTGGCCTTCGTCCTGATCTCGGTGATCTTCCCCGACACGGTTGCGGAGATCGTCGGAAACATCCAGGACGCCGTGATCGGCACGTTCAGCTGGTACTACCTGCTGCTCGTGTCCGTGTTCGTGGCCTTCGCGATCTGGATCGGTGTCAGCCACTTCGGTGACATCAAGCTCGGGCCCGACGACGAGGGCCCCGAGTTCGGCCTCGGTTCATGGTTCGCGATGCTGTTCGCGGCGGGTATGGGTATCGGCCTGGTGTTCTGGGGGGTGGCGGAGCCACTCAACCACTTCGCCGGTATCCCGAACCGCGCCACCGGGATCGAGGAAGGCACCGTTGCCGGTGCCCACGACTCGATCCTGCAGGCGGTGCTGCACTGGGGTCTGCACCCGTGGGCGATCTATGTCGTGGTCGGTGTGGCCATCGCGTACGCCATCCACCGCAAGAAGCGTCCGGTGTCGATCCGGTACGCCCTCGAGGGTGTGCTGGGCAAGAAGGTCAACGGCTGGATCGGTGACGTCATCGACGTCGCGGCCATCTGCGGCACGCTGTTCGGTGTCGCGACGTCGCTGGGTCTCGGTGTCATGCAGGTCGCGGCCGGGCTGAGCTTCATCGACGTCATCGAAGAGCCGAACAACCTGACCTACGTGATCCTCATCGGTGCGATCACGACGGCCGCGGTGGTGTCCGTGGTCACGGGTCTGAAGAAGGGCATCAAGTACATCTCGAACATCAACCTCGGCCTCGCGGCCGCGCTGTTGATCTTCGTACTGATCGCTGGTCCGACCCTGTTCATCTTCCGTGACATCGTCCAGACGTTCGGTGACTACCTGCAGAACATCCTGCAGATGAGCGTCAACACCACTGCCTACTCGGGCGAGAACGGCACCGAGTGGCAGGGCTGGTGGACGACGTACTACTGGGCCTGGTGGATCTCGTGGGCGCCCTTCGTGGGTGTGTTCATCGCGCGGATCTCGCGTGGCCGCACCGTGCGTCAGTTCGTCGCCGGTGTGCTGCTCGTGCCGACCCTCGTCGCGATCATCTGGTTCTGCGTCTTCGGCGGCACGGCGCTCTACCGTGAGCTGTTCGGCCAGGGCGGCCTGATCGGTGTCGATGAGGAAGGCGCCGCGACGGTCGACACGAACACGTCGCTGTTCGGCCTGATCGACGGCATGCCCGGCGGGACCGTGGTCATCGTCGGCGCGATCATCCTGATCGTGCTGTTCTTCGTGACCTCGTCCGACTCCGGTTCGCTCGTGGTCGACATGCTGGCCTCGGGCGGCGACCCGAACCCGCCGACGTGGAGTCGCGTGTTCTGGGGTGTCGCCGAAGGTGCGGTGGCCATCGCGCTGCTGTTGCCGGGTGAGGACAGTCTGTCCACGTTGCAGCTGGTCGCGATCCTGATCGCATTGCCGTTCAGTGTCGTGATGATCGGTATGTGTGTGTCGATCTGGCGCGAGTTCTCCGCGGAACGCAGAGCGGCGCTACGTGCTCAGCGGCGCATGCAACGCGACGAGCTCGCCGATCACGTGACGAGCAGCCTCGTGGATGCCGGTGTCGTCGACGACCCGGAGACCGGGGACGACGGCAAGGTGAAGGCATAACGCCTGCCGACAGCGCGAGACGGACGGCGCCCCCGGGAGCACTGCTCCCGGGGGCGCCGTTCTCGTGTGGTCCGGGTTCTGCTGGGCGGGCTCAGGTCTGCGGATGGAAGGGACAGCCGACGAGCTTGCGCAGCGCGAGGCCGAGTCGCTGCTGGCAGTCGACGGGTTCGTCGAAGGCGAGGCGTACGTCGTGGTCGACGGTGGTGTCGGCCGCGGCGGCGAACGGGTCCCACGCGCCGAGGCCGCCGGGGTGTTCGACGCGCAGGCGCAGGCCGTAACGGTCGATACCGAGCGGGCGGATACGCCCGCCGCGCAGTTCGTCCGGTACGTGCCGGGCCAGTGCGGTGACGACTTCGGGGTGGGCGTGCTCGAGGTGCCGGAGCCATGTGGACTCGTGCCGGCAGAACGGGTCGGGGCTGGCCGAGGCGAACGTCTGTGCGGTCAGCGAGTGGGTGCCCTCGGAGTCGGCGAGTACGAACGAGGCGGGTACGAGGTCGAGCATCGTCAGCCCGTGGCCGAGGTCGAGCAGGGTCGGTTCGGCGCGCTGCTCGGCGATCGTGGTGGCCCTGGTGCGGGCGGCGCGGGTGTCGAGTCCGCGGAGCCAGCCGGTGAGCCACAGCAGGCCTCGTACGGGGCTGCGCAGTGCGACGGGGGCCTCGTCGGTGATCTCGAGTGTGATGGCGAGTTCGCCCGGTGGCGCGACGCCGGGGTGGCCGTCGGTGTCCGTCGGACCGCTCACGGCGAGCACCAGCGGGTCGTCGTCGGGCAGCAGGATGCTGGCGCGGCCGCCCGCGTGCACGTGGTGCAGTACGGGCTCGGTGTGCGGCCCGGACACGGGATCGCGGTGGACGGCGGGCATCAGCGCGGCGGGGCCGCCGCGGGTGGCGATGCTCTTGGCGCGTTCCGCGGGAAACGGGGTCCGGGGCGTGTGCGGACGGGTACGGGTCACCGGTCACCTCCAACTAAGGCGAGGCTAACCTATCTTCTTGGTCAGGGGAATACCCGAGAGGTCCTGGTGAGGCGGGCGCGGCGATGCCGGTGGCCGGTCTGTCGTCATCCCGATACTCGTCCCGAAAGCGGGCGCTATTAGCGTGTGAGGGGTGTCAAGCGCTGTGGAACTCACGCCCCCCGGCCCTCGCGGAGTCCCTCCGCTGTTCGCTCGACTCGTCGACGACTCGGCGCTCTTTCCACCCAGCGACGCGGCGATGTCGGAGGCGCTGAAGGGGCACTTCGCCTCTCGCGGCGGTGACAGGTCGGGCGTGCTGGGCGTCTTCCTGTGCCAGGCGTCGCGACTGCCCGAGTTGATCACGGAACTCATCAAGATCAAGCCGGCCGAGCCGCTGCCGCTGTCGCTGATCATCGACACGGGTCTCGGCGGGGTGCCGAAGGCGATCTCGATCGTCGAATCCCGGAGCGAGCTGCTGGCGCTGAAGATGGTCGAGATGCCCGCGCCGTCGGACGTCGACGAGACCTGGCTGGAGCGGGTCTCCGAGTTCGTGCCGGAGGACGTCGTGCGCGTGGTGGAGCCGCGGCGTGGCGTCGGCTGGCTCGACGGCGTGCAGAAGGTCATCGAGCACGGCAGCAGGCCCAAGATCCGGTGTGGTGGCCAGTCGCCGGAGAACTTCCCCGGTCTCGACGAGGTGGCCGACTTCCTGTCGGTGGTCGCGAGTTCCACGGGTGCGACGTTCAAGGCGACGAACAGCCTGCATCGCGCGGTGCGCCACACCGCGGAGGACGGCATCGAACACCACGGTTTCCTGAACCTGCTCGTGGCGTCGGCGCGATGCCTGTCGGGCGGTGACGTGCGCGGCGCGCTGGCCAGCACCGACGGTGCCGCGCTGGCGGAGGAGGCCCGCGGGCTGTCCGACGAGGCGGCGACCGCGGTGCGCGCGATGTTCGCCTCGTATGCGTGTGCCGAGTTCGATCGCCCCGTGGGTGACCTGGTGGAACTGGGACTGCTCGACGCGGAGTGAGCGCGGCGCCCGCGCGTCCGCCGGGAGGCGGGCTGTGAGGGCCGTGTCGCCGCCGGTGGGATCGACCGGTCGGGTTCAGGCCAGTAGTGCGGAGCCGAACGCGTAGGCGGCGAGGCCCGCGAACGCCACACCTGCCGCGCGCTGCAGCAGGTGTGGGCGGATGCGGTGGCGGAGCTTGGTGCCGACCATGATGGCGAGCGCGGTGACGCACGCGACGGCGGCGAAGGCGCCGAGGCCGACGGCGACCGGCTGGGCGTAGCGGGCGGCGAGACCGGCCGTGGCGAGCTGGGAGGCGTCACCCCATTCGGCGGCGAACAGGACGCCGAAGGACGCGGCGGCGGCACGGAGGAACGGGACGCGCGCCGGTCCGGCGCGCATGGCGTCCTCGCCGGTGTCGCCTGCCGTGCGGAATCCCGAGCGCAGCAGGATCGCCGCGCCGATGCCGAACATCACGCCGGCGGCGACGGAAACGAGCTGTCCGGGAAGTAACGTCAATACGCTGCCGAATACGACGGCGACGAGCGTTTGAACGGCGAATGCGGCGGTAACGCCGGTCCATACCGAGCTCGCGCGGTAACGCGTGGTCAGCACCAGCGTGGCGACGGTGGTCTTGTCCGGCAATTCGGCCACGAAGACCAGCGCAAACGCCGTGAAGAAGGCCGGCAGCGCAGTGGACATCAGTAGTTTCACCCCTTGGTCACTTCAACGATAAAGGGGAATTGCCGAAAATCAAGTGGATCGATCACGCGAATCGGCATTTTTGGCACCCGCCGAAATTGCGCGAACCCGCGTCTCACAATTTTTTTCGCCGTGCCGAAATTGTTGGCTGCGGAGTGGGAACGCCCCGCGCGCCAGGTGGTACGGCCGGTGTGGACGGGACTTACGTCCTGTCGTAGTCGGGACCGCCGTACCTGTCGGGTGCGTGCGGGCGCGGAGCAGAGTCGTGATCGTGGAAGTTCTGGAGCTGGCGCGGTGGCAGTTCGGGATCACGACCGTCTACCACTTCCTGATGGTGCCGTTGACGATCGGCCTGGCTGTGCTGGTCGCGGGTATGCAGACGGCGTGGGTGCGCACGGGCGACGAGCGCTACCTGAGGATGACCAAGTTCTGGGGCAAGCTGCTGCTGGTCAACTTCGCGATGGGCGTGGTGACCGGGATCGTGCAGGAGTTCCAGTTCGGTATGAACTGGAGTGAGTACTCCCGGTTCGTCGGAGACGTGTTCGGTGCTCCGCTCGCGATGGAGGGGCTCGTCGCGTTCTTCGTGGAGTCGGTGTTCCTCGGCCTGTGGATCTTCGGCTGGGATCGGCTGCCCAAACGGGTCCACCTGGCGTGCGTGTGGGCGTTTTCCCTGGCCACGGTGGCGTCGGCGTACTTCATCCTGGCGGCGAACTCGTGGATGCAGCACCCGGTGGGGGTCGAGTTCGTCGACGGGAAGCCCACGATGAACTCGATCTGGGCGGTGCTGACGAACAACACGGCGCTGGCTGCGATCCCGCACACGGTCGCGGGGTGTTTCGCGGTGGCGGCGGCGTTCCTGGTGGGCATCGGGTCGTGGCGGTTGTGGCGCCGGCGCCGTGAGGACGACGAGCACCGTGCGGTGTGGCGTTCGTCGGTGAAGCTCGGCGCGTGGACGGGCGTGGTCGCGTTCGTGGTGCTGGTCGTGACGGGTGACTTCCAGGGCAAGCTGATGTTCGAGCAGCAGCCGATGAAGATGGCGGCGGCGGAGGCGCTGTGCCACACGGAGCAGCCGGCGAGCTTCTCGATCATCGCGGTCGGGGACGTGGCGGACGCCGACTGCGAGAGCGTGAAGACGCTGAACGTGCCTGCGGTGCTGTCGTACCTGGCCAACGGTGATCTGTCGTCCGAGGTCAAGGGCGTGCAGCAGCTGATAGGGGAGTACCAGGACGAGTACGGGTCGCACTATCCCGACGATCCGGCCCTCGGCGAGTTGGCGGGCAAGCCGGTCGACTACGTGCCGAACCTGCCGGTGACGTACTGGGGTTTCCGGATCATGATCGGTTTCGGTGCGCTGTCGATGCTGGTCGGCGTGGGGGCGCTGTGGCTGACGCGCGGTGGGCGGATCCCCGACGGCCGCTGGTTCCCGCGGGTGGCGCTCGGCAGCGTGGCGCTGCCGTACATCGCCAACAGCGCGGGGTGGATCTTCACGGAGATGGGAAGGCAGCCGTTCGTGGTGGTGCCGAACCCGGACCCGAGCGGCGTCGACGGAGTGTGGATGTACACCGCGGCCGCCGTCTCGCGGGTGAGTCAGGGAGAGGTGTGGCTGTCGCTGGTGTCGCTGACGCTCGTGTACGCCGCGCTCGCCGTGGTCGAGATCTTCCTGATCGCGAAGTACGTCCGCGGCGGTGTCGAGAGCGTGATGCCGGCGCGGGTCGCCTCCCGTCTCGGGGCGGGTGGCGACGGGGACGAGGGCGGCTCGGGCGGCGGTTCGGGCCGTGGCCGGGGCGGACAGGACGCGCCCGACGACACCGACGACGAGCCGTTGTCGTTCGCCTACTAGCCGTTCGCAGCCGTTCGCAGCCGTTGACAGCCGTTCGCGCGGTGCACGTGCCGATCGAACACCGCGCTGCTCGAGGAGACCGTTCCGTCGGAGGAGACGTCGTGATCGTGATTTCCGGTGGGTACACCCCCACCCTCTCCGGGGGACGACCCCGACTCCAGCCTACCGCCGCGAGGGGTTTCCCCAAGGCGTGTCCAGCAAGTTGTGGACAACTCCGATCGTTGTGCACAGCCGGCTGGGGAAAACAGGTTTCACCTGAAACATGTCGTAGCCGCGTGGTAGCGCGGGTGCGGCCCGGCCCGGGGCTGGTGGTCTGATGGAACTCGAAGTCGTCTGGTTCCTCGTCATCGCGTTCCTGTGGCTCGGCTACCTGTTCCTCGAAGGTTTCGACTTCGGTGTCGGAATGCTCCTGCCCGTCCTCGGGCGGGACGACACCGAACGCCGCGTCATGATCAACACCATCGGGCCCGTCTGGGACGGCAACGAGGTCTGGATCATCGTCGCGGGCGGCGCGACGTTCGCCGCGTTCCCCGCCTGGTACGCGGGCCTGTTCTCCGCCGCCTACCTGCCACTGCTGTTCGTGCTGCTCGCACTCATCGGCCGCGGCGTCGCCTTCGAGTACCGCGGCAAGGTCGACTCCGACCGCTGGCGCCGGGCCTGGGACACCGTCATCGTCATCGGCTCCACCGTGCCGCCGATCGGCATCGGCTTCGTCATCGCCTCCACCGTGCTCGGCCTGCCGCTCGACGCCGACGGCAACCGGGTCGGCTCGGCCTTCGCAGCGTTCCGCTGGGACACGCTACTCGGCGCGCTCGCCGTCACCGGCTTCTCACTGCTGCACGGAGCCGTGTTCATCGCGCTCAAGACCGACGGCGACATCCGGCGCCGCGCACGCCGCCTTGCCACCGCCGTCCTGCCCGTCGCGATCCTGCCCGTCGCCGCGTTCGCACTCCTCGTGCACGTACGCCACGGGTCCGGCTGGACGTACGTGCCGTTCGCCGTCACCGTCGCCGCCGCGCTCGTCGCCTGGTGGCGCATCGCCGCCGGACGCGAGGGACAGGCGTTCACCGCGCTCGGCGTCGCGATCGCCGGCACGGTCGTCACCCTGTTCGGCGCCCTGTTCCCCGACGTCCTTCCCTCCACACTGGACGCCGCAAACTCGCTGACCGTCCACAACGCCGCCTCCGGCGACTACACCCTGACGGTCATGACGTGGGTCGCGGCGTTCGGAACCCCGGCGGTGCTCGTGTACCAGGGCTGGACCTACTGGGTCTTCCGTAAACGCATCAAGACCTCCCACATCCCCGCCCCTCCCAGCGCGCAGCAGGTGTCCTCATGAGCCGTCCCGCCCGCGACACCCTTTCCGCTACCGGCACCGGCGCCGAACCGTCCACACCGGACACGCCGGGCCGGTCGCGGGTGGGACACGGCCCGCTCGGCGCGCTCCCCGCACTGTCGGTGGCAGCGCGCCGAGCGTTGGCCGCAACCGGTGTGCTCGCGTTTCTCAACGCCGCATGCCTCGTCGCGCAGGCGTTCCTGCTCGCCTCCGCGCTCGCCGACGTCGTGGCCGGACACACCGGCGACCTCGCACCTCGGCTCGGCCTGCTCCTGGCCACCGTCGCAGGGCGGGCCCTGCTGGCATGGGCGATCCGCGTCGTCGCAGCCAGGGCCGCAGCGGGCGCCAAGGAAGAACTCCGCACCCACGTCCTCGACCACGCGCTGCGCCTCGGCCCCGAATGGATCGCCCGCCGCGGGCACGGCGAACTCACCGCACTCACCACCACCGGCCTCGACGCGCTCGACGCCTACTTCACCCGCTACCTGCCCGCGCTCGTCACCGCCGCGGTCGTGCCCCTCGCCGCGGGCGCTGCCGTGCTCGTCGCCGACTGGCCGTCGGCCCTGCTCATTGCCGTAACCCTGCCGCTGCTGCCGCTGTTCGGCGCACTCATCGGCTCCTACACGCGCGACCGCGTCGCGGCGGCGAGCGACTCCGTCGCCCGGCTGTCGGCCCACGTGCTAGAACTCGTGCGCGCCCTGCCGGTGCTCGCCGCGTTCCGCCGGGCCGACGCGCAGGCCGCCACCGTCCGCCGCGTCTCCGACCGGCACCGCCGTGCCACCCTCGGCACGCTGCGCGTCGCGTTCAGCTCGGCGTTCGCCCTCGAACTCGCCGCGACCCTGTCGGTCGCCCTCGTCGCCGTCGTCATCGGCGTGCGCCTGGTCCACGGCGACATGCCGCTCGCCATCGGACTCGGGGTGCTACTGCTCGCACCGGAGTGCTTCGCGCCGCTCCGGGCCGTCGGCACCGCGTTCCACGCCAGCACCGACGGCGTCGAGGCCGTCCGCCGCGTCACCGACGTGCTCGCCGAACCCGCACCGTCCGACGGCACGCTGCGCCCGCGCCGCGGCGACATCCACGTCCGTGACCTGCGTGTACACCGTCGCGGCGGCGACGCCCCGGACGGCGAGACGTTCACCGCGCGACCAGGGCGGACCGTGTGGCTGCGCACGCCCAGCGGCGCGGGCAAGAGCACCACCCTCGCAGTTCTGCTGGGCTTCGTCCGCCCCGACGCAGGCGACGTCCAGGTCGCCGGTACGGCCCTCGCCGACCTCGACCCCGACGCCTGGCGCGAGTGCATCGGCTGGGTTCCCCAGACGCCGTCGTTCACCGGGGGCACCGCAGCCGCCGAGATCGCCCTCGCCGCGCCCGCACTCGACGCCGCCGCCACCCACGATCTGCTGGGCCGAGTCGGACTCGACGGCCTCGCCGACCGGTCCGTCGCCACACTCTCGGTCGGCCAGCGACAACGCCTCGCCGTCGCCAGGGCACTGGCACGCGTGCGCGCAGGCGCATGGCTGCTGCTGCTCGACGAACCCACCGCGCACCTGGACGCCGACAACGCTCGCCGCGTCCACGAACTCATCGACGAGGCGGCACGCGAGGGCTGCACCGTCGTCGTCGCCGCCCACGACCGCGCCGCGCTGAGCGCCACTCACAGCACTCCGAGCACCGACAACACCCACGGCACCGACGCCGCGACCGGCCCGCCCGACGCCGACGCCGCCGATGCCGAACCCGATGCCCCTCGCACGTCCGCGCCTGCTGTGGACTCGGCCCGCCGCGTCGCGCTGCGCAGGCTCGTCGACCGGCGCTTCCTGGGCGGCGTCGCGCTCGGCGCGGGATCGTTGATCGCCGGGGTCGCACTGACGGCCACGTCGGGCTGGCTCATCGCCCGCGCGTCGCAGCAGCCGCCGATCCTCATGCTCAGCGTCGCCGTGGTCGGCGTGCGCACCTTCGGCCTGGCCAGGGCCGTGCTGAACTACGCCGAACGCCTCGTCACCCACGACGCCGCGTTCCGCATCGCCGCGACCCTGCGCGTCCGCCTGTGGCGCGGGCTCGTCGCCAGGGGACCGGCCGATGCGCTGCGCCACGGCGCGGACCACCGCCGGCTCGTCGGCGACACCGACACCGTCCGCGACCTGCTGCCACGTGTGCTCACCCCGCCGCTCGTCGTCGGCGCCGTCCTGATCGCCGCCTGCACCGCGGTGAGCCTCGTGCTGCCCGTCGCGGGACTGGCGCTCACGTTCGCGGTCGTCGTCGCCGCGGTCGCCGCCCCGTGGGCTGCTCTCGTCGTGGAACGCCGTGCCACGGCCACACTCGCGGCCGGTCGCCGCAAGCTCGACGAGCGGGTGCTCGCGCTGCTGGCCACCGCGGCCGAACTGGTCGCCGTCGGCGCCCACCGCCACAGGCGCAGCGCACTCGCGCGCCTCGACCAGCGGCTCGCCGCCGCGGCACGCAGGCAGGCCTGGGGCGACGGCGCCGCCGACGCCGTGATCGTCGCCGCCACCGGCGGCGCCGCCGTCGCGGGAACGTGGCTGGCCGCCCGTGCCGTCGAGGCCGGGACGCTCGCCCCCGTCGCCGCCCCCGTGGTCGCGCTCGTGCCGTTGGCGCTCGCCGAGGTCATCGCGCTGCTGCCACCCGTCGCCCAGCACTGGGACACCTTCCGCGATGCCCGCACCCGCCTGGCCGCAGCCGAGAACGACGCCCACCAAGACCCCGGCACCGACAGCGACGACACCGACAGCGACGACACCGAGGCCGAGCTCACCGACCGTGAGCCGGAGCGCCACCCGGGACGGGTACAGCTGAGCGGCGCCGACATCGCCTGGCCGTCGAGCGCGCGCCCGGTGCTGCACGACGTGGACCTCGACATCCCGCCGGGCTCCCACGTCGCGGTCATCGGTGAGTCCGGTGCGGGCAAGTCGACGTTGCTCGCCGCGCTGCTGGGATTCCTGCGCCCGGTGCGCGGCGAGGCCGACGTGCCCGCGCGGGTCGCGTGGGCGCCGCAGGATCCGCAGCTGGTCTCCACGACCGTCGCCGAGAACCTGCGTCTCGCCGATCCGCACGCCACCGACGCCGAGCTCACCGATGCCCTCCGCGCCGCGCACGTGGATCTCGACCCGCACACCGTGCTCGACTCCGCGGGCGCCGGTCTGTCCGGCGGGCAGGCGCAACGGCTGGCCCTCGCGAGGGCGCTGCTCGCCGCACCCGGCGCCGACCTCGTCCTGCTCGACGAACCCACCGCCCACCTCGACGCGCCGACAGCCGACCGCGTCCTCGACGACCTGCACGGCGCGCTCGCAGGGAAGACGGTCGTGCACGTCACCCACCGGCCCGGCGAGGTCGCAGGCGCCGACCTGGTGCTCGACGTCGCCGAGGGGAGGGTGCGCACGCGAGCCGCGACACGTCAGCGGGCAGTCGCGAGGTGAACAGTCGTACCGTCGGAAGTCTGATGGAACCGAACGTCGCCGCGCGGGCGCTGTCCGCCGCCACCGAGATCACGACGACCGTGTTGTCCGGGGACGACCCCGACGCCGTGCTGCCCATGGTCGTCCGGCACGCCGTGCAGATCGCCGACGCCGACCTCGGCCTGCTCATGGTCCGTGACGAGGACGGCAGCGTCACCGTCGAAGCCGCCTACGGTGCCGACACCACGGGGCTCGTCGGGCTCGTGCTGCCCGCCGAGTCGGCAGCGGGACGGGTCGCGGGCGGCGCCGAGCCGGTGTTCGCCGACGACGTCACCAGCGACCCGCGCACGTCCCAGTTCGTGCCCGTCGTACTCGCCGGATACGGGCCGTTCGCCGCTGCCCCGTTCGGCACCGGAGGCAAACAGCTCGGCGTGCTCACCGCATACCGGTCGCCGCACCGCGTGCCGTTCGACACCGGCACCGGCGAACTGCTCACGGCGTTCGCGGGGCAGGCTGGCGTCGTCCTCGCGCTGGCCGACGGTGCCGACGCGCGTCACCGGCTGACCCTGTATCAGGAGCGCGAACGCATCGCCCGCGAACTGCACGACGTCGTCGTCCAGCGGCTGTACGCGGCGGGCATGCAGCTCGACCGCGTCCATCGCAGGCTGCACCGGCGGTTCGCCCGTACCGAACGCGACCGGCTCGGCGAGGCCATCGAGCAGCTCGACCAGACGATCGAGGAGATCCGCGGCACCGTGCGTGAACTGCGATCGTCCGAACCCGTACCCGAGACGCCCGACGCCAGTGATCTCGCCGAGTCGGCACGCTCCGAGGTGCGCATCGCCGGTGAACTGCTCGGCTACCCGCCGACCCTCGAACTGTCGGGCGAGCTGGCAGGCATCCCCGGCGAACGCGGAGACCACATCCGCGCCGCTCTGCGCGAGGCACTGTCCAATGTGGTGCGCCACTCCGGCGCGAGCGAGGTGCGCGTGACGCTCGAACGGGACGACCGCGAGGTCCGGTTGAGGGTGCGCGACAACGGATGCGGCGTCCCGGCCGACGTCGCCCGCCGCGGGCTGCGTCACCTCGCCGAACGTGCCGGCGCCGCGGGTGGCCGGTTCGACGTGAACTCCTCACCCAGCATGGGCACGATGGTCGCACTGGAAATCCCCCTGTAGGGAGTCGTCGCACCCGCAGCCGTTCGCCCGCCGCGATCATGCCGTGCGTTGCCGGGCCGATGTGCAGGTCGAGACCGTCCGGCGACGTGCCTGGTGACGAACCCGGCGACGCCGGTCGGCCTGCCCCGAGGTGCTTCGCCGGCCGGGGTTTCGTCGGGTATCGCCGACGTTGGTCCACTCTATCGCGCAATGGCCATTCGACCATGGGTTCGATATTGTGAGCGTTGTGGATGACATGGGGGACGGTATTGGAGATGGCGGCGTGGTCGACGGCGGTGTTGGAGGCAAGGTCGAGCAGCTGCGGGACCTGCGTGCCCAGCGGGCACAGCTCGATGCCGAAGAGCTGACGCTGCTGGCCGATATCTCGGCGGCCATGGGTGATGACCGTGGTGTGGCTGAGGAGTTGAGGCCGGTGCTGCGGGTCTCGGCCCGTGAGGTCGAACGCCGCATCGACGACGGCAAGTCGTTGGCGAGGCGGACGCCGCGGTTGCTCGCAGCGATGCGCGCCGGCGAGATCGACGCGCATGGCGCTCGGCAGGTGTTGACCGTGGTCGATCCGCTCGACGACGAGGCCGCCCGGAACGTCGATGCTTTGGTGGCGGAAGGGCTGGATGCGGCGGAGACGGAGTGGCAGCCGGGGAACCTGGCCCAACGGGCGCGCCGGTTGCTGGAGAAGGTCGACCCCGACGGGTAGGCCGAACGAGCGGCGAGCGCGGGCGGAGCACCGGGTCGAACTCACGCCGGGCGGGCACGTGCCGCCCTTGCTCGACGCGCAGCTGCCGGCGGAAGTGGCGAGTGCGTGTTACTCGCGGGCGGAGGGCATGGCTCGGCGGGCGCAGGGCACGCGGGTCAGTGGGTGCGGTCGGGGCCCGCGGTGTGCCGGGCGACCCATGCGGCGGCCTGGGTGCGGCGTTGCATGCCGAGCTTGCCGAGCAGCGACGTCACGTAGTTCTTCACGGTCTTCTCGGCGAGGAACAAGTGCTGTGCGATCTCGCGGTTCGACAGGCCCTGGCCGATGAGGTCGAGGACGCTGCGCTCGCGTTCGGACAGCCCGGCCAGGCGATCGGGCTCGCCGTCGCCGCGCATCGTGTCGAGCAGCCGGGCGGTGGTGACCGGGTCGAGCAGCGAACGCCCCGCACCCACCTCACGCACCGCATGGACGACGTCCTGCCCGCGGACCTGCTTCAGCAGGTACCCCGACGCCCCCGCCCGGATGGCGCCGACCATGGCTTCCTCGTGCTCGAAGGCGGTGAGCACGAGACAGTACGGCGGGCTGCTCAGCGCTCGTAGCCGCCGGCACAGCTCCACCCCGTCGCTCTCCGAACCGCCGAGCCGCATGTCCACGACGGCCACGTCCGGTTCGACGTGCAGCGCGACGGCCAACGCCTCGTCGGCGGTGCTGGCTTCCGCTACGACCGTGATGTCCGGTTCGTCGCCGAGCAGGTCACGCAATCCGCGCCGGACGACCTCGTGATCGTCGACGAGGAGAACCTGGATGGCCATGATTCGAGGTTACGTCCTCACCGACGGTTTCGTACGGCACCGGCCGCTGCCCCCGCGAACCTGCACCCGGCGCACCTCCACCCGACGAACACGGGGCCGATGCGGGTCGGGTGCCGTTGCGGGTTCTCGGCGCTGAAACCCTTCGCCGATGCGCGTACCGTCATCGGCATGGTCGCCGATGCGCCGCGTACGGAGCAGTCCGCGAAGCGGGTGAGGGTTGTGTTCGCGGGTGTCGTGGTCGCGGACACGACCCGTCCGCTGCTCGTGTGGGAGAACCCGTACTACCCGACCTACTACCTGCCGCGGGAGGACGTCCGCGATGACGTTCTCGTCCCGAGTGGACGGACCCGCGCCTCGCACCTCGGTGACGGAAAGCTGTCGACCGTGCACGCGGGTGGCCGCGACGCCGTCGACGCCGCCGTCGAATACCCCGGGGGCACGCTCGGAGGTTACGTCCGCCTCGACTGGCCCGCGATGGACCACTGGTTCGAGGAGGACGAGGAGGTCTACACCCACGCCAGAGATCCGCACACGCGGATCGACATCCTGCCGAGTTCGCGGCACGTGCGCATCGACATCGACGGCGAACCGGTCGCCGAATCGGACTCGCCGTGGTTGCTGTTCGAAACCGGCCTGCCGGTGCGGTACTACCTGCCGAAACCGCACGTGCGCCTCGACCGGCTGGCACGCACCGACACCGTCACGCACTGCCCGTACAAGGGTGCGGCCGAGTACTGGTCCGTCGGCGACCACACCGACATCGCCTGGTCGTACCGCAACCCGCTGGCCGAGAGTCAGCGCATCGCGGGGCTGATCTGTTTCGCCGACGAACGGGTCGACGTCCGCGTGGACGGCCTGCTCCAGCAACGTCCGCAGACGCCGTGGTCGTGACCGCGGCTCGTCAGCTATGTGGCGAGGCGCGGTGTTCTTTCGAGCAGGTCACAGAGGAACTCGACTCGGTCCTCAACGTCCTGCAGGTCGAGCATGCCGAAGCGCCACGTAACGATTTCGTCGCCGAGCACGCGGATGGGGTTGTCGTCTGCCCGTTTGTCGCGCAGGAGCCATTGCCGCACTTCTTCTGTCAACACCGATGATACGTACTCGTTGTCTTCGGATTCGACGGTGAATCGATTGTCGAACGCGGTGTCACCAGTACCCGCGTTGGCGAGACCGCTGTGTCGTGCGACCTTGCTGGCAAAACCGCGCGTTTCCACATCAAATGACGACTTCGGGCTGTTCAGTTTAATGGAGACAATTTGGTAATGATCGCGCTTCGATCGTTCGTCTCCGGCCTTGTCAAACTCTTCCAATCGTGAGCTGAACTCAAAGACAATAACGGAGCGCCCCCTGTATTTCCCCCGGAAAACGTGCTCCGCTTTCTTCCATCGGCCCCATTCGAAAGGAGGGCCAGAGTGGTAGTTTGCAAGGCCCTCATCAGACTCAGTATATTTCCACCCGAGCCGGTTCGCTGCCGTCCGGTATGTGTCCTTGGTTTGCCGCTTCTGCTTCCACGTGTAGTATAGATATCCGATAAGCACCAATGGTGACACTACAAACCAGAACCAATCGGGCATCGCTCACTCCGGAAGATTGTTGATGATTGATTTTGCGGCCTCGTCTGCGACGGCGCAGGCATCCTTTTGAAGGTCTCCGCCCGGATTTACAATACTGACGACCGCGAACTGCTGTTTAGGGTCATCCGAGTCCAATTTCACGCTCACGCCACAACCAGAATCCGTGGCCTCGAGTCGCCCACCTTCGACTCCTGAAATATTTACGGATTCTCCAGTTTCCATCTTGCTCATATCCTGACCGCGGATGACGTTAAAACTGTCGAATCCTGTTTGCGAACTGAAATCGCACTGGTAGTCGGCGGGAGTCGTCTCAGTATTGTTAGTCTCAAGTATGCGGTTGGCCTCCTTTTTAGGGAGCAATGAGCACGCATCACCGTTCGGCAGGCGTTTTGACGTCGAAGCTGTCTCAGCGCCCCCCTCGCTTGCTCCGCAGCCAGCCACGAGGAGCATAAGTGCAGCTGCACAGGTTGATGTCACGCTGCTTTTTACCAGGTGAGTTCGCACTTTCCACGCCAATCTATCTTCTTCCGAAGATGTCCATCTCATCGAAGTATTCGTCATCGGTCGGTGCGTTATTTTCGTGAGTTCCGCGACCATTGCGATCTCCCGTGGGGTCGGGTGCTCGGTAATCGTCCGCTTCGTGCTCAGAGGTCGCAGGCAGTGGTTCAATGGAACGCAGAGATGCAAATGCGGCAACAACTTCCGAGTCTGCAGAATACTTTCCTTCTAAAAGTTGTTTCCAGTTCAACTCGCCGTGATTGATACGAGAAATTACCGCATCCCACTCAGGTGTGCGGCAGCGCCCTTCAACCAGCGCCCTGAAACTATCAATTTCCTCCTGCGTTACCACCATATCTTCTCGGAATTCTTCCAGCAGCTCATCTGTCTCTCTGATGGTTTCCGCGGCGTCCTCGATAACACGATCGCACTCGCGCTCGGCGTCACGCGCCTCTGGAGTATACCAATCTGACATGGAGAAGGACCGCATCTGCTCTGCCTAATTTCCTTGGGAACTTTCGTCCTTGTAGTCTTCCGGATTTAAGGTGCGATCGAGGCTGTTTATCTGGTTATTCAGCTGCTTCTTTTGTTTTTGGTACGCCTCCTTCTGCTCCTTCATGTCTTGCTGGCCACTGCTCAACGTCCTTGTAATCTCAATCATGTCCTGACTGGAATTTATCTCTGGTATCGCACGCGCAGCGTCCATCATCCCTTGACATGCGTTGAGATAGGAGCGAATAGTGTTGGCCATCTGTTCAATCTTGTTGTGGATATTGTAAACCTGTTCAATCAGGTCCTTTATTCTGGCTACGTCCGATATGTAAGGGAAGTCTTCGAAACCGCTAGCGATCCATTCGACAGCGCCGGCCACTTGGCCCAAAACAGGGACGACCTTCTTTGCAAGCTTAAGGATCGCCTCCACGATCGTCTCGATTATTTCGATTGCCTTCTGCGCGAGCTTCACGGACCATTCAGATACCTTTTCGAACCCTTTTCCAATAAAGATGCAAAGTTCTTCGGCGATCCAAAGTGCGCCCACCCATGTTATTTCAACGAATTGATGATACGATTCTGACGCCTCGCCGCTGGTCCAGTGGTTTGCAACCAGGCTCGCCGTGTTGTCCGTCAGGTTCCGCGAGAGACTTTGGAATTGGGTTGCGCAGTGTTGCCATGCTTCGCCGTTCTCGGCAATCCTGTTGAAGTCTCCCGTTATTGGCTCAACGAGAGCTGAGTACAAACCCTCACCGTCCTCGCCAATAAAGTTTCGCCAGAACCAGTCGAGCTCGTCCATGCCGAAATTGTGCCGGTCGAGCTTGTCGGTGAGGGGTGTCTTCGCTACCGTTGGATTAAAGCCCTCGATCGGGGTTGTGTCACTATACGACACGATGGCCCCCAGTGTCCTCTGCGCGTTCGACCTGCTCCTGAGTCTCGGCTTCTGCGAGGCCGTACTTTTTTGCTGCCACGCGTACGCCTTCGCCGGTTTCGTTCAATTTGGCCTGAAGCATCGAAAAGACTGATGTCAGGATCCGTTCACGAACTTGTTCGCAAGCAGTGCCGATCGGGGTCAGGAGCCCCGTGAAACCTTCTGGATTCATGCCCTCGTACATGGCTGAGTACTGGATCGTGGTTACAGACATGGAAAGCTTGCTGACGTAGTCGGCGTAGTCGCGAAGCTGCAGCGGATCTACGTCGTATCCATCGCCGGGCATAATTCCCCCTCCCCGGTAGTTTTAAATCAGCAGAACCCTAAAGGTTGCAGTAACGTTGTGCAACCGTATCTGTTCGGATGTGCGGGGTGGTTCTGCGGTGCATCGACCCAAAGGGTGCGTGACCGGTCTGGATACGGTGAGATCATGCGTGGAGTGCGCCTAGCGGTCCCTCCCACGATCGGGGACGTTCGACACGGCGCTCTCACACCCTCGAAGGACATTCCCTCCTGTTGAGCCTCGAAGACGGTTGGATACCGAGAGGCGCGAAGGGGGACGAGATGGGGAACTGGCGGCACGAGGCTGCCGAGGCGGTAGGCACGGAGACCGCCCACAGCGGGGGAACGGAACAGGCCGCAGAGGACGAGTGGCACGACCTGGGCCCGGTGCGCGACTCCGGAGACGGCCTTGTCGTGGACCTGCGCGGTACGCGTCCCGGCAGGCTGCTCGACGTGCGTCTCGCCGGAGCGGCCGGGCCGCGGGACGGTGCGGCCGTCCCGGTCGGGGTGCGGCTGCGACGTGGCGTCCTGCGGCTCGACGATCCCGGCCCGTTGCCCGCCGAATGCGATCGTGTGTGGGCGCGGATCGCCGTCACCGATCACCGCGCGAGCATCCTGCGCGAGCTCGGGTTCGCGCCGCTCGCGGACCGGCTCGCCACCGGCAGGCCCGACCGCGCGCACGGCGACCCCAAGCGGGCGTGTTTCCTGCCCGGCGTCCGGCTCATCCGGGGCGGGCCGGGCAGCGGCAAGACGACCCTGCTGAACGAGGCGGCCGACGAACTCGCCCGCGACGGTTTCCGTGTCCTCCTGCTGACCCGCACCGAACAGGTCCTCACGTGCGTCCCCGACCAGGCGCGGCTGACCGTGCAGCAGCAGCTCGCCGACCTCTCCGCGGCCGAATCGCGGCTGCCGGAGCTGCGCGAGTTGCTGCGCGGATTCGACCGGGGCGCCTACGACGCGGTGCGGCGCCGCATCGACGACCAGCTCCGCGCCGACGAACTCGAACAGCAGCTCACCGCAGCGCAACGGGACTACGACGTCGCGGCGGCGGATCTTGCGCAGGCCAGGCAGGAACTGCGCCGAGCTCGCACCGACTGGGCGGGCGCCTCCGACGGCAGGCGCAAACTGACCGAGCTGCGGGCGCTCACGGCCAGGCTGGCCGACGTCGACGCGGAACTGGCCCGGCTGCATCTGCGGGTCGAACGGCGCCCGTACCGAGGCAAGAACCGCGACCGCAAGGCGCTGTACCGCACGGAACGGGAACGTGATTCGCTGCGCCAGCGCATCGCCGCGTGCGGCGACGAAGCGATCACGGCGGAGCGGGCGTCGGCCCTCGACACCGCGCTCTCGGATGCGCACCACCGGCTCGACGAAGCCGCGCGTGACGAGTCGGAGGCCTACACCCGCGTCCAGAAGCTGCACGCGAAGATCGCACAGCTCCGGTCCACGAAACCGTCGGAGCAGGACATGCGCTTCCACGCCGAATGCGTTCGACGCGGCCTGCCGGATCGGCAGACCGAGTACGACGACCTGGCGCGTGCCTCCGCGGAACAGGCGGCCCGGCGCGGTCAGCTCGAGGAGCGGCTCTGGTGGCTCGGCGAGGGTGCCTGCGTGGCGACCGACGGCCCGGTGCACCGGTGCGACACGCTGCCGCACGGTGACGCGAACACCCGATTCGACGTCGTACTGGTCGACGACGCCGGCAGTAGACCGTTGTCCGAGGTCCTCGCCGCCGTGGGCCTGGCGCGGCACACCGCCGTCGTCGCGGGCGACCCCGACTCGCCGCAACCGTGGCTGGGACCGGAACTACGGGACGAGGCCGCCGTGCGCCGTTGGTGCGGCGCGACCGTGTTCACCCACTGCGGAATCCGCACGGCCGAGGACGCCCGCATGCACGGCGGCTGCTATGTGCTGACCGCCTCACGCCGGGTGTCGCTCGACCGCCGCGCTGCCGACGCTGCCACCACCGAGGGCGCCGATCCGGCCGAGACGACGCTGCGCCGCGGGCACGTCGTCGTTCTCGACACGGCGGGTGAACCGGTGCGGCACGCGGGCGTCATCGCCTCGCTGCCCCGCGGATCGGCGGTCATCGCTCCACATCGGACCGCCGCGGCGCACTGGCTCGAGGCCGCGGGACGGCGGTATGACCTGGCCATCGGCACGGCCCGGACGTTGCACGGCGAGGAGTTCGATGCCGTGCTCGTCGATCTCGTCTCCGACGACTGGCACGCGCGCACCCGCGCCTTCGCCTCGGCGACCAGTCGTGCCGGCGGCACGTTGTACCTGCTGGCCGACGCCGCAGCGCTCGCGTCGGCCGCGCCGGGGACACCACTCGGCAGGGCCGGTGAGGCCGATGCCGAGGTGCGTCCCGTCGGCGACGCCGGCGTGCCGGCACCGAGAGCTACCACCGACCCGGCGGTCGTGACACCATGATCAGGTGCGTCGACCCGGTGAACCTGCGCAGGTGACCGCGGTACTCGATACCCTCGAACGGATGCTGGACGCGGGCACCAGGGTGGACGTCGCCCGGCTCGCGCGCCTGGCCGTCGACCGGATCACCGCATCGGGCGAGCCCACCTCCGACGGGACGGCGCCGGTGGAACCCACCCCGGACGAGTCCTGCCCGGACGGGGCAACCGCTCCCGAGGCGCGCGTGCCCGGAGCCATGCTCGACCGTGCGCTCGCGCTGTACGCCCGCGCGTGTGCTGCGCATCCGCCCGAGGCGACGGACCTCGCCGACTGGATCATGGGCTTGTCGTTCGGCGAGCCGGCACGTGTCGTATCCCTGCACGACTTCGCGGGCCCGCTCGGTGAACACGGCCTGGCACGGATCCGATCCACTGTGGATGCCCGCCTCGCGGAGTCCACAGTGGAGGAGTCTGATCCGGTTGCGGAGCGGCTCGCGCAGGAGCTCGCCGCACTGACCGGGGAGGTCGACGGGCTGGTGGCCGCATGGCAGAGGCGGCTCCCGAACACGGAGGTCAGCCTGAAGATCGTGCGCGTGCTGCGGGCCGCGGGCCGGCACTCCGAAGCGCTCGCGCACGCCGCCCGAGCCCGCGGCAGCGACCCTTCACGGATCGGTGAACTCCTCGCCGCGGGCCGCGACGAGGACGCCTGGACGCTCACCCGGAACCTGCTCGCGCCGCCCGCCGAGTCGGGTCCGCACGCCGAGTCGTGCCCGACCAACGGGACCGCGCCGGCTGCGGCTCGCGCCGGCGTCATCGAGCTCTACCGCAGGCACATCGACTCGCTCATCGACGGCAGGGACGCCCGCAGCCCGGCCACGAACTACGCGCGTGCCGCGGTGGCGCTGCGCCGGCTGCGGACCCTTCACCGCGACGCGGGAACCTCCGCCGAGTTCGCCGAGTATCTCGCCGGCCTCGTCGCACGGCACCGCCGCAAGACCCGGCTGCTGGACGAGATCCGCGCCGCCCGCATCGCGTTGCCGAAGGCGCCGCCGCAACGGTCCCTGTGGTCCTGACCGGTTCGCTCAGGGCGCGGTCTCCTGCGCACGGCGGGACTCGTCGGCGTCGAGTACGAAGGCGCCGCACGCCATGGCCAGCAGCACGATGATCCCGAGAATCGCACCGATCCACGTCACGATGGTCGCCAGCATGGCTACCGTCCCTTCCCCCTCGTAGGAGTTCGTGTTCCGTTCACCAGGGTCGGGCCTGGACTGGATCTTCAGCCATCGGCCAACCGGCTAAACCACGCGCCCTCCGGTCGACCGAAAGCACGAGGTAACGTCGCGCTCCGCGGTCGCCCGAAACCCCTGGGCGGCGTGTGGGTGAACGGACTCGTCACGGTAGCCGGGCGAGAGCCGTTCCGCTGCGAGAACGACGGAACCCGCGGTCAGGGTGCGACCTTCGGAGGAGTTCCGGCGACCCTGGGCGCCGAGGTCACCGCGCGGCCCGGCCATGTCGGTGAATCGCCCGCGACCGGCCGTCCCGCCGCTGTCGCAGGCCGGATCACCGCGGGTCGTCGCCCACGGGCACACGCGACGGCCGCGCTTCGTCACCGAGCGTCACGCTTCGCCGTCCTCGGCGTGGCGGGTCAGAGCTTGCGCAGGCGTACGCGGTTGATGGAGTGGTCGCTGTCCTTGCGGAGCACGAGCGTCGCGCGTGGGCGGGTGGGGCGGATGTTCTCCACCAGATTCGGCTCGTTGATCGTCTTCCAGAGGTGCTGCGCCTCGAAGCGGGCGTCCTCATCGGACAGGCCCGCGAAGTGGTGGAAGTGCGAACTGGGGTCGGCGAAGGCGGTGTGCCGCAACTTGAGGAACCGCTCGATGTACCAGCGCTCGATGTCACCGGTGTGGGCGTCGACGTAGAGCGAGAAGTCGAACAGATCCGACACGGTCAGACTCGGACCGGGCTGCAGCACGTTCAGCCCCTCGATGATGAGGATGTCCGGACTCTGCACCGTCTGCTGCTCGCCAGGCAGGATGTCGTAGGCGAGGTGCGAGTAGACGGGCGCGTGCACCTCGGCGGCACCGGATTTGACGTCGGTGACGAATCGCAGCAGCGCGCGCCGGTCGTAGCTCTCGGGGAAGCCCTTCCGGTGCATGATCCCGCGGCGCATCAGCTCGTCGCGTGGGTGCAGGAATCCGTCGGTGGTGACGAGGTCGACGCGCGGATGGTCGGGCCAGCGGGCCAGCAGGGTGCGCAGGATGCGCGCGGTGGTCGACTTGCCGACCGCGACGCTGCCCGCGACACCGATCACGAACGGGACCTTGGAGGGCCGGGTGTCCTCGCCGAGGAACGTCGTGGTGGCTTCGTACAGCCGCTGCCGGGCGGCCACCTGCAGGTTGATCAGCCGGGACAACGGCAGATACACCTCGGCCACCTCGGTGAGGTCGATCTGCTCGCCGAGGCCTCTCAGGCTGACCAGCTCGTCCGCCGTCAGCGGGAGCGGTGTGGAGCGCCGGAGCTCCCGCCACTGGTCACGCTGCAATTCAACATAAGGGCTCAGCTCACGGACCCGTGGCATTCGCTCACTCCTCGCCCGTCGATGGGCCGGCCGTTCCCGCGACTTTCGTAACGCAGTTCTTACGGTAAGACGTGGCGTCAGAAAACGGACTGTGACGTTGTGCACCTCACCCGCGGTGTTCGTTGTTAGCGTGCCGCCGTCAGAATCGTGTGTCGGTCCGCGGTCGCGGTACCGGTGCATTCACGAGTTTCAGGGGGAACAGCTATGACCACGCCCGGTGAGCAGCAGTCCGGCCGGACGTCCGATCCGATGAAACTGGCCGACGACCTCAAGCAGTGGGCTCAGGGGCTGCAGCAGCAGGCCGAGCGCTACGGCCAGCTGCAGAGCAGGCTCGACGCGACGTCCGTGACCCGGACCTCTCCCGACGGGGTGGCCCGCGTGACCGTCGATTCCAAGGGAGTGCCGACGGAGTTGACGATCACCGACCGTGGCCGGGGGCTCGATCCGCGTGAACTGTCGGCCGCGCTGATGGACACGATGCGGCGGGCGCAGGCGGAACTGCGCGACACCGTGGCCGACCTGACGGTCACGACGGTCGGCGAGGACGGCCCCGCGAGCGACATCGTGGCCGGATACCGCGAGCAGTTCCCCGACCCCGACCCCGGCGACGACGACCCCGGTCACGGTGGCGCGGCGCAGGACCTGTCCAGCCAACTCGGCGCCATCGAGGACGACGAACCCGCAGCCGGACCGGGCGGCTCGCCCGAGGCGTCCCACCGGAGCGAGTCTCAGCCGGAACCGCAGCGGCCGCCGCGGCGTCCGACCTCGCGACCGTCGCGCGACGCCGACAACGGCGAGGACGACGAGGGCTTCGGCGGTTCAATCCTGCGCTGAGGACAGCATCCGAGAAGCCCGTGCGACGGGCCGACCGAGAAGGGACCGACGATGACGCCACCGAAGGGGTTCGGCGCTGACCCGGACCAGCTGCGCGCATATGCCAAAACCATCGCCGCCAGGTCCGAGGCCGTCGGCGTTGCGCAGGAGGCGGCTTCGCACGTCACGGATCTCAACGACGCCTACGGGTGGATCTGCCAGATGATGGGGCTGCACGAGATCCTCAAGCAGCCGCAGGAACGGTGTGGGCAGATGATCAAGCGGGCGCAGCAGGAGCTCTCGGAGTTGGACAAGACCGTCAGCGAGGCCGCGAAGCGGTATGAAGAGCAGGAACAGGCCATGCGCGAGCGGCTGCGAGAGACCCTCGAGAAGCTGGGCAAGGCGGGGGAAGCACCGGGGCTGACGCACGGCGGGGGCACGCCCGAGCCGGTCCCGATGCCGGAGCCCCAGCTGCCGGGGGACGAGCCGCAGCCTGCGCCGATGCCGACGCCGGAGCCGCCGCAGAACACGCCGCGGCCGGCTCCCATGCCCACTCCGCAGCCGTACCCCGAGTACCCGACGACCACGGAGGCGTGAACCGATGTCCTCTTCGATCATCAGCGACGACCCGTCGTCGGACAACCCGCTGGTCGACGACGCCACGGACTCACGTCAGCAGTACGACATGCTGCAGAGCACCGAGGGCGCCGTCGCCGGGTTCGCGGTGCTGGCGGGCGGCCTCAACCCTGCCACGATTGCCATCGGCGCGGCGAACGGCCAGTTCGACAACATGGACAGCGCCTACAACCTCACGCAGGGCACGTCGCTGTCGACTGTTGTCGACGCGGCTACGCAGATGAAGGAAGGTGACTGGGCGTCGGCGGCCGCGAGCCTCGGCATGGTCGGCGCGGACGTTCTCGGTGCGGTCACCGATCCGATCGCAGCCGTGGCGGGGCAGCTGATCGGCTGGATGCTCGAACACGTCGAGCCGCTGCGGATGGTGCTGCACCAGCTCACCGGCAACCCGGACATGGTGGCGGGCTATGCCAACACCTGGTCCAACGTCGGCAGCCACGTGGCTGAGCAGGGTGTCCAGGTCGTGGAGGACTTCAAGAACGGCACCACCGACTGGCAGGGTGAGGCCAAGGGTGCCTGTGCGGAGCGCATGGTCGCCTGCGTGCAACAGATGGCCGCCGCCACGCAGGCGGCCGATGCGATCTCCAAGGCGGCGATGAAGCTCAAGGACGTCGTGAACAGTGTTCGGGCGTACGTGCGCGACATCCTCGCCGACCTCGCGGGCGGGCTCGTGAGCGCGGCGATTCAGGCCGCGACGGTCGTACTCGCGCCCGGCGCCGTGAAGACGATCCTGATGAAGATCTCCAAGGCCGGTATCGACATCGCCGAGGGCGTCGCCGAGTTGACCGTCGTGATCACGAGGTTCAACAACGTCGTCGTCGACCTGATGCAGTCGCTCGACGAGGTCGAACGCGCCTACGAGAAGACCTCGTAGGCGCCGTCGTCCCGCCCGACTTCCCTGATCCAGGCGGGCGCGGACTGCTACTCCGGCGCGGGTGCCTCGGTGGCGAGCTGGATGAGGTTGCCGCACGTGTCGTCGAGGACCGCGGTCGTCACCGGGCCCATCTCGACGGGCGACTGGGTGAACTCCACGCCGAGTGCGCTCAGCCGTTCGTACTCGGCGTGCACGTCGTCGACGGCGAACTGCGCGAGTGGGATCCCGTCGGCGATCAGTGCGTCGCGGTAGGGCTTCACCGCGGGGTGGCCCGCCGGTTCGAGCAGCAGTTCCGCGCCTTCCGGGTTCTCCGGCGAGACGACCGTCAACCAGCGCGCGCCACCTCCCATGTCCACGTCGTGTTTGGTGCGAAAGCCCAGCACATCGGTGTAGAAGCGGTGGGCCTTCTCCTGGTCGTCGACGAACACGCTCGTCATGTGGATCCGCATGGTCGGGTGGCTCCGTTTCGGTGTCGGACGGGTTCGGCGGGTGCCGGTCATTTCCCGGTCGTGCCGGTGTCGCTCGTCGTGCCGGTGTCGTGGGTCGTGCCGCTGGTCGTGTCGGTCTCGCCGGTCTGTGGCGCGCCAGGGCGGTCGAGCCACCGCACGGCGATCTCCTCGAGTGGTCCGGTGTCGAGGTAGTGGAACTTGTACCGGCCCTCGCGGCGGGTCTCGACGAGTCCGGCGGCTTCGAGGACGTCGAGGTGCTGTGAGATCGCCTGCCGTGACGAGGCGAGCCCGTGCCGGGTCGTCAGCCGGCCGCAGAGCTCGAACAACGTCTGGCCGGTGCATTCGGTCAGCTCGTCGAGGATCGTCCTCCTGGTCGGATCGGCGAGTGCCTTGAAGACGTCGGCCACGATCCCCACGTTAGGCAAGTAAACACTTGCATGTCAATTCGGCGGCACGCGTGGGTGATTCGCCGGTCAGCGGATCCACGCGGGGAGGCCGAGTGCCCGGAGCCGCGCGTCGAGCTGGGCGGCGAACAGCTGTGGGTTCTCCACGGCGAAACACGCCTCGCCCTGCGGCGTCGCCACGGCCACGGCGGGTCCGGGCGGGACCTGGATGTTCGGGTTCAGCTGAGGCTGGGCGCCCTTCTGGATGTCGACGATGCGGATGCCCGTGATCTGCGAGAGCCGGATCTCCCCGGTGCCCATCGTGAAACGAATCATCCGGGAGGACGCGCGCAGCGACCACCGCAGTGCGCGGTCGTCGAACGAGACCCGGCAGTCCCGGAGCCCGTCGTACGACTGCATCGGGTGTTCGAGCGGCATCGCAGGGGCGGCCGCGGCCATGCTGACCGGATCGGGCGCGGCAGGGGGCTGGCCGGTGGGCGGCTGTCCGCCTGGGAACGGCCGCCCGGCGGGGAAAGGCTGCCCGGCGGGCGGAGGTTGGGGAGGCCCGGACGGTGGCGGCATGTGGCGAGGGTGCGAACCGGAACGGGAGCGATGTGAGTGCCGAGTCACGAGCACGGCGACGACGACCACGACCGGTACCAGCCCGACGAGCACCCAGATCCAGACGGTCACGGACACGGTCGGAACTCTACCGCCGTCCCTGGCCCACCCGGGCCGATCATCGGACGTCCGGCCCGGCGGGGCGCCATCGGCGCCGGGTCAGCTCCCGAAGACCTCGTCCCACGCGGCGGCGACCTGATGGGCACAGGTTTCCGGGGCGACGCCGCCGACCCCGGTGCCGAGGCCGGGCAGCGCGATCGTGGTGACCGCCTCGCGCAGCGGCACCGCGTCGCCGGTGACCGCACCGTCCGCCACGTCGGAACCCTCGGTGCTGTCGGCCGTTCCCTCGGCCCACAGCGTGAACACCGCCTTGGCCGCGAGGTAGGGATGCACCGTGTCCGGCGGCAGTTGCTCACCGGGCTCCCGCATCGTCGGTGCGCTGATCAGCCACGTGGGTGCGGGCTCTCCCGTCGGCACGACGAGCGCTTCGCCGACCGGCAGCTCCCCGCCGTGGTAGGCCAGTACGGCGCTGCGCACACGCTGTTCGATCCCGGGGAACGCCTTGGCGTACATGGCGTTGATACCGCCCCGCATCCAGCCGTACGAATTGGCGGGGCTGACCACGGCATGCGCGCCGACGTCCAGCACCGATCCGTGGTGGACGCTCACCGGCCCCGACACCTTGCCTGCCGCCGACTCCCACGCCCGGGCCAGCGGCTCGTCGACTGCGCACAGCACGACCTCTGGCGTGGCCGGACGGCGGTCTTCACCGGTCACGTCAGCCACACCATTCCACGTTATATGGGTGCCTGATTCGGCGGTCACCCGTCCAGGATCGCAAATACTCGCGAGTTGTGTAACGGGCTGTGGGAGTGAACATTTTCGCGATCGGTAACCTTGCCGGTTGTGGTACGCATAGCGTTCTTCGGTCCGGAAGGCACTTTCACCGAGCAAGCGGCGCGGAATCTCGCCGGTGGTGAACGGTTGTTTCCGGTGGAGACAATCCCAGCAGCTTTCGACGCCGTCCGCAGCGGAGAGGCCCAGGGCGCCTGCGTACCGGTCGAGAATTCCGTCGAGGGCCCCGTCACGGCGACGCTCGACAGCGCCGTCGACGGTGATCCGCTCGTCGCGGTCGCCGAGGCGCTGCTGCCGATCCGGTTCAGTGTCCTCACCCGCTCCGACGCGCCCGATCCGCCGCGCACGGTCGCCAGCCATCCGCACGCGCTCGCGCAGGTCCGCGGCTGGCTGGCCGAGCACCTGCCGAAGGCCGAACAACTCGTGGCCTCGTCGACTGCCGGCGCCGCGGTGGGCGTGCTGGAAGGCCAGTACGACGCCGCGGTCGTCGCGCCCGTCGCCGCGGAGCACTACCCGCTGCGAGTGCTGGCTACGGACGTCGCCGACCTCGCCGACGCGCGCACCCGCTTCCTGCTGCTGCGCAGGCCGGGACAGCTGCCCGAGCCGACGGGCGCCGACCGGACGTCGATCGTCGTGGCCGCGGCCAACCGCACCGGATCCCTCGCAGGCCTGCTCGCCGAGCTGGCCATGCGCGGTATCAACCTCACCCGCCTGGACGCCAGGCCGGTCAAGGGCGACTACGGCACGTACCGGTTCTTCTTCGACTTCGAAGGTCATGTCGCCGAGCCGCGCATCGCCGACGCGCTCGCCGCGCTGCGTAGGCGTTCGACCGAGGTCCGGTTCCTCGGCTCACACCCGCGCGCCGACGGGGTGGCGGCAACCCTCGAACCCGGCGCGGGTAACGATGACTTCGCCGCGGCCGACGCCTGGGTGGAGGCCGTCCGGAAGGGAGAACTCGCGTGAGGCTGTATCTGGTGCGGCACGCCCAGAGTGAGGCGAACGTCCGCAAGATCCTCGACACGGCGCTGCCGGGGCCGCCGTTGACCGAACTGGGCAGGCAGCAGGCCCGCGACCTGGCGGCGCGGCTGGGCGACGAGCCGATCGCGGCGGTGTACGCCTCCCACGCCACGCGTGCCAGGCAAACGGCCCGCCCGTTGGCCGACGCGCTCTCGATGGAGGTGACGCTGTTGCCGGGGGTGCACGAGGTCAGCGTCGGCGATCTCGAAGGCCGCGGCGACCAGGAGGCCCTTGAGCTGTACGGGAAGGTCGTCGGCCAGTGGCTGGACGGGCGGCTGGACGTTCCGCTGCCCGGCGGCGAGACCGGCCACGAGGTACGGGAGCGGTACGTCGAGGCGGTCCGCGGGCTGCACGCCCGGCACTACGGCTCCGACGAGGCCGTCGTCGTGGTGAGTCACGGCGGTGCGATCCGGTTCGGAGCCGAATGGCTGGCGGGGAACGTGACCTCCGAGATCGCCGACAACGGCCTGTTGCCCAACACGGCGATGGTGCGCCTCGACGCCGACGCGGGCGGTGGCTGGCACTGCTCCGAATGGGCAGGCATCACCGTCGGGAAGTGAGTCCGCGCCGGACGCGCGCCGGTACCGGTGCCACGAATGGGCCGTGTCGAACGGGCGGTGTCGAACGGGTGAAACGTCGGTGCGGGGCCGGTGGAAAGTGCGGCCGAACACATTCGGTGCGGTTCACCGGAACCGCCCGGTGATAATCGCGCAGTGATAGCGGACCGGCGATAGCCGCTGATGTCGCCGGTGACGGTTGTGGGCCGCGGCGGATCCGTGCGCAGGCGGTACGGGCGGGTCGTGAATTGTTATCCCACCTTGACCGCAGGCGGGAAAGTTTCGCGCAACCGAAGCGTGCGTGAAACGTCTTCCGGGTAGCCGACATTCCGGCAAGGGAGGCGCGTGATGAACAAGAATCGTGAAACCGCTTCGCAAGCGTCGATCGTCGCTGGGGCGGCGATTCTGGCCCTCGTTCTCGCGGGCTGCGGTGGTCCGGCAGGCTCGTCCGACTCGCCGGGAACGCAGCAGGCCGCTCCGTCCGCCGCACCGGCCGGTAACGGCTCGGGTGAATCGCCGGCGGCCACCGCGGACAAGCCCACCGGCACGTCCGCGGCCGGCGACGGATCCCCGCCGCAACAGGACGCACCCAAGCAGGCCGTGCCCACACACGAGCGGGCCGGAGCGGGCGACACCTGCCTCGCCGCTGATCTCGAACTGTCCCTCGGCCGCGGCCAGGGCACCGCGGGCACCCACTACCGCCCGCTGCGCTTCACCAACGTGTCCGACTCGCCGTGCGTGATCCACGGCTTCCCCGGCGTCTCGTACGTCGCGGGCGACGACGGACACCAGGTCGGCGCGGCCGCACACCGCACCGGGAACAAGGGCGCTCCGGTGACCCTGCAGCCCGGCCGCACCGCGCACGCGGACGTCGGATTCGTGCAGGTCCGCAACTACGACCCCGCCGAGTGCAAGCCGACCCCGGTACGCGGGTTGCGGGTGTACCCGCCGCACGAGACGAACTCGATGTTCGTCAAGGCGCCCGGCACCGGGTGCGCGGAATTCCCGGGCGGCCAGCAGCTCACCGTCGCGACCGTCCAACCCGGCCGCTGATCACCCGGAACCCGACGCACGGCAGCTCGACGCACACGGCAGTGGTGCAGGCCGCCTGGGTGTGCCGGCCGCGTGGGGACGCCGCCGCGATCGGTTCCCCACGCGGCACCTCCGCCACGGTTCAGGCGTGCCGGAGGTGCCGGTCCAGCGTCAGTACCGCGACGATCGTGACGCCGCCGAGCGCGATCTGGCAGGCGCCGGAGAACGCGAACGTGGCGCTCGTCGAGCCCAGCACGGTCGTCAGCAGACCGCCCAGCAGAGCGCCGACGGGGAGCATGCCCCACACCACGGTCCGCCACACGCCGAGTACCCGGCCCAGCAGGTCGGCCGGTACGAGGCGGTGGCGCGTCGTGGCCAGCAGCACGTTGGCCACGACGACGGCGCCCGCGAACAGCCCGAACAGCACCGCGCTCACCACCGGCTGGGCCGAGAAACCCATCGCCATGAACGCTGTCCCGGCCGCCGCCATCGAACCCGCGAGTACGTATCGGCCGCGGAACCGGTCGACCAGCCGTGAGGCGAGCGCCGCTCCGCCGAGACCGCCGAGGCCGCCGACGAGGCCGAACACGCCGAACGCGGCCTCGGTCAGCGAGAGGTCCTCGAGCGCGTACAGCACGAGCTGGGCCTGCGCGAGCTCCGACGTCAGCGCCAGCCCGCCCGCCGCGACGACGAGCCGCCACATGACCGGGTCCCGGATCAGCCAGCGCATGCCGTCGGCGAGGTCGGAGCGCAACGTGGCGGCAGGCCGCTCCTCGCCTGCGGCCGCCGCCGACCGCTGAGGCCGGAAACTGCCCGCCAGTGCCAGCAGCAACGCCGCACCGATCGCGAACGACGCCGATGTCAGCAGGAACGGGAACGCCGCGAACACCGCGAAGGTGAGACTGCCCAGCGGGCCGCCGGCGAAGGTCTGCCCGACGATCTCGGTGGCCTGCAGCTTGCTGTTCGCCCCGGACAGCCCGCTCTGATCGACCACGGACGGGATCAGCACGTTGGCCGCACTGTCGGCCACGACCTCGGCCACCCCCACCACGAGCGCGCCGAGATAGATGAGCCAGATCGACGCCGAGTCGGTCAGCACCAGCACGGTCATGCCGCCGATCGCGGCGGCGCGCGCGGTGTTGGCGAGCACGATGGCCTTGCGCCGGTCGACCCGGTCCAACATGGCGCCCGCCAGCACCGCCAGCAGCAGCCACGGCAGGAACTGGGCGGCCGACAGCCCGGCGATCAACACCGGGTCGCGCGTGACGGTTGCGGCGAGGAGCGGGAAGGCGACCTTGGCGATACCGTCGCCGAGATTGGCGGCGAGGTTGGCGCCCAGCAGCAGGGGTAGTCCGCGGCGGGCGGGGGCGGGGGAAGTCACTGTTGTGGTCGAATCTTGCGCCATCGTGTTAGAGCAGAACGTGCCCGGCCGGTAGCCGCCAGTAATCCTACCCTTTCGGGCGAATGTCTCGGTCGGAAACGCGACTTTCGCAGGGTCGGTGTTCCTCGCGCAGTCGGTCCGCGGGCCGGCGGCCGCGGGTCAGCCCCAGCCGAGTTCGTGCAGCTTGGCGTCATCGATGCCGAAGTGGTGGGCGATCTCGTGCACGACGGTCACCAGCACTTCCTCGACGACGTCGTCCTCGGTGTCACAGATGCTCAGAATCGGCCCACGGTAGATCGAGATGCGGTCGGGCAGCACCCCGCCGTAGTCGTGACCTCGGTCGGGGAGTGCGACCCCGTGATACAGCCCGAGGATGTCGGGCTCCTCCTCGTTGTGTTCCTCGACGAGCACCACGACGTTGTCCATCGCGCTGGCGAACTGTTCGGGAACCTGATCGAGCGCCGACGCGACGAGCTCCTCGAAACGCTGCAGCGGCATGTCCACGGCCACCGGCTGTCAGCCCCCGTTCCGCTCGTCGCCCACGTGACCGCCGACCTCGCCGCCCACGTCGCCGCCCAGATCGCCGCCGAGGTCACCGCCGGAGTCGATGCCCGCCCCGGAACCCGTGTTGCCTCCGCCGTCGCCGGAACCGGTCCCGCCGGAGTTGTTCCCGCCGTTGTCGCCGTTGCCGCCGGAGTTGTCGCCGGAGTTCTGCGACGCCTCGCCGTCGGCACCTGCCGACGGTTGCGGCTGCGATGCGGCACCCTTCGCGATGCTGCCGCGGATCGGGGCGAGGCCGCTCTCGTCTTCGAGCAGCGCGCCGACCTTGCAGTTCACGCGGGTCGAACCGGCCTGCCAGCTTTCCTTCGTGCGGGTGTCCCACGCGGTGATCAGGCCCTGTTTGCGCAGGTCGGCGTCGCCGGAGTACTCGTCGACGAGCTTGTTGCACCGTTTGTCGAGGAACTTGTTCTGGTCCTGCTGCGAGGGGAACGCCTCGAACTCCTTGCCCAGGTCCACGATCGCGACCATCTCGTAGGAGTGCTGCTCGGTGCAGTCGACGGGGTCGCCGGGGGATTTGTCCTCGATGCCGAGACAGGCGCCCTTCTCCCACACGTTCGACTGGTCGATCTCGTCCGCGGGCGCGTCGAGCTGCTGCAGTGATCCGCCCGGTGCGGTGCGCTGGAGGCCGCAGTGCAACTTCCGGTCGCCTGCGGCCCACCGGTCGTCGTCGGGCTGCAGCACGCCGAGGCTGAGCTTGCCCTCCGGGTCCAGCGGCCCGTCGAGGTACTCGCGCGCCTTCTGACCGCAGCGCTGTTCGGTCAGCGTGCGCCAGGTGTCGGCGTCGGGCTGTTTCGCACCGCGCGGGTACTGCGCGGAGATGTCCACCGAGCCGATGACCTCGAACAAGTGTGGTTTGCCGCAGCCGACGTCACGGATGTCACTCGCGTCGGCGGCCTGCCAGGTCAGACAGGTGCCCGCGGGGGAGCTGAACGCCTGGTACCGGGCCTTCGCGGCCACCTCGGAGCGCTGCTGTGTGCGTTCCTCCGGTGTCTCGAAGCCCCAGCCCAGCAGCCACGACAGTGACATCGCTGCGATGGCGCCCACGAACACGCCCGCGACCAGGACACGGGTACGGCGCGCCGTTTTCGTGCGCGCGGGCTTCTCCGGATGGAACCGGCGGGGCTCTTCGGACATCCATTCCATGATGCCTGCTCGTGACGGCGGTTGCGCGCGGGTCGCTAGGGTTGGGGCCGATCTCGGACGAGTGATGGCCCGGCCGCCGGACGTGTGCGCGTGGCCGAACGACCTGGGAGGCGGACGAGAGCCCGGCGGAAGACGACTCGGCGGACGAGAACTCGCGGAAGAGAAAAGGTGCCGACATGTGGAGCCTGCGAGCATGAGTGACGACAACAATCCGGCCGGGGGGCCGCAGGGCCCGTGGCCGGACGGGCCGCCGGGGCCACCGCAGGGTGGGCAGTCCTACGGGCAGCAGCGGGGCGGCCCGGAGCAGGGAGGGCCGCAGCCGGGGCAGATGCGGTTCCAGGATCCGTCGACGACGGCGCCGCGTGAGCCCACGCTCGCCGAGCAGCGTGCCCGCCGGCAGGCGGAGGCCGAGGATCGGGAGCGCGCCGCCCAGGCCGAACAGGCGCGCCTCGCGGCCGAGCAGAAGTCCGACAGCCGGCGCAAGCTGCTCATCGGCAGCGGTGTCGGGCTCGGTCTGGTCGGCCTGGTCGCCGGGTGGTACCTCGTCAAGCCCGAGGACACGACGGCGATCTGCACGACCGCCGACGGCACGGTCGTCGAGAACGACGACTACTGCGACGAGGACTACGTCACCAGCCACGGCGGATACGTCAGCGGCGGGTTCATGTTCCTGCCGATGCCCGGCGGTGGCATGCAGCAGTACCGCTACAACTACGGCGGCAGCGGCTCTCCCGGCACGCAGGTGCGGGGCGGCTCGTTCACCAAGCCGGACGGCGCGAACATCACCACCCGCTCCGGCAAGACCGTCCAGCGGGGCGGATTCGGTGTCAGTGGCGGCAGCTTCGGCAAGAGCGGAGCCTGAGCCGGTGCAGCGATCCACCTCAGCGCCCCGTCCGAACTGGCAGCAGACCGTCGAGCAGCAGGGACTCGTGTTCGGCACCCCGGCCCGCTACGCCGACGGCAAAGCCCGGCCCTACTGGGACGAGTCGGTGCACTACGTCATCCCGATGGACGAGGTGCTCGCGCTCGAAGCCGACGTCGAGCTGCTCCATTCGATGTGTCTCGACGCCGTCGACCACGTGGTGACGACCGAGCGGTACCGCGAGTTCGGGTTGCCCGAGTGGCTGTGGCCCTACATCGCCGAGTCGTGGAAGCGCCGCGATCCGCACCTGTACGGGCGGTTCGACCTGCGCTACGACGGCCGCGGCCCCGCCAAGCTGCTCGAGTACAACGCCGACACCCCGAGCTCACTGCTCGAGGCCGCGATCCTGCAGTGGCACTGGAAGACCGACGTCTTCCCCGACGCCGACCAGTGGAACTCGCTGCACGAACAGCTCATCGAGCGCTGGCAGCACATCGGCGGGCTGCTGCCGTCGAAGGAAGTGCATTTCACGTGGTCGAGCGCCGACACCAGCGGTGAGGACCACATCACCACGACGTACCTGCAGGAGACGGCCGCCGAGGCCGGTCTCGACACGGTCGCGCTCGCCATCGAGGAGATCGGCTGGGATCCGCTGCTGAAGCGGTTCGTCGACCTCGAAGAGGCGCCCATGGGCACGGTCGTGAAGAACTACCCGTGGGAATGGATCGTCGAGGAGGAGTTCGGCCGGTACGCCGCCGAATCGCTGCCGCAGACGCTGTGGGTCGAACCGCTGTGGAAGACGCTGCTGTCCAACAAGGCGCTGCTCGGCATCCTCTGGGAGAACTATCCGGGCCACCCGAACCTGCTGCCCGCGTTCAACGACCAGCCCGGACTGCTCACCGAGTACGTGCGCAAGCCCAAGCTCGGCAGGGAGGGCGCGAACGTGCAGATCGTCGCGCCCGGCTACGAGACCGAGACCGCGGGTGTCTACGGCGCCGAGGGCTACACCTTCCAGGCGTTCGACCCGCTGCCCGAGTTCGACGGGTTCCGCCCCGCGCTGGGCGCCTGGATCGTCGGCGACAACGCGGCGGGCCTGGGCATTCGCGAGACCGCGGGCCTCGTCACCGACGACGGTGCCGCGTTCGTCCCGCACCGCATTTCCGAATGACCGCGATCGGCGGGTGACCGCGTCCGGTGGGTGACCGCCGGACACGGTCGCGTGCCGGACGCCACCGTTTCCGAAAACGTGAGCAAGGGAGAGTTCCACGTGAACGTCGCACTGTCCGAAGGCTTCTTCGGGAACATCGCCTGGGGCATCGGGGCGATCGCGCTGTACGCGATCGTCGGCCTGCTGCTGATGTTCATCGGCTTCTACGCGATCGACTTCACCACGCCGGGCAAGCTGTCCGAGCTGGTGCGCCGCGGCCTGCCGAACGCCGTGATCGTCACCTCGTCCGGGCTGCTGTCGATGGCGTTCATCGTCGTCGTCGCGATCTGGGCCTCCACCGGTGACCTCGCCGAGGGCCTGATCATGTCGTTGGTGTTCGGGTTCGTCGGCATCGTCGTGCAGGTCGCCGCGGTGCGCGTGCTCGAGTTCGCGACCCGTATCGACGTCCGGTCGACCATCGAGAGCGACCGGTTCGCACCCGCGAGCCTCGTCGTCGCGGCCGCTCATCTGGCGCTGGGTCTCGTGGTCGCGGTCGCCATCTCGTAGTCGTCCGCGCCCGGCCCGGCGCCGCCACGGGAGCCGTGGATGCGGTCTCGTGACCCGACCGTCGCGTGATCGTTTCGCGGGGTTGTCAGGTGCACCTGACGCGCTACGGTGGCGGCGTGCGGCTATTGCGGACCCCAGATGATCGTTTCGAGAACCTCCCCGGCTTCGACTTCCCGGAGCGTTATGCCGAGATCGACAGCCCGGAGACCGGCATCGTCCGCATCGGGTACGTCGAGGCGGGACCCGCCGACGGCCCGGTCGTGCTGCTGCTGCACGGCGAGCCGAGCTGGTCGTACCTGTACCGGAAGATGCTGCCGGTGCTCGCCGACGCCGGACTGCGTGCGATCGCACCGGATCTCGTCGGCTTCGGCCGTTCGGACAAGCCGGCCGACGTGGCCGACCACACGTACGCCGCGCACGTCGAGTGGATGCGCGCGTTCGCGTTCGACGCGCTCGACCTGCGTGACGTCACGCTCGTCGGGCAGGACTGGGGCGGGCTGATCGGGCTGCGCCTCGTCGCCGAGCACCCGGAGCGGTTCGCGGGCGTCGTTCCCGCCAACACCGGACTGCCGACCGGCGACGACGGCATGCCCGACGTCTGGTGGTCGTTCCACGACGCCGTCGAGAAGGCGCAGGTGCTCGACATCGGCCGCTTCGTGCAGTCCGGGTGCGTCACGAAGCTGACCGACGAGGAGCGGGCCGCCTACGACGCGCCGTTCCCCAACGAGATGTACAAGGCCGGTCCGCGGGCCATGCCGTCGCTCGTGCCGACCACGCCGGACGACCCGGCCACGGAGGCCAACCGCGCGGCGCGCGCCGCGTTGGGCAAGTCGTCCATCCCGATGCTGGTCGCGTTCTCCGACAGCGACCCGATCACCGCGGGCATGCGGCCCGTGCTGGAGCGCCTGCCGGGCGCGGAGGGGCGCGAGCACCCGACGATCACCGACGCGGGCCACTTCCTCCAGGAGGACGGCGGACCTGCACTGGCGAGCGAGATCGCGAGCTTCGTCCGCTCCCGCTGAGCGCCGCGTGTCCTGCACTCGCACACGCGTGTTCTGCACTCGTGTTGCGCCTTCAGGGGGCCGTGTTGCGCATCGCGGGGCCCGTGTTGCGGTCTCAGGGGCTCGTGTTGCGGATCGCGGGGCTCGTGGTGCGGCTTCGGGCGAGTCGTGTTGCCGGTTGCGGTGCGGGTCGTCGCGGCCAGGTGACGCGATCGGTCGTCGCGGTCGTGCCTCGGCGGAGTGCCGTCGGCCGGGCCGTCTACCCTCAGGGACGTGATCGACCTCAGGATTCTGCGCGAAGACCCGGACCAGGTACGCGCCTCGCAGCGAGCCCGCGGCGAGGACCAGGGCGTCGTCGACCGACTGCTGTCGCTGGACGCCGAACGCAGGTCCGCGATCGCGACCGCCGATCAGCTGCGGGCCGAACACAAGGCGCTCGGCAAGCAGATCGGCAAGGCCTCCGGGGACGAACGGGAATCGCTGCTGGCGAAGGGCAAGGAGCTCGCCGCGCAGGTCAAGGAAGCCGAGGCCGAGCAGACCCGCGCCAGTGACGAGTTCGAGCAGCTGCACCGCACCGTGCCGAACCTCATCATCGACGGGGTTCCCGCGGGCGGCGAGGACGACTTCGAGGTACTCAAGCACGTCGGCACACCGCGCGAGTTCGACTTCACCCCGCGCGATCACCTCGACCTCGGTGAGCGCCTCGGCGCGATCGACATGGAGCGGGGCGCCAAGGTCTCGGGCGCTCGGTTCTACTTCCTGACCGGGGTCGGCGCCCAGCTGCAGCTCGCGCTGCTGAACATGGCCGCGGCGCAGGCGGGCGCGACAGGGTTCGAACTGATGGTGCCGCCGGTTCTCGTGCGCCCGGAGATCATGGGCGGCACCGGGTTCCTCGGGGCGCACGCCGACGAGGTCTACAACCTCGGCGAGGACGACCTGTACCTCGTCGGCACGTCGGAGGTGCCGCTGGCCGGGTACCACGCCGACGAGATCATCGACCTGCGTGCGGGCGCGAAGCGATACGCGGGCTGGTCCACGTGCTTCCGCCGCGAGGCAGGGTCCTACGGCAAGGACACCCGCGGCATCCTCCGCGTGCACCAGTTCGACAAGATCGAGATGTTCGCCTACTGCAAGCCCGAGGACGCCGAGGCCGAGCACGAGAAGC
This sequence comes from Prauserella alba, assembly GCF_024171735.1. Taxonomy (GTDB): domain Bacteria; phylum Actinomycetota; class Actinomycetes; order Mycobacteriales; family Pseudonocardiaceae; genus Prauserella; species Prauserella alba. Next base: position 245,950 of record NZ_JAMTCH010000005.1, read on the forward strand.
TGCTGGCGTTCGAGGAGGACATGCTCGCCAAGATCGAGGTGCCGTACCGCGTGATCGACACCGCGGCCGGTGACCTCGGCACGAGCGCGGCACGCAAGTACGACTGCGAGGCGTGGATCCCGACGCAGGAGACGTACCGCGAGCTGACGTCGACGTCGAACTGCACGACGTTCCAGGCGCGCAGGCTCGGGGTGCGCCACCGCGACGCGAGCGGCAAGCCGCAGACCGTGGCCACGCTCAACGGCACGCTCGCCACGACGCGGTGGCTCGTGGCGATCCTCGAGAACCACCAGCTCGCCGACGGCTCCGTGCGCGTGCCCGAAGCGATGCGCCCGTTCCTAGGCGGCCGTGAGGTCCTCTCCCCGGTCGGCGAATAGCGCGCCGGGGGCGTCGACGCCGGTGATGCCGGCATCGCGCATGGCGGCCCACATCGTCACCTGGTTGGCCGTGAGCACGGGTACGTCGAGCTGCGCCTCGAGCGGGGCGACGAGGTCGTAGGTCGGCACGTTGGTGCACGCGATGAACACCGCGTCCGCTCCCGTGGTGTCAACTGTGGACACTGCGGTTCGGACGTCGGCGTACGACGTCTTCCAGATCCCGCCGCTGAGGCCGAGGTCGAACCTGGCTGTCGCGGCGATGCCGAACTCGGCGAGGAAATCGACGAGCTTGTCGGTGATGGCGTCGACGTACGGGGTGACCAGCGCGACGCGGCGGGCGCCGAGCTCCGTGAGCGCGGCGATCATGGCACCCGACGTCGTGACGGCGGCGGGCGCACCGGCGTCGAACATCGCGGCGACGATCGCGGCTTCGCCGGCGGCTCCGTCGACGAAACTTCCCGAACTGCACGAGTAGGCCACGGAACTCGGTTCCGGCGCGAGGATGTCCCTGGTGGCGTTGCGGACGCCGCGGGGATCGCTGAGTGCGCTCGCCAGCTCCACCGACACCGGGTCGGACAGGTAGGGCAGGCGGGTGGCGTACAGGTCGACGTGGGCGGGCAGCCATCGCCACAGTTCGCGGTCGAGGGCGAAGTCGAACGGCGCCACGAGGCCGATGCCCGCGGGTGCGGGCTCGACCGGCCGGATCACGCAGTCTTCGGACACAGATCTCACGGTAGGGCCGCACCGGGGTGCGAGTGAGTTAAAACGGTGAAAACTTTCCCGCGAGTTTTCGGCCCTCGGCGAACCGGGTCGCGGAGGCGCGGGAACGGGGTCCGGCACAGGTTCATGCCTCGGCGGAATCGGCGATGTGCCGGGCGATCTCGAGGGCGCTCGTGGCGGCCGGGGACGGCGCGTTGAGCACGTGCACCTGGCCGGGTGCTCGGTCGATGAGGAAGTCGTCGGCGAGTGAGCCGTCGGGCAGCACGGCCTGTGCACGCACGCCCGAACCGTGGCGCGTGATGTCACCGCGCCCGACCGCGGGCACGAGCCGCGCGAGGCTCCGGGCGAACCGTTTCCGGGACAGTGAGCGCCACACCTCGTCGTATCCCACCGGGAACGCGTACCGCCGGGCCAGCCGCCACGCACCAGGGAACCGGGCCACGTCGGCGACGTCGCGTGGTGAGACGTCCCGCCACCGGTAGCCTTCCCGGCGCAGCGCCAGCACCGCGTTGGGTCCGGCGTGGACACTTCCGTCGAGCATCCGCGTGAGGTGCACCCCGAGGAACGGCAGCGACGGGTCCGGCACCGGGTAGATCAGGCCGCGCACGAGGTGCCGCTTCTCCGGGTTGAGTTCGTAGTACTCGCCGCGGAACGGGACGATCCGTGCCCGCGGGCGCACCCCGGCGAGTTCGGCGACCCGGTCGGCGTGCAGGCCGGCGCAGTTGACGAGCACGTCGGCCCGGAGCGTTCCGGATGCGGTGCCGCTGTCGGTGCGCGTCTCCGTCGCGATGTCGACACCTCCGCCGGCGCGCGACCGGATCGCCACCGCGCGCGTGCCGAGCCGCAGGTCGGCGCCCACCGCCGCCGACAGCTGGGCGAGCGTCTCGCACACGGCGGGGAAGTCGATGATCCCGGTCGTCTCGACCCGCAACGCCTCGACACACGCCACCTCGGGTTCGTACTCGCGTGCCTCCGCCGGGCCGATCAGCCGCGCGGGCACACCGTTGGCCTGGGCCCGTTCGGCCAGGACGTGCAGCGCCGCACGTTCGGACCGTTGCGTCGCGACGACGAGCTTGCCGCAGACCTCGGCGGGCACCCCGTGTTCGCGGGCGAACGCGAGGATCGACCGGTTGCCCGCGACCGACATCCGCGCCTTGTGCGAGCCGGGCTTGTAGTACAGACCCGCGTGGACGACGTTCGAGTTGTTGCCGGTCTGATGGGCGGCCCAGCGGTGTTCCTTCTCGAGCAGGATCACCTCGTCGCCGCGTCCGGCCAGCTCGCGCGCGACGGCCAGTCCGAGGATGCCGCCGCCGATCACCACAACCCGTCGCATGGCCGACGACGGTAACGCCTCGCCCGCGACGGGCGGGTTCGGCTCGCGGTCCGGTTCCTCACGCCGTGGCGAGGTCCCGCCTGGCGAACGCCGCCGTGCCCGCAGCGGCCAGCGTCAGGGCGAGCAGCAGCATCACCACCGGCGCGGCGAAGGTGACCTCGCCGCCCGGCAACTCCGGGACGTGTTCGAACGGCGACATGTCGACCAGCCACGCAGGAAATCGGAACGCGGGGCCGAGCAGCGACACGACCGCAGCGGCCGCGAACACGCCCCACGTCACCGGCGCCGACCGCGGCGCCGCGCCGAACAGCGCCACGGCCAGCCCGCCGAACAGCCACACCGCGGGTAGGTACGCCATCGCCGAGGCGAGGATCCGCGGCAGCTGCTCGATGTCGCCCGCAGCGAGGGCGTACACGGCGCCCGCGCCCGCGCCGCCCGCCGCCAACAGTGCCGCGCTGGCCACGGCCGGTACGGCGAGCTGCGCCGACGTCCACCGCAGACGGCTCACCGAGCCGGCCAGCAGCGGCTCGACGTGCCCGGCGTGTTCCTCCGAGCGGGCGCGCAGCACGGCCGCGACGAGATATCCGCCTACGGCCATCGCGAGCAGCAGCGAGGTCATCCGGAAGAAGACATCGGCCAGCTCCGCGGCCGCCGAACCGCCGAGTGCGGCCAGCAGATCGGGATTGTCGGCGAGCATGTCGCCGGTCTGGTCGGCGGCGGCTCCCAGGGCCGCGCCCGCGGCGAGTACGCCGACGGTCCAACCGGCGACCCCGCTTCGCTGCAACCGCCACACCAGGCCGAGTCTCGTCGTCAGCCCTGCGGTTGCGCGCGCGGGTCCCCGGCGGTGGGGCACCATGCCTTCGCCCAGGTCGCGATGCGATTCCAGGACGAACGCGCCGGCCACGCACGCCACCGCCAGCCCGCCCACGAGTAGCAACGGCCACCATCGGTGATCGGCGAACGGCCTGGTCGCCTGCGCCCACCCGACGGGGGACAACCACGACAGCGTGCCGTCACCGAGATCACCCGCCGCGCGAGCGAGATAGGAGGCGCCGAACACACCTCCCGCGATCGCCTGCGCCCCGCGCACGTGATCGGCCAACTGGGCGGCGACGGCGGCGACCGCGGCGAACACGAGCCCGATCGCCGCGAGCGATGCGCCGAACGCCGCGCTGCCGGGCCACGGCAGACCCTGCACCCCCAGTACCGCGGTGATCGCCCCGCCGACGGCCACGTTGAACGCGGCGGCCACCAGCAGTGTCGCCGCGAGCGCCGCGTGCCGCCCCACCACCGAAGCCCGGAACAACTCGATGCGGCCGAGTTCCTCCTCGCCGCGCGTGTTGCGGCCCACCAGGAAGATGTTGCACAACGCGACGGCCACCGCGGCGAACCCGCCGATCTCGAACACGACCACACCGCCGAGCGTGTGCAGCGCGTGCCCGGGACCGCCGAGCGCGATCGCCGCGGGATTGGCGGCCGTGCGGGCGTACCCGTCGAGGGAAGCCTGCGTCGGATACAGCGATTCGAGGCTCGACACCGCCGCCAGCGGCAGCGCGACCAGGGCGGCGAACCAGATCGCGAGCCGGACCCGGTCGCGGCGGAGCGTCAACCGGGCGAGCACTGACGTCGCCGCGAACGTGCGCGTGGTCATCGGGACACGCCTCTCTCGGCCCGGTTCCCCGATGCGGTGCCGGCGGTGTCGTCGGAGGTGTTGCCTGTGGGTGCGGTGGGCTCGGGTGCGGTGTCGTCGGTGTCGGCGCTGTTGATGGCGTGGGTGCTGGTGCCGTGCGTGTTGGTGCCGTGCGTGTTGGTGCCGTGGGTGTTGGTGGCATCCGCCGCGGTGTCGGCGGTGCTTTCGGTGTCGGCAGGGTTGTCGGTGTCGGCAGGGTTGTCGGTGTCGGCAGGGTTGTCGGCGCCGTAGTGGCGGAGGAAGAGCTCCTCGAGCGACGGCGGTGTGCTGGTCAGCGCGGTGATGCCGGCTCCGGCGAGGGTGCGCATGGCCTCGTCGAGGTGTTCGCCGTCGACGTCGAATCGCACGTGGTGACCGGATTCGGCAACCGGTGACCGGTGGGCCTCGGCCGCATCGGTGCGCGTGCCGGTGCCGGATGCGATGCCGGATGCGGCGGCCGATGCGGCGGTGGTGGTCAGGTTGTGGACGCCCGGCAGGCCGTCGAGCATGGTCGCGGGGGTGCGGGTGCGCGCGTCGACCGTGGTGCGGGTGAGGTGCCGGAGTTCGTCGAGGGTGCCGGTCTGGACAGTGCGCCCGGCGCGGATGATGCTGACGCGGTCACACAGCGCCTCGACCTCGGCGAGGATGTGGCTGGACAGCAGTACTGTGCGACCTTCGTCCGTGGCGTCGGCGACGCATTCCTGGAAGACGGCCTCCATCAGCGGGTCGAGACCGGACGTCGGTTCGTCGAGAACGAGCAACTCGGCGTCCGAGGCCAGCGCAGCGACCAACGCGACCTTCTGCCGGTTGCCTTTCGAATAGGTGCGCGCCTTCTTCGTCGGATCGAGTTCGAACCGGTCTAGGAGGGTTTCGCGCCTGCGCCGGTCGAGACCGCCACGGGCTGCGGCCAGCACGTCGATGACCTCGCCGCCGGTGAGGTTCGGCCACAGGTGCACGTCTCCAGGGACGTAGGCGAGCCTGCGGTGAAGGGTGACGGCGTCGTGCCACGGGTCGCCACCGAACAGGCGCACCCGGCCGCCGTCCGCCCGCAGCAGGCCGAGCAGGACACGGATGGTCGTCGATTTGCCTGAGCCGTTGGGTCCGAGGAAGCCGTGCACCTCGCCGCGCTCGACGGTCAGGTCGAGTCCGTCCAGGGCACGGAACCGGCCGAACTCCTTGATGAGCCCCGCCACGTCGACGGTCGTGGTCGTCTCGGTTCTGCGCATCACGGCTCCGCCTCGAAGTTGATAGTGACTTCCACTTGGAAGTGACTCTACGTAGGAGCCGCCGGATTCTGCAAGTGACTACTTATTGATAGTGACTCCGCGTTGAAGGTGACGATCACGTGAGGTCCGGGGAGGGTTGCGGCGCTGGACGTCGAGGAGGTGGCAAAACGGAAGTCACTATCAGAAGAAAGCCACTGCTATGATCCACGGCGTGGTGAAGCAGGGTGATACGGCGAACGGGGTCGAGACGCTCCGGGACCGGTATCGGCGTGAACCCGGCCTGCGGGAGCGCAAGAAGCGCAAGGCGATGCGGCACATCCAGGACACGGCCCTGCAGTTGTTCGCCGTGCACGGCTTCAGGTCCGTGACGATCGAGCGGGTCGCCGACGAAGCGGAGGTCTCGCCCAGCACCGTCTATCGCTACTTCGGCACGAAGGAACAGCTCGTCCTCTACGACGAGAGCGACCCCGAGCTACTACGTCGTTTCGACCATCTGCTCGTGGAGCACAGCCCCATCGAAGCGTTGCGCCGCGTGCTCGGCGAATTGGCCGACTTCCTGCCGGCTGGCTCGCCGACGAACGGCGCCCCGTCCGGTGGCGAGCCCTTCGGCGTCGATTCGCTCCTGCGGACGCGGATCCACTTCCTGCTGACCGAACCGTCGGTGCGCAAGGCCCTCGGCGCGGAGGTCGACCAGGTCGAGGCTCTGCTGCGCGACATCCTCGCGATCCACACCGGGTTGGGGATCGACTCGCTGCGGCTGCGGGTGTTCGTGTCCGCGCTGGTGCACGCGCTCATCGCGCTGATCGAGTACTGGCACGACACCGACTACCGCGAACCGTTCGAAGACCTGGTCGAGGAAACGTTCACGATGCTCGACAGTCTCGAGCTGTAGCGGCGGCCGGCCGGAGTCGTCCGTTCCCGGGCGGGTGCCCGCCCGGCCGTCCGGTCTCGGTACGTTGTCTGCTCGGCCGGTCTTTCGGCTTCGGCGGGGATGGGGTGGTCGCGCCATGATCGCCACAGGCGTGGTGGTGGCACTGTGGGTGTGCCTCGCGGTGCTGCTCGTCGCAGTGTGGCCCCGGCTGAGTGGTCATCGCGGCTGGCGCCTCGCCACACTCGCCGTCACCGTGGCCGCGTCACTGGCGCATCAGCTCGCCTACGGCACCGTGCCCGACGAGGCTCACGTCGGCTTCCGCTACGCACGCAACATCGCCGACGGCTACGGGCCGGTGTTCAACCCGGGGGAGCCCGTCGAGGGTTACACCGACTTCGCGTGGATCGTGCTCCTGGCGCTGGTCCGTGCGATCACGGGTGCCGAGGTCGAACCGGTCGCCGTGACACTCGGCATCGGTTGTGCGCTCGGCTGCGTGCTCGTCGCGTACACGCTCACCGGGCGAATCCTGCGCTGGTCCGGCCGTGCCCCCGCGTTCGCCGTCGCCGCCGCGGTGGTCACCGCGGCGACCGGTGCCCTCGCCGCGTACGGACCGTCCGGACTCGCCACCCCGCTGTTCGTACTGCTCGTGCTCACGCTCGTGTACACCCTGGTCACGGGCCACGTCGTGCTGGCGGGACTGGTCGCCTCGCTCGCGGTGATGACGCGTCTCGACGGTGTGGTCGTCGCCGTGGTCGCGTGCGGGTGGCTGGTGGTCGCCGCGGTGCGCGGCCGGATGCCTCGCCCGTCACCCGCGGTGTATGTCGCCGGTGCAGCCGTGCTGTTGGTGCCGTGGGCGGCCTGGCGCATCACTTACTACGGCGACAGCGTGCCCACGGCGGTCGTCGCCCGTCTCGTTCGCGCCAGCGACTCCCTGGTCGGCCGGTTCGAGGCGGGGTGGACCTACGTCACCGACTTCGCGCTCACCTACCAGGTGTTTCTGCTGGTCGCGGCCGTGACGATCGGTTTGTTGAGCTACCGGCGCCGGCTTCCCGGTGCGACGTACGTGTGGCTGTTGCTGGCACTCGCGCTGGCCGAAACCGGGTACGCCATCGTGATCGGCGGCGGGACCCTGCCCGCGTGGGGGCAGCTGGCCGCCGTTCCGGTGCTGCTCACCGTTGCCGCGGCGAGCGGGGTCGCGCTGGCAGGCATGCCGACCACCAGCGGGGCGGACGCGGCCCCGACCGGCGGCCGGGGAGCTTCGGGCGAGCCGTCACGGGGAGGAGCCGGCTCCGGAACGGTGCCGACCGGGCGCGGCGTCGCCGTGGTCGCCGTGGTGCTGGCGGGGCTGTCGTTGACGCTCGGCATGACCAGGACCCTGCCGGCGATGCAGGAGCTGCGGACCGTCGAAGACGAGCTGGACGAGATCGGCGACTGGCTCGGCGAACGCCTCACCGGCGGAACCGTCGTCAGCGCCGTGCCCGCGGGAGCTCTCGCCGACGCGGCGGGCCCCCGGCTGTACGTCGTCGACCCCAGCGGCACCACCGACGCGCACCTGGCACGAAACCCCGACGACCACGCCTACATCGTGCGTGACCGCATGCCCGCCGTCGTCGTCGATGCGGCCGGCGGCTACCTGCCGCACCGGACGTGCCGGATCCGCACCGAGTACGCGGGCCCCTACGAGATCGTGCCGTTCCGCCGCGCAGGTGCGGAGCCGACAGGCGGCCGATGGGTGGAGCTGTACCTGCACCGGCCGCAGGCGGACCTGCTGACCGAACGCCTCACCGCCGACCCGCGGTTCACGGCCAAACCCTGCTGAGGTCGGCGGGCGGCCGCGCGCGGGTCAGAACCAGCGTTCGAGGACCTGGGCGACGCCGTCCTCGTGATGTGGCGCGGTGACCTCGTCGGCGACGTCGAGCACGGCGGGGTGTGCGTTCGCCACCGCGACCCCGTGTCCTGCCCACCGCAGCATCTCGACGTCGTTGGGCATGTCGCCGAAAGCGATCGTGCCGTCCGCGTCCAGTCCGGCGCGTCGGGCGACCGCGGCGATCCCGGTTGCCTTCGTGACCCCGTGGGCGGCCAGCTCGATGAGCCCGGCGCCGGACGAGAACGTGACGTCGACGTGCGAATCGAGGACCTCCCGTGCGGCCTTCGCCATCGCGTCCGAGGTCATCTTCGGGTGGCTGACCAGCAGCTTCACCGCCGCGTGGCCGAGTACCTCGGCGCGGGACGCCTGCGATCCCTCGCCGTCGCCCCACGGATTGTGATACCCGGACTCGATCACGAAGTTGCGCATGTCGTCGTCCACGGCGTGGGTGCCGACCCGCTCCGCGCCCAGCGTGCAGCCGGGAAGTGCGTGTTCGAGGGCGTCGGCGACGGTCGCCAGCTGGGCCGGGTCCATCAGCCCGTGCACGTCGACCACGCGGTCGGCGCCGATGTCGTACAGCACGGCGCCGTTGGCGCACACGGCGTACCCGGCGAGCCCTGCCTGCTCGGCGACCTCAGGGATCCATCGCGGCGGACGCCCCGACACGAGCACCACCGGCACGCCCGCGGCGACGGCGCTGTCGACCACGTCGACCGTGCGCGGGCTCAAGTGCGTGGCCGTCGACAGCAGCGTGCCGTCGACGTCGGATGCTACGAGGCTCGGTCTCTCCACGATTCCAGTGTCCCAGAGCCCCATGGCGGATCCGCCGTGTTCCATGCGACACCCCTTCGGGCCGCCGGCCGGTCGTGCCCGCAGTCCTCGCGTGGTGCGCGGGAGCCGCACGCACGCGCACGGGACGCTCGCAGCGCCGTACGCGGGGACGACACGCCCGGGGCGCCGCGGGAAGCGGGCACCCACGACAGCGAGGCCGTCGGCCGATAGCGTGTGGCGCCGTGCGCGTTGGCATTGTGATCCTTCCCGAGGACCGCTGGTGGGCGGCCGAGCCGAAATGGCGGGCCGCGGAGGAGTACGGCTTCGACCACGCCTGGACCTACGACCACCTCGGTTGGCGGAACCTGGTCGACGGACCGTGGTTCGGCGCCGTTCCGACGTTGACCGCCGCTGCGACGGTGACGTCGCACATCCGGTTGGGCACGTTCGTGACCTCGCCGAACTTCCGGCACCCGCTGCCGTTGATGCGCGAGGTGATCACGCTCGACGACCTGTCGGACGGGCGATTCATCCTCGGAGTCGGCGCGGGCGGCACCGGTTACGACGCGACCGTGTTCGGCGAGCCGGAGTTGACTGCAGGCCAGCGCGCCGACCGGTTCATCGAGTTCACGACCGCGCTCGACGGTCTGCTGCGGATCGACGGGTTCGACCACTCCGGTGAGTACTACACGGTTGAGGGGGCGCGGAACCTGCCCGGCGCCGTGCAGCATCCCCGTCCGCCGTTGGTGATCGCCGCCAACGGGCCGCGCACGATCCGCTTCGCCGCCGCGACCGGTGACGCCTGGTTGACCACGGGACGAAACTCCGACGAACTCGAATCGTGGTGGAAGGGCGTCGCCGAACTGTCCGCACGCCTTGACGAGGAGCTCGTCGCTGCGGAACGCGACCCGGCGACGCTGCAACGGCACCTCAGCCTCGACGCCGCGCCGGTGTACTCGCTGACCAGCAAGGAGGCGTTCGTCGACGCCGCGGGGCGGGCCGCCGCGCTGGGCTTCACGGACGTCGTGGCGCACTGGCCGCGCAGCTCGAGCCCCTATCAGGGGCGCGAGGTCGTGCTCGAGGAGGTTGCCGACGACGTGCTTCCCGGCCTGCAGGAACGCCCCGCGGCCGAGTGAATCGCGGACCGATCCCACGGACAGGTAGCTCGACCGGGTGACAGTGCGGGTGGAACGTCGATTCGACGGAACCGGGAACGGCGGCGCTCCGTCGGTTCTGACGTACGGCGCTGACCACACACGCAGCACACGTGGTCATCCCGGGGGTGTTGGGGCGCGGGCTCTCGTGCGGCAGGTAGGCGGCCAGGTGAGGGCCGTAAAAGGGAAGTCCTGAACGGGGACGGGGGAGCCTCGCCGCACGAGGGCCGTGGCGCGTCGGTAGCCTTTTGCACCGTGAGCGCGTTTACCGAAACTCCCAGCAACGGAAATGCCGGTTTCGACGGGTATGACCTGGTCGTTGTCGGCTCCGGATTCTTCGGCCTCACCGTGGCCGAACGAGCGGCCAGCCAGCTCGGCAAGCGAGTCCTCGTGCTCGAGCGCAGGCACCACATCGGCGGCAACGCGTACTCCGAACCCGAGCCGGAGACCGGTATCGAGGTGCACACCTACGGCGCCCACCTGTTCCACACGTCCAACAAGCGCGTCTGGGACTACGTCAACCAGTTCACCGACTTCACGGATTACCAACATCGGGTCTTCGCGAAGTATCAGGGACAGGTCTACAGCTTCCCGATGAATCTGGGCTTGATCAACCAGTTCTTCGGAAAGTCCCATTCCCCGGACGAGGCGCGCGAACTCATCGCCGAGCAGGCAAGTGAAATCGAAACCTCCGAAGCACAGAACCTCGAAGAGAAGGCCATTTCGCTGATCGGCCGGCCGCTCTACGAGGCATTCGTGCGCGGGTACACCGCCAAGCAGTGGCAGACCGACCCCAAGGAACTGCCCGCCGGCAACATCGCGCGGCTTCCGGTGCGCTACACGTTCAACAACCGGTACTTCAATGACACCTACGAGGGGTTGCCCGTCGAGGGATACACCGCGTGGCTCGAGAAGATGGCCGAGCACCCGAACATCGAGGTGCGCCTGAACGTCGACTACTTCGACGTGCGCGACCAGATCCCCGCGGGCACGCCGACCGTCTACACCGGGCCACTCGACCTCTACTTCGGGTACTCCGAGGGGCGCCTCGGCTGGCGCACGCTCGACTTCGAGCAGGAGGTCGTGCCCACCGGTGACTATCAGGGCACGCCGGTCATGAACTACAACGACCAGGAAGTGCCCTACACCCGGATCCACGAGTTCCGGCACTTCCACCCCGAGCGCGAAGACCGGCACCCGAAGGACAAGACGGTCATCGTGCGCGAGTACTCGCGCTTCGCGAATGAGGACGACGAGCCGTACTACCCGATCAACACTCCCGACGACCGGGAGAAGCTCGAACGTTACCGCGAACTCGCCAAGACCGAGGCCAAGGAGCGCAACGTGCTCTTCGGTGGTCGCCTCGGCACCTACAAGTACCTCGACATGCACATGGCGATCGGGTCGGCACTGTCGATGTTCGACAACAAGATCGCCCCGCATCTCACCGACGGCGCCCCTCTGGACGGTTCGATCGATGCTTGAGAAGGACCCCGCGTCAGCAGGCACCACGACCACCCGTACCGATGCCGATGCCGGCGTGCTCGTCGGTGACATCGGCACGGACGACGCCACCTCAGAGAGGCCGGCTGTCGGTGAGGTCGCAGTCCTCGCAGCCGTGCAGGACCAGATCGTCAACCCGACGACCGTGAAGATCGCACGCGGCATGTCCCACTTCGGCGAGCACAGTGCCGGGTGGTCCGCGCTGGCGCTGGTGGGCGCGGCGGTCGACAAACGGCGTCGGAAAGACTGGGTCGGCGCGGCAGCGGGGATCGTCGGTGCGCACGCGGCGTCCATTGCCGTCAAACGGGTGGTGCGCCGGCCACGGCCCGACCATCCGGCCGTGCGGGTGGGCGTGGGTACGCCGAGCAGGCTCAGTTTCCCGTCGTCGCACGCGACGTCGACGACCGCCGCGGCCGTTCTCTACTCGGGGCTTGTCGGACGCAATGTCGTGCCGGCGATCGTCCCGCCGATGTTGGCGTCGCGGCTCGTGCTCGGCGTGCACTATCCGACCGACGTCCTTGCCGGCGCTGCCCTCGGTGGCGTCGTCGGTGGGTTCGTGCGCCGCAAGCTGAATCGCAACCGGAGCTCACGATGAGTGAGACGACCCGACAGGCCGAGGCAGGCCAGGCGGAGGCGACCGTGTCGAGCGAACAGACGACCGGCCAGGAGGCCGGCGCTTCCGGGAACATCGTCACCGGACTGCTGAAAACCGCGCGGCCACGGCAGTGGGTCAAGAACGTCCTCGTTCTGGCCGCGCCGTTCACCGCCGGTGAGATCACCAGCGGCGGTGTCCTGCTGGACGCGCTGATCGCGTTCGTCGCGTTCTCCTTCGTCGCGTCGGCCGTGTACCTGGTGAACGACGCGATCGACGTCGAGGCGGACCGGGCGCACCCGACGAAGTGCAAGCGCCCGATCGCGGCTGGGATCGTGCCCGTTCCCGCGGCCTATGTCGCCTCGGTCGGGTTTTTCGCCGCGGGATGTGCGTTGAGCCTGCTCGCCTCCTGGCAGCTGCTCGTGGTGCTGGCCGTCTACATGGCCGTGCAGTTGGGGTACTGCTTCGGGTTGAAACACCAGCCCGTCGTCGACCTCGCGATCGTCGGCTCCGGCTTCCTCATGCGCGTGATCGCGGGTGGCGTCGGCACGGGCATCGCCCTGTCGCAATGGTTCCTGCTGGTGACGGCGTTCGGTTCGCTGTTCATGGTGGCGGGCAAGCGCTACGCCGAGATCAAGCTCTACGAACGCACCGGGGCCAAGATCCGTTCTTCGCTGAAGAAGTACTCGGCGAGCTATCTCCGGTTCGTGTGGGCGACGTCGGCAGCGATCCTGATCATGTCCTACTCGCTGTGGGCGTTCGAGCAGCAGCAGGCTGCGCCCGGCTCGATCTGGAGCGTCATCTCGCTGGTGCCGTTCGTCGTCGCGGTCCTGCGCTACGCCGTCGATGTCGACAGCGGTAACGCGGGTGAACCCGAGGAGATCGCACTTCACGACCGCGTGCTGCAGGTCCTCGGCGGTGCGTGGGTCGTCATGCTCATCCTCTGGTACTACCTGTAATTCCGGGCCACCCCGACTTCCGCGACGGATGACGCCACCGTGACGTACCCAGAGCCCGCCGCTGAAAACGCGGACACCCAGGTCGCCGGTGACAGTTCCGGTGGCCGCTGGAGCCATGTGCCGCCCGTGCCGCTTCCAAGTGTCGGCCGGGCGGTCACGGAACTCCTGATCGCCATCGTCGGAGCCGCGGCGATCAGCCTGTTGCTCCAGTTCGCCGTGAACCGTGCGCCGGACCTCGTGCCCGACACGTACGTTCCCAACGCCCTGTTGTCGTTGATCGGCGCCGGTCTCATCCTGTGCCTCGTCGGCGGACTCGCTGTGCGGCGCGTAGTCACGGCGCCGTGGTGGATCAAGTTCGCAGGCGTGACCGGAGGATTGGCGACGCTGGCGACGTTGACGCTCGCGCTGCCGCTGCTGTCCACCCGCTACTACCTGGGCGGGACGACCGGCGACAACGAGTTCCGTCTCCGGTACATGGAGCGCATGACCTCCGGGTGGGGGCTCGCCGACTTCAACTACGAGGGGATTCCGCCGTTCTACCCGGCGGGCTGGTTCTGGCTCGGCGGGCGCTTCGCCAACCTCTTCGATCTGCAGGGCTGGGAGGCGTACAAGCCCTTCTCGATCACGACCATCGCAGTTGTGGCGGCCGTGACGTTCGTGCTGTGGCGGTTCGTGGTGCGTCGGCGGATGGCAGTGCTGGCGAGCCTGGGCACGCTGCTCATGGGCCTGCACGTGCCGGGCGTCGGTGAACCGTACGCGTGGCCGACAACAGCATGGTTGCTTCCGGTGCTGGTGCTGACGTGGAACGCGCTGCGGGACCGGGAGACCCCGCGTTGGCCGCTCATACTGGCCGGGATCTACCTGGGCGTGTGCGCGATGACGTACACCCTGCACCTGGCGTTCGGTGCGATGCTCGTGGTGTTCCTGGCAATCATCGCCGGCGTGCTGCGAGTGCGAGCCGGCGGATCTCGCGGCGAGGTCGTCCGCGGTCTGACCGGGCGAGTGATGCTCGTGGCTGTGGTGTCGGCCCTGCTGATGCTCGTCGTGTGGGCGCCGTATTTGTTCGGCGGCGGGTTGGGCGCGGAAAATGTCGCTGCGCGGTATCTCCCGGAGACGAGCGCGTATTTCCCGATGCCGTTCAAACCGAACGGCCCGATCGGCTTGTTGTGTCTGGCAGGGCTGGCGTGGGCGGTCGTTCGGGTGCGTGCTCATCGGGTCGCTCTCGTTGCACTCGTGACAGCGGGTGCGGTCTATCTGTGGTTCGCGCTCTCGACGTTGGCGTTGGCGTTCGACACCACGCTGTTGGCGTTCAGGTTCAACGTGACGCTGAAGGTCACGCTGGCAGTGGCAGGCGTGTTCGCGACGACGGACATGCTGGGTTGGGCTCTGCGTCGGTGGAACGAATGGCGGACCCAGATCACAGCCGTTGTCGCCATCGTGGCGATCGGGCTGAGCGTCGGGGTTCTGCAGGACAGTCTGCGCGGGCCGATGCGCGAAGGGTTCGAAGCGGCGCTATCGGACTACTACCCGAACGGCAGGACTCCCGAGAGTCGGCACCACGTTCCCGGCGAGGAAGAGGACGAGGGTATCTGGAGCGGCAAACTGTTGGCCGCTGTCGATGAACTCGGTACGGGCACTGCGGAACGAGAGACGGTTCTCTCGGAGCAGCATCACATGCTCGTGTTCCGGCCGTTCTGGTTGTTCCACGATCATCGGCCGCACTACACGAACCCGCTGTCGCGCCACGGCGAACGTGCGGCTGAGATCGACACTTGGGCCGCGTCGAACAGTCCGCAAGAGCTGTACCGGCGAATGCATGACGGGCCGTTCACTCCGCCGACCATGGTCGTGCTCAAGAAGGGCGAGAACGACAACTACTTCTACACCGTCAAGTACGACACCTTCCCGAGGAAGACCGCTGCTCTCGGCCGCAAGGTCACGTTCGAACCATCGCTGTTCGCGTCGCCGCGGTTCGAGACGCGCGATGTCGGGCCGTACGTGGTGATCGCGGTACGTTGAACGGCTGGTGGGGGTCGGCGCCGGGGAGTCCGTCGATCCCTGCGTGACCAGCTAGGCGGCCGGGAGTCAGGTCGTCGAGGGTTCATTCGGCCGGCGGCACGTTGCCCTGGCGAATCGCCGTGAGGCGGTTTGTCGGCGGCACCGGGGCGTCTTGTGCCGGGACCATCGGTGTTGGTGGGTCCGCTCACGGTTGGCGACCAGGGTACCGACGTCGATCGTTGCCGGCCCGTGTCGGCTCCCGATGCTTCCATGGTCGCTCCTCCTCGTCGTTGTGGAGATTCCTCTGCGCTGTCATCGATGGATCGGTGTGGTTGTCGACGTGGGTTCGGTGGTCAGCCGGTCGTCGGCACGTCCGACATCTGCTGTGGCCGGTTGTGTCGGTGGCTTGTTGTATATGTGGTCGATCAGCGCGGCGAGCCGACCTCAGTGGCTCGATCTATCCAACTCGGTCCGTCCGTGATTCAACCGCCTCCAGCGACTCATGGCTATAGCACGATCGAGTGTATCGAACTAACGTTTGACACCATTCGGGACATTCGAGTACTTTCAAAAACAGCTACTAACGAGGGGAAAAGTATGAAACTCGACGGTGTTGTTCGTTCACGAAGACGGATCGCGCAGGCTCAGGCCGAGTACATACGCGAACTTGCCGTTACCGCGGTTTCCGAGACTGGGGCCAGTGAACAGGTAACGGCCGAGCTGGCCGTGGCGCTGGCAGAGTCCGAGCACGTCGTACGTCGGGAACTCGCGTGGGCGCGGCAGCTCACCGCCCGGTTGCCGCAGACGCTGCGGGCGCTATCCGGCGGTGACATCGACTTGCAGAAGGCCGCGAAGGTCGTCGATCAGACCACGGTGTTGGACGGTGAGTCCGCCGGCAGGGTCGACGAGATGGTTGCCGACAAATTCGCCGGTCGTGACGCCGGATCGATCCGACGTATCGCGTACCGAGCGGTGCACAGGGTCGATCCGGATGGTGCTGCGATACGGGCAGCACGACGACGCGAAGGTCGTAAGGTTCAGATTCTCCATCGCGAAGACGCAATGGCCACTGTTTCTGCGGCACTGCCTGCGGAGGTCGCATCGGCGGTGTACGCGCGCCTCGATCGGATGGCTAGATCGACACGGAATCGCGGCGACGCGCGGACCATGGACCAGCTACGAGCCGACAAACTCGCCGAGTGTGTACTCGGTCGTTCGGGCGGTCACGCGGGCGCCGGTAGGGCGGAGATCTATGTGCATGTCGACCTGCCGACATTGATGGGACTTGCAGACAATCCGGCGCAACTGGCCGGGCATGGCCCCATACCGGCGCCTGTAGCTCGTCAGATCGCTGAGGAGCCCACATCGACATGGCGGCGGGTGGTGACCGACCCTCTCACTGGGGCGCCCCTCGAAGTCGGACGGAAGCGATACCGGCCAACCAGAGCGGTTGCGGACTACGTGAAGGTGCGTGACCGGGAATGCCGGTTTCCCGGCTGTCATCGACCGGGGGAGTACGTTGACCTCGACCATGTCACGCCGCACGGCTGTGACGGGCCAACATGCACGACGAATCTCATCGGGCTCTGTCGGCACCATCATGTCGTCAAGCACACGGCTGGTTGGCGGTTCGAACTCGAGCCCGATGGCACCCTTCACATCACGACGCCGCGCGGGGCGCGGCACACCAATCGTCCCGCGGCCGAGATGTGTGGCCGTACTACGGGTGAGGAGCGTCGTGGTGCGGTAATAGGTGAAAACGGTGCCAACGATAGTGCCGTCGGTGGCCGACGTGCACGCAAACGCAGGCGGCGCGCGAGCAGATGTCGTTCCGAGAGCGGTGCTAGCGCGACGCTCGCGTCATCCGGAAATTCCGGCTCGGCGCAGGGTAGTCGAGCCGAAACACGCTGATCGGTTCGAAGAGCTTGTCCCCACGGAGGTACGTCGGCACCGCTGTTTCCGTGGCCAACTGCATCAGTGGCGCGTAAGGCCCTCCTTGGGTTGCCATATAGGACACGCTGCCGATGTCGCGGATCGACGGGCCGGATGCGAAGCGGTATCGAACGGGCTCGACGGTTCCGTCGTCCACTGAGGGCGGACGACGGCACGGCATCGTGAATGCACCCACCCAGTCGAGGATTACGGGTTCCGACGTGGGTACGAGTTCCGTGGAAGGAACTGTTTTCGGTAGACGTGGTGCACCTGCAGCGATCCAACCGTTGGCGGAACGTTCGTCGACCAGTTTCAATCGCACCATCGCGGCGGTCGCCGGGTCGAAACGCTTCTCCGTCCATTGCGGGGTAAGGGTGATCTCGTGAGAAGACAGGACTCTTCCGGTCTCGTCGGCGAACTCGACGGTCGCCGCCACGGCACCGGTTCCGCGGACGGGCACCACCACCGGAGGTGCAGTGGGAGAGTCGCTTCCTGCAGGCAGGTTGTACCAGGATGTCGTGATTCTTCCCGGACGGCCGCTGCTGTGCCATACGGGGGCTTGTGCGCTCCCATATGGTTCGAGAAGTCCGCGTCGCGGAAACGCGCCGTTCGTGGTGAAGCCGTCCACATCGGCAGGTCCGGAGGCCGGCAGCATGCCGGCGGCGACATCCGGTTCCACCTCGAGCCATTCCTCGATTCCGCACGGGTGACCCGCTAACGCGGCGACGTTTGCGGCACCGGTCGTATATGTCTCCGAGCGCGGAACCATGGCGTACGCCATCGTGCCGACCTCGACGACCACCACACCGAACGCAATGATCGGTACGAACGAGGCTGGGCTCCGGATCCAGCGCCACGCGCCGGCAAGTCCGGCTACCGCAATCCCGAACCCGACCGCCAAGGCCAGGCTGGCGGCGTCGATTCCGGCGACTCCCGGTGGCACGTCCGACCACTTCACGTTCAGCCCGCCGAGAAACCACCACCGCAACGGAGCGTCGATGCCCACCCACACCGCGATCGCGAAGGCGGCGCACGTCAGCGACAGCTGCCAGCTGCGCCGCAGCGCTCCACGCGAGACCGCGTGGACCATCACAGCAACCAGCAGCGTCGCCACGCCGGCGAGAACACCGAAATGATGGGTGTACTTCGTCGGAGTCAGCGCGAGCGCTGCGAAGTACAGGACCGCCGCGACCAGGAGGCGGCGGGTCGGGGCCTGCGCCAGCTTCGGCGTTCGGCGCAGCACGAGCAACACGGCCAAGACCGCCATAGCGAACCACAACAGCAGCACGGGAAGCCGTCGATTCAGCCCGCCTTGCAGTGGATCGAACAGCCACTCGTAGCGCTTTTCTTCGCCCGCGATGCCGTAACTCGGGCCGATCTCCGTCCTTACTTCGACGGCATGCAGCACCGCGTCGAGCGATTGTCCGAAGAACATCAGCAGCAACACCGACGCGCCTGCGCCGAGCAAAACGGCGGCTGCTCGCCGGCCGTATGCGCGCAACGTCGGCCATGCTGCAGGCAACGCCACGAGCAGTTGCAGGAAAACCGCGATGCCGGTGGGCGTGAGGGCGGTTGTCGCTCCTGCGGCGACGACGGCACAGGCGAGGAACGACAGTCGGCGAGTTGCCACGCCCCGTTCGACGAGCGCCAACGTCGCGAGCGAGCCGAGCATGACCCACGGCTCCGGCCGCAGACCCACGCCGAACTGGATGGTCCAGAGCAGGAAGACCCCTGCCGCGGCCCAGCGCGCCATCCCGGCGTGTCCTTTGGCGAACCGTGGAAGCAGCACACGGTCGATCAGCAGCCACGACACGAAACACACCAACAGCGATGGCAAACGCAGCCACAGCGTTGTCGTACTGACCTCCACCCACGGCCGATACAGCTCGTAGAACCAGCTGAACGGCGCCTCCGGGGCATTGAACCAGCGCATGTAGTTGCCGACGAAGCCGGTATCGGCCGAGGACAGGATCATCGCGACGATGTAGCCGTCGTCGACGGTGGCGGCGCCGATGACGGCCCACAGGACGAGCGTGCCCGCCACGACGGCGTCCACCAGCCGAGGACGCGCCCACCGCCGTGGCAGCGATTTCGGGCGACACGACTCCCGTTTCCTGAGCGCGAGCAGCATCGCGATGAGCGACACGACCGAGGTCACGCCTGCCGCGATCTTCACGGGGCTTGGGTCCGAGACGTAGCGCGTGTCCGGAGTGACGCTCACCTGCAGGCTGGGTGCGTCCGTCGCGTCGGTGAACAGGCCGTTGACTGCAGGCCGTTCCGCTGTCTGTCCCTGTTCGCGGCCGTCGGAGGTGACTACGGTTCCCGATGTGTCCGAGACGATCCGCCAGCGACAGGTCTCGGTCAGGGGTGCGGCCGCCAGGGGCGTTTTGCCGAGGGTGGCCGTGATCCGCCCGTCGGAGATCCGCACCGAGAGGCCGTTCGGAGGGTCCTGGACGCCACCGGGTCCTGTCGTCGACAGAAGAGTGCCGCCACCGAGGGCGCGTGCGTCGGCGCAGGAGAACGTGACGTCCATCCGCTGTGGTGTGTACGGCAGCAGGGGGAGTGTCGTGTCCTCGGGTGCGGCGGACGGCCACTCGTACGTGGTCGTGACCTGGTCGGCTGGTGCGAGAACGAACGCGACTGAGGCCAGCGCGGAGATCAGTCCGAGTACGGCCGCCGAGAGACGATGCGCGACTCCGTTCGGGACGGGTCGGCGGGATGCGGTCGCGGATGCGGTCACACCCGGCACTGTAAAGAGTCATGTCACTCCGCGGAGTAACACCCACGACCTGCAAACATGGGAGTCGTTTACGCCGAACAGTGGAAGCAGGACATGGCAGGTCGCACGCGCACAGCGGTAATCGTCGGCCTGTCCGCGGTCGGCGGATTGCTGGCGTTCCTGCTCACCAGGACCAGCCTGACCGACGACGCATACATCACGCTCACCTATGCCAGGAATCTCGCCGAACACGGCGAATGGGGCATCATCCCGGACGTCGCGAGCAATTCGGCCACATCGCCGTTGAACGTGCTCCTGTTGGCGCTGGGCGCCGCGGTCACGGGGCTGTTCGGAGATGCTCAGCCGATCGCGTCGCTCGGATTCGTCACGGTGGGCGCGACGGCGGCGCTCGGGTGGGCGTGGGCGAGGCTTGCCGCCAGTTGGCGATTCCCGGTGCCGGTGGCTCTCCTCGGAGTCGCCGTCGTCGTGGTGAATCCGTTCGTGCTGTCGGCAATCGGCCTCGAGGTGCTGCTGATCCCGGCGGTGCTGGCGGGGCTCGCCGCGGCCGCGGCAGAGCGACGCCCGGTGTGGTTCGGCGCCCTCGCGGGGCTGGCCGTGCTCGTGCGGCTCGACCTGGCCGTGTTCGTCGTCGTCATGTTTGCCGTCACGGCTCGCGCGGTCGGACGCCGCTGGTGGCAGGTGGTCGTGGCGACGGCCGCGGTCGCGTTGCCCTGGTACGTCCTGAGCTGGGTCGCGTTCGGTTCGGCCGTACCCGACACCTTGGTGATCAAGCAGTCGCAGGACGGGTTGTTCGACCCGTGGACGTACGCCACCGGCATAGGCATGTACCTCGAAGACGTGGGCTTTCCCGTCCTGTTGGCGATAGTGCCTGCCGTTTTGGGTGTGGGTGCGCTCCTCACCGTCGCGATCGTCCGACTTGCCGTCACTGAACGCCCCGCACTAGGAGTGATAGCCGGTCTCGGAGCCGGTGGCGTGGCGTACTACGGCGCCTATGTGCTGCTCGGCGTCGGTCCGTACCACTGGTACTACGTGGCGCCGCTGACGGCGTTGTCGATGTGTGCCGTCCTCGCACTCGGGGCCTGGTGGGGGCACCAGCGCGGAGGAGCGCACAGCGACCGTGGTGTCGGCGACCGGACGAAACCCGTCGTCGCCTTCGGACTCCTGGGTGCGGTCGCCGGACTCGTCGTACTCACGGCGGCGGTCGAGGTGCAGCGGGGTGTGCCGTGGCGCTCGCCGGTGATCTTCGGCAATTGGGCGAGTGCCCAGGACTACGCCCGCGTCGGTACCGAACTGGGCCGTCGCGTGGGAGCCGCCCCGGTGCGCTCGCCCGGCGAGATCGGCACGCTGGCGTACTTCTGCGAATGCCAGATCGTCGACGCGTTCTCGGACCGCGGCCGAGTCCCGGAACTGCTCGAGGAACGGCTGTCCGAATCCGGCCCGGTCGGGTCGGCGCTACTCGAGGTCAACTATCTCTGGTTCGATCGTGACCGCGAGCCGCTCGACCCGTCATATCGGCTGCTGTACGACTCCGGGCCGGGCCACGGTCCGGGCACCTGGACCGTACGTTCGGACGCCACCGGCGTCGGCCACTTCACGCTGGTCCGCATCCGTTGACGCAGACGTTCCGTTTTCGCGCGTACCCGGTAGCTTGTGTTCCTGGCCGAACGGGTAGGAGCGATGACGACACACGAGGCGGACGCATCCATGACCGCGCAGAGTGACGGCGGCCCGACCAGCGACGACCCGGATGTCGAGGCCGCCGGCTCGACGGATGAGGCCGAGGCCTGTCCCAGCCCGGTGACCGTGTCGGGCACGGCCTCGCAGGACACCCCGGTCCCACCGGACGAGGAGCGGCTGGGGGCGACGGGGCGACTCCGGCGTGCGCTGTCCGGGCGGGATCCGGTCGCGTGGTTGCTCGGCGTCGCCGCGGCCCTCGTCGCGGTCGTGTTCGTCGTCGTCGACCTGGTGTGGAACCAGGGCACGTTCATCGCCCCGCTCGACGACGTCTACATCCATCTGCAGTACGGCAAGCAGCTCGGCAGCGGTGAACTGTTCCGGTTCAACCCCGGCGATCCGATCAGTACGGGCGCCAGCAGCATTCTGTACTCGTTCGTACTGGCCGTCGGGTGGCTGCTCGGCTTCAGCGGCAACGGCCTGCTCGGCTACGCCGTCGCGACCGGAATCGTGTGCACCGCGTTCGCGACGGGCCTGACGTACCACCTGGGCCGGTTGCTCGTGGGACGCGCAGTCGGCGTCTGGGCCGGTGTGCTGACGGCGGCGTCCGGCCCGCTGATGTGGGGCACGGCCAGCGGCATGGAGGTCGGCCTCACCGCCCTGCTCGCCGTCGCGACGGTGTACCTGTTCGTGAGGGAACGTCCCGACGGCCGGTTCCGCTGGACTCCCGTCGTGGGCGTGCTGCTCGCGCTGGTGCGGCCCGAGGGGATGGTCCTGGCGATCGCGCTGATCGGCGCGATGCTGTGGACGACGCTGGGAGGGCGGCGCGCGGGGGAGACGCGGCGTCCGCGCGCGGCGTTGTGGGCGCTACTGCCGTTGCTCGCCCCGATCGGCCAGTACCTGTTCTACTGGATCGCCACCGGCACGTTCTCCGCCAACGGCGTGCAGTCGAAGTCGCTGATGTCGGATCGGCCCACGTTCTACATCGGGGACTTCGTCCAGCGTGCCACGGAGAACCTGCGCGGTGCGGTCGGCTTCTTCAACGGCATGTCCGGCCAGAACTACGCGTTCCCCGGAATGCTGATCGTGTTCGTCCTCGGCCTGGCGTATCTGCTGGTCAAGCACCGCCGTTGGCGGCCGTTGGCGGTGGCGTTGGCAGTGGCGTTCGCGGGCATCGTGCTGTCGGTGTCGACGCTGTCGACGGCGCTGATCCACGAGCTGCGGTACTTCCAGCCGTTCCTGCCGATCTACATCGTCGTCACGGTTATCGGCCTGTACGCCGTGTCGCGGCTCGTTGCGCGCGGCCGGTTCCGCCAGGCGGCGCTGCACCTGCTGCCGGCCGTCGCGTTGCTGTTCTCGCTGATGGCGTTGCCGCAGTGGGCGTGGCGGTTCGGCTGGGAGGCGGCGACGATCCGGGACACGAACGTCTCGGTCGCCGCGTGGCTGCGCGGGAACCTGCCGCCGGACGCCGTCGTGGGCGTTAAGGACGTCGGCGCGGTCGCATACTTCAGTGAACGCAAGGTCGTCGACACGATCGGCCTGACCACGAACGGATTCGCCGAGGCCAGCAACCACGGCCCTGGCGCGCTGTACGAGAAGCTGCGCGCCATGCCCGAGGGTGAGCGGCCCGACTACTTCGCCGTGTACGAGCAGTGGCCGGGCGCGGCCATGCACTCGTTCGTCGACACCGGCGTGTTCGAGGCGGAGCCGGAGATGACGTTCGAACTGAACGTGCCGCGCGACAGCACCGGCTGGAGCATCGTCCCGTTCGACGAGCTGGCGGTACGCAAGGCCAACTGGAGCCTCGCCGGCACGGGCGACGCAGCGCCGGTGCCAGGGGACGTGCGGGACCACGTGGACGTCGGCTCGCTCGACTCCGAAACCGGCCACGGCTACGCGCCGCAGATGGAACAACCCGGCGTGCAGCCCTACACGGACCTGCGGCGGCAGGACGGCATCATCGACAGCAGCCGATACATCCTGGGCGGCGAGACGTTCCGCGTCGGCAACCTGACACCGGGTCAGGACGCGAAGCTGACCAGCAGGGTGATGGTCAACGGTGTCGAGCAGTTCGTCCGCGTGCGCGTCGACGGGCGTGCCGTCGGGGTCTGGGACCTCGGCCCCAACCGTGACGCTTGGCGCACGCGCACGTTCGACATCCCCGGTGAATTCGTCACGTCGCAGAACGCCGAGGTCACCCTCGAACCGGTCCGGCCGCTGCTCAGCCCGTACCCCGAGTACACGAGCTACGGCTACTGGGTCACGCAGTAGCCGTATTCGAAACAGAGCTGCCGCACACGAAACAGCGGCTCCGCCACCGCGGTCGGGTGGCGGAGCCGCTGTCGTGTCGGCACGACCACGTCGTCAGATCGGCCGGATGCGCCGCGGCGTCAGTCGGGCCGGGCCGGCCGGTCGGGGTGTTAGATGGGCAGTTTGCGGAAGATGGGGCGCGGCACGTGTCGCAGCGCCGACATCACCCAGCGGAACGTGCCGGGTGCCCACACGAGGTCCTTGCCGCGTCGCGCGGCGTCGATCGCGATGTCGGCCACCGACTCGGCGGTTTGCTCCAGCGGGGCCTTGTCCATGCCCTCGGTCATCTTCGTGCGCACCTGTCCGGGGCGCACGACCGACACCCGGACGCCGTGCGGTGCGAGTGCCTCGCCGAGACCCAGGTAGAAGCCGTCGAAGCCGGCCTTCGTGGATCCGTAGACGAAGTTCGACCGGCGGACACGCTCGCCCGCAACCGACGACAGGGCGATCACCGAGCCGTGGCCCTGCTGTTTGAGGCGTTCGGCCAGTGCCACACCCACCGAGACGGGCGCCGTGTAGTTCACGGTCGCCATCTCGACGGCCTGCGCGTGGTCCTGCCACGCCTCTTCGGCGTCACCGAGCAGGCCGAACGCCACGACCGTCACGTCGATGTCGCCACCCGAGAACGCCTTGTCGATCACCAGCGGGTGCGAATCGGTGTCGGTTGCATCGAAGTCGACGGTCTCCACCTCGGCACCTGCGCTGCGCAGGCGCTGGGCGGCCTCGTCGAGGCGCGGTGACTGCCGGGCCGCCAGCACGACCCGCAGCGGCCGCTGGGCGAGGTATTTCTCGGCGATCGCCAGCGCGATGTCCGAGGTGCCGCCGAGCAGCAGCAGCGACTGGGGGTTGCCCACCGCGTCGATCACAGTTCGAGCCTCCTGGCCATGTCGGATATGAAGATGCCGTACGGGTCGACGGAGTGGCGGAGCTTCTTCCACTCGTCGATGCGCGGGTACATGCGGTGGAACGTCTCGGCGGTCGTGCGCGAGTCCTTCGCCGTGTACAGGCGTCCGCCGAGTTCGAGGACCATCCGGTCGAGCTCGTTGCACAGCTGCGCGAGGCCGGGCTTGATCGGGAAGTCGAGGCAGACCATCCAGCCCGGGTGCGGGAACGACAGCGGTGCCGGGTTGCCCTCGCCCATGCGTTTGAACACGTTCAGCGCCGAGTAGTGCCCGGAGTGGGCGACCTTCTCGACGATGCGGCGCAGGCCGTCGTTCGCGCCGAGCGGGGTGCTGAACTGGTACTGCAGGAAGCCGTTGCTGCCGTAGCCGCGGTTCCACTCTCCGACCAGGTCGAGCATGTGGTAGAAGGCCGTGATGTTCTGGATCGCCCCGCGGCCCTGTTTCGGCGTCGACCGGTAGTAGAACTCGCCGATCGCGCTCAGCGACAGTTTGTTCATCAGCCCGTTCGGAAAGATGTCCGGAACGGTCAGCAGCTGCGGCGCGGAGAACTTCAACGGTTCGCTGCGCAGCTTCGGCGGGAGGTCGTCCAGCTTGGCCAGCGACCCGCGGGCGAACGCGCCCCGGCCGAGCTGGCGGCCCTTCGAGATGGTGTCGAACCAGACCGACGAGTACGTGTAGTTCTCGTCGGAACCGTCGCTGATCAGCTCGAGCGTGCCGTCGAGGTCGGCGGTGCGGTCGTTGTCGACGATGAAGTACGCCGTCTCGGTGCGCGTCATCCTGATCCGCGCCCGCACGATGATGCCGGTCAGGCCGATGCCGGCGACGGTGGCCCAGAACAGGTCGGCCTCGGGGCCGTCCGGGGTCAGGGTGCGTACCCGGCCGTCGGCCGTGACCAGGTCCATCGACACGACGTGGTTGCCGAAGCTGCCCGCGCTGTGGTGGTTCTTGCCGTGGATGTCGTTGGCGATCGCGCCGCCGATCGTCACCTGGCGGGTGCCCGGCAGGACCGGTACCCACAGTCCGTACGGCAACGCGGCCTGCATCAGGGAGTCGAGGCTGACACCCGCGTCGACGTCGACGATCGCGTTGTCGGGGTCGATCGAGTGGATGCGGTCGAGCGCGGTCATGTCGACGACGAGGCCGCCGGCGTTCTGCGCCGGGTCACCGTAGGACCGGCCGAGTCCGCGGGCGATGACGCCGCGTTCGCCTGCCTGCGCGACCGCGCGTGCGATCACTTCGACATCCGGGGTGGCGAGCACGTTGGCGGTGGTCGGGGCCGTCCTGCCCCAACCGGCCAGGGTGCGCCGTTCGATGTGCCGTTCGGGAGTGGGTGTGCTCACTCGAGCCAGGGTAACCATCTCGAGATATGGCCTGTCTCCGGTGCCACAATGTCCGATCCCTACACTCGATAAGCACGGACCCGGAATCGGTGTGCGATCTTCGGTGCAGTCGGCCGGAAACGCAGGTCGGAACCGGGTTCACGGGAACACGACACGCAGAACACGCACGGTCGGCAGAACGTCCTGCACGATCGGCAGAACATCACGGTCAGCAGAGCATCACGATCGGCAGAGCATAAGGTGCAGCGGTGGCAACGATGGAATCTCCGGCCGGCGAGGCGGTGAGGCCCGCATCGCCGGGTCTGGTGGCACAGATCTCCCGGTTCGTGCTCATCGGCGGGTTCTGCGCACTGGTCGACTCCGGGCTGTACTGGTTGTTGCTGCAGGCCGGCACGTGGGTGCATTTGGCGAAGGCGTTCAGTTTCATCGCGGGCACCACCACGGCGTATTTTCTTAACCGCCGCTTCACATTTACTGCGGCCCAGAAAGGCGGCGCCGGGCAGATCGGCGGGTTCGCTGCGCTCTACACGACAACGTTCTTCGTCAACGTCGGAACGAACGCCGTGATGCTCGCGATGTTGTCCGACGATTTCCGGTGGCGGGTCGCTGCGGCGTGGGTCATCGCGCAGGGCACCGCCACGGTGATCAATTTCGTGATGTTGAAATGGGTCGTGTTCCGGGAATCACGTGGGTGATGAAGCCTGGTGCGAACCGCTGAGGGGCGGCCTGTACCTTACTGGCGTTCGCGCGTTGGAGTGACGCCGCCACGGTGTCGATTCCGCGTCGTGAACACGTCGAACTCAAATCCGGTGGCCCTGTACTACTTGGAGGACGCCTCTCATGTCCGGTGAAGCAACAGTGACGACCGAGGCGACGGCCGGCTCGCTGCTGCAGGCCCACACCCCGGCGTCGGGGCGTCTGCTCGCGCAGCGGGGTCTGTTCGAGGGGCCCTCGGCGGTCGTCAGCAAGGACCTGTACCTCGAGGTGGTCGAGGGTGTCGCATCGCGTGACCGGGAGACGGTGACGCTCGAGCCGTCGGCGAAGGTCACGGGCAACACGTATTTCGGCAGGTTCCCTGCGTCGTACTGGCAGCGCTGGACGACGGTCCGGTCGGTGACCGTCGAGGCGATCGTCAGCGGTTCGGGCCGGCTCGTGGTGCGGGCCTCGGACGTCGCGGGCGAGTCCCGCACGGTCGCCGCCGAGGCCATGACCGATGTGGTGCAGCGCACGGTGACCCTCGAGGCGAAGCTGGACAAGTTCGTCGACGGCGGTGGGTTGTGGCTCGACCTGGAGACCGACGCCATGGAGCGGCTCACGGTCTCGCAGGTGCGCTGGACCGTCGAAGCGCCCGAGGAGATCCGGCCGACCGCGGTCACGATCTGCACGATGAACCGCGCCGACGACTGCCTGTCGAACCTGCGCACGCTCGCCGACTCGCTGCCGGCCCTGGAGACGCTCGACGCGATCTACGTCGCGGACCAGGGGACCGACACGGTCGACTCGCGGGACGGCTTCGCCGACGTGGCCGCGGCGCTGGGTGACAAGCTCGAGTACATCAAGCAGCCGAACCTCGGCGGCGCGGGCGGCTTCACCCGCGGCCTGTACGAGGTGGCGGGCCAGGCCGCGGCCGAGCACGCCAACGTGCTGTTCATGGACGACGACGTGCTGCTGGAGCCGGACCTCGTGATCCGGCTGACCGCGTTCTCCAACAAGGCAGCCAACCCGATGATCGTCGGCGGCCAGATGCTGAACCTGCTGCACCCCAACCAGCTGCACGTGGGCGCCGAGCACGCACAGTTGAACGCGCTGCAGCCCGGCGTGCCGGTGCCGCACAGCCCGGAGACCGCCGACCTGCTGGGGGTCAATCCCAAGACGGGCAAGAAGACCCGGCAGGAACGCCGCCTGGACGCGGGCTACAACGGCTGGTGGTCGTGCCTCATCCCGTCCGAGGTGGTGCAGAAGGTCGGCTACCCGATGCCGTTCTTCTTCCAGTGGGACGACGCGGAGTACAGCTACCGCGCCCGCGCCGCCGGGTTCCCGACGGTGACGCTGCCAGGCGCCGGCGTGTGGCACGCCGACTTCCACTGGAAGGACTGGGACGAGTGGCACCGCTACTTCAACCTGCGTAACTCGATCATCACCGCGGCGCTGCACAGCCCGTTCGACCTGAACCTGCTCTCCCGGGTGCTGATGGCGCAGGTGGTGCGCTACCTGCTCGGCATGCAGTACGGCCTCACGGCGACGCTGATCAAGGCCGTCGAGGACTTCCTCGAGGGGCCTGAGGTGCTGCACGACGGCGGTGTCGCGGCGATGAAGGAGATCCGCGAGATCCGCGCGCAGTATCCGGAGACGAAGCGGCACGACCCGACGAACGTGCCCGGTATCCCGTCGAACGACATCGTCATCAACAACACCGCGCCGCGGCCGAGCATGCAGCGTGCCGTGCTGCTCAAGCGCATGCTGAACCGTGCGCTCGGCAAGCACCGGTTCAACATGGGCGCCATCCCGGCCGACGAGGCGCACTGGTGGCACGTCGCGCTGTTCAAGACGGCCGTCGTCACCGACGCCTCGCAGGAGGGCGTGCGCGTGCGCTCCTACGACAAGGAACGCATGGTCGACCTCGGCAAGCGGGCGGTCCAGGTGATCAGCCGCCTCCGCAAGGAGGGTCACGCGGTGCAGGCGCAGTACAAGCGTGCCATGCCGGAGCTGACCAGCCGCGAGAACTGGAAGCGCCTCTACGAACTCTGAGTGAGAACCGCGAGCGCCGCCCCGACGGAAGGCCGGGGCGGCGCTCGCGATGCGCCGGCCGCTAGTGCATCCCGAACACCTTGCCCGAGCGCTGGAGGTCGTCGACGTACGCGGCGGCCACGTGGGCGAAGTTGATGTGCACGACGCGGCTGTCCACGTCGGTGATGCTCTGGACGGAACCGTGGTCGAGGTACAGGTACAGCTGCTTGGTCACCTCGTCGACGGCGTCGGCATGCAGCGGGAACACCAGTGGTTCGCCGCCACTGACGAGATGCACGACGAGTGCGGGTTTGGTCTCGGCCATGACTCCACCCGACCACCGGTGTTCGCGGTGGGCAAGGCCGGTTCGCTGACAGCGTGACGCGGCCGCGCCGACCCGCCGCGCCGCCGCCGTACGAGCGCCACGTCGCGGCAAGGGTCGGCCGGTCGGAGCCGAGCCACGCGACGTCTGCGGGCTGCTAACGTTTCGCCCGTCGGATCGGACGAGACCGGGGGAGAGATGGCGCAATCGTTCTCGCTGTCACTGGTGGCAGTGGACATCCTGCTCGAGCAGTACAAGCTCGGAAGGTCGCCGTTCCCGTTCGAGATCCCGCACATGGGTACGACGCACACGCAACGCACCCAGGTGCGCGAGGCCGTGTTCCGCGACCTCGAGGCGCGCGACCTGGCCCGTGGCGGCCGGCTGGAGGCGGACGTCGAGACGACGTTCGAGGCGTGCATGCGCGCACCGCTCATCGTGGCGCTGGCGGGACAGCTCACCGGCGACGAGGAGATCTACGCGCGCGCCGTCTCCGACGGCCAGTACGCGGTCCTGGTACGTCAGGACGGCACCATGCTGACGTTCACCGAAGTGCGGCCGACGAACTTCGTCGCCGAGCTGGTGGACCTGCTGCCGCTGACGAAACCTGCTCCCGGCCAGTCGATCACCGTGCCGGTGGCCGCCACGCGCAAGCCACAGCAGGCGGACGGCGGCTACGACCCGTTCGGCGGGGTCAAAGCACCCCGGTCCTCGCAGACGACGTCACAGGAACGTGCCGTGGCCCGGCTGTTCGAGAAGAAGACGGAACGCATCGGGTTCGTCACCGCGTTCGTTCCCGGCGACGACGGCAGGTCAGCCAAGCTGGACCCGGTGATGTGGTTCGACAACGAGGACGGCCGCTACCTGGGAACGCAACGGGCCGCCGAGGACGGCCAGAAATGGGCCACGTACGCGCCCGCCGACAACGCCCGCATCGTCTCCCAGCTCTACACCCAGCTCGAACCGTATTTGTGATTATTTTTGACAGTGGCTGGTTTGCGGTGCGGGTGGCGGAACCCGCGGCGGTGCCGGTTGCGTAGGTGGTGAATGCGGCGTCGTCGCCAAGCAGTGCGAGGGGAAGATTCGGGGCGCTCAACGCCACCAAAGTGCCCTTGGGGGCGCTCAGTAGCGGTAGAAGCGCTCCCTGCGGCCCTGGCGGACGAGTCGTAGCCACTCGACGAACGCCTTCGGGTCACGCTTCACACCCACGAAGTACAGGCCGAACCGGGCGATCTCGAGAGCGCCGATCTTGCGCATCCCCGGCTGGGACAGCAGGAACCCGCGGTTGCGGTACGTGTAGTAGCGCTTGACCTCGTTCTCGGGATCCTGCGCGTGGAACCGGCCGCCGAGCATGGGCTTGAACTCGTCCGACCCGTTCGGGTGCAGGTATGCCGTGCGCAGCGACGTGCCGAACGGCAGGCCGGAGCGCGCGAGCCGCCGGTGCAGCTCCACCTCGTCGCCGCGGAAGAACAGCCGCAGGTCGGGCACACCCGTCACTTCGAGGGTCGACGCGCGGAACAGTGCACCGTTCATCAGCGAGGCGATGCCGGGCAGGAAGTCCTCGCCCAGTTCGGACGAGGTGCGTTTCCACGTCAGGCCACGCCGCAGCGGGAACGCCAGCTTCTCGGGTTCGTCGATGTTGACGACCATCGGCGACACCTCACCGAGCCCGCGCCGCTCTGCTTCGGTGAGCAGGGTTTCGAGGACGTGCTCGTCGGCGGGCCTGCCGTCGTCGTCGGCGAGCCACACCCACTCGGCGCCCAGCGCGAGCGCGTGCAGCATGCCCAGCGCGAAACCGCCCGCGCCGCCGAGGTTGCGGTAGGACGGCAGGTACGTGACGGGCCGCGAGTACGCCTCCACGACGTCGCGCGCCGACTCCTCCTCGGGGCCGTTGTCGACGACGATCAGGTGGTCGACGGGCCGCGTCTGCGACTCGACGACCTTCAGCGACTCGGCGAGCAGGTCACGGCGGTTGCGGGTGACGACGACTGCGGCGATCGCGCCTTCCGGGAGTGCGCCCATGTCAGCCGCCGCTCGCCGGGGCCGTGGCGGCCGAGGTGTCGCCCGTTGCCTGGCCGTCACGGGTGACGCCGTCACCGGGTTTGGCGAGGTCGTCGGGGTTGGCCTGGCCGAGGCGTTCGAGGACCTCGCGGCTGACGTTCTGGAACGGGTCCTTGCCCTTGTACGAGGTCAGTACCTCGCGCAGCCGTCCGTGCTGGCGCACCCGGCCCTCGTCCATCCACATGGCCTGGTCGCACAGCTCCAGCAGCAACTCGTCGGAGTGGCTGGCGAACACCAGGATCCCGGAGCGCTTGACGAGGTCCTTGAGGCGGTCGCGGGCCTTGTTCATGAAGGACGCGTCGACGGCGCCGAGACCCTCGTCGAGGATGAGGATCTCGGGGTCGATCGAGGTGACGACACCCAGGGCGAGGCGCACGCGCATACCGGTGGAGTAGGTGCGCAACGGCATCGCGAGGTAGTCGCCGAGCTCGGTGAACTCCGCGATGTCGTCGAGCCGCTTCTCCATCTCCCTGCGGCTCTTGCCGAGGAACAGGCCGCGGACGATGATGTTCTCGAAACCGGAGGTCTCCGGGTCCATGCCGACACCGAGGTCGAACACCGGTGCGACCTTGCCCGTGACTTTCGCCGAGCCACGCGTGGGTTCGTAGATGCCCGACAGCAGCCGCAGCAGCGTGGACTTGCCCGCGCCGTTGTGGCCGACGAGGGCGAGCCGGTCGCCGTCGGAGAGCTGCAGGTTCACGTCCTGCAGCGCCTCGATGATCGGGACCTTCGAGTCCGAACCGATCTTGCCGCCGACCTTGCCGAGGACCCGCTTCTTCATCGACCGCGTCTTGGCGTCGAAGATCGGGAAGTCCACGTAGGCGTTGCGGACGTCAATGCTGACCATCTGGTGTCACACCCAATACGAGACACGGGCACGGTAGTTGCGCATCACCACGAACGCGAGTGCCCAGCCGACGATCGTGATGCCGACGGCGACCAGCCAGCTGATGCCATCGATGTGCTGGCCGATGAGCGGCGCACGCACGATCTGCACGAAATGGTAGAGCGGATTCAGCTCGATGAACGGCAGCGCCCAGGACACGTTCTCCCGTCCGCCACCAGCGAAGAGCTGGTCGATCGGCCACACGATCGGCGTCAGGTAGAACAGCAGCTGGATCAGCGAGTTGATGAGCTGCGGGATGTCGCGGTAGCGCGTCGAGATGACGCCGAGCATCAGCGTGACCCAGCCCGCGTTCAGCGCCAGGATCACGAAGCCCGGTGCGGCGGTGAGGATCGACCAGTCGATACCGGGGTGACACAGGCCGGTTCCCGCGGTGCATGCGTCGTCCTGCAGCGCATACTGCTGGGACAGCGCCGGGAAGAAGATCGCCACGATGATCACGTAGACGATCACGTTGTGCGCCACCATCAACGTCTGCCGCCACACCGTCCGCAGCGCGTAGATCGTCAGCGGCGCCGGCATCTGCTTGATCAGACCTTCGTTGGAGATGAAGGTCTGCATGCCCTCGGTGATGCACCCACTGATGAAGCCCCAGACGATGAAGCCCGTGACGATGTAGGGCAGGAACGTCTCGATGGGCAGGCCGAACAGCTGTGAGTACAGCAGGCCGAGGCCGAGCGCGATGACACCCTGGGTGATGGTCAGCCAGAACGGGCCGATCACCGAGCGGCGGTACCGCTGCTTGATGTCCTGCCAGCCGAGGTGGCCCCACAGTTCCGTCTGCCGAAGGCCCGAACGGATGTCGTCGAAGGCGCGTTTGAAGGACCGGCTGCCGGGAACGGGCGCGGTGTCGGTCGTATCGGCGTTCATCGGTGACTTCGTCCCTGGGCTGTCGCCTGATTCGCCGCCCGGCGAATCAGTGGCCGTCGAGGTGCTTGTGGCATGCACGAGATACGAGGGTACTGCTGCCGCGAAAGTGCGAACGCGCGCG
Source organism: Prauserella alba (assembly GCF_024171735.1). Taxonomy (GTDB): domain Bacteria; phylum Actinomycetota; class Actinomycetes; order Mycobacteriales; family Pseudonocardiaceae; genus Prauserella; species Prauserella alba. The sequence continues at coordinate 278,890 of NZ_JAMTCH010000005.1, forward strand.
TCGGGTTCCGCGGTCGCCATATCGCCCATGTGAGTGGAAACTGGTCCGAAATGCCAGGTCAGCGCCCTTTGTCGGTGCCCGTTTCGGACGAGGCGGGAGGTCTCGGGGGCCGGTGGGATCGCTGGTAGTTTGCGGCCGTGAGTCGATTGGCCGTGACCGCGGCGGGCCTGCTGGTGGTGTTCGCGTTCGGCACCTGGATGGCGTGGTCGTACGTCACCGACGCGACATTCGTCGACGCCCGCTATGCCCAGAACCTCGCCGAAGGGCACGGTCTCGTCTACAACGTCGGCGACCACAATCCGGTCGAGGGGTTCACCAGCCTCCTGTGGACGTTGTGGCAGGCGCTGTTCGCGGTGTTCGGCGCCGACCCGGTGCTCGTCGCGCAGGTGACGGGCGTCGTGGCCGGCGTGGCGACCCTGATCCTGCTGATGCGCGCGGTCGACGGCGCCGCGGCCGTCGTGGCCGGCTGCGCCTACGTGCTGTTCCTCCCGACCTACTTCCACCTCGCGGGCGGACTCGAGACGGCTCTGGTGGCACTCGTCGTGCTGCGCATGGCCGTGGTGGGCATGCGGGTCGTCGAGGAGCGCCACGTCGTCGACCTCGAACCCCCGTTGCTGCTGGTGCTCGCCGCCACGCTGCGGCCCGAGGCGCTGATCGCGGTGCTGCCCGGGTTCGTCGTCTGGTTCCGGTCACGGCGGCTGTCCGGGCAGGCGCGTGTCGGGATGACGATCGCCGCGGTGCTCGCGCTGGGCTGCGTGGTGTGGACGGTCGTGCAGTACAGCCACCTGGTGCCGAAGCCGTGGAGTGACGCGATCGGCCCGCTCGGGTTCGACGGGCAGTGGCTGTGGTCGACGGTCGTGGTGTTCGCGCCGCTGCTGCTGCTCACGGTCGCGCTGTTGACGTGGCCCGAGCTGCGCCGGGTGGGCGGATTCTTCTGCGTGACGGTACTCGCCGCGGGCCTGCCGCTCGTGCTGTTCGGCCCGCCGGAGGCCGATGCCCTGCACCGCTACGCCTTCGCCGTGTTCCCCGTGCTGTGCTTGGCGGCAGGCGTCGCCGTGGCCGCGATGGCGGGGGTGCGGTTCGTACAGGCAGGTGTCGGTGTCGTCGCCGTCGGCTGGGTGGCCGTCGCGGGCGTCGCGTCACCGGGCCTGCCCGCCGTGGCGAACACCGGTATCGACCTCGAACGCACGCACGCCGCGATCGGCAGGGGCCTCGCCGACGCGGACGTGCCGGCCGGCGCACGCACCGTCGCGGTGGCCGACCCGGGCGTCATCCCGTACTACAGCGGCTGGAACGCCGTCGACTACAGCGGCCGCAACAACGGCCTCATCGCCGACGGAGCACGGCCGGACTCGGTGGTGCGGACCCACGATCCGGCGGTGATCGTCGTGCCCTCTCCCGGCGAGAACATTCCCGACACGGTCCACGACCTCGACATTCCGATCGCGGTGGCAGGGTATTCGCAGGTCGGGCCGTTCCAGGCGCGCAACGGCAGCTGGCAGTTCGTGTTCGTCAAGCCGCGGTGGGAACAGCAGGTCGAGGCGAAGGTCCGTGCGGCCGTCGCCCGCGGCGAGGAGCAGTACGGCAACGACTACTCCGTGACGGTCAACCGCTGGCTGAACAGCCTGAAGGACTGACGGCCGCGGCGCTTCGGGCGGCGCGTGGCGGTCGGCGTCGTCGTGCCCCGAACCCGTCGACGGGCGTGGCCTGTGCAGTCAGTGCGCTGAGTCGTTCGACCCGGTCGTGTCCGGAGTGCTCATGCGGTCTCGGCCTGAAGGGCGGGGCCGAGCTGCAGCCCACCGTCGATGACGTACTCCGACCCCGTGATGAACGACGCGGCTGTCGACGTGAGGAACAGGAGAAGCCGGGTCACGTCGATCGGTTCGCCGAGCCGCGGGACCGCGAACGGCGCGGGTGAGTAGAAGTCGGAGATTGCCGCGGTGGCACCGGCTGCCGGTTCGTGGATGAAAGGGGTCGCGATCACGCCGGGGTGGATGGTGTTCACGCGGATGTTGTCGCGGCCGAGCTCGAGTGCTGCTGTCCGGGTGAGTCCTCGCATGGCCCACTTGCTGGCGACGTACGGCGCGTAGTGCGCCGTGCCGCCCATGGCCATGATCGAGCCGACGTTGACGATGGCTCCGCCTGTCGCCCGTCGCAGAGCGGGAGTGGTGACCTTCACCCCGAGGAAGGCGCCGCTGACGTTGACGTCGAGGATGCGCGACCACGTGGCCTGATCCGTGTTCTCGATCGTCGCAGGCGGGTTCTGCACGCCGGCGTTGTTGACGAGCACGTTCAGGGAACCGAAGGCGCTCTCGGCGGTGTGCACCGCGGCGGACCACGAGCTTTCGTCCCTCACGTCCAGCCGGACGAATCGCGCACGGGGCCCGAGTTCGTCGGCGAGCGCAGCGCCACGTTCTGCGTCGATGCCTCCGATCACCACGTTCGCACCCTCCGCGTGGAAGGCGCGTACGTGACTCGAGCCCTGACCGCCGGTACCGCCGGTCACGAGAACGGTCTGATTGGCGAAGCGGGTCATCACAGGCTCCTTCGGTACACGGGGTGATCGGGGTCGCCGGTTATGGAGGGCGGCCAACGGAGGACGGCCAATGGTGAGTCGACTGACTCGCCATTGGCTCGACATTAGGGCGACTTCGATGGTGAGTCAAGCCACTCACCTCGTACGCTTGCCCGATGAGCTCGGAAGTGACGACGTATCACCAGCGTGTCGCCAGGGAGAAGCGTGCGCTGATCGTGACGGCCGCGACCGCGCTGTTCCTCGAACTGGGCTACGACCGAACGTCGCTGGCGCGCATCGCGGAGCGCTCGGGCGTTTCCCGGGCCACCTTGTTCAAGCAGTTCCCGAGCAAGGCCGCCCTGTTCGATGCCATCGTCACCGAGTCCTGGTCGACCACGGACGAGGACGACCCGCCGCCAGCAGGCAACGTCGTCGACGGTCTCACCGCCATCGGTCGTCGTTACGCCGCGCTGTTGAGTCGCCCGCAGATGACCGATCTCTTCCGGATCGTCATTGCCGAGCTGCCGCGCTTTCCCGAACTGGCCGATGCGCAGTTCTCCCAAGGGAAGATGCCGTACTTCGAGTCAGTACGCAGCTACCTGCGGGCCGAGCACGAGGCAGGAACAGTTCGGGTCGAGGACGTGGACCTCGCGGCCACCCAGTTCCTGGGCATGATCTCCAACTACGTCTTCTGGCCGAGACTCCTGGTGCCGGGCTGGGCTGTGAGCGCCGAACGTGTCGCGGACGTGGTCGACGAGGCCGTCCGCACCGTCGTCGCCCGGTACGCCGCGACGGGACCAGGGGTGTCGACCAACGACTGAGTCCCGTCGCCACCGAGCACACTGACCACAGCGCCCCGCCCGCGATCGGTTCGCGGGCGGGGCGCCGGGGACGTGGCGTACGGGCAGGCCTTACAGGTACTGGCCGGGGTTGCCGATGCCGGTGGGCGCGCCTTCCGCGCCGCCCTGCGGCAGGCCCCTGCGCATCTGCTCGAGCTGCGCGCGGGCGGCCATCTGCTGGGCGAACAGCGCCGTCTGGATGCCGTGGAAGAGTCCCTCGAGCCAGCCGACGAGCTGCGCCTGCGCGATGCGCAGTTCGGCGTCGGACGGCGTGCGGTCCTCGGCGAACGGCTCGACGAGGCGCTCCAGTTCCTTCCGCAGGTCCGGGGCGAGCGCTTCTTCGAGTTCCTTCATCGACGTCTGATGGATCTCGCGCAGGCGCTGCCTGCTCGCGTCGTCGAGCGGAGCTGCCTTCACCTCTTCGAGGAGCTGCTTGATCATCGTGCCGATGCGCATGACCTTCGCGGGTTCCTCGACCATGTCGCCGACGGACTCGCCCGGGTTCTCTGCGTCGCCGCCTGCGGCCTCCGGGTCGATGCGCGCGCCGACCGGGGAACCGTCCGGCCCGACCACCATGACGTGCTGGTCCTCCGAGGGCGTGGCGTACGGGGTGTTCGGCTCCGTCATAGCTCCATCCTGGCTCGCTGCGGAAGGGTGTCGCAGGTTTCGAGGGTACTCACCCCGCCGACGCTTTCGGTGCGCACGGGCCTGTCGCCCTGGCCCGGGCGCGGCGGCCGTGCCGGAGGTGGGTCGGCGAGGGCCGGCTCGGCGTGCGCGGCTCGACGGTCCGGGGTCGACGGTCCGGGGTCGGCGGGCGAATCGGCCATCACGGGAGTCGACGGGTCGATCCGGACGATCCATCCATCGGCCGGGCCCCGGCTGCGCGGCGAAAACCCACCTCCGTACCTTGTTCCCATGGCGTTTGACGTCGCTCGGATCCGTGGGTTGTTCCCCGCTCTGGGTGACGGCTGGATTCACTTCGACGGTGGAACCGGAATGCTCGTCCCCGAACAGGTCGCGTCGGCCGTCTCGACGGCGATGCGGGCTCCGGTCTCCGGTCCGGGTGGAGCGTTCCCGGCCTCACAGCGAGCGGAAAGCATCGTGGCCGCGGCGCGTCGTGCCGTGGCGGACCTCGTGGGAGGTGAGCCCGACGGCGTGGTCCTCGGGCCCAGCGCCTCCGTTCTCATCTCCCGCCTCGCGGACACGCTGTCCACGCGGTGGACGATCGGTGACGAGGTCGTCGTGTCCCGGCTCGACGAGGAGGCCAACATCGCGCCGTGGCTGCGCGCGATGAACCGCGTCGGCGGCAAGACCCGCTGGGGCGAGATCGACATCGAGAACTGTGAACTGCCGGAGTGGCAGTACCGCGACCTCGTGGGCGCACGCACCAAGGCGGTCGCCGTGACCGCGGCCTCCGGCGCTGTCGGTACCCGCCCCGACCTGGAGCCGATCACCTCCGCGGCCCAGCAGGCGGGCGCGCTGATGGTCGTCGACGCGACGTACGCCGCGCCGTTCGTGCCGCTCGACATGTCGACACTCGGCGCCGACGTGGTCGTGCTGTCGGCACAGGCGTGGGGCGGCCCCGCCATCGGTGCGCTGGTATTCCGTGACCCCGACCTGCTGGCGCAGCTGCCGCCCGCGGCACTGTCACCGGAGGCGACCGGCCCCGAGCGGCTCGAGCTGGGACCGCATCCGTACCCGCTGCTCGCCGGGCTCATCGCCTCGGTCGACTACCTCGCAGGACTCGACGACGTGGCGACCGGCACGCGCCGCGAGCGCCTGCTCACTTCGCTCGGCTCGGCGAAGTGTTACCAGGAAGGGCTGCTCGACCAGCTCGCCGCCGACCTGCGGTCGCTGCCGCACATCACCGTGCTCGGCGAACCGACGCGGCGGATCCCGGCGCTGGCGTTCTACGCCGACGGCCGCAAGGCCTCCGACGTCGCCGACTACCTGGCACGGCAGGGGCTCTGCGCGTTCGCCGAGCCCGGTAGTTGTGGTCTGTTCGGGGCGCTGGGCATCGGTGAGGTCGGCGGTGCCGTCCGCATCGGCCTGGCCCACTATTCGAACGGCTTCGAGATCGGCCAGCTCGCGCGCGTCCTCGCCGAACTGCCCTGAGGACGGTCACTTCGCCGTCAGGACGATCTTGCCGAACACCCCGCCCTCGTCGAGTGTCCGGTGGGCCTGCGCCGCGTTGCCCAGTGGCAGCACCTGGTCGATGACGGGCAGCACCGTGCCCTGATCCAGCAGTGGCCACAGGTGCGTGCGCACGTCGGCCACGATCGCGGCCTTGCTCTCGAGCGACCGTGAGCGCAGTGCCGTCGCCGACACGGTGCCGCGTTTGCGCAGCAGCTTGCCGATGTTCAGTTCGCCCTGCATGCCGCCCTGCATGCCGATGATCACCAGGTGGCCGCTGTCGCGCAGCACGTCGATGTTGCGGTCGAGGTACTTCGCGCCGATGTTGTCGAACACGACGTCGGCACCGCCCGTCGCGGTCTTCAGCTCCTCGACGAAATCCTGTTCGCGGTAGTTGATGGTGATGTCCGCGCCGAGTTGTTTGCACCGTTCGAGGCGTTCGGCCGAGCCGGCGGTGACGGCGACGGTCGCGCCGAGTGCCTTCGCCACCTGGATGGCGTGGGTGCCGATACCACCAGCGCCGCCGTGCACGAGCAGAACGTCCCCTTCGGACAGACCTGCGTGCATCACGAGGTTGGACCACACGGTGCAGGCCACCTCCGGCAGTCCCGCTGCCGAGTGCAGTTCGACCTCGGTCGGCAGCGGCAGCAGCTGGCCCGCGGGCACGGCGACCTTCTCGGCGTAGCCGCCGCCGGCCAGCAGTGCGCACACCTCGTCGCCGAGCTGCCATTCGGTGACGTCTTCGCCCAGCGCCGCGACGGTGCCCGAGCATTCGAGACCGAGGATCTCGCTGGCGCCGGGCGGCGGCGGATAGTTTCCCTGGCGCTGCAACAGATCGGCGCGGTTCACGGCCGTCGCAGCCACGTCGAGGAGCACCTCGCCGGGTGCTGGCTCGGGGTCGGGCACCTCGGTCAGCTCGAGGTTCTCGGGAGGGCCGGGTTCTCGCAGCATGATCGCGCGCATACCGCGACTGTATGTCACTCGGAGGAGCGTGTCCCGGCGGCGACGGTTCATACCTCCGTGGTGGCCGCCGTGATCGCCATTCCCTTGTGGCCACGTGAGCGTCCTACGAACGGACCTTGACGTTTCGGAGAACTCGCACAAAAGTGACGCCGCAAAGTCAGAAGGGGATCAGATGTCATTCAGTAGAGGGAAGTTGCGGTCCGCCACCGCCGTTGCGGCGTGTGCGGGCCTGGTGCTCACCGGCACCGCAACGGCGCAGGCCGCACCGAAATCGCTGCCCGATGAGCTGCCGGAGAAGGTCGAACTCGGCGCCATGCAGCGGCACCTGATCGCGATGCAGCGCATCGCCGACGTTCACGACGGCAACCGGGTCGCAGGTTCGATGGGGCACGAGACGTCCGCCGAGTACATGGCGCAGCGCCTCGCCGGCGCCGGCTACGACATCACGCGGCAGCAGTTCCCGTTCACCTACACCGAGACGCTCGCCGAGAAGCTCACCGTCGGTGGCGAGGACGTGCCGATCGTCGTCATGGAGTACAGCAAGAACACCGAGGAGGGCGGTCTGACCGCCCCGGTCGCGGCCATCGAGCCGGACGACACCCCGGGCTGCGAGGCCGCCGACTACGGTGACGTCACCGGTCAGATCGCGGTCATCAAGCGCGGTGCGTGCTCGTTCGCCGACAAGCAGGCCGCCGCCGCCGAGGCGGGAGCCGTCGCCGCGATCGTCTACAACAACGAGCCCGGCCCGCTCAACGGCACTCTCGGCGACGCGGACAGCGCGGTGATCCCGACCGGCGGCATCAGCCAGGAGGACGCGCAGGCGCTGATCGACGCCGACGGCCAGGACATCACCGTCGAGCTGCGGCAGCTGCAGGAGGAGCGCACCACCTACAACCTGATCGCCGAGACCACCACCGGCCGCGACGACAACGTCGTGATGGCCGGTGCCCACCTCGACGGCGTCACCGACGGTCCGGGCATCAACGACAACGGCACCGGTTCGGCGGCGCTGCTCGAGACCGCGCTGCAGCTGGGCGGCTCCCCGGACGTCAACAACAAGGTCCGGTTCGCCTGGTGGAGCGCCGAGGAGTTCGGCCTGGTCGGCTCGACGCACTACGTCAACTCGCTGAGCCAGGAGCAGCAGCTCGACATCGCGATGTACCTCAACTTCGACATGATCGGCTCGCCGAACGCCGCCTACTTCACGCTCGACGGAGACGACTCCGAAGGTGAGGGTGCGGGTGCAGGCCCCTACGGTTCGGCACAGATCGAGAAGGCGTTCGAGGACTCGCTCGCCGAGCGGGGCATCGAGGCCGAGGGCAGCGATTTCTCCGGCCGTTCCGACTACGGCGAGTTCATCGCCTACGGCATCCCGGCCGGTGGGCTGTTCACCGGTGCCGAGGACATCAAGACCGAGGAGCAGGCCGCCAAGTGGGGCGGAACCGCCGGTGAGGCGTACGACCCCTGCTACCACACGCCGTGCGACAACCTGGGCAACGTCGATTACGACGCCCTGGACATCAACGCCGACGCGATGGCCCAGGTGACCGCGCAGTACGCGCTCAGCACCGAGGACGTCAACCACATCGCCCCGGCGGAGAAGAAGAACAAGGCCGAGGTGGCCAAGCAGCGGGCGGCGAACAAGAAGGTCGCCACCGTCGCGGCCGACCGTGCGCACGAGGTCACGTCCTGACCCGTCGCGTCCGACCACGCCGATGAGCACAGTGCCCGTTCCCCGATCACGGGGGACGGGCACTGCTGCATCTCACGGAGGATTCTTGTGCTTGCTGCTCGCAGCCTCGGTGCCCGGGTCGGTCCCGATCCGGGGCCTGGGCGCGGCGCGTGGCCGCGCCCAGGCTGTTACCGAGGTTGCGATGGGCTGATCGCCGACGGCCGAGGTGCATGCGCCCCGCTGCCGCGCGACCGGGCCGCCGTCGCTGCCCCGATCGCAGGGAACGCGGTCTCCGGCACGAGTGGGCCTTGCGCCCCGGTGTCGCACGCCGGATTCGGCGCCATGGGCCGTCGGCTATGCCTTGATCTTCTTGCCACGGCACCACCTGACCCTTCCCGGGGTGGAGTCGGCGAGCTGCCCGGTGGGCGGAGGCGTTCGGCTCTGCCGGCTCCCTCCGTGACTCCAGCGTGCTCCCGTCGGCGGAGGTGCACAAGCCGGACGCGCGGAAAGGTTCTAGTCTCCGGTCATGGCTGTTGACGCTGACCCCGGCGAGACGCGGTGGCTCACCGAGACGGAGATGACGGCGTGGCGGCCGTACATCGTCGCGACGTTACGCCTGCGGCAGCGGTTGCACCGGGAACTGGTCGAGGCACACGACGTCTCGTTGATCGACTACGAAGTGCTGGCCGCGCTGTCGGCGACGCCGACCGGCAGTATGCGCATGACCGAGCTCGCCGCCCTCCTCGGTTCCACGAAGAGTCGCCTGTCCCACCAGATCGGCCGTATGGAACGTGCCGGGCACATCCGCAGGGGCAGCGACCCCGAGGACAAGCGTGGCGTGACGGCCGAACTCACCGGCCACGGCGTCGCATTGCTGCGCACGGCCGCGCCGACGCACGTCGCGGGCGTCCGTGCCCACATGATCGACCTGCTCACCCAGGACGAACAGGTCGCGCTGGGGTCGGCGTTCTCCCGCGTCCTCGGCCATCTGGACGAATTCGACGAGTGAACGCGGCGGCGCTGCGTCGTCGTGCGATGTCGTCGTGCGGTGCGGGTCGCGTCCCGGAGCCGTCGTGCTGGTCGCGGCCGTGCGACTGTTGCGGTACGGGCGCGGCCGGGTGGGTGCGCGATGCGGGTGGCCGGAACCTCGCCCGCCGGGTCCGGCGCCGATCGCGGCGCGCTACCCTGATCCCCGGGGAAGCGTGGCAGAGCGGCCGAATGCACTCGACTTGAAATCGAGCGTGGGGCAACCCACCGGGGGTTCAAATCCCCCCGCTTCCGCAGCTGTGAACAGCGCGAACGCCGGGTCGGACAGCGCGTCCGGCCCGGCGTTCGTTCGTTTCCCCGTCTACGCCCCGGTGATCACTCGACGATGCTGTTGAGCCCTTCGGGGCCGTGGCCGAGTGCGATGCGTTGCTGGACGAGGCCATGGATGTCGTCGAGGCCACCGTCACCGAGCCGCTGATCGTGTCGGAGTTCGGTGAGCTGTTCCAGCACGTGCGCGTGTTCGGTCAGATCGGCCGGTCCACGCGGGAACGAGCTCGTCGTGACCTCTCGTGCCGTGTCCGCGGTGGCATGCACGACGTGCCCGAGTTGGGTCGCGGCCGCGGCGGCGAAGGCCTCGACGTCGATGCCGACGGAACGGATCGCTTCAAGCGCCCGCAGGTAGCCCACCTGGGCGTCGTACCAGAGCCCGAACAGGGCCAGGTCCTGTACGGCTGCGGCAGCGGGATCAGCTCCCAGATACGTCGCCGTCCCGAGAGTCTCGAGCGTCGTCCGGTGTTCCTCGAAGACCGCAGGGGAGCCGCTGTAGAGGAAGACCGCCGCGGCGGTGCCGACGGCCGCGGGCTCGGTCTGCACCCCGCCGTCGAGGTACGCGGCTCCTGCCGATTCGGCCTTCTGGGCCGCATGGCGCGCATCACGGGGTGAACCGGTACTGAGCGTCACGATCGTACGACCCGCGATGGCGTCCGAAACGTCATCGAGGATTCCGTCCACCGCTGTGTAGTCGGTCAGGCACACGATTACCAGCGGGCTCGCAGACGCCGCCTCGGCTGACGAGGTCGCGGGCTCCGCGCCCCTGGCGGTGAGTTCGTCGACCCGACCTGGGCTCCTGTTCCACACGGTGACGGTGATGCCGGCCGCGAGCAGAGCCTGCGCGATCGCGCTACCGATGGCACCGACACCCAGAACGCTCACCGCGGTAGCGGGCTTGGTGATGCTGCTCATGCAGTTCTCCCTGGTGATTCGAGACGGTGGGGCTACTGGCCTACGCGTCGGTTGCCGCCTCTTGCGATGTGCGGACGAAGCCGATGTGGTGGCCAGCGGTGACTCGCGTGATGCCGTCCGTGGCAACCGAGGCCTGTCCCTGCGTCACCGACTGGTCGGGCTCGCCGTACATCTCGAGCCGTTCGACGGTGCAGTGGCGCATGACCTCGTGGATGTACGGGTCGGACAGTTCCCAGTGCCGCAGGATCGCGGCCGAGTCCGGGTACAGCTGGAAGCTGTGCGCGAGCAGCTCGTCGTCGTCGATGAACACCTGCACCATCAGTTGGGGGCCGTGCTGCTGGACGAACTCCACCGCGCGAGTTACCGCGTGCTTGTACTCGTCGAGGTGGCCCTCCATGATGCGCATCGTGTTGTGCAGCAGCAGTGGTTCGCTTGGCGTGGATTGCGGGGACATGATCGAACTCTCCAACGGTCGCCGTGTCTCGGGCCCGCCCCGCAGGGTGACAGCTCGATGTCGGCGCAGCAGGCCCTTTTCCGGCGTGCGGCGAGAAGGTGCCGCGGCGAGAAGGTGCCGCGGCGAGAGGTCATTCCGGTGTGACGGCGCGGCGGACGCTGTCGCGCAGCAGTGAGCGCCTGCGTTCGTGAGTCTCGGGTGGTTCGTCGGCGGTCGCCGCGTACACGTTGCTGACCGGCGACCAGGCCATCGACATCGCGATGACCATGGCCATCAGGTCGAACGGATCACCGTGCTGTACGAGTCCGCGTGCCTGGGCATCGGTGATGGCGCGGAGTTTGCCGTCATCGAGGCGGTCGGCCTCGTCGACGAGGTGGCCGGCGGGTCGCCGTTCGAGCCGCGCCCACGTCGCCAGCCGGATGAGGTCGGGCCTGCGGAGGTACTCGTCGTAGAGCCGTACCGCCCAGTCGGCGAGGTCGCTCGCGTCGATCGGCACGACGTTGAGGATGCGTTCGAGTGAGCCGAAGAAGATCGCGTCGAACAGGCCCTCCTTGCTGCCGAAGTAGCCGTAGAGCTGGGCCTTGTTGGTGCGCGCGTTCGTCACGATGCGGTCGACACGTGCCCCGGCGATTCCGTATTTGGCGAACTCCGCCGTGGCGGCCTCGATGATGCGTTCCTTGGTCGCGGCACCGCGTGGGGTCAGGGGCGTTTCGGCCATGGGTCGACTTTAACAACAGACTATTCGGTTTGCTTTTCTGTGCACCCGACTCTAGTGTGGCAACAACAAACCGAACAGTCTGTTTATGGAGGTGGGTCGTGCGCAGCACCACGGCATGGCGAACAGCGACCTCGGGCGCGCTCGAACCAGCACTCATCCGGCGGCGTTCCCTGCGGCCCGACGACCTCGCTGTCCGGGTCGATCACTGCGGGGTCTGCCATACCGACCTGCACTCGGTGCGCGACCGGACGGACGACGAGGCCGTCGTCCCGGGCCACGAGTTCACCGGTGCGGTCACGGAGGTCGGTAGCGGTGTCACGCGGTTCCGAATCGGGGACCGCGTAGCGGTCGGCAACATCGTCGACTCGTGCGGGACCTGCGCGATGTGCAGGACGGGGCAGGAGAACTTCTGCCACGACTTCCCGACGCTCACCTACGGCGGCACGGACCGCCTCGACCGCACGCCCACCTCGGGAGGATTCGCCCGCGAGTACGTCGTGCGCGACCGGTTCGCCTACGCACTGCCGCCCGCGCTCGACCCCGCGGGCGCCGCGCCGTTGCTGTGCGCCGGGATCACCGTGTGGGAACCGCTGCGGGCCCTGGACGTCGGCCCGGGCACGCGGGTAGCCGTGGTCGGTCTCGGCGGCCTCGGCCACTTGGCGGTGAAACTCGCCGCAGCGCTCGGCGCGGAGGTGTCGGTCGTCAGCCGTTCGTCGTCCAAACGCGACGATGCCCGACGGCTCGGTGCGCATGAACTCATCGTGTCGACCGACGCGGCTCAGCTGGCCGCTGCGCGGGAACGTTTCGACGTCGTCGTCGACACCGTTGCCGTCGCCCACGACCTGTCGCCGTACCTGCGGCTGGTCGCCCTGGACGGAACCCTCACCCAGGTCGGCCATCTCGGCCCGGTCACCGTGAACACCACGGACCTTCTGATCGGCCGCAAGAGTCTCAGTTCGGCGGGCAGTGGCGGCACGCGTGCCACGGCCGAACTCCTCGACTTCTGCGCCGAACACGGGATCACCGCGGACGTCGAGGTGCTGCCGTCGGCGAAGGTCAACGAGGCGCTGGACCGCCTCGCGCGCGGGGACGTCCGCTACCGCTTCGTGCTCGACATGTCGGACCTCTGAGGCGTACGTGCGGTGCCGGTCTGTCCGGTACGAATCGTGATCACACGCCGGTATCACCGTCGATGCGTTCACGGAGCAGGTCGGCGTGCCCGTCGTGGCGGGCGTACTCGGCGATCATGTGCGTGTAGATCCAGCGCAGGCTGACTTCCTGCCCGTGGAACGGTGCCGTGGAGTCCAGTGCGCGGCTCGCGCAGTTGCGTTTGGCCACGGCGATCTCCTCGCGCCACGCTGTCATCGCCTGCTCGGCGGACACCTCGTCCAGCAAGGAGAAGCCCTCGTCGTGCTGCCCGCCCGTCGACGGGTACACCGAAGCAACGTCCTCACCGGCAAGCGTGCGGCGGAACCATGCGCGTTCCACTTCGGTCATGTGCTGCACGAGCCCGAGCAGCGTCAGCTCCGACGGCGGCGCCGACGCGGTGCGCAGCTGCTGCTCGTCGAGTCCTTCGCACTTGAGAGCGAGAGTGTCGCGGTAGAAATCCAGCCACGCCTCGAGCGTTGTCGTTTCGTCCGCGGTCGTCGGCGGCCGCTGCCGCTCAACGCGCGGGGGTCTGGTGGGCATGTCTTCGGTGGTCACGACGAAGATCCTTTCAGCCGGTACCGACATTTCCCGGTGCCGAGGTGGCGCCGCCGAGCGCGGGTGCGGCACCGAACCGGGGACGCTTCGCGCGATGCCGCCAGGCGATCGTGCGCGCACCCGTGGCGTTCAACCGCCAGCGCGCCATCCGTCTGCTGACGCCGAACCGGCGCGCCACGGCCGTGTCCGTCCATCCGCGCAGTGCCGCCGCGAGCGCTGCATCCCGGGGCAGGAGCAGCTCGCCCGCGAGTTCGTCGGCCTCCCGCTCGACGGACGTGGCCGTCGCGCCACACAGTTGCGCACCGGTCACCAGCAGTCCGAATTCGTGCTCGAGCAGCACGTGCGCCATCTCGTGGGCGATGGTCGCGCGTCTGCGCCGGGTGTCGTGCACGTGGTTCTCCACGATCACGCGGGCGCTGCCGACTGCGACGAGCGCACCCGAGAAGGAGTCCGCGGCAGGTCCGGTGAAGTGCCGGACGGCGTCGCGCGGCATCGCCGGATCGCGCAGGTCGAGCACCGGAATGCCGTACAGCTCGGCGAGCGTGTACGGGTCGAGTGGGCCGGAGGCGTCGAGTCCCAGCTCGGCCCTGACGGCCAGCGCGAGCCTGCCGGCGTGCGCTTTGAAACCCCGGCGGAGCGGTGGTGTCACTGCGGTAACCTCCCGAAACCCGCATCGCTGGAAGCGGCAGGACCGGCGACGTCCGTGCCGGCCGCGCCGGCGTGATGTTTGATGCGGCGCATCGTCGCGCCGACGATCTCGAGCAGATACTCCTTGTCCGCCTCCGGAAGGTCGTCGCGGGCGCGCAGCAGCATCGCGAGCTGCGTCTCCAGCTCCGGCGTCGGCCCGTGGGCCGGAGTTGCGGCCGCCTGGTCGTCGCCCGAGTGGCTCATGAACTCCTCCGCGGGAGTCCCGAGCCACTGGACGAGCGCGATGAAGCCGTCGAGGTCGGGACGCTGACCGTTGCCCATGCGGCTGAGCAGGGACGGGCTCACCCCGGCTTCCTCCGCGAGCTGGCGCCAGGACAGATCACGCGCGCGGCGCTGCGCGTCGAGGGCGTCGTGCAGTCGCGACAGGTCCATGCGGCCTGACATGTGACCTCCTTCGGCGGGTCGGCGCAGCACAGCTTGGCAGGTGGCAGGGCGGAAGACCAGGCTGAAATTTCAGTTTCGATACAGGGTTGCACAATCGAGACGCGTGGGGCAATCTCGATGCGGCACCGCGATCCGGCACGGGAGACGTCCGGGCGGCCTTCGGGTGGTCTCCGGGCGATCTCTGGGCGGTCTCTGGGTGGTCTCTGGGTGGCCGTGCCGGAACAGCCGCACGAGCGGTGCCCGACCGCGTCGTCCGGGCGAGCTTCGGAACCAACATCCGGAGGCCAGTCTCCGGGGACGTTCCGCGCCGCCGGCTCGCCGCGTCGCCGCTGCACATATCGACAGGCCATACATCCGCCAGGTGCCGACACTCCGACGTGACGGCACACCGCACACCGACATACGACATCGGAACACGACACACCGACATACGACGCGCCGACGTGCCACGCGCACCGACAGGGGGGACCGGACATGACCGCCGACCAACGATCCGACCCGAGCCACGACGACGAGCCCGTGCAGCACACGGAGTTCGCGATCCGATTCCGGTTCTCGCCGGATTCGCTGACCTGGCTCGTCGTCCGTGACGGGGCCGTGCTGTCCCGTCACGTCCGGAAACGCGACGCCGAACGGCTCGCCGCCGCACACGCGCGAGGGCGCCGCCCGAGCACCTTGGTGATCGAGCGGATGGACGGCACCGAGCAGGCTAGACGGCAGTACCGACGTTCCTGGTCGCACGGCGCGGGACCCGTCGCGACCGAGGCGGCCGCCGCGGTCCCCCGGAGTGGTGAGAATTCGACACTCGCGACAACGCCGGAACGCGTTCCCGGGACGACGTCCCGTGCCGCGCCGGACGGACCGACGCGCGCGCTGCATCGCGCCGCCGAACCGGCCCGGCGGCGGGTTTCCGCTCGTGCGGAGGCCCGGACCGGGTCGTGCGGCCGTCGGTCCCGCGCATCACGACCGTGCACCCGGGGCATCCTGGCCGCGAACGCCCGGGTCGCCACCGCGGCGCACCTGCCAGGGAGAAGCCGTACTGTGGAGACACGATGAGGAAGCGTTTGTTGTTCGCGGCCATGACAGGGCTGCTCGTCGCCGGGTGCGGCTCGTCCGAGGCTCCGACGACTCAGAGTGCGCCCAGTCCCGGTTCGGCTGCTTCGGAGACCCCGTCGGAAGCGTCGTCGGCACCCTCCTCGCCGTCGGCGAAACCCGATTCCGCGCCCGCCTGCCCCGCCGTGGCCGACATGTCGACCCGCGAGAAGGTCGCGCAACTCGTCGTCGTCGGTGTCGACTCGGGCGCGCAGGCGACGACGCAGATCGTGCGCGAGCACCAGGTCGGCGGCCTGTTCATCGGCGGCGAGGCCACGGACCTGCTCACCGGCGGTGCGTTGAACTCGGTGCAGGAGGCGGCGGACGTGCCGGTGTCGATCGCCATCGACGACGAGGGCGGCCGGGTCCAGCGGCTCGACGAACTCGTCGGCGACATGCCGAGCGCCCGCGAGATGGCACAGACGATGACGCCGGGGGAAGTGCGGCAGTTGGCCGCCGAACGCGGCAAGGAGATGGCGAACCGCGGTGTGACGGTCGACTACGCGCCCGATATCGACCTCACCGACGAACCGGCGGGCGAGGCCATCGGCGACCGCTCGTTCAGCGCTGATCCCGCGACGGCACGCCGATACGCCAAGGCATTCGGCGACGGCCTGCGCGAATCGGGTGTGCAGCCGGTCATCAAACACTTCCCGGGCCACGGCAACGCGAGCGGCGACTCCCACGTCGGCGACGTGACCACGCCGCCGCTGCCCGAACTGCGCAAGCACGACCTCAAGCCGTACGAACGGATCGGGGAGTACGGCGACGTCGGGGTCATGGTTGGCCACCTGACGGTGCCGCAGCTGACCGACGGCCAGCCCGCGTCGATCTCTCCTGCGGCCTACCGGTTGCTGCGCAGCGACTACAACTTCGACGGTCCCGTCGTCACCGACGACCTCGGCGCGATGAAGGCGATCACCGATCGGCATTCGCTGCCCGATGCCGTCCTGCTCGCACTGAAGGCCGGTGCCGACAAGGCGTTGTGGTCCTCGGGCGGCAATGTGGGGCCGGTGCTCGACCGGCTGGAGAAGGCCGCGAACAGCGGCGAACTGTCGGCCGAGCGCATCAACACGTCGTTGAACCGTGTGCTGCGCTCCAAGGACGCGTGCGGCTGACAGTTCGCCGCCGGGTCAGGGGCGGGCCGTGGTGAGCTCGTCGATCAGCCGGTCCAGGTCCAGCCGCTCGGCCTCGGTGCCGGGCGGCACGATCGCCGTGGTGGCGTCGGCGAACCTGCGCACCTCGGCGATCTCGAGTTCGACCACGGCGTAACCGTCGGGTGATTCGAGTTCGAGCACGAGGAACTTCTCGTCGGTGGCCAGGTCGGGGCGCAAGCGGATGTCGCCGATGCCTGCGGGTTCGGTCAGTCCGGCGAGCAGCAGCTCACGGGAGAAGTCCCACTCCACCCAGTCGCGCGCATCGATGCGGAACGCGAGCGACACGGTGAACGGGTCGTTCGCGCGGTACATCAGCCGAGCGAGTACCGGCGTGCTGCAGCCGTTGAGATACACGAACTGGCTCTGGTGTACGGCGTCGCTTCGCACTGCACACTCCCGTCTCTCCGGTGCCGCCCCCTCGGCGGCTGTCGTGGGTGAGACTCCCGATGAGGCACACTCTGATGCACCATTACGACGAAAACTTCCCCACTTCGCCCGATTGGGGTATTTGGTAACCGCCCGTATGTGCGCTTTCACCCCATCGAGCCCTTCTGGTTGTGAATTCGGGACGTTGCCGTGACATGACGGCCTGTCAGCGCGTTAATGGGACACTCCCGCAAGCCGTCTCGCCGCGGTGATGTGTGTACCCGGTGATCGTTCGACCGACACGTTCCTGGAGGGCTGATGGCGCCGACGGCCCCGCGTCCGACACCACACAAGGACGCGCTGCTCGACCGCACCGGAATCATCGGTGCCTCGGGCAACGGCCCACCGCCGACGCCGGGGATGAACCGCTCCGGCGTCGCCGGCTTCGTGGCGTTCGTCGTGATGGTGTTCGCAGCGGTCACCGGGGTGTCCGAGCTGGAGCGCGGCGGCGAAGGGTCCAGGCTGATCGCCGGGGACGAGGTGACGGAAGGGGCGGTGCCGCCCCTGTCCGAGGGGGCCGGCCCGGTCGAGCAGCGCCGAGACGATCTTGTCGTGGGAGCCGACAGGAACACGGACGTCGAACCCGCCGCCGACACCGAGGTGCCGGCCGCCCCTCGGTCTGCCTCGGACGCCGGGTCCGAGACGCCCGATGCCGAAGGTGGTCCGGCCGAGGCTGCCGTCGACGTGCCGGCGGATGGCCCGCAAGCCCGCGGACTGGGGGAGCAGGTCCCGAACGTGGCGCAGGCGGACGCGGCGACACAGGCCCCACGGATCGAGGATGCGGAGCCGGGCGCCCGGAAACCGTCGTTGCACCGGCGGATTCAGCTGTTCGGTGACGAAATTCGGCGCAGCATCCGGAACCACGCCGACCACGATCACGACTTCGGGAGTCGCGATTTCCGGAATCACAGCACTGGCGAAAAACGTAGCCTCGTCGAACAGCGCGGTCTCGTCGAAAAAGGAAGTGCCCTGGAGAAGCGCAGTGCCGTGGAGAAGCGCACTGCCGTGGAGAGGCCCGGGGCCGCTGACGGAACCGGTGCGGTCGACGGCCAGGCTTCGGACGACGGACACGCTGCGGACGGCCGGGCGGAATCGGGCAGTGCCGGATCGAGTGGTGCCGGACCGGGCGGTGGCGAATCGGATGGTGCCGGATCAGGTGGTGTCGAGGCGGGCGGCATAGAGGCGCTGTACGACCGAGTCCTGGGTGGCGCGCCGGTCTCCGGACCGGCGCTGCGTGTCCCGGAGCACGCGCGGACCCCGAAGCCGGCGACGCAGCGGGAGCAGGCAGGCGGTGCGAGCGACGTGCCGGAGCCCACCGCGGGCCGGCCTGGCACCGACGACGGCGACGTCTCCGCCGGTCCTGGCCGTGAGACCCCGACCGCTGACGCGGCCGAGCACGATGACGCCGCCGGTGACGCGGGAAGTGTGAGGCCTTCCGGTGGTGTGAGGCCCTCCGGCGCGGATGCCTCCTGGATGGACGGCGATGGCCGGTCCGGCGGCGTCTACGAGTACGAGTTCGGCCAGATCGATGCCGGTCAGGCCGACGGCGACCGGCGTGACGGCGGTGCAGCCGACGACGGCCCCCACGACTCCGGCTCGGCCCACGACCACGACTCGGCTCATGACCGCGGTGCTGTCCACGAGTACGGCACGTACGGGGTGGCCTGGTAGTACGTTCCCGTGGCGGCGCGGGTGAAGCGCCCGTTCCCGTGGGGCGTGTCCTCCCGGGTATTTCAGTGGCGTCTCGTCGACTCGCGACGTCGGCTGCTTCGCGGTTGCCGGGCCTGCGGTGTGGCCGTGCGAGGTGCCGCGTGGGGCCGCGGCTCATGTCCCGGTTCGTCCCGGTTGACCGTGGGTGACGGGTGTGGTCCGAGCGGGGGAAGTCGACCGGTCGGCCGTGATCGTCCCTGGTTTCCCCCGCCCTCATATGTGAAACTGCTTCGCGTTCGTGCGTCGAGCGGAAGGCGGCATCGTGCGTCCCCAGCGTCGTGACCTGCGGGTGTGGCCGGCCGTCGCGCTCGTGCCGTTGATCGCAGCTGCCATGCTCGTCACGGGTCCGGCGGCGCAGGCGGTCGAGACGGCCGGCCCCGCCACGGACCAGGATTCCGGGTGCCCCTGGGTCGGTTCGGACGCGCCGGTCGAGCAGCGCATCGACCAATTGCTGTCGCGGATGCGGCTCGGGGAGAAGCTCGACCTCGTGCACGGCTCGGCCGCGCCGTTCCAGTTCGTCGGCCCCACCTATGCCGGCATGATCTCGGAGAACCCGCGGTTGTGCATCCCGCAGCTCGGGCTCTCCGACGGTCCCGCGGGTGTCGGCAACGGGCACACGGGTGTCACGCAGCTGCCGTCGCCGATGGCGCTCGCCGCATCGTGGGACACTGATCTCGCGAGCCGGTACGGCGCGACGATCGCCCGCGAGGCTCAGGGCAAGGGAGCCGACGTCGTGCTGGGCCCGACGGTCGACCTGTTACGCGATCCGCGGGCGGGTCGGTCGTTCGAAACACTGGGCGAGGATCCGCACCTGACCGGTGAGCTCGCCGCCGCGCAGGTCGGCGGTATTCAAGGGCAGGGTGCGCTGGCGCAGTCGAAGCACATCGCCGCCTACAACCAGGAGACTCTCCGCAACCTCCCCGCCAACGACTCCATTGTGGACGAGCGGACCCTGCAGGAGGTGTATCTCTCGCCGGTCCGGGATGTCGTCGATGCGGGGACAGCTTCGGTGATGTGCGGGTACAACCGACTCAACGGGGTGCACGCCTGTAACAACACGTACCTGCTGAGTCAGGTCCTCAAAGGACAGTTCGGCTTCGACGGCTTCGTGACCTCCGACTGGTTCGCCACGCAGGCCAGCCATGCCGCAGCCAATGCGGGGATGGATCTGCAGATGCCCGGCGGGTGTCATTACGGGCCGCGGCTGCGACACGGGATCAACAGCGGGGCGGTGACGACTGCCAGGCTCGACGACATGGTGTCGCGGATCCTGCGGCCGATGTTCCGGTTCGGGCTGTTCGAGCGGGAGGACGACGGGTCGTCGGACGACGTCGTGACCGGCCCCGAGCACGCCGCCGTGGCGCGCGAGGTCGCGGAGAAGGGCATGACGCTGCTGAAGAACGACGAGGCGGTGCTGCCCTTTGGCGGCGACACCGGATCGGTGGCCGTGATCGGTGAAGCGGCGGGCGAGCGTGTCATCGGTTCCGGCGGTGGCAGTCCGCACGTGATCGCACCCGAGATCGTCACGCCGTTCGACGGGATCGCCGAGCGGGCACGGGAAGCGGGCGCCGAGGTCAGCTTCGACGACGGTTCACAAGCGGACGAGGCCGCGCGGGCGGCGGACGTCGCCGTGGTCGTCGCGCGGAAGTGGTCGACCGAATCGAAGGACAACAAGGACATCCGGTTGTCCGAAAAGGACAACGAGATGATCGCGAAGGCGGCGGCCGCGAACCCGAACACGGTCGTCGTGCTGAACACCGCGGGCCCGGTCGAGATGCCGTGGCTCGACGAGGTGGCCGGTGTCGTGGCCGCCTGGTACCCGGGGCAGGAGTACGGCGACGCGCTCGCCTCGGTGCTGTACGGCGATTCGGATCCGGGTGGCAGGCTGCCGGCGACGTTCCCGGTCTCACAGGCCGATCTGCCCGCCGCGGCCCCGGAGCGTTTCCCCGGAGGTGCCTACGACGAGGGGCTCGCCGTCGGCTACCGGTGGTACGACCGCGAGGGCATCGAACCGCTCTTCCCGTTCGGCCACGGTCTGTCGTACACGACGTTCGAGTACTCGGATCTGCAGGTCCGCGGTGACGGTGGACCGGAAACGACCGTCACGGCGCGGGTGACCAACACCGGCTCCCGTGCGGGCTCGGAGGTCGCCCAGCTGTACGTCACGCATCCGGAGCCGGCGGGGGAGCCGCCGAAGCGGCTCGAAGGGTTCCGGCGCGTGGAGCTGACCCCGGGTGAGAGCGCGCGGGTGCGGTTCGAGCTGGACGAACGGTCGTTGGCGCACTGGGATGTCGACGGTGACCGCTGGGTGCGTGGCGCCGGGTCTTACGCCGTGTCGGTGGGCGGTTCGTCCCGCGACCTACCGTTGACGGGTGGGATCACCGTGGCCGAGCCGGAGGAGGTGTCGAAGCCGACACCGCCTCCGCCGCCCGGTGCGCCTGAGGGTGACGACCCGGCGTGGACGAAGATCGGCAACGTGGCGCGGTGCCCGGTCGAGAGTCTGTACGCGGGCATGATCGGTGCGATCTCGCTGTTCGGCCTTCCCCCGGGTGAGCAGGCCACACGGCCGCCGCGAAGCCCGTCGGGCGACGGCTGAGGTCCGTTCGCTCGTGGGCCGCGGTGTACCGGCTTCGGAGTGCCGGTGCGCACGGTCCGTTCGTGACATCCCTTCGGCGGGTCTCACGAACAGGACGGAGACATGGGTCACAACCGATGCCTCTACCGAAAAGTAGGCCATACATAGGTTCCTCGGAGGCGTTTCACGGCGTCTCGGTACGGGATCTATGGGCGCCTTCATTGGGGGACCGCAAGTGGCCACACGATCGACGGCGGTACTGGCCGGCCTGGGCGGCTGGTTGCCACCGCGCGTGGTCGACAACGTCGAGCTGACCACCCGGCTCGACACCACCGACGAGTGGATCCGTTCGCGCACGGGTATCGCCGAGCGCCGCGTCGTCGACGACGGTATGTCCACAGTGGACATGGCGGTGGAGGCGGGCGCGCGGGCACTGCGGTCAGCTGGGACGGAGCATGTCGACGCCGTCGTCCTCGCCACCGCCACCCCCGATCAGCCCTGCCCCGCGAGTGCGCCGCAGGTGGCGACCCGGCTGGGGCAGCGGGACGTGGCGGCGTTCGACGTCGGGGCGGTGTGCAGCGGGTTCCTCTACGCCCTCGCGACGGCGGCGGGCCTCATCGCGGGGCGCGTCGCCAGGGACGTCCTCGTCGTCGGCTCCGATGCCTTCACCACGCTTGTCGACCCCGCCGACCGCGGCACCGTGCCGATCTTCGGCGACGGCGCGGGTGCGGTCGTGCTGCGCGCGGGTGAGGACGACGATCCCGGTGCGCTCGGCCCGTTCGACCTGCACAGTGATGGTTCCGGTACGGACCTGCTCGTCGTCCCCGCGGGTGGCTCGCGGCAGAAGACACCGCAGCAGCCGGGCGATGCGTACCTGCACATGGAGGGGCCCGCCGTGTTCCGGCACGCCACGGCGCGGATGGCCGAGTCGTCACGCGCGGTGCTCGACGAGCTCGGCTGGACGGTCGGCGACGTCGATCGGTTCGTCGGCCACCAGGCCAACATCCGCATCCTGAACACGGTGGCGAAGCAGTTGGGCCTGCCCGCCGACGGCCTCGTCGTGAACATCGGCCACACCGGCAACACCAGCGCCGCGTCGATTCCCCTTGCCCTCGCCGACGGCGTCCGCGACGGCAGCCTCCAAGGCGGCGACCGGGTGTTGCTCGCCGCCTTCGGTGCAGGCCTCACCTGGGGCGCAACGGCACTACGCTGGCCGGACCTGGCCGTCGAACCCGTCGGGTGAGTCCGCGGGCGCAAGCTGGATCCGATCGGTGATCCTTCTTGACCTCGATCACGGTCGAGGTAGCACGCTCCGGTGATGACGACGGACGAGACCGAACCCGGCGTGCTCCGGGCACGCGAGTGGATCACCGGCGCCGCGCACCCGCTGGACACCACGGACCCTGCTGCACTGCTCGGCGACCTGGAGCCGCTGCGCGACATGGCCGGCGACGCCTCGGTCGTCGGCGTTGCGCGGGGCGTCCACGGGGCTCGCGAGTTCGGTCGGCTGACTCACCGTGTCCTGCGGTTCCTCGTGGAGCGGCTCGGGTTCCGGTCCCTCGCGATCGAGGCCGGTGCGCGAACCGGCACGGCGGTCGACTCGTGGCTGCGTACCGGCCGCGGCGACGTCGCCTCGCTGCTGAGCGACGACCACTCGTGGTGGCGAACGGCGGAGTTCGTCGAGGTGCTGCACTGGATGCGTGCCCGCAACGAGCACCGTCCCGGCGATCCCGTGCGCGTCGTCGGGCTCGTCGACGTCGACGAGCCCGACATGCACGTCCTCGAACAGAAGCTCGCGGCCAACACGCTTCGTTGGCGGGAACGCACCGGTCATCGGATCCTCTACTGGAGCGGGAGCCACAGCGCGGTCGGGCACGCTCGCAGCGTCGCCTGGACGGCCGACCGATCCGGGGCAGGGGACACCGATCGCAACGCCGGCAGCTACCTGCGGGAGCGGCTCGGCACCGGGTACCTGTCGGCAGGCCTGACGTTTCATCACGGGACCGTCGACCTGGACGGGGCGCCGGTGCGCGTGCCCGCACCGCCGAGCGATTTCACCGACGCCGTCCTCGGCAGCACGCACCTCGACCGGTATCTGCTCGATCTCCGAGCCGGCGGTGCCGTCGCCGAGCACCTCGCCGATGCCCCGGCGAAACTGCGGCTGCTCGGACCGCACTCCGACCCCACGCAGCCGGCCGGCATGTCCGGTGGCTCGCTGCCGGAGTTCTTCGACGTCGTACTGCACACCCGTGAGGTCACTCCGGCAACTCCGGCGCACGGGCCGGCGAGTTGACGCATCATGCCGCCGCCCGATGCGGCCCGGGAACCTCAACGCGGGCCGCATCGGGCGCATCGTCTGAGCGGTGGGAGAGCGGGGCCGAGGAGACTGCTCCCGCCAGGCTCGCCCCGGCGGAGGTCGTTTGCGTGAACGACGGTGTGTGGTTGGCGCGCGTCGTCGGTGGAGGACCGTTCGCTTACGACGCCCGGCCGAGGCCGTCGAGCAGTGCCAGTTCGTCGGCCGTCAACCGGAGGGCTGCCGCGGCGACGTTCTGTTCGAGGTGCGCCGGGTCGCCGGTGCCGGGAATGGCGAGGACGTGGCGGCCGCGGTGGAGGCTCCACGCGAGGCGGACCTGCGCCGGGCTCGCCCCGTGGGCCTGCGCGACGGCGGCGAGCTCCGCCTGTCCCTGCTGCTCGACCTCGCCCGGCGCGGCTCCCGCGACGGCGAAGAACGGCACGAACGCGATGCCGTGTTCGCCGCACAGCTCGACCAGGTCGTCGTCGGCCCGGTCGGTGAGTCCGTACCGGTTCTGCACACACACCACCGGGGCGATCGACATCGCCTCGCGCAGCTGTTCGGCGGTGACGTTGGAGACGCCGAGATGCCGGACGAGCCCGGCGTCCCGCAGTTCGGCGAGCACACCGAAGTGGTCGGCGACCGGCCCCGGGCTCTTGTCGAGCCCGGCGCCCCAGCGCAGGTTGACGACGTCGAGGTGGTCGCGGCCGAGCTGGCGGATGTTCTCCTCGACCTGGCTGCGCAACTGCTCGGGCCGTGCGAACTCGAACTCGCCGTCGCGCGTGCGTGCGGGCCCGACCTTCGTGGTGAGCACGAGATCGTCCGAGTACGGCTGGAGCGCGGTGCTGATCAGTTCGTTCGCCGAGCGGGTCGCCGTGAAGTAGAAGGCTGCCGTGTCGATGTGGTTCACGCCGAGTTCCACGGCGCGGCGAAGCACGGCGACGGCGTCGTCGCGGTCCCGCGGCTTCTCGTCCCACGGCATGCCGGTCAGGCGCATCGCGCCGAAGCCGAGCCGGTTGATCGTGCGGTCGCCGAGCCGCCAGGTGCCTGCGGCGTCGGCGGTCGTCGGGTTGCCGGTGTGGATGTCGGTGGTGGTCATGTCTTCACCGTGCGGCGGCAGCGGCGAACGCGTCCGGAAATGGCAACAACCTGCCAACGCGCGCGGATCGGCCCGGCCGGTAGCACAATCGGACCCATGGCGATGGGCGATGTGCGAACCGGCGACCCGGTCACGATCGTGCGCGGCGAGGAGGAGCTGTACCGCCGCGTCGGCCACCTCTTCCTGACCGCCACCGACATCGCCTGCGTCGCCAACGACCTCGCGCTCTGGGTCGCCGCCAGCAGGGAGGCCGACCTCGAAGCTGCGGCTCTGCGACGAGCCGGCTCGGCGCGGATCCGCAAGATCTACCGGTCCGGGCTGCTGCTCGACGCCGTGTCGGCGCAGGAACTCACGCGCCGCCGCGACCGGCACGGCGCCCAGATCCGCATCACCTCCGACGAGCTAAGCGAAACGGTCATCGTCGACCGCAAGGTCGCGATCCTGGCAGGCGAGCGGGCCGGAGGGCCGCGCAGCTACAGCGTCATCACCCAGCCCGAGACGGTGCAGGGCGTGGTGTCGCTGTTCGACACCGTGTGGCGTTCGGCCACCGACCTCGACATCTACGACGCGCAGGTCGCCGAGATCCGCCGCCTCGCCCCCGCAGTGCTGGACCTGCTCGGGCAGGGCGCGAAGGACGAGGCCGCGGCGCGGCAGCTCGGGCTGAGCGTGCGGACCTACCGCCGCCGCGTCGGCGAGCTCATGGCCGCGCTCGGCGCCGAATCCCGCTTCCAGGCCGGTGTCCGCGCCCGCGAACTCGGTCTCGTGTAGGTCTGTGGGCCCCGTGCTCGGTCGACTCGGGCAAGACGGCTGTCGAAGCTCACCGAGTTCGTGTCGTCAAAAGGAGAAGGCCTCACGGCGACGCCAGGAACCCGCCTACTGCGTCGACGAAGCAGCGTGCCACCCGCGGGCTGCGTGCGGAGGAAGTTCTCGCGCACGGCGGCCGGGTGCGCGGCTATCGGTGCAACCGGCCCGGTGGTCGGGTCCACTTAGAACGGTGGGCTGTCGTCGTTCTGCCGTTTCGGGTCGGTGGTTCCTCTTGCGGTTTTGGCCGGGCCGGTTCGACGGCCTGCCGGGGCGTCGCATGCCGGACCGCGTTGTGCCGAACCGTCACGGGCCGGGTCGACTCTGGCGGCTTGGCGACGTGCCTGCGTACCGCGTTCCTGGGTACCGCGTGCTTGGGCGTGGTGTGCCTGGGTGTCGCGTGCCGGGGCTCGTCGTGTGGGGGTGAGGACGGGTTCGCGGCGGCCGGTGTAAGTCTTCCCGTGTGGTGTCGTGACGCGGGTGATGCCGTGGGCCGGGTGGTATTCGGCGTTCCAGCCGGGTTGGTCTTTCAAGCGGTGGTGTCGTCGGCAGCGTGGGCCGCCGTTGGCCACCGACGTCGAACCATCACCGGCGGCCCACGCCCGTTCGTGGTCGTGGTCGCAGTGCCGGGCCGGCCGGTGACACCAGGGCATGACGCATTCGCGGTCCCGAACCCGCACCAGATCCCGGATCACCGCACTCGGCCGCCGCCGAGTACGACCGAGATCGACCGGTTCGCCTGTACCGGGGTCGCACAGCACGGTGCGCCAGGTGCTGCGGGTGTTGGTCATGATCTCCCGCGCGATCGACGCGGGTATCGGTCCGTAGCCGTCGAGTTCGCATCCTTCGTCGGAGATCGTCAGGGCCGTATCAATCGGGACGTGCAGGTACACCGTGGCCGCAGCCTCCGGCGCCGTCACGCCGACATCGCGTCCCAGCAGCAGATCGGCGGTCACGTCGGCACGTAGTTGTTCCAGGGTGCGCTGATCGCCACCATGACGCAGTGACCGTGCCATCCCATCGACCCGTGAGTAGCAGGCCGCTGCGACCTCGGCGGGCAGGCTGGCCTCCAACGTAGACATTGCGTGCTCGCCCGGCGTGAGCTCCAGTTTCCGTTCCGCCCGCGCCCGCCGGGCACGCTGGGTTTGCCCGCCGGGGTCGACCTTCTCCACCAACCGGCGTGCGCGCTGGGCCAGGTTTCCCGGCTGCCAGGCGGTTTCCGGCGCATCGATCAGCTTGTCGGCCAGCAGACCGTCGACCTGCCGGGCCGCGTCATCCTCGAGCGGGTCGACCACGGTCAGCACCCGCCTTGCTCCGTACGCCTCCAGCTCGCCGGTGCGCATCGATGCGAGTAGCTGCGGCATCCGCCGCGTCAACGACTTGCCGTCGTCGATACGACGTTCAACCTCACGGGTCGAGACCCGCAGCACCGGTGTCAGCTCCTCCGCCAACCCACGGTCATCACCCACCGCCGCCGAGAGGTCGGCCAGTAGCGCCAGTTCTTCGGCATCGCGCTGCGCCCGCCAAACACGTAGGCCCCGCAACTGCTCGATCCTGTCACCAACACCGCGGTCATCAACTCTGTTGTCCCCCATGTCATCCACAACACCCACGCTATCGAACTGGTGTACGAATACACCATTGCACAATAGAGTGAACCGGACTCCGGTCGTCCGCACCGACAACTCGATCAAGGAAACGCTTCGGACCGGCCCTGCGCATGGTCGGCCGGTCGTAACGACGAGCGGCTCGACCTGCTCATCGGTCCGGCGACGGGTCCGGAAGCGTGCTGGCGGGCCCGGTAGATCGTGGAATCGGCCGCTCGCTGCCAGCCGATTGGCCCTGTCCGGTCAGCTCACGACCACAGCATCGTGCGGATCCAGCGCCACCCGCCGTCACGTTGCCGGCGACGAAAACAACTGACAGCTCGACTTCCGGTGCCCGCAAGTTCCGGCACGTCCCGTCGGGGGAGCAGCTCCTAGCCGCGCTCGGCCGGCGCCGTGTCCTCCGCTGCCGTGGTGTCCTCGGCCGGCGCGGCATCCGTTTCAGGCACCGCAGCCGACGTCGCCTCCGCAGCCGCCTCCGCGTCCGGCGCCACAGCCTGCCCCGCGGTCGACTCAGCAGCCGGCTCCGCAGTCGACTCCGAATCCGGGTCGTGCCGGGCCGACGGATCGGTCGGGGACGCCGCCCCACTCGGTGGGGTCGACCAGGTCTCGGTCGGTTCGGCTCGGCCGCGCAGCTGGTACGTCTCGTGCGTGTGCCACCGGCCGCGTTCCGCGTCGAGTGCGGCGTCGAGTGCGGCCCGGCTGGCGAGGATGCGCCCTTCGGCGTGCTTGGCGTGTTCGGTGAGCCGGGCTGCCTCGTTCACGGCATCGCCGATCACGGTGTATTCGAACCGGGTTGCGGTGCCGAGCTGGCCCGCGAACGCGGGGCCGGTCGCGACTCCGATGCCCAGGTCGAGTTCGCCGGACGCGGTGACCGCGTCGCGGATCGCCCGTGCCGTGGCCAGCGCCGACGTCGCCGGGTCGGCGTGGCGGGCGGGCGCGCCGAAGATGCACATCGCCGCGTCGCCCTGGAACTTGTTGACCAGGCCGCCGTGGGTGCTGACCGCGTCGACGACCGCGGCGAACAGGCCGTTCAGCTTGCGCGCCACCTCGTCGGGCGCGAGTTCGGCGGCGAGGCTGGTCGAGTCGACGACGTCGACGAACAGCGCCGTCACCACGCGAACATCGCCGGACATGGACGCGCCGTGTTCGAGGGCGTGCCGCGCCACCTCGTCGCCGACGTGCCTGCCGAACAGGTCTCGCATGCGTTCTTGTTCGCGCAGGCCGGTTGTCAGGTCGTTGACCGACGCCTGCAGCATGCCGATCTCGCTCGCGTCGTCCACGCCGACGGCCACGTCACGGCGGCCGCGGGCGATCTCGCCGAGCGCATCGCGCAACCGGTGCAACGGCGACGCGACCGAGCGGGCCAGCAGGAACGTGGCCGCCGCGCCGAGTAGCAGTCCGAGGATCGACAGCGTCACGAGGCTGTACTGGGGGTCGCCGCCGAAGTCCGGTGGCAGCACCAGGATCAGCACCCCGATCATCGGGGCGCCGCTGGCGAGCAGCCACGTCACGACCAGCCGTGCGAGCACCGTCGTCGCCAGCGACTCACCGGGCGGCACCGAGCGCAGCGCCGTCGCCAGCAACGGCCTGGCCACCCACTCGGTGGCCAGGTAGTTGAGCCCGACGGTCGCGATCCCACCCAGCGCGATCGCCAGTGCGACACCCATGGCGTCGAACCACGTGCCGAACACCGTGGTCAGCGTGCCGACAACCACGACCCCGCCCAGCCACAGCGTTCCGCTGACCTTGGCGAGGTGAAGCGGCAGCCGCAGTGCGCGGCGGGCCTCGTCACGGGTGGGTGTGCGGCCGAGGACGAACCACACCACGGTGCGCCGCTGCAGGAACACCGCCCACGTCGTGCCGACCAGCACCGACAGCAGCACGTACCCGGCAGCGACGACGGCGATGATCCACTCGGTGCCCTGTGCTCCCTCGGGAACGCCCTGGAGAAGCAGCACGAGGAACACCACACCCGCGCCGAAGAAGCTCGAGCAGAAGCCGAGCGCGGCGAGGCCGAGGCTGGTGCGCAGTACGGGGCGCAGCCGTTGTGGGAGCCGGGGTCGGGGCACGCGGCCGATGGTAAGGCGCACGGGCGGGTGGCGGGAAAGTGAGCACGGGCGGGTGGCGGGAAAGTGAGCGCCGGCGGGTGGCGGGAAAGGAGCACGGGCGGGTGGCGGGAAAGGAGCACGGGCGGGTGGCGGGAAAGGAGCACGGGCGGGTGGCGGGAAAGGTGGGTGGGCCGGCTCCGCGTAGTGGCCGCTGCTCGCGGCGTGTGGGGAGCGGTCAGGCCTCGTCGGCGAGGCCCTGCCGGAGTTTGGCGAGCGTGCGGGCCAGCAGACGGGAGACGTGCATCTGCGAGATGCCGACCTGCTCGGCGATCTGGGTCTGTGTGAGGTTGTGGACGAAGCGCAGGGCGAGGATCTTGCGTTCCCGTTCGGGCAGTTGCCTCACGAGGGGCTGTAGGGTCTCGTGGTTCTCGACGCCGGCCAGCGCGGCGTCCTCCTCGCCGAGGGTGTCGCCGAGTGCGAGGTTCTCGACCTCGCCGGAGAGCACCTCGTCGAGCGACATCGAGTGGTAGGCGTTGCCCGCGTCGAGGCCTTCGAACACGGCGTCCTGCGAGATGCCCAGGTGCTCGGCGATCTCGCTCGGCGTCGGCGCCCTGCCGAGCCGCTGGGACAGCTGGGTGCTGGCGCTGTTGATCGACAGGTGCAGCTCTTTGAGCCTGCGCGGCACCCGGATCACCCAGCCGGTGTCACGGAAGTGGCGGCGCACCTCGCCCATCACGGTCGGTACGGCGAACGACAGGAAGTCCGAGCCACGGCGGGGGTCGAACCGGTCGACCGCGTTGATCAGGCCGACGCGCGCCACCTGCACGAGGTCTTCCTTGGCCACGCCGCGCCCCGAGAACCGCTGGGCGATGTGCTCGGCCAGCGGCAGGTGGCCGCGCACGAGTTCTTCCCGCAGTTCGGCGCGCCGGGGGTCGTCGTCCTCCAGCGTCACCAGTTCGTCGAACAGCGGGATCAGGTGCTCGTAGTCTTCGGAGGAACCACGCGATCCGCGTTTGGTGGATTCGGTCACGTAAGCGTCGGCTTTCGTTTGGTCACTTCGACGTGTACCCGGCCGTGTGGTCCGTCGGGCGCGTCGCCGGGTGCCGCGCCGTCGGGTTCTGCGCCGTCGGGCGAGAGGTCGGCTGCCGGTTCGAGCCACGTGGTCGCCGAGTCGGCGAGCGTGGTCAGGACCTTCCAGCCGAAGGAGGCCGTGCTGGGCGGTTCTCGGTCGGCGGAGGGGACGGTGCCGTGGAAGCGGAGCTCGTCGGACTCGATCGTGAAGCGGCAGCGCATGGCGCTGCCGTCCGCGGCGCTGGTGATCAACGTGGAGCAGGCCTCGTCGACGGCGAGCCGCAGGTCGGAGATGGCATCGATGTCGAAGTCGGCGCGGACGGCGAGGTTCGCCGCGATCGACCGGACGATGGGCAGGTGCGTCAGGTTCGCACCGAGGCGCACTTCGATGTCGTTCTCGGAGGCGAGAATGTCCTGCTCGCCGCCTGCCGGCTGCGCGCGCCCTGTCGACTCTGTCTCTGTCACTTTCACCTCAGTGGGGACGGGCCTCGTTCGGGCCATGGGTGTCTTTCCTCGATGATGACCGGTGACCGTGACCGTCTGTCACCCACTTGTACCTCCTCGTCACTCCGTTCGCAGGGCGTGTCCACTCCGGCTGCGGCCCGCGGCAGGGTTACCCGTGGCCGTGGGTGGGAAACGTCGGGGCGGTGAGTCCCGCCACGCCTGCGTGCCCGCGGGGGACGGCGGCCGTCCGGGGCGGCCTATCGTCGCCGGGTGATCTGGTGGCATGCCGTTCTCATCGCGATAGCCGGCGTATGGGCCGGGATGATCAACACCGTCGTCGGTTCGGGGACGCTGGTGACGTTCCCGGTGCTCGTGGCGCTCGGCTATCCGCCGGTCACCGCGACGACCTCGAACGCGATCGGGCTCGCCCCCGGAAGCGTCAGCGGTGCGATCGGATACCGCCACGAACTGCGCGGTCACGGGCGGGTGCTGCTGTCGTTCCTGCCCGCCTCGGTACTCGGCGCCGTGGTCGGGACGATCCTGCTGCTGTCGCTGCCCCCCGACGCCTTCGAGACGATCGTTCCGGTGCTCATCGTGCTGGCGCTGGTGCTGGTGCTGGTGCAGCCGAAGGTGTCGGCGTGGGTGACGCGCAGGCGGCAGCGCCGGGGTGCCGGCGATGCCGACGGCGGGTCGATGTCCGCGAAGGGCGCCGTGGGGCTCGTGACGCTGATCTTCCTGATCGGCATCTACGGCGGGTATTTCACAGCGGCGCAGGGCGTGATGTTGATGGCGGTCATGGGCATCCTCATGACCCTGCCGTTGCAGACGCTCAACGGCATCAAGAACGTGCTGTCCGCGGCCGTCAACATCGTCGCGGGCACGGTGTACGCCTTCGTCGCGCCGATCAGCTGGCCGGTCGTGGCGCTGCTGGCGGTCGGGTCGGTCGTCGGCGGTCAGCTGGGCGCGAAGATCGGCAGGAAGCTGCCTCCGCGGGTGCTGCGCGGGGTGATCGTCGTCGTGGGTACCGCCGCGGCCGTGCAACTGGTGGTGCAACAGCTGTGAGCCCGGGTGTGACCGGACGTGTGACGGTCGCCGTCGTCGGGATGGGAGCCGTCGGGACGGCCCTGGCCGGGGCGCTGGCGGCGGCGGGTCACGACGTCGTGGCCTGCGGCAGGCGGCCGTTGTCGAACATCGAGGTCACCGAAGGCGACAGCACGGCAACGTATCCCGTGCGCTGGGCTGCCGCGCCCGGCGAGGTCGGGCCCGTGGCACTGACGGTCCTCGCCACGAAGATCCACGACACCGGTGGTGCCGCGGAGTGGCTCGCGGTGCTCACCTCGGCCGGTGGGAGCGTTCTCGTGGCGCAGAACGGCGTGGACCAGGTCGAACGGGTGGGCCCGCTCGTCGGCGCAGCAGGCGAGCACCACCGCGGGACCGATTCCGCGGGAGCAGGTTCGGCGGGAACCGTCGTGCCCGCGCTGGTCTACGTCAACGCGGAACGCGTCGCGCCGGGTGTGGTGCGCACGCGCCGCAGCGACCGCGACCTCGTCGTGCCCGGCACCGACGAGGCGGCGCCGGTGGCGGACCTGCTGGCCGGCGCGGGGCTGGCGGTGGAACGGTCCGCGGACTTCGCGACGGCGGCGTGGCGGAAGATGCTCACCAACGTCTCGGCGAATCCGATCACGGCGCTGACGGGGCGGCGGGTCGAGGTGCTGGCCGAGCAGCCGGTGGCCGAGCTGGCGATGCGGGTGCTGCGCGAGGCGGTGGCCGTCGCCAACGCCGAGGGTGCGCAGCTGACCGACGCCGACGCCCACGAGGTCCTCACCTGGTTGCAAACGCTTGCGCCCGGCAGCACCACGTCGATGCTGCAGGACCGCGACGCGGGCAGGCCGCTCGAGCACGACGGGCTGACGGGCACGATCGTCCGCCTCGGCGATCGGCACGGTATCGACGTCGGAGCCAATCGCACGCTGCTGTCCCTGCTGTCGGCCGTGTCGCCCGGCGCCTCCGCCACCCGCTAGCCGAGCGGGAAGGCGCGGGCTGCGGCGATCAGCATGTCGTTCTCGGCCGGCTCGCCGATGGTCACGCGCACGCCGTCGGGGGCGTAGCCGCGTACGACGACCTTGTGCTCCAGGGCGTGCTCGGTGAACTCCCCGGTGCGTTCGCGCAGCGGCAGCCACAGGAAGTTGGCCTGCGTCTCCGGTACCTCGAAGCCGGCGTCGCGCAGCTCGGCCACGACCCGAGCGCGCTCGGCGACGATGGCCCGGCAGCGCTCCATCAGTTCGTCGGCCGCGTCGAGCGACGCGATCGCCGCGCGCTGGGCCAGCGCGTTGGTGCTGAACGGCACGTAGACCTTCCGCAGCGCCGTGATCACCTCGGCGGGGCCGACGCCGTAGCCGACGCGCAGGCCCGCGAGCCCGTAGGCCTTGGAGAACGTCCGCAGCACGAGCACGTTCGGGTAGTGGCGGGCCAGTTCGACGCCGTCGGGCACGTCGTCGTCGGTCACGAACTCCCGGTACGCCTCGTCCAGGACCACCAGCACGTGCGGCGGCACGGCGTCGAGGAAGCGGGTGAGCGCCTCCCTGCGCACGACGGTGCCCGTCGGGTTGTTCGGGTTGCACACGAACACCAGGCGCGTCGCGGGGGTGATCGCGGCGAGCATGGCGTCGAGGTCGTGGGTGTGGTTCTCGTCCAGCGGCACCGGTGCGGCAGCGGCGTTGGCGATCTGCGTGGCGATCGGATAGGCCTCGAACGAGCGCCACGCGTAGACGACCTCCTCGCCGGGCGCGCACATCGCCTGCACGAGCTGCTGGCACAGCGCCACCGAACCGCACCCGACGGTGATCCGCTCGGTGGGCACGTCGAGTTCGCGGGAGAGCCGTTCGGTCAGGGCCGTCGACACCATGTCCGGGTAGCGGTTGACCTCCGCGGCGGCTTCGGCGATGGCGCGCGCGACGCTCGGCAGCGGTCCCTGCGGTGTCTCGTTGCTGGCCAGCTTCACCGCCCCCGGCACGGTCCGTCCCGCGACGTAGGCGGGCAGGCTCTCCAGATCTGGCCTGGTGCGCAGCTGCTGCGCGGACGGGTCCGCCGGGGACTGGGATGCGCTGGACACGGTGACGGCTCCCTGCTCTCGATCCGGTTGTGCGGGCGGGTCCGGCGCGTGGGATCACTCCACGTGCCGGTTCCACGCGTGCGGCCGCGTGGTGTCACCTCAACTTAACGCGGCCGGTGGCTCGGCGGTCGAGGGATGCGAAATCGTGCGAACCGGTCGGCGCCGAGGTGCGTCACAGCTACAGTGACGAACAACGAGTCGACCGGGGGTGTGATCGTGACCGAACCCAGCACGACGCGCGACGACGACGCGGTGCGGCAGTCGGCCGGCCCCGAAGGGAACGGCGGATCCGTCGGCCTGCCTCCGACCGCGCCCGCGCTGGACTTCGCCGACGGCGCGGCGGGCAGGCTCGCCCCGGTGGCCGAGGAGCTGAACCAGGTCCGCGAGCAGATCGACAACGGCGAGCTGCGCCTCGACGAGGGCGCCGCCCACAACCTCCTGGCCACCCTCATGCAGCTGCAGGCGCACGTCCACCGGCTCATCGCCGACGCGGGCGAGAACATCGCCGCGCCGCTGCGATTCGGCGACAACTTCGTCGGCGAGACCCTGGCCCAGCGGCTGCGGGGCGCCGCGGACGGAGACGCCAACGCCGCGCTGCCCGTGCTCACGGCGTACGCCGCACAGTTGGAGAAGCTCGAAGGCATCGTCCGCGCCGCATCCGGCATGATCACCACGGCCGACGAGGACGCGGGCGAAGACCTGCAGCGCATCGGGAGGTACGAGTGATGGCGAACTGTCTGCCGCTGCCGTGGCCCCCGCGCGAGCCGGAAGGCCCACCGCCGGGCAAGGACGCCTTGGAATCGGAGTTCGACTGGCAGGCCCTGCCCCATCGGGAACTGCACCGCATGGCGACGATGGGGGTCGACGCGGAGACGGCTGATCAGGTGGCCGGCAAGTGGGCCAACCTCGGCGCCGAACTGCAGAACATCGGCGACAGTCTCCGCACCGCGTTGCGCGACGCCGCCGAAGGCTGGCAGGGCGGCGGTGTCGAACAGGCCCGGCGGCGGGTCGATCAGCTGTCGACCTGGACCGACCAGACCGCGCGGGACAGCCACGGGGTCGGCACGGCGATCCAGGCGCAGGCGCACCTGGCGCAGTGGGCGAAGAACAACATGCCGGAGCCGCCGCTGTCGCTGCACCCGTGGCCGTGGCTCCCGCTGCCGACGCTGCCGGTCGAACCGATCGCCCCGATCGGCGGGTTGGAACCGCACGAGCGCGACGACGTCGTCGCGCTCGGCGGCCGGGACCCGGAGCCGGGAACACGCTCCGGTCTGTCGGGGGAGATCGACGTGCTGGGCGACGGCGCGTCCGGAGAAACGGGAGGTGCGACCGGGCGGCGTCCCGGTGACGGCGGATGGGCGCTGGGCGGCGGCGCTGCCGGTTCCGGCGGGGCCGGTTCCGGTGGCTCTGTCGGTTCGAGTGCCGACGGTTCGAGTGCTGCCGGTTCCGGTGGCGCGGGTTCGGCCGGTGCCGGTTCCGGCGGCGGTGGTGGCGGTTTCGCCGACGCGGCCGGGCTGCCCCTCGACCCGATCACCGGCGTCGAGCAGCGCGAGGAACTGCATCGCCAGGCGGCGCAGGTCATGCGGACCTACCAGCTCGAATCCGGCAACGTGTTCCGCGGCGTGCCGCAGTTCGTGATGCCCGGCGAGGACATCATCAAGGACGATCCGCGCGAGCCGGGGAAACCCGCGCCGTCCCCGGAGAATCCCGGGACCGATCCGTCGCGGCGCGTCGGCCCGCAGAGTCCCGGCGGTGGCGGGTTGCCGCCCGGTGTCGTGGCGGCACCGTTGGCCGCGGGTGCGGCTTCGGGAATGGCCGCGGGAGCGGTCGGTGGCGCGCCGGGCTCCGGAATGCAGACCGGTGCCGGTGCCGCGGGTGCGTCGCCGGGTGCCGCCGGTGGGCAGGCCCCGTCGGCCGCCGGTGCGGCGCGCGGCACCGGCGGCGCGCCGATGGGCATGATGGGCGGCGGTGCGGGAGCGCGGCCGAACCAGGACGACGAGACCGAGCACAACTCGCCGTCGTACCTGCAGGAGGAGGACGACGTCTGGGGTATGCCGGTCGGTCAGGTCGCGCCCCCGGTGATCGGCGAACGCGGCTGGCGCGGGGACGAGTGACGGCGGGTGCGTGACGAGGCTTCCGGATGGATCACGCTCCACCCGGGCGAGTTCTACCTGGTGTGGCGGACGCTGGAACTCGGCGAGCTGCCGCCCGTGCTCGGCGTGCCGCGGGTCGGGGCCACGGAGTCCTTCCGCGCCGAGTTGATCGCGCTGGCCGACGAGTCGCTCGCGGATCGCGGACTGGGCACGGTGCGGTCGCCGGCCCGTGACCTCGCCGACCTGCTGCGCACGTTGGCCACACCGGACGTGTCGGTGGACCTGAGTGCCTCGGGAGCCGACACCTCGTTCCGCTCGTACGGCGCCGTCGGCGAGCGCGGCGCGGTGACGGCGGGCACGTCGGGGCAGGAGGTGCTCATCGGTCCGGTGCGGCCGGCTGAGCTCGTACCGACGATGTTCGAGGCGTTGCCGGACGTCGAAGCGGGCCCGGGAGCGCCCGCGAACGTCGGGTATGCGGATTATCGGCGCGCGTGCCGGGCAGGGGACCACGAGGGCGCGAGCGGGTTCCTCGACGCGCTGGCCGAAGCCGGGGTGCGGTCGTCGCAGGCGTCGATGTTCCTGCGCGCGATCGAGGGCAGGCGCGCAGGCGGGTACGTCGGTGCGACCTCACGCACCCGCGGGCGCACGCAGGGCACCGTGAACTGGGTCGATACCGAGCACGGCCGTTACGCACTGCGCAAGCTGGGTGACTGGGTGACCGTGACGCCCGCGGATGTGGCGAGATTGCGGGTCATGGCGGAGGAAATGGTCGACGATCTGACCTAAGGTCGCGGGCATGAGCACGCAGGGCAGCGACGCCACGAGCACGGGCGCAGCGGAAGGTACGCGCACATCACGAGGCACTCGCACATCAGAGGGCAACACGTCTGCCGAGACCGGCATCCCCGAGGTCCTGTGGACGCCGTCGCCGGAGCAGGTCGAGCGCACGCGGGTGGCGGATTTCCGCCGGTGGCTGGCCGACGAGCGCGGCGTCACGACGAGGAACTACGCGCAGCTGCACGAGTTCTCGACGACCTCCCTCGGTGATTTCTGGTCGGCCGTCGCCGAGTACCTCGGCGTGATCTGGCACGACCAACCCGGCAGGGTGCTCTCGGAACCGGTGATGCCGGGTGCGACGTGGTTCGCGGGCGGCACGCTGAACTACGCCGAGCACGCGCTGACCGGCGGTGTCGCGGGCGCGGCGAAGGCGGACGACGACGTCGCGGTGATCTTCGCGCGGGAGGACGGCCTCGAGCGGCGGCTGACGTTCGGCGAGCTGCGCGGCCAGGTGGCGGCGGCGCGCGCGGGTCTGAAGGAACTGGGTGTCGGCAAGGGCGACCGCGTGGTGGCCCTGGCTCCGAACTGCCCTGAGACCCTCGTGGCGTTCCTGGCCGCGGCGAGTTTGGGCGCGATCTGGTCGTCGTGCTCGCCGGACTTCGGGGTGCGCGCGGTCGCGGACCGGTTCACGCAGATCGAGCCGAAGGTGCTGTTTGCGGTCAACGGCTACCGCTACAACGGGCGTGCCTTCGACATCCGCCCCACCGTCGACGAACTCGTCGGCCAGTTGCCGGGTCTGGGCGCGACGGTGCTGATCGACTACGAGGGCGGCGGCACGATGCCGGGTGCCCGCGGCTGGGACGACCTGCTCGCCGCGCATGCCGGAGCCGAGCTCGCGTTCGACGCCGTCGAGTTCGACCATCCGCTGTGGATCCTGTACTCGTCCGGCACGACCGGCCTGCCCAAGGGCATCGTGCAGGGCCACGGCGGCATCACCCTCGAACATCTGAAGGCGCTCGCGCTGCAGCAGGACCTGGGTCCGGGCGAGCGGTTCTTCTGGTTCACCACGACCGGCTGGATGATGTGGAACTTCCTCATCTCCGGCCTGCTCGTCGGCTCGACCGTGGTGCTGTACGACGGCAGCCCCGGCCATCCCGATCTGGGCGCGCTGTGGCGGCTGTCGGCGCGGCACGGCGTGACGGTGTTCGGCACGTCGGCGCTGTTCGTGCAGAGTTGCCTGAAGGCGCATCTGAAACCGGCCGAGGACCTGGACCTGTCGTCGCTGCGGGCGATCGGGTCGACGGGCGCTCCGCTGTCGGAGGAGGGCTTCCGGTGGATCGCCGAGGCCATCGGGCCGCACGTGCAGATCTGTTCGGTGTCCGGTGGTACGGACCTGTGCACGGCGTTCGTCGGGTCGGCGCCGGACGTGCCGGTGTGGCTGGGTGAGCTGTCGTGCCGGAGTCTGGGTGCGGCGGTGCACGCCTACGACGACAGCGGGCGCGCGGTCGTCGACGAGGTGGGCGAACTCGTGGTCACCAGGCCGATGCCGTCGATGCCGGTGATGTTCTGGAACGACCCCGACGGCAGCAGGCTGCGCGAGGCGTACTTCGAGGACTTCCCCGGCGTGTGGCGGCACGGTGACTGGATCAAGATCACCAGGCGCGGCTCGGCGGTCATCTACGGCCGCAGCGACTCGACGCTCAACCGCGGCGGCGTGCGGATGGGCACGGCGGAGTTCTACCGGGTCGTCGAGAGCTACGACGCGGTCGTGGACTCGCTGGTCATCGACACGTCGGCGGCGGGCGACGAGGGAGAACTGGTGTGCTTCCTCGTGCTCGCGGAGGGTGTCGCACTGGAGGATTTGGAGCCGGACCTGCGGAAACAGCTGCGCGCCGCGCTGTCGCCGAGGCACGTGCCCGACCGGTTCGTGGTGGTCGACGCCGTGCCCCGGACACTGAACGGCAAGAAGTGCGAGGTTCCGGTCAAGAAGATCCTCTCCGGTGCCGACCCGGACCGCGCCGTCTCCCGCGACGCCCTGGCCAACCCGGACGCGTTGACGGCCTTCGTGGAGTACGCCGAACGCCCCTGACCCCCGCGTGTTGCGGATCCCGGGGCCCGTGTTGCAGGTTCCGGGGAGCGTGTTGCGGGTTCCGGTGGCCGTGTTGCGGATTCCGGGGCGTGTGTTGCGCCTTTGGGGTGCGTGTCGTGTCCTGGGAGCGACGGCTACCGCACCGCCGGCGTGCTGACGCGCGTGTCGTCCTCCCGCGTGTTCTGCGTTCGGACCCGCGTGTTCTGCGCCCGGTTGGTACCTGCACTGTCGTACGACTGTGCACTCGCGCGTGTCCTGCAGTGCCGTGGTCGTGGCGGTGAGGGTCTCGCCGTGGTCGCTGCTGTTCGGCGGCTTCGGCGAGGCGGGCCGCCACGTGTGTGGGGCGAGGGTCCGACGCCGCACCCGCCTGCGGATATGCGCGAGCCGACCCAGGGTGGGCAATGATCACGCAGGTCAGGGCTGCCGCGGTGCGGTCGTGCACGCGAAAGGGGGGTGGCTGGAGGTTCGGTACGGGGCATGCGTAGACTATGACGGCAGTGGTCGCGACCGACCTGGGAGGCTTCGCCTAGTCCGGTCTATGGCGCCGCACTGCTAATGCGGTTGGGAGTGACCCTCCCTCGCGGGTTCAAATCCCGCAGCCTCCGCTGACACTCGGTTCACCCCGGGCGTCGGACCCGACAAGCCGTCGGGTACAATTGAATACGATGCGCCTGTAGCTCAACGGATAGAGCATCTGACTACGGATCAGAAGGTTTGGGGTTCGAATCCCTACAGGCGCGCAACCAAGAAACCCGCTGTCACCAGCGGGTTTCTTGCTTTTCAAGGTCATGTTGTTGATCACCGGGGTGGGCCGGAGAGCTCCGTTACGTCTCCGATTGCTCTGCTGTGCCGAAAGCAAGATCAATTCGGGGCTGAGTTGCTCCGGGAGCGGTTCGCGGCTTCGTCCCGGAACGATGCGCCCGTGGTCCATCGCGCCACGTACGGGTGGTGCGGTTAGTGGCGGCTGGTTGCGTGTCGATGTCGCCGGATTCCACCGGAGCGCTCCATACACCTGTGGCCTGGTGCCCGCTCCGACGATCGAGTGATGCGGTGCGCATCGTGACGGTTTCTGTCGGTCGGGGTCGGCATGCTGTGGCGTGGCTGTTGATGTGGGGAGGTGTCGGTGAGGGCTGAGCCGATTTGGCTGGACGTTCCGTTCGGCGAGAAGGACGCAGCCAAGGCTGCCGGAGCTCGTTGGGATCCGGAGGCGAAGCGCTGGTATGCACCTCGGCCGGGCATGGTGGAGCTTGAGCAGTGGGCGGCGCAGCCGGACGTACCCACCTTGCTTCCTGGTGAGGACCGGAGTTTCGGCTCCGGGCTGTTCGTCGATCTTGTGCCTAGCTCGTGCTGGTTCACCAACGTTCGGTACTGCGTCGCCGAGCGCGACTGGGAGCGTCTGCGCCGCATGATGCTGGCGCGCGCCAACCATCGATGTGAAGTGTGCGATCGACGGGAAGATCGGCGGGTCAAGCGTTGGCTCGAAGCTCATGAACGGTGGGCTTACGACAACGCGACGACCACGCAGACGCTACGCAGGTTGATCATCCTCTGCTCGGACTGCCACCGCACGACTCACTTCGGGTTGGCTGAGGTTCGTGGCCTGGATCGGGAGGCCTTCGATCACCTGATCGCAGTCACCGGTATGACTGTCCGTCAGGGACAGGCGCACGTCGACAGGGCGAAAGAGACCTGGCGGCGACGGTCGGCCCGGAACTGGCATCTCAACCTGGACATGCTGACCACTGCTGGCATCACCGTGGCCAAGCCGCCCGACGCCCGCAAACGACGCGACGTCGCCGCGGCCGAGTTGAGGGAGTCACGTCAACAACCGGCCGCACCGTCGGAGGGCGACCGGCGGCGTTACGAGACGCCCGGTGACGTCGATTCGTCGACTGAGGTGCGGCGGTCCTGGCTTGGTCGACTGCTCCGGCATCGCTGACCTACTACCCCGGTCGATCCTCGTTCTCTTCGAGGGCGGCTTCGTAGAAGGCGTTGGCGAGCTCCGTTTTGATGTCGTCGATGGCGGGACCGTCGCTGAAGAAGTAGTCGGCCATGGTGTTGTGGGCGCCTTGGTTGTCGACGATCGCTTCGGTGACGGCGGTGTGGAAGTCCTGTGACTCCATGAACTGCTTCTTCGAGTTGACCTTGGTCTGGTTGACCAGCTCCGGGTAGGCGAGTAGTCGCTCGAGCAGGCCCAGGGCGAACTCGCGGATCTGCGATTGGGCGAACGACTCGGCTCCGAATAGGTCGTTCATTTTGTCGATGACGATCTGGAGTGCGACGTACTTCGGGTCTTTCCGTGTACCGGTTCCGGCGGCGCTGATGCCCTTCAACTCGCCGTCGCCGGTCAGCGAGATGTCGACTGCGGTCTTCTTGGTGTGTTTGACGCCGACGAGGACCACGTCGGAGAGGTCGACGTCTGCGGTCCAGGACGAATCCTTGATGACCTTCTCCAGGAGCCGTAGGAAGATCGACAGCATCTCCATGTACTCGTCGCCGTAGTTGACGATCTGGCTCATGAAGTCGTAGAGCCGGACGAATGTGGAGACGTCCTTGCGGAACAGGTCGAGTTCGTTGCGGGTGAGTTCGTCCTCGGCCTCGATCGCCGCGGCGTAGCGGCGGGCGAACTCGTTCTTCGCCGGGCTGATCGCCGCAGAGAGCGCGCTGTTTCCCTTGCGCTCCAGCCACAGTTTCGCGACCTCGCGCACCTGCTCGGGTGTAAAGATCCCGGGCTGGGCGAGTTTCCTGGCGAGGTGGAAGACAACGTATGGGTCGGTCTCGGTTTCCAGCGTCGCGTTGGTGAAGTAGGGCTCGAACGCGGCTCGGATGTCCTCGGGCTTGTTGACGAAGTCGAGGACGAAGGTCTTCCGTTTCTGCTCCCCACCCGGCGTTCGGTGGGTGCGGTTCAGCCGGGAGAGCGTCTGCACGGCGGTCAGCCCGGGGAGTTTCTTGTCGACGTACATCGCCGACAGCAGCGGCTGGTCGAACCCGGTCTGGAACTTGTTGGCCACCAGCATGATCGAGTACGTCTCGCCCTTGAACGTGGCGGCCAGGTCCGAGCCGGCGCCAGGGTTCAGGTTGGCCTCGGTGAACTCGTCGTCCTTGGTCGGTTGCGGTCCCCAGTCGGTGGTCCACTCTTCGTGCTCGTCCAGAGTCACCGTGCCGGAGAAGGCCACCAACGTGCGGTAGGTGTAGGAGTCGTCGAGGGCGGCTCGCTTCGCGATGTAGGCATCGATGGCCTTCTTGTACTTGACCGCGGCCTTGCGCGAGTCGGTCACGACCATCGCCTTCGCCCTGCCCTCCAGCAGCTCGGCAACGTTGGCGTGGAAGTGCTCGACAATGATCTCCACTTTCCGGCTGATGTTGGTCGGGTGCAGCTTCACCCACCGCATCATCCCCTTCCGCGCCGCGGCCTCCTCCACGACGACGTCACCGTCGCCGTTCTCGAGCTGACCGGCGATCTTGGCCGCGGTCTCATAGGACTGGTAGCCCTTGAGCACGTCGAGGATGTAGCCCTCCTCGATCGCCTGCCGCATCGAATACAGGTGGAACTCGACGGGCTTACCGTCAGCGCCCTTGCGGCCGAACAGCTCCAGCGTCTTGTTCTTCGGGGTCGCGGTGAACGCGAAGTACGAGATGTTCTGCGACTCGGCCCGCTCGGTCATCTCCGAGGCCAGGATCGACTCGACGTCGATCTCGCCACCGTCCTCGATCTCCTGCACCTGCTCCGCCGTGAGGACGGCCTTGAGCTGGGAGGACATCTGCCCGGCCTGCGAGGAGTGAGCCTCATCCGCGATCACCGCGAACCGCCGCCCCTTCAACGAGGCGTCCGCGCGGATCTCGTTGAGCGCGAACGGGAACGTCTGCACCGTCACAGCGATGATCAGCTCACCGTTCTTCAACGCACTCGCCAGCAACCCAGACTTCGACTTCGCCCCGGCCTTGCGCACGTCTTCGGGGCTGATCGTGGCCACGATGTTCTTGTTCTCGTTGACCTGCCGGATCGCATCCTGCAGCTGTCCGTCGAGCACGGTGCGGTCCACGACCACGATCACCGAGTCGAAGACCTTCTCGTCGCTGACGTGCATCCGCGCGAGGCGGTGGGCGGTCCAGGCGATGGTGTTCGTCTTCCCGGACCCGGCCGAGTGCTCGATCAGGTAGCGGTGCCCGACTCCTTCGTCCCGTACGGCCTTGACGAGCTCCGTCACAGCTTCCCACTGGTGGAACCGTGGGAAGAGCAGATTCGTGCGCCGCACCGACGTGCCGGTCGTGACGTCCCACTCCTGCTTGGTCTCCACGATCATCAGCTTGCCGATGATGTGCAGCCAGGCGTGCTTCTCCCACACCCGCTCCCACAGGTACGCCGTGGCCGACTTGCCGGCCTCGCCGGGCGGGTTACCGGCAGCGCCGTCGTCGTGGCCGGTGTTGAACGGCAGGAAGTGGGTCTTCTCGCCCTCCAGCTTCGTGGTCATCGCAGCCAGGTCGTTGGACACGGCGAAGTGCACCAGCGCCCGGTGCCCGAACGACAGCAACGGCTCGCGCCTGCCGTTGGTCATGGGCTGGCGGTCCTTGCGGTACTGGTTAATCGCCTCATCGAGCGACTGAGTGAAGTCGGTCTTCAGCTCGGCCGTGGCAACCGGAAGCCCGTTGACGAAGAAGACCAGATCGATGCTGCGCTGGTCAGCGGTGGAGAAGTGCACCTGCCGCATCACCCTCACCCGCATCGCGGCGTACTGCGCGTTGGTGGTGGCGTTCAGGCTCGTCTCGGGGCGGAACTGCGCCATCTTCAACCGGCCACCGCCGATGTATGACACCCCATCGCGCAGGGTGTTCAGCATCCCGCCACCATGTTCCAGCGGCTTGTCGAGCGTCGCGGTCAGCACATCGAGGAACTTGCCCTCGGACCCAGCAGCTCGCATCGCCTTCTCGTACGCCGCCTGCTGGGTCTCCTCGAGCCAGGCGAACAGATCCTCGGGAAACAGCGCCCGCTCCCGGTCATAGCCGGTGTCGTCGGCCGAGTACAGCCACCCGTTCGCCGCGAGGTGCTCGCAGATCTCCGACTCGAAGACGACCTCGTTGTGATCGGCCATCACGCCGCCTCCCGCACATCGATCTGGCCCGTGACGGCCGCGGTGATCAAGGCCGAGCGGCGCTCTCGCGCCAGCTCGATGAACTGCTCCGTCTCGGCGATCAGTGTGTCGATCTTCGCGGTTTCGTCGTCCAGGCGGGCGACAATCCGCTGCTGCTTATGTAGGGGAGGTAGCTGCATCGGGAGGTTCACAATGTCGGACTGGCTAATGTTCAGCATCGACTGACTTGCGCCGGTCGCCTCCAATTCGATCAGAGCACGCCATCGGCGGCTTCCGAGTACGGCCGCTACGAATCGCGGGTCGGCTCGCCTCGTATCGAGTGAGAAGGCGTAGAGCTTGTCAGGGAGCATGAGCCGGGGGAAGTCACCGTCGACCACAGCTGCGCTGCCGACGAGGTCGCGGGTGTTTGCGCGCGACACGATGAGATCGCCTCGCATGACGACGGCGGTCGGGCGGGGGGACTCGTCTTCTGGCAACTCCTTGTTCTCCATTGGACGGAAACGACCGCCATTGGCCGCTCCGGTCTTGAGAACCGCCCACGTATCGACACCATC
Organism: Prauserella alba; assembly: GCF_024171735.1. GTDB lineage: Bacteria > Actinomycetota > Actinomycetes > Mycobacteriales > Pseudonocardiaceae > Prauserella > Prauserella alba. The sequence goes on from NZ_JAMTCH010000005.1 coordinate 323,247, forward strand.
CGCTGGCCACGCGTAGCACTGTGGGCTCCACCCCTGACGGACCGATCGAACGATGTGTTTCAGCCGCGCCCCACTCGTGGCGACCGTGGATACTGCGTCTTCGACCGTCGCCCGGTGACGCTCGTGGAGCATCGCGATCAGGCGTTGCTGCTCCTCGATGAGGGTGTCGATGCGGGCGGTCTCGCGGTCGAGGTAGTCGGCGATGGCACGTTGTTCGGCGTATGACGGGATGTGCGCGTCGATCGTCTTCAGAACCGAGAACGGGACCTCGGTTGTCCGGACGTTGGCTTGGTCTCCTGCGCCAATTCCCCGCTCGCGCTTGATCAGTTCCTCGGTGAACCAGGACGACTTCATCAGATAAGCGATGAAGTTCGGGTCTGTTCCTTCCCGCGTTCGCATGACTTCGTAGTGGTACGTGACGAGACCGTCTTCCGCAGCGACACCCATAGCGCCAGCGCGAATGCTCATCTTGTTGAAGACGATGTCGTTTCGTCGGCAGACCTTGTACGCGTCGAGCGACTCTGCTCGCTGAGGGGCATCCGTCAGCTCACGGCGCCGGACGACGCCGCGGGTCTGAGAGACCGACATCAGCGGGAGATCAATACCCGGGATGCGCTCGTCGACCTTCTCCATCGCGTGTCCGAATCGCGTCACTGCTCAACCTCCCGCAGCAGGTCAAGGATCTTCGCGACCTGTTTCTCCAGGTCAGCGTCGATCTCGGCGAGGGGGCGGGGCGGCACGTACTTGTAGAAGTGCCGGGTGAACGGGATCTCGTAGCCGACCTTGATCTTGCTCCAGTCGATCCAGGCATCGGGGACGTGCGGCATCACCTCGGCGTCGAAATACGCTCGGATGACCTCGGCACGCCCGTCGTCACCAGCGGTGGACCCGCCGTAGGTGAAGGGCACGTTCTCAGTGTCGCGCTTCTTGGTGTCAGGCTTCGGCTCGCCCTTGCGGTCGACGACCGGGTTGCCGTCGTCGTCGAGGAGTGGCCGTTCGACAGTGACGGTCCAGTAGCCGAACTCGTCGGTGCGCAGGATCTTCGACGTTTCGGGGTCGGCGTCGGTGTAGTCGGTGTAGAGCTGCACGATCTTGGCGCGGTCGCCGTCGCTGATCTCACGTCCCTTGTCACCGAGGTTCTTGCGCATCTTGGTCCAGAACCCCGAGCCATCGATGAGCTGGACGGTGCCTTTGCGGTCGGGGTACTTGGTGTTGTCGAGGATCCAGATGTAGGTGGCGATACCGGTATTGAAGAACATGCTGGTCGGCAGCGCGATGATCGCGTCGACGAGGTCGTTCTCCAGTAACCACTGACGAATGCTCGACTCGTTCGGCTTCTTGGGATCCGCGGCCTTGCCGTTGAAGAGCGGTGAGCCGTTCATGACGATCCCGGCTCGGCCGCCACCGTCTTCTGGTGCCCGCATCTTGTGGGCGAGATGGAGCAGGAAGAGCATCTGCCCGTCCGAAGTCGACGGCAGGCCAGGGGCGAACCGGCCGTAGGGGCCGGCTTCGTCGTGCTCCTTCTTGATCGCTTTGGCGTACTGTTTCCAGTCGACGCCGTACGGCGGATTGGACATGCAGAAGTCGAACTGGCGGCCCCGGAACGCGTCCTCGGTCAGGGTGTTGCCGAAGGCGATGTTGGTCGCGTCGTGGCCCTTGGCGAGCAGGTCGGACTTGCAGATCGCGTACGACTGCGGGTTGTACTCCTGGCCGTACAGGCGCAGCTTCGCGTCCGGGTTCTGGCCGAGCAGATGTTCCTCGGCCAGGGCGAGCATGCCGCCGGTGCCCGCGGTGGGGTCGTAGAGCGTGCGGACGATATCGGCTTCGGTTAGGTCTGCGTCCTTCTCGGCGAACAGGAGGTCGACCAGCAGGCGGATCGCGTCCCGCGGGGTGTAGTGGTCACCCGAGGTCTCGTTCGCCGCCTCGTTGAACTTGCGGATGATGTACTCGAACGCATCACCCATGTCGGCGTTCGACACCGCGTTCGGATGCAGGTCTATGCGCTTGAACTCGGTGATGACCTCCCGCAGCAGGTCGGCCTTGTCGAGGGCGAGGATCTCCTTCTTGAAGTCGAAGTACTCGAATACGTCGACGTCGGGGGAGAACCGGTCGATGTAGTCGGCAAGGTTGTCGGCCAACCCGTCGGCATCGGCCAGAAGGTTGGCGAACGAGTAGTTCGAGGTGTTGTAGAAGGGTCTGCCGGTGGCCTTCTTGACCTCGACCTGGAGCCGGTTCGGGTTGTCGTACTTCGCTGCTAGCTTGCGGACCGTGTCGCGGTCGGGTTCGAGGATGCAGTCGAGGCGCCGCAGGATGGTGAGCGGGAGGATCACGTTGCCGTACTGGTTGGGGCGGTACGGGCCGCGAAGTTGGTCGGCGATCGACCAGATGAAGCTACCGAGGTTGCTCACAAGGCTCCTTACTCGACGATGCCTGCTCCGTGCTCAGCGTGAGCCCCGCGCATCCTCTGAACAGGTGATGCGTGGTCCGCGGCATCCGGTGCTCACACAGGCATCATCGCCCATCACGTGTTCATGTCACATCACACCTACCGCACGGCGCCTCCGAGCGTTATGCGAGGTGGTACTCGAGGATGTCGCAGTGGTCGATGTTGTGCTGCTGCAGGAGGGTGAGTGCTCGATCGGACACCACCAGTCGTCCGGTGGCGGTGAGGCCGATATCGTCCTCGCCGGCCGTTCCGGTGACGACGAACCAGCGGAGTGGTCGGATGGCCGCGCGCTCGTCGTCTCGCAGGTCCTCGTCGACCGTGGTCACCTCGGCGGTGTGCAGCCTATACCGGCCGAGTGTGCTGGTGGAGAGAGTCGCGGCGAGGTCGTCGGTGACGAACAAGCAAGGGTATCGTTCGATCAGTTCGTCGCCGAGCCAGCCGTCGAGCTCCAGATGTGCGTGCTCAACGCGTGGTGGATGCACGCTCGGGTCCATGACGAGGTTCTCTCCGAGCTCGCCGATAGCGGCAGGGCGCAAGGCGTAGTAGGCAACGATCGTCAGGTTCCCTGGTAGTCCTCGATGTCGCAGCCGTCGAGGTCGAAGCGGCGAAGGAGCTCGAGGGCGCGGTCGGAGACGACCAACGATGCCCGTCGGTCGACGCCGATATCATCTACGCCTGCCTGTCCGAAGATTTTCAGCCAGACGAACTCCGGTAATTCGCGAACGTCCATACCTTGCCGGAGCTCTTCGGCTTCGGGTGTCACGGTAAGTTGCATATCGGCGAGTTCGAATGATCCGAAACCTGATTCTTGGAGTGCTTTCCCCAGCTCGGCGGATACGACGAAACAGGGGAAGGATTCGAGGAGGTCCGATCCGAACCACGCGCTGATGACGTACTCGAGCTGGTGAACGACCGGAGGATGCGTGGACGTGTCGAGCACGGTCCCGTCGCCGAGCTCGCCCGCCACGTCGGGACTCAGGAGGTGGTATGCCATGTCGCTACCTTACGGGTGGGTTGAACTGGTTGCCGTACTTGTTGTCGATGTGCGTAGCGAAGTCCAGTAGCTCTTCGGTGGAGGCGTTGGGATGATCCTTGTAGAACTCATTCCACTCCTTCCTGATGCTTCTCAGGTGAAGTTGTGCGTTAGCTTCTTTGGGTATTCCGCGCAGGTTCTCGTATGAGTGCATCTCGGCCGCGGAGATTCCCGAATCGGGGTACTTCTTGAGTGCTTGTTGCTCGACGGCGTGGTGGACGACGACCTTGCCTTCGAGGTCGGGGTGCTTTTCGAAGAAGGTTTTGCGGTAGTTGGTGTGGGTGGCGTGGCCGAACTTCGCGGGTGCGTGTCCTGCGGCTTTGGCGATGTCGGTGGCCTTGTCCGCGGCCTTGCCGGCGGTGGCGGCCCATCCGGCGAAGGGGACGGCGGCGGCTCCGGAGATGGCGGCTTCGGTGTAGCGGCCTTGCCCGGCGTACCAGGCGGCGTTGGTGCCGTCGGCGAGTTCGCCGATGCCTGGGATGAGGCCGGCGAGGTCGAGGGCGCCGTGGCCCATTGCGCTGAGGGTGGTTTCCTCTTCGGCCGGGGTGATGCTGCGGAGGGCTTGCGCGGTGTCGTCGGCGACCTGTTTGAGTTGGTGGCGTGCCCGGTTGAGGGTGTCGCGGGCTGCCTGTCGGGTCGATTCGCCGGGGTCGGAGAACGGTTCGACGGTGATGCACGTCGGGTTGCCGGCGGCGGCGTTGGCCTGGTTCTGGTGGGTGGCGTCGGCGACTGCTTGATCGTGTTTGGCCTGGGCTTTCGCGGTCTGCTGCTGCGCCTGCTTCCACAGTTCGATGGCCTCGCGCGCTTGGCCCTGTGCCCAGCGCAGTGTTCCGGCATAGAGCCCGAGGACCTCGCCTGCGTAGGTCAACGAGTCACCGGCCTCGTACCACCTGGTCGGTTCGTAGGAGAACTCGTCACGGAAGGCATTCGCTGCTGGTCCGGTCCATGCGCCCGTGTCGATCGCTCGCAGTCCGATCGCGGCGTTGACGGCCTGCTTGCCGCGCGAATTGAGGATCTGGACGTTCTTGTCGATCGCTTCGGGGTTGCCCTGGATTAGCGCTCGCGGGTTGGCGGTCTCGCCCAGTTCAGCCATCGGCCACGTCCACAGCCGGGTCGTCGGGCAGCGCGCCCTTGGCCTGCTGCTCGGCCTCTCGGTAGGCCTGGGCCGAGGCCTTCAAGGCCTGGCCGATCTCCTCGGCGTCGTCTACGAGCTCGTCGATCCGATCGCTCCACCGGACGCACACGTCCATGAGCGCGTTCCGCAGCGGCTCGTCACCGTACATTTCCGGCTCGCCGGTCAAACTGCGCAGTTCGAAGTTGTCCTGTGCCTCGACGGCCTTCTGCACTGCGGTTCCGGCTTGTTCGAGCGTGTCGACATCGACGTGATAGCCCGGTCCGTCCATTTCTCCCCCTGTAGTCGCACGTAACGGCAGGGTAACTACCGGAGTGACTCCGGAGTCAACCGAACACCGCGTCTACGAGTCGTCCGGTGAGAGCGCACACGTGCGGTGCACAGGTGCTGTGGCGCTGTCGGCCCACTCTGTGATGCCGCCGGCCAGGCGTGGAAGGTTCAGTCGAGGGTGGTTCGGCCTTGTGCCACGGCGGTGAGTCGGGCGCGGTCGGCGACCGTGATGAATTTGCGGGCGCGGGCGATGATGCCTTGTTCTTCGAACCGGGTCAGTTTGGTGATGAGGGTGGTGCGCCCGGTGGGGATGAAGTCGGCGAGGTCTTCGCGGGTCCAGGGGACGGTGAAGGCCCAGCCGTGTTCGGTGCGGTAGCCGCAGGTGTCGAGCAGGTAGTCGAGGCGTTCGGCGATGTGCTGGAAGCTGACCCGGGTTTGGGTCACGGTGCGCTGGTGCTGGGCGATACGCATGCGGCGGTTGGCGATCACGAGCAGCCCGATGGCGGCCTCGGAGTGCTTGTCGAGGAACGCTCGGAATTCCGGTGCCGGGATGCGGCGCACGACGACGGTGCTCATGGCGACGACGCTGGCCATGCGCTGTGGGTGGGCCGGGTCCAGTACCGCGGCCTCGCCGATAAGGTCGCCGGCAGCGGCGACGTCGAGGATCACGGTGGCACCGTTGGCGTCCTCACCCACGACCTGGGCGACGCCGGAGGTCACGAGCATGACCCATTCGCCGGGGTCGCCGACGTGGATGAGCCGTTCCCCGCGGGAGAACCGTGTCGAGATGCCCAGACTGCCCAGTTCGCCGCGGAGCGGCTCGCCGAGCAGGTCCAGGAGCGTTCCGGGCCGGGGTTGTTGCGTGCCACCCACCATGAGCGTTCAGGCTAGCCTTTCCCGCGTGTGGAGTCGTTGGTCGTTGTCGGCTCCGGCCACGTGTCGTGCGGGTGGCCGGAACCGGTGAACAGGCCGAGCCTCACCAGCTCTCGTCGTATCCAGTCGGCGAGCTGGTGGAGTTCGCCGCCCGCGGGTTCGTCCTCATAGGCCAGTAACACCGGATGCGGCCGGCCGGTTCGATGGCGGGCCGCGTGGTGCAGAGCCTGACGCACCTCGGAGGTCTGCAGGGGACGGACGTGCCGTCCGTTTCCGGGACGCAGGGCTGGTTTGAGCACCATCACGGCCTCGACGGTCTCTGCGAGCGAGAAGTGGTGTTCCACGGTGATCGCGAGCTTGTGCTCACCATCGACCATCCGGCGCCCGATCGTTCCCATGATCTTCAGGGGACCACGCATGCGCCGGTCTGAACGTTCACCGGTGAACGTTCGCGGCTGACGGTTGATGCCGGGTGATATCCGAACCGGGAATCGGCCGCATCAAGTGCCTGATGCGTTCAGCGGCGAACCGAAAATCCGTTCCGGCGGTCCCACACTCCGTTCCGTGATCATTACGACACGGAGGGATGGGATCTGATGGCGCTGTTGTCGTGCGCCAGGTACGAGGCGCAGTCGCACGCCGTGTTTGCCGTGGACATGGTCGGGTCGTCGAGGGTGCCCGACGACCTTCTCGACCCGATGAAGTCCGAGCTGGAACAGCTCCTGGACCACGCGCTCGGCTCGGTAGGGCTGGACAGTGGGCAGGCACGGCACTTCCGCGAAACCGGTGACGGGGTCATGGTCGCCTACCCCGAACGCCACCTGGCCGCGCTGACCGAGGTGGTGTTCTATCTCGACCACCTCCTGCGCACCCGTAATCGCCATGCGCGATTCCCGATCCGGGCGCGTGTGGCAGTGCATGTGGGTCCGATGCACGAGAACGGTCGGTACCACCGGACCTACATCACCTTGACTCGGCTTCTGTCGGCCAGGGCGTTCTGCGACGTGGTCGCTCACTGGTGCCGGCGTGATGCGACCGGCGAACGGTTCGGTGCGGCGCTCATCATGAGCGAGACGGTCTGGTCTCGGATCGTCGAGCCGTGCCGTGTTCCCCTCGTGCCCGCCGCGCGGTGCGCCCGGGCCACCGTGGCTACCGAGGACTTCCATGGCCAGGCGTGGCTGCATTTCCCGGGCCTGGAAGCCGATACCGCTCTGACCACCTGCTATCTCGACAGCGTGCCGGACCGGCGCGGCGGGACAGGCGCCGAGGGGGCGGTCCCGCAGGCCGACACGGCCACCTCGTGTGTCGGGTGGTGGGGATATGCCTGAAGCACTGCCCCAGGCGTGGCCGGTGCGGGCGGTCTACCGGAGCCGCATCGCCGCGAGCGCCTGCCAGGCGTTGAGGCGCGATGCGGGACACCTCCGACTCGTCAGGGCCACCGAGGACGCCCGGACGGCGCAGTCGCGACGGCCTCGCTACTACCTGCTCGACATGCGGTGGCGCACCGACTCGATCGAGATCCCGTTACCCGAGAGCGCGTCGCACGAACGCTGGCTCACGTTGCAGGTCGAGTGGGGCGTCGCCGACTCGTACCTCCTGCTCGCCACCGGACCCGAGAACGGCATCGACCTGCTCGACCGGCACGTGCGCCGCGCCGTTCGCGAGATCGGGCACGCGCAGCACACCGACGTGTTGGCCATCCGGCGCCATGTCGAGAAGGCCATGGCGGGGCAATCACACGACACCGCGACCGGACTGAACTGGACCGTGACGAGCGTCCGCGCTTCGACTCGCCCCACGTCATCCACGGACTGGCGTCAGCGGCTCGACCAGGACCTTCACGACGAGCTCGACACGGGATACTGATCGACACGCAACGCTGACGCCCAGCAGGACCGGGTCGCTCCGACCACCCACGGCTGGAACAGACCGTTCGTCCACTCGGATAGTCGGTGTTGATGCCGGGGCCGATGTTTGCCAGTTCACGACGCCGCGGCTAGCGGGAGGCGTTCGAGCACATGCCATCGGTACTGGTGGTCGGTCCGGTACAGCTCGACCAGCCGTAGCTCGGCGATGGTGATCGCGGTTGACGGTAGTGACCGGGCCTTGCGGGCGGCGGCGATGAACGGACCGGGCGGCTGCACCTGGTTGCTGTAGGCAATGCCCACGTGCGGGCGGTACTGGGTCAGCGGGTCGACGTCGTCATAGCCGGAGGCCGCGGACACTGCTCGGTGTAAGGACAGCAGCGGAGACCATGGGGCAACGCTGAAGCGAAGTGCGCCGGGGGAACCGGCCAGAGGGAGTAGGTGGAGGTCGAAGGGTCTTGCCGTCCGGCAGTGTTCGCGGACGGTGGAAACCGCGGTGTCGAGCGTGCCGGCGGGTACGTCGTCGACGTACCCGAAACGTCGCACGGTCAGATGCAGGCTCTCCGGCGGGATGAGATCCAGGCCGCGCTCCGGAAGGACCGCCTGGCACCGCTGGCTCAGCTCAACGACGTGAGGCTCGTGCTCCAGGGTGACCATCCAGTGATACGAGCGCCGATGGGGCCGGTCCCAGTGACACAGCATCTGGTCGATCTGCTCGAACGCAGTTTGATCGTTGCGGGCGACGCTGGCGGGGTCGTCGGGGTCGTTTGGCGGCCTGGTCGGGAAGGTCGAGCTGTACGAGGTGCCCATGCGGTACACACCTACCTGTCTCCGAGTAGCAGCCCTCAACCGGTTGAACCGGAGATGGCCTGAACCTCGGGACGATCGCGCCAGATGCGGAGTTGGTCGGTGAACTCGAGGACCTGCGGTTCGTTGGCCCAGCGCTGGGTGAGTCCGTGCAAGGTGGTGGCCCGCTGCCAGACCGACCGGATCGGTTGATCCGCGCACACCCGCAGCGCTTCCCGTCCCAGCGCAAGAGCCTGCTCCAGGTCTGCGTCTTGCTGTCGGAGCACGGCCGTGGCGATGTCGAGCCGGACCAATGCCCGGCTCCAGTCGGAATCCGCGTGTTCGACGGCCGGGTCGATGTCGCCGGTGTAGTGCAGCACGCGCGGGGTATCGCCCAGCGGGACGTAGGCGGTCGCTGCGTTCGCGGCCACCCGGGCGTAACCGTATGGCTCGAAGGAGATGCACGGCGTAAGTTCGGGGTCGATGTCATACCGATCGAGCAGTGCCAGGGCTCGTTCAACGGCCGCGTCGGCACCGGCGCGGTCGCCGAGCTGACCGAGAGCTCGAGCCTCACCGTTGGCCAGGAGGCGAATGCTTTGGGGGCTGTTGGGCGCCAACGCGTGGCCCCGTGCTGCGTCGGCGTGGGCGCGGGCGTAGTCGGCTTGGTAGTACGCGCCTAGTGATCGTGTGCCCCATACCCACACCTGCAGGTCGATGTCCTCGATTTCGGTGGCGAGGTGCAGGGCTTCCGCACAGTACGCGCTGGCAAGCCGGAATCGGCCAGTGTTGATGGCCATGTAGCCCAGTAGCCCGGCAAGCTGCGCCGCCACGCGGTGTAGTTGGCAGCGGGTTCGCAGGAGCTGACGGCCGCTCAACAGTTGGTGAACCTGCCGCCGCAGCCGCGCCGTGGGTGGGCCCAATTCCGACGGGCCGCGTTGCTCGTACTCGGCGATGATGCGATGCACCTGGTCTTCCAGAAGCCGCAGCTGCCCGTCACCGATGTTCGAATCCTGCAGCTCGTGAAGCTGCAGCAACACTTCGTCCGGGTCATCCCAGGACGACGCGGTTCGGTCCGTTGGCTCCTGGACAGTGGGGGACCAATGTTGAGCGTCAGTCTCACGCAGAAGCTCATCGAGTTCGGCGGGCGTTAGCTCAAGCGCCGTCCGCAGACGGGGGCGCTGCTCAGGAAGGGGGACGACGGCGCCGGTCTCCCAGCGCCAGACGGTGCTCCGCTCGACTCCAAGCGCTTCTGCGAACCGCTCCTGGGTATAACCCAGCCCAGCACGGCGCGCGGCCAAACCACGTCGCTGACGTGCCATGCCCACCCCAAGTGCCTTCGCCAAGGACGTCTCGCGACATCACAACCTACGGGCCATGACCCCACCTGACCCGGTCGATTGTAGCGGTCGCGGCTGCACAATCGCCGCAGGTCAACGCCGCGCATGCAGCTGCGATGCAGAATGCCGATGCTCGCAACCGCGGCGTCCGCCGCGCCACCGCTGCAGTCTTCCGCCGATACCAGTTGAAACCGGTGGGCGAGCGGTACAACTCCACCGTTTCCTGTATCGAAGCCCACTATCTCGTCGACTGAGTAAGGCGCGGCAGATCAGATGAGGTCAAGGTCAACCAATCCCGGTCGTCGCAACGCCCACCGAGCCATGCGCCTGGTCAAGGTGCGGTTGGAAGTTGGTTCGCGGTGTCCGCGTAACGTCTCGACCGACTGCCGTGGAGACGTGAGAACGGGGCCTGTAGTGATCCATTCGGTGGTGTTCGATGTCGGCGAGACGCTGCTCGACGACACACGTGAGTTCGGAGCCTGGGCTGACTGGATGGGTGTCCCGCGGCACACCTTCTCTGCAGTGTTGGGGGCCGTCACGGCGGCGGGGCACAACAACGCGATGACCTTCGAGGTCCTGCAGCCGGGATTCAACCTCGATGTCGAACGTCAACGCCGCGAGGACGCAGGCGCGGGTGAGCAGATCGATGAAGACGATCTCTACGACGACGTCCGGCCAGCCCTGACAGACCTACGCGACGCGGGCTTGTGGGTGGGGGTCGCCGGTAACCAGACGTCCAAGGCTGCGGGCTTACTCCGAGCGTTGAGCCTGCCGGTTGACGCGATCGCGACATCCGGACAATGGGGCGTCGCCAAGCCTGACCCCGGCTTCTTTGCCAAGGTGGCCGACCTCGCTCCAGGAGACCCGGATGGGGTGCTGTACGTCGGCGATCATCGTGACAACGACGTAGTCCCCGCCCGCAGGGCCGGCCTGAAGCCAGTGCTCATTCGCCGCGGACCGTGGGGCTACCTGTGGTCGGGCGATCCCGCTGTGCAGCGCGACGCGGAATGGGTCATCGACTCGCTCACGGAGCTTCCCGCGCTGATCAGCGGAAGGACGGGGCGCGGTTGACGATCCGTGTGCGCTGCCCTCCTGCTGTCAGGGGAGCCCGTGGAGACCGTGTTGGAGGGCGCGGCCGTGTGTCAGGTGCAACTGGGTAACGATCGCACGTACTTGGGGGTGGGCACGGACGTGCTCTGGAGCGACCGACTGAGCCGTGTGCAGGGCATCCAGTGTTTGCTGTGACTGGCCTGCGAGGTGGTAGGCGCGGGCCAGGTCGATGTAGAAGTGGGACCGACGCTCAGCAGGCAGATCATGGGAAGGCTGCCATCCCGTGGCGGTACGCAGCGCAGCTCCGACGTCACCCAGTTCTACAGCCAGTGACAGCTGGTGAATGCGCACCGAGGTCGGGCCGAACACGGTCCCCAAGTGGACGCCTTCGTTGACCCGCTGAGCGACGTGCATGGCCTCGTCGATGTGTGCGCGGGCGTCGACTGCTTGTCCCCCGCGCGCGGCGAGCACGGCGGCACGCATGTGCAAGCTTCCATAGGTCGCCGCTGCCGTTTCTGACTCTGACGGCGACATACGATCGGCGGCGTGAACCAGCATGGTGCGGCCCGCGGCAAGGTCACCGGAAGCAAAGAACACCTCGCCACGCACATACGATCCGCTGGCGTGAATGAGTTCGTCGCCGGTCAACACGGCTGCGTCGCCGAGTAGGCCGATGATGTGGGCTGACAAGTCGTAATAGCCATACTTGTCAGCAAGGGCATCGGCCCCGCGATAGACCTGGACGAGCAACTGCGCGTAGCGCCGACGCTGGTCACCAGAGCTCGCCGCGACAGCGCGGTACAGCTCGGTCAACAGGACGGGTACCTCGATGGCGAGCGCACCATAGTTCGCTCGAAGTCGCTTGTCCACGATGGACGCAACGACCGGTCGTAGCTGCTCGAGCGACCGAATCGGCCCGTCTGCCGGGAAGTCCCGCGTGGACAACACGCGACGTAGTGCGGGGATCTGCGAGGGCACGATATCCGCAGTGCGTTCCCGCGGTGCCGCGAGTTCCGACGAAGACCACCGGTCCTCGGCCTTGCTCTGCGGCGGAGCCACGCCCGGCATGTTCTCGTTCGCCGGACCGGACTGGGCATTCGGACTCAATACATCGATGAGGTCCGCCACCGACATACGCAGCACCTGAGCAAGGCGGGGCTGTTTACGTGCAGGTGGCGTGGTCTGTCCGGACTCCCATCGATAAACCGTCGACCGGTCGGTGCCCATACCGACGGCCGCAGCGAGCTGCTCCTGAGTCAACCCCATCGCCCGGCGCCGGCGCACCAGCGCTGTGCGCTTGTCTGGCACCTGCAGCCCCTCTCACCGTCATTCCAGCGAATCTCGGTCGCATCTTCGCAGGTCATCTCTCCGCGCGCAGCAACCGTGCAGCATTCATGCAGCCATTGTGCTCTGGTCCAGCCCGCAGCTTGCCGCTTCACTGATCGGCGAGCGCCCTGCGAGTGGCGACACACGGCCGCTGCGCCGACCTGGCGCTCTCCCCTCCGCACGGGGATTCCTTGAAAACACAAGGGGACATCGTGAGACGCTCCTGCCGATCCGCGACCGCGCACCTGTTGCGACAGCGCTCGCACCACAGGCATGCCTGCGATGCTCTACCCCTCGGCACACATGTCGCACACAACGGTGCACACAGCCGCACCCACGGGTCCACCCGAAGGGGTCATGCGGTCCCTCACTCACTGCTGGCCTCGATAGGACCCGCATGACTGGGCACAGCGCTGACGAGACGCACCAGCAGGTCGATCGTCTGATCTCGCTCGGCTGGTCCTTCATTGGTTCGCCGACGCAGGGATTACTTCTGCGCAGTTACGACACCGCGGACGCGGTCGACACCCTCGAGATTCCCGTCACCGGCGACTGCCTCGCCTGGCGCACCCACGTCGATCGCACCGGCGAGCGCGTCACTTGGCGACGCCGTGGCGCGCTCGACGAGTGTGTAACCGCTCTGCTGGAACTGCCCGAACCTGAACCGTCGACGTCGGAGCAGTCATCGTGAACGCCTCCAACCTTGTTGCGTCCGGCGAGGGATACTCCGCGCCCGAGACAGGGTCGTTGGGATCGCCAGTGGTGATCATCATCCCGGGCGCGACTTACCGCTATGTCGACGAGGTGGCCCGCCAGTCCGAAGACGCCGTGCACGCGGCCGTCGGCGAACGCACGCCTGTGCGCACCGTGCTCGTGGACACCAGCGACCCCACCGACACCCGTGCGCGTGAGGCGTTGCTGTACTCGTCGACGAGCTGCGCCCGGCACGTCGTCGCTCTTCCGCAAGCCGGGTGGGGCGCGGCCGTGGCGCGAGGTTTCCGGCACGCCCTGCATCTCGAGGCGGGTCTGGTCATCGTCGCCGACGCCGACACGCCCACCGGCGAGGCCGCTTCCGTTGGCCAGTTTCCGCTGGCCACCGCGATCACAACATTGTGCGAGCAGAGACTGCCTGGCGTGGTGTGCAGTCCGGTGGCGCGACCGTGGTGGCAGCGGATGTTCGCTGCCCATGCCCTTCGGCCGCTGATGGCTCCTGGCCTCGGGCTCACGCTGGTAGATCCCCAGGTGCGCACGCTGGTGCTCTCGCCCCGTGCGGTTCAGATCGCGCTCAACCCACGCTGGCGGCTTGACACGCCCGGTGGGCACGGGCTCGCCGTCCTGACGGCCGCACGCCTCGCCGGCATGGACGTGGATCAGGGCCCATCGCGTACCCCGAGCGTCGATATGGCTCAGCTCGCCTACGACGTCGGAGACCTCGTCGACCGCGACCGCGGGATCGGACTTCTGCAGACTGCGCTCGCCACGGCGCGACTTGCGCGCGCTGTGTCCGCTCACGCGGTCCCGCCGTGGATCACCGACCTCGTACCAGGCAACGTCAACGGCCACGAGGTCCTCGACACCGCGCTAACCCACGCCGCATACACCCGCGCCCAAACCGCTCCATCGGGTCCAACGACGCCGAGTGCCGGTGACTGGCCTGGCCCTCTGATCGAGGCGTGGCACGCGGCCAGAGGGCTCGCACCTGATCTCACCGCGATCGCGAGTTGGCTGTGGGACGCCTACGCGCACCGTGTTCATACCTGGCTGCGCACCGCGGTCCGCCTCGACGCACACCCAGCGCGGCTATGGCGGTCAGTGATCGCCGCCAACACCGCGTTCCTGACCGCGACCGCTACTCCCATCGCCCCCACCACACCGCTCACTTCGGAGAACCATGAACGCCACCGACTACCCCATGCCAGCTGATGGCCACTGGCGTATCCGCGCCCACCTCGTTATCCACGCCCACGAAGACACGAGCGGCGAGGCTCACGTCGCCGTCGTCCGTTCCGAAGACCGAACCTGGGTGCTGCCCGGAGGCCCCGTTGATTCGGCACCAGTGAAGCGATCTCTGCTCGAGCACGTTCGGAATCAAGCCGGGGTCGAGGTACCTGACTCTGCGCTGTCCTGGGTCGGCACGTTCGAAATCGCAGACGACCCGAACGTACTCGTGCTGGTGTGGGAAACCAGCCTCGCCCGGACCATGTTCTCCACGAACGAGGACTGCCAGTGGGGCGACTACGCCGACCTGCGTCAGCCACCCGGCGAAGTCACCGCGTTCGACACCGATGCCACCGGCTCGCACAGCCTCGCCCACCTCATTCCGGCCCGCCACCCCTGACCGACGGCGGGGCGGTGGCGCGCCCCTCCCCCCCGACCGCCCACCGCTCCGCCGTCCCCATGCCACGACCAGTTCTCGGAGGTTCACGATATGCCGCATGCCGCGCGCGCTTTCCGCGCCTTAGCGGACAGCTCGATACGTGCTGTGGTCACCGGAGCGGCGGGATTCATTGGCGGGCACCTCACCGCCCGGCTCTTGGCCGAAGGGGCCGACGTGTGTGGCCTCGACCGGCGCCATCCGGCCAGCGATCTGGTGGCGCGACGCAACTTGGCAGAGGGATGCGGCCAATCGCGGTTCAGCTTTCACCACGTTGACCTCCTGACGCCGGGATGGGAGCCGGTGTTGAACGGTGCGGACGTCGTGTTTCACCTCGCCGCTGTACCCGGTGTTCGCCCCTCGTGGGGTGCGGCGTTCGATGAGTACGCGTCCTGCAATGTCATCGCCACGCAACGAGTCATGAACGCGGCGATCCACGCGCGCGTTCCTCGAGTGGTGGTCGCGTCGTCCTCGAGCGTGTACGGCCGTACCGACGGCCGGCCCAGCACCGAGAACGCCGCCACGCGACCGCTATCACCTTACGGCGTCACCAAGCTGGCCACCGAAGCACTCGCGCTGGCGCACGCCGGGCGGGCCGACAGCCCGACGACGGTCGCCGCCCTGCGTTACTTCACCGTGTATGGGCCCGGGCAACGCCCCGACATGCTCATCGGCCGTGTGCTGTCGGCCGCGCTCGAAGGCACACCGCTGACCGTCTACGGCTCCGGTGAGCAACGACGCGACTTCACCTACATCGACGACGTCGTCGACGCGACGCTCGCGGCCGGACGCTCCCACGCTAGTGGCGCGTTCAACGTCGGCGCGGGCGCGGCGACCAGTGTCAGTGAGGTGCTGCGCGTCGCCGAACAGCTCACCGGCCGCCCGGTCCCTACTCGGCCGGCGCCGGCCGCTGATGGCGACGCTCCAGGGACGTTGGCGGATTCCACGCTCGCCAGGGACGTCTTTGGCTGGCGAGCCCGCGTCGACCTCCAGGCGGGTATGCGGCGACATCTGAAATGGCACTGCAGCCGACACGCCACCCGGTGCGCCAGCACCGCCTGAATCCCGTCCCCGCTTGAAGAAAGGGAACCGATACTGCATGTTGTCGTTAGCAGCTGACGAGGCGACGCGCTTGTTCGCCCGGACGTGCGCGTCGGTATCGCGGCGGGGCCGCGACGTAGCTCCGCGGGGAATGTCCACCCGAGAAGTTCTGGGCGCGGAGCTGGTCCTCCGAAACCCGCGCGAGAGGTTGGTCGATGCCGCGCCTGCGCGCGTGCTGAACCCCGCGTTCGCCGCTGCGGAAGCGTTGTGGATCTTGTCCGGTTCCGACGGGGAATGGATCTTCACCTTCAACGAGCGGTTGCGCCGGTTCACCGACTACGGCCGACTCCAGGGGGCGTACGGGCCCCGACTGCGGCGATGGCGGGGCGAGGTTGACCAGCTCGACGCGGTGCGGCGCAAGTTGTTGTCGGACCCGTCGACCCGGCAGGCGGTGATCACGCTGTTCGACCCCGCCACTGATTTCGCCGGCTACCGGGATGTGCCCTGCACGTTGGGCTACCGGTTCTCGCTACGTGACGGCGCCTTGCACATGTTCACCAGCATGCGCAGCCAGGACGCGTGGCTGGGTCTGCCCTACGACCTGTTCACCTTCACGATCCTGCACGAGCTCCTCGCGGGCTGGGTCGACGCTGAACTGGGCGAGTACCACCACGCGGTCGATTCGCTCCACCTCTACGAGAACCACCTGAGACCTGCCGCGGGCCTTCCGTCTCCATTGGGCCCTCGGTCGGTGATGCCGCCGCTGGCCGTGCCGTGGCGCGACTTCGACGCGTTGCTGACTCAAGTCATCGCCGGTGAACCGGTCGGTCACGTGGGGTGGGACGACTTCGCAGTCGTGGTGGCCAGCTACCGCCGGTGGAAAAGCGGGAACCGCGACGCCGCCCAAGCCACCATCGCCAACAAGAGTGGCCCGCTGGCTACAGCGCTGCGGGATTGGTACGCGCTGTTGACCGATCGTCCCGAGACGATCGCCGCCGCGCCCGCCACGCCGAGTTCGCCAAAGGAGGTCGTGGCGTGAGCAGGCGATCGGCGCGCGTGGTTCTGGGGTTGTGCGCGTTCACACACGATTCGGCCGCGGCGCTCATCGTGGACGGACACCTCGTCGGGTTCTGCGAAGAAGAACGGCTCAGCGGGATCAAACATGACCGGTCATACCCAACCCACGCTATCGCGTGGCTATTGGATGCCGCCGGACTGTCCACTCACGACATCGACGTCGTGGCCTACAACTTCGTTGCCGCCCGATACCTGCCTGCGGCCGTCGCCTCGGCGCGCTACGTGGTACGTCGTGACACCGCCGCGCGTGCTCTACCGCGTGCGCGCTCGTTCGTGAAGGTCGCCTACCGCACTCACGACCGTCTACAACAGCTTCGAGCTCGGTTTCCGCACGCGTGTGTGGTCGCGGTGCCGCATCACCGGGCACACGGGTTGTACGCCTTCGCCGCCTCGGGCCGCTCCCGGGCAGCCGTGCTGGTTGCCGACAGTCTCGGCGAAACCGCCACCACCAGCACCGCCCTGGCGGATTCCTCCAGCGAGCGGGTGCACTATCAACAACTCGCAGCGCTGTCCGATCCAGCCTCGCTCGGATACGTCTACGGCGCTGTGACCGAGCATCTCGGCTGGCGGCGCGGCGACGAGGAAGGAACGGTGATGGCCCTGGCCGCGCTCGGCGATCCGGCTCGATTCCGGAACCTGTTCTCCGACGCGGTGCGGCTCACCGAGACGGGCTTCACCGTAGACCCGACGTTGTTTCACCTTCGCATGTTGTCCGGGCGAGCATCGCGGATCACGCGCGCGTTCGTCGAGCGCGGATGCCACGCCCGCCGCCCCGAAGAACCGGTCGAGGTGGTGCACCGTGATCTCGCCGCGGCCCTGCAGGAACGCACCGAGCAGGTCATGCTTCACCTCGCCTCGCAGGCGTCCCGCCGCTCGGGACAGAGCACGCTCTGTGTGGGCGGCGGGGTCGCGATGAACTGCGTCGGCATCGGCCGCATCGCCGAGAGCGACCTGGTCGACGAGGTGATGGTTCCTCCGGCACCTGGTGACTCGGGCACTGCCATCGGCGCCGCGATCGAACAATGGGTGCGGGCGCGGGGGACGCTGCCGACCGGGGTTGCTGGCGCCTGCTACCTCGGGCCGAGCTTCCCTGAGCCCGCTATCCCGGCTGCCACCGGGCTGCGCGTGCGTGCCGTGGATCGTCCGGCCCGCAAGCTGGCTCGAGAACTCGCCGACGGGACGATCGCGGGTCTGTTCACCGGCAGGCTCGAGGCGGGCCCACGGGCGCTGGGGCACCGGTCCATCCTCGCCTCTCCGCTTGCCCCTGGTGTGGTCGATCGGCTCAACGCGACGGTGAAGTATCGCGAATCCTTCCGGCCCTTCGCGCCGGTCGTGCTCGCCGACAAGGCCGTGGACTACTTCTCGCTGCGACAGCCGTCCCCGTTCATGTCGATGGCGGCCCCCGTGACCGATCTGGCCCGGCAGCTCGTCCCGAGCATCGTGCACACCAATGGCACCGCCCGCGTACAGACCGTGGACGCCGAGCAGAATCCGCTGTTGGCCGAGGTGCTGACCGAGTTCGCGGCTATCACGGGAGTTCCCGTGCTGATCAACACCTCGCTCAACATCAAGGGCAAGCCCATCTGTGGCACTCCGGAGATGGCGTTGGAATGCCTGACCGAGTCCGGCATCGACGCGCTCCTGCTCGACGATCGGTGGGTGACGCGATGACGAGAACCACCACCGCGTCCGGGCTGCGCATCGGATACAGCCTCTGGGGCTTCCTCGGACCTGGTGTCACCGACACCCCGGACGGCGGGCGCAGCCACCGCCATACCTTGATCGACGGGTTGATCGCCGCCGGGCACGAGGTCGTGTTCCTCCAAGCCAACCGGGACCTCACCGAAGCGGGCACCGACCTACGCGAGACCTACACGTGGGCCGACGGACTGCCCGAAATCGACGTGCTCATCCTCGAATGGCGTTGGCCCATCCCCGGCCGCAACACCACACCCTGCGGCCAACCGGGCCACACATGCGACCTGCATCGTCAGCGGGAACTGCTCGATTACTACACCGAACAGGGCTTGCCGACGATCCTCTGGGACAAGGACCAACGGCTCCCCGCCGAGGATCACCTGCGCCAGCACCCGAGCATCACCGTGGCCGAACCAGCTCTGCACCCCAGCCCGGGTGCCCACAGCCTGTTGTTCCCGATCGCCGACGAGGTCCTTGACTCCTTCGACCCCCGTGCGGTCGCCGCCGGCGCCCGGCAGTGGCCGTTGGTGTACGTCGGCAACCAATACGATCGCGACGACGCGTTCGACACCTATTTCGCCCCGGCCGCCGCCCGGCATGCCCACCGCGTCGCCGGGAAGTGGACCAATACCAACCGGTGGCCGCACGTGCGGTTCGCCGGCAGAGTCCCGTTCATCGTCGTCGAGGACCTCTACCGTGACGCGACCTCGACCGTACTCCTACTACCCGAACGATACGCACGCCGTGGACACATGACACAGCGAATCTTCGAAGCGGTCCTGGCCGGATGCCTGCCTCTGACTCCCGTCACTATCCGGTCCGCCTCGCGGTTCGTCCCGACCAGTCTTCACGTCACCTCGGGTAGCGACACGGCCGACCGTGTCTCGCGACTGATGGACATGCCTGAGCGGCATCGGGCGGACCTACTAACGGCATGCGCCGCACGGCTGGAACTGTTTCGCCTCAGTACCCAGCTCGATCACCTCGACGCGCTCTTGCCTGCTGCCCGAACCGAGCTGACAAGCCTGACACCGTGAACACTCGTCAACACCGCCCACTCGGATCCGATTCCGGAGGGAACCCCGTGCAGAAGATCGCCATCTGTGGCTGTGGCGGATCAGGCAAATCCGCCCTCGCCCGCCAGCTCAGCACCCGTCTTGATCTCCCCGTCACCCACCTCGACATGGTCTATTACGACCAGGACTGGAACCCGCTGAGCCAGGAGGAGTTCGCAGCCGTCCAGCGACAGCTGGTCGCAGGCGAGGAGTGGATTCTCGACGGCAATTACGCCTCGACCATGCCCATCCGGCTCGCCGCAGCCGACGTCGTGATCTTCCTCGACATCCACCCACTGGTGTGCCTGTGGGGCATCCTGAGGCGCCGCAGGCAACACCGCGCCTCGGACGAGCTCTCGCGCCACCTGCGCGGGAACCTGAACTGGGGCTTCGTCAAGTACATCCTCGGCTACCGCAAGACCATGCGCCCGAAAGTGCGGGCGCTGCTCGACGAACACGCCGCGGGCACCGTCGTCACCCTCACCAGCCGCCGCGCCGTGCGTCGCTACCTTGCCACCCTCTCCACAGGCCCACGCCGATCATGACTGAATCCACCAACCCGTTCCTCGACGAGCGCCGCCGTGACGCGCTCTACGGGGACGCGAGCCGGCTCACGCAACGCACCGCAGCGCTGCATAGCGCGAAGTTCGAGGGTGAACCGGTTGCGAGTGTCATCGCGGGTTTCGGACAAGTTGGCCCCGGTCATCTCCTCGACGTCGGATGCGGACGAGGTGGTACGACAGCACACCTCGCGCGGCGATGGTGGCCGCGGCGGGTCACCGCGCTGGACGCGTCACCAGCTTTGTTAGCGGAAGCCCGCCGCCGCGTCTGCGACAACGTTCCCGACGGCGAGGCCCGCGTCGGTTTCGTCGCGGCCGACTTCCACGACATTCCACTGCCCGACGACGACTGCGACGTCGTCGTCGCCGCGTTCTGTCTCTACCACTCGCCGGCACCGGAAACCGTGCTCGCCGAGTTTCGCCGCTGTCTGCGCCCGGGCGGCCGGGCCATCCTCGTCACCAAATCCGCCGACAGCTACGCGACGCTCGACGAGCTTGCCGCCGCGTCCGGGCTCGCCCCCGACGCCCGTAGCCGGTCGTCGCTGTATGACAGCTTCCACAGCGGCAACGCGGAGTCCGTGGTCTCGGAGGAGCTTCGTGTCCAGGCCGTGCGTCACGACCGCCATCGGTTCCAGTTCGCTGACGCCGACCATCTCGCCGCGTACCTCGCGACGAACCCCAGGTACTCCCACCATGCCCCGGAAAGCCTGGCAGAACGGTTCACTTTCGTCCTGAATGGACACGGAGTAACGACCGAGTCCACCGTGACCTACGTCGTGGCGAGCGCGACATGACACCACGCACCTTCCGTAAGACGTTCCGCGACGCCGCCAGCGCCAGTGCGGCCATCGAACACCACCGATGGCTCTCCGAGCTCGACGCAGACGTGGATCTACCCGTGGTGGTTCAGAACATCGGCACCGTGGTCGACTTCGAGTTCGTTACCGGACCCACCGCGACACCACGAGACGCCGCCGTCGTGGCCGAGACGCTCGGGCGAGTGCACCGAGCCGCGTGGGACGCCGGGCTGGACCGCGTCGACGTGAACCAGCCGTATCTCCTACCGAGCGGGCACACGATCTCCGGATTCGCCCCGCCGCGCCGGGACCGCCTGCGTACGGCCCTCGCGTCCGTGTCGAGCCCACTGTCCGGCGATATCGTCGACCGCTGGCTCGCCGCGGATCTACCCGCTGCCCTGTACAAGGACGCCAACCCACGCAACGTGATCATCTCGCCCACGCGCGGTCCCGTCCTGGTCGACTTCGACACCCTCACACTCGCCCCCATCGGCTACGACCTCGCGAAATTCATCGTCACCCTCGCCATGACCTTCGGTGACCGCCCCCGCGAGCTAGTGCTCAACACACTCGAGACCTACCGCACAGCGATGGGAATCAGCGCGGCCGAATGCCCGCTGGAATACGTCCAAGTGTGGGCCGAACTCCACCACCTACTCACCGCCCCCTGGATCGGCCGCCACTACACCCACAGCTGGAAACACACCCGCCCCTGGACCGCTGGTGACGTCGTCGTAGCCGCCCGCACACCACTGCCATCAAGGAGTCGATAAGCGCATGCCCGTCACCACCGAGCTCATCCTCGCGCGCCACGGCGAGGCCCACTGCAACGTCGCCGGCATCGTCGGTGGCGAAGCGACCTGCACAGGCCTCACCGACCAGGGCCACGCTCAAGTCCGCCGGCTCGCCGTCCGCCTCGACCAGGAACACACCACCGCGCCGATGAGTGCCCTCTACACAAGTCCACGACGACGGACCGTCGACACCGCCGCGCACCTCGCGGACCAGCTGAACCTCGAAACCCGCGTCGAGCCCGCCTTGCGCGGCCTCGACCACGGCGAGGCCGACGGACGGCCGTGGACGGCGATCAAGCGACGCTTCGGTGGCCGACCCCAGCAGTACCCGCATCGGCCCATCGCCGCCGGGGCGGAAACGTGGAACGCGTTCATCTCGCGCTGCCGTGCCGTGCTCCGCAGGATCCTCGACAAGCACGAGGGCGAACGTGTCCTCATCGCGGCCCACGGCGAAACCATCGAAGCCAGCTTCGCGTTGTTCCTCCCACTCCCGCTCGACGACACCGAGCTGGCAGGACAGATCACCGGTCATTCGTGCTTGACGCGGTGGCAGCGTCACCGCAACACGTTCGGGCACGACGTCTGGATGTTGGCGGGCCACAACGACACGAACCACCTTCGCTCACCGATGGAGGTGATCACGTGAGCCACGAATCCGACAAACTTGCGCGCCTCCGTGACCTCGCGGAGTCCGCGCTCCACACGCCCGTAGAGATCGCTACCGGTCAGCTCGGTCATGCCACCGGCACCGTGGTGAAAATGCGAGGACGCGGCGTCGATCTCATCGCCAAGCTGCACCGGTCACCGTCCCTGCATGAGCGGGAGGTGCACGCCTACCGCGCGTGGACACCGCACCTTGGTTCGGCTGCCCCGGAGCTCATCGCCGTAGCACCCGAGCTGCACGGGATCGTCATCACCGCACTCCCAGGAACGCCGCTGGACACCCAATCGCTAGGCCCCGACGACGAACGCGACGCGCATCGCGATGCTGGCCGCATCCTCGCACGACTGCATTCCCTTCCCGCTCAAGCCGCCGCCAGCGACATGACCGACTACTTGGCCGACCGTGGCGAACACTGGCTCGCTCGGCTCGGCCACCACATCACCCAGCACGACGCCCACCTCGTACGCGAACACCTTCGTCTTCTCCGATCAACCACGCACGCCCGCGTCGCGCCTTGCCATCTGGACTTCCAACCACGAAACCTGTTGTGGCACACCGACCGACGCACCCGCGTCATCGACTTCGAGAACAGCCGCGAAGACCTCGCCGCCCGAGACCTGGCACGCCTCGCGACACGAATATGGCCCCAGCGGCCAGACCTGCGCGAGGCGTTCCTCGACGCCTATGGCCCGCTGGACACCAACGACACCGCCGTGCTGCACCACGTCACGGCCCTCGAAGCCGTCACGAGCATGGCGCACGGACTCCAACACGGAGACGACTACCTCGTCGACCTCGGCCGCCGACTCCTCGCCAACCTCGGCCACTGAGCATTGACGGGAGCACACCTCATGGAAACCGTGACCGTCCTCGGCGCCGGCTACGTCGGACTAACCACCGCAGCATGCCTGGCCCACCTCGGCCACCGCGTCCACGCCATCGACGCGGACGCCGCGCGGGTTCACCGGCTCCAAGCTGGGGAGATCGACCTGCTCGAACCCGGCCTTCCCGAGATGGTCCGCGCACACCAGCAGACCGGTCACCTCAGTTTCTCCACTGACCCCGGGAGCCGGATCGGCGGTTCCGACGCCGTCTTACTCTGCCTGCCAACGCCAGCCCGTGTCGATGGTTCCGCCGACCTCGCAGCCGTCCGGAGTTGGCTGCCACATCTGCGTCGACACCTCTCGCCCGGCCGGCGGATCATCCTCAAATCCACCGTTCCACCAGGCACCCAACGGCAGCTCGTCACCGTCCTCGATCGCCCCGACATCGCGATGATCAGCAACCCCGAATTCCTCCGCGAAGGACACGCGATTCACGACTGGCTGAACCCCGACCGCATCGTCATCGGCGCCGACGAACCCGAATCGACCCGCTACCTGTCCTCCCTCTACACCAGCCTCGACGCCCCAGTCGTCGAAACCGACCCGACAAGCGCCGAGCTCATCAAGTACGCGGCGAACACCTTCCTCGCGCTCAAGATCACCTACGCCAACACCCTGGCCGAGCTCTGCGAACACATCGGCGCCAACATCACCGACGTCCGCACCGGCATCGGACACGACCCCCGCATCGGAAACACTTACCTGGACGCAGGCCCCGGCTGGGGCGGTCCATGTCTACCCAAGGACGTCCGGGCACTGGTATCGACGGGCACCCGCACTACGACGGACCTCGGACTGCTCCACGCCCTGCTCGAAACGAACGCATATCACCAACGACGCATCGTCACCCTTGTCGAGCAACTCCTACCGCGTCCGCTCACCGGTGCGCGGGTCGCCGTACTTGGTCTCGCCTTCAAGGCCGCGACGAACGACCTGCGTGACTCCCCAGCTCTACATATCGCCAACCTGCTGGCGGCACGTCGAGCCCACGTCACCGCGTATGACCCCGCTATCGACGCCTCCGCCACGCCGACAGCCGGTCAGCTCACACTCACGGAAAGTGCAACCGCGGCAGTCGCGGGCGCCGACGTGGTCCTCGTACTGACGGAATGGCCGGAATTCGCCGAACTGCCGTGGCACCACCTTGCTAGGGACATGCGAGGCGACGTCGTGCTCGATACTCGTGGAAAACTCGACCGTACGCTCCTGCGAGGGGCCGGTCTTCACCTCCGGACGCTCGGTGAACCGTTCAGCGAGATCGCGGCAGCAAGAACCGCATAAGTGTCTAGGCTGCCGAGTACCGTCTGGCACCGCCGTCGAGCCGGTTGAGGTCGCCAGCAGATCGGGAGCGCGATGCCGCGACGCATATCCCTGTTGTCAGCGCCGATCCCGATCGAGGCGACGTGCCGCTACGAGGTCGCGGCTCGACTCGGTATCCTGACGATCATGCCGGTCAGATACCCGGCGCCGGCCACCGCCCGTACCGCGAATACGACCCCCGCGTTGTCGATGCCCCGGGCTTACGCTTCTGCGACGAGGTCGACCTCGATGTGCCCGCCCTCCGGTACGCCGTCACCCCGCACCACGACACACGACGCCGTGACCTCGACGGCCACACGCGGGCCGTCGGGCAGTCTCCCGGCGTACCGTCCGGCCGGAGGCATGGCCGCGTAGTCGTCCACCTTCAGAACTCCCTCGACGAGCGGGCCTTCGAGCCGGTGCGGTCGGCCGAGCGCGCGCTCGGCCGCCGCGAGGTCGCCATCCCGCACGCAGGTCCGGATGTACGTTGACGAGCACGGGGTGTCGCCGGCGACCGACAGCAGCTCGACGCCCTCTACGGCGAACCCGTGCCGCGCACCCGCCTCCCGTAGCGTTTCGACGTCACCGGAACCGCGACGGCCGAACGTGAAGTTTGCCCCAACGACCACGGACGCCGCGTGCAACCGCCCCACCAGTACGTCGGACACGAATTCCGCGGGCGACAGGTCCGCGAACGCCCGACTGAAGGGCAGTACACACACCTCGTCCACACCCTGGGACCAAGCGAGCCGGGCCCGCCGCTCGGGGCTGCACAGCGCCGCCGTGTCGCGCGTCGGTCCGACCACGCGTCCGGGGTGCGGGTCGAAGGTCACCAACACCGTCGGCAGCCCCTGGGCACACGCCCGTTGCAGCACCCGGGCGTGGCCGCGATGCATGCCGTCGAAGACCCCGAGAGTCACGGAACGTGGCTCCAGGTCGGCGGGCACGTCGGTGAGTCCCCACCACAGCGTGCCCGCGCGCTCGGCCACTCCGGCGGTTCGGGTCATTACACCTCCTCGGATCGATCCACGTCCTCAGGCGCTGGGGTGGGCACGACGCGACCAGCGCCGCGCCCACCCCAGCGGGCCGGTCATCCGGCCGGTTCGAGCACGAAGTCGTACTCCGACCGGAGGGTCCCGTCACCCTGCGACTGCGGCGCGAGAACCAGTTCGGGCTTGGTGGCCTGCGCTACGTCGGAGTCGAGCCAGTCGCCGCCGGAGAAGTACAGCTGCGTCGTAATGCTGCGGAAGCCGGGAGCCCGCACGACGAGGTGCAGGTGCGCCGGACGCCACGGATGCCAGCCCGCGGCCTCGATCAGCGCACCGGTGGGCCCGTCGGTCGGGATCCGGTAAGGCGCGGGTTGCACCGTGCCGATCTCGAACCGGCCGTCGGTATCAGCCTCGACGACCCCGCGCAGGATGCCGTCGGGCAGGTGCGGTGCGAACCCGGAGTAGTAGCCGTCGTCGTCGGCATGCCAGATGTCCAGCTCCGCGCCGACCACCGGGTTGCCGTCGACGTCCCGCACCCGACCCGCGAAGACCAGCGGTGTCCCCTTCTCGTCGGGCCGCATGGGGAGCTTCGACGTCGACGGCAGCCGCACCTGGCCGGGCAGGTAGTACGGCCCGAGGATGCTGCCCTTGGTGCCGCGCTGTGCGCGAGCTGCCACCTCCTCGACGGTGTGCTCGACGAAGACGTCGAGGAACAGCGGCCACTCCCCGCCCTCACCGACCTCGATGAGCCATGCTTTGGCGGCCTGGAACTCGTCGTAGGTCACCTCGCGCGAGCGGATGGCGTCGTGGATGCCGGCGAGAACGGAGCCCACCACGTCGCCGACCCGCTGCGGTGAGATGTCGGTGGTTGTCGACTCGCGCCTGGCCACGCGAAACGCCTCGGTCGCGGACGTTCCGGAGTCGACGGCACTCGGAGACTGCTCGGTCATGGTCATCGGTTCACCTCCGCAGGCTCACGTCGGAGGGATTGATCAGGTCCGGCACCGTCCAGCCGTCGAGGTCGTACTCGGCCATGCACTGTTCGGCGAAGCCGGTCATCGAGTCGGCTGCGCCTGACTGTTGAGCGTTGAACAGCATCTCGGCCCGCACGCTCTCGTGGTTGCCGGAGTAGTTGCGTTCGTAGAGCTCGTGGCGGCCGCCGAACTCGCTGCCGATCGAGTCCCAGATCAGCTTCATCAGCTTGACCCGTTCGACCGAGTCCATGCCGTTCGAGCCGCGCACGTACTTGTCGAGGTAGGGCCGCACCTCGTCCGAGTGGAAGTCGTCCGAACTCGACGGCAGGTAGATGAGGCCGGAACCGAGATCCTGCATGATGATCTCGCGGATCCTAGGGTAGCCGACGGTCATGAACCAGCGGTAGGCCAGTCCGTAGTCCAGATGAGGCAGTACCGCCCCGTCGACCCACTGGTCGGGGTTGGCCGCCATCGCGTCGGAGAGCGCCCAGAACATGTTGCGCCAGCCGATGACCTCGCCGACGCGCGTCTGGATACCGCGGAAGTCCTTGGTGCCGGTGGCGGCCACACCCTTCATCAACAGGCCTGCGAGAAAGTCGAGCTTTACCGCGAGCCGCGTCACGCCGTGGAACGTGAAGCGGTGCAGGAAGCCGGATCCGGGAAAGAACGTCGAGGCCTTCTCCGCGTCGCCGTAGATGAACACGTTCTCCCACGGGATCTTCACCCTGTCGAGCACGAAGATCGTGTCGTTCTCGTCGAATCGGGACGACAGCGGATAGTCGAACGGCGACGACATGACGTCGGAGGTGTTCGAGTACGAGTTCCGGCAGATCAGCTTCATCCCCGGTGCACCCATCGGGACGGTGCACACGAGCGCGAACTCGCGCTTCTTGATCGGCAGTCCGTAGTGGGCGATGAAGTTGTAGTTCGTGATCGCCGATCCGGTCGCGACGACCTTGGCACCCGAGACGATCAGGCCGTCGTCGCGCTCCTCTTCGACATGGATGAACACGTCCTTGATCTCGTCCGGGTTCCGGTCGCGGTCCACGGGCGGGTTGATGATCGCGTGGTTCCAGTACAAGACCTTCTCCTGCGACTCGGTGTACCAGCGCCGTGCGTTGTCGGCGAACGGCTCGTAGAAGTTCGCGTTGGCACCCAGGGTCCCGAGGAAGGACGCCTTGTAGTCCGGGCTGCGGCCCATCCAGCCGTAGGTCATACGTGCCCACTCGGCGATCGCGTCGCGGTCGGCGAAGAGGTCGCCGCTGCTGCGCGGGGTACGGAAGAACGGGTGCGTGAAGCCGCCGTTGCCGGTGTCGGTCGGCGTCGTGAGCTTGTCCCGGCGGTCCGGGTCGTGCATGGCGTCGTACAGCCGCGCGGTCATCCGTACGGAGTTGCGGAACGCCGGGTGCTCCGTAACGTCCTCGACCTTGTCTCCGTAGATGAACACCTCGCGGCCGTCGCGAATGGACTCGATGTACTCCTCACCCGTCATCGGACGGGTGGTGCGCTGCTGTTCCGCAGCCGCCGGCGCTTCCTGCTCAAGTGTCATCGCCTACTCCTTTTCGTGGTTGGAACGGTGGGATGCGGCCCTCACGCGGGAATGCGGGAGAACGCCACGTCGGACGGCAGCCCGAACCAGCTCGCCTCGGGGCAGTCCATGGACGCCACCCAGTGCGGCTGGGAATCGACGGTGCCGAGTTCGTGGAATCGACCGCCGAAGAACAGCAACGGCTCCGCGGATCCGAATTCGATGTCTGCCACCTCGCCGAGTACGAGCACGTGGTCACCTCCGTCATAGACGCGCCACGGCCGGCACGAGATCGTCGCCGCGTTGCCCAGCAGCACGGGCGCCGTCGGGCCGTGAGCCCATTCCGGTGGCCGCTCCTGCGGTTTGCCCGCGAAATGCCAGGCGACGTGCTGCTGTTTGGCCGACAGGATGTTCACGGCGAACGGCGCGTCGGTGAGATACCCGCCTGCCTTGGACGTACGGGTCAACGTCACCTGGCACAGCGCGGGTTCGAGGGACACGGCCGTGAACGCGTTCACCGTCGCCCCGTGCGGGGTGCCGTCCGGTGCTGCGCAGCTCACCACGGTCACGCCGGTCGCGAACCGGCCGAACCCGTCGCGTACGAGGCGGGGGTCGAGTGTCATCGCGGATACCTCCATGCCGCATCGACGTGTGGAACCGGCGGTCCCGGCCGCGGGGACGACCACGGCCGGGACCGCCGAAGCGATCACCGGAGTCGGTCGCGGAGGAAATCGACGGCGGCACGGTGCAGTTCCTCGCTGCGCGGCACGGCACCGGACATCCAGAACACGCCGTGGACGAGGCCGTCGAACCGGCGCACGGTCGCCTCGGCACCCGCCTTTCGCAGGGAGTCGCCGAACTGTTCCGCCTCGTCCCGCAACGTGTCGTACTCATTGGTGAGGATCAGCGTCGGCGCCAGCGAACCGAGCGATGGTGCCCCGGCGATGTTCAGCCGCGGATCGGCAACGTCATCGGGCCCGTTGACATACTGCGCTCTGAACCACTCCAGTGCAGCCAGGTGGATGATGTAGCCCTCGGCATACTCGCGCCGGGACGCGGTGTCGGCTGCCGGGTCGATGAGCGGGTAGACCATGACGTGCGCCGCTACGTCCGGTCCACCCGTTTCGCGGGCGCGCAGCGCGGCCGACACGACGAGGTTTCCGCCGACGCTGTCGCCGAGCACGGCCAGCCGTTCCGGGTCGCCGCCGTACGATCCGATCTCCTTGCCGACCCACTGCAACGCCGCGAAGACGTCGTCGTGTGCAGCGGGGAACTTCGCTTCCGGGGCACGACGGTAGGTGACCGTGACGACGATTGCGCCGAGGTCGTCGGCGAGGAATCGTGCCGGCGAATCGACCACGTCGAGGTCGCCGCCCACGAAGCCACCGCCGTGGGCGTAGAACACGACCGGCAGCGGCGCGCTCGTACCGGTGTCGGGAACATAGATGCGCGCACATTGGCCGGCCTCGTCGCCGTACGAGACGTCGACGACCCGCGAGACCTGTGGACCCGGCTTCTGCAAACCAACGAAACTCTCGACGGCCTCGCGGGTTGCCGCGACGCCGACCTTCTCGAACGACTGGAAACCCTGTTGCTGCAATCCGTTCAGCAGCTCCTGAACGGCGGGGTCGAGCGGCATGCGACTACTCCTTCGTAGACGGTGAAGTGGTGGTCAGGCGCCGACGAGCGTGCGACCCTCGGACAGCCGGAATCCCTCGTAGCCGTGTTCGACGACCTCGGCACACTTGGCGCGGTAGGCCGGCGCACCGCCGAGGTACACGAGCACACGCTGAGGCTTACCGGGCACGTTGTTGCCCATGTACCAGGACGTCGGCGAGTTCGGCAGCAGCGTCGCCTGCGCAAGCTCGTTGGTGTGCCGTACCCATTCGGCCTCGGCTTCGGCCGTCGGCTCGATCACCGAGAGGCCGCGTTCGGACAGGTGAGCGATCGCGTCGCCGAGGAAGTCGACGTGGTCCTCGATCGCCAGCGGCATGTTGTAGAGCACCGAGGGGCTCTGCGGGCCGGTGATCATGAACAGGTTCGGGAACCCGTGCGACATCAGGCCGAGATACGTCTGCGGCCCGTCGGCCCAGTGGTCGGCCAGCGCGCGACCGCCGACGCCTGTGATGTTCATGGCCAGCAGCGGACCGGTGCACGCGTCGAACCCGGTGGCCAGGACCAGCACGTCGAGCTCGTGCTCGGTGCCGTCGGCCAGCAGTACGCCGTTGGGCGTGACGCTGACGATCTCGTTGGACTTGACGTCGACCAGGTGGACGTTGTCGCGGTTGAACGCCTCGTAGTAGTCCGTCTCCAGCGGCGGCCGTTTCGTGCCGTACGGGTAGTCCCTGGGGCACAGCAGCTCGGCGGTCTCCGGATCGTCGACACGCTCGTGGATGCGTTCGCGGATGTACTCGGCGACGGTGTCATTGGCGCGCTGATCGAAGAGGATGTCGCCGAACGCGTCGATGAACAGCCGGAAACCGCCTCGACTCCACCGATCGTCGAACACCTGCCGGCGCTCCTCGGCCCCGACCGCCAGCGCGGACGGCTGCACGTCGGAGTACGGCACGCCCAGGAAGTGGTTTCTGGCGGCGTCCCTGAGCTGCGGGTACTCGGCCTTCTCCCGTGCTTCCTGCTCGGGGTCGGTGGGGTGATTCCCGATCGGAGTCGCGTAGTTCGGCGTACGCTGGAAGACGGTCAGCGTGCCGGCCGTCTTCGCGATCTCCGACACGGCCTGGATACCGGAGGATCCGACGCCGATGATGCCGACCCGCTTACCACCCAGGTCGGGTTCCTCGTGCGGCCAGTTGCCCGTCATGTAGACCGGGCCCGCGAACGTGTCCACGCCGGGGAACTCCGGCTTCTTCGGCACCGACAGTGTCCCTGCACCCGACACGAAGTAGCGGGCCCTATGGACGGTCCCGTCGTCGGTGCGCACCTCCCACCTGCTCGCGGTCTCGTCCCACGTCACTGCGTCGATGCGGGTGTTGAACCCGATGCTGCGGCGCAGGTCGAACCGGTCGGCCACGTGGTTGAGGTACTCGAGGATCTCCGGCTGGGCGCAGAACCGCTCCGTCCAATGCCATTCGTGTTGGAGGTCCTCGTCGAACGAGTACGAGTAGTGCACGCTCTCGATGTCGACGCGCGCACCCGGATAGCGGTTCCAGTACCAGGTGCCGCCCACACCTCCGGCCGCATCGAACGCCTGGACGTCGAGCCCCATCCGGTTGCGCAGCTTGTGGATCGCGTAGAGCCCGGCGAATCCGGCGCCGACGACGATCGCGTCGTGGTCGTGGTCGTGGTCGTGGTGGGTCCTCGTCGTTGAAGTCGCCACGGCAAACCTGCCTCTCTCGAGTGGTGACCGACTTTGTGCAGGTCAGACTGCGGTGGCCAGTGGGGCTGCGACAGGGCGAGATCACCCCATTCACCACCCCATTGGCCCGTCGGCCGTTACCCGGGTGGCCCGGTACGTGCGATCCTGCTGGGACGCACGACGGCACGAGGAGGTGTCATGAGTGGTGCCGGGTCCACGCTCGCGTCGTTGACGAGCTTCGTGGGCAGGAGGGGTGACCTCGCGTCTCTGGGCGAGCAGGTTCGGGCGTCGCGGCTGGTCACGGTGACCGGGCCCGGCGGGGTCGGCAAGACGAGGACCGCGACGGTCACGGCCGACCGGCTGCGCTCGACGTTCGCCGACGGCGTGCACGTCGTCGAACTCGCCAGTGTCACCGACGCCACCCAGCTCGCGCCCACGGCCGCGACGGCGCTCGGCGTGGCAGACCAGTCCAACCGTGCCGCCGTCGAACGGATCATCACCCACCTGTCCGGCCGCGACACCTTGTTGCTGTTGGACAACTGCGAACACCTGCTCGAAGCCTGCGGCAGATTCGTGACCACCCTGTTGGAGGAACTGCCCGGACTCAGAGTGATCGCAACGAGCCGGGAGCCGCTGGGGTTGAGCGCAGAACAGGTGCACCTGCTGGGACCGCTGGCCGTGCCGACCGAGACCGATATCTCCAGTGGCGGTTCACTCGACCACGTACCGGCCGTGCAGCTGTTCCGCGACCGCGGCCGCAGCGCCGTTCCGGACTTCGAGGTCTGCGCGCACAACCGCGATGCCGTCGCACAGCTGTGCCGGCGCCTGGACGGCATGCCGCTCGCGATCGAGCTCGCCGCGGTGCGACTGCGGTCGCTGTCGGTCGCGCAGATCGTCGAGCGCCTCGACCACAGATTCCAGCTGCTCAGCGCGGGCAACCGCGATTCGGACCCGCGGCAGCGCTCACTGCGTGCGCTCATCGACTGGAGCCACGAGCTCTGTGACGACGACGAACGACTGCTGTGGGCCCGGCTGTCGGTGTTCCCCGCGGCCGCCGACCTGGAGAGCATCGAGGACGTGTGCGGGTTCGGCGCGCTGGCGGACCACCGGCTGCTCGAAGCCGTCGACGGTCTTGTGAGCAAATCCGTCATCACCGTGGAACGGCGGCACGAACAGGTGCGCTACAGCCAGTTCGTCACGTTACGCGAGTACGGGGCCGAGCTACTGGAACAGTCCGGTGAGGCGGAGACGCTGCATCGGCGCCACCGCGACCACTACACCCGGCGCGCTTCGCACATGGTGGACCGGTGGTGCGGGCCGCACCAGGCCGAGGACTTGGCCCGGCTGCGCGACGACCATCCGAATCTGCTCGTCGCGCTCGCATGGTCGGTGGAGACCCCGGGTGAGGCAAGGCCCGGAGCGCACCTGGCCTCGCTGCTGCGCTATCACTGGATCGCGGGCGGATTCCTCACCTACGGCAGGCGCTGGCTGGAGCGGCTGCTCGACCGGCTCGACCCGGACGTGCCGGAACGGGGCCACGCGCTGTGGGTCGCGGCGTGGGTGGCGCTGATCCAGGGCGACCGCAATGTGGCGCGGCGCTACCTCGGTGAATGCGGCCGACTCGCCGACCGGCTGGATGACCACGCCATGCGCGGGCACACGGCCCACTGGCGCGCACTGCTGAACCTCTTCGAGGGTGATCTACTGCCCGCGATCGTGCTGTACGACCAGGCGATCTCGTGGCACCGGTCGGTGGGTGATCTGGGCGCCGAACTCACGGCCGGCTACCAGCTCGCCATGGCGCAAACCTACGCAGGACGCACCGAGGAAGCGTTGCGCACCTGCCACGACGTCGACGTCCGCGGACTGGAACACGGCGAGCTCTGGGCCCGCGGTTACGCGTTCTGGGTGCGCGCGATCTGCCAGGTCCATCTCGGTGACCGCATTGCGGCACGGGAAGCGATCCGCGTGACGATGGACATCGAGCGCGAGTTCCGCGACGGCGTATGCACCGCGCTGACCACGGAAGTCGCGTCGTGGGTGGCGGCCTCGTACGGGCACTTCGAGAACGCGGCTGCGCTGGCGGGAGCCGCAGGTGCGGTGTGGCGGCAACTCGGCACGAACCTCGCGGCCTTCGGCCCACACGCGTCCGCGGACGGCCGTGCGCACGGCGCCCGCATCGACGACCAGCTGGGACCCGACCGCGCCGACGCCATCCGGGCACAACACGCGAACGTCTCGGTGACCGAGGCCGTCACGTTGGGGATTCGGCTCGCCGACAAGGCGGGAGAACCGGCACCACCGCGTAACGCCGTAGGGCGGGCAAGCGCCGGGCCCGAGAACCTGCTTCTGCGGGGCGGGCTCGCCGCGGCCGCCGCCGGAGCCGACGCTGGCACCGGGGAGAATCTCACAGCGGGGCCGGCGGCCACTCGTTCGGCGGCATCCGACGGCGTCGCTCCGGCGGGACGCAGACCGTCCCGGCACGCGGTGCCCAAACGCCCGGTGCCAGAGCGCGCGGTGCTCGGTGATTCGGCGTGTACACCCGAGGTTGCGTTGACCAGGCGAGAACAGCAGGTGGCAGCACTTATCGCTGACGGTAAGAGCAACAAGGAAATCGCAGAGAGCCTGACGATCTCGCATCGCACTGTCGATGGCCACGTCGAACGCCTCCTGCGCAAACTCGACGTTGCTTCCCGAACGCAGATCGCTTCGTGGTTCGCCACGTTGCCCAGGTGAGCCGGGCGGCGACGAGGCCTACGGATATGGACCCGTCGGTGTTCCGGCCACCGTGCTGCAGGGGTGTGCTTGTGGTGGGTCGTGCCGCCGTACGTGCCGACGGCACGTACGGCGGAAGGTGCGGTTTCTGACGCGGGATGGTTGCTCCCGCGCCACACCTCGACCATGTCGGCTAACGCGGCCTCCATACTCTCCCGCATCGCGCTGGCCTCACCTGTGGACGCGTCATTATTCGTTGGCTCGGTTTCACCGGCCTCTCCACCGCTCCGGCACCTGATCAACCACGCCCACAGAGACAGCACCGCGGCGACAGCGGACGCCGACGACACCCCTGTATCGACCGGAATGACCGGAAATCCCTACCTCGCCACGACGCTACCGCCCCGCGATATGCGCAGCGACAGCGTGCTGGCCACCTCGGCCGCACGATCTTGTAGGCCGTGAACGCTCGGTGAGCCGTGCGTCGCACTGACTGCAGCGAGAAGTGCGTAAGCGGTCTCGGCAGTTGCTGTGCGTTCACACGAATCGACCCGCGCAACTCGGCCACTGTTTCAAGACCGTGCGTGACGGTCCGCAGCGCCGTTTACCCGGCGGTCAGGCCTTGGTTCGCCGTCCTTTCATGCGCTCCGTGACGG
Organism: Prauserella alba; assembly: GCF_024171735.1. Classification (GTDB taxonomy): domain Bacteria; phylum Actinomycetota; class Actinomycetes; order Mycobacteriales; family Pseudonocardiaceae; genus Prauserella; species Prauserella alba. The sequence goes on from NZ_JAMTCH010000005.1 coordinate 357,783, forward strand.
CCGTTCAAACTGCCAGCCGACCGCCCATGGGCAGATCGAACTCGGAGCCGTGTACTCCTGCAGCGAACGCGGACCATTCACCTGCGGTGTAGGAGAGGGTGCCGGCTGCCTCGTGGCGTGTCCGCAGGTCCACCGCCCCGTCGGTGTGGACGACGATCTCGATGGCCGGGTTGGAGCCGGCTGGGACTCGCCCCGTGACTTCGTCGAGGAGGTCGGCCCAGTCGCGAGCCGGCACGCTCAGGACCGGACCGGTTCCGTGGTCCTTGGTGTCCCGGATATGGACGACATCGCCGCCGAAGCTGACCTCGACGCATTCCTGGGACGGGTTGCTGAACGAACTCTTGAACCAGCTCTGTGCCGCGCTGGCGGAGTGGGTGTTGTTCACGGCTGTCCCTCCATCTCTTTGCGGACCTCGTGGATCATCTCAAGCGAGGCGTCGAGATCCAGCGCACGGTCGATAGCCTCGTCCAGACTCGCGCTCAGCTCGCGAACGATGTGCGGTTTGTCGATGAGTGCGCCGGTGGTGACGGCTTCCTGCCAGACCATGTCCTGCAGGAGCTGGGAGTGGAACGAGAGGATCGTCAAGCCACCGCCGATGACGGGGTGCGCTCCCGCGCCGTAGGGCATCACGTGGATCTTGATGTGGTCACGGCGTTCCTCGGCCAGGCTCGCCAGGCGGGAGAGCTGGTGGACCATGATGTCGCGGCCGCCGACCTCCTGCCGTAGGGCCGTCTGGCCGATGACGACGGTGAGGTCGATCGGATCCGGCCCTTCCAGCCGCGTCTGCCGGGCGAGTCGGGATTCGATCCGTGGGCCGACGTCGACCGGTTTGATGTAGGGGGAGCCGCCGCGGATCATTGCGCGGGCGTAGTCGGCGGTTTGCAGCAGACCGGGAATGGTCTCCGCGGTGTACTGGCGGAAGGCCCTGCTGCCGGCCTCCAAGCCGATGAAGCGAAGGAACTCCTCCGAGTACAGGCGGGCGTAGTCGTCCCACCATTCCCGTCGCTCAGTCTGGCTACGTAGAGCCTCAAGTTCGTCGGTCTGCTCGTCGGACAACCCGTAGGTCCGGGCCAACGCTTCCAACTTGGGTGCCGTCAGTTTGCGCTTGGCGATCTCGATCGACGACAGGTTGTTGCCGCCGATGCCGGTTTCCTTGCCCACCGCGCTGAGCGTCAAGCCCAGCTGCTCGCGACGCTCGCGCAGCCGTAGGCCCAGTTCGAGCGCTTGCACCGTGCTCGAAGTTGGCGCGTTTCCCATCAGCGGCGCTCCCTGCAGGTTCTGAGTACGTCATGCACCGAAACCAGTATTGCAGTCGCGCATCGGGAAGTACACACGATTGGAGCATACCGTCATGAGTACTCTCACCATAATCTGAGTGTACTCACGATGATACATCCGATCATCTGAGTACATGCTCGGACGTGGTTGATACGGAGGAGGTGACCGCGATGACCTTCAACGGCTACTGGCTCGTTGTCCCGACACCGAAAAACTCCGATCGTTCTCGGGTTGGACAGCTCAGTCAGCACCGACGCGACTCCCGCTCATGCGGCCGCCCCGGCGCAACGTCTGCGCCGTCGCCAAAGCCAGAGAACGCAGCAGCGGCGGTGAATGAACGGCACCACGGGAGGCCCCGACCTCCGGAAACTCACCCATCCGAGCTCCCTGACCGATCCGCTGCCGCGTGCGCGGCGGTCCCCCGCGTGGATCGGACAGGGCTCGACCATGGCGGCCCCATCGATGCCCCGAACTCTGTTGGGGCCGCCATGGTCTCGATGACACCCGGCGGGCGGACGCCGACCCCGACCTCCGTCTGCCCGCTGGGGCCCAAGGTCGCCCCCGCGGCGTGGTGGGAACCATGAAGCGGCGCAAGCTTCTGAACAGCGTCCTGGCAGTGCTCGAGCGCGCTGGATGGAGAGCTTCGGACACCTGGACTGTGCGCTGTCACAACGAACAAGGCCGCACAGTGACGTTGCAGGTTGGTGTAGCCCTCGACGGGATCACGATCACGCCATCCTCATCAGGACGACTTACGCTCACAACAGCCGAAACCGGCCAGCTGCGCGCGGCCCTCCGTGACGCATTGTCCGCACGTGCGCCCCTTGTTCCTGAGGGGGCGCCGCTACCGCGCCGTTCCAACACGTTTGACCAAGCGCACCCGCGCGCCCTGGACGACGCACCGCCGCGAGTGCGGCGTTACCTCGCCACGCCGAGCCGGACCGAAGGCACCACGTTTCCCGGCACCGCAAGCGACCCGCCTCGTTGGCCGGGCAGCGATCCGGCTCGCACCTTCATCCGGGCAGCGTGAGCTGCCAAAGCCACAGGCGGCACCTCACCGGAAACCGCCAGAGTTCTCCATCACCTATGGAAGGCCGCCCATGCACATCACCTTCGGCAAAGTCACGGAGACCACGCCCTGCCCCGGCGTACACAGCGCCACCCTGAAGCACTATCCGCGCACCGTGGCCGGCCGGCCCGTGACGATGCCCTACATCAGCAACGGACTGTGGGACCAGCATCAGATCGTCATGCCATCGCTGTGTTCCCGCAAGTATCTGATTCCACCGGACGTTGACGACGATCCAGAAGTTCCTGTGTGCGTGGAATGCAGAGATCGACTCGCGAACGCTCACGAGTCCCGCGTCTCACCGCGGCCGCGTGTACCTACGCCGGCGACCATCGCGTCCTGACCCGTCATGTGCCCCGTGAGTAGCGATTCGCTGTGGGACGCCACGAAATGCGCGACAGTGCAGGAAATCCGGTCGTGACCGCACGGGACCACGGCCCCGGTGGAGTCCACAGCGCAGAGACGATGGAGGCACCCACGATGCCGTTTCTAGCCGCCGAACGGGCACTCCTGGGAGCTCCCGTTGAAGCCTCGCTGACGTCCCCCGAGATCGAAGTGGAGTGGCCCACGGACGATATGGACGACCCACACGGCACGGCACAAGCGCGGCGTTCTGATGAACCCCTCGCCCAACACCGATCAGCACAACAGATGCCCCCAGGACAACCCGGGGACCGATGGCAGCCCCCTCTTGACGGATCCGAGTTGGCGCGCGTCCTTCAGCTGATGCGTAAGAAGTGGAACATGTGACGCCTCGTGCGCCTGCCTCTTGGCAGGGTTGGGGACGAGCGGGTGCCGCCTCATGTCCTGAACTTCGAACGCGCGGTTGAGCTGGCGATCGCCAGTACGGGAAAGTCGGTGGCGAGTCGTGTTTCCCGATGACGCTGGCAGCGGTGCAACGCTGGCCAGCGCAGCGAAGGCGGACTCGGATCGAACGTGTCCGCCGTGAAGGCTGCTCGATGTGAAGGCGTGATTTCCGCGCCGTCCTCGCTGATCAGCTCGGCGCTGTTCCAGCTCGATAGTTGGATTTCTACGCGCGGGCCCGTCGTCGCGCCGTGGAACCCAACGTGCACGCATGGACGATGAGCGCGGCAATCGTGAGTAGACCGGCGGCGGTGGTTCGTGGTTCTGCGGTCGGATATCCGGTGATGGGTAGGAAGGCGATGGCTTCCGGGATCAGGTTCTGGATCAGACCTGAGCCGTACCAGGTCACGACGGCCAGAGCGCCGGCCCAGAGCGGGCCGACAAACGGGGCCACGAGTTGGATCAGGGCGGCGAGGGCCAGCACGTTGGTGATGGCGAACAGCCAGTCGGTTCGCCCGGCCACGTGGGGGATGACGGCTGCTGCACACAACACCGGTAGCGCAACACCGGCCAGAGCTGTCGTGGTGGCGACGAGGCGGGCGCGGTGTCCACCAGCGGCGCATTCCCATTCCCAGAGCCGCGGGCCGGTGATGATGGCGACGACCGTGGCGCAGGCGATGCCGCACAGGTCGGAGATCACGAGTTCGTTCGGCCTGGCCGGCGACAGGTCGATTCGCAGCGTCCAGGTGCCGGCCAGGTAGGTGATCGCGGCCAGGGCAGCCGTGGCCATGAGGGCCCGGTGGGCGGCCCTGGTCGCGAGGATGATGCGGATCATGTGGAGGGCAGGTCCTTGTCGGTGAGGGTGCAGCCTTCCAGTTGGGCGCGGTGGTTGTGGATCCACTGCTTCACTCGACTTTCGTTCATGTTTGCGAAGGCGTCTGTGCTGCGTCCGGTGCGCAAGTAGGTTTCCAGGCCCCTGTAGACCGCGAATGTGTCCTCGTCGGGTCCGGATGCAGAGCAGGAGTGGAAGCCCAACAGTGTGGCGGTCAGTCCGGAGGAGACGGTGTCGACGCTGCCGTCGGCCTTGAGCGGGGCGATCAGGGTGCCGTTGGCCGTGGGGCCGCCCATGGGATGGCTGGGAAGTAAGCCCTGGTCCCAGATCTTCGTGAAGGCGGCAGGTTTGGCGCCGTATCGGTCGAGGACGGGGTCGAACGCAGCGACGAGCTGATCGAGACGTGCAGCGTGGCCGGCATGGACGCAGTACTCGATGCCGCGCTGGGTCAGGCACGAGCGTTGCGGGGCAGGGTCGGCGACGTAGGTGGCGGGCGCGGCGGCGAACGCCGGAATGACACCCACGATCACCGCAGGCATGAGGCACCCGGCCACGATGGCAGCGTGGCCTGCCGGTGCGCGTCGCCCGCGGGCATTCCATCGTAAGAAGGCCGCTGCCGTGCCAGCGCATGCGGTGGCGACGGTCAGGAAGAATACGGTCCGGAACAAGGCGAGGGTGAGCGGTTCGCTCTCACCGAGCAGTGGTTCGTAGCTCAGTTGCGGGACGTACGGTGCTGCCGCGTTGGCGCCGTAGACGGCGACGGCATCCAGCAGGTAAGCGCCCACCGCCACCAGCGGCACCGCAACGGTCGACCCAGTGACGGTGCCCACCGCGTAGCCGAGCGCCGTCGCGGCGGCGATCGCCACGAGGCCGGATGCGATCACCAGCAGGTCGGGCCCGCCAGGCGGATCGGCCAGGGCCGTCAGCACGGTCAGCGGCAACATGCCCACGGCATAGGCACCGACGTACCAAGCGGTCAGCATGCCCAGATGACGAGCGATCACCGCGCCACCCAGGCGGCGAGCGTAGGGCTGGACCCACACGTGGCTCGATCGGTTGAGCCGGGTCGCCCACAAGGTCGCGGCCGCTGCGGCCATGGGGCCGGCGAGCCGGAAGTGTTGGTGCCATTGCGCGTCGGTCAACGACCAGTGCAGATACGGCCACGACCACATTTGCCCGGTCCCGACCAGGGCAACCAGCAGTACCGCAGCGGCAGGGGCCAGAACATACAGCGGATGCAGGGGCCAGAACAGGCGTCGCGGGCTCATCGGTCATCTCCCAGGGTGTCCATGAACGTGCGATAGCCGCGTTCGAGGGCCGACTCCAGTCCGTTACCGGGGTGATTGGGCTGGGCCAGCGCGGAGGTGAGCTCATCGACTGTGCCGTCGAACGCGATGGTTCCTCCGGCCAAGACGCCGACCCTATGACAGAGGAACTGCACGTCGTCCAACACATGCGTGGACAACAGCACCGTGCGTTTGCCCCCGAGCGCAGTCAGCACTTCGCGCACGCGCAGACGCTGGCTGGGATCCAACCCGACCGTGGGTTCGTCCAACACGAGCACGTCGGGGTCGTGGGCCAGACCTGCTGCCACACCCAGGCGTTGCCGCTGCCCGCCGGAGAGCGTGCGAACCCGCTCATGGGACCGGCCGCCGAGATCAACGGCCTCCAATGCGCGCTGAGCCGCCGGTGCGGTCGCGCGCCGGTCCACGCCGTTGAGCCACGCCGCATAGCTGATGGTGTCGATCAACCGCATCTCGCCCGGCGTGGTGAAACGCTGCGGTACGAAGCCCACCCGCGGCGTCTCGGACGATCCTCCGAGCGACACGTGACCAGATCGCGGGCGGCGCATGCCGACGAGAATGGACATCAGCGTCGACTTTCCCGCTCCATTTTCCCCCAGCAGGCCGGTCACCCCGGGGGTGATGCACCAGGTGACATCGCGCAGCACCTGCTTGCGGCCATAGCGAAAACTGACAGAATCTAATCGAACCTCGACCATGAGAACCCCCTCGAAGAATATGGCAACGCGTGTGGACGGACTGTACCGAAAGCCCGTCCACACGCGTGCACAGAACCCGAACGTCACGCCACGAGGCGATCAGCACAACGTGGGATGTCCGGATTCATGCGTTGCCCATGCGCGCCATCCGTCTTTGTTGATGTAGCTGACCACGCCCTCGAGGTAGTATGCATTCCTTGCCCCGCATTTGGCCTTCACATCGTAGTACCCCGGGGCCGAGGTCGCGCCGTTGGCGACATCGCTGTCGGGCCAATTGTTGTAGTCGATGTACAGGGTCCCTCCCACGGTTTCGCCGCGGTGACAGTTCGTCCCAGTTCGGCCGGTCAACGTGTTTCCGCTCTGAGTGGGATCCCAGGCGTGCACCGTGCACCCCGCTCGTGGCGCGCCGCTGTCAGGAGCTTCGGTGGAGTTTGCCCAGGCCGGAGACGTGACGGCCAGCAGGCTCATGCCAGCCGTGCTGAGCGTCAATACAGACGCTGCGGCCGCCTTCTTTACCGTATTCATCAGTTCTCTCTTTCCTTGAGGTGAGATGTGAGTGTTGGTGGTGTAAATGAGTTCCACGCGGCCTCGCCGGAAATGAGTTCAAGGCCGCATCGCCGACGGGCGTCATTGTCGTTCGCTTTTAGGTATGCGTGTGCCTAATCGGCGAGAAAAACCGGTCCGATGCTCCTTGTGTGGATAACATCGGTCCGTGAGCTGTTACATGATGCGCGTAGCGCCTCCCCAGGCGTCCGTACTTTAAGCGCACGCGCGCATCCGGTGGCAACGTGTTCGCCTATCGACAACACGAATGAGTGAACACGCCTGCAGGGGTGGCAGGTTACGAGGCTGGGGCTGCCATGTGACCTGTGCGAGATAGCGTCCGGGCTCGCCCGCACCGCTGCTGGTTCGTCGGCCTGTCGGCAAGGTCCAGCGATCCCCATGGCGCATTTGCTCAGGGTGAGACGAGTAGAACTACCTAATACTGTGAGTATTTGACCTGGGGTCCATTCGCGCGAATGGGGCATTAATGGAGTAACTGGTTGCCTCTTGCAGTGAAGCCTCGGTACCCAAGGGTGTCCGGGCACGCACCTGGGTTCTGGGGAACGGCGCACGCTACGTATCTGCATCGCAACCAGTCGGAGAGTCGGCACGACCGGCCAAGGCAAGGGTCGTCTCCGCATCCGCGGTGCGAGCGGGCGCGCGGGGGAGAGGCCTGGCCCGATAACCACACAATCGTCTGCCGCGGTGTTTCGGCGCCCGTCGGGACTTCGCGGCCCGGTCCCCTCACTACATAGGGCCTGCCCAACGGGAAGGCCGCAAGGTCACGCGTTGTCCAGTGCGCGCGTGACGTGAGAACAGAGGGGGACGCACATGCCAACGAGGGCACTCAACGCATTCGCGGCAGCGGTACACAGACTCCGGCGCTGGCACGGCATGTCACTGGCCGACCTGGCGGAGAAGACGACCTACAGCGCGAGCTATCTCTCGAAGATCCTGCACGGCGAACGACGCTTGGCGCCCGCATTGGTCAGCGAGATCGACGACATCCTCGACGCCGGCGGTGAGCTGATCCAGCTCGCCCGCGAGCAAGACAGCGGCGATCGCCCCCGTAGCCGGCCCATGCAGCTACCGGCAGCACCAGCCGACTTCGTCGGTCGCGCATCGATTCTGCACGAGCTCGACGCCGCTCTGGTGAGTGACGCCCGCCCGGGCGCCCCGATCACGGCGGTCATCGAAGGTGGGTTCTGGACCGGCAAGACCGCATTGGCGCTGCATTGGGTCGCGCGCATCGAGCAACGGTTCCCCGGCGGATGCCTGTTCGCGGACTTGCGAGGCCTGGCCCCTGGCAGTGCCCTCACCCCGGACGAGGTTCTGGACGGATTTCTGCACGCCCTCGATGCCGGACCGGATGCGATGCGCGGCACCCTCGCCGAACGGGCCGCGCACTACCGGTCGCTGCTGGCCCAGCGCCCGGCCGTGGTCGTACTCGACAACATCGCCAGCTACGACCAGGTAGCCGATCTACTGCCCGGCGCGGGCAGCGTCGTGGTGCTGACCAGTCGGGAACGCCAATCCTCGCTACTTTTGCGCACCGGTGGCGTGCACATCACCCTCCCGCCCCTCACCGCCCACGAAGCATTGACCCTGCTACGCATGCGAGCGGGTCACGCCCGCATCGACGTCGAGCGCGATGCAGCCATCAGGATCGCCGCTCGCTGTGGACACCTGCCGATGGCGATCCTCATCGCAGCCGAACGTATCCAGCAACATCCCCGTGAAGCCCTGCAGACGCTGGCCGAACGCCTCGACAGTGATACCCGACGTCTCGACGTCTTCACCTCGTCGGACCCCGCGGTGAACGTACATGCGGTCATCGACCTGTCCTACCTCGCGCTCGCGCCCCGAACCCGCCGGGTCTTCCGCCTCGCAGGCATCATTCCGGCCAGCCTGATCAGCGCCGACGCTGTCGCTGTCCAATGCGGGCTGCCTGCCACCACCGCACTCGACGCACTCGACGAACTCCGCCACGCCCACCTGGTCGACGACGCCCCGGATCATTCCGACCAGGTACAGATCAACGATCTCCTGCGTTCCTACGCAACTGGGCGCGCCATCGTGGACGACCCATTGTCGGAGATCGAACATGCCCATGACCGCCTCCTACGGTGGTACGCCGCCACGGCATGGCGAGCAGCCCACGCGTTGGCGCCCGGCTGGGCCGACCCCGTCCTCGAATGCCCGTCCCCAGTCAACCCGCCGTTTACCACCGGCGACTACGAGGCCGCTCTCGCATGGTGTGACAAGGAAGCACACACCATCATCGACATCGCCCGTCACGCCCGATCCCACAACGCCAAGGACGCAGCCTGGATACTGCCCACGCTCTTGCAGCCCTACTTCCAGCTCACCGACACCTGGACGACGTGGCTCACCGCTGCCGCGGAAGGCCTCGCTGCCGCTCGCGATCTCGAAACCGACCTCGGCATCGGCCGCTGCACCCAAAGTCTCGGATGGGCACTACATCACGCCGGGCACACCGACCATGCACTCGACCACCTTCGCCAAGCCGCGGATCTGCAGGCATCATCGGGTGACAGAGCAGGACTGGCGTGGAGCGAGTTCGCGACCGCTACTGCCTACTCCTCAGCCGGACACCATGTCGAGGCGCGAACCGCCTACGAGCATGCCGCTCAGTTGTTCGACCAGACCGAGTTCCCGCTCGGCGCCGCGATAGCCAGAGCCCTGCTCGCCGCCACGCACGAAGCCCTCGGCAACAACGATCGCGCTCGTGCCTACGCCAACGATGCGCTCGCTTGCGTGTTGACCATCGCTCCTCGACACCCCGCAGCCGCCCTGGCCCATCACCAGCTCGGAATCGTTCTGTCAGCACAACAGCAACCACGTGCGGCGCTCACGCATTTCGACGCAGCACTGACCATTCATCGCCACAGCCACCAGCCACGTTGCCATGCCGAGACTCTGGAAGCGCGGGGCAATGCCCTGCTCGCACTCGGGCTCGTCGACGCCGCGCGAGCTTCCTATCGGGACGCGATGGAACTCTGGCAGAACCTCCACGACCGTCGCGGATACGAACTCCACGCCAGGATGGCCACGCTGAGCCCACCCGACGGCGAGGCACGCGCGATAGGCGCTAGCTCGCCCGATGGTGCTGACATCAGACCAACCGTCGGGCCGTAGGTGGGGTAAGCACGACGGTCGCGGCAGGTGGATGAACTTGCCCACGATCACAACTGTGGGTCGTCTCGCAGCCGCCGACCCGTAACGCCGTTCCGCGGAGCCGGTCGATGCGCAGCAGACTCACCATGGTGTTGGCGGGCCAGTGCGGTCATCATGATTTTCATGCGCCAACGGGCACACCACGCCATCACTCGCGCCGTCGCCGCGCCTCCGCTTCTGCGCTCCTGGCCTGGCCGCGCCGCGATCGAGCAGTCAGCCACCGAGCTGCGCCAGGCCGCTGGCACCATTGGAACGGAAGATCCTGCCGCCGAACTCGTCCTGCATGCTGTGCGACTCAACGACTGGTGGCTCGTGGCCAACCAACCCGGCGTGCCCTGCCCAGGTGGCCACGGCCCCCGGCTCGCGAGCGTGGAATGAAGAAGTCGTCATCGAGCTGCAGGAGCTGTGGCGTCGCCTCGAGCCACTACTCGCGCCGTCACCGCCCCTCGATGTTCCCGCATATCGATAAATCGATATGCGGGAACAATGCGGCTCCGCGGAGGGTGTCCGCCACTCGCGGTCCGACTGGTGTCCATCCTGTCTAGATGACAATGATGTTCATCTAGACAGGATGGACACAGGATGAGCACCCAAAGTGCACACCATTGTCCATTGTGATCCGTGGCCGTGGGGCTAGTTCACGGTCACAGTGGGCTTATGGGAAATCGTTCACCTCCGGCGGCGTTGATGCGCTGCAGCTGACCGGTTGTTACGTGACAGGTGCCTTGCCCTCCCCAGGTGGCCACGTGTCCGCTCAATCAAGGCGCTCCGCGTGCTGCGGCTGCGTGGGTTGATGCCCCAGAGCCTACGCAGCTCACCGCGGTACGCGGAGCGCCCTCTCTCCTCCCCATCAGTACGCACTCGTGATGCTGGTTCATGTCCTGATTGGAGGAGGGTGATGGCGTATTTCCTGTTGCAGTGCGGCCATACGCGCTCGTTGGACGAGGTCGCTGAGCACGATATCGCCGAGCTGATCGCCCAGCCCGAAATGATTCCCCGCCTGTCTTGGTGCGAGGGCTGTCGCCGGTGGGGCCGGGTCCACGAACTGGTTCCCACATCGCGACCTGGTATCGCCGATGACGTGCCCCCCGAAGGGGCTCTGCCAGGGGATGCCGGGACTGGAGGCGACGTCGTGGTCCCCGGTCCCCGCAGCGAACCATCATCCGTACCTGCTGCGGGCGAGTCTTTCTTCGGCGAACTCGGCCACGAGTTGGCCGGTCCGACTGGCAAGCAGGTCGGCGAATGAGTGCCCCCGTGACGCGATCGGAGCACAGCGAGATGACGGCGAGGATCCCCGAGCCAGCATTGGCTATCCCGGCGGAGTCAGGCGCCGACGAGCACCATGAGCAGGGCCCCGCAGAACAGGAACGGCCCGAACGGCACCGTCGCCGGCCCCGGGCGAGTCCGGTGTTGGCGGGCCGGCACGGCTACCACCAACGCCAACACCGACGCCGCGATCAGCGCGCCGGCGACGTGGGCCCAGCCGATCCAACCGGTGACGAGCCCGACCAGCCCGGCCGCGGGCAGATCCCCTGCCCCGACCCCGCCGCCGCTGGCCAGGGCGAGGAGCAGAAAGAAGACCACGGCAGAGGCCGCCGCAGCGAGCGCTCGCAGCCCGGGTTCGGGAGTGTTACGCACCAGGGACACCGATGCCAGTGCGAGGGCTGTAGCGCCCAGCTGTGGCCAGGCCAGCACGCGCGGCAGGCGGTGCTCGCACCAGTCGATGATTCCCAACGGAATCGCCACCCCCGCGGCGAGGCCGAAGGCGACCAGCTCACCGCGCCCGGCCAGTCGCCAGGCCAGCGCCGCGAATACGACGCCGGTGAGCGCGGCGCCGAGCCACCCCGAACGCGCCCAACGCCGTTCGGGGCCGACGAAGCTGCGAGTTGCCGCGCTCGCCGCCGCCCCCACACCGAGGCCGGCCGCGGCGGCGGCGACCACCCACCACCCACTCGCGACCATGCCACCTCCGTGTCCCGCGGCGCGTACGTGATCATCCTGACCGCGGTCGCTGTGGGCTCGCGGCGCTGGCGGGACAGTCTCCACCCAACGGGTGAACTTCCTGGCAGTCGCGTCGTCGGCGAGGAAGTACGCGCGAAAGTCGATTTCTGGGCCGGCGCCGGCACGGGGGAGTGGCGCCCTGACGTGCGGGGCCGGTGTGGACAGCGATCGTTGATGCTTTGGGGGACCGTGATGACTCACCACCGCTCCACCGGCTTCGTCGTGGCCATCCTTGTGGGCGTCGCCGTGAGTGCATGCAGCTCCGCCACGGGCGGGAACCCACCGTCCTCACCCGCACCGTCCTCGGAGTCGACTGCCACGAGCGCTGCAACGACCACGGCCACCCCTACGCCCGCCGAGACTGCCGGTGACCGGGCCATCCGGGCGTATCTGGGCATGTGGCGCGACATGGCCGCAGCTGCCAAGACCTCGGACTGGCGCTCACCACGGCTGGCGCGCAACGCCACAGGGAAGGCGTTGTCACGGATCTCGCGTGGCTTGTATGCCGACCACTACAACGGACTCGTCACCAAGGGCGAACCCCGCAACAACCCCGAGGTGGAGGCCGTCACACCAGCCGACAATCCGACCACAGTGGACATCGTCGATTGCGGCGATGACAGCGACTGGGTGAAGTACCACGCCGACACCGGCAAACCCGCCAACGACGGTCCGGGCGGGCGGCGGCACATCACAGCACGGGTCGAAAAAGCGGTCGACGGCTCGTGGAAGGTCACCGACTTCGCCATCCAGGACGTGGGCACATGTTAGCCCGCGCGTTCGGTATCGCCGGAATGACCGCGACGTTGGTGTGGTGCGCAGCCAACGCTGCATGGGCTGGCGGGTGGGGCAGCGTGGATTGCAACAGCGACCCCACGCCGTACTGCGACCTCGGCGCCGGCAGTGCCCCTAACCCGCCCTCCGCACCTGACCCTGCGCCGCCGCGCCCGCAGGCGGAACCAGAACCGGAAGGCGGCGGCGGGGCGGCACCCGAGCAGGAGCAGCCGCAGGGTGACCGGATCGTCGGCGGCAGCGACACCGAGGCCGACTGCTCCTACGTGCTCAGCGACTACCAACCACCGACCGGTGGTGTCCAGACCATCACTGGACCCCGCTCATCCGGGACACCTGGCGGTGTCCGACCCATTCCCCACACCACCGGCACCGCCGTCGCCGAAGCAGGACCTCCCGGCGGGGACGTGGTGTTGGCGCAGGACGGAGACAGGGGTGGTGGCTGGTATGTCTACCGGTGCAGCAGCGAGGGCACCCGCGACAGCCTGTACCGGGCGCCGGTGTGGATCCCGGCGAGCCAGGCTCCGGCCGATGCGAAGCCGCCGGCACCGTCACCAGAGGATCTGGCCCGCCAAGCCCGCTCACAGCTACGCCTGCCCGATCCGACGATCGGCTCGAACCCTGCCGGTACCCAGCTGGTGCGAGTGCCCACCTGGCTGTGGATCGACAGCAGGCTGTGGCGCCCGCATACCGCCACAGCTTCCGTTCCAGGCGTATCAGTCACCGCAACCGCCCGGCCGACGTCGGTGTCGTGGTCGATGGGCGATGGCACCACCCTCACCTGCCGGGGCCCCGGAACCGAGTTCCCGGCGGATGCCGATCCGGGCAGCGCATCCCCGGATTGCGGCCACACCTACCAACGTTCCTCGGCCGGTGCCGCTGACGCACGGTTTCCGGTCACGGCCACCGTGTCGTGGCAGATCACCTGGTCGGGCGCCGGCGAGCAAGGCCGCTTTCCGAACATGACCACCGACGACGAGACCTCGTTCCGCGTCGCCGAAGCCCAAGCACTCGGCACCGGATAAACCGCCACCCGAATTCGTCGACAACTTCGCACAACCTGTCCCGTTTCCTGACTGCGTTGCTGCTGCTGACAAGCACCGGCACACGCGGTGCGGACGAGCTATGCCTGGAGAACCCGCGATGACCAGCACGACGACCCCCACGCACGGCGAACACACGGTGCAGGCCGGAGCCTGGGCCGATCCGTCCGGCACGGCCAGTCACCGGACCAGGTCCGCGCCGCGTCGGCGCATTCCGCACCTGGTGACTGGGGCGCTGTTGGTCGTGGCCTGTGTGGCCGGCGCGCTGTGGTGGAGCACGGCCGCCGCAGCGCGCACACCGGTGGTAGCGCTGGCCCACCCGGTCACCGTCGGGCAGCTACTGACGCGCGCCGACCTGCGCACTGTCGACGTGTCCACCGACGTCGACCTCGATCTTATTCCCGCCGATCGCGCCCACAGCCTCGTGGGACGGCCGTTGGCCACCAGCCTGCCCGCAGGCGCTCTACTCAATGGCGAGGTCGTCGGCCCGACCGCCCTGCCGGGCGAGGGCCGTGCGGTGGTCGCCGTCGCCCTCGCGCCGGGCCGATACCCACCGGAACTTGCCGCCGGCCACCCGGTGCGCGTGCTGGTCACCACGTCAGAAGGTGGTCCTGCTGTCACCGAAGGGCCCAAGCCCGGGGCTGCGTGGTCTGCCACCGTGCTCGGCCTGGTCCCCGCCGAGACAGACCAGACCACGGTCGTCTCGCTCGAAATGTCCACCGAACAGGCCGGGCAGCTTGCGCAAGTTCCGGCCGAGCGGATCGCCCTGGTCCTGCAGTCGGGCGGGGGTGATCGCTGATGCTCATCGCCGTGGGCTCGGTCAAAGCCGCACCAGGCGTGACCACCGTGACCACCGCCCTGGCAGCGCTGTGGCCTGAGGCGCAGCACACCCGCCGTCTGGTGGCCGAACTCGATCCCTCCGGTGGGGATCTGGCTGTCCGCTACGGGCTGCCCGCCACGCCGGGCTTGGCCAGCTTCGCCGCCTCCACCCGTCGCACCCGCGAGCCTGCGGCCGTGTGGGACCACACCCACCTTGTCTCGGGAGGCAGCCATGCCCTGCCCGCCCCACCGGCTGCCGCTCAGGCCCACGCGGCGCTGACCATTCTGGCCAGCGGACCGGGCCGTTCACTTCTCCGTGGTGCGGCGGCCAACCCCGGCGTGGTGCTGCTCGCGGACTGCGGACGACTCGACCCCGCCACACCCGCCGAGGCGATCGCTCGCCAGGCCGATGTTCTGCTCCTGGTCAGCGGCACCCGCCCGGACGAACTGGCGCACACCGCCACCCGCCTTGGCGAGCTGGCCGCGTGGACCCCGCGGCCCTGCCTGCTGCTCACCGGCACCGGCCATTCCACCCGGGACGTCGAACGCGCCCTCGGCATCCCCACGATCGGCCGCCTGCCCCACGACCCGACCGGCGCCGCTGCCCTCACCAGGATCACGTCACCTGCGCAGCGTCGCCGTGGCCTGGCTCGCCGCATCGCCGCGCTCGCCCGCGCCCTCGCCGCCCCGAGCGCTACGCCACGACCGACACCAGCTGGCGGCCCGCCTGCGGCCGTGCCCGGAGTGCCGCCGCAACAGGTCCGCACTGCTGGCGCGAGCCTGCCCGGCCCGCCCTCGCCCTCAGCGCCGGCGTCGCCGCCATCGGCGGGAGAGCCGGCCCGTCGCGACGACCAGCACTCCACGTCGGCCCGAAAGGAGCCCCTGTCATGACCTCCATCCACCACACCACCGCTGCGCCGGTCGGGGAGCCTGGCGAGCCGCGTCACCGGTTGCGCGCGCGCCTACGCGAGGCGCTGGCCACCGAGATGCCCGACCGCATCGAGGCCGCTGGCGAGGGCGCCACCGCCAGTGGCGGGCCGATGCTCCCGAACTCGCGACGCCGCCACATCGGCCGCGAGATCGTCGAAACCGCCCTGGCCTCCCACAGCGAAGCCGAACTACTCGCCGGGCGCGCACTGCTCGACTCGGCCACCGAAAGCGCCGTCGTCGAGCAGGTGTTGGACGAGGTGTTCGGACTGGGCCGACTGCAACCACTGCTGGACGACCCATCGGTCGAGACCATCGTGGTCAACCGCTTCGACCGGGTGATCGTGCACTACGCCGACGGGCGCCGCGCCCCAGCCGCACCCGTGGCCGAGTCCAACGACGAACTCACCGACCTGATCCGCACACTGGCCGCGCGGGCCTCGTCGGAGGAACGCCGGTTCGACCGCGGCTCGCCAGCACTGAACCTACAACTGCCCGGCGGCGAGCGGCTGTTCGCAGTGCTGGGTCTGACCGCCAGCGGGGTCACCGCATGCACGATCCGCCGGCACGGCTATCGCACGACCACCCTCGCCCAGCTGCGCCGCGGAGGCACCCTCGACGGGGAACTGGAACAGTTCTTGCGTGCCCTGGTGCGAGCGCGCAAGAACGTCCTGATCACCGGCGGCACCGGGGCAGGCAAGACCACGCTGCTGCGTGCCCTGGCCTCCGAGATGGACCCGCTCGAGCGGATCGTCACGATCGAAGACGCCTTCGAACTCGGCTTGGACCTCGACCCGACCCTGCACGCCGACGTGACCGCGTTGCAGGCACGCCAGCCCAACGTCGAAGGCGAAGGTGCGATCGATCAGGCCGAGCTCGTGCGCTGGGGACTGCGCATGTCCCCGGACCGGGTCATCGTCGGCGAGATCCGCGGCGCCGAAGTCATCCCGATGTGCAACGCCATGAGCCAGGGCAACGACGGGTCGATGGCCACGCTGCACGCCTCCAGCTCGAAGATCGCGTTCACCCGCCTGGCCTCCTACGCCGCGCAAGGCCAGGAACGGCTGTCGCTGGAGGCCACCGCCCTATTGGTGGCCAGCGCCGTGCATTTCGTGGTGCATCTCGACCGTGCCTGCGACCGCACCACCCGCGTGATCGCCTCCATCCGCGAGGTCGTCGATGCCGAGGCCGGCGCGGTGATCTCCAACGAAGTCGCCCGCCGCGGTCCCGATCGGCGCGCCGTCCTCCTGCCCGGCGCCCTGCGCACCGACACCCTCGACGACCTCGTCGCCGTCGGCTACACGCCCGATCGGTGCACCCGAGCCGGCCAGGAGTGGCGGCCATGACCACCGCGGCGAGCATCCTCATCGTCGCCGGGGC
This sequence comes from Prauserella alba, assembly GCF_024171735.1. Lineage (GTDB taxonomy): Bacteria > Actinomycetota > Actinomycetes > Mycobacteriales > Pseudonocardiaceae > Prauserella > Prauserella alba. The sequence goes on from NZ_JAMTCH010000005.1 coordinate 374,471, forward strand.
GGGCCTGGGTGTGGCCGGCGGCATCGGACTGATCATCACCGCACTGCGCCCCACGACGGCGATCCGACCGCGCCACGACGGGGGATGGGTGCGTCGAGTGCGCGCTGCGGCGGGGCGGCCGGGCGCGGGGATACGCGTGGCCCTGGTCGCCGCGATCGGCGTCCTCTCCGCGGTCGGGACGGGATGGATCATCGGCGGTGTATTGGCCGCGGCTGCGGTGTGGTTCCTGCCCCGCTTGCTCGGCCCCGATCGCGCTCACGCCCGCCGGCTTGCTCGCATCGAGGCGATCGCCGCGTGGGCAGAGATGCTGCGCGATGTGCTCTCGGCAGCCGCCGGCCTCGAACAGGCCATCCTCGCCACTGCCCCGATCGCCCCGCAGGCGATCCGTCCCGAGATCACTGCCCTGGCCGCGCGACTGGAAAGCGGGGTTCGCCTCGCGCCGGCCCTGCGGCGCCTCGCGCGTGAACTCGACGACCCGACCGCGGACCTGGTGCTGGCCGCGCTGGTGCTGGCCGCCGAGCACCAGGCACGGCACTTGACCGAACTGCTCGGCTCGCTGGCCACCACTGCACGCGAGCAGGCGGCAATGCGGATGCGCGTGGAGACCGGGCGCGCCCGCACCCGAACCTCGGTACGGGTCATCGTGGCCACCACCGGCGCGTTCGCTGCCGGCGTCGTGGTGTTCAACCGCGCCTACCTCGACGTCTACAACACCCCGGCCGGACAACTTGTACTCGCCGTGATCGGTGCGAGCTTCGCTGCGGGCTTTGCCTGGCTGGCCCGCATCGCCGGCGGCCGGCCCACGCCACGCCTGATCGACCTGGACCCGCCCACCACCGCCGTGGCCGGAGGTGAGCGGCCGTGATGCCGGCGCTGGTGTTCGGGGGCGGCACCGGGCTGGGCCTGTGGCTGCTGCTGGTGTGGGCCGCCCCAGCCCGCCCGCGCCTGAGCGACCAATGGGCACCGCTGGCACGCACCGACAGCGCCCCAACGCTGACCGACGCGGCCGAAGCCCCATGGGTCACGCGTTGGGGCCGCCGCGTCACGCCCGCACTGCGCCGGTTCGGACTCCCCGGGGCGGGCATCGCCGCCGACCTGCGCATCACCGGCCGCGGCCCCGCGACTCACCTGGCCACCCAGGTACTGCTGGCCGCGGCAGCGTTGCTCACACCCGCGCTGGCCGCCGTGTTGCTGGCCCTTACCGGCGCGCCAATCGCCGTCGAGGTCCCGGTACTGGCCGGTCTCGCCGGCGCCGCTGTCGGCTTCCTCGTACCCGATCTGCACGTGCGTGGCCGGGCCAGACGGCTGCGCCGCGAGTTCCGGGACGCCCTGTCGGCATACCTGGACCTGGTGTGGATCACTCTGGCCGGCGGAGCCGGCATCGAAGCCGCCCTCGCCGATGCTGCCGACGTCGGTACCGGACCCGCCTTCACCGCGATCCGCCGATCCCTCGGCGCCGCGCACCTGACTCGTACGACCCCGTGGGAGAGCCTGCGCCGCCTCGGCGAGGAACTCGAGATCACCGAACTGTCCGAACTCGCCGCTGCCATCTCCCTGGCCGGTACCGAAGGCGCCCGCGTACGTACCTCACTGGCGGCCAAGGCTCGCGCCCTCCGCACCCACCAGATCACCGACGCCGAGCGCGAGGCTCAAGCCGCCACCGAACGCATGGCCCTGCCGGTGACGCTGTTGTTCGTCGGATTCCTCGGGTTCATCGCCTACCCGGCCGTCCTGAGCGTCCTCAATGGACTTTGAAGCTGCATACCCGGATTCGCGAATCCGTCGACATGTCAAGGAAGGAAGGTCACATCATGAAAAGCCAGATCCGCGTCGTGTGGGCCCTGATGTGGAGCCGCGCGGCGGTGCTGCGCAGCGATCCCGAGCGTGGGGAGATCACGACCACGGTGATCGTGACCGCCCTGATGGCCATCGCGGCGATCGCCATCATCGGCATCATCGTGGCCAAACTGACCCAGAAGGCCAACTCGATCGACCTCGGACTCGGCTGACATGGCCGCCGCAGGCCGACACCGAACACGCGCCTCCGGGCCGGTGATGCAGGTGCGCGCGGCGGCGCGCGGTGACCGGGGCGAGGTCACTGTCGAGCTGGTGCTCGCGACACCGCTGTTGCTGCTGACGCTCCTGCTGATCATCCAGTTTGCCCTGTGGTCGCACGCCACCCACGTCGCCCAAGCCGCAGCGTCCCAAGCCCTGGCCGCCGCCCGCACCCACCGCGGGACCATCGCCGCCGGACAGGACGCCGGCAGCCACGTGCTCAGCGACCTGGCCCCGGGACCTCTGCGCGAGGCCGAGCTGACGGTATCCCGCGGTCCGCGCGGGGCGTCGGCGCGCGTGAGCGGCCACGCCACCCCGGTCCTGCCCGGCCTGCGCCTGGCCGTCACGGCGGAGGCATCCGGCCCGCGGGAGAGGTTCGTGCCCGACACCTCCACGGCGAAACCGTGGTCAGGGCGGTGAATCCGTGCCATGCCCCAGGAGACTCTGATGCACAGCACCGACGCCACCCCTACGCCCAGTCCGGTGCAGACGGCCCGGTTCGCCGATGGCCCCGACTGCGTGCTGATCAATCCCGACCTCACTCCGCGGGACTGGCGCGCCGCGCGCCTACGTGCGGCGCTGCACCCAGCCACTGTGCTGTGTGGACTCGCCGGTGTTGCGCTGGCTGCGGTGGCGATCCTGGCGGGCGCCGGGACCGGGTTCGTCGGCGCCTCCGCCTGCGCCGCCGGGATTTTGATGGCCGTGACGGCCGTGCTGGTCGGTCGCCGCCGCGCCTGCCGCCCCCTGATCCACGTCGCGGCCACTGCTGAAGGCCGTGCGGCCGGGATGTTCCTGCGCAGTCGCGCGCTCACCAGCGACAAGGCACAGCAGCGCACCGTGCGAAGCCTCATGCAGGCGGTCGCTGAGGTGCACACCAGCCCGGCACGCCCCTGGCTCGACCCGGCCATGCCCGTCCAGCTGCATCGCGTGGCATGGCACGTCCTCACGTTCCAGCACCGCACGGCCCCCGCCCGTGCCCTGCTGGACGAACTCGCCGGCCTCCACGAACAGGAGCCGGCCGAGATTGCCGCCGCCCGCCGGGCGGTGACTGCCGCCGACGCCGCCCTCGACGACGTCTCCTGCCACGCCCACGACTGCGCGAGCCTGCTGCGGGCATGGGAGGCCAAGCTACGCCACGCGGACCTCGCCACACGCGCCGCAGCCACCACGGACACGCTGCCGCGCACCGAGGAGCTCGCACTCGCCTGTTCGGCGGCCGCGGAGCTGCCACCGGCGGTGTTCGCCTCGATCACTGCCGCCCGCGATCTCACCAGCGCCGGCGCATTCGTCTGGGAACACCCACCTCACACCTGGCCCTCCAGCAGTACTCGGGGAGGACTCTCATGACTCCCGTCATCACCCGGTCCAGGCGCCGTGTCCGGTGGCGTGCCTGGTGGGCCGCCGAGCGCGGATCGGCCACCACCGAAGCCGTACTGATCGCACCTCTCCTGGTGCTGCTCCTGGTGTTTGTCGCCGTGCTCGTGCATCGCGGAGTCGAGGCACGTCTGCGCATCGACGACGTAGCCCACCAGGCCGCCCGCGCCGCTACCTTGCACCGCACCACTCCCGCCGCCGCCACCGCAGCCAGCAAGACCGCCACGGCCGCGCTGGCTCGCGCCGGACTCGTGTGCCGCGACCCCAGCACGCGTCTGTCCGGCCGGCCGGCTCCGGGCCGGACGGTCACCGTGCGCGTGAGCTGCACCGTGGACCTCGGGCAAGCGCTCCTGCTCGGCACGCCGGGCGAGCGGACGTTGTCCTCCACCGCTTCCGAGGTCGTCGACGTGCACCGCTCCCAACCGTCCGGGGCCCGGCCATGAGTGCGGCCGAGCCCCGCGACGGGTGGCCGGGGTGGTGGCGCGAGGAGGCGGGTCAAGTCACCGCCTTCGTCCTCGCCGCCTGCGTCGGGCTGCTCGCCCTGATCGGGTTGAGCCTGGATGGCGGACTCGCGCTGGCGGCCACCGTCCGCGCGAACGGGCACGCCGAGTCCGCCGCCCGCGCCGGAGCGCAAGCCCTCGACCTGGCCACCTACCGCGCGACCGGCGAGGTGCAGATCGACCCGGCCCATGCGCGGCTGCTGGCCCGGCGCTACCTGGCCAGCGTCGGCGCCACCGGCACCGTCACCACCAGCGGGCGAATCGTCACCGTGGCCGTGTCGGCCACCTACCACCCGCAACTGCTGTCGCTGGTCGGCATCGATGACATCCACACCCGCGCGGACGCCTCGGCCCAGCCCCACCGAGGAGTCCGCGGCATCGAATCCTGAGAACCCCCGCGCGACCGATGTGAGGAAGGAGCACCTGATGGTGAATTCACACGACGAGATCGCTCGCCGACTCGACGAAGTGGATGCCGCCCGCACGGCCCGCCGCGCCGAGGCGGCCACCACGATCGGCGAGCTGGCGCGGCGGCACAGCACGGTGTCCGGTCAGCTGGCCGACCTGGAGCGCGAACTGTCCACCGCGGTCGCCAGTGCCGCCGACGTCATCGACATCGCCGAGCTGGCCCAGGTCATCGACGTCCCGGCCGCAGACCTGACGCGGTGGAAAGAAAAGGCCGCCAAACCACGCGGACGGCCCCGCAAACGTCCCGCCACCGAGAACGCCCGCGCTCGCCGCTCGCGGCCACGCCCTTCCCACACCGAAGCCGCATCCACACCACAGACCGCCGCACTGGACAGCCCCGACAGCGGTGGCAGTGACGACATGTCCGCGGCATCCCCACCCGCTGCGAGCACCGGATGAGCCGACGACTCCGTCCCTCGCGCCGGGCCGGGCGACTCAGCCGCGTCGGGTCGGCAGTGCTCGCCGGGGTCGTGCTGCTCGGACTGCTGGCGGGGGTACCCGGAATGCTGATCGGCGGGGTGGGCTGGCCCCTGCCAGACCACGTGCCCAGCCTCAGCGAACTGCGCGCCGTGGTGACGACGCCGATGTCGACGGCATTCCTGCTCGATGCGCTGGCCTGCGCGGCCTGGGTGATCTGGGCGGTGTTCGCCGTCGACGTCGCCGCGTGCGCCCGTGAGGCTGCACGCGGCACCCGTCGGCCGCCACGGGGACCGCTGCGGCGCGTGGCCGGAGTCCTCGTCGGAGCCCTGCTGGTGACCGTTCTCGGGCGCTCCGCTCTGGCCATGCCGGCCAGCCCGGGCCTACCTGCCGCGACAGCTGGGCCGAGTACGCCCGCAGCCACCGCACCGTTCATGACCGAGCAGCCCCGCCACACACCGGCCGACACGCGCACCGGTGGACTGGAGCGGGTGCGGCCCCCGTCCGAGGGCGTACACGACTCGCTGTGGCGGATCGCCCAGCGACGCCTCGGCGACGGTGACCGCTGGCCCGAAATCTGGGCGCTCAACCGCGGCAGCACACAGCCCGGACCGCGCGTGTTGACCGACCCGAACCTCATCCACCCCGGAGACCTTCTGCGCCTACCGGCCGACCACACCACCCCGACACGCGACACCCCGACAGACACTGCCGTCCCACCGACGCAGCCCGCACCGCCCACCACGCCATCACCGCCCGCGACTGCCACACCCACACCCGCGCCGACGCCGGACGGGGCAGCCGACGCAACGGAGGAGGGCGATCCTTCCTCCGGGGTGGTCATGTGGGGCGGCGAGGCACTGGTCGGGCTGGGGCTGGCGGCGGCGGTCAGCGCCCTGCTGCTGCGCGCGCGACGCCGCCGCCACGCCCGCTACCGTCCCGGCAGTCTCGAACGCGGCGACGACCCACCACAAGCCCCGGTGGTCTATCAGCTGCGCCTGGCCCATCTACACGCCCAGCACGACGACCCCGCACCCGTACTCGAACCCGTCCCCGACGACACCGACACCAGCGACACGCCCGTTGTCGACGCGCAGCACCCCGCGCCCGCGAACTCGGCAAATCCCCACACTGCGCGAGTACTGGCGGCGCCCGCACGCCACGTGGTCACCGACGACACCACCGCAGCCGCAGCCCCCGCGCTCCCGGTGGACGTATCCATCGTCGGCACGGCAGGGGAGAGGTCCACCAGTACCCGGATCGCACTGGACCTGGCCTGCACCCACGGACTGGGCATGGTCGGACCCGGTGGCGACTCCGCACTCCGCGCGCTGCTGCTCACCCTCCTGGCCCCGACTACAGGCAGCCCACCCGCGCCGACGGTCCTGATACCGGACGGCGACCTGACCCGTCTGCTCGGCACCACCACCTCGCCCGAGGACGTTCCCGAACCGCTCACGGTCGTAGCCGACCTCGACACCGCGCTGTCCACACTGGAATCAACCACCGACCACGACACCAGGCCGACCGTTGTGGTCGCCTCGCCGCCAGTTCAGACCGCCGGCCAGGCACGGCTTCAACATCTCCTGGACAACCACGCCTCCCGCGGGGTCACGGCGCTCCTGCTCGGCCCATGGCGGCCCGGGGTGACCGCCTACGTCACACCGAGCGGCACCATCTCGGCCACCGGCCCCGGCCTCGGCCAGCCCTTGCGCGGCACCCGCGCCCTCCGACTGCCGCCCGCCGACGCCCGTGACCTCCTCACGTTCCTCGCCCGCACCCACCCGCCTCGAGGAAGCGACCGGACCGCAGAAGCAGAAGACGAGATCTCGCCGCACCTCACCATGACCGCGTCGGCAGCGGAGGGCCGCGGCGAGTTGGAAATCACCGCGCACCCCACCTCAGCAGCCCAGCCGCCGCACCCCGAACCCGACGCACCGCGCCCGCCCGCCACGAGCCAGGGCGAGCCAGCCGGGCCGGATGCGACGCCGCTGCGGTTCACGGTGCTGGGCAGCCCCGCCCTGCACTGGCGACCCCACCCCGAAGGCGCGGAGGAGGACCTCACCGGCCGGTTGAGCACACGGCCGCTGGAAGTCCTGACCTATCTTGCAGTGCATCCCGACGGAGTCTCGCGCGACCGTCTCGTCGATGCCCTCTGGCCCGAGACCCCGCCCCGCAACCCGGCCAGTGCGATCCGCACCGTCCTGGCCCGGCTCCGCCGAACCCTGTCCGAGGCCGCTGGCGCTGCCGCAACGAACCTGATCCTGGCTGAACGCGGTCACTACCGTCTCAACTTCGCCCTGGTTACCGTCGACTACCGGGACTTTGCCGCCGCCGTGGCCCGCCGCCGCTACGCCACCACTCCTGACGAACGCACCGCCGCGACCGAGGCGATCGTGACCGGCTACACCGGAACGCTGGCAGACGGGCTGGACGCCGAATGGCTCGTCCCCATCCGCGAAGCCACTCGCCGCGACGCGCTCGACGCCGTCGCGGCACTGGCCCGCGCCCGCGTTGCTGACGACCCATCATCCACATTAGACCTTCTGGAAACCGCCCGAAGTTTCGATCCACACAACGAACTTCTGTACCGCGACATCATGCGCCTGCAACACACCCTCGGACGCCACACGGCGATCGCCGGGACCCTCACCCTGCTCCGGACCCACCTGGCCGACCTCGACACCACCCCCACCGCGGACACGGTGGAACTAGCCCATCGTCTCCAGCAGCAGCACACGGGAATCCCCACCCGCGAAACGACCGCCGATCGCCATTCCTGACGTCATCGATGACCTAACTGCCAACTGGCGATACCGCGCAGCGGCACAAAGCACGCGGTCTCACACGTGGCTTCGACTAGATCGTGCTATCTGACACTCATGCCCGACGGTCTAGTCTTATTGCCCGGGATATCCACCAGGATGAGGTGTCTCGGCGCGCTGTCCCCAGGCACGTTGAAGGTCGTTGCGTTGAACAGCGATGTGACGAGTGGAAGTGGGTCCCCCGCGGGAAAAGCCTTCAATCGCAACGCCACCAGGAATCCCAGACTGATGTCGGTTGCCTGATAGGTCACTGCCTGTTTCACGTACGCGAGCTTGTCCGAGAGGTCTTTCTTGGTGTGGTCCGCCTTCAGTTCCAGGTGTAGCGCGAACGTGCTGTACTTGACGCGAATGTCGACCCGACCACTCCCGATATGCGGAACTTCTAGCTCCACGGCCTGGCCGAGTGCGCTCATCAAGTAGTCATAGAGGTCCTGGTGCAGGTCGTTCTCGTCGGCGTCGTCTCTGAACAGGTATGACTTGCGATCCGATTGAGCATTGACGCGGTCGGCCACGAACCGGATCATGAGCACGATCAGCTGGTCGGTTGCCTTCCGAGCCTCGCCGTTGTAATCACGGCACGTTACCAGGGCTGTGCGAAGTCGGTTGAGGATGTCTTCCTCGAGCAGGGTGATGTTCTGGGCGATCTGCTTGTTTTCGACCGCCCGCACGATCCTCTGAATCGCTTCGGGTTCGAGGTTTGCAAGCCTCTCAGCGTACGGCGTCTCAGCGCCGACAATCTGCTCAAGTGCTCGCGGCAGCGACGCATAGGCCGTGCCGCCTTCGGCTTTTCCCGGCGGAGTACCTCGCCGCGCTGCTTCACGGGTGGAGCTAAGCAGTTGTCTGGCGGTGTCGAGATCGACAGCCGTTGACGACTCATCATCCCGAGTGGTGTTGGCCCGTTCCATCAGTTCGCGGGTATACTGCTCAAGGTTGGCAAGGAACCCTGCCTTCGATGCGAATCCAGCCTCGATCACGGGCTGCACCACGCCGCGAACTGCGTCGAAGTCTTCGTCACGCCGGACCACTAGAGCTGACCTGGACGCGAGGTAAATCTGCAGCATCCTGTCGATGACCTGCTCGGGCCGATAGAAGCTCTCCTGCGCGAACCTATCACGGACCTCGCGAAGGTCCTCGGCAAGCGCGACCCAGGCCGCAAGCGTCTGCGTCTTCATGTCCAAATACCAGTGGTCCAGGTCGCTGGAGGTGATGTTGAATTCTGCGGCTCGAGCCACGATCGTCTCGACCGTGCCAGCATCCGGAATCGCCGACTCAAGCGCCGGGAGTGGCTGATCTTCTGCTGAGACGAGCTTCGCGATAATGTCCAAGACCCCGGCGAGGACCTCGGCATCCTCGCGTTCATAGGTTTTGGCAGCGATGGCGAGATAGTCGCATGAGGTTTTCAGGTGGTCGGCCATGGCTGCCGGCGTAGGTGCGCGCAGCGCGGTCACAAGTTCGATGTTTGCGAGCACCCAACTTGCATCAGACTCAACCGCAGCGGTGTCCGCCTCGGGGGCCGGCGTCCCGGACGGTGGCGTCAGCCCCGCCTGCACCTTCACGACATGGGCGAACTCGGCTGCTGCCGGCCAGTAGTCGACCGCCGTGCCGACCGATCGGATGACGGCCTTCGCGAGCCGCGGCGGGACCGGCGTCGTGCATCCCTGCAGGAACGCTAGGAGCGCGAAGGGTGTCTTGTGGTTCTCGCCGACCCGAAGTTGAGTGAGGCTCTCGAGCGCGTCGGCTGTGCGAGAAACGTCAGCTTCGCTCGGGCTGCCGATCTGTGCGAACCTCTCGACTAGTGTCTGAAGCTTCTCTGCGAGGTAGACACCTTGGGCTGCGACAGTGGAGGCGGATGCCACGAGCATCGAGACACAGTCGCCGAAACCGGCGGGGCTGTGAACCTCCAGGGTCGCGTCAACCACTGCGCGGATCGCAGCGGCGGCCTCCGGGTCGGCCGGGTCGGCGTCACGCACCACCAACGCGATGAAAGGGACGATCGCGGGGTCGCGAGCCAGGTCTGCGACCTGGCTCGCGATGTACTCCCATCCGCCGAGTTCAGTGATCGCCGTGGGGCCAGGCTGTCCGCTGGTGGCCTGGAGAAGCTTGCGGAACTCAGTGCCGAGTGGCGATCTCGCAGCATTCACTCGGACTCCTTCCATCTACCTCTCACATGCGCACCGCACCACACTTCCGGTACGCAGTCGAGCATCACCACACGTAGGCGTCGTCAACAGCGACCCGACGATTCTCCTCCGGCAACAGGTCCACCAACGGCCCGGCACTGCGGGTGGCAACGAAGATCTGCATGTCCGCTTCGCTTGCCACCGCCTGTAGGGCTTCGACCATCGTCGCCAGGTCCGATTCCGGCACCTCCTCGGCAGCCGGCGAGTCCAACACGAGCAGCCCAGGATGTCGGCCGACACCGGAGACGTATCCATGCTTGATGATAGCGATCGCGGTCGCGATCTTGACGCGCAGCTTTTCCCCAGCGGTCAACTTTGAGTAGGTCGCAGGCTGGCCACCCTTCGTCACATCGAGTTGCCCGTTACCGCGCAGTCGCACGTCACGCAGGGAGTCGGCTCCAAACGAGACGGCTAGGGTTTCGATGTCTGCTGAGATCCGGCGCAGTAGCGGCGTCTGCGCATCTTTAACCCACGCCAACACCACGTCGTTGGCTGTTTTGAGAACTGCACCCGCTTCCAGATCAGGCGGATCTTCGTGTGCGCTGACGGTTGGCTGTGCGAGTGCGTCTCGCGCACCTCGCGCCCGCGCGAGCTCTAACTCGACTGCGCGGCGTTCTTCGGCTGCTGCGAGCAATTCCGCACCGTGGCAATCTTCAGTTGTGGCCTGGTCGCGCTCGGCTACCTTCTCGTCGAGCTGGGACCGCAGGCTCTGGACAGACTGCTTGGCGGCCGCGAGCGCGGATTCCAGAGCATCGATACTGTCGACTGGGCTGGGCTCTTCGTCCTCGTCACTGCCGTCGGGGCCGTTGGCTTCCGTCTGTGATTCGGACCTCTGAACCTCGACATCGTAAACCTGCAGGTTTAGGTCTTTCATGCACAGGGAGCACTCGTGGTCGGTCTCTTCCGCGGCCTGTTGCTCTTCAGTGACAGGTGACGCGCATCGGGGACACACGGTTGGTTTCATCCGGTGGAAAAACTTGCTTAGTCGGGCATCCTCCAACAGCGTGTGTTGGCGGGCTTTAGCCGCGCGCAACTGCGCGTTGATCGTGTCGAGTGCTTCCGTTTCGGACAGCAAGCGTTGCTCGAGGCTGTACACCTCGCGCGCTAGCTCGGACACGCGGGCCGCGGACCCGAGCATCTGCGGCACGTCAGGAGTCTCTTCGGGCAGGGCCGCTAGTTTTGCGGCCAGATCATCGACCTGTTTCTGTGCCGAGGCATGGGCACCACGAACCGCATTTCCGACGGTGCTCGCCTCTTGCTGAACCGCCTCTTGGCGCGAAAGGAAGCCACGCAACGCAGTCGCCGAAGCGGCGACGGCCGGCGCCCAGTCGGTCCCGACGAACATCTGCAACATCCGAACACCGATCGCGGTTACGTTCCCCACCACAGGGTCCAGAGCGTTTGCCCGGACGGCCAGGGCGCTGGAATACGCAGGCCAGGTGTGTCGTATCTCCCGGTCGTTCGCCCACACCGGGATCTGCTCAAGCCGCATTCGCGTCATCATCACCGCTCCGATGACCCCCTCGAACTGTTCGGGTCCGTCGAACGTCCCGAGCTCGTGAGAGTGCCCGCCAGGATGAACGTTCCAGATCGCACCGGTCGGGTGGCCATCCCTCGTCTGGAACTGTACTCGAATGCTCTCCGATCCGACCTGCCAGTCCACTTCGACACCTTTGATCCAGTGTTCGACGTCGGATTGGAAGTTCGAAGCTCGACCCGTCAGCGCCCACATGAGCACGTTCAGCACCGTCGACTTGCCTCGCAGGTTCTTCCCGCTCCCGATTCCGTTCACACCGGGTTGCGGCGACCAATCGAAGTCGAACGGCACCTGAACGAGCGAGTTGCGCCCTTCACTGTCGGTTCGAGGTTCCGCTGTTTGGGCCGTTTGATGCGTCTGTGACAGCTCTTTGGTTCCCCAAAAGTGGATACGTTTCACTCTGAGAGGGACCGGCACCGCCCTCGTCGCGGATGTCGGCACCTTGTGGTCGCGCAGAATCGCCTCGATCTCGTCAGCCGAGAGTTGAAGATCATCTTTCTTGGCCATCTTCTTGAAAACTGCGTCTGATAACGCGCTCACGATTCGCTCGCACCCCCGTCGTGCTCGTCCTGTGTTGTTGCCGCCGCCGCGAGAGCTGCGAGTCGTGTTCGTACGCGATCGGTGATCGGTCCAATGCGCGTTCCCAACTCAGTCTGCGCGTATGTCGCCTGCTCGTACTGCCGCTTCTTCAAATCACCACCGCGGTCATCGCCAGCGACCAGATGAACCAGAAACGCCTGATCGGTGTACCAACTCAGTACCGGGTCCGTGGTGATCTCGGCGACTGCGTCCGCCCCGGGCGGCGTCAGGTAGAACTGGCTGCGGTGTCGTTTCCGGCCAGGCTCGCCCGCACGCCTCACGGTGGCGAGACCGTAGACCTCAAGTAGTGAGAACGCGTCGTCCAGCGGCTCGTAGGCCCCGAAGAACCATCGAGGCATCGGATACCAGCGTAGGTCCGGCTCCGGGTCATCCAGTAGATCGCGTGCGTGCTGAAGATATGATGGGTCCAGGCCGCATTCGACCCGCGCGATGAGTTGGTCCGCGAGGTAGTCCGGATTGCGCATCCAGAAGTCCATCGCTTGGAGGCGAAGCTCGCTGCGTACGACCTTGATGGTGTCAGGAGGGTCGAGGTCGGTGACCGCTTCTCCACACCTGTCGAGTAGGGCCAGCAGCCGGATGGCATGTTGGGTGCGGGTGGCGGAGGGCCGTGCGAAGCTCGCGTCGGCGCCGTTGGTCGTCATGAGCCCCTACCGGACTTCATTGGTCATGAGACACTCGTAGCGCGTCGAACTGGCCGTCGAGCGTAGCCAACACGAGTACTTCCTGGTCTCAATGAGCCGATCATTGCTAGTCACGTCACCCCCCATAGGCTTCCCGCACAACTGTGCACGGAAACCGGGGTTTGATCATCCTCCAAATGGGTTAAACAGGTCGGTGATCCAAACCGATCGCCGTGTTCAATGCGCGCTTCTGCTCGCGTGACCGGATGTGCGCTCCGTCTGGCCCGGGTATCTACCGTCCAGTTTGCCGCCGAATGCATATCCGATGCTGTGTGATAAGCGCATCGACGTAGTGAATGTCGAGTCGCCGGAATCGACACCGACGCCGTCACTCGCTATCGCTACAAAGAGACTCGTGTGAACCGTCGCGCCCGGCCGGCGGCCGATGCTAGCGTCACGACACATCACCCCGCCCCGGATGACGTCGACAACGACCGTCGCGGGCGGGTCTGGCTATTTGCGAAAACCGTGACCACATCATTCCGTCCTCGGGCATGCTGTCCGAGATATGCCGCACCATCTCACCCAGGTGCCACCGGCCCCGCGCCGTGTCTGAACCCGCCGTCGCGCGCGTCGGGCAGCGCACCCCACCGACACCGTGGACGAAACTCGCGCCGCTGCACGTGCCTGTGCACCTGCCACTGCACCCGCCGTCGCGCAATCCGTCTAAAGCGGAACCCCTTACGGTCACTATCGTCCCAGCTCAGGGCGTTTCACGGGGGTTCCAGCGGTGTCCCCGACTCGCTTGGGAACAAGCAGGTCAGCACATCAGGCCGGGCAGGGACACGAGGCAGGTCTACGTGGGGGTCGTCGGGGATCCCAAGCGTGTTACCCCTGTCTCACCGTTCGTCCGTTCTTCTTCTACCTTATTCCTTATTCTCTATTTCTCCGGGTATTACTATTGCCGCCCTTTCGTCGTTCAGTGTGACGAAAAATGGCGTCGGTGATCGAATCCGCATTAGTGGAATGTTTAATGTCGCAACCGGTAAACGTGAACGAAATTCCTTGAAAGTGACCCCGGAAAACCGTTGCGGGGCGCGCGATTTCGGGTTATGTTTGTTGTGTCACCAGGAAAACCGGAAGCTGTGCCGAATTGTCCGGCCGCACGGTTTAACCATCACCCGAAACCGCGAACGGGGAACGCTATGTGTTATGCCGACATCACCACCCACGCCGACGGCACCGCCACCGCATTGTGTTACTGCGGGTGGACCGAACAACACGCCAGCGCCGACGCGGCCGATGCAGCGGCCGCCGCCCACCAGTACGCCGCCGAATTCGACGCCGCCGACCACTGACCCACTCACGCACCGACCGGAAGGGCCCCACGCCATGAACCACACCCCCGCCCGGGACCCGCACGCGTTGCGCCGCGTGGACCCCACCGCCGACCCGGCCCCGCTGCCGGACATCGTGACGCGCCGATTCACTGCCCACGGGTGCACCGTCACCGCCGTGATGATCGATCCGGCCGATGCGCAACAACTGTTGTACGGGGCGGTGACGCGGCCGGACGGTCGATTGGTCGGAACGTATTACCCGGCCGACCGGGTGCGTGGTGATCACTGGCGCGTGGTGACCGCCGACGGCGCCCACTACCACGCCACCAGCGAACACCACGCCGTGGAAGCGCTCACCACCGAACTTGCCGCCGACTAGCCGCCCCCTTTTCCGTCACCGCTGGCCCACACCGCCCCGCCACTGGAAAGGACACCGCCGCCATGACCACGCCCACGACGACGACCACGGCACCGACCGGATCGGGCGCCGCGCCCGCTGGCGCGGGTACGGCCGCCCGCTTACGCAACGGCGAACTACGCCGCATGGTCGCCCAGCACCTGGCCCAAGACCCGGGCGCCGCGTTGACCCCCGGCCGGATCGCTGCCGCATTGGGCCGGTCATCCGGGGCCGTGGGCAACGCGCTGGCTACCCTGGCCACACGCGGCCAAGCCCGACAAGTCGGCACCAACCCCGTGACCTACCAGGCCACCGACACCACCCGCGACGCGGCAACCGCCGCAGCCACCACGCGGCAAACCGCCGCATCCGCTGCCCACCCCCAGCACACGGGGGCCGCCGGATCCGCGATCGTGACCGGCCCCGTTCGGCGGCCGAACGGGCAGATGTACCACCCGCGCAAACTGTCGGGCCTGTCGGACGTGACCGCGTTGCGACGGCTACGCGAGGCAGGCGTGCCCGCCCTGATGTACGGACCGCCCGGAACCGGGAAGACGTCGGTCGTGGAAGCCGCGTTCGACGACCTGATCACGGTGCCCGGCGACAGCGACACCGTGACCGACGATTTCGTCGGCTCCTACACCCAGACTCCCGACGGGCGCTACGAATTCGCCTACGGTCCGTTGGTCACGGCCATGCGCGAAGGGCGCGCGTTGTTCATCGACGATGCCACGTTGATCCCGCCCACCGTGTTGGCCGTGGTCTATCCCGCCATGGACGGGCGGCGCCAGATCATCCTCAAGACGCACAAGAACGAAGTGATCTACGCGGCGCCCGGGTT
Source organism: Prauserella alba (assembly GCF_024171735.1). GTDB lineage: Bacteria > Actinomycetota > Actinomycetes > Mycobacteriales > Pseudonocardiaceae > Prauserella > Prauserella alba. Next base: position 389,625 of record NZ_JAMTCH010000005.1, read on the forward strand.
CTACGTCGTGGCCGGACACAACCCCGGCGTGCACGGGGCCGTCCTCACCGACGCCCTGTCGTCCCGGTTCGCCGCCCAGATCCACGTTTCCACCGACTACGACCTCGCCGCGCAACTGAAGATCGACAACAAGGCGGTCCGGGTCGCGCGGAATCTGGCAGCGCGGCTCGAGAAGGGTGAGATCGGGTGGGCGCCGCAACTGCGGGAACTGATCGCGTTCAACCGGATCGCCGAGGTACTGGGCACCGCCGCCGCTGCCGGGAACCTGGTCGGCATCGCACCGGAAGCCGACCGCGACGTGGTCGCCGAGACCGTGCGCAACGTCTTCGGCGCCGATATGGCCCCGTTGTCACTGGGACCGCAGTTCTGACCCGAACCCACTTCCCAGAAAGGGGCACGCCCGCCATGAGTACCCACATCGCCGCGCCCACCGCGCCACCGACTGCCGTGTTCCCCACCACGCCGGGATGGTTGACCTTGTCGGCCGCGTTCGGCGACGAGGTGCCCGCGATCGCCGACCGCGACGACCTCGTCGTGACCGTGGCGCCCGGGGCCGGACGTGGCGCTCCTGCCTGTTTCGTTCCGGACGTGGCGACGATCGAAGTCGACGGCTCGCACATCGACGCCCACGTCGACCCCGCCACCGTGGCCCCGCATCGCGTCGGCGACCGCAAACGCTACGGGGTCGCGTGGGGACTGCTCACCCACGAGTGCGCACACGCCAAACATTCCCAATGGCGCGCCCCCACCACCGCGCCACCTGGAGCGCGTGCAGCGGCCGAACTGCTGGAAGAGTCCCGCATCGAGGCCGCCCACCTGCGCAGACGCCCGGCCGACCGGTACTGGCTGCGGGCCAGTGCCACCAACCTCATCCTCGCCGACACCCAGGCCACCGCAGGACAAGGTCCGGCCATGACCGCCGACGACGCCGCACGCTGCGCGGCGCTGCTGCTGGCCCGAGTGGACGGCGGCGTGCTCACCACCGCCGAAACTGCCCCGGTGGCCACCGTGATCGACAGCCTTCTCGGCAGTACCACCCGCGAGGCCCTGCGTGAGATCTGGCAGCAGGCCCACACCACGGCCGACGACGACGCCGAGGCCATGATCGAACTCGGCCGACGCTGGTGCGTAGCACTGGGCACCGACCCCCACCAACAACCGCCCACCCCCGGCACATCCACCCCCACGGCCGGGTCGGCCGACAGCGGCGCCCAGCCCAGTGGCGCGCCCCCGTCGCCACTGACGGAAGCCGTGGCCGCGACAACCCAGGCCGTGCGCCGCGCCGTGGCCACCGCACCCGCGCCGAGTGATCCGGTCACCCGCAAGCTCGAGGCCCGTGCGGCCGACGACGAGGCCCGCGAGCGGGCCCGGTCCAGTGCCCGCGCCGTCTTCAACGGAGGTCGTTCCGCGCGGCGCCGGGGTGCCCCGCTACGTGGCACCCGCACGCCAACCCACAGCGAACGGAACGCCGCACGACAGCTGGCCCGCGCCCTGACCACGGCCGGGACCCGCGAACGCACTCCGACCAAAACCCGCTCGACCGCGCCCCCGGGACGACTGAGCATGCGCGGGGCCATGGCCGCCGACGCTCAACGTGCGGCCGGTGCGATCCCCACCGCCGAACCGTTCACGCGCACCACCCGTACCACTGTGCCTGCCCCGCCACTACGTATCGGGATCGCGTGCGACGTGTCCGGTTCCATGGCCTCCTTCGCCGAGCCCACCGCGTCGGCCGCGTGGATTCTGGCCGAAGCCACCCGCCACACCGCCGTCGTAGCCACCAGCGCGGCCGTGATCTTCGGGCACACGGTCCGTCCGGTCACCCATCCCGGCACCACACCGCCGCACGTCACCGAGTTCGGCACCGGCGACCGGGCCCACCAGATCGACACCGCGATCAGCGCCCTCGACGGTGCCCTCAACCTGGGCCGACCCGACGCCGCGCGCCTGTTGGTGATCATCTCCGATGGGCGCTTCGAAACAGCCACCAAAGCCCCCGCTCAGCGCGACCTCGACCGTCTCCGCGCCAACGGGTGTGGCGTGCTGTGGCTCGAACCTCACACGGGCGGCAACGAGCCCATGCGCGGCGCGACCGTGCACACCCTCACCGACCCGACCACCACGGCCCGCGCGATCGGCCGCGCCGCCACCGCAGCCCTGCGCGCCGCCCACTAACCCCGCACGCGACGACCGCGTAGCCGCCGCCGCGCGTGTGCGGCCCCGTGTCCCCACCGGCTGCGCCGCCCGACAGCCACACCGGAAAGGACACCCGCAGCCATGATCGACCCACCCGCGCCCGCCTACATCACCCTCGACGACAACACCATCGGTACGCGGCAGCGCTACACCTATATCCGTATCGTGCGCAGCGGCGACCATCGCATCCGAGTGCGCATCGATCGCGATACCTACCGTGCCCAATCGAGCGCGACCGCCGAGGTTCTCTCCGAGCATCTGACCTGGACCCACCTTGTCTCGGAAGATCCGAGTACCTGGCACGACCAGACCACCCCACCCGGGCACTGGTCGGTGCACTGTTCCCACGAACTCGCAGACCTCGCCGAACGCCTGCTTATCCGCGCGACGACCGTGCTCAACGGCTAACCGCCATGCGACCCCGCGCCTGCCACCACGACGCCGGACCAGCATCATCCGACCGAGGTCGGCGCCTTACCTGGGCTGTGGTGGCCGTACTGCTACCCGGCCCTTGGACCCCGGTGGTCGTGGCCGCCTACCTTCTGCGCCGCACCATCGAACGCATGGGGGACGCCGAGTCCCGCCCGCTGCCGGGCGGGACCACGCCGCACCATTCCTGCCCGCGCGGCGATGCCAGGGAACGCAGCAACCCCTACAGATTGCGCCGGTGACGGCCCGCACCCACCACAAACCCCACCGTGGCGTATATGTCCACACGAGACACACGTTCGTTGTTGACAGCGTTCTTGACATCAACGCCCGTATCGAGCGTCCATACACGTGTCGCCCACAACGCCGGATGCGCACCGGCGGGCACACACGCCCCGGCCGGGGCATGACCACCAAATCCCAACAACCTACCCAGGGAGTTCGTCATGTCCCACAACACAACCACCCCGCGGCACCTTCGGGTCGTCACCAACTCCGACCCGGCCCCGCTCACCGCCGAAGACAAGGTCCGCGCCGCCTTGGCCGCGAATCCCGGCACCCGCACCGGCGCCCTGGCCAAGATCGCTGGAGTGGGCCGCTCGACTGCGGCGAAAATTCTCGTCGCTTGGGATCGCGACGGCACCGCCGTGCGCACCCCCGGTGACAGCCCCCAGAATCCCGACACCTGGATCCTGGCATCCACGCTCGACGACAACACCCACGCCGCGCCGCCCGTGCCCGGTGACACGGTGAGCGCTGCGACGTCGACCGCTGACGCCGGCGGCGCGCCCGCTCCCGTGTCCGGCCGTGATAACACCCCAAGCGACGACGCGAACACCGGCGCCCGTGCGGCCGCGACGTCCACACCGGTCGGTGCTGACGTCACCGGTTCGACCGACGCCGCCACCCCGGCGAGCGGCGCCACCGCGGCCACGCCTGCCCCGTCAACCGCGCCCCGGCCGCGACTGGCCAAGGGCGGTCTGCGCGCGCTTGTCGCGGCCTACCTCGCGGACCACCCTGGCGAAAGCTTCGGACCCGCCCGCATCGGCACCGACCTCCAACGCTCCGGTGGTGCGGTCAACAACGCCCTCGAGAAACTCACTGCTGAGGGCTATGCCGTCAAAACCTGCCTCGCACCGAAACGCTTCGCCCTCAACCTTGGACACGTCGGGGAGCGAAGCACCGACGAGTCGGAGTGACCGGCGAGGCAGTCCGGCCCGTGGGGCGGGGCCCATGAATCCGGCGCGCATGCTCCGGCGACGAAGGTCGCCTCGTACGCCAACCTTCGTCGTCTGTATCCGGTTGCGGAATGATGAGCTCGATCGGTCCTATGTGGTCGGTCGAGTCGCGCCTGCGTAGTCGTCGCCGGGGTGGCGGTAGTTATCGATTTTGACGACCTCGCCGAAGTCGGGGGCGTGGATCATCTTGCCGTTGCCGATGTAGAGGCCGACGTGGTGAATTTGGGCGGGGGTGCCGTAGTGGACGAGGTCTCCGGGGTGGAGTGGTTGTCCGTCCGGGACGGGGGTGCCCGAGTGGTACTGGGTGTGAGCGGTGCGAGGGAGGTCGATGCCTGCCGCGCGATAGGCCGCGGTAGTCAGGCCGGAGCAATCGAATCCGGCGTGGCCGCCGTCCGGACCGTTCCCACCCCACACGTAGGGAAGGCCACGTTGTCCGCAGGCGTAGTTGATCGCGGTACGTGCGGCGGCGGTGGGAGCGTGGATGGTGGCGCAGTTGCTGGTGCCGATCGTCGCGGAGACAGGCTGACAGCGAACGTCGGTCAAGGCCGCGACGACGGTGCGTGCGGTGGGTTCGTGCCGGGCGTAGGCGTTGGGGAATCCGGAGCGTTGGACGGCTTGCGCGGCGTCGGTGATGCTCATGTCCTGCCAGCCGTGGACGGCTTTGAGATGCGTGTAGAACTGGGTGGCTGCGTAGCTGGGAGTGGTGATCTGCTGCCGGGTTCCCCAACCCATGGACGGGCGTTGTTGGAAGAGGCCGAGGCTGTCGCGGTCGCCGTAGTCGAGGTTGCGGAGGCGGGATTCCTGGAGCGCGGCGGCGATCGCAACTACCCAGCCTCGCCGCGGTACGCCCTGTTGTCGGCCGACCGCGACGATGGTGGCGGCGTGGTCCATTTGCTCACCGCTCAAACCCGCAACTTGTTGGGCCGCTGTGGCGCCGGTGTGACAGCCAGCGGCGTCTGCAGAGGGCTCGGTGTTGCCTAGGGCGCCGACGATTCCGCCCGCTGCCGCGCCGACGAGGGCGATCACGGCCACGACCAGTGCTCCGCCGCTGGTACCGAGTTTCGTCGCCATCACGGGCATGCGCTCCCTTCGTGGCGGTTGTCGCGTTCAGTGGCGGGGCTGGCGGTTGGGTGTGGCCGCCGGTGGTGTGGGGCGCGGCGGTGGCAGGCGGTAGGGCGAGGCCGTCTGGGGGTCGACGGTGTCGCCGGTGGTGTCGAGGTCGGTGGTGGGTGGGGCTAGCGAGGGCCAGGCGCCGGGAAGGTCGGTGAGGGAGTAGCGGGGCCCGGAGCGGTGGGCGCGGGCCGAGGTCAGGGGAAGCCAGACGTCTTGGGCGGGGCTGGGGTGCGGCGCGACCGGGTCGAGCAGGTCGGCAGCGGCGGTGGCGACGGGCACTGTGGCGGGGTGGTCGAGTTCGGCGTGAATGCGGGCGAGTGCGGTGCGCACGCCGGCCTCGCGGCGTGTGGTGGGCAGCCACAGCAGCACGGGGGTGGCGATGCCGGTGGATTCGGCCAGGCGGGCGTAGCCGAGTAGTTTGCGTGCGACTTTGGTCAGTGTTTCGGTGCCGGTGTCGAACTCGAGGAAGAACTCCACGTCGCTGGCGCGCCTGGTGGTGTGGGTGTGCCAGCGGCCGTAGCTGTCGGGGATCACGAGGTCACCGAAGTGGCGGGCGCAGCGGGTTTCGGACCACCACGCCGTCAGCTCCATGCGCCCGCTGCCTGGAGGGGTGTGGCGGGTGTGGGCGATCAGTGAGGTGAAGAAGTCGTTGATGCCCGTGGTGTGGGCGAGGCGTTGGTTGTGGGCGATGGCCATGGCCCGGTCGTGGCGGTAGCCGAGTTCGGTCGGCTCGAGGCCGTGTTCGGCGGCCAGAACTGCGGCTCCGGCGGGTCCGAGGACGTAGTGCATGGGTGCCGAGCCGCGTTGCCGGAAGGGCTGGAATCGGCTGACCGCGCGCCACAAGTACAGCTCACGCAGGCGTTGTCGGGTGGCGCGGCCGGAGGGGAAGGCGGCGTCCTGGATGTGGCTGCTGGTCAGCACTCGGTGCTCGTGCAGCATCGCCAGGATCCATTTGTCGCGGGCGGTCAGCCGCGTGGCGAGCATTGCGTGATGCTCGATCGAGCCCGCCGTCCGCGGGGTGCGACTCTGCGGGCGCGGGCTACGTAGTGCGTGTTGGCGGGTGGGCGTGGTGATCACGACGCGGCTCCCTTGCGTATCAACAGGGTGTGGATACCGGTGTGGGCAGATGGCCCGAAGAGCCCCCGAAGGGTCCAGGCCGATCGGCAGATGGCGCACCACTGGTTGCGGCGGCGAGGCTTACGGCCTGGTGCGGCGGGGATCGGGGGCCGGAGGGCGTTGCCCGCGCGCCGCCGGCTGCGAGGGCGCCGCGGGGGCTTTCGGCGGGGTTGCGGCTGTGTCGGAGCTGGGATCGGGTTCGGTGGGGTTGTGGGCACGGCGTTGGGCTCGGAGGGCGGCGCGGATCGCTCGTGCGCGTCCGGGGACGGGGTCAGGTAGCGAGGTGGTGGCCATGGTGAACGGTTCGGTTTCTTCGCCGCCGACCACCAGACGGGTCGCGGTGCGATAGACGCCGAGGTGGGACAGGTCGTGGTCGCTCAGGCGCGGCGCTGTGTGGCGCGCGAGTTCACGGGCGTCTTCGGGGCTGGCGGAGAAGAAGATCTTGTTGCGTGCGTTGGTCGAGATGCCCTCTTTGAGCTCGCGGGGAAGTTGGCCGAGGTGTTGGTGGGCCAGTGTCATGCCGACGCGAAATCCGCGTGCTTCGGCGAGCATGTCTTCCAGTGGGTAGGGCAGGTTCAGGAAGTTGTGGCACTCGTCGACCACGAGTGAGGCATCGGGGCGGAGGCGCTGCGGTGTGCGGGCGCGGGCAGTGGTGGCTTGCCAGGCACGCGCCACCACCAGCGATCCGACCAGTCGCGTGGTTTCCTCGCCGAGTGATCCTTTGGGGATACGCACCAGGCAGATCCCGCCGTCGTCGAGCACTCGACTCATGTCCACTGTGGACCGTCCGCCGGCGATGGCTTCTCTGACGAACGGGCGCAAGAGGAAGGCGCGCAGTTTGTTCATCAGCGGGGAGATCACCTGCGAGCGGGACGAATCGGTGAGGTCGTCGTACCACTGCCAGAACCCGGTCAGGACGGGATCGGTCAGGCCGCTGGTGATACGGGATCGGTAGGCCTCGCTCGCGAGAAGTTTCGGTAGGTCGGCCAGGGTGGGTACGCCTTCGGCTGCGCGGAGGGTCAGACAGGCGGCGCGCATCAGGTCATCTGTGCGCGGGCCCCAGAACGCCGAATACACCCGCCGAAACACCGATACGAGGTTGTCGACCTCGCGGTCGGTTTCGCCGCCTTCGAGGGGGTTGAGGATCGGTGGTCGGTGCCGTGAGTCGGCGTCGAAGAGCACTACGCGTGCGGCCGCGTCGAGAGGGATCCGGTTGAGGATGTCCGTGACCAGGTCGCCCTTCGGATCGATGAGCACCATGCCCCGGCCGGTCTCGATGTCGTCGAGGATCATGTTGCCCAGCAGCGTCGATTTGCCCGAGCCGGTGGCGCCGAGGACGTGCACGTGGTGACGGGCATCGGGCACGCGCAGCCCCACGGCGCGGGCGTGACCGGTGTCGGAGTGCCCGAGTGGTTTGACCCCGGCGCCGGGTACGGCGACGCCGGGTGGCGGGGCGACGGCTTTGGCTCCGGCGCGTTCGATGCCGGGGATGTCGGCGTCGGCGGGCAGGTGGGCGAGTGCGGCCAGTTCGGGCACCGACAACAGATCACCGGAACCCAGACGCCGCTGGGCCAACACGGCGGCGGCCGAGCGCAACCGGGTGCGGGTGTAGTGGTTGTGCTCGGTGTAGGCGGCGAACGCTGCGGCGAGGGCGTGCGCCCGTCCGCGCGCAGTCTGCTGCGCCTGACGGGCGAGGTCCCCGTCACCGTTGACCTCGCCCGTCAGGTCGCTGATCACGGCGTAGCGGATGGTCGTCTCGTACTGCGGGCCACGGTGTTTGCCGACGATGGCCTTATTCTGTGCGGAGTATTCGAGTGAGACTTGCGGGTCGGGGCTGATGCGCCGCGTATCGGGCGTGCGCCGTCGGCAGGTGGCGTTCGTACCGGGAGTGAGGGCGTCGAGGAGAGCCGATCTGAACTGCCCGGAACGGCCGTGGTGCACCCGGCGCGCGGCGCGGCGGGCGCGGGCCACGCGTCTGCCCGTGACAGGTCGGGCGAGGACCTGCACGCATGCCCGTTCACCCGGTCCGAGCCCGACGGGGGCGCCGAGGAGGCCGCGGATCGGGTCGGCCTCGAAATCGGTGCGGATCGGCAGGGCTTCGGACCGGCCCAGGCGCAGCGTGCCGGCCACGGTGATCCGGCGTCGGCCGGATGAGAGGGCGGGAAACGGCGGAGTGGCCGGATGCGTGCGTGTATGCGCGCCGGGCCATGCAGCCTCGATCGCCCGCTCGACCAGCGCGGGCGGGATGGTTCCGGCCACCCAGAATTGCACCGCCACCCCGTGTTCGGTGAAGACGTACTCCATCGCCAGATGGGGTTGTCCGAACCAGAGCCGTCGCCACGTCGGGCGCAGCAGCCCGGCGAGGTTGGACCATAGCGCGGTGCCCCCGGCAGGATCGACGGTCGGTGGGGCGAGCACGGTGACGCACCGGGCATCGGTCTGCAGCCGCGCGCGCAGTCGCCCACGCCGCGCCAGGGTCGCCGCTGTTGCCACGGTTCCGGCCACCGCGACGAACGCCGCGGCCACGAGGCCCCAGCTGCGGGCCCAGTCGCCGAGCGCGGCGAGCATGTCCAGCGCGGTGCCGCCGGGATCGCGCAGGTAATCACCCACCCAGCCACCGGTAGCGATCGACGAAGGCATGGAACAACTCCTCTGGTCAGAAAACAACGGGTGAACACGCACGCGCGAAGACCGCGCCGTTGCTGCTCCGCAGCTGGTGTTAGCCAGGCTCGAGATCGACGTGGGCGGCCGGCTCGTCGTCCTCGTCGAACGGATTGCCGGCCGCCGCGGCGGCGTTGGCCGGTGGCGCCTCGGGCTCGAGGTCGACGTAGGCGTCGGCCAGGCTCGGGTCGGTGGCGTCGTCGTGTGCGGCGAGGTGGGCGAGTTCGGCGGGGTCGGTGGTGATCAGGACGTTCTCGGTCGGGGAGGCCACGGTGTGGAAAGCGACTCGGTGGGTGCCGGAGCTGAGGAGGCCTTGGCCCTTTTCGGCTGAGAGGAGGAAGTGGCGTTCACCGGCCGACAGGTCGAAGGTCGTGGCGATCTCGTCGATGGCTTGCGGGGCTTGACGCAACAGCACCTGGGTGGCGGCGTTGGCCACGATCGCCTTGCCGAGTTCGCTGCCCAGCACGTCCGCGGTGTCCTGGGTGGCGACGGTGAGCCCGGCCCAGTGTTTGCGCGCGGCTTTGGCCATGCGGAACAGGAACTGGGCACCTTCGGGCTGTTGCATCAGTTGCCAGGCCTCGTCGACCACGACGACCCGGGGGCGCCGGTGAGTCGGGTTCGACACGCGCCGCCAGATCGCATCCAGAGCCAGCAGCGTGCCTAAGGGCCGGACCTCGTCAGGTAGGTCGCGCAGGGAGAACACGACCAGATGCCCGTCCGGGGTGGTGGAGGTGGGCCCGTCGAACAGGGCGCTGTAGGCCCCGTCGACCAGCGGGTGCAATCGGGCCGCCAGGTCGGCGGCGACGCGGTCGCCTTCCTCGCCCCGGGCGGCCAGGACCGCGCGTAGATCACGCAGCAGTGGGGCCGGGCGGGTCCACGTGCGGGCCTCGTCGGTGATGCCGGCCTGGCGGTAGGTTTCGGCGATCGCGGTGTCGAGGACGGCCCGCTGCTCGGCGCTGACTGCCGCGCCGAAGGCGACCGCGAGGACGGTGTGCAGAAACAGTGTCTGTCGCCGCAGCGCGTCGGCGGGCGCGGTGCGGCGCCCGCCCGCGCTGGTGTGGATCGGCAGGTCGAAGGGGTTCAGATGCACGCCCGCGGCGCCCAGATGCACGTAGGTGCCGCCGATCTCGGTGGCGAGGCGGGCGTATTCGTCCTCGGGGTCGACGACGAAGGCTTGCACCCCTTCCGCCGCGGCGGGGTCGGCGGCCTCCGGGGCCAGGGTGCGGTAGAGCGAGCGCAGGGTCTCGAGCTTGACGAAGTACGACTTGCCCGCCCCTGACCGTCCGAGCACGACGGTGTTGTAGTTGTCGCAGGCGAAGCGGTCCCAGTGCACCAGGCCGGCCGAGCCGATGTTGTACCCGTACAGCACACCGGTCGGTGTGGTGCTGGTCGGGTCGGTCGGCGGGAGATCCGGTGAGGTGAAGGGAAACGCCGCCGCCACGGCGGCGGTGTCGAACGTGCGGGTCAACCCGAGCCCGTCGATCCCGACCGGCAGGGTGGTGACCCAGCCTTGCAATGCCCGGTAGGTGGCCGGTTTGGCATCCAGGAGCAACGAGGCACACAGCGAACGCAACGCGGCGACCTGGTCGGCCAGCGAGTCGGGGTCCGGGGCGTGCACCGTCAGATACAGCCCGAACCGGAACAACCGCCCCTCACCGCGGGCGACGCGCTGCGAGAGGTCGGCGGCGTCTTCGGCCGCAGCATCGAGGTCGGGATCGTCGAGCCGGTCGTGCCGGGCGTTGTGACGGCGGGAGGATTCCAGTTTGGCCCGCTGCGTACGGAGCCGGGTGGCGGCGGTGGCCGGGTCGATCGGGCACAGGTGTACCGAGACATCCAAGCGTGCCGGGTAGGTCAGCAAGGGCGCGAGCCAGCCGGGATAGACCTCTTGTGGATACCCGGTGACTCCGAATGAGGCGACGTACTCGTTGCCCACTTCCAGATGGCGGGCGGCCACGGACAACGCATCCGGAGTGAAGACACTGGCCGAGCCCGTCCGCGCAGGTCGGCGGCGATGTGGAGCGTGTGCCATGGCGTTACCTGCTTTCGATCTCATCGTCGTAGTCCCAGTCCTGGTCCGGCTCCAACCACGGCCCCGTTGCCGTGGACTCCCGCGTCGTCGACGTCGTTGGCGCAGCCGTTCCTGGGCGGGCAGGTGGGTGGTCCGGTTCGTGGTCCGAGCCGGTGTCGTAGAGGTCGGTGACGGTGGTGGTGGCAGTGACGATGTCGTCGGCGGCGGCCAGCTCGGCTGAGGCCGGTAGGAAGGTGTCGGGATTGCACGCCGCAGCCAGCACTCCGGTCGCGGCCGCCGCGTCCAACGGGCTCACCACGATCCCCGCGGTCGACAACAGGTCGCTGGCTTCGCCCAACCGACGGGCCAACCGTTGCTCGGCCGCCTGCCGCGCGCCGTCGACGTTGCCGGACTCCTCATCTCGGCGACGCCGCCGCCATGGCCATCGGTAGGATGTTTCCGAGCTAGGCGCGGTAGATAGTGGCTCGCGCAGCACGAGCAGTACCTGGCGGCGCAGCAGATCGGTTTGCGTAGTCAGCTCGGCCAGGTAGTCGGCGTGATCGCGGGCGGCGGCTTCCAAGGCCGGGTGCGGCAGCCCACCGGCCCGCGCCCGCAGCTGATCGATCTGCCGGGTGAGGTCGAGCCGTTCTGCCCGCACGAGAATCTGGACCGGGGCCGACAGCGAATGCAGAAACCGCGCGAACGCGGCGACCAACGCATCTTGTTCGCCCGGAGTGCGCAGACTGAAATTCACCGTGGAACACGCAGCGATGAGCGCGAGTCCGTCACTGCCCAAATCAACGATCCCAGCCTGGCCACCGTGATCAGCGACGCCGGTGGCCGGAAGCTGCACGGGCACTGCAGACACCTCCTCGTCGACCCCGCCGCCGGTGTGCTGCGACGAGGCGTGGGCGGCCAACCACGGCGGGGCGGGCCGTACTCCTTCGGGGGCGGCCACGCGATGGCGCGGTGACAGGCGCCATCGCAGGGCGGCCAGCGCCAGCCGATCGAGGCTCACCCCGTCCCGCCGCCCCATGGCCAGCACCACGACGGCAACCGCGATCGGCACGGCGGCGACGAGGAACACGGCGAGCGGAACCACGGAGCGCACGGCCAGGTAGAGGCCATACATCAGCAGGCCGGCGGTGCCGAGAATCGCTAGTTGTCGGGCCGACAGCGGTCCGAGGACCCGGTCGGGCCGGTCCACATCGGCGGGGACACGCACAGGACTGGTCATGGTGGAAGGCACCTCACTTCGCAGGCTTGCCCCGCCTGCGTCGCGGCAGGTCCAAGGGCAAGGCCAGTTGACGAGCCCGCGGCGCAGGCCGCGGTGTGGACGGCGGTGTCGGCGCCGGGGACTGAGCGCCGGCCCGCGGCGCTGGCAGGCGCCGCACGCCCAGCGGCAACGGGTACTGGCCCGAGGCCAACGGGCGGTTACCGGTGTAGGCATCGCGTGTCGGGCGAGGCCGGAGAGGCCGAGCCGCGCGGTTGATCTGCCCGGACGGTGTGATCAGCCCGGGCCCTCGTTGCCGGACCGGCGCGTTGTCGGCGGACGCGGTGGCCCGCTCATCGGCCAGCGTGTGGCGCGTCGGTGCGGGCGGGGCCGGCTGGAGGTGAATGGGCAGCATCCCGGTTTGCGGGGCGATCAACGCGCCGGGCAGACGTGCGGGTGGGCGGGCGTTGCGGTTGATCCGCCCGTCTGGGGTCAGCAGCCCCGACTGCGGCACCGGTGGTGGCATGCTCGGGCGCGGTGTGGCGTGCTCGTCGGCCACCGTGCGGCGCGGCGTCGCGTCGGGGGTTCGGCGGGTGGTGATCGGCAGACCGCGCTGCTCGGTCGGGAGCGCCCCGGGGAGTTCATCGGGCGGCAACGCCCGCGGATTCGGCCGCACGTCGTGCTGGCCTGCGGTGCCGGTCACCGTCAGCAGCGATAGTTGGCCCGGCCCCGGCCGCCGATCTCCCGGCTCGCCCGTGGCCGCGGCGGTATCGCCGAGTCGGGTGCTGCGGTGGGAGGAGGGGCGGGTGCGGCGCAGCCGCATCGGCAGCATGTACTGCCCCGAGCGCGTCGCCGCCGGATCACCGCCATCGGAGGCGCGGTCGGTGGTGTGCGCGCGCGGCCCGCGGCGCGACGACCGTTTCCCGCCGAGTATCGATCCGGCGCCGCCGAGCAGGCCCATCGTCTTGTAGGCGATCGCCCCGCGTGCCAACGAGCCGACCATCGACCGTCCGCCGTTGGAGAGGGGACGCAGACACCAGAACGGGATCTTGATCAGCACCCACATCAGCGCCAGCGACACCAGCAGGTTCACCAGTCCGTCGGCGGTAGGTCCGAACATCGACAGCCCACCCGGGGTGAAAAACACCCGCAGCGCCACGACCATCGTCAGCGACTGGCCCACCTGGATGGCCAGCACGCCGCCGAAGGCTTTCCACCACGCGCGGGCGATGCCTTCGGTGTGGGGCAGGGCGTGCCACATCAGCGTGAGCGGTGCCGCGGCGATCAGCAGGATCGTCAGCATCACCCGCACGATGAAGGTGATCAGCAGCACGATGACCATGACCGCCAGGGCCAGGCCGATGAACACGATCCACAGCCCGCCGCCGTTCAGTGCGCCGAGCACCATCGTGGTCAGCGCGGTGCTCGCGGTGTCGGCATTCACCCCTTCGCCGAGCACGGCCTGGGCGAGGGCGTTGGCGATCTGGATCGCCTTGGTCGCCAGAAACAGCGACAGCGTGCCCGCCAGAAACCCCGCCGCGATGCGAGGTGCGATCTCTTTGATCGAGTAGCGGGTCTGCAGCGACTGATAGCTCATCACCACCATGCCGGCGATGAGCACGAGCCCCACATAGGCCGACAGCAGGATGTGCCACGACTGGGTCCACAGCTGTCCGACACTCGGCAGGTCACTCGGCTCGGGTGTGGTCAGCAGGGTCTGGCCCAGCAAGTCGAGCAGCGGGTTCAGCGCCTCGGTCACCACGCCGCGGAACAGGCTGTCGATGCCGTCGGTGACACACGCAACCGGGTCGGTGATCCCGCAGTCGCTGGCCCCCTCGTCGCCGTCCTTGTTCGACTCGGGCGGCCCGTCGGGCTGTCCCGGTTCCACCGGGGCGGGCTGGGGGATGCAATTCGGCCCGGTGCACGGCTCCGGCGTCGTTGAACCGTCCGGGTCGTCGGAACCGGTGGGCCCGTCGCATCCGGGGGCGAGTGAACCGGGAAAACACGACGGCGGCGGAGGTAGTTCCGTGACCGGCGGCAGGTGCGATTCCGGGGGCGGGGCGGTGCTGCTGGGCGCGTCGGGCAGCGTGCACCGTGGATCAGTCGCCCCCGGCCCGCAGTCCGGCTCGTCGACCGGCGGTAGCGGGAACGGCGGCTCGGTCTGGGCCGGTGCCGCAACCGGTACGGCTGGCGCGGTGGGGGTGGCCGCGATCGAGGTCGCCGCCGTCGCGGCGAATGTGGCCAGCAGGGCCGCGGTCGCGGCGAGCGCGCCTGCCCACCGCCGCCACCGGGCGCTCGTGGGAGCCATGGGCTACACACCGCCCACAATGCCGGTGAGGATCTCGACGACCAGCGGGGCCAGTGCGGCCAGACCGAACCCGATACCGGCGGCCTTGAACGCCCCCTTGGCCTTCTCGACCTCCCCTGGGTCGCCGGAGGCCATCAGATAGCGCAGACCGCCGATGGTCAGGAACACCACCGCGACCGCCGCCAGGATCCCCATAATCCAGTCGCGGATGTTGCCCAACACCTCATCGACCGTGCGCGCCAACGCGACCACCTGGCCGACGTCGGCCGTGGCCATTGCTGGCGTGCACACCAGCACGGTCAGTGCCACCGCGGCGACTACCCCGCCCGCGCGGACCCGCGAGAAGGCACCAGCAGTGCGGGGACGGCGAGTGCGGCGGTGGGGGCGTGGCGGTGTCAGTCGCATGAGCGGACCTCCCGACGAGTCGGCGCGGCCGGACCGGAACGGGCGGGACGGGCGCGAGAACTGGGTCGTGCGGGAGAAGGAGCCCCGCGTGAGGCAATGCGGGATTTGGCGGCGTTGTGCGACATCGGTTGCCGTGTTTTCTGCCCACGCCCGCGGCCACGTGCCGTCTCGGGTCGCCTGCCGCGGTCGCCTGCGCGGTTCTTGTCGCGGCTCGTCCCCGTGGGTGTGGGATGTGGTTCGTGCGCGTTCGCGTCGGCGTCGACCGGCTCGTCGGCCAGGTAGGCACGGAGGCGTGCTTCGGCGCGCTCCCGCGCTTTCGCCGTCGCCTTGTACGAACTGCCGCGCTCGGCGGCCGCCTCGGCCAGTGACGTGTCG
Organism: Prauserella alba; assembly: GCF_024171735.1. Taxonomy (GTDB): domain Bacteria; phylum Actinomycetota; class Actinomycetes; order Mycobacteriales; family Pseudonocardiaceae; genus Prauserella; species Prauserella alba. The sequence goes on from NZ_JAMTCH010000005.1 coordinate 404,687, forward strand.
CCGAGGCGCGTGACGGAGATCAGATCGGCTTCGGCCGTGGTGATCGCGCCAGCGGCGACCGCGCGGGCCAACACCAGGTCGGGATGTCCCTCCGGTTGCGGCGTCGCGGCGGCCTCCGACACCCGTTCCCCGGCCGGTATCGGACTGCCGACGATCTCGTCCCGCGCCGCCAAGCCCGCGCGGTAGGCCGCGTAATACAGGCGCGCCAGAATCGCCGGACGCGTCAGATCGACGGTCGGCAGGGCGGCAAGGAAACCGGTCAAAACCGCGGCGTTGATGTCATGCGTGTCACCGGAAAATCGGCGAGTCACCAACGACGCGGCCCGCAGCACGCTCGGCAGCGCCAGCCCCACACACGCCACAGTCCACGTACCACCTTCGGCCCGGGACCGGGTGATGAGATTGGCCCACGCGCCGTCGCGCGTAACCTGCGGGCAGCTGCGCGCCAACAGTCGCGTGCCCAGCTCATCCAACGGCACCGGACGTGGCGGCAAACCCGGGACGGCGCGTCCGTCCACGCTGACCGGATCCGGGCCGGCAACCAACCAGGCGAACGCCGAACGCGCCATCGCGAACACGTCCGAGCCGGCGACGAAATCCGGCTTGCTAGTTACGTCATAGATGCGCGCACGGTCCTTCTTCCCACTGTTCATCACGACCCCCTAGCGAGTGCGGCTGAGCGAAGCGTCATCAGCACGCCACACCGAGGGCCTCACACCCGTGTCGTCGCCGCCTCAACACCGCCTCACACCGCCCGACGACCACGGGACAGGCGGACCCCGCCGACCACGTGAATCACACTGCTGACTCGCCCCGCATCAACGCTGTGACCTGCTGACTCGCCGTTGGCGACGACCAGCGTGAATGCGGCTGCCGCAGCAACGAAAAGGACGGCGCCGCTCTGCCGAAAGGTGGGGCAACCACCTCATCCACGGTCTGTGCCATGACGCACGTGAGCCGAGGTGCAGGCACGCGCAGCAGATCAGAAGGCAGCGGCACGGTTCGCTCCGCGCGCGGCGCGGAGGGTGCGCGGGACGGCGTCTCGGGCGGGTGTGGGCGCGCGTCATTTCACGCTGAGACGTGTCGCAAATCCGGGTCGTGGTGAGTATTGCCTGACGACAGCGCCCCAGCCGGTTCCGTTAGCGCCAGCTCAGTCCGGCCCTCTGGGAGGAGTACTCATGGCCCCATCCTCGTCGTCGTACGCCGATGGTCACCGACGTCGCAACAATGCCCCCACCTCGTCGCGTTCGTCCCGTGTCGAGACACGCCCGGCATACCCCGGAGCCACCCCGCGTTCCCGCCCAAGCACACCCCGCAGCGCCGCCGGGACGCGCCCGAAAACCCCGGCCGCGCCGCGCCAGCACACCAACGGTGCCCCGGCGACACCGACACCGGCCACCGTGTGGACCTGCGGACCCGAACCCGTCGATGCACGCGCTCCCTGGCCCACACCCATCGTGGAAACCCTCGTTGCCGCGTTCACCGACCCCGGCGCACACGTCACGCTGCTCACCCCGGACCCGGTTGGCACCTGCACCGACGCCCCCTCCGCCGATGTGGGCGAGACCGACGGGCAACCGGAGTGCGGGGTGCTCGACGTGGTGCGCGCGTTGAACCGCGACGTCGACGTCGCGACCCTCATCCCGCATGCGTTCAGCGAGGCGGGCGGCGCCCGTCCGTTCTGGGCGAGCCTGCCCACCAGCCACGCCAACCCCGCCGCCGCGCTGGCCGCCACCGCCCCCACCCACGGTCTCGCAGATTCCGGCGGTACGCGCTGTCAGGCTCGCGCCGACCTCGTCCTCGCCTCGCTGCCCTCTCACGCGGCGGACACGCTGTCGCTGCACCGCATCGCCCGTGCCGCGGCTACGCAGCTACGCGCAGGGGGAATTTTCGCCGTCTACACCCACAGCGACAGCCACCGCGGACGGTTGATCGATCCGACCGGGGACATCGTGGCGGCCTGTCAGCACGCCGACCTGCTCTACCTCCAGCACATCGTCGCCCTCCACACCCCGATCCGCGCCGGCCATCTCCACTCCGATCCGAGCCCCGCCCACACCACCGACCACGACCGCGCCCACCACCGGGCTCACGCGCGCGGACTGCCCGCGCCGCACCTGCGCGTCCACAGCGACATCCTCGTGTTCGCGCAACCATCCGAAACAGACACCTCGTCGCCCGACACCGGCGCGACCGATCCGACCACGGTCGCCAGCGGCGACCCCTCGTGAGCCGCACCTGAATCGCCGCCCTGAACGGCCTATCCACCCGCTGACCAGACCCGCGAAAGGTGCCTGCCGCCATGACCCCACAGCCGCCGAACGAACGCGACCAGCACTGCGACGCGCACACCGACGAGGCGACCATGCCGATCCCACGCACCTTCATCGACACCCTCCACGCCAACCCTGCCGACAACGATGCACCCGGCGCAGGTGAGCTGCCCGTGTCCGTGTGGACGACCGCGCAAACCTCGCCGGCGAACCAGCGGAAAGGCCGCTACGTGGCCGGAACCACGGCACACCCTGCCAAGATGCTTCCCGCCGTCGCCGCCCACGCCATCGAGCACTACACCCGTCCGGGCGAGCTCGTGTTCGACCCCATGGCCGGAGCCGGCACCACCCTCGTCGAAGCCCTCCACGCCGGACGGCGCGCCCTCGCCGTCGAATACGAACCCCACTGGGCCGCCATCGCCCAAGCCAACCTCGAACTCGCCCGCCAACGCGGACACAACGCCGACGCCCAGGTGGTACACGGCGACGCCCGCCAACTCCCGCACCTGCTGCCCGAGGAGTACCACGGGCAAGCTGCCCTCGTCGTCACCTCACCGCCCTACGGGCCCTCCACCCACGGCCGCGTCGCCACCGCGAGCACCGACTCGGCCGACGGAAAAGTCCACAAGTACCACCACCGCTACGGCAACACCCTCGACCGTGGAAACCTCGCCAACGTCGGACACCACCGACTCCTGTCCGGCTTCACACGCATCCTGGCCGGAGCCGCGAACATCCTGCGTCCAGGAGGGCACGTCGCCATCACCGTGCGCCCCTGGCGCGAGCATGCCGAACTGATCGACCTGCCATCACAAATCATCGCCTGCGGCCACGCCGTCGGACTCGAACCCGTCGAACGATGCGTCGCGCTCCTCGCCCGCGTCGCCAACGACACGCTCATCGCCCGCGGCAGCTTCTTCCAACGCGACTTCATCCGCAAACAACGCGAACAAGGCCTTCCCCTCCACCTCATCACGCACGAAGACGTCATCATCCTGCGCCGCCCTCTCGAACCCACGACCGCCGTCCGCGCGCGATGACGAGAAACGTCAGGGCGTGACAGCAGCGACGGTCCATCAACGGCGTCGACAGCCACCGCGTTCGAGACGCTCCGAACCCACAGCACCTCGGCCTGTGGCGGCCACCCCGTCCTGCGAGCCAGCTTCATCACAAGGAGGCAGACATGCACGAACTCGACGCGCCTGACACTGCGGCTGCCGCATCACCTGTGAGACACGGCAGTGCCACGCGGCGAACGGGAATGTGGGAACTCGGTAGCACCACGGACTTGATGACCGCGGCGCGCATGTTGGGTATCGGCCGCACGACGGCCTACCGCCTCGCGCGTAACGGCGAGTTCCCCTCGCCGATCGTGCGAGTGGGCCGGACTTACCGTGTCGCCGTCGCCCCGCTCCTGACACTGCTGGGAATCAGTGAAGAGCCTCATGGCTAAGACTTGCCCTCTGGACGCCGACGAGCGTCCATAGCGGTCGTTCCACACGACCCCTGCTGACTGCCGGAAGGACTCCATCCGATGCCACCCGTTGCTTCGGGGACGATATACAAGCGGTGCCTGTGCAAGGACCCGGAAACCGGACGAACTTGGGGAGCGGCGTGCCCGAAACTGAAACGCCGCAGCGGTGCATGGAGTTCTGACCACGGAACTTGGTACTTTCAGGTCGAACTTCCGCGAACTCATGGCGGAGCGCGTCGAACCCGACGGCGCGGGGGATACGCCTCCCAAGCCAGCGCCGAGGCCGACCTCGAGCAAATCTGTGCCGTGATCGACACTGCCAAACCCCACGGAGACGCCGCGCTGGCCACAGTCGGCGATCTCATCGACGCTCGACTGCAAGCCCGCGAACCCATACCCGACCCCGCCGAGACCGCAGCACAGCTGACCCGTGCTGGCAGCGACTCGCTGACCCAACTTCCGACCGTGGGGGAGTGGCTGCACACCTGGTTGGACAGCCGCAAGACCCTGCGCGGCAAGACCCGCATATCCTACGAATCCCACCTGCATCTATGGCTCGTTCCCCACCTGGGACACCATCGACTCGACGCGCTCACCGTCGACCACATCTCCTGCATGTTCGACGCCATGGCCGAACGCAACGACACCATCACGGCCGCCCAAACGAGCTCCGACGACGATGTCCGCGCCAGCGTACGAGGAATGCGCGTGATGGGACCGGCGACCATGCAGCGCTACCGTGCGACCTTGCGCGCCGCGCTCAACGCTGCCATCCGCGCCCAGAAGATCACGTTCAACCCGGCGTCTTTTGTCGAGCTGCCATCCGGCCGCCGCCCGAAGGCGTTGTTGTGGACCGCCGAGCGGGTCGAGCGTTGGCAACGTACCCGCGACAAACCCTCCCGCGTCATGGTCTGGACCCCCGAACAGACCGGCCGCTTCCTGGACCATGCGGACGGCCACCCGTACTACTCGTTGCTGCACCTGATCGCCTACCGCGGTCTACGGCGAGGTGAAGCGTGCGGGTTGCGATGGTGGGACGTCGACCTGAACCGGGCCACCATCACCATCAGCTCGGCGCTCGTCCTGCAGGGGTGGCGTGCCGAGTTCGGAGAACCGAAAAGCGAAGCATCCGGACGTGTGATCGCGCTCGACGACGCCACCGCCGAGGTTCTGCGGGAACAGAAGCGCCACCAGGACCAGCAGCGTCAGCGCGTTGGCGAAGACTGGCAGGACAACGACCTCGTATGCAGTGAACCCAACGGTGCACCGCTGCACCCGGCGAAACTCACCGATGCGTTTCGCGCCATCGCCGACGGCGCGGACCTGCCGCCGGTCCGCCTGCACGACCTGCGCCACGGGGCAGCCACCCTCGCCCTGGCCACCGGCGCCGACCTGAAACTGGTGCAAGAACTCCTGGGCCACTCGTCCATCTCGGTGACCGCCGATACCTACACCCACGTGTTACCCGACCTGGCACACAAAACCGCCGAGCAGGCCGCCGCCCTCGTACCGCGTGGGAGGTGAAGGAGCCCCGGCGGTGGCCCCCCGATAGCACGTGGCTTCGGTTAAGCGAGCGGAGCGGACGGCAGATCGGGTGCGGGCATCGCCATCGACTCATGCTGATCCCTCGTGTTGCAGGCACCCGCGCGTGCGGGGCGGACGCTGCCGACGTAGTTCGGGAAGTGGAACGTCGCGGGCTGATCCCCGCTGGCGCGGGGCGGCGTGTTGTCACACACCACGTTCGTCACCACCCGCGGCTGATCCCCGCGGGCGCGGGGCGGACCGGTACGCCCGGACGTTCTTGGGTGCCGTGGCCGGCTGATCCCCGCAGGCGCGGGGCGGACGTAGGCGCCTTCGGAATCGGCGCCAAATCCGCCGGCTGATCCCCGCGGGCGCGGGGCGGACGTGACAAGTCGAGTACCGAAGTTGGCTAAGTGCGGCTGATCCCCGCGGGCGCGGGGCGGACGGTCTGTCTATCCGCTGGGTGCGTGACTACGACGGCTGATCCCCGCGGGCGCGGGGCGGACGATCGTGGCGGCCGAGGTGCCCTGGTCGTGGAGGGCTGATCCCCGCGGGCGCGGGGCGGACGCGGCCTGATTGAGGGCACGATCTGCTGGAGCGGCTGATCCCCGCGGGCGCGGGGCGGACCACTGGGACCCCGGCCACTTCCCGTGGCGCCGAGGCTGATCCCCGCGGGCGCGGGGCGGACGGACTTCCAGCTCCGCAAGATGCGGCTCCTCCGGCTGATCCCCGCGGGCCCGGGGCGGACTCCCGGACGTTCTCCAAGTCGATATCTAGACCCGGCTGATCCCCGCGGGCGCGGGGCGGACACTTGTTGACCTGGTGGTTTGTTGGCCGGTTCGGCATTTTTCATTCAGTTTTGAGGAGGGCGATGGAGAGGAGTCCTAGGCCGTAGGCGCGGCCTCGGCCGATGCCGTGGGTGATGGCGTCGAGTGCGGTGTCGCGGTCGGTGACGGTGGCGGTTCCTTCGTATTGCGCAAATCGGTGCACGATCCGTGGTGTGTTGGGGGTTTTGCGGCCGGTGATAGTGCCGGTGTGGGTGATGTGGGTCGTGTGGAGTTCGAGGCCGCGGCTGGGGGCGCGTTGTTTCCACCAATCGAGAGGGTCGTCGCCTGGTTGGATGATGGGTTTGTGGCCGTTGTAGCGCACGGGTGTTGCGCGGAGGCGGTAGCGCACGCGGACGCCGGTGTCGAGTTGTCCGACGAGGTTGTCCATAGGTTTGGTGGCTACCGCGCCGTAGTTGCTGGGGAGGCGTTCGGGGTCGGGTTGGGTGAGTGATTGGACCAGGAGGATGTGGTTGTCGCGGGTGGTTTCGAGCCGATGGAGGGTCGCTGAGGTTTGGCGGGCGTTGTCGCCGAGTTCGGGTGGGCAGGTCAGCGACAGCACGGTCTGATGCAGCTTGTGGGCGTTGCGGACATCGCGCGCGGCGGCGCGGCTGCGGGGGTTGAGCACGATCTGGGTGAGGGTTGGGGTAGCGAACATGGGTCAGGTGGTCTCCCGTGCGAGTGCGTCGAGCCATTCGTCGCTGTAGCCGGCGCAGCCGGTGGCGGGGAGGTGTTCCCACCACCGGTGCATGGTGTGGCTGGTGTGGACGGGGTAGAGCTCGGTGGCCCCGGCGGGGCGGACGGTGTCGACGGTGGTGACGGTGTCGCGGTCGTGCGGTGGGGTGTCGGCGAGGAACTCGATCCGCACGCTGTCGTCGGCGTTGGGCTTGCGGCGATGCAAGGGCAGGTGGCGCAGCAGTCGGTTCGGGTCGTCGGTGGTGCGGCTGAGGATGAGCGGACTGGTGAGGGGGAAGGCGCGGCGTCCGCAGTACGGCGCCCAGTGTGGTGCGGCGAGCCAGTCGGAGATGGTGTCGAGGCTGAAGGCCCGGTCGTCCATGCTGGTGAGGGCGATCGTGAAGGCCGCGTCGGCGAGGTACTCGCGCCAGCTTTGGATGGTGCCTTTGCCGTGGGTGCGGTAGGTCTCGTTGGAGGTGATGGCGGTCCGTTCCCGGGGCTGTCCGCCGCCGACAGTGTGGTAGTCCGTCCGGCGTGCTCCGGGCCTGTCGACGCGGATGGTGACGTGGAGGGCGTCGGACAGTGGAGCTAGGTCGCCGCCGCGGGGGATTCCCCCGGCGGCGGCGAGGAGCCCGATCAATCCGGTGCGGGTCGGCCAGGGTTCGGTGGCGCGTTGCTGCCATAACCCGGAGGTCGCATAGGACTGCAGTGGTGCGTCCAGGTGCAGCACCAGCAGGTCGGTGGTGGGCATCAGGCCGCTCCTGCTGTGTCACGCGCGGCGGCTGTGTCGGAGGCAGCGTCCGTGGTGGCACGAACGAGGTCGCTGATGCCGGTGTGCAGTTCGCCGAGGTTCGCGGGTTCGTCGGCGCCGGCGGCAGGGGAGATGGCGTGGCCGTGCCAGTGGGGGTGCTCGCCGGTGAAGGCGACCATGCCTTTGTTGTAGCGGTCGAGCTGGGCGACGGCGCGTTCGAGGTAACCGTTGCTGGAGGGGCGTAGGGCTTTCTCGAACGCGGTCACCAGCGACAGGGGCCGGTCGGTGACGGTGGTGTAGACGAAATCGGGCCAGGTGTGCGCAGCGGTCACGTTTTGCTTGCCGGTGGGCAACTCGCGGCAGAACGCGCGGGCGAACACGTCGACCAGTTGAAGGGCGCCGTCGAGGTCAGGCGCGTCCTCGGTGCCGAGGTTGGCCGCGAGCCGGTCGACGTTGACCGTGGCGTAGCGGTACATGGTGCCCGAGGTGTATTCGGCGTCGCCGATGTGCGCAGCACCGCGGGAGCCATCGTCGAGATAGTCGTCGACGGTGGCGAAGAAGTCGACCTCGTCGGTGGTCGCGTTCACGGAGATGGCGTGGGCCATCTGCACGGCGCCGTCGACCTGGCTGCCGGGCAGCTCGGCGACGAACCGGCCCAGGAGCGAGATGACAGGGTTGCGGGTTTCGAGCGCGGGGAGTACGGCGGCACCGTCGAGGACGGTGACACGTTCGGGCTGCTCGTGCTCGCTATCGCTGGGTTTCGTCGCCTTCCTTCCGCTCTTCTTGGGGGTGGGCAGAGGCGTCGCGACGATCGCGTCGTGCTGACTGTCGCAGAGCGCGACGAGTTCGTCGAGGGCGGCGTCCGCGACCCAGAGCATGATGTTCGATTCGTCGGTGTCGGGGTCGGGTCGTAGGCCTCCCTGCTTGGACGCGGACTTCGCGGCGGCGCCCGCGGCGGCGTCGAGCACGGCCCGCCCGGCGCGACGGGCATCGTCGCCGTTCCACCCGGCCGCGATGAGTCGGTCGGCGATCTTCGGCGCGAGACGCCGGGTGCGCCATGTCGACGCGCCCAACTCGGTTTCGATGGCATCGCGGATGGGGCGCTTCCAGGCCTGTGATGAGACACGGGCGCGGACGACGCCGCCGTACTCGCAGGTTTTGGGCGCGCCTTCACGGTCGCGGTTGAGGTTGCTGTAAGGAAGGGACTGTAGGGCGTGGATGGTGACGAACATCAGACGTTCTCCTTCTCCGCGGTGTCAGCCGCGGGGTCGGCAGGATGAGTAGTCGGGGCGTCGGTGAGGGCGTCGATCTGCTTGCGTGCGGCATTGGTCAGCGTGGCGCGGTAGTAGTCGCGGGCCCAGCGAGCGGCGACGGTGTCGCCGCTCCAGGGCCAGGCGTCGACATCACAGGTGAGGCGGACCCAGTTCACGCCGATGCCTTCGGAGCGGAGGGTGCGGACGGTGCGGGCGACGTGGCGGTGCACGGTGCTTTCCCGCTGCCGGCACAACACGGTCAACAGGCGTTGCGTCGTCGACTCAGCCAGCACCTTGCGGACGCTGGCGGTCGCCAAGGACACGCCCAGGTTTGCCGGTGGTGGTTGCGTGGTTTTGGTCTCGATCGCCATCAGCGAGGCGATCATGTACAGGGTCCGAGCTCGGTGGCTGGTTTCTGCCTCGTGTTCGGTCCAGGGGATGAGGTAGGCGTGCATCCGTGTCGGTACCCGAGCAACGTCGAGGTTGACGCCTCTGCGTAGCACGGTGCGCGCAGCCGGGTTGTCCAGCACATCGACCATGTCGGCCACGAATTTCTGTGCGGTGTCGAGTTTCACGCTGCCCCCTCGGTCGTCGTGTTCGTGTCGCTGGGTTCGTGCTTGACGATCCAGGCCGCGATCTTCGTGCGGGCGGTTTGCAACGCGCCGATCGTGGCCGGGCTGCTGCGGCGGGCGTCGGCGATCTCGTCGAGCAACGGCCACGCCACCGCGAGAAACGCTCGCCGGGGCTGGTCGAATTGGCGCTGTTCGAACCGGCGCCAGAACTCGACCTCGGCGGCGCTCCAGTAGCGGGCGGTGAACACCTCGGTCCAGGGGTTCGGGCTGTTCGGCCTGTCACCGAGGAGGCGTTTCCAGGCGGCGACGAGCTCGCCGGTCACCTGTTGCTCGACGTCCGCGGCGGCGGCCGTGAGCTCGGCGACCCCGTCGGCGGCGTCCGGGTCATGTTCCGGCAGGGCCGCCAACACCGGCGGTGTGGTGGAACGAACCCGCGCATGGTCGACGGCTTTGCCCCGTTCCTGGACGATGCCCACGGCTCGGATGCGCAGCGTGTCGAGCAGCTCGTCGGGCGCGTTTGCCAGCACGCTCGGGCGTTGCGTGGTCTCACCGTCGGCCAGTAGCGCGTCGAGATCACGCCACACAGCCCGGTCCCCCCGCGCGGGTGCCAGCGACCACGTCACGCCCGTGGTGGATTTGCGGGCTTGCATCATGGCGTGTGGGTCTCGTGCTGTCAGCGGTCGATCGGTCCCGGAGGGCAGCTTGTAGGCCCACGTCAGGAAGCAGTCGACCACGTTGGACCCGGTGTCGTCGGGCACGAGCAGCAGCGCGTGCCGCGATCGACCGACCAGCAAGTCCGCCGGCCAGGTCACCGTCGGCAGGATCGTCGGTCGCTCGGCAGGCAGCTCGGTCTCCCACGGAGCCGCGTCGACTGCACCGTCGCGGCCTACATCGTCCGCGCGGGCGATCGTGGCCTTGTCGTGGTGCGAATCGGGTGGAGGCGGGGGCATGCCCGCGATCAGCGATTCGAACAGATTCTGCCCGAGAGGGTAGTAGGTGATCGCCCCGCGCAGCGGTGCGTCGGCCATGTGATGGTCGGCGTAGCCGCTGACGCGGCGCGTGCCGCCGGTGCCGCCGTTGCCGTGCGCATGGTGATACAGCAACAGCTGCACCGCTTGCGCCGAGGGGATCGACGGGGCATGGCTGGCCGAGGTGTGCACGAACCACACCGGCGTGTTCCCTCCGGGCCGTTGCGGATCCAATTTGGACACACCCACCCGTCCGGCCTGCTCGGCCAGTCGAGGGTCCTGCATCCACGGCCGCACCGGATCGAACAGATCCCAGCACCAGTCGGACAGGTACTCATCCAAGTCATCGACATCGAACTGCCCGGTCGCCAGCACCGCGCTGCGTCGCGCCTTCCACTCCGCAACCGGCAGAGCCTCGTCGAGCCCGGTGACGCGCGCGGCGATGGTTTCCAGCAATCGCCGTACCGGTGCCTCGGCGATCGGTTGCGACACTCCGATATCGGCGATCTTGTGCGCCGAGGCGAAGAGTTCGCGTATCCCGAACGACCCGGGTCGGCCATCGAGCATGGTGACATCCACCCACGGTTGCTGGGCCACATCGAACGAGCTCACGGGGTGTCCTTCCTGCCGGTTGAGGTGACGAGGCCGAGCTCGTCATCGAGGTCGAGGCCGCCGCGTCCGGAACCGACATCCAGCACCCGGGCCGAGGCCAGCGGCCCGTACCGCGACCATGTCGACGGTGGATCACCGAGGGGTCGCGTGTGCTGCACCGCGACGGGGAGCGCCGCGTCCACCAGTGCGTCCTGTACTACCCGCTTCTTCGGACGGCCGTCGGGCCAGGGCATCCATTCCTGCGGCCCGTGCCGCAGCCATTGGTGGCCGTGCTCATCCGTGTAGCGGGGAACGACGAGGTCGGTATCCACCCCGAGACGGGTCAACGCGACCTCCGGAGTTTCCAGCGAGGTCAGCTGATGCAGCTGATCGACCATCCGAGGGCGCGGGATGGCCGCTGTCTCGGCCGTCGCCTGGTCCTCGGCAGCTCTGTTGTGTCGCGCTGCGGCGCCGGCCTCGGAGAGCAGCGTGGGGCTGCGGTGATGTACCTGTTGCACGAGCTCGTCCACCTCGCCGGGCACGTCGATGCTCTCGCGCCGGTCGAGCAACGCAGCAGTGGCTTCAAGTTCGAACCGGTCGTACACCGCCTCCCACTCCGGCGGCTGCGGCACCGGCGTATGCACCCACAAGCGCGGCGTCTCGTGATCAGTCGGGCGCGGTCGGTCGTGTCGATGCAGGCGGCCCGCCCGTTGCAGCAGCAGCGCCATTGGCGCGAGACTGCTCACCATCACATCCGCGTCCAGATCGAGCGCCTGTTCCACCAGCTGAGTCGCGACCACCACCCCGCCACGGTTGGCAGGCCCCGACTCCCTGCCGAAGCGGGTCAGGACGTCCTCGGTGGCGGCACTGCGTTGCCACCCCGGCATCCGCGCGTGCAGCAAGGTCACCGGCATCGCGGCCGGAACCGCGTCACGAACCCGCCGATACGCCTGCTGGGCCTCGGCGACGGTGTTGCACACCACCACGACCGACGCGCCCTCCCCTGCCCACAAGGCCACATCCGGGAATTCCGTGGACGTGTGCACGTGCAGTGTCCGCCCACCCAACGACGCCATCTCCCCAACCGCATGGTCACCCGGCAGGCTGCGTTCCCCAGCGGTGTCCACGAACGACCATCCCGGGTACGCCGGACGCTGCACCCCGACGCCGTCGACGTCGACACCCGCGCCGGACAGATAGGCCCGCTCCAACGCCACGTGCAGGTGTGCGGGCAGCGTTGCCGACATCGCCACCACTGGAACACCGAGGAATCCGCACCACTCCAACAGGCGAGCCAACAGCCCCGCCATGTAGGGATCGACCGAGTGCACCTCATCGACGAGCAGCACTGAGTTCGCCAAGCCCGTCAACCGCAACGGCTGCCACTGGGCCCGCAACACGGCCCGCAGCACCGTGTCGATCGTTCCCGTCGACCACGGCGCCAACCCGGGACGATGCCGATTCTGCTGCAACCACATCGACGCCTCCGCCGCGTCGGCATCACGCAACACGCGGTCGGCATCGCCATGCGCCAACGCCACCGGCGCCGACACCCCGGCACCGTCCAGGAAGCCCCGCAACCGGCGCCGCGCCTCGGTCGCCGTGGACCGGGTCGGCAACGCCACGTACACCCCGCTGCGTCCCGACACCGCCGCCAGTCGCGTCGCCGCCACCAAACCAGCTTCGGTCTTACCCACACCCGTCGGCGCCGTAATCGTCACCAATCCCGCCCGGCGCGGACGGAAATCCCGCTCCACCGACGTTTGCAGCGCGTTCGGCGCGTAACCCCATGCTCCCGCCACCGATGCTCCGGACGGAATCTGCGGAGCCGACAACCCCGCGCTCTCAACGCGGTCGAGCATCCGTTCGCGAGCCACGGCGAACCGGCGCTGCGGATCGACAAGAGCGTCTCGCTGTTGCTCGACGATGAACTGCGTGTCCGAGGACAGCCAATCCGCCATGATCACGATGCCGGTCAGCAACGGCACAACCTCGGCAGGCACCTGGTCAGGAAGTCGTGCCGGGCCTCCTAGGGCCGCGTGAACCGCTGCCACGATCTCACCGCGAACCGCATGCCACCGAGGGCCATCGGAATCGCCGGTCATCTCGGCTTTGGCGGCACGCGTGTAGTCCTGCCGCCGCAACACCGGGTACGAGCCGTGATGGCCCGCCACGGCCAACGCGGCCATGAACTCCGCCGACGCCGCCAACCCGGCCCGCGTCAACCTGGGATCCAACAACAGCGGCAGCACGGTCGCCGCCGCCCAGTCATGGCGCACGTACCCGTGCCGCGACCGATCCCACTGCTGCTGAAACGACACGGTTGCCTTGCCCACGTCGTGAAGCCCTGCCAGTTCCACCACCAGCTGCCTCGTCATGTCCTCGTCGAGGTCAAGACGCTGCGCCAGCCAGCGCCGCACACCGCGCCCGATATGCCGATCCCACAACGCCGACGCCGCACCCGCCGCATCCACCAGATGCCACACCAGCGGATACGGCTCGTCCAAGCCGCGCTCTTTGGCCCACACCTCAAACAAGTAACCCCCAGCAGATTATACAGCTAAGACACTTCGCTGTGAGGCGAACCATAACAGAAGCAGCCGACACATGCCCAGCGATCCCGTGGGTGGCGGGCTAGTCTGAGACAGCTGACAGGCTCCCGCCGAGCCACCAGGCTCGGATCAGCCGTGTCTGAGCTGGATACGATCCCCCGCCCAGCACCCCGGTCGGCCAAATCCACCAGGGCGCAGGGATGCACGACCACCAGTTGCCGACTGCGGCGCCTACGAAGCCGGCGTAGTCGGCGGTGCAAACTGAATGCCAAACGCCCAACAACTCCAGAGAGCCCCAGGTCAAGAAGTGTCCGCCCCGCCCCCGCGGGGATCAGCCTACGGTGTACCGGTCCGAAAACTCCGGGTTGTCGTCCGCCCCGCCCCCGCGGGGATCAGCCGGCGTTAGCCGGCTTCGTCGGGTCAACCACAAAGTCCGCCCCGCCCCCGCGGGGATCAGCCGTACACGCCTTCGCGGGTGCTGGCGTCCGGGAGCGTCCGCCCCGCCCCGCGGGGATCAGCCGACGGCCGGGACGAGGAGGGGTGTGAAGCAGAGGGTCCGCCCCGCCCCGCGGGGATCAGCCGTCATACGGCTTAGTCGCCTTGCCGCTCTTACTGTCCGCCCCGCCCCCGCGGGGATCAGCCGGGACACGGCAAAGACCCGCTGGTTGCAGCGATGTCCTCCCCGCGCCCGCGTGGATCAGCCGCAGCTCGTGCACGCCGAGCACGCGTGACATGAGTCCGCCCCCGCCCGCGGGTTTCGCGATCAACCGCCGCACCGCGACCCGACACCTGACTCGGCTCGGACCCGCGCAACGTAAATTCATCGACTCCAGCGGCGACCAGGCAATGGCGGCGGCACCTCCGCAGATCCGGTTCTGGGACGACAACCCGAGCATGTTGGATCTCCTCGGGTTCGAGGCGTGGTGGAGTCGATGCTCGGCGACGTTGATCGCCGGGCACGAGTCGTCGCCAACGTGGCCACCACTCTGCGCGAATACGCCCACGCCATCCCCCTCGACGACCACGACACCGTCGCCACCCTCTACGGGGTCTGACCTGGATTCGATGCCTGGCTGGGGCCTGGCTCTACGAACCGTAAGCATGTGTCTCTCGCTCGCCGGGTGTGCGCCGGCGGTATGCGTCCGTTTGTTGTACGTCTGCTCGGAGTGAGCCAAACTGTCGGACCCTTGTGGTTACGTGGCGAACATGGACGAATCCGCAAGGTCATGGGCTGATGGAGCCATCGCGGCGATGGACGTGGAGACGACGGGCGTCGATCCACGTCGGTCTCGGCTAGTCTCAGCCGCCGTCGTGATGATTGCGCCTACAGCGCCGGGTCGGGGACGTGAGGTCAAGACGTGGCAGTGGTTGGCCGACCCCGAGGTCGAGATTCCCGTCGAGGCCACCGCCATTCACGGCATTAGTACCGAAACAGCCCGTCGGGACGGGCGCCCTGCAGCCGAAGTCATTGCCGAGGTGGCTGCGGTGTTGGGGGAGGTGTGGACGCCTGTCGTGCCGCTGTGCGTGTATAACGCGGCCTTTGATCTGACTCTGCTGGATGCCGAAATGTCCCGGCACCAGGGTCGCAGCCTGCCGCTGTCGGGACCGGTGGTGGACCCACTGTGCATTGATCGTCATCTCGATCCTGGGCGTGAGCAGCGGCGCAGGTTAAGCGATGTGTGCGGGCATTACGGAGTACTGCTCGAGGGAGCCCACACCAGTTCGGGTGATGCCTTAGCCGCGGCGCGTCTTGCGTGGAAGATGGCCAGGGTATTCCCAGTGGACGTGGGCTCTCCAGCGCCGCACGTCCTGCACGAGGCCCAGGCTGCGTGGTATCGGGCCACTAAAGACGCCCATGCCGACGAACGCGACCGGCGAGCGGCACATGCGACAGCACGCGGTGACCACGTCGCGGCCGGGAAGCTACGAGCAAAGGCCCAGGGTGTCCGAGCTTCTGCCGAAGCGTGGCCTGTGTTACCGGTGCGTACGCCGACACAGTCGGCGCCTGGTCGTAGCTCGTCACCCGGCTCTGGCCGCATGGGGAACTCCCATGCTCCGTGGACTGCAGATGAGGACACCGACCTGCGTAAGAAGTGGCTCTCCGCCGATCCAGTGGGTGCCGCCGCCACGCGACGTGAGCAGATCGCGTCCGATTATGGGCGGACGCCTGGTGCGATTCGATCCCGCCTGTTGAAACTGCGCTGCGACCCCGAACGTCCAGGTCACACCTGCGACGAGGACCGTGCCACCGAACTGGAGAAGGCCTACGCCGCTGAATATGGCCGTGTCTGAGTGTGCGGGCAATGCGGCCTGGCGATGCCGATCTGTGTGAAGCGGGGTGAATCGAATGTCGGACGCTGGGGTTCGGGGACGCGACACGCTGGGCTTGGCGACGCGGGTAAGAGCGCTCGCCGTGGCCGCTCCTGTCCTTGACCTGGAACGCCGGAAGGCGCTGCTCACATCGGGCGACTGGGCCCCCTACCAGATGGAGGAGCTGGCCCTTGCCGCGATCGACACGGTCACGTTGAGAATGGATTTCGACGATGGCGCCCAGCACGAGGACGTCGTGGCTGCAGTGGCGCGTGTGGCGGAGCTTCAGATGCCACAGCGTGATCGCGATGAACACGTTGATGTGGCACGTTGGGTTCTCGACAACCTGGTGAACGTGGGAACGGTTGACCGCGGCTTCAATCATGTCTACGGCGTCGTTGTCGACGACGCTTATACCTCCCACATCTACTCCTTCAAATTGTTACGTGAAGTCGCGGGACCCGATGGAAAGCCGCGGCTGCGTGCTTCGAATGAAGCAATCGCGGTTCTGGTAGGAGCAGTCGATATCGATATTGCCTCTGAGCAAGTTGCTGCGGACGCCAAACTTGAAGCCTTGGTGGGCCGTGGACGGCTGGTCGATGCCCATCGTGCCGCAGAGATGGCACTGCGCCGCACTGTGCAGTACGCCGAGCACATTCGTACGCAGTTGGAGGGAATGCGTCGTGATATCCGCTCGGTGGATTGGATAGGCGATGTGCAGCATGTGCAGACCGAAGCGTTAGATCACATCGAGGAGCGCATCAAGGCTGAGAGCACCATCAAGGACAACCTGGTCCAGATCATGGAGAACAGTACCGAGGACGCCGCTCCAGGCCAGGCTGCCGAGCTGATTGAGATTCTTGACGAATGTTTGCAACGACACGCTGCGCTGCAAACAAACTTGCAGGAGATCGGCGACAGATTCCGCGCGGAACAGGAACGACAAACGTTCGTGCCGCCGCCCCGTCGATCCTACGTCGACATCGGCCGCCAGCTGTTGGAACCGGTGCTGTGTCTGTCGACGGAACAGGCCTATCCGCTGATAGACGAGTTCGCCACGGCGGCCGTTCCACCACATCGCCCCACGGTCATCTACCTCCCCGACTTGGTGGCCAACCTTATGGCGTTGCCGGCCGAGCATGACAGCGACGACAACCTGATTATCGACCCAATATTCGGTGACCGCGGCGACGACGACACGTTTTCCGACCAGCAGTACGCAGCTGTTGAATCCCTGCTGCGGCGCGCTGACGCCGACGGGATTCGCTTGTCAACCCTGCTTACGCTGGCACGCGGCACGGATATGGGTGGGACTGGTCGAGGGCGGATCGATCACCTGCTGGCACTGCACGTGCTGGGCCTGTTCGGCGCGCCACGGCATAGCCCCGAGACCGACACGATCTTGGCTGCATCGGCCGATGCGCGCACGTTGGATGACGAGACCTTTGCCGGCAACGACTTGCTGCTAACACGCTACTCAGTACCGATCTTTCCTTCGAACGACGACGCAACGGAGGCCGACCGAGCATGAGCGATATCGACGATACGGCCGCGGTGAGTAGGCTGCTGTCCTTCGGTTTCCGGCCGGGATTGACGCCGCCGCGCAATGCCGAGTACGCCACTTTGGTGCAACGCTGCCATACCGAGCCGGCCTTCGCGCAACGGCTGCACGCAGCAGCGCGAGGGTTCGATCTCACCGTCGTTGCCGTGAACGCGCGGGCCGGTCTCGTGCTCGGTGCGACCGCCGAGACACATTTCGCGGCCAGCGTCGCCGAACACATCACCAAGCCCGCTGACCGGCCGATCGCGGCACTGGCTCACCTGGCCATCGCGGCGCTCGCGTTCTACCGCCCCGAGGACCTTGACGATGAGGTCCACGTTGGCCGAGTCACGGTCCGGCACGTCGATGAAATGGTCGAGCATGCCACGACAGAACTGGAACGCCGAGCCATCGAGGCCGGTGACGACGATGGGGTTCCCGCCGACCAGCCAGACCTAATCCAACTGTGGCGCTACTACCAGCGTCGGAACCCGGTGGGGCTCACCGACGATGACCGAGCCCACTCCAAAAGTAGACGCGCGATCATCAAGCGAGTAGCCGAGTACCTCACGAACAATGGCATGTTGCGGCGCGCGAGCACGGAAAACGGCGGAACCTATACAACGACGGCCCGCTATCAGATTCAGGTGCGGGAACTGGCTGGCCAGAAGATGCTTGGCGAACTGGCCGCACTCGGCGTGACCGTGGCCGCCGATGGAAAACCGACCTTCACCACGCCGGAACCACAGTCCAGCGGCACCCCCGATGCCGCGAGCGCGCCGTCCGCCGATCCAGGAGCCTGATCACAGAGATGTATGAGCTTAACCGCGCGCGCCTGTACAACATCGGCCCGAACGGAGCGCGCTACGACGACGTCCTGCTGGACCTATCGGGTGGTGGCCCGCCCATCGCCGCTGGCGCGTTGATCCCGTCGCCGAGCCAGCTGATTCGCCGACCCGCGCTGGCGACGTTGTTGGTGTTGGAGAACGGCGGCGGGAAGTCAGTGTTCATCCGGATGTTGCTGTCGACGGTGCTGCCCGAGCGACAGTCCCGGAGGGGCCGTGACGCGCTGCGAGCCTACGTGGTGTCGACGACATCTCCCTCGCACGTGGTCTTGGAATGGGTGAATGTCCGCGACGGAGGCACGCTGCTAACCGGCCAAGCGCTCGCACCGGGCGCAGATGGACGGGTGGATCGACTGTTCTACTCCCTCAGCCCCACCGCGGGGACGACCCTGTCGACACTGCCGTTCGCGGAGAACAGGCGCCGACTGACGCTCAATTCCTTCCACGATGCGCTCAAGCGACTCGACCGCAGCGACACGTCGCTCAACATGGCATCGGAGACACGTCAAGGCGAGTGGGAGAAGCATCTGCGCAGACTTGGTCTGGAGCCTGATCTGTTCGCAGTGCAACAGGCGATGAACGTCGATGAGGGGGATGCGGCAGAAGCGTTCAAAACCACCACCGGCCGCCAGTTCGTGGAATGGCTCCTGAGTAAAGCGTTGGACACCGAGAAATACAGGGACCTGGGCGACACGTTCGGAGCATACGCCAAGAAAATCGGTCAGCGTGAACAGATGTTGCTGGAACGCGAGTTCTCCACAGCCATGGCGGAGGCCGCGCAGAAGCTGGCGACGTGCCGCGCGGAGCAGGTCGCGACAACCACGGCAGCTCAGGCGGCCGCGACAACCCTGGGCCGGGTGGCCTCCGAGATACAGGTGTCAGTCCAGAAATCAGAGGAAGAGCTGGCACACTATCGTAGCGAGTTGGAAACGACGAAAACGACGCTTCACGAGCGACAACAGCGGCGTGATCACGCCGATGCGCGCAACAAAGAAGTCATCCGTAGAACCCTCGCGCTTCGCGCAGACAATGCCAGCTCCCGCGCTGTGGAAATTGGACAGAGTCTCACGGATAAGCGCGCGGAGCTCGATGCCTGGAGGCTAATCCCCAAGGTCTTGGAGGCGAACACCGCGCACGAGAAGTACCGGGTCACCAGCGAGCTGCTGGACCAGGCCGAACGTGCGGCCGGGGCGGCCCAGCTCCTGCGTGATCGCGCAGGAGCGCAGCTTGCCGGAGCTTTGCAGCGTGCTGAGCAGCGCTGCAGGCAGCTGGCAAACGAGCTCGCCGACAGCGAGGCGAACGATAAGGCGGCGGCCGCCGAGGCAGATCGCGCGGCCAGCACCTGCGAACAGCACGCCATCAAGAACATCGTCACCGCGCAACACTTGACTGCACAAGTCGAAGGCGTGCAGACCCGCGTCGAACAGGCGCGCGAGGCTGGCCTCCTGGAGAACGACGAGACGGTTCCCGACGCCGATGCGCGCCTACTAAGCAACGCAGAGGAGGGCGCCGCGAAGGCAGCACGGCTGCGTGATGCCCACACGCACCTTGAACTGGAAACCCGCCAACTTGGTGAAGCGGCCAACCAGCTGATCGAACCCGAGATCACTTCCCGTAAAGCGGCCGAGGAGGCTGCAACGGCAGTAAGCAAGCTGGACACCGCCGCGCGCGAACTCGCCGCTGAACAGCTCGTGCGCGAGCTTGCCGAACTCGACCACGACAAGGGCGTGCCCGGTGGCGACGCCGCACTGTGGATAGAGACAAACGCGCCAATGCTACGAGGTCACGCCGAGGCCATCCAGGCGTCAACGCGTGACCAACTCGATGCCCTGAACGCCGACAACAAAACCGATCAACGGCTGATCGATGCCCTCACCGTCGACAACGACGCGCTTCTCCCGCCACGCGAAACGGTCGAACACCTGCTGCAACTCCTCAGCGAGCACGGTGTTGACGCCACCCCGGGCTGGCGGGCTCTCGAACAAGTCGTGAACCCACGCCTGCATGGCGAGACCATCCAAGCCAACCCCGCACTACTCGATGGCATCGTCGTCACAGACGAAACCCAACTGGTTACCGCGCAGGAAGTACTTACCGAAGCACGTCCGCTACCTGGCGCCGCCATCCTTGTCACTACAGCCGAGTCATTGGGGAATGGGCCGGCGGCAGCCGGACCGGGCTTCGTGGTGGAGCCAACGCCCGCCATGCACGATCCGACAGCTGCTACCGAGCTCCGGCGCGATGTCGAGGCCCGCATGGCGGATCGCAACGTCACCATCGCCGACCTTGCCGAGCGCCATGCGCACGCGCTGCAGCTACGCGATCGGCTCGACACCTGGATTCGCGACCACCCGGCAGGCGACGTGGAACGACTCCGGTCGGCGGCCGAAACAGCCGCGGCTGATGCCACCGATGCCAAGGCCGCCCTCGACGCCGCCCATGAGGCGCACACGCAGAGTGTCAGCGCGCTTGACGAGCACGTCATCGTGCTGAAAGACGCCGAGGCGGCCGCTGTCGACGCTGCCAACATCGCAGCATCGATGACGCAGCTCGCCGCCGACCTCGTCGAAGCCGACCAGTGCCGCCGACAGATCACTGAGCTCGATGAGCAAACCAACCAATACCGCAATGACGCAGGCGAGCGCCGCCAGCAAGCGGAGGCACTGCGCAACCAAGCGACGGAATCCGCAGTCCAAGCCGAATCGTACCGGCGCGACGGCGCAGTGTATGCGCAGCGACTCAAGAAGGTGGTTGTTGGCAACGAGGTGCCCAACGCCGATGTGGATGACGGGGACCTTACAGCGCTCGAGATCGCCTACGAGAACGCTGTAGCCGGATTCCAAGCCGTCGAAGTCGGCGAAGATCTGCGGCAACGCGTCGATACCGCGCAGAGCGAGATGTCGATCGCCGACGCGGCCCTGCAGGACGAGCCCACCCACATCGTCGCCAGGGCTCGACTTCTCACGGGGACGTCAGAGGCGGGTAACGAGGAATCCCGCGAAGCGGCGAAGCGGCGACTCGGCCGTGCCGTCGCAGCGTTGGAAACCGAACATGAGACGCTGACCCGAGAAATCGGCCGCCTCCAGGGGGAAACGATCGCAGCCAGTCCGCCGGGGGAGACCCAGTGGACCAACTTGGACGCCGAATGGACGCCATCGAACCCCGACCACGGTGCGACCCTTGCCGAACGAGCGGCGGTCGCACTCAACGATGCTGAGGCTCACCTCGCCGCGGCCGATGGGGCGCACCAATCCGCAGCTGGTCAGCTCGCACGTGCTCAAGCCTCAACCCGCGAGATGCAACTTATCCACGGCAGCCTCAAGAACACGGTGCGCAAGCTCGACCTTCCCTCAGACGTAAAACCCTTCACGGGCACGGCTAAGGACGCCCAACACGCGGTTGACGAAGCGACACGGGCGTATGCAGAGGCATCAGAACGACTGAGCGAGGCCAATCAAGGCGTTCACGAGGCTGTCGCCGGTTTCCGTGATGCTGCGAACCAGAACCGGTTCACCGAGCTCAAGGCCCCGGTTTACAAGCAACTCACCGACATCGACAAGACGGCCCTGATCGAGCGCTCCGACCAATGGGCCACACAGCTGGCCGCGCGGGCCGCAAGCCTTACCACCGACCTTGAGGACTCCGAGCGTCACCGACAACTCCTGATCGACCAGCTCCAACATCATGTCGGCGAGGCCTTGGCCCTGGTGGAGAAGGCAGAGCGGCTTTCCCGCCTTCCCGACATAGCCGGAAAATGGGCTCGGCGCAAGATCCTGAAGATCGGATTCAGCAAACCGGACGCACACGTCCTCGCTGGCCGCATCGCCGATACTCTGGACGAGAACGCTCGGAAGCAGGCGGCCCTACCTGGCCGAGACCTCGTCTTGCGCTGCGTTGGTACGGCCGTGCCACGCGACTTCAAAGTTGAGATCCTCAAACCCGACTCCGCCGGCCGCGCCGAGTACGCCTCCATCAGCGACATGGCGAAGGTGTTCTCCGGCGGCCAGGAACTCACCGGTGCCATCATGCTGTACTGCACGCTCGCCGCACTCCGCAGCAGCGCGCGAAGCACCGCCGGCCGCAACCGTATGGGCGGAATGCTGATTCTCGACAACCCGATTGGCAAAGCCAGCGCCGATTACCTACTGACCCTGCAGATAAACATGGCCGCGGCCCTCGGCGTCCAACTGATCTACACCACCGGAAGTATGGAAGACCGAGTCCTTGCGACCTTCCCGTTGTGCATCCGACTACGGAACGATGCTGATCAGCGCACCGGGACCAGGCATCTGCACGTCACCGACCGGGTTGTCGGCGAGCATCTATCTGACGACGATCCTGTCACAGGCCAAATCACTGCCGCCCGGCTGTTGATTAAGGATCAAGCCTCCACCATCGCTTCGGAGCCCGGCAACGTCGCGAACGAGGAAGGACACAACGAGATGGCCGACGAGCGGTGAGCGCGAGCTACGGGGCAGCGGAGTGGCAACCGTTATCAGAATCAGCGACCCATCTGTCCGCTGTCCTCGACGGACGGCCGGAACGACGCGCCGAGCACGGTGCGATACTTGCAGCGTTCGCTCAGGCATGTCCAGCCACCGCCGGTACTACGCAAGGCCGCCCCGTGCTGTCAGCTCTGCTCGACGAACTGGCCGACCATCACCTGGTTCAACTACCACGCGGCCGCGACGGATGGGACAACGCCCAGCCGCCGCTACCGCGCTGGATTCGCCTCCCCTCGCCCACGTCCACACCGAAACCGACCACTACTCGCGCAGCTGCCGCGGTCGTGTGGCGCCGCGAACTGTCCTGGGCAACGGCCGAGAACCTGACCCCATCTCAGGTCGAAGTCCTGAAGCTCATCAACCGATGGCTACGCGATACCGACGGTGACTCTGAACGGCGGAGCATCGTGCCCATGCGGGAGCGCTCCCTCGAGATCTTTGGTGACGAGAAGCGCCTCGACAGCCTCATCGTCACCACACTATTCGCCCCCGGTCGCCTGCGCTTAGACACACTGCACACCGAACGAATCCCACCACCGCTAGCCTACGAACGCCTCGGCGGCGGCAGCACTTTGCTGGTGATCGAGAACAGCGACACCTTTGAAACGATCACCACACTTCTGGAAGCCAACCCCGGGAACATTGGCTACGTGGCATTCGGCGGCGGACACGCTTTCGAAGCGTCAGCCGCCCGCGTCGCACGGCTGACCGGTGTACGGGACATCGCCTACTACGGTGATCTCGACGACGACGGGCTGACGATCCCGCAGCGTGCCAACGCAACAGCCGTTGCTAGTGGCCTCCCACCCATCCGCCCGGCTCACGGACTCTATCGGCTCCTGCTGCAACACTCCGACCAACGTCCAGCCCCCAAACCGGTCGACCGGCTGGATGCGGAACGGCGGGTCGCGTGGCTACCCTCAACACTCCGCCCTCAGGCCGCTAACATCCTCATCTCAGGGACCCGGCTGCCGCAGGAAGCGACAGGCATGGCTCTGCTGCGGCGCGACAACTCTTGGCGTGACGATTTGTAGCCCAGCGCACGGGGTGCGGACTGGGATCTGTTGGACGCCCGGTGTTGCGTACCGGTGGCCTCCGCGGCTACTGCTCGGGCGGTCGGATCATGTGCACATTCGAGATGCCGCCCTGGTTCACGCAGTCTTGGGCGAGATCGTGGACATACCAGTAGTAGTCGAGATCTGACGCGGCCGCGTTCACGGTGGTTGTTACGGGTGTGTACCGGTGCAGTGGAGTGGAGACGCCGTCGTACGGAAGCCCGTGGTTGTCGGTCGTCAGGATGGTCAGTGGTTCTCCACCGGTCCACACGATTCCGACCTGCACATCGTATTCGTCGTTGCCGGTCGCGTGAGCGGTAGCGCGAACGAGCGCCATGAGATCTGCGATGCAGCACTCGATCGTCGTCGACTGTACCTGCGACCCCTCGGAGTAGCTGTCGCCGCTCGTGCGGTGTCCGCCGACGGCGGCCGCGAGTGTGGCTGAGCCGTCGTGGTGGAGGCTTGCCCACGCCTCCTTCCACTCTGACCGTTCGCCTGTCGCTGTGTTGACGGCGACCCAGCGGCGCAGTCCGGGCCGAGGGTTTAGCCGGTCGACGTTCTCCAACGGGTGCACACCGCCACGGCCAGCGTAGAAGAGGGCAAGCTTTTCGGCGTTGGTCAGCACGTTGCGGGCATCCTCGCGCGCCAGGCGCTCGTGAAATCGGGGAACGCGAGGGCGGGCGACCGCGATTAGCCAGGCGCGCTCGTCTGACTTGCGTCCGCTCGCGGCTTCGTCAAACAGATTGTGCAGCGCCTCAGCGGCGTGACGGCGTTCATCGAACCGTGCCCGGTACATCGCCTCAATCTGGCGTTCCTTCATCCACACCGTGTCGGCGTCGTTGCGCACGGGGGCACCGAAGTAGTCGTTCTTGTAGATGAGATGGGGTCCGTCAATGCTCGCGGGGACCTCCACGACGACAGCGCGGTTGTCGCCATCGTCGCCGAGGCGATGGACGTTCAGGCCGAACACGGGCGGCGCAACGGCGGTGATCGCCGCGCTCCGCAGCGCACGCTCGGACACCTCGTCGAGTTCACCAACGTCGACCCGTTCTGTCGCAGCCTTCTGCGACTCGCGCACGCCGTAGACGATAACGCCTCCGCCGCTGTTGGCCATCGCGGCGATGTCCTTGGGGAAATCTGTGTGCTGCAGCCCTTTCGGCGGTGGAAGCTCGGACTTCCAGTCCAGATCCGTCGTCTCCGCAACACCATTGCTGACCGCCGCATCGAGTAGCTTGTCCGTCAGCGGGCCCGGTTCAACTCCGAGGGCGCGATGCAGCGCAGAGAAGGTCATGACCACCAGCGTAGGGCCGTTTCCTCCGAAATGTCGACGGCACCGCCGTGCGGCGGCCGCGACGCAAGTTCGCGGTCGATAGACGTTGTGTCGGCCCGTCGTTATCGCCAGCCCAGGCACGGTTGACCGCGCCGGCGGTGGTTTCCTGGTCCCTTGTTGCAAGGCGTGGTTGAGGTTCGTTGATGGTTGACAGCGATCGCGGCCCTGCCGCCTTGTGGACACCGTGGTCTCCGATTGGGCTCCGTTGCCGACGTAGAGCCCGACACGCGACGGCACTCGCCGGCATCGAAGGTGGTCGGAGGTGCCGTATGACCTGCACTTTCCGGGCCGGCGAGGCATTCGGTGTCACTCGGCGGTAGAGGTCCTTACGGATCAGAAGGTTTGGGGTTCGAATCCCTACAGGCGCGCCACGGTTTCTCCTGCTCACAGCCATGCCGACAGTGTCGGCATGGCTGCTTTTGTTGGTATGTCCCTGTAGTGATCCCTGTAGTTGTAGGGCTGCCCTGGTGGCGGTAAAGGGATGCCAGTGTGCGGCGTTGTTGCGGCTGCGAGGGTATGGCGGCCCTGCGCATGGCGAAACCACTTGTCGCGGCGGTGGGTGTCGGTGTTCGAGCGGTGCCCTGGACCGAGTGGCTGGCGGCGGCGTTGTGGGATGTCGGGGCGGCGCGGTCTGTTGTGCGGCTGGTTGTGCTGTTGCGGACGGGGTGGGCCGTGGGTGAGTGGTGGACGGTGTCGGTGCTGTTGGATCGGTTCCTGGCGGCCCCGGCGCTGGCGAGTCCGCTGACGTGGGATGCGCGTGTGCGGGATGCGGCGGCGGTGCGCGCGGATGCGTTGGGGTGGGTGCGGCTGGGGCTGCTGGGTCCGTGGGTGCTGGACGCGGCGGTGCGGCGGTGGCAGGCGGCCGGTATCGGTGCGGGCGAGGTGCGGGGCCGGTTGGCTGTGGTGCGTGCGGCGGTGCGGTGGGCTGGGGCGTCCGGGCTGCTCGCTGGTGATGTGCTGGCTGGTACTCGGGGTGTGTCGTGTGGGGCGCCTCGGGCGCATATGCCGGTTGGGGTGGTGGGCCGGTTGGTGGCGTTGGCCGGGGGTGATGTAGCGCGTGCCCGGGATCGGGTGGCGTGCCGGCCATGGTCGCGCTCGGCT
The DNA here is from genome assembly GCF_024171735.1 of Prauserella alba. Lineage (GTDB taxonomy): Bacteria > Actinomycetota > Actinomycetes > Mycobacteriales > Pseudonocardiaceae > Prauserella > Prauserella alba. The sequence continues at coordinate 430,827 of NZ_JAMTCH010000005.1, forward strand.
GTGCTGGCGTTGTTTCGTGCGCAGCAGAATCTGTTGCTGCTGCGGTTGGTCGCCGAGACCGGATTGCGGCGCGGCGAGTTGGCGGGGCTGTGTAGTGATGACCTGTTGGGCCGGGTTGTGTGGGTGGAACGCGCGGTCAAGGTGGCCTGTGGTGGGTTGGTGGTTGGTCCGGTGAAGTCGTACCGACCGGGGCGGGTGTCGGTGAGCGCGGCGACGGCGGCGTTGTGGCGCGAGTACGTCGAGCGGTGGTTCGGCCAGCGGGCGATGTCGGGGGTGGAGGTGGTGTGGTTGTTCGCCACCGAGCTAGGGCCACAGGGTCCAATTCATCCGGCCACGTTGGGAGCTCGGTATGCCCGGATGGTGGGCCGGCTCGATGCCGGTGCGGTGACGGGTTTGCACCGCGTGCGGCACACGGTGGCGACCACGTTGGTCGGGTTGGGCCAGTTCGAGCGTGCGCGGCGGCGGCTGCGGCACCGGCGGTTGGACACGACGCTGCGCCATTACACCGATACCACCGCGTTGGCTGGCGATGTCGAGGTTGCCGACGAGCTGCAAGCGGTCTACCGGAACGAATCGGCCGGCGTCGGCCGATATGACTGAGGACAGGATGAGGTGTGACGCCGCCGAGGGTCGCCGGTGCGGTGTTGCGCGGAAGGGACGTGGTGATCATGGCTGGTACTGGGGTTCGAGCAAGGCGCGGTGGTGGCTCGCGTCGTGAACGTCGGCCTGAGGTGTGGGAGATCCGGGTGAGCACCGGGATCGATCCGTCGAGTGGCCGGAGCGTGCAGCGCTCGTTCACCCATCACGGTGATGCTGCCAGCGCGCAGAGCCGTCAGCAGGAGCTGGTGGAACTGCACGGCGCGCGGGTGGCGCAAGCGCCTCCGGAAAGTGCGGCGATGACGGTGCAGGAGCTGCTGGATGCGTTCTTGGCCGCGCCGCATCGCTGGTCGGCCACGACCTGGCGCAGTCACCGGGGTCAGGCGGCGTTGCTGCGGGCCGACCGGATCCGCCGTGCCCGGCTGGATCGGATGAGTGCGATGACGGTCGAGCGGGCGATTGAGCGGTGGGCGCGAGAGGGTGTGACCGCGTCGAACCTGTGTGGCCGGTTCGCCACCTTGCATGCGGCGATCTCTTGGGCGGTGAAGAACCGCCTGTTGATCGACGATCCGCTGGCAGGAGTGCGCGGCCCGCGTCGCCCGTTGCCGCGCCTCCATCTACGGCCCGGAGAAGTGCGGAGGCTGATCCTGACCGCCGACGAGCGTGTCGAGAAAGCTGATGCGCGGCTGGTCGAACAACCCTTCCGGCACGACCGGGCGCTGGCGGCGTTCCGCGCCGAGCAGGACGCGCTGCTGGTTCGCCTCGCCGCGGATTCGGCAGCCAGGCGCGGCGAGCTCGTCGCGTTCACGCTCGGTGACCTGGCCGGGCGGACGTTGACGATCGAGCGGGCCTCGCAGGACGGGGTGATCGGGCCGGTCAAGAACCACCTGCGCGCCAGCATGACCTTGGGCACCGACACCGCCGCCTACTGGCATGGGCACGTGGCGCGGTGGTCCGGCGAGTCGGACGCGACCGCGTGGCTGTTCAGTGCGACGCCGGATCGGGAGAAGCCGTTGTTGCCGAATGGGTTGGGGCAACGGTTCGAGAAACTCGCGCGGGCGGCGGGCTTGCCGGAGGCCACGCTCCACCGGCTACGCCACACGGTGGGCACCTACCTGGTCTCGCAGGGCAAGATCTTGCAAGCCAGCAAACGCCTGCGCCACAGCGACGTGGCCACCACCCTGCGCGAATACGCCCACGCCATCCCCCTCGACGACCACGACACCGCCGACACCCTCGCCACCCTCTACGGGGTCTGAGCCCACGTCGATGGCCAGCGACCCATGGATGGGAAGTCCGGGGTAATTGCTCTGCAGCGGCCCGCCGCTCGCCACATCCGGCTCTGGCGTGGCATGCCCCCCCGTCGGGTCCTGTGCATGACAGTGGGTTTGAGTCTTCTGCCCGGCTCAGGCGCCTGTGATGAGTTGGTGGGCGAGGTCGGGGTTGAAGGTTCCTCGCGGGCTGCGTGGGGCGGTGCCGCACGGACCGTCCGAGATCCCTGGGGTCGTCAGCCAAAGGGTCTGTGCCTGCTTGAGCGGGCCTCCGAGTGACGAGGTGTGTCCGAGCTCTGCTCCGGGAGGGTTGCAGGTCCCGTCGAGTGGTCCGGCGCCGTTGCGGCTGGTGTCGATGGCGAACACGTAATCGGTGCGGCCGGTTGCTTCCCCGAGAGCTTTACGCAGCGTGGCGCCGTAGCGTTCTGTTTGGCCGTGTGGGGTGTATCGGCCGACGTTGAGGGCGAACCCTGCAGTCTGCTGAATGTTGGCTGCCTTGAGCAGTTTGACCATCGTCGCCACGCCGATGCCGGTGCCGTCGCCGGCGGCAAGGAGTACGTGTGCATTGGGGGCATGCTGCGTGAGGGTTGTTGCAGAGGCGGCGACGGCCGCAGTTCGAGCATCGCGGTGCGCTGATCGGCAGTGGGGGTTACTCAGCGCCCGGGGCTCGACGATCACGATCGCTTCGCGTTCTGCGATTCCCTCGGCGACGTGTCTGGTCCATTCCTCCATGTCGTCGGAAGCGTGTTGTGCATTTGCCTCGAACGTGTCGCATGACAGGTCTGATACGCGGTTGAGAACCAGCATCGGCATGCTGTTGGCTGTTGTGGCTGCGGATACATAGCGGCGGGTCTCGCGTGCAGCGGCGGGGCCCGGCCCTTGCACCCACCGTGCTATGGCCTTGCTCGCGATGTCACGCTCGACCTCGTCGCTGAGTGGATGGTGCGGGTGGGCGGCAACCCATTGGGCGGCGATCGAGTCAGGGTCGACGTAGGGGCCTGTTGTCGTGCCCAACAGTGGATGCGGGGCCGGAGGGTCGAGTGGCGGGTCGACGGCCTGGCACGCGGTCAGGATGATCAAACAGCAGCCCGTGATGATGCCGGCCAGCCGCTGGATGACGGTCATAGTGTCCTCACGTTAGTCGTCACACTTCGGGGTTGACAGTGGTGCTGCGAGTATGGCGACGAACTTCTCGAGGACGTGGCGCGCGTGGCCGGCGGGCAGATCGGTAAGGGCCTTTTCTGCAGCCGTGCGTGCTTCGGCGCCAGCGACGCCGGTCAGGTCGAGTGCGTCTGCGGTTGCTCTGCTGTCTGCCGACAATGCGGTTGCCGTGAGCCCGCTGTCATCGAGCAGGGCGGGAAGGGCGGACAGCCGCAGCTCCAGCAACCCCTGCAGTGTGGTGTCCAGCCTTGTCCGTTTGTTACGCAGCGCCAAGAGATCTTCAGTATGTAGGAAGGTGATTCCGCAGTGGTATCCAAACGACCGAATGGCGCCCACGACATCGTCACTAGCTCCGGCCAACTGCGCTCCGACACGTGCCGGGAACTCGAACATGGTTCCGAAGAGTGCAGTGCCGCTGGCGACCACCTGACCAGGCTGGCAGGCACGGGCGCGTAGCGACGTCAGCTCATCCAGCCACTCGGCGAACACCCCGGACAGCGCGGGCCTGTGGTGGGCGATGATCGCCGCAGCCTGCGCGAGGAGGAAGTCACCCGCCATGATGGCTGTCGCTGCGGGCCAGTCGACGCCGCGCTGTTCCGAGCTTTGGGATGCGGGGCCGAGTAGGGCGAGAGCGCCGAGCATGGCCAGCTCGATGGCCGTCGCGACAAGGGCGTGTTCATTGTCCGGTGGTTGCCCGTTGACCATCGTCGCGGCAGCGAAGAGTATTGCTGGCCGGAGGTCGTGGTTGGTCCCGGATTGGCCGGATACGAGCAGAGACGTGATGAACGGCCAGTCGTCGCGCACCGTCCTGACTGCGATCTCGTTGCAAGCGAGAAGGAAAGGGACGAGAAGTCGGCTCGTGTCATCCTGAAGACCCAGCCGTTGCTGCGGCCCGAGTCCGCCGATCCCCTCCGGCAGCAGGATCGCTCTACGCCCCTTGACAAAGAACGGGTTCTCGCTGCTCGAACTGTCAGCCAGCATGCGCCAGGCAAGGTGATAACGGCGAGCAGCGTGACGTGCTGTACCGAAGTATCCGATGAAGGCGCGGGTGAGCTCACGTGTGTAGGCTCGCTCAGCAGCGTCGTTCTCAGCGAAATGAGCCGCGATTGCACGACCTGCAAGTACTCCGCTCCGGATGGCGTGTCCGAGACCGTCACCGGTGAACGGGTTCACAAGACCTGCAGCATCCCCGACCAGCAGGATCCCATCTCGCGCGCAGCCCTCGGGCTCGAAGCTGGTGTTGATGAGCCCCGAAATGACCGGGGTTATTGGCCGCAATGAGAAGTTGCGCTCTCGGGAACGCAGACTCTCGACAGCAAGGTCAAGCAGTTCGCACGCTGGCGCGTGCCGGTCCGAGGTGAGCGCAGTCACTGCGACGGTGGCGACGCTCGGAAACACCGGTGAGGGCAGCACCCGGGCCGCGGTGGGGCGAGCTTGAGGATTCGTCGGCGGTGGAGGTACCAACTCCAGGGACGTTGGCGTGCCTTCGGGAAAGCCCTCATATCGTCGTGCGTAGGTGATACCTGTGGGCTGGCCCGCGTGAGTGAGGAGACGGCTTGCCTGGTGGCTGCCGGCCGCCAACACTACGTACCGAACGTTGATGGTGTCGTCGGACTCGAGAGTTGCCAACCAGCGATCGCCGACACGCTCGAGCTGGCGAACAGGAGAGTCGATGAAACGTACGCTGGCGTCTCGAGCCGATCTGCGCAATTCACCTAATAGCGCATTACGGGTGCACAGAACGAGGCCGGGTTCGTCGTAAGTGACGTCACGTTGGCCGTCGAACCGTACTGCGAGCCTGTCCACTGGGGCGCTCTTGAGGGTATAACTCGCTCGTGGTGCTGGAGGGAGCTCGTTGCTGCTGAGGGCTACTTCGTGATCGACCGGCAATCCACGGGGCGGTCGGTCGGCAAGCACAACGTTTATGCCCTGCAGCGCGAGCTCGCGTGCCGCGGTGGAACCCGCCGGGCCGGCGCCGACGACCAGTACGTCGATTGCCGCTGAGTTGGTCAGGTCCACTGTCGCCGCCACATGGTCTCTGCCGTTACCAATAACGCTTCGCCAGCCGGCAATTTTGTGAGCGGTCCCAGCACGGATACAGCGTCGTCGTAGTGTCGCTCTGCGATTGTCATGGCTTGCTCCACACCCCCGGTCGCATGCACAAGCTTACGGACGCTCGTTAGAGCAGTGGCGTCGATGGAAGGCGACATCAGCACCTCTGTGAGCTCAGTGGAAGCGGGTCCCGAAAGGGCGCACAGCGTCGGTAGGCCGAACAGCCCGAGCAGATGATCGGTTCCTACTGGCTTATCGTCGGCGTCGATGCGCAGATCCAGGCAGTCATCCACGATCTGGAAGGCGATTCCCATGTTGCTGCCGAACTGGTCGAGGCGCCTAACATCCTGTGTCGCGACCTGTGCCTCCTGTGCGCCGAGTACGCAACACAATCGGAACAGCTCTCCGGTTTTACTGCGCGCGAGCTCGACGTAGTCAGCCGTCGTAACCGTGGGGTCAAAAGCTCGCTGCACGTCGAGAAGTTCGCCACGAGACAGTTCAGCGACCGCGTCGCTCACTGCGCCACTTACCACGCCTCCCAGATCGGCGGATTCTGCTCCGACCTGGGCGAAACAGGCAGTACCAGTCAGAACTGCCAGCTCTGGGCCGGCCACCTTGTGGGCGGTAGGGGCGCCGCGTCGCGTTGCTGCTCTATCTATGACGTCATCATGTAGGAGCGACGCGCAGTGCAGCAGCTCGACAATGGCTCCCAAACGTACCAACCGTGTGTAGTTCGGGTTTCCGAAACGGGAACACACCTCGAGTAGATGAGATCGAAGGTACTTTCCCGGACGCGTGATCAGTGCCTCGAGCAGCGGCCGAAGAGGTTCGCTCAACGTGCCAGCGCACAGATTCATGTGACTGCGTACACCTTGGACGAAATCTTCGTCCCGAGGTAGCTCACTGATCATGACGGCAAGCCGACCTTGGTGATCACCGGGGGCCATCCGCACCTTCAATGGGGCCAACTGCCTGCAGGGTAGGTACGGCAGCGACGATGTCCCACAAACGCCGGAATCGGTTTGTGTCATTCATGTACTGGATGATCTGTTGATTGTTCATTCCCAGTGTTGGTTTCAGCATCTCGTTGTAGAGTGAGTCTCCCGCGTTTGCTTCCTCCGTCGTCATATTGACCTTTAAACCGCTCAGTGCGAAGGCTGCATCGTCGAGGTGCTCTTGAGTGACAACGAGTCCCGGACGGTCAGGATTGGCGAGTGCGTTGACTAAGAAGTCGTGATACTTGTCGTACAGGCTTGCGGCACCGGCCTTTTCTTCCGGCGTGGCCTCTACGCCTTCTGTCCGACTGAGGATCACGTCCGAGTTCACGTAGAACATACGGGAAAGGTAGTTTCCGATTTGACTCCGTGCGAAGAACTCGTCGCGCGCGCGATCAGCGTGCTCGTGGTCGTTCTGTAAGGGTAAATCGTACATGTCGCCAACACTGTCCATGAACGGACACAGGTTCTGCGCAATCTCGATGGGTGTATGTGTCATTCCATCCCCGCCCATGCAGACAACCGATCCTGAATCGCCTGGCCAGCCGAACTGGCGGGTCATGATTAAGTCATGGAACCAATACGGTCGCGTGCCACTGCTGTCATCGATATATACGACCGCTACGAAATTCACTGCATAAATCGTGCTGGAAGTGTATCCAGTGCGGTACCCCACTTTTTCGATAGGCTGATCCAGGTCTCCCCCTCCTGGGATGTATAGACCGTTTGGTGCGGTCAGTAGGTCGCAGTTGATGCTGGACAACACCGAATCGATCTTCGTGATAAAGCCAAAAAAATGCGTCGGGTCCCCGGCGAAGTATAGCCCGATAGCCGGGTGATTGTCAGAAATTTCTGACATGCGGTTTCCCGGAAATTCTGGCGTCAATTCAGTTGCGTCGTCCGTCAATTGGGCGAGCGCAACATCAACCGTGTTAGAATTATGAACACCGGGCGTCAGGGGAACGAACCGCTTGAGGTGGCCGATGACGTCAGAGCCCCCGCCGCCCCCAGGTTGAACGATCTCGTCGCCTATTTGACCGGAGTTATCCCGGACCAATACATGATTGTTTGACAAGATACCACTGGAGTCGTCGGTAAGATCGCGAACGAAGACGCTCAGTGTTCCGACTGGGTTCTTGTTTCGGTTGCCAACGACGGATCCTTGGCGCAGGGGACGAAAACGATCCGGTAGAACCGGGTCGTTGAGGCCAGGTTGAAACTCGGGATCACCCCTCGTAGAGAATGGGCCGGCCTCGATGACATCAACTCCGTAGTTGCCACCGTCCACCTGCACTGACCGGGGCAGCAGCTTCTCGGTGGAGACATAACCGGCTGGGCGCTTCTTCGTCACGGCTGCAACGACGGTCGGCTCACCGGTCTGCGCTCCGTTCTTAACGCGAAACCCGATGCCAGCACCATGGAAATCTCGTTGGCCCCGATGCTGACGCAGGACCTGGTCTCGAGCCCGGTTGAGTTTCGCTTCCAAGCGTGTGTCAATACGCATTGCTGCACTCCAGGTCAGCTGGTCTTTTCGGAAAGGCGCCGCGACATATCGAGCCATAGATCGGCTGCCGTATTGGAATTTGGGTCGAAATGTGAAGACACGGCCGCGATTGCAAGTCCGGTTGTTGCCCTCAGCTGCAATAAAGACTGATGGTCGCTCTGCGCGGCCAACTCGCCGACTTTCCTGGCGAGATGACTAACGTCCGATTCCAAAAGCTGCGCCGCTACCATTGCCCGCGCGCCGGCTTTGGCGAACGCAAGTCGACCAGTTGTCAACCTGGCTATTGCAGTATCCAGGCCCTGCGCTGTCACACTTGGTGGTGGGTCGCCATTAGGAGGACCAAATCGGGGAAACGGAACCGGTACATCGGAGACCGTCTCGGCCAGCCGGGTCACCATAGCCCTCTGTTGCGGCGGCAGCGTGTGTTGTTGTGCGGCGTTGGCGTAGGAAGAACCGGAAACTCCAATGGCTAGACTAGCTGCGCTAGCCGTTGCAATGTATAAGACAGTGCGCCGATCAAGTTCACGGCGCTGGTCGCCGATTGACACGCGGACCCCCTTTGGTGCTTGCGTCGTTGCCCCAGTGAATCGGATTCTGTTAATACCGTCATGCCTGACGGGACGTCAACACGAAACGCTTGGATTCGCTCATCTAGATCAACACTCACTCGGGCTTCGCCATGTAAGGCAGTTAGTGAATTACCAACGCATTGGTCGTTTCAGTTGATTTGCTTGCCGCGGTCTAGCGTGGGGCGCAAGTCGTGAGTAGTGTGCCGCTATAGCATCTGGGGAAAGGCGCCCTAGTCGGCGATTCAGGGGTTTTTATGTCGGAACGACGGTGGACGCAGAAGAATATTCTCAAACTGGCGAGCTTGGCACTCGTCGTGGGCTTCATCGGGTCGAATACTATGGATGAGAACGCAAACGATTATCCGTTAGAATTCTCGGATATTTATCTCGTGGATCAAGAGGAAGAAATCCCCAACGGTCCGGATATCCGTGCCGTGGGACCGTACTGGCAGGGAGAGCGCGAAGCTGCTCCTAAGGCTGTGCCGTTCTCGGCTAGTGGTGGTCGTGCCGGCGACTTCACCGGCGATGGCATCGCTGACCTAATGGCGCGAAACGCAGATACAGGTAATCTGCTCATTTATCCCGGTAGTGGTTCTCTGGAGGGCACGGCAACCTATGGCGAAGCGGTTAAGGTTTTCGGCGACACTAGCGGTTTCGACTGGATGGGCCAAGGAGACTTCAACGGCGATGGCCTTGCCGACTTCATCGGAACTGACCCCTCTGGTCAGCTCGGCATTGCCTACAATTCCGGAGGGCTCAACGGCGAGAACACGTTCGACACCGTTTTCGTCGTCGGGGGAGGCTGGCAGGATTACGACCTTAGAACTACGGGAGACTTCAACGGCGATGGTATTGACGACCTGCTCGTCCGACGTACCGGAACTGGCGATGTCTATGTGGCGACGGCGTCGTCGACCGGAAGCGGTGACGTAACCCTCGAACCCCCGGTACGGATTGTCACGGGCCTGGATAGTGCGGTCAATATGCAGTACATCGACGTAACCGGTGATGACGCGCCAGACCTGCTTTTTCAGTGGGAGCCAAACGGATACCTGTACTTGTATGATTTTTATGCCGATCAAGACTCCAGCGGAAACTTCATAGCTAAACTGTATGCGCTGTCTAGCGGGTGGGAGGAAAGTAACGCGACAATTTTCGCCGATATGAATATGGACCGCAGTCCCGACCTTATTGTTCGTAGCGTAGAGAATGGCAATCTTGTCGGAATACCGCACAGTGGAAACTGGAACTTCGCTAGACCTCAGGACCTATTTACGCTCGACGGGTCCCAGATAATCGGTGCAGACTGGAATAGAAACGATATAGTTACGTGACGGATTAGTCAGCGGAAAATGGGCCGCCTCGGTTGTAACGAACTGGTACATTCTCAAAACAACTGGGTAGGTCTCTTATCGATGCGTTCGTCAGGGTAATAACCGATAGAATGTATCTGTCTCCCTGTTGGCCGATGCCAACGCCCTGGATTTCGGAGCCCGGGTTGCCGCGCGCTATATACTCTTCCACAAAATGTATCCGTGCTGTTTCGGCCTGATCGAATTCGACCGGCTCGCAATGGGACTCCTCATGTCGAGGGCCTAGTGCAAGCCAGGCTACAGTGACGGCTGCGCCTCCTGCAACGAAGACGGCGAGCAAGAAGCCGGTGCGGCGGGTTCCAAGCACAACAGCTATTGTTGAGCAGCGGCGCGCAGTGTGCAACCACCACGACGTGGTTCAAGGGTGGGTGCGGCACCAACGCCGCGACTCGCAGCATCGAGCAGATCTGTCGTCCATCGTGGGTGATCGCCGATCTGGGCACCGATGGCGAGCACCCACGTTGCGATGAGACCCACCCCGAGGCTGTCGTGCCCCTGTTCAGAGGAGGCCCCTCGAGGATTCCCTCCCGCAGGGAGCGGTGAAGAACGCTAATGGGGTTGTGGTGGTCCAGTGTCAGCTGTTGCCATCTCGGAGGAGACAAATCCGGATGTGACTGATCATGCTGACATCGTGGTAGTACGTCCCCGATAAATGTAGGTCAGATATAATCGACATGTCCAAACAATTCGGAACCTATTCAGGGCGAGAGTGAGTTCTACCGGATCAGGCCGCTCCGGTTGCACGCCGGGAAGAGCGTGGGCACCGCCCGGTGTTCTGATAACAGTTTGCCAACTCATGAAACGATTGATCTCGTCCCGGCGATCTTGGTGATGCCATCCTAGGAGTGGCGTGTGTAGGGAAAGATGAGTCGTCAGCTGCGAGATGGAGGCGGGGCACAGCGTGACAGCAAGGGAGCCGCAGGTTGACAGGCGTGTGACGGTCAGCGAAGTACCCCTACCTGCTGACCCGACGTCGTCGGTGACCTTGGACGGACCACCTGTCCCGCCGGCTGCGCGTATACGCTTGTACACGCCGGATGAGTGGGAAGATTTCATTCGCGAGTGGGTTACCGCGTTGAAGGAGTCCTACGTCCAGATCAAGCGTCTCGGTGGGGCCGGTGACAAGGGTGCGGACATCGCCGCATTCAAGACGGACCGGCAGTTCGAGGGGGCGTGGGACTGTTTTCAGGCAAAGCATTATAGCGAGCCGCTCGGTTTCGCTGCTGCCGCCTCCGAGATCCTCAAGGTTTTCGTATCTGTGCTCGAAGGGGCGTACACGCTGCCCGACAGCTACCAGTTCCTGGCCCCCAGAGGGTTGTCGACCCAGTTCAATATGCTGGTAAGCAAGCCGACTGCCCTGCGCGAAAGATTCTTGGTGCGGTTGGTTGAAGGCGACACGTTGGTGAAGGGGCTGGATGCAGGCACGACCGATGCGGTGCGGTCGGCGGCAGAGAGAACCGACTTCGCTATGTTCAGGTCGGTGGAGGTGCTCGACGCATTAACCACACACAGCCACACGAGGTGGCATGCGGCCCGGTTCGCCACCTCGCTTCCCGCTCGCGGCGACAGCGAGATCCCGCCGGGGGAGTACACGCCGGATGAGGCGCGCTATCTGCAGCAGCTCCTGGCTGTGTATGCGGAGCGCCGCCCGGACAAGATCACCACTCTCGACTCCGTGGCCAACGTCCCGAAGTTGAGTAGTCACTTGCAGCAGCAGCGGGTGAGGTTCTTTCGAGCGGAGTCGCTCAAGGCCTACTCAGCCGCCGCGGTACCCCCAGGCACCTTCGAGGAGCTTCAGGAAGACATCCACGCCGGGGTGATCGATGTCGCTGAGGGCGACCACGCGGACGGATACGCGAGGTTGGGCCAGGTGCTGACGCAGGTGGGCAGCCTTGACCTCAACCGGCACAAGCTCATCGGCGTGACCGACATCGACGACCGCAAGGGTGTCTGCCACCAGCTGGCGAATGAGGACCGCCTGATCTGGGTGGAGGAGGCGTGAGAAGTCCTCTCAACGGCCCACTGGAGTACGGGATCCGCGTGTTGGTGTTGCTGACCGAAGCCTATCCGGACCAGTTGGACATCAATCATCTGGTCTTGCTCGACCACAGCGTGCTGCACACCGCGGACCTCGGAGGGCCGCCCAACATCCACCCCTTCCACTCCCTGCACGCCGGCGAGCTGGGGGTGCGGCGCGTGAACGTGGAAGAAGGGCTACGGGTGATGCTGCGCGCCGGGTTGGTCGACATGCGTGCGCTGAACGTCGGCATCCGCTACCAGGCCGGGAATGAGGCGTACAGCTTTGTCAGCGGGCTCGCGACGCGGTATATCGCCGCGCTGCGTGACCGCAGCCAGTGGGTGGTCACGCAGCTCGGGACGTTGTCCGAGGAGGAGATCAGGCAACAGACCGTGGCGATCTTCGGTAACCGTACGAGCGAAGGCCACAACAGGCACCGAGTGAGGGAGTCAGGAACGTGGAACGGCTAACCCTGCTGCACCTGACCTTCATCGGCCCGACGGTCAGCCCCGCCACCGTCGAGTTCGGGCCCAAACTCACCTTGGTCCGCGGGCCGTCGGACACGGGGAAGTCCTACATCGCCGACACCATCGACTTCATGCTGGGCAGCAAGACGCTGGAGGATATTCCGGAGCGGGACGGTTACGACACCGTGCTGCTCGGCCTCCGTCTGCCCGACGGGGAGCCCGTTACGTTGGCCCGGAGTACGCAAGGCGGTGGCTTCCGCCTCTTCCGTGGTGACCACCGCGCCTACCCTCTGCCTGTCGACAGCACCTCCAAGTCGGCGAAGCACAGTCCCAAGAACACCACGAACCTCTCGCACTACCTTCTGGACAAGATCGGCCTCGGACGGAAGGTTATCCGCAAGAACGGACGTGGGCAGACGATTTCGTTGAGCCTGCGCGCGCTAGCCCCCTTGTTCCTGGTGGGCGAAACCAAGATCCAAGCGAAGACCCCACCGGCCGTGACGGGGCAGCACACTCAGCGGACCGGGGAGATCTCCACGTTTCGCCTGCTTCTGCAGGGCGAGGATGACTCCGCGGTCGAACCGGGTGAATCGGAGACCGAGCGGCACACGTCCGAGGCAGCCAAGAACGACGTCATCGACACGCTGCTGACCGAACTTTACGAGCAGCTCCAAACTGACGAGACGCTCCAGCAGGTCAACGAACGTCTCCAGCGCTTGCAGGCGACGATCACCGAGTCGACAGGGGGCATCGAGGAGACTGCGGCAGCGAGGCAGCAGTGGGGGAAGGCCCTGTCCAACAGTGAGCGGCTTGCCGCCGCCGCGCGGCGCAGCCTGACCGAGCTGGACACGCTCGACGCGCGCTTCAAGCTGCTCCACGAGCAGTACACCTCCGATCTGGACCGGCTGGAAGCTGTGGCCGAGGCTGGGACGCTGCTGGGCTACTTCACCCCGGGACGCTGCGTGTTCTGCGGCGCCGAACCCGAGCACCAGCACCTCAACGAGGATTGCGCCGACGACACGACCGCCCTCGGCGAGTCCGTACGCGAGGAACAGCGCAAAACGACCGCGCTCCGCGACGACCTGCTTCAGGCCATCGCCGGGCTGCGCGCCGAACGTGACGAGAAGGCTCAGCGACTCCAGGGTTACACCGACGACGCGGCACAAGCGCGAACGACGATCGCACGGCTGGACGATATCCTCAACCCCCAGGAACGCGAGCTGAACGACCTGCTCACCTTGTCCTCCCAGCTTGAACGAGACGCCGAGAGCATCCGCCATATTCAGCGGCTCGAAGCCCTCCGCCCCGACATCGAGGCCGGGCCGAAGCCAGAGGTGATGGCCCCTACGGCAGGCCTGCAGCGCAGCGCTGTCGACGACCTGTCCCGCATGATCGCGGTCCGATTGCGGGCCTGGGGCTTCCACGACGGCGACAGCACCAGCTACAGCTTCGACGATCAAGACCTCGTTTCCGGAAACCAACCGCGCTCGGCCCACGGTAAAGGTGTCCGCGCCATCCTGCACGCCGCGTTCACCATCTCGCTCGCCCAGTACTGCTTCGACCGCGATCTTCCCCACCCTGGCTTCGTCGTGCTCGACTCACCCCTGGTCGTCTACCGCCCCCCGGACCCCAACGACGAACCCGACAATAGCGACGACGTCCTCGACACTGCCAACCTCGCCGACCGGTTCTTCGCCGATGTCCAAACAAATTTCTCCGGCCAAATCATCATCTTGGAAAACGAAGACCCGCCGAACGCCCTGGAGCCCGAGACGCGCGACATCTCGTTCACCAAGAACGCAGACCATGGCCGGTACGGCTTGTTCCCCCACAACCAAGCCAACGACACGGGGGGAGGAAATACGACCGGCGGCGATGGGCGGTAGGGCGAGCTTGGGCAGTGTCGGCGCCCGCCACGATGCTAATGACGCCGCCGGGCCCGTGGTGAAGCCACTGCAAGCCATGCTGCGTGCGGGAGTGACGCAGGAGGGGACGGTGCGCCATGCGGTGTCCGGCCCCACAGGCTGCCCCGGCATTCGTCGCTGCTTTGCAACGTGTACCTGCACCGGCTGGACTGGGAGTGCACGGCTCGTGGCGACATGTGTTCTGTCCCGTGGGTGAGAACGTGGTCTGAACATCAGTGCGTTTGCGTGCATGGGTGGAACGCTTATGGCCTGGTGGCTCATCAAGAGGAATGCACATGCTGTGGTCTCCGATTGGGCTCCGTTGCCGACGTAGAGCCCGACACAGGACGGCACTCGCAGGCATCGAAGTCCGGCGGAGGTGCTTTATGATCTGCACTTTCCGACCCGTTTAGGCAGTCGGCGTCACTTGGCGGTAGAGGTCCCACCCGGTCTACGGATCAGAAGGTTTGGGGTTCGAATCCCTACAGGCGCGCCACCAAGAAACCCCCTGTACGCAGGGGGTTTCTTGCTTTTCAAGATCATACTGCTGATCACTGAAGTGGGCTGGAGAGCTCCGTTACGTCTCCGAGTGCTCCGCTGTGCCGAATGCGTGGTGAGGGATCGGCTGGCTGCAGGGGTGAGGCTTCGTCCGGAACGATTCGCCGCTGTTCTGTTGCGTGGCGCGTACGGGGCGCGCAGTTGGGGCGGCCGTTGGCGCGCCGATGTTGGGGTCGTTCCTTGGCCTGCGCTCGGATTTGCGGCCCGGATGCATCGGCGGTTGCGCCCACCGGGCACGTCACCAGAACGGAGCGAGGCTGTCGCCGCCTGCCCTTGGGCGGTGCAAACCACGGCGGCCGCGGGTTCGCCCGCACGTGTGTATGGGCGAGGCCGAATCGACTACTCTCGGCCTATGCCCGAGGAACGTGCAGCCATCGACACCGACCGCCCGAGCGCCGGCCGCATCTACGACTACGTGCTGGGAGGCCGCCACAACTACGCGGTCGATCGAGTATTCGCCGACCAGCAGCTGCGGGAAACCCCGAAGATGCGCGGGGGGATGGTGGCCAATCGCGAGTTTCTGCGCAGGGCCGTGCGGTATGCGGTCGAGTCGGGTATCCGGCAGTTCGTCGACATCGGGAGCGGACTGCCGACACAGGGCAACGTCCACGAAGTGGCCGACGAGGTAGCCCCTGGCGAATGCCGCGTGGTCTATATCGACAACGAACCGGTCGCCCACGCGCACGCGCAGATCCTGCTCGAAGACACCGCCGATCCCGAACGGCATTACGCGATCTGCGGCGACTACTTCGACGGGCCCGCACTCTGGCAACAGGTACTCGACGAGGGCGCCATCGACCCGGACGAGCCGATCTGCCTGCTGATCGTCGCGCTGCTGCATTTCATGCCCGACGAGCACCAGCCGGAAGCGCCGCTGGCCTACTACCGCGACCAGCTGCCGCCCGGCAGCCTGCTGGCACTGACCCACATCAGCCTGAACGACGAAGACGACGAGGTGCAGAGTGCCTTCAAGACGATCGCCGGGCAATACACCGACCGCGCCACCCTGCCACTGACCCAGCGCAGCCGGCACGAGATCGCCGCATTCGTCGGCGATTTCGAGTTCGTCGAACCCGGCCTTGTATGGCTACCCGACTGGCGCCCGGACACCACCAGCACAACCGACGCTGCCGAGTCGAACATCGTCGGCGGCGTCGCACGCAAAACCAAGAAGTGAACGACACGGTCGTCTACAACCGCCAGCGACACACAGCAGCCTCGGCTACCGCATTCCGGTCGGAAGCTCTGCAAGACCACGCGCTGCCGCAGCATCGGCTTAACCAAAGGAAATCAGAGGGACTGTCCAAAATCTTGGACACAGCCCCTGCCGGTCGTTGCGGACTCATTGCACATGAGAGCAGCAGAGGGTGGTGATCAACGACAGTCCCTACAGGCGCGCCACCGAGAAACCTCCCCCCCCCGGGGGGGGCGTTGGCCGGTGCCAGCTGCGCGAAACCGTTGAAGGTCAGCAGTAGTGCGGCCAGTAGGTCCGAGCTGCGCAGGGCCGAGGAGGCCAGCATGAGCAGACCGATCAGGACGACAGCGCACGGCCGGACCCGGACCATGCCGCGGTCGGCTGCGTGGGTACGAGTGTGCTGGCGACCATCGTCGATATGCCGACGAGCATGCCCGCCGCGGGCACCATCGCGGTGGCGGCGCCCGCGACGATCACGAGTCCGAGCGCCCAGTCCGGCAGGGCGTCGCGCGCCATCGTGAGTAGCGCTGCGCGGGGGCCGCCGGACTGTTCGATCGCCAGGGCGGTGAAGCCCAGGATGTAGTCGGCGCCACCCGGCGGTAGAGGTCCCCCGGTCTAGGAATCAGAAGGCTCGGGGTTCGAATCCCTACAGGCGCGGAGAAACCGCAGTTCGTCGGCCTGGGGTCCGCTTTCGCGCGGTGCAGATCCAGACGCAACGTTTCAGGCCGATTCAGTTCTGTTTGGAACGTGGCGCACGCGCAGCACCCCGGGCACGTTCTCCGCAAGAACCGTGGCGACATGCCGGTCGGTCGCGTCGTCTCGAGAGTCGACGAGTGTGACGACACCGTCCGTGACGTCGATGCTCCACCGGTCCGGAGTGCTGATCATGGCGAGCCGATTGTGCACGTCTCGCGCGAGGCGTCGGTCATCGCGCGCGAGCACCCGCACGAGGTCACGCCGGCTGACGATGCCCACGACGCGGTCGCCCTCCACGACAGGCACGCTGCGCACTCCCTCGTCCAGCATGGCGCGCACGACGTCGACCACGTCCAGCACGGAACCGACCGTCACGACCGGGGCGGTCATGACCTGTCCGACCGTCGAACCCGCGGCGGCCCCCGGTACGTCGCCCAGACGTGCTGTGCGGATGTCCCGGGGGAACCGATCGCGGACCACGTCGGCTTCGGTGACGATACCGAGCAGCCGGTCCTCGTCGTCCACGACAGGCAGTGCGGTGAAGCCCCGGTCAGCCAGCGTCGCTGCCGCCTTCCTGACGGGTGTATCCGGTGCCACCGTCACGGCTGGTGCGCACATGACATCGCGTGCAAGCATCTCCACACTCCTCTCGTGGTCGTGTCAACCGTGCAGCAGTTCGAACGCACTGCGGCGGGGACTTACCGGCGCTGGTCCCGCCGAGTAACCCACGCGCATCAGCAGCTGTGGTGAGCCGGGTAGCGCAAGCGCCTCGACGAGCTGTTCCCGTACTTGTGTCAGATGCAAGGGTTGCGTTTGCACAGCGGCGACGAGGCCCGCTGAGACGAAGCCGAGCCATACGCGTTGCATGGCCATCCCGGCGCGCAGGTGGTCGAGTCTCGTGTCATCAGCGGTGTGGAACAGCAGTACCGTCTCCCGCGACAGCCATCGCGCCAGCGTCACCCGGTCGGGCACTGTGGTGAGGCGGTTCACGGTTCCGGCCCACGGCAGAGTGGCGGAAGAGGGTAGCGCCGTGCGAGGGAGCCCCACGCCGTGTCGGTGATATTGCAGGTCCTGAATGGTCCACACCGCGAGCTCACGCTGGCGGTCGCCATCGTGTTGTTGGGCCAACGCGGCGTATTCCAGTGCCGCAGCCAGCGCGTCAACCTCGCGCACATGTCTCACCGAAACGCCGTCGACGGCAGCGTGCCGAAGGACCGTGGTTACCAGTTCGGCCGGCACCTCGGCTTCGGCGAACGGCAGCCGATGGCTTCGCCTGCGCGTGATCGCAGAGTATGTCCGCCAGTCGTCGGTATCCGGTTCGTGCGGGGTACCAGCGGCGACTCGTGCGACGAGCTCCGGCCTGCCGGGATCCGGCAGTAGCGCGGTCGCGGTCTCGAAACCCAGTACTCGGACGGCGAGCTCCAGGTTCGGGACAGCCGCACCGCAGGAAATGGTCCTGTCCCGACCGTACGGGTCATTGAAAGGCAACCACGTGTCGCGTCGTTCGACCAGCGACGCCTCGCCGCGGTCGAGTTCCAGCAACCAAGGCTGGGTGTTGAGCACTGACGGGGCGTTGAGGACGGCGGTGGCCAGTGCTTCGGCCTCGGAAGGCGACCAGTCCGTTGATCCACGTCTCATACCGTCCTCCTCCAGGGTCAGATCCTCCATGGCAGGCGCAGATCGGCTGCGGGCTGCTCTCGCCGTGCGGGGTCAGGCCCACGATTGCGCCCGCGCAAGACCGGTCGGCACGTCGGGGCGAGATCACCTCCGGACAGCAGCTGATCAACAGTCGAACTCGCCATCCGTGCTTCGCAGGCAGTGGCTCGTCGAACCGCGCCGACCGGCGCCGCTCACTACCGACAGCCGGTCCGAGGTAGGTCGTCGAACTCCTGCACGATCCACCGTCGCGAGGTGGACCACGTGGGTTCCGGCCCGGATCATGCCTGCGGTGTTCGCAGCCGAGTGTTCTCCGGTCAGAGCCATGGGCTCAGCATGGGCATCCTCCGGTCGCCGCGCGACGGCCACGGGGCCTCGGTCGTGGGGTCCTACGTCCCCACGTTGTCGACCCGGCCGAGGGCCGTTCGCCGCCGGAACCCGGCCTTGCTCGTATGTGCGCTGCACAGTCAGGACCGGCTGTAGCGTCGTGTGTTGGCACCGAGAGCGCCGATGAGGTCGATGGACAGACACACGAAAAGCGCGATGCCCCAGTTGTTCCACGGGCCCCAGGAAGCCACCTCGGGGGTGCCCGCGACGAGCCACACGATCAGCCAGATGAAGGTCATCGGGCCCCTCCCTTCGCCAGCCCCGCCGTCCGCATGGCCGAATCGATGTCTCTCTGCCGCGGTTGACGCCGACGAGAATGGTGCCGTTACCCGTGACGGCCAGGAGTTTCTCTGGTCCGCGTGGCCGTCGCGTTCATCGCGTCAGGTGAGTCGGCTGATGGGTGACGGCCTCGATGTCGCCTGCCGTCACCTCGATCAGCTGGTGCGAGAGGTCGGCCATCGCCCGCGCTACGGCCAGTTCGTCCCCGATCTCGGGAATGTTGACATCGCGCGGGTTGCGGCGGGCGTGTCCGACGGCCGTACGTTCGACCCTGGCACTCGTCCGTAGTCGGGCCTCGGCCCTCGTCCTGTCCTCGTGCTCGTCGATCGAGATTTCGACGGTCCATTTCGTCGTGTTGGCCACGGTGACCTCCTCCGCTGTCCCGTTCTATGTCGATGCTCGTATCGCGCAGGGCGCGTGCGAAGGGCCTATCGGTCCTCCCCGCAGGGCCGATAGGCCGTCCGCCGCACCGGACTCGGGTCTTCGGCTGTCGGTGCGAGTTCGATCAGTACTGCGCTGCTGAACTGCACAGTGGTGAGTTTCGATGTTGGTTCGAGTTCATGAATCCCGGCGTTGCGGCCTAGCGTTCGATGTAAGCCATGGCCTGAGTCAGCGAGTCCGCGATCGTGCCTGCGGTGAACACTCGGTGGGCGGCCGGCCATGGGTTGACGCGTTGCGCCATGCGCGCGGCAATGCCGGGGGTCGCGTCGGATGCCGAGTCGGTCCTGCCGGCGAGGCGGGCGCTGGTGATGGCCTCGGGCGCCTGACATTCGAGTTGCACGAGTGTGCTGTGCGTATGGCTGGCCAGTTCCGTCGCGGATGCCCGTTGGCTCGCTGACGTCCACGATGCGTCCAGCACCACCGTTTCACCCAGCTCGAGTCGTTCTCGGGCGCGCTGCAGCAGCTCCGTGTACGCGCGCTCGGTGTGCGCACGGTCGTAGATGCCTGACTCGAACGAGGCGGTCCCCCGTTGCAGGGGACTGAGGCCGGCGAGTTCCTTGCGTACGCGGTCGCTGCTGAACACGGTGGCACCGAGTTGCTCGCCGAGTGCCCGGCTCAGTGAGGTCTTGCCTGTCCCGGGGAGTCCACCCACAAGGATCAGCCGTACCTCGCCGGCTTGTAGCTGCCGTAACGTGAGAAGCCCGTGCTGCTGCGCGAGTGCGGCAGCCTCACTGTCTCCCTGTGCGTATCGCAGACAAGCGACTTTGGCCCGGACGAACGCCCGGTAAGCGACGAAATGGCGCCACAGCGGTACCGGAGCGGGGTCGTGTGCCTGCTCTGCGTAGGTGTTGAGCAGCAGCTCCGCCAGCTGTGGCGCGCCGAGTCGCTCCAAGTCCATCGCGAGGAACGCGACGTCGTCGAGCCCGTCCACGGCGCGCAGTCGCGCATCGAACTCGAGACAGTCCAGGATCCGAGGGCCGTCGTCGAGGCAGAAGATGTCCTCCGTCAACAGGTCTGCGTGACCGTCGACGATGCGTCCTTCGGCGATCCTCCGATCGAACAACGCCGCTCGGCCGTCGAGGAATTCACCGGTGAGCCGCTCGATCCGCTCGACCGTATCGGCGCCGAGCAGGTGCCGGTGTGACTGGATCTGGTCGAAACTGGTCTGCCAGCGCGCGCGTATCGCATCGCGGGTGCCTTCCCGTTCGATCGTGGGACCGCGCGCCGCAGTCCGATGGAAGCGCGCGATTATTCCGGCGACGGCCCGGATGGTGTCCTCCAGCGGTGCGTCTTGACGCACGAGCGTCGCCAGGCGGCGCTCCTCGGGCATCCGGCGCATCACCACGAGGTGTTCGCACGGCTTACCATCCGGTCCGATGACGTCCGCGACTCCCTCGTACACATCCGGGGTGAGCCTGCGGTTGAGCGCTACCTCCTCATGACATGCACGCCGGCGCGCAGCCAACGTCCGGAAGTCGAGAAAGCCGAGGTCGACGGGTTTCTTCAGCTTGTAGGCGGTGTCTCCCACGAGGAAGACCACGCCGATGTGTGTTTCGTGCACGGCCACCCAGTCGCCCGGGAGGGGAGCAGGGACGGGGAACGTTGCAAGAGCAGACATGGACACAACGTCGCGGTTCGCCGATGCCGCCCGACAGGGCCGTATGTCACCGCGACCGGTTCTGTTCGGACACTCGACGTTTCCGGACTCTGCGCGTACGCGGCACAGCGCCCGCAGCGGCTGCGCGGTGCTGATCTGCTCCGGGCACGCGGCCGGGCGGCTCGAGCCGAGGCACGGCTTTGGCGCTCGCAGTGGCCTCCCGCTCGCCCTCAGCCGTGGTGCCGCCGGGTGGCCAGAACTGCGGCCTGGGTTCGGCGCTCCACGCAGAGTTTCGCGAGTAGCCGGGAAACGTAGTTCTTCACGGTTTTCTCGGCCAACAACATTCGTTCGGAGATCTGCCGGTTGGTGAGTCCCTCGCCGATGAGGTCGAGCAGGGTGTGTTCCCGGTCGCTCAGGGAATCGACAGGGTCGGCAGGCCTCGCCTTCGCATGACGGGCGACGATGAGCCTGGCGGCGCTGTCGTCGAGCAGGGACCGGCCGTTGGCGATGGTGTGCACTGTCGCGGTCAGCTCCTGCCCGTTCAGGTCTTTGAGCGCGTAGCCGCTGGCCCCGGCTTCGACGGCGTCGAGTGGGGCGTCCTCGTCGCTGAATGCGGTGAGCATCAGGCAGCACACCTCGGTCAGCTCCGAGCGCAACTCGCGACACACGTCAATGCCGTTGCGGTCGGGCAGTCGCACGTCGAGTACCGCCACGTCGGGTCGCAGCGCTCGAATCTCCTCCAACGCCTCTGCCGCCGTTCCTGCTTGGCCGACGACCGTGATCTCGGCGTCGCTCTCGAGAAGATCAGTGATGCCGCGTCGTACGAGCTCGTGATCGTCGGCGATGAAGGCACTGATCATCCGCGTCATCCCCTCAGCCGTCGCGTCAGGGCCAGAATACGAGGGGTGCGATACCTGCGCAGCGGTGAACACTCGTGACGACTGGGGACGCGAGCGCAACGACGGACACGTTCACGGCGTGGCGTGCTCGGTGAGTGGCCGGACGACGTCGGTGACGGCTCGGCGTGGGGTTGCGGGAAGCGGGTCGGCGTTGATGGGCGCCCACCCGACGCGCAGCAGCATGTGCGGCGCGCTGCCGTCGGTCACCTTCTCGCGCAACCGCTCACGGGCCGAGCCCACCTCGAGAGGCTCGGTCAGCGGGCAGCAAGCGAGGCCGGCGGAGGTGGCGGTCAGCAGCACGGCGCTGGTGGCCTCACCTGCTCGCAGGCGTGAGAGTCGATCATCGGAGGCGGTTCCCAGCACGAGGAGGGTGGCTTCGTCGCCCTCGGATTCGGCTCCTGGGGATTGGGCGAGTCGAGGATCGGAGAACACTCGGGTAACCACGTCCTCGCTGCTTCGGGGCAGCGGGGCCGATGCGGCGGGAACGCCGTCGGCGGAAATTCGGCGTCCGCTCCAGGTCGCAAGCTCGGTCCGGTATTCGGGATCGTCTGCGTGCACGCGCGCCGCTTCGGCGAGAGCACGCACCAGCTGCCGCGACCCGGGCTTGTTCCTGACCGTTTTGAGCACGGTTCCGTTGGAGGCCGCACGCTCTGCGATGGTGATGAGGTACCGGTCAGGTATCGGCCAGGAGCTGTAGCGACGCCGGTCGGTACGGCGGCGAGGGATCTACCGTGTCGTCGTCCGGATATCGAACAGTCATGCGCCGACGATGGCAACGCGTCGGCGCGGCTGGGCAGTGCCGGAAGCCTTCAGGGTTGAGGACTTTCGTGCCCCTTGCCCGCGATACCGGCGTTCTCGGCTCAGCGTTCCTGGCACGGTTACTGCGTGGCCGGTTGCGTCGCGTCCGCCGATCATGGCCGTGAAGTGACGGAGGTCTGCGACGGTGACGCTGAGGCCGCTCAGGTGGCTCTGCCTGCGGTTCTTCGTCGAAGGCATTCGGGAGGAAGGATTCCATAATGAGGGACCAACGGCTCTGAAACACGACCTCTCCGGCGAGGGATGTTGGACGCGAACGACCTCCGAGGAGGGATCGTCGTGGAGCCCGAACAGCGCGTCGTGCGGCAGAGGCGGTTCTTCCGCAGGCTCTGGCCTGGCCGGAACCCGCTTGCCCGGAGCTGGGACCGTGTGGAAGGCGTGGTACTGCTGCTGGCGATCCTGGCTCCGCTGGTGATGCTGCCGTTCGCTGCGGCGGCGGGTTCGGAGACCTATGCGCGTGACCAGCGGGCTAGCGCTGTCCAAGCTCGCGGTCTCTATCGCGCAGAGGCGACGCTGCTCGCCGACGCACCGTCGCTGACACCGCTACCGGCCCGGGCAGGCACCAGCGCGGACGAGGTCGCGGTGCGAGCCGAGTGGAGGCTGGCCGATGGCTCGCGCAAGGTCGGCACGGTACGTGCGGAGGCAGGATCGCTCTCGGGGAGCACGGTTCCCGTCTGGCTCGATCAGCGTGGTGACCCAACGCAGCGGCCACAGCCTTCGGCCCATGCGATGGCGTCCGCCATCGGTGCGGCAACGGCCCTCTGGCTGGGCACGGTGACAGTATGCGTGGGCGGATACTGGTTGGTGCGCAAGCTCCTCGACCGTCGTAGGTTCGATCAATGGGAGCGAGAGTGGACGGACATCGGTCCCCGATCCCGTTACTGAACCGCCGTCCCTGTTACGGCGCCGAATACCGGTGACCGTCGTCGAACGGAGACGCCGTGTCCGACGGGGCCGGCTTCAGGAACCGCCGGCCGGGCCGACGGATGTCGCGTCCGGCCGTGCTGGCGGCGAGTGTGCGCGGCTGGACGAGAACGTCGCCATAGCCGCCACAGCTCGTCAGCACCCTGGCGGCTTCCCTTGCCGAGAGGCCGTTCGGCTAGCTCCGCAAGTCCCGCAGCAGCACCGATGCAGGCTCACGGGGATCGGTTGTGTGCGCGTTTACCTCCGCGGCAGGCGGGATGCGGCGTTGGTCCCAGTTCCTGGGGTCGAACGTCGGCAGCCTTGCGGCCGGAGTGCCCGTAACGTCCAAGTCAGAGGCGACCCCGTTGGAGGTGCGATATGCAGGCACAGGCGGGAGACTGGCTGCTGGTCAAGAGTGCCGCAGTGGGTAGCGGCGACGAGCTGGGTCTGATTCTCGAGACACGGGGACCCGGCGGCACGCCGCCGTTTCAGGTCAGGTGGCTACGCGATGACCGCGAGGGCCTGGTGTTTCCGGGCCCGGATGCGGTCGTTCTGACCGCGAGGGAAAAGGCGGCGGCCGACGAACGTCAGCGCCGCCGGCTCGAGCGAGTTCAAGGGGAGATCCGGGCCAGACTCGTGCGGGTCTCGTCACGTTGAGGCTCGGGCGTCGCGGAGGATTGTGCCCAGCCCATGCCGTTGCGACGCGGACTCGCTGATGGCGATCGCGTCGCCGGAAGTGTGGCCGTTGGTCCTTCAGCGCGGAGCAAGGAGGCCCTGCACGGAATCGGGTGTGCAGGCGTTTGCTGGAGGCGACACCCACACCAGTCGAGAAGAGGTTCCCATGACGTCGTTGGTTCCGCGCAGTTCCCTGTTGCCCGACATGTTCCGCTGGCTCGAATCGGAGGTCCCGTTCGGATCGGTTGCAGAGCGGCGGTGGATGCGTTTGGAGGACCGCCTCAGCGAGGAGGAGTACGTGGTGCGGGCTGAGCTGCCCGGATTGGACCCTGAACACGACATCACCATCACCGTTGAGAAGGACGAGTTGTCCATCGCAGCGCAGCGCAGCGAAGAGAAGACCGAAAAGGGCCGCAGCGAGTTTCACTACGGTTCGTTCTCACGCACGGTCCGGTTGCCCGCCGGGGCGGCCACGGACCGGATCGCAGCCCGTTACGACAAGGGCATCCTCGAGGTGACGATCCCGCTCGAAAAAACCGCCGAGGCGCACCAGATTCCGGTGAAGGGTTCGTAGTCGACGCGGCTGAACGGCCAATCTCCGGTGGGCCGTTCAGCCGGTCATCAGGGTGTTTCCGGGTTGGGGTGCTCCGCGTTGGCCTTGACAGTTCGCAGGGTGGCGCGCTGGATCGCGGCGACGAACGTGAGACCGTTCGCCAATAGAGCATGAAGAGCGTGCTGGACATCGTGTCGTTGATCGTGACGCGCACGTCGTAGCTGACCAGCGACATCACTCCGTACGCAAGTACGGAGAACGACATCACGACCTTCCCGAAACCCGGCTCGTCGAACTCGGTGAACTCGGCCGGGTCGACGTGGTGCCACTCGACGACCGGTTTCCAGAACCGGCCTGCGACCCCGGCCGTGATCTCGGAGCCGGGGTTTTCGCCGAGGATGACCCAGTCCGACCCGTGCTCCATGTCGTCCAACGTCTGCGGGTCGGCTTACGGGGCGGTCCGTGCTTACGGTTGTGCCAGCGTTCGGGCAGGCTCCGGACCCAGGTCGCGGCGCCGACGATCGCGCCCCGCAGGTCCGTGAAGTCCAGTTCTCGCATTGCGCGGTAGGTCTGTGCGGTTTCGGCATTCACGACGATGTGCTGGGCCTGCACCACCGTGGGCTCAGGAGCGAACTGGTCGGCCAGTAACGGGCCGGTGCCGCTCGGTCTCGGCTCCTGCTTTCGATCGGGTCTCGGCCACGGTGCCGTCCTCCTCAGTCGGATCAGCGGATGAGAGTCGTGGGGATGACCACCACGGGGCATTGCGCGTGCCGCACGCATTCGGCCGACGTGCTCCCCAGCAGTACTTCGGCGAACCGGCCGTGGTGATGGCTGGCGACGACCAGCATGTCTGCGCTCGCCGAGGCCTTGATCAGCTCGGTCGCCGGATCGCCTGCGCGGACGGTTTCGACGACGGGCACGTCCGTCGTCACGGCGTTCACCGCGGTGTGCAGATAGGCCCGCGCACCTTCGTCGTCGGCTACCGGGCGACGACCGTATGGCTGAAATGTGTACGAGGTGCCGGGCAGCAGATCCTCCTGCTCGCGGACTGCGATCGCCTCGATCTCGTCACCATGAAGGGATGCTTCCCACACGGCCCACCGAAGGGCGTGTTCGGCTGCGGCCGAACCGTCGACGCCGACCACGATCTTTCGCCTTCGGGTGCTGTCGCTGTCTGCCACCGCGCCCTCCCAACTCCTGGCTGCCCTCGATACTCACGCCGGAAGGCGAGTCCGTCCCAGGGACCTACGTCACGAGTCCGGGGTCGGAGGTAACCGATCGGCCTGCCGCGGCCCGCTGACGGGCGAAGGTCACCGCCGGAGAGGGACCAACGACCGCTTCGACGTCGGTGTGAGCGCCCGTAGGTTCGGTGTGGGAACCGAGAAGCCGGGTCACTCGAAGAACAGCCTTCCCGGTATGGGCGAGGCCCCGGGGCGGGCCGGATGTATGCCGGCCAGGCGCGCAGTTCAGCGGCCCTGACGAGCCGTGCGGGACTGGGAGGGGACGACACCGATGAAAGCCATCCGTCTACTCGAGTGGAAATCCGAGCCGGTGCTTGCGGACATCGCCGAGCCGCGTCCGGGGCCGGGCGAGGTGGTCGTGCGTATCGGCGGCGCCGGTGCCTGTCACTCGGACCTGCACCTCATGCACGACTTCACAGCCGGACAGCTGGCGTGGGGACCGCCGTTCACCCTCGGCCACGAGAACGCCGGCTGGGTCCACGCGCTCGGCGAGGGAGTCCGGGGACTGCAACCCGAGCAGGCTGTCGCCGTCTACGGGCCGTGGGGATGCGGTACCTGTCAACGCTGCCTGGCCGGTGTGGACACCTACTGCGAGAACCTCGCGGCGGCGCCGGTGCCGGGCGGTGGTGGCGGCCTCGGACTCGACGGTGGCATGGCCGAGTTCATGCTCGTGCCCAACGCCCGTCACATCGTGCCGCTCCCGCCGGGAGTGGACCCCGTTGATGCGGCACCGCTGACGGATGCCGCGTTGACCCCGTATCACGCAGTGCGCCGGGCCTGGCCGAAGTTGTCACCGGGAGCGACGTCAGTTGTGATCGGTATCGGCGGGCTGGGCCACATGGCGGTGCAACTCCTCAAGGCCACCACCGCGGCGCGGATCGTTGCCGTGGACATGCGCGCCGAGGCACGTGCACTCGCGACCGATGAGGGAGCCGACCTGGCTCTCGCCCCCGACGAGGACGCTGCGGAGCGTATTCGTCACTACACCGGCGGACGGGGTGCCGATGTGGTGCTCGACTGCGTCGGTAACGACGACACCTTGGCACTCGGTGCCGCGTGCGCGCGCTCGTTGGGGGAGTTGACCATCATCGGCCTGGGCGGAGGAACGCTGCCTGTCTCGTTCTTCGGTCTTCCGTTCGAGCTGTCGGTGCAGACGACGTACTGGGGTACTCGTCCCGAGCTGGTCGAGGTGCTGGAACTGGCCTCGCGGAAGCTGGTGCGGGCGTCCATCACGACGTTTCCGTTGTCCGAGGCGCCGAAGGCATATCGCAAGCTCGCCGCAGGCGAGTTGATCGGCCGCGCCGTCATCACACCGTGACGTCTCACCCGGTGTCTCTCGTGGCCGCGGGGCGATCGTTACCTTCGAAAGAGGCGAAGCGGGTCAGGACCGGGGCTGGTCGTTGCGACCCGGGATCGGGTCCTTGCCGAGGTCGAGGGAGTGGAGCGCGGTGGCGAGCTCGGCGACGTCGAACGGCTGGGCCAGCGACCGGCCCGTGAGCTCGTTGATGCGGCGCAGCCGGTAGCGGACCGTGTTCGGGTGGCAGTAGAGCTGCTTGGCGGCCTGCTCGGCGGAGCCGGCCTGGTCGAACCAGGCACGCAGGGTGTCCAACAGGCTGGTGCGGTCATCGGCGGGGAGCTCGAGTACCGCGCCCAGCACCTGGTAGGCGACACGTTCGCTCTCGTCCGGGTCGCAGGCGACGAGCGCGGCGAGCGGGCTGGTGCCGAACGTGCGGACCTCCGCCTTTCCCGCGGGGATCCCTGCCAGCGCAACGCTGGCCAGATGCAGTGCCCGCGGGGTGTCCCGGAGTGATTGGTACGGGGGACTGACGCCGGTGCGCGTGGTCGCCGCCTCGCGCAGGACGGCGAACAGCTCGTCGCGTTGACCGGGACGCAGCGAGACGACACCGGTGTGCAGCGTCGGAGTGAGCCGCCAGGCGGAGACGATGCCCCTGTCGGCGAGTCGTTGTTCGACGCGGGGGAGCCCGGCGTCGGCGAGAGCGCTGTTCTCCGCGGCGACGACGACCAGGTCGACGTTCGGCTGCAGGTCGAGGAGCTTGGCGATCTCCCACGGGCTCGCGTCGGGCCCGACCTGACCGGTGAACAGCGCCTCGACGAGGGCGGCGCGGCGCTGGTGCTGTTCGGTGAGCAGCTCCGCGGTCGCGGCCCGGTAGGCCTCGGTGAGCTCGATGGCGTGTTCGTCGGCGAGCTGCCAGAGGAGGGTGCCTGCGCCGATGAGTGTGGTGCGGGTGGGTTCGTGGCCATCGCGCGCGTGGCGGATGAGCACGTCCCAGACGGCGGTGAAGGTCAGCCGGTAGGCGCGCAGCACCTCGGGCAACGGCGCGCCCTGATACGCGCGGCGCCGCCCCGTCTCCCGCGGCGCACTGAGATCGCGTGAGCCACCGGGGTCACGGAGGGCGGCGACGATGTAGCGGAGGTTGTGCTCGATGGAACGGCGCAGGTCGTCGCGTGGAACGACCGTGCGGTACACGTCCATCCGGTCGACGCAGTCGGCGACGACGTCGTCGGCCAGCTCGGCCAGGCGCGTGGCCGCCAGGTCGGCGAGCTCGGCGAGGGCGTCCTCACGTGGTTCATCGATCATCGTTTCGTTCCAGCCCGACGTCGTGGTGGGAGATTGTCGCATCGGACGGCACCGCCTCGACGTGCTGCGTCACAACGAGCTTTGTCTGCGTCGACAACCACCGCCACAGTACCGTCGACGTCGCCGACCCGGACGCAGGAAAGGTGCGGATCGACAGGGTCGTCGTGGACCGCGACCGGTTCCTCGTCGATGCGACGAGCGGCGCCGCAGCCGCATAGCGCCGCAGCCGGATAGCGCCGCAGCCCACGGCGATCACGCCACCGCCCGCATCGAACAGCGGTCGCACCACGGTGACGACCACGAGGACATCGACGAAACAGGAGCCGGCATGGGCAGCGACGACACGGCGGACACGGTCGAAGGGGACGAGGGCACCGTCGAACACGGGCCGCGTCCGGAGGCGGCGTCCGACCGGAGTGCCCCGACGTCGGAGCGGCAGTCCGTCCCCGGGCTGATGTCGGACACGCCCCGCCAGGGCGGTACGGGCCCGGCGACCGACGGTCGCTGGTCGCAGCGGCCGTATCACCACCCGGCCGCCGGATGGGGCGCTGCGGCGTCGGTCATGCGGGTACTGGCTCGTGAACGTGCACCGGTCAAGGGCACCCGCGCGATGTTCGACATGAACCACGCGGAGCGGAGTTACGACTGCCCCGGGTGCGCCTGGCCCGACGACACCAAGGGCCTCAAGCTCGACATCTGCGAGAACGGCATCAAGCACGTCACCTGGGAGATGACGGGAAAGCGGGTCGACCGGGAGTTCTTCGCCGCCCACTCGGTTTCCGAACTGGCCGAGTGGACCGACTTCGACCTCGAGAATCAGGGACGGCTCACCGAGCCGATGGTCTACGACGCCGCCACCGATCACTACGTGCCGATCAGCTGGGCGGACGCGTTCGAACTCGTCGGCACGGAACTGCGCGGGCTGGACGATCCCGGTCAGGCGTCGTTCTACACCTCGGGCAGGCTCGGCAACGAGGCGACGTTCCTCTACCAGCTGATGGTCCGCGAGTACGGCACGAACAACCTGCCGGACTGTTCCAACATGTGCCACGAGGCCTCCGGCCGGGCGCTGCGGGCCTCGATCGGGACCGGTAAGGGCACCGTCGACCTGCACGACTGGGAGCAGTGTGACGCGCTGTTCGTTCTCGGGGTCAACGCCGCGTCGAACGCGCCGCGGATGCTGACGGCGCTGGCCGAGGCGCACGAGCGTGGCGCCGACGTCGTCCACGTCAACCCGCTGGTCGAGGCGGGTTCCACCCGCACGATCGTGCCCCACGAGTTCGTCGACATGGCGCGGTTCAAGTCGACCCCGACCAGCACCATGAACCTGCAGGTCCGTCCAGGAGGCGACCTGGCCCTGATGCGCGGCATCGCCAAGGTGGTGTTCGAGCGGGCACGCGAGACTCCCGACGTCCTCGACCACGAGTTCCTCGAATCGTCCACCCACGGTTTCGAGGAGTACCGCGAGCTGGTCGAGGCCACGAGCTGGGACGAGCTCGTGGCCCAGTCCGGGCTCAGCGAGGCCGACATCCGGCGTGCCGCCGAGGTCTACCTGCGCTCCGAACGCGCACTGATCAGCTGGTGCCTCGGCGTCAGCCAGCACGAACACGGCGTGGACACGGTCAGGGAGATCGTGAACCTGCTGTTGCTCCGCGGGAACATCGGGCGCGAGGGCGCAGGCCCGTCACCGGTGCGCGGCCACAGCAACGTGCAGGGCAACCGCACCTGCGGCATCGACCACCGGCCGGGGACCGAGTTCCTGGACCGGCTGGCCGAGGTGTGCCGGATCGATCCGCCGCGCGAGCACGGCCTCGACACCGTCCGTTCGATCGAGGCGATGCATGCCGGCGAGCTCAAGGTGTTCGTCGGCATGGGCGGCAACTTCGTGCGAGCCGCGCCGGACACCGAGTACACCGCCGAGGGGTTGCGACGGTGCGAGCTGACCGTGCAGATCAGCACCAAGCTGAACCGCAGCCACCTGGTGCACGGCACCAAGGCGTTGATCCTGCCGTGTCTGGGCCGCACCGAGCTGGACGAGCAACGTGGCGGCAAGCAGAGCACGAGCGTCGAGGACGCGATGAGCATGGTCCACCTCTCGTCCGGCAGGAAGCGGCCTGCGTCGCCGCTGTTGCTGTCCGAACCGGCCATCATCGCCGGCATGGCGCGGGCGACGCTGCCCGACAGTGCAACTCCGTGGGAGTGGTACGTCGAGGACTACGACCGCATCCGCGACGTCATGGCGCAGGTTCTGCCGGGCTTCGAGGACTTCAACACGCGTGTGCGGCAGCCCTCGGGGTTCCGGATCCCGCAGCCGGCCCGTGAGCGCACCTTCCACACGGGTTCCGGTAAGGCCGAGTTCTGCCACGCGAACCTGCCGGACGTCATCCCGGACTCCGCCGATGTGCTCGTCCTGCAAACGATGCGTTCGCACGATCAGTGGAACACCACGATCTACTCGAACAACGACCGGTACCGCGGGGTGCGCAACCTGCGCGAGCTGATCTTCTTGAACGCCGACGACATGCGTGCACGCGGAATCGAGGAGGGAACCCCGGTCGACATCGTCGCCACCTCCAAGGACGGATCGCAGCGATCGCTGCACGAGTACCGCGCCATCTCCTACGACCTGCCCCGTGGCAGCGCCGCGGGATACATGCCCGAGATGAACGGACTCATCGGCGCTGCCGACTACAGCGTCCAAAGTGACCAGCCGCTGATGAAGAGCATCCGCGTCCGGGTGGAACCGTCCACTTCGGCCGGCATGTAGCTCGACGAGCCCGACGCGGACCCCGAGTCCTGTTCGGTGCGACGCCGGTTCGGCGGGCCGGTGGCGTACTCGTGCGGTGTCAGCTGCTGGGCGTCCACTGCAACCCTCGGGTGAGACCGGTCAGCGACGGTGGTCCTCGGCGGCCGCGATCATCCGCGTGATCCGAGCGGTCAACTGTTCTCGTTCGGGTTCGTCGATGTCGCCGAGGAGTTCTCCGAGTCGAGCGATCACGCCGTCGTGCGTGGCGGTGCCCACCTGGAGGCCGTCGCTGGTCAGCGAGATCTGGTAGACGCGCCGGTCCGTGTTGCTGCGGGTCCG
The DNA here is from genome assembly GCF_024171735.1 of Prauserella alba. Classification (GTDB taxonomy): domain Bacteria; phylum Actinomycetota; class Actinomycetes; order Mycobacteriales; family Pseudonocardiaceae; genus Prauserella; species Prauserella alba. Next base: position 462,317 of record NZ_JAMTCH010000005.1, read on the forward strand.
GACGACGAGGCCACGTTTCTCGGCTCGGTCGACCAGGCCGGTGAGGCTGGACTTCTCCAGGTCGAGCATCCGACCCAGGTCCGCCATCCCGACGGGACCGTCCACGAGGCGGCACAGCAACTGTGCCTGCTGCGCGGTGAGGTCGTGGTCGCGGCTGACCTCACCGAAGACCCGCTGCACCACATGCGACAGGCGCACCAGCGCCGTTTCGAGTCCGATCTCATCGGTCAGCCGCGGGCCGGGTGCCGTGACCGCCCGGGCCGACTCGGTGGTGTGGGTCATGAGCTCCTCCTACGGCCCCAGCGTAGTTGACGACTGTTCATAGTGCGAACTAATATAGTTCGTGTTATGAACAGTACGTGATAAGAACTACCTGTCAGTGGTGCTGTGCCGGCGGCGTTGTGAGAACGGTGTCGTGAGAACCAGGCAGTTGGAACGAGGAGGTGCGATGAGTCCTGGCGTCGTGGTGGCCGGTGGTGGATACGCCGGCGTGGCGGCTGCGCAAGCACTCGACGACGTGGCCGACGTCGTCCTGGTGGAGCCACGGGACCGGTTCGTGCACAACGTGGCCGCCTTGCGGGCACTGGTCGATCCGGCGTGGACCGAAGCGATCTTCTTTCCCTATGACCGGCTGCTCAGTCGTGGGCGTGTGGTGCGCGACCGGGTGACCCATGCCGACGGCGACACGGTGGTGCTGAGTTCGGGCGAGCGGCTGAACCCGGAGTACCTGGTGCTCGCCACCGGGTCGAGTTACCCGTTCCCGGCGAAGATCGCGGCCGACGACAGTGCGGACGCGGTCGCCGGGCTGCGTGCCACCCGTGCCTCGCTCGCAGCGGCGAAGCGGGTCCTGCTGCTGGGAGCCGGGCCCGTGGGACTGGAGCTCGCCGGTGAGATCAAGGCGGCCTGGCCGGAGAAGGACGTCACGCTCGTGGACCCGGCCGGCGAGATCGTCAGCGGTGGTTACCCTGACGAGCTCCGGACCGAGCTACGCGGCCAACTCGACGATCTCGGTATCGAGCTGCTCATCGGCACCTCGCTGGATGGCCGACCACCGACCGAGCCGGGTGAGCTCGCCGCGTTCACGGTACGCACGCACGCAGGCCGGGACATCGACGCCGATCTCTGGTTCCGTTGCTACGGCGTCACGCCCCACAGTGACTACCTGGCGGGCAGCCTTGCCGCGGCACGGCGCGACAACGGCCACGTCGAGGTCAGCGAGGATCTCCGAGTCGCCGGTCACGACCGGGTCTTCGCCCTCGGCGACCTGACCGACCTGCCCGAAGCCAAGATGGCCAAGGCCGCCGGAGAGCACGCCGAGGTGGCGGCGGCCAACATTCGCGCGCTGATTGCGGGCCACCCCGGGTCGGCGACCTATCAGCCCGCTCCCGCGGCCATCTCCTTGCCGCTGGGGCCCGCCGGCGGTGCCTCGTATGCGGCCGGCGTCGGTGTTCTCGGCCCCGAGCGGACCTCTCATCTGAAGGGCACCCACCTGCGGATGGACACCTACACGACACTCTTCGGCCTCGCCTGACCCCGACATGAGCCCCACACCCACTGTCCTTTCCGGAACGTATCGAAAGGATGCGCCGATGATCCTGGTGACCGGTGCGACCGGCCATGTCGGCCGCGCACTCGTGGACGAGCTGACCGCGACCTCGACACCGCTCCGGGCGCTGACTCGGACGCCGCCCCGGGCCGGATTCCCGCCCCGGGTCGAGACCGCCGAGGGCGACCTGTCCCGCACGGACGCACTGCGTGCCGCAATGGAAGGGGTCGAGTCGCTGTTCCTCGTCCTTCCCGACGGGCAGTTGCCGGCCGAGGTCCTGCCCACCGTGCGCCGGGCGGGGGTGCGCCGCGTCGTTCTGGTTTCGAGTCTGCTCGCCCAGACGCACCCGTCCTCGGTCATCGGAGCCGCAATGCTGACCGCCGAAACGGCCGTACGCGAGAGCGGTCTGGATTGGACGCTGTTGCGGCCGTGGGAGTTCGCTTCCAATACCCTCGCCTGGGCCTCCCAGATCCGCGGCGGGGACACCGTACGCCTGCCGGCAGCGGGGTTGGCCTCTCCGGTGATCCACCCCGCCGACATCGCCGCCGTCGCCGCCAGAGCGCTGACCGAAGACGGCCATGAGGCCAGGGTCTATCCGCTCACCGGGCCCGAGGCCCTGACCGTCGAGCAGAAGGTGACCGCGATCGGCACGGCCCTGGGACGCGAGCTGCACGTCGAGGTCCACGCCGATCCGCAGCCCGCCGACCACGTCGCCCGACAGGATCAGGGCGCAGTCACCGAGGACCCCATGATCCCGGGCGTGGCCACGCAGGAGAGCCCCGGTGTGCTGCCCACCGTGGAAGAGGTGACAGGAAACCCTGCCCGCGGCTTCCACTTGTGGGCCACCGAGAACAGCGATGCCTTCGGACCGCGCACGTGTCCCTCGGCGAACGATGCCTGACGCCGGCCGCGGCATCGCCGGCATGCTGCTCCTTGCCCTGCGGGTGGCGCCGGTGCAGGGCTAAACATGAATCCGAATTCGGAAAATCTTGAACCCGGGTTCACATTCGCGTAGCGTGCACCCCCACTCCCGGGCCGGTGATCTCGGACGGAAGGGGCGAGCAGGTACCGAGGACCTGCGCTGCCTGACCCGGGCGTGAACACGTCGTGGCACACGGAGTCATCGTCGAAAGGGTGTGACCCATCAATGCGCGCCATTCACATCAGCAGTCTCGACGGCCCTTCTGCGGTCGAAGTGGTCGATGTCCCGGCCCCGGCCGATGAGGAGCAGGTCACCGTCGATGTGAGGGCCGCAGGGGTGGCGTTCCCCGAGTTGCTGCAGACGCGGGGCCTCTACCAGGTCAAGCCGGAGCTCCCGTTCATTCCGGGTGCGGAGGTGGCAGGGGTGGTGACCGCGGCGCCCGAGTCGTCCGGGCTGGCCGTCGGAGACCGGGTCGCCTCCCTGTCGCTGCTGGGCGGTTTCGCCGACCGGGTACTGGCTCGCCCGGACCTGACCTTTCGCCTGCCCGACAGTGTGTCCTTCGAGGAGGGCGCCTCCTTCCTCTTCAACTACTGCACGTCCTACTTCGCCCTCCTCGAACGCGGGCACCTCGCCGAGGGGGAGACCGTGCTCGTGCACGGTGGCGCCGGAGGTATCGGCACCAGCGCGATCCAGGTGGCCAAGGCGTTCGGGGCCGGCCGCGTGATCGCGGTGGTCTCGGCCAAGGAAAAAGGCGATGTCGCCATGGCAGCCGGGGCGGACGAATTCGTCCTCGCCGAGAATTTCAAGGACGAGGTCGGCCGGGCTGTCGACGTCGTCCTCGACCCGGTGGGCGGTGACCGGTTCACCGACTCGCTCCGGACGCTGCGCGAGCACGGCCGCCTCCTCGTGGTCGGATTCGCCGCGGGCGACATCCCCACGGTCAAGGTCAACCGGCTGCTGCTCAACAACATCTCCGTGACCGGCGTGGGCTGGGGCGCCTACTCGATGCCGCGGCCAGGGCACGTGGCCACCCAGTGGGCAGCGATGGAACCGCACCTGCGCAGCGGTGCGCTGAAACCCGTGCTCGGACCGTCCTTCCCGCTCGAGCAGGCCGCTGACGCCCTGCAATGCCTCGAGCGGCGAGCCGCCACGGGGAAGGTGGTTCTCACGTTGTGAGCGGAGCCCGTGCCGGCCGCATCGGTGGCTGCCCACGCCGGACCGCACGCCGGTGTGGGCAGCGTCGGCGTGGGCGACCAGGATGGCTGCCGGGGTGTGGCACCATGCAGCTGCATCCAAGGAGGGCAGATGAGCAGCAAGAGCAGCGCGCGCGGCGAGTCGGCCGTGCCTCCGCTCGCCGACACGTCTGCGTTCCGTGCTCCGCCGGTGACGGCGCGGGGTGCCCGCACTCGTGCCGCTCTCGTTGCGGCCGCGCGCGTGGTCTTCGAACGTGACGGCTACCTCGACGCCAGGCTGACCGACATCACCGCCGAGGCGAAATGCTCCACGGGGAGCTTCTACACCTACTTCTCCAGCAAGGAAGAGGTCTTTCTTGCGGTCGTGGAAGAAGCTCAGCACGACATGCTGCACCCCGGCGCCCCGCACCTCGACGAGGACGAGGCCTCCCCTGCCGCGGTCATCGAAGCGTCGAACCGCGCATATCTCGAGGCCTACAAGCGCAACGCCAAGCTGATGCTGATCCTCGAACAGGTGGCCGTGGTCGACCCGAAGTTCCGAGAGGTGCGCCGCACCCGCAGCCGGACGTTCGCGGCCCGGAATGCGCGAGCCATCGCGAGGCTGCAGGAACAGGGTCTCGTCGACCCCGGCATCGACCCCAAGATGGCCGCGATGGCCTTGTCCGGCATGGTCTCGCGCCTCGCCTACAACGTCTTCTGCCTCGGGGACAAGGCGAGCATGAAACAGCTGGTCGACACCACGACGCGGCTCTGGGTCAACGCACTCAAGCTCGACGAGAGCTGAGGGAGCGGCGGCTGCGCGGGCCGCGCCCGCGCAGGCTGCGGGCCGGTGCCTGAGGGCCGGTGTTTGAGGGCTGGTGCCTGCGCGACTGTCCGTGCGGAAGTGCGGCATGGCGTGCCCGGTCGGTTCCGGTGCCGAAGGGAACTACGTTCTCGCCGACGCCGCCGAGGCGGCCGACGGGCGCTGTGGCCACGATCGACTCAACGCGCTCGCCTCGAATCCCGATGGAGTCGACGGCGAGTTCAAGTACGTGGTCGGCTCGATGTCTGCTGTGCCGCCGGTGTGCCCACTTCAGCCCAGTCCCCCGGGGTGGTGCGGGCAGTGGACTCGGCCCTCGGCTCCGGCGCTACCCGAAGATTGAATACGAATCCGGATTCAAGTATCGTGCGGCACCAGTCGAGACCGAGGAGTCGCGTATGGCGAACCCGTCGCTCCCTTCGTTTCCGGGGACGGTCCGTGGAATCCGCTCGAACTCGCGGGGAACGACTGCGACGCCGGGTTCGGCTGGTCCGGGATGTTCGATGCCGTGACGATCTCCGCCCGAGACCGGCGTGCGCAAGCCTTCGCGCGAGGCCTACCGAAGACAACTGACCACAGTGGCCGTTCGGCCACCGATGGAGGAGCGACGATGCTGGAGCTGAGCGAACGGGGCCGCGACTATCGGGAGCAGCTGCTCGACTTCATGGACGAGCACATCTACCCGGCCGAGGCGACCTACCGGACGCAGATGGAGGAGGCACGCGACCCGCACTTCCAGCCGCCGATCCTCGAGGAACTCAAGGTGAAGGCGAAGCAGCGCGGCCTGTGGAACCTCTTCCACCCGGACGGGGAGTGGGGCTCCGGCCTGACCAACCTCGAATACGCCCATCTCGCCGAGATCATGGGCCGCAGCCCGGAACTGGCGCCCGAGGCGATGAACTGCAACGCCCCTGACACCGGGAACATGGAGGTACTGACCCAGTTCGGCACCGACGAGCACAAGGAGAAGTGGCTCAAGCCGCTGCTGGACGGCGAGATCGCCTCGGCGTTCGCGATGACCGAGCCGGCCGTGGCGAGCTCCGACGCCACGAACGTCGAGCTGCGCATGGTCCGGGACGGCGATGCGTACGTGCTCAACGGGCGAAAGTGGTGGACGTCGAACGCGCTGCACAAGAACTGCAAGGTGCTCATCGTCATGGGCAAGACCGATCCGGACGCGCCCAAACACCGCCAGCAGAGCATGATGGTGGTCCCGTTGGACACCCCTGGCATCAGGGTCCTGCGGAACTTGCCGGTCTTCGGGTATGCGGATCGTGAGGGACACGCCGAGGTCGTCTTCGAGAACGTGCGAGTGCCGGTCACGGCTCTGCTCGCCGGCGAGGGCGACGGCTTCATGATCAGCCAGGCACGGCTGGGGCCCGGCCGCATCCATCACTGCATGCGCTCGATCGGCATGGCCGAGCGCGCCCTCGACATGATGATCGACCGGGCACAGTCCAGGGTCACCTTCGGTGCCCCGGTCGCCGACCGGGCGAACATCCAGGACTGGATCGCCGAGGCGCGCATCGAGATCGAGATGGCGCGCCTGCTGACGCTCAAGACGGCCTGGCTGATGGACACCGTCGGCAACCAGCAGGCCCGAGTCGAGATCGCCGGCATCAAGATCGCAGCACCCGAGGTCGCGCTGAAAGTCGTTGACCGGGCGATCCAGGTGCACGGCGGCGGTGGCGTCTCGGACGACTTCCCGCTGGCCTGGCTGTACGCCCATCTGCGCACGCTGCGTCTCGCGGATGGGCCGGACGAAGTCCACAAACGCACCATCGCCATGACGGAGCTGCGTCGCCGCGACCCGGCGTGGAAGAAGGCCTGACCGGCCAACCGCAACACGACCACGAGGAGCGGCCCCGTGACGAACGTTGTAGCGAACATCTGGAAACACGCCGACCAGCGCCCTGACGCCGCCGCGCTGCGGGAGGGCGACCGGCGCTGGACCTGGGAGGAGTTGCGGGCGCAGGTGTCCGGCGCTGCCGCCCTGCTCAGGGACCGAGGCGTGGCAGCCGGCGACCGGGTGCTGATGGTGGTGCCGACGAGCGCCGAGTTCGTCTTCGCTTACCACGGGGTGCTGGCCCTGGGGGCAACGGCTGTGACCGTCAACCCGGTCTCCGCCCCGCGTGAGCTGGAGTACTTCCTCGCCGACGCCGAGTGCAGCCTGGCCATCGGGTGGGACGGAGCGGCCGAGGCGCTGGTCACGGCGGGTGACTCGGCCGGGGTGCCCCGGTGGCTGCTCGCTCCCGACGCCATCGCCCCGGAGCGCGTCCCCTCCGACATCGCCGACGTCGGAGGGGAAGAGACCGCTGTCCTGCTCTACACCTCCGGTACCACCGGCAAGCCCAAGGGCGCCGTGCTGACGCACGAGAACCTGCTGTCCTGCGGGCGGATGCTCTCCGAGGCGCTCGACACCACCTCGGACGACCGGATGGGTACGGCGCTGCCACTGTTCCACGTGTTCGGCCAGGCCTCCGTGATGGCCGCTGTCTTCACCGTCGGCGCTTCGCTGTCCTTGCTACGGCCGTTCAGCGGCCGGGCCATGCTCGAGATGGCTGCGGAGCATCGGCTCACCGGGCTGGCGGGCGTTCCGACGATGTGGAACGAGATGCTGCACGCCGAGACCGAGTTGACGGCCGACGATTTCGCCGACCTCCGGCTGGCCTGTTCGGGAGGCGCGGCGCTCCCCGTCGAGGTGTCCAAGGCGTTCCACCGGCGTTTCGGTGCGTGGGTGCTCGACGGTTACGGGCTGAGTGAGACGACCGGCGCCGCGACGTTCAATTCCCTGGACATGCCCCGTAAGGAGGGCAGCGTCGGTCGTGCGCTGCCGGGGTGCAGGTTGACGATCCTCGACGAGTCACAGGAGCCGCTTCCGGTCGGTGAGGTCGGCGAGGTCGCGATCCAGGGCCCGGTCGTCATGCGGGAGTACTGGAACCGGCCCGATGCGACCGCGACGGTCCGGCACGGCTCGTGGTTCCTCACCGGCGACCTCGGCCGAATGGATTCCGACGGCGACCTCTTCATCGTCGACCGCAAGAAGGACCTCGTGATCCGCGGCGGCTACAACGTATACCCGCGCGAAGTCGAGGAGGTGCTCTACGGCCACCCCGACATCCTCGAAGCTGCGGTGATCGGCATCCCCGACGAACGACTGGGGGAGGAGATCGGCGTTGTCATCGCACCGCACGAGGGGCGGGCGGTCGACGCCGCCGATCTGCGTGCATGGCTGGAGCAGCGGCTGGCGGCTTACAAGATCCCGCGCATCTACCAGGTCGTCGACGCGCTGCCGAAGGGAAGCACCGGAAAGATCTTGAAGCGCCAGATCGACCGCGGCGACGTGCTCGCCACGGGCACCCGGCCGAGCCGGACCGCGCCCACGCGCTGACCCGGCTCGGCCGACCGCGCTCAGGTGTGTGCCCGGTTCTTGAAGTCGTCGAACTCGAGTAGCAGGGAAACGCCCAGGCCGGCGAGGAGCGCCCAGAACGGGCTGGAGATGCCGAAGATCGTCACGTCGCCCATGGCTACGACGAGGGCGACCAGTGCGCCGAGCTTGTATCGGCCCTCGGAGAACGCGCCCCGGAAGGCGATGATGAGGACGCCGAACATCGCCAGTCCGGCGACGGTGGAGATGAGTTCGCCCGGGAGCGCACTGACCAGGCCGACGGCGATGCTGGCGAAGAAACCGAACGTGATGAAGATGATGCCGTTCACGACGGCCGCGGCATAGCGCCGGTTGTGATGGGGGCCGGCCTGGTCGGAGCCGCAGATGGCGGTCATCGGACCGGCGATGCTGGCATTGTGACCGCCGAACCCGGAGACGAGGAGACTGGCGGCTCCGCTGACCACGGTGATGTTGTTGACTGGGGGACGGTACTTCTCGGCGATGAGGACACCCATGGACTGGATGTTCTCCGCCTGGATCACCAGTGCGAGTGGGATTCCCACGCCCAGCATGGTCAGCGGGTCGAAGTCCACGCCGACCCAGGTCGGCAGGGTGAGGTCGGCGCCGATGTGGGCCGATGCGAACGAGTCGGTGAGCACGGCCGCGACGATGCCGAAGGCCAGGGCTCCGATCACGCCCGGGACCGCCTTGACGAACCGGCTCAGCACCAGGAACCCGACGACCGCGGCGGCGACCAGGAACGGCCGCGTCTCGGCGGCGCCGACGATGTTGAGCGCGTATTTGAACAGGACCCCGCCGATCATGGCCATCAGGATGGGCATGGGTAGCCAACGCACCAGCGTGCGGACGAAACCGGACAGTCCGAGGAGTAACACGAGGACACTGGCCGTGAAATAGGCGCCGACCATCTCCGGGAGCGAATGGTCGGACAGGCTGGAGACGACCAGCGCCGCGGCGGGAATGCTCCACGCGCCGACGATGGGCTGCTTGTAGTACAGCGCCATGATCAGCGAGATGAAACCGCCGACCAGGTAGACCGTGCTGACCCAGGACACCGTCTGCGCGGTGGTGAGTCCGGCGTCGGTGGCGCCGTTGACGACGATCAGTGCCGGGCCGGTGCAGCCGAAGACCGCGGCGACGACACCGGCGCCGATCGTCGAGATGTCGAGGGAACGTCGGAGGCCCCGGAGCCCGGCGCGGTAGCCCGGGCCGGGTTCGATGAGCCGGTCGGACTCGTCGGAGCCGCCGATCTCGTGGTCCTCGATGCTCTGGGACATACGTGATCCATTTCGTCAGGCCGCATCCCGCAGGTGCGGCTCGGCTGATTCGGTCCCCGGCCGCCCCGGGCCGCGGCGTCGGCGCCCGGCCCGGGGCGAGGGTGATCAGAAGAACCAGTGCTCGGGTTCGGCGCCGTGGGGCGTGATGTCGCTGAAGCGACCCTGATAGAAGCCGAGCGGCTCTCCTTCCCGGGCGCACACGTCGGTGACCCTGCCGAAGACGACCGTGTGGTCACCGGCTTCGACGATGCGGTCGACGTCGCAATCGAGGTGTGCCAAGGCGTTCGGCACCACCGGAACGCGGTGGTCGCCGTACTCGAGGCCGAGGCCGCCGAAATGGTCCTCGCCGCGCTTCGCGAAGCGCATCGCGATCGGTTGTTGCCGCTGCGAGAGGAGGTTGACGACGAAGCGTCCCGAGTCGGTGACCGCGTCGGCACTGCGCGCGCCGTGGTTGAAGCACACCAGCAGCAACGGCGGGTCCAGCGAGACGGAGGTCAACGAGTTCATGGTCATGCCGTGGGGCTCGCCGTCGGCCTCGGTGGTGATGACGGCGACGCCGGTGGCGAACCGCCCCATGGTCTGCCGCATCGTGGTGGGGTCGACCAGTTGCGCAGTCATGGCGGGCATCTCACTGCTCCGCCGGGGCGGGGTACCGGACCTCGTAGGTGGTCACGCCCTCCTCGGAGCGCCACGGTCCGTGGGGCATGCCCGGCGGGCGGCAGGCGAACTGGCCCGCGTGGAAGGTCTGACCCAGCGTCAGGTCGGTGAAGGACCCTTCGATGATGTAGACCTCTTCCCAGAACTCGTGCTTCTGCACTCCGATCGGTGTCGAGTCGGCACCCGGTTCGTAGCGCAGGATCCGCGTGGCGACGCCGGTCGCCGGGTCGGTGGCGAGGATCCGCTCCTTGATCAACGGGTCGTCCCCGGGACACAGCGTGTATTCGATGTCGGTGATGTCGGTGAACTCGATCGCGGGCTTGCTCATCGCGGTGTCTCCGTTCCGGCGGTGCTGTAGCTCGCGAGGAACTCGTCGACCTCGGCGAGCGGTTGGTCGTAGCCGTAGTTGCGGTAGGCGTAGCCCTTCACGACGAAGGGAGCGCCTGCGTAGAAGAGTTCGTACTGCTGGTGCCGGCCGGCGAATTCGGAACCGATGGCGTCCCAGACAAGCTTGAACAGTTTGATCCGCTCCTCGGCGGGAGTGCCGGGGCTGCTGACGTAGCGGTCCATGTGGGCTCGCGTCGCCTCGCCCCGCAACTCCTCGACACTCGCGGGCAGTTGCAGTACGCCGCCGCCTGCGAGGTCGCGCAGGATCCCGATCACCCGCGGGTGGATCTCGGACTGCAGCCCCATGGCCCCGTACAACGCGCGTGCCCCGGGGCGGCACAGCCCCTGGTCGTCGCTGTCGGCGGTGTGCTCGGCGGCGAGCACACCCGATTCGACGATGGAGACCAGGCTGGCCAGCTCGCCGAGTTTCTCCACGACTCCGGGGAACTTGTCGACACCGTTGACCTCGGCGACCTTGCGGGCCAGCCCTGCCAGGAAACGCAGCTTGGTGGCGAATCGGATCTGCGCCTGCCAGTTCCCGAGCACGTGGGCTCCGGTGCCGAAGAACTGCTGGCGGAGGCCGGGCACGTCCTTGTAGACGAAGACGTTCTCCCAGGGGATGAAGACTTCGTCGAACACCAGGAGCGCGTCGGTCTCGTCGTAGCGCGACGTGAGCGGGTAGTCGTACTCGCTGCTGGCTCCCGGCGCGTACGGCCGCCTGCAGTACAGCGTCAGCCCTTCGGCGTTGACCGGGACGGTGAAGCTGACCGCGAAGTCCTCGTCCTCGGCCTGCAGGGGCTTGATGCAGGAGACCAGGATCTCGTCGGCGACGGCGCCGCCGGTGGCGAGCATCTGCGCGCCCTGCACGACGATGCCGTCGGGGCGTTCCTCCTTCACCCCCACCTGGATGAAGTCGCCTTCCCAGGCATGCGCCGTGGTGGCGCGGGAGACCTGCGGCGGGATGATCGCGTACGAGACGTACAGGTCGTCGTCGACAACGCGGCGATGGAAGGCGCGGACGTTCTCGGCCAGGTTCTTGCCGGGGCCCCGGTCGTCGGCGAATGCCTCCGGGTGGCTGGAGAACGCGGCCAGGAACGCGCCGACGTGGTCGGGAGAACGCCCCACGAAGCCGTGCGTCTCGGTGGCCCAGACCTGAGCGGCCTCCCGGTAGGCCGCCAACTCCCCGGCGTCCCGTGGCGGAAGGAAGAGCCGGTTGACAGCCCGTCCGGTCTCGGGGTCCTCGGTCTGCATGTCGTTGGCGGGGTCGGCCGCCAGATCGAAGAGGCGTCCGATCGTCCGGGCGATCGGCGCGAAGGCGGGGTGTTCGGCGACGTCCTTGACCGGCTCGCCGTCCACGACGACGCGACGGCCGTCGCCGAGCGAAGCCAGGTAGTCGGTGCTGGTGCGCATCAGTTCTTCCTCACGGCAGTGGTGTAGGTGCATTCGAGGGCGGGCTGTCCGGGAACGTGGAGGCGCATCCGCCATTCCCGGCCGAAGCGGAACTGGCCGTCGAGCAGCGGCATCGTCCCTCCGAAAAGGACCATCGAGGCGCTGTCGGAGCCGAACGAGTCCCATTCGGCGAGAACTTTGGTGATGGGGAGCAGCTGGGCGAGGGTGCCGTCCTGGTAGAGCTCGTCGTCCAGCCAGCAAGTGGCCGTGATCTCGTCCCACGGCAGCGATTCGGGCCGGGTGCCCAGGTCGATGACGGTGCCGGCCACGGGCTTCGGGCACGCACCCTTGGACGCCTTGATGTCGTGACGTTCCAGCGCCCGGTCGGTGTGGTCGCTGCCCACCGTCAGGTAGTGGTGCCCGTTGCTGCGAACGAGGACGGGTTCGACCTCGCCAGAGGTCTGCTCCCCGGCGACCTCGACGTCCCCGGCCACGCTCAACAGGCCGGTGTCCAACTCGTAGAAGGCCGGGATGCTGTCCGGCTCGGGGACGCCGATGGCTGCGAGTTCGACGATGTGGTGCCGGACCGCCTCGCGGTCTCGTCCGGTGTAGCCGGCGACGACGAGGCGGCCGGGCGTCACGTCGACCTGCTCGCCCTCGACGGTTCGTAGCCGGAGCGCGGTGGCTGTGCTGGCCATGACTCTCCTTGACTGTTCGGGGATGGGTGGGAGGGACGGTCGCTGTTCCGGAACCGGCCCGGGACGGTGCGAATGAGATGGCGCAGGGGTGTGGTGCAGGTGGGGTCGAAGCGGCGCACCGGTGGCGGGCGCCGAAGCGGGCTACGAGATGGGCACCGGCCAGCGGCGGTCGGCGAGCGCGGAGAATTCGGCGCGCATCGCCGGTGGGAGTTCGGAATCGACCTCGGCGTAGGTGAAGCCTTCTTCCGTGCCCGCTTCCACCAGGACTTCGCCGGTGGGCGCGACCACGCGACTGTGACCGCCGAGCGCGACGTCGTGTTGCCGGCCGACGGCGTTGCAGGCGATCAGGGTGGCCTGCTGTTCGACGGCGCGGACCGAGGTGAACAACCGCCAGTGCTCCAGCCTGGCCGCAGGCCAGGCCGCGCACACGATCAGCTGTTCGGCGCCTTCGTCGACGAGGCTGCGAAACAGCTCGGGGAATCGCAGGTCGTAACACGTGGTGATGCCCGAGGTGGGGCCGGCGACGTGACCCACGCCGAGCTGGTCACCGGGGGTGAGCAGCTCCGATTCCCGCGAGCCGTAGCCGAACAGGTGCACCTTGCGATAGGCCGTGACGACGGCCCCGTCGGGGGCGATGACGGCCGAGGTGTTGTGGAGTCGGCCGTCGGCACCGGCCTCCACGAAGCTGCCGAGGTGGACGAACAGGTCGAAGGCACGTGCCCACGTGCGCGCTGCCGTCAGCGTGGGGCCTTCGAACGGCTCGGCGCGGGAGGCGTACTGCTCGAACGAGAAGTACCCGGCCGTCCACATCTCCGGAAGGACGAGCAGATCGGTGCCGGCCAGGTCGTGCTCGGCGTCGATCATGCCGGTCACGCGGGCGATCCGGTCCTCGACGGACTCCTCGGCCGGGCTGGCGAGTTGAAGGAGGGCGACATGCATGGCTCCACCCTCGCGTGATGCACGGCACACGGATATCGGATGGACGCCGAGCCGTACTCGGAATCGCGCAGTGACACCGTGCCGGGAAGGGCCCGGTGCGGGAGGTCAGCGCCGTGTCGTCAGCAGTTTCGAGGGTGTCGTGCCGTACCGGCGGCGGAACGCGGTGCCGAACTCGCCCAGGTGGAAGAAGCCGCAGCGATAGGCGACGTCGGTCACCGACAGCCCGGGCGCTCCGGCGGTCAACAGTGCGTGTGCGCGTTCCAGCCGCTGCTCCCTGAGCCACTGCAGCGGTGAGGACCCGACTTCGCGCCGGAACGTCTGCTGCAGGGTCCGGACACTCGTGCCGCACGCCTCCGCGACGGTCGTGACGGTCAGCGGTTCGCTCAGCCGATCCAGCATGAACTCCATCGCCTGCCGGACGCGTGGTGAGTCGGGCCCGCACCGACCGGTGCCGGTCATGGCCGCCCGGTTGTTCGGCTGAGTCATGAGCAGTGTCTCGAGGATCAGCTGCTCGAACTGCCACACCAGTCGCGGGCGCCGGTCGGTGATCTCGGACCCGGCCAGACCCAGGGCCGATTCCAGCAGACCGTCGAGAGTCGCCACTCCCGGCGCGAGAGCGAGATCGAAGTCGACGGGCCCGACGTCGCCGGTCAACGCCGCCGCGGCCGACTCGACTCGCTCGCGGTCGAGCCGGACGACCAGCTGGTCCCAGGTCGGGTCGAAGTCGAACGCGAACTCGCGATGGGGCCCGATGATGACTCCGCGGTCGGGTGTGGCGGTGGCGACGTCGTTGCCGTAGCGGAAGGTGGCGTGGCCCGACAGGGGGAGCGTGAGCAGGTAGTCGTCGAGTGCACCGTCGCCGGAACTGACGGTGACCTCGGTGCCGTAGCGAAGCCGGTTGACCGACGTGTCCTGCAGCCGGACATGCACCAACCTGGTGGACAGGTGGGAATCCCCTGCCTTCACGGTGAGGGAGTGCGGCCGCAGCGTGCCGGTACAGGCGTCGACCGTCCGCCCGGCATCGCCGGTACCGGACAGGATGGTGCGGCCGCGATGCTCCGCGAGCCGTGCCAGCGACGGGGCACTCATATCATCACCCCATGACAGGTGAGTCGTCCGGATTCGGTGCTTCCTCGATCGGGACGTTCATCCTGTGCGATGTCGTGCGCTGCGTCAACGGTGAAGCTCCGGCGTCGTCAACGGTGGCTCGGCGGCGGCGTGCGTTTCACCGGTGGTCGTCGACCCAGTTCCGGCGCCCGCTCGGCCGGCCCGTTCTCGCGCGCGATCGATGCCACCGGCCGGGCCGGCTCGACCACCATTTCCTCCTCGTCTGAGACGTCACTCCATTGTGCAATGGTGTGTTCGTACACCAGTTCGATAGCGTGGGTGTTGTGGATGACATGGGGGACGGCAGAGTTGGTGACGGCGGTGTTGGTGGCAGGATCGAGCAGTTGCGGGGCTTGCGGGTTTGGCGGGCGGGTCTCGATGCTGAAGAGCTGGCGTTGCTGGCCGACCTCTCGGCGGCGGTGGGTGACGATCGTGGGTTGGCGGAGGAGTTGACCCCGGTGTTGCGCGTGTCGACGCGGGAGGTCGAACGTCGTATCGCCGAGGGGAGGTCGTTGACGCGGCGGATGCCGCGGCTGCTCGCATCGATGCGCGCCGGCGAACTCGGGGCGCACGGGGCGCGGCGGGTGTTGACCGTGGTCGATCCCCTCGACGACGACGCGGCCCGGCAGGTCGACGGTCTGCTGGCCGACAAGCTGGTGGAGGCGCCGGAGACGGCGTGGCAGCCGGGAAACCTGGCCCAGCGCGCACGCCGACTCGTGGAAAAGGTGGACCCCGGCGGGCACACCCACCGTGCACGGCGGGCACGCGCGGAGCGTCGGGTCGAACTCACGCCGGGCGAGCACGCGATGTCTACGTTGGAGGCGAGCCTGCCCGCGGAGGTTGCGGCGGCCTGCTATTCGCGGGTCGATGGGATGGCACGGTCACTGCGCCGCGGTGGCGAGCAGCGCACCCTGGAACAACTACGTGCCGACGTGACCGCCGACCTAATACTGGGGCGCGATGTCGGCGTGACGGCGCCGGAGGCGGCGGCCATGGTCTATCTGCACGTCCCGATGGATACGGCCCTGACGATGTCTGATGAGGGGTGCGAGCTGGACGGCTACGGACCGATTCCGGCGCCGATCGCGCGGGAGATCATGACCAACGCCCGCAGCACCTGGCGGGCCGTGCTGTGCGATCCCGGCACGGGCGAGCCGGTCGATCTGGGTCGTACTCGGCGGCGGCCCAGTGCGGTGATCCGTGACCTGGTGCGGGTGCGGGACCGGGAATGCGTCATGCCCTGGTGCCACCGGCCCGCCCGACACTGCGACCACGACCACCAACACCCCTGGGCCGTGGCGGGCGGCACCGCCGGCGCCGGTGGTGGGTCCACGTCGGTGGCCAACGGCGGCCCCCGCTGCCGACGACACCACCGCCTGAAAGACCAACCCGGCTGGAACACCCGTTACAACCCGACTCACGGCATCACCCGCGTCACGACCCCACACGGAGCGACCTACACCAGCCGCCGCGAACCCGTCCTCACCCCCACACGACGAGCCCCGGCACGCGACACCCAGGCACACCACGCCCAAGCACGCGGTACCCAGGCACGCCACGGCCAGGCGCCCGGCGCCCCGGCAGGCCGTCGAACCGCCCCGGCCAAAACCGCACGAGGAACCACCGACCCGAAACGGCAGAACGACGACAACCCACCCTTCTAGGACGTGACGTGTTGTCGAACCCGCCGCGATCTCCACTGACTCACGGGCGCCACTGACTCACGGGCGCCACTGACTCACGGGCTCCACGACTCAGCGGTCGCCCTCGCGGCGTGCCCTGAGTGTCGTTGCTTGCACGCACGGAGGAGGTGCCCCGCGGGAAGGCGTCCGGTCCGTTCCGGCATCGGCTCTTGTCGGAGATCTCGCAGTGTCGCCGTCTGTTTCGGCCGCGTGGGCAGGGTTCCGGACTTCGCTGCGACAGCTCGGACAAACCGGTCGCACGACGTCCGAAAGTCGGTAGTTTCCGCCCCGCGTGACGTTGCACGCTTGAGGCGTGAGCGCGACGCACGGCGGGTGCGGTGCCGGTTTTCGCTGCCCGGTCGGGGAGTGAATTCGCTGAACGGCGGTGCACGTTCCGTGGCGTTTCCTGGGGGAGACGGCGATGCCTCGAGCTCACACGGAAAACGAGAACTCTACTGGGGAGAGGTCCGTGCGCGTTGCGCGCCGTGACCTCGTGAAAATCTGGAGAAATGAATGCCAAATGAATATTCGCGGGCGCGGAGATCGCCGCGTGGTCTGCTCCGGGCTGTTGCCACGGCGGCGGGACTGCTGATGGCGTCCGGCACCATCGTCACCGGCCCCGCGCAGGCGCAGGAAACCTCGGACGTCGAAGCAGGTGGCATGAGCCCGAACCAGGGAATCGCGCCGACCGTCATCCGGGAGAACGAGCGGCGGGCGTTCGAATTCTTCACGGCCAAGGGCTTGACGGACCGGCAGGCAGCGGGCGTGGTCGGTAATCTGCGACAGGAATCCGGTGTCGACCCTCGCGCGATTCAGGATCCCGGCCCCGGAAGGGGAATCGCACAGTGGAGCGTCGGTGGGCGCTGGGACACCGACCCCACGAACCTCATCGCATTCGCGAACAACCGTGACAAGAGCCGCTGGGGACTGAACATCCAGTTGAAATTCATCTGGCACGAGCTGAACGTGAATTCCCGGTTCGGCAAGTCCGACCTGCTCTCGGCAACCACGATCCGCGAGGCGACCGAGGTGTTCGCCGAGAAATACGAAGTGTGCGGCCACTGCCTGACGGACCAGCGGGTGGAGTACGCCAAGGATGCCTTCGACCGATACGCCGGCGGTGGCGGCGGTTCGGGCAACCCCTACACGCCCGGCGAGGTGTGCGGATCCGGGTTCAAGGTCATCAACCAGCACGGGCTCAACGGCAACGGCCGGGTCTACCTGATGTACAACGGCGCCACCGGCAAGAACTGCGTCACCACGATCAAGAACACCAAGATCGGGAAGAAGAGCCCGACGTCGGCGTTCCTCAAGGTGCAGAACGGCACCCGTGGCGAGGACAAGGGCAACTTCGGCTACTACGCGGGCCCGGTGAAGAAGTACGCGGCGGGCCAGTGCGTCAAGTGGGGCGGATCGGTCGGCGACAAGTCGTATGCCAGCGGGTTCGAACACTGCGGATAGGATCCCGTGTTGCGGCCTCCGGGGACCGTGTCGCGTTCTCCGGAGGCCGTGTTGCTCCGCCTGCTTCCCGACGCCCACCACCGCGAGGGCGGTGTCCGCGGGTCGGGGGCGATTCCCGGGCCGTGTGGCTGGACAATGGCACCGTGGTGGAAACGAGCCTCTGGATGCAGAAGGTGGCCGAGAACCCGGGCCACTCCGACTGGTACATCGAGCGGATGCGCGGGCTGGCGCGCGCGGGTGACGATCTCGCAGGTGAGGCGCGGCTGGTGGACGCGCTGGCCCCGCGTGGTGCGCGCATCCTCGACGCCGGATGCGGACCGGGCCGGGTCGGGGCGGCGCTGGCTGCCGCAGGGCACGATGTCGTGGGAGTGGACGTCGACCCGGCGCTGATCGCCGCGGCCGAGCAGGACTATCCCGGGCCGCAATGGCTGGTCGGCGACCTGGCCGAGCTGGACCTGCCCGCAAGGGAGATCCCGGCGCCCTTCGACGTGATCGTGTGTGCCGGGAACGTGATGCCGTTCGCCGCGCCGAGCACCCGCGGCACCGTTCTGCGGCGGTTCCGCGACCATGTCGCGCCCGATGGCAGGGTCGCCGTGGGCTTCGGAACCGACCGCGGATACTCGGCGGACGACTTCTTCGCCGACTCCGCCGAAGCCGGATTCGACACCGACCACGCGCTGTCCACATGGGACCTCAGGCCGTTCGGCCCGGAGTCCGCGTTTCTCGTGGCCGTCCTGAGCCCCCGATCCGCCGCCGCGTGATGCCCGGCGGTGCGGGCCGGAACGAGACGGCGTGAGGCAGCGTGGGCCGGCGTGAGGCAGCGTGGGCCGGCGCGGGACGGCGCGGAGTGGGACCGAATGACGTGGAGCGGAGCGCTGGTGTGCTGCGGACCGCGGTGCAGGTGCCAGCCGACCAGGGCAGACGCCCGCTTGCCGGAAGGCCGAGCCACCGTGATCGTCGGTGAGCTACGCTGCGCGGGCGAGGTTCCCGCCGTTGTGATGTCCGTGTAGCGAGGTCGGTCCGAATGTCTGCTTCCCGTTCCGAGTCCTTCTCGTCCGACGTGGTGCACATCGACACCACGACGCCGAGTATCGCCCGCGCCTACGACTTCGCCATCGGCGGGAAGACGAACTACGAGGTCGACCGTGAGCTGATCCACCGGATGGACGAGGCCGTGCCGGAGGTGCGGCAGATCGCGATCAGCAACCGGATGTTCCTCATCCGTGCGGCGCGGTTCCTCGCCGCGAAGGTGGGTCTCGACCAGTTCCTCGACTGCGGCTCCGGCCTGCCGACCGCGGAGAACACGCACGAGGTCGTGCAACGGCTCAACGACGAGGCCCGGGTGGTCTACGTCGACAACGACCCCGTGGTCCTCGCACACGGCCGCGCGATCCTCGAGGAGAACGAGCACACCCGCCTCCTCGGCGCCGACATCTTCCGGCCCGAGCAGGTCCTCGACAACGAGCTGGTCCGCGAGTTCCTCGACTTCTCCCGGCCGATGGGGCTGTTGCAGGTCGCCACCCTGCACCACCACGACGCCGAGTTCGGCCTCCCGCCCGTCGACGTCATGCGCGCCTACATCGACGCGCTGCCGTCGGGTTCCTACGTCGCGTTCACGCACTTCCTCGACCCGGAGAACGAGCACACCGAGACCGCCATGCGCGTCCAGGAGATCATGCGGGGCGCCGGCGGCACCGGCCGTGGTTACTGGCGCACGCGAGCGGAGATCATGGAGCTGCTCGAAGGTCTCGACCTGATCGAGCCCGGCCTGGTCATCAACGACGACTGGTGGCCCGACGGTCCCAGGGTGGGTGAACTGTCGTCCGCGGCTCAGTGCATCGCCGCCGCCGTCGGCCGCAAACCTTAGACGCCGCCCGTACCCGCGCCGCGCACCGTGGCCGACCCGTCGTTCGACGGGCGGCCCGGTACTGTTCACCCGCCCTCGGACGGTCTCGAACCTTCGTAGGTGCCGCCTGAGTTGTCCGATTTGTAGCGTGACGATCGTTACCGGCCACGAAGGGCAGCGACATGTGTGAACAGTGTGAAGTGCCGGACGGCAGCCCGGACGTCGACCCCGACCAGCGGCGGGGAGTGTCGCGAAGGGCCATACTGTCCGGCACGGCGATGGGAGCCGGAGCACTGGCCTTCGGGCTGTTGGGTGCGACCGGCACGGCGTCGGCCGCGTCGCTCAAGAACGGCGCCTGGCGCAACCCCGCCCAGGGCTACTTCCCGACGGGTGGGCATTTCGGGGCCGACCGCGGCGGCGTGCCCCACGCCGGTCAGGACGTCACCAATTCGACGGGAACTGCCGTCTACGCGGCCTCGGGCGGTCGCGCCTACCGGGTCGGCTGGGGCGTGCTCTCCGGCCGCACCGGGAACGGCATCATCCTCTTCCACGGCAACAGCACCTACACCTACTACGGCCACCTGAGCCGCTTCCGGGTCAGCGAGGGCTCCTGGGTGTCGGCAGGGGAGTGGATCGGCGACATGGGCACGACCGGCAACGTGACCGGTCCCCATCTGCACTTCGAAACCCATCGCGGCGGCCTGAACGGCATCGTCGACCCGGTGTCGTTCATGCGCGCACGTGGTGTGGACCTCGGCGGCGGCTGGTCGGCCATCGACCCCGGAGCGTCGGGCGAGGTGGTCGAGGTGATCCAGTACCTCATGCGCTACCACGGCACGAACCTGGTGATCGACGGCGACTACGGCCCCGTGTCGGTCTCCGCCGTGAAGTCGTTCCAGTCGTCGCAGGGGCTGTACGTCGACGGTCAGGTCGGCCCGAAGACGTGGGCGGAACTCGTCGCCACGGCACGTTCCGGTTCGGGCGGCAACCACGTGAAGGCAGCCCAGACGGCGCTGAACATGCGCAGCGCCGGCCTGGCCGTCGACGGCGACTGTGGCCCGGTCACGGTGTCGGCGATCCGTTCGTTCCAGAGTGTCAACCGGCTCTACGTCGACGGTGTGTGCGGGCCGGTGACCTGGCAGGCCCTCGTCGGCTGAACCGCCGGCATCGCCTGCGGAGCGCAGGGGTCGTCAGAGGCTCACGCCGAACACGAGGGGCACGAGCGTCAGCATCGTCAGCATGATCAGGGCGGTGCCCGCGAGGTTGATCCACACCCCGGCCCGGATCATGTGCTTGATCGGCAGCTCTCCCGTGGCGAACGCGACCGCGTTCGACGGCGTGGCGACCGGCAGCATGAACGCGCAGGACACGGCCATCGCCACCGCGATGGTCATCAGCAGCGGGTCCATGCCGACGCCGACGGCGACCGATCCCATGATCGGGAAGAAGGCGGCGGCGGTGGCGGTGTTGCTGGTCAGCTCGGTCAACAGGATCACCGTGACGACGGCGATCAGCAGTAGCACCACCGAAGGAACCGGCACGCCGGCCACCTGGTTGCCGAGCCATTCGCTGAATCCGGTTTCGGAGAACGCCGTCGACAGGCTGAGGCCACCGCCGAAGAGCAGCAGTACACCCCACGGGACCTCGCTCGTCGCGCTCCATTCCAGCAACGGTCCGTTGTGCTGCCTCCCGGCAGGGATCAGGCAGAGTGCGATCGCCGCCGCCATCGCGACGACGGTGTCGGAGATGCTGCCCAGCCAGGTCCACGAGGCCAGCAGGGGAAGTTCGGCCAAGGTCGGCACCACGACCCAGCAGCAGGCCGCCGCGGCGAACACGAGCAACACGCTGCGTTCCGGGCCGCTGAGCGGACCCAGCTTGTCCAATTCGGACCGGATCAGTCCGCGGCCGCCCGGGATCTCGTCCAGTTCCGAACGGAAGACCAGTTTGGTGAGCACCAGCCACGACACACCGAGCATGACCGCACCGAACGGCACCCCGACGAGCATCCACTGTCCGAAGCCGAGGTCGAAACCGTGCGTCGTGCCGAGGTAGGCCTTCATGAGTGCCATGGGAGGCTGGCCGATCGGTGTCGCCATCGAACCGATGGTGACGGCGTACGCGACGCCGAGCAGCATCGCCGAACCGAGTTTCCCGGTTGCGGCGCGCTGGTCGAGGCTGGACACCAGCTGCAGGATGGACAGTCCGATCGGAACCATGATGACGGCTGTCGCGGTGTTGCTGACCCACATCGAGATGAATGCACTGGCCAGCATGAGGCCGAACACCAGCCGTGACGGTCTGGTTCCCATCAGCAGCACGGTGCGCAGCGCAATCCGCCGGTGCAGGTTCCAGCGCTGCGTGGCGAGGCCGAGCAGAACGCCGCCGAGGACCAGGAAGATCACGGGGTTGGCGTACGGGGCGGCTGCGGCGCCCGTTTCCAGCACACCCAGTGTCGGGAACAGCACCAACGGCAGGAGGGCGGTGACAGGGATCGGCACCGCCTCGGTCATCCACCACGTGGCCATCAGCACGCCGACGCCGGCGGCGGCGCGAGCCGGTGCCGCCAGCTCGGCGGGCAACAGCAGATAGCAGGCGACACCCAGTATCGGGCCTGCGGCCAGCGCCACCTTCTTGGTGGTCGTGAGTGCGTGCACCGGACGGTCGTCGGTGCGTTCCTGGCCAACAGTCATGGGCGGTTCCTCGGTCGTGGGCAGGGTCCTCGCCGACCCCGTCGTCCGGAAAACGCTAAGCGTGGTGAAATATCGACACAAATACTAATTATGTGCCTATTGAGACATTTCGGCGATCAATCCCGTTCCGACGATCGATCCGAGGTGCCGCGGTGTGCGCAGGCTCCGGCATCGGACAAGACGGTGTCATCGGAGGGGCGGCGTCATCGGGGTGGCGGCATCAACGGGTGTGGCGGCGTCAACGGGTGTGGCGGTGTCAACGGGCGTGGCGGCCGGTGGCGAAAAACCCGCATGCGCGGCCTGCCCTGTGCGTGACAGGGTGCGGACATGACGTCCGCACCGGTCGGTGTCCCCATCGCCGACGAACTCGTCCTCGGCGCCCTCGAACTCGAACGCACCGAACGCGGCGTGCTGCCGCACCGGCTGCCCGCGTGGGCGCGTGCGCAGTGCTTCGACGGCCAGGGCGAGGGTGCCCAGCTGGCCCAGGCGGAGGTCCAGCCCGCCGGGGTGCGCCTCGCATTGCGGACCTCCGCGACCCGGATCGAGCTCGACGTGCTCCGCACCCGCAAGATGATCCGCGGGGTGCCGCCGCGGCCCGACGGCGTCTACGACCTGCTCGTCGACGGGGAGCTCACCGCGCAGGCCACGGCGACCGGCGGCGACGTCATCACTGTCGACATGACGACCGGCGAAACGCACGTCGAACGGGGCGCCCCCGGCACTCTCGCGTTCGCCGGTCTGCCCGCGGGCGTCAAGGACGTCGAACTGTGGCTGCCCCACAACGAACAGGCCGAGCTCGTCGAGCTGCGCGCCGACGCGCCCGCCCGGCCGGTGCCCCGTGACGGCCGCCGCGTGTGGCTGCACCACGGCAGCTCGATCAGCCAGGGGTCCAACGCGGCGAGCGCGTCGAGCACGTGGGCGGCGCTCGCGGCGATCTCCGGCGGAGTCGACCTGGTCAACCTCGGCTACAGCGGCGCCATGATGCTCGACCCGTTCGCCGCCCGCGTCATGCGCGACACCCCCGCGGACGTGATGAGCGTCGAGATCGGCATCAACCTCGTCAACGCCGACGTCATGCGCACACGTGCGTTCACCCCGGCCGTGCACGGCTTCCTCGACACGGTCCGCGACGGTCACCCTGAGACGCCGCTGGTGGTGGTCTCACCGCTGTACTGCCCCATCCACGAGGACACGCCGGGCCCCGGAACGTTCGACATCGACGCGCTCCGCGAAGGCCGGATCCGATTCGCGGCCACGGGCGATCCGGACGACGTCAAGGCAGGGCGGCTGACGTTGACGGTGGTGCGCGACGCGCTGCGGCGGATCGTCGAACAACGGGCCGCCCACGATCGGAACCTGTTCTATGTGGATGGTCTCGACCTGTACGGCCCCGGCGACCACGACGAACTGCCGCTCGCCGACGCGCTCCACCCCGACGACGCGGCACACCATCGCATCGGGCAGCGGTTCGCGAAGCACCTCGTCACAGGGTGAGCCGGCTCCGGCCACGGCGGGTCGCCGGGGTCACAGGTCGATGTACATGATGTGCAGGCCCACACGGCCCTGCACCGGATGATCAAACCCGCCGGGCACCGTGCCGATGATGCGGAACCCCAGCCGCTCGTACAGCTTCACCGCGGACGTGTTCGTCTCGACGACCGCGTTGAACTGCATCCCGGCGTAGCCGTCCGCGCGCGCCCGGTCCAGCACGTGGCGCACCAGCGCCTCACCGACACCTTTGCCGCGCGCGGCGCTCGACACCATGAAACTCGCGTTCGCGATGTGACTCCCGCGCGCGGGGCGGACCGGGCTCATGTGGGCGGTGCCGAGGATGCCGGTGTCGTCGACCGCCACGACCGTGTGCTGGCCCGCCACCCAGAACTCGTACGCCTGCGCCTCCGTCAGGTCGGGCTCGACGGCGTAGGTGTCCTCTGCCTTGACGACCTCCTGGATGATCGGCCATACGGCGTCCCAGTCGGCATCGGTGAACTCGCGAATCTGCACCCGTCCCACGGTACCCAGGCGGTGCGGGCCCGCGCCGACGTCACCGGCGCGGGCCCTGCCGCGGTGAGCGGGTTCACCTCACCCGGAAACCGCCGTCCCGCCAGACCAGGTCGCCGGTGATCGGACGTCGCGTGCCGTTCTTCCGCTTGAGCCAGTGCCAGACCACGTGGTTGCTGCCGTCCGCGGTCTTGAACACGTCCATGCCGCCCGGGCCTGCGTGGTTGCCCGGCAGCCCGCGCCACGGGTTGATGCCGGCCTTGCCCTTGAAACCGAAGTACGGCCGTTGCACCCCGCGGCGCATGGGTGCGCACCCGTTCTGCGGGATGGGGTTCGTGCCGCACCGCGCGATACCGGTGGAGTAGCGCGCGGTCTGCCACCGGTTCGCCGAGTAGGCGATGAACCAGCGGCCGTTCCACTTGAACATCGCCGGGTTCTCGATGACGTGGCTGTGCTCGGGGCCGGTGCCCTTGGTGTCCCAGTCGATGTCCTTGCTGGTGATCACGGTCCGGCGGCCCGCGAAGCCCTTGCGTGCCCAGCCGTGCTTACCCGCCCGCACCGCGGAGATGCCGGTCTCCTTGCCGCGGGTAACGGCGTCGTCGCGGTAGGTGACATAGAGCCTGCCGCCCGCGACGTACGGGTTGGCGTCGATCACCCAGCGGCCGCTCCGCGGACACGCCCACGGGTGGTCCTGCCTCTTCGCCTTCCGCAGCGTCTCGCCGTAGGGGCGGAACTCGGAGCGGGCACCCTTGGCCCATGCGAGGCCGACGCACCGCTGCCCGGTACCGGCCTTCTGTGCCGTGTAGTACATCAGGTACTTGCCGTTGTACTTGACCACGCCGGGTGCCCAGATGCCCTTGTTCTTGTTGACCCAGTTGGGCAGGTTTCGCCTGGGTAGCGCGTCACCCTTCGCGCAGTTCGACATGCCGACCCGCTTGCCGTGCCCGTGCACCAGGTACGGCACCTTGAGGCCGCGCGTGGCGCCGTCGCACATCTTGGCGTTGCCGCGGCTGGTGCCGTAGGTGATGAAATGACCGGTGTTCGCCCGTACCGTGTCCGGGTCGGCGAGCTTGAACGTCGACTCGGTGGCCGTGCTGCCGATCGCCCTGTTGTCGAGGGCCGTGCTGTCGAGGGCCGTGTTGTCGAGGGCCGTGCTGTCCACGGTCCTGCTGCCGACGGCGGTGGTCCCGGCCTGAGCGGCGCCGGTGCTGGCCCGTGGTGCGGGCGACGCGGCCGATGTGGCTCCGGTGGCGAGCGTCGCCGACACCGCCAGCACGGTTATCAGGCCCGCAGCCGCCGACCTGGTTTTTCGTTTGTGCATGATTCACCCCAGTTGTGTTGATCAACGCGCCGTTGCCGGCCGGAGCGTGTCGCGGTGGCGTGACCGGGCGCATGACGGGAGGAAAATAAACGACATCGGGGACGAAATGCAGACGAATGCCGCGATCGGCGCCGATCGGGCACCGTCATGGGGGTGAGTCCGCGGCCCAGGGGCGCCGTCGCCGACGAACACCGGCAGGGCAGCAGGAGCGGATAGCCTGGCCCGCGCCGCGTGGCCGCAGCCGGACTGGAGGAACGAATGGGCGAACGGGTCGTGGTCGTCGGGGGCGGCGTGATCGGGCTGAGCTGTGCTGTGCGGTTGGCCGAACGCGGCCGGCGCGTGACGGTGGTGACCGACCGGGAGCCAGGGGAGACGACGTCGGTGGTCGCGGGCGGGCTGATCTACCCGCGTCACGCCGAGCCCGCTGACCGGTGCGCCGGGTGGACGGCCGTGACCGTCGAGGAGTTCCGTCGGCTGGCCGAGGTGCCGGGAACGGGCGTGCGGTTCGTGCCGGGGCGATTGCTGCGCCGCGTCGAACGCCCCGTGCCGGCATGGGCCGCCGCTGTCGGCGGCATGACCAGGCGCAGCGACCTCGGCGAGCCGTGGACCGACGCGCTGCAGTTCACCACGCCGCTCGTCGACACCGGCAGGTACGTCGCGTGGCTGGCGCAGGTCGCGGCAGGCTCCGGGGTTCGCATCGAGCACCGTCGCGTGCGTGATCTCGGCGATGTGGGTGAGGCCGACCTGGTCGTCAACGCCGCTGGGCTGGGCGCACGGGATCTCGTGGCCGACCGGGCGGTGACCCCGGCCCGCGGGCAGGTCGTGCACGTCGCCGATCCGGGACTGCCCGAATGGGTCGTCGACGAGGACGACTTCAGTTACGTCCTGCCCCACGGCGACCACGTGGTGTGCGGCGGTACGGAGGAACACGGCGAGGAGTCGCTCGACCCCGACGACGCCACCACCGGTGACATCCTCCGCCGGTGCCGCGCACTCGTGCCCGCGCTGGCCACGGCGGAGGTGCTCGACGTGCGCGTCGGGCTGCGCCCGGCGAGACCCGAGGTGCGGCTGGAGCGGGCCGAGCCCGACGGCGCCTCCCCGGTGCCGGTGATCCACTGCTACGGCCACGGCGGCGTGGGCGTCACCGTGTCCTGGGGGTGCGCCGACGAGGTCGCCGCGCTGGCGGGGTGAGACCTGCCGCGGCCGCCGGGCTCTCGCCGTGGCGCGGGCCGGGCGGCACAATCGTGGACATGACCACGCCGAGCCCGTACGTCGTCACCGCACAGCGGACGGTCGCCGCCGACGCCGAGCGGATCTTCGACCTCATCGCCGACCCGTCGCTCCAGCCGCGCTGGGACGGCAACGACAACCTCGCCGAGGCGCCCGCCGGGCAGCGGGTGCGTGAGGTGGGCGAGGTGTTCATCATGACGCTGACCAATGGCGGCATCCGGGAGAACCGGGTGGTCGAGTTCGCGGAGGGGCGGCTGATCGCGTGGCTGCCCTCGGAACCCGGTGACGCACCGCCGGGGCACCTGTGGCGCTGGGAACTCGAGCCGGTCGACGCCGCCACCACGCTGGTCACCCACACCTACGACTGGTCACAGCTCACCGACGAGAACCGGATCGTGCGGGCGCGCGGCACGACCAGCGCCGAGTTGCAGGCCTCCGTCGACCGGCTCGCCCGGCTCGCCGAGTCCTGACCCGCCTTCCGGCCGTGCGCTCGGGCGGTGAGTGCGGACGTGAGGTGCCGGGCCGGTTTCACGCCACGGGTTCGCCGGTGGCCCTGCGGACGTGTATTCCGGGGTTGTCCTCGTCCAACCCCCAGCTGCCGATCCACAGTGGAGTGATGCGGAGGATGTCGCGGCTCGTCGCGGGCGACCGCGGGTCCACCGAGGCCAGGTCGTCGACGACCAGGCAGACGTGCGGATTACCGCGCACGTTCCGAAACTTGCGGGTCCTGGCCAGGTTGTAGCCGCCGATGTCGATCGTGCCCCTGTTCCGGTCGATCCGGTATCCCACCGGGTTGTTCTGCGGCGCGCCGCCGGAATCGACTCCTCGCCAGCCTTCCGATGCGCTGCGAGCGGAGGTAGTCCACTTCGGCCGTTGTCAAAGTGAGTGTCATGGGCCGAACGTAAGATCTCGACCAAGGTTGAGGTCAACGGCTCGGTCTTCTCGGCAGGCGCGCACGCCGTCCATCACCGACCATGGAGGGCAGCAGTACGAACAGTGACGGTGCCCGATCCGGTGGCGTCGTCGCAGGTGGAAGGACGAGCCCGTGGCCGACACGAAGCAGACCGGCGCCACGAACGCCGAGGCGGGCGCCGCGACCGTGGCCTTCCTCGGCGCAGGTGGACTGATGGGCCTGCCCATGGCGCGCAACCTCACGCACGCGGGCTTCGCGGTGCGCGCGTGGAACCGTTCGCGTGAGAAGACGGAGCCGTTGTCAGCGGACGACGGTGTGGTCGTGACCGACGACGTGGCCGCCGCGGTGACCGGCGCCGACGTGGTCGTGACGATGCTCGCCGACACCGGCGCCGTCATCGAGGCGCTGGGCGGCGAGCTGGACGCCCTTGCCGACGACGCGCTGTGGCTGCAGACCAGCACGGTCGGTGTCGACGGCACCCGACGACTCGCCGAACTGGCCGCAGCGCACGACGTGACGTTCGTCGACGCCCCGGTGCTCGGGACGAAGGCGCCCGCGGAAAGCGGCGACCTCGTCGTGCTCGCCTCGGGGCCGGACGACGTGCATGAACGCGCCGACGCCGTGTTCGACGCGATCGGGAAGAAGACGATCTGGGTCGGTGAGGCAGGCGCGGGCAGCAGGCTGAAACTCGTCGCCAATGCCTGGGTGATGTCGCTCGTCGAGGCGACGGCCGAAACGGTCGCGCTCGCCGAAGGCCTCGACGTGGACCCGCAGCTGTTCCTCGACTCCGTCGCCGGCGGCCCGCTCGACCTGCCGTACCTGCAGGCCAAGGGCGCCATGATGATCGCCCGCAACTTCGAGCCGTCGATGAAACTCGCACTGGCGGCCAAGGACGCGCGCCTCATCGACGACGCAGCCGACGAGGCCGGACTCGACCTGCCGATGCTGCGCACCATCCGGCATCGCTTCGGCGAAGGCGTCGCCGACCACGGCGACGAGGACATGGCCGCCACCTACCTCACCAGCAGCCCGGCCGAGGGCTGAGACGACACCGCGACGGCTACGGTCCGACAGCTACGGCTCGATCCAGCCCGCACGGCCGAGGATCTCCCGGATGACCGGGCCTTTCGCCTCGGCGTAGTAGTTCATGTCCGCCCACTCGCGGCGCGCCAGTTCGCGCTTGACGGCGGCGTAGCGGTCACGGTCGTCGGGGTGATTGCGCAGGTGGTCGCGTAGCACCAGGTAACGGCGGGTCTCGACGTCGTCGGGCGCGTAGCAGTGCAGGTTCACCGGCTCGTCCGGCTCACCGGCCCGTAGTGCGCGGTGGCCCGGCTCGGGCAGGTAGGCGGGCTCGTCGTCCGGGTCGTCGATGCCGACCACGATGTCCACCACCGGTTTGGCCGCGAGCCCCGGTACGGACGTCGACCCGATGTGCTCGACGAGCCGCGCCCGCTCACCCAGGAGCTCGCGTAGCTCGGCGGCCCTGCGCGCGAACCGCCGTGGCCATTCCGGGTGGTAGTCGACGATCTCCACACGGGCCGGTCTCGGTCCGTGGACCAGCATCGCGGCCAGCCTCGCCTCGTCGAGTGGTTCGCGCGCCATACCCTCACGGTAGGCCGTCCCGGCAGCCCAGCCTTGCGAACCGCCGTCAGGGCAGGGCTGCGACGCCGGCCTCGGCGACCTCCGTGTCCTGCTCGACGCTGCCGGCGCTGACGCCGATGGCGCCGATGACCTCGCCGTCGCGCTCCAGCGGGATGCCGCCGCCGAAGATCACCAGGCCGCCGTTGGTCACCTCGACGCCGTACAACGGCGCCCCGGGCGCGGCCGCCTCGCCGAGCTGAGCGGTCGTCATCCGCAGCAGCGCCGACGTGCGTGCCTTGCGGGTCGCGATGTCGATACTCGCCAGGATCGCGCCGTCCTGCCTGGCGAACGTCACCAGGTGTGCCCCCGCGTCGACCACGGCGACGTTCATCGGCTGGCCGATCTCCTCGGCCTTGACCAGTGCGGCCTCGAGCACGGCCTTGGCGTCCGCGAGTGTCAATGCTGCGGCCACGTTTCCTCCAGTTGTTCGGGTGGTTCCTTCAACGGCAGTCCGACGACGAGCCGGGCGGCGTTGTGCCCGCACCATCGGGCGCGGGTGGCGTCCGTGGTGACCACGGGACGGTCGGCGGGGCGTTTCGCGTGGTGCACGCACACGCGGCCCTCGACGTCGATGCCCACGCCGACGTCCAGCGGGGATGCCCGTGCCGCGGCGTGTGCCAGTTCGACCGCCGTGGCCGCTTCCCCCGAATCCGCGGGGGACGTGGCGGCGCCGCCCGTGGGGGTGCCGGAGGCGAGGCGCACCGGCACGCCCTCCTCTTCGAGCCCGGCCAGCAGCTCGCGCACACCGCTTCCACCGGCGCACCGGGCGACGACGGCCGGTGGTGATCGGCGCTCGCGTTCGCCGCGGCGGTCGACGACCCCGCTCATCGGGTGCGTCCCGCGTGCTCGTCGACAAGGCCGGTCGCGACGGCGTTGCGCGGGCCCTCACTGCCGCGCACGTTGCCCGTGCCGCACACGACCCCGGCCGCGGCCACCGCCTCGGCGATCATGTCCGGGATCTCGAAGTCCAACGCGGAACCGCCGAGCACCACCACGAACCCGATCTCCCTCAGGTTGCCGCCCGGTGCGACCCGCTCCAGCGCACGTAGCGCGTTGACGACGAACACCTTGTGCTTGGCCGACCTGCGCACCCGGCGGACCTTCTCCAGCGGGTGCCGCGTCGGCACGGGCCGCATGCCTCCCTCGCCCAGCACGACCACGCGCGCGAACGCCTCCGCGGGCAGCGGTTCGTCGAAGAACCGCGCCGTGCCGTCCTCCATGCGCACGTGAAAGAAGCTCTCGGCCTTCGCGAGTGGGTTCTTCTTGATGTCCTCGGCGACGTCACGGTTGTCGAGCCCGAGTTCGGAGTCGATCAGTTTGGTGACCAGGTCGCCCGCGCCTGCCAGATGGACGGAGTGGACCTCGCCGTCGCCCGTGGCCAGTGCGGCGTCGGTGGAACCGCCGCCCAGGTCGAGCACCGCCAGTGGTCGCCGGGTTCCGGGCGTGGTCAGCGCGCCCAGCACGGCCATGTCCGCCTCGACCCCGCCGACGTGGACGTCGACGTCGAGCGCGGAGCGCAGCTGGCCGGCCAGTGCTTCCATCGGGGCCCGGCTCGTGCGCACCATCGCGGCCAGGGCCACCGCGTTCTCCAGCGCGAACTCACCCGCCAGCGCGCCGGTGACGCGCTGCGGGACGAAGGTGTCGACGGCCAGCACGTCCTGGATGGCCGCGTCCTGCTCACCGCCGGTGTCCGACAGCGTTTCCGCCATGGCGTCGCGCACCGTGGCCAGCATCCCGCCCACGTGGGTGCCCGCCTCGCCGGTCGCGTCGGCCAGCGGGGTCACGCGGCGCAGGGTCGCCATGATCTCCTCGGCGCCGGCGTCGACGCCCACCGGCAGGCGCGCGTGCTCGCCGATGAGCGTCAGCGTGCCGGCCGGGATGCGGCGGTCGGCGACGTCGCCCGAGGGGGTGCGCACCACGACGGCCGACCGGTTGCCCACCAGCGCCCTGGCCACGGGCGCGACGAGGCGCGTCTGGTCGGGGTCCAGGTCGAACAGTGTCGCGATGCCGTACGAGTTGGACAGCGTGCGCACCGTCCTGCCCGGTTCGGCCACCTCCACGGCGGCGGGCATACCGAGCGGCACCTTCTCGACCAGCGTCACCTCGTCGACCACCGGGATCGGGGTGGGCAGCCGGTTGACGATCAGGTTCGCGTCGTCGGCCTGCACCACGGCCCCGGTCACCTCGACACCGCGGTCACGGGCGGCGGCGATCCCGGCGGCCGCGTCCTCGAAGTCGACGCCCGCGCCGGCCACACAGATGACCCGCTCACCGGGCGCGCAGGCACCGAGCTCGGCGAACGCGACGGTCGTTCCGGTGCCGAGTCCCGCACCGGCGGGCGTGTCCGGGTTGTGCCCGATCATCGTCGACTCGGTGATGACCGTCTCGGTGATCGTTTCCATGGCCAGCCCGCTGATCACCGGTGTCGCCTCGTTGACGAGCACCGCCGCCAGTTCGTGCTGGTCACGCCCCGCCGCCGACAGCGCCTCCTGCACCACCTTGACCACGCCGGGCACGTTGTCGGCCGTGCCCTTCACCCCGGACGTCGACGTCAGCGCCCCGCCCAGGTAGCGCGGGCCGTCCGGGCCGCACTCGGCCAGGCACGCCTCGGTGGTCGAGTTGCCGATGTCGACGCCGACCAGCAGTGTCACGGCGTCAACCGGCGTCGGCCAGCCGGATCCGGACGTCCAGCTCGACCGGCGGTGCACCGGGCGTCACGAACTCGGTCTCCTTGATGTGCAACAGCGCCGCCTTGGCCTGCCAGCGGGGCCGGGCCATGTAGTCGTTGCGTGCGGGCACCGGTTCGGGCGACTCGCCCTTGGCGTAGCGGGCCGCGTTGCGGCCGACCTTGCGGAACGTCTCCGGATCGAGCAGCGGCGCCTGCGGGAACAGCTCCAGATTGGACAGCCGGACGAGATCCTTCTGATGGATCATCGTCGTGCCGCGCGACAGCACGCCGACGCCGATGCCGGAGCCGGACAGCCGCGCCGCCGAGTGGGCGATCACGGCGAGGTCCGAACCGCCGCGGTACCGGACCACTCGTGCGAGCACGCCCTGCTCCTCGACGCCGGCGAGGAGTTCGCGCAGCACTTCGGCGTGCGGGATCTCGACGATGGTCTTGGTGAAGAAGTCCCCGAACGCAGGGGAGAGGCCGATGACGACCTCGTCCGGACGGGTACCCACCGCGGCCTCACCACGCTCGACCGCGTCGAGCAACCGCTCGGGTCGCGCTTCCGTGCTCGTCATGGCAGGAGGTGTCCTTTCAGCCGATTTCCTCTTCGGGGTTGCTGGCGCTGACGACGTGGCGAAGGCGTTTCATCTCGCGCCAGCGTTCGCCGGCGGGGCGGTAGCCGCTGCCCGGACCCGCGTAGTCGTTGGCGTCGTTGACCGCCGACAGCGTCTCCAGGTCGGACGTGAGGATCGCCGACGTGTGCAGCAGGTCGCCGGAGACCCGGTGCCGCAGCACCGACAGCAGCGTCCTGGCCATGTCGCTGTAGCCGGACGTCTCGAGTGCCTTGATCACGTCGAGTCCGGTGATCCCCCGATCCATGACCGACTGGGCGGCCTTGAGGTCCTCCAGCACGTCCCGCATCGGCAGGTCCTGGCTGCCGTGGGCGTAGGTCGCCGCGTCGACCTCCTTGTCGGTGATGGTCGTCAGGCCGAGCTGAGCGAACACGGCCTGCAACGCGCGTGCCGCCCTGCTGCGCGCGGCGAGCA
The DNA here is from genome assembly GCF_024171735.1 of Prauserella alba. GTDB lineage: Bacteria > Actinomycetota > Actinomycetes > Mycobacteriales > Pseudonocardiaceae > Prauserella > Prauserella alba. Next base: position 495,142 of record NZ_JAMTCH010000005.1, read on the forward strand.
GTTCCTCCTCGGGAACGTGTCGCAGCGCCCCGTCGACCTGCAGGTCGCGTTGGATGGTGTTCCAGTCGTCGTAGTCCGTGGAGTCCAGATTGGACCCGGCGAACATGTTGTCGTAGTTGGGAACCGCCGAATAGCCGGAGCACACGAAGTCCGTCCCCGAGAGCAGTTGCGGCAGCAGTCGCGCGGTGCGGCGCATGTCCGAGTGCGAGAACGACTGGTCGTTGCCGGATGCGCATTCGAGGTCGGCCGTGCTGGCGAGCAGGTTCTCCGCGAGCACCGCGCGGATACCGGCCGGTACCGCACCGGGGACGCCGATGCAGCTGATCGACCCGTTCTGCAGGCCCTGCACGCCCGCACCCTTCGCCACGAGGATGCACCGGATCTCCAGGTACAGCATCGAACGGCCCTCGGCGTTACCCATCTGCACCTCGGACCCGGTGCCGGACGTGAAGCGCATCTTGATGCCCCGCGAGGCGTAGGCCGACGCCAGGAACGCCTTCGACCACGGCGTGTCGTCCCCGTCGCAGAACACCGGCTCGGTGCCGTACACGGAGATCGTTTCGGCGTAGGCGGTGATACCGCGCATGCCCAGCTCCAGCTCGGTGGCCTCTTCGAGGGCGCACTGGGTGAGTGCGCCCGGTGTACCGGCCAGCGCTCCGACCTGCAGTGCGATCGCCACGAGTGGCGCGTAGCGCACCACGCCCAGCGTCGTCTCCAGCTCCCGGAACCCCCGCAGCGACGCCTCGGCCGCCTCGGCGGCGACCTGCACCGGGTTGTCGCGTGCACTGGTGGAATGCGCCTGGTTGGCGGGGGTACGCCGCGCCCGCATCTTCTGCAGCGCCTGCATCATCTCGACGACGTTCATCGTCTTGACGACCTCGAGCAGCGCGGCGGGCGTGAGACCGCCCGCGACCTCGACGACCTCCGACCGCGTCACCGTCGGGTCGACGAGCATGCGCGCCACCTCGACCGGTTCGAGCGACATGGCGCGTTCGGTCACCGACACGTCGATCGCGTGGTCGGCGATGAACTGGTCGAGGAAGTCGAACTCGGCGCGCGGCCTGCCGTCCATCTCCACGATGACGCCGCCGTCCACCCGCACGCTCGGTGCCGGGTCGTACGGACTGTCCATCGCCACCATGCCGACCTCGGGCCATTCCTCGACGAACCCGTCGAGGTTGACCGGCCGCTCCTCGAGCGCCTCGGTGCGGTGGGACTTCGGAGTCGATACCGCAAGCGGTTCCGCAGTCATCGTCGGATCTCCTTGCTGCGCGTGCGGAGGTTGAGTTGTTCCGGGTGAGGTGTGCTGGGGCGAGCTGTCCCGGGAGTGGGCAGTTCCGGGGTCCAGGAGGTTCCGGGACCGTGGTTCGTCCGTTCGCGGTGCTCCGCGGTTGTGGTGTTGTGCGGTTGTGGCTGTGCTGCTGTGGTGGCCGTCGCCGCCACGGTCGTCAGGCCAGGATGTCGCGGCGTTCGTAGACGTCGGCGGCCTCGCGCACCAGTTCGGCGCACAGGGTCGCGGAATACTCGCGTTCGAGCCGGTCGGCGATGTCGGTGAGCTGCTGCTTCGTCGACGCGTTCGGCCGCAGTGAGTTGTAGATCGACAGGACGAGGTCGTCGGGCAGTGCGGTCAGCTCGGCGGCTCGGCGGAAGTTGCGTGCCAGCTGGGTGCGCCCCACCTGCTCGGCGATCCGTGCCTGCAACCGCAGCGTGTCCGGGGAGATGCGCAGATCCTCGGCGGCCACGTCGCCCGAGAGCACGGCCTCCATGGTCAGCTCGTCGATCGGCTTGCCGGTCGGAGTGCGGAGCAGCTCCGGCCGGTGGGCCGCGAGCGGATAGTCCCGCCGTGGGTCGAGTTCCACCTGGTCGGGAAGCGTCACCGCCACCACCTGCCTTCGTCCGTGAAGCCGGTATCGGGTGTCGAATCTATGTGCAGCGAATCTAGAGCCGGGGACGTTGCACCGACGTTGCAGTGACGTGGCAGGCGTCCCGCGTCGTACGCGGTGTCCGGTCGTGGATCGCCGACGGCGGCCGGTGATGACCGCCGTCGACCGTCGGCCCGCGGTGACCGTCATCGGGCACCGCGCGCCGTGTCAGTCATCGTCGTCGCTGTCGAGGAGCCAGGCCAGCCGGGCGTCCGCGACCGGGCGACGTGGGTCGCCCGCCGGAAGGACCCGCGTGAGGTGTTCGAACACCTCGACGTCGTCGCGGCCCGGTTCGCCCTCGGACAACGCCCACAGCGCATCGGGGTCGCGGCTGTCGAGCACGGCCGTGCGGAGGGCCACGGTCCGCTGTTCACGCTCGGCCCTGATCGTCGGCGATTCGGACCGGGACAGCAGCGGTGCGGTCGCGATCGAGGCCGCGCTCGCGACCTCACCCGCGGCGAGGGCGTCGCGCACGCGCAGGAAGTCGGCGTCGACGTCGGCGGCGAGCCGATACGGCTTGGCGAGCAGGGCCTCGCCGAGCTCGGTACGCAGGCGGTGCACCTCGGCGCGCACCGTCGTGGGATTGCCGGCGTCACCGTAGAGGTGCAACGCCAGCTGGTCCGCGGTCAGCCCGGCGGGATGCAGCGCCAGCAGGGCGAGGATCTCGGCGCGGCGCAGGGTCAACGGCACCGTGCGGCCGTCCAGCTGCGCCTCGGGCGCCGTGCCGAGGAACGACAGTCGCAGCGTCGGCGAGGCCGGGCGCGCGGAGATCGTCTTCCGGCCCCGGTGCGGCAGCCGGAGCAGGTAGCCGCCCGACAGCGGTTCGAGCAGCGCCTCGCGGCCGTCCAGGTCGATCCGGTCGCTGCCGGGGTCGACGGCGATGCGGTGGGGGAACGTCCCGAGCGGATTCGCCGCGACGACCCTGCCGGACGTCGTGATCAGGGCGCCGGGTTCGCCGCCGAGCCGTTCGAGCCGGGGCAGGTTCCGCCTGCGCAGGCGTTCGTCGGCATCCTCCATGCGCAGCCGCAGATGGTTCTCCGCGACCTGCGCGGTGGCGTTGACCAGCGACACCATCGCCGGATGCAGCGTGTCCAGCCTGCCGCTGATGTCGATGGCGCCCAGCACCCTGCCGGTGTCGGGGTCGTGGATCGGAGCCGCGGCGCACGTCCACGAGTGGTAAGTGCGGACGAGGTGCTCGGCCGAGTAGATCTGCACCGGTGAGTTCGTGGCGAGTGCGGTCCCCATGGCGTTGGTGCCGATCGCCGACTCGGCCCACCTCGTGCCCTCGTGCAGTCCCACCGTGTCGGCCAGTCGGCACACTCCGGAAGGGCCCTCCCGCCACAGGATCGTGCCCTCGGCGTCGGTGACGATCGTGATGTGCTGCGACTCGTCGGCGATACTCACCAGTAGTTCCCGTAGCGGCGGCAGGACCGTGTGCAGCGGATGGGATTCGCGCACGTCGTCGATCTCGTCGCCGTCGTAGACCAGTGGTGGCCGGTAGTCGTCCGGGTCCACGCCGGTGGCCAGCGACCGGCGCCAGGACTCCGAGATGACCGTGCGCGGTGCCGCCCGACCGCCCGCGCCGCCGAGCTCCTCGTCACTGAGCGCGGCGTCGCGGATCTGCTGCAGCACTCGCTGCTGCGCGATCGGATCCGACACGCTGTGCAGTGCGTTCGGGGCGGGTTGGGATCTCATGGACACTCCGCTACGGCGACGTTGACGGGCGGTGCTGTCGTTCGAGCATGCCCCGCTCGCGCTGCCGAGGGCAAGGAAATGGCACGAGGTGACCCTTCGCGCCACCCGCCCGGTGCGCGCCGCGTAGCAGGCGTGATGGTGCAACGCGTCTGCAACGTGGCGCTTCCTACGTTCGGCGTCGAAGGCAGTGAAATCGAGCAGAGAGGCTCTTTTCGGATGACCACTTACGCCGCACCGGGACAGCCAGGCAGCGTCGTCGCGTTCGAAGCGCGGTACGACCACTTCATCGGTGGGGAGTACGTGCCGCCGGCCAAGGGCCAGTACTTCGAGAATCCGACACCGGTCACCGGAAAGGTGTTCACCGAGGTCGCCCGCGGCACGTCCGAGGACGTCGACCGCGCCGTGACCGCCGCGACCGGTGCCGCCGACGCATGGGGCCGCACGTCGCCGGCCGAGCGTGCCGCGCTGCTCAACCAGATCGCCGACCGGATGGAGGCCAACCTCGAGGCGATCGCCGTGGCCGAGAGCTGGGAGAACGGCAAGCCCGTCCGCGAGACGCTCGTCGCCGACATCCCGCTGGCCGTCGACCACTTCCGCTACTTCGCCGGTGCGATCCGCGCCCAGGAAGGCTCGATCTCGCAGCTCGACGCCGACACCGTGGCGTACCACTTCCACGAGCCGCTCGGCGTCGTCGGGCAGATCATCCCGTGGAACTTCCCGATCCTCATGGCGACGTGGAAGCTCGCTCCCGCGCTTGCCGCGGGCAACTGCGTGGTGCTTAAGCCCGCCGAGCAGACCCCGGCCTCGATCCACGTGCTGCTCTCGCTGATCGCCGACCTGCTGCCCGCGGGCGTGGTGAACATCGTCAACGGCTTCGGCGCCGAAGCGGGCAAGCCGCTCGCCCAGCACCCGGGCATCCGCAAGGTGGCCTTCACGGGTGAGACCACCACGGGCCGGCTGATCATGCAGTACGCCAGCGAGAACATCATCCCGGTGACGCTCGAGCTCGGCGGCAAGAGCCCCAACATCTTCTTCTCCGACGTCGCCGCGGCCGACGACGCCTTCTACAACAAGGCGCAGGAGGGCTTCGCGATGTTCGCCCTCAACCAGGGCGAGGTGTGCACCTGCCCGTCGCGCGCGCTGGTGCAGGCCTCGATCTACGACAGGTTCCTCACCGACGGTGTCGCCCGTGTCGAGAAGATCCAGCAGGGCAACCCGCTCGACACCGACACCATGATCGGTGCGCAGGCCTCGAACGACCAGTTCGAGAAGATCCTGTCCTACATCGACATCGGCAGGCAGGAGGGCGCGAAGGTCCTCACCGGCGGCGAGAAGGCCGACCTCGGCGGCGAGTTGTCCGGCGGCTACTACGTCAAGCCGACCGTGTTCGCAGGCGACAACAAGATGCGGATCTTCCAGGAGGAGATCTTCGGGCCGGTGGTGTCGGTGGCCAAGTTCGACGACTACGACGACGCGATCAAGACCGCCAACGACACGCTGTACGGACTCGGCGCGGGCGTGTGGTCGCGCGACGGCAACACGGCGTTCCGCGCCGGCCGTGACATCGAGGCCGGTCGCGTGTGGACGAACTGCTACCACGCGTACCCCGCGCACGCGGCGTTCGGCGGGTACAAGCAGTCCGGCATCGGGCGCGAGAACCACCGGATGATGCTCGACCACTACCAGCAGACGAAGAACCTGCTGGTGTCGTACTCGCCGGACGCGCAGGGCTTCTTCTGACGGCCATGAGCAGAGTGGATCTCACCGAAGCCGCGGCGGACCTGCTGCGACGGCTGGCCGGAGAACACGGGCCGCTGATGTTCCACCAGTCCGGCGGCTGCTGTGACGGCAGCGCTCCCATGTGCTATCCGGCCGGTGAGTTCCGCACCGGCGGGGCGGACGTCCACCTCGGCGACCTCGACGTCGCCGGGGTGGCCGAGCCCGTTCCGGTGTGGATGTCGCGGGCGCAGTTCGAGTACTGGCAGCACACGCATCTGACCATCGACGTGGTGACAGGGCGTGGCAGCGGATTCTCGCTCGAGGCACCGGAGGGCGTGCGGTTCCTGATCCGGTCCCGGCTGCTCACCGACGAGGAACTCGCCGAGCTGGGCCGCTGCTGACCAGCCCGCAGGCCCGGCAACCTGCGAACCCGACCACCCCGACCCGCGAGGCCCGTTCGCCGACGAGTCCACTGTGGATGCACCGGCGGACGGGCCTCGTGCCACGTTCGCCGGTGCCGCCACGTTCGCCGGTGCCGCCACGCGAGGCGGGGCCGCGCCTCGAACGAGGGAACGGTGCTCGCTCCCGGCCCGACCGGGATGCTCCGGGGCGTCCCGGATCGCTCAGGAAGTGCGGTCGGGGACCGTGATGCGGTACTGGCGGATCTTGCGGTAGATCGTGGCTCTGCCGAGACCCAGTTGCTCGGCCGCGTCGGTGACGGTCGTGCCCGGTTCGGTCAGACAGCGGACGATCTCGTCGCGTTCCACCGACTGCAACCTGGTCAGCGGGTGGCCCGGTCCGGTGAACACCTCGGGCGCCAGATGGTGGAGGTCGACACGGTCGGTCCTGGCGGCCGCATCGCGGACGACCCGGCGGAGGCTGCGGACGTTGCCCGGCCAGTCGAACGCCACCAGCGCACGCGCGGCCGCCGGGGTGAAGGCTATCTCGCGGCCGCGCGCCTGATGTGCGAAATGCCTGGCCAGCGGCATGACGTCGGCCGGCCGGAACCGCAGCGCCGGCACCTCGACCACCACGTCGATCAGCTCGCGGAGCTCGGCCGGCAGGGTGTCGGCCGAACCGGCCGTGACCACGTAGGGCTGCAGGTCGTCGGTGGCCCGCACCCGGGTGAACACCTGCGCGAGCTCGGTGGTGGCCCACGCGGGCAATTCGTCCACTCCGGACACGATCACGCACGTGCTGTCCTTGCCGAGCTCGGGAACCCACAGCTCGAACCACGACTCGACGTCATCGGGCGCCGGCGGCCGGGCGCTCAACACTCGTTCGCGGCGCAGTTCGCGGCGTGCCAGGGACGCGAGCGCGGTCTTGCCTGTGCCCGGTTCGCCGACCATGGCGACCGCGAGTCCGCGCCGGAACGCCGTGTACGCCTCGGTGAACGCACTGCGCCAGCCCGAGGTGGGCAGTCCCTCCTCGGGTGCGCGCGAGCGGTCGGCGTAGACGCGGAACACCTCGCCGTGCGGTGTGGGCGGAGCGGCCCTGCCTGCGCCTCTGGCCAGCATCAGTGCCGACGTGTTGGCCGCCGCCGACTGGGCCAGCGCCATCAGCAGTTCCGGTGCGGAATCGGACCAGGTCGTGAGGTTGACGCTGCCCGCGACATCGCCCGACGGGTCGACCACCGGTGCGGCCGCACAGGTGTATCCGCGCAGGCCGGTGCAGTAGTGCTCGTCGGCGCGGACCAGCGACGGCGCACGGTCGGCCAGTGCGAGGCCGAGGCCGTTCGTGCCGGCATTGCGTTCGGCGAAGTAGAACCCCGGGGCCAGGTGCACGCGATCCAGCGAGCGGTTGATCGTGGCGTCCTCCGACAACCTGCTCAGCACGAGCCCGTCCGGGTCGGTGATCATCATGCTGACCGGTTCGTTCGCCAGTGTCCGCTGCAGGCCGCGCAGTACCTCGCTGCCGCATTCGTACAGCAGCGATTCGGTGTCGACCGAACCCGTGAACACCGGCCGGATCTCGTCGTCGGCGAGACCGTAGCGCTCGCTACGGCGCCAGGATGCACGGAGCCGGGGTGTTCTGCCCGGTGGGTCGGAGGAGAGCGCGAAGTCGTCGCGGTGCATGTCGAGCCTCCTGAGCGCGTCGTTGCGCCTATCCGGGACAGACAACCACAGCGCGGGCGCGAACTCAGCCGCTCGGCTGTCTCAAAGTGAGACACACATGGGGTCCCCGTGGGCCGCGGGCGCTCGTAGCGTTCCCGCATCGCGTGCCACCGGCGCCACGTACGGGAGGAGACCGATGTACACCAAGGACGGCGAGAAGTACTTCATTCTCGACGCGCACGTCGCGCTCTGGGACGCCCGTCCCGAGAACCAGCGCAACATCCACGGAAAGCAGTTCATCGACTGCTTCTACGACTACCACCGCAACCTGAGCCCGGAATCGGAGGTGTGGCCGTACGAGGAGTACCTGTACCAGGGCGGGCAGCGGTTGATGCATGATCTGTTCACCGAAGGTTATGTGGACCATGCGATCTTCCAGCCCGCACTGCTGAGCGCCTTCTACAACAACGGGTTCGGTCAGACGGAGGAGGCGTTCGCGCTCGCGCAGCGGCATCCGGACAAGCTGACCTACAACCACTGCTGGGATCCGAGGTTCGAGGAGGCGGGACTCGACCAGCTCAAGCGCGACGCCGAACGGTTCGGGTTGAAGGGCGTCAAGCTCTACACCGCCGAGTGGCAGGGCGATTCGCGCGGTTACAAGCTCGACGACCCGTGGTCCTACCGGTACCTGGAGACGTGTCAGGAGCTGGGCATCCGCAACATTCACATCCACAAGGGCCCGACGATCCGCCCGCTCGACCGCGACGCCTTCGACGTGGCCGACATCGACAAGGTCGCCACGGACTTCACCGACCTGAACTTCGTCGTCGAGCACTGCGGCCTGCCGCGGCTCGAGGACTTCTGCTGGATCGCCACGCAGGAGCCGAACGTGCACGCGGGTCTGGCCGTGGCGATGCCGTTCATCCACTCGCGGCCGCGGTACTTCGCCCAGATCATCGGTGAGCTGCTGTACTGGCTGGACGAGGACCGCATCCAGTTCTCCAGCGATTACGCGATCTGGACGCCGAAGTGGCTCGTCGAGAAGTTCGTCGACTTCCGGATCCCGGGGGACATGACCGAGTACGCGCCGCTGACCACGGCGCAGAAGAAGAAGATCCTCGGTCTCAACGCGGCGAGGATGTACGACATCGACGTGCCTGCCGAGTGCCGGCTGCCGGCGGACGACTCGGCGGGCAGGACCGAAGCCGTGGCGGTGGCGTGATGCGTGCCGCGGCCAACGAGCACGCCGGCACGGAGGCCACGGCCGATACTGCGGCCACGGCCGGTGCTGCGGACGCGGATGTCCTGGGGCGAGCACGCGAGGCACTCGGCACCGTCGTCGACCCCGAACTCGACGAGCCGATCACCGATCTCGGGTTCGTCCGGTCGGCGGAGGTCACCGACGGCGAGCTGGTGGTGCACCTGCGGCTGCCGACGTCGTTCTGCGCGCCGAACTTCGCCTATCTCATGGCATCGGATGCGAAGGATGCGTTGCTGCCGCTGGGAATGCCCGTCACGGTGCGACTGGACGACCACCACGACTCGGAGATCATCAACCGCGGACTGGCTGCCGACGCCGGCTACCGCGGCACGTTCGGTGACGAGGCCGAGGAGGACCTCGACGAGCTGCGCACGACGTTCCGGCGCAAGGCGCACACGGCGGCGATGGAGCGGGTGCTCACGCGATATCTGCGTGCACATCCCGAGCTGCCAGAGGAGGGTCTGCACGACGTCACGCTGGGCGACCTTCCCGACGACGACGCCACTCGCGCGCTGCTGCGGCATCGGCGCACGCTCGGGCTCCCCACCGGCGGCGATCGGCCCGCGCTGGTCGGCCAGGACGGCGAGCCCTGTCCACGCGAGGAGGTGCCGTGGCGGTTGCGGGTCGCGCGTTCGCTGCGGGTGTCGATGGACGGCAACGCGCACTTCTGCCGTGGCCTGCTGCGCACCCGTTACCCCGATTCGGCGGCCGACCAGTCGCCCCGAGCATTCCAGGAGAAGGTGTCATGAAAGCGATTCAGGTGGTCGGCTATCACGAGAAGCTGCAGCCGGCCGAGGTGCCGATGCCCGAGCCCGCCGGGCCCTACGACGTCGTGGTGCAGATCGGCGGCGCCGGGGTGTGCCGTACGGACATCCACATCCTCGAGGGCCAGTGGGCGGAGAAGTCCGGGGTCACGCTGCCTTACACGATCGGTCACGAGAACGCGGGCTGGGTGCACGCCGTGGGAAGCGCGGTCACCAACGTGGCCGAGGGCGACAAGGTCATCGTGCACCCACTGGTGACGTGCGGTCTGTGCCGAGCCTGCCGGTCGGGTGACGACGTGCATTGCCGGCAGAGCCTGTTCCCAGGAATCGACACCCACGGTGGCTACGCCGAGTACCTCAAGACATCGGCACGCAGCGTCGTCAAGATCGACGACTCGCTGGAGCCCGCCGACGTGGCCGCGCTCGCCGACGCCGGGCTGACGGCCTATCACGCGGCGGCCAAGGCGGCCCGGACGTTGCGGCCCGGCGACCGGTGTGTGGTCATCGGTGCAGGCGGCCTGGGCCACATCGGCATCCAGGTGCTCGAGGCGCTCACCGCGGCGGAACTCATCGTCGTCGACCGCAACGCCGAGGCCGTGAAGCTCGCGGTGTCCATCGGGGCCGACCACGGTGTGGTCGCCGACGGCACACACGTGGCGCAGGTGCTGGAGCTGACCGGCGGCAACGGAGCGGAGGTCGTCGTCGACTTCGTCGGCGAGGGCGGCGCGACCGCCGAGGGCGTGCGCATGCTGCGTCGCGCAGGCGACTATCACGTGGTGGGATATGGCGAGAACATCGACATCCCGACGATCGACATCATCTCGACCGAGATCAACTTCATCGGCAACCTGGTGGGTTCGTACAACGATCTGTGCGAGTTGATGGTGTTGGCCGCACAGGGCAAGGTGCGGCTGCACACCAGTAAGTATCCGTTGGAACGTTTCCAGGACGCCATCGACGATCTGGAAGCGGGCCGCATCCGCGGTCGCGCCATCCTCACCCCCTGACGCCCCGGTCACCGGGGCGCACCCAACGACGAGGAGACGAAGCGATGATCTTCATTACCGCCAAGTTCCGGGTCAAACCCGAGCACGCCGACCGCTGGCCCGAGATCTCGAAGGCCTTCACGCACGCCACGCGCAACGAGCCGGGCTGCCTGTGGTTCGAGTGGTCACGCAGCCTCGACAACCCGAACGAGTACGTGCTCGTGGAGGCGTTCCGGGACGGCGACGCCGGCGCCGCACACGTCAACTCGGAACACTTCAAGGCCGCGCAGCAGACGCTGCCGCCGTACCTCGCCGAAACCCCGCGGGTGATCAACACGACGGTCGACCAGGAGGGTTGGTCGGAACTGGGCGAGATGGCGGTGAAGTAGTCCGCGGGGGCAGGCCGCCGGTCCGCCGTTGCCCACGCGCGCGGAACCCGTCGCCCCCGACGGCGACGGGTTCCCCGCCGGCTAGCGAAGAGCCGGCGCATTCTCGCCACTCCCGAGCGGGCGAGTCTCATTGGATACCCTGCCGCTCGCCTGCGAAAACCTGAGCCGAACGAGGCCCTGGCCGTGGACCGAGACGCCGCGACTCGCCGGTCCACGGCCAGGTCGGCCGGTGCCGGCCGAAGCCGGCCCGGCCGGCTCTTCCCCGGCGGGTGCGCCGGGCTCAGCCCACCGACGGACCCATGCCCAGCGACTGCGGCGTGCTCGGATCGGGTGACGGCTGGCGCAGCCCCTCGTCGAGCTCGCCGATCTCGCTCATCAACGCGGGGGAGCCGCCCCACGGTGTCTGCTGCTCGGCGATGAGCGAGTTCGTCGTCAGCAGCAGCCCGGCCACCGAGGCGCCGTTCTGCAACGCCGACCGCGCGACGCGTAGCGGGTCGAGGATGCCCAGCTCGATCATGTTCCCGTAGCGGTTGCCGAGCGCGTCGAACCCTTCGTCGACGCCGAGGCCGCGGCTGTAGGAGACGATGTCGTCGCCCGGGTAGCCCGCGTTTCCCGCGATGAGGCGCGCCGGTTCGCTCAGCGCACGCCGCACGATGTCGGCCCCGATCGCGTAGTCGCCGTCGAGTCCGTGGCCGTCGAGGACCCGTTCGGCGTGCAGGAACGCCGCGCCGCCGCCTGCGACGATGCCCTCGGCCATCGCCGCGCGCGTGGCCGACAGCGCGTCCTCCACGCGATGCTGCAGTTCTTTCAGCTCGGCCGGGGTCGCGGCGCCGACGCGGATCACCGCGACCTTGCCGGTGAGCGCGCCGATGCGTTCCTGCAGCACGTCCTCGTCGAAGCCGTACTGCGCACGTTCCAGTTCCGCCCGCAGTTGGCCCACGCGGAACGCGACGTCGTCCTCCGAACCGCCGCCGTCGACGATCGTCGTGCTGTGTTCGTCGACCCGGACCCTGCGCGCCCGGCCCAGCTGGTCGAGCGTCAGGTTCTCCAGCGTGAACCCGGACTGCCGCGACAGCACCGCGCCACCCGTCACGGCTGCGATGTCCTCGAGTTTGTGCAGCCGCCGGTCGCCGAATCCCGGCGCACGCACGGCCACCGACTGGAACGTGCCGTTGGTGTGGTTGTGCACCAGCATCGACAGTGCCGTGCCCTCGACGTTCTCCGCGATCACGACGAGCGGCCGCGGTGCCCGCATGATCTTGTCGAGCAGCGGCATCAGCTCCTGCACCTTGGTGATCTTCTCGGCGCACAGCAGGATGTACGGGTCCTCGACGATCGCCTCGAGCCTGCCGGGATCGGTGACCAGGTAGGGCGAGAGGTAACCGTTGTCGAACTCGAACCCCTCGACGAAGTCGACGGACATGCCGATCTGCGGCGACTCCTCGACCGTCACGATGCCGCCGTCGCCGACCGTGTGCAGCGCCTTGGCGATGACGGATCCGACGGCCTCGTCGTTGTTCGCCGAGATCGTCGCCACCCGGGCGAAGTCGTCCTCGGTCGACAGCGGGTGCGCGACCGCCTGCAGATGCTCCACGAGTCTGCCGACGGCGACGTCGATGCCGCGTTTGACCAGCACCGGGTTGCCGCCCTTGGTGATGGCGTCCATGCCCTCGTGGATGATCGCCTGCGCCAGCACCGTCGCGGTCGTGGTGCCGTCGCCGACGATGTCGTTAGTCTTGATCGCGGCTTCTTTGACCAGCTGGGCACCCATGTTCTCGAACGGGTCGTGCAGATGGATGTCCCGCGCGATCGTCACCCCGTCGTTGGTCACGTCGGGCGAGCCGGTCAGTTTCTCGATGATCACATTGCGGCCCTTCGGGCCCAGTGTCGATTTCACGGCTTCGGCGAGTTTGTCCACGCCGATCCTGAGTTGGTCGCGGGCGTCCGAGCCAAAGCGAAGATCCTTGGCCATGGGGTCAACTCCTGTTCCGCGCGCCTCGTCGCGCGCTCGAGTCAGGGAACGAGAATCGCTCGGCCACTGACCACACCTGCGTCCAGATCGGCCAGTGCGTCGAGTGCGGCGTCGAGCGGATACTGCTTGGTGTGAAGGCTGACCTGGCCCGCCTCGGCGAGAACCATGAGCTCGACGAGGTCGTTGTAGGTGCCGACCAGGTTTCCGATGACGCTGCGCTCGGTGGAGATGATGTCGATCGTCGGGATGTCGATGTTGCTGCCGTAGCCGATGACGAAGTGAGAACCCGCGCGCCGGGTCATGGCGAACGCATCCTGCTGGGCGCCCTGTTCGGCGACGAAGTCGAGCACGACCTCCGCACCGTGTCCGCCCGTCAGGTCCAGAACCGTGTCGACGTGCGACCCGTCGGCCTGCACGGTTTCGTGCGCACCGAGCTGTTCGGCCAGCTTCAGTGCCTCTGGCTTGCGGTCGACCACGACGATCCGCGTCGCCGTGAGCGCGGCCAGCGACTGGATGCCGATGTGCCCGAGGCCGCCCGCGCCGTTGACGACGCACGTCGTGCCGGGAGGCAGCAACGCCGCGGCCTTGCGCACGGCGTGGTACGCCGTGATACCCGCGTCCGCGAGCGCCGCGACGTCCTCCGGCCGCGTCGACGGGTCGAGCTTGATGCACGCTCGCGCCGACGTCTTCAGATACTCCGCCATCCCGCCGTCGCTGTCGATTCCGGGAAAGGCGTTGTCCTGGCAGTGCATGTCGTCGCCTGCGCGGCACGCCCGACACAGCCCGCACGTCGGTGTGGGGTGCAGGATCACCGTGTCGCCCGGCGCCACATTGGACACCGCGCTGCCCACGGCGTGCACCCAGCCCGCGTTCTCGTGGCCGATCGTGTAAGGAAGCGTGACCCCGGACTTGTCACGCCACTGCTCCTCGATGATGTGCAGATCCGTGCGGCACACGCCTGCCCCGCCGATCTTCACGATGACGTCGAACGGTCCCGTGATCTCCGGGTCCGGCACCTGTTCGATCGTCGGTTGCCGGTGATACTCGTGCAGTCGTACCGCCTTCATGACGCCTCCTGCTTCCCTGGTTCCTCCCGGGCCTGTGCGTCCTTTCGCGTCGCAACGTCCTCCCGTGTTCCGGCGTCATCCTGCGGTACCGGCCCGTCGCCGTATCGCGTCCGCAGCAGGCCTCGGCACCAGCCGGTGTTGCCGTCGATGCTCACGCGCACGGTCTTCGCGAACCGCAGCCGCTGCTCAACCTGCTCTTCGGGAATCGCGGCGCCCGAGTCGTCGACGAACAGCGGCGTCTCCGCGGACGCGGGAATGCCCAGTTCGCGGCGTCGCCGCACGAGGCTGTCCCGTTCGGCCGACGCGGGCACCTGGCCTAGCGTGGTGTGTGCCAGCGCGTCGATCCGCCAGCCGTCGTCGAGCAGCTTGCGGCACGTGCGTTCCAGACAGGCCAGGTGTGCCTTGCGGCGGAAGGTGTGTCGCAGCTCGTCGAGTTCGCCGACGGCCTGGCCCTCGAACGTGCCGGCGAACCCGTCGCGTGCCGCCACACCCGCGTTGATCTCCTCGGCCGCGAAGTGGTCGGTGAGCCGTACCTCGGCCCAGTCGAACTCGGGCAACGCCACGAGTGCGTCGTAGGCGTCGGCGACCATGAGGTAGGCGAAGTTCGGTGCGCAGAAGTACGTCGGCAGGCGCAGTCGCACGTCCACGCCCGTGCCTGCCGCAGCGGTGTGCACCGTCGCCGCCAGCACGAATCCGAGATCGGTGATCGGCTGGTCGAGCTCGGGATCGTTCACCGTGGCGAGCGCTGCCCACGCACGTTCGGCCAGGCTCGTCGTCGCCGTCATGCCGGCACCGCCGGCGCCGAGCCGACCGCCTCGGTGCTGTCGGTGACCTCGTCGGGAACCGCGGCCTCCCGCGGCACCTCGATGTCGTAGAGCTTGGCCGCGTTGACGCCGAGGATCTTGCGCTTGACGTCCGGAGTAAGCGTTCCGTATTCGCCCTGCATGTCCTCGGGCACCTGGAAGTCGACGAACTTCTCGATCAGCCACTTCGGATGCCAGATGGCGTAGTCGCTGGCGAAGGTGATGCGGTTCTCGTCCAGCCAGTACAGCAGCTCCATGAGGACCTGGGCGAAGTAGCGCGGCCGCGAGTGGATGAACGGCATCGCAACGGCGAGTCCGCCGTAGACATTCGGTTCCTGTGTGGCGATCCAGCAGAAGTCTTCGAGTCGCGGCAGGCCGACGTGCTCGATGATGAAGTTCAGCTCGGGGAACGCGGTGGCCACGTCATCCACGTCGGCGACATCGAACGCGTCGCGGTTGAGCGGGTAGATCGTCGGGCCCTTGTGGACGTGGATGTTGCGGATGCCCAGTTCCTGGCACTTCTCCAGGTACCGGTAGGACCAGTCGTCGGTGAGCTTCCAGCCCTTCGAACTGCCCTTCCACTCGGCCGTGTACAGCTTCACGCCGCGAAGGTTCCACCGCTGCGCGAGCCGTTCCAGTGCGGCGAGGCCGGCCTCGCCGTCCCGCGGATCCCACGCGCCGTTGACGATGAACTTGTCGGGATGTCGCTCGGCCAGGAAACCGTCCTGTTCGGTCGTGTTGAACCCGTTGGTGAAGAAGTCCGTCAGGTACGTAGGCTGGAAGATCGCCTTGTCGACGTAGCCGTCCTCGAAGAGGTCCTTCATCAGGGTGGCTTCGCCGTACTTCTCGAACTTCTCCAGCGGCCACACCCACTCCTCGGGGGAGAGGTTGCGGTGGTAGTCGTAGAAGCACTCGATGAAGCCCTTGCCGTACCGGTTCGCCTGGTTCTCCGGGCTGCCGTCCCAGAGATGCACGTGGCTGTCGACGATGAAGTAGTTCTCGCCGTCCTTGGTGTACATGCGCACTGCTCCCTTGCTGTGTCGCGGTGGCGGAGACGGCGGCCCGCGCGGGCGCCCGGGCCGCCGCCTCCGGTTCTCTCGCCGGCGTTACCGCACCGGCAGGAGGTCGAAGTCCAGGTATTCGGCGGCGTCCTCGGGGTTGGCGAACAGGATCGTCCGGTCGTCGAGGTGGATCATGCGCCCGTAGTGGGTCGACATGCTCTCCTCGAACTCGGCCTGGTCGAACCAGCCGTCCTCCTCACCAGCGGCCTCGTCGATCTCGGAGTAGATGACGTCGACGCGGCGCTCGGCATCGATCCGGATCATCGAGGGCAGCGGGGTGACGGTGACGTTCTCCTTGGTGCGCATCACCTCCGCGATGACCTCGCCCACCTGGTTGTTCATCAGCGTGTAGCCGCACATACCGGAGGCGGTGTTGTTCGACTCGAAACTGGGTGTCGGCGTGCCGGCGCTCGTGGTGGTCACTGGTTCAGCTCCTTCGGGTTGCGCAGGCCGAGGTCGGCCAGGATTCCGCCGAACCGGCTCTTGGCTCGGTCGAGTGCGTCCTCGAATCGGGGCGGTTTCGCGTCGGGCTGCGACCACAGCGGCTGCAGCGTGCGCGCGGCCGCCAGGCACCGCGGCACCCACGTCTCGAGCCACGACTGCATCGCCGCCGTGTTGTGGTCGGCGAACTCCTTGTCGGTGACCAGCGGCTGGAACAGTGCCTTGGTGTAGCGCAGATCGCGTTCCGCGTAGTCGTACTCGGCGGCTCCGATGAGCGTCGGCGTGACGAAGTCGCCGTTACCGGGTGCGGCCTGCTGCACGAGGTTGCTGCGGAACAGCTCGCCGACCAGCGGTTCGAACACGACGTTGGCGGCGAACACCGCCTCCGCCCAGTCCCACGTGGACGTCAGCTGCTCCGCGACACCGCGGACGCCCTGCCAGGCTGGGTCCTCCTGCCAGGTGCGCAGGTGGGCACCGCCGTCGAACTCGGCGATCTCCTCCGACAGCGTCAGGTTGTACAGCGCCAGGTCCTGCGCCGAGCGGATCCGGTGCATGCTGTTCACCGCGATCGCCGTGTTGTGCATGTTGGTCGGGCCCCTGCGGTTGGCGTTGGCGAACAGATACAGCCCGAGCCCGTGGTCGACGTGCATCCACGCCCCGACGTGCTGTGCCACGAACGCCACCCAGTTCGGG
The DNA here is from genome assembly GCF_024171735.1 of Prauserella alba. GTDB lineage: Bacteria > Actinomycetota > Actinomycetes > Mycobacteriales > Pseudonocardiaceae > Prauserella > Prauserella alba. The sequence continues at coordinate 511,969 of NZ_JAMTCH010000005.1, forward strand.
TTCCACTGTTCGAACGCCTTGCTCTGCCTCGCGGCGTCGACGTTCTGGTTGAGTTGGCGCACCACGTTGGAGTTGTTGCGATAGATGCTCTGTTCCCACTCCTCGTTGGGATCGCGGAACTCGTGCCAGCCGTGGGCGGGCCACTCGTAGCCCTGGCCGCCCGATCCCGGATAGCGCTTGGGTTCCGGCCGGTCGCTGCCCCACGCCTTGAGCACGGTCCATTCGAGTGGATATCCGCCCTTGCCGTCGGCGAATCCGTACAGCCAGCCCTGCGACAGGTAGTGGCGTGGATCGGGCTGCACCTCGACGGTGACGTCCTCGTAGTGGCTCTGCTTGCGCTTACGCGGGATGAAGTAGTTGAACCGGCGCAGGTTCGAATCCGGGAACTCGCGTGCACCCGCCTCGGCGTCGGTGAACACCGGTTTCGGCACGCTGCGCTCGGTCTGTGTCGGGACTGGTTCCTGGGTAGCCGTCATCACGGTTCCTTCGTCTCGTCGGCGCCGGTGGCGTGGGCTGCGCGCCCGCTGGTCACCCGTCGTCGCCGGTGGTCGTGAACTTGTCGTAGAAGACCCGTTTCTCGTCGACGCCGAGCGCGGGAAGCAGCTCGACCGCCGCCTCCACCATCGGCGGCGGCCCGCACACGTAGGCGTCCACACCGGACAGATCCGCCTCGGCGGTACGCACCACGTCGGTGATCAACCCGGCGGCGCCGGTCCACTCGCCGCCGGCAGAGTCCGACAGCGCGGGCACATACCGGAATCGCGGCAGGCGGGTCTCGAGTTCGCGGAGCTCGTCCTCGAAACACAGGTCCCGTTCGGTCCGCGCGCCGTAGTAGAACGTCGCGGGCCGGTCGATGCCACGCTCGGCCATCGACCGCAGCAGCGACAGGATCGGTGCCATGCCCGCCCCGCCGCCCACGAACAGCAGCGGCGCCGCCGGTGCGTCCCGCAGGGTGAAGACCCCGAACGGCCCGGTGATCTCCAGCCGGTCGCCGGGTTGCACCTTGGTGTCGAGGTACTCCGAGAACAGCCCGCCCGGGTACACCTTGATCACGAACTCGAGCGTGCCGTCGGTCGTCGACGTGTTCGCCATCGAGAACGAACGGGTCTCGTCGGTACCGGGTACGGCGAAGTCGACGTACTGGCCAGGGAAGAACCGCAGCTCTTCCGGTTCGATCAGCCGTACGACGAGCCTGCGCATGTCATGGGTGACGTTGTCGTTCGACACCACGTCGACCGTCGCGGACTGGATCGGCAGCCCCGAGCGGATCATCTCCTCGTCGTAGTTGAGCAGCTCGACGGTCAGATCCTCGTAGGCGTGCGCCCGGCACAGGAGCGTGTACCCCTCCTCGGCCTCGTAATCCGGCAGCGCGAACGTCGAGTACCGGTCGTGGTCGATGTCGTCGCCGTCCAGGATGAACGACTTGCACGACCCGCACTGGCCCTCCTTGCAGCCGTGCATGAGCATCACGCCCTGCTCGGCGGCTGCACGCAGGATCGTCTGATCCTCGTCGACCTCGATCTCGATGCCGACGGGTTCGAACCGCACCCGGTGTTTCTCGGTCATGCTCACCTCACCTTCGTCGTGGACTCGCGCGAGCCGGCGATGCCGGTGCCGGAGCGGGGCGGGCCTGGCGCGAAGGTGTGGCCCGCGCCAGGCGATACCCGCCCCGCGCGGCCCCCTCACACCCCGGCGCGCGAGCGCCTCACTCGGCGGGCGCCGGCCTGCCGCCCGGGCCCTGCCGGACGTAGTCGGCGTGGAAGGCCTGCCGCTCGGCATCGGTCATCTCGTTGAGGCTGACGTTCGGACTCGGGAAGGGTGGGCACCGGCGGAGATGGTCGAGCGTCCACATCTTCTTCGGATCGAGGTCGAGATGCGGCTGTGCCACCAGCGTCTCGCCGTCGTCTCGGACGTAACCCATGTCCTTGACGATGTCGGCGAAGTTCCAGTTGTGGTACAGAGTCTCCCATTCCCGGGCTCCGGTGAGCTTGCCCATGTTCGGCGTCTGCCTGCCCTCGTAGGTGCTCCGGAACGCGACCGCGTCGGTCCAATGGCAGCCCTCGGAGCAGTACGTCCGCCACTGTCCGTCCACTTCGTCCATCACCATGTCCTGCCGGATGAGGCAGGGCACCATGCAGGTCCAGCAGCGGTGCGGATAGACGTAGTCGACGTCCTCGAAGGCGATGGGCTTGTGCCCGTTCGGCACCGAGAGGCGGTTGTAGTTCTCCCACCAGGCGCCGTACTTGTCGTACCAGCCCGGGTACTTGTGCTCGAACCACTCGAAGTCCTCGTCCGTCATCGGGTCGATACGCCAGTAGTTGGCGATCCATCCGGTGGCGAAGAACTGGGCGACCTCGTGCACGTACCCCTTGTTCCAGATGCGGTTCCACGACTCCTCGACCAGGTCGTGGGGGATCGTCAGGCCGTACTTCTCGAGCGGGACGAGGTAGCTGCGGTAGTAGTCGTCGTAGATCCACCGCCGCCACATCTCTGCGTAGCTCTCGCGGTCCTTGCGGCGGTCCTTCGTGCCGTACTCGATGAACGTGCCGATCGCGGCGTCGACCACGCAGTGGTTGTTCCACCATGCGTACCGCAGGTCGCGTTCGAGGAGCTGGTGGTTGCTCTCGTCGGACAGCGCCATAAGCAGCGTGGCGTAGCCGTTACTGATGTGGCGTGACTCGTCCGACTGCACCGAGTGGAACACCGTCGGCAGCAGGTAGTCGCCGTTGGCCGCCGCCTCGCCGGGCATGGCCACGAACAGCGTGTTCGTGAAGGCCGTCTCCGCGACGATGGTCAGATAGACGCTGGCCGCGGTGATCGCGTCACCGGTGATGAAGCCTTCCGCGAACTGCCTGCCGATCGTGCCGGCGTAGTCGTTCTGGAAGTTCCGCAGGCTCGAGTTGAAACCGGCGGGGTCGATGTAGTTGTTCATGTACAGGCGCTTGAGGTTCTGCTGGATCGTCGAGTGCCTGACCTCGTCGATCATCTGGATCGCCTGGCCGTTGTGCAGCTCCGGATTCGGCACCGTGCGGAACAGCAACGGCATGGCACGCGCGGCCGAGATCTCCGGAAGCGGAATGATCGACAGGAACAGCTTCTGCCATTCCATCCATCGCTGCTGGACCTGGCGGAACATGTTGCCGCGAATCGCGCCGTCCTGTGCTCCGTAGACGCGGTGGTCCTTTTCCTCCTCCATGGGGAAGTACGAGCGCAGGACCTGCTTGAGCGGGTCCTTCTTCTTCGCCTTCGAGAACGTGTAGTCGGTGCCGTACTGCGAGACCGGCTCGTGGTAGGCCGGTTCCCACGACAGCTCCTGAATCTTCTCGTGTGCTTTCGCCACACTCTGGCGAGTCATGGTCACTCCTTCCCGTCGCTTGCGGCGGCGGTAGGGGGAATGGTGCGTCGGCAGCCGGCTGTCCCCGGCCCTTCCCGTCCGGGTGGGAGGGGCCGACGCGGCAGAGACTGTCGGCTGTGACTCCCATTACAGAACGGGCGGGCGGGCCGTGCGGTCTCAATTTGAGACGTGCGGTCGGTGGCGGGTTCGCGAAACGGTGCGGATCGAACACGCAGCACATTGCGGAAATCGGCGCGGCAGCCGTTATGGGTGACACGGCACAACAATTTCCGGTACCAACGTCCCATTTATTGCCGGTGCCGCCGCAATCGGTGTCGCTCGCCGTGCTGGCGGCCGGAGCGGTGCCGCCGACGGCGTTCCCTCACTCGGTGGACGCGTCGCCGCGGCCCAGGTCCTCGGGGGCGTCGAGCAGCGCTGCGCGAAGCTCGGCGAGTTCGCGTTCCGTTTCCCGGCCGATTCTGGAATCGCCCTGAGCAGATGGAGTGATTCCCAGTGCGCTTAACAGTTCGGCCGCGGGCGCACCGGGATCGCCCGCCTCGCCGAGTTCGGGATGAAGGCCCTGTTCGGCGAGGTGGGAGAAGACCACGTTGACAACGGTCCACGGGCTGTAGGTCTCCTCGGTCATGGGCCCATGACACGCCCGCGCGAGGCTCCGGGGGGTCTCAATTTGAGACAGCACGGGTGTGGCGTGGGACCTACCGTGAGGAGGCGGGCACGTGGTCCGGGGAGCCGGGGCACGTCGCCCTGGAAGGTCGCAATGGAGCGATCGTGGAGGCACCGATGGTCGAGGAGCCACTACTGCGGGTGTCGCCGACCGGAGCCGACGGCGAGTTCGTCGGCGCGGCGTTGCCCCTGATCGAACCGATGACGTCGTCGCGGGAGCCGGTGCCGCTGCGCGCTGCAGCCGACGCCGGAGTTGCCGGTGCGGGTGAGCGGGCGCTCGCCGACGCGCGCACCCGGTTCCTGACATCGGAGCCGGTCTCGTCCGGCGAGGTGCGGACGCCGATCCTCAACTCGTGGCAGCGATCGCGCCGCGCAGACGTGTCAGCCGACCGCATCGAGGTGCCGTACGTCGGCGAGGAGAACCTCGACGCGGTCTGGGTCGAGGGCGCACGCCCATTGCTGAACCAACTGGCCGACCAGCTCGACGGCCAACCCGTGAGCCTGATCCTCACCGATCCGACCGGCATCGTGCTCAGCCAGTACACCGGCGACAGTGACCTGCACCGGCACCTCGAGGGCGTGCACCTGGTGCCGGGATTCAGTTACGGTGAAGAGTTCGTCGGCACCAACGGCATCGGCACCGCCCTCGAGGACGGCACCCCGCGACGGGTGTTCGGCCACGAGCACTACGCCGAGCACCTCGAAGGGCTGGCCTGCGCGGGCGTGCCGATCCAGCATCCGCTGTCGGGCAAGACGATCGGCGCCGTCGACCTGACGTGCTGGAGCCGCGACGCGAGCGGGTTGCTCATCGCGCTCGCCCGCAGTGCGGCCGACCAGGTGCGGCAGGCGCTGCTCGCGACGACGAGCCCGCGCGAACTCGAACTGTTCCAGGCGTATCTGCAGGCGTGCAGGCGCACCGGCGGCATCGTGCTGGCCGTCGACGACGACAACGTGATGATGAACGACTACGCGCGCACCCTGCTGGGCGCGGGCGACCAGGCGATGCTCGTCGGCCAGATGCGTGAACTCGTCGACGCCGGCCAGCGCAGCAGCACGAGCCTGCTGCTACCGAGCGGCAGCCCGGTCAGGGTGCATTGCCGTCCGCTGTCGGGCCGGGGCGCGGCGGTGCTGCACGTCGAACTGGTCGAGCCCGACGAGGACACCGGAACATCGGCCGCCAGGATGCCGATGTTCCTGCCCGGCACCGTCGGATCGGCTCCGGTGTGGCTGCGCTGCTGCCACGAGGTCGATGCCGGGTTCGACGCCGGGGAGTGGCTCGCCCTGGTCGGCGAACCCGGCACGGGGAAGGCGACGCTGGCCGAATGCGTGCAGCAGCGCAGGCGGCCCGGCGAACAGTTGCGCACGTTGGACGTCGATCCGGCGGCCGACGCGGGCAGGCCCGGGTGGCTCGACGTCGTGCGGTCGGTGTTCGCGCACCCGGCGTCCGCGCTGGTCATCCGGCACGTCGACCGGCTAGACGCAGCGTCGGCGACCGCGCTCACGGCGACGTTGGCCGAGCTGCGAGACACCGCGGGGCCGTGCGTGCCGTGGGTGGCGGTGACGCTCGACTCCGGCGCCGACACCGGACAGCTCGCCGACCTGCTGGAACTGCTGCCGCGCACGGTGCACGTCCCGCCACTGCGTTACCGCATCGAGGATCTCGACCAGCTCGTGCCGTTCCTGCTCGGCAAGCTCAGCCGCGGCGGGCTCACCTGTTCGCCCGCCGCCATGAAACTGCTGATGCGTACGACGTGGCCCGGCAACGTCAGCGAGCTCTACGGCGTGCTGCGGGACGTCGTGTCGCATCGCAGGCGCACTGGGGAGATCCGCCCGGGCGACCTGCCGGCGGCCTACCACGCCGTGACGCGGCGGGCGCTCACACACCTCGAGTCGATCGAGCGTGACGCCATCGTCCGCGGCCTCCGCGACGCCGACGGCAACAAGAGCAAAGCGGCCAAGTCGCTGGGCATGTCGCGCGCCACGATCTACCGCAAGATCCACGACTACGGCATCGTCACCGCGGGTACCGGGCGCGGCGGCAAGAACCGATGACGCCCGCCCGCGGGCGGGCGTCAACGTCTCCGAGGCAGATCCGACGAAGGGCTTGACGATGACCGTTCCCGACACCGTCCGTGCGCTCGACACTCCGGCCTCGCGCGAACTCGCAGGACTGGCGGAGCTGCTCGGTGACGTGCAGACCGTGCTCGAATGTTGCGAACGGCTGGCGGGCGGCGCCACCGAGCCGGACGAGCTCACGGCGGAGGCGCTGTGGACGACCGCCGTGCTGGCGTACGCGCGCTGTTTCGAGGGGGAGCCGCGGCTGGCGGCCTCGGACGTGGCGGAGACGTCGCTGCAGGGCGAGGTCACCGAGTGGCACGAGCTGCTGCTGCGACTGCGCGACCACTATGTGTCCGCGCGACGGGAACAGTGCGGGGTCGGCGCCGCGCAGGATGACACCGGCCGTGCGGGCGGCGTTGCGGTGACATCGGCACCACGGCCAGCGCCCGACGAGGTCACGGTGCGCCAGACCGGTGCGCTCGCCTACGAACTCGGCAAGCTCGTCGACGCGCGGATGAGCGAGCAGCAGGAACTCCTGCGCGCTGCCGTCGGCGATATGCCGGCCGCCGAACTGTCCAGCCTCCCGAAGATCGATCTCGCGCCCTGACGCCGCGGCCTACCGGCCGGCGAGGGTGCCGGAGAGGCGGTGCAGGTACTCCGCGATCTCCGGTTCGGTGCGGTCGGGCAGGCCGAACAGCGTCTCGGTGACACCGGCCGCGGCCCATTCGTCGAGCTGTTCGATGTTCGGCTTGCCCGCCAGCGCGACCACCTCGGGCCTGCCGACGCGGCCCGCCTCTCGCCACGCGTGGTGGAGGGCGTCGATCTTGTCGGCGAGGCCGTCCTCCCCGGGCGTGGTCATCCAGCCGTCGCCGGTGCGGGCGATCCAGTCGAACGTCTTCGCCGTGCCCGCCGCGCCGACGACGACCGGCACGGCGCCGACGGGTTTCGGCCAGGCCCAGCTCGGCCCGAAGGACACGAACCCGCCGTCGTAGGCGGCCTCGTCGGCGGTCCACAGGGTGCGCATCGCCTCGATGTACTCGCGGAGCACGGTGCGCCGTTTGCCCGGTGGTACGCCGTGGTCGGCGAGCTCGTCGGTGTTCCAGCCGAACCCGACTCCGAGTGTCACGCGCCCGCCCGCGAGGTGGTCGAGCGAGGCGACCGTCTTCGCCAGCGCGAGGGGGTCGTGTTCGGCGGGCAGGGCGACTGCGGTGCCCAGCCGGATGCGGCTCGTCACAGCGGCGGCCGTCGACAGCGCGACCCAGGGGTCGAGCGTGCGCACGTAGCGGTCGTCCGGCAGGGAGGAATCGCCGGTGCGCGGGTGTGCGGCGTCGCGGCGCACCGGGATGTGCGTGTGTTCGGGCACGCAGAACGAGGTGAACCCGGCCTCCTCGGCGTGGCGGGCCGCCGTGGCGGGCGCGATGCTGCGGTCGCTGGTGAACATGACGATCCCATGGCGCATGCCCGCAAGTAGAACATGTTCTCGATAACTTGGGGAGGGTGAACACGCGACGAACGCGACGACGCACGCGCGCGGTCACCCGTGCGTCGGACGGTGGGTGTTCGCGTGAGTAGTCTGGAGGACTGTGTCCACACCTCACGACGCCGCTCCCCTTCACGAGGCGCAGCGCAGGCGGTCGTTCGCCGTCATCAGCCACCCCGACGCAGGTAAGTCGACGCTGACGGAGGCGCTCGCGCTGCACGCACGCGTGATCTCCGAGGCAGGCTCCGTGCACGGCAAGGGCGGCAGGCAGGGCGTCGTGTCGGACTGGATGTCGATGGAGCAGGCGCGCGGCATCTCGATCACGTCCGCTGCGCTGCAGTTCGAGTACCGCGACTGTGTCATCAACCTGCTCGACACGCCTGGTCACGCGGACTTCTCCGAGGACACCTATCGCGTCCTGTCGGCCGTCGACTCGGCTGTGATGCTGCTGGACGCGGCCAAGGGGCTCGAACCGCAGACGCTGAAGCTGTTCGACGTGTGCCGGCATCGCGGCATCCCGGTGCTGACGTTCATCAACAAGTGGGACCGGCCCGGCAGGGAAGCGCTCGAACTGTGCGACGAGCTGGTCGAGCGGATCGACCTGCAGCCCATGCCGCTCACCTGGCCCGTCGGCTCGCCGGGACATTTCCAGGGCGTGCTGGACGTGCCCACCGGGCAGTTCGTCCGCTACGCGCGGACCGCGGGCGGTGCGAAGGCCGCACCCGAGGAAAACCTGTCGCCCGACGAGGCCGAGGCCGAGGTCGGCGAGGACTGGACGACCGCGCGCGAGGAGTACGACCTGCTGCTCGAATCCGGTGGCGAATTCGACGAGGAGCGGTTCCGCGACGCGACCGCCACGCCGGTGCTGTTCGGCGCCGCCGTGCTGAACTTCGGCGTGCGCCACCTGCTCGACCTCGTCGTGGACCTCGCGCCGCGGCCCGTTCCGCGGGAGGACGCCGACGGTGCGCCGCGGCCGCTGGACGGCGAGTTCTCCGCGTTCGTGTTCAAGGTGCAGACGGGCATGGACCCCGCCCATCGCGACCAGGTGGCGTTCGCCCGCGTGTGCTCGGGCGTGTTCGAACGCGGCATGGTAGTCACGAACGCCACGACGAAACGTCCGTTCGCGACGAAGTACGTACAGCAGGTGTTCGGGCAGAAACGATCCACAGTGGACACCGCTTATCCGGGAGACGTCATCGGCCTCGTCAACGCCACGGCGCTGCGGGTCGGCGACACGCTGTACTCCGGAAAGCCCGCGGTGCGGTTCCCCGGGCTGCCGCAGTTCGCGCCCGCGCACTTCGCCGTCGCCACCCCGTCGGATCTGAGCAAGGCGAAACAGTTCCGTAAGGGCATCGACCAGCTCGGTGCCGAGGGCGTGGTGCAGCTGCTGACCTCCGATCTGCGAGGCGAGGGCGCCCCGGTGCTCGCTGCCGTCGGCCCGATGCAGTTCGAGGTCGCGACCCACCGGATGGAGCACGAGTTCAACGCACCGGTGAAACTGGACCGCCTGCCTTACAGCGCCGTGCGGAAGCTGGGCGACTCGTCGCAGCGGAGCATCGTCGACGCGGGCAGGCGCAGCGAGGTCCTCGACCGCGCCGACGGCACCGAGCTCGCCGTGTTCGAGGACGAGATGTCGCTGCGCATCCTCCTTCGTGCCAACCCTGAGCTCGAACTCGAACCGCTGCTCGCCGAGGGCTGACGGCCACCGGGTGGGTCACCGGCCGGCTGCCGACGGCCGCAGGAACAGGCCGTGGCAGACCTTCGGATCGAACCAGGTGGATTTCGGAGGCATCACGTGTCCGGCGTCGGAGACCGCCATGACCTGGTCGAACCGTGGCGGACTCGGCAGGAACCCGACGGCGTGGTGCTCGTAGCACCAGTTCGCGATGGTCGCCGTCGTGGTGCGGCCGGGCAGCGGCGTGTGTCCGGCATGCCCGGTGGGCAGTACGGGCGCGATGATCGCTTCGTCGAGCAAGACCGTGTCCACTGTGGATAGCGGGTGGATCGTGGCCGGTCGCGGCGAGGCGTCGCTCGGCTGACGCAGCCACAGGCGGTACCAACGTCCGTCCAGATACATCGACACCGTCCCCTGGCCGGGCCGGATCTCGTCCGAGGCCGAGAGTTCTTCGATGCCTGCCACCACGGGTTGGCCCGCCAGCCGGTCGAGCAGGACCGGCGCAGGGAGACCCGCCGGGCGCGGGACGCACCGGGGATAGCCGAGGATGCGCAGTTGATCGCTCGGGAACAGCGCAGCGAGTGTGAACGAGCCGGGCGCGGCGGCACAGTGCTCCGCGGCCGCCATCCGGTGGTGCCCGTCCGCGATGTAGAGCACGGCGAGGGCGGCCAGCTCGTCGTGCACGGCACGCACGATCTCCGTGTCGTGCGTGATCCACACCGCGTGTTCCTCGCACTCGCGGGTGACGCTCACGTCGGGTTCGCCCGAGGCGACGCGCGCGGTCAGCTCACGCAGCACCGGCCGCTGTTGATAGGCGAGCGTGACGGGCAGCTGTTCGACCCCGGCGCGCTCGGTGAACTCGGCGAGCCGGCGTTCCCGGTCGTGGTCGGTGGCCTCGTGCCGCCGGATCCGGCCTGCGCGGTAGTCGTCGACCGCGACCTCGACGACGACGCCGGTCTGCTCATGCCCGCCGCTGGTCACCCGGTAGACGAGTACAGCGGGGTCGGGGATGCGGCGCAGCACGCCGCCCTCCACCAGCTCGGGCAGGTGCGCGGCGGTGGCGGGTTCCGGCAGCTGGGCGGCGCGGGACGGATTCACCACCAGCACGCGCGGCGGCCGGGTCGTGACACCCGCGCCCCGATCGTCCGTGTGCCGCGTGGCCAGCTCGTGGGCGGGCAGCGGCTGCGGCGCGTTCATGGCCGCCCACCCGAGCCCGTTGAGGTGGGGTAGGCGAGTGCGGTGGCCCGCGTGACAGCGTCCACGTTGACGCAGTGCGGCGGGGCCTCCGACGGCTCGGCTGTGGTGAAGGCGGTGACGATCCGCACCACCTCGGCGGCGACCGCGTGCTGGGCCTGTTCGGTGGAGGCGCCGATGTGGTGCGTCCCGTAGACGTTCGGGTGCTTGGCGAGCCGGGAGTCGACGGTGCCCGTGCCGGAGCTCGGTTCGTCGGCGTAGACGTCGAGCCCCGCCCGCACCCCGTTGTTCTCCATCGCTTCGATCAGCGCGTCCTCGTCGACGATGTCGCCGCGTGACGTGTTCAGCACGATCGCGCCCGGAGGCAGCTGCGCGAGCAGGTGCCGGTCGAGCAGCATGCGGGTGTCGGCCGTGGCCGGCACATGGAACGACAGCACGTCGCAGGTGCGGGCCAGCTCGTCCAGCGAGTCGACGAAGACGGTGCCGAGGGCGTGCGCCCGCTCCAGCGTGCGTTCGTCGCGGTCCGGTTTGGCGACCGCGTGGACCCCGGCGCCGAACGATGCCGCGCGCTCGGCGAACGTGAGCCCGATCCGGCCGAGCCCGACGACACCCACCTTGCGGCCGTGGATTCCCCGTGCCCGGGCGTAGCGCTTCTTGTCCCAGCGGTCGGCGCGCAGGTCGGCCACGTTGTCGGGAATGTTGCGATCCAGTGCGAGCAGCAATCCCATGGTCAGCTCGGCGACCGCGATCGCGTTGCGGCCAGGAACGTTGCAGACGTAGACGCCGTGACGGCCCGCGGCGTCGCGGTCGATCGTGTTGGTGCCGGAGCCGGCACGGATCACCAGGCGCAGCGAGTCGGCGGCCTCGATGGCCTCCGCGGTGACCGCGGTGCTGCGCACGACGAGCGCGTCGTGGCCGGCGAGGCTCGTGGCCAGCTCGTCGGCCGTGGTGTCGGGTTCGTAGCTGCAGTGATGTCCGTGTGCGGCGAGTTCGGCCCGGTACTCCTCCGGGAACGCGTCGGCGACGAGGATCCTCATCGGCCACCTTCTCTCGGCGCGACGAACGTATGGCGCAGCGGTGCGGGCGTATCGGCGCGGGCGTATCGGTGTGGACGCAGGAGACGTGCCCGGTGACCCCTTACGACCCGCGGCGATCTTCACCGAGGTGATGTTGCGTATAGCGAACTCAGTTGCCTATGACGCAATGGTGAGGACGTCGCCGAAGCACGTCAACACCCGCGAGCCGACATCGATGCGCGTGAGCCGGTTCGGGCGCTCCGCATGTGCTGTCCCCGGGGTCTTCCCGCCGACAGGTCCGAAAATGCATGCTCGCGGCAGGCTGATGCTGCCTCGCCGATGGCCGTGATTCGTGGGACCCCTGCTCCCGGTTCGGCGCGTTCCGGCCGGGCTTCGGCGCATTCGACGGCTTCGCGCGCTCGGCGGCTTCGCGGACTCGGCGGGCTGGGTGTGTCGGTTCGCGGTCGCCTCCGCGCGGCCGAGTGCGGTCGTGCGCGGTCGTGCGCGGCCGGTGGCCGGTCGCGGTCAGTCGCCGGTGTCGCGGAGTGCGACGTAGAGACAGAGAAGTGCTGCGACGGTGAGTGCCGCCGCCAGCACGATCGGCCACCAGACGGACATCGCGTCGGCGAGGAAGAATTGCAGTGCCGCGGTCACCGCGAACGCGGCGGAGAGCAACACGAACAGCACCCGCTCGGCGGGCGGCTGCTGGGATCGGAGGTCGCTCAAGGCGCGCCTGAGCATCGCTCACCTCCTAGGGGCGGGTTCGGGCGGAAAACGGCGTCCGGTATGCGTATCGCTGGGGCGTCCGTGAGGGTTACTGCCGAGTTGGATACGACCTTCGTCGTCCACCGGATGGGTCATGACCTTGATCACGTCGAGTTACTACGTCGCCGCGGGTCCCAGGGTTGAAAACGCAGCTCGTTCGCTTCGCGTATGCCGAGAGTCTTCACATCCGTCGCGTCATCAGCGTTGACTCTCCAGGTTGCGCTGCATAACCTCCGCGCAGCGTGGTCGGGCCGCCCGTGGCAGTTGGCGACCCGGCCCGACGTGTAGTCAGCTCGACGGGGTCGGGGGCCCTGCGCAGTCATCCGGCGTCGATGAAAGGGCCTCGAGGCGTGGTCACCAAGCCTTCCAGGCGTTCACTCCGCGGGCGTGTGCTCGCCGCCGCGCTGATACCCAGCGTGGCATTGCTGGTGGTCGGCGTCGTCGTGTCCGGCTACCTGATCTACGACGCCGTCAAGGGCCGAGACTTCGTCGTCCGGGTGCACGAGGCGGCCGAGCCTGGTGTCGACTTCTTCGGTGCGATTCGTGCCGAGCGGAGACTCACGCTCGAAGCTCTCGCCGGCTCGCCCTCGCAGCGAGAACTCGCCGAACAGCGCGCCGCGACCGACGCCGCGACCAGGAATCTCATGAACGACGTCGACGGCATGGTCGACGGCGCGTCCGACGAGATCCGCGGTGTCATCGAACGTCTGCGAGGCCAGCTCGGTGAACTCCAGCAGTTCCGAGGCCGGGTCGACGGCGGTGGCGGTCCGAACGGCCCCACCTTGCAGGACGCCTACGACCTCTACAACCGGATCATCGACACGGTCGCGGCGGGGCTCACCGGAGTGGCCAGGCTGACTCCCGATGCCGAGACCGCGTACCTGCGGGTCCAGTCGATGCCCCTGTTCACCGCCGCCGACGGCATGGCACGCGCCGATGCGCTCGCCGCCGCAGGGCACGTCGTAGGCGGGCTGACCGACGAGGAATTCCGCACGTACGCGGGCCAGGTCGGCGCCTACCGTGCCCAGCTCGCCCGGGCGTCGATGACCCCGGAGGTGCGCGCCCAGTACGAACAGCTCGTCGGCAGTGACGCGTGGCGGGTCGTGACCCGGGTCGAGAACGCGTTCCTCGAAGGTGGCACCCAGCAGGTTCCGGTGTCGCCGGAGCGCTGGCACGAGGCGGCGAACGAGGTCGGCGGTGCGTTGATGTCGCTGTACATCGAGCAGAGCACGCACGCCACGAACGAGGGCATCGATCGCGCCGACCGCACGCTCGTCGGTGCCCTCGTCGCCGGCGGCGCGTCACTCGTCGTCGGGTCGTTGCTGATCTTCTTCGCGTGGCGGCTCGCGCAATGGCTGGTCCGGAGGCTCGTCCGGCTCCGCGAGGAGACACTCGACCTGGCAGACAACCGGCTGCCCGACCTCGTCGGCCGCGTGCGGGAGGGTGAGAACGTCGACGTCGTCGAACTCGAATCGGCCGACCACGGCGAGGACGAGATCGGCCAGGTCGCCGATGCGTTCAGCAAGGCACAGCGCACCGCGGTCGCCGCTGCCATCGAGGAGTCGCGGGTGCGCGAGGGCACCAAGACGGTGTTCCTCAACATCGCCCACCGCAGCCAGGTACTCGTGCATCGCCAGCTGAAGGCGATCGACGACGTCGAGCAGCACCTCGACGATCCGGAGCAGCTGGAGATGCTGTTCCGGGTCGACCACTTCGCCACCCGGGCCCGCCGCAACGCCGAGAACCTGATCATCCTCGGCGGACAGCAACCGGGCAGGCGGTGGCGCAATCCCGTGTCGATCGCCGATCTGGTGCGTGGTGCGAACGCCGAGATCGAGCAGTACCGGCGCGTCGACGTGGCGGTACTGCCGGACGTCGCGGTGATCGGCCCGGCAGTCGGTGACGTCGTGCATCTGCTGGCCGAACTGCTGGACAACGCGACGGCGTTCTCGCCGCCCGATTCGCGCGTCGTGGTGCGTGGCGACGCGGCCGAGGCGAAGGGAGTGGTCCTCGAGGTCGAGGACCAGGGCCTCGGCATCGAGGAGGAGGACGTCGAACGGCTGAATGCGTTGTTGGCCGAACCGCCTGACTTCAGCTTCATGGCGCTGTCCGACGAACCGCGGCTCGGCCTGTTCGTCGTGGCACGACTGGCCGCGCGGCACGGCATCCAGGTGCGGCTGCGGGAGGCGATTCACGGTGGTACTCGCGCCGTCGTGCGGCTGGATCCTGAACTGCTCGGCACATGGCCGGAACACGACCGCCGCGACGGCCGCCCCCGCAGCGAGTCCGGCCCCGACACGGGGTCCGGTGCGGCCGTCGGCTGGCCGACCGCGGAGCCACCCGCTGCTGCGGGCACTGCGTCGGCTGGTCCTGCGGGCGGCCCGGGGCAGTCGGGCACTGCTGACACTGCGCCGTCAGGTGCTGCGACCCACGATTCCAGGACCGCCGGTGCGCAGGGCGGCGGCCGGTCGGGGAATGACGAGACCGGAGACGCTGCCGGCTCGGGCCCCGGATTCGCCACCGCGGCATCGGTGAGCGCGATCCTGTCCGGATCGCAGCCGAAGGTCGAGGCGCCGGGAGCCGGGTGGTTCCGCGCCACGGACACGTCGGACCAGCACGGGCCGGGAACTCAGCCGGGCACTCAGCAGGAGCCGGACAGGCAGCAGTCGAACACTGCAGGTGAGGGCACGTCGCAGACATCGGGACCGGACGGCCAGGTGCAGGCGTGGCCGGACACCGACCAGTCGGAGCGAGACGGGGACCAGGACCCGCAGCCGGGGCCCGACCCGCGGTCGCCGCAGCCGCGCGGGTTGCAGCAGCCCGGAATGCGGCAGTCCGCATCGCAACAGTCCGCAGCGCAACCGCACGGGTTGCCGCAGCCTACATCGCGGCAGCGGCACGAGTCGCCGTCTCCGCAGCAGCGACCCGAGTCGAAGTCGCCGGGCGGGCAGCAGGCGGAGTCGCCGCAATCGGAACGGCATGCGGGCGGGCAGCAGCCGCAACCTCGCCGTGCTTCGCGCCAACGGCCGTGGGCGGATCAGCGTTCCGAATCGTGGCCGTCCACCGGCGTGACACGTCCCGTGGACGAACCGGGGCGGGCGCCTTCGGTGCAGGACCGCTTCCTGCGCGACGAAACTTCCGGTGTCGAGTCCCCGGACGGCGGCACCGGGGCGGCACCTCACGGCCAGACCGGGCAGTCCGGGCGGGAACTGCCGCGCCGCAGGCGGCCCGAATCGCCGGCCGGCTCACAGTCGCCGTCGCAGCAACCACCGGACGGGCAGTCGCCGGTTGAACGGACAGGCGGGCGGTCGTCGGCACCCGACGTGTCGACACCGGGGTTGTCGACACCGGGGCTTTCGATACCCGGGCCGTCGACAACGCCACCCGGTTCGTCGGAATCGGGACAGCCGCAGTCGCCGGCTGGTGCGTCGGGCGGCGGCATGCCTCCGAGGCCGCGGAACCCGCTGCACCATTCCGGTGAGCAAGCCGCCGTGCCGCCTGTGCCGGGGGCCGTGAGCGCGGGGGAGGGCGCCGGGCCTGCCGGAGTCGCCGGATCCGGGGGAGGCGCCGCCGGGACACAGTCGAAACCGACGTTGCCGCGGAGACGTAAGCAGGAGAACCTCGCCCCGCAGTTGCGGGAGGCGCCACAGGCTGCGCCGGAACCGTCGACATCGGGGACGGAGGACCGAGGGGCGCACGCCGACGCGGCGAGGAACAGGTTCGCCGGATTCCAGCGTGGCACGCAACGTGCGCGGCAGGACCAGGGGAAGCGGGAAGGCACCGGCCTTTTCGCAAGCGGGGAAGGACCACGATGACAAGCAGGGGAAGTGAGCTCGGCTGGTTGCTCGACGACCTGGTACAGCAGGTCGCCGGCGCCGACAGGGCGGTGGTGTTGTCGGCGGACGGACTGTTGATGGGCAACTCCGGCAACATGGCCGCGGAGGAGGCCGAGCACCTGTCGGCGGTCGCGTCGGCGTTCCAGAGCCTCGCGAAGGGCACCGGTCGCCAGTTCGGTGGCGGTGGCGTGCGGCAGACACTCGTGGAGATGGACCACGCGTTCCTGTTCGTGACGGCAGCGGGCAGCGGGGCGTGTCTCGCCCTGCTGACGTCGGCCGATGCGGATATGGGCATGGTGGCCTACTCCATGAACATGATGGTGAAACGGGTCGGTGCGGTACTGAGCGCGGCACCTCGGACGTGACGGACCCTCGCGGACGGCAGGTCGCTGCCCGCGTGGTTGGATCGCCTGCGAACATGTGCCACTACCGCGAGGACGCTCGAGCGGATCCGAACACGAAACGTACGCAGGCGGATTTCCATGACACCCGGACAACCCGAACCCGGCAGTGGAGAGACCACGGCCGCGAAACTACTGATCGCCGGTGGCTTCGGCGTCGGTAAGACGACTCTGGTCGGTTCCGTCAGCGAAGTACCGCCGCTGCGCACCGAAGAGGCGATCACCGAGGCATCCGCGGGTACCGACGACTTGACCGGTGTCGAGTCGAAGGTCAGCACCACCGTGGCGCTGGATTTCGGCCGCATCACGATCAGCCCCGAGCTGATCCTGTACCTGTTCGGCACGCCGGGGCAGGACCGGTTCTGGTTCATGTGGAACGAGCTGGCCGAAGGTGCGATCGGTGCCGTCGTACTGGCCGACCCCCGGCGTCTCGAGGCGTGCTTTCCGGCGGTCGACTTCTTCGAGCGTCGCAGCGTGCCGTTCATCGTGGGTGTCAACTGCTTCGACGACGCCCACCGCTACACCGCCAACGAGGTGCGCGACGCCCTCGACATCGCACCCACTGTGCCGCTCATGCTGTGTGACGCCCGCGACCGCGCGTCGGCGAGGGATGTGCTGATCACGCTCGTCGAACACGTCATGCACCAGTACGACCTGGCCCATTCGGCGACGTCCTGAATCGTGCGGTGATCACTCGGCCATAGGCGCCTCCGTCGGCCGGCGACCCTGGATGGATGCGTCGAGCAGCTGCACCGGATGCAACATCGGCACGTCGTCCAGGAAGCGTCGCAGCTGGAGCAGACAACCCGGGTTGGCCGTGACCAGCAGTTCGGGAGCCACCGCTCGCACATTCCGGGCCTTACGCTCACCGAGTTCCGCGGCCGGCTCGGGGTTGACCATGTTGTAGATCCCGGCAGAGCCACAGCACAGTTCGGCATCGGGCAGATCGACCAGGTCCACGCCGGGGATGGTCCGCAGCACCGACCGCGGCTGTTCCCGGATTCCCTGTGCATGGCCGAGATGACACGCGTCGTGGTACGCCACCTTCGCGTCGATCCGGTGCCGCTCGGCCTGCGGCTCGAGTTCGGCGAGCAGCTCCGTGACATCCCGGACCTTTGCGCTGAAAGCCGTCGCCCGCTCACTCCACTGCGGATCATCTGCGAGAAGGTGGCCGTACTCCTTCAACGAGGATCCGCAGCCCGCCACGTTCACGACGATGTTGTCCACCGGTAGCTTCTCGAACGTCGCGATGGTCTGCTTCGCACGTTCGCGGGCATGCGTCTCGCGTCCGGCGTGCAGGCCGAGGGCGCCACAGCATCCCTGAGCGCGTGGGGTCAGTACCTCGCAGCCTTCGGCGGCGAGCACACGCTGGGTCGCGGTGTTCACCTCGTGGAAGAACACGTCCTGCACACACCCCGACAGCAACGCCACGCGTTTGCGGGGCGCACCTGCCGGTCTCACTCGACGCGGCAGACTCGCGAATGCCGACCGCAGTCGTACCTGCGGCATCAACGCCTGTGCGGCCCGCAGTCGCGGCGGCAGTATGCGCGCGGCGAGTGCCGGCAAACGCAGTTTCTGGTAGAGCGCACCGCCGACGGCCGCGGCGCGCAGGCGGCGCCGGTAGGGGAACAACGCGAAGATCCCGCTCCGAAACCAACGGTCCGATCGGGCACGCGGTACGTTTCGCTCGACCTGTGGCCGCGTCGCCTCGAGGAGGCGGTCGTACTGCACGCCGGACGGGCACGACGTCACGCACGCCATGCATCCGAGGCAGGCATCGATGTGTTCGGTGAACGCGCCCTCGAGTTCGATCTCGCCGCGTTCGGCGAGATCCATCAGGTAGATCCGCCCACGCGGCGAGTCCATCTCCTCGCCCCACAGCTGGTACGTGGGGCAGGTCGGCAGGCAGAATCCACAGTGGACACAGTCGTTCAGCAGTTCACGCGACGGCGGGTTGGTCGCGTCGAAACTCGAGTCCGTCACGAGTCCTCCTGTTCCGTTCCGGCAGATCCCGTCCCGCCGGGGCTGGTTGGTTTCCGCGTACGGGAAGCAGTCCCCAACGTGGGGCCGTTCGGTTCTGCCGCCCCGCGCACCTTCTCGCCGCCGGACGTGCCGCGTTCCCGCGGTTCGGCCCGCGACGCCGCGACCGACGGAGCTGCGCCGGTGCTCGTATCTCTTGTCCCGGTGCCGGCCGAAGCGACCGCGGCCGGTTCGAGCCACGTTCCGAAACGGCCGGAGTCCAGACGGAAGGCCGGGTCGAGTTCGTGCTTGACCGCCTGAAGAACACGTAATGCGGACGGCTGCTGCCCCCACGCCGGTACCTGCCCCTCCGTCGCGCCCCGCGTCACGGAGGTTCCGCCTGCTTCCGTGACGACCTCGTGGACGTCTCCGACCTGTGCTGCAGGTACGGAGAGCGTCGCGACACCGGTGGCCAGCCCGGCCACCGCCTGGGTATGGAACCGGCCAAGGACACCAGGCAATCGACTCGGCCTGCAGCCGATCCGCACCGTCGCGTCGTCGACCAGGCGAACATGCCGCTGCCACGACTCCGCCGCCTCGTCGTCCGACAGCGCTCGGCCACCGGTCAGTTCGGCGAGCGCCCGCGTTCTCGCGGCGGTGCCGTCGGCAGTGCCTTCGATGCGGATGAGCAGTGTGCCGTCCGCCCACTCGACTGATACCGGTTCGTGCGCCTCGGCCAGCAACGACCGCGTGTGACCTGATGCCTCGGACAGTGTGCAGTCCAGCGCCACGGTGCGCTGTACCTCCGGAGCAGGATGCAATCGCAACACGACTTCGGTCATCAGGCCGTACGCTCCGTACGAACCGTGCATGAGCTTCGCCAAGTCGTAGCCCGCGACGTTCTTGATGACGTGTCCGCCCGTCCTCGCGGGGGTGCCGTCCGCCAACACCACGGTCGCTCCGATGACCAGGTCACGCATGGACCCGTAGCCCAGGGCCAGCGGGCCGGAGTCGGCGGTCGCGATCAGGCCGGCGACGGTCGCCCCCCGGCGTACTCGAGCGGCGTCGAACGCGACACGCTGGCCGTTCCGGGAGACCTCGTCCTGCAGTTGTGCCAGTGGTGTGCCTGCGCCGACGGAGACGGTCATGTCGGCCGGGTTGTAGGAACGGATCCCGGCGAGCCCCGTCGTGTCGACGACGACGTCGGCTGTGCCGGCTGTGCCGGCCCACGTAGCGGCCGTGCCGGCCCCCTGGATACGTATCGTTCCCCGGGACTCGGTGAACGCTTCGCACGCCGAGCGCAGGTCCGTCGGTGTCAGAATCGTGGCGGTCATAGACGCTCGATCACCCCGGCCTCTTCCAGCGGGTGCGGCCGGTATCGGCCCGGCTGTTCCCCGCACAGTCTCGGTGTGGGCAGCAGCTTGCCCGGGTTGCACAGGTGCCGTGGGTCGAACGCCGCCCGCACCCTGTCCATCGTGGAAAGGTCGGCCTCGCCGAACATGCGCGGCATCGAGCAGGCCTTGTCGGTGCCGATGCCGTGCTCGCCGGACAGTGACCCGCCGAGCTCCACGCACAGCTCTGCGATGTCGGTGGAGAGTTCTTCGGCGCGTTCCAGCTCGCCCGCGTCCTCGTCGAACAACACCAGCGGATGCAGATTGCCGTCGCCCGCGTGGAAGACGTTCGCCACGCGCAGCCCCGCGTTACGGCCCATGCCCTCGATCCGGCTGAGCACCTCGGCGAGCTGCGTCCGCGGGACGACCCCGTCCTGCACGATGTAATCGGGGCTTATCCGCCCCACCGCGGCGAAGGCCGCTTTGCGGCCCTTCCAGATCCTGGCCCGCTCCGCCGCCGTCTCGGCGATGTGAAGTCGTGTACAGCCGTGACGGTCACAGATCGCGCGGACCTCGTCGAACTGTGTCTCGCACTCGGACTCGGGTCCGTCGAGCTCGACGACGAGCGCTGCAGGCGTCGTCAGCGTGTACCCCGCACCGACCGCCTTCTCCGCGGCCTGGATCGCCAGGTTGTCCATCATCTCGACGGCTGCTGGGACGATACCGGCGGCGATCAGGTCGCTGACGACGTCGCCCGCTGCGGTCACCGACGGGAAGTCAGCGAGGAGAGTTCGGACCGTTTCCGGTGTTCGGAGCAGGCGCACCGTGATGTCACACGCGATGCCGAGCGTCCCCTCTGAGCCGATGACCACTCCCCGTAGATCGGGGCCGAGTTGTTCTCCGGTGTCACCGCCGAGCGTCACGATCTCCCCGTCGGGAAGAACGACGGTCATGGACAGCACATGATTCGTGGTGAAGCCGTATTTGAGACAGTGCGCGCCCCCGGAGTTCTCCGCGACGTTGCCACCGATCGTGCAAACCTGCTGGCTCGACGGGTCGGGGGCGTAGTAAAGCCCGTGCGCGGCCGCCGCCTTCGTGATGTCGAGGTTCGTGACCCCCGGCTGCAACACAGCTCGCCGGTCGACAGGGTCGATGTCCACGATTTCACGCATTCGTTGCAGTGAAATCACGACACCGTCGGCGACGGGCATCGCACCGCCCGACAGTCCGGTACCCGCTCCGCGGGCGACGAACGGGACGCCGTGCCGGTGGCAGGCGCGCACGGCCTGCGCGACGTCCTCGGTGGTGTGCGGGAGCACGACGAGCGACGGGACCTGTCGAAAACCCGTCAGGCCATCGCATTCATAACTGCGCAGCTGTACCGGATCGGAGATGACGTTCTCCGGGCCGACGGCCGCGACCAGTGCCTCGTGGGCTGTGCGGTCGAGCATCGTCGCTCTCCTTCCGCAATCGTGCGGTGGGATCCGAACCGTGCATTCAGACATCGGCCTGGCCGGCCGGTCTCGGGGCGGAGTACGTCTCGGCTCCCCGGTCTGCCGGCACGCCGTGGGTTTCCGGTGGTCGGGTACCACGTCGAGCGGCGGGAACCGCGGACACCGAACTGAGGTTCTCTATTCCGGACCACGAAACTTTCCTACCGTCACAAGGAACTTTAGTTCCGATCCAGCCCTGCGAGTCAACCCCGATCCGGGCGACCCGTCGCGCCGGGACGTGCCGGGTGTGGTGGTCCGTTCGGCAGCCTGTGAGTGGCGCGGCAGCCGTCCTGATTGCTTGCAATCCTTGATACCACTGTCGTCGTCACGTTGACAAGTAATAGATGTCGTCGTTACGTTGACGGCGTGGATCGCTATGAGGGATTGCGTGAGACGGTCGAACGAGCCGTCGACGACGACGTGGCGAGTGCGGATGACCTCGTGACCGCACTCGCGGCTGTGCGCGAGCTGCGGGAGGAGCTCACCGATTGGGAGCCACTCCTGATCGGCGCTGCGCGTCGACTGGGGGTGAGCTGGGCCGACCTCGCCCCCGTGTTGGGCGTCGCGAGCAGGCAGGCGGCGGAACGGCGGTACCTGCGGCTGCGCAAGCCCGAACACGAGATCGGGCTGACGGCCGACGGGCGAGTGCAGGCCGAGCGTGACCGGCGAGCCGGACTCCGGGCGGTTCGAGCGTGGGCTCAGGACAACTCCGAGGTGGTTCGCAAACTAGCGGCACTGGTCGGCTCGCTCGACGATGTGGGTGACGAAGCGAGGCCGTACGTGGACGTGGTGTCGCGAACACTCGGCCAGGACGATCCGGTGCTGTTGATCGCTCCGATGGTCTCGGCCGCGGCCCATCTGCGTGACCGTCACCCGGATCTCGTGGCGCAGGTCGATGGCGTCCATTCGGAGGTCGAGCACGTCCGGCGGCAGGCTGTGGACCGCAGGGTCAGGCGGTGAGCGGTGTCGATGAACTGCGAAAACGCGTACCGTTCTCGGTATGCGCGTCATGTGGAAGGGTGCGGTGTCCTTCGGGCTCGTGACGATTCCGATCCACTTGTACGCGGCGACGGAAAGCAAGAACGTGTCGCTGCGCCAGGTGCACGAGGCCGACGGTGGGCGCATTCAGTACAAACGTGTGTGCACGGTGGACGGCGAGGAAGTGCCGTACGCCGATATCGCCAAGGGCTACGAACTCTCGGACGGCGGCATGGTCGTGCTGACCGACAAGGAACTGTCCGAGCTGCCGATCTCGACCTCGCGATCGATCGATGTACAGGAGTTCGTTCCGCTCGAAGCGATCGATCCGATCTATTACGACAAGAGTTACTACCTCGAGCCGCAGAAGGCCGCGGCCAAGCCGTACGTGCTGTTGCGCGATGCACTGCACAAATCCGGTCAGGTCGCCATCACGAAGGTGGCCATCCGGCAGCGCGAATCGCTGGCGGTGTTGCGGGTGGTCTCGGACGTCATGGTGCTGACGACGATGTTGTGGCCCGACGAGGTGCGCGAGGCCGATTTCCCGTTTCTGCGGGAGGACCCGCCGGAGGTTCGATCGCAGGAGATGTCGATGGCGAGCTCGCTCATCGACTCGCTCTCCGACAGTGTCTTCGAGCCCGGCAAGTATCGGGACAGCTACCGCGAGGCGTTGCTGAACCTGATCCAGTCGAAGATCGACGGCAAGGAGACCGAGCACCCACCTGCGGTGGCATCGGAGCCCGAGGCCACCGACTTGATGTCGGCGCTGCAGGCGAGTGTGACGGCTGCGAAGGAGGCGCGGGACGCAGGCTCGGACGGACACGCGTCCCCGGGTGGCGGCGCGGACGCGGCGAAGACCTCGTCGAAACAGTCCGACGACACCCCGTCGGGCGACCAAGAGGTCGGAGACGCGGGCTCAAGCTCCGACGAGAGCGCTGGTTCGGCACGCTCCGGCAAGTCATCGCGGACCCGGTCCACAGGCTCCAAGACGGCCGGTGCACAGGCCGGCGGGACCAAATCGGCCGGCACGAAAACGACCGGCACGAAAACGACGGGCTCCGCAGCTTCGCGGAGCCGCTCCACGGAGACAAAATCCTCGAACGGGAAGTCGTCGAGGACGGCGAAGTCGGATGCAGAGGGCTCGTCGACCGCGTCGTCGGGAAGCAAGTCCTCGGGCGGCAAAACCTCGGGGAGCAAGTCCGCGGGTGGCAGATCCTCGGGTGGGGCCGGATCGAGTCGCAAAGACGCCGGGCCGGATGGCGCCACCTCGCGAACGGAGAAGGCGCGAGGTGGCGGCTCGAGCCGGTCGACCCGCAAATCCGCCTGACACGTCGCAGCGCCCCGGCTGTCGGAGGGGTGCGATTCTCCCGCGTGCCGTCCGATCCGGCAGGTCGGCACATCGCCGTGGGTGGTTCGGCGGGCCACCGTCACATGCGGGCGTGTCCGTCCCCGGATGCGCGGATCGGCGGTGGTACTAAGGATTCATGACCTGTTCGAGCTGCGAAGCCGGCATCGACCACTGCCACGGAACGCTGGTGGAACACGTGTCCGGGTTCATCGAGTGCACGGACATGGCCTGCCTCAGCTTCGGGGCTGATCGGCACTCGCTGGTCATCGACTGCGAGGCGGTGGAAGGCGGTTGTGGATGTGCCGCGCACCTGCACCTGCTTGCGCAGGTGGACCCGTCTGCGCTTGGTGCGGACATCCCACAGGGACAGCTGCTACGCGCGTCGTAAGGGCCCGTGCAGGACAACAGCCGGGCGTCGGACAAGGCCCGTAAGACAGGGAACCGTCAAACAGGGACCTGTCAGGTAACGACCCCGTTAGGCAAGAACCCTGTCAGGCAGGAACCCCGCCGGACACGGATCCGTCAAGCAAGGAACCGGCTGACGGTGTCCCGGCGGAGCTGAAGGCGTCTCGGCGGAGACAGCCGCACTGGACGGCTCGGTTCGATCCCGTGCTTCGGCACACGGGTCGGCCCTTGGGTGAGTCCGGAGTAACGCGGTACGCAGGCTGACCCTGGAGTGAGTCAGCTGCTCGGCGCGGCTGTTCGGTTCGGCTACTCGGGTCGACACGGCGTGTCGCTGCTACGTGTCGGGTGCTACGTGTGTCGGCGTCCGGGCCGGCGCAGCATGGTTGCCCCGGCGTTGGGTGACCGTCTGCACGTCAGTGTCCGTGCGGCCGTCTCACGGCTGCATGCGCGTGTCACTGGTCGCGTTGTGACGGCAGTGCGGTCCGCCCTTCCTCGGGATCCAAACCGAGAGCGTCGAGGAGCAGGGCGCAATCCTCGGCGTCCCGTGCCGCGGATGCGATAGCGCGCACGGCCCGGCGGCGCTGTGCGGCGTCCGGCTCGTCGACGCGGGGCAGCGACGGCTGCGGGTTCTGGGTCGGAGCGGTCGGGCTGTGTGCGTTCACGGTTTACTCCCCGAAATCGTGTGCCGGCTGCGTCCTGCAGCTACCCGTTAAACGTACGAGCCACACGTTGTGTTTCCCGATCGGCCGGAAAATGTGCCGTGGACAACTGAGGTCCGATGTGGACATCGAGTCACGGGTGTAGGCCCGGGAACGGTGCCGTGGCGCGGTTGTCTCGTCGGGTGATGACGTTGATCCTGTCGCTGTGCTGCTGATCGGCGTTACCGAGGTCGCGGCGGACGTGCCGGACCGGGCTCGCTGTCGACCGTTCCGTGAGTGGCCGTGCGGCCGGAGTCCAGGCCGGTGCTACCGGCGGGGTCGGCACAGGTGGGCTCGCCGGCCGGGCAGTCTGCGGGCACGGGCGGCCCGGTGCTCGACGGCGCCGCCGATGCGGGAGCGGTCAGCGAGGGCCCGGCGGTGACCGAAGGCCGGGCGGGTGCGGCGACGGCGCGTGAATCGACCGCGGTGGGCGGTGAGTGCTCGACGCGCGGGAAGGCTGCCGGTACGGGTCCGACGACGGCGGGCCCGGCAGGCGACGGCGCCGCGGCCGGCGGCCCAGCGAGCGATGATCCCGCGGGTGAAGTGCCTACGACCGGCGATGCCACGGGTGAGACGGTTGCGGGCGCCGGGCTCGACGCGGGCGCCGCGGCAGATGCGCGGGCGCCCTGCATCGCGCCGACGAGGAGTACCGCGAGCAGGGCCAGGTCCACGCTGAAGACGATTCGTTGCGTGAACCCGACGGGCATGGTGTCGGCGACCAGGGCGAAGCCGGGTACGCCCGACAGTGCGTCGGCGACGTAGCTGACTCCGAACAGGGCCAGACTCACGAGCGCGACGCGCAGTAGCCACGTCAACGCCGACGCGACCCGCGCCAGCACGGGTGTCGCTCGCATGACGTCGAGCAGCGACAGTGCGATCGCCGGCAGGCTGGCGAACGCCACGACGCTCGCGTACTGGTGGATGCGGCCGCTCACCGGGTCGATCTCCGAACTGAACGTCGCCGGGAACAACGCGGCCGTGGCCAACCCCGTCGACGTCGCGTACACGAGCGTCGAGGTCGTCCTGCTCACGGGCAGACCCGCGGACAGTACGGCACCGCGCACCGCGACGACGCCGACCGCCGCGGACAGCAGGCTCGCTTCGAGCATGCCGGCACCGCGGTCGGTGAAGGCGTACCGGCTCAGCGGGTCGGTCAACGGGTCGAACGAGCTCACCGAGTGCAGGATGATCAGCGTGAACAGTGCCCAGCCGAGTCCCGCGGCCGCGGCGATCGTCCACGCACGGGTGCGCGCGACGTCCGCGGTGTGGACCTTGGCGTGCGACGGTGGGCTGGGCATACGTCCATATAAACGCATCGGACATTCCGGTGTGTTCCGGGTAAACCCCTGAGATCACCCGGATCGGGTGGTGAAGTCGACCACGACGAGTGCCTGATCGTCGTGGATTTTCGGTCTCGGCCACCGGGTCCGGTCGCGGTCGCGGTGTTCCGCATCGCGCACGACGTCCAGTACCGCCTGCGGCCCGCGTGTGTGTGCGAGTCGGTGCAGGCCGTGCCAGTCGAACAGTTCGTAGTCGGTGACGCCCGCGGCGACGCCGTCGGTCGCGAGGATCAGGGTCTGCACCTCGGAGCGCGGCCACTGTGCCCGGACGGCATGCGTCGCCGCTGCCGGGTCGGCCTCGGCCACCCAGAATCCGTCGTGGTGGTTACGGAGCGCGTCCACCGCAGCGCGGGTACGCAATCGGCCGGCCGCGCGCAGTCGGGACAGCCGTTCGTCCGCCACGACCTCGACCCCGCCGGTCCCGAACTTCGCGACCGGGCTGTCGGCCAGCACCAGTACCTCGACGACCTCCGCCGACCAGCAGGCCAGGGCGACCGTGCTGGACGGGCTCGCACTCGCCTGCAGGTCGTGGTCGCGGGTCACGGCGTGGATCGCCGCTGCGAGGGCCCTCCCCGGATCAGGTGAACTTCGCAGCGTTTCGCGTAGTCGCTCGCCCAGTTGCTCGGCGTACCAGCCGCCGCTCGGCAGTCCCGGGCGCTGCTCGGTCGCTCCATCCAGCACGGCGACCGCTCCCGACTGCGGGTCGTTTCCCGGCGCGACGACGACGCGGTCCTCGGTTGGGCGCGGATCGCCGGCCAGGTCCGTCCCCGCTTGTTCGGCGATCTCGATCCGCGGCACGCCGACCACCGTAGTTGTCAACCAGTGTTGACACACCTCGTGTGTCAACCTAAATTGACACCATGACGAACGCGACCGAACTGGCGACCCAGGCGGGTGACAGCGATCCGCGCACAGGTCTGCGCGCCGTTGCCGCCCTGCGGAGGTTGCTCGAACGACTCGAGGCCGTGCAGGTGCGCAGCGCGCGCGTGCACGGCTGGTCCTGGCAGGAGATCGCCGACGAGCTCGGCGTCAGTAGGCAGGCCGTTCACAAGAAACACGGGAGGCGATGATCGTGTTCGAACGCTTCACGAAGGACGCCCGCACCCTGGTCACCACAGCTGTGGGCCGGGCCGAGGCCGACGGTGCCGCACGGGTCGATGCGCTGCACCTGCTCGGCGCCGTCGTCGAGCCCGGCAGCGCCACCGGTGCTCTCGACCTGCTCGACGCGGTCGACGTCGCGCCGAGTGAGATCATCGACCGAGTGGGCGAACTACGCCGTCACGCCGGGTTGAGCGACGTCGACCGGCGGGCCCTGCGTGATCTGGGCATCGACGTCGACGTGGTCGTCGCCCGGGCCGAGGACCACCACGGTGAAGGCGCGCTGGCGGTAGCAACGGGAGGCGGCGGTCCCGGCGATCCCCGTCGGCGTCGTAGGCGCAGCCGCTGGCACGTACGGTTCGGCCAGGACGCGAAACGTGTGCTCGAGGTGAGCCTCCGGCAGGCGCTCGACGTCCGCGACGGCTACGTCGGCAGTGAGCACGTCCTGCCGGCGCTCGCCACCGTGCCGGGGCCGGCCGCCGACGTCCTCCTCGCCGCGGGCGCCTCCCCGGACCGGCTCCGCCGCGCCATGCTGCAGCGCAGGAAAGCCGCATGACAGCTCAGGCGCGCGGGCGCCACACGACCCGCGGCAGGAACAGCTGAGTCAGCGGGCCGATCGACAGTGCGAACAACACCGTGCCGACACCCGCGGTACCGCCGAGGAGCCAGCCCGCGGCGAGCACGCACACTTCCAGCACCGTCCGCACCAGACGCACGGACAGGCCGGTGCGTGCCGTCAGTCCCGTGAAGAGGCCGTCACGCGGGCCAGGGCCCAGCCGGGCGCCGACGTACATGGCGGTCGCCAGACCGTTCAGCACGATCCCGCCGAGCAGCAGCGGGATCTGCACCGCGAGGTGTTCCTGCGGTGGAAGCGCCAGTCGTACCAGGTCGACCGACACGGCGATGAGCACGACGTTCGCGATCGTGCCGATCCCCGGGCGCTGTCGCAGCGGGATCCACAGCAGCAGCACGGTCACCGCCGTCACGACCGTCACCGTGCCGAACGTCAGTCCCGTGCGGTGCATCAGGCCCTCGTGGAGCACGTCCCACGGGTTCAGGCCGAGCAGGGAGCGCGACATCATCGCCATGCTCGTGCCGAACAGCACCAGCCCCATGACCAGTTGCGTCAACCGTCGCGCCGGATCATGGCGCACCGTCACCGGATGAAGTTCGAACTGCGCCGTGGCCGCCACACAGACCACTATCGGATGACACGGGCGGTGCGGTCCACCGAGTTCAGCCGGTGGGACGCCCTTCACTCCCGAGACCCACGAAAAAGGGGAGCCGGTGCGCTGGATCCCGGGGGTGCCGTCACTCCAGAGAACGGCGTCAGATCCAGCGCACCGGCTCCATCCGTGTCGCGCGGACACGGAATGCCGCCTGCGGCACCGGCATCGCCCCTCGCTATGCCGGTCCGCCCGGCGGCTAGGTGCGCAGCGGCGACATCGCCTCACCTGGCGCGGTGAGCGAGGCGATGCGGCGCGCACCCGCACACGGCTCCGGCGCCGCGGGGGCAGCGCGGCGCCGGAGCCAGGACCCGTCTCGGCCAGGCGCGGTCGGCCGAGCGGGAAGTCGTCGATACATGCGGATTACCCCGAAACGGACACGCGTACGCACTGCGGCACACGCGATGGGTCTCTACGGAAGCGGGCGGAAACCACCCGATGGGCACAGTTGCCCGAGGGAGACGCCGGTCGGGGTCAGTCCGGCGCGGTGGGAGGCAGCCCGAGGTGGACCGCGTCGACGTCGACGTCGCACGCACTCGCCGTGCCGAAGGCCTGCAGCTGCCCGACGGCGGGTGTGGACGGCAGGACGCCCTGGTGGGTGCGGCCGCCACCGTTGTCGCAGTACGCGCCGGTGATCGAGGTCGCGGGCGCGGGTTTCGGAAGGGACGGCGCCTCGCCGGTCGGCGACGCGTGTGACACCTGGTCGCCGTGGGCCTGGCCGGTGGGTGAGGTCCGCCAGGTGGCCGTCTCGGCCGGAGCGTCCACGGACGTGACCGACGGGGGCGCTTCGGTGGCCGTGAGTGCCGGGGTGGCCGTGGCAGGCCGGTCCGGTGCGGTGTCGGTCGGCGCCGAGGTACGCGGCGGCTCGGCGCCGGCCGGGGTGGTCGGCGGTTGCGGTGCGGGGGCCGGGACGAGGGGCGTCGTGACGCCGTCGACCGTGCCGGTGACGGTCTGTTCGACCCGATTCACGCTCTCGTGGACGATCCGGTCGACCTGGCCGACGGTCCCGGTCACGCGGTGCAGCAGGCCGCCGTCGCCGTCGCTGCCCGTCAGCCCGTCGACGACGCGACCGCTCAGGTCCGCGATCAGTCCGCCGCCGGAGTCGCCGGAGGCTGATCCGGAGGGCCCAGGGTCGGCCGACGGTGCCGGTTCGGCCACGCCGGTTTCGGCCGGCTCGGTGTCCTGTGCAGCCGCATCGCCGGTGGTTGCGGTATCGGCGACTGTCGCCGTGTCGGGCGTTGCCGCATCGGTGTCGGTTGCACCGCCCGGGACGTCCACGGCCGCTGTGTCGCCGACCGCGGGCTCGGGCGCACCGGGCGCAGTCTCGGGTTCGGCTGTGACGTCGAGCGCCGCCGCATCGGCATGCCGCAGCACGGTGCCGGCATCGCCCAGCGGGGTATCGCTGCCGAGTTCCGGAGACCGGGCGTCGTCGGAGGCGGCAGAGTCGGGGCCCGGGGTTGCGGTGCCGACGGTCGAGCCCGGCGGCGGAGCCGGCGCGGCGGACGACGCCGACGCCGAACCCGTG
This sequence comes from Prauserella alba, assembly GCF_024171735.1. Classification (GTDB taxonomy): domain Bacteria; phylum Actinomycetota; class Actinomycetes; order Mycobacteriales; family Pseudonocardiaceae; genus Prauserella; species Prauserella alba. The sequence goes on from NZ_JAMTCH010000005.1 coordinate 541,813, forward strand.
ACGAGCAGCCAGGCGAACAGCGCGAACGCGGCAACCACGAAAGCGCGCACGACGACGGCGGCGCGCACGCGCACCGTCTTACCCATCGCACACTCCCGCGGTCTGACCGTTCCCGGCGATCGGCCGGTGGCCGGGATCGTCGCAGGTCCGGCCGCGATCTTTCTAGCACCGAGGTGGCGGGTTCCACCGATCGCGGGTGCGTGATCGGCCGAACGCCTCAGCTCCGATGTAGCTGGTGCAGGCGCTCTACGGCTTCGTCGAGCACTTCGTCACGTTTGCTGAACGCGAACCGCAGCACGTGATTCCACTCGTCCGGGTGGTCGGTGAAGACCTTGACGGGGACCGCCGCGACGCCGGCGAGTTCGGGGAGGCGCCACGCGAGGTCCTCGGCGTCGGTGAACCCGAGCGGTCGCACGTCGGCGCACACGAAGTAGGTGCCCGCGCTGGGCCACACCGCGAACCCGGCCTCGGTCAGGCCCTTGGACAGCCGGTCGCGCTTGGCCGCCAGCGACGTCCGCAGCTGTTCGACCCAGCCGAGCTCGTGTTCGAGTGCGTACGCGACGGCCGGCTGCAGCGGCCCGCCGGAGACGAACGTGAGGAACTGTTTCGTGGTCCTCACCGCTGCGACCAGTTCCGCGGGCGCGCACACCCAGCCGATCTTCCAGCCGGTGCAGTTGAACGTCTTCCCCGCGCTCGAGATCGACACGGTGCGTTCGCGCATGCCGGGCAGGGTCGCGAGCGGGGTGTGCTCGATGTCGTCGAACGTCAGGTGTTCGTACACCTCGTCCTGCACTGCGATCAGGTCGCCCTCGACGCACACCTCGGCGATGGCGGTCAGCTCGTCGTGGGTGAACACGGTGCCGGTCGGATTGTGCGGCGAGTTGACCAGGATCGCGCGGGTGCGCGGTGTGACGGCGGCGCGCAGCGCGTCGACGTCGAGGGCGAAGCGTTCGCCGTCGGATGTCAGCGCGACCGTGCGGCGCTCCGCGCCCGACATGGCGATCGCGGCGGCGTACGAGTCGTAGTACGGCTCGATGGCGATCACCTCGTCGCCGCGGTCGGCCAGTGCGAGCAGCGACGCGGCGATCGCCTCGGTGGCACCGGCCGTGACCAGCACCTCCGTGTCGGGGTCGTAGTGGAGGCCGTAGCGCGTGCGGTGCTCGGCGACGGCGCGGCGCAGTTCGGGGCGTCCCGGCCCGGGCGGGTACTGGTTGGCACCGCCGTACAGGGCGTCCCTGGCGGCGTCGAGCATCCCGGCGGGACCGTCGGTGTCGGGGAACCCCTGGCCGAGATTGACCGCGCCGGTGCGCGTGGCCAGCGCCGTCATCTCCGCGAAGACGGTCGACGTGAACGGTTGGAGGCGGGCAGCGAGAGGTGGGCGCACGAGAATCGATCCTCACGGACAATGCGGGTGTGGAGCAACCGAGTGACGACGTGACTTCCGGCGCCGGGACGTCCGGTACCGCGACCAGCAGCGGCCCGGCCCCCGGTGCGCCGGCCCCGGGGCGGGTGCCGTCCGGTGGCCTCGCCGGTGAGGACGTGAAACAGCAGGGTCTGCGCCGGATGAAGCGCGTGGCGCTCGGGTTCCTGCTCGGTGCGGCGGTGGTGTTTCTGCTGGCCAGGTGGGCCGAGAGCGAGGGCTGGCCCGGGTGGGTCGGGTACGTGCGCGCCGCGGCCGAGGCCGGCATGATCGGTGGGCTCGCCGACTGGTTCGCGGTCACGGCGCTGTTCCGGCATCCGCTGGGGATCAGGATCCCGCACACGGCGATCATTCCCAGCAAGAAGAACGTGCTGGGCGAGAGCCTCGGTGACTTCGTCGGGGCGAACTTCCTGTCCGAACCGGTCGTGCGGGACAAGTTGCAGCGCCTCGAGGTGTCGCGGCGCACGGGTGAGTGGCTGGCCCGGCCGGACAACGCCGAGCGGGTGACGTCGGAACTGTCGACCGTCGTGCGCGGCGCCGTGACCGTGCTGCGCGACGAGGACGTGCAGGCCGTGCTGGAACAGGCCGTCGTGCGCCGCGTCGTCGACCGCGAATGGGGGCCGCCGCTGGGCAAGCTCCTCGAACAGGTGCTGACCGACGGTGCGCACTACCGTTTCGTCGACCTGATGTGCGACCGCGCGTACGACTGGGTGCGCACCAACCACGCCACGGTGCTGCGCGTGGTGTCGGAGCGGGCGCCGTCGTGGTCGCCGCGGTTCGTCGACGAGATGCTGGCCGACAAGGTGTACGGAGAGGTGCTGACGTTCGCCTGGGCCGTCAAGACCGACGTCAACCACCCGATGCGGCTGGCGCTCGACCGGTTCGCGAGCGAGTTCGCCCAGGACCTGCAGAAGGATCCGGAGACGATGGCGCGTGCGGATGCCGTGAAGCGCCAGCTCGTCGAGCATCCCGAGGTGAAGAAGCTGATCGGCTCGGCGTGGGCGACCGCGAAGGACATGCTGCTCACTGCCGCCGAGGACCCGTCGAGTGAGCTGCGCACACGCGTGCGCGAGGGGCTGCGCACGTTGGGTGAGCGGTTGCAGGCGGACGCGGAACTGGCCAGGAAGGTCGACGGCTGGGTCGAGGACGTGGCTGCGCACGTCGTGCGGCACTACTCACGGGAGATCACGACGATCATCACCGACACGGTCGAACGCTGGGACGCGGAGGAGACCTCCCGCAAGGTCGAGCTCCAGGTGGGCCGCGATCTGCAGTTCATCCGCATCAACGGCACCGTCGTCGGCGCCCTCGCGGGACTGGTCATCTACACGGTCGGCGAGCTGTTGTTCTGACACTTCGGGCTCAGGCCGGCTGGATGCCGGCCTGAGCCCGGTGTGCTCGCGCGGTCACCGGGTGGTGCGCCGCTGCCGGTTGCGATGTGTCACCGGGCGGCCGCGCTCCGCGTGGTCCGGTCCACTCGTAGTGTGGTCCATCCCACTCAAGAGGGTGAGGTTATCCACAGCGGGTGCAGTTGTCCACGTAGTTGTCCACAGGCTCAGCGGGTTGTGGTCAACCGGCGGTGGAGTCGTCGTCGCCCGTGGAGCCCGCGCGCTTGCGGAACGTGCGCGCCTTGACGCGGTTACCGCAGACCTGCATCGAACACCAGGTGCGCGACCGGTTGCGGGACTCGTCGTAGAACGCCCACAGGCAGTCGTCGGCCGGGCAGATCTTGATGCGGCGCCAGTCGCCGAGTACGCCCAGCCGCATCGCCGCCGTGAAGACTGCCGACACGGCGTCGTCGGCGACGAGCTGCGGATCGGCGGCGGGGGAGACCCGGAACGCGACGTCGAGGGGTATCCGCAGTTCGCGAGCGGTGTCCGCGGTGCCGGGCCCGGGGGCCGGATCGCCGGCTGCTTCGCGGAGTGCCCGGCGGGCGCGGGTCGCGTCCTCGATCGGCCCCGGTGTCAACTCCCGTGCGTGCGCCCATGCATGCCACTCGGCGGCGGAGCGCAGTACATCGGTGTCGTCCTCGACGTCGAGCGTGTTGAGGAAGTCCAGTACCAACTTCACGTCCGCATTCACGTCACCAGTGTATTGGAGACAGTGGTTGCGCCCGGAGGTCGTAACCGGCATCATGCATTCATCGGTTATGAAAGAGGTCTGCAGCGGGGTGGGCGTGCCCGTAGTTCCGCGGTGACGCCGTTCCGGTGTGATGGAGCGAGCGCAAGGAGGCGCTGAATGAGTGCATCGGTGACGTTGGGCTGTGTCGCCCTGGACTGCCCCGAGCCGTATCGGCTGGCGGACTTCTACGGGAAACTTCTCGGCTGGAAACTCGACCCGGACTCGGACGACGAGTGGGTAACGCTCGTGAACCCGGACGGCGGGGCGGACATCAGTTTCCAGCGCGATCCGGACTACCGGCCGTCGACGTGGCCGTCGAACGAGCGACCGCAGATGCTGCACCTCGACTTCACGGTCGAGGACCTCGACTCCGCACACCAGCGGACGCTGGAGCTCGGTGCGCGGCTGCTCGACGACAAGCCCGAGACCTTCCGCGTCTACGCCGACCCGGACGGACATCCGTTCTGCCTCTGCGCGTGTTGAGGCCTGCCTGCCGAGGTCCGGCTGTGAGGTCCGGCTTGAGGTCTCAGCCCAGCTTGAGCGGGTCGTGGAACGGATCCGTGTCGTCGTCACGCCGGCCGCGGTGCGTGTCTGAACGTGGTTCGGCGGGAGCGGATCCGCTGCTCGGCGCGAAGGCTGCCTGGGGGCCGAGGATGCGGGCGATGTCGACGTCCTGGCCGACGCGGCTGTGCACGAGGTCGACGTGCTTCTCGGTGGCCTGCCGGATCGCCTGAGCGATCGTCGCGTTGATCGACGACGCCAGGGATGGCGCGTTGGTGTTGTTCAGCGCGTTGTCCGACAGTTCCACGGACTGCACGATGCCGCCGGCCCCGGCTGTCACGGTCACCGTGCCGTCGGGGGAGGTCGCCGTGGCTCGTAGAGAATGGAGCTGCGTTCTCGCCTGGTCCAGAGTCGACAGCAGCTCGTCGAACTCGGTTCTCCGTTGCTTGTTCTCGTTGCGCCGAGGCAGCACCGCCACCGATCCGTCGCTCGGCTTTGTTCAGTAGCTCGAGGTGTGCGCCGGTCGGCGATGCTGACGGCGTAACCCTGCTCATTTCCCCTCGTCAGTATCCCCGCGCGGGTGCGCGTTCCCCCGGGATGACGCCCGGGACGATAGCACCCGACCTGCGCCGGAAGGCGCCGATGAGGCGGGCTCACCCGGCCCGGCTGGGGGTGTTCGGCGTCATACGCGAAGGGTGCAAGCAGGGTGCTTGCAATAGCTAGCACTCGTGGTTACCGTGGAAAACGTCGTAGGGAGGTGGCAGGCGTGACGGGGAAGTCGGACGGAGCCGAGCATCGCGGCGATGTCGACGGCGACCGCGACGACCGCCCCGGAGCAGGCGCGGGTGACGACGCGACCGGGCCGATGGACAAGATGGCCGACATCGGCCGGGACATCGGGTCGTACATCCGGCAGCAACGCAGCAGCGCCAAGATCTCCCTGCGGCAGCTGTCCAAACTGGCCGGTGTTTCCAACCCGTATCTGAGCCAGATCGAACGCGGGGTCCGCAAGCCCAGCGCGGAGATCCTGCAGCAGATCGCCAAGGGGTTGCGAATCTCGGCGGAGGCGCTCTACGTGCAGGCCGGAATTCTCGACGACCTGCCGGAAGGGGGCCCGGTGCTCGATGCGATCCGCGCCGACACCGAGCTTTCCGAGCGCCAGAAGACGGTTCTGCTCGACGTCTACGAGTCGTTCCGCAGGCAGAACCGCGAACAGAGCACGCCCGGAACCGAACCCGAACAGCCGCACGCCGAGGAGTGAGCCGACATGGCTACCGAGACCGCCAAGACCGAGACCACGAAGACCGAGACCGGAAAGAACGAGACGGACGGTGCCAAGACGCCCGTCGACCAGCTCAAGACGCCGCTGCTCGCCGCCCTGGGCGCGGGCAACCTCGCGAGCCATGCCGTGAACGATGCGCTCGCCAAGGCCAAGGAGCGTTACGCCGACGGCGGTGACGTCGTCCGCAAGAGCGTCGAGGACGCCAAGAAGGGCTTCGAGGACGCGAAGAAGAACATCGAGGAGCTGCCGTCCGAGCTCGAGGGGCTCCGGGACAAGCTCGACCCGGCGGAACTGCGCAAGCTGCTCGACGAGTACACGGACGCCGCGCTGAAGCTGTACCACCGGCTGGCCGAGTCCGGCGAGGAGGCCTGGGACAAGCTGCTCGCGCAGCCGCAGGTCAGGAAGGCCACCGACCAGCTGGGCGAGACGTTCCAGACCGTGCAGGTGCGCGTGGACGGTGCCACGGCCGACGTGCGCAAGGGCATCGACGGCGTCGTCTCGAGGGTGACGTCGACGGTGCGCGGTGCTGGTGAGGAGGCCGGCGAGGTCGTCGAGGCGACCGCGGAGAAGGTTTCCGGCGCCGCCGAGAAGGCCGAGGCGAGCGTCGAGGAGGCGACCACGCCCGCCAAGCCGAAGACCACCACCAAGTCGTCGACCACGTCGAGCGCTTCGAGTGCGAAGTCGACCACCACGCGCCGCACCACCAGCGCCGCGAAGAAGTCGACGGGTTCCACCGGCTCGAAGAGCGACAAGTGAGCTGACGGTCCACACCTCGGGCTCCGGTTGTTACCGCAACCGGAGCCCGAAGTGTGTTCGGCGTCTGACGTACGCTGAGTGGCGTGCCGTATCTCGCGTACTGGATCGTGTTCGCCATCGACTGGGCAGGCACTCTTGTCGGCCTCGTCGCCTTCGTGCACGCGCTCACCCAGCGTTCCGACGCCTATACCGCAGCCGACCGGCACACGAAGCCGATGTGGCTGGGCATCACGGGTGGTGCGACCCTCGCGATGCTGCTGTTCAACTTCTACGGCGCCGGGTTGATCTTCTGGCTGGCCGGCATCGTGGCGGCGCTCGTCTACCTCGTGGACGTACGCCCCAAGCTGATCGAGGTGCAGCGCGGCGGTTCCTCCTGGTGACGTGCCGAGTCCCGACGACGCCCGGGGCTCCGGCCCGCTGACGTGCGGGGCTCCGACGTGCCGCGACCCGGCGGTGGCGGCGTGGCCTACGGTGGCGACGTGAATGACTGGAACATCGCGGGGACGCTCACGGTGCAGGCGGCCGCCGAGCGCCGGGACCTCATGGCCGAACCGGTCGTGGCTGCGCTCGACTCCGTCAAGGCACCGGTCGGCATCGCCGAGATCGATCCGGACCTCGCCGACACCGCCGCGTTCTGCGAGGCGTACTCGTCGCCGCTCGACGCGTCGGCCAACTGTGTCGTCGTCGCAGGCAAACGTGCGGGTGAGGTGCGCTACGCCGCCGCGCTCGTGCTCGCGACGACCCGCGCCGACGTCAACAACGTCATCCGCAAGACCATGGACGTGCGCAAGGTGTCGTTCGCCCCGATGGACGAGGCCGTCGAGCTGACGAACATGGCCTACGGCGGAATCACGCCGATCGGCCTGCCCCCGGACTGGCCGATCCTCGTCGACGCCGCGGTCGCCCGCGCGCCGGAACTCATCGTGGGCAGCGGCATCCGGGGCAGCAAACTGCTCGTCACCGGGACGGCCCTCGCCGCCCTTCCGGGCGCCGAGGTCATCGACGAGCTCGCCAAGTAGAACCGGGCTCGCGCCCGGCCGGACGCGGACCCGCCACACCATCACAGGGAGAGCACATGGGACAGGTCACCGCCACCGCCGAGCGGACGATCGACGCGCCCGCCGACAGGGTGCGCACGCTCATCGCCGACTACGCCGACACCAGGCCGAAGATCCTCACCGAGGCCTACCGTGACTACTCCGTCAGCGAGGGCGGCACCGGTGCGGGCACGGTCGCGACCTGGAAGCTGCAGGCCACGTCGAAGCGGGTGCGGGACGTCGCCGCCACTGTCACCGAGCCGAAGCCGGGCACGATCGTGGAGACCGACGCCAACTCGAGCATGGTCACCACGTGGACCGTCGCCGAGGCTGGCGACAAGTCGACCGTGCGTATCGAGACCAGCTGGCAGGGAGCGGGCGGTATCGGCGGCTTCTTCGAGAAGACGTTCGCGCCCGCCGGACTCAAGCGCATCTACGACGGCGTGCTCGACAACCTGGCAAAGGTGGCCACGGCGTGACGGCGGCCGGTGACAACGCGGTGGAGATCCGGCTCGCCGAGCGGCCCCACGGCGAGCCCACGATGGCGAACTTCGAGATCGCCGACGTCGACACCCCGCAGCCTGGACCCGGCCAGGTGCTCGTCCGCAACACGTGGCTGTCGGTCGATCCGTACATGCGCGGGCGGATGAGCTCGGCGAAGTCGTACGCCGCGCCCTACGAGGTGGGCGAAGCGATGACCGGTGGTGCGGTCGGCGAGGTCGTCGCGTCGAACGCCGACGGCCTGGCCGTCGGCGACACCGTGCTGCACCAGCTCGGCTGGCGCACGCACGCGATCGTCGACGCCGACAATGCCGCGAAGATCGACGTCACGTCGGCGCCCGCCCCGGCCTACCTCGGCGTGCTCGGCATGCCGGGGCTGACGGCCTACGCCGGGCTGTTCGACGTGGCCCGGTTCGCCGAGGGCGACGCAGTGTTCGTGTCCGGTGCGGCCGGCGCGGTGGGGTCGATGGTCGGACAGCTGGCCAAACTGCGCGGCGCGTCCCGGGTGATCGGCAGTGCCGGATCCGCCGAGAAGGTGCGATGGCTGACCGAGGAGCTCGGGTTCGACGCGGCGTTCAACTACAAGGACGGGCCCGTCACCGACCAGTTGCAGGACGCCGCCCCGGACGGGATCGACGTCTACTTCGACAACGTCGGCGGGGAGCACCTCGAAGCCGCCATCGGCTCGATGAACCTCGGCGGGCGGATCGCGATCTGCGGGATGATCTCGCAGTACAACGCGACCGAGCCCCAGCCGGGACCGCGCAACCTGGTGCAGTTCATCGCCAAGCGGCTCACGATGCGCGGGTTCCTGGTGGGCGACCACCTCGACGCGCGCCCGCGGTTCGTCGACGACGTCGCGCCGCTGGTGGGTGACGGATCGATCGTCTACAGCGAGACCGTGGTCGAGGGCATCCGGAACGCTCCGCAGGCGTTCCTCGACCTGCTCGCGGGCTCCAACACGGGCAAGATGCTCGTCCGCGTGTGAGGCGGTGGCCCGCCCAACGCCCATCCGGGTTGCAGCAGTGGTCGCCGCCGGTTCGCGCACTTTCGGGGGCGCGAACCGGCGGCGCGTCTCGGTGGGCCGGCGAGTGCCCGTCACCTCACGGGTGCGAGGTCAGATAGCCGCCCATCGAGGTGAAGAACTCCGTGCCCGCGTATTCCGTGCCGTCGTCGGTGCGCACCCGTTCGATGCGCAGGCCGTGGTTCCGGCCGAAGCGCGCGTCCGCGCCCGCGACGATCACCACGCCCTTCCCCTCGGGGTAGAAGATCCGCCCCGGGGTGCCGCCGTACCTGCCGTCCGACACGGACGCCTCGATGATGTGGATCCGCTCGCCCTTGTAGTACGTGTAGGCGTTCGGATACGGGTCGGCCAGTGCGCGCACCAGCCGGTCGAGGTCGTCGGCGGGCCACGTCCAGTCGATGCGGCTGTCCTCGAGCGAACGCTTGTGGAAGAAGCTGGCCTTCGACCGGTCCTGCGGGGTCCAGTCGGTGCGGCCGGAGGCGATGAACTCCAGCGCCTCGGCCACCAGTGGTTCGATGAGGTCGACCGTGGCGTGGACCAGGTCGATCGCCGTGTCGCGCGGGCCGACGGTCACTGACTTCTGGCCGACGATCGGGCCCGCGTCGAGCTCCTCGTTCATCATGTGGGCGGTCACGCCGACCTCGGACTCGCCGTTGATGAGCGCCCAGATGATGGGCGAGAACCCGGCGTAGGCGGGCAGCAGCGAGTCGTGGACGTTGAGCGTGCCGTGGGTCGGCAGGGTGTAGACCTCCGGTGGCAGCCAGGTGCGCCAGTTGTTGGCGACGATCAGGTCGGGCGCCGCCTCGCGGAGCCTGTCGACGAGCGCGTCGTCGGGCCGCTGCGCCAGTACCGCCTCGACACCGTTCTCCTTGGCGAGGTCTTCGACCGAGTCGGCCAGGATCCGTTCGTAGGCGTGTTCGGACCTCGGGTGCGTGACGACCATCGCCACCTCCACGTGCTCCGAATCGAGCAGCGCACGCAGGGTGCGGTGCCCCCACGTCTGGTAGCCGAACATGACGACCCGCATCGGTCCTCCGTAACGTCGTGGGCGAAACGCGCCCAGTGAAGCAAGGCTTACCTAATCTGGCAACCCTTTGCTCCGGAGTCGAGGATCACCCTCAAAAGGTCTAACTGAGGCAGTCCTTAGTTAGGTTAGGGTAGCCTCTGTCTGACTGTCTCGGCGATAGGACTGGTATGACACAGGGGCTCGCGGGCGATGTACCGGTGTACGACCTCGTCGGCGTGGGTTTCGGGCCGTCGAACCTCGCGCTGGCGATCGCCGTCGCCGAACACAACGACGGCGCAGCCGAGCCGGTCACCGCACAGTTCCTGGAGCAGCAGGCATCGTTCGGCTGGCACCGCGGCATGCTCATCGACGACGCGACCATGCAGGTCTCGTTCCTCAAAGACCTTGCCACGCTGCGGAACCCGACGAGCCGCTTCAGTTTTCTGTCCTATCTGCACGACCGCGGGCGGCTGGTCGAATTCGTCAACCACAAGACGTTGTTCCCGCTGCGTGCCGAGTTCCACGACTACTTCGAATGGTCGGCCGCGCAGGTCGGCGACATGGTCTCGTACGGCACCCGGGTCGCCGGCATCGAGCCGGTGTTCGACGGCGACGAGATCGCCTACGTCGACTTGCGCACCTCGTGCGGCACCGCGTACCGGGCGCGCAACGTCGTGCTCGCGACCGGACTGCGCCCGCGGATTCCGGACGGCACCGAGTTGTCCGACCGCATCTGGCACAACAGCGAACTGCTGCAGCGGACGCCGTCCGTCAGCAGTGACGCGCGCCGGTTCGTCGTCGTCGGCGCGGGCCAGAGCGCGGCGGAGGTGACGGCGCACCTGCACTCGACGTTCCCGGAAGCCGAGGTGTGCGCGGTGTTCTCCCGCTTCGGCTACAGCCCCTCCGACGACAGTCCGCTCGCCAACCGCATCTTCGACCCCGCCTCGGTCGACGAGTTCTTCGGCGCGCCCCAGGACGTCAAGGACCGGCTGATGAACTACCACGCCAACACGAACTACTCCGTCGTCGATCTGGAACTCATCGAGGACCTGTACCGCCGGCTGTATCGCGAGCGGGTGCTCGGGCAGGAGCGGTTGCGCTTCTTCCACGCCTCCCGCGCGACCGACGTGGTCGAGACCGCAGGCGGCGTGCGGACGACTGTGGAATCGCTCAGCACCGGGGCGAAGGAAGTGCTCGACGCCGACGTCGTCGTGTACGCCACCGGGTACCTGCCCGCCGACGTCGACGCCCAGCTGGACGGGCTGGCTCCGCACGTCACGCGTGATCCGGCGGGCAGGCCGAGGGTCGAGCGCGACTACCGGGCCCACGGCGGCGCGGCGTTGTCGGCGGGCGTGTACCTGCAGGGCGGCGCCACCGAGCACACCCACGGCATCACGTCGTCGCTGCTGTCGAACAACGCGATCCGTTCCGGTGAGATCCTCGACTCCGTCCTGCAGCGCCGAAACTCCCGCGTGACGGCCGAGTTCGCCGTCAGCGGGTCGTGAGGGACGCGGGCACGGGGGAGAGCACCGGAACGGCCACCGGACCCGACAAGGCCGCTGCACAGTGGACAACGGACACGAGGAGTGAGAGATGAATCCGTTCGAGGACGACGAAGGCCGGTTCTACGTGCTCGCCAACGACGAGGACCAGCATTCGCTGTGGCCGTCGTTCGTGGACGTTCCCGCGGGCTGGCGGATCGTGTTCGGTGAGGACACCCGAGACGCCTGCCTGCGATACATCGACGCCGAGTGGACCGACCTCCGCCCCGCGAGCATCCGCTAGCTCACGGCTTTCAGTCCGACGACGCAGCCGATGATGCCGACGAGGAAGAGCACCTTCAGCGCCGACACCGCCTCGTCGCCGGTGGCCATGGCATAGACCACCGTGCCCACTGCGCCGATCGCCACCCACACGGCGTAGGACGTGCCGGTCGGCAGGTCACGCATCGCGTATGCCAACCCGCCCATGCTCACCGCGAGCGCGACGAAGAACACCACCGAGGGCCACAGCCTGGTGAATCCCGCGGTCTTCCCCAGCGCGGTGGCCCAGACGGCCTCGAACAGCCCCGACACGATCAGGATCAGCCACGACATGACGCGCCCCTTCCGGCGGCCGTCTTGTCGCGCTTCCGGGTACGGCTCCCTCGTCCGGGAACCCTGAGATCGGGTCCTGCACCAGGTTTTACACGCTCAGCGCCGTATTGGCAGCGAGCCCGATCACCATGGTGCTCGACACCACAGCCGTCATCAGCCGTCCCTGCGGGCCCGAGACGATGCGGCCCAGCGCCGATCCCGCGGCCACCAGCGCGAGTTGCCAGCTCGCCGACGCCGCGAACGCCGCGGCCACGAACACCACCGACCGGCAGGGGTCCGCCTGGCCTGCGCGGTCGCCGAGGACGAGGCCGTCACCGAGAACGAGCGCCGCGAAGTAGGTGAGCGTGGTCGGGTTGAGGCACGTGACCGCCAACAACACGGCGTAGCCGCCGCCGGGCGTGGTGGGTGTCGCTCGTGTCGGTGGAGCGGTGTTCCCACGTGCGTGCCGCCGGTGGTCTGCGACAGCCGACCCCGCGATCGTCACGGCGATCGCCACCAGCACCGCGGCGGACGTCCACCGCAGCGGCGTCGCCACCGGTTCGACGGCATCGGCCACGGCGTGACCGCCCACCACGGCCAGCAGTGCGTAGCCGCCGTCCGCGGTGGCCACCCCGAGCGCGGCGCCCACCGCGACGCTCCGTCGGCAGCGGGCTGCGAGCGTGACCAGGTATGCGCCGACCGCACCGACGGGGATCGCGATGCCGTACCCCGCGACGAGGCCCGCCAGCAGCGCGCCGGTCACGGCTGCGTGGTGGTCGGCCTCCCGGTGACGCTCGGCTGCTGTCGCTGCACCGTGACGCCGGCGTTGACGGCGACGGCAGTGACGCCGACGACGGATACGCGGGTGCCCGACGTGGTGCCGAGCGCGGTGCGTGGGTCGGTCATACGTGCACCTTGCGGGTGCGCTGCCGCCCGAGGCAACGGATTTTCGCGCGCCGTCCCCGCCCCGTCCCGCCGCGCCGCCTGTGCCCGTCGCCTGTTCCGCGTGCAGAACGTGCGGCCCGGAAACCGCAACACGGTCCCCGGAATCCGCAACACGGTCCCCCGAGAGCGCAACACGGCGGCGTGGGGAGGCACACGTCGAGGTACGTCACTCGATTGGTTAGCCTCACCTTATGCCGTTGACCGCCGGGGCCGCCGCTGAGCCTGAATCCGAACCCGCGGCCCGTACCGGCATCACCGCGCGGGGGACGCTGGCTCGGGGCGCGGGGCTCGTGGTGGCCGCGGGCGCCTTGCTGATCCTGGCGCTGGCGAGCGTGTGGTTCGGATCGAAGGGGATTCCCTTTCTGCAGACGTGGGACCTGCTGTGGCACGCCGACGGGTCGGACGCATCCGTGGTGATCCACGAGTACCGCATTCCGCGCACGATCCTCGCCGTGCTCGTCGGTGCGAGCCTGGGCCTCGCGGGCGCGCTCATGCAGGCCCTCACCCGCAACCCGCTCGCCGATCCCGGGCTGCTCGGCATCACGATGGGCGCCTCGACCGGTGTCGCACTGGCGCTGACCTACCTGGGCATCACGACGGTGCTCGGGTACGTGTGGCTCGCGTTCGCGGGTGCCGCCGTCGCCAGCGTGGTCGTCTACGCACTCGGCAGCGCGGGCGCGCGCAACGCCACGCCCGAACGGCTCGTGGTCGCCGGCGCGGCCGTCACCGCGGTGCTGTTCGCCGTCAACAGCGGCCTCATGCTCACCGCACCGGACGCGTTCGAGGAGTTCCGGCGCTGGCAGGTCGGCTCGCTGTCCGGCCGCTACTACGACGTGCTGTGGCCGGTGCTGCCGTTCATGGCCGTCGGCGTCGTGGCTGCGTTGCTGCTCATGCGCCCACTCAACGCCCTCGCCATGGGTGATGACCTCGGCCGCGCGCTCGGTGCCCACCCGGACCGCATCCGGATCGCGGGAGCGGTCGCCATCACGCTGCTGTGCGGTGCCGCCACGGCCGCCGTCGGGCCGATCGGGTTCGTCGGACTCGCCGTGCCGCACGTCGCCCGGTTCCTCGCCGGACCCGATCAGCGCTGGGTGCTGCCGTACTCGCTCGTGCTGGCGCCCACGCTGCTCGTCGGCGCCGACCTCGTGGGCCGGGTCGTCGCCCCGCCCGCGGAGATCCAGGTCGGCATCGTCACCGCGGTGATCGGCGTTCCCGTGTTCCTCGTGCTGTGCCGCAAGCGAAAGCTGACTTCCCTGTGACCCCGCCGCCGACCACCGATCCCGAAGCCGGCCCCGCCGAGGCCGACGCCGCCGACCGCGGGACCGCCGCGCCGGGCTCCGGCCCCCGGCGCGCAGGCACCCGGTCCGTCACCGGGCGCGTCGTCCGTGCGGGCGGCCTGTCGTTGCGCGTCGCCCCGCGGACGCTCACGGTCGGCACCGCCGCCGCGGTGCTGCTCGCCGCCGTCATGGTCGTGACGCTGACCGCGGGCGAGTACTCGCTGACGCTCGGCCAGGTGCTGGCCTCCCTCGCGGGCCGCGGCGACGAGACGGGCGACTTCGTCGTCTACACGCTGATGCTGCCGCGGCTGCTGGTGGCGGTGCTGGTCGGCGCGATGCTCGCCGTGAGCGGCGGGATCCTGCAGACCGTCACCCGCAACTCGCTCGGCAGTCCCGACGTCATCGGGTTCACCAGCTCGGCCGCCACCGGCGCGCTCGTCGTCATCACGGTGCTCGGCGGCACGATGCTGCAGGTCTCGCTCGGCGCGCTGATCGGCGGTGTCGTCGCGGCGCTGCTGATCTACGTGCTCGCCTACCACCGCGGCGTGAGCGGTCTGCGGTTCGTGCTGATGGGCATCGGCATCAACGCACTGGCCGTCGCCGCGAACTCGTTCCTCATCACGCGCGCCAGCCTGCACGACGCGCTCACCGCGCAGGCGTGGCTCGTCGGCAGCGTCAACTCGCGCGGCTGGGAACACGTCGTCGCCGCCGCCGTCACGCTGGCCGTGCTGCTGCCCGCGGCGCTGTCGCGGACACGGTCGCTGTCGATGATGGAACTCGGCGACGACACCGCGAGCGCGCTCGGCGTGCGCACCGGGCGCGACCGGACGCTGCTGATCGGTGTGAGCGTGCTGCTCGCGGCCTTCGCCGTCGCCGCGGCGGGGCCGATCACGTTCGTCGCCCTCGCCGCACCGCAGCTCACGCGCAGGCTCACCCGCTCGTCGTCGCCGGGCCTGGTGACGACCGCGCTCGTCGGGGCGTTGCTGCTGGCCACGGGAGACCTGCTGGTGCAGCAGCTGTTCCCCGCGGCGCAACTGCCCGTCGGAACGGCCACGGGCTGTGTCGGCGGTCTCTACTTGATCTGGCTGCTGGCGTCGGAATGGCGCGGAAAGGGCAGGTACGCATGACGAGGCTGCGCGCCGAGGACCTCACGCTCGCCTACGACCAGGCGACGGTCGCGCGGGAACTGTCCGTCGACATCCCCGACGGGTCGTTCACCGTGATCATCGGCCCCAACGCGTGCGGCAAGTCGACGTTGCTCAAGGCGCTCGCGCGGATGCTGAAACCCAAGGCGGGCGCGGTGCACCTCGACGGCAAGGCGATCACGTCGCAGCGGTCGAAGGACGTGGCCAAGCGGCTGGGCCTGCTGCCGCAGTCGTCGACCGCGCCGGGCGGCATCACCGTCGGCGACCTGGTCGCCCGTGGCCGGTACCCGCACCAGAGCGTGCTCCGGCAGTGGTCGGCCGAGGACGAGGCCGTGGTGGCCGAGTCGATGCGGCTCACCGGTGTCGCCGGCCTGGCCGAGCGGGTCGTGGACGAACTGTCCGGCGGGCAACGGCAACGGGTGTGGCTGGCGATGGTGCTGGCCCAGCAGACGCCGATCCTGCTGCTCGACGAGCCGACGACGTTCCTCGACATCGCCCACCAGATCGAGGTTCTCGACCTGTGCGCCGACCTCCACGACGACGGCGAGCACACCCTCGTCGCCGTGCTGCACGACCTCAACCAGGCGTGCCGCTACGCCACGAACCTGGTCGTCATGCGCCCCGGCGGGGTCGTCGCGGCGCAGGGCGAGCCGTCGGAGATCGTCACCGCCGACCTGGTCGAGGACGTGTTCGGCCTGCCGTGCCGCGTCATCGACGACCCCGAGACCGGAACGCCGATGATCGTTCCCGCCGCCCGCACCGCCCGGTCGGAGTCGACGGGCGGGTCGGCGGAAAAGTCGGCGGGACAGTCACAACACCATGGTGCGGTTGCCGTGCACGAGGACGCGGCCCTCTAGGTGCCACCGCAGGCCGCGCGAGAGCGTCACCTTCTCGACGTCGCGGCCCTTACGGATCATGTCGTCGACCGAATCGGTGTGGTCGACCCGCATCACGTCCTGCTCGATGATCGGCCCCGCGTCGAGGTCGGCCGTCACGTAGTGGCACGTCGCGCCGACGAGCTTGACCCCGCGCTGGTGCGCCTGGTGGTACGGCCGCGCGCCGACGAACGACGGCAGGAAACTGTGGTGGATGTTGATCGCGCGGCCCTGCCACGCCTCGCACAGCTCCGGCGGCAGGATCTGCATGAACCGTGCCAGCACCACGGCGTGCGGGTCGTGGGAATCGACCAGCTTCGCAACCTGGTCGAACGCCGCGGCCTTCGACTCGGCGTCCGTGCCGAAGGGCACGTGGTGGAACGGGATCCCGTGCGCACGCGTGATGTCGGCGAGGTGTTCGTGGTTGCCGACCACGGCGGCGACGTCGACGTCCAGCTCCCCGGAGGCGACCCGCCCCAGCAGGTCGTACAGGCAGTGGGCCTCCTTCGACACGAGGATCACCACGCGCCTGCGCTCGGCGCTGTCGAGGACCTTCCAGTCCGCCTCGGCGCCCAGCGACCGCGCGATACCGGCGAACCGTGCGCGCAGCTCGGCGATGTCGAACGGCACCGACTCGGCCGTCACCACCTGGCGCGTGAAGAACCAGCCCGTGTCCGGGTCGGTGTGGTAGGACGAGTCGGTGATCCAGCCGCCGAGTTCGGCGAGGAACGACGAGATGCGGGCGACGATTCCCGTGCGGTCCCGGCAGCTGAATTTGATGACGTACTTGCGCGTATCGGGCACGGCCACCCATTATCCGCCGACGGTGTTCACGCTGGTCAGGGGGTCTCCAGTGGGTCGAGGAGCGTGACCTCTCCCGTGATCGACACGTCCGCGGGCCTGCGCCAGAGCCGCTTGTAGACGGCGTCCGCGCCGCCGCTGAGCGTCACGTCCGGGGCCGCGGGGCCCGTGAGGGCGGGCGGCTGTCCCGGCGTGAGCGTCAGCGACCACAGCCTGCGGGCGTCCTCGGCGTGCACGAGCACCGTGCCGCTCGCCTCGACCGCCGACCAGTCCGCGGTCCTGCGGTGGATGATCATCGACAGCGCCTCGTCCACGCCGTCGGCCGCGAACGCCGTGTCGAACGTCGTGGCGTCGCGTCCGCCCGCGAGTTCGGCGTCGACCCGGTGAATGGCCACCTCGTGCGCCTGCCTGCGAGCCCACGAGCCGAGGTTCGCCTCGTAGAAGGGGAATCGTATCTGCGCGGGTGTGTCAGGGCCCGCGTCGAACGCGCGGCGCAGCTCCGCGCGCGTGCCGTCCCACCAGGGGACGATCTCGTCCCACACCTTCGGCGGGCGCTCGCCGCGCGCGTCGCTGCCGTGCGGATCGGCGATGCAAGCCAGCACCCACGCCTGCACCGCGGCGACGTGCCTAACGAGGCGCTCGACAGTCCACTCCGGACAGGTCGGCACCGTCGCCTCCGGTCCCGCCGCCAGCGCCGCCTCCCGCAACGCGTCGCTCTGTTCGTCGAACGCCGCCAACAGGGTCTCGTAGTTCAGCGGGCTGTCGTTGCTCAGCGGGCCCTCGTTGCTCAGCGGGCCGGGGGTGCGGTTCGGATGCGGCGTCTCGGTGCTCACGGCGCGACAGTAGCCGCCTGCCGCCTTCGACGAAACCCAAGGTCAGCAGGCCCAGCGCGAACGCGGCGAGCAGCCCGGCCACCGGATCGTCGGCGAAACTCGCCGCACCCGCCGCCCCGATGAGCACCGAGTAGACCGCCCAGATGGTCGTGCCCGCGAGGTCGAGCAGCGCGAACCGGCCGAACGGATACTTCAGCCCGCCCGTCGCCAGCGACGACGCGACCCGCCCA
Organism: Prauserella alba; assembly: GCF_024171735.1. GTDB lineage: Bacteria > Actinomycetota > Actinomycetes > Mycobacteriales > Pseudonocardiaceae > Prauserella > Prauserella alba. The sequence continues at coordinate 559,642 of NZ_JAMTCH010000005.1, forward strand.
CCGGGGAAGTAGCGGCCCGCGACGATCAGCACGACGGCATGCCTGCCGAGCTTGTCGACGCCCCACGCGTAGTTGCGCCTGCCGCGCTCACTGCGCACCAGGCGCGAGATGCCGAACGGGCCGAGGGCCCTGCCGATCCCGTGACCGCCGCAGTCACCCGCCCACGCCCCCAGCGCCGCGACGGCGATCAGGCCGGCCAGCGCCGTCACGTCGGAGGTGCCCAGCAGTACGGCCATCGTGATGACGGTCGACTCGCTGGGCATGAACGGCAGCAGCGCATCCAACCCGGCGATCGCGAACACCACCAGCCACAGCCACGGCTCGTCGAGGTGGCTCTGCAGCAGCGTGGTGATGTCGTGCAGCACGTCAAACATGCGCGGCCCCGGTGCCGAGGCGTGCAGGCCCTCGCCGCCGGTCGATGCCGTGTTGCGCATTCCGGGGCCCGTGTTGCGAGTTCGGGTGGCCGTGTTGTGGGTTTGGGGGCTCGTGTTGTGGCTTGGCGGAGCCCTGGACTGCGCGCTGGGCGCGGGCGGCGAGGGCGCGGCGGTCACCCGCCGGTTCGATGGGGCGGTGGCACTCGGCGTGAATCGTCAGCTCGCGGGCACGGATCACGCGGGGCAGTGACGAGGCGAGGCCGTCGTCGCCGACGAACGCCGCGACCGTCGACGGTTCGCCGCGTTGCCGGTAGGACAGCGTGACGGGCCGGACCGGGGCGCCCGCGTCGATCGCGGCCTGGAACACTGCCCTGCGGAACGGGCCGCCCGGGGCGCCGCACCACGTCGTGGCCTCGGGGAAGGCGACGACGGATTCGCCCGCGCGGAGCCGCTCGGCGACGGCGTCGACCGCGGTGGGCAGTCCGCGCAGCGACCACCGGTCGAGCAGCAGCGTTCCGGTGCGCCGCGCCTGCCTGCCGACGAACGGCCAGTGCGCGACCTCACGTTTCGCCAGGAACGTCAGCGGCTCGAGCGCCAGCAACGCCGGAACGTCCAGCCACGACACGTGATTCGCAACCACGAGCGTCCCCACGCCGCCGTGTTGCGGATTCCGGGGCCCGTGTTGCGGGTTCGGGGGCTCGTGTTGCAGGGCGGTGGTGAGTGGGCCGGTGGCGGTGAGCGTGATGCCCAGGGCGTCGAGGGCGGCCGCAGCCCGGTGCCGGACGTCGGCGACGCGCCGCTGTTCGGTGTCGGGGTGGTGGTCGGTGTCGGGGAGAGCGCCGGTCAGGACTTTCGCGAGGGCCACGGTTCGCCGCACGCTCTCCATGGTCGGCACCGGCGGCAACCGGTGCGTGACACACCGGGGAGTGCACGGTGAACTCGCCCGCCACGGATTGGCTCCCGCGTTCACCGGTCGTCTCCGAGCAGGTAACGCAGGTAGCGGTCGTCGACGTCGGCCAGCCGCAGCAGTACGTAGAAGTCGGCGACGTCGAAGTCCGGGTCGTGGGCGGGCGGCCCGCAGACCCAGGCGCCGAGACGCAGGTATCCGCGCAGCAGCGGCGGCAGGTCGGCGTACCGCGGGCGTTCGACCCGGTGCGGTGGCAGCCACGGCCGGTGCGGGCGCACGCGGTACTCGGCCGGTGACGCGTGCCGCGTGGCCGCGAGGTGCCAGGCGGTCGCCGCCGCGTGCCCGCCGTCGGCCAGTGGCACCGATGCGCAACCGCCCAGGTAGCGATGACCTGCGAGGAGCGTGTACCGCGCGAGTGTCGACCACATCAGCGTGATCACGGAGCCGTTGCGATGTGCGGGAGCCACGCACGAACGGCCTGCCTCGGCGATCTCGCCTGCGAGGGGTTCGAGGTCGCCGAGGTCGAACTCGGTGGCGGAATACGGGACGGAGGAGCGGTGCGGTGGCAGGATGCGGTAGGTGCCGACGAGCTCGCCGGTCGGTTCGTGCGTGACGATGAGGTGATCGCACAGCTCGTCGAACGCGTCGGCGTCCAGCGTCGCATGTCCTGCACCCGGCCCCGCGTGTCCTGTATTCGTGGCGCCGTGTTGCGGGTTCCGGGGCCCGTGTTGTGGATCCCGGGAGCCGTGTTGTGGATTCGAGGGGGTGTTCGCGTCCCGGAGTTGCGATTCGCCGGTATGCGCGGCCGTCAGATCGGCGCCGAGTTCGCCGGCGAACACTGCCGCGCGGAGTCGTTGCGCGGCGCGGATCTCGTCACGGGTGTCGGCGATGCGGGCCGTGTAGGTCCGCGTCGCCGCGGTGGACAACACGGGCATGGCGCTCTCCGTTCCTCAGGTGTGCATCGAATGCGTACAACGAGGAGAAAAACACCGGAGAAGTGCCACTGACCAGGGGATACGACTGATATCAGGGACATGTCGGGGCGGTCCCCGAGGCCCCTGGTAGGGCTACCCCCACCAGGGCGATCCGGCCCACCGCCGCCGAGCGCTGAAGCCGGCGTTCCCGCCATCGCCCGTGTTCTGCACTCGGAACCTCGAACTTCTGCGCCCGGGCCTCGAACTTCTGCGCTCGGCGGCGAGACGTTGCGTGATGCCGACGTCTGCACTCCGGGCTAGCCCGTAGCCGCATCTGCCGGCTGTTCGGCCCGGCGGGATGTCGCCGCCGGGTTTCGTGTCGAATCGGCAACGCACGCGGCACACGGCTGCGAGCGAAACGTGTACCGGAACCTGCAACACGGGCACCGGGAAACGCAACACGAGCCCCGGAAAGCGCAACACGGCGTCACGAATGCAGGACACGCGTGCACGAATGCAGGACACGCGGTCAGCGTGGGGCGATCGACGTCCACGGGACGGTGAGTTCGCCGAGCCGCCACCGCGCCGGGCGGTTCAGGACCGGCCAACCGGACGCGGCCAGCAGGCGCACCGCCTCCGTCCACCGCGCCCGCGGGCCGAACGCCGAGTACGGCGCCGCCGTCGCCCAGCACTGGTCCAAACGAGACAGTAGATCGTGAATCCGCTCGCCCGGAACGTTTCGGTGTATCAACGCCTTCGGTAGCCGCTCGGCCACAGTGGACGGACGCTCCAGCGATGCGATCCGGCACGAGAGCGTCAACGACACCGGGCCGCGATGCGACACCGTCGCCCACGCGCACAGCCTGCCGATCTCGTCGCACGTGCCGTCGACGAGCAGCCCGCCCGGCACGACCCGTTCGAGCATCGCCCGCCACGACGGTTCGACGTCCGACTCGTCGTACTGCCGCAGCACGTTGAACGCCCGCACCACCGCCGGCCTGCTGCCTGCCAGCTCGAACCCGCCGCGTCGGAAATCCAGTACGGGCGGAGCCGCGACCGCCGCTCCCGCGGCCACTCGCTCTTGGTCGAGCTCGAGGCCGAGCACGCGCACGTCCGGAACGGCCGCGCTCAGCCGCGTCGCCAGCTCGACGGTCGTGACGGGCGATGCGCCGTAGCCGAGGTCGACGACCAGGGGTGAGGCGTCCGAACGCAGGGCGCGCCGCACTCCGGGATCCGCGAGCAACCAGCGGTCGACGCGGCGCAGCCGGTTCGGGTTCGTGGTTCCTCTGGTCGGCGAGCCGAGCGGCTCGGCGCGCTTCAGCTGCGCGCGAGCCACGACGTGGTGAAGTCGGCCTCGCGCTCGAGCAGCGTCGTGACCTGCTCCGCGATCAGCCCTTCGAGTTTGCCGCCCACCAGCGGGATCCGCACCGTCACCTCGCCGCGCGTGACTTGCCGTGCGCCCGCGTCGCCGTCCGGCTCCACCGACGTCTTCCCGGTGATCTCACCCGGAATGCCGTCGACCTGCGCGCGGATCGTGCCCTCGGCGCCACGCCACGTGTGCTCGCGGCGCACCATCAGGTCGCCCGACACGAACTTCTGCGCCACGGACGGCAGCTTGTCGGCAGGTACGCCCTGCACCAGCGTGTACCGCACCTCGTCGCCGTCGACGGTGTGGTGCTCGAGCGCGGCGTCGACGCCGCCGATCTCGTCCAGCCGCGCGCGCAACGCGGCCTCCTCGGACTGGGCGGCGACGACGTCGGCGACGGAGGCGGGGAACGTCGCCCGATGCTCGATACGGGAAGCCATGACCGGGACAGTACCGTTGCGGGTTGTGAGCACTGTCGAAACGTCCACCTGCCGCGACCTGCGCAACTACACGACACTGCGCCTCGGCGGGCCCGCGCGCCGGTTCGTGACGGCGACCACGCCGGCCGAGTTGGCAGGGCTCGTCGGCGACCTCGACGCCGCCGGTGAACCCGTCCTGCTGGTCGGCGGTGGCTCGAACCTCGTCGTGGCCGACGCCGGGTTCGACGGCACCGTCGTGCGCATCGCCGACACCGGGTGGGACGGGGCGACCGTGCAGGCGGGGCAGGACTGGGACGCCTACGTCGCCGCCACCGTCGTCGAGGGGTACGGCGGGCTGGAATGCCTCTCCGGCATCCCCGGGTCGGCGGGCGCCACGCCCATCCAGAACGTCGGCGCCTACGGCTGCGAGATCAGCGACGTGCTGCACTCGGTCGAGCTCTACGACCGCACCACGGGCGAGGTGCGCACCCTCACCGCGGGCGAACTCGGTTTCGCCTACCGCACGAGCATGCTCAAGGGCACCGACGACGGTGTGGTGCTGTCCGTGCGGTTCAACCTGCGCGAGGACGGCCTGTCCGCGCCGATCCGCTACGCCGAACTCGCCCGCACCCTCGGCGTCGACGTCGGTGACCGGGTGCCCGCCACGGAGGTGCGCGAGGCGGTGCTGGGGTTGCGCCGCCGCAAGGGCATGGTCCTGGACCCCGACGACCACGACACGTGGAGCGCGGGCTCGTTCTTCACCAACCCGATCGTGCCCGAGGCGCAGGTGGGCGAGGTGCTGGGCCGCATCGCGGACGTCGTGGGCAACGACGTGCCCGTGCCGCAGTACCCCGCCGACGACGGGGTGAAGCTGTCCGCGGCATGGCTCATCGAACGCGCGGGGTTCACCAAGGGGCACGCGGGTCCGGCCGGGCGGGTGTCACTGTCGACGAAACACACACTGGCCCTGACCAACCGCGGCGAGGCGCGCACCGAGGACCTGCTGGCGCTGGCCCGTGAAGTGCGTGACGGTGTGTCCGGCGCATTCGGTGTCACACTCCGCCCGGAGCCGCTGCTCATCAACTGCGCACTGTGAGGGCCCTGTGCCCCCAAGGGCACCTTGGTTGCGTTCAACCCGACGAATCTTCCCCTCACGAGGATGCGGTCCACGTGGTCGTCGAGGAGTGGAGTCGTCGTGCCATCCGTCTCCTGCCGTCACTCGGACGGACACGCGCGACGGCGGTGCAGTCGGCATGCAACCCGGCGCCACGTGCAATGCGGGCCACGTGCAACCAAGGTGCCCCTGGGGGCGCTCAATGCAACCAAGGTGCCCTCGGGGGCGAAAGGAGCCCTTGGGACGCCCGCCGCCGTCGCCGAACCTTCACTCGCGGTGGATGGTCCTGCCGTCGAGCTGGGCTCGAGGCTTGACGACGATCTGGTCGAGGTTGACGTGCGACGGCCGCGTGGCGGCGAACGAGATGACGTCGGCCACGTCCTCGGCCGTCAACGGCTGGTATCCCTCGTAGACCTTCGCCGCACGGTCGGTGTCACCTTCGAACCGGTTGACCGAGAATTCGGTCTGCACCGCGCCCGGGACGACCTCCGTCAGCCGCAGCGGATCACCCAGGTGTTCGGCGCGCAACGTCTCGTGCAGCGCCGCCTGGGCGTGTTTCGACGAGGTGTAGCCGGAACCGCCGGAGTACACGCCGTGCCCCGCGATCGACGTCACCGTGATGACGTGCCCGTCGCCGGAGGCGACGAGTTTCGGCAGCAGCGCCTTCGTCACGCGCAGCGTGCCGAGCACGTTCGTCTCCCACATCCAGCGCCAGTGGTCCTCGTCGGCCTCCTCGACCCGCTCGATTCCCCACGCACCGCCCGCGTTGTTGACCAACACGTGGCACTCCGGAACCCGTTCGGCGAACGAGGCAACGGAATCGGCGTCCGTGACGTCCAGTGTCAGGGCGGTGCCCGACGTTTCCTCCGCGAGCGTTTCGAGCTTGTCGAGGCGGCGCGCGCCGAGGACGACGTGGAATCCGGCCTGGGCGAGAGTCCTGGCGGCGGCTGCGCCGATTCCGGCGCTGGCGCCGGTGATGACTGCGGTTCGCGTGCTCATGCTCCGCATGCTGCCAGGTAATGTTGTGGTGCCGGCGGGGGTGCTGGCGGGCCAGGAAGGTAGGCACACGTGAGGTTCGGACAAAACGGGGGAAGCGAACACACCGTCGGCAGGCGGGGAGTGCTGAAGGCGGCCGCTGTGGTCGCACCGGCAGGGGTGCTCGTCGCCTGCACGGGCGGCGAGGACACGTCGGGTGCGGGCAGCGGTGGCGGCAACGGGGACACCCCGGCCGAGCCGCAGGCCACGATCACCGCGGACCCGAAGGCCGACGCCCGTGACGTCGAGGTCACCGCGCCCGTCAAACTCACCGTCGCCGAGGGCACGTTCACCGAGGTCGAACTCACCAACGAGGACGGTAAAGCCGTCGAAGGCAGCCTCAACGACGACAAGACCGAGTGGACCGCCGGCGAACCCCTCGGCTACGGGCGCACCTACACCTACGCCGCGAAAGCCTCCGGCAGCGACGGCCGCACCGCCGAGTTCGACGGCTCGTTCAGCACGGTCCAGCCGTCCGCCGTCGTGCGCGCCACGTTGTATCCCGGCGACGACGCGGTCGTGGGCGTCGGCCAGCCCATCACCGTCAAGTTCGACGCCCCGGTCAGCGACCGCGCCGCCGCGCAGCGCGCGCTGTCGGTCGAGACGGAGCCGCAGGTCGAGGGCGCGTGGGCGTGGCTGAACGACCAGCAGGTCGACTGGCGGCCCCGCGAGTACTGGCCCGCGCACACGCAGGTCCAGGTCGCCGCGAACCTCTACGGCGTGAACTACGGCGGCGGCGCCTACGGCAAGGCGGACGTCACCACGAAGTTCAGCATCGGGCGTAACCAGGTCGTCAAGGTGCACACGCCGGAGCACCGCATGCGCGTGTACCGCGACGGCGCCGAGGTCGCCAACTATCCGTGCAGCAACGGCAAGGACGACAATCCCGACCTCAACACTCCCAACGGCACCGTCATCGTCATGACCAAGGAGCCGACGTCGATCTTCGACAACGAGGAGTACGGCTACACCGACGTCAAGAAGACCTGGTGCTGCCGCATCTCCAACCACGGCGAGTACATCCACGAGAACAAGGAGAACGCCGCCAACATCGGCAAGCGGAACACCTCGCACGGCTGCGTCAACCTGCTGCCCGACGACGCCAAGGCGTACTTCGACTCGGCCATGCTGGGCGACCCCGTCGAGGTCACCGGTGCGAAGGCCGACTTCCCGACGACGTCGGACGTCATGGACTGGCTGCTCGACTGGGAGACGTGGAAGTCCAAGTCGGCGCTGTGAGCCGCGGGCCCGCCCCGACCGGTACGGCCCGGTCGGGCGCCGGAAGGGGGCACGGTTGCGGAGCCGGCGCCGAGGAGCCTGCGCTGAGGTGCCGACACACGAAGTCTCCGGTCGGTCGTCGTCCCGGCGGCCGGGAGGGCGCTCGTCAGTCCTTGTGGACCTCGATGAGCGACCCGGCGGTGATGATGGCCGCCAGGACGACGATCGCGACGATCAGGATATCGAGAACCATGGTCGACTCCTCGTCGTTGAGGCGCCGGTGAAGGCCTGGTCGACCCAGTCTACGCCTTCGCGTCGGCCGCTTCGCGGTTCTCGTTGCGCTTCGACACCCGCAGGCTGAGCACGGTCACCACGCCCAGGATGCCGATGATCGCGAGCAGCGAGATCGGCGTGGGGATGGTCGGAACCGCGGGCCACACGGTGTGTGCCCAGTGCAGCACGAGCTTCACACCGATGAACGCGAGGATGATCGCCAGACCGTGGTTCAGGTAGATCAGCTTGGCGAGTACCGCCTGCAGCACGAAGTACAGGGCGCGCAGACCGAGCAGGGCGAACGCGTTGGTGGCGAACACGAGGTACGGGTCCTCGGTGATGCCGTACACCGCGGGCACCGAGTCCACGGCGAACACGATGTCGGTCGCGAACACGGCGACCACGACGATCGCCAACGGCGTGAGCGCGCGCTTGCCCGCCTCGCGGACGATCATCTTCGTGCCGCGGTAGTCGTCGGTGACGTGCGTGAAGCGCCGCATCAGCTTCACCGAGCGCATCTCCGACGGATCCTTCTCGTCCTGGTGGCCCTTGAGCGCCTCCACGAGGATCTTCACCGCGGAGACGAACAGGATGAGGCCGAACACCAGGAACGCCCACGTGCCGGCCTTCAGCATGGCCGCGCCGAGCGCGATGAAGATGCCGCGCAGCACGAGCGCGCCGACGATGCCGTAGAGCAGCACCCGCTGCTGCACCGCCGCCGGCACGGCGAACCCGGTGAGGATCAGCAGGAACACGAAGAGGTTGTCCACCGACAGCGACTTCTCGACGACGAAGCCCGTCACGAACTCCGTCGCCTGGCCGCCGCTGTAGACCAGCCACACGAACAGCGCGAACACGAACGGCAGCGCCAGGTAGAACACCGACCACCCGACGGCCTCCTTCATGGAGACCTCGTGCGGCTTGCGGGTGATGACGAAGTCGGCGACCAGCAGGGCGAGCAACACCACGATGCTGACCGTCCAGAGCATGGGTGAGCCCATGCTCTCGGCGGCTCCGGAAGAGCCGGAACCGGCGGCTTGGACGAGCACACAGACCTCCGCGAACGTGTGAAATCGTTCGAGGTCTCCTTCACCCGCGGTGCGCGGGCGGCCTGCCGAGAACGCAATCCGTGCGTTCGTATTGACCGGCGAGGCCCAGGGCGGAAGTACTCCCCTCTGCGTCAAGTGTCCGGTACGACGGGCGCTGTTGCCAACCCGGGTGTTCATCCCGCCGGGTGTGATCCTCGCCGGAGGTCCGGGGCCGGGCGCGGGACGGGGGCCGGTGCGCAGGTCCGGCGCGACGACGGCACCGGGGCGGCGGAACCGCGACCGCGGCAGGCTCGACACGGCCGGGTGAGAGACTGCCCGGGTGCGAACCGAGGTCACAGGTGCAGGCGGGGTCCGGATCGGTGCGATCGTCGAAGGCGCAGCGGGCGCGGAGGGCGAATCCGGTGACGGCCCGCCCGTGATCGTCTTCGTGCACGGCTGGGCCCAGTCGGCGGACGCGTGGCAGCTGCAGCTGGCCGACCCGCGGCTGGCGGGCGAGTTCCGCCTCGTCGCGATGGACCTGCGGGGTCACGGCCGCTCCGACGTCCCCGAGGACGGCTACGACGATCCGCGCGCGTGGGCCGACGACCTGGCGGCGGTGCTGCACCTCGCGGGCAGACCCGCGGTGGTCGTCGGCTGGTCGTACGGCGGTCTCGTCATCACCGACTACCTGCGCGTCCACGGCACCGCCGGGCTGGCGGGCGTCGTCTACGCGGGCGCGATCACCGAACTGGGCCGCGACCACCCGGGCGGCGCGGTCGGGCCCGCCATGCGGGCGGCGCTGCCCGACGCGTTGTCGGCCGACGTCGACGTGGCCCGTCCCGCGGTGCAACGGCTCTGCGGCGGCATGACGGCGGGCTCCGGCGGCGAGTCGTTCGTCGACGACATCCTCGCCGTGCCAGCACACGTGCGCGGGGGACTGTTCCGCAGGGACGTCGGCTCGGCAGACGTGCTCGAAGCCGTCGACGTGCCCGCGCTCGTGCTGCACGGCGAACGCGACGCCGTTGTCGACATCACCGCCGCCGAGTACGCGGCCGGGAAGATTCCGGGGGCCTGCCGACGTTGGCTGCCTGGGGTGGGTCATCTTCCGTTCGCGGAGGACGCGCAGACGTTCGGCGAGGAGCTGGTGGCCTTCGCCCGCGACGCGTACAGAAAGGTGAACCGGTGAAGATCCCCTGGTACCGGCAGGCGGTTGCGTACCGGCAGGCGGCGGCGACGCAACAGCCACGCCGGGTGGCGGTGCTGACCGTGCATACCTCTCCGCTGGAGCAGCCGGGCACCGGCGACGCGGGTGGCATGAACGTCTACATCGCCCAGACGGCCCAGGAGATGGCCAGACGCGGCGTGCAGGTCGAGGTGTTCACGCGCGCCACGTCGTCGGACCAGCCGCCGGTAGCCGAACTCGCCCCCGGAGTGCTCGTGCGGCACATTCCCGCGGGCCCGTTCGAACCACTGTCCCGCAGTGAGCTGCCCGCTCAGCTGTGCGCGTTCACCAACGGAGTGCTGCGCACGGAGGCGTTCCACGAGCCCGGCTACTACGACCTGATCCATTCGCACTACTGGCTGTCCGGCCAGGTCGGCTGGCTCGCGCGCGACCGGTGGGGCGTGCCGCTGGTCCACACCGCCCACACCCTCGCCAAGGTGAAGAACGCCGCGCTCGCCGAGGGGGACACGCCGGAACCGCGCACGCGCGTGATCGGCGAACAGCAGGTGGTCGACGAGGCGGACCAGCTGATCGTCAACACCGGTGTCGAGGCCGACCAGCTCGTCGACCTCTATGACGCCGACCCGCGAGCCGTGCGGACCGTGTCGCCGGGTGTCGACCTGGAGCGGTTCCGGCCGGGGTCGCAGGCGCGGTCGCGTCGGGTCCTCGGGTTGAGTGACGACTCCGTGGTGCTGGCGTTCGCCGGCCGCATCCAGCCGTTGAAGGCCCCGGACGTGCTGCTGCGCGCGGCGGCGGAACTGGTCGGGCGCAGGCCGGAACTGCGCAGCAGGCTCGTCGTGTTGATCGCGGGCGGGCCGTCGGGAACCGGACTGGAACAGCCGGAGTCACTGAAGGCACTCGCCGCGGACCTCGGCATCGCGGACCTGACCAGGTTCCTGCCGCCGCAGGGGGGAGCAGGTCTGGTCGACGTGTACCGGGCCGCGGACGTCGTGGCGGTGCCGAGTCACAACGAGTCGTTCGGCCTGGTGGCGCTGGAGGCGCAGGCCTGCGGGACTCCGGTGGTCGCCGCCTCGGTGGGCGGACTGCCCGTGGCGGTCGACCACGGCACGTCGGGACTGCTCGTCGGATCGCACCGGGCGCCGGAATGGGCCGACGCGCTGGCCGACGCGGCGTTGCGGCGCCGGGACGCCCTCGCCGCGGGTGCGGTGCGGCACGCCCGGCGGTTCTCGTGGCAGCGGACGACGGACACGCTGCTGGGCAGTTACGCCGACGCGCGCGGCGCGTTCCGCCGTGCGGCCCTGGAGGTGGCGGTGTGAGCGAGCGCGACGTGGGCGACGTCGACGCGATCGTGCGGTCGGCGCTCGACGCTTCGGAGGTGCCGTACGACCGGCGGGCCGACGGCGTGTATTTCGTGACGCTGCCGGGCGTGAAGAAGCTGCAGACGAACGCGTGGCTGGTCGTGCGGGAGCATTCGCTGGCGGTGGAGGCATTCGTGTGCCGGCGCCCCGACGAGGCCTGCGAGGACGTCTATCGGTTCCTGCTGCGGCGCAACGCGAAGCTGTACGGCGTGGCCTACACGCTGGACTCGGCGGGCGACATCTACCTGGTGGGCAGGCTGGGACTGGACGCGGTCTCCGCCGCCGAGGTCGACACCGTGCTGGGCCAGGTTCTGGAAACGGCCGACGGGGACTTCAACACCCTGCTGGAGCTGGGTTTCGCGAGTTCGATCCGCAGGGAGTGGGACTGGCGCGTGAGCCGCGGCGAGTCGTTGGCGAACCTGCAGGCGTTCAAGCACCTGGTGGAGCCGGCTTCGAATCACGAGCCGGGCACGCTGACGGACGACTAGTGCGGCGGGCCGGAGTGCCGACCATACGCGGCTGAGTGCAGAACACGCGCGTCCGAATGCAGGACACGGGCGTCTGGGCGCAGGACACGCGCACGGGAAACAACGGGTGCTGGTCCGAACGAATGGTGCCCAGCGCTCGCCCAGGTGGGGGAGCACGCATCGTGGGGGTCCAGGGGACTCGGCGCTGGGCTCAACGAAGAGATCAGTGGGCTCAACGAGGAGACCGCTGATCGGCGGGCGCGTCCCGCGAGCGCAGTTCCCCGAAGTGGTCGACGGGGCGGCTCGAGGGAGGGGGGAGTCGCGAACTCGAGCCGCCCCGTGGACCTTCCCGCCTGTTCGGACCCGGTGACGAGGGGGATGCCAACGGGGCCGGCGGGCCGCAGCTCGGCAGGGGGGAGACGAGCTGCGATCTGCTCCCGCGTTGCTCGGCCCGGGGAGTGCGTGGTTCCGGGCCGTGCGGGCTCAACTGTCAACTTGTCAGACTCGGCACTGTAATCACAAGACTACTGGCTACTCTATTCGAGTGAAATTTCCCGACAGGTTGAACACACTGCGGCCCTGTCAACGCCATCGACCTGTAGATGCACACCCCGATCGAGAGTTCGTACCGACTTCACCGCGCGTTGAAGACACTCTGTGTAGATCGCGTGGTAGGGCGGAGGAACCCGTTAACGCAGTGGCCGACGTCGCGCTACTCGAATCGGCGGAGCATGGCACGCTGAGACCATGGCCGAACTTGGGACTCTCGTGCTGCTGCGTCACGGGCAGAGCACATGGAACGCGGAAAACCTGTTCACCGGCTGGGTCGACGTCCCGTTGTCCGACCAGGGCGAGGACGAGGCGGCGCGCGGCGGGCAGCTGCTCGCCGAGGCCGGCCTGCTGCCGGACGTGGTGCACACGTCGTTGCTGCGCAGGGCGATTTCGACGGCCAACATCGCGCTCGACGGGGCCGACCGGCACTGGATCGACGTCCGCCGGAACTGGCGGCTCAACGAGCGGCACTACGGCGCGCTGCAGGGCAAGAACAAGAAGGAGATCGCCGACGAGTTCGGCGAGGAGCAATTCATGCTGTGGCGCCGGTCCTACGACACGCCGCCGCCGGAGATCGCGCGGGGCAGCGAGTTCAGCCAGGACGCCGACCCGCGGTACCAGGACATCGACGGCGACCTGCCGCTGACCGAGTGCCTCAAGGACGTCGTGGCACGACTGCTGCCGTACTGGGAGTCCTCGATCGTGCCCGACCTGCGGGCGGGGAAGAACGTGCTCGTCGCGGCGCACGGCAACTCGCTGCGCGCGCTGGTCAAGCACCTCGACGGCGTCTCCGAGGCCGACATCGCCGGGCTGAACATCCCGACCGGGATCCCGCTGCGGTACGACCTCGACGCCGGGCTCCAGCCCACCAACCCCGGTGGCACGTATCTCGACCCGGAGACGGCAGAGAAGGCGGCTGCCGCGGTCGCCAACCAGGGCCGCTGAGCCGCACCGCCGTCGACACCGGACGCAGGGGCCGCCTTCGGAACGCGAGGGCGGCCCTTCGCATGTCCACGGCACGCGAGCCGGCTACGCCGTTCGCTGGAACACCTCGCGTTCGAGCCGTGCCAGCCGCTCCGCGACGGTGCCGCCCGAGCCTTCCCGCTCGGCCTGCAGGCGGTCCAGCGCCCAGATGCGGATGAGTGTCGACACCGGGAGTTTCGCGTCGTCGGCGGCGGCCTGCTGGAGCCGGTCGTGTTCCTCCGTGGAGAGACGCACCGACACGACGGCCGGACGGCCGAGGTGGTGACGGCTCACCTCGACGTGGCCGGGCGTGGTGCCCGAGGCGTCGTACTGTTCCGCCGCCGCGCCTTCGTCGGTCAGCAACGTGTCGATCTCACGCATCGTCGACCTCCACGTATGTCCGCCGATCGCTCTGATTCGAAAACCACGCGTTCGTACCCCACCAGTCACCGTCCGGGTGTTCGTCATCGCCGACCACGGGACTGACGAAGGATCACCGTGAGGATCGATCCGGCCGTCACCGAGTGTCCGACGACTCGAACCGAGCGGCCGCTCCTGCTTGCCGGGTCAGGTCGTTGCCGGACCGCGTGCGCGTCTTGCACCGCCTCATCCGCCCAGGACGTTTCGAGGCGGCCAGGCGCCGTCGTGCGGCAGCGCGCCGATAAGGGGTGGTCGGGCGACAGGTGGGGCAACACGGCCCCTGGAACCCGCACAACACGCGCCCCGGAGAGCGCAACACGCGCCCCGGAGAGCGCAACACGCGCCCCGGAGGGCGCAACACGGGCGCGGCGGGCGGGGTGGACACGGGGTGCGCCGGGGTCGGGTGGACGGTGGCGGAAAGGGCGTTCGGGGTACGGCAGGTGAACTGGATCTTGCCTGGTGGCGAACACATGGCCCCGGAGTGTCAGGCCGGTCACCGCTCGGCCTCCAGGACTAGGACAACCGCCCCGGCGAATGCTTACGATGCGAAGCGTGACGGCGTCCGGATCGGTCCTGCTGGCCACTGCCGCTCTGGTGGTCGGCATCGCTGTCGGTTTCTTCTTCTTCCGCACCCGTGGCCGGGACGTCCCCGAGCCGGCAGGCCCCACGGCCGCCGAGTTGCTGCTGCGTTCGGTGCGGTCGTCGGAGACCGGCGTGGTGATGCTCAATCGCTTCGGCGACCTGGTGTTGCACAACACGCGCGCCGAGGAACTCGGCCTGCTGCGCGGCAGCCAGGTCGACGGGCGGGTGCGCGACGCGGCGCAGCGCGTGGTCGAAACGGACGAGGCGTTCGAGGTCGACATCTCGCCCGACGAGGTTCGCGGCAGGCAGCCGGAGGCCGTTGTGGCCAACCTGCGGCCACTGGGTGACGGCTTCACGATCGTGGAGGCCGTCGACCACTCCGACGCGGCCCGGCTGGAGGCGACGCGGCGCGACTTCGTCGCCAACGTCAGCCACGAGCTGAAGACCCCGGTCGGTGCGATCGCGCTGCTGGCGGAGGCCGTCCTCGACGCCGACAGTGCCGAGGAGGCACGGCGGTTCAGCGAGAAGATCCTCCGCGAGTCGAACCGGCTCGGCAAACTCGTCACGGAGCTCATCGCGCTGTCCCGCCTCCAGGGGGCGGAGAAGCTGCCCGAGATGACGGTCGTCGACGTCGACGGCGTCGTCGCCGAGACGCTGTCGCGCACCAAGCTCGCCGCGGAGACCGCCGACATCACGGTCACCACCGACGGCCCGAGCGGCCTCGAGGTCGACGGGGACCGCACGCTGCTCGTCACGGCCCTGTCGAACCTGCTCGACAACGCGATCGCCTACTCGCGGCAGTCCAGCCCCGTGTCGATCAGCCGCAGGCTCACCGACGGCCACGTCGAGCTGGCCGTCACCGACCGCGGTCTCGGCATCGCACTCGACGAGCAGCAGCGCGTGTTCGAACGGTTCTACCGCGCCGACAAGGCCCGCTCCCGTGCGACCGGCGGCACCGGCCTCGGCCTGGCGATCGTCAAGCACGTCGCCGCCAACCACGGTGGCGAGGTGCGGCTGTGGAGCAGGCCGGGTGTCGGATCGACGTTCACGCTGCGGATCCCCGCGCGCACGAGCGCGGAAGCGACCGACCCGGCCGCATCGGCCACGGCTTCCGATACCGACCCCGACATCGACTCCGAGGCCGGCTCCGAGATCGGCTCCGAGGAAGCCGGGGACGTGCCGGCCGCGAGTACCGCCTCAGCAACCGAGACCCCAGACCAGCGCAGCGACGACCCGACCGGGCAGCCGCTGGTCACCAGCGTGCGGCAACGCACCGAACCGGGAGGAACAACGCAGTGACCAGGGTTCTGATCGTCGAGGACGAGGAGTCGTTCGCCGACCCGATGGCCTTCATGCTCCGCAAGGAGGGCTTCACCGCCGCCCTCGCGACGACCGGCCAGCAGGCGCTCGAGGAGTTCGACCGCAACGGTGCCGATCTCGTGCTGCTCGACCTCATGCTCCCCGGTATGAGCGGCACGGACGTGTGCAAGCAGTTGCGCGCGCGCTCGTCGGTCCCGGTGATCATGGTGACCGCGCGCGACAGCGAGATCGACAAGGTGCTGGGCCTGGAACTCGGCGCCGACGACTACATCACCAAGCCCTACGCCGCCCGCGAACTGATCGCGCGGATCCGCGCCGTGCTCCGGCGGGGCGGCGACACGGCGGCGGCCGAACCGGAGGCGGCGCCGCTGGTGTTGTCGGCCGGGCCGGTGCGGATGGACGTCGAGCGGCACGTCGTGACGGTCGGCACCGAGGAGATCTCGCTGCCGCTGAAGGAGTTCGACCTGCTCGAATACCTGCTCCGCAATGTGGGCCGCGTGCTCACGCGCAGCCAGCTCATCGACCGCGTGTGGGGTGCCGACTACGTCGGCGACACCAAGACCCTCGACGTCCACGTCAAGCGGCTCCGGTCCAAGCTCGAACCGGACCCCGGGCAACCGCAGTACCTGGTGACGGTGCGTGGCCTCGGTTACAAGTTCGAGGCCTGAACGCAAGGCCCGGTACCGTGGATACTCGTGCGCCTAGGGGTTCTTGACGTCGGTTCCAACACCGTCCATCTGCTCGTCGTCGACGCGCACCGTGGTGGGCACCCCACACCGATGCATTCGGAGAAGACGGTGCTGCGGCTGGCCGAGCAGCTCAACACCCGCGGTGAGCTCACGAAGCGAGGCGTCGCCAGCCTGGTCGACGCGGTCGAGCAGGCCAAGGTGTCGGCCGAGCGGTGGGGATGCGAGGACGTCATGGCGTTCGCGACGTCCGCGGTGCGCGAGGCCGGCAACACCGACGACGTGCTGGGCACGGTGGCCGACTCCACGGGCGTCGACCTGCGGGTGCTCACGGGTGAGGACGAGGCGAAGCTGACGTTCCTGGCCGCCCGCCGCTGGTTCGGCTGGTCGGCCGGGCAGCTGCTGGTGCTCGACATCGGCGGCGGATCGCTCGAGGTCGCGATGGGCATCGACGAACGTCCCGAGCTCGCCGATTCGCTGCCGTTCGGTGCCGGCCGCATCACGCGGACGCGGTTCTCCAACGATCCGCCGAAGCGTTCCGAGATCGTCGCGACGACGGCGTGGCTCGACGAACAGCTGTCCGGTCTGGCGGAGCGCATCCGCGGCGTGGGGGAACCGGATCGGGTGGTTGCGACGTCGAAGACGTTCCGGTCGCTGGCCCGGCTCACCGGCGCTGCGCCCTCCTCCGCGGGGCCGCGGGTGGCCCGCGCCCTGACCGACACCGGACTCCGGCAGCTCCTCTCGTTCATCACCCGCATGTCCTCGGAGGACCTGGCCGAGCTGGAAGGCGTCAGCGGGAGCAGGGCACATCAGCTGGTCGGGGGTGCGCTCGTGGCCGAAGCCACGATGCGTGCGCTGTCGCTCGAGCGGTTGGAAATCTGCCCGTGGGCGCTGCGCGAAGGCGTGATCTTGCGCAGGCTGGACCTTTCCAACGGCGAGGACCAGACTGCGCTTGTGACCGGCCGGGGCCGGGGATGAGACGCGTTCGGGCCACACTGGACGTAGACGACTGGCGACGGGCACGGTGGAAGGGATGACTCGAGACAGCGACGGCGATCGGCAGCAGAAGACCGTTGCCGAACTGCTCGCCCAACACGGCGGACAAGCCGGCGGCGCACCGCGCCGGCGGCGGCGTCGCGCTGCCGACGAAACCGGTGAGCAACCGAGCATCACCGACACGGCCCCGCAGGCCATCATCGAACGGGTGCGTTCGGAGGGCGGGCCGGCCGAGTCGTCCACACCACCGAACGGAGCCCCCGGCGGTCCGCAGCCGAACGCCGGACCTCAGGGCGCGACGCCGCCGGGCGGTCCGCAACCGAACGGCGCCCAACCCAACAGCGCCCAACCCAACGGCGCTCAACCGAACGGCGTCCAGCCGAACGGTGCACCCGGTGGTGTGAACCCGAACGACGTGCCCCCCGCGGGCATGCCGCCCGCGAACGGCGCTCCCGGTGCAGCAAGGCTGCCCCAGCCGGGCGCTCCCGGCCCGCAGCAGAACTCGGGTGGGTTCGCGGTCCCGCAGGCGGGAGCGGGGCAGGCTCCGCCGCAACCGGGCCAGCCTCCGCAGGCTCCGGCCCCGCAAGCGCAGTCGCCCCAGTCGACTTCGCCGGAGGCTCCGACGCGGAACGGCGTGCCGCCGGTCCCGCCCGCAGCCGGCGCGCCCCCTGCCTCACAGCAGTCGTCGGGCGGGTTCTTCTTCTCGCCGCAGAACGAGCCGCCGGACGTCCCTCCGCCGCAGAGCGACGCGCCCGAGGCCGGTTCCGACGGCGGTGACGCCGCCGCATCGGCCGCACCGCCTCCGCCCGCTCCGCCGCTTCGCAGGCGCAGGCCGTGGCGCGGTGGCGGCAGGGCGGCCGAGCCGGAGTCGAACACCGAACAGTTCCCCGCGGTGGCGGGCGGGCAGCGACCGGTGCCCGGCCCGGTGCGGGGCGACGAACCGCCCGCCGGGCTGGCCAACTGGCGCCGCAAGCGCCGGCAGGCCCAGGCCAGGGAACAGCAGCGGGCCGAGGAGGACACCGAGGTCGGCGTGACGCCGGTCGTCCCGCCCGAGCCCGCCGACGTGGCCACGCCCGACACCCCGCAGCAGGGCGGCGCCGACGCGAGCACCGCGGCAGCCTCCGCGCCCGGCGACGATCCGGACGCGGGCCCCTCGACGGGCTACTTCGTCCCGGACTTCGACGACGACGATGACGACGACCCGCAGGCCACGGGCGGCAAGGCCGCGCAGCCCGGCATCGGCGCCGCGCTCGGTGGTGCGGCCCAGGACGGCCAGGCGCTGAGCAGTCAGGCACAGAGCAGCCAGGCACAGGGTGTTCACGAGCAGGGCACTCAGGTGCAAGGTGCGGCGGTCGACGCCCGCGGGTACGACTCCGGCTACACCGCCTACGACGACGGCTACGACCACTCGGGCGACTACGCCCACGGGTACGCGAGCGGCTACGCCGACTACGACGAGGACCCGTACGCCTACGGCGACGCCGGGCCCTACGACGATGCGGCGTACGACGACCGTGCCTACGACGACCGTGCCTACGACGACCCGGCGTACGACGGGTACGCGTACGGCGATCAGGGCTACGACGACGGGTATGCCGAGGACTACGACGAGGATTACACCGACGACCGCTACGGCGACGATCCACGGGACGCCGACCTCGCCTACGACGACGACCCGTACGCCTACGACGACGGGTACGCCGACGACGACCTCGTCGCAGGCCGTGCGCCGGAGGACGCCGACGATCCGGCCGACGAGCCGTCGCCGGCCAAGCAGTGGCTGGCGCTCGGTGCTCAGCTCGCCGGAGGAGTGGCGGGCGGTGCGGCCGTGTGGCTCGGGTTCAACTGGCTGTGGGGCCAGCTGCCCGCGGCCGCGCTCATCGCCGCGCTGGTCGTCACGGTCGGACTGGTGCTGATCGTGCGCAAGGTCCGCCGTGCCGACGACCTGCAGACCACCGTGCTCGCCGTGCTCGTCGGCCTCGTCGTGACGGTCTCGCCCGCCGCGCTGCTGTTGGTGACGAAGTAGCGCGTGACCCCGATCGGACTGTCCACGGCATCCGTGTGGCCGCTCCGTGCCCGCTCCGGGTTCGAACTGGCCAGGGCGCTGGGTTTCGACGGCGTCGAGGTGATGGTCTGGGCCGATCCGGAGAGCCAGGACGTGGCCGCACTGCGACGTCACAGCGCCTCCACGGGGATGCCGGTGCTGGCCGTGCACTCGCCCTGTCTGCTGATCACTCAGCGCGTGTGGTCGCCGGATCCGGTGGTGCGGCTGCGGCGGTCGGTCGAGGCGGCGGTCGACCTGGAGGCGCCGACCGTCGTGGTGCACCCGCCGTTCCGGTGGCAGCGCCGGTACGCCGAGGCGTTCGCGGGCCTGGTCGCCGAGCTCGAGTCGTCGAGCGGTGTGCGGATCGCCGTGGAGAACATGTTCCCGGTGCGGACGCCGCGCGGACGCGAGGTGTCGGCGTTCCGCCCCTCCGTCGATCCGACCGAGGTGGGACACGCCAACTACACGCTGGACCTGTCGCACACCGCGACCGCGGGCATGGACGCGCTGGCGCTGGCGAAACGGATGGGTGACCGGCTCACGCACGTCCACATGGGCGACGGCACCGGAGTGGCGAAGGACGAACACCTGTTGCCGGGCCGCGGCACCCAGCCGTGTGCCGAGCTGCTCGAAGGTCTCGGCGCGGACGACTTCGGCGCACGCGGCGGGCAGATCGTCCTCGAGGTGAACACGCGCAGCGCCCGCACCGAGGACCAGCGCGCCAAGATGCTCAGCGAAGCGCTCCTGTTCACCCGCCTGCACCTGGGTTGAGCCCGCGACCGGGGACGGGGACGCCGGTCGCAGGTGCGTGTTTCAGCGGTCGCCGCAGGTCCCATCGGCGTGTCGTGTGCCACGCCGGGTTCGGGTCGCAGGCGTCCCGATACGTGGTCCGAGCGGCTCACCGGCGTTTTCAAGATCAACTTTTCCAACGGGTGGTGGTGCCTGCGCGCAGTGACCATCCGTATCGTTTTCGATGTGATGCTGCGTGCACGTGGTGTGAACACCTTGCTCGAAACGGGTGCCCGCAACGCTTTTGGTGGGCACCACCGCGCGACTCTGCCTATCCTGCGCGGGCACGGGAGCCGGTACGGCCGTACCAAGCAGGTCTCGGCCGCCGGTTGCTCCACGCCGACCCGGCGAGTGCCGGAGGGGGAAGGGGAGAAGGTGCGCGTCGACATCCGCTCCACGGCGGTCCGTACCGGTCTCGCGGCGGACGGGATCCCGGTGGGCCGCGCCGTGACGTCCGGCAGTCCACCGGCACCCGACGTCGTGTCCGCGACCGGCCGTCCGTGAGCACCCCCGAGACGGCCGCCGACTTCGGCGCGGCGTGTGACGCGCGATCCCTCGGCGACGGCACCTTCACCGCCGACCTGCGGCAGGAATGGTCCATCGGCACGCATCCGCACGGCGGGTTCCTCATCGCACTGCTGGCGAAGGCCGCCCTCGCCGCGGTGCGGGAGACCGGTGAACCCGCCATCGACCCGTTGGCCGTCAGCGCGGAGTTCCTGCGCCCGCCCGCGATCGGCCCGGTGCTGCTGCGTACCGACGTCCGCAAGGTCGGCAGGCGCGCCACGGTCGTCGCGGTGACGCTCGAACAACGAGGACGCAGCTGTGTCGAAGCGCGCGTCACCGCGGGCAGGCTCCCGGTGCGGAAACCGGACTGGCACGACGCCCCTTCCGCCCCCGCCGAACCTCCGGCCGGGTGCGTCACGCTCGACGGCAACGACCCCGAGGGGGTGTTCCACCTCGCCCAGGGCTGCGATGTGCGCATCGACCCGGGCACGGCCGGATACCTCGCCGGTCGCACGGGCGATCCGCCGCGGCTGCGGCTGTGGGTGCGCCCGCGCGGCGGCGTGGCCGATCCGTACTTCGCGCTGCTCGCAGGCGACATCAACCCGCCCGTGGTGCTGAACCTCGGAAGGGCAGGCTGGGCGCCGACGGCCCAGCTGACGTCGCTGGTGCGCACCCGTCCCGCCCCCGGCTGGCTGCGGATCCACGTCGAGAGCCGGTCGGTCCACGAAGGCTGGTTCGACTCCGACGCCCTGGTCGTCGACTCCCAGAACCGCATCGTCTGCCAGGCCCGCCAACTGGCCCTCGCCCCACTCGGCTGAGCCCCCGTTCGATGCCCCCAAGGGCACGTTGGTTGCATTGAATGCAACCAACGTGCCCTTGGGGGCGCCGCTGCGCCCGCCCGTCGGCCCGGCCACCACCCCTCACGGAGGCGCTCCGCGCCCCTGCATAGCCTTGAACCATGACTGTTGCCGTGCTGGGCGCCGGGAAGATCGGCGAGGCGTTGTTGTCCGGACTGCTCGATGCCGGGTACGACGCCGGCGACCTGCTGTTCACCGAACGTCATCCGGAGCGGGCCGCGGAGTTGACCGAGCGCTACGGCGTGAAGGGCGTCGAGGTCGCCGAGGCTGCCGAACGTGCCGACGTGCTGGTCGTCGCCGTCAAACCGCAGGACATCGAACCGCTGCTGGACGAACTGGCCGGGCTCATCGGCCCCGACTCGCTGGTCGTGTCGATGTGCGCGGGCCTGCCGACCTCGCTGTTCGAACGCAGGTTGCCCGCGGGCACGCCCGTGATCCGGGTCATGCCGAACACGCCGATGCTCGTCGGAGCGGCCATGAGCGCCGTCTCGGCCGGCAAGCACGCCACCGACGAGCAGCTGCAGACCGTGGAGCGGCTGCTGTCGTCGGTCGGCAAGGTCGTCGTGCTGCCCGAGTCTCAGCAGGACGCCGTCACGGCGCTGTCCGGCTCCGGCCCGGCCTATTTCTTCTACCTCGTCGAGGCAATGATCGACGCCGGCATCCTGCTCGGCGTGCCGCGCGCGGTGGCGCAGCAGCTGATCGTCCAGGCGGCCGTCGGCGCAGGCAAGATGCTCGAGGAAGGCGGCGAGCACCCCGTCATGCTGCGCGAGAACGTCACCTCACCGGGTGGGACGACCATCAATGGCATTCGCGAACTCGAGAAGCACGGAGTGCGCGCAGCCCTGCTGGACGCCATCGAATCGGCCCGTGATCGCTCCGTCGAGTTAGGCAAGGCCCACGAGGAGTAACCCACACACTCGTGCCATCGCCTCGACGGCCGTCGCATCTGCCACACCAGTCCCGCTACCCTCGCATTAGCACGTACGTGTCGAAGCCACACGGAGGGGAAGCCGCGTGGCGGGACACGTGCCCGAAACGGGACACGGTGAGACCTATGCCGGCGAAAGGTAACGACGACCTGCCAGGACCACGGCAGGTCCAGTTCTTGACGGTCGCGGAGGTGGCGTCGCTGATGCGCGTCTCCAAGATGACCGTCTACCGCTTAGTGCATTCGGGGGAGCTGCCGGCGGTTCGCGTCGGCAAGTCCTTCCGGGTGCCGGAACAGGCCGTCCACGACTATCTGGACAACGCATACTTCGACGTCGGCTGACTGTGGAGAGGACCGGCTCGAAAACGCGCGGCAAGCCCCGGGTAACCTGGTAGGCCGTGCGCGTGCCTCGCCCCACGCACGAGTCACGTTTCGCGGTATCCGATGCCTGCGGAACGTGGCCCGGCAGGCCACCACGACCTCGTCGTGGTGCCGGCGTTCGTGTGGCGCCCGCGCATCGTCACGATCTATCGGTTGAAGGAGTTCCTGTGGGCTCGGTCATCAAGAAGCGCCGCAAGCGTATGTCCAAGAAGAAGCACCGGAAGCTTCTGCGCCGCACGCGCGTCCAGCGTCGCAAGCAGGGCAAGTAAGCCCAGGGACTCCGCGCCCGCGCGTCCGCCGGTTCACCCGGACGGGCGCGCCGGGTTGCCGGTGATACGCCCGACGAGGCGCCTGCTGAAGCGGGCGCCTCCTGACAGCGATGACGAGCCCGGTCGGACCGGCCGGGCTCGTACTTGCGTGTGCACGGCCCCATGGGTGATCGTCCACACGCGTGGCCGCCCGCATGTGAGGGGCTCGGTACTTGACCGCCCCACGTGGCCGCCCTGCAGGTGACGAGGCCTGCGCGTGAGGGGCCATGCGCGTGATGGGGCCTGTGTGATCAACCCTTGCGCGGGATCAGCTCTGCGGAGCAGCGTCCAGCGCGTACGATCAGTGCCGACGCCGAGTTCTCGAGCGTCAGCGCCAGCCGTACCCAGGGGGTTCGATGTCGCCTGTGCCGCCCAGCAACGTCCTTGTGACCGGTGTCGCCGGAGAGTTGGGCAGCAGGCTGCTCGCGCGACTGGGTAACAACCCGGACCTCGATCGCGTCATCGGCGTCGACACGTCGCCGCCCCGCCCGGAGCTGCTCCGCAGAGCGGGCCACGCCGAGTTCGTGCGCGCCGACATTCGCAACCCGCTGATCGCGAAGATCATCAGCTCGGCGAAGGTCGACACGGTCGTCCACGCGTCCACGCACGCCCACCCCGCAGGGCCGACCCGCCGGGTGGCGGTCAAAGAGGTCAACGTCATCGGCACGATGCGACTGCTCGCCGCGTGCCAGAAGTCACCGCTGGTGCGCAAGCTCGTCGTCAAGTCGTCGGCCGCGGTGTACGGCGCGGGTGCGCGTTCGCCCGCGGTGTTCAGCGAGGACACCGAACTCGGCCCGACGTCGCCGTCCGGCTACGCCAAGGACGCCGTCGAGATGGAAGGCTACGTCCGCGGGCTGATGCGCCGCCGCCCCGACATCACCGTGACGATGGGCAGGTTCGCCAACATCGTCGGCCCCGACGTCGACACCGTCCTCACGCGTTACTTCGCGCTTCCCGTCGTGCCGACGGTGCTGGGGTTCGACTCGCGACTGCAGATGCTGCACTCGTCCGACGCGCTCGCCACCCTCGAGATCGCCACGCTCGAAGACCGGCCCGGCGTGTACAACGTCGCCGCGGACGGGGTGCTCACGCTGGGGCAGGCCATCCGCCGTGCGGGCAGGGTGGAGCTCCCGTTGCCGCGCACCGCGCTGCCGTCGGTGGGCAAGGTCCTGCGCAGCGCCCGCATCGTCGACTTCTCCGCCGACCAGGTCAGCCTGTTGAACTTCGGCCGCGTCGTCGACACCACCCGGCTCAAGAACGACTTCGGTTACACACCCCGCTGGAACACCCGCGACGCGTTCGACGACTACCTCACCGGGCGCGGCATCCGGCCCGTCGTCGACGGCGAGCGCATCGCGGGGGTTCTCACAGCGGTGGGCAGGCGGTAGGAGGGAACGGGTATGACGAGCGGGTCGTCGGCACAGGTCATCCGGCTGCACACCGGCGGGGCGCGCGGCGGCGATGCCCGTGAGGCGGAGGCGGACGGCGCCGACCGGGATGCGTCGGTCGTCGAGCTGCCCACCGCACCGGCGTCGGAGTCGGATACCGACGGGGCGGACGATCCGCTGGGCCGGCTGCTGACGTTCCTGCGGAACCGTCTCACCGGGGACTACGCCGTCGACGAGTTCGGCTTCGACCCGGAGCTGACCGACACGCTCGTGCTGCCGCCGCTGAAACTGTTGTACGACAAGTGGTTCCGGGTCGCCGCCGTCGGTGCCGACAACCTGCCCGCCGACGGGGGTGCGCTGCTCGTCGGCAACCACTCCGGCGTGCTGCCGATCGACTCGATCATGACCGCCCTCGCCGTCCACGAGCGGCACCCGCAGCGGCGCCACCTGCGCATGCTCGGTGCCGACCTGGTGTTCAAGGCTCCGGTGCTGGGCACGCTCGCCCGCAGAACGGGGCAGACGCTGGCCTGCAACCCGGACGCCGAACGGCTGTTGCGGGCGGGCGAACTCGTCGGCGTGTGGCCGGAGGGGTTCAAGGGCGTCGGGAAACCGTTCTCGGCGCGGTACAAGCTGCAGCGGTTCGGGCGCGGCGGGTTCGCGTCGGCGGCCATTCGGGCCGGGGTGCCGATCATCCCGGTGGCCGTCGTCGGCGCCGAGGAGATCTACCCGAAGATCGGCGACATCAAGCCCCTCGCCCGACTGCTTGGCCTGCCGTACTTCCCGGTGACACCGCTGTTCCCGCTGTTGGGGCCGCTCGGCGCGATCCCGTTGCCGACGAAGTGGACGATCGAGTTCGGTGAGCCCATCCCCACCGAGGGGTACGAACCGGAGGCCGCCGACGACCCGATGCGCGGGTTCAACCTCAACGACCAGGTTCGTGAGGGGATCCAGCAGATGCTGTACCGGCGTCTCGCTCGCCGCCGCAACATCTTCAGCGGCTGAGAACTCTCCGTAACCACCCGCGGTGGGCGTGAGCGCCCCCAAGGGCACTTTGGGGGCGTTGAGTGCCACCAAAGTGCCCCTGGGGGCATCGGTGACGCGACGCGACACCGCGGTGGCGATCACCGGGTGTGACGGATGGTGGGTCAGCGGCGGCGGTGGGCGACGGCGCCCGCGACCGCACCGGCGACCGCGCCCGCGCCGAGAACCGACGGGACGCCGATCTTCGCTGCCTTGCGGCCCGTGCGGAAGTCGCGGATCTCCCACCCGCGCGCACGCGCCGTGTCGCGCAACTCGGCGTCCGGATTGACCGCCACCGCGGTGCCGACGACCGACAGCATCGGCACGTCGTTCTGCGAGTCCGAGTACGCCGTGCACCGCCGCAGGTTCAGCCCTTCCCGCGCGGCGAGCGCCCGCACCGCGTGTGCCTTCGCCCTGCCGTGCAGCAGGTCCCCGACCAGCCGTCCCGTGTACACGCCGTCGACGCTCTCGGCGACCGTGCCCAGCGCACCCGTCAATCCGAGGCGCCGGGCGATGATGGCCGCCAACTCGACCGGGGTCGCCGTCACGAGCCACACCCGCTGACCCGCGTCCAGGTGCATCTGCGCCAGCGCACGCGTGCCCGCCCAGATCTTGTCGGCCATCAGCTCGTCGTAGATCTCCTCGCCGACCTCGGTCAGTTGCTCCACCGTGGCCCCGGCGACGAACGAAAGGCCCTGCTCGCGGATGCCGTCGACGTTGCCTTCCTTGCCGCCGACGCGGAACCGCAGCTGCTGCATCGCGAACCCGGCGAGGTCGGAAGCCGTGAAGTACTTCCGCGAGGCCAGGCCACGTGCGAAATGGAAGATGGATGCGCCGACCATCATGGTGTTGTCGACGTCGAAGAACGCCGCGGCGGTCAGGTCCGGCGGCGCAGGCGGCGGAGCCTCGTCGACATCGGCGGTGTCCGCGGCCCCAGCGGTGTCGAGTGCCCGTGCCCGTTCGCCCGCCGGTTGCGTCCCGTCGATCTCCAGCGGCTCGGCCAGGCCCGTACTGCCACCCGGCGCGGTGTCGCCTGTCGGCGCGGCACCCGCCTCGGCCTGTGCGGCTTCGGCCTCGGCCTGTGCGGCGTCCGCTTCGGCCTGCGCAGCTTCGGCCTCCATGGCCACGGCAGCGTCGGCCGACGCCTCACCTGCCAGGGCAGCGAGCCGTTCGCGTTCCTGTTTCTTACTGCGGGCCCGCCACAGTGCCACGCACACCGCCTCCACGGTCGAGTTCGGCCTTCACCTGGCTGTGCACTGAAGTAGTCAGGATAACGGGTGGTCGCGGAGTGCTTTCCGGTGCTCACCCCGGGCTACGCCACTACGCCGCCCGGCCCTTCGCGGAGCATCGTGGCCCCGGGTCGAGGCCGTCAGTCGCGTTGCGCGTCCAGCCCGGTGAGGCCCGACAGGATCCCGGTCACGGAGACCTTCGCAGGCTGCTGCGGCCGTTCGTCCGGCAGCCGTGGGCCCGTGGGTGGCTCGGGCACGGTGCGGACGACGCGTGTCGCGGGAACGTCGTCGGCAGGCGACCACGGTGGGGTCGCGCGGACCGGCGCGACCGTGCCGGCGTCCCCGGCCGCGTCCGACGTCGTGCGACCGGCGAGGGTGGCCGTGTCGTCGTCCGGCGAGACCTCACCCGGCTGCGGGTCACCGGAGTGCGGACTGCCGTCCGGCACCGCGGGCCGTGCCCCTGCTCGGCGGTCGTCCCTTCCCGCGTGCCCGCTGCAATCGCCGGTGGTGGGCAGCGCGCCGAGGTCGTCCACACGGCCGGAGGTGATCTCCAGGCACGACATGCGTTCGTCGAGCGCCTCCGCCCGTTGTTGGATCCGCACCAGCAGGTGTGTCCCGTCCGCCGTGCCGGGCAGCGGGGTGAGTCGCGAGGTCTGGGCCGTGGCCCAGCTGTGCAGCCGGTCGAGCTGATCGCCGCCCGAGGTGGTGGCGAGCGAGGTGAGCGAGGTGACGGCGGAACGCGTGTGGTCGGCGAAGTCGGACAGCCCCAGTCGCAGCGAGGAACGGTCGAGCGCGCCGTCGTCGGCCAGCGACCGCAGCTCGGTGATCCGCTCGGAGGCGTACCCGAGCCGCTGGAACGCGCGGTCCTCGTCGTCGAAGGTCATGGTCAGCGAGGCGTCCTCGCGCAGCTGTTTCAAGGCGTAGAACGACTCGCCCGGCCTCGCGTCGGCAGACGCGGTGAGCGCCGCGGCCGCCACTCCGGCGAGGACGGCGACGCCTGCCGCGACGGCGGGTATCCGGTGCCGCGAACTCCCACCGCGCGCACGTCCACCGCGCGCACGTCCACCGCGCGCACGTCCACCGCGCGCCGGTTCCACGTCCGGTTCGGGCTGTGGCTGCGGTTCCGGTTCCGGCTGTGGTTGCGGGCCTGCGGCGCGGCGGTCGGTCGCCGGGTGGGAGCCGGGTGCGAGCACGCGGTCGGTGATGCGCAGCCGAGCCGACGGCGTGAGGGAGCCGTCGCGTTCGTCGCCCGGGGCGCGGTCGCTGAGGTTACGCAGCGCAGCGACGACCGCCAGTTCGTCGGCGAACTCGCCGCTCCGGTCGGCCTCGCCGGTCTCGACGGCGCGTGCGAAGCGTTCGTCCTGGTCATGGGCGGCGCGGGATCGCCGCGCGCGGAATGACCGCAGGATTCGTGGAGGCTCCACGGTGGCAACGCCTCCCGGCTCGCCGGCGCGTGGCCGGTCCTGGACGTCTCGATGGGTCTGCGTTGACAACGACGTCGCAGCTGTATCGGTTACGGGATGTCGACCCTGTGGGTGGCGTGCGTTACAGCGCGTGGTCGGCGGAGTGGTCTGACCAGCGCCGGAGGGTGAGGCCTCAGCGCAACGTGTCGGGCAGGAGCTTTGCCAACCTGCGGATCGCGCGGTGCTGCAGTGCCTTCACCGCGCCCTCGCCCCGGTCCATGATCTGCGCCGTCTCGGCCACGGAATACCCCTGGATGAACCGGAGGATGACGCATTCGCGCTGGTCGTCGCCCAGGTCGCTGATGCACCGGACGAGCTCGTCGCCTGTGTCGCGGCTGATCACCTGTTGCTCCGGTCCCGGTGCTCCGGCCGCGCCCGCCACCGCGGCGCCGGGTGTCGTGGGGTCGGCAACCTCGTCGGTGACGACCTCGAGCCGGAACCGGCTCGACTTCACGTGGTCGAGCACCAGGTTGCGGGCGATGGTGGTGAACCAGGCGCCGACGTCGCGGCCCTGGTAGCTGATGGACGTGATCCGCCGCAGCGCGCGCAGGAACGTCTCGCTCGTCACGTCCTCGGCCAGGTGGCGGTCACCCACCCGGAGGAGTACGTAGCGGTACACGCCGTCGACGTAGCGGTCGTAGAGCCGGCCGAACGCCGCCCGGTCGCCGCCCTGGGCGGCGTGCACGAGGTCCCAACTCTCCGCCGTCGGATCAGGCGCGGCAGGGGCCGGGTCGGGTACGACATGCAGCGGGGTACGTGCTGGACCAGCAGCAACAGCGATTGGCAGGCTCATCGTGTTGCACCTCCTCCGGGGCCGTTCCCGGACGCATTCGTGATCTGGAGTGATCACCGCCACTACGTCGTCACGGGAGCATACGCGTAGCTACCGCCTAGTAGGTAGTGGTGTCCTCGTTGCAATCGGGAGACGGTGACGTCCGGCCGCTATGACGCGCGACCGTCACGGGCACACTGGGCGGGGGATGAGGAGGTTCGCGGATGGCAGCGGGCGCGGAAGAACCGGACACCGGGGACACAGGTGCCGGAGGCGGCAACACCGAGGGTGTGCGCACCGCGGCGGCGGGCGAGAACGTCGCCGATCTCGTCGAGGCCGCGGCACGGAGACGCCCCGAGGCCGACGGCGTCGTCGACCCCTCGTTGGTGACCTTGACCTGGGCCGACGTCGACGCCGCCGTCAATGTGTTCGCCCGCCGCCTGTTCGACGCCGACGTGCGGCCCGGCGACCGGGTCGGCCTGCGGCTGCCGACCTGCGCCGAATTCGTCGTCGGCCTGTTCGCCGTGTTCCGGGCGGGTGCGATCGCAGTCCCGCTCTCGCCAGCGGCCCCGGACGCCGAAGCCCGCGAACGGCTCGGTGACTGCGGCGCCCGGCTTCTCGTCGCCCACGACGGTCTCGGCGACGTGCCCGCACTCGCACCGGACCTCGGCCACCCCGCCGACCCCGTGGACGACCCCGCAGCCCCCGCCGAGCCCGCAGCCCCCGCCGGCGCGTCCCCGGCAGCCGAGACCTCCCCTGCCGCCGAGCCCCGCGCTTCGCAGCCCGTCGAGCCGCGCGCCGTCGGCGAGGACATCGCCGCGATCTTCTACACCTCCGGCACGAGCGGCCCGGCACGCGGCGTGATGCTGTCGCACCGGGCGCTGCTGGCGAACGTGCGGCAGCTCGCAGCCGTCCTGCCCAGCGGCGATCTGCCCGACCGCACGCTGCTCGCGGTCCCGCTGCATCACATCTACGGCCTCGGGCCCGGCCTGCTCCTGCCCACCGCGACCGCCGCCACCGTCGTACTCGCCCAGCGATTCGACGCACGGGACACGTTGCACGCCTGCCCCGCCCACGAGATCACCACCGTCGTGGGCGTACCCGCGATGTACACCGACCTCGCGGACAGGCCCGCCGGCGAACTCGCCGACGCGATGGCCACGGTCCGCATCTTCATGTCCGGCGCCGCACCACTGCACCCTCGGGTGCTGGCAGCCATCACGGACGCCACCGGGCAGGCCGTCTACGAGGGATACGGGCTCACCGAGGCCGCGCCCGTCGTCACGTCGACCCTGGTCACCGGCCAGGCGAAGGCCGGTTCGGTCGGCAGGGCCCTGCCGGGTGTCGAGTTGCGCCTCGTCGACAGCGATGGTTCCGCGGCGCACGCACCGCTCGATCCCGCCGACCCCGACGACGCATTCGGTGACGACATCGGCCTGACCGGGCTCGTCGCGATCCGCGGCGACAACCTGTTCAGCGGCTACTGGCCTCACGGCGCCCACGGCCCCGACGTCGACGGCTGGTACCGCACCGGCGACGTCGGCTACCTCGACGCCGACGGCGACCTGCACCTCGTCGACCGCGCCAACGACCTGATCATCGTCAACGGGTTCAACGTCTACCCGCGCGAGGTCGAGGACGTGATCCTCACGCTGCCGGGAGTCGCCGAGGTCGCGGTGGTCGGCGTGCTCGACGACCGCACCGGCGAATCCGTGCGTGCCGTCGTGCGGCCCGAATCCGGCGCGGCGCTGTCGGAGCAGCAGATCGTCGACGCCTGCAGCGCGCAGCTCCCGCGGTACAAGGTGCCGTCGACGGTGGAGTTCGCCGACGAACTGCCGCACACCGCGGTCGGCAAACTCAGCAGGGTGCAGCTCCGCACGTAACCCACATGCGCGTGTCCTGCGCTCGGGCACCCGTGCTCGCGCGGCGATGCCCGCGGGCGTCAGCTCAAGGCCGCGCGGAGCCGGGTCTCCTCCACCTGCCAGTACCCGTGCTCGTCGCCGTCGACCAGCAGGACCGGGACGCGATCGCCGTACTCGGCCCGGTCCTCGGGGTCGGAGTCGACGTCGACGGCCGACCACGTCGCGCCGAGCTCCCCGCAGATCCGAGCGACGTCGGCCTCGGCGGTCTCGCACGCGTGGCACCCTGCGCGCGTCATGACGGTGACGTGATGCATGTACCCATCATCGCTCCCGTTCGACGGCCGTCACCGCCCAGCCCGGCGAACGTCCCCGCAGGCCGCGGTCTCGCGAGGCGGCCCGGTCTGGCATTCTGCCGCGCGTGACCAGCGATCCTTCGGCCGAGTCCGGCACCGGCCTCCGCATTCCCGCAGCGATCCCGGCGCTCGTGATCGCGGTGCCGGTCGCGGTCGGGGCGCTGCTCGGGTTCGCGGGCGGACCGCTGTTCCGTGGCCTGGCGAACGTGCTCGAAGGCACGCCGATCGGGGCGCCGGGGTGGCTGCACCTGCTCGGTGACCTGCCGCTGGGCTGGTCGGTGACGGTCATGACGGGGCTCGGTGTGGTCGCCGGGGTCGTGCTGACGCTCTTCACCTTTCGGGAGGCGCTGTCCCTGCGGGTGTTCGACGATCACGTCGAGTCCCAGGTCGAGGGGCGCGAAGCGTGGACCGAACGGGCCGGGACGACAGCGGTGTTCCGCGATCGCGCGACGCTCGTGTTCCTCCGACGGGACGCCGCTCCCGCGCGTCTGCCGGGAGCGCAGGACCTGCGGGAACGCGACCTGCGGGCCGCGTTCGATCGGCACTCGTGGCCCTGGCGGGACGGTGACCCGTACGCCGGTGAGTACGAACGCTGGGTCGACGGCAGCCCCGGATTCACCGCCGACGAACACACCCTGCTGCGCCGCCGCCTCGACGCGGGCAAGGACGAGGCGGCGCGGATCGAGGCGGACGACGCTCTGTTCGCGGCCGGACTCGTCGCCAGGACCGACAAGAAGCAGCTCCACGTGCGGCGCGTGTCCTGACCCGGCCGACGCGGAAGTCGCCGTCTGCCCCTGCGGCTGGCTAATCTCACGACAGCACCGGCCTGTGACCACGAGAGGCAGCAATGGAGATCTGGATCAACCCCGCCTGTTCGAAGTGCAGGACGGCACTCGGCGTGCTCGACGCGGAGGGCGCCGAGTACACGGTGCGCAAGTACCTCGAGGACGTGCCGACTGCCCAGGAGATCCGCGACGTCCTCGACCGGCTCGGCCTCGAACCGTGGGACATCACCCGCACGCAGGAGCAGATCGCGAAGGACCTGGTCCTCAAGGACCGCACCGAGTGGCCGCGGGACGACTCCGGGCGGGAGAAGTGGATCGCCGCGCTCGCCGAGCATCCGAAGTTGATCCAGCGGCCGATCATCACGGCCGACGACGGCACCGCCGTGGTCGCACGCACCGACGACGCCGTCCGTGACGCCCTCGCCCGCGGCTGAGTGCAGGACACGTACGGCCGGGTGTGGGCCCCGGAATCCGCAACGCGGGCCCCGGAACCTGCAACACGCGCCCCGGAAAGCGCAACACGGGGCGGGAGGGCTGCGGCGGCTGAGCGTAAGGGAGTCGTAAGGCCCTGACCTGGTCACATGTGCGGGTTTCGGCGTCACGATGGAGGCATGGCCAGCACTGGCGATTCGTCGCAGCAACCCGCGCAACCGGCAACGACGACACCTCGGCGCGTGCCGAGAGTACGGCTCGTGATCGCAGCGATCGTGGCGCTCGCCGCGGCGCTCGCTGCAGGTCACCTGGTGGCGGCGTTCGTCGGGCCACAGGCGTCGCCGCTGCTGGCGGTCGGCAACACGGCGATCGACCTGACCCCGTCGTGGCTGAAGGATTTCGCGATCGCCACCTTCGGCACGGCCGACAAGCTCGCGCTCCTGGTGGGCATGGGCGGGGTGCTGCTCGGCTTGGCCGTTCTGGCGGCACTGGCGTCAGGACGCGGTCCCGCGCCCGGCACGGTGCTGATCGTCGCGGTCGGAGTCCTGGGCCTGGTCGCGGTGGTGACGCGCCCGGACGTCGGCAGGCTCGCCGCGGCCGCCCCACTCGCGAGTCTCGCCGCGGGCGTGGCGACGTGGCTGCTGCTCCACCGCCGCGCCTCGCCCTCGGACGTCGTGGAGACGGCAGGCACCCGCCCCGACCGAGCCGGCCCCGACCGAACCGACTCCGGCGCCGAGCGGACCGACGAGGTGCCGCACGGCACCCGTGCCTCGGGGGCAACGCCCGGCAGGCGGCAGTTTCTCGTCACCGCCGGTGGCGCGGCGGCCGTCGCCGG
Organism: Prauserella alba; assembly: GCF_024171735.1. GTDB lineage: Bacteria > Actinomycetota > Actinomycetes > Mycobacteriales > Pseudonocardiaceae > Prauserella > Prauserella alba. The sequence goes on from NZ_JAMTCH010000005.1 coordinate 592,767, forward strand.
AGTGGCCGGGCTGGCGGGCGGATTCGTCGGCGGCGCGCGTGATGCGACGTCGTCCCGCGCGGCGGCGCCGCCGTTGCGCGCCACCCGGCGGCTGCCCGCCCCGCCGAACGACGCGGACTTCGCCAAGCTGGGCACGCCGACGTTCCTCACCCCGAACGACGCCTTCTACCGCATCGACACCGCCCTGTCCGTGCCCCAGGTGCCCGCGGACGACTGGCGGCTGCGCATCCACGGCATGGTCGACCGCGAACTCGAGCTCAGCTACGACGACGTCCGCCGTCGCGGCCTGATCGAACGGCGGATCACCCTGTGCTGCGTGTCCAACCAGGTCGGAGGCGAGCTGATCTCCACGGCGACGTTCACCGGCGTCGACCTGGGCGACCTGCTCCGCGACGCCGGGGTGCGCGACGGTGCGCAGCAGCTGCTTTCGTCGAGTTCCGACGGCTGGACCTGCGGAACCCCGATCGACGTCCTGCTGGAACGTGACCGGGGCGCCATGCTCGCGCTCGGCATGAACGGCCAGCCGCTGCCGCTGGAGCACGGTTTCCCCGCTCGGCTCGTGGTTCCGGGCCTGTACGGCTACGTGTCGGCGACGAAATGGGTCACCGACCTCGAAGTCACGACGTGGGACAGGCGCCGGGCGTACTGGCTCGACCGCGGATGGGCGCGCGAGGCACCGGTGAAGACACAGTCACGCATCGACCGGCCGTCCGCCAACGCCACGATGCCGGCTGGGCGGGTGATCGCCGCCGGGATCGCATGGGCGCAGCACACCGGCGTCGCCAAGGTCGAGGTGCGACTCGACGGGGGCCGCTGGCAGGAGGCGACCCTCTCGGCCGACGTCTCCGACGACACGTGGCGGATGTGGCACATCGCGCTCGACGTCGACCGCCCGGGCAGTCACCGGATCGCCTGCCGCGCGACCGACAAGTCCGGATACACGCAGACCGCCGAGCGGATGGGCGTGCTGCCCGACGGTGCCACCGGCCACCACACGATCACGTTCACCACGGAGTAGCGGGCGCGACACGACCCCGGAATCCGCAACACGGGCCCCGGAATCCGCAACACGGCGGCGGGAGTGCAGGACACGCGAGGGGTTCGGAGGTGACAGCGCGTCAGGAAAACCGGCGTTGTGGCGCAGGTCAAGGCCCTTACCTGCTGCTTTGTGCACGCGTTCACAAATGAACTACCGTGTTCTCCACGCCGGTGACGCGCCGTGCATCGAACACGGTCGCCGCCTGCTGGTCAAGGGTTCACCTCGAAAAGGTTTGTCTCGAAGAGTCCGAGGGACGGGAGTCGGAGCGTGATGGCACAGCGGAGCCGGCGGAACATCGCCTCCTCCGTCCGCGGCCTGGCCCGGTCGCGCCGCGCGAACAAATCCGGTCAGAACTCCGAACCGGCCACCGAAGGCACCCCCGCAACCGAGGACGGTCCGGCCGGCGGCACATCGTCGGAGGATCCCGCGTCGACCGGCGCCGAGGAGCTGCCCGTCGCATCATCGGAGGATTCCGCCTCCCCGGACGGCACGGTCTCGCCGGAGGACCGCCCGGTTGCAGAGGCTCCCGTATCCACGGCAAACACGCCATCCACGGGGAACGGAGCCGCCGACGGCGCTGTGTCCGGTGACGGTGCCGCTGCTGTGGGCGGTGCGAAGAAGCGGGCACGGTCGACAGCCGCGAAGAAGGGCCCCGCGAAGAAGGTCCTCGGCAACGGCAAAACCGCCGCGGGCAAGTCCACGGGCAAGCCGGCCGCCGACGGCGAAGCGACCGACGACGGTAAGCCCGCGGACGGCAAACCCGCCGCCGACGGCAAGACCGCGGGGCGCAAGACCACCGCCACGGCCGCATCCAACGGCAAGGCCGCCACTCCCAAGTCCGCCGCCGACGGTAAGCCGGCCACCACCGGGAAGGCCGCAGCCAACGGCAAACCGGCGGCCGGAGCCAAGACCAACGGCGAGCGGACCGCGGGCACGAGGACCACCGGAGCCAAGGCCGCCACGGCGTTCGACGACAACACCCCGACCACGGAGCTGCCCGCCGTCACCGACGGTGAGGCGCCGGTCAAGGCCATCCCCGAAGCCGCGGTCGGCCGCATGGCGGTGTACCTGCGGGTCCTGTCGAGCATGCAGGAACAGGGCAGTACGAGAGTCTCCAGCGAGGAGCTGTCGGCCGCGGCGGGTGTGAATTCCGCCAAACTCCGCAAAGACCTCTCGTACATCGGTTCGTACGGCACGCGAGGTGTCGGATACGAGGTCGAGGTGCTGATCGGCCAGATCGAACGCACCCTCGGGCTCAACAAGCAGCAGCGCGTCGCGGTCGCGGGAATCGGTAACCTCGGACATGCGTTGGCGAATTACGGCGGCTTTCCCGGTCGCGGATTCCCGGTCGAGGCGCTGTTCGACATCGACCCGGATCTGATCGGGGTGCCGGTGGGCGGACTTCCCGTCTCGCACCTCGACGACATCCCCGAGGTGTGTGCGGAGCGGGAGATCTCCATCGGGGTCATCGCGACGCCGCCGACCGCGGCACAAACGGTGTGCGACAGGCTCGTCGCAGGCGGAGTGCAGTGCATTCTGAACTTCGCGCCGGTGGTGCTGCAGGTTCCGGAACACATCGAGGTTCGGAAGGTGGATCTGGCCGTGGAGCTGCAGATCCTCTCCTTCCATGTGGCACGAAGGGCGGACGGACAGGTGAACGGCCAAGCGGCTGGGGCGGAAGCGACGGACGCGAGCAGTGCGGTGGTGCCCTCATGAGCATCCTCGCGCTCGGCCTGTCCCACCGGACGGCGAACCTGACCACGCTCGAACGCGTGTCCATCCCGGCACCCGAGGTGCCGAAGATCCTGCACGAGCTGCAGCAGGCGGAGCACGTCTCCGAGGTCATGGCCGTGTCGACGTGCAACCGCATCGAGGTCTACGCCGTCGTCGAGACGTTCCACGGCGGCCTGGACGACGTCGCGTCGGTACTGGCCCGCCAGGCCGGCATGGTTCCCGACGAGCTCTACGACAGCTTCTACGTCCACTACGCGGGCGCGGCCGTGGAGCACCTGTTCAACGTCACGTCGGGCCTGGACTCGATGGTCGTGGGGGAGACGCAGATCCTCGGCCAGGTGCGGGCGGCGTACGCGACTGCGCGCGATGCGGGGACCGTCGGGCGGACGCTGCACGAGCTGGTGCAGACGACGTTGCGCGTCGGCAAGCGCGTGCACAGCGAGACGGGCCTGGACCAGCTCGGCGCATCCGTCGTGTCGGCGGCGCTGGCCGAGGCGGAGGACGCGGGCGGTGACCTCGCGGGCAAGCGGGCACTGGTCGTGGGCGCGGGTTCGATGGGTGCGCTCGCGGCGTCGCACCTGCGCAAGGCGGGAATCGGCAGTGTGGTCGTCGCCAACCGCACGCAGGCGAATGCCGAACGGCTCGCCGCGTCGGTCACCGAGCAGGGCGTCCCCGCAACGGCGGTACCGCTCGCCGAGTTGGCCGACGCTGCGAGCGGCGCCGACGTGGCCGTCGTGTGCACCGGTGCGAAGGGCACCGTGCTGGAGAGTCGCCACGTCGGGCCGCGGACCGCTCCGCTCGTCGTGTGTGACCTGGGCCTGCCGCGCGACGTCGACGCCGAGGTGGGCGGCCTCGACGGTGTGCACCTCGTCGACCTCGACACCGTGCGCCGCCGGATGCACGACTCCGGCAGCGGCACCACCGAGAAGCAGACCGCCAAGGCCGCGGGCATCGTCCTGGACGAGGTCCGTGCCTATCTGGCGGGCCAGCGCAGCGCCGCCGTCACCCCCACGGTGACGGCGTTGCGCAAGCGGGCGGCCGAAGTCGTCGACGCAGAACTCCTGCGGCTCGACCGGCGGCTGCCCGAGATCGACGCCGACACCCGGGAGGAGGTCGGCCGCACGGTCAAACGCGTCGTGGACAAGCTCCTGCACGCCCCGACCGTGCGTGTGAAGCAGCTGGCCGCGGAGACCAGCGACACCGACTACGCCACGGCGCTGCGCGAGCTGTTCGAGCTCGACCCGCAGGCGCCGAAGACGGTGTCCAGCCCGTCCGCCCCCATGACAACCACCGACCAGATCGACGGTGACACTCCGTGACAGACAGCCCGATCCGCATCGGCACCCGCGGCAGCAAACTCGCCGTGGCGCAGACGCAGACGATCGCGAACATGCTGATCGAAGCAGGCCACGAGGTGGAGATCGTCCAGGTCTCCACACCCGGTGACCGCTCCAGCGCTCCCATCGCGGAGATCGGCGTGGGCGTGTTCACGTCGGCGCTGCGCGAGGCGCTGCTGGCCAAGGAGATCGACGTCGCGATCCACTCGTACAAGGATCTGCCGACGGCGCCGGAGTCCGGCCTCGTGCTGGCCGCCGTGCCGCCGCGGGAGGACCCGCGTGACGCGCTGATCGCCAGGGACGGCCTCACGCTGGGCGAACTGCCTCCCGGCTCGGTCGTCGGCACGGGTTCGCCGCGCCGGATCGCGCAGCTGAAGGCCCTGGGACTCGGTTTGACCGTCGCGGAGATCCGCGGCAACATCGACACCCGCATCGGCAAGGTCACGTCCGGGGAACTGGACGCCGTGGTGCTGGCCAGGGCGGGTCTCGCCAGGGTCGGCCGGGTCGACGAGATCACCGAGACGCTCGATCCGCTCCAGATGCTGCCCGCGCCCGCGCAGGGTGCGCTGGCGGTGGAGACGCGGGTCGAGGACGTCGAGGGCGAGCGGCTGCTCCGGTCCGTCGTGGACGACGAGGCGACCAGGTTCGCCGCGAAGGCGGAGCGGGCCGTGCTGGCCACGCTCGAGGCCGGTTGCAGCGCACCCGTCGGAGCGCTCGCCGATGTCGTGGAGGACCTCGACAGCGAGGGGCGGGTCGTCGACCGGCTCTCGCTGCGCGGGATCGCCGCCACCGGAGTCGACGACGACTCCGTGAACATCCTGAAGGCCTCGGCGATCGCCGAGACGAAGGACGCCGACGAACTGGGCCGTGCGGTCGCCGCCGAACTGCTCGACCTCGGCGCAGGCGCGCTGTCGTCCTGAGTCGGCGCGTTCGCTTCCGCCGCGGCGGGAACCCGGTGGGCGCCGGGTGCGTGGCCGGCGCTCGCGCCTCGCAGGCGCCGCAGCCGGAGCACGCAGGCAACACGTAACGGACGTGACATTCGCGTCGGGAACGTCAGAGAACCGCAGAAGGACAAGTACGAATTCGGCCGCCGGCCTCGGTGCGGCCGCTGCATGAGGAGAGACGAAGCACATGACCCCCCCAAGCAAGACCACGGGGCGCGTCGCCTTCGTGGGCGCGGGCCCCGGTGACGCGGGACTGCTCACGGTCCGCGCCCAGGAGCTGCTGGCCAAGGCCGACGTCGTCGTCACCGACCCGGACGTGCCGGCGGGCGCGCTCGCCTACGCCCGCGAGGAGGCCGAGGCGCGTCCCGCGGTCGGCGAGCCGGGGGACGTCGCCAAGGACCTGGCCACCGAGGCCGAGTCGGGCCGCGTCGTGCTGCGTCTCGTCGCGGGTGACCCGCTGACGCAGCCCGCGGTCGTCGCTGAGGTTCAGGCCGTGTCGAAGACCGAGGTCGTGTTCGACGTCGTACCGGGTGTCACGCCGAGCACCGCGGTCCCCGCGTATGCGGGCCTGCCGCTGGGCGGCACACACACCGAGGTCGACCTGACCCGCGACGTCGACTGGAAGGGCGTGGCGCAGGCGCAGGGAGCGATCGTGCTGCACGGCACGTCGAGCCACCTCGCCGAGGCCGCCTCGCAGCTCATCGACAACGGCGTGGCCGCCGACACGCCCGTGGCCGTCACGTCGAACGGCACCATCAACACGCAGCGCACGATCGAGACGACCCTCGCCTCGCTCGGCGCCGACGCCGGTGAACTGGCTGGCTCGCTGATCGTCACCGTCGGAACGGTCGTCTCGGACCGCAAGCAGCTGTCGTGGTGGGAATCGCGCGCGCTGTACGGCTGGAAGGTCCTCGTGCCGCGCACGAAGGACCAGGCGGGCGACATGGCCGAGCGGCTCCGCAGCCACGGCGCGACGTCGCACGAGGTGCCGACGATCTCCGTCGAGCCGCCCCGCAGCCCCGCGCAGATGGAGCGTGCGGTCAAGGGCCTGGTCGACGGCCGGTTCCAGTGGATCGTGTTCACCTCGGCCAACGCGGTGAAGGCCGTGCTGGAGAAGTTCACCGAGTTCGGCCTCGACGCCCGCGCGTTCGCCGGCGTGAAGATCGCCTGTGTCGGCGAGGCGACGGCCGAGAAGGTGCGGTCGTTCGGCATCCAGCCGGAGCTCGTTCCCGAGGGGGAGCAGTCGAGTGAGGGCCTGCTCAAGGAGTTCCCGCCGTACGACGACGTGCTCGACCCGGTGAACCGCGTGCTGCTGCCGCGTGCCGACATCGCCACCGAGACGCTGTCCGCCGGACTGACCGACGCGGGCTGGGAGGTCGACGACGTCACGGCCTACCGCACCGTGCGTGCCGCGCCGCCACCCGCCGAGACCCGCGAGATGATCAAGACGGGCGGGTTCGACGCCGTGTGCTTCACCTCGTCGTCCACCGTGCGGAATCTGGTCGGCATCGCGGGCAAACCGCACGCGCGCACGCTCGTGGCGTGCATCGGCCCGAAGACGGCCGAGACGGCGACCGAGTTCGGCCTGCGCGTCGACGTGCAGCCCGAGACGCCGAACGCCGTGGAGCTCGTCGACGCGCTCGCCGCCCATGCGGCGAAGCTGCGCGCCGAGGGTGCCCTGCCGCCGCCGAAGAAGGCCAAGCGCACCCGCCGCTCCTGAGCGCTGTCGTTCCTGAGCGCTGCCGTTCCGAGATGCCCCGTCGCCCACGCCGTGCGACGGGGCATCTCGCGTTCCAGAGCCCGTGTTGCAGATCCCGGGAGCCGTGTTGCAGGTTCCGGGGACCGTGTTGTCGTTTCCGGGGCATGTGTTGTCGTCCGCGGGGGCTCGTCCCACGCGGATGGTCAGGTCCGGTCACGTCGGCGGGCCCGGTGGTTGGCGACCGGCTCGGCGACATCACCGCCGACACCCTCGTGCTCTGGGGCGAGCAGGACGGGTGGCTCGCACCCTCGGTCGGGGATCGGCTCGCGGCCGCCGTCCCGGGAGCCCGGCGGGAGGACGTGCCCGGGGCGGGGCACTTCGCACCCGAGGACGAACCGCACGCCGTCGCGCGCTCGCTCGCACGCTTCTTCGCCTGATCCGGACGCCGACGCTTCAGTCCGACGCGCACGGCGCGGATCACGCGCACGGGCGTGGTCGTGCTGAAGCATCCGTCGGAGTGGCGACGTTCGGGTGCAGGACATGCGTGCAGGAGTGCAGGACACGCGGTGCCGGGTGCAGGACACGCGGTGTGGGCTCAGGCGCGGCAGTAGGCCTCGGCGACGCGGCGGAAGGTCTCCTCCGACTCGTGGAGCCTCGCGATCGACACCCACTCGTCGGTGACGTGCGCCAGCTCGGGTTCGCCGGGGCCGCACACGACCGTCGGCACACCACCCAGTGCGGGGGTCAGCACCGACGCGTCCGTGAAGTACGTCGCCGCCCGCGGGTCGCCGTCGCTCCGGCGGCCCGTCACGTCGGCGGCGATCGCCGTGACGGCAGCCGCCCATTCGTCGGCGGGGTCGGTCCACACGGCCGGCAGGTCGATGAGCGGCTCCAACGACGCATCGCCGCCGACACGGGCCTGCAGGTTCTCGGTGATGGCGGCGTGGTCCTGGCCGGGCACGGTGCGGATGTCGACCGTCGCGACCGCCGAGTCCGGCACCGAGTTCGTGTTCAGCCCGCCGCGGAACGTGCCGACGTTCAGCGTCGGCGCGCCCATCGCCGGATGCGCCTGCTCGGTGAAGACGAATCGCTCGAAGGTGCCGACCGCGCGGGCGAGCTTGTAGACGGCGTTCTCGCCCAGGTGCGGCATCGACCCGTGGGCCGTCACGCCCTCGGCGCGCGCGGACAGCCACAGCGCGCCCTTGTGGCCGTGGAAGACGGCGCCCGCCGTCGGCTCGGCGATCAGCAGCGGCCCCGACGGGCGGTCGCGCAGCACACCGAGCGCTCCCCGCGCGCCGTGCGAACCCGTCTCCTCCGCGGCGGTGAGCACGAGGCGCAGCCCCGCCCGCGGCATCCGCCCCGACCTCGCGACGCCGATGGCCGCGCACACGATCGCTGCCACGCCGCCCTTCATGTCCGTGGTGCCCCGGCCGTACAGCCGGTCGCCCTCCGGTTCGGCGCGGAACGGATCGCGAGACCACTCGGCGTCGCCCAGCGGCACCGTGTCCACATGCCCCGACAGGCACAGCGGGGGCGTGTCCGTGCCGGCGTGCCACTCGGCGATCAGCGTGCCGCGCCCGGGTTCGTGCTCGACCGTCTCGACGTCGAAACCCGCGTCCTCCAGGTGCGGCGCCACCACGGCGAGGGTGCGGCTCTCGTCGCGGTCGATGGTGTCGACGGCGACGAGCTCTCGGGTCAGGCTCAGCACGTCCGGGCTCATGACGATGTCCTTCCGCTCGTGCGGTGTCGGGCTGGGGCGGTGTCGTGGGGCTGGGGGCGGGCCGGTCCGCCGGGTGCTGCGGGTCGGGGATCTTGCCGCCCGTCAGGGTAGGCGCTCGCGCGGGAGTACGGTGTCGATGTGTTTCCCGAGCATCGTCCACGCAGGTTGCGGACCACGCCGGCCGTGCGCCGGCTCGTCGGTGAGACGACGATCCGCCCGCGCCAGCTGATCCTGCCCATGTTCGTCTCGGAGGAGGCCGACGCCGCCGGCGCGCCGAAGCCGATCTCCAGCATGCCCGGCGTCGTGCAGCACACGCGGGACTCGCTGCGGGCCGCGGCGGCGAAGGCCGTCGAGGCGGGCGTCGGCGGCCTGATGCTGTTCGGTGTTCCGTCCACACGCGACGCCGTCGGTTCCGGCGGGACCGACGACGACGGCATCCTCAACGTCGCGCTGCGCGATCTGCGTTCCGACCTCGGCGACACCACGGTGCTCATGGCCGACACGTGCCTCGACGAGTTCACCGACCACGGCCACTGCGGTGTGCTCGACGACGAGGGCAGGGTCGACAACGACGCCACGCTCGAACGGTACGCCGACATGGCGCTGGCGCAGGCGCGCGCGGGTGCGCACTGGCTCGGCCCGAGCGGCATGATGGACGGCCAGGTCGGTGCGATCCGCCGCGCGCTGGACGACGGCGGATTCGGCGACGTGGGCGTCCTGGCCTACTCGGCCAAGTACGCGAGCGCGTTCTACGGGCCGTTCCGGGAGGCCGTCGACTCGCAGCTGCAGGGTGACCGCAACGCCTACCAGCAGGACCCCGCCAACGTCCGGGAGGCGAGCCGTGAGATCGAACTCGATCTCGCCGAGGGCGCCGACGCGATCATGGTCAAGCCCGCGCTGTCCTATTTGGATGTCATCAGGGCGGCGTCGGAGGTCTCGTCGGTCCCGGTCGCGGCGTACAACATCTCGGGCGAGTACGCGATGATCGAGGGCGCGGCCGCGAACGGCTGGGTCGACCGTGAACGCACGATCCTCGAGGTGCTCACCTCGATCCGCCGCGCGGGCGCCGACATGATCCTCACGTACTGGGCGGCCGAAGCCGCCACCTGGCTCGACTGAACCCCTGAACCCGGCGTGGTGCGGAACTGCAACCCTCCCGGCCCTGTGTGATGCCCCCAAGGGCACCTTGGTGGCACTCAACGCCCCCAAGGTGCCCTTGGGGGCGCCCCAGCTGTTGCGGGGGTGCAACGGGTGGTCGGCCGGTATGTGTCTGCGCGGCGAGCCGGCACCGGTTTCCGGCGTGCCGCTGCGGGGCGTTCACCCGTTGCCCGGTCACCACCCCTGAACCTCCCCGGCGCACGGCACCTAGTCTCTGGGGCATGAGCGAGGCCGACGAAAGCGACGACCAGCGACGGGCACGCGGTCTGCCGCCCGCACCGCACCTGCCGGGCGACCCGGTTTCCGAGCCGCCCGAGCCGCCGAAACCCGTCAACATCGGGTTCGGACTGGTCGTGGCCGCCTCGGTCGTGCTCGTCCTGGCCTTCGTGCTGCAACTGCTCGACAAGGACGCGCTCACCGAGGAGCTGATCGCGCAGAACACCGACGAGAACATCACGGGCGCGCAGATCGCCGCGGGTGTCGAATCGATGCTGTGGGCACTCGTCGTCGGCGCCGCCGCGATCGGCGGCCTCATGGTGCTCTTCGCCTGGAAGGCCCGGCAGGGCACCCGTTCCGCGCGCACCGTCGTGACCGTGCTCGTCGTCGTGACCGCACTGCTGTCGCTGCTCGGCGGCGGCTACACGGTGATCGGCGCGGTGCTGCTCGCGCTCGGCGGCGCAGCGCTGATGTACCTGCCCAGCGTCGATCCGTACTTCCCGAGGGTGGTCAAGAACCCGTGAGCGGCAAGGACGCCGGCAGCGACGCCGAGAACCACGCCGGCGACACGGGCGGTGACGGCGACGCCGGTGCAGGCCCGGACGAGCCCACGGCCCACGACGCCACGGCCCATGAAGCAACGGCCCATGAAGCAACGGCCCATGAAGCAACGGCCCATGAAGCCACGGCCAACGAAGCGACGGTCCACGAGGTCGCGGTCCACTACGACGAACCGGGCGCGACGCTGTGGCGGCTCGGGCTCGGCCCGGCGCTGGCCGCGCTGGGCTTCGTCACGGAGCTGATCCTCGGCCAGCCGCCGCACTGGTTGATGTGGATCATCACGGGCGCCGGTCTGCTGTGGCTGAACGGCCTCTGGGTGTTCGCCCGGCGCAAGTTCCTGCGGGTCCGGGTCACCGACACCGAACTGGTGCAGGGCACCGAGACGCTGCCCATCGCCGACATCGCCGCGGTGCTCACCCGCGAGCCCAGGCCCGGAACCCGCGTGCTCGGCGGCGGGCAGACCGTGCCGCGCCGGTACGAGGCCGTCGAGCTCAAGCTGGCCGGCCGCAAGCACGTGCTCGCGTGGTCGCAGGACACGGAGACGTTCACGGCGGCGTTGCACACGGCCATGCGAAACTCACGCCGTGACTGAATCCGCGGATCGCACCGCCACCGACTCCGCCGCGCCCGCCGGCCCGGCCGCGGCGCCGCGTGCACCCCGGTCCCGTGGTGGCCGCAGGGCAGGATCGGGCCGCGGCAGGCTGCACCGGCCGCGGCGGATCGTCGTCGCCGCCGTCGAACTCGTCGTGGCCGCACTGGCCGTGTGGGGCGCCTTCGCGCTGTGGGGGTCCGCGGTTCGTGACGTGACCGTTCACCTCGACGACGGCAGCGTCCTGACCTCGCGCGTCTACGAGGGCGACCGGATCGCGCTGGCCGTCGCGCTCGGAGCGCTGACGGCCGTACTGGTGATCGACGCCGTGCGCCAGGTGATGCTCGGCGTCGCGGCCAAGGGCAAGAAGCCGAAGAAGCGCGCCCAGCGGGACCCCGACCCGGACGACCCCGACGACCTCGGCGACGTGGACGCCGACCACGCCGCGGCGGGCCCCGGCCGCTGACGAGACCACGAAGCGCGCCGAGCCGCCGCGGGAGACCCGCGGCGGCTCGCCAGGGAGCATGCCCGCGGTCACTCCGGCCGGAGGCAGTCGTCGCAGGCCGCGGCCGTTTTGCGAGACTGGCGGACGTGACAGGTGACAAGAGCACGGTCGAGAAGTCCCAGTCCTGGTTCCGGCGGGCCGCCGCGGCGACTCCCGGCGGCGTCAACTCCCCGGTGCGCGCGTTCTCCTCCGTCGGCGGCGACCCGCGATTCATGGTCAAGGCGGACGGTTCGCACCTGTGGGACGCCGACGACAACAGCTACGTCGATCTCGTCTCCTCGTGGGGGCCGATGATCCTCGGGCACGCCCACCCCGCGGTGGTCGAAGCGGTGCGCGAGGCCGCGTCGCACGGCCTGTCGTTCGGCACGCCGACCACCGGTGAGGTCGAACTCGCCGAAGAGATCATCCGCCGCGTCGAACCGGTCGAGCAGGTGCGCCTGGTCAACTCCGGCACCGAGGCGACGATGACGGCGATCCGCCTCGCCCGCGCGTACACCCGCCGGGCGAAGATCATCAAGTTCGCCGGCTGCTACCACGGTCACGTCGACGCGCTCCTCGCCCAGGCCGGTTCGGGCGTCGCCACGCTGGGCCTGCCGACGTCGCCGGGTGTCACCGGTGCGCAGGCCGCCGACACCGTCGTCGTGCCGTACAACGACCTCGACGCCGTGCGGAAGGTGTTCGCCGAGAACCCCGGCGACATCGCGGCGATCATCACCGAGGGCGCCCCCTGCAACATGGGCGCCGTGCCGCCCGCGGAAGGCTTCAACGCCGCACTGCGTGACATCGCACACGAGGCCGGCGCGCTCCTCATCGTCGACGAGGTGCTCACGGGCTTCCGCGTGTCGCCTGCGGGCTGGTACGGCCTCGACGGCGTCGCGGGCGACCTCTACACGTTCGGCAAGGTCATGTCCGGCGGGCTGCCGGCCGCGGCGTTCGGTGGCCGCGCCGACGTGATGGCCGAGCTCGCACCGCTCGGCCCCGTCTACCAGGCAGGCACGCTCGCCGGTAACCCCGTGGCCGTGGCCGCGGGCCTCACGACGTTGCGGCACGCCGACGCGGCCGTCTACGAGAAGCTCGACACCAACGCCGGGCGGATCGCCTCCATCCTCGGTGACGCGCTGTCGGCCGAGGGCGTCACGCACACCGTCTCGCAGGCGGGCAACCTCGTGACCGTCTTCTTCGGCGATCGGCAGCCGACGAACTTCGACGAGGTCGCCGCCACCGAGACATGGCGCTACGCCCCGATGTTCCACGCCTTCCTCGACGCGGGCGTCTACGCGCCGCCGAGCGCGTTCGAGGCCTGGTTCGTCAACGCGGCGATGCTCGACACGGACTTCGAGGCCATCGAGGCGGCTGCCCCCGCTGCCGCAAGGGCCGCCGCGTCGGCGACGCCGCCGGAGCGGGCATGACCACCACGATCGTCCACCTGCTGCGGCACGGTGAGGTCCACAATCCCGCGGGAGTCCTCTACGGCAGGCTGCCCGGCTACGGCCTGTCGGAGCGGGGCAGGCAGCAGGCGGTGACCGTCGCGCAGGCGCTGAAGCCGCACAACCTGGTGCATGTCGTGGCCTCGCCGCTGCAGCGCGCGCAGGAGACGGCCGCGCCGATCGCGGGCGGCCACCGGCTGGACGTCGCCACCGACGACCGGCTGATCGAGGCGGACAACGCGTTCGAGGGCCTGCGGGTCAGCGTCGGCGACGGCGCGCTGCGCAACCCCAGGCACTGGTCGAAGCTGCGCAATCCGGTGTTGCCGTCGTGGGGCGAACCGTATGTCGACATCGCACGCCGCATGCTCGGCGCCGTGTACCGGGCGCGAGCCGAGGCCGAGGGCGGTGAGGTGGTGTGCGTGTCGCACCAACTGCCGATCTGGACCGTGCGCCGGTTCCTCGAAGGCAGGCGGCTCTGGCACGATCCGCGGTCCCGGCAGTGCTCACTGGCGTCGCTGACCAGCCTGGTGTTCCGCGACGAGGAGATCGTCGACGTCGTCTACAGCGAACCCGCAGGCACGACGGACCCCACGGTGACCGGAGCATGAACCGGCGCGGCGGCAAGCACAGGTCGCTCGGCACGCGGCTGGCGGGTGCGATGCTCGCCGGCGGGCTGGCCCTCACCGGCTGCAGCACGGGAGACGGCGCCGCGGCGAACACGACGTCGTTCAACTTCGTCGCACCGGGCGGCAAGACCGACATCACCTACACCGGCGCCGACCGGCAGGAGATGCCGGAGATCAGTGGCGAGGACCTGTTCGACGCCGACAAGCGGATCTCCAGCGAGGACTTCCACGGCAAGGTGCTCGTCATCAACATCTGGGGTCAGTGGTGCGGGCCGTGCCGCACCGAGGCGCCGGAACTGCAGGAGGTGTACGACCGGACGAAGGACGACGGCGTGCGGGTGCTCGGCATCGACGTGCGTGACTTCGACCGGTCGGCGCCGCAGGACTTCATGCGCAACCGGGGGCTGACGTACCCGTCGATCTACGACCCGTCGGGGCGGTCGCTGCTCGGGCTGACCGGATACCCGCGCAACGTCGTCCCGTCGACGATCATCGTCGACAGGCAGGGCCGGGTCGCCGCGGTCTACCTCCGCGACCTGCTCGCCGAGGACATCCTCCCCGTCGTCCGGGACCTGGCGAAGGAGTCCGGCGCGTAGGCAGCCGCTCGTCCCCATAGCCCCCAAGGGCACTGTGGTTGCGTTGAGTGCAACCAAAGTGCCCCCGGGGGCTTCGCGTCCCGAGTCGGAAGAGTGACGGGCGCCGCATTCCCGCAGGTGGAGACAGGGGGCGGCGATTTAACACCGACCCCATTCCCTAGTCTGGGTGTCGTGAACGCGACCGAGCTGGCGATGTCAGGGCCCCTGCTGCTGGCCGCAGCCGTGGCCCTGCTCGCGGGCACGATCTCGTTCGCCTCGCCGTGCGTCGTGCCGCTCGTCCCGGGGTACCTGGCCTACCTCGCCGCACTGGTCGGCTCCGACGCCCCGGCCGTCGACGCGGAGGAGGCGGCCGAGCAGCCGAAACGCGGCAAACGTCCCGTCGTCGCGGCGACCGCCCTGTTCGTGCTCGGCTTCACCGTGGTGTTCACCGCCGGTGTCGGCGGTCTCGTCTGGCTGGCCGACGCTCTCCTCGTCAACGCCGAGACGCTGCAGCGCGTCGGCGGTGTGATCACCATCTTCATGGCGTTCGTGTTCCTCGGACTCGTACCCGGACTGCAGCGGGAGGTGCGTTCGCACCACGTCCCGCGCGCGGGCCTGTGGGGTGCGCCCGTGCTGGGTGCGGTGTTCGGCCTCGGCTGGACCCCGTGCATCGGGCCGACGTTGTCGGGCGTGCTCGCGATCTCCGCGGCCAGCGGCAGCACCGGTGCACGCGGGTTCCTGCTCGTACTCGTCTACTGCATCGGCCTCGGCCTGCCGTTCCTGCTCATCTCCGCGGGCACGAAGTGGGCCGTCTCCGCGACGGCGTGGCTGCGCCGCAACGGCAGGCGCGTGCAGCTCTTCGGCGGCGCGCTACTGCTGGTCGTCGGGATCATGCTGGTCACGGGGCTGTGGATGGAGCTCACGTCGTGGCTGCGGGACGCCTTCATCACCGACACGAGGTTGCCCCTGTGACCCCAGCGCCGCCCCAGCGGACCGACAAGGCCGACGACCCCACGCCCGCCTACCGCGCGACACCGCTGCGCAGGGCGTGGGCGTTCGTCCGCAACACCTGGCGTGGCCTGACGTCGATGCGCACCGCGCTGATCCTGCTGTTCCTGCTGGCCGTCGCCGCCCTGCCGGGTGCGTTGCTGCCACAGCGGTCGGTCAACGAACGGAACGTCAACGGCTACCTGGCCGAGCACGGCTGGTGGGGCAGTCTGCTCGACAGCCTGCAGATGTTCGACGTCTACTCCAGCGTCTGGTTCTCGGCGATCTACCTGCTGCTGATGGTGTCGATCATCGGGTGTCTCGTGCCGCGGACGTCGGACTACGTCCGCAGCATGCGCTCCAAGCCGGTGCTGACGCCGCGGAACCTGCGCAGGCTGCCGCACCACGAACGGGCCGAGACCTCCGATGACGTCGACGCCGTGATGGCCGCGGCGCGCAAACGCCTGCGCGGGTGGCGCCTCACCGAACGCGAGGAGGCCGGCGGCGCCCGCAGTATCAGCGCCGAACGCGGCTACCTGCGTGAAACCGGAAACCTGCTGTTCCACTTCGGCATGCTCGGCGTGATCATCTCGTTCGCGGGCGGCGCGCTGTACTCGTACGAGGGCCAGGTCGTGGTGCTCGCCGACGGGACCGAGTTCTGCAACTCCGGTATCTACAACTACGACTCGTTCGAACCGGGGCTGCAGGTCGACGGTACGCAGCTGAACCCGTTCTGCGTGCGGGTCAACGACTTCGACGCGCGGTACCGCAACGGCCAGCCGGTGGCCTACGAGTCCGACATCGACTACCAGTCGGGCGAGGATCTGACGACCGGCACGTGGCGGTCGCACCACCTCGAGGTCAACGAGCCGCTGCGCACCGCGGGCGACCGGTTGTACCTGCTCAACCACGGTTACGCGCCGACGTTCACGGTGACGTTCCCCGACGGCCAGAGCCGCACCCAGACCATCCAGTGGCGGCCGGTCGACCAGCAGACGTACCTGTCCGAGGGTGCGACGAAGTTCGAGGAACCGGGCATCACCGACCCGGCCGAACGGCGCGAACGGCAGCTCGCCGTGACGGGCCTGTTCGCGCCGACACCGTCGATGCACGGCAGCATCCTGTCGTCGGCGGGGCCGCAGCTGAACAACCCGACGGTCGCGGTCGACATCATGCGCGGCGATCTGGGGGTCGACTCGGGACGGGGACAGTCCATCTTCGAGATCGACCAGTCGATGGTCGAGGCGGGCAGGTTGGAGCGGGTCGCACGCGAGAACCTGGAGGTCGGCCAGTCGCTGACCCTCGAAGACGGCACGACGGTGCACTTCGACGGCGTCGAACGGTTCGTCGCGCTGCAGGTCTCGCACGACCCGCTGCAGAACTGGGTGCTCGCCTCGGCGGTGGTGATGTTCGCCGGGCTCGGGGCCTCGCTGTTCATCAAACGGCGCAGGCTGTGGGTGCGCGCCACTCCCGCGGGCGGGGACGGCCAGCCAGCCGGCGCCGCGGACGACACAGCTGCGGACGACACAGCTGCGGACGACACAGCTGCGGACGACACAGTGGCCGGTGACGGCGCTGCGGATAACACGGCGGCGGGTGACACAGCTTCGGGTGACACGGCGGCGGGTGACACGGCGGCGGGTGACAACGGACCCAGTGAACGACGTACCGTAGTAGAAGTGGGCGGGCTCGCCCGCACCGATCAAGCCGGGTACGGCGAGGAGTTCACGCGCATCGCGGCAGACCTCCTCGGCCGGAAGTAGAAGGGCCTGGAGATGCCGGTCAACGAGACGTTGTCGCAGTACAGCGACTGGTCGTACACCACATCCGTCGTCGTCTACATCCTGGCGATGGTGTTCTTCCTCGTCGAGCAGTCCTTCGGCCGACACGGCAGGCAGGCCGCCGAGCGCACGCGCAGCCGCGAACTCGTGGGCGCAGGCACCGGAAACCGCAACACGGACCCCGGAAACCGCAACACGGACCCCGGAAACCGCAACACGGACCCCGGAATCGGCAACACGGGCTCTGGAAACGGCAACACGGGCCCCGGGAACGGCAACACGGGCGCGGCGCCGACGAGGGCGGAGCGGTTCGGCCGCATGGGCGTCGCGCTCACGGTGCTGGGCCTGCTGCTGCACGCGTCGGCGCTCGTGCTGCGCGGGCTCGCGACGGCCCGCGTGCCCTGGGGAAACATGTACGAGTACGTGATGATCACGTGCTTCGTCGCCGTCGCGGCGTGGTTGGTGCTGTTGCGCAAACACCCGGTGCGGCACCTGTCGATGTTCGTCCTGCTGCCGAACGTGATCCTGATGTTCGTCGGCGGCACGTGGCTCTACGCCGTCGCCGCCCCGCTGCAGCCCGCGCTCCAGTCGTACTGGCTGATCATCCACGTCGCGGCCGCCGCGGCCTCGTCCGGCGTGTTCCTCGTGCCCGGTGTCGCGAGCATCTTCTACCTGATCAAGGCGCGTAACGAGAGTCACCCGGAGAAGTTCGCGAAGTTCGCGGCGAAGCTCCCCGCGAAGGACGTGCTCGACCGCGTCGCGTACCGGACGACGGTCTTCGCGTTCCCGGTCTTCACCTTCGGCGTACTGTGCGGAGCGGTCTGGGCCGAAGCCGCGTGGGGCCGGTTCTGGGGCTGGGATCCGAAGGAGACGGTCGCGTTCATCGCGTGGATCGTCTACGCGGCCTACCTGCATTCCCGTGCCACGGCGGGGTGGCGCGGGAACCGTGCCGCGGTCATCAATGTGATCGGTTTCGCAGTGACGGTGTTCAACCTGTTCTTCGTCAACCTCGTCACCACCGGCCTCCACTCGTACGCGGGAGTTGGCTGACGGAACCGTCGGGTGCCGGGTAGCGTCGCACCTGGTAGGACGACCATGCGAAGGATTGAAGCGGTGACCGCAGCGAACGACCCCAACGGGCAGGAACCGCAGAAGCCTCATGGGGCGCACCACAGCCGCGACGCCGCGGACGCGGCGGGTGATGTCACGGATTCCGCCCCCATGCCGGTGGATCCGGCGCCCGCGGATCCGATGAGTGCGCCCGACAGCCCGGAGGTGACGCAGCGCGTCAGCCCGCCGCAGCCGCAGCAACCCGGCTCCGTCCCGTCGGCCGCGGAGACTCATCCCGCGGTGCACTACCCGGCCCAGCAGCCCTACGACCCGAACCTGCCGCCGCTGACGCCGGACCAGACCGCCGGGGACGGCCACCAGTCGCACGCCGTGGCGTACCAGCAGTACGCGCAGTACTCCCAGTTCGCCCAGCACGGGCACGGCCAGCCGCCGCATCCGGGCCAGCAGCCGCAGCAGGCGGGCCAGGGGCAGCCGCACTTCGATCCCACCCACCCCGAGCAGCCGCAACCGGAGCAGCCGCAGTACGAGCCGCCGCACTACGCGCAGCCGCCGGAGGCGCCGCGGGAGTCCTACACGCAGCGGTACTTCGAAGGCCAGGCAGGCCAGTTCGGCCGGCCGGCGCAACCGCAACAGGGCCAGCCGCAACAGGGCCAGCCGCAGCAGCCACCGCCCCAGCAGCCACCGCAGCAGGCACCGCTGCAACAGCCGATGCAGGCCCAGCACGCTCAGCACCCACAGCAGGCCGTGCCGCAGGGCCAGCAGGGCGAGCAGGGGCTGCCGCCGTTACCGCAGCCGCAGCGTTCCGCACAGGGCGGTCCCGCCGACCTGGCGGGCAGCAGCCTGGTCAAGCAGAACAAGCGGCCGCCGCGGTCCGGCTGGCGCAAGGCGCTGTACGTCGGCACGGGCAAGCTCGTCAACCCGGGCGAGGGGCCCGCGGACCGTGCCGAGCGTGACCTGACCGCGCGGGTGCAGCAGCCGCTGCGTGGTTGCTACAAGATCGGCATCCTCAGTCTCAAGGGCGGTGTCGGCAAGACGACGACCACGACGACGCTCGGGTCGACGTTCGCGTCGCTGCGCGGTGACCGGGTGATCGCCGTGGACGCCAACCCGGACCGTGGCACCCTGTCGCAGAAGATCCCGATCGAGACGACGGCGACGGTGCGGCACCTGTTGCGCGACGCCGACCGCATCACGCGCTACAGCGACGTGCGGGCGTATACGTCACAGGGCGGCAGCAGGCTCGAGATCCTCGCCAGTGAGCAGGATCCGGCCGTGTCGGAGGCGTTCTCCGAGAACGACTACCGCAGGGCCGTCGACCTGCTCGAGCACTTCTACAACATCGTGCTCACCGACTGCGGCACCGGACTGATGCACTCGGCGATGAAGGGTGTTCTCGACCTCGCCGATTCGCTGGTCATCGTGTCGTCCGGTTCGGTGGACGGTGCCCGCAGCGCGTCCGCGACGCTCGACTGGCTCGATGCGCACGGCTACGGCGAGCTGGTGCAGCGTTCGATCACGGTGATCAACTCGGTGCGCCCGAAGTCCGGGTCGGTCGACCTCGACAAGCTCACGGCGCACTTCTCGGCCCGCACTCGCGGCGTGGTCAAGGTGCCGTTCGATCCGCACCTCGAAGAGGGCGCCGAGATCGATCTGGAGCGGCTGGGCAAGGCCACTCGGACGGCGCTGCTGGAGCTGGCGGCCACGGTCGCTGACGGCTTCACCCTGGACCGCATGGCCCACTGATCACCCGCGCCACGGTGGCGCTGCCCGCTCCGTGGCGACTGTGCCGCGCTGCCGGGGAGGGCAGCCGTCGCCTCCCGCGGTGTTGACGGTCACTGACAAGCATGTCGGCCGCGGCCCTGGTCCATCCGGACCGGGCCGCGGCCGACGCGCTCGCAGCTACTTGGTGTCGTCCTCGTCGGGGCGTTTGGGCTTCTGTTCGCCGAGCTTGCGCAGGAATTCCGGGTCGTCGTCCGGCGCGACCGGGTTGGCGCGATTCGGCTTGGTGCCTGCGCCGACGCGCTCCTGGCTCAGCAATCGCCACACCACGACGGAGATCGTGATGGCGCCGACCACCGCGAGCAAATACAACATGCCCGCTCCTTCCCATGGGCTGACTGCCACCAGCCTAACGGGTCCGCGGCGGTCGCCGGTCCGCAACGGGCGATCCGGACACGCCGCCGCGTTCCCGGCGGAGAACCTCAGGAGTTCTGTGGTCCGTCGGGGTCGGTGGTCAGCTCCGCGAGCAGCTCGTTGACCTCGGCTTCCCGGAACCGGCGGTGTCCGCCCGGGGTGCGAATGGAACCGATCCGGCCCGCCGTGGCCCAGCGCGTCACCGTCTTCGGATCCACGCGGAACAACGCAGCGACCTCACCCGGGGTGAGCAGCCGTCCTCCTGTGGTTGCGGTCACGAATCCGCCTCCTTTGAACCACCGTTGATGTCTGTCCAGATGCAGGACTGTTCCGCAATCGTTGCACTCCGCCCGTCGGGTACTCGAACGGTGTTTGTCGAGTAAAGAGGAGGTAATGGACAAACGGGCCGGTTCGGACATTTTCCCAGGTCGTGGTGCTACCGGTGGCGAACCCGGACGGGCGCCTCGTACGGGGCGGCCTTTAACGTGGCCGCGTGGACCGCCTCGACCGGAAAATCATCGCCGCCCTCCGCGACAACGGCAGGGCGACGTACGCCGACATCGGCAGAGCCGTCGGACTGTCGCCGTCGTCGGTGCACGAGCGGGTCGGCAAACTCGAGGCCGCAGGCGTCATCACGGGTTACCACGCGACGGTGGACCCGCGTTCCGTCGGACTCGGGGTGACCGCACTCGTCGGCATTCAGCCCACCGACACCGGCTCCAACGACGAGATCGCCGACGAACTGATCGGCCTCGCCGAGGTGGAGAGCTGCTACGCCGTGGCCGGTGACGAGGCGTTCGTCGTCAAGGTGCGCGTGGAGACCGTCGACGAGCTGGAGCACACGCTCGGCAGGCTCCGCCGGATCGGCGGCGTCGCGCGCACGCGCACCACCGTCGTGCTGTCCACGCGTTTCGAAGGCAGGCCCAACAACCGTCTGCTCGACGCCGACGGCGACGGCGTAACCTCGTAAAACGTGAACGCACCAGCATCTTCGTCCGCCGCGGCCCCGGCACGGCTGGGGCGCGACCTGACGCTGTACCTGCTCGCGCGGTTCGCGCTCGTCGCCGCGATCGCCGCGTTGCTCATCGTCGTCGGGGTGCCGTTGCTGGTGGCGGTGCTCGTCGGACTGGTCGTCGGCCTGCCGCTCGGCATGCTGCTGTTGCGCGGTCTCAACGCCCGCGTGATCGCCGGGCTCGCCGAACGGAACAAACACCGCGCCAGGGAACGCGCCCGCCTGCGCGCCGAGCTGCGCGGCGAACGTGTCGCGCCTGCGCAGGCCGCGACCCCGGCTGACGACAGCGGTGACACCGAAGCAAGCGCCGCGGCCGGTGACGGCACTGCCGGCAGCACGGACGACGACAGCGTCGACAGCGCCACTGACGACGACGCCATTGACGACGACAGCGTTGACGACGCCGCCGACACCGGCAAGGCCACCGGCGGCACGGCAGGCGAGAGGACCGGCGAGTGACGGCGGCACCGACGCATCGGGAGTGGGTGCGCGAGGCGATCCGCATCATCGAGGCCGACGCCAACCGTTCCGCGGACACGCACCTCCACGTCTTCCCACTGCCGCCCGAGTGGGGCATCGACCTGTACCTCAAGGACGAATCCGTCCACCCCACGGGCTCGCTCAAACACCGCCTCGCGCGTTCGCTGGTGCTGTACGGGCTCGTCAACGGCCAGATCGGGCCGGAAACGACGTTGCTCGAAGCCTCCAGCGGGTCCACCGCCGTGTCCGAGGCGTACTTCGCGCGCATGCTCGGTCTCGACTTCGTGACCGTCGTCCCGCGCAAGACCAGCCAGGAGAAGATCGACCTCATCGAGTTCTACGGCGGGCGGTGCCACTTCGTCGACGTGCCGGTCGCGATGTACAGCGAGGCCGAACGGCTCGCCTCCGAGTGCGGCGGGCACTACCTGGACCAGTTCACCTATGCCGAGCGGGCCACCGACTGGCGGGGCAACAACAACATCGCCGAATCCGTGTTCGCCCAGTTGGAGCTGGAGCGGCACCCCGTGCCCGCGTGGATCGTCGTCGGTGCGGGCACGGGCGGCACGAGCGCCACGTTCGGGCGCTACGCGCGCTACCGCCGCTACGACACGCGCATCGCGGTCGTCGACCCGGAGAACTCTGCGTTCTACGGCGCATGGGAGACCGGTGCTCGCGACTACGCCACCGGTATGCCGTCCCGCATCGAGGGCATCGGACGGCCACGGGTGGAGCCGTCGTTCGTGCCGGAGATCATCGACGACATGTTCCGCGTGCCGGACGCGGCGTCGATGGCGGCCATCCGGTTCCTGCGGGAACGCACCGGGCACTGGGCGGGCGGTTCCACCGGAACCAACCTGCACGGCGCGTTCACGGTGATCGCACGCATGCTCGCCGCGGGGGAGCGGGGCAGTGTGGTGACACTGCTGTGTGACGGCGGTGAGCGCTACGCCAACACCTACTACTCCGACGACTGGATCGCCGAGCAGGGTTTCGATCTCGACCCGCATCTGGCGGCCCTGAACCGCTTCCTGGACACGGGCCGCTTCCCGTAAGGAAGGGACGGCGAGAGCGATCCCTTCGAGCCGCGGCTGCCGTTGTCATCCGCAACGGCAGCCGTACGCACGCCGGGTCGCGCGCAGAACGAGGAAGCGATCACGAGCACACGCCGACGGCCACGGTCGTGGGTGCGCCCGCCCGTCGCCGAGGCCCGCAGGGCGAGCCTCGGCGACGGTGATGCCCGTATCGGACGCGAACGCTCACCCGGTGGAGAGGGCCGCGACCAGTTCGCCGGTAGTGGCGTTCGGTAACGCGTGGGCGACATCCGCGATGCTGATCATGCCCACGAGCCGTTCGTCGTCGATCACCGGGAGCCGCCGCACCTTGTGCTGGGTCATGGTCGCCAGCACTTCGTCGGCGGAGTCGTCGGCGCCGATGGTGACGGCCTGTGCCTGATTGAGGTCGCCCGCCGGGAACGTCCCCGCATCCCTGCCCTGTGCGACCACCTTGACGGTGATGTCGCGGTCCGTCACGACTCCTTTGAGTTTGTTGTCCGGTCCGCAGATCGGCACGGCACCCGTGCCGTGCTGTGCCATCAGCCGTGCGGCGTCAGCCGCGGTCTGGTCTGTAGCGACGCATTCGGCGCCGCTGGTCATGATCTCTCGTGCTGTCGTCATGGGCCTTCCCTTCTTGTGCCGTCGAAATACTTCGTATCGAGGCGCCGTGAGAAGTCGAGGTGCTGTCAGAAGTTCACGGGGTAGCGCAGGATCGCGCCGACGCCCTCGTCGAGCTCGCTGCCGCTGGCAACCAGGTCGACGCCGGCGTCGGTCTGGCTGCAGGTTTTGAGCAGAAACGCCTCGCGGGTGGCCTCCGCACCGGGTTCGAGCAGCAGAGTCTCGACCGCGCCGAGCTCGGCGGCGCGCGCGACGGACTGCGCGCCCTGCACGGCGAGGTCGTGTGCCAGCGCCTTCTGCCATTGTTCGCTGCGCTGGTGTGCCCGGCGTTCGCCGGCTTCCTCGGCGATGCGTAGCAGCTCGTCGGTGAGGGCCATGTCGGACTCGTTGTGTCCCTCACCACCGCGGTCCGTTTCGGACAGAATGGTGGCGAGTTCGTCGTGCAGTTCGGCGCGAATGGCTTGGCGGCCCTGCGTTTCGCCGGCCAGTACGAGGACATGTGGCTGGAAGTTCGAGCTGATCTTGCGTAGCCGCTCGACGACGTCCTTGGCGTTCTGGCTGACTGCTTCATCGGCGCGGTTCTGGATCCGGCTGTGGGATTCCGCCTGTCCCCGGGGCTTGTGCACCTGTTCGTAGGCGCTGCCTTCGACGTCCTGCGAACCGACTTCCCGCGGTTCGTGCTGTTCGGCGATCACCAACTGGCGTACAGTCGCGCCCGTTTGGCTGGCCAGTACCACGAGCTCCCTGATCGAGCGTGCGTGTTCGCGTACGTACGGTCCCAGGTGGGGCAGCTCTTGCCAGACCGCGTCATCGCCGCCGCCGAGCGACGCATCCCAGGGCGCTTGCAACGCGACGGTCTCCGCGTTGGCGACCAGCACTCGGCCGTTGGCTTGCTCTTCACCGGAAATCGCGGGGGCGAGGGCATCGTCGAGCGCCTCGAGCGCACTTTCCGCCGCCCCTTGGGATTGCAGCCGCTCACGCAACTCACGCCAACGCAGTCGTGTCTGCTCCTTGGCGTCCTCTCCGGGCGAGCGACCCTCCAGATAGACCGTGGCGCACGGTCCTGGCTGTTCGTACACGTGCCGCAGCGCGGCCAGTCTCATGTCGGCCTCCAAACTCTTTCAGGGCGGGTTGGTACCCGAGAAATGACGAATGCAAACGTCGACCGGACGTGGCGGGAAGACAGCGCACGACGACATCGTGAGACAACAGGGTGAGACGACAGGGTGTCGCGATTGTCGGGAGCTGGACTCACCGTCCGGATCGACGGAGTCGGACAGGCTCACGGAACGCATCGGATGCGCTGCACCACACCGGATCCCGCGGTGCGCGGCGCACGCTTCGACCGCGCGGGGACTGTCCCGACCGTAATGCATTCGCGCATCGAATGCGATGGGCGTGCCGGTGCCCGGGCACGCGAGGCCTTCGATGACGCGTCGAGCGGATCGTGGCGAGCTGCCCGCGAGGGATCGTGTGGCCTCGAATCCGACAGGGGAACACCGGCTGGATCGGACCAGTGCCGATACGGAAACCGTCCCGTTCGGCGCAGGGGAGTCCCCGGGGCCTCGTCATCGATGTGCCGGGGAGGTGCGCGCCGATGGAGCCCCGAGTGCAGTAGGCCGGTGCGGGTACATCCACATCGGATCGGGCGTTTAGCCATCGCACATGGTGGTAATCCGGCCGTGACAGCGCGTCAGTTGAATGCTTCGCGGCCAGCTGGCGAGGGCCCTCGGAAGGCGGAGGGCGTTCGCACGCGGCTGTGCCTGCGTTGACCGCACTGGTCTGCTTTCCTTACGTCGGGTTTCCGCGTCTCTCCGTCTGCGCCGTTTCTCCGTCGCCGGGGTCTCCGTTCGAAGTCTTGTGGCTTCCTGCGGCTGTGTCTCGAACGATGCACATCACCTGTGCGACTGGGAGGGAGATGCCGAATGACAGTCGCCGACGTCGTCACCACAGACCGTTATCCCACCCGCCTCCGGAGCGCCTCCTCGTGGATCGAGCGTCGTGATCCCGTGGTGTGGCCCGGAGTCCGAAAAGGACCTGCTGGTCCGGGGGAACTCGCCGCGCACACGACGAAAGGTTTTCACACCCAGCGTCTGTTGGGGCCGGAAGAAGCCCGAAGGTACCGCGAGGAGCTGTACCTGCTCGCCGCCGATTCCGAGTTGCGGGGCGATGGCCGACTGGTGCTGGAGCCCGATTCGCGGGAGGTGCGGTCGATCTTCGCGGTGCACCGACTCAGCGAGGCGGTCGCCGCGCTGATCCGCCGGCCTCGGATTCTCGACCACGCCCGGCAGTTACTGGGCTCGGACGTATACGTGCATCAGAGCCGGGTCAACTTCATGCCGGGCTTCACGGGTAGTGGATTCTACTGGCATTCCGACTTCGAGTCCTGGCACGCCGAGGACGGTATGCCGGCACCACGCGCGGTCAGCCTGTCGATCAGCCTGACCGACAACCACCCCTTCAACGGTGGGCTCATGCTGGTTCCGGGTGCGCACGCCACGTTCGTGCCCTGTGTCGGGGAGACCCCGGAGGACAACTACCGTTCTTCGCTCGAGCGGCAGCGGATCGGCGTACCCGCCGAGGAGGACATCACACGGCTGGTGGAACGGCACGGGATCGAGCAGTTCACCGGTCCGGCCGGGACCGCCCTGTGGTTCGACAGCAACTCGATGCACGCTTCGGGCAACAACATCACGCCCTACCCGCGCTCGAATCTCTTCGTGGTGTTCAACAGCGTCGACAACGCTCTGACCGAACCGTATGCGGCTCCTGGACACCGACCGGAGTTCGTCGCTGCTCGTGACTTCGCCCCGTTGAGCCGAACTTGACCTCGACAAGGAGTATCCGATGACCGATGCAGATGATCGCCGGGTGCGCAAGGCCATCCAAGGCGTGCAGTTCCCGGCAGACAAGGAAACCCTGGTGGCTTACGCGGAGGCGCGCGAAGCCGAACCGCGGACGCTGCGTGCGTTGCGCGCCTTGCCGAACCGCGACTACGGCAGTGGTGACGAGGTGGCGGATGCCGTGCCCCAACGGCCCGAGCACACCCGCGGTGGATGACACCCGGCGAAGTGGCGCATTCGCCGCGGCCAACCGCCCGAGCGGAACGGGTGGTGAGAAGCGCACACGGCCGCTGAAGAACGACTCCGCACAGGCCTGTCGACCGTCGAGAATCTCCGAGACCGAAAGGAACCACGATCATGACCGAGAACCGCACAGGCGACGCCGACGAGGGCATCACCGGAGCCGTCGAGTCGGCCAAGGGCCGTCTCAAACAGGCAGCGGGTGCCCTGGCCGGCCAGGACTCACTGGAGCGTGAGGGCCGGCAGCAGCGGGAGAAGGGAGAAGCGCAGCGGGAAGCCGAGCAGAAGGAAGCCGAAGCCGAACAGGCTCGGCAACGAGCCGCCGCGAGCGAGACGCGTGAACAGCGGGAGCAGGGCCGGGAGTCACAGGACTCGCCGCCGGACTCGGCCGGCGAGTGACCGTCGTGGCCGGACCCGTACGACGCACCGCAGTGCGCACGGTTCGGGTGGCCGCTAGGCCGTGCGTGACGGTGTGGGCTCTCCCCACGGGGTGAGCGGCGGGGCAGGCTCGTCCCGCACGGCGGCCGGGCACATCAGCGTTGCTGTGCCTGGCTGCTGACGACCTCGGCGGCGATGTCGCGGAGCTTGACGTTGCGGTTCTGACTGGCTTGCCGCAGCAGCTTGAAGGCACCGTCCGCGTCGCAGCCCTGCTGCGCGATAAGGATCCCCTTGGCCTGGTCGATGACCTCGCGAGAGGTGAGGACCTGTTCCAGCTGGTCGCCCAGCTCCTGCTTGTCGGCATGCTTGAGCAGGCACCACAGCGCGCTCGCGGCCAGGTCGGCGACGAGCTGGCCGAGAACGAACGACGGGCCGAACACCTCGTCGCGCTTGGCGTAGAAGTTGAGCGAGCCGAGCACCTGTTCGCCGGCGATCAGCGGGATCGACATCGAGGACCCGACGCCCCTCGCGGCCGCTCGGCCCGGATAGTCGCCCCACCGGTGTTCGTCGTCCATGGCGGTGACCAGGACGGGCTTCCGCTCGCGCATCGCCTGCATCGCCGGGCCGTCCTCGGCGGCGTACTGCAACTCCTCCAGGTCGGAGTACTCGGCCTCGGAGCGGAGCAGGGAGATCGGCCCGCCGTCGCGCACCACCGTCACCCCGCACGCGTCGACGTCGTCGGCAGCCTGGACGGCGAGCGTCGCGGTCTTCCAGATCACCTCGTCGATGGCGTCGGTGCTGAGCATGATCTTGGGCAGCGTGCCCAGTCCTGCCACCATGTCGGCGACAGTCGTCGGTACGGGCTCCTCGCCGGCACTGTCCGGTGCGTTCATCCGCGTGGTCCTCCAGCCACCGTCCTACTGCTGCTGTGCGCTCGTGGTGCCGGACGACGGGTCGGCCGCGACCAGGTGCTCGAGTCGCGCAGCGAGTAGCCCGCGCTCGACCGCACGCGCACCACCCGAGACTACGTGCAACTCGATGCCCAGCAACGTCGCACGGTCGGCGGCTTTGGCGAGCAGCTGCAACCCGTCGACGCACAGGAAGGTGACCGCGCTGAGGTCGATGATCAGTGGGTCGGCCGTTTCGTCGAGCCGGCCGAGGATCGTGTCGGCAAGGGCCGGCACGGAGAGCTGGTCGACCTCGCCTTCGAGACGGAGCACGTCCCGGCCGCGGGTCTCGGAGCGGGGAGCCGGCGGCACCGACGAGCCGGCCGACTGCGGAAACGGCGCGTTTCCTTCCGAGGGGAAGACGGACAACAGGTCTCCTTTCGGATGCCTTGGCAGGCAGCCGCGGAGCGCCTTGTCCGAACACATGAGCC
The DNA here is from genome assembly GCF_024171735.1 of Prauserella alba. Classification (GTDB taxonomy): domain Bacteria; phylum Actinomycetota; class Actinomycetes; order Mycobacteriales; family Pseudonocardiaceae; genus Prauserella; species Prauserella alba. The sequence continues at coordinate 620,870 of NZ_JAMTCH010000005.1, forward strand.
GTCAGGACGGATGGGTCGTCGTACACCGGGAACGGCACGGCCAGCGGCCACCCGCAATGGGTGGTGAGCCGGCTGGCGTTTTCAACCGTCCCCTGCATTGTAGCGCACCGACTCCTGGTGACGGTCGGTGTCGGAGCCGTTGCCCGGACCGAGCGGGTCGGAAAGCGGGCGGGCAGGCGGATACCGGGTGGGCACGGGGGCACCGGAGCAGTGGGCGGGTGCCGCGGGAGTCGGGTGCCGCTGTGTCCGGTGCCGCTGTGTCCGGTGCCGCTGTGTCAGGACCGCGGTTTCAGGTACCGCCGTGGAGTGCTTCCGGACTCAGGAGAAGGCCAGTGCTCCCCCGGCGAGGACGGCCCACGCCAGCATCGCCAGGCCGGTGTCGCGCAGTACGGGGACCAGGTCCAGACCGGTGCGCCCGCCCGCGACCACCCGGACCGGATTGATCAGCAGCAACACGGCAGCCAGCGCGACGAACGCGAGCGGATGCGCCAGCCCGAGCGCCACCGTCACCACGACCGACACCGCGGCCAGTGCGACGTAGAGCCAGCGTGAACGCGGATCCCCGAGCAGTACTGCCAAGGTGCGCTTGCCGGATTCGAGGTCGGTCGGGATGTCGCGCAGGTTGTTGGCCACCAGCACCGCCGACGACAGCGCGCCCACCGCGACCGCGCAGCCCAGCGCCTCCCAGCTGAGCGTGCCCGCCTGCACGTACACGGTGCCCAGCACGGCGGCCAGCCCGAAGAACACGAACACGGTGACCTCGCCGAAGCCCTTGTAGCCGTACGGACTGCGCCCGCCGGTGTAGAACCACGCCGCGGCCAGGCACATGCCGCCGAGCAGCAGGAGACGCCAGTGCCCCGTTGCGACCACCAGCGCCAGGCCGAACACCGCGGCCGCGGCCAGGCAGGTCACGGCCGCCGTCAGCACCTGGATCGGCAGCGCCGCGCCCGAACCGACCAGCCGCAGCGGGCCGACGCGGTCGGCGTCGGTGCCGCGCACACCGTCGGAGTAGTCGTTGGCGTAGTTGACGCCGACGATCAGCGCCAGGGCCACCAGCAGTGCCAGCAGGGTCCGCCACCACGAGAACGCCCCCAGCTGGGCGGCCACGCCCGCACCCGCGAGGACGGGTGCGACGGCGTTGGGCAGCGTGCGCGGACGTGCGCCTTCGATCCACTGTGCGACTGTCGCCATGAACCGCATTCTTTCGCGAGCCGTGTGCACCCCCGTCGGCAGGCCGGGCGTAGCCCCCGGGGGCACTTTGGTTGCATTCAACGCAACCAAAGTGCCCTTGGGGGCAATTCAGCGCCCTCCCTCCGCCCGGCCATCGCCAACTCTGCTGGCACGCCGCCCGGCGCGTACGGTCATGATCGTCCGACCTCACGCAGCGCGAATCCGCGTTCCGACACCCCGGAGTCGACTCTGATGCGCCTTCCCGAACGGGTCATCCCCCTGTATCTCCGTGTCGCCGGCAGAAATCGCGTGTTCCGCTCCCCCGGACGGGCCCAAGCCCACGTCGACCGCCTGGCGCTGCGGCCCCGTCCTTACGCACCGCCGCGTCGGCTCGGGTCCCCGGTGACCGTTGACGTATCGCGCCGCGACGGCTGGCCGGTTTACCGCGTACGCCCCGCGGGCGCCCGGCCCCGGGGATCGGTGGTGTACATCCACGGCGGAGGCTGGGTGAACGAGATCGCCGCGGCGCACTGGCGGCTGGTGGCCCAGATCGCCGCCGAGGCCCGGACCACGGTGGTGGTGCCGATCTACCCGCTGGTCCCGTTCGGCACGGCGGACGCGGTGGTGAACGCCGTCGCCGACCTCGTCCGGGAGATGGGCGAGGTGCACGGGGAGGTACGACTCGCCGGTGACTCCGCCGGGGGCCAGATCGCGCTGTCCGCTGCGATGGTGCTGCGTGACCAACACAGCGTCACCCTGCCGAGGACCCTGCTCATTTCGCCGGCGCTGGATCTGTCCTGGTCGAATCCGCGGATCCCGCAGGTCCAGCCCCACGATCCCTGGTTGGCGGTGCCTGGCGGACGCGTGCTCTCGGACCGCTGGCGCGGCGAGCTGCCCACCGAGGATCCCCGCGTGAGCCCACTCGCCGGGGAGCTGGCGCGGCTCGGTCCGCTCACCGTCTTCACCGGCACCCACGACATCCTCAACCCGGACGCGCACCTGTTGCGGGACCGCGGGAGAGCGGCGGGGGTCGAGACGGAGTTCCACGAGGGGGAGGGGCTTGTGCATGTCTACCCGCTGCTGCCCACCCGCACGGGCGAGTCCGCGAGGTCGATCATCGTCCGGCGCCTGACGGCCGGATCATCGTCGAACGGGCCGGAGCACGGCGAGCGTTCGCCGGGGTCGACGAGCATCCGGATGCCTTAGCACGCAGGAAGTTCAGTCCTCGAAGACGGCGCGGACCGCGGCACGGTCGACCTTGCCCGGGCCGATCAGCGGCAGTTCCGGCACGTATCGCAACAGCTTCGGCACAGCGGCGCGGCCGAGCCGTTCGCGGACGAGCGCACGCAGCTCCTCGTCGAGATCGCCGCGCGCCTGCGGCGGAGGCCGGTCGCCGGGCGCCTCATCACCGGATGCCGGGTCGGCGGATTCCGGCACGGCCGGTTCCGGCACGATCACGGCCGCGATCCGCTCGCCCCACTCGACGTCCGGCAGCGCCACGACACAGGCCGCGCGGACCTGCGAGTGGGCGGTCAGTGCCGCTTCGACACCGGCCGCGGGAACCTTCACGCCGCCCGTGTTGAGCATGTCGTCGATCCGGCCGAGGACCACGAGGGAACCGTCGTCGTGGAACGAGCCGACGTCGTTGGTGCTCAGCCAGCCGTCGGCCGTGAACGCCTTCGCGGTGAGATCGGGGCGCAGCCGGTAGCCGTGGGTGAGCGTCGCGCCCGAGAGTTCGATGCGGTCGCCCTCGCCGAGCCGGACGGACACGCCTTCCAGCGGAAAGCCGTCGTACACGCAGCCGCTGGCGGTCTCGCTCATGCCGTACGACGACACGGCGTGCACCCCGGCGTCCGCTGCGCGCCGGGCCAGTTCGTCGTCGAGCCGGGCACCGCCCAGCACGATCGCGTCGTAGGCCGCGGCCGCCTCCACCGCCTCGGGGCCCGCGGCGAGCAGCCGCGCGAGCTGGGTCGGCACGAGCGCCGTGTAGTACGGCCCTTCGGAATGCGGGCCGGGCGCGCCGACCAGGTCGCGGGTGGCGGCGGCGAAAGCGTCGGGGCGGAATCCCTCCGCGATGTCCAGCGTCGTCGGCGCGGCGCCCGCGAGCTGGGCGCGCGTGAGGACCTGCAGCCCGCCGACGTAGTTCGCCGGCGTGGCGAGCAGCCAGCGGCCGGGGCCGCCGAGCCGGGAGTGCGTGGCGCGCGCCGACGCCAGCAGCGCCGACGCCGACAGCAGCACGCCCTTCGCCTCGCCGGTCGACCCGGACGTCGGGATGATCACCGCGGTGTCCGGTTCGACGGGCTCGCCGGGGGCCATCGCCTCGCGCAGACTCTCGGCCCGCGGGCTGCGCGGATCCAGCGGCAGCAGCGTCTCGCCGCCGTCGAGGGCGCCGCGCAACGCCTCGTGGAGCTCGGCGACCGACGCGGGCGACCCGTCCGTGAACACGACCTGCACCGCACCAGCGTAGGCCCTGCCGTGGCGGACGGTGTTCACGAGCCGATCCACCCGGACGCGATCGGCCACGGCCCCGACACCGTCACGCCATTGGCAATCGCCGGTCGACCCCGGCCGGGGCGAACGCCAGGCCGGGGCGTGACCGGCGGCTGCGGTGCCACCCGCGCCTCGGAGCGGCCCGGACGCGTGCGGAACCGCCGCCGGGTCAGTAGGAGTACGGGTGGTCCGTCCAGTCAGGCTCGCGTTTCTCGAGGAACGCGTCCCGGCCTTCGACCGCCTCGTCCTGCATGTACGCCAGCCGGGTCGTCTCGCCCGCGAACAGCTGCTGGCCGACGAGACCGTCGTCGATCAGGTTGAACGAGTACTTGAGCATGCGCTGGGCCGTCGGCGACTTGCCGAGCACCGTCAACCCCCACCGCAGGGCGGTCGACTCCAGCTCGGCGTGCGGCACGGCCTTGTTGATCGCGCCCATCGACTCGGCGTCGGCTGCCGAGTACGCCTCGCCGAGGAAGAAGATCTCCCGCGCCTTCTTCTGCCCGACCTGCCGCGCCAGGTAGGCCGAGCCGAACCCGCCGTCGAACGACCCGACGTCGGCGTCGGTCTGTTTGAACCGGCCGTGCTCGGCCGAGGCGAGTGTGAGGTCGCACACCACGTGCAGCGAATGCCCGCCGCCCGCGGCCCAGCCCGGAACCACCGCGATGACGACCTTCGGCATGAACCGGATCAGCCGCTGCACCTCGAGGATGTGCAGTCGGCCCGCGCGCGCAGGGTCGACCGTGTCGGACGTCTCCCCGCTCGCGTACTGATACCCGGCCCTGCCCCGAATACGCTGGTCACCACCGGAGCAGAACGCCCAGCCGCCGTCCTTGGGCGACGGGCCGTTGCCCGTGATGAGCACACAACCGACGTCGGAGCGGGTCCGGGCGTCCTCCAACGCCCGGTACAGCTCGTCGACGGTGTGCGGGCGGAAGGCGTTCCGCACGTCCGGGCGGTCGAACGCCACCCGGACGACGTGCTTGCCCGAGCGGCTCTCCGTGGAACGGTGGTAGGTGATGTCGGTGAAGTCGAACCCCTCGACGGGCGTCCACGATGCCGGGTCGAACAGTTCGGATACCTGGGTGTCATGCACGCCTGGGACAATAGGCCGTTCCACCCGAACAGCCGAGGGGGCTCGCACGTGAACCCTTCCACCGCACAGGCGAGGGTCATCGTCGACGAGCTGGTGCGCAACACCGTGTCGCACGTCGTGCTGTGTCCTGGATCGCGCAACGCGCCCCTGTCGCTGGCGCTGTCGGACGCCGAGACGGCGGGCAAGCTGGCGCTGCACGTGCGCATCGACGAACGCGGCGCCGGATTCCTCGCACTGGGGATCGCGGCCCGCACCGGACGTCCCGTGGCGCTGGTGTGCACGTCCGGCACCGCAGCGGCCAACTTCCACCCCGCGGTGCTCGAGGCGGACCGCGCCGGGGTGCCGTTGATCGTGCTCACCGCCGACCGCCCGCCCGAACTGCGGGCCGCCGGTGCCAACCAGGTCATCGACCAGCAGCACCTCTACGGCGGCGCGGTGCGCTACTTCGACGAACTCGCCGTCGCCGAACGGCGCGCCGGGCAGAACGCCTACTGGCGCAGTCAGATCTGCCGAGCCTGGAACGCGGCCTACGGCGAGTGGCGGTGTGGTCCGGTCCACCTGAACGTGCCGTTCCGCGAACCGCTCGTGCCCGACACCGGCGACGGCGGTGGCGGCGCGGCCGGCGGCGTCGCAGGCGGTGCCGACTGGTACGAACCGCTCGACGGCAGGCCCCGCGGCGCGCGGTGGACCGAACTGCCCGAGTACGGCGCCCTGCCGTCGTTCGTGGTGCCCTCGGCGCGGCAGGGACTCGTCATCGCCTGCGACGCCGGGGTGCACGCCGCGAGCGAATGGGCCGCCGAACACGGCTGGCCCGTGCTGTCGGAGACCGGCGGACTCGGCCTGGGCGGTGACACGGCCATCCCGGGCGGCCCGTGGCTGCTGGGCGTCGAGGAGTTCCTGGCCGAGCACAAACCGGAACAGGTGCTGTGCATCGGCAGGCCAACCGTGTTCCGCCAGGTGCAGCGGCTGCTGTCGGACCCGGCGGTCGAGGTGCTGCTCGTCCGCCCCGACGCCGACTGGCCGGCGCCCGCCCACAACGTGCGCCAGGTGGGGCAGTGGTTCGACGCGCCGACGAAACCGTCCGATCCGGAGTGGCTCGCGCGCTGGCAGTGTGCGGACGCGGCGGCCGTCGAGGCGGTGCGCGACACGCTCGGCCGCGAGCCGTGGCCCAGCGGCCTGCGGGTCGCCGAGGAACTGGTGCACGGCCTGCCGCGGGATTCGCTGCTCGTGGTGGGTTCGTCGAACCCGGCGCGCGACGTCGCGCTCGTCGGCGGCAGGCGGCCCGACGTGCTGGTGCACCGCAACCGCGGCGTGGCGGGCATCGACGGCACCGTGTCGACCGCCATCGGCGCCGCCTGCGTGCACCGCGGCCCTTCGTACGCCCTGCTCGGCGACCTGACGTTCCTGCACGACGGCAACGGCCTGCTCATCGGCCCCGCAGAGGACCGTCCCGACCTGGCGATCATCGTCGTCAACGACGACGGCGGCGGGATCTTCTCGCTGCTGGAGCAGGGCGCGCCGGAACACCGCGACGGGTTCGAGCGGATCTTCGGCACGCCGCACGGCGCCGACCTCGCCGCGCTGTGCGCCGCGTACGGCGTGCCCCACCGCAGGGCCGACGACCTCGAACAGTTTCGCGCCGCGCTCGCCCCCGAACCGGGGCTGCGGGTCATCGAGGTACGGGCCGACCGCAGCCGCCACCGTGATCTGCACGCCGCACTGCGGGACGCGGTGACTGCGGCCGTCTCCCGCTGACCCGGCCCCGCGGGGGTGCCACGACCCCGTGGAACGTCACCGGGCTTGTGGCAGGCGCCCCCAGGGGCACTTTGGTTGCATTCAACGCAACCAAAGTGCCCCTGGGGGCAACCACCAGGTGCGCCCACGGTTGCCGGGTTGTCTCTCCGGTGCGGGTGGTGAAGGGAGGCGGGCGGGAGGGAGAACTAGGATCACGTGCCGTGACCCCTTCCGATCCGCGCAGACAGCGCGCGTGGCGTATCGGCGCGTGGGCCGTGCTCGGGCTCGCGCTGCTGATCACGCTCGAATGCGCCGTCCTGTCGGCGGGCGCGTGGGTCAACGACCGCGACATCGCGGAGAACCACGGCGCCGCGGTCGCGCAGGTCGAACAGGTCACCTGGGACCGCACCCTCATCCGCTTCGACACCCCGGACGGCGAATCGCACAACCCCGACCTGGGCGTGCTGTACCCGCAGGGGCTCAGCCAGGGACAGCTCGTGCGCGTCGAGTACGACACCACCGAACCGGACCTGGTGAAGGTCGCGGGCCGCACGTGGGTGCTCACCCTGCTCCCGACCGGCACGACGGCGCTGTTCACCTGGCTGGTCGCGGGTCCGCTGCTGTGGTTCCTCCGGCGGCGGGCGGGCGGGCGCATCAAGCCGCGCCGCCGCCGCAAACCCGCCCCGGCGTGACCGCGCGGGCGACGTCCCGGCGGCGCACTCAGTCCCGGCAGGCCGCCCACCAGGTGAGGACCTCGTCGGCCACATCCGGTGCCGCCACGAGCACGCCGTCGAGCGGGAGGGTCGCATTGCTGCCGCGGCGGTCGAGCACCACGGCACCCGCCTCCACGGCGACCCCCAGCGCGCCAGCGACGTCCCATTCGCGGTACCCGTGCAGCACCGCGGCGACCGCGTGGCCGAGGGCGACCTGGGTGACCGCCAGTGCCGACGAGCCGAGCACCCGGGTGCCCGTGTGCGCGGCCGCGGCGCCCTCCAGGAACCGCGACAGGCCCGGCCACGCGTTGCCACCGCTCAGTTCGGTGCACACGATCGACCCCGCCGTCCTGGTACGCGCCGGCATCTGCACGAGTGTGCCGTTGGCGCGCGCCCCGCGCCCACGTCCCGCGGTGTAGATCTGCCCGCGGTACGGGTCGGCAACCACGCCGACCACCGGACCGTCCGCGTCGACCAGCGCGAGACTGTACGAACACCAGGGGATGCCCGCGACGTAGTTGGCGGTGCCGTCGACGGGGTCGACCACCCAGCGGTACTCGGCGTCGCCGCAACCCGTGTCGTCCCCGTACTCCTCGCCGACCACGGGGATGTCGGGGAACTCCGCAGCCAGCACCCGGCGGGTGTGCCGTTCCAGGGTGCGATCGGTGTCGGTGACCCAGTCGAACGGCGATTCCTTCGTGGTCGGCCGGGCACCGCGACCCGCCGTCGCGGTGATCACGTCGGTGGCGTCGGTGGCGAGCCTGCCCGCCACCTCCAGGGCCTGGGAGAGCAGGCCGGGGTCGACCGGGCGCAGCGTTCGGGACGAGAGGGTCATGCCGCTCCAATGTGGCGGCCGCGAGTGTCCTGCATGCGACGCGCAGATGACACGCCGCTCGCGATCCGACGACGACTCGACCGGGCGACGGACGTGAGCCGCCGTGCCCCCAGGGGCACTTTGGTTGCGTTGAACGCCACCAAAGTGCCCCTGGGGGCGTTCAACGCCACGAATCCTCCCCTCGCGATGCGGCACTCGGCGAGTACGGCACCGGCGGCAGTGTTCGGCGACCGTTCCACGGCGCGTTACGCGGCGGTGGCGCCACGGCCGTCGAGGCCGGGCACGTTGGGGCCGTGCGCGTTGCCATCGTCACCGAGAGCTTCCTGCCGCAGGTGAACGGCGTGACCAACTCCGTGCTGCGGGTCGTGGAGTACCTGACGGCCCGCGGTGACGACGTGCTGGTGGTTGCGCCGGGCGCCGGACCGGAGCAGTACTGCGGCGCGCCCGTGGTGCGCGTGCCCGCGGTGGACCTGCCGGTGGTCAACACGCTGCCGGTGGGCGTTCCCACCCGCACCGTGCTGACCGCGCTGGCGGCGTTCGGCCCCGACGTCGTGCACCTGGCGTCACCGTTCGTGGTGGGCGCGCGGGGGCTCGCCGCCGCCCGCAGGCTCGGCGTGCCGACGGTGGCGGTGTACCAGACCGACATCGCCGGGTTCGCCGAGGCGTACGGCCTCGGACTCGGTGCAAGGGCTGCCTGGCGGTGGGTGCGCAGGCTGCACTCCCGGGCCGACCGCACGCTCGCACCGTCGTCGGACTCGGCGCACCAGCTGCGGTTGCACGGCGTGCCGCGGGTGCACCGCTGGGGAAGGGGGGTGGACGTCGAACGGTTCGACCCTGCCCACGGCGACCCCGGCCTGCGCGCCGAGCTGGCCCCCGACGGCGAACTGCTCGTCGGTTTCGTCGGCAGGCTCGCCCCGGAGAAGGAGGTCGGCAGGCTGGCCGCGCTGGCGGACGTTCCCGGGGTGCGGGTGGTCGTCGTCGGTGACGGGCCCGAGCTCGAACCGCTGCGCGAGTCGCTGCCCGACGCGGCGTTCCTCGGCGTTCGGTACGGCGACGAACTCGCCCGCATCTACGCGAGCCTCGACGTGTTCGTCCACACCGGACCGCACGAGACGTTCTGCCAGACCGTGCAGGAAGCGATGGCCTCCGGGCTGCCGGTACTCGCACCGGCGGCCGGCGGCCCGCGCGACCTCGTCGACCACGGCGGAACCGGATATCTGCTCCCACCCGAGCACGGCGAGTTCACCCGCGTGCTGCCCGGTGCGATCGACGACCTGCGCGATCGGCGGTTGCGCGCGCGGCTGGGCGAGGCCGGCCGCACGGCGGTGCTCGGCCGCACGTGGCCCGCCGTCTGCAGGAAGCTCACCGGCCACTACGACGCGGTCCGCGGCCAGATCCTGCGAGCCGCGTGAGGACGGCCATGGGGATGCACGTGGCCGTGGCCGGTGGCAGCCGTCCCGAACCCGTACCGGCACCGCCGAGGCACATCGTCCAGCTCGCCAACTTCTACGGGCCACGCTCCGGAGGCCTGCGTACGGCGCTGCACCACCTCGGCGCGGGCTACGTCGCCAGTGGGCACCGGGTGACGCTCGTCGTGCCGGGTCGGCGTCACGACGACACGACACTGCCGGACGGAGTGCGCAGGCTGACGCTGCCCGCGCCGCGGATCCCGGGCACCGGCGGCTACCGGGCCGTCGATCCGCTGCGGGTGCGCGCACTGTTGCGGCAGCTCCGGCCCGACCTGCTGGAGGTGTCGGACCGGTTGACGCTGCGCGGCATGGGCGTCTGGGCCCGTGACCACGGCGTGCCCAGCGTGGTGATCTCGCACGAACGGCTCGACCGGCTGCTGCAACAGTTCCTGCTGCCGCGGCCGCTGGCCGAGCGGGCCGCCGACGCCGCCAATCGCCGGATGGCACGCAGCTACGACACGGTCGTGTGCACCACGGCGTTCGCGCGCGGCGAGTTCGACCGCATCGGCGCGCCGAATGTGCGGCGCGTGCCGCTCGGCGTCGACCTGGCCACGTTCACTCCCGAACGGCGGGACGGCGACTGGCGCCGCGACCTCGCCGGTGGTGCCGATGCGCTCCTGGTCCACTGTGGACGTCTGTCGCCCGAGAAGCACGTGGAGCGCAGCGTGGACACGATCGCCGAGCTGGCCGAATCGGGGGTGAACGTGCGGCTGGTGGTTGCGGGGGACGGGCCGCGGCGGCGAGCCCTGGAACGCCGTGCGCGCGGACTGCCCGTGCGGTTCCTCGGGCACCTCCCGCGGCGCGACGACGTGGCGCGGCTGCTGGCCAGCGCCGACGTGTCGCTCGCCCCGGGGCCGCACGAGACGTTCGGGTTGGCCGCGTTGGAGGCGCTGGCGTCCGGCACACCCGTCGTGGTGTCCGAGTCGTCGGCACTGCGCGAGATCGTCCGGCCGGGCTGCGGTGCTGCCGTGGCAGATCGTGCCTGCGCGTTCGCCGGCGCGGTGACCGGCCTGCTCGGCAGTCCGGAACCACTGCGCAGACGACTGGCGCGAGCGCGGGCCGAGGAATTCACCTGGCTCCGCTCCGTCGACGGCATGCTGCGTGTGCTGACCTCGGCGTGAGTCCGCCTGGTGGGCTGCGTGAGCCCGCCCGGTGGACTGATCGAGTGGTATGGCCCGCGATGCGGGAACGCGCCCGTTCGGAACGGCCGTCGAAGGTGCGGTCTGGTGGTTGTGCCGGCCGTGTGGTTCCGGTCGCGATGTCCGGCATTCCCACCCCGGCCGGTCAGCGTTCCGTTACGCTGGGCTGCCGCACGACCTGAGGTGAACAACGGGGGAGGGTCAGTCATGGCGGAAGCCGACGACGTCGGTGCCGCAGCGTTCGCAGGCGCCCGAGCCAGCGGCAGTACGAGCGGCAGCACCGGTGACAACGGCAGCTTCTGGGACCAGGCGACCTTCGCGGTCAAGGGCGCCAAAGGCACCGCGACCCAGGACGGCTGGGCCACGGTGGGCGGTGCCGTGGCCTCCGACACAGGCGGCGGTGGGTCGACGATCGCCGGGGGATTCATGATGGACCCGGAGACCGCCGAAGGCATGGTCCGCAAAGCCAAGTGGATCGCCATGGAGATGCAGAAGAACTACCTTACGGCGGATAGGTTGGTCCACAGTGAGCCGCCCGCTAGAGATCCCGGTAGCGAGGCGTTCCAGTCGGTCGCGGTCGGCCTATTCGAGGTGGGTTCTGAAAGCATGAAAGCCCAGTGGCAGCGCTATACCGACATTGCGGAGAAGTTGCAGAAGGCGCTCGACGTGTACAACGAGGTCGACGAGCAGGCGGGCAAGGACGCGAAGAAGTCCGGCGAAGGGCTGGTCCATTGAGGTATCTGGGCAGGACCGCGGCGTTGGTCGCCGTGGTGGTGGTTGCGACGGCGTGCTCGGGCGAGTCTGACGGCCAGCCGCAACTCGAGCCGTCCAGCCCGGCAGAATCGATGCCGTCCGCGGCACCGAGCAGCGCAGCCAGCGGTGACCAGGAGCTGCCGCACAGCGGAGCACCAGCCGTGTCGGACCCGCTTCCGAGGTCTGTCCTGGACGGAGATCCGTGCGTTGACGCCCTGAGCCAAGCCCAGGCCAAGGAACTTCTCGGAGATGCTGTCACCAGCGAAGATGACGATTTGCCGGATTTGGGTCCGGGGTGTTATTGGTCAAACCAGGAGACCTTGGCGTCGTTTGGTTTGAACTATGACCTGCGAACTGGCCAGGGCTTGAGTGCCACGTACGCCAACGCAAAGCCGCAGAGGCAATTCAAGGCGATTGAGCCCATCGATGGCTTTCCTGCAGTGCAGTACCACGAGGGTGATGTGGACCGCGCATGTACCACGGTTGTCGGCCTCGCGGACGAGTATGCGGTGGTCATGTCGCTGGCCATCGGCACCAAGGGAGCTGAAGAAGGCGACGATCCGTGTGAAGCTGGTCGGATCGTGATGGAACGGGTCGTCGGCAATCTGAAGGCGAAGGCCTGAACCGTACGAATCTGGCATGATGCCGCGTAGCGAGGACTGCTGCGGAAATCGAAGGGGCCGCGGGGCACAGGGGGAGCGTGATGGGGAAGTTGTTCGGACCCCAGGACGAGTTGGCCAACCAGAAGGCGAAGATCCTGATGGAGCAGGTCAACCCGTTCTCCGGGTCGATGGAGCTGCACGAGCTGGTGCGCCGCGTCCGCGAGGGGGACGCGGCGAAGTGGCAGACCACGGCCGAGGAGATGTCCGGCGTCGCCGCCGGCAACGAGGAAGCCGCGAACGCGGGACGCGAGATGCTCCAGGCACTGGAGAGCTCCTGGTCCGGAGAGGGCGCCGAGGCTGCTTCTCAGGCTGTCGGCTCCAGCATCAAGGTGACACAGGACGCGGCCGACATCTACCAGCGCAATTCCGCCCACCTCACGACGAACTCCGGACAGTTCGAGGACATCAAGAACCGGCTCCCCGACGTGCCCGCCAAGGAGCCCGAGACGGGCGCGTGGGACACCGTCACGCCGTGGGACACCGACGCCGAGGACGCGGCCAACAAGTACAAGGCCGACGTCGAGGCCGCCCGGTCGATGTACTCCGGCTACGAGGGCAACGTCCACCGGTCCGCCTACGACATGCAGGCCGACTTCGGGCAGATGGAGGACCTCGGCGGCGACTTCGGTTCCATGGAGCGCGGCGGCTCGGGCTCCGGTGACGACTCGGGCTCGGGAGTCATCGACATTCCCGGCACCGGTGACGGCGGCAGCGGTGACACGAGTCGTCCCGGTGGTTACGACGGCTCGGTCGGCGGTGGTCCCGAGCGGGGTGGCACGCCGGTCCCGCCCGGTGGCGGATACCAGTCGCCGCACGTTCCGACGCCGACCGGCCCGAACTCGCCGAACGACAGTACCGGCACCTCCGGTTACACCTCACCGAGCACGGTGACCCCGCCAGCGGCGAACTACCCGACGCCGAACGCCCCCGGCGTGCCCGGCAACACCGGTTACGGCCCGAACGGCGGCCCCGGTACGGGCTTCGGCACTTCGGGTTATGGCGCTCCCGGATTCGGTCCGCGGGGCACCCCGGGGACCAGCGGGTTCGGCCCCGGCGGCTCGTCGAGCGGAGGCACGGGCGGACGGTTCTCTGCGCCCGGCATGGGACGCGCAGGCGGCTATTCCGGAGGCGGCGGTTACTCCGGCGCAGGTGCCGCAGGTGGTGGCGGCGGCGCGCCCGGCTCCGGCGCCGCACCGGGCGCGGGCCGCATGACCGGCGCGTCCCCCGGCGGCTTCGGTCCGACCGGCTCCGGCGGGGCGGCCGCCGCGGGTGGCGGCTCGGGTTCCGGCGCCGCGGGCGGCCGTGGCGGAATGATGGGCGGCATGGGCGGCGCGGGCCGCGGCGGCCAGGGTGGCGACGACGAGGAACACCAGCGCAAGTACCTCGCCGACACCGATGAGGCGTTCACGCTGACCGACGAGGGTGAAGTGCTGCGTGACCCGGTCACCGGCCACGTCGTCACCCCGCCCACCATCGGCGAGTGACCGCCATGGCCGTACTGCACCGTCCCGTCGTGATGCGGCGGGAGATCCTGCTGCGCGTGTGGGAACTCGAAGGGCTCGGCGACACCCACCCGGTTCTCGGTGCGCGCACGAAGTACGTGCCCATGGATCTCACGGGCGAGACGAACCGGGAATGCTTCCGCGTGCTGGAAGAATTGGGACTCGCCGAGGGCGAAACCCCCACCCGCGAATTCCGCGTCGCGCTGCGGGTGCTGAACTCACCGGTCCGGGACCTGTACTGCTACAGCGAAACCGGCCGCGGAAAAGTCCAGTTCGCCGCCGCGTCGGGCGGTGGCGTGACCGTGGGTGTGCAGGCGGACGGGGACGTCGTGACGCTGGTGACCACGGGTGAGAACGAGCTGGTCGACGGGTTCCTCTCCGAGCTTCCCGAATTCCCGCCCTCGTCGACCCCGCCGCTGCACACGACGAGACAGGAATTCGCGCAGCGCGACGAGAACCACGACATGTTCGCCGCGAAACAGAGCCCCGAAAAGCAGCTCGAAAACACGATGAAGGCGCCGCGGCTGGGCGTGCACCAAGTGTACGCAGGGGGCCGTAGCTCCGACGGCCGCTACCGCAGCAGCAAACCGTTCACCGTCGTCGACATCCGCGACCGGGGACGTGTCCTCACGTTCGCCGACCCCGACGGCGGGCTCCACTGCCTGCCGGGCGATGCCGGCACGTTGACGAAAACGTTCCTCGCCACGTGGCAGTCCCTGCCCTGACCGGCCGAATCGGCGTCGGCGCGGGGCTGGGGACCGCCGCCGGTGCCGGGAACGTCACCGCAGGGGATCGCCCCATTCGACGTCACTGCGCAACCGGTCCTTGAGGAGCTTGCCGCCCGGGTTCCTGGGCAACGGCCGGTCGGAGACCACCATGTACTGCGGGAGCTTGAACTCGGCCAGCTGCCCGCGGCAGTGTTCGATCACCGCATCGATGTCGACCTGCTCGCCGCTGCCGTGGATCACCGCCCCGACCTTCTCACCCATCACCTCGTCGGCCACGGCGACGACGGCGGCCTCGGCGACACCGGGCGCCCCGGCCAGCGCTGCCTCGACCTCGATGCTGGAGATGTTCTCGCCGCCGCGGTTGATGATGTCCTTGATCCGGTCGACGATGTGCACCCGGCCAGCGTCGTCGACACGGACGACGTCACCGGTGTGCAGCCAACCGTCCACAATGGTCGCCGCATCGGCTTCGGGGCGGTTCCAGTAACCGCCGGTCACGTTGGCGCCGCGCACCACCAGTTCGCCGACCTCGGGATCGTCGCCGAGCGGCGATATTCCGAGCCGCACCGAGGGGACCGCGTAGCCCACCGAGTCGGCGTGATCGACCGCGTCGTCGTCGGGCAGGACCGTCACGAGCGAGGCCGTCTCGGTCATGCCGTACCCGTTGAACACCTGCGCGCGGGGAAACGCCCGCTTGAGCGAGGCCACCAGCGAGGGCTCGATCGGCGCTCCGCCGTAGCCCACCCAGCGCACGGCCGAGACGTCCGCGGCGGCGAAGGTATCGCGGCGCAGCACCAACGCATACACCGCGGGCACGGTGACCAGCAGCGAAATGCGTTCCTCGGACAGGGTGGAGATCAGCTCTCCGACATCCAGCGACGGCATGATCACCGCGGTGCCGCCGAGGCGGACGGCGGTCAACAGCTGCGAGTTGCAGCCCGTCACGTGGAACAGCGGCACCGAGACCAGTGTCCGCAGCCCCTCGCCCACGTCGCGCGGGACGCCGAGGCAGCGAGCCATGTTCTCGGCGTTGGTCACGAACGCCTCGTGGGTGGTGGGAACCCCTTTGGGCTTGCCGGTCGTACCGGAGGTGTAGAACAACGCCGCCACGTCGTCGGCCGCCGCGTCCTCGGTGACGTACGGTTCGCCGTCGGGCAGTGGCGCGTCGGCTACGAGGTCCACCACCGTGCCGGAATCGGTGAGGACGAACTCGACCTCCGGTTGCGCCGAACGCGTGTTGACCGCGACGGCCACGGCCCCGGCCATCACCGTTCCCCAGAACGCCAGCACCCAATCCGCGCCCGCGGCGTAGCGAACCGCCACCCGGTCACCCGGGCCGACGCCGCGGGCACGCAGCCCTCCGGCCACACGGGACGCACGGTCCCACAACTGCCGGTAGGTCAGCCGCTCCGCGCCCAGCTCCACCACGGCCTCGCTGTCCGGACGCTCGTCGACCTGCGTCCGGAGGAGATCGAGCAGAGTCGCCGGCAGGTCGTCGTAGCGCGGCGCACCGTCGAGTTGCGACACACCGTCGGTCGGAAACGGGTTGTGGCGGCGTGGAATCTCGAACACCGCCCGGTCGGTTGCCATCGTCGCGCTCCTCCCTCGGTCGGAACCCGGCACCGCCGTGGCGGCGGCGCCGCATGCGCGCGTGCGTGGGACAGCGCTGTGCGCGCCCGGTGCGAAATCTCGTCGCGGTGTGCGACGCGCACCTAGCCGAAGTATCGCTGCGGGTTGCGCACCAGCATGGTGTCGAGCTGTTCGTCGGTGACGCCGCGCTCACGCAGTGCGGGCAGCACGTCGTCGCTGATGTGCGTGTAGACCCAGTTGGGGACCGTCGCGGCCTTGGCCTCCTCGGAGAACCAGTCGATGAAGCACGACGCGTCGTGCGAGAGCACCATCCGGTCCGCATAACCACGCTCGGCGAGCGCTGCCACGGTGTCGACGCGCTGTTCGAACGGCAGCAGCACGTCGAGTCCGAACCGGTCCATCCCGAGGTACGATCCCGCATCGGCCAGCGCGCACAGATAGTCCAGGTCGGTGCTGTCGCCCGAGTGGCCGATGACGACCTTGCTCAGGTCCACCCCCTCCTCGGCGAGCACCTTCTGCGCGACCAGCCCCGACCGAGTGTGGACGTTGGTGTGCACGGTGATCGGCGCGCCCGTCTCGACGTGCGCCTGCCCGACGGCGCGCATCACGCGTTCCACGCCCGGGGTCAACCCCTGCTCCTCGATCGCGCACTTCAACAGCCCCGCCTTGACCCGCGTTTCCGCGATCCCCTCGCGAATGTCGGCCACGAACAGCTCGACCATCGGCTCGGGCCTGTCGAACAGCAGCCCCGGGCCGGTGTGGTGGAACTGGAACGGGACGTCGTTGTAGGTGTACAGGCCGGTCGCGGCGATGATGTTGATGTCGACCTGCTCGTTGATCCGCTGAATGCGCGGGATGTACCGGCCGAGGCCGATGACGGTCGGGTCGACGATCGTGTCGATGCCCCGTGACCTGCACTGCTGCAGTTTGTCGACCGCGTCCGCGACCCGGCGGTCCTCGTCCCACCGGTTCGGATAGTTCGGGTAGTTCTGCCGCATCTCCTCGCCCAGCACGAACACGTGCTCGTGCATGAGCGTGGTGCCCAGCCGATCAACGGGTACCGGACCGCGGACGCTCGGGACCTCCGTCATCTGAATGCCTCCTCGTCGAAGCACGCGATACGTCGATGCACCCGATCTCGTCGGTGCACGCGATGTATCACCGATCAGGTATCGCCGATCACAGCGGGACAAACGGCAAGTTTGTGCTGGCAATGACACAGAGTCAAGATCTGTCCCATACTTGTCGCATGGGCGGCATGCGGAACCGGTCGGGAGCACGCCTCGGCACCGAGCTGAGCCGGCGGGCCGTCATCGACGCCGCGACTCGCCACTACCTGGCCTGTTCGCCCTTGGACATGTCCGCACTGGCGGGTGAACTCGGCATCGGCCGCTCCACGCTCTACCGGCTGGTCGGCAACCGCGAAGAACTCGTCGCGACCGTGCTGGCCGAGCAGACCGAACGAACCTTCCGGCGCACGGCCTGCCGCGTCACCACGGCCGAAACCGGAGCCGACCACGTTCTCGCCGTGCTGGAGCGGTTCATGCGCGCCGTGTCCGACGCGGCACCGCTGCAAGCGCTGTCGAAGCGGGAGCCGTTGTTGTTCGTCCGCGTCGCGCTCATGCCGGGACCCGTCGAACACACCTCGACGAGGCTCGTCGCAGAGCTGCTGACCAGGGAACACGCCGCCGGTCGGCTGGAACTGACGCTGCCACCGGACGTGCTCGGCCAAGCGATCATCCGCATGTGCGATGCGCATCTCTACGCGCCGCTGCTCGGCAAGCCCGAACCCGAGATCGACACCGCCCTCGACCTGGCGGCCGCCCTGCTCGGCATCACACCGCAGACCCCGTAGACCGCGGCTGCCCGGCGTTCCGCGGCACCGCGCGGAGAGACACGCTTCGCGTGGCCGCCTCGCCCGCCCGTCTCCCACCACCACCCAAGGAGACACGCTCCGCGTGGCCGCCTAGCCCGCCCGTCTCCCACCACCGCCCAAGGAGACACGCTTCGCGTGGCCGCCTACCCTTCAACCATGTCTCGTGCGTCGCTGGACAAGGATCCCCGCGAGGTCGCCGCCATGTTCGACGGCGTCGCGGCAGGCTACGACCGTGCCAACTCGGTGATGACGTTCGGTTTCGACCGGCGCTGGCGGACCACCACGGCCGGAGCCCTCGACGCACGCGAAGGTGAGCGGGTGCTCGATCTCGCCGCGGGCACCGGCGTGTCCACCGAGGAGTACGCCCGCGACGGCGCCTGGTGCGTCGCAGCCGACTTCTCCCTCGAGATGCTCCGCAACGGCCGCGACCGTGGCCTGCCCATGATCGCCGCCGATGCACTTCGCCTGCCCTTCGCCGACGAATCGTTCGACGCCGTGACCATCTCCTTCGGACTGCGCAACTTCGTGGACACCAAGGCTGCGCTCGTCGAGATCATGCGGGTCGTCAAGCCAGGCGGCAGGCTCGTGATCTGCGAGGTGTCCACACCGACGTTCGCGCCGATCAGGTTCGTGTACCGGAAGATCGTGCTGCGGCTGCTGACCTGGCTCGGCCGCCGCGCGGCCTCCAACCCGGAGGCGTACGGCTACCTCGCCGAGTCGATGTTGACCTGGTACGACCAGCGGTCACTCGGCGAGGTCATCGCCTCGGCGGGCTGGACGAAGGTCGAATGGCTCAACCTCACGTTCGGCGCGGTCGCCATCCACCGGGCCCGCAAACCCGAACCCGAGCAGCCCCCGGAACTCACGTAGCCCGCCCGACTCGCCCCGCGCAGCCGGACTCGTGTTGCAGTTCCCGGGGCCCGTGTTGCGGATTCGGGGAGCCGTGGCGCTCCTGCCCGCCCGTCGCCCGGCCACCACCCCTCAATGCCCCGCTCCGCGGGGCTGCAAGACTGGGCTCATGACTCAGGATGCCGAGGTCATCGTCGTCGGAGCAGGGCCGGCGGGTTCGACCGTCGCCACATACCTCGCCCGTGCGGGCGTGGACGTGCTGCTGCTCGAGAAGACCACGTTCCCGCGCGACAAGGTCTGCGGTGACGGGCTGACCCCGCGTGGCGTCAAACAACTGATCGACCTCGGCCTGGACATGAGCCCCGAGGCGGGCTGGACGTACAGCAAGGGCCTGCGGATCATCACCGGTGACCTGCACCTGCAGCTCGACTGGCCGGACCTGACGAGCTATCCGCCGTACGGTGTCGCGCGCACCCGGCACGACTTCGACGAACTCCTCGCCCAGACCGCCGTCAAAGCGGGCGCGAGGCTGCAGGAACGCACCACCGTCACCGGTGCGCTCACCGACGAACGCACCGGCCGCGTGGTCGGGGTGGAAGGCAAGACGGGTCCCGACAAACAGCCGGTCAGCTACCGTGCCCCGCTCGTACTCGCGTGCGACGGCGTGTCGGCGCGGCTCGCGCTGTCGGTCGGCATCGAGAAGAACGACAACCG
This sequence comes from Prauserella alba, assembly GCF_024171735.1. Classification (GTDB taxonomy): domain Bacteria; phylum Actinomycetota; class Actinomycetes; order Mycobacteriales; family Pseudonocardiaceae; genus Prauserella; species Prauserella alba. The sequence continues at coordinate 640,187 of NZ_JAMTCH010000005.1, forward strand.
CCCGATGGGTGTCGCCGTCCGCCGCTACTACACGAGCCCGCGGCACAGCGAGGAGTACATCGAGGGCCACCTCGAGCTGTGGGACCGCCGTGACCCGGCGAACCCGAAGCTGCTGCCCGGCTACGGGTGGGCGTTCCCGCTCGGCGACGGCACGGTCAACGTCGGGCTGGGCATGTTGTCGACGTCGGCCTCGTTCCGCAACATCGACTACCGGCAGCTGCTGCGTTCGTGGCTCGACGGCACACCCGAGGAGTGGGGCTACCGCGAGGAGAACGCTGTCGGGAAGGTCGGCGGCGCGGGGCTTCCGATGGGGTTCAACCGGACGCCGCACTACCGGGACGGACTGCTGCTGCTCGGCGACGCGGGCGGCATGGTCAGCCCGTTCAACGGCGAAGGCATCTCGGCCGCGATGGAGTCCGCGCAGCTGGCGGCCGAGCACGTGGTGCAGGCACTGGCCCGGCCCGAGGGCCCGTCGCGGGAACGCGCGCTCGCCGGCTATCCGCGTGCCGTGGCCGACCTGATGGGCGGCTACTACCGGCTGGGCAACACGTTCGCCAAGCTCATCGGCAAACCGAAGGTCATGCGCGCCGCCACGAAGTACGGCCTGCGCGTCAACCCGATCATCCCGCTCGTCTACAAGGGCCTGTCGGGTTGCTACGACGCGAAGGGCGGCGACGTGGTGGACCGCATCATCGCGGCCGCATCGCGCGTCACACCGACCGCCTGAGCCGCGGTCCCGCATACCCCGCGCACGGGTACCACGTGTGATAGATCACGTCCGTTTTCATGATCGACATGGCCGCTGCCGTCGGTGTTCCTTTTGCGCTGGTGATGGCAGGTACGGACGCGGAAGTGGGCGTTGCGCAGCTAGCCGACTTAGGTCTGCCTTATATGCCGGGGATGTGCCGGGGGCTAGCGACAGCGTGTGACTTGCGTCCTACACTGACCCCATGCTTTGTGAAGCGGTTCACAACCACGACGGAGTGCTTGTGAACGAATTCACGAGGTCAGTGCGCCGAGTGCCACGAGAAGTGCACGCACGACCACGCAGATCACTGTGATCTGCACCGCCGACGTCGTGGTCAGGGCCGTAGCCCGGGTCACGCCCGCCGGCGGACCGCCAGCCCCAACACGTCCGAACGCAACGCCGCGGAAAGGATGGTGCCCGCAGTGAACGTCACGTTCGCGCCGGCCGGATTCGCTTCGGCGACCCGGGTTCCGGCCGAGCACGCGCCGGCAGGCCCGGGTCTCACCGAGACACCGGCCGATCAAGTGCTGGCCGGCGGGCAGGTGCTGGCGCAGGAGGCTGCCGCCGGCATCGGGATCTACCTGCCCCTCGTGCTGCTGATCGTTCTCGCGGCCGGATTCGGCGTGTTCTCGGTGCTGCTGGGCCCGCTCGTGGGCCCCAGCCGCTACAACAAGGCCAAGACGGCCGCCTACGAATGCGGGATCGAACCGTCGCCGCAGCCGGTCGCGGGTGCGGGCCGCATGCCCGTCGCCTACTACGTCACGGCGATGCTGTTCATCCTGTTCGACATCGAGATGGTCTTCCTCTTCCCGTACGCCATCGCCGCGGACGCGCTCGGGTTGTGGGGTCTCGGCGCGGTGGCGCTGTTCATCGCGACGTTCTTCATCGCCGACTTCTACGTGTGGCGCCGCGGCGGCCTGGATTGGAACTGATGCGCCATGGGTCTCGAGGAGAAACTCCCCAACGGAATCCTGCTGGCCTCGCTCGAGGGCGTCGTCAACTGGGCGCGCAAGAACTCGATGTGGCCCGCGACCTTCGGGCTCGCGTGCTGCGCCATCGAGATGATGACCAGTGGCGGGTCGCGGTACGACCTCGCACGGTTCGGCATGGAGCGCTTCAGCGCCACGCCCCGGCAGGCCGACCTGATGATCGTCGCGGGCCGGGTGACGCAGAAGATGGCGCCGGTCCTGCGGCAGATCTACGACCAGATGGCCGAGCCGCGCTGGGTGCTCGCGATGGGCGTGTGCGCCTCGTCCGGCGGCATGTTCAACAACTACGCGGTCGTGCAGGGCGTCGACCACATCGTGCCCGTCGACATGTACCTGCCCGGCTGCCCGCCGCGGCCGGAGATGCTGCTCGACGCGATTCTCAAGCTGCACGCGAAGGTGCAGGACGAACCGATCAACGCCCGCCGTGCGCAGCTGCGTGCCGAGAGCGGCGCCGAGACCGAGATCGTCCCGTCGTCCATCAAGTACGCGAAGAAGTAGGGCGAGGCCATGGCTGACGAAGACGCGCAGAACCCCCGGACCGGAGGGGAGAACTCCAGCGCCGAACGCCCCGAGTCGGGTCTCGAACCGCGGGGTGCCGAACCGGCCCGGGTGGTCGCCGGTCACGAGCGCCGGGGAATGTTCGGCGTTTCCGGCAGTGGTGACACGTCCGGGTACGGCGGACTGCGCCTGCCCGCGTACTCGCCACCGCCCGCGGAGCGTCCCTACGGCGGCTGGTTCGACGATTTCGCCGACGAGTTCTACGCCGCGCTCGCGGAGAACGGAATTCCGGCCGAGGCGATCCTGCAGGTGACCGTCGACCGCGGGGAGATCACTTTCTACGTCGACCGCGACCACCTCGTCGCGATGTGCCGCGTGCTGCGTGACGACGAGGGACTGCGCTTCGAGATGTGCAGTTCGGTGTCCGGTGTGGACTACGGCGAGGACGTGCCGCAGCGGCTGCACTCGGTGTACCACCTGCTGTCGATGACCTATCGGCGCCGCATCCGGCTCGAGGTCACGATGGACATCGACGACCCGCACGTGCCGTCCATTGTGGAGATCTATCCGACGGCGGACTGGCACGAGCGCGAGGCCTACGACATGTTCGGCATCGTCTACGACGGCCACCCCGCGCTGACCCGCATCCTCATGCCCGACGACTGGGAAGGGCATCCGCAGCGCAAGGACTACCCGCTCGGCGGCATTCCCGTGGAGTACAAGGGCGCGGAGATCCCGCCGCCGGACACCCGGAGGTCGTACTCGTGACCCGTCCGTTTTCTTCCCGCTGGAGGCGCCATGACCACTAGCGACCACATCGCCGACGTGTCCACCGGCACGGACACGACTCCGGAGGGTTCGGACAGTGCGCCGTACGCCGAGTCGCGCGAGACCACCGAGGGCCCGGTCTACACCGTCAGCGGCGGCGACTGGGACGACGTGCTCTCGGACGCGTCGCACGACGAGCGCATGGTCATCAACATGGGGCCGCAGCACCCGTCGACGCACGGCGTGCTGCGCCTGGTGCTGGAGATGGAGGGGGAGACCGTCACCCAGCTGCGCTCGGTGATCGGCTACCTCCACACCGGCATCGAGAAGAACTGCGAGTACCGCAACTGGACGCAGGGCGTCACGTTCGTGACGCGCATGGACTACCTGTCTCCGCTGTTCAACGAGATGGGCTACTGCCTCGCGGTGGAGAAGCTGCTCGACCTCGAGGTGCCTCGCCGTGCCCAGCTGTTGCGGGTGCTTCTCATGGAGATCAACCGCATCGGGTCGCACTTCGTCTACATCGCCACCGGCGGCATGGAGCTCGGCGCGACGACGGCGATGACGCTCGGCTTCCGCGAGCGCGAAGAGGTGCTGCACCTGCTCGAACACCTCACGGGCCTGCGGATGAACCACGCGTTCATCCGGCCCGGCGGTCTGGCGCAGGACATGCCGGAGGACTTCGTCGAGAAGGTCACCGAGTTCTGCGAGGTCATGGACGAGCGGTTGCCGCTCTACGACAAACTCTTCACCGGCCAGCCGATCTGGCGGAACCGGCTCAAAGGCGTGGGTTACCTGCCGCTCGATGCGTGCCTCGCGCTCGGCATCACCGGTCCGGTGCTGCGGTCCGCCGGGGTGGCGTGGGACCTGCGCAAGACCGAGCCCTACTCCTGCTACGACGAGTTCGACTTCGAGGTGCCGACGTCGACGGACGCCGACTGCTGGGCCCGCTACCTGCTGCGGGTCGAGGAGATGCGCCAGTCGTTGCGGATCATCCGGCAGGTCCTCGAGAAGCTCGAGCCCGGCCCGGTGATGGTGGAGGACCGCAAGGTCGCCTGGCCCGCGCAGCTGTCGGTCTCCAGTGACGGCATGGGCAACTCGCTCGACCACGTCCGCAAGATCATGGGCCAGTCGATGGAGTCGTTGATCCACCACTTCAAGCTGGTCACCGAGGGCTTCCGGGTGCCACCGGGGCAGGCGTACTCGACGGTCGAGTCGCCGCGCGGCGAGCTCGGTTTCCACCTCGTCTCCGACGGCGGCACGCGGCCGATGCGGGTGCACGTACGTGAACCGAGCTTCGTCAACCTCCAGTCGATGCCCGCGATGTCGGAGGGCGGCCTCGTCGCCGACGTCATCGCGGCCGTCGCCTCGATCGACCCGGTGATGGGGGGAGTGGACCGATGACCAGCGACACCACCAGCAGCGACACCACCGGCAGCGGTGTCCCGGCGACGGCGACCACGTTCGGCGAGGACACGGTGACCGATGCGCGTGAGCTGATCGCGCGGTACCCGCAGTCGCGGTCGGCGCTGCTGCCGTTGCTGCACCTGGTCCAGTCCGTGGAAGGCTACGTCAGCCAGCAGGGCATGACCTTCTGCGCCGAGCAGCTCGGCCTGGCGGAGGCCGAGGTCGCGGCCGTGGCGACGTTCTACACGATGTACAAGCGCAAGCCGTGCGGTGAGCATCTGGTGAGCGTGTGCACGAACACGCTGTGCGCGGCGATGGGCGGCGACGCGATCTACAAGCGACTCCAGGAACACCTCGGCTCCGACGGGGCGCCGCTCGGCCACGAGGAGGTCGCGGGCCCCCCGGGGGAGAGCGGTTCGCTCATGCTCGAGCACGCCGAATGCCTCGCCGCGTGCGACCTGGCCCCGGTGCTGCAGGTCAACTACGAGTACTTCGACAACCAGACCGAGCAGAGTGCGGTCGAGCTCGTCGACGCATTGCGGCGCGGTGACAAGCCGCATCCGACGCGGGGTGCTCCGCTGTCGGACTTCAAAACCGTCGAGCGACGGCTGGCAGGCCTGCTGCCCGAGGACGACGACGAGTTCTGGACCGAAGTGGACGGACCGTCGCAGGCGGTCGAGACGGTGCGCGGCGCCCAGCTGGCCGCCGACCGCAACTGGACGGCACCGCCGGCGCCCGAGGACGTGCCGATGCCGGAGGTGGAGGCGAAATGAACGCCGAAGCACGCTTTCCCCTGGAGGCGCGATGAACAGCTCGGAGAAGGCGCCGTTGACGCCGGTACTGACGAAGCGGTGGTTGTCGCCGCAGTCGTGGCGGTTGCACACGTACGAGAAGCTCGAGGGTTACACCGCGGTGAGGAAGGCCCTGAGCGCCTCGCCGGAGCAGGTCGTGCAGATGGTGAAGGACGCGGGTCTGCGCGGTCGTGGCGGTGCGGGCTTCCCGTCGGGTGTGAAGTGGGGCTTCATGCCGTCCGACGAGGCCAAGCCGCACTATCTGGTGATCAACGCCGACGAGGGAGAGCCGGGCACGTGCAAGGACATTCCGCTGATGATGGCGGATCCGCACGCGCTCATCGAGGGCTGCATCATCGCGGCGTACGCGATGCGTTCGCACCACTGCTTCATCTACATCCGCGGTGAGGCGCTGCATCCGATGCGGAGGCTGTACGCGGCGGTGCGGGAGGCGAAGCAGGCCGGCTATCTGGGCCACGACATTCTCGGGTCGGGTTTCGACCTGGAGATGACGGTGCACGCGGGCGCCGGTGCGTACATCTGCGGTGAGGAGACGGCGCTGCTCGACTCGCTCGAGGGCCGCCGGGGCCAGCCGCGGCTGAAGCCGCCGTTCCCCGCCGCCTCGGGCCTGTACGCGGCGCCGACGACGGTCAACAACGTGGAGACGATCGCGACGGTGCCGTCGATCATCAACGGCGGTTCCGAGTGGTTCCGGGCGATGGGCAGCGAGAAGTCGCCAGGGCCGAAGATCTATTCGGTCTCCGGCCACGTCGAACGCCCCGGCCAGTACGAGGCTCCGCTGGGTACGACGCTGCGGGAACTGCTCGAGATGTGCGGTGGGATGAAGGATGGCGTCCCGTTGAAGTTCTGGACGCCGGGCGGTTCGTCGACGCCGCTGTTCACCGCCGAACACCTGGACGTCCCCTTGGACTTCGAGGGTGCCGCCGAGGCCGGGTCGATGCTCGGCACGACGGCGGTGCAGGTGTTCAACGAGACGGTGTCCGTGCCGTGGGCCGTGATGAAGTGGACGCAGTTCTACGAGCACGAATCCTGTGGCAAGTGCACGCCGTGCCGCGAGGGCACGTTCTGGCTGGCGCAGGTGCTGGAGCGCATGGTCGACGGTCGCGGCAGCGAGGAGGACATCGACACGCTGCTGGACGTCTGCGACAACATCGGCGGGCGTTCGTTCTGTGCGCTCGGCGACGCCGCGGTCAGCCCGATCCAGAGCGGCATCAAGTACTTCCGTGACGAGTTCCTCGCGCTGTGCGAGTCGAACCGGCCCGAGCCGGCGGGGGCGGCCGAGTCCCCCGAGTCGGCGCAGGGCAGTGATTCCCAGGCCGCGCAACCGGTTGGAGCACAGGCATGACCGTGGCACCGGAGAAGTCCGATGTGGACGTACCGGAGGGGTACGTCAAGCTCACCATCGACGGCGAGGAGGTCGTCGCGCCGAAGGGTGAGCTGCTGATCCGCACCGCAGAACGGCTCGGCACGGTGATCCCGCGGTTCTGCGACCATCCGCTGCTCGACCCGGCGGGCGCGTGCCGGCAGTGCCTGGTCGAGGTGGAGATGAACGGCCGCCCGATGCCGAAGCCGCAGGCCTCGTGCACGATGACGGTCGCCGACGGCATGGTCGTCAAGACGCAGGTGACGTCGGAGGTCGCGGACAAGGCGCAGCAGGGCGTGATGGAACTGCTGCTCATCAACCACCCGCTGGACTGTCCGATCTGCGACAAGGGCGGCGAGTGTCCGCTGCAGAACCAGGCGATGGCCCACGGCCGATCCGATTCGCGCTTCGTCGACAAGAAGCGCACGTTCCCGAAGCCGTTGCCCATCTCGTCGCAGGTGCTGCTCGACCGGGAACGCTGCGTACTGTGCCAGCGCTGTACCCGGTTCTCCGATCAGATCGCGGGCGACCCGTTCATCGACCTGCTCGAACGGGGCGCCCACCAGCAGATCGGCACCTCGGAGACGGCCGACGTGCTCGACGCCGCATCGACTTCGGCGGAGTCGGATGCCGCCTCAGCGGGAGGGGGTGCTTCGGCGGAGCCCGATGCCGCCTCGGCGGGCGGGCAGCCGTTCCAGTCGTACTTCTCGGGCAACACCATCCAGATCTGCCCGGTCGGTGCGCTCACCAGCGCCCAGTACCGCTTCCGCTCGCGGCCGTTCGACCTGGTGTCGACGCCGAGCGTGTGCGAGCACTGCTCGTCGGGCTGCGCGGAGCGGACCGACTTCCGCCGCGGCAAGGTGATGCGCAAGCTCGCGGGTGAGGACCCGGACGTCAACGAGGAGTGGATCTGCGACAAGGGCAGGTTCGCCTTCCGCTACGCCGCGGCCGAGCAGCGGATCCGCAGGCCGCTGGTGCGCAGTGCCGACACCGGCGAGTTGGAGGAGGCGTCCTGGACCGAGGCGCTCCGGGCCGCGTCCGCCGGACTGGCGAAGGCGCGTGACGGCAAAGGCGTCGGGGTGCTGCCCGGTGGCCGGGTGACGATCGAGGACGCCTACGCCTACAGCAAGTTCGCCCGCGTGGCACTGCGCACGCACGACGTCGACCACCGCGCGCGGGCGCACTCGGCCGAGGAACTGGACTTCCTGGCCTCCCGGGTCGCCCGCGACGGCGGCCCGTCGGGCGGTGGCGTGACCTTCGCGGACCTGGAGACGGCCCCGGCCGCTCTGTGCGTCGCGTTCGAACCGGAGGAGGAGGCGCCCGCCGTGTTCCTCCGGCTCCGCAAGGGTGCCCGAGCCGGCAACGTCAAGGTTGTCCACATCGGGCAGTGGGCCTCGCCCGCCGTCGACAAGACCTTCGGTGAACTCCTCGCCTGCTTGCCCGGCGGAGAGGCCGATGCCGTCGACGGCATCGCCCGGCACGCCCCCGACCTCGACGAGGCGTTGCGTTCCGACGGCGCGGTCGTGCTGGTCGGGGAGCGCGCCGCCGAGGTGCCGGGGCTGCCGACGGCGCTGCACCGGCTGGCCGAACGCACCGGTGCGCGGCTCGCCTGGATCCCGCGCCGAGCGGGTGAACGAGGCGCCGTCGAGGCAGGCACGTTGCCGACGCTGCTGCCGGGCGGACGGCCCGTCACCGACGCCGACGCCCGCGCCGAGGTGGAACGCCACTGGGGTCTCGAAGCGGGGACGTTGCCCGCGGAGCCGGGCCGCGACGTGACGGGGATGCTGAACGCGATCGTGACCCGCGACCTGGACGGACTGCTCGTCGGCGGGGTCGACCTCGACGACCTGCCCGACCCGGCACTCGCCCGCAAGGCGTTCGACGCGGCCGGGTTCGTCGTGTCGCTGGAGTTGCTGCCGAGCACCGTCACGCCCTACGCGGACGTGGTGCTGCCGATCGCTCCCGTCGACGAGAAGAGCGGCACGTTCGTCAACTGGGAGGGGCGGCGCAGGCCGTTCACGGTGACGCTCGACGGCACCGGTGCGCTGCCGGACTGCCGGGTGCTCGACACGCTCGGCGTCGAGATGGACGCCGACCTGTTCACCCAGACGCCCCAGGCCGCGCTCGGTGACCTCGACCGGCTCGGCACCCCGGAGGGAACTGCCCCCAAGGGCACTTTGGTTGCACTCAGCGCAACCAAAGTGCCCCCGGGGGCGTCGGCCGCTCCGCCTGCACCCGGGTCGGGGCAGGCACTGCTGGCCACGTGGCGGCAGCTCATCGACGACGGATCGCTGCAGATCGACGAGCCCGCGCTCGCCGGCACCGCGCGACGCGTCGTCGCCCGCCTGTCGCGGGTGACCGCCGACGGGCTCGGCGACCACGTGACGGTGTCGACCGACCGCGGGTCGGTGACCCTTCCCGTCGAGATCGTCGACATGCCCGACGGCGTCGTGTGGCTGCCGGGGAACTCGCCGGGGTCGAAACTCCGCGCCACGCTCGGCGCAGGCCACGGTGCGGTCGTCGACATCGCCGGGGGTGAGCGGTGATGAGCCCGTTTCTCGCGCAGGCGGCCACCGAGCCGATCAACCGGGCGGAACTGCTCGCCGACGACCCGCTGTGGCTGATCCTGCTGAAGGCCGTCGTGGTCATGCTGATCGGCCCGATCTTCACCGTCGTGCTGATCGTCGGCGAGCGGAAGACCGTCGGCCGGATGCAGAACCGTCCCGGTCCGAACCGGGTGGGCCCGTTCGGCATGCTGCAGTCACTCGCCGACGCGATCAAACTGCCGTTCAAGGAACAGGTCATCCCCGACACGGCCGACCGGAAGATCTACTTCCTCGCACCCGTGATCGCGGTCGTTCCCGCGCTGATCGGCCTCGCCGCGATCCCGTTCGGCGGCGAGGTGACGATCTTCGGTGAACGCACCGTGCTGCAGCTGATCGAACTCCCCGTGAGCGTGTTGCTGGTGCTCGCGGGTGCGTCGATCGGCGTGTACGGCATCGTGCTCGGCGGCTGGGCATCCGGTTCGCCGTACCCGCTGCTCGGCGGACTGCGGTCCGCGGCGCAGGTCATCTCGTACGAGATCGCCATGGGCCTGTCGATCATCGGCGTGGTGCTGTACTCGCAGTCGATGGCCACCAGCGGCATCGTCGCCGCCCAGGCCGACGGCGGCTGGTACTTCTACCTGCTGCTGCCGAGTTTCGTCATCTACATCATCTCGATGGTCGGCGAGACCAACCGTGCCCCGTTCGACCTGCCCGAGGCGGAATCCGAACTCGTCGGCGGGTTCCACACCGAGTACAGCTCGATGAAGTTCGCGATGTTCTTCCTCGCCGAGTACTCGAACATGGTGATCGTCTCGGCGTTCGCGACGACGTTGTTCCTCGGCGGCGGCATGTTCCCGTTCTTCGGCGCCGACGCCGCGATCAACCAGGGCTGGTGGCCCGCCCTGTGGTTCCTGGCGAAGATGTGCGTGATCCTGTTCGGCTTCATCTGGTTGCGCGGCACGCTGCCGCGGTTCCGCTACGACCAGTTCATGAAGCTCGGCTGGAAGGTCCTCGTGCCCGCCGCGCTGGTGTGGCTGCTGTTGATCGCCACCGTCCGCGCGCTGCGCAACGCCAGCGACGTCTCCACCGGCCAGATCCTGATCATCGGCGGTGTGGCGATCGTCGTGGTCGTCCTGCTGATGCTGCTCATCCCGGAGAAGGAGATCCCGGAGGACGAGGGCCACGTGTCGACCACCGGCGGCGGCCACCCCGTGCCGCCGTTGGATCTGAAGGTCCCGGAGACCACGCCGCGCCGGAGGGCCCTCGAAGCGAAGCGCAGGTCCGAGGAGAAACAACAGGCGGAGTTGAGTCCGCAGGCGGCGGGCGCGCCCGGCGAAGGCTCGAAGGAAGGAGAGTCCCATGGGGATCTTTGATCCGGTCAAGGGATTCGGCGTCACCTTCGGGATGATGTTCAAGAAGGTCGCCACCGAGGAGTACCCGGAGATCGGCGCTCCCGCCGCCCCGCGGTACCACGGCAGGCACCAGCTGAACCGCCATCCCGACGGGCTCGAGAAGTGTGTCGGCTGCGAGTTGTGCGCATGGGCGTGCCCCGCCGACGCGATCTTCGTCGAGGGTGGCGACAACACCGAGGAGGCGCGGTACTCGCCCGGTGAACGCTACGGTGCGGATTACCAGATCAACTACCTGCGCTGCATCGGCTGTGGACTGTGCGTCGAGGCCTGCCCGACCCGGTCCCTCACGATGATCAACTTCTACGAGCTCGCCGACGACAACCGGCAGGACCTCATCTGGACCAAGGAGGATCTGCTCGCCCCGTTGCTGCCCGGCATGGAGCAGCCGCCGCACCCGATGCGCCTCGGTGACGACGAGCAGGACTACTACGTCAACGGTCCGGAACTCGCCCGCGGCCGCGGGGTTCCCGAACACGAGACGGTCGAGACCGACACCGAGGAGGCGGTCCGATGAGGACGGAGACGTCGCTGGTGCTGGCACAGGCCGGGGCCGACGCGACGGTGTCGACCGGTGAGGCCGTCGCGTTCTGGATACTCGGCCCGATCGCGGTGGCCGGTGCGCTCTGCATGATCTTCGCGCGCAACGCGGTGCACTCGGCGTTGTGGCTGGTGATGACCATGCTGTCGCTGGGGATGCTGTACATGCTCCAGCAGGCGCCGTTCCTCGGCTTCACGCAGATCATCGTCTACACCGGCGCGATCATGATGCTGTTCCTGTTCGTGCTGATGATGGTCGGCAGGGAGTCGTCGGACTCGGTACTGGAAGTGCTGCGCGGCCAACGGCTCATGGCGGCGGTACTCGGCATCGGTGTCGCGGGCGTGCTCGCGGGCGCGCTCACCCGCGCCCTGGCAGAGGTACCCGCGGCACCGGCGATGAACCCGTGGACCCCGGAAGGCGGCGGTGCGGGCGGACTCGCCCGCGTGATCTTCCAGGACTACCTGTTCCCCTTCGAGCTCACGTCGGCGCTGCTGATCACCGCGGCCGTCGGCGCGATGGTCCTCGCGTTCACCGACCGGCATTCCAAGCAGGGCAGGCGCAGCCAGCGCGACCTCGTCGAGGCACGGTTCCGCGGCGAGTACGAACGCCCGTCGCCCAAGCCCGGCCCCGGCGTGTACGCGACGTCCAACTCCGTCGCCACGCCCGCGCTGTTGCCGGACGGGTCGATCGCTCCGGAATCGCTGTCCGACCTCATCGAGTCCACCCCGACGGCTCAGCTGCAGGCCCACCGCAAGCAGCTCGCGAGCCGCGCCGCGGGTCCGGACACCCACGCGCTCGTCGGACCCGACGGCGCCGGTGACGACGACGGAACCGGTGCCGACACCACCGCCGGCGGCGCGGCGAAGGCCACGGAGGACAAGGCATGACCCCGACGTACTACCTGCTGCTGTCGGCGCTGCTGTTCAGCATCGGCGCGGTCGGAGTGCTGGTGCGGCGCAACGCGATCGTCGTGTTCATGTGCATCGAGCTGATGCTCAACGCCGTGAACCTCTCGCTCGTCACGTTCGCGCGCATCAACGCCGACATCGACGGACAGGTCATGGCGTTCTTCGTGATGGTCGTGGCGGCAGCGGAGGTCGTGGTCGGACTGGCCATCATCATGGCGATCTTCCGCACCCGCCGGTCCGCGTCCATCGACGACACCAACCTGCTCAAGTACTAGGGGCAAGGGGAAACAACTGTGATCGCATCATCGTGGCTGCTGGTCGCGTTCCCGGCGCTCGGTGCGCTCGTGCTGCTGGTCGGCGGTAAGCGCACGAACTCGTGGGGCCACCTGCTCGGCTGTGCGACCGTCGCGGCGTCCTTCGTGTACGCGCTGGCGTTGTTCGCGTCGGAATCGCTGAGCCAGGCGGCGGACACGACGCTCTGGTCGTGGATCCCGGTCGAGGCGCTGCAGGTCGACTTCGGACTGCGGATCGACCCGCTGTCGATGACGTTCGTCCTGCTGATCACGGGCGTGGGCGCGCTGATTCACGTCTACTCGATCGGCTACATGTCAGACGACCGCGACCGGCGGCGGTTCTTCGCCTACCTGAACCTGTTCGTCGCGTCGATGCTGATCCTGGTGCTGGGCAACAGCTTCGTGATGCTGTACCTCGGCTGGGAGGGTGTCGGCCTCGCTTCGTACCTGCTGATCGGCTGGTACACGGACCGCCCCGCCGCGGCGACCGCGGCGAAGAAGGCGTTCCTGATGAACCGCGTCGGCGACGTCGGCCTGGCGATCGCGATCTTCCTGATGTTCAAGCACATCGGCAGCACGAGCTACGAGGCGGTGTTCGCCGGCATCGGCGACGTCTCGCCCGGTGTGGTCACGGCGATCGCGCTGCTGCTCCTGTTGGGCGCCTGCGGTAAGTCGGGCCAGTTCCCGCTGCAGGCGTGGCTGCCCGACGCGATGGAGGGTCCGACCCCGGTGTCGGCCCTGATCCACGCCGCGACGATGGTCACCGCGGGCGTCTACCTGATCGCTCGCGGCGCGCCGATCTACAACCTCACCGAGGACGGCAGGCTGGTGGTCGCGCTCGTCGGCGCGTTCACGCTGCTGCTCGGATCGATCATCGGCTGCGCCTACGACGACATCAAGAAAGTGCTGGCCTACTCCACCGTGAGCCAGATCGGCTACATGATGCTCGCCGTCGGCCTCGGCCCGTTCGGCTACGCGCTCGCCATCGCGCACCTGCTCACGCACGGCTTCTTCAAGGCGGGCCTGTTCCTCGGCGCCGGGTCGGTCATGCACGCCATGAACGACGAGGTCGACATGCGCAAGTTCGGCGGGCTGGCGAAGAAGCTGCCGATCACCGCCGTCACGTTCGGCCTCGGTTACCTGGCGATCATCGGGTTCCCGTTCCTGTCGGGCTACTTCACCAAGGACGCCATCATCGAGGCGGCATTCGGCCAGGAGGGCTGGCGCGGCTGGGTGCTGGGCGGTTCGGCGCTGTTGGCCGCGGGCATCACGGGCTTCTACATGACGCGGCTGATGCTGCTGACGTTCTTCGGCAAGGAGCGCTGGCGGGAGACGACCTCGTCGGACGGCCGCGAGTTCCACCCCCACGAATCGCCGCCGACGATGACCGCGCCGATGATCGTGCTGTCGATCGGGTCGGTCGCCGCGGGCGGACTGCTCATCGGCGGTGACACGCTGGCCGAGTTCCTCAGCCCGTCGGTCGGGGCGTTGCAGGAAAGCCACCACGGCGTGCTGCCGCACGCACTGATCCCGTGGTTGACGGTCCTGGTCTCGGCGCTCGGCGTGCTGGGCGCGTGGGCGCTGTTCGGGCGACGGGACACGTCGGTGCAGCGTCCCGAGCGGGTGTCGTGGCCGGTACGGGCCGCGCGTAAGGACCTGTACGGCAACGCGCTGAACGAGGCCCTCGTCGCGACGCCGGGCCTGTGGCTCACGCGGTCCGCGGTGTTCCTGGACAACCGGGGCGTCGACGGCGCCGTCAACGGTCTGGCCGCCGCGTTCGGCGGAGGTTCCGGACGGCTGCGCCGGATGCAGACCGGTTTCGTCCGCTCGTATGCACTGTCGATGCTCGGCGGCTCGTTCCTGATCGTCGGCGCACTGTTGTTGGTGAGGTTCGGATGACCTGGCTGCTCGCACTGATCCTGCTGCCACTGCTCGGTGCGGTGGCCGTGGCCTTCCTGCGCCGCGACGACCGGCTGGCCGTGATGACCGCCTTCGCGGTGTCCATTGTGGAGCTCGTGCTGATCCTGCCGCTGTGGCTGAGCTACGACCCCGGCGGCGATCGCCTCCAGCAGGTGTCCTCGCTCGAGTGGATTCCCGCGTTCGGGGTGCACATCTCCTTCGGCATCGACGGCATCGCACTGCTGATGATCGCCGTGATCGCACTGCTCGTTCCGGTGGTCATCGCGCTGCTGCGCTCGACCGACAAGTTGCCGGAAGGCAAGGACGTCGGCGGGCTGCTGTCGCTGATCCTCGTGCAGCAGTCGTTGACGATCGCGGTGTTCGCCGCGACGGACGTGTTCCTGTTCTACGTCCTGTTCGAGATCATGCTCATCCCGATGTACTTCCTCATCGGCGGCTACGGCGGGCCGAGGCGGCAGTACGCCGCGGTGAAGTTCTTCCTCTACTCGTTCCTCGGCGGGCTGATCATGCTGGCGTCGGCGATCGGGGCCTACTCGCTCGCCGCCGACGAACTCGGCGAGGGCACGTTCGACTGGGCCACGCTGGTGCAGGTCGTCAGCGAGGCGCCGCTCGAGACGCAGATCTGGCTGTTCCTCGGGTTCTTCCTCGCGTTCGCGATCAAGGCGCCGCTGGTGCCGTTCCACACCTGGCTGCCCGACGCGGCGAGCCAGGCGCCGGTGGGCGTGACGGTGCTGCTGGTCGGCGTGCTCGACAAGGTCGGCACGTTCGGTTTCCTGCGCTACAGCCTGCCGATGACGCCCGACGCCAGCGCCGAACTCGCCCCGTTCGTGCTCGTGCTCGCCGTGGTCGGCGTGATCTACGGTTCGATGCTCGCCGCGGGACAGACCGACATGCGGCGCTTCGTGGCGTACGTGTCGATCGCCCACTTCGGATTCATCGCGCTCGGCATCTTCGCCTTCACCCAGCAGGCCGTGGCCGGTTCGGCGACGTACATGCTCAACCACAGCCTCGCCACCGGCATGCTGATCCTGGTGCTCGGCATCGTCGCGGCGCGCGGCGGCCACACCCGGATCGACGCCTACGGCGGCATGGCCAAGGTGACGCCGGTGCTGGCGGCGATGCTGCTGATCGCGGGCCTGTCGGCGTTGTCGCTGCCCGGCACGAACTCGTTCATCAGCGAGTTCCTCGTGCTGCTGGGCGCGTTCGACACCCGGCCCGCGTACGCGGTCGTCGCCACGGTCGGCATGGTGCTGGCCGCCGCCTACGTGCTGTGGCTGTACCAGCGGATCATGACCGGGCCCGTGCGCGGTGACGCGATGCTCGCGGCGGCGCCCGGCCCGGGAACGGTGCAGGCCCCGGAGATGGGCGCCCGCAAGACGATCCGCGACCTGGGCGGACGGGAGATCGCGGCGCTCGCGCCGCTCGTGGTGCTGATCATCGGGCTCGGCTTCTACCCGAAACCCGTGCTGGACACCGTCAACCCGTCGGTCGAACAGACCATCACCGCGGTGCAGGAAAGGTAACCGGCCATCGTGAATCCGTTTCTCGCGCAGCAAGTGCAGCCCGTCGACGCCCCCGGGATCGACTGGGGCGCGATCCTGCCCATGGTGATCGTGTTCGGCGCCGCGTGCGTCGGGGTGCTGATCGAGGCGTTCGTGCCGAAGCACCAGCGCTGGTCCGGACAGGTCGTGCTGACGCTCGGCTCGATCGCCGCCGCGGGCATCGCGCTGGGCGCGTACGTGAGTGGCAGGCCTGAGCACGGCGTGGTGACGATGGGGACGACGCTGTCGATCGACACACCCGCGCTGTTCCTCTGGGGCACGCTGCTCGCACTGAGCGTCGCGGCGGTGCTGATGATCGCCGACCGGTCGGTCGAGCCGGGCGGTTCGTTCGTCGCGCAGGCGGGCATCGCGCCCGGCACCGTGCAGGACCGCGCGCAGGTGCAGTCCACCGGGATGCAGACCGAGGTGTTCCCCCTCGCGCTGTTCGCGCTCGGCGGGATGATGGCGTTCACCGCGGCCAACGACCTGTTGACGATGTTCATCGCGCTCGAGGTGCTGAGCCTTCCGCTGTACCTGATGTGCGGGCTGGCCCGCAGGCGGCGGTTGCTGTCGCAGGAGGCGGCGGTCAAGTACTTCCTGCTCGGCGCGTTCGCCAGCGCGTTCTTCCTGTACGGCCTCGCGCTGCTGTACGGCTACGCCGGGTCGGTGAAGCTCGCCGACATCGCCACCGCGTCCGCGGGCACCGACCGGTCGGACACGCTGCTGTTCGCGGGCCTCGGCCTGCTGATGGTCGGCCTGCTGTTCAAGGGCTCGGTCGGGCCGTTCCACACCTGGACGCCCGACGTCTACCAGGGCGCGCCGACCCCGGTGACGGGGTTCATGGCGGCGTGCACGAAGGTGGCGGCGTTCGGCGGGATCCTGCGGGTGCTGACCGTGGCGTTCGAGGCCACCAGCTGGGAGTGGCGCGGCGTGCTGTGGGCCGTCGCGATCATCTCGATGGCCATCGGCGCGGTACTGGGCCTGACGCAGACCGACCTGAAGCGGATGATCGCCTACTCGTCGATCGCCCACGCCGGGTTCCTGCTCATCGGCACGATGGCGCTCACCGACGAGGGGCTGTCGGGCACGCTGTTCTACCTGCTCGCCTACGGGTTCACCACGCTCGCGGCGTTCGGCGTGATCTCACTGGTGCGGGACTCCTCCGGCGAGGCGACCCACCTGTCGGCGTGGGCAGGCCTGGCGAAGCGGTCGCCGCTGTTGGCAGGCGTGTTCACGTTCCTGCTGCTCGCGCTGGCCGGTATCCCGTTGACCAGCGGGTTCGTGGGCAAGTTCGTGGTGTTCTCCGCGGCGTTGTCCGACGGCATGGCCCCGTTGGTGGTGATCGCGCTCGTCTTCAGTGCCGTGGCGGCGTTCTTCTACCTGCGGGTCGTCGTGCTCATGTACTTCTCCGAGCCGGCGTCCGACGGGCCGACGGTCAGTGTGCCGGGTGCGTTCACCACGGCGTCGATCGCGCTGGGCGTGATCGTCACGCTGCTGCTGGGCGTGCTGCCGACGTTCGCTCTGGACTGGGCGGGAGCGGGTGGTTTCGCACTCGGCGGGTGACGGCGGCGCACCGGTGACGCCGGGCGGTGTCGACGGTCACGTCTGAGCAGGGCTGATGCGTAATCGCCCCGTGAAGACTTGCCAGTAGGCTGGGGCCGGTTTTGACGGGACGCCAGACCCGGCGCCCGGAGGAGAACCGGCCGTGGAACCCAGTGCCGAGAGGGCGGAGCGAGCAGTGTCAGTGCGTGACGGCGCCATCGAAGAACTGCGCGCCTCGGTCGGACTGCAGATCGACGACGAAGCGCTGCTGACCGAGCTCGCGGGTGGTCTGAGCGCGGTGGAGCAGCTGCTGCGCGAGGTCGTCCGCAGTGACGTCGCAGCGGTCAACGAGGCCGCCCGGCACCTGGTCGAAGCCGGGGGCAAACGTTTTCGTCCGCTGTTCACGCTGCTGGCGGGACAGTTCGGCACGGCAGGTGAGGACGCGCGCGAGGGCGTGGTCACCGCGGCAGCGGCCGTGGAACTGGTCCACCTCGCGACGCTGTACCACGACGACGTCATGGACGAGGCGACGATGCGCCGCGGTGCGGAGAGCGTCAACGCGCGCTGGGACAACACGGTCGCGATCCTCACCGGTGACTTCCTGTTCGCGCACGCCTCCCGGCTGGTCGCCGACCTGGGCACCGACGCGGCACGGATCATCGCCGAGACGTTCGGCGAGCTGGTCACGGGCCAGATGCGCGAAACGGTGGGCCCCGGCCAGGGCGAGGACCCGATCGAGCACTACCTGACGGTGATCGGGCAGAAGACGGGATCGCTGATCGCCACGTCGGGCCGGTTCGGCGGCATGCTGTCGGACGCGTCGCCGGAGCACATCGAGGCGCTGCGGCGGTTCGGTGACCTCATCGGCACGGCGTTCCAGATCTCGGACGACATCATCGACATCGACTCGCCGTCGGCCGAGTCGGGGAAGTCGCAGGGCACGGACCTGCGTGAAGGTGTGAAGACGCTGCCGATGCTGTACGAGCTCGCCGAGGACAGGCCCGATCCGCGGCTCGTGGAGCTGCTCGGCGGCCCGATCACCGACGACGCCGAGGTCGTCGAGGCGTTGACACTGTTGCGTTCATCGCGTGGCCTGGAACGCGCACGCACCACCCTTTCAGGCTACGCTCAGCGCGCGAGGACGGAGCTGGAGGCATTGCCGCCGACTCCGGCGCGGGATGCCTGCGAATCGGTCGCCGATTACCTCGTCGCACGCACCCACTGAGGGAGGACACCGCACCAATGTCCGTTTTTGGGCAGGTCTGGGTGTTCAGCGCGATCGCTTTCGTGCTGGGCGCCTTCCTGGCCTGGGTTTTCCTGGTTCGGCCCGCGCGTAAGCAGATCCGCAGTCTCGAGGAGAGACTCGTGGCCCGCGAGGCCGATCTACGCCGGATCTCCGAGCCCGCCCTCGGTGCGGCCGGCACGGCGCAGACGCGGACGGAGCGGGGCGACCCGTTCAGCGACGCCGACGAAGCCCTGGCAGGGACGGATGCGTACGGGGCAGGCGCGGCCGTCGACGTGCCCGATCGGCCGGAGCCGGAGACGTCGTGGCTCGAACGTGACAGCCTCAGCGGCGACTACGCGGGCGGTTACGCCGCCGGTGGTTACGCGGACCGGGCCGACGACTTCGACCTGGCCGACCGGCCGGACGACCTGGAGATCCCCGCCGACTCCGGCGACCGGTTCGCCCACGACGCGGACTACGACGCCGGCTACTCGGACGGGTATCGAGCCTTCGCCGACGACCGTGCCGGTGACGGCGAGTACGACGGCACCGGATACGACGACCCCGGACACCACGACTCCGGATACAGCGGCATCGGATACAACGACTCCGTCGGTGACGAGGAGGGCCGTCACGTTGAGGGTCAGGACGACCCGACCCGGTACGTGGCCGCACTCGACCGGGATGCCGACGACCGGGATGCCGATGACCGGGGTGTCGCCGACGACGCACCGGTCTCGTCGGTGCTCGACCCGGACGAGATGCGCAGCGCCCCCGGCGGCACCGACGCCGATGCCGACGTGGCCGCGTCCGAAGCGGAGTCGACCCGCCTGATCGGCCCGGACGAGGGTCCCGGCGGTGATTCCGGCGGCGCGCCTACGACCGGGGCGAGCCCCGGTTCCTCCGACGATGCGGGAACGGACCAGGCAGGTAGCTCGACAGCGGGCTCCGACGTGGCGGGCTCCGCGTTGCACCTCGGCGCACCGTTCCAGCCCGTGACGTCGTTCGACGCGACCACCGAACTTCCCGTCGGCGGTCTGCAGGACAGCGGTCTCCAGAGCGACGGCCTCCGGGGCAGCGACGTTCAGGGCAGCGAGGTCCAGGGTGGCCTGCGGGAATCCGGCCTCGCAGGCGACGACGCAGTCACCGGCGGGCAGGACACCGGCGCAGGTGACCAGGCGCACCCGGCCGAACGGCCGGGAAGCCTGTTCGAACCGACCCCGATCGACGACGCTGACGATGCCGAGGACCCCGGCGCCGAGCCTTCCGAGGCCGGTGACACGGGAACGGGTGACCCGGCGACGGGGGAGGCCGGGTCCGGCCACGCCGGTGTCGGCACCGCTGCCGAGACGGGCGCTCCGGGATCGAACGGGTCGGAAGCGCTGCCCGCGGACCCACCCGCGTACGCGTTCGGCGGGCCCGGCGCCGGTCCCGACGAGGACGCGGTCGAGTCGACGAACGTGCTGCCGAAGCGCACGCCGCGGCAGCGTCCCCCTGGCGGTTTCGACGCGCCGAAGCCCATCCAGCCGTCGATGCGCGCGATCACCCGCAGGGAGCCGGACGCGGCGACGCAGAGCGGTTCGCTGTTCGAACCGGCCTCGCCGGGCGAGTCGGCGTCGTCCGGGCCCGCAGCCGAACCCGCCGACGCGGGCCAGCAGACCGGGCAGGCACCTCCCGAATCGGGGCAGCTGACGAAGTTCGTGACGCCGACCGGGCAGGTGCCCACCGGCGACGACGCGATGTCGGGGCAGCTCGCCGTCGAGGAGACGGGCGCTCCGCAGGCCGGTGCGGGCCAGGGCAGCCTCGACCGGTCGGACGCCGACCACCCCGCACAGGCTGGAACAGGGCAGGTCGGAGCGGCCGCTGCTGGTGCCGACGCGGGAACGGCCGACGATGCGGATGCCGAGTCGGCAAGGCCGGGGCCCTTCGGCCCTGGCTCGGCGATGCCGTTGCCGGGCGGTGGCAGCCCGTCGCCGGAGTTCACGGTGAAGGCGAGTGTCACGGCGCTGCGGTACGTCACGGACGCCTCGCCGCAGTACCCGCGCATGGTGGCCGAGGTTTGGTTCCGCAGCCCCGCCGACGCCGAACGTGTCGGCTTCCGCCCTCTCACCTGACGACGGCTTGCGCGCCGGTTGACGACGATCGCGCGCAGGTGCCCGCGGCCGGGCCTTCGACGGTGATCACCGGTTCCGGCTGCGAGCCGATGGTCGCGCCTTCTCGCACCTGTGGTGTCGTGCCCGTACCCGGCGAGTGAGTGCGGGGTGCGGCGCGCGTCGGTCCGGTTCCCGTGGCTCGGGGTGCGGCGAGCACGGCAAGCCTCCACCATCGACGTCGGAGGGTCGGGCACGGTCGACCGTTCGCGCCGGCCCTCGGTCGATGCCGCCACTGTGCGGGATCGCGACCGCGGGATCGCCACCGCGGTGTCGCATCGTCGTGGTGTGGCAATCGCTGTGCCGTCCTGTCCGACAGTACCCGGGAGGAAGTATGAGCACGGCCGCATCGGGTTCGCCTCCGCCGCAGCAGCAGGATCCGCCCGGTGGCAGCGGCGGCCTGGATCCGCAGCCGCGGGACGAGATGCGCGACTGGACCGGCCGCGGGCTGCTCGAAGGGAAGGTGGCCCTGGTGACCGGCGGGGACTCCGGCATCGGCAGGGCGGTCTGTGCGGCCTTCGCCAAGGAGGGTGCCGACGTGGCGCTCGCGTACCTGTCGGAGGACGGCGACGCCGAACACACGGCGTCCCTGGTGCGCGGGGCGGGGCGCCGTTGCGTGACGCTGCGCGGCGACCTCGGCGACGCCGAGCACTGTGTCCGTATCGTCGAGGACACGGTGGCCGACCTCGGCCGGCTCGACGTCGTGGTCAACAACGTGGCCACTCAGGAACCCTACGACCGGCCCGACGACATCGCCGACGAGCAGTGGCTACGCACCTTCGAAGTGAACATCCACAGTTTCTTCCGGGTCACGAAGGCGGCGTTGGCCCACTTGGGTCCCGGCGCGGCGATCATCAACACCGGCTCGGTCAACGGGCTGCGCGGCAACAAGCGGCTCATCGACTACTCCGCCACCAAAGGTGCGGTGCAGTCGCTGACGCACTCTCTCGCCCAGTCCTTGATGAGCCGCGGGATCCGGGTCAACTGCGTCGCGCCCGGTCCGGTGTGGACACCACTGATCCCGGCCACGATGCCGGAGGAGAAGGTCGAGCAGTTCGGCGAGCAGGCACCGATGGGCAGGGCCGCCGACCCGGACGAGATCGCGCCGTCGTACGTGTTCTTCGCCGCGAATCAGCTGTCGTCGTACTATACGGGCGAAGTGCTCGCCCCCACCGGCGGCGAGACCATGCCCGGGTAGCGCCGGGTGCCGGTCACAGCCGGCGGTGTGGGGCCGGATCGCGGTCCCGGCGCCGCCACCACGTCGTGCTCCTGAGGCGGTGCGCTGCCCGCGAGGTTCCGCACGGGCGGGGCGCCGCCGTCATTCGCCACGTCGTTCGGAGCCCGCGCCGTCGCCGCTCGCGCGCAGGCCGGTGGTCGGCTCCCGCGTCGCGGGCGGATCCGAACGCAGGTGCGGCAGTTCGGGGGAGGACGTGTCCAGCGGCACGGTCCCGGAACGGACCAACCCGAGTTGCACGCGAGGCCGCGTCGTGACCGCCTCCAGTGTCCAATCGAGCGCGACCCGGAGCCGGTTCGTCGGCATGGCCGCCAAGTGATACCCGCGGGTGACGGCCTTGGCCGGTATCCCGGAGAGAGGTATGTGCAACGGGTTCGCGGCGGCCTTGCCCGCACCCAGGTCCACGACGAAACCGAGATCGCGGTGCCGGTACGGGGCGGACGTGCCGTGGCCCAGCGAGGCGGCGACGTTGCGGGCGGCCAGCCTGCCCTGCCGCACCGCGTGCTGCGCGGTCATCGGGGTGAGGCGTTCCCGGTGATGAGGATCGGTCACCGCGGCAGCATCCCCGCACGCGAACACGTGCGGGTAGGAAGGCACCGACAGATGGTCGTCGACCACGAGCCTGCCCTGCTGGGTTTTCAGGCCGAGGGACTCCACGAGCGGATCGGGACGGACGCCCACGCACCAGACCAGCGAACGTGTCCGCACGAACTGATCGTTGCTCAACGTGACGCCCTCGTCCGTGCTCTCGGTGATCGACGTCTCCGTCAGAATCTCGACACCGCGTTCCCGGAGCACCTCGTCGGCCGTGCGCGACAACCGGCGATCGAGCTCGGGCAGCACACGGGGCGCGAGGTCCAGCAGCTTCCAGCGCATGGGCTGATCGCGCAGTTCGGGATGCCGCGCCGCCAGCGTCTCGGTGAACGACGGCCCCTGCGCGGCGATCTCGGTGCCCGTGTACCCGGCGCCGACCACGACGAACGTGCAGCGGGCGTCACGCTCCTGCGGATCGTCGGTCATGGCCGCCAGCTCGATCTGCCGCGTCACGTGGTCCCGGAAGTACAGCGCCTCGGGCACGCCCCGGAACCCGTGCCCGTACTTGGCCACTCCCGGGATCGGCAGCAGCTTGTTGACACTGCCGGCGGCCAGCACGAGCCGGTCGAAGGACAACGAGCCCGCGTTGCCCTCGGGGTCGTCGTAGGACAGCTCCTGCCGATCCGGGTCGACCGTGGTGACTTCCCCGAGGACCAACCGCACGTTCGGCAACGTCGCGGGCAGCGAGATCGTGACCGATCGGGGGTCGAGGATCCCCGAGCCCACCTCCGGCAGGAGCGGAACGTACAGGAAGTAGTCGGTGGGGTTGACGAGGATGATCTCGACCTCGTCGTGGTCCACGTTCTTCGCCAGGTGCCGCGCCGCGTGAAAACCGGCGAATCCGCCACCGACGATCACTACTCGCGTCCGTGTCATCCTGCCCCTCTGCCGAGTCCGGGTGCGACCCGAGTCGTTCCCGGTCCACCGCTCGGCGAAACCAGCTCTACGCGGGGCGGCGCGCTCGACGTCGCCGGCAGTCGAGGACCCTTCGCGGACCTGCGCCGTCAGCGCCGCGCGGTACGTCGACGAGTCATCATCGTCACCGGATCACATGAGTAGCGAATGCTTGCGCGTCTCGATACTATCGGAGTACGTTAGTACTCGTGAGGTTCACCAGTAGGGCGTCATGATCCGATCGTTCGCGAACAAGAACACCGAGAACATCTGGCGCCGTCGCGACACCCGACTGCCACCCGACGTTCGACGCCGTGCGTGGATGAAGCTCGCGATGCTCGACAAGGCAGGGCAGCTCGACGACCTTCGAGTTCCGCCCGGCAGCCGACTCGAACAACTACGCGGCGACCGTGCAGGACAACACAGCATCCGCATTAACGACCAGTGGCGCATCTGCTTCACCTGGACCGACAGCGGGCCCGAGCACGTCGAGATCGTCGACTATCACTAGGGAGAGAGGCATGACCACCGCGCCCACCATGCCGCCGGTACACCCCGGCGAGATCCTCAAGGAGGAGTTCCTCGAGCCGATGGGCATCACCGCGTACCGGCTCGCGAAGGCGATCGGAGTCGACCAGACACGCCTGTCGCAGATCATCACTGGACGTCGCAGCATCACTGCAGACACCGGACTACGCCTGTCGCGGTTCTTTGGCATGTCCGAGGGGTTCTGGACCGGGCTGCAGGAGCTCTACGACCGCGAGACCGCGCGTGACGCGCTCGGCGACGAGCTCGAACACATCCAACCGATCTCGGCGTGATGTCCAGCTGATCCGGTAGGCCGGCAACCGACTCGAACAACTACGCGGCGACCCAAGGGCACCGACCGGTCCGTGCACCGTGCCGAAGATGCACCGTGCCGAAGCTCTCGAACACCTCGCCCAGCAACTCAGGCGGCCGACCACGCAAAACGCTCGGCTGGGCAGGGCCCAGCCGAGCGTCTGCATGATCTACTGACGACCACATCGGCCATCCGGTGCTGCGAGGCCCGGGACGCTACTCGACCGTCCAGGTGTCCTTGCCGGTGAGCAGGGCCTGCAGGTCGCCCGGCTTGGCCTCCTGAGCCTGCTGCACCTGGGCGCGGGCCTGGTCGTCGTAGGTCTCCCGCTCGACCTGGCGGAAGATGCCCGTCGGGATGTGGTTGAGGTGCTGGTCCCCGATGCGCGACAGCGCGAACCCGTACGCCGTGTCCTCGATCGACGGGTCGTGCACGACCAGGTTGTCCTCGCCGATGTCGGCGACCTTGCCGACGTCGAGGCCGCCGTAACCCGTGGTGGTCACACCGAACTCGCCCTCGGCGCCGAACCGGATCGGCTCGCCCGGGGTCAGCGGGATCAACCGCTGCGCCGCCTCGTCCTTGTCCTTGAGCATGTCGAATGCGCCGTCGTTGAAGATCGGGCAGTTCTGGTAGATCTCCACGACCGCACTGCCGCGGTGCTGGGCGGCGGCGCCGAGGACCTCCGTGAGGCCCTTCTTGTCCGAGTCCATCGCCCGGCCCACGAACGTCGCCTCGGCACCCAGCGCGAGGGAGACCGGGTTGAACGGGGTGTCCACCGAACCCATCGGAGTCGACTTGGTGACCTTGCCCGGTTCCGAGGTCGGCGAGTACTGCCCCTTCGTCAGACCGTAGATCCGGTTGTTGAACAGCAGGATCTTCAGGTTGACGTTGCGGCGCAGCGCGTGGATCAGGTGGTTACCGCCGATGGACAGGGCGTCGCCGTCACCGGTCACGACCCACACCGACAGGTCCGGCCGGGTCGTCGCCAGGCCGGTCGCGATCGACGGTGCACGGCCGTGGATCGAGTGCATGCCGTAGGTGTTCATGTAGTACGGGAACCGGCTCGAACAGCCGATCCCGGAAATGAACACGATGTTCTCGCGCTTGAGGCCCAACGTCGGCAGGAACGACTGGATGGTGTTGAGCACGATGTAGTCACCGCACCCCGGGCACCAGCGCACTTCCTGGTCGGACTTGTACTCCTTGGCCTTCTGCGGCTCATCGGTCGTGGGGACCAGGTCGAGCCCACCCATGCTGGGCAGGCCCAGGTCGGTGGCTGTCATACTGCCGCCTCCGCGGGAAAGAGTGCGTCGTCGGTCATACTGCGGTGACCTCCCTGAGGATGTCGGTGAAGACGCTTTCGAGTTCTTCGGCCTTGAAGGGCAGTCCGGCGACCTTGGTGTAGGACTGGATGTCGGTCAGGTACTTGGCGCGCAGCAGCATCGACAGCTGGCCGAGGTTCATCTCGGGCACGACCACGTGGTCGTAACTGGCGAGGACCTCACCGAGGTTGGCCGGCAGCGGGTTGAGGTGGCGCAGGTGGGCCTGGGCGATCGGCATGCCCTTGGCACGCACCCGCCGCGCCGCGGCGCCGATCGGACCGTAGGTCGACCCCCAGCCGAGGACCAGTACGCGCGCGTCGCCGGTGGGATCGTCGACCTCGACGTCGGGCACGGCCACACCGTCGACCTTGGCCTGGCGCAGCCGCACCATCTTCTCGTGGTTGTCGGGGTCGTAGGAGATGTTGCCCTTGCCCTCGGCCTTCTCCAGACCGCCGATGCGGTGCTGCAGCCCCGCCGTGCCCGGCAGCGCCCACTCGCGGGCCAGCGTTTCCGGGTCGCGCTGGTACGGCCAGTGCTCACCGGACCCGTCCGGCGCGTTGGGCTCGGACGCGAACGTCACCGACAGGTCGGGCAGGGTCGAGACGTCGGGGATCAGCCACGGCTCGGAGCCGTTGGCGACCGCGCCGTCGGAGAGCAGCAGCACCGGCGTGCGGTAGGTCAGTGCGATGCGGGTCGCCTCGAGCGCGATGTCGAAGCAGTCGGCAGGCGTCGCCGGGGCGACGATCGGCACCGGGCATTCGCCGTTGCGGCCGAAGTAGGCCTGCAGCAGGTCGGCCTGTTCGGTCTTGGTCGGCAGGCCCGTCGAAGGCCCGCCGCGCTGTACGTCGATGACCACCAGCGGCAGCTCGGTCATGACGCCGAGGCCGATGGTCTCGGCCTTCAACGCGATCCCCGGGCCGGACGTCGAGGTGACGCCCAGCGCACCGCCGTAGGCGGCGCCGAGAGCCGCGCCGATGCCGGCGATCTCGTCCTCGGCCTGGAACGTGGTGATGCCGAAGTTCTTGTGCTTGGACAGCTCGTGCAGCACGTCGGAGGCAGGCGTGATCGGGTACGTGCCCAGCAGCACCGGCAGTCGCGACTGCTGCCCGGCCGCGACGATGCCGTAGGCGAGCGCGGTGTTGCCCGTGATCTGCCGGTAGGTGCCCCTCGGCAACTTGGCGGGGGCGATCTCGAACGTCGTGCCGAACGCCTCGGTCGTCTCGCCGTAGTACCAGCCCGCGCGGAAGGCCAGCACGTTCGCCTCGGCGACCTCGGGCTTCTTGGCGAACTTCTCACGGAGGAACGCCTCGGTGCCCTCGGTCGGCCGGTGGTACATCCACGACAGCAACCCGAGGGCGAACATGTTCTTGCAGCGCTCGGCGTCCTTCTTGCCGAGTCCGGTGTCGGCGAGCGCGCCCTGCGTCAGGGTCGACATGGCGACCTCGTGCACCTCGAACGCCGACAGCGAGTCGTCCTCGAGCGGGTTGGACTCGTAGTCGACCTTGGCCAGGTTGCGCTTGCCGAACTCGTCGGTGTTGACGATGACGGTGCCGCCCTTGGGCACGTCGCCGATGTTGGCCTTGAGCGCCGCCGGGTTCATCGCCACCAGCACGTCGGGGCGGTCGCCGGGGGTGAGGATGTCGTAGTCGGCGAAGTGCACCTGGAAGCTCGATACGCCCGGGATGGTGCCCTGAGGTGCGCGGATCTCCGCGGGGAAGTTCGGCAGCGTCGCGAGGTCGTTGCCGAACGCCGCCGCCTCCGACGTGAAGCGGTCGCCGGTCAGCTGCATGCCGTCGCCGGAGTCACCGGCGAACCGGATCACGACACGCTCGAGCCGGTTGACCTCTGTCGGTCGGGACGCCGACAGCGCGTCGGTGCCGGCCGCTGCGCTGCCGTTCGCACTCGTGCTCATGGGCCAGGAAATCCCTCTCTGACGACTGGCGCGCCCAGCGCGCAATACTTCGAGATTACTTGTTGTTTTCAGGGCGAGCGGACGGGTGTGATTTGCCTTACCTATGGTGCACGAGTGATGACCCCCGGATTCCACGACCTGAGACGGCGACGGCTCCGCCGAGCGTATGTTTCAGGGTAATCATTCGCCTGGATTTGGGGAACGCTCCAGAAGTGTCGACAACACGACGGTCGACACGGTCCGGTCGATGATCTCCAGGCCGCGGAGGCGTTCGAGCGCCGATTCGAGGTGATGGATATCGGACGCGCGCAGGTGCACGATCGCGTCGGCAGCACCCGAGACAGTGTAGGCCGCCACCACTTCGGGCAGTGGCTCCAGGTGGGAGCGGATGCGCGCGGGGGAGACATTGCCATGGCAATGCACCTCGACGAACGCCTCCGTCCCCCAGCCGAGCGCCTCCGGGTCGACCACCGCGGTGAAGCCACGCAGTACCCCGTCGTCGAGCAGCCGGTCGACGCGGCGTTTCACTGCGGGAGCCGACAGTCCGACCTCCTTGCCGATCTCTGCGTAGCTCGATCGCGCATTGGCAACGAGGCGAGAAACGATCCGCTGATCCAACGTGTTCATGCGCAATGATTAGCACACTGGTGCGCAATCTTCGTCGATTGTTTGCGTGACCGGGCGGTTCTACATTCGAAGCATGACAGGCGATCACGCGCTGCCCGTACGTGTCCCGACCCCCCGCCACTACCTCATGTGCCCGCCGCGGTATTTCGCCGTGGAGTACTCGATCAACCCGTGGATGGACCCCGACCGGCCCGTCGACACCGAGCTGGCCATGCGGCAGTGGACGACGCTGCGTGACACCTACCGCGAACTGGGCCACACGGTCGACGAGGTGCCGCCGCAGCCTGGTCTGCCGGACATGGTGTTCGCCGCCAACTCGGGAACCGTCGTGGGCGGCCGGGTGCTCGGATCGCGGTTCCGCGCACCGGAGCGTGCCGCCGAGGCCGAGCACTTCCGGCGTTGGTTCGTGGAGAACGGGTTCCGCGACTTGACGATGCCGCGGCAGATCAACGAGGCCGAGGGCGACTTCGTGTGGACCGGCGCGCTACTGCTGGCCGGCACCGGGTTCCGCACCGATCCCGGCGCCCACGCCGAGGCACAGGAGGCGCTCGGGGTGCCGGTGGTGTCCCTGCAGCTGGTCGACGAGCGCTACTACCACCTCGACACGGCGCTGTTCGTGCTCTCCGGCGAAGCCGACGGTGCCGGCCCCGTGGACGGCACCGGTGCCACCGCCCGTGTTGCGGATTCGGGGCCCCGTGTTGCGGGTTCCGGAGACCGTGTTGCGGGTTCCGGGGGAGCCGGCCGTGTCGGTGGTGGTTCCCGGGCGCAGATCGCCTATTACCCGGAGGCGTTCTCGGAGGGTTCGCGGCGGGTGCTGCGGCGGCTGTTCCCGGACGCGGTCGTCGCCACGAAGGCCGACGCGGAGTGTTTCGGGCTCAACGGGATCTCCGACGGCCGCCACGTCGTGCTTCCCGCCGAGGCGACCGGCCTGGCCGAACAGCTCACCGCGCGGGGCTACGAGGTGCGGTTCGTCGACATCTCCGAACTGCGCAAGGCCGGCGGCGGGCCGAAGTGCTGCACCCTGGAGATCCGCAAGTAGCCGCGTGTCCTGCGCCCACCCGTCGCCCGACCGCCCCCCAACGCCGGGCTGACACGCGACTGTGCGTTGCGCGTGTTCTGCACCCAGGCCCGCGTGTTCTGCACTCGGAACGGCGTGTGTGCGCCCCGGATCTGCGTGGTCAGCGCCCGCCGGTCGGCCGGCCACCACCCTTCGGCCGGCCACCACCCCTCGGGGTTACGGCGTGACAGCTCCGCCTCGCGGGTTCTGCGTTCCGGTGACCACGAAGGTCTCGCCCGGCGCTGCGTACTCGACGTCGTGGTCGAGCACGGCGCCGGCGCGGGCCGTCGCGTCGGCCGGGGTCAGGAAACGGCCGACGTGCGTGACGATCAGCCGGCGGGCGGCCGCGGCTCGGGCGGTGTCGGCGGCGTCCTCCGGGGTGTGGTGGACCTGGGGCCCGGCGGTGGGTGTGCGGTCGCTCTCGGCCTCGCACAGCAGGACATCCGTGCCGGCGGCCAGCTCCGTGAGCGCGCCGCACGGGGCCGTGTCGCCGGAAAAGGTCAACGACGTCCCGCACGCCTCGACGCGTACGGCGAACGCCGGCATGCCGTGTCGTACGGCGCGGCTGGTGAGCGTCATCGGGCCGACCTCGGCCCGGTGGCCGTCGTGCAGCGCGCGGACCGTGAACGCGGATTCAACGGGGCTGCGGTCGGGGCCGTTGGTGAGGAAGTGGGCCAGCCGGTCGGCGGTGCCCGGTGGCCCGTACAGCGGGATCGGCGTGGCGAGATCGATGTCGGCGAACAGCAGCGCGTAGTAGGCCGTGAGCAGGTCGGCGCTGTGGTCGGCGTGCAGATGCGAGATCCAGATCGCGTCGATCTCGTCGAGTCGCGTGTGTCGTTGCAGCGCGGCGAGCGTTCCGCTGCCCGCGTCGACCCAGACGCGCGTCTCGCCGTTCGTCACCAGGTATCCGGAGCAGGGGTTGCCGACCGTGGCGTACGGCGTGGCCGATCCGAGCACGGTGAGCAGCAGGTGATCACTCGGCATTCGCGCAGCCTACGGTTGGCGCCGGCGGAGGTGCGAGGCGTTTTCCGCGGGTGAGCGGTGCCGTGGCGCCCGGCCGGGCCGTCAATCGGGCGTGGGCGTTACCCGGCGTGGGAGGTGTCGATCACGCAGAAGCGGTTGCCCTCGGTGTCGGCGAGCACCACGAAATCCGGGTCGGCAGGGTAGAGGTCCCAGTCGACTCGCGAGGCGCCCAGCGACACGAGGCGTGCGACCTCGGCCGTCTGCTCGTCGGCGTCGGCGGCGTAGAGGTCGAGGTGCACACGGGGATGCGGCTGGACCGGGGAATCACTCGAATCCAGAGCCACGCCGGGGCCGTGGCCGTCGCGCGGGGTGAGCACCACGAAGTCGTCGTTGACCGCGGTGCTGCGGGGGACGTAGTCGAGCGCGGCGCTCCAGAAGGTGGCTGCCCGCCGGACGTCGGCAGCTCCCATGACGATCGTTCCGATGTGTAGCACAGGAGCACTGTCGACCGCCGTCGCGGAGACGTCAACACGCGTCCCGGAAAGCGCAACACGCGTCCCGGAATCCGCAACACGCGCCCCGGAACCTGCAACACGGCCCCTAGTGCAGGACACGCAGGTCAGGTGCGGGCCCTCCACCGGGCCAGCACGCCGCGGCGGGGTGCCAGCACCAGCGCGAGCGCGAACAGCACCCCGCTGGCGAGGCCGATCGTGCCGGGGATGGACGTGTCCAGCGACACCGCGACGCCGTGGCCCGCGACCGAGGCGACCCACCCGCAGCCCGCCGCGACGACGAGCATCGACCCGAGCCGCGCCGTCAACAGCCGTGCCGTCGAGGCCGGCACCACGAAGAACGTGATCACCAGGATCGCGCCGACGCTGTCGAACGCCACGACGGCCAGCCCCGCGACGGCGACGAGCAGCACCTGGCCGATCAGCCGGCCGCGCAGTCCCGCCAGCTCGGCGAACGCGGGGTCGAACGTCGCCGCCTGCAGCGGCCGCCACAGCCCCACGACGAGCGCCACCACGGCGACCGTGGCCACGCCGGTGATCACCAGCGACCGCGGCACGTCGGCGCCGAACAGGGAGATGGTGCGCAGCGGTGCGAACGTCAGGTCGCCGTAGATCGCCGAGTCCAGGTCGATGTGCGCTCCCGACGCGAACCGGCTGATGCCGAGGATGCCCAGCGAGAACAGGGCGGGGAACACCAGGGCCAGCGCGGCGTCCGATTCGACGACGCCGCTGCGCCGCAACCAGTCCGAGCCGAGCACGCACAGCACGCCGAACGCCGTCGCGCCGACGACCGTCCACAGCGAGGCGCGTTCACCGGACAGCACGAAGATCAACACGATGCCGGGCAGCACGGCGTGACTGACCGCGTCGGGCAGCAGCGCCTGGCCGCGCAGTACGAGGAAGCCGCCGAGTACCGCACACGACGTCGACAGCAGCCCGGCGATCACGATGATCATCACGTCATCGGGTGACATGGCCACGCTCCTCCCGCAGCCTGCCCGCTCGGGCGCGCGCGATGACGCCGCGTCGCGGGGCCAGCACCACCGACAGCACCGCGAGTGCCGTCGCCAGCAGCACGATCACCGGCCCGGCAGGCAGTTCCGCACGCCCGGAGACGAGCCCGCCCGCCGCGCCGCACGCCGCCCCGATGACGGCGGACAACGGCAGCAGGACCGCCAGCCGGGTGGTCAGCTGCCGCGCGGCGACGACCGGAGCGACCAGCAACGCGACCATCAGGATCGCCCCGACGGTGCGCACGCCGAGCACCACGGCGAGCGCCAGCAGTCCCGTGCTGGCGGCGTCGACGATCCACGTGCGCACCCCGGCGACGGCCGTGAACCCCGGATCGAACGTCGCCGACCGCAGCAGCCGGAATCCCACCAGCACCACCGCGACGGCGACACCCGCTCCCGCCAGCGCGACGACGATGTCGCGTTCCACCATGCCCGCGGTCTGCCCGAGCAGGTACTCGTCCAAGCCGGACTGCTGGGCGTTGCCGCTGCCGGAGATGCCGGTGAGCAGCACGATGCCGAGCGTCAGCGACACCGAGAGGACGACGCCGATGGCCGTGTCGGACCGCAGTCGCCCGGTGCGTTCCAGCGCGATCATGGCGAACGCCGCGAGCGTCGCCGAGATCGCAGCGCCGAGGAGCAGCAGTTCCGGCACCTTGGCGCCCGTGAGCAGGAACGCCACCGCCACACCCGCGAGAGTGCCGTGGCTCATCGCGTCGCCGAACATGCTCCGCTGCCGGAGCACGGCCAGCGGCCCGAGGAGCCCCGCGACGAAGCCGACCACGGCCGTGCCGACGACCACCACGGCGTCCGGGTAGGACAGCGGCAGCGCCTCCAGCAGCCCACCGAGCGAGCCTGCCTGCAGCGTTCCCGTCTGCAGTGCTCCGGCCTGCAGCGAGCCGGTCACGACGGCACTCATCGGGTCGCCAACGGCGCCATGCCGTAGGCACGTTCGAGGTGCTCGGGCGTGAGCACGTCGGCGGGCGCTCCCGCGGCGACGACGGTGCCCGCCATGAGCACCGCGTGCTCGAAGCTGTCCAGCACCTCGCGCAGGTCGTGGTGCACCGCGATGACCGAGACGCCCTCGCGGCACAACCCCGTGAGGATCTCCAGCAGCGCCTTCTCGGTGCGCGCGTCGACAGCGGTGAACGGCTCGTCGAGCACGATGAGATCCGCACGCTGGGCCAACGCCCTCGCGAGGAACACCCGCTGCCGCTGCCCCCCGGAGAGCTCGTCGATCGGACGGTCCGCCAGGTCCGCGACGCCGACCTGCGCCATCGCACCCGCCACGCAGTCGTCGTCCGCGGGCGTCAGCCTGCGCAGCCAGCCGCGGTGCGGGTAGCGGCCCATCTCCACGACCTGCACCGCCGTGATGGGGAAGTCCTTCGCGACGGCATCCGACTGCGGCACGTAGGCCACGCGTTTGCGGACCCGGCGCAACGGCTGTCCCAGCCAGCGCACCGTGCCACGCACCGACGGCACGAGCCCGAGCGCCGCCTTGACCATCGTCGACTTGCCCGCACCGTTCGGCCCCACGACGGCGCTGAGCGTGCCCGCCGGGATCTCGACGTCGACGCCGGCCAGCACGGGCCGCCCGCCGTACGAGGCACTCATGCCCTGCAAACGGAGTGCCGGTTCGGTCATGCGTCCGCCTCCCGTGGGAACGAGTACATCGGTCGTGCCGGCCCGCTCCCCGGGAGAGAGCGCGACGGCGGTGTTGGTTGCCGCCTCCGCGGGGGAGAGTGCGTCGGCGGTGTTGGTTGCCGCCTCCGCGGGAAGGAGTGCGTCGGCGGTGCTGCTCGCCGCCTCCGCGGGAGGGAATGCGCCGGTGGTCATGTCAGTGCCTCCGTGAGGGTGGCCGCGTTGGCGCGCAACATGCCCAGGTAGCTGCCGTCGGGGCCGGTGGAGTCGGAGTACAGCTCGCCGCCGACGCTCACCTCGCCGCCGCGGTGCCGGGCGGCGGCGACCATCGAGTCGACGGTCTGCCGCGACACGCTCGTCTCGAGGAACACGGCGGGCAGGTTCTCGTCGGCGAGCAGTTCGGCCACGCGCGCCACGTCGGCGGTCGTCGCCTCCTGCTCGGTGGAGATGCCCTGGATCGCCACGACGTCCATGCCGAACGCGTCGCCGAAGTAGCGGAACGCGTCGTGCGAGGTGACGAGTGTGCGGCGAGCTGCGGGAATGCGGTCGATCGTGCGCTGGACCTCGTCGGCCGCGGCGCGGATCTCGTCGTTGTAGGCCTCGCCGCGGCGGCGGTAGTCGGCGGCGTGCTCCGGGTCGAGGTCGGCGAGACGCTCGGCGACGGCGTCGACGACGTGCGTCCACAGTGCGGGGTCGTGCCAGATGTGCGGGTCGTGCTCCTCCTCCGGGGCCGACCCGGCGGGCGGGCTCAGCAGCTCGCCGGTCGGCACTGCCTCACCTGCCATCAGCACCGGCTTCGTGCGGCCGACCTCGTCGAGGGTCCGCTGCAGGGAACCCTCCAGGTAGAGCCCGACGGCGATCACCGCGTCGGCACGGCGCATCTCCCGCAGATCCCCCGCCTTGGCCTGGTACAGGTGCGGATCGACACCGGGGCCCATGAGCCGCACGGTCTCGACGTCGTCGCCGCCGACGTGGCGCACCGTGTCGTCGAGGAACGTCGTGGTGGTGACGAGCCGGAGCGTGTCGTTGTCGGCGCTCCCGGGCTGGAGGGCGTAGCCGACGGCGCCGGAGATCGCCAGGACGAACACCACACCGAGCGCCACGAGCGCGCGTCGATCACGCCTGCGGGCGCGACCGCGCCGCTGTGCCTGCCTGCGGCGTTCGTCGGCGTTCGCGGCGGCGATGTGGCCGTCACCAGTGTCGTTCATGCCCCACCCTCGCGGTTTCGGTGCGCCGAACTCTACTGTACGACGGGACGAACACGACAGCCGCTGTGGTGTGATACACGGCTCGTCACCTCGTCGGCCGTAGGCTCACACCGCGCTGACGTGGAACTTCGCCGGAGCTTCGGGCGTTGAACCGTACGCCGGCCACATGTGGTGGCCGCAGCTACGGGGACGGTTCCCGCCCGCGGACCGGGAGGAGGGTGAGCCGGTGCACAGGCACCACAACGGCCTCAAGACGGCACTGCTGCTGGGGTTGATGAGCGCGCTGATCATCGGCATCAGTGGCCTGTTCGGCAGGGGTGCGCTCATCATCGGACTGCTGATCGCGCTGGCCATGAACGGCTACGCCTACTTCAACTCCGACAAGCTCGCCTTGAAGGCCATGCGCGCCCAGCCGGTGTCGCAGGCGCAGCAGCCCGCGATGTACCGCATCGTTCGCGAACTGGCGACCTCCGCGCGCCAGCCGATGCCGCGGCTGTACGTCAGCCCGACCCGCGCGCCCAACGCGTTCGCCACCGGGCGTAACCCTCGCAACGCCGCCGTGTGCTGCACCACGGGCATCCTGGAGATCCTCGACGAACGCGAGTTGCGCGCCGTGCTGGGTCACGAGCTCGCCCACGTCTACAACCGCGACATCCTCATCTCGTCGGTCGCCGGTGCGCTGGCCAGCGTGGTGAGCTTCCTGGCGAACATGGCGATGTTCGCCGGCATGTTCGGCGGCAACCGCGAGGGTGGCAACCCGATCGGCATGCTGCTGCTGGCGCTGCTCGGGCCGGTCGCCGCGGGGATCATCAAGATGAGCGTGAGCCGTTCCCGTGAGTATCAGGCGGACACGTCGGGTGCCGAGCTGACGGGCGACCCGCTGGCGCTGGCGTCGGCGTTGCGGAAGCTCGAACAGGGCACCAATGCGGCACCGCTGGCTCCCGAGCCGAAGGTCGTGTCGCAGTCGCACCTGATGATCGCGAACCCGTTCCGTCCCGGTGAGCGCATGTCGCGGCTGTTCTCCAGCCACCCGCCCATCGAGGACCGCATCCGCCGCCTCGAGGACATGGCCCGCCGCCAACTCTGACGCCTGCGCGTGCCGTGTTGCGGATTCCGGGGCGCGTGTTGCGTTTCCAGGGGCCCGTGTTGCGCTTTCCGGGATCGGTTTGCGTCGCCGCGTGTTCTGCACTCAGCACCGCGTATTCCGCGCTCGGTACCGCGTGTTCTGCATTCCGGCAGGCCCGGCGTTCAGCGATCGGCCGGCGTGCGACCGCCTTTCCCGTCGTCTTCAACACCCTGACCTGCGATGCGCGCCCGCGAACCCGCAACACGGCCCCGCGAACCCGCAACACGGGCACCGGGGTGCAGTCGTGCCACGGCGCCGGGTGGCGGAGGGGCAACACCGTTACGGTCGGCGTTCCAGTGCTCGGCGTGCGAACTCGACCGTGTGGGCGCGCAGCACCGCGTGGCGCTCGGTCTCGTCGACACCGCGGACGAGGAAACCGGCCAGTTGCGGCATCGCGTGCGGCCAGCAGGCGAGTCCGAGCAGGGTGAGCAGGGTGGCGGCGGTGGCGTGCGGATCGGCGGTGGCGCCGGAAGGGTCGTCCAATGCGTCGGCCAGGGCCGAGACCTTCTCGTCGTAGGCCTGTGCGCGACCGTCGGGATCGGGTACCGGGCGGTCGCCGTAGTGCAGTGACTCCCACAGCAGCAGACGCAGCAGTACCGGGTGGTCGCGGTGGTAGTCGTAGAGCTTGCCGACGTACTCGGCCAGGTCGCCCGACGGTAGGCCGATTCCCGTTGCGTGCTCGGCTTTCGCGTCGGTGACCACGGCGTCGAACAGCTTCTCCTTGCTGCCGAAGTAGCCGTAGATGCGTTCCTTGTTGACGCCCGCGCGGGCTGCGATCGCGTCGACGCGCGCGCCCGCGATGCCGTGCGCCGCGAACTCGTCGCGGGCCGCGGTGAGCAGTCGTTGCCGGGTGTCGTTCATGTGCCCATGTCTACCACCGTTCCAACTGTTCAGTTGACTTCCAACTAGTTGGTTGGCCACGATGGGGGCATGCCTTCCTCCGAATCCACCACGTCCGGTGCAGCGATGTCCCACGTCGGCGCGTCCGGTGCTGCCGCGTCGGGTGTTGTTGCGTCCGGTGGTCCGGCGGCTTCGTGGGCCTCGTTCGCGCGCACGCTCGTGACCTTGGTGAGCAGCGCTGTCGTCGGCGTGGGGCAGGCCTACGCGGTGATCCCGTTGCTTCCCGCCATTGCCGGGGACTTCGGTACGTCGACGTCCGCCGCGACCTGGATGGTGACCGCGTTCAGCCTGTCGTTCGCCGTGAGTTTCCTGGCGGCCGGACCGTTGGCCGACCGGTTCGGGCCGCGCAGGGTGATCCTGTCCGGACTCGCTGCCGTGGCTGTGACGACGGTTGCCGTGCCGTTGGCGTCGTCGCTGGCCACCGGGGTTGCGCTGCGGTGCGTGCAAGGCGCGGCGGCCGCGATGCTCGTGCCGACCGGCTTCGCGTACGTCACGTCGCAGCTCGACCCGGCGCGGCGCCCCGTGGCGTTCAGCGCGCTGAGCAGCGCGGGGCTGGCGTCGGCCGTGGTGCTGCAGGTGGTCGCGCAGGCGCTCGCGCCGCTGGGATGGCGGACCGTGTTCCTGGTCTCGGGCGCTGCCCTGGGTGTCGTCCTGGTGGTGGCGGTGCGGCTGCTGCGGCCCGACGACCACGGCTCCGCGAGCCGCGCCGACTCCGTGTTCGCCGCTGTGGCGGCCGTGCCACGGCTGCTGGCTCGGCCGCGACTGCTCGGCCTGTACCTGGCGACCGCCGCGCTGCTCGGCGGATTCGTCGTCGTCTACACCGCCATCGAACTGGCGGGTCCCGCCGCCGTCGACAGCACCGGCGCGATGCTCGCCCTGCGGGCGAGCGCACTGCCCGCGGTGATCGCTGCGCCGGTGCTGACCCGTCTCACCGCGAGCCTGCCGCTCCGGCTACGCGCGACGGGGTTTCTCGGGTCTGCCGCCGTCGCCGCACTGGCACTGCCTGTCGCGGCGGGTGACGTGGTGGCGTTGGCTGCGGTGCTGCTCGTGTTCGTGGGCGCGATCGCGCTCGCGTCACCGGCGGTCGTCGGGCTGATCCACGCACGCGCGGGCGGAGCGATCGGAGCGTCGACCGCGCTGTACTCGGCGTCGCTGTTCCTCGGAGCCAGCGTGGGGCCGCAGGTCGTTGCCGCGCTGGACGAGTTCACGCCGACACTGCTCGCCACGGCCGGAATCCTCGCCGCGGCTACGGTTCTGGTGTGGGTGTCGACGCGCGGCGACTGACCCGCCCGGTTGTGTCGCGTGCCCCGGAATTCGCAACACGGCCCCCGGAGGGCGCAACACGGCCACGGTGGCCCGGGTGCGCCGAATCGTCAGCCGGTGGCGCCCGCCGCCTTCGCGATGTCCATGACGTAGTCGCCGTAGCCGCTCTTGGCGAGTTTCACGCCGAGCCGGTGGCACTCGTCGGCGTCTATGTAGCCCATCCGGAGCGCGACCTCTTCGAGGCACGCGATGCGCACCCCGGTGCGGTGCTCCAGCACCTGCACGAACTGGCCGGCTTCGAGGAGTGAGTCGTGCGTGCCCGTGTCCAGCCACGCGAACCCGCGCGAGAACTCGACGAGCCGGGCGCGGCCTTCGCGCAGGTACGTCAGGTTGACGTCGGTGATCTCCAGTTCGCCACGCGCCGACGGCTTCAGCCCCCGCGCGATGTCGACGACCTGGTTGTCGTAGAGGTACAGCCCGGTGATCGCCTTGTTCGACCGCGGCGCGGCGGGTTTCTCCTCGATGGACAGCAGCGTGCCGTCCGGGGCGATCTCGCCGACGCCGTAGCGCTGCGGGTCCTTGACGGGGTAGCCGAACAGTACGCAGCCGTCGAGCCCGGCGGCCTCGGTCTGCAGCGTTCGTGAGAAGCCCTGGCCGTAGAAGATGTTGTCGCCGAGGATCAGCGCCACGTCGTCGCCCGCGACGAAGTCCGCGCCGATGACGAACGCCTCGGCCAGGCCGTTCGGTGCGGCCTGTTCGGCGTAGGAGAGTTCGATGCCGAACTGGCTGCCGTCGCCGAGGAGACGCTGGAAGTTCGGCAGGTCCGAGGGCGTCGAGATGATCAGGATCTCGCGGATGCCGGCCAGCATCAGCACCGAGATCGGGTAGTAGATCATCGGCTTGTCGTAGACGGGCAGGAGCTGCTTCGACACGGCCTGTGTGATCGGGTGCAGCCGTGTCCCGCTGCCACCCGCCAGCACGATGCCCTTCATCGCCCGCCCTTCATGCCGTGTCCATCGTGGGGCCCAGTTCGTCGTGAGGCCAGTCCGTCGTCAGGCCCAGTCCGTCGGGCTCAGTGTCCGGCGGACTCAGCCTTCCGGGGGATCAGGGTACCGGCTAGCGGGACGGGCCGGTGCCGAAGAAGATCCGACAGCCGTCGGCGGTGCGGTCCGCGGTGGCCTGCAGCACGGTGTCCCCGCCGTCGACCGGCAGCAGTGACGGGCTGTAGTTCGGGCACGGGTCGTCGACCGGGTCGGCGACCTCGACCGGCGCAGGCACCTCGTACCACTCACCGGAACCGGGGTCGTCGTTGGCAAGGATCGTCTTGCCGTTGCCCGCGTTCGGGGTGCCGTCGGCGTCGGCGTAGATCTGGCCGATGAGCAGCATCCGGGTGCCGTTCGGGCCGCCGGGGAACGGCGAGATCGTGGGCGAGTGCCGGAAGTGGCGGCCTTCGGGCGTGGCGACCTGCGTGCCCGGATCGGTCGGATCGCCGAAGTCCTCGCCGTCGTCGGAGATCTTGAAGTACGGATCGCAGAACCGCTCGCCGAAGTTGCAGATCTCGTAGCTGAAGTAGTGCCGCCCGTCGGGGAGCCTCGCCGTGATGGGCATGCCGGGGCGCACCTCCCACGGCGGGATCGTGAGCGTGTGGGCCGGGTCGCTCCAGTCGACGAGGTTGTCCGACGACCTGCGCGTGAGGAACTGGTCGAACTCGCCGCCGCCGCGTTCGTCGGCGTAGTGCATCTGCAGCGTGCCGGAGTCGTCGACGTCGAACTCCGGCTCCCACACGCCGGGCGGGCCGTAGGACGTCACCGGTTCGCCCGCGAAGTCCCAGGAACGGCCGGTGTCGGTGCTCGCCCAGATGCGGATGCCGATCCGGCGGGTGTCGCGCGGCGCCTTCTGCCGGTAGCTGGCCGCCCACAGCAGCGTGCCCTTCGGGTACTGGCCGATGCTTCGAGGCAGTTCGTACAGCGTGCCGCAGCACATGCCGCTGCCGTAGCGGCCCTCGGGGTCACGGACCTCGCCGACCTGGTGGAAGCTGCGGCCCTCGTCGGTGCTCTCGTAGACCGGCGCGTAGAAGCCGGCCTCGTCGGTGCTGGTCATCGTCGCGAGGATGCGGCCGTTGTGGTCGAGGTGGCCGTGCTGGGTGCGGATCAGCCGTGGGTAGGAGCCGTAGTCCTCGTGCAGCAGTTGCCGGTCGGCGCTCTGGGCCACGGCGGGTGTCGGCGTCAGGCACAGCAGCACGGCCGCGGTGACGGCGAACGCGCGGCGCAGCAGGGAGCGGGTTCGCGGAGTGCGGTGCCGCGGGTGCGGACCGCCGGTCGGTGCAGTGTCGACGGGACTGCCAGCGGGACGGCTCGTCGACGGAGTGCCCGGCCGGGTGTACGACGCGCCGGCGGTGCGGCCGGCAGGGCGGCTGGTCGGCGGATGGACGTGCACGGAAAACCCCCGGTCTCCGACGGCGACCGGGGGATTCAAACACGATCAGGTGATGAATGGTGAGTGGTTCACGATCTTTTCACCGGGGCGGCAGAGCATTGTCCTTCGTCCGGGGTCCCGCACCGGGGTGGTCGTGGCGCGCCGAGCGTGAGGGTGGGCGCGGCGTGGGGATCTCCGAACGACCCCGGCGACGTCGGTGGCCGCCGGGGCCATCCGCCCACACGCGACCGGGCGTCACCGGTAGTTCATGAACTGCAACGCGATGCCGAAGTCCTTCTCCTTCAGCAGCGTGATCACGTCCTGCAGGTGGTCCTTCTTCTTGCCCGACACGCGCAGCTGGTCGCCCTGGATCTGCGCCTGCACACCCTTCGGGCCCTCGTCCCGGATGTACTTCGAGATCTGCTTCGCCTTGTCCTGGTCGATGCCCTCGACGATCGAACCGGACACCTTGTACGCCTTGCCCGACACCGCGGGCTCGCCCGCGTCGAACGCCTTCATCGACACGCCACGCTTGACCAGCTTCTCCTTGAAGACGTCGACCGCGGCCTTCACGCGCTCCTCGGTCTCGGCCTCCACCACGATGGCGTTGTCACCCGACCACGCCACCGACGCGCCCGTGCCCCGGAAGTCGAACCGCGTCGACAGCTCCTTGGCCGCCTGATTCACCGCGTTGTCCACCTCCTGGCGGTCGACCTTGCTCACCACGTCGAACGACGGATCCGCCACGCCTGAAGCACCTCGCTGTCTGATTCCGGGGGTCATCGGATGCGGCCGCCGACACGGCCGCATCCGGTAAGCGTAGCCACCGGGTACCCGGGTGCGGGGATGCTGGTGACGCGGTCGGGACTTCGGGCCGGGTATCTGTTCACGCCGCGTTCGAACGAGCAGCGGGCGTCTCGACCGCGTTGCGCGGCCGGTCGTCTCGCACGCACAGCATGACCGCTGCGCCGATGAGCGGCCCGACAGCCAGCGTGACGAACGCGGCGTAGAACGAGTCCGTGACTTGGAAGACGGGACCGACCACGGCAGGAACTGCGACACTGCCCAGCTGCCAGAAGGCGTTGACCACGCCGGCCGCCGAGCCGGTGAGGTGTTGTCCCACGAGGGTCGGTGTCATGGCGGCGGTCAGTGGACTGTATGCGTACGCCGTGAGTCCGAGGACGGGCGCGACCCAGAGGAACGCGGTGTAGCTGTCCAATGTGCCGAACACCAGCAGCGTGGCTCCGAACGCGGCCAGGATGATCGCGATCGGGATTCGCCTGCCGGTTCCGAGCCGATCGGTGACGATCCCGACCAACGGTTTCACCGCGATCGCCACGCCGGCGAAGATCACCACCACCACGCCCGCGTCCACGGGGTCGATGCCGTTGCCCCTCACCATCAGGGTGTTGGACCACGTGATGAAGCCGTAGGTGCCCCACAGGCCGCCGAACCCGGCGAGCCCGAGAAACAACAGATCGCGGTTGCGCCGCAGGGGGCGTACGTCGGGGACCGCCCGCCGTGCCGGGGTTTCGCTCGTGCCGTCGTGCTGTCCATTTCGGATGAAGGCGAGGCAGAGGATCGCGATGACGATCGTCACCGCGCCGAACAGGTGATACGAGGTCTCCCAGCCCGAGTTCACGATGAGACCGGGAACCACGGCGTTGGCGACGACCGTGCCGAGCGACGTCGCCGTCATGAACACGCCCGCGGCGAAACCCCGTGCTTCCGGCCGGAACCAGGCGGCGACGAGCTTGAGACCCGCGGAGAAGTCGGCCCCCGCGAACAGGCCGAGTGCAGCCTGGATCGCCAGTCCCACCCCGATCGAGGTCGTCGAGCCGAACAACATCATCAGGCCACCGGCGACCAGCGACGTCACCCCCAGCGTCAGTCGCCCGCCGAGCCAGTCACTGCAGAAACCGCCTGCGGCGTTGGCCACGACGTAGCCGATGTAGTAGCACGTCGCGAAGATGCCCAATGCGGCGAGCGGGACGTTCAGCGAGTCGCTCACCGCGGCCGAGGCGGGACCCCACGTCGACCGGTCCACAGAGGTCATGGTGAAGGCCGCCCAGCACAGCAGCAGAACGACCCAACGGTACGGGGAGTCGTGATTCGAGCGCATCATCGATTCTCCAGACTTCCTTGTCATGGGGATGGAACAGCGCGAAGGTCGGGGGACTCCGCGCCGAGGTCGGTCAGACGAGCGCGTCCTGACGACGCAGCTCGGCGCGGATTCGGGCGAGGTCGTGCCGTTCCCCCTGGCTGTACTGTGCGGCAGCGACACCGGCGGCATGTCCCGTCGCGAACGCGGTGCCCATCACCCGAACCGAAGCGTATGCCTCGTCGTCGGAACTGGTCAGCCTGCCGACCGCCCACAGGTTGTCGGTTTCTCGCGCTCGGATCGCGCCGTAGGGGATGTCGTACCAGCCGCGACCGTCGATCGGCCGGTAGTTCGTGACGCCCGGCCCCGAGTGGTCCTCGATCGGCCAGCCACAACGACCGATCGAATCCTGCGGGCGCTTGACCGCCCCCAGCACGTCGCTCTCGCTCAGCCGGCAGTGTCCGTCCAGCCGCCGGCTTTCGCGAATGCCCAGTTGTGGCCCGGTCTCCACGAGGTAGGCCTGCGCCCACCCGGACAGGTGCTTGCGCAACGCGTCCAGGTACAACCACGCCTGTCGTCGTGCGCTGGCCTCGTCCCTGCTGATCGCGGCCGCGTCGAGCGCGTCGACCTGCTCGTCGACGAGCAGCGCGATGACGTCCCTGCTGACGGGCAGGTGCACGGCGATGCCGTAGTCACGCGCCAGCGACACCCCCGTCTCGCGGCTGTAGGCGGCGACCGCGGAACGCAGGCCTTCCCGCGACAGATCAGCATCCTGGGCGACGCCACCGAATCGGCACACCAGAGTGCTCGTCTGCCTGCGTTCGAGGGGGACGACGCGGGTGGGGACGTCCGCACACGACAGCAGCGCGCCGTCCCCGCTGGCGTCCACGAACGCGTCGGCGGTGATGCGCTCGCGGCCACCGCGGTGATGCACCTCGACCTCGGTGATGTCGTCCTCGCGACGGGTCGCGTCGATCAGCCGGCTGTGCAGCCGCACATCCACGCCCTCGTCAGCGAGCAACTCGTCGCAGACGATCTTCGTGGATTCGAGATCGAGCAGCACGATGCGGTTTCCCGTCCACCCCATCGTCTTCTCTTCGTAGACGCCCCGCGCACGGAGGCGTTCCAGCACGTCCTGGCCGATGCCGGCGACCACTTGCGTGCCGCGTTGGTCGTAGAAGCCGCAGAAGGTGAGCACCGAGCTGATCGTCGCCGCGCCGCCCAGGTAGGGATACTGCTCGATCAGCCGGACGCGCGCCCCTGCCCGCGCCGCACCGGCGGCCGCGGCGACGCCACCCGCACCACCGCCGATAACAACGACGTCAAAATGCTCGACCTCTGCCACCGTGCTCCTCCCGTCCGCCGGGGTCGTCGATAACCTCCGACCTGCTGTCTCGACACATTTGACGCCGCGCCGGTGGCAATATCCAATACCGCTTGAACAGGATGGGTATAACCAGAAGTTATCGACTTCGCCCGTACGGAATGCCGACGCCGGGAGGCACGGTGGAACTCAGGCAGCTGCGTTACTTCACGGCGGTGTTCGCCGAACGGTCGCTCTCCCGGGCAGCGGAGCGGCTGCTCATCTCGCAGCCCGCGCTGACGAGGCAACTGCGGCAGCTGGAGCAGGAACTCGGCGCCACCCTGTTCGAACGCGTCCACACCGGGGTGCGCCCCACCTTGGCCGGCAGTGCACTGCACGAACACGCGCTGCAGACCCTGAGTATGGCCGACGCCTGCCGCCGGGTCGCGCAATCCGCGGGCCCTGCACGGGAAGTGGTTCGTGTCGGTCTCCCGCCGG
The DNA here is from genome assembly GCF_024171735.1 of Prauserella alba. GTDB lineage: Bacteria > Actinomycetota > Actinomycetes > Mycobacteriales > Pseudonocardiaceae > Prauserella > Prauserella alba. The sequence goes on from NZ_JAMTCH010000005.1 coordinate 684,265, forward strand.
GGTTGCCTCCCGGCTGGGTGCAGCGGGTGCTGGCCGAAACCCGGCGCCGCGTCCCGCTGGCGGAACTCGCGTTCACCGACGCGAGCAGTACCGCTCAGCTGCGCATGGTCCGCGAAGGGCACTTGGACATCGGATTGATCCACCAGACTCCACCGTCGAGCCTGCAGCACAGGGAGCTCTTCGCGGATCCGTTCGGGTTGGCCGTCCGGCCGGGTCACGCACTGCGCGGCCCGGCCGGCTGCCGCCTCGCCGACCTCGACGGGATGCGCGTACTCGCGCATGCTCGTGACCAGGTACCGGCCGAACACGACCGGCTGGTCGCCGCCGCACACGACCTCGGCATCGCTCCGGAGTGGCACTTCGCCCATTTCAGCGAGAACGCGTTGGCCTGCGCGCTGGCCGCCGACGCAACCGCGGTACTGCTCACCGAGGCGAGCGCCGCCCGGCTGCTCCCCGAATGGTCATGGCTGCAGCTGACCGACCCGCCCTTCCTGATGCGCACCTGGCTCGTGCGTCACCAGACGACCAGGTCGATCGTCATGGACATCAGCGAAGTCATGAGCGACACCGAACGTCATGGGCCGGAGGTTGCCTGATCGCGGGACTCGGCCGACCCGCGCGCTGCCTGATTCCGGGTAGTCGGATGCGGCCGCCGACACGGCCGTCACGGCTGAGCGGAGCCACCGGGTACCCGGGTGCGGGCGCGCCTGCCGTGGGCGGTACGCTGTCGTCTTGCCGGACACGGAGCCGGCACCCGGCGGGTTGCCCGAGCGGCCAAAGGGAGCTGACTGTAAATCAGCCGGCACTGCCTTCGGGGGTTCGAATCCCTCACCCGCCACTCGCGTCGACGAGCGGGGCCTGTTCACGGAATGCGTGAACCGCGGCCCCGCTCGTCGTGTTTTGTGGGGGCGCAGCCCCCACGCCCCCTGCCCGGCGGGCTTCGCCCCCGGACCCCCGTTCGTGCCAGGTAGGCGTAGTTCGGGGCGGTCCCCGGACCCCCATCGGACGTGGTCGCACGCGCGTCGACATGTCGGCCGGTGGGAGTCTGTGGGCATGGAACTGAACGGCGTCCCCGCGACGATTGAGCAGGTCAAAGCCCTCGCGCTCACCAACTACGGACACTTCACGTCGATGCTCGTGGGCGACGGCGGCGTGCGCGGGTTCTCGCTGCACCTGCAACGTCTGACGCGGGACTGTCGGAAGCTCTTCGGCGCGGAACTCGACACCGAGCGGGTGCGCGAGTACGTCCGCCACGCGCTGCAGGGCCTCGACCAGCCGGTGACCGTGCGCGTCACGATCTACGACCCGGAGATGGGCCTGGGCACGATCGGCGCGGAGGCCCAGCCGCAGGTGCTCGTTACCACGCGCGAGGCGTCGTTGGCCGAGCCGCCGCCGTGGCGCCTGCAGGCGGCGTCCTACCGGCGTGAGTTTCCCGCGGTGAAGCACGTCGGCCTGTTCGGCGCGATGCACCAGCGGCGCCGGGCGCAGCGCGAGGGCTACGACGACGTGCTGTTCCTGAACCCCGACGGCACGATCTCGGAGATCGCGACCTCGAACGTCGGGTTCATCCGTGACGGTCAGGTCATCTGGCCGCGGTCGGAGTGGCTGCCGGGCACGACGATGACGCTGATCAACCAGGCGCTCGACGAGCCCATCTCGACCGAGCCGCTGACGCTGTCGGACCTGCCGTCGATGGAGGCGGCCTTCGCGACGAACGCGGCAACCGGCATTCGCCCCGTGGCTGCCGTCGACGCGACGGAGTGGACGACCGAGCACACGATGTTGCAACAACTGCGCGAGGTCTACGAGGCGATTCCCGCCGAAACCGTGTGATCGCCCGGTCGCGGACGGGTGGCGTCTTCCCTGCGTCAGCCGTGCGAGGGGATGAGTAGTGGCGGCGGTTCAACACTGTCGGTGGCACCTGGTCAACTAGCCGAGTGTTCGAAACTCCCGACGAGATCCGCAACCTCCAAGCCCTGCTCGACACGTCCTGGGCCGGCTCCAGCGGCCACCTCAAATCGATCATCCGGCAAGGTGAACACACCTTGGACGCCGAGCAGGTCGTCCGACTCTGCCAAGGTATGTGCACCCTGGCCATCGCCACTGTCACCCGGCGCGGCGAGCCACGCATCAGCGGCGCCGACGGGCACTTCGTGCACGGCCGCTGGATCACCGGCACCCACCGCCAGGCCGCGAAAGCCCGTCATCTCGCGGAGCGGCCCGGCATCAGCGCGACCTTCATGAAGGGCGAGCAACTCGGCATTTTCACGCATGGACACGCCGTTCCGCTGAACCCCGAAGGAGCGAGCAGCGACCCGACCTGGCCGACCGTCCGCGACCATCTCGTCAACCACTACGACGGCGACGGCGACGACCCGTTCTGGGACGAGAGCATCTGGTATCGCATCGATCCCAGCTGGATGGTCGCTTACAGCTCCGACCCTGTCGCGCTGCTCGACCAACAGCCACCACCCTGAAGGCTGGGCAGTGTCCGCGCCGCCTTCAGAAGAGTGTCCACTCCCGGCGGTCACCGCTGTGGTGAGCGTTCCGGCGCGTTTGTGCACGTCGTGGGCGGCACTGGCTCACTCGCAGTCTTTCCCGCACGCGGCAGTCACGACGTCTCACCGCGCGGCACGGTCACCCGCAGTGGTCCAGGATTCCCCGGATCGCTTCGGCTTCGTCCCTGTCGACCGTGAGTTCGTAGTTCTGCTTGATCTGCACCCACTTGGTCACATAACCGCAGCGGTCCTCGTCCGGCAGCCACGTCGCCGGGTCCTGATCGCCCTTCGACCGGTTCGACGACGCCGTCACGGGCACCAGGACGTCGGGATCGTTGGCGTACTCCTCACGCTGCTGCTCGGACCAGTCGCGGGCGCCGGAACGGGCGACCTCGGCGAGCGGCACCCAGTGGTCGACGTCCAATTCGGACGGATCGGTGACGGTTTCGCCGTCGTAGATGCTGGTCCATTCCCCGGAAACGTCGCAGTCGTCGCCGACCGTGATGCTGCGGCCCCGCTCCCGAAGGGCGGCGTCTCGCGCGTCGCAACCGTCGCCGACCGAACTCCAGTGCGGCCAGTCGTCGCGGTCGTAATGGGCGCCCGTGTCTTCCGGCGCGACCGTCAGTTCGGACAGATTCGCCGTCCCCGTCCCCGTCCCCGTCCCCGTCGCCGTGCTGCCGTCGTCACCGCCGAGATCGAAGCCGCCGAGATCGAAGCCGCCGGACAGGTAATAACCGCCCACGGCCAACACCGCGACGACGGCGGTCACGAGGGCTTTGGTGCGGGTGCGCGTGCTCATCGGCAACCTTTCGGCGGGACGTGGAACGTTCGGAGAAACCCCGGCGATGATCATCCGACATGCGTGCCCCCTCGAGGCACAGGGGGAGTGAGGTCGGCATGAGCAGGTCGCCGAGTCCGTTGCACACCTCGGCGCCGTCGTCGAACCGCTCCGGGGCACGGGCACAGCGCGCCGACGAGGACCTCGACGGGTTTGACCCTGCAGTGCGGCCACGGCGCGAAAGCGGCAGCCGGGTGCGGACCCCGCCGCGATGCCGACACCGGCCGGTCGCGCCCAGTGCCGCGGTCACCCGCGATCCGCGTCACGACCGCCCACGACTCGGCCCTCCTCACGGACCCGCGTTGTTACCGTTGCTCATGACCAGCGCCTCTCCGGCCGGCCGCCGGGAACAGCTCCGCGACTTCCTCCGTACCTGCCGGGCGCGGCTCACACCCGGTGACGTCGGCATCGTGACGGCGGGCAGGCGCAGGACTCCCGGGCTTCGGCGCGAAGAGGTCGCTTCACTCGCCGGGGTCGGCGTGTCCTGGTACACGTGGCTCGAACAGGGCCGCGACATCAACGCCTCCGCCGACGTGCTCGACGCGGTCAGCCGCGCGCTGCGCCTCACCGAACCCGAACGCGCACACCTCTACCTGCTGGCCGGACTCAATCCACCGGCCGACACCGCCGGGGTGCGCGACTCCCGCGACTCCGGGGTCACCGCGGAACTGCGGAACCTGCTCGACGCGTGGTCGCCGCGGCCCGCGATCCTGCGGGACCGCGCCTGGAACCTGCTCGCCATCAACGACGCGACGCGGACCGTGTTCGGCTACGACGACACCGACCACAACTGCCTCGTCTCGTTCTTCACCAACGCGCGCTACCGCAACATGCACGCACACTGGGAATCCGTCGCGCCGGCGGTCGTCGCCGCCTTCCGTGCCGACGCGGCACATTTCCCCGACGACCCGGGCTTCGGCCGCATCGTCGACGAACTCGCGGCCGCCAGCGCCGACTTCGCCGAACTGTGGGCCCGCCACGAGGTGGGCGCGCCAGTACAGGCGATCAAAGCGGTGTACCACCCCGACGTCGGCGACCTGATCTTCGACACGACCACGCTCGTCGTGGCCGACTGCCCGGCCTGGTACCTGGAGCTCTACAACCCCCGCCCCGGCACCGGAACCGACGAGCCGCTGGCGCGGCTCCTGGGATCACCCGCACCTGCCTGAGATGCCCGAGGGTGGTGTTGCCGGTCCCACGTTGAGTGCGCACTGGTTGCCCCACGTCCCGGCGCGAAAACTCGAAGCCATGACACCCAACGCCGCTGCACACAGCACCCCTGGCAAGACCGCACCTGCACATCACAGCACGACGCACCACGGCGCCCGACGATTCGGCGACACGGTCGCACTCGTCACCGGCGGTACGAGCGGCATGGGCCTCGCCACGGCGCGACAACTGCTCGCCGAGGGAGCGCGGGTGGTTGTGACCGGACGCGACCGGGCTCGGCTGGAGGCCGCCGTCGCCGAACTCGACGGGGGCGACCGCGTGCTCGGTGTCCGCGGCGACGTGTCGAACCTGGCCGACCTCGACGAGCTGATCACCGAGATCCGGAACCGGTACGGCCGGCTCGACGTGCTCTTCGCCAACGCCGGGGTGGCCTCGTTCCAGCCGAACCAGGACATCACCGAGGCCGACTTCGACCGCACCGTGGACATCAACTTCAAGGGGATGTTCTTCACCATCCAGAAGGCCCTTCCGCTGCTGTCCCGGCACGCTTCGGTGGTGATCAACGCGTCGTGGACGCTGCACCGCGGCATGGCGGGCGGGTCGCTCTACGCGGCGACCAAGGCAGCCGTGCACAACCTGGCGCACACGCTCGCGGCCGAACTGGGGCCGACGGGCATCCGGGTCAACTCGGTGAGCCCCGGCTACATCGAGACACCGATGTTCCACGAGAACGTCGACGTCGACGCGCACACCGCCGTGGTCGACTCGATCGCCGCTGGGCGTCTCGGCACGGCCGAGGACGTCGCCGAGGCGGTCGCCTTCCTGGCGTCCCCGGGAGCCTCCTACATCAACGGGCAGGACCTGGTCATCGACGGGGGCCTGGTCGCAGCCGCATCCGGTGGCTGAACGGCGTTCCGGTGACCGGAGTCGCGGACGTGACCAGACCGTCCGCGACTCCACGGCCGAGCCCGGCGTTCGACGTCGGGTCCTGCGCGCTCGCGCGGCGGCGTCGTAGGCTGCTCGGATGGCACGGGCACAGAGCATCGACGAGTATCTCGACGGGTTCGACCCTGCGGTGCGCCAACGGCTCGAAGCGGTACGCGAACTCGCGCGGCGGGCCGCTCCCGACGCGGCCGAAGCCGTGAAATGGGGCCAGCCCGCGTGGGTGCACGCCTCCGGCACGATCCTGTTCATGCTCAGCGGTCACGCCAAGCACATCAACGTCGTGTTCACCCCGAGCACGCGCGAGGCGTTCGACGCCGAACTCGGCGACTTCAACCCCGGCAAGGGCTCGGTCAAGATCGCCCACCCGCAGGACATCCCCGAGAACCTGCTCCGCCGCATGATCGGCCACCGCATCCGCGAACACGAACGCGACGGCGTCAACTGGATGTGACGGCTGCAGGGCCCGCGCCAGGTGCCCGCGAACGCGGAGGCTCAGCTCGCGGGTGCCCGCCACAGCCCGACGATCGCGTCGATGAGACCCGTCGCCGCGGCGGACCAGGTGTCGCGATGCGTCGGTGTCCCCAGTGCCAGCGCGCGCTCCCTGTCGGCAGCCATGTGCATCATCAGGTGTTTCGTGATGTCGGAACGCTCGGCACGCACCTCCGGAGTCAGGTGCGACACGCACCGGTGCAGCCCTCGCAACGCCGTCGCCATCGCCGGATCCGCGCGGAACCGGCTGTCCAGGATCGGATGCAACCTCGGATCGGTCACCAGCTGGGCGTTGAACCGCGCGAACCACGTCGGCCTGCCCAGCTCCGCGAGGTGGTCGGTCACCGGCAGCACGATGCACGCCACCCAGTCCCGCAGTTCGGGATCGTCGCCGACCTGCGTCACGTAGTCGGCGCGGCGGCGGGCGAGCGCAGCCTGGTGCCGTTCGACCAGAGCCGTGATCAGGTCGTTCTTCGTGCCGAAGTGGTAATGGACGGCCGCGTTGTTCCCCTGCCCCGCGGCTTCGCTGATCTGCCGGTTCGACACGTTGTAGACGCCGCGCTCGGCGAAGAGCCGCTCCGCCGTGACGAGAATGATCTCGCGCGTCGATCCCGTGGTGGGCGGCTGCCCCGCTTGCCCGGCCGCGCTGTCCGACGTCGTCACCCGTGGCCCCCTCACCGTGGCTGCCCGTGTGGCTTTCTCCGGCGTCCCGCGCTGCCCCGCACCTGGCACGGACGCCACTTTCCCACGTTACTCCAGGTCAACGGCGCTTGTTACGAATCGTGACGGGACCTGAGAAGTGATGGCCCCTGTGGGTGAGTTGCCGGTGTCCGAATTCCACCGGTCGACTGTGTGTAGCGCGACGTCCGCGCGTGTCACGCGCCCGTGTCGGATCGGTGTCGGTTCGGTGAGAATCCGCCGCCGCCCCAGGTTGCGGCAGTATTAGCAGGTGAGCGCCCACCCTCTCACTCCGGCGAGCGCCGCCTCCGGAGCGTGTGCGCCCCGTGGCGAACAGTTGCTTCCGACGCTGTCAGGGTGGTAAATACCGGTACTCGCGTCACTCATCCGGTGGAATTAGTGCATGTTGCAGGCCGGGCACGGGTGTCCGGGCCCGTCTCCGCCCGGTGTCACCGCGTGGCCGGGTCGGCATGCGGGCGTAAGCCGGGACGACCTGTGGAGGAACGTGTGAGGTTGTGGAAGCGGCGCTCCGCCGCGGCCGAGTCGCAGCAGGGGGACACCCCGCCGAGCGCTCCGCCCGGCGACGCGGACCGCGACGTCCCCACGGCGTTCCGGCCCGCCCCCGCCGTCGACAGCCACGCGCCCGTCGAGCCCGCTCCCGCCCAGCCCTCGCACGCCGGTCCGGCGACGGGCCACACATCGGTCCCGGCCCGCACGGTGCGCGGCCGCGTGCTCCGGGCCGACGCTGCCGCGCCGCACGCCGGACAGCCGCCCCAGCCCGGACACACACTGCCCTCCGTCACCACCGTCACCGCCTACCGCCGGGACGGTGCCGTCGCGGGCAGCTCCGTGAGCGAGGACGGTGCCTACATGCTCGACGGGCTGCCCGCCGAACCGCTCACCCTCGTCGCCGTCGAACATCCCGCGGTGCACGAGGAGGTCGTCGTCCGCGCGGGCGATCAGCGATACGACATCACACTGCCCGCCTTCCCGAGGGGGGATTCCTGGTGAGCACGCGAGGCGAGTCCCCGCAGTGGCCGCAGGAGGAGCCGCCGAACGGTTTCGGCGCAGGCGCCGTCGGCATCAACGGTGTCAACGGATCCGGTGTCAACGGCTGGGGCGTTAACGGGACCAGCGTGACCGGGGCGGACGCGAACGGCGAGTCGAGCACCCGCACGGGCGGCACCGGCGGCCGGGCCCGCGGCGCCGGATCGGATTCCGGCACCGTCGATGACGTCGGTGCCTTCGGCGGTCGTGGTGGTTTCGGCGAGGCCGGTGCCTTCGGAGAGCGCGGTGAGCTCGGCGAGCGCGGCCCTGTCGACGACCCCGACGACGTCGGTGACCTCGGCGGCAGCGGTCCCTCCGGTGAGCAGGGGGCCGGTGGCGAGTCCGTGGCCGGTTCGGACGGCATGGTCCGCGATTTCGGCAGCATCAGCGGCCTCCGCGGCATGCGCGCGAGAGCGCTGGGCGGGCAGCAGCCGACCACGGTGCTGTCCGGGGTCGTGCAGGGTGGGCAGCGTCCGCTGCCGGACGTCACGGTGACCGTCACCGACCGCACCGGTTCGCAGTGCGCGCGGGCTACCACGGACGCCAGCGGCGTGTTCCACGTGTCCGGCCTCGAACCCGGCAGCTACGTGCTGGTGTTCGCGCGCGCCGGATACCGTCCACAAGCGACCGTCGTGCCCCCGGGGCCGATGCCGTCGCGCCTCGACATCACGCTCGAACCGACGTCCGGCATCGGCGGCACGGTGCGGGAACGCATCGCGGGCAGGCCGATCCCCGGCGCCACCGTCACCGCCATCGGTGCTGCGGGCGAGGTCATCGCGAGCACCGTGTCCGGGCAGGACGGTGCCTACCACCTCGCGGGCGTCGACGCCCCGCAGATCACGCTCGTCGCCGCGGCACCCCTGGCCGATCCGGTCGCGACGGTCGTCGCGCTCGACGAAGGCTCGGTCACCGACGCACACCTGGAACTGGAGCTGCGCGGAGCCCTCACCGGCGTCGTCACCTCGGGCGGCTGGCCGCTGTCCGGCGTGCGGCTGCTGCTGCGCGGTGCCGACGGCGCGATCGTCAGCTCGACCGTCACCGACGACGGAGGCCGCTACCGGTTCGGAGCCGTCGTCCCCGGCAGCTACACCGTGACGACCGCACCGGCGCCGCCGTGCGTGCAGACGATCGGTCCGAACGCGACCCTTGCCGACCTGCGGCTGGGTGCGGCGCCCACCGAAGGGGCCGGGGGCGATCACGGCTCTGGCCCGGCCACCGAAGTGTTCGCGGCCGTGCCGCCGCAGCCGCACCGCGGAGCCTGATCTCCCGGGCGAGAACGGCAGGAACCGTCGAGAGAACCGCAGGCCGGCCGCGGGTATCCGCGCCACTTGTGCCGCCACGCGAATCGCGTGTTTCCCCTCGCCGTCGCGGCGCTCCTAGCGTCGGTCGTGTCATACCGGCGAACCGACGTGAGGGAGTCACACCATGGCCGAAACGGACCTGCGCGACAAGGTGGTCGTACTCGGAGGCGGCGCGAAGAACCTGGGAGGACTGCTCGCCAGGCAGCTCGGGGAGCGGGGCGCGAACGTCGTCGTCCACTACCACAGCGACGCGTCCGCACCCGACGCCGACAAGACCGCCGACGACGTCAGGGCGGCCGGCGGCGAAGCCGTGACCGTGCAGGGCGACCTGACCCGCGTGGCCGACGTGCGCGCGGTGTTCGACGCCGCCGTGGACGGCTTCGGGCGCGTCGACGTGGCCGTGAACACCACGGGCATGGTGCTGCGCAAACCCATCCTCGAGACCACGGAGGAGGAGTACGACCGGATGTTCGCCGTCAACTCCAAGGCGGCGTACTTCTTCATCCAGGAGGCGGGCCGCAGGCTCAGCGACAACGGCAAGATCATCAGCCTCGGGACGTCGCTGCTCGCCGCCTTCACCGACGGCTACTCGACCTACGCGGGCGGCAAGGCGCCGCTGGAACACTTCACCCGCGCCGCGGCCAAGGAGTTCGCCGACCGCGGCATCTCCGTCAACGTCGTGGCGCCGGGTCCGATGGACACGCCGTTCTTCTACCCACAGGAGACGCCGGAGCGGGTCGAGTTCCACAAGTCACAGGCGATGGGCAACCAGCTCACCCAGATCGAGGACATCGCGCCGATCATCCTGTTCCTGGCCACCGACGGCTGGTGGTTCACTGGCCAGACGATGTTCCCGAACGGCGGCTACACCACCCGCTGATCACTGCGAAAGGCTGACGCGTGGGTCTGGACCTGTACAAGCTCGACCACCTCGTCGCCGTGGCCGAGGAGGGCAGCTTCACGCGCGCGGCCGCGCGGCTGCACATGTCGCAGCAGGCGTTGTCCACATCGGTCCGTTCGCTGGAACGTCAGGTGGGCGTCGACCTGATGGCCCGCGGCTCCTCGGGTGTGACGTTGCTGCCCGCGGGGGAGGCGCTGCTGGCCGACGCGCGCGTGCTGCACGGTGTCGCGCGGTCGGCCGTGCAGCGGGCACGCCGCATCGGCCGCGGCGAGCGCGAAACGCTGCGCATCGGGCACACGCCCGCCGTCACCGGCGACGAGGTGACAGCGCTGCTGCCCGCCGCGGGCCACGACACCCGCGTCAACCAGCGGTATCCGGACGAACTCACCCGCGAGCTGCTGTCCGGGGAGCTGGACCTCGGGCTGTGCCGCGCGATGCCGCCCGCCCGCGGCCTGGCCCGCACGCTCGTGGTGCGGCAGCGACTCCACGTGGCCGTGGCCGAAGCGCACCCGCTCGCCGCTCGCACCCAGGTGCAGCTCTCCGACCTCGCCGAGCAGGAGATCATCGTCTGGGGCGAGCCGGGGCGCTCCGGATACACGGATCTGCTCGTCGGCCTGTGCCGAGGGGCGGGGTTCGAGCCGCACACGCGCCGCAACCCGGTGCAGGGCACGCCACCGGTCACCGCCGTCGCCGGTACGGACGGCGTCGCATTCGTCACCGCCGCACCGGGACCCGCCGCGGGCGGTGGGGTGCGGGTGCTGGAACTCGTGCCGCCTGCTCGCGTCCCGCTGCACGCGCTGTGGCCGCAGCACACGGCCTCGGACGCCAGGGACGCGTTCCTCGAGTCGGTCAGCTGATCGCGGCGGCGCCCGCCCCGTCCGGGCCGTGGCGGGCGCCGCATACTGAGGCCGCCATGGGCTCGACACGATCATGAGCAGGGGGCCTCGATGACGGGGGAGCAGGGCGGCGCCGCACGTTGGTACCCGCACCTGTGGGCGGGCACGCTACTGACCCAGGCCGCCTACAACGCCGCCCGCATGCTGGTGTCCTACCGCGTGCTCGAACTCGGCGGTGACGGCACGGCGCTCGGCGTGATCACGGCCCTGTTCGCGCTGCTCCCACTCGTCGTCGCGGTGCCGGTCGGCAGGGCGGTCGACAACGGCCATCCCGCGGGTGTGCTGCGAGCCGGCGTCGCCGCGACCGTCGCGGCACTGCTCGTGCTGGCCCTCAGCGGCGACCTCGTCGCACTGGCGGCAGGCAACATCCTCCTCGGATTCGCGCAGATCCTCGTCACGGTCGCCGGGCAGGGCTTCATCCCGCTGCTGTCGGACGCACGTGACATCGACCGCCGCTTCGCCGGTTGGGCCCTCGCCACGTCCATCGGCCAGACGGCCGGACTCCCCGTCGCGGGCCTCGTGACGTCGGCGAGCAGCGGCCACGGCGGCGTGTCGACCACCGCGGGACTGCTGGCACTCGGGGGCCTGGCTGCGCTTGCGCTGCCGTCGGCGTTGCTGATGCCCGTCGTCGGAGCGCAACGGGCACGCGCCGAACAACGCGGCTCCGCCCAGTCGGTGCCCACGATGCTCGCCACACCGGGCATGCGCCCGGCGATGTTCAGCAGCCTCGTCGTCCTGACGTCCATGGACGTGCTCGCCGCGTTCCTGCCCGTGCTCGGCCACCAGCACGGCTTCGGCGTGCTGACCGTGACCGTGCTGTTGATGCTGCGCACCGGCGCCGCGATCGTCGCGCGCACCTTCCTGCCTGCGCTGTTGCGCGTCGTGCGGCGCAAGTGGATGCTGCTGGCCGCGACGTTGTGTTCCGCCGCCCCGATGGCGCTGATCCCGGTGATCCCCGACCCGGTCGTGATCGGCCTGTTCCTCGTGGTCGTCGGGCTCCTCTGGGGCGTTGGCCAGCCGCTCACGATGAGCTGGGTGGTGAGCCTGGTGACCGAACGCAGCAGGGCCTCGGCGCTGTCACTGCGGCTCACCGGGAACCGGCTCGGCCAGGTGCTCGTGCCGCTCGGCGCGGGCGGCATCGCGGGTGTGGCGGGCGCAGGCTCGGTGTTCCTCGTGACCGCGGCTCTGCTCGGCCTCGCCGGCGGTTTCACGTGGCGGGCGGTGCGCGGCACGAACATGTGACGCCGCCCCGCGTGTCCTGCGCTCAGCCCCGCGTGTTCTGCGCCGGCCACCCCCCGCGGTCGCGCGACCGCGGGGCGTGCGGCAGTGCCGGCGGGCTGCGCCGCGGCGTGGCGGCGTTCGCCGAGCGGTCGATCGCCGGATGGTGTTCACGGTGCCGCGCGACTACGTTGACGTATGCGTGGATACGCATCCAACCGGCCAGCAGACAAAGGGGTTCGCAAATGCCGGACAATCGCGTAGTCGTGTACAAGTCGCCCGGTCAAGTCGCGGTGGAATCGATTGATTACCCGAAGCTGGAATTGCCCGGCGACGTCGTCAACGGACTCGGAATCAAGAAGAAGGCGCCGCACGCGGCGATTCTGAAGATCGTCACGACGAACATCTGCGGCAGTGATCAGCACATGGTGCGAGGGCGCACGACGGCGCCCGTCGGCCAGAGCCTCGGTCACGAAATCACCGGCGAGGTCGTGGAAACCGGCGAGGACGTCCTGTTCGTCAACGAGGGTGACGTCTGCTCGGTGCCGTTCAACATCGCATGCGGCCGGTGTCGTATGTGCAACGAGGGAAAGACCGGAATCTGTCTCAACGTCAATCCGGCGCGGCCCGGCGCGGCCTACGGGTACGTCGACATGGGCGGCTGGATCGGCGGGCAGGCCGAATATGTCATGGTGCCGTTCGCCGATTTCAACCTACTCAAATTCCCGGATCGGGCTCAGGCGCTGGAGAAAATCCTCGACCTGACGATGCTGTCCGATATCTTCCCCACCGGATACCACGGCGCTTACACGGCCGGGGTCACCACCGGGTCGACCGTCTACGTGGCGGGCGCCGGACCCGTCGGCCTGGCCGCCGCGCACGCCGCGCAGCTGCTCGGGGCGTCGGCGGTGATCGTCGGCGACATGATCCCCGAGCGGCTCGAACAGGCGCGGAGCTTCGGATGTGAAACGGTCGACCTGCGCACCGACGCGGCGCTGCCGGACATGATCGAGCAGCTCGTCGGCGAGCCCGAGGTGGACGCCGCCGTTGACGCCGTCGGTTTCGAAGCACGCGGACACGGCAAGGACGCCGGGGAACAGCCCGCGACCGTGCTCAACGACGTGATGGGAATCGCGAGGGCGGGCGCATCGCTCGGCATCCCCGGTCTGTACGTCACCGGTGACCCGGGTGCGGCCGACGAGAACGCGAAGGTCGGCCAGCTCGGCGTCCGGATCGGGCTGGGATGGGCGAAGTCCCATTCGATGACCACCGGCCAGTGCCCGGTCAAGCAGTACAACCGCAAGCTGATGAACATGATCCTCAGCGGCAAGGCCGACATCGCCAAGGCCGTCAACGCCACGACGATCTCGCTCGACGACGCCCCGCAGGGATATCAGGAGTTCGACAGCGGCGTGGCCCGCAAGTTCGTCATCGATCCGCACGGCATGGCCCCCGCGGCCTGACACACCGACCGTGGCGGCCCGTCCAGGCGGGCCGCCACGGCTCGCAAGGGACACCACCGTGTTGTCGTTTCCGGGGCCCGTGTTGCGGATTGCGGGGCCCGTGTTGCGGGTTCCGGGGAGCGTGTTGCGGGTTCCGGGAAACGACAACACGCCGCTACGCGCAGCGGTCAGGGGCGCAGGCGAGGGGCGATCGTCGACGCGTCGGGCGGTTCGGTGCGGGCGGGCATACCGGAGGCGAGCGTGTTCGCCCACTCGCACAGGCCTGCGATGTCGATGCCGTGCGGCGCTTCGCTCGCGAACGGTTCGATCGACTCCGCGCCGCGGGTGAGCAGCGAGGCCGCGCCGGTGAAGTTGCCGCGCGCCGCGTGGGTCAGCCCGACCGCCAGCTGCGCCAACCCGCGCCACAGTCCGCGTTCGGCGTCCGGCCCGGACTTCCAGGCGTCCTCGAACACCTCGTGCGCGTGGAACGGCTTGCCCTCGTCGAGCAGCGCCTGCGCCTCGGTCACCGTGGCCTCCGGCGTGCGCTCCACACCCTCCGGTGCCCGTTCCACACCCGGCGAGCCGTACGGCAACGGCCTGCCGAGGCCGTCGCGCGGGCGCGCATTGCGGGCGTTGCCTTCCGAATCCCTGTCGCGCTGCAGCCGTCCACTCACGCCCCGAGTCTGACACGAATCGCGGACGAGCAGCGGTCGAGGCCACAGGCCCCGTAGTTCCACAGCGCCCGGTAATGCCGCGGCGCCCAGTAGTGACACAGCGCCCGGTAGTGCCACGGCGCCCGTGCCTCGCTCACTCGGGTGGCGTTTCCCGCCGTGGCGATTCCGCCCCCACCGCGTCCGTGGCGTGTTTCGACGCCGGTCGCGGAGAGTGGTCGTGGGGTACGGCCTTGCCGGTGAACGTGATGTGCCCTTCGTCGTGGATGCGTTCCAGCATGTGTGGGTAATGCAGCTCGAACGCCGGCCGTTCGGAGCGGATGCGCGGCAGTTCGTGGAAGTTGTGCCGCGGCGGCGGGGAGGTGGTCGCCCATTCGAGGGAGTTGCCGTGGCCCCACGGGTCGTCGGCCTCGACGGGCTCACCGAAACGCCAGCTGCGCAGCAGGTTCCACACGAACGGCAGCATCGACGCGCCGAGGATGAACGCGCCGATGGTCGACACGGTGTTGAGCGTGGTGAAGCCGTCGCTGGGCAGATAGTCGACATAGCGACGCGGCATGCCCTCCGACCCGAGCCAGTGCTGCACCAGGAACGTCGTGTGGAAACCGACGAACGTCAGCCAGAAGTGCAGCTTGGCCAGCGGTTCGTTCATCATCTTGCCGGTGAACTTCGGGAACCAGAAATAGATGCCCGCGAACGTGGCGAACACGATCGTCCCGAACAGCACGTAGTGGAAGTGGGCGACGACGAAGTAGCTGTCGTGCACGTGGAAGTCGATCGGCGGAGCGGCGAGCAGCACGCCGGTGAGTCCGCCGAGCAAGAACGTCACCATGAAGCCCAGCGACCACAGCATCGGCGATTCGAACGTGATGCGGCCCTTCCACATCGTGCCGATCCAGTTGAAGAACTTCACGCCGGTCGGTACGGCGATCGCGAACGTGAGCAGCGAGAAGAACGGCAACAGCACGGCGCCGGTGGCGAACATGTGGTGGGCCCACACCGCGAACGACAGTGCCGTGATGCCGATCGTCGCCAGCACCATCAGGCGGTAGCCGAACAGGGGTTTCCTGCTGAACACCGGGATGATCTCGGTGACGATGCCGAAGAACGGCAGCGCCACGATATACACCTCGGGATGGCCGAAGAACCAGAACAGGTGCTGGTACAGGATCGCGCCGCCGTTCTCGGGGTCGAACACGTGCGCGCCGAGCATCCGGTCGGCGTACAGGCCCAGCAGCGCCGCGGTCAGGATCGGGAACGCCGCCAGCACCAGGACACTGGTGAACAGGATGTTCCAGGTGAAGATCGGCATCCGCCACATCGTCATGCCGGGCCCGCGCAGGCAGACGATCGTCGTGATCATGTTGACCGCACCGAGGATCGTGCCGAGGCCTGACACGACCAGGCCCATGATCCACAGGTCGCCGCCGATGCCCACGGAGAACTGCGCGCGTGACAGCGGCGCGTAGGCCGTCCAGCCGAAGTCCGCGGAGCCCGCCGGGGTGACGAGTGAGCTCAGCACGATCAACCCGCCGAACAGGAACAGCCAGTACGAGAACGCGTTCAGCCTCGGGAACGCCACATCGGGGGAGCCGATCTGCAGCGGCAGCACCAGGTTGGCGAACGCGAACACCACCGGGGTCGCGTACAGCAGCAGCATGATCGTGCCGTGCATCGTGAACAGCTGGTTGTACTGCTCCGGTGACAGGAACTGCTGCCCGGGACGGGCCAGTTCGCCGCGCATGAGCAGGGCCATCAGGCCACCGATCATGAAGAACGCCAGCGACGTGGCCATGTACATCATGCCGATGACCTTGTGGTCCGTCGTGCGCGCGAGGCCGAGCATGCGCAGCCCGCGTTTACGCGGCGGCGGCTCGTCGCGGGAGATCCGCGTCGGCGTCACCTCGGTCGGGGGCGTTACCGAGTGCGTGGTCACGGTGGCACCTCCACCAGTACCTTCACCTGCGACGGGGGACGGTCCCTTCTCGACCGTAGGTTCGCAGGGCCGTGATCGCAGCGCTTCATCGTCGCCGTGGTCACGGCTGGACGGGGCGGGGCGGGGCGACAGCGCGCCGGCGGGGAGCGGTGGTCCGGAGCAACACGGCTCCCCGCATCCGCAACACGGGCCCCGGAATCCGCAACACGGGCCCCGGAATCGCAGGGCACGCGTGGGGGTGTCAGCCGACGGCGGGTCTCCGGTACCACGAGGTCCACAGCGGCCGGTAGCCGTGGGCGTACCAGAACGGCGTCGAACGCGGGCTCTCCAGGGCGTGGTGCAGCAGCACGGCCTCGATGTCCTCGGAGTCGAACAGCTGGTGGGCGTGAGCCACGAGGGCCGAGCCGACGCCGCTGCTGCGCGCTTCCTCGGCCACGTGCAGCGACGCCAGGTAGCCCACCCGGTCCGCTTGTACGTAGCCGGCGATCCAGTTCGCCTCGGGTGGCAGTTCGACCTCGAGGAACCCCAGCGGCCTGCCGTACAGCTCGGCGATCCACAGCTGAGGTACGGACGTGTCGGCCGCGAGCTGGGCGCGCGCGTCCTCGGTGAGGCGTTCGAGCGCGTCCGAACGCGCGGTGACGACGCCGAACTGGGAGTCGTAGGCGTGCAGTTCGGCGCGCATCCGCGTCAATGTGGGCAGGTCCTGTTCGACGGCCGCGCGGATGCGCACACCCGGCACGGCGGGCGGGCCGGCCCCCAGCCGGTTGGCGGGTCGCACCGCGAGTACGCGGGTGGCCGCGAATCCCCGGCGCAGCAACGCCGTGGCCCCTGTCGTGTCCCTGCTCGGCCGGGTCACCACGGCGGCGCTGTCCCAGCCGTACCCCTCGTCGTAGCTGACGGCCTCCGCGAGCTGGTCCTCCCACCGGCAGAGCAGTCCGTCGACGGCGGTGGCCGGGTCGCTGCCGGTCACCCGCATGTCCAGCCGGTACTCGACCAACGGCCGCCACAGCGACCCCATCGACCCCGGCGGAACCGCCGACCGGGTGGTGAACGCCATGCCGTCGCGAGTCCGCAGGACGGCCGAGGCCGAGGCGGCGGGGTTCGTGAACGCGGGCAGCAGCGGGTCCGTTGCCGCCATTCGCTCCGCGTAGCCGTCGAGGACGGCCGTGTCGCGATCGGCTCCACCGCCGCGGGGCCCGTCCCCGCCACGGTTGGTGTTCGTGTCGTGCATGGTGCCCCTGTCGCGCTTGGCATCGTGGCCGGATCCGGTGTCGCGGGCCTGCTGCGCCTGCATGTCCACCTCCCTGTCACCCGTCGTGTTTCACGGTCGCCGGTTATGGCGTATATCACCGAGTGCACATCATGACATCCAACGGGTGAGCAGCGGCTGCTACTGGCCGCGACCGACGCCGATGCGGTATCACTCGCATGCGGTTAACGAAGCCTCACGTTCATGTCGGGCTCACGGCGAGTTGACCTGACGGTGGTCAAATCAGATGCTTTGTCCGTCGTGCGGGGTACGGTTTATGCCTCGTTAGCGGGCAGTTGCCGCCCGCTTCGGGGCATCCAGCCGACGAGTGAAACCGTGTGACGGTTACGGAAGGGGAAGGTGGCATGGGCCAGGCACGCCGCGCGCCCGCGGGCACGAGCGCGCAGGCAGGCGAGTCCGCCGGACCCGCCGCAGGCGAACCCGGCCGCGGGGACCGTTCCGGCTCCGCCGAACCGTCCCGTTCCGACGAACCGTCGCGGTCCGGTGAGCAGGCCCGTTCCGAATCCCCCGGGACGTCGACTGCGCCTGCGACGCGCGGGGACGAGTTCCGGTTCCGTCTCTACACCGCGTTCGTTCTGGCCGTCGGCATACTCGGCGCCGTCTCGGTCGCCGAGTGGCAGCCGTTCGAGGGCTCGGTGCACCTGTGGTGGATCGGCCCGCTGCTGGCGGCGTCGTTCCTGGCCGCCGAACAGCTCGGCGTCAACGTGGACGTGCGCAGCGGCATCTCGTGGACGATCTCCTTCACCGAGATACCGCTGGTCATCGGCTTCTTCGTCGCGCCGTTCGAAGTGGTGCTGGCCGCGCACGTCGTGGCCGGTGTCACGACCCTGCTCGCACGCCGCGTCACCGGACGTGTGCTGTACAACGCCGGTGCGTTCCTCATCGAGGTCACGAGCGCGTTCGCGATCGCCCACGTCGTGGCGGCCGCGCTCGGCCAGCCCGACGGCATGCCGTGGCCCGCGGCGCTGGCGGGCACGCTCGCCGCACCGCTGGCGAGCACGATCCTCGCGATGGCCGCGGTGCGCGTCCTGCGGCGGCGCATGCAGATCGGCACCGTCGTCCGTCTCGCCGCGCGCATCCTCGTCGTCGGCTTCGTCAATGCCTCCGCGGGCCTGACCGGCTACCTGGTCATCGAGGGCACGCCCGGAGCCTGGCCGATCGTCGTCGCCGTGAGCATCGGCCTCGTCGCGCTGTACTGGGCCTACTCCGACCTGCTGCGGGAGCAGCGCGACATGGAGGCGTTGTTCGACGTCAGCCTCATGGTCGCCCGCTCCGACCACCAGGTCGCCGCGCAGCCCGCAGGCAAACCCGGCGAACTCGAAACGGGCCTCGATCTCGACGAATGGCACAGCATCGCCGAGCGCATCAAGGACCAGCTCGCCGCGGGCCGGGTCGTGCTGCGCCTGCGCCTCGAACCCGACGAGCCGATGCACGTCCTCGTCGTCGGCGGTGACCTGCCGGACGAGCAGCTCCGGCCCGACGATCCGCTGCTGCGGCTGCCAGGCGCCAACGTGCGGCACTTCCGGCTCACCGACGGCAACGTCGCCGTCAGGGCCGCACTCGGCGCGCGCGGCGCCCAGGAAGCCCTCGTGGTTCCGCTGCGCAGCGGTAACCAGCTCCTCGGCCTCGTCGAGGCACACGACCGGCTGTCCCGCTGGCGGGGCTTCGGCAAGTACGACGTGCAGCTCCTCGGCACGATGGCCAGCCACCTCGCCACGGCGCTCGACAACCGGCGGCTACTCGCCACGCTGCGTCACGACGCGTACCACGATCCGCTCACGGGGCTGCTCAACCGGCCCGGCTTCCGCCAGATCGCCGCCGAGCCGCTGGCCGAGCGCGCCGACCCCGGCGCCCTCGCGCAGGGCAACGCCCAGCTGCAGGCCGCGGTGCTGCGCCTCGACCTCGACGTCTACTCCACCGTCAGCGACGCACTCGGTTACGCCTGGGCCGACCGCATGGTCGTCGCCGCGGGCCGCCGCATCCGCGACGTCCTCGGCCCCGAGGTTCCGCTGGCCCGGCTCGAAGGCGCGTCGTTCGCCGCGCTGCTGCTCGACCGGACCGCGGAGGAGACACACGCCGTCGCCGAACGGCTGCGTGCCGAATCCTCCGATCCCTACCCCGTCGAGAAGCTCAGCGTCGAAGCCAACGCCATGGTCGGCTACGCCTGCACCAACGTCGCGGGTGACGACGGCAACCCGCCCGACGTCGACGCGCTCCTGCAGCGTGCCGACGTCGCCGTGCGCGCCACCCGTGGCGGCGAGGAGGTCCGCGGCTACGTGCCGAGCATGGGCCAGATCTTCCTGCGCCGTTTCCAGCTGGTCACCCAGTTCCGGCAGGCGCTGGAGGACGGCCAGGTCAGCGTCCACTACCAGCCCAAGGTGTCGCTGCCGGACAAGAACGTCGTCGGCGTCGAAGCCCTCGTGCGGTGGGTGCACCCCGAGTTCGGCCGCGTCAACCCGGACGAGTTCGTCCCCGCGGTCGAAGCCACCGGGCTCGTCGGGGTGCTCACCTCGTTCGTGCTCGACCAGGCCCTCGACAGGGTGCGGCGGTGGCTCGACGAGGGCATCGAGATCTCCGTGGCCGTCAACCTGTCCGTGCGCAGCCTCGCCGACGAGGACTTCGCCCACCAGGTGGCCGACGCTCTCGCCCGGCACGGTGTCCCCGCGCGGCTGCTGACGTTCGAGATCACCGAGTCCGCGGTCATGGCCGACCCGCAGCGCGCGCTGCCGATCCTGGGCGAACTGCACGACCTGGGCATCGAACTCGCCGTCGACGACTTCGGCACCGGCTACTCGTCGCTGGCGTACCTGCGCAGGCTCCCGGTCGACCAGGTGAAGATCGACAAGAGCTTCGTGTTCGGCATGAGCAGCGACCTCGGTGACCTCGCCGTCGTCCGCTCCATCGTCGAGCTCGGCCACTCGCTCGGACTGTCCGTCGTCGCCGAGGGCGTCGAGGACGACTCGTCCCGCGACCAGCTCGAAGCCATGGGCTGCGACGTCGCACAGGGGTATCTGATCTCGCGGCCGCTGGCCGAGGACCGTCTCGAGGCGTGGCTGGTGGCCCGTACCGCGCGGTCCTCGGGGCATCGCGACGAGACGGTGCTGACCCTGCTGACCTGACGACCCGAACGAGGGGGCGTCTCCGGGCTGCTGACCTGACGTTTCGTCGGCGACGACGCGGAACGCCACCCCCGTGTTCGTGCCGCCACGGTCCTCGGGTACTCTATTCGAGGTTCGTTGAGCACACCTTCAGCTCAGTGACCATGCCCCTTTAGCTCAGTGGCAGAGCGTCTCCATGGTAAGGAGAAGGTCAACGGTTCGAACCCGTTAAGGGGCTCACGATCGGGAGTGGTCTGCCGACGGACTGCGTCGGTCTGAATTGCTCGCTGATCATCGTGAGGGCGTAGCCCTCACTCCCCACCCGGGGGCTTCGCCCCCGGACCTCCGGATCCGGAGTGTGCGGACGGGTTTGTGGTGCGGTTCTCGTGCGGGGCACGCCACAGGAACGTCCGGTTCGGCTGGGTTTGGGCTAGGTTGGGATTGGCAGGGCGGGGTAGCTCAGGTGGTTAGAGCACACGGCTCATAATCGTGGTGTCGCGGGTTCAAGTCCCGCCCCCGCTACTCGGACTACACGGCCACGGCGGTGGCCCACTCATCGTTGAAAGAGGAAAGACCGTGGCTTCTTCCACCGACGTTCGCCCGAAGATCACCCTCGCGTGCGAGGAGTGCAAGGACCGCAACTACATCACCAAGAAGAACCGGCGCAACAACCCGGACCGTCTTGAGATGAAGAAGTTCTGCCCCAAGTGCGGCACGCACCGCGCCCACAAGGAGACCCGCTGACCCCAGCGGCCCCGGGCCGACAGGCTTCGAACCGCCCTCGCCACACGGCGAGGGCGGTTTTTTGTGCCCGCTCGCGTCGGCCGGTTGTCACGGTCACGCACATCCTCACCGCCCGGCTTGTCACTTCTTGAGCAACCACGACGCCGGTGAGAAAGATCCCCTCGAAAGGACCTACCCGGAGACTAATCGTCAACTCAGACTCCTCGGTGACACATCCCAACCCTGCGGGAAAGTGAGTTGTCGGTCATGAACACGTCACGCAAGAGCGTCATCACCGCCGCCGCGGGTGCGTTGGCCCTGGGGTTGTTCGCCCCGGCCGCGTCCGCATCCGTCCCGGGTATCGAGGGCTACTCGGACGTCGTCGCCGATGAAGCGATCACCACACTGACGAGCGAACGCGGCATCAGCGAGACAGCCGCCGCGAACCTGCTGCAGACCCAGCAGGAGAGCGTCGAAACGCTCGACGAGCTCAGGTCCGCCATCTCCGGCGATCTCGTCGGCGAACACCTCGACGCGGCCGGCCAGCCGGTCGTCACCGTCGCCACGCAGGAGGCCGCCGCCACGGCCGAGGCCGCAGGCGTCGCCGCCGAGGTTGCCGAACACACCACCGAGGAACTCGACGCCGCGCGGGCCGAACTCGAATCGCTGCCCACCGTGGCGCACACCTCGCTCGGCCTCGATCCCACCGCGAACCAGCTCGTGCTGACCGTCGGTGAGAAGGCGGCCGACGACGCCGCGGGCAAGCTCACCGCGGCCGCGGCGAAACTGGGCGACACCGTGCGCGTCGAACACGTCGCGGGCGGTATGCAGCAGAGCATCTACAACGGCGAAGCCATCACCGGCGGCGGCAGCCGCTGCTCGGCGGGCTTCAACGTCAACGACGGCGCGCAGAACTACATCCTGGACGCAGGCCACTGCACCGGAGCCGTGTCGCAGTGGAACGTGGGCCCGTCGGTCGACGCCAGCTTCCCGGGTAACGACTACGGCCTCATCCGCAACGACACCGGCAGCGCACCCGGCGCCGTCACCCTGTGGAACGGTTCCACGCAGGCCATCACGTCGGCCGCAGACGCCACCGTTGGCCAGGACATCTGCAAGAGCGGTTCGACGACGCAGCTGACGTGCGGCACCGTCCAGGCGGTCGACGTCACCGTCAACTACGCCGAAGGTGCCGTCGACGGGCTGATCCAGACCTCCGCGAGGGTCGACTCCGGCGACTCGGGCGGCTGCCTGTTCTCCGGCAGCACCGGTGTCGGCATCACCTCCGGCATGGGCGGTGGCAGCTCCTACTTCCAGCCCGTCACCGAGGCCATGTCCGCCTACGGCATGTCCCTGAACTAAGCGATACTTCGTCAACTCTTCACGCCCCCAAGGGCACCTTAGTGGCGCTCAATGCAACCAAGGTGCCCTTGGGGGCGCTTCTGAACCCGGGTGCGGCCGGCCGGTTCAGTCCAGTGGGTGAAGAATTCACCGACCGGTAGAGTCTGCGCCGTGCCTTTGGATCCGTCATTCATCGGGCGTACGTATCCGCCCGAAACCACCTACGAGGTTGGGCGAGCCAAGATCGCCGAGTTCGCGCGCGCCATCGGTGACGACAACCCGCTGTACCGCGACGTCGACGCCGCCAAGGCCGCCGGACACGACGACGTCATCGCGCCGCCCACGTTCCTGACGGTCATCAACATCCGGGCCATCAACGAGGTTGTCGAGGATCCGGAACTCGGCCTCGACTACGACCGCATGGTGCACGGGGACCAGCGGTTCGTGCACCACCGCCCCGTGCGCGCCGGTGACCGGCTGCAGATCACCACGCACATCGACGACATCTTCGTCCGCGCGGGCAACGACTTCCTGTCGGTCCGCGCCGAGATCGCCACCGACGACGGCGAACTCGTGTGCACCACCCACGCCCAGCTCGTCGTCAGGGGGGAGCGGTCGTGAACGTCGGAGACGAACTGCCCGGGTTGACGGTGCAGGTCACCCGCGATCAGCTGGTGCGCTACGCCGGTGCGTCGCTGGACTTCAACCCGATCCACTGGAACGAACGGTTCGCCACCGAGGTCGGGCTGCCGAACGTCATCGCCCACGGCATGCTCACCATGGCGCTCGGCGGGCGCGTCGTCACCGACTGGCTCGGCGATCCCGGCCGCATGGTCGAGTACGGCGTGCGGTTCACCCGGCCGGTCGTCGTACCGGACGACGACGCGGGCGCCACGGTCGAGTTCACGGCGAAGGTGGCCGAGGTTCGCGACGACGGCACCGCCCGTGTCGACATCACGGCCAAGTTCGACGGCAAGACCGTGCTCGGCAAGGCCCAGGCGGTCGTGCGGGTGTGAACGCGTCAGGCGCGCTCGCGGGCGGCGAGTAGGTCGTTGACGAGTCCCGCCGCGTGCTCGGCGTCGTCGACGGTGGCCTTGACGACCTGCCCCGACGTCAGCGTGATGCTCAGGGTCTCGCCCGCGCGCACCTTGAAAGCCGTGTATCCGGGTCCCCGGCGCAGTCCGTAGCCGCCCGCGCTCGACATGTCCATCCGCTCGGTATTGGCCGACGTGATCTCGTCGAACGTCAGCGTGCGGTGGGGGAACCTGAACAGCCCGAGGGACAGCGCCACACCGGTCGCGTCGACGCGAACACGCACCCGGCACGTCGCGGCCATCGCGAGCACGACGACCAGCGCCGCCAATACGAGCGGCATCGCGCCGAGATCGGGGAGCGACACCTGCAGTATCGCGTACCCGAGCACCACGACGAGGCCGCCGAACGCCATCGGATAGTTGGTGCCGCCGCCGATCCACACCGCCCGTTCGCCGGTGCGCAGGCCCGCCGACGGCAGGTCGTGTCGCTCGGCGGGCACGTCCGCCGGTTCGGCGGGCGGTGCGACCAGCGTCGCGACCGCGCCGGCCGCGAGGCTCAGGCCCAGCGCCCACGCGATCGCCGCCCATGCCGGTCCCGCGTCGCGCCAGGACGCCGTGTCCAGCGCCGCGGACATCGAACCGGCCAGGACGCCCGCCGGTAGCGCCGCGAGCCACGCCGCGAAACCCACCCCGCTGCGCGGCACCGCCGAGCCCCGGCGCGTCGCCACGAGCACCGCGACCAGCGCTGCGACGGTGAGCGTGGCGCCGATGCCGAGGGTCGTGCCGGTGAGTGCGGTCAGCGTTGCCGACCGGTCAGGGCCGTCGGGGTCCCAATGGACCGCGACGACGTCCGGCAGCCGTGCCGACCAGGCGGCGTGCAGTGTCCAGGCGCCGGCGAGGGCGGCGAGTGGGACGACGCCGGTGGCGAGCGCGAGTCTCGTGGTCCTCATGTGAACTTCTCCTTCACGATCTCGGTGAGCTCGTCGAGGTCGACGCCCACACGACGTGCCTCGTCGGCCAGCTCTCCGGCCAGGGTGTTGAGCCGCGCGCGGGTGTCGGCGGCGCCGATGACAACCGCGCCGCGTCGGCGCCGCAGGTCGATCAGCCCTTCGTCGCGCAGGACACCGTAGGCGCGGAGCACGGTGTGCACGTTGATGTCCAGCGACGTCGCCACCTCCCGAGCGGGTGGCAGCTGCTGGCCCGACGAGAGCTCGCCCGCAGCCAGCGCACGCCGGACGGACGCGGCGACCTGTTCGAACAGGGGGGCCGTCGACGCCGGGTCGATGCGGATCAACATAGTTCTAACTGTACTAAAACAAATGCGGTTAGTGGGAGTGGTCGTCCGACATGGTGTCGACACGTCGATCCGCAGTACGTGCTCGGCGGGCACCGTGGCGTATCGGTGCTCGGACACGCGCCGCTGTCCGGTGGGGAAGCTGGTGTCCGGTGGGGAAGCGGAGTCGCCGTGCGGGTGCGGAGTCGTCGTGTGGGTGCGGCCGTGCAGCGCACGTCGGTGTCGATGCGGCGGTGGTTCGGTCGACCGGAATCTGCAAGACGGACCCCGGAGGGCACAACACGGACCCCGGAATCCGCAACACGGCGCCTGGGATCTGCAACACGGTGTGCGTGGGCGCTGGCGTCCCCGGGCAGAGAACGGCCCCTCGGAGGTGGTCGCTCCGAGGGGCCGTCGCTTGCTCCGCGCTCTGTTCGCCGCCGTTGCCTCGTGTCGCTACGTCGCGCTGCTACTTCGCCTCGGCGAGGAGGTTCGCCACGCGGTTCACGCCCTCGACGAGTTCGGTCTCGGCGAGCGCGTACGAGAAGCGGAAGTAGCCGGGCGTGCCGAACGCCTCGCCGGGCACGACCGCGACCTCCGCCTCGCGCAGGATCAGATCCGCCAGCGCGACCGTGTCCTCGGGCCGTTCGCCGCGGATCTCCTTGCCGAGTACCGCCTTCACCGACGGGTAGGCGTAGAACGCGCCCTCCGGGGTCGGGCACTCGACACCGGGGATGTCCGACAGCAGCGACACGATCTTCTTGCGCCGCGCGTCGAACGCCTCACGCATCGAGTGCACCGCCTCCAGCGGGCCGGCGACCGCGGCCTCGGCCGCGCGCTGGGCGACGTTGGAGACGTTGCCGCACAGGTGCGACTGGAAGCTCGAGGCGGCCTTGATCACGTCGTCGGGGCCGACGATCCAGCCGACGCGCCAGCCGGTCATCGAGTACGTCTTGGCGACGCCGTTGAGGATCAGGGTCTGATCGGCGAGCTGCGGGACGACCGCCGGCATCGACGCGGCCGTCACGCCGTCGTAGACCAGGTGCTCGTAGATCTCGTCGGTGACGACCCAGATGCCGTGCTCGAGCGCCCACTTGCCGATGGCCTCGACCTGTTCGCGCGGGTAGACGGCGCCGGTCGGGTTGGACGGCGAGTTGAACAGCAGCACCTTCGTGTTCTCGGTGCGTGCGGCCTCGAGCTGCTCGACCGTCACGAGGTAGCCGGTCGTCTCGTCGGCCGTGACCTGCACCGGGACGCCGCCGGCGAGCGTGATCGACTCGGGGTAGGTCGTCCAGTACGGAGCGGGCAGCAGTACCTCGTCGCCCGGGTCCAGCAGCGTCGCGAACGCCGAGTACACGGCCTGCTTGCCGCCGTTGGTCACGAGCACCTGGGCCGGGTCGCAGCGGAAGTCGGAGTCGCGCAGCGTCTTCTCGGCGATCGCCTCGCGGAGCTCGGGCAGACCGCCTGCGGCGGTGTAACCGTGGTTGACCCGCTCGCGGGTGGCCTTCGCCGCGGCCTCGACGATGTAGTCGGGCGTGGGGAAGTCCGGCTGCCCCGCGCCGAATCCGATCACCGGGCGACCCTCGGCCTTGAGAGCCTTCGCCTTCGCATCCACCGCGAGCGTCGCGGACGGCGTGATGCCCGCGATCCGCGCGGACACTCGGGAACGGGGACGGGCGGATGTGGTTCCAGGTGTGGCCATGACTACAGTTTTCCACGCGCCCGCGCGGCCCGTGTCACCTGGGCCGAAGGGGGCGCGAGGGGAGTGGTCGGCGGTGAAACGGGCCTCGGTTGCAGAGCGCGATCGGCCTTGCCGTAGACTACTGCACTTGGAACGTTCGACGGTTGTTCCTGCCCTCGTCCTCGCGATCGGATGGAGGCATGAACTGCGTGAACGTTCGAAGGGGTGTAGCTCAGTTGGTAGAGCAGCGGTCTCCAAAACCGCAGGTCGCAGGTTCGAGTCCTGTCGCCCCTGCGTTGATGTGTCAGGTTAGGCAGAGGAGTGGCTCGTGAGCGAGGACGGCGAGAAGGACCCGGGGGAGGGGCAGAAGAGCTCCGCCTCCCGTCCGAACACCGCCGCCGCTCGTCGCGAGCGGCGCGCCGCTGCCTCCGGCACGGGCAGTGACGCCAAGGCGGGCAAGTCCGCCCCCAAGGGGAAGGCGGGCACCGGGCCCGGCAAGGGCACCACCGCCGGCAAGGACCGGCCCACGCCGAAGCGGAGCGGCACGACAACAGAGAAGACCGAGAAGCATTCGCTCTTCGCCCGGATCGTGCGGTTCCTTCGCGAGGTCTGGGGTGAGCTGCGGAAGGTCATCTGGCCGACCCGCAAGCAGATGATCACCTACACCGGCGTGGTGCTGGTGTTCGTGGCCTTCATGATCGCCCTGGTCTACCTGCTCGACTTCGTCTTCCTCGAGGGAGTCGACTTCGTATTCGGCAACTAGCGCCGTGGCCAGGCCTCGCGGGTGGCGGGAGCGGATCGCCGCGCCTGTGATGACACACGCGATCAACTGAGAGGACGGAAAGTGACCTCCGAGAACGGCTCAGACGAGCAGGTGCTCGCGGCCACCGACGTGGACCCGGCCGAGGCCGCCGACACGCCCGCGCCGGCCGCCGAGACTGCAGAGGTCGACGAGCACGCGGAGGCCGGCACCGCCGACACGGCCGGTGCTGACGAGTCCGCCGGTGAGGCCGACGACAGCGCCGAGTCCGACGACGGCGCCGGCGCGGCCGAGGCATCCGACGACGCCGGCGTTCCGGCCGACGGCGCCGAACAGGCCGGAGCCACCGCGAGCGAGGCCGACGCGAGTGAACCCGAGGACCCGGTCGCCCAGCTGCGCGCCGAACTGAAATCGCTGCCCGGCGAGTGGTACGTCGTGCACTCGTACGCCGGCTACGAGAACCGCGTGAAGAACAACCTCGAGACCCGGCGGCAGACGCTGGACGTCGAGGACTACATCTTCCAGATCGAGGTGCCGACCGAAGAGGTCACCGAGATCAAGAACGGCCAGCGCAAGCAGGTGAACCGCAAGGTCCTGCCCGGCTACATCCTGGTCCGCATGGAGCTCACGGACGAGTCCTGGGGCGCCGTGCGCAACACGCCCGGTGTGACCGGCTTCGTCGGCGCCACGTCGCGTCCGTCGCCGATCACGCTGGACGAGGTGCTGAAGTTCCTCGCGCCGCAGGTCGAGAAGGAGGCGCCCGCGAAGGCCGCGAAGGGCGAGTCCGCCGCGCCGGACACGCAGGCCGCGCCGTCGTCGTCCGGCTCCGCGGTGCAGGTCGACTTCGAGGTCGGCGAATCGGTCACCGTCATGGACGGCCCGTTCGCGACGCTGCCCGCGACGATCAGCGAGGTCGACGCCGGCGGCCAGAAGTTGAAGGTCCTGGTTTCGATCTTCGGCCGCGAGACGCCGGTCGAGCTGTCGTTCAACCAGGTCTCCAAGATCTGACGGCCGCTCCCGCAGGTCGGGAGCACGCCGGAAGGCCCCCGCGCCACGGCAGGTGCGTGGGGAGAGTAACGCTGAACTAGGAAACGGAAATGCCACCCAAGAAGAAGAAGCTTGCAGCGATCATCAAGCTGCAGATCCAGGCGGGTGCCGCGAACCCGGCGCCCCCGGTCGGCCCCGCGCTCGGTCAGCACGGCGTCAACATCATGGAGTTCTGCAAGGCGTACAACGCGGCCACGGAGAACCAGCGTGGCAACGTCGTGCCGGTCGAGATCTCCGTGTTCGAGGACCGCTCGTTCGACTTCAAGCTCAAGACGCCGCCGGCGGCCAAGCTGCTGCTGAAGGCAGCGGGTGTCGACAAGGGCAGCGGTGAGCCGCACAAGAACAAGGTCGGCAAGGTCACGATGGACCAGATCCGCGAGATCGCCGAGACCAAGAAGACCGACCTCAACGCCTACGACGAGGACCAGGCCGCCAAGATCATCGCCGGTACCGCCCGGTCGATGGGCCTGAACGTCGTCGACTGAGTCGGCTACCCGCCTCACCCGAGGCGCACCGTGGCAGGGCCAGGCGCTGGCCCGCACCACAACTGATCCATTTCGCATGTAAGGACAGAGCATGACCAAGCGCAGCAAGGCCTACCGTCAGGCCGCCGAGCTCGTGGACCAGACCCGGCTGTACGCCCCGCTCGACGCGGTGAAGCTGGCCAAGGAGACGTCCGGCAAGAACAAGCTGGACGCCACGGTCGAGATCGCGATGCGGCTCGGCGTCGACCCCCGCAAGGCAGACCAGATGGTCCGCGGCACCGTGAACCTGCCGCACGGCACGGGTAAAACCGTCCGCGTCGCTGTTTTCGCCACCGGTGACAAGGCCGCAGAGGCCGAGGCCGCCGGTGCCGACGTGGTCGGTTCCGACGATCTGATCGAGCGCATCCAGGGTGGCTGGCTCGAGTTCGATGCCGCGATCGCGACCCCGGACCAGATGGCGAAGGTGGGCCGCGTGGCCCGCGTGCTGGGCCCGCGTGGCCTGATGCCGAACCCGAAGACGGGCACGGTGACGCCCGACGTCACCAAGGCCGTCAACGAGATCAAGGGCGGCAAGGTCAGCTTCCGCGTCGACAAGCAGTCGAACCTGCACCTGGCCATCGGCAAGGCGTCGTTCGACACCGAGAAGCTGGTCGAGAACTACGCCGCAGCCCTCGACGAGGTGCTGCGTGCGAAGCCGTCCGCCGCCAAGGGACGCTACGTCAAGAAGGTCACCTTCACGACGACCATGGGCCCGGGCATCCCGGTCGACCCGACGCGCACGCGCGACCTCCTCGCGGAGGACGCGAACGCCTGAGGCATCACCGGCACTTCAGCGCCGACACGGGGCGGCTCACCCATCGCGGGTGGGCCGCCCCGTTCGTGTGTGCACGGCGGGTGGGACAGCGTCGGCTGCGCAGATTGCGGAGACCTCAGTTACCCGGCTGCGGGGCCGAGCCCGACGGCTGCCGCTGTGACGGCGCGGCCTGTCCGGGGCACGTCTCCGGTCCGGGCTCGTGCCCGGTGATCAGCCACTGGTCGTGTTCCACCTTCTCCACGGTGAATACGCCCAGCGCGGGACCGCCGCTCACGGTGAACGAGCACGAATCGATCCGCTCGGTTGTCGACGTCGGCAGGTAGCCGCGCGGATAGATCGACTCGGCATAGTCGTTGACGTGCGTGACCTGCTTGTGCAGCGCGTTCACGGCCTGGCGGCAGTCGCCGGAGCCGAGGTTGTCGGCAAACCGCTGTTGCGTGGCCTCGTCGAACCGGCCGCACGCCTTGTCCGCATCGGGCAGGCCCGTGTCGGGATCAGCCTGTGCGATCGCGTCGTAGACCGAGCGCACCGCCGCGTACGGATTGTCGGCCAGTAGTTCGGTGGCGTGGTAGGAACCGCCGCCCCCGCGGGCGTACTCCTCGGTGGTCTGATCGCTGTCGCCGCTGCCGAAGAAGTGGTTGTAGGCCCAGGTCGCGGCCAGAGCCAGCAACAGGAACGCGACCAGCCAGGCGAGGAGTTTCTTGCCCAGCCAGGTCAGCCACCGCGGCGGCCGCCTGCGCGGTCGTTGTGCGGGCTCGGGCAGGCGGTCGCCCGTGCCGGCGAGCGCCGCGTGGTCGGCAGTGGTGTTCGACGGGGCCTGCGGCGGCGTGTACGGGGCGGGCGGGTACTGGGCGGACTGCGGCGAACCCGGTGCGACCGGTGTTCCTGGTGTGCCCGGCACGACCTCGCCACCCGGCTGCGGCTGTCCCGTCTGCTGGGCCTGCTGGAACTTGAGGAACTCCTGGAACTGCTGAAACTGCTGGAACTGCCGCAGCTGCTCGGAGTCGACGGACCCGTCAGGGGCGGCGGCCCCGTGGGTGTCGACCGAACCGGAGGCATCGGGCGTCCCGGCGGCCGCAGGCTGGATCGCCGTGCCGGATGGAGGAGTCGGCGCCGTGTCGGCAGAGTCCGGGGCTCCCGCGGTCCCCGCGGCGTCCGCACTGCCGGGTGCGGGCGCGTGGCCGGTCGGGTCCACACTGCCGGTGGGCTCCGCACTGCCGGAGGGGTCCGGGGAATCGCCGGTCCGGTCCGGTTCGCCGCCTGCCGGATCGGTTCGCTGTTCCGTCACGCGCCCATGATGCCTGCTCACGCTCCGCGTGCGGGAGCCGTGTGCCGACCCCGGGTGTCGGGGCCGTCGCGACGTGGGCGTATAGTCGTGCCCGGTTCTACCGAAGACCGCTGGTCTTCCCGGGGCTGTCTCGGGAACGAAGGTCCGCTGGATGGGCGGCGACCCGCGCAGGGAGGAACGAGGATCGCCACACGGGTACCCGTGTGTATCGACGCCCCGAGCCTGCTGCGCGGATTCCGCTGCGCGCGCCGGGGCGTTTCGTCGTTTCCAGGGCAGCTGTCGGGCAAGCCCGCGGTCACCAGCCAAGAGAGGAGGCGACCATGGCGAAGCCCGAAAAGGTGGAGGCAGTCGCCGAGATTGCGGAGTCCTTCCGCAACAGCTCGGCCACGGTCATCACCGAGTACTCCGGCCTCTCCGTGTCCCAGCTGGGTCAGCTGCGCCGCGCTCTCGGCTCCACCGTGAAGTACCGGGTCGCGAAGAACACGCTCACCAAGCGTGCCGCCGAAGAGGCGGGTGTCGAGGAGCTCAACGAGCTCTTCATCGGTCCCACCGCCATCGCCTTCATCGAAGGCGAGCCGGTCGAGGCCGCGAAGGCACTGAAGAACTTCGCGAAGGACAACAACGCGCTCGTCATCAAGGGCGGCTACATGGATGGCCGCACGATGAGCGTCAGCGAGATCAACCAGCTCGCCGACCTTGAGAGCCGCGATGTCCTGCTGTCCAAGGCCGCAGGTGCGTTCAAGGCCAAGCTGTCCGAGGCCGCGTCCCTGTTCCAGGCGCCGCTGTCGAAGATGGCCCGCGCCGCCGCCGCGCTCGAGGACAAGCAGAAGTCCGATTCCGGCTCCGCGTCCGACGCCGAGAGCTGACCGACACCACCCACCCGACTCCCGAGTCGCAAGCAAGGAAGGAACGCCACCATGGCGAAGATGAGCACGGACGAACTGCTCGACGCCTTCAAGGAGCTGACGCTGCTTGAGCTGTCCGAGTTCGTGACGAAGTTCGAGGAGACCTTCGACGTCACGGCCGCCGCCCCGGCCGCCCAGGTCGTGGCCGCCGCCCCGGGCGCCGACGCCGGTGCCGCCGCCGAGGAGGAGCAGGACGAGTTCGACGTCGTCCTCGAGGACGCCGGCGACAAGAAGATCCAGGTCATCAAGGTCGTCCGCGAGGTCATCTCCGGTCTGGGCCTGAAGGAGGCCAAGGAGCTCGTCGAGGGCGTCCCGAAGCCGCTGCTCGAGAAGGTCGACAAGGAGGCCGCCGAGGCCGCCAAGGCCAAGCTCGAGGAGGCCGGCGGCAAGGTCTCGCTCAAGTGATCTGACGCCTACGGGCGACGTGATTACGGCGAAAGCGGGCGGACATCCCACGGGGTGTCCGCCCGCTTTTTCATGTCTCCACCTACTGCCTTGGATGCCCCCAGGGGCACTTTGGTCGCGCTCAACGCAACCAAGGTGCCCCTGGGGGCTTTTCTCCGGGCGTTCGCCGGCGCGTGCGGTTTCGTATGTCGGAAGAATTGCGGGTCGAATTCGATCACGGCGGACACGGGGTGTGTCCATTCATCACATTCGAGGGTGTGGGTGGTCGTCGCGTCCGTACGGCGTGGGTTACCTTGCACATCCACATCACACGGTCTGTGTCGGGGATTACTCCGGGCGCGCGAACCTGATGTGAACTAGTGAGTAACTTATGCGGGCTTCGGTCGTTGCTCGTAGAAGGAAGACGCTGCGGACATGGCGGTCGGCACCTCCGTGCAGGTGCGTACCGCCGGGCGCACCGCCGGAACGGGCGGGGCACCGGCCGCGGCCGCGGAACCGCTCCGGGAGGGTGCGATGGGTGCCGAGGTGGTCATCGAGGGCTTGACCAAGTCCTTCGGTAAGCAGGCCATCTGGCGTGACGTGACGCTGAACCTGCCGCCGGGGGAAGTGTCGGTGATGCTCGGCCCGTCCGGTACCGGCAAGTCGGTGTTCCTCAAGTCGATGATCGGTCTGCTCAAACCCGACAGCGGCAAGTGCGAGATCAACGGCGTCGACATCGCCAGGTGTTCGGAGCGCAAGCTCTACGAGACGCGAAAATTGTTCGGTGTGCTGTTCCAGGACGGCGCGCTGTTCGGGTCGATGAACCTCTACGACAACGTGGCGTTCCCGTTGCGGGAGCACACCAAGAAGTCGGAAACCGAGATCCGCAAGATCGTGCTGGAGAAGCTCGAGCTGACCGGTCTGTCAGGCGCGGAGGACAAGCTTCCCGGTGAGATCTCCGGTGGTATGCGCAAGCGTGCCGGGCTGGCCCGCGCGCTGGTGCTCGACCCCGAGATCATCCTGTGCGACGAGCCGGACTCCGGTCTGGACCCGGTGCGCACGGCGTACCTGTCGCAGCTGCTGATCGATCTGAACGCGCAGATCGACGCGACGATCCTCATCGTCACCCACAACATCAACCTCGCCCGTACGGTGCCGGACAACATCGGCATGCTGTTCCGCAAGGAACTCGTCATGTTCGGCCCGCGCGAGGTGCTGCTGACCTCCGACGAGCCCGTCGTGGAGCAGTTCCTCAACGGCCGCAGGCTCGGTCCGATCGGCATGAGCGAGGAGAAGGACTCGGCGCAGATGGCGCTCGAGCAGGAGCAGGCCGACGCGGGCCATCACGACGGGTCGACCGAGGACGTACGCGGCATCGTGCCCCAGTTGCAGCCCACGCCGGGGCTGCCGGTGCGGCAGGGTGCGGTCCGCCGCAAGGACCGCGTGGTGCAGATCCTCCACACCCTCCCCGAACCAGCCCGTGAAGGCATCATCGCCTCGCTGACGCCGGAGGAACGCAGGCACTACGGCATTCCGGAACCCGCCGTCACCGCCGGTGGCCTGACTCCGGCCCATCGCGGCAACCTGCCCGCGGGCGAGGTCGCCGACCTGCCCGGGGCGCACGCCTGGCCGGGCGGCGAGCAGTCCGCGCAGACCCGGCCGCTGCGACCGCGGCGAGGCGGCGCATGAGCGCACGGTCGGCCACCGTCCCCGGGATGGGGATGTTGCGGGAGACGGGCAAGCTGTTCGCCCTCGGTCTCGACATCGGCCGGGGCATCTTCCAGCGCCCGTTCCAGCTTCGGGAGTTCATCCAGCAGGCCTGGTTCATCGCCAGCGTGACGATCCTGCCGACCGCGCTCGTCGCGATCCCGTTCGGCGCGATCATCTCGCTGCAGTTCGGGTCGCTGGCGAGCCAGCTCGGTGCGGAGTCCTACACCGGTGCGGGCAGCGTGCTCGCGACCGTGCAACAGGCGGCACCGCTGGTGACGGCGTTGCTCGTCGCCGGTGCCGGCGGGTCGGCGATCTGCGCCGACATCGGTGCGCGCACCATCCGCGAGGAGATCGACGCCATGGAGGTGCTCGGCGTCTCCGCGGTGCAGCGCCTCATCGTGCCCCGCGTGCTGGCGTGCATGCTCGTCGCGATCCTGCTCAACGGCATGGTCAGCGTCATCGGCGTGCTGGGCGGCTACTTCTTCAACGTCGTGCTGCAGGACGGCACGCCCGGTGCGTACCTGGCCAGCTTCTCGGCGCTGGCCCAGCTGCCGGACCTGTGGGTCGGCGAGCTCAAGGCTCTGATCTTCGGATTCCTTGCCGCCGTCGTGGCCGCCTACCGGGGGCTGCACCCGCCGCCCGGGCCGAAGGGCGTCGGCGATGCGGTCAACCAGTCCGTCGTCATCACGTTCCTGCTGCTGTTCGTGGTCAACGTCGTCATCACGTTGATCTATCTGCAGCTCGTCCCGCCGAAGTTGGGCTGACCGATGGCCTCCGTGACCCAGCGCGCGAAAAAGATCGCGAACCGCCCGCTCGAGACGCTCGACGATCTCGGCGACCAGATGTCGTTCTACCTGCGCGCCCTCGCGTGGGCGCCGCGGACGATCCGGCGGTACATGAAGGAAGTGCTGCGCCTGCTGGCGGAGGTGAGCTTCGGCTCCGGTTCGCTGGCCATGATCGGCGGCACCGTCGGCGTGATGGTCGGGCTGACGCTGTTCACCGGTGTGCTGGTCGGTCTGCAGGGCTTCTCGGCCCTGGACTCGATCGGCACGTCGGCGTTCACCGGCTTCCTCACGTCGTTCTTCAACACCCGCGAGATCGCACCGCTGGTGGCGGGTCTCGCACTGTCGGCGACCGTCGGTTCCGGCTTCACCGCGCAGCTCGGCGCGATGCGCATCTCCGAGGAGATCGACGCGCTCGAGGTGATGGCGGTGCCCAGCCTGCCGTACCTGGTCACGACGCGGATCATCGCCGGATTCGTCGCGGTCATCCCGCTCTACGTGATCGGCCTGATGTCGTCGTACCTGGCATCGCGGGCCGTGGTCATCTACATCTACGGCCAATCGGCAGGTACCTATGACCACTACTTCGAGATGTTCCTGCCACCGCAGGACGTGCTGTATTCGTTCATCAAGGTGCTGATCTTCAGCGTCTTGATCATCCTCACGCACTGCTACTACGGCTACAAGGCCAGCGGCGGCCCCGCGGGCGTCGGCGTGGCCGTGGGCCGTGCCGTGCGGTTGTCGATCGTCACGGTCGCGGTGGTCAACTTCTTCGTCGGGTTCGCGCTCTGGGGAACCGACACGACGGTGAGGATCGCGGGATGATGGCGACACTGCGTCGAAGGTTGCTGGGGCTGCTGCTCGTCGGACTGCTGGTCGGTGGCGTGGCCCTGAGTGTGGCGATCTACAACAAGGCGTTCACCTCGTACGTCACGGTCACGCTCGAGGCGGACGAGCTCGGCAACCAGCTGTCGGAGAACTCCGACGTCAAGGTGCGCGGGCTGATCATCGGCCGCGTCGGGGAGATCACGCCGGTCAACGGCGGTTCGACGGAACTGACGCTGAACCTCGACCCCGAACACGCCGATCTGGTGCCGTCGAACGTGTCGGCCCGGTTCCTGCCGAAGACCCTCTTCGGTGAGCGCTTCGTCAGCCTGGAGATCCCGGAGGGTGCCGAGGCGACGGCGCTGCGGTCGGGGGACGTCATCCCGCAGGACCGCACGGAGAGCGCGATCGAACTCGAACAGGCGCTGTCGGACCTGATGCCGGTGCTGCAGGCGGTGCAGCCGCAGAAGCTCTCGGCCACGCTCACCGCGATCTCGACGGCGCTCGAAGGGCGTGGTGAACAGCTGGGCGGGACGCTGTCGGATCTCGGCAACTACCTGGGCGAGCTGAACCCGCACGTGCCGAAGCTGCAGGAGAACCTGCGGGAGCTGGCGAAGTTCTCGCACAACCTGTCCGACGTCACCCCGGACCTGGTGCAGACGCTCGACAACTTCACCACGACGAGCAGGACGATCGTGGAGAAGCGGCAGGCGCTGTCGAACATGTACACCAGCATCACGGGCGCCTCCAGGGACCTGCACTCGTGGCTGAAGGCGAACTCGTCGAATCTCATCCAGCTCGCCGACACGGCCAGGCCGACCGCCGAACTGCTGGCCAAGTACGCGCCGTCGTACCCGTGTTTCCTCGGGCAGATGGCCGAGCTGGTGCCGCGGATCGACAAGGCGTTCGGCAAGGGCACCAA
The DNA here is from genome assembly GCF_024171735.1 of Prauserella alba. Classification (GTDB taxonomy): domain Bacteria; phylum Actinomycetota; class Actinomycetes; order Mycobacteriales; family Pseudonocardiaceae; genus Prauserella; species Prauserella alba. Next base: position 720,637 of record NZ_JAMTCH010000005.1, read on the forward strand.
CCAGCCGGGACTGCACGCGACGCTGGAGATCACGAACAACCGTGGCCCGTACAAGCCGGGTCAGGACGAGCCGGAGTGGAACGACCACCGCGGCCCGCGCTGCTACGACTTCGCCGAGATGCCGGATCCGTTCCCGCAGTACCCGCCGGACGGCCCCGTCAAGGACGGCAGCACGGCGCCCCCGCCCGCCCGCTCGTCCAACAACGGCCTCAGCCAGGCCGACGACCAGGCCAACGCGGGCGGCTACAACAACAGCGGTGGTGGCGCGGCCGCGCCGGGCATCGCCGGCGGCGACCCGGCGGGCTCGCCGGGTGAGCTGCGGCTGATCTCGCAGCTGACCGCGCCGCGGCTCGGCATGACCGCCGACGAGGTGCCCGGCTGGGGCTCCCTGCTCATTGCCCCGATGTACCGAGGAGCGGAGGTGACGGTCGAATAATGCGCGGACTCACCGCACCACTGGTCAAACTCGGTGCCTTCATCGTCGTCACGGTGCTGGTCACAGGTGTGCTCGCGGTCAGCATCGCGAACGTCAACCTGTCCGACACCGTGACCTACAAGGCCCGGTTCACCGACGCGACGATGGTGATCCCCAACGACGACGTCCGTATCGCGGGTGTGCGCGTCGGCCAGGTCAGCTCCGTCGAGATCGTGGACCGCAGGCTCGCCGAGGTGGAGTTCGAACTCGACAAGGGCCGGGAGCTGCCCGCGGACGTGCAGGCGTCGATCAAGTACCGCAACCTCGTCGGCCAGCGCTACATCGCCCTCGAACGCTCCGGCCAGGGCGGGATCACGCCCGTGGCCAACCAGGGCGGCGGCAACCAGCCCGCAGGCGCGGGTCCGCAGGGCACGCTCCAGCCGGGCGACACGATCCCGCTGGAGCGGACCACGCCTGCGCTGGACCTGAACGAGCTGTTCAACGGGTTCAAGCCGCTGTTCAGGGCGCTGTCGCCGGACGACGTCAACAAGCTGTCCTACGAGATCATCCAGGTCCTGCAGGGTGAGGGCGGCACGGTCGAGAGCCTGCTGTCGCACACCGCGTCGCTGACGACGAAGCTGGCCGAGAAGGACAAGGTGATCGGCCAGGTCATCAACAACCTGAACACGGTGCTGACGACGGTCAACCAGCGCACGCCGCAGCTGGATCAGCTGATCGTGCGGCTGCAGAAGCTGGTGTCGGGACTGGCCAAGGACAAGGACCCGATCGGGCAGTCGATCGATGCGCTCGGCGGGCTGGCGCAGACCACGGCGGGCCTGCTGAAGGAGGGCCGCGAGCCGCTGAAGCAGGACATCAAGGCCCTCGGTGAACTGGCGGGGAACCTCAACGAGCAGGAGCAGGTCGTCGAGCACTTCATCCAGTTCCTGCCGGAGAAGGCGCAGCGGATGGCCGCCACCGCCGACTACGGCTCGTGGTTCAACTTCTATCTGTGCAGTGCGAGTGGCAACGTCCGGATCCCCGGTCTGATGTCCGAGCCCGTCAACGTGCCGATCGCGCCGGTCAACAGAGAGCGGTGCACCAGCGAATGAAGAGTTTCCAGAAGCGCAACCCGATCCCCATCGCGATCACCGGCATCGTGGTGATCGTGCTCGGCATCGTGGCCTCGTTGAACACCGAGGACCTGCCGCTCATCGGCGGCGGCACGACGTACCAGGCCGAGTTCAGCGAGGCCGCCGGCCTGCAGCCCGACGACGAGGTGCGCGTCGCGGGTGTGAAGGTCGGCAACGTCAGCGACGTCGAGCTCGACGGCGACCGGGTGAACGTGTCGTTCAAGGTCCGCGACGCCTGGCTGGGCGACCGCACCTCCGCGACGATCAAGATCAAGACGTTGCTGGGGCAGAAGTACGTGGCGCTCGACCCGCTGGGGGAGAACCCGCTCGATCCGGGGTCGACCATCCCGCGCGAGCGCACCACGGCGCCGTACGACGTGCTCGAGGCGTTCCGTGACCTCTCCGGCACCGTCGACGAGGTCGACACCGACCAGCTGGCGCAGAGCTTCGACGTGCTGTCCGAGACCTTCTCCGACACGCCCGACGAGATGAAGGGCGCGCTGAACGGGCTGTCGAAGCTGTCGCAGACCATCGCCAAACGCGACCAGCAGCTCAAGAGCCTGCTGCAGAACACCAAGCAGATCTCGGGCACCCTCGCCGGCCGCGACGAGCAGTTGGTGAAGCTGATGAAGGACGGGTCGGCGCTGCTCGGCGAACTGCAGCGGCGCAAGCAGGCCATCACCACGATGCTGCAGGGCAGCCAGGAGCTGTCGACCCAGCTGCGGGGCCTGGTCGCCGACAACAACGAGCAGATCGGCCCTGTGCTGAACAAGCTCGACCGGCTCACCGGCATGCTGCAGCGCAACGAGGAGTCGTTGAGCCAGGGCATCCGCCAGTTCGCGCCGTTCGTCCGTGTCTTCAACAACACGATCGGTAACGGCCGCTGGTTCGACAACTACATCTGCGGCCTCCTGCTCCCGTCCGTCGGGCCGGTGAACGAAGAGGGGTGCAACGCCAAATGATCACCACTCGATTCGGCCAGCGGCTCGCCCAGGGCGTCACGATCGCCATCGTGCTGGCGCTCGTCGTCGCGGGCGGACTGTGGTGGACACTGCAGGACGCGGGCAGCAAACGTGTCAGCGCGTACTTCCCGAGCGCGATCGGCCTGTACGAGGGCAACACCGTCCGCGTGCTCGGCGTCGAGATGGGCGAGGTCACGAACGTCGAGCCGCAGGGCGAGCGCGTTCTCGTGGAGATGACCTACGACCGTGAGGTGCAGATCCCGGCCGACGCGAAGGCGATCATCGTGGCGCCGTCGCTGGTGTCGGACCGGTACGTGCAGTTCGCACCCGCCTACACCGGCGGGCCGACGCTCGACGCGGGCGCGACGATCAGCAAGGACCGCACGGAGGTGCCGCTCGAGATCGACGAGCTCGCCGAGAGCCTCAGCCGAGTGTCCGAATCACTCGGCCCGAACGGCGCCAACAAGAACGGTTCGCTGTCGGACCTGCTCGACACCACGGCCCAGAACCTCGACGGCAACGGCAAGGCGCTGCACGACACGATCACCGAGCTCGGCAAGGCCTCGGGCACGCTCTCGGGCAACTCCGGCGACCTGTTCGCCACGGTCGAGAACCTGGCGAAGCTGTCCACGACGCTCGCCGGCAGCGACCAGACGGTGCGCAAGTTCGAACAGCAGCTCGCCGACATCAGCGGCTACCTGTCGGGTGAGCGGGAGAACCTGTCGGCGACGGTCAAACAGCTCGGTACGGCGCTGACCTCGGTCAAGGGCTTCGTCGAGAACAACAGGAGCAAGCTCAAGTCCAACGTGGACAAGCTGGCGAGCGTCACGCGGGTGCTCGTCGAACAGCGCGGCGCCCTGGCCGAGACCTTGGACATCGCCCCGCTGGCGCTGACCAACCTCGCCAACACCTACAACGCCGCGTCGGGAACCCTCGACGCCAGGGCGAACCTCAACGAGCTCACGCAGCCGCCGGCGACGATGGTGTGCAACCTGATCAAGCAGACCCCGGATGCGCTCGACGCCGTCGGCAACCTGTGCCAGGGCGTGGCCGACGTCGTCGACAACAACGTGCCGCTGCCGTCGCTGGCGCAGTCGGTGCACGCGCTGAACAACGGCGAGCTGCCGCCGCTGCCGCTCCCGGTGACCCAGCAGGTGCTGTCCTCGGGAGGTGGCCAGTGAGGTTCCGCAAGCTGCTGTCCGCCGGTGCGGCCGCCACCATGCTGGCCGTGTCCGGCTGCGGGTTCTCCGGCGTGTACGACCTCCCGCTGCCGGGCGGCGCCGACCTCGGCGACGACCCGTACCGCGTGAAGGTGCAGTTCCGCGACGTCCTCGACCTCGTGCCGCAGTCCGGGGTGAAGGTCAACGAGGTGCCGGTCGGCAGGGTCGAGGAGATCGGCCTGGCCCGCGACGGCTGGACGGCCGAGGTCACGCTGCTGATCAACGACGAGGTCGAACTGCCGGCCAACGCGATCGCGAACCTGCGCCAGTCCAGCCTGCTCGGCGAGAAATACGTCCAGCTGGGCGCGCCGGGACAGGACCCGGCCGAGGCCCAACTGGGCGAGGGCGACACGATCCCGGTGGAGCGCACCGACCGCAGCGTCGAGGTGGAGGAAGTGCTCGGCGCGCTGTCGATGCTGCTCAACGGTGGCGGCGTGGAACAGCTCAACAACATCACCAAGGAACTCAACACGGCGCTGTCCGGCAACGAGCAGGACATCAAGGGCCTGCTGCGCAACGCCGACCAGCTGGTGTCGGCGCTCGACGCGCAGTCCGGCGACATCACCAGCGCACTGGACGGCCTGAACCGGCTGTCGATGAGCCTGAAGGGGCAGAAGGACCGCATCGCGAGCGCGATCGACAACCTGGGCCCCGGTCTGGAAGTGCTGGAGAAGCAGCGCGGCCAGCTGGTGACGATGTTGCAGGCGCTGAACCGCGTGTCCGGCGTGGCCACGAGGACGATCAACCAGAGCCAGGAGGACCTGGTCGCGAACCTGAAGTCCCTCATGCCGGTGCTGCGCAAACTCGGCGAGGCGGGGTCGGACCTGCCGAAATCGCTCGAACTGCTCCTCAGCTACCCGTTCACCGACCAGGCCGTGAAGGGCGCCAAGGGCGACTACTTCAACCTCTACGCCGACGTGGATCTGGACTTGAGCGAGGTGCTGGCCAACCTCGGCCGCAGCAGGCAGAACCCGCTCCAGGACGTTCATCTGCCGGGCAATCTGACGTCGCCGCGCGAGGGCACGGGGAACAACCCGCCGCCGCTGCCACTGGGTGAATCGTCCCAACAGTCCGGATCGCAGCAGTCCGGCGGGCAGGACGGGCGGTCCACGCAACAGTCGCCGTCGGGCGTCGCGGGGATCTTCGACACCCTGTCAGGGGGCGGTAGCTGATGCTGGTGCGCAAGACCAAGATCCAGCTCGTGGTGTTCGCGATCATCTCGGTGGTCGCCGTCGTGTACGCGCTCGTGCGGTTCACTGACGTCGAGGAGACCTTCGGCCAGGGCGGCTACAGCGTGGACCTGCAGCTGACCGAGTCCGGCGGCATCTTCACCGGCGCCGAGGTGACCTACCGCGGCTTCAACATCGGCACGGTCGGGCCGCTGAGCCTGACCGAGGACGGCACCCAGGCCGAACTGGACATCGAGGCGGACGCGCCGCCCGTGCCCGCCGACCTGAAGGCCGTCGTGGCGAACCGGTCCGCGGTCGGCGAACAGTACGTCGATCTGCGGCCGCAGAGTTCCGGCGGGCCGTTCCTCGAAGCCGGTTCGGTGATCGACTCGCGGAACACGAAAACACCCGTGCCGACGGAGAAACTGATCGGCGATCTGTCGTCGCTGGCCAGGTCCGTGCCGACCGATTCGCTGCGCACCGTGGTCGACGAGTCCTACGACGCCTTCAACGGCACCGGCCGCGACCTGCAGCAGCTGATGGACACCACGCAGGAGTTCACGAAGGTGGCCTCCGAACACGTCCCGCAGACGGTGGAGCTGCTCGACTCCGGCACGACGGTGCTGCGCACGCAGAACGAGATGTCCGGCTCGTTGCGCTCGTTCAGTCGTGACCTGCGCAAGTTGTCGAAGACGCTGAAGGAATCCGACCCCGACATCCGCAAGCTCGTCGACGTCGCGCCGCAGGTCGGCGACCAGGTGCAGCAGGTCCTGGCCGAGACCGGCCCCGGCCTGTCGGCGCTCACGGCGAACCTGTTGACGACGTCGAACCTGCTGGTCCCGAGGCAGGACGGGCTGGAGATGATGTTCATCGCCTACCCGATGGTGACCGGCGGCGCCTACTCGGTCGCACCCGGCGACGGCACCGCCCACCTGGGCCTTGCGCTCAACCTGTTCAACCCGCCGTCCTGCACCAAGGGTTACCGTTCGCCCGACGAGTACCGTCCGGGCAGCGACACCTCCGAGCGGCCTCCCAAGGACGATGCGTACTGCGCCGAACCGGTCGGCAGCCCGATCAGTGTGCGTGGTTCGCAGAACGCGCCGTACCACGGCGTTCCGGTGAAGCCGAGCCAGCAACAGCTGGAGGAGAACTCGACGCGGGACGAGGAGGAGCTGGCCTCGTTGCGCGGCACTCCCGGCGTGGCGAGCAGCCCGGGACTCGACATCACGAGCCTCGACCAGCTCGCGGGCCTGGCCCGGCCGTGAGCCGGTCCGGGCGGCACACAGCAAGCTGACACGACCGCAATACCCTGGAGCGTTATGAATTCGGACGAGCCGGAGAAGGCCCGAGCCACCGGCGAGGCGGAAGACGGCACCGGTCCGCCCGGGACCGACGTTCCGGGGGCCGCGGACGGCGACGGCGCTGACACGGTGGCGTCCCCGGACGCGGAACGGCCGGCCGCCGACACCGAGGACGGCAGGACGGTCGACGGCGATGAGACCGAGGGCGACGACCCCGACACCGACGCCGACAGCGCAGACGAGACCGACGAGAGCGCTGCTGACGGTGAGGCCGCCGACGGTGAGGCCGGGCCGGGCCGGTCGGCTCCGCCGCGTTGGGCAGTGTTGGGTGCGGCCGCATTCGCGACGGCGGCGCTGGTCGTGGCGGCGGTGTTCGGCGTGTGGTGGCTGGTGAGCGCGACCGGGGACGATGCCGAGGTCGCCGCCCAGCGACAGGACGTCACACGGGTCGCCGGACAGGCCGTGACGGCGTTCACCGAACTCGACCACACGAAGCTGGACGAGTACTTCAGCAGGCAGAAGGAACTCAGCACCGGCGAGCTGGCCAACCAGATCAAGCAGGCGGAGAAGACGTATCGCGAGGCGATCACCAAAGCGAAGTCGAAGGTGACCACGACCGTGCACGACGTCGCCGTCAGCGAGCTGAACGAACGCGAGGGCAAGGCGAGTGCCATCGTCGCGGCGAGCGCCGACATCAAGCGCGGCGACCAGGAGGGCATGAAGACCATGCGACTCGAGGTGCAGCTCTCGCGGGACGGCCAGGACGGCCCGTGGAAGGTGTCGCAGATCGGCGACGTGCCCGTCACCGGCGGCGGCCAGCAGTAGGCGCGCACCGGCCGCGCCCACCGAGTCACCGCGCCCACCGAGTCACCGCGCCACCGAGTCACAGCGCCCACCGAATCGCGCAGCAGTGCCCAGAACGGAGTCCTACCGTGTCATCGAACCGTCGTAAGCCCACCCCGCAGCCGCGGCCGACGCCGGCGCGCCGTCCGAAGGTCGCGGGCCTGCGCAAGCCTGGTTCCGCCGACGAGGTGGAGACGCCGAGGCAGGAGGAGGCAGCCGACACCCCCGACACGACCGATGCGCCCGATGCGCCCGGCACGGGTGCGGGCCGCGGCGATGCGGCGGCCGTGTCGGAGCCCGAGGACGAAACGGGCACGGTAGGCGAGCGCGACCGCGAAGCCGGCGACAGCGAGCGCGACGAGGCCCCGGGGAAGCAGGTGCCGAGGCCGGGGCCGCGGGGCAAGGCCAAGGACGACGGGCGCGCGAAGCCGGCGGACCTCGACGAGGCCGAAACCCTCGACGCCGACGAACCGGGTACGCCCGCGGTCGCGACGCCGGCGCGCGGTCAGCGCGGCAAGGCCGGTGAGGGCGGCACGTCGCGCAGGCGGCCGGGATACGCCGTGGTCGCGGTGTTGGTGGTCGCGGGCCTGCTGCTGGTGGGTGCGGCGGTGTTCTTCCAGATCAAGGGCAGCGAGGCGCGCGCGGCCACGTCGAACTCCGCGCTGGTCGACGGTCCTGCCACGGCGGAGGTCAAGGAGGCGATGGAGAAGGCGGCCGAGCGGCTGTTCTCCATCGACCACAACAACCTCGGAAAGACCGAGAAGGCCGCCGACGAGCTGCTGGCCGGTGGTGAGGTCGGGCAGAAGTACGACGCGCTCATGGGCGAGATCAAGCGGCTCGCGCCGGAGCAGAAGATCGTCGTCACGGTGCACGCCACGCGCAGTGCGGTCGTCAACCTCGACGGCGATCGCGCGCGCGTCATGGTGTTCATCGACCAGGCGGCCACGCGGCCGTCGGACAAGCAGCCCGCCGTGGGCGGCGCCGCGATGTGGCTGGAGACGCAGAAGCAGGGCGGCACCTGGAAGGTCACCAATCTCGACACGTACGCCGCGCAGCAGCCCACGCCCGCGCCGGGACAGTCGCAGGACCCGTCCGGCGCGCCGTTGCCGGGCCAGGGCCAGCAAGGCGGTCAGAACGGTGGTCAGCAGGGCGGTCAGAACGGCCAGAACGGCGGTGAGCAGGGCGGGAACTGATCCGGGGCGTTGTGGCGGCCGGACTGCCATACCGGCTGTCCGGCTGTCCAGACCCGGGCACAGGTGATCTATTTCGTACCCATCCGTCCGCCGCATCCGGCGTGTGAATGCTTGACTCAGCGCTCACGGGGGTTCACGCTTACAGGCAATGGCGAGCCTTGCGGGAGGCGAGCCGGAGACGAGCGAACGAGGCTGGGCCCCACGTCTTGGGCGTGCCCCCTCGACAAGTCGCCGTCTTCCGGGCTAGACTGCTTCTTTGCGCTGCCCACTTTCAGGCTGCCCATTCGTGGTAGCTAGGATGGTCGGCACTACCGCACCCTTGACAGTTCGTGTTGCTCGTCGCTACGCGGCTGCTCAACCGCTTAATGTCCCCGGAAGGACGCATCTTGGCAGTCTCTCCCGCGAATCAGGCCACTGCTGCGACCACCTCGACGCGCTCGTCAACGGGAATTCCAGGAGCACCGAAGCGGGTCTCATTCGCGAAGATCCGTGAACCGCTGGCTACTCCTGACCTGCTCGACGTGCAGATCCGGTCTTTCGAATGGTTCACCGGTGCCGAGGCGTGGTTCGAACGCGCCGTCAATGACGGCGAGGAGAACCCGCTCGGTGGCCTCGCAGAAGTCCTCGGCGAGATCTCGCCCATCGAGGACTTCTCCGGTTCGATGTCCCTCTCCTTCTCCGATCCGCGCTTCGACGAGGTCAAGGCCTCGGTCGAGGAGTGCAAGGACAAGGACATGACGTACGCGGCGCCGCTGTTCGTCACCGCCGAGTTCGTCAACAACAACACCGGCGAGATCAAGAGCCAGACGGTCTTCATGGGCGACTTCCCCGTGATGACCGACAAGGGCACGTTCATCATCAACGGCACCGAGCGTGTCGTCGTCTCGCAGCTGGTCCGGTCGCCCGGCGTCTACTTCGACCAGGCCATCGACAAGTCGACGGACAAGGACGTCTTCAGCGTCAAGATCATTCCGAGTCGTGGTGCGTGGCTCGAGTTCGACGTCGACAAGCGCGACACCGTCGGTGTGCGCATCGACCGCAAGCGCCGCCAGCCGGTCACCGTCCTGCTGAAGGCCCTCGGCTGGACGACCGAGCAGATCCGCGAGCGTTTCTCGTTCTCCGAGACGCTGCTCGCGACGCTCGAGAAGGACTCGACGGCAGGCACGGACGAGGCGCTGCTGGACATCTACCGCAAGCTCCGCCCCGGTGAGCCGCCGACGAAGGAGAGCGCGCAGACGCTCCTGGAGAACCTGTTCTTCAAGGACAAGCGCTACGACCTCGCCAAGGTCGGCCGGTACAAGATCAACAAGAAGCTCGGCATCGACCTGCCGTACGAGACCGGCACGCTGACCGAGGAAGACATCGTCACGACCATCGAGTACCTCGTCCGCCTGCACGCGGGCGAGGAGACGATGCAGCCGGGCGAGACCGAGGTGCCCGTCGAGACCGACGACATCGACCACTTCGGCAACCGTCGCCTGCGCACGGTCGGCGAGCTGATCCAGAACCAGATCCGTGTGGGCCTGTCCCGCATGGAGCGCGTGGTCCGCGAGCGGATGACCACCCAGGACGTCGAGGCGATCACGCCGCAGACACTGATCAACATCCGCCCGGTCGTCGCCGCGATCCGCGAGTTCTTCGGAACCTCGCAGCTGTCGCAGTTCATGGACCAGAACAACCCGCTGTCGGGGCTGACCCACAAGCGCCGTCTTTCGGCGCTGGGCCCGGGCGGTCTGTCCCGTGAGCGCGCAGGCATGGACGTGCGAGACGTCCACCCGAGCCACTACGGCCGGATGTGCCCGATCGAGACCCCTGAGGGTCCGAACATCGGCCTGATCGGCTCGCTGTGCTCCTACGGGCGCGTCAACCCGTTCGGCTTCATCGAGACGCCGTACCGGAAGGTCGTCGACGGCCGGGTCACCGACGAGGTGCACTACCTGACCGCCGACGAGGAGGACCGCTACGTCAAGGCGCAGGCCAACGCCCCGCTGAACGAGGACGGCACGTTCGCCGAGGAAGGCGTCCTGGGTCGCCGTAAGGGCGGCGAGGTCGAGCTGATCGCCCCGCAGGACATCGACTACATGGACGTGTCGCCGCGGCAGATGGTCTCCGTCGCGACCGGCATGATCCCGTTCCTCGAGCACGACGACGCCAACCGTGCGCTCATGGGCGCCAACATGCAGCGGCAGGCGGTGCCGCTGCTGCAGTCCTCGTCGCCGCTGGTCGGTACGGGTGTCGAGCTCACCGCGGCCGTCGACGCCGGTGACGTGGTCGTCGCCGAGCAGGCGGGCGTGGTCGAGGAGCTGTCCGCGGACATGATCACCGTCATGCACGACGACGGGACGCGGAAGACCTACGGCCTCTACAAGTTCCGCCGCACCAACGCGGGCACGTGCTTCAACCACCGTCCGGTGGTCACCGAGGGCGATCGTGTCGAGCAGGGCCAGGTGCTGGCCGACGGCCCGTCCACCGAGGACGGTGAGATGGCGCTCGGCAAGAACCTGCTCGTGGCGGTCATGCCGTGGGAGGGCCACAACTACGAGGACGCCATCGTCATCTCGCAGCGGCTGGTCCAGGACGACGTGCTCACCTCGATCCACATCGAGGAGCACGAGATCGACGCCCGCGACACCAAGCTCGGTGCCGAGGAGATCACCAGGGACATCCCGAACGTCTCCGAGGACGTGCTGGCAGACCTCGACGAGCGCGGCATCATCCGCATCGGTGCCGAGGTCCGCGACGGCGACATCCTGGTCGGCAAGGTCACGCCGAAGGGCGAGACGGAGCTGACGCCGGAGGAGCGCCTGCTGCGCGCGATCTTCGGTGAGAAGGCCCGCGAGGTCCGTGACACCTCGCTGAAGGTGCCGCACGGTGAGACCGGCAAGGTCATCGGCATCCGCGTGTTCTCCCGTGAGGAGGACGACGAGCTGCCCCCCGGCGTCAACGAGCTCGTCCGCGTGTACGTGGCGAAGAAGTCGAAGGTCCAGGACGGCGACAAGCTCGCGGGCCGGCACGGCAACAAGGGCGTCGTCGGCAAGATCCTGCCGACCGAGGACATGCCGTTCATGCCGGACGGCACCCCGGTCGACGTCGTGCTGAACACGCACGGTGTGCCCCGTCGTATGAACATCGGGCAGATCCTCGAGCTGCACCTCGGCTGGCTGGCCTCACAGGGCTGGAAGGTCGAGGGTGCCCCGGAGTGGGCCGCGCAGCTGCCCGAGGACCTGCGGGACGTGGAGCCGGGCACGAACACGGCCACGCCGGTGTTCGACGGTGCGCGCGAGGCCGAGCTGATGGGCCTGCTGTCGTCGACCAAGCCGAACCGTGACGGCGACCGCATGGTCGGTGAGGACGGCAAGGCGACACTGCTGGACGGCCGTTCCGGTGAGCCGTACCCGTACCCGGTGGCCGTCGGCTACATGTACATGCTGAAGCTGCACCACATGGTGGACGACAAGATCCACGCGCGGTCGACGGGTCCGTACTCGATGATCACGCAGCAGCCGCTCGGTGGTAAGGCACAGTTCGGTGGCCAGCGCTTCGGTGAGATGGAGTGCTGGGCGATGCAGGCCTACGGCGCGGCGTACACGCTGCAGGAGCTGCTCACCATCAAGTCCGACGACGTGCTCGGCCGCGTGAAGGTCTACGAGGCCGTGGTCAAGGGCGAGAACATGCCGTCCCCGGGCATTCCGGAGTCCTTCAAGGTGTTGCTGAAGGAGCTCCAGTCGCTGTGCCTGAACGTCGAGGTGCTCTCCAGCGACGGTGCCGCCATCGAGATGCGCGACTCCGACGACGAGGACCTCGAGCGCGCCGCGGCGAACCTCGGCATCAACCTGTCCCGCAACGAGTCGCCGTCCGCCGACGAGATCGTCCAGGGTTAACGGCCCGCCATGGCCGCGGGGCGGTTTCCACTGCGGATCCGCCCCGCGGCCGGCCAAAGGAAAGCCATGTGTCGTAACACTTTCTTCGTATTGCAACGTTCCGGAGGGGCGGACTAGTGCTGGACGTCAATTTCTTCGATGAGCTTCGAATCGGACTGGCCACCGCCGACGACATCCGCCAGTGGTCCTTCGGCGAGGTCAAGAAGCCCGAGACCATCAACTACCGCACCCTCAAGCCGGAGAAGGACGGGCTCTTCTGCGAGAAGATCTTCGGTCCGACCCGGGACTGGGAGTGCTACTGCGGCAAGTACAAGCGCGTGCGCTTCAAGGGCATCATCTGTGAGCGCTGCGGCGTCGAGGTGACCCGTGCCAAGGTGCGCCGTGAGCGCATGGGCCACATCGAGCTGGCCGCCCCGGTCACGCACATCTGGTACTTCAAGGGCGTTCCGTCGCGGCTGGGCTACCTGCTGGACCTGGCCCCGAAGGACCTCGAGAAGATCATCTACTTCGCGGCGTACGTGATCACCAGCGTGAACACGGAGCTGCGCCACAACGACATGCCGACGCTCGAGAGCGAGATCGGCGTCGAGCGCAAGAACATCGAGGCCAAGCGCGACTCCGACATCGAGGAGCGCGCGCAGAAGCTGGAAGCCGACCTGGCCGAGCTGGAGAACGAGGGCGCGAAGTCCGACGTCAAGCGCAAGGTCAAGGAGGGCGGCGAGCGTGAGATGCGCCAGCTCCGCGACAAGGCCCAGCGTGAGCTGGACCGGCTCGAGGAGGTCTGGAACACCTTCACCAAGCTCGAGCCGCGCCAGCTGATCGTCGACGAGCTGCTCTATCGCGAGCTCATCGACCGCTACGGCGAGTACTTCACCGGCGGCATGGGCGCCGAGGCCATCCAGAAGCTGGCCGAGGACTTCGACGTCGACGCCGAGGCCGAGGCGCTGCGCGAGGTCATCCGCGGCGGCAAGGGCCAGAAGAAGCTGCGTGCCCTCAAGCGACTGAAGGTCGTGGCCGCGTTCCAGTCCACGGGCAACGACCCGCGCGGCATGGTGCTCGACGCGGTGCCGGTGATCCCGCCGGAGCTGCGCCCGATGGTGCAGCTCGACGGTGGTCGCTTCGCCACGTCCGACCTGAACGACCTGTACCGCCGGGTCATCAACCGCAACAACCGGCTCAAGCGACTGATCGACCTCGGTGCGCCCGAGATCATCGTCAACAACGAGAAGCGGATGCTGCAGGAGTCCGTCGACGCGCTGTTCGACAACGGCCGTCGCGGTCGCCCGGTGACCGGTCCCGGCAACCGGCCGCTGAAGTCGCTGTCCGACCTGCTCAAGGGCAAGCAGGGCCGGTTCCGGCAGAACCTGCTCGGTAAGCGCGTCGACTACTCGGGCCGTTCGGTCATCATCGTCGGACCGCAGCTGAAGCTGCACCAGTGCGGGCTGCCGAAGGACATGGCGCTCGAGCTGTTCAAGCCGTTCGTGATGAAGCGGCTGGTGGACCTCAACCACGCGCAGAACATCAAGTCCGCCAAGCGCATGGTGGAGCGGTCGAAGCCGGCCGTCTGGGACGTGCTGGAAGAGGTCATCAACGGCCACCCCGTCCTGCTGAACCGTGCTCCGACGCTGCACCGTCTCGGTATCCAGGCCTTCGAGCCGCAGCTGGTGGAAGGCAAGGCCATCCAGCTGCACCCGCTGGTCTGCGAGGCGTTCAACGCCGACTTCGACGGTGACCAGATGGCCGTGCACCTGCCGCTGTCCGCGGAGGCGCAGGCCGAGGCGCGGGTGCTGATGCTGTCGGCGAACAACATCCTCTCGCCCGCCTCGGGTCGTCCGCTGGCGATGCCGCGGCTGGACATGGTCACGGGCCTGTTCCACCTCACCCGGCTCGACGAGAACGCGACCGGTGCGGGCAACGCCTACTCGTCCGAGGCCGAGGCGATCATGGCCTTCGACATGCAGCAGCTGGGCCTGCACGCGCCGATCAAGATCCGCGTGACGGACCGGCAGCCCTCCCGCGAGGACGAGCCGAAGCTGCGCGAGGCGGGCTGGGAGCCCGGTCAGCCGTGGCTGGCCGAGACGACGCTCGGCCGGGTGATGTTCAACGACCTGCTCCCGGCCGACTACCCGTACGTCAACGAGCCGCTGGCGAAGAAGCGCCAGGGCGCGATCGTCAACGACCTCGCCGAGCGGTACTCGATGACGCAGGTGGCGCAGACCCTGGACCGGCTCAAGGACGCCGGCTTCCACTGGGCCACGCGCTCGGGCGTCACGGTCGCCATCTCCGACGTGCTCGTGCCGCCGGAGAAGAAGGACATCCTGGACGACTTCGAGTCGAAGGCCGCCCAGGTGGAGAAGCGCTACCAGCGTGGTCAGCTCTCGCACTCCGAGCGCAACAACGAGCTCGTCAAGGTGTGGGGCCAGGCGACCGAGGACGTCGCGAAGGTCATGGAGGACCACTTCCCGGACGACAACCCGATCTCGATGATCGTGAAGTCCGGTGCTGCGGGCAACATGACGCAGGTCCGGTCGCTGGCGGGTATGCGTGGTCTGGTGTCCAACCCGAAGGGTGAGTACATCCCGCGTCCGATCAAGGCCAACTTCCGTGAGGGCCTGTCGGTGGCGGAGTACTTCATCGCCACGCACGGTGCCCGTAAGGGTCTGGCCGACACGGCGCTCCGTACCGCCGACTCGGGTTACCTGACCCGTCGTCTGGTGGACGTCTCGCAGGACGTCATCGTCCGCGAGGTCGACTGCGGCACCAACCGCGGCATCAACATGGTCGTCGGTGAGGACCTCGGCGACGGCAGGATCGTCCGCGGGCAGAACGTCGAGACGAGCGCCTACGCCCGGAGCCTCGCCGCCGACGCGGTGGACTCCTCCGGCAACGTGGTGCTCAACGCGGGTGACGACCTCGGTGACCCGGCGATCGAGAAGCTGATCGCCAGCGGCATCACCAAGGTCAAGGTGCGCAGCGTGCTGACCTGTGAGTCGTCGGTCGGTGTGTGCGCGACCTGCTACGGCCGTTCGATGGCCACCGGCAAGCTGGTGGACGTCGGCGAGGCCGTCGGTATCGTCGCCGCCCAGTCGATCGGTGAGCCGGGTACGCAGCTGACGATGCGGACGTTCCACCAGGGTGGTGTCGCCGGTGACGACATCACCACGGGTCTGCCGCGTGTCACGGAGCTGTTCGAGGCCCGTGTCCCGAAGGGCAAGGCGCCGATCGCCGACGTCGACGGCCGGGTGCGCATCGAGGAGAGCGAGCGGTTCTGGAAGATCACGCTCGTGCCGGACGACGGCAGCGAGGAGATCGTCTTCGACAAGCTGTCGAAGCGTCAGCGCCTCGCGGTCGGCCCGAACGGCCCCCTCGCCGACGGCGACCACGTCGGTGTCGGCCAGCCGCTGCTCGAGGGCACGCCTGACCCGCACGAGGTGCTCCGCGTGATGGGCCCGCGCGAGGCGCAGATGCACCTGGTCGAAGAGGTGCAGAAGGTCTACCGGGCGCAGGGCGTGGGCATCCACGACAAGCACATCGAGGTCATCGTGCGGCAGATGCTGCGCCGCGTGACGATCATCGACTCGGGTGCCACCGAGTTCCTGCCGGGCGAGCTGCCGGAGCGCACGCGCTTCGAGCAGACGAACCGGCACGCGGTGGCCGAGGGCGGCGAGCCGGCCTCGGGTCGCCCGGTGCTGATGGGCATCACGAAGGCCTCGCTGACCACGGACTCGTGGCTGTCGGCGGCGTCGTTCCAGGAGACCACGCGGGTCCTGACCGACGCGGCGATCAACGGCCGTAGCGACTCGCTGGTCGGCCTGAAGGAGAACGTGATCATCGGTAAGTTGATCCCGGCCGGTACGGGCATCAACAAGTACCGCAACATCCAGGTGCAGCCGACCGAGGAGGCCCGGGTCGCGGCGTACGCGATCCCGTCCTACGACGACGGCTACTACACCCCGGACGTGTTCGGTACGGGTACCGGTGCCGCGGTGCCGCTGGACGACTACGACTTCGGTCGCGACTTCCGGTAAGCAGTGACGGGAACGGCCCTCGGTCCACATCGGACCGGGGGCCGTTTTCGCGTTCGGGGACGTTTCTCTTCCGGGCCGGGAGCGCTACGCCGCCAGCAGCAGGGCGGCTGCGGCGAAAGCCTCCACGCCGAAGTAGAACCAGTTGGGGTAGAAGCGGGTGCGGTCGCCTAGCAATGCCGACAGCACGCGTCCACCCGTCATGCCGGCGAGTGCGGCGCCGACCATGACGACGATGCCGCCGCGGAGGCTGTCGTCGTAGAGGGCGAGGCCGAGTATCGCGGCCATGGAGAGTCCGAAACCGCCGTAGACCGCACGCACCTCGGCGCGTCCTGCGTCACCGCCACGGGAAGTGCATTCGCCGACGTGCGGGGCGCGAGCATCCGAATCGCCGGGTTCGCCACCGATGCTCATGCCGAACTGCCGCGGCACGAAGCCCAGCGCCGCCAGGGCGACACATCCCATGCCGAGGAAGAACATGCCGACGATGCCGATGAGCGCTGTGGGCACAATGGGCCTCTGAGTTGACCGTGACGGTGCGGGCGAACGAGGAGGTCACCATCGCCGACATCGACCCGCGCCGCTTCCGCGAACCTGTCGTCCTGCGCTGTGACTCTGGCCGTCGGCCGTCGTCTACGCCGGGCCGGCACTCGACCTCGCGCCGCACGGGCTTCCGGTGCCGTGCGTGGTGGTCGGTGTCGACGGCGCGTTGATGTTCACGGTCGGCGGCACCCGGCACGAGGCGCGTAGCGCGTTCGTCCCGCCCCGTACGGCCCACCAGCTATGGGCCGACGCCGGGTCGTGGATCGTCAGCGCCTATGTGGACCCGACCGTCAGGAGGCTCGGTGGTTTCACGCGCCGCGCGCGGCCTCGCGTTCGACCACGAGCGGGAGGCCGACCTCGTGGCCGCACCCCGAGACCCCGGGACCGCGGCTGCGTGGCTGGACATCGCCGCACCGGTCGGCGACTCCGGCAGGATCGATCCCCGGATCGCCCGGCTCGTGTCGGTCCTGCGCGACGACCCTGCGGTGACGCGGCCGGCAGGGGAGCTGGCAGCCTGTGTCGGCCTGTCGGAGTCACGGCTGCTGCACCTGTTCCGTGCCGAAACCGGCACGAGCCTACGCGCGTATCGCCTGTGGACCCGGCTGCTGCACGCGGCGCGGGCCGTGGCTACTGGCAGCGACCTCACCGCGGCGGCGGCCGACGCGGGATTCGCCAGCCCGTCACACCTGGCCGGCCGGTTCAAGGCGACGTTCGGTCTGAACGCGACATCGCTGCTCAGCACGGGCGTGGCGCTGCACGTGACGGAGTAACCGAGGCGGGGCGGTGCTGCGCCTGAGGTGGGGGCGCGGGCGCAGGAGAACGCCACCGGTGTGGGCGCCGTGGGGACCGGCGTGGCCTCATGCTGGCCGTGTCGGGGGATCCGGACTCGGGTCCTGGGGCGCGGAGGGAGCCTGCGGCTGCGGCGACGAGCCGAGGGCGAGGATGAACGGCAGCACCAGGAAGGCGAAGCAGACCAGCCCGATCACGATGGACCAGAACGGCTCCCATCCGGTCATCGGTTCTTCGGGGAAACCGACCCAGCCGATCGGAAGTGCCGGGAAGTGTCCCTCGATTACCTCGCCGACCTCGCCGCCGCCCAGGCCGACCTGGTGGGTCCGGCCGTCGACCGTGTACTCGCCGACGGCGTTCGGAGATTCGCGGTCCTGGGCAGAGGTCCACTCGAGCTCCGAGATGACGCGCACGTCGACGCTCTTGGTCAGTCCGGCTGCCGTGGCAACGCCGTTGACCAGGCTCACGCCGCCGTAGCCGAGCAGGCCGAGTAACAGCGCCACCCCGGCGACCGTGGCACCGATGAAGCCGAGGGTTGACATCTGCGAGGACCCAGTCTCGTTGCCCTCGGTCTGTGGTGCCGCCTCGGCTCGGTGCTCGTCGCCGCCGCGCGTCGGGTCATCAGCCATGGTCTGGATGTCCTCCGTGGTACCGCCTCGGCGGCAGGGTCGTTGGTCAACGATGGGCGGGCGCGCTGGCCGGGACGCAATCGAGGAGACCAAGCATCGTGTCCACGGCCGGCATGACCCGAGCGGGATCGATACGGCCGGGTGCCGTGGTGTACAGCAAGCCCGATTCGAACGTCAGGATGCGCGGCATCGCGTACATCCTGTCGAGCAGCCATGCCGTCGAGTGGGCGTTGAGCATGCGCGCCGCCGAGGCGGGGTCACAGGTGAACGCGGCGAGCTGCTGGTTCGCCGGGGCGGAGATCGCGGCCTGGACCCAGTGGCCTTGGCGCTGCGCCACCGTGGCGGGCGGTTCCTTGATAATCGGGGCGCCGAGTAGGGCGACCTCGCTGTTCGGGTCCAACGGTTTGCCCATCCAGTCAGTGTCCCGCCGCTCGGCGACCTTGAGCGGCGGCAGGTCGGCCGTGGCGATGTCGATGCGGTGTTCGTAATGCGTGTGGACACGGCGGCTGGCCGACCGCTGGCGTATCGACGCCTCACTGAGACGCACCCGCCACGGACCCCGGGTGAACTCCACCGCCACCTCGAACCGCGGCTTGCGTCGCACTGTCCACCGGCGCGCCCCACGAGTCTTCATCTCGAACGGTGGCCACAGTTCGGCCGACCAGGCGTCGGCCTGGCCGTGGGTCAGCACGGCGCCGTTCAGCGGCGCGGCCATCTCCCGGAGTGCGGCGAGGTGAGCCGCATCCTTCTGCCGATCTTTCCGGTTGACGAGGTACTGGCCGCCGAAGCCGATGGCCGCCAGGCCGAGCAGCAGCGGCCACATGTCGAGCAGGTATTCCATGTCTCAGATGTCCAGGTGGTCTTCGGTCTCGCTCTTGGACTGGTCCTCGCCGATTCCCTCGCCCTCGGCGGCTCCGGCGATCTTGCCGAGATTGCCGATCAGCTTCCCCTTGCCGTTCGGGCCCACGCCGACCTGGTCCTTGAGCGAATCCGTGCCTGCTTCCCACATGGACCTGCCCAAGCCCTGTTGCAGCTGTTCTCCGACCAGGCCGTTGCTGCTCAGTAGTTTCTCCCGGGCGCCGGCGGTGCCGTCCTCGACTGCCAAGTCGGCCAGACCGCTGCGCATCCTCCTGTGATCCATCGCCTGGCGAACGCCCTGCTTGAGGTTGCCCATCCGGGTCCGCATCCTGCGCAGGAAGTCCATGATCTTGTTCAGCACGTCCTTCAGCTTCTGCACCATGCGGGACACCCGGCTGCCCGTGCTCGCCGCGCGGACACCGGTGGCGGTCCCCGCCGCGGCGGTGGACGCGCCCGCGGTCGGCACCGCCGCGGCGAGTGCCGGGACCCAGATCATGATCAGCCAGGTGATGAGCTCGGTCAGGATGGCCTTGATGAACTCCTCGATGACCGTCATCACCATGCTGGACATCTGGAGCAGCGACGAGAGTTCGCCCGCCTGACCGGCGACGCCGTCGATGCCCTTGGAGAAGTCGGCGAGCTTCGTGCCCGCGGCCTCGGACGCCTCACCGCCCCAGTTCTGCAGCGACGACTTCAGTTCCTCGCTGAATTTTCCGCTCAGCTCCTCGATGCCTTGGCCAATGGCCTTGAAGTTGTCGGCTGCCTGCTGCAGTGCGGGCCCGTCGCCACTGACCATGTGGATGGCGTCCTGGATCGGCTGGCAGATGGAGATGAGGAAGTCCAGGCCCTGCCCGACCAGCCAGCCGATGGGATCCATGGCGATCTCACCCGCGGTGCCCGCGCAGGACGAGATGAAGCTCGTTCCCTCGGACAGCAGCCCACCGATCTCGGAAGGGTCGGCGCCGTCGGTGAGCTTGCTGCCCGCATCGAAGGTCTTGACCGCGCCGCCGAGGAGCGGAGCGGACTCGAGCGCAGTCTTGCCCAGGGCCTTGTCGCCGGTCGTGATCTCGACGCCGCCGGCTTCGGTCTTCTCCTCGGCCATCGCTTACTTGCCCCCCATGTTGATGTCGAACGTGTCCAGGAGCTCCTTCACCGCTTGCTCCTTCTCGCGGTAGCCCTTGGCCGCGTTCTTGAACTTGTCCTCACCGGACGCGAACCCCTCGTCGAGGCTCGTGAAGAGATCCTTGAGATCGCCGAGCATTTCCTTGTAGTTGTCGAAGACGAAGATGCCGACGATCCCCCAGGACTGGTCCGAGACATCGGCCTTGTCGACGAGGCCGGAGATCTGGCTCGCGGTCGACCGCTGACCGCCCAGCTTTCCGGCGTAGGTATCCAGTTCGTCCGCATTGACGTCGAAGCCGCTCATGGCCCCCTCCTCGTGTGCTGCTGCCGAGCGCGGCGCCGGTGCAGCGGCTCGGCGCGCGTCTGCCAGGACATGATGCCGTTTCGCTCTCCGACGCGACACCGGACCGCCCGGATCCGCGGTGCAGACCTCGAACGTGTGGCGCTCGTCGACCGGACAAGGAGTGGGGACTCCGGCGCTCGCCGCCACCCGCCGGACCTCGCCGCGGGACGGACACGCGTCCGCCGCCGACGGCATGGACACCGAAAGGCGGCGCCCGCTACGAGCGAGCGCCGCCTCGAAGGGTGACGATGGTTGGTGGCCGTGCCCGACCCGCCGGACCGTGGTGCGCGGCCCGTAGCGGTCAGCGGGGATGCGACCGGGGAACGGAGCCGCTGCAGCCGGTCGGCCGCGGGCGCGGGTGCCTCAGCGGTCGTCCTCGTCGAACAGGTTCTTGAGGAAGTCGTCGCCCGCCGAACCGCCGCTCTGCGCGGGCGGGGGAGTGGGGCGGCCGTCGTCCTCGTCGCCGAAGACGCTCTGGCGGGAGTAGTCCTCGTGGTACTCCTCCTCGACCGGAACCTCCTTGCGCACCGGCTGCTCGTCGGCCATGCGCTGGCGCAGTTCCTCTGCCGGGATGCCGAACGCCTCGGCCTGGGTCTCGATGACCTGGTCGGTGGCGTTGATGCCCATGTCGCCCATGTGGTTGTCGACGATGCCCGCCTGCTTGCGCGCGGCCTCGGCGACGGCCTCGGAGAGCGTCGACTTGATGGCGGCGGCGAGCGCCTGCGGCGGCTGGTTCATCGCCTTGTCGGTGAGCTGCAGATCCTTGATCGCACCGCCCGGACCGGCGACGACCGTGACCGAACGATCGGCATTCGAGGCGGTCGCCTCGAGCTCGGCCAGCTCGCTCTGCATGTCCTGCACACCGGCCATCTGCTGGTCGACGTGCTTCATCTTCGACTGGAACTTCTCGAACTCCGCGACGAGCCGGTCGAACTCAGCTGACACGTTGCTTCTCCCTCGACGAAAGGTGGACGGCGACCACGGGACGGGACGCCTCATCCGGGGCGGCACGTTCCATCTTCCCCGGTACGCCGCTCGTGAGCGGGGTGGCCCGGGCACATCGTGCCCGACCGGCCTGCGGGCACGGACGGGCGTACGCCCGCGACACCGCCGTGGCCGGATGCGAGCCGGTGCGGACGTCACATACGCAGGTTGTCCTCGGTCTCCTCGGCGGACGCACCGCTTCCGGTGCCCGCGCCGTCGGAGGCCTCCTTCAGTCCCTGCGTGTTGTCGGTGAGCTTGCCGTAGTGGTCGTTGACCGCCTTGACGGCCTCGAGCGGGTCGTCACCGATCGGTTTCGTCGGGTCGATGCCGATGGTCTCCTGCCCCAGTTTGCCTGCGCCCGCCTTCGCGGCTTCGCCTGCGATCTTCCCGATCTTGCCCGCGTTCGTGGTGATCTCGGCGAGCTCGTCGGCCTTGCCCGCGATGGTGTTCGGCTTGACGCCGAGCCGCTTGCCCAGCTTGACCATCGTCGAGCCGAACTTCTGGAAGAACGCGAAGATGTCGTCGAGGATCTTGCCGAGTTTGCCCAGCTTCGACGTCACCTTCGCGACCGTGGCCGCCGCCTTCGGGGCCGTGGCCGCACCGGCCGCCGCCGTCGACGCACCCGCCGTCGGCACCGCGGCCGCGAGCGCGGGCACCCACAGCGCGATCAGCCAGCTGACGATCTCGGTGATGATGGCCTTGATGACCTCCTCGATGACCTTCATGAGCATCGAGGACAGCTTCAGGATCTCCGTGACCCCGCCCGCGCTGGTGGACACGCCGTCGATGCCCTTGGAGAAGTCGGCGAGCGCGCTCTTCGCCGCACCGGCCGCGTCGCCGTTCCAGTCGGCCAGCGCCTCGTCGGCGACCCGCCGGAACTCGTCCGCGTACTTCACGAGGCCGTCGCCGATGCTCTGAAAGTCCTTCGACGCCTTCTCCAGCGCCGGGCCGTCGCCGGTGACGGCGTGCAGCGCGTCCTGCAGCGGCGTGATCAGGTTCAGCAGGAAGTCGAGGCCGTGGCCGACCAACCAGCCGACCGGGTCCAGCACGGCCGTCGCCGCCTCCGTGCCGCACTCGGCGATGAACGCCGCGGTGTCCGTGGCGCAGTTGGCCCCGTGCAGCACGACGTCGGCCGCGTCCGGGTCCTCGGGCAGGCCCTTCCAGTAGTTGCTGACGGTGTCGACGCCCTTGATGGCGGTCTCGACACCGGGAGTGTTCTTGGCGACGCCCATCGCGTAGTCGCCGAACCCCGATTCCTTGTCCGCGTTCAGACTGACGTCGCCCGCGACGTCGTTGACCTCGGTCATGGCCGTCCTCCTCAGACCCGCGGGGTGTCGGTCGTGTCGATGCTGCCCTGGTAGTCGCCGAGGGTCACGACGTGCTGCTCGTCGTTCTCGCGATACGCCTTCGCGGCCGTGGACACCTTCTCCGACGTCGTGTCGAGGCCCGTCTTGAGCGCCTCGATCAGGTTCTTCAGTTCGGCGAGGGCCTCGTCGTACTTGCCCTTCGTCATGATCCCTACGACGCCCCACGACTCGTCGCCGACATCGGCGCGGCCGGTGAGCTCTTCGAAGGTCGTTGCCTGGTCCTTGAACGACTTGAGGTTGTTGCCGTAGCCCTCGAGGGCCTCGATCTCGACGTTGAATCCCGTCATACCCGCCTCCTGGAAACTCTGACCGTTACGACCGGTACGGCTACCGAACGGTTCCCGCGGTGCGGAAATTCGTGGGCCGTGCGCACTTCCGGGGGACGGCGGGTGGCAGGGACGGCGGGTGGCAGGGACCTCAGCGGGGCGGTTGCTGCTGCGCGGCGACGAGCCGCGCGATCTGGGTGAGCAGTTCGGCGTTCCGGAACAGCCCGTCGGGGTCGAGCCGCTGGCCGGCGACCTTGTGGATCACGCCGCCTTCGAACACGACACGCGGCATCATGCGACTGCGCCGGTTCGCGGTGAAGATCGCGGCGAGTTCGGGCGTGACGATCCGGCGGGCGAACGACTCGTCGGGGCACAGCACCCGCAGCCGCTCGTCGGCGAACCCTTTCAGCGCAGGCAGCCTGCCGTGGGTCTCCGGGTCGATCCCGTACCGCATGTGCTCGCCGATCATCAGATAAGGAGCGTCGGCGGGAAGCCCGCTCGGCACCTGGATGTTGCCGGTGTAGTCCACCTGCACGTTGGCCCCGCCCGTGCGCCACTCGGCCGCGACGACGGGATAACCCGCATAGGTGAACTCGACCGCGTAGGTGAACGGCGCGCCGGTGTAGATGTCCTTCTCGGGAAAGACGCCGAAACTGGGCCGGGTGCCCCGCTCGTAGTAGTGCTCGACCGCGCCGGTCCTGCGGGCGAACTCCGCTCGGTCGACCTTCTTCGCCGCCGCGTTGCGCCGGGACACGAGGAACGCCACGACCGCCCCCACGGCACACAGCCCCAGCAGAATCACCATCAATGTGCCCGGATGCATGCCCCTGAGACTCCCCTCGATACCGGTGCGTTCCGCCCGCGGCGGCGCAGTGCCTACGCCTACGGCGGCACTGTGTTCTGCCTGCGGCGTTCTGTCTGCCGCGGTTCAGTGCCTACGCCTGCGGCCGCGCTGTGTCTTGCCTGAGGCGGCGCGCGGATCGGCGCGAGATGCTCGAAACCGGCGGCCCGTCGCGTTAGGCTGAGCGTCAGCATCTCCGCGTCCGCGCGTGCACGATTCTCACGCCGACCCGGGCGGTGATCGCGGTACAGTACCCGATGACCACCGCCGTCGTCGCCGGCCGCCGGGGCCGTTAGGGACCCCCGGGTCGTCGCTGTCGGCACGGGCGGGTATCTTTGACATCTGTGCCCGGCACGCTGCCGGGCTGCTCCGTGCGCCGAAGTGCTCACGGGCCGGATTTTCATGTCCGGACCGCGTCAGCAGCACTCTGCAGCACAACGGTGGATCGGAGCTCCGGAAGTCATAACTCCGGAAACCCCGACGGGAGTTCACGGGTCATGATGACCCTGATGCGGGCCGACACGCCCGACCGCGGGGACCGGGGAGACAGAGCCACACACAGATAAGAGCCACAGTAAAGCTGCAGAAGCTTTTACAGACGCGAGAGAAAGCTGGTCCATTGCCCACGATCCAGCAGCTGGTCCGCAAGGGCCGCCAGGACAAGGCTGCCAAGCAGAAGACCGCGGCGCTCAAGGGGAGCCCGCAGCGGCGCGGCGTGTGCACCCGCGTCTACACCACCACGCCGAAGAAGCCGAACTCCGCGCTCCGCAAGGTCGCGCGTGTCCGGCTGACCAGCGGCATCGAGGTCACCGCCTACATCCCGGGCGAGGGCCACAACCTGCAGGAGCACTCGATGGTGCTCGTGCGTGGTGGTCGTGTGAAGGACCTCCCCGGTGTCCGCTACAAGATCGTCCGCGGTTCGCTCGACACGCAGGGCGTGAAGAACCGCAAGCAGGCGCGCAGCCGGTACGGCGCTAAGAAGGAGAAGAGCTAATGCCCCGCAAGGGTCCGGCCCCGAAGCGGCCGCTGATCGCTGACCCGGTCTACGCATCGCCGCTCGTCACGCAGCTGATCAACAAGGTGCTGACCGACGGCAAGCGCTCGCTGGCCGAGCGCATCGTGTACGGCGCCCTGGAAGGCGCTCGCGAGAAGACCGGCACCGACCCGGTCGTCACGCTGAAGCGCGCCCTCGACAACGTCAAGCCTTCCCTCGAGGTGAAGAGCCGTCGTGTCGGTGGTGCCACGTACCAGGTGCCCATCGAGGTCAAGCCCGGTCGCTCGACGACCCTTGCGCTCCGTTGGATGGTCACGTACGCGCGCCAGCGCCGCGAGAAGACGATGGTCGAGCGCCTGCAGAACGAGCTGCTCGACGCGAGCAACGGCCTCGGGGCCAGCGTGAAGCGCCGCGAGGACACGCACAAGATGGCCGAGTCGAACAAGGCCTTCGCGCACTACCGCTGGTGAACCGCCACCACTGAAGCAAACCGACGCCCGGTCGACGTGAATGATCGAGCCAGTGCCGGGCCCCACGCTTGAGACAGGGGAACATTCAAGTGGCACGTGACGTGCTGACCGACCTGAAGAAGGTCCGCAACATCGGCATCATGGCCCACATTGACGCCGGTAAGACCACCGCTACCGAGCGGATCCTGTTCTACACGGGGATCAACTACAAGCTCGGTGAGACCCATGACGGTGCGTCGACGATGGACTGGATGGAGGAGGAGCAGAACCGGGGCATCACCATCACCTCGGCTGCCACCACCACGTTCTGGGGCGACTACC
Organism: Prauserella alba; assembly: GCF_024171735.1. Lineage (GTDB taxonomy): Bacteria > Actinomycetota > Actinomycetes > Mycobacteriales > Pseudonocardiaceae > Prauserella > Prauserella alba. Next base: position 746,303 of record NZ_JAMTCH010000005.1, read on the forward strand.
AGATCAACATCATCGACACCCCGGGCCACGTCGACTTCACCGTCGAGGTGGAGCGCAGCCTCCGCGTGCTCGACGGCGCGGTCGCCGTGTTCGACGGCAAGGAGGGCGTCGAGCCCCAGTCCGAGCAGGTCTGGCGCCAGGCGGACAAGTACGAGGTTCCGCGCATCTGCTTCATCAACAAGATGGACAAGCTGGGCGCAGACTTCTACTTCAGCGTCGGCACCATCGAGGACCGTCTCGGTGCGAAGCCGCTCGTGCTGCAGCTGCCGATCGGTGCGGAGTCCGACTTCGAGGGCGTCGTCGACCTCGTCGCCATGAAGGCCCTGACCTGGCGCGGTGACGTCAAGAAGGGCGAGCAGTACGAGATCGAGGACATCCCGGCCGACCTGGCCGACCGGGCGGCGGAGTACCGCGAGAAGCTGATCGAGCAGGTTGCCGAGTCCGACGAGGAGCTGCTCGAGAAGTACTTCGGCGGCGAAGAGCTCACGACCGACGAGATCAAGTCCGGCATCCGCAAGCTGACGATCGCCCGCGAGGCCTTCCCGGTGCTCGCCGGCTCCGCGTTCAAGAACAAGGGCGTGCAGCCCATGCTCGACGCGGTCGTCGACTACCTGCCGTCGCCGTCCGAGGTGCCGCCGGTCCAGGGCACGCTGCTCGACGGCGAGACGCCCGCCGAGCGCAAGCCCTCGACCCAGGAGCCCTTCGCGGCACTGGTGTCGAAGATCTCGGTCCACCCGTTCTACGGCAAGCTGACCTACATCCGGGTTTACTCCGGCAAGGTCGGCTCCGGCACGCAGGTCATGAACGCGACGCGGCAGCGCAAGGAGCGCATCGGGAAGATCTTCCAGATGCACTCCAACAAGGAGAACCCGGTCGACGACGCACAGGCCGGCCACATCTACGCGGTTCAGGGGCTGAAGGACACCACCACCGGTGACACTCTCGCCGACCCGCAGAACCCCATCGTGCTCGAGTCGATGACCTTCCCGGAACCGGTCATCAAGGTCGCGATCGAGCCGAAGACGAAGTCCGACCAGGAGAAGCTCTCGACCGCGATCCAGAAGCTCGCGGAGGAGGACCCGACCTTCCGGGTCAGCCAGGACGACGAGACCGGTCAGACGATCATCGAGGGCATGGGCGAGCTCCACCTCGAGGTCCTCGTCAACCGGATGAAGAGCGACTTCAAGGTCGAGGCCAACATCGGTAAGCCGCAGGTCGCTTACCGTGAGACCATCCGCAAGACGGTGGACAAGTTCGAGTACACCCACAAGAAGCAGACCGGTGGTTCCGGTCAGTTCGCGCGGGTGATCATCAAGCTCGAGCCGTTGACCACCGGCGATGGTGCTCTCTACGAATTCGACAACCAGGTGACCGGTGGCCGCATCCCGCGGGAGTACATCCCGTCCGTGGACGAGGGCGCGCAGGACGCCATGCAGTACGGCGTGCAGGCCGGCTACCCGCTCGTCGGGTTGAAGCTCACCTTGTTGGACGGTGCGTACCACGAGGTCGACTCTTCGGAGATGGCCTTCAAGGTCGCCGGCTCCGTGGCGCTCAAGGACGCCGCGCGGCAGGCGAACCCGGTACTGCTGGAACCGATGATGGCCGTCGAGGTCACCACACCCGAGGAGTACATGGGTGACGTCATCGGTGACTTGAACTCCCGCCGTGGCCAGGTCCAGGCCATGGAGGAGCGGTCTGGCACGCGCGTCGTCAAGGCGCTCGTGCCGCTGTCGGAGATGTTCGGGTACGTGGGCGACCTGCGGTCCAAGACGCAGGGTCGCGCCAACTACACGATGGTCTTTGACTCCTACGCCGAGGTTCCGTCGAACGTCGCGAAGGAGATCATCGCCAAGGCGACAGGGGAGTAACTCCCACCAGCACCCAAAGCGGGCGGAAAAGGGGCCTCCCCTACGGTCCGCACAACCGACCAGATCGAGTCGCAATCGGCGCAGCCACGCCGGGAGCGAGCAAGTACAGTCCAGGAGGACATTCCAGTGGCGAAGGCGAAGTTCGAGCGGAGCAAGCCGCACGTCAACATCGGGACCATCGGTCACGTTGACCACGGCAAGACCACGCTGACCGCGGCGATCACCAAGGTGCTGCACGAGCGTTACCCGGAGCTCAACCAGTCGCGTGCGTTCGACCAGATCGACAACGCGCCTGAGGAGAAGCAGCGCGGTATCACGATCAACATCTCGCACGTCGAGTACGAGACCGAGAAGCGTCACTACGCGCACGTCGACGCCCCGGGTCACGCCGACTACGTGAAGAACATGATCACGGGTGCGGCCCAGATGGACGGTGCGATCCTCGTGGTCGCCGCCACCGACGGCCCGATGCCGCAGACGCGTGAGCACGTGCTGCTCGCCCGTCAGGTCGGCGTGCCGTACATCGTCGTGGCGCTGAACAAGGCCGACATGGTCGACGACGAGGAGATCCTCGAGCTCGTCGAGATGGAGGTCCGGGAGCTGCTCTCCGAGCAGGAGTTCCCGGGCGACGACGCCCCGGTCGTGAAGGTCTCGGGCCTGAAGGCGCTCGAGGGCGACGAGAAGTGGTCCGACGCCGTCATCGAGCTGATGAACGCCGTCGACGACAACATCCCGGACCCGCAGCGTGCCGTCGACCAGCCGTTCCTGATGCCGGTCGAGGACGTCTTCACGATCACCGGCCGCGGCACGGTCGTCACCGGCCGTATCGAGCGTGGCGAGATCAAGCTGAACGAGGACGTCGAGATCGTCGGCATCCGCGAGAAGGCCACCAAGACCACGGTGACCTCGATCGAGATGTTCAACAAGCTGCTCGACTCCGGCCAGGCCGGTGACAACGCGGCGCTGCTCCTGCGCGGTATCAAGCGTGAGGACGTCGAGCGTGGCCAGGTCATCGTGAAGCCGGGCACCACGACCCCGCACACGGAGTTCGAGGGCTCGGTCTACATCCTGTCCAAGGACGAGGGTGGCCGTCACACGCCGTTCTTCAACAACTACCGTCCGCAGTTCTACTTCCGGACGACCGACGTGACCGGCGTCGTGACCCTCCCCGAGGGCACCGAGATGGTCATGCCGGGCGACAACACCGAGATCTCGGTGCAGCTGATTCAGCCGATCGCCATGGACGAGGGTCTGAGGTTCGCCATCCGCGAGGGTGGCCGCACCGTCGGCGCCGGCCAGGTCACCAAGATCAACAAGTAATTCGCACCCCCGGGTGCGGGAGCCATATTTCGGTATGGCATCCTATTTAGGTTGCTCGACGCGGGGCGGCCGATTCTACGAGTACACGGGAATCGGCCGCCCCGGCGCGAGCGTCCTGGGCTGACAGTGGTAATCGTCCGCTGTGAGTCGGGAGTGGTCCGCCTGTCGGTTCCGGCAGTGACCACTTCGTAGAGCAAAGACCTAGGGCACAACAATGATCCTGCGGGATCCGTCTGCGCGACAAGGGCGACACGCCCGACCGCGTGGACCGGAGACCGGATCGTTGACGTGCGGAAACCTCCAACTGGGTCCGACAAGGACCTTGCGAGGCTTCAGACAAGCGGCACGAGACGAAGGAACGAGCTGCCACCATGGCGGGACAGAAGATCCGCATCCGGCTCAAGGCCTACGACCACGAGGCGATCGACTCGAGTGCGCGCAAGATCGTCGAGACGGTCACGCGCACCGGCGCCTCCGTGGTTGGGCCGGTGCCGCTGCCCACTGAGAAGAACGTTTACTGCGTCATCCGCTCGCCGCACAAGTACAAGGACTCGCGCGAGCACTTCGAGATGCGCACGCACAAGCGGCTGATCGACATCGTGGACCCGACGCCGAAGACGGTCGACGCGCTCATGCGCATCGACCTGCCGGCCAGTGTCGACGTGAACATCCAGTAAGCGTTGGGCGAGCGGCGGAGATAAGAGACTCATGTCTGACAGGCAAGTGAAGGGCATTCTGGGCACGAAGCTCGGCATGACGCAGGTCTTCGACGAGAACAACCGGATCGTTCCGGTGACCGTCGTGCAGACCGGGCCGAACCTCGTGACCCAGGTGCGCAATCAGGAGAAGGACGGCTACTCGGCCGTGCAGCTGGCCTACGGTGCCATCGACCCGCGCAAGGTCAACAAGCCGGAGACGGGCCACTTCGACAAGGCGGGTGTGACGCCGCGGCGTCACGTCGTCGAGCTGCGCACGTCCGACGCGGACACCTACGAGGTCGGTCAGGAGCTGACTGCCGAGGTGTTCGAGGACGGCGCGATCGTCGACATCACCGGCACCACGAAGGGCAAGGGCTTCGCGGGCACGATGAAGCGTCACGGCTTTTCCGGCCAGGGCGCGAGCCACGGTAACCAGGCGACCCACCGCAAGCCGGGTGCCATCGGCGGTGCAGCCACCCCCGGCCGCGTGTTCAAGGGCATTCGCATGTCCGGCCGGATGGGCGGCAACCGCGTCACGACCCAGGGCCTGAAGGTCTACCAGGTGCGTGCCGACGACGGTCTGCTGCTGATCAAGGGCGCGGTTCCCGGTCCGAAGGGCGGCCTTCTCTTCGTCCGTAGCGCCGCGAAGGGTGGTGTGACCGCATGACCGCGACGATCGAGGTGAAGACCCCGGAGGGCAAGGCCGACGGCTCCGTCGAGCTGCCCGCGGAGATCTTCGACGTCCAGGCGAACATTCCGCTGATGCACCAGGTCGTGGTGGCTCAGCTGGCCGCTGCCCGGCAGGGCACGCACGACACGAAGACGCGTGGCGAGGTGTCCGGCGGTGGCCGCAAGCCGTACCGCCAGAAGGGCACCGGCCGTGCGCGTCAGGGTTCGGAGCGCGCGCCGCAGTTCACCGGCGGTGGCACCGTCCACGGGCCGACGCCGCGTGACTACGCGCAGCGCACCCCGAAGAAGATGAAGGTCGCCGCCCTGCGCGGTGCCCTCTCGGACCGGGCGCGCAACGACCAGGTCCACGTGGTGACCGCCCTCATCGACGGTGACGCGCCGTCGACGAAGGAGGCCAAGAAGACGCTGGCCGCGCTGACGAGCGGCAAGCGCGTCCTCGTGGTCCTGCACCGCGACGAGGAAACGCAGTGGCTGTCGGCCCGCAACCTCGAGAACGTCCACCTGATCACGGCGGACCAGCTCAACACCTACGACGTGCTGGTCAACGACGACGTGGTCTTCAGCAAGGCGGCGCTGGACGTCTTCCTCGCCGGCCCGGTCAAGGGCAAGGGCGCGAAGGCGACGGCGACCTCCGGCGAGGTCTCGGAAGGGAGTGACCAGCAGTGAGCTCGGTGGCTATCCCCGACCCGCGTGACATCCTCATCGCGCCGGTGATCTCCGAGAAGTCCTACGGGCTGCTCGAGGACAACAAGTACACGTTCGTGGTCCGTCCGGACGCCAACAAGACCCAGATCAAGATCGCGGTCGAGAAGGTCTTCGGCGTCAAGGTCATCAGCGTGAACACGATCAACCGGCAGGGCAAGCGCAAGCGCACCCGGACCGGCTTCGGCAAGCGCAAGGACACCAAGCGCGCGATCGTCACGCTGTCGCCCGAGAGCAAGCCGATCGAGATCTTCGGCGCAGGCGCGTAAGGGACTGAGTAGACATGGGCATCCGTAAGCACAAGCCGACCACTCCGGGCCGTCGCGGCTCGAGCGTGGCCGACTTCTCCGAGATCACTCGGTCGACGCCGGAGAAGTCGCTGGTCAAGCCGGTCAACAAGACCGGTGGTCGTAACTCCGGCGGCAAGATCACCACCCGTCACAAGGGCGGTGGCCACAAGCGCGCCTACCGGATCATCGACTTCCGTCGTAACGACAAGGACGGCATCCCCGCCAAGGTCGCGCACATCGAGTACGACCCCAACCGGTCCGCTCGTATCGCGCTCCTGCACTACGCGGACGGCGAGAAGCGCTACATCATCGCGCCGGACAAGCTGAAGCAGGGCAACACGGTGGAGAACGGCCCGTCCGCCGACATCAAGCCGGGCAACAACCTGCCGCTGCGCAACATCCCGGTCGGCACCGTGGTGCACGCGATCGAGCTTCGCCCCGGTGGCGGCGCGAAGATCGCGCGTTCGGCAGGCGCCCGGGTGCAGCTCGTCGCCAAGGACGGTCCGAACGCCCAGCTGCGGATGCCTTCGGGCGAGATCCGCAACGTGGACGTGCGCAACCGCGCCACGGTCGGCGAGGTCGGCAACTCGGAGCACTCCAACATCAACTGGGGTAAGGCGGGCCGCAACCGCTGGCGTGGCAAGCGTCCGACGGTGCGTGGTGTCGTCATGAACCCGATCGACCACCCGCACGGTGGTGGTGAGGGCAAGAGCTCCGGTGGTCGCCACCCGGTGAACCCGAACGGCAGGCCGGAAGGCCGCACCCGCCGTCGCAAGGAAAGCGACAAGATGATCGTCCGCCGCCGGAAGACCGGCAAGAAGAAGCGCTGAGCAGGGAGGTAGAAGAACATGCCGCGTAGCCTGAAAAAGGGCCCCTTCGTGGACGACCACCTGCTCAAGAAGGTGGACGCGCTCAACGAGTCGGGCAAGAAGACCGTGATCAAGACCTGGTCCCGCCGGTCCACGATCATCCCGGACATGCTGGGGCACACCCTCGCGGTGCACGACGGCCGTAAGCACGTCCCGGTTTTCGTCACCGAGGCCATGGTCGGCCACAAGCTGGGCGAGTTCGCCCCGACGCGGACCTTCAAGGGTCACGTCAAGGACGACCGCAAATCTCGTCGCCGCTGAAGCAGCGCACCTTAAGAGAAGGAAGTAACGATGAACGCGCGTAACGACGCGGTAGCCGAGCAGGAAACCCTGCCGACGGCTTTCGCGCGGGCTCGCTTCGTCCGGGACTCGCCGACCAAGGTGCGCCGGGTGATCGAGCTGATCAAGGGTCAGAACGCGAACGACGCTCTGACGACGCTGAAGTACTCGCCGCAGGCTGCGGCGTACCAGCTGTCCAAGGTCCTCGCCAGCGCGATGGCCAACGCCGAGAACAACCTCGACCTGGACCCGGACACGCTGTGGGTGAAGAACGCCTACGCCGACGACGGTCCGACGCTCAAGCGTATCCAGCCGCGCGCCCAGGGGCGGGCGTTCCGGATCCGCAAGCGGACGAGCCACATCACCGTCGAGGTCGAGTCCCGTCCTGAGGCGAAGAAGAGCAAGAAGGCAGGTGGCCGGTAGTGGGCCAGAAGATCAACCCGCACGGCTTCCGGCTCGGGATCACCACGGACTGGAAGTCCCGCTGGTACGCCGACAAGCAGTACTCGGACTACGTGGCCGAGGACGTCAAGATCCGCAAGCTCCTGTCCACGGGCATGGAGCGGGCGGGCATCGCCAAGGTGGAGATCGAGCGCACCCGTGACCGGGTCCGCGTCGACATCCACACCGCCCGGCCGGGCATCGTCATCGGCCGTCGCGGCGCCGAGGCCGATCGCATCCGCGGTTCGCTGGAGAAGCTGACCGGCAAGCAGGTGCAGCTGAACATCCTCGAGGTGAAGAACTCCGAGGCCGACGCCCAGCTCGTTGCGCAGGGCATCGCGGAGCAGCTGTCCAACCGTGTCGCGTTCCGCCGCGCCATGCGCAAGGCGATCCAGACGTCCATGCGGTCGCCGCAGGTCAAGGGCATTCGCGTGCAGTGCAGCGGTCGTCTCGGCGGTGCCGAGATGTCCCGTTCCGAGCACTACCGCGACGGCCGGGTCCCGCTGCACACGCTGCGTGCCGACATCGACTACGGCTTCTTCGAGGCCAAGACGACGTTCGGTCGCATCGGCGTGAAGGTGTGGATCTACAAGGGCGAGCTCGTCGGTGGCCTGAAGGCCAAGGCCGAGCGTGACGCCGCCGCGGCGTCGGAGCGCCAGCCGCGCCGCGAGCGTCCGCAGCGGCGTCGTGGTGGTGCCTCCGGTACCACGCCGACGTCGACCGAGGCCGGCCGGGCTGCCGCCCAGGAGTCCGGCTCCGGTGCCGCCAAGGCCGACACAGACGTCGCGTCCGCAAGCGCCCCCGAGGTGGCTTCGCCGGACGCTGCAGAGAAGACGGAGGGCTGAGGCGTGCTCATCCCACGCAAGGTCAAGCACCGTAAGCAGCACGCGCCGAAGCGCAAGGGTGCCGCCAAGGGCGGCACGAAGGTCACCTTCGGTGACTACGGCATCCAGGCGCTCGAGCACGCCTACGTGACGAACCGGCAGATCGAGTCCGCTCGTATCGCCATGACGCGCCACATCAAGCGTGGCGGGAAGATCTGGATCAACATCTTCCCGGACCGCCCGCTCACGAAGAAGCCGGCCGAGACCCGTATGGGTTCCGGTAAGGGTTCGCCCGAGTGGTGGGTCGCCAACGTCAAGCCGGGCCGCGTGATGTTCGAGATGAGCTTTCCGAACGAGGCCGTGGCCCGCGAGGCCATGCGCCGCGCGATCCACAAGTTGCCGATGAAGTGCAGGATCGTGAGCCGTGAAGGTGGTGAGTTCTGATGGCGGCAGCTGGAGTTGCTGCGTCGGAGCTGCGTGAGCTTACTGCGGAAGAGCTCGTGCTGCGTCTGAAGGAATCCAAGGAGGAGCTGTTCAACCTCCGGTTCCAGATGGCGACCGGCCAGCTCGACAACAACCGCAGGCTTCGCACGGTCCGCGCGGACATCGCGCGCATCTACACGGTGATGCGTGAGCGCGAGCTCGGTCTCTCGATCGCGCCTGACGAGACTGACGAGAGTGAAGGTGCCGCATGAGCGAGCCGGTACAGAAGGCTGACTCCGGTCGGAACTACCGGAAGGTCCGTGAGGGCCTGGTCGTGTCCGACAAGATGGACAAGACGATTGTCGTGGAGCTCGAGGACCGCAAGAAGCACCCGCTGTACGGCAAGGTCATGCGCTCGACCAAGAAGGTCAAGGCGCACGACGAGGAGAACACGGCCGGCGTGGGCGACCGCGTCATCGTGATGGAGACCCGCCCGCTGTCCGCCACGAAGCGGTACCGGCTGGTCGAGATCCGCGAGAAGGCCAAGTAATCAGGGGGCGGCAACAGCCCCATTCGTTCCGCCAGGCTCGGCACAGAACCCCGAGAACCGGCGCGACATACAGGAGTTGACGTGATCCAGCAGGAGTCGCGACTGCGAGTCGCCGACAACACGGGTGCCAAGGAGATCCTGACCATCCGCGTGCTCGGTGGCTCGGGGCGGCGCTACGCGGGCCTCGGCGACGTCATCGTCGCCACCGTCAAGGACGCCATCCCGGGCGCCAATGTGAAGCGTGGTGACGTCGTCAAGGCGGTCATCGTCCGTACAGCGAAGGAGAGGCGTCGCCCCGACGGCTCCTACATCCGCTTCGACGAGAACGCCGCGGTGCTCATCAAGAACGACAACGAGCCGCGAGGCACGCGCATCTTCGGACCGGTCGGTCGCGAGCTGCGCGACCGCAAGTTCATGAAGATCATCTCGCTGGCGCCGGAGGTGCTCTGAATGAAGGTCAAGAAGGGCGACACCGTTCTCGTCGTCGCGGGCAAGGACAAGGGTGCGAAGGGCAAGGTCATCAAGGCCGACCCGGAGCGCAGCAAGGTCCTCGTCGAGGGCGTTAACCGGATCAAGAAGCACACGCGGATCTCGCAGAACCAGCGTGGTGCCGAGTCCGGCGGCATCGTCACGCAGGAGGCCCCGATCCACGTGTCGAACGTGATGGTCGTGGACTCGGACGGCAACCCGACCCGGGTCGGCTACCGCATCGGCGAGGACGGCAAGAAGGTTCGGATCTCGCGTAAGACGGGCAAGGACATCTGATGACGACCGCAGAGACGACATACCCGACCCCGCGGCTCAAGGTCCGCTACCGCGAGGAGATCGCGGGCCAGCTGCGCGCGGAGTTCGACCTGGCGAACGTGCACCAGATCCCCGGTGTCACGAAGGTCGTCGTGAACATGGGCGTCGGCGACGCCGCCCGCGACAGCAAGCTCATCGAAGGCGCCGTGCGTGACCTGGCCGCCATCACCGGGCAGAAGCCCGAGGTTCGCAGGGCCCGCAAGTCCATCGCGCAGTTCAAGCTGCGCGAGGGCATGCCGATCGGTGCGCGCGTGACGCTTCGCGGCGACCGCATGTGGGAGTTCCTGGACCGGCTGCTGAACATCGCGCTGCCGCGCATCCGCGACTTCCGCGGGCTGTCGAGCAAGCAGTTCGACGGGCACGGCAACTACACGTTCGGCCTGTCGGAGCAGTCGATGTTCCACGAGATCGACCCCGACTCCATCGACCGCTCGCGCGGCATGGACATCACGGTCGTGACCACCGCCAACAACGACGACGAAGGCCGTGCGCTGCTCCGCAAGCTCGGCTTCCCCTTTAAGGAGGCGTGAGCCATGGCTAAGAAGTCCCTCATCGCCAAGGCCGCTCGGAAGCCGAAGTTCAAGGTGCGGGCCTACACGCGTTGCCAGCGTTGCGGCCGGCCGCACTCGGTCTACCGCAAGTTCGGCCTCTGCCGTATCTGCCTGCGGGAAATGGCGCACGCGGGACAGCTTCCCGGCGTGAGCAAGTCCAGCTGGTGAAGGCGCCCCGATAACTCCCACTTCGCCACAGGCCCCGGCAGTGCCGGGGAACCAGGGCGAGAAAGGTTGACAGGTCACCATGACGATGACCGACCCGATCGCAGACTTCCTGACACGTCTGCGGAACGCGAACTCGGCGCACCACGACGAGGTGACGCTCCCGCACTCGAAGATCAAGGAGAACATCTCCGAGATCCTCAAGCGCGAGGGTTACATCGCGAGCTACCGCACCGAGCCCGGCGAGAAGCACAAGAACCTCGTCGTGAACCTCAAGTTCGGGCCGAACCGTGAGCGCAGCATCGCCGGCCTTCGCCGCGTGTCGAAGCCGGGTCTGCGTGTGTACGCGAAATCCAACAACCTGCCGAAGGTTCTCGGTGGCCTCGGCGTCGCGATCATCTCGACGTCCGCCGGCCTCCAGACCGACCGTCAGGCCATGCGCAACGGCGTGGGCGGCGAAGTCCTCGCCTACGTCTGGTAAGGGAGGGGACAAGGCAATGTCACGCATTGGAAAGCTGCCGATCACCGTCCCCTCCGGGGTCGAGGTGAACATCGACGGCCAGCACGTGTCGGTGAAGGGCCCGAAGGGCACTCTCGAGCACACCGTGCCGGAGCCGATCGTCGTCGAGCGCGACGATGACGGCGCGATCGTGGTGAATCGCCCGGACGAGGAGCGTGAGAACCGGTCGCTGCACGGCCTCACGCGGACGCTGGTGAACAACCTGGTCGTCGGCGTCAGCGAAGGCTACGAGAAGAAGATGGAGATCCACGGGGTCGGTTACCGCGTGCAGGCCAAGGGTTCGGACCTCGAGTTCGCCCTGGGCTACAGCCACCCGGTGCTGATCAAGGCTCCGGAGGGCATCACGTTCAGCGTGGAGAGCCCGACGAAGTTCTCGGTGGCCGGCATCGACAAGCAGAAGGTCGGCCAGACCGCTGCGGTCATCCGCAAGCTGCGGCGTCCTGACCCGTACAAGGGCAAGGGCCTGCGCTACGAGGGTGAGCGCATCCGTCGCAAGGTCGGAAAGACGGGTAAGTGATCATGAGCGAAACGGTTACGAAGCGCAGGCCGATCGGCAAGGACGTCTCGACCCGTCGCCGCGTGAGCAAGGCTCGCCGGCACAACCGGCTGCGCAAGAAGATCTTCGGCACCGCGGAGCGTCCGCGGCTGTCGGTGAAGCGCTCCTCCCGGCACATCTACGCGCAGCTGATCGACGACGTGGCGGGCCACACCGTGGCCGCGGCGTCGACGCTCGAGTCCGACGTGGCCGCCGTCGAGGGCGACAAGAAGGCCAAGGCCGCCAAGGTCGGCGAGCTGGTTGCCTCCCGTGCGAAGAACGCGGGTGTGGAGTCCGCGGTGTTCGACCGGGGCGGCGACGCCTACCACGGCCGGATCGCGGCGCTGGCCGACGCCGCTCGCGAAGCGGGGTTGGAATTCTGATGGTGAACAAGTTCGAGAACGGAAGGAACGCCTGATGCCGGGACGTACGCGGCAATCCGGCGGCCAGGGCGGGCCCGGCGAGCAGCAGAACCGCGAGCGCGGTGGCGGCCGGGACCGCAGGGACCGTCGTGACGGTGGCCGTGGCGGGGCGGCCCAGGACAAGAACCCGCACCTCGAGCGCGTTGTAGCGATCAACCGCGTGGCCAAGGTCGTCAAGGGCGGTCGTCGCTTCAGCTTCACCGCTCTGGTCGTGGTCGGTGACGGCGACGGTCAGGTCGGCGTCGGCTACGGCAAGGCCAAGGAGGTGCCCTCGGCGATCGCCAAGGGCGTCGAGGAGGCCAAGAAGAACTTCTTCCGCGTGCCCCGCATCGCCGGCACGATCCCGCACCCGGTTCAGGGTGAGGACGCCGCCGGTGTGGTGCTGCTCCGTCCGGCCTCCGCCGGTACCGGTGTTATCGCCGGTGGCCCGGTGCGTGCCGTGCTGGAGTGCGCGGGTGTGCACGACGTGCTGTCGAAGTCGCTGGGCAGCGACAACGCGATCAACATCGTGCACGCGACCGTGGCGGCGCTGAAGGGTCTGTCCCGTCCGGAAGAGGTGGCGGCCCGTCGCGGTCTGCCGCTCGAGGACGTCGCGCCGGCGCGCATGCTGCGTCAGCGTGCGGGTCAGGAGGTCTGAGATGGCGCAGCTGAAGGTCACCCAGATCAAGGGCACGATCGGCACTCGGCAGAGCCACCGGGACACCCTGCGTACCCTGGGACTGCGGAAGATCCGCCAGTCCGTGGTGCGTGAGGACACTCCCGACGTTCGCGGCCTGGTCCGGACGGTGCGGCACCTGGTGAGCGTGGAGGAGGTCAACTCATGACCATCAAGATCCATGACCTGAAGCCCGCACCCGGCGCCAAGCGCGAGAAGATGCGCGTCGGCCGTGGTGAGGGTTCGAAGGGCAAGACCGCCGGTCGCGGTACGAAGGGCACCAAGGCCCGGAAGAACGTGCCCGCCGGCTTCGAGGGTGGGCAGATGCCCATCCAGATGCGGCTCCCGAAGCTGCGCGGCTTCAAGAACCGCTTCCGTACCGAGTACCAGCCGGTGAACGTGGGCGACATCGCCCGCGTGTTCGCCGACGGCGGCGCGGTGAGCAAGGACGCTCTCGTCGAGAACGGCCTGGTTCGCAAGGGCCACCTCGTGAAGGTGCTCGGCAACGGTGACGTCGACGGCGTCAAGCTCGAGGTTTCGGCTGACGCGTTCTCCAAGAGTGCGAAGGAGAAGCTCGAGGCGGCGGGTGGCTCGGCCACCACGCTCTGACGCTCGAAGATTCGCGGCAGCGGCCCGTCCGGCGACAGCCGGGCGGGCCGCTGTGCGTGTGACGGGCTCGGCGGGCGAGAGGCGCGCACGGCCGGCACCCTCGCGGGACGGCGTCACCCGGGGTGCGGCCGGGGTGCGGTGTGGGGCGCGTGAAGCCACGGGTGTGGTGTTCGTCGCGTCGGCGGGGACGGGTGGGGTGCCTGCGCAACTTCCGTAGGTAGCCTGCGGTCAGTTAGGCAACTCGCTGAATCGCCAGCCTGAGCGGCTGTTAGAGTCGTCGAGGCGCCTGGGGACGTCCCGTGTCTTCAAGCGTCCGTCTGGCCAGCCCGCCAGCGAAGTGAGTCGTCCCGCCGGCGTCCGAGACCGTCGGCCAAGCCGTTCGCCGGAATCGCCGGCGACGCCTGAGGAGGTCCCCCGCGTGCTCAGCGCCTTCCGCTCGGCTCTTGCCACGCCGGACCTGCGCAAGAAGATCCTGTTCACGTTGATGATCGTGGCCGTGTACCGGCTCGGAGCGGTCATTCCAGCGCCTGGCGTCTCGTACATGAGCGTTCAGGCTTGTCAGGCGCAGGTCGAGGGTCAGAGTTTCTTCACGCTGCTGAACCTGTTCAGCGGCGGTGCGCTCCTTCAGCTCTCCATCTTCGCGACGGGCATCATGCCGTACATCACGGCGAGCATCATCGTGCAGCTGCTCACGGTGGTCATCCCGCACTTCGAGGAGCTGAAGAAGGAGGGCCAGTCCGGTCAGGGCAAGCTGACGCAGTACACGCGCTACCTGACGATCGCGCTGGCCATCCTGCAGGCCACCGGTGTGATCGCGCTGGCAGAGCGCGGCGGGATGTTCCCGAACTGCACCGAGTCGATCTTCCCGGACAGTAGCGTCGTCACGATGGCCATCACGGTCCTGACGATGACCGCCGGCACGGCCATGATGATGTGGCTCGGCGAGCTGATCACCGAACGCGGTGTCGGCAACGGTATGTCGCTGCTGATCTTCCTGAACATCGCGGCGCAGATCCCGGCCGAGGGCGCCAACATCCTGAACCAGAACTCGCCGGCGGTGTTCGCGTTCGTCTGCCTGCTGGCGCTGGTCATCATCGCGAGCGTCGTCTTCGTCGAGCAGGGGCAGCGCCGGATCCCGGTGCAGTACGCCAAGCGCATGGTCGGCAGGCGGATGTACGGGGGCACGTCGACCTACCTGCCGATCAAGGTCAACCAGGCCGGTGTCATTCCGGTGATCTTCGGCTCGTCGCTGCTGTACCTGCCGGACCTGTTGGTGAACCTCACCGGCGACCCGCAGAACCCGGGCGGCTTCACGCAGTTCATCCAGACGTACCTGAGTGATCAGAGCAGCTGGCTGCACATGCTGCTGTACTTCGCTCTGATCATCTTCTTCACGTACTTCTACATCACGATCACCTTCAACGTTGACGATCGCGCCGAGGAGATGAAGAAGTTCGGCGGTTTCATCCCGGGTATCCGTCCGGGTAGGCCGACCGCCGAGTACTTGCGCTTCGTGCTGAGCAGGATCACGTTGCCCGGATCGATCTACCTTGGCATCGTGGCAATCCTGCCGAACTTCTTCCTGTCCCTCACCGGCGAAGGCCAGAACCAGAACTTCCCGCTCGGCGGCACGGCGGTTCTGATCATGGTCGGTGTCGGGCTGGACACGGTGAAGCAGATCGAAAGCCAGCTCATGCAGCGCAACTACGAAGGGTTCCTCCGATGACGCGTGTGCTCCTTGTGGGTCCTCCCGGAGCGGGCAAGGGGACGCAAGCGGTCTCTCTCTCCGAGCGACTGGGCGTCCCGCACATCTCGACAGGTGATCTGTTCCGCGCCAATGTCGGCAACGAGACCCCGCTGGGTCTCGAGGCGAAGCGGTACATGGACGCCGGCGAGCTCGTCCCCGACTCGGTGACCAACGAGATGGTGCGCGAACGTCTGGATGAGCCGGATGCGAAGGCCGGATTCCTGCTGGACGGTTTCCCGCGCAACACCAAGCAGGCCGACGTGCTGGGCGAGATGCTCGGGGCGCAGAACACGGCCCTGGACAACGTCATCGAGCTCAAGGTCAGCGAGGACGAACTGGTCGAGCGACTGCTCGCCCGCGGCCGCAGCGACGACACCGAGGAGATCATCCGCCGTCGCCAGGAGGTCTACCGGCAGGAGACGGCTCCACTGCTCGAGTACTACGCCGACATCCTGGTGACCGTGAACGGCATCGGTGATGTCGACGAGGTTTCGCAGCGCGTGCTGGACGCGCTCGGCAAGAGCTCGTGAATCTGCTCGGCCTGCGGATGCCGCGGTGGATGCGCCGCGGCGGTTCGATCGAGGCGAAGTCGCGTGGTGAGCTGGAGGCCATGCGCGCGGCGGGTCTTATCGTGTCGCGCACTCTGGCCGCCGTCACGGATGCGGCCAAGCCGGGCGTGAGCACGCTCGAACTCGACGCACTGGCCGAGCAACTGATCCGGGACGCCGATGCGGTGCCCTCGTTCAAGGGCTATCACGGGTTCCCGGGGTCGATCTGCGCGTCGGTGAACGACCAGATCGTGCACGGCATCCCGTCGTCGGAGCTGGTCCTCGCGGATGGCGACCTGCTGTCGGTCGACTGCGGCGCCATCCTCGAGGGCTGGCACGGCGATTCGGCCGTGACGATCTCCGTCGGTGACGTGAGCGAGCCCGATCGGAAGCTGTCGGCGGCGACGAAGTCCGCGATGCAGGCCGGGATCGACGCGGCCCTGCTCGGGGCGCGGCTCACCGACATCTCCCACGCCATCGAGATGGAAGCCTTGCGCAGGATTCTCGAGGACGACATCGAGTACGGCATGATCGAGGAGTACGGCGGTCACGGCATCGGCCGCGAGATGCACATGGAGCCGTTCCTGCCGAACCTCGGGAAGCCGGGCCGCGGGCCCGAGCTGCGCCCCGGGGTGACCCTGGCGATCGAGCCCATGTTGACCGGCGGTTCCAGCGGTACGGTGGAGCTCGACGACGGGTGGACCGTCATCACCGACGACGGTTCTCGCGCGGCCCACTGGGAGCACACCGTGGCGGTCACCGAGGAAGGTCCGTGGGTGCTCACCGCCCCGGAGGCGGACCCGGCCGAATAGGCGGGCCGCTGCGTCGTCGCAGCCGAACGGCCGAGGGTCGAACGGCGGATATCCAGTATCCCCCGTGTGGGCGAGGCATCACTCACGCGGCGCACACACGCCGCACGCATCTATCACAACCGGCCCCGGTTTGGGAGCCGTGACACGAGGTGCGTAGACTGTACAGCTGGCGTGCCTTCCATGCTGTTCTCCGAAGCCCGTTCGGGGCAGGTGTGGATTCCCGGAACCGGAATCCGCCCGGCCAGTCGATGTGTTCGGACGCAGGGTGGAGTGCGCGTCAGTCCAGGTAGCACCATCGCTCAACCAATCACGAATTGCGGAGTACATGGCGAAGAAAGACGGGGCCATCGAGGTAGAAGGCCGCGTGATCGAGCCGCTCCCCAACGCGATGTTCCGTGTCGAGTTGGAGAACGGCCACAAGGTCCTGGCCCACATCAGCGGCAAGATGCGGCAGCACTACATCCGCATCCTGCCTGAGGACAAGGTGGTTGTGGAGCTGTCGCCCTACGACCTGTCTCGTGGTCGCATCGTCTACCGCTACAAGTGATCACGGAGGGCGTGGCGGATGCCTGAGGTGCCCTACCCGGTAGGGCGCGCGGTTATTCGACACGACGAAAGCAGGAGACGTGAAGGTCAAGCCGAGCGTCAAGCGAATCTGCGACAAGTGCCAGGTGGTCCGGCGGCACGGCCGGATCATGGTGATCTGCGACAACCTGCGGCACAAGCAGCGGCAGGGCTGAGCAGCTCGTCCACTTGTCGACAGTGACCTGACACTGTGACACCAGAGCACTGGCACATCACAAGAGAACTGTGACAGCCACAGCCTCCCCGAACCTGCCCTGACCGGCGACGAGCCGGACAGGGCCGACCTCCGGACTTCAGGCCGGGGCCGGGACACCGCCCGCGAGAGCGGGTGGAGACGCGAGTCGTCCCGGAAGTGGTCGGGGAGCAGACCTGAAGACGAATCAGAAGGAGCACAAGCGCCAATGGCACGACTCGCTGGCGTCGATCTCCCCCGCGAGAAGCGGCTGGAGATCGCGCTGACCTATATCTACGGCATCGGCCGTACCAGCGCCAGGCAGATCGCCGTCGCGACGGAACTGAACCCGGACACCCGGGTCAAGGACCTCGGCGACGACGACCTGGTGAAGCTGCGTGACCACATCGAAGAGAACTTCAGGGTCGAGGGTGACCTCCGCCGCGAGGTGAACGCCGACATTCGCCGGAAGATCGAGATCGGGTGCTACGAGGGTCTCCGCTGGCGCCGTGGCCTGCCGGTCCGCGGCCAGCGCACGAAGACCAACGCGCGTACGCGCAAGGGCCCGAAGAAGACGGTCGCCGGCAAGAAGAAGGCGGGCCGCTGATGACCGTCGTACGGACCAAGCGGCGCGCGATGCGCGCGGGCGTCGGCTCGCGTCGCAACCACGCGACGTCGCCGAAGTCGCTGTACGCCCGTCCGATGGCGCTGCGCGAGCTGTACTCCGACGCCGGAACGATCATCCGGCGCGGGCAGCAGGAAGCCGCCGCGGCCGCCGACGAGAAGCACTCGCGCTAACGAGGAGATCACCCAATGCCACCCCGCAGTGGCGGCGCCAAGAAGGTGCGCCGCAAAGAGAAGAAAAATGTTGCCCACGGGCATGCTCACATCAAGAGCACGTTCAACAACACGATCATCTCGATCACCGACCCGAACGGTGCTGTGATCTCGTGGGCTTCGTCCGGTCACGTCGGCTTCAAGGGCTCGCGTAAGTCCACGCCGTTCGCCGCCCAGATGGCCGCCGAGAACGCGGCCCGCAAGGCCGCAGAGCACGGCATGAAGAAGGTCGACGTGTTCGTGAAGGGCCCGGGTTCGGGCCGCGAGACCGCGATCCGTTCGCTGCAGGCCGCCGGCCTCGAGGTCGGCACCATCCAGGACGTGACCCCGCAGCCGCACAACGGCTGCCGCCCGCCGAAGCGTCGTCGGGTCTGAGGAACGGGGAGGAGTAGACACAAATGGCTCGTTACACCGGCCCCGCGACGCGTCTGTCGCGTCGCCTCAAGACCGATCTCATCGGCGGCGACCAGGCCTTCGAACGTCGTCCCTACCCGCCGGGCCAGCACGGCCGCGGCCGGGTCAAGGAGAGCGAGTACCTGCTTCAGCTGCAGGAGAAGCAGAAGGCCCGCCACACCTACGGCGTGCTCGAGCGCCAGTTCCGCCGTTACTACGAGGAAGCCGCACGGCGTTCCGGTAAGACCGGCGAGAACCTCCTGCAGATCTGCGAGTCGCGGCTGGACAACGTCGTGTACCGCGCGGGCATCGCCCGTACCCGCCGCCAGGCCCGCCAGCTCGTGGGCCACGGCCACTTCACGGTCAACGGCAAGAACGTGAACGTGCCCAGCTACCGGGTGTCCAAGTTCGACATCATCGACGTGCGGCCGAAGTCCGCGAAGATGCTGCCGTTCGTGGCTGCCAAGGAGGCCCTGGGCGAGCGTCCGATCCCGGCCTGGCTGCAGGTCGTGCCGTCGACGCTGCGGATCCTCGTGCACCAGCTCCCGGAGCGGGCGCAGATCGAGATCCCGGTGCAGGAACAGCTGATCGTCGAGTACTACTCGAAGTGATCGCCGGCGGCGGCGCGGCCGATCCGCGCCGCCGCTCCGCCATCCCTTTCGGCGTCATATGGCGGGCGCCGGCAGGAAAGGACAAGGAACAGTGCTGATTTCCCAGCGGCCGGCTCTGAGCGAAGAGACGGTCAACGAGACCCGGTCCCGGTTCACCATCGAGCCGCTCGAGCCGGGCTTCGGCTACACGCTCGGCAACTCGCTCCGGCGTACGTTGCTGTCGTCGATCCCGGGTGCCGCAATCACGAGCATCCGCATCGACGGCGTCCTGCACGAGTTCACCACCGTCCCGGGGGTGAAGGAGGATGTCACCGAGATCATCCTGAACCTCAAGGAACTCGTGGTGTCCTCCGAGGAGGACGAGCCCGTCACCATGTACCTGCGCAAGCAGGGCCCGGGTGAGGTCACCGCGGCGGACATCGTGCCGCCGGCCGGTGTGACCGTGCACAATCCGGATCTGCACATCGGCTGGCTGAACGACAAGGGCAAGCTCGAGGTCGAACTCGTCGTCGAGCGTGGCCGTGGCTATGTGCCCGCGCTGCAGAACAAGCAGGCGGGTGCCGAGATCGGCCGGATCCCGGTCGACTCGATCTACTCGCCGGTGCTGAAGGTGACGTACAAGGTCGAGGCCACGCGTGTCGAGCAGCGGACCGACTTCGACAAGCTGATCCTGGACGTGGAGACGAAGCCGTCGATCACGCCGCGGGACGCCGTCGCTTCGGCGGGCAGGACGCTCGTCGAGCTGTTCGGCCTCGCCCGGGAGCTGAACGTCGACGCGGAGGGCATCGAGATCGGCCCGTCGCCGCAGGAGGCGGACACCATCGCCGCCTACGCGATGCCGATCGAGGACCTGGACCTGACGGTGCGGTCCTACAACTGCCTCAAGCGCGAGGGAATTCACACGGTCGGCGAGCTGGTCTCGCGCAGCGAGGCCGACCTGCTCGACATCCGCAACTTCGGTGCGAAGTCGATCGACGAGGTGAAGATGAAGCTCGTCGGCCTCGGCCTCGCGCTCAAGGACAGCCCGCCCGGGTTCGACCCGACGACCGCGGCCGCCAACTACGACGACGGCGAGGGCTGGGGCGACGACATGTCCGTCGGCGTCCCCGGTGGTCTGTCCGACGATGGCCACGACGATGGCCAGGACTACGCAGAGACGGAGCAGTTGTAGGACCCGACGACGGTGGCCGGTTCGCGCCGGCCACCGGGGCCCACGGCTGAGAAGCTAACGAGGAGAACCGATGCCCACCCCCACCAAGGGACGCCGTCTCGGTGGATCGCCGTCGCATGAGCGGCTGATGTTGGCGAACCTGGCCACGTCGCTGTTCGAGCACGGCAAGATCACGACCACCGAGGCCAAGGCCAGGCGTGTCCGGCCGCTCGCGGAGAAGCTGATCACGAAGGCCAAGCGCGGCGACGTGCACAACCGGCGTCAGATCATGCGGACCATCCGCAACAAGGACGTCGTGCACAAGCTGATCGACGAGATCGGCCCGCACTTCTCCGAGCGCAACGGCGGCTACGTCCGCATCACCAAGACGGTGCCGCGCAAGGGCGACAACGCCCCGATGGCGGTCATCGAACTGGTGGCGGAGAAGACCGTGACCTCGGAGGCCGAGAAGGCTCGCGGCACGAAGTTCGCCGCCGACGAGAAGGCCGCCGAGGCCGAGTCAGCGGAGAGCGCCGAGTCCGCGGACTCCGCCGACAGCGCCGACTCCGCCGATTCGGCTGACTCGGCCGAGTCAGCCGACAGCCCGGCCGCCGAGGCGGACGAGCAGGCCGACGACAAGGCCGAGTCCGAGAAGAAGGACGAAGCCTGACAGGCAGTCACGCATCGAACGAGCCCGCCGCTCCCACTGGGGAGGGCGGGCTCGTTCGTCTGCGCCTCGAAGTGGCCTACGACGGCACGGACTTCTCCGGGTGGGCACGCCAGCCCGGCAGGCGCACCGTGCAGGGGTCGCTGGAGGAGGCGCTCGCGACACAGCCGCCCGGTGCTTCGGCGCCGCGGTCCGTGGTCGTCGCGGGCCGTACCGACGCCGGGGTGCACGCGGCGCGGCAGGTCGTGCACGTCGACGTCGAGCCCTACGAGGGGCAGCCGACGTCGCGCAGGCTGACCGTCGACGAGCGCGGGCTGCCGGACCTGGACCGCATGCGCCACCGGTGGAATCGGCTGCTGCCACCGGACGTGCGCGTGCTCGCGGCGGCTACCGCCCCGGACGGTTTCGATGCGCGGTTCTCCGCCGTCCGGAGGCACTACCGCTACCAGGTGTCCGACGCGCCGTGGGGCGTCGATCCGCTGCGCCGGAAGGACACGCTGGCGTGGCACCGCCCGTTGGACGTCGACGCCCTGCAGGAGGCGTCTCAGGCGCTGCTGGGGCTGCAGGACTTCGCGGCGTACTGCAAACAGCGTGAGGGCGCGACGACAGTGCGGGAACTGCAGCGGTTCACGTGGCGCCGGGTGGGCACCTACGACGTGCACGCCGAGGTGTCGGCCGACGCGTTCTGCCACTCGATGGTGCGCAGCCTCGTCGGTGCGGTGCTGATGGTCGGCGACGGCAGGCGGGACGTCGAATGGCCGCACCGGGTGCTCGACAGTCGGGAGCGGGCCAGCTCGGTGGCACCGGCCCACGGGCTGACGCTCGTGGCGATCGACTACCCGCCCGACGACCAGCTCGCCGCCCGCGCCACCCAGACCCGCACCGTCCGCGACGCCCTCTGACGCGAAAAAGCCCCCAAGGGCACTTTGGTTGCGTTGAGTGCGACAGAACTTCCCCTCGCACAGGGCCGCGGCTGCGTAGGAGGGGGACCGCAGGGCAGGCCGACCGGGGCGCATGAGGGGAGGATTCGTTGCGTTGAGTGCGACCAAGGTGCCCTTGGGGGCACTCGACGAGTGCGCCCAAGGGCGGCGGCGGGTTGTCAGTCGCCTCGGCGGACCGGTCCGAGGAGTGCCTGCTCCTTGTTCGTCGTGACGAGTCGCAGCGGGCGCCACAGGTTCCGGCCGAGGGCCACCACCTGGTCGTCCTTCAACGTCGTCAGCTGACGGGTCATCTGCTGCGGCAGCCGCCAGATCTGTGCGGCCAGGTCGGCCTGGCCCGCAGGCAGGCGCTGCATCAGCACCAGGTCGGCACCGTTGGCGACTGCGGTGGCCTGCGGGTGCAGGTACGGCAGCACGTACACGGTCGTCTGCCACGGCGACCGCGGCGGGAACAGGTCCTGCGGTGTCGGGCCGCCGTCGTTGACGACCAGCAGCGGTGCGTCCTCCGAAGGGCGCGGCAGTTCGACGGGCGAGAGCCTGCGGATCTGCACCAGCGGGGACGGCTGGCCGTTCTGCTGCGTGCCCGCGGCCTGCTGCAGCACGTGCCACGCGGCGGGGCGGCCCGTCGCGACGATGCACCACGCACCGACCGCCATCGCCCGCATCGCGACCTGCCGGGCCAGATACAGCCCGCCGACCAGCACGATGCGGGTGGGCACCGATCGCAGCGCGGAGACCGTCAGCGGCTCGCCCTGCAGCCCGGAGCCGAGGATGATGCCGCCGCGGTCGCCGGACGGGCTCACGGCGTCGAGCAGCGCAGGGTCGGCGACGAACTCGGGCGCGACCCCGTCGATCTTGGTGGGGTCCTGCAGTCGTGTCATTGCTCGTTTCCTCCCCGCACCGCGCCTCGGGCCTGCGCGGCCCTGCGATGCTCACGGGGCGTCGTCTTCGGGCGGGTCATGCGGTGCCTCCCAGCGGGATCGTCGCCGCCAGTCCGTCGGTCTGCTTGCCCCGCAGCGGGGTCAGCGAGACGCCGACCTTGTCCGCCAGGGTGCCGAGCCGCTGATCGGCTGCGTCGAGTTCACGCGGATTGCGGGCGCTGACCCGGACGATGCCGCGCAGCGTGACCTTGCCTTCGTCCTCGGCGGGCGAGATCGCCATGCCGACCGTGGACGACAGCGCGCGCACGCTCGTCAGGGCGTTCAGGTTCTGCGTGACCTTGCCCTTGGGCCAGCCGGTGATGGCGTAGCTGGCGTGGCCGATGCCCGCGGCGGTGACGCCCGTCCACTTCTCCTTGAGCGACACCTTCTGGCCCGATCCCACGACGCCGGTGAGTTCGGAGGCGGAGATGCCGGCGCGCAACAGTTCGTCGGCATCCAGCGGGCGGGTGGGGACGCCGTTCGACTCGAGGGCGTTGCGGACCCGCGAAAGCGCACCCATCAGCGCGCGGTGCGCACCGACGACACCGCCGCCACGCTCCTGCACGGCGGCGGCACAGCGCTTCGGGTCCAGCCGCAGCGAGATCCACGTCGTCCGCCGCGCCGCGGCAGGGAGCGGGCCGAGCACCTCCATGTACGAGCTGAGCGCAGGCGAGTCGGAGGGCAGTGCCGCGCTGCCCGGGTAGCAGTGCCACGTCATCTGGATGGAGTCGAGCACCACGCCGCGGTCTTCAAGACACGGTGCGAGCGCCGACAGCGGCAGGCTGGGCGCGCCGCCCGCCTGCGTGATCAGCGCCGGGGTCGGCTCGACGAGCAGCACCGCCGTCCAGGTGCCGTCGTGCCAGGCGAGGCCTACGTCGGAGTGCTCGTGGTCGCTGCCGTGCGCGACGACCAGGCCGGGGATCGCCAGCCGCAGCAGGTTGACGCGCACGTCGTCGTCGCCGATGACCGTTTCTTCCTCGTCGGCCACGGTTTCGATGGACTTCGGGGGAGGCGGTGTCGCCGTCCTGGCGCGCGAGCGGAACGTGTACCGCGACGTCAAGCCCGCCCACTGGGTGAACCACTGGCCGTTCCAGCGCAGCAGCGCCAGGACGACCGTCACGCCGAGGACACCCGCGCCGACCCACAGCAGCGATTCGTTGATCGCCACCAGGACGAGCCCGATGGCGAGTCCGATCTCGACCAGGACGACGTTCATCACCGGCAGCGGGCCGAGGCTCGCACCGAGGGTCCGTCTGCGGGCGGGCGGTGCGTTCCGGGGTTGCGGCTCAGGAGGTTTGGGGGGTTCCGGCGGGGTCGGCTCCGGGCCTCCGGAACCGTGGGGACCACTGGGGCCGCCGGGGCCTCCCGGACCACCGGGCCCGCCGGGTCCGCTGCCGCCTCCGGGGCCCTTCGGCCCGCCGGGACCGCCGGGCCCTCCGGGGCCCTGCGG
The DNA here is from genome assembly GCF_024171735.1 of Prauserella alba. Classification (GTDB taxonomy): domain Bacteria; phylum Actinomycetota; class Actinomycetes; order Mycobacteriales; family Pseudonocardiaceae; genus Prauserella; species Prauserella alba. The sequence continues at coordinate 770,348 of NZ_JAMTCH010000005.1, forward strand.
GCCGCCCGGGCCGGGGCCCTTGGGAGCGCCCTTGTCGGGTCCGGCCGGTCCGCCGGGCCCCTGGGGGTTGCCACCGGGGCCACCAGGACCCGCAGGGCCGCCAGGCTTGGGCGGTCCGCCGGGGCCTCCCGGTCCGCCCGGGCCGCCGGGGCGGGGGCGTCCAGGAGCGGGACCTCCCGGTCCGCCGGGACCTGCCGGTCGGTTCGGGCCCGCAGGTGCACCGGGTCCCCCTGGACCGGGCCTGCCGGGACCGCCGGGTCCACCGGGTCCGCCGGGGCCGGGCCGTCCGGGACCTCCGGGTCCTTGCGGGCGCTGCGGTCCCGGGCCCGGCGGCCTCCCTCCCGGAGGCGGACCCGATGAACGTGGAGTGGTGACGGACATCCGCTGGCTTCTTCCCCTCTTGTCCCTCGCGTATGCCCGGTCGGCCGCAGGCGAAGCCTGGTTTGTCCGCTGCGGGACACGTGTGACGGTCACGCAGCGGAAACAGCCATCCCGGGGAGTCGCAGACTAGCGGGTGTTGGTAGAAACCAACACCAGCCGGTCCTGCACGGCTATCCTGCGGGACCGTATCGCGATGGGGAGGCAGTGGGGCGAGAATGCCGTCAACACCGACAACAAAGTCACAGGTTCAGGCGTACCGGTTCGTGCTGCGGCGCATGCAGTCGGCGTTGGTGCGCAAGGACCCGGTCATGCTGCACGACCCGATGCGGACCCATGGACGTGCCACGACGGTCGGCGTCGTCCTCGGCGCGCTCGGCTGTCTCGGTTTCCTCGTGTTCGGCATTTTCAAGCCGGCGCCGAAGGTGCCCGACAACGGCATCGTGATCAGTGAACAGTCCGGCCAGGTCTACGTCGTGCACCAGGCGCAGGGCGGCGACAAGCGGCTCATCCCGACGTTCAACGTCGCGTCGGCGAAGCTGTTGAGCATGGCTCAGGCCCAGCAGGGCAGCGAGGGCGGCGAAGGCGGGGGACAGCTGCCGCAGGCGCCCGACCCCGCCGATCTCGAACCGCAGGTCGTGCCGGATACGCAGCTGGTCGACATCGGCCGGGAACGACTGCGGGGCATTCCGGACGGTCCGCCGCTGCTGCCGACCGGTGAGCAGACGGTGGGCCAACAGTGGGCCGTCTGCGACAACCTGAGCTACGACAGTTCGCTGCCCGATCAGACCGCGCGGCAGGAAGCCGTGGTCAAGAGCCAGGTGCTCGCGGGCGAGTCGGGCGGCACGTCGCGTGACGAGCTGCCGCGCAACCAGGCCATCCTCGCCCAGGCCTCGAAGGGCGACGACCGCGCCGTCTACCTGATCTACCGGCAGGCCGACACGCAGGCGGGCCAGGGCGATGCGGTGAAGGCCCCGGTCGACATGGCCCCCGACGACCCGATCGTGAACGCGTTCGGGCTGAGCGAGGACGGCATTCGGAAGATGTCGCCGAGCCTGCTGGAGGCGATCCCGAACGCGTCCGGCGAGTTGATCGCCCCCGAGATTCCCGGTGCCGGCAGCTCGCCGCAGAACTTCGACGTGGCGTCGGCTCAGGTCGGATCGGTGCTCGAGGTGCAGGACGCGGGCTCGACGACCTATTACGTCGTCCTGCAGCAGGGCGTCCAGGAGATCAACGAGGGTGCGGCCAGCGTCATCCTCGCCGCCGACGAAAACGCCGCGACGGCGCGTCGCGTGGGCCCCGGTGCGATCTCCAGCGCACCCAAGGTGGCCGAGGGAGACCAGGGCTGGCGCCAGCTCGACCACCTGCCGGTGACTGGCGACCTGGAGGTCGTCGATCAGGAGCTGACCCCGCACACCTGCCTCGGCTGGAGCGTCGAGGGCGAGGGACGTGCCCGCGACTCGGTGACGAGGCTGTACGTGCACAACACGTCGCCGCTGCCGAAGGGGGCGAACCCGATCGACGTCAGCACCCCCGCGCCCGACGGCTACAACCAGATCGACCAGTTCTACATGCAGCCGGGGCACGCGGCTGTCGTCCGCTCGGCGACCACGCGGGAGACGTTCGAGGGCGGGCCGTTGCAGTTGGTCTCCGACCGCGGGATCCGCTACAGCATCCCGGACATGACGACGGCCGAATGGCTCGGCCTTTCCGGGAACATGTTCGCGGCGGCACCGGAGACGATCCTGAAGATGCTGCCCGCGGGGTCCTCGCTGAACTACCAGGACGTGCGGCAGACGTACGATTCGGTGCAGGTGAAGACGCCCGGCGTGGAGAACGGAGCGGCGGCCGCAGGCGGCTGACCGGCCCGCGGTGGACTGTGCTCCGGTTAGGACTGTGCCCCGGTGAGGACTCTGGCCCGCTGACAACTGTGGCGCGTTGACGACTGTGGCCCCGTGAGCTCGTTTCCCGAGCGGCGGGGCCACAGTCGTGTTCGGACCGGTTCGATCCGGACGGGCTGGCCGGCCGAGGAGGGCGGCGCGCGGTGAGCGCCGGTGCGGCACACAGTCAGAGGCCCGGGCCCCACGTGGGGCCCGGGCCGGGTGCTCGGGTGGGAACGGCCCACCGGCTACGGCCGGCAGGTATGAACCGGTCGGATCAGCCGGGCGATCCGGACGACGACGTCTTGGCCGACGGGCCGGCGGTCTTCTGCTTCCGCCGCACGGTGTGCACGACGAACATCGTCACGCCGAGGGCCACCAGTGCGCCTGCGGAACCGGTGACGGCGACCGCGAACGGGGTCCAGTTCGGCACGTTGGCCGGCGGCAGGTCGTCGGGCAGCGGCTGCTGCTGGATCGGCTGGATGCCCATCTCCTTGGGCACGTCAGCGGTCAGCGCGGCGACGGGGTCGATGACGCCTTCGCCGATGTACTGGTCGTGGCCGTCGGGGGTGGCCGGGTGGTGCGCGGTGTACTTGATGCGGTGCATGACCTGCGTGGCATCGAGGTTGGGGTACATCTGGCGCACCAGGACGGCAAGACCCGCGACGTACGGTGCCGCGAAGCTCGTGCCCTCGATGGGGGCCGCGTTGCCGCTGGGGTCGATCGTCTGGTTGACGATGCGGTCGGAGCCTTCCGCCGGGTCGAGGGAGATGATCTTCGTGCCGGGTGCGGCGACGCCGACCCAGGGCCCGTTCATGCTGAACGGTGCGGTGCCTTCCTCGCCGACCGCGGCCACCGACAGCACATGGTCGGCGAACACCGGCGGCGAGACGACCGAGTTGAGGTTGTCGGAGTCGGTGTTCTGCTGGCAGTTCTCGCCGACGTTGCCCGCCGCGGTCACGACGACGACGTTCTTCTCCTCGTGCGCGTACTTCACGGCTGCCTGGAGCTTGCGGTTCTCGACGTCGATGTTCGGCGAGTAGCTCTGGCAGTTGTTGATGGAGACGTTCATGACGCTGCCGGGTGCCTCGTCGGCGGCCTTGATGATCGCGGCCGCGAGCGTGGCGAGCGTGCCCGCGCCCTCGTCGCTGTCGGCCTGTCGCTGTGAGGTTCCGGTGGCCGACGACTCGCCGGTCCCGGCGTCGCCGCCACCGTCGCCACCGGCACCGCCGTTCTGACCGCCGCCGTCACCACCGGAGTCGCCGCCGCCGTCGCCCGCACCGGGGTCGCCGCCGCCGTCCTGGCCGCCACCGCCGTCGCCGCCGTCGCCGCCGTTACCGCCGCCGTCGCCACCGTTCTGGCCACCGCCGGGGTTCTGCGGCTCTTCGCTCTTCTCGTAGTACTGGCTGGACTGGCGGATCGCGTTGATCTGCACGTGCGGTGCGACGCCCTGGAATCCGATGTCCGGCGGGGTGTTCGCGCCGATGATGCCTGCGACCTCGGTGCCGTGACCGTCGCAGTCGACGACGCCCGGACCGTCGTCGACCTTGACGTACTCGCCGACGCCGTTGACCCGGCTGTTGCCGTCGGGGCCCGCCAGGTACGGGTGGCCGTCCTCGACACCGGTGTCGATCACCGTCACCGTCTCGCCCGCGCCGGGTTGTTTGCCCTCGGCGGCCAGGATGCGGTGCGCCTCGTCGAGGCGCAGGTACAGCTGGCCCCACGGAGCCTGCCGGAGGCGTTCGGCCTCTTCGAGCTCGGCGGCCTGCACGCACTCGGTGTGGCGCTCGTAGGTCTCGTTCGGCCCGTCGAGTCGCAGCGAGCCCACGGGCGGCAGGCCGGTGTCGGCCGGGGGAGACCAGTCCTCCGCCTGGGCGGCCGCGGGCAGCGCCGGGACGAACGCCGTCGTGGCGCCGATGGCCGCGGTGAGCAGCACCGCCGAGATCCGGCGCGGTAGTCCGGCACGGGAACCGGAGCCGAGCCGGGCTGCTGGTCTCGAACCGGTGATGGGTGGACCGACCGAACGCACCCGAAACCCCCTTGACGTCTGTTTCCGTGCCTGCGCGTGTCGCTGTGGCTGCAGCTGGCCGGCAGTTGTCCTGCGTGCCGGTGCGGACGGCCGGCGCCCGCACCGGGTGTCAGCCGAGAAGATCGAGGTGGCGGAAGAACGAGTACAGGCCCATGACCGCCAGCGCCAGCGGCAGCACGGCCGCGATGCAGACGGCCTCGAGGATGTCGACCGTGCGCCGCACCGGGGGTGAGAACCGCTGGTTGGGGATCACGACGCCCAGCACGACCGAGCCCGCGGCGATCACGGCGAACGCGACGGTCGCCCACAGCAGCTGGTCGAACGGTTCGGCGCCCTGCAGCCAGCCGATGAGGATGCCGGCTGCCGAGACCATGCCGGTGACCAGCAGTGCGACGGCCTGGGCACCGTTGGCGTACGTGCGGGCCCGCAGCAGCAGTACGACGGTGGCGATGGCGCCGGTGAGCACGCCCCAGATGTCGCCGGACGTCGCCGTGATCATCGCCGCGAGCGCGGTGACGGCGCCGCAGCCGACGAGCAGGCCCGTCATGTAGTTGTGCGCGGAGCTGGTGCGCTGCTCGATGTCGGAGTAGTCCGGGATCTCGGAGTCTTCCTTGAGCTCGTCGGCCGTGCCGGGAACGGTCGGCAGCGGCAGCTTCGCGAGCCAGATCGTCGCGCGGGGGAGCATCGAGATGCAGCCGAGCGCCACGGCCGCCGTGCCCGCGGCGATCCCGGGCGCCGGGTGGTCGACGAGAGTGGCGACGAGGAACGCGACCACGCCGAACACGCCTGCGGTCGCGGCGGCGATGAACGTCGTCAGGCCCGTGCCCATGATCATGATCGAGGCGGCGGCGACCACGACCACGAGAGCGCTGCCCAGCAGCAGGTTCGGCCGGATCGAGACGTCCAGCGGCACGATGAAGAAGCCGGCGACGAACGCCATCGGGACGCCGCCCGCGGCGGAGATCAGCACGCCCGTCGAGATCGCCTGATAAGCGCGGACCAGGGTGGCGCCCAGTGCGACGCACGCGACGGCCAGCACACCGCCGGCGATCGCGGCGAACAGGGCGTACCCGCCGATGCCGCCGAGGAACAGTGCCAGCGCGGCGAGCACGGCCGACAGGCCGCCGGCGGCGTGGCCGATCGTGCGGGCCGTTTCCTTGCTCCACGGCCGGAACCCGTCCGGGTCGGCCTCGGCGATGGCGTCGACGACGTCGTCGTAGAGCGGCGGCGGAGGGTTCTCGTTGCGCTTGCGCAGCTGCAGCAGCTCGCCGTCGACGACACCGAGCGAAGCGAGCGTGCGGCTCGGGTCGAGCGGAGCGTCGCCCAGCTTGGCCAGTGCCCAGCCGCCGTGCCGAGCGCCGCCGTCGGGAGAGACCTCCTTGGCCATCTCCAGCAGCATCGGCATCAGGTCCGCAACGGCCACGTCGGCCGGCAGTGCGACGTCGATGCGGGTGCTCGGTGCGACCACCGTGACCCGGCTGAATACGGTCGTGCCCGTTGCCACCTGTTGTCCCCCTACTTGGATGTGTCGCTGACCCGGTACTTATACCGCGCACGGGAACTTACCGTTCGCCCGCCCGGACGACTACGGCTGTCTCACGCGCAGCCGCGGGTGCGTGTGCCGTTGTAGCGCACCCGGCGCCGCGATGGGACGGATTCGCTCCAGACGGCAGTGAGTTCGCCGGTCTGTGGATCGCCGATCGCTCCGGTTCGCTACCGTGTGGTCTCGGCCAGCTCGTGGCCGGTCGCACGGCGACTTGATCAGCCGAGTTGAAGAGGGGTCTTTTCGGTGAGCACGCTGCAGTTCAAGCGGTCGCCACGTCTCGCTGCGCCCCGCCCGCCGGGCGGTGAGGTCCATCTCGAGCCGCCACCCGAGGTTCCCCGGGCGATTCCGGGCAACATCATGATGAAGATCCTGCCGGTCGTCATGATCGTGGCGATGCTCGGCATGGTCGGCATGATCATGGTGCCGCGCCTGAAGGACGGCGGTGCGCCGAGTCCGTTCATGCTGATGATGCCGATGATGATGATCATGTCGATGGTCGGCATGTTCGCAGGCGGCGGCAAAGGGGGAGGCGGCCAGAAGAAGGCCGAGATGAACGAGGACCGTAAGGACTACCTGCGGTACCTCGGCCAGATGCGCGAACGCGCCCGCGAGGCGATGGAGGAGCAGCGCGCCTCGCTGGAGTGGGTGCACCCGGATCCGCAGACGCTGTGGTCGATGGCGGCCACGCGCCGGATGTGGGAGCGCAGGCAGAACGACCAGGACTTCCTCCACCTGCGGGTCGGCCGCAGTGCGCACCGGCTCGCGACACGCCTCGTGCCGCCGCAGACCGGTCCCGTCGACGAGCTGGAGCCGATCGCCACGCTGGCGCTGCGCCGCTTCGTGCGGGCGCACTCGATCGTTCCCGACCTGCCGACGCAGATCACGCTGCGCGGCTTCGCGGCCGTCGGTGTGCAGGGGGAACGCGAGCTCGTCCGCGGGCTGACGCGTGCGGCGCTCGCCCAGCTCGTCACGTTCCACAGCCCGGAGGACGTGCTCATCGCCGTCGCGTCGACCGGCCGGTCGAAGGCCGAGTGGGAGTGGGCCAAGTGGCTGCCCCACACGCAGCACCCGACGCTGTCGGACGGCATCGGCCAACTGCGCATGATGGCCGGTTCGCTCGCGCAGATCGAACAGTGGCTGGAGGAGGAGCTGCGCGACCGGCAGCGCTTCTCGCGCAACGCCACCCCGCCGCCGGACCAGCCCCACATCGTGATCGTGCTCGACGACGCCGACGTCACCGGCGAGGAGCGGTTGCTCCTGGAGGAGGGCCTGGTCGGCGTCACGCTCGTGGACCTGTCCGACACGATCGGCAACCTCGCCGCGCGCCGTGGGCTGCGCCTGGTCGCCGAGCCCGAGCGGCTCGGTGCGCGCAGCGCCGGCGGTGTCGAGTGGTTCGGCGCGCCCGACACTCTCAGCCTCGTCGAGACCGAGGCGCTCGCGCGGAAGCTGTCGCCATACCGCGTCGGCACGGCCGCCGCCGAGGACGGTGAGGAACAGCCGCTGCTTTCCAACCCGTCGCTGCTCGAACTGCTGGGCATTCCCGGTGACCCGATGACGTTCGACGTGCAGCAGGCGTGGCGGCCACGCCCGGTGCGCGATCGCTATCGCGTGCCGTTCGGCGTCGGTGAGATGGGCCAGGCGGTCGAGCTGGACATCAAGGAAGCCGCGATGGAGGGCATGGGCCCGCACGGCCTGTGCATCGGTGCGACCGGCTCCGGTAAGTCGGAGTTCCTCCGCACGCTCGTGCTGGGCATGCTGGCCACGCACTCGTCGACGTCGCTGAACTTCGTGCTCGTCGACTTCAAGGGTGGTGCGACGTTCCTCGGGCTGGACAAGGCGCCGCACGTGTCGGCGGTCATCACCAACCTCGCCGACGAGGTCACGCTGGTCGACCGGATGAAGGACGCGCTCGCCGGTGAGATGAACCGGCGGCAGGAGGCACTCAAGAACGGCGGCAACTTCAAGAACGTCTGGGAGTACGAGAAGGCCAGGGAGAACGGCGCCGACCTCGACCCGCTGCCCGCGCTGTTCATCGTCGTCGACGAGTTCTCCGAGCTGCTGAGCGAGAAGCCGGACTTCATCGAGCTGTTCGTCGCCATCGGCAGGCTGGGCCGGTCGCTGCAGATGCACATGCTGCTGGCCTCGCAGCGGCTCGAAGAGGGCAAGCTGCGTGGTCTGGACTCGCACCTGTCGTACCGGATCGGCCTGAAGACGTTCTCGGCAGCGGAGTCGCGTGCGGCGATCGGCGTGCCGGACGCGTTCGAGCTGCCGTCGGTGCCCGGTGGCGGGTACCTCAAGTACGACACGTCGACGCTCGAGCGGTTCAAGGCCTCGTACGTGTCCGGTCCGTACCGGCCCGCGGGCATCAAGGCCGCGGCGCCGGGCGCGAAGGTCGTGCGCGCCGACAAGCGGCCGCAGCGGTTCGTGCCCGACTACATCGAACTGCCCAAGGAACCGGAACCCGAACCGGAGCCGGAACCGGAACCGCAGCAGCCCGAGTCCGAGGAGGCCGTCGAGCCGAGCGAGCTCGACGTCATCGTCGGCAGGCTCGTCGGCCAGGGGCCGCCCGCCCACGAGGTGTGGCTGCCGCCGCTGAACGAGCCGAACTCGCTCGACACGCTGCTGCCGAACCTCAACCCCACCGACGAACGCGGTCTTTCCCCGGTCGGGTTCTTCGGCAACGGCAAGCTGCAGGTGCCGCTCGGCATCGTCGACCGTCCCTACGAGCAGCGGCGCGACCCGATGTGGGCCGACTTCTCCGGCGGTGCCGGTCACGGCGCGATCGTCGGCGGGCCGCAGTCGGGCAAGTCGACGCTGCTGCGGACGCTGATCATGTCGATGGCGCTGACGCACACGCCGCAGGAGGCGCAGTTCTACGCGATCGACCTCGGCGGTGGCACGCTCGGCTCGCTGGACGGACTGCCGCACGTCGGCGGTGTCGCCGTGGCGAGGCGGGATCCGGACAAGGCCCGCCGGATCGTCGCGGAGCTGACGACGCTCGCCAACGAGCGCGAGTCGCGGTTCGGCGAACTGAACGTCGACTCGATGGCCGATTTCCGCAACCGCAAGCGCCGCGGTGACATCACCGCGGACCAGGACGCGTTCGGCGATGCGTTCCTCGTCGTCGACGGCTGGCGTGCCCTGCGGGACGACTTCGAGGAACTGGAACCGCAGATCACCAAGCTCGCGGTGCAGGGTCTCGCCTACGGCGTCCACGTGGTCATCGCCTCGAACCGGTGGGCGGACATCCGCCCGGCGATCAAGGACATGCTCGGCACGCGGTTCGAGCTGCGGCTCGGTGACCCGAGCGAGTCCGACATCGACCGCCGGACCGCGGTGAACATTCCCGCAGCCAGGCCCGGCCGCGGTCTGACCCGCGACAAGCTGCACTTCCTCGGCGGGCTGCCGCGCATCGACGGATCGAGCGACGACGAGACCATCGGTGACGGTGTGAGCGACGCCGTCGCGAAGATCAACGCGGCGTGGCACGGCCCGCCCGCACCGCAGGTGCGGCTGCTGCCGGAGCTCATGCCGTACGAGGACCTGCTCGCGATGGACAACCGCCGCGAGTCGAAGCTGGTGCCGATCGGCGTCGACGAGGACGAGCTGCGGCCCGTGTACCTCGACTTCCAGGCGGATCCGCACTTCCTGGCCTACGCCGACGGCGAGTCCGGCAAGACGAACCTGCTGCGGCAGATCGTCCGCGGCATCACCGAGCGCTACACGGCGAAGGAAGCGGTGCTGATCCTCGTCGACTACCGGCGCACGATGCTCGGGTTCGTCGAGGGCGACCAGGTGCTGTCGTACGTGGTCTCGGCCAACCAGCTCGACGGCATCGTCAAGGAGGTGACCGGGTCGATGCAGAAGCGGCTGCCCGGTCCGGACGTCACGCCGCAGCAGCTCAAGGACCGCTCGTGGTGGCAGGGACCGGAGCTGTTCGTCGTCGTCGACGACTACGACCTCGTGGCGACGCAGCAGAACAACCCGCTGCGGCCGCTGGGCGAGTACCTGGCCCAGGCGAAGGACGTCGGCCTGCACATGATCGTCGCCCGCCGCACCGGTGGTGCCGCACGGACCGGTATGGACCCGATCCTCGGCAAGCTCAAGGAACTGGCGATGCCGGGCATCGTCATGAACGGTTCCAAGGACGAGGGCCAGCTGCTCGGCAACGTCAAGGCCGGGCCGATGCCACCGGGCCGCGGCAACCTGGTCAGCCGCAAGGTGGGTAAGCAGCTCATGCACGTGTCGTGGATCAATCCCGAGTGATCACCGCGATGTCGGACCGGTCACCGGTCGCCTCTGACATCGGAGGCGCCCGGTGACCTTTCGCGTCGCGATCGACTTCGGCACGTCGAGCACCTGTGTCGTGGCCGCGATCGGGGAACGGCAGCCGCAGGTCGTCGTGATCGACGGCCAGCCGCTCATGCCGTCGGCGGTGTATGCGCACAGCGACGGCACGGTGTTCGTCGGCCAGGAGGCGGAACGCCAGGCCGCGGTCGATCCCGCGCGGTTCGAGCCCACGCCGAAGCGGCGTATCGACGAGGGCGAACTGCTGCTGGGCGACACGGTGCTGCCCGTCGTCGACGTGGTCCGCACGGTGTTGTCGCGGGCCGTGGGCGAGGCCCGCAGGCTGGCGGCGAACGCCGACGTCGACCTGCTCGTGCTGACCCATCCCGCCGACTGGGGTGCGGTGCGCACGCGGCTGCTGCGGCAGGCGGCGTCCGGGCTGGGCCACGAGGTGGCACTCGTGCCGGAGCCGGTGGCGGCGGCCGTGTTCCACGCGGCGACCTACACGCCCGCGAAGGGCGACAACCCGGAGAAGACGGTCGCGTTCACCGGCAGTCCCGGCGACACGCTGGCCGTGCTGGACTTCGGCGGCGGCACGATCGACGTCAGCGTGGTGCGCAGGACGGAGTCGCAGCAGCGGCGGACGGCGTTCGAGGTGCTGGCGACGCGCGGCGACCCGGGGTTCGGCGGTGCGGACATCGACCAGGCGCTACTCGAACACGTCGGGTCGCTCGTGCCCGCGCCTGACCGCGAGGCGTGGGACGAACTCGTGCAGGGCCGCGAGCTGGCGGACCGCAGGCGCAGGCGGGTGCTCCGGCAGGACATCCGCGGCGCGAAGGAGACGCTGTCGCGGCACGCCTACAGCGATGTGCCGATGCCCCCACCGTTCGCCGACGCCCACGTCACCCGTGAACAGCTGGAAGAACTGATCGCCTCGCCGCTCGGCAGGGCCGTCGAGTTGACGCTCGCGACGGTCGAGGACGCGAAGCTGCGGGCGAAGCAGCTGACGGCGATCTTCCTGGTGGGCGGTTCGAGCCGGATCCCGATGATGTCCCGGCTGGTGCACGAGCGCACCGGTGTGGTGCCCACGACGCTCGACCAGCCGGAAACGGTCGTCGCCCGCGGTGCGCTGCGGGCGGTACAGGTGATCCCGGACCGCGGCGGCGCCGTTCCGGGCGCGCTGCCGGGGCGCAGCAGTGAAACCACGACGGTGGTCGGCCGGGACGAGGCGGACCGCGCCGTGCAGGGCAGGCAGCCTGTTTCGGGGCAGGCGGCGCCGGGTGTGCCGGGACAGGGTGTGCCGGGACAGCAGGGTGGCCCGCCGCAGGGGTGGCACGGCGGACCGAACCCGCAGGCACCACACCCGGCAGGCCCGAACCACCCGAACCAGCAGGTCGGCGGTCGGCGGGGCCCGCAGCAGGGGCCTGCCGCGAACCCGGGGCCGAACCCGGGGCCGACTCATCAGACATCCGCGCCGAACCAGCAGGCACCGGGCCCCGCGCGGGCGTATCCGCAGAGCGGGCCGTTCCCACAGCAGCCGGGCGGCCCGCACCAGCAGTCGGGGCCGTACGGCGGATTCGGCCCCCAGCCACAGGGGTTCGGCTCTTCGCAGGGCGCGCACGCCGGTGACGGCGGTGACGGGGAGCGCAGGCCGAACCGGAGGCGCCGCGGGCTCGTGTGGGCGGCGGCCGCGGTGGTCGGGTTGCTGCTGGCGGGTGCAGCGGGCTGGTTCTTCTTCCTGCGTGACGACCGGCCGCCCGGCGCGGAGATCGCGCGGTTCTCGTACTCGTTCGTGGCGCCCGAGGGCTGGGAGAAGGTCCTCGAGGACACCCAGAACGCCCGGGTCGCGTTCGCGCCGAAAGGGTCGGACGGCGCGGACCGGGTCGTCGTCCAGCAGATCGAGCAGGACTTCGATGCGGGCACACAGCATCGCAGGCTCTACGACACCTTGCGGGCGGAGGCCGACCGGGCGAACGCGCAGAATCCCGATCGGTATCGCGGTTTCCGCCAGCACCACACCTATGCCGGCAAGGACACCATCCACTACGAGGAATTGCCGTCCGAGGGCGTGACCATCAAGTGGTACGTCCAGGCCAACCGTGAGGCGCAGGTCAGTATCGGCTGCCGCATCGTGGAGATGAAGCAGCGGCTCGAATCGGGCTGCAGTCAGATCGTCGGCACCCTGGAGTTCACCAACTGACGTCCGCCGCGTCTCCGGCCGTGCTCCGTAGCGGCCGGCCGGCGGCCCACTGAGCCACTTGCGGCGCGCCGCGGGGATCGCGTTCGCAAACCGCGGGAGTCGCGTTCGCGAATCGGTGCTGTCGCTTTCGCAAACCACGGACGGCGAACCCGGGAATCGATCGTTCACCGGTAACCCGTACGTGGTCACCGGAGGTTTCGGAAACGAATGCAAATGCCCTCACATGTGGTTCTGACCTGCGAAAATAAGGCCGGTTCCGGTTGGTTCCAACCAGTTGCGTTTACGGGAGCAACTACTTCCCGATCCGGTGGGACATCGTGGAACCGATCGTGGCAGGGTCTTCGTCGTAGGGTCAGTACCAACGAGGAAGTACTCGACCGAACCACTTACGAAGGGGGTCATTCCCAATGGCTGGCGGTTTTGCAGGGACACCGGAGCAGTTCCAGAAGGCGTTCCAGGACGTGTCCGAGACCAAGGGGCAGATGGACGCCAACATGCAGAAGCTGCGTTCGAACATCGAGGCCACGTCGGCCGGCTGGCAGGGCGAGGCAGCCGGTGCGTTCCAGAACGTGATGGCCGCGTTCGACGAGAAGAACCGGAAGCTGAACCAGGCGCTGCAGGACATCGCGGACCTGCTCCAGCAGTCCGGTCACAAGTACCAGCAGGCTGAGGAGGAGCAGAACTCCGCCATCAGCAACATCGGCAACGTTCTCGGCGGCCTCTGAGCAGGCGCTCCCACATCCTGATCCACCGCATTTCTTAATCTTTCTGGAGGGAAGAAGACCATGGCCGGAATCAAGGTCGATTACGCGACAATCCAGACGGCGGCCGAGGACTGCAAGTCCACCGGCTCGGAGCTGGAGGCCCTGTTCGAGCAGCTGAAGAGCAACCTCGCCCCGCTCACCAGCGAGTGGGAAGGTGACGCCATGGCGGCCTGGCAGGAGCTGCAGCAGAACTGGAACAACTCGCTGGACGAGCTGAAGCAGGTTCTCGCGCAGATCGCCACCGCGCTGCCGCAGATCGCCGACTCGTACCAGGGTACGGAGCAGGGCATCAAGGGCATGTTCGGCTGAGACGGCTTCGGCCGAGCAGCTGACGACGCTGTGTGAGGCGGGTCCGGCGCTGACGCCGGGCCCGCTTTCGCGTGTCCGGGGTCGTGGCCCTCGTCCCCCAAGGGCACGGTGGCATGCCCCCAAGGGCACTTTAGTGGCGTTGAACGCGCCGAATCTTCCCCTCGCTGTCGACTCGGTGTGCCCGTCGAGGGGCGGCGGGCGCCGCGGCCCGGTCGAGGTGTCCCAGGGGCTTCACTCGGCCTGGCGGTGGTGCGTAAACTTGACCGGCGCCGGATGTCGACGCGCCGGTGCGGCCTCCTCGGTGTGCGGGGCCGCCGACATTAAGATGACCGGCCCACCCGACCCCGCTTCCACGCGCTTCGAAGCGACCGGGTATCTTCGTAGTCTGTGCGCGCGCCGAGTGTTTGCGCCCAGCCCGCACTTACCCACAAGCAATCTTGACGACGAGGTAGACCCTTGCCCACGTACAGCCCTAAGCCCGGCGATGTCACCCGTGCCTGGCACGTGATCGACGCCCAGGACGTCGTGCTCGGCCGGCTCGCGACCGAGGTTGCCACGCTGCTGCGCGGCAAGCACAAGCCGACCTATGCTCCTCACGTGGACACGGGTGACTTCGTCATCATCGTGAACGCCGAGAAGGTCGCCCTCACCGGCAACAAGCGCGAGCAGAAGTTCGCGTACCGCCACAGTGGTTACCCGGGCGGCCTGCGCAAGCAGTCGTTCGGCGAGCTGCTGGACAACAAGCCGGAGCGCCTGCTCGAGAAGACCATCAAGGGCATGCTGCCGAAGAACAAGCTCGGCCGTGCCATGGGTAAGAAGCTGAAGGTGTACGCCGGCCCGAACCACCCGCACGCCGCGCAGAACCCGCAGCCGCACGAGATCACCAAGATCGCTCAGGTGACCAAGTGAGTGAGGAACAGCCTGTGACCAGCACCGAGACCGAGGCCGCCACCGAAGCGGCTGTGATGAGCGAGACGCCGGCCGCGCCGAAGCCGTCTCGCGCCGCCGGTGGCACCGCGCAAACGGTCGGCCGGCGCAAGGAGGCCGTCGTCCGGGTGCGTCTCGTGCCCGGCAGCGGCCAGTTCAAGCTCAACGGCAAGCCGCTCGAGGACTACTTCCCGAACAAGGTGCACCAGCAGCTCATCCGTGAGCCGCTGGTGACGGTCGAGAAGCCGGAGTCGTTCGACATCGCCGCGAACCTGCGTGGCGGCGGCCCGTCGGGGCAGGCCGGTGCGCTGCGCCTGGCCATCGCCCGTGCGCTCGCCGAGATCGACGGCGATGACCGTCCGGCGCTGAAGAAGGCCGGCTTCCTCACGCGTGACGCGCGTGCGACGGAGCGCAAGAAGTACGGCCTCAAGAAGGCCCGTAAGGCGCCGCAGTACTCCAAGCGCTGACCTGCGCGAAGGTTTCCGGTCGCGTGCGTCACATGCGTGCGCGGCAACACGCGAAAGCGCCCATCCGATATACGGGTGGGCGCTTTCGCATGTCCACCCCGGGAGCGGCTCGTGTTGCGCTCTCGGGAGCCCGTGTTGCGCTTTCCGGGGCGCGTGTTGCGTTCCCCGGGGCCCGTGTTGTGGCTCTGAGGGAGCGTGTTGCGGCCGACCGCCGGACCCATCGGTACCGGCGCTCGACCGTGGCTCCGGGCGTCGCTGCGCGGCGTCGATGCTGAGGTGCCGGTGGTGCACTGTGCACGGGCGCGATGCGGAACGTCGCCGTGTGAGCACCGGTAGTAGCGCTATCGGTGACCCGCCGGTATCGCCCGCGCGTGTGTCGCTAAGTTGTCCGCGCGGCGCGCAGTGCCCACCGTGGGCTCGGGAGCGTCGTGAGGCCGAGAAGTTGGCAGTTGGAGGAACGTATGGCCCGCCTGTTCGGCACCGATGGCGTGCGCGGTCTCGCGAACGGTGAGCTGACGCCGGAGCTGGCGATGTCGGTGGCCGCGGCCGCCGCGGGGGTGTTGGCTGCGCACGACCGGTCGCACCGCCCGGTGGCGGTCGTGGGCCGGGATCCGCGGGCGAGCGGGGAGATGCTGGAGGCCGCGGTGACCGCGGGTCTCGCGTCGGCGGGCGCGGACGTGCTGCGGGTCGGTGTGCTGCCGACCCCGGCGGTGGCGTTCCTCGTGGGTGACCTGGGTGCGGATTTCGGTGTCATGATCTCGGCGTCGCACAACCCGATGCCGGACAACGGCGTGAAGCTGTTCGGCGAGGGTGGGCACAAGCTGCCGGACAGCATCGAGGACGAGATCGAGGCGGCGCTCGCGGGTGGCGGTCCTGGTCAGGTGCGGCCGACCGGGTCGGAGATCGGCCGGGTGACCGACGTCGACGATGCGGTGCAGCGGTACGTGGGGCATCTGGCGGCGGCGACCCCGCATGCTCTGTCGGGGCTGAAGGTGGTCGTGGACTGTGCGAACGGTGCGGCGTCGACGGCGGCGCCGGAGGCGTACCGGAAGGCGGGCGCCGATGTCGTGGCGATCAACGCCGAGCCGGACGGGCTGAACATCAACGACGGGTGCGGTTCGACGCATCCGGAACGGCTGCAGGAGGCGGTCGTCGCTTGTGGCGCGGATCTGGGGATCGCGCACGACGGTGACGCCGACCGGTGCCTGGCCGTGGACGCCGAGGGCCGGTTGGTGGACGGCGATCAGATCATGGCGGTGCTGGCGCTGGACATGGCCGAGCGCGGCGAGTTGGCGCACACGACGCTCGTGGCGACGGTGATGAGCAACCTGGGCCTGCACCTGGCGATGAAGGAGCATGACATCACGCTGCGCACGGCAGCGGTCGGCGACCGGTACGTGCTCGAGGAGCTGCGGGCCGGCGGGTTCGCGCTCGGCGGGGAGCAGTCGGGGCACGTGGTGTTGCCCGCGCACGCGACGACCGGTGACGGACTGTTGACGGCGTTGCGCCTGATGAGCAGGGCTGCGGCGACGGGCAAGCCCCTGGCCGAGCTGGCGGCGGTGATGGAGCGGTTGCCGCAGGTGCTGGTGAACGTGCGGGTGGCCGACAAGTCCGCGGTGGCGGCCTCGGAGGCTGTGAAGGACGCTGTCGAGGCGGTGACCGACGAGCTGGGCGAGGAGGGCCGGGTGCTGCTGCGCCCGTCGGGGACCGAGCAGTTGGTGCGGGTGATGGTGGAGGCGAAGGCCGAGGCCACCGCACAGGCCGCCGCCGACCGGCTGGCAGGCGTCGTCGCCGCCGTGGCCTGAGGTCGGCACCCGAGACCGGTCGACCGGGCCGGCCGATTCGTCACTGAGGAGCCGAGGCTCACGCGCATCGCGGGAGCGCCGTCGTCACGCGCCCGCGTCCGGTGAGGTACCCCTGCGGCGCTGGTCACGTACGTCCGGTGTGGTTGTTCTCGTGTCGTGGACCCGGCCGATTCGGTATGTTTCGCTGTGCATCCGTAACGGCACCGGACGTCATCGTGTTGCGTCTGAACCGTGAGGAGCACGCTCGACCTGCACGACCATGCAACAGGGGGAGGAACCGATGGCCGGTGGACAACAAGCCGACCCAGGGAAGCTGCGCGCGGCCGGTGAGGCTTACACCCAGGATGGCGAACAGCTGAAGACGGTCGGCGGAAAGCTGGAGACTGACGTCGGTGAGGCGCAGGTCGGCAAGGCTTGGTCAGACACGGCCAAGTCCTATGCGGAGGCGATAGGAAAGTACCGCGACGCCGTGACCAAGTACGGCGAACAGACGTCTGACCTGGGCGACAAGATGAAGCAGGCCGCGAACGCGTACGAGGACGGCGAAGCCGTCAACGCGGAGACCATCGCCTCCAAGGGGGTGGGGTCCAAATGAGCATCTTCAGTCCTGAGGCGATCCAAGAAGCCGCCCGGCACAGGTTCACCGATGCAGAGCTGAAAGAGATGAAGGCTCTGCTCGACGACCCGAATATCTCGTCGGAGAATCGTGGGCAGATGCTGATGGCTCTGTCCAATGCGGGCATGGTCAGTGATCAGGAGATCGACAAGTACTCAAGCAAGTACGGGTACGACGCGGAAGACATCAAGGAGGGCGGCGAGGCCCCGTTTGAGAATCTTTCCAACGGGGCTACGGCTTTCCGCAGGGCAAAACGTGAATCGCATCAGGGTAAAATTTCGGATGCGAAGGACGGTCTGCAGGACCTGAAGTCATACGGCTCGTCGGACCAGATCGTCGACAAGGCGAAGCTGATCATCAAGCTCTTCAGTGAATTCCATCCGAAGTACACTGAGGTGAAATCCCTCGGGTACAATGCGGAATCGGGAGAGCAGGGGAAGCGCGAGATGCCCCGCGCCGAGGTCAACAACCCGAATTCCAGTCAAGGGAAGACGGGATCGTCCGCCAAGTATTCGGCCGATGGGAACACCCCGGACGATATCCGGAAAGGTCTGGATGAGTTTCGAGGCATCGAGTTCAGCTGCTTCTGGCAGGACGCCAATGCGCTGTCGGGTACTCATGAGAAGGTTGGCGAGATAAAGGAGTCGCTGCAAGGGGCCTGGAAGGACGGCACCGCCGAGTGGGTCGGCGACGCCAAAGATGCTGCTGCCCAGCGAAACAGTTCGATCAACAAGAATGCTGGTGATCTCTCGCAGGCCCTCAATTCCGCGGGCGACGGTGTGATGGCGGGTATTGATGCGGTCAGGGAGTGCGTCGCCCAGTACGTCGAGGTTGTGCTGGACATGTACGGGAACGGCAGGGTCTCGGGGCTGGTTCCGTCTGATGTCGATACGCTTATCAAGGTCACTCAGGAGTTTCCTGCGGGTATTCGACGCCTCAAGGAAATGCAAAATACCAATGGCCTAGAAAGCTTCGCGGATACGGTGATGGAATTTCAGTCCTTTGGGGTTAGTCCTGGGGTTCCGCATGGCCCGTCTTCGCTGTTCGACTTTCAAGATTACAAGTTTGCGGAATTTATTCACGGTGACAACGTCGATCAGGAGCTTGCGCGGGGTCGGCAAGCCTTGAAGGATGCCGAAGCCCAGCTGAAGGCCTTCGTCGCGGCCTACGAGCAGAAGGCTGAGCAGTTCCACGGTCTTGGGCAACAGTACGTCCAGGGTATTCAGACGAACTACTCGGACATGATCAATGCCCTCAACAAGAACCTGGGGCAGACATTCGGCGATCAGGCAGGCAATGGTGGGGACAAGCCGGCTGTTCCCGGTGGGCAGCAGACGGCGGCGCAGACCACCAATCCTGTTCAGGGCGGGGGATCATCACCCGTGGCCGGAGGCGGCCCGCAGCAACCGGGAGGCCCGCCGACGTCGCCTCCGTCGGCGTCCGTCGATCCGGCCGCGGCGGCCGAGCACGCGCCCGGGGAAGCCGGCCAAGGAGGGAACGGTCAGCCGAAACCAGGCGAAGCAGGTGAGGGCAAGAACCCCGTCACGGGCGGCAAACTCGAAACCGATCCGGAGACCGGCGAGCCCTACCCGATCGACCCGGCGACCGGCGAGGCCGTCAAGGACGCCACCGAGCGTGACACCCTGACCGTCGAGCAGGGTGAGAAGAAGTTCGAGTTCGCCGAGCCCGATGCCAAGGGCGAGATGGAGATCTCCGTCGACGACGGCAAGGGCCCACTGAAGGACTACAAGCTCGACTTCGGAACCGGGGACGACGCCTCCGGCGGGGCCCAGCCGGGTGGACAGACCGACGGCGGTGCGGCATCGGGCGGTGGCCAGAGTCAGGGACAGGACTCTGGTGAACCGGGTCGCCAGGATTTCGGTCCGCAGGGCTCCGGTGACGGGGCCGACGGCGCCCAGGGCGAGAAGGTCTACACACCGGATGAGGACGGCAAGATCCGCATCCAGGACGGCGACACCGAGATCGTCGCGGAGCGGCCCGACGGTCCGGACGGGCCTACCAAGGTGACCGTCGACGACGGCACGGGCGAGCCGACCACCTACACCCTCGGTGAGGAGGACGCGGCCGACTCCGGAGCAGGCGGTGCCGGTGGCGGCGGCATGCGTGCCGGCGGAGGGGGAGCCGAGTTCGCAGACCGCGATGCGGGGGCTAACGCTGCCGACATGGGCCAGGCGGCCGCCGACGACGAAGGTGCGGCGGAAGTCGGGGTCGACGGCGGTTCCGGTGGTACGGCGCGGTTGGCGGGAGATCTTGCCACCGACGGTGAAGGCGCGGCTGCCACCCCGGCCGGCGAGGCCATGCAGGCGGATCCGGCTTCCGCTGCTGCTACGGGTGAGCCCGCTTCGACACCCGACGGCATGGGCTCAACGGGCGGTGGCTCTCCCGAATCCGATGGCGGTGCCGCGGCGCAGGCCGGCCCTGCAGGAGCGTCCGGCCAGCCGGACGTCGAACAGCCGAACGCGAACGGTGACCCCGGCGGGGAGAGCGGTTCTGACGACTCCACCACGCCGGCGTCGAGTCTCGGCTCATCCCTGGGCGACGGCGCGCTCGGCGGCGGTGCTGGCGAGGCGGACGGCAGCAGCCTCGGCGACGCAGGCATGGGTGACAGCCCGGGTGGCGATGCCGCGGCCGACACCGGTGACGGCGACAACGGGGGTCCCGGCGGTTCCGGTGACCGCGGCGGCGGCTCCGGTGGTGCCGGCATGGGCGGCGGCATGATGGGCGGAGGCATGGGCGGCGCCGGAGGTGGCGGCGGTGGCGGCGACGAGGAACGGCAGAGCCAGTTCATCCTCAACGCCGTCAGCGACCTGTTCGGCGAGGCCGTGGCCGGGAACCACATCAGCGGCACGATCGGCGAGGGCGCCGGAACCGCTGTGTCCTTCGGCCGGTGAGCGGGCCATCGATGTCGCGAAGGCTATTCGGTGGCGCAGACCGGCGTGCCGTTCAGTTGCTCCTTGAGGTAGAGGGGAACCAGTGATGGTCGAGAGCCTAGATCCGGAACTGGCGGAGAAACTCGCCGAAAATCGGTCACGGTTACGCGCAGCCACCGCAGAGATCAACGAATGGGCGGAGCAAGCCGAACGCGAGCGTGAAGAGGCTGCGGAAGCGCGTCGACAGGCTGCCGTGCAGCTGAACAAGGAGCTCGACGAGCAGATCGCCGCAAACAAGGAAGCCAGCGAGGATCCGAACTCGAAGAACGAGTGGTTGCAGCGGCGTGACGACGGTGGCGGCCGGACGATGGACTTCGGTCCTGCCGGCGACGAGCCGGAGCAGGCGCCGGCCGATCCGGCCCCGGCACCGCCCGCCGCCCCGGCACCGCAGCCGCCGGTCGCGGAACCTCCGCAGCAGTCCACCCAGCCGGTCCGGCGTCCCGCCCGTCCCCGGAGCGACGAGGACGACGACGAGGACTTCGCCAACCGCGACTGGTTCGTCTAATCACTCGCGCAGGCGAGGAACTCGGTTGCCGCGTGTATCCGGCTGACGGCACGCGCTGACAACGACAGCACGTACGACGGCGGTCGTCCGGCTCACCACGGTCCGGTCGGCCGCCGCCGTCGTTTCTCCGTCATGGCCGTCCCAGCCGCGGCCATCAAACCGCAGTCCGTCCCGGCGCCGCCCCTGGACGCCGCAGCCCGCACCGGCGCAGCCCAGGAGCCGCAGACCCCTGCACGCCGCACCTCGTCCCGGCGCCGCAGGCCTCACCGCTGCAGCCCCGAAGTCGCAGCGCACCACCTTTGCGGCAGCCACCGCCCCGGCTTGCGTCACCTCGCTCACGTCGTCGTCCCCGTCGGGTGGCGGCGCCCGTTTCGCGTTCCTCCGATCTTCCCAACCCGGTACATTTCGTGTGCAGATGCGACGGCACCGATCCGGTACTCCTCGCGTCCTAGGCGGCAGACGACCACAGACGATTCCAGGGGGTGTCGACGTGAGCGGGGTCAACGCGCCGCAGGGGTACACGGCCGACCAGGGTTCGATGTCGAACCAGGCCACGCGCATCAGCGATGCCGCGTCGAGTGCGCAGTCGGACGTCGCCGACGTCGGCACGTCGAACGTCGGCGAGGGCGGCTTCGGCAAGGCGCACACGGATTTCGGCGGTGACTACACCGCGGGCATCCAGACGATCGGCGAGGCGGCGCAGGCCATGTGCAGTTCGCTGACGTCGTTCGCCAGCACGATCGGTGCCGCCGGGCAGCAGTACGGCGCGGCCGAGGAAACGCAGGCACAGGCGGCCAGCCAGGCGGGGAGTGGACTGTGAGCGAGCACACCTGGGAAGAGACGAAGGAGATCCTCGACGATCCCTACGTCTCCGCCGACACCAAGCAGGCGGTGCTCGGCAGCTACGCCATGAACGGTGACGGGAACGAGGCCGCCGAGGCGTACTACGAGAAGTACAACGTCACGCCGCACCCGTACCCCGGGGCCCCCACCGGCGGGCCTCACAGGGGCGACCCCTATGGCGCCTGGGGCAACTACGACGGCTACGACAGTGACAAGGACCCCTACGAACGGGCGCGCGAGGAGTCCGAGGAGGGCAGCTACCGCGGCCGCCAGATCGAATCGAAGCTCGAGGACAACAGCGGCGAACTCGACCAGGCGCAGCCGCCCGGCCCGGCCTCCTCGTCGACGACGAGCATCACCACCTCGGACGAGCTGCTCGAACTGGCCAAGGATGCGCTCGACACGTTCCACAAGTTCCTGCCGATCGACGCCGAGGTCCCCGCCGATTCGCAGCACGTCGACGGCCCGCTCGACTACGAGTCGAACATCCGCGAACCGTACTGGGAGCAGGGCGGCATCGACTTCCAGAAGTTCCTCGACGACGCCGAGCAGCTGCGCAAGGCACACGGCACGTTGCAGGAGCTGCAGAAGAGCACCCGGCAGGACCTCAACTCGCTGTATCGCGACTGGACCGGCGACGCGGCGAACGCGTCCTACCGGCAGTACAGCGAGGACATCGAGCCGAACTCGACCGAGCTGATCGAGCACCTGTCCGGAGCCTCCGAGGTGATCGAGACCGCCGTCCGCACGGTGTTCGACACCGTCAAGCACAAGGCCGAGCAGGTCATACAGCTCTACACCCCGACGGTCGGCCAGGCCACACCGGAAACCGCGCGGAAGGTGATGACCCTCGCGCGCGGCGAGTTCGACAACCAGGACCAGGTGCTCGAAGTGGCCGCGTGGGTCGACTCGGTGTGCGGCTCCAACCTGGAATCCACCATCCGCGCCGACGACTGCGGCCTCAACGACGAGAACAAGGAACTCGTCGTCACCGAGTGCAAGACGTGGATCCGCGAATCGTGGAACGTCGACCTGTACGAGAACCTGTACGCGTCGTTCACATCGCTGTGCGAGTCGACGAAGGAAGCCGTCGACCAGGCCTACGGCACGCTGAACGAGTACCTCGGCGGGTACGAGAACGGCTTCCCCGCGCAACCGGGCGGACAGCAGCCGGGTGTCGACGCCGGAGTGGGGACCCCCGGAACAGGTGCCGGCACGCCGGGAGCGGGCGCGGGCTCGCCCGGAGCCGGTGCAGGAACGCCGAACGTGCCCACCCCCGGGCCGGGCGTGGGCACCCCGGGCAGCGGCAGCCCCGGTGGCGGCGCTGCGGGCGGTGGCGCCGGAGCCGGTACTCCTGCCACGCCGACGCCGGAGGTCCCGACACCCGAGGCACCGGAGATGCCGGAGTTCGAGACGCCGGGCCCCGGCACGGGCGGCCTCGGCACTGACGGTGGCGGCAGTGACGGAACGGCTCCGCAGGCTGTCGGCCCCGACGGCGAACCCGACAGCCTGCTCGCCACGCCGGGCGGCGACCGCGACAAGCTCACGGTCGAACAGGGCGACAACAAGCTCGAGATCACCGAACCCGATGTCGACGGCCAGATGGAGATCTCCGTCGACGACGGCGAGGGCCCGCTGAAGGAGCACCGGCTCGACTTCGGCGCCGGCGACGATGCGGCCGGTGGCGACGGCAACGCAGGCGCCGGTGGCCCCGGCGGCTTCGGGCCGACGGGCACCGGCGGCGCGGGAGACGGAGCAGCCGGGGACAAGGTGTACCGGCCCGACCCGGACGGCAAGATCCGCATCGAGGACGGCGACATGAAGATCGTCGCCGAGCGGCCCGAAGGCCCCGGCGGCCCGACGCTGGTCACCGTCGACGACGGCGACGGTGAACCGACGACGTACACGCTCGACGGGTTCGGTGACGGCTCCGACGACTCCGACGGCTCCGACGGCGGAATCGGATCGCTCTCCGACGAGTTCACGCCGTCGTCGTCGATCTCCGGTGACCTCGGCGAAGCCGCCGTCGGCGCGGGTTCGATCGGTGCGGGCGCCGGCTCCATCGGCGCCGGCGCCGGTTCGGTCGGTGGCGGAGGCGGCGGCGGGTTCTCGGCCGACGGCGAGCCGCCGCAGCCGCTCGACGAGGGTTCCCGGACGAGCGGCACGACCGGTGCGCCTCCCGCGAGCAGGGCGCCCGCGGCGGCTGCGGCCCCGGCCGGCGGTGACGCCGGCGGCGGCGCAGGCGGTGGCCGCGGTGGCATGGGCGGCATGATGGGTGCGCCGATGGGCGGTGCCGGTGCCGGTGGCCAGGGCGGCGGCCAGGAACGGACGTCGAACTACCGCATCGACGGCGGCCTGTTCGACGGCTCCGAGTCCCCGCAGGCGATCACCGGCACGATCGGCGACGACCCGCCCGCCGTCCGCTACGACAAGTGAGCGCGCGACGACGAGTGACGCGGCGGCAGGCGAGGACATGACAGCGGGAGAGACACATGGCTGAGGGCAGGGCGGCGGCTGCACTCGCCCGGTTCGACCAGATCAACCGGGAACTGGCCGACCGGCGGGCGCTGCGCGAACGCAAGGCCGCCGAGGCGAAGCAGCGCGCGTCGGAGAACCTCGCGCGGCGCGGCGAGGTCGCGGAGCGTTCGGCGAAACACCTCATCGAGCTGGCGAAACGCCAGCGGGCGAACAGTGGTTTCGACACCGGACGTTCGCGAGAGGACGAGGAGCACGTGCTGCAGTTCGGTGTCGAGGACGAGTCGGTCGCCACCGCGGAGCCGTCGACGTACACCGCGGAGCGGCCGACGTACACCGCGGAGCGGCCCACTCAGCACACGGCACCTGCGCAGGGAGCACCTCCGCAGGCACCGCCGCCCGCACCGCAACCCGTGCGCAGGGCAGCGCCGGCTTACGACGAGGATGACGAGGACTTCTCCAACGAGACCTATCTGAAATGAGCGTCCCCGAGATGAATGTCGACGAGAGTGCCGGCGCGCCGGCCGTGACGAATCCCGTGGTCCGCGAGCGGGCGGGGGAGATCAAGGCGTTGGTGTGCCGGGTGCTGGAGACCGAGCCGGATGCGGTGGGACTCGAGGACCGGTTCGTCGATGATCTGGGTGCGGACTCGATGAAGCTGATCGAGTTGCTGTCGCACTTGGAGATCGAGTTCGACGTCGAGATCGACGAGGACGAGCTCGACCGTCTGGTGCATCTGCGGGGCGTGTACGACGTGCTCGGCGACGTCGTCGGCGCGTAGGCGTGACCGGTTCGGGTTCGCGGGCGCAGCGGCGACGCGTGGTCGTGACGGGTGTCGGCGTCGTGTCGTCCATCGGCACCGGTGCCGACGCCTACGCGCGCGGGCTGCGGGAAGGCCGCAGCGGGGCGCGCCCGATCGAAGCGTTCGACACCACCGGGTTCGCGCACGCCACCGGCTGTGAGGTCGTCGGGTTCGATCCGGAGCTGTGGCTGCGTCGGGTGCCCGTCGCGGAGGCGGGCAGGGCGACCCAGTTCGCGATCGCCTCGGCCAGGATGGCGCTCGACGACGCGGGGATCGGCGAGGACGGCCTGCGTGACCGGCGCGGGCTCGTGTCCGTCGGCACCACCGATGGCGGCTCCGACGACGGTGAACGCCTCGCCGCCTCGTTCGTCCACGACGGTCCCGCCGCGGCCGACCCTGCCGCCGCGCGCCGGGTACCCGCGAGCCGCCTCGCCACCGGCGTCGCCCGCGACCTGGGGCTCGCCGACGTCGAGGTGTCGACCATCGCCACCGCCTGCGCGGCGGGCAACTACGCCATCGGCGGCGGCGTCGACGCGATCCGCACCGGCGAGGCCGACTACGCCCTCTGCGGCGGCGCCGACGCCCTGTGCCGCATGACGTTCACCGGCTTCTACCGCCTCGGCGCGGTCGACCCCGATCGGTGCCGGCCGTTCGACGTCGACCGCCACGGCATCCACACCGGCGAAGGCGGCGCCGTGCTGCTGCTCGAACCCCTCGACGACGCGCTCGCCCGCGGCGCCCGGATCTACGCGGAAGTGCTCGGCTACGGCCTCAACTGCGACGCCCACCACCAGGTCGCCCCGCACGGGGAGAGCGTCGCCCGCTGCATGGCGCTGGCCCTCGACGACGCAGGCATCTCGCCCGGCGACGTCGACCTGATCTCCGCGCACGGCACCGGCACCAAGGCGAACGACGTCACCGAGTGCGGCGCGATCCACAGCGTGTTCGGCGCCGACGGCGACGTCCCGCCCACCGTGTCGGTGAAGTCGATGCTCGGTCACACGATGGGCGCGGCCAGTGCGCTCGGCGCGGTGGCGTGCGCTCTCGGTATCGACGGCGGCTTCATCCCGCCGACGATCAACCACACCGAGACCGACCCGGAGTGCGCCGTCGACTGCGTCCCCAACACCGCCGTGGACGCCGAGCTGGGCGTGGTGGCGAACAACGCGCTCGCGTTCGGCGGCAACAACGCGGTGCTCGTGCTGGGCAGGCCCGCATGACCGGGGCGGTGATCACGGCGTGGTCGGCGATCTCGGCGTGCGGAATCGGCGCCGCCGCCCATCGCGTGGCCTACGGCGACCCGGCCCGCAGGCTCCGGCCGACCGCGGTGGGCGAGCCGGTGCCCGCCGAAGCCCACGTGGCCGCGGACTTCGACGTCACCGAGGCCCTGGGCCCGAAGGGCACGTCGTCGATGGACCGCTGCAGCGGCCTGGCCGTCGCCGCCGCGGCCGACCTCCTCGCCCCCGGGGAACGCCCCCAAGGGCACTTTGGTTGCATTCAACGCAACCAAAGTGCCCCCGGGGGCATCGCACCACCGAGCGGGATCGGCGTGGTGCTGGGAACCACGTCGGGCAGCGCGCAGACCCAGTTCGACTTCACGCGCGAATCGCAGACCCGTTCCAAGCCGTACCGCGTCAACCCGGCGCTCATGCCGTTCGCACTGATGAACAGCGCCGCAGGCCAGACCGCCATCTGGCACGGCCTCACCGGGCCGAACACGACCATCGCGGGCGGGCGCATGTCCGGGTTGTCGACCCTCCGCTACGGCGCGCGGCTACTAGCCACCGGCCGCGCGGACGCTGTGCTGTGCGGCGCCGTCGAGGAGTACGGCCCCGCCCGCCAAAGGCTCGCCGACCAGCGGAAACCCGACGACGCCGACGGCCGGCCGCTGGGCGAAGGCGGTGCCGTCCTGCTGCTCGAACCCGCGGCGCACGCCCCGGCGGGCCACGTCGACCCGGACCGGACCGACGCGAATCGGACTGACACGGACCGGACCGACGCGAATCGGCCGGGCGGGCGCGTCCCGTTGGCCGAACTGCTGGGCATCGACACGCGGGTCGCCGTCGACGACGACCCGGCGGCGGCGCTCGAGGTCTGCATCCGCCGCACCCTCGACCGTGCCGGTGCCGCCGCGAGCGACGTGCGCACCGTCGCCGTGTCGGGCCCGCCCGGGCCGCTCGCCGGTGCCGAACGTGACGCCGTCGCGCGCACCCTCGCGCACGCCGACGTGCGCGATCCGGGCGAGATCATCGGCGACACCGGCGCCGCGACCGGCCCGTTCCAGGTCACGCTGTTGCTCGACCGTCCCGGACTCGCCCTGACGACCGCCGTCGACGAGGACGGCACGGTCGGCTGCGGCCTGCTGCGCGTGCCCTGACCTCGGCCGGCCCCACCGCCGGGAACGTGCTCGGCAGCCGAGTCAGCTCGCCTTCGCCAGCGCGCTCCTGCCGGAACCGCCGGGCGAGTCGGTGCTCCGGTCTTCGGTGCTGGGGTCTTCGGTGTTCCGGTCGCCGAGGTCGACGATCTTGGCGGCCTTCACGCTTTCGTCGAGCAAGGGGCGATACGTGTCGGTGCCGGTCAGGTGGGTCAGGAAGAACGCCGTCAGCAATGCGCGCACGGTGCGGTGTGCCGCCCGGTTGGGCTTGCTGTGCACGAGCAGCCTGCTCCAGTGCATGCCCTCGGTGATGGCCAGGTGTGACGTCTTCGGCATGGTCCGCAGTTGCACCGGCCCCGCCCAGGCGCGGGCGATGGCCTCGGCGTTGCCCTGGGCGGGTGCGACGAGGTCGTCCTCGGCGGCCAGGTGCAGCCCGGGGCAGTGCACCTGCTGGGCCGCGGCCGACGCCGACGGGATCGTCTGGGCGGGCGCGAACGTGCCGACCGCGCGGATCCCCGGTTCCTTCGCTGCCGTCAGCACCGCCGAGCCGCCGCCGGTGGAATGTCCGCCGACGCCGACCTTCTCCGGGTCGACGCTGATCGCGCCCGGTCCGAGCCGCACGTTGGTGATCATGTCCACGGTCGACAGCAGGTCGTCGCCCAGCAGGCGGTGCGACGGCAGCGGGCCACCCTGCGTCGCCGGTGCGGCCGCGACGATGCCCCAGCTCGCCAGGTGCCGCAGCAGCTCGCGGTACTGGCCGGTCGGCTGCAGCCACCCGTGACCGAACGCGACGGCCGGCAGTCCGAGACCCTCCTTCGGCGTGTAGACCACCCCCGGCAACCCGACCAGCGCCAGGTCGCCGCGCAGCACGTGGTGCGGTCCCGGGAAGGTGAGGTCCTCGAGCAGCTGCTTCGCCTTGGCCATGCCGGGCAGATTACTCGACAACCTGCGCCGACGAGACAGCCGACACAGGTCCGCGATCGGCGGGGCGGACGCCCCCAGGGGCACTGTGGTTGCTCCCTCCCGCCGGCCCGACCACCGCCCCTCAAGGGCACGCTGGCGCGTGGCTGCATTGAATGCAACCAAAGTGCCCTTGGGGGACCCACGCCGGGATGTCACCACGCCCGTTGGCCGCGGCCGGGAGGGCGTCGCTGCGTCGTGTCGATACGCTGGAGGGCGTGTGTGGAATCGTCGGATACGTCGGGCACCGGGACGCACTTGATGTGGTGCTCGGTGGGCTGCGACGCATGGAGTACCGCGGCTACGACTCGGCGGGGGTCGCCGTCCTGGACGGGGCGGGCGGCCTGACCGTCGAGCGGAAGGCGGGCAGGCTCGCGAACCTGGAGGCCGCGCTGGACGAGGCCGGCCGGTCGCGGTTCGCGGGCACGTCCGGGATGGGCCACACGCGCTGGGCCACGCACGGCCCGCCGGTGGACCGCAACTCTCACCCGCACCGGGACGCGGCCGAACGCGTCGCCGTGGTGCACAACGGAATCATCGAGAACTTCGCCCAGCTGCAGGTCGAACTCGAGGCCGACGGGGTGGAGCTCGAGAGTGACACCGACACCGAAACGGCGGCGCACCTCATCGCGCGCGCCTACGACAAGGACCCGGAGACAGCCGGCGACCTGCCCGCCAGCGTGCGCGCGGTGTGCCGCAGGCTCGAAGGTGCGTTCACGCTGGTCGTGACGCACGCCGACCATCCGGGGCAGATCGTCGCGGCGCGCCGGTCGTCGCCGCTCGTGGTGGGCGTCGGCGAGGGCGAGACGTTCGTGGCCTCCGACGTCGCGGCGTTCATCGAGCACACCCGGGAGGCCGTCGAACTCGGCCAGGACCAGCTGGTGACGATCACCCGCGAGGGCTACGAGGTCAGTGATTTCCACGGCGAGCTCGCCCAGGGCAAGCCGTTCACGGTCGACTGGGACCTGTCGGCCGCCGAGAAGGGCGGTCACGAGTACTTCATGCTCAAGGAGATCGAGGAGCAGCCCGAGGCGCTCGCCAACTCGCTGCGCGGGCACTTCTCCGGCGGCCGGGTCGTGCTCGACGAGCAGCGCATCTCCGACCAGGACCTGCGCGACATCGACAAGGTGTTCGTCATCGCCTGCGGGTCGGCGTACCACTCGGGGCTGGTCGCCAAGTACGCGATCGAGCACTGGTGCCGGTTGCCGGTCGAGGTGGAGCTGGCCAGCGAGTTCCGCTACCGCGACCCGGTGCTGGACCGCGACACGCTCGTCGTGGCCGTCTCCCA
This sequence comes from Prauserella alba, assembly GCF_024171735.1. GTDB lineage: Bacteria > Actinomycetota > Actinomycetes > Mycobacteriales > Pseudonocardiaceae > Prauserella > Prauserella alba. Next base: position 799,754 of record NZ_JAMTCH010000005.1, read on the forward strand.
GTCCGGCGAGACGATGGACACCCTCGAGGCCGTCCGTCACGCGCGGGAGCAGAAGGCCAGGGTGCTGGCGGTCTGCAACACCAACGGCGCGCAGATTCCCCGCGAATCGGACGCCGTGCTGTACACGCACGCGGGCCCGGAGATCGGCGTCGCCTCGACGAAGGCGTTCCTCGCGCAGATCGCCGCCAACTACCTCGTCGGTCTCGCGCTCGCGCAGGCCCGCGGCACGAAGTACCCCGACGAGGTGGGCCGCGAGTTCGCCGAACTGGAGGCCATGCCGAAGGCGGTCGAGCAGGTGCTGACGACCGTCGACCAGGTGCGTGAACTCGGTGCGCGGCTCGCCGACTCGAAGGCCGTGTTGTTCCTGGGCAGGCACGTCGGCTACCCGGTGGCGCTCGAAGGTGCGCTCAAGCTCAAGGAACTCGCGTACATGCACGCCGAGGGCTTCGCCGCGGGGGAGCTCAAGCACGGCCCGATCGCACTGATCGAGAAGGACCTTCCGGTCGTCGTGGTGATGCCGTCGCCGCGGGGCCGCGCGGTGCTGCACGCCAAGCTGGTGTCCAACATCAGCGAGATCCAGGCGCGCGGTGCCCGGACCATCGTCATCGCCGAGGAGGGCGACGAGACGGTGCGCCCGTTCGCCGACGAGCTCATCGAGGTGCCCGCCGTGTCGACACTGCTGCAGCCGCTGGTGTCGACCGTGCCGTTGCAGGTGCTGGCCGCCGAGATCGCGCGGACCAGGGGCTTCGACGTCGACAAGCCGCGCAACCTCGCCAAGTCCGTGACGGTGGAGTAGGCCGCGATGCGCGGCGTGTGGACGACCGCCGGGGTGCGGGAGGCCGAGGACGAGGTGCTCGCCCGCACGCCCGACGGTGCGCTCATGCAACGTGCCGCGCACGCCGTCGCGAGGCGGGCGGCCGCGATGCTCACCGAGCACACCGGTGGCGTTTCCGGGCGCCGGGTGCTGCTCGTCGTCGGGGCCGGCAACAACGGCGGTGATGCGCTGTGGGCCGGCGCGTTCCTGCGCAACCGGGGCGTGGGCGTCGGTGCGGTGCTGCTGGCTCCGGAGAAGGCGCACGCCGCGGGACTGGCCGCGTTCCGCCGTTCCGGTGGCCGTGTGGTGTCCGAATCGGATGTTCCACAGTGGACCGAACGGGCCGAACTGGTGGTCGACGGCGTTGTCGGCATCTCCGCCCGTGGCCCGTTGCGGCCCGCCGCCGCGGACGTTTTCGACCGCGTCACCGCACCCGTGCTCGCCGTCGACCTGCCCAGCGGCGTCGACCCCGACACGGGCGCCGTCGACGGCCCCGCCGTGCACGCCACCGCCACGGTCACGTTCGGCGCCCGCAAACCGGTGCACCTGCTCAATCCCGGGCGGTGCGGCGACGTCACGCTCGTCGACCTCGGACTGCCCCTGGGTGCCGAGCACGGCCGGTCGCCGGAACTGCGGCAACTCGACGTCGCCGACGTCGCCGCTGCCTGGCCCGTGCCCGGCCCCGAGGACGACAAGTACACCCAGGGCGTGGCCGGTATCGCCGCGGGTTCGGCGACCTATCCCGGCGCGGCGGTCCTCGCCGCCGGTGCCGCCGTCCGTGCGACGTCCGGGATGGTGCGCTACGCCGGACCGGCTGCCGACGAGGTGCGCTCCTGGTGGCCCGAGGTCGTCGCGACCGGATCGGTGGCCGACGCCGGCCGGGTACAGGCGTGGGCGGCGGGCCCGGGTCTCGGCACCGGCCGCGACGGCTGCGACGTTCTCGCCCACGTCCTCGGGCAGGGCGTGCCCGTGTGCGCCGATGCCGACGCGATCACCCTCGTCGCCACCCGCCCCGAGGTCCTCGACGCCCGTGACCCGGACACGCCGCTGGTGCTCACCCCGCACGACGGCGAGTTCGCCCGGCTGACCGGCGACCGCCCCGGCGCCGACCGCGTCGCCGCAGCCCGCGCCGCGGCTCGCCGGTTCGACGCCGTCGTGCTGCTCAAAGGCCACCACACGCTCGTCGCCGCACCCGACGGCCGGGTGCTCGTCAACCGGCCGCGCGGCGCCTGGCTCGCGACCGCGGGCTCCGGCGACGTGCTCTCCGGCATCCTCGGAGGGCTGCTCGCCGCCGGGCTCGACCCGTGGCTGGCCGCGGGCGCAGCCGCCGATGTCCACGCCCGCGCGGGGGAGATCGCCGCGGCGGGCGTGCCGACCTCCGCTTCGCAGGTGCTCATGGCCGTGCCGGAGGCGATCCGGCAGGTGCGCGCGCTGTGCGACGATGGCTCAAGCGGCGCGTGACCGCGGCGACATCCCCGGTCCGCAGCCACCCGTCCCCATCCTCGAACGACAGCCCCGAACAACAGCCCCGAACGAGTGGCCCGACAGCAGTGATCCGACAGCAGTGACCCTGACCAGCAGCACACCCACGACGGCGGCCCGCCGGCACTCGGCGGCGGCCCACGACAGCAGCGCAGGAAACTCATGACCGCACACCCCCGGCCGGCGCGGGCGCTGGCGACCGTGGACCTCGGCGCGATCCGCCGCAACGTCGCGCTGCTCTCCGCGCGCGCGGCCGAGTCGGGCGCCGGGACGATGGCGATCGTCAAGGCCGACGGCTACGGCCACGGCGCCGAGCAGGCGGCCCGCGCGGCCCTGCGCGGCGGTGCGACCTGGCTGGGGGCGTGCTCGACGGCCGAGGCGCTGGCGCTGCGCGAGGCGGGGATCGACGTGCCGCTGCTGAGTTGGCTCGACGCCGTGGACACCGATTTCGCGCCGGCGCTGGAGGCGGGGATAGACGTGTCGGTGTCGTCTGCGGCCGAGCTCGCGCGTGTGTCCGCCGCCGCGGCGCGCACGGGCAGGCGGGCGCGCGTGCACCTGAAGATCGACACCGGGCTGTCGCGCAACGGCTGCCCCGCGGAACTGTGGCCCGCGCTGGTGAAATCCGCCGCCGCCGAACCGGACGTCGACGTGGTCGCCGTGTGGTCGCACCTCGCCGCGGCCGACGAACCGGGCCACCCGTCGATCGACCGGCAGGCCGCGCGGTTCGCCGACGCGTACGCCCTCGCGCGGGAGGCGGGCCTGAACCCGATGCGGCACCTGGCGAACTCGGCGGCCACGCTCACCCGACCCGACCTGCACTTCGACCTCGTCCGCCCCGGTATCGCGATCTACGGCCTCAACCCCGTGCCGCAGCCGGAACAGCTCACCCCGGCGATGACGTTCTCCTCGCACGTCGTGCTGACCAAACGCATCGCGGCGGGCGAGTCGGTGTCGTACGGCCTCACCTGGACCGCCGACCGGGACACGACCCTCGCGCTGGTGCCCGTCGGCTACGCCGACGGCGTGCCGCGCACCCTGTCGGGCCGGATGGACGTGTGGCTCGGCGGCCGCAGGCGTCCCGTCGTCGGCCGCGTGTGCATGGACCAGATCGTGGTCGACTGCGGTGACGACGAACCGCAGGTCGGCGCCGAGGTCGTGCTGTTCGGCACCGGTGCAGAGGGCGGTCCGACCGCGCGCGAATGGGCCGACGAGATCGGGACCATCGACTACGAGATCGTCACCGGCATGTACCGGCCGCGGGTGCATCGCGTGTACACGGGAGCGGACTCGTGACCGCGGAGGCCGGTCGGCAGGATTCCGGGGGTGTGCTGGGCGCGCCGGGCGACGGCAGGGTCTCGACCGTCGCCGCGGAGGACGGCACGCCGTTGATCGTCGAGGAGGTGGCGCCCTCCGGCGGCGACGCGGCGCTGGCCGTCGTGGGCGTGCACGGGTTCGCGCTCTCGCGGCGCAGCTGGCATTTCCAGCGGCAGGCGCTCACCGCACTCGACCGGCCGGGTGTCCGCCAGATCTACTACGACCACCGCGGACACGGCGAATCCGGCCTCGCCGACCCCGAAACCAGCACGATCGAACAGCTTGCCGCCGACCTGCACGTCGTGATCCGCACCGTCGCGCCGCGCGAGCCGCTCGTCCTGATGGGGCATTCGATGGGCGGCATGGTCCTGATGGAGCTCGCCCAACAGGCTCCCGAACTGTTCGCCTCCCAGGTCCGCGGTGTCGCGCTGCTGGCCACCGCCGCCGGGGAGGTCGGCAGTCACGGACTGCCGAGATCGTTGCTGTCACGGAAGAATCCGCTCACGCGCAGTGTGGGCGAGCTCGCCGGCTGGCAGCCGGGAATCGTCGAGTTCGTGCGCGCCGCCGGTGGTCAGCTGACGCGCACCGCGGTGCGGCACCTCGCGTTCGGCAAACACGACGTGCCCTCCGAGGTCGTGTCGTTCATGCAGGAGATGCTGGCGGTGTCGTCGGTGAAACAGCTCGCCGGGTTCGCCGACACGTTCGGTACCCACGATCGGTACGCCGCGCTGGCCGGGCTGAGACACGTGCACACGCTGGTCGTCGGCGGGGACGCCGATCGCATCACTCCGCAGGCCCACACCGAGCGCATCGCCGCCGAGCTGCCGGACGCCTCGCTGCTGCGGCTGCCCGGTGCCGGCCACATGCTGCAGCTGGAGCAGCCGGACGAGGTCAACAGCCACGTGATCGAACTGGTGCAGGGGTGCGCCGGTGTCACGGGCCAGGGGAAGGCGAAACGGAAGTCGAGGTGGTGGCGCCGGTGACCATCGAACTGACCACGGCCGACGATGCGATCCGATTCGGACGGTCGTTGGGGCGGCAACTGCGTGCGGGGGACCTCGTGCTGCTGGCCGGTCCGCTCGGTGCGGGCAAGACGACGATGACCCGCGGAATCGCCGACGGCATGGGCGTTTCCGGGCGCGTCAGTTCGCCGACGTTCGTGCTCGCGCGCGTGCATTCCGCGCCCGACGACGGCTCTTCCCGGAACGGGGTCGCGCTCGTGCACGTCGACGCCTACCGGCTCGGCGGCGATCTGTCCGAACTGGACGATCTCGACCTCGACGCGGAGCTCGAATCGTCGGCGGTGGTCGTGGAATGGGGTGAGGGGCTGGCCGAACCGCTGTCGGAGGACCGTCTCGTCGTGCGCATCGAACGCCACCCCGACGACACCCGCACCGCCACCCTCGAACCCCACGGAACGTGGAAGACCCGCGCTGACGCCCTCCCCTGAACCGCCGTGTTGCGGATTCCGGGGCCCGTGTTGCAGTTTCCGGGGCCTGTGTTGCGGATTCCGGAGGCCGCGTTGTCGACTCGGCGAGCCGGGTCGGCACCGTCGCCGTTGGCAGGAGTGACCCGCTCAGTCGACGATGCCGCGGGCGATGCCGAGGTCGACGAGGTCCTGCGGGCGCAGGCGCAGCCGGTCGGCGGTCGCGGGGACGTCGCCGGTGCCGAGTTTGAGGATCCGTGCGGCGGCTTCCGGGGACGTGACCGAGAAGTAGGCGTCGGGGGTGATCCACATGCGGTCGGCGGACGCGAACGCCAGCGCCCCGCCGGAACCGCCCTCGCCGATGACCAACGTCGTCACCGGCACCGTCGCCGACGCCACGGCCGTGAACAGCTCGGCGATTGCCGGTCCCGCACCGGCGCGTTCGGCATCGGCGTCGTTGGCCGCGCCCGGCGTGTCGACGAGTGTCAGCATCGGGACGCGAAGCCGGTCGGCGAGCCGCACCAGCCGTGCCGCGGTGCGGAATCCGGCGGGCGTGGTCGCCGTGCCGCACTGGGCCGCGTACGCGACGGCTTCACCGTTGCGGTACCCGAAACCGCAGCGCACGCCGTCGTCGACGCCACCGCAACGGTCGCCGCGGAGCTCTTCCCGCCAGTCGAAATAGTCCTCCACATAGGACTCCGCGGGTGGTCGGCCAGCCGCTCGTGCCCTGCGCACCGCGTCCCAGCCCGTTGCGGGCGGCTCCGCCGGAGCTCCGTGCGACCCCAGCGCGCGCGGCGGGGGCTGCGGCTCGGCGGCAGGCCGCGTCAGCAGCCGCAGCCATCGTCCGAGTCGCTGCGGCAGTTGACCCGGCTCGACGATCGCGTCGACGTGGCCCGAGGCGTACTGTCCCGCCGCGGTGTAGGCGTCCGGATCACCCGGCGGTCGCACGCGGGACCCCGCGAAGCCGACCTGCGCGCCGCCGACGGCCAGCGTGACGTCGGCACCGGCGCCGATGGTCGCCCATCCGCCGCCGGTCGTGGGATTCCGCAGCACGGCGAGCTGCGGCAGGCCCTCGCGGCGCGTCAGCGCCGCCTGCCGAGCGATGCGCTGCAACTGGGTCAGCGCGCGCATGCCCTCCTGCATCCGGCTGCCACCGGTGGCGATCAGCGACACCACCGGCAGCCGCGCCCCGCGGGCACGGGCGAACGCCGCCTCGATCAGATCGCCCGTCCGCCTGCCGATCGAACCGCCGAGGAAGCCGAAGTCGAACGCGATCAGCACTGCCTCGGTCCCGTCGACCTCGCCGGTGCCCACCACCACCGACTCGTGCTCACCGGTCCGCTGCCGGGCACGGCCGCGTGCCGCGTCGTAGCCGGGCCAGCCGATCGGCCCGTCCACGTCGGATTCCGGCGAGGTGTCGGCGGGCAGCTCGGTGAACCCCGAGGCGACCAGGTCGATCACCTCCCGGCCCGAGGTCGGCAGGTCAGCCATGGAGCGACCGCTTCATCAGCTTGCCCATGTCGTTACGCGGAAGCCGGTCCAGGAACCGCACGACCCGCGGCCGCTTGTGCGGCGTCAGCAGCCGGGCCACGTGGTCGGCGAGGTCCGCCTCGGCCGGTGCGGCGCCCGCGGGCACGACCCACGCCACGATCCGCTCACCGAGGTCGTCGTCCGGCTCGCCGGTCACGGCCGCCTCGGCGACACCGGGATGTTCGATGAGCGCGTTCTCGATCTCACCCGCGCCGATCTTGTAGCCGCCCGACTTGATGATGTCGGTTCCCTTGCGGCCCACGATCTTCACGTAGCCGTCGGCGTCACGGGTGGCCATGTCCCCGGTGCGGAACCACGAGTCGTGGAAGGCCTCCGCCGTGGCGTCCGGCCGGTTGAGGTACTCGGTGAACAGGTTCGGCCCGCGCACCTCGATCTCGCCGACGGTCTCGCCGTCCCACGACCGGATGGGCGTACCGGACTCGTCGACCAGCCGGAGCTCCACTCCCTGCAGCGGCACCCCGACCGTGCCCGGTTTGCGCTCGCCGTCGGCGCGCACGCTGGTGTTCATCAGCGTCTCGGACATGCCGTACCGCTCGACGACTCGCCGGCCCGTCGCGGCATGGATGCGCTGCTGGTCGTGCACCGGCAGCGCTGCCGACCCGGACACGAGCAGCCGGGCGCCGCGCAGGGCCCCTGCCAGCGCCGGATCGGCGTCGAGTTCGTCGGCGATCCGGTGGTACATCGTGGGAACGCCGAACATCATCGTGGCGCCGCTGGTCAGCGCGCCGGCCAACGCACCGGTGGAGAACGTGCCGAGGTGCCACACCGTGCCGCCGCGGCGCAGCGGGCCGAGCACGCCGAGGATCAGCCCGTGCACGTGGAACAGCGGCAGCCCGTGCACCACGGTGTCGTCGGACGTCCACTGCCACGCGTCGCCCAGTGCATCCACAGTGGACGCTATGGCGCGGCGCGGGAGGACGACGCCCTTCGGGGCGCCGGTCGTGCCGGAGGTGTAGACGATGAGCGCGGGCGCCTCGGTGTCCGGCTCGGCGGGCAGGTCGGCTGCGGTGGCACGGACGTCGATGTCCATGCGCGGCACGTCGGCCAGCCCCTGCGGGAGGTCGTCGCCGGCCGCGGCGAGCACCAGGCCGGGTTCGCTGTCGGACACGATGTGCGCCAGTTCGCGCTCGCCGATCTTCGGGTTCAGCGGCACGGCGGGCACGCCCGCCAGCAGCGCGCCGACCACCGCGACGGCGGTCTCGAGGCGCGGCGTCGCCCACACCGCGACCCGGCCCGTTCCGGCCAGCCTGGCCGCAAGTGCGCCGGCGGACCCGGCCAGCTGGTCGTAGGTCAGGGTCCGCTCGCCGAATCGCGCCGCGGTCTTCGCGGGCGGCGCTGACAGGGACGGGAACAACGGCGGCACGCTCACACGGTCTCCTCGATCGGGTCTTTCACTCGAATCCTGTCCCGGCGTCGCCGAGGTTCGACGACGCCGGGTGGGCGGTCGGGGCCGGTCATCCGAACCCCGGCACGACGAGTATCAGCCACGCGACGGCCGGCGCCACGGCCACGACGAGCCCGCCGTAGATCATCAACTGCCGGAAGAACCTGTCCCGGTCCACGTCGTCGTCGGCGTTGGCGAGCACGAGCGCACCGTTGGTGGAGAACGGGCTGACGTCCACGACGGTCGACGCGACGGCCAGCGCGCACACCATCCCGATCGGCCCGATCGTGCCCTCGGCCAGGAACGGCACGGCGAGCGGGATCAACGCGCCCATGATGCCGACGGACGAGGCGAACGCGGACACGATCGCGCCGATGTAGCAGAGCAGCAGGGCGGCGAGCAGCGGAATGCCCACGTCCGACACGGCCTCGCCCGCGTAGTCGATCGTGCCCATCTCCTGCAGTACGCCGACGTAGGTCAGCATGCCGCAGATCAGCAGCACCGTGGGCCACGTGATGTGGTTGATCGCCTGCCTGCTGGTGTCCGGCCACACGATCGAGAGCAGCACCGCGAGCGTGATCGCCGACAGGCCGACGTCGAGGTCGAACACCAGGGCCCCGGTCACCAGGGCCGTCAGACCGGCCAGCGTCGCGATCCGGGCCGGGGTGAGGCGCAGCGATGCGGACCCGCCGGCGCCGGAGTCGTCGGAAGTGGAGCCGGAGCGGTCGGAGCCGGAGCCGCCGCCGGAGCCGGTATCGGAGCTGCCACCGGTCGCGGATCCGCCGCCGGGGGCCGCGGCGGTCGCCATCGCGGGCCGGTCGATGCGACCGGCGGTGCGGGCGAGTCTGAGGCCGCCGCAGACCACGAACACGAGGACCGCGATCGCGAGGTTCATCGCGATGCTGGAGAGGAACAGCACGAGCTCGGTGCCGGGCAGGCCTTCCCGCGCGACGATCCCGTTGACGATCGTGCCGTAGATGCTGATGGGGGAGAAGCCACCTGCCTGGGCGCCGTGGACGACCATCGCGCCCATCAGCAGGGGGCTGATCCGGTACTGCGAGGCGAAGTTGAGTGCGATCGGGGCGACGATCGCGACCGCGGCAGGGCTCACCGCACCGATCGCGGTGAGCAGCCCGCTGATCGCGAACATCACCCACGGGATCAGCACGAGCCTGCCGCCGACCAGCCGGATCGAGGCGTGCACCAACCAGTCCGTGGTGCCGTTGGCCCGCGCGATGGAGAACAGGTAGGTCACCCCGACGAGCACGACGAACAGGTCGCCGGGGAATCCGGCGAAGATCTCGTCGGCGTCCATGCCCGCGGCGAGTGTGCCCACCCCGAAGGCGGCGGCGAACGCCAGCGCACCCATGTTGATGGACCGCGTCGTGGCGATCACGAACACCACGACCAGTACGAGTATCGAGACGAGTTCGGCGGACATGCGGATCTCCCGTCGTTGGGCTCGCTGTCGTCGGCCGTCCACCGGATGCGTCGGGCCGTCGCCGTGGGCCCTTGCATCCGCAGCTGCGTCGCCCCTGCTGCGGACCAGAGGACCAGTGGCTGGACCACTTTGCGGGGCTGTGGACGACGGTGTCAAGGAAAAAGTGGGTGAGTGGGTAGACCACTTCTCGGACTGTGCGGCCTGCGCTCGTCGGACCGCCCTGCGGCCGGTTGCTGCTAGCCTGGCGACGAGCATCGCAGGTCAGCGCTATCGAAAGGCCCCAACGTGTCCGACGCCCTGCGGCCGATGGCCCGGCCGCGGCTGTACGAGCAGGTGATCGACAGGCTGCGGGAGTACGTCGCGGCGCAGCGGCTCGGCGCCGGTGACAAACTGCCCGCCGAACGCGAACTCGCGCAGCGGCTCGGGGTGAGCAGGACGTCGGTGAAGCAGGCGATCGTCGTGCTGCAGGTGCAGGGACTCGTCGAGGCGCGGCACGGCGGGGGCACGTACCTCGTGGGCGACACTCTCGACGCCGAACCCGTCGATCAGCTGGTCGAGCGCAGGAACCGACTGCCCGACGTGCTCGACGCGCGCGAGGCCGTCGAGACGAAACTGGCCGAACTGGCCGCGCAGCGCAGGACGAAGGCCGACCTCGACGCGATCTCCGCAGCCGTCGATCACATGCGCGCGGAGATCACGGAGGGCGCCTACGGCGTCGACGGTGACCGCAGGTTCCACGCGGCCGTCACCGAGGCGGCACACAGCCCCATCCTCGCCGAGTTCATGAGCTCGATGGCCGAGCAGATCACCGAGAGCCGCACCGAATCGCTGCGCCAGCCGGGCAGGCCGTCGCGCTCGCTGGCTCAGCACGTCGCCGTCTTCGACGCCATCAGCCTCGGTGACGGAAGGCGCGCGGCGTCGGCAATGCGCAGGCACCTGCGCACCGTCGCGAAGGTGCGGTTGCTGTCCTGGAACCCGGACGACGAGGACGACGCAGCCGCAGGCGGAGACGCGCGCGAGTGACCGGCCGCGACGTCGTACGCTCGAAGGGTGCTGATTCTCGCCCTTGACACCGCCACGCCCGCGGTCACTGCCGGGATCGTCCGGCTGTCCGGCCCTGCGGGTACCGACAGTGCCGGCGTCGACACGGCCGGTACGGACACGGCGGCCGCGGCCGACGCCGCCGAGCCCGTCGTCGAGCAGGTGGCCGCGCGCGTGACCGTCGATCCGCGGGCACACGGCGAGCTGCTCACCCCGCACGTGCTCGAAGCCGTCGCCGAGGCAGGGATCACGCTGGCCGACCTCGGCGCCGTCGTCGTCGGTGTCGGCCCCGGGCCGTACACCGGGCTGCGCGCGGGCCTGGTCACCGGCGCGGCGTTGGCGCACAGCCTCGGCGTTCCGGCGTACCCGGTGTGCACCCTGGACGCGATCGCCGCCGATTCCGGCGGGGTCGCGCTGGTCGTCACCGACGCCCGCCGCCGTGAGGTGTACTGGGCCACCTACGACGCCGCAGGGGCGCGCACCGACGGTCCGCACGTCGGGCCGCGCGCCGAGGTGCCCGAACCGGCGGGCCGTCTCGCCGACCACGAACAGCCGAGCCCGGTGGGCATCGTGCGTGCGGTCGCGTCGAACGTCCTCGCGGGCCGCGAACCCGGCCCGTTGACGCCGCTGTACCTGCGAAGGCCCCACGCCGCCGAGCCGGCTGCGCGGAAGCGGGTGACGGCGTGATCCCCGGCCACCGTCCCGCCACGAACCACGACGGCAGCGCGCCCGGCGGCGGCGCTTCCAGCGGTGCTGTTTCCGGCGGTGCCGGGATGCAGGGCGACGTGGCCGCGAGGCTGGAGCCGATGCGCAGGCGGCACGTCCGCGCGTGCGCGGAAATCGAGCAGGTGCTGTTCGCCGGGGACAGCCCGTGGCCGGCAGCCGCGTTCCACAGTGAACTCGACCTCGGCGGGCACTACCTCGTCGCTGTCGACGGGTCCGTCGCGGGCGGCGACGAGCACGTGCTCGGCTACGCGGGCCTCGCCGTCATGGGCAAGCGCGGCGACTACGAGACGAGCGTGCACACCATCGGGGTGCGGCCCGAACACCAGGGAACCGGCCTCGGCAAGGCGCTGTTGCGCGCGGTGCTGGCGAAGGCCGACGAACTGGCCGCCCCGGTGCTGCTCGAGGTGCGCACCGACAACGACAGTGCGATCGGACTGTACGAGAAACACGGATTCCGGCGACTCGGCCTGCGCAAGGGGTACTACCAGCCCTCGGGTGCCGACGCCTACACGATGCGCCGGGAAGCGATCACCGGTGAGCGACAGGAGGACGGCCGCTGATGGCGAAGATCATCATGGGCATCGAGAGCTCGTGCGACGAGACCGGTGTCGGACTGGTCGCGGCCCACGACGACGGCACCGTGGAGCTGCTGGCCGACGAGGTCGCCTCCAGCGTGGAGCAGCACGCACGGTTCGGTGGCGTCGTACCGGAGATCGCCAGCCGTGCCCACCTCGAGGCGATGGTGCCGACGACCCGCCGCGCGTTCGACACCGCGGGCCTCTCGATGTCCGATGTGGACGCCGTCGCGGTGACGGCAGGGCCGGGGCTGGCGGGCGCGCTGCTCGTGGGCGTGTCCGCGGCGAAGGCCTATGCCGCTGCGCTCGACGTGCCGCTGTACGGCGTCAACCACCTCGCGGGCCACATCGCCGTCGACACACTGCAGCACGGGCCGTTGCCGACACCGTGCCTCGCGCTGCTCGTCTCCGGCGGGCACACGCAGCTGCTGCGGGTCGACGACATCGCGGGCGCGATCACCGAACTCGGCTCCACTGTGGATGATGCGGCGGGGGAGGCCTACGACAAGGTCGCGCGGCTGCTCGACCTGCCGTACCCGGGCGGCCCGCCGATCGACAAGGCCGCGCGTGACGGCGATCCCGAGGCGATCGCGTTCCCCCGCGGTATGACCGGCCCGCGGGACGCGCCGTTCGACTTCTCGTTCTCCGGTGTGAAGACCGCCGTCGCCCGGTGGGTCGAAAGCGCACAGGCGCGCGGTGAGCAGGTGCCGGTCGCCGACGTCGCCGCGTCGTTCCAGGAGGCCGTGGCCGACGTGCTCACCGCCAAGGCGGTGCGGGCGGCGACCGAGGCCGGAATCGGCACGCTCGTCGTCTCCGGCGGAGTGGCGGCGAACTCGCGACTGTCGGCGTTGGCGCGGGAACGCTGTGCCGACGCCGGGATCGAACTGCGCATCCCGCGGCCCCGGCTGTGCACCGACAACGGCGCGATGATCGCCGCCCTCGGCGCCCACGTCGCCGCCGCGGGTCACAAGCCGAGCGCGCTCGACCTGTCCGCCAACCCCGGCCTGCCCGTCGACACGGTCCTCGTCTGAGGGGCGCGAGAGTCGGTACGTCTAGTGCTCCCGATAGGAAGGCCGTTTACTGATTTCGGGCACGGCGGAGTTGACACGGCGACAGTGAGCAGTAGCCTGCGACCGTAGTTCGACTACGGAGAGGATTATGTCTGCTACGGGGGGCCATGAAGTCGACCCTCTTATTCTGCGCGATCTCGCCAAGTATGTCTCTGGTTTGGCGACGAGCTTTGAGGTGATCCGTATTGATGCGCAGTATGAAGGGTTGAGCACCAAAGGATTTACCGGCTTGCTCGCGCCGATAGGCGATTCGTTTTCCGCTTTCGGTCAAGAAACACTTGAACCGCTTGCCGAAATGGCCACCAAGAAGATGAATCAAATGGCTGACAGCTTGCTTTCGGCTGCTGAGCAGTATGGGCTCGCGGAAGCTGAGGCGCACGAGCGGATCGAGGGTTCGGCGGAAGGGGGAGGCTTCAATGCAGTTTAAGGATACTGTGGACATCAAGGGCTTCTTTCCGACAGTTGCCAAAAAGCCTCTCGCTGAGCAATTCGAGGAAGAGTACTTCCTTCTGGATGAGGTTGACTGGTTCTGGCGCAACTTTTTTAGCGATGAGAACAAGGGTCTCTACGCGACGCTCGTTGAACCGATCGCCGGCGACTTCAATCGTATTGCGGAAAACGGTGAGGCATGGAAACATGTAGCTGACAATTTCCGCGGAATATCCGCAAATCTTACCGACAACGCGCATGTTGTTTTGCGGGACTCTTGGAGTTATGGGCAAGCGTCGGAGGCTTTTCAATCTCTTGTCGAGAACATTTGGAGTCCTGCTCTTTTTGTGGCAGAAGAGATGTCGGACTTCATGGGCGCGGGGTTCGTGAGGCTATCGGAGGGGCTCGTGAATCTGGCGGAAGTCGTCGTGAAGCTCCTGAAGAAGATTGTTAACAAGATCAAGGATCTCGCGACCCGTGCTATTAGTAGTTTGGGTGGCGTCCTTGCCAAAGCGGTTGAGTGGGTAGCCACCGGCTTTGAGAAGTTCCCCTACTGGGAAGACGTTGAAGAGATTATTCAGATTGTTAATCAGGTTCTCGGGATACACAAGACGATCCAGAAGTTGACTGATGTCGTAAAGAAGTACGTCAAGTCCTTCGTTCAGGTATTTGATGCCATCAAGGCGATTCCGGACATAAATTCAACCCAGGATGGTTTCGCTATAATCAAGGATGTTCGTGACGGAACGATTGACATGGAAAAACAGTCTAGGGAGCATCAGGAAAGTAAAGGGAAGCTGAAGGAGCGCAAATCGAAAATTGACGATACGTTGAACCCTGGGCCGAACTCGGTGGAGAATGGTGGTTCTCTCAAGTGAGAAGCGGGCGGCCTGACGTGCAGTCATCGCCGGATATGATGGAGGCTCGGCGGGCTCTCGAAGCGGCGCTCGATGACGTCGCATCGGATATCCGGACGTCGGAGGATATTCTTTCGCAGGTCAACGACGAAGCTGCAGGGCGGACTGACGAGGAAATTGATCTCTTTGTTTCGTATGTGACGGGGGTCGGGAACACTCCCGAATGGGACGCGGTTGCTGCCAGGGTCGCCAGTGGCGAAATCGAATGGGGTTCGGTTGCGAATGGCTCCCTTGCGTCGGACCGCGGTGTTGTCGAAGCGTTCCGATCAAATCCTCGTATTTCTACCCCGGAACAAATGGATGCTATTGTCGGCCAAGTTTCCACCGGGCTTGGTGGCGAAAATCCGAGTAAGTCAGGAGGCCCCGACGAGTCTAATCGAAAATCGACACCGGTGGACGATGACGACTATTTCGACAGTTCACCATGGTTTGGCTAGATCTGCGGGACTCATGTGTGGTCGAAGCAACGAAGAAGGTGGTGTGGATGAACAGCGGATCGCTCTTGCGGAAAATTTCGGCTGTTTCAGGCGTAGTGGCAGGTGTGGTCGCGCTGGCGTCCTGCGGACAGGAACCGTCCGGCGTCGCGGGTGATGCTCCGGGCTCACCGTCCACGCCACAGGTGTCGCCGATCTCCCCGTGTGAGTTGGTGACGGCAACGGAGCTGAAGGATGCGACAGGCATCTCGTTCAACGACGGGGAGAAGCGAGGCCCGCAATGTTACTACGCCACCGCAGACTACGCTTCGACCGCGAGCGTCAGTACCGGGCTGGATACCGTGGCGGACCACCTCGACACGAAGAAGATCACGATCAGCGGCGCCGAAGCCGTCCGGGGTCAGCCGCCGGAAGGCGATCAATGCCTGGTGGACGTGTCCCTGGGTTCGAACGCGCCGGTGGAGACATTGAGTACTTCGATGTCTGCGGTGGATTCAGCCGACAAGCCCTGTGAGATCGCCACGGCCATCGCCGAGAAAGCTCTGGCGGGATTGAAGGAATGACGCCATGCCGCACTGGCTCTGGTACGTCGGCGCAGCTGTCGTCGTCGGAATCTACTTCTACATCACGTGGAAGGAAAAACAGAAAACTCACAGCGACTACGCGCAGTTGGCGTCAGGGCTGGGCTGGCGTTACGAGAAGTACAGCACAGACTACAACTCCCGCTATCGTAAGTACTCGCCGTTCGACGATGGGAAACGCCCGCGGGCGGACTACGTCTTTCACGGCTCGCGTCGTGGCCGTCCCCTTGTCGTATTCCAGTACAGCGCTGACTTCGAGTACACCGAAGGCCGGTCCAAGCGGCAGCACTGGCAGGTCACCGTCGTGGGGATGGCCAACGACGTGTCGACGCTGGAAGTCGGCCCACGCGGGACACTCGGCCGCATCGCACAGCGCGCCGGCCTGGGGCAGAACACGGGTGACGACTATTTCGACCGCCGTTACGCGGTGAAGACCGCGGACAAGGATCTCGCGGCGACACTGCTGAACGACGACGTGCGGTCACTACTACGCCGCCGCAAGGACGACGCGAATCTCCTGCTCCACGGCACCGAGATCGTCACGTGGCGGAACGGGCCGCTGTATCCTGACGACATGGAGCCTTGGGTCGACTTCCTCAACGACGTCCTTGACCGTGCGGGCCTGGAGTGACACCCGCCGCCGCCCTCGGCGCCCACGTCGCTGCCGCGGGCCACAAGCCGAGCGCGCTCGACCTGTCCGCCAACCCCGGCCTGCCCGTGGACACGGTCCTCGTCTGAGGGGCGCGAGCGAGAGTGGCGGAGTTCCGGCGCAGCACGTTGTTGGCGCACCTGGAGGTGCGCCGCTCGTGCCGGCAGAACACGTGCTATCGCCCGCATTTCCACGACACGTTCTCGATCGGGTTGATCGACAGGGGTTCCTCCGTGTTCACCGGGTCGCCCGCGGGCGCGATCCGGTTGCATCCGGGTGACGTCGTCGTCGTTCCGGCCGGGCACGTCCACGCCTGCAATCCCGACGAGGGGTCATGGCTGTACCGGATGGCGCACATGGGCCAGGAGTGGGCGGTGTCGCTCGTGTCCACGGGTGCGGCGGACCGACTGCTGTCCGGGATCGGTGTGCTGCGCCGCGACGAGCTGCACGAGCGGATGGCCGCCGCGATGCAGACCGTCTTCGCCGATGCGGACCCCGCCCGCATCGAAGCCGAGTTCGGTGCCGCGCTGACCGAACTGGCCGCAGCCACGCCGGAACATCTCGTTCCCAGCGGCACGGATTCCGCGTTGCGCACGCAGTTGCGGCCGGTCATGGACCGCCTGCGGGGTGACGAGGCGAACCCGTCGCTCGACGAACTGGCGCGGTTGGCCGGCATGACCAGGTACGGCTTGGTGCGGGCCATGCGCCGCGCGACCGGTCTCACGCCACTGGCCTGGCGGCAGAACGCCCGCATCGTGCGGGCGCGGGACCTACTCCGCGCGGGCCAGCCGATCGCAGACACCGCACAGGAACTCGGGTTCACCGATCAGAGCCATTTCCACCGCGTGTTCCGCGCGCACGTCGCCGTCTCGCCGGGTGCCTACCGCGGCTGAGCGCAAGAACGTACAAGATCCCGGTCCCACCTGCTGCGCATGCTCGGTGCGTTCGTCGCCGAGACATGTGAGGGGACATGGAGCAGTTCGCCGCCGTTGCCACCGCCCACTTCCTCGCCCTGCTGATCCCCGGGGTCGACTTCTTCCTCATCGCCCGCACCGCGATGACGTGCGGCTGGCGGAACGCCACCGGTGTCTGCCTGGGTATCGCCGTCGCCAACGGGATTCTCGTCGCGGCGGCGTTCTCCGGCGTGTCGCTGCTGTCGCATCCCGTGCTCCTCGGCGGGATCCAGGTGGCGCGCGGGGCGTTCCTCGTCCTCCTCGGCGTCGCGTTCGTCAGGGCGACGGTCGGGCTCGACGTCGAACAGGGGCCGCGTACGGAATCGGCGACGTGGCTGCGCGGGGCCGGGCTCGGCATCACCTCGGGCCTGCTGAACCCGAAGAACGCGTTGTTCTACGTCAGCCTCGCCGCCGCGGTCGCCGCCGCCCCGCCACCGGAGCTCGCGTTCTACGGCGCGTGGATGGTGACGGTCGTGCTCGGCTGGGACGTCTTCGTCGCCCTCGTGCTCGGTTCCCGGCGGGCACTCGCGCGCATGGAGCGCCTGCTGCCGTGGCTCACGAAGGCGGCAGGCGGCTTCCTCGTCGTGTTCGGCGCAGCCATGATCGCCGACCTCGCGGTGCGGATCGTGTCGTAGCAGGAACGCAGGACACGCGGTGCCGAGAGCCCCCAGGGGCACTTTGGTTGCACTCAACGCAACCAAAGTGCCCCTGGGGGTGCGGCGGCCGTTACACGTGCCAGGTGTCGACGTCGGCGAGCCTGACGTAGGCGACCCGGTGCCCCAACTGCACCTGGGCGTACTTCTCGCCGCGGACGACGACGTGCTGCGACTCGTCGTAGGTCTTCGCGTGGTAGTACTCGGCATCCACGACCAGGCCGACGGCGTAGCGCTGCCCCTCGGGGATCGAGTACTGGAGTGGCGCGAGCTCCTGCGGCGGCACGTCTCCGGGGTAGGCGCTCGCCTCCGGATATGCCCGCCCGTACACGGGAATCCGCCCCGAACCGGCCTTCGGCGCGGCAACCACGCCGAGCGCCGGCCTCGCGACCGGCGCCGAGGCCGGGTTCTTCAGCCACCCCTTCGTGCCGTTGAACCAGATCGCCGTCCAGTCGCCCTCCGACCCGGCGACCGCGTACACCTGGCCGGTCACGACCCGGCTGCCCCAGTCGGACAGGTGCATCGACTGCGGGGAACCATCGGGATTCAGCGCCGGATCGTTCAGCAACGGCGCGTCGTCGCGGGGTTCGGTGCGCAGCATGACCATCGCCGAGCCGGTGGCCGGGCATGCCGCGGACGGGTCGTCGGCATCGCACCCGTGGAAAGGCAGGTGGTTCGCGTCGAAGTCCGGCAGGATCACCACGAGCCCGGTGTCGGCGCGCCACGTGGACAGTTCGGCGCCGAGCAGCTCGAAGTAGTGCGCCCAGTCCCAGTAGGGGCCCGGGTCCCAGTGCATGCCGGCGACGTTCTCCGGAGTGGTCCCCGGCACGTTGTCGTGGCCGATGATGTGGTGCCGGTCCAGTGGAATGCGGAACCTGCGCGCCAGGTGCCGCACCAGCTTCGCCGACGCGCGGTACATCGCTTCGGTGTACCAGGCCGGTTCGGCGGCGAAGCCCTCGTGCTCGATACCGATCGACTTGGCGTTGACGTACCAGTTGCCCGCGTGCCACCCGACGTCCTCGGTGCGCACGTGTTGCGCTACGTGCCCGTCGGAGGAGCGGATCGTGTAGTGCCACGACACGTATTCCGGGTCCTGCACCAGACCGAGTGCGACGTCGTAGGTGCATTCGGTGTCGTGGACGACGATGTGCGTGATGCGCTGGCTGTCGGGGCGGCGCGCCTGATCGTGGTTGCCGTAGTGGCCGGGGTCGTCGGAGAGCTGTTCGTACGGCGCGGGGATCCACTCGACGGGCAGGTCGTCGGGGCCTTCCGGCGATGCGGCCTCGGCGGTGCGCAGGCCGAGCGAACGCAGCTGGGTGCGGTCCGGGCGTGCGGCGGATGCGGTCAACCGCACCGGTTCGCCGTCCACGGTGACGCGCTCGGCACCCTCGGCCAGGACGGCGTACACCTCGTCGGCGAAGAAACCCGCCGTCGCCTCGTCGTCGGCGCCGCTGTAGCGGGCGACCGCACCGTAGAAGTCGCCGGGCTCGTGCCCGCGTGCTCCGGACGTGCGGTGGTAGTGGGCGAGCAGCGCCGCACCGCCGCGAATGTTCTCCACGGGGTCGGTGCGCAGTGTCTCCTTGTCGACACCGGTGAGCTCGGCGGCGAGATCGATGGTCTGCAACCGTTCCGTCGGCGTGCCCTCGGCGGGGGAGACGGGACGCAGCGTGCGGCGGGCGGTGTCGCCGCGCGGATCCTCGACCGGGCTGCTCGTGCCGGCCGTGTCCCCGGCGGCGGTCGTGCTGCCGCGGCTGTCGTGGTGACTGCCGCCCGCGGCGGCGGTCCGCAGGTCGGTGAGGTGCATCGGGCCGTACCCGGCGCTGCTGCTCGGCCTGCCGCCGTGGTCGTCCCAGCGGGATTCGAGGTACGACACGGCCAGCAGCACCCGTTCCGGAACTCCGAACTCCGCGGCCGCGGCGGTGAACGCACGCTGCCGGGCGCTCCGTTCCGCGGCGGAGGCGACACCACCCGTGGCGGAGAATCCCGCGGTGGCCGCGGCGAGACCCGCGGTTCCGGCGGCGGCGCGAAGAGCCGTACGTCGAGGAAAGGTGTCCATGCGTTCACTCCTCACCGGCGATGTGGTGTGAGGAATGTACCGACAGCCCGCCCAACGTGGAACGAACTTTCTTCCGGGGACGTATCGCCCGTCCGTATGACACCGCGGTGCCCCGAGCCGCCCCCAAGGGCACCTTGGGGGCGTTCAACGCCACAAATCCTCCCCTCGCATGGAGCGTGTCCGTTCCGGTGGGGTGACATCGGGGAGCCCCGAAACTTCCCTCACGTCGACGGGCCGGTGCGCTGCTGTGGTGCGACCACCCGCGCGCCGCAGGGGCACGCCGGCGCGTGGTTGCGTTCGATGCACCGAAGGGGCAGCCCGCAATGACACCCCTTCGGCGCAGGTGCGCGTCGACGCGGGGCCGGCTGCTGTCGGGGGTGTGCCGAGGTGGTCAGCCGCCCAGGCGCACGGCCGTGCGGATCAGCGGGCCGAGCGCACTCGACATGCCGCGCCGGGGCAGTGCCGCGCCGGGGCAGTGCCGCGATGCGGCCGGCGCGCTGCCGGAGGCCGTCGAGGTCGCCGCGCTCGACGTGGTGGGCGACGTGCAGCGCGGCGAGCTGGTGGGTGTCGAGGGCACTGGTGGGGTGTCGAGGGCACTGTGGCCGTTGCCGGGCAGGTCGACCAGCACGCTGCGGGGGAGCAGTCGCGCGACGCGTTCGGCGACAGGGTGCGGCCTTCAGTGCCCCCGAGGCGCCCTTGGGGGCACTGAACACCGCGGGGTCGTCAGGAGCAGCTTCCGCAGCACCCGCATCCGCGACCGGTACACGCACTGCAGCAGTTGCAGCCACCCATTCGGATCACCGTCCCTTGTCCGTGTCGTCCGCAGGGGAAGGTCGTTCACGGTAGCCGGACCGGCAGTGCGTGCGGCACCGCGCGACGAGTGACGACGTGCCGTCACGAGGAGTCCGCGCGACCGGCGAAAGCGCCGATCAGCTCGAGAGGCACCCCTGCTTGCGCGGCTAGCACTCCCATGGCTAGAGTGCTAATCGAAACGGCACCACACACGCCCCGGCACCCGCGACGGCGGGGTGGTAGGCGCCGTACCCAATAGGTACCTGCCAACGCTTTCTTAGACCCGTGGAGGTCAACCCGGTGAGCGTGAACATCAAACCGCTCGAGGACAAGATCGTTGTCCAGAGGAGCGAGGCCGAGGAGACGACGGCTTCCGGTCTCGTCATCCCGGACACCGCCAAGGAAAAGCCCCAGGAGGGCAAGGTTCTGGCCGTCGGCCCGGGCCGTGTCGACGACAAGGGCAACCGCGTCCCGGTGGACGTGAACGAGGGCGACGTCGTCATCTACTCGAAGTACGGCGGCACCGAGGTCACGTACAACGGCGAGGAGTACTTGATCCTGTCCGCCCGCGACGTGCTGGCCGTCGTCAACTGACGACCCGCTATGCGTTGACGCCCCGGGCCCCGCTGATACCGGGGGTCGGGGCGTTTCGCGTGCCCGGAGAGAGGTTCCTCAATGCCTAAGCAGATCAATTTCGACGAGGATTCTCGTCGCGCGCTCGAGCGCGGGGTCGACAAGCTCGCCAACGCCGTCAAGGTGACGCTCGGCCCGCGTGGCCGGCACGTCGTCCTGGACAAGCAGTTCGGCGGCCCGACGGTCACGCTCGACGGCGTGACGGTGGCCCGTGACATCGAGATCGACGAACCGTTCGAGAACCTCGGTGCGCAGCTGGCCAAGAGCGTCGCCACGAAGACGAACGACGTGGCAGGCGACGGCACCACGACGGCGACCGTGCTCGCGCAGTCGCTGGTCAAGGTGGGCCTGCGCAACGTGGCCGCCGGTGCGAGCCCGGCCGCGCTCGGCGCGGGGATGGAGAAGGCCGCGGACCACGTGGTCGAGTTCCTGAAGAACAAGGCCACCCCGGTCAAGGGCCGCGACAACATCGCCCAGGTCGGCACGGTCACGTCGCGGGACGCCAACATCGGCGCCCTGCTCGGCGAGGCCGTCGAGAAGGTCGGCGAGGACGGCGTGATCACCGTGGAGGAGTCCTCCACGATGGCCACCGAGCTCGACATCACCGAGGGCGTGCAGTTCGACAAGGGCTTCCTGTCGGCGCACTTCGCGACCAACCCGGAGGAGCAGCGGGCGACTCTCGAGAACGCCTACGTGCTGCTGCACCGGGAGAAGATCTCGTCGCTGAACGACCTGCTCCCGCTGCTGGAGAAGGTCGCGGAGACCAAGAAGCCGCTGCTGATCATCGCCGAGGACGTCGAGGGCGAGGCGCTGTCCACGCTCGTCGTCAACTCGCTGCGCAAGACGATCAGCGCGGTGGCCGTCAAGGCGCCGTTCTTCGGTGACCGCCGCAAGGCGTTCCTGGACGACTTGGCCGTCGTCACCGGCGGCACGGTCGTCTCGAGCGAGATCGGCATGAAGCTGTCCGAGTCGGGCATCGACGTGCTGGGCCAGGCCCGTCGCATCGAGATCACCAAGGACGCGACGACCATCGTCGACGGCGCGGGCTCCAAGGACGCCATCGCCGACCGGGTCTCCCAGATCCGCAGCGAGATCGAGTCGACCGATTCCGACTGGGATCGCGAGAAGCTCCAGGAGCGGCTCGCGAAGCTCGGCGGCGGCGTCGCGGTCATCAAGGTCGGTGCGGCCACCGAGACCGAGCTGAACGAGCGCAAGCACCGCATCGAGGACGCCGTGGCCTCCACCAAGGCGGCCGTCGAGGAGGGCATCGTGCCCGGCGGTGGCTCGGCGCTGGTCCACGCGTCGAAGGAGCTCGAGGGCAACCTCGGCCTCACCGGCGACGAGGCCACCGGCGTCAAGATCGTCCGTGAGGCGCTCACCGCTCCGCTCTACTGGATCGCCCACAACGCGGGCCACGAGGCCGCGGTGCTGGTGTCGAAGGTCAAGGAGCAGAGCTGGGGCCAGGGCCTCAACGCGGCGACCGGCGAGCTCACGGACCTGCTCGCGGCCGGTGTCGTCGACCCGGTCAAGGTGACGCGTTCGGCGGTGGCCAACGCGGCGTCCATCACCCGGCTGGTGCTCACCACGGAAGGCTCCGTGGTGGAGAAGCCCGAGGAGGACGAGGACGAGGACGCGGGCCACGGTCACGGCCACGCGCACTGACGTCGCTCGTAGACGCACCCGGCGGGGCGGCACTCCCATTGCGGAGTGCCGCCCCGTCTCGTTGTGCGGCCGGCACGTCTTCAGGCGCTGGCGCCGCCGTCGACCAGAATGCCGCTGCCCGTGATGAACCGCCCGCCCTCGCCGGCCAGATGCGCCACGGTCGCGGCGACGTCGTCCGGTGCCGCGTACTCGGTGAGCGCTCGTCCCGCCTTCTGCGCCGCGGCGCGCGGGCCGTCGGCAGGGTTCATGTCGGTGTCCGTCGAGCCCGGGTGCACCACGACCGCCGAGATGCCGCGTGGGCCCAGGTCGCGTGCGAGGCCGCGGGTGAGCCCGTCGAGTGCCGACTTGCTGGCCGAGTAGAGGCTGAGCCCGGGACCGGGTGCGCGGCCGGCGAGGCTGCTCCCGATGTTGATCACTCGGCCGCCGTCGGGCAGGTACCGGGCCGCGGCCTGCGTGGCCACGAGCACGGCGCGGACGTGGATCGCCAGTGTCCGGTCGATCTCCGCCACGGTGAGCTCGTCGATGGTCGCAGTCGGGAAGACGCCCGCGTTGTTGACGAGGATGTCGACGCCGCCGAGTGTCTCGGCCGTGCGGTGGACCGAGTCCGCCACCGCGTCGGCGTCGGTGCTGTCGGCGCGTATCGCCAAGGCCTTCCGGCCGTGCGCCTCGATCCGTCCCACGACCTCGCTGCTCTGCTGTTCTGCCGAGGTGTAGGTCAGCGCCACGTCGGCGCCGTCGGCGGCGAGCCTGGTGGCGATCGCCGCGCCGATTCCCCTGCTGCCTCCGCTGACGAGCGCGACCTTGCCTGCCAGTGTCATGCGCGTACTCCTTTTTGTGTCGATCGATATATAAATAAGACGCGTAAGCTGAGCGGGTCAAGCTTTTCTGTGCTGATCACTACAGAAAGAGGGTTATGTCACCCCGAGGTCGCCCGAGGGCGTTCGACCGTGACGCGGCGCTCGACACCGCGATGCGCGCGTTCTGGGAACACGGTTACGAGGCCACGTCGGTCTCCGACCTGACCGCGGCGATGGGGATCGGATCACCCAGCCTGTACGCCGCGTTCGGCGGAAAGGAGGCGTTGTTCCGGGAGTCCGTCGACCACTACGTCCGCCGCTACGGCCAGCAGGCCGTGGAGGAGCTCGACCGCGAGCCGGTCGTGCGCCGCGCCGTCGAAGCGATGCTCCTGGCGAATGTCGGCCTCTACACCGACCCGGCGCTGCCACCCGGCTGCATGGTCGTGGACGCGGCGACGAACTGCGCACCCGGCAACGATGCCGTGCGGGAGTTCCTCGCGGAGCAGCGGCGCGTGACCCGCGAGCGGGTCGCCGCGCGGCTCCGGCGTGCGGTCGCGGAGGGTGAGCTGCCCGCCGAGGCCGACCTCGACGCGCTCGTGGCGTTCTGCGAGACCGTCCGGAACGGGTTGTCACATCTGGCGCGGGACGGGCGCTCGGCCGACGAGCTGCGGTCTGTCGTGGCCGTTGCCATGAATGCCTGGCCCGGCGGGTGAGGTCGCTCGCGAGAAAGATATTTCCGCGAAAGTTTGCGGGAAAGATGATTTGACGAAAAGAAAGGGGCGCCCGGCCGGGCGCCCCTTTCTTCTTCCCCCTCCGGAAAGAGGTTCACATTACGACGGTCAGCGAGCGTTGTTCGTTGCGGATGATGTGCTCCCGTTCGCTTTCCGAGAGGCCGCCCCACACGCCGTAGGGTTCGTGGACCGCGAGGGCGTGCTCTCTGCACAGTTCGAGCACCGGGCACGCTCGGCAGACGGCCTTTGCTCTGGCCTCTCGTCGTGCTCTCGCCGGACCTCGCTCCCCGTCGGGGTGAAAGAATGAGCCGCTGTCCATGCCCCGGCACGACCCCTCGAGCTGCCAGTCCCAGATATCGGCATTCGGGCCGGGAAGCCTGCGGATATCCGCCATCGATGTCCCCTCGTCGAATCCGGTCCCACGTAACCGGATCAGTTACGACTACTCCATTCGGTGCAACGAGGAGCACGTTAGAAGTGTGGCAAAAGTTGTTCAAGTGATTGGCAAGCGGATTCATTCGTTAGGCATCCCCCGCAGGTGTGATAGCAGACACAGTGTTGGTTTTTCGCCCGGGTTCCCGTCCCGCTCGTGCTCGTGACCGGCGGGTGGTGCCGCCGCCGGGCGGACCGTCCCGGCGGCAGGATGGCGCCGTGACTCTCGAGAACCACCTCCGCCGGATCGCGTTCGGCGATGCGGGTGAGTCGGCCGCCACGCCGGACCACCGGATCGCCGGTATGGCCTCCGACGCCCGTACCGACCGTGAGCGCTGGTTGGCCGCCGTCGCACTCGGTGCGCGCGGCCGGTACGCCGCTGCGACGACGTTGCTGCGCCGCCTGCGCCGCAGCCGGGACGTGGTGGTCGCCTCCCTTGCCGCGAGCACGATCGCCTCGCACCGCCGCCAGCTCGGCGGGCACGCGGCGGCGCTGCCGGCTGACGGCGCGGCGCTCGCCGCCGTGGCGGGCCTGCCCCTCGCACCATCCGTGCACGGTGTTCCAGCCGGGGGAGACGCAGACGGCACCGCGAGCGGGCCGGGTCCCACGGACGGGAAGGCCACGAATGGGAAGGCCACGGACGGGACGGCCACGGACGTGCCGGGCACGGGCGGGACGGGGGCCACGGGGATCGGGGCCGACGTGGACGGCGTCGACGTCGCCGGCGCGTGGGCCGACGCCCTGCTCGGACTGGCCGCGGACCAGCTCGCGCTCGGCAGGCCCGCGCTGGCGCGCCGCCTCGTGGGGGAGGTCACGGCCGGTCTCGATGCCGCCTTCGGGGAGGGCGGCGGCAGCGTGCGCTCCCGGGTGCGCGCGGCGTGGGTCGGCACCGAAGCGGCACTCGCCGGTGGCGACCCGGCGACGGCGGTCGCGTCGGCCGAGGCCGCGTTGCGCCTCCTCGGCTCCGGGGCAGGTGCGAGGCCGGTCCGGCATCGCACCAAGACGGAGCTCGTGCTCGCGGCGGCTCTGCTGGCGGCGGGTGCGGACCCGGCTCGGCCCGCGGAACTGGTGACCGCGGCGCTCACGGTGATCGACACCCACGGGTTCGCGTCGCTGTCGTGGCCCGCCCGGCTCCTCGCCGCGGACACCGACCCGGCGAACGCTGACGAGCACCGGCTTCGTGCCACGCGTGAGGTACACGCACTGTTACGCAGGGTCGACCCCGAACTGCGCAGACTCGCGGTGGAGTCGCCGTGGGTCCCGGTGTGAGCCTGCGACCTGCCGTTCCGGCATCCGGGTCAGAGAAATTTCAAAAAAGCCACCAGATCGTGTCAAGGTCCGGCCTAAAGCGTCCGATAGTGGGGGTAGTACGTCACCCGGCTGCAGGAAGGAACCCCCGTGACTACGGTCTTGATCTGCGACGACCGACGCAGTGTCCGCGAAGGCCTCACCCGCGTGATGTCCGCTGTGCCCGGCGTCAGCCGCATCGACTGCGTAGCGCACGGTGACGAGTTGCTGGCCCGCTACTCCCGGCAGCCGGTCGATGTCGTGCTCGTGGGCACGCAGCGCGCCGTGCCCACCGGAGTGGAGGCCACGCGTCGTCTCGTGTCGGCGAACCCGCAGGCGAACGTGATCGTCTTCGGCGCTCCGGACGACGCGGGCAGCATCGCGGCGGCCATCGCGGGCGGCGCCCGCGGCTACCTGCGCTGGGACGCCTCGCGCCCCGAACTCGTCGCCGCACTCGCCCACACGCTCGCCAGCACGTCCGTGCCCGCCCAGCGGCAGCCCGCCGACCCGGGCGTGCAGCTCACCGAACGCGAGCTGCAGGTGTTGCGCGGCATGGCCCAGGGCAAGAGCAACGGCCAGATCGGCCGCGAGCTGTACCTGTCCGAGGACACCGTGAAGACCCACGCGCGCAGGCTGTTCCGCAAGCTCGGCGTGCGCGACCGGGCGCAGGCCGTCGCGCACGGCTTCCGCCGCGGACTCGTGGCCTGATCCGACATGGCCTGATCCCGACTCTGCACCACCGGCATTTGCCGCCGCAGTAACCCGCTGCCCGGGGACGACACCGACGGGGCGTGGCATGGTGACATGCCGCGCCCCGTCGTGTGCGTGTAGCCGGTACCGTGGCCGACGGCGATGCCGTGCGCGTTACGCGTCGCCCACACGGCCGCCCGTCACGACGGACCCGACCACGGATCCCCACGACGGACGCAGTGTGTTCGCGTGGGACGCAGGACGTCCGACGGTAGCCCGGTCGTGGGGCATGTCACCTGCACGAGCGACCGTCGGGAACTCACGCGGAACTCAAGGAGTGGCCGGGTACTGTGGTCACGTCACCGGCGTGAGGGACGCTGAGCCCGCGCGCCGCTTTTCATGCACACCGAGACGTAACACCGGGATCGTTGTCTGCGATGGCCACTGTGGGGGATGGACTGGACGAGTCGGTCGCCGCCGCTGTTGAGGGAGATCAGCAAGCGGTCGAGCGGCTGCTCGCTTCGATCCGCCCCCTTGTGGTGCGGTATTGCCGCGCCCGTGTTGGCAGGCAGGAGCGTTCGTACGCTTCGGCAGACGACGTGGCTCAGGAGGTGTGTCTCGCGGTGCTGACCGCTCTGCCCTCCTACCGCGACCAGGGACGACCCTTCCTGGCGTTCGTCTACGGCATCGCCGCCCACAAGGTGGCCGACGCACACCGCGCGGCCCACCGCAACAAGGCGGAGCCGGTCGCCGAAGTGCCGGACGAGATGGAGCGTGACGTCGGGCCCGAACAGTTCGCCATCCAGGGTGAGCTGAACGAGCGCATGACGAAACTGCTGCAGGTCCTGCCGGAGAAACAACGCGAGATCGTGGTGTTGCGTGTGGTCGTCGGACTGTCCGCGGAGGAGACCGCGGAGGCCGTGGGATCGACCCCCGGCGCGGTCCGGGTCGCTCAGCACCGTGCTCTCGCGCGGCTGCGCAAGGTGCTGGCCGCTGAGGAGGTGGTCTGAGTGACGGAACACACCGGTCCTGCCGGTTCGGCCGACGAGCCGGAACGCGACGCCGCCGACGCCGGAGCGGTCGAGTACACCGAGTCCGACATCGATGACACCGCCGGCCCGGCCGATGACACCGCCGGTGCCGAGGACGCCGCCGGTGCCGAGGACGCCGGGGCCGAGAGCGCTGACGCCCAGGACGCCACGGCCGAGAGTGCTGACGCCACGGCGGGGGACGCCGAAGCCGAGGACACCGGGGCTGAGGACACCGGGGCTGAGGACGCTGCGGCCGAGGACACCGGGGCTGAGGACGCTGCGGCCGAGGACGGCTCGGTAACCGGGACCGGCGCCGACGAGACCGCGGACACCGAGACCGCGGACACCGAGACAGGTGGCAGCGCCGACGGCCTCGCCGCTGTCGTCACCATCACACCCGCGGGCCTGACCGAGTCCGCCGACGCCGACACTGCCGACGCCGAGACCGCCGAGACCGCCGACGCGGAGCCCGGGGAACCGGTGAGCGGCACCGACGGCGCCGAACTCGCCACGGCCGCCGCGGACCTGACGGCTGTGCAGGCCGACGACGCGCTGCTCGACGCGCTCGGTGGACCCGACGCGAAGGTGGCCGACGAGCTCGGCGACGCGGAGCTGGGTGCGCTGCTGCTCGCGTGGCGGCGGGACATCGACAGCGAACGCATTCCCGAGCTGATCGACGCCGACACGGCCGCCACCGAGATCAGGACGGCGTCGCTGGCCAAGCGGCACGCGGGCCGTGGTCACAAGCGGCGGTTCATGGTGCCGGTCGCGGCGGCCGCCGCGGTGCTGGCCATCGGGTTCACGGGTACGGCGCTGGCCGCGCGGGACGCCCAGCCGGGCGACACCCTGTGGGGCCTGAGCAAGGTGCTCTACACCGACCACGCCCGGTCCGTGGAGGCGGCAGCGTCGGTGCGCACGTCGATGGACGAGGCCCGGCTCGCGCTGGCCTCGGACCGCTACGACGAGGCTCGCTCCGCGCTCTCGCAGGCCGAACAGGACCTGAAGAACGTGACGGCCACCGAGGAGGCCGCGCAGCTCAAGGCACGGCACATGCAGCTGATGCAACGACTGCAGGGTCACCCGGACGAGGGCGCCGAGCCCGCTCCGGACTCGTCGACCGACGGTTCGTCGTCGAGCTCGACCTCGCCGGACTCCTCGTCGCCGGACTCGTCGTCGCCGACCGGGTCCAACCCGCAGCCCGGACCGGACGATCCGACCGACACCACGCCGACGGATCCGGACGATTCGACGACGAGTGAGCCGGACGACACCACGTCACCCGCGCCGAGTTCGGAGTCGCCGACCCCGTCCACGGAGACGAGCGACGAGACGGGCCGTTCGTCCGGCGGCAGTGACAGCGGGTCCCAGGTGTCACCCGCCCTGTCCGGAAGCACCAGCTGAGGCGGACTCGACAGCGGAACGCCCCCGAGGTCTGCGGCGTGACCCTCGGGGGCGTTCCGCTGTTCCGGTCGTGCTCGTCCCGCTCCGTGTCCCCTCCCGGCTCCGGCTGCGCTCGTCGCGGCCGCATCCGGGCGACGATCATGCCGGCGCGCGAGGTCGGCCGTGGCTGCAGGGATCGGCCACTCGTGTTCGCTACACGCGAACAGGTGTGAGAAGCGTCGCGCGGCACCGGGATCCGGGCCGGTCGCGTTGCGGCACGGCCGGGAGTCCGGAGCGCCCCGGAGCCCGTCCCGTCGCAGGTCAGGGAGCAGGGCTGCCGGTGGGGCGGCGACTCAGTAGGCGTTCTCGGTCGTGGTGATGCCGTCGGCGAAGCCGCGGCAGTAGTCCCACGTCACATAGTCGGCGGGGTCCGGGTCGAACGCGGGCTCGTGGGGACGCATGCGGCCGTCGGCGAGCAGCTGCTCGAGACTGGCGCGGAGCAGGTGCCAGTCGTGGTAGTGCGGCAGGTCGCACTCGCCGCAGTCCACCACGATTCCGCGCACCCCGCGCGGCTCGAGAAGTGCCTGGTAGACGGCCAGGTCGGCGAGGTCCGAGAGGAGTTCGGTGCGCTCCTCCTCGGAGATCGGCTCACCGGCCTGCTCTTCGATTTCGGCGATCTCCTTTGCCGGGTCGTCGGGGTCATCGGCGAACGGGTCTGGGGGCAACACGTCGTGCGGCACGGGCTGCACGGTACCGGGAAGGTACCCCCATCCGTCCAGCTACCATCGATTACGAGGCGTTTCGCCCCGTGCAGCCACCCGCATCCCCCAATGCATCGAGGAAGGTCCGCCGCCCTATGCCGAGCGAGTTCACCGACTCCGACTCCAGCGCCGCCGTGCCCGGTGGTGCCGACGACGCCGCCGTGATGGCGGACAAGTTCGCGCTCCTCGGGCTGACCTTCGACGACGTGCTGCTGTTGCCCGCCGAGTCGGACATCGTGCCGAGCTCCGTCGACACGTCGACCCGGGTGTCGCGCAACGTGTCGCTGCGGATTCCGCTGCTGTCGGCGGCGATGGACACCGTCACCGAGGCTCGGATGGCGATCGCGATGGCCCGGCAGGGCGGCATGGGCGTGCTGCAGCGCAACCTGCCGATCGACGAGCAGGCGCAGGCCGTCGAGATCGTCAAGCGGTCCGAGGCCGGCATGGTGACCGATCCGGTGACGTGCTCACCCGACGACACGCTCGCCGAGGTCGACGCGCTGTGCGCCCGGTTCCGCATCTCCGGCGTGCCCGTCGCCGACGCGTCCGGTCAGCTCGTGGGCATCATCACCAACCGTGACATGCGGTTCGAGGTGGACCACTCCAAGCAGGTGCGCGAGGTCATGACACCCGCACCGCTGGTGACCGCCCAGGTCGGCGTCACCGCGGAGGCCGCGCTCGGCCTGCTGCGCAAGCACAAGATCGAGAAGCTGCCGATCGTCGACGGTGCGGGCAAGCTGCGCGGGCTGATCACGGTGAAGGACTTCGTCAAGACCGAGCAGTATCCGGACGCCAGCAAGGACGACGACGGGCGGCTGATCGTCGGTGCCGCCGTCGGTGTCGGCCCCGACGGACACCAGCGTGCGATGGCGCTGGCCGACGCGGGCGTCGACGTGCTCGTCGTGGACACCGCGCACGGCCACTCGAGGGGCGTGGTCGACACTGTGGCGACGTTGAAGAAGGAACTCGGCGACGCGGTCGACGTGGTTGGCGGCAACGTGGCCACGCGCGCGGGCGCGCAGGCGCTCGTCGACGCGGGCGTGGACGGTGTGAAGGTCGGCGTCGGTCCCGGCTCGATCTGCACCACCCGCGTCGTCGCCGGTGTGGGCATGCCGCAGATCTCCGCGATCCACGAGGCCGACAAGGCGTGCCGGCCCGCGGGCGTTCCGGTGATCGGCGACGGCGGTATCCAGTACTCGGGCGACATCTCGAAGGCCGTCGCGGCCGGGGCGTCGGCCGTGATGCTGGGCAGCCTGCTCGCGGGTACCGCCGAGGCGCCCGGTGAGGTCGTGCTCGTCGGCGGCAAACAGTTCAAGACCTACCGCGGCATGGGATCGCTCGGTGCGATGAGTTCCCGCGGCGGTGCGCGGTCGTACTCGAAGGACCGCTACGCCCAGGACGACGTGCTGTCCGAGGACAAGCTGGTGCCCGAGGGCGTCGAGGGCCGGATCCCGTACCGGGGCCCGCTGGCGAACGTCGTCCACCAGCTCGTCGGTGGGCTGCGGTCGGGCATGGGCTACGCGGGCGCGCAGACGGTGCCGCAGATGCAGCGCGCGCAGCTGGTGCGGATCACCGCGGCCGGGCTCAAGGAGAGCCACCCGCACGATGTGACGATGACCGTCGAATCGCCGAACTACACGACGCGCTGAGACGCCGACACCACGGCTGAGACGCCGCATCCGGCAACCCTGCCCGACGGCCGGGGTTTTCCCCGGACGCGGCGGAATCCGGGAAGCGAGAGAGGACTACACGTGCGGGATCTGGTCGAGATCGGCATGGGACGGACCGCCCGGCGGTCGTACGACTTCGACGACATCGACATCGTGCCGTCGCGGCGGACGCGGTCGTCGAAGGTGGTGTCGACCGGCTGGCAGATCGACGCCTACCGGTTCGACCTGCCGCTCGTGACACACCCCACGGACGCGGTCGTGTCGCCGCACACGGCCATCGAGATCGGCAGGCTCGGCGGCCTCGCCGCGCTGAACGCCGAGGGGCTGTGGGCGCGGCACGCCGATGCCGACAGCGCGCTCGCCAGGGTGGCCGAGGCCGCGAAGGACGGTGCGGCCCCGTCCGAGGTCGTGCAGCGGCTGCAGGAACTGCACGCCGCGCCCGTCCGGCACGACCTGATCACCGAAGCGGTGCGCACCGTGCGGGACTCGGGCGTCACGGTGGCGGCGCGGGTGAGCCCGCAGCACGCGGCCGAGCTCACCCCGCACCTGCTGTCCGCGGGCGTGGAGATCCTCATCGTGCAGGGCACGATCGTGTCGGCCGAGCACGTCGGGGAGGACAGCGGTGAGAGTGACACCGACCCGCTGAACCTCAAGGACTTCATCGCCGACCTCGACGTTCCCGTGGTCGCCGGTGGGGTGAGCGACTACCGCACGGCCATGCACCTGATGCGCACCGGCGCGGCGGGCGTCATCGTCGGCCACGGCTACACGCCGGGCATCACCAGTACCGACCAGGTGCTCGGCATCGGCGTGCCGATGGCGACGGCGCTGATCGACGCCGCGGCCGCGCGCCGTGACTACCTCGACGAGACCGGTGGCCGTTACGTCCACGTGCTCGCCGACGGCGGAGTCCGTCATTCGGGCGACATCGCCAAGGCCGTCGCGTGCGGAGCGGACGCCGTCATGCTGGGCGCGCCGTTGGCCGCCGCGAGCGAGGCACCGGGCCGCGGCCTGTACTGGACGTCGGCGGCGGCGCACCCGTCGCTGCCGCGTTCGCGGGTCGCACCTGCGAGCGCCGGCGAGCACACGGGGGTGGACCTGCGCACGCTGCTGCACGGGCCGTCGCAGGACCCGAGCGGCACGGTCAACCTGTTCGGTGCACTCCGGCGTGCTCTGGCCAAGACGGGCTACTCCGACCTCAAGGAGTTCCAGCGCGTCGGGCTGACTGTCCGCCACTGACGCCCGTGCTGCCGGTCTGTGCCTGGCGCCCCCAAGGGCACCTTGGTCGCGTTGAGTGCAACCAAAGTGCCCCTGGGGGCAACCGCGCCCGTGGTACATCGACCGCATCGCGGACACGGAGCGTCATGCGATGTGACTACGTGAATTGACCCGCCAGTAACCTACCTCTGGTCAGAAGTTGCCCGGCTGGTTACAGTTTTTGTGTGACTTCGCGTAACACCATCGCTGGGGATGGCAGGACTGACCTCGACTACGACGTGCTGGTCGTCGGCTCCGGGTTCGGCGGCAGCGTCGCGGCGCTGCGGCTGACCGAGAAGGGCTACCGCGTCGGCGTCGTCGAAGCGGGCAAGCGCTTCACCGACGAGGATTTCGCCAAGACGTCGTGGGATCTGCGCAACTACCTGTGGGCTCCGCAGCTCGGGTGCTACGGCATCCAGCGGGTGCACCTGTTGCGTGACTGCATGATCCTCGCCGGGTCGGGGGTCGGCGGCGGCTCGCTGGTGTACGCGAACACCCTGTACCGGCCGCTCGCACCGTTCTACCGGGATCCGCAGTGGTCGCACATCACCGACTGGGAGTCCGAGCTCACGCCGTTCTACGACCAGGCCAGCCGTATGCTCGGCGTGAACGTCAACCCGACGGTGACCCCGTCCGACGAGGTCATGCAGAAGGTGGCCGCCGATCTGGGCGTCTCCGACACCTACCACGCGACCCCGGTGGGCGTGTACTTCGGCGAGCCGGGCACCGACGTCGCCGACCCGTACTTCGGCGGTGCGGGCCCCGCGCGCACGGGCTGCACCGAGTGCGGATCCTGCATGACCGGCTGCCGGGTGGGCGCGAAGAACACGCTCGTCAAGAACTACCTGTACCTCGCCGAGCAGGGCGGAGCCCACGTCGTGCCGATGACGACGGTGACGGCGGTACGTCCGCGGGGAGCCGGTGCGTTCGAGGTCGATCTGCGGAAGACGGGCACGACGTCGAAGAAGTTCACCACGACCGTCACTGCGGGCCACGTCGTCATGGCCGCGGGCACGTGGGGTACGCAGAAGCTGCTGCACGCGATGCGTGACAACGGCACGCTGCCGCGGCTGTCGAACCGCTTCGGCGAGCTGACGCGCACCAACTCCGAGGCGATCCTCGGTGCCGCGCGCACCGACGTCGACCCGCAGCGCGACTACAGCAGGGGCGTCGCGATCACCTCGTCGATCCACCCGGACGAGGACACCCACGTCGAGCCGGTGCGCTACGGCAAGGGCAGCAACGCGATGAGCCTGCTGCAGACGATCGCCACCGACGGCAGGCTCGCCGAGCCGCGGTGGAAACAGCTGGCCAAGTACATGGTCAAGCATCCGCTCAAGACCGTGAAGATGCTCAACGGCTACAAGTGGAGCGAGCGGACCGTGATCCTGCTCGTCATGCAGAGTCTGGACAACTCGATCACGACGTTCACCAAGCGGGGCCTGTTCGGGCGGCGCCGGTACACCTCGAAGCAGGGCCACGGCGAGCCGAACCCGACGTTCATCCCCGCCGGGTACGAGGCCACACAGCGCACGGCGGAGCACATCGACGGCGTTCCGGGCGGCACGTGGGGCGAGATCTTCGACATCCCGCTGACCGCTCACTTCATCGGCGGCGCACCGATCGGCACCAGCTCCGACGAGGGCGTCATCGACCCGTACCACCGCGTGTTCGGCTACCCGAATCTGCACATCGTGGACGGCTCGGCGATCACGGCCAACCTGGGCGTGAACCCGTCGCTGACGATCACGGCACAGGCGGAGCGGGCGTTCTCGTTCTGGCCGAACGCCGGCGACACGGACCCGCGCCCGTCGCAGGACGAGCCGTACCGGCGGATCGATGCGGTGGCGCCGCGCCGCCCGGCCGTACCCGCCGAGGCGCCGGGCGCCCTCCGCCTCCCGATCACCCCCGCGTAGCCCCCCGCGTGTCCTGCACTCAGGACGCCGTGTTGCGCTTTCCGGGGGCCGAGTTGCGTTTCCCGGGGCGCTGCGTGTGGCCACCCGGTCACCTGCCGTCCGTGCTCATCGACGCGCTGGTGGACGACTGCGCCCACCGGCGTCGCCGGCGGCCACTTGCACGGCCGGTCGCCGGGCGCCGCGACCGGATCGTGCGGGCGGGACCATCCGGATCGACCTTCGCGTCGATCGAAGCTCCACGACCACCCGGCAGACGGCATGGTTCTCGCCGTTCGCGTGTGCCACGGTTGCCTGTCCGTTCGCGTCGGCACCATGCGGATGGCGGCGTTGGGCCACGCGCGGGCGCAACACGAGCCCCGGAACGCGCAACACGGTCCCCGGAATACGCAACACGCGGTACCGAATGCAGGACACGCGGGGTGCGGGGTCAGCGCGGTCAGGTCAGCGTGGTGAGTTGCGGTGTGGTGATCGCGTGCATGGTGATGCGGACCGTGGCCGGGTCGTAGTCGGGCACGTCGCCGACGACCACGCGGGCCGCCTCCAGCTGGGCCTGTGCGCGCATGGCGAGTGCGGTGTCGGCGGTGAACAGGCCCACCGCCGGCGCGGCAGCTCCGGGTGCGGACACCGCGGCGAGCGCCTCCTCGGGTTCGTCGGCGACGGTCACCGCCAGGACCGGCCCGGCCGCGGGTTCGTCCTCGGTGCCGGTCACCAGAGTCGGTTCCCCGGAGGTGCCGCCCGCCAGCACGGTCGCGCCCGCGGCCACGGTGTCGGACAGCCACGCGGCGGCCTGCTCGGTCACGTCGGCTGGCAACGGGCCCACCGAGACGGACGTGTCGTAGGCGTTGCCGGTGACCTGGGTTTCGACCGCCGACGCGAGTGCGGGCAACAGCTCCTCGGCGACCGCCGAGGACACCACGGCCCGCCGCACCGCCTCCGGCCGCATCCCGCCCTGGCGGGTTGCGGCGACGGCGATGCGTTCGGCGATCTCGCCGCGGTCGGCAGCGCCGGCGATGTCGGTCACGACCACGGCGGAGCCCCGGCCAGGACCGGCCGTGTCCACTCGCACCAGGTCGCCGTCCACAGGCTCGGCACCGGGGAGGATCGAGAACGAGCCTTCCGGCATGCCGACCTCGCCCAGCGCCTCGCCGAGCGCCAGTGCCGACAACGGTGTCGCCGTGCCCGCCGCGACGACCACCGGCGAGCCCACCGCGAACGCGGCCGCCACGATGTGGGCCGCACTACGCAGCGGGGCCTCGGGGGACACGACACCGAGCACGGGTCCGCGTGGAATCTCGCGGATCAACGTCGCCGCTCCGCCGTCGCTGTTCACTCTGCCGTCGCGGGGCAGGGGATGCCGTGCCGCGTACCGCAGCACCGCGACGGCCTCCGCCACCTCCCGCTGTGCCCAGCGCAGCGGAATGCCGCTCTCCGCGGTGATCAGTTCCGACAGTTCCTCGTGGCGGGCTTCGAGTTCGCCAGCGGCGATCTGCAGTGCGCCCGTGCGCAGCTCTTCGTCGTCGATCCGGCCGAGCTGCACCGCCGCGGCGACCGCGCGTGCGGTCTGCTCGGGTGAGGGCGTGGCGACCGTCGCCACCTCGGTGTCGTCGGCCGGGTGCGTGACGGGTGCCGTGTCCGGGCTCGGCTCTGCGCGCCCGGCGATCCAGGCCTCGCGTGGGCGTGGGGTGTACGCCCCCTCGTCGGCATCGGGATCGAAGTCGAAATCCGGCGAGCCTGCTGTGTCCATGGCCGCAGCCTATGTGGGCCCGCTCACCCGCTCCGAACGCCCGCCGTGCCGCGGGTCCGGAGCCTGCCACCTGGCAGCGACGGTCGTCGGCTCACCTGCGACGATAGGACCCAGTCGAATGCCGCAGCGAGGAGGTCCTGCTCGTGCCCGAGAACACGTCCGCCGGTCCGGCCGCCGCCACCGAGGGCCCGGTCCTCGTCGTGGACTACGGGGCGCAGTACGCCCAGCTCATCGCACGCCGGGTGCGGGAGGCGCAGGTGTACTCGGAGGTCGTGCCGCACACGGCGTCGGTGGCCGAGATACTCGACCGCAACCCGTCGGCGATCATCCTGTCCGGGGGGCCTTCGAGTGTGTATGCGGACGAGGCGCCGGGGATCGACCCGGCGTTGTTCGACGCGGGTGTGCCGGTGTTCGGCATCTGCTACGGCTTCCAGGTGATGGCCAGCGCGCTCGGCGGCACTGTGGAGCACACGGGCACGCGCGAGTTCGGCCGCACCGACGTCGACGTCTCCGGCGGGCAGCTGCACGAGGAACTGCCGGCGCGGCACCCGGTGTGGATGAGCCACGGCGACTGTGTGACGAAGGCGCCGGAGGGATTCGACGTCACGGCCAGCACCGAGGGTGCGCCGGTGGCCGGGTTCGAGAACGTGGGCCGCGGGTTCGCCGGCGTGCAGTACCACCCCGAGGTGGCGCATTCGCCGCACGGCCAGGAGGTGCTGCGCCGTTTCCTGCACGAGATCGCCCACATTCGTCCACAGTGGACCACATCGTCCATTGTGGACGATCAGGTGGCGCGGATTCGCGCCGAGATCGGGGACGGCCACGCCATCTGCGCCTTGTCGGGCGGCGTCGACTCGGCCGTCGCGGGCGCGCTGGTGCAGCGGGCGATCGGCGACCGGCTCACGTGCGTATTCGTCGACCACGGCCTGCTGCGCGCGGGCGAACGCACCCAGGTGGAGCGCGACTTCGTCGCCGCGACGGGCGTCAACCTCGTCACCGTCGATGCGCGCGACCAGTTCCTCACCGCACTGGCCGGCGTCAGCGACCCGGAGGAGAAGCGCAAGATCATCGGGCGCGAGTTCATCCGCGTCTTCGAACGCGCCGCCCGTGACCTGAAGGAGAAGGGCGACGCCGAGTTCCTCGTCCAGGGCACGCTGTACCCCGACGTCGTCGAATCCGGCGGCGGCACCGGCACGTCGAACATCAAGAGCCACCACAACGTCGGCGGCCTGCCCGAGGACCTGCAGTTCAGCCTCGTCGAACCACTGCGGTTGCTGTTCAAGGACGAGGTGCGCCGCGTCGGCCTCGAACTCGGGCTGCCGGAGACGATCGTGCAGCGCCAGCCGTTCCCCGGGCCGGGTCTGGGAATCCGCATCATCGGCGAGGTCACCGGCGATCGACTCGACACCCTGCGAGCCGCCGACGCCATCGCGCGCGAGGAGCTGTCGGCCGCCGGGCTGGACCGCGACATCTGGCAGTGCCCCGTGGTGCTGCTCGCCGACGTGCGCAGCGTCGGTGTGCAGGGCGACGGCCGCACCTACGGCCACCCCGTCGTGCTGCGTCCCGTTTCCAGTGAAGACGCCATGACCGCCGACTGGACTCGGCTACCCTACGACGTGCTCGAGCGCATCTCGACGCGCATCACCAACGAGGTCGCCGAGGTCAACAGGGTCGTGCTCGACGTGACGAGCAAGCCGCCGGGCACGATCGAGTGGGAATGACGCGCGAAACGAACCGGGGGTAGCGGACGTGTGGATCGCAGGGGCGATTCTGATCGTGGCGGGTGTCGCCGCCTTTTTCTTCATGCAGCACACCAAGCGTGAGCTGCACGCGATGATCGGCACGGAGACCCTGTCGATTCCGGAACTCGAAGCGGAACGCAAGGCCTCCGACGAGCTCGGCGCAAAAGGATCGTTCCGCAAGGTCAGCGAGGTCGTCGGTGCGGCGCATCCGCGGCCGGAGGGCGTGCTGACGGCGGAACTGTCGAAGCAGGAATGCGTCTGGTACCGCTACACGGTCGAGCGCGAGTACGAGCACGTCGAGTACCGCGACGGGGATCGCCGCACGAGCCGGCGCACCGAGAAGATGACCGACCACACGTCCAACGCCGGCTTCGCCGTGATCGACGAGGCGGGCCGCACCATCGGTGTCGACCCGAGCGGCGAGCGGCCCGACAGCCCGGAACAGGTCGTCGACCGGTTCGAACCGGCCGAAGGCGGCCGCGACAGCGTCGAACTGTTCGGCATCCGGCTGCCGAGCTTCGGCGGCGGCAACCGGACGATCGGCTACAAGTACAAGGAGTGGATCGTCCGCCCGGGGCAGCGGTTGTACATCCTCGGCGAGGTGCACGACAAGATCGGCCCGCTGGTCATCGGGAAGCCGGCCGAGGAGGGGCACTTCATCGTCTCCACTCGTTCCGAAGGGCAGCTGCGCAGGTCCCGCGAGACGCAGCACAAGCTGCTGGCGCTCGGCACGGTCGCCGGCGTCGTCATCGGTATCGGGCTGATCGTCGCGCAGCTCGTCACCTAGGAATCGTCGAACCTGCTCACGCCGTGGCCGTCCGACCGGCCACGGCGTTTTCGCGTCACGGGGACGTGCGGCCGGAAGCGCTGGGGGCAGGGCGGCGCATCGTGCGGACGCACAAGCGATCCGGCTGTGAAGGGAAAGCGGAACTCCCCGCCACGTTCAACGTATAGCGGACCCCCGGGCTTGCGGCAATCCCCGGTGTGCGCCGCAGACTTGCGTCTCGTCGAATCCGGCCGGGAATCCGATCCCGCAATTCTCAGGGGGACATCGATGTTTGACGTGGTCGTCGTCGGCGGTGGGCCGACCGCGGCGATGCTGGCCGCCGAACTGCGCCTGCACGAGGTGTCGGTGCTGGTGCTGGAACGGGACCCCGAGCCGACACCGGTAGTGCGGTCGCTCGGGCTCCATGTGCGCAGCATCGAGGTGCTCGACCAGCGCGGACTTCTGGAACCGCTGCTCGACCACGGCACGCGGCATCCGCTGGGGAGCCAGTTCGCGGCGATCCCCACGCCTGCACCCGCCGTGAACACGGCCCACCCCTACATCCTCGGGGTGCCGCAACCCGTGGTCGACCGGCTGCTCGAACACCGCGCCGCCGAGGCGGGCGCGGAGATCCGCCGCGGCAGCGAGGTGACCGGTCTCGCCCAGGACACCGGCGGCGTGACGGTGGAGCTGGCCGACGGGACGACGGAGCGTGCCCGCTACGCCGTCGGCTGCGACGGGGGCCGCAGCACGGTGCGGAAACTGCTCGGCATCGGTTTCCCCGGCGAACCGACGCAGACGGAGAACCTGCTGGGGGAGGTCGAGGTCACGGCCCCGCCCGAGGAGCTCACCGCCGTCGTGAGCGAGGTACGCAGAACACAGCTGCGTTTCGGCATCGGCCCGATCGGCGACGGTGTCCACCGCGTCACCGTGCCTGCGGCCGGTGTTTCCGGGGACCGCACGCCCCCGACCCTCGACGAGCTGCGGACGCGGCTCATCGCCGTCGCGGGCAGCGACTTCGGGGTGCATTCGCCGCGGTGGCTGTCGCGGTTCGGCGACGCCACACGGCTCGCGGACCGCTACCGCGCCGGCCGTGTCCTGTTGGCGGGCGACGCGGCGCACATCCACCCGCCACTCGGCGGGCAGGGGCTCAACCTCGGCATCCAGGACGCGTTCAACCTCGGCTGGAAACTCGCCGCCGAGGTGGTGGGGTGGGCTCCCGACGGGCTGCTCGACAGCTACGAGCCGGAGCGGCGCCCGGTGGCCGAGGACGTCCTCGACAACACGCGCGCCCAGACGGTGCTGATGGCGACCGACGCGCGGTCGCAGGCGGTGCGCAGGCTCGTCGCCGAGCTGGCCGGGATCGACGAGGTCAACCGGCGGCTGACCGAGAAGATCGTCGCGACCGCCGTCCGCTACGAGGTCGGCGGCCCTGGGGACGGGGAACGCGCCGACCTGCTGGGGCTGCGGATGCGGGACGTGCCGTTGGCGGGCGGCAGGCTCTACGAGCACACCCGTACGGGGCGGGGGCTGCTACTCGATCCGCGCGGGGCGTTGTCGGTCGAAGGCTGGGCAGACCGCGTCGACCACGTCGTCGAGCCCGCCGGAGGAACGCGGGTCGACGGTGCAGCGCGTGACGTCCCGCCCACGGTGCTGTTGCGCCCGGACGGGCACGTCGTGTGGGCCGGCGGCAGCCTCGTCGCCTTGCGGGAGCGGCTCACGCGCTGGTTCGGCGCGGCCACGTGAGCGCTCAGCCGGACGTGGGTGTCAGCGTTCCTTCCGCAGTGACGCGGCCAGCATGACCACCCCGATGAGCACCGCGACGCCCGCGAGGAGCCAGCGGCCGTCCGGAAGCCCGAGCCAGGTGGGTCCGCCGGAGATGACGTAGGCCGACACGGCCAACGTGGCGACACCTGCCGTCAGCGTCAGCGGATCGACCCGCCTGCCGGTGTCGCTGCCCGCTCGCCCGGACGTTTCACCCTCCACGGTGCACCTCCACATTGCCGATCCCGGCGTCGAGCACGAGCTCGATCCGTTGTCCGCCCGGTCCGTCGGTTCCGTCATCCGAGCCCGCGATCCTGTCACGTGCGACACCCGAGCTGCTGCGCGTGAGGCAGTCGGCCGTGCCGGTGTGGGCGGAGCATTCGAACGTGACGTCGGCGGTGTCGGGAACCAACACCTCGATGTCGCCTGCGCCGACTCGTGCCGTCGTCGCGACGTCGGCATCGGGGTCGGCGATGTGCCGCAGGTCGAGGCGGATCTGGCCCATCGTGCGTTCGTACCGCTGCTGGACGGCCTCCGCGCTGGTGGGCGTGGCGGAGATCTCGCCGGGGCCGCCGGAGTAGTCCTGGACCGGGACCGTCGCGAGCAGCAGACCGACTGCGGCGGTGGGCATCGCCCACCAGATCAGCCCGCGGCCGCCACCGACGAACGCGCCGGTCACCATTCCGGCACCGAGGATGGCCAGCACGATCCCCGCCGTCAGCGACAGGCTCCACCCGGCCTCCGTCAACGCCAGTGGTGTACCGACGGCTCCCGCGATGACCGCCAGCGCCAGCGTCACGAGCGTGACCTTGGAGACGCAGCGGCGTCGCCGAGGCCGTTCCCGGGGCGGGCGCTCGGGTTCCTCGGGTGGAGGCGCCGAGGCAACCGGTGTCGACGGGTCTGCGAGGTGCCAGCCCAGCGGGCTCGCGCCCAGGGCGTCCCAGTCGGCCGTGGCCGTGTCGACGCGGGTGCCGGGCTCGGGGGCCGTCCGGTCTCCGAGGGTCCCCGCACCTGCCGCGTCGGGGCGGCGCAGGTGCCCCCGGCCGCGGTGCAGCAGATACAGCGCCGTGACCACGAGTGCCATGCCGACGAGGCCGCCGCCGTCCAGCCACGTGCCGCCGAACGCCAGCCCGAACGCCGGGAAGCACGCCGCGCACAACAACAGCGTCAGCGCCTTCGAGGTCGCGCTCCCGCCGTGGCCGAGCAGTGACTCGAACGGGGACACCTCGTCGTCGGTTCCGGGGAGGAACAACCAGCCCAGCAGGTACACCGCGGGCCCGACCCCACCGAAGAACGTGAGTGCCACCAGAGCCACGCGGATGACGATCGGGTCGATGCCGTATCGCAGCCCGATCCCCGCGGCGACGCCCGCGATCTTGCGCCCCTGCGCGGGGCGGCGGGGCCTGCTCGCCCAGAAGTCCTTGACCGTCGCCTCGAACCCGTCGAGGTGCCGGGTCGCACCGCTCGTGCTGTTCATGGCACCGAGCATGCGCTCCGCGACGGTCCCGGCACATCGGGGAGCACCCTGAAACCGTCCCCGAGTCCGATCTCGGCCACCGGGCGACGGGCCGGGCGCGTCTCCGGGCAGCGCTTCAGGGGTTTCCCTGATGATTCCGGCCCCGAAGTCTGTGACGATGGACAGCGACCATGGATGACGTGCAGGAACAGGCCGCGGACGGGCGACCGGTGAGCTCACGGCCGACAACTGAGGCCGGCGCGCCGGACGCCGGGACCCGCGCGTCCGCCGGCGGCAGGCAGGCCACGGGCGCGTTGCCCGCCGGATCGGTGGCAGGCGGCGACGGAACCCACGGCGACGGGCAGCAGACTCCGCCGAAGATGTACCGCAGGCGTGGCGGGCGCGCGCTCGCCGGCGTCGCGGGAGGACTGGCCGATCACCTCGGCGTCAAGGTCCTGTGGGTGCGCGCCGCGTTCGCCCTGCTGGCGGGGCTCGGCGGACTGGGCCTGCTGTCGTACGGCCTGCTGTGGGCGTTCGTGCCGCAGGAACAACGCGACACCGCCCGCGAGGAGCTGTCCGGCCGGCAGCGCCAGCAGGCCTACGGGCTGATCGCACTCGGAGTCGGGCTGACCGTCGTCGGCGGAGTGCTGAGCGGGGTGTTCACCGGCTGGGCGGGGCTGCCCGTGGCGGTGGTGCTCGTCGGCGTCGCCGTGGTGTGGCGTGAGGCAGACGAGACGCAGCGGCGGCGGTGGCGCAAGGGCGCGAAGTCCGGTGTGGCCGGCGTGGTGTTCGGCGGCGGTGGCGTTTCGGCGACGATCCGCGTGCTGGCGGGCGTCGTGCTGGTCATGGCGGGCATCGGCATGATCGTGCTGCGGGGCAGCGGCCTCGCCCAGCTGCAGTTCGCGTTCGTGGCCGTGCTGGCGACCCTCGTCGGCGTGGCACTGCTGACCGTGCCGTTCTGGCTGCGGCTGGTGCGGGACCTCGGCGACGAACGCCGCGCGCGCATCCGCACCGAGGAACGCGCCGAGATCGCCGCCCACCTGCACGACTCCGTGCTGCAAACGCTTGCGCTGATTCAGAAGCGCTCCGACCATCCGCGCGAGGTCACCCGGCTGGCCCGCGGCCAGGAACGCCAGCTGCGCGCATGGCTCTACGGACCGAACGGCTACGGCACCCCCACCCGCGACGGCTCGGCTGCTGCCGCCGCCGACGGCACCGCGGGCGACGGCACCGTGGGTGAGGCGGAGTCGTCACCGGCCACGCTCGCTCGCGCCGTCGCAGCGGCATGCGGCGAGGTCGAGGACACGTTCGCCATCTCGGTGCAGCAGGTCGTCGTCGGCGACGTCGAACTCGACGACGGCCTCGTCGCGCTCGTGCAAGCCGCACGCGAGGCCATCGTCAACGCTGCCAAGCACGCCGGGGTCGACGAGGTCAGCGTCTACGCCGAGGTGGAGCCCACGTCGGTGACGGCGTTCGTCCGCGACCGCGGCTCCGGCTTCGACCCCGCCGCCGTGCCCGGCGACCGCCACGGGCTGTCCGACTCGATCAGGGGCAGGATGGAACGCGGCGGCGGCAGCTGCCGGGTGCGCACCGCCCCGGGCGAGGGCACCGAGATCCAGCTCGAGATGCCGCGCGCGACCGGCGCGGGCGGCACCGGCACCGGCACCGGCACCGGCACCGGCACCGGCACCGGCACCGGCACCGACGGCGACACCGACACCGACGGCGGCGCGACCGGGGAAACGGGAACCACCGGGGACGACCGCCGCGCAGCGCCCGCACACGACCGAGCAGCACAGGGGGCAGCCTCATGACGACCGACGGCACCGACGACACGGCCCGCACCAGCACCGACGGCACCGATGGCACCGCCGGGACGGGCGGCACCGCCGGGACGGGCGGCACGGCCGGAACGGGCGGCACCGCCGGAACGGGCGGCGACACGGCGCAGCCGGAGCAGTCGGGACAGCCGGGGGACCCCTCGGCCGGGCCCGTGACGGTGTTCCTCGTCGACGACCACGCCCTGTTCCGCGCCGGCGCGAAGGCGGAACTGCAGTCGATCAGCGACGAGATCCGCGTCGTGGGCGAGGCGGGCTCGG
The DNA here is from genome assembly GCF_024171735.1 of Prauserella alba. Lineage (GTDB taxonomy): Bacteria > Actinomycetota > Actinomycetes > Mycobacteriales > Pseudonocardiaceae > Prauserella > Prauserella alba. The sequence goes on from NZ_JAMTCH010000005.1 coordinate 843,860, forward strand.
TCGGGGAGGCTGTCGCCGGCATCACGCGGATGCGGCCACAGGTCGTGCTGCTCGACGTGCACATGCCCGACGGAGGCGGCGCCGAGGTGTTGCGGCGGCTCCGCGGGGAGCTGCCGGACGTGGTGTTCCTCGCGCTGTCGGTGTCCGACGCCGCCGAGGACGTCATCGCGGTCATCCGGGCGGGTGCGCGCGGGTACGTGACGAAGACGATCTCGTCGGCGGAACTGGTGAAGGCGATCGTGCGCGTGTCCGGAGGCGATGCGGTGTTCTCGCCGCGGCTGGCCGGGTTCGTGCTGGACGCGTTCGCCGAGCGGCCGGGTGCCGAACCGATCAGCGATCCCGAGCTGGACCAGCTCACGCCCCGGGAGCGGGACGTGCTGCGGCTGCTCGCGCGCGGCTACGCGTACAAGGAGATCGCGTCGGAGCTGTTCATCTCGGTGAAGACGGTCGAGACGCACGTGTCGAGCGTGCTGCGCAAGACCCAGCTGTCGAACCGCTACGAACTCTCGCGCTGGGCAACGGACCGCCGCCTCGTGTGAGCCTGCGGTCACCGTGAATGCCCCCAAGGGCACCCTGGTTGCACTCAACGCCACGAATCTTCCCCTGGTTCCGATGTGACAGCGCCGAGTCGGCAGTCCGTGACGAGGGGAACATTTGTGGCACTCAACGCCACCAAGGTGCCCTTGGGGGCACAACAATGTAGGGTAGCTTAAACAGGGTTCAGAACTGTTCGCTTGTCCTCACTAGTTGTGGTGGGCGAAGCTTGAGGTATGCACCCCGTGTCGCGTAGGACCGCCGTGTTGCCGTGGGTGGCGGCACTGGCCGTCATGTTGCTGTGGGCGTCGTCCTTCGTGGTCATCCGGGGTGTCGGCGTTCACTTCTCGGCCGGTTCGATGGCGCTGCTGCGGCTGATCGTGGCGTCGGTGGCGCTGGGGATCGGCGCGCTGCTCTACCGGCCACGGTGGCCTCGTACGGCCGCGGCGTGGGGATGGACGCTGCTGTGGGGCGTGTCCTGGTTCGGCGTGTACACGGTGGTGCTGAACCTCGCCGAACAGTACGTCGACGCCGGTACCGCGGCCATGCTCGTCAACGTCGCGCCGCTGCTGGTCGCGCTGGCCTCGGGGGTACTGCTCGGCGAGGGGCTGCCCGCGCGGTTGTTCGTCGGCATCGGCGTGTCGATGGCCGGTGTCGTCGTCATCACCCTCGCCACCACGAGCGGTCAGCTGACGGTGGCGGGTGTGGTGCTGTCGCTGATCGCCGCGCTGCTGTACGCGGGGAGTGTGCTGCTGCAGAAGTGGCGGCTGACCGGCGGCGACTCGTACGCCGTCACGCTGGTCGGCATCGTGGGTGCGATGCTGGCGTGCCTTCCGTTCTCCGGGGACCTCGCCGCCGACCTGGCCGCCGCGTCCCCGGCGTCCGTGCTGGCCGTCGTCTACCTGGGCCTGTTCCCGACGGCGCTGGCGTTCAACTTCTGGGGTTACGCGCTGAAGAACATCCCCGCGGGCGTGCTCAGCTCGTCGTCACTGGTGGTGCCTGCGCTCGTGGTGCTGCTGTCGTGGATCGCGCTGGCGGAGGTGCCGCCACTGCTGGCGGTCCTCGGCGGCGTGCTGTGCCTGACCGGTGCGGCCTTCTCGATCGTGCCGCACATCCGCGCGGCGCTGCGCAGGCCGGAGCCGGTGCGCGAACCCGAGCGGTCTCTCACGCGGTGACCGCCCACGTCCGCTCGCGACACCTCGACGGTCTCAGCGGGCGGCGGGAGCGCGCATGGCATCCAGCAGGGCCTGGTGCGTGACCCATCCGACGAGTTCCCTGCCGTCCTCGCCGAAGACCGGCAAGCCGGTGCCCTCGGCGTCGGCCAGTGGATCCAGAGCGTCGACGAGGTTGGTCGTGCTGGTGATCGCCGCCGGGACCTCGGCCAGATCGCCCACCGTCTCCACCGCGTCGGGGTCGCCGAGCACCTCGGCCACGGCTCTGGCCGTCACACACCCGAGATACGTCCCCGCGCCGTCGACGACGGGCAGCACCCCGTGCCCCGACCGAGCCAGCAGCTCGCTCGCGTCGCGCGGTGCCGTGGTAGCGGGCAGGCTGTCCGGTACCTGCTCCATCACCGAGCCGACCGTGCGGTCGGGGAGTCTGCCCCGCCGGTGCCGCGCATCCAGGTCGATACCTCGGCGCCGCAGCTTCGCCGTGTAGATCGTGTCGCGGCTGAGGGCCCGGCTGACCAGGGTCGCCACGACCACGGTCGACATCATCGGCAGGATGATCGAGTACTCGCCGGTGATCTCGAACAGGGTGATCACCCCGGTGATCGGGGCCCGTGCCGAGCCGGCGAACGCCGCACCCATCCCGATCAACCCGTAGACGCCGGGCGAGGCCGTCACGCCTGGTAGGAGTGCGTGCACCACCAGTCCGAAGGCGGTACCACCCATCGCACCGATGAACAGCGACGGCGCGAACACCCCACCGGAACCGCCGATGCCGATGGTCAGGCTGGTGGCCACCATCTTGCCCGCCAGCAGCACGAGCAGGAATCCGATCGCGTAGTCGCCGTCGATGGCGTCGCCGAGCACCGGGTAGCCCACGCCGTACAGCTGCGGCAACAGCATCAGCAGGCCACCGAGGAGCACCCCGCCCGCGGCCGGGCGCAGCCACTCCGGCCCCCGCCAGATGCGGTCACAGACGTCCTCGACGCGGTAGAGGACCTTGGCGAACAGAACGCCCACGGCCCCGATGACCAACCCGAGCACGGCGAAGAGCGCGAACTCGACGGGATTGCGCACCTGGAACACCGGCAACGACAGGAACGCCTCGTTGCCCATGATCGCTCGGCCCGTCACGCTGGCCGCGACGCTGGCCAGTACCACCGCGCCGAACGATTCGATGGTGAAGCTCTGCAGGATCAGTTCCATGGCGAAGAACGGTCCGGCCAGCGGCGCGTTGAACGTGGCCGCGATCCCGCCGGCTGCGCCGCACGCCACGAGCACCCGAAGTCGGCGTTCCGGGAGCTTGGCGACCCGGCCGAGTGTGGAACCCAGGGCGGCGCCGATCTGCACGATCGGCCCCTCGCGGCCGACCGAGCCCCCACCGCCGATGCACAGCGCCGACGCGAGTGCCTTCACCAGACTGACCTGGGGCTTGATGTGGCCACCGCGCTCGGCCACCGAGTACATCACTTCCGGGACGCCGTGTCCCCTCGCCTCCCGGGCGAACCGGTACACCAACGGCCCGTAGACCAGGCCGGCCACGACCGGGGCCAACAGCAGGAACCACGAGCCCCAGCCGGGCAGCCACGGGTGTCCGGAGCCGGGTGCGGCCGCGTAGTCCTCGTGCCCGGACAGCACGTGGGTCGCCGTCGTGATCAGCCACCGGAACGCGACCGCTCCCAGTCCGGCTCCGACCCCGATCACCAGTGCCAGCACCATCAGGCCCGCGTTGCGGTCCCGTATCCAGGCGCCGAGGGATCCGCGCGCCGAAACCGGAACGGCCCGTCGACGTAACTCCACACCACCCGCCATCCGTTGCATCGTGCAAAGCTTGCCGTGTGCACGTCAATGTGAGAATGGCTATATGAGTGAGCCCGCCCCGCCCCACGGTGACGAAGTCGACGCGATCACGGAGGCCGTGCTGACCGCATCCCGGCTGCTCGTCGGGATCTCCGCGAAGTCGGTGGCCTCCGTCGCCGGCGCGATCACGTTGCCGCAGTTCCGGTTGCTCGTCGCCCTCGGATCCCGCGGGCCGCTGAAACTGGTCGCGCTGGCCGGGCTGCTCGGCGTGAACCCGTCCACGGCGACGCGCACGGTCGATCGGCTGGTCACGGCCGGCTGGGTCGAACGCAACAGCAATCCCACCTCACGCCGCGAGATCACCGTCGGGCTCACGACCGCGGGCCGTGACCTGGTCGATCGCGTGACCGCCTACCGCAGGCGTGAGATCGCGGCCATCGTGCAGCGCATCCCCGCCGAACACCGGGAGGGGCTGGTCGAGGCGTTGCAGCGGTTCACCGAAGCCGGCGAGGAACCCCCGCCTCGCGCCTCTCCGTACGACGCCGAGTTCACCAACTGGGACTGAGCCCGAGGATTCGGTCAGAGTGCGAGCACCACGACGACGATCACCACCATCACGACGGCCGCTCCGGCGAGTAGCCAGGTGCGCATCGGCACCGCACTCGCGGGCGCGGGCGGCGGAGGGGGAGCCGGCGTGCTGACGACCTGCGGCAGCACCGGCACCGTCGGCATCGCCGGAGCCGTCGGCGGCACGAGGCCCTGCTCGCGGCCCTTCGTGACCGAACGCAGCGCCTGCACGGTGTCCTGCATCGTGGGCCGCAACTCGGGGTCGTCGCGCAGCATCTTCAACAGCGCCCCGGTCAGCGCGCCGCAGCGGCGCGGCACGACCGGGGTCCCGGTGCCGTCCTCACCGAACGGCGGTACCCCCTCGACCGCGGCGAACAGCATCGCGCCCAGCGAGAAGCCGTCCGAGGCGGGTGACGGTTCGACACCCCTGGCGAGTTCGGGCGCGCGGTACGCCGGATCGGCGGGCGGCTGGGACAGCCCGATGTCGGTGAGCTTGACCCCGCCGTCGTCGCACAGCAGCACGTTCCCCGGTTCGACGGCCCCGTGGGTCACGCCGACCGCGTGAGCCGTCGCCAGCGCCGCACCCAGCCGGTGACCGAGGTACGCCGCCTGCTGCGGGGTCAGCTCCCCGTGTTCGGCGAGGAAGTCGGCCATGTTGCGGCACGGCACGTACTCCAGGATCGCCCACACGTCGTCCTCGTAGCGCACGGCGTCGTACGCGGCGATGGCTCCCGCGTGGACGACCCGCGTGGCCTGCCGAGCCTCGTGCAGCGCCGTGCGGTGCGCCTGGTCGGCGGCCTCGCCGGTCAGCGTCGGGTCGACGTAGAGCCGTTTCGCTGCGACCGTCCGGTGCAGCATCGTGTCGAACGCCAGCCACACGATGCCGGCCCGACCGCGTCCGATCGGCTGGTCGAGCCGGTACCGCTTGCCGACGACGGTGCCTTCCGTGTAGTTCACACAGTGCCTCGGGCCGGGGTCAGGGAACGGGAGACGGGGGGCTGGTACCGGCGGGGCCCGACGGTTCCGACGTCGTCGGCTCCGGTTCCTCCGTGGAGGGCGGCGGCTCCGGCGACGGTTCCGTCGTCGGTTCGGGCTCGACGTAGCTGGACGTCGGCTCCTCGTACGTCGGCTCCGGTTCCTCGTAGGTCGGTTCGGGCTCGACGTACGTCGGCTCCTCCGTCGTCGGCTCCGGCGAGCTCGTCGTGGGCTCCGGCGAGCTGGTGGTCTGCGACGTCGTCGTGCTGGCCGGTGCGGGGTTGCCCGCGGGCTGCGGATCATCGCCGCCCTTCGGGCCGCTGAACAGCCAAACCGCGAACGCTGCCAGGCCGATCACGACGAGGCCTCCCACCAGGGCGGGCACCTTCCACTTGGGCTTCTCGTCGTCCTCGCCCGTCGCGGCGGCACCGCCACCGGCGGCCGCCGCCACCCGCGTGCCGTCACGGTCGTAGGGGTCGTCGTACGGGTCGTCCGGGTAGGCGCCGTAGCCCGCGCCCGCTGCGCCCGCGACGCGGGTGCGGTCGTCCTGGTCGCCGTAACCGCCGTGGTCGTAGTCGCTGTAGGCGGTGGCGGCGTAGGCCGGGTCGTCGTAGTCGCGGTCGGGATAACCGTGGTCGGCGTAGCCGCCTGCCGCGGCGTAGTCGTCGTAACCGTCGTCGTAGTAGCCGCCCGCATCGGAGCCGAGCGTGCCGGAGTGCCCCGCGGGCGGTTCCTCGGCGGCGCCCGCGGCACCGGCACCCAGTGCCGCGCCGACCGCGCCACCGGCAGCGGCGGCACCCGCGGTGCCGAGCATCGACGTCCGGTCGTCCTCGCCCGCCTCGTCGGAGGGCCCGCCGAGCGGGGTCTCACCACGGGAGACGGCGTCGAGCAGCTCCTCGCACTCCTCGGCGGTGGGCCGGTGCTCCGTCTCGGGATGCAGCATGACGGCGAGCACGCTGGTCAGCGGGCCGGACTGGCGCGGTGGGTTGATCTGCCCCGCCGCGACGGCGTGCAGCAGGCTCAGCGTGTTCTCGGACAGGCCGAACGGCGGCTGCCCCTCGGTCGCGGCGTACAGCGTCGACCCGAGCGAGAAGACGTCCGATTCGGGACCGGGGTCACCGCCGATGGCCACCTCGGGGGCCAGGTAGGCGGGGGTGCCGGCGATCATGCCGGTCTTGGTGACCGTCACGTCGTCCTTCGCGCGCGAGATGCCGAAATCGGTGAGCTTCACCATGCCGTTCGGCGCGAGCAGGATGTTGCCCGGCTTGATGTCGCGGTGGACGATGCCGACGGCATGCGCGGCCTTCAGCGCCGCGGACACCTGGGCGCCGATCTGCGCGACGTCGATCGGCGCGAGGGTCCGGCCGCCCTGGAGTTCCTGGGCGAGGCTCGTCGACTCGAGGTACTCCATCACCAGGCACGGCTGGCCGCTGTCGTCGGTGACGACGTCGAAGACGCTGATGGCGTTCGGGTGGTGGAGTCGCGCCGCGATCCGCGCCTCGCGCATCGTGCGGGCGCGCGCGTCGTCGATCTCGTTCTCTTCGAGTCCGGACTGGAGCAGGAGCTGCTTGATGGCGACCGTGCGGTGCAGCAGCTCGTCCTGCGCCATCCACACGGCGCCCATGGCGCCGGAACCGATCCGGCTCAAGACACGGTAGCGGCCCGCGATCAGGCGACCTTCGTCGCTCACGCGACCTCCTTCGGGGCTGGTGTCTCCGGTGGTGGAGCGTAGGCACACCGATCCGACCGAGCTGGCTGGGTGTGGCCGCAGACGTCACCGCCGGATCGTCTCGACCACTCAGCACAGGTTAGGCCGCTCACGCTGTGCACACGAAGGCGGCACTGGCGCGCACGGTAGTTCGCTCCGCCCAGAAGGACGTGCGGGCGTTAGAAAGGTTGTGCCACCGAGACGAATGATACCGGCTCGGTCGCCGCTGCTCTGGGTAGTGATGCAGTCGGGCCTGCGGCGGTGTCGTCATCCTCACCGGTGACGACCGCGGCGGCGATGATGGATGCGACGACCATCAGCGCCGCAACGACGAGTGCGATGAGTTTCGCGCGGCGCGCGACGGGGTGTTCCGGTTCGGGGTCGGCCATCGCCGGTTCGGGTTCTCGGCCGGCCTGCACGCTGGGCGGGGGCAGGTACCGGCCGGGCTCGGCGAGGGCCTCGCGCAGGTAGGCGTCGTCGACGAGGTCGTCGTCCAGGATCTCCCGGTCGATGACGTCCTCGACTGCGACGCAGTCCTCACTCGCGTGTCGGCGCTCGTGCACTGTTCGGCCCTGTCTGCTCCGTCTCGTGGTTCGGTTCGTGCGGACCCCTGCCGACCAGGTAACCCGCTGTCGTCGTCGATCACCAGGCCGTGTCGGTGGAGGGTTGAGGCCGTACGACGAGCGGTCATCGTGATCACTCGGTTAGAGCAATTTGCGACCGCTCAACGCATGCACGTGCATCGGGATGTGCGACGGAATGTGCAGGAAATGCGACTCTGACGTGGGAATTCCCGCGATCAGGCCCCGTCGGAGGAAATCTTCTCGGCGTCGTCGAACGTCAGCCGACGGGTCTGCTCGACCGTGCTGCCGTCCGTGTACGTCACCCGCAGGGTGTTGTCCGTGACGCCCTCGTACTGGTCGATCGCGATGTGCTCGACCTCGAAGTACGCGACGTCGGCGTACTTGCGCGCGAGCCCCTCGGAGCCTTGCTTGCGCAGCTCACCGCTGGTCAGTTCGTGCGCTGCCTGCGGGTCCTCGGTCACCTGGTCGAAGAACGCCTGTGACCGCTGGGCCATGGCGTCCGTGTCGTGTGCCCGGCCGAAGTACACCCGGTTGGACGTCGACGTGGGCGCAGGCGTGGGCGGTGGTTTCGACAGCGATGTCGACGGCGGCGGGGATCCGGACGGCGTTCCGCTCGGCGGGTTCGTCCCCGGCGGAGCGGACCCCGTGGGCTGCGGGCTCCCGTGCTGGGGCCTGCCGTCACGCACCGGAGCCGCCGGCCCGGTGCCGCCGCGGGTGGCGGACGGGTTCCCCGAGGTCGACGAGGTCGCGGAGGAGGTGGACGACGTGCCGGGAGGTGCCTGTTCGTGCCTGCCGCCGCGGTCGCCGCGGTCACCGCCTTCGTCGGGCAGCAGGGGTGCGACGGCGCCGTTGCGGTCGGGCCAGCCGTCGACCGCCGCGGACTGTTCGTCGGGGCCGACCAGCAGCGTGCCGGCCACGAGCAGCGCCACGACGACCGCGCCCGACGACAGGCTCGCGAACCACGCCGCCTTCCGCCATGTCGACGGCGGGGTGACCGATGCCGGTACCGACCCCAGGTCGAACGTGCCCAGCCCGTCGACGGGGCGCACGATCGCGCCGTCGTCCGACTCGCCCACGGCGGCACCGCCGGACTCGGGTGCGGGAGTGGTCCGCGCGGGTGTCTCGGGAGGGGCCGCGGCGGGGGAGGCCGGTGCCGGGGTCTCCGACAGCGCGACACGCTGCCGGCGGACGGGTGCTTGTCGGGCGGCGTGCCGACCCTGCGCGGACGAGCCGGCCTGCGGGGCCGGTACGGCCGTGATCGGCGCTGTCGTCTCGGCCGGCGGGGCGGAGCCGGTGCCCTGCGCCGGAATCGACGGCAGGGTGCCCGACAGCGACCCCGCGGCCCGGTCGTCGCCGGGCGGGGCGGGGTCGTCGTCCCGGGCATGACGACCGCGTGAGCGGGCCGCGCCCGGGGTGTGATCCGTCGTGGTCCGGGTCGGGTCGAAGAAGTCGAAGGCGTCGCGCGAGCCGGCGGTCATGTGGTGCGGACCCCTTCCCGCGTGCCTTCTGACGCCGGGGATGCCCCGTTTCGTCCGAACGGAGCAGTGCCGGGAACGGTCGTGCGGCAGCCGGGGGTGGACGGGGCGCCGTCAGGGGCGTTCGTGCTGCGGTTCTCGCTGCGCACGGCCCGGCGGCTGCGCGGAGTGCGGCCGGCCGCGGCGGGATCGGCAGGGCGTGGGGCACGCGCAATTGCACGGCCGTATGCACGTGCGCCGCAACTTGCAGCGCGCACGGTGCCCCTCGAAACCCTCACTCGTACCAGGGTAGGAGCTTCTGCCGCCGTTCGTAGAGCTTGGAACCGTTAGTGCACCGATATCACTCCACCGGGCGCACCCTGGTTTCGCTGTGTAAGCGACTCCGTCAGTTGTCGGAGCGGTACTTGCTCCGGGTGGACTGCAACGCCTTCGTCGCGACGGCCCCACTGCCCGCGGCGAGCAGGATCGCCACGACGTCGAGGAACGAGCCTCCCGCGGTGAGCAGCAGCGCCAGCAGGGACGCGGCCGTCGTGCCGCCGGCGACGGGCCAGCGGCTGCGCACGTAGTCGGCGATCGGGCCGCCGCCCGCCCGCTTGGTCGCCGCGCTGTTGAGCAGTGCCAGATACCCCGTGTGGCCGAGTGCCGCGAGGACGCTGGCGAGAGCAGCCACGACGGCGATCAGGTGGATGATCGTTTCCATGTGTCCAGTGTGCCCGAATGAGCAGTGTGCCCGAATGAGCAGTGTGCCCGAATGAGGTGACCTGCCGGTGGGCGGAACGGGGGACACCTCTACCGCGGGTAGGACGGGGCCGGACGTCGTGACCGGTCACAGGCCGCCGCCTGCGGAGCACCGGACACGCAATGGCAAGGGCCGTCGCCGTAGCTCCGGCCGCGCACCCCGACCCGCACCCGGGTCGTCAGTGCCCCAGCCTGCCGCGGCCGAGGTTCAGCAGGGCGAGCGCGAGCTGCCTGCCCTCGGGGCCGAGCTCGCGGTAGCGGGCGAGCACGTCCATCTCACGGTTGTAGACGATGCGCGGGCCGCCCGCGGCCATCCGCGCCGCGCCGATCGTCCGGGAGACCTCGGCGCGGCGTTTGATCAGGCGCAGGATCTCGGCGTCGAGCCAGTCGATCTCCTGGCGCAGGTCGTCGATCGACTCGCTGCCGGCGGGCGCGTCGCCCGTAGGCGAATCGGCGGGCTGGGCGTCGGCGGCCTGCGAATCGTGGTGAGTCTGGGCGTTCATGTGACCCTCCGGTCGTGTCGGCGTGGCCCCGGACCCGGACCCCGAGCCGACGAAAGCCCCGGGTCCGAGGACTCCGGGGCTTGAGGTGATGGCTGGGTCAGCACGCGATCACGGGAGCCGGAGTCCGGATCCCGTAGAAAAATCGGCACGTCGCGTCGACCACGGCGTGAGTATGGCACATTCCGGCCGTGTCAGGGGTGCGAGGTAGCGTGAAGTCACAATGAGCACCCTCTTCGATCTTCCCCCGGACCAGGGCAAGCACGCCGATCTGCTGGATGACCTGAACCCGGCGCAGCGCGCTGCCGTCGAGCATGCGGGCGCGCCGTTGCTGGTGGTCGCCGGTGCCGGTTCCGGCAAGACCAGGGTGCTCACCCGCAGGATCGCCTACCTGCTGGCCGCGCGCGATGCGCACCCCGGTCAGATCATGGCGATCACGTTCACCAACAAGGCCGCTGCCGAGATGCGCGAGCGGGTCGGTGAACTCGTCGGCCGCCGCTCCGGGGCGATGTGGGTGTCGACGTTCCACTCGATGTGCGTGCGGGTGCTGCGACGCGAGGCGAAGACCCTCGAGATGTCGTCGAACTTCTCCATCTACGACGCCGACGACGCGCGCAGGCTGCTCACGCTCGTGGCACGTGACCTGGACCTCGACTCGAAGCGGTATCAGCCGCGCGCGCTGGCCGCCCACATCTCGAACCTGAAGAACGAACTGATCGACTCCGAGTCGGCGGGTTCGCACGCGACGAACGACTTCGAGCGCAGGGCAGCCGAGGTGTACGTCGAGTACCAGCGCAGGCTGTCGCAGGCCAACGCGATGGACTTCGACGACCTGATCATGCGCACGGTCGAACTGTTCCAGGTGTTCCCCGACGTCGCCGAGTACTACCGCCGCCGGTTCCGGCACGTGCTGGTCGACGAGTACCAGGACACCAACCACGCGCAGTACACGCTGGTGCGCGAGCTCGTGGGCACGGAGCCGACCGAGTCCGGGGTCGAACCCGCGGAGCTGTGTGTCGTCGGTGACGCCGACCAGTCGATCTACGCCTTCCGCGGCGCGACGATCCGCAACATCGAGGAGTTCGAACGGGACTTCCCGAACGCCCGCACGATCCTGCTCGAACAGAACTACCGGTCCACGCAGACGATCCTGTCGGCGGCCAACTCCGTCATCTCGCGGAACCCGAACCGCAGGGACAAGCGCCTGTGGACGTCGGAGGGCGACGGCGAGCGGGTCGTCGGCTACGTCGCGGACAACGAGCACGACGAGGCGGCGTTCGTCGCAGGGGAGATCGACGACCTGGTCGACCAGGGCGTCGCGAAGTACTCCGACGTCGCGGTGTTCTACCGCACCAACAACCAGTCGCGGGTGTTCGAGGAGATCTTCATCCGCCTCGGGTTGCCGTACCGAGTGGTCGGCGGCGTCCGGTTCTACGAGCGCAAGGAGGTCCGCGACGCGCTGGCGTACCTGCGGGTGCTCGCGAATCCGGACGACACCGTCAGTCTGCGGCGGATCCTGAACGTGCCCAAGCGCGGCATCGGTGACCGGGCCGAGGCGTGCGTGGCCACGCACGCAGAGCGGGAACGGATCTCGTTCGTGTCGGCGCTGCGGGACGCGGTCGCCGACCGGGTCCCGATGCTCAACCCGCGGTCACGGAAGGCGATCACGGCGTTCGTCGAGCTGCTGGACGGGCTGTACAAGCTGGTCGATTCCGGGGTCGAGGTCGCCGACATCCTGGAGGCGGTGCTGGACCGCACGGGATACCGGGCGGAGCTCGACGCCTCCGATGATCCGCAGGACGCGTCGCGGCTGGAGAACCTCGACGAGCTCGTCACGGTCGCGCGTGAGTTCACGGAGTCGGCCGCAGAGGCGGCCGCGCTCGCGCCGGAGGCCGCCGACGACGAGCCGGACGCGGGAGTCCCCGAACCGGGGTCGCTGCCCGCATTCCTCGAACGCGTCTCGCTGGTGGCCGACGCGGATTCGATCCCCGAGTCGGACGGCGGTGACGCCGAGGACGACACCGAGGCCGAGGCCGAGGACTCGGGTGTGGTCACGCTGATGACGGTGCACACCGCGAAGGGGCTCGAGTATCCGGTCGTGTTCGGCACCGGCTGGGAGGACGGCGTCTTCCCGCATCTGCGCGCGCTCGGTGAGCCGAAGGAACTGGCCGAGGAACGGCGACTCGCCTACGTTGCGATCACGCGGGCACGCGAGCGGCTGTACGTCTCGCGGGCGCTCGTGCGGACCCAGTGGGGTCAGCCCGCGGCAAACCCCGCGTCGCGGTTCCTCGACGAGATTCCCGTCGAACTGCTCGACTGGCGCCGTGAGGCCCCCGCGTCGGGTGGCGGCGGTTCACCGCGGGCGGCGACGACGTGGGGTGGCAGGCCGGGAACCGGTTCGGACTCGGCGCAGTCGCGGATCGCATCCGGTGGTATGCGAACCACCGGGTTCACGGGTACGCGGGGAGACTGGAAGGACACGGTCGCGCTCAAGCTCGACGCCGGTGATCGCGTGAACCACGACAAGTACGGGCTCGGCACGGTCGTGTCGACCGACGGATCCGGTCCGCGCGCGACCGCGACGATCGATTTCGGCACGGCAGGCACGGTGCGGTTGATGCTGATCGGCAGCGTGCCGATGGTGAAGCTGTAGGCACGATTCCGGGTCGCCGATCCGGAATCCGGCCGACGCCGGGAGAACGGCCGGCGGTGTCGAGGTCGTCTCGCGCTGCGTCGTCCCGCACGGCGTCGTCCTGCGCTGTGGTCGTCCTGCACCGCGGTCGGTTGTGTTGCGGTCGTTTTGTGTTGCGGCGGTCGCTCCGTCGGTGTGCTGCGGTGGACCTCTTGGTCGGCGTCATTCGATCGTCTGTTCGGGTGACACTGCGAGGTGACTCCTGATTCTGTCGCCCCCTCGCGATAATCTCTGTGTCGAACAGAAGTTCGCAGCAGTTCGGCGATGGGGGATGACAGGTGTGGATCGCGCGAAGAGTGGTGAGACGCCGGCGAGGAGTGTTCGGTCGCGTTCGTGCGCGCGTGGGAGCGGCGCGCCCGCGTGGCCGAGGCTGCGTGGCCGCGGCCGTCCGCGGCATCGGGTCCGTCATCGGGCGCGGCGTGGCGCGACCGGGCCAGAAGGGTGGTTCCTTTCCGTCCGTGCGGGTGTCGTCGAGGCGCTCGGTGGATTACCCGTGCGGGCGTCGACCCGCTGCGGTCGGCAGGTTCCGGAAGTCGAACGGCTGGTCGCCGCGTGGCAACTGCTCCTGCGGATGCACGAGCGCACCGGTGACGGCGCGTGCCGCGTGTGCGGGCCCGGTCGAGACCACCGATTGTGCACCGTCTGGCAGGTCGCCGTCGGCTACTTTCTGCGCCGGCTGCCGAACGAATCGCCGGTCGAGCGGCGCAGCGCGTGCTGAACCGGGAATCGGCATCCCATCAGGCGCGGTGGCAGAGTGTGCCGACTCCGAGGGGCGGCGGTCAGCCGACGTGGATGCCGTTCTCGGCGAGCCAGGTCGACGGGTCGATCTTCTCCCCGTCGTCGGAGGTCCAGACCTCGAAGTGCAGGTGCGGACCGGTCGACTGGCCCTCGTTGCCCATCAGTGCGATCTGGTCGCCGGCCTTGACCCGCTGGCCCTCGTGGACCGAGTAGCTGGAGATGTGGCCGTAGACGGTGACGATGCCGTCGTCGCGCTGCACCTTCACCCACTGGCCGAAGCCGCTGGCCGGGCCTGCCTCGATGACCGTGCCGTCGACCGCGGAGACGATCGGGGTGCCGATGGAGTTCGCGAGGTCGATGCCGTAGTGGGTCGTTCCCCACCGGGCGCCGAAGCCCGAGGTGAACACACCCTCGGTGGGCTTGACCACCTTGGGGCGGGCGGCCTCGATCGCGGCCAGCCGGCGGGCCTCGGCCTCGGCGGCAAGGCGCTTGTCGGTGACCTCGGCGCTCCGGTTCAGCTTCTGCGCCTCGGTCGTGGCGGCAGCCTTGTCCGTCGTGTCCTGCACCTGGAGCAGCTGGGGAGTGGCGACCGGGGCGTCGCCTCCCATTCCCATGGCCGCACTCGCGTCATGGGAGTTCGCCAGCGGCGTCACATCCGTGCTGGTGTCCACGGAACCTGACTGAGCTTCGTTGGAGGAGGTGTTTTGGAGGGTCTGACCGGCCGCGGCAGCGGCGAACGCGCCGGCGGCGACGGCCGCGACCATCACCCGACCACGCAGCGCGGAGGACGGCGCGGGCAGCCGGTGGGCGCCACGCGTGCGGACGAACGAATCGTCCTCCATTCCGTCCAGCGCGTCTTCAAGCGCAGGCGAGGTGGCTTGGCCGCTATGAGAGCGGTGTCGAGCCAAGGCAGGGGCCTCTTCCGTTACTCGGGGGAGCCAGTTCGCGAACGCCGGGCGGGGGAACCCGGTGGACGACCTCGGGGGTGATCGCCCTTGGCGGCGGCACCGGCCTCTCGGGGAGGCGGACCACCGCACGTGTCCGTGATCTGACCGTAATGGGGACTGCGGGACAGTAACGAAGTGCCGCCTCGAGGAGCAAGACCTCGCCGTGTCTATCGACCGGACGGGGACGATCGGCGCGCGTTCGCCGGGTGCGATCACGCAAGGTACGGCGACAATTGGTCTACTCGTGTGAGTTGGGTTACACCCGGGCAACCGTGGTCTGGACATCTGCTTCGCGGTTGTGCGCGCAGGGTGGTCGCCGAGCCGGCCGACGGCCATCGATGGCCATCGATGGCCATCGGTTGCCGTGGACCGCTGTTGCCGTGGACCGCTGCTGCCGCGGACTGCTGTGGTTGCCGTCCAACCAGCTGTGCCGTCGGTCAGGTCGGCCTGCTGCGCTCTCCGTTGCTAGCGTCGGCATCGATGACGGTTTCCCGGTCCTTCTCCGCGCGGTGTCGGTGCTTCGGCGACCCCGCCGTCCCTGGTGATGCCGTGACCTCCGTGGGTGCGACCTCCGCAGGTGGGCGGCTGTCACATGTGCGGGTGGTACGGCGGTGACCCCGGAAGCGCGTGACGGGGACGCTCTGCGGGACCTGCGCGCGGCTGGCGCGGCGCCCGCCCTGCCCGCGGCTTTCGCGTCGTCGGTGCTGGCCTTCCTGTTGTTGACCGCAGGTGCTCTGGTGCCGGTCGTCGAGGGCGGCGAACGCGGCCTGGCGGCGGGTCCGGTGGTCCTCGTGGTGCTCGCGGTGCTGCCGCTCTCGCTGGCGGGGGCGTTCGCCCTGCGCGGTGGCACGGTCGCCGCGGTCGGGGTGCTGGCCGGTGCCGCTGCACTGGCCCCGGGACGCGCGGTCCTGGACCTGCAGCTCGCCGCGGACCCCTCCCGGGCCTCCCGCCCCGAGCTGTACCTGCCTTCCGACCTGTACGCCCATGCCGCCGCGCCGGGCCTGTGGCTGCTCGTCGCGGGGCATGCGATGACCGTCGTGGCCGGCGTGTTCGCCCTGCGGGCGCGTGCGGGCGCCGCGGGTGAGTCGGGGTCCGATGAGGCGGGCGATCCGGGCAGGCGGCTCGCGGTCGCCGTGTCCGCCGCCGTGGTGGCCGGGATCGGCCTGGTGATGCAGCCGTTCACGTCGGCAGAGGTGTATCTGCTGGCGCAGAACGCGTTCGAAGGGCCCGTCGTCGCGATGGCCGGATACCTGCTCGTGGCCGCGGCGCTCCCGGTGACAGCGGCGATGGCCGTGTCGTCGGGGGACACGGACCTGATGCGGGGCGGCCTGCTCGGCGCTGCCGCGGGTGGGACGGCGGTGGCCCTGCCCGCGGTGGTCGCGGCGCTCGGGATCGACACCCTGGGCCTGTCCGCCGGGCCGATCGTGGCGCTCGCCGGCCTGGTGGTGCTCGTCGTCGCCGCGTTCGTGCGGATGCCGGCGGCCGACGTTCCCGAGCCGGACGAGGCGGATGTGCGGCTGCCGGGCAGCGTGCGCCTGCGGGCGGGTGCGGGTGCAGCCGCCCTCGCCGCGGGCGTGTGCGCGGTGATCGGCTCCGTGACGCCGCAGCTCGAGACGCAGGGGCCGATCGCGGCGCCCGAGAGTCCCGCCCGGTGGTCGCTGCTGGCGGCCGGTCTCGTCGTCGGGGTGCTGGGTGCGGCGATGTTCGTGCCGCGGGTCGCGGTGCTCGTGCGCCCCGTGCTGTCGGTGGCGTGGGTGGCCGTGCTCGTCGCCGGCACCGCGGTGCTGGACACCGCGGTGATCGCGACCGGCTCGGCGGGCGGGGTCGCCTCCTCCGGCCCGGGCGTGGTCTGGACGTGGGTGGCGATGGTCGTCGCCGCCGTGGCGGCGTGTTCGTCCGTGGTCGCAGGCGCCGTGGAACGGGACGATCTCGACGACCCCGGCCGCGACGCCCAAGACGACGACGCCCAGGACAGCGGTGCCCGGGACAGCGGTGCCCGGGACAGCGGTGCCCAGGGCGGCGCCGGTTCCGCGGGCGGGCGACTGCCGGCGGTGCTGTTCGGTGCGCTGGCCGTCGCCGGGGTCCTGGCGGTCGTGGCGTTCGGCGTGCCTGTGTTCACCGCGCCCGACTACGCCGCCGCGGGCCTGTGGGCGCGGTTCGGCACGCCGTCGTGGGGGCTGCTCGCCGGGGCGATCGTCGTGGTCGGAGCGCTGGTCCTCGCGGCGCGGAGCAGGCAGGCTCCCGCGGTCGGCCTGCTGTGCGGTGTGGGCGTCGTTCTCGCGCTGCACGCGGCCTCGTTCCCGCTGAGCCGCGGGGAGATCGACGGGGTGAGCGCAGGGCCGGGGTTCTGGTTCGTGTTCGCGGCGGTCATCGCGGTGCTGGTGGCCGCGATGACGGCGGCGCTCGTCCGGCCCGTTCGAGGGAATGCGGACTCCCCGGGCGGGAGGCGAAAACCGTAGGTCGCGGCGAGAACCGCAGGGTCACACGACAACCGCAGGGTCACGGCGATACGGGAGTGTCGCGTGGCGTTGCCGGCGCAGAATGTCGACCTACTCTTCGGTAGCCGCGTGGAAATGGGTGCTGAATGGTTTCAGCGGAAGGCGATCTGTGCCACATTCCCCAGCTCAGAGGTGGTTCGGTGACCGAGTTCACCAGAGGTGGCCGCGGCGCGTCCCGGGCGGCTCGATAGGGTCGTTCACGTCCGGCAGCACGGTTTGAAAAGCAGTGCCTTGCAAACCAGGCGTCTTTTGCAAACCAGAGTGGCGTGTGTCGTCAGGAGACTGAAGTAGTGGACCTCTACGAATATCAGGCGAAGGACATCTTCGCCGCCCACGGCGTGCCGGTACTGCCCGGCGCCGTGGCGAGCACCCCGGAAGAAGCACAGGCCGCGGCCGAGAAGATCGGCGGGCAGGTCGTCGTCAAGTCGCAGGTGAAGACCGGCGGCCGCGGTAAGGCGGGCGGCGTCAAGCTGGCCGAGAACTCCGCGGAGGCGAAGGAGAAGGCCGAGGCCATCCTCGGTCTGGACATCAAGGGTCACATCACGCGGCGGGTGTTGGTGACCGAGGCGTCGGACATCTCCGAGGAGTACTACTTCTCGTTCCTGCTCGACCGCGCCAACCGCACCTTCCTCGCGATGGCCTCGGCCGAGGGCGGCGTGGAGATCGAACAGCTCGCCGTCGAGCGCCCCGACGCGCTCGCGCGAGTGGCGATCGACCCGCTGGAAGGCGTCGACAAGGCGAAGGCTCTCGACATCCTCACCCAGGGCAAGTTCCCGGAGGCCGTCAAGGACGAGGCCGCCGACGTCGTCGTCAAGCTGTGGGAGACCTTCGTGGCCGAGGACGCCACGCTGGTCGAGATCAACCCGCTGGTGCGCGACCCGCAGGACAAGATCGTCGCCCTCGACGGCAAGGTGACCCTCGACGGGAACGCCGACTTCCGGCACCCGGCCCACGAGGAGCTCGTCGACAAGGATGCCGAGGACCCGCTCGAGGCCAAGGCCAAGGCGAAGGACCTCAACTACGTCAAGCTCGACGGCCAGGTCGGCATCATCGGTAACGGTGCCGGTCTCGTCATGTCGACCCTCGACGTCGTCGCCTACGCGGGCGAGAACCACGGCGGCGTGAAGCCGGCGAACTTCCTCGACATCGGCGGCGGCGCCTCGGCCGAGGTCATGGCCGCCGGTCTGGACGTCATCCTCGGTGACCCCGACGTCAAGAGCGTGTTCGTCAACGTCTTCGGCGGCATCACCGCCTGCGACGCGGTCGCGAGCGGCATCGTCGAGGCGCTGAAGATCCTGGGCGACGACGCGACCAAGCCCCTCGTCGTGCGACTGGACGGCAACAACGTCGAGGAAGGCCGCCGCATCCTCAACGAGGCCAACCACCCGCTGGTCACGCAGGTGGACACCATGGACAACGCGGCGGACAAGGCCGCCGAGCTGGCGGCAGGAGCGTAAGAGACATGTCGATCTTCCTCGATTCCAGCAGCAAGGTCATCGTCCAGGGCATCACCGGGTCCGAGGGCACCAAGCACGCGACCAAGATGATCGCCGCGGGCACGAACATCGTCGGCGGTGTCAACGCACGCAAGGCCGGCCAGACGGTCACGATCGCCGAGAAGGAGCTGAGTGTCTTCGGCTCGGTCGGCGAGGCCATGAAGGAGACGGGCGCCGACGTCAGCGTCATCTTCGTGCCGCCGAAATTCGCCAAGGACGCGGTCATCGAGGCCATCGACGCCGAGATCGGCCTCGCCGTCGTCATCACCGAGGGCATCCCGGTGCACGACGCGGCCTACTTCTGGGCGCACGCCAAGTCGAAGGGCAACAAGACCCGCATCATCGGGCCGAACTGCCCGGGCATCATCTCGCCGTCGCAGTCCAACGCGGGCATCATCCCGGCGAACATCACCGGCCCCGGCAAGATCGGCCTGGTGTCGAAGTCCGGCACGCTGACGTACCAGATGATGTACGAACTGCGTGACATCGGCTTCTCCACCTGCGTCGGCATCGGCGGTGACCCGATCATCGGCACCACGCACATCGACGCGCTCGAGGCGTTCCAGGCCGACCCGGAGACCGACGTCATCGTGATGATCGGCGAGATCGGCGGTGACGCCGAGGAGCGCGCGGCCGAGTACATCAAGGCCAACGTCACGAAGCCGGTCGTCGGCTACGTCGCCGGTTTCACCGCGCCCGAGGGCAAGACGATGGGCCACGCCGGCGCCATCGTGTCCGGCTCCGCGGGCACGGCGCAGGCCAAGAAGGAAGCGCTCGAGGCGGCAGGCGTGAAGGTCGGCAAGACGCCGACCGAGACCGCCGACCTGGCGCGGGAGCTGTACAAGGCGCTGTGAGCGCACGCGCCTCCGAGTTCCACGGCTCCGCGGCTCGGCGGTTGACCGGGCGCCGGTGAGGCCGTGAGGCCGATCCCGCCACGCGGCGAGGCGGAGCCGGGGTTCTCCGGAACGTCGACGAGGGACCGGGCACTTTCGTGCTCGGTCCCTCGTTGTATGTCGGGAAAGGTGCGGTGTGTCGGGGGACAGGTGTGCGGTGCCGGTCGGCCGGTGCGTCGTCGGTGACGCCGTCGGCGAGCTGTCGTCGATCAGCCGGCGCCGGCATGAAACCGGACGGGCGAATCAGCCGTCTAACCACAAACGTCTCAGGCCGGTGCGCTAACGTCCGTGCTGTGGCCGTCGGCATGGCGCGGCCGCGTATCCCCGGGTCATACACGGCGGGTGAGACCGATCCGCCGTGCTCGCGAGCAGAATCACGACAGGAGAACAACGGATGAGCTTCCCGAGCGGCGGCCCCGGCACGGGTGGATTCCCCGGCCAGGGCCCGCAGCAGCCGCAACAACAGTTCCCGGGACCGCCCGCGCCGCCCGCAGGCGGCGGGGGCATGAAGATCAGCCTGCCGCAGATTCTCTTCCTCGCGACGGCGGGCCTCGGCCTGCTGAACCTGTTCCTCGGCTTCGCGAACTTCGGCGTGCCCGAGGCTCCGGAAGGGGCTCCGGAGGGTTACGACCCGGGCCCGGGCATCGGCTTCTACGAGAACGCGCCGCTGGCGTGGCTGCCGATGATGTTCTTCCTCAGCGGTCTCGCTGCGTTGCTGACGCTCCTGCCGGGTGAGCACAAGCCCGGACCGTGGCCCGCCGTCCTCGCGGTCGGAGTGTTCTTCCCGTTCCTGTTCATCACGTTCGCCAGCGAGGGTTCGTACGGCGCCGGCGCGGTCATGATCCTGATCTTCGGCATCGTCCAGGCGCTGGTGGCCGTCGCGGCGTACCTGTTCGAGGAGAACATCATCAAGCCGCCGCAGCCGAAGCCCGCCGGTCAGTTCGGTCAGCAGCCCGGTCAGTTCGGCCAGCAGGGCCAGGGCGGCTTCGGCCAGCAGGGTCCGCAGTCCGGTGCGTTCCAGCAGCAGGGCCAGCCCGGTCAGCAGGGACAGCCGGGTCAGGTGGGCCAGCCGGGTCAGCCGCCGCAGCCGGTGAACCCGCATCAGCAGCCGACGGCCTACGCCTCGCAGCAGGGCCAGTTCTTCCAGCCCCAGGAGACCGGTCAGCAGCCGCAGGGTGGCCAGCAGGGCCAGCCCGGTCAGGGTCCGCAGCAGGGGAGCTGACCCGCACGCATTCTTCCCGCGGCGAACGCCCACGGCCGGACACCGGTCGTGGGCGTTCGTCGTTCCTGTGCCTGCCGTTCCTGTGCCCGTCGTTCCTGAGTCCGGCGTTGCGGTGTTCGGCGCTGTTGTGGGCTCGTTGTCACTGCGACCCGGTCGGGCGAACGTGATTCTCGTCAGGTTCCCTCGCGCGGCGTGGCGTTCCGTGCGGCCCAGGGTCGTTTGCGATGGTCGAGGGCATGAGCCTGCTCGCCTCGACCTTCCGTTCCGCGTCCGCGGACGGCGAGCCGGTATCCCGTTCCACGTGGATACGGGCACTGGCGATGGCCGCGTTGGCCCCGATCGTCACCGGTCTGCTGGCCACGGCCGCGCTGTTGACGCTGATTCTCGCGATCGCCACGTCGTCGCATTTCTCCACCGGGGCAGTGCTGTCTGCGACGGGGCCGGTCTGGCTCGCCGCGTACCAGGTGCCGCTGGAGATCGACGGGCTGCCGCTCGGGGTGCTGCCGCTGCTGCCGACACTGCTGGTGTGCGTGTTGATCGCACGGGCGGCATCCGGTGCGGCCCAGCGGCTGGGTTGTTCGACGCCGGATCGCGCGCCCCTGCTGATCGGTGCCGTGGCCGGTACGCACGCCGTGGTGGGCGGCATCGCCGGAATCCTCGCCGGTGACGCATTCATCACCGTCGACGTGCTGACGGCCGTGTTCGTGCCCGCGCTGGTGTCCGGGCTCGGGGCGGCCGTGGGCGTCGCGAAGCCGTGCGGTCTGACGGCCGCTGCGCGCCGCTACCTCGATCCGCTCGCCGTGGCCGGGCTGCGTGCGGGCGCGTTGGGACTGGCGGGGCTCGTCGCGGCGGGCGCGGCGACGTTGCTGTTGGCCACGGCCCTGTCGGCCTCGACGGTGGCGGCCCTGTCCGCCGAGCTGGCGCCGGGCGCGGGCAGCGCGACAGGGTTGTGGCTGGTGTCGTTGGGCTACGTGCCCAACGCGGTGATCATGGCGATGGGTTTCGCGACCGGGCCCGGGTTGCAGCTCGGTGGCGTCGAGATCGGCCCGTTGTCGTTCAGTGGGGGCGGCGTACCCCCGTTCCCGCTACTCGGTGCGCTGCCGGACGAGCAGGCACTGTGGTGGCCGGTGCTGATGCTGCTGCCCGCTGCGGTCGGCGCGGGCGTCGGCTGGTGGCTGCGGACATGCCATGACGACCCGGTGGCACGGTTGCGGACCGTCGGCGTCGCGGGCGCGCTGGTCGGCTTCGGCACGGTCGTCGCGGGTTTCCTCGCAGGCGGGAGCCTCGCGGCGGGTCCGTTCGACCCGGTGGGGATACCACTCGGCTTCGTGTCGATCACGGCGTTCCTGTGGATCGCGGTGCCGGGCGGGCTCGTCGCCTGGTTCGCGGGCCCGCGCCCCGCGGCCGCCGAGGACGACACGGACGCCGAGGACACCGACACCGACACCGACGTCGATGCCGACGCCGATACCGACGAGGACACCGACACCGACGCCGCGACGGATGAGGCCGACGACGCCGACTCCGACACCGGCGAAGACTCTGATGCCGGTGAAGACTCCGACAGCGACGAAGACGCCTCCGATGCGAGGGAATCCGACGCCGGCGACGAAGCCGAGGAGCCGACCGGCGACGCCTCCGACACCGGCGACGTCGACGATGCCGAGAACAGCGACGACCTCGACGACCAGAGCGAATTCGCCGACCCCGCCGGCACTGTCGACGTGGACGACGAGACGGCCGACGCCGAGGGTGCCGCCGCAGGCCGAGTGGGCAGCGCCGACCCGACAGCCGGTCGTGAGCGTGCCGAACCCGGCGGCGAACCCGTTGCCGAACCCGACGACGAGCTCGACCTGCCCGGCGACCCCGCCGGACCCGACGACGGGACGAACGATCGACCCGGTGCCGGAGTGGACCGCCGGGACGGCGACAGCGACGGCGACGACGATAGCGACAGCGACGACGACAACACCGCTGACGACGACACCGCTGACGACGACCCCGGCGGTCCGGACGACCCCGGCGATTCCGGCGGTTCGCGTGGCTCGGGAGCTCCGAAGGTGTGACCGGCGCCCCTCGGCCGCGCCCTCGCCGTGACGGCCGAACCCCCGGCGTTAGGGTGGGGTCACCAGGTCATGCGATGTGCGCGGTCGTGCACCACCGGCGAGGAGAAGCGTTCTGGTTACCAGGTTGGAGTTGCCGGCACCGGCGAAACTGGTCGTTCTCGCCTCGGGATCCGGCAGCCTGTTGCAGGCCGTGCTCGACGCGACCGCGGAACCGTCGTTCCCCGCCACCGTCGTGGCCGTGGGCACCGACCGCAAGGACGTCGAAGCGCTCGAGCGGGCCGAACGGTCCGGGATCCCGCGGTTCACGGTCCGCACCGCAGACCATTCCGATCGCGCCGCGTGGGACGCGGCGCTGACCGAGGCCGTGTCGGCGCACGAGCCCGATCTGGTCGTCTCGGCCGGGTTCATGAAACTGCTCGGGCCCGCGTTCCTGGCGGCGTTCCCGAACCGGGTCATCAACACGCATCCGGCGCTGCTGCCCGCGTTCCCCGGCATGCACGCGGTCGCCGATGCGCTCGCACTGGGGGTCAAGGTCACCGGGTCGACGGTGCATTTCGTCGACACCGGCGTCGATACGGGGCCGATCATCGCGCAGGATCCGGTGGTCGTGGAGCCCGACGACGACGAGTCGAGCCTGCACGAGCGGATCAAGGTGACCGAGCGTCGCCTGCTCGTGGAGGTGATCGCGAAGCTGGCCCGTGCGGGGTGCACGGTGGACGGACGAAAGGTGAGGTTGTCGTGAGCGAGCAGACTCCTGGGACCGGGCAGCGCCCGATTCGGCGTGCGCTGATCGGGGTGTCGGACAAGGCGGGCCTGCTCGAACTCGGCACCGGTCTGCACGCCGCCGGAGTGGAGGTCGTGTCGACGGGCGGCACGGCGAGGGTGCTGGCCGACGCGGGCGTGCCGGTGACGAGGGTCGAGGAGGTCACCGGGTTCCCCGAGTCGTTCGACGGCCGGGTCAAGACGCTGCACCCGCGGGTCCACGCCGGTCTGCTGGCCGACCGCGGCAACGCCGAGCACGAGTCGCAGCTGGCGACGCTGGACATCGCCCCGTTCGACCTGCTCGTGGTGAACCTGTATCCGTTCGAGCAGACGGTCGCCTCGGGCGCGAGCCCGGCCGACTGTGTCGAGAACATCGACATCGGCGGCCCCGCGATGGTGCGGGCCGCCGCGAAGAACCACGGCAGCGTGGGCGTCGTCGTCGACCCGTCGCACTACGAGTGGGTGCTGGAGCGGGTGCGCGCGGGCGGGTTCACGCTCGACGAACGCAGGCGGCTGGCCGCGGGGGCGTACGCGCACACGGCGTCGTACGACACGGCGGTGGCGTCCTGGTTCGCGAGCTCGTACGCACCGGCGGACGATTCGGGGTACGCCGATTTCGTGGGCGCCACGTGGGAGCGCGGCGACGTGCTCCGGTACGGCGAGAACCCGCACCAGACCGCCGCGATGTACCGTCGCGCGGGTGAACCCGGCATCGCCCACTCCGAGCAGCTGCACGGCAAGGCCATGTCGTACAACAACTACGTCGACACCGATGCGGCCCGCCGTGCCGCCGCGGACTTCGACGAACCCGCCGTGGCGATCATCAAGCACGCCAACCCGTGCGGCATCGCGCTGGGCGACGACATCGCCGAGGCGCACCGGAACGCGCACGCGTGCGATCCGGTGTCGGCGTTCGGCGGGGTGATCGCGGCGAACCGGCCGGTGTCGCTCGCGATGGCCGAACAGATCGCGGACGTGTTCACGGAGGTCGTGCTGGCCCCGGCGTTCGACGACGACGCACTAGAGGTGCTGACCCGGAAGAAGAACGTCCGCCTGCTGACGCTGCCCGACCCGGCGGCGACTCCGGTGGAGCTGCGGCCCATCTCGGGCGGCATGCTGATGCAGAGCGCGGACCGGATCGACGCCGAGGGCGACGACCCTGCCGACTGGACCCTCGCGACCGGCACTCCCGCAGACGAACGCACCCTCGCGGACCTGCGGTTCGCCTGGCGGTCGATCCGGGCTGTGAAGTCGAACGCGATCCTGCTCGCCCACGACCGCGCGACCGTCGGTGTCGGTATGGGCCAGGTCAACCGGGTCGACTCCTCGCGACTGGCGGTGCAACGTGCCGGGGAGCGGGCGCAGGGCTCGGTCGCCGCATCGGATGCGTTCTTCCCGTTCCCCGACGGTCTGCAGGTGCTGCTGGACGCGGGCGTGCGCGCGGTCGTGCAGCCCGGTGGCTCGGTGCGGGACGCCGAGGTCGTCGCTGCGGCCGAGGCGGCCGGGGTCACGCTGTATCTCACGGGTACACGCCACTTCGCCCACTGAGCCGGTTCCGCTTCCTCCGCCCCGGCGCCGCGATGTGGAGCCGGGGCGGAGGTGTGTCAGCCACCGATGCCCGAGCCGTCGCCGACGGTCCGCAGGCGGTTCCGATCACCTGCTGTCCCCTACACGGGGGATTCGCAGACGTGCGAGCCGGAGGTGCCGAAGCCCCTCCGGGGTGGTGACCCGCTCCCGAATCGCGAAACCGGGCGGATACGCAGCTCGCGCGCTGCGGGCGGCCGCCGGGTTGTCAAGAATCTCCCCGAGTCGCCGGCGCGGGCCGGCGAAAATTCTCGACAGTGCTGTCGCCGGCGTTCGTGTGGTCGGCCTACGATTCTGCCCTCGGAATCCGTAATCGCGCCATCACCGTATGTGCGGCGTGCGACCGGACGGTTTTAACCGAACATGCGGGCAATCGGGTTCAGGCCTTGCGGTGCTTCTTGCCCGTGGTCTTCCGGTTGTGGTCGGGGTTTTCCGGGTCGCATAGTCCTGCCTGTCGCCGGTAACGCGTGACGGCGGGACTGCGAAACGATCCGGCAGAAGGGATTCCAACTGGGTCGATGATCATATCCAAATGCCGTCACTTCGTGGCAGCTGACCGCTGATTCATCCGGTTTCACGGATTCGATCACAACTGCGAATGCGAGATCGGCGAACCGGGCGGGGGGAGGCTGTCCCGTCGCGCAAGCGGAGGGATTCAATAATCGTGTCCGATGTAACTGCCGGTGTTCCTGTCAACCGGCGAGAGTGTTCGAATCAGGCATCCGTTCCGGCTCAACGCGGGTCGGCCGGGGCCGTGTGGCCACGGCTGCATCAGTTCTTCGAGGCCACCGCCGACCACATGCCGGACCGGGTGGCCGTTGTGGACGGACCGGTCGAGGCCACGTACCGGCAACTCGACGTCCGTGCCAATCAGCTGGCCCACGACCTGCGGGAACGCGGTATCGGAACGGGAAGCCGGGTCGGCGTGTGGCTCGATCGTTCGGTCGACGCCTACACCGGCGTGCTCGGGGTGCTGAAGGCCGGTGCCGCCTTCGTGCCGATCGATCCTGCGGCACCGCCGGAACGGGTCGCCTACATCGCCGACGACGCCGACCTCGCGCTGCTGATCACCTCGTCGGCGCTGGCGGCGACGTGCACGCTCCCCGGTCGTCCGGTGCTGGCGATCGACCGCGCGGGAAACGAGCTCGACGCACAACCCGAATCCCGGGTCGAGATCGGCGACGACGAACGTGGCAGCACCGCGGCCTACGTGATGTACACGTCCGGTTCCACGGGGCGGCCGAAGGGCGTCGAGATCGCGCAGTCGAGCATCTGCAACTTCATCGCCGTGGTCCCCAGCGTCTACGACGTGCGTCCCACCGACCGCGTGTACCAGGGGATGACACTGTCGTTCGACTTCTCGATCGAAGAGCTCTGGCCGACCTGGGCCGTCGGCGCGACGCTCGTGGTCGGTCCCACGGACTCTGGCCGGTTCGGCGAGGAACTGGCGGACTTCCTCGACGAATCGGGCGTCACGGTGCTGTACTGCGTGCCCACGCTGCTTGCCACGATCGAGCGGGAACTGCCCACCGTGCGGACCGTCCTGGTCGGCGGTGAGGACTGCCCCGCGGAACTGGTCGAACGCTGGAGCACGCCGGACCGGCGCATGCTGAACACCTACGGGCCGACCGAGACCACGGTGACGGCCCTGTGGAGTGAACTGGTGCCGGGTCGGGCGGTGACCGTCGGCAGGCCGCTGCCGACCTACAGCGCGGCGCTGCTCGACGAGGACCTGCACGAGGTGCCGAGCGGCGAGGTCGGCGAGATCTGCATCGGCGGGCCGGGCGTGGCCACGGGATACGTGGGGATGCCGGAGCAGACGGCGGAGCGGTTCGTGCCGCACGAGCTCGCGCCCGCGGGCGGCAGGCTCTACCGCACCGGGGATCTGGGACGGATCACCTCCGACGGCGAGATCGAATACCTCGGCCGTGCCGATGCCGAGGTGAAGGTGCGCGGACACCGGGTCGACCTCGGCGAGGTCGAGAGCCTGCTGCTCGAGGACCCGGAGGTGGCGGCCGCCGCCGTGGCGTTGTCGGGCAACGGAACGCGGGAGCTCGCAGCGTATGTGACGCTGCGGCGGGGCAGCGGCGAGAACGGCGCGTCGCCGGAGCTGGCGGCGCGGCTGCGGCACGCGTTGCAGCACCGGCTGCCGGACTACATGGTTCCGGCGTCGCTGGACGTGCTGGCCACGCTGCCGACGATGCCGAGCGGCAAGGTCGACCGTCCCAGCCTGCCCCCACCCGGCGGCACGAGGCTCCGGGCGGGGGGAAACGCGATCGTCGCGCCCGCCACCGAGCTCGAGCGGCAGGTCACCGCGGTGTGGTCGGAGGCGCTGGACGTCCCGGCCGATCAGCTGTCGGCGGACGCGGATTTCTTCACCGACCTGGGCGGGCATTCGCTGCTGGCGGCACGCACCGTGTCGTTGCTGCGGGAACGCGGTGTCGGTGACGGTCCCGCGGTGCGTGACCTCTACACGTATCCGACGATCCGTGCCCTCGCCCACCACCTCGGTACGCCGCGCGCACCGGGGACGACGGTGGCCGCCGTGGCGGCGGGCCCGGGGCCGGTGCGCCGCGGGCGACGCCGCGCCGCGACCCTGCTCCGGATCCCGGTGGGTGTCGCGCAGGCGGCGTTCCTGCTGGTGCTGATCGCGCTGGGGGCACTGCCCGTGGCATTGGTCTACGCCTCCTTCGACGGCGCGGTCGCCGTGTCGTCGGCGCTCGGCCCGCTCGCACTGGCCGCGCTCACCTCCTACGTCACGATGCGCTGGGTGTTGCCACCGCTGCTGGTGCGGCTGCTGTCGGCTCGTGTCAGGCCGGGTCGTTACCGGCTGTGGGGCTGGACGTACCTGCGGCTGTGGGCGCTGGACGTGGTGCTGACGATCGCGCCGCTGCCGGTCCTCAGCGGGTCCCCGCTGATGGCGCCGTACCTGCGACTGCTCGGTGCGCAGATCGGTCGCCGCACTCACCTGGGCACCGGAATGGTGTCGCTGCCCTCGCTGCTGTCGATCGCCGACGACGCCACGGTCGGCTACGGCGCGGCACTGCGGCCCTGGATCGTCGAACACGAGTGGGTCGTCGTCGCCCCGGTCACCGTGGGTGAGGAGTCGTTCGTCGGAGCCTCGGCGGTACTCGAACCGGGCGTGCGGGTGCGCGATTACGGCGGGGTCGCCGAGCACACGGTGCTGACGCGGAACCAGCACGTGCCGGAGGGCCGGTGGTGGGGCGGTTCGCCCGCCAAACCCCTCGCCGAGCCGGATCCGGTGGTGTCCACGATCGAGGAGCTGCCCGCGGTGGACGGCTGGAGCCGTTGGGCGTTGGCCCGCAGCGCGGCCTGCCTGGCGATGCTCGAGCTGACGATGATCGCGATGGTGACGCCCGCGATCGTGCTGGTCTGGACCGTGTTGTTGCTCGGCGGAGTGGTCGCAGGCCTCATCGCCGCCGCGTTCACGGGACCGGTGTTCGTCGTGACCGTGTGTGCGCTCGTGGCGGTGCTGCGTCCCCTCGTGTTGCCACGGATCCCGCTGGGGATACATCCGGCGCGGTCGTCGCTGGGTATCCGCAAATGGATGGCCGACTCGCTGTTGGAGATGAGCCTGACCCTGACCAACTCGCTGTACTCGACGCTGTACACGGTGCCGTGGTTGCGCGCGCTGGGAGCGAGGGTCGGTCGCGGGGCGGAGGTGTCCACCATCGCGCACGTCGACCCGGAACTGCTGGTCCTGCGGGACGGGAGTTTCGTGGCCGACATGGCCTCGGTCGGCGCGGCCACCTTCCACCGGGGGTATCTGAACTTCACCCCGACCGAGGTGGGACGGCGTTCGTTCGTCGGCAACGCCGCGTTCGTTCCGGCAGGCACCCAGACCGGCTCGGGATCGCTGATCGGTGTGCTCACCGTCCCGCCCCGTTCCGGCGTGCCCGACGGTTCGTCGTGGCTGGGCGCACCGGCGATCAACCTGCCACGCCGGCAGGACAGCGGCGACTATCCGGAACGTGAGACGTTCCGGCCGCCCAAACGGCGGATCGCCGAACGGCTGGCGATCGAGTTCGTCCGGGTCACCGCGCCCGCCTCGATCCTGGCTGTCGCGCTGTATCTCGTGTTGCTGGTCCTCTCCGAGATCGCGAGCACGACCGGCACGCTGGCCACGGCGGCACTCACGCCGCTGGTGTTCGTGGCGGGGTCGCTGGCCGTGTACCTGACGGTAGTGCTGGCCAAATGGGCCGTCGTCGGGCGGTACCGGCCGCGGCGGGAGCCGTTGTGGAGCCGTTTCGTGCGCCGCACCGAACTCGTCACCGGGCTGTATGAGGCGGCTGCCGTCCCTGCGCTGCTCGGGGTGCTGGCCGGCACGCCCTGGCTGCCGCCCGCGCTGCGGCTGCTGGGTGCGCGGATCGGATGGGGCGCCTGGCTGGGCACGACCTATCTCACCGAGTTCGATCTGGTGCACGTCGGCCGCGGCGCCACCGTAGGCCGCGGCGCATCGTTGCAGACACACCTGTTCGAGGACCGCGTGATGAAGATGTCGCACGTGCGGATCGGCGCGGGCGCGAGTGTCGGCGAACGCTCGGTCGTGCTCTACGACTCCACCGTCGAGGACGGGGCGGCACTCGGGCCGCTGTCACTGGTGATGAAGGGCGAGCAGCTCACGCGGCTCAACCGATGGATCGGAATCCCGGCTCAGAGCGACCCGCTGCCTGCCAAGGAGGCATGATGACCGCGCAGCCCCTCGCGCTGGTGTATCGCGGGCCCGCGAGCCGGCCTGCGGGATGCTCGGAGGCGGTCGCCGAGGTGATCGCCCGCAACCGCCACGGGTTCGACGTCCGCTACGTCGGACCTCGCGAGGGGCTGTCGCTGCGTGACGACGTGCTGGCCGCCGCCACGCTGTACGCCCAGCCGGGCGGCGGAACCCTGCGTCACGGCTACCGCGTGATGAAGAAACACAAGGAGCGGATCCGCGCCTACGTCCGAGAGGGCGGGAACTACCTCGGGTTCTGTCTCGGGGGTTATCTCGCCGGAGCCACGCCGGGTTTCGCGTTGCTGCCCGGAGACACCGACCAGTACATCGCCACCCCCGGAGCGACCGTGACGACGTCCGGGGACACGATCGTCGACGTCCAGTGGGGCCACCGCACGCGCGCCGTGTTCTTCCAGGACGGGCCCGTCTTCCAGCTCACGCATCCGTCCGGTGACGACGGCGGGCACCGAGGGGTCACGATCCTCGCCCGCTACCCCAACCGGCAGATCGCCGCGCTGGTCACGGACTTCGGTGCGGGCCGGGTCGGGGTCGTCGGCCCGCACCCGGAGGCTCCGCCGGAGTGGTACGCCGACGCAGGCGTCCCGTGGCCCGGAAGCACGGCGACGGATCTGGCCGACGATCTGATCGAACAACTGCTGAACCGACGCGTTACCGGAGGAAACGGGTGAATACGCATCTGATGGTCTCGGACGCCGAGCACTTCCGCATCGACTACGAGATCAACCCGTACATGAACACGGAGGACCAGCCGGACACCGGAGCCGCGGTCGCCGAGCACGACGCGATCATCGAGGCCCACCGCAAGGCGGGTCGCACGGTGGAGCGGATGCCCTCGGCGGAGGACTGTCCCGACATGGTGTTCACCGCCAACGCGGCACTCGTGCGCCGTGGCCGTGCCGTGCTCGGGCGCCCGCCCGCGGCACGGGCGAACGAGACGGAGCACTACCGCCGGTGGCTCGAACGTCGCGGGTTCGAGGTGATCGACGCGCCGTACGCGTTCAGCGGCCAGGGTGATGCGTTGCCGTGCGGCGACATCCTGCTCGCCGGGTCGGGTTGGCGCACGGATCCGCGGATGCACGCGTTCCTCGGCGAGCGCCTCGGGTACGACGTCGTGCCGCTGCGCACCGTCGATCGCCGCTGGTACGACCTCGACCTGGCCGTCGCCGTCATCGGCAACCCGCACACGATCGCCTGGTGTCCCGAGGCGCTCGACCGGCCGAGCAGGGAGCGCATCCGGAAACTGGGACTCGAGCTCATCGAGGTGTCCAGGGAGGAGGCCGAACACTTCGCACTCAACCTGATCAGCGACGGCGACACGGTCACCATGACCCGCAGCGCGCCGCGGTTCGCCGCCACGCTCCGGGACCGCGGGCTCCGGGTCGTCGAGTTGCCGACGACGGAACTGGCCAAGGGCGGCGGCGGTGTCCGCTGTACGGCGCTGACTCTCGAATGAGACTCATGGGCATTCGAACCCGTTCGCCTGCCGCGTCGCCGACCGCGACGTCGCGGCTGACCGGTGTCGACGCGACCAGGGGCATCGCCGTGCTCGGCATGATGGCCGTGCACGCGTTGTACATCGCGGGCAGCAGCGGGGATCCGGCTTGGTGGTACTCGATCGTGTCCGGTCGGTCCGCCGCGACCTTCGCCGTGCTGGCCGGTGTCGGTATCGCCTTCACCACGCGACGGGAGCAGGTCCCCCGCGCGCGGTGGCGGCCGGTCACGGCGTCGCTGGTCACACGGGCTCTGGCGGTCGGTCTCCTGGGCCTGGCGCTGGGCTACACCGACAGCGACATCGCCGCGGTGATCCTGCCGTTCTACGCGGTGCTGTTCCTGCTGGCGATCCCGCTCGTGTTCCTGAGCACGCGGCTGCTGCTCGTCACCGGCGCCGCGGTCGCTGCGGTCGTGCCGACGCTCAGTCAGCTGTTCCGCGACGTCCTGCCCGAGCCGAGCTATGCCAACCCGTCGTTCGGATACCTGGTCGACGATCCCCTCGGATTGTTGTCGGAACTGGCGGTCACCGGCATCTACCCCGCCCTGCCCTGGACGGCCTATCTCTGCGCAGGACTGGTCATCGGCCGGCTCCGGCTGTCGTCGTTGCGCGTCGACGCGTGGCTGCTCGCCGGAGGTGCGGCACTCGCCGCGGTCGCCTCCGCGCTGTCCGCTCTGCTGCTCGGCCCGCTCGGCGGCCGTGGCAGGCTCGTCGCGGTCGACGGGTCCAGTGTCGTCGACGGCGTGCTGGAGTTCGGCGCGCCGGGAACGACGCCCACGACGAGCTGGTGGTGGCTGGCCGTGGACGCCCGGCATTCGAGCACGCCGCTGGATCTGCTGCACACGACCGGG
This sequence comes from Prauserella alba, assembly GCF_024171735.1. Classification (GTDB taxonomy): domain Bacteria; phylum Actinomycetota; class Actinomycetes; order Mycobacteriales; family Pseudonocardiaceae; genus Prauserella; species Prauserella alba. The sequence continues at coordinate 875,901 of NZ_JAMTCH010000005.1, forward strand.
ACGGCGACGGCGCTGCTCGGCGCGCTGCTGTTGCTCACGAACGCGCCGAAGGTGGGTGCTCTCGCCCGGCTGCTCGCCAGTCCGCTCGCGGCCATCGGTGCGCTCACGCTGACGGTGTACTCGGCGCACATCGTGTTCCTGAACTCACCGCTCGACCGGTTCGGCGCCCTCAGCGGGTACCTGGTTCAGGTCGCCGTCGCCGTCGCGTTCGCCATGGCGTGGCGGCGGTTCGTGGGCCGCGGCCCACTGGAATGGGCCGTCACCTGGCTGGCGGGCCGGGCAGGGGCGATCGCATCACAAGGCCGGTTTCGGCTGCGGCGTTCCTCCCCGTGAGCGCCAGGCGGACGGCGCTCGTGATGTCCGGTGCGGTCAGCAGGACCTCGTCGAGCGCGACGAGGTCGAGCACCCGTCGCAGCGCGGCGCTCGGCGCGACCAGCCGCAGCGATCCGCCCGTGGCTTCGGTGTGGCGGTGCAGCGTGGTGAACAGGCCCAGCCCGGCGGCGCTGCAGAACGTCAGCCGGGTGACGTCCAGTACGACGTGGTTGCCCGCCGTGACGCCCGGTGAGAGTCCTTCGGCGAGCGAGGGTGTGGTGGCGAGGTCGAGTTCCCCGTCGGCGGTCGCGACGACGAGGCGACCGTGGGAACGGACGTCCCATCGCAGTAACGGGCATCCGGCCGTGCCCCCGGCCGTGGCGCGGGACGATTGCGTCGGACCGCACGTGGATTGCGTGAACGGAAGCCATGCGCGCATGCCGGACCCCTTAGGACGTTGCGGTGCCACCGGGGTCCGGGGTGGGCGTTGAGCGTGGATGCGCGCCGACGTGATGCGGAGAACCGGCGTGAGGCCGAGAACCGATCCTGCCGTGCACCCGAAGTGAATCTAACAGGATTTTCCCGACAGGCAACATGCGGAATTCGGCGGCCCGGGGTCACGTACGTCCGGATCGTGTGTGGGTAAGAGTCAAACCGTCGGTGCCGGTGTCGGCGATGCGGAGTCCGCCCGCGATGGCTTCGCCTGCGACCTCGTCCAGGCGCTGATTGCGGCTACGGGCGTGCCGGCGCATCGCGGCGAAGGCCTGATCCGTGGTCACGCCGTGGCGTTCGGCGAGGACGCCCTTGGCCTGTTCGACGGTGACGCGGCTGTTCAGCGCCGTCTGCAGTTGCTCGGTGACCATTTCCTGATGGCGCACCGCACGTTCGGACAACAGGCCGATGGTGGCCACGTCCACGAGTGCCTTGCCCAGTCTCGCGTCGGCCTCGTCGAGGCCGTCCGGATGCGTTCGGAACAGTGTGAGGGTGCCGATGATCTGTGTCCGCAGCTGCATCGGGATGGCGTGTACCCCGGAGAAGCCCAGTTCGGCCGCCGTCGCGGTGAACCGCGGCCACCGCTCGGTCTCCTGGTTCACATCGGGCAGGGTCACTACCTGGCGGCTGTGATAGCACTCCAGGGAAGGCCCCTCCTGCTCTTGCAGCTCGAACAGCTCCAGCAGCCGAGTCTCGCCGGTGGAAGCCGCGACCAGGCGCAGCGAGCCGCGCTCGTCGGACAGCAACAGACCCGCGGTGTCGGCGTCGAGCAGCTCCACACACCGTTCGGTCAGCGTGTGCAGGAACTCGACCGCGTCGAAGCCGGCGACCAGGGTGTCCGCCAGCTCGACGAAAGCGTCGGTCACACGCTGTTCCCGCATTGCCATTCCTCTCACCATACGAGATCTCCCCGCTCGGGAACATCCGGATTGTCGCCCTGTGCTTGGTTCATTCCGGTTTTTCTTCGGGGCCGGCTTGGGGGTCGAAACGTAGTCGGCGGGTCACCACATCGGCCGCGACCTCGTTCAACGGGACGTCTTCGGTGAACGCGCGGGCTCGTAGTCGGGCCAGCGCTTCCGCCATGTCCACTCCCAGCTGTACGGCGACCATGCCGGTCGCCTGGTGCACCACATCCCGGCCGTGCGAGATCTCGTCGGTCGGCCGGTAGCCGGGCCGACGGTCGATACCGGAGGAGCTGTCCAGTAGTAGCTGCAGCGCCAGGTCTGCGAAGACCAGCGTGTTCGCGAGTTGTTCGGCTGTCATCGGCCCCGTGGCGGCGCGGTGGAGTTCGAGTACCCCCAATTGAATCGTGCCCGCGTGAAGCGGGAACGCAAACACCGCACCGACGCCGCGTTCGAGGGCGGCCCCGGCGAACCCGGGCCAGCGGGCTGTGACCTCGGCCAGATCCGGGACCAACATCGGCGAGGAGAACGTGAACGCCGCGAGACACGGGCCTTCGCCGAAGGTGACCTGCAGCTCCTCCAGCTCCGCCGCCAGCTCTCCCGAGGCGGCGATCGGGGTGTGCGTGCCGGGGCCGGTCATCGCCGTCACGCTCGCCCCGTCGACGCCCAGTTGCAGGTGTGCGGCGCGGCACAACGCCGCCATCGAGATGTGACCGTTGTCGTCACCTGTGGCTGTGGCTGCGGCTGCGGCTGCGGCGACCCACGAGAACACCCGTGCCGTCCGCTCGCTCATCCCTCCATCATGCCGCATCAGGACGATGTCGCCGCTGCCCATGGTGGCTCTACCCGATCCGCGGGCGGCAACGCGGTCGCGGGCTCGCCGGGACTCTGTGATGGAGACCGCTTGACACTTTCTTCGAACCTGTGTTCTATGTAGGTGGTCGAACAAGAGTTCTAGTTCGTGGTCTCCGGTCCAGTGGTCTCCGGCCCGGTGATCGGGTCGACCGGTCCGGGGTGCGAGGGGAGGTGAGCACGATGTCCGTCCCGGTTGTTGCGATGAACACGACTGCGGTGGATACGGCCGCTGCGAACGGCATCGCTGCGAACGCCGCCGCTGAGGATGGAGCCGCCGAGGACGCCACTGTTGAGGACGCCGCTGCTGAGCACGCCGCTGTTGAGTACGGAGTCGCTGAGGGTAGGGGGGAGCCGCCGGACGCGGGGGAATCGGCGGCGCCGGGAAGCCCGGTGCCCGCGGGCGGTGGAAGTGTCGCCGACACCGTGGCCCGGCTGGCGTCGTTGCCCGGTGTGGGCACGGCGGGTGAGATCGCGTCGGCTTCGCGATCGGTGCCCGCGGCGTCGTCGCGGGCTGCTGCGGGGCAGCCGGGTTCCGTGGGCCTCGTGGAGTCCGAGGTGGCCGCGGCGCCCGCGGGCAGTGATCACGGCGGTGGGGACGGTAGTGATCAAGGCGGTGGGCGCCGCGGTGTGAACGGTAGCGGTGCGATCGGCGGTGGTGTGAACGGCGGTGGTGCGGGTTCCGAGTTCGCCACCGAGGCCATGGGTGAGCCGGCGGCGGGTGCCGGCGACAGGGTGCTCCCCGTGGCTTCCGCGCTGGCGGAGCTGGTGCCATGGGGCGGATTGCGCCGCGGCAGCACGGTCTCGGTCAGCGGGTCGACGTCGTTGTTGCTGGCGCTCCTTGCCGAGGCGACCACCCGCGGATCGTGGGCCGCGGTCGTGGGGATGCCGCGACTCGGCGTGCTCGCGGCGCGAGAACTCGGGGTGGCGGTGCATCGGCTCGCGCTGATTCCCCGTCCCGGTGCGGATCTTCCCCGGGTGGCGGCGGCCTTGCTGGACGGGGTCGATCTGGTGGTCGTTCCCGCGGATCGAGCGGGTGGGGCCGGGGAGCCGAACCTCGCCCGGCGGTTGTCGGCGCGGGCGAGGAATCGCGGTGCGGTGCTGCTGACGGCCGGGTCGTGGCCGGGTACGGAGGTCGAACTGCGCTGCGCGGCTGTGAACTGGTCCGGAGCGGACGGCGGCCACGGGTACCTCGCACAGCGTGAGGTCCTCGTCGAGACGGCGGGCAGGCGGGGCGCGGCGCGCACGAAACGCGTTCCCCTGCTGCTGCCGGGGGAGGACGGGTCGATCGCGCGCGCCGAACCCGCAGGAACCACTCCGCCGCTGCGGGAGGTGCGAGCAGGATGACCACCCTCCCGCAGCGTTCGTCAGCGGATTCCCCGCGGACGTCCCGACGAGCGCGGCCGCCGCGGTTGCTGGTGCTGTGGTGCCCGGACTGGCCGGTGGTGGCTGCCGCTGCCGAGTCGGGCATCTCCCCGGCGGAACCCGCCGCGGTGCTGGCGGCGAACCGGGTCGTGGCGTGTTCGGCGGTGGCGCGTGCCGTCGGGGTCCGGCGTGGCATGCGGCGTCGCGAGGCCCAGGCCCGCTGTCCCGAGCTGGCCGTGTTCGCCGACGACACCGACCGCGACGCCCGCCTCTTCGAGACCGTGGCGACGGCGACGGAGGAACTGATCGTCGGGGTGGAGGTGGTGCGGCCCGGTGTGGTGGCCGTGCCGGTCGCGGGGGCGGCCCGCTATTTCGGCGGCGAACGCAGACTGTTGGAACGGCTCGTCGACCACGTGTCGGCACGGACAGGGGCCGAATGCCAGATCGGTGTCTCCGAAGGATTGTTCGCGGCGACCTTGGCCGCCCATCGGGCACGGCCGGTGCCGGAGGGGACGGCCGCGGAGTTCCTGGCCCCGCTCGGGGTGCAGGAACTCGACCAGCCGGGCAGCGGCCGCCGTGAACTGGTGGACCTGTTGCGGCGCCTGGGAATCCGCACGCTCGGTGCGTTCGCGCAGTTGACTGAGCGGGACGTGCTCGCCCGGTTCGGGGCAGACGGGGCACTGGCGCACCGGCTGGCGAGCGGCAGGGACGAACGGCCACCCGGCAGGCGCCGTCCGGCACCCGATCTCGCCGTGACCGAAACCTGCGACCCGCCGCTCGAACGGGTCGACGCCGCCGCGTTCCTGGCTCGCACCCTGGCGAGCCGGTTCCACGAGGGACTCGCGGCCCGCGGCCTCGCCTGCACCAGGCTGGGAATCCATGCCACGACCGAACACGGGGAGGAGCTCGGCCGCAGCTGGCGCTGCGGCGAACCGCTCACCCCGGACGGCATCGCGGACCGGGTGCGATGGCAGTTCGAGGGCTGGGTGACCCGCGGCAGGGAGGACGCGCCGACGTCCGGGGTGACCGTGCTCCGGCTCGAACCGGAGGAGACCGTCGATGGCAGTGCGCTGCAACTGGGCCTGTGGGCGGGCGGCTCCGGCGCCGAACACACGCCGGAAGCGGACAAGGCGGCCCGCGCACTGGTGCACGTCCAGGGACTGCTCGGTCCCGAAGGGGTCTGCACCGCCGTGTTCGACGGCGGCCGCGGCCCGGCCGAGCAGGTACGGCTCGTGCCGTGGGGAGACCGCCGCACCCCGGCCGGCGGTCACGACGCGCCGTGGCCGCAGCGGCTGCCGAGCCCGTCGCCGGCGACCGTGTTCGACGAACCGTGTCCCGCCGTGGTCGCGGGGGAGGACGGGCGGCAGCTCGACGTCACCGACCGGCACCGGCTCACCGCGTGGCCGCGGACCGTCGCGTTCGGCGACGGCAGGCCGCGACGGGTGCAGAACTGGGCGGGTCCGTGGCCGGTCACGGCGCGCTGGTGGGTGCCAGGTGACCGGGGTCGCCGTGTCCGGCTGCAGGTCGTCCTCGAACCCGGCGGTGACGGGCAGCCGATCGCGGTGCTGTTGCGGTGGCAGGAACGTGGAAATCCGAAGTGGACAGTAGAAGGGGTGTACGACTGATGCATGACGAGTCGCTGCCGGGCGCCGCCGATTCCCGGCCCCGCGAGCAGCACCGGGACCCGGCGGCCCCGCCGGATTCGGCGACCCTGCTGCGGCAGCTGATTCCCGAACCCAGACGGTCCCCGGAAGGCGAATGAGCCATGGGGCGGAACTGAGACATGGGGCGGAACTGAGTCATGGGGTGGAACAATCCGCCTGTCCCGTGGCGGAACCTGGAACGCACCCTGTCGGGCCGTGATCCGCTGCCCGGCGACTCCGGTGACCGGAAGGACCAGGCAGGCGACGGAAACGACAGCCCGGCGTGGGGGCGCAGCCGGGACAAGTACGCCAAGCCCTCGGACCTGCCCCCACCCGGCCACGACGACGCCGGAGCCGCGGGCCGCGTGCCGTACGCCGAACTGCACTGCCACTCGAACTTCAGCTTCCTCGACGGCACCAGCGATCCGGAGGACCTGGTCGAGGAAGCGGCGCGGCTGGAACTCGACGCCATCGCGCTCACCGACCACGACGGCCTGTACGGCGCCGCACGCTTCGCCGAGGCAGCCAAGGAAGTCGGCATGCGCACCGTGTTCGGGGCGGAACTCAGCCTCGGGCTGTCCGAACCGCCCGCCGGGGCCGCCGACCCTGGCGGGGAGCATCTGTTGCTGCTCGCGAAGGGCGCGGGCGGGTACACGAGCCTGTGCCGAGCCGTCACGTCCGGCCAGCTCCGCGGGCACGACCACGAGCCGCCCCCGGGGCAGCGGGCGGAGAAAGGGCGGCCGGTCTACGACCTGGACGAGATCACCGAGGAGGTCGCGGGCAGGTGCCTGGTGCTCACCGGGTGCCGCAAGGGCTCCGTCCGGCGGGGGCTCGCCGAAGGTGGGCCGGACGCCGCGGCCGCGGCCCTGCGCGGGTTGATCGACCGGTTCGGCCGCGACGACGTGTACGTCGAACTGATCGACCACGGCGGGCCGCTAGACAGCGCCCACAACGACCGTCTCGCCGAGATCGCCGCCGACCTGGGGCTGCAGACCGTCGCCACGGGAGCGGTCCACTATGCACGGCCGCAGCAGGCCCACCTGGCGCAGGCGGTGTCGGCGATTCGCGCGCGGCGCAGTCTCGACGAGATGGAGGGTTGGCTCGCCGCGTCCGGGGCGGCGCACCTGCGGTCGGGCGCCGAGATGCACGCCCGGTTCGCCCGCTATCCCGGCGCGGTCCAGCGTGCCGCGCTGCTTGCCGAGCGGTACGCCTTCCCGCTGGAGGTTCTCGCGCCGAAGCTGCCGCCGTTCGAGGTTCCGGACGGTCGTGACGAGGCAGGCCACCTGCGTGCGGTGACCGCAGAGGGGGCGACGCGGCGCTACGGCCCGCGGGAACGGAACCCGGATGCGCACGCCCAGCTCGACCACGAACTCGACGTCATCGAACGCCTCGGTTTCCCCGGGTACTTCCTGATCGTCTGGAACATCGTGGAGTTCTGCCGCCGGGGCGACATCCTCTGCCAGGGCAGAGGATCGGCGGCGAACTCCGCCGTCTGCTATGCGCTCGGCATTACGCGGGTCGATCCGGTGAAGTGGAAACTGCTCTTCGAACGGTTCCTCGCCCCGGACCGCGACGGCTACCCGGACATCGATCTGGACATCGAATCCGACCGGCGGGAAGAGGTGATCCAATACGTCTACGGCAAGTACGGCAGGTTGTGCACCGCACTGGTCGCGAACGTGATCACCTACCGTCCCCGCTCGGCGGTCCGCGACGCGGCCAAAGCACTGGGGTACTCGCCGGGACAACAGGACGCGTGGAGCAAGCAGATCGACCACTGGGGGCCGCTCCACCGGCTCCGGCAGCAGTCCGATCACGACATCCCGGAGGGGGTGCTCGACGTGGCGGGCGCGCTGGAGCACGCGCCGCGGCACCTCGGCATCCACCCCGGAGGCATGGTCATCTGTGACCGCCCGGTGAGTGAGGTGTGCCCGGTCGAATGGGCACGCATGGAGAAGCGGAGCGTTCTGCAGTGGGAGAAGGACGACTGCGCGTGGGGCGGACTGGTCAAGTTCGACCTGCTCGGTCTGGGAATGCTGTCGGCCCTGCACTACATGCGCGACATGGTGCACGAGGACAAGGGAATCGACGTCGACCTGAGTGATCTGCCGCTCGACGACGAGAACGTCTACGCGATGCTGCGGCGCGCGGACGCCATCGGGGTGTTCCAGGTGGAGAGCAGGGCGCAACTCGCGACCCTGCCCCGGCTCAAGCCGAGGAAGTTCTACGACCTGGCCATCGAGGTCGCCCTGATCCGCCCCGGCCCGATCCAGGGCGGCTCGGTGCATCCGTACATCCGGCGTGCCAACGGGGACGAGGAATGGCAGCACGACCATCCGCTGCTGGCGAACGCGCTCGGCAAGACCTGCGGGGTGCCGCTGTTCCAGGAACAGATGATGCAGCTCGCCGTCGACGTCGCCGGATTCACCGCGGCAGAGGCGGACACGCTGCGCCACGCCATGGGGTCGAAACGGTCCGAGCGGAAGATGGAGCGTCTCCGGCAGCGGTTCTACGACGGCGCGGCGGCACGTGGGGTCGATCGCGACATGGCCGCCCACATCTTCGAGCGGATGCGCGCGTTCTCCCATTTCGGATTCCCGGAGAGTCACGCGCTGAGCTTCGCGTACGTCGTGTTCGCCAGTGCGTACTTCAAGTACTACCACCCGGATGCCTTCTGCGCGGGGCTGTTGCGGGCGCAGCCGATGGGGTTTTATTCACCGCAGTCGCTGACGGCCGATGCGCGCAGGCACGGTGTCGAGGTCCGCGGCCCCGACATCAACGCCAGTGACTCCTTCGCCCGCCTGGAACCGCTCGCCCCGCACGGAGGTAGCGGAGCCGGAACGCCGTTGCGGCACGGCGCCGCCGTGACCGGATCCGCGGCGGGCCCCGTGGCCACAGCCGGATCGGCAGGTGAATCGGCCGCTTCCGGGACCGGCGGTACGGCCGCGGCCACGCACGCCGTCCGAATAGGACTCGCCGCGGTGCGTACGATCCCCACGTCCGCGGCGGAGGAACTCGTGGCCGAACGGGAGGAACACGGCCCGTACCGCGACATGGCCGACGTCGCCAGGCGGGTCCGGCTCACCACCCCGCAGTGGGAGGCACTCGCCACCGCGGGCGCCTTCGGCTGCTTCGATGAGGTGCGGGGAGAGCGGCGCAAAGCGCTCTGGTCCGCGGGGGCCGTGGCGCAGGAACGGCCGGAGAGTCTTCCCGGCACCACACCGGCGACCGAGGCACCGACGCTACCCGGCATGGACGAGGTCGACCTGGCGGCTGCGGACGTCTGGGCGACGGGGCTGTCGCCGGACAGTTTCCCGACCCAGTTCATCCGCCCCCGGCTCGACGCGCTCGGAGCCGTCCCCGCGCAGGAGCTGCAGCGGATCGCCGACGGCACGCGGGTGCTCGTCGGAGGAGCCGTCACCCATCGCCAGCGCCCCGCGACGGCGGGCGGCATCACGTTCATCAACCTCGAGGACGAGACAGGCATGATCAACGTGGTCTGCACCCGTGGGTTGTGGGAGCGCTACCACCGGGTGGCGCGGTCGAGTTCGGCGATGCTGGTGCGCGGTGTCGTCGAACGCACCGACGAGGTGGTCAATCTGCGTGCCGACCGGTTGCAGCATCTGCCGATGCGGATCACCGCGAAGTCGAGGGATTTCCGGTGAGCGGGCCGCTGCGAGAGGGTGTGCGATTCTGGCGGCGTGCACTTCCCCGACCCCGCCGATCCGGACCACGACCCCGCCGATCCCGAGCCTGCTGCGGGCCACGCCGGCGCGTCCGGCGCCGCGGTGGAGTCCGGCGAGGACTACCGCGACGCCGTGCTCTCCGGACAGCGGTGGGCGGGCAGGCGGTTCGTCCGCTGCGATTTCACCGATGCCGACCTGCGTGAACTGGCGACGACCGGGTGCATGTTCGACCACTGCGACTTCACCCGTACCGACTTCGGTGAGTCGGTGCACCGCAACTCGGCGTTCCGTACGTGCACGTTCGACCGCACCATGCTGGGCGACTCCGCATGGACGGGGTGCTCACTGCTCGGCAGCGTGTTCGTCGACTGTGGTCTCCGCACGGTCACGCTGACCGACTGCGACCTGACGCTCGTGTCGCTGGCCGAAGCCGTGCTGCGCGGCATGGACCTGTCGGGGCTGCGGCTGCGCGAGGCCAACCTGGCAGGAGCCGACCTCCGCAGAGCGAACCTGCGGCAGGCGGACCTGACCGGGACCAGACTGAACGGCACCCGGCTGACCGAGGCGGATCTGCGCGGCGCGCGGCTGGACGTGCGCGCGCTGGCGGCGGCCGAGATGTCGGGCACGCGGGTCGACGTCGACACGGCCGTCCTGTTCGCCGCCGCCCACGGCCTGGTCGTGAGCTGAACACCCGGGGCGAACCGGACTCGACGAGGGGCGCGGCTGCGCAGGGAACGGGACTGCACCGGGGAACGGGGCTGCACCGAGGAACGGCTCCGAACAGGGGTCGAGCCCGCGCGGTACGTCCACGCGGGCTCGACACCTGTCGCTGTTCCGGGTTCAGTCGACCGGCGGCTCGCCGGGTTCGAGTTCGATGATGTCGCCGTCGGCCAGCAGCTCCTCGATGGAGGCCGGCAGCATGTACGCCGCACCGCCGCCGGGCTGGTTGAACCACGGGATGGCCACGCCCGCCAGTGTTTCGAGCGGCCGTTGGACGCGGTAGACGTGGTACGGACGGTTGACCCACTCCGGCACGAGCGACCGTTCCTCGAACGGGGTGCCCGCAGCGTAGGTCAGGTTGCCGTTCGCCCCGCCGAACCGGTCGAGCTCACTGCCCACGGGCAGCGTGCGCATCTCCTTGCCGCGGAACAGTGTCAGCGGTGGTTCGCCGGGCAACGGCTGGATCGGCCACTGCTGCCCACCCGGTTGCTGGCCGCCCTGCCCGGCCTGTGGGCGCGCTGCCTGCTGCGGTTCGCCCGCGGCGGGCCGGTGCTGGGTCGCCGCGGCCTGTTGAGCCACCGGTTCCCGCACCGGCGCCGGTGCGGCCTGTGGAACGGGGCCGCCGCGGCTTGCGGGATCGTCGGCGGGGGAGACCGTCCGTGTCTGCGCGAACGGTTCTTCCGAGACCTGGCGCGTTCCGGTGGCGATCTCGGGCGTGAGGGTCGCCAGCAGTGGACGGGACGAACCCGCGTCCGGCGGCTCCGGCGCAACCTGTTCGAACTCCGGGTCGCCGTGGGCGGGCTGTTCGGGAACCTCGTCGACACCGTCGGGGGAGAGCAGGACCTTGCCGAGCATGAACGCCTTGGCGTCCGCGGCGTCGCCGAACACGGCGGTGCTCTTCAGCTCGCCGTCGTACCAGCCGACCCGCCAGCCGTCGCTGACCCGTTCGAGGCTCCAGCCGTAGTCGGACGGCACACCCAGCGCGTAGTACTCGTCCGGCACTTCGAGCTCGTCGAGTTTGTCCTGCAGATCGTCGAGCTCCGGATCCTGCGGTGGCATGTTGCCGATCTGCGTGGGCGGTCCGGGGTCCGGCTCGACGGCCGAGCTCCGGCCGTCCCGGTCGTCGACGTCGCCGCCGCGGTCGGGGACGTCGTGCCGGTCGCCGTAACCGCGGGAGTCGTCGAAGCCGCGGGGATCGCCGAAGTCCCGCCGGTCCCCGTAGTGCTGATTCTCGAAGTCCCGGCTGCCGTAATCCCGGTCGCCGTAGTCCTCGTCGCCGTGACCCCGGAGGTCGTACCCACCGCGGTCACCGGGGACCCGGTCATCGGGGGCGGGGGCGTCGTCGTACTCGCCTGTGTCGTCCCGGCCCGCGAAGCCTGCCGCGGCGGCACCGGCGACGCCCAGTGCCCCGGCCGTACCGAGGGCGGCGGCACCGGTCGTGCCGGATGCCGTGGGCGGCTCGGGCTGGTCGAAGTCCTGCCGTGGTGTCGGGGCGGTCCGTTCCTCGTCCAGTTCGGCGGGCGGCTCCTGACCCGGGTGCCGGTCCTGTTGCGGGCCGGTCGGGCCGTGCGTGGCTGCCGGCCGGTCCTCCAACGGCGGCGTTGCCTCGTCCCGGTTCGGGTCCGCAGGCGGCGGACCGTCGGCCCGTACCGGTGAGGTGATCGTCGTCGGCGGACCCGAGTCGAAATCCGGTTCGGCACGGCCCGGTGCGGCTGCACCGAAGTCGGCCGGATCGTCGTCCACCCCGCCCGGAGTCCGGTCGAAGTCGGTGTCACCCGCCGCCGCATCGCCGGCACCGGCCTCGGCGCGCGCGGGGTCATCCGGCGTGGCGCCCGTGTCGCGGCCGGGTCGTGCCTCGTCGCCGAACGTGGGGATCGGCGTGAAGGCGGTGCCCTGTTCGTGCAGCGGTTCGCTCTGGGAAGCGCCGCCGAACGGCTCGTCGACGTCGTACCCGCCTGCCGGTGCGCTCATCGGCGCATCGTCGGACGAGAGGTCGTCGCGACCTGCCGGGCCGGTTTCGTCGCCGCGGCCCGGCAGCGTGTAGGACGCGGTTTCGGCTTCGGGGTCGACGTAGTCGTCGGCATCGGGTTGCGGCGGCGCCGTGCCGGAGGCCGCCGTCCCGGGAACCGCGGTCTCGGGAACCACAGTCTCCGGGGAGATGGCGCCGGACCCGCCCGCCACGGCGTCCTCATCGGTGCCGGTACCGGCGTCGTCACCGTCGGCGGGGGTGAACGGCGACACCGGGCTCATCCTGCTCGCGTGGTCCGTGCCGTTGATGCCGCTGAACTGCTCGTCGAGTTCCTGGGCGGCCTTGCCGGGGCGGCGCACCGGCAACTCGGGGGCGTCGGGGTCGACAGGGTCCGGACGCACGGGCGCGTCTCCGAACTCCGCGCCGTTCCGTGCACCCGCGGCGCCCGCGAGACCGGCGGCGCCCACACCCGCGATGCCCGCGGCGCCGGCTGCGATCGCGCCGGTGCCGGTGGAGTCGTCCGAGCCGACCGCCGGTTCCGCAGGCGCGTCGGCCGCGTGGCCGGCCTGGTCCTGCCGCTGGGACTCCGAGTGCTGGGACTCCGAAAGCCAGGACTCCGAGGGCTGGGAATCCGGCGACTGGGAATCCGGCGGCTGGACACGCTCCGGGGCGACCGGCGGGGTCTGGGTCGTCGGCTGAGCCGCATCGGCACCGGGAAGGTCCGCGCCGGGTACCCGGGGCGGTCCCTGCTGCGGGGCCTGTTGCGGGCCCTGGCCGTGCGCCACGTGGGCGGCCGCGGCCTGGCGGGTCTCGTCGGGCACCTCGGGAACCGTGAACCCAGTGGCGCGGATGTGCTGCAGCAGGTCCGCCTCCGGCGCGACCCCGTGGGTACGCAGGTAGTAGGGCACGGCGGCGGGCCAGATCCACGATCCGTCGCTGTGGAACGCGATCGGCACCTCGGCGGACTGGTCGGGGGCGAGCCGGTCGACGTCGTAGCCGCGGGCGGGTCCCACGGTCGGAGCGCCGTCGAGATAGGCGAGTACGCGGTCCCGTTCGTCCGGGTCGAGTTCGGGCCGGGTGACGACGGGGCCGTTCGGGCCCGCGCCGTCGAAGATGCGGGCCATGCGGAACCGCGGCCCGGAACGCTCCGGGCCGAGTCCGGCCATGCGGCGCATCAGCCAGTCCGGCACGTTCTCCTCGGAACGGGGGAACATGCGCAGCTCGTCGGCGTAGGCCTGGGACGGCGGTGCGAGGTCCCAGGAGGGCTCGTCGCGGTCGTACTCGAGGTTGTAACTCGACGGGTGGTCCAGCTGGTAGCGCGCGTTGAACCAGGTGCCACGGCCCTCGCGGTACATCCCGGCGCGGAGTTTGCCGAACAGCGTCGCGATGTCGTGGGTCGCCACCCACTCCTGCGTCGTGCCGTCGGCGGTCACGACCTCGCCGGTGAGTTCGTGATACCTCCCCACAGCGCGGTACACCGCGGTCACCCTTCGCCAGTCCCGCGGGGCGGCCCTCAGCAGCGAGAGGCCGATCTGCTTGACCAGCGTGTCCTGCTCGGTCGCGTTCAGCTGGGTCGGAAGTGCCACGCCCACATCTTGGCTAATAGGTTTCGCGAATGCACGGCCACCGGGTACATGAGCTGTGCGTCTCACCCTGTGGCGCGGCTGTCAGCGGCAACGACGAGCCGGGAGTGGGCGCGGACACACTCCGGTGGTGACACCCGCAGCGGGGACCCCGCGTGCGCGCACAATGGCGGGCGATGGCCACCGCCAGTGCGGGTCCGGCACCGGAACCCGCCACCTCGACCGCACCCACGCCCACCTCCGGCACCCGGCAGCTGTGGGGCGTGGTGCTCGCCGTATCCGCAGGACTCGGCATGTCCCTCCAGTCTCGCATCAACGGCCAGCTCGGCGCCGAACTCGGCGACTCCGCGCTCGCCGCCGTGTTCTCCTTCGGCGGTGGCCTCCTGCTGTTGCTGGGCTGGCTCGCCGTGTCGCGGCCGATGCGCACCGGAACGCGCGCCGCCGTGGCCGCGCTGCGCAGCGGCAGGCTCCGTCCCTGGCACTTCCTGGGAGGCATCGCGGGCGGCACGTATGTGCTGGGCCAATCACTCACCGTGTCGCTCATCGGCGTCGCGCTGTTCACCGTGGGCGTCGTGGCGGGGCAGACCGTCAGCGGCCTGTTCGTCGACCGGCTCGGACTGGGGCCGTCGGGCAAGGAACCCACCACGGTGCTGCGGGTGGCAGGAGCGCTGATGACCGTGGCAGCCGTCGCGGGTGCCGTGGCCGGGGACGTCGCGGGCGAGGCGGGCGCCGGGCGCATCGCCCTGTTGATCCTGCCGTTCGCGGCCGGTGCGGGCATGGCGGTGCAGCAGGCTTTCAACGGGCACGTGGGGGCCGCCGCGGGCAGCTCGCTCACGGCCGCGCTCGTCAACTTCACCACGGGCACGGTGATGCTGGTGCTCGCGTGGCTGGTCTCGCTCGCCCTGCACGGCCTCCCGGAGGGGCTGCCCGGCAACCCGGTGTTGTACCTCGGCGGGCTCGTCGGCATCGTGTTCATCGCCGTCGCCTCGTTCGTCGTGTCGTGGATCGGCGTGCTGCTGCTCGGACTGAGCACGGTGGCGGGACAGCTCGTCGGGTCGATGCTGCTCGACGCGTTCCTGCCGGCGGGAGGGAACGGGCTGACGACCTCGACGGTCGTCGCGTGCGGCGTGGCGCTGCTGGCCATCGGCGTCGCATCGCTCGGCGGGCGGAAACGTCCGGCCGGGCGGGAACACGGTTAGCGGGATTGGGAGACTGAACGACGTGACGGCGACGATTCTCGACGGCAAGGCCACCAAGGACGCCATCTTCGCGGAGCTGACCCCTCGGGTCGCCGCGCTCGCGGAGCGGGGCATCACGCCCGGCCTCGGGACGGTGCTGGTGGGGGACGACCCGGGCTCGCACTCGTATGTGAAGGCCAAGCACTCCGACAGCGCGAAGGTCGGTGTCAACTCGATCCGCAGGGATCTGCCGGAGGACACCACGCAGGTCGAGCTCGAGAAGGTCATCGACGAGCTGAACGCCGATCCGGCGTGCACCGGCTACATCGTCCAGCTGCCGCTGCCGGCACACCTCGACGAGAACGCGATCCTCGAGCGCATTCCCCCTGAGAAGGACGCCGACGGGCTCGCGCCGATCAGCCTCGGCAGGCTCGTGCTGGGCGAGCAGGGCGCACTGCCGTGCACGCCGCTCGGCATCATCGAGCTGCTGCGCCGGTACGACGTGCCCCTCAAGGGAGCCAACGTCACCGTGGTGGGCCGCGGGATCACCGTGGGCCGCACCATCGGGTTGCTGCTGACGCGCCGCAGCGAGAACGCCACCGTCACGTTGTGCCACACGGGCACGCGTGACCTGGCGAGCGAGGTCGGGCGCGCCGACATCGTCGTGGCGGCCGCCGGGTCGCCCGGCCTGATCACCCCGGACATGGTCAAGCCGGGTGCCGCGGTGCTCGACGTGGGCGTCTCACGGGTCGACGGCAAGCTCGCGGGCGATGTCGCACCGGGTGTCGACGAGGTCGCCGGATTCCTGTCGCCCAACCCCGGCGGGGTGGGCCCGATGACCCGCGCGATGCTCGTCTCCAACGTCGTCGAGGCCGCCGAGCGCGCGGCGGGCTGAGGCGTGAGGGCTGAGGCGTGAGGGCTGAGGCGTGACCGCCCCCGACCACTCCGGGCGCGGCACCGGCGACGGGGCCGGCCGTCGGGCGTGGCTCGTGCACGTGCCGTTGGCCGCGGTGCTGTTGCTCGTGGCCATCGGCGGGATCCGGATCGGCCAGTACCACTGGCGCCAGGGAACCGCGTTGATCGGCGGGGCCCTGCTGGTCGCCGCCGTGCTGCGGGTCGTGCTCTCGGACGCGCAGGCCGGTCTCCTCGCGATCCGCGGTCGCGTGGTCGACGTGCTCTGTTACGTCGCACTCGGCGGGCTCATCGTCTTCGACGCCCTGACGATCACGGGCGGTCCGTTCGGCTGACCCGCCGGGCACGCGGAGCGCACCCGGCGGGTCGACCGGACGTCGACGCCGGAGTCACACCAGCGCGGGTTCCTCGGCCGGTGCGGATTCCTCGGTGCGTGCGGCACCGAGGGAGGTGGCCTTCTCCCGCCGTTCGGTGACCGCGGCCACGACGGCCAGGCTCAGCCCGAGTGCCGCCAGCACCGCGCCGACCAGGTTGGGGGAGACCAGGCCGAGTCCGCCCGCGATGACGAGGCCGCCCAGGTAGGCGCCGATCGAGTTGGCGATGTTGAACGCCGACTGGATCGCCGCCGACACCAGGGACGGGCTGCCGCCCGCCTTCTCCATCACGCGGGCCTGCAGGATCGGGCCGACCATGAACGAGGTCACGCCCACGAGGAAGATCGTGATCGTCGCGCCGACCTTGCTGCCTGCGGTGACGGTGAACATCGCCAGCACGACGGCCAGGCTCGCCAGCGCACCGCACAGCGCGGGCGTCGGATTGCGGTCGGCGAGGCGCCCGCCGAGGAAGTTACCCAGCGTCATGCCGACACCGGCCAGCGACAGGAGCAGTGTCACGGTCGCGGGGTCGAATCCGGCGACGTCGGTCATCATCGGCGTCACGTAGCTCAGGCAGGCGAAGCCGCCGCCCATGCCGAACGTGACGATCGCCAGCGCCAGCCACACCTGCGGCTTGCGGAAGGCGGCCACCTCGCCGCGCAGCGACGCACCCGCGGGCGCGCCCTGGTACGGCACCAGCCGCATCACGGCGACCAGTGCGACGACGCCGATCAGTGCGACGACGGCGAACGTCGCGCGCCAGCCGAACTGCTGGCCGAGCAGGGTTCCGAGCGGCACACCGACGACGTTCGCGAGCGTCAGGCCCATGAACATCATCGACACGGCCTTGGCCTTGGCGCCGCGGTCGACGAGGCTGGCGGCGACGACGGCCCCCGCGCCGAAGAACGCGCCGTGCGGCAGGCCTGCGACGAACCGGAACAGCACGCCCAGCTCGTGGTTGGGGGACAGGACGAACAGGGTGTTGCCGGCGATGAACAGGCCCATCATCGCCATGAGCATCGTCTTACGGGGGAGCCGCACGGCGACGGCGGTGAGCAGGGGAGCACCCACCACGACGCCGAGGGCATACGCGGAGATCAAGTGGCCGGCGGCGGGGATCGACACCCCGAAATCGGCGGCGGCCTGCGGCAGCACGCCCATCATGACGAATTCGGTCGTTCCGATGCCGAAGGCACCGATGGCCAGCGCGAGCAGCGCGACGGGCACGGTTCTCCTCTCGGGGAGCGGGTCGGGTCGGGGCAGCCCGGTGGTGGTCGTCGCTGATCGGGGGCCGGGCTTACGCCCACGCGGTGACGTTCACCGGCGCGCGGGCGGGGCGGGGTGACGGGACTCGATCGTTCGGTTCGACGGCTCGGGAGGCCTGATCGACTGGATCGTTCAAGTGACGTCGCAAAAAAAGAACAGTCGGCCGCGGGCCATCGCGGATAACTGCTCTGTACTCAAGTGTGAACGAATCGGTGTCCGGCTGTCATCCCGGCGCTGTACCTACGGTCGGTGACGATCGCCACGGCGCGGGGTGGTAACGCGTGCGGGCCCGCCGCGTGCCTCGCGACCGGTGCCGTTCCGCGCCCGTGCGCAGGGCTGTTGCCACGCGGCCGACCCTGCGCACGAGTGCCCTGCATACGACGGGCCCTGCATACGACGGGCCCTGCATACGACGGGCCCTGCACACGGGTGGGGCGGGAGCGTCGGCCGTCGTTCGACGGCGCCCGGTCACCCCGGCTGCTGCGTGTGGGTGTCCTCGACCTCGCAGTCCGGACCGGGGAAGACGAGCCGTTCGTGACCGTCGGTGAAGCGCACCAGATAGGGCGGAGTGCCCGCATCGCCGCGGACCTCGACGATCTCGCCCAGTCGTTCGGGCTCGCCCACGACCCGGCCGTGCACGCGGATCCGGTCGCCGACTACTGCCTGCATGAGGTTCACCTCCGCTGAGTGCGGTTGCCGGTGCAGCCCAGCGTAGGAGCGGCAGCACCGCTCGGCCAATCGATCACGCCGGGTCGCCGGGCGGCTGGGTGACCAGTGGTGCCGCGGCCTCGGCCAGCTGGTCGAGATATCCGGCGGGCACGTGGTGCGGCAGGTTGAACACCACCAGGTCGAGGCCTGCATCGCGGTAGGCGGCGGCCTCCTCGACGGCCGGTCCGATGCCGGTCTCGGCGTGTACCCGGACGTTCACCGACCGGGTGATCTCCGCCGGGTCGCGGCCGACGTCGGCGCAGTGGGCGAGCAGCACGTCGTCGAGTTCGCGCCAGTGCTGCGGCGACCGGGCGCCGGCGTGCCACTGCCCGGCCCACCGCGCGGCCGCCCGCAGGGTGCGTTTCGGGCCGGTGCCGCCGATCACGATCGGCGGGTGCGGCCGCTGCACGGGCTTCGGTTCGCAGCGCGCGCCGGTCAGCTGCACATGCCTGCCCGCGAAGTCGGTGACCTCCTGCGACAGCAGCCCGATGACCGCCTGCACGCCCTCGTCGAACAGGTCGAATCGCTCGCGCAGCGGTGGCAGTTCGATGCCGTAGGCCTCGCACTCCTGGCGCATCCACCCGGCGCCCAGGCCGATCTCCAATCGGCCGCCGGAGATGACGTCGGTCGTGGCGGCCATGTTCGCCAGCACCGCGGGGTGGCGGTAGATCATGCCCGTGACCTGGCAGCCGAGGCGGATCCGGCGGGTGGCCTGCGCCATGGCGGCGAGCATCGTCCACGCCTCGTAGTTCGGCGCGGTCAGGTCGCCGGAGAGCGGGTAGAAGTGGTCCCAGTTCCACGCCGATTCGAACAGCTCGATGTCGTCGGCGGCCCGCCAGGTGTCGAGCAGCTCCGGCCACGGCGTGTGCTCGGGTTTGGTCTTGATTCCCAGTCGCATGGCTGTCAGTCCTAGCCGGTCCTGTCGCGGCACCGTCGCCGGGTGTCGTCGGCAGGGTCTCGTGGGCGGGTGTTGTGGGCGCGCTGTCGTGGGGCGTGGTCGATCCCACGTGATCGATTCTGCCGATGTCTGCACTCGGGTGCTCAGGGCACGTAGATTGCGTGGTGAGCTGCGATTTGTCGGCGTCGCTGTGGTCCCGGGGCGTACTCGCCAGTAACCAGGGGGCGCCGGGCCGGTGTCCATTCAGCAGTACGCTTGTACCGCTACGCAACGGCTAATGCGCAGCGGTATCAGGCGAACACGAACGCGAGATCCGCGACGCGAAAGCGAGAGGAGCGCCGCCAGCTCATGGCCAAGATCAAGGTCGAGGGCACCGTCGTCGAACTCGACGGCGACGAGATGACCCGCATCATCTGGCAGTTCATCAAGGACAAACTGATCCACCCGTATCTCGACGTGAACCTCGAGTACTACGACCTGGGGATCGAGGAGCGCGACCGGACCGACGACCAGATCACGGTCGACGCGGCGAACGCCATCAACAAGCACGGCGTCGGCGTCAAGTGCGCCACGATCACGCCGGACGAGGCCCGCGTCGAGGAATTCGGCCTGAAGAAGATGTGGCGGAGCCCGAACGGCACGATCCGCAACATCCTCGGCGGCGTCATCTTCCGCGAGCCGATCGTCATCCAGAACGTCCCGCGGCTGGTGCCGGGCTGGACGAAGCCGGTCATCGTCGGCCGTCACGCCCACGGTGACCAGTACAAGGCCACGGACTTCAAGGTCCCCGGCCCCGGCACGGTCACGATGACCTACACGCCCGAGGACGGCTCCGAGCCGATGGAGTTCGAGGTGGCGAACTTCCCCGAGGGCGGCGGCGTCGCGATGGGTATGTACAACTACCGCAAGTCCATCGAGGACTTCGCGCGTGCCTCGCTGCAGTACGGCCTCGACCGCGGGTTCCCGGTCTACATGTCGACCAAGAACACGATCCTCAAGGCCTACGACGGCATGTTCAAGGACACCTTCGAGGAGATCTACGAGAAGGAGTTCAAGGCCGACTTCGAGGCGAAGGGCCTGACCTACGAGCACCGGCTGATCGACGACATGGTCGCCGCGTCGCTCAAGTGGGACGGCGGCTACGTCTGGGCCTGCAAGAACTACGACGGTGACGTGCAGTCCGACACGGTCGCGCAGGGTTACGGCTCGCTCGGCCTGATGACGTCGGTGCTGCGCAGCCCGGACGGCCGCACCGTCGAGGCCGAGGCCGCGCACGGCACGGTGACCCGGCACTACCGCCAGCACCAGCAGGGCAAGGCCACGTCGACGAACCCGATCGCGTCGATCTTCGCCTGGACCCGTGGCCTCGAGCACCGTGGCCAGCTGGACGGCAACTCCGAGCTGATCGGCTTCGCCAACAAGCTCGAGCAGGTCGTCATCGAGTCCGTCGAGAGCGGCAAGATGACCAAGGACCTCGCGCTGCTGGTCGGCGGCGACACGCCGTTCCAGACCACCGAGGAGTTCCTGGCGACCCTGGACGAGAACCTCCAGAAGAAGATGGCTCAGGGCTGAGAGCGGCCGTTTCGCTCCCACGGGCCCCGGCAGGACGACCTCCTGCCGGGGCCCGTCGCTGTGCGTGGCCGGTGTTCGCCGAGCCGAGTGGTTGCTGCTTCCGGGGCTTACGGGGCGGGAAACGCGGGCCGTACCCTCCGGGCGAGTGCATGTCGGGAACGGATAAGGAGCACTCGTGATACTCGGGATTCCGAAGCGGACGCTGCTCATCTTCGTCGCGTTGATCGCCGTGATCGTGCTGTACGCGGTGACCGGGGGTGAGCTGAGCTCGGAGGCCGAGGGGTCCAACGGTGGTGACGGCTGCACCATGACGGTCGACGCCGACGTGCTGAACGTGCGGTCGGGACCGTCCACCGGTGACGAGGTCGTCGGTTCCCTCGAACAGGACGCCGAGACGGACGCCACGACGGAGGTGCGCGACGGGTTCCGCAAGCTCGCCGACGGCGAGTGGGCGGCGGAGGACTTCCTCGAACCCGTCGACGGCGCCTCCTGCTGACACCGCAACTGAGCGGTTCCAGTGCCCCCAAGGGCACCTTGGTCGCATTCAACGCGCCACATCTTCCCCTCGCGGTCACACCGTTCGGGCGCATGTGTCGAGCACCGCCACGCGGAGCGTGTCCGTGTGGGTGGTGGTGGGAGACGGGTGGGCGCCCCCACAGCTGTGCCCTTCCCTTCACGGCGCCGCCGTTCCGGGCGCGGAATCGTCGGGGCGGGCGGATAGCCTGGGGTGCGTGTTCACCGTTTCCACCGTCAACGTCAACGGCATCCGCGCGGCCGCGAAGAAGGGCTTCACCGAGTGGTTCGGGCAGACGCCCGCGGACGTGGTGGCCTGCCAGGAGGTGCGCGCCGACCTCGACGCCATCCCGAAGGCACTCGTCGATCCCGAGGGCTGGCACGCGGCGCACGCCGTGTCCGAAGTGAAGGGGCGCAACGGCGCGACGCTCTACAGCCGGTCCGAACCGGAGGCCACGCGTATCGGATTCGGCGAGGCCGAGTTCGAGGCGAGCGGGCGGTACGTCGAGATGGAGCTGCCCGGCGTCGTCGTGGCGAGTCTGTACCTGCCGAGCGGCGAGGTCGACACGCCGCGGCAGGACGAGAAGGAGCGGTTCCTCGACGCTTTCCTGCCGTACCTGGTCGAACTGCGCGAGAAGGCGGCCGCCGACGGGCGTGAGGTCGTCGTGATGGGTGACTGGAACATCGCGCACGCCGAGATCGACCTGAAGAACTGGAAGGGCAACCGGAAGAACTCGGGTTTCCTGCCGAACGAGCGCGAGTGGATGAGCCGCGTGTTCGGCGAGGCGGGCTACGTCGACGTGCAGCGCAGGCTCGACCCGGAGGGCCCCGGCCCGTACACGTGGTGGTCCTACCGAGGCAAGGCGTTCGACAACGACGCGGGGTGGCGGATCGACTACGTCGCCGCGACGCCGGGACTGGCCGAGACGTGCACCTCGGTGGTCGTGGAGCGGGCACCGACGTACGACCAGCGCTGGTCCGACCACGCCCCGGTGACGGCGACCTTCGACTGGTCGCCGTCGGTCTGAGCACCGCTGCATGCTTCCGCGCTGCGGCGGCGTGATCGATCCCGTTTCCGTCCACCGTCGTGACGGCTAGGGTCGGCGCGGTTGTCCGCCGGTTCCGGAGGTTCGCTGGTGCGCAGGCTGATCATGGACGTGGACACGGGGACGGACGATGCCGTCGCGCTCATGTTCGCGGCGCTCCGTCCGGACCTCGAGCTCATCGGCGTGACCACCGTCAACGGCAACGTGCCGCTCGCTGCCACGACCGACAACACGCTGCGCGTCCTGGACTGGATCGGCTGTGCCGGGGTACCCGTCCATCCCGGGTTGGCGCGGCCGATCGTGCGGCCCGACTTTCCCTCGGCCCGGCATTTTGACTCCGGTGGTGCGGATGACCCGCACGGGACGGCGCTCGACATCCCGGAGCCGAGCAGTCGAGCGCAGGCGCAGGGCGCGGTCGGGTACCTGATCGAGACGCTGCGTAAGGCGGTCGAACCGGTCACGCTCGTCGCCGTCGGGCCGCTCAGCAACATCGCGGCCGCGCTCGCCCTCGACCCCGGACTGGCCGGCCCGGTGGACGAGATCGTGATCATGGGAGGCGGCCACGCCACGGCGAACGTGACGGCGTCGGCAGAGTTCAACATCTGGGCCGACCCGGAAGCTGCCGCGATGGTCCTGACGGCGGGATTCCCGACGCTGACGCTGATGACGCTCGACGCCACACATCGTGCGGTCGTTACCCGGGAGGCGTGCCGCGAGCTCGCCGGGCTCGGCACCTCCGCGGGCACGGCGGCGGCCCGGTTCATCGGACGGCGCATCGACGCCTACTTCGGTGGCACGGGCGACGACGCGGCGCCGGTGCACGACGTCGTCTGCACCGCCTATCTGGTCCGCCCGACGTGGTCCGGACAAGTCCGCTCCCGGTCACCGTCGAAACGGTCGGTACCACGACCGTGGGCCGCACCGTGATCGACACCCGGCCCGGCGCGCCCGAGCCGGCGAACGCGCACGTGGCACTCGACGCGAACGCCGAGGTGCTGAGCGGGCTGTTGAGGGACACGTTCGCCCGGACGTTCTGACGCGGCGACGTTGCGCCTTCCCTACGAACGGAGGTCACCGAGGACCGTGGCGACTTCCGTCGGTACTCTCCGTGTACTCCCGGTGCTTCACTCGGCTGGCAAACGGGTGACATCACCACTCGGTGTCGCCGTCGCCTCATGGCACGACGATGGAAGGAAGCACCGTGAAGAACCCCAGGCCCGTCACACGCCGTTCCATGCTCCGGGGAACCGCAGCCGTCGGTATGGCCGCTGCCGCCGCCGTCCTGATGCCGACCTCCGCACACGCCGGGACGATGGTCGAGATCCAGAAGTCGCTCAAGGGGCTCTACTACTACCGCGGCGTGATCGACGGCTACGGCGGCCCGATGACGACCGGCGCGGTCAAGGAGTTCCAGTCGGATCGCAGTCTCGTGGTCGACGGTTACGCGGGTCCGGTCACGCAGGGTGAGCTCGATGAGGTCGTCAAGGCCGTGCAGTCCGCTGTCGGCGTCGTCACCGATGGTGACTACGGCCCCGTCACCCAGTCGGCCGTCGAACGGTTCCAGAGTTCGCACGGCCTCACGGTCGACGGCTACGCGGGCGCGAAGACCATGGCCGCGCTCGGTGTCAGCCGCACGAAGGGCTCGAACCCCGACCCTGACCCCGACCCCGGCGGTTCGGGCGAGCTCGTCGTCATCAACCAGATGGACACCGGCCCCATGAGCGACGAGAACTGCGGCCCGACCTCAGCCGTCATCACGCTGTACGCGCTGGGCCGGCCGCCGTCGGGCTCGCACAAGGAGGCTGTGATGAACATGCGTGAGGCGTGTCGGATCCCGGCCGGCACGTGGGGTTCCGACGTCAGCCACCTCATCCAGGGGCTCGGCGCGTACGACACGGACGCGCGGAAGGTGGACTACGCCAGCGCGCTCGCCGCCGCGGCCGACGGGAAACCCGTGATCCTCAACGTGAACCACGGGGTCCTGCTGGGCGGTGCGCCGAGCTACGGGCACTACGTCGTCGCGCGGGGCACCAATTCGGCGGGCGAGTTCTACGTGTCGGATCCCGGGCGCGCCAGCCTCGGGATCAAGGGCTACAGCCGCAGCCGTCTCGAGGCGGCCGCGCGCTACAACCGCGGCATCATCGTGGGCTGATCCATCGGGATCGCGCGGTTCACCGGCCCCTGGTTCGGACGAGTGGTGTCCGTGCCGGGGCCGGCCCTTCGGGGTTGACGCCACGGTGTTGGCGCCACGGTCGCCCGGATGTCGCAACCCGGTGCGCCGGGTGCCGCTCGTCACCGGCACCGGCCGGCGACGGTTGCTGCTCTCGGCGGGTTTTACACAACAGCCACGGACCCCGTGCGTATGTTGGTCCGTGCGGGTCGCTAGTCTCACCCGCGTCGTGGCGCCAACGGGGCGCTTTCAACACTGTCGGTAGTCTCGTCGTCGCCGACTTCACCTTGCGGGGTGAAGGGCGGTGCGGCTGATGCAGGAGGACGTGCGGTGGGCAGTTCGGACCCGGATCCGGCTCATCCGAAGCGCTCGGCACGCGTGCCGAGCGTGGTCGTGACCGTGCTGACGACGCTCGGTGCAGTGACTCTCACGAGTGCCCCCGCGGCGGCGGCCCCGGCGAGCGAAACGGTGGCCCAGCCGGCCCCGAACGCGATGACCTTGGGAGTGCTCGGCCCCGTCGGGCTGGCCGCGATCGTGCTCGGCGTCATCGGCATGGTCGCCGGCGTCATCCGCCAGCGGCGCAAGAAGGCCCGCGAGCTGTCCGCCGGATCCGGCCCGGCCGGCACCACGCAGGTCGCGCCCGGGTCGGCCGCCGCCGAGGTCGCGACCGTCACCTCTGACGACGTCGCGCCCGCTCCGGTCCGGCCTCCCGGTCCTCGCGCCGCGGCGGACTCCGCCAGGGCAGGCGTCACGGTCGACTGACCGCCGAACAGGGCACGTTACCCGCGTTCGTGCTCCGGCCGGGTGTGAGTTCTCAGTCTTAGCGTCACGGTGGTCCGGCGAATACTGTCGGGAGCATGGCTCGCCAGATCTCGCTTCCGCCGCCCGAACCCGCACCGTCGTCGTCGGCCATGCGCCGCGCCCTGAAACGGGCCGCCGACGGTTCCTCGCTCGACGTCACCGAGTCGGCCGTCCTGCTGCACGCCCGCGGTGACGACCTGAACGCGCTGCTGGACATCGCGAGCCGCGTACGTGAGGCCCATCTGGCCGACCAGGGCAGAACCGGTGTCGTCACCTACAGTCGCAAGGTCTTCATCCCGCTCACGCACCTGTGCCGGGACCGGTGCCACTACTGCACGTTCGTCACGGTGCCCGGCAAGGCGGAGTCGATCTACCTGGAACGGGACGAGGTGCTCGACATCGCCCGCGCCGGTGCCGCCGCCGGATGCAAGGAGGCGCTGTTCACGCTCGGCGACCGGCCCGAGGAGCGGTGGCCGGAGGCCCGGCAGTGGCTCGACGAACGCGGCTACGACTCCACATTGGACTACGTGCGGTCGTGCGCGATCGCCGTGCTGGAGGAGACGGGCCTGCTGCCTCATCTGAACCCCGGCGTCATGAGCTGGGAGGAGCTGCAACGCCTGAAGCCCGTGGCGCCGAGCATGGGCATGATGCTGGAGACCACCGCCGAACGACTGTGGTCGGAGAAGGGCGGTCCGCACTACGGCAGCCCCGACAAGGAACCGGCCGTGCGGCTGCGTGTGCTCGACGACGCGGGCCGTGTCGGTGTTCCGTTCACGACGGGGATCCTCGTGGGTATCGGCGAGACGATCACCGAACGCGCCGAGTCGCTCCACGAGATCCGCAAGCGGGCACGGCAATACCGCAACGTGCAGGAGATCATCGTCCAGAACTTCCGGTCCAAACCGGACACCGCGATGCGTTCCCACGAGGACGCCGACCTGGCCGACCTCGCCGCGACGGTCGCCGTCGCACGTCTGCTGATGCCGCCGGGGGTCAGCGTGCAGGCCCCGCCGAACCTCGTCGGCGACGAGCACTCGCTCATCCTGCGCGCGGGCATCGACGACTGGGGTGGCGTCTCGCCGGTCACGCCCGATCACGTCAACCCCGAGGCGCCGTGGCCGCAGATCGACGAGCTCGCCCGATGGACCGCCGACGCCGGATTCGACCTGCGAGAGCGGTTGACGGCGTATCCGAAGTACGTCCGGGACGCGGAGAAGTGGATCGACATCCGGCTGCACGGCCACGTCCACGCACTATCCACTAAGGACGGTCTCGCTGACGAGTCCGCGGAGGTCGCCGGCCGCGAATGGCAGGAACCCGACGGCGGCCTCGACACCACGGGGCGCGCCGACCTGAACGCCACCATCGACACCGAGGGGCGCACCTCCGACCGGCGCGGCGACTTCGACAGCGTCTACGGCGACTGGGACGCCCTGCGCGACAGTGTCCACAACGGACCGCAGCGGCTGGACACCGAGGCGCGTGAGGGACTCCGGCTGGCCGAGCAGAACCCGGCCGCGCTGCTCGACGAGTCCAACGCCGAGGCGGCCATGGCACTGCTCACCGCCGACGGGCCCGCGCTCGAGACGATGACGCGGCTCGCCGACGACCTGCGAGCCGACGTCGTGGGCGACGACATCACCTACGTCGTCAACCGCAACATCAACTTCTCCAACGTCTGCTATGTCGGCTGCCGGTTCTGCGCGTTCGCCCAGCGGGAGCGGGACGCCGACGCCTTCAGGCTGTCCACCGACGAGGTGGCCGCTCGTGCGGTCGAAGCGTCCGAGGCTGGCGCCACCGAGGTGTGCATGCAGGGTGGCATCGATCCGAAACTGCCCGTCAGCTATTACGCCGACATCGTGCGCGCGATCAAGAAGGCCGTGCCGGACATGCACGTCCACGCGTTCTCGCCGATGGAGGTCGTGTCTGCGGCGTCGAAGGCGGGCGTGAGCATCCAGGAGTGGCTCACCGAACTGCGCGACGCCGGACTCGACTCGATTCCCGGCACGGCCGCCGAGATCCTCGACGACGACGTCCGCTGGGTGCTCACCAAGGGCAAGCTGCCTGCCAAGACGTGGATCGACGTCGTGACGACCGCGCACCGCGTGGGCATCCCGTCGTCGAGCACGATGATGTACGGCCACGTCGACCACCCTGGCCACTGGCTCGGCCACCTGCGCGTCCTCGGCGGTGTCGCACGGGAGACCGGCGGGTTCACCGAGTTCGTCGCGCTGCCGTTCGTGCACCACAACGCGCCGATCTACCTCGCGGGCGTGGCGCGCCCCGGCCCGACGATGCGGGACAACCGGGCCGTCCACGCCTTCGCGCGGCTGGCACTGCACGGGTTGATCGACAACGTGCAGTGCTCCTGGGTGAAGCTCGGCGACGATGGGACGGCACAGATCCTGCGCGGCGGCGCCAACGACATCGGCGGCACGCTCATGGAGGAGACCATCTCGCGGATGGCCGGTTCGGAGCACGGCTCCTCGCGCACCGCCGACGAACTTGGCAAGCTCGCCGAGCTGGCGGGCCGCCCGGCCAGGCAGCGCGGCACGACCTACGGCCGCACCCTGCAGCCCGCCGTGTAGGCCGCCGCGCCCGTTGAACGCCCCCAGGGGCACCCTGGTTGCACTCAGCGCAACCAGGGTGCCCCTGGGGGCCTGCTGCTCGGGTGCCCTGGTGCCCTGGGATGGACGAGCAGGTCACGGCAGGGCGCCGGTGTGCACCGCCCGGGTGGGTGGTGCACACCGACGGTGTGCGCGTCGGTTTGCACCCGTATGTCTCCCGCCGTTAGCTTCCTGCGCGTGACAGAGCAGAAGGCGGAAAAAGAGGGGCTCCTGCCGCGGATGCGGCGCAAGTATCCGTGGCTGGACCACGTGGTCAGAGCGGGCGACGCCTTCACCGAGCGGCACGGCAACCACTACGCCGCCGCGATCACCTACTTCTCGGTGTTGTCGCTGTTCCCGCTGCTGATGGTCGCCTTCTCCGTCGCGGGCTTCGTGCTGGCGGGCAACCAGGAGCTGATGAACGAGCTGAAGGACGGCATCGTCACGTCGGCTCCCGAGGGACTGCGGGGGTTCCTGGAAGAGATCGTCGAGTCGGTCACCGAGGCTCGCGCCGGACTCGGTGTGGTCGGTCTGCTCGGTGCGCTGTACTCGGGGCTCGGCTGGATGGGTAACCTCCGGGACGCGCTCACCGCGCAGTGGGCGCAGGAGCCGGCGAAGAAGCCGTTCCTGTCCACGAAGCTGAAGGACCTGCTGGCGCTGGTCGGCCTCGGCGCGGCGCTCGTGCTGTCGTTCGGCCTCACAGCGGTCGGCGGTGCCGCGGGAGCGTGGCTGCTCGGCCTGGTCGGACTCGACGACTACGTGTGGGCCCAGTACGCGCTGCGTGCAGCGACGGTCGTGCTCTCGCTCACCGCGAACGTCCTCGTGTTCACCTGGGTGATCTCCCAGCTTCCGCGGGACAAGGTCAACCCGCGCAGCGCGGTGAAGGGTGCCGTTCTGGCGGCGCTCGGATTCGAACTGCTCAAGAACGTGGGGTCGTTCTACCTCGCCAGCGTGACGAGCTCGCCCAGCGGCGCCCTGTTCGGCCCGATCATCGGTCTGCTCGTGTTCGCCAACCTGGTCTCGCGCTTCCTGCTGTTCGTTACCGCCTGGACCGCGACCGCGCGGGAGAACCAGGTCCGCGTCGTCGAGCCGCCGCCGGCGACCATCGTCCGCCCGAGCGTCACCGTCCGCCGGGGCGCCGGCGTGGGTACGGCCGCGGGAGCGTTCGGCGTCGGCGCGTTGCTCGGCTGGCTCGGCCGCAAACGGCACTGACGCCTGCCCGCGGCTGGGGCCGGCGCGACCGGGGGCCGTTTCCCGCGAAGGTCACTAGGCTCGCTCCGGAAGGAGTGTGCAGTGACCAATCGAGCCCCGGGAACCGGTTCCGATGACGCCTCCGGCGCCACTTCCGACGACATCTCGGATACCGCCGGTGAACCCGGCATCGCCGCCGACGACCCCTCGGGTCCGGCCCGCCTGCCCCGCGAGGTGTACGTCCTCGTCGGTGCGAGCTTCCTCATCGCGATCGGCTACGGCATCATCGGGCCTGCCCTGCCGAACTTCGCCCACAGCTTCGACGTCGGCCTGACCGCCGCCTCGTTCGTGGTCAGCGCGTTCGCCCTGGTACGGCTGCTGTTCGCGCCCGTGAGTGGGCGGCTGGTGACCCGGTTCGGCGAGCGGCCGACGTACCTGTGGGGCGTGTCGATCGTGGCCGCCTCGACGATCCTGTGCGCCTTCGCCGCCGAGTACTGGCAGCTGCTGCTGTTCCGCGCGATCGGCGGCGTCGGCTCGACGATGTTCACGGTGTCGGCGATCGGCCTGCTCATCCGCATCTCCCCGCCGCAGCTGCGCGGCCGCGCGTCGGGACTGTGGGGCACGAGCTTCCTGCTCGGCGGCGTCGCGGGTCCCGTGCTGGGCAGCGGGCTCGTCGCGGTGTCGCTGCGCGCACCGTTCCTCGTGTACGGCGTGGCGCTCGTGGCGGCGACCGTGCTCGTGTACTGGCAGTTGCGCCGTTCCGACCTGGCCTCTCGTGCCGACGAGGACGAAGCGCCGACGATGACGTTCCGCGAGGCGCTGCGCCACCCCACTTACCGGGCCGCGCTCACGTCCAACCTCACCAACGGCTGGGTCGTGCTCGGCGTGCGCATGTCGCTGATCCCGCTGTTCGTCGAGGCCGTACTGGACAAGGACGAGACGTTCGCCGGGCTGGCGCTCGCCCTGTTCGCCGGGGCCAACGCGCTCGTACTGCTCGGCTCGGGCCGGTTCGCCGACACCCACGGCCGCAAGCCGCCCGCACTCGCCGGGCTGGCCTTGCTCGCCGTCGGCGCCGTGTCGCTCGGCCTCACCGACAACACGTGGCTGTTCCTCGCCGCCACCGTGGTGACGGGCATCGGCTCGGGATGCCTCAACCCGTCGCAGAACGCGGCCCTCGCCGACGTTCTCGGCGCGAAGGCACGCGGCGGTTCCGTGCTCGCCGGGTTCCAGATGGCTGCCGACGTCGGCGCGGTGGTCGGCCCACTTGCCGCAGGCGCGATCGCCGAGCAGTGGTCGTTCACCGCCGCGTTCGCGGTCACCGGGGTCATCGCCGCGGGCGGGTTCGTGCTGTGGCTGCTGGCCAGGGAGACGCTGCCGTCGAAGGCCGACCCGGCCGGGACGGGCCCCGCCGAGAACGCCGCCGACGAGGCCGGCCCCGCCGGGAGTCCCGCCACCGGTACCGGCTCCGCCGGGAGTCCCGCCGCAGCGACCAGGTCGGCCGACGGCACGGCGGGTGACTGACGTCAGAGCTGCTCGTCCCGCGTGAGCGCGATGCCGACACCCGTCGCGACTGCCACGAGGATCACGATCCCGATGATCCAGCCGACGTTCGTCGACTGCCCCTCGTCACCTGCGGCACGTGCCGCGGTCTCACGGCCGTTGTCCGCGCGACCGGTCTCGTTCCCCTCGTCGCCCGCCGCCTGCGTCCGGGTGGACCGCGGCGACGGCGGGGGAGCTGTCGTGACCCTGCCGACGCCGCGCGTGTCCGCCGCGGCCAGCCGGAAGCCGTAGTCGAGCATGTTCATCGCCTGCTCGCTGAGCTTGATCGGCCGCTGTTCGCCGCGCAGCAGCACGACCGAGATGCGGCGGCCGTCGCGTTCCGCGCCGCCGACGTAGGTGTGCCGCGCGTCGCTCGTGAAACCCGTCTTGCCGCCGAGGAACCCCGGGTATTCGGTGTGCAGCCGGTCGTCGTTGGTCACGGGGTACGACGGCTCACCACGCGCGCCGGGGAACTGGATCCGCCGGGTGCTCACGGCCTCGACGTAGCGCGGCTTCGTCAACGCGTACCGGTACAGCAGGGCCTGGTCGTAGGCGGACGTCACCATGCCCGGCCCGTCCAGTCCGGACGGGGTCGCCGCGCGGGTGTCGGTCGCACCCAGGCGGCGCGCCAGCCGGTTCATCTTCCGCAACGCCTCGGGAACCCCGCCGAGCGCGGTGGCCAGCGCGTGCGCCGCGTCGTTGCCGGACTCCATCATCAGGCCCAGCAACAGGTCGTGCACCGTGTACGGCGAGCCGGCCTCGATACCGACGCAGGAGCATTCCTGATCGGCGTCCTCCTTCGTCGGCCTGACGACACGCTCCGCGTCGAGCTCGTCGATCACCACCAGCGCGAGGAGCGTCTTGATCAGCGAGGCGGGCCGCTGCCTGCCGTGGGGATGCCGGGCGGCCAGCACCTGCCCGCTGTCGAGGTCCTGGATGAGCCAGTTCTTCGCCGTCAGCGGCTGCGGCGGCCGCGGCGCACCCTGCGGCAGGACGAGCCCGCATTCACCCAACCTGCCACCGCCCGGAGTGTCGGTGGGCACCGGCAACGGAGCCGGCGCCCGTTGTCCGGGCGCGGGCTCCTCCGACTCGTCGACCGGAGGCGGCGGCAGCGTCGCGTTCGGGCAGTTCGACTGGGCACGCGCCGCGGGTGTCGCCGCCGGCACCAGTGGCGCGCTCGCCACGACGAGCCCCGCCAGTACGGCGATCACCAGACCCCGGATCCGAGCTGTATGCACCTGGGAAGGTTAGCCACGGATCGGTGGCATCACGCAGGTGAATCCCCCGATGTGGGGTGACGGGCGTCATGTGAGCAGACTGGTCCCATGCGCATGTCTCGCGGTGTCTCGGCGTTCCTGCTGGCCTTCGGCGTGTGGTCGTGGGTCATCTGGATCACGTTCGCCCGCAATCTGTGGAGCAGCGACAACGCGTGGGCGGCCGACGGCTCGCCGACGCCGTTCTTCTGGGTGCACCTGGTACTGGCGATCGTCTCGTTCGTGCTGGGCACGATCATCGGCGTCCTCGGCTGGCGCGGGTTGCGCGCCCTGCGCACACGGCGGAGCTCGGCCGGCGACGAGTGAACTCGGAATGCGGCGTCGACTCGGCCGTTGATGACGGTTGGGTGACGACTCCGATCCGACGCAACGCGTGGGCGGCCGACGCGGTCGGAGGGACATGAGCGAATCGTCCCGGTACCCGCAGCAGCCGGAGCCTCATCGGCAGGCGTATCAGCCGCAGGCTCTCCACCAGCCGCAGTCGCTCGGGCAGCCGCAGTCGCCCGGGCAGCTGTCGCCATCGCTCCACCAATCGACGCACAACGGGCGCGTGAGCCGGCTTCCGCTGGTGGTGGCTGCCGTGGCCGGGCTCGTGCTCGGCGGTGGCGGCGTCGGTCTGACGTGGTGGCTGACGTCGGGGCCGGGCGAGGCAGCCGAGGCCGATGCGGCCGCGGCCTGCGCGGTCGCCGAGCGGGTCGAGCCCGGCGTGCCGTCGGAGAAGAGCATGGGTGAGTACCGCCGGTGGGCCGCAGCCGTCGAGCTCGCGAACGCAGCGGCGGAGGAGGATCCGGCGCTCGAGCAGTTCGCCGAGGCGTTCGCGAAGCCGTATCTGCTCGTCCGGCAGACCATGGCGGACGACACTGCCGATTTCCGGCAGGCGGTCACCGGAATGCGGGCGGCCTGCGACGACCTGTGACCACGCCGAGCCGGTGGCGAATGGTGGCCGGGCGACGACGGGCGGGTGCGAACACGGCTCCCCCGAATCCGCAACACGGGCCCCCGAATCCGCAACACGGGTGCAGGACACGCGGGGCTGGGTGCCAGGACACGCGGGGCTGGGTGCAGGACACGCGAAAAAGGGGCGTCCCGGCTCGTCGTGAGCCGGGACGCCCCTTTTTCGTGATCGGCGTGGTCAGGTGCGCTTGAACAGCAGCGCGCGCTTGACCTCCTGGATCGCCTTGGTCACCTGGATGCCGCGCGGGCAGGCGTCGGTGCAGTTGAACGTCGTGCGGCAGCGCCACACGCCCTCGGTGTCGTTGAGGATGTCCAGCCGCTCCTCGGCCGCCTCGTCGCGCGAATCGAAGATGAACCGGTGCGCGTTGACGATCGCGGCGGGGCCGAAGTACGAGCCGTCGGCCCAGTACACCGGGCACGACGAGGTGCAGCAGGCGCACAGGATGCACTTGGTCGTGTCGTCGAACCGCTCACGGTCGGCGGCCGACTGGTAGCGCTCGTTGGTCGGCTCGTTGCCGTAGGCGATCAGGTACGGCTTGACCGCACGGAACGCCTCGAAGAACGGCTCCATGTCGACATAGAGGTCCTTCATCGTCGGCAGGCCCTTGATCGGCGCCACGGTGACCGTGGTCTGCTTGCCTTCCTTCGCGAGCAGATCCTTGACCAGAACCTTGCAGGCCAGGCGGTTGATGCCGTTGATCTGCATCGCGTCCGACCCGCAGATGCCGTGTGCACAGCTACGGCGGAACGACAGCGTGCCGTCCGCGTAGTTCTTGATGTTCATCAGCAGGTTCAGCACACGGTCGGTCGGCAGCGCCGGGACGTCGTAGGACTCCCAGTGCGGCTCGTTGTCGATCTCCGGGTTGAACCGCAGGATCTTCACCGTGATGGTGACGGAGCCTTCCGGAGCCGGGATCTGCGACGTGTCGTTGGTGGGTTCAGCTACCGCTGTCATTTCACATCCTCCGCGTGCGGTGCGGCAGTACGCATCAGTACTTCCGCTCCATGGGCTCGTACCGGGTGAAGACGACCGGCTTGTAATCCAGCCGCAGGTCGGCCGTGAACCCGGTGAGGCCCAGCGGCGCGTCCGGGTCCTCCTTCTCCGGCAGGATCTTGTACGTCATCGAGTGCCGCATGAAGTTGGTGTCGTCGCGGTCCGGGTAGTCCTCGCGGGCGTGACCGCCGCGGGACTCCTTGCGCGCGAGCGCCGCGTTCACCAGCATCTCCGCCAGATCCAGCAGGAAGCCCAGCTCGATGGCCTCGAGCAGGTCGGTGTTGTACCGCTTGCCCTTGTCGTGGACGGCGATGCGGCCGTAGCGCTCCTTGAGCGCCTGCACGTCGGACAGCGCCTGCTTCAGCGTGTCCTCGGTGCGGTACACGGCCGCGTTGGTGTCCATCGTCTGCTGCAGTTCGTTGCGGATGTCGGCCACGCGCTCACCGCCCGATGCGGTGCGCAGGTGGTCGACCATGCCCTGGACCATCGTGGCCGGGTTCTCGGGCAGCTCGAGGTGGTCGGCCTCGCTCGCGTACTCGGCGGCGGCGATGCCGGCGCGGCGGCCGAACACGTTGATGTCGAGCAGCGAGTTGGTGCCGAGCCGGTTCGAACCGTGCACCGACACGCACGCCGCCTCGCCCGCCGCGTACAGGCCGCGGATCACGGTGTCGTTGTCCTTGAGCGCCTCGCCCTTGACGTTCGTCGGGATACCGCCCATGGCGTAGTGCGCCGTCGGGTACACCGGCACCGGCTCGTGCACCGGGTCGACACCCAGGTAGGTGCGCGCGAACTCGGTGATGTCCGGCAGCTTGGTCTCCAGGACCTCCTCACCGAGGTGGGTGCAGTCGAGGAACACGTAGTCCTTGTGCGGGCCCGCGCCCCGGCCTTCGAGCACCTCGAGCACCATCGAACGGGCGACGATGTCGCGCGGCGCGAGGTCCTTGATCGTCGGGGCGTAGCGTTCCATGAACCGTTCGCCCGACTCGTTCCGCAGGATCGCGCCCTCACCGCGGGCGCCCTCGGTGAGCAGGATGCCAAGGCCCGCCAGGCCGGTCGGGTGGAACTGGTAGAACTCCATGTCCTCCAGCGGCAGGCCCTTGCGCGCGTAGATGCCCATGCCGTCGCCGGTCAGGGTGTGCGCGTTCGACGTCGTCTTGAAGACCTTGCCGAAACCGCCCGTGGCGAACACGATCGACTTGGCCTGGAAGACGTGGATCTCACCGGTCGCGAGTTCGTAGGCGATCGCGCCGGAGGCGACCTCTTCGCCGTTCTCGTCCTTCGACATCGTCACGTCGAGTACGTAGAACTCGTTGTAGAACTCGATGCCGTGCTTGACGCAGTTCTGGTACAGCGTCTGCAGGATCATGTGCCCGGTGCGGTCGGCCGCGTAGCAGGCCCTGCGCACGGCGGCCTTGCCGTGGTCACGGGTGTGACCGCCGAAGCGCCGCTGGTCGATCTTGCCTTCCTCGGTGCGGTTGAACGGAAGGCCCATCTTCTCCAGGTCCAGCACCGCGTCGATGGCCTCCTTGGCCATGATCTCCGCGGCGTCCTGGTCGGTCAGGTAGTCGCCACCCTTGACGGTGTCGAAGGTGTGCCACTCCCAGTTGTCCTCTTCGACGTTCGCCAGCGCGGCGCACATGCCGCCCTGCGCAGCGCCGGTGTGGGACCGCGTCGGGTACAGCTTGGTGAGCACGGCCGTGCGGGAGCGCTGACCGGCTTCGATCGCCGCGCGCATGCCGGCGCCACCAGCCCCGACGATCACCACGTCGTACTTGTGGAACTGCATGAGAAGTCTCCGTGTGGTGGGGTTCAGGCCGTGATGTTCGGGTCGAACGTGAAGATCACCAGCGTGCCGAGCACGAGGATGACGGCCATGGCGACGTACAGCAGCATCTTCAGCCAGAAGCGCGTCGTGTCCTTGCGTGCGTAGTCGTCGATGATCGTGCGCAGGCCGTTTCCGCCGTGCAGCTGGGCCAGCCAGAGCATCGCCAGATCCCAGAACTGCCAGAACGGCGAGGACCAGCGGCCCGCGACGAAGGCGAAGTTGATGCGGTGCACGCCGCCGTCGAGAATGTTCATGATGAACAGGTGGCCCAGCACCAGGATCACCAGCGCGAGGCCGGAGATCCGCATGAACGCCCAGCTGTAGAGCTCGAAGTTGTTCCGCCGGGCCGCGGGGCGCCGCGGGGAGCGCGGCTTGTCGAGAGTCAGCGATTCGCTCATCAGTGGCCGCCTCCGAACATTTCGCTCACCGTGCGCGCGAGCATGAAATACGTGCCCGGGATCATCACGAGTACCCAGATGCCGAGGGTGGTCCACAACATCGGGCGCTGGTACTTGGGTCCCTTCTCCCAGAAGTCGACCAGGATGACCCTGATGCCGTTCAGCGCGTGGTAGAGCACGGCGCCGACGAGACCCACCTCGAGGAGGTTGACGAAAGGCGTCTTGTAGGTCTCGATAACCTCGTCATAGGCGTTCGGGGAAACCCGGACGAGCGCCGTGTCGAGCACGTGCACGAACAGGAAGAAAAAGGTGAGCACCCCGGTAACGCGATGCGCTACCCAGGACCACATGCCGGGGTCGCCGCGGTAGAACGTTCCGCTCCGGCGTGAGGCGCCCGCCCGATCACTCGCACCGGCCTCGGGGGCGGTGCTCGCAGTGGTGGACATCGGTGTACGGCCTCCAACGTCACTGATGGACTTCTCCGCCCGGCAGGACCGCGTCTTTTTCGAGGTCATGGTGACCCGAGCGTCTTATACGCGCCGAATGCTAGACCTGTCCCACATATCGGGCTCAACCTCGGGTTCCCAGCTGTGATCGACCAGACATCGCGCACGTGAGCCCTACTGCAGGCGGGGCCTTCCGTGGCGTCGCGGGCGTCACACCATCCGGTGTATCTCCGCCGTCGGAGACCTCCCGTTCGCCATGGCGACCCGCAGCGTCGAGAGATCCCCGGGGGCACCCTGGTTGCATTCAACGCAACCAGGGTGCCCTTGGGGGCTCTCTCGTCGGGGTTTCGCGACGTTCGGAGGTAACGCTGCGTGAGCTCTACACGGCAGGATTGGCCGGAACTTAAACATTTGGATTACGCGGGGTTCCGTGTGGCTGCCGTGTAGGTCACGGAGCGGTACGGTTCGCCAGTCCGCCCGATGAACCGGGCACATTTTCAGTTCGTCCGCCCGCAAGGCGGGGAGGGAGTACACCGTGCGGCGAAAGCGTGGTGGAGCGCTGGCGGCAATCGCCATGGCCGGCGTGCTGGCAATGGCGGGCTGCGCCAAGGATTCCGGGGGCGATGGGAACCAGGCAGCGGGTGACGGCGGCGGTGGCGAACCGGGCAGCTGCGTCACCAACGAGGCCCCCGCCGCGCCCGAGGGCAGCGCAACAGAGAAGACCACCGAACACGGTGACGTCGATGCGAGCGACCACAAGATCGGCCTCGCCTTCGACGTCGGCGGCCGGGGTGACGCCTCCTTCAACGACGCGGCGGCCGCGGGCGTCGACAGGGCCGTCGAGGACTTCGGCGCCGAGAAGGGCAGCGAGAGCCCGGCCGCCAGTACCGAGTCGGAAGCCGCGAAGGAACAGCGACTGCGGCAGATGGCCGAGCAGGGCAACAACCCGATCATCGCGGTCGGGTTCGCCTACGCCGAGGCCGTCGGCAAGGTCGCGCCGCAGTACCCGGACACCGAGTTCGCGCTCGTCGACGACAACTCCGTCGACGAGAAGAACGTGACTCCGCTGGTGTTCGCCGAGGAGGAGGGCTCCTTCCTCGCCGGCGTGGCCGCGGCGTACAAGACGTCCGAGTGCCAGGTCGGCTTCGTCGGCGGCGTGAAGACCCCGCTGATCCAGAAGTTCCAGGCGGGCTTCCAGCAGGGTGTCGAGGCCGCGGGCGGCGACAACATCGAGGTCAAGAGCGAGTACCTCACGCCGGCCGGTGACATCAGCGGCTTCAACGACCCGGCCAAGGCCAACGTCAAGTCGAAGTCGATGATCAGCCAGGGCTCCGACGTGCTGTTCCACGCGGCCGGTGCGTCCGGGCAGGGCGTGTTCGAGGCGGCGGCGGCCAACGACGCGCTGGCCATCGGTGTCGACTCCGACCAGTACAAGCAGAAGACGCTGGCCGACGTGAAGGACGTCATCGTCACGTCGATGCTCAAGAAGGTCGACGTCGCGGTGTACGACTACATCGCCGCGGTCGCCGAAGGCGACCCGGACGACCTGCCGAAGCGGTTCGACCTGTCGGTCAACGGTGTGGGCTACTCGAAGTCCAACCCGGCCATCGAGGACGTCACCGAGGAACTCGAGGGCTACAAGAAGGCCATCGTGGACGGTGACATCGAGGTGTCCGACACCCCCGAAGGCTGAAGCCGGGCCGATCGAGGCCTGACGGGTGCGTGGGGCTCGTGGGCGGTGTGACGCCGCCCGCGAGCCCCACGCGCTGCTTTCCCGGCGCTTTTCCCGCACCGGAGCGCGCGTATCTGCTTTGATCGCTCCGCGTGGCGGCATGCTCACCGGCCTGTCGCCCACGAAGGGTCCGCCGCCTGCGGCGACTCCGCCAATCCAGCCCGCTCGAACGAGGCGAAAGAACAGATGACCGAACCGGAACCGGTGGTCGAACTCACCGGTATCACCAAACGCTTCCCAGGCGTGGTGGCCAACTCGGACGTGCACCTGACCGTGCGCGCCGGCGAGGTCCACGCCGTGTGCGGCGAGAACGGCGCGGGCAAGTCCACGCTGATGAAGATCCTCTACGGGATGCAGCAGCCGGACGAGGGCACCATTTCCGTCGGCGGCCGGGTCGTGGAGCTGCGCAACCCGCAGGACGCGATCAAGGCGGGCATCGGGATGGTGCACCAGCACTTCATGCTCGCCGACAACCTGACGGTGCGGGAGAACGTGCTGCTCGGCGCGGAGGGCCGCCACGGCATGGGCCGGAAGGCGCGGGCCGAACTGACGAAGCTCGCGGAGCGGACCGGCCTGCACGTCGACCCGGACACCCTGGTGGAGAACCTCGGCGTGGCCGACCGGCAGCGGGTCGAGATCGTGAAGGTGCTCTACCGCGGCGCGCGCATCGTCATCCTCGACGAGCCGACGGCCGTGCTGGTGCCGCAGGAGGTCGACGCGCTGTTCGACACGGTCCGCGAGATGCGCTCCGACGGTTACACGTTCATCTTCATCTCCCACAAGCTCGACGAGGTGCGGTCGATCGCCGACGAGGTGACGGTCATCCGCCGCGGCACGACCGTGGGCACCGTCGACCCGGCCACGGTCACCTCGCGGGAGCTGGCCGAGATGATGGTCGGGTCGGAGTTGCCGAGCCCGGAGACCCGCGAGTCGACGGTGACGGACCGCCCGGTGCTGCGGGTCAGCGGGCTGCGGCTCGACGCGGACGACAGCGAGCGGGCGGTGCTCGACGACGTGTCGATGACCGTGCGTGCGGGCGAGATCCTCGGCATCGCCGGTGTCGAGGGCAACGGCCAGACCGAACTGGTCGAGACGATCATGGGGATGCGCAAGGCGTCGGCCGGCACGGTCGAGCTGGCCGACGCGGGCGGCGGGCTGCGCGACATCACGCGCCTGGGCACGTTGGCCCGGCGGGAGGCGGGGATCGGCTACATCGCCGAGGACCGCCACCGTCACGGGCTGCTGTTGCGGCAGCCGTTGTGGAGCAACCGGATCCTCGGCTATCAGACCCGCAAACCCGTGTCGAACGGCCGGCTCATCGATCCCGGCGCGGCGCGGCGGGACACCGAGCGCGTCGTCGAGGAGTACGACGTTCGCACGCCGGGCGTGGAGGTGCTGGCCGGCGCGTTGTCCGGCGGCAACCAGCAGAAGCTCGTCGTGGGCAGGGAGCTGTCGGGGGAGCCGGTGCTGCTGATCGCCGCGCATCCGACCCGCGGCGTGGACGTCGGGGCTCAGGCGCTGATCTGGGAGCAGATGCGCGCGGCCCGGCACGACGGGCTGGCGGTGTTGTTGGTCTCGGCGGATCTGGACGAGCTCATCGGACTGTCCGACACGATCCGCGTGATGCTCCGCGGCAGGCTCGTCCGTGAGGCGGATCCGGCGACGGTGACGCCGACCGAGCTCGGTTCGGCCATGACGGGCGCAGGGGAGGAGGCCGCGTGAACGAGAATCGCGGAGCTTGTGGAGCGGCGTTCGCGGCGGCCGACCGGGTGCGGGTGTCCCGCAGGACAGGGGAGGAGGCCGCGTGATCAACTGGCGTACCGCTTTGCTGCCGCCTGCGCTCGCGATCATCTTCGCGATGCTGCTGTCGTCGGTGGCGCTGCTGATCTCCGGTGCGAACCCGCTCGAGGCGTTCGCGACGATGGGCGCGCAGCTGTTCCACGGCAACACGGCCGTCTCGACGGTCAACCTCGCGATCGTCTACTACCTGGCGGGTCTGGCCGCGGCGATCGGTTTCCAGATGAACGTGTTCAACATCGGCGTCGAGGGCCAGTACCGGTTCGCCGCGGTGGTCGCGGCGATCGTGGGCGCCTGGATGGAACTGCCGCCGGTGTTGCACGTGATCGCGATCCTGCTGGTCGCGATGTTCTCCGGTGCGCTGTATGCCCTGCTGCCCGCGCTGTTGAAGGTCTACCGCGGGGTCAGCGAGGTCATCACGACGATCATGCTGAACTCGATCGTGTTCGGCATCGTCGCCTTCCTGATCAATCCGGAACAGTTCGGCGTGCTGCACGGCAACAACCTCTCCACCGCGGAGATCGCACCCTCGGGCCGGATCCCTGGCATTCCGCTCGGGGAGGCCGGCACGCTGTTCGGCTTCATCGTCATCGCGGGCGCGCTGGGTTACGGCTACTGGTTCATGCTCACCCGCACGCGGTTCGGGTTCGAACTCAAGGCGAGCGGTGAGTCGAAGACGGCCGCGGCCGCAGGCGGGGTGAGCGCGAAGAAGATGACGCTGGCCGCGATGCTGCTGTCGGGCGCGGTTGCGGGCCTGGTCGCGATGCCGGAGCTGCTCGGCCGCGACTACGTCTACGCCATGACGGCGACGCAGGGCTACGGCTTCACGGGCCTGGCGGTCGCACTGCTCGGCAGGAACCACCCGGCGGGTATCGCGTTCGGCGCGCTGCTGTGGGCGTTCCTGGACCGGTCGGCGGTCTCGCTCGAATCGATCGGCATTCCCAGTGAGATCGCCACGATCATGCAGGGCACGATCGTCCTGTCCGTCGTGGTGGCGTACGAGATCGTCCGCCGTGCCGACCTGGCCGCCGAGCAGCGCCGGGTCGGCCGCGCGGGACGCAACGGTCAGCCGGCGGGCGTCGCGGAAGGCGGTGCGGTGTGAGCACGGTGATGGAGAAGCCGGACCCGACGGCGCCGACGTCGCAGCGCAAGCTGCCCGGCTGGGCCCGTGGCGCGTTGTGGGCGGTCGTGGCGATCGGCGTGCTGTCGACGGCGTCGTACTTGACGGACATGCCGATCCTGACGTCGAGCAACACCTCGCAGACGGCGTTGCGGCTGGGGTTGCCGATCCTGCTGGCCGCGCTCGGCGGGCTGTGGGCCGAGCGCGCTGGCGTGATGAACATCGGCCTCGAAGGCATGATGATCCTCGGCACGTGGGGTTCGGCCTGGGGCGCCTATTACGGCGGTGTCTGGATCGGACTGGCCGCGGGGCTCCTGTTCGGACTGCTGGGCGGGTTGCTGCACGCGGTGGCGGTCGTGACGTTCAACGTCAACCACATCGTGTCCGGTGTGGCGATCAACCTGCTCGGACTCGGCGTCGCGAAGTACCTGGCGAACCTCGTGTTCGAGCCGCTCTCCGGCAACCCGCGCGAATCGCCGTCGGTGGAGAAGTTCGACACGTACTCGGCGACGTTCCTGTCGGACTGGCTCGGCGCGCTCGAGGACGAACAACGCGTCGTGCTGTCCGATGTGGCCGGTCTGCTGCGCGGGCTCGTCACGCAGGTGTCGCCGTTGGCGATGATCGCGCTGCTGCTCGTGCCCGCGAGTTACTTCATCCTGTGGCGCACGCGGTTCGGGCTGCGGCTGCGCTCGTGCGGCGAGAGCCCCGTGGCCGCCGAGTCGCTCGGGGTGAACGTCTACCTGCACAAGTACATCGCCGTCGCCGCGTCCGGCGGGTTCGCCGGCATGGGCGGTGCGTCGCTGGTGCTGCTCGAAGGCGGCGCGGACTACCTGGAGAACCAGGTCAACGGCCGCGGCTACATCGGTCTCGCCGCGATGATCTTCGGTAACTACCGGCCGAGCGGTCTGCTCGGTGGTGCCGCGCTGTTCGGCTACGCCGACGGTCTGCAACTGTCCGGTGGCGGCGCGGCGGTGCTGGCGCTGTGCTACGGCGCGGTGTTGCTGCTGGCGATCATCGTGGTGCTGCAGCTGATCCGGCGTCACTGGTGGGCCGCGGCGGGCGGTGTCGCCGGTGCGGCGGTGCTGTACTGGGTCTACTGGACGAACGACGAGCTGCCGAGCGACCTGATCCCCTACACGCCGCACATCGTGACGATCATCGTGCTGGCCGTCGCGGCACAACGGTTGCGGGTGCCCAAGGCGATCGGCCAGCCGTACCGGCGAGGGGAGGACTCGTGACCGCTCCGGACTGGGAGTCGCTGCGCGCCGAAGCGGTGGCAGCGGCCGCGCTGGCGTACGCCCCGTACTCGGGACTGCACGTCGGTGCGGCGGGACTGGTGACCGACGGGCGCGTGGTGACCGGGTGCAACGTCGAGAACGCCTCCTACGGCGTCGGCCTGTGCGCCGAGTGCGCCATGGCCGGCCAGCTGCGCCTGTCCGGCGGTGGGCGGCTGACCGCGGTGGCCTGCCGCGGTGGCTCGGGCGAGCTGCTGATGCCCTGCGGCCGGTGCCGGCAGATCCTGTACGAACTCGGCGGCCCGGAGTGCCTTCTCGACACCCCGAGCGGCGTGCTGCCCATGTCGGCCGTGCTGCCGGACGCGTTCGGACCCACCGACCTGCCCGCCTGACACCCGCCCAGCGACCCGGAGGCAGCGCACATGCGCCTGGAGAACATCGTGTGGGACGCCCTCGACCCACGGCGGCTCGGTTCGTTCTGGGCCGAGGCCCTCGACGCCGAGCCGCTGACGGATCAGCCGGATCTGTTCGAGGCGCGGCTGCAGCTGGCCGACGACGTCTTCCTCGACCTGTGTTTCCCGCGGGTGCCGGAGAAGTCGTCGTCGCCACCCCGGCTCCACCCGGATCTGGTGGGCGGGCCGCGGCAGCAGGCCGTTGCCGACAAGCTGCTCGGGCTGGGCGCCGTCCGCGCCGACGTCGGTCAGGGCGATGTGCCCTGGGTGGTGCTCGCCGACCCGGAGGGCAACGCGTTCTGCGTGATGGACGACCGCGCGAGCTACACGGGCACGGGCCCGATCGCGGCGTTGCCGTTGGACAGCGCGGACCCCGAACGCGACGCCGAGTTCTGGGCCGCGATCACGGGCTGGGTGCCGTGTCCGGGCAGCGGGGACATGCCGGCGTTGCGGCACCCGTCCGGGGTGGGGCCGCTGCTCGAACTGTGCCCCGAGCCCGAGCCGAAACAGGGTAAGAACGGCCTCCATCTCGACGTGCGCCGCGACGTGGGGGAGGTCGACGTCACCGACCGTCTCGTCGGCATGGGGGCGAGCCTGCTCGGCGGCGACGGCCTTCCCTGGCTGGTGCTGGCCGATCCGTCCGGCAACGAGTTCTGCGTCCTCGACGCGTAGGCACGCCGAGCGGTCCGGTTCGGACACCGGGTTGTCGTGCACCCGGCGTTGTCGTGTACTCGGCGCAGCGGTGGCTCAGTCGCCGACGAACTCGGCGACGCCCTCGTAGTTGCCCTGGGGCACCTGATCCGTCGGTTCGTACTCGAGCAGTAGCAGACCCTTCGGCGTCGCCTCCTGCCGGACGAGGCGGAGACCGCACGGCACGCCGTGGCCGGACAGGAAGCGCCTGCCCGTCCGGAGAACGGTGGGCGCCACCGCGAGGCGAAGCACGTCGACCAGGCCCGCCGACAACAGCGTGTCGCCGAGGCGGGCACTGCCGTGGATCTGGAGTTCCCGCCCCGGCCGGGACTTGAGCTCCGACACGGCCTGTACGGGATCTCCGGCGAGCACGGTGGTGGGATGCCAGGTTCCGGTCGTGAGGGTGTCGGTCACGACGTACTTCGGGAGCGTGTTCATCCGTTCGGTGAACGGATCGTCCGGATCGGTGATCTGCGGCCAGTCGCGCGCGAACGCCTCGTAGGTGCGCCGGCCGAGCAGCAGGCCGTCGGCGAGGTCGAGCCACTCGGAGGTGCGCCGGACGAAGGTCTCGTCGAGGAAGGGCACGAGCCAGCCGCCACGGGTGAAGCCGCCGGCGGTGTCCTCGTCGGGCGAACCCGGTCCCTGGCTGACGCCGTCGAGCGTGACGAACTCCG
This sequence comes from Prauserella alba, assembly GCF_024171735.1. Taxonomy (GTDB): domain Bacteria; phylum Actinomycetota; class Actinomycetes; order Mycobacteriales; family Pseudonocardiaceae; genus Prauserella; species Prauserella alba. The sequence goes on from NZ_JAMTCH010000005.1 coordinate 919,790, forward strand.
TGAGAGCGAGCCTCATCGTGCGGCCTCGTTCTCCGCGAACGCGGCCAGCTGAGCGGCGACCGTGCCCCAACCTTCCGCGAAGCCCAGTTTCCGGTGCAGCGCACGGGATTCCGGATCGCCGTGGCGGACGACGATCCGGTAGTCAGTGCCGCCGGTGTGCTCGCCGAAGGTGATCACGGCGGTCATCGTCACCGGTTCGGGAGTCGCCGGACGCCACGTGCTGTCGACCGCGTTGGTGAACACGATCCGCTCCATGTCCTCGACGAGCAGGAAGCACGCGTCGAGGTGCGGGACGAAGGTGTCGCCGTCCTCGCTCATGCGCGTGACGAATGCTCCTCCTGGCCGGACGTCGAGGTGGTCCACACGGCACTGTGCCGGTGCCGGGAGCCACCACTGTGCGAGCCGTGCCGGATCGGTCCAGGCGTTCCACACGGTCGCGCGGGGAGCGCGGATGACCCGCTGCAGGTCGAGGTCGAGATCAGGGTTCATGGGTGTCCTCCTGGCCGGTGACGAACTGTTCGAGTCGGTCGGTGCGGTGCTCCCAGACGGCGCGTTGTTCGGCGAGCCAGTCGTCGAGCAGGGAGAGCCGTTCTCTACTGAGCACGCAGGTGCGGACTCGGCCGCGTTTGACCGTGCGGATGAGGCCGTTCGACTCGAGGGTTCGCACGTGCTTCATGAACGAGGGGAGCGTCATCGGGAACTCGCTCGCGAGGTCGCCGACGCTCGTCGGCCCGTGCCCGAGGCGCCGCACGACTTCACGCCGGGTGGGGTCGGCGAGCGCGACGAGGACGCCGTCCAGCTGTGCCGAATACTGTGCCACGCGGCTAAGTATTGCGCCGGGACACCTCCGATGCAAGACGTGCGACCGGCCGCGAGGGTGCAGCCGCGGGCCGAGGGCGTGCGCGAAGGACGAGCTCCGCGACTCGACGCGTAACCGCGCCGAGCGGGCCGGTTCGGACATAGGGTTGTCGTCATGTACGAACCGTTCGCGGCAGTCGACGTCATCCGGGCCAAACGCGACGGCCGGAGCCTGACCCCGGAGCAGATCGACTGGGTCATCGACGCCTACACGCGCGGCGTCGTCTCCGAGGAGCAGATGGCCGCGCTGGCGATGGCCGTGTACCTGCGCGGCATGGACACCGGCGAGACGGCGCGATGGACCGGAGCGATGATCGACTCGGGGGAGCGGCTCGCCCTGCACGTGTCTCGCCCGACGGTCGACAAACACTCCACCGGCGGCGTCGGCGACAAGATCACACTGCCGCTGGCGCCGCTGGTGGCCACGTGCGGCGCCGCCGTGCCGCAGCTGTCCGGCCGGGGACTGGGACACACCGGCGGCACGCTCGACAAGCTCGAATCGATCCCCGGCTGGCGGGCGCAGTTGTCGGCGCACGCGATCGGCACCCAACTGGAGGACGTCGGCGCGGTCGTGTGCGCCGCGACCGACACGCTCGCCCCCGCGGACCGGAAGCTCTACGCGCTACGGGACGTCACGGCCACCGTCGAATCGGTGCCGCTCATCGCCAGCTCGATCATGAGCAAGAAGATCGCAGAGGGCGCGGGCGGACTGGTGCTCGACGTGAAGGTCGGCTCGGGGGCCTTCATGGGCTCGCTCGACGAGGCACGGGTACTCGCGAAGACACTCGTCGACATCGGCACCGCACACGGACTGCCCACCCGGGCATTGCTGACCGACATGTCGACCCCGCTCGGCGCCGCCGTCGGCAACGCCGTCGAGGTCGCCGAGGCGGTCGACGTGCTCCGCGGCGGCGGTCCCGACGACGTCGTGGCCCTGACGCTCGCGCTGGCACGCGAGATGCTGGCGCTCGCCGGGCACGGCGACGTCGACCCCGGCCCGTTGCTCGCATCGGGTGAGGCCTACGAGACGTGGTGCCGCATGATCAGCGCCCAGGGCGGCGACCCGGACGCACCCCTGCCGAAACCCGAGCACGTCCACGTCGTCGAAGCACCGGAGACCGGCGTACTGACGACATTGGACGCTCGCGCCGTGGGCGTGGCCGCCTGGCGGCTCGGCGCGGGCCGGGCGCGCAGGGACGACCCGGTGCAGGCCGCGGCAGGCGTGCGTTGTCTGGCCAAGCCGGGCGAGCGGGTCGAGGCGGGCAGCCCGTTGCTCGAACTGCACACTGACACCCCCGACGCGGTGCCCGCCGCCCTGGCAGCTCTGGAGGGCGGCATCGAGGTGTCGGACACCGTTCCCGAACACACCTCGTCGCCTACCACCACCGTCCTCGACACGGTCCGCTCGTAACGAAGCGTTCGTGCCCCAAGGGCATCTTGGTGGCATCGAGCACAGTCACGCGCCAGCGTGCCCGTGAGGGGCGGTGGTCGGGCTGACGGGCGGGGGCCACGAATCCTCCCCTCGCGACCGGCCACGTCACTCACGACCGTGCCCTTCGTGACGACCCCCACGACCGCACCCTCGCTGACCGCGTCACTCGTAGTGGCGTGGGCGACCGTCCGGACCGCGAAAAGCCCCGGGCACCTGAGCAGGTGTCCCGGGGCTTCTCACGCTGTGGCGTTGCGGCTCACTCCTCGGCGTCGGCGTCGGCCGAGCCGTTGTTCTTGGCCTTGGCGTCCGCCTTCTGCCGGTTTCCGCCGTTGCGGCGGCGCGGCTGCCGCGGCGCGGGCGGCTGCACCGCCACCGTCTGCTGCGCCGGACCGCCACCGCCGCCCAGCATCAGCTCGGCGAACGTGGCCATCGCCTCGTCCAGCTGGCCGCCGATGCGCCGCACGGACTCCTCGCTGTTCTTCTGCACCACGGCTTCGACGTCGTCGGCCTCGGGCTGCTTCGACAGCGTGCCCTCGACACCCGCGAAACCGGACCGCACCGACCCGTCCAGGTCGCCCAGTCGCCCGGTGAGGTCGTCCTCGACCTTGTCGACCCGCGTGCCCAGGTCGTCGAGCTTGCTCGTGACCTGCTCGAGCTTGTCGGTGACCTTCTCGAGCCGCGCGGTCGGGTCGATCGTCTCCGCCGCTTCGGTCACCGACGTCTTCACGGCGTCCGTGGAGGTGCTCAGCCGCTCCTTGGCGTCGGTGTCGAGCCGCTCCACGCGCTCCTTGAGACCGGTCTCCATGGTCTCGATCCGCTCGCGCACCGGGTTGCCGACCGTCGTCGGCATGGCCTCGAGCTTGTCGTCCTGCTTGTCGAGGTGCCCGCCGAGCTCGTCGATGCGCCGGTGGATGTTCTCGAGCTTGTCCTCGAGCCCGTCCATCCGGCCCGCGACCGCCTCGAACTTGGCGGCCATGCTGTCGAGCCTGCCGTCCAGCTGCGCGAACGGCTTCGCGAGTTTGTCGACGACCGCCTCGATGTTCTTGCCCAGCTCGGCGATCGCGTTGTCCTGCGCCTCCATGCGGGTCATCGCCTCGTCGAGGCGCTCCGCGAGGACACCGACCTCGGTGCGGTCGGGCAGCTCGCCCAGCCGCTTGCGCACCGCGCCGAGGGAGTCGATCGGGGCGAGCCGGGCGTAGATGTCGTCCAGCGCGTCGAAGATCTGCTGCTGTTCGCTCTCTCGGACCTCGGCCGCGCGCACGAGCATGTTGCGCATCCGGTCGAAAGACGGAGCTGCGAGTTGGTTGTCAGTCGTCACTGCGAGTCCTTCATCGGCGGGGAAAGGATGGGACGTGATCGGCAGCCTATCCATCCCCGAAATGGGGCGGCCAGCGCCCCCGGGAAATTGTGCCGGTGGTCGTGGCTTATGGCGGCATACGCCGGGTGCAACGGCAGGAATAACGAACCGGTCAACATATTGCGCGAACGTTGACACGACTCGTTCGACTCACCGGAGTCGTGTCCGTGATGTCCGATATTCGCGGTGCGGGCCTTCTCGATGCCTCGGGTTCACGTCGAGCGTTGGTGGTCCGGCCGTGCGGGGATGCGGTGACGTGGTGACGTGGGAAACGCGGTGACGTGGCCTGCCGGCGGCGAGGTGGGTGGGCGCCCGCGGCCGTCGGCGCGGCCGGTCCGCGGGTGGCGCACCGGCAGGCGTCCGCCGGGGCGCGGAGGTGCCCGGAGTTTCGGCCGGTCTCGTCGGCGTGGAGCAGGGCGTGGCCGGCCGCGGGCGAGTAGTGTCAGTACATGGACACCACAAGTGCCCCGAGTAGGGAACAACTACGGCAGGCCCCCAAGGTTCTGCTGCATGATCACCTCGACGGCGGATTGCGTCCCCGCACGGTCGTCGAGCTGGCGGACAGCACCGGTTACGACGGGCTGCCGACCACCGACGTCGACGAGCTCGGCCAATGGTTCGCCGACGCCGCGGACTCCGGTTCGCTGGAGAAGTATCTGGAGACGTTCGCCCACACCTGCGGCGTCATGCAGACCGAGGACGCGCTGGCCAGGGTCGCCGCCGAGGCGGTGGAGGACCTGGCGGACGACGGCGTGGTCTACGCGGAGCTGCGCTATGCCCCCGAGCTGTTCGTCGAACGCGGACTGTCACTCGATGCGGTGGTCAAGGCCGTCACGGACGGTGTCACGGAGGGTGAGCGCAAGGCGCGCGCCAAGGGCCGCGGCATCCGCGCCCGGCAGCTGCTGTGCGCGATGCGCCAGCACGCCCGTGCGTCCGAGATCGCCGAGCTGACCGTCCGGCACCGTGACACCGGCGTCGCCGGTTTCGACATCGCCGGTCCGGAGGCCGGATATCCGCCGACGCGGAACCTCGACGCATTCGAGTACATGCGTTCCAACAACGGTCATTTCACCATTCACGCGGGCGAGGCTTTCGGGCTCGCCTCCATTTGGGAGGCGATTCAGCATTGCGGCGCGGAAAGGCTCGGTCACGGCGTTCGGATCGCCGACGATCTGAAGATTTCCGCGGACGGTGAAGTGCAATTGGGCAGGCTCGCCTCGTTCGTGCGTGACACCCGTATTCCGCTGGAGCTGTGTCCCTCGTCCAACGTTCAGACGGGGGCTGCGCCGTCGATCGCCGAGCATCCGTTCGGGCTGCTCGCGAAGCTGCGTTTCCGGGTGACGGTCAACACCGACAACCGGTTGATGAGCGGCTGCTCGATGTCCTCGGAGTTCGCTGCACTCGTCGACGCGTTCGGCTACGACTGGGCCGATCTCCAGTGGTTCACGATCAACGCGATGAAATCCGCGTTCCTGGATTTCGACCAGCGGCTCGACGTGATCAACAACGTCATCAAGCCGGGATACGCCGGGCTGATGGCCTGATCCGCGCGGCAGGGGCCCGGATGTCCGCATCGCGGGCGGCCGCCAGGGATGCGGCCGGCCGCGCGGGCACCGGCCCCGGAGCGCGCCGCCGCGCCGTCTCCCGGGTGGGACGACGGACTCCTCACGGTCGGCGGAAACTCGTTCGGGTCGCCGCGGCTCCGGCGGCTACAGTGCGTCGCGATGACGCGACTGCACTTGTTCGACATGGACGGCACCCTCATTCACGACTCGGCCGCGGCGATCGAGCTGTCGAAGCAGATCGGCGTCGAGAGCGAGATCGTCGAACTGGAACGGGCCTTCGCCGACGGGCTGCTGAGCACTGGTGAGTTCGCACGGCGTGCGCAGGCCCTGTGGGGCGAGCTGACCGAGGCGCACGTCGCCGCCGCGTTCGACGGCGCGCCGTGGCTCGACGGCATCCGTGAGACGTGGGCCGACATCCGTGCGCGCGGCGAGCACTGCGCCGTCATCTCGATCTCGCCGAGCTTCTTCGTCGAACGGCTGGTGCCGTGGGGTGCGCACGCCGCGCACGGCTCGCCGTGGCCCGCGGTGCCGTTCGCCGAACCCGTCGACCCGGCGCTCATCCACACCCCCGACTCGAAGGTGCGCATCGCCGACGAGCTGTGCGCGGCCTTCGGAGTCACCCGCGCCGACTGCGTGGCCTACGGCGATTCGTCGTCCGACGTCGCGCTGTTCGGCGCCGTGCCGGTCTCGGTGGCCGTCAACGCCGATCACCACGTCGGCGACCTCGCCACCCGCGCCTACTCGGGCCGCGATCTCCGGGAGGCCCACGCGCTCGCTTGTGACAGTTAGCCACGCGAACTAAAGTCCATCATTCAGGATCGTCGTCTTGAATGGTGGGAGCCGATGACGCGGACAGGACCTCGGGGCGACGGCGACGGCGACGGTCGCGGCGACGGCCACAGTGACGGCCACAGTGACGGCGATGGTGACGGTGGCGGTCACGCCGCCGTGCGGAGCCGCGACGTCGCCGTCGAGTCCGCGGGTGGTGGCCTCGGGGGACGTGGATCCGGCTGGTTCCGGTGGCGGATCCTCGCGCTCGGCCTGAGCGCCCAGACCGCGAGCTGCGCGTTCCTGTTCGGCATCCCGTTCCTCGTCCCGGCGATGCAGCGGGCGGAGAACCTGACGCTCAGCCAGGCGGGCACGGTGGTCGTCGCGCCCAGCATCGGACTGCTGCTCACGCTGATCCTGTGGGGAGCGGCCGCCGACCGCTACGGCGAACGCCTCGTCATGGCCCTCGGGCTCGGCGCCTCCGGTCTGCTGCTGCTCGTCGCGGGCCTCACCGGCCCGTCGCTGTCCGCGCTGTTCGCGCTGCTCGTTGCCGCGGGCGCGTGCACGGCGTCGGTCAACGCCGCCAGCGGCCGGGTCGTCATGGGGTGGTTCTCGGCCGCCGAACGCGGCGTCGCCATGGGCATCCGGCAGACCGCGCAGCCGCTCGGCGTCGGCGTCGCGGCCCTGGCGCTGCCGCTGCTGGCCGAACACGCCGGGTACCGCGGTGCGATGCTGCTGCCCGCCGTGCTGGCACTGGCCGTCGCGGTGCTCGTGGCGTGGTTCGTGGTCGACCCGCCGCGGCCGGAACCCGACGGCGACGGCGATCGCCCGCATCGCGACCGGTCGCCGTATCGCGGCGCGACGCTGTGGCGCGTGCACGGCTCCAGCGCGCTGCTGGTGGTCCCGCAGTTCGCGGTGTCGGCGTTCGCGCCCGTCTACCTCGTGACGATGCACGACTGGAGCGCGCTCGCCGCGGGAGCGTTCCTCGCGGTGCTGCAGGGCCTCGGCGCACTGGGCAGGCTCGCGGCCGGGTACTGGTCGGACCGCGTGCGCAGCAGGCTCCGTCCGATGCGGACACTCGCGGTGGCGAGCGCGCTGGTGATGCTGCTACTGGCGGGCGGCGACGCGACGTGGTCGTGGCTGGCGGTCGGCGCGCTGATCCTGGCGGCCGTCATCACCGTGAGCGACAACGGACTCGGCTTCACCGCGTCGGCCGAACTCGCCGGGCTCAGCTGGGCGGGCCGTGCGATGGGGGTCCAGAACACGACGCAGAACCTCGCCGCCGTGCTGACCCCGCCGCTCCTGGGTCTCGTGATCGGCGACACCCGCTACGCGCTGGCGTTCTGCGTCGCGGCGATCTTCCCCGTGCTGGCCGTCTGGCTCACCCCGGTGCGCAGCGAACGCTGGTGAACACTGCGCCCGCGTCGGCGTCACGTGCGGGAGAAGCCCCCAGGGGCACCTTGGTTGCGTTGAGTGCAACCAAAGTGCCCCTGGGGGCACTCGAACCCGGTGGCCAGCGAACGGTGGTGAACGCAGGCGGGGTCAGTTGACGTGGAGGCGGTCCTCGAAGTCGTCGACGAGGCGTCGCCAGGTCTTCTGCTCGTCGTCGAACGGGCCGCTCGGCGCGAGCCGGGTGGGGTCGGGCTTGAGGACGTACGACACGAGCCAGCCGAGCCGTTCCGACGTCGCGAGCGCCTCGCCGACGCTGTCGTCGCCCGACCAGTCGGCGGCGTCGGTCAGCAGTTCGACGGCCAGTTCGAGCTGGTTGGGGTCGACCGCGTCGGGCCCCTCGCCGAGGTCGGAGTCCAGCGAGGCCAGGACGTAGGTGTTGGCCGCCTCGACCTCGACCTCCAGCTCGCCGCCCGTCGCCGCCGTCAGCACCTCGTCCCACGTGGACACGTCGGACAGTTCGCTGTCGGCGAGATCGCCCGGCTCGGCCAGCTTGCGGGCCAGCGCCTTCGGCGAGGTGAAGACCTCGATCGTGCCGTTCGAGCCGAGGAAGACCGGATCGTCGTCGAGGTAGCAGCGCAGCGTGTAGTAGTCGCCACCGGAAGTGACGATCTTGATCGGGTCGATGCCCACCTCGCCCCAGAAGCCGAGTTCCTCGTCCTCGTCCTCGTCGGAGGCAGAGGCGGAGTCGGAGCCGCTCACCGGGTCGATCTCCTCGCCCTCGGTGTCCACTCCCGCCCCGGACTCGGCGGACTCCTCGTGGAACGCGGCGAGTTCCTCGGCCGTGGTCTCGAGCGTCGCGGCGTCGACCTCCGGCACGGTCACCAGGTCGTCGACCGCGTCGAGGATCGTGTCCCACTTCTCGGACACCGTCTCCGACAGGTCGGTCCACAACTTGCCGCCCTCGCGGCCACTGAACGGAAGCGTGCCCTGGTCGAGAAGCGAGAAGCCCTCGCAGCTGTCGAGGACCTCGTGCACCTCGTCGAGCTCGCACACGTCGGCGAGCGAGCGCACGATGCCCACGATCTCCGCCAGTTCGGACAGCGTCCACGAATCGGGCGTCTCCGCCACCATCTCCGGGACACCGACCAGGTCGTACGAGTGGTCGTCGTCCGGGATCAGCTCGGGCGCGTTCAGCGCGGGCACGGTGTGCCACGCCGGATGGTCGATCAGGTCGTGCTGCTCGGCCGTGCGCACGTACGCGGCGAGGTGCGCGGCGTCGGGGAAGGCGTACAGGTCCTCCTCATCGCCGAGGAAGGCTTCCCACTCCTCGCCGTCCTCCCGCCAGCGCGGGGCCCACAGGGTGACCAGGTCGCCCTGCGGCAGCCCGAGTTCGATCGGGATGATGTCCTGTGCCATTACTTCCTCCGCCACACACTGATGCGCCCAGCTCGGCAGGGGATTCACTCCGCCGGGGCGCGCCTCGCAGCGTACGGGTTCCACCCGGTTCCCGCGATCACCCCTCACCGGCCGAAAGTCGCGATGACACCATCTAGGTCACGATGACTGACTCCCTTGCCGACCGCCTACCCGGCGACTCCGACCCGGACACGCTGTTCGAAGCCTTCACCGACTGGACCCACGAGCGCGGCATCGAGCTGTATCCGGCGCAGGAGGAGGCCCTGATCGAGGCGGTCTCGGGGTCGAACGTCATCCTCTCGACGCCGACCGGGTCGGGTAAGAGCCTGGTCGCCGTGGGCTCGCACTTCGCCGCGCTCGCCGACGGCAGGCGGAGCTACTACACGGCGCCGATCAAGGCGCTGGTGTCCGAGAAGTTCTTCTCGCTCGTCGAAACCTTCGGTGCGGACAACGTCGGCATGGTGACCGGAGACTCCTCGGTGAACCCGGACGCGCCGATCGTCTGCTGCACCGCGGAGATCCTCGCCAACATCGCGCTGCGTGACGGCGCCGACGCCGACGTGGGCCAGGTCGTCGCCGACGAGTTCCACTTCTACGCCGAGCCCGACCGCGGCTGGGCCTGGCAGGTGCCGCTGGTCGAACTGCCGCAGGCACAGTTCGTGCTCATGTCGGCCACGCTGGGCGACGTCTCGTTCTTCGAGAAGGACCTGACGCGGCGCACCGGCCGGTCGACCGCCGTGGTCACCTCCGCCGAACGGCCCGTGCCGCTGACGTTCCGCTACGCGATGACGCCGATGCACGAGACGGTCACCGAACTGCTCTCGGGAGGCCAGGCGCCGATCTACATCGTGCACTTCTCGCAGGCCGCCGCGGTCGAGAGTGCGCAGGCACTGGTGAGCATCAACGTCACGACCCGCGCGGAGAAGGACGCCATCGCCGAGACCATCGGCGACTTCCGGTTCTCGGCCGGGTTCGGCAAGACCCTGTCCCGGCTCGTGCGAGCGGGTATCGGCGTGCACCACGCGGGGATGCTGCCGAAGTACAGGCGCCTGGTCGAGCAGCTCGCGCAGGCGGGTCTGCTGAAGCTGATCTGCGGGACGGACACGCTCGGCGTCGGCATCAACGTGCCCATCCGCACCGTGGTGCTGTCGGCGCTGACCAAGTTCGACGGCACCCGCCAGCGGCACCTGAAGGCACGCGAGTTCCACCAGATCGCGGGCCGCGCGGGCCGCGCGGGTTACGACACCGACGGCTACGTCGTCGCCCAGGCCCCCGACCACGTCATCGAGAACGCCAAGGCGCTCGAGAAGGCGGGCGATGACGCCAAGAAGAAGCGCAAGATCACGCGCAAGAAGGCGCCGGAGGGCTTCGTCAACTGGACGGAGACGACGTTCGAGAAGCTGATCGCCGCCGAACCGGAACCGCTGACGTCGAGTTTCACGGTGACGCACTCGATGCTGCTCAACGTCATCTCACGGCCCGGCGACGCGATGACCCACATGCGGCACCTGCTGGAAGACAACCACGAGGACAGGGCGTCCCAGCGCAAGCACATCCTGCGGGCCGTCGCGATCTTCCGGGCGCTGCTGGCCGCCGGCGTCGTCGAACGACTCGACACTCCCGACGCCGATGGCCGCCGCGTGCGGCTGACCGTGGACCTGCAGTTCGACTTCGCGCTCAACCAGCCGTTGTCGCCGCTCGCGCTGGCCGCCATCGAACTGCTCGACGAGGAATCGCCCAGCTACGCGCTCGACGTGGTGTCCATCATCGAGTCCACGGTGGACGATCCGAAGCAGATCCTGTCGCAGCAGCGGTTCAAGGCGCGCGGCGAGGCCGTCGCCGAGATGAAGGCCCAGGGGATCGAGTACGACGAGCGCATGGATCTGCTGGAGGAGATCGACTACCCGAAGCCTCTGCAGGAACTCCTCGACGCGGCGTACGCGACGTACCGGCAGGGACATCCGTGGGTCGCCGACTACGAACTGTCGCCCAAGTCGGTCGTGCGCGACATGTACGAGCGCGCGATGAACTTCGTCGAGTACATCGGGCACTACAACCTCGCCCGCTCCGAAGGCGTCCTGCTGCGGTACCTCGCCGACGCCTACGACACGCTGCGCCGCACCGTCCCCGACGATGCGAAGACCGAACCGCTGAGCGACCTGATCGAATGGCTCGGCGAACTCGTGCGCCAGGTCGACTCGAGCCTGCTGGACGAGTGGGAGGCGCTGCGGCACCCGGACGAGGAGATCGCCGCGGGCCACCCCGAACAGGCGCTGCCCGAGGGGCCGCCGCCGGTCACCCGCAACGAGCGGGCGTTCCGCGTGCTGGTGCGCAACGAGATGTTCCGCAGGGTCGAACTCGCCGCGCGCGAGGCCCACGACGCGCTCGGCGAGCTGGACGACGACTGGGACGCCGACGACTGGGCCGACGCATTGGACGAGTACTTCGAGGAGTACGACGAGATCCGCACCGGCCCGGACGCGCGGGGGCCCGCGATGCTGATCATCGACCAGCAGCCGGGGGTCTGGAAGGTCCGGCAGATCTTCGACGACCCGGAGGGTGACCGCGACTGGGGCATCAGCGCCGAGGTCGACCTCGACGCCTCCGACGAGGTGGGCGCCCCGGTGCTCCGCATCACCGACGTGGGCACGCTCTCCGGCTGAGGCGTTCCCCGCCGCGTGTCCTGCGTCGAGACCCGCGTGTTGCGCTTTCCGGGGACCGTGTTGCGCCCTCACGGGGCCTTGTTGCGTTTCCCGGGGGTCGTGTTGTGTTTTCCGGGGTCCGTGTTGTGCCCACGCGGTGGTGCGGCACCCGATGTCGGAGGGCTCGATGTCGCTGTGACCGGGGTTGCTGTGCCGATGTTGCAGGCCCGGCCTCGCCGTACGTGAACTCGCCGTACTCGAACGTGCCGGGGATCAGCCTCGCAGTGGGATGTCGAGGCCGTGCTCGTCGGTGGGCCGGGGTCCGTGGATCCGCCGGTCGGCTTCGGTGATGGGAATGTCGTTGATGCTGGCCTCGCGACGGGACATGAGCCCGTGGGAGTCGAACTCCCAGAGTTCGTTGCCGTAGCTGCGCCACCATTGCCGGTCGGCATCGCGGCATTCGTACTGGAAGCGGACGGCGATGCGGTTTCCTTGGCATGTCCACAGGCTCTTGCGCAGGGCGTAGTCGAGTTCGCGCTCCCATTTCCGCGTCAGGAACGCGACGATCTCCTCGCGGCCGTGGACGAAGCTGTCGCGGTTCCGCCATGTCGAGTCGGGGGTGTACGCCGAGGCGACCCGTTCGGGGTCACAGGTGTTCCAGGCGTCTTCCGCCGCTTGAACCTTCTGCAGGGCGGTGTCCCATGTGAACGGTGGGTACGGCGGGCGGTCCGAGGGCACGGCGAAACCTCCTGAGGTTGAGAACGGTCATTCTCTACCGTGTGGTCTACAGTAGGGAACGACCGTTCTCGACGTCAAGGAGCCGTTGATGCCCGCCCCCATCACCGAGGAGCGCAACCTCGCGGACCGGGAGACGTTGCTCGACGCCGCGGAAGCTCTCTTCTACGAACGGGGGATCCGGTCGGTCGGGATGGACGAGGTCCGGGCGGCCTCAGGGCTGCCGCTGAAACGCATCTACCGGTTCTTCGCGACCAAGGAGGACCTGGTGGTGGCGGTCCTCCGGCGTCGTGATCAGCGCTGGCGAGCCAGCCTGAGCGCGCACGTCGAGCAGGTGGCCGAGCCGCGGGAACGTGTGCTCACGATGTTCGATTGGCTCGCCGAATGGTTCGCCGAACCCGGATTCCGGGGATGTGCCTGGATCAACGCCCACGGCGAACTCGGGTCGCAGTCCCCGGCGGTGCTGGCCGAGGTGCGCGCGCACAAGCAGGCGTTCCACGACCAGGTCGCGGAGTGGGTCGGGGCAACCGGCGAACCGGTGACCGAGCCGGTGCTGCTCCTGGCGGAGGGCGCCATCGTCACGGCCGGAATCAGCGGCGACCCGGCACCGGCCGCGCAGGCACGAGCCGCCGCCGCGAGGCTCCTCGGCGCGACGTAGCCGGCCGCCGCGGCGGTCGCGTCAGGTCTGCACCTCCAGTTCGGCGAGGAACGCCGTGGCTGCGGGAGTGGGGTTGAAGTCGCTCCACATCAGATACTCGGTGCGCCTCGGGCCGTCGACGACCGGCACGGTCGACAGGTCGGGGCGTTCGGGGACGACCCCGGTGGGCAGGAGCGCGACGGCGAGCCCGTTGCCGACGAGATCGAGGATGAGAGCAGCGTCCGTCGCCTCGAACGCGACCCTGCGGGTGAGGTCCGCCGCGGCGAAGGCGTTGTCGCTCTGCGCCCGGCCTGCGCTCCCGGTGGGGAAATCGGCGAACGCCTCGTCGGCGAGGTCCATGAGGTGGAGGCGACGGCGGCCCGCGAGCCGGTGGTCATGGGGAACGACGGCGACGAGCCGTTCCCGCGCGAGCCGTCGATGGCGACCGCCCCGAGGTTCGGCCGTGTCGGGCAGGCCGAGGAACGCGACGTCGATCTCGCCCGCACGGACGGCCGCGGCGAGGTCGTCGCTGTTGCCCGTGCGCGAGGTCACGGCCACATGCGGGTGCCTGCCGCAGAACCGCCGCAAGGCGCCGGGCAGATCGACGGCGGTCAGCGTCGGGATGATGCCGACCGTCAGGTGGCCGCGGATGTCCCCCTCGGCGGCTGCTGCGTCCTGGGCGGCACGCTCGGCCGCAGCCACGGCGGCACGCGCGGCGGGCAGGAACGCGGTACCGGCCCCGGTCAGCTCCACTCGGCGGCTGGTGCGCGCGAACAGGCGCACGCCCAGCTCGCTTTCCAGTGCCTTGACCTGGTGACTCAGTGACGACTGGACGACGAAACATCGCTGCGCGGCGCGGGTGAAGCTCATCGTGTCGGCCACGGCGAGGACGTACCGCAGCTGCTGCAGTTCCATCGATTCATGGTCCCAGACGATCGCTGTGATGAAAACGATGTGTTGGACTCATCGAAGAGCGGCCTCGAGGCTGGACGGGTGATGACCGGAATCCCGTCGACCGCACCACGCGGCCGCGTGGCGCTCACCGCCCTGACGGCACTGGCCCCTGTCGTGTGGGGCACGACCTATGTCGTGACGACGCAACTCCTGCCGCCGGGCCACCCGCTGTTCGCGGCGCTCGCGCGGGCGCTGCCCGCGGGGCTGGCGGCGGTGCTGCTCACCCGCACGATCCCGCGCGGGGAATGGGTGTGGAAGGCCGCGGTGCTCGGCACCCTGAACATCGGTGCGTTCTTCCCGCTGTTGTTCCTCGCGGCCGAACGATTGCCCGGCGGGGTCGCCGCCACCCTGGGTGCGACCCAGCCGATCATCGTGGCGTTTCTCGCGCTCGGCGTGCTGGGCGAACGACTGTCGGGCCCGCGGCTGGGCTGGGGCGTCGTCGGGGCGTTCGGCGTCGCGCTCGTCGTGCTCGGCCCCGAGGCCGCGCTGGACCCGGTCGGAGTCGGGGCGGGACTCGGCGGTGCCGTGGCGATGGCGCTCGGTGTCACGTTGACGAAACGGTGGGGCCGTCCCGAGGGCGTGGGTGCGCCGGCCTTCGCGGGGTGGCAGCTGGCCGCCGGTGGCTGTGTGCTGCTGGTCCCGACCTTGGTGATCGAGGGCGTACCCGGCCGTGTCGACGCGGCGGGTGTGGCCGGGTACGCGTGGCTCGGCATCGTCGGCGGGTTACTGGCCTACACCGTCTGGTTCAACGGCCTGCGCAGATTGCCCGTGACCGCAACCGCGCTGCTCGGCCTGTTGTCACCGCTGGTGGCGGCCGTGCTCGGAGTGCTGGTGCTGGGCGAGGTGCTCAACGTCGCGCAACTCGGCGGCTTCGCGCTGGCGCTCACGGCGATGGTCGCGGGCCAGGCCACCGGCTCCGCGCCGCCACGCGCGGCAACACCGGCTCCCGAAGACACGCCACCCGAAGACACGCCACCCGAAGACACCGCGTCGCCCGCCGGTGTCCGTCTGCGAGGAAACCCATGAACCTGACGATCATCGGTGCGACCGGAATGGTCGGCACCCGCCTGACCGCCGAAGCGCGGGACCGCGGACATCGCGTCACCGCGGCGTCCCGCAGGCCCGGGACGTCCGACCGACGTGGGGTGTCGACGACGGCGGTCGACGTCGACACCGGCCGGAACCTCGGGACGGCCGTCGCCCGGGCCGACGCCGTCGTCCTCACCATCCGTGCGGCCGCGGGCCGGGAGGACCTGCTCGGCCCCGCCACGACGCGCGTTCTCGACGTGGTCGCGGATGTGGGCGCGCCGCTGCTGGTCATCGGCGGTGCGGGACCGCTGCGTTCCCCGGATGACCCGGCCCGGCTCGTCGCCGACGATCCGGCGCACGTGCCGGCAGCGTGGCGGCGGCTCGCCGAGGCGAGCACTGCGCAGCTGCACGCCTGCCTGGATCACCCGGCGGCGACGTGGACGTACCTCAGCCCGCCCGCCGTTCTCGAACCCGGCGACCGCACCGGCACGTACACGCGGGGCACCTCCGCGCTCCTGATCGGACGGAACGGCGCGTCGCGCATCAGTGCCGAGGACCTCGCCGTCGCCGCCCTCGACGAGCTCGAGAACCCGGGCACCGAACGGCACGTCACCGTCGCCGCGCCGTAGCCGCGCCTCACGTGCCCTTCGGATGCCAGACGGTCTTGGCCTCGAGGTAGTGCCGGAGGCGGGAGATGTCGGGACGCCGGGTCCAGTCGGGTTCGTCGCCGGGAACGGTCAGCACCCGCTTGACGGTGCCCGACGCCTGCTGCGCGACGTCGACGCGCGCCCCGGGGCTCGCGCCGGTCGGGTCGACCGCGTTGACGTCGGCGTGCGAGGCGAGCCACGGGCCGAGCTCGTCGGCACGTCCCGTCAGCACGTTCACCACTCCGCCGGGGACGTCGGACGTCGCGAGCACCTCGGACAACGTGATCGCGGGCAGCGGCCGGTCGGCGCTGCTCACCACGACCGCGGTGCAGCCCGTCGCCACCACGGGTGCGAGCACGCTGACCAGACCGAGCAGCGACGACGACTGCGGCGCCAGTACCGCGGCGATCCCGGTCGGCTCCGGAACCGTGAACGAGAAGTACGGCCCCGCCACGGGGTTCGCCGCGCCCAGCACGCTGGCGATCTTGTCGGTCCACCCGGCGTACCACACCCACCTGTCCACGGCCGTGTCTACAGTGGACATGGCTTCCGCGGTGGGCACGCCTTCGCACGCCGACACCTCGGCGGCGAACTGCTCCCGCCTGCCCTCCAGCATCTCGGCGACGCGGTAGAGCACCTGACCGCGGTTGTAGGCGGTCGCGCCCGACCAGCCGCCGAACGCCTTCCGCGCGGCCGACACCGCGTCGCGCACGTCCTTGCGCGAGGCGTGCGAGGCGTTGGCCAGGAACCCTCCCACGGAGTCGGTCACCGGGTACGTCCGCCCGGATTCGGAGCGAGGGAACTTCCCGTCGATGTAGAGCTTGTACGTCTTCGCGACACTCACCCGGTCAGACATGCAGGTACGCCTCCAGTCCGGTGCGGCCGCCCTCGCGGCCGAAACCCGACTCCTGATAGCCGCCGAACGGAGCGGCGGGGTCGAAGCGGTTGAACGTGTTGGCCCAGACCACGCCGGCGCGCATCCGGTCGGCCAGCCACAGGATGCGCGAGCCCTTCTCGGTCCACAGGCCCGCCGACAGGCCGTACGGCGTGTTGTTGGCCTTCGCCACGGCCTCGTCCGGGGTACGGAACGTCAGCACCGACAGCACCGGCCCGAAGATCTCCTCCCGTGCGACCCTCATCGACTGTTCGACGCCCGACAGCACGGTCGGGGCGAAGAAGAAGCCGCGTTCGGGCAGCTCGCACGGGCTCGTCCAGCGCTGCGCGCCCTCGTCCTCACCGGACGCGGTCAGCTCGCGGATCCTGGCCAGCTGCTCGGCGGAGTTGATCGCGCCGATGTCGGTGTTCTTGTCCAGCGGATCGCCGAGCCGCAACGTCGACACCCGCGCCCGCAGCTTGCCCAGCAGTTCCTCCGCCACCGACTCCTGCACCAGCAGGCGCGAGCCCGCACAGCAGACGTGCCCCTGGTTGAAGAAGATGCCGTTCACGATCCCTTCGACAGCCTGGTCGAGCGGGGCGTCGTCGAACACGACGTTGGCCGCCTTGCCGCCGAGCTCCAGGGTTAGCCGCTTGGGCGTGCCCGCCACCGCGTGCTGGATCTCCTTGCCGACCGCGGTCGACCCGGTGAACGCGATCTTGTCGATGCCGGGGTGGCGCACCAGCAGCGAACCGACGTCACCCGCGCCCGGCACGATGTTCACCACGCCGGCGGGCAGCCCCGCCTGCTGGCAGATCTCCGCGAACACCAACGCGCTCAGGGGCGTGGTCTCGGCGGGTTTGAGCACCACCGTGTTTCCGGTGGCGAGTGCGGGCGCGATCTTCCACGCCAGCATCAGCAGCGGGAAGTTCCACGGGATGATCTGCCCCGCGACACCGAGCGGCTGCGGGTCGGGACCGTAGCCCGCGTAGTCGAGCTTGTCCGCCCAGCCCGCGTGGTAGAAGAAGTGGGCCGCGGCCGTCGGGACGTCGGAGTCGCGCGACTCCTTGATCGGCTTGCCGTTGTCCAGGGTCTCCAGCACGGCCAGTTCGCGCGCCCGTTCCTGAAGCAGCCGTGCGATGCGGAACAGGTACTTGGCGCGCTCGGCACCCGGCATCGGCCCCCAGACCTGCTCGAACGCCCGGCGTGCCGCCCGCACCGCCGTGTCCACATCGGGCTCGGCCGCCGTGCCCACCTCGGCCAGGATCTCCTCGGTCGCCGGGTTGACCGACTTGAGCGGATCGCCGCCGCCGTCGACGAACTCGCCGTCGATGAACGGCCGGTAGTTCGGTTGCAGATTCGCCAGGTCGCGCGATTCGGGCGCGGGCGCGTATTCCCACACGCTCATCGGATCAATCCACCGCCACGTAGTCGGGGCCACTGTAGTGGCCGTCGTGCTGGGTGCGCCGTTGCAGCACCAGGTCGCTGAGCAGGCTGGACGCGCCGAACCGGAACAGCTCCGGCGTCAGCCATTCCTCGCCGGCCACCTCGTGGACGGCCACGAGGTACCTGAGTGCGTCCTTTGTGGACCGGATGCCGCCCGCGGGTTTGACCCCGCGCAGCTCGCCGGTCGCGTCGTACCAGTCGCGGACGGCCTGCAGCATCACGTGCGTCACCGGCAGGGTCGCCGCGGGGGAGACCTTGCCCGTCGACGTCTTGATGAAGTCGCCACCGGCCAACAGGCCGAGCCAGGAGGCCCGCCGCACGTTGTCGTACGTCGCCAGTTCGCCGGTCTCGAGGATCACCTTCAGGTGCGCGTCTCCGCAGGCCTGCTTCACCGCGCGGATCTCGTCGAACACGTCGCCGTACCGGCCTTCGAGGAACGCGCCGCGGTCGATCACCATGTCCACCTCGGTGGCGCCCGCATCCACGGCCAGCGCCACGTCGGCCAGCTTCACCTCGCGGCTCGACCGTCCGGAGGGGAAAGCCGTCGCCACGCTCGCGACACCGATGCCCGTGCCCGCCAGGGCCTCCACGGCGGTGGCCGCCATGTCCGGGTAGACGCACACGGCCGCGACCGGGGGAGTGTCCGGCCGGTCCGGATCGGGCCTGCGCGCCTTCGCCGCCAGCGAACGCACCTTGCCCCGGGTGTCGGCGCCCTCGAGCGTGGTCAGGTCGACCATCGAGATCGCGGTGTCGATCGCCCAGAGCTTCGCGGTCTTCTTGATGCTGCGGGTGCCGAGGCTCGCGGCCCTCGCCTCCACGCCGACCTGATCGACTCCGGGCAAACCCTGCAGAAACCGGGACAGGCTCGTCTCGTCGCGAGTGGCGTCGGCGAACGCTGCCGGCGAACTAGCTGTTGCCATGCCCGCGAGCGTAGCTTCCCGCGGGCGGCGCCGGGGCCGAGTCGGTGATGCCGCCGGGGCGTTCGGGCCGGGGCCGGGCACGGCTACTCGAGCCGCTTGTCGCCGCCGCCCTCCACCTTCTTCTTCCGCGGCATCCTGCGCACCTCGACGCCCGCCCAGAAGGCCAGTCCGTTCACGGTCACCACAGGTGCGCCCTCGGGCACCTCGCCGGCGGGCCGGGGGTCCTTCTTCTCGACCTCCTCGAACGCACCCATCACGCCCACACCGGTCACCCGCACGTGGACGTCGTCCGGCACGATCACGTCGATCCCGGCCATGATGGCGACCGCCGTGATCGTCACCTCGCGTTCGGCGAACCGCGCCTCGCGCAGGTCGATCTCGACACCGCCCCAGAACGCGAAGCTGTTGTGCTGCCGGGGCACCACCCAGCTGCCCTTGCGGTCGGTACCGGACATGATCGCGATCGACGTCGCGGACCCGGGCGTACCGCCGATCCGGCTCTCCGGCGGGTGCGGCGAGGTCGGTGCCGGCGGTCGCGGGGACGAGCCGGCGGGCGAGACGGATCCGGGGATGTCGACCAGTACCGGCTCGAGCTCACCCAGCGTCTTCGCCGCGTACACGACGCCGAGCCGCTGCTCGAGCTCGTCCATCGTGATCCGGCCGTCGCCCATGGCCGTGTGCAACTGCTGTGCGACCCGTTCCCGGTCCGCGTCCGAGGCGCGCAGCTGCGCCGGCTCGATGCGGTGGGGCTCGACGGGTCCGGACTCGTCGGTCATGCTCCGTCACCTTAGTGGCACGCCCGGTCGTTTTCCGCACTTCCGCCGGGCGGCGACGACGCTCGTCGTTACCCTGACGCCCATGGACGTCCAGGTCGTCGAACACCCGCTGGCCCGCGCGCGCCTGTCCACCATGCGCGACGCCCGTACCGACAGCGCCGCCTTCCGCGCCGCCCTCCACGAGCTGACGGTGATGCTCGTCTACGAGGCGACGCGCGAGGCGCCCCTCGTCACGGACCGCATCCACACGCCCGTCGCCCTGACGGACGGGTACCGGCTGGAGTCGCCGCCGCTGCTCGTGCCGGTGCTACGGGCCGGGCTGGGGATGGCCGATCAGGCCCACAAGCTGATTCCGGACGCGCAGATGGGGTTCGTCGGCCTTGCGCGTGACGAGGAGACGCTGCTGCCGACGCCTTACATGGAGTCGCTCCCGGAGTCCCTCGCGGGCAGGCCCGTGTTCGTCCTCGACCCGATGCTCGCCACGGGCGGATCGATGGAGCACACGATCCGCATGCTCACCGGCCGTGGGGCGACGGACGTGACGGCCGTGTGCGCGCTCGCCGCTCCCGAAGGTCTGGAGCACCTCGACGAGGCCGGTCTTCCCGTCCGGGTCGTGACGGCGTCGGTGGACGAGCGGTTGAACGAATCCGGGTTCATCGTGCCGGGCCTCGGCGACGCCGGTGACCGTCAGTACGGGACCGTCTGAGCCTTGATCGACTCCTGACCTGCGATTTCGCAAAAAGGGGACCCCCCTGTTTCAGGGGGTAATCGAGCCGTGTAATGTTCTTCTTGTCGCCAGGGAGACCGGGCAGACGGAAAGCCGAAAGGCCGAAGTTTGGAAGCCCCGGGTTACCAGGCAGGGGAGAGATCCCCAGGGTGGCGCTCTGCCCCGAACTCGGATCTGGTAGATTCAAGTGGGGCTCGACGCGGCCCTGATATAAAATCAACTGCGTGTTGTTTGAGAACTCAACAGTGTGTTTGTGAGCTTTGTTTTGTTGTTTTTGTGACCTCGTTTTGGGGTTTCTTTGAGCTAGCGCAGGGCCATGGCTGATGTTGTGTTGGTTGTGGTTGTGTGTTTTTTGCTTGGTTTGAATTTTTCAATGCATTGTTGGAGAGTTTGATCCTGGCTCAGGACGAACGCTGGCGGCGTGCTTAACACATGCAAGTCGTACGCTGAAGCCTGCTTCGGTGGGTGGATGAGTGGCGAACGGGTGAGTAACACGTGGGTAATCTGCCTTGTACTCTGGGATAAGCCCGGGAAACTGGGTCTAATACCGGATAGGACCATTCCTCGCAT
>NZ_JAMTCH010000006.1 GCF_024171735.1 Prauserella alba
AGCTCAAAGAAACCCCAAAACGAGGTCACAAAAACAACAAAACAAAGCTCACAAACACACTGTTGAGTTCTCAAACAACACGCAGTTGATTTTATGTCAGGGCGCAGTCAGCACCGCACCAAACCTATCGGCTTGTGATGGGCTGATCGCTCCGACTTGGGAACACCCACTCTACCACGTACGTGGGAGCTTGGTTCATGTCCCCTCGCCTGGTAACCCGGGGCTTCCGACTTCGGCCTTTCGGCTTTCCGTCTGCCCGGTCTCCCTGGCGACAAGAAGAAGATTACACGTCGGCGAAACCCGCTGAAACAGGGGGGTCCCCTATTGGCGAACCCGCTGGTCAGCGGCCCGATCACGCCAGCAGGCGCAGTCCGGCCAGGTTCCGCTTGCCACGGCGCACGACGAGCCACTGCCCGTGCAGCGCGTCGGACTCGGCCGGCCCCCACCCGTCGTCGGTGATCTTCGTGTTGTTCACGTAGGCACCGCCCTCCTTCACCGTGCGACGGGCGGCGCCCTTGCTCTCCACCAGACCGGTGGCCACCAGCACGTCCACAATGGTGGGTTCGTCGGACAACCGCACCTCGCCGACGGGCACCTCCGCGAGGGCCGAACGCAACGTCGACTCGTCGAGTCCCGCCAGCTCGCCCTTGCCGAACAGCGCCTGACTCGCGGCGACGACCTGGGCCGTCTGCTCCGGTCCGTGCACGAGATCGGTCAGTTCCTGCGCCAGCCTCCGCTGCCCCGCCCTGGCCGCGGGCCGTTCCACGGTGGCGGTCTCGAGTTCGGCGATCTCGTCGCGGTCGAGGAAGGTCAGCAACTTGAGGTACTCGGACACGCTCGCATCCGGCAGGTTCAGGAAGTACTGGTACCAGGCGTACGGCGAGGTCAGCTCCGGATCGAGCCACACGTTGCCGCCACCGGTGGACTTGCCGAGCTTGCGCCCGTCGGCATCGGTGACGAGCGGTGTGGTCAGCGCGTGCACCTGCGCCCCGTGCACCCTCCGCACCAGATCGACGCCGGCGACGATGTTGCCCCATTGGTCCGACCCGCCGACTTGGAGCGTGACGCCGTACCGCTCGAACAGCTCCCGGTAGTCGGTCGCCTGCAGGAGCATGTAGCTGAACTCGGTGTAGGAGATGCCCTCGCCGTCGAGCCTGCGTTTGACGGTCTCGCGCGCCAGCATCGTGTTGATCGAGAAGTGCTTGCCGACGTCGCGCAGGAACGTCGGTACGGTCATCACCCCGAGCCAGTCGAGGTTGTTGACCTCGATCGGCGGCACCTCGGCGTGGTCGAAGTCGACGAACCGGGCCAGCTGGCCGCGCAGTCGCTCCGCCCATTCGCGCACGGTGTCCTCGGAGTTCAGCGTCCGCTCCCCGACGTCACGGGGATCGCCGATGAGTCCGGTTCCCCCGCCGGCGAGCAGGACGGGGCGGTGGCCCGCGTTCTGCAGCCGACGCAGCACCAGCATCTGGACGAGATGGCCGGCGTGCAGGCTCGGCGCGGTGGGATCGAACCCGATGTAGGCCACCACGGGCCCCGCGTCGAGGTCGCGGCGCAGCGCGTCGAGATCAGTGGACTGCGTGATCAGTCCCCGCCAGGTCAACTCGTCAAGAATGTGCTCACTCACGCGCCCATTGTCCCCGGCCCGCTGACCGCACCGCCGCGGGGATCGCGGCGGTGCGGTCAGCGGCGGGCGCGTCCGCCGCGGCGGTACGTGCTCACGGCGGGCGACCCGTCGATCCAGAACCGCCACGGCACGTCCTGGGCCGCGGCGACGCCGACCCGCGGCCCGGTGCGAATGCGTTCGGCCGCGACGTCCTCACCCTGCAGCAGCCGCACCGGCGACGCCGCGTCGGTGAGATCGACGCCGTTGTGCGCCGCGTCGAGCCCCAGCAGCGAGGTCAGGACCGCGGGCCCCTTGGCGACGGCGCCGTTGCCGCGTGCGGTCGGGCGCCGTGACCGTGCCAGCTCCCGGCCCTCGATGACCTCACCGGCCCGCACGAGCACGGCGCCCGGCTTGCCGTCGGTGAGTCCCACGACGTTGGCACAGAAGTGCATGCCGTAGACGAAGTAGACGTACAGATACCCGGCAGGACCCCACATCACGTCGTTGCGGGGCGTCCGGCCGCGGTAGCAGTGCGACGCCGGGTCGTCGAGGCCGCGATAGGCCTCGACCTCCGCCAGCCGCACCCGCACCGTGCCCTCGTCGCTGCGCGATTCGAGCACGCAGCCCAGCAGCCACGGCGCCAGTGCGACCGGATCGACGGCGAGGTCGTCGCGGCTCACCACCCGCACTGCGTCGTCGATCATGCCGGGCAGGATAGCGTCGCGGTCACGGTCGCCGGTCCTCCCGCACGGCCGTGGCCGCCCAGGCGCGGTGTCCGGAGGCGCGTTCGACGAGCCGGTCCCGCTGTTCGCCCACCCGTGCAGGTGCCGTCCCGCCCTTGGCGTCGCGGGAGGCCACCGAACCCGCGACGGTCAGCACCTCGCGCACATCCGCCGTCAGCTCCCGATGGATCGCCGACAACTCGTCGTCGGTCAGGTCGTCGAGGCCGACCCCGCGCCCCTCGGCGACTCGGACGCACTCGCCCGCCGCCTCGTGCGCACTGCGGAACGGCACCCCCTTGCGCACCAGCCACTCGGCGACGTCGGTCGCGAGCGTGAACCCGGCCGGCGCCAACGCGGCCATCCGGTCCGTGTGGAACGTCAGCGTGCCGAGCATGCCCGCGAGCGCGGGCAGCAGCAGCTCGAGGTGCGCCACAGAGTCGAAGACCGGCTCCTTGTCCTCCTGCAGGTCGCGGTTGTACGCGAGCGGCTGCGCCTTGAGCGTCGCCAGCAGGCCCGACAGGTTGCCGATGAGCTTGCCCGACTTGCCGCGGGTGAGCTCGGCGACGTCCGGGTTCTTCTTCTGCGGCATGATCGAACTGCCGGTGGCCCACGCGTCGTCGAGGGTCACGTAGCCGAACTCCGCGGTGTTCCAGAGAATGACCTCTTCCGCGATCCGCGACAGGTTGACCCCGAGCATCGCCACGGCGAACGCAAACTCCGCGGCGAAATCGCGTGCGGCGGTGCCGTCGATGGAGTTGTCGACGCTGCCGTCGAAGCCGAGTTCGGCGGCGACCGCCTCCGGATCGAGGCCGAGCGACGACCCGGCGAGCGCGCCCGAGCCGTAGGGCGACTCGGCCGTGCGCGCGTCCCAGTCCCGCAGCCGGGTCACGTCCCGCAGCAGCGCCTGGGCGTGTGCCAACAGGTGGTGTGCGAGCAGCACCGGCTGGGCGTGCTGCAGATGCGTCCGGCCGGGCAGTACGGCGTCGGGGTGACGGTGCGCCTGCGCGACGAGCGCGTCGACGACGTCGAGCGTGCCGGTCACGAGCCGCCGGGCTGCGTCCCGCAACCACATGCGGAACTGGGTCGCCACCTGGTCGTTACGGGACCGGCCCGCGCGGAGCTTCCCGCCCAGCTCGCTGCCCGCCCGTTCGAGCAGGCCTCGTTCCAACGCGGTGTGCACGTCCTCGTCGGCGATCGTCGGGGTGAAGGCTCCGGAGGCGACGTCCTCGGCGAGGGTGTCCAGAGCCGCGAGCATGCTGTCCAGTTCGCCGGAGCTGAGCAGTCCGGCACGGTGCAGCACGCGGGCGTGCGCCCGCGAACCCGCGATGTCGTACGGCGCCAGCACCCAGTCGAAGTGCGTCGACGCCGACAGCGCAGCCATGGCGTCGGCGGGCCCGCTGGCGAACCGCCCGCCCCAGAGCTTGACGTTGTCGTTCATCAGTCGGTCCCGTACTCCATGGCTGCCTCGTCGAGCGGCGTGGGCGTCTCGCTCGCCACCTCGGGGTTGTCGGTGATCCGGTCGGCGCCGCCCGAGGGCAGTTCTCCGAACAGTGTGCCGTTCTCGACCAGCACCTGGCCCTGGTCGAGCGGCTGCTGCGCGTAGAACTCGAGCTTGTGGCGCGAGTCGGCGATGTCGAGGTTGCGCATGGTCAGCTGGCCGATGCGGTCGGTGGGGCCGAACGCGGCGCCCTCGACGCGCTCCATCGACAGCCGCTCCGGGTGGTACGAGAAGTTGGTGCCCTCCGTGGCCAGGATCGTGTAGTCCTCGCCGCGGCGCAGCCGCAGCGTCACCTCCCCGGTGACCAGCGAGGCGATCCACCGCTGGATGGCCTCACGCTGCATCAGCGCCTGCGGGTCGAGCCAGCGGCCCTCGTAGAGCAACCTGCCGAGCTTGCGGCCCTCGGTGTGGTAGTTCTCGACCGTGTCCTCGTTGTGGATCGCGTTGAGCAGCCGCTCGTAGGTGATCCACAGCAGCGCCATGCCGGGTGCCTCGTAGATCCCGCGGGACTTCGCCTCGATGATGCGGTTCTCGATCTGGTCGGACATGCCGAGCCCGTGGCGGCCGCCGATGGCGTTGGCCTCGACCACGAGCGCCACCGGGTCGTCGAACGTCCGGCCGTTGATCGCCACCGGACGCCCCGCCTCGAAGCGCACCGTGACGTCCTCGGCAGGGATCTCCACCGAGGGATCCCAGAACTTCACGCCCATGATCGGGTCGACGGTCTCCAGCGACACGTCGAGATGTTCCAGGGTCTTCGCCTCGTGCGTGGCGCCCCAGATGTTGGCGTCGGTCGAGTAGGCCTTCTCCGCCGGGTCGCGGTACGGCAGGCCGTGCTCGGTCAGCCACTCGCTCATCTCCTGGCGCCCGCCCAACTCGCGCACGAAGTCCGGGTCCAGCCACGGCTTGTAGATCCGCAGCTCCGGATTGGCCAGCAAGCCGTAGCGGTAGAACCGCTCGATGTCGTTGCCCTTGAACGTCGACCCGTCGCCCCAGATGTCGACCCCGTCGGCCTGCATCGCGCGGACCAGCATCGTGCCGGTGACGGCCCGGCCGAGCGGGGTGGTGTTGAAGTACGCCCGGCCGCCGGACCGCAGGTGGAACGCACCGCAGGCCAGCGCGGCGAGACCCTCGTCGACCAGCTGCCGCTTGCAGTCCACGATGCGGGCGATCTCCGCGCCGTAGTCCTTCGCGCGTCCGGGCAGGCCGTCGATGTCGTCCTCGTCGTACTGCCCGATGTCGGCCGTGTACGTGCACGGCACGGCGCCCTTGTCACGCATCCACGCCGCGGCCACGGACGTGTCCAGGCCACCGGAGAACGCGATGCCGACGCGCTCCCCCTTCGGCAGGGACATCAGAACCTTGCTCAATTTCGCTTCCTTCGCTGGAGTGGTCAGTTCGAGTCGGTGGGGTGACGGTCGGCCAGCTCGGTCAGCAGGCGGGCCAGCGCGGGGCCGCCACCCGGTTCACGGGCGATCACCATGACGGTGTCGTCGCCGGCGATGGTGCCGAGCACCTCGCCCAGTGCCGCCCTGTCGATCGCGCTGGCCAGGAACTGCGCCGCGCCGGGCGGGGTACGCACCACCGTGAGGTTGGACGAACCCTCCGCCGACACCAGCAGTTCGCCGAGCAGCCGGGACAGCCGCGACGTGCCACCCTGCACGCCTTTGACCGGGCTGCCGTCCTCAGGGATCACGTACACCGGAGCACCGGAGTCCGCACCGCGGAGTTTCACTGCGCCCAGCTCGTCGAGATCCCGCGACAACGTAGCCTGCGTAACCTCGACGCCCTCGGCCGCCAACAGTTTCGCCAGTTCGGTCTGGCTGCGGATCGCCATCGTGGACACCAGTTCGGTGATCCTGGCCTGCCGCGCCACTCGGGACAAGCTCATCGTCGGCCCATCAACCACGTGAGCAGCGCCTTCTGGGCGTGCAGCCGGTTCTCGGCCTCGTCCCACACCGCGCTCGCCGGGCCGTCGATCACCTCGTCGGTGATCTCCCAGCCGCGGTGCGCCGGCAGGTCGTGGAGCACGATCGTGTCCTTGCCGGTGCGGCCGAGGAGCCCGTCGTTGACCTGGTACGGCCGGAACGGGGCGACGCGGTCCTTGCCGTCGTTCTCCTGGCCCATCGATGTCCAGGAATCGGTCGTCACGACGTCGGCACCGTCCACGGCCGCGTGCGGGTCGGTCAGCAGCGCGGCACTGCCGCCCGTCTCGGCAGCACGCTTGTGCACCGCGTCCAGCACCCACGGCAGCGGGTGGAACCCCTCGGGGGCCGCCACCCGCACGTGCATGCCCGCGGTGACGCCGCCCAGCAGCAGCGAATGGGCCATGTTGTTGGCCCCGTCCCCGAGATACGTCAGGGTCAGTCCCGCCAGCGACCCCTTCCGCTCCCGCACGGTCTGCAGGTCGGCCAGGATCTGGCACGGGTGGAACTCGTCGGTCAGCGCGTTGATCACCGGCACCGTCGCGACCGAGGCCAGCTTGTCGATGCGTGCCTGCGCGAACGTGCGCCACACGACGGCGTCGACGTACCTGGCCAGCACCCGCGCGGTGTCCTCGATCGTCTCCTCACGGCCCAGTTGCATGCTGCGTCCGTCGACGACGACCGGATGCCCGCCGAGCTGGGCGATGCCCACCTCGAACGAGAACCGCGTGCGGGTGGAGTTCTTCTCGAAGATCACCGCGACGGCCTGCGGGCCCGCGAGCTGATCGCCGTGCGGGCGCTTCTTCAGTTCGTCGGCCAGGTCGAGGATCGCGGACTGTTCGTCCGGTGTCAGATCGTCGTCACGGAGGAAGTGGCGTGGCATGTCAGTCCTTTGCCTCGAGCGCCGCGGTCAGCACGGCCGGCAGCGCCGACACGAGCTCACCGGCCTGATCCTGCGACAGGACCAGCGGCGGCGCGAGCCGGATCACGTCCGGCTGGATGGGGTTGATGAGGAAACCGGCCCGCTGCGCGGCCGCGGCGGCCTTGCCCGAGACCCGCTCGGTCAGCTGCACACCGAGCAGCACTCCGCGGCCGCGCACGCCCGCGACGAGCGGATGGCCGAGCGCCTCGACACCGGCGGCGAGATCCTTGCCGATCGTCTGCACGTGGTCGAGCAGCCCGTCGGCGGCGATCGTGTCCAGTACGGCCAGGCCCGCGGCGCAGCACACCGGGTTGCCGCCGAACGTCGTCCCGTGCTGGCCCGGCTCGAACAGGGCCGCCGCGTCGCCGAAGGCCAGGCACGCGCCGAGGGGCAGTCCGCCGCCCAGGCCCTTGGCGAGCGTAACGATGTCGGGCGTGACGCCCGCCTGCTGGAACCCGAACCAGCTCCCGAGCCTGCCGATGCCGGTCTGCACCTCGTCGACCACGAGCAGCGCGCCGCGCGCCTTCGTGATCTCCCGCGCGGCCTGCAGGTAGCCCTCGGGCGGCACGACGACACCGTTCTCACCCTGCACCGGCTCGACGACGAACGCCGCGGTGTCCCCGTCGATCGCGGCCTCGAGCGCGGCGACGTCACCGTAGGTGATGTGCTCGACACCGGGGACGAGCGGTTCGAACGGTTCCCGTTTGGACGGCTGGCCGGTGAGGGCGAGTGCGCCCATGGTGCGGCCGTGGAATCCGCCGTCGGTCGCCACGACCTTGGTCCGGCCCGTGCGCCGGGTCAGTTTGAACGCCGTCTCGTTGGCCTCGGCACCCGAGTTGCAGAACAGCGCCTTGCCGCCGGTCACTCCGGAGAGTTCGAGCAGCCGTTCGGCGAGGGTCAGTGCGGGCTCGTTGATGTAGAGGTTGGAGGTGTGGCCGAGCGTGCCGACCTGCCGCGTCACCGCTTCGGTCACCGCAGGGTGCGCATGACCCAGCGCGTTCACCGCGATGCCGGTGAGGAAGTCCAGATACCGCGTGCCGTCGGCGTCCCACACCACCGCACCCTCGCCGCGCACCAGCGACAGTTGCGGAGTGCCGTAGTTGTTCATCATCGCGGCCTGCCACCGCCGCTGGTCGTCCTGATTGGACATCACAAGGCCTCCTGCGAGCCGTCGGGCAGCACCATCGTGCCGATGCCGCGTTCGGTGAACACCTCGAGCAGCACCGAATGCGGGATCCGGCCGTCGATCACGTGCGCACGGCGAACCCCGCCGTGAATGGCCCGCACGCACGCCTCCATCTTCGGGATCATTCCGCTGGCCAGCGACGGCAGCATCGCTTCGAGCCGGCTCACCCCGAGCTTGTCGATCAGCGACGAACGGTCCGGCCAGTTCGCGTACAGGCCTTCGACGTCGGTCAGCACGACGAGCTTCTCCGCGCCGAGCGCACCCGCGAGCGCGCCCGCCGCCGTGTCGGCGTTCACGTTGTGCACCACGCCGTCGGCGTCAGGGGCGACCGTCGACACGACGGGGATTCGCCCTGCGTTGACGATGTCCTGCACCGCGTCCGGATTCACTCCGGCGACCTCGCCGACCAGTCCGATGTCGACGCTCTCGCCGTCGACCGTGGCCTGCTTCCGTCGGGCCGTGAACAGGCGCGCGTCCTCGCCCGAGATGCCGACCGCGTACGGACCGTGGGCGTTGATCAGACCCACCAGTTCCCTGCTGACCTGGCCGACCAGCACCATCCGCACCACGTCCATGGTCTCCGGCGTGGTGACGCGCAGCCCGCCTTTGAACTCACCCTCGATGCCGAGCCGGTCCAGCATCGAGTTGATCTGCGGACCGCCACCGTGCACGACCACCGGATGCACACCCGCCAGTCGCAGGAACACCATGTCCTCGGCGAAGGCACGCTTGAGCTCGTCGTCGACCATCGCGTTGCCGCCGTACTTGACGACGACCGTGGCGCCGTGGAACCGCTGCAGCCAGGGCAGCGCCTCGATCAGTACGCCCGCCTTCTCCGACGCGGTGGCCAGGCGTTCATCGGCGGGGATCAGGGATTCCGGATCGCTCATGTCGAGTACGCCGAGTTCTCGTGCACGTACGCGTGCGTCAGATCGTTGGTCCAGATCGTCGCCGACTCCGTGCCCGCCTTGAGGTCGACCGTCACGGTCACGGAGCGCTCACCCAGGTCGACCAGCTCGCGCGAGTCGCCCGGCTCGCCGCCGCGGCAGATCCACACGCCGTTCATCGCCACGTCCAGTTCACCCGGTTCGAACACCGCGTCCGTCGTTCCGACCGACGCGAGGATCCGTCCCCAGTTGGGGTCCTTCCCGTACACCGCCGTCTTGAACAGGTTGCTGCGCGCGATCGACCGGCCCACCTCGACGGCGTCGTCGGAGGAGGCCGCGTTCACGACCTCGATCGCGATGTCGTGATCGGCACCTTCGGCGTCGGACAGCAACTGCTGGGCCAGGTCGTGGCACACCTCGGTCAGCCGCGCCGTGAACGTCGCCTCGTCGGGCGCCACTCCGGAGGCGCCGCTGGCCATGAGCAGCACCGTGTCGTTGGTGGACATGCAGCCGTCCGAGTCGAGGCGGTCGAATGTCACCCTCGTCGCCGCCCGCAACGCGCGGTCCGCCGCCGCGGAGTCCAGCTGCGCGTCGGTCGTGATCACCACCAGCATCGTGGCCAACGCAGGGGCGAGCATTCCCGCGCCCTTCGCCATCCCGCCGACGGTCCAGCCGTCGCCGGAGCGCAGCGACTCCTTGCTGCGCGTGTCCGTGGTCATGATCGCCTCGGCCGCCGCCGTCCCCCCGTCGGGCGACAGTGCCTCCGCCGCACGCTCGATACCCGCGGTGAGTGTGGCCCGGTCCAGCTGGTCACCGATCAGGCCCGTGGAACACACCACGACGTCGATCGCACCCACGCCCAGCCGTTCTGCCACCAGCTCCGCGCTGGCATGCGTCGTCTGGAACCCCTCCGGTCCCGTGTAGCAGTTCGCACCGCCGGAGTTGAGCACCACGGCTTTCGCGCGGCCGTCAGCGGTGACCTGCTCACTCCACAGCACCGGATTCGCCTTGCACCGGTTCGCCGTGTAGACACACGCAGCCACATCGGACGGACCGTCGTTGACGACGAGCGCCACGTCGGGCGTGCCACTGGCCTTCAGGCCCGCGGTGACGCCGGCGGCCCGGAATCCCCGGGAAGTCGTGATGGTCACGGTGCCACCCCCGTGGCCGGCAACCCGGCCGTCTCGTCGAGTCCGAGCGCGATGTTCATCGACTGCACCGCGCCGCCCGCGGTGCCCTTCGTCAGGTTGTCGATCGCGGCGACGACCACCAGCCGGCCCGCCTGCTCGTCCACCGACACCTGCAACTGCACCGTGTTCGACCCCACGGTCGCCGCGGTGGTCGGCCA
This sequence comes from Prauserella alba, assembly GCF_024171735.1. GTDB lineage: Bacteria > Actinomycetota > Actinomycetes > Mycobacteriales > Pseudonocardiaceae > Prauserella > Prauserella alba. Next base: position 10,095 of record NZ_JAMTCH010000006.1, read on the forward strand.
CTGTCCCTCCGGCAGCACCGTCACGAACGGTTCGTCCGCGTAGGCCGCCTCGTAGACCTTCCGCACCTCGCCCGGAGCGCCGGCCAGCGGTGCGCTCGCCGTCGTGAGAATCCCCCGCGGCATCGGAGCCAGCACCGGCGTGAACGACACGGTGATCTTCCGGCCGGCGACCGCACTCAGGTTCTGCACGAACTCCGGGGTGTGCCGGTGCGCACCGGCCACGCCGTAGGCGCTCGCGTTGCCCATGACCTCCGAGCCGAGCAGGTGTGGTTTCAGGCTCTTACCGGCCCCCGACGCACCGGTGACCGACACGATCGTCACGTCCGTCGTCACCAGTCCCGCGGCCACGGCGGGCGCGAGCGCGAGCGAACCACCCGTCGGGAAACACCCGGGTACGGCGACGCGGCGCGTGCCCCGTAGTCGTTCGCGAGCGCCGGGCAGCTCGGGCAGACCGTACGGCCAGGTGCCTGCGTAGTCACCGCCGTACCAGTGCTGCCAGTCGGCGGCGTCGCGCAACCGATGGTCGGCACCCAGATCCACGACGAGCACGTCCGGGCCGAGCTGCTCCGCGATCGCACCGGAATGACCGTGCGGCAGCGCGAGGAACACCACGTCGTGCCCGCCGAGCGTGTCGGCCGACGTCTCGGCCACCACCCGGTCGGCCAGCGGCGCCAGGTGCGGTTGCAGACTCCCCAGCGGGGTACCCGCACTGCTGGCGGCCGTCAGCGCGCCGATCTTCACGTCCGGATGAGCGAGCAACAACCGCAGCAGCTCACCACCGGCGTATCCGGTGGCTCCGGCCACCGCAACCTTCAGCGTCATACGAATGATTATGCATGACGATGCAAGTCCAATAAGGCCGGGGCGGCGGATACCACGCCATCGGATGAGCGGCGGCCCTCACCGGCCGTACACCCCGGCGCGGCTCAACCTCGGAGAGTCGCGCCGAACCGTTCGGTGACCACGGCGACCGCGGCGTCCCGTGCCTCGGTGGCCTCCTCGGCCGTGAGCGTGCGGTCGGTCGCCCGGAACCGCAGCTTGTACGCCAGCGACCGCTTGCCCTCGCCGACCTGCTCGCCGGTGTAGAGGTCGAACAGCGCGACGTCTTCGAGCAGCTCGCCGCCGCCGTCGCGCAGCGCCGTGGCCACGCTCGCCGACGGCACGTCGGCGTCGACGACGAGCGCCACGTCGAGCAGCACCGGAGGGAACGCCGAGATCGACGGGGCGGGCCGGACCTCGCGCAGCGGCAAGCCGTCGAGGTTGAGCTCCATCGCCACCGTGCGCTTCGGAAGCTCCAGAGCCTCGAGGACCTTCGGGTGAAGCTCGCCGGCGTGACCCACCGTCTCGCCGTCGGCGATCAGGCGGGCGCAGCGACCCGGGTGCCACGGCAGCGTGTCGGCGGCCTCGACCTGCAGTTCGGTCTTCGCCGCCGCCGCGACGAGCCGCGCGGCCTGGATCGCGTCGGCCCACCCGGCCGGTTCGCCCGTACCCCACCAGCCGTCACGCAGCCGCTGTCCCGCCAGGACCACGGCGACGTGCCGGGGCTGCTCGGGCACGGCGGCTTCGAGCGCTGCCAGTTGGTCGGGCTCAGGACGACCGTCGACTCCGGGGTCCGGCGCGGCGGCGCGGTCGTCACCGCCCAGCACGACCTGTCCGATGTGGAACAGCGAGACGTCCCGCGTACCGCGGGAGATGTTGCGCTGGACCGTGTCGAGCAGGCCCGGCAGCAACGTCGTCGTCAGCCGGTTCTTGTCGGACTCGAGCGGGTTGCGCACCTCGACGGTGCGGCGCCGCGCGTCGTCGGCGGGCAGGGCGAGCTCGTCCCACACCGACGCCGACACGAACGGGAACGGCAGCACCTCGACGTAACCGGCCTCAGCCAACGCCCGCGAGACGGCGCGCTCACGCCGCTGGGCCTCGGTGAGCCCACGGCCCGCGGGTGCGGGCGGCAGCTCCGACGGAATGCTGTCGTATCCCTCGAGCCGCAGCACCTCTTCCACCAGGTCGGCGGGCTGGGTCAGGTCACTGCGCCAGCTCGGTGGCACCGCGTGGACGAGGGTGGTGCCGTCGTCGGCCGTGTCCACGGCGACCTTGCAGCCGATCTGCGTCAGCCTGCCGACGGTGACGCCGCGTTCGTAGCGCACGCCCGCAACCCGATCCGGCAGGTTGATCGGCATCGTCACCGCGGGCGCGGACCCGACCTCGCCGACCACGGTGCGGCCGGGCTGGATGCTGCCGTCGCCGTGCTGGCGCAGCAGCTTCGCCGCCCGCTCGACCGCTGCTTCGCAGAGCTGCGGATCGGTGAACCGCTCGAACCGTTTCGCCGCTTCGGAGAACAGCCGGTGCCTGCGTGCGGTACGGCTGATCGACGCGGGATCCCAGTGGGCCGCTTCCAGCAGCACGTCCGTGCTGTCGGTACCGATCTCCGTGGTGGCGCCGCCCATCGTGCCTGCGAGCGAGATGACACCCGTGTCGTCGGCGATGACCACGTCGTCCGGGTCGAGGGCGCGCTCCGCGTCGTCGAGCGTCGTGAGCTTCTCCCCCTCCTCGGCCCTGCGCACGACGATGTCGCCCTTGATCGCGCCGGTGTCGAACGCGTGCAGCGGATGGCCCAGTTCGAGCATCACGTAGTTCGTCACGTCGACGGCCAGCGAGATCGGCCGCATTCCCGCCAGCAGCAGCCTGCGGCGGATCCACCACGGCGTCGGCGCGCCCGCGTCGAGACCCGTCACGCGGCGCAGTACGAAACGCGGGCAGCCCTGCGGGTCCTCGACCCGCACCGGCCACGCCTCCCCCTCGGGCTCGGGCACGTCGAGCTTCGCCGGGTCGCCGAACGGCACGTTCAACGCGCACGAGAGCTCCCGCGCCAGCCCGCGCACCGACAGTGTGTAGCCGCGGTCCGGGGTCGGCGTCAGCTCGAGGACCGTGTCGTCGAGGTCGAGGATCTCGCGCGCGTCGTCGCCGGGCGAGGCGGTGCCCGGGGGCAGCACCAGGATGCCGGAGTGGTCCTCGCCGATGCCCAGTTCCTTGGCCGAGCAGATCATGCCCTGACTGACGCGGCCGTAGGTCTTGCGCTCGCCGATCGTGAAATCGCCGGGCAGGGTCGCACCCGGCAGCGCGACGACGACCAGGTCGCCCTCGGCGAAGTTGGTGGCGCCACAGACGATGCCGTTGGTCCGCGGCTTCGGCAACCCGCCACCGACCTCGGCCCCGCTCGCCTCGCCGTCCTCGGCCTCCGCGGCGCCGGTCTCGTCGGAACTGGCGGCCTCCGCCTCGTCGGAATCGGTCTCGCCGATCTCGACCCGGCAGTAGCGGATCGGCTTCTTGAACTCGGTCAGTTCCTCGATCTCGGCGACCCTGCCCACCACGAGCGGCCCGGTGACATCGCCGACCCGCTCGACCGACTCGACCTCCACGCCGAGGTTCACGAACGCCTCGACCAGCGTGTCGGGGGTGACCTCGTCGTCGAGCTCGAGGTGTTCGGTCAGCCAGCTGACGGGGACTCGCACTACGCCTCCTTGCTGCCGCGGTGCGGACCCGTCCGGGGCCGGACCGCAGGATTACCGGAACGATGGTGGGCACGGGCACCGGCCGCGGCGCGGTTCCCGGGTTCGGGGCGGGCCATCAGGCCTCGGTCCCGAACGGCGCGGTGAACCGGACGTCGCCCTCCACCATGTCCCGCATGTCGGGGATGCCGTTGCGGAACATCAGTGTCCGCTCGAGCCCCATGCCGAACGCGAAGCCGGAGTAGATCTCGGGGTCGACGCCGCACGCGCGCAGCACATTGGGGTTGACCATGCCGCAGCCACCCCATTCGACCCAGCCTGCGCCGCCCTTCTTCTCCGGAAACCACACGTCCACCTCGGCGGACGGCTCGGTGAAGGGGAAGAAGTGCGGGCGGAATCGGGTTCCCGACTCCTCACCGAAGATCGCCTTGGCGAACGCGTCGAGCGTGCCGCGCAGGTTCGCCATCGTCAGGCCCTTGTCCACGGCGAGGCCTTCGACCTGGTGGAACACGGGCGTGTGCGTGGCGTCGAGCTCGTCGGTGCGGAACGTGCGGCCCGGGCACACGATGTACACGGGCAGGTCGCGGTGCAGCAGGGTGCGCGCCTGCACCGGCGAGGTGTGGGTACGCAGCACCAGGTTGGAGTCCTCGTCGCCCGCGTGGAACGTGTCGGCCAGCTGCCGGGCGGGGTGGTCCTTGCCGAAGTTCAGCGCGTCGAAGTTGAACCACTCGGCTTCGAGCTCCGGGCCCTCGGCGACCTCGTATCCCATGCCGACGAAGACATCGGCGATGCGCTCGGCGATCGTCGTCACCGGATGCCGGGCGCCACGGGGCACCCGATCCCACGGCAGCGTGACGTCGACGGCCTCCTCGGCGAGGACCTTCTCGTCCCGCTCGACCTTCAGGACGGCCAGCCGCTCGTCGTAGGCGGTCTGCACGGCCTGGCGCGCCTCGTTGACGCGCTTGCCCGCCTCGGCCTTGGCCTCCTTGGGCAGCGACCCGATCGCTCGGCGCGCCTGCGGCACGGGTGCCTGGTCACCGAGATGGGCGGGTTTCACCGATGCCAGCTCGTCGAGGTCTGCCGCCGCGGCGAAGGCCTGCTCGGCCGCGGTCACGGCCGCCTGCAACGTCTCGGGTGCGAGTGCTTCTTCCCCGCTGGCGGACTGGTTATCGCTGGCTTCGGACATGTCTCCTCGGCGCATGAGCTGGTGAGATCGTCAGGACACGGGACATGCCCCGCGGCGTCTGCCGACGCCCCTCCGGATTCTAATGACCTGCCCTGCGCTGCCGCCGATCACCCTCGGTGTCCGCGGCGGGCACGTCGGGAGCGGTCACCCGCCGCGGACCACGCGGGCGTACAGGCACACCGCGGCGGCGGTCGCGAGGTTCAGGCTCTCGGCGTGCCCGGGGATCGGGACGCGCACCGCCTCGTCGGCGGCGTCGGTCACCTCGGTGGGCAGGCCGTGCGCCTCGTTGCCGAACAGCCATGCGATCGGGCCGTCGAGCGCGACGCCGGTCAGCTCCTGTTCGGCGTGGCCGTCCGTCGCGATCGTGCGCAGCCCGGCCCGGCCGCAGGCCTCCAGCACCGCGCCGACGTCGCGCTCCCTGGCGACGGGCAGGTGGAACAGGCTGCCGGTGGAGGCGCGGACACACTTGCCGTTGTGCACGTCGACGGCTTCGCCCGCGAACACGACGGCGTCGGCGCCGGCGGCGTCGGCCACGCGCAGCACGGTGCCCGCGTTCCCGGGGTCGGCGATGCCGCACAACACCGCGACCAGCCGCGGCTGCCCCGCGAGCGCCTCGTCGAGCGGCACGGTCACGGCGTCGCAGACCGCGACCAGTCCCTGCGGGGACACCGTCTCGGACAGCAGTTCGGCGGCGCGGCGGTCGATCAACGACACCCGCGGCGCCTGTGCGAGGAGGTCGGCGTGCCGTTCGGCCGCGGCCTCGGTCACGAACAGCTCGTGCACCCGCCCGAAGCGCAGGGCTTCGCGCACGGCCTGGGCGCCCTCGGCGAGGAAGCGCCCGGCGTCGTCGCGGCCCGACTTCGTGGTCAGGCGCCGGGCAGCAACGACCCGGGGCGTCTTGTGTGTGAACACGGTGACAGCCCCGGGTCGTGTCTCGGCCGCGGTCAGGCCGACTTCTTCTCGTCGGTGTTGACGTGCTGCTTGGCCACCTCGGCCAGCGAGGCGAACGACTCGGCGTCGTTGACGGCGAGCTCCGCCAGGATCTTGCGGTCGACCTCGACACCGGCGGCCTTCAGGCCCTGGATGAGCCGGTTGTACGTGATGCCGTTCTGACGGGCGGCCGCGTTGATGCGAGTGATCCACAGCTGGCGGAAGTCACCCTTGCGGGCACGGCGGTCCCGGTACGAGTACTGGAACGAGTGGAGCGTCTGCTCCTTGGCCTTGCGGTACAGCCGCGAACGCTGGCCGCGGTAGCCGCTGGCCATGTCGAGTGTTGCGCGACGCTTCTTCTGGGCGTTCACCGCCCGCTTGACGCGTGCCACGGATCCATCCTGTCGTTCGGGGGGCGCGTGGCGCCCCGGTGGTTACGGCGGGTGCGGAAAGGTCAGCGGCCGAGGAGCCGCTTGACGCGGGGCACGTCAGAAGCGGCGACGTCGGTCGTGCCCTCGAGGCGACGGGTGAGCTTGGTGGACTTGTGCTCCATCAGGTGCCGGCGGCCGACACGCTGACGACGGAGCTTGCCCTTGCCCGTCACGCGGACGCGCTTGGCAGTCCCCTTGTGCGTCTTGTTCTTCGGCATTCTTCCCTCTTTCGAACGGCAGCACGCCGGCTCGCGGCGTGCTGCACACGTGGCCGCCCGGCCGCGTCCGTATCGCTGCCGGGCGAGCTGCCGTGATCGGGGCCGGTCGGTCAGGACTCGGCGCCCTCGGTTTCCTTCGTCGCCTTCGACTTGGTCTTGGTCTTCTTGTGCGGGGCCAGCACCATGATCATGTTGCGGCCGTCCTGCTTCGGCTTCGACTCGATAAAGGCGAGATCCGACACGTCCTCGGCCAGCCTCTCCAGCAGACGGAACCCCAGCTCCGGGCGGGATTGCTCGCGACCGCGGAACATGATCGTGACCTTGACCTTGTTGCCCTGAGCGAGGAAGCGGGACACGTGCCCCTTCTTCGTCTCATAGTCGTGCGGGTCGATCTTCGGCCGCAGCTTCTGTTCCTTGATGACGGTCATCTGCTGGTTGCGGCGCGACTCGCGGGCCTTCTGCGCGGACTCGTACTTGAACTTTCCGTAGTCCATGAGCCGGGCTACCGGCGGCCGCGCCTGCGGGGCCACCTCGACGAGGTCGAGATCGGCCTCTTCGGCGAGCCGCAGGGCGTCCTCGATGCGGACGATGCCGACCTGCTCGCCGTTCGGTCCCACGAGGCGAACCTCGGGGACTCGGATGCGCTCATTGATGCGCGTCTCGGAGCTGATGGGGCCTCCTTGGTCCAAGTGTCGCTGGTTCTCGTTCGACCCTGGTGCCCACAGTGCCCACATACCACGGGCCCCGGTCACCGGTACGCTGAGTACCTCGGCGCGGGGCCCATCAATCCGATCACGGCCTCACAGTGTTGCAGCGGCACTGCGTTGTAGCAGTTGCTGTAGCAGTACTGCGTCGCTGCGAGGCGTTCCGCGGTATTCCCCGTGCGGGCGAGTACCGCGGGACCGGACCCGGCCGCCTTCGCATGGCGGCGACACGGGTGGGAGCGGGGCTCCACTTGCGGCCCCCGATCGCTCGGGAGCTGGTCGCACATGGAAGGGTACCAGACGTGGTCGACGACTCTTTCAACACACCGGAAACCGGCGATAATCCCATGGCCGGAGCAGCCGGCGCCCCGAACGCCGCGGACCCGGCAGAGGCCGTGCGCGAGCTCGAGGAGATCCCCAGTGTCGAGGTCATCAGCCGCGCCGCGCTGATGCTGCTGTCGGCGGCGGCCGAGCGGCTCGGCCTCGCCGACGAGGCCCCGGAGACCAGTCCCCGGCGCGACCTGGACGAGGCCCGCAGGCTCATCACCGCACTGGCCGGCCTGATCACGTCCTCGGCCGAGTACCTCGGTGTGCACGCCGCTCCCCTGCGGGACGGTCTGCAGTCGCTGCAGAAGGCGTTCCGTGAGGCGTCCGCCGTGCCCGACGCCCCTGGCCAGGGGCCCGGCGAGAAATACACCGGCCCCGTTCACTGAGCCGCTGCTCGTCACGACCGTTCACCGTACGGATCGGAGACCGGCGATGGACCTGTCCGCCTCCCGCGTCGCCGCCACGCGGGACCGCCTGCGTGCACGGTTCGGCTCCGCGGTCGACACGTGGTGGACCGCACTTCCCGCCTTGGTGCGCGACCTGTCCGCGCGCTGGGAGCTGGAACTCGGTGAACCGGTGGGCAGCGGCAACACGTCGCTGGTCGTGCGGTGCCGTACCGCGGGCCGCGCCGCGATCCTCAAGATCACCCCTGACGCCGCGATCGCGACGGCGGAGGCAGCGGCACTCCGGGTGTGGGCGCAGACCGGCAGGGTGCCTGCCGTGTACGCCGAGGCCGGTGGAGCGTTGCTCCTCGAGGCGCTCCCTTCGGAGACGACACTGGCCGACCGGGCGACATCCGCCCCGCTCGGCGACATCGCGGACCTGATCCGCGCGCTCCACGGGTGCGGCTCCCCGGACCGCGCCGCCGAGCGGGGATTCGGTCCCTCGGCGGACCGGACGGACCTGTTGTTCTCCCTGTGGAAGCGCCGCGCGGACCGGCCCGAGCTGCACGCGGCACTCAAGCGCGGGCACGCACTGGCACGGGAACTCGGCGCGGCGCCGCCGAGGCTCGTGCTCGCCCACGGCGATCTCCACCCCGGCAATGTGCTGCCACGCGGGCACGCGGGCCGCGAGCTCGTCGCGATCGACCCGCGGCCGTGCCTGGCCGATCCTGCCTCCGACGCGATCGACTGGGTCGTGCTCGGCGACCCCTCGCGCTGGCGAGCCACGGCAGGCGAACTCGCGGAGCTGATCGACGTCGACGCGGAACGGTTGTGGGCATGGTGCCGCGCGTTCGCGGCCCGGCTGGCCGCCACCGAGGGCGATCCCGCCCGCCGTCAGGCCTTCCGCGACATCGCCGCGTAGCGCACCTCGGGTCTGCCGACCCCGCCGTAGTGCGGCTTGCGCCGGGCGAGTCCGTTGTCGGCCAGATACTCCAGGTACCGCCGCGCGGTGACCCTGGCGACGCCGACGGCGTCGGCCACCGCGGCCGCCGACATGCCCGCACCGTCGTCGGGCGCACCCTCACCGGGTTCGCTGCCGTCGGCAGCACTGTCGCGCGCGGAGTCGGCGAGGACGGCCGAGATCGCGTCCAGCGTCTCGCCGCTCATGCCCTTCGGCAGCGTGGCGTGCTCGGTGGTGCGCAACGTCGCGAGCATCCGGTCGACCTCTGCCTGCCCGTCGACCTCGCCGGGCTGCGCCGCGCTGTCGCGGAACCGCGCGTAGCTGTCGAGTTTGTCCCGCAGCGCCGCGAACGTGAACGGCTTCAGCAGGTACTGGACCACGCCCGCCGAGACAGCGGCACGCACCACGCCCAGGTCTCGGGCGGACGTGACGGCGATGACGTCGACCGGGTTGCCCTCGGCCCGCAGGGTGCGGCACACGGCAAGACCGTGGGTGTCGGGAAGGTAGAAGTCCAGCAGGACGAGATCGACGTGGCGAGTGCGGCAGAACCGCACCGTCTCCGCCCCGGAGTGGGCGACCCCGGCGACCGTGAATCCGGCGAGCCGCTCGACGTACGCGCGGTGCGCCTCGGCCGCGACCGGATCGTCCTCCACCACCAGAACCGCAATCATCCTTCGCGCAGCCTACCGAGCACCACCTACCCGGCACCGGTGTCCCGGGCAGCCCGGTCGTCCTCGCCGGCCGTCTCGTCCCTGGCGGCCGTGTCGTCCCTGGCGGTGCCCGCCGCATTCGGGCCCAGCGGAATCCGCACCGTGAACACCGCTCCGCCCTCATCGGCGCCTGCATCACCGCGGACGTCGACGGTGCCGCCGTGCCGGCGCACGGCCTGCCCGACGAGCGCCAGCCCCAGTCCCCGATCGCCTGCGGTCCCGTCCGGTTTGGTCGACCACCCCCGCCGGAAGATGCCCGGCACCACGTCCGGTGCGATTCCCGCACCGCTGTCGGCGACCCGCAGCAGCAGTTCGGTCTCGTCGGCCCTGACGGTGACGGCGACCCGCGGCGCGCGCTCGGCCGCGTGTTCGACGGCGGCGTCGACGGCATTGTCGAGCAGGTTGCCGAGGATCGTGATGAGGTCCCCGGCCGGCACGACCGGCACGGTGTCGTCCATGGAACTGTCGGGCGTCAACGTGAGATCGGCACCGCGTTCGGCGGCCTCGCTGGACTTGCCCAGCAGCAGCGCAGCCAGCACCGGTTCGGAGACCGCGCCCACCACCCGGTCCGTCAGCTCCTGCGCCGTCTCCAGTTCGGCCGTCGCCAGCGCCACGGCCTGCTCGGTCCTGCCGAGCTCGACGAGCGACACCACCGCGTGCAGCCGGTTGGCCGATTCGTGCGCTTGGGAACGGAGCGACTCGGCGAAGCCGCGCACCGTGTCGAGTTCGCCGGTGAGCGACTGCAGCTCGGTGTGGTCGCGGAGGGTCACGACGTTGCCCATCGCCCTGTCGCGCGCGTGCACCGGGGCCGTGTTCACGAGCAGCACCCGCGTGTCGGTGACGTGCAGCTCGTCGGTCGCCGGTTCGCGGGAGGCGAACGTGCGCGAGAGGTCGGTGGCGAGGCCCAGGTCCGTCACGGCCACGCCCGCGGGGTCGGTCGCCAAGCCGAGCAGGTCGCGGGCCGCGTCGTTGCACAGCACCACGATCCCGTCCCGGTCGACGAGCACGAGGCCTTCCCGCACGGACCGCAGGATCGCCTCGTAGTACTCGAACATCGACGACAGCTGCGCGGGAGCGACACCGCGGGTCTGCCGCGCGAGCCGTCGGCTGACGAGGTAGCTGCCGGCGCCGCCGATCAGCAGTACACCCCCGGCCACGAGCGCCACGAGCACGAGCCGGCCGGTGAGCTGGTCCGACAGGGCCTCCATGGTGATTCCGACCGCGACGAGAGCCACGATCCGGCCGTCGTCGCGCCGCACCGGTACGACGGCCCGCACCGAAGGTCCGAGGGTGCCGGTGTAGGTCTCGGTCAGCAGCCTGCCCCGCAGTGCGGGCCCGACGGTGCCGATGAACGGCTTCCCGATGCGCCGCGGATCCGGATGCGTGAACCGGGTCCGGTCGGGGGCCATGATCGTGATGAAGTCGACCCCGGTGTCGCGGCGCACCTGCTCGGCGAACGGCTGAAGTACGTCACTGGGGTCCGGCCGGGCAACAGCCTCGGGCACGTCCGGCGAATCGGCCAACGTCACCGCGACCGACGTCACCTCCTCCCTGGCTGCCTCCTCGGTCGCGTCCGAGGCGTCGATGTAGGCCAACACCGCGCCGACCACGACCAACACGGCCACCACGACCAGCTGCAACACCAGAAGTTGCCGCGCCAGGCTCCACCGTGTCGGTGGCGCGGCCGATCGAACACGCACGGCTCCCATGAGAGCAGGCACCCGCGAACGAAATGAACACAAGGTGGACTTCGCTCACCGCGCCGCCGATAGTCGCCGGGAATCCAGCGGTGATCTCGGTGGCGGTCACGCGCGTCCACAGTCCTCGGACCGCGGCACCGTCACGACCTCATCGCAGGCGACATCTCGTGAGGAGGCAACGTTGCCCGAACCGTCCACGACGGAGCCCGCGGCCGCCCAGCAGGCGCCGAAACGCCGCGACAAGATGCACTACCTGTACCTCTTCGTGATCGCCGCCGTCGCACTCGGTGTGATCGTCGGTTTCGCGTTTCCCGATGCCGCGACGAATCTGAAACCGCTCGGCAGCGGCTTCGTCGATCTGATCAAAATGATGATCAGCCCGATCATCTTCTGCACCATCGTGCTCGGCATCGGCTCGGTCGCGAAGGCCGCGAGTGTCGGCAAGGTCGGCGTGCTGGCCATCGGCTACTTCCTGCTGATGTCGACCTTCGCGCTCGCCATCGGCCTGGTCGTCGGCAACATCCTGCACCCGGGCGAGGGAATGCGCCTCGATCCCAACGCGGTGTCCGAGGTGCAGAGCCAGGCGTCCGAGGGCGGCGAGGGCACCGTCGACTTCCTGCTCGGGATCATTCCCGAGTCGATGGTGTCGGCGTTCACCGACGGATCGGTGCTGCAGACTCTGCTCGTCGCGCTGCTGGTCGGATTCGCACTGCAGAAGATGGGTGCCGCGGGCCAGCCGGTGCTGCGCGGTATCGAGCACATCCAGCGGCTCGTGTTCCGCGTCCTCGCGATGATCATGTGGGTGGCCCCGGTCGGCGCGTTCGGCGCGATCGCGGCGGTGGTCGGTGAAACCGGCTGGGAGGCGCTGCGCAGCCTGGCCGTGATCATGATCGGGTTCTACGTGACCTGCCTGGTGTTCATCTTCGCGGTGCTCGGCTCGGTGCTGTGGCTCGGCGCGCGGGTGAACATCTTCAAGCTGCTCGGGTACCTGGGCCGCGAGTTCCTGTTGATCGTGTCGACGTCGTCGTCCGAGTCGGCGCTGCCGCGGCTGATCGCGAAGATGGAACACCTCGGCGTGTCCAAACCCGTCGTCGGCATCACGGTGCCGACGGGCTACTCGTTCAACCTCGACGGCACGGCGATCTACCTGACGATGGCGACCCTGTTCATCGCGACGGCCCAGGGAAGCCCGTTGTCGATCGGGGAACAGATCTCGCTGCTGGTGTTCATGATCATCGCGTCGAAGGGTGCGGCGGGCGTGTCCGGCGCGGGCATCGCGACCCTCGCGGGCGGCCTGCAGTCGCACCGGCCCGAACTGGTCGACGGCGTCGGGTTCATCCTCGGCATCGACCGGTTCATGTCGGAGGCGCGTGCGCTGACGAACTTCGCGGGCAACGCCGTGGCCACCGTCCTCATCGGATCGATCACCAAGGGCCTCGACCGCGATCAGCTGCACCGGGTGCTGTCCAAGCAGGATCCGTTCAACGAGTCGACCCTCATCGACGACCACGGTTCGTCGGGTGGCGACGACTCGGCCGGTGCCGGGAGCGGCGATTCCGGGACCGAACGGCAGGACAGGCAGCCGGCGACGGTGTGATTCCGCCGCGCGTTGCGGACCCGCGTGCCCGCTCGGCTCGCGGGTCCGCAACGCGCCCAGGCCCGCGTTCCTCCAGGCCGCGTCCTCCAGGCCTGGGCCTCGCCCACCGGAGGACGCGGTCGGGCCGGGGCCGCCGCGGCCTCAGGTCGTCGTGTCCTCCAGGTGGGCGCGCAATCCGCGCAGACCGCGGCGCATCATCAACACGTGGTTGAGCCGGAACACCGGATGCGCCACCGGTGACAGGGTCCGCAGTACCGGCTTCCGCGCCACGACCTGCTGCCGGATGTCGAGGTGTGTCCCTCGGCCGCCCGGTTCGAGCCGTCCGGTCAGCGTTCCCTCGAGGTCGCCCGACAGTGCCACCGCCACCCTGCCGGCGGCCTCGTCCTCCTCGACCCGTGTCATGCGCAACCGCAACGCCAGCGGCAGGCTCGCCCTGCAGACCAGCTCGGCGGTGTCGTCATCCACTTTGGTCACCGATCGCACGTCCGGCCACCACGCCGGATACCCGGCGAGGTCGACGAGCGCCGCGAACACGGCGCGGGACGACGACGGCACCAGCCACGAGGTGCGGAACTGATAGCGGTCGAGCGGCACGTCCCGCAGTGTCCCAGCAAACCGGGTGGCGTCCCAGCAACCCGGACGTCGTGTCCGCCGACGAGCGGCCGGGGCCGGGATGTACCGCAGGCCGTCAGCCGTCGAGGGACTGCTTGAGGAACCGGCCCGTGTAGCTGTCCGGGTCGCCCGCCACGTCCTCGGGCGTGCCCTCCGCGACGACGGTGCCGCCGCCGTTGCCGCCTTCGGGACCCATGTCGATGACCCAGTCCGAGGTCTTGATGACGTCGAGGTTGTGCTCGATGACGATCACCGTGTTGCCCTTGTCGACCAGGCCCTGCACCACGTCGAGCAACCGGCGGATGTCCTCGAAGTGCAGCCCCGTCGTCGGCTCGTCGAGGATGTAGACCGTCTGGCCGGTGGAACGCTTCTGCAGTTCGCTGGCGAGCTTGACGCGCTGGGCCTCACCGCCCGACAGCGTCGGCGCAGGCTGGCCGAGGCGCACGTATCCCAACCCGACGTCGACCAGTGTCGACAGGTACCGGTGGATGGGCTTGATCGGTTCGAAGAACTCCGCGGCCTCCTCGATCGGCATGTCGAGGACCTCCGCCACCGTCTTGCCCTTGTAGTGCACTTCGAGGGTCTCGCGGTTGTACCTGGCGCCCTTGCACACCTCACACGGGACGTAGACGTCCGGCAGGAAGTTCATCTCGATCTTCAGCGTGCCGTCGCCCGCACACGCCTCGCAGCGGCCGCCCTTGACGTTGAACGAGAACCGGCCCGCCTGGTAGCCACGCACCTTGGCCTCGGTCGTCTCGGCGAACAGCTTGCGCAGCCGGTCCCACACGCCCGTGTACGTCGCCGGGTTGGACCGCGGGGTACGGCCGATGGGCGACTGGTCCACGCGCACGAGCTTGTCCACGTTCGCCAGCCCGTTGACCCGGGTGTGCCTGCCCGGAACCTGGCGGGCGTTGTTGAGCTTGTTCGCCAGCACGGTCGCGAGGATCTCGTTCACGAGCGTCGACTTGCCGGAACCGGACACCCCCGTCACCGAGATCATCGTGCCGAGTGGGAACGACACGTCGATGCCCCGCAGGTTGTGTTCGCGGGCGCCCACGACCGTCACCTGGCGCTTCTTGTTGACCGGCCGCCGGATGTCCGGCACCGGGATCTCCTTGCGGCCCGCCAGGTAGTCCCCGGTGACGGACTTCTTGCTCTTCACGAGCTTCGAGTACGGCCCGCTGTGCACGACCTGCCCGCCGTGCTCGCCCGCGCCGGGGCCGATGTCGACGACCCAGTCACTGGCCTTGATGGTGTCCTCGTCGTGCTCGACGACGATGAGCGTGTTGCCGAGGTCGCGCAGCCGGCTGAGCGTGTCGATCAACCGCTGGTTGTCGCGCTGGTGCAGGCCGATGGACGGCTCGTCCAGCACGTACAGCACGCCGACGAGACCGGAGCCGATCTGCGTGGCCAGCCGGATGCGCTGGGCCTCGCCGCCGGACAGGGTGCCCGCGCCGCGGTCGAGTGAGAGGTAGTCGAGGCCGACGTCGAGCAGGAAGTGCAGCCGGGCCTGGATCTCCTTCAGGACGGCTCCGGCGATCATCGCCTGCCGCTCGCCGAGCACGAGCCCGTCGAGGAACTCGGAGGCCTCGGACACCGACAGGGCGCAGACGTCGGCGATCGACCGCTCGCCGTGGTCTCCGTGCTCGAGGGTGACGGCGAGGATCTCCGGTTTGAGGCGGGTGCCCTGGCAGGACGGGCAGGGCACCTCACGCATGTAGCCCTCGTACCGCTCCCGCGTGTGCTCGGACTCGGTCTGTTCGTGCCGCCGTTCGAGGAACGGGATGACGCCCTCGAAGTTCGCGTAGTAGCTGCGCCGCCTGCCGTACCGGTTGCGGTACTGCACGTGGACCTGTTCGTCGACGCCGTAGAGCACCGCCTTCTGCACCTTGGCGGGCAGTTTGCGCCACGGTGTGTCCATGCGGAAGCCCATCGCCTCCGACAGCGACGTCAGCAGCCGTTCGAAGTAGTCGGCGCTCTGCCCGCCGCTCCACGGCTGGACGGCGCCGTCGCCGAGCGGGAGATCCTCGTCCGGGACGATCAGCTCCGGGTCGACCTCCTTGCGAACGCCGATGCCCGTGCAGTCGGGGCAGGCGCCGTAGGGCGAGTTGAACGAGAACGACCGGGGTTCGAGGTCCTCGACGGTCAGGGCGTGCCCGTTCGGGCAGGCCAGGTTCTCGGAGAAGCCGCGGATGCGGTGCGGATCGTCCTCCGGCAGATCGACGAACTCCAGCTCGACGAGCCCGTCGGCCAGGCGCAGCGCGGTCTCGATCGAGTCGGTGAGCCGCTGCTTGGCACTCGGCTTGACCTTGAGCCGGTCCACGACGACGCCGATGTCGTGCTTCTCCTGCTTCTTCAGCTTCGGCGGCTCGGTCAGCGAGTACACGGTGCCGTCCACGCGGGCCCGCGCGTAGCCCTGCTGCTGGAGGTTGGAGAACAGGTCGACGTACTCGCCCTTGCGACCGCGGACCACCGGCGCGAGGACCTGGAACCGCACGTCGGCCTCCATGTCCAGCACCTGATCGACGATCTGCTGCGGGGTCTGCTTGCTGATCGCCTCGCCGCACTGTGGGCAGTGCGCCTTGCCCGCCCGCGCGTACAGCAGCCGCAGGTAGTCGTAGACCTCGGTGATCGTGCCGACCGTCGACCGCGGGTTCCGCGAGGTGGACTTCTGGTCGATCGACACCGCGGGCGAGAGACCCTCGATGAAGTCGACGTCGGGCTTGTCCATCTGCCCGAGGAACTGCCGTGCGTAGGCCGACAGCGATTCGACGTAGCGCCGCTGTCCTTCCGCGAAGATCGTGTCGAAAGCCAGGCTCGACTTGCCCGATCCGGACAGTCCCGTGAACACGATGAGGCTGTCGCGCGGCAGGTCGATGTCGATCCCGCGCAGGTTGTGCTCGCGGGCGCCGCGGATTACAAGACTGTCAGCCACCGGCGATGGTCCCTTCACTGGTGCATGGCGGTGCGGACCCCGGCGACGACCGGGTCCGCGTGACGCGAGGTCGGGCACGGGGCGAGCAGACGGCGGGCCCCGGCGCTCTCCATGCTAGGTCGCACCCCCGACAGAATCGGCGGCGCCGTCACCAGGCGCACTCAGCCGCGGGTGCGCAGCGCCTCGTCACCAGGTGTGTCGTCGGGTGCGCCGTGCCCTCCGTCGCCGGTCGGCGCCGGGTTTCGGCCGCCCGTTCCGGTGGCATCGCCGGTGACCTCGGAGGGCCGCACCCCGAAGGTGTCACGCACCCCAGCGGTGTCGCGAGCGCCGACGGCGGGCGCGGGCCGTGCCGACGGGCCCAGCAGCCGGTACAGCGGACGTTCCACGAGAACCGTCAGCGCCCACGCGGCCAGCACGATCACCGCCAGTACCAGGCCCATGCGGAGCCACCACGGCTCGATCTCCATGCCGCTGAGCACCCGCGCGACGACGTAGCCGAGCTTCTGGTGCACGAGGTAGATCCCGAAGCTGATCCCCGCCAGCCACGAGAAGGGCCTCCGCAACCACCCCAGCACCCGGCCCCAGTCGGGGCCGCGCGCCGCCAGGCACATCAGCCCGAGCATCGCCCCGAGACAGGTGACGATCAGCCACTGCGGCTCGCTCGACCGGAACAGCTGAAGCCCGAGGACGGCAGCGAGCACGGCCGCGAGGTTCGGCCCGGCGATGCGGCGCTGCGACCACAACCAGATCGCGGCACCGGCCGCGAACAGGTGCGCGAAGTACAGTCCCGTGGCGGTCGGCACGACCAGGGCGATTCCGCTCAGCACCGGCGAGGCGGCCGAGACGGCGATCACACCCCACACGGCGACCGCGGGCCGGAACCGCCGCGCCCATCGGCGCCGCCAGTACCAGCACAGCAGCGCCGCCGCGGTGAACGCCGCGACCTGCACCGGCAGCGTCCAGTACGAGGCGTCGATCCGCCGATGCATGTTTCCCGTCCACTCGTGCACGAGCAGCAGGTTCCGCACCAGATCGCCCGCCCCCGGCAGATACCACGGGCCGTCCTGCTCACCGTTGAAGATCGGCGCGACGATCCGCAGTACGAGGAACGTGACCAGCATCGCCACCACGTAGGCGGGCAGCACGCGCGCCAGCCGCGAGTGCAGCCAACGCCCCGGACGCAGCTTGCGCAGGGTCGGGCCCATGAAATAGCCCGACAGCACCAGCAGCGTGAACGTGCCGAACGGGAGCCGCAGGGACACCGGGTACGGCTCGATGTCCGGAATGAGCGCGGCTCCGCCCGTGACGTGGCCGGCGACGACGAACGTGATCGCGACGACGCGGATGACGTCCCAGCTCATCCGCCTGTTCGTGGTGGCAGGCCGGTCCGCTGCTGCCGTCACGTCGCTCCCCCCTCCGACTTCGCGACCCGCCGGTCCGCGCAGCGTGGTCCGGACCAGGGACTGTAGCGACGGTGCCGGTCGCCTCGGACCGCGGGCACGTAATACGGTGTGCAACGTGAACGTCGTCGAGTCCTACACTGGTCACGTCGAGCCGGGCGGGGACGCCGCCCGCCGCACGCTCGAGGCCCTGACCATCACGAAGCTGTCGGTCGGCCCCATGGACAACAACGTCTACCTGCTGGTGTGCCGGGCGACCAACGAGGCGCTGCTGGTCGACGCCGCCAACGACCCCGAACGCATCTCGGACCTGATCGGCCACGCCGACGACCGGCCGACGCTGCGCACGATCGTCACCACGCACCAGCACGGCGACCACTGGCAGGCGCTCGGCGCGGTGGCGGGTGCCAACGGGGCCTACACCGCGGCGCATCCCGCCGACGCCGACCCGCTTCCGGTGCCGCCCGATCACCTGGTCGAGCACGGGGACACGCTCTCGGTCGGCGACGCGACCCTGGAGGTCATCCACCTGCGCGGGCACACCCCGGGCTCGATCGCGCTGCTCTACCGCGACCCGTCGGGCCATCCGCACCTGTTCACCGGTGACTCGCTGTTCCCCGGCGGGGTGGGCAAGACGAACTCCGAGGAGGAGTTCCGCTCGCTGCTGGCCGACGTCGAGTCGCGGGTGTTCGGCGAGCTGCCGGACGAGACGTGGTTCTACCCGGGCCACGGCGACGACTCCACCCTCGGGGCCGAGCGCCCGAAGCTGGCGGATTGGCGCAACCGGGGCTGGTGAGCCGCGACCCGGCCGGCGCGGCCTCATCGTCCTCGTGACGGACCGCCCGAGCCAGCGGCCGCCCGAGCCGGACGGCCGCCTTCGTCGCGGCGCGGCCGCTGCCACGGGCCGTGACCCTGGCCCCCGGCCCGTCCACCCCGTAAACTGTGTTCGGTATTTCGACAGACGTCCGCCATACCGAACACAGGGGAGGTCATGGGACGCCAGGTTCCGGCCGTCGCGAGGGCGCTCGACGTGCTCGAGCTGTTCCTCGACGGGGACGCCGTGCTGTCCCCTCCCGAGATGACCAGCAGGCTCGGGCTGCCGCGCACCACCGTGCACGAGCTGGTCAGCACGCTCACCGCACGCGGCTACCTCGTTCCGGCGCCCGACCGCTCCGGTGGCTACCGCCTCGGCGTGCGCACCTACCAGCTGGGCAGCCGCTACGCCGAGCAGCTGGACCTCGCGGCAGAAGGCAGGCAGGTCGCCGCCGAGGTCGCCCGGACCTGCGACGAGACGGTGCACGTGGCCATTCTCGAGGACGCGGACGTCATCTACATCGCGAAGGTCGACAGCACTCACGCCGTGCGTATGGTCTCCGCGGCGGGCCGCAGGCTGCCCGCCCACTGCACGGCCGTCGGCAAGATGCTGCTGGCCATGCTTCCCCGGGAGACCCTCGACGAACGCATCCCGCCGGACGTGCCGCTGGCCGCGATGACCGACAACAGCATCACCTCCCCCACCGTCTTGCGCGAACACCTCGCCGAGATGCGCACGCGCGGGATCGCCGTCGAGGACCGTGAGTCCAATCCGGACGTCCATTGTGTGGCCGCACCGGTCCGGGACTCGTCCGGCGCGGTCGTCGCCGCGCTGAGCATCTCCGTGCCCACGGTCCGCTGGGACCGGCAGCGCACCCCCGAACTGGAACGACTCGCGGTCAACGGTGCCGCCGACCTCTCGGCGCGGCTCGGCCACCGGGGGCGCCCGTGAACCGTCCCGAAGTGGCCGTCCCCGCGGCGGCGCTGCTCGGTGAGGGGCCCACGTGGGACGCCTACGCGCAGCGGCTCGTCTGGGTCGACATCCTCTCCTCGCGGGTGCACACCTACGATCCGGTCACGGGTGCGACGAGCACGCTGGAGACGGGCCAGCACGTGGGCGCGGCCAAACCGCGTGCGGGCGGACGCGGACTGGTGGTGAACCTCCGTGAGGGCATCGGCCTCTACGACCCTGACGGCGGATTCCGCTGGCTGCACCACGAACCCGTCGCCGACCGGCGCGGCAACGACGCCGCCGTGGCTCCCGACGGCGCACTGTGGGCGGGCACGATGCGCTACGACGAGGCTCCCGGCGGCGGCACCCTGAGCCGGTTCGCCGCGGACGGCTCCTCGGTCGCCGTGCTCACGGACGTGACGGTGAGCAACGGCACCGGATGGAGCCCCGACGGGCGTGCGATGTACTACGTGGACACTCCCACCCGGCGGATCGACGTGTTCGAGGTGAGCGGCGCCCACTCGGTGGTCCGGCGCGAGCCGCTGGCCGTCATCGAAGCGGGGGCGGGTTTTCCCGACGGACTGTGCGTGGACGCCGACGGATGCGTGTGGGTCGCGTTGTGGTCGGGCGGTGCCGTGCGCCGTTACACGCCCGAAGGGCGGCTCGACCGGACCGTGCCGCTTCCCGTCAGCCATCCGACGGCGTGTGCGTTCGCGGGGCCGGCGCTGTCCGATCTGTACATCACCACGGCGCGGGTGGATCAGGAACGGCCACCGCCCGGGGCGGGCTCGGTGTTCGTGCTGCCCAACGCCGGAGCGGGCCTGGCCCCACCCGCGTTCGCGGGCTGAGGCCAGGCCCGACCGTCACGTCGTCGTCGCTCGGCGCTTGTTCCACACGTCGAAGCCGACGGCCGCCAGCAGTACGAGTCCCTTGATCACCTGCTGGACGTCGGTGCCGATCCCGACGAGTGACATGCCGTTGTTCAGCACGCCCAGCACCAGTCCGCCGATCACCGCGCCCACGACGGTGCCGACACCCCCGCGCATCGACGCGCCGCCGATGAACGCCGCGGCGATCGCCTCCAGCTCGAACATGAGCCCCGCCTGCGGAGTGGCGGCGTTGAGGCGCGCGGCGTACACACATCCTGCCAGGGCGGCCAGCACACCCATGTTGACGAACACGAGGAACGTCACGCGCTTGTCACGCACGCCGGAGAGCTTGGCCGCCGCCTTGTTGCCGCCGAGTGCGTAGATGTGCCTGCCGATGACGGCGTTGCGCATGACATAGCCCAGCACGAGCACCAACCCGCACAGGATGAGCAGTACGACCGGAACCCCGTGATAGCTGGCCAGCGTGAGCGTGACGACCACGACCGCGGCCGCCATCGCGGCACACTTCGCTCCGAACAGCGCCGGAGGCAGCACCGGGAGTTCGTGGGCCCGCTGGCGCCTGCGGTCCCGCACCTGCTGCACCACCAGCGCCACGACCGCAAGCAGGCCGAGCACGAGCGTGGGGTTGTGATACTGCGTGTAGGGCCCCATCTCCGGGATGAAGCCTTGCGCGATCT
Source organism: Prauserella alba (assembly GCF_024171735.1). Classification (GTDB taxonomy): domain Bacteria; phylum Actinomycetota; class Actinomycetes; order Mycobacteriales; family Pseudonocardiaceae; genus Prauserella; species Prauserella alba. The sequence continues at coordinate 31,027 of NZ_JAMTCH010000006.1, forward strand.
GCTGGAACCCTCCGGGGAACGGGGCCACCGACTGTCCTTCGAGGACGATCTGCGTCGCGCCGCGGAAGAGCAGCATCCCCGCCAGTGTCACGATGAACGACGGGATGCCGACGTAGGCGATCCAGAATCCCTGCCATGCGCCTGCGACCGCCCCGATGGCCAGTGACAGCACGAGGGCCACGACCCACGGCAGGTTGTAGTCGACCATCATGACGGCCGCTATCGCGCCGACGAAGGCGACGAGCGAACCGACGGACAGGTCGATGTGCCCGGCGATGATCACGACCATCATGCCGATCGCCAGGATCAGGATGTAGCTGTTCTGCTGCACCAGGTTCGACACGTTGTTGGGCAGCAACAGCGTGCCGTCGGTCCAGATCTGGAACAGCAGGACGATCAGCGCCAGCGCGATGAGCATGCCGTACTGGCGCACATTGTTGCGCAGGACGTCGAGCAGGATCGCGCCCGTGGACCGTTCCTCGGGCAGGTGATCCGGCGCAGGCGCGTCGGGGGTGCGGTCTTGTGTCGTGGTCATGTGGGGACCTTCAGTTCGGCGTCCGCGGTCATGTACCGCATGAGCAGTTCCTGCGTGGCGTTCTCCCGGCCGACCTCACCGGTCAGGCGGCCGGCCGACATCGCGTAGATGCGGTCGCACATGCCGAGCAGTTCGGGAAGTTCCGACGAGATGAACAGCACGGCCTTGCCTTCCGCGGCGAGCCGTTCGACCACGGTGTAGATCTCGAACTTCGAGCCGACGTCGATGCCGCGTGTCGGTTCGTCGAGAATCAGCACGTCCGGGTCGGCGTGGATCCACTTGCTGAGCACGACCTTCTGCTGGTTGCCACCGCTGAGCCGGTCGACCGGTTCGAACACCGTCGGGGTCTTGATGTTCATCGACTGCCGGTAACGCTCGGCCACCTGTTGTTCCTCGTGCTCGTCGACGGCTCCGCGCCGGGTCATCCCCGGTAGCGAGGTGAGCGAGATGTTGCGGTGCACCGTGTCGATGAGGTTCAGGCCGAACGTCTTGCGGTCCTCGGTGACGTAGGCGATGCCGTGCGCGATCGCCTCGGGAACCGTCCGGGTACGGACCGGATTCCCGTTGACAGCAACGGTTCCGCCGTCGTAGATGCCGTAACTGCGGCCGAACACGTTCATGGCCAGTTCGGTCCGGCCCGCCCCCATCAGCCCGGCGATGCCGACGATCTCACCGCGGTGCACGGTCAGTGAGACGTCGTCGACGACCGTGCGCTGCTCGGTCGGATGCCGAACCGTCCATCCCGACACCTCGAACGCGACCTGTCCCGCACCGGCGCCCCGGTAGGTGCGGCGTTCGGGGAACCGGCTGCCGAGATCGCGGCCGACCATGCCGCGGATGATGCGGTCCTCGGACAGTTCCGGTGCGGCGTCGGGCGTCTCGCGCACCCGCAGTGTCTCCACGCTGCGCCCGTCACGCAGGATCGTGACGGAGTCGGCGATCCTGCGGATCTCCTCCAGCTTGTGCGAGATGGCGATGCACGCGATGCCCTCGTCCCGCAGATCCAGGATCAGTTGCAGGAGGTTCCGGCTGTCCTCGTCGTTCAGCGCGGCCGTCGGCTCGTCCAGGATGAGCAGCGCCACCTCTTTGGACAGTGCCTTGGCGATCTCGACGAGCTGTTGTTTACCCACCCCCAGTTCGCCCACCCGGGTCTGCGGGTTGTCCGGAAGCCCGACCCGCCGCAGCAGTCGCGCCGCCGCGCGCAGCGTGGCACCCCAGCTGATGATGCCCCTGGATGCCTGTTCGTTGCCGAGAAAGATGTTCTCGGCGATCGACAGTTCCGGCACGAGCGCCAGTTCCTGATGGATGATGACGATGCCGCGGCGCTCGCTCTCGGCGATGTCGCGGAACGCGACCGGCTCGCCCCGGAACTCGATCTCGCCGTCGTAGCTGCCGTGCGGATGGACGCCGCTCAGCACCTTCATCAGGGTCGACTTGCCCGCCCCGTTCTCACCGCACACGGCGTGGATCTCCCGTGGCCGCACGGCCAGGTCGACCCCGGCCAGAGCCGTGACGCCGGGGAACGTCTTCGTGATGCCCCGCATCTCCAGCACCGGCGCGGCCTCGTCGCGGCCGCGCGCGCCGCCGGTGGTGGTGGTGGTGGTGTCGCTGCCGGTCGCCGTCATTCGATCTGCCCCGCCTTGTAGTAGCCCTCGTCGACGAGCAGCTGCACGTTGGACTCGTCGATGCTGACGGGGTCGAGCAGGTAGGACGGCACGACCTTCACGCCGTTGTCGTAGTCGGTCGTGTTGTTGAACTCCGGTTTCTCGCCGGTCAGCAGCGCGTCGCCCATCCGCACCGCCTGGTCGGCGAGTTCGCGGGTGTCCTTGAACACGGTCTGGGTCTGCTGGCCCGCGACGATCGACTTGATCGACGCGAGTTCGGCGTCCTGCCCGGTGACCACGGGATACGGCTGGTCCTCGCCGCCGTATCCGGCGCTCTTGAGCGCCGAGATCACGCCGATGGAGATGCCGTCGTACGGCGAGAGCACCGCGTCGAGGTCGGTGGTGCCGTAGTGGCGGCTGAGCAGGTCGTCCATGCGCTTCTGGGCCGTACCACCGTCCCAGCGCAACGTCGTGGCCTGGTTCATCCGGGTCTGCTCGCTGCGGACCTCGAGCTGCCCGCTCTCCAGGTACGGCCGCAGCACGCTCATGGCGCCGTTCCAGAAGTAGCGGGTGTTGTTGTCGTCCGGCGAACCGGCGAACAGCTCGATGGTGAACGTCTCGTTCGGACGGTCGTCGAGCCCCAGTGCGTCCACGATGTACTGCCCCTGCAGCCGGCCGACCCGCTCGTTGTCGAACGAGGCGTAGCCGTCCACGTGCTCGGTGCCCATGAGGAGCCGGTCGTAGGCGATCACCTTGGTGCCGGCGTCCTCGGCGCGCTGCAGCACGTTCGTCAGCGCAGAACCGTCGATGGCTGCCACGACCAGCAGTTCGTGCCCCTTGGTGATCATGTTCTCGATCTGGGCGACCTGGTTCTCCACCTTGTCGTCGCCGTACTGGAGATCGGTCTTGTACCCGGCCTTGCGGAACTCCTCGGCCATGTTCCGGCCGTCGGCGATCCAGCGTTCCGACGATTTGGTCGGCATGGCCAGGCCGACGGTCGAGCCCTTGCCGCCCTCCGGTTGGTAGCGGCTGCCGCCGCGGGCCTCCTGCCCGCAGGCCGCCAGGGCTGCGACGAGTGCGACGGCGGCCACGGCGGCGGTCGCGGCCCTCGCCACGCTGCGAGCGCCGCGCCCCACGCGGTTGCGCATGGTCAACTCCTTTCCGGTGTCGGGAACCGCCGGAGCGCGCCCGGTGCGCGGGACCCGAGGGGTGCCATGTCCCCGTCGGCGCCGTGGCGGGCGAGCAGGTCGAGCGCGAGCCGGCCGCGCCGCACCCGCTCCCGAGCGGTGTCGAGGGTCACGTCACGCAAGTGTGCGCCGTACGGATAGATGCCGGGAGCTTTGCTGAGGCCGAACTTCAGATAGAGCGGTGCGCCGCGGCGGATGAACTCGGCCGTGTCGTACATGCGCACATAGCCGCCGAGATCGTCCGGCGCCTCGAGGTACAGGTCCATCGGCGCGCGCGAGACGCGGCGGATCTCGGTGAGCTGATCCAGCGCGAGGTCGGAGGGGATGTTCACCGAGTCGGCGCCGAGGCCCTCCCACACGGCGTACGCGGCGGGGTTGACCGGTCCGACGAGCGCCGAGACCTTGAACGCGGTGTCCGCGGGCAGTGCACCGGTCTCGCGCAGCCGGTGCAGTGTCCACAGCACCCCTTCGTCGGCGACGAGCAGGCAGCGCACACCGAGCTCGGTGGCCCGCAGTGCGTCCTCGACGCAGCCCGCCACCGACGCGTGGCCGCGGGCCCGCAACCCGCCGCCGCCCGACGGGGTCCGGGTGGCGGCGCCGATGTCCCACGTGCCGCGGGGTCCGGTGAACAGGCAGAGTTCGACGTCCCGCTCCGCACAGGCCTCGACCATCTCGGTGATCTCGGCGTCGGTCAGCATCCACACACCGCTGCCCTGGCTGATCCGGTGCACGGGTACGTCCAGCCGCGTCGCCTCCTTCAGCACGGTGGCGAGCGCCTCGGGCCCTTCCACCGAGGGGATCTCGGTGCGCCACGTCCCACCGCCGGGGAACGTGTGCGGCGATGTGTGCGCCGGATCCGGTGGGGCCGCGCCCATACCGACGAGGTCGAGCGCTGCCGCACCCGGCCTTCGCGGCGGCTGGGATCGGTCCGGTGCTGTCATGGGACTCCTTCCCGTCGAGGGATTCAGGGGGTCAGCAGGACCTTGCAGACGGCCGGGTCGCCGGAGCCGACGAGTTCGACCGCCTCGGCGAACTGCTCCAGCGACCTGCGGTGAGTGATCAGGGGCGCGGTGCGGAGCAGTCCGGTGGCGAACGCGCGGACGGCGTACGACCACGCGCGCGGCGGTGCGCCGAACACGGTGCGCACGTCAAGCCGCCGCACGACGAGATCGGTCGGATCGAGACCGGTCGCACCCGCTTCAGGAATGCCGGTGAGGACCAGCCTGCCGCCGCGGCGCACGAGTGTGGCCGCCGTGTGCGCCGACGTCGGGGCTCCCGCTGTCTCGACCACCACGTCGAAGCGGCCGGCCAGCGATGCGTCCGGATGGCCACCGCTGCCCAGCGCATCCTTGCCGAGGAAGGAGTCCGCGCCGAGTTCCTTCGCCAGCCCCGCACGCTCGGGCCCACCTCCGATCAGCAACAGCTCGGCGGGCGAGCCCGCCGCGAGCAGTTGCAGCGCGGTCAGGCCCAACGCTCCGTCCCCGACGACGGCGACCCTGTCCCCTGCCGTCGCCGCCGCGGCGAGCACCGCCGCCGCGCTGCACGCCGCCGGTTCCAGCAGCGCGGCAGCGGTCAGGTCGGCCTCGTCGGGCAACGGGTGCAGCAACCGCGCCGGCAGTGTGAGCGTGTCGGCCATGGCTCCCTGACGCGTGAAGCCGGTCTCGTCGTAGCCGGCCGTGCAGAGCGTCGGATCCCCGTCGCGGCACCGCGCACAAGTCTGGCAGTTGCGGAAGCCCTCACCGACGACCTTGCGGCCCACCAACGCCGGCTCGACGCTCTCCCCGGCCGTCTCGACCACGCCCGACCACTCGTGGCCCGGGGTGACCGGGTATCGCACGTACTCGGCGGGCCGGGTGCCGCGGAACAGCTCCCGGTCGCTGCCGCACAGCCCGCACGCGTGCACCCGCACCAGCGCCTCGCCCTGGCCGGGCGCCCGCGGCGCGGTCTCGGCCAACCGGAAACGGCCGGGCCCGTCGACGACGACGGCGGTCACGCCGAGTCCGTCGGATCGCGCTTCTCCCAGCCTTCGGCCCACAGGTCGAAATGCGCCCGCTGTTTCGGGAACTCGGCGGCGGCGTCGGTGTCGAGTTCGACGCCGAGCCCCGGCTCCTCCGGCAGCCGGAAGTACCCGTCGACGACCTGGGGCGCTCCCGTGACGACATGTGTGATCTCCGCGTCGGCGAAGTCGTTGAAGTGTTCGAGGATCTTGAAGTTGGGGGTGCATCCCGCCAGCTGCAGCGAGGCGGCGGTCAGCACCGAACCGCCGACGTTGTGCGGCGCGACGAGCATGTAGTGGGTTTCCGCGGTGGCCGCGAGCTTGCGGGTCTCCGCGATGCCGCCGAGGTGCCCGACGTCCGGCTGCAGGATGTCGACGGCCTGCGAGTCGAACAGTTCGCGGAACTCGATGCGGTCGTGGATGCGCTCACCGGTGGCGATCGGCGCGTCGACCTTGCCCGCCACCTTCTCCAGCGCCTTCAGGTTCTCCGGCGGAACGGGTTCCTCGATCCACGCGGGTTTGTACGGTGCGAGCTCCCTCGCCAGCCGGATCGCCGTCGCGGGACTGAACCGGCCGTGCATCTCGAGCATGAGTTCGCACTCGTCGCCGATGGCGTCGCGCACGGCTTCGATGAGCGAGACGGCGTAGCTGGTCGCGTCGTGGTCGAGTTCGAGATAGCCGGTGCCGAACGGGTCGATCTTCAGGGCGCGGTATCCGCGTTCGACGACGGTGCGCGCCGCGGCGTGGTACGCCTCGGGCGTCCGTTCGGTGGTGTACCAGCCGTTGGCGTAGGCCTTCACGCGGTCGGTGACCTTGCCGCCCAGCAGCTGCCACACCGGAACGCCGAGCGCCTTGCCCTTGATGTCCCAGCACGCCATCTCGACGCAGGCGATGCCCGACATGACGATCTCGCCCGCCCTGCCGAAGTCGCCGTACTTCATCCGGCGCACCAGATCCTCGATCGCGAACGGGTCGGACCCGGCGATGTGGTTGCGCTCGGCCTCACGCAGATAACCGAGCAAGGCCTCGGTGTGGCCCAACATGCGCGTCTCGCCGACGCCCGTCAGGCCGTCATCGGTGTGGACGAGCACATAGGTCAGGTTCCGCCACGGAGTCCCGACGACGTGCGTACTGATTCCGGTGACCTTCACAAGCACACCCCGATGTGTGTTCGAGATTTCGGACGTCGTTCGAAATACAGACCAGAACTTATGCGTCACCCACTCGTGAGTCAATGGACTGTTCCGGCGACACCGACGTCCCGCCGGTCACGACGAGGGGGTGCGCACCGTCGCCGGTGCGCACCCCCTTCGTAACCGCGAGCCCTCGGCAGGCAACCTCAGTCGTGTCGCAGCCGTGCCAGCCACGCGGGGAGGTCGACGACGGTGCCGGGCGCGACACCGAGCGCCTCGGCGTCGGCTCCCCGGGCGACCGCACGGTAGCGGTCCGGGGTCAACTCCTCGACCGTCCAGCCGTCGGCGAACGCCTCCCGGATCGCCGACTCGCCGATCCTCGGCCCGAAACCGGGTTCCTCGCTCTCCGCGAGTGCCAGCACGTGCACCACTCCGCCGGGGCGCGTGATCCGGTGCAGCACATCGGCGTACCGTCGCTGATCCCCGGCTTCGAACACGTGGAACAGGGCGCTGTCGACGACCGTGTCGAACAGGTCGCCGACGTCGGCGACCACACGGTCCAGGTCAAACGCGTCCGCGACACGGAAAGCGGCGTCGACCCCGCGGGACCGGGCCAGCCCCGCTGCCCGTTCCACAGCGTGCGGCGCGAAATCGACGCCGAGCACGTCGTATCCGCGGCCGGCGAGCAACACGGCGTGCTCACCGGTTCCACACCCGGCGTCGAGCACCCTGCCACCGATCCTGCCGGCCCGTTCCAGTTCCACGACCGCGGGTTGCGGCTCGTCGATCACCCAGGGCGCGCCGCCCCCGGTGTAGGACTCGTCGAAGTTGCGCTGTGCCACGGTGTCGGTCATCGCTGTACCTCTCCTGCAAAGCCGGATCATCCGGCGGGTGGTCGGTTCGTGCGGCTCGTCGGTCCGTGCGGCTGGTAGGTCGGTGCGGCTGATCGGTGCCGCGGTGCCCCTGTCGGCCGCGACGGGGTGTCACTCCCGGTGGATGCGCGCCAGCCATGCGGGCAGGTCCACCGGAGCGCCCTGCCGGACGCCGAGTGCGTCGGCGTGCTCCTGCGTGTGCGCGATCGCGCGATAGCGGGAGCTCGCCAGTTCCTCGATCGTCCAGCCGTCGGCGAACGCCTCCCGGATCGCGGCGTCAGTGATCCTCGGACCGGAACCGGGGTCCTCGGTTTCGGCGAGCGCGAGAACGTGCACCGTCGAGCCGGGACGCGTGACCCGGTGCAGCGCCTCCGCGTAGCGACGCCGGTCCGCGGCCCCGAAAACGTGGAAGAGAGCGCTGTCGACGACGGTGTCGAACGCGGCACCGAGGTCCCCACCCCTCGTGCCGTCGCCGAGCGCCACGGCGTCGGCGACGTCGAACGCGGCCTGCACGCCGCGTTCGGCTGCGTTGCGGCGGGCGAGCTCCACGGCCGCGTCCGAGAAGTCGATGCCGAGCACGTCGTAACCGCGCGCGGCGAGGTGGATGGTGTGCTCCCCGGCGCCGCAACCGGCGTCGAGCACCCGGCCCGTGATCCTGCCCATCCGCTCCAGCGTCAGAAGCTCGGGCTGGGGCTCGCCGATCACCCAGCCTGCGGTTCCCTCCGCGTAGGCGTTGTCGAATGTGTCCCGTCCGACCGTGTCCGTCATCGACGCTCCTGTCCGATGTGCTGGGTGTCCGATGTGCTGTGCGGGTGCGATGTGCTGTGCGGGTGCGACCAGCGTGCAACCTCCAGCTCGCTCGAAGTCAACCGGCGGGTGCGGGTGACGCCTGGGAACGAAGTCCGACTTCCGTGGGTTGTCGGCCCGCGAGTCCACGACCAGCCTGATCACATGCGGATCACACGTCGGACACTCAGCGTGGCCACCGGACTGTTGTTACTGCTCACCGCGGCGGCACCCGCCGGCGCCCAGGGCCCGGCGACGGGTGAGGGCGCGGCGGCCGCCCTCGACCGTGGCGTCTACGAGATCACCCCCGACGCGGCCGACCGGGGTGCGATCTCCCGGTCCGGAGTCGACGTCCTCGGCTCCCGCGGCGACACCCTCACCGTCGTCGCCGGCCCGGCACAGGTCTCGCAGTTGCGCGACGCGGGGGTCGACCTCACCACGATCGGCGATTTCGACGCGATGCTCGCCGAACGCAATCCCGAACCCTCCACAGCGAGAGCCGCCGCGGACGAGTTCCCCGAGGGCGACGAGGGCTTCCACACCTACTCCGAACTGACCACACTGCTCGAGAACGCGGCGACCGACCACCCGGACATCACGCAGCTCTCGGACGTCGGGAGCAGCCACGAGGGCCGCACCATCCCGCTCATGAAGATCAGTGCGGATGCGGCGCAGGACTCCGACGAGCCCGAGGTGCTGTTCACCTGCAACCAGCACGCGCGCGAACACCTGACCACCGAGATGTGCCTGCGTATCGTCGAGCGCTTCACCGACGGCTACGGCACCGACCAGACGGTGACCGACTTCGTCGACAGCCGCGAGATCTACGTGATCCCGACGGTCAACCCGGACGGTTCCGAACACGACATCGAGGGCGGCCAATACCAGGGCTGGCGGAAGAACCGGCAGGGCAAGGGCACCGACCTGAACCGCAACTGGGGCTACAAGTGGGGTTGCTGCGGCGGATCCAGCGGTGACCCCGGTTCCGAGACCTATCGCGGTGAGGCGGGCTTCTCCGCACCCGAGACGGCGGCGGTGCGGGACTTCGTGAACTCCCGCGTCGTCGGCGGCGAGCAGCAACTCGCCGGGCACATCGACTTCCACACCTACGGTGAACTGGTGCTGTGGCCGTTCGGGCACACCACCGACGAGGTCACCGAGGACATGACCGAGCAGCAGGCACAGCGGTTCCAGGACGTGGGCCGGGAGATGGCCAACAGCAACGGCTACACCCCGCAGCAGTCGAGTGATCTCTACGTCACCGACGGGGACGTCAACGGCTGGATGTGGGGCGAGCACCGGATCCTGAGCTTCACGTTCGAGATGTACCCCGCCGACGGCTTCGGCCTCGACGGGTTCTATCCCGACGACGAGGACATCGCGCCGGAAACCCAGCGCAACGACGAGGCCGTCGACATCCTCCTCCGCGAGGTGGGCGCCTGACGACGCGAGAACCCGCGGTGGGCCGGTCGACCGAACTCCACCGGCCCACCGCGGGTCCCGCACTCGGGCGCACGAACGGGTGCGCGGGCGGGGCTACTCCCCCGCCGTGACCGACTGCCCTTCCCGTTCGGCGTACCGGCGGCGCAGCTCCGCCGTCCGTTCCTCAGGCCACGGGCAGCGCACGTCGCCGTGCAGCGCGGCGAACAACAGCTCCAGGTGCGTGTGCCAGGCCGCGAGCGCGAGGGCCGTGTCCGCGGCGGCAGGGAGCGTCTGCGCGACGACGAGCCGGGTGCCGATCGGCTCCTGGTCACGTAGTTCGAACCGGACCGCGCCGCCCGCCACGGCGTAGTCGACGGCCCTGCCCGGTTCGACACCCGTCACCGCGCCCGATTCCAGGTGGCCGTGGGTGAAGCGCATCGGTGCCGCCGCGCCGACGACGGGCGGATCGCCCTCGGTCAGCGTGGACCAGACCACCTCCGGTCCTTGAACCAGATCGCGCTCGAAACGCACCTCGACCGTGTCCCCGTCACGTGCGCACGCGCCGTCGGCGAGGCCGTACTCCTCCAGGTAGGCCTCTGCGCGGCCCAGGAACCACCGTCCGTCGCGCTCCGGGGGCGCGGCGCCGTCGAGCACAGCGGCGAGTCCGTCGAGGCACTGTTCCCAGCCGGGGCCCTGCCGTGCGACCGACGGTCGGTCGCCGGTGGTGTCGGTGCCGCTGAGCGTGTGGCTGAACCGCAACAGGCAGCCACCCGTCACCGCCACGAGCTCGAATCGCAGCACCGACCGTGCCCAGCGGAAGGCGTAGACCGCGGGCGGGTCGCATTCGAGGACCCGGCCCTCCGCGAACTCCCCGCGCATGTCCGGGGTGAACCGCATCGGTGCGCCGACCTCGGGGACGGCCTCGACCCCGGCCGGGAACCACCTCGCCATCTCGGCCGGGTCGGTGAGCGCGCGCCACACGCGTTCCGGGGAGTGGGCCAACCTGCGTTCGTATCGCAGCACGGGGTGACCGTCGACGTCGTCGAGCACGCCGAGATCGATCCGGCGCACCGTGGCGGCCAGCACGTCGAGGCAGCCTTGCCAGCCCGTGAAGGTCTGCTCGGCCCACGGATTGTCGGCGAAGGTGTGCTCGAACGTCAGCACACAGCCGGTGCCGTCCGGCTCCAGTGTCAGCCGCAGCCGGTGCTCGCCGGTCTCCTCGTCGAACTCGGTGAAGGCCAGGCAGCGGTGCGGCTCCAGCTCGGTGATCTCGGCGTGGAGGTCGGTCGGGGTGCCGTCCGGTTCGCGGAACCGGATGAGGCCGCCGAGCCGCAGGTCGAGTTCGGCCACCGGGAACGGGTACCAGGCACTGAGGTGCTCGGGGTCGGTGAGCGCTCGCCACACCTTGGCGGGCGGGTGCGCGTACCGGCGCTCGAACCGCAGCTGCCAGCCGCTGCCGGTGCGCCGTTGGGTGTCGGTCACGTCTACTCCTCGGTCTCGGGGTGATCCGGCATCGCGTCGAGGTGGCGTTCCAGCGCGTCGAGACTGTCGGACCACAGCCTGCGGTACGGCTCGAGCCACGCGTCGACCTCGGCCAGAGGCTGCGGCCGCAGTCGGTACCACCGGCGCTGGGCGTCCTGCCGCACGCCGACCAGGCCTGCCTCGCGCAGCACCCTCAGGTGTTTCGACACGGCCGGCTGTGTCAGGTCGAGTCGTCCTGCCAGCTCGCCGACCAGGCGCTCGCGGTCGCGCAGCAGGTCAAGGATCTCGCGGCGGCGCGGCTCCGCCAGCACTTCGAACGTAGTTGCCACCTGGGTAATATAACTGGGTCGGAATATTTGTGTCCAGCCGCCGCCACGGAGCGCACGAAAGCGCACGGGCGTGCTATCCTGGGCGCATGACCAGCGCGACGACAGCCCTGGAGGACGTACTCGCCCGCACCGGGCTCAAGGTGGACGCCACCGAGTTCCTGGCACTCGTCGAACAGGCCGCACGGCGCCTGTCCCCTGGCGACCCGGACCCGGCGCACTTCTTCACGGCCGCACAGCGTGACGCCCTCACCGACGTCGGCCTCGACCTGTCGGCCGCGAGCGCGGCCGAACCGGACCCGCGCGCCAACGCGGTCGCCACCCAGGCCGTGTTCGCCGACTCGGCACTGACCGTCACCGATGCGGCGGCGCGACTCGGTGTCGACGACAGCCGTGTCCGCCACCGCCTCAAGCAGCACCGCCTGACCGGCTGGAAGGGACACGGCGGATGGCGACTGCCGGCGTGGCAGTTCACGGCCGACGGCGCCGTTCCCGGACTCGACGTCGTGCTGGGTGCGGTACCCGACGACCAGCCCGCCCTGGTGGTCGCCGGGTTCATGACCACCCCGCAGCCCGATCTGCTCATCAGCGACACGCCCGCGACACCCCGCGACTGGCTGCTCGCGGGCGGTGACCCTGCACGCGTGGCCGAACTGGCCGCTACCCTCGGAACGCCTGCCTGACGCCCGGCGTCCGGCACCAGCAGTCCCCGACCGCGCACCGAGGAGCACGTCGGCACAGTCATGGCACGGTTACCCCTGCCTCCACCGGGCGAGGCCCTCCGCGGACACCTCCGCCGGGACGAGGACATCGTCGCGGTCCATCCGGCCACGCGCCTCGTGCGCGTGTTCGCGGCGCGCGGCAACCACCCACAGCGCTGGGACACCTTCCGCCACACCGGACCGATCGCCCATGCGCGGTTCGATCCACACCCCGCCGCGGAAACACCCGCACACCAACCCGGCCACGGCGTCCTCTACTTCGGACTGTCGGTACGGACCAGCGTCGCCGAGGTCTTCCAAACGACGTCCACAGTGGACCGCACGACCCGTGGGCCACACCTCGTCGTCGTCCGGCCGTCCCGCACGTTGCACCTGCTCGACCTGTCCGGCCTGTGGCCCACGCGGGTCGGCGCGTCCCAGGAGATCTCCAGCGGACCGAAGAAGGTCACCCAGGCGTGGGCGCGCGCCATCCGCGCCGAGATGCCCGACCTCGACGGGCTCTGGTATCGCTCCTCGATGGACGGCGGTGAGCCCGCGGTGTGCCTGTGGGATCCCCCTGCGGGCTCGGCGCTGCCCGCGTCACCGGACGTCCTCCTCGGTCTCGACCACCCGGGCCTGGACGTGCCACTGGCCCGGGTGTGCCGCGAACTCGGCTACGTCCTGCTCGACTGAACCACCCGCCTGGCCGGCCACCCGCACCACCGCATCCGCCGCTGCGCGCCGCGCACGACGACACCGCGTCCGGCGCCCCATCATCCGTTGACCGACCGGTCAACTACCGCTACGGTCCCGGACATGGGACGCACCGGTGACTCCCGCGAGCGGATCGTTCGCGCATCGGCCCGCCTGCTGTTGTCCCGCAGCTACGGCTCGGTGAGTGTCGACGACGTGTGCGCCGCGGCCGACGTGCGCAAGGGCAGCTTCTACCACTTCTTCCCCTCGAAGGCCGACCTCGCCAAAGCCGTCGTCGATCTGCACACCGACGCGCTGCTCGACCGGCTCGCAGCCGCCGCGGGAACGTCCGCGGCAGCACGGCTTCACGGTGTGGCCGATGCCGTGGGGGCCATCCAGACTCGCTTCGAGTCGAGATTCGGCCGGGTGGTGGGCTGCCCCTTCGGCAACCTCGCCGCCGAGCTGTCCACAGTGGATGACACGTTGCGCGACCACGTGGCCTCGGCGTTCGCACGGTGGGAACGTGAGTTCGCGGTGATCTGCCACCGGGCGCATCAGGACGGCGCACTGCGCGACGGGGTCGACCCCGACCGGCTGGCGCACTCGCTGCTCGCCCACACCCAGGGCCGGATCCTGCTGGCGAAGGTGGGCGGCCACTCCGCGGCCGATGTCGCCACCGGCCTGCACGAGCTGATCGACGTGCACCTGCGAGAAGGAGCCGTATGACGACCTGCACCGAGGTGGACTTCCACTTCGATCCGATGTGCCCGTTCGCCTACCACACCTCGCGCTGGATCCGGGAGGTCCGCGCACACACCGGACTGACCGTCAACTGGCGGTTCTTCAGCCTGGAGGAGGTCAACCGGTTCGAGGGCAAGAAACACCCGTGGGAGCGGTCGTGGTCGTACGGCTGGTCGCAGCTGCGCGTCGCCGCGCTGCTCCGCCGCCGTGACCCCGCACTGCTCGACGCCTGGTACGAGCGGGTCGGCCGGGAGCTCCACCTCGACGCGGGCAAGCCCCACGATCCGGCGACGGCTCGGCGGCTGCTCACCGAGATCGGTGCGGACGGCGCGCTGCTCGACGAGGCGCTGGCGGATCCGTCCACCCACGACGACATCAAGGCCGACCATCAGCGCGTACTCGACGCCGGCGGCTTCGGCGTACCCACGCTGCTGTTTCCCGACGGTCAATGCTTGTTCGGCCCGGTGCTGGTCGACCCGCCGTCCGGCGCAGCCGCCGTGCGGCTCTGGGACGCCGTCACCGCCATGCTCGAGTTCCCGCACGTCTACGAGTTGCAGCGCCCCAAGACCGGTCACGACGAACGAGCCATCGCCGACGCACTGGCCCCGTACCTGCGGGGCAGGGACTGGGTCAGCGTCGACAGAGGACAGATCATCGAACTCGGAGACGAACGGGAGACCACCTCGTGACCACGACCACCGGCTTCGACAAGGACAGGATCACCGGGGCACTCACGTCCCAGTGGGAATCGCTGGACGGGCTGCTCGCATCCCTGCCCGCGACGGCATGGGACGCACCGAGCGCGCTGCCCGGCTGGACCGTGCGCGACGTCGTCGCGCACGTCATCGGCACCGAGGCGTCCCTGCTCGGCGAGCAGGCGCCGGAGGCGGACGTCGACGTGACCGAGCTGCCCCACGTCAACAATGAGATCGCCGCGTTCAACGAACGCTGGGTGCGGTCCATGCGGGAGTCGACCCCGCAGCGGATGCTCGACCGTTTCCGCGACGTCGTCGCCCGCCGTAGCGATGCGCTGCGGGCGATGACGCAGGACGACTTCGACGCACCGTCCTGGACACCGGTGGGCAAGGGCACCTACGGCCGGTTCATGCGCATCCGGATCTTCGACACCTGGCTGCACGAGCAGGACATCCGGGACGCGGTCGGCGTGCCGGGCCACGAGGCGGGCCCGTGCGTCGAGCACGCGTTCGACGAACTCGCCGAATCACTGGGCTTCGTCATCGGCAAACGGGCGGCCGCGCCCGACGGGGCCGGCGTGACGCTGGAGTTCACCGGAGCGCTGCGCCGCAGCGTGCACGTGGCCGTGGACGGCAGGGCCGCCGTGGTGCCCGAGCTTCCGGGACCGGCCACCGCCACGCTGCGACTCGATGCGGGCTTGTTCGCACGGCTCGCCGGTGGCCGCGTCGCCGCGGAGGACCGACTGTCCGACGTGGAGTACTCCGGCGACACGGAACTCGGCGAGCGGATCGTGCGCAACCTGGCCTTCACCATCTGAACCCGCCGAGTCCCACCGAGGCCGTCTCGTCCACTGTCCCCGCGGACGAGACGGCCTCGGAGACCGGGGAGTCTCAGTGCACCGGCAGGTGGCGCGCCCACCAGTCGAGCACGGCCTCGAAGCGCTGCACGCGATGCCTCGGCTTGCCGCTGCGGGTCAGCTCGTGCCCCTCACCCGGGAACAACAGGAACTCGGTGTCCGCGCCGGCTTCCTTCAGCGCGACGAACAGGCGTTGCGCCTGCTCCAGCGGACACCGCCAGTCCTGTTCGGAATGCACCACCGCGAACGGGACGTCGATGTCGGAGGCGTAGGTCAACGGGCTGCGTTTGCGCTGTTCGTCCGGGTCCTCGCCGACGTAGACGCCGGTGAACGTCCAGCCGATGTCGGAACTTCCCGCGAACGAGTCCCACGCGTTGACGGCACGCTCGCTCCACGCCGCGCGGAACCGCTCCCCGTGATGCGCGGCGAGCCAGCCGGTCATGAACCCACCGTACGAACCGCCCATCACGCCGACCCGGTCGGCGTCGGTGTCAGGGCGTTCGAGTACGGCGTCGAGCAGCGCCAGCAGATCGTCGGCGTCAACGGTGCCGAGCGCGTGCAGCACGGCGCGGCCGTGGGATTCGCCGTAGCCCGCCGAGCCGCGCGGGTTGCCGAGCACGACGGTGTAGCCGGCTGCGGCATACACCTGTGCCTCGTCGAACAGGCTCCACTCGTAGGCCGCGAACGGTCCGCCGTGGACGACGAGGAGCACCGGATGCGGCCCGTCGCCCTCCGGGGTGACGACCCAGCCGTGCACCGGGTGGCCGTCGGCCGACGTCGCCGTGATCTCCTCGGCGGGGCGGATCCCGCTGCCGCGCAGCGGCTCGGAGAAACTCGTGAGCGCCGAGAAGTCACCGTCGCCGTCGCCGAGCAGCACCTCCCCCGCGTCCGACGGCCCGGCCTGCACCACGGCGATCCGCCCGTCCGCCACGGAGAACGATCGGACGGCCGCCCGCTCCCCGGTGAGTACCGGCAGCTCCGCCAGCGCGGCTTCCGAACCCGCCCGCGGCACCCGCCGCAGCTCGGCGGCACCGCGGTTGGCCACGACCACGAGGACGTCGTCGCCGTACGGCGCGGGCGGCCCGGCGGCCGCGACGCAGTCGACCGACTCGGCGTCGGTGAGCCTGCGCGGCGGCCGTGATCCGTCCAGCGGGGCCGCCCACAGTCCGGTGTTGGTGGCCGCACGGGCGAACCCGTCGAACGCGGCCGCGTAGAACAGGACGGTGCCGTCGGCGGTGACGGCCGGATTCTCCGCCCTGCCGTCGGTGCGTACGACCAGGCGCGGCATCCCGCCGCCCGCGGGCACGGCGTAGAGATCGGCGTGCATCGTCTCGACCCGGTCCCAGTCGCGCGGCGCGGCCACCAGCACCGTCTCGCCGTCCGGGCTCCACACCGGGTCCGCAACCGATGCCGCGTCGTCGGTCAGCGGTTCGGGCTCCGGGTCTGGCTCCTCGGCCAGCGCGTCGATCACGAACAGCCGCTGCGGGCGATCCCGGAGGAACCCGACGTTGTCGATCCGGTAGTCGTATCGCGTGATCCGCCGCGGGGCCTCCTCGGCGGGTCCCGGGGTCACCTCACCGTCGGCGGTGCCGTAGCGGCCCGGCTCCGGCACCCGCGCGGTGAAGGCGATCCGGCACGAGTCCGGAGCCCAGACGGGAGCACCGGCACCCAGCGGCAGCGCGGTCAACACCCGCGACTCGCCGCCGTCGACCGGCATGACGTGCAGCTGTGCGGGGTCGCCGTCGTCGCTGCGGAGGAACGCCACCCAGTGGCCGTCCGGCGAGATCGCCGGTGCCGAGTCCTGCCGCCGGTCCGGACCGGCGTCGCCGGCGCGGGGCGCGCCGCTCGGGTGGGCGGCGCGGGTCCAGGCCGTCACCCCGTCCCTGCCGACCCGGTGCAGTCCGCCGACGTAGGCGTTCGCGGCGACATCGGGACGGGTGACGGAGACGAGGAGGAGTTCCCCCGACAGGGCCGGCCTGCCGGGGACCTGCTGCAGTTCGATATCGGTAGGGCGCACGATACGTAGCCTACCTGATCTTTAGCGGCGCTAACGGCCTCTGGTCGTGAACCGGGGCGCCGCGGCCCTCACCGCTCGTCCTCCGGCACCGGACGCTCCGCGGCCCGCTCCTCCGGCGCCGCGGCGTGGAGGTTCAGTCCGGACCCGCCGACCACGCTCGGATCACGCTTGGCCTTCACGAGGCTCGCCACGGTCGTCGCCGTCAGCACCACGACGATGACCCCGAGGGACATCCAGTTGTTGATCTCCAGCCACGCCGGCGTGACGTGGTACTCGTGCAGCGCGTGGAGCACGAGCTTCACACCGATGAAGGCCAGGATGATCGCCAACCCCTGCGACAGGTACACGAGCTTGCTGACGAGACCGCCGAGCAGGAAGTACAGCTGCCGCAACCCCATCAGCGCGAACGCGTTGGCCGTGAAGACGAGGAACGCCTCCTGGGTGATACCGAAGATCGCCGGGATGGAGTCGACGGCGAAGAGCAGGTCCGCACTGCCGATCGCGACGATCACGAGCGCCATCGGCGTCAGGTACCGCTTGCCGTCACGCTTGACGATCGAATGGTGTCCCTCGTAGTCGTCGGTGACCCGGAAGGCCTTCCTGGTCAGGCGCGTGATCAGGTTCTCGTGGTACTCCTCGTCCTCGTCCTTCTGCCGCACCATGTTGATCGCCGTGAAGATCAGGAACGCGCCGAACACGAAGAAGATCCACACGACCTGCGCGATCGCCCAGGCTCCGATCGCGATGAACACGCTGCGCATCGCGAGCGCGATCACGATGCCGATCAGCAGCACCCGATGCTGATGGATCGCCGGCACCTTGAACGACGCCATGATCACCATGAAGATGAACAGGTTGTCGACCGACAGCGAGTACTCGGTGATGTAGCCGGTGAAGAACTGGACACCGGGATCGTGCCCGGCCAGCAACCACAGGCCGATCCCGAACGCCACGGCGCAGCCGACGTAGAACACCACCCAGCGGGCGGCCTCACCGGTGGTGACCTCGTGGGGTTTGCGGTCGACGATCACCAGGTCGATAGCAAGCAGCACGATCAGACCGCCGATGGTGGCGGCCCACAGCCAGAACGGCACGGACATGGACGATTTCCTCCGGTTAGCGCGATGGTGCTATCCGGAGGTCTCTTCCGCCCGCAGGCCTTCGGCAGACTCGTGGGCCGGCGACGCCGGGTGCGTCGGGATCGCAGCCGTGCTGACGACGTCGCCGTGACGGAATACTCCCCTCCGTGGGGAACACAACCGTTCCATCCTTACCCCTCGGTACGCCCCGGCGCCACTGGCGGCCACCATCCGGTTCGTCACCCCACGCGTAACATCGATCACACACCGCCGTCCCCATGCCGGAAACCGGGCACGCCCGGACGAACCGCCTACGCCCCGCCCCAATAGTGTGAGCATCGTGTCCCGTCTTCTCCGCAGCCGCGGCCAACGCCTGACGGCACTGGCCGCCGTCGTCGTGCTCCTCGCCGCCGGCGGCCTCCTGCTGTTCCGTGACGGCGAACGACCGCCCGCGTATCGCACGCAGGCCGCGACCATCGACGTCGCGACCTCGCCCGGCTCGGCCGAGCGCGAACAGCTCGACACCACGGTCTACGTGCCGGAGGAGACGCCGGCACCCGCCGTGCTCCTCCCGCACGGTTTCGGCGGCGACAAGGACAGCGTCGCCCGTGACGCGCAGGAACTCGCCGAACGTGGGTTCGTCGTGCTGACCTGGTCCGCGCGCGGTTTCGGCGACAGCACGGGCGCGATCTCACTGAACGCCCCCGACCGCGAGGTCGCCGACGCCTCGCGGCTGATCGACCACCTGGCGGGCATGCCCGAGGTGATCTCCGATGACGACGGCGATCCCCGCGTCGGCGTCACCGGCGCGTCCTACGGCGGTGCACTGGCCATGCTGCTGGCGGGCACGGACCCGCGGGTGGACGCCATCGCACCGGCGATCACGTACAACGATCTGCGGCAGTCGCTGCTGCCGAACAACGCCACCGACGACGACCTCGCGGCCGCGAGCCCCGCACCCGGCGCGGACACCGGAACCGGAGTGCTCAAACGGTCATGGATCGGCACGCTCTTCTCAGCGGGCTCGGGCGCTCCGTCGGCGGCCGCGGGCGCCGGGCCCGACGCCGTCGAACCCGGCGACGACGCGGACAGCGACGACCTGGCCACACCACCGGGCCAAG
Organism: Prauserella alba; assembly: GCF_024171735.1. Classification (GTDB taxonomy): domain Bacteria; phylum Actinomycetota; class Actinomycetes; order Mycobacteriales; family Pseudonocardiaceae; genus Prauserella; species Prauserella alba. The sequence continues at coordinate 50,274 of NZ_JAMTCH010000006.1, forward strand.
GCGACGGTACGGGCCGGGCAGCCGATCCCGGTGGTGCGCAGCGCGGCCCCGGTGGCAACACGGGCGGCGACGCCGACGGCTGCGGCCGGTTCAGCGCGGAGGTCTGCGCGGCCTACGTCGACGTCGCCACCGACGGCGCCGCCGAGCCCGAGACGCTCGACCTGCTGCACCGCGTCTCACCCGCCTCCGTCACCGACGACATCACCGTGCCGACGCTGCTGGTGCAGGGCGAACACGACACCTTGTTCGGTCTCGAGCAGGCCGACGCCAACGCCCGCCAGATCGCCGAGGCAGGCGGCGAGGTGTCCGTCGTCTGGTACGCGGGCGGCCACGACGGCGGCGGGCCCGGCCCGCAACTCCGCGGCGTCATGGCCGATTTCCTCTGGCATCACCTGACCGGCGAGGGCGAGGATCCCGCAGCGCCGTTCTCCTACGACGTCACCGGCGCGATCCGCCCCGACGGCGCCCCGTCGGTCCGCAACGTCGAAGCCGGTTCCTACCCCGGCGTCAACGGCCGTGACGTCCAGCGCCGCGCCGTGCGCCTCACCGGCGAAGCGCAGACCGTCCTCCGCCCACCAGGAGGCACGCCCGCGTCGGTGAGCGGGATCCCCGGGCTGAACCGCATCGTGTCGGGCTCGTCCCGGCTGTCCGGCCTGTTCACGATCGATCCGCCCGGCCAGGCCGCCGTGTTCACCTCGCGCCCCATGAGCGAGCAGCTGCTCGTCACCGGCGCCTCGACCGTGCGCCTGTCGATCACGCCGCAGCCTGCGTCGATGCCCGGGGCCGCAACGTCCGGCGACGGTGAGGGCGGCAACGGCACCGGCGGTACCGGCAACAGCCGCGACACCGGCGACGGAGGCGGTGCCGGCAACCCCGACCGCGCACAGCCCGGCAACGACTCGGGACGCGGCGACTCCGAAGGCGGCGACTCCGAAGGCGGCAACTCCGAGAGCGGCGAGACGGACCGGAACGGCGCGAACGCACAGGGCGGCGGCTTCACCCCGTCGGAGGCCGTGCTGTTCGCCAAGCTGTACGACGTCGGCCCCGACGGCACGCGCACGCTGCCCGGCAACGCCGTGTCTCCCATCAGGGTGCCGCTCGCCGCTGACGGCTCACCGACGGACGTGACCGTCACCCTTCCCGGAATCGTCAGGCCGGTCGAGACCGACCACCGACTGCAACTGGTGATCAGCACGACGGACCGGTCGTATGCCACCCCCGACCGCCCCGCGGGCTTCCGTGTCGCACTCGCCGGACAACCCGAGGTGTCGGTACCGGTGGTCCCGGGAACGACCGCGACGTCCGGATGGCCCGTCGCCCAGCTCGCGGGCATCGGCGGTGCGCTCGCCCTCGCCGTGGGCGTCGGCGCGATCGGCCGGATCCGCCGCAGGCGTTCGCACCGGGTCGACCCGGATCTCGCCGACACGCCGATGGTGATCTCCGGCCTGACGAAGTCCTACCCCGGCGGGCTGACCGCGGTCAGCGACCTGTCCTTCCGGGTCGAGCCGGGACAGGTGCTGGGCCTGCTCGGCCCCAACGGCGCAGGCAAGACCACGACGCTGCGCATGCTGATGGGCCTGATCACGCCGACCGACGGCGAGATCCGCGTGTTCGGCCACCGCGTCACACCCGGCGCCCCGGTGCTGTCGCGCATCGGATCGTTCGTCGAAGGCTCCGGGTTCCTGCCGCACCTGTCGGGGGCGGCGAACCTCGAACTGTACTGGCAGGCGACCGGCCGCCCCACCGGCAAGGCGCACATCGACGAGGCCCTCGAGATCGCGGGACTGGGCGATGCGGTGCACCGCAAGGTCCGCACCTACAGCCAGGGCATGCGCCAGCGACTCGCCATCGCGCAGGCGATGCTCGGGCTGCCGGAGCTGCTCGTGCTCGACGAGCCCACCAACGGCCTCGACCCGCCCCAGATCCATCAGATGCGCGAGGTGCTGCGCCGATACGCGGCGACCGGCCGCACCGTCGTGGTGTCCAGCCACCTGCTGGCCGAGGTGGAGCAGACGTGCACGGACGTGGTCGTCATGCACCGCGGCAGGCTGGTCGCATCCGGCGGGGTCCACGACATCATCGCGGCGGGCGGTGAGGCGACGTTCCGCGTGGACGACGCCGAACGCGCCGCGGAGATCCTGCGCGGCCTCGACGGCGTCTCGGACGTGGAGATCACCGACGGCCTCGTGCACGCCGACCTCGGTGAACTGCCGCGCAGCGAGGCCGTCGCGTCGCTCGTGCGCGGCGACGTGTCCGTCGAACAGGCCGGACCGCGCCGCAGGCTCGAAGACGCGTTCCTGCAACTCGTCGGGGAAGGTGAGAGCTGATGAGCGACTCCGAACGCGCACCGGACTCGTCCGGCGCAGCGCCCGTGCAGACCGAGCCCCTGCGCACCGAGCACTCCCACACCGTGGACCAGCACGGGGTGCACACCGACCCGGCCGCGTTGGACGAGCTCACCGACGCGGCCGGGGCCGAACCGGCCACGGACCGCGGACCGGACGGGGCCGTCACCGGCTACCGCGCCGCACGCACGCTCCGGCTCGGCGTGGAACTGCGGCGGCAACTGCGCAGGCGGCGCACCCAGCTGCTGCTGGCGTTCGTCGCAGCGCTGCCGTTCATCCTGGTCGGCGCGTTCGAGATCGGCGAGGCGGAAGCCAACCCGCGCTCGGGCGGGTTCATCGACCTGGCCACGGCCAGCGCCCCGAACTTCGTCGTCGTGGCACTGTTCGTGTCGGGCTCGTTCCTGCTGCCGATGATCGTGGCGCTGTACTTCGGCGACACGATCGCGAGCGAGTCCTCGTGGTCCAGCCTGAAGTACCTGCTGGCCATCCCCGTGCCCCGGCATCGGCTGCTGCGGCAGAAGGCGGTCGCATCGGCGTTGCTGTCGGCGTTGACGATCGTGGTCCTGCCGGTGTCGGCACTCGTCGCAGGAACGATCTGGTACGGCACGGGCGAGGCGATCAGCCCGACCGGCGACTCGATCCCGTTCTCCGACAGCCTCCTCGCGCTCACGCTGGCAACGGCCTACCTGCTCGTCCACCTGGCATGGGTGGCGGGACTGGCCCTGTTGCTGAGCGTGTCGACCGACGCCCCGCTGGGGGCGGTCGGCGGCGCGGTGCTCGTGTCGATCCTGTCGCAGATCCTCAACCAGATCACCGCGCTCGGCGACCTGCGGGACTTCCTGCCGACACACTTCTCGTTCGCGTGGATGGACCTGATCGCCACCGACGTCGAGTGGACCCGCATGGCGTCCGGCGCCCTGTCGGCGACGCTGTTCGCCACGGTGTTCGGGCTCCTCGCGGCACGCAGGTTCGCGACGAAGGACGTCACGAGCTGAACGCGCGTGCCTGCGAGACGGAAGACCGTCGCGCTTGCCGGCCGGCCGCGGTGGCGGGCACGACGAGGGCATGACATCCGGCCCGGAATGACCGACAATTCCGAAACAGGATCGTCAGCGCCGTACGCGGCCCCACAGCCGGCAAGGAGGCCACCATGCCTCGTCCCGTGTACTTCGAGGTCTACGCGAGCGATCCCGAACGGGCGATCACGTTCTACGCGACCGTGTTCGAATGGCATTTCGAAAGATGGGCGCCGGGCGGATCGTGGGACATCACCACGGGAAGCGGCGCCGGCATCGACGGCAGTCTCGTCCAGCGGGACGGGCCGCCGCCGGAGAACGGCGCCGCCGCACCGACGTGCGCGCTCACGATGGAGGTCGACGATCTGGACCTGATGGTGCGCGAGGTGCAGCAGGCGGGCGGCTCGCTCGCCGGTCCAGAGAAGTCCGTTCCCGAGATCGGCAGGCTCGTCTACTGCCGTGACCCCGAAGGCACGCTCTTCGGCATGCTGGAACCCGACCCCACCGCGGCCTGAGCCCTCGTGCACGGGCGGGTCACGGGCGGCCGCCGGTCACTGCTGGCCGGCGGCGTCCATCCCGCGGAGCTCCTTCTTCAGTTCGGAGATCTCGTCGCGTAGCCGGGCGGCCAGCTCGAACTGCAAGTCACGTGCGGCCTGCATCATCTGGTCGGTCATCTGCTGGATGAGGTCGGCGAGTTCGGCCCGCGGCATGGAACTGGGTTCGCGGTCCACGAGCACTCCGGAGCTGCGCACCTTGTCGCCCTGCTCCGGCTTCTTGCCGCGCGAGGCGTTGCGACCGGAACCGCCGACGTCGACCTCCTCCTCGGAGTCCTCGGCCTCGGTGTAGACGCGGTCGAGAATGTCGGCGATCTTCTTACGCAGCGGCTGCGGGTCGATGCCGCGCTCGGTGTTGTAGGCGACCTGCTTCTCGCGCCGCCGGTTCGTCTCGTCGATGGCGTACTGCATCGAATCGGTGACCGTGTCGGCGTACATGTGCACCTGACCGGACACGTTCCGCGCCGCACGGCCGATCGTCTGGACCAGCGACGTGCCGCTGCGCAGGAAGCCTTCCTTGTCGGCGTCGAGGATCGCCACGAGTGAGACCTCGGGCAGGTCGAGGCCCTCCCGCAGCAGGTTGATGCCGACGAGCACGTCGAAGTCCCCGGAGCGCAGCTGCCGCAGCAGTTCGACCCGGCGCAACGTGTCGACCTCGGAGTGCAGATAGCGCACCCGGATACCGAGTTCGAGCAGGTAGTCCGTGAGGTCCTCGGCCATCTTCTTCGTGAGCGTGGTGACCAGCGTCCGCTCGTCCTTCTCCGCGCGGGTGCGGATCTCGTGGACCAGGTCGTCGATCTGCCCCTCGGTCGGCTTGACGACGACCTCCGGGTCCACCAGCCCCGTCGGGCGGATGACCTGCTCGACGAACTCGCCGCCGGCCTGGCCCATCTCGTAGGGGCCCGGGGTGGCGGACAGGTACACGGTCTGGCCGATGCGGTCCGCGAACTCCTCCCAGGTCAGCGGCCGGTTGTCCAGCGCACTCGGCAGGCGGAAGCCGTGGTCGACGAGTGTGCGCTTGCGGGACATGTCGCCTTCGAACATGGCGCCGATCTGCGGCACCGTTTGGTGCGACTCGTCGATCACCAGCAGGAAGTCCTCGGGGAAGTAGTCGATCAGCGTCGCAGGGGCGGAGCCGGTCGCCCGGGCGTCGATGTGCCGCGAGTAGTTCTCGATGCCGGAACAGAATCCGACCTGCCGCATCATCTCGATGTCGTAGCTCGTGCGCATGCGCAGCCGCTGGGCTTCGAGAAGTTTGTTCTGCTTCTCGAGCTCGGCCAGCCGCTCCTCGAGCTCGGCCTCGATCGCGTGCACGGCCCTTTCCATCCGCTCGGGCCCCGCGACGTAGTGCGTGGCCGGGAAGATCCGCACCTCGTCGACCTCGCTGACGATGTCGCCGGTCAACGGGTGCAGGTAGTAGAGGCTGTCGATCTCGTCGCCGAAGAACTCGACCCGGATGGCGAGCTCCTCGTAGGCGGGGATGATCTCGACGGTGTCACCGCGCACCCGGAACGTGCCGCGAGCGAACGCCAGGTCATTGCGTGTGTACTGGACGTCGACCAGCGCCCGCAGGAACACGTCGCGGTCGACCTCCTCCCCGACCGCGAGCCGCGTCGACCGGTCGAGGTAGGACTGCGGCGTGCCGAGGCCGTAGATGCAGGACACGCTGGCCACCACGATCGTGTCCCTGCGCGAGAGCAGGTTCATCGTCGCCGAGTGACGCAGCCGTTCGACGTCGTCGTTGATCGACGAGTCCTTCTCGATGTAGGTGTCGGTCTGCGGAACGTACGCCTCGGGCTGGTAGTAGTCGTAGTAGCTGACGAAGTACTCGACGGCGTTGTTCGGGAACAGTTCCCGCAGCTCGTTGGCCATCTGCGCGGCGAGCGTCTTGTTCGGCTGGAGAACCAGGGTCGGCCGCTGCACTCGCTCCACGAGCCACGCCGTGGTCGCCGACTTCCCCGTGCCGGTCGCGCCGAGCAGGACGACGTCCTTCTCCCCCGCCGTCAGCCTGCGGTCGAGCTCCTCGATCGCGGCGGGCTGGTCACCGGCGGGTTCGTACTCGCTGACGACCTCGAACCGTCCACCCTTGCGCGGGATGTCGGAGACAGGGCGGAACTCGGAGTGCGCCAGCACGGGATACTCGGTCGCGAATGCCACGTCGTCCAGGGTAAGCGGACCCACCGACAAGTTCCGCCCCGCGGGCGACGGTCGCGGCGCCGACGGCGACCGCATCAGCAGTCGCAGCAGGCCGCGTCGCAACAGTCGCAGTCACAGGAGCCCTTCGGCTTGCCGTCGCACGGGCCGGGATACGGATCGCGGCAGCAGAACTGGCAGCTGCAGCACATGTACAGGCCGACGCAGCAGCCCAGTACCGGATTGCGCGGCTGCGGCGGCACGCGGAACCTCGGATACCAGAGCCCGCCGCCCTGCCCGTCCTGCACCGGTCCGGGCCCGTCCTTGGCCTCGGCACCCGGACCGGGCGCGCGGACCGCGTGGCCGGTTCCGCCGGCATGCCCACCGCTGTCGATGTGACCAGCGGCGTCACGACCGCTTCCCGCGTGGCCGAAGGTCCGCGTGACCGCCCGTTCCAGCTCGTGCACCAGCAGCGCGTGCACCAGCCCGCGGTGCGTCAGCGAGACCTGGTCGAGGGCGAGTCGCACCCCCAGCACCGCGTCGTCGCACAATCGCCGCGCCTCGACCAGCCCGGTGCCGGTGGCAGGCAACGGGTTCCAGGCGCCCGTCGCCGCGTCGTCCGCGAGGTCCTCGACGGCGTCGAGCAGGTGCGCGATGCGACCGAACAGGCGACCCGCCTCGGCCAGCCCTTCCTCGTTTCCTGGCCTGCCCGCCAGCACGGCCGTGTGCGCGAAGGCGGCCGCCGTCGCGTGTTCCGTCGGCGCCGTCGCCGCGAGCACGGAGTCGCCGGTGGTCAATCCGCGCTCGATCGTGGACTGCGCACCGATCGCGGCCGTGAGGTCCGCCGTGTCGAGACCGAGCCGTCCGCCGGCTTCGGCCGCGCGATCCGCCCAGAGCGCCGCGACACGCTGGGCGACCGGCCCGACCGCGCGGCGCCCGAACACCCCGTCGCCGTCGGCGACGTGGTCCGACACCTTCGCCGATGCCAGTACCAGCGACACCGAGGCCGCGAGCCGCGCACCGTCCCCGACCGCCACCGACGCACCGCGCATGCCGCGCAGCGCACACGGGCCGGCCGTCCGCCGCGCGGGGCCGGTGTCCGACTGGGCGTCCACGAGAGCCGAGATCAGCAGGCCGTCGTAATTGGTCGCCGTGCGAGCCAGCTGACCGTGCTCGTCCCGCAGCGCCAGGCACAACCCGCACAGCTGCGCCGTCCACTCGGTCCGAAGCCGGCCCGGCAGCCGATGCCGGCACGGCCTGATGATTCCGAACATGCGGAGACCCCCATTCAGCGGATTCGCATGATAGCCGCACGGGGCCGCCGGGACGTTCCGGCTCGACGCAGTCGGGCGGGCACAGCAAGATGACCGGCATGCATGCGCCGAAGCGGGAAACGTTCGACGTCGCAGCCGGCACCAACACCGACCCCAAGGGCGTCGTGCGCGACGTCGAGGAGTACCGCGTCGAGGACTTCGGCCTGTACATGGCGCGGCCGACGCCGGGGCGGCGGCAGTTCCGGTACCTCGAATCGTGGCTGCTGCCCTCGCTCGGCCTGCGGATCACCGATTTCTGGTTCAACCCCGGCCACGAACGGGACCAGGACTTCTACCTCGACGTCGTCGGGGTCACGATCGGCGCCGACCGGGTCTGGCACACCACCGACATGTATCTGGACCTCGTGCTCCGGCAACACCGCGGTGTCGACGTGATCGACACCGGTGAGTTGCTGGAGGCCGTGCAGGACGGCCTGGTGAGCTGCGGCGAGGCGACCGGCGCACTGGAGACCGCGTACAGCACGGTCGGCGCACTCGCCCGCCACGACCACGACCTCGGCGCCTGGCTCGCGACCCACGGCATCACGCTCACCTGGAAACGCCACCCGTAAGGCGGAAACGCCAGCCCGCCCCCTGTTCGGCGGCTTCTCCCGAACCTCGAGTGATCTTATCGTCACACTGCGCACACGTCACGCGTGTTCCGGGGAGGCGCCGTTGCCGCACGATCGAGTCACATGGGTCGCTCTGCGGGCGAAGGAGGGCGAGGCCGAGGCGCTCGCCCATGCCGACGAGTCCCACCTCGGCCGGGTACAGCCCCTCATGATCCTCGACCAGGGAACTTCGGCCGGAAAACAGCTCGCCCGCGCAGAACGGGTTGCTCGGCATCTTCGCAACCACGACCGTGTCCTCGCCGTCGACGCCTCCGACGTCGATCCTTCGGCTTTCGCTCCGACCGGGGCTCTCGGTGAGCTGGTTGACCGGCTGAGCTACGGCACGGACCTGTTCGACGTGGGCCCACCGATTCCGATCCTCCCTGCACTTCGGGACAGCACCTCGCTGCGAGAAGCCGCGGGTATCGGTCGCTTGGGTGAGGAGACAGGCGCCGGAGTCGCCCTGCGCATCCGGCTGACCGCGGGACGCACCGTCGAGGTCGCAAGCGTCATCGACGCACTGAAGGTCGACCCACGCACCATCGACATGGTGCTCGACCTGGGATTCGTCGAAGCGGCGCCCGCCGAGCACGTCGACGTCATCCACGCCGCCGTGGAGGTCGTTCGAGCGACCGGCCCTCTGCGCAGCATTGTGCTCCTGAGCGGCTCCGTCCCCTCGCAGTTGTCGCGACTCGGCCGTTGGCACCAAGACCGGCACGAGGAGCAGCTGTGGCGGGAGGTCTCGGCACAACACGATGACGTGCTGTTCGGTGATTACGGCGTGGTCCACCCGAAACCAACGAAGGGATGGCGGCCCAGGAACATCGCCGTGCGATACACGTGTCCGGCAGGATGGGCATACTGGCGTCGGCCCATCGAGGAGTCGGACCCGGCTGATGCGGACGACGGATCCATCGAGGAGCCGCCACGTGCACGCGCGTTCCGACACCTGTGCCGCGAGCTGATCGACGCCGACATCTTCGCCGGCCCTGACTTCTCGTGGGGCGATCACAAGCTGTCCAACGCGGCGCACGGCGCCGAGAAGACGCTGGGGCGGCCAAGCAGCCCGATCGCCTTCGCGACATCCCACCACCTGGCATACCTGGCCGCCCTGGACCTTGCCGCCTAGCCCGTTCCGGCCTCCCAGCCGGTCTCGGCGGCCCAGCGTTCGGCGCGGACGAACGCGGCATCCACCCAGGACTGCTTCTCCTCGGAGTAGTTCAGCGAGCTCGCATCACCCGCGTGGGCGCGGGCGAGCCGCTGTTTGATGTCGGCGTACACCCCCGCCTCGGCCGGATTGGCCCTGAGCCAGTCCCGGAACAGGAGCGCGAGCCGCCATGCCGGACCCTCGGCAGACCGGACGTGCAGGTTCACCGGCCGCTGCGGATCGGCCCCGTAGTGGAACCGCTTGTCCCATCGGGCGGGCGCGGTCTCCTCGTCCTGCGGCTGGTCGAACCAGTGCCCCTCGGCGCGCACGAATCCGGCGTCGGACAGTGCCTCCGAGATCAGGTCGGCCTCGCCGAGCGACCGCACGGTGAGTTGCAGGTCGAGGGTGTCCTTGGCGACCAGGCCGGGCACGGCTGTCGATCCGATGTGGTCGGCGCGCACGGCCTTGTCCCCCGCCGCCGCACGTACCCTCGCCAGCAGCCGTTCGGCCTGCGCGGACCACGTCGGATCGGGCTCGACGAGCGCAGGCGGCTTCGGGGATCGCGGCCGCCGCAGGCGCACGTTGGCTTCGAACGGCACGAGCCGCTCGTGCCAGAGAGCGTCGACCTGCGCCCGCACCACGTCGGCGGCTCCGCTGTTGTCGAGCCACACGTCGGCCGCCGCGGCGCGCTGCTCACGGGTGGCCTGCGCGGCGATCCGTGCCCGCGCGTCCTCCGCGGCCATCCCCCGGCTCTCGCCGAGCCGCCGGACGCGCAGGTCCTCCTCGGCGTCCACGACCAGCACGAGATGATAGTTGGCCCCCATGCCGCCTTCGACCAGCAGTGGGACGTCATGCACCACGACGGCATCGGCCGATGTCTGCCCCATCAGCTCGACGGTCCGCGTGCCGATTCGCGGGTGTGTGATCGCGTTCAGCCTGGCCCGCGACGTGTCGTCGGCGAACGCCTTCGCGGCGAGGGCCGCGCGGTCCAGTTCACCGCCGGTGGTCAGCACGTCCTCACCGAACGCCTCGACCACCTCGGCCAGTCCGTCCGTCCCGGGTTCGACGACCTCCCTGGCGATGCGATCCGCATCGATCACCGTGGCCCCGAGCTCGGCCAGCCTGGCCGCCACCGTCGACTTACCCGCACCGATTCCACCGGTCAGCCCTACACGCAGCATGCGCGCATTCAACCAGTTGCCATCAGTGACGCACTCTCCGGCGTCGATCAAACCGTTATCCAGCAAATTCGGGTGACACGCCGACGTGTTCCACCACAGTCCGGCGTTGATTACCTACTCTTCCGCGCAACGGCCATCGCCCATACGGAGGAACGATGCCTGCCAACACATACGCCGGGAAACATCGCCTGGGCACCCCGGGCCTGGTGCACTGCGTCATGCATCAGGCTGTCGCGAAGGCGCTCGACGAACACCGGCGCAACTGGCTGACCGCGCTGCTGGTGCCGGCCAAGCACAGTCTGGCCGGCCTGCGCCGCAGGGCCCGTGCCGCGGCGCACGAACGCGCCTGGGCGCCCGCGCCCGCCCGCGCCGCCGCCTGACCACCAGCTGACGTCCCGGCGCGCCCACGTCCCGGCGCGCAGACCCCCTCCGTACCGAACACCCCGGCCCGTTGCTGCTCGGCCGCAGCGACGGGTCGTTCCCGTGGTCCCGGCGGACCAGCCGACCGGCGGTGACTCCCGCCCTCGACGCCCGTCCCACGACCGCCACACAGAACGGTGGCCCCGGTCCGAGATCGGACCGGGGCCACCACCTGTGCTCATCGCGTGAGCGGACGCCTCGTCGAGGCGTTCACGCTACTCACGCACCGCCGGAGAGCTTCTCCCGCAGCGCCGCGAGCTGCTCGTCGCTGGCCAGCGTGCCGCCGCTCTGGGCGGGCTGCTCGGACGAGGCCGAGGACGACCCCGCCGACGAGGACGAGGACGAGGACGACGACGAGGTCGACGCTCCGCCGCCGGAGGTGTAGCTCTGGTCGCCGCCCTCGACGCCGGTCGCGGCGTCGGCCGCGGCTGCGGCGTTGGCGGCGGCCGCCTCGGCGACCTGCTTCATGTGCTGCTCGTAGCGGGCGTGGGCCTCGGCGTACTGCTTCTCCCACTCCTCACGCTGGGTGTCGTAGCCCTCCTGCCACTCCTGCGTGTCGGGGTCGAAGCCCTCGGGGTAGATGTAGTTGCCCTGGTCGTCGTACTCGGCGGCCATGCCGTACTGCGTCGGGTCGAAGTCGGCGTCCGGCGTGAAGCCCTCGTTCGCCTGCTTCAGCGAGAGCGAGATGCGGCGACGCTCGAGGTCGATGTCGATGACCTTGACCATGACCTCGGTGCCGACCTGGACGACCTGCTCCGGGATCTCCACGTGGCGCTCGGCCAGCTCGGAGATGTGCACCAGGCCCTCGATGCCCTCCTCGACGCGGACGAACGCGCCGAACGGGACGAGCTTGGTGACCTTGCCCGGCACGATCTGGCCGATCGCGTGGGTACGGGCGAACTGACGCCACGGGTCTTCCTGCGTGGCCTTCAGCGACAGGGACACGCGCTCGCGGTCCATGTCGACCTCGAGCACCTCGACCGTGACCTCCTGGCCGACCTCGACGACCTCGGACGGGTGGTCGATGTGCTTCCAGGACAGCTCCGAGACGTGCACCAGGCCGTCGACGCCGCCGAGGTCCACGAACGCACCGAAGTTGACGATCGAGGAGACGACGCCCTTGCGGACCTGGCCCTTGGCGAGCGCGTTGAGGAACTCGCTGCGGACCTCGGACTGGGTCTGCTCCAGGTAGGCGCGGCGGGACAGCACCACGTTGTTGCGGTTCTTGTCCAGCTCGATGATCTTGGCTTCGAGCTCGCGGCCGACGTACGGCTGCAGGTCGCGCACCCGGCGCATCTCGACGAGCGAGGCGGGCAGGAAGCCGCGGAGGCCGATGTCGAGGATGAGGCCGCCCTTGACGACCTCGATGACGGTGCCCTTGACGGGCTCGTCCTTCTCCTTGAGCTCTTCGATCGTGCCCCAGGCGCGCTCGTACTGGGCGCGCTTCTTGGACAGGATCAGCCGGCCTTCCTTGTCCTCCTTCTGCAGGACAAGGGCCTCCACCTCGTCACCGACGGCGACAACCTCGGCCGGGTCGACATCGTGCTTGATGGACAGCTCACGAGAGGGGATGACGCCCTCGGTCTTGTAACCGATGTCGAGCAGCACTTCGTCGCGGTCGACCTTGACGATCGTGCCTTCGACGATGTCACCATCGTTGAAGTACTTGATGGTCTTGTCGATCGCGGCGAGGAAGTCTTCCTCCGTCCCGATGTCGTTGACGGCGACCTGGGCCTGCTCGGCGCTCGGGGCGGTGGTGGTGTCGATGGTCATTAGGTGGGTTGCTCCGGTAGCGGATAGATGTCGTGGGGTTTGCAGTTTGCCGAAGCCCGGCGTCTGGCGTGACCGGCCTCGGCGATGCCGGGACGGCCGATCCGTCGACGTCGGGCAGCGCAGGACGGGCCACCGTGTGATGACCGTGCATTCGTCCAGGCGTCTCCGACGCTGATCGCGTCACGTGCGCCGCAACGGCCGCCGAGGATCATCTCGAGGTGCGCGACCACACACCTCGCACGAAACCCGGGAGGCGAGAGGAAGCGCGGAACCCACTGCGCTGACAGTCATCGTACGCGGCCGATTGTGACCCGCACAATCAGGGGTGCGCGCGTGATCACGCCGCTTCGCGGAGGAGAATGCCCACGTGGCCGAGACACCTTCCGCGGCCGGTTCCGCCGCGCGCGACCCACGCTACTCCGGCACCGAGCGCGCACTCGGCACGGCGGGGGTCGCCTACCGCACCGTCGGCTCGGCCGAGGCGGAACGCGCCAGTCTGGCCTGGTGGGACGCCGACGCCGACACCTACCTCGACGAGCACGGCGAGTTCCTCGGCGAGGCGGACTTCGTGTGGTGCCCTGAAGGCGTCCGGGAGGAACAGGCCCGGCTGCTGGGCCCGTCCGACGCACTCGCCGAAGCCGACGTGCTCGAACTCGGCTGCGGGTCCGCGCCCTGTGCCCGGTGGCTCACCGCGCAGGGGGCCGGGGTGATCGCGCTGGACCTGTCGCCGGAGATGCTGCGGCACGCCCGTGCCGCAGAACGGCGCACCGGCCTGACACCCACGCTGCTGCAGGCCAACGCCGAAGCCCTGCCACTGCAGGCGGACGGGTTCGACATCGCCTGCTCCTCGTTCGGGGCACTGATGTTCGTCCCATCGCTGGAGACCGTGTTCGCTGAGGTCGCGCGAGTCCTGCGCCCCGGCGGCACCTGGGTGTTCTCGGTGACTCATCCGATGCGGTGGATCTTCCCCGACGACCCGGGACCGACCGGACTGACCGCCGTCGAGCCGTACTTCGATCGCACCCCGTACGTCGAACAGGACGAGCGTGGCCGTGCCACCTACGTCGAGTACCACCGCACGTTCGGCGACTACGTCCGCGCACTGACGGCCACCGGATTCCGCCTGCTCGACGTCGTCGAGCCCGAATGGCCGGAGGGGCACACCCGGGTCTGGGGCCAGTGGAGCCCACTGCGCGGCAAGCTGTTCCCCGGCACCGCGATTTTCCGTACGGAACGCACTCACTGACCCTCGGGCGGCACCCGCCCGGGCACCCCGCGCTCCCCCGCACTGCGCCCCGGCACGACACGTTCTACTATTTGAACTGACCAGTCAGTTCAAAAGGATGACGTATGCAGCTGATCGCCGATCGGGTCGGAATCGACGGACCCCATGGCCCCCTTGTGCCACAGACCTCGCTCACGGTGTCCACCGGCGAGCTCGTCATTGTGAAGGGCGAACCCGGAACCGGCATCTCGGCGTTCGGCCTCGCGCTCGCGGGACGGCTGCGGCCCTCGACCGGCACCGTCACCGTCCACGACGACGCCGGCGAACCGGCCTCCGAGCGCGAGACCCCCGCCGACGGCGACAACAGCAACAACGACGACAACAGCGATGCCGGCGACGAGGACCTCGGTGGTGAGCAGACCGCCGGTGACCTCGCCCGGGACGACGCCGCGGACGAAACCGGTGGCGACGGCGTTTCCGACACGGACGCGACGCCCGGCGGCCCGGCCGACGGGACATCGGAGGGCCGGGCCGATGCGGACGGGGACGCCGACCGGCCGGCAGGGCCATCCGAGGACACCCCGATCACGACGCCCGGAGCGGTGGCGGCGCGGGTCGCCGTCGTCGACGCCCCCGGCGTGAGCGAGCCCGACGATGCGCTGCCGCTCCGCGTCGTCGTCGGCGAGGAACTGGCGCTCGCGGGCAAGCCAGCGAGCAAGGCGGCGGTCGGCCGCTGGCTCACCGACCACGACGCGGCGCCCTACGCGGACTCCCGGTTCGAACACCTCGACGCCGGCCTTCGCACACGGCTGCTGACCACGCTCGCCGCGTCCCGCCACGGCGTGCGCATGCTCGTGCTCGACCGCCCCGACCGGCACACCAGCGAGACAGGCCACTGGCTGCGGCTCGCCCGCGAACAGGCCGAACGAGGACTGGCCGTCGTCGTGCTGACCGCGACCGCCGCCGACTCGGTGCTACCCGCGGACACCGTTCGCATCGGCCGTGTCGGCCGCCCCGACCCCGCACGCCCGCTGCCGGAGGACCACTCGTGAACGCCGTCCACCTCGCCCGCAACGAGCTGCGCAGGCTCACCACGGGAACACTGCCGAAGCTCGCCGTCGCCGCGCTCGTACTCGTGCCCCTGCTGTACGCCTCGCTGTATCTGTACTCCAACTACGACCCGTACGGCAGGCTCGACAACCTGCCCGCCGCGATCGTCAACAACGACACGGGCAGCGGTACCGGCGAGAACCACCGCGAGGTCGGCCGCGAGGTCACCGACGAGCTGCAACGCTCCGGCGACTTCGACTGGCACGAGGTCTCGCGCGAGCGGGCGCACACCGGGGTCGGCAACGGCGACTACGCCTTCGCGATCACGATCCCCCGCGACTTCAGCAAAGCGCTGACCTCGAGCGAGGACTTCGAGCCCCGGCAGGCGGGGATCACGCTGACCACCAACGACGCGAACAACTACCTCTCGCACACCATCGCGGACCAGGTGGCCGAGGAGGTCCGGGACACGATCGCGGAGAAGGTGGGCACGCAGGCGGCCGACCGGTTCCTCGTCGGGTTCTCGACCATCCACGAACGAACGGAGAAGGCCGCAGGCGGCGCGCGGGAACTCGCCGCCGGGGCACGCGAACTCCGCGACGGGCAGCAGAAGCTCGCAACCGGCGCCTCGAAGCTGGCCACGGGCAGCAACCAGCTCTCGTCCGGGCTGACGACCCTGAAGTCCAACACGGAGAACCTGCCCCGGCAGACGCAGCAGCTCGCGACCGGCGCCAACAAGGTCGCGGCGGGCAACGAGCAGATCGCCGCGACGGCGTCGGCGCTCGCCCAGGGCTCGACGGATCTGCAGAACAACCTGAACAACGTGAACGACCAGCTCGGACAGCGACTCCGCGACGGCGGCCTCGACGAGGAGGAAGTGCAGCACGTGCTGGGCGTGCTGGGGAACGTGCGCGCACCGGTGGACCAGGCGGACAACCGGATCCAGCAGACGTCCACCCAGCTCAACACACTCGCCACCGGCTCACGGCAGGTCGCCAACGGGGCACAGCGCCTCGCGGGCAGTGCCCCACAGCTGGCGGGCGGGATCGCCCAGGCGGCCGGCGGCGCGCAGGAGCTGTCGAAGGGCGCGGCGAGCCTCGACAGCGGGCAGCAGGACGCCCTCAACGGCACGAAACAGCTCCTGGGCGGCGCGAACGAACTCCGCGACGGCCTCAACGAGGGACTCCACCAGATCCCGAACACCGACGAGGACACGCGAGAGGAGACGGCCAGGACGATCGCCGATCCGGTGTCGGTCGACAACGCGAGTATGGCCAGCGCGGGCACGTACGGGGCCGGACTCGCACCGTTCTTCATCGGACTGGCGACGTGGATCGGTGCCTTCGTGCTGTTCCTGCTGTTGCGGCCGTTGTCGACGCGTGCGCTCACGGCGGGTGCCTCGCCGGTGCGGGTCGCCCTCGGCGGCTGGCTGTCGGCGGCGCTACTGGGGACGGCACAGGTGGTCGTCCTGTTCGCCGCCGTCACCTGGCTCGTCGGGATCCACGTCGCGAATCCTGTCGCGGCGCTGGGCTTCGCCGTCCTGACCTCGCTGACGTTCACGGCGATCGTGCACGCGCTCAACGCGCTCTTCGGCGCGGTCGGCAAGTTCCTCGGGCTCGTGCTGCTCGTACTGCAGCTGGTCAGCGCAGGCGGAACGTTCCCGTGGCAGACCCTGCCCGACGCACTCCAGCCGCTGCACGCGGTGCTGCCGATGGGGTACGTGATCGACGGACTGCGGCACCTGCTCTACAGCGGGGCGTCGGCCGAGGTGCTGCTCGACGTCGGTGTCCTCGTCGCGTACCTCGCGGCCGCACTCACGGCGTCGACACTGGCGGCACGGAGACGTCGCGTGTGGACAGTGGGTCACCTCAAGCCGGAGTTGGCGTTGTGACCCCGCGGGCGGAGGCGACCCAACGACGGCTGTTCGAGGCGACGATGCGCCTGGCACGCGGCACGGGGATCGCGGGTGTCACCGTCGACCACATCGCCGCCGAGGCCCGCGTCGCCAAGGGCACCGTGTACTACAACTTCGGCAGCAAGGACGGGCTCATCGAGGCGCTGCTGCGCTACGGCATCGGTGAGCTGGCCGAGCGGCTGACCACCGCCGTCGACGACGCGGGCGACGACCCGTCGGCCGGACTCGCCGCGCTGATCGACGCCGCGCTGGCGTTCATCGAGCAGTACCCGG
The DNA here is from genome assembly GCF_024171735.1 of Prauserella alba. Lineage (GTDB taxonomy): Bacteria > Actinomycetota > Actinomycetes > Mycobacteriales > Pseudonocardiaceae > Prauserella > Prauserella alba. The sequence continues at coordinate 67,230 of NZ_JAMTCH010000006.1, forward strand.
GGTTCTCCCAGATCCTCGTGAGCGAGCTCTGGCGAACCCCGGGCAGCTGGGCCGAGACGCTCGCGCCGTTGCGGGAGGAGATCCTCACCATCCTCGAACGGCAGCTGGCGCTGGTCGCGGCCACGCGGCGCTTCCCCGAGGGCGTACCGGTACGCAGGGCGGCGACGGCCCTGTTCGGGACGCTGCTCGTGACGGCACTCGACTGGCTGGTCTTCGAACCGCAGCGCGACCGGTCGGAGGTGCGGGACTCGGTACTCACCCTGCTCGCCGCACGGGCCGAGCCGGGGTGAACAAGCCGGGGTGAGCCGCTGCCGGGTGAGGCCTCGCCGGAGTCTGCGGCGGCGGTTTCAGGACCTGCGGACCGTTCTGCGCTCGCCCAGCTGATGCGCCGAGGACGGCCTGCCTGCGACCGCTCGGCGGACGGCCTCCAGCACTCCCCGTTCGATCTCCTCGTGTCCCAGTGGCCTGCCCACGGCCACGTCCGAGGTGGACCCGAGCAGCACCTGCTGGGTCGGCCGGTGCGGGTAGTGGGGTTCCGGCGGTGCGACGACGTCGCCGTGCGTCGGCAGGGCTGTCACCTCGACCACGGGCGCCGCGGCCGACAGCAACGGTTCCACGGCGGACAGCACCGCCTCCCGGTAGGACTCGTGCACCCAGGCGACGAGCAGATCGGCAGGCCCCGTCAGCACGTCACTCGCCTTTCTCGCGAGGTCGGCGGGAGCGTCCCACTGCGCCTGTACCCAGGTCGCGCGGCCCGCGCCGACCGTCGTGTGCCGGTGGCCCGCGGTCCAGCGCACCGAATGCACATCCGGATCGCCGGTCGGGATGGGCGCGTAGCGCCTGCTCGGCAGGACGACCTGCCACCCGTCGACGGCGAGCTCCCTCGTGACCCTGCGGAGCATCCCGGTCCCGGCGAGCAGCAGCGCACGTCGCGTCATGACGAGCACGATATCGGCGCCGCACCGCCCCCGCAGCGCTCCGGAAGGGCGGCACCGTGCGGGGCGGCGGCGCGGCCCGGCCACCGCCGCCCGCCCCGTGGTGGGTCGTTCAGTGCGCGGCGTCGTTCCACGACCGGCCGAACCCGACCGACACCTCGAGGGGCACGGCGAGTTCGCAGGCGGCGCCCATCTCGCGACGCACCAGCTGTTCGACCTCGTCGTGCTCGCCCTCGGCGATCTCGAGGATCAGCTCGTCGTGCACCTGCAGCAGCATGCGGCTGCCCAGGTCCGACGACGCGAGCGCGTGGTACACGCCGAGCATGGCGACCTTGATGATGTCGGCGGCACTGCCCTGGATCGGCGCGTTGAGCGCCATCCGCTCGGCCATCTCCCGCCGCTGCCGGTTCTCGCTCGTCAGATCGGGCAGGTATCGCCGCCTGCCGAAGATCGTCTGGGTGTAGCCGGACTTCGCGGCCTCGTCGACGACGGCGTGCAGGTAGTCGCGGACCCCGCCGAACCGCGCGAAGTAGTCGTCCATCAGCCCACGGGCCTCCTCGGTGGAGATCCGCAACTGCTGCGACAGCCCGTACGCCGACAGCCCGTAGGCCAGGCCGTAGTTCATCGCCTTGATCTTGGCGCGCTGCGGCCCCGTCACCTCGGCCGGATCGACGTCGAACACGGCGGCGGCCGTCGCGGCGTGGAAGTCGGCTCCCGACTGGAACGCCTCGATCAGGTCGGCGTCGCCGGACAGGTGCGCCATGATCCGCATTTCGATCTGGCTGTAGTCGGCGGTCATCAGCTGGTCGTAGCCCGTACCGACGACGAACGCCTCCCGGATCCGCCTGCCCTCGTCGGTGCGGATCGGGATGTTCTGCAGGTTCGGGTCCACCGAGGACAACCTGCCGGTCGCCGCGATCGTCTGGTGCAGGGTGGTGTGGATCCGCCCGTCGGGTGCGACCGCCTTGATCAGGCCTTCGACCGTGCTGCGCAGCCGGGCGGCGTCGCGGTGCTCCAGCAGGTGCTGCAGGAAGGGGTGCTCGGTCTTCTCGTACAGTGTCTGGAGCGCATCGGCGTCGGTCGTGTACCCGGTCTTGGTGCGTTTGGTCTTGGGCATGCCGAGCTCGTCGAACAGCACGACCTGCAACTGCTTCGGCGAGCCGAGGTTGATCTGCTTGCCGATGACGCCGTAGGCGCTCTCGGTCGCCTCCTTCACCCTGCTCGCGTAGTGCGCTTCGAGCGTCGTCAGCTGCTCCAGGTCGACCGCCACGCCCGCGGCTTCGAGTTCGGTGATCACCGACAGCAGCGGTAGCTCGACCTCCGCCAGCAGTTGCTCCCCGCCGATCTCTGCCAGCTCGGTGGCCAGTGCCTCGGCGAGGTCGGCGGTCGCACGGGCGCGCACCAGCTCATCGTGGACGAGTTCGGCGTCGTCGTCGGAGTCTGCTCCGCCGGAGGTGTCGAGCAGCGACAGCTGGCCCTCACCACCGGACGAGTCGGACCGCAGTTCCCGCTGCAGGTAACGCAGCACGAGGTCGGCGAGTTCGAACGTACGCTGGCCGGGGCGGACCAGGTACGCGGCCAGTTCGGTGTCCATGGTCAGCCCGCGCACGCGCCGGCCTCGCGCCAGCAGGCCGTGCAGCGGCGCCTTCAGCGCATGCCCGGTCTTGTGCGCCTCGGGGTCGGCGAGCCAGGCGCCCAGCGCCGCCTCGTCGTCCGCGTCGAGCGTCGTCAGGTCCAGGTAGGCGCCCTCGCCGTCGGAGGCCGCCAGCGCGAGCGACGCGGCGTCGGCGGCGATCGAGGTGCCGGTGACACGCACGGCGAGCCCGGTGGTGGAGCCGGCCGGAGCGTGCTCGGCCAGCCACGTCGCGACCGTGCCGCGGGCCAGCGCGCCACCGCTGACGCTGAAACCCTCGTCGGCCTCGGGTTCGGCGCTGGACAGGGTCGCGAACAACCGGTCACGCAGCACGCGGAACTCGAGCTCGTCGAACAGCCGGTGCACGGCGTCGCGGTCCCACGCCTTGACCTCGAGGTCCGCGGGAGCCTCTTCCAGCGGCACGTCCCGCACCAGCTCCGTCAACTGCCGGTTGAGCAGCACGCCGTCGAGGTGAGAGCGCAGCGCGTCGCCCGCCTTGCCCTTGACCTCGTCGACCCGGTCGACCAGGTCGCCGAGGGACCCGAACTGCCGGATCCACTTCGTCGCCGTCTTCTCCCCCACGCCCGGGATGCCGGGCAGGTTGTCCGACGGATCGCCGCGCAGCGCCGCGAAGTCCGGATACTGCACCGGGGACAGGCCGTACTTCTCCTGCACACCGTCCGGGTCGAACCGTACGAGATCCGAGACGCCCTTCTTCGGGTACAGCACCGTGATCGTGTCGGTGACGAGCTGCAGCGCGTCCCGGTCGCCCGTACAGATGAGGACGTCGTAGCCGGAGCCGGTCGCCTGCGTCGACAACGTGGCGATCAGGTCGTCGGCCTCGTAGCCGGGCTGCTCCAGCACCGGGATCGCCAGCGCGCCGAGCACCTGCTTGATCAGCTCGACCTGGCCCTTGAAATCGTCCGGCGTGGCCGACCGGTTGGCCTTGTACTCGGCGAAAGTCTCCGTCCGGAACGTCTGCCGGGAGACGTCGAACGCGACGGCCAGATGCGTCGGTTCCTCGTCCCGCAGCAGGTTGATCAACATCGACGTGAACCCGAAGACCGCGTTCGTCACCTGCCCCGTCGACGTCCGGAAGCGATCCGCGGGCACCGCGTAGAAGGCGCGGTAGGCCATCGAATGGCCGTCGATCAGCAGCAACCGCCGGGTGGCCGCCGCGGCGTCGGCGGGCGACGAGCCGGCCGGCGCCGCGGGCTGCGGTGCGGCGGCGGACTGTGCTGTGCCTGCCGGCGGTTCCGCTGCGCCCGCCGACGGTGCGGTGTCTGCGAACGGTTCGTCGGTCTTCGCGTCTGGACTCACATCCGCGAGTCTAGGGTGAGGGTCCGACAGCGCTGCCTGTCCCTAGACCGAGGAGAGATCGAGTGACCAAGAACGGTTCTGAGCAGGCGTTTCGGGAGTCGCTGGCGGGCCTCACGCCCGAGATCGCGGCCCAGCAGCTCAACGACAAGGTCGGCATGGAATTCGGCCAACTCTCGCCCGAACGCGTGACGGCCACCATGCCCGTGGAAGGCAACCTCCAGCCGTACGGGCTGCTGCACGGCGGCGCCAACGCCGTCCTTGCCGAAGCGCTCGGCTCGACCGTCGCCGCGCTCAACGCCGGTGACGGGCGTATCGCCGTCGGCGTCGACCTGAACTGCACCCACCACCGTGCGGTCACGTCCGGCATCGTCACCGCGGTGGCGACGCCGGTGCACGTGGGCCGGTCGGCGGTGACCGCCGAGATCGTCATCACCGACGAGGCGGGCCGCCGCAGCTGCACCGCCAGGCTGACCTGCATGGTCCGGGACGCCCCACCCGCGGGTTGACCACCGGCCGCCGGTGCCCGGTACCCGGCTCCCCCGGGGCGGCGGGCACCGGGCGGCCTGCCGATAGCCTGACCGAATGAACTCCGACGACGTGCGGCTCTCCGCGGTCGAACTGACCTCCTACATCGAGGACTACCTCGCCGACGAACCGGAATTCGAGGTCGATCCCGGCGTCGCGACGACCGCCCTGCAGCTGCTCGCCGACGAGTGCGGAGTGAGCGACCTCGGCGAGCTCCGCGACGGCGACACGACCCGGCTGCTGCTCCAGGTGTATCCGGCGGCCCGCCCGGACGACGACCCGAACGACGTGGTCAACGCCGTTGACCTGATGCTCGACTTCGCGTTCGACACCGAGCGGATCGACGAGAGCCGGCACGCCGAGCTGCTCGGTGAACTCGACGATGCCGAGACCGCCCTGTTCGGCACGCTCGACCGGCCGCGGCTGGCCGAGAACGAGCCGGACCTGAAGATGCTGTACAACCTTCCGGACCGGCTGGGCCCGATCCGGCTGCCCGCCGAGGACGAGCTCGCCGAGGTGGCACGCCGCTCGCCGTTGCTCGCGCGGGCCCGTGCGCTGGCGGCGGCCGTCGTCGACGGCCAGGATCTCGGCGCGGCCGCGGACACGGCTGGAGTGTCCGAAACGGACCTGCCCTCCGTGGCGGAGCTCGCCTCGAACGTCGGCTTCGTCGAGTTCGAGGACGACGAGGACGGCGCCGATGACGAGGACGGCGGCGAGGTGATTCCGTCGGCCGGGCCTGCCTTCGACGAATGGCCCGGTGGTGACGACGACGAGGTGCTCACGGTGTGGGGGCACGCGCTCAACACGCTGCTCGCGTGGAGCCTGCCCGCCGACGCGGACCGCACGGGTGACGAGACCCTCGACTTCACCGGCACGTCCGCCTGGTTCGTGCCGCTCCTGCTCACCTGGCGCGTCGGCCTTCCGGTGCACGCGATCAGCGACATGATGGCCGACATCGCGACCGACGACCTGCCCGCCGACGAAGCGGACGCGGCGTGGCGCGCATGGTCGGCACAGCACGGCGACCCGGCCGAGGTGCTGCTGGGCAGGCTCGCCGACCTCGGCGCCGTGGAGCTCGACGACTCCCACGAGGCCGCCGCGAGCGAAGGCACGGTCGCACGGCTCACGCCGCTGGCCGCCGCCTCGTTGCGCGGCGAGCTCGTCGAGTCCGGTGTGGACATTCCACTGCTGCCCGCGCCGGAGGACATGGCCGCCACCGATCTCGTCGACGTGCTCGCCCACGGCCTCGACGGTGAGATCCAGGTGGAGGCACCGGCCTGGTTCACCGTCCACACGCCGCTCGGCGGGGCTCGCGCGCTCCTCGCCGTGGCCGCCGAGAGCGACGCGCCGCGCCGCGCGGACGCGATCACGCTGGTCCGCGAGCACGCCGGCGCCGAGGCCGAAACGGCGTGGCGGGAGGTCGAGGACGTACCCGCGCTTCGGTTGCATGCCCGGCTCGAAACGGCCGCGCTACGCGGTGCGGACGCCGACCTGGGCGATGCCGAGCTGGCCTGGCTCGCGGTCGACGCGATCGCGGGCAGGCTCGGCAGGCACGAGCCGGACGTGATCACCGCGGTCATCGAGCACATCATCCCGGCGGGCGCGACGGGACCGGTCGACACGATGTGGCGGGTCGACCACCCGGACACGGTCACGGTCCTCACCGCGGTCGGCGAGCACCATCCGGACAAGGCCGTCGCGAAGGCGGCACGCAAGGCGATCCACAAGGTGGCCGACCGCGCCGCCACGTAGCGCGGTCCCGGCTGCCGGCTCCGTGGCTCCGCACCACGTGCAGCCGGCTCCGCGTCGACGATTCCGACCTCCGACGACACGGGCCCCGTCACCACGGGTGGTGACGGGGCCCGCTGCGGTTCGGGGAACCGGGCTGCGCCCGGTTCGGCCGGATCAGTCGGCGATGCTCTCGATCACGGCCTCGGCGACGGCCTTCATCGTCGAGCGCCGGTCCATCGCCGTGCGCTGGATCCACCGGAACGCGTCCGGTTCGCTCAGTCCCTGTTGGCTCATGAGCAGCCCCTTGGCGCGGTCGATGACCTTCCGGGTCTCGAGCCGGTCCGTCAGGCCCGCGACCTCGGATTCGAGAGCCTGCAGCTCGGCGAACCGGCTCACGGCCAGCTCGATGGCCGGCACCAGGTCGCGCTTCGCGAACGGCTTGACCAGGTACGCCATCGTCCCGGCCTCGCGCGCACGTTCGACGAGGTCACGCTGCGAGAACGCGGTCAGGATCACCACCGGGGCGATCCGGTCACCCGTGATCTTCGAAGCGGCCTCGATGCCGTCGAGTTTCGGCATCTTCACGTCGAGGATCACGAGGTCGGGCTTCAGCTCGGTCGCCAGCTTGATGGCTTCCTCACCGTCGCCGGCCTCGCCGACGACCTCGTAGCCTTCCTCGCGCAGCATCTCGACGAGGTCGAGGCGAATGAGTGCCTCGTCCTCCGCGACCAGCACACGGCGCTGGGGTGCGGCGCCTTCGCTGGACTCGGTAGCCGCTTCGGTCACAGGGCTCCTCCTGGGACGATCAATCAGGCAAAGACATAGCGGTTTCCGCTAGCTGCAGGCTACCGGTTGTCGGGCCGGTCGTGACGATGGCCTTCACCACGCAAGGTGATCACATGCCGGAAACCACAACAGCCGCCGGACGTGGTAGCCCGAATGCCGCCCGTGATGCCGTATCGAGTACAGTCAGCAACCCGCACGCCCCCGTAGCCCAATTGGCAGAGGCACACGACTCAAAATCGTGCAAGTGTGAGTTCGAGTCTCACCGGGGGCACCAGCAGCCATACCACCTCTTCCCAAGTTTGCCAGCCTGCAGTGCCCGTCAGCCCGCACTGTCCGGCAGCCTGCAGTCCGGCACCCTGCCGTTCTCGACTCTCGGCCCAACGCCCGCCTGACGCGAGTTCGGCCGCCTGTGCAGCGCGACGTGCGGTGACGCTGATGCCGTACTCGCGCCACGAGGTCTCGGATGGGCGCGGGGACGTTCGCCGGGTCGGCCTCGATGGGCTCGGCGTGCCGTCGACGACTCTCCGCAGCGGCCTTGACAACGAGCACCGCCCCTTTCACGATCTTCGCGAATCGATCAAGTACCGGCTTGCCGAAGCCGCCACCTGCAGGGCGGACCGGATGCGCAGTCGCGGGAAGGGACCCTGGGATGAACGACTCCACCAGCGTGTTCGGCCTCACCGGATGGCGGTGGTTCAACCCACCCACCAACTACGAGTTCGACGGCACCGGACTGCGCGTCACCACCGACGAGGACACCGACTTCTGGGTCACCACCCACTACGGCTTCGTCCGCGACACCGGCCACGCCCTGCTACGTCCCGTTGGCGCGCAGTTCCGGCTGACCGCGACGTTCCAGGGCGAGTACCACGAGCAGTACGACCAGGCGGGTCTTCTGCTGCGCGGCGACGCGCACAACTGGATCAAGACCGGAATCGAGTTCGTCGACGGCGAGCCGCTGCTCAGCGCTGTCGTCACGCGCGAGGTGTCCGACTGGAACGTCGTGCCTCTCACCCGCATCGCCGGCCGCCCCACCAGCGTCACGATCGACGTGCGGCGCGTGAACGACACCGTGACCGTCCGCTACGGCTGGGATGATCACCGTCCCGACACGCTGTTGCGCATGGCCTACTTCCCGCCGGATGCGAAGGCCGAGGCCGGTCCGATGTGCGCCTCGCCCGACGGCACGGGCTTCGCCGTGCGCTTCGCCGACGTGACGTACGAGGAGCACATCGTGTGAGGCGTCGGCCGGCACCCCGGCCGGACGGGCCGGCACCGAGCGTCCGTCAGACGTCCACCAGCACGTCGGCGAGGAAAGCGACCAGCTCCTCGTGGGCATCGAGCGGCAGGACGTGGGCGACGTAGTGATCGGGGCGCACCAGTACGAGGCAGCCCGTGTCGCGATCGACACCACGGTGGTCGAAGATGTCAGCGCTCGGGTCGGGGCAGAAGGTCTTCTCGTAGTCGACGAGACCGAACCTGCCCTTGCGGGGAAGCAGCACCGGGTGCAGGTCGGACACCGAAACGTCACGGTGCCACTGCTGGAGCACCGCACGCACGTCGATCACCGCATCCGGGTCGTAGCCGGCCGGTGTGAACCGGGTCAGTGGCGACCTCGTGGAGCCGAGGAAGTCGGCGAGCTCCCGCAGTGCGGAATCGGGTGCCGCCGGGTGCGCCCGGTCGGCGAAGGCGTACAGCCGCCACGCCCCGTCCGCGCGGGCCGCATGGCCGAGGTGCACCGGCTTGGCGTCGGCCAGCCTGACGACCGGCGCCGAGTGGAACCGCATCCCCACCGGGAATCCCTCGGCCAGCTGCTGGTGCGCGGCCGCGGACGTGAGGATCGACGGCTCGTAGCGGACCGCGACACCGGCCGTGAACCGGCCCTGCCGGCGGAAGTATTCCTGGAACTCGTTCCGGTCCGACTCGGTGTCGGGCCGGTTGCTGACGGCAGCCGCGAACTCACGGTCGAAATCGATCAGCTCCTGCGCAACGCGTTGGCGTTCGGCGGAGTACGTGGGGAGGACCTCGGGAGGCGCTGTGCCGCGCAGCACCGTGCCGAGCTTCCAACCCAGGTTCCACGCATCGGCCATCGACACGTTCATGCCTTGGCCCGCCTTCGCGCTGTGGGTGTGGCAGGCGTCGCCCGCGATGAACACCCGGGGCGGGCGGCTGTCGACCTCGTCCTCGGGGACGTCGTCGGGAGCGTCGTCGAACCGCCGGCACAGTCGCTGGCCGATCTCGTAGACGGCCCACCACCCGACCTGCTTCACCTCCAGTGTGTAGGGGTGCAGGATCCGGTTGGCGACCGCGGCGAGCTTCTCCGGCGTGACGCTGCGCTCACGCAGCATTTCGGCGTCGCGCTCGTTGTCCAACTCGATGTAGAGCCGCACCAGGTAGCCGCCCTCGCGCGGGATGATCAGGATGCTGCCCTGTTCGGAGTGGACGACCGACTTCACCCTGATGTCGGGGAAATCGGTCACGGCCAACACGTCCAGCACGCCCCACGAGGAGTTCGCCGCATCGCCTTCCAGCCTGCGGCCGATGGCCTGCCGGACACCGCTGCGCGCTCCGTCGCAACCGACGACGTACTTCGCCCGGATCGCGGCGCTCTCGCCGGTGGGTTCGCCGCCCCGCATGCGCTGCGCGGTCACGGTGACCGGATACGCGTCCGAGTCGGGGTCGACCTCGACGCCGGTGACGTGCAATCCGTAGCAGGGCTCGGCGCGGGTCGCGGAGCGGGACATGTGGTCACGCAGATAGGCGAGCATCCGGGCCTGGTTGACGATCATGTGCGGCATCTCGGACAGGCCCTCTTCGACGTCGTCGATGCGGCCGGTGCGCACGATGGTCGAGCCGTCCCGCTCGTCCGGCCTCCAGAATGAGACCTCGTTGACCTGGTAGCCCTCGTGGATCAGCTGGTCCGCGAGGCCGAACGCCTCGAACATCTCGACGGTCCGGCATGCGACGCCGTCGGCTTGCCCCACCTCGAGAGGACCGTCCCGCCGGTCGACGATCACGGTGCGGATGTCGGGGAACTGCGCGAGCTGCGCTGCCAGCACCAGGCCGGCAGGGCCGCAGCCGACGATCACGACGTCGGCGGTCTCCGGCAGCGCGCCGGTTCGGCTTTCCACGTCGGCGTGCGCTTCCTGCACGAACGGGTCACCGGGGCGGTAGCCGTCGAGATAGAACTGCACTCTTCACGCTCCTGTCGCACATCGGCTTGCCGACCCGCCCGCGAGGGAAAGGCTCCGCGGCTCGCGGCGACTCGGGTCCGAATCATCGTCGAGCGGCAGCACGGAAAGCGACAGGAAGTTCTGCAGGACAGAACATCAGTCGGGGGCGTTCGCCCGTTCCCGAAGGTCCGCCTCCAGCGCGGCGGACGTCTCCCGCAGGGCACCGACGATGTCCGGCAACAGTCGGCGGTGGTACCGCGCGGTCGGCATCGCCACCGACAGCGCGATCGGAGGGAAACCCGGACTCTCCTCCAACGCGCAGCCGATCGCGGTCAAGCCGGCCTCGGTGCTCTGATCGTTGATCGCGAACCCGCGGCGCCGCGCCTGCCGCACGACACGCTCGACCTCCTCGAACGCGTCGCCGGTCTCGCCGTCGTAGCGCGCGGCGAGGTCGGCGCGGCCGAGCCGGGCCAGCAGGGCACGCCCTCCCGAAGCACGGTCGGCGGGAAGTAGCCGGCCCTCGCGATCTCCGACCCGCAGTACGTGCTCGCACTCCACGGTGGCGACCATCTGCACCTGCCTGCCGTGCAGGACCATGGCGTTCGAGCTCTCCCCGGTTCGGCGCATCAGGGTGCGCAGCTGCGGTACCGCAAGGTCACGGAGACCGACGACCCGCTCCGGCCTGTTCGGCACCCGGAGAATCGGCCCGGCCACGTACCGCCGGTCGACGCCCTGTTCGGCGAAATCGCGGTACACGAGCATCGCCAGTAGCCGATGGGCCGTCGACCTGGCGACACCGAGCCGGGCAGCGGCCTCGGTGACGCCCATCGCCCCCTCCTGCTGCAGGCAGACGGCCAGCCGCAGGGCGTGGTCGACCGACTCGACACTGTAGGCCGGTTTGTTCTTCATAGCAGAACGCTATGTCATGCCCGTCCCCGTTCACACCCCACCGGCGAAGCGGTCGGTGGCGGCGGTGATCGCCGCGGTCATGCTGCCGCCGCGGTGCCCGGTGTCGTCGAGGACGACCAGCTCGCTGCCCGGCCAGGCGCGATGCAGCGCCCACGCCGTGTCGAGCGGCCCGCTGACGTCGTAGCGCCCGTGGATCAGCACGGCGGGAATCCCGTGGAGTCGCTCGATGTCCCGCAGCAGCTGCCCGTCGTCCAGAAAACTGCCGTGCGACCAGTAGTGGGTCACGATGCGGGCGAAGGCGAGCCGGAACGCCGGATCGGCGACCGACAGGTACGGCTCCGCATCGGGGGCCAGCGACATGTGGGTGTCCTCCCACTCGCACCACCGCCGCGCGGCCCCGGCACGGACCTCGGGGTCGGGGTCGTGAAGCAATCGGCTGTAGGCGGCCGCCAGGTCGCCGTCGCGCTCGTCGGCGGGCACACCGTCACGGAACCGTTCCCACTCACGCGGGAACACGCGGCCCATGTCGCGCGTGATCCAGTCGGTGCGACGTCGGTCGCCGTCGGTCACGGCCGCGAGCACCAGTTCGGTGACCCGCTCCGGATACGCCTGCGCGTAGGCGAGCGCGAGCGTGACGCCCCACGAGGCTCCCCACACCAACCAGCGCTCGATTCCCAGGTGCACCCGCAGCGTCTCCAGGTCCGCGACGAGGTGTTGCGTGGTGTTGGCGGACAGGTCGACGACCGGATCGGCCGCCGACGGCGTGCTGCGCCCCGAGCTCCGCTGGTCGACCAGGACCACGCGGTAGCGGTCCGGGTCGAACAGGCTCCGCATCCGCGGCGAGCTCCCGGTACCGGGACCGCCGTGCAGGGCGACCGCGGGCTTACCGCCGGGGTTTCCCGACACCTCCCAGTACAGCGAGTGGCCGTCGCCGACGTCCAACATTCCGGATTCGTGCGGTTCGATCGGTGGATAACGCCCGTCGTCGGATCTACTGCCCATCGACGCATGATCGCGCGCCGGTGGCCCGCCGGCCAGAACAAGCGCCGACCAGAAGCCGTGCCGACCAGAAGCGGTGCCCGCCCCGCTCCGGCGGCCCCGTTCGCTGTCAGCGCGGCACCGAACCCGGCCCGAAGCCGGCCGCCGTCACCCGGACCCGCTCGCCGGCCGCCGCGGTCAGGTCCCACACCTCGTACTCACCGACGACCTGCTCGGGCACCTCGGTGGCGAGGACGACCACGCCCGGATAGTCGGCCAGCAGTGCCCGCAGCAGGTCCGCACCACCCGCGCCCAGCTGTTCCTCGATGTGGTCGAGCACCAGCAGCGGTGGCCGCCGGTAGCGGGCGCGGGCCAGCTGCAGCCGCGCGCGTTCGGGCAGCAACAGCGGTTCTCCCCCGCGGCGCAGTGTCGTCCGCTCCCCCTTCGGCAGGTTCCTGACCCGCTCGGCGAGCCCGACGGCGGCGAGTTCGGCAGCCACCGGCTCCGTCGAGGCGGGATGGCGGTAGCGGACCGCGCGGGCGATCGTGCCGCGCTCGAGAGCGACGCCGCGGGCGGCGAACCCGACGTACCGGCGGCGCTGCTCCGGTGCCAGCCTCCCGAGGTCCTGTCCGGACACGCGGACCCAGCCCCGCGCCCCGCCATCCGCCGCGGCGCTGCTGCCCGCGAGCAATCCCACGACGGCATCGACCTGTTCGCGGCGTTCGCTGCGCAGCACCACGCGCGCGCCCGGAGCGGCCACCAGGCCGGGCAGCCGGGTGCCGTCGTGCCACAGGTCGTGTACGTGGACCCCGGGCCGTCCCGGACCGTCCTGACGAGGCGCAGGAGTCCGGGTCTGCCGCTCGGCGGGCGATGACGTGCCGAGCGCCGGCGCGAGGATCCGGCGGGCGGCCAGGAACGACTGCCGGTATTCGACGACGCGCCCGAGGTCGTGAATCGGCGTCGCCAGCACCCCGACGACCGTGATCGTCGTGGCGACGACCGCGTGCTCCAGTCCCGCCCACGAGCCCGCGACGACCACGCCGACCGTGGCGACCGCAGCCGCGCCGACGGCGGCGCCGCGCAGGTATCCGGCGACCCGGGCGCGGCGGACGGCACGCTCCCGCACGTCGGCGCTGCGCTGGGCGATCCGGCCGAGCTCGCGGCGGACACCGCCGGCGGCACGGATCCCGGTGCCCGCCGCCACCGCGTCACCGACCTGCGCGGCCAACCTGCCGCGGGCGGTGCGGACGCTGCGGGCGCGCACGTACGCCGTCCGCGCCAGCAGTGCGAACACGACCGCGAGCAGCCCGACCGGCACGGCGACGGCGGCCGCCAGCACCGGATGCACCAGCGCCAGTACGACGAGCACCCCCGCGACCAGCGGCACCGCACCGGTCAGCGGGGCGATACCCCACGCGACCCAGTTGCGCACCGCGGCCAGGTCGTTGGTCGCCCTGGCGATCGTGGTTCCGAGCGACGGGCCGCGTCCCTCCGCGAGCGCGGCGGCGAGCAGGCCACCGCGCACCTCGTGCACGTAGTCCTGGCCGAGTCTCTCCGCCAGGACCCACTCGGCGATGCGTATGCCGCTCATGCACAGTGCGGCCAGGAGCAGGATTCCCACCCAGAACCACCGGTCCCCCGGCTCCGCCTGCAGCAGCCTCGGCATGCTCACGGCGGTGGCACCGGCCAGCGCGGCCTGGCCGAGACCGGCGCACACGAGCAGGCCGACCGTGACACGCCTGCGACCGGTGAGCAGCGGCGGCAACGACTCCGCCGTCCGTGCCGCGCGGTTGGCCGCCGTTGTGGTGCCGGGAGCCGTCACAGCAGGGCCGTGGCCACGTCGGGTTCGGCGAGCGAGTACGTGTCGAGTACCGGCACGTCCAGGGCGGACCGCGCCTCCCGCATCGCGAGGGGCGCGGAGGTGAGGAGGCCGCTGACCGCGCCGACCGGCACCCCGCGCTCCCCGAGCAGGGCCACACCGCCCGCGGCCCCGGCAGCGCCCTCCGCCGCGAAGACGACCCGGTCGACGACGCGGGTGAAGAGCGGGTCACCGAGCAGCCGGGCCGTCTCCTGTTGGTACAGACCATCCGCGAGTTCGAGCACCACCACGTCCGCTCCCGGGGCCGACAGGTGCGTCACCAGCGACTGCAGGACGGCACGGACCTCGTCGCGACTCAGCCGGAACGTGGTGGGAAACCCGAAATCGGTGAAGTCGAGGACCTCGGCCGCACCCGCGTCGGCGAATCCGTGGGGATCGCCGCCCGCACCGGTGCCGGTCACCTTGCCCGCGTTGACCCGCAGTCCCGAACGGGCCAGCCCGCGGATGAGTGAGCCTGCGGTGGTGGATTTTCCGGAGTTCATCGACGTGCCGACCACGCCGATGACCGTCGGGTCCACGGCGGGGGCAGGCCGGATCGCCGTCGCGTCCGGCAGCAGCGCCCGCGACGCGTGGCGGCGCAGGGTGACGGTGCCGTCGGCGTCGGCGAGGAGCCCGAGAGGGCGGATCGCCGTCGCGTCCTCGATGTCCCGGTGCTTGTCGGTCGCCAGTGCGGCGATGCCGCCCGCCGCGACGAGATGCGCCGGGCCGAGATCGCCGGGAACGACGGCCTCGAACTGGTCGGGCGCATACCGATGGCCGTACGCGACGAGGATCTCGTCGCCAGGGAACAGGGTCTGTCTGCGGCCTGCGGGGCTCTCCAGCCGCTTGTGCATGCCGATCGCCTCCACGCGCGCCAGGACGACGTCACCCGGCTGCGGGGCCACGTCCGGGCCGTCGAGCAGGCGGTACCCCTCCGGTGAGGTGTCGATGAGCGCGGCCACGGATCTGGTGGTGTAGGCCTTTTTCGCCTGCCGTAGGCGGTCGGGACTCAGGCGCGTGGGCGCCGGCGCGGCCGCGGGCCACGCCGGTGGTGTCAGCGTCGCGTCCTGCTCCGTGGAAACGGTCATGGTGCGGTTCTCCTCACTGTTCCGGCAGCACGTGTCCGGGCGGCACTCGATCGGTGGCGGCACCGGTCCGGTGGCGGCGCCGGTCCGGCAAGGGCACGGTCCTGCGCTTCCACCGGAACGGGACGCTACGGGCGGCGGATGAGGGCCTCATGGGAACGAGATGAACGAATTCTTATCCGCGAACGCGTCTCCGGGGTGACGGCTCAGCCGTGTCCGATGCGGCGTCCTCATCGGACCTTCGGCGCACCGTCACCGGGATCCGCACCCCGCCCTTGCCGCCGGGTGCCCGGCATCACCGCACGGGCCGGCGTGGATCACACCGCCGCGGCCACCTCGTCGTCGCCGGCGCGGCCCCGCAGCAGCGATACCAGCAGACCGGTGAACTGCATGGCCGGGGCGGGCAAACGCCTTCCCGGCATCGTCTGGACCTGTGCTTCCCGTTGGCCGAACACGGGATGGTCGAGCCGGACGTAGGACACGCCGCCGGAGGCCCCCTCTCGGTCCAGGTCACCGAGATCACCGATCAGTGCGACGCCGCCACCGTCGCGCACGAACTCGTGCAGCGGCGCCAGTTCGTCGCAGACGAGGACCGGGGTGACGGTCAGCCCTTCCATTCCGGTCCCGAGGTCGAACAGTTCGCGTTGGCTGGTGCTGGGCGAGGCCAGCGCCAGTGGGTACTCGCACAGCTCGGCGAGCCCGATGTGCTCCCGACCGGCCAGCCGGTGCCCGGCGGGCACGATCGCGGCGACGTCGGTGACCTTGGCGCACTCCACCCGCACGTCGTGCTGCGGCCCCATCGCGTAGGTGACGGCGATGTCGGCGATTCCCTCGACGACGCGCCGTGTCGCCTCCTGCCGGCCGACGATGTCCAGCTCGAACGTCACGTCAGGGTGGTCGCGGCGGAACCGCGCCATCGCGCGCGGCACGAGCCGCCTGCCGAAGCCCTCCGAGCACGCCACGCTCACCGGTCGCACGTCGGGTCCCGACCCGGCACGGAGTTCGTCGACGAGAGCCGCGGATTCGGCCTCGTTGCGCCGTGTGTGCGCCAGTAGCCGTGCCCCGGCGTCGGTCAGCACCATTCCGCGTGGTTTGCGGTCGAACAGCGGGAGGCGCAGCTCGGCCTCCAGCTTGGCGACCTGCCTGCTGATCGCGGAGGGTGCGACCTGCAACGACTCCGCCGCCCTGGTGACCGAGCCCGTCCGTGCCACCTCCGCGAAGTAGGCCAGTCCCGTGGGCAGCAGCTGCATCACGACCGCCTTCCGTGAGTATTGCCGCTATTAGAACGATCGATGGCGAAAACGGCAATGGTGACCGGCGCGGCGATCCCCTAATCTGCTCGACCGAGCATCGTCGAGCAGCCCGGGGTGATGTCGTGCTTTCCGAGAACATTCGCCGAAACGCCGAACACTACGTCGACGCCGGCGGTTTCGGCGCGGAACTCGCCCGGCTCGTCGGCTACCCGACCGAAAGCACGACCACCGAGGGTCGCGTTGCGATCAAGGCATACCTCGACGAGGTCCTGACCCCGGCACTCACGGACCTCGGGTGCACCGTCACCGAACACGCCAACCCGGACCCGGCCGGCGGGCCGTTCCTGGTCGGCACCCGCGCCGAATCACCGGACCTGCCCACGGTGCTGTGCTACGGGCACGCGGACGTCGTCGAAGGACTCGGATCGCAGTGGAGCAACGGGCGCGCCCCGTGGCGCCTCACCGTCGAGGGCGACCGCTGGTACGGCCGGGGCACCGCCGACAACAAGGGCCAGCACCTGGTCAACCTCACCGCCCTCCGGTTGTTGCTCGCCGAGCGCGGTGAGCTCGGATTCAACCTGACGATGCTGTTCGAAACGGGCGAGGAGATCGGCTCACCCGGGCTCGCCGAGTTCGCGGCCACCCACCGTGAACTGCTCGCCGCCGACGTCCTCCTCGCCTCGGACGGGCCACGCCTCGACGCCGACACACCGACGCTGTTCCTCGGCTCCCGCGGCGGCCTCGGTATCGAACTCGACGTCGACCTGCGCAGCGACTCGTACCATTCCGGCAACTGGGGAGGACTCCTCCGCAACCCGGCCACGACGTTGGCAGGCGCGGTGTCGAGCCTCGTCGAGGGGCACGGCCGCATCCGTGTCCCCGGGCTGCGCCCTCCCGAGCTTCCGGAGGAGATCCGCGCGGCGCTGGCCGGCGTGCAGGTGGCCGCGAGCCCCGGTGACCCGGTGCCCGACGACGGCTGGGGTGAACCCGGGCTGACTCCCGCCGAGCGGCTGTACGGCTGGAACACCCTCGAAGTGCTGTCCCTCGGCGCCGCGGACGTCGACCACCCCGTCAACGCGATTCCCGCGCGGGCCAAAGCGGTGCTGCAGCTGCGCTACGTCGCGGGCACCGACGTCGACAGGGCGGCCGAGCTCATCACCGGCCACCTCGCCGAACACGGCTACTCGATGGTGGACGTACGCATCACCGGCCGGTTCGCCGCCAGCCGGACCGATGTCGGCGGTCCGTGGCCACGCTGGGCCACGGCGCTGCTGCGGGAGACCACCGGCGGGAACCTCGCCGTGCTGCCCAACATCGGCGGCTCGCTGCCCAACGCGGTGTTCACCGACGTGCTCGGCATGCCTGCGCTGTGGCTGCCGCACTCGTATCCCGGGTGCCTGCAGCACGCACCCGACGAGCACCTGCTCGTACCGATCGCCAGGGAGGGGATCGTCCTCGCGGCCGCCCTGTTCGACGCGATCGGCCATCCCCCGGCCGAGCACCCACTACCGGTCCGCGGACAGGAGGTCGTCCGATGACTGCGCAGGCCACGGCGACGGCGCGCACCCCGGTGTCGGCGCGGCGCGCGATCGCCGCGGCCACCATCGGCAACGCCCTCGAATGGTTCGACCTCGCCGTCTACGCCCTCATGGCGACCTACATCGGCAGCACGTTCTTCCCGGAGGGGGCGCCCGGGGCCCAGCTGGTGCAGGCCTACGCCGTGTTCGGCGTGACCTACCTGATCCGGCCGCTGGGCGGGCTCGTGCTCGGCGCCTACGCGGACCGGCACGGCAGGAAGAAGGCCCTCGTGCTGACGATCTGGCTGATGGTCGCCGGCACCTTCCTGATGGCGATCATGCCCGGCTACGACACGCTCGGGATGGCCGCGCCGCTGGCCGTGGTCGTGGCCCGGTTGATCCAGGGGTTCGCCGCGGGCGGCGAGTTCGGCGCCGCGACCTCTTTCCTGGTCGAGCACAACGAACGGCGCAAGGGCTTCCTCGGCAGTTTCCAGTTCGCCAGTCAGGGACTGGCGACGCTGATGGCCGCCGGTTTCGCCACCGGCCTCACCGCGGTGCTGTCGGACGAGGCCATGACGAGCTGGGGCTGGCGGGTGCCGTTCGTGTTCGGCCTGCTGATCGGCCCGATCGGCTACTACATCCGCCGCCACGTCGACGAGTCCCCTGCCGTGCGGGACACCTCGAACGACGACGCGAGCGACGACGGACGCTCCCCCATGCTGACGGTGTTCCGCGACCACTGGGGCGGCCTGCTCATGGCGGGCGGCGCGCTGGTGGTGTCCACGGCGCTGAACTTCATCCTGCAATACCTGCCGACGTTCGGCATCGAGCAACTGGGACTCGACGACTCCCTGTCGTTCACCGCGCTGCTCATCACGGGCGTGATCCTGACGTTCCTCACGCCGTTCGTCGGACTGCTGGCCGACCGGTTCGGCCGCCTGCCGATCATGGTGCCCGCGGCGTTACTCATCGGCGGCGGCGTGGTGCCGCTGTTCGTCTGGGTCACCCACGTGCCGTCCTTCCTCACGCTGGCCGCGGCGATGACCATCCTCGGCGTGCTCAAGGCCTGCTATTTCGGAGCGCTGCCGTCGGTCATGTCCGATGTGTTCCCCGCTCGCGCCCGCGCCACGGGACTGTCGTTCAGCTACAACACGGCTGTGGGCGTGTTCGGCGGGTTCACGCCGACGATCGCAGCGGCACTGGTGGCGGGCACCGGCTCACAGATCTCGCCCGGCTACTACCTGCTGGCGGTGTCCTTCCTCAGTCTGGCCGCACTGGCGGCAGCGTTCCGCACCCGCGGGGTCCACTGACGCCAGCCGCTCCCACGGTTCCCGGCCCGCGAGCCACACGGTTCCGGCAGGGCCCCGGTACACCGCCACCCGGGCGCGGTGGTCCTGTTCGGACGTTTCGGCCGTAACGCGGTCACTCGGGTCGACGGCCGGTGCACCACGCTCGCCCGCAGCGGAGAAGGGTTCCGGGAAGACCGGCGGCACCGGAGCGAAATCCGAGTCACGCCTCGACGAGCGGCGCCGCGGCCGAAGCTGCCGTCCACGGCGACGAAGCGCGCCGGCTGCCGGGCCGCGCACATCGATGCATTTCCTGAATCAGAGGATGCGAAAACGGAGTTGGACGTGCATTGCTCCTCGACTCTAACGTCGCCGTCACGGGCCAGACCACCCTGGAGGAAGCACGCGATGTCCCAGTTCACGCCCCACGAAACAGCCCGGCAGCTGTCGAACGGGCTCCTGTCCTTCCCGGTGACACACTTCCGGGACGACTTGAGCTTCGACGAGCCCGCCTACCGCGAGAACATCGCCTGGCTGAGCGGGTTCGGCGCGACCGGACTCTTCGCCGCGGGCGGCACCGGCGAGTTCTTCTCGCTGACCCCGGACGAGGTGTCGGCGGTCGTGACCGCGGCCGCGGCCGAGGCGCCCGACAGCGTACCGGTGATCGCACCGGCCGGATACGGCACCGCCACGGCCGTCGAGCTGGCACGCTCCGCCGAGCGCGCCGGTGCCGACGGACTGCTCCTGCTGCCGCCGTACCTCACGGAGGCCTCGCAGGACGGGCTCGTCGAGCATGTCAAGGCCGTCTGTGCGGCCACGTCGCTCGGCGTGATCATCTACAGCAGGGCCAACGCGATCTACACCGACGAGACCGTCGCCCGGCTCGCCGACGCGTGCCCCAACCTCGTCGGCTTCAAGGACGGCGTCGGCGACATCGAGCGCATGACCCGCATCCACACGCGACTCGGCGACCGGCTGACCTACATCGGCGGCCTCCCCACGGCCGAGACGTTCGCCCTGCCGTACCTGGAGATGGGCGTGACGACCTATTCGTCGGCCATGTACAACTTCGTCCCCGAGTTCGCGCAGCGGTTCTTCGACGCCGTGCGCGCTCACGACCGCGCCACGGTCGATCACTATCTCGCCGAGTTCGTCCTGCCCTACTGCGACATCCGTAATCACAAGGCGGGTTACGCGGTGAGCATCGTGAAGGCGGGCATGAAGGCCATCGGCCGCCCTGCGGGACCGGTTCGTGCCCCGCTGACCGACCTTGACGACGACGAGCTGAAGCAGCTCGACGAGCTGATCTCCCGTATTCCCAAGGAGCACACATGAGCACGCCGACCGGCCAGATGATCATCGCGGGCGAACCGGTCACCGGTGGCGGCACCACGGTCCGCGCCGTCGACCCGGCCGGCGCCACGGAGCTGGAGCCTGCCTTCGCCCACGGCACCCACGACGACGTCGACCGCGCGTGCACCGCCGCGCGGGAGGCGTTCGGCGAGTACCGCGCGCTGCCGGCAGGCAGACGTGCGGAGCTGCTGGAACGGATCGCCGACAACATCGAGGCGATCGGTGAGGCCCTGATCGAACGGGCACACGCCGAGTCGGGCCTGGCCGTGGCCCGGTTGACCGGCGAGCGCGGTCGGACGACCGGGCAGCTGCGCATGTTCGCGACGCTGCTGCGCGACGGGAACCACGAGATCCCGCGTATCGACCCCGCGCAGCCGGACCGCACCCCGCCCCGCGCCGACATCCGCCAACGCGACGTTCCGCTCGGCCCCGTCGCCGTGTTCGGCGCCAGCAACTTCCCCCTCGCGTTCTCGGTGGCGGGCGGAGACACCGCGTCGGCGCTCGCGGCGGGCTGTCCCGTCGTCGTGAAGGGGCACGACGCCCACCCCGGCACCTCGGAACTCGTCGGGCGCGCGATCGCCGCGGCGGTCACCGAGACGGGCATGCCCGCGGGCACGTTCTCGTTACTCTTCGGCCACGGCCCCGACCTCGGCACGGCGCTGGTCACCGATCCGCGCATCCGTGCCGTGGGATTCACCGGGTCGCGGCGCGGCGGTCTCGCGCTGGTGGCCGCCGCACAGGCACGTCCGCGGCCGATCCCGGTGTACGCCGAGATGAGCAGTACGAACCCGGTGTTCCTGCTGCCCGGCGCACTCGCCGACCGGGCCGAGGAGATCGGCACCGCGTTCGTCGGTTCACTCACGCTCGGCGCGGGCCAGTTCTGCACCAATCCCGGTATCGTCATCGGGGTGGACGGTCCGGAGCTGCAGCGCTTCGTGGACGCGGCAACGGCGGCGATCTCCGCGTCGGAACCCGCCACGATGCTCACCCCCGGGATCGCCGACGCCTACGCCGAAGGCGTGACCACGATGTCCGGCCACGACGGCGTCGAGGTGCTCGCCCAGGGTTCCGAATCCGACCGGCCGGTCACCTGCCGGCCCGCGCTGCTGGCCACCGACGCCGAACGATTCGTCGCCGACGAGGCCCTGCAGCAGGAGGTGTTTGGTTCCTTCGGCATCGTCGTGCGCTGCCGCGACACGGCGCAGGTCCGCACGGTCGCGGAGGCTCTCGAAGGGCAGCTGACCGCGACCGTGCACACCGGAACCGGTGACGAGGACGAGGCCGCCGCCCTCCTGCCTGCGCTCGAACTCGTCGCGGGCAGGGTGCTGTTCAACGGCTGGCCGACGGGAGTCGAGGTAGGACACGCGATGGTGCACGGCGGACCTTATCCGTCCACATCGGATTCGCGGACGACATCGGTCGGAACCAGGGCCGTCGAGCGGTTCCTGCGCCCGGTGTCCTACCAGGACGTTCCGGCGGACCTCCTGCCCGGCCCGATCGCCGACGGCAACCCCGACGGCCTGCTGCGCCGTATCGACGGCGCCGTCGACCGGCACTAGCCACCCCGTCCGGGTGCCGGTTCCGAGAGTCCGGAACCGGCACCCGGACCCGCCACCACGGAAACAGTCGAAGAGGACAGTGATGACATCGGTGCAACACACGGTGGTGACCGGGATGCGCGTGGTCCCCGTCGCCGGACACGACTCCATGTTGCTCAACCTGAGCGGAGCGCACGCCCCGTTCTTCACCCGCAACCTGGTGATCCTCACCGATTCGGACGGCCGCACCGGCGTCGGTGAGGTCCCCGGTGGGGAACCGATCCGGACCACGCTGGAGGAATCCGCGGACCTGGTCGTCGGAGCCTCCGTCGCCCGGTTCCGCTCGGTGCTGCGTGACATGCACGGGCGCTTCGGCGGCCGGGACGCGGCGGGACGCGGCAACCAGACGTTCGACCTGCGTGTCACGGTGCACGCCGTGACCGCGATCGAATCGGCCATGCTGGACCTGCTCGGCCGGCAGCTCGACGTGCCCGTGGCCGAACTGCTCGGGGACGGGCAGCAGCGCGCCCAGGTGCCCGTGCTCGGCTACCTGTTCTTCGTCGGCGACCGCGGGAGGACCGATCTCGCCTACCGCGCGCCGTCCGACGACCCGGCGGGTACCGACGACTGGACCCGGCTACGGCACGAGGAGGCGCTGACCCCGGATGCCGTCGTGCGCCTGGCAGAGGCTGCACGCGAGCGCTACGGATTCCGCGACTTCAAGCTCAAGGGCGGCGTCCTGCCCGGCCACGAAGAGGCCGAGGCGGTGCAGGCACTCGCCGAACGGTTCCCCGAGGCCCGCGTCACGCTCGACCCCAACGGTGCCTGGCCGTTGGCCGAGGCGATCGGCCTCGGCCGCGAGCTGCGCGACGTCCTCGCCTACGCCGAGGACCCGTGCGGCGGGGAAGCGGGCTACTCCGGCCGCGAGACCATGGCCGAGTTCCGCCGCGCGACCGGGCTGCCGACCGCGACGAACATGATCGCCACCGACTGGCGCGAACTCGGCCACGCCGTGCGCTCCGGTGCCGTCGACATCCCGCTGGCCGATCCGCACTTCTGGACGATGAGCGGTTCGGTGCGCGTGGCCCAGTTCTGCCACGACTGGGGTCTGACGTGGGGCTCGCACTCCAACAACCACTTCGACGTCTCGCTGGCCATGTTCACCCATGTGGCCGCTGCGGCGCCCGGCGAGATCACCGCGATCGACACGCACTGGATCTGGCAGGACGGCCAGCGGCTCACCCACGACCCGCTGCCCATCACCGACGGACTGCTTCCCGTGCCCGACGGCCCCGGACTCGGCGTCGAGCTCGACCTCGAACAGGTCGAGGCGGCGCACGAGCTGTATCTGCGCGAAGGACTCGGCGCACGCGACGACGCCACCGCGATGCGCTACCTCGTCCCCGACTGGACGTTCGACCCGAAACGTCCCGCCCTCGACCGCGGCTGACCCGGCGCCGCCACCCACTCCCCCGGTTCGTCCCCGTATCCCGGCACGCGCACCGCGTGCCCTCCTCAGGAGGCAACGAAGCCTGTGAACACCGCTATTCTGGCCGCCGAACAGCCGGACACGGCGTGGGCTCTGCCCTCGTGGGCCCTGCTGCTGCTCGTCGTCGGCGGCATCGCGCTGTTGCTGTTGCTCGTCATCAAGGTCAAGCTGCACGCGTTCGTCGCGTTGCTCGTGGTGAGCATCGTCGTCGGTATCGCCGCAGGTCTCGAACCGGCCGCGATCCCCGAGGTGCTGCAGTCCGGCATGGGCGACACCCTCGGTGAGATCGCGACCATCGTCGCACTCGGTGCCATGCTCGGCCGGGTGATGCAGGAGTCCGGCGCCGCCGGAGTGCTGTCGAACCGGCTGCTCGACGCGTTCGGCGAACGCAAGGCACCCCTCGCTGTCGGGCTGACCGCCCTGATCTTCGGAATTCCGGTGTTCTTCGACGTCGGATTCATCATCATGTTGCCGCTGATCTACGCGGTGGCGCAGCGCTCCGGCCGATCGGTCATCAGTATCGCGCTGCCCGCGGTCGGCGGACTCGCCATCATGCACGCGGTCCTCCCACCGCACCCCGGCCCGGTGGCGGCCGCGGGGCTGCTCGGCGGCAACCTCGGCTGGATCGCGATCATGGGCCTGATCTGCGGTCTGCCCGCATGGTTCTTCGGCGCCTACCTGTTCGGCACCCGGATCGGCGACCGGCTGAACGTGCCCGTTCCGTCGCAGCTGATCGGCGAGGCGCAGGAGAAGTCCGGCCAGGCCACGCAGGACGACACCCACGGCTCCGGCAAGACCGGCGGAGCCGGTGTCGGCACGGCCGTGCAGGCTCCGCCGTCGTTGAAGGTGACGGTCACGGTGATCCTGCTGCCGGTGCTGCTCATCATGCTCAACACCTTCGCCGGAGTCGTGTTCCCGGAGGGCGCGGTCCGCAGCACCCTGGAGTTCATCGGCGCCCCGGTCGTCGCACTGACCGTGGCCGCACTCCTGTCGTTCTGGGTGCTCGGCCTGCGCGGCGGTTTCAGCATGGAACGCATCGAGAAGGCCGCATCGGCCTCGCTCGGCCCGGTGGCTCTCGTCCTGTTGGTCACCGGCGCGGGCGGCATCTTCGGCGCCGTACTGGAGGCCACGGGCGCGGGGCAGGCTCTCGCCGGCGCCTTGTCGGGCACCGCGCTGCCCGCCGTCGTGCTCGCGTTCCTCATCGCCACGGCGCTGCGCGTCGCGCTCGGCTCGAAGACCGTCGCGATCGTCACGACCGCGCCGATCGTCGCACCGCTCATCCAGGAGTCCGGCATGTCGCAACCGGAGATCGCGCTCGTCGTGATCGCGATCGCGGCGGGCGGCACCGTGCTCTCGCACGTCAACGACTCCGGGTTCTGGCTGTTCAACCGCTACATGGACATCGACATCCGGACCACGCTGAAGAGCTGGACCCTGATGGAGACGTTCATGGGCGGCATCGCGTTCGCCATCGCAGCCGTGCTCAGCGGCGTGCTGTCGCTCACCTGAGCGGCGCTCACCCCGCCACACCGGATCACGCGGCCGGTCTCCCTTCCCGGAGACCGGCCGCGCCCGCATCGGCACGTCAGTCCACATCGAACACCAGTCCGTGACCGGGGCCGGTGTCGGCACGGGCGCCCACCGCGTCGACGGTCACGCCCGACGGCTCGGCCAGCCCGCCCAGTTCCTGCAGCGACGCCCGGTCGATCGCTTCCACCATGGACACCGCCGGTACGCACAGCGCCAGCTGAGCCGACATCTCGGGCAGCAGGTGCGGTGCCACCGGCACGTCGTAGGCGGCCGCCAGGTCGGCGATCCGCAGGAACGGCGTGATGCCGCCGACGCGGACCACGTTCGGCTGAGCGATGTCGCATACGCCCGCCGCGAGCATGTCGCGGAACTGCCGCACGGTTCGCAGGTTCTCCCCGACGGCGAACGGCACCCGCGTCGTCGCACGCAATCGCACGTGTCCCGCGAGGTCGTCGGCGGGAAGCGGCTCCTCGATCCAGTACGGATCGAACCGTTCCAGCGCATTGATGGCCCGCGACGCCGTGGGCACGTCCCATCGCTGATTGGCGTCGACCATGAGCGCGGCGTGCGGGCCGATCAGCTCGCGCACCGCCGCTACGCGCTCCAGGTCACGGTCCAGCTCGGCGGAACCGACCTTGATCTTCACCGCGGTGTGACCCGCCTCGACCCACCTGCTCACCTGCACCCGCAACTCGTCGAGGTCGTAGTCGAGGTTCACGCCACTGGCGTAGGCGGGCACCCTGTCGCGGCGCCTGCCGAGCAGGTCCACCAGGCTCGTCCCCGTCGCGCGGGCACGCAGATCCCACAGTCCGATGTCGACGGCCGCCTGCGCCATCGCCGCGACACCGCCCGGGCCGGCCTCGTGCAGGTGCGCGTACAACGCCTCCCAGACGACCGCCGGATGCGTCCCGGCGCCGTGCAGGAAGTCCGCGCACTCGTCCTCGAGCAGCGCGCGCACCGCGCCGGCACCGACCCTCGGGGTCCAGCTGAAACCTGTGCCCTCGGCGCCGGTGTCGTCGCGGAGCCGGGCCACGACGACGTCGTGGAAACTCACCCCGCCGTCCCACGTCCCCGGCAACGGCAACCGGGTGCTCGCGCACCTCAGCTCGGCGATCCCCACGGCGCCGCTCACACCAGCTCCGTACGCCAGTCGTACGCCGGCTCCCAGCCGAGAAGCCTGCGCGCCCTACTCGTGTCGAACGCCGATGCGGTGCCGGCCAGCTGCCCGGCAACCTCCTCCGGCACCGACATGTGTTCCGGAAGGAGCTCACTCAGCGGCTTCTCGGCGAGCGCATCGGCCGCCGCCACGAAGAACGTCTCACCGTTCGGCACGTGCTCCGCCTTCGCCAGCAGCAACCGGACGAACTCCGCGGCGTCGCGGGCGTCGACGTAGTTGAACAGCGACACGGCCGCCTCGCTCCGGTTCTCGAGCCGCCCGCGTACCGTGCCGCCACCCTGTGTCGGTGCGCCGCGCCATTCCTCGGGGGACACCACGAAGCAGGGACGGAAGATGTGGAACCGGCCCTCACCGCGGCGTGCGAACGCC
Organism: Prauserella alba; assembly: GCF_024171735.1. Classification (GTDB taxonomy): domain Bacteria; phylum Actinomycetota; class Actinomycetes; order Mycobacteriales; family Pseudonocardiaceae; genus Prauserella; species Prauserella alba. The sequence continues at coordinate 93,675 of NZ_JAMTCH010000006.1, forward strand.
CGCACGACGTCCTCGGTGGCCACCTTCGACATCGTGTAGGCGTTCCAGGGCGCCACGGGGTGGTTCTCGTCCAACGGCAGATAGGAGGGCTGCCACCCGGCCGGGTTGCCGTAGCCCATCACCGTCGGGCTGCTCGCCACCAGCACGTGACCGACACCGAGGTCGGCCGCCGACTGGCAGACGTTGTAGGCCAACGCCGTGTTCGTGGTGAACGTACGGACCTCGCTGCGCATCCCGGGTGCCGGGATCGCAGCCAGATGCACGATCGCGTCCGGGCGGAAGCGCGCCAGCGTGGAGTAACACTCACCGGCGTCGGTGAGATCGGCCGGGAAGGTCACGACGTCGTCGTCGCGCCGCTCCGGCACCGTATCCACCGAGACGACCTCGTCGCCCGCCGCGGCGAGCGCGTCGACCACATTGCGACCCAGTCGTCCCGACCCTCCGGTCACGAGGACCCGCATTCCTTCTCCTCACACGTGGCTGCCTCGCCGTGCGGGCAGCATGTGCCCGCACGGCGGGGAACATCGATTCTCCGTAGCGGAACGGCAGGCCCGGCTACTGCTGCTTCTTCGCCGCCTCGACGGCGTCCATGAACTCGCCGTACTGACCGGCGTAGCGCTCCTTCAGCCCGGCCACCGCGTCCTCGAACGGCTTCTTGTCGTCGAGCTCGGTGATCGTCACGCCGGCGTCCTCGAGGGTCTTGCGGCTCTCGGCGACCTCTTCCTGCCAGAGCTCACGCTGCACCTCGGTGGATTCCTTCGCCACCTCGCGGACGAGCTGCTGGTCCTGTTCGGACAACTGGTCCATTGCGGACTGCGAGATCATCAGCACCTCGGGCACCCGCTGGTGCTCGTTCAGCGTCAGATTGTCAGCGACCTCGTAGTGCCGGGTGGAGACGTAGCTGGGCAGGTTGTTCTCCGCGCCGTCGATGACACCGGTCTCGATACCGCTGTAGACCTCCCCGAAGTCCATCGTCGTCGCCGATCCGCCGAACTCTTCGACCACCTCGGCCGTGATCGAACCCGGCTGTACCCGGATGTTGCGGCCCGCCAGGTCATCCGGCTTCTCGATGGGCTTGCCGTTGGTGTAGAGCGACCGGGCGCCCGAGTCGTAGTAGGCGAGGCCCACCGCACCCATCTCCGACAGCTCGTCGAGCTTGGCCTGGCCACCCTCGCCCTGAAGGAAGTTCCAGAAGTGTTCCTCGCCCTCGAAGGCGTACGGGATGCCGTAGGCCTTCCACGACGGCACGAACTCGCCCACCAGGTTGGCGTTGGTGCGGTTGAGCTCGACCGAGCCCAGCTGCATCTGCTCCAGAACGTCCCGCTCCTCGCCGAGCTGGGCGTCCGGGTACACCTCGACGGTGATCCGGCCGTCGGAACGCTTGCTCAGTTCCTCGGCGAACCACTTGTCCGCCTGCGTGGTCGGATAGTCGCCCGGGTGTGTCTCCGCGAGTCGCCACGACACCGATTCCTGGGCACCGCCTCCGCCACCGCATGCGGCGAGACCGAGTCCGAGCGTGGCCGCGAGAGCGACCGTGGTCATTCGACGAAGCGCTGCGCTGCGCATATGTCTCCTTTCACGGGGAACGGGGAGTCGCCGTCAGAAACCGAGCACACGTGGCAGGGTCAACGACAGCGACGGAACGAAGGTCACCAACAACAGGCAGGCGACCATCGGCAGGTAGAACGGGAGCACTCCGCGCGCGGCCTGCTCGATGCGGATGCCGCCGATCGCGGATCCGACGAACAGCACACTGCCCACGGGCGGGGTGATCAGGCCGATGCCGAGGTTCAGCAACAGCATCACGCCGAACTGCATCGGATCCATGCCCAGCGACGTGACGACCGGGAGCAGGATCGGCGTCGTGATCAGGATCAGCGGTGCCATGTCCATGATCGAGCCCAATGCCAGCAACAGGACGTTGCACAGCAACAGGATCACGACCGGGTTGTCGGACAACCCGAGCAGTCCCTGGGTGAGCGCCTCCGGCAGTTGCAGCACGGTGAGCAGATGCCCGTATGCGCCTGCCGCCGCGATCAGGAACAGCACCGTGCCGAGAGTCTTGACCGAACGGCGCAGCATGCCGGTGAAGGCCCGCAGCGGCACCTCCCGGTACACGCCGAACGTGATGAGCACGGCCCACACGCAGGCGATCGCTGCCGACTCCGTCGCGGTGAACACGCCGGTGAGGATGCCGCCGATCACGATCACGGGGGTCAGCAGACCCAACAGCCCCTGCCAGACGATCCGCGGTACGTCCCGGGCCGGAATCGGCTCGCCCTTGGGGTGCCCCTGTTTCCTGGCCATCACGTAGCAGGCCACGAGCAGCAGCGCCGCGATCAGCAGGCCGGGCACCACACCGGCCATGAACACGCCGCCGATCGAGACGCTTCCTCCCGCAGCGAGCGCGAAGATGATCATGTTGTGGCTCGGCGGGATCAGCACACCCTGAGTTGCGCTCGAGACGGTGACGCCGACCGAGTAGGTGGCGGGATAGCCCTGCTCGCGCATCATCGGCAGCATCACCGAGCCCACCGAGGAGGTGTCGGCCACGGCGGAGCCGGAGATCCCGCCGAAGAAGGTGCTGGCCACCACGTTGAGCATCGCCAGGCCGCCGCGCAGCCAGCCGACGACGACGTTGGCCAGGTCGATCAGCCTGCGCGCGACGCCACCACCGGCCATCACCTCGCCCGCGAGGATGAAGAACGGAATGGCCAGCAACGGGAACGAATTCAGTGCCTGGACCATCTTCTGCCCGACGAGCGGCAGTGGCACCGCGATCCACAGAGCGGCCGCGATCGACGCGACCGCGAGGGACAGCGCGACCGGCACGCGCAGCAGCATCAGCACGGCGAACCCGCCGAACAGCAACAGAACGGCGACGGGGTCGATCATCGGTCATCCCCTTCCCCGGACTTGGCGGTACCGGCCGTGTCCGCATCGGACACCGGATCCGGCGGATCGAGCGGGATCAGCCCGAACAGTTGCAGCAGGCTGTAGACGGCGATCAGCACACCGGCCACCGGCATCGCCGCGTACTGCACCGAGGTGGGAAGACCGGTGGCCGGCAACGTCGAATGCATCATCAACTGCGTGAACTCGCCGCCCTGGACGACGAGGTAACCGCCGAACGCTGCCATCAGGGCAGGTGCGACCCGGATCGCGACGGCCCGCAACATCCCGGGCAGGCGATCGACGACGAACCCGACCGCGATGTGGCTGTGCTCCCGGATGCCCTTGGCGATACCGAGGAAGGCCAGCCAGCACAGCAACAGCAGCGCGACCTCGGAGGCCCACCCCGGGGTGAATCCGAGGAGGAACCGCGCGAATACCTGCCAGCTGACCACCAGCACCATGGCCACCAGGCCGAGGAGGGTCAGCGCATCGGTCGTCCGGTCGACGACGGCGAGCCCCAGGCGTAGCGCCCTGGCCGGCATCGGCGGCCTCGATGGGGACTGTGACATGGGACGAGAAACTCCGATCGGCTTTGATCGAGCACACACGAAACACCGTGCGAGAAACCGGTTTCTCACCCTAGCCGCGGACGCGATGCTGTCAAGACCGAATGTCGGAATCGCCGTCGCCGGGCCGACCCCGCGCCGCCCGCGGACGGTCAGCGGACGGTCAGCGGACGGTCAGCGGACGGTCAGCGCGGAACTCTGGCCGTGCTCTGCCGGACTTCCAGCCGCGGGGTGAAACACACGTCGGCGGGCGGTTCCTCGCCGCGCAACACGGCCGAAAGGCGCTGCCAGGCCTCCTCGCCGAGCGCTTCCTGCGGCACGGCGACGGTGGTCAGCATGGGCGATGCGTAGCGAGCGAACGCGATGTCGTCGAATCCCACCACGCTGACCTCGTCCGGCACCGACACCCCGATGGCGTGGAACTTTCCGAGCGCACCGAGCGCCACGAGGTCGTTGTAGCCGATGATCGCGGTCGCTCCGGTGCCGAGCGCGCGGTCGGCCGCCTCGTAACCGTCCTCGTGCATCGAGCCGCACTCGAGGACCGTCAGCTCGAAACGGCCCTCGGCCGACGCGTGCAGCGTGTCGAGCCGCTCCTGGTTCGACACACTGGCCATCGGACCGGACAGGTACGCGACGTGCCGGTGCCCGAGGCCGGCGAGGTGAGCCACGAGGGCACGGATACCCGCCGCGTAGTCCACCGCGACCATGGGCGCGAGCAGCCCCTCGACATGACGGTTGACCAGCACGAACGGTTCGAGTTTCCCCGCCAGCTCCAGCAGCTCCTGATCGTGGGAACGCGGTGAGCAGAGCACGAGCCCGTCGGTGCGCAACCGCGTCTCCTGCGCCAGGAACGGCTCCTCGAGCGGCATCTCGTGGCTGTCGGTGACGAGCACGCGGTAGCCCTCGACCCCGGCCGCCCTGCTGATCCCCCGCAACACCGACTGGAACATCGGGTTGCCGAGATCCGGCACCAGGATGGAAACCAGCTCGGTCCTGCCCCTCGCCAGCCCTTGAGCGACGACGCTCGGGTGGTAGCCGAGAGAGGCCGCCGCCTGCTGCACCCGGCGGGCGAGTTCCACGTCGACCGTGCTCCGGCGGTTCATCACCCGCGACACGGTCGCGGGAGACACCTGCGCAGCCCGCGCGACGTCTCTGATGGTGACCGACGGCGCGCGCTCGCCCGGTTCCATGGGGCCGCCCTTTCCTCCTCGGGGTTCACATCCCTGCCGCCACTCGGCCACACCGAAGAAAGCGGTTTCGCCGACATCGGTCGACACGATCGATCTTATCGCACGTCAGAGGGTCGACGTCGGCGCGACCCGTGTTTCCGATGGGCGAAACCGGGCCGGCGTCGACCGGGGCGCACCAGCGACATCGGCCCCGTGCCAGCCCGGCTTCGGGGTGCCCCGCCTTCCGCGATACCCCGAAGCCGAGGGCCTGACACGCCGCCGACCCTCGTAACCTTCGTCCGAATTCTCCCATTGACACTCGAACGAGGCTGCTGTTCCATCAGAAACCGGTTTCTCGCAGCAACGGCAGCGGACCGGAGTCGTACGAAACCACTCCCGCGCCGAAGGCGGCCCGGGAGCGAGCGTGCTCACCGTCGAGTACCAGCGAGGAGAACGCATGTCGTCAACAGTCCTCACCCGAACCCTGACCGCCGCGCTCGGCGCGGCGCTCGCGATGTCCGTCTTCACGCCCCCCGCCGCGGGCGACCCACCCGGGCACGCCCCGGGCCAGTCCGAACCCCAGGGCTGGGAACTGGCCGACCGGATCCGCAAGGAGGTCCAACCACCCCGCATCCCGCAGCGCCCGTTCGACATCACCGACTACGGCGCCGACCCGAACGGCGACCGCGACAGCACGGATGCGATCGCCGACGCCATCGACGCCGCGGCCGAGAAGGGCGGCGGCAAGGTCGTCGTTCCGGAGGGTGAGTTCCACACCGGTGCGATCCGGCTGCGCAGCAACATCGAACTGCACGTCAGCGACGGCGCGACCGTGCGGTTCAGCCAGGACCCCGCCGACTACCTGCCCGCGGTGAAGACCCGCTGGGAAGGGGTCGAACTGTACAACTACTCGTCCTTCATCTACGCCCATGACGTCGAGGACGTCGCCATCACCGGTGGCGGCACGCTCGACGGCCAGGCCGACGACGAGCACTGGTGGCCGTGGAAGGAGGAGCCGAACGGCGACGGTGGGGTCATCGAGACCGAGCACCGTGACCAGCTGTTCCGGTGGGCGGCCGAGGGCACACCCGTCGAGCAGCGCCGGTTCGACGACAGCAAGCTCCGGCCGAACTTCGTGCAGTTCTACGAGAGCGAGAACATCCTCCTCGAGGACGTCACGCTGACGAACTCTCCGATGTGGATGATCCACCCCGTGTTGTCGGAGAACGTCACCGTCGACAATGTCACGCTCGACAGTCCGGTCGGACCCAACAGCGACGGCGTCAACCCGGAGTCCAGCAGGAACGTCGTCATCAAGAATTCGAGCTTCGACAACGGCGACGACTGCATCGCCATCAAGTCGGGACGCAACGAGGACGGCCGCAGGATCGGCGTTCCCAGCGAGAACATCGTCATCCACGACAACACGATGGCCGACGGCCACGGTGGCGTGACGATCGGCAGCGAGATGTCCGGCGACGTCTACAACGTCTTCGCCGAGGACAACGTCATGGACAGCGAAAACCTGGACCGCGCGCTGCGCATCAAGACCAACTCCGTACGCGGAGGCACCGTGGAACAGGTCTACTTCCGTGACAACGACATTCCGCAGATCGGCGGCGAGGTCATCCGGATCAACTTCCAGTACGAGGAGGGCGACGCGGGTGAGCACACGCCGACGGTGCGGGACATCCGCATCGAGAACGTCCACAGCACCGGCGGCGAGTTCGGCCTCTACCTGTTGGGTTACGAACAGTCCCCCATCAGTGACGTGACCATCCGCGACTCGACGTTCGCCGACGTCGACAGCCCGATGGAACTGGAACATGTCGACAATCTCCGGCTCGAGAACGTCGACATCAACGACGAGCACTACGACGAGGTCATCGACGCCGGCGCCGCGGACTGACGCCGCGCTGCTTCCACTCGCTGCGAAGGAGAACGCATGAAACAGCGGTCACGAGGCAGGAGGACACTCGTCGCGGCACTGGTCGGCCTGCTGTGCACCGGGCTGGCCGCCGGTTCCGGGGCCACCGCGGCGCCGGATCCGGGCGGTCAGGGTTCGGCGGGCAAGGGTTCGGTGGGCACGGATCCCCTGTGGCGGATGGCCGACCGCGTCGTGGACGCGGTCGAGGAGCCGTCGATTCCCGACCGGGAGTTCCGGGTGACGGACCACGGCGCGACCGGCGACGGGACCACGGACGACCACGACGCGATCATGGCGACGGTGCGTGCCGCGCACGAGAGCGGCGGAGGTCGTGTCGTACTACCCGAGGGGACCTGGCTCAGCGAGGGCCCGATCCACCTCGAAAGCAAGATCGAACTGCACATCGCCGACGGTGCACGGCTGCTGTTCGGCGCCGACCCGGCCGACTACCTTCCCGTGGTGCACACTCGTTGGGAAGGCACCGAGATGTACGGCTACTCGCCGCTCATCTACGCGAAGAACGTGCACGACGTGGCGATCACCGGCTCGGGCGTCATCGACGGCAACGAGGCGAGCGAGTTCCTGTCCTGGTACGACAAGCAGGACGCGGACGTGCAGCAGCTGCGGCGCATGGGCTTCGACGGGCAGCCGCTCGACAAGCGCCGCTTCGGGGAGGGGCACTTCCTCCGGCCGAGCATGATCCAGTTCTTCGGCGCCGAACGGGTGTTGCTGAACGACTACACGGTCACCAACTCGCCGTTCTGGATCAACCACCTCGTCTACACCGACCACGCGACGGTGCGAAATCTGACGGTCGAGAGCCACAACGCCAACAACGACGGCGTCGACGTGGATTCCAGCACGAACGTGCTCGTCGAGAAGAACACGTTCCGCACCGGCGACGACGCGGTTGCCGTGAAGTCGGGGCGGGACAAGGACGGCAGGGACATCGGCAGGCCCAGTGAACGCGTCGTCGTCCGGGACAACGACATGGGCGGCGAGGACGGGATCGCGCTGGGCAGTGAGATGTCCGGCGACATCCGGTACGTCTTCTTCGAGGACAACACGTTGCGCTCCGGCGCGTCGGCGATCCGGTTCAAGGGCAACCTCGACCGCGGCGGCACGGTGGAGCACATCCGCGTGCGCGATTTCGAGGTCGACTCGTTCGAGAACCTGATCTGGTTCCAGCTGAACTATCCCGGCGAGCTCGGCGGCGACTTTCCACCGGTGTACCGCGACCTCGTGTTCGAGGACTTCACGGTCGACAGCGCGACGACCACGCTGGAGATCCACGGGCCGGAGGACGTGCCGTTGCGGAACGTCACCCTGCGCGACATCGAGGTAGCCGAGTCCGAGACACCGATGGTGCTCGAGAACGTCGAGGATCTGACGTTCGACGACCTGGTGATCGCGGGCGAGCGCATCGACGGCGAGCTCGACTGGCGCTGACATCCCGGCCGAGGGCACACCGCCGTCGTCCTACCCGGACTCCCGTTCGGAACCCGGGTACGGCGCGGCGGTGCGCCCGCCGGTGAGCAGGTGGAACGCGTGCTTCCGGTGGTCGGCGAACAGCCGCGCCGCCCGGTCGGTGTCACCGGCACGCAACGCGGCCGCCAGCTCGCGGTGTTCGCCGGGCAGATGTGCTAGGTCGTCACTGACGCCGACGCGGGTCAGCAGGAAGAGGTGGACCTGTGACCGGATCGCCTGCCACGCCTCCCGCAGCCGCCGGTGGCCGGCCGCCGCATACACGGCGTCGTGGAACGCGATGTCGGCGCGCACCATCGCGTAGGCGTCGCCCGCCCGGCCCATGGTGTCCGCCGCGGCCTCGATCGCGGTGAGGCCCCGCTCGTCGGCCGTCTCGGCGACGAGGGATACGGCCAGTCCTTCCAGCGCACCACGCAGGCTGTCGAGTTCCGCGATGTCGGCGGCCGACAGCTCGACGACGAACGCGCCACGATGCCAGGCCGTGTGCACCAGCCCTTCCCGTTCCAACCGCAGCAACGCTTCGCGCACGGGCCCGCGGCTGACTTCCAGTGCGCGGGACAGCTCGACCTCCCGCAGCTGCGCGCCCGGTGCGTAGGTGCCGTCGAAGATCGCCTCACGCACCGTGTCGGCGACCTCGTCGGCGAGCCCCCGGCGCCGCGCCGGTGTGACGCTCCGCTCGGACATCCGCACCACCTCTTGTCTCAATGTTAACATTAAGACAAGCATGCGTGTCGGACACACACCACTCCGCTGAGCCCACTCGAACGTCTCGACGTGGCAGGCGGATCCACGACCGGCACACCGGCGACGTCAGAGCGTCACCGGCCCCGGACCGCGACCCAGGAGGTACCCGTGAGCGTCCTCGACTCCCCCATTCCGCGCTTCCACCTCGCCGTGCCGGTCGACGACCTCGACCGCGCCCGGCACTTCTACGGCGACGTCCTCGGACTCGACCAGGGACGCAGCTCCGACACCTGGATCGACTGGAACCTCCACGGTCACCAGTTCGTCACCCACCTCGCGCCCGGCCGCTCGGAGGGCGTCCACAATCCCGTCGACGGTCACGACGTGCCCGTGCCGCATTTCGGCCTGCTGCTGACGATTCCCGAGTTCCACGAACTCGCCGACCGGCTGCGCGCGGCCGACACGACGTTCGTCATCGAGCCGTATCTGCGGTTCGAGGGCCTGCCCGGTGAGCAGTGGACGATGTTCCTGCGGGATCCGGCCGGCAACGCCCTCGAGTTCAAGGCGTTCGCCGACGACGACCAGGTCTTCGCGGCCTGACCGCGAACCCTCCAGGCCGCTCGTCACCCGCACCCGAGGGTGCGGCTGCCGTCGGGGTGTGCGCCGCCCCACCCGGCGCAGCGACGCGTGCCGGCAGGCGACCGCCCGCCGGCACCACGCCCCACCGTCATCGGTTCGTCACCGATCGACGTCACTGCCCCTGGAGCTGGCCGAACGCCTCGTCCATGAGCTGTTTGTTCTGCTGCGCCCACTGCCCGGCGGCCTGCAGTTCCTGACCCTGGCCTGCCTCCTGGATCGTGTTCTCCAGCTCTTCCAGCTGCTTGTCCGTCAGCGAGAAGTTCTTGATGACGCGGGTCAACTCCGGGAAGTCCTCGCCGAATCCCTCACGGCCGATCATGTGCAGCTTCTCCGCTTCACCCATCGACCCCTTGGGGTCCTTCAGATCCTTCAGGTCGTAACGGGAGTACGCCCAGTGCGGGTGCCACAACGTCACGACGATCGGCTCCTTGTTCTGGATCGCCCTGTCCAACGCGGACAGCATCGCGGTGGTCGACGACTTCTGCAGGGTCATCGCCGAACCGAGCCCGTAGTCCGGGATCATCTTGGTCTCCACCAGCCGGGTCTCGCCCGCGCCCGGTTCGATACCCGTGATCTTGCCGTCGAACTGGCCCGCGTGCTGTTTGAGATCGGCGATCGAATTGACGTTCTTCACGTACGAGGGTACGGCGATGTCCAACGTGGCCTGGTCGTACCAGACGCCGAGATCCTCGACCTGGTCCTTGTACTGCTCCCAGTAGTCCGAGTGCGTGACGGGCAGCCACGCATCCTGGAACAGATCGACCTCTCCCTGCGCGACGGCCTGCCAGGTCGGTGCGACGTCGAGCTGCCGGAGGCTGACGTTGTAACCGCGCTCGTCCAGTTCGGCCTTGAACAGGTTGGCCAGTGCGATGTTCTCGTCCCATGCGATGTAACCGATGGTGAGATCGTTGCCACCACCCTCACCGCCACCGCCGCCGCTCTCGTCGTCACCGCCTCCACAGGCACCGACGACCATGACCAGCAGCGCTGCCAGCACCGCGGGAAGCGTCCGTGATGTTCGCCTTCTCATCCGTTCCGTCCTCCTTCCACCGGGTGGTCCTGACCGCCCGGTGCTCACGCCGCGCCCGCCAGCCTGCGTGCGCGACTGACCGCGGATTTCGCGGACAACGACGCGGTGATGCGGTCGAGATAAATGGCGAGGATCACGACACTCACGCCGTACTCGAAGCCCGCGCCGAGTTGGAGCCGGGTCGTGGCCTCGAAGACGTCGGCCCCGAGCCCCGGCGTGCCGACCATGCCGGCGATGACGACCATCGACAGCGACAGCATGATGATCTGGTTGACGCCCGCCATGATCGACGGCATGGCCAGGGGAATCTGGATTCCCGTGAGGATGCGGGCGGGCGACGAACCGAACGCCTCCCCCGCTTCGACCATCTCCCTGTCGACCTGCCGGATACCGAGTTCGGTGAGCCGCACTCCGGGCGCGAGCGCGAACATCACGGTCGCGACGACCCCCGGGCCGACGCCGATCCCGAAGAAGATCACGGCGGGGATCAGATAGATGAACTGCGGCACGGTCTGCAGGAAGTCCATGACCGGCTTGATCATCCTGCTCGCCGTGTCACTGCGGGCGCCGAGTATGCCCAGCGGAACCGCGATGATCACCGCCACGATCCCGGCCAGCAGTACGAGCGACAGGGTCTGCATCGCGCTGTCGTACGAGTTCAGCCCGTCGAGCAGCGCGAAACCGATCAGCGCGGCCAGTCCGAACTTCCAGCCGCGCAACCACAACGCCAACAGGGCGAACAGCAGGATCATGACCCAGGTCGGCGCCCAGGTCAGCAGGTCGGCCAACGACATGACCGCTGATTCGAGGCCGTCGGACACCGCGGTGAAGAAGTCCCCCAGGTTGTCCTGCAGCCACCCGACCAGTTCGGAGAACCATTCGCCGAGGGGAATCCTCGGCACCTCCCAATCCGTGACGGCGGGTACGACGCGCATCAGCGAACCTCCTCGGATCCGGTGCGGTCGGGGGCGTGCTCGACCTCGCCCAGCGCCGCGAGCAACGCCGACTGGTGCACGACTCCGATCAACGTGCCGCGCTCGTCCACGACCGCCAGCGGCATCGGCCCGGAGGCGGCGGTGAACAACTCACTGACGGCCGTGTCCGCGGGAACACTCGTCACGGGCCGTTGCGCGTCCCCGACGCTGGTATGTCCGCCCCCGGCGGCCTCGGTCGCGTCGCGTTCCAGCACCGCACCCGCGGGCGCGCCCGCGGCGTCGACGACCAGTACGGCGCCCACGTGCTGCTCCCGCATCACCCGCAGCGCCTCGTTCGGGGACGCCGACGACGGGACCGCGTGGAGCGGCTTGGCCATCACCGACCGCGCCGTCAGTACCCGCGCCCGGTCGACGTCCCTGACGAACTCCGAGACGTAGTCGTCGGCCGGTGCGGTGAGAATGGCTTCGGCGGTTCCGATCTGCACGATCCGGCCCTGCCGCATGACGGCGATCCGGTCACCGAGTCGCATCGCCTCGTTCAGGTCGTGCGTGATGAACACGATCGTCTTCCCCAGTTGCTGCTGCAGCGTGAGCAACTGGTCCTGCATTTCCCTGCGGATCAGCGGATCGAGCGCGCTGAACGCCTCGTCCATGAGCAGGACGTCCGTGTCCGCGGCGAGTGCGCGCGCCAGCCCGACACGCTGCTGCATGCCGCCGGAGAGCTGTTCGGGAAGGCGGTTCTCCCAACCTTCGAGCCCGACGAGCGACAGCGCCTGCTGCGCCCGATCGAGCCGTTCCTGTTTACCCTGCCCCTGAACCTGCAGCCCGTACGCCGCATTCTGCAGCACGGTCCGGTGCGGAAACAGCGCGAAATGCTGAAACACCATGCTCATACGCCGCTTGCGCATGTCACGGATCTGCCGCGCCGACATCCCGGTTATCTCGACTTCGTCCAGATAAACCCGACCATGGGTAACGGGTAGGATTCCATTCAGCATCCGGAGCAGTGTCGATTTACCCGATCCGGAAAGGCCCATCACCACGAAAATCTCACCGGAGCGCACGTCGAACGACGCGTCGACCACGGCCGCGGTCGTTCCCGGTACCGCCGCCTGGGCGGATCCGTTCTCGCTCAACAGGACACGAACGGCCTCGTCCGCACGGCGGCCGAACACCTTGTAGAGGTTTTCCACCTGGATAGAAGGCACCTCGGTCCACCTTTCTGGCGGCAGCAAGGAAAACCGATCCCCAGTTTAGTAGGCGTTCCGGAAATTCATCGGGTGAACTACCGAGGGGTACCCACCGGAAGCTATCCGTCACCACTTCGGAAAAGTCGACCGGATACAGACATGAAGGAACCACGGCCATTCGACCCTCGGTTCGAGAATAAGTAACACGACGGGGCGGGCCGCGGTGGCCCGGCGACAGCACCCCTCGACGCGGGGCGACAGCCACCGACCGCACAGGCGGGTTCGCGGCCCGCAGGCCGGTTTCCGGCCCCGCAGGAGGGGCTCTGGGCCCACAGGTGGACTCGCGGCCCCGCAGGCGACCTCCCGCCCGCACCGCCACACCGGCGTGCGGTCGCCACAGCGGCATGCGATCGCCACGAGACAGGCCGCCGAGGCCGCGCCGATGGCCCGGCACGGCGTCTCCGGCGCGGCACGGCAGCCTCCGGCACAGCTCGGCCACCGTTCCCGGCCCACCGGCCGGGGCACGGACACGAGGGAACACGCGCACCGGCCACGCGGTTCCAGGAGCGGCGGTACCCCTTCGGCGGGCACCGCGAAGCGAGCTGGCCGAGAGTCAGCCAGTACATCCGGCACCCGTCGAACGCCGCGGACTCCTCGATCAGCACGGTGCCGTGCCGGTCGTCATGGCCGGCCACGATGACGTGGTGGCAGAGCGACCTGTCCGGCGTGGTCCGCACCACCGGCGTGCGACAGGCACGTTTCGGATCGTCATCCGACGGCTCCCGGATCGGCTCGTCCGAGTATTCGCCGAGACACCTTTTTCACCCGTTTCGGCCGCGCCGGAATGGGGACACCGACCACACGGCGCCAGCAACGGAAGAGCTCGAGAACCAACCCGGAAAAGAATCCTTTCACAGGTTCGAACCGGTTGAATACGGGACATGGCGGACAATTCTCCTTGTGCGCCCACACTCCCCCTACCTGGGGGGATGCCGCCGGTCAGCGCAACGACGATGGTCCGAACAGTGCAGTAATCCCGACGCTGCCCACCGATCGCATCGCCGTAACTGCCTGTTCATCGACCAGCAGACGTTCGTCGGTTATTTCATTTTGCTCTTTCGTGTGAAAGTGATGTCCGCCCTGTGTGACGACTGTAGAAACGAGGCCCTGGGATGAGGACACGTACCACCCGGTGGGCGGTGGGAGCCCTGTCGGCTTTCGCCGTCACCGCGGGGATGCTCGCACCGGTGCAGGCGACGGCGGACGTGCCTGCCGGTTACTACGACGCCGCCGAAGGCCTGTCCGGCGGCGAACTGAAGAGCGCACTCAACGACATCATCAGCGACAGCACTCAGCTGTCGTACGACGAGGTGTGGGACGCGCTCAAGGCGAGCGACGAGGACCCGAACAACGGGAACAACGTCGTCCTGCTCTACAGCGGCGAGTCCCGGAGCAAGGACGCCAACGGAGGCGGCAGCGGCGACTGGAACCGCGAGCACGTCTGGGCCAAGTCGCACGGCGACTTCGGCACATCCGGCCCCGGCGCCGACGCGCACCACCTCCGTCCGACGGACGTGCAGGTCAACAGCGCCCGCGGCAACAAGGACTTCGACAACGGCGGCAGCGAGGTCGACGGTGCACCCGGCAACTTCACCGACGACGACTCGTACGAACCGCGCGACGAGGTCAAGGGCGACGTCGCCCGCATGATCTTCTACATGGCGGTGCGCTACGAGGGCGAGGACGGCGCTCCGGATCTCGAGCTCAACGACGAGGTCGACAACGGGTCGCAGCCCCTGATGGGACGCAGTTCCGTGCTACTCGACTGGCACGCCGCCGACCCGGTGAGCGACATGGAACGCCGACGCAACGACGTCATCTACGAACAGTTCCAGAACAACCGGAACCCGTTCATCGACCACCCCGAGTGGGCGGGCGAGATCTTCGGTGACGGTTCCACTCCCACCCCCGAACCGGAGCCGGAGCCGGAGCCCGACCCGGGCTGCGGCGAGGCGACGGGCCTGGAGACCGTGGGACTGTCGTCGCTTCCCTCGGACGCACAGGGGATCATCGAGGACGTCCGCAACGGCCGGACCGGTGAGACCTACGAGAACCGCGAAGGCGTTCTGCCGGACTGCGAGGACGGCTATTACCAGCTGTTCCACGTCGGCTACGAGGACCGCGTGATCGCCGGTGACGGCGGCGAGTTCTACTACACGCCGGACTACTACGAGACGTTCCAGTCGGTGAATCTCGACTCCTGACCACCGCAGACGACCCTGGGGTCGGTGCCTGCCTCCGTGCGGCACCGACCCCGTCGTCGTGGTGAAGCACCACCGCCGGTATCGCTGCTAGCCCTGGTGGCCGACCAGGCGCAGCGCGAACGTGCTGTACTGCCAGACCACCGCATCCTCGGTGAGCTCCCCGTCCTCGCGGTACCAGGCCGAGACGCCCATGCCGAGGTCGAGCACCGCGTACGAGGCGAGCCGTGCCGAGTCGACCCGGAACACGCCGTCGGCCACGCCCGCGGCCACGAGGTCGCGGAAACCGTGTTCGTACTCGGCACGCAACGCGAGCACCCGGGCGCGATGAGGTTCGACGAGGCTGCGGATCTCGCGGTTTCCGACGAACGCCTCCAGCCGGTGCCGGGCGTGATACCGCACGTGTGCCTCGGTCGCCCGCCGCAGCCGTTCGGCCGGATCCTCGGAACTCGCCACGGCGGTGCGGTAGCCCGCCAACAGCGCCTCCATCGTCGTGGTCATGATGCGGGCGAGCAGGTCCTGTTTGGACTCGACGTGCTTGTACAGACTCGGCCCGCGCATACCGACGGCGGCACCGATGTCCGCCATCGTGGTCGCCCGGTAGCCCCGGCCGGTGAACAGTTCGAGCGCGGCCGCGCGGATGTCGTCGAACCGGTCCACAGCCCCTCCTCGATTCAATCCGGCCAGTCCGGCTAATTCATCATAGCCGCATCTGCACGGATGTGTCGCCGTCCACCAGGCGCTTGCCCGACCTCGGGTGACCCGTCTACAGTTTCGGCTAACATTCATTAGCCACACGGGAGTCGCCAATGGCCGTGGACCTCAGCCCCACTCCCGACGTCGCCGAGCTCGTCGAGCGCACGACGAGGTTCGTGCGCGACGTCGCCGTGCCCCTGGAGGAGCGGCACGGCGGGGTCGCCCGCACCGAGGACGTCCGCACCGAGCTGCAACGTGCCGCCAAGGAGGCCGGGGTCTTCGCCCCGCACGTGTCCCACGAGTACGGCGGGCACGGCCTGGATATGCGCGGCCGCGCCGCCGTGTTCGAGGCGGCCGGTTACTCGCTGTTCGGCCCGCTCGCGCTCAACATCGCGGCACCGGACGAGGGCAACATGCACCTGCTCGAGGCGATCGCGACGGCGCACCAGAAGGAGAACTACCTCCGTCCACTCGCGACCGGGGCGGTGCGGTCGTGCTTCGCGATGACCGAACCCGCCCCGGGCGCCGGTTCCGATCCCAACGCGCTCACCACGGTCGCCGAACGCGAGGAGGGCGGCTGGCGCATCAACGGGCGCAAATGGTTCATCACCGGTGCCGACGGCGCGGCCTACGCGATCTGCATGGCGCGCACGTCCGGCACCGACGGCGGGACCGCGGGCGCCACGATGTTCCTCGTCGACGCCGACAATCCCGGCATGACGCTCGTGCGCCACATCGACACGCTCGACGAGAGCCTCTACGGCGGGCACCTGGAAGTGCTGTTCGAGAACTGCCGAGTGCCCGACGACGCCGTGCTCGGCGAGGTGGACGAAGGGTTCCGGTACGCCCAGGTGCGGCTCGGCCCGGCCCGCATGACGCACTGCATGCGCTGGCTCGGCATCGCCCGGCGGTCACAGGACATCGCGGTCGCCCGCGCGGCCGACCGCGAGGCGTTCGGCTCCCGGCTCGGTGAACTCGGCATGGTGCAGCAGATGATCGCCGACAACGAGATCGACATCGCCGCCTCGCGCGGGCTCATCACGCAGGCGTGCTGGGAGCTCGATCTGGGCCGGTCGGCGGCTCAGTCGACCGCGATGGCGAAGACGTTCTGCGCCGAGGCGATCTGGCGAGTGGTCGATCGGTCGCTGCAGATCTGCGGATCGCTCGGCGTGTCCGGCGACGTCCTGTTGAGCCGGTTCCTGCGCGAGGTCCGGCCGTTCCGCATCTACGACGGGCCCTCGGAGACGCACCGGTGGTCCATCGCACGGCGCGTGCTGCGCCGCCGCGACGAGGAGGCGCGCCGATGACCCCGACCGCCACCGGCCCGGGATCCGCGCCCGACGGCCTCGACATGCCCGCGCTCACCGAGTTCTTCGCCGCACGCGTCCCGGGCTTCGGCGGCACGCTGGAGGCCGAGCTGATCGCGGGCGGCAAGTCGAATCTCACGTTCCTGCTGACCGACGGCACGCGCCGCTGGGTGCTGCGCAGACCGCCGCTCGGCAACCTCACACCGTCGGCACACGACATGCTGCGCGAGTACCGCGTCGTCGCCGCCCTCTCCGGGACCGACGTGCCCGTGGCGCCCGCGGTGGCCTACGACGACACGGTGCTGGACGTGCCGTTCGCGCTGGTCGAGTACGTCGACGGGCCGGTGCTGCGCACCGAGCGGCAGTTGCACGAGCTGCCGGACGCCGACATCGAACGTTGTGGGTACGCGCTCGTCGACGTGCTGGCCTCACTGCACGCCGTCGACCCGGAGCCGGTGGGACTCGGCGACTTCGGCAAGCCCGCGGGCTACCTGGAGCGGCAGGTGCGCCGGTGGTACGACCAGTGGCAGCGGGTGCGGACCCGCGAACTGCCGGACATCGACGCGCTGCACACCCGGCTGGCGGAGTCGTGCCCGCCCGAGAGCGGGGCGTCGATCGTGCACGGCGACTATCGCATCGACAACACGATCCTCGACCCCGACGACCCGGCGCACGTGCGCGCGGTCGTGGACTGGGAGATGGCGACCCTCGGCGATCCGCTCGCCGACCTGGGGTTGCACCTGGTCTACGCCGATCCGTCGTTCGCCCCGGTGCTGTCCGGGTCCGCCGCCTCGACCAGCGCGAAACTGCCGTCGGCCGCCGCCGTGGCGCAACACTACGCGGACGTGAGCGGACGCGACCTGAGCCGGTTCGCGTTCTATCTCGGACTCGGCTACTTCAAGATCGCCGTGGTGGCGGAGGGCATCCACGCGCGGTATCGGCAGGGTATGACACGTGGTGACGGTTTCGACCACGTCGGAGAGGCCGTCGCGCCGCTCGCCGCGGGCGGGCTGCGCGCGTTGAAGGGAGACCTCGCATGAGCGGCGTACTGGATCTGTTCCGACTGGACGACAAGGTCGCCGTCGTGACGGGCGCGAGCTCCGGCCTGGGGGCCGGCTTCGCCGTCGCGCTCGCGGAAGCCGGAGCCGACGTGGTCCTCGCCGCCCGGCGTACCGACCGCCTCGCGGAGACGGCCGAGCGGGTACGCGAGACCGGCAGGCGCGCGCTCACCGTCGCCACCGATGTCGCCGACGCAGCCGGTGTCGACGCGATGGCCGCCGCGGCCGTCGACGAGTTCGGCCACATCGACGTATTGGTCAACAACGCGGGTGTCGGCACCGCCGTTCCTGCGCTGAAAGAGGACCCCGACGAGTTCCGAAAGGTCGTCGACATCAATCTGAACGGCGCGTACCTGGCCGCGCGGGCGTGTGCCACCCGGATGGAGTCCGGTTCGAGCATCGTCAACATCGCGAGCGTGCTCGGCCTGATCAAGTCGTTCGCCCCGCAGGCCTCCTACGCCGCCAGCAAGGCGGGTGTCATCGGACTGACGCGCGACCTGTCCCAGCAGTGGTCCGGCCGCAAGGGCATCCGCGTCAACGCGATCGCGCCGGGCTACTTCGCCAGCGAGATGACCGCCGAGATCCCGGAGGACAAGCTCCTGCCGTTCGTGCGGCAGACCTCCACGCTCGGCAGGCTCGGGGAGCAGCGGGAACTCGACACCGCGGTCGTCTTCCTCGCCAGCCCGGCCTCGTCGTACGTCACGGGCTCCACGCTGGCCGTCGACGGCGGCATGTCGGGGCACTGACGTCACGCTCTGCGCGCGACCACATCCACCGTCAGGTGCTGGTTGCGTCCGGTCATTCCGCGCGCGGTGCGAATGCCGAACTCGAAACGGTCGACGGTGGCGGTGGCGCGAGCGGTGAGCTCACCGCCGACCAGGTCGATCCGCGACACGTCGAGGACCAGCGGTCGCGTCGTCCCCCGGACCGTCAGCGTTCCGTGCAGGAGGCCCTCCGGATCGCGTGGTTCGAAGCGCTCGGCGTGGAACAACAGGTGTGGACAGCGCTCCGCGTCGAGGTAATCGGCCGAACGGACGTGCTCGTCACGCGGACCGTTGCCGGTCGAGAAGCCGGCCGCAGATATCCGAACCTCAACGGTCGAGTCCTCTGGCGGTTCGGCCACAGTGACAGTGCCGCCCTCGACCGGAAAAGTGCCTTTCACCCCCAGCAGGCCGAACATCGCACGGGTGCGGAACGCGACCGTCGAATCCACCGGGTCGATGACGTATACACCCGCGTCACTCGTGGTCATCACACTCTCCCCAGAATTCGCCACAAAGGCCTCGGAACCGACGTGGCCGAGGCGTCGAACCCTAGCAGCGTTATGCCACGCCGTGGTGCGCGTTGTCCGCGGCCGGGTCAGCGGCGGGCGGCAGGTCGCGGTCGATGTGGTCGGCGTGGAACAGCGCCTGCGCCAGCAAGCCGCGCACGTGGTTGTTGGCGGCCGAGTAGTAGACGAACGTCCCTTCGCGCCGGCCCGTGACCAGGCCTGCGAGCCGCAGTTTCGCCAGATGCTGGCTGACCGCCGTCGGGGCGGCACCGGCCAGCTCGGCCAGACACGCGACCGACGACTCGCCCTGGAGCAACGCCCACAGCACCTTGATCCGCGTCGGATCGGCGAGCAGCCGGAACGACTCCGCGGCCAGGTCGACCTGTTCGTCGTTCGGCATGTCGAAATCGGGCACCGAACTGTGCATGCCGACACGGTACGGCACCTCGATTGGTTACGCACTTGCTTATCTGCGTGAGTGCGCAGATAGTGATCCTGTGACACGTCAGCACACACCCGACGACCACGACCACCACCACACCACCGGGCACGGGCACGGGCACGGGCACGGGCACGGGCACGGGCACGGGCACGGCGGAAGTTTCGCCTCCCGCCTCCGGCACCTGGTGACTCCGCACAGCCACGATTCCGCCAACCGCGTCGACACCGCACTCGAAACGAGCAGCAAGGGCCTGCGCGCGCTCGCCTGGTCGTTCGCGGGTCTCATGCTCACCGCCGTGATCCAGCTCGGCATCGTGCTGATCACCGGGTCGGTGGCACTGCTGAGCGACACGATCCACAACTTCGCCGACGCGTTGACCTCGATCCCGCTGGCCATCGCGTTCGTACTGGGCAGGCGCGCGGCCTCACGCCGGTACACCTACGGCTTCGGCCGCGCCGAGGACCTCGCCGGCATCGTCGTGGTCGTGCTCATCGCGGCCTCCGCCGCACTCGCCGGATACGAATCCGTGAGCCGGCTGTTCGACCCCCAGCCCATGACCCATGCGTGGGTGGCGATGCTCGCCGGGGTCGCGGGCTTCGCGGGCAACGAGCTCGTCGCCCGCTACCGGATCCGCATCGGGCGGGAGATCGGTTCCGCCGCGCTGGTCGCCGACGGGCTGCACGCCAGGACGGACGGTTTCACCTCCCTGGCCGTCGTGGTCGGCGCTCTCGGCAGCATGGCAGGGTTCCCGCTGGCCGACCCGATCATCGGTCTGCTCATCACGGTCGCGATCCTCGCCGTCCTCCGCGGCGCCGCACGGGAGGTCCTGGGCAGGCTCATGGACGCCGTCGAACCCGACCTCACCGAGCGAGTGGAACGGACCGCGGCGGCCGTGCCCGGGGTCGGCGCCGTCCGGCAGGTCCGGGTGCGGTGGCTGGGCCACAGTCTCCGGGCCGAACTGGACGTCGCCGTGGAGGGCACGCTCGACGTCACGTCCGCGCACGCGATCTCCCACGAGGTCGAGCGCGCACTCACCGGTGCCGTACCGCGGCTGACCGCGGCGACCGTGCACACCGAACCCCTCGCCGGCGCGGCGGATGCGCACGGGCACTCCGGCGGCTGAGCCAGGAACGGGCCGTCCGGCGACGGAGCTGTACACGATACGCACACCTGGGATCACTCGGTGTCAGATCGACGCCTGCCCGTGATCGAACCGTTGTGGCGTTTCTCAAAGGCACTGGACCCCGTCCCGGCGAGTGCGCATTCTCGGTCCTCTCCCCGACCCGAGTGACGCGTTTCCCCCGACGCGTCCGACAACACAATTGGAGACCCCGCATGAGTGCGCCCCACGCGCTCAGCCGGGCGGCGGCCGTGACACTGGCAACACTGGCGCTGGTCGCCGCCCCGACCACCCCGGCCCACGGCCAGGAATCCCCCGACGACCTGGAGGCCGCGCGCACCGAACTGAGCCAGGCCCAGGCAGCACTGGCCCAGACCTACCAGCGTTACGGCGACGCTCAGCGCAAACACGAGCGCACGCAGCAGGCCGCCACGCAGGCTCGCGAGCGTGCCGAGCAGGCCCGCGGCGCGGCCGAGAAGGCCGCCGCGCGGGTGCGCGGCATGCGCGGCGACGTCGACCGGTTCGCCTCCGCGAGCTTCCGGCAGGGCAGCACGGTCGGCTCGATCTCGGCCTACCTCGGCGCGGAGAGCACGACCGAGATGTTGGAACGCTCGTCCCTGCTCAACGCGATCAGCGACGACCAGCTCAGCATCCTGGACCGGATGCGTGCGGCGCTCGACAAGCGACGCGCGTCCCAGCACGACGCCACCGCCGCCCTGCGCGAGGCGTCCAGCAACGAACAGGCGGCGGAGTCGGCCAAGACCGAGGCGCAGCGCGCGTTCCGCGCCGCGAAGGCCAAGAAGCAGGAGGCACAGTCCGAGATCGACCGGCTCTCGGCGGCCACCGCAGAGGTGAGCACCGGCGGTGCCGCCAAGCCCGCCGAGGGCGAACTGACCTCCGGGTACGGCGCTCGGTGGGGCACGGTCCACTACGGGATCGACATCGCCAACAGCATCGGCACACCGATCCACTCGACACTGCCGGGTGAGGTGATCGACGCTGGCCCCGCGAGCGGCTTCGGCATGTGGGTGCGCGTGCAGCACTCCGACGGCCTCATCTCGGTGTACGGCCACATCGACGAGGCGACCGTGTCGGTGGGCCAGCAGGTCGCCGCGGGCGAGCAGATCGCCACGATGGGCAACCGCGGTCAGTCGACCGGTCCGCACCTGCACTTCGAGATCCACGAGAACGGCAACAAGATCGATCCGTTGCCGTGGCTGCGCAGCCGGGGCGTGGACATCTGACACCCGCCCCGCGGTGCGGGCGCGCCGACGACGAGGCGGCAGGCCGGAGTCACCCGGTCGACCGCCTCGTCGATCGTGAGGCACCCTCGACGGACAACGGCGGCGCGGTCCGACGTCCGGCTGAGCAGCCGGAGGCCCGCCTCACCAGCTGAGCAGTTCGCGGGGGATGCCGTGCTCGGCCGAACCGCGGCCGCCGACCGGTACCGCCGAGACGGCCGCCAGCACCGCGCCGAGGCTCGGCAGCCAGCGGCGGGCCGCGTCGGGAGCGACGAGCCAGCGGGCCGCGCATTCCTGCCTGCCGTCCGGCAGCGGGACGACCGATCCGGCCGGAAGGACGCGGATTCCGCCGGGCAGTGGCTGCTGCATCGTGCCGAAGTCGTCGGCCTCGGCCAGCAGGACGGTGACGCGCTCCCGCCTGGTCGGCAATCCGAGGGCGGGGCCGGCGCAGTCGAGTTTCCGCAGGTCCGCGAGGACCGTGTCGGACAGGGCACGCGGCACGACGACGGCCGCGACCCCGGAGCCGGTGATCAGCCGCTGCCCTTTCGCGTGCTGTTCGACGGGCCAGCCGTATGTGCCGCGGTAGTCGGGACGGGTGCCCTGGGACTCGTCCAGTTCGAGAGTCATCGCGGTCCTCCTGCGGTGCATCGTCGCTCCACGTGCCGTTCCACGCTAGTGGCACTGAGTGCCGTTAGCAAGTGAATCCTGCTATCTTTCCGGTCATGGCCGACACCGCGTCGTCACCGTCCTCCCAATCGCCGCCGTCCTCCCAGTCGTCACCGTCCGCGCAGTCGTCATCGTCGGCGCCGGTGTCACACCCCGCCGCGTCACCGGCCGGGCGGCCGGAGCCGGAGTCACCGCGCCCGCGCGCGGGGCGTACCGCCGCGGGCAGGCGCAAGGTCCGCCGGAGCATCACCCGCGCCGCGATCGATCTGTTCCTCGCCCGCGGCTACGACACGACGACGGTGGACGACATCGCGGCGGCCGCCGGGGTCGGCAGGCGCACGTTCTTCCGCTACTTCCGATCCAAGGAAGACTCGATCTTCCCCAACCACGACGAGTTGCTCGCCGACATCGAACGCACCCTCGCCGAATCCGATCCTGCCGCGGAGGCGCCGGTGGACGCGGTGTGCCGGGCCGTACGACTCGTCCTCGACTCGTACCTCGTCGACCCGGACGTGTCCCTGAAGCGCTACCGGCTCACCCGCACCGTGACCTCGCTGCGGGACAGAGAGGTCGCGAGCGTCGATCGGTACCAGCGGGTGTTCACCCGCTTTCTGCGCGGGCGGCTGCACTCGGCGGGCGACCCGGCCGCCGACATGCGGGCGCCCATCATCGGTGCGGCCGTGGCCGCAGCGCACAACCACGTGCTGCGGCAGTGGCTGCACAGCGACGGGGAGGTGGATGCACACCGGCTCGCCGACCGGGCGTTCGCCATGGTCCGCCAGGCGAACCCGCCCTACACGACCGGTGCCGCCGACACCGGGACGCCGGAAGACGTGGGGACGGGACGGCCCCCGGCGCCGGCGGCCGGCGATGATCGCGCGGATGCGGCCGAGCCCGTGGTGGCCGTGCTGCGCAGCTCGGTCCCGGCCGACGAACTCGTCCGTCGGATCAACGCCGCCCTCACCGACGACGTGGCAGCCGCGGCGGGCACCGCCGACCCTGCGTCCGGCACGCCGTCCGGCACGGACTGAGATCGCGCAGGCGCAGTCGCCGCGCAGCCCGCACCCGCGTTCGCGGTCCACGACGGGAGGGTCACAAGGCAGGTGAGGCCTAACGGCACTGCGTGCCGTTAGGCCTCACATCGCGGATGTCCGTGCGACGGGACTGAGCCGTCCCGCCGACACGGGCGGTCAGTTCGCGGTCAGTGACCTCCGCGCCACGGGGAAGTCGAAGTAGGTGTCCGGGTACGGCTCGCCGTCGAGCGTGAAGTGCCACCACTCGAGCGGATAGTTCGAGAACCCGCCGTCGGCCATCAGCTCGCGCAGCAGGAACCGGTTCGCCCGGACGCGGTCACCGACGCCGGGCGCCTCGGTGGCCGCCAGTTCGTCGAAACAGTCGTAGCCCGTGCCCATGTCGATCGAATTGTCGGGGAACCGCTCCCCTTCCGGCGCGAAGCACGCGGTGAGCGGTTCGCCCGGCCGATAGGGGCGCTGCGGCTCGGCCGGCAGTTCCACGAGCGTCAGATCGACGGTGCTTCCCCTGCTGTGCCCGGACCGTTCGGCGATGTACCCCTCGGGGAACAGGCGTGACTTCTCGATCCGCGGGTAGAACTCGTCGCGCATGCGGTCGTTGCCGTCCTGCTGCGCCCAGCGGACGAAGTCGTCGACCGAGCGCTGCGGCCGGAAGCAGTCGTAGACCTTGAGCGTGTACCCCCGCGCGAGCGCCGCGCGCTGGACCTCGCGCAGCGCGTCCGCCGTCTCGCGGGTCAGCAGGCACAGCGGCTCGTGGTACCCGCGCACGCGGCGGCCGACGAAGTTGTGCGCCGTCGTGTACCGGATGTCGTGCCGGATGGTCGGATCGACGTCACTCAGCGCAACGAACGACTCCGGTGCGCGATCGCCGTCCCGGGTTTCGGCGGCACCTGCGGTCACCCCACTCAACATCATGCCGGCCAGCAGTGCACCGACCATCGCACCGGCGACACCGCGCCGCCGCCATCGACGTTCTCGCCAGGACCCTTTTCGCCGCGTGTTCAGCATCATCCGCGTTTGGTAGCACCGCCCGACGTGCCGGACAAGGTCCGTCCGAGCGACATTGCGGTCCATTGTGGACCAGCACGGACGGGCCGGCCCGCGATCACGGATGAGACACACGTCACCGGCCGTCCGCCGTGGGCGAAACGGGTTCGCGAGGGGTTCTGTCGGTGTGCCAATCTAGACTCGGGACCTGCGCTGGGTGAGCCGCCTCCGACCGATGGCGTCGCTCCACCGAGTCGAGCCGTTCGCCCGACGCACCGGAACGACGCCGCTCCGAAACGACGCCGCTCCGGAAACGACAAGGCTCTGGAACGACGACACCGCTCGCGCTGGGCGCATCCGCCCAGCGCTGCGGCCCACCAGCACCTCGCACCACCAGCAACCTCGCACCACCAGCAACGTCGAACCACCAGCACGTCGCACCACCGAGCACGCACGCCAGTTCACCAGGGGGATGTATGACCGACACTGCCCACACCGGCACCGACACCGCGGAGCCCGGGCAGCAGGATCGGCAGGCGGTGGACCCGAAGGCGCTGCTGCTCATCGGCGTGCTCGTCGCTTCCGCGTTCGTGATGATCCTGAACGAGACGATCCTGAGCGTCGCGCTGCGGCAGCTGAGTCAGGAACTCGGCGTCGCGACGACCACGGCGCAGTGGGTGACCAGCGGGTTCCTGCTGACCATGGCCGTGATCATCCCGACCACCGGGTTTCTGCTCGAACGCTTCACCCCGAGACAGGTGTTCCTCGCCTCGCTCGCCTCGTTCAGCGCGGGCACCCTGCTGTCGGCGCTCGCGCCGGGCTTCCCGGTCCTGCTCGCGGGACGGGTCGTGCAGGCGTGCGGCACGGCCGTGATGATCCCGCTGCTGATGACCTCGGTCATGCGGCTCATCCCGGAGAGCCGCCGCGGTTCGATGATGGGCACGATCGGCATCGTGATCGCGGTCGCACCCGCGCTCGGCCCCAGCATCGGCGGTGCGATCCTGTCCGGCCTCGGGTGGCGCTGGATGTTCTGGCTGGTACTGCCGCTGGCGATCGCGGCGTTGCTGATCGGCGCGCGCTGGCTGCGGCTGGACACGGAGACGCGGAAGGTGCCGCTCGACGTGCTGTCGGTGATCCTGTCGGCGCTCGGCTTCGGCGGCCTGCTGTACGGCCTGTCGTCGATCGGTGAAGGCGGCGGCGGGCACGCCGTGCCGCCGGTGCTGCCCATCGTCGCCGGCCTGGTGGTGCTGTCGGTGTTCGTGTGGCGGCAGCTGACGCTGCAGCGCCGCGAGCGCGCCCTGCTGGACCTGCGCCCGTTCGAGTCGAGGGACTTCGTCGTCTCGCTCACGCTGACCGGCCTGCTGTTCATGTGCCTGCTCGGGGTCGCCTCCATCCTCCTGCCGCTGTACCTGCAGACGGTGCTCGACGCGTCGGCGTTCGAAAGCGGGCTGGCCGTACTTCCCGGCGGTCTCGCGCTCGGGCTGCTGGGCAGGCCGGTCGGATCGCTGTACGACCGCATCGGCCCGCGGCCGCTGGTCATTCCGGGCACGGTCGCCATGGCGAGCGGACTCTGGCTGTTCACCACACTCGGCCCGGGCTCGGCCATCGCGACGGTCGTGATCTACCACGTGATCATGATGATCGGGCTCGCGCTGATGATGACGCCGTTGATGACGCAGGCGCTCGGTTCCCTCAGCGAACAGCTGAGCTCGCACGGCAGCGCCATCCTGGCCACGTTGCAGCAGGTGGCGGGCGCCCTCGGTACGGCGGTGTTCGTGACCGTCGCCGCGATCGCCAGCGGCGGCGGCGCAGGCCCCGACGCGGACGGGCTGCGCGTGGCGTTCATGGTCGCAGGCGCGATCGGGCTGATCGCGGTGGCGACGTCGCTGCTGCTGAGCAAGCACAAGTCGAGTTCGGCGGCGGGCGGCCACGGTCACTGACGGTTCGAACCGGCCGGTGCCCACTGCCGCGTGTACTGCGGCGGTGGGCACCCCTCACCTGCTCACCGTCAGGTGAGTTCGAACCCGTGATACCCGGCGACGGCCACGCCGTCGCCGATCTGCTTGTACGTGCCGACCCCACCGACGAACGGCATGAAGACCCGCTGCTTGCCGGGAATGTTCGCGCCCGTGTACCACGACGCGGCGCGCGGCATCAGGGTCAGCTCACCGACGTCGTTGGTCGTGTTCACCCAGTTGTCCTCGGCCTCGATGTCCGGCTCCATGCGGTGCCGGCCGCTCGCGCGCAGGTGTTCGAGCGCCGTGGTGACCCAGTCGACGTGGTACTCGATGGAGGTCATCATGTTCGACAGCACAGAGGGGCTCTGCGGCCCGGTGATCATGAACAGGTTCGGGAACCCCGCCGTCATGAGCCCCAGGTACGTACGCGGACCGGCCGCCCACTTCTCGGTGAGCGCGCCGCCCGTGCCGCGGATGTCCATGGCCGTGAGCGCGCCCGTCATGGCGTCGAACCCGGTCGCCAGGATGATCACGTCGAAGGCCCGCTCCGCGTCGCCGGCGACGATGCCCCGTTCGGTGAACCGCTCGATCGGCTCCTCGCCGAGGTCCACCAGGGACACGTTGTCCCGGTTGAACACCTCGAAGTAACCGGTGTCGACGCACATCCGCTTCGCCGCGATCGGATACGTGCGCGGAGTGAGCTTCTCGGCCGTCCCCGGGTCGTTGACCTTCGCCCGGATGCGCTCCCGCACGTACTCGGCGAGGGCCTCGTTCGCGTCGGCGTCGAACAGCACGTCCCGGAACGACAGCGTGAAGCACAGACCGCCGTCGGACCACCTGCGGTCGAGCTCACGGCGCACGCCGGCTGCGGGTGTTTCCGCGTAGTAGCCCGTCTCGTCCTCACCGCAGTGGAACCCCAGTCGGGACAGCCTGCTCTCCTCGCGGAACTCCGGATAACCGGGTTTGACCTCGTCGAGGCGTGCGGCGATCGGGCCGTTGTGCGCGGGTACGGCATACGACGGGGTGCGCTGGAACACCGTGAGCGACCCGACGTCCGGGGCGATCGCCGTGATCGTCTGCAGCCCCGACGAGCCGGTGCCGACGACCGCCACCCGCTTGCCCGTCAGGTCGACGCCGTCGTGCGGCCAGTTGGACGTCCAGTACAGCTCGCCGGCGAAATCCGCCATGCCCGCGAAAGCAGGCCGCGACGGCACGGACAGACAGCCCGTCGCGGCGATCACGAACCGGGCGGTCCGGCTGCGCCCGTCGTCGGTTCTCACCGTCCACCGCTCGGCGGCGTCGTCCCACCGCATTGCCTCGACCCGGGTGCCGAACGTGATGTCGCGCCGCAGGTCGTACCGGTCGGCGACGTGGCGGATGTAGTCGAGGATCTCCGGCTGCGACGCGTACCGTTCGGTCCAGTTCCATTCCTGTTCGAGGGTGCGGTCGAACGAGTAGGAGTACTCGATCGACTCGACGTCGCACCGCGCCCCCGGGTACCGGTTCCAGTACCATGTTCCGCCGACGTCGCCGCCCGCTTCGAGCACCCGCACCTCGTAGCCGGCCTGCCGCAGCCGGATCAGCTGGTACAGACCGGCGAACCCCGCTCCGACGACGATCACGTCGTGGTCGTTGCGTTCCTCGGTCATCGTGCGACTCCCGCCTGCTCCCGCTCGGTCCGGCGCTGGGCGACGAACTCGTTGATGTGACGCGACACGAGCCGAATCCCCTCCTCGTATCCGGGGAGGATGCCGGCCATCTGGAAGAACGCGTGCATCTGGTCGGTGGCTTCCTCCAGTGCCACGGGTACGCCCGCGGCTTCCAGTGCACGCGCGTACGCCACTCCCTCGTCGTGCAACGGGTCGTACCGCGCGACGTACACGAGCGCCGGCGGCAGTCCGGTGTGGTCGGCCGCCCGCAGCGGCGACGCGTCGGGGTTGGTCCGGGCGGCCTCGTCCGGCAGGTAGTGGTCCCAGAACCACCGCATGGTCTCGCGATTCAGCAGCAGCTGGTTCTCCGGGGCCACAGAGGATGGTGTGTCGAGGTCGCAGTCGGTCACCGGGTAGACGAGAGCCTGGTAGTCGACCGTCGGACCGGATCGGTCACGGGCCCACAGCGTCATGACCGCGGCGATGTTCCCGCCCGCACTGTCCCCCGCGACGATCAACGGTGCACCGTCGGGCGCCAGCTCCCCCGCGTGGCCTGCCGCCCACCGCAGACCGGCATAGCTGTCGTCGATCGCCGCGGGGAAACGGTGTTCCGGCGCCTTGCGATAGTTGACGAGCACCACGGTCGAGGACGTCAGGTTCGCCAGCCGCCGCCCGAGATGGTCGTACTGCAGATCGATGTCGCCGATCACCCAGCCGCCACCGTGGAAGTACACGATGACCGCCTGCGGTTCGGCGGGCCGCAACACCCGCATCCGGAACCGGCCGCCGTCACCGTCGGAGAGCTTGAGGTCGGTCACCTCCGTCACCTCGGGTCCGGGACCGCTCATGCCGGCGAAGATCGGCCCGCTCATCCGCGCGATCGCGGGCGTGGACTCGTGGATCGGTGGCGTTCCGGACTCGGCGAGCTGAGCCAGGAACGCCTGGGACGGACCGTCCAGCGGCATGTCGGAACCTCCTGCGAATCGGGCCGTACGGGATGTCCGCGGTAATGGGGCGAGGACGGCGTCAGGTCTCGTCCTCGGGGAACAGGACGAGACCGCGGAGGTTCTTACCGTCGGCCAGGTCCTGATAGCCCTGGTTGATGTCCTCGAGGCGGTACGTCGACGTGACGAGCTCGTCGAGCTTGAGATGCCCCGACCGGTACAGGTGCAGCAGCCGCGGAATCGTCGTCCGCGGGCCGGCGCCGCCGAAGATCGCGCCCTGCACCCGCTTCTGCAGCAGCGTCAACTCGAAGAGGTTGAGGGAGACGTCGGTGTCACGGAAGTCGCCCATACCGGTCACCACGACCTGGCCGCCCTTGCCCGTCATGTCGAGCGCCTGCTGGATGTGCTCACCGCGGATCTCGCCCACGGTGACGATCACGACCTCGGCGCCGCGGCCCCAGGTCAGGTCCGGCACCTCCGCGGCGGCCTCCGCCGCGGAGGCGTACACGTGGGTGGCGCCGAAGTCGAGCGCCGACTTGCGCTTGTACTCCACGGGATCGATCGCCAGCACCTGTCGCGCTCCGGCGAACACCGCGCCCTGCACCGAGTTGATCCCGACACCGCCCACACCCATCACGACGACGGTGTCGCCGGGCCGGACGTCACCGATCTCCGTGGCCGAGCCCCACCCGGTCGACACGCCGCAGCCGAGCAGCGCCGCCTTGTCCAGGGGGATGTCCTTCTCGATCCGCACCACCGACGATTCGCTGACCGTCACGTACGGGGAGAACGTGCCCAGCAGGCACATCTGCACCGCAGGCCTGCCGCCGACGTGCGCGCGGAACGTTCCGTCCGCGATCGCCCTGCCCGTCAACAGGCCGGCACCCTCGTCGCACAGGTTCTGCATCCCGGACGCACATGCCGGGCACGTCCCGCACGCCGGGACGAACGCCAGCACGACGTGGTCGCCCTCCTCGACCCCGCGCACCCCGGGGCCCACCTTGGTGACCACGCCCGCGCCCTCGTGTCCGCCGACCACCGGCAGGAACGCCACCGGGCTCGCACCCGACACCAGGTGGGCGTCCGAATGGCACAGTCCCGACGCGGCCAGGCGCACCTGCACCTCCCCGGCCACCGGGTCACCGAGTTCCACGTCCGAGATCTGCCACG
Organism: Prauserella alba; assembly: GCF_024171735.1. Classification (GTDB taxonomy): domain Bacteria; phylum Actinomycetota; class Actinomycetes; order Mycobacteriales; family Pseudonocardiaceae; genus Prauserella; species Prauserella alba. Next base: position 123,995 of record NZ_JAMTCH010000006.1, read on the forward strand.
GAGCGCCGATTTCTTCGAGGACTGCCGCCTTCACCTTCATGCGATCTCCCGTACGTCGATGGACAGGCGTGAGGTCGTGCGGGCACCCCGCCCCCACGGCCTGTGATCCGAGTCACGATCCCCAGGTCAACGTACGATCTTCCGGCGCGGCAGCCATAGCGCGATCGCGGCCACAACCGCGCCGTTCCGGCCATGCCGCACTCTCGCGGCCGCACCGGCGTGGCCGTTGACGCGTGATTCGGGCTCGGCGAAACTGGCCGGATGGATCCCGGCAGCGCTGCCGACGTTGTTCCACCGACCGCCGATCACTCCGGCCAGCAGCACACCGCGAGCCCCGACCCGGATAGCCGCGCCGCGAATGGACGTGACCGGGAGGGCCGTGCCGCAGAGCATCGCGACGCCGCCGTTGCCGACTCCAACCGGGTGATCGCCGCCATCGCCGACTCGTGGGATCACCCGCGGACGATGGTGGGCGTCTCTACCCTGCTCGACTGGGCCGCCGAGCACGGGCTCGACCGGCAGGCCCTGCTCGACGGCTCGCACGTCGAACCCGCGCTCCTGCCCGATCCGGTCGCGTTGATCGAAGCCCGCCAGGAACTCGCCGTGATCCGCAACCTCGTCCTCGCATGCGGCGACCGGCCGGGACTGGGTGTCGACGTCGGTGCCCGCTACCACCTGACGGCGTACGGGCATTTCGGCTATCTCCTCGCGACGTGCGGTTCGGCGCGCGAGATCGCCGAGCTCGGCCTGCGCTACATCCTGCTGACCTTCGCCTTCTCCACGATGACGGCCCACATCCGCGACGGGGACGGCTACGTGCTGGCTTTCGACGCCGACGACGTGCCCGCCGACGTCCGCCGGTTCACCGTCGAACGCGACGCCGCGGCGACGATGCAGGTCCAGCGCGAGGTGTTCCCGGGTGCCGGCCGTGTCCCGCTGCGGGCGGCGCGGTTCGCGTTCCCGCTCGACCGGCCCGGCGACGCCGCGGCCTACCGCAGGCATTTCCGTGTCCCGGTGTCGTTCGACGCACCACGTACGGAGCTCGTCTTCGACGCCGCGTACCTCGACCACGTCCCGCCGATGGCCAACCGGCACACGGCCAAGCTGATGACGGCCGAATGCGAACGCATCCGCACCGAACGCCTCCACCGCACCGGGGTGGCCGCGCGGGTGCGGGCGTTCCTGCTCGACCAGACGTCGCTCGACCTGACCCTGGAGACGGTCGCCGAACGGCTGCACTACGCACCGCGCACACTCCGCAGGCACCTCGAAGGTGAGGGCACGACGTTCCGGATGATTCTCGACGAGGTACGGCGGGTCGTCGCCGAGCAGCTGCTGCACGACCCGTCGGTGCCCCGCTACGAGATCGCCCGGCGCCTCGGTTACCAGGACTGGTCCAGCGTGGCCCGCGCACGCCGCCGGTGGTCCGGCCGCACCGCGGTGACCTGACGAGCCGTCCGGTCACCGCTCCCGGCGAGCGGGCGGAACCCACGCCGGAGCGAGCGCGAGCTGTTCGACCCGTTGGCGCACCAGCGAAATGTGATCCCCCCCCCCGTCGAGATCCGTCCTGCGCGCCGAGGTGGACAGCTGGCGGGGATGCTTGCGGTACCACAGCGTCGGCGCGTCGAGCACGACTCCTTCGGCGACCGCGGACGCGGCCATGAGCAGACCCGTGTCCTCCATACCGAACAGCGGCCCCGGAATCCCCAACACCATCCCTGGAATGCGCAACACGGGCCCCGGGATGCGCAACACGCGACCCCGGGGCCGGGGGTTCCCTCGCACGGCGTAGTGTGCCATCTTGTCCGTACAACTTATGCGTACAAGTTCTCGGCGCGGGATGCTCGCGCCGGATGCCGACAAGGAGGCCGGCGTGAGCGACCAGGAAACTTCGCGCGTCCCGATTTTCGCGACGATGCAGCGGATCCCCGGCGGGCTGATGCTGATCCCGCTGATCCTCGGGGCGATCATCGGCACGTTCGCATCCGGTGCCCTCGAGATCGGCAGCTTCACCACGGCCCTGTTCGCCGACAGCGCGCTACCGCTGATCGCGCTGCTCATCTTCGCCACCGGAACTCAGGTGAGCGCGCGCACCGGCGGGCCGATCCTGGCGACCGCGGGCACCCTGCTGCTCACCAAGAGCCTCATCCCGGCAGGACTGGCCGTGCTGCTCGGCCTGTTCGTGGGCCTCGACGGCATCTTCGGCATCTCACTGCTGGCGCTGCTCGCCGCGGTCGACAACAGCAACGGCGGCCTGTGGCTCGCGTTCACCGGCCAGTACGGCGACGAGCGCGACCGCGGCGCCTACCTCGCCAGCGCGATCAACGACGGCCCGTTCCTGACGCTGCTGTTCCTCGGCGCGTCCGGGCTCGGCGACATCCCGGTGCTGGCCCTGGTCGGTGCGATCGTGCCGTTCCTGCTCGGTGTGCTCGTCGGCAACCTCGACGCCCAGTGGCGCAAGGTCGTCGCCGGAGTGCCGAACGTCGTCATCCCGTTCTTCGCCTTCGCGCTCGGCACCGGTATCGACCTCGGCGACATCGTCACCGGCGGCGTCAGCGGCCTGGTGCTCGGCGTGATCGTCGCACCGGTCACGGGCTTTCTCGTCTACCTCGGCTACCGCTTCCTGCTGCGCCGCGGAAAGGCGTCCGGCATCGGCTTCGCCGCGGGCACGACGGCGGGCAATGCGATCGCCACCCCCGCGGTCGTGGCCGCCGCCGACCCGACGTTCCAGCAGTACGTCGGCACGGCCACCGCGCAGATCGCCGCGTCGGCGCTCGTCACGGCGATCCTGGCACCCTCGATCGCAGCGTTCATGCTCAAACGCTCCGGGGCGCTCGTGAAACCGGCCCCGGCCACGGAAGCCGCCGGATCGGCCGAACCCGCATGACCGGCAGCGCGGAACCCGTTGCCCCGCGACGCCACCGCCCGCACGACGTCGTGATCGTCGCCGACGACGTCACCGGCGCCGGCGACACCGCCGTGCAGTTCGCGGAGGCGGGCTGGACGGCCGAGTTGCGGCTGCAACCGGGCACGAGCGAGGCCCAGGTCGTCGCCGTGAGCAGCGACTCGCGTGCGTGCCCGGCTTCCGACGCCGCAGCCCGGGTCCGGCGGACGACGGCCGAGACACCGGGTGTGCGGATGTTCAAGAAGATCGACTCCACGGTGCGGGGCCCGATCCGTGCCGAGGTCGACGCGTTGCTGGAGGAGCTCGGCCCGGAGGCGGTCGCGGTCGTGTGCCCGGCGTTCCCCGGAGTGGGCCGCACCGTCGTCGACGGCACGGTGCTGGTCGACGGCGTGCCCGTCGGCGACACCCCGGTGGGCCGCGACCCGGTCACCCCGGTGACCGAGAGCCACCTGCCGACGCTGCTCGGCGCACCGCGGGTGCGGCTCGACCCCGCCGGCGATCCGGCGGAATGGGCGACCCGGGTCCGCGAGTCCGGGCCGGTGGTGGTCGTCGACGCCGCGACCGATGCCGACCTCGACCGCATCGCACACGCCATCGGCGCCCTCGGCGACGACGGACTGCCGGTCGGGGCCGCAGGCCTGGCAGGCGCGCTCGCCCGCCGGTGGCGCCCGTCCACTCCCGCCGCACCCGTGTCGGCACCCGCACCGGCCGACCCCGGCGGCACGGTGCTGGTCGTCGTGACGAGCCTGCACGCCGCGGCTCGCACACAGGTGCAGGCGCTGCTCGACGGCGGCGCCACACACCACGAGCCGACCCCGCACCAGCTGCTCGACGACGACGCGTGGCAAGCCCTGCTGGACAGCCTCCCCGCCGCAGCCGCGACCGGCGCGGACACCGCACGGCCACGCACGATCGTGCTCAGCGCCCCGGAACGGGGTGAGACCCGGGTGCCGCCCGACCTCGTCGCGCGCCGCCTCGCCGAGGCCGCGGCCCGGCTCGTCCGGACCATCACACCCGCGGGCCTCGTCGTCACCGGCGGCGACGGTGCCCGCGCCCTGCTGGCCGGCCTCGGCAGCAGCGGCATCCGGCTCGACACGACCGGCACCGGGGCCGGAGCAGGCGTCGCGACGGGCACGGTCGTGGCAGGCCCCGCCGAAGGACTGCCGATCGCGACCAAGGCCGGTGGTTTCGGCGAATCCGACGTGTTGATCACGGCCGCACACGCGGTCCGCAGAAGAAGGAGTGACCGTTGACGGCAGCGACACAGCCACAGGTGCCGACCCTCGCCCTCACGCTCGGCGACGTCGCAGGCATCGGCCCCGAGATCACGGCACGGACCCTGCTGACCCACGACGAGCTCCGCGGCAGCTGCCGCCCCGTCGTCGTCGGCGACGCCGACGCGTTGCGCCGCGCGGTCACCGGCGTCCTCGGTCTCGACCCCGCCGTCGTCCGCGTCGTCGACCGCCCCGCCGATGCGACGAACGAGCCCGGCGTCATCGAGGTCGTCCAAGAAGGACCGTCGCTGGCTCACGTGCCCTACGGCGAACTCAGCCGCGACGCCGGTGACGCCGCGGCGCGGTTCGTGACGCGGGCGTGCGCGCTCGCACGCACCGGCGAGGTCGACGGCATCGTGACGGCACCGCTGAACAAGGCCGCGATGCACGCCGGAGGGCACCCGTGGCCCGGCCACACCGAACTGCTCGCGCACGAGTTCGGCGTCGACAACTTCAGCCTCGTCCTGTCGGCCGGTGAACTGTACTTCTTCCACCTCACGACACACGTGTCGCTGCGCGACGCGATCACCGGCGTCGACGCCGAGCGCACGGACAACGTGCTGCGGCTCGTGGGCTCGTTCGCCGGTGCGCTCGGCAGCCCGGACGAGCCCATCGGCGTCGCCGGTCTCAACCCGCACGCCGGCGAGAACCGGCTCTTCGGCGACGAGGACGCCGACGTGCTGGAACCGGCCGTGCAGCGCGCCAGGGCCGCCGGCATCAACGCCGTGGGACCGCTTCCCGCCGACGCGCTCATCCCCCAGGCCGTCGGCGGGAAGTGGCGCTTCGTCGTCGTCTGTTACCACGACCAGGGGCACGCGCCGTTCAAGGCGGTCTACGGCGACGACGGCGTGAACATCACGGTCGGACTGCCCGTGGTGCGCGTCTCGGTCGATCACGGCACCGCCTTCGACATCGCGGGCAAGGGCATCGCGCGCGAGGCCAGTCTGGTACTCGCCGCGCGCCGCGCCGCCGAGCTCGCACCCGGCTGGCATCAGGTGTGGGAGACGGCGCGGACGGGGGCGACGTCGTGACCGCCACCCCACCGGCCTGCCGGTGCCGGACTCGGCCGGCTTCGTAGACTGCTGCGCCATGGGCGTCGACCGCAGCACACGCGCACCGCTGCACCAGCAGGTCGCGGACGCGTTGCGCCAGGAGATCCTCGGCCACGACCTCCCGCCCGGGGAGGCCCTGCCGAGCGAAGCGACGCTGTGCGACCGGTTCGGCGTCGCACGCAGTGTCGTGCGCCAGGCCGTCGCCGGTCTCGCCGGCGACGGCCTCGTGATCCGCAGGCAGGGCAGGCCGACGATCGTCGCACCTCCCGCCGAGTACCGCCGCCTGGTGCAGCGCGCCACCGGCATGTTCGACCAGTTCGCGCGGCGCGGGCACCAGTTGCGCACGACGATCCGCGACCTCTCCCCCGCACCGCCCCCACCCGGCGGACGCGACTTCCTCGGCACCGACGACACGATCCGGATCGAACGGGTCCGCCTCGTCGACGGCGACCCACTGTCCTATGTGCGCACCTGGCTGCCCGCCGAGCGCGTACCGGACCTGCGCGCCGAGCATCTCACCGACGCGTCGTTGCACCGGCTGTTGACCCGGAACTACGACCTGCGCCCGATGCGAGGCAGGCGGCAGGTCCACGCCGTGGCGGCCGACGAGCTCCTCGCCGACGCGCTCGACGTCGCCACCGGCGGACCGCTGCTGCTACTCGAAGGCGGCACGACCGATCAGCACGACCGGCCCCTCGAATGGTTCAGTGCCTGGCACCGCGCCGACCGCGTGGTGTTCGACATCGACGTCTCCGAGTCCATGGAGACGCTCCGCCTCGACTCGGCCGAGGCCGGGCACCCCGCGGACGAGGGTGCCCGTGCCGACCATGGCGATGACGTCGCCGGTGACCACGGCGGTGAGCCCGGCGGCGACACCGTCGACCTCGAACGCGCGCGCAGGCTCCTCGCCGAGCTGACCCGTATCCTCGGTTGACGCTCTACAGGGATGGCGTCGTGGGCGCAGAACCTGCGCAATTCATTCCGCCTGCCGGAACAATCGTTCGTCGTCACCCGGTAGTGATCCCGCTTGACCCCCGATTTCGGCTGGTGGGACACTTGACGCGACCATTCCTTCAACAGAAACGATGTCGTGGCCGAACGCATGGTTCCGTCCTCGCAGGCTCCGTTTTCGCAGGGCGCGTCACCCCAGCACTCGTCACCCCAGCAGCCGCCTCCCCATAGCGCCGTGCCGTCGCAGGGCGGTACGGGCACCGAGGCCGCAGCGCGCGTCGCCGACGTGCTGTTGCTGTTCACCGGCGGCCCCGAGTATCTGGGTGTCAGCACGATCAGCCGCCAACTCGGCATCTCCAAGGCCGTCGTGTACCGCATCCTCCAGTCGCTGGTGTCGCGGGACGTGCTGGCCACCACGCCCGGGGTCACCGGCTACCGACTCGGCCCCGCGGCGGTCGCACTCGGCGCCAGCGCGCTCCGCCGGTTCGACGCCAAGACCGCGGCCGCCCCGGTACTCCGGCGCCTCCGCGACGAGACCGGCGAGACCACCACGCTCTCCGGCCTGGTCGGCGACGAACGGGTGTACCTCGAGCAGTTCGACAGCCGCGCCGAGATCAAGATGACCGTCGACATCGGCACCCGTTTCCCGCTGCACGCCGGATCGTCGGGCAAGGCGATTCTCGCGCAGCTGCCGCAGTGGCGGCGCGAGGAGATCCTCGAAGGCGGCCTCGGCGCGCTGACCGACCGCACCGTCACCGATCCGGCCACGCTGCGCGAGCAGCTCGACGCCATCGGCGCCGACGGGGTCGCGGTGTCCCTCGGCGAACGGCAGAGCGGCGCCGGCTCCGTCGCCGCCGCGCTCGTGACACCGGACGGCGAGGTGCACGGCGCGATCAGTGTCTGCGGTCCCGAGTACCGCTTCACGCCGGAGAAGATCGAGCGCTACCGCGAACTCGTGCGCGAGGCCACCACCGAGATCATCCGGAACTGGACCAACGGGCCCGCCGCGGGCGGGCACCGGGGCTGACCCCGGCCCCGCCCCGCGGCATGCGGGTTCAGCGGCCGCGGGCCAGGTAGCGGCCGACCGGGTCACCCTGCACCGTGCCGTCGGCGAACACGTGGTTGCCGCGCACGAAGGTGTCGGTGACTCTGGCCGTCATGTCGAAGCCCTCGAACGGCGTGTACTCCTGCGTGGATTCCGAGTCGGCCGCGCGCACCGTCCACGTCGCGGTCGGGTCGACGAGCGCGATGTCGGCGTCGTAGCCCTCGGCGATCGTGCCCTTGTTGAGCAGGCCGTAGCGCCGGGCCGGATTCCACGACGTCAGCTTCGCGACCCGTTGCGGCGACAGGCCGCGCTTGGCGCCCTCGCCGACCAGCCCCGGCAGCAGGTACTCGGCGCCGCCGAACCCCGATTTCGCGACGAACACGTCGTCACGGTCGTCGCCGAACTTCAGTTCGTCCTTGCAGCAGGCGTGATCGCTGACGACCCAGTCGACCTCACCGGCCAGCACGTGCCGCCACAGCGCCTCGACGTCCTCCCGTTCACGCAGCGGCGGGTTGACCTTGCCGCCGACGCCGCTGGCGGTGTCCACGTCGGCCAGCAGATGGCCGACCGTGATCTCCCTCCGGAAGTCCACGTGCGGGAACGTCCCCGCCATTCGCAGCGCCGCGTCCAGCGCCTTCTCCGACGACAGGTGCAGCAGGTTGATGTTCGGCAGGCCGGTCTCGTGAGCCAGGTACGACGCGATCGTCACGGCCAGGCCCTCCGAGTGGGGCGGGCGCGACCGGCTGTAGGCACGCAGCCCGGACAGCGACGGGTCCTGCTCGACGAGCTTCGTGTACGCGGTCATGATCTCCGCCGTCTCGCAGTGCAGTGACAGCGAGAGGTGATCGGCGTAGTCCGGCAGTGCCTCCCGTGCCGCCTGGATGCCGCGCATGACGAACTCGAAGTGCGCCAGGTCGTAGCGCTCCTCGGGCGGGATCATGAGGAAGTCGCTCTGACTCGCCGACCGCCCGTGGAGGCCGTGGCTGCCGTAGAACATGAAGATCTTGAACGACGTGACGCCGTGCTGTTCGACCAGGTACGGGATCTCGTCGATGTGCTGCGACATCATCGGCGCGAGGTGGAAGGCGTAGTCCACATAGGCGTTGCCGGACGCGGCCGAGAGCACCTCGGGGAAGAACTCGCGGTACGGGCCGCCCTTGTTGAGGTAGTACTGCCCGGTGCGCATGTAGGTCAGCGCCGTGGTCACCCCGCCCTGCGCGCTCGCCCTGCTCTCGGTGCGCGTGTCGGCGGGCAGCTCGTTGTAGATGCCCCAGTGCTGGTGCGCGTCCACCACGCCGGGGAACGCCAACAGGCCGCGGCCGTCGACGACGTTCGCGGCGTCCTCGCGCGACTGTCCACTCGCGACGCGCGCGATCGTACCGTCGTTGACCGCGATGTCGGTCGTCTCCGGCGCCGCGTTGTCCGGATCGTCGGGGCGCACCACCCGGACATCGGTGATGAGCAGTTCCGTCGTCGCCATCTGTCGTTCTCCTTACTGCGTGTGCGAATACCGCCGGGCCACGTCGTCGGCGGCCAGCCAGGCCAGGCCGAACGCCGGCAGCAGCCCGTTGCCCGGCAGATAACCGGCGGCGCCGCGGCCGGAGATGCCGGCCGCCGCGCCACCTGCGGCGTACAGACCGGGGATCGGCCGGTCGTCGGCGTCGACGACGGCCGCGCGCTGGTCGACCAGCAGGCCTCCTTGCGTGTGGAACAGGGCCGGCACGACCCGGACGGCGGCGAGCCTGCCCGTCAGCGGGCGCTCCCAGTTGGTCCTGCCGAACCGGTCGGGGCGCTCGCCGCGCGCGGCCGCGGTGCTGTCGGCGACCTCGGCGGCCAGCGCCGCCGCCGGCAGGCCGGTCACCTCGGCGAGCTCGGTGGCGTCGGCACCCCACACGACGGCGCCCGCGTCGACGTTGTCCTGGAAGTCGCGGAACGGCAGGCACTGCCGGTGGATCGTCTCGTCGATGACGATCCACCCGGTGGCCCCGCGCCGCGCGGCCAGTTCCGCCGCGTACTCCGAGTAGCCGCGGGTCTCGTCACCGAAGCGCCTGCCGTCGAGGTCGACGAGGATGCCGCCGTGGATGATCGTCGCCCACCCGACGAGCGTGCCGGACTTCGCGCCGACCGCGCCGTGTCCCTGGTAGGCGTCGAGGAAACCGGATGCGGCACCGAGCTTCCGCCCGATCCGCAGCGCGTCACCGAGCGAGTGCTCGCCGCCCTGGTACAGCGCCCCGGCGATCTCGGGCAGATGTTCGGCCACGAGACCGCGGTCGGCGCCGAAGCCGTTCGTGGCGAGCAACACCGCCCGGGTCGGGATCTCCTCCTCCGCACCGTCCGGGTACCGCACCACCACGGCACGCACGGCTCCGTCGTCGTCGAGCCGGACGTCGGTCAGCCGCGCAGGTGCCAGCAGCTCGATGCCGGGATGCTCACCGGCGCGGCGCGCGAGGTGATCGATCACTCCGGAGCCGTGCCTGCCCGGGATGGTGTGGCAGCGCGGGACCGTGTGACCGGGATAGTTGAAGTCGGTCACGAGCGACAACGGCAACCCCGCCGAGTCGGCGAGCCACTCCACCAGCGGGGCACTGATCTCGGCCAGTGTCCCGGCCAGCCGCGGGTCCGCGGTGCCGTGGGTCTTGGCCATGATGTCACCGACGAACCGTTCCGGCCCGTCGTCGATCCCCGCGTCGGCCTGCCAGCGCGATCCGGCTCCGGGGAACATCGCCGTGGACATGGACGTGTTGTTGCCCCTGCGGAAGTGTTCGCTGGCCTCGACCACGAGCACGCTGAGCCCGTGTTCGGCAGCGCGCAGGGCGCCGGCGAGACCGCCGCCGGCCCCGGCGACGACGAGGTCGGGCCCCTCGGTCTCGGTCGGGTCGGGACCGGTCATGCGGTCGGCGCTCCTTCCACGGTCAGCAGCCGCAGCGCGAGCGCGGTCGGGTCGACGATGCGCGCGGCCAGGTCGGCGGGTTCGACGTCCACCGCGGAGCAGCCGTTGAGCACCGCGGTGGCTCCGCGCTCGGCGAGCCGGGTGACCGCCCCGCCGAGCGCGGCGTTCCAGGTGGCGGTGTCGGCGATGGCGTCGAACGGCAGGTCCAGCACCTCGACCCCCGCCGAGTACGCCACCAGACCGTACGCCGCGAGCCGCCGGGTCAGCTCCGCGGCGATCGCCTCGTTGCGGACGACAGCGCCGAACCGCTCGCCACGGGCCGCCAGCACCCCCGCCGAGAGCTTCAACAGCCCGTGGATCGTCGTGCCCGATGGCGCCGCGCCGCCGGTGCCGACCCCGGCGGGCACGGCCGGGTCCAGCACGCAATCGGGAAACGCCAGGTCCCAGCCCGCCGTCCGGTCGGCCAGTGCGGCGTCGAGCGCCGATGCGACGGCCCGCTCCGAGACGCGCACAGCGGTATCGGTGTCCAGCGCCCCCGGCGCCGCCGGGCCGACATCGCGCAGCACGATCTCGAGTCCCGGCGGTGCCAGCCGGTCGTACCGGCTCTGCCGCCTGCGGATCTCCTCGTCCGGCAGCTGGATCGGGGTCACGGCCAGTGCACGTACCACGCTCATTCCTCCTTCTCCGGGGCAGCGCCGTCCGGGGCAGCGCCGTCCACGGCGGATCCGGTCGGGCAGCCGCCACCCGGAGCGGGTCCCGCGGGCACACCGGCGAGTCCACGCAGGGCGTCCCCGACCCGCGGCAAGGACGCGAACTCACGGCTGAACAGCGCCAGCCGGTCGAGCAGGTCGTCGTCGCCGAGCCAGCGGCGGAGCAGGTCGGTGACGGCGGCACGGCCGAACGGCCGGTGATCGGCGTCGCCGACCGGATTGGGCACCTCGGCGATGCGGGTGTCGCCGTCGGCGTAGCGCACGGTCACTCGGGTGGCGCGTTCCGCAGGCAGGCGGGCCGTCAGGTCGTCGGCGGCGACGACGGTCACCCTGCGGGCCAGCTCCCGCAGCCCCGGATCGTTCAGCCGGCCGGCGGCGTAGGTCTGCGGCCCGACGGCGCCGTCGAGGGCAGCGGCCGCGACGACGAACGGCGTCGAGAACATCGCCGACAACCGGTTGTCCCAGTCCACTCCGGACAATCCGGCGCCCAGCCGGTGCGTCTCCACCTGCACCTCGGCGATGGGCCTGCCGTCGGCGAGTTCGAACATCGCGTCCGCTGCCGGGTGCGTGAACGAGCACGACGCATGCCGCTTGAAGTAGCCGGCCGTGATGTCCCACCGCGTGCCCAGCCCTGCCGTGAGCTCGTGGGGATCGAACTCGCCCAGGAGCGCCCCGAGCGACAGGCCCGCGGTGCCGGTGTTCCTGGCGACGCCGGCGCTCGCCATGCGCGCGGCGGCGAGACCGGAGGTGTTGGCGGCCCCGAGCCAGGCGTCCCGGACCGGATTGCCGGTCGTCGCGGAGTCGAAGTGACCGGCGATCGGCATGCCGGCTCCGGTGTCGACGGCGGCTGCGCACGCCTCGGGACCGAGGCCGAGGAGCCGGGCACATCCGGCCGCCGCGCCCGCGACGCCCCAGTTGCCGTGCGGGTGCGCTCCCGCACGCAGACCGGTGGCGCGGCCGAACCGGGCCGCCACCTCGTACGCGGCCAGCAGCGCCGCGGCGGTGTCATCGCCGGAGGAGTCGCGCTCCGCCGCGAGTGCCAGCACCGCGGGAAACCCGTGTACCGCGGGATGCCCCTTGGCGTATTTGTTGCCCTCGTCGAGCTCGAGACACGCCATCGCCACGGCGTTCAGCCACGCCGCGGTGTCGATCGGCGCCCTCTCTCCCGTACCGAACAGCGGGGCCGGCCCGGTCGGTGCGGTCCACGCCCGCCGCAACGCGGTCTGGTCGGCTGTCCTGGCGCCCACCGCGGCGACGCCCACGACGTCGAGCACCACGAGACCGAGCCGGTCGACGACGGCGGCCGGCACCGCGGCGAGGTCCAACCGCGACACCCACTCACCGAGTCCTGCCGTGGCGGCCACCGCGGGAGTCCCCGACATCGTCGTGTGCCTGTCCATCACAGTCCCAGGTACGCCTTCCGCACACGTTCGTCGTCGGCGAGTTCGCCGCCACCGCCGGACAGCACGACCGATCCGCTCTCCATGACGTAGGCCCGGTCGGCGATGGCCAGTGCCTGCTTCGCGTTCTGCTCCACGAGCAACACCGACACTCCGGTGTCACGAACCTCGCGCACCGCGTCCAGCATCGTCCAGGTCAACTTCGGCGACAGGCCGGTCGACGGTTCGTCGAGCAGCAACAGCCGCGGTCCCGCCATCAACGCGCGCCCGATCGCGAGCATCTGCTGCTGGCCGCCGCTGAAGGTCTGCGCCACCTGGCCGCGGCGCTCGGCGAGGATCGGGAACAGTTCGTACACCTGGTCCAGCCGCGTCGTCGTATCCCCGGCCGACGCGGTCCACGCTCCCATCCGGAGGTTCTCCTCGACGGTCAACGTGCCGAACAGAGCGCGGTCCTCGGGCACGTGCACCAGCCCGTCCCGCACGAGCATGTCGGGCCTGCGCCCCGCCGTGTCGGCGCCGTCGAACACGATTCGCCCCGAATGCGGTGCGAGCTGCCCGCAGATGCTGCGCAGCGCCGTGGTCTTGCCCGCGCCGTTCGCGCCGACCAATGCGACCAGTTCCCCCGCGCCGACGTGCAAGTCCACTTCGTGCAGGATGCGCATGCGCCCGTATCCGGCGCTCAGTTTCTCAAGCGTCAGCATGGGGCGTCGGCTCCTCCCCGAGGTAGGCGTCGATCACGCGCGGGTCGGCCGTGACCTCGTCGGGCGTGCCGGTGGCCAGCACGGCGCCCTGGTCCATGACCAGCACGCGGTCGGACAACCGCATCACCGCGGCCATGATGTGCTCGATGAACACCAGCGTCGTGCCGTCCTGCTGCCGGAGCTCGGCCAGCAGGTCGAGGACGGGCTCACGCTCGGCGGGCAGCAGGCCGGCGAGCACCTCGTCGAGCAGCAGCACCCGCGGCCGCGCGGCGAGCGCCCTGGCCAGTTCGAGCCGTTTCAGGCCGGCCGTCGGCAGTTCGGTGGCACGCCGGTGCGCCCACTCCGTCAGTCCGACCCGCTCGACGACCTCCATGGCACGCTCGCGCAGCCGCTCCGGCCCACGCGTGTGGTGCTGCGCGGCCAGGCTCACGTTCTCCGCCACCGTCATGCTCGCGAACGGCCGCATCAGCTGGAAGGTCCGCACCATGCCACGACGTGCGATCTTCTCCGGCTTGCGGCCGGTCACGTCACTGCCGTCGAAGTGCACCGAACCCGCATCGGGCTTCAGCGCACCGCAGATCACGTTGAACAGCGTCGTCTTGCCGGCGCCGTTCGGGCCGATCACCCCGACGATCTCGCCCTCCGACACGGACATCTCCACATCGGACAGGGCGTGCAGGCCACGGAACTTCTTGTCCACGCCGGACAGTTCGAGCACACTCATCGGCGCCGCCTTTCCGCAACCTTCTCGGCCAGAGTTCCGAAGATGCCCTTCGGCATGAGCCGCACGATGAGAATCAGCATCACGGCGTACAGGATGACGTCGAGTCCGCTGCGTCCCTGCAGGAAGCTCAGGAACTCTGGCGGGGTCGCCAGCAGCGTCGCCGTCACGTCCGAGAGCGAGCCCACGATCACCGCTCCCACGACCGGCCCCCAGATCGTGCCGATCCCGCCGATCACGGCGGTGACGATCGCCTCGATGGACACCGAGGAACCGAACGCCAGCTGCGGATCGATGAACAGGTAGTACTGCGTGTAGAAGGCTCCCGCGACCGCGGTGATCGCACCCGAGAGCGCCACGGTCAGCAGCTTGTGCCGCATCACAGGTGCCCCGACGGAGGCGGCCGCCAACTCGTCGTCCCGGATCGCCACGACGTAGCGACCGGCCGCCGAGTGCCGGAACAGGATGCTCAGGGCCACGGCCCCGCCCGCCAGCACGAGCGCGATCCAGAAGTAGGCGGGCGACCCGGCCGGGAACTGCAGCTGACCCACCGACGATCCCTGGATCAGCGGCACCTGATATCCGACGGCACCGTTCACGGCGTCGCTGCTGGTGGTGATCAATCGCAGCATCTCCGCGAACGCGAAGGTCGCCAGCGCGAAGTACGCACCTTTGAGGTCGTACCGGAACGAGAAGTAGCCGATCACCATCGCCACGGCGGCCGCGACGACCATGCCGGCAGCCATGCCGACCCACGGCGACACACCGTGCTCGACCAGCAGGTACGCACTCGTGTAAGCGCCGAGGCCGAAGTACGCGGCGTGCCCGAAGCTGAACATCCCGCCGAAGCCGCTCATGATGTTCCAGCCGACGGCCATGATCAGGAAGATCAGGATGCGCACGGCCACCGCGCCCTGCGCGGGCGGCAGGATCAACGGCAACGGGACAGCCAGCAGAACCAGCACGGCCAGCACGGCGAACTGCCGATTCTGCGGCCGCAGCGGTGGCGCCGCGGGCCCGGCGGGCCGTGTCGGCGGCCGCGACTCGACTGCGGTGTCGGTCATGTTCGCCTCCCGAACAATCCTTGCGGACGCAGGAACAGCACCAGCACGAACACCACGAACACGCCGAGCAGGGAGCTCTGGCCGTCGAGATAGATCGTGGTGAGCTGTTCGACCAGGCCGATCAGCAGCCCGCCGACGAGCGCGCCGACGACGTTGCCCATGCCACCGAGGACCACCACGACGAACGCGGTGATGTTGAACTGCTCGCCCAGCGTCGGCGTGACCGAGAGCAGCGGCACGGCCAGCGCCGCCGCCGCACCGGCACAGGCTGCGCCGATGGCGAAGGTCAACGTGTGGATCCGGCGCACATTGATACCGACCAGTTCGGCCCCGGGACTGTTGGACGCGACCGCGCGGATCGCCGTGCCGAGCCGGGTGTGCTGCAACATCCAGTACAGCACCAGGCCGAGTGCCACGGCGCCCAGGAACGCGTACAGCCGCGACCCGGATACCACGGCGCCGAACACGTCGAGGTGCGTCTCGCCCGGCAACGTCACGTTCTTCGGCTCCGCCCCGAGGAACAGCAGCAGTCCGTTCTCCAGCAGCAGCGACAGTCCGAGCGTGATGAGCAACTGGTTCTCCAGCGTTGCTCCGCCTGCACCGGACAGCAGTCCGCGGTGCACGAGCGCACCGACGAGGAACAGGGCGGGCACGGTCACCAGCATCGTCAGGTACGGGTGCAGTCCGGTCACCGCCACCACGCCGAACGAGAGGAACATGGCCACGGCCAGCATCGCGCCGTGGGCGAAGTTCACGATGTCGAGCACGCCGAAGATCAGCGTGAGGCCCATCGCGATCAATCCGTACAGCCCGCCGGTCAGCAGGCCGGTCACCACCGACTGCCAGACCACGATGCCGCTGCCGGACTGAATCAGCGCGACGGCGATGGCCACCGCCACCAGAGCGCCCACGACCCCGGCGCGCTTCAGGACCGCGACCGTGGCCGACGGCGCCCGCGTTTCCGGAGCGTCACTGTCGATCGTCGCCGTCATCGTCACCACGCCACCGAGTAGTCTGGGTCGGATTCGGCCTTCTCCGGGGGATACACCTGTTTCACCCGTCCGTTCTGAATCTGCATGAGCACCGCGGCCGAGTTCACGTTCTCCCCGTCCGGACCGAACCGGACCGGGCCGTCGCCGACGGTGAGGGGGTCGATCTCCGCGCGGGCGATCCCGTTGCGCACGGCCGCCGGGTCGGTGCTGCCCGCCTCCTCGACACCGGCGGCGATGGCCTGGACCGCGTCGTAGGACAGGACCGCACCGGTGCGCATCGGTGCTCCGAACCGCTGTCGGTACTCCTCGCGCAACCTCCGGGTCTCGGGGTTCTGCGCGTCGAAGTGATAATTGGTGCTGAAGTACCGGTCGCCGAGTTCGCCGGCGTCGGACACGAATTTCGGCTGGTCGTAGGCGCCGTTCGAGACGCCCCACACCGCGTCGAGATCAGGTTTCACGGCATCGACGGCCTGCGCGATGAGCAGGCTGTCGCCGTAGTAACCGGCGACGACGAGCACATCGGCGCCGGAGGCCTTGACCTGTGTGATCTGCGAGGTGAAGTCCGAGGCCGTGGTCGCGTCGTAGCTGATCCGCGGGCCGACCTCCATGCCCAGCTTCTCCGCCGCCGTCTCGAAGGCGTCGGCCGCACCGGTGCCGAAATCCGTGTGCTCGTGGAGCACGGCGACCCGCTCGGCGGGTTTGCCCGCCTGTTCGGAGACCTGTTCGAGGTACTCGGCCGCCGACTCGGAGATCTTGGCGCTGCCCGGCTGCACCCGGAACGAGTAGCGGTAGCCGTGCTGGAAGATCTCGTCCGATGCGGTCACGTCCATGACGAACGGCACCTCGTTGCGCTCTGCCACGACGGCCACGTTGCTGCTGACCGAACTCTGGTAGGTGCCGATCAGGCCGACCGCGCCGTCCGAGATCAGGCGCTGGGCCTCGCTCTGGCCGATCTCGGGCTTGCCCTGTGTATCCGCGGTCGCCAGCCGAACCTCTCGGCCGCCGAGCGAGGCGATGCCGCCGGAGTCGTTGATCTGTTCCACCGCGAGCTGCGCGCCGCGACGCATCTGCAGTCCGTCGACCGCCATCGACCCACTGACCGGGTGCAGTGCCCCGATCCTGACCGGACCGTCACCGCTACCGGCAGCGTCCCCCGCGGCGCCGGACGGCGCGGAACCACCGCAGCCCGCGGTCGCGAGCAGTGAACCCGCACCGAGGACGGCGATCAGCCTGCGAACGATCATCTCTGATCCCTGTTCCCTGAAGTGTTCCGCCGAAAGAAGTTGTTCCGCTTAGAGAAACATCATTCTGAAGTTGAGCTATCGTGACACCGACCGCAGCGATAGGTCAACAACCCTGCACAGCTTGACTACACGCGGTCAGCGGTGCCAACTTGAACCACCGGGGACGCCGGAGTCGCGAAACATGGCGGTTATCGTTGTTCCCCTAAACGAAACGCATGACGAAAGGCAGGTACCGCCCCATGACGGGCGCATTGTCGGGAATCCGCGTCCTGGACGTGGCCACGCTGTTCGCCGGCCCATTGGCCGCGACCACGCTCGCCGATTACGGGGCCGAGGTCATCAAGATCGAGCACCCCAACGGCGATCCGGTCCGCAACCACGGCGCGCAGCGCGACGGTGTCGGCCTGTGGTGGAAGCTGCTGGGACGCAACAAGAAAGCCGTCACGCTCTACCTCGGCTCTCCCGAAGGTCAGGAGATCTTCCGCGAGATGGTCGCCGACGCGGACGTGGTGATCGAGAACTTCCGTCCCGGCACGCTCGAACGCTGGGGTCTCGGCTACGACGAGCTCCGCAAGATCAACCCCGGGATCGTCCTCACCCGCGTCACCGGGTTCGGCCAGGTCGGGCCCTACGCCAAGCGCCCCGGGTTCGGCACCCTCGCCGAGGCCATGAGCGGCTTCGCCGCCATCACCGGCGAACCGGACGGCCCGCCGATGCTGCCGCCGTTCGGGCTCGCCGACGGCATCGCGGCGCTGGCGACGGCCTTCGCCGTGACGACGGCCCTGCGCGCGAGGGAACAGACCGGCCAGGGCCAGGTCGTCGACATGGCCATCATCGAGCCGATCCTGACCCTGCTCGGACCGCAGATCATCGCCTACGACCAGCTCGGCGTGCTGCAGGAGCGCACCGGTAACCGTTCGAGCAACAACGCGCCGCGCAACACCTACCGCACCAGGGACGGCAGCTGGGTCGCGATCTCCACCAGCGCCCAGTCGATCGCCGAGCGCGTCATGCGGCTCGTGGGCAGGCCCGAGTTCATCGACGAGCCCTGGTTCGCCAGCGGGGCCGAACGGGCGAAGCACGCCGACGAACTCGACGAGGCGGTCGGCTCGTGGATCGCCGCGCGCGACCGCGACGAGGTCATCACGGCCTTCGAGGAGGCCCAGGCCGCGATCGCGCCGATCTACACGGCGGCCGACATCGTCGAGGACCCGCAGTTCCAGGCACTCGGCACGATCGCCACCCTGCCCGACGACGAACTCGGGCCCGTGCGGATGCAGAACGTGCTGTTCCGCATGTCCGAGACGCCGGGTGCGATCAACTGGACGGGCGCGCCGGTGGGGGCGCACACCGAGGAGGTCCTCGGCGGGTACGGCGTGACGCCGCAGCGGCTGGCCCGGCTCCGCGAACAGGGGGTCGTACGGTGACGGCACCGGTGCGGACGTGGCTCTACGTTCCCGCCGACCGCCCGGAGCGGATCGCCAAGGCCCTGGCATCGGACGCCGACGCCGTGATCCTCGACCTCGAGGACGCCGTGGCCCCGGACGCCAAGGAGCGGGCGCGGCGCAACGTCGTCGCGGCGCTCGCCGACGGCCACCGCGCCTACGTGCGCGTCAACGAGTCCGGCACTCCACACGGGACGGCCGATGTGGACGCACTCGTCGCCGCTTCCGTCCCGCCGGCAGGGGTCCGGATTCCCAAGTGCGAGGACCCGGCGCAGCTGAGCGGGGTCGCCGAGCGACTCGGCGTGCCCGTGTACCCGATCGTCGAGTCGGCACGGGGCGTGGAATGCGCCTACGCCCTCGCCACCGCGCACCCTCTCGTGTCGGGCATCTCCCTCGGTGAGGCCGACCTCGCCGCGGACCTGCGCGTCACCGATCGGAACGCGCTCACCTGGGCGAGGTCCCGGGTGGTCGTGGCCGCTCGCGCGGCGGGCCTGCCCAGCCCCGCGCAGAGTGTGTGGACCGCGGTCCGCGACCTCGACGGCCTGCGCGCCGACACCGATGAGGGGCGGCGGGCGGGTTTCTTCGGCCGGTCGGTCATCCACCCGGAGCAGATTCCCGTGGTGCACGCGGCCTGCCGCCCCGACCCCGACGACGTGGCGTGGGCGCGGTCGCTTGTGGACACGGTGCGTGATTCCGGCGAGGCGGCGTGGATCGACTCCACGGGCCGCTTCGTCGACAAAGCGGTCGTCGAGCGAGCGCTGTGGCTGCTCGCGATCGCCGACGAGGACCAGAACGGCAAGGAAGGCCAGACGTCATGACACGTTCCCAGGACCCGCTGCTCGCCGCCGTTTCCGGCGGGGTCCGGCTCTACGAGCTCGGGCAGCCCTTCTTCACGGGCATGCCGTGTTCGCCGAACCATCCGGGTTTCCGGATGACGCTCATCCGCAGACACGGCGACATGGAACGCCCCGACGGCGGTTCGGCCGCCAACGAGATCATCGTCACCGGCGGCCACGTCGGCACCCACATCGACGCGCTCTCGCACGTGAGCCACTGCGGCGAGCTCCACGGCGGGGTCGACGCGGCCGAGGCACAGCAGGGCGGCACGTTCAGCACGCACGGGGCGGAGAACCTGCCGGGCCTGCTGCGGCGCGCGGTGCTGCTCGACGTGGCGGCCGTCCACGGTGTGCCGACGCTGCCCGCAGGGTACGGCGTCACCGCCGACGACCTCGCCGCGGCCGCCGAGCTTGCGGGTGCCGAACCGGGGCGGGGCGACGTCGCACTGGTGCGCACCGGCTGGGCACGCCACTTCGCGGACTCGGCGACCTACATGGGCAAGGAGACAGGTGTGCCGGGTCCGACCGTCGAGGCGGGACGGTGGCTGGCCGATCGGGGCGTCGTCGCGACCGGCGCCGACACCACGGCCTACGAACAGATCCCCGCGGGAGCGGGACACGCCGTCCTGCCGGTGCACCGAGTGCTGCTGGTCGAGTCGGGCATCTTCATCATGGAACACCTCAACCTCGAGGAGATCGCCGACGTGGGCGTCCGCGAGTTCAGCTTCCTGCTCGCTCCGCTGCGCATCACCGGCGGCACCGGTTCGCCGATCCGCCCGCTCGCGGCGGTGAGCGCATGAGCACGCTGGTGCAACGCCTCGCCCGGCTGGCGTCGGCGACTCGCGACGACGGCCTCGCCCCGGAACTACGGGACGACGTCGCACGCCGGGTTCTCGACGTACTCGGCAACAGTCTCGCCGCGACGGCGGAACCACCCGCCGAGGCGGTCGGCAGGCTCGTCCGGGAATGGGGCGGCGCGGGCCGGTCGACGGCCATCGGCGCACAACCCGTGCCGGAGCCGAGCGCCGCCCTGCTGAACGGCACGCTCGCCCACTCGCTCGACTTCGACGACACGCACCTGCCGTCGGTGCTCCACCCGTCGGCGTCCGTGGTACCCGCTGCGTTGGCCGTCGCCGAGTCACGGGGCGCGAGCGGCGCGCAGCTGCTCGATGCGATCGGTGTGGGCATCGAGGTGGCGGTGCGGCTCGGAATGGCCGGCTACGACTCGGACCTCGGCAACTCGGTGTTCTTCGAGCACGGCCTGCACGCCACGGCGATCTGCGGCGCGGTCGGCGGCGCCGTGTCGGCGGCGATGCTGTCCGGTGTGGACACCGACGGCATCGCCGACACGGTGGGGATCGCGGCGAGCATGGGCTCCGGTCTGCTCGAGGCGAACCGCACGGGCGGCACGGTCAAACGGATCCACTGCGGATGGGCCGCACACGCCGCCGTGACGGCCGCCGGGCTCGCGCGCGCCGGCATCACCGGTCCGCCGACCGTACTCGAAGGCCGGTTCGGCATGCTGCAGGCGTTCTGCGGCGACCGGGTCGACCTCGACGCCGTCACGACCGGGCTCGGCGAGCGGTGGGAGCTGCCGGGGATCTTCTTCAAGCCCTACCCGTGCAACCACTTCACCCACGCCGGCATCGACGCGGCGCTGCGGCTGCGGGCCCGCGGGATCGATCCCTCGGCGATCGAGAGCATCGAGCTCGGAGCACCCACGGCGGTGTTGCGGACCATCGGCCAGCCACCCGCGGAGAAGGCGGTCCCCAAGTCGGGGTACCACGCGGCGTTCTCCGGCCCGTACACCGTGGCCGCGGCGCTACTCGGGGGCGGCGGGCTCGGCGTGTTCCACGAGGACTTCACCGACGCCGCGGCCGCCGATCCGGACCGGCTGGCGCTCGCAGCCAGGGTGACGTGCGTTCCCGACGCGGAATGCGACCGGATCTTCCCGCACCAGTTCCCCGCGGTGCTGCGGGTTCGGCTGTCCGACGGCATCGAACTCAGCGAGCGCGTCGACGTCAACCGGGGTGGCCACGGCAATCCGCTGTCGGCCGACGAGCTCGCGACGAAGTTCCGGCTGAACGCCACGCGTGCCGTCACCGACGCGCGCGCCGAGCGGATCACCGAGCTCACCTACGGACTGGCCGGGCTACCCGACGTCACGGCGCTGACCGGGGAACTCGTCACCGACGCCTGAGCCGGCCGGGCTCGCCCGCTCCCCGCGTGGTCCGGGAGCGGGCGAGCCCGGATTCCGGGGGCCGTGGCGGGGCGAGCTGTCCGAGCCGAATCCCGGGAGTCACGTGCGCCGGCGCCGGATCGGCGTGCGCAGCAGTTCGGACACTCACGACGGCCGCAGCAGCCGACCGGCCGATCAGCCCTGGTCCTCGCCGGGAGCGGTCAGCGCCGGGACCTCCGGGTGGTCGAGCAGGGCGTCGACGACGGCGTCGACGGCCGCCCGCGGGGCGCTGCCGCTGCGCACCACGATCGTGACGTTGCGGTGCACCGGGGTCGTCAGTTCGCACGTCGCCACGGCGAGGCCCGCGGGCACGGCCAGCGCCGGCAGCAGCGTCACGGCGCGGCCCGACTCCACCTCGCCCAACTGCAGCAGGTAGTTGCTGAAGCGGCTCGCGGTCCGCGGTTCGAAACCGGACTGGCGGCACAGCCTGCGGGTCAGCTCGGCCATGTACGAGCCCGTGCGGTCCCCGGTCCACGTTTCGTCCGCGCACGCCGCGAGGTCGACGGCACGCCTGCGTGCCAGCGGATGCGCCTGCGGCAGCACGAGCACGACCGGGTCGGTGCCCAACGGCACGATCTCCAGGTCCCGGCCCCAGGGGAACTCGACGTAATCGGTGGTCGTGATGATCACGTCGAGCTCGCCGGTCCGCAGTGCGGGACCGCTCTCGTGCGGTTCGGACTCCACGAGTTCGACCTGCAGCTGCGGGTGCGAGTCGGCCAACCGGGTCACGGCTGGCACGGCGAGCGGCTGGATCGCGCTCTGGAACGCACCGACCCGCACCGTGCCGATCGGCTCGTCCCCGAGCATGCGCAGCTCGGCCTCGGCTTCGGCCATGCGGTCGAGGATCTCCCTGCCCCGCCGCGCCAGCAGGCTGCCCTGCCGGGTGAGCCGCACCCGTCTGCCGGTCCGCTCCAGCAGCGTCGCCCTGGTCTCCGATTCGAGCACCGTCAGCTGCTGCGACACCGTCGAGGCACTCAGATGCAGCGTCTCGGCCACGGCACGCACGGTGCCGAGGCTTTCCAGCAGGGACAGCAGCCGCAGTCGCCACGGATTGAGCATGCCCCCAGTCTGCGCCGAATAGTTCGGGAAAACCGAACAGCGGCGTCGACATCGTGTGATGGACACGATGCAACGCAGCTTCGTAGCGTCGGAGCATGACCGACACCGCGCACCTCATCCGCTACCTGGGCCGCGGCGGGTTCAGCCCCGCCGTCGTCGACCGCGCCGCGGGCACCTCGGTGTTCACCGAGGACGGGCGGGAGCTGCTGGACTTCACGTCCGGGCAGATGAGCGCCATTCTCGGCCACTCCCATCCCGAGATCGTCGCGACGATCGGCGAGCAGGCGAGCCGGCTCGACCACCTCTACAGCGGCATGCTGAGCCGCCCCGTTCTCGAACTGTGCCGCAGGCTCGCCGAATCCCTGCCCGCTCCACTCGAGAAGACCATGCTGCTCAGTACGGGCGGCGAGGCGAACGAGGCGGCCCTGCGCATGGCCAAGCTCGTCACCGGCGGGCACGAGGTCGTCTCGTTCGCCCGTTCCTGGCACGGCATGACGCAGGCGGCCGCGGGTGCCACCTACAGCGCGGGCCGCGGCGGCTACGGTCCCGCCGCGCCGGGCAACTTCGCCCTTCCGGTGCCGGACCGGTTCCGGCCCGACATCGTCGACGCCGACGGCGACCTGGACTGGCGCCGTCAGCTCGACCTGGCGTTCGACCTCATCGACGCGCAGTCCACCGGCAGTCTCGCCGCCTGCCTCGTCGAACCGATTCTCAGTTCCGGCGGCATCATCGACCTGCCACCCGGCTACCTCGGCGCACTGCGCGACAAGTGCCACGAGCGGGGCATGCTGCTGATCCTCGACGAGGCCCAGACCGGCCTGTGCCGCACGGGCGACTGGTACGCCTTCGAACGGGACGGCGTCGTGCCGGACATCATCACGCTCTCCAAGACGCTCGGCGCCGGGCTGCCGCTGTCGGCGATCGTGACGAGCGCCGAGATCGAGGAACGCGCCCACGACCTCGGTTTCCTGTTCCTGACCACGCACGTCAACGATCCGCTGCCCGCGGCCGTCGGCAACACCGTGCTCGACGTGCTGACCCGCGACCGGCTGGACGTGCGTGCCGCGGAGCTCGGCGTGCGGTTGCGTGACGGCCTCGGCGAGCTCGCCACACGGCATCCGGTCATCGGGGACGTCCGCGGGCAGGGACTGCTCGTCGGGCTCGAACTGGTCGCCTCCGGCGGTGACACGGCCGACAGCGACCGGCTCGGCGCCGCGGTCACGCAGCGGGCGGGCGAACTCGGCCTGCACATGAACATCGTGCAACTGCCCGGCATGGGCGGCACCTTCCGCATCGCCCCGGCGCTGACGGCCACCGAGGCCGAGATCGACCGCGGCGTGGAGATCCTCGACAAGGCGCTCGGCGACGTGGCCGCCTGACCCGAACCCGGCGGCCGGGTTCGGTGTGCTGCCGCCTCTCCGGTGCGCCGGTCGCCGTGCTCGTCCCTGACGTGGACCGAGAGTGTAAACTTTGTTTACCTTAGTTGAGCGACGGCCCGCGCATCCGCCGGAGGCAGCCCATGAGCACGACACCCCGCGTCCTGACCGCCGCCAGCACGGTCGGAACCTGGCTCGGACATCCCGAAGGGGGCGTCGCCATCCGGGAGCTGCTGGAGGAGGCGGGCGTGGGCGCCGACGCACTCGCACCCGTGGCGAACCTGCCGCTGCAGGAACTCGTCACCCTCAGCCAGGGCAGGCTGTCGCAGGACGTCGTCGACGCACTGGTACAGCGCGTCGGCGGCGGATCTGCCGACGCCGACGAGTCGGTGTGGCGGGAACGCATCACCCCCGGCCGCTTCGAAGGGCGCACCGTCGTCGTCACCGGCGCGGCGTCCGGCATCGGCCGTGCCACGGCGAACCGCATCGCCGCCGAAGGTGGCAGTGTCGTGGCCGCCGACATCACCGAGCAGGGACTCGACACGCTGACGTCCGAATCGGACACCGAGCGCATCACGCCCGTTGCGGGCGACATCACCCGCGACGACGACATCGACCGCATCGTCGCCGCGGCCGGCGGGCGGATCGACGGGCTCGCCAACGTGGCGGGGATCGTCGACGACTTCTCCCCCGCCCATGAGACGTCCGACGAGCTGTGGCGCCGCGTGTTCGCGGTCAACGTCGACGGCGTGTTCCGCCTCACCCGCGCCGTGCTGCCTGCCATGATCGACCGCCGCTCGGGATCCATCGTCAACGTCGCGTCGGAGGCCGCGCTGCGCGGCAACGCCGCGGGCGTGGCCTACACCGCGGCCAAGCACGCGGTCGTCGGCATCACCAAGAACACGGCGTTCATGTACGGCCCGCACGGCATCCGGGTCAACGCCGTGGCCCCTGGCGGAGTCGCGACCGGCATCGCCCGCGGCGGCGCACCGGATTCCGACTGGGGCAACGAGCGCACCCGCGACTTCGTCCGCATGATCCCGCCGATCGCGACGGCACAGCAGCTCGCGGCATCGATCAGCTTCCTGCTCAGCGACGACGGGGTGAACGTCTCCGGGGCGATCCTGCCCTCGGACGGCGGCTGGTCGGTCCAGTGACGTCGCGAGGGCACTGACGTCTCGACGTCTCAAGGACTGCCGAAGCATCCCGGAAGTTCAGGCCTCCGGGGTGATGATCTGCTGGACGATCGTGCCGTAGCGTGCCACGAGTTCCGGCCGGTCGTGGGCGAGCGCCTCGTCCCCCACGACCCACAGCGAGTACAGCAGCCCACCCACCGCGGCGGCCGCCATGCGGGCGCGCAGGTCCGCGTCCGGACCGGACAGGCGGGCGCGCAGCGGCGCGACGAGCGCGTTCTCGTGCACCTCACGGAGTCGTTCCGCGATCCGCCGCTCACCACTGCCGCGCACGAGTGCCAGGTACACGCCGCGAATGTCGCCTGTGGACAGCACGACCTCGACGAAGCGGGCGCCGAAGGATTCGATCGGCACGTCCAGCAACGGTTCGTCGTCGATGTTCAGCCGCATGGTCTCGAGGAACAGTTCCTCTTTGCTGCCGAAGTAGCGGATGACGAGCGCCGCGTTCACGCCCGCGGCGCTCGCGATGTCCCGCACCGGTGTCCGCGCGTATCCGCGTTCGAGAAACAGCCGCGTGGCAGCCGCCCGGATCGCCTCTCTGGTGGCCGCTCCCGATCCCCGCTCCGACATGAGAGCCAGCCTAGGCGTCGGGCACCCGGTGCGGCTCGGTACCCGGTCCCACCACGTATGAGCCCCCACCACGGGTGAGCAACAGCACCGTTCGCTC
Organism: Prauserella alba; assembly: GCF_024171735.1. Lineage (GTDB taxonomy): Bacteria > Actinomycetota > Actinomycetes > Mycobacteriales > Pseudonocardiaceae > Prauserella > Prauserella alba. Next base: position 149,759 of record NZ_JAMTCH010000006.1, read on the forward strand.
GGTCCCGGCCGCGACATGCAGCGCTCCGTCGGGCCCGGCGTCGAGCCGTCGGACGGCACGACGACGTCGCCCCACTGTACGGACGGACACGCGGTCACTCCCGCCGGAACGCCCTCATCCGCCGTAGGTACCGGACCAGACCACGCAGCGAAACCGGCCGTGGCCAGGCATCGGGACGGAGGTAGGCGTCGGTTCCGCCGTCCACGAACACGACACTTCCCGCCATGAAGTCGGCGGCGTCGGACAGCAGGAACACCACCCAGTCGGCGAGTTGCGCCGGATCACCGAAACCGCCCACCGGAACCGGAAACGAGGTCACCGCCTTGGCCGACGCCGGGTCGGCGAGCTGTTGGTCCAGCAGCGGCGTGCGGACCGCTCCCGGCGCGAGGGCGTTGAGGCGGATACCGGAGCCCGCCCACTCCGGCGTCACCGCCTCGCGTCGGACCCAGTGACTCACGGCGAGCTTCGAGCCGCCGTAGCTCATCACGGCACGCGCCGGGCCGTGGAACCGCAGGGCTTGCACGGCCTTACCGGACTCCCCCGCGAGCAGAGCCCGCACCACACGCCGCGGCACCAGCGGGGTGGTGGTGGTCGAGTTGCTGGACAGGACCACTGCCCTGCCACCTCCCCCGGCAGCCAGCGCGGGCCGCCACCGCCCCAGCAGCTCGGTCACGCCGAAGTAGTTGACCTCGAGAATCTCGCGTTCGCTGCCTGGCACCGGGCCGAGTCCGGCAGCCAGCACGGCGCCGTCGAGCCGTCCGCCACAGGTTTCGAGCACCGCGTCCGCGGCGTACCGCCGACCGGCCGCCGTGGCCAGATCGGCCACGACGTCGGCGGCCCGGACGTCCACGCCGACCACGGTGTGCCCCGTGGCCCTGAGCTTGTCGGCGGCCGCGCGCCCCATGCCGGAAGCCGCCCCGGTGACCGCGTACACCCCCATGTCGTACACCTTTCGCCGCCCACGGCGGAAACTAGCAGCGGCCCACCACCCCGCCCCAGTGCTGTTTCAATCAGTGGTGGCCCTGCTGCGGGCTCCACTGCCGGCTCTGCGCCATGCCACGGCGCGTCCCTTGTCGCCGGGTCACTCGGCGACGGGCGCCACCGGCTGCCGGAGGATCGTGCGCCGCTTCCCTGCAGGCGTCCTGCGCGGATCGCTGAAGTAGATCTCGTGGTGCGTCCCGGCCATCCGGAGGCCGCGCGAGGGGATGACGTCGTGGTGCATCGTCGCCAGCACCGGCGCTTCGTCGTCGAACGAGCCGACGTGCAGCGTCTGGACACAGGTCCCTTCCGACAACACCTCGCAGCGAACGTCGTCGATACGCGCGGGGCGCTTCTTCGCCGCCACGGCGGCGATGGCGGCCTCGACCATGACGTCGTCGACCCACTCCGGCACCATGATCAGCATCGTCCACGACCACAGCGTCTTGTCGCGCCCCGTGGTGAACGCGGCCATGTCCTCGGCCCACCACAGCCCTTCCAACGGCGGCACGACGTAGTCCCTGCCGAGGTCGCGCTTGCTGGCGAACTTCACCGTGTACGCCACCGGATACAGCGCGCCGAGGGCATCGGCGAACGCGGCCGACGTGTTCGGGTCACCGTGCCCGTCGACCATCAGGAACCGCAGGTCCGGCACGTCGACGACGTCGAACCGGCCTTTCCGGGCGCGGTAGCAGTCGATCGCCTTCGTGACGTCGACCTTGCCGTTCGTCGCAGCCATGGGCCGATCGTCCCGCACTCGGCCGCCGACGTCCCGGCGACGTCCGTACCGTGGGCGATATGGCCTCGATGCGCAGTCTGACCGTCCTCGGAGCCGCCGCGCTCGCGCTGCTCACCGGCTGTTCGGCCGTCGCGCCGGAGAACCCGTCGGAACGCACCGATGCCCGCGGCAGCGCCGACACCGTGGTCGGCGGCCTGAACGCGCCGTGGTCGATCACGTTCGTCGGCGACGCTCCCGTCGTCAGCACGCGCGACGACGGCGACATCCTCGAGGTCACCGGCGACGGCACCCGGGTGGTCGGCACGATCGACGACGTGGCGCCGAGCGGCGAAACCGGACTGATGGGGCTGGCGACCGACGACCGGCAGCGCCTGTACGTCTGTTCGACGGGGCCGGACGGCAACCGCATCCAGCGCTACGCCGTCGAGGGCGAGCCCGGCGCGCTGTCCCTCGGTGACGCGGAGACGATCATCGACGGTCTGCCGTCCGCGACGATTCACTCCGGCGGCCGGATCGCGTTCGGGCCCGACGGGATGCTCTACGTCACCGTGGGCGACGCGGGCGTCTCGGACGACGCCCAGGACCGCGGCAACCTCGCCGGGTCGATTCTCCGGCTGACCCCGGACGGGGAGGTGCCCGCCGACAATCCGTTCGACGGTTCACCCGTGTATAGCTACGGGCACCGCAATCCGCAGGGGCTCGCCTGGGCCGCCGACGGCACCATGTTCGCGTCCGAGTTCGGCGAGGACACGTGGGACGAGCTCAACATCATCGAGCCGGGCGGCAACTACGGCTGGCCGATCGTCGAAGGGATCGGCGGCGACGAACGGTTCGTCGACCCGGTTCAGCAGTGGCGGCCGGACGAGGCCAGCCCGAGCGGCATCGAGATCCACGACGGCACGATCCACATCGCCAACCTGCGCGGCGAGGTGCTGCGCACGGTGCCGGTCGCCGACCCGTCGTCGTCGGCGGAGTTGCTGGCAGGCGAGTTCGGCCGGCTGCGCGACGTCACCACGACGCCCGACGGCGAGCTGTGGGTCCTGACCAACAACACCGACGGCCGGGGGTCACCGGCCGACGGCGACGATCGGATTCTCCGGCTGACCGGCCGGTGACCTGCGGTGGCCGAGCCGCGGTGGCCGCCCGTGTCACCTCGGCGAAGCGCGCGGGACGGTCCCGCACCCGCTGGACCCGGTCGCTGCGGGTCAACCGACCCGTTCGGCGGTTCCGATGCGTCCGGCACCGGCGGGTTCCGTATCTCCGGTGACCGCGCCGGCCGATTCGGCCACCTGCCCGGAACCGGACCGGTCCCGGTCCGACAGCCCCGCCGCGACGGCGATTCCGAGGCCGACGACGGCCAGCACCGCACCGATGATCGCGGGCGAGGCGTACCCCAGACCGGCGCTGATGCCCAGCCCGCCCAGCCACGCTCCCCCGGCGTTGGCCAGGTTGAACGCCGAGTGGTTCGAGGCCGCGGCCAGCGTCGGGGCCCGTCCCGCCTTCTGCATGATCAGCACCTGCAGCGGTGCGGTGACACCGAATCCGACGGCGCCGAGCACGACGGTCATGACGATCGCCGACCACGGGGAGTCGATCGCGAACCAGAACACCAGCAGCGCGACGGCGAGCGCCACCAACGAGCCGTAGATCGTCGGCCGCAGTGCACGGTCCGCGAGCGGCCCCACGATCAGCGACCCTGCGGTCATGCCGGCGCCGAACAGGGCGAGCACCACCGGCACCGCGGCGTCCGACAGTCCGGCCAGCTCGGTCAGCATCGGCGAGATGTAGCTGTAGACGGCGAAGACCCCGGCGAACCCGAACACGGCGGTGGTCAATCCGAGTACGACCTGCTTCCTGCCGAGGGCCACCACCTCCGTTCGCAGGCCGACGCCTTCCGGTTTCGGCAGCGACGGCACGAACGCGGCCACGCCGGCAGCGGCGAGCAGTCCGAGCACGCCGACCACCAGGAACGCGGCACGCCAGCCGAAGACCTGGCCGAGGAAGGTGCCCGCCGGGACACCGACGATGTTGGCGATCGTCAGCCCCATCAGCACGCGCGCCACCGCGGTCGCCTGCCGTGCGGGCCCGACGAGCTGGGCAGCGACGAGGCTCGCCGCTCCGAGGTAGGCGCCGTGCGGCAGTCCCGCGATCACCCGCGACGCGAACACGCCGCCGTAGCCCGGCACGAGCACGGTCGCGACGTTGCCCAGGACGAACAGTGCCAGGAACGCCAGCAGCGCCTGCTTGCGGCCCAGCCGGGTGGCGACCGCCGTCAGCAGTGGCGCACCGACCACGACGCCGAGCGCGTAGGCGGAGATGAGATTGCCCGCGGTGGCCACGGACACGTCGAGACCGCCCGCCACCTCCGGCAGCAGACCCATGATGACGAACTCGGTGGTACCGATGGCGAACGCTCCCAGCGCGAGAGCGCACAACGCCACAGCCATGAGGGCACACCTTTCCTGCGCATCGGACGAGGGACTGGCGACGGGCCGGCCGGGCCCGCGGCGATGAAGGCGGTTTGGCACGTGCCAAATCCACGGTCTCAGGACCGTTCGGGATCGTTCAAGTCGCACGGCTGTGATCTGCCTCGCCGACCCACGTCCGCCGCGGCGCAGTCCGGGCGCCCGGTACGATCCCGGGCACACTTCGCGCCGGTCGGAAGGCAGCGATCAGGAGGCAGTGATGCCGCGGTCGGAGGACTGCGAACCCACGCGACGTCCCACGATGGCCGACGTCGCGGCTCGCGCGGGGGTGTCGCGCCAGACGGTGTCGCTCGTGCTCGGCGACAAGCCGGGCCCGAATCCGCACACCCGCGAGCACGTCCTGCGGGCCGCAGAGGACCTGGGGTTCCACGCCGACACGGCGGCGCAACTGCTGCGGCGTGCGCGCAGCCGCCAACTCGGCGTGCTGTTCACCATGGAACACTCCCTCGACCCGCTGGTGATCGAGGGGCTGTACGCGGCGGCGGCCGGACTCGACTACAGCATCGTGCTCAGCGCGATCCTGCCGACGCGCGGCGTACGGCAGGCCGTGGACGAGCTGCTCGGCCTGCGCTGCGAGGCGATCATCCTCATCGGACTGTCCATCGAGTCGCCCTCGCACCTGACCAAGATCGCGCGGCAGGTTCCGGTCGTCGAGATCGGCCAGCACACCGGCGGAACCGGCATCGGCAGTGTGCGTACCGCCGATGAGGAGGGCGCCCGCCTCGCCGTCGACCACCTCGTCGACCTCGGACACCGCGACATCGTCCACGTCGACGGCGGCTCCCTGCCGGGCTCGGCCGACCGCCGGAACGGCTACCGCGCGCGGATGAACGACCACGGCCTCGCCGGGCACGTCGAGATCCTGCCTGGCGACTACACCGAGGAGTCCGGAGTCCGTGCCGCCGTGGAGCTGCTGTCGCGTTCGGACCGCCCGACCGCGGTGTTCGCGGCCAACGACAGCTGTGCCGAAGGGCTGCTGCACACGCTCGGCCGCGCGGGCGTACGCGTGCCACGTGACCTGTCGATCGTGGGCTACGACGACACCCGCGCTGCCGGCATGTCCTACGTCGACCTGACCACTGTCAAGCAGGACGCCACCGCGATGGCGAGGTTCGCCGTGCAGGCCTGCGCCGAACGCCTCGACGAACAGCGCACCGCCGAGAAGGACGTGGTCCTCACCCCGACGCTCACCGTCCGCGGCAGTACCGCGGCACCGTGACCGGACGGCACCGGGAGCGGTCGCCGGTGCCGTCGGGTTCCGGTGGCGCGAGTTCGGGTGGCGCGAGTTCCGGTGCGACGCGCGTGTCGGTGTCGGACGCCCGCCGACCGCGCTACCGCCAGTCCTCGTTCTTGTTGTTCTCCCAGTCGCCGATGACCGGTGGCGCGATGGCCTGTTCGGGGGCGAAGACGTTCTCCTCGTCCTCGAGGTAGCCCGCCACGCGGTGCTCCTTGTCCTCCTCGCCTTTCCGGCCCGCGCCCCCGGCACCCATCCCGGGCGCCATCCCGCCGGCCGCACCACCCGCGGCACCGCCGCCGGGTACGCCGCCCGCCGCATGCGGCGTTCCCGACACTCCGGAAACCCCGCCGGAGCCGCCGGAACCCCAGGATCCGCTCCCGCCTGCCGGTCCGCGTCCTCCCGCGCCTGCGGAGCCGGAGCCGCCGGCGAGCACTCCGCCGATGCCCGCGCCCGAGCCGGCGCCGGTCGCGCCGCCCAGCCTGCTGCTGATGTCGCCGTTCGACGCGCCCGGCCAGCCGGGGGTGCCACCGCCGCCGGGAGGGAGATCAGGGGTGGTGAACCTCGGCGGTGCGTACGACGACGTCCCCGTGCCGTCGTCACCGCCGTCGACATCCGGCACGTCCAGCGGAGCCGGTGAGAACGGACCGCCATGTGGGGCCTCGGGTGGCAACGGCTGGGGGCCACCGTTCGGCACGTGCGGCACGCTCGCCGGGAACGACTGCCCGCCCGGCGGGGCGCCGGGTGCTTGCGGTGCCGGGACCTGCGGCGAATACGGCCCGCCACCCTGTGGCGGGTCCGGCATGTCCGGAACGTCCGGCGAGCACGCCCCGCCAGGCGGAACGTCCGGCGAGAACGACTGCGCGTCGCCGCCGGGCACCTCCGGCACGCCTGCCGGGAAGGACGGTCCCTCGCCCCCTGGCCCCGCCGGGGTGGGCACACCGTCGCGGCCCCCGGCCGGCGGCTGACCGTCGGCTGCGAACGGCCGGTCGGCCGTCCACGCCGTCCCGTTCGCTGGTTCGGCCTCCTGCCCGTCCATGTGGGGCGCACGCGCGTTGTGGAGCGGCGCCTGTCCCGCACCGGCCGCCGCTTCCCCTCCCGCGGCCGACGTGCCTGGAGCCGCCCCGGAAGAAGCCACTCCCGGAGCCGCCGCGGCCCGCGGTCCGGCGAGTTCCGGTGGCGGGGAGAACAGCGGCATGTCGACAGCGCCGCCGACGGTCTCGTCGAACTGCGACATGATCCGAGCGGCCTGGCCCCGTCTGACCTCGCTCTCCTGCATCGACTGCATCTCCTGCTGCGCAGCCGCGGCGTAGGCCGTGGGGTCGTCGATGCCGGCCAGCCGCCGGTTGGCAGCCGCAGCGGAGAACGCCAGTGGCGGGTTCGCATCCATCTGCTTCTGCGTCTCGTTGAGCGTCTGCGAGTGGATCTGTTGCTGCCGTCCCGTGAGGACCGCACCCTGCGCGGTGGCTCCGAGCCACTTGGCCACACCGGCGAGGTGCTCCCTGGCGGCATCACCGCCCTCGCCCTGCCAATCGCCCATGCTGTCGCTGATCGCATCGGCGACGGCCTTCTGGTGCAGGGTCAGATCGTTGCCGGTCCGCACCCATTCCTCGGAGGTCTCGGCAACCGCCGCGGAATCGGCGTGACTGCCGAGCGCCTCGACCATCTGCTCGTGCGAGGCGTTGTCCCACACGGTCCTCGGAATCTCGCCCACCTGCCGGATTTCCAGGTCTTCGTCCATTCCGGCCCGGTCGCTCGTGAGAAAGCCCTGATAGAGCGCCTGTGTGAAGGCGTCACCGAACACGCTGAACGGGAACACGTCCGAAATGGCCTCCGCGGCGTCGCGGAACTCGTGACCGGATTCCGCCTCCTCGGTGATCTCGCCCACGTAGAACGGCGACGACGGATCGACGGTCACGTCGTAGTGCGGACTGCCGGGATCGTAGTTCTCACTCCGCGGGTCCGAGACATCCTGTGTCTTCTCTTCCGGGGTGGACGTGGACACGGTCGTGGCACCTCTTTCGGCCGGCCTGGGAAAAATCAGAAGCGATCGTGGAAACCCTCGAGCTGACCGCGGGTCCCCGATTCCGTGTCGGAATACCGGCGCTTGGCCTCGCGGATCGCCTCGATGTACTGCGGAAGTTCTTCGCGTGCCCGGCGCAGCTGCGTGAGCAACCCGCGCTCGTCGGAGGCAGTGTTGACCGTGTGCTGTGCGACCCATTGCGCGGTGGACGTCGCGCTCAGCTGCGGCGAGGTCTCCAGCTTCGACAGTGTCGCCCACCGGTTGTTGAGAGCTTCCAGAATGTCCTGAAGTGCACTGATCATCCGGTTGCCCGTGGTCTCGTCCACGGCGAAGCCGCCGTCGGTGGCCATGCGCTTCAGTTCACGCCCGCTCAGCATCGGCGTACCGCGCTCGGCCGCCCGCAGCACCGGACCCGTCGGCGCGGCCGTCTGCGGAACCTCGGGGGCATCGTCACTCATCACACACTCCGACTCAGTAGGTTGCGGCGACCAGACCGTGAATGGCGCGTGACACCTCGGCACGACCGGCAGGCTCGTAGCGGGCGACGAACTCGTTGCCCACCTCACCGGCATGAACCAGGTAGCGGCCCTCGGCGGTGTCCACCCAGCCGACCGAGCGCGGCGCGGATCGCTCACCGGCGAACGCCGACACGACCACCTGCCCACCGCCCCGTCGCTGCGCCGCGAACGCGCGGCGCAGTCGCTGCTCCCCGGATTCCCCGTCACCTCGCGACCTTCTCGGCGCGGAGGTCCGGCCGACGACGCGGATGTTGCCGAACGCGTTCGTCTCTTCCTCGTCGTGGGCACGCTCTGCCGCTTTCTGCGCATCGAACGCGGAACGGTACTCGGGCAGACTCTGCCGAACGGTGGCTTCGGGGCCGCTGGCCGCCGACACCGCGGGGAGCGCGCCGGTGAGGACGTCGACGAGATCGTCGTCGGAGAAGGACCGGAAAACCAGTTCGTCCTCACCGTGGTGCTGCGTGACCCCGACCGCGTCCGCACCGTCGGTGACGACGAGCATCGCGATCTCGTTGTCCCGATCGTCGATTCCGCTCACCGCCGCCGATACGCGGTAGCGACCGAACAGCTCGAATGCCCGCTGCAGGTTCGGGTGTGGGTCCTTGCCCACCAGCAACCCGCGTTCGGCGAGCGTACCGCTGACGATCCCGGCGAGTTTGCGCAGCCGGTCGGGATCGGTGGTGGTGTTGCGGACCCGCAAGGGAAACCGCCGGACATCGACACCGAACGCCTGAGCCACGACACTCGCCTCGACGCTGCCCAGCACGAACTCGAAACTACCGAACACCTTGCTGGAGGCCACCTTTCCGGAAGAGCGCCGGGTGATCGCTTCGGGCCGAAGGCTAGCAGCAGTCCGGAGGGGCAGCTATGAGACCACTCGGATTCGCTTCGCCAGCGCTCATATGAGCGCACATCGATCGGACTGTGCGGGGGTTCTGGACCGGCGCGAGGTGCTGCCGATAGGTTGCCGGTGGCATCGTCGCCTCCTCATTGGACTGCATCCGACATCTCGCGGGTGTCGGATGCTCGCTCGTCGCGAGCCGGGCTGCCCTTGTCAGAGCAGCACCGGAAGCAGAGCAGCACCGGAAGCAGAGCAGCACCGGGAGTCGGAGCGGTCCGGGAAGTCGTTGCGGCGTCGAGACGGGTCGCGTTCATCGCCAGCACGGAGGAAGCGTTCCGGTAACCGGTTCAAACGGCCCAACGTATTCGAAGGAGCAGGGTGTGGAGCCGAATCCGAATCTGAGGCCCGGCGAGGACCTCCAGCACTACGTCGAACGGCAGGCCGTCGAGATGCAGCAACGGGCGGCCGAGCTGCAGGACGCGTTCTCGGCCGCGGCCGCGACGGTGAGTTCGCGCGACGGTGCGGTCACCGTCTCACTGGCCCCGAACGGCGCCCTGCGCAACATCCAGCTCGGCAAACGGGCCTGCGAGCTCGGCGAGGCACGGCTCACGACGACCATCATGGACACCGTCCGGGAGGCGCAGCGGCAGACCGCGCAGGCGGTCGCGGGCTCGGTGGAGTCGATCATGGGCGGCGGCGAGGTGCTCGAGATGATGCAGGGATTCCTGCCCACCGACCCCGCGGCCGCGTCCGGGACGGACCGCGCCGCGTTCGCCGAACCTCCCGAACCGGACACGCAACCGCAGACACCGGGGTCCGCGGCACCACCGCCCCCGCCGCCCGGGCCCGCACCCCGCCGCAGGCCCGCACGGGACGACGCAGATGACGATGAGGTGAATCCCTGGTGAGCAGTGGGTACGAAGTGGACGATCCGGAGGCGTTCGACGTCTTCGGCAGGCATCTGGACCAACTCGCCGACGATCTCCGCGGGACCGCCGAGATGATCGGCGGCTGTGTCGCCGATCCCGGCCTGTTCGGCGCCGTCGGCCAGATCTTCGGTCTCGGTGCCACCATCCACTGTGGCAAGGCGCGGGATCAGTTCACCAGCTACGCCGCCTCGGTCGGAGCGCTCCGCGAGAAGCTCGACAAGGCCAAGCAGACCTACCTGCAGCAGGACGAGGACGTGGCCGGTTCGATCTCGGAGCACAAGGTATGAGCGGGGATTACCAGCCGGGCGACTTCTGGCACGACCCGCAGGAAACGCTGGGCAAGAAGGACATGCTCAGCGGCGCCGGCATCATGGACTCGGCCAACACGCTGAGCGTCGGCGTCGACGAGCGCAACGACGTGGCGATCGGCCTGGGCGCCACCGGGCTGGCACTCGACACCCTGGGACTGGCGATAGACCCGGTCGGCAGCCTCGTCTCGGCCGCCATCGGCTGGCTCATCGACCACGTGACGCCGTTCCGGGTTCCGCTCGACATGTTGATGGGCGATCCCGTCGGCATCGGAGCCGCGCAGGAAGCCATCGACGCCGAGCGCAAGAAGCTCTCCGAGTGGGCGGAGGATCACCGGAAAGCTCTGGAGGAGCTGAGAAAATCGTGGCGGGGCGCGGCGGCCGACGCCTTCACCAAGGACATGGAGGGCCTGAAGGCCCACCTGGACTCGCTCGGAAAGTACGTCGATTCGGCGTCGCAGCAGATGGGCATCGCCGGCGGTCTGGTGGGCGCGTTCCGCGGCGTCATCCGCGACATCATCGCCGGCGTCCTCGGCGGTATCATCGCGGGCGCATTCGCGGCCGCCGCGGCCATGCCCTTCACCTTCGGCGCGTCGATTCCGATCTTCCTCGGTACGGTAGCCGCGACCGTCGGCATCACGATGGCGAAGATCGGGGTGCAGATCGCCAAGCTCACCCAGAAGCTCACCAAGAGCCGCGCCAATGTCGACGAGACGGGCAAGATCGGCGACGACGCCGCCAAGGCCTTCGACGATGCGGCCACCGGCGGATCGAACCCCACACCGGGCGGCAGCGGCAGCGGCAGCGGCAGCGGCAGCGGCAGCGGCAGCGGCAGCGGCAGCGGCAGCGGCAGCGGCAGGGCGAACGGTGACACGAGCACGCCGGGGGGCAACAACCCCGGCGACAATGCCGGTACGAACGGCGGCAGCACCCCGAATCCCGGCGGCGGTCCTGCAGGCAATCCCGGCGGCGGTACGAAACCCCCGAAGCCGGACCTCACCGTCGACACCAACGTGCCCAAACCGGACGCGGGCAGCAGCCCTTCCAGCGGAGGCACCGAGTACTTCACGCCGGACACGTCTCCCCGGCCCGGCTCCGGTTCACCGGCCGGTTCGAACGCGCCGGGTTCGAACGGAAGCAGCCCCGGCGGCAACGGATCCATATCGTCCACACTGGACGGCGGTGGCCCACCCGGAGGCGGTGCCGGCAACTCCAACGCTGGCTCCGGCACAGGAAACAACGGCAACGGCACAGGAAATGCCGGCAACGGCGGCGGCAACGGTTCGGGGACGCCGGACGGTGGCGGCAAACCCGATGGCGATACCTCCCTCAAGCCCGGGCACGAACCGCCCGCCGACAAGATGGTGCGCTATGCCAAGGAGAACCTCGAGCAAACGATCGCCGACAAGCTGCCCCACGCGCGGCCTGCCGAGCACCGGATCATCCTCGACAGGTTCGATCAGTACGCGGGCATGGGCAAGCCCGACCTGACGAGGGTGCTCGGTGACCAAGGCGCGGCGCGATTCGAGTCCATCGTCAAGACCCTGACGGACCCGGGCTACGGCGCTCGCGGATTCCTGTCCAAGAGCTCGATCGAGTTCATCAAGTCGCTGGGCGACGTCAACAAGGAAGTGAACATGAACGACGAGCAGTGACCGTCACGGAGCATCGGGGAACCGGGTCGCCCGGTTCGCGGGACCGCGGCGCACCGACCGTGTTCGGAGCGCCGCGGTCCCGTACGTCCGAGAGGTCACGAGCCGCCGTGGACCTCATCCTGCGGACATGCCCCGCGCATCCGGGTACCCGTACAGCTCCGGCCTGCGGTCCGACAACACATCGTTGTGCGCCGAGATCGCCTTGTTCCGTGCCCGGGACAAGGTCAGGTCGGCGACGACCAGGCGCTCCTCGCCGGTGGCGGCGTCCCCGCCCGCCACGATCCACCCCGCTTCGTCGATGACGACCGTGCCGCGGGTCCATTCCTGTCCGCGTTCGGTTCCTCCTCGGTCGCACACGGCCATGAACACCCGGTTCGTCCGGGCCGCGGCCATCGCCTGGACGACCTCCGGCGGCCGCTCCCCCTCGGGCCGCGGCACCACCGGCCAGTTCACCGGGGCGACGAGCAGCTCCGCGCCGCGCAAGGCGAGCGACCGCGGCATCTCGGGGAATTCCAGGTCGTAGCAGATCAGCACCCCCACCCGGCGGCCGGCTACCTCGACGACCGGCGCCGGCTCCGCACCCGGCCGGAAGACGAGCCGTTCACGATCCCACAGGTGCGTCTTGCGATACACGGCCTGCACCCGTCCACCGTGGAGCACCACGGCGCTGTTGTAGAGGGCACCGTCGTCGCCGAGCTCGCAGAACCCGGCGACGACGCTCATCTCACCCGCGACACGCGCCCATTCGGCCAGCGTCACGTCGTCCGCGGCCATCGCCGCTGCTCGTGCCTCCGCCGTGTCGGCGAACACATAGCCCGACGTCGCCAGCTCCGGAAGCACGGCGAGGTCCGCACCCTGCTCGCGGGCCCTGGTGATCCAGTCGGCGACCCGCCTGCGGTTGCCGACTGGATCGCCGACGACCGGCGCGAACTCGGCGCACGCGACCCTGGTCACTCGCCCGGGCCGTCCCGCAGCAGCTGGGCGAGGACGTCGAACTCGTTGAACAACGACCACTCCTCGACGATCTCCCCCTGGGAGAAGTAGAGCTGCGACATGCCCCAGAGGTGCACCCGCCTGCCGGTCGGGGTCCCGTACAGACCGTAACCGCGGTGGGTACCGGAACCACTCCAGCGCACCGACACGCTGTAACCGTCGACGTCGTTGCCCATCCAGTACACCTCGTCGACCCGAACACCCATGTCCGGGAACGTCGCCAGGAGGTTGCGCGCCATGCCGCGTACGTCCGAACGCCCGTAACCGGTGCGGTTGGTCGTCCCGTGCCAGCGCACGGTCCGCGCATAGATGCGGTCGACGGCGCTGAGGTCGCGCCGGTTGTACACGTCGTGGAAGAGCCTGCGCACCTCGTGCTCGACGTCGAAGCCGGGCGTCGAAGGGTCGGGGTACGGCATCGGCTTGCGCCCGCCCTCGATCCGGTCGGTCTCGGCGAACCCACGCTCAGCCAGGCCGGGGAAGTCCTTGGAGTTGCCGTACTCCCGCGCCGCAGCGAGCACGTCGATGCCGAGCTGCTGCAACTTCGCCGCGGTGTTGTAGAGGACCCACTCCTCGTAGATCTCGTTGTCACGCACCACGCAGTTGGCCATGACCCAGGTCTCGAGCTTGCGGCCGGTCGGCTCGCCCCAACGCCACGGACCGGTGTGGTGGCCGATGTTGATCGCCCGATGCGACGTGACGAAACCTTCCGTGTCGGTACCAGCCCAGATCACGTCGTCGGCGTAGTGCCGGCAGTCCGGGAACGCGTTGATGCTCTGCATCGTGCCGGCGACGAGCTGTTCGACGCCGAAGTGGACACCGCTGTCGTCGTAGAGGCGGCAGCCTGGCGCGTAGGTGTCGTAGATGTAACCCACGTCCTGGTCTTCCCAGATGCGGTGAGTGATGCGGACGATGTAGTCGACGATGTCGGTGTAGGTGTCCTCGAAGCCCTGCAGCGACTGCCGGCGTTCACCGTGCACCACGTTCGGCGCGTCGACGCCGTACCCCGGATTCACCGCGATGGCGTGATCGACGGGCATCGTCCGGCGCCTCGGAGCCATGGTCCCCGGCGGGCTCGACGGCACGCCGGTCCTCCCCCGGCCGTCGCCACCGGAGAACGCACCGGCGCCCGGCGACGTCGTCCCCGTCGCCGTCTTCGCATCCGATGTGGACCGACCGCCGGTCGACTCCGCGGTGCTGTCGTGATTCTCGGCTTCCTTGCTCATGACTCCTCCTGCCCGGAACGGTAACGCTCCAGTCGCACGGTCGCTGTCTTCCGGTGGGCCGCCATGCCTTCGTAGTCGGAGATCGCGTCCACTGCCTCGGCCAGCAGCGGCGTCGCCTCACGGCTCACCCGCTGGTACGTGAGCAGCTTCAGGAACCGCGAGACCGACAGGCCGGCGCTGTGCTTGGCCCCGCCCGCGGTCGGCAGCACGTGGTTCGTGCCGGCCATGCCCTTGTCCGAATAGGCCACGGTGCTCCACGGTCCGAGGAACAGTGATCCGTAGTTGCGGAGCGCGCCGTGGTAGTACGCGTCGTCGGCGGTGTGGACCTCCAGATGTTCGGGAGCCAGATCGTCCATCAGCGCGACCGCCGTGGCCTCGTCCTTGGCCCAGGTGACCGAGCCGTGATCGCGCCAGGCAGGTCCCGCGACCTCGCTGGTCGCCAATGTCGCGAGCTGGCGGTCGGCCTCGGCGATCACCTGCTCGCCGAGCCGCTGCGACGTCGTGACGAGCGCGGCCGGCGAGTTGACCCCGTGCTCGGCCTGTCCCAGCAGGTCGGCGGCGACCAACTCCGGATCGGCGGTCTCGTCGGCGATCACCGCCACCTCGGAAGGGCCGGCGAGCAGGTCGATCGCGACCGTGCCGAACAGCTGGCGTTTCGCCTCGGCGACATAGGCGTTCCCCGCCCCTACGATCATGTCCACCTCGGGCTCACCGAGCAGCCCGAACGCCATCGCGGCCAGCGCCTGAACGCCACCGAGCGCGTACGCACGGTCCACACCGGACAGATATGCCGAGTACAGCACGGCGGGGTGCGCCCGGCCGTCCGGTCCCGGCGGGCTGCACGCCAGCACCGTGGGAACCCCCGCGGCCTTGGCGACACCCGCGGTCATGAATGCGCTGGCGAGCAACGGAAACCGGCCCGCGGGAAGGTAGGCGCCGACGCGTTCGACGGGCACGTAGCGGTGGCCCGTGACCAGCCCGGGCGCGAGCTCGGTCTCGAAGTCGACGAGGTGGGCGCGCTGGGCGAGCGCGAACGCGCGGGTGCGCTCGGCGCCGAGTTCGAGGCCGGCCCGCACCTCCTTCGGCAGCTCGTCACCCGAGCGGGCCAGCTCGCCCGCACCCAGTTCGACGTCACCGCCTTCCGAGCCGTCGAGTTCACTGGCGTACCGCAGCACCGCGTCCATCCCGCCGCGCTCGATCTCGGACAACATCTCCGACACGCGATCGGCGACGGCCGGATCCCGTTGGGCGGGTGGCCGGTCGACGGGTTCCTTCAGCAGGCGGTAGGCACCGTCCAGTTCGGCCAGTCGTGAAGAACTGAATCTCATGCGGTCGACGCTAGATACGGCGTAACCAAAGGACAACCCCATGCAATCTTGACCTTCCGATAGGGTTTCCCTGTGACATTGAAACAGCTTCGCGCGTTCCTGGAGGCAGTGCGGACCGGCTCGTTCACGGCCGCGGCCGCACGGATGGACATCACGCAGGCCTCCGTGTCGGAACTGATCCGGAAACTCGAGGACGAGCACGGCACGCCCGTGTTCTCGCGCGGCGGGAGGCGGCTCGTCCTCACGGCCGCGGGTTCGGCACTGCTCCCTTTCGCCGAACGCGCCGTCGCCGCGGCCGACGGGGCCGAACAGGCGCTGCGGTCCGTCCGCTCCCTCCGCGGTGGCGTCGCGACGTTCGGCCTGCTGCGCAACGCCGCCTACTACCTCCTGTCCGACCTGGCCGAGCAGTTCCACGACAACTATCCCGAGGTTCGGATCCGGCTGATCGGCCTAAACTCGGTCGAAGTGGCTTCGGCCGTCGCCGCAGGCACCGTGGAGGCGGGCCTGGTCGTGCTCCCCATCGACGACGAGGGCCTCGACGTCACGCCTCTGCTGCGCGACGAGGTCCGGTACGCCAGCGCCGATCCGGCACGCGTGGCCGAGCCGGTGACGACCGCCGGGCTCGGCAGGTCGCGGCTGATCCTCTACGACGCGCACTACGGCTGGGCCGATCCGACGCGCAGGCAGCTCGCGGAACGCGCCCAGGTGGCCGGTGTCAAACTCGAGCCGTGGATCGAGGTCGAGCATGTCGAATCCGCTCTCGCGCTCGTCGCACGCGGCATCGGTGACACGATCGTGTCGAGAGCGGTCGCGGAGAGTTCGGTGTGCCCGCCGTCGGTGCACACGGTCGAGTTCGCCGAACCGCTCCACGAGACGATCGCACTGGTCAGCAGGGAAGGCGAGGTGCTCTCGCCCGCGAGCCGCGAGCTCGCCCGGCTCGCCCAGCGCATGCTGCTCAGCCGGTCATGACGGCTCGTCGCCGCGCGACCGTGCGATCTGAGCCATGACCGAGAGTTCGTCGTAGACCCGCCATTCCCGCACGATCCTGCCCTCCCGGAACAGGAATTGCGACGACCCGAGCAGGCGCACCGGCGTCCCCGTCGTCGGACCGTAGGCGGGCGCGCCGTAGTACGTTCCTTCGAACCACCAGACGACCCCCACCCGGACACCACCGTGCGGCGCCGACGCGTGCGCGACCACGTCCCTGACCTCGAACTGCCCGTCCGGCACGGGCGCGAGGAGTGCGAGCAGCCCGCGCTGGTATCCGTCCGGCCGGGTCAGCGTGCGGCCACGCGAGATGTCACACGTGACGTCCCGCGCGACGAAGTGGGTCACCTCGTCGAGCATGCGCTGGTTCCACACCCGCTCGATCAGCCCGAGAGCGTGCTCGCACTCGGCCCGGTGCAGGTCCGGCCGCGGCCCCGTCTCACCCGCCGCCAGCACGTCCGGCAGCGGCGCGCGGTCCGGCCAACCGGGAAACGCCAGTTCCCGCGCCACCGCGTCCGGGTCGAGACCGAGCTGTTCCACGACGGCGTATTCGTCCCGCACGACCCATTCGTACTCCATGACGCCGCGGCGATAGAGGCACGTCGCGATGGTGCGCGACGAGAACGGGCGGTGCGTCGGGGGACCGTAGGCCGAGACGCCGGTGTGGGTACCCGAGCTGTACACCCGGTGCGAGCTCAGGAACGCGTCCTCGCCGCGCCGCTCCCACACCACGTCCTCCGCCTGCCCCACCCGGTCCGGGTAGGCCGCGATCTTCGTCAGCGTCGAACGCACGACCGGTTCGACACCGCGGACCGTGCCGTAGGCCCCGTGGACCACCGCGTCGGACGCGTAGTTGTCCCGGATCGAACCGACCGCGCGGCGTACCCAGATGCGGTCGGTCCACTCGACGATGAACTCCTCGGGATCCCGGTACGGTGCGTAGGCGACCGAGTCCGGCCAACGCTCCGTCGTCGTGCGTTCCGTCATGACTCTCCTCCCGCCCGGCCACGGTCCAGCAACGTCTGCACCTCGTCGGCCGCGCGCTCGAGCCGTCTGGGCACATCGGCGCCGTGCGCCATCTCGTTGATCGCCACCTCGAGCACGTCCTGAATCTGGGGCCAGTCGATGGTCATCGGGACCGTCCTGGCCCTGCGCAAGGCGCGTTCCTGCAGGCGGGGAAGTCCGTGATTGGCCTTGTTCACCGCGTCGTCTCGCATGTTCTCGGTGTGCACCACCACGCTGGTCGCCGTGGCCGGGTCGGACTTGTCCAACGCGACGTCCCGCTCGGTGTCGGGATGAGTGAGCCATTTCAGGTACTCCCATGCGGCGCCCTGATTGTCAGACGTGTTGAGCACACCCATCAGCCACGTGTAGCCGTACGTGACGGCCGGTTCCCCGTCCCAACCCGGCAGCGGCGCAACCCCGATGTCCTCGGCTACCTCCGGCTGCACCTTGTCCGGATCGGTGAAGTCGTCCATCTGCCAGCCCCAGGTGAACACCGAGTTGCTGCGATTCTGTTCGAAGGCCTGGGTCGCGTCGGTCTCCGTCCAGTTGACCGACGCCGGCGGGCTGTGACCGTTGCGAAGCAGGTCGATGTACCGCTGGGTCGCTTCGACCGCCTCCGGACTCGTGAACGCGGGATCGCCGGCGTCGTCCAGCACTTCACCGCCGTTGCTCCAGAGCATCGCCAGCCACGTGTAGAGGTTCTGGCCACCACTGCGGCCGTACTGCCCCGCCAGCGCCGACCGGCCGCTCGCTCCGTCGAGCTCGTCCAGCTGCGCACCGAACTCCGACCACGTCTCCGCGGGTTCCATCCCGCGCCGCTCGAACTCGCTCTCGCGGTAGAAGTAGTTGTACGAGAATCCGCGGAACGGCAGGCCGTACACGGTGTGCTCGTCACCGGCACGGGCCGCGTCCTGGAAGGGCGCCGGGAATTCCTCGATGGAACGTCCCGAACGTTTCAGCATCGTGTGCAGCGGCTGCAGGCCGATCTTCGCCGAGGCGCCGTAGGCATCCGGCCACACCACCAGATCGTAGGTTCCACCGCCGACGGCAGTCTCAGCCACGATCTGCTGGAGGTACGACTCGTACGGAATGTTGGCCCACTCCACCGTGATTCCGGTCTTCTTCGTGAACTCCTCGCCGGTCCGCTGCTGCAGCGCCGCGAACTGTGCCGTGGTCTTGCAACAGCTGAGCAACCGGATGTGTGTCCCGTCGTAGGGCTTGCCCTCGAGCAGCCCCTTCTGCCCCACCGGTGCGTCGGCGACCAGTTCGGACAGCTTCTGCTCACCAGGTCCTGCCGTGCAGCCCGTCGCCAGCAACACTGCCGTGACGCCGAGCGCCAGCACCGCCCTCGCGGTCCATCGCATACGCCTCATTTCACGGCTCCCATCGTCATGCCCTCGGTGAAGTGCTTCCGGACGAGGAATGCCATCACCAACATCGGTGCCATCACCAGCAGGCCCGCGGCCGCCATCTGTCCCCATGCGACGCCTTCGGGAAGTACGAGCGTCATCAACGCCACCGGCAACGTCGTGGCGTCCGAACGCGACAGGAACGTCGGAAACAGGAACTCGTTCCATGCGAGCAGGAACGAGAAGACCGCTGATACGAAGATGCCAGGTGCCGCCAACGGAGTGATCACCCGCCAGAGCAGTGAGACCTGACCACAGCCGTCGATGCGGGCCGCCTCCTCGATCTCGACCGGCAGACTGTCGACGAAGCCCTTCAACAGCCACGTGATGTAGGGGACCACGATCGAGAGGTTCACGATCACCAGTGCAAGGTGGGTGTCGATGAGGCCCAGGCTGCGAAACAGCGTGAGGAACGGCAGCGCGATCGCCACGCCGGGGATGAACTGCGTCGCCACGATCGCCAGCAACATGGAACGGTGCCCCGGGAACCGATAGCGGGAGAACGCATAGGCCGCGAGCAGCGCCAACGGTACGGCGATCACGGTCGTAGCCGCACCGATCAGGACGCTGTTGAGCAGCGCTCCCGTCAGGTCACTCTGTCCACCGAGGACGGCGGAAAAGTTCTCGAGACTCGGGGTGAACACGAGCGCCGTCGAGAAGGCGTCGCGTGCGGGTTTGAACGCCGTCAGCGCCATCCACACGATCGGGAACAGCACGAAGAAGAGGATCGCCATGGTGGCCGTCACCCTCGCCGCGGACCCGGCGGCCGACCAGGCACTCCGCTTTCGCCTCCGCCGCGGCGGAGGCGGCTCCACCGGGGCGGCCGCCGGCTCACGTTTCACTGCCATGTCGGTCATTTCGCCTCCTGCCTGGCCATCGCGATCAGATAGAGGGCAGCCAGCACCCCGAGCACGAGGACGATCACCCAGGACACGGCCGAGGCGTATCCGATGTCGAGGAAGGTGAAGCCCTGCGAGTAGGCGAAGAAGTTCATGCTCTCCGTCGCGCGGCCGGGGCCGCCGCCGGTGGTCGTGACGACCTGGTCGAAGATCTTCACCGAGAACACAGCCTTGAGGAAGACGACGACGAGCAGTAGCGGCCGCAGCAGCGGGAACGTGACGCGCCAGAACTCCTGCCACGGCGACGCGCCGTCGAGTTTGGCCGCTTCTCGCACCTCCGGTGAGATCGAGCCGAGTCCACCGAGCAGCATCAAGGCGATCAGCGGCGCCCAGCCCCAGACTTCCGTCAGCGCCAGCACCATCAAGGCCCAGAACGGATCACCGAGCCAGTTGATGTCGTCGAAGAACGGCAGCACCGTGTCGACCATCTTGTCGTAGACACCGGTGTCCGGGTTGAGCATGAAGCGCCACGAGAAGCCCTTCAACGCGGGTGCCACCGCGAACGGCAGGATCAGCAGCGCTTTGGTGAACGCGCTCAACCTCGTGCGATTGTTGAGGATCAGCGCGATGCCGAGGCCGAGCCCGACCGACAGCACGACCGAGATCACGGTGAACTCGAGCGTGACCCAGGCACTGTTGTAGAACGTTCCGTCGGTGAAAGCTCGCTCGTATTGCTCCAGCCCGACGAACTCACCCGGCTCCCGCGTCTCGTTGAGCCGCCAGTGCCGGAAACTCGTGATGAGCGCGGAGACGAGCGGATACACCGTCGTCAGTCCGATGGCCAGCAACGCAGGCGCCAGATGTGCGTACGGTGCGGCACGTCTGCGCCAACCGGAACGCCTGCGCGGTGGGGGGACGGTGGATGCCACCATCGAAGGTCGACCTCCTCTGCCGGAAGAACGGCGCGATCGGGGTGCCGCGCAGTGTATGCGTATTCACAGCTGCGAGACAATGCCCAGCCGAAACCTTGTTGCAGAATCCCGACTGCATCGGATCAGAAGAGATGACCAGCGAAGAACCGTCTCGTATCGAGCTGAACACGACGGGATATCACCAAGGAACAGGTGATTCTTCGTATGTACGTGCCGGGCGGCACCCTGAGGTAAGCGCGACGCCGGGCGGGTCGATCAGACCTGCGGCGGCTCGGCGTGGGTGCGGCGCGCCACGAAGTGCGGCTCGAGCGTGACCCGCCGCTGACCCGCCGAACCGTTGCCGTCCACTCCGCTCGGGTGGAGGTCGGCGTCGTCGCCCGAGACCCGTGCGACGAGGAGCCTGGCTGCGGTACGGGCCATCTCGTCGAGGTCGTGCCGCACCGTGCTCAGCTCGAAACTCGCCCACGACGCCATGGGAATGTCGTCGAAACCCACGACCGACAACTGCTCCGGAATACCGACTCCGAGCCGGCGGGCCGCATCGATCACGCCGATGGCCACGACGTCGTTCCCGCAGAACACCGCCGTCGGCGCCGGGTCGGCGCCCAGGAACTCGGCCAGCGCTTGCGCTCCGGTGTCGAACTCGAACGGGCCGTGCCGGACATGCGCGGGACGCAGCGCGATGCCGGCGTCGGCCAGTCCCTGCCGGAACCCGATCTCCCGATCACGTCCGGTGCTGGTGTTGTCGGGCCCGAAGATCGCACCGATGCGAGTGTGACCGGCCTTGACCAGTTCCTCGGCGACCAGCTCACCGCCGCGCCGGTTGTCGACGACGACCGCGTCGGCCGGAACCGTCCCCTCCCGGTTGAGATACACGAACGGCAGCCGCCGCCGGTCCAGCT
Organism: Prauserella alba; assembly: GCF_024171735.1. Taxonomy (GTDB): domain Bacteria; phylum Actinomycetota; class Actinomycetes; order Mycobacteriales; family Pseudonocardiaceae; genus Prauserella; species Prauserella alba. Next base: position 171,088 of record NZ_JAMTCH010000006.1, read on the forward strand.
CGGCCGGCAGTCCGGAGTCCAGCGTGGACGTCGCCAGGACGAGGCCGTCGATGGACCGATCCACGAGCCGCTCCGCAGCCGCGGTCGCTTCGGAGCGTTCCGTGAAGAGCATCATCCGGTAGCCGAGCTGCTCGAGTTCATCGTGCAACGGCCCGACCAGATGCGGATAGAACGGGTTCGTCAAGTCGGTGACCAGGACCCCGATGCGATGACTGATCTGCGTCGACAGCGACCGCCCCGCCTCACTGGGAACGTAGTTGAGGGCCTCGGCCGCCATCCGCACCCGGCGCACGGTGTCCTCGGACACCCGCGGATCCCCACGCAGCGCCCTCGACACCGTCGGCTGCGACACGCCCGCCAGCCGTGCCACATCGCGACTGGTGATCCCCACGTCTTCCTCCCCGTTCCGGTCGCGGTCGAGCATACGTCCTCGCACTGGTCACGGCAGAACCGACCCTGGTGACGGTTGACAACCACTACCACCGTCCATCTAGTGTGCATACGTATGAAGCAATCGGATGTGACCGTGCACAGTGACCCCGTGATGGTGACCGAGGACGAGGCGGCCCGGCGCACCATCCGTCGCAGTGACTTCGTCTCCTGCAACCAGGCCTTCATCGACTGCCGCACGCCCGGATCGGATCGCAAGGAGAACTACGCGATGATCGGGCCGGGCGTGTCGCAGAATTCCGACCAGGTGGTCAACCTGCGCGAACCGCACGGCTACAACATCGGCGCGGCGGCGATGCCCAACGGCATCACCAACAATCTGCACCTGCACTTCACGGCCGAGGTCTTCTACTGCTTCCGCGGGGAGTTCCTCCTGCGGTGGGGCGCCGACGGCAAGGACGGCGAGCTCGTGCTGCGCGAGGGCGACATCGCCTCGATGCCGACGTGGATCTTCCGGGGATTCACCAACATCGGACCGGACGACGGCTGGCTGTTCACCACGCTCGGCCACGACGACACCGGCGGCATCATCTGGGGGCCGTCGGTGCTGCAACAGGCGGCCGACCACGGGCTCCATCTCACGACCGAGAGCAAGCTCATCGACACCGAAGCCGGTGACGAACCGCCGGAGGACGACGAACTCGTCCGGCCCATGGCGCCCGAGCAGATCGCACAGCTGCGCAGCTACTCGGTGGACAAGATGCGCAAGCGCATCGCCTCCCCCAGTGACCTCGAATACTCCACCGCACCGTTCCTCGACAGCCTGCTGCCCGGAGGCGGCGCGGAGCTGGCCCTGGTCATCGGGTACGGCATGACCGAGGACCGGGACCAGGAGCCGCCCATTCACAACCCGCACGGGCACAACGTCGCCTGGCTGCGGGCCGAACCGGGCAACGGCATGCGCGGCCACCGGCACCACGAGACCCAGGTCCTGCTCGCCAAGGACGGCGAGTGGGAGGTCACGCTCAACTCCGAGGACCAGGTCACGGTACGACTCGGCCCGTGGGACATGCTCTCCGTACCGCGGGGCGCCTGGCGCTCCATCCGCAACGTCGGCGACGACACCGCGTCGCTGCTCGTCATCAACGGCGGCGACGGCCGGGTCCGGCTGCAGTGGGACGACGAGGTCACCAAGGCCGCCGCCGACGCCGGCACCGCGATCGACCACAACGGCTACGTCGCACCCTACGCGCTGGTGCCGAGGAAGATCGGCGAATGACGGACTCCGCGCCCGTTGTCACGGTGTCCGGGATGCTCTGCGACGCCACGTTGTGGGACGACGTCCGGCACTCCTTCGGACCCCGGGTGGTGGACGTCGTCCCGACAGCACCGAGCATCGCCGAGATGGCCGAGGAGGTTCTCGTCGCCTCGGACGGGCCGTTCGTCCTCATCGGACTGAGCCTCGGTGCGATCGTCGGCTTCGAAGTGCTCCGACAGGCACCAGAGCGGGTCACGGCGTTCGCTGCGATGTCCACGAACGCGGGTGCGCCGACGAAGGCCCAACGGACCGGATGGGCGACGTTCGACGCGCAGACCCGCCGCGGCGGCTTCTCCGAGGTCGTCCGCGATTCGATCCTGCCGACGATGTTCGCGGCGCCCGAACCGCCCGCGCACCATGCCGGCCGGTTCACAGCGATGGCCGAACAGGTGGGACCTGAGGCGTTCCGCAGGCAGCTCGCCGCCCAAGCGACCCGCACCGACGCCACCGCGTCATTGCCCGAGGTCGCCGTTCCGACCCTGGTGCTGTGCGGCACGGCCGACGCGTTGTGCCCGCCCGAGTTCCACCGCCGGATCGCCGGCGCCGTGCCGGGCGCCGAACTGCACGCCCTTCCGGGAGCCGGACATCTGCTCCCCATCGAGCGACCGGCCGAGGTCGCCGACCACCTGACCGACTGGCTCACCCGTTGCAACACCGTGGAAGGAAACGCATGCCCGAGCTCGTGAAAGCGCCGACAAGCCGGCGGCCCGGCGCCGAGCAGGACGCCGACGTCGCCGAACGCGTGTCGACGATCATCGCCGACATCCGCGACCGCGGCGACGCCGCCGTCCGCGAGTACTCCGAGCGGTTCGACGGATGGTCGCCGGAGTCCTTCCGGCTGACCGCCGACGAGGTCGAACGGATCGTCGCCGGTGTCCCCGCCCAGGTGATCGAAGACATCCGGTTCGTGCAGGACCAGGTTCGCGGATTCGCCCGACACCAGCGCGAGTCCATGCGCGACGTCGAGGTCGAGACGCTGCCCGGAGTCCATCTCGGACACCGGCACGTCCCCGTGGCGGCCGCCGGGTCGTACGTGCCGGGCGGCCGGTATCCGCTGACCGCCTCGGCCCACATGACGATCGTGACCGCGAAGGTCGCGGGCGTGCCCAGGGTCGCGGCCTGCACTCCGCCCATCCGCGGCGAGGTCCCGGCGGCGACGGTCGCGGCGATGCACATGGCGGGCGCCGACGAGATCTATCTGCTGGGCGGAGTGCAGGCGATGGCGGCCATGGCCGTCGGCACCGAGACGCTGCCGCGAGTCGACCTGATCGCAGGGCCGGGCAACGCCTACGTGGCCGAGGCCAAACGGCAGCTGTTCGGTCAGGTCGGTATCGATCTGTTCGCCGGCCCCACCGAGATCCTCATCGTCGCGGACGGCACCGCCGATCCGTTCGTCGTCGCCGTGGACCTGTTGTCGCAGGCCGAGCACGGGCCGGATTCTCCCGCCGTACTCGTCACCACCTCGGCCGAGGTCGGCCGCGCGGTCCTCGACCACGTGGAACGGCTCCTGCCCGGTATGCCCACGCGGGACTTCGCCGAGCCCGCGTGGCGTGACCACGGCGAGATCGTCGTCGTGGACTCGCTCGACGAGGCGTTCGAGGTCGCCGACGGCTACGCCAGCGAGCACGTTCAGATCCTCACCGTGAATCCGCGGCAGGCACTGGACCGGATGAGCCAGTACGGTGCACTGTTCCTGGGAGAGGGCACGTGCGTGTCCTACGGCGACAAGGTCAGCGGGACGAATCACGTGCTGCCCACCAAGGGTGCCGCCCGCTACACGGGCGGTCTCTGGGTCGGCAAGTACCTCAAGACGGTGACGTATCAGGAGGTCACCGACCCGTCCGCCAGCGCGCGGCTCGGCGAGGTCTGCGGCAGGGCCGCCCGCGTGGAACTGTTCGAAGGGCACGCCCGCTCGGGTGACGTGCGTGCGGCCAAGTACGGCGACGCGCCGCTGCCGTGGGCCCCGCAGGCGGAGGTGCGGACATGACGGACGTGCTGTCGGGCAGGACGGCGTTGGTCACCGGCGGCGGGTCCGGCCTGGGCCGGGCGATGTGCACCGCGCTGGCCGACAACGGCTGCCGAGTGATCGCCGCGGGCCGGACGCGTGCGAAGGTCGAGGAGACCGTTGCCGGACTGGCGGCGCCGGGACGCGCCGCCACGGTCGACGTCGCCGACCCGGAATCGGTGACCGCGTTGGCCGCCGAGCTCGCCGACGAGGACGTGTCGATCCTGGTCAACAACGCGGGCACACCCGGTCCCGTGAAGCCGCTGACCGACATCGAACCGGCCGAGTGGTCGGAGGTGTTCGCCGGCAACGTGCACGGCACGTACCTGATGTGCCGGGCGATGCTGCCGGGCATGCTCGCGAGGCGATCCGGCGACATCGTGAACATCGCCTCGGTCAGCGGGAAACGCCCCCTCGCCCGGCGGACTCCGTACTGTGCGTCGAAAATGGCCGTGCTGGGACTCACGACCACGCTCGCCGCGGAGGTCGGCCCGCTGGGGGTGAACGTCAACTCGCTCTCCCCCGGTCCCGTCGCCGGGCCACGGATGGAACGCAACTTCCGCCTGGAGGCCGACCGGACCGGCACGAGCTACGAGGAGGCGGAGGCCGCGTTCGTCTCACGGGCAGCGCTCGGCCGCATGGTGACCGAGCAGGAGGTCGCCACGGCGCTCGTGTCGATGCTCGCGATGCCCGGGCTGTGCGCCGCCGACATCGACCTGTCGGCGGGGATGGTGGCGCGATGACCGCGACATCGGAGCTCAAGCGGCGGCTGTCGGCCGGTGACCGGCTGCGCGGCGGCCTGGTGCGCATGCCCTCGGACTATCTCGTCGAGCTGTGTGGCATCGGCGGCCTCGACTTCGTGCTCGTCGACTGCGAGCACGGCCCCGCCGACCTGGTTCCGCTGCAGCAGCACATCCAAGCGGCCCAGGCACGGGGCATCGGCGTGCTCGTCCGGGTCGGCCACGACGAGCCCGCGTTCACGTTGCGCGTACTCGATCTCGGCGCGGACGGCGTGGTCGTGCCGCACGTCGACACACCGGAGCAGGCCCGGCGTGCGGTGTCCGCGGCCCGGTATCCCCCGCTCGGCGATCGGGGGTTCGCGACGTACTCGCGAGCCGGTTCGTTCGGCGCCGCGGGCGCCGAGGAGCATCTGGCGAACGCGGCGGAGACCACGCTCGTCGTACCGATGCTCGAAACGGAGGCAGCGTGCGCCGCGGCCGGTGACATCGCGGCCGTCGACGGTGTCGACGCGCTGATGATCGGCCCCGCGGATCTCGCGGTGTCGATGGGCAGGCCCGGCGGCACCGCCGACCCCGCGGTGCGGGCCGTCGCGGACGGTGCCGTCGCCGCGGCCACCGACGCCGGAACACCATTGGTCACGATCGTGTCGACCACGGACGCGGCAACCGCGGCGCCTGCGGGGGCGGTCGTGTTCAACCTCGCGCATATCCTGCTCGGCACCGTCCGGGGTCTGGCCTCGGCATGACCCGCCCGCGCGGTGCCCTTCGACGTCCGGCCGACCGGCGGCCGGACGGCAATCTCCGCGGCGACCGGCCGAAGGTGCCCGGCGCCCACGGTGAAAGGTGGTTTCCATGGCAGAGGTCAGCTACCGGAACGCATCCCGGCTGTACCCCGGTTCGCCCCCGGTGCGCGCGGTCGACCGGCTCGACCTGACCGTCGCCGACGGCGAGTTCCTGGTCCTGGTCGGCCCGTCGGGTTCCGGAAAGTCCACGGCGTTACGCATGCTGGCCGGTCTCGAGGACATCGACGAGGGTGCCATCCACATCGACGACAGGGACGTCACCGACACTCCCGCGAAGGACCGCGACATCGCCATGGTGTTCCAGTCCTATGCGCTCTACCCGCACATGACGGTCGCGGAGAACATGAGCTTCGCGCTGAAACTCGCAGGCGAATCGAAGGCGACCATCGCAGAGCGGGTGCGGCAGGCGGCCGAGCTGCTCGACCTCACCGCGTACCTGGACCGCAAGCCGAAGGCCCTCTCGGGCGGGCAACGCCAGCGGGTCGCGATGGGCAGGGCGATCGTCCGCGAGCCGTCGGTGTTCCTCATGGACGAACCGCTGTCCAATCTGGACGCGAAACTGCGGGTCGAGACCCGCGCCAACATCGCCTCCCTCCAGGACCGGCTCAGCACCACCACGATCTACGTCACCCACGATCAGATCGAGGCGATGACGATGGGACACCGCGTGGCGGTACTCAAGGACGGCACCCTCCAGCAGTGCGACACCCCGCGCAACCTGTACGAACGCCCGACCAACGCGTTCGTCGCCGGGTTCATCGGATCGCCCGCGATGAACCTCAAGACCGTGACCGTGGTCGACGACGGCGCCCGCTTCGACGGCCTCAGCGTTCCGCTGCCCCGGGACACCCTCGCCGCGGCCGGTGACACGCTGACGCTGGGTGTACGACCGGAGTCGTTGCGGCTGGCCGGTTCCGGTGAGGTCGGCGCGGCCATGACGGTGGAGCTCGTCGAGGAGCTCGGCGCGGACGCCTACGTCCACGGCACCGTCCGGGTCGGCGAGCACCCGGAACGGTTCGTCGTCCGTACCGACGGGCGCACACCACCGAAGCTCGGCGAGACCGTCACGGTCGCCATCACCAGCCCCGACGAGGTGCACGCCTTCCACGCGGAGACGGGCCTGCGGCTACCCGCCGGCGGGTGACGCGGCGCCCACGACCACCCTGGCCCGAGCGCCGCAGCACCGGTCGGCGGCATCCGCCGGGCGCGTCGGCGCGGCATTCGCCGGCCGCGTCGAGCCCGCGACCGCCGGGCGCGTCGGCCGCACGGCAGCGGATGGCGCGGGCGGCGCCCGTGGCCGCTCATCGAGGTACGGGATGAGCGGCGACGGGCGCCCGCGTCACCCTCGTCGTGTGCACGTTGCCCGCCTCACGGAATGTGCCCGGCGCGGCATCGCGATGAAAACGATTCAAATGAGTTATCGTCCGATCATGAACGGATCCACCGGCACGCACCGCCGCGAACGCGGCACTGCAGGCGGGAGTCGGGGTGGCGGACCGACCCGATAGCCGCTCCCGTGGCGTCAGTATCAAGGACGTCGCCCGGGCCGCCGACGTGTCGGTCGCGACGGTGTCCAACGCCCTGAACCATCCGGAACTGCTCTCCGCCGACACGCACACGCGGGTGATGCGGGCCGTCGAGAAGCTCGGCTACGTACGCAGCGAATCGGCCCGTCAGCTGCGCGCGGGCCAGAGTCGCATGCTCGGCCTGCTCGTGCTGGACATGCGCAACCCGTTCTTCGTCGGCATGGCACACGGCGCCGAGCAGGCCGCCCGTGCCGACGGACTCGGCGTCATGCTGTGCGACAGCTCCCAGGAGCTCGCCGCGGAGGAGTTCTACCTGGGCCTGTTCGCCGAACAACGGGTCCGCGGCGCACTCGTGACACCCACCGACAGCTCCACGACGTCGCTCTCCGTGCTGCGCAGGCACGGGATCCCGTACGTCTTCCTCGACCGCGTCGCCTCCGGCGACGAAGCGTGCTCGGTGTCGGTCGACGACGTCACCGGCGGCAGGCTCGCGGTCGGCCACCTGCTCGAACAGGGCCATCGGGACATCGCCTACCTGAGCGGGCCGATGTCCCTTCCCCAGTGCCGCGACCGGCGCACCGGCGCCCTCCAGGCCTGTGACGAGGCGGGCGTCGACCACGACGCCGTCACGGTCGTCGAGACCGAACGCCTCGACGTCGATGCGGGCCGGGACGCCGGTTCCCGCCTGCTCGGACTGAGCCCCCGCCCCACGGGCGTGTTCTGCGCCAACGACCTCATCGCCCTCGGCGTGCTCCAGACCCTCGTCGCGGCGGGCGTCGCCGTACCCGACGACATCGCGCTCGTCGGCTACGACGACATCGACTTCGCCGCGGCCGCCGCCGTGCCGCTCACATCCGTCCGCCAGCCCGCCGCCCAGATGGGCGCCACCGCGACAGAACTGCTGGTCCGTGAGATCGCGGGCGCCGAACGGCACGTCCACGAGAACGTGGAGTTCGCGCCCGAACTGGTCGTGCGGCGCTCCAGCATCACCCGCCACTGACGGAGCTCCCACCGGCGGAGCCTGACCCGCACCCGCACCCGCCGACGCCACGGCTCACCCCCACCGGCCACAGCTCACCCACCACCGGCCACAGCCTCACCCGCCACCGCCGGCCACGCCCCTCCTTCGGATCCCTTGTTCACACGGTCGTGGTCCCCTACAGTGCCTTGAAACGATTCAACCAACGGCGGCTGAAACGGGAGGACCAATGACGGTCCGCGTGGGAGCACGACGCACGACAGGCTGGCGGGCCACGATCGCCGTGGCCATGTCCAACTACATCGAGGCCGGCTCGATCATCGCGATCGCGACGAGCCTGAGCCTGTGGCAGGAGCAGTTCGGACTCGACGACCTCGCCGTCGGCCTGCTCGCCTCGCTCAGCGCCAACGCCTTCGGCGCAGCGGCGGGCGCCGCCATCGGCGGGCCGCTGTGCGACCGCTACGGCAGGAAGTTCATCTACACCTACGACCTGCTGCTGTTCATGCTCGGCTCGCTGCTGGCCGTCTTCGCCGTATCGTTCGCGATGCTGCTCACCGCGTTCGTCCTGACCGGCATCGCGGTCGGCGCGGGTGTCACGGCCTCGTGGACCTACATCGCCGAGGAGGCACCCGCCGATCGCAGAGCCGCGCACGTCGGCACCGCGCAGCTGGCGTGGTCGCTCGGCCCCATGGTCGGCTACCTGCTGGCAGCGGCACTCGTTCCGCTCGGACTGCTCGGCAGCAGGCTGATCTTCGCGCACCTGTTCGTGGTCGCCGCGATCACCTGGTGGGTGCGCCGGGGCCTTGCCGAATCCACGATCTGGACGAACCGCACCACCTCCGGCAGCCAGGTCACGTTCCTGTCCAGCCTGCGCGGACTGCTGACCAGACGCGTCAACCTCACCGCGCTGCTGTTCCTGTTCGGTGTCTACGCGCTGTGGAACGCGGTCGCGGGCCAGGCGGGCATCTTCCAGCCCCGGGTGTACGACGCCGCGGGCTTCACCGAGGTCACCCAGCAGTACCTGCTGCAGGTGGTGGTCTGGGGCTGTACGAGCCTGACGACCTACCTCGGGTTCATGCTCCTCGCCGACCGCGTGAGCAGGCGGTGGCTGTACTTCTCCGGCGCAGCGCTCGGCATCGTCGCGTGGGCCGCGCTCATCTACGCCCCTCCGGGCACGGCCACGCTGCTGTTCTTCGCGATCGGCTGGGGCGTCTCGTCCGGTATCGGTGCGCAGGCGTTCTACGGACTGTGGACCAGCGAACTGTTCGCCACGCAGTACCGCGCGAGCGCCCAGGGAGTGCTGTTCCTGTCCGCGCGGATCGTGGTCGGCCTGCTGAGCATGTGGTTCCCGATGATGCTCACCGGGATCGGCCTCGAGGGCGTCGGCGTGATCATCCTCGGACTGCTGGCCGTCGCACTGGTCGTGGGCACGGTCGGCGCACCGAACACGCAGGGCAGGAGCCTGCAGGACATCGAGCGGGAACGGTACGGCCCGTCCTCCGATGACGAGGACGACCTGGCGGTGCGCTCGTGATCAGGGTTTGTTTCCAGCTGCGGGTCGCACCGGACCGGATCGACGAGTACCGCCGCAGGCACGCCGCCGTGTGGCCCGAGATGCTCAGGGAGATCGAGGCGTCCGGAAGGCGCAACTACTCGCTCTTCCTCCGTGACGACGGCCTGCTCATCGGCTACTACGAGACCGCATCGGTGGAACGCTCGGACGCCTACCTCGCGCGCTCGGAGATCGCCGCCCGGTGGGAGGCGGAGATGAGCGAGTTCTTCGTCGGCGACGGCCGCCCCGACCGGACGGCGGTGCCGCTCGACGAGGTCTTCCACCTCGAGGACCAGCTGTCCGAGACCGCTCCCCCGCACGAAGGGAATGGCGCGTAATGCCCCGCTTCGCCGACATCACCGACACGCTCGCCCGGCAGGCCATCGAACTGCCCAGCTGGGCGTTCGGCAACTCCGGTACCCGGTTCAAGGTCTTCTCCACTCCGGGAACCCCTCGCACCCCCGAGGAGAAGATCGCCGACGCCGCCAAGGTGCACGAGCTGACCGGCCTCGCGCCGACCGTCGCGCTGCACATCCCGTGGGACACCGTCGACGACTACGCCGCATTGGGCCGCCGCGCCCGGGAACTCGGGGTCGAGCTCGGCACCGTCAACTCGAACACGTTCCAGGACGAGGACTACAAGTTCGGCAGCCTGACCCACTCCGACGCGAGGATCCGGCGGAAGGCGATCGACGCGCACTTCCGGTGTCTCGACATCATGCACGCAACCGGGTCGACGGACCTGAAGATCTGGCTGGCCGACGGCACCAACTATCCGGGCCAGGATTCGTTGCGTGCCAGGCAGGACCGCCTCGCCGAATCGCTGGCGACCATCTACGAACGGCTTGCCGACCACCAACGGCTCGTACTCGAGTACAAGTTCTTCGAGCCGGCCTTCTACCACACCGACGTCCCGGACTGGGGCACCTCGCTCGCCCAGGTCAGCGCACTCGGCGACCGCGCACTGGTGTGTTTGGACACCGGTCATCACGCACCCGGGACGAACGTCGAGTTCATCGTCATGCAGCTGCTCCGTCTCGGCAGGCTGGGTTCGTTCGACTTCAACTCCCGGTTCTACGCCGACGACGACCTCATCGTCGGTGCGGCCGACCCGTTCCAGTTGTTCCGCATCCTGCACGAGGTCGTCGCGGGCGGCGGGTTGGCCGAGGCCTCGCCGGTGCGGTTCATGCTCGACCAGTGCCACAACGTCGAGGACAAGATTCCCGGCCAGATCCGTTCGGTCCTCAACGTGCAGGAGATGACCGCGCGGGCGCTGCTCGTCGACCACGCCGCGCTGGCGAAGGCGCAGGCCTCCCACGACGTGCTGGCCGCCAACGAGGTGCTGATGGACGCGTTCCAGACCGACGTGCGCGGGGACCTGGCCGCATGGCGTGACTCCCGGGGGCTGCCAGCCGACCCGATGCGCGCGTACGCCGAATCGGGACACCAGCGCAGGATCGCCGAGGAGCGGATCGGTGGCACGCAGGCGGGCTGGGGCGCATGAGCGACGGTCGCACAGCGAAGGAGAACACCGTGACCACAGCCGATTCCGTCGTCGCCGACCTGCTGGCGCGCAGCAACCGCCTCGGGTCCGATCCGAAGAACACCAACTTCGCGGGCGGTAACGCCTCCGCGAAAGGCACCGACGTCGACCCGGTCACCGGCGAGCCCGTGGACCTGTTGTGGGTCAAGGGATCCGGCGGGGACCTCGGCACGCTCACCGAACGGGGTCTCGCGGTGCTGCGGCTGGACCGGCTGCAGGCACTGCGCGCCGTCTACCCCGGACTCGACCGCGAGGACGAGATGGTCACGGCGTTCGACTACACGCTGCACGGCAAGGGCGGCGCGGCCCCGTCGATCGACACGGCGATGCACGGTCTCGTCGATGCCTGTCACGTCGACCACCTCCACCCCGACAGCGGCATCGCGATCGCCACCGCCGTCGACGGGCCCGCGCTGACGGAGAAGATCTTCGGCGGCGCGGTGGTGTGGGTGCCGTGGCGCCGTCCCGGTTGGCAGCTCGGTCAGGACATCGCCGACATCAAGCGGGACCATCCGGACGCGGTCGGGGTGGTTCTCGGCGGTCACGGCATCACGGCGTGGGGCGACACGAGCGACGAGTGCGAGCGGAACTCGCTGTGGATGATCGACAGGGCCGCGGCCTACATCGCCGAGCACGGCAGGCCGGAGCCGTTCGGGGCCGTGCTCGACGGATGTGAGCCGCTCCCGGAGGAGCAGCGCCGCGCGAAGGCCGCCGCGCTCGCACCGATCATTCGTGGCCTGGCGAGCACGGACCGGCGGCAGGTCGGCCATTTCACCGACAGCCCCGAGGTGCTGGAGTTCCTGTCACGTGCCGAGCACCCGCGCCTCGCCGAACTCGGCACCAGCTGTCCGGACCACTTCCTGCGCACCAAGGTCAAGCCGCTCGTGCTCGACCTGCCGGCGACCGCGACGGTCGAGGATTCGGCGCGCCGACTGCGCGAACTGCACGCCCACTACCGCGAGGACTACGCCGGCTACTACCACCGCCACGCCACCGCGGACTCACCGTCGATGCGCGGGGCCGACCCTGCGATCGTGCTCGTGCCCGGCGTCGGCATGTTCAGCTACGGCGGCGACAAGCAGACCGCGCGGGTGGCGGGCGAGTTCTACGTCAACGCGATCAACGTGATGCGCGGTGCCGAGGCGATCTCGAGCTATCGGCCCATCGACGAGTCCGAGAAGTTCCGCATCGAGTACTGGGAACTCGAAGAGGCCAAGCTGCGCAGGCGTCCCGCGCCGAAACCGCTGGCCACCCGCATCGCGCTCGTCACCGGCGCGGCGTCGGGCATCGGCAAGGCCACGGCCCAGCGGCTCGCCGCGGAGGGCGCCGCGGTGGTGATCGCCGACGTCGACGCCGACAAGGCCGCTGCGGCCGCCGCCGAACTCGGGTCGTCCGACGTCGCGATCGGCGTGCGGGCCGACGTCAGCGACGAGGCCGGTGTCGCCGGGGCCGTGCGGGAGGCCGTGCTGGCCTTCGGCGGGCTGGACCTGGTGGTCAACAACGCCGGTATGTCGCTGTCGAAACCGCTGCTGGAGACCACGGCGGAGGACTGGGACCGGCAGCACGACGTGATGGCGAAGGGCTCGTTCCTGGTCAGCCGCGCGGCCGCGGAGGTGTTCGTCGCACAGGATCTGGGCGGCGACCTCGTCTACGTCGTGTCGAAGAACAGCGTGTTCGCGGGGCCGAACAACATCGCCTACTCGGCGACGAAGGCCGACCAGGCCCATCAGGTCCGGCTCCTCGCCGCCGAACTGGGCCAGCACGGCATCCGGGTCAACGGCGTCAACCCCGACGGGGTGGTGCGCGGCTCCGGCATCTTCGCGGGCGGGTGGGGTGCCGAGCGCGCGAAGGTCTACGGCGTGCCGGAGTCCGAGCTCGGCGCGTTCTACGCCCAGCGCACGCTGCTCAACCGCGAGGTGCTGCCCGAACACGTCGCAGGCGCCGTGTTCGCGCTGACCGGCGGGGACCTCAGCCACACGACGGGGTTGCACGTGCCGGTGGACGCCGGCGTCGCCGCGGCGTTCCTGCGGTGAGGAGGGGCCGGTGAACGAGGGACCGGTGAGCACTGCCCACGGGAGCGTCGCCGCGGTCGACCTGGGCGCGTCGGGCGGCCGCGTCATGCTCGGCCACGTCGGCGAACACGAGCTCCGGCTGGAGACCGTCGCCCGGTTCGAGAACGAGCCGGTGCGCACGCCCGACGGCCTGCACTGGAACATCCTCGAGCTGTACCGGCGGTTACGGGAGGGCGTGGCCGAGGCCGCGATCCGCGCGCCCGGTCTACTGAGCGTCGGCATCGACTCGTGGGCCGTCGACTACGGACTCCTGCGCGCGGGCACGCTGCTCGGCGTTCCGTACCACTACCGCGATTCCCGGACCGCCGACGGGGTCCGGGACGTCCACGCGGTCGCCGGGCCCGAGGAGCTGTACCGGCACAACGGGCTGCAGCACCTGCCGTTCAACACGCTGTTCCAGCTGGCCGCGGACCGGCGTACGGGGCTGCTCGACGTCGCGGACCGGGTGCTGCTGCTCCCGGATCTGCTGGCGTACTGGCTGACGGGTGTGCAGGTCGCCGAACGGACGAACGCGTCGACGACCGGGCTGCTCGACCCCGGCGGGGCGTGGAACCAGGCCCTGATGGAGCAGCTCGACCTCGACCGTTCACTGTTTCCGACCCTGGTCTCGCCAGGCGACACGATCGGCGAGACCGACGCACACGACGAGCACCGGATCCGCGTCACGGCGGCGGGTTCGCACGACACGGCGTCGGCGGTCGCGGCCGTGCCCGCAGCCGAGGAGTCGTTCGCCTACATCTCGTGCGGCACGTGGTCGCTGGTGGGTGTCGAGCTGGACGAACCGGTGCTCTCGGAGGAGTCGCGCGCGGCAGGGTTCACCAACGAGCTCGGTGTCGACGGCCGGATCCGGTACCTGCACAACGTCACGGGCCTGTGGTTGCTGAGCGAGTCCGTGGCGCACTGGCGCCGCAGCGACCCGACCGTCGAACTGTCCACGCTGCTCGCACAAGCGGCCGACGTGCCGCCGGGGCGCGTTCCGGTGTTCGACACCGACGACGAGCGCTTCCTGCCGCCCGGGGACATGCCCACGAGGATCGCGGCGTGGCTGTCCGAACGCGACCTGCCCGTCCCCGGAACCCGAGCCGAGTTCGTGCGGTGCATCCTGGAAAGCCTTGCCGATGCCTACGCCCGGACGATCACCACGGCGGAGAAGCTGACGGGCCGTTCCGTACCGGTCGTGCACGTGGTCGGCGGAGGGAGCCGCAACACCCTGCTGTGCCGGCTCACCGCCGAGCGCACGGGACGGCCCGTCATCGCGGGCCCGGTCGAGGCGACGGCGACGGGCAACGTCCTCGTGCAGGCGCGCGCCGCGGGCCTGATCCACGGAGGCCTCGACGAACTCCGCTCACTCGTCCGCCGCACCCAGAACCTAAAGACCCACCTGCCGTCGTGAGCGGCCGGTCACGTGGGGACCGACTGCTGCGGGGCCGGCGTGCGGGGTGTGGTCAGCAGGCTTCCTGCGACGAGGGCCAGCACGGCCAGTGGCAGCGCGACGAGCACGCTGTTCCAGTCGAACGGCTTGTCCAGGCCGAACTCCCACCCGACGGTCGCCACGATTCCCGTGACCATCGACGCGATGCAGCCGGCCGCAGTCGCCCGCCGCCACAGGAACGTCGCGAGCAGGGACGGCGTCACCACGGCGCCGTACATCGTGTACGCGAACACCTGGATCTCCAGCACGCCGGGGAAGAACTCACCGATCACGAACGCGGCCACGCCGAGCGCGACGATCGTCATCCTGGTCAGCAGCAGCTCCCTGCGGGAACCCCGTTCCTTCCGCGACAACGATCCGTAGATGTCCCGCACCAGATTGCCCGCGGACGAGAGCAGGTACGAGTTGGCGGTCGTGATGATGAACGCCGTCGCGGCCATGAGCATGATCGCCCCGAGCGCCACCGGCAACGAATCGGTCGACAGCCGCAGCACCGCCGTGTCCGGCTGGATCGCGGGAAGCAGCACCGCGGCACCCGAGGAGATGATGATGACCGCTCCGTAGAACAGCAGGTCCCCCGCCAGGAACCCGACGGTCGAGCGTTTCGCCACCTCCGGGCTCTGCGCGGCACTGAACCGCTGGTACATGTTCTGGTCGCCCAGGATCAGCAACAACGTCGGCAGTACGTACCCCAGCATCTGGATGGGGGTCAGTCCGCCGCTCCAGGTCATGTGGTCCTCGGGGAGCCGCTCGGCCAGTCCGCCGAAGCCGCCGAGCGTCACGAGCACGAAGACGAACGCACCGATCAGCCCGATGGTGATGAGCAGCGCGCTCAGCGCGTCGGTGTAGGCCACGGATATCAAGCCACCGCTGAACGCGAGGAACACGACCACGGCGAGTCCCACGATCTTCGCGACGCCCTCGGGAAAGCCCGTCGTGAGGTGCAGGATGTAGCCGAGGCCGCGCACCTGTTCGGACACGATCGCGCTGTAGGCGATCACGATCGCCACGGCGGTCACGATGCGGACGGACGGTCCGTAGCGTTGCTGCATCAACTCGGGGACCGTGTACTTGCCGTGCTCGCGGACGCGCTTGGCGAGGAACAGGTACATGATCAGAATGCCGAGCGGCGCACCGATGCTGTAGAAGATGCTCGCGAGCGGCCCGTAGGTGTAGGAGAACGACGCCCGGCCCATGATCGTGCCCGCGCCGGTCCACGTGGCCAGCAGCGTGCCCATCAGCACGAGCCTGCCGAGCCGCTGTCCGGCCAGCATGAAGTCGTGGTTGTTCCTGACCTTCCTCGCCGCCCAGACGCCGATGCCCACCATCGCGGCGACGTAGGCGCAGATCGAACCGAGGATCACCGCGTCCCTCATGATTCGCTCCTGACCAGGTGTGCACCCTGCACGACGGTGCGGATGTTCGCGGGCTCGGCGAGCACCGTCACGTCGGCGAGCGGGTCGTCGTCGAGCACGATCAGGTCGGCGTACGCACCCGGTGCGAGTGTTCCCAGCTCACCACGCATGCCGACGAGTGCCGCCGCGTTCGTCGTCGCCGCCCGGACGACGTCGATCGGGCGCTGCACCTGCGACCTGATGCGGAACTCCTCGTTCTGCCTCCGCTGCATCCCGCCGAGCAGGTCCGAGCCGTAGGCCAGTCGCACACCCGCGCGCGAGGCCGTCTCCAGTGCGCCGACGCCGTTGTCGAGCACCTCGCCGACCTTCTCCCAACTCGCCTGCGGCAGCCCGTGGTCCCGGCCCTCCTCGCGCAGCGCGAAGTAGGTGACGAGCGTGGGAACGAGGAACGCGTCGCGTTCGAGCAACAGTTCCACCGTGCGGTCGTCGAGGAGGTTGCCGTGTTCGACGCAGTGGACACCGGCTTCGAGCGCGCGGTTGATCGCCTGCGGCGGGTAGGCGTGCACCGTGACGTAGCGACCGGCGGCCTCGGTCTCCTCGACGGCGGCGCGCAGTTCGTCCATCGAGTACTGCGTCGAACCGATCCGGTCGCCCAGCGACGACACCCCACCCGAGGCGTGCAGCTTCAGATGGTGCGCACCACGCCGCAGCTCCTCCCGGACGGCCTTGCGCACCTCGTCCGCACCGTCGACGACCCGGCCGGTTCCCGAACAGCACGGGTGCCCGTCGACATGGTTCTGTTCGATGGTCCGCTTGTCACCGTGCCCGCCCGTCTGGCTCAGGGCCTTGCCACCGTAGAACAGCCGTGGCCCGCGCACGAGTCCCTGTTCCCGCGCCCGTGCCAGGCCGAAGTCCGCGCCGCCGGTGTCGCGGACGCTCGTGAAGCCGCGGTCGAGCATCGCACCCATGTTGCGCACGGCCCCGGCCGCGACGTAGGTCGGCGGCGCGTCGGCGACCACGGTGAGATCGGCGCTGAACGCGAGGACGTGCACGTGACAGTCGATCAGCCCCGGCAGCACGTACCGGCCGTGGACGTCGAGCACCGGGATGTCGGACGCGGGCCGAATGCGGTCGTCGACCTCGACCACCCGGCCGTTCTCGCACCGTAGGTCGGCTCGCCGGTACTCGCCCTGCTCGGGGTCGAGGACCTGGGCATCGCGGACGAGGAGTGTTGCGGTCATCGGACGAACCTCCGATCAACAGAACAATATGACCGCATACCTTCAACCGGTGGAGTGAATCTGTCAATACGAACATTTGCATGACTCTGATCGTTCACATCAGGCACTCGTGCTAGAAACAGGGCATGTTGACGGAGACGCTCGAGCCCGACGATCTCGACCTCGTCGCGGCGCTGCAGCTGGCGCCGCGGGTGAGCCTGCAGGTGCTCGCGACGACGCTCGGGATCTCGACGGGCACCGTCAGCAGGCGGTTGACGAGACTCCGGGAGCGGCACGCACTCCGCGTCGTCGGCCAGATCCCCTGGTGGGTCGACGGAGCCACCCCGCATCACGTGTGGATCTCCACGGCACCCGGCCGCGCACGCGACGTCGCCACGGCGGTCGCGGACCTGCCCGAGGCGCAGTTCGTCGCATCGACCACCGGCCGCGCCGACGTCTACTGCATCCTGCACCCGCGCCGGCGTGAGGACGCGGCGGAACTGCTGGCCACGACGCTGCCGTCGATAGCCGGGATCGTCACGACGCACTCGGAACTCGGCCTGCACCGATACGTCTCGGGATCGACCTGGCGCCTGCACCGGCTGACGCCGGAACAGGAACGGACCCTCACCGCGCACCGCCACGGCGCACCGCCGGAGAGTCCCGTGCCGATGGACGACGACGAACGCGCCGTCGCCGCGGTACTGCACCGCAACGGCAGAGCCAGCGCCGCCGAGATCGCCCGCGAGGCAGGCAAGAGCGCCTCCACCGCGTACCGCACGACCCAATCGGTGCTCGACCGCGGCCTCGTGCAACCACGCGTCGAGATCGAACCGGCACTCCTGGGCTATCCGCTCGAAGCCGTCGTCTCCCTGGCCACGTCACCGGCGTCGATGCGCGGCATCGCCACGGCCCTGGCCGACCACGAGTCGGCGCGCTACGTGACCACCGTGGCGGGCACCTCGTCGGTCATCCACCACGGGTTGTTCCACCACGAGGACGATCTCGCGACGTTCCTGTCCGACGACCTCGGCAGGCACCCCGGCATCACCGCGTTCGAGGTGTCGACCGTCCTGTCGGTGCTGACCCGCTACTGGTCCCCGCGGCAGTAACGCAGGGCACGAGGCTCCCCTCGACCGTGAGCGCGGCGCCGGTCAGTAGAGCTCGATGACGAGCTTGTCGGTGAGCGCGCGGGAGACACACAGCGCCATCTGGTCGCCCGCCGATCTGTCGGCCGCCGACAGGCACCGGTCCCGGTGATCCGGTGTGCCCTCGAGCACGCCGGACACGCACGACCCGCAGATCCCTTCCTCGCAGGACTTGAACACCTCGATGCCGTTCTCGCCGAGCACGCCGAGGATCGATCGTCCCTCCGGGATCTCGAACGTCTCCCCCGTGTCCAGTTCCACCGTGAAGGCGTTCCCCTCGCCGGATCCGGCCTCCGCGGCGACGAAGTGTTCGATGTGGACCCGCTGGTCGCCCACGACCGGAGCGAAGGCCGTGACCACCTCGGCCATGAATCCCTCCGGCCCGCAGGTGTAGACGTGACTGTCCGGGGTCAGTTCCGGCGCCAGGTCCGCCAGCACCGCGGGAAACTTGTCGCGGGGCGTGCCGAATCGCAGGTGGACCCTGTCCCGGAACTCGGCGCGGCTCTCCAGCTGGCCGGCGAACGCGGCCTCCTCGCGGGACCGGGCGAAGTAGTGGAGTTCGAACTCCGCCTCCCGCTCGGCGAGTTCGTGCGCCATGCCGAGCAGCGGCGTCACGCCGATGCCGCCCGCGACGAGCAGGTGCCGGTCGGCGTCAGGGGCGAGCGTCAACAGGTTCCGCGGCTGCCCGACCTCCAGCGCATCGCCTGCCGACACGGTGTGCAGCGCCTGCGAGCCACCGCGCGAGTCCGGCTCCCGTTTGACGGCGATGTGCAGCGACGACCGGTCGCTCGGGCTGCCACACAGCGAGTACTGCCGGGTCAGTCCCGTCGGGCCGACGACGTCGACGTGCGCACCCGCCTCGTACGGCGGGAACTGCGCACCGTCGGTCCTGGTCAACCGCAGGCTGCGGATGTCGGCCGTTTCGTCGACCACCTCGGCCACACGTACGGGGATCCTGTGCATCGCCATCCTCACTTCCGTTCCCACCCGCCGGGCATCAGCGCAGGTACAGGCCACCGTTGACGTCCCAGCACGCCCCGGTGACCGAGGCCGCACCCGGCGACGCGAGCAGAGCCACCGTGTCGCCGACGAACGCCGGATCCCCGAGCCGACCCACCGGGATCGTCGATGCGAACGATTCGAGGTTCTCCTCACCGACGATCTGCCGCACCATCGGGCTGTCCTGCGGGCCGGGTGACACCGCGTTGACGGTCACGCCGCGAGGGGCGAGCTCGCGGGCGAAGACCTTCGTCGCCGACAGGACGGCGCCCTTGGAGGACGCGTAGTGGCCGCCGGTGGCCGTTCCGCCGTTCTGCCCGGCCAGCGACGCCATGTTGACGATGCGGCCGTATCCCTGTTCGGCGAAGTGCGCCCCGAAGATCTGGCACGCCTGGAACGTTCCCGAGAGGTTGACCGCCAGGACGTCGTCGAGTTCCTCCGTGGTGATCTCCAGCAGCGGTGTCGCCCGCGTGCGCGCCGCGTTGTTGACGAGCACGTGCGCGCCGCCGAAGTCCGCGAGCACCCGCGACAGCAGGTCTTCCAGCGCTGCCCGGTCCCGGACGTCCACGCCGTAGCCCCTCGCCGTGTTCCCCGCACCGTCGAGCTGTCCCGCCACGGCGTCGGCTGCGTAGCCGTCGAGGTCGGCGATCGCCACGCCGTAGCCGTGCTCGTGCAGCCGGCGCGCGATCGCCTCGCCGAGTCCGCTCCCTCCGCCGGTCACCACCGCGGTCCGTGCCGCGCTCACAGCAGGAATCCCGCCGCCGGCACGGCGTCCTCGCTGTCGACCAACCGGACGACCTTCCGTGCGATCCGGTCACCTGCGGGCCCGTCGGCGGACAGCCGAACCCGGTGCGTCAGGTCCGCGGCCCAGATGTCGTGCCGCCTGCGCTTGTAGGCGATCAGCACCTGCGCCGAGCGCAGCACCACCTCGGTGCCGGAGACCGAATCCGGCACGAATCGCGACACCGTACGCACCGTGCGGGCCGCATCGACGGCGGCGATGGCGTATCCCTCGGTCATCCTTCCCACGCGCAACTCCCGCATGCGGGCGTCGTCGTAGACCATGTTGAGCGTGTTCTCGAAATCGTCGGTGTCCGGATCGATCGGCACCACGTAGAGCCCGTCACCGGTGAACAGCTCGTTCCACCGGACGTAGTCGGCACGGTCGAGCAGCTCCGCCTCCCGCCACACGAGGTCGATCGCCCTGGCGACCATCGGGTCGGTCGTGCTCACGGGTTCGGCCACGGCCGCCGCCGCGGTGGCTTCAGTCATCGCGCATCATCCGCTTCCACTGGTTGTACGCCGCGCGCATGCCGGTCTCATCGGTCACGTGCGACGTCGGCCATCCCTCTGCACTCGTCTTCTCCCGCGCACTGCCGCGGTTGACCAGGATCGGCATCGCGGGCTCGGCCCGCGCACCACGCTGCACGCGGTCCCAGCCCTCGGCGTCGTCCGGCGTGCCGAACCCGAACGGCCCCTGGAAGTGCTCGTGGATCCGCAGCCGCTCCCGGTTCAACGGGTCCAGTTCGGACGGACCGTCGGGCCCGATGGCGATGTGCTCGATCACCGTCTCGTCGACCGCGACCGGCCGCAGCACCCGGAAGAACGCCGACGACATCGCCACGTTCGGGAACAGGTTGAGGTTGAAACCGGTGCCGTGCATCGCCCGCAGCAACCGGCGCACTTCCGCATCGGAGAAGGACTTCGCCAGCTCCGCGGCCAGCTCGTCGAACCTGCCCTGCAACGGCTCACTGCCGTCGTCGACGTCGAGATCGGCGTGTCCGGGCACCATCTGCATGACGCTGTGGCCGTGTCCCAGATCGTGCGTGATCGCCTCGGGGTCGGTCATGAACGACATCATGTCCGCGGTCTCGGCGTCCACCGACGCCATCCACGACCGGTGCACGATCGGAAAGTGGTAACCGTCGGTCGTGTTCTCGAGCTGGATCTTCCAGTTCCCCTTGAACCGGAACTGGTGCTTGCCGAGCACCTTGATCGGATATCCGCCGCCCTGCTTCATGAACCGGTCGATCCAGAGCTTCGCGTCACCGAGGAAGTCGGCGAGGGGCTCGACGTCCTCGTCGAGGGTCGCGAAGACCATGCCGCCGTAGCTCTCGGTGCGCAGCTTCCGCAGGGACAGCTCACGTTTCTCGACGACGCCTTCGTAACCGTCGGGGTACGGAATCCCGCGCAGCGTGCCGTCGAGGCCGTACGACCACGCGTGGTACGGGCAGGTGAACCCGTTCGCGCGGCCCTGTGGTTTCTCGCAGACGCTCGCCCCGCGGTGGCGGCACCGGTTGAGCATCGTGTGCAGATTGTTCTTGCGATCTCGGGTCACGATCACCGGCTGCCTGCCGACATGCGTCGACTTGAAGCTCCCCGGCGTCGCCAGCTCGCTCTCGTGGGCGACCCAGACCCACGTGCTTTCGAAGATGGCCGTCATCTCGCGTTCGAAGATGTCGGGATCGGTGTAGAGCCGACCGGCCACGTGGTCCCCCGCGACCAGGTCCGCGGGTGCGGTGTCATCGCTGTACTGGTTCATCCGGCTTCTCCGTGGGTGTCATTCGGGGAGCGTGACGTCGTCACGGACCGTGAGCCCGCGGCCCATCCGCGCCTCGACCTTGGCGAACCGCCATAGTTTCGCGTCGCCGTCGCCGACGGGAGTCGTGCGGAACAGGTTGCAGGCGGCCTTGACGGTGTCCTGGGAGTCGACGTCGGCCAGGATGTAACAGGTCCACGGCCAGCCGTCCGACGGACCGACGAGGTGCGAGTCGTCGTCCATGTCGCCGATGAAGTCGACGCCCGGCAGCTCCTTGATGCCGTCCATCATGGACACGAAGGCCTTCCAGACGTCGCCGGGCGTGAGCCCGTCTGCGGGAAGGTCGAAGAAGTTCTGGTTGATTCCGATGCAGAAGAGCACGCGAAGTGGTTGCGCGGTCACGCCGGGCCTCCTTGTGGTCGCGGGTCACGGTGTCGCGGGGTTCTCGGTGTCGCAGGGTTCTCGGTGTCGCGGGGTTCTCGGTGTCACCGACGGGTATCGGCGGCACCCGTCACTGAAATCCGGGTGTCGTGGGGTCCAGCCCCATCAGGACCGCCCCGGCGGAGTCGTACATGGCGGGCCCGAGGAAGGCGTGCTGCTTGGGGACGAGCGCGTCCCCGAGCAGTCGCTGCAACGGGTGGCCCCGGTTGATCGGTGCCGTTCCGGAGATCTCCACGAGATCGCCGACGACGTCGGAGGCGGTCTTCGCCAGGTGCGCCGAGGCCAGCCGCAGGTGCGCGTTCTGCTCGTCGGTGGCGGGATCGCCCGCCACGACCGTTTCCCACACCTCGTGACTGAGGTCGTAGAACCACGCCCTGGCCGAGCGCAGCGCCGCCTCGGCCGAGGCGACCCGGGTCCGGTAGTGTGGCCGGTCGGCGAGTTTCGGGGCGCCGGTCACGCCGGCGTAGCCGCCGCCGACCTGTTCGGCGTGATCGAGCGCGGCACGTGCGACCCCGGAGCCCACGACCGCGAGCACCTGCGCCGCGTACGCGATGACCGGATAACGGTACAACGGTTCGTCCACAGTGGCCTCGCCGCCGCGGATGAAGGTCCACTCGCGCGGGACCTCGGTGTCGCGGACGACCAGATCGAACGAGCCGGTGCCCCGCATCCCGACGACGTCCCATTCCTGCACGATCTCGACCTGATCGGGGCTGAGCAGTGCCGTGCGCGGCTTGCCCCCGGTCGAGGCGTCGCCGGGGATACCCACCCCGAGGATGTCGGCGCCCATGCAGCCGCTGGCGAACTTCCACCGGCCGTCGACGCGGAATCCGCGGTCGGTGACCTCGGCGGGCTGCACCGGGAACAGACCGCCGGCGAACGTGACGTCGGGGCCGCCGCGGTAGAGCTCGGCCTGCGTTTCGAGCGGCAGTGCGGCGAGATAGATCAGGGCGGAACCGAAGCTGGCGACCCATCCGGTGGATCCGTCCACGACGGAGATCCGCTCGATCCGGTCAAGAAACTCGGCGGGCGGCAACGGCTCTCCGCCGAACTTCGCGGGTGTGGACGCGCGATAGATTCCGATCCGTTTCAGGCGCTCGACGAAATCCTTCGGCACGTATCGTTGCTCGTCGAACTCGGTTCTCCGGTCCTCGAGCTCCGCCAGCACGTCGTCGAAGGTGACGGCGTCGTCGCCGCGCTTCCGCGTTTCCACGGATTCGCGTACCCGCGTCTGCACCATTGCTCCTCCTCGTTCGACCGACTTCGACGCTACGAAGCGGCGACAGGACGCGGTATTGGGTATTGCCGATGCCGGACTAGGGGATTTCTTCAGCCCGCCCCCGGCGGCCGGCGTTCTACCCTGACGGAATGCACGTCGATCCCCAGGCACCCGAGATCGCCGCCGGCGACTTCGTCGCGATGATGCGAGCCACGAAGTTGTGCGTCCTGATCCACGATGCGGACACCAAGAACATCCTGTGGGCGAATCCGGCCGCGTGCGAGATGCTCGGCTGGAGCGTCACCGAGTTGCGCCCGCTCAAGGCCAACCACATGAGCAGCTCGGCCCAGCAGTACGACCGGGTGATCGGCAGGGCGTGGCTGCAGGAGGCGGTCGACAAGGGCGCCAGCAGGATCGAATGGCACTACCGCTCCAGGAACGGCCGTGTGATCCCGACGGACGCGGTCGCGGTCCGGGTGGAACTGGAACGGGGCACCGCCGTCATGGTGCAGTTCCGCGACATCGAGCGGGAACAGCAGATCGAGCGGGAACTGCGGCTGACGACGTCCTACATCGATGCGCTGGCCCGGCACACGTCGACGATCGCGCTGATGCTCGACTCGGCCGGCACGCTGCGATTCGCGACGGACACCGCGGTGGCGCGCATCGGGGCGGCACCGAACGAGCCGTTGGGCCCGCTGGCGGAGTACGGCAGGCTGTGGCTGGAGGGCAGCCCGGTCACGTGGGACGGTGCCCTCGCGCGGGCGAACCCCTCCACCGCGATCCAGCTGGAGATCCCACAGGACGACGGGACATCGGTATGGCTGGAGGGCAGCCTCGAATCCGTACAGGACGCCGGGGACCACGCGCTGTTGATGATCCTGCACGACGTCTCCGACCGGATCCAGGGCGAGGTGCGCCGCGAACGCGAGCTCCACAGGGAGAACTATCTGGCGCGGTACAACGCGATGGGCGACATGGCGATGGCGATCGCGCACGAACTGGGGCAGCCGCTGGCGGCCGCAGGGAACTTTCTCGCGGGTGTCCGTGCCCGTGGCCAGTCGCTGGCCGAGAAGGGCGAGATCCCGGCCGCGGCCGCCTCGCAGCTATCGTTCGGTGTCGAGCGTGCGGCAGGGCAGATCGAACGTGCCAGCACGATCGTCGACGCCGTGCGCGAGTTCGTCGGCCACCTGGAACAGGTGGACCAGGTCGTGGACCTGGGCGATGTGCTCGACCAGTGCCTCCACTTCGTTCGGCTCCGCGCGGTGCCCGCCGGGGTGACAGTCACGGTGCACCGCCATCCCGAACCGGTGATGGTGCGCTGCGAACGGGTCCTGACGGGGCAGGTGCTGCTCAACTTCTGTGTCAACGCGATCGACGAGATGGCCTCGTGCGAGCAGCAGCGGCGACAGCTCACGATCACCACCCGCCTCGACGACGGGTTCGGTGTTCTCACGGTGGACGACAGGGGCCGCGGGCTGGCACACGATCCGTTCGAGGAGTCCTTCACGTCGAAGGCACACGGCAGCGGCATCGGCCTGGCGCTCAGCTACCGCGTCATCACCCGGCAGCACGGCCGGATCTGGGCCGAGCCGCGGGACGAGGGTGGGTCGCGGTTCGGTTTCGCGCTGCCGCTCGCGACCGACGACGCGGCGTAGGGGAAACCCTCAACGGGGCCGGTGGAAGTCTCGATATCGGCGCCCCGGCCGTCGTCGTAACGTCGCAGCAGGAACCAGACAACGACGCCCGGACCACGCGCTCGTCGCAGGAGGAATCGTGTCAGAGCTGTCCAATGCCCAGCGTGAGTTCCGCTCCGCGATGGCCAAGCTGCCCGCGGCCGTCAACGTGATCACCACGGACGGCGCGCTCGGCCCCGCCGGGATGACGGTCAGCGCGACCTGCTCGGTGACCGATGCGCCTCCCACGATGCTGGTGTGCGTGAACCGGTCGAGCCGCTCGCACGACATCTTCACGGCCAACGGCCGGGTCGCCGTGAACGTGCTCGGCGCGGATCAGGACGAACTCGCGCTCCACTTCGCCGGCGCGACGAAGGTTCCGACCGCCGAACGGTTCGCCGAAGGGGCCTGGGACTTCGGCACGCACGGCGTCCCCGTGCTGCAGGACGCACTGGTCGCGGTCGTCGGCCGGATCGTGGCCGACCGCACGCTCGGGTCCCATTCGGTGCTGTTCGTCGAGATCGACGCCGTCCACACGAAGGAAGACACCGGAGCACTGGTCTACTTCCAACGCCGGTTCCACAGTCTTGCCACACCGTCGCCCGAGCGCGTAGGCACTGGCGTGTGAGCACTCATGCGAAGGAGGGTCTCGTGACCGAGCGGGACGACGAGGACATCCGGATGACGTTGACCTGTTACAACGACACGCACGGATACGGCTGGCGGCATGTCGATCTTTTCGAGCACGACCGTGCCGGCCGGGAACGGAGCTGGGTTCACTGGCAGGTTCCCGAGGACGGGCCCGAGGCGGCCGACGCCGTGACGGCCGCGGTCGAGCCGCTGCTGCGGCGGACCTCTGATTGGCGGCACGGGGTGAGCGCCAGCGGCATGGACTTCTGGGTCGCCGACGCGGCATGGGACCGGCAGTGACCGGCCCGGCGGCACCCCGCGGTCCGTGGTCGCTGCGCGAGCTGCACCGCGAGCTCCGCGACGGGCGGACGAGCCCTGCCGACGCACTCGCCCGCTCGCGCGCGGCCGTCTCCGGCACCGAGTCCGAGGTGCAGGCCTGGGTGACGCGCGAACCGGAACCCGAGCCGCACACCACCGGCCCGTTGGGCGGTGTTCCGCTCGGGGTGAAGGACATCATCGACGTGGCGGGCTTCCCGACGAAATGCGGCACGTCGCTCCGTCAGGACGCCGCACCCGCCGACACCGACGCCGCGGTCGTCACGGCATGGCGACGAGCGGGTGCGATTCCGGCCGGCAAGACCGTCACGACGGAGTTCGCCTACTTCTCGCCCGGTCCCACCCGCAACCCGCGGGCGCCTGGCCGCACCCCGGGCGGCTCGTCGAGCGGATCCGCCGCAGCCGTCGCCTCGGGTCACGTCCCCCTGGCGCTGGGCACCCAGACCGCGGGGTCGGTGACCCGGCCCGCGTCGTTCTGCGGCGTGGCTTCGCTGGTCATGACGCACGGCCGCGTTCCCATGGACGGCACCGCCGGGTTGAGCCCGAGCCTCGACAGCCACGGTGTGTACGCCGCGGGTGTCACCGATCTCGCGCTGGCCTGGTCCGCGTTCACCGGCGACGCCGACCCCTGCGAGACGGCGCCGCGTCCGCCACGGCTGCTGTTGTGGACGGCGAAGCCCCTCGGCGTCGTCGAGGACGGGATGCGCGAGGCGATCGACGATGCGGCGCGGCGGCTCGCGGACGAGGGTGCCGTGGTCGACGAGTTCCCGGAGGAGGAGCTCGTCGCCGATGCGGTCGCGGCCCACAAGGTCGTGATGGCGTACGAGGCCGCCCGTGAACGCGCCGCGGAACTGGCGGTGGTTTCCCGCATCAGCGAGCAGCTCGCAACGCTGCTGCGGTCCGGGGAGGCGACCTCACGCACCGAGTACGACGCCGCACGCGAACGACTCGCAGAGATCGGCGCCGCGCTGGCCCGCCTGTCGGCGTCCTACGACGCCGTCGTGGGTCCCGCCGCGCCCGGCCCGGCGCCGATGGGCCTGTCCGCCACGGGCGATCCCGTCCTCAGCAGGCCGTGGCAGGCGCTCGGCTTGCCCGTGGTCACCGTGCCGGGGGTCGCCGACGCCGCCGGCCTGCCGCTCGGCGTTCAGCTCGTCGGACGGGAACGGGACGAGCACGCGCTGCTCGCCGCGGGCTGCTGGGTCGAACGCGCCCTCCGCAACGGCGTGTGACAACGGTTGCGGCGGTTCCGCAGGAGCCGCCCGCGCGTATGAGGGAGACACGGCGATGCGGCGGTGACGTCACCGCCGCATCGCCGTGGTCACCTCGGTCACGGCCGCTCCGCCGCTGGGAAACACCGCTCCCCCGCAGGAAACACAGCTCCCCGCAGGAAACACAGCTCCGCCGGGGAGACACAGCCCGAAGACCGCCGCCTGCGTCGGATCGCTGGAGTGCCGCTTTGGGACCGTCGCTGCCGGACCGGACGAGGTTCAGACCGAGACGCGGTGCAGCAGGATGTCCCGCACCAGCGTGCCGAGCGTCTCGCACTCGGTCTTGGACTTGATGCGGGCCCGGTGGACGTCGACCGTCTTCACGCTCATGCCCAGCTGCTTGGCGATGAGCTGACTGGACAGGCCCTCGATGAC
Organism: Prauserella alba; assembly: GCF_024171735.1. GTDB lineage: Bacteria > Actinomycetota > Actinomycetes > Mycobacteriales > Pseudonocardiaceae > Prauserella > Prauserella alba. The sequence goes on from NZ_JAMTCH010000006.1 coordinate 198,654, forward strand.
CAGCCGGAGCACCTCGCGTTCGCGGTGGGTGAGCGTGTCGATCCGCCGGGTGATGTCCCGGCGGCCCACCTGCTCGGCGAACCGTTCCCTGGCCTCGATCAGATGTTTCTGGACGACCTCGAGCATCCGCTGCGTCTGGTAGGGCTTCTCGAGGAAGTCGACCGCTCCCTGTTTCAGCGCCCGCACCGACATGGGGATGTCGCCGTGCGCCGAACAGAAGATCACCGGTGCCGGGTAGTCGGCGTCGAGCAGCCGCTCCTGCAGTTGGAACCCGCTGATCTCCGGCATGCGGATGTCGACGATGACGACCGCGGGCTCGTCGGCGTCGAACTCGTCGAGGAACGAGGTCGCGTCCGGGTAGCTCAGCGCCTGGATCCCCACGCTCTCGAACAGGAAGACCAGCGACTGGCGCAGGTCCTCGTCGTCGTCCACGATGTGCACGACCGGATCCGGGGACGGTTCGGTCGACGTCATCGGGTTGTCCTTCCAGGGGTCGTGGCGGGCCGGCTCCGGAGTCTCCTACGGTTTCATGAGCACCGAGGCCGCAGGGTAGTCACTCGCCCAGTTCTCGCCCAGTGGAGCGACGAACACGTTCTCGGTGCGGGTCCTGCTGATCCTCCACGATCCACCTTCTTTCCGGAAGGAGTTGTTCAGGCGGCTCGAGCGCAGCAAGCCCGTTCCGTCGGAGAAGAGCCACGGCTGCATGTGGATCCACTGGCCGGTCGCGGTGTCACCGTCGACCCGGATCTGTTCGGACGTCAGGTAGTGGGCGTTCAGCACGAGCGCCGGAGTGCGGTCGGCGGCCCAGAACCGTTCGAAGTGTGCGCGGATCGCGGCGGCGCCTTCGGCCCTGCCGAACTGGTTGTCGTAGTACTCGCCCACACCTTCCCACACCGCGTCGTCCGTGTAGAGCTCCATGACGAGGTCGATGCGGTGCTGATCGCCGCGGACCCCGAACTCGGGATTGGGGGTGTCGCAGAGGAACATGTAGCGCGCCTGCAGTCGGCGGATCTCGCCTTCCGCCTCCAGCGCCTCGATCCGTGAGACGAGCGCGTCGATCGTCGTGTCATCGCTCATCGGTCGTGTCTCTCCTTCATCGCTGGGCGGTACGGTCGGTCCGGTCATCGCGTGCCCACGGCCTGTCCCTCGTCCTCGACGCCGCGCCCGGTGACCGCTTTCGTCCGGAGCATGCGGAACACGGCCCGGTCACGTTCCGCGGCAGCGCCGCGGGCCGGGGCCGCCAACGCCACGGCGATCGACACGAGCAGGCTCAGCGGCACCGTCACGAGTGCGGGGTTGCTGAAGCCCACGACCGCGGACGAGCCGAGTACGGCAGGGCTCAGCAGGATGATTCCCATCGAGCTCACGAGTCCCACTGCCATGCCCCACAGCACGGCCCGCGCGGTCATCCGCCGCCAGTAGATCGTCAGCAGCAGGGCGGGCAGGTTGGCGCTGGCGGCGACGGCGAACGCGAGCGAGGCGAGGAAGGCGACGTTCTGGTCCACGGCGGCCAGTGCCAGCAGCACACCGACCGTGCAGGTCGCCAGTGTGGCGATCCGTGCGGACACCAGTTGCGCCCGCGGCCCGACCGAGCCGCGTTTGATGACCTGGGCGTACAGGTCGTGGGCGATGGCACCGGATGCGGCGATGACGAGTCCGGACAGCACCGCGAGGATCGTCACGAACGCGACCGCGGACACGAGCGCGAGCAGCGCCCCTCCCCCGACGGTCTCGGCCAGCTGCGCGACCGCGAGGTTGCCCGCGGGGTTCTGGGCCGTGATCGCGTCCCGCCCCACGATCAGCGACGCGCCGTAGCCGATCACCGGGATCATCAGATAGAACGCGGTGAACACCCAGATCGCGGTGATGGCCGACGAGCGTGCTGCACGAGCGTCGGGGACGGTGAAGAAGCGGATCATGACGTGCGGCAGGCCCAGCACGCCGAGCACCAGACCGAACACCTGGGACAGCTGGTCGAATCCGGCCAGCCCCGACTCCCTGCCGGGTGCGACGGCCTCCTCGCCGAACGTCTCGAACGCGGCCTGGAAAACGCCCAACGGGTTGCCGCCGTAGCGGACGAGCACCAGCACGAACAGGGTGACCGCGCAGGCCAGCATCAGCGTGGTCTTCACGATCTGGATCCAGCTCGTGGCCAGCATGCCGCCGAGCATGGTGTAAACGGTCGTCAGGCCGCCGATCACCAGTACGGCCACGGTGTAGTCGATCCCGAACAGGAGCCGTACGAGCAGCGCCGCGCCGACGAACTGCGCCACGAGGTAGAGAGTGCTGATGATCAGCGTGCTGCCCGCCATGACGGCCCGCACGCTGCGCCCGTCGAACCGGGTGGCCAGCACGTCCGCGAGGGTGAACCGGCCGAGGTTGCGCAGTGGTTCGGCCACCAGCAGCAGCGCGAGCACGTACGCGACGGGCACGAACACCGCGAGATAGAAGCCGCTGAAGCCGGACAGGGCGATCGCACCGGTCACGCCGAGGAACGACGCAGCGGACACGTAGTCACCGGCGATGGCCAGGCCGTTCTGTTTGCCGGTGAGCTGACCGTCGGCGACGAAGTGGTCCGCGGCCGACGTGCCCCGCCGCGCCGCGACGTAGGTGATGACCAGCGTGAGCCCCACCAGGACGCTGAAGATGATCGCGGAGTAGATGTTCATGACCGCTCCTTCCAGGCCTGCTCCGACGCCCGGTCGAGCTCACGGGCACGCACGGAGTACCGGGCCGCGGCGAAGAGTGCGACGGGGAACTGGACGAACGCGTAGATCCACGCCCACGTGAGGCCACTACCGACCACGCCGTCCAGCACATCCGTGAACTGCCCGAGAATGGGCAGCGGGAAGAAGAACAAACACGTCAGTGCGGAAAGCTTTCCCACGAGCCGGGTCCGTTTCCGAACCAGGTCGTCGAAAACGTTTCGTTCCGTTTCGGCCGGCTCGGCTCCTGGCACGCCGGGATCGTCGTGCGGCATATCCGCGCCCCTTCTGTAAGCGGTCGAGGGCCACCGCCGTCGACCGGTACTGCGAAGCCTGGCAACATGAACCACCAGCTCGTCATTGAGCCCTCACGGACGCAGCCGGTTCGGGTACTCGCAGAGGCTACGAACCCGCTTTCCACCTCGACAATGAGCGTTTCTCCCCTTCGGGATCGGAGAAATCCCGCCCACCGCTAAAGAAATCCCCGATACCGCCGCACGGAATCGTGTGCTGGCCGGGGTCCTATGCCGTCAGGCTCAAGCGGCCGTTCGCGATTCCGTGAGGCTGCGTGGTTCGGTGAGGGCCGTGCGGCTCCGGAGCGCTGCCGAACCGCTCACGGCAGGCTACGGCCGATGCCGCGGGCCGCGACCTGCAGCGCGGCCAGCAGCCGGGTGCGTTCTCGTTTGAGGGTGGGCACGACGATGCCCAGCGCGGCGACGACCTCCTGCTCGCCTCCCGACGTGGCCCGCGTGATCGGCACGGCGATGGAGCAGGCACCGAGGGTCATCTCGTCCTCGGTCGTCGCGTAGCCCTCGCGCCGGACCGCGGCCAGCTGCCTGCCCAGCCGTTCCGGATGCGTGATCGTGTGCACGGTCGGGCGGCGCAGCACCGCGGCCAGGTAGTCCTCGCGCAGCTGCGCGGGTGCGTGCGCGAGCAGCACCTTCCCGACTCCGGTGGCGTGCAGCGGAAGCCGGGAGCCCGCACGGCTGACGACCGGGACCGAGGCCCGTCCCGACAGCCGGTCGAGGTAGAGCACCTCGGTCCCGTCGCGGACGGCGAGGTGGACGGTCGCGCGGGTCGCCGCGTGAATGTCACTGAGGAACGGCGAGGCGACCTGTTGGAGTTCGGTCTGCTCGGGGGCGAGCATCCCCACGTCCCACAGTCGCCGCCCGATCGCGTAGCGGCCCTCCGCGTCCCTCGTGAGGGCCTCCCCGGCGACGAGTTCGCGCAGCAGCCGGTGCACGGTCGGCACGGGCAGGTCCGCGCGCCGCGCCAGGTCGGTGACGCCGAGTCGGCGATGCCCGTTGTCGAACGCGTACAGCACGGCCAGCACCCGGGACACGACGGTCGCCCCCGGGGACGAGACATTGCCGGACATGTCGCCGCCTTTCACTGAGTGAAAGCCCACTCTAGCCCCGGTCGTCCTCACGGCGCACGATGTGGCCCATGACGCCCGCAACGCAGCGGTCCATCTCCGACGAGATCGCACAGCTCCACGCCGCGGCACAGCCCGGTGAGACCCGCACCCGCCTCGACTTCGCCCCGTACCGCAGCTCCGTGCTGCGCCACCCCACGAAAGCGCCCCTGACCGTCGACCCCGAAGAGGTCGAACTGGCGGCACCCGTCTTCGGGCAGTCCGATGTGGACCCGACCGAGGCGGATCTGACCCTGCACCCGCAGGGCGAACCGATCGGGGAACGGATGGTCGTGACCGGGCGAGTACTCGACGCCGACGGCCGCCCCGTGCGGGGCCAGCTGGTCGAGATCTGGCAGGCCAACGCCGCCGGCCGCTACGTGCACAAGGGCGACCAGCACCCCGCTCCCCTCGACCCGCACTTCCACGGCGCGGGCCGGTGCCTGACCGACGGCGAGGGCCGCTACCGGTTCACGACGATCAAGCCGGGCCCCTACCCGTGGCGCAACCACGACAACGCCTGGCGCCCCGCCCACATCCATTTCTCGCTGTTCGGCCACGAGTTCACGCAACGCCTCGTCACGCAGATGTACTTCCCCGGCGACCCGTTGTTCCCGCTCGACCCGATCTTCCAGTCGATCACCGACGAACAGGCACGGCAACGCCTGATCGCGACCTACGACCACGACGTCACCACCCACGAGTGGGCCACCGGGTACAGCTGGGACATCGTGCTGACCGGCTCGCACGCCACCCCGATGGAGGAGGACACCGATGCGTGAGCACGGACGGAGCGCTCCGACCCCCGGCCAGACCGTCGGCCCGTTCTTCCACTACGCCCTGCCCTACGACGACGGCCCTCGGCTCGCACCCGCGGGTGCGCCGGACACGATCCGGCTGCACGGCACCGTCTACGACGGCGCGGGCGCCCCGGTGCCCGACGCCCTCCTGGAGGTCCGGCAGGCCGACACGTCCGGCCGGGTGCCCGCCACCGAGGGGTCGCTGCGCCGCGACGGCCGGTTCACCGGGTGGGGCCGGGCCGCCACCGACCGGGCGGGCCGGTACGCCTTCACCACCGTGGAACCGGCACCGGTCCGTGACGGCGCGGCCGCGTACTTCGCGGTGACCGTGTTCGCACGCGGCCTGCTGGATCGAGTGTTCACCCGCATCTACGTGCCCGGCCGGGGTCTCGAGGACGATCCGCTGCTCGGCGCGCTGCCCGCCGATCGGCGCGGCACACTGATCGCCATGCGTGATTCCGACGGCGCTCTGCACCATGACATCCGTCTCCAGGGCGAGGGCGAGACGGTGTTCCTGGCGTTCCCCGGCCACGAATGATGAGTGGCATGCTCGAACCCGGCGCGCACCGGGCCGTCGACCTGATCGACGACACCGCGGTGGCCGAAGCCCTGCGCACGGTCGAGATCGCCTGGCTGCGCGCGCTCGCCGCGACGGGCGCGATGCCGGCCGCCGATGCCGGCCGCGCGGCCGAGGCACTCTCACGGGCACGCCTCGACGTCGGCGATCTCGGGCGGCAGGCCGAGGACGCGGGCAATCCGGTGGTCCCGCTCGTCGCCGCGTTGCGGGAAGCCGTTGCCGACGAGCGCCTCGCGGTACGCGTGCACCGCGGGCTGACCAGCCAGGACACGCTGGACACCGCGCTCGTGCTGCTGACCAGGGACGTCTTCGACCGGGTCGGTGCGGATCTCGGCACCACCGCGGACCACCTCGCGGCGCTCGCCGAACGGCACCGGGACGCCGTCATGGCGGGCCGCACGCTCACGCAGCACGCCGTCCCGGTGACCTTCGGGCTGACGGCGGCCCAGTGGCTCGCCGGCGTCCTCGACGCCAGGGATGCCGTCCTCGACCGCAGAGACCGCCTCCCGGTGCAGTGCGGCGGCGCCGCGGGCACGCTCTCCCTCGTGGCCGATCTCGCACCCGACCCCGTGGCGACGGCACGTGCCTTCGCTGCCGAACTCACGCTCCGCTGGCCGGGACTGCCGTGGCACACCCGCCGCCGCCCGGTGACCGATGCCGGCGACGCGCTCGTCGGCGTGTGCGACGCGCTCGGCGTTCTCGCCACCGACGTCACCGTGCTCGGCAGGCCCGAGATCGCCGAGGTCCGCGAAGGCCCTGCCGGCGGACGAGGCGGCTCGTCGACAATGCCGCACAAGCGGAATCCGGTGCTGTCGGTCCTGGTCCGCGGTGCGGCACTGCAGGCGCCGCAGCTCGGCGCGCAGCTGCACCTCGCCGCCGCCCAGGCCGTCGACCAACGTCCCGACGGGGCCTGGCACGCCGAGTGGCCCGCGCTCCGCCGCCTCCTCGAACTCACGATCACCGCCGCGTCGCAGGCGGCCGAGCTGACCGCGGGACTCGAGGTCGACACCACCGCGATGCGCGCCCGCGCCGACCACGCCGCCGACGGGCTGCTCGCCGAGCGGGGCACCACCGGTGACCCGGCCGATTATCTCGGCGCGGCGGGACGGTTCGTCGACACCGTCCTCGACCGCCATCACAGCTGACGCCCCACCGACCCACGACGGGAGAGATCGATGCCCGACCCGTACGACGACGGCATGCGCGTGCGCCGCGAAGTGCTCGGCGAGGCGCACGTCGACCGTGCCGAGGCACGCAAGACCACCTTCACCGAGGACTTCCAGGAGTTCATCACCCGCTACGCGTGGGGCAGCGTGTGGACCCGGCCCGGCCTCGACCGGCGCATGCGCAGCGTCGCGGTGCTCACCGCGACGCTGGCCCACGGCCACTGGGACGAGTTCGCCATGCACGTGCGCGCTGCCCTCACGAACGGCCTGACCGTCGACGAGATCCGCGAGGTGATCCTGCAGAGCGCCGTCTACTGTGGAGTTCCGGTCGCCAACCACGGATTCGCCGTGGCACAGCGGGTTCTGGAGGACCAGCACGTTCCCGAGGAAGGACCGGTTCCCGGCGAGGACGGCGACGACGAACGGACCGGCGGCGCATGAGCGCGCGCGAGGTCACCACGACGAGCGTGGGGATCGTCGGCGGCGGTCCGGCGGGGCTGATGCTCTCCCACCTCCTCGCACGACGCGGGATCGACTCGGTCGTCGTGGACCACCGCAGCCGCGACGAGATCGAACAGACCGTGCGCGCGGGGATTCTGGAGGCCGACAGTGTACGGCTGCTCAGCGAGACCGGGGTGTCCGAACGGGTCCTGTCGGAGGGCGATCGGCACGGGGGCACGTATCTCGCCTTCGGCGGGGAATTGCACCACATCGACTTCCAGGAACTAGCCGGCGCGTCGGTGTGGCTGTATCCGCAGACCGAGGTGTTCGTCGACCTCGCCGATGCCCGCGCGGCCGCCGGTGCGGACGTGCGATTCGGCGTCGGCGACACGTCGGTGCACGACGTCACCGGCGAACGGCCGTCGATCCGATTCACCGACGCCGACGGCAGCGCTCACGAGATCCGGTGCCGGTACCTGGTCGGCGCGGACGGCTCACACAGCCTGTGCCGCCACGCGATTCCGCCCTCCGAGATCCGGCAGTACCGCAAGGAGTACCCCTTCGCGTGGTTCGGCATCCTGTGCGAGGCGCCGAAGAGCGCGCCGGAACTGATCTACAACCACTCCGACCGCGGGTTCGCGCTGATCAGCCAACGGACCGAGACCACGCAGCGGATGTACTTCCAGTGCGATCCCGACGAGGACGTCGACGCCTGGTCGGACGATCGGATCTGGTCCGAGCTGCAGGCCCGCGTGGGAGCCAACGGGCACGAACTCACGGAGGGCCCGATCACCGGAAAATCGGTGCTGCGGTTCCGGAGCAACGTCGTGGAGCCCATGCGCTACGGGAACATGGTACTGGCGGGCGATGCCGCGCACACCGTTCCGCCGACGGGTGCGAAGGGTCTCAACCTGGCACTCGCCGATGTCCGAGTCCTCGCCGAGACCCTCGAACGGGCACTGACCGACCGCGACGACGACGCGCTGGACGAGTATTCTCGGCGCGCACTGGACAGGGTCTGGCGCTCGCAGCACTTCTCGTACTGGATGACCTCGATGCTGCACCGGCCACTCGCGGCCGACGAGTTCGATCTCCGCCGCCAGGTCGCGGAGCTGCACTCCGTGGTGCGGTCCACGGCAGGGAAGACCTACCTCGCGGAGGCCTACACGGGCTGGCCCTCCGGATGACCCCGCCGCCCGGTTCGCGCATTCGGACTTGAGCTCGGCGCCCCGTGCTGACAGGCTTCCGTCATCATGGCACCCGCCCGCGGCGGGTGTTCTCGTCGATGCAGGAGGTACCCGTGGCGAACCCGGCTCGTGTGCTCGCCGGAGCACTCGAACCCCTCGTCGGCCAGACCTACTTCGCTCAGGAGTGCCACGACGCCTACGAGAAGCTCGGTTTCAACGGCAGTCCCGGCTCCAGGGACGGCGTGCCCAATCCGGACGGCCCGGCGTACTTCACGAGCCGCGGTTCCGTGCTGGGCCAGGTCTCCGGTGACGTCATCGCGGCGACGTTCGCCGTGTTCAACCCCGAGGTCGTCGTCCCGGCCGTGGCCTACGGCTGGTCGCTCACCGACGCAGGGACGATCTGCCGGGCCCGGACCGAAGGTGCGACCCGGCAACTCGTGCGCGTCCTCGGCGAGCACCCCGATCGGATCGACGAGGCACGGCCACTGCTGCAGCGGGCCGTCGAGCCGCTCCGCCCGGAAGGCAAGCCGTTGTTCGCCGGGCTTCGTTCACTCGGCCTGCCCGGCGATCCCGTCGGCGACGTGTGGCGGCTCGCCGACATGCTCCGCGAGTACCGCGGCGACGTGCACATCGCCGCCTGGACCGGTGCCGGGTTCGACGCCGTCGAGATCGGCCTGCTCACCGAGCTGTACTGGGGTCTGCCCATGCGCACCTACATCCGCTCGCGCGCATGGTCGCCCGAACAGCTCGACGCCGCCGAGCAGCGGCTCGTCAGCCGCGGCCTCGTCACCGACGGTGCGCTCACCGAACAGGGCAGGGCCGAACGAGAGGCCGTGGAGACCGCCACCGACCGCCAGTGCAGGCCGATCGTCGACGCCCTCGGCGACGCCCTCGAGACGCTCGTCGAGATTCTGCGCCCCTGGAGCCGACAGGTGTGCGAAGCGGGCGGTTACCCGTCCTCCGGCCCCATGGCACGCACCGACGGTCGCTAGTACAGGTCGTGACGGCGCCGGCGTGCCCGCACGGTGCCGTCACGTCGAGGCGCCAGGGCGGCCACTCCGGCTAGTCCGACTACTCCGGGGATCGGGTACCGGATCCCGTCGCGTCGTCGGGCGGGAGCGGCCACCGGGGCAGGCCGTCGGGAACGTCCGTGCTGGGCCGCCCCGGGAACTGCGCGGGCCGCTTCTCGAGGAACGCCGCGACGCCCTCGGCAGCGTCCGCACCGGCGCCGAGGGCGTACATCGCACGGGAGTCGGCCCGGTGCGCGTCCCACGGCGTGGCCGAACCGAGCATGCCCCACAGCAGCTGACGGGCGACCGCCACGGAGACGGCCGACGTGTTGTCGGCGATCTCCGACGCGAGTTCGGTCGCGGTGTCGAGCAGCCGCTCGCCGGGAACGACTCGGGACACGAGTCCGCCGTCACGGGCTTCTTCCGCGTCGAACACGCGCCCGGTGGCGACCCACTCCATGGCCTGCGAGATGCCGACGATGCGGGGCAGGAACCAGGTGGAGGCCGCCTCCGGGACGATGCCGCGGCGCGCGAACACGAACCCGAACCGCGCATCCTCCGAGGCGATGCGGACGTCCATCGGCAGCGTCATCGTCACGCCGACGCCGACCGCGGGCCCGTTGACGGCGCCGATCACGGGTTTGCGGCAGGCGGCGATGCGCAACGAGACCGTGCCGCCGCCGTCGCGCGGTACCCCGTCGATCTCGCCGTGGGCGGAGCGCCGCTCCCCGCCGTCGCCGGCGTCGAAGGTGTCGGCGCCGCCGCCGAGATCGGCGCCGGCGCAGAAGCCGCGTCCCTCGCCGGTCACGATCACCACGCGCACGTCGTCGTCGGCGTCGACCCTGTCGAACACGTCGACGAGCTCGCGGGCCATCGTGGTGGTGAAGGCGTTCAACCGCTCCGGACGGTGCAGGGTCACCGTGGCGATCGGTCCGGACACCTCGTAGCGGATCTCGGCGTACTCGCCCATTCCGTGCCACCGTCCCCTTCGACAGGCCGCAGCGATCGTTGATCGTCCGCCAAGCTAGCAGCGCGGCGCGGCAGGCCCAACCCTCGCGCGGCCACCGCCGGGTCCGGACCGCGGGTCACGTCACCGGTCTGCACCGCCCGACGAACCCGGTTGCGGCCGCCGCCGGGTAGATTCGATGCGATGGATGTCGACCGCACTCCCGACGCGCCGCCCTCGTTTCACGCCGCGCCGCCCTGGTTCCACGCCGCGCTGGCCGACCGGCCCGAGCACCGGGACACGATGGTCAACGGCGCCAACGTCCACCTGCGCTGCTGGGGTGAGACGCACCAGCCGGGGCTGGTGCTCGTGCACGGCGGGTCGGCCCATTCCGGATGGTGGGATCACATCGCGCCGCTGCTCGCTCAGCATCGCCGGGTCGTGGCCGTCGATCTGTCCGGTCACGGTGACAGCGCCGCCAGGGATGCCTATGACATCACGCTCTGGGCGCGCGAGGTCGTCGCCGCTGCGGAAGCGGGTGGAATCGGCCGTCCGTTCCACGTCGCCGGGCACAGCATGGGCGGCTGGGTCACCGCGCAGACCGGGGCCGAGTTCGGAGACCGGCTCACCGGCCTCACCATCATCGATTCACCGTTGAACGACCATCCGCCCGAGGAGCGCAAGGCACGGCCCGTCCGCGTGCACCCGGACCGGGAGACGATTCTCGGCAGGTTCCGCACGCTGCCGCCGCAGGACGTCCTGCTGCCCTACGTGCGCAGGCACGTCGCCGAGGAATCGGTACGGGCGGTCGACGGTGGCTGGACCTGGAAGTTCGACCCGACGATCACGGTGCCGCACACGCCGCTGCGCGGCATCCTCCCCCGGATCGACCGGCCGACATCGTTCCTGCGCGCCGAGCACGGCCTCGTCCCGCCGACCATGGCTGACGAGATCCGCTCCCTCCTGCGGCCGCACAGCATGCTGGTCGACCTGCCCGACGCCGGGCATCACCCGATGCTGGACCGGCCGCTGACCCTCGTCACCGCGCTGCGCACGATCCTCGCGACGACCGGGCGGCCCTGACGGCTTCGGCCGCGTTCACCGGCACGGCGACCCGCGGAACACCGACTGCTCGCGCCGAACCGGCGACGTCCCTACCCGGCCACGTCGGTGAGCGCCGTCGTCACTGCCGGCCAGGCAGCGCTCAGCGGGTCGATCACCTCGAAATGCGCGGCACCGGGAACCACGACCAGTTTCGCCGCCGGATGACTGTCCACATACGACTCGCTGACCGAGACGGGGAGCCGGTCCTCGGCCCCGTGCACGATCGTGACCGGGCCCTCCGGCGCCGGCATCCACACCGGGTCGAGGTCGGGACGTTCGTCCGGAGGGCCGCCGAGGAATGCCTCGACCGCACCGTCACCGAGGTCGAGCCGGTGGGCGAGCCGCAGGTCCGCCACCGGCGCGAGCGGCACGGTGCCGAGCAGGCCCGCGGGCGGACACGAAGACGCCGCCCACAACGCGAGATGCCCGCCCGCCGAATGGCCTGCCAGTACCACCTCGCGGGCACCGACCTGCGCCGGCAACTCGGCCAGCGCGGCGCCGACGTCGCCGGCCGGCTCGTCCGGCTCGCCCGGAACCCTGCGGTACTCGACGGACACCACCGGCCAGCCCTCGTCCCGCAGTGCCACCGCGAGCGGGCGTGTGTGGATCCGGTCGTAGGCGGGCCTCCAGTATCCACCGTGGACGAACACCAGCAACGGGTACCTCGCCGTAGCGGAGAACCAGGCGTCTGCGACGTGGTCGGGATCGTCGCCGTAGCGCAGCGTCCGATCGGGCTCGGGCGCCGGCCGCGTCAACACCGCACGGTCCATCACGGCCTCCTCCTGAGTACGGTCCCGTCGACGGTATCGACGGCGAGCTCGTCCGGATGCACAGCGGCAGCGCACGACGCCCCCGCGTTCGCACAGCGTGAGACATTACCGTCTAGGTGACGAAACCGGGGACACAGCAAGGGAGCCGACCCACCATGATCGACCGCGCCGCCTGTGAGATCCGCGACCAGAACGACCCGCTGCGCGCTTTCCGCGAGGACTTCGTCCTCCCTCCCGGCACCATCTATCTGGACGGCAACTCACTCGGCGCGCAACCCGCCGCTGCCGCGGCTCGCGCACACGAGGTTGTCACGAACGAGTGGGGAACCGGGCTCATCCGCTCCTGGAACACGGCCGGATGGTTCGAACTTCCGGTCGAGCTGGGCGAGAAGATCTCCGGCCTCGTCGGCGGTGGTGCAGGAGCCACGGTCGTGACGGACTCCACGTCGATCAATCTGTTCAAGGCGGCCTCCGCGGCACTGGACATCCAGGCCGAGGACGCCCCGGGCCGCACGGTCATCCTCACCCAGCGCGAGAACTTCCCCACGGACATCTACATACTCCAGGGGTTGGCGCGGCAGCTCGGCGGCGACTACGAAGTGCGTCTCGTCGACGACGCCGAGGTGGCAGCAGGCTTGCCCACGGCCCTGACCGACGACGTGGCACTGGTCGTGCTGAGCCACGTGAACTACCGCACCGGACGGCTGTTCGACATGGCGTCGACGACCGAGGCGATCCACGCCCGCGGCGCCACCGTGATCTGGGACCTGTGCCATTCGGCAGGCGCACTGGAGGTCGACCTCGCCGGATCCGGTGCGGACATGGCGATCGGGTGCACGTACAAGTTCCTCAACGGCGGTCCCGGGTCGCCGGCCTTCATCTGGGTGTCCGGGGCACTGCAGAACCGGTTCGCCCAGCCCCTGTCGGGCTGGTGGGGCCACGCGAACCCGTTCGACATGGTGGCCGACTACGCTCCCGCCGACGGCATTCGCCGCTTCCTCACCGGCACGCAGGCCATCCTGTCCATGTCCGTCGCCGAGGTCGGTCTCGACATCTTCGCCAGGGCGGACATGGCTGCGGTGCGGTCCAAATCGCTCGAGCTGTCCGACCTGTTCATGACGCTGGTCGAGCAGCAACTACCGCACCATCCGATCGAGATCGTGACCCCACGCGAGCGCGAACACCGGGGTTCCCAGGTCTCGATCACACACCCGGAGGGCTTCGCCGTCATGAGCGCCCTGATCGAGCGCGGAATCATCGGCGACTACCGCGAACCGTCGGTGCTGCGGTTCGGCCTCACGCCGCTCTACGTCGGTTTCACCGATGTCTGGGACACGGTCGAGGCCCTGCGCGACATCCTCGACAACCGCCGCTGGGACCTTCCCCGTCACCAGGTGCGCGGCTCCGTCACCTGACCACACGGTCGGCAGGCCGGGGCCGTGATCACCCGGCTCCGGTTGCGGGAGTCCGACCCGCGGTGAGACGTCCTCGGACGGGGCTATCCCGGCTCGGGGCCCACGACACGGGTGTGGTTGACGGGTGTCGAGAGCACCATCGTGCTCGAAGGGCGTCCGTAGCGGGCCAGCCGGTCGATCAGATCCTCGAAGGCGGCCATCGATTCGGCGGCCACTTTCAGGACGCTGCACATGTCGCCGGTGACACGGTGGATCTCCCGAATCTCCGGCCACTCGGCGACCTCCGGGTCACGGAGCACACAACGTGGTCCGTGACAACTCATGTGTATGAAGGCGGCCACCGTCCAGCCGACGCTGCCGAGATCGACATGGGCGTGATAGCCGGTGATGACCCCGGCCTCCTCGAGTCTGCGCACGCGTTCGGTGACGGCGGGCGGCGACAGGTGCACTCGCCGCGACAGCTCGCTGAACGACAGCCGTGCATTGTCCTGCAGCTCCCGCAGGATCTCCCAGTCCATGCTGTCCACCTGGCAACCCTTTCGTTCGTTAAGTGCCGGCGAGGATATGCCGGGAGATCCTCGGCAGGAAGCCCGGAAGACCGTCGAGCCGGCATTCCACCCGGCGCCGGTCACCAGCCAGGATCGGTCCCCATGGAGTCCACGACCCGAGTGGCCGGCAACAGGGCGCCCGATGACGGAGCCGACGACAGGGCACCCGACGACCGAGTGCCCTACGACCGGTACGTCCACGCCGGAACGCTGCACCGTCTACAACAGACGAACACGGGCGATCCGGGCGAGATGTCGTTCCTGGTGATCTCCCAGATCATGGAGCTCTACTTCAAGCTCGTCGACTTCGAGCTCCGTACGGCACAACGTGCGCTGCGGGACGACGAGGTCTGGACCTCGTTGGCCCCACTCCGCAGGGCGGCACTCCACCTGGAGGGGCTCAACGCGAGCTGGCAGGGGCTGCGCTGGATGTCACCCGCGGATTTCAACCGCTTCCGCGCCGACCTCGGCGATGCCTCCGGCATGCAGTCGGCGATGTACCGCCAGCTGGAGTTCCGCCTGGGGCTCAAGACGGCTTCGTTGATCCGTCCACACCGCGTCGACCCTGAACAGCACCAGGCACTCCGGCGGACCCTGGCCGAGCCGAGCGTGTGGGACGACGCGATCGCCGTACTCGCCCGCCGCGGCTACGACATCCCGGCCGCGCTACTCGAACGCGACCATGCGGTCGAGCACGAACCGGACACCGCCGTGGAGACGGCCTGGGCGGACGTGCTCGCCGACGACGGTCCCGGCAACCACCTGCGGCTGCTCGCCGATGCTCTGACGGAGGTCGCCGAGCAGTTCGCCGAGTGGCGGTACCGCCATCTCAGTGCTGTCCGCCGCGCGATGGGCGCCAAATCCGGCACCGGTGGGACCAACGGTGTCGGCTGGTTGGAGCGGAGCATGAACCGGGTGGTGTTCCCCGAGCTCTGGTCCGCCCGCACCCACGTGTGAGCAGCGATGCCGTGATCGACGCGGGTCAGCCGCTCACCTGCTCGGGCAGTAGCCTGACCGCCTGCAACGCGAGATACAGCCGTGTCACGTCGACCGGGCTGCGCGGATCGCGGCCGGTGAGCTGGGCGAGCTTGTTGAGCCGGTAGCGGACGGTGTTCTGGTGGCAGTGGATCACGTTGCCCGCGTCGGCCGCCGAGCCCTGGGCTCCGAACCACGCCTCCAAGGTGTCGAACAGGACGTCCCGCTCCTCGGCTGGCAGGTCGAACACCTTCTCGAACGTGCGCCGGGCGAGACCCACGCTCAGTTCGGGTGCGGCCGTGACGAGCGCGGCCACGCGGGCCTCGTCGAACCGGGTCACGACGTTACTCCCGGGAGTCGCGGCGTCGCGGGCCATCAGTGCCTGGGGCACCGCCTGAGGCGTCGCGACGATCGACTCGAACACGTCGCTGACGCCCACTCGTCCGGTCGTGATGGAGGCCAGGTACTTGTTGAGACGATCGGTGCGGTAGGTCTTGGTCAGGGCGACCAGCCCGAGTTCGCTGTCGGCCTCGGACCGCCACACGGACCGGACGCCGAGTGAGCTCAGCGCCCGTTCGGCCGACACCGGTGGCCGGCTGCGCTCCATCGACTGGGGATCGGAGGCCACGACGACGAACCGGCCGACCTTGGGCAACCGCAGTGCGGCCGCGACGTCCGCGAGCCCCCGCCCCGTGGTCGTGATGCCGCTGAACAGCGCGGCGAGGGCCGCCTCGCGGAACCGGGAGTCGCGGAACAGCTGTTCGGTCTCCACGTCGCGGTATGCGGTGGTGAGCGCCTGGGACGACAGGTCGAGCGAGTTCCAGAGGATCGAGGCCGACCCGAGCAGCGCCTGACTCGCCTCGGGGTCGGCCCGGCACTGCCGGACGAGCTCGTGCCACAGATGCCGGGTACCGATCCGGTAGGCGTGCAGAACCGTGTCGAGCGGGACCCCGTCCTCGGCCCGTTCCCTGCCGGTACGGCGCGCGACGGTCGGCCTGTTGGCCTCGTTGCGGATCACGTTCTCCAACGCCGAGATGATGTTGGGGCGGACGGCGTCGGCCAGTTGCTGCTGGCTCATGTAGTCGACGTAGTAGGGCTCGTCCTCGCGGATCAGCCTCGCGATCTCCAGCGTCACCGCATCCAGGTCGTCGAGCAGCCGTTCGCTGGCGGTCACGACACGCGCGTCCGCCGTGGTGGCCGTGCCGGTCATGGAACCTCCGTTGTCGCCGAACACAAACATCGGGGCCGTACGTGAGTCCGGTCACTATGGCTGAACCGGGCGAGCTGGACAAACCTTGGTGCCCGCGACATCCCCGACGGCGAGGACCGGAGTTGGCATGAACCTGGCCGAGAACCTGGAGCGATCCTCCAGATTCCATGCGCGCGCCGCGGCCCTGTCCCTCGGCGACCAGGTGGTCAGCTACCGGGAACTCGAACACCAGAGCAGGCGGGTGGCCGGTTTCCTCGCGACGAAGGGGCTGCGGTCCGGGGAGCGCGTGGCGCTCATGCTTCCCAACGTCCTGGAGTTCGCGCCGCTGTACTACGGGATCCTGCGGGTCGGCGCGATCGTGGTGCCGCTGAGCATCCACCTCACCGACCGTGAGGTGGCCTCGCGGCTCCGTGACTCCGGTGCGCGGTTGCTCTTCGCCTGGGAGTCGGTCGCCGCGGTGTGCCGGCCGATCGCCGGCGACGTCGACCTCGTCGTCATGACTCCGGGTGGGCTCGCGTCACTGCCCGGCGACCCGTCCACGGTCGGCCGGGTCGCACCGCGCGATCCGGGCGACACGGCCGCGATTCTCTACACGGCCGGAACGACGGGCAGCCCCAAGGGTGCCGAGCTCACCCATGGCAATCTCGTGCAGAACGTCGAGATCGTCGCCCAGGAACTGGCGGAGCTGGCTCCCACCGACGTCGTCTTCGGTGCGCTGCCGCTGTTCCATTCGTTCGGCCAGACCGCAGTGCTGAACGCGGCGGTCCGCGCGGGCGCATGCCTGGCACTGTTGCCCCGCTTCGACGTCGCGGACGCGTTCGCGACCCTGCAACGGAGCGGAGTCACGGTCATGCCCGCGTTCCCGACCATGTATGTGGGCCTGCTCAACCATCCGGCACGCGCCGACTTCGACCCGAGCAGGCTCCGGCTGTGCACCTCGGGCGGTTCGGCCCTCCCGGTCGAGGTCCTGCTCGCGTTCGAGCGGGTTTTCGACTGCGTGGTCCTCGAGGGATACGGCCTGTCAGAGACGTCGCCGGTGGCCGCGTGCAACAGCCCCGAACGCAGGCGCGTCGGCTCCATCGGGTTCCCGGTGCGGGACGTCGAACTGCGCATCGTCGACGACGACGGCAACCCCGTCGTCGACGGCGAGATCGGCGAGATCGCCGTCCGCGGTCACAACGTCATGAAGGGCTACTGGCGGCAACCGGAGGCGACGGTGGCGGCCGTGCCGGACGGGTGGCTGCGCACCGGCGACCTCGGACGACGGGACGAGGACGGGTTCTTCTACGTCGTCGACCGCAAGAACGAGTTGATCACGCGCGGTGGCCGCACCGTGTATCCGCGCGACATCGAAGAAGCGCTGTACGAACACCCGGCCGTTCTCGAGGCGGCCGTCATCGGTACCCCGGACACGAAGATGGGAGAGGAAATCGTCGCGCTCGTGACGCTGCGTCCCGGCGAGTCCGTCGGCAGTGACGAGCTCCGCACGTACGTCAAGGGAAAGCTCACGGCCGGCAACCACCCGCGGCACGTCGAGATCGTGCCCGAACTGCCCAAGACGTCGACCGGAAAGATCCTCAAACGCGAAATCAGGTTCGCCCGCGCGACCTGACTCCGCTCCGCTCGGGTGCTGTCGCCGGCTGCGCGTCCGTCCCCCGTGCCAGCGACCGGTCCCCCGGCACCGTGACGGCCGGCCACACCGATCCCCACAACCCCACAAGATCGAGCCCGCCTCATTTCAAAGGAGAAATGCCATGGCACCGATGCGAATTCGACCCGGCGCAACCGTCACCGCAGCGGTGTGTGCGGGTGTCCTGCTGGCCACCAGCGCCTGCGGCGGTGGCGGCGGATCCGGCTCCGACACGATCGTCATCGGCTATTCGGGGCCGCTGAGCGGAGGGGCGGCCGCCTACGGCAAGAACATCCAGGACGGCCTGCAGCTCGCGATCGACGAGCTGAACAACCAGGGCGTCACCGTCGACGGCGAGCAGTACCGGGTGGAGCTGCGATCGCTGGACGACCAGTACGCCCCCGACGCGGCAGCGACCAACGCTCAGCGCCTCGCCGAGCAGGACGACGCCGCGGTCGTGTTCATCCCGCACGCCGGTGGCATCCAGGCCGCACAGGAGCTCAACTCCAGCCGC
Organism: Prauserella alba; assembly: GCF_024171735.1. Classification (GTDB taxonomy): domain Bacteria; phylum Actinomycetota; class Actinomycetes; order Mycobacteriales; family Pseudonocardiaceae; genus Prauserella; species Prauserella alba. The sequence continues at coordinate 217,066 of NZ_JAMTCH010000006.1, forward strand.
ACCGAGTTCCTGCTCGGTGCCTACAGTTCCGACCCGAAGATCGTCGAGCAGGGCAACGAACTGACGATGATGATCCCGCCGAGCTTCGAGAGTTACGCGGAACCGTTCGTCGACAAACTCACGCGCAACGGCGAGAGCCGACTCGGCCTGCTGGGCACGGCCAGCGAGTACGGCCAGGAGTGGACCAAACTCGTGACCCAGGAATGGAAGAGCCGCGGCGGGCAGGTGCTCAGCGACAACAGCATCGACTACGGCACTGTGTCCGACTTCGCCGGCCCCGTGTCGCGAACCCTTGCCGAGAACCCCGACGTGATCTTCCTCGGCGGGCCGTCCCAGCCGACCGCGGTGATCATCGAGGAGGCGCGCCGACAGGGTTACGAAGGTTCGTTCCTCCTCATGGACCAGGCGAAGTTCGAGGAGATGGAGGAGTTCACCGATCCGAAGAACCTCAACGACGCCATCGGCGTCAAGCCCGTGCGGAACTACGACGACCCGGGGACCGAGGACCTGCTCGACGCCTATGCCGAGAAGGTCACCAAGAAGCGGCCGGTGACGAGCGAGGTCGCGCTCAACTACCAGAGCGCCGCCATCGTCGTCGCCGCCATGGAGCAGGCGGGCAGCATCGACGACCCGACGGCGATTCGCGAGGCCATCCCGGACGCGATCGGCGAGGTCGGCGAGCAGTTCCACGTCTCGGGCTTCCCCACCGAGATCACCGACGCCGGGCACCTGCGTAACCAGGACCTGGAAGCCGCATACCGCACGCCGGACGGCGAGTACGAGTACCTGCCCATCGAACAGCCCGACGAGTGATCGGCCCGACCGTGCCCACGGATAGCCGACGACTCTCCAAGGACGGCCCATGACCCTGTTCATCCAACAGCTGTTCGACGGTCTGGCGCTCGGTGGCGTGTACTGTCTGGCCGCGATCGGGCTGACCCTCATCTTCGGTGTGCTGCGGATTCCGAACCTGGCCCATGGCACCCTGTACATGCTGGGCGCCTACGTCACGTACTTCTTCCTCGTGACGGTCGGAGTCCCCTACGTCGCCGCGATCGGCCTCGCCGCCGTCGTCCTGGCCGTGATCGGAGTCCTGCTGGAACGCGTCGTGTTCCATCCACTCCGTAACGCCCCGCACACCCACCACATGATCGCTGCGGTCGGCGCGATGTTCTTCTTCCAGGCGGTCGCGCAGGCCATCTGGGGCGCCGACTTCCGGCGCATGGACTCGCCCATCAGCGGGAGTGTGACGATCCTGGGCGCCCAGATCTCCTGGCAGCGGATCGTCATCGTCGTCACGGCGGTGATCGTGCTGGGACTGTTGACCTGGTTCATCAAACGGTCGATCCACGGCCAGACCATCGAGGCCATCGAGCAGGACCGCACCGGTTCCTCGCTCGTCGGGATCAGCCCCAGCCGGGTCTCGATGCTCACGTTCGGGCTCGCGGCGGCGCTCGCCACCGTCGCCGCCGGGCTCGTGGCCCCGATCAATCTGCTGGCACCCACGATGGGCGACGCGCTCAGCCTCAAGGTGTTCGCGATCATCATCCTCGGTGGCCTCGGTTCGCTGCCGGGGGCCATCGTGGGCGGCTTCACCCTGGCGCTCGCCGAGGTGATGACCTCGACCTACGTCTCGGCCGCCGCCGGTGAGGGCATCGCGTTCGCGGTCATCGTGCTCGTGCTGGCCATCCGGCCCACCGGGCTGTTCGCAAGGGCGGTGCAGCGATGACGACCTCCACATTCTCACCCCAACGACTCGGCACTCTGCTCGTGGCGCTGGCGCTGTTGCTGGCGCCGCTGACCCTCGGCGGCCAGGAGTACGTGCTGCGCGTGCTGACCGTCGGTGCGACCTACGCGATCGCCGTCTACGGCATGAATCTGATTCTCGGCCTGACCGGGCAGTTGTCCCTGGCACACGGCGGTTTCTTCGGCATCGGCGTGTACATCGTCGGCCTGCTGACCACCGACTACGACTGGGCGTTCTGGCCGTCGTTGCTGGTGGCGGTCGTCGTCACCGCCCTCGGCGGTTTCGTGTCGGGCGTGGTGGCGCTCCGTACCCGCGAGGAGTACTTCGCCATCTTCACCATGGCGATGGGCTTCATCATCTTTCTCGTGATCAGCCGCTGGGAGTCGGTCACGCACGCGCATTCCGGTGTCAGCGGTGTGAAGTTCCCCGAGGGTTTCGGACTGCTCGACTTCTCCGAACCGATCGTCATGTACTACCTGGTGCTGCTGTTCCTCCTCGGCGCGGCTTACGTCACCCATGCGGTCCGCCGTTCGGGCATCGGCCGCACGCTCGTGGCGATCCGCACGTCGGAGGATCTGGCGCGCTCGATCGGCATCAACGTCGGTTTGAACAAGCAGCTCGCCTTCGCGGCGTCGACGACGTTCGCCGGCCTGGCAGGTGGCCTGTTCGCCGCGGTCCAGGGTTTCGTCGGGCCGAGCGCCGCCAGCATCGATCTCACTTTCGAGATGCTCATGTTCATCCTCGTCGGTGGGCTGGGCACGGTGCTGGGGCCGGTGGTCGGCACCTTCATCGTGCTGTTCCTGTTCGAGTTCTTCCAGGATTTCGAGGCCTACCGATTCCTGGTGCTCGGACCGATCATCGTGGCGCTGGTGATCTTCGCCCCACGCGGCATCGTGGGCTATCTGAACGCGTTCGTCGGCAAGCTCCGATCCCGCGGCACAGGCGCCGGAACCGGTTCCGGCGGCCCGCCGGAGCACCGGTCGTCCGATACCGCCACCGACGTGAAGGAGACGCTGTGACGCTGCTCGAAGTGCGTGGCCTCGGCAAGCATTTCTCCGGGCTGCACGCGGTCGACGACGTCGATCTCGACATCTCCGCCGGCCGGATCACGGCCATCATCGGGCCGAACGGTGCCGGCAAGTCCACATTGTTCAACCTGCTCGCCGGGTTCTACCGGCCGACGTCGGGCACGGTGCGCTTCAAGGATCGCGACATCACCGGGATGAGTCCTCACCGCACGGTGGCACACGGCATCGCCCGCACTTTCCAGACCACGAACCTCTTCGAGGATGCGACGGTGCTGGACAACGTGCTGTCGGGCCGGGTCGTGCGGTCGCACTCCACGGTGTTCGACGCCGTACTGCGCACTCCGCGGCACCGGAGGGAAGAGCGGCTGAATCTCGACAAGGCAATGGCGGCGCTCGAGTTCACCGGGATTTCCGAGTACCGCGGCGAGATCGCCTCGAGCGTGCCTCAGGAGGTACAGAAACGGGTGTCCATCGCGCTGGCGTTGGCGACGGAACCGGAGCTGCTGTTGCTGGACGAACCGGCGGCCGGCCTCACCGAGGAGGAGACCGGCGGGTTCGCCCAGCTCATCCGCGACATCGTCGCCGACGGGGTCACCGTGGGCCTGGTCGAGCACCGGATGTCGATGGTGATGAGCCTGGCCGACCACATCCTGGTGCTCGACCACGGCAAGGAGATCGCCGCCGGCACGCCGGAGACGGTCCGGACCGATCCGCAGGTGATCGAGGCCTATCTGGGCGCCGACCATCAGGAACAGGAAGGTGCTGGCTGATGTTGACCGTGCGCGGATTGTCCGCAGGGTACGACGCCGTAGACGTGCTGCACGCGGTCGACGTCACGGCGCGGGCGGGCGAGCTCACCGTCGTGCTCGGCGCCAACGGGTCGGGCAAGACGACGATGTTCCGCACCATCAGCGGGATCCTGCGGCCCAGTGCCGGAAGTGTCGAGTTCGACGGCACCCGGCTTTCCGGACTGCCCGCCGACGGCATCGTGAAGGCGGGACTGGCGCACTGCCCCGAAGGGCGGCACCTGTTCGCCAAGATGCCGGTGGAGAAGAACCTCTTGCTCGGCGGTTACGTCCGCAGGCGTAACCGCCGTCGGGTGCACGAACTGCTCGCGCACGTCTACGAGCTGTTCCCCGTCCTGCACGACAAGCGCCACCACCCGGCGGGCACGCTGTCCGGCGGCCAGCAGCAGATGGTCGCCATCGCCAGGGCACTGATGTCGGATCCGAGCCTGTTGATCCTCGACGAGCCGTCGATGGGGCTGGCACCCCTGGTCACTGCACAGGTGCTGGACGCGGTCGCGCAGATCAACCGTGACGGCATCGGCGTGCTGCTCGCCGAGCAGAACGCCCAGGCCGCACTGCGGATCGCTCACCACGGGTACGTCCTGGCCGAGGGGCGCGTGGTGCTGTCGGGCACGGCCACCGACCTGCTCGACGATCCCGAGGTGCGCGAGGCGTATCTCGGGGTGTGAGCAGCGGTGAGCTCCGGGGCCGAGGGCGTCGGTGAGTCGGCCCCGGTCTCGTCCTCGGTCCCGGTCCCGGAGCCGCTCAGGGAAGGTAGAGGTCGCACGGTCCCGCATCGACGGCTTCGATGGCGCCGGCGGAGTGCTGTGCGAGCCAGTCCTCGAACGTCGCCACGTCGGTGACGGCGACCGTGAACGTGACGTCGGCACCGTAGTCGATGCCGCGCAACAGGTACTGCGAGTGGCGCAGGTCGTTCTCGACACGACCGGCTCGGTCGTGGGGCACCGACAGCAGCAGCTCGCGATGCCGCACCCGCCGCAGCCTGCCCACCAGGTCCAGCGTTTCGGCGAGCACGCCCGAGTACGCGCGGATCAACCCGCCTGCACCGAGTTTCGTGCCACCGAACCAACGGGACACGACGGCCACGACGTCGGTCAGTTCGCGGCGCGTCAGCACCTCCAGCATGGGCGCACCGGCCGTGCCGCCGGGCTCACCGTCGTCGTTGCTGCGTGCGACCAGCGCGCCGGATTCCGGGTCGCCGATCCGCACCGCCGTGCAGTGGTGGTTCGCGTCGGGCCCCTCCTTGCGGATGCGGCCGATCAGTGCCGCCGCGGCGTCGACGTCGTCGATCCGCGCCACGACACACCGGAACCGGGACCGCTGGATCTCGACCTCGTGCTCACCGTCCCGCGCAATCACACCCACCCCGGCGAGTCTAGGTGACCCACGGCGCGCCGGACCGGCGACGAGGGCGACGGCCGCCGGAGCCCCGATCGCACGGCGGCCGTCGCTCGTGTGTCCACTGTGGCCGGGCTGGCTGCGGAGTGCCAGCCGTTGATCAGTTCGGCGACACTCCGTATCCACCGCCGCCACCGGATTCGCAGCGCAGGGTGTCACCCCGCCGCACCCGCAGACTGTTCGCCTTGAGCAGCTGCCGTTCACCAGGACCACCGGGGTTCAGCACGACCCGCGGCGGCGCTCCCGCTTCGCCACCGAACGCGCCCCACGCCGGCGTCACGGAACGTTCCCACCACAGTGACAGGTCCTGATCGGCCTCCATCACGTACTCGCGCACCACCCCGTCGCCACCCCGCCAGCGGCCGGCGCCACCGGAGCCATGCCGGATGCCGTAGTGCGTCACGCGCACCGGGTACAGCGTCTCGACGACCTCGATGGGCAAATCACGCAGCGAGCCGTTCACGTTGTTGATCAAGGCGGTCTCCCCGTCGCTACCGTGCCAGGCACCCCAGCCGCCGACCGTGGCCTCCAACGTCACGAACGGCTGGCCGGTGCGCGGGTTCAGCTCCCCGGCGAACTGTACGATCATCGAGTCCCCGTAGCTGGCCGCGGCGACCTGTTCCGGCATTGCGGGTGCGAGCGCCTTGATGACGAGGTCGATCAGCATGCCGAGACTGGAATAGTAGTACTGGCAGGATGCGGGCTCACGGGCGCCGAGCATCGAGCCGTCCCGCACCTGCACGTCCAGCGGAAGGAATGACCCGCCGTTGAGGCTGACGGCCGGCGAGATCAGCAGCTTGTAGCCGACACGCGCCGCGGAGATCGCCTGCGAACGGCCGCAGTTCACCGGCCCGGTTGCCTGGTCTGCACAGTCGGTCAGGTCGACGGTCATGTGCTCGCCGGCGACGGTGACCCGCACCGTGACGTGCAACGGAGTGTCGAGATCGATGCCGTCGTTGTCCAGCCAGCCCGTGGCCTCGTACTCACCGTCCGGGATCGCGGCGATACGTTCCCGCTCGAGCCGCTCGGTCTGGGCGAAGATCTTCGCGCGTGCCGCGTCAACGATCACCGCTCCGTATCGGGCGAACAGCTCCCCGAGCCGGCGAACCCCCATGCGGGCACAGGCGACCTGCGCGCGCATGTCACCGAGGGTCACGTAAGGGAAGCGCACATTCGTCTCGATCATCCGAAGTACGTCCGAGTTCTCCTCGCCCGCGACGACGATCCTCGTGGGACCCATGCGCAGGCCCTCCTGGTAGATCGTGGTCGAATCCATCGATCCACCGGGATCCTTCGATCCCATGTCGATCCAGTGCGCGCGGGATGCCGCGAATCCGACGAGCTCGCCCGACACGAAGATCGGCGCGTACACGGTGCAGTCGTTGAGGTGGGTGCCGCCGACGTACGAGTCGTTGAGGACCCACACGTCCCCCGGCTCCCAGACGTCCGACCCGAACCGCTCCTCGGTGTGGCGCGTGCATTCCTCCAGGTTGCCCAGAAAGATCGGCAGGCCCGAGGACTGGCCGAGAACGCGATGGTGCCGGTCGAGCAGTGCGACGGCGCAGTCTTTGCCCTCGTAGATCGTCGGGGTGTAAGCCGACCGGATCAGCGTCATGTTCATGTCCTCGGCAGCCTGGATGAGGGCCGAACGGATGATCTCGGTAGTCACCGGGCTGAGCGTCATGCGTGCGCCTCCAGTTCCGGCCGGGCGGCCAGCGTCATGATCAGAAACTCGTTGTCGTCGACCCGCAACCGTGCTCCCGGGGGCACGACCGTCGTCGAGGTCTCCTCGTGCACGATCGCCGGACCGGCCAGCTCGCTGCCGGCCGGAAGTGCGGTGCGGGGCACGATCGTCGTCGGCCACGGGGCTCCGTCGAAGACGACGTCGCGGACGACGGATTCGGATTCCTCGGCCGCCGCTGCGCCGTACTGCGCATCGACCCGTTCGACGAGACCGTGGCCGGTGGTGCGCAGAGCGACGAACTGGACGGGCGCACCGGGCGTGGCATGCCCGTAGCGCTTCTCGTGCTCCTCGGCGAACCGCTGCTGGATGTCGGCCAGAAAACCAGGCGCGGTCACGTCGTCGGCGTCGGTGAGCGGCACGGTGAGGGTGTAGTCCTGACTCTCGTAGCGCATGTCGATGCCGTGACCGATGCGTCGGCGGTCCACGGCGATGCCCTGCTCGGCGAGCGCTTCGGTGGCCTGGCCATGCAGCGTACGAAACGCCGTGGCCAGCGCAGTCGTGTCCAGATCGGCGTTCGTAGCGAAGAACTGCATCGAAAAGTCACGCCGCACGTCGGCCTCGAGCATCCCCCATGCCGAGAAAGCTCCCGGAAACCGTGGCACGACCACTTCGGTCACGCCGATCTCCTGTGCGATGAACGCGGCATGCATCGGTCCGGCCCCGCCGAAGGCGAGGAGCGCGAACTGCCCGGGCTCACGGCCGTGTTCGACGGTCAGAGTGCGGATCGCCTGGGCCATCTTCGCGTTGCCCACGTCGCAAATCCCTGATGCCAGTTCGACGGTGTCCATGCCGAGGTCTCCCGCGAGGCCCGCGACGGCCGCTCGCGCTGCCGTCACATCCAGGTTCATGCCACCGGCGAACGATTCCGGATCCACCCTGCCGAGCACGCAGTTCGCATCCGTCACGGTCGGCCGCGTGCCACCGCGTCCGTAACACGCAGGGCCAGGCGCCGCGCCGGCGGATTCCGGGCCGACCCGCAGCGCGCCACCTTCGGCATAGGCGAGCGACCCTCCTCCCGCACCGACCGTATGCAGGTTGACCAGCGGCATGAGTAGCGGAAAGCCCTCCACCTCGCCATCCGGGGATACGTCAGGGCGGTGGTCGAGTACCAGCGATACGTCGAACGACGTTCCGCCCATGTCGATGCAGATGACGTTGGGCCGGTCAAGAAGCCTGCTCACCGCGACGCCGCCCATCGTGCCGCCGACCGGTCCCGACAACAGTGTCTGCAGCGGATGCCGCCGTGCGAAGTCTGCGTTCACCAGACCACCGGAGGACTGCATCACGTGCACCGGCACATCGAGGCCCTTGCCCGAGAAGCGGTCCTCGATCTTGTCAAGATAGCGATGCACGGACGGCCCCGTGTACGCCTCCAGCACGGTGGTCGATGTGCGCTCGTACTCCCGCCATTCCGGGGCTACCTCGTGCGAGAGCACCACGAGGGCCTCGTCACCGAGTTCCTCCCGGAGGATCCGTCCTGCGCGCTGCTCGTGGGAACCGTCCAGGTACGCGAACAGCAAGCACACCGCGACCGCGTCGAAGCCCTCCTCCCTGACTCGTTTCGCGACCAGCCGGACAGCGTCCTCGTCCAGCGGTTCCAGCTCGGCGCCGCTCGCGTCGAACCGACCGCCGACCTCGACGATGTCGTCACGCGGCACCAGCGGAGCCTGCTTTCGATAATGCAGATCGAACAGTCGGCTGCGGTTCCCGCGGGCAATCCGGTACACGTCGCCGATGCCTTCGCTGGTCATGATCAGCACGTTGGCGCCACGACGTTCCAGCAGAGCGTTCAGCCCCTGGGTCGTACCGTGCACGAAGAATCCGACGTCGCTGAGCGGCAGCCGGACCCCTGCGAGCGCGTCGAACACCCCTCGTGCCAGATCGTCCGGTGTGGTCAGGACTTTGCCCGCGCTCATCCGCCCGGACGTCTCGTCGCAGCTGACCACGTCGGTGAAGGTGCCACCGATATCCATGGCTACCCGGTATGTCATTGCTATCTCCTTGGAATGGCTCGGCAGCGTTCGCTCGGTGTGGGGCGTGGCCACCATGCGTTAGTCGAGCGCTCGTCCCTCGGTTTCCGGGAGCGGGAACACGGCCAGCAGCGCGACGACCAGGAAAGCCATGATCGAGCCGATCGTCACCGTGGCGGTGACACCGTTGTCCATCATCGCGCCGATGACCGGGACCGAGACGGAATGCGCGAGCAGGATGGCCGAGGTGGTGAACGAGTAACCGCGACCTCGCAGGCTTGTCGGGAGGATCTCGCCGGACCAGGTGTTCCAGATTCCCCACGCACCCAACGAGAAGAACGCCAGGATCAGGTTTCCGGTGTACATCTGCCCCGCGTCGGTCGCCAGGCCGAACAGGACGCCGCCTAGGACGGCGCCGCACACGAACCCGACGAATACCTTCTTCCGGCCGTACCTTCCGGTCAGCCACGCCGCGAGCAGGTACCCGGGAACGGAGACGAGCTGGCTCACCGCCACGAACCACAGCGCACCCGAAACGCTCATGCCACGCTCTTCGAGCAACACCGGAAGCCACGTCTGCAGTCCCCAGTAGCCCCAGCTGAACGTGAACGCCACGAGCACCAGCAGCGCGAATCGCCGGCGGATCGCCGGAGCGAACAACCCACGGATCACACCGCGGTCGCTCTGGTCGTCCACGCGGAAGACCGTCCGCTCCGGAACGGTGGCGCCGAACCGGCGTAGCACCCGAGCGGCCTCGTCGTGCCGGTTCTGCTTGGCCAGCCAGTACGGCGACTCCGGTACCCAGCGGATCACCGCGAAGGCCCACAGCCCGGCCAGCGCGGCCACGATCGCGACAACACGCCAGCTGATCGGTCCGAGCGCCTGGCTGACGAGGATGCACAGCAGGGTGCCGACCGGGAACCCGATGGACAGCGCCACCGCACCGCGGCCACGCCAAGCCGTCGGCAGCAGTTCCATGAAGTACGGGAACGTGGTCGCGTACACACCACCGAAGGCGACGCCGGAGAGCAGCCGCAGGATCAGGAACATCCAGAACTCCGGGGAAACACCGGCCAACAGAGCCAATGCCGCGTACAGCAGCAAGCTGTAGACGGTGACTCGACGTCTGCCGAGCTTGTCGATGAACACGCCCCACAGCAGCGCTCCCGGCACCATGCCGAAGGCGACCGCGGACAACGCCCATCCGAGCTCGGTGTTGTTGATCCCGAAATCGGCGGCGATGCCGCCGGAGACATAGACCAGTCCGACCTGTTCCCACGCTTCGATGACGAACGTGATGAACAGGACCGCTGCTGCGACGACGTGTCTGCGGCTCACGGTCATCGTGTCGCAGAACTCACCGACGGACTGGCCGCCAGGAGGGCTGCTCGCGGTACGGGAACCGTCCCCCGATGCGGCCGGGCTGTCCTGAGGGTTCATCGTCACGCTCCAGACACAACAGTGAGTCAAAACGTTTTGACTGCCGTATCGAACGCCCCTGGTCCTGTCGTTGTCAAGACCACACTCATCGTCGAGCGGCCGCCGCGACTCCCAAATCCGGCAACGCGCCATGGACCTCCCTGCGCGGCCTCCGCCGGGCCGGTGCGGGATACTTCCGGCGGAACATCGCAGGCCGGCGGCGAGGAGGTCGGGATGTCAAGGCGACGGATCACCATCCGCGACGTGGCCGAGCGCGCCGACGTGTCGATCAGCACCGTCTCCCATGCATTCTCCGGGGGTAGGCCGATCTCCTCGGCGACCAAGGATCGCATCACCCGCGCAGCCGCCGAGCTCGGCTACGAGCCGAACCCCAGTGCCCGTTCCCTGCGCACCGGACGTTCCGGCATCGTCGGGCTGATCCTGCGGCCACGGTTCGCACTGGCCGGAACGTCCGACCGGGCGGAGACGTTCAACCGACTGGTCGGGTCCGTCGCCACCGAGGCACTGCGCCGCAAGACGGGTCTCATCCATGTGCCCGACATCGACGACCCGCGAGCCGCCAAGGTGCCGATGGACGGCTGCATCGTGGCGCACCCCTACTCCGGCGACCGTGTCCTCACCGAGGTGCTGCACCGCCGCATCCCGGTCGTGACCGTGGAGGAGGACCCGCAGCGACCGGAACTGCCCTGGGCCGTACGGCTCGACTACCCACCCGTCGTGACCCGACTTCTCGACCATCTGCGAGAGCAACACGCATCGGACGTCATGCTCCTCACCGGTACGGAGAGCAACGCGTGGAATGTCCGTACCAGGGAAAGCTACCGGGCGTGGTGCGAGCACAACGGCGTTCCGGTTCGGATCGACGAGCTCAGCGAAGGGCTGACCCACGGGGAAGCCGCGCAGCTGATCGGGCCACTGCTCGCGGCGCCCGATCGCCCCGATGCGATCGTCGTGGCGACGAGCGATTTCGCCGCGCTCATCGCAAAGCTCGCGGCGACACAAGGCGTCCGGGTTCCCGAGGAGCTGATGATTGCGTCATTGACCGACAGCGAGCACTCCCGCACGGCCGAGCCCGCGATCACGGCGATGGACCTCAACCATGAGAGCCTCGCCAAGGAGGCCGTCGAATTGATGCTGGCCCGGATCGACGACGCGGCGGAGCCCGAGCAACCGGTGGTGATCTCACCGGTACTACATCTCCGTGCATCCACACAGCGCCCACGACACTGACGCACGGTGCGGGCGGTGAACCGCCTGCACCGTCGACGTCGTGAACGGTGGTCACCACGGCCGACGCCCGGCACCGGCCGGACTCACTCCAGGAATTCCATCCGGCTCGCCTGCGCCGAGTACCGGCCGTCGACGACCATGTTCCACACCCGTTTGTAGGTCCGAGTCTGGATCATGATCTCGACTCGCCGAACACCCTCGATCTGCCCCAGAACGCCGGTCACATAGCCGTACATATCCGGATGTTCGGGTAGGACGATCTGCCCTACGAGGTTGTTCCTTCCTGCCGTCGCCGCTAGGTACTTCGTTCCCCGGTTCCGCGCGAGTTCCTCGCCGACCTCGGCAAGCTGAGACGGCTCGACCTCGAGCCACACCCAGAACTCGGCGTTGAATCCCAGCACCGCGGGCTCGATGAGCACCCGGAAGTCAAGCAACTCGCGTTCGCGGAGGGAATCCATCGTGCGCCGCGCCGTGTTCTCCGACTTGCCGATCGCCGCGGCCAGCTCCGGCAGGGACGTCCGCCCGTTGCGGATGAGCATTTCGAGAACGACCCGTTCCGCCGGTGTCGGATGCGCGAGCGGCAACTCACGGGACCGTGCGTCGACCCTCCGCTCCACCGCTTCGGGCAGCCAATCCTGACCCGACGTGTAAGTGTGCATGACGACGAACACCTCGGCTGCGACGTCGAACTCGGCCGACAGCCGCCCGATACGCTCCTGCAGCGCGGCCGCATCCGGCACGACGAACTCCGCGACACTGCCCACGGAGCCGACGACCGCCGCCAGGAAGCGCACGTCGGCGCGGGTGCGCATCGCCTCGAGGAACTCCGGTTCACCGGCGCGCGCTCCGGTGAACTGCACCATCGCCGGCACCCCGAGCCCGAGTCGAGCCACGTCGGTACGGCCGATCAGCCGCAGCATGCCCGCGCTGTGCATGGCCTCGAATCGCCTGCGCGCGGTACTCGGCGAACAGCCGAGCTCACTGGCGACCTTCGGCCACGGAGCACGTCCGTCGGAGTGCAGGACACGGATCAGCGCCGCGTCCGTCTCATCGATCAGCGGTCCCGACTGCCGTTCCGCACTTCCCATTTCGTGATCGTAACCTCCGTTAACATCAACTTGCACGATTGAATCACCCGATCTATTGCCTTCCTGTGCCCCGATCCTCCAAACTGTCAGCCACGCCACACTCCCCCGCCGTTGCACCGATCGACACAAGCGAGGTCGAGATGTTCCGTCGTCTCCACGGCACGAAGACCACCAACACACTCCGTTCCGCGCCCGCCGTCCTCGTCGGCATAGGTTCCCTCCTCGCATCGAGCGCCTGCGGACTGCCGGGCTCGAGTTCGACGGTGCCCGAGGACTGCCGGCCGACCGAGAACGTCCAGACCCTCACCGACGGTGAACTCACCGTGCTCGTGGCCGAGCATCCACCCTTCGTTTCCATGAGCGGCAACGAGTTGACCGGCATCGAAGGCGAACTGATCAAGGACATCGCCGCCGACCTGTGCCTCGAGCTCAATGCGACCTCGACATCGTTCTCCGCCGTGATCGAAGGCCTCCAGTCAGGACGCGCCGACCTGTCGGCCGGCAACTGGACGGTCAACGACGAACGCCGCAAGCTCTTCGAGGTCAGCCACGGTATCTACACCAGCGGCATGGGCATCGTGACCCGCGACAAGAATTGGTCCAGCGTCGAACAGCTCGAAGGAAAACCCCTCGGCACTCCCCAGGGATATCTCTGGGTCGAACAACTCAACGACGTCTACGGAGCGGACAACGTCCGCCAGTATCAGACGGACACCGCCGTGCTGGACGACGTCAACGCGGGCCGGATCGAAGCGGGCATCGTCAGCCTGGCGGCCAACACCTGGCGCCTGCAGCAGGACCAGTACTCGGCACTGACGATGGCGGAAATGAAACCCACCGAGCAGATCCCCTACACACAGGAGCCGCCGACGTCGGTGGCGCTCATCGCCAAGGGCAACACCGCACTCGAGAAGGCCACCAACGCCTCGATCAAGGACTACTACGAGTCCGGCGAACTCGGTAAGGCCCTCAAGAAGGCAGGCCTCGACCCGGACACCGCCTACCCCGACGAGGACTGATCCGGACGGCCAGTACTTCCGCCCACGCGATTGGCAGCCATGACTTTCGACAATGCACGGATCCTGCTCAAAGCGGACGCGATCGAGAAGACGTTCCGGGGAAACCGGGTCCTCGACGGCATCTCCATGGACGTCCACGCCGGTGAGGTCATCGCACTGATCGGACCGAGCGGTGCGGGAAAGAGCACCTTCCTCCGCTGTCTCAACTACCTCGAACAACCGACCGGCGGCAGTCTTCACCTAGACGGCGAACCGGTGTTCGCCGACCCGTTGAAGCCGGCGAAGTCCGAACTGCTGAGCCTGCGCAGGCGCGTGGGCATGGTGTTCCAGACGTTCAACCTCTTCCCGCACCTGTCGGTCGTCGAGAACGTCACCATGGCGCAGCGACTCAACGGGCTCAGATCCACGAGCGAAGCCGAGGAATACGCACTGAAGCTGCTGGCCCAGGTCGGCGTGGAGGAGAAAGCCGAAGCACGGCCCTCCGAATGCTCGGGCGGCCAGCAGCAGCGCATCGCCATCGCACGCGCACTGTCCCAGGACCCCGAACTCATGCTCTTCGACGAACCCACGTCGGCGCTGGACCCCGAGGTCGGCAACGACGTCCTCCGGGTCATGCGCGATCTCGCCGATGCCGGCACGACGATGATCGTGGTGACCCACGAGATGCGGTTCGCCGAGCGGGTCGCCGATCGCGTACTGCTGCTCGACGAGGGAAGGATTCTCGAGGAGGGGCCGCCGGAACGAGTGTTCCGACACCCCGAACACGCACGGACCAGTCGCTTCCTCCACGCGGTGCTCGACCGATGAACGTCGAAGCCGACACCGGCGCCCTGTTCCAGGTCATCGGAACGGGCCTGGTCGTGACCATCCTGATGACCGTCGTGTCGTTCTGCGCCGGGTCGGTCCTCGCCGTGCCGGTCGCACTCATGCGCACCTCGCGGGTCTGGCTGGTGCGCGCACCCGCGACGGCGTTCATCGACATCGTTCGCGGCATCCCCACCCTGGTCTGGCTGCTCATCATCTTCTACGGACTCGGCAGCGTGGTGTCGCTGGATCCGTTGCCGGCGGCACTCATCGGCCTGACGCTCATCTCGAGCGCCTATCTCGCCGAGAACTTCCGCGCCGGCATCGAGAACGTCCACGTGGGCCAGAAAGAGGCCGCTGCCGCACTCGGCCTGAGCACCGCACACCAGTTCTGGCGCGTGGTCGCGCCGCAGGCCGTGAACATCGCCATGCCGCCGTCCGCATCGTATGCCGTCGCCCTGCTCAAGGACACCGCAATCGCCGCCATCATCGGCGTCACCGACATCATCTTCTTCGCCCAGCAGGAGGTCGCACGCGGTGCACCGGCGGTCACCGCGTTCCTCGTCGCCGGCGCGTTCTACCTGATCGTGAGCGTTCCACTCTCGTACTTCTCCCGGTTCGTCGACCACAAGATCCGGCAGAAGGTGGTGGTAGTATGACCTTTCTCGCCGATTGGGCCGAATGGCTGCCGAGCCTGCTCCAGGGCCTCGGAACGTCGCTGCTGCTCACGCTGTGCGTGGCCGGGATAGGGTTCCCCCTCGGCCTCGGGCTCGCACTGCTCAGCATCGCTCCCGCCCGAATCGTTCGGATTCTCTCGATCGCCTTCATCGAAATATTCCGCGGTATCCCACTGTTGGTCGTGATATTCTTCGCGTACTTCGGCTTTCCGGACATCGAACTAGTCATCAGTGCGTTCGCGACCATCGTGGTCGCGCACTCGCTCAATCTCGGGGCATACTCGAGCGAGGTCTTCCGCGCCGGAATCCTGCACGTGGGCCCCGGGCAGCGCGAAGCCGCCAGAAGCCTCGGGCTGACGCCGTGGCACGCGTTCTCCCGAGTGGTCCTTCCGCAGGCATTGCGGGCGGTACCCGGACCGCTGATGTCCTTTCTTATCATGGTATTCCAGTCCACCTCGTTGGCGTTCGCCATCGGGGTCGGAGAAATGACCAGTCAAGCGTTCTCCATCGGATCAATGACCTTCGACTACCTGTCGGTACTCGTCCTGGCCGGAATCATCTACGCCATCATCTGCGTCGTTTCCGCCCGCATCGTCGCGCGGTTCGAGGCGAAGATGCGGACCTGACCCGCTCCCCTGAATACGATCCGCCGCCCACTCGCACGAAGGCAGATTCATGAACAATGATCCGTTACTCACGCCTTACCGACTCGCGCGCCTGAACCTGAAGAATCGCATCGTCAGCACCGCCCATTCCTCCCGTTACACCACCGAAGGGCTACCCACCGAGCGCTACCGGCTCTACCAGGAGCACAAGGCCCGTGGCGGCGTCGGACTCGTAACACTCGGTGGCTCCGCCGTCGTCGCGCGGGACTCCCCACCGGCCTTCGGCAACATCACGATGTACAAGGACGACGTCGTCCCACCACTGTCGCGGGTCGTCGATTCGTGCCGCGCCCACGGCAGCGGGGTGTTCCTCCAGTTGACGCACATGGGTAGACGGACAGACGACCACACCGCCGACTGGCTGCCGACGGTGTCATCGGCGCCGATGCGCGAACCCGCACACCGCGTGTACCCGAAAGCGGCAGAACCCTGGGACCAAGACCGCATCGTGGCGGATTTCGCCTCGGCCGCGGAACGCGCCAAAGCCGCCGGTGTCGACGGCATCGAACTCGAACACTACGGGCACCTGTTGGACGCGTTCGCCTCGCCTTGGCATCTCTCGAAACTTCCGCCGGAGGAACGTGCTCTCGCAGCCCAGCTACCCGAGCGTGTGATCCGCGCCGTCAAGCACGTCGTGGGCGACGACATGGTGTTGGGAGTGCGGATGGCCGTCGACGAGCGCCGGCCCGACGGTCTGGACCTCGATGCCGCTCACTCGTTGCTGCACAGGTACGTCCAGCTGGGTGTCCAGTTCGTCAACGTCATCGTGGGCACGATCGAATCGGCCACGCGCCTGTCCGAGGTCATACCGGGCGCCGGGCGCAAGTCGGCCCCCTTCCTCGACACCGCGGCCGAGGTCAAACGCGCACATCCGGACGTCACAGTGCTACACGCGGCCAAGATCGACGACGTCGCCACCGCACGTCACGCGATCGAGAACGGACTCGTCGACCTGGTCGGGATGACCCGCGCGAACATCGCCGACCCCTACTTGGTCAGGAAGATCGCCACAGGCAGAGAGCGGGACATCCGGCCGTGCATCGGTGCCCGGTACTGCTTGGAGGGCGGTGCGACCGGCGGTGTCGTGTGCGTGCACAACCCCGCAGTGGGCAGGGAGAACCATCTCGAGCACGAGATCGAGGCCACAGCCGACCGGGCCCGGAAGGTGGTGGTCGTCGGCGCGGGTCCTGCCGGACTCGAAACCGCGCACGTCGCCGCGAAGCGGGGCCATCACGTCGTCGTGCTGGAG
This sequence comes from Prauserella alba, assembly GCF_024171735.1. Taxonomy (GTDB): domain Bacteria; phylum Actinomycetota; class Actinomycetes; order Mycobacteriales; family Pseudonocardiaceae; genus Prauserella; species Prauserella alba. Next base: position 233,934 of record NZ_JAMTCH010000006.1, read on the forward strand.
GCTGCTGCGGATCCCGGTGGCCAGGTGAATCTCCTGACAGCCAATGACAGGCGGCGCGACCTCGTCGGTGCCGTCGACTGGCGAATGGAGCAGGCCCGAAGCCACGGAGTCGACTTCCGATTCGGCGTGTTCGCCGGAACCGAAGCCGTCCTGGATCTGGCGCCCGATGTGGTCGTGGTGGCCACGGGCGGCCTCGCAAGAAGCGCCTCCGACGCCGGCATCCCCTTCGCGGACGGGATGGACGACATCTGGGCCGTGTTCGAGCAACCTCGCAAGCACTACGGAGCGGTCCTCGTTTTCGACGACGACGGTCGCTATCCTTCGCTCGACGCCGTCGAAGTGTTGGCAAGGGCGGGCAACACCGTCACCTATGTCACGCCGGAACGCTCCGTGGCCGTTGAGGTCGGGGCACTCAATTTCTCGGACTATCAAGCCACCTTCGACCGGCACGACGTCACCTTCGTCCCGACGCGCGGTGTCCACGCGGTCGATCCCGGGCCCGGCGGCCGGCTCACGGTCACCCTCGGGACCGAGGCCGGCTCGGCGGCCGACCGCGTCACGTGCGACAAAGTGTTCTACGCAGGCGGCACCAACCCGAACGACGATCTGTACCTGGCGTTGCGGGAGCGGTCGACGAACCAGGGGCGCGTCGACTACGAGGCGTTCGTCCGTGCGGAGGCGCAGCCGTCGGCGGGCGAACACCCGGGCACCTTCGAGCTCTATCGGATCGGAGACGCGGTCACGAGCCGCAACATGCACGCCGCGATCCTCGACGCACACCGGCTGGCACTGGGGGTGTGAACCGCGTGCACCTCCTCGGTACCGGTCTCCTTCGCATCGCCGTCGTCGGGCTCGGCGCGATCGGCTCGCAGGTGCTGTGGCAGCTCAGCCGCCGGCCGGACGTGGATGTACATGGTTTCGAATCCTCGTATCCGGGCCATCCCGAGGCCGGAGCGGGCGGCGAATCCCGGCTGTACCGCAACTTCGAGACCGACGATCCCGCCTACGAACCGGTTATCCACCGCGCGGACGCGTTATGGCGCGAACTCGAGGTCGCCACGGCGCGACGACTGCGATGTCCCACCGGGGTCCTGCTCACCGGTGATCATGCGAGTCCGCAGCTGCAGCGCGCGCTGGAGTCCGCCGACCGCTCGGGCAAGCCGTCTCGCACCTTGGCACCCGATGAACTGCGGGTGAACCATCCACAGCTCGCGGTCTCCGACACCGACATCGGACTATGGGACCCCCAGGGCGGGGTCATCCGCCCGGAACTCACCGTGTCGGCGACGGTCGGCCTCGCCACCGGCAACGGCGCGGTAGTGCATGACTTCACCAGGGTCACGTCGGTCGACGGGGCCGGCGACGGCGTCCGGGTCAGGACCTCCGACGGCGCCCGGACCTTCGATCGCGTCGTCATCGCGTGTGGAGGGTGGACCACGACGCTGCGGCCGGACCTGCGCGACACGGTTGTCGTGCGCCGCCTGACGTCCGCGTGGTTCCACGGCGAGGACGACGACTACCTGCGGGGAATGGTGCCGTTCATGCGGACCGCTCCCAGCTACTGCTACGGGATTCCCGCCGGCGGCGGTAGCACCATCAAGCTGGGTCTGGGATTCAACGACCACCACCCCGTCCCCGACCCGGACGCGGTCGCACGCACGCCTGCACCGGAGGAAGCGGAACGGTTCTCCTGGATCGTCGATGACGTACTGCCGGGACTTCAGCGGCGGCCGGTCAGGATGAGCACGTACCTCGAGAGCTACACCACGTCGATGCACGACTACATCGGATTCGACCGACAGCTGCCCGGCGTCGTCCTGCTCACCGGTTTTTCCGGGCACGGATTCAAAGTGAGTCCCGCAATCGGTGAGATCGGCGCCCAGCTCGCCACTCAGGGAGAGAGCGATATCGACGTCGGCTTTCTGCGTGATGCGCCGCCGGTGTTCGACATCGTCGACCCCGAGACGGGGCGGACGACGCATAACCACATCGTGTCCAGCAGACCACCCGAAACGTAACTCCGACGACGTCCCTCGCCCTTCCTGGGCATCAGTAAGGAGCCACGCCGATGTCGAACAACAGCCCCATCGCCACATTCGACTGCTATCGCACGCTGATCGATTTCGACCTCAATCGCGCGACCCTGCCCATCGTCCGTGATCAATTGGACGACGTCGGGATCGATCACGCCATCTTCCTCGACAACCTTCGTGTCATGCGATTTCACGCAGTCGCACAGGGACCCTACTCGCGGTATCAGGATCTCGTCGCCGACACACTCGAATGTTGCATGGTGATGCACGGAGCCGAGTATCGGCCGGAGTTCGCCGAGCAACTACTCGACGAAGCTCGACGCTTCCCGGTTTTCCCCGAGGTTCCGGAGGCGCTCGAGACGCTGAAGGCGTCCGGGGTTCAGTTGGCGATCATCAGCAACTCCGACAACGACTTCATCCGCCACCATGTCCGCACCATCGGCGTCGACTTCGACTACGTCGTGACCGCCGAGGACGCCGGCTGGTACAAGCCCAGACGTGGGGCCTTCGAGTACCTGTTCTCGGTGATCGACCGGGACCCGTCTCTCGTCACCCATGTCGCGCAGGGATGGGACTACGACATCATGCCGACCAAGCAGTACGGCGTCCGCAGAGTCTGGGTCAACCGCTACGGCTTTCCCGGAAGTTCCTACTATCAGCCGTACTTCGAGATCCCGGATCTGCTCACCCTCCCTGACCTGTTCAATCGGCACGTCCTCGACCGCGCAGCCTAGGTCGCAATGCTGCACACCCACCGGCCGGTGCGTGTGCCACGCCGGCGGGTGGCCAGCAGACGACACGTCCTGCCACCCGTTGGCGTGATCCGGCCACGCGTCGCCGACGTCCCGCTGCCGTTCCGGACTTCACGTCCCGACAGGCTGGAACGCGACGCCGATACACCGGCGAACGCGCGCCGTGCTCGAGTGCTGCGGCGGAACCGGTGGCCGTGGCCGCGGCGACCCGACATCAGTTGCTCCCGTCCCTGCTGCCCGGCGGAACCGGCGCTTGTAGTCCGAAGTGGACACCCAGCATCCGGATGACGAAGCAGACACCGACCGCCGCAGCCGCCGCCCACACCCCGTAGATGTCCGCACGGATCGTCGCGACCGTGACGGCGGCCCCGACCAACGCCGGGATGGCGTACAGATCACTCTGCAGCACCGACGGCACCCTCCTGACCAGCGTGTCACGGATGGTTCCGCCACCCACCGCCGTGACTGCACCCAGCAGGATCGCCGGCGCGACGTCGAGACCGGCCTCGAGGGCCGTGCTCGCACCGATCACCGCGAACGTGCTCAGCCCGACGGCGTCGAGCACGTTGATCGGGGTTTCCAGCCGGTCGAGCCACTGGCTCAGCGCGAACGCCAACAGGCCGCCGCCACCCGCCAGCGCGAGATACGGCCACTGCTGGAACGCCGTGGGCGGCACCGAGCCGATGAGCACGTCCCGTACGATTCCGCCACCCAGTGCGGTGATGATACCCAGCGTGACCACGCCGACGATGTCGAGTCGCGCCGCACGCACCGCGGTCAACGCCCCGTTCAGCGCGAACGCGAACGTTCCCGTGTAGTCCAGTGCCAACAACAACGGTGGTGCGGTCGCCATGCGCGGGTCCTTCGTCCGAGCGATCACCGACCAGCGATGACGGCCGGCTCCCGACGACCGTAGGCCATGCGCCGGCGCCCGACAGCCGCGCCGCCCCGTGTCCCTGCCGTCACTCGACGAGTGCGTCAGCCTCGCAGCCCGAACACTGGCCCGTCGCGGCATACCAGCGGTGATTCGGACGTCCCGTCGCCGTCTCCCACGGCACACCCATGGCAGTACCCGAGTCCGCACGCCATGTGCGCTTCGACCGAGACCTGCGTGTCAGCCGCCCACCGCACGCCGAGTTCGGCCACCAGCCGCGTCAGCCGTTCGGACCCGCTCGTCAGGATCTGCTGCGGGGGATCCTCGTCGAACGCCCGCAGCAGCCGCCCACGTAGCGCGTCGACGGCGCTGCTGCCGTCCGCGTCGGTCACCGTGAGCACATCGGCCCCACAGGCGCCGAGCACCTCCCCGCCGAGCACCGCGTCCCGGTTCCGGCCACTGAGCACCGCGGTGACCTGCGCCGGAGTCTCGGCCAGGTCCTGCGCCACCGTCGTCATCGCGCAGATGCCCACCCCGCGTCCGACGAGCAGGATCCGCTCCACCCTGTCCCGGATCACGAACCCACGGCCCAACGGGCCGGTGACCTGCAGCTCCTCCCCGGCGGCGACCTCCGCCAACGCCTTCGTCCCGTCGCCGACCACGCCGTACACGATGTCGACCAGCCCGGCCTCCGCATTCCTGGTGTAGATCGCCATCGGCCGCGGCAGCACGGGCGCCGATGCCGTGACCGGTGCGACCATCACGAACTGGCCCGCCCTCGCTCGCACGGCGATCGCCGCCGAGCGGAAGCGCAGCAACCGGTAGCGATCAGACAGCGGGGCGTTCACCACTACCGGAGCGCGCTCACACATCGGCCGGCCCCGATCGCCGGTAAGGACCCGCAACGCTGCCGCGGAGCTCATGGCAGGCTCGCATCCAGCCGGAGGAGGCCTCCCGCCAACGCGGTCGTCCCGAGCGTGATGTCGTCCATGTCGGTCCACTCCGCCGCGTCGTGACTGATCCCGGCCTTGCTCGGGACGAACATCATGCCGCTCGGAGTGACGGTGTTGACCTGTTGCGCGTCGTGGCTCGCGCCGCTGGTCAACACCCGCGGCTCGACCCCGATGTCCCGGCACGATGCCGCAAGCTGCTCGCGAAGGGTGTCCCGCAGTCTCACCGGAGGCGTGTCCGCGAGCTGTTCGTACTCGAACCCGACTCCCCGACGAGCGCAGGTGGCCGCCCCCTGCCTGATGATCTCCCGCGCCGTGTTGCGCTGCCGGTCGACATCGGTACCGCGCACGTCAACCCATAATGAAGCGCGACCAGCGATCGTCGTGATGGAGCCCGGCCCGACATCGATCTTGCCGACCGTGGTGCGTGTGCCCTCGTTGTCGTCCCCGCCCGCCAGCGATTCGACGAGCGAGACGACTTCGGCCGCCGCGGCCATCGCGTCCGCCCGGAGGTGCATCGGTGTCCCACCGCTGTGCGTGGCCCGGCCGGTGATCCGGATCAGCAATCGCGTGCTGCCAGAGATCGAATCCACGACACCGAGCTTCACCCCCTCGGTCTCGAGCACGCTCCCCTGCTCGATGTGCAGTTCGACGAACGCCGCCCACTCCTCCGGGGCCCACCGCGCATCGCCGACGGCCGTGGGGTCGATTCCCACCTCGGCCATGGCGTCCGCGAGGCTCACCCCGTCGGCATCCTGTTTGACCGGAAGATCCGCGGGACCGGTCAGGCCTGCGGCGATCCGGCTACCGGTGCACGCCTGTCCGAAACGCGCGCCCTCCTCCCCCGCGAAGACCACGAATCGCATCGGGTGTCGGTGCGACACGTCGTGCTCCACGAACAGACGCGCCACCTCCATCGCGGCACACACCCCGACGATGCCGTCGAAGGCGCCACCGTTCGGCACGCTGTCCAGATGCGAACCAGTGCCGATGGCCGGCTTCGCCCCACCAGCGCCGAACCGCTCGGCGAGCGTGTTTCCGGCAGCGTCGACCCACACCGCCAGCCCGAGAGCTGCCATCGACTCGGCGAAAACGTCGTGGGCCGCACGTTCCAGCGGCGTGTACGCGAGCCGTGTGATACCCGGACCGGCGTCCTGTTCGGACATGGCACCGAAGGTGTCGATCGACTCGACCAGCCGGGCACGGTCCGCAGCCAGATAAGTCACTGCACGACCTCCCCGGCCGTCTGCTCCGCGACCAACGCCGTCCTCGGCACGTCTGCCGCATCCCGCAGTGCTTCCGATGCCATCACCGCACCGAGTGCGACGACTTCCCCGCCCCGGCCGTGCACGAACCTGCGCAGTGTCGACAGCCGTCGGCCGGACCAGTGGGTGGCCACCAGCGCCACCCGGGTGCCCGGTGCGAACGGTTCGTCGAAACTGAGGATGCCCTCCACTTCGGACGCCCGCGTCACGGGAATGTCGAGGTTTAGGGCCGTGACATGCGCGAGCACGGCGTCGTCGCACGTACTCCACATCACCAGATTCTGCGGTCTCGACGGACGCAACGACTCCGCGAGCGCGCGGCCAAGCGCCTCCACGTCTCGTGGCGACCGAGCGGCGTTGATCGTCGGGCCGTAGGTGTCCGGTGCGACTCCGAGCGCACGCAGTGCCGACACCGGGCTGATCGTGTTCGCCATGATCCTCGCTCTCGCTTTCCCAGTTGGACAGGCTTGTCCTGGCCGGCCTTCACGCCACGGCTTCGTCGAGCTTCTCACCACGCCGGTCGGGAATGAGCAGCATGGCGACCATGTCGACGATGTAGATGAGCGCAAGGAAGCCCAGTGCTGCCGCGAACCCCTGCCAGCCCGCGACGAGCGCGACGACGAGCGGCGCGAACCCGCCGACACCGCGTCCGATACCGAAGAGCACGTTCTGCGCCGTGGCACGGGCCGCTGTCGGGTAGTTCTCGGCGATGATCGCTCCGTATCCGCCGAGCATGCCGTTCGCGAACACCCCCATGACGGCACCGCCGATGAGAACGGCCGCAGGCGAGGTGAGTTGGCTGTAGACGAAGAGCGAGACGAACGCGCCCGCCTGGAAGATCCAGAACGCGTACCGCCTGCCGATACGGTCGGCCAAGTGGCCGAAGACCATGATGCCCGCGATCATGCCGATCACCGTCACCGCGGTCCAGATCCCGGAATTGGTCATGCTCAGGCCCAATTGACCCGACAGGTACGTCGGTAGCCACGTCAGGATGCCGTAGTAACCGAAGTTCTGCACCGAGCAGATGATCACGATACCGATACTGGTGCGAATAGTTTTCGCGTCCGCGACCAGGAGATGATACGGGTTCTTCTGCTTCTCACCGGCCGCAATCTTGGCTCGATGTTTGACGAAGGCGTCCGGCTCGGCCAACCGCATCCGCAGCACGATGGCGATGACCGCGGGGAGGATTCCGATGACGAACAACCCTTGCCAGCCCCACCAGGAGATCACCGGGGCCGAGAGGAACGCGGCCAACAGCACACCGAGCTGGAATCCGACGCCCACCAAGGATGTGGCACGCGCCCGCTTGATCGCGGGGAACGCCTCCGCGGCCAGCGCCATCCCGATGCCGAATTCACCACCGATGCCCATACCGGCGACGAAGCGGAAGATCGCCATCTCGGTGAATCCCTGCGAAAGAGCAGTCAGCCCGGTGAAGATCGCGAACAGGAGGATCGAGTAGGTCAGGATCCGGACACGCCCGAATCGGTCGGCCAGTGCGCCGAAGAACATCGCACCGGTGACCGTGCCGATCAAGGTGATGGTCGCCAGGAGCCCGCCCTCGGTGTCGGACAAGCCGAGACTCATGGTGATCGCAGGCAGCGCGAACCCGAGAATCTGAAGGTCGTAGCCGTCCATTGCATACCCGATGGTGGCCCCGAGTACCGCTTTTCGGCCGTAGGGAGTGACCTCGGTCGGTTCACCGTCGGCGGTCACAGCTGGGGTCTCCCCCACTGCAGGACCACCTGGAGTTCCGGAGTCATCGTTGCTCATTTCCAATCCTCCGATCGGATGGTGTGAGTGTGCCGACTAGGTCCGCGATCCGGTCCACACCGAGCCGTTCCGTGAGCGCGGGCAGTTCTTCGACGATCCGGGCCATGACCCCCGGCTGAGCGAAAGTGGCGGTTCCGACCTGTACGGCCGACGCACCGGCGACGAGAAACTCCGCGACGTCGGTGGCCGATCCGATACCGCCGCAGCCGACGACGGGAATGTCGACAGCCTGTGCGGCGGACCGGACGAGCCGCAACGCCAGTGGCTTGACGGCAGGACCCGACAGCCCACCGGTATCGTTGCCCAACGCGGACTCGCGCCGCTCCACATTCACAGCCATGCCGGGAAAGCTGTTGCAGACGGTCACGGCGGCGGCTCCGGCATCCTCCGCGGCACGCGCCGCCGCGGCGATCGAGTGGAGCTGCGGGCTCAGTTTGACCAGCACCGGCGCCGCGCTGCGCACCACCACACCCGAAACCACCTCGCACATCGCACGCAGGTCCGTGTCGAGCGTGGCTCCACCGTGTTCGAGATTCGGGCAGGACACGTTCACCTCGATGGCCGAATGCCCGCACTCGCCGAGTTCGTCGGCGACACGCCAGTACTCCCGCGCGGACAGACCGCCGATGCTGACCACGACGGGCGTGCCGAGACCGGCATAGCCGCCCAATCCGGTACGTCGGAACTCGGCGATTCCACCGCTGGGAATGCCGACACTGTTGAGCATGCCGCCGGGAACCTCGGTGAGTCGGTGGGTCCGGTTACCGGGTCGAGTCTCGGCGAACACGGTCTTGGTGACCACGGCGCCCAGCGTGTCGACCGGTGTCAGTGCGGCGAGATCCGGACCGAAACATCCGGATGCTGGCATCACCGGATTCGCCAGTTCGAGGTCGCCCAGTTCCACCGCGAGCACGCCCCGGCGGGAAGCCGGCTTCGTCGGCGCACGGCCACTTCCCGCCTCGGTGATCTGCATCGACAGCAAAGTGGAAACCTCTTTTCACTCCGAAGAAGGAGAGCTTCTCCCGCGTCGTCGGCGGTGTCAATACCCGCTACAAGGCCGTAACACGGCGGCTACGCGGGCGACTCCGTCCGCAATGGACCGAGAACGTCGGCGCAGTCGGTCACCTCGGAAACGGCCATCAGCCGCTGCCACAGCACCTCGCCGCTCGGCCCGACGAGACCCTCGAACTTCTGTCGCAGCTCGTCGCCCGACAACGGGTCGTGGTGGTGGCCGCGCGGATCGTCGACCGTGGCGGACAAGGCCATGTCTCGCGTGCGCACGACGACCTCGGTCGGCGCGTGATCGGGCCAGCTCCGTTCGAACTCCGGGCCGATACCGACGTCGACCTTCTCGGCGAGCCGCGCGACCTCCGGGTCGTAGTCGAAGGTCTCGACCGTCGAGACGCGATGCGTCAACGCAGCCGCCACCGCGTACGGCAGGGAGAACCGCGCCGACAGGTCGTTCGCCAAGGGCAGGCGATCGAGCTTCAGGTTGTTCGCCACGGTGCGCACCTCGATCGCCGTAATGTCGTCGGTCCGCACCGACGGCAACGACAGCACCGCATCCACCGCACCGTGTGTCAGTGCGCAGGCGCTGTGGCGCTTGAAGTAATTGCGCATGATCCGCGGCCGCGCATGATCGGGCGGCGCCGTCAGCGCATCGACGTCCACCGCTTCACCGGTCAGTTCACCGAAGAGTGCAGGTACCGATTCGGCGGTTCCGCGGAATCCCGCCCGGAGGAGACTGACCGACCGCACCGCGGCCTGGGCGGCCGCCCCCATCGCCGTGTTGCGCGCCGTCGCTCCGACGTAGCAGGCGTTCCACACCGGAACCACCGGCGTCGCCGCCGCGATCGCGGCGGCTCCCATCGGATCCTCGTCGAGCAACAGTGCCGCGCTGACCGCCGCGCCGACACCGGCGAGGTGGCCGTGCGGATGTGTCGGCGGCCGTAGGCGGAACGCGGTGAGCAGGCGTGCGCCGACCTCGTACCCGGCGACGACCGCAGCCACCAACTCGGCACCGGAGCGATGCGCGGTCTCGGCCACGGCGAGGGCCACAGGCACGATGTGCATCCCGGGATGACCGGTCGGCCGTGTTCCCTCGTCCAGTTCGAGAAAGCTTCCCGCGGTCGCGTTCAGGAAAGCTGCCTGCTCGGCCGGCGCGTATCCGGCCCCCGCGGCGAGGACCGTCGCCCCGCCCGTGGGCGCCGGCGCCGCGAACTCCCGCCCTACGTCGCGCAGCCGCACCATCTCGGCGGTACGCCCACCCGCGATACCGACACCGATCGTGTCGGCAATGACGTGCGCGGCGTGGCGCCGCACCGCGTCCGTCAGCGGTTCGGCCGCGAGGGTGCACGACCGGCGGACCGCCTCGCACACTCCCGACGCCAGCTCCTGCGGGGAGCTCACGCACTCACCCGGTCGCCGGCGGCAGCGGTATGGTCGGCGCGCACGAACCGTCCACGGCGCTCGCCGACGATCTCACCGTCGCGGACGACGATCTCCCCGCGCAGTACCGTGGCGACAGGACCACCGTGGAGCGCGAAGCCGTTCCACGGGCTGACCGGCTGTTTGGCCACCAACTCCTCGTTGCGGACGGTCCGGCGCAGCTCGGGATCTACGACGACCAGATCGGCGTCACTGCCCGGCCGGATGACACCCTTCCGCGGGTACAGCCCGTAGAATTTGGCGGTGTCCGTCGCGACCACTTCGGCGAGTCGTTCCGGCGTCGTCCTGCCACGGAACATCGCATCCAGCAGGACCGGACCGAACGTCTCGCAGCCGACGGCGCCCGCAGGCTGGGTCTCGAACCCGCGTGCCTTCTCCTCCACGGTGTGCGGTGCGTGGTCGGAGCCGAGCGACGAGATCAGGCCTTCGTTCACGCCCTCCCACAACGCGTCCTGGTCTTTCTGCTCACGCACCGGCGGATACACCTTCATCACCGGACCGACGCGTGGGTACTCGGCATCGGTCAGGGTGAGGTACTGCGGACAGGTTTCGGCACTGACGGAGATGCCGTTGCGCTTGGCCGAACGCACGGCGTCGAGGCCCTGCTCCGACGCCAGGTGCACGACGTGGAAGCGGCAGCCGGTCTCCTTCGCGAACTGGGCGGCGATCGAGATCGTCGTCGCCTCGGCCACCGCGGGACGGGCCGCGAGCAAATCCGCGTAGGTCTCGATCGGATGGCCGAGCGCCTCCTGGCTCGAGGCCAGCACATCCTTGTCCTCACAATGTGCCGCGAGCACTCCGCCACGCGCGGCGACCTCCGCGAACAGCTGCAGCACCTGGCCGTTCGGCGGCGGCATCAACAGGTTCTCGGGCTTCTCGTCGCCGATGTTGTACACCAGGGAACGGGTTTCACGGTGCAGTGCGTAGCCCCAGAACAGCTTCACGGCGACGGCGCCCGCGTCGAACATGGGACCGATCTGGTCGATGTTGGCGTCGCCGAGGGCCAGGCCCCACAGGCCGAAGTCGGTCCAGGCCGACTGTTCGTGTTGGCGACGGCGCTCCTCGAACACCTCCACCGAATCGACCGGCGGAATTGCGTTGGGCATTTCCAGGACCGTCGTCACACCGCCGACGAGTGCGCCATGTGTGGAGTGGTCGAAGTCCTCCTTGTGGCTCATCCCGGGGTCACGCGAGTGGACGTGCGGGTCGATGAATCCGGGGAACACCAACTTGCCCGCGGCGTCGTACCGCTCGTCGGCCTCGACCTCCGCACCGCGGTCGAGGATCGCCGAGATGATCCCGTCCGTGCACAGCAGATCACTGTCCAGAATGCCCGCCGGCGTGACCAACCGGCCGTTGGCGATGTGCAACCTCATGCGTCTCTCCTCTGACTTCGTTCGGGATCGTGCCGCGGCACGGTCGTCCACTCCCCCACGTCTGCTGCCGCTCCCAGATCGGCCACCGAACCGAGACCCGCCTCGTCTGCCGCTTCGAGCACCCGCACTGCGCACACCAAGTCCTGGAGGGCCAGGCCGTGCGACTCGAACACGGTGATGTCGTCCTCGCTGGTCCGGCCCGTCACATCACCGGCCATCACGTCGGCGAACTCCACGGCGATGTCCGGATCCAGACCGTTCGCCAGCAGGTCACCGCACTCCAGTCGCGCGACCGCGGCCGAGTCCACGGCCACCTGCGCAGTCCTCCGGAACGTCGTACGATCCAGCTCCCTGCGCTCGGCGTGGTTACTGCCGACGGCGTTGACATGCGTTCCGGGTCGCAACAACCCGCCGTCGAAGAGGGGCTCGGCCGCACCCGTCGCGGTGACCACGACGTCGGCGCGGGGCACGGCCTCCGTGGGGCTCTCGCCGGATTCGACGTGCAGCCGAGGGTGCGCCTGGCGGAGCACGGAGGCCGTGGCCGCCGCTCGATCCGCGCTGCGTCCGACGACGAGCACCGTGTGCAACCGCGGCAGGACCTCCACGAGCGCGTCGATCTGCGCCGGCGCCTGGAAACCCGTACCGAGCAGGCACACCGTGGAACTGTCGGGTCGGGCCATGACCTCGGTCGCGAGCGCCGAGGCCGCCGACGTCCGGCGGCGACCGAGCAGATCGGCTTTGAGCACCCCGCGCAGGAGGCCCGTTTCCACGGAGTAGAGCAGCAGGGTGATGACACTTCCCCGGTTGGTTTCCGAACGGATCACCGGATAGGACTTCACCGCGATCGCGTCGAGCGTCGGCGCGATCGCGGACATCACGTTGAGAGTCGCCGTGCCCGCATGAGTGCGCCGCCGTGGTTCGTCCTGCACCTGTCCCGCAGCCAGCAACGTGAAGGCCGTGCGCACGCCCGCCAGCGCAGCGGACGGCGGCAGCAACCGGTCGACGTCGCCATCGTCCAGAATCCGCGGCATAGATCCCTTTCCGACGGCGTTGAGTCGCCGACCAGCAGTAGCGCAACAGTGGAAAGCTATTTCCACTTCGGGTAGGCTGAGATTGGACGATCGTTCACGGCGTTGTCAACCCTTGTCCGGAAGGTCACCTAGGATCACCTCAGGCGCCGACGACCGGCGGCGACAGCGGAAAGACCGCGCACCGACAACGATCACCACGGGAGGAGAGCCAGCCGAATGAGCGCCGCACGACCCCTCGAGGTCATCGTTCGCAGCGTGGAAGTGCTCAATGCGGTCGGCGCCGCACGATCCGGCCTGACCCTGCAGGAACTCCACGACGATCTCGACATTCCACTCGGAAGCCTGCACCGCATCCTCACCACGCTCAGCCAGGCCGACTACCTGCGCCGTTCCCCTGTCACCAAGCGCTACTTCATCGGCCGGGCCGCCAGAGCACTGTCCGGCGACTCCGGTTCGCACAGCGCTCGCCTCGTGAAACCGCCGGCAGCGCTCCTCGACGCCGCGAGCGAAACCGGCGAGACGGTCTTCCTGACCGAGTTCATCGGCGATGCTCCGGTATGCGTGTCCATCGTGGAGGCGGACCACGCACTGCGCCTTTTCGTCCGAATAGGACAACAGATGCCGCTGCACGCGGCCGCTTCGAGCCGCGCCATCCTGGCCTACCAGGACGAGGACGTCGTGCGGACTCTGCTCGAAGGAACACCGCTGACCGAGTACACGTCCGGTACGCCGCACAGCGTCGACGACGTCATGCACGTTCTCAAAGAGGTTCGCGACAACGGGTACGCCGTCTGCCACAACGAACTCGACCCGGACGCCTGGGCCGTGTCGGTTCCGATCCGCGACGGTGACGACCGGGTACTCTCCAGCGTCACCATCACCGCGCCGGGATCGCGTGTGGCCGACACCGCCACGCGTGCTCGACTGACCGGCGCCGCTCAACGCGCGGCCGAGCGACTGTCTGCCGAACTCGGAAACCCGGGGCCGGAGGCCTGATGGCAGCAGGACGTTCCGTCGCCCTGATCGCCGCGGGCGGCACGATCGCTGTCACCCCGCCGTCGGGCGATGTCCAGGAGCATCGCGGCGTCGCCGACCTCACACCGCCGCCCGGTGATCGACCCGCCGGTGTGGAGGTCGTGCCGCGGGACGCCCTGGGGCTGTCCTCCCGGCGTATGACGGCAGACGACCTGTGGACCCTCGCGAGCGCAGTCGACGACGAGATCGCCGCAGGTCGTGACGGGGTCGTGGTCACCCACGGCACCGACACGCTCGAGGAAACGGCCTACACGCTCAGTCTGCTCGTCGACACGACGGTTCCGGTGGCGATCACCGGAGCCATGCGGTCTCCCCATCATTCCGGCCCCGACGGGCCGGCGAACATCCGGGCAGCCCTCGCCGCGGCGGCCGACCCGGCACTTGCGCCGTACGGCCCGGTGGTCGTATTCCAGGACGAGGTCCACGTGGCCGGACTCGTGACCAAGACGCACAGCGCAAGAGTCGCGGCATTCGGCTCCCCCGCCGCGGGACCTGTCGGGTTCGTCGCCGAGGACCGGCTCGAGTTGCTTCTCGGTCCGCCTCCCGTGACCGCTCTCCTTCCCCGCCGCGCTGCGCCGTCGGTGCAGGTCGGCCTCGTGTACGCCGCCACGGGAATCGACGGCTCGGCCGTGGAAACACTCTCCTCCGATTCGGACGCCGTGGTCGTCGGGGCCCTCGGCGCGGGTCACGTGTCGCCGTCGCTAGGTGCGGCACTCGTCGAATGTGCCGAGGCGGGCAAACCCGTCGTGATCACCAGTCGATGCCCGGACGGGGCACTGCTCACGAACACCTACGGCGGCGCCGGTTCCGAACAGGAGCTGCGCCGGGCGGGCTTGCACTTCGCCGGCACGCTCTCGGCTCCTAAGGCACGGCTACGACTGCTGTTCGGATTGTCGGCAGGTGTTCCCGTCGGCGAACTGTTCCCCACCCGGCGCCCGGCACCGGCGCACTGACACGCGGGGAGAGTCCCCGAGCGAAGGAGAGCACCACGTCCGCTGCCCGCACCGAGGCCATCGCCGCCGGGGCGGCAACTCCTTCTTCACCGCGTGTGCCACCCGGTACGTCCCAGCAGCAGGCGCTCAGCGACGCAATGTCGCCGACGGGCTGACGCCGAACTCCCGGCGATAGGCCGCCGCGAACCGGCCCAGATGCATGAATCCCCACCGGGTGGCCCCGTCCGCGACGGTGTCGACCCGGCTGTGCAGCAGGTCGTCGTGCACCCGCCGAAGCCGGATCCGGCGGAGCGCTTCCGTCGGAGTCTCGCCCCGGTAGCGCTGGAAGCTCTGCTGTACCCGCCGGATGCCGACCCCGGCGCAACGCGCGATGTCGGCCGACCCCCAGGCCCGCGCCGGATCCGCCTCCATCGCCTCGACCACCCGCGCGACGACCCGCGGGCAGACGTCACCGGTCTCCGGCTCGTCCGGGAAGCAGGCGGTGACGAACGCCGCCGTGAGCGTGGCACCCAACCGCTCCCGCACCGCGCGACGCGCCAGCAGCTCCGGCGAGCGCAGACCCTGCGCTCCGATCGAGGTGAGCAGCGCCAACCACGCCTGCGCGGCCTCGGTGCGCAGGTTCAGCTGGGCGGGCATCGCCTGGGCGGTGAGCCCGACGAGCGCGGTGACCTCGTCGGCGAGGTAGTCGGCGTCGATCCGCATGCCGAGGATGGAACAGTCGGCCGACCAGCGGCTCATCACGGTCTGCGTGTCGGGCGGGCACACGGTCGCCTGCCCCTCGAGCGACAACACGGAACGGCCGCGGACCTGAGCGTCGAGCAGCCCGCTGCGCGGCACGTTCACGGCCCAGCCGCCGGGATGCTCCGAACGCACCCGCACCTCGGCGCCCCAGCCGATGCGGGTCAGCCGCACCGGCCCCAGGTCGACCATGCGCAGTTCCGCGGAGCCGACGCCGTCCCGGAGCACGGTGAGTTCGTGGGGGAAGTAGGCATCGGCCACGGCCGCGGAGAAGTCCGGCAGCTCCTCCACGGACGTCGCGACGCGACCGTTGGGCATGGACACCTCCGAAATGCACGTGATCCACGCCACGATACATCGCACTTCGGTAAGCGGACACCGGCTGCGCTGAGCGGATCGCCGCAGCGCACGGGGCCGCCCTACGGTCACCGGCATCCGTTCCGCACGGGCGCGACACGTCCGCACTCACCGCTGGAGGCGCCATGGACCCGAAGACGTTGCGCACGGCGTTCGGCCGGTTCACCACCGGCGTCACCGTGATCACCTGCCGATCGAGCGACGGCGAGCCACACGGGGCGACGGTGACGGCGTTCATGCCGGTCTCGCTCGACCCGCCGCTCATCACCGTCGCCCTGACCCGCACCTCCCGTGCCTGCACCTACCTCGACAGAGCCCCGTTCGCCGTCAACGTGCTCGCCGCCGACCAGGTCGACGTGGCGATGAACTTCGCGGGCAGACCCTCGGCGGACCCGATCCGGTGGGCGCCCGGCCCCACGGCACCGGTGCTGGCCGGCACCGCGGCGACCCTCTCCTGCAGGCCACACCGCACCGACGACGGCGGCGACCACCTCCTGTTCCTGGGCGAGGTCGCCGCCGTGGACACCACCGCACGTCCGCCCCTGCTGTTCTCGGACAGCACGTTCGCCGAGGTGGGGGCTCCCGCATCCGAGTCCGTCTGGGCGGGTTCGTTCGACGACCCGCACTCCGGCTGGTTCGACGCGGCCTGCGACTTCACCCCGATTTCCGCCCGTCCGGCGTCGACCGTCGCCGGAACCGTCCCGCACGGGCGCCCGTAGTCGGCCCCGTCCCTTCTCAAAGGAGAGAACCATGACCGACACCGCGATCCCGCAGCAATCCCTCGACGCCGATCCGCCCACGGTCAACCCGGCCGCGCATTCGGAGGCCAACAACCGCGCCAACTTCGCCGCAGCGCCCATGACCGGCGACGAGTACATCGACAGCCTCCGCGACGGCCGGGAAATCTACCTCCACGGCGAACGCGTCGACGACGTCACCACGCACCCCGCCTTCCGCAACCCCGTACGGATGACGGCGCGCCTGTACGACGCACTCCACACCGGCCCGCACGTCGACGAACTGACCGCACCGACCGACACCGGCAACGGCGGCGTGACCATGCCGTTCTTCAAAACCCCGACGTCCTCGGCGGACCTGCTCAAGGAGCGTGACGCGATCGCGCGCTGGGCCCGGCTGAGCTACGGGTGGATGGGCCGGTCGCCCGACTACAAGGCCAGCTTCCTCGGCACGCTGCACGCCAACCAGGAGCTCTACGCACCCTTCCAGGCCAACGCCGAACGGTGGTACCGCGAGTCACAGGAGAAGGTCCTGTACTGGAACCACGCGATCATCAATCCGCCGGTCGACCGCGACCTGCCACCCGACGAGGTCGGCGACGTGTACATGAAGGTCGAGCAGGAGACCGACGCCGGCCTCGTCGTCTCCGGCGCCAAGGTCGTCGCCACCGGCTCGGCCATCACCAACTACAACTTCATCGCCCACTACGGCCTGCCGATCAAGAAGAAACAGTTCGCCCTGATCTGCACCGTGCCGATGGATGCACCCGGCATCAAGCTGATTTGCCGCCCGTCGTACACGGAACAGGCCGCGAGGAACGGCACCCCGTTCGACTACCCGCTGTCGAGCCGGATGGACGAGAACGACACCATCTTCGTCTTCGACCGGGTGCTCGTGCCGTGGGAGAACGTGTTCATGTACGGCGACGTCGACCGCATCAACGCGTTCTTCCCTCAGTCCGGCTTCCTGCCACGCTTCACCTTCCAGGGCGCCACACGGCTGGCCGTCAAGCTGGACTTCATCGCCGGCCTCCTGCTCAAGGCCCTCGACGCGACCGGATCCGGCGGGTTCCGCGGCGTGCAGACCCGGGTCGGTGAGGTGATCGGCTGGCGCAACCTCTTCTGGTCACTGAGCGAATCGATGGCCCGCGACCCCGAGCCGTGGATCGGGGACGCGGTGATCCCGAAACTCGAATACGGCCTCACCTACCGGATGTTCATGATGCAGGGCTATCCGCGGGTCAAGGAGATCATCGAACAGGACGTCGCCTCCGGACTGATCTACCTGCCCTCGGGCGCGGCGGACTTCAAGAGCGACGCGGTGCGGCCCTACCTGGACAAGTACGTACGCGGCTCCAACGGCATCACCGCCGTCGACCGGGTCAAGGTGATGAAGGCGCTCTGGGATTCCATCGGCAGCGAGTTCGGCGGCAGGCACGAACTGTACGAGCGCAACTACTCCGGTAACCACGAGAACGTGAAGGCCGAGCTGCTGTTCGCCGCTCAGAACCGCGGCGGCGTCGCCCAGATGCGAGGGCTCGCCGAGGAGTTCCTCGACGAGTACGACCTCGACGGCTGGACGGTGCCGGACCTGTTCTGACCGCCCGGTCACGCACCCCCGGGGGTCGGTGGGCGCGGGGTGGTGCGGGTACCGAGCCGGTGCCCGCACCGCCCCGCGCCACCACCCCGTACCCGGAGCCTGCGCCGAGAACACGACGCGGATCACCCGGCCCGGTTGATCGCCTCCCACACGCGCAGCGGCGTCGTGGGCATGTCGATGTGGTCCACACCGAACGGTTGCAGCGCGTCGATGACGGCGTTGACGACCGCGGGCGTCGCGGCGATCGAGCCCGACTCCCCCGCACCCTTGGCACCGAGCGCGTTGGTCGGCGACGGCGTCACCGTGTGATCGAGCGTGAGATCCGGCAGGTCCGGGGCACCTGCGACGAGATAGTCGGCGAGCGAGGCGCTCATGAGATTCCCGTCGTCGTCGTAGACCGCGTCCTCGTACAGGGCCTGGCCGATACCCTGCGCGATACCGCCGTGCATCTGCCCGTCCACAATGGCCGGATTGATGACGTTGCCGCAGTCGTCGACGCCGAAGTACTCGGGAATGGTGACCTTGCCGGTCTCGGTGTCGACCTCGACCACACACACGTGCGTGCCGAACGGGTAGGTGAAGTTCGGCGGATCGAAGAACTGCTCCTCCGACAGGCCCGGCTCCATTCCCTCCGGCAGGTCCGCCGCCAGGTAGGCGGCGCCGGCCACCTCCTGGATCGTCACACTGCTCCCGGAGACGCCCGCGACCGAGAACGCACCGTCGGAGAACTCGAGATCCTGTTCGGCGGCCTCGAGCATGTGTGCGGCGAGTGTGCGTGCCTTGACCAGCACCTTCTCGCAGGCCAGGTGCACCGCGGTGCCGCCGACGGCGGCGCTGCGCGAACCGTAGGTGTCCAGACCGTACGGCGCCGACTGCGTGTCGCCGTGCACGACCTCGACACTGTCCATGGGCACGCCGAGACGGTCGGCCACGATCTGCGCCCACGTCGTCTCGTGCCCCTGGCCGTGCGGCGACGTGCCCGTCACGACCTGCACCGCTCCGCTGGAGAGCATGCGCACGCTGGCCATTTCCCATCCCGGAGCGCCGAGCCGCAGGGCAGCGGTCATCTTCGACGGGGACAGGCCGCCGTTCTCGGTGTAGCTGCACAATCCGATCCCGAGCTGCACCGTCGCACCGGCCTCCCGCCTACGCCGCTGTTCGGCGCGCAACCGGTCGTATCCGGCCAGCTCGAGCGCCTTGTCGAGCGCGAGTTCGTAGTTTCCGGAGTCCATCTCCAGTCCGGCGGGCGTGGTGGCTCCGTCGGTGAAGGCCGGGTGGTAGTTCCGCCTCCGCACCTCGGCCGGATCCATGCCGATCCTGCGTGCCAGTGCGTCCATCGCACGCTCCACGCCGTAGATACCTTCGGTCCTGCCGGCACCACGGTAGGAATCGGTCGGGGTCTTGTTCGTGAACACGCCTTTGCACTCGATCGAGAACGAACCGAACGAATACACACCGGGGAAGATGAACGCGCTCAACAGCGGGATTCCCGGCGTGAGGAGCTGCAGATAGGCGCCCATGTCGGCGAGGATGCGCACGCGCATGCCCAGCAGCGTGCCGTCCTCACGCGCGGCGAGGTCGACGTACTGCACCTGTCCCCGTCCGTGGGTCATGGTCTGACTGTCCTCGGAGCGTGTCGCGACCCACTTCACCGGGACGGCCAGCCTCCGGGCCAGCACGATGCCGATGCACTCCTCGGGGTAGACGTTCAGCTTGCCGCCGAACCCTCCCCCGACGTCGGGCGCGACCACGCGCAGGTTCTGCTCGGGCACCGAACACACGCCCGCCAGCACGCTGCGCAGGATGTGCGGGATCTGCGTCGAGGAGTACAGGGTGAAGCCCGTCCCCGTGGGTTCCGGGGTCACCACCACGGCGCGCTCCTCCATCGGCGTGGGCTGCAGCCGTTGCTGCACGTAGCGTTCCGACACGGTGATGTCGGCCGCGGCGAACGCCTGGTCCACGTCTCCGGTCGCCAGCGACCAAGTGTAGCTCTCGTTGCTGTCGAACCGGTCGTGCACCCGCGGCCCGCTCGCGAGGCTCTCCTCCACGTCGAGGGCAGGGTCGGCCGGCTCGTAGTCGACGTCGATGTACTGCAGGGCGTCCTGCGCCGAGGCGGCGTCGGCCGCGGCCACAACCGCGACCGCCTCCCCCGCGAACCGCACCTGGTCCACGGCGACGGGCAGGTGGTCGGGAATCCGGATGTCCTCGGTCACGGGCCAGGCGCAGGGGATGCCGGACCACTCATTCGCGAGGTCGGCACCGGTGAACACGCCGACGACGCCGGGGAGCTCCGTGGCCTCGGAGACGTCGATCGACTCGATGCGGGCGCGGGCGAACGGGCTGCGCAGCACCGCGATGTGCACCGTGCCGGGCGGAGCGATGTTGCCGGTCCATTTTCCCTTGCCCGCCAACAGCTGCGGGTCCTCCTTGCGGGGGACAGCCGTCCCCATGGTGGGGCGGAGCGTCTCGGTCATGGTTCACCCTCCTGCTACGAACGATCGGCGGTTCGGACGGGGACCGGGCATCCGACACCACGGCGGCGGTCCACAGGGGACACGCAGGCGCCGGTGGTGCTACGTCGAGTCCGGCAACAGTTCCTCCAGCCACTTCGTGTGCACGGCCCCCGCGCGGAAGTCGGGCTCGTCGAGGAGCCGCCGGTGCATCGACACCGTCGTGGGGACACCGTCCACCCGCAGCTCGCTGAGTGCCTGCCGACCGCGCGCGAGGGCCGTGTCCCGGTCGGGTCCCGAACAGATCAGCTTGGCGATCATCGAGTCGTAGAACGGGCTGATCCGGTCGCCTGCGACGAAGCCGGTGTCGACCCGCACTCCCGGCCCTCCCGGCAGGTCCAGTCTGGACAGATCGCCGGGACTGGGCTGGAACCGGTTGTCCGGGTCCTCGGCGTTGATACGCAGTTCCACGGCCGCGCCGCGGATCTGCACCTCGTCCTGGGAGAAGGACACCGGTTCGCCCGCCGCGATGCGCAGCTGCTCACTCACCAGGTCCACACCGGTGATGGCCTCGCTGATGGGATGTTCCACCTGGATTCGGGTGTTCATCTCGATGAAGAAGAACTCACCCGACGGCGTCAGCAGGAACTCGACCGTCCCCGCACCCACATAGCCGACCTGACGTGCCAGGCGGACCGCCGCCTCGTTGATGCTGGCGCGTGTTCCGGCCGCCAGGCCGGGAGCCGGGGCTTCCTCGATGAGCTTCTGCCGGCGCCGTTGAACCGAACAGTCGCGTTCGAACGTGTGCACCACGTTGCCCGCATGGTCGGCGAGAACCTGGACCTCGATGTGGCGGGCTCCGTCGATCGCCCGTTCCAGGTAGACCGTGTCGTCGCTGAACGCCGAACGGGCCTCGGCCTGTGCCGCGGGCAGCACCTCGGTCAGTTCTTCACGCGACGCCACGGGCCGGATGCCCCGGCCCCCACCTCCGGCCGCAGCCTTGACGAGCACCGGGTAGCCGACGTCCTCGGCCGCCGCGAGAGCCTCGTCGACATCGCCGACCGGGCCGCTGCCGGGCACGACCGGCACGCCCGCCCGTTTGGCCGCGTCCCGCGCCGCCGCCTTGTCGCCCATCATCTCGATCGTCGACACCGCGGGACCGATGAACGTCAGGCCCGCGTCGGCGAACTCCTTGGCTGCGCCGGGACGTTCGGAGAGGAACCCGTACCCGGGGTGCACCGCGTCCGCACCGGTCGACACGGCCGCCTCGACGAGGGCCGCCGAGTTCAGATAGGACTTCGCCGCGGCCGATTTGCCGATGTGCACGGCGGTGTCGGCCAACTGCACCCATCGTCCCTGTGCGTCCGCGTCGGAGTAGACGGCGACGGTCTCCAGCCCCGCGGCGTGCGCGGCCCGGATGATGCGCACCGCGATCTCACCCCGGTTGGCCACCAGGATGCGTCTCATACCTCACCCAGCCGCACGATGTCCTGACCGACGTCGACCTCGTCGCCGTCCTCCACGAGGAACTCGGCCACCGTTCCCGATTCGCCGGCCTTGACCTCGTTGAACGTCTTCATCACCTCGATCAGGGCGATGGTCTGGCCCTCGCTGATCTTGTCACCGTCGTCGACGTAGGCCGGCTTCTCCGGCGCAGGCCGCCGGTAGAACACGCCCGGCATCTGCGCTTTGATCGTCGTCATCGCTTACTGCCTCCCTACCGTGTGATCTCGCGGCGTACCCGTTCGATGCGCTCGCGGCGGTCCCGCCTCGCCGCCAGCGCCGTGTCCAGGTCCACCGAGGTGAACCGCACCGCGTCGCCGGTCTTCGTCTGCGCGATGCGGTCGCGGTCGACCGAGATCACGGTGCCGATGGTCGCGTAGCCGCCGCCGGTCACCGCGTCGTTGAGCAGGACGATCGGCTCGTCCCCGCCCGGCACCTGGATCGAACCGACCGGGTAGCCCAGATCGACGACGTTGGCCGGGTCGCTGCCGGCTCCGAACGGCTGCTCGCGGTCGGTGAAGTC
The DNA here is from genome assembly GCF_024171735.1 of Prauserella alba. Lineage (GTDB taxonomy): Bacteria > Actinomycetota > Actinomycetes > Mycobacteriales > Pseudonocardiaceae > Prauserella > Prauserella alba. The sequence goes on from NZ_JAMTCH010000006.1 coordinate 256,338, forward strand.
GAGCTTGCCGCCCCGCAACCGGTAGCCGACCCGGTCGGCGTCCTTGGTGACCTTCCAGTCGGTGCCGAGGAACGAGGCCAGCGCGTCCTCGGTCAGCCGGTAGGAACACAGCCCGATGACGGTGCGCAGTTCCGCCGGACCGGCCAGCTCGGGTCGGAGCTCCTCGGGAACGACGGCGCCGGGACGGGCCGAACCGTCGCCGGATCCCAGCGGCAGCGTCTCGTCGTCGACGAGCTTGCGGCCCTGGTGTCCGCCGATCCCGGTCAGCGTGTACGTCGACCGCGAGCCCAGGTACACCGGCACATCGATGCCGCCACTCACGGCGACGTAAGCCCGGCAGCCCGCGCGGATCATGGCGAAGCTCAGTACGTCACCGGATCCGACGCGGATCGCCGTCCACGGCTCAACGGGCTCGTCGTTGACCGTCACGGGCACATCGGCACCGGTCACGGCCACCACCCGGTCGTCGGTGAATTCCAGTGTGGGGCCCACGTAGGTGCCCTCCAGCACGCCGGCGCCGTCCGGGTTGCCCACCAGCATGTTCGCCACGACCGCCGAGTAGACGTCCATCGCACCGGAGGGCGGCATGCCCATGTGGTAATAGCCGAACCGGCCCGTGTCCTGCACCGTCGTGTACAGACCACCGGCTCGCACCAGCAGTTCACTCATCGGTACAGCACCTCCAGCAGCTCGCGGTTGACCGCATCGGGGTCGGCCAGCAGCCCCGCCGGCTCGAACTCCACCTCGCGGATGCGGTAGCGGAACGTGCCGTTCTCGACCTCGGCGCGGGTCGCCTCGAACTCGGCCATGTCGATCGCCCGGTAACGCAGCACGTCGTTGGCGTTGGGGAAGCTGATGTCGTCGGCGAAGTCGGGAAGGCTCTGCGAGAGGTCGAACACGGGGGCCGGCGCCATGCCGAACATCTGGTACCCACCCGCGCCGCGCACCGGGTAGACCACCGCGAAGGCGCCGCCGAACCCGAAGGTGCGTTCCGGGGTGTCGGTGCGCGGCCGCACGTACTTGGGCACCTGGATCTGCCGGTCCCGGGGCACCAGTTGATAGCAGAACGGCAGTCCCGGCACGAAGCCCAGCATCGTGACGATCCACGGCGCGCTGGTCATCGCGTCGATCACGCCCTGCACGCTGTCGAACCCGTTGATACGCGCCGCGTACTCCAGATCGGTGGCGTCCGGGTCCTGGTGCCGGTCGCGGAACCGCATGAGCGTCTCGTGGGTCCACGGATCGTTGAACAGGACGGGAACGTCCACCACCCTCGTCTTGAGCACGTAGTCGTCGGGCAGCGTGCCGACCGTGGATTCGAGCCGGCGCAGCTCCTCGACCAGCTCCCGCGGGTCGAGGCGGTCGGGGTCGACCTGGACCATGTAGGAGGCGTTGGACGGGCAGATGTCGACGACCCCGTCGATGGCCTCCTCGCGGAGCGCGTTGGTCACGGCCATTCCCGCGAAGTTCGCCTCCAGGCTCATCGCCTGGTCCAGTTCGACGAACACGAACTCGTCCCCGCCGTACTCGTAACGAGCGGGTGGCAGTTGGATCTTCTCGGTCATCACCACGACTCCCAATGTGTCGGCGATCACAACACTGTGCCCGGTGTGGCCACCCTTCGCCAGTGAAACTCTGTACAAAACGGCCGAGCGACACTGGACAGAATGTGTAAAACTGCTGGTCATGCCGACGGCGAATGACCTGACCGCACTCCCCCAGCTCGGGTTGACGCTCCGCGCGGGCAGCGCCGGCGCGGACCGCCCGATCTCGTGGGTGCACGCCAGCGAGCTCACCGATCCCACGCAGTTCCTTTCCGGCAGTGAACTGCTGCTGACCACCGGCATCGCGCTGCCGGAGACGCCCGGTGGACAGGCCGCCTACGTCGGCAGCCTCGCCGCCGCCGGGCTGTCCGGGCTCGGTTTCGGGATCCAACTCGGCCACGAGACGATCCCGGAACCGCTGTTGGCTGCGGCCGAAGCGGCCCATCTGCCGGTTCTCGAGGTTCCGCACCGCACGCCGTTCATCGAGATCAGCAAAGCCGTCTCCCAAGCGCTGGCTGACACCCGCAGCGCCGAGGCACGGCGGTTCGAGACGGCCCGCAACGCGCTCACGACCGCCGCCGTGCACGGCGAGGACCTCGGCGGGCTGGTCGCCAGACTCGCGACCGAACTCGCCTGCTGGGCGATACTCCTGGGGCCCGACGGCACCGTGGCCCACTCCGCACCGGTCGCCGCGGCCGAGCACATGCCGGCGCTGGGCCCGGACCTCGACCGGCTCCGCGCCGCCCGCCTGCCCTCCAGCGTCGGGGTGTCCGCCGACGACGGGTTCGTCGCCGCACATTCCCTGGGCGGTGGGCACAAGCTGGCGGGGTTCCTCGTCGTCGGCAGGGAGCACGCCTTCTGCCCGACCGACCACCACATCACGCACGCGGCAGCGTCACTGCTGTCCATCGCCTTGACGCGGACCCGGTCCGCTGCGGATACGCGCCTGCGCACCACGGCGTTGAAACTGCTGCTCACGGGACACCGCACGGCCTTCGACGAACTCGCCGACCCGCTCGGCATGAGGCTGCCCGACGAACCCGTCGTGGTCCTCGCCGGATCCGGTCATTCCCCGACCCTGGTGGACGGCGGCGCCTCATCGGACCTGCTTGCCGGGGACCTCGACGGGGAGCTGATCGCGGTGGCGTCCGCGTCGCAACAGTTGCCGTCGGCCCGCCACCTGGGCGTCTCCCCTTCGACCGGGCTGGACGGCCTGCCTGCCGCCCACCGGCAGGCCAGGCAGGCCCTGGCCGAGGCCACGCGACGCGGCACGGCGGTGGTGCGGTTCGACGACCTGGGCGTCGGCCTGCTGCGCGACGTCGCGGACCACGGCGTCGTCACGCGCGCCGAAGCGATGCTGCGGCCGTTGTACGAACACGACGCCGGGCAGCGGGGCGAGCTGGTGCGGTCGCTGCGCAGTTGGCTCGCCCACCACGGGCACTGGGACCCCGCCGCGGCGGAACTCGGCGTGCACCGCCACACGCTTCGGCATCGGATGAGCAAGGTGGCCGCACTGCTGGACTGCAATGTGGACTCGCCCGACGTCCGCGCACAACTCTGGCTCGCCATCCGGCTCGTGGCCTAGCGGCACGTCGACGCCGCGCATTGTCGCGTCAGGACAGCGACAATTGGCCAGAACGTCCATTCCCACACCGGCCTCCGGCGGCCTACCGTTGCCCCGTTCCCGACGTGAAAGGACAGGCCATGAAGACAGTCATCGACCTCAACGCCGACGCAGGTGAGAGCTTCGGCCGATGGAAACTCGGGGACGACGCCGCGCTGCTTCCCCAGGTCAGTTCGGTCAACGTCGCCTGCGGCTGGCACGCGGGCGATCCGGGGACCATGCGCCGGTCGGTGCAGCTGGCCGTGTCCAACGGTGTCGCGCTCGGTGCGCACCCCGGGTTCCCCGACCTCGCCGGGTTCGGCCGCCGCGCCATGGCACTGAGCCCCGCCGAAGCCGCCGACGCCTGCCTGTACCAGTACGGCGCGCTGCGCGCGTTCGCCGAGGAAGCAGGCGCCCGCATCGCCCACGTCAAACCACACGGTGCGCTCTACGGGCTGACGCTCCGCGACCCGGACGTGGCCTCCGCGGTCGCCGAGTCGGTCACGAAGGCCGATCCGAACGTCCTGCTCGTCCTGCTGGCCGGGCCCACCGCGGAACGGGTACTCGCCGACGGCCACCCCGTCGCCCGCGAGGCGTTCGCCGACCTCGACTACGACGACAACGGGCACATCATCATCGAGCCGGTTCCCGAGGCGAAGGACCCCGACGTCTGCGCCCAGCAGGCCGTCGACGTCCTGAACGGCGGGGTCACGTCCGTCAACGGCAAGGCGATCGACGTCGACGCCGACACGATCTGCCTGCACGGCGATCGTCCCAACTCCCCCGACATCGCCAGGGCGATCCGCGCGAGGTTCGAACAGCACGGGGTGCGCACGGCGACGATGCACGACGTCGTCGCCTCCCGGAACCGGTGACGCCGAGTCCACGGCCGGTCGCACCCCGGCGGTGGGCGGCCCCGGCGCGCGGGCGAGGACGGCGTCACCTTGCGCGGCGGGCGTATCATCGACCGACAGGGGTTCACCGACCGGGGAGCCGCCATGTTGATCGAGATCCTGAGCGCGATAGGAGTCGTCGGCGCCGTCGGACTCGCGGCGAGCGTCCGGATCGTGCGGCAGTACGAGCGTGGGCTCATCTTCCGCTTCGGCAGGGTGCGCCGCGCGCCCAGTGAGCCCGGGATCATGCTGCTCGTACCGGCCGTCGATCGCATGGTGAAGGTCAACATGCAGATCGTGACGCTGCCCGTGCCCGGCCAGGACGGCATCACCCGCGACAACGTGACCGTGCGCGTCGACGCCGTCGTCTACTTCAAGGTCATCGATCCGGTGCAGGCGATCGTCGGGGTCGAGAACTACCGGTTCGCGATGCTGCAGGTCGCGCAGGCGAGCCTGCGCAGGATCATCGGCGAGAGCAGCCTCGACGACCTGTTGTCCAACCGGCAACGGCTCAACGAGGGCCTCGAGCTGATGATCGACAGTCCGGCTCTGGGCTGGGGCATCCACATCGATCGCGTGGAGATCAAGGACGTCGCGCTGCCCGAGACGATGAAACGCGCGATGTCACGGCAGGCGGAGGCGGAACGCGAACGCCGTGGCAGGGTGATCGCGGCCGAGGGCGAGCTGCAGGCGTCCGAGAAGCTGGCCGAAGCGGCCGAGCGCATGGCCGACACTCCCGCGGCCCTGCAACTGCGCCTGCTGGAAACCGTGGTGGAGGTCGCCGCGGAGAAGAACTCCACCCTCGTGTTGCCCTTCCCGGTCGAACTCCTCCAGTTCCTCGACCGTAAGACCACGGGTGACCGGTCGAACGACGCGAACGTCCCGCAACAGGCGCGCACCGAACACGATGCCGGCGGCAGGACCGGCGGCGCCGACGGGGAGCTCGACAGGACGGGCAACCGTTCGCCCGAGCGCACGACGTGATCCCCTGACATCTGTCACGGGGTATCGATGACGCCTGCACTGGGATCGGCGCCGCGGCACCCGCAAGACTGCAGAACATGGTTTCCGAATCCGTCATCTCCGCCCGCGACGTGCGGATGTCGTTCCCCGACGGCGCGGGCGGCCACGTCCACGCCGTCGCCGGGGTCGACCTCGAGGTCGCCCGAGGCGAGGTTCTCGCCCTGCTGGGCCCGAACGGGGCGGGCAAGACCACCCTGCTGGACATCCTGCTGGGGCTGACCACACCGCGCTCGGGCGACGTGAGCGTCGGCGGGCTGAGTCCGCGGGCCGCGGTGCAGTCGGGCATGCTCTCGGCGTTGCTCCAGACGGGCGGGTTGCTTCCCGACCTGACCGCCGCCGAGACCGTGCGGATGATCGCCACGCTGCACGCCGACCCGGCCGGCGTCGACGAGGTCATCGACACCGCGGGCGTGCGGCCGTTCGCGTCGCGTCCGGTGGGCAAGTGCTCGGGTGGCCAGCAGCAACGGCTGCGCTTCGCGCTGGCGCTGCTACCGCGTCCGGAGATCGTCGTCCTCGACGAACCCACCGCCGGCATGGACGTCGCGGCCCGGCACGAGTTCTGGGGCCGCATGCGCGCCCAGGCGGACGAAGGCGTCACCGTCGTGTTCGCCACTCACTACCTGGAGGAGGCCGAGCAGTTCGCACGCCGGACCGTGCTGATGGACCGCGGCCGTGTGCTCGCCGACGGCCCCACCGACGAGGTGCGCGCCCGAGCCGGGGCCGCGTACGTGACGGTCAGCTGGACTCCGACGGCCGCCGAGCTGGCGCAGGTACCGCACGTGCTCCGGGCGGACCGGGAGGGCGCCCGGACCACGTTCCGTACCGAGGACTCCGACGGGCTCGCGCGGTATCTGCTCACCGCCACGGGCGCACGGGGACTCACCGTGCGTCCCGCCAGCCTCGAGGAGGCGTTCCGCCTGCTGACCGAGGACTCCCCCACCCCGGGCGACACCGAACACCCGGTGACCGCCGACTCCGAGGAGGTCACGGCATGACGACCGCGACGACTCCGCACCGCCACGTCCGGGGCGGCTACAGCCTCGGCCGGTACATCGCCATGGACTTCCGGCGGAACCTGCGCAACGTCGGCAACAGCTTCTTCGTGATCGTGCTGCCCACCGCGCTGTTCCTGTTCTTCGGCGCCTCGATGGACTGGTCGGGCGAACCGGTGGGTGTGGGCAACGTCAGCGCCTGGACGATGATCGCGATCGCCTCGTACGGCGCGGCCATGGCCACCACGTCGATGGCGGGTTCGGCCGCGCTGGAGATCCAGCAGGGCTGGGGCAGGCAGCTGGCGTTGACGGCCATGCCACACGGGGCGTTCATCGTCGCCAAGGCCGTGGTCGCCGTCGCGATGGCGGCGCTGCCGGTGCTGGTGCTCAACCTCGCCGGCGTGTTCACGGTCGCCGACATGCCGCCGGGTGTCTGGCTGGCGACCGTGGCGCTGACGATCGGCGGATCGCTGCCGTTCGCCTTCTACGGGCTCGCGATCGGGTTGAGCTTCCGCTCCGACGCCGCGGTGGGTGCGGCGACCGGATTGCTGGTGATCCTCAGCTTCCTCGGCAACGCGTTCATGCCACTGGACGGCGTGCTACTCGACATCGGCCGATTCACCCCGATGTACGGCATCGTGGCGCTGGCCCGGTATCCGCTCACCGGCGGCGACCTCGTCGCCATGGGAGGGGCCGCCGGTAGCGATCCACTGTGGATGGTTCTGGCGAACGTCGCCGCGTGGACGGTCGTGTTCGCCGTCGCCTGCCTGCTGCTGCAGCGCAGTCGAACGACCCGGCGGTGACCGCGAACATCCGCGAACATCGGCGACACGCGGCACTCGCCGCGCTCGGGCGGACGGGGCACGTACGGCCATCGGGGACGGTGGTTATCCGGCACGGCGGACATCGGGCAGGATCAGGTCATGGCGATACGCATCTATCGGCTGCTGTACGCAGGGGTGTGGCTGGTGTTCCTCGCCATCCCCGTGACGGCCGCCGTCACCGCCGAGGTGTCAGCCGCCCTGCAGGTGCTCGCCGTCGCCGCCACGGCGTGTTTCGCGGTGGTCTACCTGGAGCTGTTCTGGCACGACGTCGAGGGCGACGAGGCCGCGCAGCGTCTGCGCCGGTTCGCGGGCCGCATCGCCCTCCTGGTGGTGCTGGCCGGCCTCGCCGTGCCCGCCGCCGGCTACACGGCCGTCACCTACGCGTGCTTCCTCACCGCGGCGTTGGTGTTCACCCTGCCACTGCGAACGGGCCTGGTCGCCGGTGTCACGACGTGGGTGGCCGCGTGCCTGGTCGCGTTGCCGTTCGCGGAGACGCCGTGGCCACTGTTCGGCACGGGACTCGGAGTGCTGTTCATCGTCGTGATCCGGCTGGCGGATCATCTCGAACACCGGCAGCTCGACGCCCAGGAGGAACTGCGCCATGCCTCCCAGCGCGACACCATCGCCCGCGACGTGCACGACGTGCTGGGACATTCGTTGACGGTGCTGTCCATCCGGGCGCAGCTGGCGCGGAGGATGATCGACCTGGACCCGGAGCGGGCACGGGAGGAGCTCGACCGCATCGACACGCTGGCACGCGAATCGCTCGGCCAGGTGCGCTCCACGGTGGCACGGTTGCGCACGCCGCTACTCGCCTCGGAGGTGGAGACGGCGCGGGAGTCGCTGGCGGCCGCCGGCATCACGGCCGACGTCGAGGTGCATACCGTCGAGGACGGCGAGGCGGAACTGTTCGCCTGGGCGCTGCGGGAGGCGGTGACCAATGTGGTGCGTCATTCCGGCGCGTCGACCTGCCGGGTCAGCGTCCGGCCGGGCATGCTCCGGGTCGAGGACGACGGCGTGGGCACGGGCGACGGGACCGCGTTCGGCGCCGGGTCGGGGCTGCGCGGACTGCGCGAACGGGCGGCCACGGCCGGTGCGCGACTGACCGTGTCGGCGCGCAGTGACGACCACGAGCATCCCGGAACTGTCCTGGAGGTGGGGCGCGCGTGATCCGATTGCTTCTTGCCGACGACCAGGATCTGGTCCGCGGCGGACTGGCCGCGCTGCTGTCGCTGGAGCGTGACCTCGACGTCGTCGCCGAGGTCGGGCGCGGCGACGAGGTGCTGCCCGCGGTCACCGAGCACCGGCCCGACGTCGCGCTGATCGACATCGAGATGGCGGGTGGTGACGGCATCGAGGCGACGGCGGCGGTGACCGCGTCCGGGGCACGCTGCCGGTGCCTGATCGTGACCACCTTCGGCAGGCCCGGATACCTGCGGCGGGCCATGGAGGCCGGCGCGGCCGGATTCGTCGTCAAGGACACGCCCGCCGAACGGCTCGCCGAGGTGGTGCGCCGGGTGGCAGGCGGGGAACGCGTCGTCGACCCGACCCTGGCGGCGGATTCGCTGGCCGGCGGTATCGACCCGCTGACCGACCGGGAGCGGGAGGTGCTGCGCGCCGCCGCCGACGGCGCGTCGGTCCGCACCGTCGCCACCCAGCTGCACCTCTCCCCCGGCACGGTGCGCAACCACCTCTCGTCGGCCATCGGGAAGACCGAGGCGGAAAACCGTTACGCCGCGGCGCGGCTGGCCCGCGATCGCGGGTGGATCTGACGGTGCGTCGCGGTCGACCGGCGTGAGCGGGCCGCGTGTGCCTGCGACACGCGGCCGACGACGAGGGGCGTCACATCGCCCGTAGCGCGTACAGCGCGATCCCGGCCGCGACGCTCACGTTCAGCGAACTCTTCCTGCCGAACATGGGGATCTCCAGCAGCAGGTCGCACCGGGAGCGGAGGTCCGGGTCGATGCCGCGCACCTCGTCGCCCAGCACCAGTGCAACCTTGGGCCCCGGCGAGTAGTCGCCCAGCGTCACCGCGTCCGGGTCGATCTCCAGGCCGGCGACCGTGTAGCCGTCCTCGTGCAGCGAATCGAGCAGGGCGTGGACGTCGTCGTGCCGCCGCAGCGGCATGGTGCGTTCGGCGCCCGCGGCGGCCTTGGCGAGCCGCCGGGTCTGCCGGGCCGCCAGCACGGGGTCCCGCTCGTCGTCCGGGTGCTGCGGGTACGGCGTGAACCCGGTGACATGAACGGTGTCCACGGCGAAGACCTCACCGGTGCGCAGCAGCGAACCGACGTTGTGCGCCGAACGCAAGTTGTGCGCGACCACCACGATGCCGCGCTGTTCGAACGTGCCCTGCTGCCCGAACGTGCCCTGCTGTCCGGAGGTGTCGGTCTGACCGGAAGTGCTCACGGCGCAGGAACACTAGCAGGCCGCGGCAGACCCGCCGGGGCGGCACTCACGGCGTCAGCAGTGCTTTGATGGCGCGCCGTTCGTCCATGGCACGGTAGGCTTCGGCTGCCTGGTCCAGGGGCAGTTCGAGGTCGAACACCTTCCCCGGGTCGATCTCCCGCTTCCAGATGCGGTCGATCAGCTCGGGCAGGAACCGGCGCACCGGTGCCGGACCGCCGTGCAGATGCACGTGGGAGAAGAACAGCTCCACCCCGGGCAGTGAGACGTCGTGCGCGACACCGACGTAGCCGACGTGCCCGCCCGGCCGGGCCGAGCGGATGGCCTGCATCATCGACTCCTGCGTACCCACGGCCTCGACGACGCTGTGCGCACCGAACCCACCGGTCAGCTCGTGCACCCGCGTCACGCCCTCGTTGCCGCGTTCGGTCACGATGTCGCTCGCCCCGAATTCCCTGGCCAGTCGCTGCCGGGGTTCGTGGCGGCTCATCGCGATGATGCGCTCGGCACCGAGCTGCTTGGCCGCCAGCACCGCGAGCAGCCCGACCGCGCCGTCACCGACCACCGCGACGGCCTTGCCCGGCCCGACCTCCGCGGCCACGGCGCCGAACCAGCCCGTGCCGAGAACGTCCGAGGCTGCCAGCAGACCGGGAATCATGTCGGCGGGCGGCATGGCGGGCGTCGGCACGAGCGTGCCGTCGGCGTGCGGAACGCGGACCAATTCGGCCTGCGTGCCGATCGAACCCATGATCACGCTGTACGGACAGGACGGCTGATAACCGGACCGGCAGATCTCACACGTGTTGTCGGAGGCGAAGAACGACCCGACCACGAACTGACCCGGGGAAATGCCCTTCACCGCACCGCCCACCTGCTCGACGACACCGACGTACTCGTGGCCCATCGGCGTGGCGCCACCCACGGGCTCGATACCGCGGTAGGGCCACAGGTCCGAGCCGCACACACACGCCGCCGACAACCGGAGGACGGCGTCCGTCGGCTCGACCAGCCGGGCATCCTCCCGCTCCTCGACCCGCACGTCACCCGGTGCGTACATGACAGCGCCACGCATGGTGCAACTCCTCGCTCTGCCGTGAGGGGCCGCCGCGGTCGTACTATCGGCGGCGTCACCGCGATCGCCGGAAGCGGTGACCTCCCCAGTGGACCACCGCCGCACGGGTCGTGCGAGGTATCGCCGATCCGGGGACCGCCGGTCCCCCTCATTACCGCGGCACGGTGGAAGCGTCACCGGAACCGAGTGCCCGCATCGGAACACGGCCCGGCGCCGGTGATGCAGGCCCCGCCGTGCACCTCGAACAGTGGCCGCCGCTGTGCGCTGTCGGCCCGATCCGGCCGTGAGTACCGCTACGACACGCCCATCTTGGGCAATGCAGAAGTGTTGATCACAAGATGTAGTATTGCCACTGCTGGTGGTCCACGGAGTCTGCAACGGCTTCGTGGGGCAAGAGGGAACCCGGTGGAAATCCGGGACTGCCCCGCAGCGGTGAGCGGGAACGACAGCCGTCACAGGCACTGGACACCACACGGTCCGGGAAGCGACGGCCGGTAGGTCGGCACACGGTGCCGGTGCCCGCGAGTCCGAAGACCTGCCATCGGTGCGCGCACACCCGTGCGCGCTGTCCCGGGCCTCGCGGGAGGGCTGACGCGGACGACGAACGACGGCAGGGTCCGTGCTCCGATTCGTCGCACGTCCAGCTGCTCGCGAGCGCCCTCCACGACCTCGCGAGGAGAGAGTGACGTGACTCAACGTGCCACCGCCGTGTCCCCCACCGCACCGGAATCACCGCCCGCCGTTCGACGCCGGCAACACCACGACCCGCCGTCCGACGGCGCCACCGGATCGGACGCGGCGCACACTCCCCGCCTGACGATCACCGATGCGGCCGGACACACCCGCTCCCTCGACTGGACGCGGGTGTGCGCGCTGGTCGAACAGGCGAGCTCCGACCTGTCCGATGTGGATGTTCCCGCCGTACTGCGGGAACTACGACGCGGCCTCTACGACGGAATGACCACGGCCGAGCTCGACCAAGCCCTCGTCATGGCCGCACGCACATTCGTCGAGCGTGCCCCTGAGTACTCGCGGGTCAGCGCGCGCCTGCTGCTGGACACGCTGCGGCGCGAAGCGCTGTCGTTCATCGCGGGCGCACCGGAGGAGGCGGACCAGGAACAGATCCGTGGCCGCTACCCCACCTACTTCGCGGATTACGTGCGGCGCGGCGTCGAACTGGGGGCGCTCGACCCCGAGCTGGCGACCTTCGACCTGGAGCGCCTCGGCGACGCGCTCGACGCGGACCGGGATCTCCGTTTCGACTTCCTCGGGCTCCAGACGCTCTACGACCGCTACCTCCTGCACCACGACGGCACCCGATTCGAGCTGCCGCAGGCGTTCTTCATGCGCGTGGCCATGGGCCTCGCGCTGCGCGAGGACGACCGGGAGGAGCGGGCGGTCGAGTTCTACCTGCTGCTGTCGTCGTTCGACTTCATGTGCTCGACACCGACGCTGTTCAACGCGGGAACCACCCGTCCCCAGCTCTCGTCGTGCTTCCTGACCACCGTCAGCGACGATCTGGACTCGATCTTCCAGGCGTACCGCAACAACGCACTGCTCGCGAAGTACTCGGGCGGGCTCGGCAACGACTGGACCCCGGTGCGCGGCATGGGCGCCCACATCAACGGCACCAACGGGACCTCGCAGGGCCTGATTCCGTTCCTGAAGATCGCGGGTGACACCGCGGTTGCGGTCAACCAGGGCGGCAAACGCAAGGGTGCGGCGTGTGCGTACCTCGAGACCTGGCACATCGACATCGACGAGTTCCTGGAGCTGCGCAAGAACACCGGCGACGACCGGCGGCGCACGCACGACATGAACACCGCGAACTGGGTGCCGGACGAGTTCCTGCGCCGTGTCGAGGCCGACGCCGAGTGGACGCTGTTCTCCCCGGACGAAACGCCCGACCTGCACGAGGTCTACGGCACCGAGTTCGACGAACGCTACCGTGCCTACGAGGCCGCGGCCGACCGCGGCGAAGTGGCGGTGTTCCGCCGCGTGCGTGCCGTGGAACTGTGGCGGCGGATGCTGACGATGCTCTTCGAGACCGGGCATCCGTGGATCACGTTCAAGGATCCGTGCAACCTGCGCTCCCCGCAGCAGCACGCCGGCGTCGTGCACTCGTCGAACCTGTGCACCGAGATCACCCTCAACACGGCCGCCGACGAGGTCGCCGTCTGCAACCTCGGCTCGATCAACCTCGCCGCGCACGTCACGGCCGACGGCCTCGACCGACCCCGGCTGGAGCGCACGACCCGCACGGCGGTGCGCATGCTCGACAACGTCATCGACATCAACTTCTACACGATTCCCGAGGCCAGTCGGTCGAATCTGACACACCGGCCGATCGGGCTCGGGCTCATGGGATACGCCGATGCGCTGTTCCGGCAGCGGATCCCGATGTCCTCGCCGGAGGCGGTGACCTTCGCCGACCGCAGTACGGAGCTGATCTCGTATCACGCGATCGCGGCCTCGGCCGACCTGGCGGTGGAGCGTGGGCGTTACGAGTCCTTCGACGGATCGTTGTGGAGCCGCGGGATCCTGCCACTCGACTCACTGCGGCTGCTGGAGGACGCCCGCGGCGGTGACGTCCAGCTCGACCACTCATCCACTCTGGACTGGGATGCGCTGCGGACCCGGGTGCGCGAACGGGGAATGCGCAACTCGAACGTCATGGCCGTCGCGCCGACGGCGACGATCTCCAACATCTGCGGCGTCGCCCAGTCGATCGAACCGCTCTACCGGAACCTCTACGTGAAGGCGAACATGTCCGGCGACTTCACCTCGATCAACCCGTCGCTGGTCGACGACCTTCGGCAACGCGGTCTGTGGGACGAGACGATGGTGGCCGAGCTGAAGTACTTCGACGGCAGCCTCGGTGAGATCGACCGTGTCCCCGCCGAGCTCAAAGAGCTCTACGCGACCGCATTCGAGATCGACTCGTCGTGGCTCGTCGCCGCCGCCGCGCGCCGGCAGAAGTGGATCGATCAGGCACAGTCGCTGAATCTCTACGTCGCGGGCGCCAGCGGTCGCAAGCTCGACGAGCTGTACCGCCTCGCGTGGCGCCACGGCCTCAAGACCACGTACTACCTGCGATCCACCGGGGCCACCCACGTCGAGAAGAGCACGCTGCGCGGCACCGACGGCAGGCTCAACGCGGTTCCGGCCGAGCCGTCGGCGGCGCCGACGGGGCAGCCGACACCGTCGGCCGTGGACCCACCCGGCGCGTTTCCGACTCCGGACAGCGCCTGCTCGGTCGAGGACCCCGAATGCGAAGCCTGCCAGTGACGAGCACGCGAGACCACAAGACACCGCAGGTGACCACGGAAGCGAGTGCCATGACCGTCCAACCCACCTCCGCCACGGCGACGACCGGGCTCGGCGCGATCGACCGGGGCGCGGGTCGCGTCGACGTCGGCGAGAAGTCGATGATCAACGCGCGTGCCGACGTCAACCAGCTGTTGCCGATGAAGTACGGCTGGGCGTGGCAGAAGTACCTCGCCGGCTGTGCCAATCACTGGATGCCGACCGAGGTGTCGATGCAGGCCGACATCGCACTGTGGAAGTCCCGCGACGGACTGACCGACGACGAACGCCTGATGCTCACGCGCAACCTGGGATTCTTCGCCACCGCGGAATCGCTCGTGGCCAACAACATCGTGCTCGCGGTGTACCGCCACATCACCAACCCCGAGTGCCGGCAGTACCTGCTGCGGCAGGCCTTCGAGGAGGCCGTGCACACGCACACGTTCCAGTACATCTGCGAGAGCCTCGGGCTCGACGAGGGCGAGCTGTTCAACGCCTACCGCGAGATCCCGTCGATTGCCGACAAGGACTCGTGGGCACTGCGCTACACCCAGAACCTCGAGAATCCCGACTTCACGACCGGCACCCCCGAGGCCGACCAGGCGTTCCTGCGTGACCTCGTCGCCTTCTACGTGATCTTCGAAGGCATGTGGTTCTACACCGGTTTCGCGCAGATCCTGTCGCTGGGCAGGCGCAACAAGATGGTCGGCATCGCCGAGCAGTACCAGTACATCCTGCGCGACGAGTCGATCCACCTGAACTTCGGCATCGACTGCATCAACCAGATCAAGCTCGAGAATCCGCACCTGTGGAGCCCGGAGTTCCAGGAGGAAGTGCGGCGGATGCTGACCGAGGCGTGCGAGCTGGAGATCGCCTACGGCCGCGACACCATGCCCCGCGGCATCCTCGGGCTCAACGCCGAGCTGTGCGCGCAGTACATGCACTTCATCACCAACCGCCGGTGTGACCAACTGGGACTGCGACCGGTGTTCGCCGAGGTCGACAACCCGTTCCCGTGGCTGTCGGAGGCGATGGATCTGCAGAAGGAGAAGAATTTCTTCGAGACCAGGGTGATCGAGTACCAATCGGGCTCGAGCCTCGACTGGGACTGAGACCCGCGTCGGGACCCGGGCCGGCCCGCCCCGCCGTCCGGTCCGGGTCCCTCGGTGCACATCGGATCCACGGTTCGTTGTGATCGACATCTCCGCCACCTCCCGATGATCGGGAATGCCGACGTCGCGGGCCGTGCCGGACCGGACGGTGGCCACCGCGCGCTCCGTGCGGTGGCCCGTGCGGGCTTGTCATGGGGCCGACCGCGACTAGGCTGGCGGTGCTGGTGGTTCGCCCGTTCCCGATCACGACCCGGTCGCGTCGGGTGCGGACGAGGCAAGAGGGAACCCGGTGCGAATCCGGGACTGCCCCGCAGCGGTGAGCGGGAACGACAGCCGTCAGAAGCACTGGACCTCGATCCGGGAAGCGACGGCCGGTAGGAATCCCGGCGTACAGCGCCGGAAACGCCCGTGAGTCCGAAGACCTGCCACCGGTACGTGCGCCACGGCGCGCGTGGTCCGAGGTCTCGCGGGAGGACCTGACGGACGACCGGCTCGGGTGGCGAGGTGTGCCGCTCTCCGGTCGGCGTGTCCTCCTCGAAGGCCTCGGCGTCCGTATCGTCGAGCTCGCGAGGAGAGAGCCTTGACCGGCACCATCGGATCCACCGTCCTGGGATATCCCCGTATCGGCCCCGACCGGGAACTCAAACGTGCCCTGGAGAAATACTGGTCGGCCGAGACCGGCGAAGCCGACCTGCGTGACGTCGCGCGGACGCTCCGAGTCGACTCCTGGCACGCACTGCACGACGCCGGGCTCGACTCGGTTCCCGGCAACACGTTCTCCTACTACGACCAGGTCCTGGACACCGCCGTCACGGTCGACGCCGTTCCGCACCGTTACCGCAAGCTGGGCCTGAACCCGCTGGACACGTATTTCGCCATGGCACGCGGCGTGGAATCGACGCCGCCGTTGGAAATGACGAAGTGGTTCGACACCAACTACCACTACCTCGTTCCGGAGATCGGACCGGACACTGCGTTCTCGCTGGCGGACCGGACACCGGTCGAACAGTTCCGCGAGGCCGCGGAACTCGGCATCACGACCCGCCCGGTGCTCGTGGGACCGCTGACGTTTCTGTTGCTGTCCAAACCGGACGACGACGCACCGAACGGGTTCCGACCGCTGGACCGGCTCGACGACCTCGTCGACGTCTACGCCGCACTGCTCGCCGAGCTCCGGCGTGCCGGGGCGGAGTGGGTCCAGCTCGACGAACCCGCATTCGCGGCCGACCGCACGCAGGCCGAACTGGACGCGCTGCGGGAAACCTACCGCCGGCTCGGTGGCCTGTCCGAACGGCCGAAGCTCCTCGTCGCGGGCTACTTCGGCGACCTCGGCGACGGCCTGGAGGTGCTGGCCTCCTCCCCTGTCGACGGCGTCGCGGTCGACCTCGTCACCGGCCCCGCCACCGTCGGCGCGCTGCCGACACTGACCGGCCTGCAGGACAAGACCCTGGTCGCAGGACTGGTCGACGGCCGCAACATCTGGCGCACCGACCTCGACAAGGCGCTCGCCACGGCGGCGAAACTGCTGGGCAGTGCCGGAGAGCTGGCCGTCGGCACATCGTGCTCGCTGCTGCACGTGCCCTACGACGTCGAGCCCGAGGACATCGATCCCCAGGTCAAATCCTGGCTGGCGTTCGCGATCCAGAAGGTGCGCGAGGTGGTCACCCTGGGCAGGGCCTTGCGCGAAGGCCGGGACGTGGTGGCCACCGACCTCGGCGCCGCGCGTGCCGCGATCGCCGACCGAGCCACCGCGGACCGGGTACGGGACTCCGAGGTGCGATCACGGGTGGCGGCGCTGCGCCCCGAGGACTCCCGGCGCGCCGACTATCCGGTGCGCCGCGACGCACAGGCCGCGGCGCTGGCGCTGCCACCACTGCCCACCACCACGATCGGCTCGTTCCCGCAGACCACCGACGTCCGCAGGGCTCGCGCGGAACTGCGCCGCGGCAGCATCGACGAGGCCGCCTACCGCCTGCGGATGCGCGAGGAGATCGAGCGGGTGATCCGGCTGCAGGAGGATCTCGGCCTGGACGTGCTCGTCCACGGTGAACCCGAGCGCGGCGACATGGTGCAGTACTTCTCCGAGTATCTGGAGGGCTTCGTCTCCACCCGTCACGGCTGGGTGCAGTCCTACGGCTCCCGGTGCGTGCGCCCGCCGATCCTGTTCGGCGACGTCTCACGGCCTGCGGCGATGACCGTCGACTGGACGACCTACGCCCAGGGACTGACGTCGAAACCCGTCAAGGGCATGCTCACCGGCCCGGTCACGATCCTGGCGTGGTCGTTCGTCCGCGACGACCAGCCGCTCGGGGACACGGCCAGACAGGTGGCGCTCGCGATCCGAGACGAGGTGTGCGACCTCGAAGCGACCGGCATCGGTGTGGTGCAGGTCGACGAACCCGCGCTGCGGGAGCTGCTGCCGCTGCGGGCGGCACAGCAGCAGCAGTACCTGGACTGGGCCGTCGAATCGTTCCGGCTCGCGACCGCGGGCGTGGCCGACGCCACCCAGATCCACACTCACCTGTGCTACTCGGAGTTCGGCGACGTCATCGACGCGATCGTGGCACTCGACGCCGACGTGACCAGCATCGAGGCCGCTCGCTCGCGCATGGAGGTCCTCGGTGACCTGAGCGACGTCGGCTACGCCAAGGGCGTCGGACCGGGCGTCTACGACATCCACTCCCCGCGCGTGCCCGAATCGGCCGAGATCACCGACCTGCTGCGGGCCGCGTTGCAGGCCGTGCCCGCCGAGCGGCTGTGGGTCAATCCGGACTGCGGACTCAAGACCCGCGGTTACACCGAGGTCGAACACGCGCTGCGGAACATGCTCGGCGCGACCACCCGAGCACGCGCGGCACTGAGCTGATCGGCGCGGTGCTGATCGGCGCGTGCTGAGCTGATCGGCACTGTGCTGACCGGCGCGGTGCGCGGGAACACCGGTGTGGGGCCGCCCTGCCGATCGGCGGCCCCACACCGCCCGGCCGGGCCGGGCGGTGTGGAAACGGCTACGGCGCGGCCGGTTCGACCGCGGCGTCGACCGCGCCGGACTTCACGTCGGACACGAGCACGGCGAGCTGCTCCCGGCTCATCTCGATCCGTTGCCCGAAGTCGTCGGTGATCACGATCCGCCGTTCCTCGTCGGCGTCCGGATCCACGTACAGCTCCGGGCACCCGCAGCTGCAGTTCCCGCAGAACGTCGCGATGTGCCGGAGGCCTCGTCGCGACGGGGCTTCGTTGTCCATGGCTTGCTCCTTCACTCCTTCACTCCTTCGCCCGCCGAGCGCCGTCAGTCGACCAGCTCGTAGCCGGCCTCGGTGACCGCCCGGCCGATGGCCTCGAACGGCAGCGGCCGCTCGCTCGTCACCCGAACCTGCGCGGTCGCCAGGTCGACATCGACCTGCTCGATCCCGCTCACCGCGATCAGTTCCTCGGTCACCGATGCCGCGCAGTGGTTACACGTCATTCCTGCCACCGTGTATGTCGTCTGATTCACCGGTTCTTCCGTCCTCGTCGTCGTGGGTCCACACGCGACATGTCGGGCCAGTGACACCGCGAGTTCCCGGATGCCGGCGCCCGGTCCCGGATCGACCACGATCGGATGAGTCGCCGCGTCACCGTCAACGGTGCGCCGGCGGCGCCGACACGGGTGACGCCCACCCAGTGCGAGGCTGCTCCGGGTCAGCCGGCACCGCCGGCGAGGAACATGACACCCATGCCGAACGTCATGGCCGCGTGACAGCTCCGGTCGGCGACCACCCGGCCCAGCCGGGGCGAACGTGGATCGGGCCACCGGCGGCCGAGGTCGAAGGCTTGCGCGAGCCACGGCAGGCAGGCGATGACGAAGCCGACGCCGAGGACGATGTTGGTGACGACCAGCGCCGTCGGCGCGGCCGCGAGATCCGCCCCGTCGACGGCCGCCATGGGTGCTGCGCCGCCCCCGCCCAATGCGTGATGGTGATGACCGCCGCCCTGCTGGGATCCGTGCCCGCCCATCAGACTGGGCATGCTGGCCACCATCCACGCCATGGCACCCATCATCACGGCGTGGTGTACGCCCGCGGCACGGGATGCCACGAGCGTGTCGCCGTGGTGATGAACGGGACCGAAGGCGATCCGGCCCACGAACCAGACACCGGCGACTGCGAAAAGGACGGTCTGGGGTGTCGTCGCCACGCCCATCCCCCACGGCCATGCCATCACCACCATGGCGGCGCCCATCAGCATGTGCCAGGCCGAGTCGACACGGACGGCGGCCCGGACACGGGGCAGGACCATGACCGTCCCGTACCACAACGCGGTGGCGGCGAACACCGAAGTCAACAGCCAGCGCAGCACCGGGGCGTCGATCACGACGCGACCTCCTTCCGGCCGCGCTCGGCACGCCGGGCGCGGAAACCGAGCAGGCAGTCCCACAGCAGGAACGCCGCCAGGGAGATACCGAGCAACGGGACGACATAGGCGACGAACACCGACAGCACCACGGCCGGGGCCAGCACCGCGCCGGGAACCCGCCGCCACGTCCCGCGCACCGGCGGGCGGCCGAACCCGCGGCGCTCACCACGAGTGGGCCGCCGCAGCCACCACATGCGGTAACCCCAGCCGACGACGCCGAGCAATCCGCCGCCGAGCAGCACGAGCACGACCTGGTTGACCCAGCCGAACAACAGCCCCATGTGCGCGTCGATGCCCCAGCGTGCGAGCTTGGCGACCAACGGATAGTCCTCGAATCGGAGGGTGTCGATCACCCTGCCGTCGACGGGATCGATCGCCACGGAGTCCTGTTGGCTGGGCCATTGCCTGCCGACCTGTTGGACCACGTAGGCCTCGCCGGAACCGCCCGGTGGCGTCAGTTCGATGTCACCGGACAGACCGTGCTCGCGTGCCGTACTGACGACCCGGTCCACGCCCACGTCCACACCGGACTCCACATCCGGCTCCGTGCCGGGCGGAACGGTGGCGGAGACCTCCGGGGTCTCCCAGGACAGGGCCGAGCGCAGGTCACCGATGTTCCCGCCCGCGTACTGCGACCACGTCAGACCGGTCGCGGACAGGAACACCAACCCTGCGGCGATCCAGACTCCCGTCGCGCCGTGCCAGGACAGTACTCTGCGCCGCCCCGTCGCTCCCGGCTCCGGACGCAGCAGCGTTCGTGCCCGACGCCGGCTGAACCACAGCACGACCCCGCCCGCAGCGACCACCCACAGCCAGCTCGCGGCGAGTTCGCTGTAGATCCGGCCGGCGTCACCGAGATGGAGTCCGCGGTGAAGGTTGTCCACCCATGCCCGGATCGGCAGCGCCTGGCCGCTCCCGTAGGTCTCCAGTACGCCCGTGACCTCGGCCGAGTGCGGATCGACGAACACCGTCCTGCGGTAGCTGGCGGGCAGGTCGGGCGCCTCGAAGATGACCTGGGTCGCGTCCGTTCCCGTGGTCGCGGGACGGACCGCCATGAGCGGGTCGTCCGGCCGGGCCGCCAGGCCTGCGCTCACCTGCCGGGCCAGCGGCACCGATTCGGCGCGGTCCGCCACATGGACGATGTCGTCGTAGACCAGGTCGTCCAGCTGTGGTGTGAACACGTACAGCAGACCGCTGAGTGCGGCGACGACGAGGAACGGAGCAATGAGGACCCCGGCGTAGAAGTGCAGTCGCAGCAACAGCGACCGGACTCCCGACCACACCGGCGGCGGCGCCGCGGCTCGGTCCGGTCCGGCATCCTCGTCGACCGTCATGGGCACCCGCTTCCGTCGTCCGGCTCTGCGATCCGTCGGAGTTGTCGCCGCGACGGGTCCCCGAGTTCATCTCGCCGATGTGTTTTGACGCAGATCACAACTCGCTTGACCTGCGGGGCCGGATGTGTCGCGCGGCGCGGGGAACTCCGCCCCACCACTGTTCGACACCTGTTGACATGGATCTCTCGGATACGGCCGTGCGGCGCCGTCCGGTGCCGCGCGGCCGGCTGATGCTCGCCGGTATTTGTGGGCTTGCGGCCGTCGTCGCGGCGGCCGCGTTCGGCGGAGACGTGTACGGCCCGGTCGGTGACAACGACCCGGGCGCACCGACCTCCTACGGCTTCGTGATCGTGCGTTACCTCGCGGAAGGAGCAGCCATGGTGTGCGGCGGCGCACTGGCGTTCGCCGCCTTCGTCGTCCCCGCGCGCGGCACCGGGCGGATCGTCGCCGACGCCTACGGTGCCGTCCGCACGGCGGGTGTCGCCGGTCTCGTGTGGACCGTCGGCGCGTTGCTGGCGGTGCCGCTGTCGGCCGCCGACTCGTCCGGACAGCCGGTGCGGAACATGCTGTCGCCGTCGGCGCTGGCCGCTACCGTCGGCGCGGCGGACGAACCCACGGCGTGGCTGGTCACGGCGACCACGGCGACGATCGTGACGGCACTGTGCCGGTTCGCGCTGCACTGGCGGACCGTCGTGGCTGCCTGTGCGATCGCCATGGTCGGCCTGCTGCCGCCGATGGTGGTCGGTCACGCCGCTGTCGGCGCCTGGCACGACGTCATGACCAACGCACTCGTCTGGCATGTCCCCGCGGCGAGCGCCTGGCTCGGGGCGTTCGTGGCCCTGCTGGCCCACGGTCACCGGCGCGGGGGCGTCTCCGATGTCGTGCTCACCCGCTACGACCGGCTCGTCTCGATCTGCGTCACGGTCGTCGGCGTGTCCGGCGTGATCGCCGGTCTCACCGGTGCCCGTCCGGACAATCTGACCAACAGTCCCTACGGACTGCTACTCGTCGGCCAGGCCGTCGTGCTCACTGCGTGGGTGGGCGCGCTCGTCGTCGTGCGGCGACGACGAGGGAGCACCGGGATCTCCCGGCGCCGGATACTCACGGCCGAGGGTTGCGTGCTCGGGATCTCCCTGGGCGCCTCGGTGGGCCTGACGCATCTCGTGCTGCCGTCGTTCCTGAGCGACGTCCCCTCGGTGCACGAAACGATCCTCGGTTACGACCTGAACCTCGCCCCGACCCTGGTGACGTGGCTGACCGAATGGCGATTCGACCTCGTCCTCGGCACGTTCTCCGTGCTCGCGGTCGCCGGTTACCTCGCCGGTGCCGTCCGGCTCCGCCGCCGCGGGGACCACTGGCCGGCGGGCCGGACCGTGGCGTGGTGCCTCGGCTGGTTCGCGGTGCTGCTGGCGACGTCCTCGGCGCTGGGACGCTATTCACCGGGCAGCTTCAGCCTGCACATGGTCACGCACATGACCCTGAACATGCTCGCGCCGGTGTTGTTGGTCCTCGGCGGACCGATCACGCTCGCACTTCGGGCGCTGCCCACCTCGGGCAGGACTCGCGCGACCGGACCGCGCGAATGGTTGGCGGCTCTCGTCCACTCCCGCGCCACCCGGCTGTTGTCGCACCCGGTACTCGCCGGTGCCGGATTCGTCGGATCGTTCTACGTGCTGTACTTCTCCGACCTGTTCGGGCAGGCGATGCTCGAACACTGGGGACACCAGCTGATGAACATCCACTTCCTGATCTCCGGCTACCTGTTCTACTGGGCGGCCATCGGAGTGGACCGCTCGCCCCGGCCGTTGCCGCCGCTCGTGCGACTGGGCATGTTGTTCGCGGTGATGCCGTTCCACGCCTTCTTCGCCGTCATCGTGATGAACGACCAGACGGTCATCGCCGAGACGTTCTACCGTTACCTGTCGCTGCCGTGGGTCGAGGATCTGCTCGCCGACCAGCGCCTCGGCGGCGCGATCGCGTGGGCGACGGGCGAGATCCCCATGCTGATCGTGGTGACGGCTCTGCTCACGCAGTGGTGGCGCGCCGACCAACGGGAGGCTCGCCGCAGGGATCGCCACGGCGACGACGAACTGGCTGCCTACAACGCGATGCTCGACGAGCTCGCGAAGCAGCGCCGGTGAACCGGCTGCGCCGGCCGTTCAGGCCACGTCGTGCCGGGCGTTCAGGCCGCGTCGTGCCGGGCGGACGGCCCGCGGCGCTTCCGCCACTCCGCCCCCGCGGCCAACGCGAGAGTGCCCTGTTGCGGCGGCCCTTCGACGGGCTCGTCCTCGGCCGCCGGTGCCGCCGACGACGCCGGTCCCGTCGTGCGATACCGGTGCCGCACCAGAAGCAGCAGGCAGATCCCGGCCACCAGGATGCCGTGCGACAGGACCCGTGTCGCCGTGACGGCACCGGTCGCGAGGTCGGCGACCGACACGACCGCCAGCACGCCCGCGAACGCGGTCAACGCGGGCAGCAGGCCTGCCGCCGCGTGCGGACGCAACGCCGCCCACAGCAGGCCGACCCCCACCGCGAGATTCCAGGCCGCGCTCTCGTTGCCGAGATGTCCCGCCCCCGCACCGGCCGTGACGGCGTGACCGACGTGCACGCCCAGCAACTGCGCGATCCCCAGTCCGCATTGGAGCAGTGCCACGACGATCAGCGGCACCCGCAGACCCCAGTGTTCGCGCGGTGGGGGCGCGGCGACGGCGACGATGCGTTCGGTCAGATCGGGCATATCCGGCGCCTCGGCCAGTCGCATCGACCGGCGCAAGCGGCTGCTGTGCTCCCACCAGACACCGCAGGATCCGCAGGAGGCGACGTGCCGATCGACGCTCGCGGGATCCAGCTGCTCGTCCTCGCCGTCCAGTCGCGCGGACAACGCTTCCCGATAGCTCGTACAGTCCACGACTCAATGGTCGGCCAACCGGGCCGCGGAGTTCCCGGCGCCCCTCGACTAGAGTCGCCGCGCGTGAACGCCAGTGGACAGCGCGACGACGAGCGAACCACCGAGCTGGCACTCGCCGCGGCCCGGGGCGACCGGGCCGCCTTCGAGGCCTGGGTCAGACGAACCCAGGCCGACGTGTGGCGCTTCCTCGTCCACTTGAACGGATCGCAGACGGCCGACGACCTCACCCAGGAAACCTATCTGCGCGCCGTGACCGCTCTGCCGCGCTTCGCGGGACGCTCCTCGTCACGAACGTGGCTGCTGTCCATCGCCCGGCGGGTGTACGTCGACAGCGTCCGCCGGGAGACGGTCCGTCCCCGCTCGTCCCACCAGGAGTGGGAGGACGTCGCCGAGCAGCTCCCGACCACCGGCGACGACGGTTCCACCGGCTTCGAGGCCGCCGTCGACACGCAGCTCCTGCTCGACCAGCTCGAGCCCGAACGCAGGGAAGCACTGGTCCTGACCCAGATACTCGGCTACAGCTACGCCGAGGCGGCCGAGGTCTGCGACTGTCCTGTCGGGACACTTCGCTCCCGGATAGCCCGTGCCCGCGAGGACCTCCTCGTCGCACTCCGTCAGCAGCACCACGCCAGCTGACCGGCGCAGTGGACCGCCACGTACCGGACGCCACCGGTGAAGTGGTCGGACGGGACCGGGGCCGAGTTCCCGAACCCTTCCGGTTCCTTCACCACGCCCCGAGTACGCTTCCTGGCAGTCACGCTTCCGCCGCGTACCGGACGGCCACCACTGTCGGTAACGGTGGACGAGGACGTGATGATGACGGCAACAGCGGCACAGGCCGAACGTCGAAGCGAACAGCCAGCAGATCGATCCGGCTCGACCGCACGCGTGGTCGAGCTGACGGTGACGGGCATGACCTGCGCCGCGTGCTCCACGCGAGTGCAGCGCGGGCTCAACAAACTCGACGGCGTGCAGGCCTCGGTCAACTACGCGACCGAACGCGCCGTGGTCGAGCTCGGCGACGACACCGACACCGGTGTCGACGAGTTGCTCGACCGGGTCTCCCGGCTCGGCTACTCCGCGTCGGTGTCCGGCGGCACGGCGTCGGACACCGGTGAGGATCGGGTGCGGGATCTCCGGCGGCGCCTCATGGTCGCAGCACTGCTCGCGATCCCGTTGGGGAACCTGTCGATCAGCCTGGCGCTGGTCCCCTCGCTGCGATTCCCCGGCTGGCAGGCGCTGTGCGTGCTGCTCGCCGTACCGGTGGTGTGCTGGTCGGCGCTCCCGTTCCACCGCGCCGCGTGGCGGGGTCTGCGCCACGGCTCGGCGAGCATGGACACACTCGTCTCACTCGGCGTGCTCGCATCCTTCTGCTGGTCGGTTGTCGCGATGCTCGTCGCGGACCAGGAACCCGGCTACTGGCTCGGCTTCGGGGCGACACCTGCCGGGGCGGACGCGATCTATCTGGACGTCGCCGCCGGGGTGACGACGTTCCTGCTCGCAGGGCGCTACTTCGAGACCCGGTCGCGGCGCAGCGCGGGTGCACTGTTGACCGCGCTGGACGAACTGGCCGCCAAGCACGCGACCGTGCTGCGCGACGGGCAGGAGCGGCCGGTTCCCGTCGGCACGCTCGTGGCGGGCGACCTCCTGGTCGTCAGGCCCGGGGAAGCGATCCCCGCCGACGGCGTCGTCGAGGACGGCAGGTCCAGCGTCGACGTCAGCGCCGTGACGGGTGAACCGATCCCCGTCGACGTCGAGCCAGGCCACCGGGTCGTCGGCGCCAGCGTCAACCAGGCAGGCAGCTTGCGCGTACGCGCCACGCACGTCGGCCCGCACACCCAGCTCGCACAGATGACCGCGCTCGCCGAACGCGCCCAGCTGCGCAAGGCCGCGGTGCAACGGCTCGTCGACCGCATCTGCGCGGTGTTCGTACCGGCCGTCATCGCGCTGGCACTCGCGACCCTCGCCGGATGGCTGCTGGCAGGGCAGGACACCCGCACGGCGTTCCAAGCCGCGGTCGCGGTGCTGATCATCGCCTGCCCCTGCGCACTCGGGCTCGCAACGCCCACCGCGCTGATGGTCGGGGTGGGCCGCAGCGCCCAGCTCGGCATCCTCATCAGGGGGCCGGAAACGCTTGAGGCCAGCCGGGCCGTGGACACGGTCGTACTCGACAAGACGGGCACGCTGACCGCCGGGACCATGACGCTCGCGGAGCGGTGTCCTGCCGGGGGATTCTCGGCCGACGAACTGCTCGGACTCGCCGGAGCCGTCGAATCCCATTCGGAACACCCCATCGCCGCCGCCGTCGTCGACCACGCCCGGTCCGCGCTGTCCGAACTTCCGGCGGCCCGCGACTTCACCGCCCTTCCGGGCCGTGGGGCCGAAGCCACGATCGCCGGATCCCGCGTACTGGTCGGCAACGAACTGCTGCTCGCCGAACGCGGTTTCGACCTCCCGCCCGAGATCGCCGAAACCCTCGCGCACGCGCGGAGCCGCGGGGCGACAGCCGTGCTGGTGACGTCGGGCGACGCGGTCGCGGGAGCGCTCGTGCTGCGGGACGAGATCAAACCCTCGGCCGCAGCCACGGTGCGGGCGCTGCGAACGATGGGACTGCGAACCATCCTCCTCACCGGCGACAACGACGCCGCGGCGCGCACGGTCGCCGACGAGATCGGCATCGACGAGGTACGCGCCGGGGTGCTGCCCGCCGAGAAGGCTCACACCGTGGAACGGCTCCGGGACGGCGGTGCACGCGTCGCCATGGCGGGTGACGGCATCAACGACGGCCCCGCGCTGGCGAGCGCGGACCTCGGGATGGCCATGGCGAAAGGCAGCGACATCGCGCTGCGCTCGGCCGACATGGTTCTCGTTCGAGACGACCTCCGCGTCATCCCCGACGCCATCCGCCTCGCGAACCGAACCCTCACCACCATCCGGGGCAACATCGCGTGGGCGTTCGGCTACAACATCGCCGCCCTGCCGCTCGCCGCCCTCGGCGTGCTCAACCCGCTCATCGCCGGTGCCGCCATGTCACTGTCCTCGGTCCTGGTGGTCTCGAACAGTCTCCGCCTCCGCTCGTACACCCCGTTGGACAACGGACAGGGCCCAGGCCGGACGGATCACGCCACGAGCACGTGAACGCGGGTGCCGCGGTGATCGCCGGTACCGAATGCCCGGTTGTCACCGCGGTCGCCGTTGCCTGCCACGCCGCAACGGGTGGGTCACCGCCCCGGAACCCGGCACGATGTGCCGTCGCCGTAGCGCGAGCACGACGACCCCGGCGACGGTGAGGCCGGCAAGGTTGATCACCAGCTGGCCGATCGCCTCGCCGCAGCGCATCCAGTCACCGGCGACGGCGGCGAGCGCGGCGTACCCGGCGGCAGGCACCGTGACCACCGAGATGAACACCCCGATCAGGACGCCGGATTTCTCGGAGGTCAGCGCGAGCATGCCCGCGGCGCCCGCGAGCAACGCGACGATCACCGAGTAAGGACCGATCTGATAGATGAAGGCCGCTTGCCGAAGGTCGTCGAGCCTGCTCGGGTCGTAGAGGCCGACGGCCGTCGCCAGCAGGGCACATCCGATGGTCGCGAGGATGACGGCCGGGAAACCGACGCCGAGGGCGATACCGGCGCGGGCCGCGAGATCCCGCCGCCGTCCCACCGTGGCCACCGCGAGCGCGGCGACGGGCCCGAAATCGGGACTCACCACCATCGCGCCCACGATGGTGATCGGTGAATCGGTCAGCACCCCGACTGCCGCCAGCAGACACGCGATGGTCAGAAAGCCGAGGAACACGCGGTTGAGCTGGCTCTCCTCACCCGTGGTCGCGACCAGTTCGTCCCAGACGACCGCGTCCGCGTCGTGACCCGGCAACGAGCGTTCCGCGGCATCCGCGGTGTCGGACAACATGGTGTCGACCGAGTGCAGGCTGACCTCGCCGCGCCGGTCGACGCCGAGTTCGACCAGCCGCTGCAGGACGTCCTCCGCGACCTCCCGCGCGATCACCGCCTCCATCACGTCGCCGGCGGGCTGCCTGCCCGCGCCCACGGCGACCGCGAGGTGGGTGACCCCCGGCTCGGCGCCCAGCAGGTCGATCACCGCTGCGCTGTCCTCCGACGGGCACAGCACCCGGAGCTGCATCATGCCGGCCAGTGTCGGCGACCGTGAGGTCCCGGCGCCACTCCGGCCGCGCACCGGTACGGACCGTCGCCCGCGTCGACGAGCGGTCCCGACCGCCGCGTGGCCTGCCCGGGGATCAGGTCCACGGCAGGCCGCCGCTGGCGGGGACCGGTGACTACACCACTTCGGCCACGGACTCGCCGGCTTTCGCCTCACTGGGCGACTGGCGGACGAGCAGACTGCCGACCACGCAGATCACCAGGTTGAGCGCCAGTCCGATCAACCCGCCGTGCACGCCGTAAACGGTCTCCATGCCGGTGAGCGTCATCATGCTCGCGAGGGCGGCACCGGCCGCCATTCCCCAGAACACCGGCCCGGAGGCGAGCCGCCGCCAGTACAGGCCGAGGATGAACGCGGGGGCCAGCTGGACGAGCAGCTCGATCTTGAGCACGAAGATCTCGACGAGAGTGGCAGGCGGGTTCCACGCCAGCAGGAGGAGGGCGAACACCACCGCGGCGCCCACTCCCTTGCCGATGATCACCTGCCGGTGCTCACCGACCTCTCGCCGCGCGTAGCGAGCGTAGAGGTCCTTGGACACGAGCGACGAGAAGCTCAGCAGCGCCGAGTCCGATGTCGACACGATCGCGGCGACGATGCCACCGACGAACAGCAACATCACGACGTAGAAGACGGGGTTGATACCGGCCACCGCGTTGGTGAGCCTGCCGACGAGCTGTTCCGACTCGCCGTCCGACAACCCGGGAAAGATCTGCGTGGACAGCATTCCCACGCAGAACACCGCACCCGCGGTGATCAGCGGCATCCACACCATCCGCTTCAACGAGCGTTTGAGAGTCCGTTCACTGCGGGCCGAATAGATCCGCTGAATCGCGTGCGGGTACATCGCGATACCGATGGCCACGAGCAGAATCATCGAGAACCAGTTCACGGAGTCCTCGAGCGGCGGAACGGCCACCGCGTCCGGACGTTCCTCGACCAGATACTGCGTGGTCTCGGACCAGGATCCGCCCGCGAGCACGAAACCGCCGACCAGCAGCGCGACGATACCGACGAGCAGTGCGATTCCCTGCATCACGTCGGTCAGCGCCACCGCCCGCATTCCGCCCATCCACGAGTAGATCAGCATCACACAGACGAACACCAGCACGCCGATCTGATAGGGCACGGTGTCGCCGGTCAGTCCCGCGATGGCCTGCCCCATCGCGATGAGCTGTTCGAGCAGGTAACTGGCCAGCCCCCACAGCATGAGGACGGTGGCGAGCAGCGCGACCGCAGGGGACGAGAAACGATGTCGCACCCAGTCGGTCGGCGTGATGAAGGAATGCTTTTTCGCCACCGCGTACAGGCGCGGCGCGAACAGCATGTAGCCGGCCATCACCACGGTGAAGAAGGTGACCGACTGCCACCACGGAAAGCCCACCCGGTAGGCCTGGGGTGCGTAGCCGATGACCGTGTTCCCGCTGTATTGCGTGGCATAGAGCGTGAAGAACAGCACGACGACGCCGAGATTGCCGCCTGCGAGGTAGTAGCTCTTCATGTTGTGCCGCATATTCGGCTGACCCCGACCGGAGAAATAGCCGATGAGCAGCATGAGCACGGCGAAACCCAGCAGGACGCTGATTCCGGCCCAGCCGCCGAAGGTCAGGTTGTCCACGACTCGCTCCCGTCCTTCGATGCGCCCGAGGCCGCGGCCTCCTCGACGTCCTCCACCAGATTCCAGTGCTTCGACAGGGCCCAATGCAGGAAGCCGCACACCCCGACCGACGAAGCGACCGCCACGAGCGTCCAGACGGGCAGTCCGAACAGGAGCGGGTACAACGTTCCGGGCGGCAGATACCACGGGATACCCACCAGGACGATCACGACGAGACCGATCCAAATCCACGGATTTCGGATCGGCTCCCTCCGCCGCGACGGGGCCGATTCAGACACAAGGACTCCTCTCCTGCTCGGACTGGCGCTGTCCGGCGGGCGGATCCATCACAGTCCTGCACTACGGGTCACGCGGAGCGTCGAATGCGACCTCGGACTCGACGTCACCGCGTTACCACCGACGAAGCTAACCCGCGATGTGAGCTAGCCCTCCATGATGTAGCGGCAAGCATGCGGGGAGCGGGACGTTTCGTCAAGACGCAAACTTCCCGAAATATCGGGAAAACGTTCCCACCATATGGGACTACTCGCGATAGCCGACACTCGCCGACAGCCGCTTCGCGGCGCTGATCACCAACGGTGCGATCCGTTCGGCGTCGGCCTCGGTGAAGCGTTGAATCGGAGCGCCGACCCCGATCGCCGCCACGATGGTGCCCGCCATGTCGAAGACCGGAGCGCTCAGCGAACCGGCCCCGGCGGAACGTTCCTCGAACGTCGCCGAGTAGCCGGCTTCGCGAACCTCGGCGACCTCGCGCTGGAGGTTCTCGAGGGAGACGGTCCGGTTGTCCTCGGGACTCCGCAGGCCGCTGTCGATGGCGTCGCGCCAGGCACCGGGATCGTGCGCGAGGAACACCTTGCCCGCCGACCCGACGTGCAGCGGCATGACCATGCCGACCATGAAGCGGCGGATGACCACGTTCCGCACCTCGGAGAGCGACACGATCGTGCGGTGCGGGCCGTCGCGCACCTGGAGAAAGGAGGTCTCACCGGCCGCGTCGCGCAGTTCGTCGAGGACGGGGCCTGCGAGTTTGACCAGGTCCATGCCGTACGTGCCGGGAGCGGCCCAGCGCACCATGCCCAGCCCGATCCGGTAGACGTCGCCGTCCTTGCTCAGGAAGCCCTCACTGACGAGGTTCTGGACCAGTCGCTGGCACGTACTCGGGGGCAGTCCGGTGCGGTTGACGATCTCCCGAAGCCCGAGTTCGGGCTCGTCGAGCGTGAAGCACTCGAAGATCCGCCGGAGCTTCTGCAGCACCAGAATCGGGCGCGCCGAACTTCCGGACGCCTCCATCCCGCCGGAGCCCGTCCCCTCGGAGTCCGTCCCCTCGGGGTCGTCCGGGGTGTTCTCGACGTCGGCCACGGTCGCTCCTCCTCATGCGGTGCCACGGCGACCGTACCGCAATGTGGGATTCCCGCGGCGAACCGCGACGCCACCCGCAGCCATTGACACCCATCCGCAACCTGCATTCTAATTCGGTGACCCACATCGTGAGTGCATGGCCCGGAAAGGTGGCCTGATGGACGACTCCGCAACTTCGCAATCCGACTCCCGGCCCGGCCCACTCGCCGGCATCACCGTGCTGGAGATGGGCAACTTCATCGCGGCTCCCTCTGCGGGCAGGCTGCTCGCCGACTTCGGTGCCGACGTGATCAAGGTCGAACGGCCGGGAACCGGCGACGAACTGCGCAGTTGGCGTCAGTACGGAGCCGATACCTCGCTGTTGTTCCGGCTGTTGGGCAGGAACAAGAAGTCCGTCACGCTCGACCTGCGCACCGAACAGGGCCGCGACATCGCGCTACGACTGGTGGCGCGAGCCGACGTGCTGCTGGAGAACTTCCGGCCCGGCACCCTGGAACGGTGGGGGCTGGGCCCGGATCGGCTGCACGAGATCAACCCGGAGCTGGTGGTGACCCGGGTTTCGGGCTACGGCCAGACCGGACCGTACCGGGATCAGCCGGGCTTCGGCGGCGTCGCCGAAGCGGTGGGCGGCCTGCGCCACCTCGCCGGCTATCCGGGTATGCCGCCGGTACGGGTGGGAGTCAGCCTGGCCGACACGGTCGCCGGGCTCTACGCGGTCATCGGCACCCTGATGACGCTGCTGCGGCGCCATCGCGGCGGAGCCGGCACCGAGGTCGTCGACGTCGCGCTCTACGAGGCCGTCTACAGCCTGACCGAATCGCTGGTGCCCGAGTTCGAAGCGTTCGGGGTCGAGCGCGGCCCTTCGGGCAGCACGATTCCCGGCGTCGTCCCGTCGAACAGCTACCCCTGCGCCGACGGCAAGCACATCGTGATCGGCGGCAACAACGACGGCATCTTCCACCGGCTCATGCAGCTGATCGAGCGGCCGGACCTGGCCTGCGACCCGCGGTTGCAGGACAACCCGGGGCGGGTCACCCACGTCGAGGAGATCGACGGCGCGATCGCCCGATGGACCGAACGGCGCGAACTCGCCGCCGCCCTCGACGAGCTCCGCGCCGCGTCCGTCCCGTGTGGACCCATCTACACGGCGCGGGACATCGTCGACGACCCCCACTACGCCGCACGGAACATGCACGAGAAGCACACCGTGCAGCTCAAGGACGAGCAGACCGGCGAGATCTCCGTTCCTGGCATCGTGCCGAAGCTCTCGGGCACGCCGGGTGGCACGAAGTGGCTCGGCCCCGAACTCGGCCGGCACACCACCGAGGTGCTCGGCGGCATCGGGATTGACGAGTCCGAACAGGACAGTCTCCGCGCTGCGGGAGTGATCTGAGGTGACCGACGTGCTGATCACCGAGACGGCGCTGCGCGACGGGTTGCAGAACGAACCCGGCATCGTTCCCACGGCCACCAAGGTGCGACTCGCCCGGTTGCTGGCGGCGGCCGGGTTCACCTCGCTCGAGGTCGGCGCGTTCGTACGCCCCGACCGGGTCCCGTCGATGGCCGACACCGACGAGCTGGTCACCGCCCTCGGCACGCTGCCCGGCGTGACGCTGCAGACCCTGGCCTTCAACTCGGCCGGTGCCGAACGGGCGGTGGCGTGCGGGGTGGACGGCGTGCGGATCACGGTCTCGGCCAGCGACGGGCACAGCCACGCGAACACCGGTGCCGGTACCACGCGGGCACTGGAACGGCTGGAGCGCTGCGCGGCGATACTCACCGACGGGGGCGTCCGGGTGGAAGCGGCCATCGCGACGGCCTTCGTGTGCCCGTTCGACGGCGACACCGACCCCGCACGGGTCGCGCGCCTGGCGGGCGGCCTCGTCGCCATGGGGGCCGAACGGATCCACCTGGCAGACACCATCGGTGCCGCACATCCTGCCCAGGTCCGTGGCACGATCGCGGCGGTACAGGACGCCCAGCCGGAACTGGAGCTGGGACTGCACCTGCACAACACCTACGGCATGGGACTGGTGAACGCCCGCGAAGGCCACCGCGCGGGAATCCGCCGGTTCGACGCCGCCGTCGGCGGGATCGGCGGCTGTCCGTTCGCTCCCGGCGCCGCGGGCAACGTCGCCACGGACGACCTGGTGAACCTGTTCCACCACGACGGCATCGACACCGGGGTCGACCCGGATGCGCTCACCGAAGCCCGTGCGCAGCTGCGCACGGCGGTCGGCCGCGAGCTCGACTCGGCGCTCTCGGCCGTACCGGCCGCGCCGGTCGCACGGCCGGTGCCCGGCGATGCCGCATCACGTCGCACGAGCGCCGACCCGACCGTCCTCACCGGCCCGACGGGGGAACGCGGCTGACGGGCCCGGGCCGGCGAAACGAACCGGGAGCGACGTGGAGCCGTGCGGGACCGTGCCGGGCGGCACGAATACGGGCCCACCGGAGGACTTCGCCGGTGGCGCAATCGCTTTCCTGCCCGCTGAGGCGGCCATAGCTTGACGTCATGCACTCACCGATCACGGGGACGGCGGCAGGCGTCCCGTTCACCGCGTTGCCACCGGCCGACGGCGGACCCGCACCGTTGATCGTCACCTGGCACATGCTCGACTCGCCGAGGTCGGACGCCGCGTTCGCCGCGGCCTTGCCGATGAACGGCCTGCCCGCGTGGCGGGTGAGAGGGCCCGATCGGCGTGCTCGGCGGTTCCCTGGGCGGGGCCGTCGCGCTGCGGATACTCGCCGACACGGACGTTCCGGTGTTCGCCGCCGCCGTCGTGAACGGCGCCATCCGGATCCGGTCCGCCGTGGAACTCGTCCGGAGTGACTATCCCTACGACGCCGAGTCCCGGGCCGCTGCCGACGGCCTCGACTTCGTCGCGAGGGCCGGCGACATCGCGGACCGCGCCCCACTGCTGGTCGTCAGCGGCGAGTCGGATCATCCCGCCCTGCGTGTCGACGCGTCGGAACTGGTCAGCGCTACGGGAGACGGGACGCAGCTGCTGTCCGTCCCCGGGCTGGCACACCCGCTCGCCGACGAACCGGGCATCGAACCCGCGCCACAACTGCCGATCGCACGGGAGGTCGATGCCGGTGTGACCGCGTGGTTCCGGCGCCACCTACCGAGTTCCGGTTAGCTCGCACGGGGTGTGCGCCGGTTCGGGCGCCGGGGTCAGCCACCGCGGGCGGGCGACCGGCCGAACGGAGCGACGTACGAGAGCGCGCGGCCGTGCTCGTCCAGTACCCAGCCGAGTCGCTTCGGCGTACGCAGGACGAGCGCCGACTCCACCACGGTCAGCGGCGCCAGGTCCTGCTCCAGGTACTCCTGCACCTGCATCGACTCCTCGATCGAGCGCATCCAGGTGGTCACCAACAGATTGGCCGGACCGGGCAGGCTGACGATCTGCCGCACCGTCGACAGTGCACGGAGCTGGTTGACGCACTCGGGCACGTGCCCCACCGGCACCCGGCACCACCAGTTGTGCACGATCGGGGACGGGGTGTGCCCCTGTGCGATCTCACATCGGAACGTCATCGCGTCGGCGGTGAGGAGCCGGCCGAGCTGACGGCGCACGGTCGCGACCGGACGGCGGACGAGCCGGGCCAGCTGGGCCGCGTTCCGACGCCCGTCCATACCCAGTGCCTCGGCCAGGTCCGCATACGGCGCGTCCCAGGGCGTGACGCTCGCCGGCCGATCGGCTCCGCCCTGCCCGCCGCCGGTGGCCGGGATCGTCGTCAGTGCCCGGGTGCGCGCCTTGTCCAGCGCCCCGACCCGCCAGCTGCTCCCCTCCAGATGCATCCGCGCGGCCAGGTGGGAGCGGGTGTTGAGCACCCCGGGAAGGCCGGGAAGCTGATCGAGCAGCAGTGAGGACAGCTCGGCCATCCCCCGCCCGAAGAGCGTGAGCACCAGGCTGTACTCCCGCGACGACTCCTCGATCGTCATGACCGCGGGCCACTGGACGAGTTCGTCGACCAGCTGGCGGACCTGCCCGCTGGCACACCGCAGCTCCACGTACGCGACCCGGAGCTCGTAGTGCACGCTCACCCGCGGATAGGCCGTCACCCACGCGCTTCCGTCGGCGCGTAGCCGATCCCAACGGCGGGCCAGCGTCACCGGCGCAACGCCCAGGACGGAGCCGAGGCGGGTCCAGGTGGCGCGAGGCCGTATCTGGAGGGCGTGGATGAGCGAAAAGTCCTCCTCGTCGAGATGAGTGGTCACTGTTCCTCCTGATTCCGCCCTCAGGTGCGCGAATTCATCGATTTTACGCGCCTGACGACGTCACTTCTCACACTCGAAGGCACCCGTTCACCGATGCACGAGGAGCACAACACCGTGGACCTCCACGACGACGCGCGAGGCCAGCAGGAGGAGCTCGAACGCCTGCGCCGCGAACTGCACCGCGAACCGGAGGTCGGGCTCGACCTCCCCCGCACCCAGGAGAAGGTGCTGGACGCGCTGCACGGACTCGGCCTCGACATCACCACCGGGGACGCGACCACCTCGGTCACCGCGGTGCTGCGCGGCACCGGCCCGCGGCGGGACGCCGCCGAGCCGAAGACCGTACTGCTGCGCGCCGATATGGACGCCCTGCCCGTGGCCGAAGCCACCGGCCTCGACTTCGCCTCCCGCAACGGCGCGATGCACGCCTGCGGCCACGATCTGCACACCACCTCGCTGGTCGGCGCCGCGCGACTGCTCAGCAGCCACCGCGACCGGCTCGACGGCGACGTGGTGCTCATGTTCCAGCCGGGCGAGGAGGGCTACGACGGCGCCTCGGTGATGATCGACGAAGGCGTACTGGACTCCGCAGGCCGCCGGGCCGACGCGGCGTACGCCCTGCACGTCTTCTCCGCGACGCTGCCGAGCGGCAGACTGGCGAGCCGCCCCGGGCCGATCCTGTCGGCGTCGAACCGGCTACGCGTCGTGGTCCGCGGCGCCGGCGGCCACGGTTCGATGCCGCACCGCGCCAAGGACCCGGTGACGGCCGCCGCCGACATGGTCGGCGCGCTGCAGACCATGGTGACCCGGCGCTTCGACATCTTCGATCCGGTCGTGCTGTCGGTCGGGGTGCTCCGCGCAGGCACCGCCCGCAACGTCATCCCCGACCACGCCGAGTTCGAGGCGACGGTGCGGTGCTTCTCCGCCGAGGCGATCGCCCGGCTCGACGAGATGATCAACGAGACCCTCGACGGGGTTGCCCGCGCCCACGGTGTCGCGGTCGACGTCCGGTTCGAGCGCGAGTACCCGGTGACCGTCAACAACGCCGACGAGGCCGAGTTCGCCGCCGACGTGGTGCGCGAGGCGATCGGCGAGGAGCACTACACCGAGCTGCCGACGCCGGTCGCCGGTTCGGAGGACTTCTCGCGGGTCCTCGACGAGGTCCCCGGCGCCTTCCTCGGCCTCGGTGCCACCATGCCCGGCCTCGACCCGGCCGAGGCGCCCAACAATCACAGTCCGTACGCCACGTTCGACCCCGCCACGCTCTCCCGCGCGGCCACCGTCTACGCCGAGCTCGCGATGCGCCGGCTGGACCGCTTCACCGAAGGAGCACCGCGATGACCGACTCCCCCGCATCCCCCGCTGGCGGCCACTCCGCAGGAACCGACGACGAGACCGTGCCCGACCGCGGTCGTACCCTGTTCGGCCTCGGCGCCGGCAACGCGATGGAATGGTTCGACTGGACCGTCTACGCCACTTTCGCCTCCTTCTTCGCCGGCCAGTTCTTCAACAACGAGGACTCGGTCT
Source organism: Prauserella alba (assembly GCF_024171735.1). Taxonomy (GTDB): domain Bacteria; phylum Actinomycetota; class Actinomycetes; order Mycobacteriales; family Pseudonocardiaceae; genus Prauserella; species Prauserella alba. Next base: position 292,652 of record NZ_JAMTCH010000006.1, read on the forward strand.
CTGCGCTGTTGAGCACGCTGGCCGTTTTCGCGGTCGGCTTCGCGGCCCGTCCGCTGGGCGGCTTCGTGTTCGGCTGGATCGCCGACCGCAAGGGCCGCCAGGTCTCGATGGCCCTGTGCCTGGCGTTGGCCGCCGGCGGCAGCCTGGTGATCGGGCTGTCGCCGACGTACGAGCAGATCGGGCTCGGCGCCTCGGCACTGCTGCTGCTCGCACGGCTGGGCCAGGGACTCGCGCACGGCGGGGAGCTGCCCGCGGCGCAGACCTACATCGCCGAGGTGGCGCCCCGCAAGCGCCGTGGTCTCTGGTCGAGCCTCATCTATTTCTCCGGCACGTGCGGCGTGCTCGCCGGAACCCTGCTCGGCGCGCTGCTGTCCGGGGTGCTCACGCAGGACCAGATGTACAGCTACGGCTGGCGGGTGCCGTTCATCCTCGGCGGCGTCTTCGGGCTCTACTCGCTCTACGTGCGACTGCGGATGCGGGAGACCGAGGTCTTCCTCGCCGAGAACGACGAGGACGAGGAAACGGCCGAGGCCAAGGGCCGGATGTGGGCGACCATCAAACAGCACCCGAAACTGCTGTTCCAGGTGATCGGCATAACGGTCGGTGCCACCGTGCTCTACTACGTGTGGGCGATCTCCGCGCCGTCCTACGCCATCTCGGTGCACGGCGTCGATCCGACCAGCGCGCTGTGGGCCGGTGTGGGCGCCCAGCTCCTCTTCCTGGTGTCGCTGCCGTTGTGGGGCATGCTCTCGGACCGGATCGGCCGCAAGCCGGTGCTGTTCATCGCCGCCGGCGGACTGCTGGTCACGTCCATCCCGCTCAACACGCTGCTCGGCGACCAGGCCTGGCAGTTGTTCCTCGCCATGTCGATCGCGCTGCTGCTGATGGGCGGGTTCTCGTCGATCGCGCCTGCGATCTACGCCGAGATCTTCCCGACCAGGATCAGGGCGATCGGCCTGGGACTCCCGTACGCGATCGCAGTGGCGGCCTTCGGTGGTACCGCGCCCTACCTGCAGACCCTGTTCGCCGACCTCGGCAATCCGTCGCTCTTCCTGTTCTACGCGATGGGACTGATGGTGATCAGCATCCTCGTGCTGTTCACCCTTCCCGAGACCCGCGGCATCGACCTGAGCAGCGACGACGTCGGTGCCCACGGCAGGCGGAAATCGGCTGTGCCCACTCACGCAGGCACGTCGTGAGGGCTGTCGCGGCCGTCGACCGTGCGCGTCCCGCCAGCTGAAGCGGCATGCGTCGACGGTCCGGGGAGGTAACCGTCCTCCCCGGACCGTCGGCCGGCGGCGCCGTCGCCGTTCGCTCCGGCGGCCCGCGTCACGAGCCGCCGACACGCCCTCGGCGCCTCAGGATCCGGTTCCCGGGTCGATGACCGCGCGGACCGGAGCAACGCGGTCGCAGGGAAACCCGCCGCGCTTGGCGTGTTCCTCGATCAGATCGGGATCGGCCGCGTCGTAGACGCAGTACAGCTTGTCATCGGTCACGTACGACTCGACCCAGTGCACGTCCTCTCCCATCCCGGCGAGGACCTCGTTCGACTTCACCGAGACGTCCCGCAGTTCCTGTTCGGACAGCGTGCCCGCTCCTGGCAGTGTCCGCTCCACGACGTAGCGACCCATGGCAGCTCCTTCGGTATCGGCGAAACCTCGTTCCGTGCCGGACGTGACACCTGGCAACCGTGGACACTAATCAGCCCGCCGGGAGCCGTAACCGCACCGAACGGGCGCCCCGACCCGTCCGAACGGACAGGTCACCGGACACCGACACACGGGTTCGGCACGCTGCTTCCACTGTCGCATTCGGACAGACGGGAGGATCACCGGCCGTCGGCGGGTCTCAGCACTCGATGACGTTGACGGCGAGTCCGCCGAGCGAGGTCTCCTTGTACTGCGAGGCCATATCGGCGCCGGTCTGCCGCATCGTGGCGATGGCCTGGTCCAGGGAGACCCGGTGTTCGCCGTCGCCGTTGAGGGCGAGCCGGGCGGCGTTGACGGCCTTGACCGAAGCCATCGCGTTGCGTTCGATGCACGGAACCTGCACCAGGCCCGCCACCGGGTCGCAGGTCAGGCCGAGGTTGTGTTCCATCGCGATCTCGGCCGCGTTCTCGACCTGGCGTGGCGTACCGCCGAGCACCTCGCACAGCCCGGCCGCCGCCATCGACGAGGCCGAACCGACTTCGCCCTGACAGCCGACCTCGGCACCGGATATCGAGGCGTTGCGCTTGTAGAGGCTGCCGACGGCGCCCGCAGCCAACAGGAACCGGCGTACGCCGTCGCGGTCCGCCCCTTCGCAGAAACGCACGTAGTAGTGCAGCACCGCGGGAATGATCCCGGCTGCGCCATTGGTCGGGGCGGTGACCACCCGGCCGCCCCCGGCGTTCTCCTCGTTGACGGCCAGGGCGAACAGGTTGATCCAGTCCACGATGCGCAGCGGATCACGACCGGCTCCCTCCTCGGTGAGCCGCCGCAGCAGCTGCGGAGCGCGCCTGCGCACGTTCAGCCCGCCGGGAAGGGTCCCCTCCGTGCTGCAACCGGCGTCGACACAGCGCTGCATCACCGACCAGACCCGGTCGATGTGGGCGAGCACCTCGTCCTCGGCGCGGACGGCGCACTCGTTGGCCAGCATCACCGCGCTCATCGACAGCTGCTCCGTGGCACACCACGCGAGCAGTTCACTGCCGGAGGAGAACGGGTACGGCAGCTCGGTCTCGGTGGCCTCGCCGCCCGTGCCGGCCTCGGCGCCGTCCTCCACGACGAAGCCGCCACCGACCGAGTACATCGTCGCCTCCCGCAACGCGTCGCCGCCGGGGCCGGATGCGAGGAACCGCATGCCGTTGGGATGTCGCGGCAACGTCTCGCGGGCGAGCATCACCAGGTCACGGTCGACGTCGAAGGCGATCCGTTCGGTGCCGTGCAGGTCGAGCCGCTGCTGTTCACGTACCCGCGATACCACGGCGCCGGCTCGGTCCGGCTCGACCGTCTCGGGGTCCTCGCCCGCGAGGCCGAGCAGGACGGCCCGGTCGGTGCCGTGGCCCGGCCCGGTCGCGGCCAGCGAGCCGAAGAGCTCGACCTGCACCCGTGCCGTCCGGGCGAGCAGGCCCTCCTCCGCCAATGCGGCCACGAACCGCCGGGCGGCCCGCATCGGGCCCACCGTGTGCGAACTGGAGGGACCGATGCCGATGCTGAACAGCTCGACGACGCTGACGTTCATGTGTGTAGTCAACACCGCCTCCTCACCCGATCGCGAGCACCCCGTGGGCGATGAGCGCCGACGCCACGAAAGGTCGCGGTGAGCACCGTCAGCCCCACCGGAACGACCCGCCAGGCGATCCGGCGCAACAGATGGGCGTCCTCGCCCAGCCCGGGCCCGGCGAGCACGAGCATCGCCACCGTGGTGATCGCGAGCAGCAGCCAGGAGGAGACCGGGGCGCGCTGCTCGTCGGCAGGTAGTGACGCCGCAACGCTCGTCCCGGAGTCGCCGACCGCCGGTGTCGCCTTCGGCGCGGGTGCTGGAGTGGTTCTTCCTCCGAGTGCCCTCCGACCGGCTCGACGAAGCCGGCCGGACGCTCGCCGCCGTACCCGAGGTTCGGGCGATCCTGACGGCGGCCGGCCCCGTCAACCTGACGGTCGCCGCCTGGCTGCACTCGGTCGCGGACGGGCAGCGCCTCGAGACGCAACTGCGCCGGCTGCTGCCGCACGTCGACGTGGTCGATCGCAGTGTCGTGCTCCGGCCCTACAAGCTCGTCGGGCGCCTGCTCGACGCGCGCGGCTTCGCCACCGGTGTCGTTCCCCTCGAACTCACCTGACCCGCGTAGCCCAGGCCGGTGTTGCCCCGGGCGGTGTTGCCCCGGGCGGTGTTGCCCCGGGCGGTGTTGCCCCGGGCGGTGTTGCCCCGGGCGGTGTTGCCCCGGCCCGCGGAACCGGCACGTCTCGGCAGACCCGGCGGCAGCGCCGGGGCCAGGGAGGGCCCCGCACCGGACAATCACACATTCGTTCTATCGAAATGTCGACCGGCGAATGAACCGAGGGTGACGACGGCGCGAAGTTCGAAGAATCGAATGTCGCACGGCACTGCGGCGAGACATCGCCACCGTGCGGCCAACACATGCACCGGCGATTCTCCCCGGCCGGATCGTCTCCCCGAAGGGGAATCCCCGACGATTTCGCAGGTCACGATGGCGCAGCGCAACGGTGACAAGCAGCACTCGCCGTCATCGCGACGGAATCTGCTATACTAGTCTCGTATCAGAATTCGAGGTGTGCTGGATTTGGGGATGCAGGTTTCGGCGATGCAATCGGGGTCACGATGAGCGCAACCACCGAGGATCAACCGGTTTCCATGGCCGAGAAGGCCTATCAGGCGATCCGCGACCGGCTGATCATGCTGGACATCCCGCCGATGGAACCGATCGACGACGCCGCGCTGGCGCAGTCGCTCGACATCGGCAGGACCCCGGTGCGGGAAGCGCTCAAGCGTCTCGAGATCGACCGCTTGGTCGTGTCCTACCCGCGCCGGGGAACCTTCGCCACTGCCGTGGACATCACCGACCTGGCATCCATCTCCGATCTGCGCGTGCACCTCGAACCGCTCGCGGCGCGCCGCGCGGCCGAGACCCTCGGCGACACGGAGGCCGAGGAGTTCGCCGAGCTCGCCGATTTCCTCGACGACATGGACTTCCGCTCCCTCACGCGCGACGAGGTGATGCGGTGGGACCTCCACGTGCACCGCGCGATCTACCACGCGGCGGGAAATACGCACCTGGAAGACACGCTGATCCGCTACGACAATCTCGCGACCCGAATCTTCTGTGTCTTCCTCGACCGCATGCCGGAGTTCGACAGTCACGTCATGGAGCACTCGGGACTATTGCGGGCGATCAGCGCGCGCGAGCCGGACAAGGCTGAACGGCTCGCGCGCGAACACGTGCTGAACTTCGACAAGGCCATGCGCTCGTTGGTCTGAAACCGTTTCGATTCGGGAGACGTGCGTTCGGCGGCGTGCCGGTCACCGGCTCTTGGCCAGTTTGCGCCGCCATTGCCCGAACGGACGAGCCCTGTCGATGGCCAGGACTCCCACGGGACGTTCCTCGGCGTCGAGGTAGAGGGCCAGGAAGTCGCCCGAGTCCGGGTCTCCCTCCTCGACCTGCACCGTGCAGTCGGCCGAGCGGTGGCCTGCGAACTGGATCTTGTGGCCGTACTGGTCGGACCAGAAGTAGGGAACCGAGTGATGCGCCGGGGCCGAGTGCTCCCTGCCGAGCAGCGCGGCGACGGCGGCCGCCGGTTGCTGCAACGCGTTGGTCCAGTGTTCGAGACGCAGCCAGCCGGCCGTGTAGTCGCGGTAGGAGTGAGCGCAGTCGCCGACCGCGAGGACCTCGGGGATGGTCGTGCGCCCTTGCTCATCGGTGCGAACGCCGTCGTCGATCTCCAGACCGGATCCGGCGAGCCACTCGGTGTTCGGCTGGGCACCGATGCCGACCACGACGACGTCGGCCGGCAGTTCGCGCCCGTCGGTGAGGCGCACCGCCGTCACGCGGGTCTCCCCGACCAGCTCGGCGAGCCCGGTGCCCACGTGCAACCGTGCACCGTTGCGTGCGTGCAGCCTGCCGCACACGGCGCCCATCTCCGCGCCCAGCGGTCGCTGCAGCGGGACGTCCGCCGCCTCGACGACGTCCACCTCACAACCGAGGGCCGCTGCGGTGGAGGCGATCTCTGCGCCGATGAAGCCCGCGCCGATGACGACGAGCCGCGCGCCGGGGACCAGCTCGCTGCGCAGCGCCCTGGCGTCGTCGAGGGTGCGCAGGGTGTGCACGCCCTGCGGGCAGCCGCCGGGGAACTGACGCGCTCGTGCACCGGTGGCGAGGACGACAGCATCGGTGCCGACCCGGGATCCGTCCTCGAGGACCACGGCCTTTCCGGCGTTGTCCAGTGAACTGGCCGCCTGGCCGAGGACCCATTCCACGCCGAGTTCGACGTCGTCGGAATCGGTGAGCCCGATGTCCTCCTCGCTGACGGTTCCGGCGAGGTATTCCTTCGACAGCGGCGGCCGATCGTAGGGCTCGTGCTGTTCGTCGCCGATCACGGTGATCCGACCTTCGAACTCCTGCGCGCGCAGTGCGCGGACGGTCGCCAGCCCCGCCAGCGAGGCCCCGACGACAGTGATGTGCTCCATCAACCGACCTCCTCCACAACCGCGCCACCGACGGTGACCCGGGTCGACTCGTGCACGTAGATCAAGCCGTCCTCGATCGAGACCGCGTGCGTGCGCACCGGCTTCTTCGCGGGCGGACCGCTCGGCTGACCGGTCCGGAGGTCGAAGCAGGCGGCGTGCAGCGGACACTCCACCGCGCACCCCTCGAGCCATCCGTCCGACAGCGACGCGTCCTGATGCGAGCAGGTGTCGTCGATCGCGTAGAGCTCACCGTCCACGTTGAATACCGCGATCGCCACCTCGCCCTGAACCCGGACCGACTCCCCGGGCGGCAGGCCGGCCAACTCACCAACCAAGATCATTAGGGGCCCCTGTTGCTCATAGAGGAACGAGTAGTGCATTACGCAACTCACAGGATGGGGCTCGACACCCCCCGAGTCAACGGTCAAATTCGGTCGGAAACACGCGAGTTTCGAGCGACACGACCAGCGAAAACGACCTTGGACGCGCAGTGGCCACGGAGCCGCACCGAACGATGTGACGGCTCCGCGGACGTCTGCGAAGAGGGGGTAGATTCTTGCTTCGAAGAGCGCTGACCGGCTACCTTATCGCGGACAGATATATCAGTAGTCGATCGCGGTCACAACCGCGATGCTGCCGCGGCATCGCGCCACCACCACTCGCCGCCGCACATCGCACCTTCGGGGAGCCCCATGACCGATAAGTCCAGGCGACCGCGCCGGGGCCTGACGCCCCCCGTGGTGCAAGAAGAGCGAACGGTCCGCCGCGCCACCGGCGCGGCCGCGGTCGGCAACGTCGCGGAGTGGTACGACTTCGGCATCTACTCCTACCTGGCCGCGGTCGTACTGGACCGGGTCTTCTTCCCGGACCTCGGCCAGTGGTCGGCGGTCTTCACCCTCGGCGCGTTCGCCGCCGCGTTCGTCATGCGACCGCTGGGCGGGCTGATCTTCGGCAGACTCGGCGACCGGTACGGCCGCACCAAGGTCCTCTCGGCCACGATCCTCCTGATGGCCGTGGCCACGGTCCTGCTCGGCCTCGTGCCCAGTTACGGCGCCGCCGGAATGCTGGCCCCGGTGCTGGTCCTGATCATCCGGATGCTGCAGGGATTCTCCGCCGGCGGCGAGTACGTCGGGGCGCTGACCCTGATGGCCGAGTACGCACCGGACCGCAGACGCGGATTCTTCGGCAGCTGGCTGGAGTTCAGCACGATCACCGGCTACACCCTCGGCGCGAGCACCTGCGGTGCAGTGATCGCGCTACTGCCCGACGACCAGCTGATCGCCTGGGGCTGGCGCGTGCCGTTCATGCTCGCACTGCCGTTGGGCATCGCCGGGCTGTACCTGCGCATGCGCCTGGAGGACACCCCGGCGTTCCGGCAGCAGATGGAGCGCTCCCCCGCACTGGCCACGATGTCGACCAGGCGCGCGGTGCAGATCGTGCGGCGTCACTACCGCACCGCGGCGCTCGTGGCCGCGGGCGTGGTCGTGGCATGGAACGTGACCAACTACGTGCTGACCAACTACGTGCCGACCTATCTGACCGGCACGCTCCCCCGCTACGGCGAGAGCGGGACGACCAGCGGCATCGCCACCGGATTGCAGGTGGCCGTCATGCTCGTGATGCTGTGCGCGATCGTCAGCGTCGGACGACTCAGCGACCGCATCGGCCGTAAACCGGTACTGATGACCGGAAGCGTGGCGCTGGTGCTGCTCGGCTTGCCGGCCGTGTGGCTGCTGCGCACCGGGATAGCGGGCCAGATCGTCGGGTTGCTGATCATCGGTATGTGCCTGATGTGCTTCGCGGCGGTCTCACCGTCGACGTTGCCCGCACTGTTCCCCACCATGATCCGGTACAGCAGCCTCGCGGTGATCTTCAACCTGTCGGTGTCGCTGTTCGCCGGTACCGCGCCCACCATCATCGAGGCCGCGGTCACGGCGACCGGCAACCTGGATTGGCCGGGTTACTACCTCATCGGCGCCGGCATCATAGGCATCGTCGCCACCCATTTCCTCCGCGAGCACGCCGGTAAACCGCTCGACGGCGCCGCTCCACTGACCTCCAGCGCCGAACTCCCACCGCCCCCGTTGTCCGAGGACGGCGTCCCGCTGGAACCGCCCCGGCACTAGTACTCCCGCAGCTCGGGCTGGCCCTGGTTCGCGGGTTGGATCGTCGGTAGTGGCGTTGTCGTGCTCGGTGCCGGGACATCGGCGCCGTGGTGAACGGCCGATTCGAGGCTCGATGTCCACGACCGGTGCGATGATCCGTGTGGGGCACAGGTGTGGATTTCGTTGCAGGTCAACGAAATCCACCTGTCGGGTTGCGTGGTCACACCCCCTCCTTCGCGGGCCGTGACGACGGAAGGAAAGGCACGGGCGAGCACGGCCAAGTGCTCCAACGGAGCCAGGAGCGGCCTCAGGCGTCGGTGGCCGGAGTTGATACCAGGCGTCGTTGCCAGGCTTCGGTGGCAGGCGTCGTTGCCAGGAGCCCCTGCGGCGTAGCTGTCCACGTGTATTGCGGCGGTCTCGAAGCGACCGCATCGGCGCGAAGAGTTCCCGTCCCGGTGCTGGTTCGCCGATCGCGGCTGATGGCAAGACCCTGGCCGGCCCGGCTATTCCAGACGCGCGCGGAGTCCCGGGTCGGCGCCGGACGCCTCTCACCTGCCACCCATGAGGCCGCGACACGGCATCCAGGGCGTGTTCGATCAGCGCGTTCAATCGGCACCGTGGTGAACGGCGTGGTCGATCGGCGTGGTCGCGAGGGCGGGTTTCGTCGCGAACGCAGTGGTCCTCGATTCCGGACTCCGCGCAGCGATCCGGGTCGTTGGTCCACGAGACCGGAAGATGCAGAACCCGAACGAGGAACGTGTGTTCTACCGTGGCGGAACAGATTGAGGCCTGCCGTGGTCAGGGCACTCTCGCGTCTTCGAACGTCTCCGGCCGCGTCGCCGGCCTGCGTCTTCGGCGCTACGCCGACCCCCGCAGCCCGCCAGCTGATCATCATTCGTCCACCCGACCGACCATACTCAACCGGCTGCCACAGCCGTCTCCACCAGCAACATCACAGAGTCCGGCCGAGGTGCCGAGGCCGGAACTTCCCGCCGCGCATTGCCGGGCCGACGTAGGTGCCGCCGGATCGATGTGGGTGCCGGGTCGATACGACTTCCGGGCCCGACGTGCAGGTCGAGACCACCGGCGGAGGCATGGACCGGGATCTTTCCTCCGCCGAGCCTTCGGTGCATGCCACCGGAGTCCGGTTCACCCTATTGTGCAATGGCAGATTCGTACACCAGTTCGATAGCGTGGGTGTTGTGGATGACATGGGGGACGACAGAGTTAGTGACGACGGTGTTGGTGACAGCATCGAGCAGCTGCGGGGCCTACGTGCCTGGCGGGCGCAGCGCGACGCCGAAGAACTGGCACTACTGGCCGACCTCTCGGCGGCGGTGGGTGACGATCGCGGGTTGGCGGAGGAGCTGACCCCGGTGTTGCGGGTCTCGACCCGTGAGGTCGAACGCCGCATTGACGACGGCAAGTCGTTGACCCGGCGGATGCCGCGGCTGCTCGCATCGATGCGCACCGGCGAGCTCGAGGCGTACGGAGCAAGGCGGGTGCTGACCGTCGTCGATCCGCTCGATGATGACGCGGCCCGCCAGGTCGACGAGCTGCTGGCCGACAAGCTGGTGGAGGCGCCGGAAACGGCGTGGCAGCCAGGAAACCTGGCCCAGCGCGCACGCCGACTCGCGGAAAAGGTGGACCCCGGCGGGCGAACCCAGCGTGCACGGCGGGCGCGGGCAGAGCGGAAACTGGAGCTCACGCCGGGCGAGCATGCGATGTCTACGTTGGAAGCCAGCCTGCCCGCCGAGGTCGCAGCGGCCTGCTACTCGCGGGTCGATGGGATGGCACGGTCACTGCGCCACGGTGGCGACGGGCGCACCCTGGAACAACTACGTGCCGACGTGACCGCCGACCTGTTGCTCGGGCGCGATGTCGGCGTGACGGCGCCGGAGGCGGCGGCCATGGTTTACCTGCACCTTCCGGTGGATGCGGCCCTGACGATGTCTGATGAGGGGTGCGAGCTGGACGGCTACGGACCTGTCCCGGCGGCGATCGCGCGGGAGATCATGACCAACGAACGCAGCACCTGGCGCGCGGTGCTGTGTGATCCCGGGACGGGTGAGCCGGTCGATCTGGGTCGTACTCGGCGGCGGCCGAGTGCGGTGATCCGTGACCTGGTGCGGGTGCGAGACCGCGAATGCGTCATGCCCTGGTGTCACCGGCCGGCCCGGCACTGCGACCACGACCACGAAACGCCCTGGGCCACCCCCGACCGGAGCGCTGGCGGTGGCGCTGGTGGTGGGTCCACGTCGGTGGCCAACGGCGGCCCCCGCTGCCGACGACACCACCGCCTGAAAGACCAACCCGGCTGGAGCACCCGCTACGACCCCGCCCGCGGCATCACGTCCGTGACGATGCCACACGGAGCGACTTACACCGCACACCGCGAGCCCGTCCTCACCCCGAGTCGCACCGCCCCGACACGCGACACCCAGCCACACCGCGGCCCAGCCCACCACGGCCAGGCACCCCACAGCCGGGCACATCAAAGCCACGACCCGGCACGCGACGCCCTGGTGTGCCGCCGAACCGCCGCAGCCGAACCGACGCGAGAAACGACCGACCCGGAACACCAGGACGACGCCGGCCTACCGTTCTAGGCGGACCCGGCCATCAGGCTGGTCACACCGAGTTCTCACGCCGAGTTCGGTGGGCCTTCCGACAACCCTGGGCCTCTTCGCCCACCCGGCCATGGGCGCAAAGAGGCCCCGCGCCTTTCCGAGCTGCCCCTGGAGGCCGGAACTGAACTCTCCGTCCTCCCCCAGGGGCGCAACTGCTACCCGGCGCGGGGCCCTTCCGAGACGGGGTCAGCCGATGTGCTCGCGGACCCAGTCGTGGAACTCGGAGATGTGGTGCTCACTGGGCACCAGGACACCGCCGCCTGCGTAGGCACGGGAGTCCATGGCCAGCTGGCAACGCTCACACGCGTCGAAGTCCTGCTGGTTGACCCGGTGGAACAGCTCCACGGAGCGGTCGATGTCGACGCCCGAGTCCACCACGTCCGGCAGGTAGAGCCAGTCGCAGCGCACCAACGTGCGCTCGGCGGTCAGCGGGAACATCCGGTGGAAGACCACGTGGTCGGGCACCAGGTTGATGAACACCTGCGGCCGTACGGTGATGGCGTAGTAGCGGCGGTCCTGTTCCTCGCTGACCCCGGGAAGCTTCTCCAGGCCCTCCGACCCGTCCACAGTGAAGCCCTGGACGTCCTCACCGAACTCGGCGCCGTGCCCCACGAAGTACTGCGCCGCCAGCCCGTCGGCGAACTCCGGGAGCACCTCGGTGAGCTCGGGGTGGATCGTGGCGCAGTGGTAGCACTCCATGAAATTCTCGACGATCTGCTTCCAGTTCGCCTTCACGTCGTACTCGATACGCCTGCCGAGCTTGAGATCCGCGACCTGGTAGCCGACGATCGCATCCGGGGTTCCCAGCCGCGCGCTGACATCACCGATCACGGTGTCCTCGAACGACGGTGGCTCCTCGGCCAGGCACAGCCACACGTAGCCGAGCCACTCGCGCACATGCACCTCGTGCAGCCCGTACTGGGTGCGGTCGATGTCGTCCATCGCGCCCAGGTTCGGCGCGGCGATCAATGCGCCGTCGAAGGAGTAGGTCCAGGCGTGATACGGGCACTGGAAGGACCGGCGGACCTCGCCCTTCTCCTCGGTGCACAGCCGCGCGCCGCGGTGGCGGCAGACGTTGAGGAACGCCTTGATCGCACCGTTGCGGCCTCGCGTGACCAGCACGCTCTCGCGTCCGATCTGGACCGTCTCGAACTGCCCGGGCTTGGCCACGTCCGCGCTGAGCACAGCGCAGAACCACGTGGCTTCGAAGATGTGCTCCTGTTCCAGGCGGAAGATCTCGGGGTCGGTGTAGTAGTGCCCGGCCAGGGTCTCGCGCAGGCTCTCGGGAAGGTCGCCTGCCTGCTCCTGTGCGGTGGGAAGCTCACCGGTCGTCATGGGTAACGCTCCTCGTCGGAGAGAAGTGGGGCTCTCGCTGCGGCGCGAACACAGCGGGCGCCGGCTCGAATTCGATGATGGTGTGGCAGTAGGGCTCGGGCGGGCGGTGATTGCCCGCCGGGGCGGAATCACGCAGGTTTTCGCCGCGCGACGGCGGTCCGCGGCCGCGGGGCCACCGAGCGACTCGCGCGTGGCGACGGCGCGGTGCGTTGCCGGGAACACCGGGAGAATCGCGGTTCGCGGGCCAAGATACTCGCACTTCTTGCCTCGCGGCTAGCGGAACACCACGGTGCTGTTGCCGTTGAGCAGGACACGGTTCTCGCAGTACCACCGCACCGCCCTGGACAGCGCCAGCGCCTCGGCGTCCCTGCCCACGGTCTGCAGCGCGGCCGGGTCGTAGGTGTGGTCGATGCGGATCACCTCCTGCTCGATGATCGGACCCTCGTCGAGATCGGGGGTGACGAAGTGCGCGGTGGCACCGACGAGCTTCACGCCCCGGTCGTAGGCCTGGTGGTAGGGCTTGGCGCCCTTGAACCCGGGCAGGAACGAGTGGTGGATGTTGATCGCCCTGCCGTGCAGCGCCTTGCAGGTCTGATCGGAGAGAACCTGCATGTACCGGGCGAGCACCACCAGATCGGCCTGATGGTCGTCGACCAGCTGCAGCAGCTGCGACTCGGCCGCCGGCTTGGTCTCCGAGGTCACCGGCACGTGATGGAACGGCAGGCCGGCGGCCTCCGCCATCGGGCGCAGGTCCTCGTGATTGGACACCACGGCCACGATCTCGGCGCCCAGTGCTCCGGCCCGCCACCGGTAGATCAGGTCGTTGAGGCAGTGCCCAAGCTTGGAGACCATCACCACGACCCGGGCGTCGCGGTCCGGGTGCAGCTCGAAGTTCATTTCGAAGTCGGTGGCCACCGGCGCGAAGTCGTGCGACATCGCATCCAGGTCGACCTCGGCGGCGGCGGTGGCCTGTACCCGCAGGAACAGACGCCCGCGCACCGGATCGTCGAACTGCCGGTACTCCACGATGTCGCAGCCGTGCTCCACCAGGTAGGAACTGACGGCCTGGACGATCCCGGTGCGGTTCGGGCAGCTCAAGGTGAGGGTGAACGATCGTGTCACGGGATTCTCCTCAGCATTCCACGATGTTGAGCGCGAGACCGCCACGCGCGGTCTCCTTGTACTTGTCCTTCATGTCGGCCCCGGTCTCGCGCATCGTCTTGATCGCCTTGTCCAGGGACACGTGGTGCCGGCCGTCTCCGCGCAGCGCCATCCGGGCCGCAGTGATCGCCGTGATCGCGGCCACCGCGTTCCGCTCGATGCACGGAATCTGCACCAGCCCGCCCACCGGGTCGCAGGTCAGCCCGAGGTTGTGTTCGATGCCGATCTCGGCGGCGTTCTCCACCTGCTCCGGCGTGCCGCCGAGCACCTCCGCGAGCCCGGCCGCGGCCATCGAGCAGGCCGATCCGACCTCGCCCTGGCAGCCGACCTCGGCTCCGGAGATGGAGGCGTTCTCCTTGAACAGCACGCCGATCGCCCCTGCGGTGAGCAGGAAACGCACCGCGGCGTCGTCGTCGAAGCCGGGCAGGTAGCGATGTGCGTAGTGCAGTACGGCCGGCACGATCCCGGCCGCGCCGTTGGTCGGCGCGGTCACGACCCGGCCGCCAGCTGCGTTCTGCTCGTTGACGGCCAGGGCGAACAGCGTCACCCACTCCATGTCCTGCGCACCGCTGCTGTCGCCCTCACTGCCCTCGAGGCTCGCGCGCAGTTCGCGAGCGCGGCGGCGGACCTTGAGTCCGCCGGGAAGCGTGCCGCCGGTGTTCACACCCTGCTCCACGCACTCCTGCATCACCGACCAGATGTGCAGCAACCCGGCACGAGTCTCGACCTCGGTGCGCCAACTGCGCTCGTTGGCCAGGACGACGTCGCTGATCCGCGACCCGCTGGCGGTGGTGTGCGCCAGCAGCTGTTCGCCGGTGCTGAACGGGTGGCGCACCGGGGTGTCGTCCTCGACAAGCACCTGCCGTCCCGCTTCGTCCTCGTCGAGGACGAAGCCGCCGCCGACCGAGTAGTACTCCCGGCGGTCGAGCCGCGCTCCTGCGTCGTCGAAGGCTTCGAACACCATGCCGTTGCTGTGGAAGTCGAGCCGGGTGTTGCGGTGCAACACGACGTCCTCGTCCACGTCGAAGGCGATCTTGTGTTCGCCGCCGAGGCTCAGCCGGGCTTCTTCGCGCGCGGCCTGCACCTGCGGTTCGGCGGCGACCGGGTCGACCAGGTGCGGCTGCTCGCCTGCCAGCCCGAGCACCACGGCCTTGACACTGCCGTGCCCGTGCCCGGTCGCGCCCAGCGAACCGAACAGCTCGCACCGCACCTGCTCGACCCGCGGCAGTGTGCCGGTCTCACGCAGGTGCTCGACGAACAGGTACGCGGCTCGCATCGGGCCGACGGTGTGCGAACTCGACGGCCCGATGCCGACCTTGAACAAGTCGAATACGGAAAGGCTCATCAGTGCTCCGAACCGGTTCGCGGCTGGGCCCCGGCGGCGTGCCGGAGCCGGCGGACACTGCGGGTCGCCGACCACACGGTGTGCTGCAGCAGCAACGCAGTGGTCACCGGGCCCACTCCCCCTGGTACTGGGGTGAGCCCTGCGACCTGCACGGACGGATCGACGTCGCCGACGAGTCCGCCGTCGGCTGTCGGGTTGGTGCCGACGTCGATGACGATCGCCCCGTCCCTGACGTGCTTGTCGGTGATCAGGCCGGGCTTGCCGACCGCGACCACCAGCACGTCGGCATCCGGAGTGAACGCGGTCAGCTCCGGGGTGTGCCGGTGGCAGACCGTGATGGTCGCGTCGCGCTGCAGCAGCAGCTGCGCGACCGGTTTGCCGACCACGTTCGAGCGCCCCACCACGACGCAGTTGCGCCCTGCCAGCTCGACCTCGTGGTGGTCGAGCAGTTCCAGGACCGCGGCGGCGGTGGCAGGCGGGTACGCCGGCAGGCCCGCGGCCAGGTTGCCGAGCGAGACCGGGTTGGCCCCGTCGACGTCCTTGCGAGGGTCGATCGCCGAGGCGAGGTCTTCGAAGTGAGCCCCCGCCGGCAACGGGGTCTGCAGGATGATGCCGTGCACCGATTCGTCGGCACTCAGCGTCTCCAGCGCGGCGCGGATCCGCTCGACCTCGGCGCCCGCACCGAGGTCGACCGTCCGGCAGTCGATCCCGGCCTTGCCCGCGGCGCGGGCGATCGAGCGCACGTACCAGGCGCTGGACTCGTCGTCGGTGGCCACCACCACTGCCAGTCCCGGCGTGACACCGGAGTCGGCGAGTTCGGCGGCGTCGGCCGCGGCTCGTGCGCGGATCTCGCGGGCCAGTCCGCTGCCGCCGAGCTCTCGCACGGCCGCGGTGGTTCCGGGTTCGGTGGGCTGAATCGTGGTCATCGCAGGATCTGCTCCCGGACGGCGGAGGTGACGGTGTCGGCGCGCAGCAGGGTGTCGTCGGTCTTGACGATCGCCTCGTCGAGTTCGGCGTGGACGTCGGGATCGGTGATTCCGGCGAGATTGATCTCGACGTTGACCCGGGCGGTCGAGATCGCCGCCCGCGCCGCGACCGCGGCGGCCGCGACATCGCTGATCACGTTGGGGTTCCCGATCGGCCGCAGCAGCTCGGCGAGCTCGACGAGCCTGGCGGACAGGACGATCACCCGCGCCGGGACCCGGCCCGCCTCGGCGAGCGCGGCCGCGATGGCCGCGGAGCGCTCGTGCTTCTCCTCGGCAGTCTGCTTCGGCAACTTGTAGGCGGCCGCGACCGCGCCGAAGGCCTCCGCGTCCTGCTCGGCCAGTTCGAGGCAGAGCCCCCGCAACTCGTCGGCGGCCTCGCACGCCTCCCGAACGGTGACGGCGTGCTCGGCGTACTTCTCGCCGTCGCTGTAGTGGGCGACCATGGACAGCAGCGCCGCGGACTGCGCCGCGTGCAGCGCAGCGGCCGCCCCACCGCCGGGCGCGGGCACCCTGGCGGCCAGCTCGTGCAGGTAATCCTCGATGGTGTCGGTGCGCATGGACGTCCTTTGTGGTCGTGCGCTCTCAGGCGCGGTGCTGGTCACCGGCGGATCCGGTGCATGTCCGGGTCGACAAGGGGCTCGGCCGCGACGGTCGCGGCCACCATGCGGTCGAAGTACTGGATGCGCACCTGCGTTCCCTCGACGGCCTCGGCGGGCAGCCAGGCGTAGGCGATGGGAGTTCCGAGGGTGTGCGAGAACGCGGCAGAAGTGACGTAGCCGGAGGCCACGCCGTCGACGAACACCGGCTCGGAGCCCAGCACCACGCTGCGCTCGTCGTCGATGGTCAGGCAACGCAGCTTCCGCGTGACCGAGTCGGGGTCGATCGCTTCGAGGGCCTCGCGGCCGACGAAGTCGCCCTTCTGCATCCGGACCGCGAATCCGAGGCCGGCCTCGAACGGGTTGTGCTCGGTGGTCATGTCCGCACCCCAGGCGCGGTAACCCTTCTCCAGCCGCAGGCTGTTGAACGCCGCGCGGCCGGCAGCCACGACGCCGTGCTCGCGGCCCGCCCCGTAGAGCACGTCCCAGAGCCGCTGGCCGTACTGGGCGCTGGTGTAGAGCTCCCAGCCCAGCTCACCGACGTAGGACACCCGCATCGCCGTGACCGGGATGCCCGCGATGCGAATCTCCTTGCAGCGGAAGAACTTCAGTGCCTCGTGCGAGAGGTCCTCCCGGCTCAGCGGCTGCACCAGATCGCGGGCCCGCGGACCCCACACGCCGATGCAGCAGGTACCGCCGGTGATGTCACGCAGTTGCACACTGCCGTCCTCGGGCAACTCGCGGCGCATCCAGTCGAAGTCGAGATTGCCGTTGGCGCCGACCTGGAACAGTTGCTCCTCCAGCCGCGCCACGGTGAGGTCGCTGCGCACGCCGCCTGCCTCGTCGAGCATCAGCGTGTAGGTCACCGAACCGACCGACTTGTCGAGCTTGTTGGTGGTGAGCCGGTCCAGGAACGCCAGCGCTCCGGGGCCGCTGACCTCGAGCCGCTTGAGCGAGGTCATGTCGAACATGGCGACGTCGGTGCGCGTCTTCCACGCCTCGACCGCGGCGATCGGGCTGTGGTACATCGCCGCCCACGCGTCGCGGGCCGGTGGCTGCCATTCCATCGGCAGTTCCTTGACCAGCGACCCGTTCGCCTCGTACCAGTGCGGCCGCTCCCAGCCGTGGGCCTCAAGGAACACCGCGCCCAGTTCCTTCTGCCGGGCGTGGAACGGGCTCACCCGCAGGTCTCGCGGGGAGAGCTTGGGTTGCAGCGGGTGCTTGACGTCGTAGACCTCCACGAATTGGCGCGCGGCGGTCTCCTCGACGTACTCCGGGATCGTCTCGATCTCGTCGAAGCGGTGCACGTCGCAGCCGTGCAGCTCGATCTCGCTGCGGCCGTCGACCAGCAGCTGCGCCACCGATCGGGCCACGCCCGCGGAGTGCGTCACCCACACCGCCTCGGCGATCCAGAAGCCCGCCAGGTCCGGGGACTCACCGACCAGCGGACCGCCGTCGGGGGTGAACGACATGACGCCGTTGAAGCCGGTCTCGACCGACGCCGACTCGAGAGCGGGCAGCAGCCGCTTGGTGTACTCCCACGAAGGAGCGAAGTCCTCGTCGGTGAACGGCAGCACCGAGGGCATGGCCAGCTCTGAGGGCTCGTCGAGCTCGGGCAGATCGCTGAGCCGCACCGGAATCGGGCGGTGGGCGTAGGTGCCGATGCCCAGCCGGTCCACGTGCTCGCGGTAGTAGAGGTCACGGTCCTGGTGACGCAGGATCGGCAGCTTGGCCTCGGTGCGCTCGTCGTTGCGCCCGGCGAGTTCGGGCAGCTGGTCCGTCTTGGCGTACTGGTGCGCCATGGGCAGCAGCGGCACGTTCATACCGGCCATCTCGCCGAGCTGCTGCCCCCAGAACCCGGCGCAGGACACCACGATGTCGGCGGGGACCTCGCCCTGGTCCGTCTCCACTCCGGTCACGCGGCCGCCCTGCTGGTTGATCCCCAGCACCCGGACCTCACCGCAGAACCGGGCGCCGCGGTCGGCCGCCCGCCGCGCCAACGCCAACACCGCACGGGGGGCCTTGGCCAGACCGTCGGTGGGCGTGTGGAACCCGCCGAGAATGCGATCGGCCTCGAGCAGCGGGTGCAGCTTGACGCACTCCTCGGGGGAGATGACCTCGCCGGGAACGCCCCAGGACGTGGCCAGCCCCTGCTTGCGGTGGAGGTCGGCCAGCCGTTCCGGGGTGGTCGCGACTTCCAGTCCGCCGACCTGGTTGAAGCACCAGCCCTCGTCGGGGTTCAGGCTCTTGAACTTCTCGACGGTGTAGGTGGCGAACTCGGTCATCGTCTTCGACGCGCCGGTCTGGTACACGAGTCCGGGCGCGTGCGAGGTCGAGCCACCGGTCAGCGGCAACGGCCCCTGGTCGAGGACGGTGACCTGGTTCCACCCGCGGCTGGTGAGCTCGTCGGCCAGGTTCGCACCGACGATCCCGGCTCCGACGATGACGACGCGAGGGGTCGTGCTCATGCAGGTCTCCTTACGGGACGGCGAGGTTTCGAACTGAGAAGCGATACACGCCTTCGGCAGGCGGAACTCGTTACTGAGAAGGGATTCGGGGTGTGCGGCGCCGTCGGCCGCTCCGGAAGGGCGAACGTCCACCCCTCTGACCGAGGACTGATATATCAACTGCACAACACGGTAGGACGACGGCTGTGATGCGGTCAACACGTAGCTGAAAATTCCTGGTAGATCGACTTCTGCGCCGCCTCGCGACGAGAAGTCCGGTCCGGCCGTTCCGGTGCCGCCCTCCGGGCACCCCGGCTTCAGACCGAACCGCTGAGGCCCTTGACCACGCGGCGCACGGTGCTACCTTGACATTCATCTGATATGTCAGTTGGCTTTCAGGTGATCTCAGCGTCCGGCCTGCGAACCCTCGATCCCCCTGCTGCGTGCCAGCGCGGAAGGAGTCCCATGAATTCGTCCACCGATGACCTGTTCGACCACCCGCTCTCGACGGTGGACCCGGAGGTGGCGACGGCGGTCGGCGCCGAACTGGGCCGCCAGCAGAACACGCTGGAGATGATCGCCTCGGAGAACTTCGCTCCGCAGGCGGTACTGCAAGCCCAGGGCTCGGTACTGACCAACAAGTACGCCGAGGGCTACCCCGGCAAGCGCTACTACGGCGGCTGCGAGCACGTCGACGTCGTCGAACAGCTGGCCATCGACCGCGTCAAGGACCTCTTCGGCGCCGACTACGCCAACGTCCAGCCCCACTCCGGCGCCCAGGCCAACGCCGCAGCCATGTTCGCCCTGCTCAACCCCGGCGACACCATCATGGGGCTGGACCTGGCCCACGGCGGGCACCTCACGCACGGCATGCGGATCAACTTCTCCGGCAAGCTCTACAACGTCGTGCCCTACACGGTCAGCGACGACACCCATCGCGTCGACATGGACGAGCTCGCCCGACTGGCCCGCGAGCACAAGCCGCAGCTGATCATCGCGGGTTGGTCGGCCTACCCTCGCCAGCTCGACTTCGTCCGCTTCCGCGCCATCGCCGACGAGGTCGGTGCCTACCTCATGGTCGACATGGCCCACTTCGCCGGTCTCGTGGCCGCCGGACTCCACCCCAACCCGCTGCCGCACGCCCACGTCGTCACCACCACCACCCACAAGACCCTCGGCGGCCCGCGCGGCGGCGTCATCCTGTCCAACGACACGGAGTTCACCAAGAAGCTCAATTCCGCGGTCTTTCCCGGCCAACAGGGCGGTCCCCTCGAACACGTCATCGCGGGCAAGGCAGTGGCCTTCAAGGTCGCCGCCGGCGAAGGATTCGCCGACCGTCAGCGCCGCACCCTCGAAGGCGCCCGGATCCTGGCCGAACGCCTTCAGGCCGACGACGCCCGCGAAGCTGGTGTGCGACTGGTCTCCGGCGGCACCGACGTGCACCTCGTGCTGGTCGACCTGCGCGACTCCGCACTCGACGGCCAGCAGGCCGAGGACCGCCTCCACGAGATCGGCATCACCGTCAACCGCAACGCGGTACCCAACGACCCCCGCCCACCCATGGTCACCAGCGGGCTGCGCATCGGAACCCCGGCGTTGGCCACCCGCGGCTTCGGCTCAGGGGAGTTCACCGAGATCGCCGACATCATCACCGAAGCGCTCCAACCCGGCTTCGACGAGGCCACCAGCGCCGACCTCCGCGCTCGCGTCGAAGCGCTCGCCAGCAAGCACCCCCTCTACCCGAACCTGATCGGAGGGTTCTGATGCCGCGTACGCCCGGTGCCGATCTGCCGGACCACCCGGACTGGCTCTGGAACTCGCCTGAGCCGAAGTCCTCCTACGACGTGGTGATCGTGGGTGGTGGTGGCCACGGCCTGGCCACCGCCTACTACCTGGCGGTCAACCACGGCATCACCAACATGGCGGTGCTGGAGAGCGGATGGCTGGCCGGCGGGAACATGGCCCGCAACACCACGATCATCCGCTCGAACTACCTCTGGGACGAGAGCGCTGGCCTCTACGAGCACGCCATGAAGCTCTGGGAAGGCCTGGAGGACGAGCTCGACTACCCGCTGCTGTTCTCCCAGCGCGGGGTGCTCAACCTCGCCCACTCGCTGCAGGAAGTGCGGGACAGCAAGCGGCGGGTCGGGGCCAACCGCCTCAACGGCATCGACGCCGAGTGGCTCGACGCCGACCAGGTCGCCGAGATCTGCCCGATCCTGAACACATCGGAGGACCTGCGCTACCCGGTGCTGGGCGCCACCTGGCAGCCGCGGGCCGGCATCGCCAAGCACGACCACGTCGCCTGGGGCTTCGCCCGCGCCCTGGACCGGATGGGCGTGGACCTCGTCCAGAACTGCCAGGTCACCGGTTTCGACCGGATCGGCGACCGGATCACCGGCGTGCGCACCACCCGCGGTGACATCGCCGCGGGCAAGGTCGCCCTCGCCGCCGCAGGCTCCACCTCGGTGCTGGCCGACGAGCTCGGCCTCGCGCTGCCCATTCAGAGCCACCCGCTGCAGGCGCTGGTCTCCGAGCTCCTCGAACCGGTTCATCCCACCGTGGTCATGTCCAACGCGGTGCACGTCTACGTCTCCCAGGCGCACAAGGGCGAACTGGTACTCGGCGCGGGCATCGATTCCTACAACTCCTACGGCCAGCGCGGGTCGTTCCACACCATTGAACGGGAACTGACCGCCGCGGTGGAGCTGTTCCCGATGTTCGCCCGCGCGCACGTGCTGCGCACCTGGGCGGGCGTCGTGGACGTCACCCCGGACGCCTCGGCGATCATGGGGCTGACCCCGTTCGAGAATCTCTACGTCAACTGCGGCTGGGGAACCGGCGGATTCAAGGCCACGCCCGGGGTCGGCTGGTGCTATGCCCACACCATCGCCCACGACGAACCCCACCAGCTCAACGCACCCTTCAACCTCGACCGCTTCACCACCGGCGCCCTGGTCGACGAGCACGGTGCCGCCGGCGTGGCCCACTAGGAGAGCCGCCATGATGCTGATTCCGTGCCCGTGGTGCGGGCCGCGCAACGAGACCGAGTTCCACTACGGCGGACAGGCCGACGTGTCCTACCCCGCCGACCCGCAAGCGGTGTCCGATGTGGACTGGGCGCGGTTCCTGTTCTTCCGTGCCAACACCAAGGGCATCTTCACCGAGCGGTGGAACCACCAGGCGGGCTGCCGCCGCTGGTTCACCGTCCGCCGTGACACGACCACCAACGAGATCTTCCACGACGACTCCCACGAGGCGGTGACGAGGTGACTGGCGAGTACAGGCTTGCCGACGGGGGCCGGATCGACCGCGACCGCCCGGTCCGGTTCCGGTTCGACGGCCACGACTACGAAGGATGCGCCGGCGACACGCTCGCCTCGGCGCTGCTGGCCAACGGCGTGCACCAGGTCGGCACCAGCATCCGCTACGGGCGCCCGCGCGGAATCGCCGCCGCCGGCCCGGAAGAACCCAACGCGCTGGTGCAGATCGAAGAGCCCTTCCCGGAGCCGATGCTCACCGCGACCACGGTCGAGCTGCGCGACGGCCTGGTCGCCTCCGGGCTGCCAGGGCAGGGACGGTTGGCCACCGAGCCCGACCCGGCCCGCTACGACGCGATCAACGCGCACTGCGACGTGCTGGTCGTCGGCGCCGGCCCGGCAGGGCTGGCCGCTGCCCGGAGCGCGGCCCGCAGCGGAGCCAGGGTGATCGTCGCCGACGCCGACACCGAGTTCGGCGGCAGCCTGCTCGGCACCCGCGACGAGCTGGACCAGGCGCCCGCCTGGCGCTGGATCGACCGCGTCACCAGCGAGCTGCAGGCCTCGCCGGACGTCACGGTCCTGCCCCGGACCACCGTCTTCGGGTGCTACGACGACAACTACCTCGTGGCCGTCGAGCACCGCGGCGAGGACGCCTTCACCCGGCAGCGCGCCTGGCACATCCGTGCGCGCGAGATCGTGCTGGCCACCGGCTCGCACGAACGGCCGCTGGTCTTCCCGGGCAACGACCGGCCCGGCACCATGCTCGCCTCGTCCGCCCGTACCTACCTGCACCGCTACGGCGTGCTGCCCGGCCGCCGCGCCGTCGTGTTCACCACCAACGACAGCGCCTACGCCGCGGCCGTCGACCTGCACGACGCCGGGGTGGAGATCGCGGCCGTGGTCGACGTGCGTCCGGTGGCCACCACCGTGTGGACCGCCCGCTGCGTGGAACGGGGTATCCGGATCCTCACCAACTGTGCGGTCACCGGCACCTCCGGCGCGGACCGCGTCAGCGGCGCACAGGTCTCCTCCCTGCCCTCCGGCGACGCGGCTCCGGCCGAACTGGACTGTGACCTGCTGCTGGTCTCCGGAGGCTGGAACCCGGCGGTGCACCTGCACAGCCAGGCACGCGGCACCGTGCGTTACTCCGAGGAGCTCGGGGCACTCGTCCCGGACCGCACTCCCCGTGGGGTGCGGACGGTGGGCGCTGCCGCCGGAACCTTCACCACGGCGGAGTGCCTGCGCGCCGGGTCGGAAGCGGGCAGCGACGCGGCTCGTGAGGCCGGGTTCCACGCGGACGTTGCCGAGGTGCCCGGCTCCCCCTCCGGTCCTGTCACACCGCCGCAGCCGATCTGGCTGCTGCCTGGCCTGTCCGCGGACTCCGACGACGAGCAGTTCGTGGATCTGGCGCGGGATGCGACGGTCGCCGACGTACGCAAGGCCGTCGGGGCCGGCATGTCGTCGGTGGAGCACATCAAGCGGTTCACCACCATCGGCACCGCCCACGACCAGGGCAAGACCTCCGGCCTGCTGTCCTCGGGCGTGATCGCCGAACTCCTCGGCGTCGAGGTCGCCGAGGTCGGCGCCACCACGTTCCGCCCGCCCTACGCCCCGGTGGCCTTCGCCGCGCTCGCCGGACGGGACCGCGGGGACCTCTACGACCCCATCCGGGTCACGGCGATGCACGATTGGCACCTCGAGCAGGACTGCCCGTTCGAGAACGTCGGCCAGTGGAAGCGGCCGTGGTACTACCCGCAGCCCGGCGAGGACATGGAGTCCGCAGTGCTGCGCGAGTGCCACGCCGTGCGCACCGGGGTGGGCATGCAGGACGTCTCCACACTCGGCAAGATCGACGTGCAGGGCCCGGACGCGGCCGAGTTCCTCGACCTCGTCTACACCAACAAGATGAGCACGCTCAGGGTCGGGCGGATCCGCTACGGGGTCATGTGCCACGCCGACGGCATGGTCTTCGACGACGGCACCGTGATGCGCACCGGCGAGCACCGCTATCTCGTCTCCACCACCTCCGGCGGTGCGGCCGGCGTGCTCGAATGGCTCGAGGACTGGTTGCAGACCGAGTGGCCCCACCTGCGGGTGCACCTCACCTCGGTCACCGAGCAGTGGGCCACCATCGCCCTCGCCGGCCCCCGTTCTCGCGAGGTGCTGGCCCGGGTGACCTCCGACATCGACCTGACCAACGACGCGTTCCCGTTCATGTCGTGGACCGACGGCACCGTTGCGGGCAGCGGCGCCCGGGTGTGCCGGATCAGCTTCTCCGGCGAACTCGCCTTCGAGATCAACGTCCCCTGGTGGCACGGCCGACAGGTGTGGGAAGCCCTGCACCGCGCGGGTTCCGAATTCGGAATCACGCCCTACGGCACCGAGACCATGCACGTGCTGCGCGCCGAGAAGGGCTTCCCCATCGTCGGACAGGACACCGACGGCACGGTCACCCCGCACGACCTCGGGATGGGCTGGGCGGTGTCGAAGAAGAAGGACGACTTCCTCGGCATGCGCTCGTTCAGCCGGGAGGACACGGCCCGTTCGGACCGCAAGCACCTCGTCGGGCTGCTACCACCGGCCGGGTCCGCTGTCGTGCCGGAAGGAACCCAGCTGGTGGACTCCACCGAGCTGCCCGCACCCCCGGTTCCCATGCTCGGGCACATCACCTCCAGCTACCGCAGTGCCGCCCTCGACCGCCCCTTCGCGCTGGCCCTGGTGAAGAGCGGCCGCGACCGCATCGGGCAGACCATCTACGGCCACGTCGGTGACGAGCTCGTGCCCGTCGAGATCACCGAACCGGTCTTCTACGACAAGGAAGGAAACCGTCGCGATGGCTGAGCTCCACGGCGAATCCCCGCTGGTCACCCGCGCCGAGACGTTGGCAGGCTCCTCGGTGCCCGGTGTGCTGCACCTGTCCGAAGTGGCCTTCACCGCCCAGGTCACGCTGCGGGTCGACCCGAAGAGCCCGGCGGCCGAACGCATCGGCACGGCCGTGGGCACCATGCTGCCCAACCAGCCGGGACAGGTCGCCCGCACGGAACGGCTGCAGATCCTGTGGATGGGTCCGGACGAGTGGCTGCTGATCGGCCCCGAGGGCGGCGCGGAGCAGCTCCAGGCCACGCTCACCGAGGCTCTCGGTGAGGAGCACGGCTCGGTGGTCGACGTCTCGGGCCACCGCACGATCGTTGAGGTCACCGGGCCGAAGTCCCGCGAGCTGCTGGCCAAGGGCTGCGCGCTCGACCTGCACCGGCGCAGCTTCGCCTCCGACCAGTGCGCGCAGACCCTGCTGGCGCGCACCGGGGTGGTGCTGCTGTGCCGGGACGTCGAGCAACCGAGCTTCTGGATCTTCGTGCGCTCGTCCTTCGCGCGTTACCTCGCCGACTGGCTGGCGGACGCGGCCGCCGAGTACCGGGTCTGAAACCGGGCACGACGGCGAGCCCGAGCGACGGCGAATGGAGCAACCAGTGACCGAAGTGCGCGCAGTCGTGGCCATGGGTGAGGGAAAACCCGTGGAGGTCACCACGATCCACGTGCCGGACCCCGGTCCGGGTGAGGCCGTCGTGGACGTACAGCTCTGCGGAGTCTGCCACACGGATCTGCACTACCGGGAGGGCGGCGTCGCCGACGAGTTCCCGTTCCTGCTCGGCCACGAGGTGGCCGGCACGGTGGCGGCCGTCGGCGACGGCGTGCGCAACGTCGCGCCGGGCGATTTCGTCGTGCTCAATTGGCGCGCGGTGTGCGGCAGCTGCCGGGCTTGCAGGCGCGGTCGCCCGCAGTACTGCTTCGACACCCACAACGCCGAGCAACCGATGACCCTGGCCGACGGCACCCCGCTGTCGCCGGCCCTGGGCATCGGCGGGTTCGCCGAGAAGACCTTGGTGCACTCCGCGCAGTGCACCAAGGTCGGTCCGACAGCGCGCCCGGCGGTGGCCGGGCTGCTGGGGTGCGGCGTGATGGCAGGCATCGGCGCCGCGGTGAACACCGGTCGGGTCGGGCCGGGCGATTCCGTGGCGATCATCGGCTGCGGCGGCGTCGGTGACGGCGCCGTGGCCGGGGCGGCGATGGCCGGGGCGAGGCGGATCATCGCGGTGGACACCGCACCCAAGAAGCTCGACTGGGCGTGCCAGTTCGGCGCCACGCACACCGTCAACGCCTCCGAGGCCGACACCGTCGAGGCGATCCGCGAGCTCACCGGCGGCGTCGGCGCGGACGTGGTGATCGACGCGGTCGGGACGCCCGAGACGTACGAGCAGGCATTCTACGCCCGGGATCTGGCCGGGACCGTCGTGCTGGTCGGCGTTCCGGACCCGCAGCTGCAGCTGGACCTGCCGTTGCTGGACGTGTTCGCCCGCGGCGGCACGCTGAAGTCCAGTTGGTACGGCGACTGTTTGCCGGAACGGGACTTCCCGATGCTCACCGAGCTCTACCTGCAGGGTCGGCTGCCGTTGGAGAAGTTCGTGACCGACAAGATCAAGTTGGACGGGGTCGAGGCGGCGTTCGAGAGGATCCACCGCGGTGACGTGCTGCGGTCGGTCGTGACGTTCTGATGGCGGTCCGGCTGGAGTATCCCCCCGTCGCGGGCGCGCCCTCCCCCGACGGCGAGGTGCACGAGGTTTCTGCACACGTTCCACCACCCGAAGAGGAGCCCCCGATGTCGTCTCACCCGTCCGTACGCCACCGGGCCGCGCTGGCCGGAGCGCTGCGCAACGCCTCCTACGAGGTGCTGCCTTTCCCCAGCACCGAGGACAAGGTGCTCGGCCACGTCCCACCGGAGGTGCCACTGACGGTCACCGCCACCGAGGCCAAGGGCATCGAGGCGACCGTGGAGCTCGCCGTCCGGCTGAGCAAGAACGGCTACCAGGTGGCCCCGCACCTGTCGGCCCGGCTGATCCGCTGCCACGCGGAGCTCGAGGACATCGCCGTACGACTGCAGGAATCCGGGATCGAGCGGATCTTCGCGGTCGGTGGCGACGCCGCCGAACCCGCCGGGGAGTTCGCCGATGCGGAGAGCCTGCTGGTGGCCCTCGCCGAAGCCGGGCGCTCCTTCCGCAGCGTGGGCATCGCGGGCTATCCCGAGGGGCACGGCAAGCTGCCCGATGCGGTGATCGACGAAGCGCTACGTGCCAAGGCCGGCCACGCGCACGAGATCATCACCCAGCTGTGCTTCAACCCCGACACCACGATCGACTGGGCTCGCCGGCTGCGCTCCGAAGGCATCCGCACGCCGATCCGCGTGGGCGTGCCGGGCTCGATCAACCGGCAGAAGCTGATCCGCGTGTCGGCAGGCCTCGGGCTCGGCCAGTCCGCACGTTTCCTGGCCAAGCAGTCCGCCATGTTCTGGCGGTTCTTCCTGCCCAACGGTTACCGCCCCGACAAGCTGATCAGCGGACTCGCCGACCGGATCGGCCGCAGCGACAACGAGCTCGCCGGGCTCCACGTGTTCACCTTCAACGATCTCGCCAGCACCGAGCGCTGGCGGCAGCGGTGGCTCGCCCAGCTGGAGTGAGCGCACGCGGCCGAGAGCTGGACCGCTCGCCGGTCAGGCGTCGTCGCCGCCTCGCCACTCCGGCATCGCCATCGTCCAGCACACGGCGGTTCCTTCCAGTGCCGTGGTTCCGTCGTCGCGGGTTACCTGCGTGATGAGCTTCGTGATCGGCTTGTCGTCCCTGACCTCGGTGACCTCGACGCGTCCGGTGATCGTGTCGCCCGGCCGCACCGGGGCCGTGAAGTTCCACGACACGCTCAGGAAGACCGTCCCCGGACCGGGCAGTTTCTCCGCTACCACCGCGTTCAGCACGGCGCTGGTGATCCCGCCCTGCACGACGATCTCGCCGAACCGCGACGATTCGGCGGCGGCCTCGTCGTAGTGCAGCGGGTTGCGATCGCCGCTCAGCTCGGTGAACAGGATGATGTCGCTCGAACCCACCTGCCGGGACAGCTCCGCACTGGAACCCACCTCCGGCTTGCCGTTCGGCCACACAGCGGACATGTCACTCCTTTGTGGATAGGGTTGTGGGGCGAGCTCGGGAACCGAAGGAACGCATGGCCAGCGCACCGATCACCGGCCCGGGAACCAACGCGAGGAACGCGAACTGCCAGCCGACCACGGCTGCTGCCAGCGGCACCACCTGGATACTGACCACGGTCAGCGCGAAGCCGATCGCCGTCTGGGCGGTCAGCGCCGTCCCGACGTAGCGGGAGTCGGCCGTCTCGCTCAACGACACCGAGAACACCCCCGAATCCGCGATGACGGCAGCACCCCACACCGCGCAGAACACCACCAGCACCACCGGCGGCGCATCGAGCGCCAGGGGCGAGAACAGGCAGCACGCACCACTCACGGCCAGTGCCGACACCGCGGCGGGAGAGCGGCCGAACCGGTCGGATACCCAGCCGCCGAGAAAACAACCCGCCGCACCCGCGAGACCCATCGTCGCGAACACCACCAGCTCGACCACCTGTGGCGCATCGGGTGCGTCGCGTGCCAGCAGGAACGTCGGGATCCAGGTCCACAGCGCGTACAGCTCCCACATGTGGCCGAAGTAGCCGAGGTTGGCCAGCCGCGGCCTGCGTTCGGTGAACATGGTGAGGGCGTAGCGCGGATTCGGCAGCGGGCTCCCCGCTCCGAGATGCGGTCCCGGCCGCACGACGGTGATCGCGACGAGCGCGCCGAGACCGCCGAGCGCCGCCGCGGCCAGCAGCACCGATCGCCACGGCAACGAGCCGAATCCCGCGATCAGGTGCGGCACCGACGAACCGACGGTGAGCGCGGCGATCAGCATGCCCATCGACACGCCCCTGCCGGACTGTCCCGACCAGGACACCATCAGCTTCATGCCCACCGGGTAGACACCGGCCAGGAACACCCCGGTCAGGAACCGCAACGGGAGCGCAGTCGCCATGCCACCGGCCAACAGTGCCAACACCACCGTGCAGACCGCCGCCGACGCCGCACTCCCCGCGAGAAGCAGATGCGGCCGCACCCGGTCGGCGAGGTTCAGCGCGGCCGACCCGACCGCACCCACGACGAATCCGATCTGCACCGACGCCGTCAGCCACACCGCCGCCGCGGCCGAGATACCCCACTCGACCCGGAGTGTCGGCACCACCGCCGACATGGAGAACCAGACCGCCAGCCCGAGCACCTGCACCGCCGCGATCGCGATCCTGCGCTGCAGCGGACTCATGGCTCGGCGGGGAGGAGGAGCGCGGTCGAGCCGGCCACGTCGCCGTCGGCCTCGGCGACCGCCCGCGGGCATCGGCCGGCGCCGGTTGCGCGTCCGGGGCCTGAGCCGCCAGGACGGGATGTGGTTCGCCAGGATTCCGGCTGTGAGCCCGTGCCGTCAGTGCACACGTTCCACACCCGCCGCGCGGAGCCGGTCCAGGGTCGGGTAGCCGTCGACGGCCATCAGCAGGTCGGCCTCGGCCAGGAAGGAGCGGAGATGGTGCACCACTCCGTCCTCTCCCCCGACCGCGAGGGCGTGCACGTACGGCCGTCCCGTGCCGACCGCCGTCGCCCCCATCGCCAACGCCTTCACCATGTCCGAGCCGCTGCGCACGCCCGAGTCGAACAGCACCGGGATCTCGCCGTCGGCGGCTTCGACCACCTTCGGCAGGGTCTGCAGCGCGGGTAGTCCGCCGTTGGCCTGCCTGCCACCGTGGTTGGAGCAGTAGACGCCGTCCACGCCGAGATCCTTGGCCTTGCGCACATCGTCGGGATGGCTGATGCCCTTGAGCACGATCGGCAGCGACGTGGCCTCGCGAATCCATTGGAGGTCGGACCAGGCCGTCGCGTAGCCGAAGACGCTGGCCCACAACGCCGCCGTGGCCAGCGGATCTGCCTCGGGGTCGCCACCGAGCCGGGCGCGGAAGTGTTCGTCGGTCACGTAGTTGGCCAGGCAGTATCCCCGCAGTTGCGGGAAGTTCGCCGTGTTCAGGTCGCGGGGGCGCCAGCCGGTGACCCAGGTGTCCAGCGTGATCACCAGGGCCGAGAAGCCCGCGCGTTCGGCCCGCCGAATCAGGCTGAGCGCCAGCTCCCGGTCGTTCGGTGGATACAGCTGGAAGAATCCCGGTGTGTCACCGAGTTCGGCCGCGATGTCCTCCATCGGATCCTGCGACAAGGTCGACACGACCATCGGAACGCCCGTGCGCGCGGCGGCACGGGCGGTGGCCAGGTCGCCGTGGAAGTCCTGCGAGCAGATCCCCAGCACGCCGATCGGACACAGAAACAGCGGGTGCTCCAGCTCGATGCCGAACAAGCTCGTCGACAGGTCCCGCTCGTAGGCACCCTCCATCATCCGCGGAACGAGCCCCCACTTGGCGAACGCCTCGACGTTGGCACGCTGCGTGCCCTCGTCCCCGGCGCCCGATCTCACGTACGACAGCACCCACGGCGGCAGCGCCTCGGCCGCGCGCTGCTCCATCGTCGCCGCGTCGGCAGGGAACCGGGGTTGCACACCTCGCATCCCGTTCAGATAGATCTCCAGCTGGTAATCGCCGTAACGCGGGGACATGACCCGACCTCCCGAGCACATCGCCCACGAGCGCGGGCGAGCGAACCGTTCACCTGCGCACAGCCGCGCGGGGCCGTACGGTGACCCCCAAGATCGCCGGTGCCGTGCCGCCCGTCAACCGCGGGCCGCCCGGCCCCGTACCCGGCGGTGCCCAGGGGTCCCACCCACTGCGCGCGTTCAGGGGCACATACCTGCGCGACACCGTGAAGGGAGCCCATCGCAGCGGGTTCGGCAAGGCCGGGAGACAACACCTGACTGTCATGCTGACGAGCGTCAATATCATCAACTGATGACGAGAGGACACGAGATGCAAGAATCCGAGATCGTCGTGGGTGACCTACCCAAGGGAATCACGGCCGCCGGTGAAGCCGTGGGAAACAAGAGCTGGAACATCCTCGGTCACCGATATGTGGCCAAAGTCGAGAGCAGCACCAGCTTCGCGTGGCTCTCACTGGATCCCGGTGACACCGGCGTTCCACCGCATCTCCACCCCAAGCAGGACGAGCACATCTACGTCATGGAGGGCGTGTACACGCTCTACCTCGACGGCGAGTGGACCACCGCGGGTCCTGGCGACACGGTCCGCATGCCAATGGGGCTTCCGCACGCGTACTACGTCAAGGGTGACCAATCCGGCAAATCGCTGTTCTGGGTGAGTCCAACAGGAAAACTTCCTGCGTTGTTCGAGCAGCTTCACAACCTCGAAGACCTCGACGAGGTCGTGCGCCTATCCGCCCTGCACGATGTCGACTTCCTGCCGCCCGGATCCGTCCCCGGCGCCTGAGATCTTTGAACCGTTCTCGCATGATGCGGGTAATCAGCGGAGCCTCAGCGGTCTACTCCCCCACGAAACCCTGATTTCCCCGACCGTGTACAACATCCGGTCCGGGTAAGCGAGAAGACCGCTGAGAAACTCCCTTCTACAAGCTTTCTGACGGGCGGCAAGCAGTCCTGCCACGGCTTCACGTTCAGTAGCCGTGCAGCTCGTCGACCAGCGTGAAGCCGTCCTCGATCCACGCCAGCTCGGTGCGGGCGCGAGCGATCAGCCCGTCGTAGGCGTAGATCTTGCATCGGACCGCGAGCTCGGCCTCCCGCTCGTCCAACTTCTCGATTCTCGCAGCCAGCGTGGGGTGGGTGCGGTCGACGAGACTCTCCCGGGTGCGTTCGAGCATCGTCAGGTGCTCTTCCCAGTACGCCTGTTGCTGCCGCAGTTGTTCACGCACGGCTGCCGGGTCGGCGAACTCGAAGTACGCGGCCTTCAGGTAAGCGGGGTCTCGCTGCCGCTGCGGTGCCAGCGGCGATTCCATCCATTCCCGGAACTCGACGCGCCCCTCGTCGGTGACGTGGTACTCCTTCTTCGTCCCCTTCTTCCCCCACGGAACCTCGACCGAGGTGAGCAGTCCGTCTCGCTCCATCCGGTTGAGCTCCGGATAGATCTGCGAGTCCGGAGCGTGCCAGACGTGCGCCACCGACCGGCTGAAGCTCTTCGAGATGTCGTAACCGGTCATCGGACGACCGGTCAGCAGCGCGATCAGCGCCCATCGCAGCGACAAGTTCCCCTCCTCTCCGAGTCGGTCACGCTATCCACTCTTGCCAACTCACTATATCGATAGATAGTTTGTGGTCCTCGTAAGACATACCTCTCTCCATAGGGAGTTGGCCAATGACGCTCACCCCTTCTCCGCCGACGACGGCCGCGGCACCCACCACGGCCGCAGCGAAGATCTTCAACCACCCCCGCAACGCCTGGTACGTCGCGGCGTGGGACCACGAGGTCACCGGCAAGCAGCCACTGGCACGCACCGTCGCCGGCGTTCCACTGGCGCTGTGGCGGGGCAGTGACGGGCGTGCCGTCGCCCTCGCCGACGCCTGCTGGCACCGGCTGGCACCGCTGTCACAGGGCAAGATCCTCGGCAACGAGCTGCAGTGCCCTTACCACGGTCTGCGCTACAACTCGACCGGTCGTTGCACCGCGATGCCCGCGCAGGAGACCCTCAATCCGAGCGCGGTGGTGCCCTCGTACCCCGTCGTCGAGCGCTACCGGTACGTCTGGGTATGGGTGGGCGATCCCGACCTGGCCGATCCGACGACCGTGCCCGACATGCACCAGATGGACGACCCGTCGTGGGCAGGCGACGGCGAGACGATTCACGCCGACTGCAACTATCAGCTCGTCCTCGACAACCTGATGGACCTCACCCACGAGGAGTTCGTGCACTCCTCGAGCATCGGCCAGGACGAGCTCTCCGGGGCCGAGTTCGACGTCACGCACGAAGGCGACACGGTCACGGTCACCCGCTGGATGCGCGACATCGATGCCCCGCCGTTCTGGCTGAAGAACATGCGCGACAAGTTCCCCGGTTTCGAGGGCAAGGTCGACCGCTGGCAGATCATCAGGTTTCAGGCGCCTGCCACGATCTGCATCGACGTGGGCGTCGCCAAGGCCGGCACCGGCGCACCCGAGGGCGACCGCAGCCAGGGCGTCAACGGCTACGTCATGAACACGATCACCCCCGAGAGCGACCGCTCCTGCCACTACTTCTGGGCGTTCATGCGCAACTACTGCCTGGACAGCCAGACCATCACCACCCAGCTGCGCCAAGGTGTGCACGGTGTCTTCGGCGAGGACGAGGACATGCTGCGCGCCCAGCAGCGTGCGATCGACGCCAACCCAGGGCACGAGTTCTACAGCCTCAACATCGACGCAGGCGGGATGTGGGTACGTCAGATCCTCGAGCGCATGCTGGCCGCCGAGGGCCGGCCATCGGCGGCACCCGCCGCGGGGAAGGAGACCTGATGGCGGTCCAGTCCCAGTCCCGCAGGCAGCAGGCTCGCATCGCCGAGGCCGACGACGTCGCCGACGGCGTCCGCCGGATCGTGCTGGAGGTCGCCCACCCCGAGCATGCGGCCCCCGGCACGCACGTCGACGTCGAGCTGCCGGCCGACGGCGGACCGCAGACCCGTTCCTACTCCGTGGTCCGGTCCGAAAGCGACGGCCGCAGGCTCACCCTCAGCGTGCAGCTCTCCCCCACCTCTCGTGGTGGTTCGAAGGCGATGCACGCGCTGCGCGTCGGTGACGAACTCACCGTCACCGGCCCCGTGCAGAGCTTCCCGCTCGCGGTCGGCGCCGGTCGTTACGTCCTGGTGGCCGGCGGCATCGGCGTCACGGCACTGGTCGCCATGGCCACCGCGCTGCGCCGCCGCGGCGCCGACTACGAGCTCGTGCTCGTCGGCCGCAGCCGCCGGGTCATGGCCTATCTCGACGAGCTCTGCGCCGAGCACGGCGACCGGGTCCGCGTTCACGTCGACGACGAGGGCACGCCGCTGTCGGTACCCGACCTGGTCGGAGACATCGCTGCGGCGCCGAACGCGGCCGCCACCGAGCTGTACATGTGCGGCCCGATGGGGCTGATGGACGCGATCAGAGCGAGCTGGACCGAGCACGCCCTGCCGGAAACCAACCTGCGGTTCGAGACCTTCGGTTCCAGCGGCCGATACGGCGCCGAAGAGTTCCGCGTGCGACTTCCCCAGTTCGACCGCGAGGTCGTGATCGCGCCCGACACATCGATCCTGGACGCACTGAACGCGGCCGGGTACGACACGCTCTCGGACTGCCGCAAGGGCGAATGCGGGCTCTGTCTGGCCAAGGTCGTCGAGGTGGACGGCACCATCGACCACCGCGACGTCTTCCTCAGCGAAACTCAGAAGGAACGCTCCTCCGCGCTGTGCCTCTGCGTCTCCCGCGCGGTGACCGGCAGCTCTGCCGACCGCGCCACCGTGACCCTCCACCTCCCCTGAACCGGCTCACCGGTCCCCTCACCCCTGGACACCAGTATGAACATCACTGAACGCATCGGCGCGGCGCCGATGTCCGGCTACCAATGGCTGATCGTCGCGCTCTGCACCTTCATGAACTGCCTCGACGGCTTCGACGTCATGGCTGTCGCCTTCACGGGCCCCTCCGTCACCGAGGAATTCGGCCTGAGCGGTTCCGAGTTCGGCCTGCTGGTCTCGGTCGGGCTGATCGGAATGGCGCTGGGTTCCATGCTGCTCGCGCCCTTCGCCGACCTGATCGGCCGTCGTCCCCTCATCCTGTTGAGCCTCGCACTCGGCACGATCGGCATGTTCGGCGCCGCCATGGCCCCGTCGATGCCGGTGATGGCCGTGTTCCGGCTCGTCACCGGCATCGGCGTGGGCGGCATTCTGGCCAGCTCCAACGTGATCGCCAGCGAGTTCTCGAATGCGAAGAATCGCGGACTCGCCATCGGTGTCTTCACCGCCGGGTACGGCGTCGGCGCCACCGTGGCGAGCGTCGTCGCGAAGGCCGCGGTCGGCGGTGACTGGCGGATCGTCTTCTACGCAGGCGGTTTCGCCACCCTGCTCGCTCTCGTCGTCATCGCGCTGCTGCTGCCCGAATCCGTCGCCCATCTCGAGCAGCGTCGCCCGCAGGGCGCCCTGGAACGCATCAACCGGACACTGGCACGGATGAGGATGGATGCCGTCAGCTGGGCCGAGCTCGACGGGGCCGCCTCCGCGCGGGACACGACCGGGCGGACCAACTCGGGGTGGCTCAAGCAGTTGCTCACCCCCACGCTCCTGCTCTGGGCCACCTTCATCACGATCATGTTCGGCTTCTACTTCGTCAACAGCTGGACTCCCACCCTGCTCGTCGAGAAGGGGCTTTCGGAAGGCGCCGCGGTCACGGCCGGGATGGCGATCTCGATCGGCGGCACCATCGGCTCTGTGCTCTACGGCGTCGCCGCCCGGATTCGCACGCCGCGAGTCGTGCTGATCGGGTTCTCGGTGCTCGCCGCGGCGATGATGATCGTGTTCATCGTGAGTACCTCGGTCCTGTGGCTCGGATTCGGAATCGGCGTGGTCGTCGGTGCGCTGATCAACGGCTGCATCGCCGGTGCCTACACGGTCGGGCCACCGCTGTATCCGGCCCACCTCCGCAGCGTCGGCATGGGCTGGGCGCTCGGCATGGGCCGGATCGGCGCGATCCTGTCCCCCACCGTCGCCGGAATGCTCAAGGACGCGGGCGCCTCGGCGACCCAGCTGTACGTCGGTGCCGCGGCGGTGGTCGCGATCTGCGCGATCGTCCTGATCGGACTGCGCCGCCACGACCCGGAGTCCGCGCCGGCGGTGAAGGAACCGAATACGGTCTGACGCGCCACGGCCGTGGGGTTTCGACCCCGCCAACTCCGCAGTGGGAAGCGGCGACAAGCCGGGTGACGTCCGCGCCGGCGCGGCTCGCATGACCGCGCCGGCGCGGCCGCTGCCGACCCCGCCACGGCGAGCTCCGGGACAGCGTGTTCGCCCGCCGACGCCGCGCCCGGGCTGTCGGCGGGCGACGACTACGCGTGATGGACAGCCGTCGAGCCGGCCAGCGGCATCGGATCCAGGCCGAGTTTTCGGTGGTCCCACGAGCGGACGCGTTCGACGTCGACGCGAACCGCCACCCGCTTGTGGAGCATGCTTTCCACCCACGGCTGGAGTTCATCGGTGTACGGCCCGTGATAGCGCTCCCACACATTGACGCCGACGGCCCACAGCGCCTCCGGATCGTCGACGATCTCGGCACGCCCCTCCAGCGAGACACCCCGCAGGGCGTCGTAGGTCAGACCGTCCTCCATCACGACGGTGATCCGTGGATCGCGGCGGATGTTGACCGCCTTCTGCGCCTTGCCCTTGGTCTCGAACCAGAGCACACCGTCGATGACGGCGAACCACATCGCGACCGCATGCGGGTGACCCGTCGGCCCCAACGAGACCAATGTGGCCGTACGTCGGGTCGACACGTACTCGGCGACTTCCTCGGCCGTCATCTCGATCTCGGCGCGCTGTTTGGTCCCCACCCGCCACTCCTTTCGTCCTATTGCGACAGTCGCCGGCCCCGGATCGCGCTAGGACCCGGGGCCGGCGAGGATGGATGTCGTGACATCGATGAGGTCGGCGACGACCTCGTCGACGGTCCAGGTGCCCGCATCGAGCCCCTGCAACCCCCGGGTCTGCTCGACGTCGCCCAGCACGTTCAGCGTCACGTTCATGGCCTGGGCGAGGCGGAAATCGAGCGTTCGCCGGGAAGCATCCCGATCGAGGCGTGCCAGCAGTTCCACGAAGACGGCGTTGCGTTCGAAGAACGTCTCGGAGATGGTGTTCAATCCGGGATCGCGGGTCGCCAGCAACCGACCGACCAACCGGATCCAGGGCGCCCCGCCGGAGGCACGGACGGCTGCCACCGGCCGCACCACGGCCTGGGCCAGCTCGCGGGCGCTGACCTCACCGTCGGGCAGCCCCTCGAGGACCGCCTGCCGTTCAGCGCTCACCTGGTCGAGGCGGCTGCGCAGGACCGCCTCGAGCAACCCCTCCTTCGACCCGAAGTGGTAGTGGATCGCGGCCACGTTCGTCTCGGCCGCCTGCATGACGGCACGCAGGGACACCGCTCCGACACCGTGCTCGGCGAACAGGCGCTCGGCCGCGGCGACCAGTCGCTGCTCGGTGGCCGGCCGACGGCGGCCGTTCACTACGGCTGCGTGGACCACCCGAGCGACTCTATCAACTGATTGCATCGATCGATAGAGAACGGACCGGCAGCCGGTGTGACCGGCGACCGACCCGGGGACGAGGCGGCAACGCTGCGACGGAACCGCGCTCGTGATGTCGGTGCCGCCCGTACGCCGCGGCGCTTCGCCGTCAGAGGAACAGTTCCGTGGCGTCCGGCGGGAGTTCGGCGCCTGCGCCGAGCAGGGCCGCGTACTCCGGCGACGCCGGGTTCAGCACCGGGTTCGTGTTGTTGACGTGCGTGTACAGCCAGCGAGTCGCCCGCGAACGCCGGATGCGCGCGAGGCTGCCGTACTCGCCCGCCATCGGCACGTGTCCCATCGCGAGCTGGGCGTGGGAACCGATTCCCCCGGCCGTCGCGCCCGTCATCTCGTCCGGCGCGAAGAACGAGCCGTCCAGCACCACGCAGCCGGCCCCCGCGCAGAACTCGTCGAATCCGGCGGGCCATTGCGCCACGCACGGCGCGTACACGAGCGAGCCGCCGGTAGCCCGGTCCTCGATCCGGTACGCCACGACCCACGGACCGTCGAGGGTCGATTCCACGGCGTACTTCGGACGCTTGTCGCTCACCGGCAGCACCGTGACAGACAGTCCGTCCAGCTCGAACTTCGCCTCCAGCCGGGGCCACTCCCAATCGTGGTAGCGCGCCGCGATCTCCCGCGCCGGCACGGTCGCCGCTATCGCGTCGGGAGCCCACACGCGGAGCCCGGCAGCCTCCTTGAGCGAGAACAGTCCCAGCGTGTGGTCGAGTTCGCCGTCGGTGAGCAGGACGCCCTGCAGTGGTGTCTCCCGCGGGCCCGGCCCCGGCCGGAGGGCCGAGTGGGACGCCAACTGCGTGTGGATGTCCTGCGAGGCGTTCAGCAGGTACCAGGCGCGGCCGTCCGCACTCACCGCGACGCAGTCCTGCGTCCGCGGCGGTGCGCTCCCGTCGCGGACGGCCTCGCAGTTCGCGCACGCACAGTTCCACTGCGGCAGCCCGCCGCCCGCGGCCGTGCCGAGCAGGACGGCCCTCACCGCATGCCCCGCATCACGAACTCGCCGGGGCCGTGCGGCGCCTCCAGCAATGCATCCACCAGCCCGCGGTCGGGCGAGCGCGTGCACACCGGGTCGGCCGCCGCGGCGTCGCCGGTGAGCTGGAACGCCTGGCAGCGGCAGCCACCGAAGTCGACGGTGCGCCGCTCGCACGTTCGGCACGGTTCGCGCATCCAGTCCTCACCGCGATAGGCGTTGAACGACTCCGACTCGTACCAGATCTCCGCCAGCGGCCGCTCCCGCACGTTCTCCAGCGGCAACGTCGTGATCGTCGTGGCCGCGGGGCAGGGCAGCACGGTGCCGTCCGGGGCCACGGTCAGCTGCTGGGAGCCCCAGCCGGACATGCACGGCTTGGGGTACTGCTCGTAGTAGTCGGAGAGTACGTAGACGATCTGCATCGAACCTCGGAGCCGTTCGATCGCGGCTCGTACCACCGGCTCCGCCGCCGCGAGCTGCTCACGGGTCGGCAGGAGCACGTCGCGGTTGCGCAGTGCCCAGCCGTAGAACTGGGTGTTGGCCAGCTCCAGCCGGTCGGCGCCCATGCGCTCGGCGAGCGCTATCATGCCTTCCAACTGGTCGTGGTTGGCCCGGTGCAGGACGACGTTGACGCTCAGCGGCAGCTCGAACCGTTTCACCAGCGCCGCGGCGGTGAGCTTGTGGTCGTGGGCCTTCGTGCCCGCGAGCAGGTTCGCCCGCTCGGCGTCGGCGCCCTGCACCGACAGCTGGACGTGCGCCAGCCCCCGGTCCACGAGGTCGGCAAGGCGGGCCTCGGTGAGCCCGAGCCCGCTGGTCACGAGGTTGACGTAGCAGCCGAGACCGGATGCGCGGGCGACCAGCTCGGGCAGGTCGGGCCTGGCCAGCGGTTCACCTCCGGAGAGGTGGACCTGCAGCACGCCGAGTTCGCGAGCCTGGTCGAGCACCGAACACCACTCATCGGTGCCCAGTTCCCGCTCGCGCGTGACGAGCTCGACGGGGTTGGAGCAGTACGGACAGTGCAGCGGGCAGCGGTGGGTCAGCTCGGCCAGCATGCCCAGCGGCGGCTGCACCCCCTCGGTCACGCCCATTCGACCACCTCCCGGTCGACGAGTCTGGCGAGCACGTCGCCGACGTCGTCCTCGCGTACACCCGCATAGCGCTCACCGAGCGCCGCGGCGATGTCAGGTATCGACCGCTCGCCGTCACACAGTTCGAGCACGGCCGTTGCGGTCGCATTGGGCACCAGCACCCCCTCGGGGAACAGCACCACGTGGGTCTGCCTGGTGCGGTCGTAGGTCTGCCTGGTGCGGTCGTAGGTCAGCCGCACGCCGCGGCGCAGCCGGGGCGTCACGCCTTCGCCGCCGCGTGCTCGATCGCGGTGAGCATCGACCACAGCACGTCGCATTTGAACGACAGTGCCGCCACGGCCGCCTCCTGCTGTTCACGGGTGCCGCAGTGGGCCACGACGATCGCGAGCGTCTCCTCGCCCTCGCCGCTCACGGTGTCGATCCGGTTCGTGAAGTAGGCCAGGTCCTCGCTGCGGATCCACTCGTACCGCGCCAGCATGTCGCCGACCCGCCGGCGCATGAGGTGCCCGGAGAACATCTCCGTGAGCCCGGAGGCGACCGCCTCGGTC
Organism: Prauserella alba; assembly: GCF_024171735.1. Taxonomy (GTDB): domain Bacteria; phylum Actinomycetota; class Actinomycetes; order Mycobacteriales; family Pseudonocardiaceae; genus Prauserella; species Prauserella alba. Next base: position 332,421 of record NZ_JAMTCH010000006.1, read on the forward strand.
CACGGCTTCGTGCGCGCGAAGTTCACGTACGCGTCGACGGCGAATCGCACGCCCGGTGCGACGTGGCGCTCGTCCAGCACCTCCCCGCGGTCGAGGCCGACGGCCGAGCACAGCCGCAGCCAGCGCTCGGCTCCGCCTTCGCCCGCTGCGCGGCCGTCGTGGTAGACGATGCGGTCGAGCCACTGCCTCCGCACCTCCGGAAGCGGGCAGTTGCTGATGATCGCCGCGTCCTTCTGCGGCAGCATGCGCTGGTAGTACCAGCGATTGGCGGCCCAGACCCGCAGCTCGCGCTCGGTCAGCTCACCGGCGTGCATCCGGTGGTGGAACGGATGGGCGCCCCAGTAGCGGTGCGAGAGTCCCTTCAGCTCGGCGACGAATGTCTGCTCGGTCATCGGTGGATTCGGCTCCATCGGCCGCACCGCCGTCCTTCCGGGTCGGTGGGGCGTGGCCGACGGGTGACTGTAAGCGCTTTCCCATCGGCCACGCCGACACACTCGTCACTCCATACGGCCGAAGTACGCCGTGACCTCCGGTGTGGTCGCGTACTCCTCGAAGTCCGGAGTGGTCCAGACCTTCAACTCGCCCGACTCGACCATGACGTGTCTCCCTCCGTTGGGATGTTCATGAGAACGCCGCCAGCCTAACGGGATTCGCGCTGAAAGCGCTATCCCTCGGGCCACGGATACTCCGACCGAGCCACTCCGACTGCCTGCCCTGGCCCGTCTCCGACGACGTATCTCCGTGTCGGCCACCGGCCACGTGGGAGCTGGCCCGGCGTGCGGACCGACCCTGGTGAGGGCCGATCCGGGGTGCACGAGATGATGACGGGATGCGAGACGTTGCCGTCAGTACCGACTCCATCCGACTCGGTCAGTTCTTGAAGCTCGCCGGCGCGGTCGACATCGGTTCCGATGTGCGGTCACTGCTGGAGGACGGCCGCGTGACGGTCAATGGCGAGGCCGAGGACCGCCGGGGCAGGCAGCTCGTGCGCGGCGACGTCGTCGCCGTCGACGGCACCGAGGTGCGCGTCGGGTGAGTCGTCGAGCGGACCAGTAGCTCCTCGACGACTCCCCCGGCACCCACGCGCACCGCGGGTGCCGCGGGTGCCGCGGTCACTCGGCGAGCACGACGCTCTTGGGCGCCGACAGCTCCCGGACCGCGTGCCGCACGCCCTCGCGTCCGATACCGGTCGAGCCGAACCCGCCGAACGGCATCGCATCGATACGGAAATCGCTTGTCGCGTTGACGAGTACGCACCCCGCGTGCAGTTGCTGTGAGAGCGTCCTCGCAGTCGTGACCGATGCCGTGAACACGCCCGCGTGCAACGCCTGCCCCACGGTGTTCGCACTGGCGACGACCGCGGCGTACGAGGTGAACGGCTCGATGGCGACCACCGGTCCGAATACCTCGGCGGTCATCACGTCCGATCCCTCTGGTACATCCACGAGCACCGTCGGTTCGTAGAACACCCCGTGTCGACGAGCACCGGTCAGAGCGCGCGCACCCTGACCTATGGCGCGATCGACGAGACACTCGACCTTCCGCGCCGCCTGCTCGTCGATGAGTGGGCCGATATCGGAGTCGGTGGCACGCTTGCTGCCGACCCTCCGCTGTTTCGTTCGGGCGATGACCCCGTCGAGGAACCGATCGTGGACTCGTGCATGCACGTACACGCGTTGCACGGACAGACAATTCTGGCCGGCGGCACCGAAGGCTCCGTCGACGACGGCGGCCGCGGCCAGCTCGAGATCGGCGTCCTCGCACACGACCGTGGGGTTGTTCCCGCCGAGCTCCATCAACAACTTCTTGACGCCGGCCGTGCGGGTGATCGCTTCGGCGGTGCGTGGTCCGCCGGTGAACGAGAGCGCCGCGATCCGCGGGTCGGAGACGATCGCCCGGCCCACGTCGGGGCCGCCGCAGACGACCGCGATCCGATCCCCGGGTACACCGACCTCGAGAAGCACCTCGGCGAAGGCCAACGCGGTCAACGGAGTGTGCTCGGACGGTTTGAGGATCACGCCGTTTCCCGCGAGCAGTGCGGGCGCCACCTTGTGCGCCACCAGGTTGAGCGGATCGTTGTAGGGGGTGATCGCGCCGACCACACCGAGTGGTGCTCGGGCATACCAGCCGATCTTGCCCGCTCCTCGAGGTGTCGCATCGAACGGAAGCGACTCCCCGAGCAGTTCGCCGCTTGCCGATGCCGCGAGCCACAGTGTCTCGACGCAGCGCGTGACCTCATCGCGTGCCTCCGCGGCGGTCTTGACTCCCTCGGCGGCGATCAACGCGGTGAACCGCTCGGACCGATCCGCGATCGTTTCGGCGGCACGGCCCAGAGCACGTTCCCGTTCCCAGGCCGGCCATTCGTTGCGCCACGAGTCCGCCAGGTGGCCGATCGCCCCGGACACCTCGTCGACCGTGGTCTGTGCCGCATACCCGACCACCGCGCCGTCCTCGGGATCCATCACCGGGATCCGCGCAGGCATCCAGCACCCTTGCACGAGAGCTCCGCCCGGAAGGGCAACCGTCCGCGCCCCGACGGTTGCCGCCGCAGCTGCGGTGCTCACCGTGCGCGGCCTCCGGTCAGCTTGTTCCAACCGTCGATCACGTGGGCGCCCGCACCCACGAACGGCAGGAACCACGGCGGTCCGAAGTGTCCGGGCACCGCGGGGAACGTGAGGTCGTTCCAGGGGTACGCATCCGATTTTCCGGCGAGATAACGGCCCACCTCCCGTCCCGAGTGGGCGGCCATCTGCACGCCGTGACCGCTGTAGCCCAACGAGTAGTGCATTCCGTCCCGGACACCGGTGTGGACCATCTGATCGACGGTGATGTCGACCAGACCTCCCCAGGTGTAGTCGATCCGGGCGCTCGCGAGTTGCGGGAACACCGTGCTCATCGCCCGCTGCAGAATCTTCGCACTGCGGAGATCCGAATCGGGATTGGACAGTGCGAACCGGGCGCGGCCACCGAACAGGAGCCGGTTGTCCGGGGTGAGACGGAAGTAGTACGTGAGCATCTTGCTGTCGGAGGCCATGCGCCCGTTCGGCAGCAGGCTGCCGGCGAGTTCGGGGCTCAACGGTTCGGTCACCACGATGAAGCTGCCGACGGGTAGCACCCTGCGACGCAGCCAGGGCGTGGTGCCGCCGGTGTAGCCGCTCGTGGCAATGAGCACCTCGCCCGCGTCCACGGTGCCACGTGTGGTCTGCAACGTATGACGCGCTCCCCGTCGCGAGATCGACTGGACCGCCGCGTCCTCGCACAGCTCGGCTCCCCTGCGAGCGGCGGCACCGGCGAGTCCGTGTACGAACTTGCCGACATGGAGCCCCGCACCGCGTGGATCGACCATGCCGCCGACGTAGTACGGCGAGCCGATCTCCTTGCCGAGCTCGCTGCGATCCAGCACGGTGACGTCGGGAAGCTCCGGGATGCTGTTGATCTCCGCCTGCGCGGTCCGTAGCCCCGCAAGATCGCGTCTGGTGACCGCGAGCGCGAGCTTTCCGTGCCGCTCGAAGTGGCATTCGATGCCCAGCTCGTCGACAAGGCTCTCGATCGTGTTGATCGCCCGGTCGTACTCGAGATGCATTTCGATCGCGCGCTCCCGGCCGTAGCGGGCGATCGCGGTGCCGATTCCGATGGCCAGCCCGGTCGTCGCCATCCCGCCGTTGCGGCCGGACGCTCCCCAGCCCATGGTCTCGGACTCGAGGACAGCGACGGTGGCGCCGTGCCGGGTCAGCTCCAACGCGGCGGACAGGCCGGTCAGCCCGCCGCCGACGATCGCGACATCGACCGTCTCGGGCACCTCGGTGCGCCGGTAGTCGCCCGATGGCGGGGCGGTGTCGTACCAGTAAGAGGTGAGTTTCATGACTGCCCGCCTATGCGATGCCGAGTAGCTTGTTGAGCTCGTCGAGCGAGTCGACCTTCGTGTAGCCGTACGCGGGGACGAGCGGGTCGAACCCACGGTCGAGGAACACGAGGTTGTCGAAGCCGAGATCGTGGGCGGGCATGATGTCGTATCGGGTGTGCGACGTGACGTGCACGAAGTCCGACGGCGACGCGTTCAGCGTGTCCAACATGTACTCGAACGCCTGATAACGCGGCTTGTACACACCGGCCTGCTCCGCCGTGTAGACGGCATGGAACGGCGCACCGAGCTTCGGCGCCGACACGTCGAGGAATGCGTCGTCGGCGTTCGACAGGATGACCAGCGGGAAGTGTTGGGCCATCGCGGCGAGCGGGGCGGGCACGTCGGCGTGCGGCCCCCAGCTCAACACGGCATCCCCGAGTCGCTGCCCGGCATCCGGGGCGGCTTCGATACCCCACCTCTTGCACACCCGGGTGAAGGCGTCCTCCAGCACCTGCCGGTAGGGGTAGTAGGTGCCGCACACCTGGTCGAGGCGGTACTTGCCGAACTGACGCAGGAACTCCGGCCAATCGTTCTCGCTCAGCTGGTCGCCGACGAGCTCGCGGGTCACCGGCGTGATCTGCCAGTTGATCAAGGTGCCGTAGCAGTCGAATGAGATGTACTTCGGCGAGAAGTCGGTCATCACGTCTCCGTTCACGAATGTGGCGATGCGGTTGTGTTCCATGACACTAGAGGACAAGTTGTCGGTTGTCGACAATGTGCACCCGACTGTTGACTGCGTACGTGATGCGGATTACAGTCTCGGAAATCTCAGTCCGTGAGGAGCCCACACCGTGAACCGCATCTCGAGCCTGAACTCGTTGGAGATGAAGTCCGTACCGGAGCGCATCGCCGACGACCTGCGCCAACTCATCGTCGACGGAGCGTTGGAACCCGGCCAACAGCTCAGCGAGGTTGCGCTCGCGAACCAACTGGGCGTCTCCCGATCACCTGTCCGCGAAGCCCTGCAGCGGCTGGTCCGGGAGCGACTCCTGGTCGCCAGTCGCAACCGGGGCGTGTGGGTCGCCCGGTTCACCGATGCCGACATCACGGAGATCTACGATGCGCGCTGCGCCATCGAGACGTTCGCCGCGCAAAGCATCATCGACTCGGGAGCGGACCGCATCGCCGAGGTACTGACCGAACTGCGTGGTTGTCTCGATGAGCTGGAACGGGCGTTGCAGTCCGGCGACTTCCAGAAGGTTTCCAGCGCGGACCTGACGTTCCATCGAGCTCTGGTCGATGGGGCACGCAACTCCCGGCTCAGCGATGCCTACGCGATCCTCTTCAGCGAGGCGCTCACGTGTATCCACTGGCTGGAGATCGCGCGGCCCTCCGGCGAAGAGCTGATGCACGACCACATGGAGTTCACCGCTGCGTTGGAAGCCGGTGACTCGGCACGCATGAGAGAGGTCATCCGGTCTCACTTGAGCAGTGCCGCTCGCAACCTGACCGAGAGCAAGCACGGCGAAGGGCCCGCGGACGCACCATCACCGTCCGCCTGGACGAACGGCCAACAGGAGAATCAATGAAGATTTCCACATCCTTGACCGCGGCTCTGGCCGGCGCCCTGTTCGCGCTGTCGATGACGGGGTGTTCCGACGGCGGCTCCGCAGACGGCAGCACGACCGCCGAACAGGAAAGAGACATCACGAAAGGGGTCGAGGCGGACCCGGCTGCGGTCAAGTTGCTCCCCGCCGAGGTGAAGAAGGACGGCGAGCTCACGGTCGCCATGGACCTCAGCTATCCACCGACGTCGTTTCTTTCCGCAGAGGACAAGTCGCCGATCGGCTACAACGTCGACATCGCGCGACTGCTCGGCGCCAAGCTGGGCCTCGAAGTCCAGATCAAGGACGTCTCGTTCGACACGATCATCCCCGGAATCCAGGGTGGTCGATACGACTTCACGACGACGAACATGACGCCGACCCCCGAGCGACTCAAAGTGCTCGACCTGGTCACGTACTGGAACTCGGGCTCCTCGTTGGCCACGCCGGTGGACAATCCGGAGGGCCTGACCTTCGAAGAACCCACGAGCCTGTGCGGGCACACCGTGGCTGTCATGAAGGGCACCACCCAGGCGGAGAAATACCTCCCGAAGCTGGAGGCCGACTGCCGGAAGGCGGGCGAGAAGCCGATCGACTCGGTCGTGCTGCCGAATGTGCAGGAGGCGTTGACCCAGTTGTCGTCCGGCCGGATGGAAGCGGTCTTCTACGACACCCCGTCGCTCGCCTGGGCTGCCAAGCAACAGCCCGAGCAGTTCGAAATGCAAGACAAGCAGTACCAGAAGGAGACCGGGACCGACGTCGTCACGTTCGGCCTGGAAAAGAACTCGCCGTTGACGAAGGCGATGCACGCCGCGATGCAGTCGCTGATCGACAGCGACAAGTACGAGGAAGCACTCGGCCGCTGGGGGCTCGAATCGGGAACGATCCCTAAATCCACCATCCTGAACTGACGATCGGTGTAGCCCATGGACGCGACGCAAAAGCCACGTGTTCGACGACGGAGCACCATCGAACACGTGATGTGGGTGCTGTGCGTACTTGTGTTCCTCGCAATTGCGTACTCTCTGGTGACGAATCCACGTTACGAATGGGACGTCGTTGCGGAGTACTTCACCGCCGAAACGGTGATCGACGGCGTGCTGCTGACGATCATGCTGACGTTCGTCACGATGTTCCTCGGCACCGTGCTCGGCATCCTCATCGCGGTACTCCGCTCGTCCCCGGTAATGCCCGTGCGAGTCCTCGCGGGTTCCTATATATCGTTCTTCCGAGGCACCCCGGTACTCGTACAATTGATCTTCTGGTTCAACGTTGCGGCGTTGTACCCCGACATCAGCATCGGAATTCCGTTCACCGACATCGGGAGCGAGGTTGACGTCAACGCGTTGATGACGCCGATCGTGGCGGCAACCGTCGGACTCACGCTGAACCAAGCGGCATATATGGCGGAGATCGTACGCGGCGGCTTCAACTCGGTCCCCAAGGGGCAGCTCGAATCCGCCGATGCGCTCGGCATGAGCGAGTGGACGAAGCTGCGTAAAGTCATCATTCCACAGTCGATGCCGACCGTTATTCCCGCGACCGGTAACCAGTTGATCGGTCAGTTCAAGGAGACCTCACTGGTGAGCGTCCTCGGCGTCGCGGACCTGCTGCAAAGCGTTCAGCTCATCTATTCGCGTACCTACGAGACGATTCCACTGCTCATTGTGGCTGCGTTGTGGTATCTGCTCATGACGCTCGCCCTCGGATACCCCCAGTCGTTGATCGAGAAGCACTACTCGAAAGGTACCCGCGCAGGGACGCCGGTGCCACTCGATCCGGCCTTGGCCGGCGCAGAGGAGGGACGATGAACGAGCCCGCGACACGACAGCAACCGACCTCGGAACCATCGCAGGTCGCCACCGCGGACGGCCACGGCACCGTGTACGGACGGCAGCTTGTCAAGTCCTTCGGCCATCGCACCGTGCTGCAGGACGTCGACCTCGACATCGAGTCCGGCGAGATCTGCTGCCTCATCGGACCGAGCGGTTCGGGGAAGTCGACGTTGCTGCGTTGCGTCAACGGACTCGAGAAGGTCGATTCCGGCATCCTCCGAGTCAACGGGGAAGACCTCGGCTACGAGGAGACGGACACGCAATACCGCCCGCTGAGCAAGAAGCAGGTGGCGGCCCAGCGGACGCAGATCGGAATGGTGTTCCAGCACTTCAACCTGTTTCCCAATATGACCGCGCTGAACAACGTGATGTCGGGACTCGTGCTCGTCAAACGCGTCAGGAAGCAAGCAGCGGCCGAGCAGGCACGGTCGCTGCTTGCGCAGGTCGGCCTCGACGGGCACGAGAACCACTACCCGTCGGCCCTGAGCGGCGGCCAGCAGCAGCGCGTGGCCATCGCGCGGGCACTCGCCATGGATCCGAGCGTCATGCTGTTCGACGAGCCGACCAGTGCGCTCGATCCCGAGCTCGTCGGCGAAGTACTCGGGGTCATGCAACAACTCGCCGAGAAAGGCATGACGATGCTGGTCGCCACACACGAGATGGGATTCGCCCGTGAGGTGGCCGACAGCCTGATGTTCATGTGCGCCGGCCGCACGGTCGAGTACGGCGACGCACGGGAAGTACTGTCGAATCCCCGGGAACAGCGTACCCAGCAATTCCTGGAGAAGGTGCTGTGACGACGATGGACGCACAGATCGCCGTCGTCGGGCTCGGCTCGGTCGGCAGCATGGTGTTGTGGCAGGCGAGTCGGCTCTCGTCGTCGGTCGTGGGATTCGAGGCCGCGGCCCCAGCACATCCGCGCAGCGCGGTCGGCGGCGACACCAGGCTGTTCCGCATGACCTACCGCGACCCACATCCGTACTACCCCCTGCTCACCGATGCCCACAACCTGTGGCGGGAGCTCGAGAAGGACTCCGGCGATTCGGTCCTCCACCAGCACGGCGGCCTGTCGATCGGCGATACGAACGGGGCCTACATTCCCGCACTGTTGAGGTCGATACGTAGGTGCGGGGCCACGCACGAGCTGCTCACCCGCACCCAGGTGGCGGAGCGCTACCCCCAGCACACCTTGTACGACGACGACATCGCGGTGTTCGACCCGTACGCCGGCTTTCTCCGTACGGACACCGCTGTTCTCGCGGCGGTACGAACGGCGCAGGACCGTGGTGCGGAGGTTCTGCGCAACTGCCGGGTGAACTCGATCCGCGAGTTCGGCGACGGCGTCGAACTGTCCGACGGTGAGCGCAGCTGGACGTTCGAGCGGGTCATCATCGCCGGTGGCGGTTGGAGCGGTGAGCTGCTGCCGAGCAGCCTGCGCCCGCACCTGTATCCGGCGCGGATTTATCTCACCTGGTTCCCGGTGCAAGACCCCGCACAGTTCACTCCGGACCGATTCCCGATCTTTGTGCGCATCTCCGGCGACCAATCCCTGTACGGCACGCCGTCGCTCGACGGTTCCACGATCAAGGCGACCCTCGACGGACGATCACAGCCCGCGGACCATGCGTCCACGGTGGACCGCACGCTGACCCACGCCGAAACCGAGGAATCGCGCAGAACCGTCGGCGACTTCTTCTCGGGCGTCGTACCCGAGATCGTCCGCTCCGACAGCTACCCGGACCTCTACACCACCGACCGTGCTCCGCTGGTAGGGCCGGCGCCGGGAAGCTCGCGAACATTCCTCGCGACCGGCTTCTCCGGGGCGGGCTTCAAAATGGCCGCGGCGTTCGGGCGGGTTGCAGCGGAACAAGCGCTCGACACCGCGCCGCACCCGGAAGCGGGATTCGCCTCGCCGGACCGTTTCGCGTCGCGCTGATCGACCACGCGTGCCCGCCGGCGCCGGTGCGACAACGCCCCGGCGACCGCGCGGGCACGCCGTTCAGCGTTTCGGTGCTTCAGCGGTCTGCGGTTCTACGGTTCAGTGCTTCTGCGGCTCCGTGCCTCTGCGGCTCCGTGCTTTTCGGCTCAGCGGTTCAGCGGTTCAGCGGTTCAGCGGTTCAGAAGGCGGTGTATCCGCCGTCCACGGGAAGTACTGCACCGGTGATGTAGCTCGATTCGGGTGACGCGAGGAAGACGACGGAATCGGCGACCTCCTTCGGCGTGGCGAGGCGTTGCAGCGGAATCTGGCTCGCGCGCTCACGCCGGTAGGCCTCCGGGTCGGGCCGGCGCCGGAACGACGCTTCGATCGTCGGGGTCGCCGTCAACCCCGGTGCGACGACATTGACCCGGATGTTCCGCGACGCCCATTCGATCGCTGCTCCCTTGGCGAGCATGATGAGGCCGCCCTTGGCCGCGGAGTACAACGTCTGCCCGGGTGTGGCGACTGTTCCCAGCCGCGAACCCACGCATACGAAGGACCCTCCGGCGTCGGGCATCACAGGCGCGAAATGCTTCATCATCAAGAACGCGCTCAGCAGATTGCTGTCGAGCACGTTCTTCGCCTCGGCATGGGTCGTCTCCGTGAGCGGGCCGCCGGATTGCAGCCCGTGATTGAGAACGACGACGTCGACCCCGCCCATTGCTTCGGCAGCTCGGTGGGCGAGGTCATCGACGAACGACTCGTCGTTGAGGTCGCCCGGCACGTACCCGTCTGCGGGGTGGTCGACATCTTCCCGTCGACCGGTCAGGAACAGACGCGCCCCCTCGGAGCGGCAGCGTTCGGTGATCGCTTCCCCGATTCCGCTACTCGCCCCGGTGACCACGATCCTGAGATTGTCGAGTCTCATGCTGAACCCTCCTTCGCCTTGTTCCGCGCCACCGCCACCGAACGCACACCGGTACGCTCAGTTCAGGAAGCCGCGGGCATCGACCGGCCACCGCTGCAGTGTTGCGCCCTCGCTGTCGGTGACGATGAACTCCTCGAAGTTGGTGACCACCGGACATACGTGGTTGGGCACCACCGGCACGACCTTGCCGGTCTCGGGCTGCGCAGCGTCGGGTGGCAGGGCCACGAACCCGTGGTATTCGTTGAGTTTGGCCAGGACGGCGCCGGTCCCGGCGACGCGGCCGTACCCCTTGTCGCGGTTGCCCTCCCGTCCCAGCGCCTTGGTACCCGCATCGATGATCGCCTGATCGGGAACCCAGTTGCTCACGACGGTGGCAGCGACGAAGAGCGCCACCTGCTCCTCGGCGCACGCGCCGATCCGCGTGTTGTCGAGGTCGCAGAAGACGTACTCGCCGGGGCGGACCTCGGTGATCGGATCGCCGGTCGAGAACTCGACCGTCGGCGTCGACCCCGCGCTGACCACCTCGACGTCGAGGCCGGTCCGCGCGAGCGAGCGAACCGCCTCCGACAGCGCATTCCGCTGGTCGGCCGCCGCGCTCTCCCTGGCGTCCCGGGACGAGCCGTGGCCCGGGTACGTGAAGACTCCCACCGGCACCAGTCCGCGGTCCCGGGCGACGACCGCCACCTCGCCTGCGGCCTCGGGCGGCGTGCCGGACCGTCGCGCACCGCAGTCGACCTCGACCACGAGCTGCAGCCGTTCCGGTTCGTCGCCCATGGCGTCGGCCAACGCCTCGACGGCCGCGACGTTGTCGACACCGACGCGCAGTCGGGTGCTCTCGGCGAGTCGGCGGATACGGTCCCGCTTGGTACCGGCGGGCCACACCGGATACGCAATGAAGATGTCGTCGAACCCTGCCCTGGCGAATACCTCTGCCTCACCCACGTTTCCCGCGGTGATCCCGGAGGCGCCTGCCTCGATCTGCCGTCTCCCGATCTCCACGCATTTGTGGGTCTTCACGTGCGGGCGGAGGCCGAGGCCGCGCTGGGAGGCGAACTCCTGCATCCGGTCGATGTTGTCCTGGACGACGTCGGCCAGCACGATCGGGACCGGTGTGTCGACGCGCTCGACGACCGCGTCGAGCGCTCGCTGCAGCCTATGCACATCGCATCCTACGGCCGGGAGTTCGGCATGGGGTCAACACCGCGGACTGGCGAGCAGATCAGGCAGGTCGGCGATGTCGTCGATCCGTTCGTAGCCGAGCCACGGCTGGGCCGGCTCACGACCCCGGTCCAGGTACACCTTGTTCGTGATGCCGATGTCGTCGGCGGGGCGGAGGTCGTACTTCGGACTCGACGAGACGTGCACGATCTCGTCGGGCGCCACCCCTAGCCGGTCCAGCATGTAGTCGAACGCGCCGAGTCGGGGTTTGTAGACGCCCATCTGCTCGGCAGTGATCACCACGTCGAACGGCGCGCCGAGGTTCTCCACGAGTCGCGGCGCATGCGCATCGTCCGTGTTGGACACGATGACGAGCGAATGGCTTTGTGCCAGGCGGTTGAGCGCCTCGGTGACGCCGGGGTACGGACGCCACGTCGGAATCTCGTCGTACACCGCCTTGGCGTCGTGCTCGTCGCACTCCACGCCGAACCGCCGTGCCGTACGCTCCAACGCACTGCCCACGACGTACTGGAACGACTTCCACTCGCCCATGCACTCGTCGATCCGGTAGGCGTTGCCGACTCGAAGGAATTCCGGGGCGACGTCGGCTGGCAACCGGTCGCCGAGCACCCGCCGAATCACGTCGTTGATACGGAAATCGATCAGGGTGCCGTTCATGTCGAAGGACACAAACTTCGGTTCCACGCCCACTCCCAACCACGCTGTCGAATGGCGACTGTCGACAATCTACGAGCAGCGCGAGTTGCCTGTCAATGCGCCTGCACCGAAGCGAGTCGCGACGTCCGGTTCCGCGAGGACGCGCCCGTGATGGCGTCAGCCGAGTCCTTGCCGCCCACGGAGCTGATCAACGGAGCCGGTCGACGACTCCGGGGCAGCGCCGTGCCGGCGGACCGCGAGAGATCGACTCGTGACCGCCTCCCCCCCCCCTCGACTGGAGTCCGGAACGACGGTGCGACAGCCGACGGCGCCGGCTCGGGCCATCCCCGCGGGACTTGTGCGCACGCCACGGGCCACCTAATGTACAGGTATGAACAGGACTGATCAGGATCGTCCGACGAGATTCAGCAAGCGGGACCGGCTGGTGCACGAACTCGCCCGGCAGATCCATGCGGGGGTGCTGACCCGTGGCCAGCAGCTGCCCGCGGAGCACGAACTCGCGGAGCGGTTCGAGGTCAGCCGCGGAACGGTGCGCAGCGCACTGTCCGAACTCCAGCGCCGCGAACTCATCGCCACCCAGACAGGGGTCGGGTCCTTCGTGACGTTCGACGGCGTCCAGCTGGACCAGGCCGTCGGCTGGGCGACCGCGCTCACGCGGTCGGGTTTCGACATCCGGGCGGAACTGCTCGACATCGAGAAAGCGACCGACCCCGAGTTGAGTGCCCGTTTCGGGGTCGAGGACTTCATCGCGGTCCGCCGACTGCGACGCGATCGGGCCGCGGGCCCGGTGTCCTACGAGGTGGCGCTGGTCCCCGCCATCGGCACGCTCGCCGAGCTGCCGCGGCGCGGGCTCGTCGACGACTCCCTCACCGCGACCCTCACCGCGGCGGGACTGTCTCCAGCACGCGGGGAACAGTGGATCGGCACCGAGTCACTGACCGCGCACACGGCCGAACTGCTCGAGCGACGCGAGGGCGAGCTGTTCCTCCGTGCGGCGCGGACCAGCACCGACTCCGCAGGCGGACTCGTCGAGCACGTCATCAGTCTGCTCGACCCGGCTCGTTTCCAGTTCCACCTGACGTTCGGCACCGCATGATCGGCGGCGACGTCCGTGACCGCGCAGTCGGTGCCTTCGAAGGTCTCGCACTCGGTGACGCACTCGGCATGCCGACCCAGTCGATGTCGCGCGAGTCCATCGCGACCCACTACGGACGAGTCGAAGGGCTGCTCGACGCCGTCGAACACCAGCCCATCTCCCCCGGTCTGCCCGCAGGCACGGTCACCGACGACACCGAGCAGGCGGTCCTGGTCGCACGACTTCTCGTCGAGGGTCGTGGCCGGATAGAGCCGCGCACGTTCGCCCGGGCGTTGCTCGACTGGGAAGCGGACATGATCCGCCGAAACCTCGCAGACCTGCTCGGACCGTCGACGAAGCGGGCACTCGAACTGCTGGAGTCCGGTGTTTCTCCGGAAGAGACGGGCCGGACGGGTACGACCAACGGTGCGGCGATGCGGATCACGCCGGTCGCCATCGCCACGAAACCCGACCTCGATCGGCTCTTGGTCGCGGTCGCCGACGCGAGCAGGCTGACGCACAACACCAGCCTCGGCATCTCGGCGGCCGCGGCCGTCGCTGCCGCGGTCTCGGCCGGGATCGACGGCGCGGACCTCGGCTCGGCGATGAACCACGCGGAACGCGCGGCCGCCGAGGGGGCTTCCCGGGCGCCGTGGGCGGCAGGCGGCGAGATCGCACCACGGATCCGGTGGGCCCGCGCGTGGGTGCGGGAACTGGACACTGCGGCACTCCCGTCGGCGATCGCGGAGGTGATCGGCACGTCGGTGGCCGCGCAGGAGTCGGTCGTGGCCGCGTTCGCGCTCGCCGAGGCCCTGGGTGACCGGCCACTGGATGCCTTGACGCTGGCTGCCGGACTCGGTGGGGACACCGACACGGTGGCCGCCATCTGCGGAGCGATCCTCGGTGCCCGGCACGGAGCCTCGGGACTGCCCGCCGATCTCACCGCCGACGTGCGGAAGGTCAACGATCTCGACCTCGGCGGTGTCGTCGAGGGACTTCTCGAACTGCGCAACAGCTGAGCGCACACAGCAAGGAGGCTGCCGTGAGCACTGCGACCGACACCGGTGTCGACGAGCCCGGTGAGGGTGTCCTCGAGACGCGGGGAATCGAGCCCGTTCCCGAGGGCGAACGCACCGGTCATCCGATGCAGTTGTTCTGGGTCTGGTTCGCCGCGAACATCTCGATCCTGGGGTTGCCACTCGGGGCGACGCTGGTGGCGATTCAGCATCTCGCGTTCTGGCAGGCCGTTCTCGTGGCGATTCTCGGGGCGGTCGGTTCGTTCGCGATCGTCGGTGTCATCTCGATCGCCGGTCGAAGGGGCGGTGCGCCGGGATTGACGTTGTCGCGCGCGGTGTTCGGTGTCCGGGGCAACGCCGGGCCGACGCTGGTGTCGTTGATCTCGCGGCTCGGCTGGGAGACGGTGAACACGACGACGGCGGCGTTCGCGCTGTTGTCGTTGTGCGCCATCGTGTTCGGCACGGACGCAGGCGCGAAGAGCGCGCCGGCGTTGACTCTCGTGTGCATCGGGGTGTTCGTCCTGGCCACAGTGGTCGTGTCAGGTCTGGGCCACCGGGTGCTCGTCGCGGTGCAGCGGTGGTCGACGTGGATCTTCGGTGCGTTGAACGTCGTCGTGGCCGTGAACCTCATCGCCACAGTGGACTGGGCCGCGGTCGGTGCAGCGCAGCCCGCGTCCGTCGGCGCGATGATCGCCGGTGTCGGGACCATCGCGGCGGGCACGGGTATCGGCTGGGCGAACGCCTCGGCGGACATGTCGCGTTACCAGCGGCCGTCGGTGCGCGCGGGGTCGCTCGTGGCGTCCGCGGCTGCGGGGGCGGGAATTCCGCTGGTACTGCTGATCTCGTTGGGCAGTCTGCTGTCCGCGGGCGATCCCACGTTGGCCGAGGCGGGCGATCCGGTGGCCGCGATCCGCGACATGCTGCCGCCGTGGATGGCCGTTCCGTATCTGATCGCCGCGTTCGGCGGGCTGTTGTTGTCGAACCACCTGTCGGTGTACTCGGCGGGGTTGACCACGTTGACGTTGGGCATCCGCACGAAGCGGGTGTATGCGGTGGTTCTCGACGTGGTCGTGACAACGCTCGGTGCGATCTACTTCATGTTGATCGCCGACAGCTTCTACACGCCGTTCATCGCGTTCATCAACCTGCTGGCGATTCCGACGACGGCCTGGGTCGGCGTGTTCCTGGTCGACATGCTGCGGCGCACCCGGTACGACGCGACCGGGTTGATGGATCTGAGCCGGTCGAGTTCGTATTGGTACCGCGGTGGTGTCGAGCCGCGCGCTCTCGGCGCGTGGGCGGTGGCGATCGTGGTCGGTTACCAGTTCATCGTCGCGGGCCCGGCGGGCGATATGTGGTTCAGCGGTGTGTGGGCCGACAGTTGGCTGGGACGTAACGGTTTGGGTTGGATCATCGCGTTCGTCGTGGCCGGTGGGTTGTATGCCGCCTTCGGCGGTCCCCGCTCGCACGCGCGGGAGCAGGAGCGCGCGCAGTGACGGGCCGGTTGGTGCACACCGGCCAGGTCATCCTGGACCTGGTGATGCGAGTGGACTCGTTGCCCGATCCGGGTGGTGACGTGTTGGCCTCGGAGACGGCGTTGTTGCCGGGCGGCGGTTTCAATGTGATGGCCGCCGCGGCCAGGTCGGGAGCGCAGGTCGTGTACGCCGGTGCGCACGGCGCCGGGCAGTTCGGCGACCGCGTGCGGACGTCGTTGCACGAAGAGGGCGTCACCGTGGCGTGCCCGCCGAGCGACGAGAGCGACACCGGCGTGTGTGTCGCACTCGTCGACGACACGGGTGAGCGCACCTTCGTGACGGGCAGCGGCGCAGAAGCCGGGTTGACGGCAGAGCGGCTGGCCGACGTCGAGGCGGGCGCGGGTGATGTGGTGTACGTGAGCGGGTACAGCCTGCTCCACGGCCCCAACAGGAGGGCGCTGGAGGCATGGTTGCCGTCCGTGACGGGTGCGGCGGTGCTGTTGGATCCCGGTCCCCTGGCGTCCCGGATTCCGCGGGAGGTCCTCGATTCGACGCTGTCGCGGGTGGACATTCTCAGTACGAACGCCCGCGAGGCGCGCGGCTTGGCCGGCACCGATGAGCTGGGCGAGGCTGCGGCTGTCCTCATCGACCGGCTGCGTCCGTCGTCGGCAGTCGTGGTGCGCGACGGAGCGGGGGGCTGCCTGGTGGCGACGGGAGGATCGGTCGAGCGGGTCGACGGTTTCCCGGTATCGCCGGTCGATACGAACGGAGCGGGCGACGCCCATTGCGGCGTGCTGGCGGCCATGTTGCTCGACGGGGCGACACTCCGGGAAGCGGCGCGGCGGGCCAATGCGGCAGCAGCGTTGTCGGTGCTTCGCTCGGGCCCGGCGACGGCACCGACCGCAGCCGAGCTCGACGCGTTCCTCCCCGCCGGGTGAGAACCTCGGAGGACGGTGTGTTCAGAACGGTGGTGGTTCGCTTGTACGCGATACCCCGGTGGGAACAAACGCATCCTGCGGAAAGGTTCACACGCATAGCCGGACAGCGTCCAGGCGCGGGTCAACGATGTTCGATCAGGCGCAGTCAACGCACGTGAATCCGGAGTATCGCCTTGCCCCGCCATTGCCCACTGCGCAGAGTCGCTAAGTCGCCCCGCAACTCTTCTCGGTGGTCGATAGTCGGGTGCAGCCGGCCCTGGTTCGCGAGCCCGAGCAGGAAGCTGATGTCACTGCCGAGCTCGGTGCCTTCCTCGGGCAAGAAGAACGTCCGGACGGTACGACCCGAGCGTCCCCAGTCGCCCAGGAGGTCATCGGCGGCAAGGACAGTGTCCTGTCCGCTGGCTCGACCTACAGAGACCACCGTTCCGCCGGCCGCCGTCAGCCGGAAGGCCTGGGCCAGAGCGGGCCCTCCGACGTTGTCAACGACGCCGTGCACGAGCCCGAGCTCGGCAGTGACGCTATCTACCGCGACGGTCGCGCCGAGTTCACGCAACCGCGGAAACGCTACCGGGTTCCGAGCGGTCGCGATAATCTCCGAGGCCCCGGCGACGGCGGCGAGTTGTACGGCAAAGCCTCCCACCGCTCCCGTTGCTCCGGTGATCAGGAGCCGCCGGCCGAGGAGTGGGCCCACGGCGCGGAGGGCCCGCAATGCCGAGACTCCGGCCAGAGGCAGCGTCGCAGCAGCGTCCGTGTCCATCCCGTCTGGCACGACTGCGAGCTGACTGGTCGGTATGGCGGCGAATTCGGCCCATGTGCCACTCATCGCCAGCCCGGTCACCCGAGTACCCACCGCTGGACCCGATCCGTCCGCCGCAGCCCTCGCGACCGTCCCGGCGGCGTCGTAGCCGAGCACCGTTCCAGGCGGCGCGTGCCCGGCGCGGTGGAGATCGGTCGGATTCACCGATGCGAATGCGACTTCGACCAGCGCTTCTGAGTCGCCGGGACGTGGAGGTGGAACATCGGCTAGGCAGAATCCACCGACCGCCGAGGGGTCAGCCACGAGAGCATGCATGCCGATATACTGGCACAGTATGCCACATGGCGCACTGTGTCATAATGCGAGATATGAGCCCCGCCAACCCCGCGTCGAATCTCCGAGAGACGAAGAAGCACCGCACACGAGGCCGCATCATCGACGCGGTGCTCAGACTGGGCACCGACGACGGCCTCGAAGCGACAACGATCGCCGCGATCGCCGCCGAAGCAGACATCGGACCGAGGACGTTCTTCCGCTTCTTCCCCACGAAGGAGGCCGCCGTCGTGGCCCCCGAAGAGGAGCTCTTTCGGAATCTCTTGGACGCACTCGGCGATGTTGGCCCGACTGAGCTACTCGGGACCGCCTTCTCGCGTGCTTTCGACATCGCTCTGGGGCGGCTCGACACCTCGTGGCGGCACCGATTCAGGGGTGCGGCTCAGCTTCTCGAGAGCAGCCCTTCCGCGAACGCGGCGGCGATGGTGTTATGCGCGCGGACACGCGAGCAACTACACGCGATCCTCCGAGATTCCCTCCAGGAGGCACCACAGCACGTCATCGAGTTGGCGTTGGAGGGTGTGCTGAGCGCCTGGCGACTGGCTCGCCGCGACTGGATAGCCGAGGGAAGCACGGATCCGGCAAGACTCCACGCCCTGATCAGGCGGAACATGCAAACCCTTGAAGAGCGACCTCTCGCAGAGCTCACGTTCAGTGGCGGCGCGACCGGATCCTGACCCCACCGGACGGGGGCGGATACCAGCGTTCCCATTCCCGGCGCCGACACCTATGTCAGTCGCCGAGAGGGCCTCGAGCAAGGTGTCGACGTTGTGCTGACTGGTCTCGACGTCGCCGGCGACGATTACCGACGGAGAGAGCGTTGGCCAAGCGAACCGCCGAATCGCTCGCGCCGATGAGGTCACGAACCGTGGCGAACTCTACCCAGTCGGCCCCTGCAGCAGCGCACACGCCGCCAGCCGCGGCCCGGTCTCCAGAAGGGAACACCGCAACGTGATCGAACGCCGCTACTGCCATCCCGAACAGTGGCGAGGCCTGGCCAGCGCGGCAGCAGCGGCGTTCGCCGACACCGTTACCGGCATGTACGAGGACATCCGGTCACGATGAACACCGAGCCGACGAAGGACGATTCTTCGGCCTGCCGGCCGACGACCGTGCCGTAGCCACAGAGCTTGCGCTCACAGCTCGGCCATTGCGGATACCGGTGATTCGATCGCGTCCGCGACGAAGCGGAGGAATCCGCCCGCGGTGCCGCCGTCGCAGACTCGGTGGTCGAAGACGAGTGACAGTTGCACGATGCTGCGCGGTACCACCGCGTCGTCGACGACCCACGGGCGGCGGATGATCCGCCCCATCCCGAGGATGGCGACCTCGGGATGGTTGATGATCGCCGCGCTGCCGTCCACGCCGAGCACGCCGTAATTGTTCAGTGTGAAGGAGCTGGTGGTGAGCTCGTCGGGCTGCACCGTGCCGTCGCGGGCCGCTGTCGTGAGCCGCCGGATCTCGGTGTCGAGTCCCCGCATGCCGAGGCGGTGCGCGTCACGGACGGCCGGGACCAGCAGTCCGCGGTCGGTCTGGGCGGCCAACCCCAGATTGATCCCGTCGAAGTGGGTGATCTCCTGCCGCGCGGTGTCCACTCGCGAGTTCAGTTCCGGGAATCGGGTCAGGCCTGCGACGACGAAGCGCGCCACCATGGCGAGGATGCCCGGCGCCGGGTCCGGATGGCCGAGTGTCCGGCGCAGTTCGAGCAGCTCCGTGACGTCCACGTCGACCCACGTGGTCGCTTCCGGGATCTCGCTGCGGCTCCGGCTCAACGTGGCTGCGACGGCCCTACGCAGCCCGGTCAGTGGCACCCGAGTGCGGATGGGAAGTCCCGTCCGGCCATCGGTGCCGGTGCCCACGTGTTCGGCGTGCGACGCGGCCTGCGAGAGCGGCCGTCCAACCATCTCCACGTCGCCACGGGTGATCAGCCCGCCAGGACCACTGCCGGTCACCGTGGTCAGATCGACGCCGCGCTCGCGAGCGAGCTTGCGCACGATGGGCGATTGCACGGGTCGCCGCGGCGGGACCGCTGTGGCCGTCGACAACGGCGTGCTCGCGTCGGCGAGAGCCGTCGGTTGCGGCGCAGGCTCACGTTTCTTCGCGGTGCGGCGACGCCGTGCAGCGCCGTCGCCGGTGCCGTAGCCGATGAGCACATTGCCCGATCCGGCACGCTCCTCCGCCACGTACCGGTCAGCTGCCGCCGAGTCGACGTCGCCGGTGGCCGGCGGCACGTCGACCGTGATCAGCGGCCGGCCGACCTGCACGGTCGAGCCCTCGTCGCCGTGCAGCCGCGTGATCCGGCCTTCGAACGGTGAGGGAACCTCCACCGAGGCCTTCGCCGTCTCGACCTCCGCCACCGGAGCATCGACAGCGACGACGTCGCCCACCTTCACGAGCCACTGCAGCAGCGTCGCCTCGGTCAATCCCTCACCGAGGTCAGGCAAGGTGAAGACTTCTTCGCTCACAGCGCGTCCTCCCACTGAAGCTCGTCGACCGCATCGAGAATCCGCGCGGTGTCCGGCAGGTGAAAATGCTCGAGCTTCGGCGCAGGGTACGGAATGTCGAAGCCGGTGACCCGCCGGACCGGCGCTTCCAGGTAGTGGAAGCAGTGCTCCGTCACCCGTGCCGCGATCTCCGAGGCGACCGACGCGAAGCCGGGCGCCTCGGCTACGACCACGGCTCGTCCCGTGTGCTTGACCTGCTCGCACACGGTGTCGTCGTCGAACGGCACGATTGACCGCAGATCGACGACGCCGAGGTCACGTCCCTCGGTGGCCGCTTCTTCCGCTGCGGCGAGCGCGATGGGAACCGACGGACCGTACGCGATCAGGGTGGCGTCCCGGCCGTTGCGCACCACGGCCGCGCGGCCGATCGTCGAATCGGCCGCGGCGAGATCGACCGCCTCGTTGCTGAAGTAGTGACGCTTCGGCTCCAGATACACGACCGGGTCGGGCGACTCGATCGCGGCACGCAGCAGCGCGTACGCATCGGTGTTGTTGGCTGGGGCGAGGACCGTCAGACCCGCGGTATGGGCGTAGTAGGCCTCCGACGAGTCGCAATGGTGCTCGACGCCCCCGATCCCGCCCGCATACGGAATCCGGATGACCATCGGCAGCCTGAGCCTGCCCCGCGTCCGGTTGCCGAACTTCGCGACGTGACTGACGACCTGCTCGAACGCCGGATAGGCGAAGGCATCGAATTGCATCTCGACGACCGGACGCATGCCGTTCATGGCCATCCCGGCGGCCATCCCCACGATGCCCGACTCGGCGAGCGGAGTGTCGAAACAGCGGTCCTCACCGAAGTCGTGGGTCAGCCCCTCCGTCACGCGGAAGACACCGCCCAGCGGACCGACATCCTCACCGAACACCACGACCGACTCGTCCGCGGTCATGGCATCTCGCAACGCACTGTTGATCGCCTGCGCCATGGTCATCTTTGCGGTCATCGCGCCTCCTCGACGTCGAACTCGGCCTGCAGCGCGGCCCGCTGCTGCACGAGCTGCTGGGTCGGGGTGGCGTAGACGTGCGCGAACAGCTCACCCGGATCCGGGGCGACGTCGACACCGAGTCCCTCCCGTACCCGGGCGGCCATGCGGTCGGCGTCGGTGGTGAACTCCGCCTCGATGTCGTCGTCGAGCACACCCACGCCGCGCAAGTAGGCAGATACTCGGGTGAGCGGGTCGCGCCCTGCCCACTCGTCCACCTCGTCGGCCGTGCGGTAGCGCGTCGCGTCGTCGGCGTTGGTATGTGCCTCCACGCGGTAGGTGTCGGCTTCCACGAGGGTCGGACCCGCTCCCCTGCGCCCCCGTTCGACTGCGTCACCGAGCACTGTGGACAGTGCGGCGAGGTCGTTGCCGTCGACCCGAACACCCGGCATGCCGTAACCGACAGCCTTCGAAGCCAAGGATGGTGCCACCGATTGGCGTGCGAGCGGAACGGAGATCGCATATTTGTTGTTCTGCACGAAGAACACCACCGGCGCGGCGAACACGGCCGCGAAGTTGCAGGCCTCGTGAAAGTCGCCCTCGCTCGTCGCCCCGTCGCCGCAGAGCGCCATGACAACGGTGTCCTCACCCTTGAGCCGCGCCGCATGTGCCACCCCCACAGCGTGCAGCAACTGGGTCGCCAAGGGGGTGGCCTGCGGAGCAACCCGATGCCGCGCCGCGTCGTAGCCGCAGTGCCAGTCGCCCTTCAGCATGCTCAGGACCTCGACCGGGTCGACACCCCGCGTGGCGATCGCGACCGCGTCCCGATAGGTCGGGAACAACCAGTCGCCTTCGGACAGTGCCGCGGCACAAGCGACCTGGCATGCCTCCTGGCCCCGCGACGACGGATAGACGGCCAATCTGCCCTGCCGGACGAGCGCACCGGCCAGCTCGTTGAGCCGGCGGCCGTGTACGAGCTGCCGGTACCCCGCCAACAGTCCATCCGCATCCGGCCGGTCAGCTCCGTCGGCGAGATCGCCCGCTTCGTCCAGAACCCGCATCGTGGCCGACGCCGCGTCACGCTGGTCGCTACTCATTCCGCTCCTCCGCCGCGAGACAAACGTATCGAGAGCGTGGCAGGATCGCTGTCCAGCTGACTACGTCACGGTTCAAACTTGAGATGATCGACTGCGTAGCTTGTTCAAAAGAAGCCAATTGGACAGCAATGCACTGGCATCAGCCCGGGAAGTGAGACCATTGGACACCGCAATCGATGACACAGACCGCCGCATCGTCGCCGAACTACAAGCCGACGGCCGCCTGTCCGGCCGAGCACTCGCCGAACGCGTCTCCATTTCCCGCGCCAACGCCTACACACGCCTCGAACGGCTCGTTCAGGACGGCGTCATCACCGGATTCACGGCCACCGTGGACCCGGCGAAACTCGGACTGACAACCTCGGCCTACGTCACCCTGACCGTCCGGCAGAACAGCTGGCGCGATCTGAAGGACCGGCTACGCACCATCCCCGAGGTCCGCCACATGGCGTTGACCGGCGGCGAGTTCGACGTGATCCTCCTGATCAGAGCAGCCGACAACGACGCACTCCGCCGCGTCGTACTCGAGCAACTGCAAGCGATCCCCGGCGTGCTCGGCACCCGCACCTTCCTCGTCTTCGAGGACGACACCAACCACCGGCCGGGCGGCTGAGTTCGCGTCAACCCGGGAACGGCGTCGACCTCACCGCTCGGGTTCTCCGTCGTCCCCGCCCGCGGTGCGGTCCCGAGCATCCTCATGGCCAGGGTCGTCGTGCTCCCGGAGCGCCCTGTACTCGCCGAGGAGTGTTTCGAGGCGCTGCACCATGAAGGTGTAGAACTCCTGCATGTCGCGCAGCCGTGCGCGCTGGCGCTCGGGTAACGCCGCGTCCCGCGCCTGCGCGTTCTCCGCCAGCGCCAGCAGGTCGGTCGTCCCCTCGATCTGGTGCTGCAAACAGCCGATCCAGGCATCGTCGCGCCACTCGTACACGTAGTGACGAGACCCCGGTTCCTTGAAACGCCGGACGGTCCCGCTCAACACCAGCAGGCGCGTCGTCTCGGACATCGAACCCTTGCTCGCGTGGAGAGCGTCTTGGAGCTGCGTCATCGTCATGGGGCTCTCGCTGAGCATCAGCACCCCCGCGGCGCGCCCGGCCATCGGCGGCCAGCCCATTGCGCGCCCGATGTACAGGCCGAAGTCGTCGATCAGGGAGTCGGCATCGTCGGGAGGATCGTCGCCGACACGGCTGGACACCACCGAACTCCAATCGGTCAATCAGAAATGAAAATTCACTATTGACTGAACTTAATCTGGGGAGAAGTATACGGCCCAGCAACGGTCCGGAGATCCCCGGCCCGTACTCCTGATCCGAGCACAGGAGGTTCACCGTGACAGACCCGGGCTGGGACATCATCGTCGTAGGAGCGGGCTCCGCGGGCGCGGCCCTCGCCGCTCGCTCCGCCGAGCGCGGCAAGCGCGTGCTGCTCCTGGAAGCCGGTCCCGACTACCGGACGGCGCAGATGCCTGAGGCATGGCGGTCGCCGAACCCCGCCCGCGCGCTGATGGATCCCGCCGCCGTGGCCGGCCTGGTCTGGGAGGGCGTGAACTCGGCTCGGACGGACAAGCAGCCCCAGGCACCGTACTGGCGCGGCCGGGGTGCGGGCGGCAGTTCGTCGATCAACGGGCAGATCGCCATCCGCCCGCCGATGGAGGACTTCGAGGACTGGGCCGCCGCCGGATGCACCGGCTGGTCACCCGAGGACGTCCTGCCCTACTTCGCGAAGCTCGAGGACGACGAGGAGTTCGGGGACGAGCCCTACCACGGGCGCGGCGGACCGACGCCGATATTCCGAACGCCGCAGGACAAGTGGGGCGGGGTGGACGGCGCACTGTCAGCGGCCGCCCAGGCCGCCGGGCACCCCTGGGCGCCGGACGTGAACGCGCCCCGTGCGGCCGGGGTCTCGCCGTACCCGATCAACTCGCGCGGCGGCCGCCGGGTCACGGTCAACGACGGCTACCTCGAACCGGTTCGGTCACTGGCCGGGCTCACCGTCCGCGGCGACACGCTGGTCGACCGGGTCGTCGTCGAGGGTGGCCGGGCTGTCGGCGTCCGCGTGATCACCGGCGGCACGACGACGACCGAGTACGCCGACGAGATCGTGCTCAGCGCCGGTGTGGTCCACTCCCCGGCGATTCTGCTGCGCTCGGGCATCGGCCCGGCGGCGGATCTGCACCACCTCGACCTCCCGGTTCTGGCGGACCTCCCGGTCGGCCGCGGTATGCAGGACCATCCGATGATGGTCGTCGGGTTGCCGCTGACCGCGGAGGCCGCGATCAAGACCGACGACGACCGCCACACCAACGTCTGTGTCCGCTACAGCAGCGGCGCGCCCGGCGCGGCCCCTCACGACATGATGTTGGTGTCACTGAACATGAACGTGCTGTCCATGGCCAGCGCCGACACGCGGTCCCCGATGGGCGGCTTCGGGGTGTGGCTGAACCACAACCACTCGCGCGGAGTGCTGACGCTGACCTCCACCGACCCGCAGGCTCAGCCCGAAGTCCGGGAGCGGATGCTGTCGGACGGCCGGGACCTCGCGCGACTGCGCGACGGTGTCCGCGCCCTGGTGGAGCTGGCTCGCGGCCCTGAGGCCGCGACCGTCGTCGGCGGGTCGGTCGAGGACAGCAACAGCGATCTGTTCGCGGTGCTGGACAACGATGCCGAGCTCGACGACCACCTGTTGGCGACCGCGGTGGACGCCCAGCACGGCACCAGCACGTGCCGGATGGGGGCGACCGACGACGACTCCGCGGTGGTCGACCCGTCCTGCCGCGTGCGCGGCGTCGACGGGCTTCGCGTGGTCGACGCATCGATTTTCCCGTCCGTGCCGCGGGCCAACACCAACGTGGCATCGATCATGCTCGGCGAACTGATGGCCGACCGGCTCGGCTGACCACCCGCCGACCCGGCGAAGGAGTATCCCGGTGAAGACCCTGCAGAACCTGATCGGCGGACGCTGGCGGGACACCCGCGGCGAGGCGTTCCACGACGTGATCGACCCCGCCACCGAGGAGGTCACGGCCCGGTGCCCCAGCGGATCACCCGAGGACGTCCGCCAGGCAGTGGCAGCGGCCGTCGAAGCACAACCCGCTTGGGCGGCACTACCTGTGGCGGAGCGCGTAGCGCGGTTGACGCAGTGGGCGGACGCCGTCGCCGAGCACGCACCCGAGCTGGCAGAGGTCGAGTGTCGCGAGATGGGCAAACCCGTCGCTCTCGGCACCGGCTTCATCGGCGCGGCGGCGCAGCTGTTCAAGACGGCCGTGGCCGAGGCCCTGGACTACCCGTTCGACAAGACGGTCGCCGGGCCGGACGGGAGCAGCACCACGCTCCTGCGCCATCCGCTCGGCGTCGCCGCCGTCATCGTGCCGTGGAACTTCCCGGTGCCCATGACGCTCGGTGCGCTCGGCCCGTTGCTCGCCGCGGGTAACACCGTCGTGCTCAAGCCTTCCGAGCGGTCGCCGATGTCGGCGGCGCGGTTGCTGGAGCTGGCCGACCTGCCACCCGGGACGGTCAACCTCGTGCATGGCGACTCCCGGGCCGGTGTGCCGCTCGTTGCCGACGAGCGGATCGGGCTGGTGCACTTCACCGGCTCGGTCGAGGCGGGCCGGGCGGTGGGCCGGGAGAGCGGAGCTCTGCTGCGCCGCTCGATCCTCGAACTCGGCGGCAAGGACCCCGTCGTCGTCGACGCGGGCGTCGACCCGGCCGCGACCGCCGCGGCGGTCGCGTTCGGCGCGTTCGCCAACTCCGGCCAGATCTGCACGTCCATGGAACGCATCTACGTCCACCGCGACATCGCCGAGGAGTTCATCGACGCCCTCGTCGACGTCGCGGGAACGTACACCCTCGGAGACGGGCGCGACGAGGCCACTGTTCTGGGGCCGCTGGTGGACCGGCGGCAACGCGACATCGTGGCACGGCACGTCGCGGACGCAGTCGAACGCGGCGCGACCGTCCGAACCGGAGGGAAGGAACCGGGCGGACAGGGCTACTTCTACCCCGCCACCGTCCTCACCGATGTGGACGACTCCATGCTCGTCATGAGCGAGGAGACCTTCGGCCCCCTCGCCCCGGTAGTCGTCGTGTCCTCCTTCGAGGAAGGCCTGGCGGAAGCGACCAAGACCCGATTCGGGCTTGCCGCCACCGTGTACACCGCCGACCCCGAGCACATGGTCGCCGCGCGCCGTATCCCCGCCGGGGTGGTGTGGGTCAACCAGTGGCAGGGCGGCGGTCCCGGGATGGTGTACGAACCGGCCGGCGACAGCGGCATGGGCGCCACCGGGTCCCGAGCGGCCTACGACGCGGCCACCCGCCCGACTTCCGTCCACATTGCACCGACCGAGGACACATGACCGCTGACGCCAAGCAGTACGCCGCAGATACGGTCGAGGCCTGGCGCGACCGGCTCATCGAGCTGTCTCATCGCATCCACGCCCACCCGGAACTCGCGTTCGAGGAGGAGCAGGCGAGCGCGTGGGTGGCGGAGGCGCTGACCGTGGCCGGGTTCGAGGTGGAGCACGGCTGCTACGGCCTTCCCACCGCTGTCCACGCGACCGCCGGAACAGGTCCGCTGCACATCGGGATCTGCGCCGAGTACGACGCCCTCCCCGATATCGGCCACGCCTGCGGCCACAACATCATCGCCGCCGCGGCGGTCGGGGCCGGAGCGGCGCTCGCCAAGCTGGCCGACGACCTGGGGCTGACGGTGACCGTCCTCGGTACCCCGGCGGAGGAAGGTGGCGGAGGCAAGGTCCTCATGCTCGAACGCGGAGCATTCGAGGGGATGGACGCGGCAATGATGGTCCATCCCGGCGCGGTGGAAATGGCCGCGATGCCCGGGCTCGCCGTCTCGCAGTTCGAGATCGCCTACCGCGGGACACCCGCGCACGCGGGAGCCTATCCGCAGTACGGCGTCAACGCCGCCGATGCGATGACCCTCGCGCAGGTCGCGGTCGGGTTGCTGCGTCAGCAGACTGGTCCGGACGACCGCATCGCCGGCATCGTCACGGAGGCCGGCACCGCGGCCAACATCATTCCCGACGCGAGCCGCGGAGAGTGGATCGTCCGATCGTCCACACTGGAATCGCTCTCCCGGCTCAAGCAACGCGTGCAGCACTGCTTCGAGGCAGGCGCGCTGGGTACCGGATGTGAACTGACCACCACACCGATCTCCCTCGACTACGCCGACCTGCGTCCCGACGCGGCCATGTTGGAGATGTACCGGGCCAATGCCGAGGTGCTCGGGCGTGTCTTCCCGGACCTGTCCGGCGGCTCCCCGGCCGGTGCGGCGACCGACATGGGTAACGTCTCCCATGTCGTTCCCACCATCCACCCGATGCTCGGGCTGGACTGCCTGCCCGCCGTGAACCATCAACCCGACTTCACTGCGGCCTGCATCAACCAGGCCGCCGACAAGGCCGTACTCGACGGCGCCACCGCGATGGCATGGACGGCGATCGACCTCGCACGCGCCTGAGATGGGACTGTCGTGCTTTCGGTGTGTGGAGCGGTATCCGGCGTTACAGGTCGACGCGACCCACGTGAGGATCCGCGAGAGCCGGGTCGCCAACCGACCGAACTACGTCGTGGTGGGCATCAACTACGGCGGCGCGGTGTCGGTCATGATCGGACATCGCTTGCTGTTGTCTCGATGGTGTGGGTGGGCATGGCGGTGGCGTTCAACGCGGCGTTGAGTGTCTGGGTGGGATCGGTCGGGGCGGTGATGGTGCGCCAGGCGATGTATCCGTCGGGGCGGACCAGGGTGGCCCCGGTGGATTCGACGCCGTAGGCGGTGCGGAAAGCGTTGGACTCCACGGGTTTCGCATCAGTGCCCAGGTGTACGAACGTGACCGGGATATCCTGCTGCTCGGTGGCGCGGACCGCGGCAGCGGCCCAGCGGTCGTCTTCGGACAGCAGCACCCAGTCGCGCCGGAACAGATCCAGCGTCGAGCTTTCCCCGCCGTCGGTGGTGATCCACAGGTGCGGGGCCCGGGTGCCGGGTTGGCCGGCCCATTGGTCGGGTCGCTGCGCGGGCGGCAGGGTGGCGTCCGCGCCCAGGACCGCGGCCGAGCGGTAGAGCTGGCCGAGTTCGATCGACGCGTCGTCGAGCACCGGCACGTCCGTTCTGGGGGCGGCCAGGTAGGCCTTGTAGTCGGCGCGGGCGAAGAGCTGGTCGTGGCGCAGGTCCGCGATTGGCCGGCGTTCGGCGTCGTAGGTGTCCAGCAGTCGGGGCTCGGATCTACCGGCCAGCACGGCGGCCAGTTTCCAGGCCAGGTTGTGCACGTCGTCGATACCGGTGTTGGCGCCGAAACCGCCACGGTTGGGCGGCAATTGGTGGGCGGCGTCCCCGGCGAGCAGCACCCGGCCGTCGGAGAAGCGGTCAGCGATCAGCCCGGCCAGTTCCCAGCGGCCGGTGGTCACCAGTTCGATGGGGATGTCGGTGCGGCCGATCGCCTGCTGCACCACCTGGATCTGTTCGTCGACGTCGCGTTCGATGTCGTCGCTGAGCATCAGCACCCATCGGCCGTCGGAATAGGTGGTCAGGAATGCCTTCAGGTCGGGCTGTTCGATCTCGAACTGGACCACGCCGTGTTCCAGATATTCATCCAAGGGAGCGCGGAACAGGATGCTGCGCTGCACCGACAGCGGGCCTGCCCCGTGGCGGCCGATGCCCAACGCCTCACGCACGGCGCTGGTCGCACCGTCGGCGGCCACCATGTACTGGGCGTGCAGGCGGTACTCGTGACCGTCGTCGCGCCGGCGCAGGGTGGCGGTCACGCCGTGGGCGTCCTGGACGAACCCGAGCAGTTCGGTGCCCGGGCGCAGGTCGGCGCCCAGTTCGACCGATCGGTCACGCAGGAGGGGTTCGAGCCGGTCCTGGGTGACCGCGATCGCGTGCACCGGGGAGTCTTCCGCGCCGTAGGCGCCGTTGCCGCCGGGCGTCCACGGGTATTCCTCGAGCCAGGTCCCGGTCAGGCTCTCCACCCGAGCCCGCCGCGGCGGCTTCATGCCCTGTAGCGACGGCGGCACCTCGAGCCCGACCTGCCGGAAGTGTTCCACCGTACGCGTGGTGAAGCCGATCGCCCGCGGATGCGGGGAGCTGCCGCGGTGCTTGTCGACCACCACGACCGGAACGCCCTGCCAGGCCAGGAACACCGCGGCGGACAGCCCGACCAGACTGCCACCGACGATCAGCACCGGTGCCGTCTCGTCGTCGTTGCCGTTCATCTCGATCACACCCCCGCACCCTCGGGTCGAACTCTGACCCACCCAGAAAAACACAACTTGGTTAAAAATACAACTAAGTTAAGAGATTTATCGAGTTAAGCACTGTGCTAGGGTGGCGGCATGCCTGTTGAGCCGCTCGGACGGCGGGAACGCAAGAACGCCCAGACACGCCGGGCGCTGGCCGAGGCCGCGCAGCGACTGTTCCTGGAGAAGGGCTACGACCAGGTCAGCGTCAAACAGATCGCCGACGCGGTGGACATCTCGAGCCCGACGGTGTTCAAACACGTCCCCGACGGCAAAGAGGCGCTGATGTTCGACGACGGCGCCGAACGCCGGGAAAGCCTGCTGTCCGCGGTGTATGAGCGCCCCGCCGGAATGTCGGTGATGGCGGCACTGCGGGAGTTCATGGCCGGGCGCGGACCGTTCGTCGCCGACCCGACCCCGGAGGTCCGCAAGCTCACCGAACTGATCGTCAACACGCCCGCCCTGCGCGACTACTCACGCAAACTGTGGATTCGCTGTGAGCAACCCCTGGCCGAGGCCATCGCCACCGAACTCGGCCGCGACCCCCACGACCTCACCGCCCGCGCCCTCGCCCGCTACATCCTCGAGATCCCGCAATTCCTCAGCGACGAACCCGACCCCCGCGCCGCCCTCCACACCGTGTTCGACCTGCTCGAACACGGACTCCACGGCACACCCTGACCACACCGGCACACGTCGCCGAGCCGGCTGCTGGTGGGGGCTGGACCGACTGGCCGTGGCATCGCCGCGTTCGGTGGTTATCGGTGACCGGCCTCGGCCGTCTCCGTGATCGGCGCGTCGGTGCGGTTCCGGACCTCGTCTTCGGTGACCCCGGGGGCGAGCATGATCAGTCGGAGGCCGGTGTCGGTCACGTCGAGTACCGCGAGGTCGGTGATGATCCGGTCGACGACGCCCGAGCCGGTCAGGGGCAGGGTGCATTCCTCGACGATCTTCGGGGTGCCGTCCTTGGCCACGTGGTCAGTGAGCACGACGACGCGGCGTGCTCCGACGACCAAATCCATCGCACCGCCCATACCTTTGACGAGTGCCCCCGGGATCGTCCAGTTGGCGAGATCGCCGGCTTTGCTGACCTGCAATGCGCCCAGGACGGCGATGTCGATGTGCCCACCGCGCATCATGCCGAACGATGCGGCCGAGTCGAAGAAGCTGGCGCCGGGAGTGACCGTGACGGTCTGTTTCCCGGCGTTGATCAGGTCGGCGTCCTCCTCCCCCTCGATCGGGAACGGCCCGACGCCGAGAAGGCCGTTCTCGCTCTGCAGCGTCACCTCCACCCCGTCCGGCACATGGTTGGCGACCAGCGTCGGGATGCCGATTCCGAGGTTGACGTAATCACCGTCGCGCAACTCGGCGGCGGCCAGTGCCGCCATGTCGTCACGTGTCCAGGCCATCAGCAGCTCCTAGTCGGTCGACACGTCGGCGCGAGGGCGCACCGTACGCTTCTCGATGTCCTTGACCCGCGGCGCCGCTCGAACCAGGCGGTCCACGTAGATGCCCGGGGTCACGACCCGTTCCGGGTCGACGAACTCGCCGGTGAGGTGTTCGGCTTCCACCACCGTCACCCGGCCGCAGGTCGCCACGACCGGGTTGAAGTTGCGCGCGCTGGCCCGATAGACGAGGTTGCCGGCCGGGTCGGCGGTGTGCGCGTGCACGAGCGCCACGTCGGCGACGATCCCCCGTTCCTGCACGTGCAGGTGCCCGTCGAACTCGGCCAGCGGCTTGCCCTCGGCCACCGGCGTTCCCACCCCGGCACGGGTGTAGAACGCCGCGATACCCGCACCGCCGGCACGCAGCCGCTCGGACAGGGTGCCCTGCGGCGCGAACTCCACGACCAGGGTCTCGTCGAGGAACTGCTGGGCGAACAGCTTGTTCTCCCCCACATACGACGCGATCACCTTGGCCACCTGCTTGTTCTCCAGCAGCAGCCCCAGGCCCTTGCCATCGACGCCCATGTTGTTCGACACCACCGTCAACCCGGTCACGCCGCTGTCCCGCACCACCTCGATCAGGTCGTTCGGGATCCCGCACAGGCCGAACCCGCCGACAGCCAACGTCATCCCGTCCACGAGCACATCGGCCAACGCCTCCTGCGCATCGGCACGCAACTTCGACACCTCACCACCTCCTTGTGTCCGAACAGCGGACGGCCAGCAGTACAACCCGTTCGCACATCGCTTGGCAATATTTCCCCGAACAACTGCAGCAAGGTGGTCGCACACCGACCGCACCTTCACCTATGCGTTCACTCAGTGAACACCTAGGATCGGGCCATGAGCGAGGCATCGAACGCGCACCTGATCGGCAGAGTCGGCGGCGTGCTGCGGGCACTGTCCGCGCGAAACGACAGCGGCGCCCTCACCGCCGACCTGGCTCGTGACACCGACCTCCCACGGCCCACGGTGCACCGCCTGCTCACCTCGTTGACCGAGGAAGGTTTCGTCGACCGGGACCAGTCGACCGGCCGCTGGTTCCTCGGCCCAGAGCTATTCCTGCTGGGTCAGACCGCCGGGAGCCGCTACGACGTCACCCACCACGCCCGCGCGAGCGTGCACCGGCTGGCCGAAGCAACCGGCGAGAGCGCCTTCTTCTCCGCGCTACGCGGCGACGAGACCGTGTGCCTGATCCGCGAGGACGGCGACTTCCCCATCCGCTCGTTCGTGCTCTACCAAGGCGCCCGATTCCCCCTCGGCGTCGTCTCAGCAGGGCTCGTCACCCTCGCCTTCCTCGACGACACGGAGATCAACTCCTACCTCGACCGCACCGACCTCACCCACCGATGGGGCCAGGCCCACTCCCCCGACGACATCCGTGCCCGCATCGACCGCACCCGCCGCGACGGATACGCCGTCAACCCAGGCCTCGTCGTCGAAGGCAGCTGGGGCATGGCCGCCGCCGTCTTCGACCACACCGGACACCCCGCCTGGGCCCTCACACTCACCGGAATCGAAACCCGCTTCACACCCACCCGACAACCCGAACTCGGCGCACTACTCCTCCACGAAGCCCACACCCTCACCCAGCACCTCAACACCCCGGGTGCCAAACCCGGACAACGGCGGTGACACACCACCACACGACCTGGGACGGTCAACCGATCGCACTCACGGGGAACGCCAACATCCGCGGTAGACCCGGCCAGCGCTCCGCCAGGAACGCGAGTCCGTGGTCGTTCCAGACGCAGGGCCGGATCGCTCGGCCACTCCGGCCGAAGCTGCCCTCGCCCTACCGGTGGCAACCTGTGCACAAAGCGGGCCGCAGGGCAGTCGACCACGAGAACAGCGAGAACGCTACGACCACGTAGCACCTCCCACTTCCACCACATTTTCCCGCGAATGGGTATCTACACGAAGCGAGCAGAATTCACGCCATATCGCCCACAGGATGTTTCGACCGAGGAAATTCCCCACACTCTCGGCCGCAGAATATCGACCTGCAGGTGGAGCCGTTTCCTATGACGAGATCTTGGCAAGATCAGACCCCGGACAATCTCCGGCAGGTAGATCTCCTTGCCGATCACCGATCGGCACCCGAGCACCCGTACTGCGGCGACGACGCCGGGACAAGAACTCGACCATGGACAAGTGCTCTCGACCTCGCGAAACGGGCCAAGAACATGCAGGCCAGAAGGGCGGGCCGGGTCGGACTTGAACCGACGGCCAAAGGATAATGAGCCCGCAAGATCACCCGTCACGAGTAGAAACCGGAGGTGGGGCGGCGAACGGTCGGCCGCATCGCCGCAACCGAGGCATCGGGCAGCGCCAGTTCATGGACAGGACCATGGACAAGCCGCGTGCCGCCGGCACCATCCGCCCCTCGATGGCAACTCCCTCAACAGCGAATGGAAACGTCTTCCCGGCAGACGGCGGCTGTTTCAGATACGCCGCCATCCGCCGCAACGCCTCGTTCTCCGGCCTGCAGCCGGACGCCATGGCGAACACACGGACCGGCCGATTGCTCATGGCGCACCGCGAAGGTTAGTCTGCCGCGCGTTCGTAGAGCTGCCAAACCGAGCGTGGCCGCGAGAAGCTGTGGCCGACGTTGAAGGCGCATGGTGCGTATCTATCCACTAACGCACCTCGAAGTCGTCCCGGACGCGGAGACCGTCGATGGCCATGCCAGCGCGTTCGTGACCAACGACGAGGTGGACGAGGAGTCGACCGACCACCCCTCGAGAGGTGGGAATCAGCCGCCTTCTGCGACGCCGTCGCGGTGCATCGACCCCTTTCGAGCGTTGCGCCGGCTCCCGTTCACCAAGTCGTTGAACCGGTCGACGGCCCAGATGGTGCGCAGTCCCAGCGGACCCATCATCATCGGACGAGGAAACCTGGGCTTCTTCCGCCACAGCACTTCGAGGTCTTCGTGCCGCCTACCGTCGACGATGAGATCGGCCATGAGCGATCCGACGTAGGGCGCCTGGGCCAAACCGTGACCGTTGCACGCGATCGAGTAGAAGATGTCCTCGCCGAGCTGGCCTGCGAGCGGAAGCCAGGACGACGTGATGGCTATCCAACCTCCCCACGCACGGTCGACGGCCACGTCGGAAAGAGCGGGGAAGCGCATCGCGAAGGCCTGGCCGAGTTCCTCGACAAGAGCCGGATCCGCCTTCTTCGGAGGCAACGGATAGCGCGTGCCCCGCTCGAGCCGGCGCACACCGAACACGATGGTGTTGCGCGAGGTCAGGCGGTAGTTCTCCATGATGTTGTGCTGAGTCACCAGCCCTGACCGGCTGGTCCATCCGAGTGCTGCGAGACGTTCGGGATCGATCGGCTCGGTCTCGACCTCGATCACCCAGATCGGCACCGACAGTCGAGGCGGCGTGATGTCCCACTCGCCGGCGAAGGCGTTGGTCGCGAGCACCGCCTTGTTCGCGCGGACCTCGCCACGAGGGGTCGAAATGACGACCTGACCGCCTCGACGCGTGACGTCGACGACCTTCGTCCGCTCGAACACGCGAGCATCCGACGACAGCAGTGCTCGCCGTAGGCCCAACGTGAACCGGCCGGGGTTCATGATTCCGCCGTCCAGCTCACGCATCCCGCCGAGAAACCCCCGTGGGATCCCGAGTTCCTCGCTCGATCCCAACTCGACGTGGGTACCCCCGCGCTGCAGAATCTTGGCCACACGGCGTACTCGGCCCAGCTGTCCGCGCGATACGGCAGCGAAGACGTTGCCCGTCGGCTCGTAGTCGCAGTCGACGTCGAACTTCTCGATCAGGTTCTCCACGTTGTGCGCCGCGCGCTCGGTGAAACGTGACAGCGCGGGCATCTTCTTGCGGTAGAGCATGTTCAGCAACTGGATGTCGCCGCCGAGCGCACCCGCCACCTGCCCGGCGTTGCGGGAGCTGGCTCCATGGCCGCAAAACTCGGCGTCCAGAAGCACGACGTCGCGGCCGCGCTCGGCGAGCCGCAGGGCCGTCGACATGCCGTTCAGTCCTCCACCGATGACCGCGACGTCACAGCTGAGGTCCTTGGTCAGCGCAGGAGCCAGGTCGGCGGGCGGATCGACCCAACCGCTGAATTCTTCGTAGTCCACGTGGTCGGTATTCATGTCACGACTCCTCGATGCGACGCTCAGGCACGGGCAGCGCTCTGCTCGCCGGTCGCCGGTTCGACGCCGGTCGCCACGTTGTGCTCGTGCAGAGGACGGTAGGCGAAGTAGTACACGCACATCTGGAATCCCCAGGTGGCCAGCGCGGCGATGTAGAAGATCGTCCGATGTTCGTCGTCCCCGGGAATCGGGAAGAAGTCGTACGTGACCGCGATGATGCACGCCGCGGTGGTGGCGAGGCCCGCGCCGATGGCGTGCTTCTTGGCTCCGATCTTCCAGAGCCGCCACGAGAAGTAGACCAGGAACATCGTCGTGAGCACGTTGACCACGACGTAGAACGTTGCCGGACCGACGTGCAGCTCGTGCGGGCTGAATTGCTGCAGATACAAGCCGGCGACTCCGGCCAACGCGAACAGGCCGATATCGACAGCCACGCTCGGCTTGTACCGATGGGTCACGCGCATCAGACCGAGGACAAGGATGAGCGTGATGCCGATCGATCGCGAGAACGCGTCGAAGAATGCCGCAATGCTGTACAGGAAGCTGTCCTCCGCTCCGCCGAGGAGTGCCCACAACAAGAAGTTCGATCCCGACGTGGCGACGACCATCCACTCCAGACCCAGCAGATAGTTGTTGTAGCGCCGAATGAACTTCCAGCCGAAGTAGAAGCCGGCGAAGATCATCCAGAGATCCGCCAGCATGAAGAGAATGTCCTTCATGTCGATCAGTTCCTTTGCGTTTCGGTAGGACGCGAGCCGGGATCTGGCGTCGCCGGAGGACTCGAACTTGTGACCGGGGCCATAGACTAACAGTAACTTGGTCATTTGATCCAGATGATTGACCAAGTTTCTTCTCTGTGCATGAAGCCGTCGTCGATCCGCTGGTAAAGTGGTGGTGACTCAGTCGGGCGTCCAAGTCAGGGGCGGACGCCCATGGCAACGGGAGGCTTCGTGCCACGGATCTCCGCCGAAGAGCGGCGCGCTGACTTCGTCAAGGCGGCAGTGGAGGTCATTGCGACCCACGGCATCGACGGCGCGACGACACGGCGTATCGCCGAGCAGGCCAACGCGCCGCTGGCGACACTGCACTACTGCTACAACTCCAAGGAGGACTTGTTCGCCGACGTCTACCAGTTCGTCGCCGACAAGTTTCGCGGCGTCATCACGAGCAATGATCCCCATGCCGAGCTCGAAACCACAGCACACCAGATCCTCCGCGGCGTTATGGAGTGTTACCTCGAGTCAGTCAACTTCGCTGCGACGTCGCTCGAGCTCACGAGTTGGGCACGGCGCCAGCACAAAGAAGGTGGCGTCATCCTGGTGTACGACACGGCGCTGGACGCCGTACGCACTGCGCTTCGGAGCGCGAGCGCCGAGCACCCGCTCGAACCGGAGACGGTCGATGAGATCGTGTACGTCATCGCCACGCTGGCGGACGGCTTTGCGCTGAACTGGCTGACGTATGGCGATCGGTCCGCGGCGGAGAAACAGATGCAGATCTCGACCTCGGTTCTCGACAGCTGGCTCGCGACTCGGCTCGAAGCCGTGCCGGTTGCACCGTAACCGGCGGTCTCACAACGGCAGATCCGGTGAGTCGACGCCGACGACCCGGTCGCCGCAGAAGACCCGCACCGACTCCGCCGGCCCGTGGCCGCCGATGCCCGCCGGGCCCCAGAAGCTCTGCGCCGAATCGTCACCGAGGTCGGCGAGTTTGGCCCCGTTGACGCGCACCTCGCCGGCCAGAATGCGCGAGCCGACGTCGATCGCCCGGTCGGTGTCGGCGCCGAACACGTAGGCGTCGAGTCCCGACGGGTTCGCGTTGGCGATGCGCAACGCCTCCTCGTCGGAGTCGACCGGATGGAGCGACACGACCGGCCCGAACAGTTCGGCGGTGGCCTGCGCGGGATCGGCGCCCGCGGCGACCGTGGGCGACAGGAAGAACCCGTCGAGGTCAGGCAGCCGAGCGGGTCGGTGGATGGCCGCGCCGAGGTCACGCAGCCCGTCGATCCTGCGCTGCAGAGTCTGAAAGTGTGGCGCATTGGAGACGGGGCCGACGTCGACGTCCGCGTCGAGCGAGTGTCCGACCACGAGCTTGGCGACGCGCTCCGTCAATGCCTCGAACAGTGGATCGACCAGATCGCGGTGGGCAAGCACTTTGCCGGGCCCTTCGCACCACTGGCCGTTCAGTTTGGTCATGCCGTCGACGAGGCCGTCCGCGGCCACCTCGATGTCGGCGTCGTCCAGCACCAACGCGGGGTTGTTGCCGCCGAGCTCCAGCTGCAGAACCTTGAGGTCCTCGGCGCCGGCTCGGGCGATGGCGCGCCCTGCACCGGGCCCTCCGGTGAACGAGACGATCTTGATCCGCGGGTCGGCAGTGAGCGTGGCGCCGACGTCACCGGTCCCGTGGACCAACTGGAGGGAACCGCTGGGCAGGCCCGCTTGGACGAAGCACTCGACGATGATCTGTGCACTGCTCGGCGCGTGCTCGGACGGCTTGAGCACGACGGGGCAGCCTGCCGCCATCGCGCTCACGACCTTGGCAGCCGGGATGAAGCTGGGGCCGTTCCACGGAGTGAGGATCGCGGCCGGTCCCCACGGAACCCGGTACAGCCGAACGTCCCGGCCGTCCGCGGCCAACGCCTGCACTCGCGGTATCCGCACCAGGTCGGCCGCCGTGGATCGAATCCTGGCGGGCAGGAACGCCGCGACCTTCCTCGTGACGCTGATGGGCGTCCCACTGGTCAACGAGTCCGTGCGGGCGATCTCCTCGGCACGGGTCTCCATGATCGCGGCAGCCCGCTCGAGGACGTCCGCGCGCTGACGTCGTGCGTCGTCGTCCCAGCGCCCGACGTCGTACACCCGCTCCGCGTGCTGCAACGCGCGCTCCAGCTCGGCGGGAGGGGTCGTGACACTGCGATGCACGGGTTCGCGCGTGTTGGGGTCGACGTTCCATGCGTCGGGGACGGTCTCGCATTCTCTCCAGTCGTCGGCGATGTAGTTCACCGGCCGGGGAATCGCGTTGCTCGTCATGAGAAAACACCTCTGCGTTGGCTGGAAGGTCAGGACCGGAGGTCGAGGACTATGCGCGTCACGTCGCCGGACCTCATCGCCTCGAAGCCCTCGTTGATCTCGCCGAATCCGATGACCTTCGTGACCATTTCGTCGAGCAGCAGCCGTCCCTGCTGGTACAGGCGGGCCAGCTGGGCGACGTCCTGGCGTGCCTGGCCGGAGCCCAGGTACGACCCGATGAGCCGCTTCTCCTCGAAGAAGAAATCCGAGGCAGGCAGACTCAACTCGGTACCGCCCGGCGCGATACCGACCAGACATGCGGTGCCGGACGGGCGGAGGGCGGCCAGCGCCGTCGCGGCGGTGCGCGCCGAGCCGACCGCTTCGAACGCGTAGTCGACGCCCTCGCCCAGCTGGCGGTGGATCTCGGCGACGACGTCGTCGGAGCCGTTCACGACGTGCGTGGCGCCGTACCCACGAGCCGCCTCGAGTCGTTCTTCGTCGAGGTCGACGGCGACGATGGCCGATGCGCCCGCGAGTCGAGCGCCTTGGATGGTGGCCGAGCCGACCCCGCCGCAGCCGATGACGGCGACCGTGCTGCCGGGGCGCACCCGAGCACCGCGGAAGACCGCGCCGACGCCGGTGATGATGCAACACGAGAGCAGGCACCCGACGTGCAACGGCACGTCGTCCGGCAGCTTCACGAGCGCGTTCTCGCGCATGAGGGTGTGCTGCGAGAACGCGCCGACATCACCGAGTCGCTCGATCGGCCGGCCGTCCGGGTGCTGGAACGCCGGTCGTGGACGTCGGCGAATCTCGGCGACGCGCTGACATTGTGTCGATCTGCCCGCCTCGCAGTTAGTGCACCGCCCGCAGGACGGCGTCAGTGCCCCGACGACCCGGTCTCCCGGCCGTAGACCGGTTACCGACCGACCCACGGCCTCGACGACACCGGCCACCTCGTGTCCCACGACCACCGGCAGATCGGTGGGCACGGTTCCGGTCATGTAGTGCAGATCGCTGTGGCACAGGCCCACGTGGCTGACCGCGACCCGCACTTCGAGCGGCTCGGGCTCGTCCACCTGGATCGTCGCCAGGTCGAGTGGCTCGTTCACCGCGTTCAGGACGGCTGCCTGGGTCTCGATCATGCCGGGTTCTCCTTTGCCTTGGTTGTCCAGAAACCCCCGATACCGGCGGTGACGACCCCGCTGTCCCACGCCTCGCGCCCGGCCACGTCCTCACGGGCGAAGGCTTGTTCGATCTCGTCGAGCTGCGGTCGCAGGAGTTCCAGATGCAGTGCCGTCGTGCCGGTTTCCGGCGTCCACGCGTGGACGGTGTGGATGGCGCGATCGAGAAGTTCTTCCGGAGGCACGATTTCGTCCACCAGCCCGATCCGCCGAGCCCCGTCGGCGTCGATCCGCGGTGAGCCGAGGACCATGTGCATGGCCTGGTTCCCGACCAGCCGCGGGAGCAGCACGCTCGACGCGTTGGAGATGGTGAGCCCGCGACGGTTCTCCGGCTGGTAGTACTCCGTCTCCGGGGTCGCGATGCGCGTGTCGCAGCACAGCGTGATCTCCGACGCACCACCGACCGCGAGGCCGTTCACCGCGGCGACGACCGGGACACGCGTCTGCAGGATGGCCCGCGTGATGTCGTGGAAGGTATCCAACGCCGCACGGAGCTGTTCGTACGAGTCGGGCGCGGACGTCAGGTCTTCCCCTGCCGAGAAGGCCCGCCCTTCGCCGGTGAGGACGATTCCGCGCGCGGCTGCACCGGTGCCGTACTCGCGAATGACCTTCGCCAGGCTCACCCGGGCCTCGACGTCGAGCGCGTTCAGCTTGTCCGGACGGCGCAGTGTCACGACGGCTACGTCGCGCACGACCTCGACGTCGACCATTCCCGACTTCGCGGGCGCCGAGTTCTTGCGTCCCGACCCGACGTCGTGGGTGACCGCGCCCGCCACTTGAGCTTTGAGCGCAGGTTTCGAGATTCGCTCCGACGGGGTGCGCGGGAAGCTGTCGACGAACGTGACATACCGGGGCACCTTGAACCGTGCGAGCTGCGAGCCCGCCCTCTCGACGATCAGCTCAGCGGTCGTGCGGTCGGCCGCGATCCCGTCGGCGAGTTGGACGAAGGCCTTGACCTCTTCACCCAACGTCTCGTCCGGTTCCGCGACGACGGCAGCGTCGATGACCGCATCGTCTCGCTCCAGTACGCTCTCGACCTCCGCACTCGCGATGTTCTCGCCACCGCGCCGGACCATGTCCTTGATCCGCCCGACCAGCCGGACACCGCCGTCGGGACGGCGGATCACGACGTCGCCGGTGTGCAGCCAGCCGTCCCGCACGGTGCGTGCGGTGTCCTCGGGCCTGTTCCAGTATCCGTTCATCATCGGCTTGCCCGTGACGATCAGTTCGCCGGGCTCGCCGTCGGGCAGGTCCGCACCGTCGGGATCGACAACCCGAACCTGCTTGGTCG
Source organism: Prauserella alba (assembly GCF_024171735.1). Lineage (GTDB taxonomy): Bacteria > Actinomycetota > Actinomycetes > Mycobacteriales > Pseudonocardiaceae > Prauserella > Prauserella alba. The sequence continues at coordinate 372,799 of NZ_JAMTCH010000006.1, forward strand.
GAATAGGCAGCCCCACGCTCCCGCTCCCCACGGCGTCCGCGTCGTCGAAGGAGCTGAACAGGTCGACTCCGGACTCGGTCATGCCGTAGATCTCCCGCCATGGCGCACCCCACCGTTCCTCAAGCTGCAGGTGCAGCTGTTTCGGGATCCCCGAGCAGAACACCACGCGGACGTCGTTGTCGCGGTCGGCAGGGCTCGGCGGCTGTTTGAACAGCAAGGTCGGCATGGAACCGAGCACGTAGAAGAACGTGGCGCGATGCCGGCGGACGTCGGCGAAGAAGCCCGACGCGGAGAACCGCGGCAACACGACGAGTGGCGCCCCCACGGTCAGTGCGAGCGCCGTGTTCCACTGTGGATCCATGTAGGAGAACGGCTGGGCGGTGAGCAGCACGTCGTCGGGACCGAGACCGGCCGCTGCCGACGCCACCCATCCGATGCGCACCCAGTAGTCGTGCGTCAGCATGCACGCCTTGGGGAACCCGGTCGTGCCCGAGGTGTACTGGAGGTTGGCCAGCGTCTCGGCATCGATGGTCCTCGTCGGCGCGGTCGCCGGGAACCGCGCCGTGCCGTCGTCAGCTACGTCGACGATGCGAACCTCGGCCAGATCGCTTTGCGCCGCCACAGCGTCGTTGAGGAGCCGACCTCGCTCCCTGTCCGCGAAGACGACACGGACACCCGAATCCTTCAGGACGAACGTGAGATCGGCCTGCTGGTACGAGGAGTTGATCGGCACTACGACCGCGCCCGCCTTGAGCACGGACAGCCACACGACCGGCCACTGCACGACGTTCGGGAGCATGATCGCGACGCGGTCGCCCTCCCCGATACCGTCGACTTCGATCAGGCGGTGCGCGAGTTTCGAGGTCCACGCGTCGATCTCGCCGAAGGTCCACGACTCGTCGCCGAAGCGGAGGAACTCCCGCTCGGGTGTCCTGGTGGCGCGATCGGAGAGTAGTTCGGTCAACGTCGGAGTCGACGGATCATCGCCCATTCGCGTCACGGCCATTGCTGTGCCTCTCGGGTGTTCGTTGGGTTCTGGAGCCGTTTCGCGGACTCCTCGACGATCCACGTCAGGGTCGGATCGGCCGTCGCCATCCATTCCGGGTGCCACTGCACCCCCAGCACGGCATCCTCGGGACGCTCGACGGCCTCGATCACGCCGTCGCTCGCGCGGCCCGTCACGGCGAGTCCGGTGCCACATCGATCGACGGCCTGGTGGTGCCACGAGTTGGTCACTGCTCGTTCGCCGAACAGGCCCGCCGCGATCGAGTCCGGCTCGAAGGTCACCACGTGGTCCTCGGTTCCGTCGGCCGGTGCGGACTCCGGCGACAGGTGCCGCACCGCACCGGGCGGCAGGTCGGCGATGAGCGTGCCGCCGAACGCAACGTTGATGACCTGCATGCCCCGGCACACACCGAGCACAGGGATTCGCTGCTGCAGGGCCGCGTTGACGAGTGCTGTCTCGTACTCGTCACGCTCGATGTCATGGACCATCGGGTCCGACCGGGGGTCGGACCCGCGGACCACGGACGTGTCCCCGCCCCAGCGGGCCGGGTGCACGTCCTGTCCACCGGTGATGACCACGCCGGCCAGCCAGTGACAGACCGCTTCCGCGTCGGTGTCATAGGACAGGTGCACCGGCACGCCGCCCGCCTGATCGATGAGGGTCGCGAAGTCGGACATGTAGCTGTCGGTACACCGATCGCCGTATCGGCTGTCTGCGCCGGTGATCAGGTTCAGCCGATAGCGCCGGCCGGTGATGCCGATGAGTGGCCGTGCCGCGCTCATGGCAGTTCGAAGTAACGGGCGGACTCCCATTCCGAGAGCTCGGCGGAGGGGTCGCCGCCCGCGGTGTGGAACTGCATCCACTCCCATTTGCGCGAGGCGATCCAGAAGTCGACGAATTCGTCGCCGAGCAGCTCACGAAGGACGGGATCGGCGTCCAGCGCCGCGGCCGCCTTCGTGATGGTGTCCGGGAGTCGCTCGACGCCCAGGCCGGGCGGCAGGCACCACGCCATGTCGGCGATCTGCTCCGGTGGGTCGATCTTCTGCTCGATGCCGCCGATGATGCCGGCCAGCACGCCGGCCAGCGCCAGGTAGAGGTTCGCGTCGGCGCCCGGGAGCCGATACTCGATGCGCGACAGCGTCGGATTCCCGCACACCGCCCGCACGGCTGTGGTCTTGTTGCTGATGCCCCACGTACGCGTCACGGGCGGTCCTGTGAGATCGACCAGCCGCCGGTAGGACGTGATCTGCGGCAGCACGAGCGAGGTGTTGCCGTCGATCGTCGCGAGCAGACCGCCGATGGCGTGCAACATCGTCTCCGACGGTCCGTCCTCGGCATGGAAGGCGTTCACGCTGTCACGCTGCAGAGACAGATTGATGTGCGACGCCTGGCCGTAGCCTGCGGTCGGCTTGGCCATGAATGTCACGGTGTGGCCGCGTTCGAACGCGACCTCGCGCATGATCTGCCGGGCCCGGGCCCACGCATCGCCGACGGTGACCGGATCGCCGGGTGCCAGGTTCAGCTCGACCTGACCCGCGGCGTCCTCGTCGCTCCAGGCCTCCCACGCAATGCCGACCTCGTCGAGGCGGTCGGCCACCGCGTTCATGTAGTCGACCCAGTCCCGCGACTTCGCGAGGTGGTATGCCGTTCCCGCGCTCCCACCCAGGGGCGTCAGGTCCCGGTAGCCACGAGAACGTGCCTCGTGAATCGACTCCTCGAAAACCGTCGCCTCGATCTCGACCGCGACCGTCGCGGTGAAGCCGTGTGACGCCAGCCGATCGACCATCCGACGCACGAGGTTCCGCGGGCAGATCGGCACCGGAGTGCCGTCCTTCAGCCAGTAGTCACCGATGACGGACTCGACGCCCGGCTGCCACTCGACCAGTGTCGACATGTCCGGCCGGAAGTACACGTCGTCGAGGTGCCCGCGCCAGTCCGGGAACACGGCACCGAAGACGGGAAGGTTGCCGAGGTCGAGGCCGAACAACAGGTCGGCGAAAGCGAAACCGGTGTCCTTGCCCGCAGCGAACTTCTTCGGCGCCACGGTCTTGCCGAGATAGCAGCCTTCGTGGTTTGTGGCTTCGAGCCGGACGGCTCGTGTTGCCGATTCCGGGCGATCGGCCTCGGTGGCAGGCCGCGTCGGCTCATACATCGTAACGAACCTTCCAGGAAGCGCCGGTCATGACGGACAGTTGGGAGAGGGTGCCCTGGATCCCGAGCACGCCGGAGAACAAGACCGCGAGCAGGTCGTCGGCGCCGGAGAACACACCGGCGAGCGTGTCGCGATCCCCGGCGATCAGGTACTGCGTGCTGCCCGCTCCGATCACGGCTTGCTCAAGGCCATCCGGCCCTTCGGTGACGGCGATCAGAACGTCGGGCATCCCCGGCAGGGAACGCGCGGTGTCCCAGAAGCGCTGGGCAGCCTCGCGCCAGTTCGGCAACGGCGGCGTCAGTGCCTGCAGGACATCACGGGCCAGGTCGGGGTCACCGGTGGGATCCGCGGCCGGCGTGAACCGCGCGTTCAGGTCGACGGTGACGGTCGTGTCCGGCTCGGGCACAACGCCGCCGGACACGTCGACGCCGTTGGGGCCGAAGGCGATCGTCGCGGCCTGTGGGGTGTCGTGGGAGCGAATCGCGACGGTACCGGCCGATCGCTGCAGGGTCTCCGGTGTATGTCCGATTCGGGCGGAGTCGCGCAGGGTGCGGCCGATCAATCGGACGATGGGGCTCGCATCGTCCTCGATCCGGATGTCGACCTCTGCGACTCCCGCAAGGGGCGCCGTTGCCGTTGCGGTCATCCTCGGTCCTTTCGATTTCACGAGATCCCTGCACGACGCGACGTTCAACGCTTCGAGAAGAATTCGTGGAATTAGTTGGTCAAATGACCCGATCAATTGACTAGGATGATGCGACACGAGCCACACCGTGTCAACACCCGCCCGAACTCACCCGGAAAGGCCGCGGTATGAACGTCCCGCTCCCCCCGCATTGGGAACGCCTCGACCCCGACGCCCGGATCGCGGCACAGGCCGTCGCGAACGCGCTGACGACACCTGTTCGCGAACTCGGAGCCGAGACGGCGCGCAAGCTCCTGGCGAGCACGCAGCCCGACCGGCCGCTCACCCCTCTCGAGCGCATCGACGAGCTACGGGTGCCCACGCGGTCAGGACACCTTCGCGCGCGGCTCTACTACCCGCCCGACCCGTGCGACAACCGCCAGCGACCCGCACTGATGTACCTCCACGGCGGCGGCTTCGTCCTCGGCACGCTCGAGGGAGCGGACGAGGCCTGCCGCGCCCTCGCGGCACGATCCGGGTGGGCCGTGCTCTCGCTGGAGTACCGACTCGCCCCCGAGCACCCTTACCCGGCGGCCCTCAATGACGCGCTCGACACGCTGACCTGGCTCCGTCGGTCGGCTCCCGACCTCGGCATCGACCGCGACCTGCTCGCCGTCGCCGGCGACTCCGCAGGCGGCAACCTCGCAGCCGCGCTATGCCTGCGATTCCGCGATCTCGGACTTCCGCCGCCCGTGGCGCAGGTCCTCGTCTACCCCGCGGTCGACGATGCGTTCGCCACGGAGTCCTGGCGGGAGTTTGCCGACGCACCGTTGCTGAGTGCCGCCGACGCACGGTGGTGCTGGGAGCAGTACGTCGGCCACACCGTTGTCGACCAGTACGCGGCCCCGATGAAGGCGGCATCGTGGCGTGGCTTGCCGCCGGCGTTGGTACTGACCGCCGAGGTCGACCCCCTTCGTGACGACGCGGAAGCCTACGCCGAGCGACTGCGAGGTGACGGCGTGCCGGTCACCTCGATCCGACATTCCGGCGTGTTCCACGGCTTCTTCACCGAGGTCGCCGTCTTCACCAAAGCAGATGCAGCAATCGACGACGTCGTACGTCACCTGCGGCGGATTGCCGGTGACGGGCCTTGACGCCAACGAGCACGGGCTTCTACTTTAGTTAGTCACTTGACCTAGACGCATGACTACCTACGCAAGGGCTAGCTCGCGGACCAGAAGGCAGATGCCATGACTGACACCACCTCGTCCACCTCCCCGACCGTCGACGTCCTGTGCGTCGGTGCCGGATTCTCCGGCTTGTACGTCGCGTACCAGGCAGCCGAACGGGGCTGGACCTTCGCCGGGTTCGAGAAGGCACCCGACGTCGGCGGCACGTGGTACTGGAACACGTATCCCGGCGCGCGCTGCGACGTGGAGAGCATCTACTACTCGTACTCGTTCAGCGACGAGCTCCAGAGAGAGTGGACGTGGAGCGAGCGCTTCGCACCCCAGGAAGAGATCCTGAGCTACATCAACCATGTCGCCGACCGCTTCGGCCTTCGTCGGCACTTCGAGTTCAACACCGAGGTGGTGGCTGCGAACTGGCTTCCCGACGAGCAACTCTGGGAGGTGACCCTCGACTCCGGCGACACCCGGCGCGGCCGCTACCTCCTGGCCGGCTCCGGCGGGCTCTCGACGCCGAAGGACGTCGACGTGCCGGGGCTGGAGAATTTCACCGGACTGACCGTGTCGACGAGCCGCTGGAACATCTCGCTGGACGACCTCGCCGGCAAACGCGTCGCGGTGATCGGCACCGGATCGTCGGGCGTGCAGTGCATCCCGCTGATCGCCGAGGTCGCCGAGCACCTCACAGTCTTCCAGCGGACCGCCAACTACGTCTTCCCCGCCCGCAACGCCCCGCTGCGCGAGGAAACGGTCGCCGAGGTCAAGCGACAGTACCCGGACATCCGCGAGGAGTGCCGGTACTCCGCCGGCGGGATCCCGGAGCGGCCGGTGACCGATCGTGCGTTCGACGTCTCCGCGCAGGAGCGACAGCGGCGGTACGAGGCGGCGTACGAGCGGAGCGGATTCCTGGGTGTCGGCGCGGAGTTCACCGACCTTCTCACCGACCGTGAGGCCAACGAGACGGCTGCGGACTTCTTCCGCGGGAAGATCCACGAAATCGTCCAGGACGAGAAGACGGCAACATTACTGGAGCCCCGTTTTCCCATGGGAGCCAAGCGGAGTTGCTTCGGCACCGACTACTACGAGACTTTCAATCGCCCGAACGTCTCCCTGGTCTCGGTCCGTGATGAACCGATCACCACCATGTCCGCGGACAGCATCGTGACCGAACGTGGTTCCTACGAAGTCGACGCTATCGTCCTGGCGATCGGCTTCGACGCCTTCACCGGTCCACTCTTCGGGCTCAATGTCACCACGCCCGGCATCGGCAGGTTGCAGGAGGCCTGGAGTGAGGGCCCGCGGACCTTCCTCGGTCTCATGACGGCCGGTTTCCCCAACTTCTTCATGATCGCCGGCCCGCAGAGCCCTGCGCTCGCGAGCAACGTCGTCATGACCATCGAGCAGGCGGTCGACTGGATCACCGACCTGATCGCCCACGCCAGGGCCGAGGGCCGCCAACTCATCGAAGCGACGCCGCAGGCCCAGGACGACTGGGTGGACATCACCGAGTGGACGGTCAACCAGACGCTCTACGCCGCCACCGATTCCTGGTACCGGGGATCCAACGTGGCGGGCAAGCCGAGCACGTTCATGGGCTACATCGGTGGCGTCGGCAAATATCGCCGGATCTGCAACGAGATCGCGGAGCGCGGCTACCCCGGCGTCGAGATCGACGGCAAGGCCGTGGCCACCCGGATCGGCCGTATCGACGAGGAGGTCGAGAACGCGACCACGGCAAGGGAATCGGAAGCGGCACAGGCGGACGTCGCCACCGCCGTCGGGCGATGACGATCGTTCACCGGGAGAAGCCATGAGCACGAACGAATCACCCAGCGCGCGCGAGGAAACCCACGAGGTCGTCGTCATCGGCGCAGGCATGGCGGGTCTGATGGCCGCTACGACACTGGCCGACCGGGACGTCGTGGTGCTCGAGGCCGCGGACCGCGCCGGTGGCCGGGTCGACACCGTCCGCCGGGGCGACTACTGGATCAACCTCGGTACCCAGTTCACCGAAGGCACCGGCCCGCTGATCGACGCCCTGCACCGCCACCGGATCCCGTTGGGAACGTTGGAAGGAAAGTCGGTGGCGCTCTCGCTCGGTGGGAAGCAGGTCGACACCTCCAACCCCTTCAGTCTGATGGTGCGATCCCGGATGAGCTTCCTGGATCGGGTGGGGCTGGCAGTGGTCGGAACCCGCATCCTCGCGAACGTGCCGTTCCTGGAGATGAATCCCGCCAAGCGTCTCGCCCGGTGGGCGCGGGCGAAACTCGACGCGCGCCCTGCGTCGTACGTGCTGCGCGGCATCGGCTCGAAGCTCACCAAGGATATGGTTCGCTCCTGGTCCGGTCAGTGGATGGGATGTGAGCCGGAGGAGACGGCCGCGACACAGTTCGTCTCCTCGATGGGCATACTGCTGACCGACCCCGAGAAGGTTCCGAACCTCACGCTCCCCCAGGGTGGCAACCAGACACTCACCGACGTTCTGACCGCGGACCTCGGCGACAAGATCAGGCTCAACTCGCCCGTGACGTCGGTGGCGTGGACCGCCGACGGCGTCGTCGTTGACTATGAGGACGACGCCGGACCCGTGCGCCTGCACGCCCGACGCGCCATCGTCGCCGTACCCGCCGACGTCGCTGTCACGATCATGCCGGGGCTGCCACCGGAGTATCGGAAGGCGTACGACGCCATCCGATACGGCCGGTACGTAGTGGTGGGCTTCTTCACCCATGAGGAGGGGCCGCAGAGCTGGGACGACTACCTGGCCGTTTCGACGCCGGGTCTCGCGTTCCAAGCGGTGTTCAACCATGCCGCCGCCCTGCGCCGCGGCAGTTCACGCAGGCCCGGCGGCGCGCTGGCTTGTTTCGCCGGCGGTGCGGAGGCCGACAAGCTGTTCGAGCTCACCGACTCCGAGATCGTCTCCCGCTTCACGGCGGATCTGCTCTCGCTCTACCCCGAGCTGGAAGGCAAACTCGGCGAGGGCATTCTGCGCCGTCATCCGCGGGTCGTCCCGTTCTGGGCGCCCGAAGGACGGGCTTCGCTGCCGACACTGCGCCAGAACCTCGGCCCTGTCCACCTGGCCGGCGACTACCAACTCGACCTGCCTTCTCTCGCCGATGCGGCCAGCTCGGGTCAGCAGGCCGCCGAGAAGGTGCTCGCGAGCCTGTAGCCCCCAACCACGGCCGATTCCTGCGATTCGCGGAGGAACCGGCCCCAGCCACGAAATGGGCTTCCATGACGACCACGAACCACCCCGTCCGCCAGAGCGATCGCCTCTATCACGATTTCCTCTCCCCCGAAGAGACCTGCGAGGTCCGCCACCGAGCACGGAAGGTCGCTGCCGATGTCGTCGCGCCTGCCGCTCGCCGGATCGCCAATGGTGACGAGCGAGTCGACGGGTTCCCCGGAGACGTGTTCGACGGCCTCGCCGAGGCCGGGCTCTTCGGCGTACCGTTCAGCGCCGAGGTCGGGGGCCGCGGTCTTGATCACCCGGTGACCGCGACAGCCGTCGCGATCGAGGAACTCGCCTACTACTCCAGCAGCATCGCCGCCGTCTTCGACGTGCACTGCATCCTCGCCGGCAACGCGCTGACCCATGGCACCACCGCCCAGCGCGAGAAGTGGCTACCCCAGGTGGCCCGGGGCACGACGGTGGGCGCCTTCGCCACCACGGAACCCGAGGCGTCGTCCGACCTCAGCCCACAGGCGTTGCGGACCGTCGCCGTCCCCCACGGCGACACCTGGGTGCTCAACGGCCGCAAGCGTTGGATCTCCAACTCCCCGGCCGCCGGGTTCATCGTCACCCTCGCCCGTACAGGGGAACGCATGTCGATGTTCATCGTCGATACGAATCTGCCTGGCGTAACCGTGGGCGAGCCCGACCGGAAGATGGGCAACCGGGGCCAGCTCACCGCCGATGTGTGGTTCGACGAGGTCGAGCTGGAAAACGACGCACTGCTCGGCGGCGAGCCAGGACACGGGCTTCGCCACGCTCTGGCCACACTCACCCTCGGCCGCATCGGCATCGCCGCGGCCGGTGTCGGCATGGCGCAAGCCGCCTTCGACCACGCCGTCGCCCATCTGTCGACCCGCGAAGCCTTCGGGCGCAAGCTGGCCGCCAACCAGCACTGGCAGTTCAGGATGGCCGAGCGGGCCGCCGAGATCGACAACGCCAGGACCTTGTATCTCAAGGCGGCCCTACGACGTGACGCAGGCGAGACGTTTGCCGAGCCCGAAGCCTCCATGGCCAAGTTCTCCGGAAGCGCCCTCGCCGTCGACATGGCTCGCGATGCCGTGCAGGCGTTCGGTGGACTCGGATTCGTCCGCGAACAGGGCGCCGACGGCACGCCCGGACCGGTCGAGGCCATCTACCGCGACAGCAAGATCGGCGAGATCTACGAGGGGGCCAACGAGATCCTGAAGGGGGTCGTCGCGCGCACCATCTTCGGCAAGGAGATCACCGGATGAGCCTGACGGGGCGCACCATGCTCAGCCGATGGACTCATGTACGGCATCTTCGTCGATTCGCCCCAATAACGCCGACGTGACAAGGAGATCCCCATGCAGCAGCCGCAGCCGTTCGCGTCGGAGGGCGACATTCTGGTCGAGGCCGAGGAGTTCGACGACTTCGGTGGTTGGACTCTCGACTCGCAGTTCGATGCGGAGATGGGCTCGCCCTATCTGCTCGCGCACGGCCTGGGGGTGCCGGTCGCCGATGCCACCACCACCGTCGAAGTCGGGGTGAGCGGGTCCTATCGCGTCTGGGTTCGCGCGAAGGATTGGGTCCCGGCGCATCACCCGGGTCGGTTCACCGTCTCGATCAACGGCGAACGGCTACCGGTCGAGTTCGGCGCCAACAGCCAAGACTGGAGTTGGGAAGACGCAGGCCTGATCGAGCTGGCCGCTGGTTCGACCACGCTGACGCTCACCGATCTGACCGGGTTCGACGGCCGCTGTGACGCCCTCTACCTGACCACCGGCGACGCACCGCCACCCAATGGCGCCGGCTCCGACGCCCGTTCGTGGCGACGTCGGCTGCGGGGCCTGCCGGACGACCCGGTCGACGGCGGCACGTTCGACGTCGTGGTCGCAGGCGGAGGCGTTACCGGGTCGGCGGCCGCGCTCGCGGCAGCCCGGCTGGGGCTGACCGTGGCCCTGATCCAGAACCGGCCGGTCCTGGGCGGCAATGCCAGCATCGAGATCGGACTCACCCCACGCGGCGAGACCGGCCCCATGGTCAAAGCCCTCTCCGACCGAGCCGACGACGGCGACCTCGCCGCCCTCGATCTGCTGCGGGCGGAGCCGACCGTGTCGGTATTCCTCGAGCACCACATCTTCGATGCAACCTGCACCGACGGTCGAATCACCTCCGTCGACGCCCGCGACGCCCGGTCCGGACACGAGAGCCGATTCCACGGCGCGATGTTCATCGACTGCACTGGTACCGCCATCCTCGGCCTGTACGCCGGCGCCGAAACGATGTTCGGCTACGAAAGCCGCGCCGAGTTCGACGAGCCACTCGCACCCGAACAACGCATCGAGTCCCACCACGGCAACACCCTGTTCTTTCGGACCCGGGAATCAGACCAGCCCTGCGACTTCCCGGACGTGCCCTGGGCCGTCGAGGTGGCCAAGGACTACGCCGACCTCGCCGGACAGCTCGAACGTCCCGGCGTCGACAACGCCCCCGGACCCGTCGCCGGTCCCGCCCGTACACCCGATCCCGGTATCCGCCGGCGCATGCTCTTTCCCGCGACCCACTTCTGGGAGTACGGCCAAGACCTCGATCCGTACACCCATGCCGAACACATCCGCGACCACCTGCTACGGGCGATCTACGGAACGTTCTCCAACGTGAAAACCCTCGAACCCGACACCTACGCGAACCTTGCGCTCGACTGGGTCGCGCACGTCCCCGGTCAAGGTGAGTTCCACCGATACAAAGGCGACTACGTACTCACTGAGAACGACATCCGTGACCACCGGGAATTCACCGACACCGTTGCATGGAACTCCGGCGCCTTCTGCCTCCATTACCCCGGCCACGAAAGATACGACTTCCGGCTACGCGACTGGAAATGGGACACCCGCGACCAGACTCCGTTCGAGATCCCGTTCCGATGCCTCTACTCCGCCGACATCGACAACCTCATGATGGCCGGCAAACACATCAGCGTCACTCACATCGCCGGTTCGGTCACCAAATTCATGGGCAACGGCGCACAACACGCCCTCGCCACCGCAACCGCCGCCAAGATCTGTCTCCAGCACAGCACCACGCCCAGGGACGTCGGCAAACACCACCTCGACGAACTCCGGAAAACCGTCGCCGACCTGGGCGGATCCACCGGAAACGTGTACTAACCACGCGACCTCACACACGGGACTCATCCGGTGACGGCGGATCCGGGCGGGGAGCCGGCTGACGCGTGCGCTGTGCGAGCCACCGCGGCGCACGTGTTGCCGTGACCCCGCCGATCCCTGCTGTTCAACCCCAACCAACCGAGTCGAGAACATGCAGGTCACAAGGGTGGGCCGGGTCGGACTTGAACCGACGGCCAAAGGATTATGAGACACCCGGCAGCCGTCGCACAGAGCCCTCACCAGCAGTGACGCTCCACGAGACGTCACGATGGGTGCGAACTAGGCACCATGAGGAACCGTTTCGCACCCAAACTCGCACCCACAGGTGCGCTGAGCCGGTCACCTATCGGCGCACCTCGCGAAACGAGGTGCGCCGATAGGTGCAGCGCCACCAAGGCGGCTCAACTCGGTCGGCGGTGAACCAATGCTCCAGTCACCCACGACCGAATTGACGCCCTGCACCCTCAACCGACTACGCGGATCATCTTCCGGTTGGCGAACTCCTCTTCCATGCCAGTCCCGTTGATCAACACCATTCTGGCCTCGAATCGGTCAAAAGACGTACGATCCGAGTCCGAGCTCTGTGTCTGCTGCACGGCCTCCCGAGTGATCGTCGCCGAGTCCGGAGCCAAGGAGTTCATCGACAGATACGTGCACCACGCAGGAACGTTGGCCGTCGGACCCTGACACCGCAAAGGGCCGACTCGTCTCCGCGAAACAGTTGGACCGTCACAGGCCTGGTCGACCGCGCACGCGCCGCGCGGCCAAACCCGTCGACTTTGGTGGAACGCAATTCGACCGGCCCGGCTCCTACTATTCCCCGCTGTGCTGACCGACGTCGAACAGGACTTGGAGATCATGCAGAAGGAAGGGTTCGGTTCGGTTGTCACCATCGAGCGATCGCACGCCCTGAGCGTAAACCTCAAGTTCGGCACGGTCTGGATCAATCCCGGACCAAGCACGCTATGGTGCGCCCAAAGGCCTGGCCTCACCACGCCTGCGACCGGAACTGCTCGGGCGCTCGCTCCAAGTAGTTCCGGTCAACACCAGGCGCATCAGTGCTGGTCGGGTGCGGTCGGCTCTGAGTCGTCTCGCCTGAGCACACCCGCCAACACTTCTGCCAGCTGCTTGCTTTCGGCGTCGGTGCCTTGGTGGATCTGCGTCCGGCAGGAGAACCCTCTGCAAGGATAACGTCGTACTCCCCTGCGGCCCGTACTTTCGGTCGCGCGGCGTCGTCCCCGGATACGCCTGGTCTGCGGGTATGCCATCGGGTCAAGGACACGGCGTTGAGGCCGATCATCTGCCGCCGCGGCTCGATGCCGCCGAGCCACTTGGTCAACTCTTCGACGGGCCGGAAAGACTCGACCAAGTTGACCAGCTGCAAGGCGCCTGGGACCTTCGCCAACCAGCGCAGCACCCACGGCATTCAGCCCATCGTGAAGTGCGCCCGCGGCCGCCGGTTCTTTCCGAAGAACCCTCTGACACCTCGCCGGTAATGATAATGAAGGAACTCGGATTTGTACGTTGCCATGTCCACGTTGACGGGGCATTCGGAGACGCACGCCTTGCAGGACAGGCACATGTCCAGTGCGTCACAGACCTCTGTGGACTTCCACCCGTCGCTGATGCTCTGTCCGCGCAGCATCTCGGCCAGGACGCGGGCCCGTCCTCGCGTGGAGTGGACCTCGTCGCCGCTGACGTGGAAAGACGGACACACGGCCCCGACGTCGGAGCGGCACGCTCCCACACCCACACACCGGTTGACGGCGCTGGTGAATGATCCTCCGTCACGAGAGAAGGCGTGCACCGACGTCAGCTCGAGTTGGCCTCGTCCCGGCCCCGGCGCACTCCGTGATCGATCGGTTCGGGGCGACCAGCACGCCCGGGTTGAACACTCCGTCAGGGTCGAAGACTTCCTTGAATGCCCGGAACCCCCTCAGCGCTGCCGGTGAGTAGATCGCTGGAAGAAGCTCAGAACGAGCCTGCCCGTCGCGGTGTTCTCCCGACACGGAGCCGCCGTAGGAACGGACGAGCTCAATAGCACGTTCGATGAAACGGCGGTACAGGGCCAGACCCGGTTCGGTCTCGAGGTCGAAGGAGATCCGGAGATGGACGCAGCCCTCTCCGAAGTGGCCGAACGGAATCCCTTCCAGCCCGGGTTCCGTCTGTTCCGAGCTTCGGCAAAACTGGTACCACGAAAGAGGAGGTGAGCTGGACCTGTAACGGAGGCCACAGGGCTATCAGTATTCACGGCTAACACTGGACTCGGCCTCGGGCTGGTGATCGCTTGACAATCCGGATCCCACCCGAGCTCGATCGGAACGGCGGTATTGCCCGTGAACTGGTATCTGGTATGGATCGTTGGGTTTCTGATCCTCTTGTTCGCCGTCAGCGTGAAGTCGGCGAAGACCGTCAAGACGGCCGCCGACTACGCGATGGCCGACTTCAAGCTGGGGTTCTTCCCGATCTGCGGGTCCATCATCGCGACCGTGACAGGCTCCGCGGCGCTCATCGGCGGGGCAGGCAAGGGCTTCGAGATGGGGATCTCCTACCTCGTCACCGCCAGCTACGTGCTGTTCACCGTTGTGGGCATGCTGGTCCTGGGGCCGGTGATCCGGAAGCTGCGCCTCTATACAGTGCCAGAGCTGTTCGCCCGCCGCTTCGGCAAGCTCGCCGCTCTCATCCCCGCACTGATCATCGGCTTTCTCTACATGACCCCCACCTTCGGGATGCAACTGGTGGGTATGAGCTCGATCCTCTCCTCCATCACCGACCTGTCGTTCCTCTGGGGCATCGTCCTCGGCTTTACCGTGGTCGTCGCGTTTACCCTGATCGGCGGTATGCCTTCCGTGGCCTGGACGGACGCCATCCAGACCGTAGTGATCCTCGGCGGAGTGGTCCTCACGCTCGTCGTGGGCGTGGCGCACGTGGGCGGTCCGGGCGTCGTCGCCGCCGCCACCCCTGAGCGTCTGCTCAGCTTCGGCAGCATCGGCTTCACGGAGCTGCTGAACTGGTTCCTGATCTTCGGCCCGTTCTACCTCGTCTGGCAGACCACCTGGCAGCGGATCACTGCCGCGAGGTCCACGAAGGTGGGCATCTCCGCCGTCACGATCGGCTTCGTGATCTCCGGCCTGGTCGGCCTCCTGGCGATCTTCATCGGCATCGCCGCCGTCCAGATGTTCCCTGCAGGAACCGACCCCGACGTCGTCTACACCTCGTTCATCACGCAGATCTTCCCCGGTTCCATCGGGGGTCTGCTCATGGTCTCGCTGTTGGCGGCGCTGCTCACCGGTGCCACCTCGTTCCTGCTCAGCGGCGCCATCAACATCTCGAAGGACATCTACGAGGGGTGGATCAACCCCAAGGCCGGCGACGCCCAGATCCTCAAGATCTCCCGCCTGTCCGTCGCCTTCATGGCCGTGCTCGGTCTCGTGATCGCCCTGTGGGTCACCGACATCATCGTCATCTACCAGATCGCGCTGTCCTTCACGGCTTCCGCGCTGGTCGCCCCGGCGCTGGCCGCCATGTTCTGGGAGCGGGCCACCAAGGCCGGCGTCATCACCAGCACCATCGGCGCCCTGGTCGCGTCCCTGGCCTGGCGCCTCGCGGGAACACCGTTCGGGATCCACGAGATCGCCCCGGGACTCGCCGTCTCGGCCGTGCTGCTCGTCGCGGTCAGTCTCGCCACGCGCCACTCCGACGACGAAACAGTCACCGCGTACTTCCACGCATTCCGGCGTGGCCGCATAACCGACAGCGAGGCCCCGGACACGGACACCGCTCCGACACCCTCCGCCCCGATCGATGCCGGGAGAACCACGGATGACGCACTACCTCGCTAGACGCAGCGGCACGGCGCTTTCCCTACTGTTCAGCTTCCCCCAACCGAAAGGGCAATCGTGGAACACACCACCGTCTACCCTGCCCGCATCGTCCGCACCATGGACCCTGCCCGTCCGACGGCGGAGGCCGTCGCCGTGCGCGGCGAGCGAATCCGCGCGGTCGGCAGTGTCTCCGAACTCATGGCCTACCCCGGCGCGGTTCTGGACGAGCGCTACGCCGACACCGTCCTGCTGCCCGGGTTCGTGGAGGCCCACAGCCACGCCGGCTCCGGCAACGTGTGGGCCGACACGTACGTGGGCTTCGTGGACCGGATCGCCCCGGACGGCCGACGATGGCCCGGCTGCCGCACCATCGACGAGGTTCTGGACCGGCTGCGCGCGGCCGAGACCGAGCTGCAGGATCCGAACGAGCCACTGATGGCGTGGGGCCTTGACCCGATCTACTTCCCTGGCCGGCCCCTGGCCGCCGCTGAACTGGACCGGGTCTCGACCACGCGTCCCATCCACGTCTCACACACCAGCGGGCACGTGTGCGCCGTGAATTCGGCGGTGCTTCGCCGGTTCGGGATCGACGCGTCCACGCGCGTCGCCGGCGTGGTCAGGAACGACGCCGGCGAACCCACCGGGGAGTTGCAGGAGTTCGCGGCCATGGGGCTGGTCGGCGAGCTCGTCGAGGGCTCGGGTCTGTTGGACATCAACCCCGAGGCCTTGCACCGGTTCGCGCAGGAAGGCGTCAACACGGGCACCACGACGCTGACGGACCTGGGCACGCGCCTGCTGATGGACGACGACGGCGTGGCCCTCTACCGCTCGACCGTCGACGAGGACTTCCCCATCCGCCTGAACGTGTTCCATTTCGGCGCCGGGGTCGGCCGGTTCGCACTGTCCCTACCGGAGGCCGCGGAGCGGCTGGTGCGGCTGCGCGAGATCTCCACGACCAAGCTTCGCTTCGGCAACGTCAAGCTCATGCTTGACGGTTCCATCCAGGGCTTCACCGCGCGCCTGCGGGACCCGGGCTACCTCGGTGGACAGCCGAACGGGATCTGGAACGTCAGCCCGGAGGAGTTCCGCGAGGCGTTCGAAGTGTTTCACCGGGCCGGACTGCTGGTCCACGTGCACTGTAACGGAGACCAGGCCACCCAGCTGTTCCTTGACACGCTCGAAACCATCCTCACCGCGCACCCGCGTCCCGACCACCGCCACACGTGCACGCACTCGCAACTGAGCACCGCGGCGCAATACCGGCGCATGGCCGCCCTGGGCATGTGCGCGAACATCTTCGCCAACCACATCTGGGCCTGGGGTGACCAGCACATCGACGTCACAGTGGGCCCGGACAGGGCCGCCCGCATGAACGCGGCCGCGACGGCACTGCGCCTCGGGGTGCCAATCTCCCTGCACTCGGACACCCCGGTCACGCCGCTGGGCCCACTGCACGCCGTGAAGCACGCCGCGACCCGGCTGACGGTCTCCGGCCGCATCATGGGCGAGCACGAGCGGATCGGTGTACAGGAGGCGCTGGAGTCGGTGACGATCGGCGGAGCGTACATGCTGAAGATGGACCACGAGGTCGGCTCGCTCGAGGCGGGGAAGCTCGCGGACCTGGCCGTGCTGGCCGAGGACCCGCTCGCCGTCGAACCCGAGCACATCGGCGACATCCACGTCCTCGGCACCGTAGTCGGCGGCCGCCACCGCGCTACGAAGGCCGCGGCCCCCTCGGAAGTGCCCGCGTCGTGACCGCCCGGCTGGGAATCATCGGCGGCTACCTGGGCTCCGGTAAGTCCACCCTGGTGAACCGACTGTTGGCGGGCGGGTTGCGGGGCCGCGTCGCCGTCGTCGTCAACGACTTCGGAAGCGTCAACATCGACGCGGACCTCATCGCCTCGGCCTCCGAGGACACAGTGGAGCTGACGAACGGGTGCATCTGCTGCCAGATCAGTAACGACGCGTCCCGCACCATGTCGGCGCTGGCCACGCGCAGGGACCTTGACCACGTGCTCTGCGAGGTCAGCGGCGTCGGTGACCCCGGCCGGCTCGCCATGTGGCGGGACTTCCCGGGCTTCTCCCCTGGCCCGGTGCTGGTGTGCGCTGACGCGACCGCCGTACGGCGGCTGCTGCGCGACGAGTACGTCGGCGACACGGTGGCGCGGCAACTCGCCGCGGCGGAGGTCGTGCTGGTGACGAAGACCGACCTGGCCCTGCCTGCCGAAACCGAGGCCGCCTCGGAGACGTGCCACGCAGCGGCCCCGCGGGCACGGCTGATCCTGCAGGATGTCGCGGATCCGGGGGCGACGGCGACCGAGGCCCTCGCCGCGGCGGTGCCGGGTGCGGACGACGGCGGCGCCGTGGAACACGGCAGCCACAAGGAGCGAGAGGACCACGGCGAGGCCGGCGCTGCTGGCTGGACGGACCGCCACAGTGGGCCCGACCACGCCTCCGCCGTGCTCGAGTGCCCGGATCCGGTGGACGTGGACATGCTCGCCCGAGCGCTGGGCGAACAGGCGGATCGGCTCATCCGGGCGAAGGGCGTCGTCCGAGACACAGCGGGACGCTGGCACGAGGTCCAGCTCGCCGGCGAGCGGGTCGACGTGCGCCCGCGGCCTGGCGGCGGGCTTCCACCCGGACGACCGGCACTGGTGCTCATCGCCGCGGGACCGGAGGCGGACCTACAAGCCGGGGAGGCCGCTGCGGCGCTGGCTCCGATCCGCGGAAGCGCACCGAGCGGTCCGCCGTCGGCATGTCGGATGAGGCCGGACAGCGACACGTGCCCCGGCGATTGAGGCTCTCACGCGGAGGAAAGGGTTGCTACGCCCGCCGCAACCACCAGGCCGCAAGTAATCAGGCGGAACTTCGCGGGTGCGATTCTCGGCGCCAGCCTCGTCCCAACCCAATTCGCCGTCAGCGCGCACGGCAGCCACCACGCGAGCAGTCCGAGATGAGCCGGATCCACGCCATCACGGACCAGCAGGATGGACAACCCGGCGATATTGCTCAGCACGAAGTACACCGCCAGGTCCGCGATGAAACTCCGCTGGTCAGCGGCGTCGGCGGACAGGCCAAGCGCCGGGGGAATCCCGTTCAGCGACGTCGTGGTGGCCAGTGCACCGCCCGCGAAACCCGACACCGCGTACCGCACGGGGGAACCACCCTGAGCACGAGGCCGAGTGAACAGCATTATCGGCGCGGCGATCAGGACCATCGCGCCGGTGCCGATGCGCAGGTACTCCGGATCGAGCGCGCCACCGACGCTCGCGCCGACCAACAACCCAGGCAGACTCGCGAGGGTCAGCGGCAGAGCACGAGGCCACCGGATGAACTGTCGCAGCCGATGGACCACCTGTAGCCGGGTAACCAGCGCGATCGTCAGGGTGACGGAGACGGCCGTCGCCGGCGCGACACCGAGCACCAAAAGCAGCGGTGTGGCCACGATGTTGAAGCCAAATCCGGTCATGCCGCCGAGAAACGCGGCAACGGCCACGATTCCCAGACCCCCAAGGACCACAGTGGTCAAAGGCCGCCTCCATGTCGTCGACCATGCCGTCGTTACCGTGCACAGGACAAGCACTGCGCCCACGGTCGGCCGGTCCCGGCTGCCTCGTCGCGTGCCGGGACCGGCTCAACCGTGGGCTCGCCACCGTCGATCAGACGTAGTCCTTGTACTTGTCCAGGTACCGTACGGGCTTGCGCAGGGCGTCCCGGCGGAACGGATCACCCAGTTCGCGGGTGCACATGATCTCCACGACGGTCGTCACACCCTCGTTCATCTGCCGTTCCACGGCCTGCTGCAGCGCGGGGCCCACCTCGTCGAGCTTGTCCACCACGACGCCCTCGGCACCCATCGCCTGGCCGATCTTGGCGAAGCTGTCCGTCTCCAGTTCCTCGGCGATGAACCGCCGGTTGTAGAAGTCGACCTGATTCTTCTTCTCAGCACCCCACTGGCGGTTGTGGAACACCACTGCCGTGACAGGAATGTCGTGGCGGACCGCGGTCATGATCTCGCCCATGCTCATCGCCCAGGCGCCGTCACCGGCGTAGGCGATCGCGGGGCGTTCCGGGGCAGCCGCCTTGGCCCCGATGATCGTCGGCAGCGCGTAGCCGCAGTTGCCGAAGCTCATCGGCGCGAAGAAACTGCGCGGCCGTTCGAACCTCAGGTAGCTGTTGGCCACCGAGTTGATGTTGCCGATGTCGGTGGAGACCATGACCTCCTCCGGCATCGCCCTCTCCAGCTCGCGCAGCACTTGCCGCGGGTGCAGCCAGTTGCCTTCCTCCTGCTCCTGCTCGGCGATCATGTCCAGGCTGTACGGGTCGGTCTCGTGGGTCCACTCGTCCAGCTCGGTCTCCCATGCGGCCTTCTCCGCCCGCATCGTGGCCCAACGCTGCTCACGGGTGGTGTCACACGCCAGCTCACGACCGGAGAGCCGCTCGGACAGAGCCGTCGCGGCGGCGCCGGCGTCGCCGCAGATGCCCACGGCGATCTTCTTGACCAGGCCGAGCATCTTGTGGTCGGCGTCGACCTGAATGATCTTGGCGTTGGTCGGCCAGTAGTCCAGGCCGTGCTGCGGGAGCGTGCCGAACGGGCCGAGGCGCGTGCCGAGGGCCACGACCACGTCGGCCTGCGAGATCAGCTTCATGGCCGCCTTCGACCCCTGATATCCCAGCGGGCCGCACCACTGTGGATGGCTCGCCGGGAACGAGTCGTTGTGCAGGTAGCTGTTGACCACCGGGGCACCCAACCGCTCAGCCAGCTGCCGACACTCGTCAACGGCATCTGCCATGACGACACCACCGCCCGAGATCACGACCGGGAACTCCGCCTCGGCCAGCAGCTCCGCCGCCTCCGACAGGCTCTGTTCGCCTCCAGGACCGCGGTCGAGCCTGCCCGGCTGCGGAATCTCGGTGGTGACCTCGCCGTAGAAGTGGTCCCGTGGGATGTTGAGCTGGGTCGGCCCGATTTCCGACAGAGCCCGGTCGAAGCACCGGCCCGTGTACTCGGCCATCCGGGCGGGGTTGTTCACGTGGCCCTGATACTTGGTGAACTCCTGGAACATGGGCAGCTGGTTGGCCTCCTGGAACCCACCCAGTCCGGTGCCCATGGTCCCTGCCTCCGGCGTGACGATGACCACCGGACTGTGCGCCCAGTACGCCGCGGCGATCGACGTCACGCAGTTGCTGATACCGGGCCCGTTCTGCCCGATCACGACGCCGTGACGGCCACTGACCCGGGCGTAACCGTCGGCCATGTGCCCGGCGCCCTGCTCGTGCACCACCGGAACCAGCCGGATACCGGCAGGCGCGAATATGTCCATGGCGTCCATGAACGCCGAGCCCATGATGCCGAAGATGTCGGTGACATCGTTGGCGACCATCGTTTCCACGAACGCCTCGGACGGGGTCATTCGCTGCTGGCCGGAGACGACCGCCCGGCTGGTCCCTTCGGTGTTGTCGGTCATTGGGATTCCTCTCACGCCGGAAGCTGGAACAGGCACCATGTATGAAGAATCGGTACGCCACGTCCCTAATATCAGGACTCGACGGTAGAGCGCCGCCACATCGGAGTCAATGGATATACCGTTAAGTCGAACGACATGTACTGATTTTCGGTACCTCAGGTAGTGTGTTGACGTGATGGAACCGATTCGTGAGATCGAGGCGGCCGCCGAGCTTGGCGGCGAGACGCCCGCTATGCGGCTGTTCGCGCTGCTGGAACTCATCGCGGCCAAGGACGAGTTCGTCTCCCTGCAGGGACTCGTCGACGAGACGGGCGTGCCGAAGCCGACCTTGCACCGCATGCTGCAGCAGCTCGAGGGAGGCAGCCTGCTGATCCGCCAGGCCGACGGCCGCCACTACGGGACCGGAAGCCGCCTGCGCAGACTGGCCGAGAACCTCCTGCTCAACTCCACCCAGCACGGCGCCCGGCATGCGGTACTGCGCAACCTCGTCGAGCGGATCGGCGAGAGCTGCAACATCACGGCGATGACCGGCGACGAGGTGGTCTACCTCGACCGCGTCGAAACACCCGAGCCGCTTCGCTTCTACCTGCGACCGGGATCCAGGGTGCCCCTCCACTGCTCAGCCAGCGGCAAGCTGATCCTTTCCCAGCTCAGCGCCGCGCAACGCCGCAAGCTACTTGCCCACGCACCCCTCACGCAGTACACCCGCACGACCATCACCGAGCTCGACGCACTGGAGGACGAGCTCAAGCTCGTCCACGACAACGGGTTCGCCATCGACAACGAGGAGTTCCTCCCGGGACTGGTATGCGCGGCGGTTCTCATCCCGACCGGCACCACCCGGTCCAACCTGTGCCTGGCGGCGCAGGCACCGGTGATGCGCCTGACCGCACAACGAGCCCCAGACCTCGTCCCCGCCCTGCGCGAAGCCGCCGAGGCCATCGGCCGCATCGAGTCCGAGGGATCGGGCTCTCCCACAGACTGACCCCCCGGTACACGATGAGGAAGCCAGCATGACGCTCACCCACCCCGACACCACGGTCACCGCGCGGGAGGCGTTCGGCCTCGACACCGATCTCGTGGTCCCGTCCTTCAACGAGCCCGACGAGCACGTGCCCGACATCGACGCCGACTACCGGTTCAACCCCGACGTCACCCGGGCGCTGCTCGCCGGGTTCACTCGCAACCGGCGGGTGCTCGTCCAGGGACTGCACGGCACCGGAAAGTCCACGCACATCGAACAGGTGGCGGCGCGCCTGAACTGGCCCTGCGTGCGCATCAACCTCGACGGTCACATCAGTCGCCTCGACCTCGTCGGCCGTGACGCCGTCGTGGTCCGGGAGGGGCAACAGGTCACCGAGTTCCAGGAGGGCGTCATTCCCTGGGCCATGCAACGGCCCGTAGCGCTGGTCCTCGACGAATACGACGCCGGTCGCCCCGACGTGATGTTCGTGTTGCAGCGCCTGCTCGAGCGCGACGGCAAACTCACCCTGACCGACCAGAACCGGGTGCTGGCTCCCCATCCCTCCTTCCGGTTGTTCGCCACCGCCAACACCGTCGGCCTTGGCAACCTCAATGGCCTGTACCACGGGGCACAGCGCCTGAACCACGCCCAGATCGACCGCTGGAACATCGTCGCCGCACTCAACCACCTTCCCGCCGACGACGAGATCGCCATCGTGCAGGCGCGCGTGCCACACTTGCGCGACCAGGCTGGGCGAGACCTCGTCTCCTCGATGGTGGCCGTCGCCGATCTGACCCGCCGCGCCTTCCGAGTCGGTGACCTGTCGGTGCTCATGTCACCGCGCACCGTGATCAGCTGGGCGGAGAACGTAGAGGTCTTCGGCGACACCGCTCTGGCGTTCCGGCTGTCGTTCCTCAACAAGTGCGACGAGGCCGAACGGCCCCTGATCGCCGAGTACTTCCAGCGCTGCCTCGACCACGAGCTCGACGAGTCCGCCACCGAGCTGGACACCGCCGCATGATGCACCGAACGCGAGTGCCTCGGCACCGCAGCACACTCGCGTTCGAGCGGGCATGTTGCCGATCTTCGACCTCGCGAGGAGCTTCGTGGACAGCACGGCCAACGGCGCACGAGAACAGCAGCACGTCGAGGAACGTTGCGCTGCCGCCATCCGCGCCCTCACCGGAGAGCCGGAGTTGCGGTTCCGCGGCGGCCGGCTTCACCGCGGGCACACCCGTCTCGCCATCCACGCCCCGCATCTGCACCCGGGGGCCGGGGACGATCTCGGATCGTTTCGGGGCGCGGCGGACGGGCTGGCTCTGCGCGTGCGGCACTCCGACGCCGAGTTGCACCGGATGCTTCGCCCCACCGAACCGATCCCCAGGCTGGTCCTCGACATGCTCGAGCAGTTCCGCGTCGAGGCATTGGCCCCGGAACACCTGCCCGGCATCGTCACCAACCTGCGGCACCGGCACGTCGCGTGGTCGCGACAGTTCCACCACAGCGGCCTGACCGAGACCGCTCGCGGCCTGCTGCTCTACACCGTGGCCCAGGTATGCCGGGCGCGCGTCACCGGGCAACCCGTCGTGGAGGAAACACGCGACGTCATCGAGCACACCCGGGCCGCCCTGGCCACGAGGATGGGCGGGAGCCTGGCCGGGCTTCGCCGGCACCGACACGACCAGCACAGTTACGCCGAGCACGCGCGCACCATCGCCGACCTCGTCGGCGAGATGCTGCGCGGTGCCGACGAAGGCGGCGCCGGCGCTCCGCACCGCAACGGGTCTCGCGCGGGGCTCCCGCTCATCGACGACGAGGACGACGCCTCCGTCCCCACGCCCTCCGCAGAGACCGGACACAGCCGGGCGTTCACCGCTGGTGAGGGCTACCGGGTGTTCACCACTGCCCACGACCGCGAGCAGGCGACGTCCTCACTCGTGCGTCCCGAACTGCTCACCCAGTACCGCCGGCAGCTGGACCGCAGCATCGCCGCGCAGGGACTGAATCTCGTCTGGCTGGCTCGCGCACTCGAGGCCCTGTTCTCCGAGCCCGCCGTGAACGGGTGGGACGGCGCCCAGGAGGAGGGGCGCCTGGACGGGCGCCGGCTCGCGCAGCTGGTCGCTTCTCCCGCCGAGCGGCGCCTGTTCCGCACCGAGCGCACCAAATTGGTCACCGACTGCCTGGTGACGTTCCTCGTCGACTGTTCAGGGTCGATGAAGCAGCACGCCGAGTCCGTGGCGGTCCTCGTCGACGTCTTCGCCCATGCACTCGAGCGTATCGGCGGCACCAGCGAGATCCTCGGCTTCACCACGGGGGCGTGGAACGGTGGTCGCGCCATGAGGGACTGGCGGCGGGCAGGCCGTCCTCCGCATCCAGGACGCCTCAACGAACGCCGCCACCTGATCCTCAAAGGCGCGGAAACCTCCTGGCACAGGGCGCGACACAACATCGCGGCGTTGCTCAAGACCGACCTGTACCGGGAAGGCGCCGACGGTGAGGCCGTCACGTGGGCCTGCGACCGTGCCCGGAAGCAGCCGCAGAACAACCGGTTCCTCGTGGTGGTCTCCGACGGCAGCCCGATGGACAGCGCGACGAACCTGACCAACGACGAACACTATCTCGACCAGCACCTCACCCAGGTCGTGCGACACGAGGAACGGGCGGGGGCGACGCGCATCCACGGGCTGGGTGTTGGTCTGGACCTGAGCGCCCACTACGGCCGTTCGCACGCGCTGGATCTGTCCGAGGGCGTCAGCAACGGCGTCCTCGCCGAGGTCGTCGGGATGCTCTCCGGCGGGCGGCGCCGGTAATCGGACTCTTCCGGTAATCACCGCGGCACCGTATCCAGCACAACTGCACGCAGAGTCGCGCCGAAGCCGGTCGCACTGCCCGCACACCGCGCGGGCCGACTGCCGATGGCAGCACACACCAGCGCTCGCAATTCTGGGCCGCTCACTTTCTCGCAAACTGGACCTCCGCCGAACGGGCCTGCTGTCCCTACTATGACCCGCAACACAACGTGGAGACCGGGTCCGGCATGGCCGACCAACAAGTCACGGGCCATCCGAGAAGTCCGTGACGACGTGAAATTCACACGCGGTCTCTCATCGCGATGTCAACGCCGACACGGCCGACTGGCCGAACCGGTACCGGGCGCCGCCCCACACCTTCGACGACCCGCGTCACCGAAGGTGCAGCAGCCGGAAGGAGTAACGCGTGGAAGAACGAGCGCAGCTTTCGAAGACACTGAAACCGCAATGGGTATGGGCTATCGCGCTGGGCTCAGCCGTCGGATGGGGCAGCTTCGTCCTGCCCACCGAGTGGATCGCCACCGCCGGGCCGTTGGGTGCCGTCCTTGGCCTGCTCATCGGCGGCGCACTCATGATCGTCATCGCCGTGAGCTACGGATTCCTTATTCAGAAGGTTCCGGTTTCCGGCGGTGAATTCGCCTACGCATACCTGGGACTCGGGCGCACCCACGCATACGTGTGCGGGTGGTTCCTGGCGCTGGGGTACTTCGCCATCGTCGCACTGAACGCGTCAGCCCTCGGCGTGCTCGCGAAATTCACCGTGCCCGCCCTCGTCGAGTGGGGACGCATGTACGAGATCGCCGGTTGGGACGTCCACCTCGGCGAGGTGCTGATCACCACCGTCGCGCTCGTCGTCTTCGCCATGCTCAACGTGCGTGGTTCCACTGTCTCGGGCCGGTTGCAGTTCGTGTTCGTGCTGACCATGCTCGTCGGAGCCGTGCTGCTCGCAATCGGGGTGATCGCCCATCCCGGGACATCACCGACCAACAGTTTGCCCGGATTCACGCCCGAGATTCCCCCGTGGTCCGCGGTACTCGCGATCGTCGCGATTGCACCGTGGGCTTTCGTCGGGTTCGACAACGTTCCCCAGGCCGCGGAGGAGTTCAACTTCGCACCTAGCAAGGCCTTCCGGTTGATCGTGTTCGCCCTGGTAGCGGCAGCGCTGTTCTACTCTATGATGGTCATGGCCACGGCGGTGGCCAAGCCGTGGCAGAGCCTCATCGCCTCGAATCCGACATGGGGCACGGGAGACGCCATCGCAGGACTGTTCGGGACGCTAGGAACGCTCGTCCTCGCCGTGGCACTGTGCATGGGAATCTTCACCGGACTCAACGGATTCTACGTCGCCGCGAGCCGCCTGATGTTCTCCATGGGACGGGCACGTATCCTGCCGAGCTTCTTCGGCCGAGTGCACCCGACCTTCAACACGCCTGCGGCCGGCATCATCGTCACGGCCCTGATCTGCCTGATCACTCCCTGGTTCGGCAGGCAGGCTCTCCTGTGGATCGTGGACATGTCGGCCGTCGGTGTGGCGATCGCCTACACCTACACGTGCGTGGTCGCCTACCGGCTGTTCCGTTGGAGCTCCACCGGCGCGGCCTCCTCCCCCTCATCCACCCGGATTCCCGTCGCCCCCACCGTCGCGCCGCTGAAGAAGTTCCTCAGCTTGCTCGGGACGCTGTTCGGGATCACCTTCCTCGGTCTTCTCCTCGTGCCGGGCTCCCCCGCCGCGTTGAGCCTGCCGTCCTGGATCGCCCTGGCCGCATGGACCCTCCTGGGCATCGCCTTCTACCTCGGTCGGGGACGGACGATCCGGCAGCTCCCGGCTCGCGATCTGGATCACCTGATCCTCGACGCGCCGGTCACGGACGACGACACGCTCGAGCTGCCTGAGCCACGACCCGGTGTCGGAGGACCAGCCGAGTCGGTGACGCATGCCTCGCCCGTCGAAACCCGCACCTCTTCGCCGTCCTGACGAAGCGGAGTGCATCCGGGTGGGCCGTGCACCGTTCCCGCAGCGAGGCTGCGACGGACGACGCACGGCCCACCCGTCTTCCTTGTTCGAGACGTCCGTCGGCACCACTTTCACAGCGACCCGCGGTTCCGCTCCTCGATTGCCGTTGCCGAGGGGCGCGGTCGACAGCGTGCGCATCGCGCGCCGGAATCATGACGGTCGGACTGCTGGTGGCCACCGGGCACAACCCGCAACGGCTCCAACACCACGCCCGGAGCTCACCAGCGGCCGTCGGCGAAGACGCGTCGGCGCTCCCAGATTTCGCTCCCGGATGCGCTCCGCAGTTCCATCCACGCGGGGCAGTTCCATCCACGTGGGCTCCACGTGCGAGTCGACGCGGAAGGCCACCGCGTCGCAGCAGTCCTGTTCAGCGCAACGTCTGCACGGCGCTGACGACCGCAAGGGTCTCGATGTCGGACGCGGGAGAGGTCGTTGAGGGGTGCCCGCAGGCCCTGCAGGATGGGGCCGAGCGCCTGGGCTCCGCCGAAGCGCTCGGTGATCTTGTAGCCGATGTTGCCGGCGCCCAGATTTGGGAAGACGAGGACGTTCGCGCGGCCCGCTACCGTCGAGCCGGGGGCTTTGTGGACGCTGACCGCTTCGACCACGGCCGCGTCGAACTGCAGCTCTCCGTCGACGAGCACGTCCGGGACACGGTCGCGAACCAGGGCCGTCGCCGATCGAACCGTCCTCACGACGTCGTGTTCGGCGCTGCCGCGCGTGCTGAACGACAGCATCGCGACCACGGGATCATCGGATATCAGGGACCGGTGGGTTGCCGCGGCGGCGACCGCGATGTCGGCGAGCTGGTACTCGTCCGGATCCGGAACCACGGCACAGTCGGCGAAGGTCAATGCCCGCCCGTCAGGACGCACCATGACGAAGCTGCTGCTCAGCGTGTCCACATCGGATCGAAGTCCGACCACCCGGATACCCGCGCGCAGCACATCCGCCGTGGGCCGGCAGGAACCGGCCACACCGCAGTCCACTAGCCCAGCGCGCAGGGCCGCCGCAGTCAGGAACACCGGATCGCTCGCAGCCGCGAGCCGCTGCTCGACGGGCTTTCCGGTAAGAGCTTCGGCAAGCGCCGCGCGGACCGGCCGCTCGTTCACGTCGAGCATGAGGTCTTCTGGAACGTCTTTCGGGGCCACGGCGGCGATCCGGTCCCGTTGACCTACTAGCCGTGGCACGAGCAGCCCTTTCGCGTGCAGCTCCAGCGCCGCCTCCACGGCACGCGGGTCCTCCCCGTCTGCAAGGGCGACGCGCGCCACTGCCGCGCACCACCCGCTCCCACTCCTGGAACAGTGGGTTGCCATCACTACCGCCCGGTACGCCGGGCATCTCCCGACATACCACATCCTCGACCATTACTATCATCCCTTTGCACCGCGAAGAAAGCGCCAACGGGGCGAAAACGCAACGAAGCGGCGATCGGTAGACACTAGGCCCGGACGATAGCGGGAAGGTCGGCGACGGACTCGAGAACGTGCGTAGCGCCGTGCTCCGTCAGCGTCCGTGCGTCGTGCGCCCCGGTCAGCACCCCGGCTATCACGCTCGCGCCTGACCTGGTTCCGGCGAGCACGTCGTAGCCGGTGTCACCGGCTACGGCCACTCTCCGCGGATCGACGACCCCGAAGTTCCGCGCAGCGGTGTGGATCATGTCCGGATATGGGCGCCCACGACCGGCCTCCTCGGGTCCCACCACGAGGTCCGCCAGATCGCGCCATCCCAACCGCTCCAGGAGCCGATCGCGCGTGCCGCGCGCGAACCCGGTCGTCAAGCAGACGCGTACGCCGTCGTCACGCAACGAGGACATGGCCTTCTCCGCACCGGAGATCGGTTCGCAACCGTGCGCCACCAGATCGTCGTAACAGCACTCGAAGACCGCGTTGGCGCGGCGGGCACGATCCGGTTCACCAGGGAACAGCGCATCGAAAACTTCGATTTTGGACTGCCCCATCGTCTCCCAGACGTACCGCCGGGCACGTTGGTGTTCACTGGTACCGGTCCGCATCCCGGCGTCTTCGAGAGCCCCGTCGAATGCCTGCTCGACCAGACCGCCGTCGTGCACCGTGGTCCCGGCCATGTCCAGCACCACCAGCTCGATTCCTTGGCTCACGTCGCCTCCACAAGGTCCGCATACTGTTCTTCGACCGCCGTAGCTCTGCTGGAGCGCGAAGGGTCATGTCGCGGACCGGGCTGCAACGCGCTCACGCCGATACAACCGTGGATCGCGGCCGCTCGGTAGGTCCAGACGAAACCGACCGACGGGGTCCAGCTACTCGGCTCCGGGATGCTGTGCCGTCGCAAGCTCCTTGTCCAGGACATCACCGAGAAGCCGTAGGCCCTCGTCGATGCACCGCCGCGAGATGGCGGCGAACCCGATCCGGAAATGGTTGCGGCCGCGCTCGGGTTCCATGAAGAAGATGTCACCGGGCTCGACGAGAATACCGTGCTTCTCGGCACAATCGACCAACCGTCGGCAGTCCAGCTCCGCGGGCCCCGTCATCCACAGGCTCACACCACCCGGCGGAAATGCGGGCTGCTGCCACGGCAGGTGCTCGGCGACGCCCGCGCACACCGCTTCCCACTTGTGCATGAGCCGCGATCGGTAGCGGCGCAGCGACCGCAGGTACTCGCCCGAGTCGATGAGTAACGCCAGGGCCCGTTGCAAGTGTCCCGACGGATGCCGACACATATACCGGCGAACCTCGCGCAGTTCCCGAACCAGCGGTGTGGGCCCGACCAAGTACCCCAGTCGCAACCCTGGTGACAGGAACTTCGAGAAGGTGCCCAAATACACCGCATCGCCACTGCTGTCCAGCGCCTTCAGCGCCGGGGTTGGACGTCCCTGGTAACGGAACTCGCTGTCGTAGTCGTCCTCGACGACCACCGTCCCGCTCTCCGCCGCGCGTTGAAGCAACTCGTGGCGGCGACCGATGCCCAACGTCACGTTGGTCGGATGATGGTGACTCGGTGTCACGTACAGCAGGTCGGTGTCCCGTAGCGACTTCGGCGGCCGCAACCCGGATCCGTCCACAGCGGCCCCGCGTACGGTCGCCCCGCTGCGCAGGAAGATGTGCCTCGCATCGAGGTAGCCGGGATCCTCGATGGTCACCGTCTGGCCCGGGCCCAGCAGGACCCTGCTGAGCAGATCCAGCCCTTGCTGCGAGCCGACGGTGACCAGAATTTCCTCGGGCGACGCCTCAATGCCCCGCATCGGCAGCAAGTGACGGCGGATCATCTCGACCAGCAGCGGGTCGTCGGAGTCCACGCTGTCCTGCAGGCTGTGATAGACGTGCGGGTGAAACAGCGCGTCACGCAGGCATCGTGACCAGGATCGGGACGGGAACGAACTGACGTCGACCTGCCCGGCCAGGAACGGGTACGGATACTCGTGCCAGTCGGCCCGTTTGCGGATGTGCGGCACCTCCGAGTCCGGTGGCCGCCGGATCCGGCTCGACCAGTCGATGCGCGGCACGGTGTCGTGCTCCTGAGCGGTGCAGTGCCGCCGCATCTCCGCGTTCACGAACAACCCCCGGCGTTCCTGGCTGTCCACGAACCCCTCGGCAATCAGTTCCTGGTAGGCCAGATTGATCGTATTGCGCGAGACGTGCAGCTGCTCGGACAGCTCCCGGGAGCTCGGAAGACGATGCACGGGATCGAAGGTTCCCACCGCGATGCCGTGTTCGATCGCTCGACGCACTTGCTGGTACAACGGCTCTTCGGACGTCTTGTCGATCTCGATCAGCGTTCGCGGCATCTTGATCCCTCCCTGCGTTCCCTGGCGCGGCACCGAGCGGATAGCACAGACCGGGCGGCGCGGTACCGCGACCACCGCTCCGTGCCGCGCGGCACTCAGGTCAGCAGCTGCTCGGCGGGAATGCAACCCATTCCGAATGCCTCGGCTACGCTCTCGTTGGTCACATGACCGTCGACCGTGTTGATCCCGCCGGAAAGTTCCGGCCTGGCACGCACCGCTTCGCTCAGGCCCCGGTTCGCGATCTCCACGACGTACGGGAGCGTGACATTGGTCAGTGCGTGCGTCGAGGTGTTGGGCACCGAACCGGGCATGTTGGCCACGCAGTAGAACACCGAGTCGTGCACCTGGAAGGTCGGCTCGTCGTGGGTAGTCGGCCGCGAGTCCTCCATGCAGCCGCCTTGGTCGACCGAGATGTCCACCAGCACGCTGCCCGACTTCATCCGTGACACCAGTTCGTTGGTGACCAGCTTCGGTGCCTTGGCGCCCGGCACGAGGACAGCACCGATCACCAGGTCCGCCTCCGTCACAGCTCGCTGAATCTCGTAGCTGTTCGAGGTCGTGGTGCGAATCCTGCCCTGATACATCCGATCGGCGGCGCGCAGCTTGTCGACGTTCTTGTCCAGCAGTTCCACGTCGGCCCACGCCCCCGCGGCGACAGCGACCGCGTTCATCCCGGCGACCCCCGCGCCGAGCACGGCAACGCGTGCAGGACTCACGCCCGAAACGCCGCCCAGCAGAGTTCCGCGCCCACCGTTGACACGCATCTGGCACTGCGCCCCGACGAACGGCGCCAGTCGCCCGGCCACCTCGCTCATCGGGAACAACAAGGGCAGCGACCCGTCCGGCCGTTGCACAGTCTCGTAGGCGACACCGGTGACGCCGGAGTCGAGCAACGCTTGCGTGCACCGCTCACTGGCGGCCAGATGCAAGTAGGTGAACAGCACCTGCCCTCGCCGCATCCTGTCGTACTCCTCGGCGATCGGCTCCTTCACCTTCAGGACCAGTTCGGCCTGCGCCCACACATCGTCGGCCGACTCCAGCACCTTCGCCCCGGCCGCCGCGTAGTCGTCGTCGGAGATCGAGGAACCGGCCCCCGCACCGCGTTCGACGACGACCTCGTGACCATACGAGGTCAGCTCGTAGACACCGGCCGGTGTTGCGGCCACCCGGTATTCGTGGTTCTTCAGCTCACGAGGAACACCGATCTTCATCTGCCACTCCCTTTGCCCTGTCTTCAGCTGCCCTGCCGGAACAGCCGCCCCGCCGCGCCGGGGTGCTATCAGGCTGACAACCGAGCTGGAACCGCGAGAAGCACCAGAACGTCCCGCGTCGACGGGTCCAGTCACGGCGCTTGCTGGACCCTCCGAACGGGCCGCTTCTGGCTCTGCCCTGCGTGGTTCGCGCTGGGCATGGTCGGGGTGACGGCAGCGGTCGTCCGATCACCAGGGCACCCGACGCGCCGTGACCGTCCGCAGCTAATGAAGGAGGAAGCGTGGACACCGCAGAGCTCAGAGACAAGGCCCGTCGTCATCTAGGGCCGCACTTCACACGTGGGCCACAGTGGCGTGCCGCAGAAATGCCCGTGTTCGTACGAGGCGAGGGCTGCCACCTGTTCGACAGCGAGGGGCGGCGCTTCCTTGACGGGCTGTCAGGGCTGTTCTGCGCCAACCTCGGGCACAGCCGGGGCGACATTGTCTCGGCGGCCAGCAAGCAAATGGACCTACTGCCCTACTCGACCAACTGGGGTTCGGCGCACCCACCCGCCGTGGAAGCCGCTTCGCTCATCGCCGAGCTCGCTCCCGGCGATCTCACCACGACGTTCTTCGTCAACTCCGGATCCGAGGCCGTCGAAAGCGCCCTGAAGCTCGCCCGCCAGTATCACGCCAGCAACGGGCAACCCCGTCGGACCAAGATCATCAGCCGGGACATGGCCTACCACGGGACCACCATGGGCGCACTGTCGGTCACTGGCATTCCGAAGATCCGAGCCCCGTTCGAGCCGCTGCTGGAGGGTGTCCGGCACGTGCCCAACACACTGGGGGTCACCGGTGACTGCGGCCCGGCCGCCGAGCTCGAATGCGTGCGCAGCATCGAGCGTGTCATCGCGGAGGAGGGCGCCGAGACCATCGCCGCGATCTTCGCCGAACCCGTCCAGAACGGGCGTGGCGCACTCGTTCCGCCCGACGGCTACTGGCCCGAGCTGCGCCGCATCTGCGACGAACACGGCATCCTGCTGGTCTCCGACGAGGTCATCTGCTCCTTCGGACGCCTCGGCTCGTGGTTCGGCAGCGCCCGCTACGGAGTCACGCCGGACCTGATCACCTTCGCGAAAGGGTCCACCGCCGGCTATGCGCCTCTCGGTGGCGTCATCGTCCGCGAGCCGGTGATCGAGCAGCTGTTCGACCACGGTAACCGGGCCGGGTTCACGCACGGCGCCACGTGGGGCGGCCATCCGGTGGCCACGGCCGTCGCCGGCGCCACGATCAACGCCATGCGCGAGGAATCCGTCCTGTCCAACGTCGAACATCACGGTCCGCAGCTGCGCGCCGGACTCGAGGATCTCCAGCGCGCGCACCGCTGTGTCAAGGATGTTCGCGGGACCGGCTTCTTCTACGCGATCGAACTGACCGCCAACAGCAACACGGGCCGTGACCTCACCGATGAGCAGTCCACGCACGTGCTTCGGGAAGTCCTCCCCAAGGCCTTCGAGCGCACCGGAGTGATTTTGCGAGGGGACGACCGCGGTGCCACGATGCTCATGGTCTCCCCACCGCTGATCTCCAACGACGACGTCATCGCCGAACTGCTGGCCGGGATCGACGGCATGCTCTCCGACGTCGAAGCAAGCGTGCCAGCCTGACTCTGACAGCGATGGGCACGTCGGCACGAACGCCGACGTGCCCACCTGTGCCACTCGATCGATGAGACGTCTCCACGGCAATGGTGCTCGGCCCGACGGCGTTGAGCGAGTCGAGCTTGTCCACCTGCGCTCGCCTCATCCTCCGGGCGATCGCCACGTCCACTGTCGACTGAACGACGACTGGATCGGCTCGTTCCGGTCCCGGCGACACTGTTGGTCATCGGCGGGATCACGGCGCCGCGGACCGACCCGTCGAACCCCGTGTCGTCGCCGCGGCGCGGCGAGCCGGCGTGACCGCGCGACTCAGAAGCTGTGACCGGGCGGTAGCAGCGTCGAGATCTCCTTGGCGGCCGTGACGACCAAGGGGCCGAGCTCGCCGAACCGGCCGTCCGGCACACGCACGGCGGGTGCCTGCACGGCGATGGCCGCTCGCGCGACGCCCGAGCCGTCGCAGATCGGCGCGGCCGCACAGCGCACCCCGATGGTGGATTCCTCGTCGTCGGTGCTCCAGCCGCGGGCGCGGATCTCGTCGAGCTCTGCGCGCAGGGCCGGTACCGTTGCATGCGTCTTCTCGGTGATGCGGGTCAGCCTGGCGACGCCCTTGAGCGTGGCCGTTTCGATCTCGCGGTTGAAGGCCAGCAGCACCTTGCCCATCGATGAGGCGTGTAGCAGCACGCGGGTGCCGGGCGGCTGGGTGAAACGCAGCGGCTGCGCCGACTCGATACGTTCGACGACCACGGCGGTATCTGCGGCGAGCACGCCGAGGTTGACCGACTCGCCGGTGGACCGGGCCAGCTCCTGCAGGACCGGGTACACAACATCGAGGCCGAAGTCGTGGTGCGCGGCCTGCCCCAGCAGCAGCGCTGCCGTGCCGAGGTAGTAGCGCTCGTTCTCCTCGTTCTGTGCCAGGTAGCCCTCCGCTACGAGGGCGCGCACGATTCGGTGCGTCGTGCTGAGGTTGAGCCCCAGCTCCTTCGA
Source organism: Prauserella alba (assembly GCF_024171735.1). Lineage (GTDB taxonomy): Bacteria > Actinomycetota > Actinomycetes > Mycobacteriales > Pseudonocardiaceae > Prauserella > Prauserella alba. Next base: position 406,810 of record NZ_JAMTCH010000006.1, read on the forward strand.
CACCGCGCCCACGCCGAGATCGCCGTGGTGATCGCGGAACAGGCGCAGCACGGCGAACGCCCTCGACACCGTCTGGGCGCCCGTGACATGGCCGCCCCCCGGGTTCGCGTTCACAACCCCCTCCTCCCTGTCACATGTTGGAATCAGCTTACCCGCTCGTTGACATGGTGCACCCGCTACCTTAGGTTCCATAATTGGAACTGTATTCTATTATATGGAATGGTGACGGATGAACGCGGTAGCGGAACGCGAGTCAGACGCTGCGCGCGGGCAGCTGCTCGCCCGCTGGCGGGAACGCATTCGCGGCCGGGATGTGCGAGTCGCGCTGCCGGACGGCACCGACCCGCGCGCGATCGCCGCCGCGCTGCGGCTGCACGACGCCGGACTGGTGTGTCCCCGGCTGGTCGGCGATCCCGCCGCGATCCGCTCCGCGGCCGGCGCCGCCGGACTCCCGTTGCCGGGTGAACTGGTGCTGGACGCACGGGCGCTCGTCGACGACGGCGACGTCGCCGCGGCCATGCGCGCGGGGTTCACCGGCCGCAGGGAGGCCGAGCTGCCCACGGTGGAACGGGATCCGCTCTTCCTCGCCGCGGCCGCGCTGCGCGCGGGCGTGCTGGACGCTTGCGTCGCGGGCGCGACGTGCCCGACCGCGAACGTGCTGCGCGCCGGGATCAGGGTGGTCGGCTCGCAGCCCGGCGTCGAGGGCGTCAGCAGCCTGTTCCTGATGCTCTTCGACGACGACCAGGTCGTCGCGTTCGCCGACTGTGCGGTGCTGCCCGACCCCGATACCGCACAGCTGGCCGACATCGCGGTCGCGACGGCGGGCTCGTTCCGAGCGCTCACCGGCGAGCAGCCGCGTGTCGCGATGCTGTCCTTCTCCACACAGGGCAGCGCGAGTCACTCCACAGTGGACAAGGTGCGCGCCGCCACGGAACGGGTCCGCGAGCGCGACAGCGGCCTACTGATCGACGGCGAGCTGCAGCTCGACGCGGCGGTCGTGGCGGCAGTCGGTGCCGCGAAGGCACCGGACTCGGCCGTGGCGGGCAACGCGAACGTACTGGTCTTTCCCAACCTGGACGCGGGCAACATCGGGTACAAGATCGCCGAGCGGTTCGGCGGCGCGACCGCCCTCGGCCCGATCCTGCAGGGGCTGCGGCTGCCGCTGAACGACCTCTCGCGCGGCTGTTCGGCCACCGATATCGAGGTGATGTCGGTGATCAGCGCAGTGCAGTCGCTCGCCGCACGCTGAGGCGGGACGAGGTCGAAGCCCCGCCTCGCCTCAGCGTGCGGCTGGTCTCTCAGGCGCTCGCCGCCTGAGCCGTGTCGGCCGGCTCACGGCTGTCCACGTCCTGGGTGTAGAGCGAGCTCCGCCGGATGGCCATGGTGCACACGGCGCTCACCACGGTCATGACGAGCATGTAGCCGAGCACCAGGCCGTATCCGCTACCGGAGAGACCGACGAGCGACGACAGGATGAGCGGCGTCAGGCCCGAGGCGAAGACTCCGGAGAACTGATAGACGAACGAGATCCCGGTGCAGCGCACAGACGTGGGGAACAGCTCCGAGTAGAATGCTGCCTGCGGTCCGTACATCATCGGGTAGCAGATGCCGAGCACGACGACGATGCCGACCCCGACGATCCAGGGCTGGCCGGTGTCCATCAGCGCGAGCGCCGGGAACGAGGCGATCCCGGTGATCACTGCGCCGAGAGCGAACACGCGTCGGCGGTCGAAACGGTCCGACATCCGGCCGAACAGCGGGATAAACACCAGCATGACCATGGCTGCCGCCATCACTCCGAGCAGCAACGGTTGCCGGGGCATGCCGATCGTGCCAGTTCCGTAGGAGATGGAGAACACCGCCCAGGCGTTGAAGGCGACGCCCTCGGTGAGCCTGCTGCCCATGCCGAGCAGCACGTGCCTGCGCGAGAGCCGGTCCTTCGCTAGCTCCACGAGCGGCACGCTGGCCTTCGCCTTCTGCTCCTCCATGTTCCGGAAGGCCGGGGTCTCGATGACCCGAAGCCGGATGAACATCCCGACGAACACCAGCAGCGCGGATAGTCCGAACGCGATCCGCCACCCCCACGAGAGGAACGCCTCGTTGGACATCGCCGCGCCAAGCCCGGCGAAGACGCCGGTTCCCAGAGTCAGCCCGAGCGCGAGCCCGATCTGCGGGAAGCTCCCGTAGAACCCGCGTTTGCCCCGTGGGGCGTACTCCACGGTCATCAGGACCGCACCGCCCCACTCGCCGCCGATCGCGATGCCCTGCGCCAGCCGTAGTATAACCAGGATGATCGGGGCGGCGATGCCGATCGAGGCGTAGTTCGGCACGAGGCCGATAGCGCACGTGGCCACACCCATGATGAGCATGGTCGCCACAAGCGTTCGCTTGCGGCCGACGCGATCACCGATGTGGCCGAAGATCAGCCCGCCGACCGGGCGTGCGACGAAGCCGAGCGCGAAGGTCGCGAACGACAGCAGCGTTCCCACCAGCGGGTCCTCGCTCGGGAAGTACTGCGCGTTGAAGATGATCCCCGCCGCGGTGCCGTACAGGAAGAAGTCGTACCACTCCACCGTGGTGCCGATGACGCTCGACGCCACGACCGTCCGCAGCTCGCGCCTGCTCACCTGGTCCGAGCTCGTGTGCCTTGTCTTGCCGGTCATGTCGATCCTCCCTCGTGCCCGCCGGTCACAGGGATTGCCGGAAGATTTGCGCGACGGCGTCCCGGTCGAGCGGCCGGGGCACCACCGCCAGCTGACGGGTCTGCTTCAGTGTCCCGTCCGTCAGGGTGTCGAGGTCGTCCTCGCAGTACCCGAAGCTGCGCAACCCGCTCGGCATGCCGATGTCGGCCATCAGATCGGTGAGCACGCCCGCGAGCGCCTCGGCCCCGTCGGTCTTCGTGAACGTCCGTCCCGACAGCAGCTCCGCCGCGCGGAGGTGCCGCTCCGGGTCCGCGGGATAGCTCCACCGGAACACGGCGGGCGCCGTCGCCGCGACGGCCTGCCCGTGCGGGACCATGGGCATCTCCGGGTAATTCTTTGCCTGGTAGTCCTTCACAGCGCCCGCCACCGGGTAGGCGTTGGCGTGCGGCAGGTGGGTGCCCGCGTTGCCGAAGCCGGTGCCCGCGTAGGTGGAGGCGAGTGCCATCTGGGTCCGCGCCTCGAGGTCACGGCCGTTGCACACCGCCGTGCGCAGGTGCTGGCCGACCAGGCGCAGCGCCATCTCGCACCAGACGTCGCTGATCGGGTTCGCGCCGCAGAACGCGGGCCGGCGCATCGGGTCCTCGGGCGCAGCCTTGGTGTCGAAACGCACCGCTGTGTAGCTCTCGAGCGCGTGGGAGAGGACATCCATACCGCTCGCTGCGGTCACCTCGGGCGGCAACGTCAGCAACGTGCGCGGGTCGACCACGGCCAGTGTCGGCCGCAACTTCGCGTGGCTGACACCGGCCTTGAGGTGCAGCCCGAGGAAGTCGATGACGCAGATGGTCGTGGATTCCGAACCGGTTCCTGCCGTGGTGGGCACGGCGATCAGCGGCTTCAGCGGCAGCCAAGGCGCCTTGCCGCCGCCGATCGGCGGAGTGACGAAGTCCAGCAGCTCGCCGGGGTGCGTGGTCAACAGGTTGACGGCCTTCGCGGTGTCCATCGCCGAGCCGCCGCCGATGGCGACGAAGCAGTCCCATTTCTGCTCCCGCGCGAACGCGACGGCCTCCGCGATGCTCTCGTCGGTCGGCTCGACGCCGACGCGGTCGAAGACCTCTGCCTTGACCCCGGCGGCAGTGAGGCCATGGGCGACCCTGTCGGGAATCCCGGTCTCGCGTACCTGGCGGTCCGTGAGCACCAGACACGAGCTGGCTCCCGTCGCGGCGGCCTCCGCGCCGATCTCGTCCAGTGCTCCGGCCCCGAACTTCAGTGGCGGTGCCGCCCAGGTGAACACGCTTTCGTTGCGGTGCAGATCCGGCTCCATCGACGGTCTCCGATCATCGTTGATTGTCACTCGGGACGCCTCGCCGTTGACACTATGTGGGAGAGGCAACCACTATGTGGCAGACCACGCTAGGTGTCCGAGAGGCATTCGTAAAGTGCGAATCGTGAGCCGGCGCCGCGAATCGAACCGACAGGAGCGGAATGACAGCCTCCCCCAACGAAGTCAGCGAGCTGGCACGCGCGTTGTCCGATGTGGTCGACGGCGAGGTGCGCGCCGACACCGCGACGAGGGCGTTGTACTCGACCGACGCCTCGAACTACCGCCATGTCCCGCTCGCGGTGGTGGCACCGCGCTCGGACGCCGACGTCCTCGCCGCGCTCGAGGTGTGCGCGCAGCGGGGTGTACCCGTCCTGCCGCGCGGAGCCGGAACCAGCATCGGAGGGCAAGCGGCGAACACCGCCGTTGTCCTCGACTTCACGCGGCATCTCGACCAGCTGCTCGACCTCGACCCTGAGGGCGCGACCGCCAGGGTCCGTCCCGGGCTGGTGCTCGACGAGCTCCAGGCCGCCGCCGCGCCCCACGGCCTGACCTTCGGCCCCGACCCGTCCACGCACAGCCGGTGCACGCTCGGCGGCATGATCGGCAACAACGCGTGCGGCTCGCACTCGGTGGCGTGGGGCAAGACCTCTGACAACGTGCGTTCGCTGGAGATCGCGCTCGCCGACGGCACCGTGCTCGACGTCGGACCGACCACCGACGACGAGCTCCGGAGGCTGCGCGCGCGCGAGGACCGCGTGGGCGCGCTGTACCGCGACCTCGACGGGCTGCTCCGCAGGGACGCCGACCTGATCCGTGCGAGCTTCCCCGACCTGACACGGCGAGTGTCGGGCTACAACCTCGACGCCCTGCTGCCGGAGAACGGCTGGAACCTGGCGCGGGCGCTGGTCGGCAGCGAGGGCACCTGCGCAACGCTGCTGAGCGCCACGGTCGAGCTCGTCGCGGCGCCGCGCGTCCGGTCGATGGCGGTGCTCGGCTTCGCCGACAATATCGCCGCCGCCGAGGCCGTCCCGGAACTGCTCGGGCTGCCGGTGCTGACGATGGAAGGCATCGACGGCCAGGTGCTGGCGGCGCTGCGGGAACGCCGCCGAGCTGCGGCCACCGAGGCGGGGCTGCCTGACGGGAGCGCGTGGCTCTACCTCGAGACCGGCGGCGACACCGAGGCGCAGGCGAACGAGCGGGCACGCCAGGTGGCCGCGGTGGCACCGAGCGTCGGCGCCACCGCGCTCGTCGTCACCGACCCGGCGCAGCGCCGTGCGCTGTGGCGGATCCGGGAGGAGGGCGCGGGCCTCGCGACCCGACTCGCCGACGGCTCGGAGGCCTGGTCCGGCTGGGAGGACGCCGCGGTGCCGCCGCACCGGCTCGGCCCGTACCTGCGCGAGTTCGAGAAGCTGCTCGAGCAGCACGGCAGGCGCGGCGCGATCTACGGTCACTTCGGCGACGGCTGCCTGCACGTGCGGATCGACTTCCCGCTCACCGCCGACGACGCCCGGCAGCGGTACCGGAGCTTCCTCTCCGAGGCCGCGGACCTGGTGGTGGCCCACGGCGGCTCGCTGTCCGGCGAGCACGGCGACGGCCAGGCACGGGCGGAGCTGCTGCCGAAGATGTTCCCTCCCGACGTGATCCGCTCCTTCGGCGAGTTCAAGGCCGTCTTCGACCCCGAGAACAGGATGAACCCGAACCGGGTGGTTGACCCGGCTCCGCTGGACGCGGACCTGCGTCCCGTCGTCGCGCCGCCGGTGCTGCCTACGCGCGCGCGGCTGGCGCTGCAGGCCGACGACGGCGACCTCGGGGCGGCGACCCGTCGCTGCGTCGGCGTCGGCAAGTGCCTCGCCTCGGCGGGAGGGGTGATGTGCCCGAGCTACCGAGCGACCGGCGAGGAACAGCACTCCACCCGTGGACGTGCGCGGCTGCTGTTCGAGATGCTGGCCGGCGATGTGGTGACCGACGGCTGGCGCTCGCCCGAGGTGAAGGAAGCGCTCGACCTGTGCCTAGGCTGCAAGGGATGCAAGACCGACTGCCCGGTCGGCGTCGACATGGCCGCCTACAAGGCCGAGTTCCTCAACAGACACTACGACAAGCGGCCGAGGCCCGTCTCGCACTACGGCATGGGCGCGCTTCCCCGCTGGCTGCGCGTCGGCGCACTCGCCCCGCGACTGGTCAACGCGGTCGCCGGCTCGCGGCTGGCTCCGCTGCTCAAGCGCCTCGGCGGGGTCGCGGCCGAGCGCGACATCCCGGCGCTGGCGCCGAGGAGCTTGTGCTCGTGGTGGAGGTCGCGGGGCACAAACACCACCGGGGGCGCCGAGGTGGTGCTGTGGCCGGACACGTTCACGAACCACTTCGACCCGGACGTCGGGCGGGCCGCGGTCGCCGTGCTCGAGGAGCTCGGCTACGAGGTGCACCTGCCCGCGCGTTCAGTCTGCTGTGGACTGACGTGGTACAGCACCGGACAGCTCGACACCGCACGCAAGAAGCTCCTGCGCACGCTGGACGCGCTCGAACCGTGGCTGGCGCGCGGCGTCCCGGTGATCGGGCTTGAACCCAGCTGCACCGCGATGTTGCGCGCCGACGCGGCGGAGCTGCTGCCCGACGACCCGCGCGTGCCGCAGCTCGCCGCGTGCGTCAGGACCTTCGCCGAGCACGTCGGCGAACCGGCGGCGAAGCGCCTGGCCGCGCGCGGGCGGGATGGCGTCGCGGCGCGCGTGCTCACGCAGGTACATTGCCACCAGCATGCAGATCTGGGCTTCGACGCGGACCGGGGCCTGCTCGGCGCGGTGGCCGACGAGGTCGAGGTCCTCGACGGCGGGTGCTGCGGTCTCGCGGGGAACTTCGGGTTCGAACGAGGCCACTACGAAGTCTCGGTCGCGTGCGGCGAGCACGAGCTGCTGCCCGCGGTGCGCGCCGCGGACGCCGAGACGGAGGTACTCGCCGACGGGTTCAGCTGCCGGACCCAGATCCGGCAGCTGACCAGCCGAGAGCCGGTGCACCTCGCCACGCTGACGGCCAGGGCGCTGGGGCTCAGCGAGAGAGGTGGCGATTGACGGGGACGAACTTCGCGATCTCCTTCGCCGCCGCGACAGCGCGTGCTCCGAGGTCGCGCAGCCGGGTTCGGGGCAGGCGCACCGTCGGCACCTGGATCACCAGCGCGGCGTGCGCCCTGCCGTCGGAGTCCAGTACCGGCGCGCCGACGCAGCGAACGCCCGCGACGTTCTCCTCCTCGTCGATGCTGTAGCCACGACGGCGGATGCGCTGCAGCTGCTCGGCGAGACGTTCGGGACTGTCCAACGTGTGCTCGGTGAGCCGTGGCAGTCGTGCGGGCAGCGACGCCAGGTAGTCCTCGGCGTCGGGGGAGTGCGCGAGGATGGCCTTGCCGGAGGCCGTGGTGTAAAGCGGGAAGCGTGCGCCGGTGTGCTGTTCGAACCGCAGCGGAAGGGTGGACTGCACGCGCAGCATCACGACCGACTCGCGACCCTCCCTGACGGCGAGGTTCACCGACTCCTCGGTCTCGGTGTTGACCTGTTCGAGGATGGGCAGCGCGTGGTCGAGACCGAACCCACGCTGCGCGGCCTGCCCGAGCAGGACCGTGCCGGTGCCGAGGTAGTAGCCGTCGGTGCGGAGGTTGTGGGCGACCAGCCCGCCCGCGCCAAGCGCCCGCACCACCCGGTTCGCCGTTCCGGAGGAGAGCTCGAGCTCCGCGGCGATCCGTGACAGCGGCAACTCTCCCTCGGACTCGGCGAGCAGCTTCAGCACCGCCAGCGCTCGGCTGATCGCCTGGGTCCCCGGAGGGCCCGCCGCGTTCTCGCCGGTGCCATCCTCACGTGGCGCAGTGTCTCGGGCCGCCATTCGCACATACCAGCCTTCCTGTGGGATGGCACCAACTCTATCGGCGGATCCGAGACGCTGCGCGAGCATCAGCCCGCGGACCCCGACGCGACAGTTCCGCTCGTGGCTGGGCTGCTCGGGAGGGGACGTTCCCGGCATCGACGGCCCACACATGAGGCTCCCCGTATCGCTCCCGCGTACTCGGGGATGTCTCCGACCAGTCACAGTCGCACAAGCCGCATCCCAGTCGCGCCCCCGTGCGTACCGCCACCGCGGAAGCGCTTGGCGTGCGGTTCGATCACCTGGTGGAGATTCGAACCGACACCCGCATGAACACCCATCAACAGCAGGCGCCCACTCGTGGTGCGGATCGTGGTGCGAACTGCTGGCAACAGCGGCTCCAGTGGGCCGTGCGAGAACGGAACCGCAGCTAGATGCCCTAGGCACGACAGATCATTTCCCTCCTAAGGCGGAGCTCACCCGGTCGAAACCTCACGTGACAACGGCTTCTGCTGGCGGACCGATCCAATCTCACCTGCGAGAGATCGAACTCGGTGGGCATGCACTTCTGCGCCATCGGCATCATTCTGTCGACGCAACGCGCTCGCGAGGTCAACGCGCAGGGAAGTTTCCGCGCGGATGAACTTCGGATCCAACCTGTCCAGCGCTCTTACGAGAACGTCAGTCCTCAGCCACACAGGCTGCGGGTCCAGCGCGACCGGGACCGATAGGTCGGCCACCACCGGCTTCAGCTGTCACCCCGCTGGGCATTGCGTGCGGCGCCAGCCTCGTCGAGGTGCTCCACCATCGCCCGCTCAGCACTGACAGCGTCGTGCGCCGCGAGCGCCTCCAGCAAAGCTCCGTGCTGGTCAAGGAACTGTTTCGCGTTCCCCGGTTCGTGCCACAGCGATGTCGTCGACGGCACCGGATGATTGCGCCAGAGCGCATCCAGATGCTCAGCCAACAGTGCGGGCCCGCCTGCGCGTGCGATGAGGTCGTGGAATCGCCTGCTGTGCTCGGCAAGGTCGTCGATGTGCCCTGCCTCGTGCTCGCGCAACATCTGTTCGTGCAGCTCGAACAGTGCCGCCAACTCGGTATCGGTGATCCGTTCGGCCGCCAACCGAGCGCAGAGTCCTTCGATCGCGCCGCGAAGGAGGTACAGCTCACGAGCCGCATCGCTGCTCAGCTCGGACACGGTTGCCCCGCGGTGGGAGCGGTACGAGATCAAGCCTTCGCTCTCCAGCCTGCGCAGCGCCTCACGGACAGGGGTGATCGAGACCCCGAGCCTGCGAGCGATCTCGTCCTGCGGAACTGCGGTACCGGCCGACAGCTCGCCGCTCATGATCTCCTCGCGCAACACCTGGTGCACGTAGTCGGCTTTGCTACCCGGTGGACGCGGCCGTGTTGACCTGGGTGCGACCACGCGAGCTCCCTTCGAGACAGAGGCGAATACCTCCTCAGAGTAGCCGAGTGTCACGTCGGGTCATGTCGATGAGCCCTTGACCAAAGTAATGCATTTTATAAGATGCATCCCGTGAACGCTCTCTCAGGAATCAAGGTCGTGGACATCTCGACACTCTTCGCAGGGCCGACCGCTGCCATGCTCCTCGGCGACTTCGGCGCTGACGTGATCAAGATCGAGCACCCTCAGCGAGGCGATCCTTCGCGTGGCCACGGTCAAGCCAAAGACGGCGTCGGCCTATGGTGGAAAGTCCTCTCACGCAACAAGCGCACGACAGCGATAGACCTGTCCATTCCTGAAGGTCAGGACCTCCTCAAGACGATCCTCGCGGACGCGGACGTGCTGATCGAGAACTTTCGTCCGGGGACACTCGAGCGCTGGAACCTCTCCCCCGAGCAACTACACGAAGTCAATCCTCGACTTGTGATCGCACGCGTCACAGGATTCGGCCAGTTCGGCCCCATGTCGAACGAACCAGGTTTCGGCACGCTGGCCGAGGCGATGAGCGGATTCGCGTCGATGACCGGCGAGCCCGACGGCCCTCCAACACTGCCGCCGCTCGCACTCGCCGACGGGATCGCCGCGCTGGCCGGGGCGTACACAATCATGGTCGCCCTCCAAAGCAGGCAGCAAACCGGCGAAGGCCAGGTCGTGGACCTGGCGATCATCGAACCGATTCTGACCGTGCTCGGGCCTCAGATCACGGCCTACCGAGCACTCGGCGTGATCCCGGAACGCACCGGCAACCGGTCCACAAACAACTCCCCGCGCAACATCTACCGCACACGCGACGGGCGCTGGCTTGCCATCTCGACCAGTGCGCAGTCCATCGCCGAACGCGTCGTCCGCCTTGTCGGCAGACCCGAGCTCGTCGACGAACCGTGGTTCGCGTCCGGACGCACACGTGCCCAACACGCCGACGAACTCGACGAGGCAGTCGGCGGTTGGATCGCCGAGCGCGACGCCGAGGACGTTATCGCGGCGTTCAATGAAGCGGAGGCTGCCATCGCCCCGGTGTACGACGTATCGGATGTCGTTGCCGATCCACAGTTCCAGACACTCGGCACCGTCCTCGACGTCCCGGATCCGGAGTTGGGAACCGTCGCCATGCAAAACGTACTGGCGCGTCTGTCCGACACACCAGGCGAGATCCGCTGGGCAGGTCCTCGTCTGGGTGAGCACACGCACGAAATCCTTACCGAAGCTGGAGTTTCGACAGGGGACATCGCAGCGCTCCGCGAACGAGGGGTCGTGGCCTGATGTCGACGTCCGTAACGGTCACCGCGCTCTACGCACCCGCCAGCCGACCCGAACTGCTGCCCAAGGCGCTGAACAGCGGCGCCGACGCAGTTCTTGTCGACCTGGAAGACGCAGTCCTAGCCGGGCGAAAAGACGCCGCCCGAACGAATGCCCTCGCACTACTCGACGAACTCCCCAACGAGCCTGACGTTCAGATACGCGTCAACCATCCCCGCGGAGAACACGGCACTCGCGATCTCAGTGCCTTGGGCCGACACCCTGCGCTACGGCAGGGTCGCGTCGGCCTTCGGCTTCCCAAGGTCAGCACCCCCGACGATGTCGACGTCGCACTCGAGCTGCTCGCCATCGACGACGTGGGGTCCGCACCGCCGATGCACTGCCTGCTCGAATCTGCGGAGGGTGTGGAGAACGCCACGGCAATCGCCCGGCATCCCGCGGTCATCGGCCTCGCACTCGGGGAAGCCGACCTGGCGGCCGAACTGTCCTTGGAGGGTGAAGAGGCCCACTCGTGGATTCGTAGCCGCATCGTCGTCGCAGCGGCCAGCGCCGGCCTTCCAGCACCCGCTATGGCGGTCTACACCGACCTCAATGACCTTTCCGGGCTTGCGGAGTCCTGCGTGCGCGGCAAAGCGCTCGGCATGTTCGGACGCAGCGCGCTACACCCCAAACAACTCCCCACCATCAAGGAAGCCTTCGCGCCGACCGAAGACGAAGTGCGCAAGGCCCGCGAAGTCGTCACCGCCGCAGCGAGTGGGGAGGCAGACGAAACAGGAGCGCTCGCGCTCCCCGACGGCCGGTTCATCGACGCACCGATCATCGAGTCCGCCCGCCGCACCCTCCAACTCGTGGAACGGCTCAGCTGAGCCGTTATCCCGTTCCCCCTTTTCCTACAACGAAGTGGATTCCTCATGCTCGGCGTCTGGGCGCTGATCGCCTACATCGCGATCATCATCGTGTGGAACGGCATATTCAAACGCAACATCGGCGAGGCCATGATCCTCGGCTTCGCCGCAGTCGCCGCTTTCGGCGGCAGCTCATTCTTCGATACCCTGTGGGCCGGTATCGAAGGCGCCGCCACTGAGGAGATCGTCTTCGCGGCATTGACCTTCGTTTTCATGGGTTTCGTGCTCAGTAAGACCGGCGTCGTCGATCAACTCATCGCGATGCTCAACTCCCTGCTGGGTAGACGTCGCGGTGGCGCAGGTTACGTATCGACGGTGGCGTCCGGGTTGTTCGGCGCGGTCTCCGGGTCGGGCTCAGGCAATGCCGCCGCCGTAGGCGCGGTCACGATCCCCTGGATGGAGAAGTCAAACTTCAGCCCGAAGCTCTCCGCCACTGTCGTCGCAGGCAACGCCGGACTCGGCATCGCCATCCCACCCAGCTCATCACTCTTCATCCTCACCGGGTCCGCAGCCGTCGCAAGCTATGTGACAGCCGACCAGCTGTTCCTGGCACTGTTCCTGGGCGGCGCATGGACGCTCGTCTATCGACTGCTCCTCGTCTTCTTTATCGTCCGCCGGCACAAGATCGGTGCCGTCGATCCGGAACTCATCGAGCCCTTCAGGCGGACTTTCGCAGCGGGCTGGTCGAGCCTGCTGGTATTCGTGGGCATCGTCATCCCCGTCCTGCTGACCTCCGGAACCACCGGCGACGCGATCGTCACGTGGATCGGCGAGGGACCCGCGGACGAGATCTCCATCATCACGTGGATCCCGGTACTCGTCACGATCATCGGCCTCATCCTCGGCCGCAAAGCGCTGCCCCGCCGCGCTGCAGGTTGGTGGCAGCTGTTCGGCGAAGTCGGGCCACGTTACGCGGTCATCGGCGCGACACTCTTCTTCGCTTTCGCGGCCGCCGAGTCACTCGGCGAACTCGGCCTCGGCGAACAGCTCGCTTCACTGTTGGACGGCCTCGACATGCCACCGTTCCTAGTAGCGTTCATGATCGGCTTGATCGTGGTCGGCGTCGCCGCACCGCTGACCGGCACTGCGACCATCGCAGCAGTGGGCCCGGTCGCATTCACCACGCTACTGTCCGCAGGCGTATCGCCGGTTCCTGCCGCGGTCGCAATCCTCGTCTTCGCCTCGACCGAAGGCGCATCGCCGCCCGGGGCAGCCCCGATCTACATCGCCAGCGGCATCGCACGCGTCAACCCCGCACGCACCTTCATCCCGCTTGTTCTGTGGTATGTCCTGCCGATTCTCGCCATCGGTTCACTGATAGCCGTCGGCGTGCTGCCGGTCTGACACGAAGGAGACTCTGATGATCACCCGGACTTTGGACAGCACGTTTCGCGTGTGCTTGGCGCTGTTCCTGATCGGCGGCGTGGTCGTGGTGGCCACCCAGGTCCTCGGGCTAGTCGCCGGTAATGGACCACTCATCGAAGCCGCCGTCGAATGGGCAGGTACTCCGACATTCGTCCTGGCCGGCGTCGCCGGCCTGCTCGGGTTCATCCTGTCCTATTTGAAGGGTTGGGACACCAGCGACTAACGCTGGGGTGCCGACCCCGTGGTGTAGCGGCCCACCGAACTTCAGCACCAGCGGCGCCGCTACACCACGAGTGCGGCTTACCGGTGTCAGCTATTCGGCCCCTTCGGTAGTCGCTTCGGCATGCGGGCGCCGAGGATCTCCGCAGCCTTGCGGTCGGCCGCCGCAACCCACGCCGCATAGACCCGGAGCGTGGTCGCTCCGCCTCCGCCGTGCCCGAGGCGGCCGGCCACCGTGCGCAAGTCCACGTCCGCGGTCAGCAGCTCGGTGGCCGAGTAATGCCGTAGCGCGTGCAGGTGTGTCTTGATGCCCAGACCGGTCGACATCTTCTTGCAGCGATTCGACACCGCATCCGGCGGAGACGGCTCTGCCAGGCCACCTCGCGCGCCGGTGAAGACAAACGACTCCTCGTCCCACGCAGCCTCGAGCTTCCCGAACAGCTCCTGGCAACGCTTCTTGCGTTCCCGCAACAACCCGACCGTTTCGGTATCGAGCGCGATCCGGCGGATCTGATGGGTCTTCGTGTCCTTCTCCTTGCCGATCCCGCGCACTGTCGTGTAGCTGCTCCGCACATCCACGACACCTTCATCGAGCTCGACTCGGGACCACCGGAGTGCGCAGACCTCCCCGCGACGCATACCGGTCGTCATCACCAGCCACACCAATGTGCCCCAGGCCTCGTCGAGGTCGAACGCCTTCTCCACGAGCGTGGCCGCCTCATCCCTGCGGTGTACACCAACGAGGACGGTCAGGAGGTGCAGCCTCTCGCCGGAATGTACGAGACGGCATTCGCCTTCTACGACAGTCTCACCGACGAACAGCGTGAAGCCTTGTATCAGAGTGAGCACGTCAGCAACCTGCAGTGTGCCCCGGGCGGAACGTGTGACTACTCGACCGGGACCGGACTTACGGTGCAGACCTGAGCGACGAGCAGAAGCAGCTGCTGCTCGACGTGGCCGCGAACTGGGTCGGCCCTTCCGACCGGGAGACCACAAACGACGCACTCGCCAAGATCGAGGAATCGTTGGACGAGACCTACATCAACTGGTCCGGTGCCACCAGCTACGACTTGAGCTCCGGCGACGGCATCTACTTCCAGACCTCCGGTCCCGACGTCTATATCGAATTCTCGGACCAGCAGGGTTCGGCAGGAGCGGACGTGGACAGGTACACGACCTCGGTGTGGGGTCACATCCACACCATCTACCGTGACCCGCAGCACGACTACGCCGGCAGCGTCGAGCAGCAAGAGGGCAGTGGCCCCGGTGGACCGGGCGGCGACCAGAACGGTGGTCCTGATGGTGCACCGGACGATGGTGGTGCACCATCAGCCGACGGCGACTTCGGGGCGGGGTCAGAAAGAACCGGATGACGGCGATTTATTCATCACCACGCCCGAGAGGTACGGGGCAGTGTTCCGCCGGTGCAGTCCCTCCGGCAGCGGAGCACTGCCCCGTACGCGTGCGCGTGAGATACCGGTGATCGTGAAGCCCAATCCCGCCGACCCGTCTCGTTGCACACGTCCGCATGTAGTCGCGATTCGCCATGTTGCAGATCGAACTCACGGCGTCCACATCACACTGGTTCCGACGGGAACACCGACCAGCGGGAAGTCGAACAGGCTAAACCACACTGACAGCGCCTGTCAGCAGCGCGAAGCCGATGTAGGCGATCGAACCGGACAGTACCCACAGAAGAGCGGAACGCTGGAACTAGCCGAGGTCCTTTCGGATCAGGTCAAGCAGGACCCATAGCGGCGCTGAAGCAGTCTGAGGACCAGCAAGGACCTGAGCCCACGCACGTTCCCGATGACGACGACCGGGCAGGATCGGTCAGCCGCGCCCTTGTCCCGTTGTAGGTCAGTCTTGCTGCGCACCACTATGCACGTGGTGCTCGGTGGTCATCCGCTCGAGCGCCGTCGCGGTGGCGTCGGTCATCTCCGACGGCGCCCCCAGCCCGGCCAGGTAGGTACTCGTGGCGCGCATCTCGTACATGCGGCGCTCCGCGTGTTTGCCGGTTCCGGTCAGGAACCGGTCGATGACCGCCTGGCCGTCGCCGGCGAGGACACCGGCGATCTGCCCTCGGACCCATTCCTCCAGGCCGGCCTTGCGCCCGGCGACGACCGCCTCGATGACGACCGAGGCGAGGCCCTTCATGAAGACGCTGCGGAGGAATTTGTGCGCCATGGCGTCCCCGAGTGCGCCGTCGACGATCTCCACCGGGCTGCCGACGGTCGTCATGACGGCCGCGACCGACTCGGCTCCCGGGCCGGCTGACATCAAGGGTGTCTCCGTACCGAGCTGGACCACCGGGCCGAGGATCGCGACGTCCGCCGGTCTGAGGTCGTCACGATCCTTGAACACCTCTGCCAACGCACGCTTGTCACCAGGGCTCGACGAGGTGCAGTCGGCGTAGACCGCACCGGCCCGGAGCGTGCCGACGACGGTTTCGGCGACTGAACGGCTCACCGACGCGGCGGTCAGGGTGAGGACGACGTCGACGTCAGCGACCGCCGCTTCCGCCGATTCCCTCAACTCGACGCCCTCCGGCAGGGTCTGGGCGTACGGATCGAAGGCGGTGACCCGGTGGCCGGCGGCGACAAGGGCGGCGCCGTAGATCCGACCCACTTCTCCGAGACCGAGAAGACCGACGGCCACGGTGCGGGAAGCCGACGAGGACGGTGTTGTGCTGGGGGGCATGCGCCACCTTTCGTGCTGGAGTTGGTGTCGGGATCATTCGTCGGTAGAGATGCGGATACCGAGGACGTCGCAGGCGCTGCCGAGCAGCACGGTCTGGGCTGTGCTGCCGAGCAGGAACTTGCCGGTTCTCGAGCGCCGACGCAGTCCGATGACGACCAGTTCCGCGCCGGTTTCTTCTGCGGCCCCGATGAGGGTGTCGGCCGCCGAGAGGGCTTCGGTGGCCTGTCGGGTCTCGACCTGCAGGCCACGAGCCTGGAGGTCTTGCCGGAGCGCGTCGAGTTCGGTGAGTGGAGCCAGTCCGCGATCGGCGTACGCACCGCCGGTCGCCGAGTTGACGACCACCAGCGGAACGTTGCGAACCTCGGCCTCGCGGGCAGCGCCCGCGATCACTCGTCGGCCGACTTCTCCGGGCACGTATCCGGCCACGACCGTCATGCGAGCTCCCCTGCCGGTGCGGGCTCGGTGAACGACGCTTCGATACTGCGCCGTTTGGCGTCCTCGATGTCACGTTTGGCCTCGGCACGGTCGGCTATGAGCGAGGCCGATTCCAGGGGGACGACAGCGACACCGTCGTCGTCACCGACGACGATGTCGCCCGGCTTGACGACCACGCCGGCAACGGCCACGTCGACCGAGAGCGCGAACGGCCCGTCCTTGTAGGGGCCAGCGGGCGTCCGGGACCGTGCGAACACCGGCATCCCATACTTCTCGAGGCCTTCGGCGTCCCGGACCGCGCCGTCCAGGAGGAACCCGGCAACCCCTCGGGTGCGGGCTTTGCCACCGACCAACTCTCCGATGAGTGCGCGCGACTCGTCGCCGCCTCCGCTCACGACGATCACGTCGCCGGATTCGACCGAGTCCAACGCGGCGTGGATTCCGAGGTTGTCACCGGGTCGGGTCCACACCGTGAAGGCCGTGCCCACAATGTGCGCTCCGGGCCAGACCGGACCGATCGCGGGCGCCAGCACACCGAGCCGCTCCATGGCGTCACCGATGTTCGCGGTCGGTAGCTGCCGGAAACGGGCCAGGACGTGGTCCGCCGGCCTGGCAGGACGTTGGTGCGGCCGTCGGCCACCGGGAAGCAGCTCCTGCTCGTGAATGGTCCGTTCGGTCATCACTTTTCTTCCTTTACAAGCGGGAGCAGAGACTCGAACTGGGCACTCGTCTCGTCCCAATAGGACGCGTACTCGTCGGCGTTCATGTACTTGGGCGCAAGGCCCGCATCCTTCATCTTCTGCTGGAACTCGGGCTCCTTGATGATCTGCCCCATCGCCGTCGAGACCTTGTCGACAACCTCGTCGGGTGTTCCGGCAGGGAAGGCGTACCCGCGGCTGGACGACATCTCCACGTCGTAACCGGACTCGGTGAAAGTCGGCACTTCGGGCAGGAACGGGCTCCGCTCGGACTCCATCACACCAATCACCTTGGCCTTGCCCGAATCAACCAACTGCTGCATGTCGCTGACGTTGCCGAGCAGAACGTCGGCGTTCCCGCCAAGGAACGCAGCAGTCGCGTCGGTGGCGCCGTCTGCGAAGTGGACCGGCGAAATCTTCGCGCCTGTCTCCTCCTCCAGTTGCGCGAGAGCGAAGTGCTCGTTACTGGCCACACCGGTCGTGGTCGCCTGGATTGTCCCCGGGTTCTTCTTCGCCGCGTTCACGAGGTCCTTAGGCTTCTCGTAGTCGCTGTCGGGCGATACTGCGACCGCAGTCGGATCAACTACCTGGAGCGCCGCCGGTACGAAGCTGTCGCGTTCGTAGTTCGCCCCACGTGATTCGTCGAGGACGGTGATGATGGCGGACGGGAAGGTGACCGCGGCCATCGTGTAGCCGTCCGGCTTCGCCCGTGACAGGTACGTGTAGGCGACCTGTGAGTTGGCAGCCGGCTTGTTCACAACCGTGATCGTCGCGTCCAACTTCTTCTCGAGTGCCTTCGCCATCAGGCGCGCACCGGTATCGGTAGACCCTCCAGCGTTGAAGCCAACAATCAGTTCGATCGGCTTGTTGGGGTAGTTTCCGTCTGCGGCACCTCCGTTGCCCCCACCGCCGGTCTGGGCACATGCGGTGGCGGCGGTCAGGAGGGTTCCGGCGATGACAGCGGCGATGCTGCGTCGCATGGTTGCCATGACAATGACCTTTCGTGATGGGCGAGCGCCGGACGGTCCGGCGGGACGCTGAAGTGGCTGACACCGGGTCAAACCTCGGCGTCGGCGGGTAGACCTGCCTTTCGTTTGAAGCTCGAGCTGAGCACGGAGCCGAGAAGGATCACGCCGGCCAGAATGAGGAACGCCAAGGAGAGTGGCCGGTCGATGAAAATTGCGAAACTGCCCTGCGAAATTTGGAGTGACTCTCGCAGCGCGCCCTCGAGGAACGGACCGAGGATCAATGTCAGGACGAGCGGAGCGAGCGGAATCCCGACTTGCCGGAACACGAACCCTAGAATTCCGAAGAAGATCATCACGTAGATATCGGCGACACTGTTGGCCACGGCGAAGGAACCGATGATCACGAACGCGAATATCACGGCCCGAAGAACTGAGTACGGGATCGCTAGAATTCGTGTCCACAGACCGACCAGCGGCACGTTGAGGATGAGCAGCAGCAGGTTGCCGATGAACAGGCTCGCGATCACCGCCCAGACCAGGTCCGGTTCCTCGGTGAACAGTGTCGGCCCCGGGGTCAGGCCGTTCTGGAGGAAAGCACCCATCAGAACAGCTATGGCCGGTGATGCGGGAATGCCGAGTGTGAACAACGGGATGAAGGAAGCGTTGCTGTGCGAGTTGTTCGCGGTCTCCGGCGCGGCAACGCCTTCGACCGCACCCGTGCCGAGCTCCGAACGGTGACGAGACAGCTTTCGTTCGGTGCTGTAGGCCAACAGTGACGAGATCGCCGAACTGACCCCGGGGATCAGGCCGATCACACCCCCGATGGCAGTGCCCCGCGCGACCGCCGGAGCACTGCGACGGGCGTCAACACGACTGGGCAACATGTCCCGGAGCCGTGGCGCTGCAGGGCGCGGCGCAGACCCCCCTGTCGTGGCCAAGAGCTCGCCCAGCCCGAACAATCCCACCAGTACCGGTACGTAACTGACCCCGTCGAAGAAGTGCGGAAGTCCGAACGTGAACCGCGGCTCCCCCATCACCGGATCGATGCCGACCATGGCGATCAGCAAGCCGAGACAGGCCGAAATGAGACCCATCAGGACGGACCGGCCGACTAGGCCGACCAGCAGTGCGAGGCCAATGAGGATGAGGGAGAAGAACTCTGGTGGTCCGATTTGCAAGCCGAGTTCGGACAGCGGCTGCGCTGCGAACACGAGCGCGATCGTGGCGACGGTACCGCCGAGGAACGAGCCGACACCCGCGGTCGTCAACGCGACGCCGGCACGGCCGCGCAGGGTCATTTGGTAGCCGTCGAGACACGTGATGGCGGATTCGCCCTCACCCGGAATATTGAGCAGGACGCTGGTGATGGTACCGCCGTAGGCACCACCGTAGAAGATGGCCGCCAGCATGATGATCGCTCCGGCCGGATCCATCGAGAGAGTCAGCGGAATCAGAATTGCCATTCCCGCCGTCGAGCCGATTCCCGGCAATAGACCGAGGATCGTACCCAGAAGGCAGCCGACCAGAGCGAACAGCAGGTTCTGCGGCGACAGTGCAGTGGCGAAGCCGTCGATCAGGAAACTGAAGGATTCCATGCGTCAGAGCCCCAGGCCACTCAGGAACGGGATGGAGGCGGTGGGCAGCGGCACGCTCAACATGCGCGTGAACACCACGAAAACGCCGAAACTCCCGCCAAGTGCGATCACCGTTGAGAGCAGCAACCCACGGCGGCCGAGCACGATCAGGTGAAAGAGCAGGAACAGCAGCATGCTCAGCTGATAACCAAGTGGGTTCAAAACCGCGGCCACCACGCAAAGGCTCACCACGATCGCAACCACCGTCGGCAGCGAGTACGCCGGCGCCGCCTCCACTTCGGACGCCTGCGCACTGGGTGCCCCACCTTCTCCAGAGGAGGAGTGGGCGGCCCCAGCACGGTCACGGCCCGTCCGCCACAGCTGGGCCAGCCACACCGCTCCAAAAACCGCGAGCAGGCCACCCAGCCAGGAGGGGAAGAAGCCGGGACCCGGTCCGAGTGCGGTCCAATACTGGTAAGCGCGTGACCCCACGAACGCCGCTACACCCACCGCGATCACAGCGCATGCCATGAAGGTCGCCAGCAACCGGTGCCCCCGCTCACCGTCCGAGACGGACACCTGCGTATGACCGATGCTGTCCGTTGCATCCGTCTCGCTCATCGACACCTTCTCACTGTATGATAGGCTCTTTCATGTAACGGGTAGGGACTTTGCTTCACGGGCCCACCGATGTCAAGTGACCGCGTACCGCCGTATGGGAGCGCTATGACGGAAAGCAAACAGGCCAGCACTATGCGTTCGCTTGAGAGAGCGATCGATGTCCTCGAGGTGCTTGAGACGGCAGGTGCACCACTACGGCTGAGCGACATCGCGCGTCGCGCTGGCCTCCATGTGGCCACGACCCAACGGATCCTCGGGGTACTTGAGACTCGGGGACGAGTCGAAGAGGACCGGTCGGGCTACCGCACCGGAGTCGCGATGCTCTTCGGTGCGCATGCGTACCTTGCCAGCAACCCGGTCGCTGTCGCTGCTCCCCTCGTGCTCCAGCAACTGGCTGCTGCCACGGGACTCACCGCCTCAGTCTTCGTCCGCGCCGGGAACTCGCGCGCAGTCGTCGCACGGGTCGAAGGTAAGGACCCCCTGCGCTATGTTCTCCCCATCGGCCAGAGGCTGCCGCTGCATCTCGGCGCCGGCAAAGTACTGGCTGCTCACATGGACGACGCCGAGGTCGAACAGCTACTCGATCGCATCGGCGACATCACTCACGCCGATGGTCGATCCATGACAAGGACCGAGTTTCTAGCAGAGCTTGCGACCGTTCGTGCGCAGGGTTGGGCGGAATCAACGGACGAACGCGTCGTCGGCGCCACCTCAATCGCGGCACCCGTCGTCGGATCGGACGGCGTCTGCACGACCGCAGTCCAGATCGCCGGGCCGTCGACGAGCGCCATGTTCGAGGACATACACGCGGTCACAATCGAGGTACGCCAAGCCGCGACGGCACTTGCCACACGCCTCGGCTGAGCCATTCCACCGGCAAATGCGTTCCGAACGACTCAGCCGAGAGTCACACTTCCCTACTCAGTGGCGATGTTTAGCTCTGTGCGGTCGCTCGACCAGAGGGTGTGAAATACACCAGGTTTGTCAACACGCCTGTAGGTATGGGCGGACACCGAAGAAGTCGCGCTGACCTTGTATCAGTGCCGCGGAAAGGCGGCCGGTCGAGAGTGAGTCATAGTAGCTCAACGCGGCGGCGAAACCTGGAATCGGAACGCCGGGAAGCGTCGCAGTCGCCACAAGCCGACGCCATGCCGCTTCGCCGTCCGCGACTGCACGGGAGAAGTACGGAGCTTCCAACAGTGTTGTGAGATCCGGATTTTCTTCATACGCCTCGGCTATGCGGTTCAGGAACTGAGCCCGGATTATGCATCCTCCACGCCAGATTTTCGCGATTTGGTCCTTGTGGATGCTTCATCCGTACTTCCGCGCGCCGGCTGTAATGACGTCGAAACCCTGGTCGTAAGCAACGACTTTAGACGCGTATAGCGCCTTAGCGACATCGTCGGAGAACGAGGCGTCGACCTTCCGCGCCGCAGGGCGCTCCGTGGCGACCCGTTGCACCGCTTCCCGTTGCGCAGGCTTGCCGGAAACGGCAGGGGCTAAGATTTCCGCCGCGATGCCTCCTACGGGAACGCCAAGATCGAGCGCATTCTGCACGGTCCACACCCCAGTTCCTTTGGAGCCGGCCTGGTCCAGCACAATGTCAACGAACGGCTTGCCGGTTGCGGAATCGACCTGGCGTAACACTTCGGCTGTGATCTCGATCAGATAGGATTCGAGAGGTCCGCGATTCCATTTGGTAAAGATGTCGGCGATGGTGGTGGGACTGTGGCCACTGACAGTGCGCAAGAGATCGCATGCCTCAGCGATCAACTGCATGTCGGCGTACTCGATACCGTTGTGGATCATCTTTACGAAATGGCCGGCCCCGTCGGTGCCCACGTGGGTAACGCAGGGCTCACCGTCTGCAACGGCAGCAATCGAGTCAAAGATGGGACCGGTTGTTTCGTAGGAGGCTGCTGATCCACCGGGCATGATCGGTGGGCCCCGCAGCGCGCCTTCTTCACCGCCGGAGATGCCTGCGCCGACGAAGTGGATGCCGGTGGGAGCGATGCGCTGTTCACGAGCGATGGTGTCGTGAAAGTTCGCATTACCGCCGTCGATGATGATGTCGCCGGCCTCGAATCGTTCGGTGAGCTGATCGATTACCGCGTCGGTGGCCGTGCCGACCTGGACCATAATGATCGCAGTGCGCGGTTGTGTCAGGGATGCAACGAACTCGTCCAGTGTTCTGCCGGCGACGAAACCGGCGTCGGGGTGTTCGGCAAGCAGTTCCTCGGTGCGGGTGCAAGTACGGTTGTAGATAGCGACGGTGTTGCCGTCGCGGGAGGCGAGATTGCGGGCGAGGTTGGACCCATCACTGCCAGTCCGATCACGCCAACGTTGGCCTCTGCTGTGTTGGTGCGCATGCGGACACACTTCTTTCAGATAGTGCTCGGAGCGCGCGGTGTACGACCACGTCGAGGGGCGCGTCGACATCGATGGTGAGCCCTGGCTCGTGCTCGCCGAGACATTCGAGGGTGCTGAGCTGGCTAGTCAGCAGCGACGATGGCATGAAGTGCGAGTTCCTGGCGTCCATACGGCCACCGATAACATCGCGGTCTCCGTTCAGGTGGACGAACACCGCGCCGGGAGCCTGCCGCCGGATGGCTTCTTCGATAGCTCCGGCGGAGCGCCGAGCAGGCGATGACGAGTCCGGTCGCGGCGCTGTCTTGTAGCGCACGTCCAACGTCACGCAGCCACGGCCAACGGTCTCGGTCCGTGAGTGGTGTCCCATTGGCCATCTTCGCCACATTGCCTGGCGGGTGAAGGTCATCATCGTCGACGAACCGAACACCGAGTCGTTCGGACAGCCGGGTTTCGACGGCGCTTTCCCGGAGCCTCACACACCCATGACGACCACCAACGGCGGTGCGGATTCCGTGTGCCGCATCATCATTGGTCCCGGAACGAGAGGAGGACCTTGCTCGACACCGATGCATCGCCAGCGACAGCGAAGGCATCGAGCGCTTCGCCGACAGGGAAAACATGGGTGACGACCGGCTCGACGACTAGCGACCTGTCAGCTAGGGCCGTGATCACCTCGTCGATCTCATCGTTGAATCGGAATGAGCCGACAAGGTGGAGCTCCCGGGTAATTGCCAGCGACATGGGTACAGGCTGATCCCCGCTGGGCAGCAAGCTCGACCATGACGACCGTTCCGCCGCGCGCGGAGCCGTTGACGGCCGATGTGAGTCCGCGATGGTTGCCGGACGATTCGATGGCCACGTCTGCTTCGACAGCGGCGATCTCCTCGGAGTCCGTGGCCCGCAACGTCCGGGTCGCGCCGACGGCGGTCGCGATCTCGAGGGGCTTGTCGTGGAGATCGACCGCGACGATCTCCGCAGCGCCGGCACGCTTGGCTACCGCGACAACGAGGGCGGCGATGGGGCCGCTGCCGATTACGAGCACACGTCGACCGCTGAGATCTCCCGCTTTTGAAACCGCATGCCAGGCGACGCCGGCAGGTTCGGCGAGTGCGGCCGCGCGAAGGTCGAGGTCGGGCGGCAGCTCACGGAGCATCGATGCGGCCAGCACGACCTCGTGGGCGAACGCACCTTGGGTATGCGGGAACCGGGCTGCCGAACCGAGGTAGCGGACGCCGGGGGAAAGGTTGGGCCGGTTCGCCGGGAATCGGACTTCGCTGTGCTCATAGGTCGCCGGGTGTACGGCTACCTGCGAGCCTTCGGCAGGTCCGGTCCATCGGCTGCCTCCCGTACGACGGTGCCCACGACTTCGTGCCCGAGCACCATAGGCGTCCGCAGGACCGACTCACCGACGGCTCCATGCTGCCAGTAGTGGAGGTCGGAGCCGCAGATACCACCGTAGGCAACCGCGACGACAGCCTCTCCGGGCGCGGGCGGCCGTACGTCGACTCGCTCGACCCTCAGGTCACCTGCCCCGTGAGCCACGACGGCGGTTGTCGAGTTGGTTGTCATTCGCACTTCCCGTTCTCACACGACGGCGGTCAAGCCGCCATCGACGAAGATGACCTGACCGTTGACGTAGTCGGAGGCGCTCGAGGACAGCCATACGGCGGGGCCCACGAGATCGGCGACCGTGCCCCATCGGCGGGCAGGAGTCCGCCCGAGGATCCAGGAGTTGAACTCCGCATCGTCAACGAGTTTCTGGGTCATCTCGGTGTGGATGTACCCCGGGGCGATGCCGTTGACCTGTAGTCCTTCACCGGCCCACTCAGCGGTCATGGCTCGCGTCAGGTTGCGTAACGCACCCTTCGCTGCTGTGTAGGGGCCGATGGTCGGGCGCGCAAGTTCGGCCTGCAACCGAGCAGATGTTGACGATCTTTCCCGCGCGTCGGCGCAACATCCGCCGCGCGACGGTACGGCCCACGAGGAATGCTCCAGTGAGGTTGGTGTCGATCACGCGCTGCCAGTCGGCGAGGTGCACGTCGGTGAGGGGTTGGCGGTGCTGAATGCCGGCGTTGTTCGCCAAGACGTCGATCGGTCCGGTTTCGGCTTCGATCGCGTCGACGGCTGCGGAAACCGCGTCCTAGTCGACGATGTCGAACGCCCGCGGACGATGTCGAACGCCCGCGCAGTGATCCGGTCCTCCCCGTACCGCCGGGCAAGGTCGACGCGCGCTGCGTCGAGCACCGACGCAACTCCCCGTGCAACGTCTCCAAGTTCCGTGCGCTCAGCTTGTTCACCGGCATCTCGCCGAGCGCGGGACGGATCGTGCGCTCGATGTAGCCCACGTACGCATGCCGCGTCGTCGGCTCGATGTCACTACTGCGCAACCACTCGTCGATGGCATACGAGAACGCGACGTTCGTACTCGGCACCCGCTGCTTATCGACCTGCGACTACAGCTTGGTCATCACCTTGTCTGCACGCCGGTACGCCGCCTTATCCGTACCCGGCACAGTCTCCGACAAATAGATCTCCTTGCCGGTCACCGGATAGACACCCGCGTACACGCGCACCTGCAGCGAGCCGCCACGGCGCCGGATGTTGCCGCGACCCCGCCGGTCACTGCCGTTCTCAACCCCAGCCATGCGTCCAGAGTCCGCCGCCCGCCGGCGCCGGTCAAGAACTCGGCCATGGACAAAGCCATGGACAAACGATCTTGACCTCGCGATCGGGGTCGAGAACGTGCAGGTCACAAGGGTGGGCCGGGTCGGACTTGAACCGACGGCCAAAGGATTATGAGTCCTCTGCTCTAACCAACTGAGCTACCGGCCCCCACGCCGATACCGGCGCAGGGTGCACTATATCCATCCGGCTCCGACCTCGGTGCAGCGGCGATACCGGTCCGCGTGCGCAACTGCACCACCGCGCGTTCGCCGCTCCTCGAGATCGAATGCCGTACCCGGTGCCGCCCGGGTGACGCGCCGGATGGGCCACCCGACCCGAGCGCCGCTGACCGCCTTCGGCACGCAACCAAGCGAGCCCCGCCCGTCCCCGGGGCCGGCAGCGTGCTCGACGTACACCTGGGCGGCCGAGCATCGCTATCCCGCAGAGGTCGACGGCAGCTTCCCAGAAATTGTCGGACCTCAAGAGTATCGTCCGCGACATCGTCGACCCACCCGCGACCTGGGGCATTCTCGCCGGACCGCGGGTGACGGCCGACGTGGGAACCACCGGCTTTTCGTCCACCACCGTGCTGATCCACCACTGTGCTCATCCACCACTACGCGTGTCCTGAACCCGGGCAATGATCTTGCTTCACAGATGCACGGTTGTTTTTGACAAGTGACGCCGGTTACAGTTCCCCCATCCGCACTTTGAGAAGGGGACTCAACATGGCAGGCGTACGCGTACTCGTAGGCACCCGTAAGGGCGCCTTCATCCTCACCGCCGACGGCACACGCCGTGACTGGCACGTCGAAGGTCCGCTCTTCGGGGGCTGGGAGATGTACCACCTGGCAGGCTCGCCACAGAACACCGACCGCATCTACGCGTCGGCATCACTCGGCTGGTTCGGCCAGCAGATCCACCGCAGCGACGACGGCGGCACGACCTGGTCCCCCGTCGGCAACGAATTCACCTACGACGGCGACGTCGGTACCCACCAGTGGTACGACGGCTCGCAACGCCCCTGGGAGTTCACGCGTGCGTGGCACCTCGAACCGTCACTGTCCGATCCGGACACCGTGTACGCAGGCGTCGAGGATGCGGCCCTCTTCCGCTCGGTCGACGGCGGACAGCACTGGCACGAACTGCGCGGCCTCCGCTGCCACGAATCCGGCCCCGACTGGCAACCCGGCGCAGGAGGCATGTGCCTCCACACCATCATCCAGGACCCGCGCGACGCCGACCGCCTCCACGTCGCGATCTCCGCAGCAGGCGTGTTCCGCACCGCCGACGGCGGCAAGACCTGGCAACCCGCGAACCGCGGACTGCAATCCGGCCAGATCCCCCAACCCGAGGCCGAGGTCGGCCACTGCGTCCACAATCTCGCCCGCCACCCGCAGCGGCCCGACACCCTCTACATGCAGAAGCACTGGGACGTCATGCGCAGCGACGACGACGGCGCCAGCTGGTACGACATCGGCGAAGGACTCCCCACCGACTTCGGCTTCCCCGTCGACGTCCACGCCCACGACCCCGACACCGTCTACGTCGTTCCCATCACCAGCGACGAACAGCACTTCCCCGTCGACGGCAAGCTACGCGTCTACCGGAGCCGCACCGGCGGCGGCGACTGGGAACCACTCACCAACGGCCTCCCCCAGCAACACTGCTACGTCAACGTCCTCCGCGACGCGATGGCCGTCGACCGCCTCGACGACTGCGGTATCTACTTCGGCACCACCGGCGGCCAGGTGTACGCATCTCCCGACGCCGGCGACACCTGGGCACCCATCGTGCGCGACCTGCCGTCCGTCCTGTCCGTGGAAGTGCAGACCCTCCCATGACCGACCCGGCCACCACCACCGCGATCCGCGTGCATTTGCCCACGCACCTGCGCAAACTCGCCCACATCGGCGACAGCGAACTGACACTCGACGTGCCCGGCACCGTCACGCTCAGCGCCGTGCTCGACGTACTCGAAACCCATTACCCGGTACTCAAAGGCACCATCCGGCACCACGGCACCGACAAGCGCCGCGCGTTCGTGCGATTCTTCGCCTGCGAAGAAGACCTGTCACACGAACCGCACGACACCCCGTTACCGGACCAGGTCGTCCGCGGCACCGAACCACTGTTGATCATCGGCGCGATGGCGGGCGGCTGACACGACAGCACCGACCCGGCAGGCGGGGCGGCCACCGGCCTCCCCGCCGAAGCCGGTCAGCCGATGTGCACCGGCAGCTTCTCCACGCCGTACACGATCGACGTCTGCCGGAACTCCAGATCGGCGGGATCCGCCGCCAACGTCATGTCCGGGAACCGGCGCACCAACGCCGAGTACGCCGCGCGCAGCTCCAACCGCGCCAACTCCGCACCCACGCACCGGTGCGCGCCGTAACCGAATGCCACATGCTGCGTCGGTGACCGCTGACCGTCGAACGTCTCCAAATCGGCACCGAGCACGTCATCCCGGTCGGCACCCGACAACGACACGGCAACCATGTCGCCCTTGCCGATCGTCACCCCGCCGACCTCGATGTCGTCGCGCGCGAATCGCGGGAACGCCACCTGCACCACCGACAGGTACCGCAACGCCTCCTCCACGAACAAGCGCACCGCCTCGTCGTCCTCACGCACCCGGCCGAACAGCTCCGGATCACGCAACAACACGAGCGCCCCCAACGACAACATGCTGGCGGTCGTCTCGAACCCACCCGTCAACACGCCGTCGGCCAACCCGGCGAGCTCCCGATCGTCGATCTCGTCGCCGTGCTCGCGGATGATCATGCCGATGAGCCCGTCACCCGGGTCCTCACGCTCCTTGCGCACGACCTTCAACAGATACTCGAGCGACTCCGAGATCGCACCCACCGCAGCGCCGGCCCCCGCGAACAAGTCGAACCGCGCCACCGCCAGATGCTGGAACTCGTCCCGATCCTCGTACGGCACCCCGAGCAACTCACAGATCACCAACGACGGGATCGGCAGCGCGAACTCCTCGACCAGATCCACCGGCTCGCCCGCAGCTGCCTTCTTCTCCATCGCATCGAGCCGATCACCGACGATCCGCTCGATACCCGGCTGCAACCGCGACAACCGGCGCATCGTGAACTCCGGCGTCAACAACTTACGCAACCGCGTATGCACCGGCGGATCGACGAACCCCAGACCTCCCGGATTGTCATCCGGATCCATGCCGAGCTCGGCCATCAAAGTGCCGAAATCGTTACTGAACGCCTTGCCGTTCCCCAGCACGGCCTTCGCCTCGTCGTAGCCGCTGACCAGCCACACGTTCAACCCGAACGGCACCGGCAGCTTCCGCACCGGCTCCGTCGTCCGCGCCTCGGCGAGCTCGCCCACCGGGTCGAGGCCGTCCCGCCGCAACGGCATCAACGCCGCTTCGGGCAGCACCCTCTGCAGGTCGAGGCCGCCCTTGCGCTGCGCTCGGGCCAGATACAGCCGAGTGGCCCACGAAGTGATACGCGATCGAAGTTTCCCCACGCAGCCGACGGTACCAACTCACCCGCCTCGGTGACCTGCCGGTAGGCCCGGTACACACCCGCCGACCTGCACACGCGTCACCCACCGGTCCACATCGGACGATGCAACTCACGTAGGGTTACACCCCGTGGAATTCGGGATATTTCTCCTCGGCGCCGTGTTCGGCGACGACGACCCCGGCGCGGCACTGCAAACCGCCGCCGACGCCGTCCGATGCGCCGAAGACGCCGGCTTCGACGAGGCGTGGATCGCCGAACACCACTTCATGTCCTACGGCACCTGCCCGTCAGCCATCACCTTCGCAGGCCACGCCCTCGGAGCGACCAGCCGGATCACCGTCGGCACCGCCGTGAGCGTCCTGTCCACCGCACACCCCGTCGCCCTGGCCGAACAGACCCGCATGCTCGACCGGCTCTCCGGCGGCCGCTTCGCCCTCGGCGTCGGCCGCGGCGGACCATGGGTCGACCTCGAAGTCTTCGGCACCGGCATCGACGCCTACGAACACCACTTCACCGAACGTCTCGACCTGCTCCTCGCAAGCCTCACCGGCGACCGCGTCCACGGCAACGGCCCGAGCCTGCCCTTCCGTGAAGTACCACTCACACCTCCCGTCCTGACCCGGCCGCACCCGCCGGTCACACTCGCCTGCACCTCCGAGGAGACCGCAACACTCGCCGCCGCACGCGGCCTGCCAATCCTCCTCGGCATGCACGCAACCGACGAGGAGAAGACCCGCACGATCGCCGCCTACGATCGCGCGGCCGCCCGAACCGGAAGCGCCCCACCGGCCGGGCACACCTCGACCGTCGTCGCCCACGTCGCAGCCGACCGCGCCTCGGCCGTCGACGAACTGCGCAGCTCACTCCCCCACTGGCTCGCACCGGGACTCGCCGGCTACATCCCGGTCGACGACCGGCCGCGCCGGCCCCGTGACCCGGTCGCCTACGCCGAACTGCTCTGCGACCTGCATCCGATCGGCGACCCCGCGTACTGCATCGACCGCCTCCGCACGGGGATCGCGACCACCGGCGTCGACCGGGTGCTCATGCTGGTCGAGGGCGGCGGCTCCCGCGCAAGCACCCTGGCCACCATCGAACGTCTCGGCGCCGAAGTGCTGCCCGTGCTCCGCGAGAGCCGCCCCAACCCGGGCTGACGCCCGTCAGCAGTCGCGCAACTCCGGACTCTGGTTCAACAGCTGGCCACGAGCCGACACGAACTCGCGGTACTCCGCACCGTCGACGGCGCCCTGACGGAACGCGGCAACACGGTGGCAGTTCTGGAACGCCAGCTTCACACCGAAGTGCCGCTCCAACCCGCCGCGGATCGAATCCGACGCGAGCGCCCGCAGCAACTGCCCACGCTCGGCCTCACTCGGCGGCGGCGTCGCGTGATCCGCGAACGACCCACCCTCCGTCTCCAGATCGGCGACGACACCGGTGATGATCTCCCATGCATACGGCAGCGACTCCCGCACACACGCGACGAACGCGGCGTCGTCGATGCTGCCGCTCTCCGCACGGTCCAGCAGCTCGGTGGGCACATTCAGCGACATGGATCGGCCTCCAGCCTTCCTCGCACTCGGGATTCGGATCCGCCGCCGCCATCCGGCGACGACGACCCCGTACAGTGCTACTGAAACCGATGTTCATGTGCAATAGAACGGTCGTGGCGCCACCGGGACGGACGATCACCACCACACGGCCGGACGCCCGCCCGCCACGCGCAGCTACCGCACCCAGACTGCTTCGGTCACGTCCACCGCATCGCCGGCGCGGGCCGCCTCCGGCACCTCTTCGCCGCCGGACTCCGAGCCTCCGGCACTCGCGGACGTCCCGGCATTCACCGAGTCCCCGGCACCCACCGAACCCACGGCACTCGCCGCGACTCCCGGGGTCGTGGCCTCACCGGCCGGCTGCCCCGGCACCGGTCCGGCACCGTCACGGGGCGCGGGCACCGCCTGCGCAACCGAAACGGACTCCCCGGCCACGGCATCCGGCGCAACGGCATCCGGCGCCACGCCGCCCGGCACCACGGCATCCGGGATCATGGGGTCCGGTTCCGCCTCCGCAGGGCCGGTGAGCTCACCGACCGCACTGAGGATCTCCCGCGTCTCCCGCAGCCGTGCGGTCAGCGTGCGCGCAGTGGCCTCCAGTTCGGCGACCCGGGCGTTCGCCCGCGCCATCACCTCGGCGGCGTGCTCACGCGCCTGCGCCAGGGTCGCGGTCGCACGGTCGGAGGCCTCCTCCTCACGACGCCGCACCTGACGTTCCGACTCGGCCCGCCGCGCTGCGAGCGCCTTCCCGAGCTCCTGCTCCGCCCGCTGCCGCCTGCGTGCGGATTCCTCGTCCAGACTCCGCCGCTGCTGCTCGGCCGCCCGCTCACGTTCCTCGGCCGCGGCCTCGGCTCGCCGGGTCCGCTCGGCGAACTCGGCCTCCAACTGGGTACGGCGATCGTCCAGCTCGGTGAGCGTGCGTTCGTACCGGCGGCGGAGCCTCCGCGCCTCCTCGTCCGCGGCGGTGCGCGTGCGCTCCGCACGACTGCGCGCATCCTGGACGATCTCGGCGGCTTCGACGTGCGCCAGTTCGACCATCCGCAGCATCCGCTCGGACAGCCCGTCGTTCTCGATCGGGCTACGGCAGACCCGGTCGAACTTGTGCCGCAACGCGGTGTGCGCCTCCCGTAGCTCGGCCAGTTCCGCGGCCAGCGCCTCGGCGCGCCGCTGCTGGAACGCCCGATCCGTTGCCATGGCACGGTTCTGCTCTTCGAACGCGGTCAGGTGGCGATCGACCGCCTCCCGGTCGTAGCCCGCGAACGTCATCCGGAACCGGTTCTGCGAAACACCCATGCCAACCTCCACTGCGCGCCGACGACGTTCGCCGGACCCGAATCCACCACCTGCCACACGTCGCCTCACCCATGGGGAGGCACCGTGTGGACGGATCGGTTCGTCCGGCGTACCAAGGGAAAAGTGACCGTCCACGGCTGATCGCCGACCTCGACGAGCCGACGATCACGACCGCCATCGACACTACCCGAACTCTCCGCCCGCCCACCGCCGGAAACCGTGCGGTGACACGACATCCGAAGGTGATGACGACCGCGCCGGCGTCGGATGCGATGCCGACGGCGACGTACTCGTCTCGGAGCCGCACCGGCGCACTCCGAGGCGCGGAAGGGAGCGAGCATGGAGCAGGCCGGACTGACCCACCATGATTGTGTTGCTTTGATCGGTGATCGGGCCCGCCGCGTTACGGCGACGATCTCCGTCGACGGCGGTGATCCCGTCCCGCTCGCGGCGTATGCCTGTCCCGGCGGTGATCTGCTCGTGCCGACCGGCACCGACCCGTCGCTGCCGCGCTCGGCCGTCAGCAAACCCGTCACCGTCGAGTTCACCGGACCGGCCGGTGCCGACGAGCACTGGACGTTCAGCGGAACGGGCCTCGCCCAACCGCTCACGCACCACGACCGGCCGCACGACGACCACCCGCAGGCCATGCTCTATGCCTTCGACAACGGCATCCGGGTGCTCATGGCCCGCCTCTCCGCCGTCCGCACCGAAGCCGCCACGCTCCCGCAGCAGCGGACCGCAGGAACCCCGCGGCACCGCCCGCACTCGCACCGCCTCACGGCGTCCCGCCGGCAGCCCCTTCGCGGGCACCCGGCCCGCAGCGGCCACGGCCCGGCCACGGTTGCACCCACGCCGTTGCGGGTAACCGACGTGACGGCGGAGCGGAGCAGAAAAAATCCCGGAGGCTCGCAGGCGGATGTCTCCGCAGGCGAGCCCCCGGGATCTTCGGGGGACCGGTGAGTGCCGCGAACCTGTCGGCGCGGTCGGCGCTGCCGTCTCACGGTCGCCGCCTCGGCAGGGCGACGAACGGTGATCAGGCGATCAGCGCAGCGGCGAGTAGTAGTCCAGCATCTCGGCGAACACCTCGAAGGCAGGCTTGGACACGCCGAGCGGC
Source organism: Prauserella alba (assembly GCF_024171735.1). Taxonomy (GTDB): domain Bacteria; phylum Actinomycetota; class Actinomycetes; order Mycobacteriales; family Pseudonocardiaceae; genus Prauserella; species Prauserella alba. The sequence goes on from NZ_JAMTCH010000006.1 coordinate 439,314, forward strand.
ACCTCCAGGTGGACGCTCAGATCGAACCCGAGGTCGCCCACGCCGTCGATGACGCGCTTGTACAGGTCCACGAGTTCACGCTTCTTCTGCTCGAACGGCATCTCCGCGAGCCGCGCGACGTACTCCTGCTCCTTCTTCACGACCTCGTTGCCCGGGTCCTGGATCAGCCAGTCGATCAGGCCGATCTTGGTCTCGATCTTGGGCACGAAACCGAACGACAGCAGGATGTCCGGACGGTGGTCGGACTGCTTCGCGAAGTCGCGCAGGAAGCCGACGATGGCGTCGGAGTACAACAGCTGCGTCATGCCGTAGGTCGCGCCGCGGTCGCACTTGAAACCGAACCGGCCCTGCTCCCCTTCCCGCGTCGGGATGAGGATGGCGCCGCGGTTTGGCACGACGTCGGTGAACTCGGCCAGCGCGTCGGTCGGCGCCATGCCGGACCCCTCGCCGTCGGCCATGGTGCGCGGGACGCCCACGAACACGATGCCGTCCATCCCCGCGTCCCGCAGGGAGTGCAGCCGCTCGGTGAGCTGGGGCTTGTCGTGGAACGCCGTGACCTGGGTGCACAGACCCCGCACGTCGTCCAGCTCACCACTGACCGAGTTCCAGAAGTCCAGCACGTCCATCCGCGGCTTCAGCTCCACGGGACGGTCGGACTCCTCCTCGATCATGCCCGGGATCATCAGGTGCTTGATGGCGCCGTCAAGGCCGGTCTCCTTGGCGACGCGCGCGACCTTCTGACCTTCCTCGACAGCGGCCTGCGGGCCGCCGTCCACCTCGGGCGGGACCAGCTCGAGAGCAATGGTTTTCATGTCGAACCGCCTTCTCGGGTCCTCCAGTGCACGAACGATGACTGCTTCGGGCCGCGGGTCCGCCCGGCCGGAACCGGGCGGACCCGCGCGGGAGCACCGGCGGCCCCGGATTGACGGGGCCGCCGGACACGCCCTCACCGCGAAGTGATCAGTACCGGTAGTGCTCCGGCTTGTACGGACCCTCGACGTCGACGCCGATGTACTCGGCCTGCTCCTTGGTCATCTTCGTCAGCTTCACACCCAGCGCGTCGAGGTGCAGTCGCGCCACCTTCTCGTCCAGGTGCTTCGGCAGCAGGTAGACGTCCTTGCCGTACTCGCCCGGCTTCGTCCACAGCTCGATCTGCGCCAGCGTCTGGTTGGTGAAGCTGTTCGACATCACGAAGCTCGGGTGGCCGGTCGCGTTGCCCAGGTTCAGCAGGCGGCCCTCGGACAGCACGATGATCGAGTGGCCGTCGGCGAAGGTGAACTCGTGCACCTGCGGCTTGATCTCGACCTTCTTGATGCCCTTGGTGGCCTCGAGGCCGGCCATGTCGATCTCGTTGTCGAAGTGACCGATGTTGCCGACGATCGCCTGGTGCTTCATCTTCGCCATGTGGTCGGCGGTGATGATGTCGAAGTTACCGGTCGTGGTGATGAAGATGTCGGCCGTCTCGACGACCTCGTCCAGCGTCGTGACCTGGTAGCCGTCCATCGCCGCCTGCAGCGCGCAGATCGGGTCGATCTCGGTGACGATGACCCGGGCGCCCTGGCCGCGCAGCGACTCGGCCGAGCCCTTGCCGACGTCACCGTAGCCGCAGACCACGGCGACCTTGCCGCCGATGAGGACGTCGGTGGCCCGCATGATGCCGTCCGGCAGCGAGTGGCGGCAGCCGTACTTGTTGTCGAACTTCGACTTGGTGACCGAGTCGTTGACGTTGATCGCCGGGAAGGGCAGGTCGCCCGTCTTCACGAGCTCGTAGAGCTTGTGAACGCCGGTCGTCGTCTCCTCGGTGACGCCCTTGATCTCCTTGGCCAGCTTGGTGAAGCGGCCCGAGTCGGCGGCCAGCGACTTGCGCAGCGTCTCGAGGACGACCTTGAACTCGGCCGGGTCCTCGTCGGTCGGCTGCGGCACGGCGCCGGCGGCTTCGAACTCGGCACCCTTCTGCACCAGCATGGTGGCGTCGCCGCCGTCGTCCAGGATCATGTTGGCGAGCTTGCCGTCGCCGAAGTCCCAGAGCTGGTCGGTGCACCACCAGTATTCCTCGAGCGTCTCGCCCTTCCAGGCGAACACCGAGACACCCTCGGGTTTCTCGGGCGTGCCCTTCGGCCCCACGACGACCGCCGCGGCGGCCTCGTCCTGCGTGGAGAAGATGTTGCAGGACACCCAGCGCACGTCCGCGCCGAGCTCCACCAGGGTTTCGATCAGCACAGCCGTCTGCACGGTCATGTGCAGCGAGCCCGCGATGCGTGCGCCCTTCAGGGGCTTCGACGCGGCGAACTCGCGACGCGTCGCCATCAGGCCCGGCATCTCGTGCTCCGCGAGCCGGATCTGGTGCCGCCCGGCCTCCGCCAGCTTCAGGTCGGCGACGGCGAACTCGAGACCGTTCACCTGCTGCAACTTGTTACTCATGACTTCCTTTCTGATCCTGACCCTCGCCTACCGGCACTACCTACACGACGACGCGCGCCGACGACGCGCACGTGGGCTGGGAATCCGGCATTCGCGATGGGCCTCCTGTGACAGAGGCGCCCTTTCGTTGCCAGGGAAAGTGGCCGAGCGTGGCGGAGAACTCTCCGCTGCAGCGCCTCTCGGCCCACTCGATTCGAGTTTCCCAGGCTCATCGTTGCGCGGTCAATCATGTCGAAGCACCGTCACACCCACTCAGGTGTCCTCGTTCGCCGTCGCGGCGCCGGAGGCGGAGTCAGCTCCTGCCGGACCCGGCGGCGCCGGTACTCGGCCATGACCCCGTGAGCTGCACGAGGCCATGGCCGCCGAGGGGCGACGCACGGTCGCGGATCAGGTCGACGATGTCGCATTCGCCCGGCTTCGCGAGGTCGGTGCCGAACATGTCGGCCCCGGTCGCGTCCGAGCCGGCTTCCGGCCGACCACGGTGGATCGCGCTCACGACATCCGGACGGGTTTCGGTCAGGATCTCGCCGCAGCCCTCGAGCCGGCCGAGGTCGTCGAGCGTGCGGTCATGGGCCTGCAGCGCAGGGCCCATGCCGACGCCGACGACCGGCACCGGCTCCTCGAGAGCCGACAGAAGAGCGCTCGCCATGGTCAGACTCGCAGCTTGGACTCGATCTCGGCCGCGGCGTCGTTGCCGTAAGCCTTGGCAACACGGTTCGAGAACTCGGAACGGTCGAGCGCGTACTCCTGCGGCCCCACGGCCTCGAGCACGATGCTCGCGAACACACAGCCCACCTGGGCCGCGCGCTCCATCGTCATGCTGACGCTCAGCGCCCACAGGAACCCGGCTCGGAACGCGTCGCCGACGCCCGTCGGCTCGGCGACCTTGACGTCGGGGACCGACGGGATCTCGATCGTCTCGTGGCTCTTGCCCGAGATGCGCACGCCGTCACCGCCGAGCGTGGTGACCCAGCTGCCCACACGGTCGAGCACCTCGGCCTCGCTCCAGCCGGTGTTCTTCAGCAGCAGCGTGGCCTCGTACTCGTTGGTGAACAGGTAGGTCGCACCGTCGACGAGCTTGCGCACGTCGTCACCCGACATGATGGCGAGCTGCTGCGAGATGTCGGCGGCGAACGGGATGCCCTGCTGGCGGCACTGCTCGGTGTGCCGCAGCATCGCCTCGGGGTCGTTGGCGCCGATGAGGGCCATGTCCAGGGCGCCGGCGCGATCGGTGACGGCCTTCAGGTCGACGTCGCGCATCTCGCTCATCGCACCCGCGTAGAACGAGGCGATCTGGTTCTCCTCCTCGTCGGTTGTGCACAGGAACCGCGAGGTGTGCTGGGTCTCGGAGACATGCACGGACTTGGTGTCGACACCGTGCTGCTCCAGGAAGGACCGGTACTCGCCGAAGTCCTGCCCGACGGCCCCGACCAGGACCGGGTTCAGGCCCAGGCGACCCAGTCCGAGCGAGATGTTCCCGGCGACTCCGCCACGACGGACGTCGAGGTGCTCGACGAGGAACGACAGCGAGACGTTCTCGAGCGAGTCGGCGACCAGCTGGTCCTTGATCTTCCCGGAGAACGACATCAGATGGTCGGTCGCGATCGAGCCGATGACGGCGATGCGCATAACGGGGTCCACTCCCTTTTGGGTGTATGAAAGCTTGCGTGGCGCGCGTGGAAACGGCGCCGGAGGAGGCTACTGGCTGCTGCCGGCCTCCTCCGGCGCCGGATTCACCGTCAGGCCTTGGCCGCGTCCTTCAACGCCGCCGCGCGGTTGGTGTTCTCCCACGGCAGGTTCGCATCCGGACGGCCGAAGTGACCATACGCCGCGGTCTGCGCGTAGATCGGCCGCAGCAGATCCAGATCACGGATGATCGCGGCCGGACGCAGATCGAACACCTCATTGATCGCCGCCTGGATCTTCTCCGGCGCGATCTTCTCCGTCCCGAACGTCTCCACGAACAACCCCACCGGAGCCGCCTTACCGATCGCATACGCGACCTGCACCTCGGCCCGATCAGCCAACCCAGCAGCCACCACGTTCTTGGCCACCCACCGCGTCGCATACGCAGCCGACCGGTCCACCTTCGACGGGTCCTTACCCGAGAACGCGCCACCACCATGACGCGCCATCCCGCCATACGTGTCGACAATGATCTTCCGACCCGTCAGACCCGCATCACCCATCGGACCACCGACCACGAACCGGCCCGTCGGATTGATCAAAATGTTCGGATTCTCCGCCTGCAGACCCAGATCCTCGATCTCCGGATCAATCACATGCTTCTGCACATCCGCAGCCAGCTGCTTGTCCAGATCGATCCCCTCAGCATGCTGCGACGACAGCACCACCGTGTCCAACCGAACCGGCTTGTCCTTGTCGTACTCGATCGTCACCTGCGTCTTACCATCCGCACGCAGATACGGCACCGTGCCGTTCTTGCGCACCTGCGAGAGCCGCAACGACAACCTGTGCGCCAACGCAATCGGCAACGGCATCAACTCCGGCGTGTCCGAGCAGGCATACCCGAACATCAACCCCTGATCACCAGCACCCTGCTTGTCCAAATCATCCAGAGCGTTCTCCAGACGCGACTCATACGCCGTGTCCACACCCTGCGCAATATCCGGCGACTGCGCACCAATCGAGACACTCACCCCACACGAAGCGCCATCAAAGCCCTTCTCCGACGAGTCATACCCGATATCCAACACAGCCTGACGCACCAACGCCGTCGTATCGATGTTCGCCGCCGTGGTCACCTCACCAGCCACATGCACCTGGCCAGTCGTCACCAACGACTCCACCGCAACCCGCGACCGCGGGTCCTGCGCCAACATCGCATCCAAAATCGTGTCGCTAATCGCGTCACAAATCTTGTCCGGGTGACCCTCAGTCACCGACTCACTCGTGAACAACCTGCC
>NZ_JAMTCH010000007.1 GCF_024171735.1 Prauserella alba
GAGGCCGACCGGCCCAGCACCCGCGCAATACCCCGCAGCGACATTCCCTCCCGCCGCAGATCCGCGATCCGTTCCCGCTCGGGCAACGTCAAAAACCGGGGATGCAACTCCGCCTGAACCGCCGCCAACGACCCATCACCAGACACCACCGGGTTATATCCACCAGCCCGGGCCGCCCGCACCCACCTCAACCCCGTCGAACGATGCACCCCCACCGCCCGCGACGCCGCCGCGACATTCCCACCCTCCCCATCCAACACCCGACAAAACACATCCCACACCACCGACAACCCCACAACCACTCCTCAAAACCAGGAGCGTTGCAACCACCACTAGAACCCGCCTTGCGCCTCCCGGAGGCCGTGTTGCGTTTTCCGGGGACCGTGTTGCGCCCGTAGCTCATGCACCCGCCCGCCACCCCCAACGTCGCGCTGACGCGCGGCTGCACCTTCGCGCGCGTGTCCTGCGCCGGCGGCGGATCCCGACCGTCTCGTGGGTAGCTCATCCCCGCTCCGTGTCCCCGAGCAGTGCGGCGACGTCGGCGCCTGCTGCGACCAGGGCGATCGTGCGACGGGCGATGTCGGTCAACCGCTCCTGCAGGGCTTCGATGGGGGCGTCGACGTCGCCGAGTTCGCGGACGGCGTCGAGGGTGTCGCGTACGGCGGGGATTCCGTAGCCCGCGGTACGCAACGCGGCCGCGATGCGTGCTTCGCGAATGACCTGTTGGGGGTACCGCCGCGCCCCGTACGACGTGACCCGCTCCGGCAGCAGCAGTCCTTCGCGCTCCCAGAACCGCAATGTCGAGGTGCGCACGCCGAGCGCCTCCGCAAGCACACCGATGGACATGGCGTCGGGGGATCTGGCGTCGGGGGATCTGGTGTCGGTGGACTCGGCGTCAACGGACTCGGTGTCGGGGGACGTCTCGTCCTCCTGCGGATCGGTCTCGGTGCGGATCGCCCGAAGCGCGGCGATCGCGTCGAGTGCCTGGTTGCGCAGCCGGGTGAGGTCGACGTGGAGCGCGCCGACGACGGCGGCCGCCCGGTCGAGCGGCAGGGTGCGGACCTCGCGCAGGGTGCGGCGCGCGGCCACGGGGCCGATCGCGTCGGCCAATCCGCGGTAGGCACGCAGCGCCACGACGTGCCGGTCGGCGAACCGCCGGTAGTTGTTCGGGGCGCGCGTCGCGGGCGGGATCACGCCGAGCCGCTCGAGGTCGCGGACCTGCTGTGGGCTGTACCCCGTCGCCGAGGCGAGTGCCGCCGTGGTCAGCGGGCGCCCGCCCGTCGTCGAACCCTCCACAAGCACTTCAATAACAGACTTGAGCCATGAGCATCGACGACATTCTCGGCCACGTCCGCACCTTTCCCGGCTCGCTGGTGCTCTCACCGGAGCCCGGCGGCGACCACCCGGAGATCGCATGGGGCGATCACTTCATCTACTACGCGCCGGACCGGCGGGTTCCGCTGCGCATCCAGCCCTACGCCACGATCGTCACGAAGAACTATCCCGCCGACGACGAGTCCCGGCTCGATGCCGACGACAGGTGGCGGATCAACGTCCACGTCACGCGTGAGCGGTTCGCGCTGCTGGTCGGGCAGCAGGCCGCCGCTGTGGACTTCGCAGGTGTCGACCTCGCGGCGACCGACACGGTGCTGCCGCATCCGGTGTATGCGCGCACCGGGCTGGTCGCCGTCGTGAACCCGGGTGAGCGCACGGGTGAGCTCGTCGTGGACCTGCTGCGTGAAGCCCACGACCGCGCCATGGCGCGTGCGAACCGGGCCTGACCCCGACGCTCGGCGGTGCTCGTCCCCGGCCGGGAGCGGTGCTCGATGCGCTGCATGGCGAGTGAAAACATCCTACGGTCGGGGGATGCGCCGCCTGTTGCTGCTCGTGCTCGCCGCCCTGGTCGCCGCGTTCGGCGCGTTCGTCGTCGGGATGCGCCGCAAATCGCCGATCCTGCAGGACCGCCTCCGGCAGTTCAGCAAGCGCGTCATGACGCCCGCCGTCCTTCCGACGGCAGGTACCGCCGGACAGGGTAACGGCGTGGTGCACCACCGGGGACGCACGAGCGGTCGCGAGTACGCGACGCCGGTGACGCCGGTGCCGATCACCGGTGGCTTCCTGATCGCACTGCCCTACACCTCGCGCGTCGACTGGGCTCGCAACATTCTCGCCGCCGGCGAGGCCACGATCGTTCACGACGGGACGAGCCACCGGGTCGTCGATCCGGCCGTGGTGTCCTACCGCGAGGTGGCCGAGCTGCTGCCGCGGTCCGCCCGGATCGGGGCGAGGGTCTTCTCGATGGACGAGTTCCTGCGGGTTCGCGCGGCTGGGTAGGCGACTCCCGCCGGGACAATTCGTAACAGTGCTTATATAAGCCCTGTTACGATTACCGGGTGACTGAAGAAACCACTGGTCAGGGCGATCCGACGGACGTCGGCTTCTGGCGGCCGCTGCGACGGTTGCAGGACGCGATGGACGCCGAGATCGCGCGCCTGTACGCCGAACACGGCGTGGACGTCAGGCCTCGACACACGATGCCGCTGATCCGCCTCGGCAGGCTCGGGCCGATGACGATCCGCAGGCTCGCCGAAACCACCGAGGTGACGCATTCGGCGATGAGCCAGACCGTCGCCTCCCTCCGCGGCGACGGTCTGGTCGCCACCCGTCCCGGGGACGACGCGCGCACCCGCGTCGTCGAACTCACCGACGCGGGCCGTGAGCTGTTGCCGTTCCTCGAAGCGGAGTGGCGCGCGACCGAAGCGGCGGTCGCCGAGCTCGACGCCGAACTGCCGTACGCCTTCAGCCGCGTCGTCGCGGACATGGCCGCCGCCCTCGAACGGAAGCCGTTCCGCGATCGCATCGCGGAACGGCTTCCGGACGCGCCGTGACCCCTCCCGTACCGCACCGGACGGCCGGGTCGTGAGCCCGCTCGGTGCGCTCGTCGACGTGCGGCCGCTGCGTGCCAGCGCGGACTTCCGCAGGCTGTGGATCAGCACGTCGGCGTCGACCCTCGGGCAGCAGGTCGCCGTGGTGGCGGTGCTCGCGCAGGCGTGGGCGTTGACGGGCAGTTCGTTCGCGGTCGGCGCCGTCGGGCTGGCACAGGCGATCGGCATGGTGATGTGCGGCCTGGTGGGCGGCGCGCTCGCCGACGCCGTCGACCGGCGACGCCTCGTGTTGTGGACCACGGTCGGCCAGACGGTCGCGGCGACGCTGCTCGCGGTGCAAGCGATTGCGGAGCTGCGGTCGTTCGCGCTGATCCTGGCACTGGTCGGGATGCAGGGCGCGCTGGCCGGCCTCGGGGCGCCCGCGCGGCGGACGCTGGTGGTGAGCCTCCTGCCGCCCGCGCAGCTCAGCGCCGGGTTGGCGCTGTCGAGTCTGAGCTTCCAGGTGGCGCTGCTGGTGGGTCCCGCGCTCGGCGGAGTGGTCACGGCGACGTGGGGGCCGACAGGCGGGTACGCCCTCGACGCGGCGTTTCTGCTGGTCGCCGCCTACGGACTGGCTGGGCTGCCCGCGATCCGGCCAGAGGGCGGGGACCGTCCGGGGTTGCGATCCATCGCCGCGGGACTGCGGTTCGTGGTGGTCAGCCCGGTGCTCGGCGGGTCGTTCCTGACGGACGTGCTGGCGACCGTCGTCGCCATGCCGGTGGCGCTGTTCCCGGCGATCGCGGCGCAGCGGTTCGACGGCGATCCGCGGCTGATCGGCTGGTTCCTGTCGGCGATCGCGGTGGGCGGGCTGGCCGCGAGCCTGGCGTCGGGCGTGTTCACGCGGGCGCGGCGGCTCGGGGTGGTGCAGCTCGCAGGGGCGTTGGGCTGGGGTGTGGCCATGGCGGGGTTCGGTCTGGCCGAGCCGTTGTGGGCGGCGCTGGCCTGGTTGGCGTTCGCCGGCGCCTGCGACGTGGTGGCGGTGGTGTCACGCGGAGCGGCGACGCAGCTCGCGACGCCGGATTCGCACCGCGGTCGGGTGAGCAGTGTCGAGTTCGTCCTCGGCGCGGCGGGGCCGGACGTCGGCAACTTCCGCGCGGGCGGGGTCGCCGGGCTGACGTCGGCGCCGTTCGCGGCGGTGTCGGGTGGTCTGCTCTGCGTGGTGGGTCTGTGCGTACTGACGCTCGTCAACCGCCCGCTGCGCACCTTCGAACGCCCGTGACGTTGCAGTAGTGAAAGTCCCCAAGGGCACCTTGGTGGCGTTGAGTGCGACCAAAGTGCCCTTGGGGGCGCCACAACCCGACTGCTACGTCTCGTCGGATTGCGCTGCCGCAAGGGCGCCGCAGCCGCCTCCGCCGCACGCGCAGCCACCGCAGCCGGCAGGTTCGGGCTCCGGTTCGGGCACCGCCTGTGCCGCCCGGTTTCCGAGCGCGCCGCCGCCCGCGACCAGTGCGAACATGCCGACGAGGCCGATCACGGCGGCGATCACCGTCCCCCAGACGGTCGGCATCACGAATCCGGCCACGCCCGCCAGTACGCCGACGACGCCCGCCACGGCGGTCGGCAGCCCGGCGACCCGGTTCGCGACCCGGAACGCCTCGTCGCTGCGCAGCGTCGCCCGCGTGCGCACACCCGCCCCGCGGTCACGAGGCAGCTTCTCGCGCAGGCCGAGGACACCGCCCCAGCCGACGAGGAGGCCGAGGACTGCGGGGATCAACGAGGCGACGATCACGACGATCACGACCCCGAGAATACGCAGCGGACCGGATCGTCATGTCGACACCCGAACCCGCTGTGCGCAGCGTCATGCCGCGCGGGAACGGTTCCGCCGACGTTCGGTGCGCCGGGTCACGCGGGCGGCACCCGGTGTGATCGGGCCGCGGGGTACGGCCGCGGACCAGTACGCCTACGTAAACCGGGTGACATCGGGAGTTACCATGGGAGCGTGAATTCGGCGAGCCTGCTCCTTAGCCGGCCGCGCTGACCCGCGACCAGCGGTCGGCGCGGCGAACCCCTCATGCCTCCAGGCTGGGGGGTCGATTGCTTTTCAGGGCGTTAAACCAGACGTCACAGGTGGCAGGCCACGAGTGCGGAAGGGTTCCGGCGAGATGACAGACGGCAGCGACACGACCCCGGCGCAGCGGTACAACGCGGCGCTGGCCGGGCAGATCGAGCGGCGCTGGCAGGACTACTGGTCCGACCACGGCACCTACCACGCGCCCAACCCGGCGGGCCCGCTCTCCGACGAGGCCGCGCCGATGCCGTCCGACAAGCTGTTCGTGCAGGACATGTTCCCGTACCCGTCGGGATCGGGACTGCACGTCGGCCACCCGTTGGGTTTCATCAGCACCGACGTGTTCGCGCGGTACAACCGCATGATCGGTCGCAACGTGCTGCACACGATGGGCTTCGACTCGTTCGGACTGCCAGCCGAGCAGTACGCGGTGCAGACCGGCACGCACCCGCGCACCACCACCGAGAACAACATCGAGCGGTACCTGGACCAGATCCGCCGCCTGGGCTTCGGCCACGACGAGCGCCGCCGCATCGCGACCACCGACATCGAGTTCTACAAGTGGACGCAGTGGATCTTCCTGCAGATCTTCAACTCGTACTACGACGACCGTGAGAACAAGGCGCGGCCCATCGCCGAGCTGGAGAAGCAGTTCGCAGCCGGTGAGCGTGAGACGCCGGACGGCCGCGCCTGGTCGGAGCTGCCCGCCACCGAGCAGCGGAAGATCATCGACGAGTACCGCCTGGTGTACATCTCCGAGGCTCCCGTCAACTGGGCGCCCGGCCTGGGCACCGTCGTGGCGAACGAGGAGGTCACCGCCGAGGGACTGACCGAGCGCGGCAACTTCCCCGTGTTCCGCAAGCCGCTGCGGCAGTGGATGATGCGGATCACCGCGTACGCCGACCGGCTGGTCGACGACCTGGATCTGCTGGACTGGCCCGAGAAGGTCAAGTCCATGCAGCGCAACTGGATCGGCCGCTCACGCGGTGCGAACGTCCGCTTCCCAGTGGGCGACGAGACCATCGAGGTGTTCACCACGCGCCCGGACACGCTGTTCGGGTCGACCTACATGGTCCTGGCACCGGAACACCCGCTGGTCGACAAGCTGACCGCCGACGCGTGGCCGGACGGTGCGAAGGCGGCGTGGACCGGCGGCGCCGCGACACCGGCCGAGGCCGTCGAGGCGTACCGCAAGGAGACCGCGCGCAAGTCCGACCTGGACCGCCAGGAGACCAGGGACAAGACCGGCGTCTTCACCGGCTCGTACGCGACGAACCCGGCCAACGGCGAGTCCGTGCCGGTGTTCATCGCCGACTACGTGCTGATGGGCTACGGCACCGGTGCCGTCATGGCGGTGCCCGCCCACGACGAGCGCGACTTCGAGTTCGCGACCGCGTTCGAGCTGCCGATCCTGCGCACCGTCGAGGCGCCGGAGGGGAATCCGGCCGACGAGGCCTACACCGGTGACGGCACCGCGATCAACTCCACCAACGAGGACATCAGCCTGAACGGCCTCGGCGTCGACGACGCCAAGAAGGCCATCATCGGCTGGCTCGAGGAGAAGGGCCACGGCGAGGGCACCGTGCAGTACAAGCTGCGCGACTGGCTGTTCGCGCGGCAGCGGTACTGGGGCGAGCCGTTCCCCATCGTCTACGACTCCGACGGCACGCCGATCGCGCTGCCCGAGGATCAGCTGCCCGTCGTGCTGCCGGACGTCGACGAGTACTCGCCGAAGACGTTCGACCCGGACGACGCCGAGTCCGAGCCCGAGCCGCCGCTGGCGAAGGCCACCGACTGGGTCGAGGTCACGCTGGACCTGGGCGACGGGCCGAAGACGTACCGCCGCGACACCAACGTGATGCCGCAGTGGGCCGGTTCGTGCTGGTACCAGTTGCGCTACATCGACCCGACGAACGAGGAGCAGTTCGTCGACCCGGAGAACGAGCGGTACTGGATGGGCCCGCGCGCCGCCGAACACGGCGTGAACGACCCGGGCGGACTGGACCTGTACGTCGGCGGTGTCGAGCACGCGGTGCTGCACCTGCTGTACTCGCGATTCTGGCACAAGGTGTTGCACGACCTGGGCTTCCTGTCGTCGGCAGAGCCGTACCGGAAGCTGTTCAACCAGGGTTACATCCAGGCCTACGCCTACACCGACTCCCGCGGCGTGTACGTGCCAGCCGAGGAGGTGACCGAATCCGAAGGGAAGTTCTTCTACAACGGCGAAGAGGTCACCCAGGAATACGGGAAGATGGGCAAGAGCCTGAAGAACTCGGTCGCTCCCGACGAGATGGCCGACACCTTCGGGGCGGACACGTTCCGTTTCTACGAGATGTCGATGGGCCCGCTGGCCGATTCGAAGCCGTGGGCGACGAAGGACGTCGTCGGTGCGCACCGCTTCCTGCAGCGGCTGTGGCGCCTGGTCGTGGACGAGCAGACCGGTGAGCTGCGCGTTTCCGACGACGAGTTGTCGGCGACGGATCTGAAGCTGCTCAACAAGACCATCGCGAGCGTGCGCGAGGACTACGACGAGCTGCGGTTCAACACGGCGGGCGCGAAGCTGATCGAGCTGAACAACCACGTCACGAAGACGTACGGTTCCGCCGGGGCCACGCCGCGTGCGCTGGCCGAGCCGATGGTGCTGATGCTGGCGCCGCTGTGCCCCCACATCGCCGAGGAGTTGTGGCACCGGCTGGGCCACCCGGACACGCTGGTGCACGGCCCGTTCCCGGTGGCCGACGAGAAGTACCTGGTCGACGAGACGGTCGAGTACCCGATTCAGGTCAACGGCAAGGTGCGTTCGCGGATCACGGTGGCCTCCGACGCCGGCTCCGGCGACGTGCAGGCGGCCGCGCTGGCCGACGAGAAGATCGCGGCGGCCCTGGACGGCGGCGAGCCGAAGAAGGTCATCGTCGTACCGGGCAAGCTGGTCAACGTCGTCGTCTGAGCGAGTCCTGAACGCCCCCAAGGGCACTTTGGTTGCACTCAATGCAACCAAAGTGCCCCTGGGGGCAGGGCGGCCCCCGGGTTAATCGGTTGTGCCGAACCGCGCACGCAAGTTGTCCACATCCCCTCGGTTGTCCACAGGGATGGCGATCAGTGGTTCCGTCGTCCCCTGGCGGTCCGCACGATCAGACGGATGAGACGAGGGCGATGGGCTGACAACCCCGAGACGTTAAGGCTGCACAGCAGACTGGGCGTGACGCGCGCGGCAACGCTGCAGGAACTGACGGTCGACAAGAGCACGGTTTATCGCCGCTGCCTTCCCGGTGGGCCGTGGCAACGTCTCCTGCCCGGCATCATTCTGCTCGAGAACTCCCCACCGACCCTCGATCAACAGTTGACAGCCGCGCTGCTGTACGGCGGCCCGGGCGCGCTGATCACGGGTGTTCACGCATGTCGACGGCAGGGGTTGCGCCTGAACAAGTTCGGCACAACCGCACGTGATCCCGAGAAGATCCACATCCTGATCCCGCATACGCATCGTGTCGAAAGTTCCGGTTTCGTACTGGTCGAGCGGACCCGACGCATGCCGAGAAGTACGTACATCGACGGTGTTCCTGTGGCCCCTGTCCGGCGGGCGGCGCTGGACGCCGCACGCCGGCTTCGGGCCGATGAACCGGTCGCGAATCTGCTGTTCGAAGCGATGCAGCGCGGACATTGCACGCCCGGCGACCTTCGGGCGGAGCTCGACATCGGTGGGCAACGCGGCACGGCGATTCCCCGGCGGATCCTCGGCGAGATCACACATCTCCGATCCGTCGCGGAACTGGATGCGAAGCGGCTCACCGCCGCGATGTCTCGTCCGCCGACCCACTGGAACGTCAAGCTGTTCTCCCCTGACGGGCGGTATATCGCCACTCCTGACGCCTGGTGGGACGACGTCGGACTGGCGTGGGAAATCGACTCGGCCGAGTTCCACTTCTCACGTGACGCGTATGACCGGACCGTGAAACGTAACTCCCGGTACGGCCAGGCGAGCGTTCCGGTCGTGCAGACGTTGCCTTCGGAGTTGCGAGGCAACCCGAGCACCGTGCGCAGTGAGCTTGAAGCCGCCTACCGTGCCGCTTCCGAACTCGGTCGCCCACGGGTGCGGATCGTCGGACTCGGCAGCGCGTCAGGTTCGCGGGGGTCGACGTCCAGTGGGCCGGAGTTCCCCGCTGCATGACATGACGGGCTGCGCAGCGGTCGGCGCTTAGTGGCCGGCTGCACAGTGACGACGGCTCGACATGACGGGCCACCCAGTGCTGAGCGTTTCGGGCGCACCGTGGGGATGGCGCCCCGTGGCCGCCCGCTTTGCCCGGCTTCGCGAGGGGAAGATTCGTCGCGTTCAATGCAACCAAGGTGCCCTTGGGGGCACGGAGTGCTCAGGTGGCGGTTGTGGGGAGGCCGATCTCCCTGGCCAGGTCTGCCAGCAGGGCATCGAACAGCGTGTCGGGCTTCGCCAGCGGGATCGGGTAGTTGCCGAACACCTCGAGGGTGACGTGGCCGTACAGCCGCGCCCAGAACTGCATCATCAGGTACGTCGTGCCGACCGTGAGCCGCTGCGGGGGCACGTCGACGCCCGCCTCCGCCAGCACGGCCAGCAGCGCGTCACGGTAGCCGGCCAGGTCGTCACGGAGTTCGGCGGGTACGACGTCGTCACTGGGCAGCGCCGCCTCGTCGGCGAGCAGCACATCGCCCGCGGCGAGCAGGAACAGCCTGCCGAACGGTTCGGTGAGCTGCTGCAGCTTGGCCGTACTGCTCGTCGCCGCGGTCGCACCCGACGCGAACACGAGCGTGAACTCGTTGGTGTGCGCCAATGCCCAGCGCCGGAACCCGCGGCAGATCGCGAACAGTCGCCGCGGCCCGCCCGCCTCGTGCCCGGCGATCTCACCGGCCAGGGCTTCGCCCAGGTCGGAAACGACGTCGGCGCGGAGGTGCTCGAGCAGGTCGTCGCGCGATCCGTAGTACCGGTAGAGCGCGGGCGCGGTGATGCCGAGTTCGCGGGCGATCGCGCGCAGTGTCACCGCCTCGGGTCCGTGCTCGACGAGCAGCGTCCGCGCCGTCTGCCGGATGTCGCGATCGGTGGCGGCGCGTTCGCGGGCCCTGCGCCTTCCCGCCTGGTCCCGTCCGCTGCGGTGGGGAGTCGAGCCGGACCGTGGTTCCGGGCCGGGCGACGTCGCCCGGCCCGGCGGCACCGGCTCGCTCGGCGGATCCGATGGAGACACCGGGCCTGACGGGGGCAGCGGGCTCGACGGCCTGTCCATCCGCAAAGTCTATGTGCGCCGCGCTCACCGCGTGCGGCAGTCGGCTGAAGTCGGGGCGCCGCCGGCACCGATCACTCGGGGGGCTACGTGACCGATGCCGGCGACCCGACGTCCGACCGGACCGGACGGCCCCGCCGGACAACACACCGCGCGAGCGCGGTATGCCTGTGAGAGCCCTTGCGGACTCGAACCATGACGCCGGCGTTCCCGTCTCACTCGAAAGTAGGAACGCCTGTGCTGGGCGGCTCGCCTGATTGTCGCACTGATCGCCGCCACAGTTACAAAAACTTTCACATCTGGTTCCGCATATCTGCATCTGCAAATGCCCCCGCAGGCGGCATGGCAGGGTGTAGGGGTGACCGCAGCTGTTCTCGTCGTCGGCTCCGCCAACGCCGACCTCGTCGTCGCCACGGATCGACGACCCGCAGGTGGAGAGACCGTTCTCGGTGGTGACACGCAGATCCTCCCCGGTGGCAAGGGGGCGAACACGGCCGTGGCCGCGGCCCGCCTCGGCGCCGACGTCGCACTGATCGGAGCCGTCGGTGACGACGCCCACGGCAGGCTGCTGCTCGACTCCCTCCGCGATTCCGGGGTCGCCACCGACCGCGTGCGTGTGGTCGACCGGCCGACCGGCGCCGCCTACATCACCGTGACCCCAGACGGCGAGAACTCGATCCTCGTCTCCCCCGGCGCCAACCACGCGCTGACACCCTCCGACGCCGCCGACCCGGCGGGCGCGCGAGTCCTGGTCGCCTCCCTCGAAGTGCCCCTCGACGTCGTGGAGCACGCGATCGCCTGCGCCGCAGGAGCGGGCGTCCGCACGGTGCTGAACCTCTCGCCCACGGCGAAGCTGTCCCGCGAGACGTTGCAGAACCTCGACGTACTCGTGGTGAACGAACACGAGGCCGCCTGGCTGCTCGAAGCCGGCGACCACGACGGAGCCCACGGCGGCGACTACGGCAGCGGCGACCACGGCAGCGACGCCGGTCGCCTGCTCGACCTCGGCCCGCGGGCGGTCGTGATCACGCGCGGACCGGAAGGTGCGCTCGTCGCCACCCGCGACGAGCAGGCGGGTATCGACCAGGTGGAGGTGCCGTCGCCGCAGGTCACGGCCGTGGACACGACAGGAGCGGGCGACGCCTTCACGGGCGCGCTCGTGACGTGGCTGGCCTCGGGTGCCACAGTGGCCGACGCTGCGCGCCGGGCCGTCGACGTCGCCGCGGTGTCGGTGACGAAGCGCGGCGCCCAGCCCTCGTATCCGCTGCTCGACGAATTAAGCTGAGTTTCCGATCAGGTTTGGGAGGAACAGGCACATGGCCGAGGCGAAGTTGTCCGGCGTGGGCGTCAGCCCCGGCCGCGCGAGCGGCCCGGTCGTACGGGTCACCGACACCATCGAGGAGCCGGCGAGCACGCCGGGACCGGACGATCCGTACGCCGAGTCCGCGCTGATCGGCCCGGCGGCCGAGAAGGTGGCCGCCCGGCTCGAAACGATGGCTTCCGCCGCGACCGGCGACGCCGCCGCGATCCTCACCACCACGGCGGCGATGGCCGCCGACCCGTCGCTCGTCAGCCAGGCCGAGCAGCTCGTCACCGCACAGCGCATCCCCGCGGCCCGTGCCGTCTACGAGGCCGCCGGACACTTCGCGCAGGCACTGGCCAACGCGGGCGGCTACATGGCCGAACGGGTCCGCGACGTCCACGACGTGCGTGACCGCATCATCGCCGAGGTCCTCGGCATCGCACCGCCCGGCGTTCCGGAGCTGACCACGCCGAGTGTGCTCGTCGCCCGCGACCTGGCCCCCGCGGACACGGCCGGGCTCGACCCGGCGAAGGTGCTCGCGCTCGTCACCGAGGAGGGCGGGCCGACGAGCCACACGGCGATCCTCGCGCGGTCGATCGGCATCCCGGCGATCGTGGCGGTGCGGGGCGCGTTGACGTTCGGCGCCGAAGCCGTCGTGGTCGACGGCGACGCGGGCACCGTCGAGGCGGCCGACCCGGCGGCACCGGTCGTCACGGCGACCGCGGGCGGAGCCGCCGAGTGGAACGGCAAGGGCGAGACCTCCGACGGTCACCCGGTCAAGGTGCTGGCCAACGTGGGCGCACCCACCGATGCGCGCGCCGCCGCCGACGCGGGCGCCGAAGGTGTCGGCCTGTTCCGCACCGAGTTCTGCTACCTCGACGCCGACGACGAACCCGGCGTCGACGAACAGCGCTCGGCTTACGCCGCTGTCCTCGAGCCGTTCCGCGGCAAGCCCGTCATCGTGCGCACCCTCGACGCGGGTGCCGACAAGCCGTTGGCGTTCCTCGCGCCGGAGGCGGAGCCGAATCCGGCGCTCGGCGTCCGCGGGGTGCGCGTGGCGTTCGACCGGCCCGGCGTGCTCGATCGGCAGCTCGAGGCCATTGCGGGCGCCACCGCCGACTCCGGCGCAGACGTCGCGGTGATGGCCCCGATGGTCGCGACCGCAGACGAGGCGGCGTGGTTCGCCGAGCGAGCGCGTGCGGCCGGGATCGCGCGGGCAGGCGTGATGATCGAGGTGCCCGCTGCCGCGCTGAGCGCCCGCGAGGTGCTGGAAGCCGTTGACTTCGTGTCCGTCGGCACCAACGACCTCGCCCAGTACACGTTCGCCGCCGACCGGCAGCTCGGTGCGGTCGCCACGCTCAACGACCCGTGGCAGCCCGCGTTGCTGCGGCTCATCGGCATGGTCGGCGACGCGGCCAGGGTGACGGGCAAACCAGCGGGCGTGTGCGGCGAGGCGGCAGCCGACCCGGGACTCGCCAGGGTGCTGGCAGGCCTCGGCGTGACGAGCCTGTCGATGAACGCCGCGTCGGTCCGCGCCGTCGGCGCCGCGCTCGCCTGCGTGACGTTGGCCGAGTGCGAACGTGCCGCGGAGCAGGCGCTGGCCGCGCCGAATGCGCAGGCGGCCCGCACGGCGACGAAGTAGGCACGCGGCTTCCGCCGCCGCGTCCGCCGGGGAGCCGTGGTCGTTCGGCGGGGTCCGATCAGGCGAGCCAGCTGCGGCGCGGGTGCCGCACCGTCATCGAACCGCCGACGACCCGGCCCGTCACCACGATCCGCGGCGTGCCCGCGGTGCGGGTCGAGTCGGTCTTGTCGGTGAGCGTCGACCACTTCAGCTCGTCGATCCCGTTCAGGTCCACGGACGCCTGCTCGGGCACGATCAGATTCACCGAACCCCACTTCGTGTCGAGCTCGACGTGCACGGAACCGCTGGTGAACTCCGCCGACGAGAAGTCGAGCTTGGTCTCGCCGTACTTGTTGCGCACCAGAATCTCGGGTGGCACCCGCCAGCGTCCGCGCCGCACCAGCGTGCTGCCGACGCCCTTGATCTCCACGCGCCTGCCCGAGGTGGGCCGGTCGGCCCACGGGTCGTCCGGCTGTCCGGCGGTCCAGACCGGGCCCGCCGCTCCGGCAGCGGGCACGGCGTCCTCGTGCCGTAGCCCGGGCAGGTCGACCAGCACCGAGTTGAGTTCACCCCGGGTGCGCGCCCCGAGCGCGGTGTCGGCGCGCTCCGAGAA
Organism: Prauserella alba; assembly: GCF_024171735.1. Lineage (GTDB taxonomy): Bacteria > Actinomycetota > Actinomycetes > Mycobacteriales > Pseudonocardiaceae > Prauserella > Prauserella alba. The sequence goes on from NZ_JAMTCH010000007.1 coordinate 13,719, forward strand.
CTCGTCCAGGTCCAGCATGCCGTGACCGATCGCGCGCTGGAGCAACTCGACGACGTGTTCCCGCTCGGCATCGGACACCCGCAGGTTCCGCAACCGCTCCCGTTCGGTCGCGCCGGGAACCGTCTCGGATGCCGTGCCCGCAGGCTCGGCCGACCCCGCCGTGCCTGCGGTGTCCGCTGTGCCTGCGGTGTCCTCCGGGCCGGGAGTCTCGGCGGGGCCCGGCGTCCCGGCCGGCTGCTCGCCGGTGTTCGCGTCGCCGGCGGACGTCGCGTCGCTGGAGTACTCAGTCACACCGAGAACGGTACGACCGTGAGCCGCGCACCGGATCCGGGAAACCCCTGAGAACCGCCCCCGAACCACACCGGAATCTCCCGGAGGGTCACTCCTGCTCCTGGTCGAGGCCGTGCTCGATGGCGTAGCGGGCGAGCTCGACCCGATTGTGCAACTGGAGCTTCCGCAACGTCGACTGCACGTGGTTCTCCACGGTGCGGTGCGAGATGACCAGGCGGTCGGCGATCTGCCGCGCCGTCAGGCCCTTCGCGACGAACCGCAACACGTCCTGTTCGCGCTGCGTCAACTGCGGTGGCGGGTCGCCGCCGCTCGGGGTCTCGGCCATCCGCCGGTACTCGCCGAGCACCATCCCCGCCAGGCCGGCCGTGAACACCGGGTCGCCGTCGGCCGTCCGGCGCACGGCATCGACCAGCTCGGTTACGGACGCCGACTTGACGAGGTAGCCCGAAGCGCCCGCCTTCACCGCTTCCAGCACGTCGGCGTGTTCACCGCTGGCCGACAGCACGAGCACCCTCGTGTCGGCCAGTTGCCCGGTGATCGCCCTGATCGCGTCCACGCCGGACTGTTCGCCGAGGTTGAGGTCCATCAGCACGACGTCGGGGGTGACCGTGGTCGCCACCCGCACGGCCGAGTCGACGTCAGCCGCCGTGGCGCGCACGTCGAAGCCGTGCTCGCCCAGGTCTCGCGCGACCCCGTCCCGCCACATCGGATGGTCGTCGACGATCATCACCGACACCGTCATCGGGTGGTCCTCCTCAGGTCGACCGGTCGTGGCAGGTGCATTTCCCACTCGGTTCCCGCACCGGGTGCGGTGTCGAGCCGGGCCGTCCCGCCCAGTTCGGCGAGGCGACCCCTGATGGACTGGGCAACGCCGATGTGCCCCTCCTCGGCCGCCGCTTCGAGCCGGCCCTCGGGAATGCCGGGGCCGTCGTCGCGGACCGTCAGTACGATCTCGTCGGTCAGCTCTTCGAGCAACACCCACGCCTTCGCACCTTCGCCCGCGTGCTTGTCGACGTTGGAGAGGGCCTCCTTCACGGCGGTCAGCAGTTCGTCGACGGTGTCGGCGGGCAGCCGTACCTCGGACGCGGGGCCGGAAACCTGCACCCGCGAGGTCGCCAGTACGCCGAGCGCGGCGCGCAGGTCGGCGTTGCCGTCGCTCGGGCCGAGGGGCTCGGAGGTCACGAGAGCCCGGAGTGCGATCTCCTGTTCACCCGCCTGCTTGGCGAGTTCCGCGGCTTCGCCGCCGAGTTCTGCCCCGCGCCTGCGCACCCGCGCGAGCACCTGCAGCACGCTGTCGTGGATGGAGCGCGCGAGGCGTTCGCGTTCGGCGGTGGCTGCCTCGGCCCGGAGCGCGCGGGAGACGACGGCCTGTGACCGTCGCGCGGTCGTCGCGGCCATGCCGACGATCGTGCCGCTGGCCAACAGCAGGAGTCCGTCGCGTGCGACGTCGAGGTCGAACTTCCAGCGGGCCACGCCGGTGGACACGGCGACGATCAGCCCGCCGATCGCCCCGCCGACGGCACCGAACCGCGACCCGGCCGTCAGCGGCGCGACGGACGCCCACACCGTCGTCAGCAGCGGCGCGGTGATGGCGAACTGGTACTCCGACAGCGCCAGCGGCGAGAGAAGCATGATGCCGCACGTCACGACCACGTCCGCCACGACGAGGCCCGCGTAGCGGGTGCGCACGCGCACGAATGCCGCCGTCGTCACGATCGACCACACGACCATCGCAGCCCACGCGCCCCACGCCAGTGCGAGGTTGCGGTACTCGTCGAAGTGGACGATCACCGCACCCAGTGCGAACGCCAGCGTCATCCATCGGAGCACGATGGTTCCCCACCACAGTGGGGTGATCGGATCGAGCAGGTTCGGTTTGGATGCGGTCGTCATCGGGGCCGCCAGGCTACTCCTCGGATCTGTCTGATTCGCCGGTCGTCACCGTAGTGTCGGAGTTCGTAGTGCCGGGATCCGCGTCCCGGGATGCGGCATCCGTGTCGTCGTGGTCCGGACCGTCGGGGTCGGACTCGGATCCGGCCGCATCGGTTCCGGCTCCGGAATCACCGTCACGTTCGGCGTCCTCGCCGTGGACCAGCGATTGGATGCCGGCGTTCAGCACGGCGAGCAGCGGCACCGCCAGCAGTGCCCCCGGGATGCCGGCCACGGTGAGGCCGACGGTGATCGCGAGGACGACGGCCAGCGGGTGCAGCTGCACCGAACGGCCGAGCAGCAGCGGCTGCAGGACGTTGCCTTCGACCTGCATGACGCCGACCACGATGGCCAGCACGATGACCGCGGCGAGGAAGCCGTTGGTCACCAGCGCCACGAGTACCGCGACGGCACCGGTGACGACGGCGCCGATGATGGGGACGAACGCGCCGAGGAAGATCAGGGTGGACAGCGGCACCACGAGGGGGACGCCGATGATCCACAGGCCGATGCCGATGAGGACGGCGTCCACGACGGCCACCGCGGCGGTGGCGCGCACGTAGTTGATCAGCGACGTGAACGACCTGCGACCCGCGAGGTCGACGCGGTCGCGCACGTTGCGGGGCACACCGCGGATGAGGAACGTCCAGATCTGGTTTCCGCTGGTCAAGAAGAAGATCAGGATGAAGAGCGTCAGCAGGAACCCGGTGAGGAACGTGCCGATGGTGCCCGCCGTGGTCAGTGCGCTGGAGGTGACCGCCGCCTGGTTCTCCTGGATGAACCCGATGCCGTTGTTGATGGCGTCCTGGATCTGGGTCTGTTGCAGGTGCAGTGGCCCGTTGATGAGCCAGTCCTCGATCTGTTCGAGGCTCTGCGAGACCTGTTGCTGCAGCGCGGGCAGTCCGTCGGTGAACTGGATGATGACGAACGTCAGCAGCCCGCCGACGACGCCGAGTCCCCCGATCAGCACGATCACGGCCGACACCGGTTGCGGCAGGCCGATCCGCGTCAGCCGGTGCACCGCCGGGATCAGCAGTGCGGCGAGCAGCAGCGCCACCGACAACGGGATCACGACGACGGGCAGGTAGCCGACGACCTCCCCGACGACGTACAGCGCGGCGACGATGACCAGGAATCGCCACGACAGCGCCGCGGCGATGCGGAAGCCCTTCGGTACCGATCGTGCGACGTCGGCGTCGAGGGAGCTGGCGTGGGGTGCGGGATCGGGGGTGGGGCTCCCGGTCGTCCGGGCCGTGTCGTCGTCCACGGGACAACCGTATCGAGATCGACGTCGCCGTGTGCGGTGAGTCGATCTACGGGCGGTGGCTACTACGCCGAGTGATGCGTTGCCACGGCGCGTAATTTTCACACCTTCGTGCCATCAAGTCGCGCGGGACGTGATTTCCGGGTCTCGCGTTTGCCATTCTCGTCGGCACGTGGGTGAAACCCGCCCGGGAATTCATTTTCCGATTCTTCTTCATGTTCTGCAGTGCCCGAGGGCGGGCGCCGGCAGGACCGAGGCTTGTACAGGGCCGTGCGCGCAGTGGTGTTTCGAACGCCGAGCCGTGCGGGTTCGAGATTCGCGAGGAGTGTGCGTGGCAGCGACGACCCCGACACCGGACGCCCGGCGCGTCCGTCGGTGGTTGGCGCGCGCGCTCGCCGTCTCCGGAGGTGCGGCGGCCGCTACCGCGATCGCGTGGGGCGTCGGCACGACGTCCGCCTCCGCGGTCGAGAACCCGCTCGACAACGTCGGCGACGCCAAGCCGGCGGCCGACGTCCCGTTCGCCTCCGGGTCCGGGGACACGCGGTCCCCCGACTCCCACTCCCCCGGCTCCCACTCCGCGGAGACCCGGGCTGCGGGCGAGCAGTCCGGCGCGCGGCATGCGCAGTCGTCGGACGGTGGTTCCGACCACGGCGACGCCTCGGGTAGGGGCGAGTCCACCGGAGCCGGTGCGGGGTCGCCCGACACCGCGTCGGGCCGGCACGTCACGGATCGTGCGAACGCCGAGGGGCTCGCCGCGTGCGACCACGCCCCCGGTCCCTCCGACGTACGCGGCCTGTTCGACGACGCGCACACCGACCGCTTCGACATCGCTCGCTTCGCCGACCGCGGCCGTGAGCTCTCCGGCCGCGAGCTGTCCGGTGCCGAACTGCCGGGTGACGCCGCGGAGTCCGTGGCGGCTGCCGAGTCCGTGGACTCCGCGCACGGCACCGATTCCGAGAGCGCACCCTGCCCGGATTCCGGTGCCGATCGCCCGGACGGTGCCGACGCGCCGGACGCCGCAGAGCAGACCGAGCAGTCCGGCGCTGCCGACGGTTCCGATGCCGCGCGGCAGCACGTCGAGCAGACCTGGTCACACGTCACCGGCCGGACTCGCGACGCGGTCCACGGCTTCGGTGACGCGCTGCGCACCGTGGCCGACGACTGGTCCGGCGACCGTTCGCCGGACTGGAACGGCTGGCCCGACGTCGAGCTGCCGTGGTCCGGCTTCGCGCCCGATCCCGGCGACCTGCCGTCGCCGAACGACGTGCCGTGGGGTTCCGGTGGCCCGGATCTGCCCGAAGGCGCCGCCCAGACTTCGCCGCACGACGCCGACGCCCGCGCTCCGGGCGACGAGCGGCACGACGCCGTGACGTCCACTTCGGACCGCGGCAACCATGAGACGTCCGGTGTCCTCGACACCGGTCACGACGGCGCGAGCACCGAAAGTGCCGCCGTCGACACCGACTCCGGAGAGCCGACGACGCCGTCGTTCCCGGAGTTCGACCCGCAGTACGTGCCGGCCTCCGTGCCGTCGCACTCGTCGATCGCCGGCAGCGCGCACGCCGATGCGCCGTCCGGCGCCGTCATCACCACGGCCGCACCGTTCGCCGTGGCCGCCGCGGGTGCCGTCCGGCGCTCCGGCCTGCTGCACAAGTCGATGTCGCCGGGTTCGCAGCCCGGTGTGACGCCCGACTGATCACTTCCGCGGGGTAGCCGGCGCGCCCCTGCGGATTTCCGTTTTTCCGCTTTTATTTCTCCGCGCCGGCTTTTCCTTTCCCCGCATTTCCCGCGACGCGCCGTTCGGCGCGCTCGCCATCCGCCTCATGTCCCCGCGCGTCCGGCGGAGCGCAGATATGCCCTCTCAACAGGGAACCTAGGAAAAGGAGAACACCACATAATGCAGACCTGGGCGAAGCGCGGATTGCAGACCGCGCTGGTGACCGGTGGCATGATGATGCTGGGCACCGGCATCGCTTCCGCAGACGAGAACGTCGACCCGGATTCCCCCGCCGGTCCGCTCGATGCTGGCGTCAGCGTTCCCGTTCAGATCGAGGACAACGCGGTCGGCACGCCGATGGGGCAGCACAACCTGCCCGGTGTCGACAGGGAGCTCAGCACCAAGCCCGTCACGGACAAGGTGAACGAGGCGGCCGCTCCGGCCATGGAGAAGGCCAAGCCCGTGTCCGACAAGGTGAACGAGGCCGCCGCGCCGGTGTCCGAGCGGCTGCAGTCCGCGGCCGACCGCGGCAGCGCGGCGATGACCCAGACGGGCCCGCACACCGAGAAGGCGGCTCCGAGCGTGGAATCGCCGGTCACCAAGGCGACCGAGGCCGGCTCCGACCGTCTCCCCGGGCCGGTTTCCGATTCCGTTCCGCAGACCGGGCAGGTCACGGACACGCTCACGCAGCAGGTCGGCAATGCCGACGCACGCCAGGTGCCCGAGCCGGGCAACGACCCGTTCATGGGCAACAAGGTCGACACCAACATCGCGCTGCCGATCCAGATCACGGGCAACGCGGTGGGCATCCTCGGTGACGCCGAGGTGCACTCGGACTCCGAGCAGTCCTACGAGCACAACTCCGACGTCAGCACCGACGGCTCCTCCGGCGGGCTCGCGGGCAACGTCGTGGCCCTCGATTGGGCGGCGCCGGTGCAGATCTCCGGCAACGCCGGCAGCCTGGGCGGCTCGGGCAAGACCTCGGGCAGCGCCTCGCAGGACGCCACCACCACGGGCGACGTGGACACCGACGGCAGCAACGGCGCAGGCGCGGGCAACATCGTGTCGCCGCAGGGCGCCACCCCGGTGCAGGTGTCGGGCAACGCCATCGCGTGGTTCCTCGGCCACTCCGAGACCGACTTCGACCCCAGCAGCTCCGCCGAGAGCGGCGGTTACCTCGCCACCAACGGTGAGGGCGGCTCCATCGCGGGCAACGTGGTGGGCGCGCCGGTCGCACTGCCCGTGCGGGTCGCGAACAACGCGGCCACGTGGGGCGGCGACGCCGACGCCTCCGGTTCGTCGATGGTCGACGCCGCCGCCGGTGACGACACGTCGCCCGGCATGCACGACATCGACAGCTTCATCCAGACGGAGGGCGAGAACGGCTTCGCATCCGGCACGATCGCCCAGCCGCAGGTCGCGTCGCTGGCCTCGGTGACGGGTGTCGCGGGTTCGTGGATCGGCAACGCGGCGACCGGTACCGCGGGCGACCGCCAGACCGGCGGCACGGCGTCCGACGCCACGATGACCGCCGGCGGTCCCTCCAACACCAACGGCAACGAGGCAGCGGGCTCGGGCAACATCGCCGACGCTCCGGTGGCGCTGCCGGTGGAGATCTTCGGTGTCGGCGGCACGTGGATCGGTAACGCGCACGCCCAGGACCACGTCAACAGCACCGAGGCCACGGCGGGCGGTGACACGCTGACGCCGGGCGACGAGTCGGTCCTGTCCTCCAACACCGCGTCGCCGGCGATCGCGTCGGCCGCCGAGGTGTTCGGCGTGGGCGGTTCGTGGATCGGCAACGCCTCGGGCAGCGCCGAGTCCGACAAGCTCGTCGAGGCGGGTGGCTACAACGGCACGCTCGCCAACGAGTCCTCCGGTTCGGGCAACCTGGTGCAGGTGCCGCTGGCCACGCCGGTCGAGGTCTTCGGCGTCGGCGGCAGCTGGATCGGCCAGGGTGCCGGCGAGGCCGAGGAGACCAAGGAGGTCATCGCCGGCGGTGGCGGCAGCACCATCGACGACTACGGCTTCGCGAACGCCAACCTCGTGCAGGCGCCGGTGGCGCTGCCCGCGCAGGTCTTCGGTGTCGGCGGCAGCTGGATCGGCAACGGCTTCGGCGAGGGCGAGGGTGACACGATCACCGAGGCCGGCGGCGACGCGACGGCAGCGGGCGACAAGGGCACGGCGGCCGGCAACATCGGCTTCGTGCCGGTGTCGCTGCCCGCGCAGGTGCACGGGATCGGCGGCAGCTGGATCGGCAACGGCCACGGCACCAGCAGCAACCTGACCGACTCGATGGCGGGCGGCGACGCCACGACGTCGGGTGAGCAGGGCTCCATCGCTGGCAACCTGGTCGAGGTTCCGGCCGGTGGCGCGGCGTCGGTGTTCGGCAACGGCGCGAACTGGATCGGCACCGCGTCGGGCACCGGCGTGAACGACGTCGTGTCCGAGGCAGGCGGCGACTCGGAGACCGTCGGTGACGGCGGTTCGATCGCGGGCAACATCGTCAGCGCCGACGCGATGCCGATCGTGTCGGCCTTCGGCAACGCGGCCAGCCTGACCGGTGTCGCGAACGGTGCGGGCGCGAACTTCGTGGACGTCACGTCCGGTGGCGACAAGGAGACGTCCGGCATGGGCGGCGCGATCTCCGGCTCGATCATCGACGTGCCGCTGACCGCAGTGGCGCAGCTGTTCGGCAACGCAGCCACGGCCGGCGGCGTCGCGAACGCCATCGGCGACAACACGACGGTCGGCGAGTCCAGCGGCACCACCACGACGGCCGGTGACCCGCAGTCGCTGTCCGGTGTGGACGTGCAGCGTCCGATCGGCGTCGTCGCGCAGGTGTACGACGTGCCGCTCGAGCTGCTCGGCCAGGCGACCACCCTGGCCAACAACGACACGGACCTGACGGTCGCCGACGCGCCGATCGACCCGATCATCGGCAAGGAGATCAGCGGCTCGGAGCTGCCCGCGACGGGCATGCCGAACACGCCGTACTTCGCCGCGCTGGCCAACCGGGCGCCGGAGCTGGCCTCGGCGTCCCCGATGCAGCGTTCGGCGACGCCGGCCGCGATGCCGTCGGCCCCGGGGGTGCCCGCCGTGCCGGGCCTGCCGGGCGCGGGTGACCTGCCCGCCGGCGACCTGCCGGTCGGTGAGCTGCCCGCCGGCGACCTGCCGGTCGGTGAGCTGCCCGCCGGCGACCTGCCCGCCGGTGAGCTTCCGGTCGACGGCCTGCTGCCGGAGCTGTCCGGTGCGGCGGCTCCGGAGCTGCCCGCGATGCCGGCCCAGCGTTCGGACGTGCCGCAGCTGCCCGCCGACCCGACGCAGGGTGAGTTCGCGGGTGCGCTGGACGGCGTCTCGCTGAACGGTGTCGAGCTGGGCGGCACGGACATGCGTGCCGCGGAGATGCCCGCCACGCCGGCCCTGCCGGGCGCGGGCGAGCTGCCGACGGCCGGTGACCTGCCGGTCGAGGCCGACATGATGAAGGGTGCCGCCGAGCAGGTGTCCTTCAACGGCTACGGCCTGGGTGCGTTCGTCTGAGCCGAACCCATCCGCTGCCGGTCCACGTGAGACCGGCCGAGTGAGATTCGCGGGCCCCGGAAGCGATGTCGCTTCCGGGGCCCGCTGCCGTGTGCGGGGTGGTCGCCGGTGCCGGGATCAGCCGAGCTGGACGGAGCGTTTCGCGAGGCCGTGCCAGTAGCCGTCGATGACGGTGTCGGGCGTGCGGTCGTCGCCTGCGCCGAGGGAGACGAACAGGGGCGCGAAGTGTTCGGTCCTCGGGTGAGCGAGCTGGGCCGCGGGTGCCTTGTGCCGGAAGTCGAGGAGCGCGTCGATGTCGCCCGTGGCGAGCGCGCCTGCTCCCCAGTCGTCGAACTCGGCGGACCATGCCGGAGGTGTTCCGCCGGAGCCGTCGGTCTGGCGCATCGCGACGAGGTTGTGGGTGAAGAAGCCGCTGCCGATGATCAGCACCCCGCGGTCCAGCAGCGGGGCGAGGCGGCGGCCGAAGTCGTGGAGTGTGCGCGGGTCGAGGGTCGGCAGGGACACCTGGAGGACGGGTATGTCGGCGCCGGGATACATCTCGACGAGGGGCACGTAGGCGCCGTGGTCGAGGCCGCGTGCCGGGTCGTCGTGGACGTTCCCGCCGAGAAGTTTCCGCACGTCGGCGGCGAGATCGGGGGCGCCGGGCGCCGGGTAGGTGACGTCGTAGTAGCGATCGGGGAAGCCCCAGAAGTCGTACACGAGCGGGACCGTCGTGGTGGCTCCGAGAGTGGCGGGCGCCTCCTCCCAGTGGGCGGAGACGACGAGGATCGACGTCGGCGTCGGCAGGTCGGCGGCCCAGTCGGCGAGCTGACCGGTCCAGGTGGCGTCGTCGGCGAGCGGCGGCGCCCCGTGGCTCAGGTACAGCACGGGCATCCGGTCGGTCATGACGCCTCCCTGGGTGGACCACAACAAGAACGTTGAATTTTCAACCACAACCATACGCCGCTACCGGGGTTCACGCACAGAGGTGTCCGTCACCGCAGGTCGGATGCGTCCCACGGAGTCGCCGCGCCTGTCATGCTGCGCTGTCATGACAGGCGACGCGGATGAGTTCGAACGGCATCGGCCGCTGGTGTTCCGGGTGGCGTACGGGATGCTCGGCTCGGCCGCCGACGCCGAGGACGTACTGCAGGACACGTTCGTCAGGTGGCACGGCGCGCGGCCGGATACGATCAGGACGCCGTCGGCCTGGCTGGTCAAGGTCGCGACGAACCTCTGCCTGAACCGGCTCACCTCCGCTCGGGCCCGACATGAGCACTACCCGGGTCCGTGGCTTCCGGAACCGGTGTTGACCGGCGACGGCACCCTCGGCCCGCTGGAATCGGCCGAACAGCGCGAGTTCGTCTCGCTGGCCTTCCTCGTCCTGCTGGAACGCCTGACCCCCGCCGAACGGGCGGTGTTCGTGCTGCGTGAGGCGTTCGGATACCGCCACGACGAGGTGGCGGAGGCGCTGGCGGTGTCGGCGGCGAACTCTCGCCAGCTGTATCGCCGCGCCCGGCGACAGGTGGCCGCGGCGCGCGAGGCTTAGGACGGCGAGCGGGCCGGCGCCGGGGACCGAACGCGGCAGCGCGACCTGGTGGGACGTTTCCTCTTGGCCGCGCGCGAGGGCGATCTCGCCGGATTGGAACGACTGCTGGCGGAGGACGTCGTCACCTGGGCCGACGGCGGTGGACGTGTCGGCGCAGCGCGTCGTCCCGTGGTGGGCGGCGCGAAGGTGGCGCGGTATCTGCTCGGCGCGCTGGCGAAGGCGGGCGACGTTCCGGATCTGCTGGTGTCCGAGGTCAACGGTGAGGCGGCGGTGCTGGCCGTACAGGGGCCGAGCGGGCGCGGGCCGGGTCTCGTCGGTGTGATGGTGCCCGAGGTGGGCGACGGCGTCATCATCGGAATCCGGATCGCCGCGAACCCGGACAAGCTCGGGTTCGCCTCCTTTCAGTTGCTGCGGCTGTCACATTCCGCGTGGTCGTCCGGTTCGTAAGGGGAATACCAGTTGCGCGGGATGCCGTCCGCAGGCGAAGGGCGGTGACGTGCTCCGATCCGAAAGTGGGGCCGATGAGAACTTCGATCCTGGTCACGGGCGGTACGGGAACTCTGGGCCGAGTCGTCGTGGACAGGCTGATGGCTTGGCACGACGTGCGGGTGCTGAGTCGCGGGCATGCGGGTGATCGGCCCCCGGAGTGGGTACAGGGCGACCTGCGGACGGGTGCCGGGCTCGCCGCCGCCGTCTCCGGTGTGGACGTCGTCGTCCACTGTGCGACGACCAACGGGAGCGGCGACGTGGCCGCCACGCGGAATCTGCTCGCCGCGGCTCACCGTGCCGGACGCCCCCACGTGGTCTACGTGTCCATCGCGGGCAGCGACCGGATACCGCTCGCCTACTACCGGGCGAAACAGCACTGCGAACGGCTCGTCGAACACTCCGGACTGCCGTGGACGATCCTGCGCACCACACAGTTCCACGACCTGGTCGCGAGGTTCTTCTCGGCGCAGCGGTGGCTTCCGGGCGTCGTGGTGCCCGCGGACGTCAGCTTCCAGCCGATCGACGTGCGCGACGTGGCCGACCGGCTTGCCGTGCTGGCCGCCGAACCCGCGGCGGGGCGGGTGGCCGACCTGGGTGGTCCGCAGATCCGCACCACCCGTGAGCTCGCGCGGACGTATCTGCAGGTCACGGGTCGTCATCGAGCCGTACTGCAGCTGCCACTGCCGGGCAGGACGTTCCGCGGTTATCGCGAAGGGTGGCACCTCGTCCCCAGCAACGTCGCCGCCGGGAGGACGTTCGACGAGTTCCTGGCCGAGTCGACGACGGGGGCGAGGTCGTGAGCACGGCCGTAAGGGTGGTGCTGCGCGGCGGGCTGGGCTTTCTGCTGGCCACCCAACTCGTCATCGGCTGTTGGGCACTGTTGTTCCCGCGGGCGTTCTTCGCGATCCCGTGGGTCGGCATGCGCATGGACTACAACGAGCACCTGATGCTCGACTACGGCGCGTTGAGCCTGGCTCTGTCGGTGGTACTGATCGCGGCCGTCGTCGTGACCACGCGCAGCCTGGTCCAAATCGCGCTGACCAGCTACCTGGTGTTCGCGGTGGCGCACGTCGTCATCCACGCCCGGCTGCTGCATCACCTCACGCAGGCAGAAGCGACCAGCCTGATGATCGCGTTGGGCGCGGCGGTCGCCATCCCCGCCGGCCTGCTGGTCCTGACCACCAGGCCGGGCGCGAAGTCAAGGTCTCAGAGCGGACCGTAGGAAGCTGCCGACGCGCCGGCTTCTCGCTCCTGCTGCGCTCGTGTGGATGGCCGAGGCCCTCGGCGAGGACCCTGCAGTCGTGCAGGTAGCAGCGGACGCAGCCAGAAGCGAGGCGAATCCACGAAAGCGAGCCGGGGTAATTCGGCGTCACCTGCCGTGGGGGCGGATCGCCGAGCTTGCGCGAGGACATTCCTAGCGCGGCTGCCAGCGGTTGCCCTGCTCCGGCCGACATGTTCCCCGTCGCGGTCAGCGCCGTCGGCGGGCGCGGAGTACGACGTCGTGGGTGTGGTGCGTTCCTTCCGGTGGGGCCGTCGTGCGGGCGCGGGTCTCGTGGTTCTCGACGGTCCAGTCGTCGTCGAGTAGCTCGGCGACCTGGCCGGGCTGGTAGTAGGCATGCGGGTCGTGGCTCTCGTCGACGCCGCTGAGGTCGTGCCCGACGAACAGCAGGACCCCGCCGGGTGCGACGGCGTCGAGCAGGCCGCGGACGGCGGCCCGCCCCGCATCGAGGCGCAGCGGGAAGTAGTGCACGGACACGAGATCGAACGCGCCCGCCGGCGGGGGCATGGCCGTGGGATCGCCGTGGACCCAGCTGATGCGCTCGCCGATGCCGTGTTCCTGGGCCGCCCGTGCCGCCCGCTCGAGCGCCACGCGCGAGATGTCGATCGCGGTGACGTGCCAGCCGTGCGTGGCGAGCCACACGGCGTCGCCGCCTTCGCCGCAGCCGACGTCGAGTGCCTGCCCTGCCGCCAGGTCCGCGGTGTCGGTGACGAGCACGCCGTTCGGGTTTCCGCTGAAGAGCTGCTGCTGTTCGCGATAGCGCTCGTCCCAGAAGGCGGCGCCACCGGTCTGCTGTTGAGTCATACCGCCACAGTGCGCTCGCAGCCCGCGAACCGGCCAACAATCTTGCCGGATCTGCAACAAGGCCGCATGCGGTATTGACACGACGAGTTGCCGGAACTGCAATCCCGGGGTGGATCATGATCTCGATGCCGTGCTGACGGCCGTGGGCCCGCGGTTGCGGAAGCTGCGCGCCGAGACGGACCTGACGTTGGGTGCACTGTCCGAGGTCACGGGCATCTCGGTGAGCACGCTCTCACGCCTCGAATCGGGACAGCGAAAACCGGGCCTCGACCTGCTGCTGCCGCTGGCGAAGGCGTACCGAGTGCCGTTGGACGACCTGGTCGGAGCACCGCAGGTCGGCGATCCGCGCGTGTACCCGCGGCCGATGCGCCACGACGGGCTGACGGTCCTGCCGCTGACGCGCAGGCCGGGCGGGCTGCAGGCGTTCAAGCACATCCTGCCGGGCGAGCCGAACGACCGGACCCCGACACCGCGTTCGCACGAGGGCTACCACTGGCTGTACGTCCTCAGCGGACGCCTCCGCGTCATCCTCGGCGACCAGGACCTCGTGCTCACCGCAGGTGAGGTCGCCGAGTTCGACACCCATCTGCCCCACTGGTTCGGAAACGCCGACCACCGCCCGGCCGAGTTCCTCAGCATCCTCGGCCCGCAGGGGGAACGTTTCCACGTGCGCGCCAGCTACTGCCCCTGACCGTCAGCTGCCCGCGGTGGTCAGGCTGCGACCGGTCTCCAGCAGCGTCTTCAGGCTGGACAGGACCCACGGCCAACCGCCGGCGCCCTCCTCCGGGGCGCCGCCGCCGGCCACGTCCTTGCCCGTCTCCGGTGCTTCGGTCACGTCGTGGGTCAGGGTCAACCGGGTGAGGCCGGACGGGCCCTGGACGAGCTCGTACGTGAGGCGCTGTGGCGGTTCGTCCGTGTGCCAGGCGGCCTGCCAGTCGAGAACCAGCCGGTGCGGCGCGTCGACCTCGACGACCGTGGCGGTCAACGCGACGTCGCCCATGCCCATCTCCTTCATCGCAGGCGTCGTGTGGTGGACCATCCGCCCGCCCGGCTGGGATTCGAAGGTGACGTCACCGCCGTAGCCGAACCGGTTCGTGTACTCGGAACTGGTGAGCGCCTGCCACACCTTCTCCGCCTGCGCGTCGATGTAGATGCAATGGACCTGCGTACTGCGGGTGTCGGTCATCGTCGTGCCCTTCGGGTTTCGGCCAGTGCCTTGTGGTCGGTGGCTTGTCGTCGATGGCTTGCGGTCGGTGCGCGCGGACAGGGTGCCGCCACGGTAGAGCCTCCGAACGGATTCCGCCGGGGGTGAACGCGCAGGCCACGGAGTGCCCGAGTGGCCTACGTTCGACCCCATGCCGCCTGTCACCACGCGCACGGTCGAATACCCCGCCGACGGCCTGACGATGCTCGGACATCTCGCGCTCCCCGCCGGATCCGGACGCCGGCCCGCGGTCCTGCTCGGCCCGGAAGGCCCTGGAGTGTCCGACATCCAGCGCCGCAGGGCCGACGCCCTCGCCGAACTCGGCTACGTGTCGCTGGCCTTCGACCTCCACGGCGGGCACTGGTTCACCGACCCGCAGGAGATGCTGGCGCGGGTGACCCCGCTGCTCGCCGACCCCGACCGGTTGCGCGGCATCGGCCATGCCGCACTCGACGTGCTCCGCGCCGAACCACGGACCGACCCCGAGCGGATCGCCGCGGTCGGCTACGGCACCGGAGGCGCGGTCGCGCTGGAACTCGGCCGCGCGGGCGTCGAACTCAGCGCGATCGGCACGGTCAACGGCCTCGTCACCGGCAGGCCCGGCGACGCGCGCAACATCCGATGCCCGGTGTGGGCCGGGGTCGGCTCCGAAGACCCGATCATGCCGCCGCAGCAGCGGGACGCGTTCGCCGCCGAGATGCAGGACGCGGGCGTCGACTGGCGCCTCGTGGTCTACGGCGGAGCGCTGCACGCCTTCCACCATCCGACGGTCGACCACGCCGTGCTGCCCGGCGTCGGCCACCATCCGCTGCAGGCCGAGCGGGCGTGGCGCGACGTCGTCGCACTGCTCGCCGAATGTCTGCCCGTGACCGGCTGACCGGCCGCTCGCCTGTGCCTACTGCTGGGCGAGGTCGGCGAAGCGGCTGTAGTGCAGCTGGTGGGCGACGGCGATCGTGCTCGTCGGACCGGCACGGTGCTTGGCCAGGATCAGATCCGCCTCCCCCGCCCGCGGGTCGTCCTGTTCGAAGGCGTCGGGCCGGTGGATCAGCATGACGATGTCGGCGTCCTGCTCCAGCGAACCGGATTCCCGAAGGTCCGAGAGCATCGGGCGCTTGTCGGTCCGTTGTTCCGGACCACGGTTCAGCTGGCTGATCGCCACGACCGGCACTTCGAGTTCCTTCGCCAGCAGCTTCAGCTGCCGCGAGAACTCCGAGACCTCCTGCTGCCGCGATTCGACGCGTTTGCCCGACGTCATCAGCTGCATGTAGTCGACGACGACGAGCTGCAGGTCGTTGCGCTGTTTGAGGCGGCGGGCCTTCGCGCGGATCTCCATCATCGTCAGGTTCGGCGAGTCGTCCACGAACAGCGGCGCCTCGCTGATCTCGCTCATGCGCCGCGCAAGCCGCGTCCAGTCGTCGTCGGACATGCGGCCACCGCGCATGTCCGCCAGCCGAATACGTGCTTCTGCCGACAACATGCGCATGACGATCTCGGTGCGGCTCATCTCCAGCGAGAAGATCGCGCTCGTCATGCCGTGCTTGATGGAGCACGACCTGGCGAAGTCCAGCCCCAGGGTCGACTTGCCCACGCCGGGCCGGGCCGCGACGATGACCATCTGGCCGGGATGCAGGCCGTTGGTCACGTCGTCGAGGTCGGTGAAGCCCGTGGGAATGCCCTGCGCGTCCCCGCCACGGGAGGCGATGGCGTCGATCTCGTCCATCGTCGGCTGGAGCAGTTCCTCCAGCGCGACGTAGTCCTCACTGGTGCGGCGTTCGGTGACCTCGTAGATCGCGGCCTGGGCGCGGTCGACGACCTCGTTGATGTCGTTGCCGTCGCCGCCGCTGTTGTCGGCGCCATAGCCGTACTGCACGATCCGGGTGCCCGCCTCGACGAGTCGCCGCAGGACCGCCTTCTCCGCGACGATCTGTGCGTAGTACCCGGCGTTCGCCGCCGTGGGCACGGTCGCGATGAGCGTGTGCAGGTACGGCGCGCCGCCGACCCGGCTCAGCTCACTGCGGCGTTCCAGCTCCGCCGACACCGTGATCGGGTCGGCCGGTTCGCCGCGGCCGTACAGGTCGAGCACGCAGTCGTACACCGCCTGGTGCGCGGGCCGGTAGAAGTCGCCGGGCCGCAACACCTCGACGACGTCGGCGATCGCGTCCTTCGACAGCAGCATGCCGCCGAGCACGGACTGCTCCGCGGCCACATCCTGCGGCGGCTGACGGTCGAACGTGCCGTGTTCGCCACCGCTCGTCGTGGGACCGCGGTCGTCGGTGATCGCCACCGGTTCGCGCACCTCCTTCGTCGTTGTTCGAGCGGCCGACGGCGTCACAGCCGCAACAGCCGTCGGCCGTGTCCCCCGGGCGGACTCGGCCGTCCTGTGCGAACCGTGCCGTGCCGTTCGACCGTGCCGTTCGGACCGTGCCGTTCGGATTCCGCCGTGCAGGGCGTCCTCGTGTCGAACTCGTTCCCGGGCCGTGCGGCGGGCACCGCCGCCGTCCGGTCCGCCCGCCCGAAATCTCGAACGGAAGTTCGAATCCTACCGCAGTCCGGTCGCGATGCGGCACCGTCGGAGCATTGTCGGGGTCGCTGTCTCGCACGCGCCGACGGGCGCGCGAGAAGCACGCTAGATCGCTCGGACGGCGCATTGCAATCGGGCCTGGGGACCGGTGCGCGTCTTGCTGTGCATTGCCTGTGGATGAGTGGGCTGAACCAGTCACAACCCGCCGCGGACCTGTGTACAAGGTGGGGAAGCCATCGCCCGGCCGAGGGAAAGCCCCTGGTCAGCCCTTGTGGGCAGGTTGTGGATAAGTTTGTCGTCACACTCGCGGCGTGTCGCCGGAAGTTGCCCCTTCGGCGTGTCGCGCAGGTTCGACCATCCGCCGGGCTGTGGATATCGCCGGTGCCGACGTGGTCACGGGGAGTGCCGCGCCCGGCTTGTCCAGCGGCCGAACGGGCGGGCACTCGCTGTCATCGCCCATCACGCACCGTCGAGGAGAGGGTCGTAGGCGGCATGCCCCGTCAGTCGGCCAGCGTGCCCTGCGCCTCACGCAGGCGAGACCGCAGCAGATCCGGCGTCGCGGGCGCGGCCGCGAGCAGCTGCTCGCCCGTGCCGGGGGTCTCCTCGACCAGCCAACGGCCCTCGACCGTGTCGAGGTACGTGACCGGCTTCTCCGCGCGCTGCCGCTGGCCGGACCGGTTCCGCTCCGCCACGTACAGCTGCCCACCGCCGGTGCGTTCGAGTCCCATGATGCGCTTGAACTCGTTCAGGTCCTGCTGGGCCGCGTCCGGCACCTCGGACCGCATCACCGACACGTCCTCGTTCAGTGCCTCACCCTTCCGGCCCTCGACCCTGGCCTTCGACACCGAGAGGGCATGCGCGTTCGCGGGCGCCTGCTGCGGCAACTGCAACAGGAACGCGTCCAGCAGCTCCCGCGCAGGGACGCTCGCCAGCACCACCACTCCCGCGGCCTCGTTGTTGACCAGCGTGAACGCCTCGCCGCGACCACTGCCCGCCAGTACGGACAGGTCGACGGGTGCGCCGTCGTGCAGGCCGCTGATCCAGCCGTAGTACTCCAGCTCCGGGTGGGCGATGGCCTCGACGGTCGCCAGCAGATCGGGGTGCACACCGTCGTCACCGGCCAGTCCGACACGGGCGAGCTCGGCGTGGATCTCGGAGTCGAGCTGCTGCAGCACCTCGCGGCTGTACCACGTCGCGCCCTTCTCCAGCGTCGCGTGGGGTTCGGTGCCCGTCCGCTGGAGCAGGCGGACGAGGGTGCGGGTACGGAGGATCTCCTGGTGCTCGAGCACGGCGCTGCCTCTTCGGGGTGCACGGGCCGCGAGCCCGCGGACCGGAGATCCGGCCGCGGAATCGGGCAAGGGGTTGAGTCGAGTGGAACTGGGTGGCCCAGACATCGGGCCGCTACCGAGAAGCTACGGGGCAGCGGCCCGACCGGGTGCGCCGTTACGGGGTTTCCGACCCGTGTGGGCGGTGTGTTCTATTCGCCGATGACGGGCGGTGCGGTCTTCTGATCGGTGCCGAACAGCTTGTTGCCGTCCTCGTCGATCATGAACTTGCGCTCGTGTTCCTCGTCGTCGTCGCCTTGCTGGCCACGTCCGCCTGCACCCATCGGCATCATGCCGCCTCGGCCTCCCGAAGCTCCCGCCGTGCCCGCAGCGCCCGCGGTGCCGGCGCCGGAACCCATGGCTCCGCCGCCCATGCCCATCGCACCACCACGAGCGGCCGCACCGCCCGCGCCGGCGCCGCCCGAACCGGCGGCACCACCGGAGCCCGAGCCGTAACCCGAGCCGGAACCGTAACCACTGCCGCCCGGGCCGAAGCCGGCGGCACCGGGGCCGAAGGCGCTCCCGCCAGGGCCGAAGTTGCTTCCGCCGGGGCCGAAGTTGCTCGTACCGGGGCCGGGAGTGCCGGGTGCGTACGGGCCGTTGCCGAATGGTCCGTTGGGCAGGCTCGGCGTGGTGCCGAGGCCCGACGAGCCGGTGCTGTCGTCCTCGGGCAACGGTCCCGGGATCGACGGATCCCAGGCGTCGCCGTCCCAGGGGTCACCGGGGCCAGGGGTGCCCGGCGGATAGTCGGGGCCGGGAGTGCCGGGCGGGTAGCCGGGACCGGGCGCACCAGGCCCCGGCGCACCAGGACCGGGTGTGCCGGGCCCGGGGTACTGGCCCCCGCCGCCACTGCCGTCGCCGGTACCCGTGCCGCCGGCTCCGGCGCCGCTGCCTGAGCCGCCCCCGTTGTGGATGAAGTCCTTGGCGATACCGCTCTCGGCGATGCCAGACTCGGCCAGCGACACGTCGCCGAACGAGCCCTCCATCTCACTGAACTGCGGCATCAGGCTCGCGTTGTGTGTGCTCTCGCTGTTGTACGCCTCGAACGCCGCGACATTCAGCTTGGCGTTCTCGTTGTACTCCTGAATCTTGCGGTCCGTGTCGGTCTCCCACGGCGCGAGGTCGTTCAGGATGCCGCTCTCCGGGGGATTCTCCGGCAGCGGCTGCACCGTCGTGCGGACCTTCTCGAACGCGCTCGACTGGTTGTTCAGGACCGTGCCGCTCTTGGCGAGGTTCGCGTTGGAATCCTCCATCCAGACCTTCAACGGCTCGGCGCCCATCCGTGCACTGGAACCGCCTTCGCCGGTCCAGGCGGCGTCCATCTTCTTGTCGAGCTCGTCGATCTGCGCGACGCGCTGCTGGTAGCGGTTCTGCAGTACGTTGGTCGCGGCCTGGCCGTCGTGCAGCGACGCCGTGCCGGGACCGCCCGTGATGGCCTGGTAGATCTGGCGTGCGTCGATGCAGCCGGACGGGCTGAACTGCTGTTGACCGTCCTGGCTGTTCGCCACCGAGTCGGCGACGTAGGTGCCCGCGCCGGCGGCGATCGGAACGAGAACTGGCAGGACCATCTCAGGCTCCCTTGGTCGATGTGGTTCGGACGTGGCGCGTCGGAATGAGGTTCCGTCGGCGTCACGCGCCCCCTCGAAGGTTGTGGATCATGTCGCCGGCGAGCGCCTCGGCGACCGCGCATCCCTGCGGGTAGTCGTCGCTCGACTCGGTGACCTGGGCCATCAGCGACACCACGTACTCGTCGGTGAGCCCGACCTGCAGGTCGCAGAAACCGTCACCGCGGTTGTCCTGATGGGTCTGCGTGACCACAGCAGGGTGGCCTTCGACCTCGGTCGGCTCGAACACCGCGAGGCTGTCGGATCGGGCGTAGACGTCGTCCAGACCGTTCGCGAACTCCTGCACCGCGACGAACCGGACTCGGCTGCCCGAGCCGTCGGAGTAGCGGTAGATGCAGGTCGGCGAACCGTCGGACATCGGTTCGGACTCGCCCTGCTCCAGGTTGCGTTCCTGCGTCTGCGAGTTCGACAGCGCCGCGCACGGATCCCGGTCGAGCGCGGCGACATCGACCGGATCGCTCACCCGCGGTGCCTGTCCGCCCGGGCCGTCGGCGGCGGCCGATGAAGGGGCCTGCGCGCCGGCCGACGAGGCCTGCTCCGACGGGGCTCCCCCGCCCGTCGCCTCACCCTCGGTGGCGGAACCGCAGGCCGACAGCACCAGACCCGCGACCGCGGCGACGAGCACCGCACCTGCCCGGCGGCTTCTCATCCAAGCACTCCGTTGCCCGCCTTGCCCGCGTCCTCGGCGGCCTGTTCATCGGCGGCCTCGGTGACACCCTTGGCCTTCTTCAAGGCCTCGATGTACTGCTGGGTGTGCTTGAGCATGCTCATGGTCTGCTGCAGCAGCGCCTGTCCCGCGGGGTTGGCCGAGCCGACGAACGTGTTGCTCGCCGGTTCGTTGCCAGGGGCCTGCACGCCTGCGATCTTGTTCGCCTCGTCGACGTCGTTCTGCAGGTCGTCGCGCAGTTGCTCCCACTGCGACAGGACCGCGTCGATCTCCTCAGGGCTGAAGGAGTAGCCACCGCCGGCCGCCGAGCTCGCCGCCTGCTTGGCGAACTCGCCCAGGCTCGCCGAGTTCTTGGCAAGGTGGACCATCGGCGTCGGCATCTTCGACAACATGCCTCCGCCGCCGGCGATTTGCGCTTCCACGTGCTGCCCCTTCCTCTCGCCGGTCAGCGCGGTTCGACACCGCCTGTCCGCAAGCTTCACGCCCCCGGCCGAGGGCGTCAACCGTGTCGAAAGTAGGACGATCCAGGCGGCGGAAAGGTTTCCTTCGCGTCCGGAAATTTTCATCGGCGGGGTCGCTGCCGGCACACGCAGGGCGCCGCGTGACGATTCACGCACCGCTCACCCGCGGCGCTCTCACCCAGGGCACCGCTCACCCAGGGCACCGCTCACCCGCGCCGGTCCGTCGGAGGGGCATCCAACGACGAGTGGCGGGCCCTCCACATCGGAGGACCCGCCACTCGGGGTGAGCTCAGGGCTTACTTGGGCTGCACGTCCAGCTTCACGTCCGCCTTCACATCGGGGTGGAGACGGGCCGTCACCGCGTGCTTGCCGACGGTCTTGATGTGACCGTCGACGTGGATGACCCGCTTGTCGAGCAGCGGGCCGCCCGCGGCCTTGATCGCACCGACGATGTCGGCAGTGGTGACCGAGCCGAACAGCTTCTTCGAACCCTCGGACGCCTTCGCCGCGACCGCGATGTGGCCCAGACCCTCGAGCTGCGTCTTCAGCTCCTTGGCGTGGTCCAGGTCGCGGATCCGGCGGGCCTCCTGGGCGCGGCGGATGGTGCGGACGTTCTTCTCCGCGCCCTTCGAGGACGGGATGGCGTAACCGCGCGGCAGCAGGTAGTTGCGCGCGTAGCCGTCCTTGACCTCGACGATGTCGCCGGGGCCGCCCAGGTGGTCGACGTCGGTCGTCAGGATGATCTTCGCCATGACTGACTCCCTTCTCAGCGCGCGGTCGACGTGTAGGGCAGCAGCGCCATCTCGCGCGAGTTCTTCACCGCGATGGCGACGTCGCGCTGGTGCTGGCTGCAGTTACCGGTGACTCGGCGGGCACGGATCTTGCCGCGGTCGGAGATGTACTTCCGCAGCAGGTTGGTGTCCTTGTAGTCGATGGCCTCGGGCTGGCCCTGCTTGATGGCCTTGCAGAAGACGCAGACCTTCTTCTTCGGCTTACGAACCGGTGGCTTCGCCACTGTGTACTCCTGGGGAACTTAGTGCGTGGTTGCTGATGTCGGGACTGGCGAGAGTCGGCCTCAGAACGGCGGCTCGTCGGAGAAGCCGCCACCGCCGCCGGCGGGAGGCGCGCTGCCCCACGGGTCGTCGGCGGGAGCACCGGAACCGGCCGCGGGCGCCGCAGCGCCTCCGCCACCGAAACCGCCGCCGCCACCGCCGCCGCGGCTGACCTTGTTGACCTTGGCCGTCGCGTACCGCAGAGACGGGCCGATCTCGTCGACCTCGAGCTCGACGACGGTCCGCTTCTCGCCTTCCTTCGTCTCGAAGGACCGCTGCTTGAGCCGGCCCTGCACGATGACCCGGGCGCCTCGCGTGAGCGTCTCGGCGACGTTCTCCGCGGCCTGGCGCCAGATGTTGCAGCGCAGGAACAGCGCCTCGCCGTCCTTCCACTCACCGCTCTGCCGGTCGAACTGGCGCGGCGTGGAGGCGACGGTGAAGTTCGCAACGGCGGCGCCGGACGGCGTGAACCGGAGTTCCGGGTCCGCGGTCAGGTTGCCGACCACCGTGATGATGGTGTCTCCGGCCATGGCTACCGCCTCAGGCCTTCGCGGCGATCTTCGCGGCGCGCTTGGCTCCGCGCACTTCCTGGCGGCGGACCACCTTGGTGCGCAGCACGGTCTCCTGCAGCGACAGCTGCCGGTCGAGCTCCTTGACGTCGTCCGGCTCGGAGATCAGCTCGAGAACCGCGTAGATGCCCTCGGCGTTCTTGTTGATCTCGTACGAGAGCCTGCGACGACCCCAGATGTCGACGTTCTCCACGCTGCCACCCGCGTTGCGGATGACCTTGAGGAAGTTTTCCAGGGTGGGTGCGACCGTCCGCTCGTCGAGCGACGGGTCGAGGATGACCATTACCTCGTAATGGCGTGACACAACCACTCACCTCCTATGGGCTCGGGCGGCCACGGACGATCCGTGGCAGGAGGGCAATGTCGAACCGCCAGTTTAGCCGCCGGGACCGACAACCCCTGTTCCGGGGCCGGTCACCGCCCCGCGGCGCCCACGCCGTGATGCCCCCAGGGGCACTTTGGTTGCACTCAATGCGACCAAAGTGCCCTTGGGGGCTTTGGTAACGAGCAGGGTCGCGTCAGGCGGACTTGCGGAGGACCCAGGTGCGGACCAGGCCCGCGGTGACACCCGCGAGGGCGACCACGGCGAGCAGCATCGGCAGCTGCACCTGGTTCGGGGTCGCGTCGTCGGTGGCGAGCGCATCGGCGTTGCCCGCGTTGCGCACGTCGCCTCCGCCGGACTTGCCGCCCTCGCCGATGCCGCCGTCGCTCAGCACGCCGTACTCGGGCGAATCGGGTGCCCCGGGGACGCCGTCCTGCGGCGAGTACCGCATGTCCGGCGGCACGGCGCTGCCCTGCGTCGGCACGGATGCCTCGGGCAGGTCGCTGTAGTCACGCGGGGCGGCGTAGGCGTCGCCGCTGCCCTGCGGGGCGTCCGGAGTGGCAGGCACGCCGCGCTGCTGGCCGCCGGGCTGCGACGGCTGCTGGTGCCCACCGGAGCCGCCGCCGTGCTGCTGCGGGTTCGAGCCCTCGTCCGGCGATTGCGGCCGCGAGCTCGTGGGCTTCGAGTAGTTGGTGGCCTCGACCGGCATCCCGCAGACGCCGCCGACCTTGTTCTTGATCGACTCGAGGACACGTTCCTTCGTGCTGGGCATGACGCCGAGCGCCCAGTGGCCGTCGAGCGCCTCGCCCACGGCCGCGGCGATGGGCTTGCCGCCGATGACGCCCGTGGCCTTGTTCTGCACGGTGCCGACCTCGAGTTTGTGCGTCGCGATCTCGTCGGCCAGCCTGTTCGGCCACGTCGCCTGCAGCAGCTGGGTCTTCGCTTCTTCCGCGCCGGTCCGGACCGGGCCCTTCAGCGCGGCGCCGTCGACGACCACCTTCGCGCCGATCGGGGCTGCGGCCGTCGCGGTGCACGAGTCGACGATCGTCTGCGTCTCGGCGGCTGCGGCCGGAGCGGAGAGTGCGGTCAGGCCTGCGGCGACCACCGTGGCGGTGGCCGTACCCAGCGCGCGGGTCAGAGCGGTCTTGGTACGCACTTCGAGCGGTATCCCTTTCCGAACGGCGTTGCCCGGCCTGGACCTGAAGCTTGCGGCGTCGGTACAGCGAGGCGTTATCAAGGTAAACGACCGTGTGGGCGGACGGATACGGGCCGGTAACCACTCACCGTCGCTGAACTGCCGTGGTGTCGGCCACGTTCCGGTGACAGACAACACCCGGAGAGGTCGTCACCGGACCGGGAGAGCGTTGCCCGTCAGGCGTTCGCGCGCTGGATGACCCAGGTGCGGACCAGGCCGGCGCTGACGCCCGCGAGCGCGAGTACAGCCAGCAGCATCGGGATCGACGGTCCCCGTTCGTCCTCCGGTGCGGCCGAGGGCAGTGACGAGGCGTCGCCGGCCGTGCGCAGCTCCGCGTTCTCCGATGCGGGTCCCGTCGACCTGCCGTCGGGACCGGGGGCGGCGTCGCTGGCGGCCCGATCCGCCGCGTCCGCCGGTGAGCCGGGCCCGCCGGCACTGCCCAGTACGCCGAACTCGGGGTTGTAGCCGGGAATCTGGCCGCCGTAACGCAGGCCGGGCGCCGCGTCGAACATCGCGCCGCTGGCCACCGGGATTCCGGCGTACCGGAGCTCGGGCGACATCGCAGCGGGCGAGGCCAGCGCCGAGGCTCCGCCGTGACCGCCGGAGCCGGCACCCGATCCCCGTCCTTCGACGACGGGGCTGTTCGACTTGCGGTTACCCGTGCCGCCGTCGTCGGCTCCGCCGCCCGCTCCCCGGCCGGAATCGGAGCCCGCGTCGGATCCGGAATCACCGCCGGCGTTCGAGTCGTCATCGCCGCCACCGGGTGCCGGTTCCGACGGTTCGCCGGAGTCGTCACCGGGACCGGGCACGACGGCGCCGCGCCCGCCGAGCGTGTCGGCGGCCTTCCTGGCGCTGCGGGTGGCGCCGTCGACGGCGTCGTTCACCCCGTCGGCCACGGGTTCTCCGGCACCCGGGACGGGACGCACCGCGGTGTCGACCACGTTGACCGTCACCTTGCAGACGCCGCTGAGCAGCGAGCCGACCGTGTCCGTGACGACGCCGAGGTCGAGTGGCACGCCGAGCGCGGTGATGCCCTGGATCCGGTCGCCGGGTGCGGCCGTCACGGTCTCGCCGCAGCGCACCTGTTTGGTCTCGGCCACTGCGGTCGCGGGAGCGGCGATTCCCGCAGCCGCCGCGAGCACCAGCCCGGCCGTGGCCACGGCCGCCGGCTTCGCCACCGCCGAGGTCACCTTCGCGGTGGCGGGTCCATCCGCGCGGGTGGACCCGGCGTCGTCGCGGGCGCGGCCGTCGGCGTCACTGCCGGGTGTGCGCATCGGGGGCCTCCCCATGTCGGCTCATTGGGAACAACGAACCACACGGGCAGGCGTGACGGATGCCCTCCGATCAGGCGTTCTTCCGGGCGATCCACGCCCTGCTCAGGCCCGCGACGACCACCAGCAGCGCACCCACCGACAACACGAGCGGCGTGCGGTCGGTCTCCGCGGCCTGTGGCAGTGCCCTGGCCGTGCCGGACTTGCGTGCGGTGTTCTCCTGCTCACCGGGCCTGCTGCCCCGGTCGGGTGCGTCCATGCCGGGACCGACGGGAGCCTTCGGCACGGTGACGTTCGGGGCGGTGATGTCCGCCGACGGCGGCAGCGCGACGGGGCTGAGCGGCTCGGCGAACAGGCGCTGGTCGGCCGGGGGCGCCGGAGGGGTGTCCGGCGCAGGGGGCACGTCCGCATCGGGAACGTCGTCGCCGGCGCCAGGGTCCGGCCGGTCCGGGTCGGGTGCGGGTTCCGGTTCGGGCTGCGGATCGCCGGGCTGTTCCGGGTCGTCGCCGGGCTGTTCGGGTGACGGCTCGTCGGGAGTGAGGCCGTCGGTGACGTCACGGGTCGTCGCGCCGAGAGTGTTGACGGTGCCCTGCGCGGTGTCGCACACCTGGCCGAGCGAGTCGACCACGACGCCGGTCTCGTTCAGGCCCGCGCCTCGGAGGGTCTCCTTGAGTGGCAGCGACACGAGCGTGCCCTCGGACTCGGAACCGGTGCCGATCCCGGCGAGGCCCTCGGCACCCGCCGCGGCCCCCACGTCCACGGTCAGCGGTTCGCCGTTGTCGCCCTTGAGCGTGGCGTCGCACTCGCCCTCGATGACCTTCGGTGCCGTGTCCTGGCGTTCGGCGTCCCGGGCGGTGCTGCCGTCGGTCGCCGTGTCGTCGACCGCCGTGCTCTCGATACCGCCGGTCTCGACGTTGCCGTCGGCTGCCTGCGCCACTCCGCCGAAGCCGAGCGCGGCGATGCCGGCCGCCGCCGTCACGACGCCCGTGCGCACGACGCTCCTCCGCGCCGTCTTCCGCACGTTCCTCACGAGCCCCACCCTCGTTCCACTGCCTTGCCCGCCGACCGCTGCCCGCCTGCCTGCCGACAGCGCCGGCCTCGTCACTCTGCGCGGTCGCGCCGACTGCTCGGTGTCGTCCCGGGTGAAGGTACTCGATGGGTGTCGTGGGTGGTCGATACCCTCGGGCGATGGAGCTCGCTACGCGTGTCGGCGCGCACGTTCCCGACGACGACCCGTTGACCACGGCGGGTGAGGTCGGGGCGGACGCCGTCCAGTTCTTCCTCGCCGATCCGCAGGGGTGGAAGAAGCCGCAGCCGCATCCGCACGCGGAGGAGCTGGTCGCGAGCGACGTCGAGGTGTTCATCCACTCGCCGTACGTGCTGAACGTGGCGTCGCTGAACAACCGCATCCGCATCCCCTCGCGCAAGGGCGTGACGCAGCACGCGGAGGCGGCGGCGACGGTCGGCGCGCGGGGACTCGTCGTGCACGGCGGGCACGTGCGCAAGGGCGAGGATCCGGCGGAGGGCATCGCGAACTGGCGGAAGCTGTTCGAACGCACCACGTTCGACGTGCCGATCCTCATCGAGAACACGGCCGGAGGCGACGCCGCCATGGCGCGTGACCTGGACATGCTCGCTCGGTTGTGGGATGCGGTCGGTGAGTTCGGCGCGGGGTTCTGCCTCGACACGTGCCACGCCCACGCGGCGGGCTGGGACCTGACCACCGTCGTCGACGACGTCATGGCGATCACGGGGCGGATCGACCTGGTGCACCTGAACAACTCGCGCGACGAGGCCGGTTCGCAGCGTGACCGGCACGCGAACGTCGTCGGCGGGGCAGGAACGATCGACGCCGAGGTGTTGCGGGCCGTGGCGCTCGCCGCGCAGGCACCGGTGATCGTGGAGACTCCACCCGATGGCCAGCGAGACGACATCGGATACCTCCGCGGCTGACGGTCCGCGAGGCGGTTCCGGGCACGCAGCGTCCGCCGGCTCGGGGCTGTCGCCGTCGACCCGTGCCGCCGCGGCGGTGGCCATCCTGCTGTGCGGCATCACGTTGGTGTTCGGCCTGCTGAACAAGCACCGGTGCACCGGTCCGGCGTTCGACGAGAACGGCCGCAGCACGCCGAACTACGCCGAGCGCAACTTCCAGGACGCGTGCTACTCGGACATTCAGTTCCTCTGGCTCGGCAGGGGCGTCGACGACCACGTCTTCCCGTACGTCCACGGCGACATCACGGCCGAAGGGCAGCTGGTCGGCGGCACGCTGGAGTACCCGGTGCTGACCGGCATGCTGATCTGGGCAGGCGCCGCTCCCGCCGACACCGACGCCGGGTTCCTGCTCGGATCGGCCGCGGTGCTGGCGCCGTTCGGACTGCTCACGGCGTGGTTGCTGGGCAGGCTCGCCGGGTGGCGTGCGCTGCTGTGGGCGCTCGGTCCGCCGCTGGTGCTGTACGCGTTCCACAACTGGGATCTGCCCGTGGTCGCGGCGGCGGTGGCGGCGCTGTTCGTGGTGCGGGCTCTCCGCGGTTCGCTGCGCAGCCGCGCGGGGTGGGCGGCGGTTCTGCTCGGCGTGGGGGCGGCGTTGAAGCTGTACCCCGCCGTGTTCGTGGTGCCGCTGGCGCTGTACGTCTATGTGGAGAGCAGGCGCAGCCCGGACATCGGGAGGCGCAGCGCCGTGCGGGAGGCGCTGCGGGTGCCGCTGCTGGCGGGCGGGGTCGTGGCGGCCGTGAATCTGCCGTTCGCGCTGGCCGGGTTCGACGGCTGGTGGGCGTCCATCGAGTTCCAGGGGCAGCGCCAGGCGGACGGCACATCCAACTCGATCTGGTACTGGGGCGTGCGGCACCTGTTCTCCGGGGACGTGGCCTTCCAGCAGTTCACCGACGTCGTGTCGCCGGTTGCCGTGCTCGCCGCGCTGGCGCTCGCGTGCGGTGTCGGTTGGGAGCGGGCCCAGCGGGAGGGCAGCTTCCCGTTGCTGCAGGTGTGCGCTGCGGCGCTGTGCGGGTTCCTGCTGCTGCACAAGGTCCACTCGCCGCAGTACACGCTGTGGCTGTTGCCGATGTTTGTGCTGCTGCGCGTGCGGTGGGGGTGGATCGTCGCCTACCTGACGGCGGACGTGGCGATGGGCATCGGCGTCTTCCGCTGGTACGGCGACTTCGAACAGCCCATCGCGGAGGGTTTCGCGCCGCAGGCGGTCGTCATCGGAGTGTGGGGCAGGGCAGCGCTGCTGGCCGGGCTGTTCGTGGCGTTCCTGGCCGCCCGCGCGGTCACCGACCGCAGACCTGCCGGGCCGTCGCCGCTCGGTCAGGGACCGTTCGACCAGGACTCCCCCTTCGACCCGGACTCCCCCGTCGATGCAGGCTCCCCGTTCGACGCTCCGCCCCGTGACGTTCCGGGCGCCGATGCCGACTCCGCCGATGATCGTGCGGGGCCACGCCGGAGCAGCGACGACACTCGCGGCAGTACGACGGCGTCCCGCGCCCCCGACAGCACACCGCCCATCGGATCGTCATCGCCGGAACCGGGTCCCGAAGGGCATCGCACCGGATCCGCCGACGGCCGGTAGATCTCCCGCACGATCAACACACAGAGCGCGACGACCAGCAGATCGCGCACCACGACCGTCGCCAGGAACCAGTCGTCGGGCAGGCCCTTGTCCTCGACGTCGACGTAGGACAGCATTCGTGGCGCCCACACGAGCGCGTCGACGAGCATCCAGCTCAGCAGCAGCCGCCAGCGCGGGATCGCGAGCACCGCCAGCGGCACCAGCCACAGCGAGTACTGCGGACTCCACACCTTGTTCGTCAGCAGGAACACGGCCACGACGAGGAAACACAGTTGCGCCAGCCGCGGGCGTCGCGGTGCGGTCAGGGCCACGTACGCGACGCCGAGGCAGCCCAGCAGGAACAACGCGCCGCTGACGGTGTTGAGCACACTCGGTGTCTCGCCGGCTTCGAGTGGTCCGTCGAACCCGGCCCACCCCGTGAAGTACGAGATCACGTTGTAGATCGAGTCCGGGTCCATGGGGCGTTCGGTGTTGAGGCGGAAGAACTCGCGCCAGCCCTCGGTGAAGGCGGCGAGGAACGGCAGGTTCACCACCAGCCAGGTGCCCGCGGAGACCAGGGTCGTCCTGAGCCAGTCGCCGGTTCTGCCCGCCCGGATGCACAACACGAGCAGTGGGCCCAGAAGCAGCAGCGGATACAGCTTCGCCGCCGCCCCGAGGCCCAGGAGCACGCCCGCGACGACGGGTCTGTGACGGCTCCAGGCGAGCAGCCCGCACATGGCCAGCGCAACGGCGAGCGTGTCGAAGTTGGTGAACGCGTGCACGACGACCAGCGGCGAGATCGCCACCAGCGCCGCGTCCCACGGTCTGCGCCGGGCGATGCGCGCAGTGGCCCAGATCGTCGTCAGCCAGGCGGCGGCCAGCAGCAGCGCCGTGATGTTGAAGTACACCGCCACCGGCAGTGCCCCTGGCAACAGGCCCCTGTCGGCGACCCCCACCCAGCCGTGCGTGAGTTTCGCGTTGACCCACTGGAACAGCCCGGTCAGCACCGGGTACTCCATGTAGCGGCGTTGGAACTCTCCCTCGCCGACCTCTTCGCTCCAGTGCGTGACGTACGGGAACGTGTCCGGCTGGTCGAGACGTTCGGCGGTGTACAGCGGGACGATGTCGGAATAGCACATCGCCACGTACTGGCGGTTCGACTGCCAGTCCAGCTGCAGGTTGCCCGCGGCGTCCTCGTACTGCTGGATGCAGGCGGCCTTGCCGAACCACGACAGCATCAGCGCGATCACGCCGAGCAGCAGCCCGACCCGCAGTGGCGACCAGAACCAGTGCCTGCCGACGGCCGCGTGTTCGCCCAGCGGGCCGCCGAGCGGCGTGGTGGCTTTCGCGGCCAGCGGGTCGGTGTGGCTCGGGATCACCCGCTGTGACGGGTCCAGCGACGCCGTCTCGGGGGTCCCGGCCGGTTCAGCGCCGGCCGGTTCGGACGCGGCGGGGTCCGCATCGACCGTGCCCGGCGGATCCGGCTCGTCGCCGGAGCCGTTGTCCGTTCCGCCCGCCGAGCAGGCGTGCGACGAGGAAGAAGGCGTATCGCTGGGCACGCGTCGGATGTTACAAGCGGTAGCCGTGACGCTCCTGTAATGCGTCTCCCGCGATGCGGCCGTGCTTCCCGGGCCCTGGTCCGGACGAGGACCAGGGCCCGGGAAGCGTGGCGATACGGCCGGGTCGGATCAGCCGCCCGGCGGACCGCCGCCGTTGCCGTTGCCGTTGGCGGTGTCCGGGTCGTCCGCGCCGCCGCCCAGCCAGCCGCCGCCGTCGTCCTCACTCTCGGTGGGCTCGGCCGGGGAACTCGGCTCGGACGGCCGCCCGTGCGACGGTGGCGCCGACGACCGCGGAGGCGGGGACGGCGTGCTGCTCGGCTTCTGGCTGGTCGATTCCTGGGTGGAGGAGGGTTGCTCCGGTTCCTCCGGCGTGGCCGACGAGTCGTCCGTGACGGGTGCCTGAGCGGGCCCGAAGATCTCGTCGGCGGACAGGTCGCTGAACTCCTCGGGATCGAGCGGTTCGAGGTAGCGGTTCATGAACTCTTCCCAGATCGACCCCGGAAGACCGCTGCCGTAGATCGGGCTGCCGGCCGCGTCGCGGATCGGCTCGCCCCGGCCGGTGCCGACCCACGCGGACGCCGAGATCTGCGGCGAGTAGCCCACCATCCACGCCTGCGAGTTCTCGTCGGACTCGACGTCACCCTGGTCGTACTGGTGCGTACCGGTCTTGCCCGCGCACGAGTGATCGCCGGGGCACGACAGGTCCGAACCGGGCAGTACGTCGATCATCGACTCGGTGACGTTGCGCGAGATCTGCCGGTTCTTCTCCGGATCGGAGTCGAAGGCCTGCTCGCCCTTCTTCGCCGCAGGCGTCGTCTCGTCGAACAGCACCTCGCCGTCGGATGTTTCCAGCTTGGCCACGAAGTGGGTGTCGCGCTGGATGCCGTCGGCTGCGAACGTCGCGTACGCGCCTGCCATGTCCGTCGGCGTGACCTGGGTCTGGCCACCGCCGATGGAGATGTTGCCGTCGAGGCTGCCCATCGTCGGCTTCTCGCCGTGCTTCTCCGGGATGCCCGCGGCCTGCGCGGCCTCGGCCACCGCGCGGGGACCGACGTCGTTGGTCACCATGTCGTAGAACACGGTGTTGATGGAGCGTTCCATCGCTTCGCGGACCGTGCACGGGTTGCACTCCACGCCGCTCGAGTTGCCGACGGTGACGGTGCCGAACTGCCGCGGTGAGCTGCCGTCGTAGGTCGAGTACAGGCCCTTCTCGCCCTGCTGCAGCAACGCCGTGAAGTCGAACGGTTTGAACGACGATCCGGGGTTGCGCTGGACGTTGCCCCAGTCCATCTCGTCGACACCGGGTTCGTTCGGACCGCCGTAGTAGGCACGTACCCCGCCGCTCTTCGGGTCGACGGCGACGAGCGCCTTGCGAAGCTCCTTCGGCTGATCCTTCATCACCTCGTTGACCGATTCCTTGGCCGCCTTCTGGGCCCGTTTGTCGATCGTGGTGTAGATCTTGTAGCCGCCGGTCTGGATCTTCTCCTGCGAGTAGCCCTTCGCGGCGAGTTCGGCCATCACCCGGTTCTTGATGAACGCGTCAGGGCCCGTCAGCGCCTCCGGCCTCGCCTTCTCGTCGGGGATCAGCTGCGGCGGTTTCGCGGCGTTGCGCTCCTGCTTGGACAGCCACTTGTTGGCCACCATCTGGTCCATCACGTAGGACCAGCGTTGCTCCCGGACCTGTTCGTCCTCGACCCGGCCCGGCTGCTGGATCATCCCCGCCAGCAGCGCCGCCTCCGAGGCGTTCAGGTCCTTCGCGCTCTTGCCGTAGTACGACTGTGCCGCCGTCTCGATGCCGTACGCACCGCGTCCGAAGTAGATGGTGTTCAGGTACGCGGTGATGATCTCGGCCTTGGACTGCTCGTTGTTCATCTTGAACGACTTGACGAGCTCGGTCCATTTCCGCGTGTACGAGTATTCGTCGTTGTCGGTCGCGACCTTGACGTACTGCTGGCTGATGGTCGAACCACCGCCGGTGCCACCCGTCGCCTGGTTCCACACGGCGCGCAGGATGCCCGTGACGTCGAAGCCCGAGTTGGTCTCGAACGTGGCGTCCTCCGCCGCGTACGCCGCGTGCTTGACGGTGTCCGGGATGTCCTCCGGTTGCAGGATGACGCGCCTGCCCTCGGGAGGCGCCTCCTCGGCCATCTTCTCGCCGCCCGCGTAGTAGTAGTTGACGACCTTGCCCTGCTGGGCGGCCACCTCTTCCGGCGTCGGCACGTCGACCATGAAGTACGTCACGACGAACGCGATCGCGGGCAGTACGACGAACACGCCGACACCGGCGTAGATCGTGCGCCGGATCCGCCGCCAGCGGCGCTTCTTGCGCTGGGCGGGGGTGAGGAGCTTCTTGCCCTTGCGGCCGGTGGGTTCCTCGTCGTCGGGTCCGACGCCGCCCTCGGCGTGTGAGGCCGAGGCCGCCGGCGCCACGTCGTCCGAGAAGCCGTCCTCGTCGTAGGCGCCGGTGAGCGGGTCGGCCCGGTAGGCCTCATGGCCGTACGGGTCGGAGTAGTCACGCCTGCCGTAACCCTGGTGTGTGATCAGTCCCGGGTCGGGCTGTTCGGACGCGTGCGCCGCGTATCCGCCCGCGGCCGCGCCCGCCGCGCCGGCACCGGCCGCTCCCGCCGCCGCGGCACCGGGGCGGCGGGAGCGCTCCCCGGGGTGTCCCTCGGGACGGCGGTCGTCGGGCCTGCGCTGTTGGTCGGGGCGGCGCGGGCCGGGCTCGCGCTGCTCGCCGGGACGCTGATCCGGATGGCGCTGGTCGTCCGGACCACGCTGCCCGCGGCGGGACTGGTCCGCACCACCGGGCGGTGGCGCCTGCCTGCGGCGCGGATCCTGCTGCGGGTCAACCGGGCGGCCCTGCCGTTCGGGTGGCCGCTGCGACTCGGGAGGGCGCTGCGACTCGGGGGGCCGCTGTCCTTCGGGTGGCCGCTGGGGCTGCCGGGGCGGCCTGCCTTCGGGTGAGGCGTGCCTGCCGCCGCGGTCGCTCTCGGCGTCCGGCCAAGCGGGCGGCGGCTGCTGTCCGGGGTTGCGGGGCTGCCCGGACTGCTGCGGTGGCCTGCCGGCCTGTGGGCCGCCCCGGGGCTGCCGCGGCTGGTCGGGTTGCCCGGGTTGCTGGGGCCCGCGGGGAGGCTGCTGACCGGAGTCCTGCGGCGGGCGCTGGCCGCGCGGTGGCTGTCCCTCCTGCGGCGGACGCTGGTGCTGCGGCGGCCGCGGGGGGCGCTGGGGATGCTGCTGCCCTGGCTGCTGAGGCGGCCCGGATCGCCGAGGCTGATCGCCCTGCGGTGCCTGTCGCGGCCCACGCGGAGGTCTCGGCGGTTCGTCCGCTCCGTCACCGGGCCATTGCGGAGCGTCACCGGCGTCGGGGCGCCGGGGGCGCTGGCGGCCCGGTTCCTGTTCCGGCCAGCCGTGATTTCCCTGGTCGTTCACTCAAGACCCTCCCAGATCGGCGCGTCGGGGAACGCCGTTCTGCGGACCCAACCCTCTCGTGTGAGCGGCCGGGGACACCTTGGCCCCGGCCGCGTGGTCGCGGTCGTCACGTCGTCACTGTCCCGCGGTCCTCCGTGTGTTCCGCGTAGGGCGGGGAACCCGCTCCGGTGTCTCGGCCGTCCCGAGGACGTATGAGAGCACCAAGTGGTTCCACGCGCACGCGCGGCAGACCTCTACGACGTAGACGGTGAACTCGGCGAAAAGCAAGGCCATGCGCTCGAGTTCGTCCGGCTTCCTCGCCGAACCCGCTGCGTGCTTGAGCTCGTCGCCGAACACCCAGCTGACCTGCGCCAGGGAGTGCTTGCCGCACACCGGGCAGGCGTCGTCGTCAGGCACGCCGTGGAATTTGGCTGCCTGCAGCAACTGCGGGGTGGCGTCGCAGACGTCCATGGCGCTGGCCCGTCCCGTCCGGAACTCGGCCAGCAACGCACGGCGCTGAAGCGCGTAGTCGACGACTTGCCGCTGGTTCTGCACCTCAACAGAGTACGTGGTTCCCGACGATTGGCCACGGGCCGTTCGACGTGAGGCGCTGCCGCGGCGAGGCGACACGCCGCCGCAGCGGATAACGGTCGGATGACGGTTGATTGTTGTCAGAGTGACTCCGCGGTTAGTTACGCCACTGCGATGTATCAACGCGATATAATGAGCCGGTACATTGGGTCGTAGTCATCCGGTGGTGCTGGTCACCAGCCAGGGCGCAACGCCGGGCGACGCCGATTCGTTCCCGAAGGGGGTGCCCGTGTGCTCGAGTTCGCAATTCTCGGTCTGTTGCACGAGGCCCCTATGCACGGCTATGTGCTGCGGAAACGCCTCCACGAATCGTTGGGGATGTTCCGCACGTTCAGCTACGGATCGCTGTATCCGACACTGCGCCGGATGCAGCGGGCCGGCTGGATCGCCGAGGACACGGCCGAGGCGGACGCCGCGGCCGGCCCGGCGAGCGCCCCCGCGCAGGCTGCGCACGCCTCCGCCACGACGCCGTGGAACCGCAGGGCGAGCAAGTCCAAGCGCGTGTACAAGCTCACGGCGGAGGGCAAGGAGCGGTTCGGCGAACTGCTCGCCGACGCCGGTCCTCAGACATGGGACGACGAGGGTTTCGGCGTCCATCTGACGTTCTTCTCACGCACGCCCGCCGATGTCCGTATGCGGATCCTGGAGGGCAGGCGCAGGCGGGTCGAGGAGCGCCGCGAAGGTCTTCGGGCAGCGTTGGCCAGGGCCGAGGAAAAGATCGATCGCTACACCCGCGAGCTGCACGAGTTGGGACTCGAGACCAGCGAGCGGGAGGTGCGCTGGCTCAACGAGCTCATCGCGCATGAAAAAGCCGAGCAGGAGACGTCGACACAGGCGACCACTCGGCGTGACCCAGGTAGTACGGAACACGAGTAAGGGAGATACCGGCATGGGCGAGAATCGCCGCGTGAGGGTGGCCATCGCGGGTGTTGGCAACTGTGCGGCCTCGCTGGTTCAGGGTGTGCACTACTACCGCGACGCCGACAAGGGTTCGCGTGTTCCCGGCTTGATGCACGTCCAGTTCGGCGGCTATCACATCAGTGACATCGACTTCGTCGCCGCGTTCGACGTGGACGCCAAGAAGGTCGGCCAGGACCTGTCCGAGGCCGTTCTCGCCAGTGAGAACAACACGATCAAGATCTGTGACGTGCCGCCGCTCGGTGTGCCCGTGCAGCGGGGCCACACGCTCGACGGGCTCGGCAAGTACTACCGCGAGACCATCGAGGAGTCCGACGAGGCGCCGGTCGACGTCGTCGCCGCGCTGAAGGCCGCCGAGGTCGACGTGCTGGTGTCGTACCTGCCGGTGGGTTCGACGGAGGCGACCGAGTTCTACGCGCAGGCCGCCATCGACGCGGGTGTCGCGTTCGTCAACGCCATCCCGGTCTTCATCGCCTCCGACCCGGTGTGGGCGGAGAAGTTCGAGAAGGCCGGCGTGCCGATCGTCGGTGACGACATCAAGTCGCAGGTCGGCGCGACGATCACGCACCGGGTGCTGGCGAAGCTGTTCGAGGACCGTGGGGTGCAGCTCGACCGCACCATGCAGCTGAACGTCGGCGGCAACATGGACTTCCTCAACATGAAGGAGAACGAGCGTCTCGAGTCGAAGAAGATCTCGAAGACGCAGGCCGTCACCTCGCAGGTCGAGCGCGACATGGGCAAGTCGAACGTGCACGTCGGCCCTTCGGACCACGTCGCGTGGCTGTCCGACCGCAAGTGGGCCTACGTGCGGCTCGAGGGCCGCGCCTTCGGCGACGCGCCGCTGAACATGGAGTACAAGCTCGAGGTGTGGGACTCCCCCAACTCGGCGGGCATCATCATCGACGCGCTGCGGGCGGCGAAGATCGCCAAGGACCGCGGCTTCGGTGGTCCGGTGCTGTCGGCGTCCTCGTACTTCATGAAGTCGCCGCCGGTGCAGTACGACGACTGGACGGCCCGCGACGCGGTGGAGAAGTTCATCGACCCCGAGGGCGACAAGTAGGCACGACCGCGATTCTCCCGTGCGTGAGGTGGAGCCGCGGGAGACGAACGTTTCGGTGAGCGGAGCGGGTGCGGTCGCGCCCGCTCCGTTTTCGCGTGTCCTGCGCTCGGCCCCGCGTGTTCCGCATTCGGTACGCCGTGTCCTGCGCTCAGTCACGCGTGTTCTGCACTCCCGTCTTCCGGCCACCGCCTCCGATGACGCGGCACTCGCGATTGCGTCGTCGCGAGCGCTGCGGTCCCGACCGGCGAGCGCCGCTCGGGCTGCCCAGCTACAACCCCAGCGCGGCGGGCAGTTCGGTGATGCCGTCGAGGGTGTGGTGCGTCCTGGCGACGACCGTCTCGTCCGGTGGGTAGTGCGGATTGGGCACCGTGAACACGGTCATGCCTGCGGCCAATGCCGCCTGTAGTCCACTGGTCGAGTCCTCGACGGCCGCGCAGTCCCGCGCGGCAATCCCCAATTGCGACGCCGCTTCGAGGTAGACGTCGGGTGCCGGCTTGCCCTTGGCGACCTGTTCGCTCGACACCGCCACCGGCACCCGCTCGGCCAACCCGGTGGCGGCCAGGAATGACTCGATGAGCACCGGCGGTGACGAGCTGGCGATGGCCACCGGGTATCGCGAGGCGACCCGGTTCAGCGTCTCGGGCGCGCCCGGCAGCACGGGTGGTGCGCCCGCGTAGCGGTTGCGCATCTCGTCGATCACCGTGCGGGCCACCTCGTCGGGCGTGAGCTCGACGCCGACCTCGGTGACGAGGTATTCGGCCCATTCCGGGGTGCTCATGCCCTGCATCGCGCGGGTGGCCTCGCCGTTCCAGGTGCCGCCGTGTTCGGCGGCCACCGACCGCCGGACCTCGTCCCACAGCTGCTCGGAGTCGACGAGTACTCCGTCCATGTCGAACACGACCGCCTGCATGACTGAATCCTAGGCAGTCACGCGACACATGTCCCGTCGCACGGCGGTGGGCGACGGGCCGGCTGACCCGCGGCGGGCTTCGGAGCGTCCCCGAGTGCGTGAGCGAACTTACTTCGCATACCTAAGCTATTTTGATTAGCATAGCTAACTGGAACGTTCGCTCCGGACACCACATCGACATCCGCATCAGGAGGTTCGCGCCGATGAGTGAGCAGCATTCGCTGCTGTCGGCCGTCAAAGGTCAGCCGAAACAGGTCTGGATCACCGCGTTCGCCGCGGTCATCGCGTTCATGGGGATCGGCCTCGTCGACCCGATCCTGCTGTCGATCGCCGAGGGGCTCGACGCGACGCCGCAGCAGACGACGCTGCTGTTCTCGTCGTATCTGGCGATCCAGGTCGTCGCGATGCTGTTCACGAGCGCGGCGAGTGCGCGGTTCGGCGCTAAGCGCACCGTCGTCGTGGGCCTGACGCTGATCGTGCTGGCCACCGCGCTGTGCGCCGCGGCGGGTTCGATCGAGCAGCTGATCGGCCTGCGCGCCGTGTGGGGTCTCGGGAATGCGCTGTTCATCGCGACGGCGCTGTCGGTGATCGTGGGCGCGGCCGCGGGCGGTCAGTCGGGCGCGATCCTGCTGTACGAGGCGGCGCTCGGTCTCGGACTGTCCGTCGGCCCGCTGCTCGGGGCGCTGCTCGGTCATCTGTCGTGGCGGGGACCGTTCATGGGCACGGCGGTCCTCATGGGCGCGGCGCTCGTGCTGTGCGCGGTGTTCCTGAAGAGTGACACGGGGCAGGTGCGGCCCCGGGTGAGGCTGCTCGACCCGCTGCGGGCCCTCGGTCACGGCGCGCTGTTGCGGACCTCGATCGGGTCGGCCCTGTACACGGCCGGGTTCTTCGCGGTGCTGGCGTGGTCTCCGTTCGTGCTCGAGTGGGGCGCGATCGAGATCGGGTTGATCTTCTTCGGCTGGGGATTGTGCGTGGCGATCGCGGGCGTGGTGCTCGCACCGCGGTTGGCCGCGCGGCTCGGCGAACGGCACGCGACGGCACTGGCCGTCGCGGGCTATGCGGTGCTGCTGCTGGTGATGGTGGTTCCCAGCAAGACGGTGCTGGTGGTGGCGATCGTCGTCAGCGGTCTGATCTCCGGGCTGTTGAACACGTTGTTCACCGGGACGGCGATGTCGATCAGCGATGCGCCGCGCCCGGTCGCCAGCGCGGGGTACAACTTCTGCCGCTGGCTCGGCGGTGCCGCCGCGGCGACGCTCGTCGGGCACATCGCCGAGTGGTTCGGGTTCGACCGTGCGCCGTTCCTGGCCGCGGCGGTGCTGTCGGCGATCGCCGCCGGGTTGCTGCTGGTGCCCGCCGGCGGTAAGGACATCACCCAGGTGCCTGCGGAAGCCGCTCTGGTGGGTGAGGAGGTCTGAACGTGTGCGGCCCCGGGTTCTCCCGTCGTTCACCTCGTGGACGAGAGGGACTCAAGTTCGGCACCTAACGTCACTGCTGTTCCCCTGACCGAGTGACTGGAGGCCGCGTGTCCGCCAAGCCTGGGCGACTGCTCCCACTGCTGACTACCCACCGAACCGGCCGTTCCCCGGTGACGTGCGAATACCGGTGCGGCAATCAGTGTTCCCACCCAGCCCCGAACACCTCCGACAACGAATACTTCGGCGACGTCGTCCGAGGCGTCATGTCCCGGCGCGGAGCGTTGCGCGCCGGTGGCGTCATGGCGGCAACGGCCGCCGGATTCGCCGCGCTGTCGGGCACCGCCGCGGCCGAGGTGCCCGCGCTGGCCGCGAACCCCGGCCGCGGCAACGGCCACGGCCGCCCCGGCGGGCGCCCCGTTCCCGGCACCGACTTCGACCCCGTCGCGCCGAACACCCGGGACGCCGTGACCGTCCCGGACGGCTACGAGCAGCAGGTCGTCATCCGCTGGGGCGACCCCGTGGTGCCGGGTGCGCCCGCGTTCGACGTGAACGACCAGACGGCGGCGGCGCAGGCGAAGCAGTTCGGCTACAACAACGACTTCGTCGGCCTCATCCCGCAGGACGGCTCCGGCAAGCGCAACTTCCTGGTGGTCAATCACGAGTACACCACCGAGACGGAGATGTTCCCCGAAGGGACCTACGACGAGGAGAACCCGACCGAGGAGCAGGTCCGCATCGCGTGGGCCGCCCACGGCCTCTCCGTGGTCCAGGCCGACCGCACCCGCGACGGCGGACTCGAGGTCAAGCCCAGCCGATACAACCGCCGCATCACGATCGACACCGAGTTCGAGGTGCGCGGGCCCGCGGCGGGTTCGGACCTGTTGAAGACGTCCGCGGACCCGACGGGCACGGTCGTGCGCGGTACGCAGAACAACTGCGCGGGCGGCGTCACCCCGTGGGGCACGGTGCTTTCCGGTGAGGAGAACGTCCACCAGTACTTCGCGGGTGCGGAGAAGGTCGACGACCCGGTGACCGCCGAGCGGCTGCAGCGCTACGGCTTCCCCGAGGGCGCGAGCACCCGCAAGTGGGAGCGGTTCGACAAGCGCTGGGACCTCGGTCAGGAGCCCAACGAGGCGAACCGTTTCGGCTGGGTCGTCGAGGTCGACCCGAACGACCCGAACGCGAAGCCGATCAAGCACACCGCGCTGGGCCGGTTCAAGCACGAGGCCGCCAACGTCAAGATCGCGCGGGACGGCCGGGTGGTCGTCTACTCCGGTGACGACGAGCGGTTCGACTACATCTACAAGTTCGTCTCCAAGGGCCGGTACAAGCCGGGTCGCAGTGCGCACGCCCGCAGGCACAACATGGCCCTGCTGGACGAGGGCACGCTGTACGTCGCCACGTTCACCGGCAACAGCCCGGAGGAGGAGATCGACGGCAGTGGCACGCTCCCCTCGGACGGCGAGTTCGACGGCACCGGCGAATGGATCGCGCTCGCCAGCGGAAACGAATCCCTTGTGGAGGGTTTCACCGCCGAGGAGGTGTACGTCTTCACGCGCCTGGCCGCCGACAAGGTGGGTGCCACGAAGATGGACCGGCCCGAGGACATCGAGCCGAACCCGGTCACCGGCCGCATCTACGCCGCGCTGACCAACAACAGCGACCGCGGTGCCGCGGGCAAGGCCGATGCCGACGAGCCGAACCCGCGGGACGGCAACAAGAACGGCCACGTCCTCGAATGGGACGAGGACGGCACGGAAACGAAGTTCCGCTGGCGGCTGCTGCTCGTGTGCGGCGACCCCGAGGCCGCCGACACGTACTTCGGCGGGTTCGACAAGAGCCAGGTCAGCCCGATCTCGTGTCCCGACAACCTGGCCTTCGACGGCTACGGCAACCTGTGGGTCTCCACCGACGGCAATGAGCTCGGCTCCAACGACGGCCTGTTCTCCGTGCCGGTCACGGGCCCGAACCGGGGTCAGGTGAAGCAGTTCCTGACCGTGCCCGTGGGGGCGGAGACGTGCGGTCCGGTGGTGCGTGACGACATCGTGCTCGTGGCCGTGCAGCACCCCGGTGAGGGTGGCGAGCCCGGTTCGAACTGGCCCGACGGCGGCCACGCCCGGCCGGCGATCGTCGCGGTCCGTAAGTCCGACGGCGGCCGCATCGGCGTCTGACCCACCCCGATCGGGCGATCCGGTTTTGCCCCCAAGGGCACTTTGGTTGCATTGAACGCAACCAAAGTGCCCTTGGGGGCACGTCGCTGCCTACGCCGCGTCATGCCTCGGCGAGGAACCGTTCCACGGACGTGGCGAGCGCGACCGGGGTCTCGTCGATGCCGTAGTGGCCCGCGTTCGCGAGCTCTTCCAGTTCCGCCTTCGGGTACCACTCGGCGAACGTCGCCTTCATCGTGTCCGGGCCGAGCGCCGGGTCGTGTTCCCCGGCGATCACCTTGATCGGAACGTCGCTTCCCGTGATGCGCTCGTGGAAATCGGTGCCGCTCCAGGCTTCGAAGTAGGCGGCGACGGCGTCGCGCTCGGCGGCCTCGAGCGAGTGCTGCACGACGGCGTCGAGCCAGGTGCCGGTGAGGCGGCTTCCGGTGGTGAAGTCCACGATCGCGCGCCGATTGTCCGGCGAGTCGGCGGCGCCGGCGAACAGCTGCCTGCTCTGTTCGTCCAGCGGCACGCCGCTCGCGGGAACCGGCGAGATGCCGACCATCGCGCGTACGCGCCCTGGAGCCTCGGCGTAGACGTACTGCATCACGCTGCCGCCCATCGAGTGGCCGATCAGGGAGAACCTGTTGGCGCCGAGCTCGTCGGCCAGCGCCAGCACATCGGCCGCGGCTTCGGCGATGCTGTAGTCGCCGGACTCGCCGCGCCGGTCGCCGTAGCCGCGGTAGTCGTGGAAGACGTAGGTGAACCGCTCGCGGTCGAGGTGGGGCTCCAACGCCGTCCACGCTCCGCTGGAGCCGAACCATCCGTGCAGTGCGATGACGACGTGTTCGCCGCTGCCGACCTTACGCATGCCGTGTTCCTCCTCGATCGTCGTTGATCTCGCTGCCCAAGCCTGGCACACGCGTGATTACCGTGGTGTCCATGACCGATCGCCCACTCGCACTCGTCACCGGATCCTCCCGCGGTATCGGCGCCGCCGTCGCTCGCTCCCTCGCCGACACCCATCGGGTCCTGCTCGGTGGCAGGGACGAGGCGGCACTGGCGGCCCTCTCGGCCGACCTGCCCGATGCCCGGCCCTGGGCCGTCGACCTGTCCGACGAGGCCGCCGTCGCCGACGCCGCGGCGCGGATCGACCGGCTCGACGTACTCGTCCACTCCGCCGGTGTCGCCCGGCTCGGCGATGTGGTCGATTCGCCCGCCGAGTCGTGGCGCGCCAACTTCGAGGTCAACGTCGTCGCGGTGGCGGAGCTGACCCGGCTGCTGCTGCCCGCACTGCGCAGCGCCCACGGTCACGTCGTGGTGATCAATTCCGGGCAGGGACTGTCGGCGCGCGAGGGCTGGGGGCCGTACGCGGCGAGCAAGTTCGGTGCCCGCGCGTTCGCGGACGCACTGCGCGCCGAGGAGGAGCCGAACGGGCTGCGCGTGACGTCGGTGTACCCCGGCAGGACGGACACCGAGATGCAGCAGGCCGTCGTCGCGGGTGAGGGTGGCGAGTACCGGCCGGAGAAGTACCTGCGGCCGGAGTCCGTCGCGGGAGCGGTGTCCGCAGCGGTGCTGGCAGGCGCCGACGCCCACCTCACCGACATCACCGTCCGTCCGCGGCCCCACCGGTAGGTTCCCGTGGGTGGCCGGTCGGCCCCGGTCCCGCGTCAGGTGACGTGGCCGCGATCGCGGAGCCGCACCCAGGGCCAGGTCATCAGCGCCCACACCACGAGCAGCACTGCGCCGACGGACACGAGATACCAGGGCCACGGGCCGAGCAGGTCCAGGGCGGACGCCGTGTCGGACTTGCCGTTGAGGAACCCGTAGTTGGTGCCGGCCGCGGTGTTGAAGGTCATCGTCACGGCCGCCCACGCCGCCGTGACGGCGACGGCGAGCCGGTAGCTGCGCCAGTCGACGCGTATCCCCAGGCCCCAGGTGAGGTAGATCGCGGCCAGCACGGCCAGCAGATGACTCCCCCAGAACAGCATGTAGTTGGCGTGGGGGAAGTCGGGACCGGTCAACGCCGGTGAGAACAGCGCCTGCGTGCTCAGCACCAGCCCCCAGTAGTAGGCGAGGGCGTGGGCCCACGTGCGCCGGAAGTACAGGGCGTAGGCGGCGACGAGCGGTACGAGGTCGGACAGGTGTAACGGCACCGAGCGTTCGAGGGTCGGGGGAACCAGCTCGTACCACAGGTCCGCCACGCTGACGAGCACGATCGTCACCGCGAACGCCCGGCTGAAGCGCCGTGCCCGCGCCGCTGTCCGCTGCCGGCGGCCGAGGTGGACGACCAGTGGTGCGCCGACCGCGAAGATCCCCACGGCCAGCCAGTGCGACAGCCCGTACGGGGCGAACTCCCCCGCCATTGTGACCGCTACCACAATACGGACTTTAACGGCGGACGTCGCCTGCGGCCCTGCCCCCGTTCTGCAGCCCCCAGGGGCACTTTGGTTGCGCTCAATGCAACCAGGGTGCCCCTGGGGTGTCCTCGTCCCGCCGTCGCGTTGACACGCAGCCACCCTGGTGTCATGGTTACCTACATGACTAATGAACCGATGCGGTTCATCGGGTGGCGATGGTGATGGACGACGCGCGGCCGCTGTTCCAGCAGATCGCGGAACAGATCGAGGACTCGATCATCGACGGATCCCTGCCGGAGGAGAGCAGGGCGCCGTCGACGAATGAGCTGGCCACCTTCCATCGGATCAATCCGGCCACCGCGGCGAACGGCATCAACCAGCTCGTGGCCGATGGCCTGCTCTACAAGAAACGGGGGGTCGGAATGTTCGTGCAGGAGGGAGCCAGGGACAAACTCGTCGAACGCAGACAGGACGCGTTCGGTCGTTCCTACATCGCTCCGCTGCTCGCCGAGGCGAAACGACTCGAAATGGATGCCGAGGACGTGAAAAAGATGATCGACGCCTGGAGGGACGACCAATGAGCGTGGTGAACCTGCGAGGGGTGACGAAACGCTACAGGGACACCCTTGCCGTCGACGACGTCTCGTTCGACTTGCACGAAAACCGGATCCACGGCCTGCTGGGCCGCAACGGCGCGGGCAAGAGCACGGTGATGCGGATGCTCACAGGCCAGGAGATTCCGACATCGGGGCAGGTCCGCGTGTTCGGCGAGAATCCGTACGAGAACGCCGCGGTGCTGCCGCGCGTGTGCTTCATCAAGGAATCGCAGCGTTATCCCGATATCTTCCTGGCTCGGCACGCCCTCGAGGCCGCTGCGATGGTTTTCCCTAACTGGGACCAGGATTTCGCCGACCGCCTCGTCGAGGAGTTCCGGCTGCCGGTCAAGCGACGGGTGCGGAAACTCTC
This sequence comes from Prauserella alba, assembly GCF_024171735.1. GTDB lineage: Bacteria > Actinomycetota > Actinomycetes > Mycobacteriales > Pseudonocardiaceae > Prauserella > Prauserella alba. The sequence continues at coordinate 57,650 of NZ_JAMTCH010000007.1, forward strand.
GCGCGGGCAGCTGTCGTCGGTGGGCGTGATCATCGGCCTCGCGGCGCGCGCACCGGTAACCCTGTTCGACGAGCCGTACCTCGGGCTGGACGCCGTCGCACGGCAGGCGTTCTACGATCATCTGATCGCCGACTACGGCCGGTATCCCCGCACGATCGTGCTCTCGACACACCTCATCGACGAGGTCGCGGACATCATTGAGGACGTCACTGTGATCGACCGCGGCCGGATCGTCATGGACGACTCGTCCGAGAACCTGCGCAGCCAGGCCGTCACGGTCAGCGGTCCCACGAACGCGGTCGAGCAGTTCGCCGACGGCCACGACGTGTTGCATCGCGAGGATCTGGGCGGCTTCACGCGCGTGGTCGTCTCCGGCATTCCCGCCGACCGCGACACGGCGAGCCTGCAGGTCGAGCCTGTGTCGCTGCAACAGCTCGTCGTTCGAACCACACAGTTCCACGACGCCGCGCTCGCGGGCGCAGGCAACGGCAAGGGGGACCGGTCATGACACAGCTCGTGAAAGTCGCGCGCATTCAGCTGGTGAACGCGCGCATGGTGCTCGGCATGCCGCTGTTGGTGCTGGTCTGTGTCCTGGCGGCGAACATCGCCATCTTCGTGGCGATCGGGACGGCCTCGCCCCCGGAAGGGGCCACCGTCACCGGGGCGCTGGTCTCGATCTACATCGTGACGCTGGTGACTCATGTCCAGACGATGACGCAGATGTTTCCGTTCGCACTCGGGCTCAGCGTCACACGACGGGAGTTCGTTGCCGCGGCGGGCCTTGTCGTCTTCGGCCAGGCGTTGCTGTACGGCGTCATCATCTGGTTGATGTCGCTGCTCGAACGGGCCACCGGTGGGTGGGGACTCGGCTTCGCGATGTTCGACCTGCCGTTCCTGGAGGGGAGCAACGTCGTGACCCGGATTCTCGTGTATGCGGGGCCGTTCCTTCTGCTGTCGTTCGCCGGCCTGTGGACTGGAATCGTCTACCAGCGCTGGGGACAGCCGGGTGTGTGGGCACTGGTGCTGGCCTTCGGCGCGCTGGTCGTCGGCCTTATGGCGCTGATCGGCTGGCAGGGTTGGTGGCAGCAGGTCTTCGACTTTTTCGCGGAGACACCGGCGCTGTTGTTGTTCGCGGTCTACCCGGCGTTGATCGGAGTGGTGCTGGCGGCATTCACATACCTGACGAGCCGCCGCGCGGTGCCGTAGCTCGCTTTTCCGGTAACGGGGAGAAAAGGGGGAGCCTGCGCCGGTTCCGGTCATCGGGGGATGCCGGGACCGGCGCAGGTTGCTGTTACCCGGCGCGCAGGCGGGAGGCGGCAGCCGCGACGTCGGCCTGAGCCCGCCGACGGTCCACACGGGACGACTCACCGTCGGCGACCACCTGCTCGCCCGCCACCCACACGTCCCGCACCCTGCGCGAACCGGCCGCCCACACCAGATTGCCCAGCAGCTGGTCGTCGGGCACGTCGAGGCCCGTGGCGAAGGCCGGATCGTCGACGTCGATGTGCACGACGTCGGCCCAGCGGCCGGGTTCGAGTGCGCCGATGTCGTCGCGGCCCAGTGCGTCGGCGCCGCCGCGGGTGGCGAGCAGCAGGGCGGCAGGTGCCGTCAGCGCGGTGGCCTCGCCCGCTGCGAGACGTGCGAGCATCGCCGAGAGCTGAACCTCCTCCCACAGGTCGAGGTCGTCGTTACTGGAAGGACCGTCGGTTCCGAGTCCGATGCGGATGTCCGCCGCGCGGAGGTCGGACAGCCTGGCGACACCGGACGCGAGCTTGGCGTTCGACCCTGGGCAGTGCGCGACCCCGGTGCCGCGCGCGGCCAGCAGTTCGATGTCCTCATCGGACAGATGCACGGCGTGGGCCGCGATGAGCCTGCCGCGCAACAGGCCGACCTCGTCGAGCAGCTTCGGCACCGAACCGTGCTCGGCGCGCTGGCGGCTGTCCTCGCCTGCGGCCTCGGCGACGTGGATCTGCACCAGCGCGTCCCGCGCGGCGGCGTCGTCGGCGATCGCGCCGAGCGCCTCGGCCGGAAGCATGTACGCCGAGTGGCCCGCGTACGACAGCTCGACGCGCTCGCCGGGGCCGAACCGCAGGCCGTCCGTGTCGATCCACTTGCTCGCGTCGGCCAGCATCGCGCGCCAGTCGTGGCCCGGCAGGTCGATGATCGGGCCGCCGAGGATGCCGCGCGCGCCCGTCGTGAGCACCGCGTCGGCCATCTGCTCGGGGTGGAAGTACATCTCCGCGCTGGTCGTGACCCCGCGGCGCAGCATTTCCACCGACCCGAGCAGCATGCCCGCGTGCACGTCGGACGGCCGGAGTTTCGCCTCGGTGGGCCAGATGACCTCCTGGAGCCAGCGCAACAGCGGCAGGTCACCGCCCATGCCGCGGAGCAGGACCATCGGGCTGTGCGCGTGCGCGTTGACCAATCCCGGTAGCAGGATCCCCTGCTTGGCGGTCGTCGTCGTGGCGGTGCCAGGGGCCTCGCTCGCCGGTCCGCAGTAAGCGATGCGGCCGTGGGCGTCGATGTCGACGGCGCCGTCACGGACGACGGAACACCCCGGATCGGCGGGCAGTACCACGGGCGCTGTCATGCGGTGGATCATCGGCCCACCCTATCGAGCGACGTCCGAGCCACCAGGGACCTCGGAGCCCCCAGGGGCACCTTGGTTGCGCTCAATGCGACCAAGGTGCCCCTGGGGGCGTGCGCCGGCTCGTCACTCGGTGACGACACCGCACCGCCACGCCCACGCGGCGATCTCGACCCGGTTGCGAGCGCCGATCTTGTTCTGCACCGCGGCGAGGTGCGTCTTCACCGTCGACAGCGACAGGAACAGCTCCTCGCCGATCTCCGTGTTCGTGCGCCCGCGCGCGGCCGCACGAACGACGTCGAGTTCCCGCGTCGTCAACGGTTCGGCCGGTTCCTCCACCGCCGGCGCGCCGTCGGCGGGGGCGTCGGCGAAGTGCTGCAGCAGCCGCACCGTGATCTGCGGCGACACCAGCGCGTCCCCGCGTGCGGCCGCGCGGATCGCCTCCAGCAGCAGTGCCGGTCCCGCGTCCTTGAGCAGGAATCCCGACGCCCCGCCGGTGAGCGCGCTGTGGACGTACTCGTCGAGGTCGAACGTGGTCACGACGACGACCTTCAGCGGATCGGTGACGTCCGGTCCTGCCAACTGCCGCGTGACCTCGAGGCCGTCCATTCCCGGCATGCGGATGTCGAGCAGGCACACGTCGGGGCGCAGCTCGCGCGCCTTGGACACGGCGTCGATCCCGTCGGCGACGTCGGCCACGACCTCCATGTCGTCCGAGGCATCCACGATCATGCGGAAACCGGTACGCACCATGTCCTGGTCGTCGGCGATCAGTACGCGGATCACTGGGACTCCTCTTCTCCCTGCAACGGCAGCCACGCTTCGACGACCCAGCCGCCGGAGCCACCGGTGCCGTCGGGGCCATCTCCGTCGCGGCCGTGGCCCTGCTGATCGCCGGGCCTGCCCGCCGCGAGCGTGCCACCCAGCAGCTCGACCCGCTCCCGCATGCCCACCAGACCGTAGCCGCCGATCGCGGCGAGCGGTCCCGGTTCTCCAGGGGTGCCGTCGTCGGCCACCCGAATGTGCAGCAGAGCGCGGTCACCGCCGCCCCTTGCCTCGCCGCGCACGGCCACCCATGCCGCGGAGGCGCCCGCGGCGTGTTTGCTGACGTTGGTGAGTGCCTCCTGCACGATGCGCAGCGCCGACCGTGCCACCTCCTGCGGCAGTTCCGGCGGCACGTCGACGTCGAGTCGCACCGGCATGCCGTGCACCGCTGAGGAGGCGAGTTTCCGCAGGTCGGCGTCGAGGTCGGTGGTCGCCTGCTCGCCTGGTCCGGACTGCTCCCCCGCGCCTGCGCCCGCGTCGCCCGACTCCCCGCGCATGCTGCGCACGAGCCGTCGCATCGCGGTGAGCGCCTCGGTGCCCGCGTTCTCGATCTGCCCGAGCGAATCGGCCACGACGTGCGGATTCTGCTGCGCGACGATCCGCACCGCCTGCGCCTGCACCACGATGCCCGTGACGTGGTGTGCGACGACGTCGTGCAGTTCGCGGGCCAGCGCCATCCGCTCGGCGGTCTGCGCCTCGGCGATGGCCGCTTCGACGGTCGTCTTGCGTTCGGAGTCGCGGGCCCGCAGGAACAGGCCGATGGCGACGCTGATGCCGAGCAGTAGCACCGCAGTGAGCGCGAGCCCCTGCAGGACCTCGACGTCGCGGTTGTAGGCGATCTGGACCGGCTCCAACAACGCCATGACCTGCACGGTCGAACCCGCCGCGACCGTGACGGCGAGGATCGAGATCGCCGTGACGGCGCGGCGCGGCGATTCCAGGCGCACCAACAGTGCCGTGACGACCATGCCCGACACCGTCGCGGCGATGGGCAGACCGCCGAGGTGCAGGTATCGGTCGGCGTCGGTCGCCAGAGCCAGCGCCGTGGTGGCCGCGATCACGCCCGCGAGCAGCAAGGCAGGCCGCAGCGGCGAGCTCGTCCCGCGGATGACCAGCACGACGGCGGCGATGGCGGGCAGTGCCATCACGACATCCGAGCTCGGTGCCTCCAGCATGATCGATGCGTCGAGGAACAGTGCCAGCGCGAGCACACCGACGAGCAGCCACTGTTGCCGGAGCAGCGTGACGAGCGTGCCGTCGCCGATCCCTTGTCGGGCACGGGCACCGGGGATGACGGCCACGAGCAGCAGCACCAGCCCAATGCCGGCCAGTTGCAGGATATGCATACCAGCGTCGCGGGCGACCGTGCTCGCCAGCTCGGACGCGACGAGCAGGCCGATCGTGACGGTCGCGGCCGCGGCGGGTGCCGATCGCGCGCAGTAGTACACGAGCAGCAGGCCCGCAATGCACTCGGCGAACGATGTCTCCGGCAGCAAGGTCGAGAAGGTGGGTGCGCCGGTGTAGGCGATCAGGAGCGAGTTCGCACCCAGCACGCAGGCACCCGCCCAGCCCGCGAACACCGGTCTGGACCTGCCGAGCACGGCGCAGCCTGCGAGCAGCAGGATCCCCGGCAACGGCACCAGGTCGAGCAGCGGCGTGCCCCAGCCGTCGGTCGCCGCGGGTACCAGGACAGCGAGGTCGCCGAACACCGCGGCCAGCAGCACCATGCTCGCGGGGTCGGCCGAGCGCAGTCGCCGGGTGACACGTTCGCGGAGCGGGTACGTCTCGGACACGACACCGACGGTAGCCGAGCCGGCGACGGCCGCGGCCCGGCCGGACGGTTCGCAGGGCATCGGCCGATCGGCCGATGCGCCGCCCCGAGGTTCCGGCCGTCCGTCCGAAGTGGGCGCCCCGCCGACTGGGCCAAGCTGCACAGCCATGACGACACGGATCTCGGGGCAGCCGCCCTCACCGGCCATGCCGACCCGGCCGGCACTGAGCGGTCACGGCCTCAGCAAGCGGTACGGCACGCAATACGCGTTGTCCGGAGTGGACATCGACATCACGCCGGGTGAGGCGATGGCGATCGTCGGGCCCTCAGGGTCCGGCAAGTCGACGTTGCTGCACGTGCTGGCGGGAATCCTGCCCGTCGACGACGGCGAGGTGACACTCGGCGGCACCCGCATCGACTCACTCGGTGAGACCAAACGCAGCGAGCTGCGGCGCACCGAGTTCGGGTTCGTCTTCCAGTCGGGCATGCTCGTCGGCGAGCTGTCGGCCGAGGAGAACGCGGCACTGCCCATGTTGCTGGCAGGCGCCGGCCGCAAGGAGGCGATGGCCGAGGCGCGGCGGTGGCTCGAGCACCTCGGCCTCACGGGGAAGGAACGCAACCGGCCCGGTGAGCTGTCCGGCGGGCAGGCACAGCGCGTGGCTATCGCGCGGGCGCTGGCGCATCGGCCGAGCGTGATCTTCGCCGACGAGCCGACCGGGGCGCTCGACACCCGGACCGGTGGCGAGACCATGACGGCACTGCTCGACGCGGCGGCCGGATCCGGCGCAGCGGTCGTGGTCGTGACGCACGACCGCGATCTGGCCGCGTCGGTGCCGCGCACGGTCAGCCTCCGCGACGGGCGGATCGACGCCGACACGCGTGCGGGAGCGGTGGTGCCGGCGTGAACAGCTTCCAGCTCGCGCTGCGCGTGCTGCGCACCGACGGTCGCACCCGCGTCTCGGCGATCCTGATCGCCGTCGGCGTGGCCGTGGCGACGGCTCTCGTGTTGCTGCTCGTCTCGCTGCCGGGAGCCACCGAGACGCGCGCGGACCGGTCGGCGTGGCAGCAGTACGGCGAGCCGTCCGAGGACGGGGCTTCCCTGGAGCTGGTGGCCAGCGAGGACGTCGCGCCCGACGGCAGGGAGATCCAGCGGGTGGACGTCGCCGCGCTGGCCGACCCCTCGCGGATCGACCTGCCGCCCGGTATCGACAGCCTGCCCGGGCCCGGCGAGGCGTTGCTGTCGCCCGAGCTCGCCGACGCGGTCGACCACACGCCCGGCTCGCAGCTCGGCGAACGGTTCGGCGCGAACGCGGGCGTACTCGGTGACGACGCGCTGGCGTATCCGGAGCAGCTGGTCGCGCTGGTCGGCCATGCGCCCGAGGACATGCCCTCGACGGCGATGCCGCAGGACGGGTTCAGCCCCGCCGGGCGAGGTGCGGACCCGATGCTGGGCCTGCTCGCGGGCGTCGGCGTGGTGGTGCTGACGGTGCCGAGCATGGCGCTCGTGGCGTCGTCGGCGCGGCTGATCGCGGCACGCAGGGAACGCAGGCTCGCCGCGTTCCGGCTGGCGGGCGCGACGCCGCGGCAGGTGATCGGCATGGTCACGGCCGAGACGGCGATCGCCGCGGCCGGCGGTGCACTGCTCGGCTGGGCGGTGAGTCCGTTGCTGCGGCAGGCGGCCACCACCGTGCCCTGGGACGGCGGCACGTGGCAGGCCTCGGACTTCGTCCTGGGTGCGGTGCCGACCGTGGCCATCGTCGTCGTGGTGCCGCTGCTGGTCGTGCTCGCGGCGGCCCTCGGACTGCGGCGGGTGCTGTCGGCACCGTTGGGCGCAGCGGGCGGGCACACACCCAAACCGCTGCGCTGGTGGCGGTTGGTGCCGTTGCCGGTGTCGGGCGTGCTGTTCGCCTACCTGGCTACCACCGCATCGAGCCAGGTCGAAGCGACGCTGCTGCTGGTGTCGATGGCGATGGTGATCGGATCGCTGACGCTGGCCGGCCCGTGGATCACCGCGGCGATCGGGGGCCTGTTCGTGCGGCGGTGGCGCAGGCCGTCGGCGCTGCTGGCCGGGCGCAGGCTGCGGGACGACCCCCGCGGCGCCTACCGGGCGACCGCCGGTGTGGTGCTGGCCGTGTTCACCGGCTCGATGGCACTGACGGTGCTGCCGAGCATCGAGGGGCAGGCGGGAGCGCTGCGGGAGTACACCGACGGCGTGCTCTACGTCAACGCCGACCACGGGTCGCTGCAGCGGATCGCGGCCGACACCAACGACGCGCTGGCGCGCTACGGCCAGGACGAGCGTGCCGTGACGATCGGCGACGCGTTCCTCGGCGACGAAAACGCCCTCGCCAGGGTCGTCGACTGCGACGCTGCCGAGCAGCTCCTGGTGGTCGACATGCGCGGGGCGTGCGAGGGCGCACCCGGGGTGTACACGCCGTACCCGGATGTTTCGCGGGACGAGTTGACGGTGTCGGCGGAGTTCGGTCAGCCGGGCACGTCGCTGCCTGCAGCCGTGCCGGTGCGGCCCATGACGACGACGGGCGAGCTGGCGCCCGAGGCGATCGTCGACCCGGCGGTGCTGCCCGCGGACTTCACGCCCAACACCGGAACGGTCGCGGTGACGTCGACGCCGGCCAACGTCGACGTCGTCCGTACCGCTTTGGTATCCGCCGCCGGCGGCCTGCCGGTGCAGAGCAGGCAGGCACGCCTCGACGGGCAGGTCTCCCAGCTCGACGACCTGCAGCGGGTCACGGTCATCGGCCTGCTCGCGGCGTCGGTACTCGGCGGCTGCAGTGCCGCCATCGCCGCGGCCGGATCGGTGCTCGACCGGCGGCGCACGTTCGGCGCGCTCATGGCGGCGGGCACTCCGGTGCGAGTGCTGGCCAGGGCACTGCGCGCGGAGGCGGCGCTGCCCGCGCTGGTCGCGACCGTCGGCGCGGGCGTGGCGGGAACGCTCGTGGGGATCGGCCTGTTCACCATGGTCGACGACGGCGCGAAGGTGCTCACACCGTGGCTCGCTGCGCCGGTGGTGCTGGGAATCGGGGTCGCGCTGATCGCGTCGTCGGTGTGCACCCCCGCCCTGCGCCGCGTGCAGGCCGAACCCCTCGCCGACGAGTAACCGCCAACGGGGAGCAAGCCCCGCGGTACCAGGGGGACCGCGGGAACACGGGAACCCGCGGGAACAGGGGAACCGCGGGCGGAGGGGAACCCGCGGGAACAGGGGGAACCGAGGGAACCGTGGGTCCGAGGGGGAACCACGGGGAGCAGGGACCGGGGGATCGGGGAAACAGGGCGGGGCGTTCATCGGGGGACGCCCCGCCGCGTTGTGTCCCGCGCCGGACGCGCGTGTCCTGCGTTCGGGCACGCGTGTTCTGCACCCAGAGACGCGTGTTCTGCATTCGGACGTCCTGCACGGCGCGTTGACGTGTGGCCGCCCACGCCGCGTCGCCGGGCCGCGCGGCTCAGCGCTTCTCGAAGATCAGGTCGTGGGAGACCCGGCCCTCCTGTTCGGCGCGCTGTTCGAACTTCGTCACGGGGCGCCATTCGGGTCGCGGAGCCCAGCCGTCGAATCGGTTGACCAGCGACGTCTCGGCCGAACCCACCTCGAGCATCTGGTCGGCGTAGTCCTGCCAGTCCGTCGCGAGGTGCAGGGTGCCGCCGGTGGCCAGTCGCGAGGCGACGAGCTCGACGAACGCGGGCTGTACGAGACGCCGCTTGTGGTGGCGCTTCTTCGGCCACGGGTCGGGGAAGAAGACGCGCACGCCTGCCAGCGAGGCGGGTTCGACGTGGTCGCGCAGCAGTGGCACCGTGTCGCCGTGCAGCAGCCGCAGGTTCGTCACGCCGAGCTTGTCGGCCCTGAGCATCAGCTGGCCGAGACCCGCCTCGTAGACCTCGATGGCGACGTAGTTGACGTCCGGTGCGGCGGCTGCGAGCTGGGCGGTCGCCTCCCCCATGCCGGAACCGATCTCCAGCACGACGGGTGCGGACCTGCCGAACCACGCGTCGAAGTCGATCGGACCGGGTTCGAGCTCGGACACCTCCCGGCCCAGCTCGGACCATCGGGTGTCCCACGCGCGCTGCTGGCCGACCGTCATCCGCCCACCGCGCTTGACGTAACTGACGACGCTGCGCAGCCGGGGCTCTCCTTCGCTCTCCACGGACGCCGACGATAGCCGCGCGTCAGCGGACCGCTTCGATCTCCCCCAGCCGTGCCCGCAGCGCGGCCGGGCCGTCGATCGCCACCGGATCGGGTGCGGCGGCCTCGTGCGCGGGGAACATGTCGATCCAGCCGGTGTGCCGCGACGTGTTGACGATCGTGGTCGGGGTTCGCCGGTTCCCGCCGGTCCCCTCCGACGGCATGAACTCCCAGTATCCGGATTCGCCGCCCGCGGCCCACGGCACGAACTCCCAGCCGGGACGGCGGCTGAGCAGGTTGTGCACACGGTCCTCGATGCGGAACCCGGCTTCGCGCGAGTCGAGCGTCCCGTCGGCGAGCGCACGCAGCCACCACGGGGAGGGAACGGACGCGTCGCCGCCACCGGCGGCACGGTAGAGGGCCAGCACCTGGTCCAGCGGTGCGCGGTGCACCCACGCCACGCGCAGGTCGGCCGGACTCGCGGCATCGCCCGTGACGAGTGGCAGTGCGATGGCCTGTGACCATTCCAGGCCGACCATCGGCTCCAGATTGAGCCAGGCGTCGTCCCGGCCGGACCGCTCGTCGGGCGGGTCGGCACCGGGAACGTCCCGGCCTGGCTGCGCAACACCGTTCGGCTGTGCCACACCGCCTGGCGGCGCAAAACCGTTCGGCTGCGCAACGTCGTTCGGCGGTGCGTCGCGAACCGGCGGCGGCTCACGGTCCGCTGGTGCATCGCGGTCCGGTAACGCGTGGTCATCCGGTCGCGGGGTGTGGAACTCCTGAATGTCGGACACCGTCAAGGATCACCTCCGTAGAGTCCTGACGGGCTTACGTCCAGCATCCCCGAATTCGCGCGGCTGCGCGTCCTCCGTGGGGGTACTCACACGAGGTGCGGACACAGGCGGGCCCGGGCCGCCCCCGAATAGCGGCCCGGACCCGCTGCTCCCCTCCTCGGGGTTTCCGCCCACCCGCAGCCCCGCGGCGGTCCCATACGCCCTCCGCGGCTGGGCGGTCCTACCCGACCCCGCCGGCGCCCTCCCCCGAGGGCGCCCACGGGTCACGCGTCGCGCTTGCGCGCGGTCGTGATGGCGATGGCCAGCAGCACCACGGCGAACCCGGCGAAGTAGGCCAGCGCCCACCACGGGCTGAGCGTCGACGTCGACAGCGGCTGCCCGTACGTCGCGCCGCCCGCGGACTCGCCGTCGCCGGTGACGAACTTGTGCAGCACGTTGAACGGCAGCCACTTGAAGATGTCGGCTCCGATGCCGGGAATCAGCGTGACCAGGTTCTCCGCGGCGAGGAAGTAGATCAGCACCAGGGAGATCGCTCCGGCGCTGTGCCGCACGAGGATGCCCACCGCCATCGCGACCACGGCGGCCAGCGCGCATGCGGGACCGACGCCTGCGACGTTGATCCAGTCGGCGGTGCTGTTGAGCGCCAGGTCGGCTTCGGGCTGGATCAGCGTGGCCATGCCCCACGACAGAAAGGCCATGATCTCGCCGATGACCAGCGCGATGAGTGCGACGACGGTCGCCTTGGCGGCGAGCGCCGCGGCGCGGTTGGGTACGGCCTGGAAGGTGGTGCGGATCGTCCCGAACCGGTATTCGGTGGTGACGGCGAGCGTCGCCAGCACCATGATCACGGCCATGCCGAAGGAGTAGGCGTACTGCGTGGCCGACACGGTGGCCGGGAACTGTGCGTTGCTCTGGCTCACGACCAGCGCGGTGAACCCGCCGGTGAGCACGAGCGCCGTGAGGGCGCACCACCACGGCGACCGGGTGCTGAGCAGTTTGATGCGTTCGACTGCGAGAAGAGTCATGTCGGTTTACCCCTGTTGGTTCGTGGCGCCGTTCGGTTCGCCGTCGCCGTCAGTTGGTGACGGCCGCGTGGCCGGCGGGCTGCTCGGCGGCTTCGGTCTCCAGATCGGCGTGGTACTCGACCGAGTCGCCCGTGATCTGCATGAACGCCTGCTCCAGCGAGCCCTGCTGCGGGGCGAGCTCGTGCAGGGTCACCTGGTTCTCCATGGCCAGCTCGCCGATCTTCTCGCCCGCGACGCCCGCCACGAGCAGACCGTCGTCGGTGGTCGTCACGGTCGCGCCGACGCGGTCGAGAGCCGGCCGCAGCCGGTCGAGGTGCGGGCTGCGCACCTTGACCGTGCTGTCGGTGGCGCGTGCGACGAACTCCTCGGTGGTGCTCTGCGAGATCAGCTTGCCCTTGCCGATGACGACGAGGTCCGTGGCCGTGAGCGCCATCTCCGAGAGCAGGTGACTGGAGACGAACACGGTGCGGCCCTCGTCGGCGAGGCGCTGCATGAACTTGCGGATCCAGAGGATGCCTTCGGGGTCGAGGCCGTTGACGGGCTCGTCGAACAGCAGCACCTCCGGGTCGCCCAGCAGTGCGCCCGCGATACCGAGCCGCTGCGACATGCCGAGTGAGAACCCGCCCGCTCGTTTGCTCGCGACCTCGGACAGGCCCACGATGTCGAGCACCTCGTCGACGCGCTTGGGTGAGATCTTGTTCGACTTCGCCATCCACGACAGGTGCGCGCGGGCGCTGCGGTTGGGGTGCACCCACCGCGCGTCGAGGAGCGCACCGACGGTCCTCAGTGGATGGTGCAGTTCGGCGTAGCGCTTGCCGCCGATGGTGACGGTGCCGCTCGTCGGGTTGTCGAGCCCGAGCATCATCCGCATCGTCGTCGACTTGCCCGCGCCGTTCGGGCCGAGGAATCCGGTCACGCGTCCGGATTCGACGGTGAACGACAGGTCGTCGACGGCGAGCTTGTCGCCGTACCTCTTGGTGAGGCTCTGCGCCTCGATCATGGTGTCCTCCTGTGGCGACGTTCGTCGGCCGTCGGCGTGACGGGCCGGGCTCACGGGTCGGTCCCGGATGCCGGTACGTCACTGCGGTGGCCGTGGCGAACGTCGTTGTCGTCCCCGGTGCGGCGATGTCGCCTGGGCTGATCGCCTGTGGTGGGCTTCATCATTCCGGCTACCCGCCCGGTTGCGCGTCATCCTGTAGACCGAAATCGGGTTGTCCCGTGGTCGTAGGCGGGTGGCCGGTGGTCGTGTCGTCCCAGGTTGTCGCCGGTGCTCACAGCTTCGTGGATCAGGGCGTCGCGCGCGATCGGTGACAACCCTGAGTTCCCCCTGAACCGGCGATTCCCTATGTCGGGGATGTCGTGGTCGCGCGGGTGTTCCCGGCGGGACGCGGCAGGGTTGCGCCAGTTATTGAATCGTGGTTCATTAATGGTGTGGCGAGACCGCGGACCATCACCGACGAACGGTTGCTGACGGCGACGGCCGCCGTCATCGAACAGACAGGGCCGGGTTTCACGCTGGCGCAGGTCGCCAAGGAGGCGGGCGTGGCGGTCGGCAGTGTCGCGCAACGGTTCGGCTCGAAAGCCGGGCTGCTGCGGGCGTTGACCGAGCTCGGGCGCACGCAGGCCGTCGAGCGCATGCGCGAGGCGGCCGCCGAAGCGGACTCACCGGAAGTGGCGGTGCGGGCGGCACTGGTGGCGGCGTTCGCGGGACTGGACCGCGGCGGAGAGTCCGGGGCCGGTGGTTCCGGAGCCGTGAACCACCTGGCCCAGCTCGGCACCGACCTCGCCGACCCGGAGCTGCGCGGTCTGCTCCGCCTGCACTACGCAGCGCTGCGGGACGAACTGACCGTGCTGCTGCGTATGGCCGCGAGCGAGCAGTGGTGCGGACCGGTTCCCGCCGTCGCCGCACGCGTACTGCTGTCGGCGATCAACGGCGCGGCACTGGACTGGTCGCTGCGGGCCGAGGATCCGGCGGGTGCGAACGACGAGACGACGACGAACGACACGACGTCCGCGGACCACGCGGCGTCGAACGACACGGTTTCTGCGAGGGAAACGGTGCCTGCGAACGGCACGGTGCCTGCGAGGGACACGCTGCGGGCCTGCCTCGCCGAGACCGTCGACGTGATCATGAAGGGATGGCTGCCATGACCGGAACCGGCCCACTCGAGGGCAAGGTCGCCGTGGTGACGGGCGCGACGCGGGGCTGCGGCAGGGCGATCGCCGTGGAACTGGGGCGAGCTGGCGCGACCGTGTTCGCCGCGGGCAGGACGACGCGCGAGCACGCGTCGCCGATGGGCAGGCCGGAGACCATCGAGGGGACCGCGGAACTCGTCGAGCAGGCAGGTGGCCGCGGGATCCCGGTTCGGTGCGACTTCGCCGACGTGACCGATGTGGACGGTCTCGTCGCGAGGGTCGAGGCCGAGGCGGACGGCCGGATCGACGTGCTCGTCGACGACGTGTGGGGCGGCGATCCGTACGCCGACTTCGACAACGCGTACTGGGAGTCGTCGCTGGACAATGCGCTGACCCTGGTGCGCGGCGGGCTGGAGACCCACCTGATCGCGCTCCACCGGTTGCTGCCGCTGGTGGTGCGCAATCCCGGCGGGCTCGTCGTCGAGGTCACCGACGCCGACGACGACGAGTACCTCGGCGCCGGCATCCCGTACTACCTCGTCAAATGCGGAGTGCGGGCCATCGGGCGTGCGCTGGGAGCCGAACTCGGCGCACGCGGCTGCACCGGGCTGTCGGTCACACCGGGATTCCTGCGCTCGGAGGCCATGCTCGACCTGTTCGGCGTCACCGAGGAGAACTGGCGGGACGCGGTGACCGACGAGCGGCCGGAGTTCGCGGTGTCGGAGACGCCCGCGTACCTGGCGCGTGGTGTCGCGGCGCTGGCGGCCGACCCCGACGTGGCGCGGCTGGCGGGGCGCACGCTCGCGTCGTGGACGCTGTCGTCGATGTACGGCATCAGCGACGTCGACGGCAGCCGTCCCGACTTCGGCCGCTGCTTCCGCGAGGTCTTCCGTGCGGGCCTCGACCCGAAGACCGTCGACATGTCGGCCTACCGCTGAGCCGTCCCCGGAATTCTTCCGCCTCACCACTTTCGGGTGGTGCCCCCAAGGGCACTTTGGTGGCACTCAACGCCCCTAAGGTGCCCTTGGGGGCGCTCGCCTCACGGGGTGATCCGGAAGATTTGCGGTGCGGGTCAGTCTCCGGGGCGGGCGAGTCCGGTTTCGTAGGCGAGGACGACGGCCTGGACGCGGTCACGCAGGTCGAGTTTCGTCAGGATGCGGCCGACGTGGGTCTTGACGGTCGCCTCGGACAGGAACAGTTCCCCCGCGATCTCCGTGTTCGACTGTCCTTTCGCGACGTGGGCCAGGACTTCGCGCTCCCGGCCGGTCAGCACCTCCAGTGTGCTCGCATCGCGCGGTGCGATCCGTCCGGTGTCGACGAACCGGTCCAGCAGCCGCCGCGTCACCGCGGGCGAGACCACGGCGTCGCCGCGCGCCACCGACCGCAGCGCCGACACCAGATCGTCGGGCGGCGTGTCCTTCAGCAGGAACCCGGACGCGCCCGCCTGCAACGCCGAGTAGACGTATTCGTCGAGATCGAACGTCGTCATGACCAGCACCCGCGAACTGCCCGCCGCCACGATCCGCTGCGCCGCCTCGACACCGTCGAGCACGGGCATGCGCACGTCCATCAGCACGACGTCCGGGTCGAGTTGGCCGGCGAGCTGCACCGCCTCCTCGCCGTTGCCCGCCTCCCCCGCGACCTCGATGTCATCGGAGGCGTCGAGCACCATGCGGAAGCCGACCCGCATCAGTTCCTGATCGTCGACGACGAGCACTCGGATCATTGACCCAACCTAACGGTGAGGGCGGCGCGGACCCGCCAGCCGCCGCCGGGTGCCGGCCCTGCGGTGAGGGACCCGTCGTGGACGTTGGTGCGTTCCCGCATGCCGATGAGCCCGTTGCCGCCGGCCGCCGGTGTGGACGGTGCGCGCTCGGCCGGTCCGGCGCCTGCCCCGGATCCGGCCGTCAGTACGGGGTTGGCCCTGCCCGCGCCGTCGTCCTCCACCTCGATGTGCACCGACCCGGCGTGGCCGGTGTCGCCTCCCGCCTCGCGGTCCCAGCGCACCCGCACCTGCGCGCGCGTGCCGACGCCCGCGTGCTTGAGACTGTTGGTGAGCGCCTCCTGGACGATCCGGTACACGCCGAGCGACACGCCTGCGGGCAGTTCGTCGACGGCCTCGTCCAGGTCGAGCCGCACCGTCAGCCCCGCCGTCTCGACCCGGTGGGCCAGTTCGACCAGGTCGGCGGCCGTCGGCTGCGGCGTGCGCGCGCCGTCGACGCGGTTCCCCTCGTCGTCGTGGTCGGTGTCATGCTCGTCGTCGCGCAGGATCGCCAGCAGTCTGCGCAGTTCGTGCAGCGCGCTGCGGCCCGTGTCGGAGATGGTGCCGATCGCGCGTTCGGCCAGGTCGGGGTCCTTGCGGACGGCGAACGACGCGCCGTCGGCGTGCACCACGATCACGCTGACCGCGTGCGCCACGACGTCGTGCAGTTCGCGGGCGATGCGTTCGCGCTCCTCGGCGACGGCGATGCGCGTGGCCTGGTGACGTTCGTTCTCCAGCAGGTGCAGCCGCGCTTCGACCTCGGCCTGGTAGGCCCGCCGGGCGCCGACGAACTCACCCAGCACCCAGCACAGCGCCAGTGCCAGCACGACGGTCACCGTGTTGACGACCCAGTCGTCGGGGTACTGGAGGACCTGGTGGGCCAGGCTCACGACCAGTGTCAACGCGGTGTAGACGGCGGCCTGCCTGCGTCCGCTGTAGACGACCACCGTGTACAGCGCGATGCAGCTGACCACCGCCACGCTGAACGCCACGTCGCCGAATCCCGCCGCGACGTAGGGAACCGTCCAGACCAGCACCCAGTACGCCATGACCAGCGGATACTTGCGCCGCAGCGGGACGACGCCCAGCAGCACCACGATCAGCGGCAGGCCCACGTACCACGGCGGGGTCTCGACGTCGGGCACCGGAAACGCGACGAACAGGGCGTAGACCAGCACGTCGAATGCGAACAGCACGACGGCGACGATGCTGTCGCCCACTGCGGGATGGGCCCTCATCCAGAGACTGATCCGGCGCACCCGCCCACGGTAGGCGGCCGCGGAGCACCTGCGCGTCGCCCTGAGGTCGCACGCCGGGTCGTCGCGTGGGATGAGCCCCTCGGGTGACCCCGGCGTCCCGGTGGCGGCTGCGGTGACCCGCGCCCGCCCGTCGCCGGTGCCGCTGTGGCCGTCGGCGTGTCCCGTGTCCGAGGTGGTCGGCGGTGGGAGCCGGGTGGGAGGATGTGCCCGCAGGCAGCGGTGGCGGACATGGCCAGCAGGGGGTTCGGATGACGGCGGCAGGTGAGGGCAGACCGGCCGGCCCGCTTTCGGAATCGGTGGCGGAGCTGTGCAACCGGCTGCGCGGTCAGGTCTCCCCTCGCACGGCCGCGGGTTTCACCGAGGTGCTGCGCAGGTTGGAGGCGCCGCTGCAGGTCGCGGTCGCCGGGCGGATCAAGTCGGGCAAGTCGACCCTGGTCAACGCGCTGATCGGACGTCGCGTGGCGCCCACGGCCGTCGGCGAGTGCACGAGGCTGGTGACGCGGTTCCAGTACGGCACGGTGGACCGCATCGAGGTCGTGTTCACCGACGGCACGAAGCAGGTGCAACCGTTTGCGCCCGACGGCGGGATCCCGGCGGAGCTGGGCGTCGACATCGAGCGGGTGTCGCATCTCGAGGCGTACCTGACGAACGCGGTGCTGCGCGACATGACGGTGATCGACACTCCGGGGCTCGGGTCGCTCGACACGTCGTCGGTGGCGCGTACGCAGCGGGCACTCGGTGCGACCCGACTGAGTGGCTCGCTCACCGACGACGACCAGGAGGGTGAGCAGGCCGAACCGCCGGAGGACCCCGAGGCGGCCGACACCCTCGACGAGACGTCCCGCAGCGCGCTGGTCGGCGCCGAGGCGGTGCTGTACGTCGTCACGCAGGGCATCAGGGCCGACGACCAGCAGGCACTCGCCGCGTTCACCGCCGCGACGGCCAGCCGCGAGGCGGGTCCGGTCAACGCCATCGCCGTGCTGAACAAGGCCGACACGGTGCCGCCCGAATCGGTCGAGGGCGCAGACGGCGACGTGTGGCTCGCCGCGACGAAGCTGGCCGAGAAACAGGCAGGTCTCCTGCGGCCGCGGGTGGCCGACGTGCTGCCGGTCATCGGCCTGCTCGCGGAGTCGACGGAAACGGGGGCGTTCACCGATACCGAGGCCGATGCACTGCGTACCCTCGCCGGTCTCGACGACGGCGACCTGGAGGTCATGCTCGTCTCGGCCGACATGTTCACCACGTGGGACTGCGACGTTCCCGCGGGGGTGCGGGTGCGGTTGCTGGAGAAGCTGGACCTGTTCGGCATCCGCAGGGCGGTCGAGGTCATCCGCGAGGACGAGCGGATCACGGTGGGTGCGCTGCACCGGCGGCTGCTCGACAGCTCCGGGCTGGAGGCCGTGCAGCGACGGCTGGCGAGCGTGTTCGCCGCGCGCGCCGACGGCATCAAGGCGGCAGCCGCGCTGGCATCGATCACGGCGTTCGCCCACCACTCGGGTGACCAGGCGGAGCGGCAGCGGGTGCACGACGCCATCGAGGTCCTGCTCGCCCGCCCCGAGGCGCACCAGCTGCGACTGCTGGAGGCGTTGACACTGGTCACGTCGGGTGCGGTCGAGATGCCGCAGGACCTGACCGACGAGGTGCTGCGGGTCGGGAGCAGCGCCGAGGTCGACGCCCAGCTCGGCATGCCCGGTGCCCCCGTCGACGACCTGTCGGCGTACGCGCTGGAGCGTGCGGGCTGGTGGCGGTCGTTCGCGTCGTTCGGCGCCACGCCCGCGCAGGCGAGAGTGGCGCACGTCGTGCACCGCGCGTACTTCCTGCTGTGGCAGCGCCTGAAGACCCTGGCGAGCCAGGCGGCGGGTGCGCCGCCCGGCGCCGCACCCGCTCCCGGCGCCGCACCCGCCGGGGCACTCGACGGTGTCCGCTCCGGTGATCCGGCTTCCGACGGTGTCCGGCCCGGCAATCCGTTTCCGGCTCCCGCGGCACGGCCCGATCCGCAGGCACGGCCGGGTCCAGCGGTGCGGCCCGCAGGTCAGCCGCGCTCCGCTCCTCCGCAGGCCGTTCGCCCGCAGCCGGTGCATCCGCCGGCCGCCGGGCCGGGCGGTCCCGGTCGGTGACCCGTGGGCGAGTCGGCGACCGAGGAGTTCCGGAACGTGGGAACCGTACCGGCGCGTAGCACGTCGGACAGCGATGTGGACCCAGTAGCACTCGCGAGCGGCATCGAGCCGGAGCAGGCGCTGGCCGACCGCCAGGCCCTCATCCAGCTCTGCCTGTACGCCATGGATCGCGCGCACAGTGACGGCGTCGCCGAGCGCATCGAGAAGGGACTCGCGGCGGTCGGCGTGCACGCGCTGCGGCCCGACGGCGCGCGGTTCGACCCGGCGCAACACGAGGCGGGCGGTGCCGTGCGCACCGAGGACGCCCGGCTGGAAGGCACGGTCGCCGAGACCGAGGTGCCCGGCTTCGTCGACCACGATCGCCTGCTGCGCGCACCGGTCGTCACCGTGTACACGCGTCGCTGACCTCGGCTGCGGCTCCCCGATAGGCTGCGCGCTGTGACCTCATCCACACGTTCGCTCGGCAAGGCGGGCCTGCCTGCCCAGGTCAAACAGGCCAGGGAAGCGCTGCTCACGCTGCTGCGCGGGGAGGCGCCGGAGTCAGCCGACTGGGTGGAGCGGCAGCGTTCCTCGGCGGCGGCCAAGCCGACGGCCGTCGTGGTCGGCGAGACGAACCGCGGTAAGAGTTCGCTGGTCAACGCCGTGTTGGCGGCGCCGGGGCTCTCGCCGGTCGATGCCGAGGTGGCGACGTCGACGTACCTGGTCTTCGAGCACGCCGACGAGTGGGGGGCGAAGGCGTGCTACCCGGGGCAGCTCGCCCCGGTGGAGTTCCCGATGGCGGAACTGCCCGCGTGGTCGTCGGCGTCGCACGAGCTGCCGGCCGGCCAGTTGCCGCCGCGGTACGTGCAGGTCGACGGGCCGGTGCCGCTGCTGGAACGCGTCACCGTGGTCGACACTCCCGGCGTCGGCGGACTGGACGCGGGGCACGCCGAGCTCGCCATGGAGGCCGCGGCCAACGCGACGGCGCTGCTGTTCGTCGTCGACGCGTCCGCGCCGTTCACGTCGAGTGAGCTGCGGTTCCTCGCCGAGATGAGCGACCGCGTCGAGACCGTGCTGTTCGCGCTGGCCAAGACCGACCAGTTCCGGGGCTGGCGGGAGATCCTCGACGCCGACCGCAGGCTGCTGGCCGAACACGCGCCCCGCTTCGCCGACGCCGTGTTCCACCCGGTGTCGGCGCGCATGTTCGAGATGGCCGCGAAGGCACCGAACGAACAGGCCGCGGCCACACTGCGCGAGAAGTCGGGGATCGCCGAGCTCCAGGGCTCGCTGCAGGAAACCCTGGTCGGCAGGGCGGCGATGCTCGCCGAGGCGAACACGATGCGCTCGCTGGTCACGGCATTGTCGGAGCGGCACGCGAACGCGGTGGCCGACCAGCGCGCCCTGACGTCCGGCGAGGACGAGGCCGCCGCGTTGCGGGCCCGCCGGGACGAGTTGACCGCAGCCCGCCGTTCGTCCACACGCGGGTGGCAGCTCAAGCTGCGCGGTGAGATCCAACGGGCACGCAGCGACCTGACGCACGAATCGGCCCGGCGCATGCGGGAGGCCCAGGCGCGGTTCCGGCAGGAGATCGACGGGGCACGGCGACAGGACCTCAAGGACCTTCCCGCGCAGGTCGACGCGGTTCTGCAGGCGTCGTCGCAGCACATCTCCGGGATGCTCGCGCACCGTCTCAACCAGGTCGCCGACGCGACGCTGGCGGAGCTGTTCTGCGAGGAGGAGCTGGCCGTCATCCGGTCACAGTTCCTCCGCGGGGTGACGCCGCCGGTGGAGCTGCGCCCACCCGACAAGCGCCCGTCGTCGGCGGAGGACAAGCTGCTGGTGTTCATGGGTCTGACCAGCGGTGCGGGCGCCGCGAAACTGGCCGCCGCACCGTTGGCGGGATTCGCGCTGTTCAACCCGATCGTGCTGCCGGCGACGGTCGTCGTCGGTCTCGGCGCGGGCTGGTGGGTCGGCCGGACACGCAGGCACTCGGCCGACAAGCAGCACTCGAAGCAGTGGCTGGTCGAATCGATCGCCGACGCCCGCTCCACGCTCGACCAGCTGGTGTCCGAACAGCTCATCGAGGCCGAGCAGCAGCTGGCGCTGGCGCTGGACGAGGCGTTGAGCAGGCGGATCGAAGTGATCGAGGCCGAGCTCAAAGAGGTCGACAAGAACATCAAGATGGACGCCCAGGAGCGCAAGCAGAAGCTCGCGGTGGCGACGAAGCGCGTCAAGGACCTGGCCGACGGCCGGGAGCGTGCCGAGACGCTGCTGGGCCGGATCCGGGCGCTGCGGGACCGGCCCCGGGCGGGCGAACAGGGATGACGTTCCCCGTTCGCGTGCCGCGGCCTGCTGGTGGAGGGAACCGAACCGGCATACCGTGAGTCCCAATGACAAGACCCGCGCAAGGCGGGAGCACCGGGGAGGCCGGTATCGGCCGTTGCAGGCTGCGGCGGAGCCGGCAGGTGCCGAACGATCATCAGCCCTGAGCTAGGGGGAGTTTGCAGTGTGGGTCGACGACGGAAGCGCTGACACCACGGCCACCACCGAGGACATGACGGTGACGGTCGACGGTGAGGAGTACACGGCCGAGCTGAACCAGGACGTCGACGGCGACGGCGTGTACGACGCCGCCCTGATCGAGCACGAGGACGGTTCGGCTCAGCTGTTCGTCGACACCGACGGTGACGGCGAGGCCGACCAGTACGCAGCGGCCGACTCGGACCGCAACGTGATCGTCGAGGCCGAGTACGACGAGTCCAGCGGGCAGTGGGTCGATATGGGCGGTGGGCCAACCGAAGCTCCGCCGGAGACCGACGCGGGCGCCGGCGGCATGATCACCGCGGACCTCGGCGACGGTGACGTCGAGGTGGGCCCGGCGACGATCGACACCGACGAGGACGGCACGAACGACACCGCCATCGTCGAGACCGAGGACGGCGAGACGATCGCCTTCACCGACGAGGACGGCGACGGCGAGGCCGACATCGCCGTGGTCATCGACGAGCACGGAAACGAGGTCGTGCTCGAGAGCGACGGGGACGGCGAGTGGACCGAGACCTCCGACTCCGCGGGTTCACCGAGCGCCGCGCGCGTGCCGGAGACCGCCGACGTCTGGGGCGAGAGCGCCTCGGTCGGCGCGGGCGTCGAAGGCGTGGCGAAGATCGACTCGGCCACCGGCCAGTGGATCAGCCAGAACTGAACCGGCGAGCTCACGCGCGAGGCCCGAGAGCGTCGCGGCTGCCCGCCGTCCGCGGGTAGCGCGGCGGTGCGGTGCGGTGAGGTTCCAGCGCGGTCGGCGGAACCGCTGGGCAGCGCCGTCGGCATCGCCCGGTCGGTGTCGCTCGATCGGCGGCGCGACCATGGTGCTCTTCCGATCGGGCGATCCTGACGCTCCTGCGCGGCGCGCGCGGCCTGCTCCCTGCGGCCCGATGTCCCACCGGGGCGTCGGGCCGCAGTCGTTCGCCGGCCTTTACGCCCGAGTTCACCGCTTTTACCTGGCGAAAGTCATTCTTCAATTAGGCCGATCGACTGCAACTGAATCGATTCCCTGATCGTTCTTGTGAGAGAACCGACAGGACTGACCTGCCTGTGGTTGCGATACGGCCGTTAGTCTCTGGGAATCCCCAAGAAACGCACGCACCGCTTGGCCGCGGTGTGTGAAGCCATTTCGGTCGCCGGCAACGGAGCCCGCACCAGGACGCTGCAGTTCGGTGTGGGCTCTTGTCGTCGAAGACAGGAGAAGAGATGACTGCAGTAGCCATCCCAGGGCTGGACGACGCACCGACCACGCACAGTGGCGTGCTGTCTTGGGTGCGGGAGGTTGCGGAACTGACCACGCCTGACCGGGTGGTGTGGGTCGACGGTTCCGAGGAAGAGGCCGAGCGCATCAACCAGGAACTGGTCGAGGCTGGCACGTTCGTCAAGCTCGACAAGCGGCCGAACTCCTACTGGGCCGCTTCCGACCCGAGTGACGTCGCCCGGGTCGAGGAGCGCACCTTCATCTGCTCCGAGCGCGAAGAGGACGCCGGGCCCACCAACAACTGGATGGCCCCCGGCGAGATGAAGGCCACCATGACCGAGCTCTACCGGGGCTGCATGCGTGGCCGGACGATGTACGTCATCCCCTTCTGCATGGGCCCGCTCGGTGACGACGACCCGAAGCTCGGCATCGAGGTCACCGACTTCGCCTACGTGGTGTCTTCCATGGGCGTCATGACGCGCATGGGCAAGAAGGCGCTGGACAAGTTCGTCAAGGAGGACGGCACCGAGCGTGAGTTCGTGCCGGCGCTGCACTCGGTCGGTCACCCGCTCGAGCCCGGTGAGCAGGACGTGCCGTGGCCGTGCAACGACACGAAGTACATCACGCACTTCCCGGAGTCGCGCACGATCTGGAGCTACGGCTCGGGCTACGGCGGCAACTCGCTGCTCGGCAAGAAGTGCTACTCGCTGCGCATCGCCTCGGCGATGGCGCGCGACGAGGGCTGGCTCGCCGAGCACATGCTGATCCTCAAGCTGATCTCGCCGGAGAACAAGGCGTACTACGTCGCCGCCGCGTTCCCGAGCGCGTGCGGCAAGACGAACCTCGCGATGCTGCAGCCCACCCTGCCCGGCTGGCGCGCCGAGACCATCGGTGACGACATCGCGTGGATGCGGTTCGGTGAGGACGGCCGCCTGTACGCGATCAACCCCGAGTTCGGCCTCTTCGGTGTGGCGCCCGGCACCGGCGAGAAGACCAACCCGGTGGCGGTCAAGACCATCGACAAGGGCAATACGGTCTACACCAACGTCGCGCTCACCGATGACGGCGACGTCTGGTGGGAGGGCCTGACCAAGGAGGCACCGGCTCACCTGACCGACTGGAAGGGCCGTGACTGGACGCCGGACTCCGACGAGCCCGCCGCCCACCCGAACTCGCGGTTCTGCGCCCCCATCTCGCAGATCCCGACGCTGGCGCCGGAGTGGGACGACCCGCAGGGCGTGCCGATCTCGGCGATCCTGTTCGGTGGCCGCCGGAAGACGACGGTGCCGCTGGTCAACGAGTCCCGCGACTGGCAGCAGGGCGTGTTCATGGGCGCCACCATGTCGTCGGAGAAGACCGCGGCCGCCGCGGGCAAGGTCGGCGAGGTGCGCCGCGACCCGATGGCGATGCTGCCGTTCCTCGGGTACCACGCGGGTGACTACTTCCAGCACTGGCTGGACACCGGCAAGAACGCCGACCAGTCGAAGCTGCCGAAGATCTTCTACGTCAACTGGTTCCGCCGCGGTGACGACGGCCGGTTCCTGTGGCCCGGGTTCGGCGAGAACACGCGCGTTCTCAAGTGGATCGTCGAGCGGCTCGAAGGCAAGGCGAACGCCCAGGAGACGCCGGTGGGCCTCGTGCCGACCGCCGACGACGTCGAGACGTCCGGCCTGTCGGAGCCGATCGAGGACATCCAGGCGTCGCTGGACGTCAACGTCGACGAGTGGAAGCAGGAGATCCCGCTCATCGAGGAGTGGTTCGCCTCGATCGGCGAGGACAAGATCCCGTCCGCGCTGAAGGACGAGCTCGCCGCCTTGAAGCAGCGCCTCGGCTGAGTCTGTAACAGGGAGTGACGCGCGTCGTCACCCTCTTCGCGTTCCATCGTGCCCCCAGGGGCACCTTGGTGGCACTCAACGCCCCCAAGGTGCCCCTGGGGGCTTTGCCGTCACCGATCGTGTGCACGCTGTGTGACGACGACGTGCTCCAACCCGGGGCGGTCTGGGGCGTCGCGCACGTGCGGCACGGTGAAGCCCGCCGCGTGCAGGGTCGCGGTGACCTCGTCGAGGGTGCGGAAGCGGAGCGTCGAGTCGGACGCGACCGTGGATCCGTCCGGGAACCGATAGTCGTGCCGGAACGACACGAGCGGCAGCACCACGTCGGTCACGGTCGTCGCCACGGTCACCGCGCCGACCTCGGGCACGTCCCGCGTCACGTCGGGTGCGGCAGCCCACCTCTGCCAGGCGCGGGCCTCGGCCCGGCGGGTTTCGAAGACGAGCCACCCGCCGGGCCGCAGCGCGGCGTGCACGGCGGTCAACGTCGCGTGCCAGTCCTCGTCGGTCAGGAAGACCTGTGCCACGTTGCCGGTCATCACCGCGAGGTCGGCGCGGAACTCGGGCAGCCGTGACGGCACGGCGCCGGCGCCGCCGCAGAGCCACGTGACGTCGGCGTTCTTGCCGCGGGCGATCTCCAGGGACGCTTCGGCCGGGTCGACGCCGACGACGTCGCAGCCCTTGCCGGCCAGCGCCGCGGCCAGTTCACCGGTGCCGCAGCCGACGTCGACCACCCGAGCCGCATCCGTCTCCTCGGCGATTCCCAGGTACAGCGCCAGGTCGGCGCGGGGTCCTTCGAACACGTCATAAAGCGGTACGAGGCGTGGGTCGGCGAAGATCGCATCAGGCATTCGCGGACGGTACGGCCCGGAATCGGCGGCGTGCGAACGGATTTCGCTCACCGCGGACCTGAGCCGGTGTCCACCCGGAACAGCCGTGGCCACGTCCGGATTTCGGTACCGTGCTGCCATGGAATTCCGGTTCGGTGTGAACATGCTCGCCTCGGACGAGCGGATGCGTTGGCTCGACAAGTGCCGCAAAGCCGAGGACCTCGGCTTCGACGTCGTCGCGACGCCCGATCACCTGGGGATGCCGGCACCGTTCCCGTCGCTGGTCGCGGCGGCGGAGGCGACGGAGCGGGTGCGGCTCACGACGTTCGTCGTCAACACCGCGTTCTACAACCCGACCCTGCTCGCACGTGATGTCGACACGACCGACCTGCTCCTCGGAGGCAGGTTCGAGGTCGGCCTCGGTACCGGGTACGCAAAGGCCGAGTTCGACGAGGCCGGACTGCCGTTCCCCCGCCCCGGCGCGCGGCTGGACCATCTCGAACAGTGCCTCGCCGTGCTCAGGCGGCACTACGGCGAGCGCAAGTTGCCGCCGATCGTCCTCGGTGGACAGCGCGACCGGATGCTGCGCATCGCCGCGCGGGAGGCCGACGTCGTCGCACTGTCGGGGGTGCATTTCAACCGCGACGGCGACGCCGCGAGCCTGGCAGATCTGTCCGAACTCGACGAACGAGTCGCGTTCGTGCGCTCCGAAGCGGGAGACCGTGACCCGGAGCTGAACATGCTGATCCAGCACGTGGACGTCACTGACGATCGCGCAGCAGGACTCGAACGCATCCAGCAGTACGACGAGGCGAAGCCGGTCGACGAGCTGGGCGAGCTGCCGATGCTGCTGGTCGGCACCGCCGAGCAGATCGCCGACCGGCTGCGTGCCCACCGGCAGCGGTTCGGACTCAGCTACATCACCGTGATGGAGAAGGACATGGAAAGGTTCGCGAGCGTCATCGAACAGCTGCGCTGATGGAGCTGGTCGCGGACGGACTCGGGGTTCGCGCCGGTGACGTGTGGCTGCTGCGCGAGGTCGACCTGCACGTGCGACCGGGCGAATGCCTGGTGCTCACCGGCCCCAACGGCAGCGGCAAGTCGACGTTCCTTCGTGTCGTGTACGGCATGCAGGAACCCGCGGAGGGCATCGTCACCGTCGGCGGTGCGTCGCCGGACGAGCGCGACCGGAGCTTCCGGAGACGCGTATCGGCGTTGCTGGACGACTCCGACTTCTTCGCCGAGTTCACCCCGGTGCAGCACCTGGAACTACTCGGGACGTCGTTCGGCGCCGACCTCGACGTCGATGCGCTGCTCGAGGATGCGGCACTCGCCGACCGTGCCGATGTCACGGCGGGCTCGCTCTCGGCGGGCCAGCGGCGGCGGCTGCTCCTGCTCGGCGTGACAGCGAGGCCGTTCGACGTGCTCCTGCTCGACGAACCCGAGCGCGCACTCGACGTCGCGGGAAAAGGGTGGCTGACCGACGTCATCGCACGCGCGACGGGGAACGGTGCGGTCGTCGTGCTCGCGACGCATCATCCGCCGTTGCTCGACGCAGCCGATCACGTGCTCGAACTCGGGGCCCCCGAACCGGCGCGGTAGCGATGATCCGGCCATGACGCTGCGCAAACTCCTCAGCGGTGACACGACCGCACTGCTCGCCGTGTTCGCCGCCGGCTGGCTGTTCAGCGCGTTCTACCGCATCGAGTGGTGGCGCGAGCTCGTCGAGGTCGATGTGGGCACGCACGCGGCTGCCGTGGTGACGTTCTGCTGCGTGGTGGCGGTCGCCGTCTGGTCGTCGTTGCTGCGGCGGCGATTCCTCTGGGCCGACCCCGCCGAGCTGACCTGGCGCGGTTTCGTGGGCCGCCATGACAGGGCGCTCGCCATCAGCGGTCGCGTCTGGTTGGGCTGGCTGGCGCGGCTCGCGGGGTTGGCGTACGCCGGGACGTTCCTCGGCATGGTCTGGCAGGTGCCGTCGTGGGCGTGGCAGGCGATGGCGGCCGTCGTCGTTCTCGGTGGCCTGTCCAGCCTGCCGATGGCGGCGGGTGTCGGCACGCCGTGGCGCCTGCCCGTTGCTGCACGTACCGGCCGCGAACGCCTCGTCGAGGGCTGGCACGAACGCGTGGTGCGTGCGGTCGGCGTGACGTTCATGGACCCGGGGATGCTGTTCCCGCCCGCGAACCCGGTCCGCATGCGGATGCGTTCGGTGTGGTCGTTCGTCGCCGCGGGTGTGGTGGGCCGAGCGCGGTTCGTGCCCGCTGCGGCTGGACTCGCGGTGGTGGCGGCACTCGCCCGCCCGGTACTGCCCGCCGCTCCGGAGGTGGTGCTCGCGGGTGGGTGCGCGTTCGTCGCACTGGTGCCGTTCGGGGCGGTGCCGCGTGGCTCTGGCGTTCACCGGGGCTGCGGCGGTGGCTGGACGAACCGGACGTCGTGTTGCGCGCCTGCACACTCGTTGCGTTGTTGGCCGTCACAGCAGCGTGGGCCGCACTGTTCGTACTGGCCGTCGCGGCCATGGGCGGCGGGCCGCTCTGGGATTCCCCTGTGTTGCCGTTGGTGCCCGTGATCGCAGCCGGTGTGCTCCGTACCGCGACGCGCCTTCCGGTCGATTACGCGACTCCGGCAGCGACCGACACGCCGTTCGGCCGGGTGCCGGTGCACTTGATAACGCAACTGGTGCGCGGCCCCGACCTCGTCGTGGTGGGCGTGGTGCTGACCGCGGTGCTGCCGATGCCCGCGGCACTGATCGTGGCTGCCGCGGGCATCGGCTGGGCGTTGCTGCGCTGACTCCACCGGGCCACGATCGGCCCGCAACCGGTCAGCTCGGCCGAGGGTGCGAACTCAGAACAGTCCGATGAGCTTGTCCACGGCAAGGTAGCCGAACAGGCCGAGGCACACGGCCAGCAACGTGTTCGACACCCAACCCGACCGGCCGACGCGTTCGACCCGGTTCGAGTTGAGCAGGAACAGCAGTGTGCCCGCGAGGAACGGCATGAACAACGCACCGAGCGCGCCGTAGGCGACGGTCAGCTGGAACGGCTGGTCGAGGAACAGCAGCGCCATCGGCGGGAACGTCAGCCACGCCACGTACCCGCGGAACACCGGGCTGCCGATGCCCGCGCGGTGGTCGTAGTCCGCGAGACCCTCGGACTCGCCGACCGTGTACCGCGGCAGGCGCCACGTGCGCCACCAGTCGGCGAACAGCAGGCTGACACCGTTCCACACGCCGACGAGCGAGCTGAACGACACGGCCCAGAACCCGATGAGGAACGGGATGCGTGCCCACTGGCCGTAGTCGGAGGCAAGCGTGTTGCCGAGCATGAGCAGACCCTCGTCGCCGTCGACGACGTTCTGCCCGGCGAGTAGCTCGGCACCGACGATGAGCATCGCGATGACGAAGATCGCCGTGGTGATGTAGCCGGTCGTGTTGTCGAGCCGCATCATCGACAGCCACCGCGACGACCGCCAGCCCTTGGCGAGGGTCCAGTACCCGTAGGCGGCCATGGTGATGGTGCCGCCGACGCCGCCGATCAGTCCGAGGACGTAGACGAACGACCCGTCGGGCAGCCGCGGCACGAAACCGTCGAACGTCTCCACCAGGTTCGGCGTCACGAGGATCGCGGTGCCGACGACCGAGACGAACATGACGCCGACGAGTGCGGTCATCACCTTCTCGATCACGGCGTACCGGCCGAACCACACCAGCACGAACCCGACGACGCCACTGAGCATCGCCCAGTAGCGCACGTCGAGAGCGGGGAAGAGCGCGTTGAGGGGCAGGCCGCTGGCCGACATGGCCGTGGCGCCGTAGACGAAGCCCCACACCAGGGCGTACGCGCCGAAGTAGACGAGGACCCATCGGCCGAGGGTGCGCCAGCCC
This sequence comes from Prauserella alba, assembly GCF_024171735.1. GTDB lineage: Bacteria > Actinomycetota > Actinomycetes > Mycobacteriales > Pseudonocardiaceae > Prauserella > Prauserella alba. Next base: position 86,318 of record NZ_JAMTCH010000007.1, read on the forward strand.
GAGAGCATCGTGCGGCCGGACGTGAGGTGCCACCGGCCGACGGCTTCCGCCAGCGCGATCTTGAAGATCGTTCCGACGATCACCGCCCACAGCAGTGTGTAGCCGTAGCGCGAGCCCGCGACCATCGTGGCCACGAGATCGCCGGCACCGACGCCGGTCGCCGCGGCCATGATGCCGGGGCCGATCTGACGCACCTTCGCTTTCAGGCCGACGGGGACTTCGGGTTCTGCCACCTCGCCGTGGCGGGGATCGGAGGACATGCGCAGCAATCTAACCGGCGTCGGCGCGGCGGGACAGGGCGGTGTCGTCCGTTTCGTCCGCGGGGTCGGCCAGCGCCGTGCGCAGGTCGTCGAGCGGCAGGCCCACGGCGTCGGCGATCGCCAGCACGGTGAAGAACGCCGGCGTCGGGATGCGGCCGGTCTCGATCTTGCGCAGGGTCTCCACCGAGATGCCAGCGTCGGCGGCGACCGCGACCATGCTGCGCTCGCCGCGTGCACTGCGCAGGGCGATGCCGAGTCGTTCGCCACGCAGGCGTTCGGCTTCGCTCAACGGCACTCGCACCACGGCGCCGATAGTAATGCCGATCCGTGCCGGCCGGATATCGCTTACCGACGGCCGTGCGAGGCCAGGACGAGCTGTGCGCACAGCGGCCGTGCACCTGTGCACACAGCTTGTGGATAACTCTGTGGAAAACATGGGGAGGCTGTGCACAAGGCTGTGAACGCATCGGGGGTCCCGTGAACGCTTGCGGACGCCCGTCGGCAGGCAGCCACCGGGCGCGCACACGACGAGGCCCGCCTCCCCGCCTTGAGACGGGGAGGCGGGCCTCGTGCGCTGCGGTGAACCGCCGGTGTCACGCCCTCCGGTGCGGCACCGCCCGGCGGCAGGTCCGCCGCCGGGCGGTGCTCACGATCCGTTCGCGCCGTCCGGTGTGGGCAGCGGAGCACCGGGGATGCTCTGGTCCTCCGGCACGATGCCGTCGACCAGGTAGTCCTCCACGACCTCGTCCACGGCCGGGTTGTCACCCGCGTAGATGCCGTGGTCGCCCTCGTCGGTCACGGTGATCATCCGCGAGCCCTCGAAGTTCTCGTGAGCGCGACGGGCACCCTCGATCGGTGTCGCCGGGTCGTGTTCGGACTGGACGATCAGCGTGGGAGGCACGCCCTCGCCGTCCATCTCCGGCAGGTCGATCGGCTTGCCCTTCCAGAAGATGCACGGCTGGATCAGCCAGCCCCAGCCCAGCAGCGGCCACTCACGGCCCATCAGTTCGGACTGCCAGGTGGCGGTCATCCGGTTGCCGTACCACGGGCCCTCGTTGCAGGGGATGGTCCAGAAGCTGGCGTCGTAGGCGTCGTCGTACTGCTGCGCGCCGTGGCCGTTGTCCACGACGAGCGGCTGCGGGCCGCGCGCCTTCGTGTTGGCGAGCAGCTTGCGCACGTTGTCCAGCGCCGTCGGGGACGCGGTGCGCATTTTCTCGCCGGTCAGCTCGCGCAACGACACGAGGTACTCGGCCAGCGACGGGAACGCCGCCTTGCTGTAGAGCATGCCGGCGATCGCCGAGTCGAGCTCGTTCGGGCCGACCTTCTCGCCGTCCAGCTCCACGGGCTTCTCGGCCAGCGCGGCACGCACCTGCTCGTAGGTCTGCCTGGCGCGCTCACCGGAGTCGCCGAAGCCGTACTGCTCGTCGTACTTCGCCATCCACGGCAGGAAGTCCTCCCGCCAGCGGCGTTCGAAGCCGAGCGGCTGCCAATCGAACGAGCGCTGCCACGTCGTCGTGAACTCGGTCGCCGAGTCCAGCACGAACCGGCCGGTGTGCTCGGGGAACCGCTGCGCGTAGTGCGCGCCCAGCCAGGTACCCGCCGAGTAGCCGACCCAGTTGATCTTCTCGCGCCCGAGCAGGCTGCGAAGCAGATCCATGTCGTGCGTGGTCTGGAACGTGTTGATCAGCGGGCCGAGCTCACCGGACTTGAGCTGGCACGAGTCGGCCGCGTACTCCGTCGCGTCGAGGATCAGCTTGAGGTTCTCGCGGCTGCGATCGCGCGGGTCAAGGGAGTCGCCCGTGCCGATGGCGCCGCCGCACGTGATGTTCGTGCTGTGGCCCGTGCCGCGCGGGTCGAAGCCGATGACGTCCTGGTGCTCGCGCAGGCGGTCCTGGCCGGCGAGCCGCAACGGGAAGTTGCGGCCCGGAGCCCCGGGGCCGCCCGGGTTGGTGAGCACACTCGCGGTCGAATCGCCCTTGGCCTTCAGCCTGCTCACGGCGATCGTGATGTCCTCGCCCGCGTCGGCGTCGTTCCAGTCCTGGGGCGTCCGGTAGGTGGCGCACTCCAGGTCGTATTCCTTCGGCGGCTCGGAGCCCAGTTCCTCGGAGGTGCACGCGTGCCAGTTCAGTTGCTGCTCGGCGTAGCGCTCCGGGACCTCGTGGGCGATCTCCGGCTGCGCGGTCGTCGCCTGCTGCGTCGTCCGCTGCCGCGGCGGCTCCTCGGTCGGGGTGCCGGTGGCCGCGGCGGCGGGAGCGATGCTGGCGACCAGGGCGGTCGCCAGCGATCCCGCGACGACGGTCCGCCGTAATGTCGTCATGGTCATGGAGTCCCTCAATCTCGAAATGATCGAGGACATTCAAGCGGGCCGTGTCGGTGGTATCAACCTGCCGATCGTCGGGAAAATCGGAGCTTGACAGCGACGTGTGTCCTAATTGGGCATCGGGGAGGAGCCGATGTCACGGACCGAACCCGTCGTGGCCTGGTTCAACTCCGCGTAGCACGTGACGTTGGTGAATCCGATGCGCCAATTCGTCTTGTCGGGCCAACGCCACGAAGGTGCCACGTCGCGCCGGTCCGCACCGATGAATCGGTGCACTTTCGTGCCACATGCGCTGCGTGCTTTGTCGTTGAACTCCCGTTCGGACGGAATCGCCTTGTCGGCCTTGCCCGCGTTCACGACGCCGACGGCCTCGGCCAGGTGCGGCTCGCTGCAGGGCACCGTCCGGGGCAGCTCGGCCGAGGGGCGGGTGGTGGAGCAGACGCGGTACCGGTCGAAGTCCTCGGCCAGTGCGCCGCGGACCGATCCGGTGCGCTCGACAGGTCTGCCGGTGCCGTCGAGCTGCGCGACGCCGCAGCGGTACCAGCGGTGACCCGCTCGCCAGTCCTCGGCGTCGGCCCACACCAGCCACGCTCCGAGCGTGGAGGCGTCGTACGAGGTGCTGCCGAGGTACTCGGCGGCGGCGTCGCGGCACTGCGGGAAGACGGTGCGGAAGACGGTCGAGTCGTCGGGAGGGGCGCCTTCCAACGTGGAGCCCAGGTCACCGCCGAACGTGCCCTCCTTGGTGACCTCGACGGTGTGCTCGTCGGAGCACTCGACCGGGCCCGGGTTGTCGCCGTCGAGACACTCGCCGACCGCCGCGACGATCGTGCGCTGGGCGGTGTCGTTCCCGCTGCGCCCGCCTGTGTCGTCGCCGGAAGCGGGAACGTCGCCGGGGGCGGCTGTCGGCGTCTCGACGGAGCGCATGCGATCGGGTTCGGCCAGCCCGATCGTCGTGTCGGCGCATCCGGCCAGCACGAGGGCGGTGGCCACCGCCGATGCGGCCAGCGCAATTCGCCCAGATCTCGACATCGGGCTCACTCTATCGAGTGAGGTCACGCGGCCGGTAGGCGTGGGTGTGACCGCTTGTCGGCGTCGCCGCAGGTGTGATCGCCTGCCGTTCGGTTATTCGTCCATCGTGGACGGCGAAGATCACGGCCTGATCGTCATCGCGCTGCCCGATTCGTCCACTTGAGACGTCTTTCGGGGCGGGTTTCGCCGCGGCGGCAGGTAAAATCGCTGGTCGCAGGTGGTGCGACGGCGGGTCTGGACATATGGAAACCCCGCGGTGCTGCCAGGTCGGGGGTCCGCCAGCACCGCGGGGTCATGAGGCATATCGACACCGGCCCCGGTGGCGTTACACCTGAAACCCATTGTAATTCAGGTCACACTCGCGGCTTGGATTTCTGGTAGCCGTGTGTCTGGGCGAGAGTGATCAGCTCGTCGCGCATCGTCGTCGTGGTGGCGGTGTCGATCGCCTTGCTGACGGCGCGGCGGGTGCGGGTCTGGGCTCGACGGGCGCGGAGGCGTGCGGCGAGGTTCGACATCTGTGGTGTGGCATCTCCTTCGAGAGCTACTCGGTTGCGTGACGGCCGGCCGGGTCGTGCCGGCCGTGTCGGGATCGGATGCGCCGTTCGGTGCCGGCTGCCCGCTCGCGTCTGTCCGTCGCGAGCCCCCATGGCGACTGCCGGCGGTGGCTGATCGGTGGGTCGTCGGCACCGGTGTGCCGGCGGAGCGTGAACGGATTGACCGATCACCTCTCGACTTCGATCCCTACATGTCTTATTATCCGCAACCTTTCGCGGCTTCGCCAGTGATCATCCGGTGAGCTGGCTTACTTCCCGAATGATCGTCGGCGCCGTTACATGATCTGCGTGGCCCATCCGGGTGACATCGGCGGCTAGGTCCGTCTTCGGATATCTAGGAAAAGCGCTATATGAACCTAGAAACGGGTATCTACCCCTATGGGCGAGTCGGGCTGGGCCGGCGTTGCGGTGCGCTCCCCGGCGGCGAACACCGGTGGAGTGATCGCCGACGATCAGTCGGCGCGCGTGAGGAGGTAATTGCCGAAATGCGGCACGGTGAAGGCGATGTGGCCGCGTTCGGCAGAGTAGACGAGGCCCTTCTTCATCAGGCTGTCGCGCGCCGGTGACAACGACGACGGCTTCCGGCCCAGGTAGACGGCGATGTCGGAGGTGACGGCGCTTTCGTCCTTGCCCTGTGTGAGCTCGGCCATCGCGCGCAGGTACTCGCGCTCGGCGGGGGTTGCCCGTTCGTACCGGGAGCCGAAGAAGCCGACGGCGAGTTCCGCCTCGGCCTCGGGGGCGGCGACGCGCACGTCCTCCTCGGTGATCGGATTCGTCGGCGCGGCGTCCCACGCGGCTTTGCCGTAGGCCTGGATGAAATAGGGATAGCCACCGGAGGCCGTGTGCATCGCGTCGAGGGCGTGAGGCGCGATCTCGGCGTCCTCGCGTTCGATGGGCGCGAGCACGGCGCGGTCGGCGTCCTCTCTGCTCAGGCGGTCGATTCGGGTGTAGCGGAAGAGGCGTTCGGAGTACGACTTCGAGGCCGACAGCACGGCGGGCACGTGCGGCAGGCCCGCCCCGACCACCACGAGCGGCGCCCCGGACTGCGAGAGCTCGTGGCACGCCGCGCACAGGGCGGAGACGTCCTCGGGGCTCAGGTCCTGGATCTCGTCGATCAGCAGTGCGACCCCGGAGCCGACGTCGGTGGCCAGCTCGGCGACCTCGGTGAACAGTTCGACGAGGTCGATCTCGATGTCGCCGGAATCGGCCCTGCCCTGTGCGGGTGGCACGTCGATGCCGGGCTGCCAGCGATCGCGCAGCTTCGCGTCGGGCTTGTTGGACTTGAGTGCGAAGGCCTTGAGGACGGCGAGCACCTCGTCGACCCGGTCGGGTGCGCGGTGGCGAACGGCCAGATCGCGGACGGCACGGTGCAGCGCCGCCGACAACGGCCTGCGGAGCTCGGCGTCCGGGCGTGCCTCGACCTTGCCCGCACCCCAGCGGCGTCTGATCGCCATGGAGCGCAACTCGCCGAGCAGCACGGTCTTGCCGACGCCGCGAAGCCCGGTGAGCATCAGGCTGCGCTCGGGCCTGCCTCGCGCGACGCGCTCCAGTACCACGTCGAACGCGTCCAGTTCGCGTTCACGGCCGGCCAGCTCGGGTGGGCGCTGACCTGCTCCGGGGGCGAACGGGTTCCGCACGGGGTCCATCGCTACGACACTATTGGGTTGTCTAGCCCCAGTCCGATATTCCGCGAGAAAACGCTACCCGCGTGTTGCGGACGTGCCGGCGGGTGAACGGGCCGGGAGGTCTACATGTCGAGGACACCCGCCCTTCACCCTGTCGTGTCACCGTCGGAGCCCGTGACCACGACAGTGAAGACAGCGCTCGCGCTCGGCGCGGCGGTACTCATGGCGGCTCTGCCCGCCGCGCCCACGTCCGCGGGCAACGCCCACGGAACCCCACCTCACGGCACCCCTCACTTCGACATCCAGGCCCACCGCGGCGGAATCGGCATGACCGTCGAGGGCACGCTCAAGGCGTTCGACCGCGCCCTCGAACTCGGCGTCACCACCCTCGAACTCGACGTCCAGATCACCCGCGACGGCCGTGAAGTGATCACCCACGACCGGAAGATCGATCCCGGCAAGTGCCTCGACACCGAGCCCGTCAGGCCGGGTGATCCGCAGTTCCCCTACGCGGGCAAGTACGTCAAGGACCTGACGTTCGCGCAGGTGCGCACCCTCGACTGCGGGTCGCAGCAGGACCCGCGCCACCCCGACCAGGAACTCTCCCCCGGCGAACCGATGCCCACCCTCGCCGAGTTGTTCGCGCTGGTCCGCGAGCATCGCGCCCACGGCGTGAAGTTCAACATCGAGACGAAGGTCGAGGCCGCCGCGCCCGAGGAGACCGCGCCGCGGCAGGAGTTCGTCGAGCGCGTGGCCTCGGAGGTCGAGCGCAGCGGGCTGGCGCGGAACGTCACCATCCAGAGTTTCGACTGGGGCGCGCTGATGGCGATGAAGGAGCGGATGCCGAAGCTGCCGCTCGTCGCACTGACCGAACCGGGCTTCCTCGAGGTCGGTGAGCCGGGCGCGTCGCCGTGGCTCGGTGGTCTCGACATCGACGACTTCGGCGGCAGTCCGGTGCGCGCGGCGGCGTCGTTCGGGGCGAGTGCGCTGTCGCCGGTCTACGGCAACCCGCAGGACGGTGCGGTCGGCGATCCGGACTACGTGCCGTTCACGACGAAGGAACTGGTCGACGAAGCGCACGCCGCGGGGCTCGACGTGATCCCGTGGACGATCAACGACAAGCCGACCATGCGCAAGCTCATCGACGACGGTGTCGACGGGATCATCAGCGACTACCCGAACCGGCTGCGCGAGGTCGCCGCCGAGTACGGCTTCAAACTCCCGAAGCGCTACCGCCGCTGACAGGTCCGGTCGACGCCCCCAGGGGCACCTTGGTGGCACTCAACGCCACCAAGGTGCCCCTGGGGGCTCTTCTGTACCGCTCTCTATCACTTTCTAGTCACATAGCTAGAAAGTGATAGAGAGCGGAAGACGGTTGTGGCTGGGTAGGTTTGAGGCGGAGGTCTTCTGAAGATCCTTTGGAGAGAGATCTCAGCCGACCAGAAATCGCCGACCGCGACTCCCAGTTCGACCGGAGGAACACCGATGATCCTGCGCCGCGTGGCCCGTCCCCTGCTCGCCGCCATCTTCATCACGGGTGGCCTGAACGCCATCCGCAACGCGGAGGGGCATGCCCAGGCGGCGGAGCCGTTCCTCAGCGAGAACGTCCTGCCGGTGGCGGAGGCCCTGCCTGTCGAAACGGACCCGGTCGCCGTCGTGAAGTTCGACGGCGCCGTGAAGGTCGCCGCGGGCACGATGCTCGCGCTCGGCCGCTTCCGCCGCCTGTCGTCGCTCGCGCTGCTGACCAGCATCACGGCGACGACCGTGGCCGGGCACCCGTTCTGGGAGAAGAGCGACCAGGGTGAGCGCGCCCAGGAGCAGGTCCAGTTCCTCAAGAACGCGGGGCTGGCCGGTGGTCTGATGCTGGCGATGGCCGACACCGAGGGCAAGCCGTCCGTCGGCTGGCGCGCCAAGCGCGCCGCCCGCAAGGCCCGCAAGCAGGTGGAGGACTCGACGGCGAAGGCGACCGGCGCCGTCGAGTCCGTCCTCCCGAGCTGACCCGGCGGGCTTCCACCCGTCCCCGCCGTTGTTCCGATGGCCGGATCCTGCGTAGCAGGGGTTGATCAGGGGAAGATTCGGTGCTCCCGCCCGCCGGCCCGACCACCACCCCTCAACGACACGCTGACGCGTGGCCGCACTCAACGCCCCCAAGGTGCCCTTGGGGGCGTTCGCCACGCGCCTGGGCTACTTCTCCAGGATCGCCGTGATGCCCTGGCCGCCCGCGGCGCAGATGGAGATCAGGCCGCGGCCCGATCCCTTCTCCGCCAGCAGCTTGGCGAGCGTGCCGACGATGCGGCCGCCGGTCGCGGCGAACGGGTGGCCCGCGGCGAGTGAGGAGCCGTTGACGTTCAGCTTCGCGCGGTCGATCGTTCCGACCGGCTCGTCGCGGCCGAGCTTCTCCTTGGCGAACGTCGGGTCCTCCCACGCCTTCAGCGTGGCCAGTACCTGTGACGCGAACGCCTCGTGGATCTCGTAGAAGTCGAAGTCGCCGAGCGTCAGGCCCGCGCGGTCGAGCATCCTCGGCACCGCGTACGCGGGCGCCATGAGCAGCCCCTCCTCGCCGTGCACGTAGTCGACGGCGGCCGTCTGCGAGAACGTCAGGTACGCCAGCACCGGGAGCTTGTGCGCCTTGGCCCATTCTTCGGTGGCCAGCAGCACGGCGGAGGCGCCGTCGGACAGCGGCGTCGAGTTGCCCGCCGTCATCGTGCCCTCGGGGCCGCCGAACACGGGCTTGAGCTTGCCGAGTTTCTCCGCCGTCGAGTCGCCGCGCAGGTTCTGGTCGCGGGTCTGGCCGAGGAACGGCGTGAGCAGATCGTCGAAGAACCCGGCATCGTAGGCGGCGGCGAGCCGCTGGTGGCTGGTGGCGGCGAGTTCGTCCTGGTCGGCGCGCTGGATGTCCCACGAGTTGGCCGTCAGCGACGCGTGCTCGCCCATCGAGAGGCCGGTGCGCGGTTCGGCGTTCTGCGGGATCTCCGGAACGATGTGGCCGGGCCGGAGCTTGCCGAGCAGCTTGAGCCGCTGCCCCACGGTCTTGGCGGAGTTGAGCTTGACCAGCACGCGGCGCAGGTCGTCGTTGACGGCCAGCGGTGCGTCGCTCGTGGTGTCCACGCCGCCCGCGATCGCGGAGTCGATCTGGCCGAGCGCGATCTTGTTGGCGGTGTTGACGATGGCCTGCAGGCCGGTGCCGCACGCCATCTGCACGTCGGCGGCGGGCGTCGTCGGCGCGAGCCTGCTGCCGAGCACGACCTCGCGGGCCAGGTTGAAGTCGCGTGAGTGCTTGAGCACCGCGCCCGCGGCGACCTCGCCCAGCGCCTCGTCCTGCAGCGCGTAACGGCTCACCAGGCCGTCGACGGCGGCGGTGAGCATGTCCTGGTTGGAGGCGTTCGCGTACGGGCCGTTGGACCGTGCGAACGGGATCCGGTTCGCACCGACGATCGCGACCCTGCGCGCGGTCGGCGCCTTCGGCTTGCTCGACCGGGCCTTGCCGCCGCTCGGCTTCTCCGCTGAGGTCATGACTTCCTCCTGCTGGCTGGTACTCGGGCTTCCCCGGTGCTGTGGGCGCTGGGCGGCCTGCGCACTGTCAGTGTCGGGTTGCGCTCGGGGCCCTGCGACTCCGAGTGTAACTTACTGGCGAGTAGGTTACGGTGTGAGGCAACAGGCACATCAGACGAAGGCGGTGACGCACCGATGGCGGACAAGTACCAAGAGTTCACCACGAGCGCGGTGGGCAAGTTCCTGGTTCCGAAGCTCGGCCTGCCCAACCCGCCGAAGCTGCGGCGCTACCGCCCCGGCGAGCCGCCACTCGCAGGTCCGGCCCTCATCGGCGCCGCCGCGGGCGGACGGCTCGAGAAGGCGCTCACCAAGCAGATCGGCGCCGCCGGCATCGATGTGCTCACCGAGCAGGCAGGCGACGACACCCGCTACGGCGCACTCGTCTTCGACGCCACCGGCATCAAGGATCCGCAGCAGCTGCGCGAGCTGTACGCCTTCTACCAGCCGGTGATCCGCAAGGTCGCACCGTCGGCGCGCGTCGTCGTGCTCGGCACCCCGCCGGAGTCGGCAGGCGGCCGCGAGCGCATCGCCCAGCGTGCACTCGAAGGCTTCACCCGGTCGGTCGGCAAGGAACTCAAGCGCGGCGCGACCGCACAGCTCGTCTACGTGGCCGAAGGTGCCGAGGAGGCCACCGAGTCGACGATCCGATTCCTGCTGTCGGCCAAGTCGGCGTTCGTCGCCGGGCAGGTCATCCGCGTCGGCACCGGCGGCGTGACGACCGCGACCGCGCCGGAGAACTGGGACACGCCCCTCGCCGGCAGGACGGCCCTGGTCACGGGCGCCTCCCGCGGCATCGGCGCGGCGATCGCCGAGACGCTCGCCCGCGACGGTGCCCACGTCGTCGTGCTCGACATCCCGGCGCAGGGCGCCGACCTCTCGCAGGTCGCCAACAGGATCGGCGGCTCGGCGCTGCAGCTCGACATCACAGCCGACGACGCGCCCGCGAAGCTCGCCGAGTACCTCACCGAGCGCCACGGCGGCGTCGACGTCGTCGTCCACAACGCGGGCATCACGCGCGACAAGACCCTCGGCAACCTCACGGACAAGGCGTGGGACTCGGTGCTGAGCGTCAACCTCGTCTCGCAGCTCGCCGTCAACGACAAGCTCGTCGCCGACAAGGTGCTGAACACCGGTGGCCGCATCATCGGCGTCTCCTCCATGGCAGGCATCGCGGGCAACGTCGGCCAGACCAACTACGCCGCCAGCAAGGCCGGCGTCATCGGCATGGTCGACGACACCGCGCCGCGCCTTGCCGAGTACGGCGCCACGATCAACGCGGTCGCGCCCGGGTTCATCGAGACGCAGATGACCGCGGCGGTGCCGGTCATGATCCGCGAGTTCGGCCGCAGGCTGTCGGCGTTGTCGCAGGGCGGGCTGCCGGTCGACGTCGCGGAGACCATCGCCTGGTACGCCAACCCGGCTTCGGCCGCGGTCAACGGCAACGTCGTGCGCGTGTGCGGCCAGGCCTTCCTGGGGGCGTGACATGACGGTCAAGGAGCTCGACAGCGCCCCGAACGTGGCCGCGCTGTACCCGAAGGTCGTGCTCGGCGGGCTGCGCAAGAACGGCGGTGACACGCTGCCCGACCTGGAGTTCGTGCGCACCGGCGTCGTCGCCGACCGCGACGAGCTCGCCGCCTACAACCAGGTGTGCGGGTTCCGGCTGTCCGACGAGCTGCCGATCACGTACCCGCACATCCAGGCGTTCGGCATGCAGATGGCGCTGATGGCCGAGCCGTCGTTCCCGTTCCCCCTGCTGGGGATGGTGCACGTCGGCAACCGCATCACCCAGCACCGGCCGGTCCGGCTGGACGAGGCGGTGACGCTGCGGGTGCGCGTGGCCGACCTGCGCCCGCACGAGAAGGGCAAGCAGTTCGACGTCATCAGTGAGGCGCTGGCCGGTGACGAACTCGTGTGGTCGGACGTGAGCACGTACCTGCGGCGCGGTGGCGGTTCCGGTTCGAGCGGTGGCGGTCAGCAGCTCGCGGCTCCCACGCCCGGTGCGGTCTGGCGGGTGCCCGGTGACATCGGGCGGCGCTACGCCGAGGTGTCCGGCGACCGCAACCCCATCCACCTGCACCCGCTGACGGCGAAGGCGTTCGGCTTCCCCTCGGCGATCGCCCACGGCATGTGGACGAAGGCCCGCGCGCTCGCCGCGTTCGAGGGCAGGCTGCCGGAGGCGTACACGGTGGACGTCAAGTTCAAGCTGCCGGTGCTGCTGCCTGCCAAGGTCGCGTTCACGGCGTGGCGCACCGACGACGGCAACGCCTTCGAGGTGTGGAACGCGCGCAAGCCGAAACCGCACCTGACGGGCACGATCACGCACCTGTGACGCCGGATTCCGGCGTCAGTCCGCCCGGGCGTGGAAGCGCCGCCGGTACTGCGAGGGGGAGATCGTGAACCGGGACGCGAAGTTCTGACGCATCGTCACGGCGCTGCCGAAGCCGCAGTCCACCGCGATCCGGTCGACCGGCAGCTCGCTCGTCTCCAGCAGCCGGCGCGCTTCGTCCAGTCTGCGTGCGCGTACCCATGCGGCGGGTGTCGTACCCGTCGCCGCGCGGAACGCCCGCACGAACGTCCGGGTGCTCATGTGGGCCGTGGCCGCCAGTCGCTCGACCGGGAGCGGTTCCGCCAGCCGCTGCTCGGCCCATTCCATCGAACGGGAAATCGCATCGCCTGCCGACCGCGGAGGCATCGGCCGTTCGATGTACTGCGCCTGTCCGCCTTCCCGGTGCGGCGCGATCACCAGGCTGCGCGCCACCTGGTTGGCCGCGGTCGCGCCGCGAGGCGTGACCGCACCAAATGCAGGCACGCGTCGAGCCCCGAGGCGGTGCCCGCCGAGGTGAGGACGTCGCCGTGGTCGATGTACAGCACGGAGTCGTCGAGATCGAGCTCGGGGTGCCGTTGTGCCAGCAGGTCGAAGGCCTGCCAGTGCGTGACGGCCGCCCGCCCGGCGAGCAGCCCGGCATCGACGACGGGGATCGCGCCGAGGCAGAGCCCGACGATCGTCGCGCCCGCCTCGTGCGCCGTCGTCAACGTCGTGCGCACGGCCTCGCTCGCCGGCCGGCCGTCGAAGAACCAGGACGGCATCACGACGGCGTCCGCCTTTCGGGCCTCGTCGAGTCCGGCCAGGTCGCCGACGCGGTAGCCCTCCGAGGTGCGGATGGTGTGCTGACCGTCGCTGAACAGGAACGTTTCCCAGGTCCCGAGGCCCTGGTGGGCGACCTCGTCGAAGACGAGTTGCGGCACCGAGAGGTGGAACATCGTGACGTCGTCGAACGCGTAGATCCCGATCCGCAACCTTCACCCCCGTAATGGCGTGAAGTCATCGTATATCGGCATTCACGCCACTCGCCGGTCGGCGGGAACATCACCACGATCGGTTACGCGGCGTCCTCAGTGGCGCGGCGATACCAGTCAGAGATCGATTCCGGTCCAAGGAGGACTCCCGTGACCACCCCTCGACGCGCCCTCGTCGTCATCGACGTCCAGCAGGTCTACTTCGACGGTCCGCTGGAGGTGCAGCACCCGCCGCACGCGGACTCGCTGTCCGCCATCACCCGGGCCATCGACGTCGCCGATGCCGCAGGCATCCCCGTCGTCGTGGTGCAGCACACCATGGGCGAGGACGCGCCGCTGTTCAATCCGACCCAGCCCGACTTCCAGCTGCACCCTGAGATCGCCCGCCGGCGCAGCGACGGCTGGAAACACGTCGTCAAGCAGAACAGTTCGATCTACGCAGGCACCGACGTCGCCGACTGGCTCCGCGGCCGGGGCGTCGACACGGTCACGCTGATCGGCCACATGACGAACAACTGCGTGCTGGCCTCCGCGGTCGAGGCCGAGTACCTGGGGTTCGACACCGAGGTGCTCGCCGACGCGACCAGTGCCGTCAACCTGGCCAATGACGCCGGTGTCGCGGACGCCGAGACCGTGCACAGGACACTGATGGCACTGCTCAACTCCAACTGGGCCGCGGTCGCTTCGACGGAGGACTGGACCAGGGTCGTTCAGGTGGGGCAACCGTTGCCGAAGGGCGACCTGCCCGGTTCGGCGGTCGAAGGCGCTCGGCGCGCCGCGCGGGTGTGACCGTCACGCCCGTCGCCTCGCCACCGTGAGGCGACGGGCGATCACCCGCCGAGGTGCGGACGCGAGTCAGGTCGTGAGGTGGTCGGTGACCTGCTGGGCGGCACTGCGGGGCTCGCGGCCGAGTAGCTCGCCCAGCAGCGGGGCCGGCTCCGCGTAGTGGCCGCTCCGCGCTGCTTGGAACATGGTGAGCGTCATCTCGGCCAACGGTTTCGGCGTTCCGGCTGCGATCCGGTCGGCGAGCCACTGCGCATCGTCCACGACGACGCGTTCGATCGTGCGACCGGTGGTCTCGGTCAGGATCTTGGCGAAGTCGTCGAGGGTGATGGGCGGCGCGGCCAGCGTCACGGGACCGTCGAACCGGCGGTCCCCGGCGAGGATGACCGACGCGGCCTCGGCGATGTCCGCACGATCGGTCCACGGGATGGGGCCGTCGGCCGGTTGTGCGATCACGCCGGTCTGCCGCCAGGGGCCGAGCAACTGATCGACATCGCCGAAGAAGCCGTTCCGCAGCGCGGTCCACGCGACCCCGGAATCAGCGAGTGCTGCCTCCGTGGCGGCGTGGACCGCAGCAGGCGGGTATGGGCTCCCCACCGGGTTCTGCTGGCTCGTGTAGAGGATCCGCTTGGTGCCGGCCGCGACGGCGGCCTCGATCGCCGTGCGGTGCTGGCCCAGCACGTCGGCCGACATGTCGTTGGAGCTCACCAGCAATACCTGCTCGGCGCCCTCGAAGGAGTCGCGCAGCGCGACCGGGTCGTCGTACGAGCCCTGCCGCACGCGCACGCCGCGTTCGGCGAGGTGTCGCGCCTTGCCGACGTCCCGTGCGCTGACACCGATGTGCTCGGCCGGTACGCGTTCGAGGAGGTGCTCGACGGCGGCCCCGTTGAGAGTGCCGGTTGCGCCCGTCACAACGATCATGTTCGCGACCTTTCCCAGGGGCTCGCGCCGAGGTGTATCGGCACGCCCCACGTAAGTTGACTCGTATGGTCAGTTTGTGTCGCCCGCCCACGGTAGATAATCTGACCCCTGGGGTCAACTTGCCGTGTTCGACCGGCAGGAAGGTGAGGTATGACCGACGAGCCCGTTGAGTCCGAGCCGGGTGGGTCACGGTTGCGCGCCGATGCCAAGCGCAACGCGGAGCAGATCCGCCGCGCCGCGATCGATGCGTTCCGCGGCCGGGGCCTTGCCGTTCCGCTGGAAGACGTGGCCAAGGCGGCGGGGGTGAGCAAGGCGACGGTCTTCAACAGGTTCGGCGGCCGGATCGGGCTCATCGAGGCCGTCATCGAACAACTCGTCGCCAGTGAGCTGTACGCCGTCATCGACCACGCGCGAACGATCGCGAACGCCGGCGAACGGATCGCGTACTACGTTGCCGCGATCCGCCGCCTCCAGTACCACCAACCGGCCGCCAACGACGTGCTGCTGCAGATGTATCCCGACTCGCAGCAGCTCATGGCGATCTGCCACGTGGCAGGCGAGTTCAACGCCGAGGTCATCGCCGCGGGCCACGCGTCGGGCGAGCTCCGGCCGGAGTTCGGGTCCGGTGATCTGGAGGCGCTCATTCACGACGGTGCGCTCGCGCTCAAGTACGGAACCCGGCCTTCCGCGGCCGATCACGAACGCCGCACCACGTTCCTGCTCGACGGGATCCGCCGGTCGTGACGGGTGCGGGCGGTCAGCTCGGCCGCCACACCTGCCCTTCGACGAGGTCGTTGAAGCCCAGCCAGGTCAGGTTCATCAACCACGAAGCCAGCACGCCGGGCGACAGGTCCGGGTGGTCCAGCCACCAGTCCGCCAGGGCCTCGGCGGCACCCACGAGTGCGGCCGCCATGCCCTCGCCGGAGAACTCCGCCTGTTCGCCGAGGCCCTTGCGGGAGCCTTCCGACACGACGAGCTTCGTCACCATCTCGATCGCGTGGGAGCGCAACGCCGTGATCTCGGAGGCGAACTTCCCGCCCACCGCAAGCGCCTGCTGGTGCAGCACCGTCCACGACGCGCGGTGCTCGGCGACGAAGCCATAGAACGCGCGCAGGCCCGTCCACAACTGCATGTCGGCGGCGACGTCGGCGTCGATGCCCGTCTGCACCGCGTCGATCAGCCGGTTCGCCTCGCGGCGGATGCAGTGCAGGAACAGGTCCTCCTTCGAGCCGAGATAGCTGTAGATCATCGGCTTCGACACGCCCGCGACCTCGGACACCTCGTCCATCGACGCCGGGTGGTATCCGTGACGGGCGAACACCGTGACGGCGGCGTCGAGAATCTGCTTCTCGCGCACCGCCCTCGGCAGGCGTTTCGACTTCTCCGCCTGCTGCCCGCTCTCCGTCACGCGTCCTCCCGGTCGGTGTGCCGTGTCGCCGGTGTCCCTGCGACATACCGTTGGATGACTTTACGCCGCTCCGGGTGGTCGCGTCCTGGCGATCTGGGACGTGCGGTATGCCGAGATCAAGGGCTTCGTGACCACCAATCTGGACCCTGCTCAGGTCGACCAGATGTCGACGTAGGTCGCTTCGAACGCCACCAACGCGCAGCTGGCGTCGGAAGCGACCTACGTACAGTCGAACGCGTCCGAGAACGCGACGAACGATGCCCGAGCCGGTCGAGACGAACGGGCTGATGAAGGACTTCGGCTCCGCGGTCAGGGACAACCCGATGGATCCGATCGGCCCGTTCAACAAGGCCATGGAGCCGCGGGAGAAGGCCGCCGCGGCCCACCAAGAGGCCGTGCAGGTCATGAACACCTACGACCAGAACCTCTACCGGGCGGCCTCGAAGCAGCCGGCGTTCTCCGAACCGCCGACGTTCTCGGCGGGCTCCGGTGACAAGGCAGGCTTCGGCCGCAGTTGCGATGTGATCGACGTTTCGGGCGGGGACGCCACGAGCGCGTCCGGTTACAGCGGTGGCCCGACGGGGGTGCGCCGGTGACGGGCGGTGGTCCGACCGGTGGTGGCGGCTACAACTCGCCCTCGGGTGGCAATCCCGGCGTGACCCCGACCCCGACAGCCTCTTCCGCACGGGGTGGCTACTCGGCGTTGTCCGGGCGGTAGCGGCGGGTCATCAGGTGGATGCTCCAGCCGAGGACCGCGAGTATGCCGGCTCCGGCCGTCGTCAGCGCGAGCCACGGAGCGGCGAACTGGGTCAGTATCGCCATCAACGATATGAACGCCATCGTGCCCGCGCCGAGGCCGTAGCAGTCCGCCACCATCATCCGCTGTGCCCGCGCGCTGCGTGCGGGCGTGGCCGACCACCACGCCTTGTGCGGCAGGTTGACCAGCGGCGACGAGAGCTCGACCCGGTCGATCACCCGGGTGGCGATCACGTCCACCAACACCGTGAGCCCGGCACCCACCGCGGCCATCACGGTGACGAACTCGGCCCGGCTTCCCCACCGGTCAGGACCACCCGGCCCGGCATGCAGGACCACACCATCGGCGGGAAGCACGAACCACAACACGACGAGCACCACCGCGTACAGCAGCACACTCGACCAGAACACACCTCGCACCGCACCGATTGTCCAGGCCACGCGGTCACTCTTGGCCAGTTCCCGGCAGTTCGCCCGGCGCGCCAGGTGCGACAGGTGTGTTTGCCGCGGTGTATACCCCTGAGTAACCTGACGCCGTGCCGACAGGAAGTGTGCTCGACGAGTTCGCGCGCAGCATCGACGTGGGAGTGCTGAGCACGGAGCAATTCCTCCGTGTGCTCGAAACGCTCCACATGCTGGACGCGACCGGCTCCGGAATCGAGCTCAGCTCGCTGTCCACGGAGGTGCTCGCCGAGGTCGTGGGCGCGGCCTCGAAGGAGCAGCTCCGCGCGCTGGCGCGGCATCCGCAGCTACGCGCGCTGTTCCTCGAAGAGGTGTTCCGCCGCATGGCCGACCACTTCAACGCCGAACGCGCCGGAGACGCCGACATCGTCGTGACCTGGCGTTTCCCCAATGGCGACGACCACGATCGTTACCAGACGGTCATCGAGGACGGCCGCTGCGTGTCGACCGCCGACTGCGTCCTCACGCCGGACACGACGATCACCGCGCCGTTCGAGGACTTCCTCCGCGTGGCCACCGGCAACGCGCGCCCGGCTTCGCAGTTCGTCAGGGGCAAGCTCAGGGTCAAGGGCGACTACACCCCCGCCGTCCGCATGCTCAGCTTCTTCGACCTGCCCGGCGCGGCCTGACGAGCCTCACGCCGTCGTCACGCGCTCGCGGCGTCGCCGCCGAAGCCGACGACCTCCCCGCTCTCGCCGAACACGACCGTCTCGTTGTAGGCGATCTCCCAGCGGTTGTCCTCAGGGTCGGCGAAGTAGGCCGACCTGCCGCCCCACGCGCGTTCCTGCGGCTCGGCGACGGCGCCCGCGCCCATGGCGATGGCCGCCTCGTAGGCCGCGTCGACCTGCTCGGGGCTGTCCACGTTCACGGCGAGCGTGAACCCACCGCCGTACATGCCGGCGCCGGTCTCCTCCGACAGCGCAGCCCGCGGATAAAGCGCCAGCACCACACCACCTGCCAGGAAACCCACCCAGTCGCCTCGGCTCGCGGGCAGTTCCTCCCAGCCGAGCGCCTTGTAGAAATCGCGCAGTTCCTCGACGTTGCTCACGGCGAGCGTCACGACGCTCATCCGCTGCGGCACGGCCCGCTCGGGTACTTCGGTCATGCCCAGGATTGTGCCTTCCTCCTCCTGGACGGCTGCGGCGGCCTGCGGGCGTGACCGGAGTGGGTGGTTTGTCGGGTGGACCGCTTCAGACAGTGATCACGAGCAGGATCAAAACGGGCGTCGCGTACGTTGACCCGATATGGCCGTTCTGCTCTTGCTGTACGTGATCGCCGAGGTAGCCGCCGTGTGGACGGTGGCGTCGCTCATCGGCTTCCTCCCGACGATCGGGCTGCTGATCGCGGGTGCGTTCGTCGGGTCGTGGCTGGCGCGCCGGGAAGGCGGCAAGGCGATGCGCGCGTTCAGCGCGACGGCCCGCTCCGGGAAGTCGCCGCACGAGGAGATCACCGACGGCATGCTCGTCGGCGTCGGCGGCCTGCTGATTCTGCTGCCCGGATTCGTCAGCGACATCCTCGGGCTGCTGTTCCTCGTTCCGCCGACGCGGAAGGTCGTTCGCAGGGCGTGGCTGCGCCGCGCACAGAAGCGGGCGCCGGTCGGCGGAGCCGCATACGGTGGCGCGCCGTTCGGTCCCGGCATGCGCAGCCAGGTGATCGTCGTCGACAGCGAGGTCGTCTCCGAGGGTGCGGACACCGGCGATGCGGCCCGCCGGCGCGACCCCTCCGGCGACGACCGCGAAGACCGCGACGACGGCCCACCCCGCATCATCGAAGGCTGACTCGCGCCCCGGCGGCTCGTGGGCTGCCGGAGCGCGAGTGCAGAACACGCCGTGCGGAGTGCAGGACACGCGGGTCTGAGGCAGAACACGCGCGGGGTGTTCGTCAGCCGCGGGCGTGGGCGTCCAGGAAGTGGGCGACCGCCTCGGTGACACGGGTGGCCTGCGGCACGTGCAGCCACTCGTCGGGCACGTGGGCGTTCGAATCCGGCCCGAGCGCGCCCGTGACGAGGAACTGTGCCTCCGGGTACTTCTCCCCGAGCAGGCCCATGAACGGGATCGACCCGCCCAGTCCGCTGGTGCGCCACGGCGCGTCGAACACCGTGGTGCTCACCGACTCCAACGTCGACGCCAGCCAGGGTGCCGGATCGGGCGCGTTCCACCCGTCCGCGGCCTCGACCCCCGACAGCTCGACGGTCGCGCCGTACGGCACGTCGGCGGTCAGCGCCTTCTTGATGGCTTCGAGCGCGGCGGCCGAATCGGCCGTCGGCGGCAGCCGGAAACTCAGCGCGAGCGTCGAGGCCGACCGCAGCACGTTGCCCGCGTCGGCGGGTTCGGGGAAACCGGACGCACCGATGATCGACAGCGTGGGCCGCCAGGCGTTGTTCAGCAGCAGCTCGACGTCGTCGCCCGCGACCGGTTGGGTCGATCCGTGCAGCGGGAACGTGCCCGCGACCGAGCCGGGCGGTGTCACCTCGGCGGTCGCGCCCGCTTCGGTGACCCGGTTCTGCGGGATCGACACGTTGCACTCGGGCAGCAGCACCTCGCCGGTCGCCGAGTCCTCGATGCGGTCGAGCAGGGTCCGCAGCACGCGGAACGAGTCCGGCACCACGCCGCTGGCCAGGCCGGAGTGCTGCGACGAGTCGAGCACCCGCACCGTCACGTCGACCTGCGCGAGCCCGCGCAGCGACGTCGTCAGCCACAGCCGCTCGTAGTCGTTGCCGCCGGAGTCGAGGCAGACGACGAACGTGACGCGGCCGAGCCGGTCCGACAGGTGCTCCAGGTAGGCGGGCAGGTCGGGGCTGCCGGACTCCTCGCCCGTCTCCAGCAGGACGACGGAGCGCGCGTGCATGCCCCCGCCTGCGCGGACGGCCTCGAGCGCGGCGGTCGCCGCGTAGCCCGCATACCCGTCGTCGGCGGAACCGCGGCCGTACAGTTTGTGCCCGTCGACGACCGGCGTCCACGGTCCGAGGCCCTCGGACCAGCCCCCGACCGGCGGCTGCTTGTCGAGGTGGCCGTAGAGCAGCACGGTGCCCGCGTCCTCGGCGCCGGGAGTGGCGGGGACGTCGAGCAGCAGCACCGGGCTGCGGCCTTCGAGCCGCACGACATCGATGGTCGCTCCCGGGATCTGCCGGGACTCCATCCATGCGCGTACGTGCGCGATCGCGGCGTCGAGGTGGCCGGAGGTTTCCCATTCGGGGTCGAAACCCGGTGACAGTGCCGGGATTTCGACGAGACCGGACAGGCTGGGCAGGATCTCTTCCGACCACGTCTTCTGAACGGTGTCGGCTACGGTTCGCTGTTCCACGCCGCCCATCCTGCCACTGCGAATCCGCTGCGATACCGCTGCACGCGACGGGTCCGCCGGTCAGCGCCCCCCAGCTCGGCTCACGCTCTCGCGTGCGCGTCGATGATCCGTGCGACGGCCTCGGTGACGCGTTCGGTCTGCTCCAGGTGCAGCCATTCGTCGGGCACGTGCGCGTTGTTACCGGGGCCGCGCGGTCCGGTGACGACGAACTGCGCGTCCGGGTAGGCGCGGCCGAACAGGCCGAGGAACGGGATCGTGCCGCCGAGACCGAGAGCCCGCCACGGCAGGCCGAACACCTCGGTGCCGACCTCGTCGAGCGCGGACTCCAGCCAGCCGGCGCGCGGGTTCGCGTTCCAGCCGGTGGCCGCGTCGGTGCGGCTGACCTCGACCTGTGCGCCGAACGGCGGATCGGTGGTGAGCACCCGGGTCAACGCGGCCAGTGCCGTGTCGGCGTCGACCGTCGGCGGCAGGCGGAAGCTGAGTTTCACGCTCGTGTACGGCCGCAGCACGTTGCCCGCCTCCGGCAGCGACGGCAGCCCGTCGGCGCCCGTGACCGACATCGTCGTCGACCACGTGTTCGCGAGCACCAGGTCGGCCACCTCGGCCGTGTCGGTGCGGGAGTAGCGCATGCCGTCGACGAGCGGCAGTGCCGGAGCCAGCGCGTCGCCCGCGGCGTGGACCTCGGCGAGCCGGTCGGCAGGCACCTCGGTGACGAGTTCGGGCAGCTGCAACCGTCCGGTGCGCGGGTCCTCGACCCGGTCGAGCAGTTCCCGCAGGATGCGGAAACTGCTGGGCACGAAACCGCTGGCGTGCCCGGAGTGGACGCCTGCGGTCAGCACCCGGACGGTCAGGTCGAACGAGACCATCCCGCGCAGCGAGGTGGCGAGCCACAGCCGTTCGTAGTCGGCGCCGGAGGTGTCGAGGCAGACGACGAGGCCGACCTCGCCCAGCCGTGGCCGCAGGTGTTCCAGGTAGGCGCCGAGGTCGCGGCTGCCGGACTCCTCGCAGGTCTCCAGCAGCACCACCGTGCGGGCGTGGGCGCCGCCGCCCGCGTGGAGGGCTTCGAGGGCGGTCGCCGCGGCATAGGCGGCGTAGCCGTCGTCGCCCGCGCCGCGGCCGTACAGCCGTCCGTCCTTCACCACCGGCGTCCACGGCCCCAGGCCCGCTGACCACTCGCCCGCGGCGGGTTGTTTGTCCAGGTGGCCGTACACGACCACGGTCTCGTCGGTGCGGGCGGTGCCGGTGGCGGGGACGTCGAGCAGCAGCACGGGCGTGCGGCCGGGCAGTTCGACGACCTCGGTGCTCGCGCCGGGTAGTCCGCAGGCGTCGAGGTAGGTGCGCACGTGGTCGACGGCGGCGTGCAGGTGCCGCGTCGCCGCCCACTCCGCGTCGAACGACGGCGACAGGGCCGGTATCTCGACCAGGCGGGACAGGCCTTCCAGCGCCGCCCCCGAATCGGCCGACCACCGGCCGCGGACCGTTTCCCGAATCACCGCCGTATCCATGCCGTCATCCAAGCATGCCGCGAAGGTGTGACATGGGTCGCTCATGTCTCCCACGGCCCGCGACGGTGCGGTCACCGGCCGTCGCGGCGGTGCGGGTGCGGTGCTGGCCAGGGGCGCAATGGACGCCAGACTTTCGGCGGCCTCACCGTCGGTAGTCCGAGTATTTTCCCAGTTCACGGCCGCATTCCCGACAAAGATTCGGCCACGGGCCCTCCGCAAACCTCCCCCGTTCGTGCCAGGATGACGACGTGAACCGTCACCGCCGACGGACACCGGCGCGGCCACACCACAGGTACGTGCCGGCGGTGCCGGCGGCGAGTCGCCACGGTCGCCACAAGCGGCCGAGCGGCACGACCTGGAGGAGAAACCATGCCGTCCCCAGAACAGTGGACGCGACCGGACCCGGGTGCCGGCCCCGCCGCGACAGCGGCACAGCCATCCCCGGAGCAGGTGATCGCGGGTTTGCGAGCGACGACAGAAGGCGGTGCCGAGCTGACACAGCTGCTGACACCGGAAGGTGAGCGGCTGGAGGACAGCCGGTTCGACCCCTATCTCGCCGATATCGATGCCGAGGCACTGCGCGGGCTCTACCGCGACATGGTGCTGGTACGCAGGGCCGATCGGGAATCCAACGCCATGCAGCGCCAGGGCCAGCTCGGCATCTGGGTTCCGCTGCTCGGGCAGGAGGCCGCGCAGGTCGGTTCGGGCCGCGCGCTGCGGCCAGCCGACATGGCGTTCCCCAGCTACCGCGAACACGGCGTCGCCTACACGCGCGGCGTCGACTTCCGTGAGCTGCTCGGTATTTTCCGCTGCACCGACCACTCGGGCTGGGACCCGGCCGAATACGGCTTCCACCCGTACACGATCGTCATCGGCAACCAGGTGCTCAACGCCGCCGGGTACGCCATGGGCCAGAAGTTCGACGGCAAGGTCGGTAACGCCGACGACGCCGACAACGAGGCCACGATCGTCTACTTCGGTGAC
This sequence comes from Prauserella alba, assembly GCF_024171735.1. Lineage (GTDB taxonomy): Bacteria > Actinomycetota > Actinomycetes > Mycobacteriales > Pseudonocardiaceae > Prauserella > Prauserella alba. Next base: position 109,077 of record NZ_JAMTCH010000007.1, read on the forward strand.
GGCGCCACCAGCCAGGGCGACGTGCACGAGGGCTTCGTGTGGGGTGCGGTCTACGACGCCCCGGTCGTCTACTTCTGCCAGAACAACCAGTGGGCGATCTCCGAGCCGACGGAACGCCAGTCGCGGCTGCCGCTGTACCAGCGCGCCCGCGGTTACGGCTTCCCCGGCATCCGGGTCGACGGCAACGACGTGCTGGCCTGTCTGGCCGTGACACGGTGGGCGCTCGACGAGTGCCGCCACGGCAACGGCCCGGTGCTGATCGAGGCGTTCACCTACCGCATGGACGCTCACACCACGACCGACGACCCGACCCGCTACCGGCTGTCGGACGAACTCGAGGCGTGGAAGCTGAAGGACCCGATCGAGCGGGTGCGTGCCCACCTCGCGCGGGCCGGCAGCGGCGAGCAGGATTTCTTCGACAGCGTCGACGCCGAGGCCGACGAGTTCGCCGCGCAGCTGCGCGACTTCTGTTTCAACATGCCCGATCCGCCACCGGAACGGATCTTCAGCGAGGTGTACGCCGACACCCCGGCCGCACTGGACGCTCAGCGCGAGGAGTACTTGAGCTACCTCGCCGGTTTCGCGGGAGGTGAGCACTGATGGCGGCACCGGTCCAGTCCCCAGTGGACACCCAGGCGGCGACCACCCAGACCATGACCATCGGCAAGGCGCTCAACAACGGGCTGCGGGCGTCGATGGAGGCCGACCCGAAGGTTCTCGTGATGGGCGAGGACGTCGGCAAGCTCGGCGGTGTCTTCCGCGTCACCGACGGGTTGCAGAAGGACTTCGGCGAACACCGCGTGCTGGACACGCCGCTGGCCGAGTCGGGCATCGTCGGCACGGCGATCGGCCTGGCCGTGCGCGGCTTCCGGCCGGTGTGCGAGATCCAGTTCGAAGGGTTCATCTTCCCCGCGTTCGACCAGATCTCCAGCCAGCTGGCGAAACTGCACTACCGCACGCAGGGCAAGCTCAAGGCTCCCGTCGTGATCCGCGTGCCGTTCGGCGGCGGGATCGGCGCGGTCGAGCACCACTCGGAATCGCCCGAGTCGCTGTTCTCGCACATCCCTGGGCTGAAGGTCGTGTCGTGTTCGAACCCGGTCGACGCCTACTGGATGATGCAGCAGGCGATCAGTTCGGACGACCCCGTGATGTTGTTCGAGCCGAAGAAGCTGTACCACTCGAGCGCGCTCAAGGCGCCGGTCGACACCACGGCCACGCCCGATCCGCTCCACAGTTCACGCGTCGTCCGGCACGGCGACGCCGCCACGATCGCGGCCTACGGCCCGTCGCTGCCGGTCGCGCTCGACGCCGCAACGGCCGCCCAGGAGGAGGGCCGCAGCCTCGAGGTGATCGACCTGCGCACGCTCTCGCCGCTCGACCTCGGCCCCGTGTTCGAGTCGGTGCGCCGCACCGGAAGGCTCGTGGTCGTCAGCGAGGCGCCGTCCGAGGTGTCGCTGGCTTCGGAGGTGGCTGCGCGGGTGCAGCAGGAGTGCTTCTACTCGCTCGAAGCACCGGTGCAGCGGGTGACCGGATTCGACACGCCGTACCCGCCTGCCAAGTTGGAGGAGCACTTCGTGCCCGACCTGGACCGGGTGCTCCACGCCGTCGACAACGCGCTGGAATGGTGAGGAGGATTCATGCCTGAGTACAAGCAGTTTCCCCTCGCCGACACCGCCGAGGGGCTGACCGAGGCCGAGATCCTGGGCTGGAAGGTGCAGCCGGGCGACGAGGTCACGGTCAACCAGATCGTCGTCGAGGTCGAGACGGCGAAGGCGGCCGTCGAACTGCCCATCCCGTGGGCGGGCGTCGTGACCGAGCTGCTCGTCGAGCCGGGGCAGACGGTCGAGGTCGGCGCGCCCATCCTGACCGTCGACGTCGATCCGCACGGCGCCGCGCCCGCCTCGGGCGACGCGCCCGCCCGGCCGGCCGCCAACGGCGCCTCCGCCGCGGGCGATGCAGCTTCGGGTGAGGGCTCCGATGCGGCCGACGGCGACGAGATGAAACCGCTCGTCGGCTACGGTTCGAAGGCCGCCAGCACCAAACGACGGCCGCGCAAACCGGCGACCGGCTCCGGTGGTGGCGGCGCGAACGGCACCGCTGCGGGTGCGAACGGTTCCGCACCGGCTACGCAGGCACCCCCGCAGGCGTCCTCGCAGGCGCCCGCTCCGGCAGCCGCGCAGGCTCCGGCAACGTCAGCGGCTCCGGTGTCGAATGATCCGGCGTCGGCGTCGAATGTTGCGGGCGCGGACGTCCCGGGCGGGTACGTGCCGTTGGCGAAACCGCCGGTGCGCAAGCTCGCCAAGGACCTCGGCGTCGATCTGCGCTCGTTGACCGGTTCCGGCGACGGCGGCGTGATCACGAGGGAGGACGTGCAGCAGGCCGGTGAGGCCCCTGCGCAGCAGGCGGCTGCGCCGGTGGCTCCTGCGGAGGCGGGTGCGCGTGAGCACCGGGTGCCGATCAAGGGCGTGCGCAAGGCGACGGCCGAGGCGATGGTGCACAGCGCGTTCACCGCACCGCACGTCACGGAGTTCCTCACGGTCGACGTGACGCCGATGATGGAGCTGCGGCAGAAGCTCAAGTCCCACCCGGAGTTCGCGGGGGTGAAGCTGACGCCGCTGGCTTTCGCGGCCAAGGCCGTGTGCCTGGCGGCCAAGCGCACACCGGAGGTCAACTCGCTGTGGGACGGCGAAGCCGGTGAGATCGTGTTCAAGGACTACGTGCATCTGGGGATCGCCGCGGCGACCCCGCGTGGGCTCGTGGTGCCGAAGATCCGCGACGCCGACGGCATGTCGCTGCCCGAGTTGGCCGGTGGCATCGAGGAGTTGACGACGACGGCCCGTGACGGCAAGACGCAGCCCGCGGACATGCTGAACGGGACGTTCACGATCACCAACGTCGGCGTGTTCGGCGTCGACACGGGAACGCCGATCATCAACCCCGGTGAGTCGGCGATCCTCGCGGTCGGCGCGATCCGCGACACGCCGTGGGTCGTCGACGGCGAACTGGCCGTGCGCAAGGTGATGCAGTTGTCGCTGAGCTTCGACCACCGTGTCATCGACGGCCAGCAGGGTTCGCAGTTCCTCGCCGACGTCGGAGCGCTCATGTCCGATCCGGCGATGGCGATCACCTTCTAGGGCACCCTTCATGCCCCCAAGGGCACCTTGGTGGCGTTGAACGCCCCGAATCTTCCCCTCGTTCGACGTCGCCAAGGCCGGCCCTTGGGGGCTGCCGCGTCTCGGCGGCACCGCGTGTCCTGCACCTGCCCGTCGTCCGACCGCCACCACATGACGCGCTGACGGCCACTGCGTTGTCGCCCGTGTTCTGCGTTCAGACTCGGGTCGGCACGGCCCCGACACCCGCCGCGTCACGTGCCGCCAGGTAGCCGAAGGTGAGTCCGGCCCCGACCTGGCACCCGGCGCCGGGGTACTCCGACGCGGTGACCGAGTGTGCGTCGCCGCCGCACGCGTAGAGCCCGGGCACCGGAACACCGTCACTGTCGAGAGCCCGCGCACTTGCGTCGGTCCTGACCCCGAGCGTGGTCGCGAGTGGTGTCGGCACCACCGCGATCGCGTGAAACGGCGCCACTTCGATCGCGCCCAGGTTCGGGTTCGGCGTGTTGCTGGCGTCGCCGTACTGGTGGCCGAACGGGCTCTCCCCCTTGCCGAACTCCTCGTCGACCCCACTGCGGGCAGCCCGCCCGGCCGCTGCGACGGTGCGTTCCAGTCCTTCCGGGTCGACTCCGATCGACGCGGCCAGGTCGGCGACCGTCGGCGCGGTGTGCAGGTAGCCGCTGGTCTCGTACCGGCGCCGCAGCGCGGCGGGCAGGTGAGGCCGGACCATCCCGATCCCGTAGCGGTGCAGGGTGCGCGAGTCGAGCACGAGCCACGCGGGGATCGTCGGGACGTCCTTGTTCGAGTCGTACATCGCGCGGGTGAAGCGGTGGTAGGAGACCGACTCGTCGACGAACCGGCGGCCTGCCGCGTTCACCGCGACGATCCCGGGTTTGGCGCGGTCCCAGATGTGCGGGAAGACCGCGGTCGAGCCGTCGCGGCGGCGCCCGATCGAGCTCGGGAACCACATGGCGTTGTCGTCGCGTGGCTCCCCGACCGCGGCACCGGCGGCCCGGGCCAACGCGAGGGTGTCGCCGGTGGCGCTGTCCGCGGCGCGGGTGAACTGCGCTGTCGGCCGCGGCAGATGCTCGGCCCGCAGCTCGGTACCCGATGGGAAGCCCCCGGCAGCGAGGACGACCCCGCGGCGGGCGGCGATCCGCACCGGCCGTCCCTCCCTCGACGCGACGACGCCGGTCACCCGGCCGTCGTCGCCGGTGACGAGTTCGGTGGCCGGGCTGAGGAACCACACCTGCCCTGACCGGCGGCGGAGTTGGTGCCACAGGTTCGCGACCAGGGCGTTGCCCATCGCGAGCCGGGTGCCGCGCGGATATCCGGCCACCCGGTCGCGGGCCCACGTGACCCCGAGTCGCAGGGCCGTCGGCACGGCTCGGGGCGACCCGTCGAGCAGCGTGAGCAGCTCGTTGACCTCGGGGCGGCGCACCATCATGGTGCCGCCGAACAGGGCGAACTCCGGTACGGGCCTGCGGATCCGGGAGAAGCCGTCACGGCCGAGCCTGCGGCCGTCGAAGGTCTGCGGCTCCAGGGCCCGGCCGACCCCGGAGCCGGGGATCTCGGGGTGGTAGTCGACGACGGTCTTCGAGTGCCAGAAGCCGACACCGAGCCGTTCGAGGTGGTCGATCGCGGCCGGCGCGTGGTCGAGGTAGGCGCGGCGCAGCGCGGGGTCTGCGCGATCGCCGATCAGCGCGTCCAGGTACCCGGCGGCGGCGTCCCGATCGGCCGCAGGCTCCGCCTGGTGCCGGTGGCCGGGGGCCCAGCACGTGCCTGCCGAGTAGGCCGTCGTCCCGCCGAGCCATTCGGTCTTCTCCAGGACCACCACCGACAGACCCTCGGCGGCCGCGACGACGGCGGCGCCGAGCCCCGCGGCTCCGGTGCCGACCACCACGAGGTCGGTCTCGTGGTCCCAGGCCTCACGCTCGGCCATCGGTACCCTCCTGTCCGCTCACGAGCGTGGCGAGGTGGCGCCGCATCCGGTCCGGGTCCGGTGTGGACCCGGTCAGCAGGGTGATCGAGTCGGCGGCCTGGGCCACGAGCATCGCCCCGCCGTCGAGTACTCGGCAGCCGCGGGCGCGGGCGGCGCTCAGCAGCGCGGTCTCCAGCGGCCGGTAGACGACGTCGGCGACCCAATGGCGCGTCGCGAGTTCGGCCGGGTCGAGCGGAATGCCGTCGTGTCCGGTCATGCCGATCGGGGTGGCGTTGACGATCCCGTCCGCCTTCGAGGTCGCAGCCGGCACTCCGGCGACCGGCCCCCCGGTGATCTGCGCATCGGGCAGGGCGGCGGTCAACCGGCCGGCCAGGTCGGCGGCGCGTTCCGGGTCGGCGTCGACGACCTCGACCCGGCTACCGGAGCGGGCCAGCGCGTAGGCCACCGCCGATCCGGCCCCGCCTGCTCCGATCACCAGCACCCGGCCGAGCGGCGCGCCGGACAGCCCGTGCCGCAGCCCGGCGACGAACCCGGAGTGGTCGGTGTTGTGCCCGGTCAGCCGGCCGTCGTCGACGGTGACGGTGTTGACGGCACCGAGGTCGCGGGCCTCGGGGGACAGCGCGTCGAGCTGGTCGAGCACGGTCTGCTTGACCGGGTGGGTGACGTTGAACCCGGTCGCCCCGGAGGCGTCGCGCAGTGTCCACCCGGCGGGAAGCTGGTTCAGGTCGAGCAGTGTGTAGCGGTAGTCCAGGCCGAGCGCGGTGGCTTCCCGCTCGTGCAGGGCCGGGGACAGTGACGCCCCGATGCCGGCGCCGACCAGCGCGATCCGGTGACGGACGGCGGCGGGGGCGGTTCCGGTCATCGGGCACCACCGATCAGCGTGCGGGCGGCGGCGAGCTGGTGCCGGGCCACCTCCAGATCCGAGGCGCGGGCCTGCAGGTGCGCGTCCGGGACCTCGACGCTGAGCGGGACGCCGGGCGGTGCCGCGTCGACGAGACCGGCCAACGGCAGTTCGCCCGCGCCCACCGCGCGCCGGCGGGCGCGTGCCTCGATCTGCAGTACCGAGCCGTCCGCGGTCATCCCGAGCGGCAGCTCGGCAGGCAGGTCGAGGTGCTCGGGTGCCTGCAGCGGCCCGTCGCACAGCTGCAGGCACGGCACCAGCGCCGGGTCAAGGGCGCGGACGTCGTCGATGGTGCTGCCGCCGCGTTGCACGTGCAGGGCGTCGACGAGCACCGCGATCCCGGCAGCGGTGGCGATCTCCGCCGCGTCGGTGATGGTGGCGACCGGCTGGTAGCTGATCGGTTCCAGGGTCGGCTGGATGCCGAGCGGGCCGGCGTCGGCGGCCAGGGCGGCGAGGGTGTCGGTGAGCCGTCCGCGGTCCGGGTCGGTGCCGACGACGCTGAAGGTCCGGGCGCCGAGCGCGGCGCCGGCGTCCAATGCCGGTTTCCAGTCGGCGGGTCCGGTGTCCGGGCCGACGGTGAGGAACTCGACGTCGCGGACCTCGAGCCCGGTGTCGTCGAGCCGGCGCAGCGTCTCGGCCGACATCGGCGAGCCGGGCTCCATCGGGTACTGGTGCTCCCCCGCCGTCACGGCCCGCACCCGGACGCCGACGAAGTCGTACCCGGCCGCGGCGGCGACCGTGACCAGGTCCGGCGGGCTGAGCCGGAGCAGTGTGAGGTGGGCGAGCCCGATCGGGGTCATGCGGTGATCTCCTCCTTCACGGTCGGGACCGGTTCCGGACGGCCGGAGGCGGCCGAGGCGTAGAGCGCGGTGAGCATCGCCAGCGACCGGGTGGCCTCCCGCCCGGTCACGGCGGGGTCGCGGCCGTCCCGGACGGCTTCGACGAAGTCGGCGACCTGCAGTGCGTGGAACGGGGCGAGCGCACCGTTGATCCGGGAGAGCTCGACGTCCGCGGTGAGGCCGTGCCCGAAGGGAGAGCCGCCCTCGGCTGCGCCGGGCACCGCCCAGACGTCGAGGCGGGCCTCGGTGCCCTCGGGGTATTCGGACAGGCCGGCGGTGGCGCCCGTCGCACCGGTCACGCGAACCCGGCAGCCGAGCCCCGGGGTCAGTGCGGTCGAGGCCGAGACGGTCGCGAGGCCGCCGCCTGCGAATCGGACGGTCGCGACCGCGGTGTCCTCGACCTCGATCGCGTCGCCGTGCGCGAACGTGGCGTGTGCGGCGGAGACCTCGACCGGGTCGCCCATGTACCACTGCAGCAGGTCGAGCTGGTGCACGGCCTGGGTCATGAGCACCCCGCCGCCGTCGGTCGCCCAGGTGCCGCGCCACGGGTCGGCGTTGTAGTACGTGCTGTCGCGGTGCAGCAGCACGGCGACGTCGCCGAGGACGGGCCGGCCCAGGGTGCCGTCGTCGACCGCCCGGCGGATCCGTTGTGCGGCAGGCCAGAACCGGCGCTGGAACAGCACGCCGAGTGTGACGCCCGCGTCGTCGCAGGCCCGGACCATCCGGCCGGCAGCGGCGAGATCGGTCGCGATCGGCTTCTCGCACAGTATGTGCAGCCCGCGGGAGGCGGCCGCGGTGACGACGGCCTCGTGGGTGGGGTGTGGGGTGCAGACGCTGACCAGGTCGAGCTCGCTGTCCAGGATCTCGTCGGGCCTCGCAGGGGCCGCGCCGTACCGGCCGGCGAAGGCGGCGGCCCGCTCGGGGTCGACGTCGGCGCAGCCGACCAGTTCGACATCGGGAAGCTCGGCGTAGGCGGCGGCGTGGTTGGCTGCGACGTTCCCGCAGCCGATCACCGCCGCCCGCAGTGGCGGGGTCACCGGCCGGACCCGGTGGTACGCGGCGCGCCGAGCTCGGCGGTGGGCGTCCGGTGGGTCTCCGGACCGGTCAGCGCCGCGAGGGCCGCAGCGACGACGAATCCGCCGCAGAGCCAGGCGACCGGCACCCAGTTCGACGGGTCGGCCTGGGTGATCAGCGAGGCGAGGGTCGGAGTGAAGCCCGCCGCGAGCAGGCCCACCATCAGGCCGATCGCCACGCCGCTGTAGCGCACCTTCGCCGAGAACTGCTCGGGGAAGTAGGCCGGGTAGACACCGTTCGGCGCCGCGTAGCAGCCGCCGATGAGGATCACGGCGGAGATGTAGATCCAGGCCACGTCGCCGGTTCCGATGGCGTGGAAGAACACGGGCACCATGACTGCGACCCCGGCGAGGCCGACGACGAACACCGGCTTACGTCCAACCCGGTCGGCGAGCAGGCCGTAGAGCGGTTGGCTGCAGACGGCGACGGCGTTGGCGACCGTGATCACCGCCAGCATGGTGGGCCGGGCGACCCCGGCGACGTTGGTGGCGAAGGCCAGTGCGAACACGTTGACGATGGTGTTGACCATGGTGAACAAGGCGCAGACCGCGATCCGCAGTACGGCGAGCGGGTGGCTGCGGAACAACTCGACGATCGGGGCCTTCGCAGTGTCGTCGGACTCCTTGACGTCGGCGAACACTTCGGGTTCCTGCAGCGAGCGGCGCAGCAGGTACGCAATCGCGGTGACCACGATGCTGAGCCAGAACGGGACCCGCCAACCCCACGCCAGCAGTTCCTCCTCGGGCAGCGACGCGATCGGGATGAAGACCAGGCTGGAGAGCACGATCCCGAACATGATTCCGCTCATGACGAAGCTGGAGTAGAACGAGCGCCGGTGCTCCGGCGCGTGTTCCATCGTGAGCGAGCTGGCCCCTGGCGACTCGCCACCGGCCGAGAGGCCTTGGAACAGCCGGAGGGCGACGAGCAGGATCGGTGCGCCGATGCCAATGCTGTCGTAGCTGGGCAGGCATCCGATGAGGAAGGTCGAGACACCCATCAGCAGCAGCGTCGCCATCAGCGAGTTGCGCCGACCGAACCTGTCACCGAGGTGTCCGAACAGGATCGCGCCGAGGGGCCGGGCGACGTAGGCGACACCGAGGGTTCCGATGGACAGCAATACTCCGGTCGCGCCGGCATCGGGGAAGAAGACGGTGCCGAACACGAGCGCCGCGGCGGCGCCGTAGATGAAGAAGTCGTAGTACTCGAGTGCGCTGCCGAGGAAGCCGGACAACGCCGCCTTCCGTGGTGCGTTCCGGGAACCCTCTGCGGCGCTCGGGGACACCCCTTCGGTGTTCCCGAGCTGCGGGGCCGATGCCGTGGCGGACATGGCGCTCCTTTCGAACCGGCGTCGTCGACGGTGCTCCGCGGTGGCCGGACGGTCGGCGCGGAGCCGGTGCACAGGAGCTTGACAGTGCGACTCTGCACCGTCCAATACTTGGTTCTACTGAAACCATGTAATCACACCACATAATGCCGACCACGTCATTCGGGTGAGGGCAGAACCTCCTCGGCGACCTCCAACACCGTGCTCAGCACGAGCGACGGGTTGTCGGCTCGCCACGCGATGGCGTGCTCCATGTAGGTCGGCTCGTCACGCAGCGGCACGTACACGGCACCGGGCGGCACGATCGCAGCGATGCTCGACGCCATCAGCGCCACGCCCACCCCTGCCGACACCAGGGTGAGGATCAGGAACGGGTCGGTGCTCTCCTGCACGACCTCCGGCCGGAAATCGGCCCGCGAACAGGCTTCGACCGTGAGCCGCTGCAACGCCGACCCGGCCGAGACCGGCGTAGCGACGAACGGCTCGGCGGCCAGTTCCGCGAGGTCGATCTCCTTCTCCTCGGCCAGCCGGTGGTCTACCGGCAGTACCGCCCCCAGTGGCTCACGCGCGACCAGTCGGGTCGACAGCGGTGACGGGTCGATCGGCAGCCCGACGAAGGCGATGTCCAGGTCGCCCCGCTCGACCTGCACGACGCCGTCGCCGGTCATCACCCGTCCCGTCAGCACCATCGTCACGTTGGGGTAGCGGTGCCGCACGGCGCGGGTGAGCGGCGAGAGCGTGTGGTGGTTCAGTGCGCCGGAGAACCCGATCGCGACGGTGCCGTGCACCAGGCCGTCGGTGGCCCGAGTCGCCTCCGTGCCCAGCTCCAGCTCTCCGAATGCCCGGCGGACGTGTGGCAGTAGTGCCAGTCCGGCAGGCGTCAGTGCCACGCTGCGGGTGCTGCGATCGAACAGCGTGGTGTCGAGCTCGCGCTCCAGTCGGCGCACCGTCTGGCTCAGCGGGGATTGGGCCATGCCGAGACGTTCGGCGGCGCGTCCGAAGTGCAGTTCCTCGGCGACCGCGACGAATGCCTCCAGCCAGCGGATCTCCACGGCACCTCCTGCCGATCGGCGGGGCTTGCGTGTCCCCGCTTCGTAATATAGTCATGAAATAGACTTATTAATTGGCACATTACAAATCAATTCTTACATAGTCTGAGCGCGTCCGGCGCAGAGTGGCCGCGCGACGACCCGTCCGAGGGAGGACCAGCGCCGTGACCGTTCCGAGAACCGAACCCGGCTCACCGGCCGCCGACGTCGTCGTGGTCGGCGCGGGCGCAGGCGGCCTGTCGGCCGCCGTCACCGCCGCCCACCGCGGTCTGCGGGTGACGGTGCTGGAACGCGACGAGGTCTGCGGCGGCGCGACCGCCTGGTCCGGTGGCTGGATGTGGACGCCGGGAAACCCGCTGGCCCGGGCCGACGGCGTCGACGAGGACCCCGCCGCGTTCCGCGACTACCTGGCCGCCGCGCTCGGCGACGACCTCGACGCGGGTCGGGCCGACGCATTCCTCGACGCAGCGCCTCGGATGGTGCGGTTCTTCCACGAGAACACCGCGCTGACCTTCACCCCCGGCGCCCGGATCTGCGACATCTACGGCGACCTGCCCGGCGCAGGGACCGGGCACCGGTCGGTCGGCCCGGACCCCGCCGACCTGCGCCGACTCGGACCCGACGTGGCCGCGCTGCTGCGCCGTCAGCTCTACGAGACCTCGTTCCTCGGGATGGGGATCATGGCCGGTCCCGACCTGGCCGGATTCCTCGGCGCCTCCCGCGGCGACGTCCGCGGCCTGGCGCATGCCACACGACGGGTCGCCCGGCACATCGCCGACCTGGCCCTGCACCGGCGCGGCCAGCAGCTGGTCAACGGCACCGCACTGGTCGGGCGGCTGCTGCGCTCGGCACTCGATCTCGGCGTCACGATCGGGACCGGTACTCCGGTCACCGGCCTGCTGCGCGACGGCGACCGGGTCATCGGGGTCGAGACGCGGTACGGCCGGGTCACCGCGTCCCGCGGCGTCGTTCTGGCCGCGGGCGGATTCCCGCACGACCGGGCCCGGCGCGGGGCGCACTTCCCGACCGGTGCCGAGCACCACACCCTGGCCCCGTCGACCGCCGACGGCGCCGGGATCAGCCTCGGCGAGTCCGTGGGCGGGCGGCTGCGCACCGACCTGGCCTCCCCCGCGGCCTGGTGCCCGGTCTCGCTGGTGCCGTACCGCAATGGCCGGACCGGCGTCTTCCCGCACATCATGGACCGGGCGAAGCCCGGTAGCATCGGCGTGCTGCGCAGCGGGAAGCGCTTCGTCAACGAGGCGAACGGCTACCACGACTACGTCTCCGCCATGATCGCCGCGACCCCGGCCGGTGAGCAGGCCGAGGCCTGGCAGATCGCCGACACCCGGTTCGTCCGCAGGTATCCGCTCGGCATGGCGAAACCGCGGCCGGTGCCGCTGTGGCCCTATCTGCGCAGCGGCTACCTGAAGCGGGGGCGAACGCTCGCCGAGCTGGCACGCGCCTGCGGTATCGACCCTGCCGGTCTCGAGTCCACCGTGACCGCCTTCAACGAGGCGGCCCGCCGGGGTGAGGACCCTGCGTTCGGCCGCGGCTCCACCCCGTTCAACCGCTCCGGCGGAGACCCCGCGGGTGGCAGTCCGAACCCGTCGCTGGCGCCGCTGGAGCAGGGCCCCTTCTACGCGGTGCGGGTCGTTCCCGGCAGCTTCGGCACGTTCGCCGGGCTCGGCACCGATGCACGTTCGCGCGTCCTCGATGCCGAGGGTGAGCCGGTGCCCGGGCTGTACGCGGCCGGTTGTGACCAGGCGAGCGTGATGGGCGGGCACTACCCGGCAGGCGGGATCAACCTCGGCCCCGCCATGACGTTCGGGTGGATCGCCGCCCGCGATCTGGCCGGCATCCCCGCGGCGGTGGCGGAATGAACTCGCCCGCCCGGCCCGGACTCTCGGGCGGTGCCCGATGACCCAGTCGACTGCACCGACGCGGCGGACTCTGCCGACGCCGCCGACCGCGCTGGTCACCGGCGGTGCGAGCGGGATCGGTGCCGCCGCTGCCGCCCGCCTGCGCGCCGACGGGGTCGACGTCGTCACCGCGGACCTCGCGGCCGGCGCCGACGAGAAGCTCGACGTGACCGACCCGGACGCGGTCGCCGCACTCGTCGCCGCGCGAGGTCCGTTCGGAATCCTGGTGCACTCGGCCGGGATCGTCGGCCCCGCCGAGCCACTGTCCGAACTGGACCTCGACGAGTGGCGCGAGGTGTACCGGATCAATGTGGACGGCACCTTCCTGCTGTGCCGCGCGGTCGTGCCGGGGATGGTGGCCGCCGGGTGGGGCCGGATCGTGACCATGGCCAGCATCGCGGCCAAGGAGGGCAATCCCGGCCAGAGCGCCTATTCGTCGTCCAAGGCCGCGGTGATCGGACTGACCAAGTCGTTGGGTAAGGAGCTCGCCACCACCGGTGTTCTGGTCAACGCCGTCGCGCCGGCCGCCGTCGCCACTCCGATGAACGCCCGGACCGATCCGGCGGTGCTTGCCCGTTCCCGGGACCTGACTCCGATGGGCAGGATGGGGCGGTCGGAAGAGATCGCCGAGCTGGTCGCCTGGCTGTGTTCGGACCGTGTCGGGTTCTCGACCGGGGCCGTCTTCGATGCGAGCGGCGGCCGGGCGAGTTACTGAGGGAACGTGCCGCGAAGGCACGCGCCGCGACGGGACGGAGTGGACGCGTGGAGATCAGGTGGATCGAGGCTTTTCTGGCCGTGGCTGAGGAGCTCCACTTCGGGCGGGCCGCCCAGCGACTGCACCTGGCGCAGTCGCCGCTCAGCCAGACGATCAAGAAGCTGGAGAAGGACGTCGGCACGCCGCTGTTCGAACGGACCACGCGGGCGGTCACCCTCACCTCGGCCGGGCACGCGTTCCTTCCCCACGCCCGCCGGATCCTCGGCGAGGTCGACCTGGCGATGCGCGCGACCAGTGCCGGCACCGACGAGGTTTACGGTCGGGTCCGGCTCGGCTTCTCCGGGGCGCTGAACCACCTGACGCTGCCGCCGCTGACGCGCGCGCTCCGCACGAGGCACCCGCACGTGGCGCTGCAGCTCGTCGACCGGGTGACCACCGAGGATGCCGTCGACCTGATCGAGCAGGGCTCGCTCGACGTCGCTTTTGTCGGCCTGCCCGCTCCCGGTGAGCTGCCGGCGAGGGTGATCACTGTCGAGGAGCTCGGTGCTGCGCTGCCAACCGATCACCGGCTCGCCGGGCAGGAACGCGTTCGGATGAGTGACCTCGCCGACGAGGACTGGGTGCTGATGCCCGGCCAGTCGGCGCTGCGCTCGGTGATCCTCACCGCGTGCCACGCGGCGGGGTTCCGGCCCAGGGTCGCGCAGGAGGTCAAGGATCCCTACGTCGTGCTGTCGCTGGTCGCGGCCGGCCTCGGGGTCTCGCTCGCCCCGACCTGTGTGCGGCCGATCATGCCTGCCGACGCTATCTGGATGCCGCTGGAGGATCCGGCTCCGGAGCTGCACAGCGCGTTGGTGTGGGACCCGGACCGGACGACGGCGGCGGTGCGGGCGCTGCTCGACGTGGCCGGGTCGGTGCTCCCGGGTCCGCGATAGTGCCAATTCTGCACTTAATCTCTGCCGAACCATGTATTGGACACGCTTAGCGTTCGCACCCCAGCCTGGTTTCGGGTGGCGACGTCGCGACCCGGCCCGCTACGGCGGGTTCATCGACGAGGACAGGGGACGAGACATGGCGACCTATGCCGTGACCTACACCTACGCGCAGGACTCGGACACCGAACGCGACACCCACCGGCCCGCGCACAAGGATTTCCTCGCCGGGCTGTACGAGAGTGGCAGGCTGCGGGTGTCCGGGCCGATCGACGGCGGCGCTGGTGCGCTGCTCGTCCTCGAGGGCGGGTCCCCCGAGGAGATCGCCGGAGTGCTCGACGCCGACCCGTTCCGCGTCGAGGGCCTGATCGGTGACCGCACGATTCGCGAGTGGTCGATCTTCTTCGGAGGCCTGGCATGAGGATCGCACGCACGCTGCGGCGTGAACACGTGGTCCTCGACGACGTCCCGCCGCCGGTTCCGGGACCGGGCGAGGCGCTGGTACGGGTCCACACGGTCACGCTGTGCGGGACCGACCTGCACATCTGGGAGGACGACTACGCCACCGAACTGCCGATCGTGCAGGGCCACGAGATCGCGGGCGTCGTCGAGTCGGCACCGCCCGCATCCGGGGTTGCCGTGGGTGACCGGGTGGTGGTGTCGCCGATGCGCTGGTGCGGCGACTGCCACGCCTGTCGCATCGGGCGGATCAACGCATGCCGGTCGTCGTCCTGCCTCGGCTGCTACGAGGACGGCGGACTCGCCGACCTGATCGCGGTGCCTGCCACCGACCTGCACCGGATTCCCGACGCGCTGCCGACGGGGCTCGCCGCGCTCGCCGAACCGGCCAGCATCGCCATGCAGGCGGTCCTGCGCGGGCGCCCCGAGGCCGGCGAGCGGGCGCTGGTGCTGGGCTGCGGCCCGATCGGGCTGCTCACGACGTTGCACCTGTCGTCGTTGGGCGTCGACGTGACGTGTCTCGACGTCGACCCCGACCGCGCCGAGTTCGCACGCCGGTTCGGCGCCGGGCACACCGCGACGGCCGGCGAGCCGCTCGGCTCCGAACCGACCCTGGTGATCGAGGCCAGCGGTTCCCCCGCAGCCTTCGGCACCGCGCTCGACGCGGTGGCCACCGCAGGTCGCGTGGTGCTGGTCGGCATCTCCGATCAGCCGGTGACACTGTCGATGCGCACCCTCCCGGTGAAGGACGTCGACCTGCTCGGCAGCCGCAACAGCCAACGCCGAATGGGCGACGCCCTGGACCTGCTCGCCGCCCATCCGGCCGCGACGATCGCGCTCGTCACCCACCGGATCCCGTTGGACCGGATCGACGAGGCGTTCACGCTGCTGCGCGACGCCGACGGCTTGGTCGGCAAGGTCGCGATCGACCTCGTCGGTGCCACTGCGGAGTCGGCAGTCGGGGCGACCCGGCATGCGGAGGTGACGGTATGAGCGTGCTCGTGGAACAGCCGCGGAGCCACTATGACGTCGTCGTCGCCGGGAGCGGGGCGGCAGGCCTGACAGCGGCGCTCGGCGCAGCCACCGCGGGTCTGTCGGTGCTGGTCGCCGAGAAGGACGAGCGGCTCGGTGGCACGTCGGCGGTCGGCGGCGGGGTGATCTGGGCTCCGGGGAACCACCTCATGGCCGATGCCGGGTTCACCGATTCGCCCGCCGACGCACGGGCCTACCTGGCCGCGGGCAGCGACGGCCGGATGAGCGACGACGAGATCGACAGCTACGTCCGCACTGCTCCCGAGGCGGTCCGCGCCCTGTGCGGCTACGGGGTGCGGATGCGGCCGCTCGCCCGGCCGGACTACCACCCGGAGTGGGCGGGAGCGGCCCGCGGTCGCGGTCTCGACCAGGATCCGTTCGATCCGCGGCCGTGGTCCGGGCTTTCCGATCTGTTGCGGCCGCCGACCTACCTCCCGCTCATCAGCATGTCCGAGCGGGACGGGCTCGCCGGGCGCGCACCGGATCCCGGGTTGCTCGAACGGCGCCGCGCCGAGAGGGTGCGGACCATGGGCGGCGCGCTCGTCGGACGACTCGTCGTCGCGGCGATCGAGCGCGGCGTCGACCTGGTCGCGGGCAGCCCGGTCAGCGAGCTTGAGCGGACCGGCGACGGCTGGGCGCTCACGGTCGGCTCGACGCGCGTTACCGCCGGGGCGGTAACGCTGGCATCCGGCGGTTTCGAGTGGTCCCCGGCTCTGCGGCAGGCGTACCTGCCGTTCCCGGTGACCCCGATCAGCGCCCCGTCGAACACCGGCGACGGACTGCACCTCGGGCTGGCCGCTGGCGCGGCGGTCGCCGAGATGACCAGCGTGTGGGGCGTCCCGGTGATCGCACCGCCCTCGGCCGTCTACGACGGCATGCCCTCGGGCCGGATGGGCAACGTCGAGATGACGATGCCCGGTTCGATCACCGTGAACGCCGCGGGCCGCCGGTTCGTCAACGAGGCGACGAACTATCACGACCTGAACCGCGCGTTCGGAACCGTCGACCCCGCCACCGGACGGCACGCCAACGCCCCGGCGTTCCTGGTCTTCGACCGCACCTACGCCGAGCGTTATCCGGTCGCCGGTTCGCCGCCGGACTCGGAGCCGTGGATCAGCCGGTCCGCCGACCTCGCGTCGCTGGCCAGGACGATCGGCGTCGACCCCGACGGCCTGCTGGACACGGTCGCTTCGTTCAACGAGCACGCGCGCGACGGTGAGGATCCGCAGTTCGGCCGGGGCGCGAGCCAGCAGGACCGACACCTCGGAGATCCGGCGGTGACACCGAATCCGTGTCTGGCGCCGCTGGAGGTTCCACCGTTCTACGCGGTTCCGGTGCACGCCGGCGTTCTCGGAACGGCGGGTGGCCTGGCCACGGACCGCGACGGGCGGGTGCTCGACCACGACGGCGTGATCATGGACGGGCTGTTCGCGGCGGGCAACTGTGCGGCCACGCTGTTCAAGGACGCCTATCCAGGAGGCGGTGCAACTCTCGGCTCGGCTGTGGTCCGAGCTTATCGAGCGGGTGCCCGGTTGAGCCTGGATCTGAACCCGTCCGCGGATCGACCCGCTTCCGAGGTCGCTGGCTGAGTGTCGCCCGACCCGCGGCGGTTTCCCTGCGCGTGTCCTGCTCCCGCCCGTCGCCCGGCCACCACCCCACAGCGACGCGCTGACGCGCGGCAGCGTCCTCGCGCGTGTTCTGCAGTCAGAACGGTTCGGATCGGGAAACGCCTGAATCCACGACTCAGCGGTCGCCGGTGCCGCGAGCGGCGAGGGCTTCGCCGAGCTGGTCGGCGTGCCGCAGGGTGCGGACGAGGAACGGCACGACGAACGCCGTCGGGCTGCGGTCGGCACCGCGTGCCTTCGCCGCGGCGCGTACCTCCCCCGCGATGCCGGACAGGGTGGCGATCGCCTGCACCGTCAGCCCCACGAGCAGCCCCACCATCTCCGGCCGCACCCCGAATCGTTGCAGCGGCCCCACGGCGCGTTCCACAGTGGACACCACGTCGTCGACACGGGTCGTCAGGGTGAACAGGCTCGCCGCCGCCAACGCCGTGACGAGCCGCAGGCAGACGGTCGCCGCGGTCATCGCGCCGAGCAGCCACCACTGCACCGCGAACACCACGATCGACACGATCACCAGCGTCCGCACCAGCGGCCACCACCGTCGCCGCGGCACCCGCGCCACGACGTAGCCGGCCAGTACCGCCGTCAGCAGTCCGCCCAGCCACCACGGCGAGTCGAGTACGACCACCGCCGCGGCCAGTGCGACCACGGCGAGCAGTTTCGGTCCGGCCGGCGCACGGTGCAGGACGCTCCCGCCCGGTTCGTACAGCCCCAGCGGTGTCACGCCGACCACCTCGTGAGTGCCCCGAAGGGCACCTTCGGGGCCGAAAACACCGCCACGCGCCAGCGTGCCGACGAGGGGTGGTGGTCGGGCCGGCGGGCGGGGGCCCGGAATGTTCCCTTGATCATGGACTGTGCCGACCTCGTCATGACACCAGGCCCCGGTAGTAGCGGACCGCTGTGGCCGGTTCGTCGTCGGCGACCACGCGGCCTTCGTCGAACACGAGGACGCGCTCGAAACCGTCGAGCAGGTCGAGGTCGTGGGTCACGAGCACGACCTGTTGCCGCAGCTGCGCCAGGAGGTCGATGAACCGGCGCTTGTTGCGCAGGTCGAGCAGTGTCGTCGGCTCGTCGCAGACCAGCACGTCGGGGTCGAGCACGAGCATGGAGCACAGCGCGAGGAGCTGTTTCTGTCCGCCGGAGAGCTGGTGCGCGGGGTGTTCCGGGTCGAGGTCGTACTCGGCGAGTACCTCGGCCGCCCTGGCAGCACGATCCTTTTTGGACAACCCGCTGCCGCGCAACGAGAACGCGACGTCCTCGCCCGCGGTGGGCATGACGATCTGCGAATCCGGGTTGGTGAACACGAACCCGACGTGTTTGCGTACCTTGCGCCCCTCCGTCGCGGTGTCGAGGCCGTCGACGCGCACCCGGCCGCGGGTCGGCACGACGAGGCCGTTGATCATCCGCGCGACCGTCGACTTGCCGGACCCGTTGGCGCCCACGAACGCGACCCGTCGCTCGTCGAGTTTCATGTCCACATCGGACACTACGGGATTCGTGTCGTAGGTGTGGCCGACGCCCTCGAACTCGATCACCGCGCACCCGTCCACATCACGGCGCACCCGTCCACATCACCGCGCCATTCGTCCACATCACCGTACGACCGTCCACATCGTCGCCACTCCGATTCCGCCTCCCGCGGACAACGCCGCCAGTCCCGTCGAGCCCAGCCCCTGGCACACGAGCCGCGAGAACAATCGCACCACGAGCACCGCGCCCGACGCTCCCCACGGGTGTCCCAGTGCGATGGCGCCGCCGTCCGGGCTCGCCGTCTCCTCGTCGATGCCTGCCGCGTCGAGACAGGCCAGCGCCTGCCCGGCGAACGCCTCGTTGAATTCGACGACGTCCGGCACCCCGCGGCGCAGGACCTCCCGCATCGCAGGCACCGCACCCAGACCGAGGCGAGCGGGGTCGCCGGCTCTGGTCGCCGACGCCACGAGCCGCAGCCCCGGAACGCCGAGTCGCGCACGCACGCGCTCACTCACCACGAGTACCGCAGCGGCACCGTCGTTGACCCCGCACGAGTTGGCCGCCGTCGCCGTGCCGGCATCGGTGAAAGCGGGTCGGAATCGCGCGAGGCGTTCGACCGTGAATCCGGAGCGGGGACGTTCGTCGGCAGTGAGACCGCCGACGGGTACGAGTTCCCGGTCCAACCGGCCTTCGCCGCGTGCGGCGACCGCGCGGGCGTGGCTGCGCGCGGCGAAAGCGTCCTGCCGCCGGCGGGAGATCCCTGCCTCGGCCGCGACGAGGTCGGCGGCGGGCCCCATGTCGGGGTCGCCGAGCTCGGCCGGTGCGAACGGTGCGCGCGAGTACGGCGTCGGCGGGTCGGTGGGCCACGCGCGCTGCGGTGCGGTCGACGCGCTTTCGACACCACCGGCCAGGTAGGCCTCGCCCTCGCCCGCGCGCACGGCCGCGGCCGCCTGCGTGATGGCGGCGAGTCCGCTGGCGCACTGCCGATCGACCGTCACCCCGGGAACGCCGATGCCCAGCCCCGCCCGTAGCGCAGCCACCCGCGCCGGGTTGCCGCCGGGGCCGAACACGTTGCCGAGCACGACGTCGTCGACTCCGTCGACCCCGCTGCCGGCCCGGTCGAGGCTCGCATCGTCGATCACCGACCGCAGCACTGGCGCGGCGAGCTCGTCGACGGTGTAGTCGCGGAGACCGCCGCCGTCGCGGCCGATGGGCGTGCGCCGCGCGGCGATCACGACCGGCTCGGTCACGGTTCGGTCCCCGTGGTCGTGCCCGGTACGCCTGGGTCCGTTGGCGCCGTGCCTGCCGGTGCTGCATCAGGAGCGGCGTCCTGGGCCGTCAGTGGGACGGCGTCGCAGGTGCCGTCCCGCAGTTGCTGTTCCGCGACGCTCCGGGCCGGCTTGCCGGAGGCCGTACGCGGCAGCGACGTGGTCCACAGCCACCGCCGCGGCCGCAGCTCGGGGCGGAGGGCGTTGCGCACGGCGGCGCGTAGCGCGGCCGGAGCCGGTGGCTGCGGGGCCTGCACGATCGCGGTGACGAGCAGGCCGAGCCGCGGGTGCGGGGTGCCCGTGACCAGCGCGTCGTCCACACCCGCGACGGTACGCAGCACCTCCTCGACGGGTTCGGCGGGCACCTGTGTGCCGCCGCTGGCGACGACGGCCGATCCGCGTCCGTGGACGACCAGCCCGCCGGTCTCGGTGAGCCGCACGTGGTCGCCGTTGCTGAGCCACTCGGCCGCGGGTTCCAGGGCGCCGCTGCGCAGATAGCCGCTGAAGGCCAGTGGCGACCGCACCCACAGCACGTCGCCGGACACGTCGAGCTCGACGCCGTCGACGGGGCGGAGTTCGCCGTCGCGGCGGATCGCGATCAGGGACAGTTCCGCCGAGCCGTAGTACTCGACGAGGCGGGCCTCGGGCAGCGCGCGGGCGAACCGTTCGCGCAGCGCGTCGCCGAGGTGGGCGCCGCCGCACACGACGGTGCGCAGCGCCGACGGTCCAGGCCTGCGCTCGGCGTCCGCGACGAGCTCGGCGAGCATCGCGGGCACGAGGTGCACGGTGGCGGCCTCGCGCGCGTCGGCGGGGCGCCAGTGGTCGCGGCGGCGCAGCTCGGCGCCGCACCACACGGCGTGCAACGCGCCGAACAGGAACAGCGACGCGCTGAGCGGACCAGCCACGAGCACGGGCCCTTCGACGGGACCGAGCGCCTCGAAGCTGCGGATCCAGGAGGAACGCGTGCGCAGGCCGACCTTGGGCGTTCCCGTGCTGCCGGAGGTGGTCGGCAGGTAGAAGTACGGGTCGCCGTCCCCGTCGCTGTCACTGTCGTCGCGGTCGTCGGGAGCAACGGGATCAAGGTGATCGCCGGGTTCGGGACTGCCGTCGACGATCAGTGCCGGGGCGGCGTCGGCGAGGACGGCCGCGCGGTCGGCGGCAGGCCACGTCGGTTCGAGCACGAGCGTCGCGGCGCCGAGCAGGTCGGCCCCGAGCAGCCACGACAGCACGTCGCCGGTACCCTCCACGGCGACGCGGGTGCCGAACCCCACGCCGCGTTCCGCGAGGATGCGCGCGGCGACGTGAGCCGTGGCGGGAACGTGGGCCGTGAGCCTCACCGGGAGCTGGCCGTCCGGGGCAGCGTGCCCGGCAGAGCGCGGTGGACGACGGCCGCGATCAGCGCCGTCGCCGCCACCTTGCCGAGGTCACCGGGCACGAACACGAGCGACTGGACCGCGGCCGCGCCGAGGTCGCCGATGTAGGCGCCGAGGAACGGGATGCCGATCAGGTAGTCGGCGAGCAGGCCCGCGAGCGTGGCGAGTCCGATGACGGGCAGGTTGGGCTTGGCCGCGCGGCTGACGATGAGCCCCGCGACGAGCGCGGAGAGGATCCAGCCGAACAGGAACCCGCCGCTGGGGCCCACGAACGGCGCCAATCCGCCGCGCCCGCCGGACAGCAACGGCAGGCCGATGGCGGTGAGCGCGAGGAACAGGACGACGGCCGCGGTGCCCCGGCGCGCGCCGAGCAGTACGCCCGCGAGCAGTGGACCGGCGTTCTGGATCACCACGGGCACGCCGGAGGCGCCGAAGTAGATGCCGGGGAAGATTCCGAGCACGGCGATGAACGCGGCGAAGACGACGATGCGTGCCAGGTCGGCGGCGGGCAGCGAAACGCGTGGTGCGGGCATGGTGGCAAGGTAACGCCGCCGCGGGCCGCGTGGCGGTAGACGTAGGTCACTCGCGGACACCGGACGCCGGTCGGACACAGAGCACCGGTACGGGGCGGGCGCAGGACACGGGGTACTGAGTGCAGGACACGCGGGGTAGTCGGTGGCGGTGTCGAGCCCGCAACGACGACGTGACCGGTATCGAAACCGCTATGTAACGACCCTGCTAGTGCCAAATACCCACATGGAGTGGCACTATTCCCTAACCGACCAGTGCTCATTACTAGGAGTGAAGACCGTGGTGCGTAACCCCTGGCGTAAACCCACGCAGCGTAAACTCCGTTCGCTCGCTGTGCTTCCCGTGCTGGCTCTGGCCGCTACCGCGGCCGGCTGCGCCGAGGAGGTCAACACCGCCGGTGATACCCAGGCAGGCGACAAGGTGGAGTTGATCAACGACGGTCAGTTGACCGTCTGCACCCACCTGCCCTACGAGCCGTTCCAGTTCCGCGACGGCGGCGAGACCGTCGGCTTCGACGTCGACCTCGTCGACCTGGTCGCCGAGGACCTCGGCGTGAAGCAGAAACTCGTGGACACGAGCTTCGAAGGTATCGAGACGGGTCAGGTGTTCGAGGCGGGCGACTGCGACCTCGCCGCCGCCGCGATCACGATCACGGAGGATCGCGACCGCGTCATGGACTTCTCGAAGGGCTACTTCGACGCCGACCAGGCGCTGCTCGTCAAGTCCGGTTCGAAGGTCGACGGGCTCGACGACCTCGACGGCAAGGTGCTCGGCGTGCAGCAGGGCACCACCGGCGAGGAGTACGGCAACGAGAACAAGGACAAGCACGGCTACCAGACCCGGCAGTACGAGGACCTCGAACTGCTGCAGCAGGGCGTGCAGAACGGCGCCGTCGCGGCGGGCATCAACGACAACTCCGTGCTGCTGTACGCCACGAAGACGAAGGACGCCCTCGAGGTCAGCACCGAGTTCGACACCGGCGAGCAGTACGGCATCGCCGTCGCCGACGGCAACGGCGCGCTCAAGGCGAAGATCGACGAGGTGCTCGACGCCGCCAAGCAGGACGGCCGCTACGACAAGATCTACGAGAAGTGGTTCGGCGAGGCCCCGCCCAAGGAAGACGGCGGCGAGGGCTCGGACGAGAGCGGCAAGTAGGCACAACTATCGTTCCCCGGGGAGCCGGCCTCCGTCGTGGGGTCGGCTCCTTGCGATGGGCAACGTGTGAGGAGTCGGTCCATGCCGATGTCGCCGCGCAAGCGGGCGCAGGCTTTCCGTGGCGTGCAGTACGCGATTCTCGTACTGGCCGTCGCGGCCGTGGCGTTCTTCGCCAACTGGGAACAGCTCGGCAACGCGTTCTTCAATCTGGAGGCGATGAGCACCCAATTCCCGGGTGTCATCACCACGGCGCTGGTCAACACGATCATCTACACCGGCCTCGGCTTCGCGCTCGGGCTGGCCGTGGGGCTCGTGCTGGCGCTGATGAAGCTGTCGTCGGTCGCGCCCTACCGGTGGATCGCCACCGTGTACATCGAGTTCTTCCGCGGCGTACCGGCGTTGCTGGTGTTCATCGCGCTCGGGTTCGGTGTGCCGCTGGCGTTCCAGATCCAGTTCGACACCTACTCGACGGCCGCGATCGCGCTCGGCCTCGTCGGGTCGGCCTACATCGCCGAGACGCTGCGCGCGGGCATCCAGGCCGTGCCGAAGGGGCAGGTCGAGGCGGCACGTTCGCTCGGCATGTCGCAGTCGCGCGCCACGTTCACGGTCGTCATCCCGCAGGCGTTCCGGATCATCCTGCCGCCGCTGACCAACGAGCTGATCCTGCTGACGAAGGACTCGTCACTGATCTACCTGCTCGGCCTGCTCGGCACGGAGTACGAACTGGCGAAGTTCGGCAGGGAGGGCATGAACGCGACCAACTCGATGTCGCCGATCCTGCTGGCCGGCCTCTGCTATCTGCTGATCACGGTGCCGCTCGGCTACCTGTCGCGGTACCTCGAACGCCGCGCGGGCCGTAAGCGCGACGAAGGACTGGAGGTGACGGCGTGAGCGCCGACACGGGTGACGCGCAGGCCGCGAGTGGCGGGCCGATCGTCGAGATCACCGGCCTGAACAAGGCGTTCGGCATGCTCGAGGTGCTCAAAGGCATCGACATGCGCGTCGAGCGCGGCGAGGTCGTCTGCATCATCGGTCCTTCGGGTTCGGGTAAGTCGACGCTGCTGCGTTGCGTGAACGTTCTGGAGGAGCCCAACGCCGGCAGCGTCGTCGTCAACGGCTTCGAGCTGACGGACCCGGACGTCGACATCGACCGGGCTCGGCGTTCCATCGGCATGGTCTTCCAGGCGTTCAACCTGTTCGGCCACCTGTCGGTGCTGGACAACCTGACGGTCGCGCAGCGCAAGGTGCTCAAACGTGATGCAGGCGAGGCCGAGCGGATCGCGCGCGAGAACCTCCAGAAGGTGGGCCTCGCCGAGAAGGCCGGTGCGATGCCCGAGCAGCTCTCCGGCGGGCAGCAGCAGCGCGTGGCGATCGCGCGGGCGCTGTCGATGCAGCCGGCGGTGATGCTGTTCGACGAACCGACCTCGGCGCTCGATCCCGAGCTGGTCGGCGACGTGCTCGGGGTGATGCGCCAGCTCGCCGACGAGGGCATGACGATGCTCGTGGTCACGCACGAGATGCAGTTCGCGCGCGAGGTCGCCGACAAGGTGCTGTTCATGGACGGCGGCGTGATCGTCGAGTCCGGCCCGCCTGCAAAGGTCATCGCCGACCCGGCCGAGGACCGCACCAAGACGTTCCTCAGCCGCGTCCTCAACCCGGTGCACGCCTCCGAAACCGACTGACACCTGACCGGGTGAGGTCTGATGCCCCCAAGGGCACCTTGGTTGCGTTGAGTGCGACCAAGTTGCCCTTGGGGGCATTTCGCTCGTGACAGGGCGAGGTTCCGAGATCGCTGAAACAGGTGATGTTTCGCGTCGTTGCGCGGTAAGTTGTCGCTCTGCGCGGTCGCGCCGGTACCTGGTGTTGCCTCCGCGCCCAGACCACCCACACCGTGGTCGGGGCCGGCTCCGGCCGGCAGGTGACCAGAGAGGGGCGTTGCGCAATGCCGAGCATCCGCCGACGAAGTGGTGGCGACGACCGCCCCGACGACCCCGAGCGCGCTGACGACCCCGAGCGCTCGGGTCAGGACGCCGACGGTCACGCCGACGTCGTCACCACGCAGTGGATCCCCGCTCCGGACATCGATCCGCGCGACATCCCGTCCCCCGGCGAAGTCCCCAGCTCCACCGCACGTCACGCCGCCGCAGCCGCCCCGACCGGCACTCCGGACTCGGATACCTCCGACCCGGGCAGTGGCGACCCAGGCACTGCCGACCCGGACGCCTCCACCTCAGACGTCTCCAGCTTGGACGCCTCCGACCCAGGTGCCCCTGGACCGGGCACGCCCGCTCCAGGAAGGGCTGCCCCAGGTGCAGCCGTCCCAGGTACGCCGGGTTCAGGTACGCCGGGATCGGGCTTTCCGATCCCGCCGAAGCCAGCGTTCGCCGTTCCCCGCGCCCGAAAACCCGGCAGAACCGCCAACGCGGGCAAACTGAGCGGAACCGGCAGGTCCGGCACGGGCAGGTCCGGCACTCCGGACGAGGCCGCTGCCCCCGGGGACGGCTACGACCCGTTCGACCCCGACTCCGAGCCGGCCCACGTCGTCGACGCCTCCGAGCTGGTCCGCCAGGTCCTCGACAGCGGTTTCAGCGGCCTGTTGCGCTGGCGGAAACAGTCGACCAACGCGCCGATCGTGCAGGTCGACAATGCGTACATCACCGGGCGCCTCGACCTGCGCGGTGCCGACCTGAGGTACCTGTTCCGGTTCGAACGTTGCCGGTTCGAGCACTCACCCGACGTGCGCGAGGCCAAGCTCCTCGGCCTGGTGTTCCAGCGCTGCCGGCTGCCCGGGTTGCTGGCCCGCAACCTGCGCACCGGCAACGACCTGCGGCTGATCAAGTCCTACATCGAGGCCGAGGCGGGCGGCACCGACGGCGAGACGACGATGCGCCGGGCCGGAGGCGTCGACCGCGGCATGCCCGATGCGGCCGTCAACCTGACCGATGCCGTCATCGAGGGTTCGGCGGTGCTCACGGCGACGCGGATCGTCCACCCGCAGGGCAAGGCATTGCACGCGGACCGGCTCCTGGTCACCGGTGCGCTGCTCGCGTACCGGCTGGACGCCGAGGGCGAGGTGCGTATCCCGGGCCTGCGCACCGGCGGCAACGTCAACTTCTCGGGGGCGCTGTTGCGCAATCCCGACGGGTTCGCGCTGAACGGCAACGGCGCGGTCGTCGGCGGCAGCCTGTTGTGCGAGGTCGACCGGACCGGTGGTGACCAGGGTGAGCAGCGTTTCCGCACCCGGGGGCTGTTGTACCTGCCGAGCATGCGCGTCTCGGGTGACCTCAACTTCCGCGGCGCGGAGCTGAAGGTCAAGCAGGGCGGGGTCGGGGTCGACACATGGAAGACGGGCGACTGGTACGTCGATCCGTATCCGGCGCTGATCGCCGACCGGCTGCACGTCGAAGGCAACGTCGAGCTCTCGGACGGGTTGGACGTCGACGGCACGCTCCGCATGGTCAACGCGAGACTCGGCGGTTCGCTGCGGTTGGCCGAATCCCACATCCGCGTGCTGCCCAGCCGCAAACCGCCGTTCCGGGATCGCGCGGTACACCTCGACGGCAGCCGGCTCAGCGGCGATCTCGACACCAAGGGGATTCGCGCGAAAGGCCAGGTGCGGATCGCGGATGTCACGATCCGCGGCAACGTTCACCTCACCGACGGCACGTTCAGCCACCCCGGCAGGGACGTGCTGTCGCTGCGCCGCACCACCGTGTCCGGCAACCTCAAGGTCCGGCGGTGTCATGCCGAGGGGACGTTGCGGCTGATGGGCATGTCGGTCGGCGGCAGCATCGATCTGCAGGGCACCGAGGTCGGCCAACCGGAACGCAAGGACGACGGCAGCTGCGACTGGGCGGTGGATCTGCGGTCGGTACGGGTGGCGCGCAGCGTGCTGCTCACGGCCGAGGAGAAGCGCCCGTTCACGGCTCGTGGCGGCGTGACCATGGACGGGGCGCAGATCCAGCGGCAGCTCGACATCACCGGTGCCCAGCTGTGCGGTGCGGTCGACGGCACCGACGACCCCGCCACGGTCGCGCTCGATGCGGGCGACACCCACGCCGACGAGTTCGTGCTCGCCCCGGGCAGTCCGCCGCTCGGGAAGGTCGTGCTGCTGCGGGCCCACTGCGGCACGCTCACCGACGACGCCGAGGCCACCGATACGGGCGCCACCGGTGCCGAGAGCAGCCTGTGGCTGGCGACCGGCGGGCTGGAGCTCGAAGACTTCCGCTACGACAGCCTCGGCACGCCGATCGGGATCGACGACGCCGTGGAGGTGCGGCGCAGGCTCCGGCTGTTGCACGACGCGATCGGCGGATACCGGCCGGGGCCGTACGACCAGTTCGCGGCGACGCTCCGCTCGTCCGGCAACGAGGAGCAGGCGGACTGGGTACTGGCGAAGAAGCAGCAGTACCGGTACGAGTCGCTCGCGCACGGCAAGCCGGTCGTCGGGCTCGGGGTGCGGCTGTGGAGCCTGCTGCAGCGGTGGACGGTGGGCTACGGCTACCGCCCGGTGCGCGCGATCGCGCTGCTGCTGTTGCTCCTGGTCGCGGGCAGCGTGTGGTTCGGCCTGGGTGTCGACGACTGCACCCGGGACGGCGACCTGCTGGCGGTGGACGACCGACGGTGTGCGGTCAACGCCGACGACACGGGCCTGAACTGGAACCCGGTGCTGTTCACGGTCGACCTGCTGGTGCCGATCGTCGACTTCGGCAACAAGGGCAGATGGCATCTGAGCGGGGCCGACATGTGGGTCGCGACCGGGTTCACGGCCATGGGCTGGGTGCTCGCGACCACCGCCGCCGCCGGTATGAGCCGGGCTCTCCGGCGCAACAACGGGAAATGAGCCGCGTCGCACGGGTGCGCTATGGCGGCGGGAGCGGGGCGACCGGTAGACACTCCCCTGCACGTCGTCAGACGAGAGGAACGGCCATGTCGACAGCGAAGGAACCGGACGCGTCCGGTTCGATCCACATCGACGCCTCGCCGGAACAGGTGTATGCGCTGGTCAGCGATCCCGGCGTGCTGGCCGAGCTCGCGGGTGAGTACGAGGGTTTCCGTTGGCTCGACGGGGCGACCGGGGCGAGGCCGGGTGCCCGGTTCCGCGGCCGCAACCGGAACGGTTTCCGCAGGTGGAGCACGACGGCGACGGTGACCGACGCCGCCGAGGGTGAGAAGTTCGCGTTCGACGTCGGCGCCGGCCCGCTGAAGGTGGCCCGGTGGCAGTACGACCTCGAACCGGACGGCGACGGCTGCCGGGTCGTCGAGAGCACGTGGGACCGGCGTCCCGGCTGGGCCAGGGTGGTCACCGGCGTGGCGCTCGGCACGATGGACCGTGCCGGGATCAACAAGCGCAACATCGACAAGACGCTCGCGGGCGTGAAGCGGCGCGCGGAGTCCGTGACGGCAGGCTGAGCCTGGCCGGACGCGCCTCCGACGGCCGTCGAGCGCGGAGTTCGCCGTCGGCAGGCCTGCGTTCGTGTCCGGAGGTGCCTGTAGCGGGCCTCGTGCGGTCCACCCGGTCACCGATCGGGTGCGTGACTGCACCCGGTGACGGTGGGCGGGCCCGCACCGCCGTTCGGTCGGCGCCCGATCGGCGCAGTGCGGCCGTGACAGCTGACGTGCGGAAACACCCTCCGCATTCCCCCACTCGCGGGTGATCGCTCTCGCGGGTGTAATGCCGCACTCGGGGGCGCACCTTTCCGCTTCGATGACGTTCACTGGAAATGTGAGTGACACCGACCCAGTGCCCGCGAGCAGCACCGCGCGGCAGCACGTCCGCGCGCCCGAGCTCGCCGGCACCGACTGGCTGAACACGGGTGGCGAGCGGCTTCGCCTCGCAGGACTGCGGGGCAAGATCGTCCTGCTCGACTTCTGGACGTCGGGGTGTATCAACTGCCAACACGTAATCGACGAGCTCCGCCCCATCGAGGAGGAGTTCGCCGACGTGCTCGTGACCATCGGGGTGCACTCGCCGAAGTTCACGCACGAGGGTGAGCGCGCGGCGATCGCGGCGGCCGTCGAGCGCTACGGCGTGCACCACCCGGTGCTGAACGACCCCGACATGACGACGTGGCGGCAGTACGCGATCAAGGCGTGGCCGACCCTCGTGGTCGTCGACCCCGAGGGCTACATCGCGCACGTCGCGGCGGGTGAGGGCCACGGGGAGGCGTTGCGCCGCGTCGTCGGCGAGCTGGCCGGGGAGCACGACGCGAAGGGCACACTGCGCCGCGGCGACAGCCCGTACGTGGCCGACGAGAAGGCCGACACCGAACTGCGTTTCCCCGCGAAGGCCGTGGCGACGGCGGGTGGGCGGCTGCTCGTGGCCGACACCGCGGGGCACGGCGTCGCCGAGTTCGCCTCGGACGCCGAGACGGTCGTCCGCCGCTTCGGCAGTGGCGAGCGCGGTGGCCGCGACGGGGCGTTCGACGTGGCGTCGATGGCGGAGCCGTCCGGCCTGACGCTGTTGCCGGAGGCGGTCGCCCAGCGGGTCGGCTACCACCTGGTCGTCGCCGACACGGCGGGCCACACGCTGCGGGGTGTCGACCTGTCGAACGGCGCCGTGACGACCGTGGCGGGAACCGGCGAGCAGTGGCGCGACGGCGACGACACGGGTAAGGCGCTCGACGTCGACCTGACCAGCCCGTGGGACGTGTGCTGGTGGGACGAGGCCGACGGGGGCCCTGGCGCGGTCGTCGTCGCGATGGCGGGCAACCACACCCTCGGCCTGTTCGATCCGGCGGAGGCCACGGTGCGCAGGCTGGCGGGTACGACCACCGAGGGACTGCGCGACGGCCGCGCCGACGAGGCGTTCCTCGCGCAGCCGTCGGGACTGGCCGTCGGCCGCAACCGGATGTGGTTCGTCGACGCCGAGACGTCGGCGTTGCGGTGGATCGAACGTGACGGCCACGACGGCTACGCGGTTTACACCGCCGTCGGCACGGACCTGTTCCATTTCGGCCACCGTGACGGCAAGGCCGCGCACGCGTTGCTGCAGCACCCGCAAGGGGTGGCCGTGCTGCCGGACGGCACCGTCGGCGTCGCCGACACCTACAACGGTGCGGTCCGCCGCTACGACCCGGCGACGGGTGAGGTCGCCACGATCGCGTCGGGGCTGGCCGAACCGGCCGGCGTCGTCGTGGCCGACGGCACGGTGTTCGTCGTCGAAACGGGTGCGCACCGGCTGACGCCGCTGGATCTGTCGGACGCCGATCAGGTCGCCGGCGACGCGCTTGAGGTGCGCAGGCCCGCGACGGTGCTGGCTTCGGGTGCGGTGCAGCTGAACGTGGTGTTCACACCGCCGCCGGGGCAGAAGCTCGACGACCGGTACGGCCCGTCGACCCGGCTCGAGGTGAGCGCATCGCCGCCGGAACTGCTCGTCGAGGGCGACGGCGCCGACACCGACCTGTCACGGCTGATCCGCCTTTCCGACGACGTGACCGAGGGCGTGCTGCAGGTCGTCGCCCAGGCGGCCAGCTGTGACGTCGACGCCGAGCATCCCGTCTGCCGGGTCACCCGACAGGACTGGGGCGTTCCGATCCGCGTCGAGCGCGGCGGTGACGGCCGGCTGAGCCTGGTGATGTCCGGAAACCCGGGTCCGGCGGGGGCTTAACATGAACGCGTGGTGGAACCCCGGAACAACGCGGATTCGGACGCGAAGCTCGAAATCCAGATGCTGCACGACCGGCTGCTCGTGCGGCAGCCGTCGGAGGACGGTGAGCGGCGCAGCAGCAGCGGCATCGTCATCCCGGCGACCGCGCAGATGGCCAGCCGGCTCTGCTGGGGCGATGTCCTCGGCGTCGGCAACAACGTACGCAACATCAAGGTCGGTGACCGAGTCCTGTTCAACCCCGAGGATCCGCTCGAGGTGGAGATCCAGGGCGACGCCTACCTGGTGATGCGCGAGCGTGACGTCCACGCGCTCGCGAGCGAGCGGACCGAACAGGGCACAGGCTTGTACTTGTAACGCAGAGCACGCGGGGAGGGCTGGTGCGCGACGAGTTGGACCGGCCGTGGGAACACCCGGCCCACCCCGAGGGCGACCCTGCCCGCTCCCCGCGTGAGCACGGGCAGGCCGGTCACGGCGGGTACGAGGTCTACCAGGACGACGGCTCGCTGAACCTGCCGGACAACTGGCTGCTCTCGCACGACCCCGCGTGGCCGTCCGACAACACCGACCCGGAGGCCACCGGTACGGACCTGCCCGCCGCGGCGTTCTCGGCGTATCCGAGCGTGCGGTACCGCGACGAGGCCGCCGCTGGCAGCGGTGAGATCGGCCTCGCGGACGACCTGCTCGGACCAGCCGAGCCCCGCAAGCGGCCTGCTCGCACGAGGATCCGGCGTGGCATCGGCAAGGCCTTCATGATCTTCGGTGGCACGGTCGTCGCGCTGTTGTTCGTGTACCTGGTGGACCTGATCACCAGCTTCGGCGATGTGCCGCGCGGCGTGACCGTGGCTGGTGTCGAGGTCGGCGGGCTGAGCCCGGCGGACGCGGAGGAGAAGCTGCGCACCGAGCTCGGCCCGCAGCTGACGGACCCGCTGCCGGTGCGCGCCGGCGACGTGACGACCCGGCTGAACCCTGCCGATGCGGGCCTCGGCCTCGACTGGGCGGGCACGGTCGAACGTGCGGGCAACCAGCCGATCGACCCGCTGTCACGGGTGACGTCGCTGTTCACCACGCGCGAGATCGGCGTCGTGTCGTCGGCCGACGACGACGTGCTGCGCGAGGCGGTCACCGGCCTGGCCGCAGGCGAGATCGACCACGAGGTGCGCGAGGGTGACGTCGGGTTCCGCACCGTGGCCGACGGCGGCGTCGAACCGTTCCCGATCATGCCGCGGCAGGGGCAGCGCCTCACCGACGTCGACGGCGCGATGAAGCAGATCAAGGCCAACTGGCTGGCCGACAAGGGAGTGGAACTCGCCGTCGACGTCACGCCCGCGAAGACGAACGAGCAGGCAGTGCGCAGGGCGCTCGAACAGACCAAACCGCTCGTGTCGGCCCCCGTGACGGTGCGCGCCGACGAGGCGGCGGCCACGCTCACCCCGAAGCACATCAGCGACGCGATGAAGCACGAACCCTCCGACGGGGGCACGCTGCAGCTGACGCTCGACCGGGCGAAGCTGCAGGACGTGCTGGTCCCGCGGCTCGACGAGACCGAACGGCGCGCATCGAACGCCGAGTTGGTGTTCGCGGGCTCGCGGCCGTCGGTCGAACCGTCGAAGGAAGGCAGGCGGATCGACTGGCAGGAGACGTTCGCACCGTTCTTCACGGTGGCAGGCAAGCAGGAGGGGCGCACGCTCGACGTCGTCTACCACGTGCAGGCACCCGACGTGAGCACCGAGGAGCTGCGGAAGCTGGGCATGAAGGAGGTCGTCGGCGAGTTCACGACCGGCGGGTTGAGCGGTGCGGCCGCGCGGAACGTGTCGACGATGGCCGCCGCGGTGACCGGTTCCGTGGTGCGGCCCGGTGACGCGTTCAGCCTGGAGGCGGTGACCGGCCCGCGGACGTCGTCGAAGGGTTACGTCGAGGCGCCGCTCTACGAGGACGGCACCGGCCCTCGTGCCATCGGCGGCGGCGTGTCGCAGCTGACGAGCACGCTGTACAACGCGGCGTACGAAGCCGGGTTGAAGGACGCGGGGCACACGGCGCACCCGACGTTCGTCGACCGTTACCCCGCCGGCCGCGACGCCGTGTCGCACCTGCCGGACGGCTCGTCGGTCGACATGTCGCTGACCAACAACCTCGACAGCGGGGTGGCGGTGCAGGCGTGGACGTCCGGCGACAGCGTGACGGTACGGCTGTGGGGCACGGAGCAGTACCGCGTCAGCGGATCGACGAGTGACCGCACCGACGTGAAGTCGCCGCCGGTGCAGCGGGAACGCGGACCGGGCTGTGAGGAGACGTCGGGCGCGGAGGGCTTCACCGTCACCGACACGCGCGTGGTGAAGGCGCTGCGCGGCGACCGCGTCGTGGACCGGCAGTCGACGACCGTGACCTACCGGCCGGTGCCGCGCGTGGTGTGCGAATCGGGCGACGGCGGCGGTGACGACGGCGGTGATGACGGGGGCGGCGACCCGCGGCGGCCGGGCTGGCCGTTCCTGCCCGGTGACGAGCGTTCCCGGCAGGTCGACCGCAGCCGCGGCTGACCCGGCGCTGTCACGCGTTCGTCAAGCACTTGGCCGCGCAGGTCGGTCCGGCCACGGGTTTCCGGCCCCCTGCCACCGAGCCCGAGCCCGGGGACGCGTCAGCGTTCGACCCTCTTGCGGTCCTTGCCTGCGATGCCGGCGGCGAGGGAGACACCGACGGCGGCGACGACGACCTGCGTGATGAGCTCGAGCCAGTCCCAGCCGTCCGTGTCGGCGTAGCCGAGGCCGCGGGCGATCGCCGTCCCGACGAACGCGGCGACGATACCGACCAGCAGGGTCAGCCAGATGGCGATCTTCTGCTTGCCGGGTGCGACGAGCCTGCCGAGCGCGCCGATGACGAGCCCGACGACGATCGCCGAGATGATGCCCGAAATCTCCATGCCGAGCCTCCTGTGTCTGCGTGCTTGCGCTGGGTGCCTGCATGGCTGGGTGCCTGCGTAGCTGAATGTCTGCGTGGCTGCGCCGGCTTGCCGTCGGCCGACGACAGTCTGCGCGTACCCAATGATCGCACCCTCAACCCGAACTTCGGCCGAACCGAACACGAAAAGGGCACCCCGGTCGCCAAGGGGCGACGGCCGGAGTGCCCTTCTCGGTGGTGAGACGCCTGCCTGCGCGGATCAGAACGCCGCTTCGTCGACCTCCATCAGGTCGTTGTCGGCGGCCTCGGCGATGGCGCGGCGGGCCGTGAGCTCCGGCAGCACCTGCTTGGCGAAGAACGACGCCACGGCGACCTTGCCCTCGTAGAACGACTTGTCCTTGGCGCTCGCCTCGTCGAGCTTGTCCAGCGCGATCTCGGCC
Organism: Prauserella alba; assembly: GCF_024171735.1. Lineage (GTDB taxonomy): Bacteria > Actinomycetota > Actinomycetes > Mycobacteriales > Pseudonocardiaceae > Prauserella > Prauserella alba. The sequence continues at coordinate 142,733 of NZ_JAMTCH010000007.1, forward strand.
TGCTGCAGCAGCTTCCAGCCGACGATCAGGTCGCCGGCCGACAGCAGGAAGCGCACGCTGTGCTGGCCGACCTTGTAGACGTTGTTCACGTCCTCCTGCGCCGAGGTCAGGTTGCCGATCATCGAGCCGAGCATGCCCTGGACGTCGTCGAGAGCCTGCTTGAGCAGCTCCCGCTCCTTCTTCAGGCGCGAATCGGGCTCGGACGCTCCGCCTTCCACGAACTTCGAGATCTCGCCCGCGATGTAGGTCAGCGCCTGGCCCTTGTCGCGGACGATCTTCCGGAAGAAGAAGTCCATCGACTGGATGGCCGTGGTGCCCTCGTACAGCGAGTCGATCTTCGAGTCACGGATGTACTGCTCGATCGGGTAGTCCTGCAGGAACCCCGAACCACCGAACGTCTGCAGCGACTGGACCAGCTGTTCGGTGGCGCGCTCGGAGCCGACGCCCTTGACGATCGGCAGCAGCAGGTCGTTGACGCGCTCGGCGAGCTTGATCGACTCCTCGTCGCCCTCCTGCGTCCACACCTGGTCCTGGAACGACGCGGTGTAGAGGTACACCGCGCGCATGCCCTCGGCGTAGGCCTTCTGCAGCATCAGGCTGCGGCGCACGTCGGGGTGGTGCGTGATCGTCACGCGCGGGGCGTTCTTGTCGGTCTGCTTGGTCAGGTCCGGGCCCTGCACGCGCTCCTTGGCGAACTCGAGCGCGTTGAGGTAGCCGGTCGACAGCGTCGCGATGGCCTTCGTGCCGACCATCATGCGCGCGTACTCGATGACCTGGAACATCTGCGCGATGCCGTTGTGCACCTCGCCGAGCAGCCAGCCCTTGGCGGGCGTGCCGTGCTGGCCGAACGTGAGCTCGCACGTGGTGGAGACCTTCAGGCCCATCTTGTGCTCGACGCCCGTGACGTAGGCACCGTTGCGCTCGCCGATCTCGCCGGTGTTCGTGTCGAAGTGGTACTTCGGCACGAGGAACAGCGACAGGCCCTTGGTGCCGGGGCCGTGTCCCTCGGGGCGGGCCAGCACCAGGTGCATGATGTTCTCGGTCATGTCCTGGTCGGCCGAGGTGATGAAGCGCTTGACGCCCTCGATGTGCCAGGAGCCGTCCTCCTGCTGCACGGCCTTGGTGCGGCCCGCGCCGACGTCCGAACCGGCGTCGGGCTCGGTCAGGACCATCGTCGCGCCCCAGGCACGGTCGATCATGAGCTGCGCCCAGCGCTGCTGCTCCTCGGTGCCGTTCTGGTCGACGACCATCGCGAAGTTCGGGCCGGCCATGTACATGTACAGCGCCGGGTTCGCGCCGAGGATCAGTTCGGACGCGGCCCACTGCACCGTCGGAGGCAGGCCGAAGCCGCCGAGCTTGTTGGTCAGGCCCAGACGCCACCACTCGCCGTCCCACAGCTGCTGGTAGCTCTTCTTGAACGACTCCGGCAGCGTGGCCGAGAAGGTCTTCGGGTCGTACACCGGCGGGTTGCGGTCGGCGTCCTCGAACGACTCGGCCAGCGGTCCCGTCGCGAGATTGTTGAGCTCGGACAGCACGCCGCGGGCGGTGTCCTCGTCGGACTCGGCCAGCACGCCCTTGCCGAGCCGGTCCTGGATGCCGAGGACCTCGAAGAGGTTGAACTCCAGGTCCCGCACGTTGCTCTTGTAGTGGCCCATGTCGTCGCTCCGTACGAAGGTTGTTCGGGTGTGGCGGCCGGGCGCTGTTCGTACGTCCATGCACAGCCCGTGGTGTGGACGGCTCCGGACAACACGGCCCTACTCGCCGGTAACTTAAGGATATTACTACTAAGTAATCGACGGCAAGTCGTGGCGGTGTTTTCTGGGTCTCGTCTCCGTTCTTCCGTCCTTCCGGATGGTCGCGACAGCGTGACTTTGGGCCACCGCGAGCGACTCGGGGCGGCGTACGCCGGTCAGGCCGGTGCGGTGGGCGGTGCGGTCGGCGGTACGGACGACGGGTTCGCCGCGGGGGTGTTCTGGGGCGTGGTGTTCTCGGGCGGGGTGTGCGGAGGCGGAGTGTGGGCCTTCGGGGGCTGCTGTTGCGGTGGCCCCGGAGTGCCGTCGGCCGACGGCGCCGTGCTCTCCTCGGGCCGCGGGATGAGAATCCCCGAGCGGAACGCCTTCGTCACCGCATGCGTGCGGTCCCGTGCCGACAGCTTGCGCAGGATGCTCTTGACGTGCGTGCGCACGGTTTCGACGGACAGGAACAGCGTCTTGGCGATCGCCGAGTTCTCCAGACCTTCGGCCACCAGCTGCAGCACCTGGTACTCGCGCCTCGACAACGGCATCTGCTGCTTGCCGCCCGTGCTCGTGCCGTCGGCCGACGGCTGGCGCTTGGGGCGCGCCGTCAGCGCGGCGAGCGCCGGATCGGTGTAGCGGCGGTCGATGTGGGCCCTGCGGATCGCCTCGGCCAGGCGGCGGGGCTCGGCCGTGCGGGGCACGGTCGCGTGGGCGCCCGCGGCCGATGCGGCGGACAGGAATTGCGGCGTGCGGTGTGCATCCCGCACCAGCACGACGACGACCAGTGTCGGATCGCCGTCCCGGAGCAGTCGCACGAGGTGGCAGTGCGGATCGAAGCCCGAATCGAGGATCACGATGTTCGGCCGCAGCTGCTCACACAGCTGCAGCGACGCGTGATGACTCGCTGCGTGGCCCGCCCACTGCAGCCCCGGCGTTTTGCTGACCAGGACGTTCAGGCCTTCACGGAAGACCGGGACCGGGTCGAGGGCCGCGACCGTGAGTGTCCGCGTTCCCGATGGTCCGAGCCCACCTGCTGGGCGGCTTCTGTCGATACTTTGCGCCATAACCACTCCGTCTCCGCACGTCCTCGTGGACGTGTTCGCCGCCGTGTTGCCACGGTCCCCCGGCGAGATCTGCTCGCTGTCGTTCGCAGCTGTGACTGGCGAGCCTCGACCTCATGACGCGATGAGCCGATGTTTTGTTCAGTTCCTAGGCGGAGTGTGCCCGGTTAGTCGACTACGCGCTGGTTGCGGCGCGCAAACGGTTGATACATCGCTGGTCGGACCGGGTTGTCGAGACGTTCCGTAGTGATCTCAGGCGGCGGGGTGGCGCCGACGATGACCGATTGCCTATGCTGTGTGACCTGCCACACATACCGGCATCAAAGGAGATGGCGTGTACTTGGCATCGGTGCTCGGGCTCTTCGCCCTGCTGCTCGCCGTCGCCGCGGTCATCGTGACGTGGGAAGACCGCCGCGCCGACCGTCAGCGCGCCCGCACCCGGGACGCGCAGCTCGCGGCGCTCGGCGAGGTCGACCCGCTCGCGCCCGCGAGATTCCAGGCCGAACTACGGGAACGCTCTTCGTAGGCGGCCGCCTCCGGTGAGCGGGTGCCTACCGTGAGAACTGCCGACCGGTGGAGGGGTGTGCCGGGATGCCGAAGTGGGCCGACGTGGTGACGTTCGCGACCGGGTTGCCGGAGGTCGAGGAGTCGACCTCGTACGGCACGCCTGCCCTGAAGGTCAACGGCAGGAGCTTCGCGCGGCTGCGCACCGACACCGATGGCGGGCTGGTGCTGTTGTGCGGCATGGACGAGAAGGAAGCGTTGCTGGCCTCCGGTGAACAGGCGTTCTACACCACGCCGCACTACGACGGTTACGGCGCGATCCTCGTCGATCTCGCCGCCGTCGACGAGGCGCAACTGCACGAACTGATCGAGGAGTCCTGGCACCGCAAGGCGCCGGAGCGGGCCAAACGCCGGCGCTGACGGCCTGCGGGCTGCGGTTCAGGCCGGGGCGTGGCAGGTGTAGGTGACCCCGCCGGGGAACGACTTCATGTCACGCAGCGCCATCCGGGGCAGGGTGTAGCCGTCCGGGAACAGCCTGCGCCCGCGCCCCTGCACGACCGGATAGCCGAACAGGCGGTACTCGTCGACGACGCCCGCCCGGACGAGCGTGTGACACAGCGTGATGCTGCCCGTGACGACGATGTCCGCACCTGGTTGACCTTTGAGTTCGCGGATCGCCGTGACCGGGTCGCCGGTGCCGATGAGGTGGGTGTGCTGCCAACCCGGGTCGGTCAGCGTGCCGGTGACCACGAATTTGTCGACCCGGTCGAGGAAGCCGGAGACGTCGCCGGTCTGCTTCGGCCGGAAGTCGCGGAAGTCCTCGAACGTCTGCCTGCCCAGCACGACGGCGTCGCACCGCTCCTGCTGGCGGCGGTTCTCGGCGGCCAGCTCGGCGTTCTCGGCAACCCCGTGGGACTCGGTCTTCGGGTCGAGCCAGGGATCGAGCAGCTCGACGCAACCGTCGAGTGTGATATTCTGCGTGATGGCGAGTGTGCGCATGGTGGCCCTCTGGACATCGGCGTCGACGGCGGTGCGTGGCTCGGCCCAGGATGCCCGACGGGTCCGCCCTTCAGTCGAGGGCGCGGGCCGGCTCTTCGACGGCCGCTGCGACCGGGGCGGGATCGTCCACGGTGGCCAGGTGACTCGCCGCGAGTGACCGCACGGTTGCGTCCAGGTTTGCCGCACGGGATGGGCACGAACGGCGCCGGCCGGTTCGGGGCTACCGGTCCGGCGCCGTTCGTGTCCGGTCACCGACGGCCTGCATCGCCTGCGACGTCGCGAACCCGCCACGATTCGGGACGGAACCGGGGAGGTTCCTTCGTGACGGTCGGGGGTGTCCGCGGCGCGCGCCCGGGGTTGGCGTGCTCGGCCGACGTGTACGTGGTGCCTGTCGCGGTGTTACCGCGAGGGGCTCGGTGACAGCACCACGAGCGAAAGCAGCAGCAGGGAAGCCAGTCCTGCCACCAGGAACGCGAGCACGCCCGTGACCGACCATGCGGCCAGTCCTGCGATTCCGAGCGCACCCGCCGAGGCAGATGTCCACATGGGCCATCTCCGTCTCGCGTCGGGGGATGTGTAAAGGGGTCATCCGGCGTATCGCCACACTTCCCCTGTCCGTTATCACGCCGTGATATCGAATGGCATGCGTCACCCGAATGGTGGCTGTGGTCAGGTCCTCTCGTGCGTTTCGCCTGCTATATCCCGATTCTCGGGTGTGCGATCGGTCGTCGGCCGGATGGTTCGGACGTTGCGCAGCGGCCACCGGGTGTCAGCTGCCGGCCGCTTGCGGTTCGAGCGCGTGCAGTGCTTCCTGCACGCAGTCCGCCCATCCGCGCTCCCCCGGTTCGGTCACCCCGGAGTCGCCGGTGAACGCACTGGACACCACGACATCGGGTTGCAGGGCCGCCAGTTCCGTGAGGCTCGACATGAGCCGGGCGTGGTCGCTCATGCCGGGGATGTAGCCGGCACGCCAGTGGCCGTTCGGGTCGACGTAGATCGTGTCTCCGGTGAACAGGTACTTCCGTCCGGACACGGGCACCAGGAAGCAGGTGCTGCCGGGAGTGTGCCCGGGAGTCGGCACCACCTCGATGCCCGCTGCGGTGACGTGCCTGTCTTCGAAGGCGCCGTCGACCGCGGTGACCTCGCGTGCCAGGTCGGCTTCGGTCGTGTGGATGTGCAGAGTCGCGCCGAAGCGTTCCTTGACCGTGTGGAGTGACGGCGCGATCTCGTCCTGATGACTCAGGTAGTGGTCGGCGACTCCGCCGAGTTCGGCCATGCGGTCGAACTCGGTGTCGTGGGTCGTGTTGTAGAACAGGACGTTGCCGCCCGGATTGAGCCAGAGGTAGGCGTGGGTGCTCAGTCCGGGGAACGGGTATTCGGGTTCGGTTTCCCACAGGTCGTCGGCGATCTTCTTCATGGCGGTTTCCCCTTTCTCGCTGGTGAGGGGGACGTTAGAACCTCAAGTTAACTTGAAGTCAATGCCGGCGAGCGCCACGAGGGCGGGAGTCCGCTGCGGGTGCGTCCGGATGCCGAACGTGCGGAAACGGGCATGTGGCCACTGCGGCCGTCGTAGGATCCGGCGGTGCCGCCCGATCTCCGGAGGATTTCCATGACCGAACCCGTGCGTGTTCCGGCCGTACCGCCTGCCCATCGGCACGGCGAGATCTACCGCAGCGTCGCCGACCCGGCCACCGGCGATCGCACGGCGAAGCTGTACCTGCTCCTCGGAGTGAGTGAGCTGGTGGTCATGGGCGTGCTCGCGTTCTTCATGGAACCGCCCGTGCGCTGGCTGTTGCTCGCCTTCGGCGTCGCCGGATGTGCGACGTTCGCGCTGGTGCTGTACCCGCGGGCGAAGCAGGTCGCGGGCGCTGCGGGCGACGACCTGATCAACGTGATCGTCGTGCCTTCGGGGTTGATCACGCGTGGCGGGCTCCAGCTGTCGTGGCAGGACCTGTCGGCGCTGCGGATGGATGTCACGAAGAACGCCGGCAACCAGGGCCGGTTCGCGATGCACCTGTCCCTCCAGCTCACCGAGGGTGCTGCGGTGAAGGCACGCACGACGACGCAAGCGCAACGGAGCGGCTTCGTCGGTACGGACCGCATCCGCGTCACGCTCGGGGCTGCGGAGGAGGCGGAGCTCCAACGGGTGCGCGGGCTGCTGGAGCAGGCCTGTGCGTCGGCCGGTGTCCCGTTCGACTACACCGAACGCCGAACCTGACGAGTCATTCCGCGGACCTGACCGAGGCCTGCCGGGGTCCGAGAACCGCCCGGCATGCCGCGATGAGCGCCAGTGCCGCGAACTGCATGGCGGCCGCGACGACGGCGTGCACCGCCCACGCCCCGACGAGCGTCGGGCCTCCCCACGTTCCGGGGCCGAGCGCGTCGGCCAGCGGATGTGCGAGGTGTTCGATGACGTCCGGTCGTAGCGGATACAGCCATCCTGCCCAGACCAGGTACACGATCAGCGCTGCGGCGAGTGCGGCGACGACCGAAAGTCCATAGTGGACGAACTTGCGGCCGATGCCACGACTCCGGACGGGCAGGCGCCAGGCCGTGAATGCGAATCGCAGCAGTTCCCGTGGACGAGTCATGATCCGACGATCCACGACGAGGCCCGCGGCGACCATGGGGACAACCCCCGGAATCGGTCCTCACTTCGGATACGATCGGCGCATGCGCACGCGAATCGCCATGTGGTGGGCCGCCGACCGGCGGCCCTGACCTTGCGCATGTTCACCACGGCCGCCCGTAGGGCGGCCGTGGACTCGCGTTTCCGCGACGGTGCGTCCCCGGGTGGTCTCCGAATCGGCCCTGGAGGCACCGACATGTCCCACCCGTCCCGTCCTCGCCTGCTCACCGGTGATCGCCCGACCGGCAGGCTCCACCTCGGCCACTACGTGGGCAGCCTCGCCAATCGGGTCCGGCTGCAGCAGGAGTACGAGACGTTCCTGATCCTGGCCGACCTGCATCTGCTCACGACGGAGAACTCCCCCGACGCCGTGGCGCGGATTCCCCAGCACGTCCGGGAGCAGGTGCTCGACGCGCTCGCCGTGGGTGTCGACCCGGAACGCGTCACGTTCTATCTGCAGTCCGCGATCGGCGAGGTCGCCGAGCTGAACACGTTGCTGCAGAGCCTCGTCTCGGTCTCCCGGTTGCAGCGCATCCCGAGCCTGAAGGAGATGAGCCGCGGCGGCGAGATGGGTTACGCCCTGCTGGGCTATCCGGTGCTGCAGGCCGCGGACATCCTGTGTGTCAAGGCGGGTGCCGTTCCGGTGGGGCAGGACAATCACGCCCACGTCGAGGTGACGCGCGAGATCGCGCGGCGGTTCAACGGCCTGTACGGCGAGGTCTTCCCGGTGCCCAGCGCGGTCGCCAGCGACGTGCCCAGCCTGATCGGCACCGACGGGCGGGCGAAGATGAGCAAGTCTCTCGGTAACGCGATCTACCTCTCCGATCCTGCCGAGGACGTCGCCCGCAAAGTCGCCGGCATGTACACCGATCCGCAGCGGGTACGAGCAGACGTACCCGGCACCGTCGAGGGCAACCCGGTGTTCCAGTACCACCGCGCGTTCAACGACGACCGTGGCCAGGTGGCCGACCTGGAGCAGCGGTATCGCGAAGGGCGCGTCGGCGACGTCGAGGTCAAACAGGCGCTGGCAGCGGCGCTCGACCGGTTCCTCGATCCGGTGCGGGAGCGGCGTGCGCAGTACGCTGCGCGGCCCGGATACGTCGACGAGCTGATCACCTCCGGCACGGAACGGACGCGCGTCGTGGTCCGGGAGGTGGTGTTCGAGGTGCGCCGGGCGATGGGGTTGACCGGCGCCTACAACCGGTTGCGCCGCAAGGCCGAGCGTTCGGCGAGGCACTGACCGGGTGCGCGAGCCGCGTGCCGGGTGTGGTGCGGGACGTGGTGCGGGCGCTGCATCGGTGGCCCGCGCAACGGTTCAGCGCTTGCTGAATGGTCAGCGCTCGCTGTACTGTTCGGTGCATGCTGACGAGTGAGACGCGGGAAGCTGCGTTGTCGCGCCTGGGTCGGGCGTTGGCCGACCCCACCCGGTGCCGGATCCTGGTGGCGCTGCTGGACGGCGTGAACTACCCGGGGCAGCTGGCGACGAAGCTCGACCTGACGCGTTCGAACGTGTCGAACCATCTGGCGTGCCTGCGCGGGTGCGGGCTGGTCGTGGCCGCCTACGAGGGCAGGCAGGTCCGGTACGAGCTGGCCGATCCGCACCTCGCCCGCGCGCTGGGCGAGTTCGTGCAGGTGGTGCTGGCTGTCGACACGGGCCAGTCGTGCGTCGACGACCCGCGGCCCACTGCGGAACCGGCACCGGAAACCGTTGCGGCGTGCGGCGACGAGGACGACCCGGGTCGCGGTCCGGCCGGCGACGGTGTCGCAGTCGTCGCGGACGGGGAGCTCGCCGATGGCTGACGACTGCTGCGGCCCGAACGGTTCGCCGGTTGCCACGTCCGCCGATGCCGCGCCGTCGGCCGGAGCCACGTCCGGCACCGTTGACGCAGCCTCCGTCGACACCGGCCCGGCCGGCGTCGCGCCGGTGGGCACGGCAGGGCACGCCGACGTGCCGGGCTGTGGTGACGGGTGCTGTTCGGCGGAGGTGGCACCGCAATCAGGGTCGGGCGCGGGACCCGGCGATCACCGGCGCGCGGTGTTGTCACGCCGCGTGCGGCTGTTCGTGGCGGCGACGATCACCTACAACGTCATCGAGGCGGTCGTCGCGATCACCGCGGGTGCGGTCGCGTCATCTGCGGCGCTGATCGGGTTCGGGCTGGATTCGACGGTCGAAGTCGCGTCGGCGGCGGCCGTGGCGTGGCAGTTCGCCGGGCGCGATCCGGAGCGGCGCGAACGGCTCGCGCTGAAGGTCATCGCGGTGTCGTTCTTCGCGTTGGCGGCCTACGTGACGTTCGAGTCCGTCACGACGCTGGCCGGTGGCGAGCAGGCGGACCACTCGACGGTCGGTATCGCGCTGGCGGCGGTGTCGCTGGTGGTCATGCCGTTCCTGTCGTATGCGCAACGCCGTGCCGGGCGCGAACTGGGGTCGGCGAGTGCGGTGGCCGATTCGAAACAGACGCTGCTGTGCACCTACCTGTCGGGTGTCGTGCTGGCCGGGCTGTTGCTGAACTCGCTGCTCGGCTGGGCGTGGGCCGATCCGGCCGCCGCCCTGGTGATCGCCGCACTCGCCGTGAAGGAGGGCCGCGACGCCTGGCGCGGCGACCACTGCTGCTGAGTGGGCCGCCGCGCCGGTTCGCTCCTTCCATCCACAGTGGACGTCAGATGTCGGCGATCCTCGGCCGGATGTCGCCGACGAGGCTCGTCGCCCACGGCACTGGATCCTGGTACGCGGGCGGCATCACACTGACCAGCGAGACGCCGAGCTGCCGATAGGCCTCCATCTGCCGGAGGAAGCCGTCGGGGTCGGTGGTCGTCTCCCCCTGGTACAGGATCGTCTTCTCGATGGCGTCGTAGTCGGTGCCGAGTGCCTCGCAGTGCTTGCGCAGTACGTCCAGCTTGTGCCGCACGGCCGCGACCCCCTGGTCGCCCGGGGCGCCGAACAGGTTGCAGGCCTGGCCGTACTGCGCGACGAGCCGCAGCGTCTTGCGTTCGCCGCCACCGCCGATGAGGACGGGGATCGTGCCGTCGGCGGGCCGGGGCAGGCAGATCGTCTCGGTGAGCCGGTAGTGCTTGCCGTTGTAGGCGCCGTCGTCGGCGGACCACATCTGGCGGCAGATCTGCAGCGTCTCCTCGAGGCGTTCGAACCGCTCGGCGAGCGGTGGGAACGGAACGCCGAGGCCCGCGTGCTCCCGGTCGTACCAGGCCGCGCCGAGTCCCAGCACCGCGCGTCCGTGCGAGAGCGTGTCGAGGGTGGTGACGGTCTTGGCGAGCAGGCCGGGGTGCCGATACGTCACGCCGGTGACCAACAGCCCGAGCCGGACGTTGTCGGTGACACCGGCGAGGTAGCCGAGCGCCGTGTAGCCCTCGAGCATCGGTTCGAACGGACCGCCGACCTGCTCCATCTGGAACCAGTGGTCCATCAGCGTCAGCAGGCTCACGCCGCCCTGATCGGCGACACGTGCGGTCTCGGCCAGGCGATCGGCGAGCGTCGTCTCCCACTCCGGGTGGGTGAACGTGTAATAGTGCAGTCCGAGCTCCATGCGACCGACCCTACGTCCGCGACCGGGCTTCCGCGCGGTCGAAGGCGGGCGGCAGCTGCAACCGTCGTGGGTCGCGGGCAGTATCGGCACATGGCTGATTTCGCGACGAACACCCATCACGCGCTCGACTACGTCGAGCTTCCCGTCACCGACTTCGACTCCGTGAAGACGTTCTACGGCGACGCCTTCGGCTGGCAGTTCACGGACTACGGTCCGGGGCCCGCATACGTCGGGATCCGCGCGGCATCCGGCGGAGCTGCCGAGATCGGCGGATTCCGGAAGGAGGAGCGGGTCATCCCCGGTGGGCCGCTGGTGCTGTTGTATTCGACGGACCTGGACGAGAGCCTGCGGGTCGTCCGGGACGCCGGCGGCGTGATCACCCAGGAGCCGTTCGACTTCCCGGGTGGCCGACGGTTCCATTTCCGCGACCCGGCCGGCAACGAACTCGGCGTCTGGACGGCCGCGTGAGTGAACGGTGACCTCGCGACAGGAAGCGACTGTGTGACAGGCAGCGACCGTGGCGACCCTCCGAAGCGAGTTCTGAAGCGCTAAGAAGCGAGAATAGAGTTCTCCGAAGAGGGTGCTGTCAATGGATACAGCTGAGGCGTGTCGCCTTGCCCGGGCTTCTAAATGCCGTTGTGAAACTTGTCATTACTGTGACCGCCGAATAGCCGGTCGGCATGATCACGATCACTTTCCTGTTCCCACGGTGGCAGGCGGAACGGCCACGGTGGCTGCCTGCCTTGACTGCCACGACCTCAAGGATCGGTACACCCTCATGTACCGATGGCCGGTCAGCGCAGTAGTTCTCGGACTCCAGGGGCTTTACGAAGTCGCCCTCTCCTCGATACAGGAGGCCTCGTCGGGATCCGAGTTCATCGAGTCGTTAGCTCGGCATTCCTCTTTGAATGACGAGTTCGTCATGACGCATTGGAGCGATCTGCCGCCGCTTAGCCGTGTCCTGTATGGAAAATTGCGTCGCGTTCTCGAGGAGAGGCGGCTTCAAGGACGGCAGGACGATCACGAAACGTTGGCGTCGACCCTTCAGGTGCCGCTGCTTGAGTGGGGTCGGCGGCGATAGGTGTTGACGGTCCGGTTGTTCGCCAGGGAAACGGGCCAGATGCCGCAGTCTTTTCCAGGAGTTCTGCAGTGATTACAGTCGGGGCCATGCGGGTGTTCGTGACGGGTGGTACCGGCGCACTCGGCAGGTATGCGGTTCCGGCGCTGGTGGCGGCCGGTCACACGGTGACTGCGCTGGCACGCACACCGGACAAGGCGGACGCGTTGGCCGTGCAGGGCGCGAGACCGGTAGTCGTGTCGCTGTTCGACCCATCGGCGCTCGCCGCGGCGTTCGTCGGCCACGATGCGGTGCTCAATTTGGCCACGGCGATGCCGTCGACGATCGGCTTCGCGTTTCGGCGCGCATGGCGTGCTACAGAGCGCGTGCGCACCGAAGGATCGGCAGCGGTGGTCGACGCCGCGACGACGGCAGGCGTCGGTCGGCTGGTGCAGGAGTCGGTGGCCATGCTTTACCGCGACCACGGGAGTCGCTGGGTCGACGAGGAGGCCCCGGTCGACCACTATCCGGCAGCGGTGGGCAACCACGCCGCAGAGGCCAGTGCGCATCGTTTTGGTGCGGCCGGAGGGACGGCGGTCGTGTTGCGGTTCGGATTGTTCTATGGGCCGGGCGCTCGTCACAGTGAGCAGATGTTCGCTGCGGCCCGTCGTCACCTCGGTCCGGTCCTGGGCCCGCCGGAAAACTACCTTTCGTCGATTCATCTGGCCGATGCGGCTTCGGCCGTGGTCGCGGCACTGGGCGCTCCTACCGGCACCTTCAACGTCGTCGATGACGAGCCGCTGACCAAGCGCGCCTACGCTGACGCCCTCGCCGAGGCTGCGCGCACGACTTCGTTGCTGCGGATGCCGGGACGTGCGGGCCTTCTGTTCGGTGACCGCCTCACGCCTCTGACGCGGTCACTGCGCGTGAACAACGCCCGTTTCCGGGCCTCCGCGGATTGGGCGCCCCGTTATCCGAGTGCCCGGGAAGGCTGGAACGCGACTGCAGCCGCATTCGGCCGCTCCCCATAGCGTGGCCAGGAACGGGGTGGAGACGGCTCGCGCTGCCTGACCGAACAATCACGGCACCGGCTGCGTTTTCGGCTCCCGAGTTCAGGTGTGCAGCAGGTCCGAACCCGCGTCCGCCGTCCACTCGGCGATCTGCAGGGGCGTCCTTGCCGGTGAGGACGTAGTGGCCCCGCTGTGACTTTCGACTAGAGGGGTGCGCTCGGCCGTCGCTAGCGTCGGGTCGAACGAACGGTCTTCACGAGGAGCTTCGATGATTCTGCTGACGGCGATGCCCCCGTCCCGAGAGCCGGGAGCCGTACCGACCGTGCCGGTGGTCCGGACATTGGCGGAGCGGCTGCGCGAACATGGGCAGCGGGTGCGTGTCCTCGTTCCGGAATCCGAAGCCGGCGATTGGCCCGATGGCATCGAACTGCTACTGGGACGGGTCACCGACCCGGTCGAATTCTCGGCAGCCGCTGCGGATGCCGAGCTGGTCTTCCTCGGTGGCCTCACCGGTGAACCGCTGGCGCCCCTACGTGAGCTGACCACCACACTTGTCACCGAGCGGGTCCGACGGGTGGTGGTGCTCGGCTCGCACGGATCCGATTTCGACGACGGGATATCGGACGAAACGTGGCAATGGTCGGCGTTCGAGCGATGCCTGGAGAACCGCGGGGTCGGTCGCGTGTGGCTGCGGCCGACGGCGGTGATGGCTAGCGCGAATGTCGGTGGGTACCCCATTCCGGGTTCCGCGGTGGTGGACAGGATCCGACGCGGTCAAGAGGTTCACGAATACTTGCCCACCGCGCCGTACGCATTCATCCACGAGAATGATCTTGCCGAGATCGCGGCGACCCTGCTGCTGGGGGACCGATGCGGCGGGACGGTCGATGTCAGCGGGACGACGGTGAGCGCCCTGGAGCGGATCGCTGCCCTTGGCGCTGCTCTCGGTGCCGAACCGAAGCTGGTCGAACTGACGGCGGACGAAGCAGTGGAGCGATGGCGGCGGGACGGCTGGCCCGAGGACACGATCGGCGTGATGCTGTACGCGCTGCCCGCCTTCGCCGCGCAGCCCGACAATCTGGGGTTACGGGAGCAGGAGGAGACTGCCCGGGTGCTCCTGGGGCGAGCGCCGCGGACGTTCCAGCAATGGGCGGCCCAGCTCGCCGACCGAGTGACTTCGCCAGAAGGGTCGTGACGGCACTTCCGACGACCGTACTTGCCCGGTGGCGGTGAGACAGGGCGCCCCGCCTCCGGCACGACGAAGGCCCAGGTCTGAAGTGGATGGCTTCTGACCTCGGCCTTCGTGGTTGGAGCGGATGACGGGAATCGAACCCGCGTTCTCAGCTTGGGAAGCTGATGTTCTACCATTGAACTACATCCGCCTGCTGTCGACCGATCTTACAAGGTCCGCGCGGATCGTCACCCCACCCCCCGGTGAACCCCGCTTCGCCTCCTGTCGCTTGACGCTCGCCCGCAGAGTGACAACACTTGTTGTCATCACCTGGACGGGTCGTGCGAAGGAGCATGCGATGAGCGGTGACGAGCGGCTACCCGAGCCCGACTTCCTGCGCACCGGCGGGTTTCGCCTGGCCACACTGCTGTACGCACCCGGTGACGTGCGCGGCACCCGCCGTCAGCTCGACTCGCTCCGCGAGTACGCCCAGCTCGGCGACCCACTTGCCGACGACGTCGTCGCCCTGTTCGAACGCCTGCCGCCCGGCGAGGGGCGCGCCCTCTTCGAACGCGCGCTCACCGATGGCATCGACGCCGTCCCGAACCCGCCAGCCGAGCTCGACGCGTTCTTCCGGCACGCGGAAGCCACGCCGTACTGGGTCGACCACGCCCGGCTCGACGCGGGCGCCCGTGCCATCGTCCGCACCGGCCTGCTCGGCCTCTTCCCTCTCGGCGACATGGCCCTCATGGGTGGCTACCTGTCGTCCAGGGCGACGAAACCGCTCATCGGCACCGGTGCCCTCGTCGAAGACTTGGCCGCGAAACGACTCGTCGAGACCACCCACTGGTGGCTCGATGTCACCACGCCCGGCGCACTGCGCACCCACGAACCCGGCTACGCCGCCGCGCTGCGTGTCCGCCTCGTCCACGCGCACGTCCGCGCCGCCATGAACCGCCGACCCGACTGGGACTACGACGCCTGGGACCGGCCCATCAACCAGCTGCAGACCGTCGGCACGCTCCTGCTGTTCTCGCTGGTCTACGTGCTGGGCATGCAACTGCTCGGCGTCCGCTACACCGACGACGAACGCGCCGACATCCACCACCTGTGGCGCTACATCGGCCGGCTCATGGGCATCGCCGACGGACTGCTCCCCGCCACCGAGGACGACTCCTGGCGGCTGCTCTGGCTGCTCGCCACCAGCGAGTTCATCCCCGACGACGACTCGAAACGCCTCGCCGCCGCGCTGCTCGCCACGCACGAAGGCGTCGGGCAGGGTCGCGGCGCTGCCGGCAAGGTGCTCGCGTACACGTCGGTGCGGCTCCACGGCTCGGTCAGCAGGCTCGTGCTGGGCAAGGACAACGCCGACTTCCTCGGCCTGCCGAACGACCCGGTCGCGCAGGGTGCGGTACTCGCCGGTGCCGCCGTCAACTTCGCGGCCGAAAGTGCGCGACGTCTCGTGCCGGGCGCCACCGCGGCGGCGGAACGCATCGGCGAGCTCGGGCGTAAGCAGTACCAGCGCAGGCTCGGATCGCTGTTCCGCATCGACCGCACCTACGCACGGCACATGCGCACCGCGGCCTGACCCCCTCGGCGATAGGGTGGGCCCGTGTTGCTCAGTGACCGCGACCTCCGCAAGGAGCTCGACGCAGGCCGGCTCGCCGTCGACCCGTACGGGCCGCAGATGCTCCAGCCGTCGAGCATCGACGTGCGCCTCGACCGGTTCTTCCGTGTCTTCGACAACACGAAGTACACGCACATCGACCCGTCGTTGCAGCAGGACGAGCTCACCTCGCTCGTCGAGAAGACCGACGGCGAGGCGTTCGTGCTGCACCCCGGCGAGTTCGTCCTCGGCTCGACGTTCGAGGTGTTCAGCCTGCCCGACGACCTCGCGGGCCGCCTCGAAGGCAAATCGTCACTCGGCAGGCTCGGCCTGTTGACGCACTCGACAGCCGGATTCATCGACCCCGGCTTCGACGGGCACATCACCCTCGAACTGTCGAACGTCGCCAACCTGCCGATCACGCTGTGGCCGGGCATGAAGATCGGCCAGCTGTGCCTGTTCCGGCTCACCAGCTCCAGTGAACACCCCTACGGCTCCAGCGAAGCCGGCTCCAAGTACCAGGGCCAGCGCGGCCCCACACCCAGCCGCGCGTACCGCAACTTCGACCGCGTCGACACCGCCCGCTGAAGGTCGAGACCACGTCCGAACGGTTGTCCACGGCCGACCGGGACGGCAGCTCGGGCAAATGGGCTGATCAGTCTCACAGAACGGTTCGATAAGTCACCCGTTGGTGGTAGCTTGCCCGGTCGTGGCTACCCCGACCCCCCGATCCCGCGCCGCGCTGGTGACGCTCAGCGTGCTCGTCGGCGTCGCGGGCGCAGTGGGCGGCCACCTGCTGTGGCCCGACACCGAATCCGCGGGCACCGTGCAGAGCGCAGGCCCCGGCAGTGGTCTGGAACGGCAGTCGCCCGAACAGCCGCCCGCCGATCCTGAAGGCCAGCGAGGCGGGCCCGGCGCCGAGGCGTCCGTGGCCCCCGCGCCTGCGACGTCATCGGTCTCACTGCCCGGCACAACTCCCACCACTCCGACCACCGAACCCGCGCCGCCCACCACGTCCGCCCCGCCGGACACCGGCGGCGCACCCGACGTCTCGACCACTCCGACCACGAGCCCGCCGAGCTCGACGTCGGGCACCACGACGTCACCGACCTCACCCACGACGACCGGGGAGGACCGCAGCGAGCTGCTGGTCGAAGAGCTCGCGCGGTACGTCAACGAGGAGCGCGAGGTCGCGGGCTGCTCCCCCGCTCGGCTCGCCCCGTCGCTCGACGAGTCCGCGCAGGCGCACAGCGACGACATGTCCGAGCAGGGCCGGTTGTCGCACGAATCATCCGACGGAACGTCGTTCGAGGACCGCGTCGAAGCGCACGGCTACGACGACCCCGCGGCCGAGAACCTCGCTATGGGCGTGACATCTGCGCGTGCCGTCGTCGACAACTGGATGGCGCAGGACGCCCACCGGGACAACATCACCGACTGTGACGTGACCTCGCTCGGCGTTGGCCTCAACGAGGACGGCTGGTACTGGACCCTCGATCTCGGCTACTGACCGTTGCCGGCCCGCGGGGCGGGCAGAGCCCCCAAGGGCACCTTGGGCGCTCTCAACGCAACCAAAGTGCCCTTGGGGGCACGAAGGCCTCACTCGGACGGGTGGTCACTCGGTCGGGGTGATGCGGCTCAGGATGCGGGTCGTGTCGACACCCGTGGGCAGGGTGCCGAACGCCGCGCCCCAGTCGCCGGCCAGCCGCGACGCGCAGAAGGCGTCCGCCACCGCCTCGTCGCCGTGACGTACCAGCAACGAACCCTGCAGCACCAGCGCGAGCCGCTCCACGAGCCTGCGTGCGCGGTACTCCACATCGGACAGGTCGGCGAGTTCCTTGCGTACCCCCGCGATCGCCTCGTCGAGTCGTCCGTCCACGCCGGACGCCGCGTCGAGCTCCGCGACGAGCGCCTCCACCGAGTCCGGCTGTTTCGCCATCGCGCGCAACGTGTCCAGCGCCGCCACGTTGCCCGAACCCTCCCAGATCGACGACAACGGCGACTCCCGGAACAGCCGCGGCATACCCGACTCCTCCACGTAACCGTTGCCGCCAAGGCATTCCAGCGCCTCGGCGGCGTGTGCGGGCGCCCGCTTGCACACCCAGTACTTCGTCACCGCCAGCGCCAGCCGCCGGAAAGCCGCTTCACCGTCGTCGGCAGCGGCGCGGTCGCTCGCACCGGCCAGCCGCATCGCCACCAGCGTGGCCGCCTCGGACTCGACGGCCAGATCCGCCAGCACGTTCGCCATCGCCGGATGGTCGGCCAGCCTCGCGCCGAAGGTCGACCGGTGCCGCGCGTGGTGCGCCGCCCGCACCGTGCCGTAGCGCATGCCCGCCGCTCCGCCGATGACGCAGTCCAGCCGCGTGTTCGACACCATCTCGATGATCGTGCGGACCCCGCGGCCCTCCTCACCGACGAGCCACCCGGACGCCCCGTCGTACTCGATCTCGGCCGACGCGTTGGACTTGTTGCCCAGCTTGTCCTTGAGTCGCTGCAGGTGGATGGCGTTACGCGAACCGTCCGGAAGTACACGCGGCAGCAGGAAACACGACAGCCCACCCGGCGCCTGCGCGAGCGTGAGGAACACGTCCGACATCGGTGCCGAGGTGAACCACTTGTGGCCGGTCAGTGCATATGCCCCCGCTCCGGCGGGAGTCGCGGTCGTCGTGTTCGCGCGCACGTCGGAGCCGCCCTGCTTCTCCGTCATCGACATACCGGCGATGAGGCCGCGCTTGCCCGTCGGAACGCGCAGGCCGTAGTCGTACTCGCGCGCCGCGAGCAATGGCTCGTACACGTCGGAGAGCTGCGGGCTGTGCCGGAGCGTCGGCACAGCCGAGTACGTCATCGAGATCGGGCACGTGTGGCCCGCCTCGTTCTGGCTCCACACGTAGAACTTCGCCGCCCGCGCCACGTGTGCACCGGGTCGCGAGTCCCGCCACGGCGCCGCGTGCAGCCCGTGCGAGACGGCCACGTCCATCAGGTCGTGCCAGTGCGGGTGGAACTCCACCTCGTCGACGCGGTGGCCCACGCGGTCGTGGGTGCACAGCACGGGCGGATTCTCGTTCACCAGCCTGCCCCACTCCTGCACGCGCTCGCTGCCCGCGAGCGTGCCCAGTTCGTGCACCTCGTCGGCGGCCCAGCCGGCACCTTCACGTTCCAGGCCTGCCAGCAGTGTCGGGTCGTCGGCGAGATCGTGGCCGGTCAGCTGCGGCACCTGGTTCGTCACGTCATGGGTTGCCGGCATGGGGAACTCCTAGAGCTCGCAGGGTGAATGTGGACAGCTCGCCGACGGCGTCCTCTCCGCCCGAGGTCAGCGGTCCGATCATGACCTCGGCGACGGCGCCGACGACTGCGGCGGCGGTGAGCGCCGCCTCCTGGGGAGGTAGCGTGCCGTCACGTACGCCCTCGCCGATCCGGGCCGCGACGACGTCGCGGAACGCGCGGCGGAACACGATGCGTTCGGCCTCAACCGGTGCATCGACGGGTTCCGCGAGCAGTGCGTACGCCAGGCGTGGTGCTTTGAGGGCGCGCGCGGCGAACGTGTCGACGACGGCGACGACCCGCTCTCCCGCCGACCCCGGCCGTTGCGCGGCGCGTTCCACGGCCTCGACCTCCCGCGTCACCAGCTGCCGGAACAGTTCGACGACCAGCTCCGCCTTGTTGCCGAAGTGCCGGTAGACGCTGCCGGTGGCGACGCCCGCGCCTTCGGCGACCGCCGCCACGGAACAGCCCGCGTAGCCGCGGGTGGCGAGCAGCTCGACGGCCGCGTCGAGGATCGCGGCGCGCTGGGAGTCCATGCGTGCCTGGATCTTCGGGGTGCGGCGGTACACCATGACAAGTAGTGAACCACCATTCACACCTTGAGGCAAGGGGCGCGGTGGCGGTACGCACTTCCGCGGCCCGCTCCGCCCGGGTCCCCGTGCAGCGGCCTCGCCCTGGTCGGAACGTGTGTGGGTGCCGAAACGAGAACGGGCGCCGCACCGGAGGTCCGGTGCGGCGCCCGCTACGGCTGCCCGCGTTGGTTACGACTCGTCGGTCGAACCGGGCTTCTCGCTCGCGGCATCCGCCGCGCCTGCCGTGTCGGCCTTGCCGTCCGGCTCGGCCTCACCGCCGGCCTCGGCCTCCGGAGCGCCGACCGCGACCGGCTCCTTGTCGGAGCCCCGCTTGACCGCCGACAACAGCAGCTGCGACACGTCGACGACCTCGAGGTCCTCGCTCGCACTGCCGTCACTCTGCCGCGAGGTGACGCCGTCGTTCAGCATCACCCGGCAGAACGGGCAGCCCGTCGCGATCTTCGACGGCGCCGTGCCGAGCGCCTCGTCGACGCGTTCGACGTTGATGCGCTTGCCGATCTGCTCTTCCATCCACATGCGCGCACCACCGGCACCGCAGCACATCGAACGGTCGCCGTGCCGCGGCATCTCACGCAGGTTCGCGCCCGCGGCACCGACGAGCTCACGCGGCGCCTCGTACACCTGGTTGTGGCGGCCGAGGAAGCACGGGTCGTGGTACGTGATGTCCTGCGCGACCGGCGCCATCGGCGTCAGCCGCTTCTCCCGCACCAGCCGGTTGAGCAGCTGCGTGTGGTGCACGACCTCGTAGTTGCCGCCGAGGTCCGGGTACTCGTTGGCGAGTGTGTTGAAGCAGTGCGCACACGTGACGACGATCTTGCGCTTCGCGGGCTCGGTGTTCTCGAACACCGAGTTCAGCACCTCGACGTTCTGCTGCGCGAGCATCTGGAACACGAACTCGTTACCCGCACGGCGAGCCGGGTCACCGGTGCAGGTCTCCTCCGGCCCGAGCACCGTGTACTTCACATCGGCCATGTGCAGCAGCTCCGCCACCGCACGCGTCGTCTTCTTCGCGCGGTCCTCGAACGCACCGGCGCAGCCGACCCAGAACAGGTACTCGGTGTCACCGAACTCGCCGTCGAACACGGGCACCTCGAAGTCGAGGTCCTCGGCCCAGGCCATGCGGTCCTTGGCGTTCTGGCCCCACGGGTTGCCCTTGTTCTCCAGGTTCTTGAACAGCGAGTTCAGCTCGGTCGGGAAGTTCGACTCGATCATCACCTGGTAGCGGCGCATGTCGACGATGTGGTCGACGTGCTCGATGTCCACGGGGCACTGCTCGACGCAGGCACCGCAGTTGGTGCAGGACCACAGCATGTCCGGGTCGATGACGCCGTTCGCCTCGGCGTCGCCCACCAGTGCACGCTCGGACTCGGCCAGCGCCAGCACGTCGATGCCGGCGTGCGGGTCGTCCCCGGTCAGGCCGATCTCGTCGCCTGCCATGTCCTTCTTGCCGCCCGCCATCAGGTACGGCGCCTTGGCGTAGGCGTGGTCGCGCAGCTGGGTGATCAGCATCTTCGGCGACAGCGGTTTGCCCGTGTTCCACGCCGGGCACTGCGACTGGCAGCGGCCGCACTCGGTGCACGTCGAGAAGTCGAGCCAGCCCTTCCAGCTGAAGTCCTCGACCTGGCCGGCACCGAAGACGTCCTTCTCCGGGTCGGCCTCCTCGAAGTCGAGCGGCTCGCCGCCGCTCATCATCGGCTTCAGCTTGCCCAGCGCGACGCCGCCGTCGTCCTCGCGCTTGAAGTAGATGTTGAAGAACGCGCTGAACCGGTGCCAGGCCACACCCATCGTCAGGTTCCGGCCGACCACGACCAGCCAGATCATGCCCGACAGCAGCTTGATCAGCGCCATGATCGACACGGCGGCGGTGGCGCTCGGCAGGATCTGCGCGAGCGGCTGGGTCACGAAGCTCGACCACAGGGCCGGGTCCTCGATGCCGCTGGAGATCTTGAACGCCTTGACGCCGAGGATGCCGAGACCCTCGATGACCACCACGGCCTCGACGAAATAGGCGGCCGCGAAGTCCGATCCCTGGAACCGGGACTGCCGGTCGGCGCGGCGGGGGTGGTTGGCCTGGCGGATGATCGCCAGTGCGACACCACCGACGACGGTGCCGATGCCCAGCAGCTCCAGTAGCAGTTGCCACGGCGCCCAGTGGCCGATGATCGGCCACGCGAAATGCGGGTCGAAGATCTCGCCGTAGGCCTCGAACAGTGCCAGCGAGCCGAGCAGGAAGCCCCACATCACGAGCCAGTGCCATGGCCCGACGCGGCGGAACTTGTTCATCCGCGTGTGGGCCGCGAACTCCTTGATCAGCGTCTTGAGGCGCGGGGCGAACGGTCCGTAGCGCGTGCCGTCCGGCTGCCCGAGTCGGATGATGCGCACCTGCCGGACGACGGCGGCGGCGAACACACCCCAAGCGACAATGCTGACGGCAACGCCGATCACGCCGAGCGTGATCTGCAATGCACCCATGATCGGGCCTTTCGGTTCGGTCTTCGTGGTGGGTGTCGGGAGGGTATCTCTTCCTCGGTTGATGCCTACTGAGGAGTAATGGATAAGAGACGCCCTAGTCCCACTGATGTGGCAGAAACCTCGCCAATAGTGGGACTAACGTTCAGGTATCTTCACCGGGGTGGGTGCATATTTGTTGATCGCCGGAGCGATCGTCGCCGAGGTCGCCGGCACCGTGTCGTTGAAGTTGTCGGAGGGTTTCTCCAGGCTGCTGCCGTCGATCGCCGTGATCGTCGGGTACGGCACGGCGTTCGTGCTGCTGGGGCAGGCGTTGAAACACGGTATGCCGGTCGGGGTGGCGTACGCGATCTGGGCGGCCGCCGGTGTCGCGCTCGTGGCGTTGCTCGGCGCGGCCTTCCTGGGCGAACCGATGAACCTGACCATGGCCGCGGGGCTGGCACTCGTCATCGGCGGCGTCGTGCTGCTCGAAACGGGGCGCGCGACGTGAAGCGGCAGGTCGACGGTCGCAAGGCGCGCGGCGAGAAGCGGCGCACCGAGATCATCGAGGCCACGCTGCGGGTGATCGAACGCGACGGCGTCGCCGGCGTCACCCACCGCACGGTGGCCGCGGAGGCGGGCGTGCCGACGACGTCGACCACGTATCACTTCGCCACCCTCGACGACCTGCTGGTGGCCACGCTGATCGACTGCGCGCGGGACATGGCCACCGAGGTGTACTGGATGATCGACCGCGCGCGCTCACACGGGCGAGGGCGCGGCGCGGAGGAGATCGCCAAACTTCTGGCCGAGGCGCTCGGGCCGAAACGAGGGCGGACGATGGCCGAGTACGAGCTGTATCTGCTGGCGGCGCGCAAACCGGAGCTGCGCCCCGCCGCGCGGCGGTGGCTCGACGTGCTCACCTCGATGGTGCGCCACGACGACGAGGTCGCCTTCCGCGTGTTCCTCGCCGGCATCGACGGCCTGCTGATCCAAGGGCTCATCGACGACGAACCGCCCGGCGAGGAGGAACTCCGCCCGGTCGTCGACTACCTGCTCAACCCGAGATGACCCACGCGGCCGTGGCCGTGTTGCGTGCTGCGGAGCCCGTGTTGCGTCTTGAGGGGGCCGTGTTGCGTTCTCCGGAACCCGAATTGCGGATTCCGGTGGCGGTGTTGCACCTCGTGTGCGTGCGTTCCTGTATCCGGGACCACCCGGCGTGAGCCGCAGACACAGCGTTCGCCCCACCGGCTGGACTCCCGGTGGGGCGAAACGCCGTCTGCGGAACCGGTTGGCGTGACACGGCAGCGGGATGTGCGGGCACCGAACCCAACGCATCCCCACCCCAGAATCGGCCACGCCGGAATCGGCAACACGAGCCCCGGGAAATGCAACACGAGCCCTCAGGAATGCAACACGGGCCCCGGGGAGCGCAACACGATGTCAGCCCTTGTTCTCGTGGAGCCCGGTGAGGGTGGCACGGCCCAGCGTGTGACCGAACATGTTGAACGACAGGAACGCGGGCCTCGACTCGTCGGGGATGTCGAGCGAATCGACGTCCAATGCGTGCACCACGAAGATGTAGCGGTGCGGGCCGTGCCCGGGAGGCGGTGCGGCGCCGAGGTACTGGCGGACGCCGCCGTCGGTGGTGAGCATCCTGGCGCCCGCAGGCAGGTTCGCGCCGCTCGGGTCGCCCGCGCCGGTGGGCAGTTCGGTGACCGAGGCCGGGATGTTGTACACCGCCCAGTGCCAGAAGCCGCTCACGGTGGGTGCATCCGGGTCGTAGCAGGTCACGACGAAGCTCTTCGTGCCGTCGGGGAAGCCGGACCACGCCAGGTGCGGCGAGGTGTCATCACCTCCGGCGCCGAACAGGCCGGACAGCTGCGGGGTCGGCAGCGCCTGGCCGTCGGCGATGTCGTCGCTGCGCACGTCGAAGCTCGGCACCTGCGGCAGGAAGTCGTAGGGGTTGAAGTTGAACGGCGCGTCGGCCATCTCACGCTCCTCGTGGTCTGGTGGCAGGGCGGAGCCCCCAGGGGCACCTTGGTGGCGCTGAGTGCGACCAAAGTGCCCCTGGGGGCAACGTCGGCCCCAGGGTATGCAGCCGGATGCGGTGCGTCAGGGTGGGCGCGCCGCACACCGCCCCGGGGCGCGGCGCGGCCGGTCGGAATCGCGGCCGGAATCAGGGTCATATCGGGGTTGGCCCCAATGTCGGGGCCGGTGTGGTGGGCCTAGTGTTCTCACAACCACGGCATAGCGAATCGAGGGTCCATGGCAGCTCCGCGAATTCGGCGCCCGGTGCTGGCGATCGGCGGACTGGTGTTCGTCGGCGCGGGCGCGGCGATCGCGTTCGGGGTGTTCGACGAGGAGACCGTGACGCATCGGCAGTCGGTGAGCGGTGTGGCGCGGATCGAGCTCGACAAGGGTGCGGGCGATGTGACCATCCGTGCCGCCGACGTCGAGGCGGCGAGGGTGGTCGAGACCAAGACCTACCGGTGGGGCGACGGCGACCCTGCGTTCGAGGTGCACGACGACGTGCTGACGCTGCCCGACTGCGGCACGTGGTGCACGACCACGCACGAGCTTGTCGTGCCGCGCGGGGTGGCGGTCTCGGGGGACCTCGGTTCCGGTGAGCTCGACGTCAGGGGTGCGGAGTCGCTGGACGTCGAGGCGGGTTCGGGCGGCGCGCGGATCTCGGACGTCGAGGGGGACGCCCGCGTGGATGCCGGGTCGGGACACGTCGAGCTCGCGAACATCGGCGGCACGGTGACCGTCGATGCCGGCTCCGGCGGGATCAGCGGGCGCGGGCTGGCCGGGCCGGTGGAGGCCGAGGCGGGTTCGGGAGAGATCACGCTCGACCTGGACCGCCCCGCCAGCGTCACGGCGTCGACGGGCAGTGGGGACATCGCGCTGACGGTGCCGCGTGCCGATTATCGGCTCGAGGGTGACAGCGGCAGCGGTTCGCGGGAGATCGACGTCGCCACGTCGTCCGGCGCGCGCCACACGCTGTCACTCGACACGGGGAGCGGGGACGTCACGGTCCGTCGTCGCTAGCCGTGCGCCGTCGTCGGGCCGGTCGAAGGGGGTCGTGACCGGCCGGGCTCGTCATGAATTGTCTCGACCAGCCGGCTGTGACAGCCGCGGGAACAAACGTCGCAGGTCGGACGTTATGCTGGCAGAAAGGTTGAGTAGGCGTCACTCAAGTCTGGCTTGACGACTCTCGACCGGTAGCGTTAGAACTTGAGTGAGCCCCGCTCAGGTCTCGGTGATCCGCCGAGTCACCCGGTCAGCCGGGTCGGTGGGGTGTCCACAGGATCAGTAGGAGGGAAAGACACATGGCGCGAGCGGTCGGCATCGACCTTGGTACGACGAACTCGGTCGTTTCCGTGCTCGAGGGCGGTGAGCCGACGGTCATCGCCAACTCGGAGGGCGCACGTACCACCCCGTCCATCGTCGCCTTCGCCAAGAACGGCGAAGTGCTCACGGGGCAGCCCGCCAAGAACCAGGCCGTCACCAACGTCGACAGGACGATCCGGTCGGTCAAGCGGCACATGGGCACCGACTGGAAGACCGAGGTCGACGACAAGGCCTACACCGCCCAGGAGATCAGCGCGCGCGTGCTGATGAAGCTCAAGCGCGACGCCGAGTCCTACCTGGGTGACGAGGTGACCGACGCGGTCATCACCGTCCCGGCGTACTTCGAGGACGCCCAGCGCCAGGCCACGAAGGAGGCCGGCCAGATCGCGGGCCTGAACGTCCTGCGCATCGTCAACGAGCCGACCGCGGCCGCGCTGGCCTACGGCCTCGACAAGGGCGAGAAGGAACAGACCATCCTGGTGTTCGACCTCGGTGGCGGCACGTTCGACGTCTCGCTGCTGGAGATCGGCGAGGGTGTCGTCGAGGTCCGCGCCACCAGCGGTGACAACCACCTCGGCGGTGACGACTGGGACGAGCGCATCGTCGACTGGCTGGTGGACAAGTTCAAGGCGTCCAACGGCATCGACCTGACCAAGGACCGCATGGCGCTCCAGCGCATCAAGGAGGCCGCGGAGAAGGCGAAGATCGAGCTCTCCAGCTCCTCGACCGCCAGCATCAACCTGCCGTACATCACGGTCGACGCGGACAAGAACCCGCTGTTCCTCGACGAGACGCTCTCGCGTGCCGAGTTCCAGCGCATCACCTCCGACCTGCTCGAGCGTGCGCGCAACCCGTTCAACAACGTGGTGCGCGACGCCGGCATCTCGGTCGGCGAGATCGACCACGTCGTGCTGGTCGGCGGTTCCACGCGCATGCCGGCCGTGACCGAGCTGGTCACGGAACTGACCGGCGGCAAGGAGCCGAACAAGGGCGTCAACCCGGACGAGGTCGTCGCCGTCGGTGCCGGTCTGCAGGCCGGTGTGCTCAAGGGCGAGGTCAAGGACGTCCTGCTGCTGGACGTCACGCCGCTTTCGCTCGGCATCGAGACCAAGGGTGGCGTGTTCACCAAGCTCATCGAGCGCAACACGACGATCCCGACCAAGCGCAGCGAGATCTTCTCGACGGCCGACGACAACCAGCCGTCGGTGCAGATCCAGGTGTTCCAGGGTGAGCGCGAGATCGCCGCGCACAACAAGAAGCTCGGCATGTTCGAGCTGACGGGCCTGCCGCCCGCGCCGCGCGGGGTGCCGCAGATCGAGGTCTCCTTCGACATCGACGCCAACGGCATCGTGCACGTCACGGCGAAGGACCTCGGCACCAACAAGGAACAGTCGATGACCATCACCGGCGGCTCCGCGCTGCCGCAGGAGGACATCGACCAGATGGTCAAGGACGCCGAGGCGCACGCCGAGGAGGACCAGCGGCGCCGTGAGGAGGCGGAGACCCGCAATCAGGCGGAGACGCTCTCCTACCAGACCGAGAAGTTCGTGACCGACAACGAGGACAAGTTGCCGGACGAGCTCAAGACCAAGGTCAAGTCGGCGATCGAGGAGACCAACGAGGCGCTCAAGGGCGACGACATCGCCAAGGTCAAGGAGTCCGTCGAGAACCTGAACACGGTCTCGCAGGAGCTCGGCCAGGCGCTGTACGCCAACGCGGGCGCCGAGGGCGCGGCCGGTGCCGACGCCGGTGCGGCAGGAGCGGCGGGCGCCGGCACGGGTGCGGACACCGGGTCCGCCAAGGCCGACGACGACGTCGTGGACGCCGAGATCGTCGACGAGGACGACAAGAAGTGACCGAGCGGGACGAGACCGAAGTCCGGGAAGAGGAGCCGGTCGTCGTGCGGGATCGCCGCAAGGTCGACCCGGAGTCGGGTGACCTGCGCGATCCCGAGGACGGCGAGGCTGTCGAGGTGCCGGCGGGTGATCTCGCGGGTACGGAGATCGGCGGGGCGGCGGACGAGGCCGAGCAGGCCGCGCCCGACGCGGAGTCGGAACTGGCCAAGCAGCTGGAGGAACGCACCGCGGACCTGCAGCGCGTCCAGGCCGAGTACGCCAACTACCGCAGGCGTGCCGACAAGGAGCGGGAGCAGCTCGCGGCTTCGGGCAAGGCGTCGCTGGCCGGCGACCTGCTGCCGCTGCTGGACGACGTCGAGCGGGCCGCCCAGCACGGCGACCTGACCGGCGCGTTCAAGGCGGTGGCGGACAAGCTGGTCGAGGCGCTGGAGAAGGCCGGTCTGGAACCGTTCGGCGTCGAGGGCGACGAGTTCGACCCGAGCGTGCACGAGGCGGTGCAGCACGACACGTCGCCGGAGGTGTCCGGTCCGACCGTGACGACCGTGCTGCGGCGCGGCTACCGGTTCGGTGACCGCGTGCTCCGGGCTGCGCTCGTGGCCGTCACCGACCACGAACCCGGCGAGGCACCCGCCGACGCCGGTCCGGCCGAGTCGGATGCTGTGGCGGCCTCGCAGCCGGGTGCGGAGGTGCCCGGTGCGGACGCACCGATCGACCCACCGGTCGAAGGTGAGCTCCCCATCGACGGCGATGAGCAACGGAACTGACGACAAGCGGAAAGGAGGAGACGCCCGATGAGCGCTCGGGAGTGGCTCGACAAGGACTTCTACCGTGAGCTGGGCGTCTCCTCCGACGCTTCCACGGACGAGATCAAGAAGGCGTACCGGAAGCTGGCGCGGGAGAACCACCCCGACGCCAACCCCGGCAACGCCGAGGCGGAGAAGAAGTTCAAGGCCGTCTCGGAGGCCTACGGCGTGCTGTCCGATGCGGACAAGCGCAAGGAGTACGACGAGGCGCGCGCCCTGTTCGGCTCCGGCCGTACCGGTGGCGGCTTCGGCGGTTTCCCCGGTGGCGGCCCCGGCGGTCCGGGTGGTCCCGGCGGTGCCGGCGGATTCGATCTGGGCGACATCTTCGGCCAGGGCGGCGGCCAGGCGGGCGGCTTCGGCGGACTGGGCGACATGCTCGGCAACCTGTTCGGCCGCAGGGGCGGCGCCGCGGGCGCGCAGCGTGGCCAGCGTGGCAGCGACGTCGAGACCGACGTGCGGATCGACTTCGCCGAGGCGGTCAGGGGCGCGACGCTGCCGCTGCGACTGTCGAGCCCCGCGACGTGCGGTACGTGCGGCGGTAACGGCGCCCGGCCCGGCACGTCCCCGCGGACCTGCCCGACGTGCTCGGGAGCGGGGCTCGTCAATCGCAACCAGGGTGCGTTCGCGTTCTCCGAACCGTGCCCCGACTGTCGTGGCAGCGGGCAGCAGATCGACGACCCCTGCCCGGAGTGCACCGGTGAGGGCGTGTCCACGCGGACGCGCACGCTCACGGTGCGGATCCCACCCGGCGTCGACGACGGCCAGAAGATCCGCCTGGCAGGGCAGGGCGAACCGGGCAAGGGCGGCGCGTCCGCAGGCGACCTGTTCGTCCGCGTGCACGTGCGTGCCGACGACGTGTTCGGCAGGTCCGGCAACGACCTGACGATCACCCTCCCCGTGGAGTTCACGGAGCTGGCGCTCGGCACCACGCTGACCGTGCCGACGCTCGATTCGAAGGTGTCCGTGCGCGTGCCGGCGGGCACGGCCAGCGGGCGCGTGCTGCGGGTGCGCGGCAAGGGAATCGCCAAACGGGATGGCTCCCAGGGCGATCTCCTCGTTACGCTCCAGGTCGTCGTGCCCTCGAAGGTCGACGACGAAGCGAAGGCAGCACTCGAGAAGTACGCCGATGCGGTCGCAAGGCACGATCCGCGACCCGAGATCACTGCGCTGTTGCGCGACAGAGGTGAGTGATGTTCGGTTCAGGTTCGCCGGGGTTCGGCATGCCGTACGGCGCCGACGAGGACACTCCCGTCTTCGTGATCTCCGTCGCGGCGCAGCTGTCGGGGCTGCATGCGCAGACGCTGCGGTCGTACGACCGGATGGGACTCGTCTCGCCCGGCCGTACGACCGGCGGCGGCAGGCGCTACTCCATGCGTGACATCGCCCAGCTGCGCGAGGTGCAGCGGTTGTCACAGGACGAGGGCGTCAACCTCGCGGGTATCAAGCGGATCATCGAGCTGGAGAACCAGGTCGAGGCGCTGCAGGCCCGCGTGACGGAACTCGCGGAGGAACTGTCGTCGGCCTACGCGGCGGCCGAGCAGGCGGCCGCCGCCGTGCACGCGTCCTACCGCAAGGACCTGGTGCCGTTCCGGAAGCAGAACGCCGTGGTCGTCTGGAAACCGGGCAAGCCGAAGCGCTGACGCCCGTTTCCGTGGCGGCGCGGCTGCACCCGGCACCGCGTGTTGTGCATTCGGGGGCCCGTGTTGCGGATTCCGGGGCGCGTGTTGCGGGTTCCGGGGCCGTGGGGCTGTCGACTCAGCGCAGGTGCTTGCCGAAGAATGCGAGCACCCGGCGCCACGAATCCTCGCTGGCCTCGTGGTCGTAGCCGAAGCCGCTGATGCGGGCGACGAGATTGAACGGGCCGAGCGGCAGCTGGTTGGCGAAGCTGTGCCGGGCCTGTGGATACTCCTTGACGTCGTGCGGAACGCTGCGAGCGGTGAGTGCGGTTTCGAGCTCGTCCGCGGCGCCCTTCAACGTCGGGTCCTTCCCGCCGAAGCTGGCGACCACCGGGCACGCGTCGTCGAGTACGGACATGTCCCCGGGCAGCTGCCCGTAGTACGGCGCCGAGGCATCGAATTCGCCGCCGGCTGCCACCAGTGCGAACCCGCCGCCCAGGCAGAATCCCACGATGCCCACGCGGCCGTTGCAGTCGGCGCGTTCGGCGAGGGTGCGGCGCGCCGCTTCGAGGTCGTCGAACGCCCTGCCCCGGCCCGCCAGCATTGCGCGGAACACCGACCGGACACATCGGACCAGCCCGCCGCGCGAGTAGAGATCGGGCGCGAGTGAGACGAAGCCCGCGGTGGCGAAGCGCTCGGTGATGAGGCGAGTGTCCCGCGTCAGGCCGAACACGTCGTGCACGACAACGACGCCCGGCCACGGCCCCGATCCGGCGACGTCGGATTGCGGCTCGGCGAGGTAGGCGTCGATGGTGCCGCCGGTGACCTCGATCGTTGTCTCCACGGGTCCTCCTCGGTCGGATTCGGTGGTCAGTCTTCCGCGTCACGCACGACGAGCGCGATCTGGACGCGGTTCTCGACCGCGAGTTTGCCGAGCACGTTTCCGATGTGTGCCTTGACGGTCGCGACGCTGACGTGCAGCCGCGCGGCGATCTCGGCGTTGCCGAGGCCGTCCGCGATGGCCCTGGCAGTGTCGAGTTCCCGCGCGGTCAGCGTGGCCAGCTTCCCGGCCGCGGCTGCCTGGACGGAGCGCCTGGCCTCCGGCGACCGGGGTCCGGTGGCCGCCGCGATCAGCCGAGCGGTCGCCGCGGGCGACAGTGCCGGGTCACCCGCGGCGACGGTTCGTATCGCATCGACGATCTGCGCGGGCGGCGTGTCCTTGAGCACGAACCCGAGAGCGCCGGCACGCAAGGCACCGAGCACGAAATCGTCCGAATCGAAGGTGGTGAGCACGAGCACTCGGGGCGGCGCGGAGCGGCCCAGGATGGCATCGGTGGCGCTGATCCCGTCCCGGCCGGGCATCCGGACGTCCATCAGCACGACGTCCGGCCGGTGCTGCTCCACCGCGGTGATCGCGGCGTCGCCGTCGGCCGCTTCGGCGACCACCGTGAGGTCCGGCTCGCCGTCGAGCACGAGGCGCAACGCCATGCGCACCAGTTGGTCGTCGTCGACGACGACGATCCGAACCGGATCCCGTTCGTCGTCCACTCAGGACCTCGTTTCGTCGTCGGGACGCGGCCAGGGCAGGCGCGCAGCGAGAAGATATCCACCATCAGCGTTGTGGCGGTGGTCGAGTTGGCCGCCCAGCAGCGTGATGCGTTCGGCCAGACCGAGCAGGCCGAAGCCCGACTCCGGCTTTGGAGACTCCGGCTTTCGTGCGCGCACGCCGGTGGCCGGTGAGTTTCCGACGCTGATCCGCAGTTCGTCGCCTTCCGCTCCCCCTGCGCTGATCTGCACGGCAGCACCGGGAGCGTGGGTTGCGGCGTTGGTCAGTCCTTCCTGGACGACCCGGTAACAGGCTCTGCCGATGGTCTGCGGCGGCGTGCCCCGCACAGTGGTCGTCCACGTGACGTCCAGTCCGGATGCGCGAGCGTCGGCCACCAGGTCCGGGACGTTCTCGACGGTGGGTTGCGGCTGCTCCGGCCGGCCCGGATCGGCACGGAGCACACCGAGCACGTCGCGCAGTTCCTCCAGTGCCCGGTGCGCGCCGTCGGCGATACCGCGGACCATGGCTCGTCGATCGTCGGCAGACAGGTCGGCCCGGTGGTCGAGAACTCCGGCTTGCATGGCGACCAGGGAGATCCGATGTGCGAGCACGTCGTGCATCTCGCGGGCGATGCGATTCCGTTCCCGGGCACGGGCCTGCTCCGCTCGCGCGAGCTGCTCCCGCTCCGCGCTCTCCGCCCTGTGCTGCAGCGAGTGCAGCTCCGTCCGGCGGGCACCTATCGCCACGCCGACGGCCGCGGCGATTCCGGCGACCAGCACGGCGAGCAGGATCTGGAGCCACAGTGGACCGTTCAGTGTGCCCGCCATGCGGAACTCGACGTGAGCTTGCGACGCGGTGGCCGAGACGAGCAGCACCACGGCGATCTCCGACGGGCGCCGGCGGGTGGCGAGCGAACACAGCGCCAGTAGCGCGGCAGCGGCGGCGGCGGTCGAGACCACCGACGCGAGGGTGGTCGCCAGCGCCACCGTGAGTGGGAACCGCCTCCGCCACATGAGGGCAGCCAGGCATGCGAGCCCCACGAGCGGATCGCCGGTGTAGAACCAGGTGTCCGGTCCCGCCGAGTACTGCTGCGCCAGCTGGATGCCTGATACGACCCACAGGAGTGCACCGATCGCGGCGCCCGCGAGGAGCCGCCACACTTGCTGCGGCGGGCTGAGCCGGGGCGCGGCGTCGGTGATCATCCCGGTCAGTATCGCCTCACGCGATATCCCGCGCAGCGGCCGCGAGGATGATGCCGGAACAGACCTGGGTCGGACCCGAGCCTTCGACGCGGGTCGAGGAAGGTCTGGACGCCGGAACGATGTGGACCGCACCGCGCGCCACGAAGAATCGCTGCCGTGATGGCACCGAACGTGGGGGAACACATGCGAAAAGCCGTGACTTGCGTCCTCACCGCCGCTTTCGTCCTGTCGGCGGTTCCCGGGGTATCGGCGGCGGCCGGGTCGGCGGCGCCGGGCGTGCCGTCGGCGATGTCGGCAACACCGACGCAGAACGGGCCGATCGCCGGGGACTCCCTGCGCTGGGGGCCGTGTCCCGGGGAGGTGTCCGCGCCGAGCCTGGAGTGCTCGACGCTGACCGTGCCCGTCGACTATCGGAAACCCGACGGCAGGAAGATCGAGCTCGCGGTGTCGCGCCTGCCGAGCCAGGACCCTTCGAAGCGACGGGGCGTGCTGCTGACCAATCCGGGCGGGCCGGGTGGTCCCGGACTCGGTTATCCGGCCGTGCTGGCCGCGGCCGGGCTGCCGAAGCAGGTGCTCGATTCCTACGACCTCATCGGCATGGACCCGCGTGGGGTCGGCCGCAGCGCACCGGTGACCTGCGACCTCACGGAGCAGCAGCAGGCCCGCGGCGGCTTCCCCCGGTACGCGCACACCGCGGTCGACGTCGTGACCGAGGCCCGGTACGCGCGGACCGTCGCCGAGCAGTGCGCCACCTCGGCGACGGCGTGGATGCTGCCGCACACCACCACCGCCAACACGGCTCGCGACATGGACCGGCTCCGTGCGGCGTTGGGCGCGCCGAAGATCTCCTACCTCGGCGCTTCCTACGGCAGCTACCTCGGCGCGGTGTACACCACGATGTTCCCGCAGCGCAGCGACCGGGTCGTGCTCGACAGCAACATGGGACCCGGCGGCTACGACTACGAGGGCATGCGGTTGTTCGGCCGCGGTTTGGCGGATCGGTTCCCGGACTTCGCGGCGTTCGCCGCCGCCCGCCCCGAGTACGGCCTCGGCAGCACGCCGGCGCAGGTGCGCGCGAAGTTCTTCGAGCTGGCTCAGCGGCTGGACGACGAGCCGGTCCACGGTATCGACGGAACGTTGCTGCGGGGCATCACGCTGGAACAGCTCTACAGCGACGCGCAAATGCCCCGATTGGCCGAGATGTGGCAGGCGCTCGACGAGAAGGGGCCGTTGCCGCCGTCACCG
This sequence comes from Prauserella alba, assembly GCF_024171735.1. Lineage (GTDB taxonomy): Bacteria > Actinomycetota > Actinomycetes > Mycobacteriales > Pseudonocardiaceae > Prauserella > Prauserella alba. Next base: position 175,969 of record NZ_JAMTCH010000007.1, read on the forward strand.
CCGCCCCCGTCGGGTGACATGGAGAACCTGATGTCCGCGCGGCTCGCGGTGACCTGCGGCGACTCGCGATGGCCACGGTCGTTGTGGCGGTACATGCGCAACGTCGCCGTGGACCGCGCGAAATACCCGATGCTCGGCGGTTCGGCGGCCAACATCGGACCGTGCGCGTTCTGGCCCGGCGAACACCGGGAGCCGCCGGTACGCATCGGTGACCGCGGCCCTTCGAACGTGCTCATGGTGCAGAACGAGCGCGATCCCGGGACGCCGCTGGCAGGTGCCTTGCAGCTGCGCCGCGCATTCGGGCAGCGGGCCACGATGGTGACCGCCGACCAGGGCGGCCACGGTGTGTACCCGTTCGGCGGCAACACCTGCGCGAACGACGCCGTGACGGCGTACCTGACGAACGGTGATCGGCCCTCTCGCGATCGCGCCTGCGCCGCTGAGGAGGGCGAATGACCGGCGTGGGCAGCGGATTCCGGGCGTGGCGACGAGAGCGGGCCCTGGGCAGGGTCAAGCCCGGTGACGGGCGGGAGCTGAAGCGGTTCCGGTGGTGGCAGTGGACGCGGCGCGCACTGTTCCACATCCGACTGCCCGACGACGGCAGACAGCTGCTCTACAGCGTCGACGTCCTGCACGGGAAATACGACTCGAACGGTCGGCGGCATGCCGATCTGTATCTCGACGGCAGGCACCACGCCGCTTCGGTTGTCCCGGCGCGGTTCCCCGTGCCCGGCGGCACCATCGAGGTGGCGGCGAGCGGGTTCGGGCTCAAGCGCTGCCACTACGTCACCGCCGAGGGCGCCGAGCACCGGCTCGCCCCGGATCCGGCGTCCGCAGAGGGACGGCGGCTGCGACTCGAACGAGAGCACCCGATGCTGAGCCGTTGGATCGGTGCCGTTTCGGTGAGTGTGCTGTTGGTCGCGTTGCTTGTCCTGCTCACGCAGCTCGCCGAGTCGATCACCCGCGTGCCCGAGATCGCCGAGCACCTCGGCACCTTCAGCGCGCCGGTTGAGCTGCCGGTGTGGGCCAACATCACGGTCACCGTCGCGGCGGCACTGGCCAGTACCGAACGGGCTCTTCGGCTGCGCTACAGCCGACTGCTCGACGGTTCGGTCGGCTGAGCGGACGGGCGCCGAGCGGTGGCGTGAGTCCAGATCACGCGGTGCCGGATGGCAACACGGACGCGGGAATCTGCAACACAGGCCCCGGAAAGCGCAACACGCGGCCCGGAAAGCGCAACACGGGCCCCGGAAAGCGCAACACGCGGGTTTTTCGGGGGTGGGTCATTCCTCGATGAACGGGTCGTAGCGGATCTGGTCCAGGGCCGTGCCCGCGACGAGCATGCGGCTGACGGTCGCGCGGATCATGGCGGGGGAACCCGAGACCAGCACGTCGTGGTCGGCCCACGCGCCGTACGACGACACGACGTCCGCGAGGGTGCCGACCTCGAACCCGGACAGTCCCTCGTCCCGCTCGACCACCGGGTGCACGGTCAGCCACGGGTTCGTCGACGCCATCGAGCGCAGCACCTCCAGCGCGTACAGGTCCTCACGCGCGGCGCCGCCGTAGAAGATCGTCACGTTGGGGTTCTTCCCGAACCGGCCGAGGTCGTCGAGGAGCGATTGCAGCGGGGTGATGCCCGTGCCGCCTGCGATCATGAGGACGTCGCGGCCGGACTCGCGGTCGACGTGCAGTTGGCCCATGGGGGCACCGAACCGCCACACGTCGCCGGGCTGGGTGTGGCTCACGATGCCGCGCGAGACCCACCCGCCCTCGATGGCGCGGACGTGGAACTCGATCGAACCGTCGGGTCGCGGCGCGTTGGCGGGCGACAGGTTCCGCCACAACCGCGGCCGTTGCGGCACCTCGACGCTCAGGTACTGGCCGGGCCGGTACGGGATGTGACGGTCGGGCTCGATCCGCACGAGCGCCAGATCCCAGCTCAGCCTGCGATGTTCGGCGACGGTGCCGGTCCACGACGGCGGGTACTCGTCGGCCTCGGCGGCGTCCTGCATCGAGCGGGCGACGATCGTGAACGCCTCCGCCCACGCACGTTCGACGTCGTCGGTCCAACCGGGTCCCAGTTGCCGTTTCACCGCGGCCAGCAGCGCCGTGCCGATCGCCTCGTAGTGGTGCGTCTGCACGCCGAACTTGCGGTGGTCGCGGCCGAGCTGAACCAGGTACGGCGCCACGTCGTCGGGCCGGTCGACCGACTGCAGGATGTTGACGATCGCGCGGACGAGCTTGCCGCTGCGCACGTCCATGTGGATCGGGAAGAAGTCGCGTGCCTCGGGGGCGAGGGTGAACAGCATCCCGTAGAAGAATTGGGCGACCTCGGGTGTGTGCGGCTCGATCTCGCGCCACGTCTCACGGATGTGGCGGACCATCGTGGTGACGGCCTCAGGGGCATTGCCCGAGTCTGCGACCTTCGGGATCGGGTTGAGCGGCTCGGCTGTCATATCGCGGCACCGGGCTCGGCAAGGCCACCGGGGCCGGGGACACGGCGGTTCCCGGCGTGGTGGCGGGTGTGCTGGCAGTCGATACGCACTGTGATCGTCAGGGCCTTCCGGGGCTAGGCGCGCGCGGGTGACGCGGCGGCCGGCGTGAAAACGCCGGTTGTGATCGAACCACTTCCCGCGGCGGCACGGGGCCGCGGCGAGAAGCTCCCAGTCAAGCTCACTGTCCAATCCGCCTTTCGGTGCGTACGCACGAGATCACCCTAAATTCATGTGCAGCTGCACGGTAGGGCGTAGCGGGTCGCTCGTCCTGTTGTTGCTCCGGATGGGTGGATCATCCGGCTGTTTTGGGGCCTATATCACTTTTGTGGGGGTGAGTCGTCACCGTGAGGTAACGGCTCATTCGTCACTTCTCGTGATCAACTACATCCCCCTTGCGGGGGGTTCTGGGGTGGAACACGAAGCGGCCCGGCACCCAGATTCGGATGCCGGGCCGCTCGAGGTGGGGTCCGCAGCGGAAGCCGCTGGCGGACCGGTCAGACCTTCGTCTTCTCCTTCTTCTGGATCTCCCCGCTGTCGACCTTGCCGAGGAAGTCCTTGACCTCCTTCTTGACCACCGGCAGCAGCAGGTACAGGCCGGTGATGTTGAACAGGGCGAGCAGGAACAGCACTGCGTCGGCGAAATCGATGACCGACTGGAGCGTGAGCACCGCGCCCGCAGCCGACATCACGCAGAACAGCACCTGGTAGATGCGGATCGACACCGTCCTGCGGCCGAACAGGTAGCCCCAGGCCTTCTCGCCGTAGTAGCCCCACGTGATGAGCGTCGAGATGGCGAACAGCACCACGGCGACGGTCAGCACGTACGGGAACCACGGCATCACCGTCGCGAAGGCGTCCGACGTGACCGTCACACCGTCGGGAGCGTCGGCGCCGTTCTGGTTGACGTCGGCGAAGCCCTGGGTCCAGATCGCCGGCTTGGCGATGACGATGGTCAGTGCGGTCATGGTGCAGACGATGACCGTGTCGATGAAGGGTTCGAGGAGGGCGACGAAGCCTTCGGTGGCGGGGTTCTTGGTCTTGACGGCGGAGTGGGCGATGGGTGCGGAGCCGAGGCCGGCTTCGTTGGAGAAGGCGGACCGCTGGATACCGACGATGAGTGCGCCGATCATGCCGCCTGCGACGCCTTCGCCGGTGAACGCGCCGCTGACGATCTCGCCGATCGCCGCGGGAACCGCGGTGAAGTTGGCGAGGATGACCACGAGACACGCGACGATGTAGAGCACGCCCATCGTCGGCACCAGCCGCGACGTGACGTTGGCGATCGACTTGATCCCGCCGATGATCACGATGCCGATGACGATCGCCAGGATGATGCCGAACACGAGCGCCGAGCCGTCGCTGCCGAACAGGCCGTCCTCGCCGCCCGTGACGTCCTTGATCTGCGCGAACGCCTGGTTCGACTGGAACATGTTGCCGCCGATGATCCCGAAGAACAGGATGCCGATGGCGGTGAGCACGGCCAGCACCTTGCCGAGGCCGACGCCGAAGCCGTTCCTGAACCGGTCGGCGATGCCCTTGCTCAGGTAGTACATCGGGCCGCCGGAGACGGTGCCGTCCTCGTGCTCCTCCCGGTACTTCACACCGAGGGTGCATTCGACGAACTTACTGGCCATGGCCAGCAGGCCGGCGCAGATCATCCAGAACGTCGCGCCGGCACCACCGATGGTGACAGCGGCACCGACGCCGGCGATGTTGCCGAGTCCGACGGTGCCGGACAGTGCCGACGCGAGGGCTTGGAAGTGGTTGATCTCGCCGGGCTCGTTCTTGTCCGTGAACTTGCCCCGCACCAGGTCGGTGGCGAGCTTGAACTTCCGGACCTGGATGAACCCGAAGTAGGTGGTGAAGACGATCGCGCCGAGGATCAGCCAGGAGACGATCCACGGGAACGTCACACCGCCGAGCGTGACCTCGGCGAACACGAAGTTGGACAGACCGTCGGCGATGGGGGTGAAGTTGTCCGCGATCCAGCTCTCGACGCCGGCGAAGATTCCCCCTCCGTCCGCCGCGAGGGTGTGGGTGGAGCCGGGCGGGTTCGCCGCCCCGGCTGTGCTCTGCAGATACATGGTCAGGTAGTTGACCTGAACGAATGGTTTAGAGCAAGGAAATCAAACGATTTGTTACGGCGCGTTATCGCAACGCGGTGTATCGGACGGCTTCGCTACGTCACTCGATGCAGGTGAGAGCGGCGAACGGGGCAGTCTCGAAGGTCGGCCGTCCGGAGGAATGTTATGTGTCCCCGTTCACATGGACCCCCGAAAGTGGCCCGGTGATGATCACCGTCGGTACCCTGCGCCGCCCGGTCGGTCCCCACGGAGAACGCCCCCGGCGCACTGTCTGCGATCAGTGCATCCGGGGGCGTTCGGGTCGCCGAACCCGGGCGATACGTGCCGGGCCGGTGTGTGTCAGCTCTGCGGTTCCTTGTCGGTGCGCTGGATCTCGCCGGTCTTGAGCTTGCCGAGGAAGCCCTTGACCTCCTTCTTCACGACCGGCATCAGCAGGTAGAGCCCGATGATGTTGAACAGCGCCAGCGAGAACACTACGGCGTCGGCGAACGACAGCACGCTGCCGAGCGTGAGCACGCAGCCCACGACACCGGTCAGGCAGAACAGCACCTGGTAGATGCGCTCACCGACGCGCGACCTGCCGAACAGGAACGTCCACGCCTTCTGGCCGTAGTAGCCCCACGTGATCATCGTCGAGATGGCGAACAGCACCACGGCGACGGTCAGCACGTACGGGAACCAGGGCAGCACGGTGCCGAACGCCTCGGACGTGATCGTCACGCCCTGCTCGTTGTCGGGTGCCTCCCCGCCCGCGGCCACGGTCGCCTTCGTGTTGAGCCACATCTGCGGGCTGGCGATGACGATGGTGAGTGCGGTCATGGTGCAGACGACGACGGTGTCGATGAAGGGTTCGAGGAGGGCGACGAAGCCTTCGGTGGCGGGGTTCTTGGTCTTGACGGCGGAGTGGGCGATGGGTGCGGAGCCGAGGCCGGCTTCGTTGGAGAAGGCGGACCGCTGGAAACCGACGATGAGTGCGCCGATCATGCCGCCTGCGACGCCTTCGCCGGTGAACGCGCCGCTGACGATCTCGCCGATCGCCGCAGGCACGTGCCCGATGTTCATGACGATCACGAGCAGGCACGCCGCGATGTAGACGACCGCCATCGCAGGCACGAGCCTGCCGGTCACGGCGCCGATCGACTTGATCCCGCCGATGATCACGACGCCGATGACCAGTGCCAGCACGATGCCGAAGATGAGGGCGGAGCCGTCGCTGCCGAACAGGCCGTCGTCACCGCCGGTGACGTCCCGGACCTGCTGGAAGGTCTGATTGGCCTGGAACATGCTGCCGCCGGCGATGCCGAAGAACAGGATGCCGATCGCGGTGAGCACGGCCAGCACCTTGCCGAGGCCGACGCCGAACGCGTTGGGGAATCGCTCGGCGAGGCCCTTGCGCAGGTAGTGCATCGGGCCACCGGAGACGGTGCCGTCCTCGTGCTCCTCCCGGTACTTCACACCGAGGGTGCATTCGACGAACTTGGTGCACATGCCGAGCAGGCCAGCCAAGATCATCCAGAACGTCGCACCCGCGCCACCGATGGTCACGGCGACACCGACACCGGCGATGTTGCCGAGACCAACGGTGCCGGACAGCGCCGAGGCCAGCGCTTGGAAGTGGTGGATCTCGCCCGGTTCCGACTTGTCGGTGTACTTGCCCCGCACAATCTGCGTGGCGAGCTTGAACCGGCGGAACTGGATGAATCCGAAGTAGATGGTGAAGATGGCGGCCGCGAGGACCAGCCACGCCACGATCCAGGGGAAGGAGACGCCGAACACGCTGATCTCGGCGAACACGAAGGCCGAGAAGCCGTCCGAGATCGGCGTGAAGACGTCGTTGATCCAGGTTTCGATCGAGGAGAGGAACTCGCTCTCAGCCGCTAGGACGTGGGTGTCTCCCGACATCGGCGGCGAGCTGGTGGAGACTGCGCTCGGTACAGGCATGACGTAAAGGTTGACCCGTACGGTCTCTGTCAAACAAGGTTTTCCGCCGGTTTGTTACGCCGAGTCGTTAAAACGGCTGACTTAAATATGTGCCAAGCGTGCAAACCGCCATAATCGGACACCTTCGGTAGCCGGTGCTCCACCCTCAGCAGTCCTGCGTGCGCTCCTCGGTGAGGTGCACCCTCTGGGTTGGCTCGGGCGCGCCCGGGTTCAGGGTCGACTCCACGCTGTCCTCGCCCACCTGCCGACACCGGATCGCTCTCTTGACAGTGTCGACTCCCCCGCGTGTAGCCGCCGCGCTGGTCCACCCCCGGCGTGCCCTGCCCCTGTCACGGCGTGGAGCGCGCAACGTGGGTCTGCGGGGGTCGCCCCGCAAAGGTTGAGTGGAACAAACTCAACTTTTCTGACGTTGTCCTACATGGCGGCGCTCGAACTGCGAGGCTGCTCCTAGTGCTGACGATCCAGAGGTGAGGGGATGGACGCTTTCAATCCGACCACGAAGACCCAGCAGGCGATCTCGTCGGCGGCGCAGGCCGCGACGATGGCCGGCAATCCGGAGATCTCGTCCGCGCATCTGCTCGGTGCGCTGCTGTCCCAGTCGGACGGGCTGGCGGGCCCGCTGCTGACGGCCGTGGGAGCCGATCCCCAGACGATCCACTCCGAGCTGGAGCCGATCGTCGCGAAGCTCCCTGCTGCGACGGGTTCGACCGTGTCTTCCCCCAGTTTCGACGGTCACGCGGTGAAGTCGCTGACGCATGCCCAGAAACTGGCCACGGAGCTGGGTGACGAGTACGTCTCGACCGAGCACGTCCTGGTGGGGTTGGCCGCCGACGGCGGCCCGGTGTCGCAGCTGCTGAGCCGGAACGGTGCGACGCCCGAGGCGTTGCGGGACGCGTTCACACAGGTGCGCGGTTCGGCGCGGGTCACGAACCCCGATCCGGAGGGTACGTATCAGGCGCTGGAGAAGTACGGCGTCGACCTGACCGAACTCGCCAAGGCGGGCGAGTTGGACCCGGTCATCGGCCGGGACCCGGAGATCCGCAGGGTGGTGCAGGTGCTGTCGCGCCGGACGAAGAACAACCCGGTGCTGATCGGCGAGCCGGGTGTCGGCAAGACGGCGATCGTCGAGGGGCTGGCGCAGCGGATCGTGGCCGGTGACGTGCCGGAGTCGCTGCGCGGCAAGCGGGTCGTGTCGCTCGACGTCGGTTCGATGGTGGCGGGGTCGAAGTACCGCGGTGAGTTCGAGGAGCGGCTGAAGGCCGTGCTCAAGGAGATCAAGGACTCCGAGGGGCAGGTCGTCACGTTCATCGACGAGCTGCACACGATCGTCGGCGCCGGTGCCTCCGGAGAGGGCGGCAGCATGGACGCCGGCAACATGATCAAGCCGATGCTCGCGCGGGGCGAGCTGCGCATGGTCGGTGCGACGACGCTCGACGAGTACCGCAAGCACATCGAGTCCGACGCCGCGCTGGAGCGCCGGTTCCAGCAGGTCATGGTCGGTGAGCCGTCGGTCGAGGACGCGATCGGCATTCTGCGGGGGCTGAAGGAGCGGTACGAGGTGCACCACGGGGTGCGCATCACCGACAGCGCGCTGGTCGCGGCCGCGACGCTGTCCGACCGCTACATCACGGCGCGGTTCCTTCCTGACAAGGCGATCGACCTGGTCGACGAGGCGGCTTCGCGGCTGCGCATGGAGATCGACTCGCGTCCGGTGGAGATCGACGAGGTCGAACGGGCGGTGCGCAGGCTCGAGATCGAGGAGATGGCGCTGTCGAAGGAGAGCGACGCCGCCTCGAAGGACCGGCTCGGGGCGTTGCGGGCGGAACTCGCGGAGAAGCGTGAACAGCTGAGCGCGTTGACCGCACGGTGGCAGAACGAGAAGGGTTCGATCGAACGTGTCCGCGAGCTGAAGGAGCAGTTGGAACAGCTCCGCGGCGAGGCGGACCGCGCCGAACGCGATTCCGACCTCGGGCGTGCCGCCGAACTGCGCTACGGCCGCATCCCGCAGTTGGAGAAGGAGCTCGACCAGGCGACGGAGGCGTCGGAGGCCGCCGAGTCCGCACCCGACGTGATGCTCAAGGAGGAGGTCGGCAGCGACGACGTTGCCGACGTCGTCAGCGCGTGGACCGGTATTCCCGCCGGCAGGTTGCTCGAGGGCGAGACCGGCAAGCTGCTGCGCATGGAGGAGGAGCTGACCGGGCGCGTCGTCGGGCAGGCCGACGCGGTGAAGGTCGTTTCCGACGCGGTGCGCAGGGCGCGTGCGGGGGTGGCCGATCCGGACCGGCCGACGGGGTCGTTCCTGTTTCTCGGGCCCACCGGTGTCGGCAAGACGGAGCTGGCGAAGGGGCTCGCCGAGTTCCTCTTCGACGACGAGCGCGCCATGTTGCGGGTCGACATGAGCGAGTACTCGGAGAAGCACAGCGTCGCGCGGCTGGTCGGCGCTCCCCCGGGATACGTCGGGTACGACCAGGGCGGCCAGCTCACCGAGACCGTGCGCAGGCGGCCGTACTCGGTGGTGCTGCTCGACGAGGTGGAGAAGGCGCACCCGGACGTGTTCGACGTGCTGTTGCAGGTGCTCGACGACGGCAGGCTCACCGACGGTCAGGGCCGCACCGTCGACTTCCGCAACACCATCCTCGTGCTGACGTCGAACCTCGGGTCGCAGGCCATCGCCGACTCCGCGCTGGACGAGCGGCAGCGCCGGGACGCGGTCATGTCGGTGGTGCAGTCGCACTTCAAGCCGGAGTTCCTCAACCGGCTCGACGACATCGTCGTGTTCAACGCGCTCGGCACCGAGCAGCTCGGCGAGATCGTCGACATCCAGGTCGCGCGGCTCGGCAGGCGGCTCTCGCAGCGCAGGCTGACGCTCGACGTGTCGCGGGCGGCACGGGACTGGCTGGCACTCAACGGCTACGACCCGGTGTACGGTGCGCGGCCGCTGCGGCGGCTCGTGCAGTCGGCCATCGGTGACCAGCTGGCCAAGCAGCTGCTCGCGGGTGACATCCGGGACGGCGACACGGTGCGGGTCGAGGCGCCCGAGTTCGAGGCCTCGGGATCGCTGGTCGTCACCCGGGGTTCGTAATCGGACGGATGAGACGGCGTGCCGCCCGGCCTGCCTCTTCGGTGTGGCGGGCCGGGCGGGATACGCTGCTCGCGTGGGTATTCCGGCGTGGATCTGGTTCGTCATCGCGGCCGTCGCCGCCGTGGCGGGTCTCGCTCTGCTGATGACCGACCGCGCGCGCGAAAGCTCCCGCAACCGGGAACGCGCGCGCTGGGCCGAGCTGCGCGGCTGGCAGTACGTCGACGAGGACGAGGAGCTGCCGCGCGAATGGTCGGGCGGTGCGATCGGCTACTTCGGCGCAGAGGCCGCTGTGAACGTGGTCGCAGGCTCGACGTTCACCTCGGACGGCAGGCGCCCGGTGTTCGTGTTCGACATCGTCGCCGACGGCGTCATCCCCTCGGTGATCGTGGCCGTACGCTGCAACCGCGTACAGCCGGTACTGCTCGAACTGTGGCTGGCGAGCGTGCCGTTCCAGCGCACCGAGATGCCGGAGCTGCTGGGGCCGGTCGGCCAGCGGTACGCGTTCGCCGACGACGTGGCAGCGGGCCGCGCGCTGGTCACGCAGGAGCTCGTCGAAGCGGCCGACGCGCTCGGCGGCGACGTCGGTGTCGCGTGGATCGAGCAGGAATGGGTGCTTGCCAGCGTCGCGCCCAACGTCGGCCCTTCGCGGTTGGAGCGCCTGCTGCGTGATCTCGGCGAGATCGCCGACGTCATCGACCCCTCGGAAGAGGCGATGGAGGAGCGGTACGTGCCGGCGCAGGCGCCCGGCGTCGAACCGCCCGCCGCCGAACCGCTGGCCGCCGATCCGTCCGACCCCGAGGTCGACGAGCCCGGCGTGAACGCCCCCGGCAACGGTGTCAACCGCTGATGCCGACAGCCGTCATCACCGGCGCCACGTCCGGCATCGGTGCCGCGTTCGCGCGCGAACTGGCCGCTGAGAGCTACGACCTCGTGCTCGTCGCGAGGGACGACACGCGCCTGCGCACCCGGGCGGACGCGCTCGTGGAGGGCTACGGCGTTTCCGTCGACGTGCTGGCCGCCGATCTGGGGACGGCCGAGGGGCGAGCTGCCGTCGAGGAGCGGCTGGCAGCCGGTGTCGACCTGCTCGTCAACAACGCGGGGCTCGGACTCGCGGGCGAGTTCTGGACCGCATCGCCCGAGCAGCTGCAACACCAGCTGGACGTCAACGTCACGGCGGTGCTGCAACTGACCCGTGCCGCCGTGCCCGCGATGCGCGAGGCGGGCGGCGGCGACGTCATCAACGTCTCCAGCGTTGCGGGCTTCTTCTCCGGCCGTGGCTCGACGTACACGGCCAGCAAGGCGTGGGTGACGTCGTTCTCCGACGGCCTGGCGTCCGCACTGCGTGGTTCGGGCGTGCGGGTCATGGCGCTGTGCCCGGGATTCACCCACACCGAGTTCCACGACCGTGCCGGGCTGGACAAGTCCGGTCCGAAGGGCATCTGGCTGGAGGCCGACGCCGTCGTGGCCGAGGCGCTGTCGGACCTGCGGCGCGGCAAGGCCGTCTCGGTGCCGGGCAGGCAGTACAAGTTCGCGGTGGCGATCGGGAAGCTGTTGCCGCGTGGGCTGATCCGCCGTCTCGGCGGGCTGTTCGCCGGCCGCGACCGCACCTGAACGAGGCCGCAGGCATCTGCCTCGGCTGCGGCGGTGCGGGACACCGCCGGGTGTCGCCGAAGGATGCGCGGCCGGGCGCGGTGGCCGTCACGTCTGGTGCGGGCCGCGGCCGGAGCCGGCAGGCGCGCGTGCCAGACTGCGGCCCGTGGCGACACCCTCGTTGGATCAAGCGGCGAAGAGCGAACTGGCCAGGCTCGTCACCGAGTTGTGCGTGGTGCACGGCAAGGTGACGCTCGCGTCCGGTAAGGAGGCCGACTACTACGTCGACCTGCGCCGGGCCACTCTCCATCACGCGGCGGCGCCGCTCATGGGCACGTTGCTGCGGCAGTTGACGGCCGACTGGAACTACGTCGCGGTCGGCGGGCTCACCCTCGGTGCCGACCCGGTGGCGACGTCGATGCTGCACTCGGCCGCGGCCGACGGCATGGTGCTCGATGCGTTCGTCGTGCGGAAGAACCTCAAGGAACACGGCATGCAGCGCCGGATCGAGGGCATGGAGGTCGCGGGGCAGCGGGTGCTGGCCGTCGAGGACACGTCCACGACCGGCGGCAGTGTGCTCACGGCTGTGGAGGCGCTGAACGAGGCTGGCGCGACCGTGGTCGGCGTGGCGACGGTCGTCGACCGTGGCACCGGCGCGCGCGAGGCCATCGAAGAGGCGGGCCTCGAATACCGGTACCTCCTCGACCTCGACGACCTCGGCCTGTCCGCCACCTGACCACCACCGGGCGACCCCCGAACAGCCCAGCGCGCTAGTGCCCCCAAGGGCACCTTGGTGGCACTCAATGCAACCAAGGTGCCCTTGGGGGCGTTTTCGCTCCGCGTTCCCTAACGCAACGAATATGTCGGTCTCACCCACAAGGGTGGGCATAACGGGCAGACTTCCGCCGTCCTCGCGATGAAGGGAGTCGATGTTGCCTACCGAACGCGCTGGGGTGACCCGTCGTGGTCTGCTGCGCTCGATCGGCGTGGCCGGTGGTGCGGGCGCGATGTTCGAATCGATGCGCGCACTCGGCCTGGTCGCCTCGCCACAGGCGCTGGCCGTTCCGGACTTCCGTGCACCACACGCGGGCGACCTCGCCGCGGCGAACCGTGGCAAGACGGTCGTCATCCTCGGTGCGGGCGTCGCGGGGCTGACGGCTGCGTACGAGCTCGGCAAGGCCGGCTATCGGTGCATCGTGCTGGAGGCGAAGGACCGGGTCGGCGGTCGCGTCTGGACGGTTCGCTCGGGGACCACCGAGACCGACCTCGACGGCCACACCCAGACCGCCCGGTTCAGCAAGGACCCCGGCAGTTATCTCAACGCCGGGGCCGCGCGCATTCCGCAGTCGCACATCACCCTCGACTACTGCCGTGAGCTGGGCGTGCCGCTGGAGCCGCTGCTGGCTCACAACGCGAACAACCTCATCCACGGCGAGGGCTCCGGCGCGCAGCAGTACCGCACGGTGAAGGCCGATTACCAGGGTTACGTCTCCGAGCTGCTGTCGAAGGCCGTCGACCAGGGTGCGCTCGACGCCGAGCTGACCGCCGACGACAAGGAGGCGCTGCTGACGTTCCTGTCGTACTACGGCGACATCGGCGACAAGAACTCCGGATTCGCGTACACGGGGAGCAGCAGGCGCGGGTACGAGGTCGAACCCGGCGCCGCCGACCAGGCTGGGGTGCCGCTGGGGCCGCCGCCGTCGCTGTCGGAGGTGTTGTCGAGCCGGCTCGGCCGGTACCTGTCGTTCGAATCCCGGTACACCCACGCGATGACGTTGCTGCAGCCCGTCGGCGGGATGGACGCGATCACCGACGCCCTGCACACAGCCGCGAAACGCACCGGTGCCGAGGTGATCACGGGCGCCCCGGTGTCCGAGGTCCGCAACACCGACGCGGGCGTCGACGTCGTCCACCGTGGCCCCGGCGGCAAGGACACCCGGATCAGCGCGGACTTCTGCGTGGCGACGTTGCCGCCGAACCTGATGGCGGAGATCCCGACGAACCTCGACTCCAGGGTGACGTCCGCCCTGCGGTTCCCCGAGACGTTCTCCGCGGGGAAGCTCGGTCTCGAATACGACCGCCGGTGGTGGGAGCTGGACGAGCGGATCTACGGCGGCATCACCATGACCGAGCTGGATGTGCTCAACATCTGGTACCCGTCTCACGGTTTCCACAGCGGTCGCGGCGTCATCGTCGGCTACTACACCGAGGGGCCGTACTCCGAGGCCTACAGCCGGCTGACCCCCGCAGAACGTGAACGCCGCGCGCTGATGCAGGGCGCGAAGATCCACGGTGAGAAGTACCGCCGGGACATGCGCGCGTCGTTCTCCGTGTCGTGGGAGCGCACGCCGCACATCCAGGGCGGGTGGGTGCACTGGCCGTCCCGCGATTCCGGTGAGTACGACCTGCTGAACAAGCCCGCGGGCAACGTCTACTTCGCGGGTGACTGGCTCAGCCACTTCATCGCATGGCAGGCCGGGGCGATGGATTCGGCGCGATACGTCGTCACCGCGCTGCACGATCGGGTGCGCAATTCGTAGCGTTGAGCTGCCCGGTTACGGGGAACACCGAAAGCGCCGGGACAACGCATCGGCACCTGAACTGCATATCGGAACCATAACGGCCGGGGCGAAAACCTCCCCTTAGGTGTTTTCCCGGACGCGGAATGTCCTCGCGGCGGGCTATGTTGAGCGTGACAGGGGTTGAATCGCAGGGGGTTGTCGCCGGTCACCGGGGCAGGTGGGGTCTGATGTTGGGGCTGTTGACCGTCATGGTCACCGTCGTGCATTTCCTTGCGCTGGCCTACATCGGTCTCGGCGGTTTTTTGGCGTGGATGTGGCCGAGGACGTTCTTCGTCCACGCGCTGTTCGCGGCGTGGGGTGTCGCGGTGAATGTGTTCCCGCTCGCCTGTCCACTGACCGTGGTCGAGGACTTTCTGCGCGAGCAGCGCGGGCTCGGCCCGCTGCCCGGCGGTTTCAACGAGTACTACATCTACGGCACGCTGATTCCGCATTCGATGCTGCCGTTCGTCGCTGTCGCCGCGTTGTTGCTGGTCGCGGTGTCCTACGTGGGCGTGTACGTGCTGTGGCGGCACCGCGTGCACGAATCGCACGCCGGTCACGGCCACTCCGTGCGACTGGGCTGACGAACCGGCGCGCCCACCGCTGGACCGGCGGCGTCCGCGCACCCGCCGGACCGGGCACCCGGTCGGTCCGGGCAGTGGCCGCTCCGATGCCGCCCCGCGGGAGAATGGCGGCGTGACGTCTGATCCGACCGGCTCCGGCGAGCCGGGGCCGACCGAGTGGAGCGCGAACCCCGAGGTGGGCGTGGGCCCCTGGGACGGCCCGTGGCCGAACGACGAGCGTTACGACCCGGAACTGCTCGCCGAGGGCGACCGCCGCAACGTCGTCGACGCCTACCGGTACTGGCGGCGCGAGGCGATCGTCGCGGACATGGACACCCGGCGGCACCCGTTCCACGTGGCGATCGAGAACTGGCAGCACGACCACAACATCGGCACGGTGGTGCGGACGGCCAACGCGTTCGCCGCCGCGGCCGTGCACATCGTCGGCAAACGCCGTTGGAACCGCCGCGGTGCGATGGTCACCGACCGCTACCAGCACCTGCACCATCACCCGACGGTCGACGGGCTGGTCGAGTTCGCGGCCGCGCGGGCGCTGCCGATCGTGGCGGTGGACAACACGCCCGGCGCAGTGGCGCTCGAGACGGCGGCCATGCCCCGCGAGTGCGTGCTGTTGTTCGGCCAGGAGGGGCCGGGCCTGTCGAAGGCGGCGCAGGACGCGGCGGCACTCGTCGTCTCGATCGCGCAGTTCGGCACGACACGGTCGATCAACGCGGGGGTGGCCGCAGGCGTCGTCATGCACACCTGGGTGCGCCAGCACGCCGACGTCGCCGACGCGTGGGGCTGAGCGGTCACGCGGTCACGACGGTCGTCTGCACTCGGACGGGCGTGGCCAGGCTGTTCGCGACGAAACACCCGCGGTGTGCCTGCTCGGCGAGGTCGTGCACCGTCGCCTCGTCGGTGCCCGCCGCGACCCGAACGGTGACGTCCAGCTGAACGGGGTCGAGACGCGGCGGCCTCGCGGTGGTGTCGAGCCTGCTGGTGGCGTCGTCGGAGTAGGCGAGGACGGTGACACCCGCTCGTGCGGCGGCACCCAGGAACGACAGCATCTGGCACGACGACGCGGCCATGACGACGAGCTGCTCCGGATTGAGCCGGTCGGCCTCGCCACGGAAGGCCGGGTCCGCGCTCAGGTCGACCGACGTCGCGGCGGGAGGGGCGGTTGCCGTGTGGGAGCGGGAGTAGGAGCGGATGCCGCCGGCGGTGGAGCCGGACCAGTGCAGGTGTGTCTCGTAGTCGGTCATGAGCCGGACCGTAGGCGCGGAATCCTTCGGCACTCGCCGAAACGTCCGCGACGTACGGTTGCACCATGAGCAGTGAGCGCGACCTCACGCGGGTCGGTGCCGCGTTGGCGGCGCCCGCACGCTCGGTCTTCGTCAACCTGCTGCTGGACGGGACCGCGCGGCCCGCGGGCGAGCTCGGCCGGGCCGCAGGGGTACGTGCCTCGACGGCATCGGAGCACCTCGGAGTGCTCATGGAGGCGGGCCTCGTAACGCGTGAGAAGCACGGCCGGTACCACTACTATTCGCTCGCGGGGCCGGAGGTCGCGTTGGCGCTGGAGTCGCTCGGGCCACTGGCGGACGGCGTTCCCGTGACGAGCCTGCGCCGCAGTCGGCAGGCGCGGCGATTGGCCGCTGCACGGTTCTGCTACGACCACCTCGCGGGAAGGCTGGCCGTCGCGTTGGCCGACGCCTGGACGCACCACGGCTGGCTGCACGAGCGCGATGTGCTGGCGCCCACCGACGCGGGCGTCGACGGACTGTGCGACCTCGGCGTGGACGTCGAGAATGCCGTGCGGGCGCGGCGGCCCACGGTTCGAGCGTGTCTGGATTGGACGGAGCGTCGGCCGCATCTCGGTGGTGCACTGGGAGTTGCGGTCGCGCTCCGCTTCGTCGAAACGGGCTGGGTGGTACGGCATCCGTCCGGACGCGGCGTGGACGTCACCCCGGCGGGCCGCGACCTTCTCCGACGGAAGTGGGGAATCCTCGTTTGAGCCGCCGGGCCGGAGGTTCCTACGCCAACACGTGAATCCGCAACACGGGCCCCGGAGTCGGCAACACGAGCCCCGGAACACGCAACACGGGCCCCGGAGTCCGCAACACGGCGTCAGTTGGTCGGGGTGAGGGTGACCGGGATTCCGCCCAGTGCGGCGGTTCCCGTGGGAACGTCGAGGGCCCGGTCGTCGGTGAGCACGTTGGCGTTCGCCCCGCTGTGCCGGGTCGCCACGGCGGTCCGCACGCCCGCGACGTCGTGTCCCCAGCCGTGCGGAATGCTCACCACGCCCGGCCGCATCGTGTCGGTGATCTCCACCGGCACGTCGATCGATCCGGTGCGGGCGGTGACGGTCACCGGGTCGCCGTCGACGAGCCCCAGTCTGCCTGCGTCCTCGGGATGCAGTTGCGCCGTGCACCGGTTGCTGCCGCGCACGAGCGGTTCGAGGTTGTGCATCCACGAGTTGTTCGACCCCAGTTGCCGCCTGCCGATCAGGATCAGGTCCGTCGGCCTGCTGGTCGCGCTCCCGCCGGGGCCCCGCCTGCCGGAGCCCGCGGACTCGGGCGTCGATCGCGCGGTGCGCGACAGCGAGGCCGCCAACCGGGGGACGTCCGACACGATCTCCTCGGGTGCCAGTTCGACCTTGCCGCTCTCGGTGGCCAGCACGCCTGGGATGCGTGGCCGCATCGGGCCGAGGTCGACACCGTGCGGGGCGGCCTCGAGGTCGGCGAGCGTCAGCTCGAACGGTCCCGCGCGCAACATCAGGTCGACGATCCGCTCAGGCCCGCGCCGGGTGTCGTCCGCCGCGACGCCGTAGCGGTCCGCCAGGTCGGCGGCCAGCAGGTCGTCGAGCGCCTCGACGTCGGCATCCGGACCCTGACCGGCGATGACACCACTGAGCCGCAGCAGCGTTCGCCATTCCTGCGGGACGTCGGAGGTAAGCGTGGCCGGGGTCCAGTTCGCGACGCTGCGCACCGCGAGTTGATACAACGTCACGTCGTAGTGCGGCCGTTCGAGCGGGCTCGGCGCGGGCAGCACGACGTCGGCGTGGCGGGTGGTCTCGTTGCGGTAGATGTCGATCGACACCATGAAGTCGAGGTCGGCCATCGCGGCATCGAGGCGGGCCGCGTTGGGCGCGCTCAGGGACGGGTTCCCCGCGATCGTGATCAGCGCGCGCACCCGGCCGTCGCCGGGGGTTTCGATCTCGTCGGCGAGCGTCGCGACGGGCACCTCACCGAGGACCTCGGGAAGGCCGCGGACGCGGGTGTGACGGCGTCCGGCGCGGAACGGCTTGCCGGGCGCGGTGTTCGCCTGGCCCGCGGCCGCGAGGGGGAACATCGCGCAGCCCTCGCGGTCGAGGTGACCCGTGAGCACGTTCAGCACGTCCACGAGCCAGCTGGTCAGCGTGCCGAATTCCTGCGTCGTGGTGCCGATCCGGCCGTAGACCGCGGCGCGGTCGGCGGTGGCGAGGTCGCGGGCGAGCCGCCGGATGTCGGCCGAGGCCAGGCCCGTCGCGTCGGCGACCGTCTCCGGGGAGAAATCCGCCGCCAGCTCGCGCACCTCGTCCACCCCGGTGACGTGGCCGGCGAGCGTGCCCAGCCGCACGAGGTTCTCGGCGAACAGCGTGTGCACCATCGCCAGCAACAGCAGCGCGTCGGCGCCCGGGCGGACGGCGTGGTGCTCGTCGGCGAACTCGGCCGTGCGCGTGCGCCGCGGGTCGACCACGACGATCCGCCCGCCGCGGTCCCGGATCCCGCGCAGCCGCGCCCGCACGTCACCGGCCGTCATCAGGCTGCCGTTGGACACGAGCGGGTTCGCACCGAGCACGAGAAGGTACTCGGTGCGGTCCAGGTCGGGCACGGGGATCGTCATGCCGCCGCCGAACAGGTACCCCGACGAGTAGTGCTTCGGGATCTGGTCGACGGTGCCGGCCGTGTAGACGTTCGTGGTGCGCAGCGCCTTGACGAGTGCGCGCAGGTACGCCGAGGCGGACACGTTGTGCGAAACGGGGTTGCCGACGTAGACGGCGACTGCGTCCCGGCCGTGGGTGTCGATGATTCCGGGCAGGCGGGCGTCGATCTCGGCGAACGCCTCGTCCCACGACGCCTCGACGAGTTCGCCGCCGCGGCGGACCAACGGTGTGCGCAGGCGGTCCGGGTCGTGGTGCAGTGCGCCGAGCGACGCGCCCTTCGGGCACACGTAACCGTGGGAGAGCACGTCGTCGCGGTCGCCGCGGACGCGGGTGACCGTCGCGTCGTCCAGCGTGACCTCGAGTCCGCAGGTCGCCTCACACAGCGGACAAGTGACATATGCCGTTGTCATGGCCCGATGGTGACACCGGACACAGCCGACTGTCGATGTTCACGAGCGCAGCCGTATCGGCGTGCGTCAGGTGGTCGTGCCGGGTGCAGAACACGCGCGCCCGAATGCAGGACACGCGGTGCTGAGTGCAGGACACGCGGGCCCGGTCACGTCAGCGTGTCGGTCAGGGAGTCCGGTTCTCCGGCGGGCAGCCGCACGAGGTCCGGTGGCGCCACGACGGGGGCAGGCGCACCGTCTCCGGTTCGCGATCCGGGTCCTTCAGCCTGGCGAGCAGCAGGCGCATCGCCTCGCTGCCCATGTCGGCGACGGACTGGGCGATCGTCGTCAGCGGCGGGTCGACGAGATCGGCCCATTCCGGTTCGTCGAAGCACGCGAGCGCGAGATCGGTGCCGATCCGCAGCCCGCGCCGCCGTGCCTCGACGACCACTCCCGCGGCCATCGCGTCGTCGGCGGCGAGCACGGCCGTCGGTGGTTCGGGCAGTTCCAGCAACGACGCCAGTGCCGCGGCGCCGCCGTCGCGGCTGCGGTCACCGGTCGCGACCAGTTCAGGGCTCCACGGCACGCGTGCTCGGCCGAGGCCGAGCCGGTATCCCAGCACGCGTTCGTCGCTGGTGACCTGGCCTTCCGGGCCGCTGACCAGCCCGATCCGCCGGTGGGCCCGTGCGGCCACGTGTTCGGTGAGCGCCGACATCGCCTGAATGTTCTCGGGGCCGACCTGATCGATGTCGCTGCGCGTGGTCAGCCGGTCGAGTAGCACGGTCGGCACGTCCGCGGCGAGCAGCTCGTCGACGACGTCGCGGTCGTCGGGTGCCGACACGAGCACCACGCCCTCGATGCGGTGAGCCCGCAGGGCGCGGACGACGGAACGTTCGGTGTCGGTGTCGTCGTGGGTGTCGGAGAGCAGCACGGTGTAGCCGGCTGCCGCGGCTTCGCGCTCGACGGCCTGTACGAGCGTGGCGATGTGGGGACTGCCGCTGAGCGACACGGCCAGTCCTATCGTCTGCGTCCCGCCTGTGACCAGCGACCGGGCGATGACGTCTCCCGTGTAGCCGGTGCGCTCGACCGCGGCGAGCACCGCTTCGCGGGTCGCGGGCGCCACGGCTCTGGTGTCGTTCACGACGTGTGACACGGTGGTGATCGACACTCCGGCCAGTTCGGCGATGTCGCGTTGGGTCGGCCGGCTCGGTCTCTTCGGCACGGGGACGACGGACTCCTTCCCGATCGGCGGCAAGCGTTTGCGCACTCGATTGCGCGGCACCATACCGCTGCCTACCGTCGATCCTGATCGACACCCGGTGCGGCGGTGGGGCACGCGACCCGGCCGGTGCAGGGGGTCGGCGAGCCGGCGTTGCGATGCAGGGGTCATGATGGGAGCGAGATGACGACGTTTGATGATCTGCTGGCGCGCGCCGAGGCGCTCGCCGCATCCGGCGGCAGGCGTGTGCTGGGCATCGCGGGATGCCCGGCTTCCGGCAAGACGACCTTGGCGTGGCGACTGGCGGGCGCGCTCGGCAACCGCGCGAAGGTGGTCGGCATGGACGGCTTCCACCTCGCGCAGGTGGAGCTCGCCAGGCTGGGCAACGCCGACCGCAAGGGCGCACCGGATACGTTCGACGGCCCCGGGTACGTCCACCTGGTGCGCAGGCTGGCCGCGGGTGACGAGCGCGTCTACGCGCCGGAGTTCCGCAGGGAGATCGAGGAGCCCATCGCGGGTGCCGTCGCCGTGCCCGAGGACGTGCCGCTCGTGATCACCGAGGGCAACTATCTGCTGCTCGACACCGAACCGTGGGCGCAACTCCGGCCGCTGCTGAACGAGGCGTGGTTCCTGGAGCCGGACGAGCAGGTGCGCCTCGAACGGCTCGTGTCGCGGCACCGCAAGTACGGCCGATCGCTCGTCGAGGCGCAGCAGCGCGCGTGGGGTTCGGACCAGCGCAACGCCGACCTCGTCGCGCCGAGTGCCGCCCGTGCCGACCTCGTCGTCAAGGACATGGAGCTGCCTACCTTCGCGGTGTGACCCCGGCCGAAGCCGGTTGTCCACAGGCCTGGGGACAAGTGTGAGTTATCCACAGGCCTGTCCACACGTGGATTGCAGTTTGCAGGTGCTGCGCCGCCGGGCGAGAAACGCTTCGCGGGGCGGGAGGGCGTGGAGTAGCCTGGGCGGCGGCCTGCTGCCGTTCTTGGGAGTCCACGACATGCTGGGTGACGCCTGACCGCTCCGCGTTGATCAGCTTGCGTCGATGTCGCACTTGCGTCGTCGAACAGCTTGCGTCGATATCCAGCTTGCGTCGATGTCACGGCGTGCGCCGATCCGCGGAGTAGCCACCGCTGGTGGCCGCCAGTCCGCGTCCGCGTCACTCGACTCCCGAGGTATCAGCCGTGTCCCATGCTTCTTCCGGCTCGCCGTCCGTCCCCGGATCGGCCGCGACGAGTTCGTCGCCGTCGATCGTCTGCTCGCACCTGTCGTTCTCGTGGCCCGACGACACTCCGTTGTTCGACGATCTCTCGCTGGCCGTCGGCCCGGGTCGCACCGGCCTCGTCGCGCCGAACGGGTCGGGCAAGAGCACACTCCTCGCCCTCATCGCGGGGCTGCGAAGGCCGAGTTCGGGCACGGTCACCGTCGACGGGGTGCTCGGCCACCTGCCGCAGACGCTGCCGTACCGCGGTGACCTGACGGTGGCCGACGTGCTGGGTGTCGCGCCCGTGCTGGCTGCGCTGGCCGCGGTCGAGGCCGGTGACGTCGACGAACGCCACTTCACCGTGATCGGCAACGACTGGGACGTCGAACAGCGGTCCACGGCGCAGCTCGACCGGCTCGGTCTCACGGGCGTCGAGCTGACGCGGCCGCTGCACACGTTGTCGGGCGGGCAGATCACGGCGCTCGGGCTCGCCGCGGAACTGCTCGCCGAGCCGGATGTCCTGCTGCTCGACGAGCCGACCAACAACCTCGACGCCGACGTGCGGCACCGGCTCTACGACGTGTTGGACGGCTGGTCGGGCTGCCTGCTCGTGGTCAGTCACGACCGCGCACTGCTCGACCGGATGGACCGTATCGCCGAGCTCGACGGCGGCGAGGTTCGCTTCTTCGGCGGCGGTTACACGGCGTACGAGGAGGCGGTCGACGCGGAACAGCAGACGGCTCAGCAACGGATCCGCACCGCGAAACAGCAGGTCAAGCGTGAGAAGCGGGAGATGCAGCAGGCTCGCGAGCGTGCCGATCGGCGGGCGAGCACCGGTTCGAGGAAAGCCGCCGAGGCGGGCCTGCCGAAGATCGTCGCCGGGGAGCTGAAACGTAAGGCGCAGGTTTCGGCGGCCAAGACCGACGACGTGCACGGCGCCCGCCTCACGCAGGCGCGCGCACGCCTCGACGATGCTCAGCGCTCGCTGCGCGACGACGACACGATCGTCGTCGACCTGCCGCAGACCAGCCTGCCCGCGGGGCGAACCGTGTTCGACGGCGAAGGCATCCGCGTGCGTGAGCTGTTCGACCCCGACCCGGTGGCCGGCCCCGACCGGGTGGTCGAGGCCGAGCCGGCGGTCGAGGCCGAGCCCGGCGGTGGAGCAGCCGAGGCGGCCGGTGTCGTCGTCGAGCCCGGGCTGGACCTGTCGATCCGTGGGCCCGAGCGAATCGTGCTGACCGGGCCGAACGGGTCCGGAAAGTCGACGTTGCTACGGGTGATCAGCGGAGACCTCGCCCCTGACGGCGGCCGGGTTCGGCGGCTCGACGGGCGGGTGGCGCAGCTGACGCAGCGACTCGACGTGCTGGATGCCGACCGCTCGGTGGCCGAGAACCTCGAGGTGTTCGCGCCGTCGATGCCGCCCGTCGACAGGATGAATCTGCTCGCGCGGTTCCTGTTCAGGGGTGACGGCGCCCGGCGTCCGGTGCGGTCCCTTTCGGGTGGCGAGCTGTTGCGGGCCACGCTGGTGTGCACGTTGTTCGCCGAACCCGCGCCGCAGTTGCTGCTGCTCGACGAGCCGACGAACAACCTGGACCTCGTCAGCGTCGGTCAGCTGGAGAGCGCGCTGCGGTCGTACGAGGGTGCGCTCGTGGTCGTCAGTCACGACGAACGCTTCCTGTCAGCCGTCCGGCCGACGCGCCGCCTCGACCTGCGTCACGGAACGTTGCGCGAGGAGTAGGCCGTGACGCCCCCAAGGGCACCTTTGGCGCACTCAACGCCACCAAGGTGCCCTTGGGGGCAAGCAACGCTGGTCTGGTCGGGTGTCGCCCGGTCAGGCGGGGTTCTCGGCGTCCGCCGTGGGCTTGCGGGTCTCCTTGCGGTAGCGGATCACGCCGTAGACGGTGCTGACGATGCAGAACACGACGCTGACCCAGATCAGGCCCTCGGTGAGCCACGGCATGTGGGAGATCAGGCCCGCGCCGTAGAAACCGATGAGGACGAGCGTCGGCACCCAGATGATGGCGCCCACCGTGGTCGACGCCATGAATCGCCGCATCTCCATCTGCGCGGCGCCGGCCAGCATGGGCGCGACCGTCCGCACGTACGGGATCCATCGTGCCGCGACGATCGCGAGGAAACCCCAGCGTTGGAGGAACGCGTGCGCCCGGTCGAGGTTGCGCTGGTTGAGGACCTTGCCGTCCCGGCCCGCGACGAACCGGGTTCCGGTGCGGTCGCCGACGAAGTAGCCGACCCGGTTGCCCACGATCGCCGCCAGGAGTCCCGCCAGTGCCATCGCCCACACCTCGACGTCGCTGGCGCCGTCCTGCGCCAGGATGAGGCCTGCGATGAACAGCAGCGAGTCGCCCGGCAGGAACAAGCCCAGGATCAACGCGCACTCGATGAACACGAAGCCGAGCACGACGATCCACAGCAGCACCGGCCCGACCGTCGCGAGCCAGTCCAAGCCGAAGCCGGCGCCCATCGCGTACGCACCACTCACAGCGACCCAGCGTACGTGGCCGCGTCGGCGTATCACCCGCAAGTACCGAAATCAGTGTCTCGCGGGCCGGATCACCGACGCGAAATGTCACATCTCGGGGAGCTGTTCGCCCTGGACGAGCTGCAAGTCGATCTCCACTTTGACGGTGGTGCCGACCGCGGCGACACCGGCGCGAACCATCGCGTTGTAGTTGATCGCGAAGTCGTCACGGCGCAGCTGAGTCTCGGCGTGGAACGCGGCGCGGGTGCCACCCCACGGGTCCGGCCCGTAGCCGCCGTAGGTCATCTCGAGCGTGACCGGCTTGCGTTCCCCGTGCAGGGTGAGCTCGCCCTCCATGGTCCACTCGGCCGAACCCCGCTGGACGAGACCGGTGCTGACGAAGTCGATCGTCGGGAAGCCCGCCACGTCGAGGAACTCGGCCGAGCGCAGGTGGTCGTCGCGCATCTTGATGCCGGTGTCGATGGTGTCGGCGCTGATCCGGGCGTGCACGACCGACTGCTCGACCGGCCTGGCGATGTCCACCCGTCCCTGCACCTCACCGAACCGGCCCCTGATGCTGGAGATGCCGAGGTGGCGCGCAGCGAACTGCACGGACGAGTGCATCGGGTCGATCACCCACGGTCCGGTGGGCGGCAGTTCGATGGCGCCCTCCTCCGGTTCGAGGACGATCTCGCCGAGTTCGGCCCCGCCCGTGCTGCCGACCTGGGCCGTGCGGGCGACGGGCAGGTAGCCGGCCGCGGTGACGACCGCCGTGTAGACGCCGGGGTCGAGCAGGCCGGTGCCCAGCGCGCCCTGGGCGTCGGCGGTGGCGTGTGCGGCCTGCCGTCCGCTGAGGTCGGTGATGGTGAGGACGGCGTGCTCGATTCCCCAGCCGTCGGTCGTGCGGACGGTGGCGGACAGTCCGGGCATCAGAGGTCGTTTCCCTTCACTCGCGTGAGCACGTGTTCGTACCCCGGCCGGTCGTCGTGGGGTGGCTATGCCTTCGCCCTGCGGACGTCGTCGGTGAACTCGACGTCACGCGGCGCGGTACCGCCGGCACGGTCGGCGTCGGCGGCGTCGTGGGTGTCGGCGTCGTCGCTGCCGGCGGGCGGAGCCGTCCCCCGCGGACGGCGAGGACGTAGCGGTCCGCGCCGACTGCGGTGAGTGAAGGGCTGCCATCCGTTCGTGTGATGCTAGCGCTGATCATGACGGCACCGGAATCGGCCGGTGTCGCCGCCGGACCCGCGTTCCCGCCCCTCGGCGAGGTCGGTCCGCGTGCGGCGGATGCCCCGGTCAAGCCCGGTTCCCGGGCGCGGCGTCGCCACGTTCCGGGTCGTCTCCGCCGGGCGTGCGGTCGCCCGGGCCGCCACCACTGCTCTCGGGGGCGCTGCTCTCGGGGGTGTCGTTCTCCTCACCGTCGTTGTTCTCGGTGGTTTCGCTCAGGCCCTGCTGGAACTGTTCGATCTCGGCGTTGAGCCGGTCGAGCAGGGAGGCGACGGCGACGCGGTCCTCCCGCGGCCAGTCCTGCAGCATCGAGGCGATCCACTGCGCGCGCAGCTTGCGGTTCTCCTCGAACACGCGCAGCCCTTCGCCTGTCGGTGCGAGCAGGGTGGCCCGCCCGTCCTCGGGGTCGGCGGTGCGTTCCACCAGCCCGTGCTGCACGAGTGTGCTGCTCTGCCTGCTGACGGTGGAGATGTCCGAGTGCAGGGCGTCGGCGAGTGCGGACGTGCGTTGCGGACCGTTGTTGACCAGGTAGAACAGAATCGCGTAAGCGGCTCGTTCGATGCCGTCCGGGCCGATCTTGGACAGGTAGGATTTCGTCTTCGCCATCGCTCGGTAGAACCGCACGAGCTGGCCGCCGAGCGCGTCCGCGACGTCGAGGTCGTCCTGGGAGGGAACTGTCATGGGGTGGTCTTTCGCCGCGGGGTCGGTGGCTCCTCGTCGGGGCCGGCCGTCACCTCGGACCGGCCGGGAACGGGAATCCGGGGCACGGCCCCCTTTTATTTGACGTGTACAACTATCTTACCGCAGCCGGTGACGTTCGGGCAGGTCCGATCGACACCGGCTGTTGTGAAGGACGGCACGTACTTACCGGTTCGGGTGAGGCCGGATTACGGTGCAGATCATGGCCAGTACCTCCCCGGCCGGCACCGTAGCCGGTCTCGTGGACCTGCTCACCGCTCGCCTCGGTACCTCCGGCGTGCTCACCGACCCCGACGTCATGGCGGCCTACTCGCGTGACCGTCTGCCGCTCGCGCCCTCCGGCACCCCGCTCGCCGTCGCGCTGCCGTCGTCCACCGAGGAGGTGCAGGCCGTTGTCCGTGCGTGCGCCGACGCGGGGGTGCCGGTCGTGCCACGCGGAGCGGGCAGCGGGTTGTGCGGCGGCGCCAACGCGCTCGACGGCTGTGTCGTCCTGGCGCTGACCCGGATGAACCGGATCGTCGAGGTCGATGCGGCCAACCGGGTCGCCGTCGTCGAACCCGGTGTCGTCAACGCCGACCTGCGCGAGGCCGTCGCCGCCCACGACCTGTTCTATCCGCCGGATCCCGCAAGCTACGACTTCTGCACCCTCGGCGGCAATCTCGCCACCAACGCGGGCGGCCTGTGCTGTGTGAAGTACGGCGTGACGAGCGATTCGGTGCTGGGGCTCGACGTGGTGCTCGCCGACGGATCGCTGCTGCGGACCGGCAGGCGCACCGTCAAAGGCGTCGCCGGCTACGACCTGACGAAGCTGTTCGTCGGCAGTGAGGGCACGCTCGGCGTGATCACCCGGGCGACGCTGGCGCTGCGGCCGTTGCCGCAGGCACCCGGCACGCTCGTCGCCTCGTTCGCCGACACCGCCGACGCGGGCACCGCGGTCACCAGGATCGTGGGCGAGGGTCTCGTGCCGTCGCTGATGGAGATCATGGACGCCACGACCGTGCGCGCCGTCGAACAGCACCTCGGCACGGATCTCGGCAGCGGTGACGGCGGCGGCACCTTGCTGCTGTGTCAGTCGGACGCGGGCGGCGAGGCGGCGTCCCGTGAGCTGGCCGCACTGGAACGCGTGTGCTCCGAATCGGGCGCCGCGCTGGTGCACGCCACGACCGACGTCGCCGAAGGGGGCCTGCTGATGCAGGCGAGGCGCTCGGTGCATCCGGCGATCGAGAGCATGGGCGCCCAGCACATGATCGACGACGTGTGTGTCCCGCGGACCCGCATCGCCGAACTGATCGACGGCTGCGCTCGGATCTCCGAGGACGTCGGCCTGCGCATCGTCGTCAACGGACATGCGGGCGACGGCAACATGCACCCCACCGTGATCTACGACGGCGACGACGAGTTCGCCCGTGCGCGGCAGGCGTTCGACGCGATCTGCGAACTCGGTCTGTCGCTCGGTGGCACGGTCAGCGGCGAGCACGGCATCGGCAAGTTCAAGCAGGACCTGCTGGCCCGCGAACTCGGCCCCGTGGGGCTGCGCGTGCACCGCGACATCCGCCGAGCGCTCGACCCGCACGGCGTCTTCAACCCCGGCTCGATGTTCGAGTGATGAATTGCGGCGATCTGCGTCGCGGTGCGGGTGGGCAGCCCGGCGTCAGGCGATGGTGAGCAGGCCGATGACGCAGCCGCAGGCCAGGCCGAGGACCGCGGCGAGCAGCATGATCCAGGGCAGCGTGACCTGCAGGCCGCTGTTGTCGGCGCGGTGGTGGCGGCCACCGGTGCGCGTGACGGCGGGCTGCGCAGCCGACGCGGATGCGGCCGACATGGACGTGGACGCGGCTGACGTGGATTCCGGGGTGGCTGCGGGCTCGACGGCTTGCGCCGGGGGTGCGGTCTGGGCGTCGAGTGCGGCACGTTCGCGTTCGAGGGAACCTTCGCCCGCGCCGGACAACAGCCCGTAGCCGCCGGGGGTCTCGACGACGGGTGCCTGCCCGGCGGATTCCGGCTGGTGGTCGGCGTGCTGCGGCGCCGGGTGCCCAGCGGGAGGCGCGTTGCGAGCCTGTGCCCGCAACGCCTCGGCCAGCAGGCGCTCGGGGTCGTCGCTCATCGCTGCCCAGCGTAATGCTGTCGGCCGCGGCGGGTCAGCCGGTGCTCGGACGGGTTGCGAGCGCGTCACTCCGTGGTGACCCACTGTCCCACATGCATCACGCGCTGTGTTTCGAGTTCGCTGCCGAGCACCACCAGATCGGCACGCAGGCCTGCGGCGAGGCTGCCGACCTCATGGTCGAGGCCGAGCGATCGCGCGGGCCGCGTGGCCGTGGCGTGGACGGCGTCGGCGATGCTCATGCCGACGTCGGCGACGACGTTGCGGAACGCCGCGTCCATGGTCAGCGTGCTGCCTGCGAGTGCACCGGACCCCGGGATCCTGGCCACGCCGTTTCGCACCTCGACGTCCAGCGCGCCGAGGGTGTAGTCGCCGTCGGGGGCGCCGGTGGCGGACATCGCATCGGTGATCAGGGTCGTGCGTTCGGGGCCCGCGTGGCGCGCGGCGAAGCGCACGACGTCGGGGTGCACGTGGATGAGGTCGCAGATCAGCTCGACGGTGACGCGGTCGTCGTCGAGCAGTGTGCCGACGGCGCCGGGTTCGCGGTGGTGCAGCGGCCGCATCGCGTTGAACAGGTGGGTCGCGACGGTGGCACCCGCGTCGACCGCGGCGCGCAGCTGTTCGGAACGGGCGTCGGTGTGGCCGAGTGCGGCGATCACCCCGTGTTCGGCGATCTGCCGCACCGCTTTGACGCCGCCCTGCAGTTCTGGCGCGAGCGTGATCATGCGGACCGGGCCCGCGTCGAGCAGCGCCGACACGGAGTCGCCGTCGGGCTCGCGCAGCGCGGCCGGGTCGTGCGCGCCGCAGCGTGCCTCGGCGAGGAACGGGCCCTCGAGGTGCACTCCGGCCAGCAGGCCGTCGGTGACCAGCTCGGTGAGCGCGGCGACCTGGTTCGTGAGCGTGGCGACCGGCTGGCTGACCAGGCTCGCGAGCATCGTCGTCGTCCCGTGGCGCAGGTGCGCGGCGACGGCGCGGGCCGCGTCGGCGGGATCGGTCGTCGAGAACGACGTGCCCCCACCGCCGTGACAGTGGGTGTCGACGAAACCGGGGACGACGAGGCAGCCTCCGACGTCGACGTGCTCGCGGGCCGCCGGTGCGGGCCCGGTGCCCGTCGCGGCGATGCGCTCCCCCGTGATCGCTACCCAGCCCTCGTCGGTCACCCCGCCGGGCAGGGCGAACCGGCCTCCGGAGAGGACGAGGTCCGGAGGTTCGGACGTGCGGTCGTCGGGAGTGCTCACGAAGCCATCCTATTGGTCCAGACCAGCGCGCGGCCATATGGCGGACACGTGACGTGTTCGTGAGTGCGGTTTCCCGGACGTGCCGGATCCGAACCGGAAACACTCGCTGTGGGCGAAATGCGAGCAGGGCAGCCGCGGCGGTGAAGGCTACATCGCCTGCCACGTCGCGAGGAACGTCTGCGCGAGGTGACCGTGCGCACCGGGCAGGCAGTGGATGTCGCCGCGGGCGTCGGTGAACGTGAGCACGCGTCCGCGGCCCTCGATGTCGATCACGGTGAACGGCTTGCTGCGCACGTGCCGCGAGCCGGCCGTGCTCGCGGCGTAGACCTGGTGCACCGCCGAACGCGGCGCCCGCAGCTGCCGGAGCTCCCTCCGTCGTCGGGACCTGCCAGCGCCTCCCGCGGCAGCACCACGGGACGGGTGGCCGGTACGGCTGCGGGACGGTCTCGGGTGCTGTCGGCGAGGTGCGGCCGGGGAGCCGCTCAGCGTTTCGAATCGGGCATGGTGCGCTGCAACGCTTCGAGCGCCCGGCTGGCGGTGGACTTCACCGTGCCCTTCGAGATGCCCGTGGCCTCGGAGATCTCCGCCTCGGACAGGCCGCCGTAGTAACGCAGGACCAGCACCTCGCGCTGCCGCGGCGGCAGCTGGGACAACGCCTTCACCACGGCCTGGTGCTCGGTCGACAGCATCGCCAGACTCTCGGCCGACCGCGCGTTGACCGCATGCGGCGGGATGTACTCGCGCGCCGTCTTGCGCCTGCGCAGCACACTGCGTGACCCGTTGACGACCGCCGCGCGCAGGTATCCGACCGCGGCCGCCGCGTCGCGCAACTTCGCCCAGTTGCGGTGCAGCCCGGTGAACGCCTCCTGCACGACGTCCTCGGCCGTGGCGGGCTCGTCCACCAGCAGGATCGCCAGCCGGACGAGGCGCATGCGGTGCTGGCGGTAGAGGTCCTCGAGGGTCAGCGGACCCTCCGACGGGGCGTCGGAGGTCTCCTCGACGGGAGCGTCGAGCGTGCGCAGGTGCCGGAGCGTCTGCTCGACGGCGTTCGTCGCCCCGCCGTCACGGGGTGCACCCTCGTCGCCGGGCGCGCCGCCGTGACCGGCCGCGCCGCTGCGACCGGCCGCAGCGGCGTGACCGGCCGCACCGCCGTCGGCGGCGCCGCCGGCTGCTGCGCCGCGCTCGGCATTGCTCATCGAACCGTCCTTCGGTGCCGGGGACCTCACCGCGTGATCAGCGTATCGGGTCGGTGCGTACCCGACCCAGGATTCCCGCCAAGGTGATGTGCCCGACGTGAACGGCCTGCTCACTCTCCCGGCCACCCCTCAACGCCGCGCTCCGCGCGACAGTGGCCGGCCCCTCGCCCGGCCGCCACCCCTCAACGCCGCGCTCCGCGCGACAGTGGCCGGCCCCTCGCCCGGCCGCCACCCCTCAACGCCGCGCTCCGCGCGACAGTATTTTCGGGGGATGACTTGGTATGTGGTTCAGACGCGGTACGACGGTGACAAGTACGTGGAGGTGCGGCCGCGGCACCGGGAGTATCTCGCCGACCTCTCCGAACGCGGCATCGTGGCGCTGGCAGGGCCGCTCGACGACAACGTCGGAGGCATGATCGTCATGCAGGCCGCCGACCGGGACGAACTTCGGACGCTGCTCGACGCCGACCCGTACCACCTGGAAGGTGCACTCGCGGAGCGCACGATCCGCGAGTGGAAGCCCGTCCTCGGAGCCTGGCTGCCGTCGTCGGAGTAATCCACACGGGTGTCACAACCGAGCGCCCCCAAGGGCACCTTGGTGGCACTCACCGCCCCAAATCTTCCCCTCGCGCCGGCCCTCGCCGGCCCCTTGCGCCCGCCCGCGCCGGCCTCGGAACCTCGCGCTGGCCCCGCGCCGCCCCGGAATCTGGAGCCCGGCTCGGTCGCACCCCTGCTCCGTGGTCGCGGTCCGCATCCGGCACACCCACGCGCACACGAAGGCGACCGTGGGCGTCGTCGCGCGACACCCACGGTCGTCGGGTGGAACAGGCGTGGGCGCTCACGTGATCGCGAGCGCCCACGCCCGGCTTGTCAGGCGTCGTGGACGATGACGCCGCGGATGTTCTTGCCGTCGCGCAGGTCCTGGTAGCCCTCGTTGACCTGGTCGAGCGTGTACTTCGTCGTGACGAGCTCGTCGAGCTTGAGGTGTCCCTGGTCGTAGAGGCGCAGCAGGCGCACGATGTCGTACTGCGGGTTGGCCGAGCCGAACAGCGTGCCCTTGATCGTCTTCTCGAACAGCGTCAGCACGCCGCCCGAGACGTGCACCGTCAGTTTCTCGGGGTTCGCCAGTCCCGTGACGACGACGGTGCCGCCCTTGCCGACGACGTCGAACGCCGAGCTGACGACCGCCTCGTCGACGGTGCCGACGCAGATCAGCGCCTGGTCGGCCATCTGGCCCCACGTCAGTTCGGTGACCTTCTCCGCAGCCTCCTCGGCTGTCGCGAACGCGTGCGTCGCGCCGAGCTTCAACGCCGATTCACGCTTGAATGCCACCGGGTCGACCGCGATCACGTTGGCCGCACCCGCGTGCGCGGCGCCCTGCACGGCATTGATGCCGATGCCGCCGACGCCGTAGACCACCGCGGTGTCGCCCGCGCGTACGCCGCCGCTGTAGTTGGCGGTCGCCCATCCGGTCGGTACACCGCATCCGACCAGCACGGCCGTCTCCAGCGGCAGCCAGTCGTCCACCTTCACCACGGAGTGCTGCGAGATCGTCGCGCGCTCGGCGAACGTGCCGAGCATGCACATGGCGCCGATGTCGTTGCCGTTCCCGTGGAAGCGGAACGTGCCGTCGGGCATGTGTCCCTCGAGGATCGTGGCGCCCATGTCGCACAGGTTCTGCCTGCCCGTCGAGCAGTAGCGACACGTGCCGCAGTTGGGGATGAAGCTGCACACGACGTGGTCACCGGGGGCGACCTTCGTGACGCCCGGGCCGACCTCCTCGATGATGCCCGCACCCTCGTGTCCGCCGACGATCGGAAACCGCGGCACCAGATCGTTGTCGATGAGGTGCAGGTCCGAGTGGCACAGCCCGGCCGACGTGTACTTGATCAGCACCTCGCCGGGGCCGGGACCGTCCAGGTCGAGTTCCATGATCTCGAACGGTTTACCGGCGTCGAACAGAACCGCTGCCTTCGTTTTCACGATGACTCCTCATTGCTCCGTTGCAATCTCGGCCTCATCGCGATTGTCGGCCGGTCGCCACGAGCGCGGGTGTGCAGCTTTTGCACAACCGGCCACGCGAGGCGGGGACGCGGCATGCGAGATCCCGCGTCGGTCGCCGGGCGTCAGATGGTGGTGATGTGGAGCGTGCGGATGCGGTTGTACAGCGTGGACCGGCTGATTCCGAGGTCGCGGGCGGCCTGCACCTTGTTCCCCCCGACCGCGGCGAGCGCGCGGGTGATCGCCTCGTACTCGGCCTGCTGCCACCCGGACAGTGCGGGTGCGGTGGTGGTCACCGGGCACAGCGGTGCGAGGTCGCGCGCCGTGACATCGCCCGCCGAACGTCCCTCGGTGACGTCGGTCAGCACGGTCTCCAGTTCCCGCAGATTCCCCGGCCACGGCTGCGCGGCGAGCAGCTCCAGCGCGCCTGCCGTGAGGCGGGGCGTGCCGTCGGGGTGCACGCTCGCCAGGACCGCCCTTGCCAACGTCGGGATGTCGCCGCGGCGCGCCCGCAGCGGCGGCAGCTCGACGCGCCGGTGTAGCCGCGCGAGCAGTTCGGCGTCGACCTCACCGGCGCCTTCGCCTGCCGCGTCGTGGCGTGCGGTGAACGCGAACCACGCGGACGTCGTGTCGAGCAACCGGGCCAGCCTGCTCACGGCCAGCGGTGACAGCAGGTGGGCGTCCCGCACCACGACGAGCCCCTGGTGAGTGGCCGCGAGTCGTTCGACCCGCGCGGCCCATTCGGCCTCGCCCACCAGTGCGACGTCACCGGCGTCGGCGCGCGCGATCGGTTGCGACCCGGCCAGTGCCGTCGTCGCCGCGCCGCGTCCCGTGCCGGGCTCGCCCGTGATCAGCACCCGGCGCCGGGCCACGGCGCTGCGGCGCAGGCGGTCCTCGACGTCGGCGGGCACCACACTCTCGGGCGTCCGCCTGCGTGTCGCGGCCGAGTACGCGGGCCGCAGCGGTGCCAGCTCGAACAACATCCCCGCGTTGACCGACACCGCCTCCATGCGCACCTCGACCTCGGTACCCGACGACAGCCGCACCCGCCGGACCCCGCGCCGCGTGCGGGACAGCTCCCGGAGCATCGGATGGTCGGCAGGATCGACGAGGTCCACCGCCGCGCTGTTGGCCAGCACGACGTCCTCGCCGAGCGCGAGCACCGCCGACGACCGGTGCTGGGCCGCCTGGAACGCAGCCAGCAACCGTTGCTGAGCCAGGTTCGACCCGTCGAGCAGTCGCCGTTCGATGTCGGTCACGGCCTGCAGCAGGAACGGCGCCAGCAGCGGATTCGCGTCCTCGACCAGGCCCGTGATGTCGAGGACGCCTTCGAGTCTGCCGGTCGCCGGGTTGGTGATCGGATGGCCGTAGCAGGTGAACGGTTTCAGCGCGTCGAGGAAGTGTTCGTCACCGTGGACGGCCACCCCGCGGCGCACCTCGTGCGGTGTGGCCAGCGAATTCGTGCCGCTGACCTCTTCGGAGAACCGGCAGCCGGGAACGGCGCTGACGGCGTCGAGCGCGCGTTCGAGCGTCCTGTCGCCGTAGCGGCGGGCGACGATGCGGCAGTCGCGGTCGGCCAGCAGCACCGACAGCCGGGTGTCTTGCAGGTGCCGCGAGATCTCGTTCAACACGGGGTCGGCCGCGCGCAGCAGGCGACTGCGGGTGTCGATGTCGGCGACATCGGCGCCCGCGAGCCGGTCGGCCGGACTGTCGGGCTTCAACCCGGACAGTTCGGCGCGACGCCAGGATTGGGCGATCTCGGCTCGTAGCGTCACCGGGCACTCCTCGCTGAGTGGTTCCGGTGTTCATCATCGCAGCTCGGAGCCGGTGGATGCAGCCCCGCGAATGGGTCAACGGCCGGGTCAGGAGACCACGGGCGGTACGAACCGGCAGCGGGGCGGGGTCGCGTCGGCGGGGTCGAGCGCGTTCAGTACCAGCCGTGCGGCGATCGGGTCGTAGGTGATGCCCAGGTGGTCGGTCTTGTCGGCAGGGCAGACGTCCTGGAGCAGGATGTTGTCCACGTTCGGAGCCGGGTCGAGGAACGCGTTCGAATAGGGAGTGACCACCTCGTCGTACTTCGTCTGGATCACCGTGTAGTCCACTCCTGCGACCGTGTCACCGCCGGAGTTCAGGTCGGCGAGGAACTCGGAGTGCTCCTCCTGGTCGTTGAACGCGGGGAACGGAACGCCGACCAGATCGCGCAGCGGCGGCACCCGCTGCACCAGGGTGAGCAGACCGAACAGGTCCGTGCCGTAGTTCGACGGCGACAGGCCGATCAGCCGGTCGATCTTCGCCTCGCCGCCCAGGTACTTGATCCAGTAGCGCGGATTCATCCCGCCCTGGGAATGGCCGACGACGTCGAGCTGCTCCGCTCCGGTCGCGGCGAGCACGCGGTCGCCGAACTCCGCGAGCTGGGTGGCCGTCTCCGCGACGGGAGCGACGGTCTGGATCGGGCTGCCCTCCGCGCCGCCGAGGTTCGCGCTGAACACGCAGTACCCGGCGTCGGCCAGTTTCCCGGACAGCCCCGCCCAGTCCGCATAGGAGTTGACCAGCGTCCCGTTGGACAACAGGACCGGATTGGGGTGTTCGGGACTCGGCTCGCACCCCCAGTCGTTCGTGTGGGGCGGCATCACCGTGGGCCGGACCGCCGAGTACGCCAGCGCGGTGACGATGTTCGGCTGCGGAGGACCGGTCGGCTCCCGCTCCGCGGCTTGTTCCGCGGCGTGCGCCTGCGTGCCGAGTCCGAGGACCGTGCCGATCGCGACGCCGAGCGCGCAGGCCCGCCGCAGTCGTGTGCCCAGCGCCATGTGGCCTCCCAGCCTCGTCACCGTTGACGGACGGGAGCGTATTCGATCACCGGCAACGCGGCGCTCGGTACACGCCGCCTCAGTACGTGCCGCCCAGCTTCGTGTGGTCCCAGCTGACGATCTTCGTGGGCGTGAAGACCAGCCCGATGCGCTTCGGCGCCTGATGCGAGATGCCGGCCTTGAGGTCGTCGGGCGGGTCCCCTTCGAGCCCGGCGTACCGCATCGCGAGCGCGGTGCCGATCTCCGCGGTCTCCGCGGCATCGTCGACGAACGCGACGTCGCATTCCATCGACACCCCTCGGAGCCGTTCGTACGTGTCACCGGATTCGATCAGCACCGTGGCCTGCGGCAGGCGCTGCAGGTTCGCGATCTTCTGCGACTTGCGGTACGTCCACGTCACGAGCGCGGGCACGCCGTCGTTCTCCCCGGCTCCGGCTTCTCGCGGGAAGTACCACAGCGGTGCCAGGTGCGGCCTGCCGTTGGGGTTCATCGTGGCGACGTCGATGACGCGCTGCTCTGCGAAGTACGCGCGCACCTCGTCGCCGGACATGCGGATCTGATCGCGGCGGGACAACGGTGTCCTCCTGCTGTGGGCGCGGTTCTGGTGAGCCCCCCAGGGGCACCCTGGTGGCGTTCAGTGCGACGAATCCTCCCCTGGTCATGAAGCCGTGGTGATGGGGCGTACGTCACTCACTGCGTGGCGCGAGGGGAAGATTCGGCGCTCCCACCCGTCTCCCACCGCCACCCGACCGGTCACGCTCCGCGTGGCAGTACTCGCCACATGCAACCAAAGTGCCCTTGGGGGCACTCAACGGCGTTCGTTACTTGATGGCGGCGCGGCCGCCGTGGCCGTTGAGGGCGGACTCGCGGGAGCCGCGCTCGGCGATGTCCTCGAGAGCCGCCTCGTCGGCCTTGGCCACGCCCTGGAACCGCGAACCGAACTCGATGATCGGGGGGAGAACCGCGCGGAAGAGCTTCATCACCCCGACCCACTTGGGCACGTGGATGACCCGTTCCCGCTTGCGGACCCCCTCGGTGAGCTGGTCGAGCGCCAGGTCGAGTGGATACGTCTTGCCCATCAGGCCGGGCATGCCGGTGCGCAGCTTGCCGAACACCGGGTGCGAGTCGGCGCTGTCGACGAGATCGGTCTTGATCCACGTCGGGTGCGCCACGCCGACCTTCACGCCGAGATGCTGCAGCTCCGCGCGCAGGCTGTTGCAGAACGCCTCGACGCCGGCCTTGGCCGCGGCGTAATTCGACAGGCCCGGCGCGTGCGCCACGGCCGCGAACGACGAGATGGCCAGCAGATAGCCCTTCCGGTCGATGACGTGGGGCATCGTCACGCGGAACGTGCGCCACACCCCGAGCAGGTCGACCTCGAAGACCTTCTCGTAGGCGTCGCGGTCGATCGAACGGGCGAAACCCGTGGTGGCGATGCCCGCGTTGGCGATCACGATGTCGATGCCGCCGAAGTGCTCGACGACGCCGGCCGTGGCCCGTTCGAGAGCGTCCCAGCTGGTGACGTCGGCCTCCCAGGAGCGTGCGCTCGGCCCGATGCGCTCGGCGACCTTGGCCTGCTCCTCGGCCTCGAGCCCGACCAGCGCGACCTTGGCGCCGTCCGCGGCGAGGCGTTCGGCAAGGCCGGCGCCGATGCCCCGGGCTGCACCCGTGATCAGCACGACCTTGTTCTTCACGTTCTTCAGGTTGTCGCCCTTGCCGCCGGACAGGAACGTCACTGTTGCCTCCTCGGTGCTCGTCGTCGCCGACGGTACCGCAACTTACTCGCAGTAGGCTACTGCTCGGTAGGGGGAACCGTGGTGGCGCTGATCGCACGCACCTCGTCGGCGGACAGCTCCAGGTGTGTCGAGGCGAGCAGGTCGTCGAGCTGGCGGCGGTTCCGCGCACTGGCGATGGGTGCGGTCACCGTCGGCTGGGCGGCCAGCCACGCGAGCGACACCGCGGTGACCGACGTGCGGTGGGCCGCCGCCACCTCGTCCAGTACGGCGAGCGCTCTCCTGCCGCGTTCGTCCAGGTAGGAGCCCGCCCCCGCCGCGCGCGGACTGTCCACAGTGCCGGTTTCGTCGCGATACTTGCCGGTGAGGAACCCTTTCGCCAGGCTGAAGTACGGCATGGTCGCCAGCCTCTCCCGTTCCGCGAGCGGGGCCAGTTCGCGTTCGTAGTCGCGTTCCATGAGGTTGTAGTGCGGCTGCAGCGCGACGTACGGCGCGAAGCCGTTCGAGTCCGCGATGGACAGTGCTTCCGTCAGGCGCGGCGCGGAATGGTTCGACGCTCCGAGATACCGCACCTTCCCCTCGCGGACGAGTGCGTCCAGTGCGCCGAGTGTCTCGGCGAGCGGAACCTCGCGGTCGTCGAAGTGGGTGTAGTACAGGTCGATGTGGTCGGTCCGCAGCCGCCGCAGCGAGTCCTCGGCCGCGGCCCTGATGTTCTCGGCCGACAGCCCGGGCCGCCGGTCCCACTTGCCGACCTTCGTCGCGACGACCATCTCGTCCCGATTTCCCCGCGCGGCCATCCAGTCGCCGATGATCGTCTCCGACTCGCCACCGGTGTTGCCCGGCGCGCGGAACATGTACATGTCCGCGGTGTCGATGAAGTTGCCGCCTGCCGCGTTGTAGGCGTCGAGCACGTCGAAGGACTCGTCCTCGGTGGCCGTCCAGCCGAAGGTATTGCCGCCGAGATTCAGGGGGAAGACGTCCAGTTCAGCGATGGTGGGCATGCCGGGGAACATACGGCCGGGCGCGCGGCGTTGCCACGGGCATGGCAGTGAATCTTGGCAAGTACGGAATCTGGCGCTGGTGGAACGGCGTCGACGAGGAGCTCGCGGTCGAGATCGAGAAGCTCGGCTACGGCGCGATCTGGCTGGGCGGCAATCCGCCGGGCGACCTCGCGCACATCGAGAAGCTGCTCGACGCGACGTCGTCGATCACGATCGCCACCGGGATCGTCAACATGTGGACCGACGACGCCCCGACGGTCGGCGCGTCCTACCTGCGGATCGCCGCCAACCACCCGGACCGGTTCCTGCTCGGGGTCGGCGTCGGCCACCCCGAGGCGCAGCAGGAGTACCAGAAGCCGTACGACAAGATCGTCTCCTATCTGGACCAACTCGACGAGGCAGGCGTTCCCGCTGAGGGGAGGGCGCTCGCGGCGCTCGGGCCGAAGGTGCTGGACCTGTCGGCGAGGCGGGCCCTCGGCGCGCACCCGTACCTGACCACGCCCGAGCACACGCGCGAGGCGCGGGAGCAGCTCGGCCGCGGCGTGCTGCTCGCGCCGGAGCAGAAGGTCGTGCTCGACACCGACGCCGAACGTGCGCGCGCCACTGCGCGTCCGCCGATCAACAACCCGTACCTCGGCCTCGTCAACTACCGGAACAACCTCAAGCGCCTCGGCTGGTCCGAATCGGACATCGACGACGGCGGCAGCGACGCGCTCATCGACCGCCTCGGTCTGCACGGCGACGCGGCCACCGTCGCTGCGGGGATCAAGAAGCACATCGACGCAGGTGCGGACCACGTCAGCATTCAGAACCTGCCGATGAAGGACGACCCGCTGCCCACCTACCGGGCGCTCGCCGAGCACCTGCTGTAACCGCGCTCCACCGGCGGCGGGAATGGCCTTGCACGCGGAGCCGCTCCCGCCGCCGTCGCACGTCCCGCGGACGCGACCGGCAGGGGAACGGCGGCTATGCGTGTGTCGCGGCGGTGCGGCCGTGGCGAGCGTCCGGCCTGCGGCCGTGCACGGCGAGGTACAGCAACGCGCTCAGCAGCATCACGCCCGCGAGGACGAGGAACATCGCCGAGTAGCCCGCGCCTTCGGCGATCAGGCCGAACGCGACCGGGCCGAGGCCGACGCCCCCGTCGAGCATCAGGAAGAACGTCGAGATCGCGAGTCCGAACTGCTCCTGCGGTACCCGCGAGACGGCGGCCGCCTGGCACGCGGGGTTGATGGTGCCGAAGCCGAAACCGGTCAACGCGCCCGTGGCGACGATCATCCAGTCCGCGGACGCCGTTCCGAGTAGCAGCAGCGCGCCGGCGAACACCACGATCGCCGAGTACACGACGACGTTGTCGCCGCGCCGGTCCTGCAGCCTGCCCATGACGAACCGGCTCACGAACATCACCGTCGCGTAGGCGACGAAGAACAGGCTCGCTCCCTGCTGGAGCCCCTCCTGCGCGGTGTAGGAGTTCAGATACGTGACGATGGTCGAGTAGACGCAGCCGATGACCAGCATGAACAGCCCGATCGGCAGCACGGCCGGGTGCACCATGGCCGCCAGTACGCCCCGCGCGGTGCGTTCGCGGGCGGGTTGGGGCTCCCTCGGCTCGTCCTTCGCGGTGATCAGCAGTGCCAGCAGGCAGGCGGCCGCGTGCGTGGCGAAGATCGACCAGAACAGCGTGTCGTAGCCGACGCTGCTGACGATCTCGAGGCTCATCAACGGGCCGATCGCCGTCGAGAGCGTGATGCTCAGCGCGAAGTAGCCGGTGCCCTCGCTGCGCCGGGAGGAAGGGATGCGCGCCTGCGCGAGCGTCATCGCGGCCGTGCTCGTCACGGCGAACAGCACGCCGTGTGTGGCGCGCACCGCGAGCAGCAACGGCAGCGAGTCGGCCACGAGGTACAGCGCAGCGACGGCGGTGCACGACGCCAACCCCGCCCACAGCATGCGGCGTCTGCCGAGCCGGTCGACGAGCCCGCCAGCGAACAGCCGGGCGACCGTCGCGCCGACGACGAAGATGCTCGCGGCAAGGCCGCCCGTCGAATCGGAGACGGCGAACCGTGTGACGGCGTAGACCGCCATGATCGTGATGAGTCCGTAGAAGGCCAGCGCGAGACAGAAATTGACGACCCAGACGAGCGCGAGGTCGCGGGACCAGATCGGCTCACGGGAGCGGGAACCGGAGCGGGACGCAGGGTCGGCGGGGTCGGTCGGCCCGGTGGGTTCGGCCTGCGAGCCGGTTGCGGTCGTCGAATCGGATCCTGGCATCCGTGACGTCATGACCTGCCCCTCGTTGTTTACCGTAAGCAATATTAATCCGGCGCAGGGTTGGTCGGGTATGACAGTGGCCACCACGACCGCCGCGACCACCACGATTCGCCGTTTCGTCGCGGTCGGCGCCGCTCTCCTGCGACTGCGGCAGCCCTCCGGAGTCGACGGCTGCGGGCGGCCGCTGCGTCCGGTCGTCCGCGGTCACGGAACAGGGCGCATGTTTTCGACCTACCGCGCCCGCACCGGAGGCCCTGTGATCGCGCGCCCGTCCGCCGGCGTTCTGCTGTGAGGTGCGCTGAATCGGACCGGCAGGCGGGCTTCTGAATCGAAACCTGAATCGATGTTGCGAAAAAGGCCACGTGAGTGCGATACCGGGCTTCACCGTGTCACCGCGTGCTGCCAGGCTGTGGCTCGTAGGATCCGGGTCTGCAGAGCCCGGCGCCGAAACCGTGACGGCGCCGCCCGCGAGCACGAGTCAACCGGAAGACGACCGGGAATGCGGCTGACGACACAGCCGTATGCCACGCCGCCCCGAGGAGGACAACGATGCCCATCGCCACACCTGAGGTCTACGCCGAGATGCTGGACCGTGCCAAGCAGGGTGAGTTCGCGTATCCGGCGATCAACGTGACCTCGTCGGAGACGGTCAACGCCGCGATCCGCGGCTTCGCGGAGGCCGAGAGCGACGGGATCATCCAGTTCTCCACCGGTGGTGCCGAATTCGCGTCGGGCCAGAAGGTGAAGGACATGGTCACCGGCGCGAAGGCGTTGGCCGAGTTCGCCCACGTGGTCGCCGAGAAGTACGACGTCAACGTCGCCCTGCACACCGACCACTGCCCGAAGGACAAGCTGGACGGCTTCGTCCGCCCGCTGATCGAGATCTCGCAGGAGCGGGTCAGCGCCGGCAAGAACCCGCTGTTCCAGTCGCACATGTGGGACGGCTCGGCCATCGATCTCGACGAGAACCTCTCGATCGCCTCCGAACTGCTCGACGCCTCGGCCGCCGCGAAGATCATTCTCGAGGTCGAGATCGGCGTCGTCGGCGGTGAAGAGGACGGTGTCTCCAACGAGATCAACGAGAAGCTGTACACCGCTGAGGGCGACTTCACCAAGACCGTCGACGCACTCGGCGCTGGCGAGAAGGGCCGCTACCTGCTCGCGGCGACGTTCGGCAACGTCCACGGCTCCTACAAGCCGGGCGCCGTGCAGCTGCGCCCGGATGTGCTCAAGCGCGGTCAGGCCGTGGCTGCCGAGAAGCTGGGCCTGTCCGCCGGCTCCAAGCCGTTCGAGCTGGTGTTCCACGGCGGTTCCGGCTCGCTTCTGGAGGAGATCCACGAGGCGGTGTCGTACGGCGTCGTCAAGATGAACGTCGACACGGACACGCAGTACGCGTTCACGCGCCCGATCGCCGACCACATGTTCAAGAACTACGACGGCGTCCTCAAGATCGACGGCGAGGTCGGCAACAAGAAGACCTACGATCCGCGTAGCTACCTGAAGGTCGCCGAGGGCGCGATGGCCCAGCGTGTCGTCGAGTCCGCCGAGGCGCTGAAGTCGGCAGGCAACAAGCTCTGACACCGGCGTCGACCCGGCCTTCTCGCCCCCAGGGGCACCTTCGGTGCGCTCAACGCCACCAAGGTGCCCCTGGGGGCGTTCACGTTCGGGGGATGGCGATGAGCACGGTCGGTCGTCAGGCACAGTGACGGCGTGATGTCGAAACGTCTCGTCGCGATCGTTCTGGTCGGCTGTCTCGTGCTGATGGCCGTCGCCTCGTCGCTGTCCCTGCTGCTCTGAAACGGCGGACCGGGGCGCCGACGCGGTTGCCCTGCGACGGCCCTGCTCTGTGACGGTCCTGCTCTGGTGGCACCGCTTCGACGAGGTGCACGCCTGCCGGGGTGCCGCGCCCGCCGTTCACGGGTGCCCCCTGTGCCGCTCCGCGGCCGCCCGCTCGGTGGTTCAATGGCGGCATGACGCACAACCTGCTCGAACCGGATCCCACCACGCTCCCGGAGCGCCCCGACGCCGAAGCCGCGCTGGACGCGGGCACCGAGCCGAGCGAGGTCGCCGCCGAGCATCCCGACTTCAGCGAAGCCTGGGCGGCACTCGCCGAGCGGGCGCTCGGCGAGAACGAGGTCGTCGACGCCTACGCCTACGCTCGCACCGGCTATCACCGCGGCCTCGACCAGCTGCGCCGTTCCGGCTGGAAGGGCTTCGGCCCGGTGCCGTGGGCGCACCGGCCGAACCAGGGTTTCCTGCGCTGTGTCGCCGCGCTCGCGAAGGCAGCCGGCCGGCTCGGTGAGACCGACGAGTACGAGCGTTGCAAGCAGCTGCTCCTCGACTCCGACCCGGCGTCCGTCGAGGCCACGGGTCTCGGCTGAGCCGACTCGTCCGACTCACGGGCTCGCGGAAGACCGACGACGCGAAACGGGCCGCCGGGGATGCACGATGCACCCCGGCGGCCCGTTCGGTTACGGCAGCGGTCAGAACTCGCCGCAGTTCGTCGGTGCGGCCTCCCCGCGGACCCGCTGATCGAGCCAGGCATACGCCTTCGGGTAGGCGGCCGCGTAGCCGCCGACGTGGGTCGGGATGGCCAGCGTGTCGAACTGCACCGTCGCGCCGTTGTCGCACCACGACCGCGCCATGTCTCGGCCCTGGCCGTACGGGACGATGTCGTCGAGACGGCTGTGCGCCACGTACACGGGCACTTCCGGCTTCAGCGTGCCGATGCGCTGCTCCTCGACCGCGCTGCGGAACGGTTCCTCGGCGAGGTAGTCGCCGATGGGCCTGCCGTCGACGGTCAGGTCGGACGTGCGGGTGAACGCGTGCCCGACCAGCCCGTCGGCGGTGCAGCGCTCCTCGATCTTCGCGCGCACCTCGCGGCCCTTCTCGTTCAGGATGTCCTCGATGCCCAGGTCCGGGTAGGCCTCGTGCATGCTCGCGACGGCGAACAACAGGAACGCCGCCGCGTAGTGCCCGTCCAGTCGATCGGCCACCGCGGACAGGTCCGCGGGCGGCGCACCCGCGAACGAGCCGATGAGGTCGACATCGGGGGCGTACGACGGCTGCAGTTCCGCCGCGGCCGCCGACGCGCCACCGCCCTGTGAATAGCCCGCCGTGAGCACGGGGCCGTCCGACGGCAGGTCGGCCTCCGGCAGTCGGCGGGCCGCGCGAACCATGTCGAGCACGGCGTGTGCCGTGGCCTTGCGGTTGACGTACGTGTGCACGCCGGGTGTGCCGAGGCCTTCGTAATCGGTGATCGCGACGGCGTAACCCTTCGCGAGCATGCCCGAGATGAAGAGCCCCTCGTACTCCATGCCCGCGGCCATGGCCTTCGACGGGGCGCAGTGGTCGCCCATGCCCTGGGTGCCCGCCGAGTAGCCGACGACCGGCCGCTGCCCCGGGCCGTCCCATTCGCGGAGCGGCGTGAGCACCGTGCCGGTGACGGCGTTGGCATCGCCGTGGGTGTCGGTGCTGCGGTACATGACGCGCTGTGCGTCGGCGGGAGCGCGGGTCAGCTTGAGCGGGTCGAGGAAGAACGTGGTCTCCTCGTTCCGGATCACGTCTCCGGGCTCACCGTCCGGAAGCGGGGACGGGGGCGTGTAGAACTCGTCGCTCGCGGCCGGTGCCGACGATGCGGCCTGGGATGCGGCGGCCCCTGATGCTGCGGCCTGGGATGCGGCGGCCTGGGATACGGCTTGGGATGCTGCGGCCGGGACGGCGGTGAGCATCGACGCGGCGGTGGCGGATACGGCGATGGTGGCGAGGGACGCGGTGAAGCGTCCCCTGCGGGCTGCTCGCATGAGGCTCCCCCAGCTGGGAATGACGACGTTGTCAAAAACACGTTCTATCCGCGGGGAGATGTGAGATCAAGGTTTCCCTACTCGTCAGTAGGCAACTCACCCTGATGGAGTAGTGAGGCGCCCCCAGGGGCACTTTGGTCGCATTCAGTGCAACCAAAGTGCCCTTGGGGGCGAGAACGTTCGTCGTCAGCAGGTGGCGAGCATGTCCTCGAGTGCGGCGTGTTCGGCCTCGTCGACGGTCAGCTCGTACTCGTGCTTCACGGTGATCCACATCGACGCGTACGTGCAGTGGTACTCGTCGACCGACGGCTGCCACTCCGCCGGGTCGTCGTCGCTCTTCGACATGTTGGAGTCACCCGACACGGCGATGAGTTGCGGTGCCGACAGGTCGTTGGCGAACGCCTCGCGCTCGTCGGTCGTCCACTCGGACGCACCGGTCACCCATGCGTTGCCGAGCGGAACCACGTGGTCGATGTGGAACTCGGACGGATCGCTCGAGGTATCGCCGTCGTACTCGCTGTACCAGTCGCCGTCGGTCGGGTAGCAGTCGTTGCCGGTCTCGACGCCGTCGCCGTCGCGTTCGAGCACCAGTTCGCGGGTGTTGCAGTTGTCGGAGTGGCTGCTCCAGTGCGGGAACAGGTCGCGGTCGTAGCCGTCCATGGAGCCGTCCTCGGCCACGGTCAGCTCGGCGAGCTGTGCTTCGGCCTCGGCCGGAGTGGGGATGCCGGGCGGTTCGGCCACGGCGG
Source organism: Prauserella alba (assembly GCF_024171735.1). Lineage (GTDB taxonomy): Bacteria > Actinomycetota > Actinomycetes > Mycobacteriales > Pseudonocardiaceae > Prauserella > Prauserella alba. Next base: position 220,309 of record NZ_JAMTCH010000007.1, read on the forward strand.
TACCCGCCAGCGGGAGCGTCAGTGCGGCCGCGGCACCGACGGCGAGGGCGGAGTTGCGGACGTTGCGAGCAAGGGTCATGGCAGACACCTCTCAGCGGGGAACATGAGGTCGTCCAGCGATGTGAAGGACTTTCCGAATGTCTCCGAGAGAGGTAACGATTTCGTTAATCCTGGGCGGATTCAGACCGATGTCGGGGGCAGAACCAGACGGAAGTCGTGCGTGTGCCGGTACCAGGTCCACCGCGACATGGCTCGCGGGTACGGCACGCCGTCGGATTCCGGTACGACGTCGGCGCCGCCCAGTTGGAAAGCCCTGCCCGTGAATGTCCGCCGCCGCTTGAGCAACTTGCCCCTGGTGATGGTGACGCGCAGCCCGCCGGACGCCGTGTCGGCTCCTGCTGCGGGGTCGGGCCGTACCTCGAGCAGTGTGGCCTCGCCGCGCAGCGCCTCCGTGTCGTCGCAGTAGCCGACGCCGCGTGGCCGCCGCACGACGCCGTGGCCCAGCAGCAGCCCGCCCGCGTCGTCACGTACCAGCGGCACGCCTCGTGGTCTGCCGGACAGCGCGACGTCGACCGCTTTCGCCCGGTCGGCCGGAACGCCCCACAGACCCGCCACCTGTGACGTCGCGTCCGTCGGCACGTACCCGACGGCGGTGTCGTCGAGCCGGCCGCGGCGCAGCAGCCGGAGCGCCACGGCGGACAGGTCGGCGTCGTCGCCGACCACCACGAGCCGCTGGTCGCCCGGCTCCAGCAGCGGGTCGACGTCCGCCTTGCCCGGACGCGACGGCAGTTTCGCCTCCTCGACCCCCTCCGGGGTGTGAATTCCCAGCTCAGCGCCTCCGCAGAGCAGTACCAGTCCACGCACGGATTACCCCTCGGTTAGGCTCATGTACCGGCATTTCGACAGTCACCGACGGACGTCAGTGTCAGCAGTATTCACAGCCACCTCACACCTTGGAGTTTCACATGCCGGCCATCGTGCTCATCGGTGCCCAATGGGGCGACGAAGGCAAGGGCAAGGCCACCGACTTGCTCGGCGACAAGGTGGAATGGGTGGTGCGCTACCAGGGTGGCAACAACGCGGGCCACACCGTGGTGCTGCCCGACGGCCAGGACTTCGCGCTGCACCTCATCCCGTCCGGCATCCTCACGCCGGGGGTCACGAACGTCATCGGCAATGGCGTCGTCGTCGACCCGGGCGTACTCCTGGACGAGCTGGAGGGCCTGGAGGCGCGCGACATCGACACGAGCAGGCTGCTGCTGTCGGCAGACGCGCACTTGATCATGCCGTACCACGTGGCGATCGATAAGGTCACCGAGCGCTACCTGGGCAGCCGCAAGATCGGCACCACCGGCCGCGGCATCGGACCGTGCTACCAGGACAAGGTCGCGCGCGTGGGCGTGCGGGTGCAGGACCTGCTCGACGAGAAGATCCTGCGCCAGAAGGTCGAGGCGGCCCTGGAGTACAAGAACCAGGTGCTGGTGAAGGTCTACAACCGCAAGGGACTCGACGCCGCCGAGGTCACCGACACCGTCCTCGAACAGTCCGAGCGGTTCCGGCACCGCATCGCGGACACGCGCCTCGAACTGAACAAGGCACTCGAACGCGACGAGACCGTCCTGCTGGAAGGTTCGCAGGGCACGCTGCTCGACGTCGACCACGGCACGTACCCGTACGTCACCTCGTCCAGCCCGACCTCAGGGGGTGCCAGCGCGGGTTCCGGGATCGGGCCGGGCCGGATCACGACGGTGCTCGGCATCCTCAAGGCGTACACGACGCGGGTCGGCTCGGGCCCGTTCCCGACCGAGCTCGACGACGAGGCGGGCGAGAACCTGCGCAAGTCCGGCGGCGAGTTCGGTGTCACGACGGGCCGTTCGCGGCGCACCGGCTGGTTCGACGCGGTGATCGGCCGCTACGCGGCCCGCGTCAACGGCATCACCGACTACTTCCTCACCAAGCTCGACGTGCTGTCCGGGCTGGAGACCGTGCCGGTGTGCGTGGCCTACGACGTGGACGGGCAGCGCACCGAGGACATGCCGATGACCCAGACCGACGTGCACCACGCGAAGCCCGTGTACGAGGAGCTGCCGGGCTGGTGGGAGGACATCAGCGAGTGCCGCACCTTCGCGGACCTGCCGAAGAACGCGCAGGCCTACGTCGAGCGACTCGAAGAGCTGATGGGCACGCGCATCTCGGCGATCGGCGTCGGTCCCGGCCGGGAGGAAACGATCGTCCGCCACGAGTTCGCCTGACCCGCGTGTCCTGCACCCATGCCCGCGTGTTCTGCACTCGGGCATGGGTGTCCTGCTCCCGCCTGTCACCCGGCCACCGCGTCCAACGAGGCGCTACCGCGCGGCGGTCCCCTCGGGCGTGCTCTGCGCACGGTTGGTCGCGGCCTCGGCCGTGGCGGTCCGGTCCTGCAGTGCCGCCAGGGCCGCCGCGACGTTCGGGGCTCGGCGTCCGCCGCGGCGCGTGCAGGTGAGGAACGTGCGTGCGGGTGCGTTGTCGCCCGTCGGAACCCGCCGCACGTCGAGTCCGGGCGGGAGCTGGGAGAGCCGGGGGTAGAGCGCGACGCCCAGTCCGAGGTGGACGAGCGTCGCGACGAGACTCGCGTCGCACGCCTCGTGGGCGATCGCGGGGCTGAAGCCTGCGGCGGTGCAGGCCGCGAGCACGTGGGCGCGCGCCGCGTCGTCGGGTAGGCCGACGATCCACGGTTCGTCGGCGACGTCGGTCAGCCGCACGGGCGCAACACCCGCCAGCGCGTGTGTGCTGGGCAGCAGCAGGTCGAACGGGTCCGTCAGCAGGATGTGCTGTTCGAGGCGCGGGTCGTCGACGGAGGGGTTGGCTGGCAGTGCCTCCACGACGGCGAGGTCGGCCTCGCCGGTGAACAGCAGGTCGAAACAGTCCGCCGCTTCGGCCTCACGCAGGCGGACCGTCAACGACGGGTGCCGCGCTCGCAGGCTCGCCGCGACCGGCCCGAGGAACCGGCACATCGCGGTGGGGAAGGCGGCCATGCGCAGGGTGCCGGTGGGGCCGTCGTGGGTGGCGTGGAGCTCGGCCCTGGCGTGCTGCCAGTGGACTTCCATGGCGTCGGCGTGTGCCAGCAGGGTCCGGGCCGCGTCGGTGAGGCGGACGGTGCGGCCGAGCGGTTCGAGCAGGGTGACGTCGAGCTCGCGGCCGAGTTGGCGGATCTGCTGCGAGGCGGCCGACGTCGTCAGGTGCAGGGCGGCCGCGGCGGCGGTGACGGTGCCGTAGTGGTCAACCGCGCGCAGCACGTTGAGTCGGCGCAGATCCATCATGAAGGCCATTCTTCACGGTTTCGTCCAGAAATCGAACCTGGACCTTCACGTATTCCGGCCGCACGGTGGACTCATGACGACATGCCCGTTCTGCGGTTGGCCCGACAGCGACGTCGTGGCGGTGCTGTCCCGGCACCGAACGCCCGAGGGAGAGACCGCGTGGACCCGCTGTGCCTGTGGTTCGCTGCAGTCGCGGGTCATCGGTGTGGCGGGGACGCAGGTCGTCGCCAGGGGCCGCCCGCACGAGGTCCGAGCCTCTCGCAACGCGCACACCCCCGGCGACGTGCCCTGCGACACGTGAACGCCCCGAAGGGCACCTTGGGGCGTCGACCAACTGCGGTCGGCGGAGCGGATTTGTCCGGTTCTTTCGCTGTTACGGGGGAGCTCTCTGCTAACTTCCTGCGCACGATCGCAAGGGGGTATCGATGGGGGCACCGTATCCGCCACCGGGGCGGCCCGACTGGAGTCCGCAACAGTCCACTCCCGGCTGGCAGGGGCCTCCGATGGGTGGGCCACCGCCTATGGGCGGGGTGCCGTCGGCCGGCGGGCCACCGAAGCGGCCGCGTCGCCATTGGCGGTGGGTAGTCCCCGCGTTCGCCGTCGTGCTTGCCGCCGTGATCGTCGCCGCCATCGCGTTGTCCGGCAGTGACGACCAATCGGGTGCGAAGACGCGGACGGCGGCGGTGGACGACGAACAGAAGCGGCCGGAGCCACTTCCCGACGACAGTGACAGACGTGCCGCACTCACCACACTGGATGACATCGACCCGTGTGACCTGCTGGACGTCCGGGACCTCAAACAGCCCGACGGGGTGGAGAAGGTCGCCGTCAGTTCCCATCAGTGCGCCTTCGAGGGAGGCGGTGAGAGCTTGACCGTCACGCTCGGCACTGACCTCGGTCATCTCCGCCGGATCGAGTCCGCGGAAGAACCGGTGGCCGGTGTCAAGGCGTACAGCATGCAGGGCGATATCGAAGGCCCCGGCTCCTGTACGTGGTCCATTCCTGTCACCTTCACCGATGTCATCGAGTTCCGTTACGAGACGGGGGCGGACGAGGGCGGCACTTCCTGTTCGTCGATCAAGAGGTATGCCGAACGGGGAGTTGAGACTGTCCAGTCCTCAGGGCACGGATCGCTGTTCTTCCAGCCGGGCGAGCCCGACGTAGCGGCGCGCGGGGACTGCCGGTACTTCTTCCAGCCCGGGGGCGTCGAGGACTGCCACCCCTACAGCGGTGCGGACCCCCGGCTGAAGGGCGACGAGCTGTTGGCCGCCGCCGAGAAGGACCGCAATGTTCAGTGCGCCGTCTTCAAGGACGCGATCGAGGGCAATTTCGGCTCGCAGCTGTCACCGGTGGTGTGGGGCGAGCACTGCTTTTTCGTGAGTCCGGATAACACGTATCTGTTCAGGGTGAACGCCGATCCGGCATTTGCGCCGGATGAGTACGGCGCCATCGGCGAGAACAGGCGTGAGGTGTCTCTGGGCGGTTTCCCCGCCATCACGTTCGATGGAGCCCCGAACGTCCACGACGTCTACCTGTCGCCGTACGGGGACCTCAGCCGGGCCGGGATGCTCCATATCAGTGCCAGGCCGCTGGCTGGGCGTGGGACGTATCGCGACGACTATCGGGAACTCTCGGATGCGGAGATCGACAAGGTGTACGCCTTGATGGCGCAGTCCGCCAAGGCTCACTTCGGGTAGTCCGAGCCTCTCGCAACGCGCACACCCCCGGCGACGTGCCCTGCGACACGTGAACGCCCCGAAGGGCACCTTGGGCGTCGACCAAGGTGCCCTTCGGGGCACAACCGGGCTTCTCGGCGTTACTCGGCCGCTTCGATGACGATGTCCGGGTGGTCGGCGAACATGCCGTCGACTCCGGTGTCCCAGACCGCCTTCGCCCAGCCGAGCGCGTCGCCCCACTCGGCCGGGTCGTCGGACGAGTCGTAGTCGGCCGGCAGGAACTCGTTCTCGGCGCGGAAGGTCCACGGCACCACGCTCAGCCCCGCGGCGTGGGAGTCGTCGACCAGCGACGTCGGTTCCGTGGTGTTGCCGTCGGCGTCGAGCGGGATGATCTGCCCGATCGACGGCCCGAGCCCGTCGGCGTACGTCGCGATCTCGCGGAGGCCCTCCGGCGTGGTCAAGTCCTCGTAGGTCCGCGGGTCGCCGGACTTGACGAAGTCGTACGGTGCCCCCGAGGTCGAGGTCAGCTGAACCAGCGGCACGCGCACCTGCTCGTCGAGCTCCTTGAGGTTGCCCACCTCGAACGACTGCACCTGCACCTTCGCGTTGGGGCGGTTGAGATGGTTGCGGTTCAGTGCGTCCACCAGCTTCGGCTCCAGCGCGAGCCCCTGCTCCTGGAAGTACGTCGGGTGCTTCGTCTCGGGGTAGATGCCGATCGGCCGGTGCAGCTCGCGGCTCAGCCGCTGGGAGAGGTCGATGACCTCCTGCAGCGTCGGGATCTCGAAGCGGCCGTCGTAGATCGTGTTGTCGGGCCGGATCTCCGGCAGCCGCTCCTTCGCCCGCAGCGTCTTGAGCTCGGCCAGCGTGAAGTCCTCGGCGAACCAGCCGGTGACGGGCTCGCCGTCGACGAGCTTGGTGGTCTTGCGGTCGGCGAACTCGGGCCGGTCGGCCACGTCGGTGGTGCCGCCGATCTCCGGCTCGTGCCGTGCCACCAGCACGCCGTCCGAGGTCGTGACGAGATCGGGTTCGATGTAGTCGGCACCCATGCGCGCGGCGAGTTCGTACGAGGCGAGCGTGTGCTCGGGCCGGTAGCCGGAGGCGCCACGGTGGCCGACGACGATGCGGTCGTCGGCGTGCGCGCCACGGTCGTGGGCGGCGTCCGACCGGGCGGATTCGGTCTGTGCGGGCCCGGACTGTGCCGCGCCGGGAACCGCGCCGGTGGTGGCGAGAACCGCCACCGCGCCGAGCGCAACCACTCCGAGACGCTTACGGAGTCTGGATGTGAATGCCATGAGTAGTCGCTGGTCCTCTCTCGATCCGGTAGGGACGTTCGCCCACGTTCGCGGCCACGGTCGACCACCTGGCGACAGCGTGGCAGCCGCTGAGGTACATGCCGATGAACGAGCGGATATTGGCATGTCTACGCTGAGGAGTCGTGCGCTTCCTGGTTATCGGCTCCGGAGCCCGTGAGCACGCCCTCGTACTCGCCGCGTCGCAGGACCCTGCGGTGACGGCGATCGCGTGCGCGCCCGGCAACGCCGGCACCGCTGCCCTCGCCGAATCGCTCGGCGTCGACCTGACCGACCCCGCTGCCATCGCGGCGCTCGCCGAGCAGTGGAGAGCCGACCTCGTGGTGATCGGCCCCGAGGTGCCGCTCGTCGTCGGCGCCGCCGACGCCGTCCGCAAGGCCGGTATCGCGTGTTTCGGCCCCTCGGCGGCCGCGGCGCGGATCGAGGGGTCCAAGGCGTTCGCCAAGGACGTCATGACCGCCGCGGGGGTGCCGACCGCGCGCAGCGAGGTGGTCGACAATCCGGCCCACCTCGACGCCGCGCTCGCCCGGTTCGGCCCGACCTGGGTGGTCAAGGACGACGGGCTCGCCGCGGGCAAGGGCGTGGTCGTGACGACCGACGTCGAGCAGGCCCGCAAGCACGCCCTGATGCTGCTCGACGGTGGGCACCCGGTGGTGCTGGAGTCGTTCCTCGACGGTCCGGAGGCGTCGCTGTTCTGCCTGGTCGACGGGCGCACCGTGGTGCCGCTGCTGCCTGCGCAGGACTTCAAACGCGTCGGCGACGGTGACTCGGGCCCGAACACCGGCGGCATGGGTGCCTACGCCCCGCTGTCGTGGCTCCCCGACGGGTTCGTCGACGACGTCGTCGAGCGGGTCATCCAGCCCGTGGTCGACGAGATGGCCGAGCGCGATGCGGCGTTCACCGGCCTGCTGTACGCGGGGTTGGCCCTCACGAGCGACGGCCCGCAGGTCATCGAGTTCAACTGCCGCTTCGGCGACCCCGAGACGCAGGCCGTCCTGGCGCTGCTGCGCACGCCGATCACCGGTCTTCTCCACGCCGCCGCGACCGGGACGCTGGCCGAGCAGCCGCCACTGGAGTGGGAGGACGGCTGCGCGGTGACGGTGGTCGTCGCGGCCGACGGTTACCCCGGAAAACCGCTGGTAGGCGACGTCATCACCGGCGGAGAGGCCGATGGTGTGCTCCATGCGGGCACGCGCAGGCGCGAGGACGGTGCGGTCGTCTCCAGCGGCGGCCGCGTGCTGTCGGTGGTCGGCACCGGTGCGGATCTGGAGGCGGCCCGCGCCGAGGCGTACGAGCGCATCGCCGGGGTGGGGCTCGCAGGGGCGCACCACCGCACGGACATCGCCGCGCGCGCCGCTCGCGGTGAGGTGTCGATCCCGGGTCGCTGAGTCGCGGTCGCCGGCGGCGGGAGACCGAGTGCGCGGGCGCACCTCCCCGCGGCCCGCCGCGCCGGCTGCTCGACCAGCGGATCGACCGTGTCCGATTCGCGGCGGAGAATCCGACGATCGGAGGGAACCGTCGTCCGGGTGAGCTCGTCAAAGTTCAGGTCACTGTCACATTCTGGTTGGTAGCCTGCGTGAGAAACCGGATGGCTACCGGCCGTTACAGGGGGTGCGCATGCCGTCAGAGGTGAGCGAGTCGCGGTTCGGCGGGCCGGTGAGCGCGGAGGCCGCGTTCGCGTCGGCCGACACGGCGTTCGCGGCCGGTTCGAACGGCGGGAACGACGGCGGCGCCGACACCGAGTCCGGCAACGCCCAGGGCGGCCCGTTCGGCGGTTCGGACATCACTCCCGGTGGTGGTCTGTTCCCCTCGGTCCCGTCGGCAGGTGACATCGACGTCGCGCCCGACAAGGTCGCCGACGCGGCGCGGATCATCGAGGCCCAGGCCGACGCGCTGGACGAGAAGCTGTCGGAGCAACTGAACTCGTTGCGCATCAAGGCGCCGGCGGAGGACATCGTGTCGCGGCACGCCGTCGAGGCGTGGAACGACGTCGTCAGTTCCCCCGAGGATTCGTACGCGGCGCACGCGCGCGCCTACGTCGAGGACCTGCGGTCCCTGGCGACCCAGTTGCGCAGGGCGGGCGAGAAGTACTCCGAATCCGACGAGGAGAAGGCCGATGCGCTCGGCGGCGGCAGGGGCCTGCCCGGCTAGTCCCGGCCCGTCCCGCTCCCGGCGCTCACCCCGGAACGTCGGCGCTGTCCAGGTTTTCTCGACCGTGCGGTCGAAGCGGAAGTAGAGGGAATTCGACATGGCGATGGATGTCTCGCAGCGTGCGAACGAGATCCGCAACCACCGGTTCGACGGCTACACGAACAACATGCTGGCCGACGAGGTCGAGGTGTTCCGCAGCGGCGCCGGCGCGGGCGGTATCGGTGAGGCCGTGAGCGCACTGAAGGCCGTCGGCAAGGCGCTGGACGAGACCGAGCGGACGCTGCGCACCGAATTGGGCAAGCTCGGCGTCGAATGGCGTGGTGACGCAGGTGACCAGGCGTTCCGGTGGATGACCGGCCAGGCCGACTTCTCCGTGGAGGCCCAGACCAAGGTCGAGGCGTGTGCGAAGAAGGTCTTCGCCCAGGGTGAGGCGTTCAACCGCACGGTCCACAAGCTGCCCGACGCCCAGTCGCTCCGGCAGGGTTCCGGTGGCTACGGCGTCATGGATTCGCTCGGCAGCCTCCTCGGCTTCGAGACCGACAACGCCCAGCGCGTCGCGCAGGGCCAGGAGGCGAGGGCACAGGCACTCGAAGCGCTCAACGGCTACGCGAGCGAGTCCGGTGAGAACCTGTCGGACCTGCCGCAGCTGAACGCCCCCACGCCGATGTCGGCCGTCGTGTCGGCGGATGTGCCGACCGAGGTCGATGCGGGTGGCCCGCCCACATCGCCCGACGTGACCGAGGTGCCCACGGACGCGCCGGTCGGCGACCGGACCGAGTCGTCAGGGGTGGCACCGCCCGCGGCTCCGCCACCGGCACCCGTCGACAGCCCCGCGGCGTCCGCTCCCGTCCACCACTCCCCGCAGCCGGCCCAGCCGCATGCCAACCAGAGCGGTCCGCTCGCCCCGCCGCCCGGCACCGGTTCGGCCCGGCCGGCGCCGAACCCGAGCACGGCGCCTTCGTCGACCGCGCCTTCCACGACTGCCCCGGTGACGTCGTCGCCGAACACCGGCTACGGCTACGTGAACGTGCCGCGGCCGGGCACCGGATCGGGGTCCGGCTCTCCCCACTACTCCGGCCACTACTCCGGTGGTGCGGCTCAGCCGGGTGGTCCGACGGGTGCCGCGCCCTCGAATCCGGCCGTGCCCGGCACCGGCGGTGCGCCGACGACCGGCGGGGCGCCCGGCGCGGTCGGCAAGCCGGCGGTTCCCGGGACTCCCGCCGTCCCCGGGACACCGGGCAGCCCCGGCGGTGCGACGCCCGTCAACCCGGGCACGCCCGGCGCTCCAGGTGCACCGGGCTCTCCAGGGGCGCCGGGTACGCCGGCGCAACCGGGCGGCCAGTCCGGGGTGGGCAAGTTTCCCTCGGCCGGTGGCGCTTCGCCCGTGGCACCGGCGCCGGGACCCGTCACGGGTGGTCCCGCTCCCGGAAGCGGGGGCGGCGCGGCGGTCCCGCCCCCGGGAATGGTCGGCGGCAAGGCCGGCGGACCCGTCTCCGGCGATGCGGAGCTGCAGAAGGGCAAGTCGTTCGGCGTCGCACCGGTCGTGGGCGGCACAGCCGCACCCGGCACGGGAGGTACGACGGCTTCGCCGAAATCGGCCGGGTTCGGCGCCAACGACATCGGCGGCGCCGCGGGAGCGGTCGCCGCGGGCGGTATCGCGGGAGCGTTGGCCGGCGACAGCGAACGCAGCGGCGGCCGGGGTGGAGCGCCGCGTTCTCCGCACCAGTCCCAGATCGGCGACCTGCCCGAGGAGCAGTCCAGGGCGCAGCAGAATCAGGCTCCGAAGTCCGAGCAGGACCGGCGCGGCATGATGCAGAAGGCGGCGCCGCAGGAGGGCGACGAGGACGACGCCCACGTGCGCCGGTACGGCGTCGACGACAAGGACCTCTTCGCCGACCAGCGCATGGTCGCTCCCGACACGATCGGCGACCCGAACTCGGAACAACGGTGAGGCGCCGGTGACCACCGGTCAAAGCGTGGTGCTGTCCACGCTCGAGTTCGACATGCTGTGGGAGGCGGAACGGCTGCCGCGCCGGCACCCCGCACTGGACGTGCCGAGCGCGGGGGTGACGCACCGCGAGCGGTCCGACCTGATCGAGCAGGCATGGGAATCGCTGGCGCAGCGCAGGCTGGCGAAGGGCCACCAGGCCACGAGCGACCTGGTGGACATGCTGAACCTGTTCGTCCGGCCCGCCGTCGCCATCGACATGTGGGTCTGGACCGACAGGCAGATCTCGGGTCTGGCCGTGAGCACGGGCAGTCAGGCGCTGATGGGTGTGGTCGACGGCGACGAGGTGTGGCTGATCCCGGCGCGCGACTCGTCGTTGCCGGAGTCCGCAGTGTCGGTGGCCGGGGAGACGGCCGCCGGCATCGGCTGGTCGGCGACCCTGCCGCACGACGTGCTGGTCGACGCCGACCGCGAGGCAGGGGGCGACGCGCGAGGGCTCGTGGGGGCGCTGGCCGACCGCGGCGTCGCGCTGAGCGAGGCGCAGGAGGTCGCGGCGATGCTGGCCGGGCAGACTGTCCGCGGGCAGTTCGGTGCGCAGGCGCACGGGCGTGACGGCAGTGTCCGCCGCGCGCCGCGGGTCGTGTCGTTCTTCGACAGCGACAAGGGCCGGTATCTGCTGCAGGTCGCACCGGGTGGCGACGGCAGGCGGTGGGCGACGGTCGCGCCCGCGGACAACACCCTGCTCGCGCAGCGCGTGTGGGAATTGCTCGACGAGATGTGACCGGGGCTTCCCTCGGAAGGGCGACGAAAGTGGGGTGCGCCCGATTCTCGCTTTCGCCGATAGAGTTGAGCGGAACCGCCGGTGCGGGCGCATGCGTCATACCCGGCGACGAGCGGATCGTTTTCGTGAAGGGGGATGACCACCGTGCCGGTTTACGACGCCGAATCCATGCGGAGCACGGCAGGGAAGGTCGACGGTATCGCCGACCGGATCGCCGAGGACAAGGCGAAACTGCGCGGCGTCGAGGGGGAGAGCCCGTTCGGTGAGGTCGAGGACGACGACGATCCGGATCGGGTGGACGACGCGCTCGGCTCGTTCACCTCGGGTATGCAGGCGGAATTCGACGCGGCGCACCAGCACATGGTCGAGGCCAGCGGGGCGCTGCGCAATGCGATCGCCGCGATGACCGAGGCGGACGAACAGGCGGCGAGCAACCTGACGATGCGGGGCGAGGCCTGACATGTCGCTGGGGATGCCGGAGAACTGGGAGCAGGTGGAATCCCAGGCGGCGAAGGTCGAAAAGGTCGATCCGGGCAGGATTCAGAACGTCGCGCAGGAGTTCAAAACCGCGTCGGAGAACACGGGCGACCATTCTGCGGAGTTGAAGAACGCGGCGTCACCGCTTTCGGAGGGCGGCGTCTGGAACGGTCCCGCCGCGGACGCGTTCTTCTCCTACGTCGCGAAGGTCGCCTCGGCGGGGCAGCGGGTCAAGGACAAGCTCGACGAGGCCGCGGTCGAACTGAGCGACCTGCAGCAGAAGCTGTCGGAGCTCAAGAAGTCGATCAACGAGACCAAGTCGGGCGCGAAGCAGGAGATCGACGACCGCAACAGGAAGGCCGAACAGCGCGCACAGGAGGCTGCCGGCGCCGAGGGCGGCGGCGAGGACCCGGAGTCGATCCGGGAACAGGCGCGGCAGCAGAACCGGCAGACGGCGTCGCAGGCGGCCGAGCGGATCAAGGGCCTGCTGACGCAGGCCAACCAGGCCATCAAGAAGGCTCAGCGCCTGATGAAGCAGGACATCGGCGGGTCCGGCGGCTACTCGCAGGTGCCGAAACCGGGGCAGGCGCAGTCGCAGATGGCCGACACCGGTGGCATCAGCAACCCCGGCGGTTCCCCGAGCGTCGGCGGTGGTGGTGGCAGCGGCGGCGCCGAGACGGCTGTCGGCGGTGGCGGTGGCGGACTCGGGTCGAGTGGCGGCCCGCCCGCTGGGCCGCCTCCCGGGAACGTCGAGCAGTGGATCAAGGAAGCCATCAAGATCCTCCGCGAGAACGGCATCCCCGTCAGCGAGGAGAACATCGACCAGATCTGGACGATCATCGAACACGAGTCGGGTGGCGATCCGCGCGCGATCAACGACTGGGACTCGAACGCCGCGAAGGGCACGCCGTCGAAGGGCCTGATGCAGTGCATCGACCCGACGTTCGACTCCCATGCACTGCCGGGGCACGGCGACATCTGGGACCCGGTGGACAACATCATCGCCGGTGTCCGCTACACGTTCGACCGCTACGGCGGCCTCGACCAGCACCCCGGCCTCGAATCGATCGCGTCCGGCGGCGGCTATCAGCCGTACTGATCACCGCCTCGTCCCGCGGAGGCCGCGACGGCACGGACATGAAAATCCCTTCACGGTCGGCTCAGGCGGGTTTCACCGGGCGGCGGCATCGTTGACGTCATGAGCGAAGAGCAGTGGCAACCGGAGGAGGCGGACCTCCACGACCTGTGGTCCGCCGTCGCCGGGGCGAGCGGGGACACCGCGCTCGGCAGCCGCATCACTCACCGTGACGTCCAGCGTGCGTCGACGACGGTGGCCGCACGGGTCGACGTGACGCGTCCCGACGGTTCCCGCGCCACCGACACGTACTGCGCCAGCACCTCGGCGCAGGCGCGCGGCGCGATGCGCATGTCGGACGGCGTGCGCGAACTCGGCGTCTGGCGGTTCCCGCACGATCCTGCGCTGCCAGGGCTGGCGGCGGCGGTCGACCCGGACCGGATGCGGGAGCTGCTCGCCGGCCTGGGGCTGCCCACCGGCGACCTGCGGCCGACCGTCCGCTCGTATCGCCCGCTGCGCCGAGCGGTGGTCGAGATCTCCACGGCCCGGGCGACGGTGTTCGTCAAGGTACTGCGTCCCGACAAGGTCGAACAGCTGCACGGGCTGCACCGCGCCGCCGAGGGCGGAGTGGTGCCGGAGAGCCTCGGCTGGACCGGCGACGGTCTGCTCGTGCTCGCCGGTGTCGGCGGCACACCGCTGCGGCGGCTGCTGCTCGGCGGCAACACGATGGAGGTCGAACGCATCGACCCGGCCGACATCGTCGCCACCCTCGACGGGCTGCCGCAGGCGTTCGCCGAACGCGCCCGCAGGCGGAGCTGGGCGGAGCAGGCGGGCCACTACGCCGACGTCGTCGCCCGCGTGCACCCCGGCGCCGCCCGGACGGCACACGCGATCGCCGAAGCGGTAGCCGTGCCGACGGCCGCCGATCCGGTGCCCGTCCACGGCGACTTCTACGAGACACAGTTGCTCGTCTCCCGTGGTCGCGTGGTCGGGTTGCTCGACATCGACACCGCGGGCGCGGGCGATCCACACGACGATCCGGCGTGCCTGCTCGGCCACCTCTCCGTGCTGTCACAGGTCAAACCCGAACGCGCACCGGTCATCGACCGTTTCACGGCGCGGTGCCTGCGGGAGTTCGACCGCCACCGGGACCCTGCCGCACTGCGGGCACACGCCGCGGCCGTGGTGCTGTCGCTGGCGCCGGGCGCGCACCGCACCGGACGGCGCGGCTGGCGGGCGACCCTCGAACAGCGGCTCGACCTGGCGTGGAACTGGTGTCACGCCGACGATCCGCTCGCCGTCTGACGCCTGCACCCGGCAGGTCCCGTCCGCCGGAGTTCGCGCCAGCCAGCTGGGCTCGAACGGCGCTCCAACAGCGCCACGGACCGTCGAACAGTCCGGCGGCCCCTGGATTCCTCACGCGGATCCGCCGCGTGCAGGTAACCGAGAAACCCATCCCGAGCACGTCCTTCGAAAGGAAGTCACATCATGGCAAGCAACAAGCGCCCCTGGTTCGTCGTCGCCGCCGCGGCCGTCGGTGTCGGCGGTGCGATCGCCGTCGGAGGTACCGCACTGGCCGACGGAGTCAACGATCCGAAGCCGGCGTCCCAGGTACAGCAGGCCGACTCCGGAAGCGGGCAGGCCGACTCCGCCGATTCCCCCAACGACACCGATTCCCCCAATGACGCCGATTCCCCGAACGACGCTGACTCCTCGAACGACGCCGACACGGCGAATTCGCCGAACGACGCCGATTCCCCCAACGACGCTGACTCCCCGAACGACGCCGACAAGGAGGACGGCACCGCCGACTCGCCCGCCGACCGTGACGGCTCGCCCGAGTGAACCGTCGACGTGACACGAGCGTCCGGGTACGGCGCCGCGAACCGGTGAGAGGTTGAACAACGATGTCGGCCGAGTACGCCCAGGAGATCCGTCGCGAGCCTCATGACGAGGCACTATCAGTCCACAGTGGTCGTTTTTCGTCGGACGTGGCGTTGCGACTGCGTCGCGCGTGGTGGCTTCTCCTGGGCGTTTCGGTGCTGCTGAACGTCGTCAGCATGGCGGTTCCCGCGCTGATCGAGCACCCGCTGACCAACGATCGCGGTGAGATTCAGCTGTACCTCGACGTCTTCGTCGAGGGAAACCTGCCGACGTGGTGGAGCGTCGGCCTGCTCGGCAGCACCGCGGTCCTGTTCGGAATCGTCGCCCTGCTCGCCCGCGCTCGCGGTGCGCGCGCGGAGTCGTGGGGCTGGTGGTGTGGATCCGTCCTCATAGGACTGTTATCGCTCGACGACCATACGCAGCTGCACGAACGTCTCGACCGTATCGGCCGACAGCTGGTCACGTTCGACAGCGGGTTCCCGTTCTACTGGCTGCTCCCCGGACTGCTCGCCGGGGCCGTCGTCGCAGTCGGACTGCTGTTGCTCGCGATGCGCCTGCGGGACCGGTGCCGGTGGCTCGTCGTCGCGGGCGGGGCCCTGTTGCTGTGGTCCGCGCTCGGCATGGAGGCGATGCAAGGGCTGTGGATCGCGGCGGACGAGAGCGGACCGTTGTACGTGGCGACGTATCACGCGGAGGAGCTGGGTGAGAACGTCGGAGTGCTGCTGCTCATGGCGGCTGCGGCGTCGGCGGTGTCGCTGGAACGCGGCCCCACGGCCGGCGGTGTCACGGCTCGGTACCGCCCGTTCGGCGATGCGCGGGCACGATCCGGGCTACTCTCGACGGCGTGGCCACGATGAGCCCGCGCGAGGACCAGAACCGCCGGTTGCTGCGCGCCCGTGATGCGATCGACCGCGACTACGCGAAGCCGCTCGACGTGCCCACGCTCGCGCGCGTCGCGCTGATGTCGCCGAGTCACTTCACCCGTTCGTTCCGTGCGACGTTCGGCGAGACGCCGCACCGCTACCTGCAGCGCAGGCGGATCGAACGGGCGATGGCGCGGTTGCGGTCGCCGTCGGCCACGGTCACGCGGGTCGCCGAGGAGGTCGGATTCGACAGTCTCGGCACGTTCAGCCGCACGTTCCGCGCCATCGTCGGTGTGTCGCCCGCGGAGTACCGCGCGGCCGCGGCTCCACTGGCCGTGCCGGTGTGCTTCGTCAAGACGTGGTCACGCCCGGCCTGAAGCCGGCTCACGTGAGCAGTTTCGGATAAGCCGCACCCCCGGCTGCCGCCGTAGCGTTGGCGGCATGTTCACACGAATCGGAATCACCTCGGTCATGGTCCTCGATCAGGACGAAGCGCTCGACTTCTACTGCGGCACGCTCGGATTCGAGGTCACCGACGACGTCGACCTGGGATTCATGCGCTGGCTGACGGTGCATCTGCCCGCGCAGCCGGACACGCACCTGCTGCTGGAGGTGCCGGGTCCGCCGCAGCACAGCGAGGAGGTGGCGGCGCAAGTCCGCGACCTGGTCACGAAGGGTGCGCTCGGTGCGGCGGCGATCCTGAACACCGACGACTGCCGCAAGACGTACGAGACGTTGCGGGCGAAGGGCGTCGAGTTCACGCAGGAGCCGATCGAACAGCCCTACGGCATCGATTGCGCGCTGCGGGACCCGTTCGGCAACCACATCCGCATCACGCAGCCCGCCGAGGGGCCGGTGGAGATCACCGACGAGGACGTCGAACGTCTCCAGTGCGGCTCCTGAGCCCCGAGTGTGTTCGATAGGCTGCGCGCGGTCCCTGAGATCGCGCGCAGCCTGGAGAACGCAGTGACTTCCACGCCAGGACGGAACGATGCCCCGGAGCCGGTTCTTCCGACGGTCATCGACCCGAACGTGCCGAGCATCGCCCGCGCCTACGACGCGACACTCGGCGGCAAGGACAACTACGAGGTCGACCGTGAGGTCGCGCGCCAGCTGCGGGAAGTGACGCCGGAGGTCACGACCCTGGCGTGGGACAACCGGGACTTCCTCATCCGCGCCACGCGTTTCGTCGTCGGCACCGCCGGCATCGACCAGGTCGTCGACGTCGGATCGGGGTTGCCGACGGTCGAGAACACGCATGACGTCGCCCTTCGCCTCAACCGCGACACGTGCGTGGTGTACGTCGACATCGACCCGATCGTCATCGCCCACGGTCGCGCGCTCGTCGAGGATCACGAGTCCGTGCACTGCGTCCAGGGCGACCTCACCGAACCGCAGGCGCTGTTCGCCGACCCCGCGGTGGCCGGCCGGCTGGAGTGGGACCGGCCGATGGCGCTGTACCAGGTCGGCACGCTGCACCACGTGGCCGACGACCGTGATCCCGCGGCGATGATGCGCGCCTACATCGACGCGCTGCCGTCCGGCTCGCAGGTCGTGCTGTCGCACTTCTTCAACCCCGGCGACGAGGATCCCGAGGCCGCCGAGGTCGCCGAGCGGCTGGAGCAGGCGTTCCTGCACAGCCCGATGGGCACCGGCCGGTTCCGTACGCGAGAGGAGATCGCCGCCTACTTCGACGGCCTCGACCTCCTCGAACCCGGCCTGGTGACGCTCGCCCACTGGTGGCCGGAAGGTCCGCCGCCGCAGAACCTCGACCCGGCACGCCGCCTCATGATCGGCGCTGTCGCCCGCAAGCCGTAGCGGACGCCGCTGCCCCCAAGGGCACCTTGGTGGCGTTGAACGCGACAATTCTTCCCTTGATCATGCTCGCCTTCCGACTCGCCGGCGGCCTTACCTGACTTCCGGTCTCCCGCCGCCCTCGCCGTTCGACGTGGCCGTCCCCTTACAGTGCTGGACATGACGACGGACTCCGCGACCTCCCCGTTCCCGCCCGCGGCGCAGCGCGCCGACGTGCCGCCGTTCCACGTGATGGACGTGCTGTCGGCGGCGAAGGCGCGGCAGGCCGAGCGTGGTGACGTGGTGTTCCTGTGCGCGGGCCAGCCGACGGCGGGTGCACCGGAACCGGTGCTGGCCGCGGCGCAGCAGGCGTTGCGGGGCGGTGACCTCGGCTACACGCCCCAGCTGGGCATTCCGCCGTTGCGCGAGGCGATCGCCGCGCATTACGACCGCGCCTACGGGCTCGACGTCGACCCGGCCGACGTGATCGTCACGACGGGGTCCTCTGGCGGGTTCCTGTTGGCGTTCCTCGCAGCGTTCGAGGCGGGCGACAGGGTGGCGATGGCGCGGCCCGGCTACCCGGCCTACCGCAACCTGCTGAGCGCGCTCGGCTGCGAGGTCGTCGAGTTCGCCACGGACGAGAGCACCCGGTTCCAGCCGACCCCGGAGATCCTCGACGGGCTCGGCGACATCAAGGGCCTGATCGTGGCGAGTCCGAGCAATCCGACGGGCACCATCGTGACGCCGGACGAGCTGGCTGCACTGACCGCGTGGTGCACCGCGCGGGGCGTCCGGCTGATCAGCGACGAGATCTACCACGGAATCTCCTACGAACGGGACGTCGCGTGCGCGTGGCAGACGTCCCGCGAGGCGCTGGTGCTCGGCTCGTTCTCGAAGTACTTCGCGATGACGGGCTGGCGGCTCGGCTGGATGCTCGCGCCGCGCGGGCTTCACCGCAGCGTCGACGTGCTGACCGGAAACTTCAACATCTGCCCGCCCGCGTTGTCGCAGCACGCGGCCGTGGCGGCGCTGTCACCGGAGTCGCACGCGGAGCTGGACGGCCACGTCGACCACTACCGCGCCAACCGTGACCTGCTCCTCGACGGGCTGCGCGGCATCGGCCTGACCCGTATCGCCCCGATCGACGGCGCCTTCTACGCCTACGTCGACGTCTCGGAACACACCGACGATTCGCTGTCGTGGTGCCGCAAGCTGCTCGACGACACCGGGGTGGCGATCACGCCGGGGGTGGACTTCGACCCCGTCGCGGGCGGCTCGTTCGTACGGCTGTCGTTCGCGGGTGCGCGCGCCGACATCACCACGGCCGTCGAGCGCATGGGGACGTGGCTCGGCCGCTGACCTGCGGCGGGCCCATCGCCGGGGTACGGACGGTCCCGGAGGGGAACCCGGAGTTTTCCCTGAGCGTTGTCGGGAGGCCGCGACTTCACGGTGCGCGGCGTGCCAACCTGGACATACACGGCAGCACTCGAGTGTGGAGGAAGCACATGTTCTGGAAGATCGTCGGCGGCCTGCTTCTGGCGTGGGTCGCGTTCATGGTGATCGGTTCGCTGGTCGGCTTCCTCGTCAAGGCGGTGTTCTGGATCGCGCTGATCGCCGGCGCGGGCTTCCTCGGCGCGGCGGCCTACGGTGCGCTCAAGGGCGGCGACAAGAAGCAGATCCGTTCGTAACCGCCACGGGGTTCGCCGGCCGGCGGTGGTCGGTGACGGCTGTTCGGGCGCAGGCCCGCGCGATCCGTCACGGTCGGGGTGAGCGCATACCCTCGCCGGATGGAGCAGACCACGCTGGGAGCGAACCAGGTCGACCTGGCTGATTGGCGTCTCCTGCTGGGAGCGCTGCGGTCCCGGTTCGAGGCGGGCTCGTTCGCCGCGGCAGCCGCGTTCGTCGCGGTTGCCGGGCGGGTCGCCGAGGAACACGGCCACTCCCCTGACGTCGACCTGCGCGCCGAACACGTCGGGTTCGCGCTGCGCACCCGTGCCGCCGGCGGGGTCACGGAACGGGACGTCCGGCTGGCCGAACGGATCAGCCTGCTCGCGGCCGACCACGGGCTGACACCGCGTCCGGAGCGGCTGCAGGCCCTGGAACTGGCGCTCGACACCCCTGTGGTTCGCACGGTCGGCGGGTTCTGGGCCGCTGTTCTCACCGGCGAGACCGCAGGCGAGGACGCGGGCGGTGACGTCGTCGACCCGCCCGCGGAACTGCCGCAGGCGGGGTTCGACAGGCTGTGGCTCCAATCGACCGACTCGACCGCGCCGGACCGGCAACGCTTCCACCTCGACGTCACCGTTCCACCCGAGGAAGCCGACCGGCGCGTGGCCGCGGCGATCGAAGCGGGCGGACATCTCGTCGACGACACCCACGCCCCGGCTTTCGTCGTCGTGGCCGACCCGGACGGCAACAACGCCTGCATCTGCACCGAGCTCGGCCGCGACTGAACCGCGGCCCCGTACCTGCGCCGCTGCCGAGCCGCGGGCCGTGCCGAACACGTCGGGTTCCGGGACGCGCCGAACGCCGATCCGAGGCGCCCTCACGCCGCGGGTGCCGGCTACAGCAGCATCGACTTGGCGACTTCCGCGCCGGGCCAGAGTTCGGCGTGCACACCCGCCGTGCGGGCGGCCTCGACGTTGACCCTGCGGTCGTCGAAGAACAGGCAGTCGCCCGGAGCACAGTCCAGCCGCTGCACCAGCAACCGGTAGATCTCCGCGTCCGGCTTCGCCATGCCGACGTCCCCGGAGAAGATCAGCTGCTCGAAGTGCCGCGCCCACGGCTGCCCTTCAGCGTGCCGTGCGAACGACGCGGGCGCGTTCGACAGCACCGCCAGTCGCCTTCCCGACTCGGCCAGCGCTTCGACCAGCTGTTCCGAGCCCGGGACGAGCTGCGACCAGCCGCGCGCGTCGATCTCGGTCAGCTCGCGCACCGTCTGGGCGTCGACCTCCGTGTCGACGGTGTCGGCGACGGCCTGCCAGTAGGCGACGTCGTCGGCGCCGCGGTCGTACGGGTCGCGGTGTGCCCAGTAGGCGGGTTCGAACGTCGCGGGCGGCACGTCGAGTCTGCCGGCCAGTTCCGGTAGCGCCGTCGTCCTGTGGCACAGCACCTCGCCGTAGTCGAACACCACCCAGCCGGTCATCCGCGCTCCTCCCTGATGCGCCGCAGCGCTTCCTCGACGTCGTCGTCGCTGACATCGCGGTGCAGCACGAACCGCACCTTCCCCGCCATCGGCAGCGCCAGGATCCCGAGCCCGCGCAACCGTTCCAGCGCGAGTGCCACGTCCGGCACGGCGGCCAGCAGGATGTTCGTCTGCGGCTCCTCGACATCCCAGCCGAGTTCGGCCAGCCCGGTGGCGAGCGTGCGGGCGTTGGCGTGGTCCCGCTGGAGGTCGCCGACCCGCTCCAACGCCACCAGGCCTGCAGCGGCGAGTACGCCGCCCTGGCGGACGCCGCCGCCGAGCATCTGCCGCATCCGCCGTGCCCGTTCGACGAACTCGGCCTCGCCCGCGACGACGGAGCCGACGGGCGCCCCGAGACCCTTCGACAGGCAGGCCGACACCGAGTCGACACCGACCGTCAGCGCTGCGGGCGGCAGGTCGAGTGCCGCGGCCGCGTTCCACAGCCGGGCGCCGTCGAGGTGGACGTTCAGACCACAGTCGCGCGCGGTCGCCACCAGCTGCGCGTGCTCCTCGGGCGGGGTGATCGCACCGCCCGAGGCGTTGTGGGTGTTCTCCAGTGACAGCAGCGTCGTGCGCAGCGTGTAGTACGGGCCGTTCGGCGGGCCCGCGGCCGCGCGGACCGTGGCCGGGGTCGGCCTGCCGGGGCCCGCGTCGTGCTCGACCGGATCGGGCATGCCGCCCGCGAGCCAGGCCGCCGAACCGAGCTCGTTGGCCAGTACGTGCGCGCCGCGCGGGGCGAGGAACCGATCGCCCCGCTGCAGCTGCAGCGACAGCGCGATGAGGTTCGCCATGGTGCCGCTCGGCGTCCACAGGGCGGCCTCCATGCCCAGCATGTCCGCGGCGCGTTCCTCGAGCTCCACGATCGTGGGATCGGTGTCGATGACGTTGTCACCGACCTCGGCGCCCGCCATGGCCGTGCGCATCGGTTCGTCGGGCGTTGTGATCGTGTCGGAACGTAGGTCGATCGGGGCGGGGGATCCGGAGGTCACGTTTCGATCACATCACACGTCGGTGGGCCGCCCGAAGTAGGGCTCACCGATTCGTGACGAAAAATGTCGCGCGGGCGTGCAACCGTGTAGGCAGCAGGTGCCGTCTACCGAGGCACGAACAACTGAGAACGACCGGAGACCTACCGCGTGGACCCCCGCGACGAGCAGGAGTTCGCGGCGTACTTCGCCGCGAAGCGAGACTCCGTGCGCAGAACCGCGTACATGCTCTGCGGCGACTGGCACCGGGCGGACGACCTGGCACAGACCGCGTTCGTGGCGCTGCATCGGCGCTGGCGCAAGGTTCGTGACCGGGAAGCCCTCGACGCCTACGTCCGCAAGACGCTGGTTCGGGCGGCGATCGACGAATCGCGACGCCCGTGGCGGCGGGAACGGCAGACCGACGATGGTTCGGACCTGCCGGAACCGTCGGCGCCCGGCACGTCGGCCGCAACCGACCCGCTGGGCGATCGCGTGGCGACACGGGAGGATCTGCTGGCCGGGCTGCGGCAGGTGCCGTCGAGGCAGCGAGCCGTGCTCGTCCTGCGGTACTTCGATGGTCTGGACGTCAGCGGCGTGGCGGGCGTCCTCGGTTGCAGCGAGGGCAACGTCAAGAGCCAGACCGCCCGTGGACTGGCTGCGCTGCGCAAGGCGCTCGGTACGGAGGTGGACGCGCATGGATGAACGGGAACTGGGCGAACTGTTCCGTTCCGTGCCCGGTGAGCCACCGCCGCCGTCGTTCGACGAGACCGACGTCGCTCACTCCGCGCACCGGATCACCGTCCGCAGGCGTGCGATCGCGGGTGGCGCCGCGGCGGCCGTCGTACTCCTCGGGGGCGGCGGTGTGGTCGCGGGTTCGATGCTCGGCGGTGGCGGCGGGAACGTGGTCGCCGGCTCGGACAGATCCACCACAGGAGGGACGCAGCCGCGCATCGCGCAACCCGGCGACGGCGGGTCGCGTCCCCAGAGTGACCAACCCGGCATCCAGGGACTCCCGTCCGGCGAGCCGAAGCAGGGCGGCACGACGGACGGGGATCGCACCCCGGGGTGCGATCAGGTCGACCGGGAGCTCGCCACCGCCCTCGCTGGCGAGCTCCCGGTCACCGCCTCGGACGCCTCTCCGGGACGCATCTGCCCCGAGGGCACGACGTCGGCGTCGTTCCGCGTGGACGGCTCCGCGCTGACGGCGGTCCTCGTGCCCGAAGGAACGCAGGTGCAGCTGCCGGGCGGCCTGTCCGACGCGGAGACCGCCGAGCAGGACACGGCGAGCGGTTCGACGTTGCTGCTGGTCAGCGAGTCCCTGACGCGTACGGGCAGCGGCGGCCCCGACGTCGAGGGGATCGCCAGGCGCGTCGCGGGCGAGCTGTAGCGGCGGCGGCCCGCCGGGAACCGGGGCCGCCGATCGATTCCCGCCGTTCGTCGGTGTCCGCGACGGATACGTCCCATCCGCGCATCGATCGACTGGCACACTTGCGCGCTATGACGTCCGCGAGCACGCCGAAGGGTGAACGTCGTCGTAACGCCCTGGTCGAGGCGGCAGCCGAGCTGCTGTCCGAAGGCGGGTTCGACGCCATCCGCCACCGCGCCGTCGCCGAACGCGCCGGCCTGCCGCTCGCCTCGACGACCTACTACTTCGACTCCCTCGACGAACTCGTCTCCGCCGCGACCGAGCACCACGGGCGGGCGGAACTCGCCGCGGGCCGCGCCCGCCTCGCCGACCTGCCCACCGCGGATCGCGGCGTGGACACCGTCGTCGGGCTCGTGCTCGACCAGCTGCTGGGTGAGGACCCCGCGTACGAGGCGGTGCTGCTGCGTTACGAACGGCTCGTCGGCACGGGCAGGCGCCCCTACCTGCGGCCGTTGATGCGCACGCTGTCCGGCGAGCTGCGCGAGCTGCTGGCGGAGATCCTCGTCAAATCCGGTCTCGACGCAGGCGAGCGCCGCATCGAGCGGATCATCGCCGTGGTCGACGGGGCCGTGGTCAACGCGCTCATCGCCGTCGACCCGGATCCGCGCGGCGCCGCGGCCCGCATGCTCCGCGACACGCTCGCCTCCGGCACGGACTGAGCGGTGGCCACCGGTGGGCAGCACGGCCGGCGCCGGTGGGCACTGCCCCGAACTGGCTTTCGGGCACCGTGATTGGGTTGTGATCTGCGACTCCGGCTAGCCTGGCGGAGTGACCGACAAGCCCGCCATCCCGAACGTGCTCGCCGGCCGCTATGCGTCCCGAGAACTCGTCGCACTGTGGTCCCCTGAACAGAAGGTCCGGCTGGAGCGTGAGCTCTGGCTCGCCGTCCTCAAGGCCCAGTCCCAGCTCGGTGTCGACGTGCCTGACGGCGTGATCGCCGACTACGAGCGGGTGCTGCCCGACGTGGACCTCGACTCGATCGCCGCGCGGGAGCGCGTCACGCGCCACGACGTCAAGGCGCGCATCGAGGAGTTCAACGCCCTCGCCGGGCACGAACACGTCCACAAGGGCATGACCTCGCGCGACCTGACCGAGAACGTCGAGCAACTGCAGGTCCGGCGGTCCCTCGAACTGCTGCGAACCCGCGCCGTCGCCGTCCTCGCCCGCCTGTCGGAACTGGCGACCGAGCACTCCGAACTGGTCATGGCCGGCCGGTCCCACAACGTCGCGGCGCAGGCCACGACTCTGGGCAAACGCTTCGCCACGGCAGCCGACGAGCTCCTCGTCGCCTTCGGCAGGCTCGACGACCTCATCGCGCGTTACCCGCTGCGCGGCATCAAGGGCCCGGTCGGCACCGCGCAGGACATGCTCGATCTGCTGGGCGGCGCCGACGAACTGGCCGACCTCGAGCAGCGCGTCGCCGGTCACCTCGGGTTCGACCGCGTGCTGGACAGCGTGGGCCAGGTGTACCCGCGGTCGCTGGACTTCGACGTCGTCTCCGCGCTGACGCAGCTGGCTGCGCCGCCGTCCAGCCTGGCCAAGACGATCCGGCTGATGGCGGGAGGCGAGCTGGTCACTGAAGGCTTCCAGCCGGGGCAGGTCGGTTCGTCGGCGATGCCGCACAAGATGAACACGCGCTCGTGCGAGCGGGTGAACGGGCTGGCCGTGGTGCTGCGCGGACACCTGTCGATGGTCGGCGAACTGGCCGGCGACCAGTGGAACGAGGGTGACGTCTCCGACTCCGTGGTGCGCCGCGTCGCGCTGCCGGACGCGTTCTTCGCGCTCGACGGGCTGCTGGAGACGCTGCTGACGGTGCTGAGTGAGTTCGGCGCGTTCCCCGCGGTGGTCGACCGCGAGCTGAACCGCTACCTGCCGTTCCTGGCCACGACGAAGGTGCTGATGGCCGCGGTGCGCGGCGGCGTCGGCAGGGAGACGGCGCACGAGGCGATCAAGGAGAACGCGGTCGCGGTGGCGCTGGCGATGCGGGAGGGCCAGGCCGACAACGATCTGCTCGACCGGCTCGCCGCCGACGATCGGCTACCCCTCGACCGGGCGAGTCTCGACGATCTTCTCGCCGACCGGTTGTCGTTCACCGGAACGGCGTCGTCGCAGGTCGAAGCCGTCGCCGCGCGGGTTGCGGACGTCGTGAAGCGTTTCCCCGAGGCTGCCGAGTACGAACCGGCACCGATCCTGTGATGTGGGAGCGGGTAGACCCGATCGTGACCTTCTGCAACGATCGAGCGAGTGAGCAGCCTCGGGTGCGCGTGTATGCCTCCAGCGTCGTTACGGCCGCTGGTGCAGCGCAGGCACATCGACTTGCTCCGGGTGAGCTCCGCGCTGTGCCGTCACCGCTGACGCCAGTCCCTGTCCCTTCCCCGGGCCGTTCCGTGCCCGTCAACAGTCACGTCTGAGGTCGGCATGCAAGCGCTCCTGTTCTTCGGGATCGCCGGGTTCCTGGCACAACTGGTGTCCGGCACGCTCGGCATGGGCTACGGCATGACGTCCACGACGGTGCTGATCGCCGCGGGCACGGCACCGGCGATCGCGTCGGCGTCGGCGCATTTCGCCCAGGTCGGCACGTCGCTGGCTTCCGGTGTGTCGCACTGGAAGTTTCGCAACATCGACTGGCGCACCGTGAGCATCCTCGCCGTGCCCGGGGCGATCGGTGCGGCGATCGGCGCGTTCGCGCTGGTCGCGATGTCGACCGACGTCGCGAGCGCGTGGATCAGCGCGTTCCTCTTCCTGCTCGGCATGTACGTGCTGGTGCGCTTCGCGTTCCTCAAGCTCGGCAAGCTCATCACCGACAAACGCCCTGGTGCGAAGTTCCTGGCCCCGCTCGGGTTCGTGGCCGGTTTCGTCGACGCGAGCGGCGGTGGCGGCTGGGGCCCGGTGGCCACCACGACGCTGCTGTCGTCGGGACGGCTCGAACCGCGGAAGGTCGTCGGCTCGGTCAGCGCCGCAGAGTTCGTCGTGACCGTCGCGGCCTGCGTGGCGTTCCTGATCGCGCTCAAGCAGGAGGGTATGAACTGGCTCGTCGTGCTGGGCCTGCTGATCGGTGGGGTGGTCGCCGCGCCGATCGGGGCGTGGCTGGCGCACCACATGCCGCCACGGGTGCTGGGCACCGCCGCTGGCGGGCTCATCATCCTGGCCAACGCGTGGATGCTGCTGAGCAACCTCGGACTGCCGCACACCGCGATCGTGGTCTGCTACGCCGGGCTGGCGGTGCTCATCGTGGCCGCGCTGGTGACGTCGATCCGCTCGATGCGGGAAGAGAAGCGCATCAACGCCCTCGCGGGTGAGGACATGAGCGACTCCGGCGACGACGAGCCCGTCACGCGTCACCGGCAGGACCAGCCCGCCACCGACCGGTCGTAACGGCGTCCCGGTCGGTAGTCGGTCCCGGCGTCCTCGCCGGTCGCGGGGACAGGTCCGTCACCCGTCTCGGCGACCGGTGTGCCCGTTCGTCGGCGGCGTTTCACCGCGGGCTCACCCGCATGCCCTCACGCGGTCATCCGCGACCGGTTTCGTGGGCCGGGTGGATGCCTCGCTGCTGGTCTCCCTGTCCGGGCCGGGTGCGCGCACGCTCGACGGCTGCGCAGTCACGGCCGACGAGCTCGATTCGCGCGGTGTGCCGTTGACGCTGCTGTACACGCCGGGTGGGTCACGCCGCGTGGCCGAATGGGTGCGCGCGCGTACTGCCCGGGGCGATGCGGTTGCGCTGCACGGCTACGACCGTCGCGTGCCCGCCGAGTTCGCCTCGCTGCGCGGCCACGAGGCGGGACTGCGGCTCATCGCGGCGACGGCCGCACTCGACGCCGAAGGCCTGCGCACCGACGTGTTCGCCCCGCCGCGCTGGCGGATCGTCCCCGAGGCCCGCGAGGCGTTGCGCCGGCACGGGTTCGCCGTGTGCGCGGAAGAGGTCGCGGTGCGTGATCTGCGGCGAGGCATGGTCGTGCGCGGACGCGTGCACCGCCTCGGCGCTGACGAACGCACCGGGGTGCGCCGGACGGCGGTCCGCCGCGGCGCGGCGATGCTGCCGCCGTGGGGGTCCCGGTCGGTGGCCGTGCCCGCAGGCGGGTCCGGGGACGTCACGGCAGTGGTGCGGGCCGCACGGCGAGGTGGGCTCGTGCGGCTGGCGGTCGACGCTTCCGACCTCGCCACGGACCGCGGCAGACGGGCCCTACTGGAGGCGGTCGACGCGGCCGTCGAGGCCGGCGCCCGTCCACGCACCTACGCCGCACTGGGAGCCTCGACGTCCGCCCTCGCGCCCCCAAGGGCACCTTAGTGGCGTTGAACGCGCCAAATCTTCCCCTCGCTGTCGCGCCGGCGTGCTGCCTGCGAGGTGGCCGGGGCCGTCACACCGGCGTCTGCTCCGCTCGTGGCAGCACCTTGACCTCGGTGCCGTCCGGCGCGAGGTTGGTGAACAGCCCGTGGTGCATGGCGGGGTTGGCGAGCACCGCCTCGTGGATCGGCACGGCCAGCCGCGGTGCCACGGTGCGCAGGTAGTCGACGGCTTCCCCCGCCTTGAGCCACGGTGCCGCGGTCGGCAGGCCGAGGACGTCGACCTCCTGGTCGGGAACGAAGAACGAGTCGCCGGGGTGGTAGAACGCGCCGTGGTCGACGAGGAATCCGACGTTGGGGATGACGGGGATGTCCCTGTGGATCGTCGCGTGCTGGCCGCCCACGACGTTCACCGCTGCGCCGCCGACCTCGAACGCGTCGCCCGGCGTCGCTGTACGCGAGTCGAGGCCGACCTTGGCGACGGTGTCGCGTGACCCCGGGTCGGTGACGAGCTGTGCTCCCGGGTTGGCGGACAGGAGGCTCGGCAGTCGCTCCGTGTCGACGTGGTCGTAGTGCTGGTGGGTGATCAGCACGGCGTCGAGGTCGGTGAGGTTCTCGAACCCTGAGGAGAACGCACCGGGATCGATGAGGATCCGTGCCCGGTCGGTCTCGAGCAGGACGCAGGCGTGTCCGTAGTGGGTGACGCGCATCGGTGGCTCCTCGCGCGGGTGGCTGACTGGTGCGATGGTCACGATATCCGCCGCTGCCCGCCACGCAGGCCCCGAGAACACCCCACGGGCACCTTGGGGGCGTCGAACACAGCCACGCGCCAGCGTGTCGTTGTGGTCGGGCCGGCGGGAAGGGCCCCGAATCTTCCCCTCGCAGCGTCGCAGGACCGGGGAATGAGGGCTGGGCGCTGCGGTCAGGCCCGCCGGCGTGAGGGGAAGATGTGGCGCGTTGAGTGCCACCAAGGTGCCCTTGGGGGCACCGAGGACAGCGTAGTTGGCACATTGCCAGCAGTGGGGCGCGGTCGTACCCTCGGGGCATGACCACTGTGCTCACCGGCGAGACGTTCGAATCGTTCGACCCGGCCACCGGCGAGGTCGTCGGCACCTACCCGGTGCACACCGCGGAGCAGGTCGAGGCCGCCGTGGCGAGGGCGCGCGACGCCGCCGTCTGGTGGGACTCCCTGGGGTTCGCGGGCCGCGCCGAGCGCCTGGCCGCCTGGCGCGCCGCATTGGCCAAGCGCATGCCGGAGTTGTGCGGCGTCATCACCGAGGAGACCGGCAAGCCGGCCGGGGACGCCCAGCTCGAACTCGTCCTCGCGATCGAACACCTGGCGTGGGCTGCCAAGCACGCACGCAAGGTCCTCGGCCCGCAGCGCCGTTCGCCCGGTCTGTTGCTGTCGAACCAGGCGGCGAGCGTCGAGTACCAGCCGCTCGGCGTCGTCGGCGTCATCGGACCGTGGAACTATCCGGTCTACACGCCGCTCGGTTCGATCAGCTACGCGCTCGCCGCCGGTAACGCCGTCGTCTTCAAACCCTCCGAGTTCACGCCCGGTGTGGGCAAGTGGCTGGTCGAGTCGTTCGCCGAAGCGGTGCCGGAACACCCGGTGCTGCAGCTCGTCACGGGCCTCGGCGACACGGGCGCGGCGCTGACGAGGGCCGGCGTCGACAAGATCGCCTTCACCGGCTCGGCGGCGACCGGCAAGAAGGTCATGGCGTCGGCTGCCGAAACCCTGACGCCCGTGGTCATCGAGGCGGGCGGCAAGGACCCGCTGCTCGTCGACGCGGACGCGGACCTCGACGCCGCCGCCGACGCCACCGTCTGGGGCGCGTTCTCCAACGCGGGGCAGACCTGTGCGGGTGTCGAGCGCGTGTACGTCCACGAGCGCGTCTACGACGAGTTCGTCGCCAAGGTCGTCGCCAAGGCCGAGGACGTCGACGCCGGTGAGCAGTACGGCCCCATGACCATGCCCGCGCAGCTGGACGTCGTGCGCAGGCACATCCAGGACGCGCTGGCCGCGGGTGGTAGGGCGCTGGTCGGCGGTGCCGACGCCGTTGGCGACCGGTACGTCAAGCCGACCGTGCTCGTCGACGTGCCGGAGGACTGCTCCGCGGTTCGTGAGGAGACGTTCGGCCCGACCGTGACCATCGCCAAGGTCGCCGACATGGACGAAGCCGTCGACAGGGCCAACGATTCTGCCTACGGCCTCGGTTCGACGGTGTTCTCGAAGGCGCGCGGCATGGAACTGGCGCGGCGGCTGCGCACCGGGCAGACGGCGATCAACGCGCCGTTGTCGTTCGCGGGCATCGCCTCGCTCCCGTTCGGCGGCAGCGGCGAATCCGGGTTCGGCCGTATCCACGGACCGGAGGGGCTGCGCGAGTTCGCCCGCCCCAAGGCCATCGCCCGCCAGCGGTTCACCGCCCCGATCGCGCTGACCTCGTTCGCGCGGTCGAAGAAGACCGAGGCGATCATCGGCAAGCTCATGGCGAAGCTCCACGGCAAGGGCTGACCCGCGCTCCTGACCGCGACCGGCCCGCGGTCTGCATACGCGTTGCCTCCCGCGGCGCACCGCTGAAAGCGGCGCGTTCCGGTCAGCTGGTGTGTTAAGAAGTCCCGGGTCGCAGCCACCGTGGGGCCCGCGCACCAGCGAGGGGATGGCGCATGAATCAGCCGTATGCGGGCGGATATCCGCAGCAGCCGGGCGGTCCCGGCCGGTTCGCCCAGCCCGGCGGGTACGGACCTGCGGGTCACGGACACCCGCAGGCCGGGTTCGCCCCGCGCAAGCCGAGCAAAGCGATGGCCTACGTGACGGCGAGCGCGTTCCTGCCCGCGATCGCGATCCTGTACCTCTCGGCGACAGTGGCGACCGACTCCTCGTTGGGTAGCGAGTTCGCCGTGCACATGCGCATGACCTTGACCGGCCTGGCGTTCGTGGACTCGTCGACCGACATCGTCGACGCGATCATCGCGGTGACCTTCTCGTATACCTCGACTCTGTTGCTGTTCGTGCTGTGGATGTTCGCTCGGTACGGGTTCGCGCGGTGGATCACGGCGGTGCTGGGTTTGCTCGGCTTCGCGTACTACGCGTACGCACCGATCAAGCTCACGCTGATCGGCTTCGAGGTGAGCGCGGGTGGGCACACATACGAAACCGAGCTGCCGTTCGAGTACACGATCACCTCGGTGATCGTTGCCGTCGTCCTGCTGGTTGCCTCGATCATGGCCGTGCTGCCGGCGACCGGTCGTGCGATGCGCGGAGGTGAGCCGAAACAGCCGCACGGGCCGCCGGGACCGGGCGCCGGACCGCCGGGCTACGGACCACCCGGCCACTACCCACCCGGTTACGGCACACCGCCCGGTTATGACCCGCCTGGTTACGGCCCGCCGGGGCGCGGGCCCGGATTCTGAGCCCGCTCGACGTACTCGAGCGGCGTCCGGTCGCGGCCACCTCGCCGCATCCGGTGCCGAGCGCGATCTCGTCCACTCACCCGTCGCGGTCGATCGGTGACTCAGGGTTGCTGAACGGGCCGTCGTTGTCCTCCGAACCGGTGAGTCCGGCATCTCCGACGCAACCGACGGAACCGGCACACGTCTCCCGACGTAGAAGCCGGTGCCGACCGGCGGGGCCGAGGGGCGTCGGGGGTCTCTCGGCCCCGAAGGCCGGCTCCGGCTTCCGCTGGGTTACGCTTGGCGTGCTATCCGACCTGCGGAAATGTTCTTCAACGCAGTGCTTTCGAACGCAAGGAGCAGCCTGTCGTGGCCCGAGTAGTCGTCGACGTCATGCCCAAACCCGAGATCCTCGACCCGCAGGGGCAGGCCGTCGCCGGCGCCCTTCCGCGGCTCGGGTTCGACGGGGTGGCCGAAGTTCGCCAGGGCAAGCATTTCGAGCTCGAAGTCGACGACTCGGTCGACGACGACACGCTCGCGAAGATCGCCGAGGGCTTCCTCGCAAACCCCGTGATCGAGGACTGGACGATCCGGCGGGTGGAGCAGTGACCGCTCGCATCGGCGTCATCACCTTCCCCGGCACGCTCGACGACGTCGACGCCGCCCGCGCGGTGCGGTACTCCGGCGCCGAGGCCGTCTCGCTGTGGCATGCCGACGCCGACCTCCACGGTGTCGATGCGGTCGTCGTGCCCGGCGGGTTCTCCTACGGCGACTACCTCCGCTGCGGTGCGATCGCCCGGTTCGCGCCCGTGATGACGTCGGTGATCGACGCCGCGGGCAAGGGCATGCCGGTGCTGGGCATCTGCAACGGCTTCCAGATCCTCTGCGAGGCGGGACTGTTGCCGGGTGCGCTCGTCCGCAACGAGAAGCTGCACTTCGTGTGCCGCGACCAGTGGCTGCGCGTCGAGAACAACACGACGTCGTGGAGCACTCGTTACGACTCCGGCGCCGAGGTGCTGATTCCGCTGAAGTCCGGCGAGGGCGGCTACATGGCCGACGAGCCCACGCTGGAGCGTCTCGAAGGCGACGGCCGCGTGGTGTTCCGGTACGTCGGCGAGAACCCGAACGGGTCGCGCAGCGACATCGCGGGTGTCGCCGACGAGAGCGGCCGGGTCGTCGGGCTGATGCCGCACCCCGAGCACGCCATCGACGCACTCACGGGCCCGTCCGACGACGGTCTCGGCATGTTCTACTCCGCGCTCGACGCGCTGGGCGTCGCGGCCTGAAACGGTAAGCACAGCGGGGAGATTCGCCGCGTCACTGTTTCGCCGTGTCACTGTTTCGCCGTGTCACTGTTTCGCCGTGTCACTGTTTCGCCGGGTCACTGTGCCGCGGCGTCCTGAGCGGAGGCGGTTCGAATCAGCCGCGCGTAGGGCCCGTCGGCGCTGAGCAGCTCGGCGTGGCTGCCCAGTTCGCTGATGCGCCCGTCCTCGACGACGGCGACACGGTCGGCGGCGGCCGCGGTGTGCAGCCGGTGCGCGATCGCGATCACGGTGCGCCCCTCCAGCACCCGCGCGAGGGTGCGTTCGAGATCCCTCGCCGACGACGTGTCGAGCAGTGACGTGGCCTCGTCCAGTACGAGCGTGTGCGGATCCGCGAGCACCACCCGCGCGAGCGCGAGTTGCTGTGCGACGGCCGCTGGCACCGCGTGGGCGCCCGTGCCGACGGTGGTGTTCAGCCCGTCGGGCAGCGCCGCCGCCCAACGGTCGCCGCCCACGGCGCGCAGCGCGTCCCACAGCCGCTCGTCGGTCCACGAGCCGCCGCCGGGGAGTGTCAGATTCTCTCGTAGTGTGCCCGCGAAGACGTGCTGTTCCTGCGTCAGCAACAGCACCTCCCCGCGGAGCAGGTCGTCGGCGAGCGCCGACGCCTCGGAACCACCGATCGTCACCGAACCGCGCGTCGGCGCGGAGATCCCCGCGAGCAGCCTGCCGAGCGTCGATTTCCCCGCTCCCGACGGTCCGACGATCGCCAGTCGCTGCCCGCGCGGCACCCGCAGGTCCATCCCGCGGAGCACCTCTTTGCCCGTGGCGTAGCTGAAGTGCACGTCGCGGAGCTCGATGTCCCTGCCGTTGGGTGCGCCCGCGGTGCGCTCGTCCTCGGGGGCCTGCACACCGAGCACTCTGCGCAGGGCCGTTCCGGCGACCGCCATGTCCTCGAACCACCACAGCAGCTCGTCCATCGGCGTGGCGAGCGCCTGGATGTACAGCACCATCGTGGCGATCGTGCCCAGCTCGACGAGTCCTTGCGCGTAGGCCCAGCCGCCGAGCGCCAGCGTCGCCGCGATCGGCAGCGTGTGCGACAGCTCGAGGAACGGCGTCCAGCGGGTCTGCATCAGCCGCAGCCGCCGTTCGCCCCGCAGCGCGGTCTGCAGGCTGTCCTCGCCGGTGCGTTCGCGGTGGCCGGTCAACCCGAACGCCTCGGCGGTCCGCGCGCCCTCGGCCGTTTCGTGGGTCGTCGAGTGCAGCACCGCCCACGACCGGAGCATGCGTGCGATGACGTCGGGTGCCCGCCGCAGGTACCAGCGGGTCGGGAGGTGGACCACCGCGACGGCCACGAGCAGGGCGAGCGCCAGCAGCGGCGAGGTCGCGATCATCGCGACGGTCGTGATCGACAGCGTCAGTGCCGACGTCGTGATCGTCGGCACCGCGTTGCGGACGGCGTGGTCGATCCGGTCGACGTCGGAGGTCGCCCTGCTGAGCAGGTCGCCCGTGCCCGCCGTCTCGATGTCGTTCAGCGGCAATCGCAGCGCCTGGTCGATGAGGCCCTCGCGTGCCCCGGCGATGATGCGTTCGCCGAGCATGCCGACGCGCGCGCGGGCCGCCTTGCTGAGCGCTGCCTGCACCACGAGTGCCGCGACGAACATGAGCGCGAGGACGTCGATCTCCCCGGTGCCGCCGCCCGCGGTGACGTGGTCGACGAGGGTGCCGAGGATCTGCGGCCCCGCGATACCCGCCACCGTCGCGACGGTGAACAGTCCCGCGGCGACCAGGAACGCCCTGCGGTGCCGCCGCAGCGTTCCGCGCAGCCAGTTCCGCGTCGCGGCACGTGATGCCAGCGGCAGCGTGCTGCCGATCATCGGTGCGACACCTCCTGGGCCGGGTCGGCGAGCGTCAGGTCGTCGGCGGTCACGACGTGGTCGGCCACCGCGGCCCAGAGCGCGCTCTGTGCGAACACGACAGTCGTCCTGCCCCGCCGCAGAGCGGCGACGCGTTCGGTGATGCGGGCCTCGGTGTGGGCGTCGACCGCAGATGTGGGTTCGTCGAGCACCAGTACGTCGGCGTCGGTCACGAGGGCGCGCGCGAGGCTCAGTCGCTGCCGTTGACCACCGGACACCTCGCGGCCGCGTTCGCCGATGTGCTCCCTGAGCCCTTCCGGAAGGCCGGCCAGGATGTCGTCGGCGTCGGCCGCCCAGAGCGCTTTGTCGACGTCGCCACCACGCCGGCGAGCCGCGTCGAGTTCGTCGGCGAGGATGCCGGAGAACCAGAAGTCCTGGTTGTGGGCGTAGACGACGCGTTCGCGCAGCTCGGCGAGTCCTACTCGGTCGGTCGGGACGCCGGACAGCAGCGCGGGTTCGCCCTCGCCGGTGAATCTGCTCAGCCGCTGCATGATCGCTTCCGCGTGCTCGCCCGCGTCGACGACGGTGAGTTCTCCTGCAGCTGCCGTCAGCCCGGTCGCGGGGTCACCCGCGTCGAGCGGCCCTTCGGGCAGCGTGGCGGGGCGCTCGGGTTTGGGAAGGTCCCTGCGCAGGGACAGCAGTCTGCACACCCTCGCCGCCGACACCAGCGCCGAGGCGAGGTCGCCGGTGGCCATGGTCGCGGTCGTCACCGGGATCGCGAGGAACGCAGATGCGCCGTAGAACGCGACGAGCTCGCCCGCCGTGATGTCGCCTGCCAGCGCGAGCCGCGCGCCCAGCCAGGTGATCGCCACGGTGACGAGACCGGGCAACACCACCTCCGCGGCCGCGAGCCACGACTGCGCCCGCGCCACGCCCATCCCCGTGTCACGCACATGGCCGCTCGCGGCGCGGAACCGATCGCCGAACTGCCGTTCGCCGCCGACGCCGCGCAGGATCCGCAGCCCGGACACCACGTCCGCGCCGACCGCGCTCATCGCCGACCGCCGCTGTCGCTGCGCGTCGACCTTCCGCTGGATCGGCGCGACGAGCGGACCGATCCCCGCCACCGCCAGCGGCACGCCGATGAGCGCCACCCCAGCCAGCAGTGGTGAGTAACTCAGCAGCGCGACACCCACGGCGAGGAATGCCACGACCGAACCCAGCAGTCGCCCCGACACCTCGAACACGTTGCCGATGCGGCTCAGGTCCGACGACGAGATCGCCAGTACCTCGCCCGAACCGGCCTGCGCCCGCAGCGAACCGCCGAGCCGTGCGACGTGCGTCGCCACGAGTCGCTGCGTCGTCGACGCGCCGTGCAGCCACATGCCGACGACGGTGAACATCAGCGCGCCCCCGAACACCGCCTGGCCCACGCCGATGCCGACGATCAGCGCGATCGCGCCGACGAGGTCGGCGGTGTCGGCGCCCGCGATGCCGCGGTCGATCGCGTCACCGACCACCAGCGGCAGGAACGCACCCGGCACGAGCCATACCGCGCCGAGTACGGCCGCGGACACCGCGAGCCACGGCCGCGAACCGAGTACGGCCAGCAGGAACCGCAGCGGGGTCGGCTGCTGCGGGAGCGTCACGTCGGGAGCGGGGTACGGCTTGGTGAGCACGTGGCACCACGTTACGAACGGCCTCCGCCGATGGCGAGCGAGTTTCCGGTGGAGGAGCCCGGCCGGTCGGCCGGGCACGCCGCGCGCCGGGTGTCCGGGGTCTACTCCACGCTCGACGTGCCCGGTGTCGCGGCGGATACCGGCACGCCGAGTAGCTCGGGCAGGTCGGCGACGCTCGGTAACAGGTGGGTGTGCCGCACCGCACCGAGGTCCGTGGCGTCGTACCCGCCGGTCAGGACACCGACGACCGTGCCGGCTCCGGCGTTGTGGCCCGCCTCGAGATCGCGGCGCGTGTCCCCGGCGACGACGACGTCCGCGACGGCGCGCACCCCGGTGCGTTCCATCGCACGGAAGATCATGTACGGGGCGGGCCTGCCGGCCGGGACGTCGTCGACGCACACGACCGCGTCCAGCACGCCGGTGGTCCAGCCGAGCGTGGCGAGCAGACCGTCCACGACGGACCTGTCGAATCCGGTGGTCAGCGCGACCTTGATGTCGGCGGCTCGTAACGCGGCGATCGCCTCGGGGACCCCGGGCAGCGGCTGCGGTGGCCTCGACCGGTATGCGGCGTCGAGCCTCGCGTGGAAATCGGTGAACGCGGATTCCACAACGGACGGATTAGGAACGCGGCCCTTCCCTTGCTCCAGTAGCCCTGTGATGGCTTCCTTCTTGTCGGCACCCATCCAGCGCTGGATGTCTGTTGTGGACGGTGATGCGCCTGCGGCGACGACAGCGCCCTCGAGCGCCGTGTACACCGCCCCGCGTTCGTCGACGGTGGTACCTGCGATGTCCAGTACGGCGAGTGCGGTCACGACGCCGACCTCCAGTTCCTGGCGAGTGTGGGTAGTGCCTGCTGGGAGTTCTCGATGGCGAAGCCGACGAGTTCGGGGCGGTAGCGGTCGTCGGAGTACTCCACCGGCGTTCCGTCCACGCCGGTGGCCCTGCGCTGTTCCCGGAGGAGCGGCGCACCCGGTGCGACGCCGAGCAGTTCGCCGTCCGTCCCGTCGGCTGCCACGGCGTCGACGAGATGCCGCGCGAGGCTCATGTCGACGCCCTGGCCGCCGAGGAACGCGTAGATCGAACCGGAATCACAGTCGTGGTCGAACAGCAACCGGCCGACGGGTTCCACGAACGTCGTGCGTTCGAGCATGGTCGGGGTGCCGTCGATGAGCCGCAGTCGCACCAGCTGCACGACCGGCTCCCCCTCGTCGAGCAGGAGTTCGTCGGCGATCTCCGCACTCGCGGGCCTGCGTGCGATCTCGAGTGTGCGCTGGCCCGGCGTTCGGCCCAGTCCGTGCACCCAGCTGGAGAACGAGAGGAACGTTTCGAACGGCTGACTCAACACCTGGCGGCGGACGACGGGCGGCTTGCCCCGGCCCCCGCCGATCATGCCCTCCGTCCGCAGGGTCGCGAGCGCCTGCCGGACCGGTCCGCGCGAGGCGTCCCACTGCGTGCACAACTGCGATTCGGACGGCACCGGGGCGCCCACCGGCAGCTCGCCGGAGGAGATCAGGCGGCGCAGGTCGGCGGCGATCTGCTCGTGCAAGGGCGTCTCCATGGTGATGACTATACATGTCGAGGCGCTCGTTAACTGCTGATGAACAGGGCAAATACAGACATGCTCGCCAGTTGACGCGATCACGGCTACTCCAACAGGTTCCTTGTCATGACAAGTTGTGCGGAGCTCGGCACGGCCGACGTCGTCGTGATCGGTGCGGGCATCGTCGGGCTCGCCCACGCGTACGAAGCCACCGAGCGAGGCCTGTCGGTGGCCGTCGTCGAACGGGACGAACGTGCGACCGGCGCTTCGGTCCGCAACTTCGGGCACGGGTGCATCACCGCGCAGGACGGGCAGGCACTCGACTACGCGCTCGTCGCCCGTGACACGTGGCTGCGGCTGGCGAAGGAGGCAGGATTCCACGTCGGCGAAGCGGGCACGGTCGTCGTCGCCAGGGCCGCCGACGAGCTGGCGCTGCTCGGCGAGCTCGCCGAGCTCAGACACGGCCAGGTCGAACTTCTCGGCGAGCGCGCCGTGCTGGAACGCGTCCCCGTGGCCGAGGCGATCGGTGGCGCGCACTTCCCGCTCGACCTGCGCGTCGACCCGCGCGAAGCCGTCCACGCCATCGCTGCGGCGCTCGCCGACCGGGGGGTGACCTTCCACTGGTCCACGACCGCCCACACGATCGGAACCGGCGAGGTCGGCACCAGCAGGGGCGTGCTGCGTGCCCGCCGCGTCGTCGTCGCGGTCGGCCACGACGTCGACCGGCATTTCCCCGGACTGGCCGAGGAACGTGCCGTCCAACGGTGTTCGCTGCACATGCTGCGGGTGGCCGAGCCGCACGGCCGTGACATCGACAGCGCTGTGCTGACCGGCTTCTCGATGCTGCGCTACGCGGCCTTCGCCGCGTGCCCGAGCCGTGCCGCGGTGCGTGCCCGCCTCGAACGCGATCACCCCCGCCTCGTCGAAGCGGGACTGAACCTGATGTTCACCCAGCTTCCCGGCGGCGATCTGACGATCGGCGACACGCACGCCTACCAGGCCACGTTGTCGCCGTACCGCGCGGAGAACCTCGACGAGCTCGTGCTCGACGAGACCGCGCGACTGCTCGGTGCGCGGTCGCTGGCCGTGCGCGAACGGTGGACCGGTGTGTACGCGTCCGCACCCGATCCGTTCCTGGTCGAGACCCCCTGCGACGGCGTCCGCGTCGTCGCTGTCACCTCCGGCATCGGCATGACCACGGCTTTCGGGCTCGCTCCGGCCGTGTTCGACGACCTGCTCACCTGACGACCCGTTCCTCCCCCACCCCGTCCCAGGAGAACCCACCATGCATTCCCCGTTGAATCGGTTCGCCATGTTCGCGGCGGCCGCGACCTTCGTCCTCACGACGACCGCGGCGTGCGGCACTGCTCAGGACGGCGCAGGCGGCGCCTGTCCGGACGGTGGGGTGCGCTTCGGCATCGAACCCTACGAGGACCCGGCGAAACTCACGCCCGCCTACCGGGTCCTCGCCGACGCCCTGCAGCGGAAACTGGACTGCAACGTCGAGCTGAAGGTCGTCGACGACTACTCCGGCGAGGTGCTCGCGATGCGTAACGAGCAGCTC
The DNA here is from genome assembly GCF_024171735.1 of Prauserella alba. GTDB lineage: Bacteria > Actinomycetota > Actinomycetes > Mycobacteriales > Pseudonocardiaceae > Prauserella > Prauserella alba. Next base: position 258,717 of record NZ_JAMTCH010000007.1, read on the forward strand.
GAACTCGCCCAGTTCGGCCCGCTCGGGTACGTGTTCGCCAGCCGCAAGGCCGATGCGGAGCCGCTCGTCTCGTTCGCCGACGCCGAGGGCAGGCTGACGACCTACACCGGCGGCATCTGGGTTCCGAAAGATTCGGATATTCAGGACATCGAGGACCTGCGAGGGCGCACCCTCGCCCTCGGTGCGGTCGGTTCGACGTCCGGCGATGCACTGCCGCGCTACGCGCTGCGGGAAGCCGGACTCGCCGAGCGGAACGTCCGGATCGACTACGCAGGCGGCCACCCGGAGGCGCTGCTCGCGCTGACCAACGGCAAGGTCGACGCGGCCGAGATCAACAGTCAGCAGCTGGCGGCGGCGAAGGCCGAGGGGACCTTCGACGAATCCCGATACCGGCGGATCTGGGAGTCCGACCCGATCCCGAACGATCCGATCACGGTGCGGGGCAGCCTTGCGCCGGAGTTCAAGAACCGGGTCAAGGAAGCGCTGCTCGACCTCGCCCCGGCCGATGTCGAGAAGGTCGGTCAGTACCTCGACGTCGACCCGCCGGGTCCGCTCGTCGAGGTCGACGAGAAGACCTACCGGCCGTTGTTCCGGCTCGCCGACACCCTCGGGCTGAGTGAAGACGATGCCTGACGTGCCGGCGCTGCGGATCAGCGAGCTGAGCAAGTCGTTCGGCGAGCACCGGGTGCTCGACGGCATCGACCTCGACGTGCGGGCGGGCGAGTTCGTCGCCGTGCTCGGTGCGAACGGATGCGGGAAGTCGACGGCCCTGCGCTGCGTGGTCGGGCTGGAACGGCCGGATGCCGGGGAGATCACCGTCGACGGCCGTCCCGCCATGGTCTTCCAGCGGATCCACCTGGTGAACCGCAGGAGCGCGCTCGACAACGTGTGCGCGGGCGCGCTCGGGCGGCTTCCGCCCAGCAGGTCGCTCTCGCCCCGGCTGTTTCCCCGCGAACTGCGGGAGGAAGCCATGTGGTGCCTGGAACGTGTCGGCATGGCCGATCAGGCCGGCCTGCGGGCCGGCAGGCTGTCCGGTGGGCAGCAGCAGCGGGTGGCGATCGCGCGCGCCCTGTGTCAGCGGACGAACGTTCTCCTCGCCGACGAGCCGGTGTCGGCTCTGGATCCGAGCGCGGCCGTGCGGATCAGTGAGCTGCTCGCCGGTCTCGCCGGCGAGGGGCTCGCGGTCGTGGCCGTGCTGCACCAGCCACAACTGGCCGTCCGGTGCGCCGACCGCATCGTGGGGCTCAGCGGTGGCCGGGTGACCGTCGACGCGCCGACCGGAGCGGTGTCGCCGGAGGAACTCGACGCGCTCTACGTGCCGGATCGGGTGGTCGTGTGACCACCGCAGCCCCCGAACGCCGCGGCACGAGTGAACCACCTCGCAGGCCGTGGCCGTCCGCGATCACCCTCGGCATCGCCGCGGTCGTCGTCGCCCTCCACGTCGTCGCGTGGAACGCCACCGGGTTCTCGCCCGCCGCCCTCGTGGCGGGCTGGGAGGGCATCGCCGACTTCTTCGCCGAGGCGCTGCCGCCGGACCTGACGTGGGACGACGTCGTGCGGCCCAGCATCGACGCCGCCGTCGTGACCCTCGGGATCGGTTTGCTCGGCACCACGCTGTCGGTGCCGTTCGCGCTGGTGCTCGCGCTGCTCGCGGCACGCGCCACGACCCGCGGTTCGGTCACCTATCAGCTGGCGCGCGGGGTGCTGTCGTTCCTGCGGGCGGTCCCCGACATCGTGTTCGCGCTGGTGTTCATCACGGCCGTCGGCCTCGGTCCGTTCGCCGGGGTGCTCGCGCTGGTGTTCCACAACACGGGGGTGATGGGCAAGCTGTGGGCCGAGGCGATGGAGGAGACGGAGCTCGGACCGCGGGACGCACTCAGGGTGGCGGGTGCGAGCAGGGCGCAGCAGGCCGTGCACGCGGTCCTGCCTGCGACGCTGCCGCAGCTGGTCGGCCTCCTGCTGTACCGGTTCGACGTGAACGTACGGTCCTCGCTCGTGCTCGGCCTCGTCGGCGCGGGTGGGATCGGGTTCTTGATCAACCAGTCGATCAAGCTGTTCAGGTTCGACGAGATGGTCACGCACCTGCTCGTCGTGCTGGTCCTGGTGATCGCGGTCGACCAGTTGTCGGCTCTGATCCGCAGGCGGCTCGGCGTGTGACGACGGCCGCCCGGTGGTGGGAGGGCCCGAAGGGCCGTGCGCCCGGTATGCGCGCCGTCAGGGCCGCCGTCGGCTCCCTCCGGCGCCGGCAGCGACCCTGACCTGCACCGATGATCGGCCCGGCGCCGGTCGGCAGGACCGGACCGGCCCGCCGGTGCGCCGCACGCCCACGTACCCTGGGGCCGTGGCCACTGATACGACCCTGATCGACACCACCGCCCACGCCGCGGAGACGCCGGACACCGCGCAGCCGTACGCCGAGCTGGGCCTCGCCGACGACGAGTACCAGCGCATCCGCGAGATTCTCGGCCGGAGGCCCACGGAAGCCGAGCTGGCGATGTACTCGGTGATGTGGAGCGAACACTGCTCGTACAAGTCGTCGAAGAAGCACCTCGGCTACTTCGGCGACACCACCACGGCCGAGATGCGCGAGAAGATGCTCGCCGGCATCGGCGAGAACGCGGGTGTCGTCGACGTCGGTGACGGCTGGGCGGTCACCTTCAAGGTCGAGAGCCACAACCACCCGTCCTATGTGGAGCCGTATCAGGGTGCGGCGACCGGTGTCGGCGGCATCGTGCGGGACATTCTCGCGATGGGCGCGCGTCCGCTCGCCGTGGCCGATCCGCTGCGGTTCGGGCCGGCCGACGCCGAGGACACCCGTCGCGTGCTGCCGGGCGTGGTCGCGGGTGTCGCCGGTTACGGCAACTGCCTCGGCCTGCCGAACGTCGGCGGCGAGGTCGTGTTCGACCAGACGTACGCGGGGAACCCGCTGGTCAACGCGATGTGTGTCGGCGCGATGCGGGCCGAGGACCTGCACCTGGCACACGCGTCCGGCGCCGGCAACAAGATCATCCTGTTCGGTGCGCGCACGGGCCTCGACGGCATCGGCGGCGTGTCCGTGCTGGCGAGCGCCACGTTCGACGGTGACGAGAGCGCGGGCGGCCGGAAGAAGTTGCCGAGCGTGCAGGTGGGCGACCCGTTCACCGAGAAGGTGCTCATCGAGTGCTGTCTCGAACTGTTCGCGAAGGACGTCGTCGTCGGCATTCAGGACCTCGGCGGCGCCGGCCTCTCGTGCGCCACGTCCGAGCTCGCCGCGGCCGGTGACGGCGGCATGTACATCGACCTGGACCGGGTTCCGCTGCGCGCCACCGGGATGACGGCCGCGGAGATCCTGTCGAGCGAATCGCAGGAACGCATGTGCGCCGTCGTCGCTCCGTCCGATGTGGACGCGTTCATGGAGATCTGCCGCAAGTGGGACGTCATCGCCACGGAGATCGGCGAGGTCACCGACGGCGAGAACCTGGTGATCAGCTCGCACGGCGAGACCGTCGTGGACGTGCCGCCGCGGACCGTCGCCCACCAGGGCCCCGTCTACGACCGCCCTTACGCGCGTCCCGTGTCGCAGGACGACATCCAGTCGTCGACGCCGGACTCGTTGTCCCGTCCGTCCACTCCGGACCAGTTGCGGGAAACGCTGCTGCGGCTGATCTCCTCGCCGGACCTCGCATCGCGTGAATGGGTCACCCAGCAGTACGACCGCTACGTGCGCGGCAACACCGTGCTCGCCCAGCCCGCGGACTCCGGCATGATCCGCGTCGACGAGTCCACGTCGCGGGGCGTTTCGGTGTCGACCGACTGCAACAGCCGCTACGTCTACCTCGACCCCTACCGAGGTGCTCAGCTGGCGCTGGCTGAGGCGTATCGCAACGTCGCCGCCGGTGGCGCGCAGCCGCTCGCCGTGACGAACTGCCTGAACTTCGGCTCCCCGGAGGACCCGGGCGTGATGTGGCAGTTCGAGCGCGCCGTGCACGGCCTTGCCGACGGGTGCGCCGAACTGGGCGTGCCCGTGACGGGCGGCAACGTCAGCTTCTACAACCAGACCGGCGACACCGCGATCCTGCCGACGCCGGTCGTCGGCGTGCTCGGCGTGATCGACGACGTCCGGCGGCGCATCCCCACGGGCATCGGCAACGAACCCGGCGAATCGCTGCTGCTGCTCGGTGACACGCGGGACGAGTTCGGCGGTTCGGTCTGGGCGCACGTCGTCCACGGTCACCTGGGTGGACTGCCGCCCGAGGTGGACCTGGAGCGCGAGCGGCTGCTTGCGGAGATCCTCGTCGCGGGTTCGCGCGACGGCATGATCTCGGCCGCACACGATCTGTCGGACGGCGGGCTCGCGCAGGCGATCGTCGAGATGGCGCTGGTCGGGCAGTGCGGCGCTCGTCTCCTGCTCGACCCCGACGCCGATCCGTTCGTCCAGCTGTTCTCCGAGTCCGCGGGCCGTGCACTGGTCGCAGTCCCGCGGACCGAGGAGCTGCGCTTCACCGAGATGTGCAGCGCGCGCGGCCTGCCGTGGCGCAAGTGCGGTGTCGCCGACGAGCAGTCGGACAGGCTGGAGATCCAGGACATCGCCACCGTCGGGCTCGACGAGCTGCGCGAGGCCTGGGAAGGAACGCTGCCGAAGCTGTTCGCCTGAGCACTCGGGGTCAGGCTCCGGACGCCGGCCCGCGATGCGCGGTCGCCGGCTCCTGGCCGGGTGCCGCGATGCCTCCGATGAGGACGTCGACGACCTGCCGCGCCAGGTCCTGTATGTCGTCATCGGACTGGCCGTCGATCCGGCGGTACCACATGTCGACGGCGTTGAGACTGCTCAGCAGCGTGCGCGTGGCGAGAGCCGCGTCGACCTCACGGATCGAGCCGTCCTCGATGCCCGTGGCCAGCACGCGGTGGAAGAGCCGCTCGTAGTCCGTCCTGAGATCGTTCAACGCCGCCAGCGCGTCGCGCTGGCGGATCTTCAGTTCGGTTGATTCCTTCGCGCGCACGCCCTGGTGGACGACATTGTGGTAGGCGATGTCCCGCATCAGGTTGAGCACGTGGGCCTGTGACATCGCCACGAGCCGGTCCCGTCCGCTGCCGTCGCCACAAGCGTGCGACTCGACGTGTTCGCGAACGCGGCGCATGCCTTCTTCGTACACCGCGAGGAACACGTCGAACTTCGAGCGGAAGTGGTAGTAGATCAAGCCTTTGGTCGCGCCCACGTCGTCGGCGATGTCGTCGATCGTGGTGCTGCCGAATCCGCGGCGCATGAATGCCTCGGCGGCGGCGTCGAGGATGCGTCCCTTCACGCCGTTGTCGGTTACGCCACCGTCCTTGGCGCCACCCTCCACCTCGGAACCCGCAGTCAACGAATCCTCCATCGCTCGTCAGTAGTTGCACATCATCCCACCGCGTCATCGCGGCCGGCCGTGGATGGCTCCGCCGGTGTTGACGCGACGTGTCCTGCACCACATAATACGCGGTAGTATTCCTGGTGAAAGGGTTATTGGCCGTGAGTTTCAGCTTTTCCGACAAGGTCGCCATCGTGACCGGGGCCGGCGGTGGTCTCGGCAGGGCGCATGCGCTGGCCCTCGCCGAACGCGGTGCCAGGATCCTGGTCAACGACGTCGGCGGGTCCGTCTCGGGCGCAGGGAACGACGAGAGTGCGGCCGCGGAGGTGGTCGTCGAGGTGGAGCGCCGTGGTGGTGAGGCCATGGTCAGCCGAGCCGATGTCACCGACGTACGCGACGTCGAGGGCATGGTCGCCCAGGCGATCCAGCGGTGGGGCCGCGTCGACATTCTGATCAACAACGCGGGAATCCTCAGGGACAGGTCGTTCGCCAAAATGGACGCCGACGAGTTCCGCCACGTGCTCGAGGTGCACCTGATGGGCTCGGTGCACTGCACGAAAGCCGTCTGGCCGCACATGGTGCAGCAGGGATTCGGGCGGGTGCTGATGACGACGTCCGGCTCCGGGATATACGGCAACTTCGGCCAGGCCAACTACGGTGCGGCCAAGTCCGGCGTCGTCGGGCTCATGAACGTGCTCGCGATCGAAGGTGCACGCAACGGAATCCACGTCAACACTCTCGCGCCGACCGCCGCGACCCGGATGACCGAGGAACTCATCGACCCCGGTGCGCTGGACGTCCTCACTCCGGAGTCGATTGCTCCGGGTGCACTGTTCCTCGTCTCCGATGCCGCGCCGAACAAGACCGTCCTCGCGGCCGGTGCCGGTGTGTTCGCGGTGGCGCGCATGGAGGAGTCCGCGGGCGTGTACCTGCCCGAGGACGTGCGCGAGCCGGAGACCATCGCCGACCGTTGGGCCGAGATCAGCGACATGTCCGCATCCGTCGTGACCGAGTCCGCGTTCGGGCAGACGGCCCGCTATGTCGAACTCGCGGGCACCCACGATGAGCCGGCAGGAGCGTCGCAATGACGAACCACGCAGCGTCGAACAGCCCGGCGCCGAATCACGCAGCATCGAACGGCCCGGCCGCCGGCGCCGAGGAGGCCAACGCCGCCTCGGCGAGTGGTGAAACGATGAATCCTGCGGCGCTGTTCGACGTCTCCGGCAAGACGGTGGTGGTCACCGGGGGTTCACGGGGAATCGGGCTGATGATCGCCAGGGGATTCGTCCGATCCGGCGCCACGGTCGTCATTTCGTCCCGAAAGGCCGACGCATGCCGGCAGGTGGCCGAGGAGCTCTCCGCGTTCGGAACGTGTGTCGCCCACCCCGCGGATCTGTCCACACAGGACGGAATCGCTGACCTGGCGGAACGGGTGCGCCGACTCTCCCCGCGCATCGACGTACTGGTCAACAACGCGGGCGCGACGTGGGGAGCGCCGCTCGACGAGTTCCCCGAGAGCGCGTTCGACAAGGTCTTCGACGTCAACGTGAAGGCGGTGTTCGCGCTGACCCAGCACCTGCTGCCGGAACTGCGTGCCGCCTCCCGCGACGGCGACCCCGCACGCGTGATCAACATCGGTTCGGTCGACGGCATCACGGTGTCGGCCTCGGACAACTTCTCGTACGGTGCCAGCAAAGCTGCCGTGCACATGCTCACGCGCAAGCTCGCCGCGGCCACGGCAGCCGAGGGCATCACCGTCAACGCCATCGCTCCCGGGCCGTTCCCCAGCAAGATGATGGCCTACGCACTCGACGATCCGGAGCTACGTGCCGAGGTGCTCGACCGCATCCCTCTCGGCCGTCCGGGAAGTCCGGAGGACGCCGCGGGGACCGCGATCTTCCTCGCCTCCCGCGCCGGCGCCTATCTGACCGGAGCCGTCATTCCGGTGGACGGCGGACTGACCGGCGCCCGCTGACCACCGCCGGCCGAACCACGTAACCGCCGGCGGCAACCACCGGAGCCGCCGCCACTCCGATCACCGTCCCCTTCTCACGTCCCGGTCCCAACCATCTTCAGCGCGGAGGATTGTTGAATGACTCCAGTCGTCGTCATCATGCTGGTGTATTTCCTGCTCATGTTCGTCATCGGATACTGGGCCAAATCCCGGATCAAGTCCTCGAAGGACTTTCTCGTCGCCGGGCAGACCCTCGGTTTCTTCGTGATGGCGATCGGCACGTTCTCGTCGATCCAGAGCGGCTTCGGCATGATCGGTCACACGGCCAACACCTACTCGTGGGGAGTGCAGGCACTCGTTGCGGCGGCACTGCTCGTGCCGTTGGCGTTCGCGCTGTCCTGGTTCCTGCTCGGAGCCCGGTTGTACCGGCTGGCGCGGAAGTACGAGGTGTACTCGGTTCCCGACGTGATCCGCATCCGGTATCCCGGCCGCTCGGCCCACATCGCCATGTCCGTGGCGATGTTCGTCGGATCGGTCGCGTACATGACCGCGCAGGTCACCGCCACGGGCGTGATCGTGAGCCTCATCCTGGACACCTCGGTGTCCACCGGCGCGATCATCGGCTCGGCGGTCGTGGCCGTGTACACCGTTGCGGGCGGGATGCTCGCGGGCGCCTGGACCGACTTCATCCAGGGCCTGCTCATGGTCGTGCTGTCGATCGGTGCGTTCTTCGTGGCCACCAGCACCATCGGCGGCTGGGGGTCGATGTTGACCACCATCAGCAACTACGACCTCGACTTCCTGCGCCTGGACGCCTCGCAGCCGCTCACCTACGTCTACACGTTCGTCCTGGTGGCGGTCTTCGGTATCGCCGCGCAACCGCAGCTCATCACGAAGTTCCTGATGTTGCGGTCGTCCTCGGAACTGAAGTGGGGTGCACTCGTGGCCGCGCTGGCATACGGCATCACGACGATGTTCGCGCTCGGCGTCGGCCTGGCGATGCGGGCACTCACGATCCAGGGGAGGGCCCCGGAACTCGAGAACGTCGACAACACCGCCACGTGGTTCCTGGACAACATGGTCTCGCCGGTGTTCGCCGGATTCGTCCTCGCGGGGTTGCTCGCAGCCATCATGTCGAGCTCGAACTCCTTCATCGCCGTCGGCGCGTCCTCCCTGATGCGGGACCTCACGGGAGCGCTCGGCATCACGGTGCGCAACGAGGTGCGCTGGGCACGTATCGCCAGCGTGCTCGTCGTGGCGTGTGCCCTGGTGTTCACGCTCTACCTGTCGCAGGTGGTGTTCCTGTTGGGCGCCCTCGGATTCGCCGCCTTCGCTGCCGCGATCTTCGGGCCGCTCGCGCTCGGCCTGTACTGGAGAAGGGCGACCGGCCTCGCCACCACCGTCGCGATCACCTTCGGCATCGCCGGGAACCTGGTCACCACGGTGCTCACCTCACAGGAGATCATCACGATTCCGTCCTACATCCAGGTCGGCGGATTCATCACCGTCGTCGGCATTCTGATCTTCATCGCCGTGTCGGTGGCTTTCCCCTCTCGCGAATCCGCCAAGAGGTTCACCGAAATGCACGACATGCGGTCGCCGGTGGGGGCCGCCGCCGAGTAGCCGCTCACCACCACGCTCGCGCCCGTTCTCTCCACCTAAGGATGTCCGAATGAGTATCGATCGTACGGATGCATTGGTCGCCGCAATATTCGTGATCGTCACGGCCGTCACCGTCGGAGTGCTGTTCGACCTGTGGCACCTGGTGTACTACTCGATTCCGAGCCTGGTGACGATCTTCATGCTGATGGGTTCGCTCAACCGGCGGGACGAATGGAAGACCGGGGCGACGGCCCGCATCGTGTCCTTCGGGGCCGCTTTGACGGTGCTGTTCGTCGTGTCGAACGCGACACTGCACGGCGACGGCGTGATCGGTGGTCTGCCGACGTCGACAGCCGTGTTCGTCTACATGATCTGGCCGCTCGCCAGCGTGGTCGGGCCGCTGCTGTTCGCGTGGGTCTACCACGCCTGGCTCCGGCACGACGTCGACGACGTCGAAGCGCGTTCGGTCACCTCGTAGCAGGCCACGGCTCCTCGGACGGAGAAAGGTTGCGCATTCCCATGCCACCGGAAGAGTTTCCGCTGTGTGACATCCCGAAGTACCACGCAGGCGTCATGCCGCAGACCGTCGCGGTCCGCTGCGACGGCGACGAGCTGACCTGGACTCGGCTCCATCGCGAGAGCAATCGGGTCGCCCGTGGGCTGCGGCGTTGCGGCGTCTCGACGGGCAGCATCGTCACGCTCGCGTTGCCGGGCGGTGTCGACATGATCGTGTCGGCGTTCGCCTGCTACAAGGTGGGTGCCACTCCCCAGCCACTGTCGACGAAACTGACCGAGCGGGAGATCGGCGAGATCCTCGCGCTGGCAGAGCCCGCGGCGATCGTCGTGGACGCGGCGGACTCCGGCGTTCCCGGAGGGGCCACTGTGGACCGGCTTCGGGAACTCGGCGCCACTGACGAGGATCTGCCCACGGTGGTCGCGCCGTCGTGGAAGGCCCCGACGTCCGGCGGGTCCACCGGCCGTCCGAAGATCATTCTCTCCGGCAGGCCCGCTACGTATCGTGCCTTCGACGCGGAGGTCTGGGGCATCGGATCGGCGGACCGGCTCCTGGTCCCCGCACCCCTGCACCACAACGCGCCGTTCGGCACGGCCATGGCAGGCCTGTTCACGGGAGCCACGGTCACGTTGATGCGGAAGTTCGACCCGGAAGGCACGCTCGAACTGGTGAACCGCCATGCGATCAGCTGGCTCTACCTGGTTCCGACGATGATGCGCCGGATCCACGCCCTCCCCGATGAGATCAAGCAGCGACACGACCTGTCCGGCCTGAGGTCCGTGTGGCACGTCGCCGAGCCTTGCCCGCCGTGGTTGAAACGGGCGTGGATCGACTGGCTCGGGGCGGACGTGATCTGGGAGCTGTACGGCGGCACCGAGGCGCAGGCGGGGTGCACCGTGAACGGCCGCGAGTGGCTGGCCCATCCCGGCACGGTGGGTCGCGCCACCTGGGGCGAGATCAAGATCGTGGATGTCGACGGCGCCGACGTGACGACACCCCGAACGGCCGGAGAGGTCTACCTGCGACCGGCGCCGGAGAGTCCCGAACCGTACCGGTACATCGGAGCGGAGGCGAAGGAACTCGACGGGTGGGAATCACTCGGCGATGTGGGCGAGTTCGATGAGGACGGGTACCTGTACCTGCACGACAGGCTCTCCGACATGATCATCGCGGGTGGGGTGAACATCTACCCCGCCGAGGTCGAGAGCGCACTCGTCGAGCATCCGGCCGTGCTGTCCAGTGCGGTGATCGGACTGCCGGATGCGGATTCTGGCAACCGCGTGCACGCGATCGTCGAAACGTCCGCCGCCGACCCGGTTTCGGAGGCCGAGATCGCTGCGCACGCCGCTACCCGGCTGGCTCCGCACAAGCGGCCGAAGACCATCGAGATCTCCCACGAACCGCTACGGGACGACACGGGCAAGATGCGCCGTTCGGCGTTGCGCTCGGAGCGGATCTCCCCCTGAACGTGTGGTCCGAACACGCGTCGGCGTGTTCGGACCACACGGGGAGCGTTGTTCGACCCGGAGCGAGCGCCGCGGTTTACTGCCCGGATTCCTCGAGGTCGCTGACGCACCAGCCGCTCTCGTCCTTCATGACGAGCTCACCCTCGCTCGTGTTGCTGTCGCCCTGGTACTCGACGTCGAGCTTGATCGGCACGCGTGCCTCGTCACCGTTCTCGGTGGCGTCGCCGGTGACGGAGAACGTCATCTTCAGCCCGTCGGGCATGTCCTCGAGGTCACTGACGTCGCCCGCCGCGTCGGGGCTGCACGCGACCTCCTTGATCACGTCGACGTCCTTGTTGTTCAGCGCCTCGACGGCCTTCTCGGCGACGTTGTCCGGGCTGTCCCCGGTGAGGAACCCCGGCGCCCAGAACGCCGTGATGAGGAACGCGGCGATGACCACGACGGCGCCGCCGCCGATGCCGGCGATGAGGCCGGTCTTGCTCTTCTTCGGCGGCTCGCCGTAGCCGCCCTGCTGAGGGTAGCCCTGCTGCGGCTGGCCGTACGGCTGCTGGCCGTAGGGCTGCTGCTGACCGTACGGCTGCTGACCGTACTGACCCTGCTGACCGTATGGCTGCTGGTAGCCGCCCTGTTCCGGCTGGCCGTACGGCTGCTGGTAGTCGCCCTGCTGGGGGTTTCCCTGCTGCGGGTAGCCGCCCTGGCCCGGGTATCCGCCCTGCTGGGGGAACCCACCGGACTGGGGGTAGCCGCCGGGCTGCTGGCCGGGCTGTCCACCGTACGGATCGGGCTGGCCGGGTTGGGGTGGGTACGTCATGGCGGGCTCCCATTTCCTCGCGCGCGCGTGCGTCTTCCGACGTCGAACGGACAGTGAAACTACTTCATATGCAACGGCTTCGACGGATCGGTACCCCGGCCGGGTTCCCGTGACCGTCTCCCACGGTTGCGGCGTCCCCGCGGGTACACGGTCGCGTACGGCCCGTGACGCAGGATAACGGAGGCGTCACCGCTGTCGCGTCAGAAGCCGGCTCCGGAGCCGCTGCCCGCCTCGATGTCGGAGACGCACCAGCCGCCCTGGTTCTCGAGCGTGAGGTCGGCCTGCATGCTGGCGGACTTCTCACCGGACGTGACCTGCATGTCGAGTTTCGCCGACGCCTGGTCCACAGACGTCTCCTCCACCTCGGCGACCGAAGCCTGGATCGCGAGACCGTCCGGAGCCTCACCCTGCGGCGCGACGTCCGTGCTGCCGGCACAGGCGAGTTCCTTCATACCGGGTACGTCGAGGTCCGACAGCGCGGCCGCGTACTGCGCCGCGGCCGCCTGTGCCCCGCCGGTGTCGCCGCCGTCGAGGCCGCCGGAGTCCGTTCCGCCCGTGTCACCGGAGTCGCCGAAGCCACCGTCCTGCCCGCTGTCGCCGCTGGAACCACCGTCACCGCCGGAGTTCGCATCGCCGGCCGTGCCGGAGTCGCTGCCGCCGGAGTTGCCGCCGTCGGCGGACGTTTCGCTGTCGTCGCCCACGAAGAATCCCGGTGCCCAGAACCCGGTGACGAGGACGGCGCCGATCAGCACGACGGCTGCGGCGATGCCGACGACGAGGCCGGTCTTCTTGCTCTTCGGCTGCTCGTCGAACCCGCCGGGACCCTGCGGAAAGCCGGGCGGCTGACCGGGTGGCGGGTAGCCGCCACCCTGCGGCGGCATGCCCTGCTGCGGAAAGCCGCCGGACTGGGGCGCTCCCTGGTGGGGCGCTCCGTGGTGCGGTGCTGCAGGTTGAGGTGCTGAAGGGTGGGGTGATCCGGGCTGAGGTGCTGGGGGCTGAGGTGCTCCCTGCTGGGGATAGCCGCCCGGCAGCGGGCCGCCCTGGTGCGGTCCCGGCTGGCCGTACGGTCCCGGCTGCTGGCCGTAGGGCCCGGGCTGCGGTGGGTAGGTCACGACTCCCCCTCTGCTGGTCACGCACTGCTGCTGTCATGGCAGCTGCCTCGACTGGGTGACCTGTTGGGGTCACTCTGTCATGGCGCTACGGACGTTCGACTCGGGGTCGGTGGCTGCGGTTCCGTGTCCGGCGCGGCACAGCCGGACTCCTCCCACATCGTGGTGCACACCTCTCGCCCTCGCGGGTGTCCGGGGCCGGATCACGGTGGGCCCGTGTCATAGTGGACCGAGACGGAGGATACGCACCAGCCTTCGCCGTCGTCGTCGTCCAACAGGATGTCCGAAAGCGATGAGAGTTCGCCGTCGTCGGTCGTCCCGGTGATGGGCACGGGATACAGGCGATGTGCAGCGTCGTACGACGTGCTCTGCTTGTTGACCTCAGGTGCGCGGACGATCTTCGCGTTGCCGTGCACGAGATCGGCGACCCCTTCCTCCGAGTAGGTGACCATGTCGTCGTTCCTGGACACCGAGCACACCACAGCCAGCGCAGCCCGTTCGTCGCCGTCGTTGACGGCTTCGACGAAGCGGTCCGCGGCGATACGCCATGTCTTGATGCCGGTCGGGGGAGGCGGTTCCTCGTAGACGAACAGGTAGTACCCGCCGAAGAAGAGGGCAAAGGTCGTCACGATTGAGATCACGGTCCACAGGGCGGCCTTGAGCCCGGTTCGCGGCTTCTCCGGCTGTGGTCCACCGAACGGCTGCGGGTAACCCTGATACGGGTAGCCGCCGTTGGGTACGCCCTGCTGCGGGTATCGGCCCGGCTGCGGCACCCCTGGCTGGTGTCCCGGTTGCACTCCGTACGGCCCCGGCTGTCCGGGTTGTCCGAACCCACCCGGAGGCTGCTGGGCATGACCGCCCGGCTGGCCGGGCTGTGGTGGATACGTCATGGAACCCCCTCGTGCTGTGATCCCGCTATTGTTTCAGTCACCTGGTCGCTCTTGACTGCCTGGCGGGGTCAGCTCGGCGCCGCTCCGGGTCGGTGCGGCGCGCCAGCCGTCGGGCAGCTCGATGCTGCGTGCCGGATCGGCGGTGGTGTCCTCCACCGACACGTTCGCCGCTTCGCGCCAGCGGAGGTCGATGTCGCCGGCGAATCGTGCGTGGTGCAGATTCAGCTCGCCGAACGTCGCGTCGGTGAACCGGGCCGTGCCGTTGAACGCGGCCCCGGAGAACGAACAGTCCGCGGCGAACCGGGTGCGGCGGAACGACGCCAGTGAGTTGAACGTCGCGTCGCCGAACGTCGCGGGCTGCTCGAAAACAGTGTCGTCACAGCGGAATCTGCCCTGTAGGCGTCCCGTTCCGGTGCGGCCGCGGGTGAACCAGACCGGCCCGGTGAACACGCACTCGCTGAGGTTCGAATCGCTGTGCAGGTAGGCGTACCGCAGCACGACCGTGCCCATGCGACGGCGCGAGAGGTCGAGGTACTCGACAGCGGCGCCGGTGAGGTCGAGATCGTAGGCCGGGCCTCGCGGATCGTCCGGTTCGGACAGTAGCTGGTGTACCAGGCGCTGTGCCGTCAGCCGGACCTGGAGTTCACGCTCGGCCTCCTCCTGTTCTTCGCCCGTCGAACTGTCCGAATCGGACCACCTGGGGTGGGAGTACGGCCTGCGAAGGTAGGCACACAGCACGTCGAGCACCGTCTGCGTGTAGTCCGTACGGGCTTTCGCGAGCCCGGCCAGTGCGTGCATCGCGCCGACCCGCACCTGGTCGGCTTCGTGGCCGAGCAGCTCGACCGACCGTGCGAACCGCTCGTCCGAGACCCGGTCACCTTCGAGCGCGTGCCGGGCCTCCTCGACCCTGCGCCTGCGGTCGTTGAGCCACAGCGCGTACAGCGCGATGATCGCGCCGCCCGCGAGCCCTGCGGTACGCAGCGCGTCGCTGCGCGGCGTTCCGGGATCGGCGACGAGCCACGCGCCGATGGCCAGCACCGCCGCGACGGCAAGCACGAGCGTTGCGGCCAGTGCGACGGAAGAGCGCTGCGGGGAGTCCGGTGACCACAGGCGTTTCACGGCTCGTGACGGTAGTCGATCACATCCCTGCGTGGACGCCTGATCGCCCCTGGAACCCGTCACGCATTCGCCGTCGCCATGTCGACACGGCTGCGTATCGACCCGGCAGTTCGTCGGTGCAGCCGCTTGTCGACACACGGCCAGTGCCGCCGCGCCGTCAACCCGTCGGGCGAGGGCTGCGCAGGTCGATGCCGGGCACGGTGAGCGACCGCCAGCACCACGATCCGCCGCGCCGGTCGAGGCCGACCTCGATGTCGACGTGGTCGCCGCTCATCGTGAGCCTGCCCGCCGCCGTGGCGGAATCGTCGTGCACGGCGATGCGCCCCGTCAGCTGCGCCCCCGTGGTCTGATGCGCCTGTTCGATCGCCGCCGCCACGGGGCGTTCCGCGTCCTCACAGGTCAGCGCCCGCAGTGCGGTCTTGTCCTGCCGCGTGAATCCGGTCACGATCCGCTGAGCGACGTCGCGGGCTCCTGCGCCCGCCGTACCTTCCGCGTCGCCGCCCGCGAGGAAGCCGGGTGCGACCCACGCCGTGAACGCGAACACGCCGACGAGCAGGGCCACGCCGCCCCCGGCGATCGCGGCGAGCCGCGTGGGGCGGCTGCCGCGCGGTGACGGGGCGAAGGCCGCCGGCCCGGTCCGATGCCGTTCCGGCTGCCACCCTTCCTGCCCGGGCCCGCCCGACCACTGTCCGCCCTGCTGCGGACTGCCCTGCGGACCGCCCTGCTGCCGGTGCTGCTGCGGCGTCCCGTGTCGGTCCGGCGTTCCGTGGCCGGGAATCGCACCGTGCGGCTGCCGGTGGCCCGGTGCCGCACCGGAGTGCCCCGGAGCGCCCGGTGGTGGGTGCTCGCGCCGGGCGTCGTGTCCGTACCCGGATTCGTGCGGCCCGGTTCCGTGCCCGTACGAACCGTCCGGGTACGACCCGGTGTTGTACGGCATCGCTCGCCCCCTCGTGTGATCGACCGCAGGATTGTGCCATGTCGCCACCGCGCCTCCGGCGTTCAGCCGCTGCCGAGCTTCCGGCCTTCCTGCCGCGTGCCGCCGGTCCCGCGCCTCCGGCGTTCCCGCGGCGACCGCGGGGTTCACACCACGTGTGCCGGGGTGCAGAGCGGCCGGGCAGCGGGAACCGCACCCGCCACCCGGCCGCCTCGGCTCACCTGCCGGTCAGTTGTCGAGCACGAGCGCCATGTCGATACACCACGGCTCGGTTTCCTCGGTGTTGTTCAACGTGAGCCGCGAGCTGTCGCTGAGCTCTGCGCCGCCCACGGTGCCGGAGATTCCGACCGAGGCGAGGTAGTCGTTGCTCAGCCGCGCCTCACCCAACTCGATCTGCGTGGGGCCGTTGACGAGGTCTTCGAGGCCACCGCTCGTGAGGGCGTTCTCGCAGAACATCGACTGGGCAGTCTGCTTGTCGCCGGAGTTGACGGCGCCGACGAACTTCTCGGCGTTGCCGCGCCACTCCTCACCGTCGCCGCCACCGTCCGGAGCCGGGTAGTCGTCGGCGGGCGACGGTTCCGGCTCCGCCATGTCGGTACTGGGACTCACGCCGCCGGGATCCATGCCGGAGACCTCGACGGACTGCCAGCACCATGCGTCGCCGTCCTTCTCCAGCGTTGCGCTGGCAGGAACGTCCTGGCCCTCGATGTTGATCGTGGCTTCGGCCGTCGCGGTGTCGCCGTTGTCCTGCACCTCGCCGAGCTCGGCGCTCTGGACGCTGCTCGCCCCGCGGATCACGTTGTCGACCATGGGATCGGCGTCGGAACAGGCGAGCTGTTGCAGGGCCTGGCTGTCCTGGTCGTTGAACCCCTGAACGATCTTCTCCGCCAGTGCCTGGGCGCCGGAGTCGCCCGAACCGGAACCGCCGCCTTGTTCGTCGTCGGCGAGGAGGAAGCCGGGTGCGACCCAGGCGAGGATGGCGAAGACGCCGAACAGCAGCACGACGGTGCCGAGTGCGATGCCGACGATCAGGCCGGTCTTCTTCTTGGGCGGCTCACCGCCGGGGCCGGGCGGGTACATGCCGTACTGGCCGGTCGGGTCGTATCCCGGATAGCCCTGCTGGCCCGGGTACCCCTGCTGCGGGTGGTAGCCCTGTTGACCCGGATAGCCCGCCCCCTGCTGCGGATATCCCTGCTGGCCAGGGTAGCCCGCCCCCTGCTGGCCGTAGCCGTGCTGCTCCCAGCCGCCCTGTTGGCCGCCCTGGCCTGGTTGCGGTGGATATGTCATCGCTCGTCCCCTTCGCGCCGTAGCCGTCGCAGTGTCGCACGGCTACGGCGCAGGTGACGCGACTTTCCGGCTAATCCGGACGGGGAGAGCGAGTGCCCGCGGCGGTCCCGGGTCCGGGGCCGCCGCAGGCACCGGCGATCACTCGTAGTAGGTGAAGCCGGAGTCGACGCACCATCCGGTCTCGTCGAAGTTCTCGATGCTCACGTTGGTGTCATCGGTCAGCCGCTCACCACCGACGGTCCCTGTCAGGTAGACGTAGGCGTAGTACGTGCCGCTGTCGTCGACCTTGGCCTCCTGGACCTGGGTCGGGCCGTCGATCAGTTCCTGCAGGCCGTTCCCGGTGTCGGCATCGCTGCAGAGCACGGACTTCGCCGCTTGCTTGTCACCGGAGTTGATGGCGCTGATGAACTTGTCCATGTTGGTGCGCCATTCACCGCTGCCGGTCTCGTCGGTGCTGCCGCTGTCGGAGTCCGGGACGCTCGCGCTGCTCGACTCGGCCGGGTCGGGCATCTCGGCGCTCATGTCGCCCGGGTTCATGCCGCCCATGTCACCGGGGTCCAGGCCCGAGACCTCGACCGCTTGCCAGCACCAGGACTCGCCGTCCTTCTTCAGGTTCGCGCTGACGGGGACGGACTGGCCTTCGATGGTGACGGTCCCGTCGGCCGTCGCGCTGTTGCCGTTCTCCTTGACGTCGCCGAGTTCGGCACTCTGCACATAGGTCGCGGACTGAATGACGCCCTGGACCATGGGATCGGCGCCCGAACAGGCGAGCTGTTGCAGCGCCTGGCTGTCCTGGTCGTTGAAGCCCTGCATGATCTTCTCGGCGAGGGCCTGGGCGCCGGAGCCGTCCGAACCGGAACCGCTGCCTTGTTCGTCGTCGGCGAGGAGGAAGCCGGGGGCGACCCAGGCGAGGATGGCGAAGACGCCGAACAGCAGCACGACGGTGCCGAGTGCGATGCCGACGATCAGGCCGGTCTTCTTCTTGGGCGGTTCACCGCCAGGGCCGCCGACGCCGTACTGGCCGGTCGGGTCGTATCCCGGATACCCCTGCTGACCCGGATACCCCTGCTGCCCCGGGTAGGGCTGCTGCCCCGGATATCCCTGCTGACCGGGAAAGCCCTGCTGGCCCGGATACCCCTGCTGGCCGTGGCCCTGCTGTTCCCAGCCGCCTTGGCCATAGCCCTGTCCTGGTTGTGGTGGATACGTCACCGGGGCCTCCTGCTTGCGTTACGACCGCGCGGATTCTGCCACGTGGCGGTGGCACCCCGGTGGTTCCGTGGTGGTTCACCCGGTGGTTTCGTCCGGCTTGCCGCGCGAACAGGCCTGGCGGCGGGTGGTGTGGACCACGCCGACGCCGGGCCTGCGGTGGCGGACCGGATCAGCCGTTGGCGAGCGCCTGCAACCTGTCGTAGGCGCCGTTGAACGAGTTCTGGTCGAGCGGACTGGAGGTGTACTGCCAGATGGTGTGGTAACCCCAGCCGTTCGGCAGCGGGCCCACCGAGTCGGCGTACCGTGCCACCCACAGCGGGACGGTGTCACCGAACGACTGTGCCGAGCCGACGCACATGTTCCACCAGCTCGTCGACGTGTAGATCACGGGCCAGCGGCCGGTGCGCGAGTGGTAGGTGTCGTGGAAATCGCGGACCCACGACGCCATCTGTGCCTGGTTGAGGCCGTAGCACGGATCGTCGCCGTAGGGGTTGTACTCCATGTCCAGCGCGCCCGGCAGGGTCTTGCCGTCGCCGGACCAGCCGCCTCCGTTGTCCACGAAGTAATTCGCCTGTTCCCGTCCGGAGGACGAGCTCGGCACCGCGAAGTGGTAGGCACCGCGGATCATGCCGACGTTGTACGAACCGTTGTACTGCTGGGCGAAATACGGGTTCTCGTAACTCGTGGCTTCGGTCGCCTTGACGTATGCGAACCGTTTGCCCTCGCCCCACCAGTGATCCCAGTCGACGTTGCCCTGGTAGCTGGCGACGTCGATGCCGGCCACGGTGGCCTGCGCCTTCATCCCGTCCGCGCCGACGCCTTGTGGTTGCGTCGCCCGCGCCTTCGTGGCGGGCGACGAGTTGTCGCCCTCGACCCTGGCGATCTGCGACCCCATCGCGTGATTTCCGATTTCGAACGCATCCGTCTCGCCGGTGCTCGACGGTGCTGCGCCTGCCGGTGTCGTGAGCGCGCCGAGCAGGAGCGCGCCGACCGACCCGGCCACCACGGCGGTACGCATCCGCCGCCGGATTCTTCGTGCAGTGGACATGCGACGTATCCCTTCACAATGTGCCCTCGCGATGAACGGCTTACAGCAGGTGGCCGTTCGGGCGTTGATTGTTATAGGAGGTCGCGAACTTTGTCACTAGTTGGCGTGAAAACTCCGCTACGAGTGGGTGATGTACATCCGGAATTGCCACCGGAACGGCACCGGGACCCACTCGCGGTATCAGTAGCGCTATTCGGGTGATGTTCTCCGGCGGGAAATACGCTCGTCGTGATTCGTTCGAGTGACGACCGCTTTTCCGTTCGGGGCGACGGGTGTAAAAGAACGCCGGGGCGGTTTCCACCGGCAATCACCGTCTCGCGGCTCACCGCCGGGGCGTCACTGCTGCTGAGCGAGTGCGTGCCGCAGATGGTGCGCCGGAACCACGGCCGTGACGAGGTCGTGCGGGTTGATCGCCAGCGGGTGCTCGCCCAGCAGGTCGACGATGTCGCGGCCGAGCACCGCGCGCGCATGCGGCCACTCCGCGGGCACCAGCGACTTCTGCGTGTACGCCGGCACCAGGATGCGGCCGTCGGCGTTGTGGAACCCGATCACGGTGCGCTGCACGGGCGAGAGTGCGTACACGAACAACGTCGCGTCCAGGATCACCGCAGGCAGATCCTCGGCAGGGCGGTGCTTGGTGTGCACCAGTTGCAGCAGCCGTTCCAGATCGGACGCCGGTTCCGGGTAGCCGAGCGCCTTCGGGGAGGGCCGGTACCGGTCGTTGGGGTGGAAGTCCTCCACGATCTCGCCTTCGTTGTTCACCGGATAAGCACCGACGACCGCCCAGGAGGGAACGCGTCCCGCCGGGTCGAACGCCTCGTCGATCACGTACAGCCAGCTGTTCGGGTTCGCTCTCGCGTTGGCCCGCATCTCCTTGGTGATCTTGGGATTGCGGCCCGGCCGGTGCTGGGGCTCTCCCGGTACCAGCCGGTTCGCGTCGTCCCGCTGCTCCATGTAGCTCTCCACGTTCACTGCCGTGCCGCCGGCATGTCCGCCGCCTGCATGACCGCACCGCGGCACTCCTCACGGCATCCGAGTGGAGCGGCCGCGGACCGGTCGACGCCCACTCTAGTGTGGACACATGCCCACATCGCGCTCGGTCGATCCCGAAGAGTTACGAGAGGCTGTCCGGAGCGTGACCGCGTGGCTGGACGGCACTGCTCCGGCCGAGCCGGACCGCAAGCAACTGGCCTCGGCCGTTCGGTTGAGCCTGCGCACCCTCGCGGCGGTCGCCCCGGGACGCAGTGTCGAGGTGCGCGTGCCGCCGTTCGGTGCCGTCCAGTGCGTCGACGGTCCGCGGCACACCCGTGGCACGCCCCCGAACGTGGTCGAGACCGATCCACGCACCTGGCTCGAACTCGCGACGGGCAGGCTGCAGTGGACGGACGCGGTCGCCCGCGGCCGGGTCGCCGCATCGGGAGCCCGTGCCGACGTCTCGCACTGGCTGCCCATCGTCCGGGTGTGACCAGGGGCCGGCACGGCTCGCCGGGTCACGGCTTGCGGGCGACGCCTCCCGCGATGCAGTGCTGGGCCTCGTTGAGCGGCGTCAACCGCGGACCGTCCTGCCACCAGTCGGCGAGCCGGATGACACCGGGCTCGACGAGTTCGAGGTCGCCGAACAGCGAGCGGATCTCATCCAGGGTGCGGAACGAGCCCGAACCCATGGGGCTGTGGCGGAACTTGTCCTCCGCGCGCCGGGCCATCGGCGTGTGCTCGTTCTCGGGGTCGAGGAAGTGGCTGATCGAGACGAACGAGCCGGACGGCAGCCGCTCGTAGTAGCGGCGCATGATCTCGGCAGGCTTGTCCGCAGGCCCCTCGTAGTGGTGCAGCGTGCCGATGTGCAGCAGCGCGATCGGCTGTGTGAAGTCGAGATGCTCCCGCACCACGGCGTTGTCGAGCACC
Source organism: Prauserella alba (assembly GCF_024171735.1). GTDB lineage: Bacteria > Actinomycetota > Actinomycetes > Mycobacteriales > Pseudonocardiaceae > Prauserella > Prauserella alba. Next base: position 279,886 of record NZ_JAMTCH010000007.1, read on the forward strand.
GCGTCGGGCTCGAAGATGTCGGCGTCGATCAGTGCCGTGTGGTCGTTCTCCTCGAGCAGCGCCCGGCCGTGTGCTGCGACGACGGGGTCGTTGTCGACGTAGATGACCTCGGCCTCCGGCCTGATGCGCTGGACGACCTGATGGGTGTTCTCCGCGGTGGGCAGGCCGGAGCCGCAGTCGAGAAACTGCATGATGCCGGTCTGCTGCGCGATGAAACGCACCGAGCGGATCAGGAAGTCGCGGTTCTCGATGGCGAGGTGTTCGGCGTACGGGGCCTCGGTGAGGACGCCGTCGCGGACCTCCCGGTCGATCTCGTAGTTGTCCTTGCCGCCGAGGAAGGCGTCATAAACGCGCGCGATACTCGCTCGCGTGGGATCCACGCCGACGGGCACGCGTTCGGTCTGTGGGACTGGGCCGGTGGACACGTGAGGGAAACCTCGCCTTCGACTGGGTACGTCACGTCGGGGACGTGGAGCGCACACAGGGTAGTCGGACAGACGTGCGAGAGTAAACATCGACCTGGCCGCCGCCGGACTTGATAGCCCGGCCGGGGGCGCCTACGTTGAATGTCCGGCTGAATCTGCTGCGTTACGATGATCGTTCCAGCTGGCGACAGGCACGTGTGGGTTACCGAGTCGTGGATGAAAGGGATGGAACGGCCGATATGACACCCGGATCAGAGGCTTCGTGGCCGACCGGGCCGTCGACAACCGGCGTTCCCTCACCCCGGGCAGGGGCGCAGGCGCCGGATCCGTCCGACGACAAGGGCCCCACGGCACGGCGCATGATCCTCGGCTCCCAGCTGCGCAGGTTGCGTGAGGCGGCGGAGCTGTCCCGCGCCGAGGCCGGGTACCACATCCGCGCGTCCGAATCGAAGATCAGCCGGCTCGAACTGGGCCGCGTCAAGTTCAAGGGCCGTGACGTCGAAGACCTGCTCACGCTGTACGGCGTGCAGGACGAGACGCAGCGTTTGACCTTCCTGGACCTGGTGGAGCAGTCCTCGCAGCCGGGCTGGTGGCAGAAGTTCAACGACTACATGCCGCGGTGGTTCGACGACTACGTCGGGCTCGAAGAGGCCGCGGCGCGGATCCAGACCTACGAGCTGCAGTTCTTCCCCGGTCTGCTGCAGACCAGGGAGTACGCGCGGGCGATCATGACGCACGGCCTGCCGGAGCACGCCTCTGAGGCGGCCGATGCGCGCGTGCGGCTGCGGATGCGCAGGCAACGGCTGTTGTTCCGGCCGGACGCGCCGAAACTGTGGGCCGTGATCGACGAGTCGGTGCTGTACCGGCCGATCGGCGGCCGCGACGTCCACCGCGCGCAGCTCGATCAGGTGCTCGAACTGACCTCGATGCCGCACATCACCGTGCAGGTCGTGCCGTACGAGCGCAGCGGCTACGCCGCCGAGGGGTCGTTCACGCTGCTGCGGTTCTCCGAGCCGGAGCTGCCGAACATCGGCTATGTCGAGCACATCGCCGCGGGTGTCTATCTCGACCGGGCCGACGACGTCGAGCTCATCGGCCGTGCCCTCGACCGGTTGGCCGTCGACGCCGAGACACCGGATCGCTCGCGGCAGATGATGCTCAAGGCTCGCGCCGACAGCTGACTTCGCGCGGCTGACTCCGCACGCGGGGGCACATGCGTGCCGGCTCGTCGAGGTCTCGGTGGCCTGCGCGACTGCCGAGTCTCATGCCGGGCTCGCCTGCAGGTCGGTCCTCCGGTGACCGAGACCCACGTGACGCCGAGACCCACGGGATACCGGGACCCCCGTGACGCCGAGCGACGTTCAGTTACGTTCCGTTGCCTTTCGCCGGGAAGAGTGAAACTCGGGCAGGTGTACGCATTGCGTTCACCCGCTCGCCGATAAAGATCAACCGCTCGTCGCAATCATGATCCCGTTCATCGACGCCGAGTAGTCGCGGCCCGTGTCAAGCCGGCTCTGACCTGCGGTTTATCCGCTGCGTTGCATTCGGGTGAAGAGCATCACGGGCTTTTGCACGTGCATTCACACGCGCACTAACGCGTGCTAACTTCGGTGCACACGTCAATGCACGTGCAGATGCATCCTCCAAAGGTTGAAAGTCGGGAAGGTGAGGATCATGCAGCGGATCGAGAACGGCGTCTCGTCGGAGCTGCTCACCGGCGCGCAGTGGCGCAAGAGCCGGTACAGCGGCGCGATGGGCAACTGCGTCGAGGTGGCACCTCTCGGCGGCGGTGACGTCGCCATGCGGAACTCCCGTGATCCTCAGGGTCCGGCTCTCGTCTACACCCGCGCGGAGATCGAGGCCTTCGTCGCTGGCGTGAAGGACGGCGAGTTCGATGACATGCTCGCCTGAACTTGCTCCCAGCGAGGTCGAGGCCACTCTCGGCAGGCTGATCGCCGAGGGCTACCGCTTCGTGCACCCGCGTGACGCCGACGGTGATCTCGTGACCGTCGTCGGTGTGCGGATGCACGAGACCGTGGTCGACGTCGTCCGGCTCGACGCCGAGGACGACGTCACCGCCACGCGGATGCCCTACGACGAGCCGAACATCCTGGAGCCCAAGCAGGTGCTGTGGCAGCGCAACGGCGGCATGGCAAACGTCGTCGACGCGCTGCTGGGGCTGGCGGACGACGAGTTCTCAGAACCCGCCGCGCCGCTCCGAACCGGCAAGGGCTGCTGGGTGCCGAACGGATCCGGCCGCGCGAAGTGGCTGCAGGCCACGGCCTGACCCCGCACCGAACCGACAACTCGATACGAGAAAGTCAACCCGGACGCGGGGCTTCGGACGCGACACGACGCGAGCCCCGCTTCTCGACACGGCAGGTTCCCCGCCGTGTCCCCAGGTCGGCGCTCAGACCGCGGTGGCGCAGTGCACCTCCCCCCTCGTCGCTGTGACGCCCGGTCTGAGCGCCATCTCACCCCGAACGGGCCGCCTCCGCGGACTAGAGTGGAGGCGGCCCGTTCTCGTCCTCAGGGGAGCCCCTCGGTGCACAACGACAGGCACGACAACCTGCTCGGCGACCACCACGAACCATCGCCGGCGTCGGTCACCGACCCCGACGGCCAACTCGAGACCGAACCCCGCGAGGAATGCGGCGTTTTCGGCGTGTGGGCACCGGGCGAGGACGTCGCCAAGCTGACCTACTACGGGCTCTACGCGTTGCAGCACCGTGGCCAGGAGGCGGCGGGGATTTCCGCGGGCGACGGTCGCCACGTGGTCGTGTTCAAGGACCTCGGTCTCGTCAGCCAGGTGTTCGACGAGAAGTCGCTGTCGTCGTTGCAGGGACACGTTGCCGTCGGGCACTGCCGTTATTCCACGACGGGTGGCGGCAGCTGGGAGAACGCCCAGCCGACGTTCCGCACCACCGGCGCGGGCAGCGGCATCGCGCTCGGCCACAACGGCAACCTCGTCAACACCCACGAACTGCACGAGCGAGCCCGCGAACTCGGCGTCGTCAGCAAGAACGGCGCCACCACCGACTCGGACCTGATCTGCGGGCTGCTCGCCGCGACCGCGGCCGACAGGGGTATCGAGGCGGCGGCCGCCGAGCTGCTGCCCTCGCTGCGCGGCGCGTTCTGCCTGACGTTCTCCGACGAGTCGACGCTGTACGCCGCGCGGGACCCGCAGGGATTCCGCCCGCTCGTGCTCGGCCGCCTCGAACGTGGCTGGGTGGCCGCGAGTGAGACCGCGGCGCTCGACATCGTCGGCGCATCGTTCGTCAGGGAGGTCGAGCCGGGCGAGCTCATCGCGATCGACGCCGACGGCATCCGCTCCACCCGGTTCGCCAACCCGGAGCCGAAGGGCTGCATCTTCGAGTACGTCTACCTGGCCCGGCCGGACACGACGATCTCCGGCCGCAGCGTGCACGCCACACGGGTCGACATCGGCCGCAGGCTCGCCGACGAGTACCCGGCCGACGCCGACCTGGTCATCCCCGTGCCCGAGTCGGGCACGCCCGCCGCGATCGGCTACGCGCAGGCTTCCGGCATCCCGTACGGACAGGGCCTGGTCAAGAACAGCTACGTCGGGCGCACGTTCATCCAGCCGTCGCAGACGATCCGCCAGCTCGGCATCCGGTTGAAGCTGAATCCGCTGCGCGACGTGATCCGCGGCAAGCGCCTCGTCGTGGTCGACGATTCGATCGTGCGCGGGAACACGCAGCGGGCGCTGGTGCGGATGCTGCGCGAGTCCGGCGCGGTCGAGGTTCACGTGCGGATCGCGTCGCCACCCGTGCGCTGGCCGTGCTTCTACGGGATCGACTTCGCCTCGCGCGCCGAGCTCGTCGCCAACGGCGCCGACCTCGACGGGATCCGCCGTGCCATCGGAGCCGATTCGCTCGGCTACGCGTCCGTGGACTCGCTCGTCGCGGCGGCCGAACAGCCGCGCAACCGGGTGTGCGCGGCGTGTTTCGACGGCGAGTACCCCGTGGAGCTGCCCGACGAGGCGGTCATCGGCAAGCACATGCTGGAGAACCTCGGCGGGGCATCGCAGGAACTGCCCGTCGTGGAAGCGGGGTACGGTGCCGAGGACGCCGTCGGGCGTCCGTAGCTTTGTGCCCCAAGGGCACCCTGGTTGCATTCAGTGCGACCAATGTGCCCCTGGGGGCACCCCCGTGCCGCAGTAATGCCGAGTGAGGAGTCCGCGTTCCGATGAGCGAGTCTGGCCGGGAGCCGGTCGTTGACGGCGCCGGTACCGAAGGTGCCGGCGCCACGTATGCCGCGGCAGGTGTCGACATCGACGCGGGCGACGACGCCGTCGAACTGCTGAAGCCCCACGCCGCGCGCGCGACGCGGCCGGAGGTGGTCGGCGGCGTCGGCGGGTTCGCCGGCCTGTTCTCCCTGAAGCTCGACCGCTGGAAGGAACCGCTGCTTGCGTCCTCGACCGACGGTGTCGGCACGAAGATCGCGGTGGCGCAGGCGCTGGACAAGCACGACACCGTCGGCATCGACCTGGTCGCGATGGTCGTCGACGACCTCGTCGTGACCGGTGCGGAGCCACTGTTCCTGCAGGACTACATCGCCGTCGGCAAGGTCGTCCCCGAGCGGATCTCCGCGCTCGTCGCGGGCATCTCCGAGGGCTGCGTCCAGGCGGGCTGTGCGCTGTTGGGCGGTGAGACCGCCGAACACCCCGGCATGATGGGCGAGCACGAGTACGACATCTCGGCGACGGGCGTCGGAGCCGTCGAGGCGGCCGACGTCCTCGGCCCGGACCGGGTGCGTCCCGGCGACGTCGTCATCGCGATGGGCTCGTCCGGCCTGCACTCCAACGGCTACTCGCTGGCGCGGCACGTGCTGCTGGACAGCGCGCGACTGCCGCTGGACGGGCACGTCGAGGAGCTCGGCCGGACCCTCGGCGAGGAGCTGCTCGAACCGACACGCATCTACGCCAAGGACTGCCTCGCGCTCGTCGCCGAGGCGGGCGTCCGCACGTTCTCGCACATCACCGGCGGCGGCCTCGAGGCGAACCTCGAACGGGTGCTGCCGCAGGGCCTCGTCGCCCACCTCGACCGGGGTTCGTGGACGCCGGCGCCCGTGTTCGCCGTGATCCAGCAGCGAGGCAGGGTCGAGCGGGCGGAGATGGAGAAGACGTTCAACATGGGCGTCGGCATGGTCGCGGTCGTCGCGGCCGAGGACGTCGACCGCGCACTCGCGGTGCTCACCGCGCGGCATGTGCCCGCGTGGGTGCTCGGCGAGGTCAAGACGGCCGACGGCGACACCGCCGACGGCCCGCGTGCGGTCCTGTCGGGCGACCACCCGCGGTTCTGACCGCCGTCGAACTCGCTCGACAGATCCCGGTAGGGCAGGTCATCGTGGCCGACGTGAACGAACTGCGGGTGAAGCCGAACTTCGTCGTCCCCGAGGGGGAACTGTCGGAGCGGTTCTCGCGCGCCTCCGGCCCGGGTGGTCAGGGCGTGAACACGACGTCCTCACGCGTGGAATTGTCGTTCGACGTGGCGCGGTCGGCCGCCGTACCGGAGTCGTTGCGGTCACGGCTGTTGGCCCGGCTGGATCGACGCCTCAGCGACGGCGTGCTCACGGTCGTGGCCGCCGAGCACCGGGAACAGCTCCGCAACCGAGAAGCCGCCCGGCAGCGGTTGGCCACCGTGCTGCGCGAGGCGGCCGCACCGCCGCCGAAGAAGCGCAAGCCCACGAAACCGACGCGGGGCTCGCAGGAACGGCGGATCGCAGCGAAGAAGCGTCGTTCGGACATCAAGCGGGGCCGCCGCGCCCGCAACGACGACTGAGCGTCCGCCACATCCGGCGCTGTCAGTCCCGCGTGCCCGCCCGTGGGAGCGCGGCGTGGTGTTCGGGACGACGTTCGTCCCCGAATCCGCAACCCGGGCGGGAGCAGCGCGGGGTCGGAGTGCGTGAGCCACGTGGCGACGGTCGCGCCGGCCATGGCACCGGCGGTGTTCACCAGGACGTCGTCGACGGAGGCGACGCGCCCGATGGCGGCGACGTACTGCATCAACTCGATGCCGCAGGACGCGGCGAACGCCGACACGGTGGCGCGGCGGGTGCTGCGCCACCACGCCCACCGCAGCGGCAGCAGCATCGCCGGCGGCAACAGCAGGCAGAGGTTCGCGGCGAACTGCCAGGCCGCCTCCTCGTCGGCTGTCACAGGAAGAAGATCCGTGCCGGGCAGCAAGTGCACCCGGCCATCACCGGCCGTCGGCACCGCGACCAGCAGCAGGATCCAGCCGATCACGAGGCAGAACGCCGTGTCGAGGCTCGCCGTCGTGACGGCCCGTCGCACCGGGAGCCGCTTGCGCCTGCGAGAGATGAGCATCAGCCACGCCGCCGACGCCGGAATCAACATCGTCACACCGACGGGAATGAGCCGGCCGAAATGGTGCAGCAAGAATTCCACGCAGCGGACCCCCTTGCGTTTCGTGCGCCCGGAGAAGAATCGCAAATGTCCTGCGCGGGTGCACACCGGAGATCGCCGTGACGTTTCCGAAGTTGCTCGGCCGTCGGTTTCAGTGGTATCAGCGCCGGGTTTTCGCCCGTTTTCGGGGGCCTGTTTCCGTTGTTCTTCCCCGGTGTTAACAGGGCGTTCCATCAGGAGAATCCCCTGACATGGCAGACCCTCCGTTCGTAGGTGGTCCGGTAGGGCGAATTCGCGGAGGTGCTTTTCCCGGAGTTTCGGGGTCGCGGTCGACTTCCCGCTTCCGGTGGCGACCGGAATGTCCCAAAAAGGGGGTTCACTCTCGACACAAGGCAGCTCCCGTCGGGGTTTCCCGATTCACGCGTTCGGGAATTCGGTGCTGCCGTGGCGGGTTCGGTGGAGCGGGTTTCTAGGTGGCGCTCGGTGCTTCGGCGGCCTCGAGGCACTGGGCGAGGATCCACTGTAGGTGCGCGCCCCGTGCGGCGTTGCACTCGTGGTCCCGCACGCCCGTAGCGATGAGCGCCGCGAAGTCGTCGAGCAGCGCCGTGTACGCCTCGGCGGCGCCCCGGGCGCGCGCCAGCGTCCGCAACCCGTGCTCGCCGTACACCGTGAACTCCGCCGCGGTCGGCTGCACCGGTACGCGGGTCGACATGCTGATCGTCGACGTCGCACCGCCGGAATGTTCGAGCACGATGTGCCACAGATCGTCGCCGGTCCGGTGGGCGGAGACGACACCCGTGACCGGTCCCAGCGCGGCATCCATCAGATCGATCACGTGCGGCCCCACGTCCACCAGGACTCCGTCGGTGGCACGCCACCCGGCCGTGTCGTACGTGCCGCCCAGCAGCGCTCCCGACAGCCATCGCGCGGCACCGCCGGTCCAGCCGCCTGCGTCACGGATCCCCGCCAGCCACTCGCGGGTGTGCTGGGTGTAGCGCATCGTCAGCATCATCAGCGACGCCACGCCGGCCTCGTCGACGGCGGCCGCGATGCGATCGGCCGTCTCCGGGTCGCCGGCGAGCGGCTTCTCGAGGATGACGTGCTTACCCGCCCGTGCGGCACGTTCGGCGAACTCGCCCTGCACCGACGGCGGAACCGCGAACGCCACCGCATCGACGGCGTCGAGCAACTCGTCGAACGTCCCCGCCGCCGAGCCGCCGTGCGAGTCGGCGAGTTCGGCGGCCGCCTCGGGACGCCGCGTCCACACGGCTTCGAGCTTCGTCGCCGGATGGTCCGCCAGGCCCGGTGCGTGCACGGTCCGCGCCCACGGCCCACCGCCGACCAGGCCGACCCGCAGCTGCGTGTCGTTCATGCCTCGCAGCGTAGGGCCCGCAACGGCGGCACGGGCAGCCGGTGATCACTCCCGACTCGCCCCGCACCGCCCACCGGGCAGGTCGTCGGCCTCAGCTGTAGTCGTAGAACCCGCGGCCGGACTTCTTGCCGAGCAGCCCGGCATCGACCATCCGCATGAGCAGCGGCGGTGCGGCGTACGTCGGCTCCTTGTACTCGTCGTACATCGAGTCCGCGATGGCCTTGATCGTGTCCAGTCCGACCATGTCCGACAGTCGCAGCGGGCCCATCGGATGGGCCGTGCCCTTCTCCATGCCCTCGTCGATGTCCTCGGCCGAGGCGAACCCGGCCTCGTACATCCGGATCGCCGACAGCAGGTACGGCACCAGCAGCGCGTTGACGATGAAGCCGGCGCGGTCCTGGCAGTGGATCGCCGTCTTGCCGAGCGTGCCCGTGACGTGCGCCTCGGCGCGCGTCACGACGTCGTCGGCCGTACGCACCGACGCCACCAGCTCTACGAGCGCCAGGACCGGAACGGGGTTGAAGAAGTGCACGCCCACGACGTGCTCCGGCCGCTGGGTCGCCATCCCCAGCTTCATGATCGGGATGGAGGACGTGTTCGAGGCCAGGACGGCACTGTCGCTCGTCACCACCGTGTCGAGCCTGCCGAACAACTCCGTCTTGGCCTGCTCCTGTTCCAGGATGGCCTCGACGACGAAGTCACGGTCGGCGAACGCCTCGATGTCCGTGGTGAACGTCAGCCGCCCGAGCGCCGCCTCGACGTCGGCGTCGGCGATCTTGCCCGCCTTCGCCGCGCGCTGGAGCGACTTCTCGATCTTGGCCTTCCCGGCGTCCAGCGCCGACTGGCTGACCTCGTTCACCACGACGTCCAGCCCTGCCCTCGCGTGTACCTCGGCGATACCCGAGCCCATCAGGCCCGCACCGACAACACCGATCCGCTGGATTTCCGGCACGTTCTCTCCCTTGAGGTGTCATTGGGCACGCGGAATGCGGGGGTGGCAACCGATCCGCTCGGTGCCACCCCCGCATTCGCCTGCGTCATCGACGATAGTCGTCGTACCCGTCGTCGTACGGGTCTTCGTACCGCTCCTCGTCCTCATGGCCGTTCTGGTCCGAGGAGTTGCTCGACAGCTCTCGCTGAAGTGCCTCGAGGTCCGTGGTGGGAACGCTGTACTTGAGCTCCCGGGCCACTTTCGTCTGCTTGGCCTTAGCTCGGCCGCGCCCCATGGCTCGACCCCCTTGCGCAGGGGCGGGGCGGCCGGGGGAAATCGGCGGCCCCGCGTCGTCTCGACAACTATTTCCTAGAGGACACCGTACCGTGTCCCCCGGGCCGGACGCGACGTGGCGCGGTGTGCGGGACGCGACACTGACGTAGATCACCCTCGGACGGGCCAGCCGATGCCCGCGCCGCCCCGGCGGCGTGCCAGGATTCCGGGGTGCTCCGACCATTCGTCGCCTATCTGCGGGTCTACGAACCGCTCGTCGCCTTCGGTGAGCCACCGGATGAGCGACTGTCCCGTGCGGTCGAGGAAGCCGCACTGACGCGGCCCGACGCGGGCGAACGCGAGATGGTCATGTGGTTGAAGTCACAGGCCGGTGAGAATCCGCGAATGCTGCCCAAGGAGCCGTCCCCGCTGCCGGACGTGCTGGTGCTCGACCCCGAGGACGTGCCGACCGAGGCGAGCGCCGAGGTCGGGCCGGGGCCGCTCGTGTGCCCGTTGGAGATCCGCCCGCGGTCGGCGGCGGCGCTCGTCGGTTTCCTCGGCGAGGCGCACCCGGCGCTGCGGGGCGCCGTGGTCGACGCGCTCGGCGCGCCGGAGGACCGCATCAAGTCGCGTGCCAACTCGGCGCTGCGCGACCTCTACGGAACGTCGATGCACGTGCTGTCGACGACGTGGACGGTGCCGCTGCCGTGGTTCTCGCTCGTCGACCCGCGGGAGTTCCGGCTGGAACTCGGTTCGGGGCAGGGCGATCCGAAGCGGGAACTGTCGTGGCGTGCACCCATGACCGATGCCCTGCGCCGGGTCGGTGAGGCCGAGGAACTGGTGGGCAACGCGCTCGGCGACGACGCGGGACCGGTGCAGATCCTCAGCGAGACGCACCGGTGGCTGGGCAACTTCCACCCGGCGTCGGCGGTCGAGCTGGATTACGGCGGGCTGGTGCAGCTCGTCGACGACCTGACGCTCGAGTCGGACACGTCCGCCGACGAGGTGCACATGCTGCTCGAGGCGCTGCGCAACGGCGACGTCGACGAGGTCGGCGAGATCTTCCAGACGCTGCGCGACTACTGGGGCGAACTCGCCGCCCGCGAACGTTTCAACTGAGAGTGACGCCCGCTCGTGCCCCCAGGGGCACTTTGGTTGCATTCAACGCAACCAAAGTGCCCCTGGGGGTGCTACCGCAGAGCGTCCGCCAACGCGCTGGTCACGCGGAGTGAGCCGACGTCGCGGCCTGCGCCCGTGACCGCTCCGGCGCCGACGGCCATGCGTTCCACGGCATCGCCGGCGGGTGTTGCGCCGAGCAGTCGCAACGTCTCGACGAGGATCGGTTCGCGGGCGCGTGCGTTGCCGTCGGCGACCTTCAGCGCCACCGCCGTGCCGTCGGCCAGCGCGAACGCGTGCACCCCCTCGGCTCCGCCCTTCATCAGCAGCCCCGGCACGGCCTCCATCAGCACCGTGTCCTCCCTGCCGGTGCCCGCGACCAGCCACGGATGCGCGCGCATCGCGTCGGCAACCCGCCGCAGGTCGCCGGAGTCGGCCGCGGTCATGCGGCCGAACGCGCGTGCCAGGCCGGTCAACGAGTACGCCAGCAGCGGGGCGCCACATCCGTCGACGCCGGTCCATGCGATCGGCTCGCCCACCACGTCCGACACGGTCTCGGCGATCACGCGCTGGAGCGCGTGATCCGGGTCGGTGTAGGTAGCCGTCGGCCACCCGGCCGACACGCACGTCGAGAGCATGCCCGCGTGCTTGCCGGAGCAGTTCATCGCCGCCCTGCGCCGCTCGGCCGCGGGCTCGTCGCGGGGCGTGTCGGGCGGGCAGTGCAGTGCGCCCGAGTCGAGGCCGGCTTTGGCGAGCAGGGTGAGCGCACGCTCGACGTGCTCGGGCTCGCCGTTGTGCGAGGCGCACACCAGTGCCAGGTCGTCGTCGGCCACGTCCAGCCCCGCCCGCAACATGCCGAGCGCCTGCAGTGGCTTGTTCGACGACCGCGGGTACATCGGCTCGTCGACGTCGCCGAGCGACGCGCGCACCGTGCCGTCCGGTGCGGTCACGACGACGCTGCCGTGATGGACGCTCTCGGTGAACCCGGAGCGCACCACTTCGACGAGCGCGGTCATGCGGGATCCTCCTCGGAGTCGGGGCCGGACGCGGCGCGCTGTGAGTCGAGCAGTTCGTCGACCGACGCGGTGCCGTGAGCGTAGCGGCGGGCGATCTCGGCGTTGAACGTGTCGACGACTGCCTGCACTTCCCGTCTGCGCTGCGACACCGAGCCCTCCTGCTGCCGGTACGAGTCGAGCGTGTCGGTGAGCTGGTCGTCGGACAGCGACACCACGTCCGACAGGTTCGCGTCACCGACCAGCGCCTCTGCTGCGCGCCGGTACTCGCCCGCGCGGGTCGGCTCGAGCGTCTGGTGCCTGCCCGAACCGGTCGCGGGCCCGAGCGCGTTGTCGGCCAGGATCGCGGTGAGCCGGGCGACGACGTCCTCGTCGCCCTGGTCGTCCGAACTCCGCCGCAGCTGCTCGGCCTTGACGATGTCGATGCGGGCGTGCAGCAGTCTGCGCAGGTAGGAGAGGTCGGTCTCCTCCTGGGCGGCCTCGTCGCGCCGCTCCCGCAACGTCGGCAACGGCAGCGCCTCGGGTTCGCTCGCGTAACCGGGCGCGAGGACACGGTCGATGCGACGTCGCCCGCCGGGCCGGACTTCGATCACGGGTTCATCCTGCTCTACGTCGTCGATCTGGACCAGAGGCCGGAAACCTCCGGGGTTCGGAGATCATGTCACCCTCGCAGCCGCGCGACGGCCTCGCGCCCCGGGGCCGCGCCCTCCTGGGGCACCGAATCCGGATCGATCGCCGCCTGCGGCCGCTCGTCGCCGGAGCCGGTGAGCAGCTCGGCATCCACCGGCGTGGACCGTTTGATCAGCGCCAATGCGATCGGGCCGAGCTCGTGGTGCTGGGCGACGCTGCCGACTCGGCCGACGGTGCGGTCGCCGCGCAGCACCGGGTCGCCCGTCTCGGGGTAGACCTCCATCGACCCGTCCAGGTGCAGCAGCAGCATGTTGCGCGGGGGCCTGCCGACGTTGAACACCTTGGCGACGGTTTCCTGCCCGCGGTAGCAGCCCTTCGCGACGTGGGCCGCCGACCCGATCCAGCCGACCTCGTGCGGGATGGTGCGGTCGTCGGTGTCGACGCCCACCCGCGGTTGCTGCGATTCGACACGGAGCGCGTCGAACGCCCACGAGCCGGCGGGCCGCGCGCCCGCGTCGGTGAGGCGCTTCCAGACGTCGACGAGGTCGGCGCGCGGGACGAGCAGGTCGATGGCGCCCGGTCGCGGCCACGGCATGCGGCGTGCGAACCCGCCGCCGGGCAGCGGGGTGATCGCGTACGGCTCGGCGGGCAGTTCCACGGGCGTGTCGCCGCCGAGCGCGGTCAGCGTCTCCTCGGCGTCCGGCCCGAGCAGTGTCAGCAGGGCGTACTCGCCGGTCGCGTCGTGAATGTCGACGTCGGACCAGAACTTCATGGCTTGCAGGTAGTCGATCAGGGTCTGCTTGCCGCCGTTCGGCATGGCGCTCGTGGCGTGCGAATCCGGGTCGGTGTCGAGGTGTACGACGTCGCCGGTGTAGCCGACGACCATGTGCGCGTCGATGTGACCGTGGGCGTCGAGCACTAGCGCCTCGGTGCCGGTGTCGGCGGGCAGTTCGGACACGTGCTGCGACAGCACGAGGTGCAGCCACGACAGCCGTTCCGGGCCTCCGACGGTGATCACGTGCCGGTGCGACCGGTCGACGACCGCCGCGCCGCGCGCGGCGGTGCGCTGTTCGGCGAACGGATCACCCCAGTGCCACGGCACGCCTGCCTCGGGGTGGTCGTCGGGTGCTGCGACGGCGCCGGGCAGTTCGGACAGGGGCGAGGAGTACGTCATACCGCGATCGTATGTCGGAGTCCGGGCCGACGGCCGGAAGCGTGCGCCGCGCCGCTGGGTACGGTGAACGCCATGCGCGTCCTCGCTTTCCTAGACGGAACCTTCGCCGACCCCGACCAGGCTCACATCCGTGTCGACGACCTGGGGCTGGTGCGTGGCGACGGCATCTTCGAAACGATCCTCGTGACGAACGGGGTGCCGCGTGAGCTGGACGCGCACCTGGACCGCTTCGCGAGGTCGGCGGCGAAGATGGACATGGTGCCGCCGGACCGCGAGGCGTGGGAGCGCGTGATCCGCCTCGTCATCGACAACTGGCCCGCCGACGTCGAGCTCGCGCTGAAGATCGTGCTGACCCGCGGCGTCGACGGCGATCCCGACGAGAAGCCGACGGCGTTCGCGTACGGCACCGACATCGCCGAGTCGACGAAGAAGGCGCGGCGTGACGGGATCGGCGTGGTGACGCTGAACCGCGGGTTCGAGGCCGACCTGATGGAGCGCGCGCCGTGGCTGCTGCTCGGCGCGAAGACGCTGTCGTACTCGGTGAACATGGCGGCGCTGCGGGAGGCGCGTCGCCGCGGAGCCGAGGACGTGATCTTCACCAGCACCGAGGGCTACGTGCTCGAAGGTCCGACGTCGAACGTCGTCCTCGCGCGCGGCGGGACGCTGTACACGCCGCCGCCGACGAACGGCATCCTCCCCGGTACGACCCAGGGCGACGTGTTCCGTGCGGCGGAGCGGGCCGGTTGGAAGACCGAGGTGACGCAGCTCAAGGTCGACGAACTCGCCGGCGGGGACGCGCTGATGCTGGCTTCGTCGGTGCGCAAGCTGACGCGGGTGCACACGCTCGACGACGTCCGCCTGGCCGACGATCCCGCCGTGGCGATCCACGCCGAACTGGCGACGGCCTACGACGCGCAGTACGAGTAAGCCCCTCGCCCACCTGTGCCTTCTTGTGACGCAAGTGGGCGGCCACGACCACGCTGAGTGATTAGTCGGGCTGAGGAAGAATGCCCCCAAGGGCACCCTGGTGGCGTTGAGTGCCCCCAAGGTGCCCTTGGGGGCACCTTCGGCCGCGCGGGGGTTGGGCTGGACGGGTGTCGCTCGTGGGTGTGACAGTCAGCCGACGACGCGTTCGAGGACCAGGGAGACGTGCGGGGTCTTGGGGTGGCCCATCATGGCGCGTTCCTCGACGTAGCCGAGTTTGCCGCTGCCGTCGGGCATGATCCCGTAGAGCCGTTCGGCCGCCGTGACCTCCTTGGCGGTCTGCGACCGTACGACGGCGTCGGTCGCGAGCTGCCACGCCGACTGCCCGCGGGTGTTGCCGTAGAAGAGCTCGATGATCCCCGAGGAGTGGGACAGCACGAGTTCGATCGTGTCGTCGGCCTGCGGGCGCCAGAATCCCGTTTCGCGCGCGGCCGGCCGGATGATGTTGCCCTCGGCGTCGAGCAGCCAGGACCGCGCCTCGTGGTAGAGGAACGGGCGGCCGTCGTGGGCGATGGTGAGTTGCTGCGCGACGCGCGCGGGCTCGTCCATCGTCGGGTAGTTGACCTCACCCTCGCCGCGCCACACGCCGATCAGCGGCAGCAGTGCCAGGCATGCGTCGTTGAGGTCGGCGCCCTCGCGCAGGTTGGCCGTGTCGCCGGGGATCGGCAGATCCTCCAGCTGCGGAAGGTTGCGGTGGGCCGTCTTCTCAGCGCGTTGCGCTGCGGCCTCGATGGCCTCGTCGCCGCTCGACATCGGAGGTAAGCCTTACTCAGCGTTGGTGACGGGTGCTGGCGGTGCTGTCGCTGACGGACTGCGTCGGTTCAGCTGTCGGTGTACAGCCGGTAGACGACGTAGCCCGCGAACCACATCGAGGCGACGATGGCCAGGATCAGCAGCGTCGTAAACAGAATCTCCACGCGCGGAAGGATAGCGCCCACGCCCCGCTTCGCCCGAGCGCAGGTGTCGCCTCGTGAGCATGGTCACCGGTCCGGGCGAGCGGTCCGACGGTTGTCGTCGGCCGCGGCGCCCGTCCGTGGCCACGCCTGCGCTTCCCGGCGCGCGTCCTCGTGACAGCGGCTCCGTTCCCGGTGTTCAGCCCTGCCGACGTCCGCGGCGCCCCGGCCGGCGGCAGCGCCACCCGTGCCCGCGGTCATCCGTGCCACGGGCCCCCGTGGCGTGGCCAGGTCCCCTGCGGCCGGCCTGGACGGCGCTGGTCTCCCCACCAGTTATCGGATAAATTGTCCACTCATCATACAAGTCGACCGTCGAGGTGAGGGACGCTCTATGCCCGCCGATTCGATCCGCAGCATCACGCTTTCCCACGTCGTTCTGCCGCTGGGCAACCCGGTCAGCGACGCCAAGGTCCTCACCGGCCGGCAGAAGCCGTTGACCGAGACCGTCCTGCTCTTCGTGGAGGTCGCCACCGAGCAGGGATGTCAGGGCATGGGGTTCTCCTACTCCAAGCGCGCGGGCGGAAAGGCGCAGTACGCGCACCTGAAGGAGGTGGCGGACGTCGCCATCGGTCAGGACCCGGCGGACATCGCGAAGATCCACGAATCCCTGCTGTGGGCCGGTGCCTCCGTGGGCCGCGCGGGTGTGGCGACCCAGGCAGTCGCCGCGCTCGACGTGGCCCTGTGGGACCTCAAGGCCCGCAGGGCCGGCCTTCCGCTCGCCAAACTGCTCGGGGCCCACCGCGACTCGTGCCGCGTCTACAACACCTCGGGCGGATTCCTTCAGGCTTCGGTGGCGGAGATCAAGGAGAAGGCGAGCGGCGCGCTGGAAACCGGCATCGGCGGGATCAAGATCAAGGTCGGCCAGCCCGACTGGCGTACCGATCTCGAACGGGTGGCCGCGTTGCGCGATCACCTGGGCGACACCCCGCTCATGGTCGACGCCAACCAGCAGTGGGACCGCGCCCGTGCCCGCCGGATGTGCCGTGAGCTCGAGCCGTTCGACCTGGTCTGGATCGAAGAGCCGCTCGATGCCTGGGACGCCACCGGGCATGCCGACCTCTCGCGGACCTTCGACACCCCGATCGCGACCGGCGAGATGCTCACGTCGGTGCCCGAGCACATGGCGCTGTTGGATGCGGGCTATCGAGGCATCGTCCAGCCGGACGCGCCGCGGATCGGCGGCATCACGCCCTTCCTCAGGTTCGCCACCCTCGCCTCGTACGCGGGCCTCGCGCTGGCACCCCACTTCGCCATGGAGATCCACCTCCATCTCGCGGCGGCCTACCCGACCGAGCCCTGGGTGGAGCACTTCGAGTGGCTGAACCCGCTCTTCGAGGAGCGCATCGACATCCACGACGGCCGGATGTGGGTCCCCGATCGCGCCGGCCTCGGCTTCACTCTCAGCGACCGGATGCGCGCACTCACCGTCGAGACCGCCACTTTCCCCTCGGCCTGAGACCGGAGGGAATGATGCGGCCATGACGACGACCCTGTCCCAACGCGTGGTCTCCGGCCTGAAGGACCGGATCCTGACCGGTGAGCTGCCTCCCGGGTCCCAGCTGCCCTCGGAGAACCAGCTGATCGAGAAGTACGACGTCTCGCGCACGGTCGTTCGCGAAGCGGTGACGCGGTTACGGGCCGAGGGGCTCGTCGAGACGTTCCAGGGCAGGGGCTCGTTCGTGCTGGCTGTCCCGGAACCGTCGTCGTTCACGGTCGAGTCCTCGGCGATCCGCAGCCATCACGACGTGCTCGCCATGATCGATTTCCGGATCGGGGTCGAGAGCGAGGCGGTCGCCCTCGCCGCCCGGAACCACACGGACGCCGACGCCGAGGCGATCGCCTCGGCCCTGGGGGCGTTGACCAGCGCCGGACACGAGGGCGCCGTGGAAGCCGATTTCGACTTCCACGGCGCGTTGGCCCGTGCGAGCGGCAATCACTTCTACATCGACCTGCTCGAATCGCTGGGTCCGATGATGATCATGCTGCCTCGCATCCGGCTCGGCGACGACTACTCGATGACCGACGCCGTCCACGTCGAGCGGGTGCAGCGCGAGCACGAGAACATCGCCGCCGCCGTGCTGGCCGGTGACGCAGAGGCGGCCCGGGCGGCGATGCGCGTCCATCTGAGCAACACCCGGCGCCGCCTCGGCTGAGCACCCACGTCGCACTCAGTTGGCCCCGGCACTCGCAGCTTCCGCCGTCTCCGCGGCCTCGGCCTTCTTCTTCCTCCGGTTGCTCCTGACCCCGAAGACGACGGATCCGATGATCAGCGCCCAGATCACCCAGCTGATCGGCCCCTTGGTGAAGAAGACCAGCATGTCGCCGCTGCTGGCCTGCATGCTGTCGAGGAAGTTGGACTCGAGCGACGGGCCGAGGATGAACCCGATGAGGAACGTCGTGATCTGGATCCCGATCTTCATGAAGATGAAGCCCAGGACGCCGAAGATCAGCGCCGTCCACACGTCGAACATCACGCCGTTGTTGATGGCGTAGGAGCCGAGCACGCACATCACGAGGATGATCGGGTACAGCACGTACTTCGGGATCTCGACGACCCGGGCGAAGTAGCGGATCGACGTGAACATCATCAAGAACATGACGACGTTCGCGATGAGCAGCGCGATGATGATGCCCGACCACAGGTCCGGGTTGTCCGTGATGAACAGCGGCCCCACGTGGATGCCCTGCAGCACGAACGCTCCCAGCAGTACCGCGGTCGTGCTGTCACCGGGGATCCCGAGGGACAGCAGTGGCACCAGCGCGCCACCGGTCAGGCCGTTGTTGGACGCCTCGCTGGCGATGACCCCCTCGGGAGCGCCCTTGCCGAGCTTGTCCGGCTTCTTGGAGAAGTTCTTCGTCTGGGTGTAGGACATCAGCGACGCGGCGCTGCCACCGACCCCGGGGAGGATTCCGAGGAACGTGCCGATGAACGAGGAGCGGACCGTGTTGACGCCCTGCCCCTTGAACACGCTGAACTTGAACTTCGCCTCGTCGCTGCCCTTGGACTTCGCGAGCTTGACCTTCTTGCCTGCGGCATCCTTGAGACCGAGTTCGGAGTTGCGCAGGATCTCCGCGATACCGAACAGGCCGATCAGCACCGGCAGGAGCGAGAAGCCGTCGTAGAGCTGGTCCTCGAGGAAGCCGGGCGTGAGCCGGAGTTCGTTGTTCATGGGGAACACGCCGACCAGGCTCAGGAAGACTCCCAGCAGCGCGCTGAAGATCCCGATCAGGAGGCTCTTCTCCGAGATCGACGCGATGATCGTCAGTGCGAAGAGGATGATCAGGAACTTCTCGACGGGCCCGAACTCGATGGCCACCCCGCTCAGTACCGGGGCGAAGAAGTACAGCACGAGCAGGCTGATGACGCCTCCGATGAGGGAGGCGACGATGCCGATCTTCAGGGCCTTCTCCGCGAACCCCTGCTGTGCCATCGGATACGCGTCGAACGTGGTGGCCACCGACGAAGGGGTGCCGGGGAGCTTGAGCAGCGCCGCCGGCACCATCCCGCCGCTGATCCCTCCGACATAGAGCCCGATCAGCAGGGCAAGGCCCTCGGAGAGATCCATGGCGAAGGTCAGCGGCAGGAACACGGCGACGGCCATGGTGGCCGTCAGGCCGGGGATCGACCCGAAGACGATCCCCACCAGGACGCCGAATGTCACGAGCAGGAACGTCATGGGCGAGAGAAGTGCCAAGACATCCACGAGTGAACCCCCTTACGGAAGGGTGATGTCGAACAGCTGGCCGAAGACCAGCCAGATGGCCAAGGGAGTACAGACGGCGCTCACCGCGATTCCGGCCAGCACTCGCTTGTCCTTCGTCGGCTTGAACACCAGCGAGATGGCGACGACGAACAGGATGCTCGACAGCAGGAACCCCAGGAGGTTCAGGACGAGGACGTAGGCGAACAGGCACGCCAGCGTTCCGAACAGCTTCTTCCGGTCGAACCCTTCGTCGAAGAAGCGGAAGCTGAGCCGCGAGTCCTGGGGACCGCTTCCGAGTCTCGTGACCAACGACTTGATGCCGATGATCACCAGGAGTGCGGCGAGGATCGTCCCGATCGCGACGGGGAACACGAGGTGGTAGTCGCTGAATGCGACGTCCAGCGTGAAGAAGTCACTCATGTGGGTCCTGTTTCAATCCCTGTGGTCCGACCGCGGCTCGGCGGGGATCAGCTGGCCAGGTCGGAGAACTCGGGCGCCTGGTCGATGATCGACTCGAGACGCTTGCGCTTCTTCTCGATGTAGTCCTTGCTGTCCTTGATCGGGACATAGTTGGGAATGAACTTGTTCTTGGCCAGTTCGTCGATGTAGCCGTCGGTCTCGATCGCCTTGGCCGTCGCGGAGTCCAGGGTCTGCCTGAAGTTCTTCTCGACGTCCTTCGGCATCAGCAGGAAGAACTCCTTGTTGAAGGTGAAGGGCTGGCCGTCGACCTCGATGCCCTGCTCCTTGAAGGTGGGGATGTCGTACCCCTCGACCGGCTCGCTCGCGGTGATGCCGAGGAACTTCTCGCGGACCTTGTCCTCCACGTCGTCCTTGGTGTACTGCTCGTTCCCGCCGATCGAGCCGTAGATGATGTCGACGTTGCCCGCCCACAGCGCCTGGTTCTTCTCCTCGTCGGAACCCGTCGCGAAGACCTTGATCCGCTCCGCCACCTCGGCGCCGTACTCGTCCTCCACCCAGAGGTAGAACGCATCGAGCGACAGTTCGGAGGTGCCACCTGCCTCGACGGCGAAGGTGAGGTTCTCGCCGGGGTTGTCCTTGAGCCACTGGGCCGCCTCGGCCATCGTGTCGTACGGCGCCTCGTCGGCGGCGAGGAACGCGGCTCCCGGGTTGGTCGAGACGACCGGGCCGACCTTCCAGTTGTCGAGGGCGAACTTCTCCGGCTGTGCGCCGTACTTCACCGACAGGTAGGCCATGTCGTGGAAGAACATGACGGTGCTGCCGTCGGTCTTGGCCGAGTCCAGCGCCTGGAAGGCCCGGTTGGCGCCGATCGCGTCGGCCTTCATGTTGACGCCGAGCTCCTCGCCGACGTGTGTGGTGAAGGCGTGCGAGTTCTGGTAAGTGTCTGCCGTGGTCGAGCTCGAGCCGAGCACGACGCGGACGCGGTTGACATCGAGGCCGTTCTCGGATCCCGACCCGCCCAGTGAGCCGCATCCGGCGATGCCCACAGCCAGGATGGGGACGGTCGTGAGTGCTGCCAGCTTCCTGTGCATGTGAACTCCTTTGTTCATGGCCGCGAGATCCGGACGGTGCAGCGGGGCGGCGATGGTCACAGGACGATAGGCAGCGCCTACGATGTGAGTCCAAGTGTGAAGAAGTATGACGTGATACCTTTAGAGCATGAGCTCGGTGACCCTCGATCAGGTTCACTGCTTCATCGCGGTCGCGGAGGAACTGCACTTCGGCCGGGCGGCGGAGCGGCTCTCGATGACGCAACCACCGTTGAGCCGCCAGATCCAGAAGCTGGAGCGATCGGTGGGTGCGTCACTGCTGGAGCGGGACAACCGCCGGGTGGCCCTCACCGGTGCGGGTGCCGCGTTCCTCGGTGAGGCGTACCGCCTGCTCAACCTGGTCGAGAGCGCCGGAGATCTCGCCCGCCGGGTCGACGCCGGATCGTCGGGTGTGGCGAGACTCGGCTTCACCGCCGTCTCCGCGATCTCGGTGCTCGGGCCGCTGCTGCGGCGGCTGAACGCGAAGCTCCCCGATGTGGAGGTGCAACTCTCGGAGCGGGTCACGCCCGCCCAGGTCGACGGCATCCGGCGCGACGAGTTGGACGTCGGGCTGGCCCGGCCGCCGTTCGACACCGCGATGCTGGCTTCGAAGGTGATCCTGCGCGAGCCGCTCATGGCCGTCGTTCCCGCCGGTCACCCGTTGGCCTCGGCCGACTCCCCGCTCACGCCGGGCGACTTCGAGGACCAGGCGGTGATCGGCTACCACCCCGAGCAGTCGCGCTATTTTCACGAGTTGACCGTGCGGTTCCTGGCCAACGCCCATCCGCGGGTCGAACAACGTGTGCACCAGGTGCTGACCGCGATGCTGCTGGTGGCTGCCGAGCGCGGCGTGGCCGTCGCCCCGGCCTCGGCCTCCTCGCTCGGTGTTCCGGGTGTGGTCTTCAAGGACCTCGACCACTCCGGCGGCGACACTCACGTCGACGCCGATCCCGAACGGCCGGTCGAGTTGCACGCGATCTGGTCGCGCGAGGGCGTGAGTCCCGTGGTGAGTCGCGTGCTGGAGGTCATCACCGACGTCGTGGCGTAGCGCCGCTCCGGTCGTCAGGGTGGGCCGAGGCGGTCGAGGATCGCGGCGGCGGTCCAGGTGGCGAAGTCGTCGTGGGGCCAGCCGCACACGGTCACGAGGTGGTCGTAGGCGTCGTGTGAGGTGAGCAGCCCGATCATGTCGGCCAGTCGTGCCCGGGACGTCGCGTCCCTGCTCGGCAGCCCGCCCGCGTTCTCGGACGTCTCGAGCCAGGTGGCGATCTCCCGTCGGCGCAGGGCTGCGAGTTCCGCCCGCGCGGCGGCCACCGTCTCGTCGGCGGCCGCCGCGACCGTGAACGCCCGCCAGATGCCGAGCGAATCACGCAGCCCGTCGGCGAGCCGGGCCGTCGCGGTGGTGATCGCCGCGGCGATGTCGTCGTCGCGGCCGGGGAAGTCGCCGATGAGCGCGGTCAGGTCGACGGCGTCGGCGTCACCCGCGAATCCCGAGCGGAACGCGGCCAGCAGCAGGTCGGCCTTCTTCCCGGTCTGTGTCACGGTTTCGAGTCCCACGCCTGCCTCGACGGCGATCGTCCGCATGCTCGTGCCCGCGTAGCCGCGCTCGGCGAACAGCCGTCCTGCCGTGGTGATCACGTGGGCGCGGGTGCGCTCCGCGCGTTCCCGTCGGGCCGGGGACTCGTAGCGACGGCGGCGGCGTGACTCGGCGGATTCGGCTACCATCGAAATTCGACGATACACCGTATCGCCGAATTGTCGCCGGAACGGACGGGAGGCCTGCTATGTCCTCGGTGCTCGTGTGTGTGCAGCCCGCGCGGGGCCACGTCGGGCCGACCAAACCTCTCGTCGCCGCGCTCCTCGCCGCGGGCCATGACGTCGCCGTCGTGACCGGTGCGCGCTACGAGCAGGCGTTCGCCGTCCTCGGCGCCGACGTCACCGTGCTCGACGCAGCGGTCGACTTCGACGAGACCGACCTGAACGGCTCGGTCCCCGGCAGGGCGCAGCTCCGCGGGCTGAAGCTGGGCCGGTTCGACCTGGCCACGTTCGCGGGTGCGATGCCGGGGCAGTTGCGCGCCGTCGATGAGGTGCTGGCTCGCGGGGTCGACGTCGTGCTGTGCGATCCGCTGTTCGCGGCCGGTATGGCGCTCGTCCTCCGCGGGGACGCGCCGAGGGTCCTCGTGCTCGGGTTCGTCCCGCTGACGCAGCCGATGCCGTACCGGCCCGAACCACGCGGCCTCGGCGAGCGGCTGCACGGTGCGGCGCTGCGACGGTTCATGAGCTGGATGACCGCACCGGCGCGGGAGGTCGCGCGGCGGCACGTCCGCGAGCTCATCGGTGTCGACACCGAACTGTCCTTCATGGACTGGCCGATGCGCAGTGACGGCGTACTCCAGATGACCAGCCCGGGTTTCGAGTACCCGCGGGAGTTGGCCGCCCCGGTGCACTTCGTCGGGCCGACGACCACGAGCTCCGCCGGTGAGCACGCCCCGCCGGAGTGGTGGGACGAGCTCGACGGGTCGCGGCCGGTGGTGCACGTGACGCAGGGGACGGTCGCGAACGGCGACCTCGGACGCCTCGTCGCCCCGGCCGTCGAGGCGCTCGCCGGCGACGACGTGCTGGTGGTCGTCACGACCGGCGGTGCCGAGCCGGACGTCGGCCCACTGCCCGCCAACGTGCGCGTGGCCACCTTCCTGCCGTACGACGAACTCCTGCCGCGCTGCGACCTGATGATCACCAACGGCGGCTACGGCGGCGTCAACCACGCGCTGCGCTACGGCGTCCCGCTGATCGTCGTCGGTGCCAGCGAGGACAAATCGGAGGTGGCTGCGCGCGTGACGTGGTCGGGCGTGGGACTCGGTTACGCGCGGGGTTCGTTGCCGGTGCCGAAGCTGCGGTCGGCCGTTCGCCGGGTGCTGGCCGACCCGGCTTACCGCCGCCGCGCGGGCGAACTGGCCGCCGAGATCGCCGCGGGCCCGTCGATGGACGACGTGGTCGAGCTGATCGTCGACGGTTGAGGTGTGGTGAGCACGCGACGAGGAGGTAGCTCTCTATGAAGGCTGAGGAATTCGACGAGCGTTTCGACCGCGGCGAGGACGTGACCGGGGACCTCGATCTGTCCGCGATACGGTCAGTCGTCGCGATGGCCCGGGGCGATGAGGCCGGTCTCGTAGGCCAGGGCGACGAGTTGTGAGCGGTCGCGGGCGTCGAGTTTGGTGAGCAGCCTGCCGACATGGGTTCGTGCGGTGGCCGGGCTCATGAACAGGCGCTCGGCGACCTCCCCGTTGGAACGGCCTGCACCGACCTCGGCCAGCACCTCGCGTTCCCGCTCGGTGAGCACGTCCAAGCGGCCGGCGGCGACCGGGGCCGGTGCTTCCGCGGCCGCCCGCATGACCCGCCGGGTCACCGCCGGTGACAGCAGTGCGTCACCGCGGGAGACGATCCGCACCGCCTCACGCAGTTCGTCCGGCGTCGCGTCCTTGAGCAGGAATCCCGCCGCGCCTGCGCGGATCGCCTGCAGGATGTTCTCGTCGGTGTCGAACGTGGTGAGCACGACGACCTGCACGGCACGCAGCCGCGGGTCGGCGACGATGCGCCGCGTGGCGTCCAGTCCGTCGGTGCCGGGCATGCGGATGTCCATCAGCACGACGTCGGGACGTTCCGCGGCGACGAGGGCGACGCCGGTGTCGGCGCTGCCGGCCTCACCGGCCACGTCGATGTCGGCGGCACGTTCGAGCAGCGTCCGCAGTCCCGCGCGGATCAGGTGCTGATCGTCGACGAGCACGACCCGGATCATGAGCCGTCCCGAGCCGGTATCCGCGCTGTCACGTCGAAACCCTCGCCGGGCCGGGTCATTATCAGGAGGGTGCCGCCGAGCAGGGTCAGGCGTTCGCGCATACCGGTGATGCCCCAGCCGTCGGCGGGGTTCGCCGGTGACGCGCCCCGGCCGTCGTC
Organism: Prauserella alba; assembly: GCF_024171735.1. Taxonomy (GTDB): domain Bacteria; phylum Actinomycetota; class Actinomycetes; order Mycobacteriales; family Pseudonocardiaceae; genus Prauserella; species Prauserella alba. Next base: position 304,308 of record NZ_JAMTCH010000007.1, read on the forward strand.
GCTCACGTGCACCGTCACCACGTCCTCGCCGTAATCCACGGCCACGGTCGCCGTGGTGGCGCCGGCGTGCCGCAGCACGTTGCTCAACGCCTCCTGCACGACACGATAGGCCGTCACGTCCGACACGGCCGGCAGCGTGCGCGGGGTGCCGGTCGTGCGGATGTCCACGTGCAGTCCGCCGGCCGTGGCGGTGGCGACGAGTTCGCCGAGGCGGCTCAGCCCGGGCCTGGCGCCGACTGCGGTGTCCTCGACGTCGGTGTCGGGGCTGCGGAGCGCGTCGACCGTCGCGCGCAGTTCCCTGCCTGCGTCGCGGCAGGCCGTGCGTGCCGCGGTGAGTGACCGTTCCGCGGTGTCGGGCTCGTCGTGGAGCGTCTCCCTGGCGACGTCGGTGTGCAGCGAGATCACCGACACGGTGTGGGCCAGCAGGTCGTGCAGATCGCGGGCGATGCGCACCCGTTCCTGCTCGACCCGACGGGCCGCTTCGGCCTCCTGTTCCAGGGCGGCCGCGGCGGCCTGGCTGTCCAACTCGGCTCGCCAGCCGCGCCGGGATCGCACGCTGTCGCCGAGCGCGATCACGGCGAGCATCAGGGTCGCCGAGGTCGGCGTTTCGAGGCCGAGCACGTACGACAGGTCGTCTCCCTGGGCGATCCGCACGGCCGTGGAAACGGCGAGCAGCGCCAGCGCGGTGCCGCACGCCCAGTAGAGCCGGCCGCACTCGGCGGCGGAGTACAGCGCCGCGGCGACGGGGACGGCCAACCCGATGGGCGGATAGGAGAGCATGTAGTAGCCGAGCAGCGCGACGGCGGTGACGACCAGCACCGTGACCGGCAGGCGGCGGCGCACGAGCATCAGTGCGCCGAAGAGCGCGCCGAACGCGTACGCGGCGGGGCTCACGGTGCCCTCACCGCCGACGTTCGCCGTGACGGCCGTTCCCACGACGATCAACACCACCACCCCGAGGGCGGTGTCGACCATGAGCCGGCCCCGGTCGTCCGTTGGTGCCGCCTCGGCGCGCTGTCCGATGTGGATCACCTCCCGGTTTCTGCCGGCGTCATCGTGGCCGGAAGCCTGGGACCATTCTGGACAGCAGCCACGCCACGGCGCCCGCCGCCACTCCGGTGATCAGTCCGGTCAGGAGGCTGCTGCCGAAGGCGGCCGAACGGAGCACGACGGCTTCGAGCGCGGGCGAAAGGGCGTCGCCGAGGTTGCCGCCGAGTTCGGGGGCCGCGTCGTGGGCCACGTGCCACAGCGCCTGGTGCACGACGCCCAGTACGACGCCGTAGGCTCCTCCGACGGCCGACAGCGTCAGCAGCGGGGACGGGACACGCCGCCAGAGAACGTACGCCACCCACACGGCGAGTGGCACGAACACGAGCAGTCCGTTCAGCACCGGGGCGACGGGGCCGAGGTCGTGCGCGATCGCCCGCGGCGCGCCGAGCAGTGCCAGGGCGACGATCGTGAGCGGAGCGAGGCCGAGACGTTCCCGCACGCGGCCGAGGCGTTCCCGCATGCGGCCGGTCATGACCGCGCCTCCGCGGTGCTGCTGGTCCGGTGCCGCGGTGTGAACGGGCTCGTCGCCATGGCGTGACTCCCTCGATCGGAACGGGCGGTGACCGACGGAACGTTAGGCCGCCGGTGCCGGGTGCCGCGTCCGTCACGGCGCGCTCGCCCGCTACGCATCTCGACGTACGCGGACGCCGCGTACGGAGACGCTCACGTGCCGGGATTCGGGGCGATCGCACGACGGGTTGCCGCGATCACGGGGCTCGGATGTCGCCGTACCCGGATGTCGCCGTACCCGGATGTCGGAGTACTCGGATGTCGGCGTGTCAGCGTGCCCTCGGGGGAGGTGGCGCCACTGCCCGCCGGTGGCATGTCGCGGCACCGGCGGGCAGGCGATCTCACGCCGTGACGGCGTCGGCGTTGTTGAGCAGCGCGCTCGGGGCCTGCAGTGCGGACTCCGATGCGGCGGCCCTGCGCCGGGCCGCGGCCACGCCCCCGAAGCTCTCGGTGATCGCGGTCAGGCGTGCGGCCTGGTGGGCGACCTCGGCCTCGTAGGTCATGCCGATGCCGCCGTGCAGCTGGACGGCTTCCTCGGCGACGGTGGTGGCGGTGTCGCCCACGAACACGAAGGCGTCGTCGGCGATCGCGGCGAGGTCGACGTCGGCACCGCCGTCGGCGGCTTCGACGGTCGCGGTAGCCCACAGCGCCATGGACCGTGCCAGCTCCACGTGGGCGTAGAGGTCGGAGGCGCGGTGCACGAGCGCCTGGAACGTCGAGAGCGGAACGCCGAACTGCTTGCGGTTCTTGAGGTACTCGACGGTGTGGGCGAGCGCGGCCTCCATCAGCCCGACGGCTTCGGCCAGCACGGCCACGCGAGCCCGCGCGAACGCCGTCCGCAGGGCGGCCGTCACGTCGGCTCCCGCGGTGCCGAGCGGAGTGGCGGGAGTGTCGGTGAACGTGACCTGCGAGGCGTGGCTCCAGTCGGCGCTGCGCCCGTCGGCGCGGGTGATGCCATGGGCGCCCGCCTCGACGACGTACACGCCGGTGACGCCCTCGCCGTCGGCCGCGGTCACCAGCAGGATCGAGGCCTGGTCGGCGTGCCTCACCGGCGCCTTGACCCCGGTGAGGGTCACGGAGCCGTCTCCGCCGCGGGTCGCGGTGACCGACGGGGTGGCGTTCCAGGGCCTGCCCGGTTCGGCGTGGGCGACTGCGGCCGGCTGCGTGCCCTCGGCGAGCGCGGGCAGCAGCTGTTTGGCCTGCTGCTCGGTCCCGACCGTGGCGATCAGCCACGACGGCAGGAACACGCCGTCCAGCAGCGGTTCGGCCGCGGCGTGCTTGCCCAGCGCTTCGAGCGTCGCGTACACCTCGACCGGTCCGGCATCGGCGCCGCCGTGTTCGCCTGCGACGGTCAGCCCGGCGATGCCCATCTCGGCCAGAGTGCGCCACACGCCGTCGTTCCAGCCGAGCTCCGAGCCGGTCGCCTCGGCCCGGCCGCCCGCCGCGTAGCCACGGCCGACCGCCGAATCGACGGTCTCGAACAGCATCGCCTGGTCCTCGTTGAACTCCAGATTCATGCCCGTGCCCTCTTCCGCCTTCTCACAGTCCCAGGATGGTCTTGGCGATCACGCCGCGCTGGATCTCGTTGGAGCCACCGAAGATCGACAGCTTGCGCTGGTTCAGATACTGCGCGGCCGCGACCGCGGAGGCCTCGTCGGAGGCCACCTCCGTTTCGGTGTCGAGCAGCATGCCGTCCTGGCTCGCCGCCTCCTTGCGCAGCTTGCTCAGTTCCTGCAGCGCCTTCGTGCCCTCCATCTTCAGCAGCGACGACACGGGGCTGGCCTTGCCGCTGGCCGACGCCCCGGTCACGCGCAGCTGCGTGGCCTCGAGTGCCAGCAGCGTCGTCCGCGAGCGGTGCATCGAGGCACGGAACTGCGGGTCGTCGGCCAGCGTGCCCGTCTCGGTCGGAATGCCGCGCGAGGCCTCGGCCAGGTCGGCGAACACCCGTTGGCTCGTGCCGACCTGCGCGATGCCGTTGCGTTCGTTGCCGAGCAGGAACTTGGCGTAGCTCCAGCCCTTGTTCTGCTCCCCGACCAGGTTCTCGACCGGTACGCGCACGTTGTCGAAGAAGAACTCGTTCACCTCGGCGCTGCCGTCGACGAGCGTGATCGGCCTGCGCTCGATGCCCGGCGTGGTCATGTCCAGCAGCAGGAACGACAGGCCCTGTTGCTTGCGCGGCGCGTCCGGGTCGGTGCGGGCGAGCACGAACATCCAGTCGCCGTACTGCCCGAGTGTGGTCCACGTCTTCTGGCCGCTGAGCACGTAGCTGTCGCCCTCGCGGCGCGCCGTGGTGCGCAGCGACGCGAGGTCGGAGCCGGCCTCCGGCTCCGAGAAGCCCTGCGACCACCAGATGTCCAGGTTCGCCGTCGCGGGCAGGAACGTGCGTTTCTGCTCCTCGGTGCCGAACTCGGCGATGATCGGGCCGACCATGCTCACGTTGAACGCCAGCGGCTGCGGCACGGAGCTTCGCTGCAGTTCCGAGGCGTAGATGTGCGACTGGGTCGGCGTCCAGTCCTTGCCGCCCCACTCGACCGGCCAGTGCGGCACAGCCAGCCCGTGGGAGTTGAGGATGCGCTGGGTGGTGACGATGTCGTCACGGGTGACCCGGCTCAGCGAGTTGCGCCTGCGGATCTCCTCGGGGATCTCGCGCAGGAACACCTCCCGCAAGCCGTCCCGGAACTCGATGTCCTCACGCGACAGTTCCAGATCCATGGCGTCGGTATCCTTTCGACGGTTCAACGGTCCGCGCGTGCGGCGGCGAGGACCTCGGCCGTGCTCTGTCCGGCCCGCTCGGCGTGCCGGCGGAAGCCTACGGGCGTTGCCGAGAAGTGCAGCGGGCTCTCCACCACCCGGATGGTGCCCTCCGTGGGATGCTCCCGCTCTTTGATCAACTCGACCTCCCGGACGTAGGGGTCTTCGGGCAGGTCCGCGATGTCGACCACGCGGGCGTGGGGCACGTCGTGGGCGGTGAGGTACTCCTCCCACTCCGCGGTGGTGCGGTTCGTCGAGTTGGCCAGCACCTTCTCGACGCCTGCCGTGAACACCTCGCGGTCGATCACCGGGGAGTCCCACGCCGGGTCGGCGGCCGCGTCGTCGAGCCCGGCGCCCTTCAGCAGCGTGCGGACACCCTCGTTGGTGTAGGGGACGGCGGCGACGGCGCCACCGTCGGCCGTGCGCATGGCCGCGTGCGTGTCCGAGAGCGAGAGCGGGTTGCCCACGTCGCCCGCCGGAGGCACGAAGAGTTCGCCCGCGAGGTGCTCGACGAGGTTGACGGCGATCATCGCGTCGGCCATGGCCAGGGTGAGCTGCTGCCCTTCGCCGGTGCGCTGCTGGTGGTACAGCGCGGCCAGCACGCCGCTGAGCAGGTACAGCGCCGCGGTCTTGTCCGCGATCAGCGTGGGCACGAACTGCATGCTCCCCGCCGCCCGGTTCTGCAGGCCGACCAGGCCCGACGACGCCTGGATCACCTCGTCGTAGGCGGGCCGGTCGCCGCGGGACGAGTCGGCGGCGAACCCCTGGGCGTGGGCGTAGATCAGATGCGGCAGCCGTGCGGCGATCTCGGCGTAGCCGAGGCCGAGCCGTTCGAGCGCTCCCGCGCGCATGTTGGTGACCAGCACGTGGGCGTCGGCGAGCAGGGCGAGGAGGTCCTCACGGCCCGCCGGGTCCTTCAGGTCGATGGCGATGCTGCGCTTGTTGCGGTTCACCTGCAGATGCAGCGGGGCCATACCCGGGCTGCGGCCGATGTTGGCCGGCGAGTGCCTCGCGACGTCGCGCAGTGGTTCGACCCGGATGACGTCGGCTCCGAACTCGCCGAGGAGCTGCGTGGCGTAGGGGCCCATGACGGCGGACGAGAGGTCGACGACCGTCACGCCGTCGAGCGGTCCGCCGCTGGCGGCGGCTGCCGCATCGGCGGGAGCCGCCGTATCGGCGGCGTCGGCCGGGGAAGCATCGGCTGGGGTTTCGGTCTCGGCGCCGGTGGCGATTGCGGTGTCGGGACCCGAACGGTGGGGCGAGGTCATCGCGTTCCTTCCCTCGGGTGATCAGCTCACCGTCGACGTTAGAAAGCCGAGAGTGACGAGGGAATGACCGACTGCCTCACGCTGGTATGTCCACAACGGCAAAACCGCCTAGGCTGCATGTGTGGAGATGCACCACCTGCGCTACTTCCTCGCCGTTGCGCGTGAACTCAACTTCACCCGCGCGGCGCGGTCACTGAACATGTCGGTGCCGCCGCTGAGCCGCCGGATCCGCGACCTGGAACGGGAACTCGGCGAGACCCTGTTCGACCGCTCGACCCACCACACTCGGCTGTCCTCGGCGGGCCACGCCCTGTTGCCGCTGGCCGAATCCGTGGTGGCGAACTTCGACGCGATCCCCGGGCTCGTCGGCGCGCGCGACCGGCGGTGCGACCTGCGACTGGCCGTGCCAGATGTACTCAATCCGACGCATCGGCGCAACCTGAGCGGGTCGATCCGCTCGCTGGAGGAGCGCTACCGGGTCACGATCCGGCAGTTGCCGTCGCTGGACATGCAGTCCGCTCTGCTGAGCAACTCGCTCGACGTCGCCGTGTCCCACGTCGGCACCAGCGCCGAGCGGCTGGCGGCGCTGGTGCTGTATCGCGAACCGCTCGGCGCCGTCGTCGACGCCGACCGCTTTCCTGGCCGCACGTCGCTCACCCTCGCCGACCTGCGCGGCTTCACCTACATCCAGGGTCCGCGGCACTGGGATCTGGGCTCGCAGCGCGCCGACCGGCTGGCCGCCCACGGTGTGGTGGTCGACAAGGACGCGCAGTTCACCGACACGTCCGGCCTGCAGGTGCTGCTGCGGAGCACGAAGGGGTTCAGCCTCGCGCCGCTGGAGTCCGCGACGGTGCTCGCGCTGGACCCCGAGTCGACGATCCTGCCCGTCGACGACCTCGGCGCGACGCTCACGACCTACCTCCTGTGGCGCAACGCGGACACCTGGATCGACCCGGTCGTCGACGTACTCCGGCACGCCCGCGGCCCGCAGTGACCCGCCCCGCCCGCAGGCGGGACGGGCGGGCACAGCCAGGCGGCAGCGTGTCGATGAGGGGTGGTGGCCGGGCGGTCAGCTGAGCGAGGGGAACGGCGGCGGCGCGGGCACGGTCGGCACCCACACGGCCTTGGTCTGGGTGTATTCGTCCAGCACGCCGGGTCCCGAGGAACGTCCCCAACCGGAGTCCCCGACGCCGCCGAAGGGCACGGCGACGTGAATGGTCTTGTAGGAGTTGATCCAGAACGTGCCCGCGTCGACGGCGTGCGCGACACGGTGCGCGCGCGAGACGTCCGCCGTCCACACCGCGCCAGCCAGGCCGAAGCCCGTGCCGTTGGCCCTGGCGACGGCCTCGTCCTCGTCGGTGAAGGTGCCGACCGACAGCACCGGCCCGAACACCTCCGTCCGTTCGAGCGTGTGATCGCGGCCGACGCCGTCGAGAATCGTCGGCATCACCCAGTTGCCGCCCCGCCACGGGCCCTCGCGCAGGTGCGAGTCCAGTTCGTGGCCGGTGATCCGGTCGGCACCCTCGGACGTTCCGGTGCCGATGAGCGAGCACACGGTGTCGTACTGGTCCCGCGTGACGATCGGGCCGATCTCGGTCCGCGGATCGAGCGGGTCGCCGAGCCGCAGCCGCCCGACTCCCTCCCGGATGCGTGCGATCAGCTCGTCGTGGACGTCCCTGTGGACGAGCAGCCGTGAACCGGCCACGCACGACTGACCCGCTGCGGCGAAGATCCCCGCGATCGCGCCGTGTGCGGCGCGGTCCAGGTCGCCGTCGTCGAAGACGATGTTGGCGCTCTTGCCGCCGAGCTCCAGCAACGTCGGCGTGCCCACCGCGGCCGCCGCGCCGGCGACGGCGCGCCCGGTGGGAACCGAACCGATGAACGCGATCTTGCCGACCCGCGGATCGCCGGTGAGCGCGGCTCCGAGCGTGCCGCCGAGACCGGGCGCGACCGAGAGGACACCGGGCGGCAGGCCGGCGTCCTCGGCCAGCGCGGCGAGCCGCAGCGACGTCACGGGCGTGAACTCGCTGGGTTTCACGATGACCGCGTTCCCCGCGGCCAGTGCCGGTGCCGCGTTCCAGGCCGCCGTGAACAGCGGCGCGTTCCACGGCGTCACGGCGACGACGACGCCCCACGGCACCTTGCGGGTGTAGGTCATCCAGTCCCCGGGCACCGGGACGGTGTCGCCGGTGATCTTGTCGGCCCAGCCCGCGAAGTAGGCGAACATCTCGGCTGCCTTCGCCGCCTCGCCCCGGGTGTCCCGTAGCGGCTTGCCGGTGGTGGCGCTCTCCAGCACGGCCAGTTCCTCGGCGTGGTCCGACACGGCCGTGGCCACGTCGCGCAGGATGCGCGCGCGCTCGAACGGATTCGTCTCACCCCACGTCGCGGCGCCCCGCTGCGCCGAGTCCACCGCGACGGTGGCCCCTTCGGCGCCGGGGTCCGCCCAGGTCGTCACGAGCGCACCGGTCGCGGGGTCGCGCAGTTCGACCGGCTCTCCCGAGCCCGCGTGGGTGACGCCCGCGGTGTGCACGCCGATGCCGCCCGGCAGGTGTCGGTCGAGGAGTGCGCGTGCCCGCTCGCCCGGATCGAGGTCGGCGGGCGGGGTGAGGTCCGGTGTGCCGGTCGTCGGTGTCGCGCTCATCGGTTCTGGGGTTTCCTCTCCGGCCGTGCCATGCGGTTGAAGTCCTCTGCCGAGCCGAGACGGTCGCGGGTGTCCTGCCACGCCGCGGACACGACGTCGGCGAGCGGTGACGGTGCGCCGAGGGAATGCGCGGTCTCGGTCGCCAACGCGACGTCCCGTGCCATCAGCCCGAGCGGAAACCCCGAGTCGAACGTCTCCGGGAGGACCCAGCGGGGCAGGTTGACCTCGGTGACGGCACTGCGTCCGGATGCCGCGTTGACGGCCTGGACCACCTGTGCCGGATCGATGTCGGCGGCCTCGGCCAGCCGGATGGCTTCGCCCGCGATCTGCAGATGGGTGGCGCAGAGCAGGTTGTTGACGAGTTTGGCGACGTTGCCCGCACCGGGTCCGCCGACCCGCACCACGCGCTGGGCGATCGCGTCGAACACGGGTTGTGCCTCCGCGATCGCGTCGTCGTGTCCCCCGAGGAACACGGTCAGCGCGCCGTTCCAGGCCCCGGCGGGACCGCCGCTGACGGGGGCGTCCAGCAGACCGTGGCCGTGGTGGGCGAGCCGTTGCGCGAGCACGCGGGTCGAGACCGGGCTGCTCGTGGAGGTGTCGATGACGAGCCGGTGTGCCACGTCGGCGTCGAGCACGCGGTCCACGAGCTGTTCGACCTGCTCGGATCCCGGCAGCGACAACACGAGTACGCCCGCACCCGCCACGGCCGTGTCGAGGTCCACGACCGGGAGGAGGTCGTCGACGCGTGCGGCCGCCTCGGGCGCCGGATCCACCCCGAGGACGGAGCGGCCCGCTTGAGCGAGGGTCCGCGCGATGCCGGCACCCATGTTGCCGAGGCCGATCACGGCCACGGAGTCGTGCATCTGGTTCTCTCCTTATCCGGTCAGCCGGTGATGCGAAGGACGATGTCGGCGACGACGGCCGAACCGATGTAGGTGGACGCGAGTACGAACACCGCGATCAGCAGCAGTTTCCAGCCGGACTTCTTCACGACGTCGATCTCGCGTTCGGTGAGCGCCAACCCGGCGTAGGCCAGTGCGGGCACGCTCAACGCGAGGAAGTCGATGTCGGCGACGAGCGAGGTGACGGCACTTCCCCAGGGGGTGAAGGGAAGCGTGGCGACGATGCCGAGCAGGGAGATCCACGCGATGCTCGGCAGATAGAACGGGGCGAAGCGGGTCAGCACGATGCCCGCCGCGCAGATCACGTACAGCCCGGCCATGCCGCCGGCGGCGGCCAGCGCGGAGATGTCCGTTGCCAGCAGCTGCAACGCCAAGCCGAGCACGCTGACGAGAGCCAGGTCGCGCAACGTCGGGCCCACGGCGATCTTCTCGCGCGGGATGCGGGTGCTCCCGCTCGTGGTTTCCTCTGCGCTCACGGTCAGTTCTCCTTCCGTGCCACGGGCTTCTCATCGGGGCGGGCCTTCTTGTACAGCCATTCGACGGCGGGGAGTGCGACGAACAAGCTGACGTACAGGCCGGTGGCGTAGGTGAGCAGGTTGCTGGCCCCTGCCAGCGCGACGACGGTGTCCTCCATTCCCGGCCACATCCCGGAAAGCGAGCCGCTGCACGCCGCGAGCATCGATCCGCTCCCGACCCCGCAGGCCATCGCCAGCGCTTCGGGCGTGAAGATTCCCAGTGACGCCGACAGCGAGGCCATGACGGAGAAGATCAGCGTGCCGAACAGGGTGCCGACGACGTAGACGACCATGACCCCGGTGCCCTCCGGGCTCTTGAGGCCGTAGCGGTCGACGATGATGGCCAGGTTCGGCTCGCGGGCCACGGAGAAGGTCGCGCCGATCGCCTCCCGGCGGAGTTTGAACACCCAGATCGCGAGCGGGAAGGCGAACGCGACCGTGGCGAGGTTCCCGACCTCCTGAAGCAGGAGTGCGGGCCCCGCCTCGATCAGTTCCTCGAAGGACGGTCCGATGGTGGTGCCGAACTTCGCGATGAACGGCATGATCGCGATGACGATCATCGGCGAGGCCGCTTTGACTTCCCGTTTCCGGATGAATTTCGACGCGGCTCCGACGACGTGCGGATTGATCAGCACACTGAGAAGGAACGCGTAGAGCAGTGGAAGCAGCAGAATCGCGGCGGGGCCGATCGGAATCTCCTGCACGTCGATCAGCTGCGCGACGACGGCGATGACGAGCACGGCGACGTGCAGTCGCCACATGTCCAACACGCTGCCCGGTGCACGCATGGCGGCTCCTGCGGGTGAGGGGTTCGACGAGGGAACTCTCGGTGGCAGGCGACGCTACGTCCACGGCATGTGGTGCACAAGAAGACAATTTTCGGACCGGGGTGTTGCCGTTGGGGCAACACTCACCGGGTGTTCAGCGAGTCGAGCTGCTCCGAGCAGTGTTCGAGGAGCCGCGCCGCGGCGAACGACGGAGTGCGCCCGGCCCTCGTCAGCAACTGGGCGCGGACGCGGTCCCGCTCGGCGACCGCGAGCGGAATCGCCCGCAGCCGCCGGCCCGCCAGGTGCCTGCCGACGGCGAACCGCGGCAGCAGTGTGATGCCGAGCCCCGCGAGTACGAAGCCGGTCATCGCGTGGATGGAATTGCTGACGAGCCGGATGTCGAGCAGAACGCCGTGGGTCCGCTGGATCTGATCGGTCAGCGCGCGCAGCCCGAATCGCGCCGGCAGCACGGTGGCCGGTTCGTCGGCGAGCCGTTGCGGCGCGACCTCGTCGAGTCCGGCGAGCGGGTGGTCCGGCGCGCAGATGACGTGCAGTGGCTGCGGGGCCTGCCGGACGACGGTGAGCTCGCGGTGCGGTGTCGTGTGCAGTGCCAGTGCGAGGTCGACCTCGTCGGCGAGCAGCAGGTCACGGATCTCGTCGGTGCCGCCGGTGCTCAGCTCCACCGACACCCCTGGATAGTCCGCGAGGAAACTGTTGAGGCCGTGCTCCACCAGGTCGTCGATGAACCCTTCGCCCGCGGCCACGCGTACCCGGCCACGACGCAGACCACGGTGCTCGTCGAGGTTCTCGGTAAGCAGCTCTTCGAGGTGGGCGCGGTCCTTGGCGAAGCGCAGCAGTAGTTCGCCGGCCTCGGTGGGGCGCACGCCGCGGGCGCTGCGTTCGAGCAGAGTCGTCTGCAGGCGCCGTTCGAGCGCCGCGATCGTGCGGCTCACCGCGGAAGGGGCGAGGCCGAGCTGCTCGGCGGCCGACCGGATCGACCCGGTCTCGCAGACGGCGCCGTAGTAGCGCAGCGTCCGGTCGTCGAGAGACATGGCGTGACCCTAGCGGGCTTGCCGCAGGCAGGCCTGTGCCGACGCCGGTTTTGTCGCAGCCGGTTTTGTCGCAATCGGTTGTGTCGCAGTCGGTTGTGTCGCGGCCGGGCCTCGTGTCACGCGGATCTCGGCTGCCGTGGACGTGACCGTGGGCGTCTGCCGTCACGCGCGCAGGTCCGAGACGATCCGGTCGCGGTGCAGCCGCTGCAACCCGACGAAGGCGAGTGTTGCGGTCACCGCGCTCATGCCGAGCCGGAACCAGTGGCCGACCTCGAACTCGGCGGCGGTGAGCCGCAGCAGTTCCGCGGTGTGCACCGCCGCCCCCTCGTCGAACATGATCTCGTTGCGGGGCCAGAAGTACAGCACCGAGAACAGGAATTCGCCGAGCGCGAGTGACGCGAGGCTTGCCGCGATCCACCACCGTGCGGCCCGGATCTTCCGGACGAGCAGCAACGTGACCACGGCGGTGATCAGTGTGACCGCGCCCATCGGCGGGAAGAAGTCGGCGGGGCCGGTGACGTCGAAGAACGCGCAGGCCTCGGTCAACGAACGCGGGACGTCGTGGAAGACGTTGGGATAGATGACGATCGTCTCGACCGCGATGCCGCCGAAGGCGACCATGGCCAACCAGACGTACGCCGCGGAGACGGGAAATCCGAGTCGGTGCATCGACATGACGTGACTCCGTATCGGACGGGAACTGACCCCGGGAACGCTATGGCGGCGTGACCGGATGGCGCGTCCGTCGCAGCGCGCTCGCCGACTACGCGTCCCGGCGTACGGAGTGGGTGTCGGGTTACGTGCCGGTTGCCCGGCCGGGGCGATCACGCCGACCGGCGGGCACTTCGAGAAGCAGCTGCGGGCGGCTGTCTCGACGCGGCGGGCAGCCTGGGGGATGCTCGGCCCATGGCCGTGCGGAATGATCGGCAGGACTCGATGCTCTCCGTGTCCGAAGTCCTGGAACTGCTGGATGCGGTCGTGGCGGAATCCGACACGCCGGAACCCGCCACGACCGTCGGTACGGCCTTGTCTGCCGACGATGCTGCTGCGCTGGAAGGACGCATCCGCAACGTGCGTGACTCGCTGGCGCGGTGGCGGCGCCGAGGGCAAGAGCTGTCGGCCCTGTTCTCGAGTGCTCACGAACTCGCCGAGCTGCGCGATACCGACACCTTGCTGGACCGCCTGGTCGAGCGGGCCCATGACCTCCTGGGTACCGACGTGACCTACCTGTCCGAATTCCACGAAGGCAGGGACGAACTTCGGGTCCGGTCGACGTCGGGGACGATCGACTCGTCCTTCCGACAGTTGCGGGTCCCGCCGGGCATGGGGCTGGCCAGCAAGGTCGTGCACACTCGTGTTCCACAGTGGACTTCCACGTATCAGCAGAACGACGACATCCCGCACGAACCCGGGATCGACGCGGCCGTGGCGGCCGAGGGCCTGGTCTCGCTGCTGGGGGTGCCGCTGATCGCGGGCGACCGCGTGCTCGGCGTCCTGTTCGCCGCGAACCGCAGCGGCCACACGTTCACCCCGGACGAAGTGGCGCTGCTGAGCGCGTTCGCGAATCATGCCGCCGTGGTGCTGCAGACGACGTCGTTGCTTGAGCAGGCGCGGTTCGCGGCCGACGAGGCCGACCGTGCCCGAGCCGTGCTGGCCGACAACGTGACGGCGATGGAGCGGGCGAGCGCGGTGCACGAGGACCTGACGGCGGTGGTGCTGAAAGGCGGGAGCGCCGAGGGCGTGGCGGACACACTGAGCGGAGCCCTGAACCGGCCCGTGACGATCCTCGACCGGGATTGGGAGCCGATCGCGGATGCGCTCGCCGGGGCCCGCGGCCTCGCCGCGGCGGACGGACTGTCCGGCCGGGTGCGGGGGGCGATCGCCGAGAGCCGGCCGTCGGGGCGGTGCGTGTTCGTCGACAGCGGTGCCCCGGAACCCGAGGTGGTGGTCGCCGTGGTCGCCGGTGACGTCTTTCTGGGAGCCGTCCTCATCGGACACGGTGAGCTGGAGCTCGGGGCCGTGGAGCAACGCACCATCGAGCGTACGGCCCAGATCGCGGCCCTGGTCGCCGTGCAGCAGGACGCGGTGGCCGAAGCCGAGGACCGGGTCAGGGGAGAACTCGTCTCCGACATTTTGCGGGGCGATGCGCTGCAACGGCCCGACCTGGTCCGCCGCGCGCGAGCTCGGGACGTGCGGCTCGACGAGCTGCGGTCCGTCGTCGTCGTAGGCGTGCCGGCCGAGGCCCGTCGAACGGTTTCGGTGGCCCTGCGGCGGGCCGGTTCGGGGGCGCTGGTGGGCGAGCGCGACGGGGTCCTCACCGTGCTCTCGCCGCGACCGGAACCGAACGACGTCGCCCGCGAGGTGTGGGCCACCGCCCGCCGGGCAACGGAAGCCCCGGTGCTGGCGGTCGCGGGTCCGCCGGCACCGTCGGCTGCGGCGCTGGGGGAATCCTTCGAGGCGGCGCGCCGCTGTGCGCAGCTGTTACAGAGCTGGCAGGCGTCGGAAGGTGCCGTGGACGCGCAGGCCTACGAGCCGTATCTGGCGGTGTTCGGCTCGCGTCAGCGTGACCTGTCCCGGTTCATCGACTCGGTTATCGGGCCGGTTCTGCGGTGGGACGAGGAGCGCGGTACAGACCTGTTCGCGACCCTGTCGGCGTTCGCCGAGTCCCACGCCAGCCCGACCCGCACGGCGCGGGCACTGCATGTGCACATCAACACCGTCACCCAGCGACTCGAACGGATCACGGGACTGCTGGGAGAGGGTTGGCGGGAACCCGAGCCGTTGTTCCGGATCTCGCTGGCGACGCGGATGCGCACGTTGATCCGCCGGCACGCCACGGACGGACCTGCCGACGCCCGGTGATCGTGTCGGCGCCGGCACCGCCAGGCCGTGCGGTCACTCTGCGCGGGATCTCGCGTTCTCGAGTGACGGCGTGCGAGGCCGGCATAGTGGGTGAACTACACGTGTCAACCAGTCTGAATGTGGGTTCTTCAGCCGTATGGATGCGGTCGGTGACGCCTTAACGTTCCTGGTCAACCGGAACGGCAGCGCGGCCGACCCTCGTCGTCACGCCTGCCGGCCGGGTGTGAACTGTCGTCGTCGCCGGTGTCCGGTGACGCAGTACGGCGTGGGAGGTCCGCGTGTCCGTGTACAGCAGGTTGTCCGGGTTCCGGGACGTGCCGCCGGCCGCTCGGCGAGCGCAGCTCGCCGAGCACACCGGCCGTGCTCCGGACGAATTCCGCGCGCTGGATCCTTCCGAAGGACTCACCGTCGAGCAGGCAGACCACATGATCGAGAACGTCGTGGGCGTGCTCGGTGTGCCCCTCGGTGTCGCCACCAACTTCACGATCAACGGTGACGACGTCCTGGTCCCCATGGCGACCGAGGAACCGTCCGTGGTCGCGGCCGCCAGCAACGCAGCGAGGATCGCCAGGGCCGCCGGTGGCTTCCACACGTCGAGTTCCCGCCCCATCATGCAAGCGCAGATCCAGGTCGTGGACGTCGAGGATCCGGAGGGCGCCCGGCTGCGTCTCCTCGACGCGCGTGCCGAGCTGTTGCGGATGGCCGACGAACAGGATCCGCAACTGGTCGAACTCGGCGGCGGTGCCAGGGAACTGTCGGTGCGGGTGGTCGAGGCCAGACCCGGCAGGTACGTCGTGCTGCACCTGATGGTCGACGTCCGCGACGCGATGGGGGCGAACGCCGTCAACTCGATGGCCGAGGCCGTCGCGACCCGAGTCGAGGAGATCGCTCGCGGCCGGGCGCTGCTGCGGATCCTGACCAACAAGGCCGATACGCGGCTGGCGCGCGCGAACGCCGTGTTCGACGCCGCGACCCTCGGCGGCGCGGACGTCGTACGGGACATCGTGCACGCCGGCGCGCTGGCCGAAGCCGACCCGTACCGCGCGGCGACGCACAACAAAGGAATCCTCAACGGCATCACGGCCGTGGTGCTCGCGACCGGCAACGACACACGTGCCGTCGAATCCGGTGCGCACTCACACGCCGTCGGTTCCGACGGCCGCTACACCGCTCTCTCGCACTTCGAAACCGACGCCGACGGCAATCTGACAGGAACGCTCGAACTGCCGATGCCGGTCGGATTGGTCGGCGGTGCAACCAAGGTGCATCCCGCCGCGCGGTCGGCCGTCCGGCTTCTCGGAGTCGCCACGGCTCAACAGCTGTCCGAGGTGATCACAGCCGTCGGACTGGCGCAGAACGTCGCGGCGTTGCGCGCGCTGGCGACGGAGGGCATCCAACGCGGCCACATGTCGTTGCACGCGCGCAACGTGGCGGTGTCCGCTGGAGCCAGCGCCACCGAGCTGCCGCAGGTCGTGTCACGCCTCGTCGCCGACCGGGTCGTTCGTGCCGACCACGCCGAGCGGGTGCTTGCCGAACTCAGAGCCGGCCGGCCGTGACGAACCGGCCGCGGGGCGCCACGTCGCGGCGGATGGTGCCCGGCGGGAACGCCCGCGTCGTTGATGCCGATTTCCGTCCGAGGTCGGCGTCGCGTCCCGCATGCGACGAGCCGCAACACCGGAACCGCCCACCAGGTACGCGGGAGTGAGCAATGAGTGGCAACGAACGTACGGCTTCCGGGGAACCCGTTCCCGACCCGGCGAACGAGCAGTTCCCTGACGACGAGGATTCTCGGCCCTATCTCGTGTTGTGGGGCGATGCGGTGGCGCCGAAGGAGCTGGGCCGGTCCCTACTGGTGGCCGTGCCGGTCGCACTGGCCGCATTCGTGCTGGCACAGCAGGTTTTGTCCGGAACGGGAAACGAGCAGGTCGTCGACGGGTACGCACTCCTGGTCGGGCTTGCAGCATGCGTAGCGACGGGCGCGCTCTGCGCGAAACTGTTCACACCGAAACGAGTGTTCGCCGAGAGCCGGTCGGATGGCACCCGCTCCGGCCTTCCTCCCGAGTTCTCCACGCCCGAAGCCGTTTCCGGCCTGCCCGACGAATACATCGAAGAAATGCGGGAGATCGGACTGTACGAACCCGAAACCTCGCCTGCCGGTGACACGGCGAGAAAGGGAGTTCAACAATGATCGTCGATCTGCTCTGGGCTCTCGGGATGGGCCTTACGGGCGCTGTGGTGTTCGGTGCCATCGGACTCGTCTCGGGTACCGACGAAACCGCGACGCTCGGGCCGCTGACGTTGATCGTCGTACTTGCCGGAGTTCCGCCCGTCGGGGTGTTCACCTTCTTCATCGCCGCCGCGGTGTCCAAGCACATGACACACGCGATCCCGACCACTCTGCTCGGGATACCGGGCGACACCATGGCGGTTCCGCTCATGGAGGACGCGGACGGAATGCGGCGACTCGGCGCGCCGCACGTCGCGTTGCGCAAAGCGCTCGCAGGTGCACTGTTGTCGGCTGTCATCGCCGTACCGGTCGCGGTGGGAATCGCAACCGCGTTGGCACCCCTGTCCGAAACCGTGGAAGCGGTCGCACCGTGGCTGTTCGCGGTCGCCGCGATCTTCGTGGGCTATTTCTCGCCGGGCCGCTGGGCCAGCGTCGTCGGCATCGTTCCGTTCACCCTCGCCGTCGCCGCGTTGCACGGATTCACCGAGCAACACCTCGGGAACTCGCTGAGCATCTCGTTCTTCCTCGGTATCGCGATCGGCCCGTTGTTGGCGGATCTGGTGAGGGCGACCTCCCGAGCCGGGCGTGCGGGTATGGAGCGCAGCGGTGTCCGGGAGTTCTACCTCGCGCCGGACCTGTCGGACGGCAGGAGACCCTTCCCCAACCCGCTACGCGTGCTCACCCGGCAGCAGATCGGCTACACCGCGGGCTCGGCCGTCGTCACCTCGTCCACATTCGTGTTCAGTCCGGTGGCGACGACGGTCATCGTGGGCGAAGCGGTGGGTGCCCGGCTGAAACACCCCTACCAACGGCTGAGCTCGCTGATGGCGGTGAAGAACGGCACGACGGAGTCGACCTATCTGGCTGAGACCATCATTCCGTTGGTTGCGTTCGGTCTGCCGTTGAGTCCCGTCGCCGCCGGCCCCGCAGCCGCGTTGTTCAACGCCCCGCCGGTCTACTCGGTGGAATCGGGCCAGAATCTGCACTCGATGCTGACCTCGTGGCAGTTCCTGCTGTTCGGGTTGCTGGGGGTGCTCGTCGCAGCCGTGGTCGTCTATCCCGTCGCGATGAAGTATGCGCGAGTGGCCAGCGCATGGGTGATCACGCGCGTCAGCCACGAAGCGCTCATCGCCGCGTTCGCCGGGTTGATCGTCGTCGTTTCCTGGTACGAGGGAGGCTTCCTCGGGCTACTGACGTCGTTGACGGTGGGGTTGCTCGGCGGCCTGTGCTCCAGGGCGTTCGGCATGAACGCAGGTGTGCAGTTCATGTGCTACTACACCGCGACGATGTTCGTCCCGATCCTGCTGGCCGCGTGAGCGACCGCGGTGCCCTTCGCGGGCTGCCGCGTCCTGGTGTGCGCCGGGTCTCGGAACGCGAGTCGCCGAGTTCGCGGTCGAACGGCGACTCGCGTTCACTCGGTGTCGAACAGCAGCTCGAGGTAGTTGCGGTAGTGGCGTAACTGGCCTGCGACCAGGTCGGGCTCGTTCAGCATGCGGGAGACGATGAACGAGCCCTCGAACAGCACGGTGATGCCGTCGGCCAGACTGTCCAAATCGGTCTCCAGTCTCGGTGGACGAGCCGCGTACACCTCGTCGAGCTTGGCGCGCAGGCGGTCACGCCAAAGCCGCATGGCGTCCTCCACCACCTGCATGGTGCGTTCGTCGAACAGGCCTGCCTGGTAGCAGTAGGCCCCGAACAGGCACCCGGGCTCGGGCTCGACGAGTTCTTCGGCCTGCTCGACGAAGAACCCGACGAACAGCAACAGCTGCTGCAGCGGGTCGCGAGCCAGCCGTTCTGCCCGCGTCATCTTGTTCTCCAGCTGCTGAGCGTCGGCCAGTGCCCAACGGTCGATCAGGGACCGCGCGAGGTCCTGTTTGCTGGCGAAGTGGTGAAAGAACGTGCCTTTGGTGATCTCTGCCCGGCCGATGATGGCGTCGATGGGCGCGCCGGCGAAGCCGCGCTCGAAGATCAGCGCTTCGGCGGCGTTCATGATCGTTGTGCGAGTGGCACTGCCGTCTCGTGGCACGCCCGCGGCACCTTCCCTTCCCGGCTGGTTCTTTCCCGACCAGGTGGTTCAACTTTCGGCGACGAAGCCTGATTACGTCGCCTTTACGTTCCCATCTTAGCTGCACCGATCCCGAATAAGGATCATCTGACCTGCATTGACACTGTCGGGTCGGGAGCGCAGGCTTAATTTTGCCAACTAGTCGGTATAAGAACACCGATCGGAGGCACTCATGACGACCACCGCAGCCCAGCAGCAGGAGCCGGCCGAGGTCGAAGAACGCCTGGTCACGATGCTCAACAACGGGGCATTGGCGGTGATGCTCTCGATCGGGCACCGAACCGGACTGTTCGACGCCCTGTCGGAGCACAGCCCGCAAAGCTCAGCGGAACTGGCCACGACAACCGGGCTGAACGAGCGCTACGTGCGGGAATGGCTGGGTGCGGTCACCACCGGTCGCATCGTCGAGCTCGATCCGGACTCCGGTGCGTACCGGATGCGGCCCGAGGTCTCGGCGCTGCTGACCCGGCGGGGATCGGCGAACCTGGCCGTGTTCGCCCAGTACGTCTCGCTGATGGGCAGCGTCGAGGACAAGATCGTGCGTTGCTTCGAGGAAGGTGGTGGTCTCGGCTACGAACACTTCCCACGGTTCCACGAGGTGATGGCGGAGGACTCCGCGCAGACGGTTCTGGCCGCACTCGAATCCGACATCATCCCGCTGGTGCCCGGTCTGTCCGACCGGCTGTCCGCCGGTATCGACGTACTGGACGTCGGATGCGGCCGGGGCCGGGCGCTCAACCAGCTCGCGAGCAACCATCCGCACAGCACTTTCACCGGCATCGACATCTCTGCCGAGGCCGTCGACTACGCCCGCACGGAAGCCGAAGCCCGGGGCCTCCGCAACGTCACCTTCGCCGTCCGAGACGCCGCGAACCTGGCCGAGAACATGCCGGCCGGTGCTTTCGACCTGGTGACGACATTCGACGCGGTACACGACCAGGCGGCGCCGGATGCCGTGCTGCGCGGCATCCGGCACGTGCTCCGCGACGACGGCGTCTACCTCGCGCAGGACATCGATTCGTCCGGCTCCCACCAGGGCGACCTCGATCATCCGCTGGGGCCGTTGCTGTACGCCTTGTCGCTGACCCACTGCATGACCGTCTCCCTGGCGGCGGCCGGTGCAGGGCTCGGCACCATGTGGGGCCGTCCGCTTGCGCAGCAATACCTCCGCGACGCCGGCTTCGGCACCGTCGAGGTACGCACCTTGCCGCACGACGAACAGAACGCTTACTACGTGTGCCGACCTTGAACGGCACTCGGCGAGGAGTGGATCCATACTTCAGCAGCGTCCGGCGTGCCGCACGGACCAGCGGTCTTTGTCGGTGCGATCGCCGCGATCAGCACGGGGGTTCGATGTCGTGGTCGAGGCCGAAGACGTCGCCGGGAGCGGAGGCGGCTTCGAGTCCGGCCGGATGTGCATAGCTCGCCGCGTCGAGAGCATCTCGCTGCTGGGGACCAAGTAAACGACGGTCTTCACCCGGAAGGGATCTCGGAAATGACACAGACGCTGACTTTCGAGCAGATCAAGCAGAAGCAACAAGCCACGTGGAGCAGCGGGGACTACGGAAGGATCGCGTGGCTCACCCAGCCGTTCGGGGACGTGCTGTGTGATGCGGTCGACCTGCGATCCGGCTCGCGAGTACTCGACGTCGCCACGGGTACCGGACACGTGGCGCTGGCAGCCGCACGCCGATTCTGTGAGGCCACCGGCATCGACTACGTGCCCGCACTCGTCTCGACGGCGTCCGCCCGGGCCGCGGCTGAAAGTCTCGCCGTGGACTTCCGGGTGGCCGATGCCGAGGACCTGCCGTGTGCAGACGGTTCGTTCGACACGGTGCTGTCAGCGATCGGGGTGATGTTCGCCGCCGATCACCAGCGCGCCGCCGACGAGCTGGTTCGAGTGTGCCGCCCCGGAGGACGGATCGGACTGGTGAGTTGGACGCCGACGGGCTTCGTCGGCCGAATGCTGGCCAGCGTGGGCAGGCATGCGTCCCCGCCGCCGGGCGCGCTGCCGCCGACGCGGTGGGGCACCGCGGAGGTGCTGCGGGAGCTGCTCGGTGATCGTGTCGAACAGGTGTCGCTTACCACCGACACGCTCACGGTGCGGTTTCTGTCACCACAGCACTTCGCCGACCACTTCCTGATCCATTACGGGCCGACCCGGATGGCCGCCCAGCGGCTGGACGACGACGGCAAGGCTGCCTTCAGGAACGACCTCGTCGCCTTGGCCGCCGAGTCGAACCGGGCGAGCGACGGCACCGTCGTGTGCGACTGGGAGTACCTCACCGCCGTGGCCACGAAGGCCTGAACGTCGACCAGGACGACGTCCGCCACTCCGGACCGGCGATCGCGCCCGCGCCGGTGCGCGCGAGGCGACTCCTCACGTGCACCGGCGGCATCGGGCAACAGTTCGAAGACTTGAACATCACGGGTTGCTGCCGCCTCCACGAATCGCCGGACGGTGGCTACGGCGGCTCGAAAGCCGACATGTCCGAAAAGTCCGACCTCTTCGGAACCCTGCTGACCTGGGTTTTTTGGTGGGCCGCCTGGGACTCGAACCCAGAACCCGAGGATTCTGTGTCTGCGTCTCCGGGTGTTCATGGTCAACCCTCGATGCCGTTGATGCGCTGGGGTAATAACGAACGCAAACGTCCATGGTGGATAGTTGTTCGTGGTCGTTTCGCGACGTTTTATGTGGGTAAAGTGTGGTTGATCTTGCTCCTGCGCGGGTGCTGACTGGGCCCGCGCCGCCGACCACGCGCCTCCATCCCCGCGATCCTCAGCCGCCCACAGCCGGGTTGGGCGCTGTCGACCCTGGAACCGATCCCGGACCGGTGACCACCTGCGTGACGCGCCGCCATGTGCGCAAGGTGAGTACTGACCGGGATCGGCGCGAAGCGGGGTTGACAGTGCTCTGC
The DNA here is from genome assembly GCF_024171735.1 of Prauserella alba. Classification (GTDB taxonomy): domain Bacteria; phylum Actinomycetota; class Actinomycetes; order Mycobacteriales; family Pseudonocardiaceae; genus Prauserella; species Prauserella alba. The sequence goes on from NZ_JAMTCH010000007.1 coordinate 325,836, forward strand.
CCGGCTTTGACGATCCGGCCATCGCGGGGATGGAGGCTTCACCGGAAGTGGCGTGCGGTGGGTGCTTTGTGCATGGTGGTGCCGTCCTGCCGTGTTCCGCGCGTGGCCGGCGGCGTTGGCGCGGCCAGACCAGAGCGCAAGCGGCGGGATGGGCCGCGCGCCTGTCCGGCCCGCGCGACCGCCCGGCAGGGCGGCTTGAAACCGTACAGAAAGTTCTCACCTAGGCTGACGTGAGCCCGAAGTGTGCCGGATATCGAGGTTGGAGCCCATGTCGATCCTGTTAAAGCAGCCGCCAGGTGGTGATGGGGCATCGTCCGAGTGGGTTGAGGCGCTGGCTGCGTGGTCGTCCTTTGGTGCGGCACTGGGCACGATCGGGGCCGCAGTCGCAGCGGTCTTCGCGGGTATTTTTGCTAGACGTGCGTACATCGCACAGGGCGAGCAACTTAAAATCGCGCAATGGCACGAAGAGTCGCGTCAGGCGGAGAAAGTTGCTGCTTGGTTAGAGATGAGCGACAGCGAGTCGCTGGCTGCGTTTGTGCATAATGCAAGTGAGTTGCCGGTCTATCGGATGACGGTCCGCTTCATTGCCGCACCCGACATCAATCAAGGGTTTGGTCGTCCTGTTTGCCCGCCCAATGGTCAGCCGATGGAGCTGGTCGATGCTAGTGCAGCTATCAATGTGATAGCTGATGACCATCCCGGGGTCCGGTATTCGTGGCATATTAATCCGGAAGCTAATACAAAGTTAAATTCGTTTGAGAAGGATGGACCGTATGGTGATGTTCTTCGTGAGGTGGCAGATATTGGACCCGTAGGCTTGTCGGTTTCTTTCACGGATACGTCCGGTCAGCGTTGGCATCGGGATATTCACGGGTCTCTATGTAAGGTAGATTCGAACTTCGACTTTATTGACTTCATTGTGGGCCCACTCCCGGGTCCTGATCCTTCGACGCTATAGCTGAGCGGTACTCCCGTTTGGTTGAGCTTGCGCCGCTACGTTGGTTACTGTGGGCGAATGTCCTTGGCATCGTGGGCGTTCGAGACTTCAGCGGCGAAGTTGGCCGACACTTTGCCTCGTCGCTGGCAACACGTGCAGGGTGTCGCTCGGCAAGCACGGTCGCTGAGTGCCGTAGCGGGTTCGGATGCTGAGCTGCTGGAAGCGGCTGCGATCCTGCACGACGTCGGTTACGCGCCAGACCTGGTCGATACCGGCTTCCATCCGATCGACGGTGCAACGTACCTGGCGCGCATCGGCGCTCCTGAGCGGCTTGTGCATCTCGTGGCGCACCACTCGTTCGCAACGTATGAGGCTGAGCTGCGAGGGCTTCAGGATGAGCTGGAGGGCTTCAAGGACGAGCGGGGCTCCATCCGCGATGCGCTCTGGTACTGCGACATCACCACCTCGCCCGACGGTGAGGCTGTCGCTGCCGAAGATCGCATCGCCGAGATCAAGGCCCGTTACGGTCCTGATCACCTCGTGACGACGTTCATCACCGGTGCAGCTCCGGAGCTGTTGGCTGCTGTGGAGCGCACTCGGCGTCGCGCTGAGGCGTTGAGTTCACCTATCCAAGGTGGACCTTCGTAGGCTCCTTGACGCCGTGCTCGACACGAAGACGCATCGCGCGGTCCATCGTGAGCCCCTCGACGCTGTCGGGGACTACCCAGTGGACTCGGCGTGATTCGGAGCTGGGTCGCAACGTTCCGCCTGTAGGACGGGCGTGGAAGCACAGCGAGAACTCCTGCCGGACCTCACCGTCGTCGTAGGCGATGACGTGCTTCGGGTCCGAGTAGATGCCGCTGATGCCGGTGACCTCGACAGTGATCCCCGTTTCCTCGAACACCTCACGACGCACGGCATCCGGCGCCGACTCGCCGAGGTCTTGCGCACCGCCAGGAAGCGCCCAAAGGCCGTTGTCCGTGCGTTCGATCAGCAGGACTTCGTCGGCATCGTTGCGCACGACTGCGGTCACGGCAGGAACGATGCTGTTCGGCGCGGGAGCGTTCGGGTCGTCGTAGAAGTCCGTCTTCGGCATGACGTCAGCTTTCCCACTCGTGGCGCTTCGCGCCATCCCAGACCGCGGTGAAGCTGTCCGCGTAGGTGGTGAACAGATCCCCGGCTGAAAGACGGCGGAGGTGCATCGCCGGTGCGTGTGCCGCCATCTTCCCGTAGACGTGCGGGTTGACGATCATCTCGTCGTCGAACCGGAAGATGCTGTTGTAGAGCACGGTGTCGTGGGTTCGGATGTCGATGCCCGGTACGTCTGCCAGCGGGCGGAAGTACGACAACGCATGGTCGATCTTGGCGGAGATGGTGTTCTGACCGATGCCCTCGTCGGTGCTGCGCTGGATCACAGCTGGTGCGTCACGGTCCCCGAACAGAAGGCGTATCCGCCCACCGTGTTCGGCCTTCGCCTTCAGGATGTTCAGCAGGTCGGGCTTCTCGGTCATGAACATGCCGACGTAGACGAGCATGTCGACGTAGGTCGTCGACGCATCGAGTAGCCGGTCCCAGAGATCGTCCGGAACCGAGTTGCGGTGTGGGTAGACCTTGACGATCTCTGACCCGCTCACCTCGGAGGTCTTGGCTTCGTCGGTGGCCTGTGGCCACAGGTACGTCTCGCGTTCCTCGAGGAACGCGGCGATGGCATGCCGGTTCTTCGCGTAGGGCGTCCGGTTCTTCGTGATCCAGCGTTCGACCGTCTTGGGATCGACGTCGAGGTGGTCGGCCAGCTCGACGGGCGTCTTACCACGCGAATGCAGGGCATCGCGCAAGCGCTCGTTGGACATGTCCCCTCCTGCGGTACGGCTAGAGACGACTTTAGCACGGGAGGGACGTCCCAAGAAGTCCCTTCGTGTGGTGATCTCGTCCCTGCCGTCGGCGGCGATCTAGCTGTACGCACCGCAAAGCGGGCGTTGAAACGAAGAGATTGCCTTTGGAGGGCAGTGGTTATGCGTCTGTTGATTGACGTTTCGAATGTGTCGTTCACGGTTGGTCGTGAGCCGGAGCCGAAGAAGGATCAGAACGGTGTTCAGCGTGTGGATCGGAACACCGCCGCTCCGATGTGGTCTGTGCAGCTGGTTGCCATGGACGACGGCGGGGCTGAGGTGATCAACGTGACTGTGGCGGCTCCCCAGCCTCCGAAGGTCTCGGTTGGTCAGCCGGTTGCCCCGGTTGAGTTGCAGGCGATTCCTTGGGCGCAGAACGGGCGGAATGGCGTTGCTTATCGAGCAATTGATGTGAAGTTGGTTTCTGCTTCCAAGTCGAGCGCTTCGGCGAGTTCCTGACCTGGCACAACGGTATTCGCGATGACCTGAGGAGTGTCGTGTCTCCAGTACCAAAGGGCACTTTCATTGATGTGCAGGAACGTGAGTGCGCAGATGGTTCCACCCAGATAGTGGTTTCCCTTGATGGGGTTCCTGCGGTGGTGATGCACACGTTCGATCAGCTTGCCGAACTTGGGCGAGTGCTGATCTCGATGGCTAAGGATGCGAACCGTCGTTGACGGTTGCGCTGCGTTGAGAGTGCACGGGGCCGGTGTTGGTTCTTGGCCGTTCCGTCCCGGCTCCGTGCCTCTCGTTTCCTTCTCAACTCTGCCTTGGAGGGCGAGGAGTCATGGCTAAGTCTAGCGCTCGTGTGCGTTCTCGTGGCGCACGTGGCGACGTGATGGAGATGTGGCAGGTACCGAAACAGTCGTGGCCTGCTGTGCTTTTGGGCTGTGTGATTCGGTGGCGTGCGGAACTCACGCTGCTCACAGCCGTGATCGTGACGTTGGTCTGGTTGGGTCAGAACACCAACGTGGTGGTGATGTGGCTGTCGACGCTCGGCGTGGTCGGCCTGGTGTTCGCGATTCCGCATACGCGGCGTTTCGTCGTTGCGCGGTTCTGGTGTGTGCTGGATCGGCATCGGCTGCGGACGTGTCTGCGGAACGCGAAGATCCGCACGATGAACCTGGACGGTGCGTTGCCGTTCATGCTGTGGGCTCGTCCCACCAAGACCGGTGAACGTGTCTGGGTGTGGACCCGCGCGGGGTCTTCGGCCGACGACTTGGAACAGGTCCTGGGTTACATCGCTCCGGCCTGTTTCGCCCGCGATGCCCGGATCACGCGGGTGCGGTCGATGTCGACGCTGGTGGCCATTGAGCTGGTCCGTCGTGATCCGCTGAACAACCCGCGTCCGATCGCTTCGCCGCTGGCGCGTCTCGGTGCCCGTATGCAGGGCGAGAACGTCACCGCTGAGGGCACCGAGCCCATCACCGCGGCCACCGTGACGCCGTTGCCTGTGCGTACTGATGACGGGCAGCCGGCCTCGGAGGCCCCTGCTGCCGCCGCTGCGGCCACGAAGAAGGCCACTGCCACGAAGGCCAAGCCTGCTGAGCAGGCCACCAAGCCTGTGGTGGTCAATGGCGAAGACCTGTCGGACTACATCGACTGAAAGGAGACAGGGTCATGTTGAAGCGCACACGGCGTCATGCGGACACAGTCCCGGTCGCCGGACTGTCGATTTATGACCCGATGCATCTGGGTCTGTTCGAGGATGGACACCGGGCAGATATCCCGCTCGTCTATCGGAACCTGTTGATGGGTGGTGAACCCGGTTCGGGCAAGTCGGTGGCGTTGAACAACGTCGTCGCTCATGCCGCGCTGTGCCCTGATTCGAGCCTGTGGCTCTTCGACGGCAAGCAGGTGGAACTGGGCTTGTGGCGAGAGCAGGCGGACGTGTTCGTCGGTCCGGACATCGCTCACGCTCTGAGCGTGTTGGAACAGCTCCAGGCGGAGATGAACCGGCGCTACGAAGAGTTGGAGCGGGTGCGGCGTCGTCAGATCACCCGGGACGACCCGGTGGATGTGATCACTCTCGTGGTGGACGAGCTGGCGCTGTTCTCGGCGACCATGGGCACCAAGGAAGACCAGGAGGCGTTCGTGCGCCTGCTGCGTGACCTGGTCGCTCGCGGCCGGGCCGCCGGTGTCATCGTGATCGCTGCGACCCAGCGCCCGTCGGCCGACATCATCCCCACGTCGCTGCGGGATCTGTTCGGCTACCGGTTGGCGTTCCGCTGCACGACCGACAGCTCGTCGGACATCATCCTCGGCCGCGGTTGGGCCCAGCAGGGCTACAACGCCGCCACCATCGCCCCTGAGCACCGGGGCATCGGCCTGCTGTTGGCCGAAGGTGGTTTCCCGCGGCGCATGAAGTCGGCCTACCTCTCGGATGCCGACATCTACTCACTGGTCGACTACGCCCGCCAGCTCAAGCACGGCCGGGCCGCGTAAGTCGGCGCATTTTCCGTTCACCGCAACGCATTTCCTGAATTCCTGTCGCAGGAGAGGACTGTGCTCATGTTGTCTGTCACCCCTCCGTTAGCGCTCGACGGCGACACCGTGTGGGTGTTCGTCTCCGCTGACACCGGTGCCGTGGATGCCGCCCGCATGGCGCACGTTCCCGGTACGGAAACTTTCGCTGCCCTTCCCGTGGAAGCGTTCGACCCGGACAGCGTCCTGCCGACGTTCCGCACCACGGGCGAACCTGTTGACGGCTTCCGCTGGGCTACTACCGCCGACGTCGACGCCCACGCCGACATGTTCACCGCTGGTGGTGACCGGTGATGGGTTCCCGCACGTTCCCGTGGGACCTACGGCCTGTGCCGTGGTCGGATCTGCCGGAGTTCACCCGTGGCACACACGACGGGTTGCCGCTGCTGTCCTACGGCATTGCCCCGCGCGACAAGCTGGCCACTCGGCGCCAGTTGCGCACCATGGGGCTGCGTCCCGGCGGGCAAGAACCGGTAGCGCTGATGTACTTCCGGTGCCGTGCCGCTGGGAAGCTGGTGTTCGCTGAGCTGTTCCTGATCGAGCGGGCCAAGTCGGTCCGGCCCATGACCCTCGCCAAGCATCGCGCATTGGCCAAGGCCATGGCTGCCCGGCGCACCTGCCGCCAGTGCGGCGAACTCTGCGAGGTCGAACTCCCCAGGACCAACCGGGTGTGCGAACCGTGCCGGTTCCACCTCGGCCAACTCGAGCCCTGGGACTACCTGCACGACTACGTGCAGGGCATGCCCACCCTCGACCCCCGCGAACTGGGGGCCGCTGCGTGAGTACGTTCTCGACCGCGACACTCACCCCCAGCACCACGTCTGTGCTGGGGGCGGGTGCCGTTGCCGAGCACTACCCGAGCGTGGCTCGCCGCCTCCACGACGACGTCCTGACTCGTGCCGGGGATCCGGGCTACCAGTGGTGGCTCACTCACGTCATGTCCGCCGCCGGATGCTCCAACCCGGTCCGGCTGCGCCTGAACGCCACCTGGCACGACGGCCACGGCGGCGCCGAGACCGAACGCGTCACCGACGACATGCCCGACGGCCTGGTCTACGTGGCCTGCAAGAACCGCCGCGCCTCCGTCTGCCCCTCCTGCGCAGAGACCTACCGGCAGGACACTTACCACCTGGTGAAGGCCGGCCTCCTCGGTGGCAAGGGCGTGCCCGAATCGGTCACCGGACACCCGTGCTTCTTCGTCACCCTCACCGCGCCGGCCTTCGGCCCGGTCCACTCCCGCGTGGTCGGCGCCAACGGCAAGGTCAAGCCCTGCCGAGTCCGCCGCTCCGGTACCGTCTGCGAGCACGGCAAACAGGTCATCTGCTACCAGCGCCACGCCGAAGACGACCCACAACTCGGCGAAGCGATCTGCCTGGACTGCTACGACTACGACCACCAAGCCGTGTGGAACCTGCACGCCTCGGAGCTGTGGCGGCGCACCACCATGACCCTCAACCGACGCCTGGGCAAGGTCGCCAAGGAACGCGGTGCCAAGATCCGCCTCTCGTATGCCAAGGTCGCCGAGTACCAGCGTCGCGGCGTGGTCCACTACCACGCGCTGATCCGCCTCGACGGCTTCGACCCCGACGACCGTGACGCCGTCCTGGCCCCGGACCCCTCGCTCACGCCCGAGCTGGTCGCCTCCCACATCGAACAAGCCGCCCGCATCACCAGCCTCACCACGGCCGCGCACCCGCACAACCCGATCGGCTGGGCCATCAAATGGGGCGATCAGATCGACGTGCGGCAGGTGCGGCTGACTCCCGCTGACTGCGACGACCGCGGTACCCTCACCACGCAAGCGGTCGCGGCATACCTGGCCAAATACGCCACCAAGGCCACCGAAGTCACCGGAGTCGTCTCCCGCCGCCTCACGGCCGCCGACGCTGCCGCATACGCCCAGCTCGACACGCACCAAACCCGGCAGCTGCTGTCCTGCTGGCGCCTGGGCAAGCGGCCGTTGAACTGCACCACCGACGACGACATCACCGCATGGGAAGACAGTCCCGGAAGCAACCTGCCCGGCTGGGGCAAGCTCCAGAAATGGGCCCACATGCTCGGCTTCGGCGGCCACTTCTCCACCAAGAGCCGCCGCTACTCGACCACCCTCGGCGCTCTCCGCGCCGTGCGCAGGGCCTACCAACGCGGCGAAACACCACCCGACCCCGATCAATCACCGGCCGATGCCGACCCTGTCGCCGCCGATCCCGTGGTCACCCTCAACTGGATCTTCGACGGCGTCGGCTGGCTCACCATCGGCGACGCCGCCCTGGCCAACACCGCCGCCGCCAAGGCACGCGAGCGACGACAGATCGCCAAGGAAGAAACGGAGGAAACCCTAGCCAGCTAAGGAGCGAATGTTGTTGTACAGCAAGGAAAGACTCTGGACGATTGACGACTTGGCCCAGTACCTGGGAATCCCGAAGAACACGCTCTATGCGTGGCGCGCCCAGGGCTACGGGCCGAAAGGCATCCGCATGGGTAAGTACGTGCGCTACGCCGCTGAAGACGTGAGGGCGTGGCTTGCGCAGATGAAGGCTGCCTCCTGATGGGACGGCCGTCTCTTGAGGTTGGGACCTACGGCGCGATCCGCTTCCTGGAACGGAAGGCCGGGTACATCGCGCGCACCCTCTTCCGCGATTACGACGGTCGCACCAAGCCTGTCGAGCGCTCCGGGAAGACCAAGGGTCAAGCTGAACGCAACCTCAAACGTGCGTTGAAGGAACGTGCTGGGGCTGAGGGCGACGGTGTGACGTCGGAATCTCGACTGCGCGAGGTCGCGGAACTCTGGATGAGCGACGTACAGCGGGAGATCGCGGCCGGCAGGAAGTCACCTGGAACCGGCAACACGTACCAATCGATCCTGGACAGGTACGTCCTTCCCGGGCTTGGTGAGCTTCGGGTGCGTGAAGCAACGGTGGCGAGGATTGACCGGTTCCTCGGCGCCCTGACGTCCTCGGTTGGAGTCCCGACGGCCAAAACGGCTCGTTCGGTCGTGTCCGGCCTCATGGGGTATGCCGCTCGGCATGATGCGACGGACCTCAACCCGGTCCGCGACACTCGGCCGCTGGGGGAAGGCCGCAAGGGCGGTCCTCGTGCGTTGACCATGGAGGAGCGTCAACGATGGTTGGCGCTGCTGGAAGCTGATGAAAAGGCTGTTCGCTGGGACCTTCCTGACCTGTGCCGATTCATGATGGCGACCGGCGTACGAATCGGTGAGGCGCTGGCGCTGTACTGGGAAGATGTGGATTTCGAGCGGGCAACCGTGGAGATCCGCTACACCGTGCAGCGCATCAAGGGCGAAGGGCTCGTACGGCGCTCGACTAAGACGGCTGCAGGGGAACGTCTGCTGCGGGTGCCGACGTGGGCGGTTGACATGTTGCGGGAGCGGTATGCAGGCGTTCAGTGCGACGTGCAGCCGGTGTTCCCTGCTGTGAACGACGGCCTACGGGACCCTTCCAACACCAACCGGGTTCTTCGGGAAGCCCGGGGGTCGGATGAGTTCTCCTGGGTGACCTCGCACGTCTTCCGCAAGACGGCGGCGACGATCTTGGATGACGCGGGCCTGAGCGCACGAATGATCGCTGATCAACTGGGGCACGCTCAGCCGTCGATGACTCAGGACGTCTACCTCGGCCGGAAGCTCGTCAACCCCGAGGCTGCAGCAGCTCTGGAAGACGTACTGAGTAAGAAGTCCGGGTAGTTTCCTGTGGGTAAAGTGTGGGCTGATCTTGAGCGATGTGCTCGACAGCTCCGCTGACCTGGGGTTTTGGTGGGCCGCCTGGGACTCGAACCCAGAACCCGAGGATTAAAAGTCCACTGCTCTGCCAATTGAGCTAACGGCCCTGCCGCGGGCCAGCTTAGCGGCCGCGTTCGGCAGCTCCGGAAGCGGTCCGGCGCTCGCCTACGCTGCCTGCGTGGCCTGGTATTGGGAAGCTCTGATCAGCGTCGGGGCCGCTCTCGTGGCAGCGTGGGTGGCGCTGGTCGTCGCGTTGGTGATCGTGCGGCCGCGCGGCGGGTTGCTGCGCGAGGCGCTGCGCCTCCTGCCGGACGTGCTGCGGCTCGTCCGCAGGCTCGCCGCCGACCGCGACCTTCCTCGCGGCGTGCGCATGCGGCTGTGGCTGCTGCTGGTCTATCTCGCCTCGCCGATCGACCTCGTGCCGGACTTCGTTCCCGTGCTGGGCTACGCCGACGACGCGATCGTCGTCACCGCCGTGCTGCGGTCCGTCGTACGCCGCGCCGGGATCGACGCCGCACGCCGCCACTGGCCGGGCAGCGACGACGGGTTCGCCACGCTGCGGCGCGTCATCGGCCTCACGCCGGACGCGGGGCATACATGATCACGGCCACGCCCACCACGCACAGCGCGGCGCCGATGTAGTCCCAGCGGTCGGGCTGGAACTTGTCGACGATCATGCCCCACGCCAGCGACCCCGCCACGAAGACGCCACCGTAGGCGGCCAGGATCCGGCCGAAGTGCGGATCCGGCTGCAACGTCGCCACGAACCCGTACGCGCCCAGCGCGATCACGCCCGCCGCCACCCACAGCAGCCCACGGTGTTCCCGCACGCCCTGCCACACCAGCCACGCTCCGCCGATCTCCGCCAGCGCGGCCAGTCCGAACAACAGCACCGAACGTAGGACCGTCATGGCGGAGCACGGTACGGGCCCGCACCGGACGGGGCGCGTCGGCAGCCGGGCGCCGCGCGGCACCGCACGCCAGGCAGCCGGCGCCGCACCGGGGCCGAGTGCAGACCGGGAACCGCAACACGCGCCCCTGGATCCGCAAGGTGGTTTCTTGGGGTGGTTGCAACGCCTGTTGGCCTATGTGGTTGTGAGTAGATCACGCAGGCGCTCGGCTGGGGTGGCCCAGCCGAGTGTTTTGCGTGGTCGGCCGTTGAGTTGCTGGGCGACGTGTTCGAGGTCTTCGGCGCTGTGGGCGGACAGGTCGGTGCCTTTGGGGAAGTATTGGCGGAGTAGGCCGTTGGTGTTTTCGTTCGAGCCGCGTTGCCAGGGTGAGTGGGGGTCGCAGAAGTAGACCGGTATGCCGGTGGCGACGGTGAACTGTGTGTGTGCGGCCATCTCGGCGCCTTGGTCCCAGGTCAGTGAGCCGCGTAGGTGTTCGGGGAGGGTGCCGATGAGGGGCA
>NZ_JAMTCH010000008.1 GCF_024171735.1 Prauserella alba
TGCGCCAACATCGCATCCAAAATCGTGTCGCTAATCGCGTCACAAATCTTGTCCGGGTGACCCTCAGTCACCGACTCACTCGTGAACAACCTGCCCTGCACGGCGGCCACCGGGATGCACCTCACCTCTCGACGACGGGGAACAACCTCACTCTATCGGCGGCGGCCGTGCATTTCCCGGTATCTGAGAAGCCCCAGGCTGCTACCGGTCACCGGACGTGCACGTCACCCAGCAGTCGTACGGCCGCGTCCCAGACCGTCGCGGCGAGCTCGGACTTCGCACCGAGCGGAATGCGGTCCTCTGCGCCGTCGGAGGCGAGCAGCCAGCCGGTGTTGTCGTCGGCGTCGAACGCACCGCCCTCGCCGACGGCGTTGACGACGAGCAGGTCGCAGCCCTTGCGGGCGAGCTTGGCGCGCGCATGGTCGAGCACGCTGCCTCCTGCGTCGCCGGTCTCCGCGGCGAATCCGACGACGATCTGCCCCGGGGGGCGCCGCGCCACGAGTCCGGCCAGCACGTCGCGGTTGCGGTCGAGTTCGATGACCGGATCCGGGTTGTCGTCACTCTTCTTGATCTTGTGCCCGGCGGCGCCGGCAGGGCGGAAATCGGCCACGGCGGCGGCCATCACGACCGCGTCGGCGTCCGCGGCCGCCGCGTCGACGGCCTCCCCCAGTTGCGCCGCCGTCGAGACCTGAACCACGTCCGCGCCCGCCGGTTCCGGCAACGCGTCGGTGTGGGCGGACACGAGCGTCACCCGGGCACCACGCTGGGCCGCGACCCTGGCCAGCGCGTAGCCCTGTTTGCCCGAGGAACGGTTGCCGAGGTGGCGCACCGGATCGAGGGGTTCCCGCGTGCCGCCCGCGGAGACGACCACGTGGCGTCCCTCCAGGTCGCGCGGCAGCGCATCGCCGCGGGCGAGCAGCAGCCGCGCGACGTCGACGATCTCGCGCGGATCGGCCAGGCGGCCCTTGCCGCTGTCGGTGCCGGTGAGCCTGCCGGCGGCCGGCTCGGCGACGACGGCGCCGTGGGAGCGGAGGGTGGCGACGTTGTCGCGGGTCGCCGGGTGCTCCCACATCTCCGTGTGCATCGCGGGGAAGAACACGACCGGGCAACGGGCGGTGAGCAGCGTGCCGGTGAGCAGGTCGTCGGCGAGACCGTGGGCGGCGCGTGCGAGCAGGTCGGCGGTGGCGGGCACCACCATGACCAGATCCGCCTCCTGCCCGATGCGCACGTGCTGCACCTCGGGCACGGCGGTGAACACGCCGGTGTGCACGGGATGCCCCGACAGTGCTTCGAACGTCGCCGCTCCGACGAAGTTGAGTGCGGCCTCCGTGGGCACGACACGGACGTCGTGGCCGGATTCGGTGAGTCCGCGCAGAACCTCGCACGCCTTGTAGGCCGCGATGCCACCGCCGACCCCGAGAACGATCCGTTTCATGTCAGTAGGTCCTACGGCCCCGGTGGCCGCGCCGCAACGTGCGAGGCGTCACGCGACCCGGTGCCCCGGTACGACGAAAACCGGCGACCGGCACCGTCTGGCGGTGGCCGGCGTCGCCGGTTTCGTCACGTCGGGTGAGCCGTCGGCTCACTCGCCTTCGGTGTGCTCCAGCAGACCGGCGTGGATCTCGCGGAGGGCGATCGACAGCGGCTTCTCCCGCGGGCCCGGCTCGACGAGCGGGCCGACGTACTCGAGCAGGCCCTCGCCGAGCTGCGCGTAGTAGTCGTTGATCTGGCGGGCGCGCTTGGCCGAGTAGACCACGAGCGCGTACTTGGAGCTGACCTTGTCGAGCAGGTCGTCGATGGGCGGGTTCGTGATGCCCTCGAGCTGCTCGCTCTGCGGGCCCAACGTGAACGCGGTCACTACTGCTCCGAATCTGCGAAAGGGTCGGTGTCGGAAGTTCTCTGCCGGCCGGTGCCGGGTCGTTCGGTGCGCGGTTTCTCAGTGCCGTGTCGGACGACGCCGCACCGCCGAGCGCGGGTCCTGCCGGACGTCAGTCCGGCGACCCGGACGGGCCTTCGACCAAGTCTAACAACTCCTGCGCGGCGGTCTTCACATCGGCATTGACGACCTGCGCGTCGAACTCGCTGGCGGCCGCGAGTTCACGTTCGGCCTCGCCGAGGCGGGCCTGTACGGCCTCCATCGCCTCGGTGCCGCGGCCGGTGAGCCGGTCGACCAGTTCGCCCCACGACGGCGGCAACAGCATCACCAGCTGCGCGTCGGGCATGGCCTCGCGCACCTGGCGTGCGCCCTGCAGTTCGATCTCCAGCACGGCGGGCCTGCCCTCGTCGAGGGCGCGTTCGACGGGGCCGCGGGGCGTGCCGTAGCAGTTGCCGGCGAACTCCGCGTACTCGAGGAACTGGCCGTCGGCGACCATCTCGTCGAACGTCTCGCGGTCGACGAAGTGGTAGTGCGCCCCGTCGACCTCGCCCTCGCGCGGCGCACGCGTGGTCATCGAGATGCTGAAGTAGATGTTCGGATCGAGTGCGCGCAACTCGCCGACGACGCTCGATTTGCCGACCCCGGAGGGGCCCGAAACGACGGTGAGCCGGCGCCGGGCGGTCGTGCCCGGCACCGGCTCACCGGATGCCCTCCGGCCGCCGCGCACGCCGGCCTGGTTCGAGCCGCGCTGTCGCTGCTCGCTCACTCGCCGCTGAACTCGGTGAGCAGCGCCTTGCGCTGCCGTTCACCGAGGCCGCGCAGACGACGGCTGGCCGCGATCTCGAGGCGCTCCATCGTCTGCTGTGCACGTACCTTGCCCACGCCCGGCAGGGCCTCCAGCAGTGCGGAGACCTTCATCTTGCCGAGCACCTCGTCCTCGTCGGCCTGCTTCAGCACATCCTCGAGGGTCGTACCGCCGCGCTTGAGCCGCTCCTTGAGCTCCGCGCGGGCGCGACGGGCGGCGGCGGCCTTCTCCAGCGCCGCAGCACGCTGTTCCTCGGTGAGCTGGGGAAGTGCCACGTTTTCCTCCGGTATTACTCAAAATTCTGGGTGGGTGTGGCGACCGTACCCACCCCTGACCTGGACTCACAATGCGGGGGTGAGCGCCGAACCCGGCCTGTGCGTGCCCGAAAATGCCCGCACACGCGGCCGATCCGCGCCCGGATGCCGCGACTGGAGGCCGCGGCATGCCGACCCGGGAAGACCCTACCCACAGCGGTCGGCACAGGGCGGCACAAGGCCGGAATTCCCTGCCACCGAACGCCGGTGACAGTGGCACCGGGTACCCCCGCCGCGCCACTTGCACCGACAGCCTAATGCAAGATCAACATCGGTGCGGACCAGGGTTTACATTCGCTTACGCGAACCGCTCACCGGTGCCGCGCAGTGGTGTCGGACACCTCAGCGGTCCGCCAGTTCGGCCTGCACCCGGCGCAGCTCCTCACGCATCGCGGCCACGTCCGGTCCGCGCCGCAGCAGGGCTCGCGACGACGCCGGCAGTACGGCGGGCAACACGGGCCCGAACACCGCCGCGAGATCACCCGCCGTCGCACCCTGCGCGCCGAAACCGGGAGCGAGCACCGGCCCGTTCAGCCCGGCGAGGCGAAGCTCACCAGGGACGTTCGTCGCACCCACGACGACGCCGACGTCACCCTGCGGCTCGGCACCCACGTTCCGGGCCGCAGCGTCATCCACAATGGACTGGGCAACGGTCCGGCCGCCCTCGTCCGCCCGCTGCAGCGCTTCACCGTCGGGGTTCGACGTACGGGCGAGGACGAACACCCCCCTGCCCGAGGCCGCCGCAGCCTCGAACGCAGGCTCGAGGGCCCCGAAACCCAGGTACGGCGACACCGTGACGGCGTCGGCGGCCAGCGGCGACCCGTCGGACAGGTAGGCGGACGCGTACGCCGCCATCGTCGACCCGATGTCGCCCCGCTTGACGTCGAGCAACACCAGCGCCCCCGCATCGCGGCAGCCGGCCAGGACGCGCTCGAGCACGGCCACCCCGGCCGCGCCGTGGGCCTCGAAGAACGCCGACTGGGGCTTGACGACCGCGACCTCCCCCGCGAGCGCCTCGACCGCCGTCATCGCGAACCGCTCGAGCCCGCCCACGTCCGCGGGCAGCCCCCACTCGGCCAGGAGCCCCGGATGCGGGTCGATGCCGGCGCACAGCGGCCCGCGCGCGGCGACCGCGCGGGCCAGCCGTACCCCGAACCGCTCGGTCACGACCCGTCCCGCAGCGACGCCTGGAGCCGCTGCAGCGACCGCACCCCGACGTCGCCGCGGATCATCGCCTCGATGCCGTGCACCGCGGCCGAGGCGCCCTGCACCGTCGTGACGCACGGGATACCCCGCGTCACGGCCGCGGTGCGGATCTCGTAACCGTCGATCCGCGGGCCGCTGTTGCCGTACGGGGTGTTGATGACCATGTCGACGCCGCCGTCGAGGATCAGCTCGACGACGTTCGGCTCGTTCGGGTCGGTCGCGGCCGCGGTGTCGGCACCCTCGTGCTGCTTACGGACCACGCCGCACGGCACCCCGTTGCGGCGCAGCACCTCGGCCGTCCCGGCGGTCGCGACGACCTCGAAGCCCAGGTCGGCGAGCCGTTTGACGGGGAACACCAGCGACCGCTTGTCCCGGTTGGCCACCGACACGAACACGGTCCCGTTCGTGGGCAGCGAACCGTACGAGCCCGACTGCGACTTGGCGAACGCCGTGCCGAACGCCGTGTCGACGCCCATCACCTCGCCGGTCGACTTCATCTCCGGGCCGAGCAGCGAGTCCACTCCGTGTCCCTCGGGAGTGCGGAAACGGTGGAACGGCAGCACCGCCTCCTTGACCGCCACCGGCGCGTCGACGGGCAGCTCCCCGCCGTCGCCCTCGGCGGGCAGCACGCCCCTGCCACGCAGATCCTTGATCGACGAGCCCGTCATGATCAGCGAGGCCGCCTTGGCCAGCGGGACGGCCGTCGCCTTCGACACGAACGGCACCGTCCTGGACGCGCGCGGATTCGCCTCGAGCACGTACAGCACGTCGTCCTTGAGCGCGTACTGCACGTTCAGCAGTCCGCGCACGCCGACCCCACGGGCGATCGCCTCGGTGGACCGGCGCACCTGGTCGAGATCCGTCCGGCCGAGCGTGGTGGGCGGCAGCGCACACGCCGAGTCGCCCGAGTGCACACCCGCCTCCTCGATGTGCTCCATCACGCCGCCGAGGAACAGTTCCTCACCGTCGTAGAGCGCGTCGACGTCGACCTCGATCGCGTCGTCGAGGAAACGGTCGACCAGCACCGGGTGCTCGGGCGTGACCTCGGTGGCGCGGGCGATGTAGTTCTCGAGCGAGGCCTCGTCGTAGACGATCTCCATGCCGCGGCCGCCGAGCACGTACGACGGCCGCACCAGCACCGGGTAGCCGATCTCGTCGGCGATCTGCTTGGCACCGTCGAACGAGGTGGCCGTGCCGTACTTCGGCGCGGGCAGTCCGGCGGCGGTCAGCACGTCGCCGAACGCGCCGCGGTCCTCGGCGTGGTTGATCGCCTCGGGCGGGGTGCCGACCACGGGGACGCCCGCGTCGGAGAGCCGCTGGGCCAGTCCGAGCGGTGTCTGCCCGCCGAGCTGGACGATGACGCCGGCGACCGTGCCGGACTGCTGCTCGGCCCGCACGACTTCGAGGACGTCCTCAAAGGTGAGCGGTTCGAAGTACAACCGGTCCGAGGTGTCGTAGTCGGTCGAGACCGTCTCCGGGTTGCAGTTGACCATCACGGCCTCGAACCCGGCCTCCCGCAGCGCCAGCGCCGCGTGCACGCACGAGTAGTCGAACTCGATGCCCTGGCCGATGCGGTTCGGGCCGGAGCCGAGGATCAGCACCTTCGGCTTGTCCGGCTGCGCGACGACCTCCGTCTCGGCCGCCGGATCGGCCTCGTAGGCCGAGTAGTGATACGGCGTGCGGGCGGCGAACTCCGCCGCGCACGTGTCGACCGTCTTGAACACCGGGTGCACGGCGAGCCGCTGCCGCAGGGACCTGACACCGTCCTCGCCAGCCAGTTCCGGCCGCAGGGCCGCGATCTGCCGGTCCGACAAGCCGGTCCGCTTGGCGCGGCGCAGCAGATCTCCGGACAGCACCGGGGCGTCCCGGACCTCGGCCCCGACCTCGCCGATGAGCGCGATCTGGTCGATGAACCACGGATCGATACCGCTGGCGTCGTGAACCTGCTCCGGGCTCGCACCGAGCCGCAGTGCCCGCTCCACGGCGTAGATCCGGCCGTCGTGCGGCGTGCGCAGCTCGTCCAGGGTGGACTCGGCGGTCGCGCCCTCCGGGTCCGGCCGGGTCCAGAACCCGACCCGCTTGGTCTCCATGGACCGCATCGCCTTGCCGAGCGCCTCGGGGAAGCTGCGGCCGATGGCCATCGCCTCGCCGACGCTCTTCATCGTCGTCGTCAGCTCGGGGTCGGCGCCGGGGAACTTCTCGAACGCGAACCGCGGCACCTTCACCACGACGTAGTCGAGCGTCGGCTCGAAGCTCGCCGGGGTCTCACCGGTGATGTCGTTGCTGATCTCGTCGAGCGTGTAGCCGATCGCCAGCTTCGCCGCGATCTTGGCGATCGGGAACCCCGTCGCCTTCGAGGCCAGCGCCGAGGACCGCGACACGCGCGGGTTCATCTCGATCACGACCATACGGCCGTTCTCGGGGTTGATCGCGAACTGGATGTTGCAGCCGCCGGTCTCCACTCCCACGGCACGCAGCACGTCGATGCCGACGTCGCGCATGTGCTGGTACTCGCGGTCGGTCAACGTCATCGACGGGGCGACGGTGATGGAGTCGCCGGTGTGCACGCCCATCGCGTCGACGTTCTCGATGGAGCAGACCACCACGACGTTGTCGTGGCCGTCGCGCATCAGCTCGAGCTCGTACTCCTTCCACCCGAGCACGCTCTCCTCGATGAGCACCTCGGTCACCGGGCTCTCCTCGAGACCCAGCGACGCGAGCCGCTCCATCTCGTCCTCGGTGTGCACCATGCCCGAGCCGAGGCCGCCCATCGTGAACGATGGCCGGATGACGACGGGGAGCCCGACCTCCGCGACGGTCTCGCGGACCTCCTCCATCGAATGGCAGACGGCACTGCGGGGCACGTCGCCGCCGACGTCACGGACGATGTCCTTGAACTTCTGCCGGTCCTCACCGCGCTGGATCGCGTCGATGTCGGCACCGATCAGTTCGACGCCGTACTTCTCCAGCACGCCGCTGTCGTGCAGCGCGACCGCGCAGTTCAGCGCCGTCTGGCCGCCGAGCGTCGCCAGCAGCGCGTCCGGGCGCTCCGCGGCGATGACCTTCTCCACGAACTCCGGCGTCACCGGTTCGATGTAGGTCGAGTCGGCGAACTCCGGGTCGGTCATGATGGTGGCCGGGTTGGAGTTCACCAGGCTGACGCGCAGACCTTCCTGGCGCAGCACGCGGCACGCCTGCGTGCCGGAGTAGTCGAACTCGGCCGCCTGGCCGATGACGATCGGCCCCGAGCCGATCACGAGCACGTGCTCGATGTCCGTACGCTTGGGCATTACTGGCGCGCCTCCTGTGCCGTGCTCGGCCGGCGGTTCTGCATGAGTGAGACGAAGTCGTCGAACAGTGGGTTCGCGTCGTGCGGGCCCGCGGCGGCCTCGGGGTGGTACTGCACCGAGAACGCGGGCACGTCCACGCATCGCAGGCCCTCGACCGTGCCGTCGTTGGCGCAGTGGTGACTCACCTCTGCGGTGCCGAACGGCGAGTCGAACCGCCCGCCCGGTTCCCCTTCCAGTGCGAACCCGTGGTTCTGCGCCGTGATCGCGACCCGGCCGGTCGCCGCGTCGATCACCGGGATGTTGATGCCGCGGTGGCCGTAGCGCATCTTGTACGTGCCCAGCCCCAGTGCGCGGCCCAGGATCTGGTTGCCGAAGCAGATGCCGAACAGCGGGATCTCCCGCTGCAGCGTCGCCTTCGTCAGCTCGATCGCGTGGCTCTGCGTCTCCGGGTCACCGGGGCCGTTGGACAGGAACACGCCGTCGGCGCCCACCGCAAGCAGGTCGTCCACAGTGGACGTCGCGGGCAGTACGTGCACCTCGATCCCCCGCCGGGCCAGCTGCCGCGGAGTGTTCGCCTTGATGCCGAGGTCGAGCGCCGCCACACGGAAGCGGGTCTCGCCCGCCGCAGGCACGACGTAGGGCTGTGCCGTCGTCACCTCGCCTGCGAGGTCGGCACCCGCCATCGGCGGGCTCGCGGCGACGGCCGCGACCATCTCGTCGTCGGCAGCCAGCCCGTCACCCGAGAACACCCCGGCACGCATCGCACCGTGCTCGCGGATGTGCCGGGTGAGCGTGCGGGTGTCCACATCGGAGATCCCGACGACGTCCTGCGCCGCCAGTTCCTCGTCCAGGCCGCGCTTCGACCGCCAGCTCGACGGCGTGCGCGCCGGGTCGCGCACCACGTAACCCGACACCCAGATGCGGGCGGACTCGTCGTCCTCGTCGTTCCACCCGGTGTTGCCGATCTGCGGCGCCGTCTGCACGACGATCTGCCTGCGATACGACGGGTCGGTCAACGTCTCCTGATACCCGGTCATGCCCGTGCAGAACACCACTTCGCCGAGCGTGCGGCCGTGGGCCCCGTAGGCGCTGCCCCGGAAGATCCGGCCGTCCTCGAGCACGAGAGCAGCCGGAGTGCGTGTCGCGCTCATGCCTGTGCACCTCCCACGATGCGCTCGGTCGTGCGCTCGACCCCGGCCTCGGCCGTCGTGTCGCGTTCGACCTGTGTGATCCACTTCGGATAGACGCCGCGGTCGTCGGCACGGAATCCCGTGTCGAGTTCGACGGCTTCGGCCGACCGGCTCTCGTCGCCGGATTCGCCCGCTCGCCAGGTGACGATCAGCAGGCTGTCGGTCCCCATGACCTTGCCCGCCATGCCCTTGCCCGTGGCGATGCCGGTGACCGCCTCCCTGGGGATCCAGAAGCCGGGCATGCCGTCCCGGTCGACGTCGATGCCGTCGTCGTGTAGCCGGAGGGTCGCCGGCCCGCGCAGCCCCGCGCCGCGGGTGACGATGCGCTCCTGCCAGTGCCCCGCGTACGTGGTCGCCACGTAGAGGCCCGGCGTCTCCAGCAGCGGCGTCCCCGGCTCGGCCGGCCGCTCGGGAAACGGAGGGATGCGCACGCTCTGGGCCCGCGCCTGTCGTCGCCAGCCCTTCCACATGCCGTACACGCACAGCACCAGCAGCGCGACGAACAGCAGCGTCAGCAACAGCCTGTCCATCAGTCAATCTTCCCTTCACGAGCCGTGATCCGCCCACGCAACAACGTGGCCGTCACCACGGCAGGCAGTCGCATCCCTTCGTACGGCGTGTTGCCTGCGACACTCGCCAGCTCGGCACCCCGCACCGTCCATTCGGCGTCCGGATCGACGAGCACCAGGTTCGCCGGCTCGCCCTCGGCCAGGGGCCGCCCCTGATCGGGCAGTCCGGCGATCTCCGCCGGCCGTTCGCTCATCACCCGCGCCACCCCGCGCCAGTCGAGCAGGCCGTCGCGCACCATGGTGTCCGCGACGATCGACAGCGCCGTCTGCAGTCCCAGCATCCCGGGCCGCGCGGCGTCCCACTCGCAGCTCTTGTCCTGCTCGGCATGCGGCGCGTGGTCCGTGGCGACACAGTCCAGCACGCCGTCGGCGAGTGCCTGCCGCAACCGCTCGGTGTCCCGCTCCGCGCGCAGCGGCGGGTTCACCTTGTTCACCGGGTCGTAGGTCTCCAGGCGCTCGTCGGTGAGCAGCAGATGATGCGGCGTCACCTCGGCCGAGACGTCCACGCCGAGCCCCTTCGCCCAGCTCAGCACGTCCACAGTACCCGTGGTCGACACGTGGCAGACGTGCAGGCGTGCACCGGCGTGGCGCGCGAGCACGCAGTCCCGGGCCACGATCGACTCCTCGGCCGACGCGGGCCAGCCCGCGTACCCGAGACGCGAGGCCCGCTCCCCCTCGTGCGCCTGCGCCCCGTCGGTCAGGCGCGGTTCCTCCGCGTGCTGCGCGATGACGACGCCGAGTGCCGTCGAGTACTCCAGCGCGCGCCGCATCAGCAGCGGATCGGATACACACCGGCCGTCGTCGGAGAAGATCCGCACTCCGGCCTCGTCGGTCGCCATCGTGCCCATCTCCGCGAGCCGCTCCCCGGCCAGCCCGACCGTGACCGCCCCGACCGGGTGAACGTCGACCAGGCCGACCTCCCGGCCCCGCCGCAGCACGTGGCCCGTCACCAGCGCGTTGTCGGCCACCGGGTCGGTGTTGGCCATCGCGAACACGGCCGTGTACCCGCCGAGCGCCGCGGCCCTCGACCCGGACTCGATCGTCTCCGTGTCCTCCCGGCCCGGTTCACGCAGATGGGTGTGCAGGTCGACCAGCCCGGGCAGGAGCACCTGCCCCGCGGCGTCGAGCACCTCGGCCGAGGACGGCGCCCGCACCGCCGCCCGCTCGCCGATCTCGGCGATGACCCCGTCGGCCACCAGTACGTCCACCGGGTCGCCCTCGCCGTACAGCCGGGCACCCGTGATCAGCAGTTCCGTCATAGTTCTTCCCCTGCCAGCAGGTGGTACAGCACGGCCATGCGCACGTGGACGCCGTTGGCGACCTGGTCGGTGATCGCCGCCCGCGGACTGTCGGCCACGGGCGAGGCGATCTCCATCCCCCGCAACATCGGCCCCGGATGCAGCACGACGGCGTGGTCCGGCAGCATCGCCAGCCGCTTCTCGTTCAGGCCGTACGCGATCGAGTACTCGCGCGCGGACGGGAAGAACGCCCCGTGCATCCGTTCGGCCTGCACGCGCAGCATCATCACCGCGTCGAGGCCGGGAAGCTGGGAGTCCAGGTCGAACGCCGTGGTCACCGGCCAGTGTTCGACCCCGTGCGGCAGCAGCGTCGGCGGTGCGACGAGCACGACCTCCGCCCCGAGCGTCGCCAGCAGGTGCACGTTCGACCGGGCCACCCGGCTGTGGAGGACGTCGCCGACGATCGCGATGCGCCGCCCCTCGATACCCCCGAGCCGCTCGCGCAGGGTCGCAGCGTCGAGCAGCGCCTGCGTGGGGTGTTCGTGCATGCCGTCGCCGGCGTTGACCACCGACGTGCGCGTGTCGGCGAGCCAGCCGGACAACCGGTGCGGCGCCCCGGAGGCCGGGTGCCGCACGATCACGCAGTCCGCTCCCGCGGCCGACAGCGTCAGGGCCGTGTCGCGCAGCGACTCGCCCTTGCCGACCGACGATCCGCCCGCCGACACGTTGACCACGTCGGCGCTCATCCACTTGCCCGCGATCTCGAACGAGACACGGGTGCGCGTGGAGTTCTCGTAGAACATCGTGATGACCGTGCGCCCGCGCAGCGTCGGCAGCTTGCGGACCTCACGGCCGAGCAGGGTGCGCTTGAGCTCGTCGGCCGTGTCGAGCACCGCGGTGGCCTCGTCGTGGCCGAGCCCGTCGGTGGTGAGCAGATCCCGCATCTACTGTCCCCTGATCAGAACGGCGTCACGGCCGTCGGTCTCGGCCAGCAGGACCGAGACCTCCTCCGTGCGCGAGGTCGGCACGTTCTTGCCCACGTAGTCGGCCCTGATCGGCAGTTCGCGGTGGCCGCGGTCGACCAGCACCGCGAGCTGCACCGCGCGAGGCCGGCCGTGGTCGCTGAGCGCGTCGAGCGCCGACCGGACGGTGCGGCCGGAGAACAGCACGTCGTCGACGAGGATCACGACCCGATCGTCGATGCCGCCGACGGGCACGTCCGTCTCCTCGAGCGGACGGGTGGGTCTGCGGCGCAGGTCGTCGCGGTAGAGCGTCACGTCGAGCGCGCCCGCGGGAACGGCGACTCCGGAGAATTCCTCGATCCGGGCCGCGAGCCGGTGCGCCAGGGGCGTGCCACGGGTGGGAATACCCAACAGCACGGGCGGCGGGGGCGGTTCGGCAGGACCGTCCGGCCCGCCGGCACCGTCGAGGGCCGTCTTCTCGATGACCTGATGCGCCATCCGGGCGACAGTGCGCGCGACGTCGCCGGCCGAGAGCAGTTCCCGCTCGGCCGGTGCCGCCGCACCACGAGGTGGTGCCACGGTGTGAGCTCCTTTCCCGCCTCACCGGACGGGTCTTTAAAGGACTGACGGATCCCTGCGTCGGATCCCTGAGGACTGTACAGAACCCTACTTTCGGAGGTCCGGCACAGACGGTAGCAGTCGTCACCGACTCCCCGAACGAGTGGTCCATCTGTGGCAAACAACTCACCGGGTGCGATGAGTTGCTTGACCTGGTGACGACAACGCGTAACCATTACTCTGAGTATTCGACTCACGAGTTCCCTGTCGGTCAGCCGGGCCGATCCGGGGCAAGGAAACGGAGAACCACCACATGGGCGATTACGCCAAGGCGCTCGGGGCGAAGCTCCGCGGTATCCGCCAGCAACAGGGCCTGTCCCTGCATGGAGTCGAGCAGAAGTCCGGCGGCCGCTGGAAGGCGGTCGTGGTGGGCTCCTACGAACGGGGCGACCGTGCCGTGACCGTCCAGAAGCTGGCCGAACTGGCCGACTTCTACGGCGTGCCCGTGGTCGAGCTCCTGCCCGAGGGACGCGTGCCCTCCGGTGCCGAACCCGCGACGAAGATCGTCATCAACCTCGAGCGGCTGCAGCAGCTGCCCGCCGAGAAGGTCGGCCCGCTCGCGCGGTACGCCGCCACGATCCAGAGCCAGCGCGGCGACTACAACGGCAAGGTTCTGTCCATCCGGACCGAGGACCTGCGGTCACTGGCGATCATCTACGACATGACGCCCGGCGAGCTGACCGAACAGCTCATCGACTGGGGCGTCCTGCCGCCCGAGGCCCGTCCCTCCAAGGAGGACTGACAGGGAGCACCGCCTGCGGCCGCGTGCGGCCCAGGCGGTGCCCCCTGCCCACGCGACGCGACGCTTCGCGCGGCGCACTGGTTCAGGAACACTGGTTCAGGAGCAGTGACTCAAGAACAGTGGTTCAGGAACAGCGACTCAGGAACAGTGACTCGACAGCGCTGACTCAGCACCGGCGGCTCGACAGCACCGGTGCAGGGCCGTGGCGCACAGGACTGCTGCTCAGCTGCGGCGTTCCCCTGAACGTTCCCCGGAGGGCCGTTCCTCCGGGACCGTTCCTCCGGGAAGCGACGGCCGCGAGGAATGGGTGTCTCAGAGGACCGCGCGCAAGCGGTCGGCGATGTTGCCGATCCGGCCGAGTACGCCGTTGACGAACCGCGGCGAATCGTCCGTCGACAGGTCCTTCGCC
The DNA here is from genome assembly GCF_024171735.1 of Prauserella alba. Lineage (GTDB taxonomy): Bacteria > Actinomycetota > Actinomycetes > Mycobacteriales > Pseudonocardiaceae > Prauserella > Prauserella alba. The sequence goes on from NZ_JAMTCH010000008.1 coordinate 13,220, forward strand.
AGGCCGACCGCCTCGTCGATCGCCACGGCGTCGGGCACGTCGGCGGACCAGAGCATCTCGTAGACGCCCACCCGCAGGATCGCCAGGTCGACCGGCGGCATCCGCTCGAGCGTCCAGCCCTGCGCATGCTCGGCCAGCAGCTCGTCGACGCGCTCCTGATTGGCGGACATGCCCTCGACCACGGTGAACGTGTAGTCGCCGACGATGTCGACGTCCGGACTGCCTGCGTGTTCCTTCAGCACGGCCGCAGGGTCGAGTTCACGCTGCGCTGCTTCGTAGAGCAGCTCGACCGCGCGACGACGGGCGGCGCGGCGGCCGATCTGGCCGCCGCCGCGCCGGGACTCCGATTCCGGGCTCACCGCGGTGCTCACACGCGACCGAGATAGCGGCCGTCACGAGTGTCGACCTTGATCTTCTCGCCCTGGTTGACGAACAGCGGGACCTGCACCTCGGCACCGGTCTCCAGGTGCGCCGGCTTGGTGCCGCCGGTCGATCGGTCGCCCTGCAGACCAGGGTCGGTCTGCTCGATGGTGAGCTCTACCGAGGCGGGCAGCTCGACGTACAACGTCTCGCCCTCGTGCTGGGCGACCTGCACCTCGCTGTTCTCCAGCAGGAACTTCGCGGCGTCGCCCACGGTCTGCGGCGGCACCGAGACCTGGTCGAAGGTCTCGCCGTCCATGAACACGTAGTCGGTTCCGTCGTTGTACAGGTACGTCATCGTCCGGCGGTCGACGTTCGCCGTCTCGACCTTCGTGCCCGCGTTGAACGTCTTGTCCACGACCTTGCCGGAGAGCACGTTCTTGAGCGTGGTGCGCACGAACGCACCGCCCTTACCCGGTTTGACGTGCTGGAAGTTCACGACGGACCAGAGCTGGCCGTCCAGGTTGAGGACGAGGCCGTTCTTCAGGTCGTTGGTGGTGGCCACTGCTGTGAGTTCTCCTGATATCGGGGTCGGGCCGCGTACTTAGACGACCACGAGTTCCTTCGTGCTGAGGGTGAGGAGCTCGGGAGCTGACTCCCGCACGACGAGCGTGTCCTCGATGCGGACTCCACCACGGCCGGCGACATACACGCCGGGCTCGACGGTGACCGCCATACCGGCCACCAGTGTACCGTCGCCGGTCTTGGCCAAGCTCGGAGCCTCGTGAACCTCCAGGCCGACGCCGTGCCCCAGGCCGTGCAGGAACTCCTCGGCGCGTCCCGCCCCCGCGATGACGTCCCGCGAAGCCGCATCCACCGCCGCGGTGCCTGCCCCGGGAACGGCTGCCTCGACACCCGACAGCTGCGCCGCCCGCACCAGGTCGTAGATCTCCCGCTGCCACCCGGCGGGACCGCCCAGCACGACGGTGCGCGTCATGTCCGAGTGGTACCCGTCGACGGTGGCGCCGAAGTCCATTTTCACCAGATCACCGGAGGCGAGAACGGCGCCGGTGGGCCGATGGTGCGGGATCGCCGAGTGCGCGCCCGCGGCCACGATGGAGGGGAACGCCGGTCCCTCCGAGCCGTGCTCCAGCATCCGGTTCTCCAGATCGCGGGCGACCTCGCGCTCGGTGCGGCCCGGCCGCAGGCCGCCCTCGGCCAGCAGCCCGGCGAGAGCCTGGTCGGCGGCCGCGCAGGCCCGGCGCAGGGCGTCGATCTCGAGTTCGTCCTTGACCAGGCGCAGCCGCTCCACCAGGCCAGGACTGCGGCGCAGCTCGACATCGCCCGCCGCCTCGTCGAGTCCCGCGTGCTCCTCGACGCTCACGTACTGGCTCTCGTATCCGGTGCGGCGGTATCGGGCGGGATCGGCGGCCGCACGCCGCGCCAGGGCGAGCGCGCTCGCCCGGTCGACGACCGTCGTCAGGTCCGGTACCTCGGAAGCCGCCTGGGTGGTGTAGCGGCCGTCGGTGCAGAACACCGTGTCCGCATCGCCGGCCGCGTGCAGCAGCAACGCGGCGTTCGAGCCGGTGAACCCGGTCAGGTAGCGGATGTTGCGCAGCTCGGTGACCAACAGCGCGTCGAGGTCGGCGGCCTGCAGCAACTCGGAGAGCGCGCCGCGGCGGCGCCGGTGCGCGTCGGCGTGGGTGTACGAGGACGAGTCAGACACGACGGACAGCTTAAGCCCGGATCGGGTGACGACGCGGCGGTGGCCGTTACAGTGGGCCGATGCCGCACTGGGTCCTCCGCGCACTCGGCATGTCGGTGCTGCATGCCGCCGCCACGGTCGCGCTCGCCAAGATCGCCGTGTTCCAGCCGGGCGAGACCACGCTCGCCCGCGCGGCCGCGATCGCCCTGCTCGTCGGCGCGGCCGCGCTGTGGGGTGCGCTCGACGGCTGGTCCCGCCGCCCCGACGGCGGCCGCACCTGGTTCATCGCCGGGCTGGTCGCCGGTCCGGCCGCGGGAGTGCTCAGCGTCATCGGCAAGGCAGTGCTGGTCGACCGCACGGGCGTCAGCGAACTCGGAGCGGCACTGACGAGCGGCGCCGCGTTCACCGCGCTGCTGGTGCTGGCCCCCGCCGCGCTCGGACTGTTCGTCGGCTCCCGCCTCCCCCGCCCCGGGGCCGACCTGGACGCCGATCCCGACGAGGAGGGCAGCCCGAACAAGTCCTCCGGGCTGCGCACGCGCACCGGCCGGGACGACACCGCACGGGACGACACCGCTCCCGGAACAGGCCGGGGGCGCGGGAGGCGCTCCCGACGGCGTGCCTCCGCCTCCCCGGCCTCGACGGGCACCGCTGCCGGCTCCGCGGCCGCGACCGGCTCCGCGGCACCGGCGGGCTCCGTGGCACCAACGCCCGCGGGCCGCGACGAGCGGAACGAGACCGTGCTGCTCGCCAAACCGCGGCCGGACCGCCGCCCGCGCCCCACACCGCGCCTGCGGGCCCGTCGCGGCGACCGGGACTCCACAGGCGACGACCGCGACACCGGCAACGGCGACACCGGCGACGACACCGGCGACTGAGTCCCGGCACGCAGAGTCCCGGCAGGCCGTAGGCCCGCCATGAAGCACGGCCCGGTCGGCAACCCGGGCTGATCACAGCCCCGATCGGCCGCTCAGGAACCGAGAGCCGGTCCGAGGGTGTGTGTGCGCCACTGCTCGGTGCTGATCGATTCCGGTTCGGAACCGTTCGCCGCGAACGCGTTCTCCGCGGACGCCCCGGTCACCGGCCAGATCGTGTCGCCGAGCAGGAAACCCCGCCCCTCGGGGGATTCGACGACACGCGCCTCCGCGGGCAGGCGTGCGGCGACCTCCGCCTCGTCGAGGATCGGCAGTCGTTCGTCCAGCACGCGCGCCGACAGCGCCTCGGCCACCGAACGCCGCTCCACCCGCAGCATCCGGCCGCCGACGATCACGTCCATCGTGCGTTCCGGGGAGGGCACCGCGAACCCGTCGAGCGCCGCCAGCGCACCATCGACGGTGCGGCAGCCGTCGAACCCGTGGGCGTCTGCGCCGAAATGCCGCAGGCCCGTCGGCGCTCCCGCCCTGCCGGTACGGGTGGCCTGCACGACGTCGATCGGGACACGGCCGCACGGATCCTCCCCCGAAACCAGCGCGTGGCCCTGCGGCGAGCGGAGCAGCCCTGGCCCTTCCTTCCACGGAACCGGCAGCACCACCGGTTGATACGGCTGGGCGGAGAAATCCCGGTTCCAGAACGTGACCGTCGTCCCGCGGTCCGTCTGGTGCGCGATCCCGAAGGAGTCCATCGCGTCGATCCACATCAGATCGGCGCTGAACGCGTCCACGAGCGACCGCTGCCGCGGGGCTGCGGTGCCGTCGACGGCGGTGAATCCGTCGGGACCGAGTGCCTCGACGTTGCCGGAGAACGTCGGCTCCTTGGCACGGAGCACGAACTGTCCCGCACCGTTCCAGCCGGCGGCCTCACCGGTCGTGTCGGTGAACATGAGGTAGAACCAGCCCTCGACGTGCACCACCGCCGGCTGGCCCGCGCCGTAGGTGTTATCCCTGGTCGTGTCGTGCGAAGCCCGTGCGATCGGCGTTCCGGTGCGCTTCCAGCTGCGGCCGTCGGTGCTGGTGGCCAGGCCGATGGCGTTGCCGTGATCGTGGCTGCCCGCCGCGCCCGTGTAGTACAGGTAGTACATCCCGTTCACGCGGATCACCGACGGGTCGCACGTGTGCTTGCCGTCGAACGAGCCCGGCGCACCCGACAGTGCGACCTCGGGAATGCCGCCCCCCGGCGCGCGGAACGGCCCATCGAGCCCGCCGGACCGTGCGTACAGCAGATCGTCCCCCGGCGGGCGGGCCCTGCCGTACTGGCTGCACCACCACATGCGGGTCGTGTCACCGTCACGCATCGCCGTCGGGCCGTAGTTGTAGGGCGCGTCGGCGCCGCCGTGAGCGACCACGCCGCCGCTCTGCCTCCGCCGGTCGACCTCGAGCGCGACCTGCTCCTGCTGCACCGACGGGGTCCGGGGCGTGCGCGAGGCGCCGCTGTCACCGTCGTCGTCGCGGGTCTGCGCGTCGCTCGGCGTGCAGGCGGCGACCAGCGCCATGCCGACCACGACGGCAGCGGCCGGCCTCGCCTGCCGGGCGTGCGACCCCGTTGCGCGCCCGTCCCGGCTCCGCCGGCTCCGAGGCCGATTCATCGCGCCGACCACATCCGTCCCTCCCCGTACGTTCTCCCCCGAACGTCACACGCCACACGGCGCCGCGCCGCATGCCCGCCGAACGCCATCCAGGTGGACGCTCAGTGTACGACCCCCGTCACCCGGTAGTGGGCTGCCGTGCCGGTCATCCTACGAGGATCACTCGGCGTGACGCGCCAGCCACTCGAGCGCGAGTCGGTAGCCGTCGATGCCGAACCCTGCCAGCACGCCCGTCGCGATGTCGGACAGGACGCTGTGATGCCGGAACTCCTCCCGCCGGTGCACGTTCGAGATGTGCACCTCCAACAGCGGCGCCGACAGCTGCGCCGCGGCGTCGCGGACGGCGATCGAGTAGTGCGTCCACGCGCCCGCGTTCAGCACGACGGGAGCACCCAGGTCCGCGGCCTCGTGCAGCCAGCCGACCATCTCGCCCTCGTGGTCGGTCTGCCGCACCTCGACCTCGATCCCCTGAGCCGCGCCCGTCCCGGTGCACAGGTCGACGAGCCCGGCATAGGTCGTCGAGCCGTACACGCCGGGCTCCCGGGTGCCGAGCCTGCCGAGATTCGGCCCGTTCAGCACGAACACCGTCACAGCAACAGCCCTCCGTTGCCTGCCGAGCCGGCCGCGTCCTCGGCCGCGACCACCGAGTACGCCCCGGCCAGCAACGCGGGGTCCGGACCTTCGAGCCTGCCCGGCTTGGCGAGCCCGTCGAGCACGACGAACCGGAGCGTGCCGGAGCGGGTCTTCTTGTCGGAGCGCATGTTCTCGAGCAACTGCGGCAGCGCGTCGGCGTCGTAGCGGGTCGGCAGGCCCAGCGACCGCAGCACCGTGGCATGCCGGTCCGCCGTCGCGTCGTCGAGCCTGCCCGCCAGGCGGGCGAGTTCCGCGGCGAACACGAGCCCTACGCTGACCGCCGCACCGTGCCGCCAGCGGTAGCGCTCCCTGCGCTCGACCGCGTGGCCGAGCGTGTGCCCGTAGTTCAGGATCTCCCGCAGGTCCGATTCCCTCAGGTCCGAGGCGACGACGTCCGCCTTGACCTGGATGGCCCTGCGCACCAGTTCACCCAGCACGTCGCCCTGGGTGTCGACGGCGGCAGCCGGGTCGGCCTCGATCAGGTCGAGGATGACCGGATCGGCGATGAAGCCGGCCTTGACGATCTCGGCCATGCCCGCGACGAGCTCGTTCGGCGGCAGCGTGTCGAGGGTGGCGAGGTCGGCGAGCACCGTCGACGGCTCGTGGAACACCCCGACCAGGTTCTTGCCCGCCTCGGTGTTGATGCCGGTCTTGCCTCCGATCGCGGCGTCGACCATGCCCAGCAGCGTCGTCGGCACGTTCACCAGCTTCACGCCGCGCATCCACGTCCCGGCCGCGAAGCCGGCCACGTCGGTGACGGCCCCGCCGCCCAGTCCGACGACCGCGCCGCGGCGGTCCAGGCCCATCTGGCCGAACACGTCCCACAGGAAGTCGGCGACCTTGAGCGCCTTGCCGTCCTCGGCGTCCGGGATCTCGACCCGGTGGGCGTCCAGGCCCGCCTCGGCGAGCTCGGCGCGCACCGCCTCGGCGGTCGTGGTCAGCGACGGCGGGTGGATCAGCGCGACCGTCGATGCGTCGCCGACGGCCTGTGTGAGCTCGCCGAGCAGCCCACGACCCACCATGACCTCGTACGGCCGCGCGGTGCGGACCTCGATGCGGACCGGTTCGGTGGTCATCCCCTGCTCCTCGTCATCTTTCGTGGGGTCGTCATGTGCCTCGGGGCGCCGCGCGGGACGGATCGCCGAGGCGTTCGAGCACCTCGGCGACGATGTCGTCCGGGGTGCGGTCGTCGGTCTCGACCTCGCAGGTCGCAACCTCCCGGTAGACGGGCAGCCGCTCGTCCAGCAGCGCTTTGTACGTGGCCCGCGGGTTGACACCGGTCAGCAGCGGGCGGGCGGTCGACAGGCCCGTGCGCCGCACGCCCTCGGCCATGCCGACCGCGAGGAACACCACGGTGTGATCGGCGAGCCTGCGCCGTGTCCCCGCCGCGAGCACGGCGCCACCGCCGAGTGCGTAGACACCGTCGTGCTCGGTGAGCGTCCGCGCGATGGTGCGCTCCTCGATGTCCCGGAACGCCGGTTCACCGTCCTCGGCGAAGATGTCGCTGATCGCGCGCCCCTCGGCGGCTTCGATGTCGGCGTCGGCGTCCCGGAAGGCGACACCCAGCCGGTCGGCGAGCAACCGTCCGACCGTGCTCTTGCCCGACCCCGGTGGGCCCACCACGACGACCGGCCCCTGCGCGGGGCTCATTCCGCGCCGCCGCGCCGCCACCACTCGTCGAGCGAGGCGAGATACCCGTCGGCGTTGCGCCGGGACTCCGCGAGCGAGTCTCCGCCGAACTTCTCCAGCGCGGCGTCGGCCACCACGAGCGCGACCACCGATTCCAGCACCACTCCGGCGCGCGGCACGGCACACACGTCCGAGCGCTGGTGGATGGCGACCGCGGCCTCGCCCGTCTCGACGTCCACTGTGGACAGCGCCTTGGGTACGGTCGAGATCGGCTTCATGGCGACACGGACCCGCAGCGGCTCGCCGTTGGTGATGCCGCCTTCGAGGCCGCCCGCGCGGTTGGAGCGCCGCGTCACACCGGCCGGTCCGGCTCCGCGGTCGATCTCGTCATGGGCCTGGCTGCCCCACCGGTGCGCGGTGGTGAAGCCGTCTCCGACCTCGACACCCTTCATCGCCTGCACGCCCATGAGAGCGCCGGCGAGCTTGGCGTCGAGCCTGCGGTCCCAGTGCACGTGCGAACCGAGTCCCGGCGGCAGGCCGTACACGATGACCTCGATGACGCCTCCGACGGTGTCACCCGCCTTCCGCACCGCATCGACCTCGGCGACCATCGCCTCGGTCGCCTCCTCGCCGAACGCCCGCACCGGGCTCTCGTCGATCGCGGCGAGGTCACCGGGCTGCGGCAACGGCCCTTCCGGCGCCTCCGCACCACCGATGGACACGACGTGGCTGACGACCTCGGCCCCGAGCAGCTGGCGCAGGAACGCCCGCGCGACGGTGCCCAGCGCCGTCCTCGATGCCGTCTCCCGTGCACTCGCGCGTTCGAGCACCGGCCGTGCCTCGGGGAAGCCGTACTTCTGCATCCCGGGCAGGTCGGCGTGGCCGGGCCGCGGCCGGGTCAGCGCCTCGTTCCGCGCCAGCCCTTCGACCGAGGCCGGGTCGACGGGATCGGGCGCCATGACCTTCTCCCACTTCGGCCACTCCGAATTGTCGATCTGCACGGCGATCGGGCCACCCTGGGTCGTGCCGTGGCGAACGCCGCCGACGAAGTCGACCTGGTCGGTCTCGAAACCCATCCGCGGGCTGCGGCCGAAGCCGAGCCTCCTCCGGGCGAGCTGCTCGCCGATGTCGGACGTCGTCACCTCGACGCCGGCCACCATGCCCTCGAGGATCGCGGCCAGGGCCGGGCCGTGGGACTCACCTGCGGTTATCCAGCGCAACACGTCGTCGATCCTGTCACGTCGCGGCTGCGTGACCGCAGCTACCCGGGAGCAGGCGTGATCGCGCCCATGCCGGAGCCGGTGACCACGGATGCCGCCGGCTCCGCCCCGCCGTCCAGCGCGGTGCCGGGGAAGGCCACGACCAGGCACGCGCCGAGCACCATGCCCGGCCCGTGCGGCACGGCACCGCCCGTCGGCCCGCGGCACCTCCGCCGCCTAGCCCCCCGCCGACTCGCCTCCCATCGCCGCCTAGCCCACCGCGTCGCGCAGGCACCCGCGAGCGTGACGACCGACGCCACAACGGCCGTGACAACGAGCGCGGACCAGCCGACCGCGCCGGCCCCGCCGCCGAGACCGGCGGCCAGCTTGACATCGCCCGCGCCCATCGAACGCGGCGACACCGCCCGCACCAGCGCATGCACCGCAGCGAACCCGATCGCTCCCGCGACGGCCCGCACCACGAGCCCGGTGCCCACCTCCACCGCACCCGCCGCGACGGTGTCCAAAGCGAGAGCGCTCGCCGCGACGGCCGCACCGACCAGCAGGGCGAGTGCCGCCGTGAGGACGTCCGGCAATCTGCGGTACCGCAGGTCCGCCGCGACCAGCGGTGCCGCCACCGCGAACACGGCCAGCGGCACGGGCAGCCACCAGCCGGGCAGGCCGCCCGCCGACCAGCGCCGGCCGAGCCAGGCCCAGGCGAGCGCGGTCACCACGGCGCAGCACCCGGCAGGCACGACGGCGGGACGCCGCGCACGAGCCGCCACGCGGCATCCCGCCCACGCGACCGCCGCGCCTGCGGCAGCCGCCACGATCGTGATCATCCATTCCCGGAACACGCACGCCAGCCTGCGCCGGATCCGTGCCGGGACCAAGCCGTCGTGTCACGAGCGGTGCCTCGCCTGTCACGCCGGCAGCAGATCCCACCCGGCCGGACCACAACCACCGTCACGAGTGGACCGTTCGCACCACCACGGGTGGGACCCCCACGGCGCCGCGCCGTGGGGGTCCCGCCGCGGCGCACGAAACGACCCGCCGCGATCTCGTCGACGGTGGCCACCGGAACCGCGTCGACCCGCTGCGTCCCGCGCCCGCCCGGCGCCGGTTCAGCCGCCCCAGCTGAACAGCTCGTCGCCTGCCTCGACCGGGCTGCCGCTCGGGGCGGGCTGCAGGGACTCCTGCTGTGCATCGAGGGCGATCACGGGCACCACCGGCGCGTAACCGGCGGCCAGTACCGCGTCCGGGTCCCAGCCGACCACCGGCTGACCGGCCCGCACACGCTCGCCCTTCACCACGTGCAGCGTGAAACCCTCGCCGTGCTGCTTCACGGTGTCGATACCGAGGTGCACCAGCACGGCCGCCCCGTCGTCACCCGCGACGACGAACGCGTGCGCGTGGACGGTCGTCAGCGTGCCGTCGATCGGCGCCACGGCATCGGCGTGGCCGCCCCGCGGCTGCACCGCGATCCCGGGACCGACCATCGCCTGGGAGAACACCGGGTCGGGCACGTCGGCGAGTGCCGTCACCGTGCCGCCGACGGGGCTCCGTACGACGCGACCCGCCCCCGTCACAGCAGGTCCTGGATGTCCTCGGCGATCGTGTCGGCCTCCGGGCCGACCACGACCTGCACGACGGAACCGGCCTTCATCACGCCGTGCGCGCCCGCCTGTTTCAGCGCCGCCTCGTCGACGACGGATCCGTCCTCGAGCTCGCACCGCAGCCGCGTGATGCAGCCTTCGATCTCGACGACGTTGTCCGCGCCGCCCAGAGCCGCGAGGATCCGCCCCGCCCTCTCGTCCGCCATCGCGGCCTCCCGAATCGCTCCTGCTGCGCCCGTCCTGGCGCAGCCTCGTGATGTGTCGGCGTCCCGGCTGTTCCACCGGGTCGCCCCGGTGCTCGTCTTCCCCGGTGCTTGCCTGTCTCCGTGTTCGTCCTTCTCGGTGTTCTCGCGCTGTCGTCCCCGCCGTTCGCGCCGGTCCCGGCACCGCTCCACACGAACAGTAGCGGGTTGACACCCGGTCGAGCGACGGAGCATTCTCCCTCCCCGACCTAGTGGTCTAGACCGGAATCTATCACCGCGACCGCCTCCGGCGCGGCTTCGGCGAATCGCCCGCGGCCACGGCCCGATTCCCGCTAGCCTGTCCGGTTGCACCCCGCGGACCACGTACACCCGACGATCCGACCCCTCGACCACGTACCCACCGGAAGGACGCTCATGAGCGATCGAGCGCAGGGCAACCGCAGAAGCCTCGCCGGCCTGCAGCGGTTCGGGCGCAGCCTCATGCTGCCCATCGCCACACTGCCCGCGGCCGGCCTGCTGAACCGTCTCGGTCAGTCCGACATGCTCGGCCGCTGGGACGCCACGTCCGGCATCGCCGACGTGTTCGTCGCCGCCGGTGGCGGGCTGTTCGACTGGCTGCCGCTGCTGTTCGCGGTCGGCATCGCCGTCGGTTTCGCGCGCAAGGGTGACGGCTCCACCGGTGTGGCCGCGGCCGTCGGCTTCGTGGTGTTCAGCAAGGTCGTCCAGGTGTTCGCCCCGATCGAGGAGATCGAGGGCTACTACGAGCAGACGTCCGAAGGCATGGTCGAGCACACCGAATGGCTCCTCCAGCCGATCAAATGGCCCTACAGCGTGCTCTCGGGCATCGTCGTCGGCCTGGTGACGGCTGTCCTGTGGCAGCGGTTCCACCGGGTGAAACTGCCGCAGTACCTGGCGTTCTTCGGCGGCCGCCGATTCGTGCCGATCGTCAACTCGTTCGCGCTGCTGCTGCTCGGCGTGGTCTTCGGCCTGGCGTTCCCGGTCATCGACGCGGGCATCCAGGCCGCGGGCGAGGCCGCGACGAGCGACGCCGTCATCGGCGGCGGCCTCTACGGCACGCTGAACCGGCTGCTCATCCCGGTCGGCCTGCACCAGCTGCTCAACGTGCCGCTGTGGTTCGTGTTCGAGGGCGGCGACATCAACAACTTCTTCGCGGGCGACCCGAACGCGGGCGCGTTCATGACGGGATTCTTCCCGATCTTCATGTTCGCCCTGCCCGCGGCGGCCTTCGCGATCTGGCAGACGGCCAAGCCGAGTCAGAAGAAGCTCGTCGGCGGCGTGATGCTCTCCTCGGCCCTGACCGCGTTCCTCACCGGCATCACCGAGCCGATCGAGTTCGCGTTCATGTTCGTGGCGTGGCCGCTGTACCTGATCCACGCGGTGCTGACCGGCACGTCGATGATGCTCGTCAACGCCCTCGACATCCATATGGGCTTCTCGTTCTCGGCGGGCGGGATCGACTTCCTGCTCAACATGACCGCTCCCGCGGCGAACAAGGCGTGGCTGCTGATTCCGATCGGCCTGGTGTACGCGGCGATCTACTACGTCGTCTTCCGCTGGGTGATCACCAAGTGGAACCTGCGCACACCTGGCCGTGAGGACGACGACGCCGACCCCGGAGACAGCGCCGACAGTGCCGACGACCGCAAGGAGTCCCCGGCCAAGGCCGACGCCGGAACCGCCGCCGGCAGCGCGGCGCGGACCGGCCCGGAGTCCGCGGGCGGCGCCGCAGGATCGACGGGTGCAGGGGGTGGCACCAGCAGCTGACACGCGCCGCGCCCGTGGCCGGAGAACCGGCGCCGGTTCTCCGGCCACGGGAGGACGGCGGGTCCACCACGGCCCCGTCCCGAGCGGCCGACCGCGCCCCGGCCCGGGACGGCCCAACGCTTAGGGTGGCTCGCATGGACAGCCTGCGGTTGATCGAACAGTGGCCGGTTCCCCACGCGGCGGCGGCGGTCGTCGGCGCCGACGGGACCGTGCGCGGCACCCACGGCGACACGACACGCGTGTTCCCGCTCGCGTCGGTGACGAAGCTGCTCACCGCCTACGCCGCGCTGATGGCCGTGGAAGAGGGCGTGGTCGAGCTCGACACGCCGGCCGGCCCGGAGGGTGCGACGATCCGGCACCTGCTGGCCCACACGGCCGGCCTGGCGTTCGACCAGCACAAGGTGCAGGCACCGCCCGGGCAGCGCAGGCTCTACTCCAGCGCCGGCTACGAACAGCTCGCCGACGCCCTCACCGAGAAGTCCGGGATCCCGTTCGGCGACTACCTGACCGAAGGGGTGCTCACACCCCTGGGCATGACGTCGACGGCGCTGACCGGCTCCCCCGGCGCGGGCGCCGAATCCACAGTGGACGACCTGGTGCGGTTCGCCGCCGAGCTGTTCCGGCCGCGGCTCATCGCCCGCTCCACGCTGGACGAGGCGACCCAGGTGCAGTTCCCCGGCCTCAACGGGGTCCTACCGGGGCTGGGACACCAGAAACCGAACGACTGGGGCCTCGGCTTCGAGATCCGGGACGGCAAGGACCCGCACTGGACCGGAACGGCGAGCTCACCGCGCACGTTCGGCCACTTCGGACAGTCCGGCACATTCCTCTGGGTCGACCCGGACGCGGGCCTGGCGTGCATCGCGCTGACCGACCGCGACTTCGGGCCGTGGGCCGTCGAGGCTTGGCCCGTGTTCACCGACGCGGTGCTCGCCGACCGCTGAACCGGCCTGCCGGGGCAGCCACCGGTTACAGCGACATCACGCGGATCGGTTCGCCTGCCTGGTAGGCGGCGATGTCCTCGACGGCGTCCCGGTAGAACACCTCGTACAGATCGCGCACGACGTAGCCGATGTGCGGGGTCAGCACGGTGTTCGGCACCGCCCGCAGCGGGTGGTCGGCAGGCAGCGGCTCGGTGTCGTACACGTCGAGTGCGGCACCGCCGATGCGGTGCTCGCGCAGCGCGTCGAGCAGGGCGGCCTCGTCGATGATCGGCCCGCGCGAGGTGTTGACCAGCCACGCGCTGGGCTTCATCGTCGCGAGTTCGGGAGCTCCGATCAGGCCACGGGTGCGGGAACTGAGCACCTGATGGATCGTCACGACGTCGGACTCGGCCAGCAGCTGCTCCTTCGGCACCGCGAGGACGTCATGCTCGTCGGCCTTCTCCTGGGTGAGATTGGCGCTCCAGGCAATGGTGCGCATGCCGAACGCCTGGCCGATCCGCGCGACCCGCGCCCCGAGCCTGCCGAGGCCGATCACACCCAGCGTGGCGCCCTGCAGGCTGCGGCCGACCGACGTCTGCCAGCCGCCCTCGCGCACGGACCGCGTCTCGTCCGGGATCCCGCGCATCGCGGCGAGGATCAGCGCCCACGTGTGCTCGGCCGTCGGATGCGGCAGGTAGCCGGTGTGCGAGACGACGATGCCGAGTTCCGCGGTGGCCTTCAGGTCGATCGCCGGGTTGCGCGCGCCGCCCAGGCTGACGATCAGCCGCAGGTCCGGCAGCCGCCGCAGCACGTCGCCCGGCAGCGCGGTGCGCTCCCGCATGGCGACGACGACGTCACAGCCCGCCAGCCGGTCCACCAGCGCATCCGGATCGGCGATGTGCTCGGTGAGCACGTCCACCTCGGCGCCGAGGGAATCCCAGTCGGCCAGTTCGCGGGCGATGTTCTGATAGTCGTCGAGGATCGCGATCTTCATGGCCACACGCTAACCCCTGTGGCGCTCGGGACCGAGTGACGCGCACCCGCGCGGCCACCCGCCGCGGACGGTCGACCGCAGGCGTCAGGGCACGAACAGGTCGACGCTGACGAGGTGATGATCCGAGGCGTCGCCCAGCCTGGCCAGCTCACTGCCCGGTTCCGGCCAGAACACACCGTCGGCGTGGGGAATCAGGCCGCGGGACGGCAGCACGTAGTCGATCCGGAGATTGCCGGGCGATGCGTCGTCGAAGTCGGCGGTGTCGAGCCGCGCGGGACCGGTGTGCTCGTCGTTGGCGCCGCCCTGCTGTTCGGCGGCGACGACGGCGCCCTCACTGGCGGGCCGCGTGTCGCGTACGAGCGGCGCGTCGAGCAGTTGCGTGGCGGCGGCGTCGACACTGTCGCCGTCATGCGGATCGGCGTTGTAGTCGCCCGCGATGACGAACCGCTCCCCCGGTTCTAGTCCGCCGCGGCCGCCCTCGTCGTCGTAGATGTAGCGGCCCTTCCCCGGCGTCACGTAATCCGCCCAGAAGCGGATCTCGTCGTGGTTGCGAGTGCCGTTGCGATCCTCCTCGCCGTCGAAGCTCGGCGGGGTGGGGTGTGCGGCCAGCAGGTGCACGGTGCGGCCGCCGACCTCGATCGGCACGTCCCAGTGCGACTTCGACGACAGCCGCAGCACGTCGAGGATCTCGTCGGAGTACCAGTCGCCGCGCTCGGGCGTTGCCGGGTCGTCGGGCAGCGTGGCCCCTGGCATGTCCTTCCAGCCGGAACTCCCGGAACGTGCGCACGGCCCCGGTGTCGATCGGGTGTTTCGACAGCACGAGCATGCCGTACTGCCCCTCGAAGTTCCCGAAGCCGTGTGCGTCGTCCGGCCCGCCGGTCTCGCCGTCCCGGTTGAGATCGAACCCGGTGGGAACACCGGTGTTGACCGGGGCGGTGTAGGCGTGCGGGTACTCGATCGGCGCGGCGCCGCGCTGGCCGACCTCGAGGTAGTTGTCGCGGAACGCGTCGGCCGCCGCGCCGCCCTCGACGTGGTCGAACTCGTTCAGAAGCAGCACGTCGGGCCGGTTGCGCTGGACGATCTCGGCGACCTTCCGCGCCTGCTCGTCGTCTCCGGTGGACAGGTCGCGCAGCAGCTCGCCCTCGGTGGCGCGGTTCAGCGACGCGTTGAACGTCGCGAACCGCACGTCGTCCGGACCACCCCGGCCCGCACCCGGGGCTGCTGCGGCCGGCAGCGACGACACCACCAGCCCGGCCGACGCGGCCACACCGGCGAGCCCTGACACCCAACGCGATCGACGCACAGTTACCTCCCAGAAGTCGCGCCCCACCTTACGAGTGACGGATGAACGTGGGGCGTCCTTCGGGAAACGAGCTTCCGCCCGGCCACGCGGTCGACCGGGGGCTGCCCCTCGGCGCAGTCGGCTCAGTCGAGCGGCAGCGGGATCTCGCCGCCGGTGGCCTCGCGCAACGCGTCACGCATCGCCACGCGAGGCGCCGGTCGTCCGGTGAACTGCTCGACCTGCCCGAAGGCCTGGTGCAGCAGCATGTCCAGACCGGTCGCGGTCCGGCCGCCGCGCGCCGTCACGGCCTCGGCCAACGGCGTCGGCCACGGGTGGTAGATCACGTCGAGCACGCACGGCACGCCGGCCAGTGCGTCGAGCTCTGCCGCCACGGCCTCGGACGGCACGGTGCTGACCAGCAGGTCCGCATCGGCGGCGAGCGCGGCGATGTCGGTGTCCGCCCATCGCAGCACGTCGACGTCGAGTCCCACCCGCCGTGCGGCCAGGGTCGTCTCCGACGCCCGCGCCGGTTCACGGACGACCAGCGACACGGCCGAGACCCCCAGCTCCGCGGCGGCCACCACCACCGCGGCCGCCGTGCCCCCGGCGCCGATCACGACCGCACGGCCTCCGCCGGTGAAGCCGCCCGCGCTCCGCAGCGCACCGATCACGCCGTCGACGTCGGTGCAGTCGGCCCGCCATCCGGCGGCCGCCGGCACGAGCGTGTTGGCCGCGCCCACGGCAGCTGCCCGCGGCGTGGTCTCGGTGGCGTAGGCGAGCGCGGCCCGTTTGCCCGGCATGGTCACCGACAGACCCACCCACTCGGGGCCGAGACCGTCGACGAACGCCGGCAACCCCGCCTCGTCCATGTCGATGCGCTCGTACGTCCACCCGGGAAGGTCGAGTGCCCGGTACGCCGCACCGTGCAGCACCGGCGAGAGCGAATGGTCGACGGGCCTGCCGAGCACCGCGGCCCGGCGTGCGCCTCCGCTCACCACACCCCCTTGTTCTGCGCCCGCTCGACTTCCTTCTTGTGTTGGGGATACGTCTCGCTGAAGCACGAGAGGCCGTTCTCCTCGCACAGCACGAAGTACTTCCACGGGCCTTCCTTCGGGGACTCCGCCGCGGTGATCGCCTCCTGGCTCGGCGCTCCGAGCGGTGTGGCGGGCAGGCCCTTCCGGGTGTAGGTGTTGTGCGGCCCGTCCACGTCCCGCGCGTCTCGCTTCGTGCGGATGGTCGGGTTCTCCAGCGCGTAGTTGATCGAGGAGTCCATCTCGAGCGCCATGCCCGCGCCCAGCCGGTTCTCGATCACGCGCGCGATCTTGCCGAAGTCCGATTGCACACCTTCGACCTGCACGATCGACGCGATGATCAGGACCTCGTACGGCGAATGCCCCGAGCCCTGCGCGGCGTCCGGCAGACCCGCGGCCTCCAGCCGCGTCGCCGACGTCGTCAGGACCTCGGTGAGGAGCTTCCGCGCGTCCCAGCCCGGCCGGACGTCGTAGATCCCCGGCGTGATGAGGCCTTCGAGGCGATGTTCGGGGGCCTTCTGCTGGGCCGGTTCGGCGGCCCACGCCGGCACACCGAGCTCCGTGAGGTTCGTCGACCGCACCTCGTTGCGCATGTCCTCGACGCTGACGCACGTGTTCCGGCCGTTGAGGTCGGCGCACGAGGCCTCGGAGAGCAGGCTCAGCACACCGGGCTTCGGGCTGTCACCGCCCCGGTCGGCCAACCGGGTACCCGCACGGACCTCGGCCTGTCCCACCTGGGCGTCCGGTCCGACGAGTGTCTCGACCGCGCTGGCACCCGAGGCCTTGGTCTTGACCACGTAGTAGCCCGGCTGGATGGCCAGCACCCGCTGGTCGTCCTTCGCGGCCTCCACGAACGCGTCGGCGCTCGCCACGGCGTCGAGTTTGTCCATCTTGGAGGCGATGACACCCGTGGAATCGCCCTGTTCGACGTGCAGCAGGACGTCCTTCTCGCCGGAACCCTCGTAGTCCTCGTAGCCGAAGCCGAGCAGCTCCCGCGCCCCGAAGTACGCGCCGCCCGCGAGGAGCGCGAGCACGACGAGTGCCGCCACCCACCGGAACGCCCGCCGGCCGCGCCGCCGCTCGGTCGGGGGCGGGTCGTCGCCGTCGTCGCCGAGGATGTACGACGGTTCCGCGCGATCCCCGTCGTGGTCGTCCTCGTCCCGGTCGTCGTCACGGACGTCGTCGCGGCCGGCGTGGCGGTCGGCCTCGTCCCTGCCGTCCGCGTCGTGGACCGCCTCGTCGTCCGAGCCGTCGTCGTCGTAGTAGTCGGCGTAGTAGTAGCCGTCGTCGTAATGGTCGGCGTCGTAATGGTCGGCGCCGTAATGGTCGTCGGCCTCGTCGTGGTACGGGCCGTGGCCGGCCTCGTCGACGCGGCGCTGGCCAGGGTCGGCCACCGCGTCGCCGGCGAGGCCGAGGTCGAAGATCTGCGTCGGGCGTTCGTCCGGGTGCACACCGTCGTTCGGGCCCGGACGCGGCCGGCGGCGGCCGGTGGCGGGTTCCTGGCCCGGGGTTCGCCGCGGCCGTGGCGCGCGCGGGGGCTCCGCAGGTTCGCCGGGGCCGGGCTGCCGTGCATGCCGCTCCGGTGGCTGCCCGTGCCCTCCGACAGGTGGCACGGGGGGTAGCGAAGGCCGCGAACGGTCGTCCCGCGCCCGTGGGGGCTGCGCCTCGTCGCCAGGCGTGCGGGGCGGTCCGGACCGGCGCCGCGGCGGCGCCGGCGGTGGCGGCTCCGGCGCCGCGTGACGGGGCGCACCCTCGGGCGGTGGCTGCCGGCGCGGGTGCTTCGGCGGCGGACCGGGAGGCGGTGCCTGTTCGCCGACCGGACCGCGACCCGGCGGCTGTCCGGCCGGTCGCCGGGCCGAAGGAGGACGCGGCGGGTCGTCGGGAAACGGTGTTTCGCCCGCGCTCGGGGCTACCGGACCACCGCGCCGGGGCGAACGGGGATCACGCGGTTCGCGCGGCGGGGGGCCGTCGTGCGGGCTCGTCATGCCGGTCCGGTCCCCCTCGCGATCGCCGCACTGCGAGCGTCGAGCCACGCCTGCAGGATCTCCACCGCCGCGGCCTGGTCGACCACCGCACGCTGCTTCTTGCCCTTGACCCCGCGCTGCGACAACATTCGGCTCGCCGTCACGGTCGTCAACCGTTCGTCGGCCAGTCGCACCGGAACCGTGATCCGTTCACCGAGCCGCTGCGCGTACTCCGCCGCGATCTCGGCGGCGGAACCGTGCCGGTCGGCCAACGTCCTGGGGAGTCCCACGATCACCTCGACCACGTCGTGTTCGGCGACGAGCCCGGCGAGCTCGCCGATGTCGGTATTCCCCTCCGAGTCCCGGGCCAGCGTAACGAGCGGAGTCGCCAGCATGGGCGCGGGATCGCTCAGTGCCACGCCGACACGGACGGAACCGACATCCACGGCGAGCCGACGTCCCGGCCCGGGATCCTCGACCCCGGGCCGGTCCGGTTCCACCGCACTCACCCGTTCGCGAGCGCGTTCCGCAGCGCCGCGATCGCCTGGTCGATACCGGCCGGGTTGCTGCCACCGCCCTGGGCCATGTCCGGTTTGCCGCCGCCCCGGCCGCCGACCGATTCGGCGAACGACGGGACGAGCTTGCTCGCGGCAAGACCCTTGTCGCGAGCAGCAGCCGTGGTGGCGACGACGAAGCTGACCTTCCCGTCCTCGGACGGTGCGAACAGCGCCACGACACCGGGGCGGGAGCCGAGTCGGTTGCGCACCTCGCCCGCGAGCGCGCGCACCCCTGCCGCGTCGATGCCGCCGTCGACCTTCCGCACGACCAGGGCCACGCCCGCGACGTCCTCGGCGCCGTCGGCCAGCGAGCCCGCCGAACCGAGCACCTGCTGGGTCTTGAGCTGCTCGATCTCCTTCTCCGCGCTGCGCAGGCGTGACAGGACGTCCTCGATGCGCTCCGGCACCTGCTCGGCGGGCACCTTCAGCGTGCCGGCCAGCTGCGACACGAGCAGCTGCTCCTTGCGCACCTGCCGGAGGGCGTCGGTGCCGACGAGCGCCTCGACGCGGTGCACACCCGAACCGATCGACGCGTCGGACACGAGCTTGACCAGGCCCAGCTCCCCGATCCGGCCGACGTGAGTGCCGCCGCACAGTTCGCGCGAGTAGTCGCCCATGTCGACCACGCGGACGTCGTTGCCGTATTTCTCGCCGAACAGCGCGATCGCGCCGAGTTCGAGGGCCTTGTCCTTCGTCGTCGTGTACGCCGCCACCTCGACGTCGGTCTGCAGGTAGTCGTTGACCTCTTCCTCGACCTCGGTCAGCACGTCCGAGGACACCGTGCCCGGCGTGGTGAAGTCGAACCGCATCCGGCCGGGCGAGTTCAGCGAACCGGCCTGTGCGGCGCGGTTCCCGTACGCGCCCCGTACCGCGGCGTGCACGAGGTGGGTCGCCGAGTGCGAGCGCGCGACCGACTGCCGCCGCGTCGCGTCGACCGACGCCGTCAGCTCCGTGTCCAGCGCGAGCTCACCACCCGTGACCTCGCCGCGGTGCACGAACAGGCCCGGCACGAGCTTCTGCACGTCGGTGATCGTGACCTCGACGCCGTGCCCCACGAGCACGCCGGTGTCGGCGATCTGACCGCCGCTCTCGCCGTAGAAGGGCGTGCGGTCGAGGATGATCTCCGCCTTGCCCCCCTCGCCGACGACCGACACCGGCCGGCCGTCCGACAGCAGTCCGAGGACCTTCGCCGTGGCCTGCAGATCCGTGTAGCCGAGGAACTGCGTCTCGCCGTGCTGTTCGAGCAACCTCCGGTAGACCGACAGGTCGCCGTGACCCGTCTTGCGGGACGCCGCGTCGGCCTTCGCCCGCTGCCGCTGCTCCTCCATGAGGGTGCGGAAGCCGTCCTCGTCGACCGACAGGCCCTGCTCGGCCGCCATCTCGAGGGTCAGGTCGATCGGGAAGCCGTAGGTGTCGTGCAGCTGGAACGCCTTGTCGCCTGCCAGGATCGACCCGCCGGAACGCTTAGTCTCCTCGGCCGCCAGGTCGAAGATGCGCGACCCGCTGGTCAGGGTCGCCAGGAACGACTCCTCCTCCTGGCGCATCACGTCGCTGATCCGGTCGAAGTCGCGGGCGATCTCCGGGTACGACGGCGCCATCGCGTCCCGCACCACCTGTGCGAACTCCGGCAGCACCGGCTCGTGGACTCCGAGCAGGCGCACGGCGCGGACGATCCGCCGCAGCAACCGGCGCAGCACGTAGCCGCGGGCCTCGTTGCCCGGCGTGACGCCGTCGCCGATGAGCATCGCACCGGAGCGGGCGTGATCGGCGATGACGCGGAACCGCACGTCGTCGGCGTGGTCGGTGCCGTACCGCCGACCGGAGAACTCCTCGGCCCGCGCGATCACCGGGCGCACCAGGTCGGTCTCGTAGACGTTGTCGACGCCCTGCAGCAGGAACGCGACCCGCTCGATGCCCATGCCCGTGTCGATGTTCTTCTGCGGCAACTCACCGATCGGGGCGTGGCCCAGCTTGGGGCTCTGCTCACCGCGGATGTCCTGCATGAACACGAGGTTCCAGATCTCGAGGTACCGGTCCTCGTCGACCACGGGGCCGCCGTCGCGGCCGTACTCCGGGCCGCGGTCGTAGTAGATCTCCGAGCACGGGCCACCGGGGCCGGGCACGCCCATGTCCCAGTAGTTGTCCTTGCCGTCGCGCACCTGGATCCGCTCGGACGGGATGCCGGTGATCTCCCGCCACAGGCCCGCTGCCTCGGCGTCGTGCTCGTAGACGGTCACCCAGAGTCGCGCGGGGTCGAACCCGAGACCGCCGGCGTCCTGCGAGGACGTCAGCAGCTCCCAGGCCCGCTCGATGGCGCCTTCCTTGAAGTAGTCGCCGAACGAGAAGTTGCCCGCCATCTGGAAGAACGTGTTGTGCCGCGTGGTCTTGCCGACCTCGTCGATGTCGCCGGTGCGCACGCATTTCTGCACGCTGGTCGCACGGGGGTACGGCGGCGGCACCTCGCCGAGGAAGTACGGCTTGAACTGGACCATGCCGGCATTGACGAACAGCAGCGTCGGATCGTCCAGGATCAGCGACGCACTGGGAACGCGCGTGTGGCCGTGGTTCTCGAAGTGGTCGAGGAACCGTTTGCTGATTTCGTGTGTTTCCACTGGAGCTTCCTCGCAGAATGTGGCGGCGGTTCCGGCCGGGCGGGTGCACCGGGGTGCTCGCCGGTTCCGGGGTTCCGAGACGGGCATCGCACGCGAGGGTGCGCCGTCGGGAACCGCGCCGCCGGTGGGAGCGGCGGTCTGGTTCGGCAGACCGCCTACGGCGTCGGACCGGGGCGGCGGAGGGCGTGCGCGCAGGCGGGCGGGATGCCCGGTGGCCTCAGCCCTCCGCCCGCGGAGCTCGCGTCCTGCGCTGCGCCGCGGGCCTGCCGCCCTGGCCCTGTCCCTGCTGAGTCCTGCCCTGCTGGCCGGTCTCACCGGCGGGGCGAGCAGGCCGGGACGGCCGCCGGGCGGCCTGTCCGGACGCGCTCGCCTGCGGGGGCGCCGACTCCGGATACGGAACCCGCGCCTGCTGCGCCGGCCTGCCGGGTTCCGGCGGCCGGACGCGTGTCACCGGGCGGTCCACGATCCGATTCAGCTCCTGCTCCCGCTCACTCATACCGGCGCGGACGTCGGCTCCGAACGCGCCGATGGCGCCGGCGAGTTCCCGCACGGCGTCACCCACGTTCGAGGCTACCCCCACCGGAGTGGCTTGACGAGCGGTTTCGCTGGCCTTGCGGGACAGCGTGACGCCCGCCGCCACGCCGACTCCGAGCCAGAACAGGCGTTTCATCGCTTGCTCTTCCTCCCACGCCGGAGCGTGTGCTTGCCGTCCTCGGCCTTCGCCGCGCGACGCGCCTTGATCGCCTTGCTCATGCCGTACGACAGCGCGGCGGTCTTCACCAGCGGGCCGCCGAGCGTCGCGGTGAACACCGACGACAGCGCGGACGCGTTACCGGACACGGTCTGCACATTGGATGTGATGCCGTCGACCCGTTCCAGCTGGGTGTTGACGTGCGTGATCGTGTCGCTGGCCCCGTGCAACAGCGGGTCGGTGTTCTCGTGCGTCTTGCGGATCGCGATCGTGGCTTCGTCGAGCGTACGGCCGAGTTTGACCAGCGCGATCACCAAGAACAGCACCAGCAGCACGAAGGCGCCCGCGGCGACCAGTGCGGCGATCTGCCCTGCCGACACGTGCCCTCCCTATTCATGGATCGGTGAGACGGTCCCTTGGGTCGATGGGACTGTGAGGTTACCGTGCGCCACCCCGTCCGGACCGGCAGCCCTGCCTGTCGGTGACCCAGCGTGTCGCGGCCGTGCGCCGTGCGGGCTCACGCGACCGGTCGCCGCGCGGTGAGCGGGACGCCGCCGGTGGTGGTCACCGGCTTTCGCCGGGGTCCCCGCGTTCGCCACGGACGGTGCGCCGCAGCCGGGGCACCCGCTCGGCCAGCGTGCGCTCGACACCGCGCTGGGTGGGCTCGTAGTAGTCGCGGCCGACCAGTTCGTCCGGCGGGTACTGCTGGGCGAGCACCCCCTCCGGCACGTCGTGCGGATAGCGGTAGCCCTGGGCGTGACCGAGCGCCGCGGCGCCGGTGTAGTGGCCGTCCCGCAGGTGCGGTGGGACCGTGCCCGCACCACCGGCCCTGACGTCGGCGAGCGCACCGTCGATGGCCGCGATGACGGCGTTGGACTTCGGCGCGGTCGCCAGGTGCACGGTCGCCTGCGCCAGCGCCAGCCTGCCCTCGGGCATGCCGATGAACTGCACCGCGTGGGCGGCGGCGACCGCGGACTGCAGTGCCGTCGGATCGGCCATGCCGATGTCCTCGCTGGCGTGCACGACGAGGCGACGGGCGAGGAACCGCGGGTCCTCCCCCGCCTCGATCATCCTCGCCAGATAGTGCACCGCGGCGTCGACGTCCGAGCCGCGGATCGATTTGATGAACGCGCTGATCACGTCGTAGTGCTGGTCGCCGTCCCGGTCGTAACGCACCGCGGCCTTGTCGACGGTGGCCTCGACGGTCGCGAGGTCGATGACGGCCGGTTCGTCGGCGGTCGCCGAGGCGCTCATCGCGTCGGCCGCGGCTTCGAGCGCCGTCAGTGCGCGCCGCGCGTCGCCGGAAGCCAGCCGGACGAGGTGGCCGTGGGCGTCGTCGGCGAGTTCGAACCGGCCTGCCAGTCCGCGCTCGTCGGTGAGGGCGCGGCCGAGCAGGTCGGCGACGTCGTCGTCGGTGAGCGGCCGCAGCTGCAGCACCAGCGACCGGGACAGCAGGGGCGAGACGACCGAGAAGGACGGGTTCTCCGTCGTGGCGGCCACGAGCAGCACCGTGCGGTCCTCGACGGCGCCGAGCAGCGCGTCCTGCTGGGTCTTGGAGAACCGGTGGACCTCGTCGATGAACAGCACCGTGTCCTCGGCGTTGTACTTGCGGCGCCTGCGTGCCTCCTCGATGACGCCGCGGACCTCCTTCACTCCCGCCGACAGGGCGGACAATGCGACGAACCGCCTGCCGGTCGCCGTGGAGACGAGGTTGGCGAGCGTCGTCTTGCCCGTGCCCGGCGGGCCGTAGAGCAGCACCGACGCCGGCGCCGCACCCTCCACGAGCCTGCGCAGCGGGGCACCCTCACCGAGCAGGTGCTGCTGGCCGACAACCTCGTCGAGCGACGCGGGCCGCATCCGCACGGCCAGCGGCGAACCTGGTGGCGGCTGCGACGGGGCCTGCGGCTGGTCCGACACCGGCGGGGGCGCCACGTCCTCGTTCACCGTGAAGAGTTCGTCTTGCTGCACCCCTCGACCGTAATCGGCAGCGCCCGCAGGAGTGACACGACCGGCCCCCGGCCGGCGCCCGCGGCCCGCAGTCCGGTCCGCACGAGGTCACGCGCCACGATGCCCACCGCGTGCGGCACGAGGTCCCTGCCGCGGCGCCAGAGCCACGGCGCTCCTTTACCCAGCAGCCACGCGAGGTGGTCGGCCGTGCCGGAAACGGCGCCACCCGAGCAGCCGAGCGGCACCGGCTCCGGCACGGCCACGCCGGCGTGCGAGAGCGCCTCGGTGATGCCCCGGGCCAGCAGCCGGTGTCCGCGTTCGGACGGATGCAGCCGGTCGACGCTCCAGGAACTCAGGTCGTAGGCACCGGGCAGCAGGTCGAGGTCCACACACAGCGCGCCCCGGCGCGCCACCACGGTGTCGACGGCGCCGTTGAGGGCCGCGACACGCACCGCGTGCGCCCTGCGCAGCGGACCCGGCAGCCGGAAGACCCGACCGTGGTCGTGGAACCGGACCGTGACAACCGTCGTGCCGGCCGCCTGCAGCGCGGTGACCGTGGCGTCGAGATCCTCCGTCAGCGTCGCGGCGTCGAAGTCGGAGCGCAGCGTGTCGTTCATCCCGGCGATCACCACCGCGACGTCCGGTGCCTGCTCGAGCGCCCGCGGCAGCTGGACGGTGCGCACGCAGCCGACACGGGCGCCCGTGAACGAGACGTTGGTGAAGCGTTCGGCCGGCACCCGGAGCGCGGTGGCGACCAGAGGGCCCACTCCCCGCCACGCTCCGCCGGGCAGCGGGTCACCGAGGCCCACGGCGGTGGAATCTCCCAGCACCGCCAGCCTGGCCACCCGCCACGGTCCCGTCCGCTGCTGCGGCGCCGCGACGACCGGCGGCGACGCCGGCACTGCGGGCCGGACGGCGGGCGGGAGAGTGGGTGGGACAGTGGGGCTGCCGGCAGCGCTGCCGGAGCGGTCGAACGGTTCGGCGGTTCGGGGGACGTGATCCGGCTGTACGCGGCTGTCGAGCGTCACACCGGCACCGTCGCGCACCCGTGCGCACCCGCGGTGAGACCCGGGTAACGGCGTGGCTACGGGTGGGCGAACCTTGACGCCGCCCGCATCCACCGCGCCCGCAACTACCGCGGCCGCATCCAGCGCCGCCGGCACCCCGCCAGCACGCACCCGGGCCGGGGTGCAGGCGGGCAGGGATCAGCGGAAGGCCGGGTACAGCGGCAGCTCGAGGTCCGGTCCGAAACGTCCGTCGAGCGCACGGGCGACGGCCTCGGCGTGGGCGGCGACCGCGGCGCCGTCCGCCCCCTCACCGGCGCGGCCCGCGTGCTCGGCCAGGTCGCGCCACCAGGTGACCAGCGCGGCCGCCCGTGCCGTGGCGGTTCCCCGTTCCCGGGTGCGCCCGCGATCACCGTTGTCACGGCCGTCGCCGGAAACCCGGTCCGCTCCGGCGAGCTCGGGCAGCCACCGGCAGGTCGCCTCCCACACCAGCAGCTGGGCGGCATCGGCGAGGTACCGGTCGAGCGTCTCCTCCTCGGCCAGCGACGGCCACAGGTCGGCCACCTCGGCACGCCACGACGTGATCATCGCCTCGCTCACGCCCCGCGGCAGGGCCAGCGGTTCGGGGCCGGACACGAACGGCACCAGCATGTGCGCGGCGTCGACCAGGGCACTGCGTACCCGGCCACGTTCGAAGTCGAGGAACCGCACCCCGTCGCCGGTCACGAGATTGTTGTCGGGCCACAGGTCGACCGGGCTGAACGCGCGGAACGCCGCCGACCGTGCCTGTTCCGCAGCGCGCTGCGCCGCGGCCGCCACGTCGACAGGCGTGTCGATGCCGAGCTCCTCCCCCAGGACCACGGGGGCCTCCGTCGCGGCCTCCACGGGGTCGCAGGCGGGCGGCGCGGACGGCTCGGCCTGGCCGCCGGACTGCGCCTTGCCGAGCCTGCGCAGCAGGGCGTTGAAGTCCGCCTCGCGGTTGGCCGTGCTGAAGTGCATCCTGCCCAGCGACCGCGCCCACGACAGCAGCGCCGTCTCCGCAGCACGTGCGTCCGACCCACTCAACTTGTCCTGCAGCGTCGGCGCCCTGCCCAGGTCGTCGATCACGAGCAGCCGGTGGTCCGCGCTGTGCGCGAGGATCTCCGGGCACGTGCGGTCGTCGGCCGACAGTGCCGTGAACAGCTGATAACTGGCCGCTTCCCTGGCGAACGCGTCGTCCTCGCCGTCGGCGGGCTCGTCCGGATAGTGCTTGATGACGAGCGTGCGGGGCAGCGAGAACGGCGACGACGCCACCCGGGCGCGCACCACCGTTGCCGGACCGCTTCCGGCGAGGTCCTCGGCCTCGACCAGCGAGATCGTGCTGCCGAACCGCTGCGCGAGAACAGCCTCCGCAGCCGTCACCGCAGCCATGGCGGTATCACTGGAGGAAGATTCCGCTCCCGCGCCGACGGTCGAATCATCGGCGGGAGGGGTGTCCACAGTCATTGGCTCCGACCCTACTAGTGCGACGGGAACAGTGACCACAATCCGGTGACCGCAATCCGTGCCACACGGCGACATTCGACCGTGTGGCCGACGCGGTTACGTGCCGGTGAACGGTCGCGGAGTCGGCCGCGTCCCCCGACTGCCGGAACGCAGGCCCCGCAGCCATTCACGGCCCCGGTGTCCGCTACTGGGCGGAACCCTGCTCGGCGCTCTGCGCCGGCTTGGCGGGCTTGGCGTCCACGCCCGCCTCCTTCCGCTGCTGGGCCGTGATCGGCGCAGGCGCGCTGGTCAGCGGGTCGAACCCGCCGCCGGTCTTCGGGAAGGCGATGACGTCGCGCAGCGAGTCGGCGCCGGCCAGCAGCATCACGATGCGGTCCCAGCCGAACGCGATGCCGCCGTGCGGCGGCGGGCCGTACTGGAAGGCGTCGAGCAGGAAGCCGAACTTCTCCTGCGCGTCCTCCTCGGCGATGCCCATGACCTCGAATACGCGCTTCTGCACGTCCGCGCGGTGAATACGGATGGAGCCGCCACCGATCTCGTTGCCGTTGCAGACGAGGTCGTAGGCGTAGGCGAGCGCATTGCCCGGGTCGTCGTCGAACGTGTCGAGCCACTCGGGCTTCGGCGAGGTGAACGCGTGGTGCAGGGCCGTCCACTGCCCGGTGCCGACGGCGACGTCGTCGGTCTCGTCGGCGGCCTCGAACATCGGGGCGTCGACGATCCACACGAACGACCAGGCGTTCTCGTCGATCAGGCCGAGCCGGTCGGCGATCTCGCCGCGCGCCGCGCCGAGCAGGGCGCGCGCGCTGTTCGGCGGGCCCGCGGCGAAGAAAATGCAGTCGCCGGGGTGCGCCCCGACGGCGTCGGCCAGGCCTGCCTTCTCCTCGTCGGAGATGTTCTTGGCCACCGGCCCTGACAGCGTGCCGTCCTCGCCGACCAGCACGTACGCCAACCCCTTGTGCCCGCGCTGCTTGGCCCACTCCTGCCAGGCGTCGAGCGTGCGCCGCGGCTGGTCGGCCCCGCCCGGCATGACGACGGCCCCGACGTAGGGCGCCTGGAAGACGCGGAACGGCGTGTTCGCGAAGAACTCGGTCAGTTCCGTCAGTTCCAGGCCGAACCGCAGGTCGGGCTTGTCCGAGCCGTACTTGGCCATCGCCTCGGCGTAGCTCATCCGGCGGAACGGCGCGGCCAGCTCGACGCCGATCAGCGTCCACAGCGCGCGGACGATCCGCTCGCCGAGCGCGATCACGTCGTCCTGCTCGACGAAGCTCATCTCGATGTCGAGCTGGGTGAACTCGGGCTGCCGGTCGGCGCGGAAGTCCTCGTCGCGGTAGCACCGCGCGATCTGGTAGTAGCGTTCGAGCCCGCCGACCATCAGCAGCTGCTTGAACAGCTGGGGCGACTGCGGCAACGCGTACCAGGATCCCGGCCGCAACCGCGCGGGCACGAGGAAGTCGCGGGCGCCCTCGGGGGTGGATCGCGTCATCGTGGGCGTCTCCACCTCGACGAAGTCCTCGTCGTGCAGCACGTCCCGCGCCACCCGGTTGACGTCGCTGCGCAGGCGCATGTTGCGGGCCTGGCCGTCCCGGCGCAGGTCGAGGTACCGGTGCTTGAGCCGCACCTCCTCGCCGACCTCGAGCCGCTCGTCGACCGGGAACGGCAGTGGCGCCGCCTCCGACAGCACCTCGAGGTCGTTGACGTAGACCTCGAGGTCGCCGGTCGCGATCTCCGGGTTCTCGTTGCCCTCGGGCCGCTTCGACACCTCGCCTGCGACCTTGATGCAGTACTCGGCCCGCAGGTTGTGCGCGCGCTCGGCCATTTCGCCCTCGCGGAACACGACCTGGGCGACGCCGCTCGCGTCCCGCAGATCGACGAAGATCACCCCGCCGTGATCGCGCCGCCTGGCCACCCATCCGGTCAGGGTGACGGTCTGGCCAACGTGCTCGGCACGCAGCGTGCCGGCGTCGTGAGTGCGAAGCACTGCGCAGGGTCCTCTCGGAACGCGAAGGATACGGATCGGTCGGTCGGCGATGCCGCCGACGGCTCAGGTTAACGAACCGCCCGTACCGGATCGCCACCAGGTTTCCCGCCGACCTCGGCCGACGGCGCCCGCGAGTGCAACCCTGACCTCTCGCCTGCCACTCGCTGCCGCCAAGATGTCCCCCGTGCCCCGCGACTTCTCGGACGACGACACGGGTCCGGTACTGCCCGAACCGATCCCGCCCCGCGGCGGGCCTGCCGACCGGCCCGCCGGGCGACCGCTGCCCCGCGACGAGGGCGCGGGCGACGGCGCGGGCGATGGCGGGGGCGATGGCGGGGGCGATGGCGGGGGCAATGGCGAGGTGCCGCGGCGGCCCGCGGCCCGGCGCAGGCCGGGCACCGGACGTGCGGAGGCCCCCGGCCGCCCCCGCGTGTCCGGACACGACGACCGCGGGGCGCCCGCCGGGGACGCCGCCGCTCGCCGGGAGCGCCGCGAATCCCGCGAGCCCCGCGAGCTGCAGTCACGTTCCGGCAGCTCGCGTGGGCCGGAACGTGATGCGCGCCGCCCCGGTTCCGAGCCCTATCCCGCACGGCGCCGCGAACCGGGACGGCAGGGCAGGACGGCCCTGTCCGGCGAGCGCGCACCGTCACCCGGCGCCGCTGCCGCACACGGACACGGACACGGACACGGACACGGACACGGACACGGACACGAGCCTGCGACACCGGCGTCTCGCCCCGTGCGGATCCTGCTGGCGTCACTGCTCGCACCGTTCGCGCTCGCCGCGCTGGCGGCCGTGGTGCTGCTGTACCCGTGGGGCGAACCGGACGTCACCGGGCACGCGGTGGGTGAACCCGTCCACGGGGACGTGGTCGCCTCGGAACTCGGGCCGTGTCTGTCGCCGGGGCAGGTGCAGGTCGGCGATCCGGGTGACCGCGGGCAGTGCCAGACGGTGGAGATCACGCTCACCGACGGACCCGCCGACGGCCTCACGATCACGCAAAATCTGCCCGCGGGCGACGGCAACCCGCGGTTCGCCGCGGGCGACGCCGTCGTGCTGGCCTACAGCGGCGCCGATCCGCAGGCCGGCTCCTCCTACCAGGTGCAGGATTTCCAGCGCGGACTGCCACTCGCGCTGCTGGCGGGCCTGTTCGCGCTCGCGGTCGTCGTGCTGGGGCGATGGCGGGGTGTCGCGGCACTGGGCGCGCTCGCCGTGACCGCCGGGATCATCGGCCTGTTCGTGCTGCCGTCGATCCTGCACGGCGGCGATCCGCTGCTCGTGGCGATCGCGGGCGCGGGGCTGATCATGTTCGTCGCGCTGTACACGACGCACGGCCTGTCGGCGCGCACGTCCGCCGCAGTGCTCGGGACGATGGTGAGCCTGACGCTGATCGGCGTGCTCGCCGCGGTGTTCGCGGGCGCGGCACGCCTGACCGGCCTGGACGAGAGCACCTCCACGCTGATCGGTTCGCTCGGCCACGCCGTCGACGCACGGGGGCTGCTGCTGGCCGGGATCGTCATCGGCGCGCTCGGCGTGCTCGACGACGTCACGGTCACGCAGGCGAGCGCCGTGTGGGAACTGCACCGTGCCGATCCGCGCCAGTCCTGGCGGGAGCTGTACGGCGCCGCGCTGCGCATCGGGCGCGCCCACGTCGGATCCGCCGTCAACACGCTGGTGATGGCCTACGCCGGCGCGGCCCTGCCCACACTGCTGCTGGCGTCGCTGTCGGATGTCGGACTCGGCTCCGTCCTCACGTCGCAGGAACTCGCGGCCGAGATCGTGCGGACGCTCGCGGGCAGCATCGGCATCATCGCGGCCGTGCCGGTGACGACGCTGCTCGCCGCCCTGATCGTCGTGCGCGAGACGAACCACGCCGCCCCCACCACGGCAGCGACGCCACGGACCCGGCCGGACCGGGCGGACAGTGCACCGAGCGACCGAGACCGCGCAGACAGGGACCACACAGCCCCGAGCGACGGAGCGCCGGCGGACGACGACCCGGGCGGTGCGCGCTCGCCGGAACCGCGCGGCGGCCAGGCCGGCTCCGGCCGCGGTCCCGCCCGGCCCGATCGTCACACCGGTCACATGCGTGACCACTGATCACACCAGCCACACGATCGGAGGGCGCCGCGCGTCACGGCCGCGGGGTGGGGTACGAACAGCGACGACCTCCCCACCCTCCGAGCGGAGACGCCATGCCGGATCCGGAGCCACCATCCGACGCGCAGTCCCATCCCGAACCGCCACCCGCGGGGCCGTCGCGCAGCGACTCGGCGCACGCGCCGCCGGTCGCCGCGCTCATGGCCCGGTCGCTGAGCTTCGCCCGGCGGTTCCTCGTGCCACCGGTTATCGGTGCCGTTCCCGCGGCCGCCGTCCCGGCATGCGCCCTCCGGCGAGTGACCGACGTGGCCCGCGGGGCCGCCGCACTGGTGCATGGCGTGGCCGCCGTCCCCGAGGCGGCCCGCGCACTTCGCGAGCTGCGCGAGACCGCCTCACAGCTGGAGCGGCTCGCCACGTTCGCCGCGGGTGAGCTGCCCGAGGCGGTGTACCAGCTCGAATCGATCCGCCGTCAGCTCGACGGGTTGCGACAGCAGCTCACCGCTATCGAACTGCACCTCACGGCGCTGCACCCGGTGCGGTCCCCGGCCGACGACCAGGACGGCAGTGACCCCGGTGACAGCGACCCCGGCCGGCGGCACTGATCCGGGCGGCAGTGGCCCGGACGGCAGTGGTCCCGGTGACAGCGACCCCGGCGGCCGACGACCGGGGCCGCGGTGATCTCCACGGTCCCGGCGACGACGGGACCGGCGACGCGACGCCGCCACGGATCACTCCAGTGACGCGACGAACCGGCTCACGGCCTCCATCGTGAACCGCTGCGCGAGTTTGCCCTGGGGTGCGAGCGAGGCGATGCGGTACAGCGGCCGGTCCGCCGCCGCGTCACCGCGAGCCTCGGACCGCAGCTGTGCCACGAGCAGCTCGGAGAAGACGAGACCGTTGGCCTCGGTGTTGTCGGCCAGCGCGTCCGCGAGCCGTCGCAACGCCAGGATGCCGAGCTCGCGGCCACCGGTTCCGGCGTAGATCGCGAGGTCGACCTTCACGGCCTTGTTCGACTCCGAGGTCACCAGCAGGCTGACGGTGCGTGATCCGCGCACGTCGCTGAGCAGCAGCTCGATCCGCGGCGCGGCGACCAGGTCGACGCGGCGACTGCCCCAGCTGCGCATGATCACGGTCCGGCCTTCGAGCCAGACCTGCCGCCGCGCGTTGGACACCACCACGAACGCCAGCGCGGCGGCGACGATCCCGGCAACGGCCAGGCCGGTGGTCAGACCGCCGATCAGTCCCGCCACCCCGCCGAACGCCGCGGCGAACAGGACCACACCCACCATGCCGGCGGCGGTGCGCTTGCGCCGCAGCTTGGCGTCCTGGCCGTAGAGGACGATCCGCTCGGGCTCGCGCGCACGGCCGGGCGCACCGTCGCCCGTGTCCCCGTCGCCTCTGTCCCGGGCGCCCCTGTCCCCGTCGCCTCTGTCCCCGGCGCCCCTGTCCCCGGCGCCGGTCGCGTCGCCGTCGCGACCGGCGTCCCGGTCGTGCCGGCCACCGGTCACGTCGGGCAGGTCCGGGTCGGTCGGCTCCGGTTCGCTCATGATCGCCTCTCTCCGGTCTCTCCGTCCGGTGCCGTTCCGCGTGCCGCGCCGGGAGCACTGGGCCGTCCCGCTCCGTCACCGACACCGTCACCCGCGGCGTCACCCGCGCCGCCGCTTGCGCCCGCGACGCCGCCGGCTGTGTCAGCGCCGTCCGCGTCCGCAGCGCCGGCCAGCCAGGGGTTCGACACCTTCTCCTGTCCCATGGTCGTACTCCGGCCGTGCCCCGGCAGCAGCACCGCGGCGTCGTCGAGGGCCGCAGTCAACATCGCCAGCGATCGGCGCAACGCCACGGGATCCCCGCCGGGCAGGTCGGTACGGCCGGCCGAGCCGGGCAGCAGCGTGTCGCCGGTGATCGCGACCTGTCCGCCCTCCTCGGTGACGAGCCGGAAGACGACCGAACCTCCGGTGTGGCCCGGCGTGTGCAGCGCCTCGATCCGCAGCCCGGCCACGTCCAGGACCGTGCCCGCCTCGCCGGCGCGTTCGCCGAGTTCCCGCACCGTGTCCGGTTCGGACCACGGCCGGTCACCCAGCCCGGCAGCGAGCTCGTGGTTCAGCCCGAGCCAGGGGCTGCGCAGCAGCGGCCGGTCCTCCGGCCGGATCCAGACCGGGACGTCGTAGGTGCGCGCGGCTTCGGCGGCGCCGTGCACGTGGTCCGGATGACCGTGCGTGGCCAGGATCGCGGCGGGTGTCAGTCCGTGCTCGGCCATTGCTCGGTCGAGTGGCGCATGCGCGCCCTCGCCGGGGTCGACGACCACGCACGGACCGCCGGGACCGGGCGCGAGCAGGTAACAGTTCGCCTGGAACGTCCCGGCCGGGAATCCTGCGACCAGCACGTTCTCACCTCCGCGTCCGCGACGTCCCCAGCCTAGCGGCCCCTGTACCGGGGTCTTACAGACCGTGCCCATAGACTGCCGCCAGCCAACACGTGGGTGAACGAGGAGGCCAGGTGGGGACCAACCAGCAGCGCCGGGAGGCAGCGAAGCGCAAGCTGGAACGGCAGCTCGCTCGCAGGGCCGAACGCGCGAAGCGACGCAAGATCATCGGCATCGGGGCGGCCGTCGGCGTCGTCGTCCTGGCCGCGGGTCTCATCGTCGTGTTCACCGGCCAGGACGAGGACGAGGGCGCCGCGAACGCGCAGGGCGAGGCGAGTTCGAGCGCAGCGCCGTCGGACAACGCAGCCCCGTCGGAGGACGTCTCCATCCCCACGCAGCGCGTCGAGCCTGTCGAACGCAGCGAACCGTTGCCGAACCCGACGACCTGCGAGTACCCCGAGAACGGTCAGGCCGCCAAGCAGGTCAACGCGCCGAACGGGCAGAACGTCCCTTCCGAGGGCACCGTCGACATCACGCTGTCCTCGACCGCGGGCGACATCCCGATCACGCTCGACCGCTCGCTGGCCCCGTGCACGGTCAACAGCTTCGAGAGCCTCGTCGAGCAGGACTACTACACCGACACCGCGTGCCACCGGCTCGGCACACAGGGCCTGCAGATGCTGCAGTGCGGTGATCCGACGGGGCAGGGCTCGGGCGGTCCCGGCTACACCTTCGCCGACGAGACGCACCAGGGCCTGAAGTACGGCCGCGGCATCCTCGCGATGGCCAACGCCGGGCCCGACACCAACGGCAGCCAGTTCTTCATGGTCTACGGCGAGGCGGAGCTGCCGCCGGACTACACGGTCTTCGGCTCGATCTCCGACGAGGGGCTGAAGGTGCTGGACAAGGTCGCGAAGGCCGGCCATGACGGCTCGCTCGATCCCTCCCCCGGCGGCGGTAAGCCGAACACCGAGGTCCGCTTCACCGACGTGAGCATCAACGGCTGATGGCCCTGCCCGGTCCCCGCCACCTTGCGCGGCCGGGGCCGGAAGGCCACGCCGGACCGAAGAAAGCCCCCAGGGGCACCTTCGTTGCGTTGAACGCAACGAAGGTGCCCCTGGGGGCGTCGGGACCCCTGGGCGCGCCGCACGCGGACGACGCACTCAGCGGTGAGTGAAGTTGGGCGCCCTGCGTTCGAGGAACGCCGCCACGCCCTCGGCGTAGTCCGCACCGCGGGCGGCGTCCTCGCGCAGCGCGTGCACCTCGGCGTCCGGTTCGGTCATGCCCGCGGCGATCTTGCCGATGATGCGGTTCATCCCGCGCACGGACGCCTGCGACCGCGCGCACAGCGTCGCCGCGAACTCACCGGCCTGCGTCTCCAGGTCGTCGAACACGTCGGTGACGAGGCCGATCTCCCGGGCCCGGGAGGCGTCTACCAGGTTGCCCGACAGCAGCAGGTAGCGGGCCTGCGCCGGTCCCACGAGCTCGGTGAGCAGCCGCGTGGATTCGAAGTGGTACACGATGCCCAGCTTGGCGGGCGTGATGCCGAATCGGGCACCCGGCGCCGCGAACCGCAGATCGCACGCCACCGAGAGCTGGCAGCCACCGCCGATGCAGTTGCCCTGGATCATCGCGATGCTCGGTTTGCTCGCCCCGGCCAGCGCGTCGACGGCGGCGTCGACGGCCCTGTCGTACGCGGCAACGCCCTCCGGGGTCGAGCGCAGCTGGCGGAACTCCCCGATGTCGGCCCCGGCGGAGAAGTGTTCGCCCTCCCCTGCCAACACCAGCACCTTCACCGCGGGGTCGGACTCCACGGCGGCGACGACCTCCGGGATCGCCGACCACATCTCGTGGGTGATCGCGTTCATCTTGGCCGGCCGCGTCAGGGTCAGGCGGGCCACGTCGCCGTCCCGGGTGAGGTCGATTCCGTCCGTCATGGACGGTAAGGCTAGAAGCCCGCAGCCGGTTCAGGCGGCCGACGTGACCCGGTACACGTCGTAGACACCCTCGACGTTCCGCACGACCTTCAGCACGTGCCCGAGGTGTTTCGGGTCGCCCATCTCGAAGGTGAACTTGCTGACCGCCACGCGGTCGTTCGACGTGGTGACCGATGCGGACAGGATGTTCACCTTCTCGTCGGCGAGCACCTTCGTCACGTCGGACAGCAGGCGATGCCGGTCGAGTGCCTCCACCTGGATGGCCACGAGGAACACCGACGACTCGGACGGTGCCCATTCGACGTCGACGAGCCGCTCGGGCTGGCTCCGCAGGTCGTCGGCGTTGGTGCAGTCGGTGCGGTGCACGCTCACCCCGCCGCCGCGGGTCACGAAGCCCAGGATCTCGTCGCCCGGCACCGGGGTGCAGCAGCGGGCGAGCTTGGTCCACACGTCGCTGGCACCGGGAACGATCACACCGACGTCGCCGGAACCGCGGCGCCGCGTCACCGTGGACGGTGTCGCCCGCTCGGCGAGTTCCTCCTCGGCCTCCTCGACACCGCCGATGAGGGCCGTGAGCCGCTGCACGACGTGCTGAGCGCTCGTGTGCTTCTCCCCCACCGCGGCGTACAGCGCGCTGATGTCGTTGTAGCGCAGTTCCTTGGCGACGGCACTCATCGAATCGGCCGACACGAGGCGCTGGATCGGCAGCCCGACCTTGCGCACCTCCTTGGTGATGGCTTCCTTGCCCGATTCGACGGCCTCGTCGCGCCGCTCCTTCGCGAACCACTGCCGGATCTTCGCGCGGGCCTTCGGCGACCCGGCGAACTGCAGCCAGTCGCGGCTCGGCCCCGCGCCTTCCGCCTTCGACGTGAAGATCTCGATGACCTCGCCGTTCTCGAGCTTGCGCTCCAGCGCGACGAGCCGTCCGTTGACGCGCGCGCCGATGCAGCGGTGACCGACCTCGGTGTGGACGGCGTAGGCGAAGTCGACGGGTGTCGACCCGACCGGCAGCGTGATCACGTCGCCCTTCGGCGTGAACACGAAGATCTCGCGGGTGGCGAGGTCGTAGCGCAGCGATTCGAGGAACTCGCCCGGGTCGGCGGCCTCGCGCTGCCAGTCGAGCAGCTGGCGCATCCAGGCCATCTCGTCGACGTCGACGGTGTTGCCGCCGTGCGTCCCCCGGGTCTCCTTGTACCGCCAGTGCGCCGCGATGCCGTACTCGGCGGTGCGGTGCATCTCGTGGGTGCGGATCTGCACTTCCAGCGGTTTTCCGTCCGGGCCGATCACCGTGGTGTGCAGCGACTGGTACACGCCGAACCGTGGCTGGGCGATGTAGTCCTTGAACCGGCCCGGCATGGGTTGCCACAACGCGTGCACCACGCCCATGGCGGCGTAGCAGTCGCGGACGTCGTCGACCATGATCCGCACACCCACCAGGTCGTGGATGTCGTCGAGCTCCCGGCCGCGGACGATCATCTTCTGGTGGATCGAGTAGTAGTGCTTCGGCCTGCCCTCGACCTTCGCGGCCACCCGGGACGCTTCGAGGTGCGAGTTCAACTCGCCGATGACCCCGCGCAGATACGTGTCGCGGGACGGGGCGCGATCGGCGACCAACCGCACGATCTCGTCGTACTTCTTCGGCTGCAGGATCGCGAACGCGAGGTCCTCGAGTTCCCACTTGACCGTCGACATGCCCAGCCGGTGCGCGAGCGGAGCGAGGACCTCGAGGGTCTCCTTCGCCTTGCGCGACTGCTTCTCCGGCGGCAGGAACCGCATGGTGCGCATGTTGTGCAGCCGGTCGGCCAGCTTGATCACCAGCACCCGCGGGTCACGGGCCATCGCGATGACCATCTTGCGGATCGTCTCGGCTTCGGCCGCCGTGCCGAGCTTGACCTTGTCGAGCTTGGTGACCCCGTCGACGAGCTGGGCGACCTTGTCGCCGAAGTCGGTGCCGAGCTGGTCGAGCGAATAGCCGGTGTCCTCGACCGTGTCGTGCAGCAACGCCGCGACGAGCGTCGTGGTGTCCATGCCGAGCTCGGCCAGGATGGTCGCCACGGCCAGCGGGTGCGTGATGTACGGGTCACCGGACTTGCGGCGCTGGTCGCGGTGCAGGTGTTCGGCGACGTCGTAGGCGCGCTGGAGCAGGCCGAGGTCGGCGCTCGGGTGCAGCTCCCGGTGGATCGCGGCCAGCGGTTCGAGAACCTGCTTGACCGGCGCGGCGCGTTGCGCGGTGATCCGGCGGGCGAGCCGGGCCCGCACCCGACGCGTCGGCGACGGGGCCCGCGTGGCCGCCGGATGCGGGTTCCCCCGGGAGGCGGCGGTACCCGACCCCGATCGCTGGCCGCCGGTCGGCGGGTTCCGGGAGTTCGCCGGTGCCTCACCGCCGGGCTGCGACTGTCGCGACGCGTCGGAACCCGCCGTGTCGCTGCCGGCCGCATCGGCGCCGGCCGCAGCCGGGTCGCCCGCGGGCGCGGCGTCGCCGGGCGACGTGGTGCTCCCGGTGGCTGCCGCGTTCCCGGTGTGGCCCGTGTCACCTGCGGGTGCGGTGTCGCCGCCCTGCCTGCGCGCGGGGTCGTCACCGTCGTTCGACCGGGCTGCCACGGAATCGAGCTCTTGGCTCACCCGTACCTCCAGCTCATCGCGCGCGAGTGCCTGCTCCCTCCAGGGTAGACCCCGGTGTGGAACGTCTCGGAGCGGCGCCGTTCACGGCGGGTTCACACGCCGGCCGCGGACCGGCTCCCCCGCGCTCACCGGAGGGCTGCGACCCCCGCGCGCGACGGCGTCACGCGGATTTCAGCACGTGCAACGGCACGTCCCCGAGCCGTTCGCGCCCGCCGAGCGAAGCGAGTTCGAGCACCACCGCCACCGAACGCACGTCCGCACCGGCTTCGGCGAGCAGCGACCGCGTCGCCGCGACCGTGCCGCCGGTGGCGAGGATGTCGTCGATGATCGCGACCCGCTCACCGGGCCGGACCGCGTCGGCGGGCAGTTCGAGGGTCGCGGTGCCGTACTCGAGTTCGTAATCGACGCTGCCGCCGACCGAGGGCAGCTTGCCCGCCTTACGCACGAGCGTGACGCCGACGCCCTTCGCGTAGGCCACGGCGGCGGCGAGCACGAACCCGCGCGCTTCCACGGCCGCCAGCTGGTCGACGTCGCCGACCACTTCGGCCAGTGCATCGATCACGGTGGCGAACGCCTTCGGATCCCCGAACAGCGGCGTCAGGTCGCGGAACACCACGCCCGGTTCGGGGAAGTCCGGCAGCTCCGCGATCATGCCGAGCGCCTCGTCGAGGTTCATGACCGCTTCCTCTTCCCGCTCGGGGCACTCTTGCCTGCCGTGCTCTTCCCCGTCGGAGTACCCGACCGCCGGGGCCGCTGGTCGCGGCCGCGGTTCCGGTCGCGGGCCTTCTGGGTGCGGGCGGGCACGGACGCCGCCGCGGCGACCGCCTTCTCCTTGCGCAGCTCGCTCTCGAGCTGGGCGTCGTCACCGGGGTCGAAGTAGTCGTCGGGGTCGACGCCGTCGGCTGCGTCCTCGGCCTGGGCTGCGCGGGCCCGCTCGGCGCGGCGCTCGGCCACGCGCTCTGCCTGCTGCACGTACTTGGGCTCACGCATCTTGAACGTCACGAGCAGCGGCGTGGCCAGCAGTACCGAGGAGACGACACCGGCCAGCATGCCGGTCAACTGCACCAGCGCCAGGTCCTGCAGGGTGCCCGTGCCGAGCAGGATGTAGCCGATCACCATGAGCCCGAGCACCGGGAGCAGCGCGATGACGGACGTGTTGATCGACCGCATCAGCGTCTGGTTGAGCGCCAGGTTGGCGGCCTCGGCGTACGTCCGCCGGGTCAGGTTCAGCAGCCCGCGGGTGTTCTCCTTGACCTTGTCGAACACCACGACGGTGTCGTACAGCGAGAACCCGAGGATCGTCAGCAGGCCGATCACGGTCGCAGGCGTCACCTCGAAGCCGACCAGCGAGTACACGCCCGCCGTCACGATGATGTCGTGCAGCAGCGTGATGATCGCCGAGACGGCCATCCATTTCTCGAAGTAGATGACGAGGAAGACCGTCACCAGCACCAGGAACACGCCGAGGGCGATGAGGGCCTGCTGGGAGATCTCGCCGCCCCACGACGCGCTCACCGCGCTGTCACTGATCACCGATCCGCTGGGCTGGCCGTTCGCCGCCAGCGGCCGGAACTCGTCGAACAGTGCCTGCTTGGCCTCGGCGACCTGGCCGGGATCGAGCGAGCTCAGCCGCACCTGGATGGCCGCGGCATCGCCGACACCGACGACCTGCGCCTCCGACGCGGAGACCCCGGTCGCATCGCTGACGACGTCCTTGGCCGCGTCCTCGTCGATCCGGCCTTCCGCGCCCTGGGCGGGAAGCTGGATCTGCGTGCCGCCTTCGAACTCGATGCCGAGGTTGAAGCCCTTCACCCCGAGCGATCCGGCGCACACGAGGATCAACAGCGCGAACGCCGCGAACCAGCGCTTGCGGTGACCGACGATGTCGAAGGCGCCGGTACCGGTGTAGAGCCGCTGGAACAGCGACGCCTTCGCGCCCCCGGAGCCGCCGGTGCCATCGGTCTCGGCGGCCGGTTCGGTCTTGGCGCTGTTGCCTTCGGACACGTCAGGCCCCCTTCGTGTTCGTCGCGGCCTTCGTCTGGCTGATGTGGACGCCACCACGCCGTTGACTGCCGAGGCGCTGCACCGTGCCGAGGCCCGACAGCTTCGGGCTGGACAGCTTCTTCGACCGCGACACCATCGCGACCAGCGGATGCGTCACGAGGAACACCACGATCAGGTCGAGCACGGTGGACATGCCGAGAGTGAAGGCGAACCCGCGGACCTCCCCGACCGCCAGTGCGTACAGCACGCCCGCGCACAGGAACATGATCGCGTCGGACGCGAGGATCGTGCGGCGGGCCCGCACCCAGGCTCTCGGTACCGCCGACCGGAACGTCTTGGCGTCGCGCATCTCGTCCTTGATGCGCTCGAAGTAGACGACGAACGAGTCCGCGGTGACACCGATGGCGATGATGAACCCGGCGACTCCTGCGAGGTCGAGCGTGAACCCGATCCAGCGGCCGAGCAGCACCAATACCGCGTAGACGATCATCGCCGACAACGCCAGCGACAACACCGTGAGCACGCCCAGCATCCGGTAGTAGATGAGGCAGTAGACGAACACGAGCGCGATACCGATCGCACCGGCGATCAGGCCCGCTTCGAGCGAGGCCAGGCCGAGCGTCGGCGACACCGTCGTGGCGTCGGACGATTCGAACGACAGCGGCAGTGAGCCGTACTTGAGGATGTCGGCGAGGTTCTGCGCCTCCTCCTCGGTGAACTCACCGCTGATCTGGGTCCGGCCGTTGGGGATCGGCTCGTTGATGGTCGGGGCCGACACCACCCGGGTGTCGAGCACGAACGCAGCGTTGGCGCCCGTGTTCTGCGCGGTGTACTCCGCCCAGGTCTCCGTGCCCTCGCCCTTGAACTGCAGGTTGACCAGCCAGCCGCCCTGCTGCGGATTGAACTGCGCCGAGGCGTCGTCGACCTGCGTGCCCTGCAGGAACACCGGGCTCAGCACGTACTTCTCCGTGCCCGCCTCGTTGCACGTGACCAGCGGCCGGTTCGGATCGTCGTTGCCGACCAGCGGATCGTTGCCCGAACAGGTCAGGCTCGCCATCGCCTGCTGCTGCAGTTGCATGGCCTGCTGGGATGCGCCCTGCTGCGGATTGCGGCCCGGGTCCAGTGCGGGGTTCTGCCGGACCTGCTTGGCCTCGCGGATCTCACGGGCGACGTCCTCGTCGGACTGTGGCTGACTGCCACCGCCGCCCTGGGGACTGCCCGCGGCGTCCGGGGAATCCTGCCCGTTCTGCTGGCCACCGTCCTGCTGGCCACCGTCACCTTGGCCCTGTTGCCCCTGCTGGCCGTTCTGGCCCTGCTGCCCCTGCTGTTGGACCGGCTGGGCGTTGATCACGGTGCGGAATCCGAGCTTGGCGGTGCGGCCGAGGTTCTTGGCCTGTTCGCCCTCCTCGCCGGGAACCGTGATGACGACGTTACTGCCGTCGAGCACCACCTCGGCGCCGCTGACACCGATCCCGTTGACCCGGGTCTCGATGATCTGGCGCGCCTGGTCGAGCTGGTCCTGCGACGGTTCCTGACCGTCGGGAGTGCGTGCGGTCAAGGTGACCCGGGTACCGCCCTGAAGATCGATCCCCAGTTTCGGCGTCGGCTCCCGGTCACCGGTGAGGAACACCAGTGAATAGAGCGCGACGATGATGAGGACGAAAATGCTCAGATAGCGTCCCGGGCGGATCGTCCCGGCCGGTGGTGCCACGTCGGTGGTTCTCCTCGAAGGTGTTCAGCGGCTTGCGATGAGTCCGGAAGGTACGCAGCGTGAGCGCCCGTCGACGACGAAGGGGCGTTCAACGCGAACGCACGCAGCACCGAGACACTACTCGGCGCTGCGTGAACGCTGCGTGCAAAGCCGCGAATTCATCCCGCCGATCCGGTGAAGAACCGACGGACGTCGCAGGGTCCTTGCTTTACTTCTTGTGCTCGAGCGGCTCCGCGACCTGCGCAGTCGTCACCGACTCGGAGTCGGAATCGGCGTCTGACGTGGCGGTCGCCGACTCGTCGGCGGTGTCCTCGTCGGCAGAGTCCTCGTCCTCGACGTCGTCGGCCGCCGCCGGGTCGATGCGCTCGCGGATGGCCTGACGGAGCCAGGTCGTCACGACGCCGTCAGCGATCTCGAGGTCGATGGTGCTCTCGTCGGTCGCGTCGGCAACCGTGGCGTAGAGACCGGACGTGGTCATCACTCGGTCGCCGGGAGCAAGGCTGCTCTGCAGCTCCTGCTGCTGTGCCGCAGCCTTCTTCTGCTTGCGCGTGCCCATGATCAGCGGGACCGCGAGCACGAGCATGAGCAGGAGCGGCAGCAAAAGGCCTTCCATGGTTCTCCATTCGCCGGACGTCTCTCCGCCTTGCGGTACGTCCACGTTTGTCTGGATGTGCTCTTTCGAGTGTGCCAGGTAACGCCGCCTGCACGGGCGGCCCCCTGCCACCGCACCCCGGCAACGTTTCAGTCGAACAGGGTCGGCGCACCGGCGTCAACCCCGGCCGCATCCGACGGCGGCGCCAGGCCGAGGTGCTCCCAGGCGGCCGCCGTAGCGATCCGGCCGCGCGGGGTACGGGCGAGCATACCGGCACGTACGAGATACGGCTCACAGACCTCTTCCACGGTCGTCGGCTCCTCGCCGACCGCCACCGCGAGGGTCGACACCCCGACCGGACCGCCGCCGAACGACCGCACGAGG
Organism: Prauserella alba; assembly: GCF_024171735.1. Classification (GTDB taxonomy): domain Bacteria; phylum Actinomycetota; class Actinomycetes; order Mycobacteriales; family Pseudonocardiaceae; genus Prauserella; species Prauserella alba. The sequence continues at coordinate 55,046 of NZ_JAMTCH010000008.1, forward strand.
GCTCCCAGAACCTCCCGGTCGAGCCGGTCGAGGCCGAGCTCGTCGACGTCGTAGACCTCGAGCGCCGCCCGCACCACCGGCAACGTGGCCTGACCGTCGGCGCGCACCTCCGCGTAGTCGCGGACCCGCCGCAGCAGCCGGTTCGCGATCCGCGGCGTGCCGCGGGACCGGTGGGCGATCTCCGCGCGGCCCGCATCGTCGATCGTGATGTCCAGCAGCGCGGCCGACCGTTCGATCACATGGCCGAGTTCGCCGGGCGTGTAGAACTCCATCTGCCCGGTGAAGCCGAACCGGTCCCGCAGCGGACCGGTAAGCGCACCCGAGCGGGTGGTCGCGCCGACCAGGGTGAACGGTGCGACCTCCAGTGGGATGCTCGTGGCGCCCGGCCCCTTGCCGACGACCACGTCGACGCGGAAATCCTCCATCGCCAGGTACAGCATCTCCTCGGCCGGGCGGGCGATGCGGTGGATCTCGTCGATGAACAGCACGTCACCCTCGGCGAGGTTCGACAGCATCGCGGCGAGATCGCCCGCCCGTTCCAGCGCCGGACCCGAGGTGATGCGGATCGCCGCACCGAGCTCCGCGGCGACGATCATCGCCAGGCTCGTCTTGCCCAGCCCGGGCGGGCCGGACAACAGCACGTGATCCGGTGGCACGCCCCGCTTCCTGGCACTTTCGAGGACGAGTTCGAGCTGCTCACGCACCCGCGGCTGGCCGACGAAGTCACCGAGCTTCTTCGGCCGCAGCGCCGTCTCCACCTCGCGGTCGCCCGCCTGCGGGAACGCCGAGAGCGCCGCCTCGGTCGCGGCATCGGCGAAGCCGCCCGCCGCACCGCCCTCCGGGCCGGGGATGCCGTCGAGCCCCCCGCGGCCGTCCGGGCCCGCGTCACCGAAGTCGGTCATGTCCTCATCGTGCATGGTGGCCGGTCAGCGCTTCGTGCCGAGGGTCGTGAGCGCGGCGCGCAGCAGAGCCGAGGTGTCAGCGCCGGCATGGTCGGCGCCGACCTTCTCCACCGCCTGCTCCGCCTGCTTCTGCGCGAACCCGAGCCCGATGAGTGCCTCGACGACCTCGGCCCGGGCCGCGCCGGCGGCGGGCTGGGCCCCTGCTCCCCCGCCGGCAGGGTCCGCGGCGAGCACCTTGTCGCGGAGTTCGAGCGTGAGGCGTTCGGCCCCCTTGCGGCCGATGCCGGGCACCTGCGTGAGCGTCGTGATGTTGCCGTCGGCCAGTGCGGTGCGGAGTTGATCGGGGTCGAGCACGGCCAGCGCCGCGAGCGCCAGGCGGGGGCCGATGCCCGAGACGGTCTGCAGCAACCAGAACAGGTCCCGCGCCTCGGTGTCGGCGAACCCGAACAGGGTCAGCGAGTCCTCCCGCACCACGAGCGACGTCGCCAGCCGCGCCTCGTCGCCGCGGCGGAGAGTCGCCAGCGTCGACGGTGTGGCCTGCACCGCGAGGCCCACGCCACTGACCTCGACGACGACGTGGTCGAGACCGATCGACAGGACTTCACCTTTCACCGAGGAGATCACCGGCGCGTGTTCCTTCCGCTGTTCGGGTCGTCGGCGGTCCTGCGGGCCTTGTCCTTGGCCGCGGCCGCGAGTTTCGCCTTGTGGGCGCGTGCCAGCTGCGCGGCCTTCGCCTCCGCCGCAGCCAGGCGTTCGCGCATCGGCTCCCGCCACAGGTGGCAGATCGCCAGCGCCAGCGCGTCCGCGGCGTCGGCGGGTTTCGGCTGCGACTCGAGCTTCAGCAGCCGCGTCACCATACCCGTGACCTGGGCCTTGTCGGCCCGGCCAGATCCGGTGACGGCGGCCTTCACCTCGCTCGGTGTGTGGAACACGACGGGCAGCCCGCGGCGCGCCGCGTTCAGCGCCACCACGCCACCGGCCTGGGCGGTGCCCATCACCGTGCGGACGTTGTGCTGGCTGAACACACGCTCGACCGCGACAGCCTCGGGCCGGTGCACGTCCAGCCAGTGCTCGACCGCATCGGAGATGCGCAGCAGCCGCGTCGACAGCTCGGCGTCCGCGGGCGTGCGCACCACATCCACGGCCACGCAGGTCACCGACCGGCCGAGCCCGCCGTCGACGACGCCGAGCCCGCACCGGGTCAGCCCGGGATCCACACCGAGCACGCGCACCTGTCTCCCCCTTGCCGGGAACATCCGTTCGAGACCGTCAGATTACCGCCGGCGCCGCGCCCACCCCGGCAGGCACGCCGGGCGGGCCCGCCGCGAGAGGGATCCGCACCCGGCGGGCGGTTGAGGGGTCCGCTGATGCTCAGGGGCCGTCAACGCCGGGAGTCCAGCTCTCGGGCCTACCGCTCTCGGTGAGCACCGGCTGCCACGACGCGAAGCCCTCCGGCGCCGCCTCGGCCCACGGCCAGTGCCCGTCCGGCGTCGGCACGATGATCTGCACGGCCGGGAAATCGCCCTCGGGGTAGACCACGAACGCGCTGCCGAGGAACTCCGGGTAGTGGCCGGAGTTGACCCGCTCGAAGGTGACGGGCACCCCGTCGAAGAAGTCGCGGTACAGCTCGCCGCAACGGAAGTCCTCACCCGTGGCCGCGCGGTCGACGTAGGCGTCGAGCAGTACCGGCGCCAGTTCCGGTGGCAGGCCGATCACGACGGCCTCCGGCACGCCGTGCATCGCCCACGCGCACACCGTGAACGCGTAACCCGCGCCGCGTTCGTCGGCCGCCACGCTGATCACCGCGTTGCCACGCCGTTCGGCCTCGGCGACGATCCACTCCCTGAGTTCGTCGTCGGGGTCGGCGGTGTTCGCGGAATCCGGCGTCTCGACACTCACGGCGTGCATTCTGCCGCATGCCCCTGCCAGATCCCACCGCCCGGCCGCACAACCGTGGCGGAGATTCCGGTGACACCGACGAGAGGCACACGAGCGACGGCGCCCGGCGGCACAGGTACAACCCTGCACCGCCGGGCGCTGTCACGACCGGGATCGCCACCGGCCTCGCGAACTCCGCGAGGCCGGCGACGGTCAGGCGGTCGCCTCGGCCATCACCTCGTCGCTGACGTCGAAGTTGGTGTAGACGTTCTGCACGTCGTCGCAGTCCTCGAGCGCGTCGATCAGCTTGAACACCTTCTTGGCGCCCTCGACGTCGAGCGGCACGTTCACCGACGGCTGGAAGCTCAGCTCGGCCGACTCGTAGTCGTAGCCCGCGTCCTGCACCGCCGTGCGCACCGCGACCAGATCACCCGGCTCGGACACGATCTCGAAGCTCTCACCGAGGTCGTTGACCTCTTCGGCGCCCGCGTCCAGCACCGCCATGAGCACGTCGTCCTCGGATTTGTCGCCCTTGTTCATGAGCACGATGCCCTTGCGGGTGAACAGGTAGGCGACCGAACCGGGGTCGGCCAGCGAACCGCCGTTGCGGCTGAGCGCGGTGCGCACCTCACCCGCGGCCCGGTTCTTGTTGTCGGTGAGGCACTCGATGAGGACCGCGACGCCGCTGGAGCCGTAGCCCTCGTAGGTGATCTCCTGCCAGTCCGCGCCGCCGGCTTCCTCACCGGCGCCGCGCTTGCGCGCGCGCTCGACGTTGTCGGCGGGGACCGAGTTCTTCTTCGCCTTCTGAATGGCGTCGAACAGCGTCGGGTTCGCGTCCGGGTCGCCCCCGCCCGTACGCGCAGCGACCTCGATGTTCTTGATCAGCTTCGCGAACAGCTTGCCACGCTTGGCGTCGAGGGCGGCCTTCTTGTGCTTGGTGGTGGCCCACTTGGAGTGGCCGCTCATCTCTCCTCCAGATCTACGTCTTCTTCCGCGAGGCCCACGAACAGTCGGTGCACCCGGTCGTCCCCGGTGAGTTCGGGGTGGAACGCCGTTGCCAGCACCCTGCCCTGGCGGACCGCGACGATCCTATCGGCCGCGTCGCCGGCCTCCGCGGTGTGCGGCACTCTGGCCAGCACCTCCACGTCCTCGCCCGCCTTCTCGACCCACGGCGCGCGGATGAACACGGCGTGCACCGGGTGGTCACCGGCACCGGCGACGGCAAGGTCCGCCTCGAACGAATCGACCTGCCTGCCGAAGGCGTTGCGCCGCACGACCACGTCGAGTGCGCCCAGCTGCTCCTGGTCGGGCCTGCCGTCGAGCACGGTACGGGCCAGCAGGATCATGCCGGCGCACGACCCGTAGGCGGGCATGCCCGCGGCCAGCCGCTCCCGGATCGGCTCGAGCAACCCGAAGGTCACCAGCAGCCGCGACATCGTGGTCGACTCGCCACCGGGCAGGACGAGCCCGTCCACGCGCGCCAGCTCGTCGGGCCTGCGCACCGGCACCGCCGTCGCACCGGCGCGTTCGAGCGCACCGGAGTGCTCACGTACGTCGCCCTGCAGGGCGAGCACGCCTATCGTCGGGCGGGCGTTCACGCGGATCCTTCCTCCGAACTCGTCGTTCCCGAGCACGTCACTCCGGCAGCACCGCGAAACCGGCAACACTGCGAAGCCAGCGGCGCCGCGAAACCGGCAGCGCCGCGGGTCGAGCATGCGCACGGGGCGACGCTGCAGTTCGGCCGCTCGGGTCGATCCGTCCAGGATACCCACCCGGCCCCGCCGTCCGGCGCCTGCGGGCCGGGCGCGGCTACGGCACGCCGAGCAGCCGGAGTCCGGCTGCGGTGGCCGCGGCGGCGAGCACGACCACCACGAACGGCGCCTTCCGCCACGCCAGTACGCCGCCGACGGCCACGCCCGCAGGGCGCGCCACGCCCGCGAACTCGCCGTCGGCCAGCAGCGCCGACGTGGCGACGAGCGCGGCGAGCAGCACGACAGCGGATGTCGCCATGAGGTGCTCCGCGCGGCCGGACAGGGTGACGCGAGTGCGGAGCGCGGGCCCCGCGAAACGGAAGGCGAACGTACCGGCGCCCAACACGACGGTGGCGACGACGAGCACGAGCGGGCTGGTCATGTGACGTCCTCCGACCGGGACTGCGGGGTGGGCGCCGGGTCGCGTGGGCCGTCCGGCGTACCGCCACGGGCGACGAGCACACCGGCGAGGGCCAGCAGCACGGGCACTCCCGCGGGCAGCACCGGTGACGTCGCCAGTGCGACGACCACGCCCACGGCGGCGGCCAACCGCGTCGACCGGTCCTTCAGGGACGGCAGGACCAGCGCGAGCAGCACCGCGGGGAAGGCGGCGTCGAGCCCGAAGGCGTCGGTGTCGGAGATGACGGTCCCGCCGAAGGCGCCCGCCACGACACCGACGTTCCAGCAGACGAACAGTCCGATGCCACATGTCCAGAAGGCGACTCTGCGCCGGTCGGAGTCCCGCTGGGCCAGGGCGAACGCGACCGTCTCGTCGATCATCAGGTGCGCGCCGGCGGCGCGCCGCGCGAGCCCGCGGCCGAAGACGTCGCCGATGGCGAATCCGAACGGCACGTGCCGCGCATTGACCACCAGCCCGGCCACAACGGCGGCGATCGGGTTGCCGCCCGACGCGATCAGGCCGACGAACATGAACTGCGCCGCGCCGGCGAACACGACCAGCGACAGCAGCATCGGCAGCCACAGTGGCAGGCCCGAGCCGACCGTGATCGCTCCGAAGGAGGCGCCGACGAGCCCGTCGGCCGCGCACACGAGCACGATGTCGCGCAGCAGGCCGGGGCCGAGCCGACTTGTTAGTGTTCGCCATATCGAACGCATCACCTGACATGGTGAACAAAAGCGACGCGTTCGTCAAGGCGAACAGCCGGACCGATGGAGCGAACACGTGACGGAGACCGACCCCGCGCAGCAGCACACCACCGGCACGGGCGCGGACCAGCAGGGCACAGTCCCACAGAGCGCAGTCCCACAGAGCACAGTCCCGCAGAGCACGGAGCCGCAGGCCGAAGGGGCAGCCGGGACGACCACCCCTGGCACGGGTCCGCTGGCCCACATCGCGTCCGCGCTCCGGCGGGAGCGGCAGCGGGCCGGGCTGTCACTGACCGAACTGGCACGCCGTGCCGGCGTCGCGAAGTCGACGCTGTCGCAGCTCGAATCCGCCGCGGGCAACCCGAGCGTGGAAACGCTGTGGGCGCTCAGCGTGGCGCTCGACGTGCCGTTCGCACTGCTCGTCCAGCCCGCGCGGCCGCAGGTGCAGCTCGTCCGTGCGGGCGAGGGTCCGCGGTTCGCGGCCGATCGCGCGGACTACCTGGCGACCGTGCTGTCCACCTGTCCCCCGAACGCGCGCCGCGACCTGTACCTGATCACGGCGGAGCCGGGGTCGGCCCGCGAATCGGAGCCCCACATGCCCGGCGTCGTGGAGCACGTCGTGCTCAGCACCGGGCGCGCGACCGTGGGGCCGAGCGACGATCCGGCCGAGCTGGCACCGGGCGACTACATCGCCTACCCCGGCGACCTGCCGCACGTGTTCGAGGCGCTCGAACCGGGCACGACCGCGGTCCTCGTCTCGGAACACACCTGAGCCGCCCGGTCACGCGTGGCCGCGTGCACATCGCGAGAGCCGTCACCGGACGGAGACCGAATCCGACGTCAGATACACCTCGACCTCAACGGCGTGCCCGTTCGACCCGCCGAGCCTGGCATCCGTAGTGACCACCGGGATGTCGAGTTCCTCGGCCAGAGCGATGTACGTCGCGTCGTACGGCGTCACGGCATGTCTCAACTCCCACACCCGCCGCACCAACGCCCGGTGCGGCGACCGTTCGACCGGGAACTGCCCGAGTTTCGCGACGACGTGCTCGGCGACACCAGCCTCCATTACTCCCCGGTGCACGTGTTTCCTGACCGAGTTCAGGACTTCGACGTCGATCAGTTCCGGCGCCGCGGCCCGGCCCGTGAACACGCGGCGCATGAGCGCCGGGTTCGGGTCCCGCGCAGCCATGACCTCGACGAGCGCCGAAGCATCGAGCACAAAGTAGCCGTCGACCGACATCACGCGTCCCGGTCTTCGCGGACGGCCGGCACAATCAGCTCACGGGGCACGCCACCGGCGCGAACGTCGTCGAGCTCGGCCAGCACCTCCGCGACGGTCGGTCCCGAGCGGTCGAACTCTTCGCGCTACCGATCGAGGTAGGCACGCAACCCGAGCCGATCACTGGACGACGTCGGCGACGATGCGCCCAGCCAGCGGGCACCCTCTGCGTTGTCGGACATGACCCAAGGTTAGCGGCCCGCACCGACAATTCCCCCGCGAACACGCACGTCATCAGCGTCGTTCAGCACCTTCCGGAGAGAACCCCTGCGCGATCCCCTCCGGAACCCGATCGATCGGATCGATCACTCGGCGCCCCCGCTACTCCGGGACGGGCGGCCGCTTCGACGGCGCGTACCCAGTGGCACACGACGCCGCCCGAGACGACGCGGCCCGACGACGGCTCGGCCGACACACTCGGCCTTCCGCCGTCGAGCGTCGCCGTCACCAGCCGCGCTCGGCGAGACGGTGCGGCTCGGGGACGTCGTCGACGTTGATGCCGACCATCGCGTCGCCCAGCCCGCGCGAGACCTTGGCCAGCATGTCCGGGTCGTCGTGGAACGTCGTGGCCTTGACGATCGCCTCGGCACGGCGCGCCGGGTCCCCCGACTTGAAGATGCCCGAGCCCACGAACACGCCCTCGGCGCCGAGCTGCATCATCATCGCGGCATCGGCCGGTGTCGCGATCCCGCCCGCGGTGAACAGCACGACGGGCAGCTTCCCGGTCGCCGCGACCTCGCGCACCAGTTCGTAGGGCGCCTGCCACTCCTTCGCCGCCACGTACAGCTCGTCCTCCGGCAGCGCCGCCAGTTTGCGCAGTTCGGCACGGATCTGGCGCATGTGCGTGGTCGCGTTCGACACGTCGCCGGTGCCGGCCTCGCCCTTGGAACGGATCATCGCGGCGCCCTCGGTGATGCGCCGCAACGCCTCGCCCAGATTGGTCGCACCGCACACGAACGGCACCGTGAACGCCCACTTGTCGATGTGATTGGCGTAGTCGGCGGGCGTGAGCACCTCGGACTCGTCGATGTAGTCGACGCCGAGCGCCTGCAGCACCTGCGCCTCGACGAAGTGCCCGATCCGCGCCTTGGCCATCACGGGGATCGACACCGCGTCGACGATGCCGCCGATCAGGTCCGGGTCGCTCATCCGCGCCACGCCGCCCTGGGCGCGGATGTCCGCGGGCACGCGCTCGAGGGCCATCACGGCGACGGCGCCCGCGTCCTCGGCGATCTTCGCCTGCTCCGGCGTGACCACGTCCATGATCACGCCACCTTTGAGCATCTCGGCCATGCCGCGCTTGACGCGGGCGGTGCCGGTCTCGGGGGTGGGCGACTGGGCGGTGGACGTCGAGGTCGACACGGAAGGAACCTTTCGTCTGATCGGGTGGAACAACCCCAGCCTAGGCCGCATGTGGCCCCCTCAGGGTGGCCATTTCGCAGCATTCTCGGCAGGCCACTCGACGAGGCCGGTCACCTCACCTTGCCGAGGGCGTTCGACGGGTGTGTGATCGAGCACACAGGTGCCGGTGAGCCGCGAGGAGGCCGTGATGACCGAGAAGCAGGGCAAGGGAGGCGATGCGGTCGCCGCGACGGTGGACGATCCGGCCCGGCTGCGCAATGTCGCGCTGGTCGGGCCGTCGGGCGGCGGCAAGACGACACTGGCCGAGGCACTCGTCGCCGCGGCCGCCACGGGCGGGCGCACGCCGTCGACCGACACCGGGACCGTGTTCGACCACGACCCGGTTGCGCTCCGCCAGCAGCGATCGGTCGGCCTCGCGGTCGCACCCGTGCTGCACCGCAGCGCCACCCACGGCGACGTCAAGATCAACCTGATCGACACCCCCGGCTACGCCGATTTCGTCGGCGAACTGCGCGCCGGACTGCGCGCCGCCGACGCCGCCCTGTTCGTCGTCTCAGCTGGACACGGGGTGGACGCCGCCACGGTGACGTTGTGGCAGGAGTGCGCGCGGATCGGCATGCCGCGCGCGGTGCTGGTCTCCCGCCTCGACCACGCCCGAGCCGATGTCGACGGGGAGATCGCCGCGTGCGCCGAGGAGTTCGGCGACGGCGTGCTGCCGCTCTACCTGCCCGCGAGCGAGGGCACGGCGCTGATCGGCCTCATCACCGGACGCCGGTACGACTACGCGGCAGGGCACCCACCGGTCGTCGGCGACCCCGACCCGGCCGATCTGGACCGCCTGTCCTCGGCCCGCGGTGAGCTCATCGAGGGGATCATCGCCGAGAGCGAGGACGAGTCCCTCATGGACCGCTACCTGGCCGGCGAGGACATTCCCGAGGAGACGCTCATCGCCGACCTCGAGACGGCCGTGTGCCGCGGGGCGTTCCATCCCGTGATCCCGGTGTGCGCCGAGACGGGGGTCGGGCTCGCCGAGGTGCTCGACGGCATCGCGGCCGCATGTCCCTCACCGCTGGAACGCGCCGTCCCCTTCGCCGCCTCCCCCGAGGGCCTTCCGCATCCACGTCTGGCACCCGATCCGGAAGGCCCGCTGGCCGCCGAGGTCATCCGCACCACCGTCGACTCGTTCGTCGGCCGCGTGTCGCTGGCGCGCGTGTTCTCGGGAAGGCTGCAGCCCGACCGCGCCGTGCACGTCTCCGGCCACGGACTGGCCGACCGCGGACACGCCGATCACGACGAGGACGAACGGCTCGCCCACCTGTACAGCCCGTTCGGCGCCGCACTCCGCGAGATCCCGTTCGCGGTCGCGGGCGACATCTGCGCCCTCACCAAGATCTCGTCGGCCGAGACCGGCGACACGCTGTCCACACCGGACGATCCGTTGCTGATCGCACCGTGGGACATGCCCGAACCGCAACTGCCGATGGCGGTCGTCGCGGCAGGCCGCAGCGACGAGGACGCGATGGCACGCAACCTCGGCAGGCTCGTGGCGGCCGATCCGACACTGCGGCTCGAACGTCGCGCCGAGACCGGCCAGCTGGTCGTGTGGTGCACCGGTGAGGCGCACGCCGACGTGGTGCTGGCACGGCTGTGCGACGGCGGCGCCGACGTGACCACCGAGCCGGTGCGCATCCCGCTACGGGAGACGTTCACGCGCGCGACGACCGGCCACGGCAAGCACGTCAAACAGTCGGGCGGACACGGCCAGTACGCGGTGTGCGACATCGAGGTCGCACCGCTGCCCCGCGGCACAGGCGTCGAGTTCGCCGACCGCGTCGTCGGTGGCGCCGTGCCGCACCAGTTCATCCCCAGCGTCGAGAAGGGCGTGCGGGCCCAGCTCGCGGCGGGCCTCACCGAGGGCCGCCCGATCGTCGATGTGCGCGTCACGCTCGTCGACGGCAAGGCACACAGCGTCGACTCCTCCGACGCGGCGTTCCAGACCGCGGGCGCGCTGGCGATCAAGGACGCCGCCACCGCGGGGCTGACGGCCCTCGAACCGTTCGACGAGGTCGAGGTCCGGCTGCCCGACAACTACCTCGGCGCCGTCCTCGGCGACCTGTCGTCCCGCAGGGGCCGCGTGCTCGGCACCGAGGCACCGGGAGGCGGCACGACCGTGGTGCGCGCCGAGGTACCTGCCACCGAACTGCTCCGCTACGCCGTCGATCTGCGGTCGATCACGTCCGGAACGGCGACGTTCAGCCGCCGTCACGTGCGCTACGACCCGGCCCCCGACCACGCCACGGCCGTGCGGTGACCGGCGTCAGCCGAACGAGAAGCCACCGGGCCGCTCGTTGCGGTCGGCGAGCAGGCCGGCGAGCGTCGCGATCGCGATCTCCGGCGGTGTCCGGGAGCCGATGTTCAGCCCGATCGGCCGGTGCACGCGCGCGATGTCGTCCTCACTCGCGCCGAGCTGCCGCAGCGCGGCGATGTGCGGCCCCTCGTGCCGGGGATTGCCCATGACACCGATCCACCGCGCGGGCTGTGCGAGCGCGTCCCGCAGCACCACGCCGAGTTCGTCGCGATGATGGTCGGTGACGACGATGTCGGCCGTGTCCGGGACATCCGACAGGTCTGGGATCTCCGTGGGCGCGTCGGCGACGCGCTTGGCGTCGGGTTCCACGAGCAGCGCCCTGAATCCGGCGTCCGCGGCGTAGCGCAGCAGGTAGTCCGCGACCGGCGTGGCGAACACGGCGACGAGGGTACGGGTGTCGCGACGCACGTCGCGTTCCCCGTGGGCGACCTCGCACGCATCCGGCTCGGCGGCCGTCTCGGTTCGGGCCGCGGCTTCCGCGTCGGGCTGCGACGTCGCGGGCACCTCCGGCTTGTCGGACGTGCCCGGCGCTTCCGGTGTCGTTGCCATGCCGCCAGTGTGACAGCCACGGCCGCGGGATCAGGAATCGCGCGCCGGCGGCGTGGTCGCCGGTTCGGGTTCGGCGATGTCGAAGTACTCGGGCTGCGGCGCGGTGCCCGCGAGTTTGAAGTAGCGGACCTTGCGCCGCCTGCGCAGGGTCAGCGTGTCCCGCACCGCGTCGTTGTAGACCCGGCGCGCGATCACCATGCGGTGCTCGGCATCGGCGAGTTCGGCGGCGAGCGGCCCGGGCAGCGCCGACCGGTCGAGGGCGCCGAGCAGCCGGGTGAGCTCGTTCTCGGCGGGCTCGCGGTCGGCCCACGACACCTGTTCGGCGGTGCGCGCCGCCGCCGCCAGCTCGGCGCCGTCGATCCGCCCGAGCGCGGGCGCAGCGGCCGAGGCCGCCACGGTCCGCGCGACGACGGCGCGCCGTGCGAGTGCCGCGTCGAGTGCCGCCCGTCCGGCGTCCATGCGCACGTGCAGCCGGTCGAGCCGGTTCGCCGTCGCCAGCAGGAACAGTCCGAGCGCGACCACGAGCACGGCCAGTGCCGCGATCACCACGAACACCGTCATGTGCCCACGTCCCGGTCGGGGCCGACCTTGCGCGGGTCGGCGGCGATGGCGGTCTCGTAGACGCGCAGCACCTGCGTGACGACCGTGCGCCAGTCGTACAGCGCGACGCGGTCGGTCGCCGCCGCCGACAGCCGGGCGCGCCGATCCGGGTCGGTGAGCAGTTCCCGCAACGCACGGCCCAGCGCGACCGCGTCCCCGGTCGGTGTCAGTACCCCGGCGCGGCCGTCGTCGAGGACGCGCCGGAACGAGTCGAGGTCGCTGGCCAGCACGGGCGCGCCGGCGGCCATCGCCTCGGTGAGGATCATGCCGAAGCTCTCGCCACCGGTGTTCGGTGCGCAGTAGACGTCGACGCTGCGCAGCGCGCGGGCCTTGATCTCGTCGTCCACCTGGCCGAGCAGCTCCAGGTGGCCGTCCAGCTCCGGACCGGCCTGCTTGCGCAGCGTCTCGGCCTCTCCCCTGCCCGCGACGAGCAGCCGCACCTCGGGCAGCTCGGCCACGATGCCGCGCAGCGCCTCCAACAGCACGCCCATTCCTTTACGCGGTTCGGTGTAGCGGCCGACGAACCCGACGGTGCCGCCCGCACGGGGATAGCCGTCCAGCGGCTTCGCCCCGGCGAACGACGGCACGTCGACGCCGTTCGGGATCTCCACGGCGTCGCCGCCGAGATGCTCGACCTGAACCCGGCGGGCGAGCGCCGACACCGCGATCCGGGCGGTGATCTTCTCCAACAGCGGCCGCAGCACCGGTTGGAACGCCGACAGGGTGCGGGAGCGCGGCGTGGAGGTGTGGAACGTCGCCACGATCGGCCCGTCGGCGACCTTCAACGCCAGCAGCGACAGGCTCGGCGCCGCCGGCTCGTGCAGGTGCAGCACGTCGAACCGGTTGTCCCGCAACCACCGCCGCACCCGGGCGTACGACACCGGGCCGAACTGCAGCCGGGCGACCGAACCGTTGTAGGGGATGGCCAGCGACCGGCCGGCCGGGTGGACGAACTCGGGCAGGTCGGCGTCCTCGTCCGCGGGCGCCAACACGGACACGGTGTGCCCGCGGGAGCGGAGTGCCTTGGCGAGGTCGACGACGTGTCCCTGCACACCACCGGGTACGTCGAACGAGTAGGGGCAGACGATCCCGATCCGCATGCCGGTCACCCCGCGTCCGCGGCGGATTCCTCGCCTGCGGTGCCGTCGGCGGCCGGGTCGTCACGGTCGGCGGGCCAGAACGGCTGCAGCATGTGCCAATCGGTGGGGTGGGCGGCGATGTCGCCTGCGAAGACGTCGGCGAGGGCCTGGGTGGCGGCCGGTGCCTCGGCCCGGTTGGCGACCCGGATGCGCGGGTGGATGCGCAGCCCCCAACCGCCGTCGGTGAACCAGGATCCGACGGGCAGCAGCGCCGCACCGGTGCTCGCGGCGAGCCGTGCCGGGCCTGCGGGGAACCGCGCCGGTTCGCCGAAGAAGGTCACCGGGGTTCCCGTGTTGGTCAGGTCCCGGTCGCCGACGAGGCACACGACGCGATTCTCCCGCAGTCGTTCCAGCAGGAGGCGGAACGGCACGCTGCCGTCGGCGGGCACGACCTCGAAGCCGAGCGATTCGCGGTACTCGACGAACCGGCGGTACAGCGATTCCGGTTCGAGGCGTTCCGCGACCGTCGTGAGCCGGCCGATCTGCTGTACCGCCCACAGGCCGGCGACGTCCCAGTTGCCCGTGTGCGGCAGGGCCACGACCGCACCGTTGCCCTCGGCCAGCGCCGCCTCGAGGTACTCGGTACCGCTGATGTCCACATCGGCCAGCACGGTCGCGGGATCGGCCGAGGGGAGCCGGAACGCCTCGTGCCAGTAGCGGGCGTAGGAGTGCATCGCCCGGCGTGTCAGCTCGTCCAGTTCGGTCTCGCCCGCCCGTGGGACCACGCGGCGGAGGTTGGCGCGCAGCTGCCGTACGCCGCCGCCACCGCGGCGCGCCGCGAGGTCGGCCACTCCCCAGAAGGCGACCCCGGCGAGGGCCTTCGGCAGCTTCGGCACGAGGCGCCAGCCCGTGGCGAAGCCGGCGTCGGTGAGCCGCCCGGCCAGCCCCGTCACGGGTGGCCCTCCGTGGCCGAACGTGCCACCCCGACGATCCGTTGGACCAGGGTGATCACCGACAGCACCGCGAGCAGCCACTGGGACACCTCGACGGCCACGGGCACGCCGAGTCCTTGCAGGCCGGTGCCGACGAGGGCGATGATCAACCGTTCGGCGCGTTCGATCAACCCGCCGTCGGCCGAGGTGAACCCGGACGCCTCGGCGCGCGCCTTGACGTAGGAGATCACCTGCGCGAGAACCAGCGAGAGCAGGGCGGCGACGGCGATGCGCTCCTGATCGGTGACGAACGCCCACCAGGCGATGGCCCCGAACAACGCGCCGTCCACCAGCCGGTCGCACGTCGCGTCGAGCACGGCCCCGAACGGCGTACTGCCTCGCGCCCGCGCCATCGCGCCGTCGAGCAGGTCCAGCATGACGAAGCCCCACACCGTGAACGTGCCCCACAGCAGCATTCCGGACGGGAAGAAGACCAGGGCGCAGCCGAGCGCACCGGCGGTGCCGATGAGCGTCATGGCGTTGGGCGTGAGCCCGGCACGCACCAGCGCGGCACCGATCGGATCGGTGACGCGGGATACCGAGGCGCGCGCGAAGATGTTCAGCATCTGGTCCTACGAGGCGTGCAGGTCGGTCGGGGGACGTCGGTCGGGGCTGTGCGGGACGGCGACCGCCTGCCGGGTGTCACGTGGTCGGGTGACCTCCGGCGGACTGGCGCATCCGCCGGAAACCCTATCGACTTCCCGCACCGGCCGCCGGGACGGCCACCCGTGCGACGGCCCGGCACCCGCGAGGACGCTGGTCCGAACCTATGCGGCTCTGCCGGTGTCGTCGCCGTCACCGTCGCCGTCCGCCGTGTCCCCGTCCTCGGCGGCGAGCCGCCGTTCCACCTCGGGACACCGCGGCCGCAGGCCACCCCGGATCGCGTCGCTGATCTCACCGAGCATGCGCACCTGTTCGGCGGTCAACTGGTCGAACACCGCGGTGCGGACCGCCTCCACGTGGCCCGGTGCCGCGGCTTTGATCGCCTCGAAACCGGCGGGCGTCAGGTGGGCGAAGGCGCCGCGCTTGTCCGTGGGACACGCCTCCCTGCGTACCCACCCCTTCGCCTCCATCCTCGCGACGGCGTGCGAGAGACGGCTGCGGGACGAGCGCGTGGCCACGGCGAGGTCACTCATGCGCATCACCTGATCCGGCGATTCCGAGAGCTCGACCAGCACTTCGTAGTAGGCCTGCGGCATCCCCGCGTCGTGCTGGAGCTGGGTCTCGGTGTGCGCGTTGAGCATGCCGACGGCCTCCCGGAAGGCGCGCCACACGCGCTGTTCGTCGTCGCTCAGCCATCGCGGTTCGTGCCGTCGCGCTTCGTCCATGTCCACCATCATACTCTGGTTGAACCCTCAACCAACATGCGTTACAGTTATAGTTGAGCGCTCAACAAGATGGCTTCCGTCTCCGCGCCGGCACCACGAATCCGTGGTACGGAGAGTGCGGGTACCGAGGAAGCCGAAGGGGCGCGAGCGACCTGTCCTGCCACGCGGACCCGCGACACGGTGTCGGCACCGGGCAGGGCTCCGCAGGCAGGCGAAACAGACAACACACGTGGAGGACACCACCCATGAGCGCAGCGACACAGATCCCCGGCTACATCGCGGGCACCTGGACCATCGACCCCGTCCACTCCGAGGTCACGTTCATCACCCGGCACCTCGGCGTGTCCAAGGTCCGCGGCCAGTTCACGGACTTCGAGGGCACGATCGTGACCGGCGAGGACATCAGCGGCTCCACGGTCGAGGCCACGATTCAGGCCGGCAGCATCCACACGAAGAACGACCAGCGCGACGCACACGTCAAGAGCGACGAGTTCCTCGACGTCGAGCGCTTCCCCACGCTGTCGTTCCGTTCCACCGGCATCCGCGCCACCGGTGACGGCTACGTCATCGACGGTGAGCTCACGCTGCACGGCGTGACCAAACCGGTCTCGCTCGAGGCCGACCTGGGCGGATTCGGCGACGGCATGGCCGAAGGCAGCAAGGTCGTGGGTGTCGAGGCCAGGACCGAGATCAACCGCAGCGACTTCGGCGTGGCGTCGCAGTTCCCGACCGCCGTCGTCGCCGACAAGGTCAAGATCGAGCTCGACATCGAGGCCGTCCTCGACAACTGAGCCCCGCGACCGGGGCGCGAGCGGCAACCGCCCGTTCCGCGCGCTCGGTACGGCTCACCGGCGAAGGGCTCGCTTGCTCCGACCCCCGAGCAGGCGAGCCCTTCGCATGTCCTGCACTCGGGCACGCGTGTTCCGCACTCGGGACACCGGGGTGACACCCGTCCCGACGATCACTCGCTCGCCGCGCAACGAGACGGTTTCCCCGGGTCGTGCTCCGGCAGCGCGATACCGTCCGATCACCGACCGGAACCACGGGCCGGCAGCCGCGCGGCCCGGTGTGCGGCCATCCGCACCGGGGCGTTCGCGACGCCGTAGCCGCCATAGGCACCGACCCGTTGCACCACCTCGAAGAACACCCTGCCTCCCAAGACCTCCGTGTGGAAGTGGAAGAACTCTCCCCCGGCGTCGCGGTCGTAGAGCACCCGGCACTCGCGGAGCGCCGCCAGCAGATCCGGGGAGAGTTCCGTCCGAGCATCGAGATCGTCGTAGTAGTTCTCGGGTACCGGCAACAACGGCGCACCACGCTCCCGCATGGCCCGCGCGCTGGCGAAGATGTCGTCGCTGGCGAACGCGATGTGCTGCGGGTCGGGTACTCCGGGTGCCCAGTCGCCGCGCCGCAGCACGGTCCCGTGCAGTGCGATCCGGACGCGACCGGGTGCATCCACCACAGCGCGGTTGCGCACGAGCCCGAACGGTGCGGCGAACTCGGCGTCGTGCCGGGGAGTCAGGCCCAGCACCGCGCGGTAGAACAGAGTGGCTTCGTCGAAGTAGTCGAACGGCTGCGCCAGCGCGACGTGATCGATGTGACGGAGTCCGGCTGGCGCGTCCGAACCCGCCCCGGTGAGGATGAAGTCGGACATCCAGCCGTCCTCGGCCGCTTCCGTCCGGCAGAAGAACAGGGACGTGCCGTCGGGTGCGGCGACGACGCTCAGATCCGCCTCGGCCGCGCCACGGGTGCGGGGAACGGGCGGGGCGAGCAGGGCCTCGGCCCGCGCGGCCGACGCCACCGGGTCGACCGTGTCCACCGCGAGTGCGCTGACGGTGGTGGCCTGTTCGGTGCCGGAGTTGAGCAGGACACGGGCGTCACCCTGTTGCCACAGCTGAACCGGTTTGGACCGGTGCTGGCCGACGTGCGCGAACCCCATCGCGGCGAGTGCCCGTGACAGCTGGTGCTCCGAGGGGGAGTCGACGGCCAGTTCCGTGAACGCGTAGCCGGTCAGCTCCGGCGGACGCGGCGGCGCGGGTTCCCGACCGAGTGATTCCTCCAACGCGATCAATGACCGCATCGCGTCGACAGCCGCACGCCCCGGTTCGGCCTGCCGATACACGTCGTTGAACACTTCCAGCGACAGCGGCCCGTCGTAGCCCGTGGCCAGTACCGCCCCGGTGAAGGCGCTCAGGTCGAACGAGCCCTGGCCGGGAAACAGCCGATGATGTCTGCTCCACTGCAGCACGTCCATGTTCAGGTGCGGGGCGTCGGCGAGTTGGAGGAAGAACAGTTTGCCGGCGGGGATCCGGGCGATGCCGTCGATGCTCGTGCCACCGCCCTGCGCGCGTGAGAGCACGTGAAAGCTGTCCAGGCACAGCCCCAGCGCGGGGTGGTCGGCGCGCCGGACGATCTCCCAGGAGTGTTCCCAGGTGTCGACCACGCGCCCCCACGCAAGGGCTTCGTAGGCCACCCGCATGCCGTGTTCGGCCGCGCGGTCGCCAAGGGTCCGCAACTGCTCGGCGAGCACCTCGTCGTCGTCGACCGCATCGGCCGACGCCGACGAGCACACCAGGACTGTGTCGGTCCCGAGCCGCCGCATGAGGTCGAATTTGCGGTCCGCACGCCGCAGGTTGCGCCGGAACGTGTCGCTGTCCGAGGAGTCGAAGTCCCGGAACGGCTGGTACAGGTCGATCGAGAGGCCCAGCCGGTCGCAGTGCGCGCGCACCTGCTCCGGGGACCAGGCTGAGGCGATCAGGTCGTTCTCGAAGATCTCGACCCCGCTGAAGCCCGCCGCGGCGGCCGCGTCCAGCTTGTCCTCGAGCGTGCCCGACAGGCACACCGTGGCTATCCCTTTGTGCATGACTTCGACCTCCGTCAGGAAATGGACACCGTCGTGCCGGTGCGCGCCGCCTCGGCCACCGCATGTGTCGCCCGCAGCGTCCGCAGCCCTTCGCGGCCGTCCACCAGCGGCGCGGCCTCGTCGCGCGCCACGGCCCGGAAATGCGCCAGCTGCTCCGCGAGCGGATCCGCCCCGGAGCGGTCCACCACGGAGGTACGGAACGGTTCCCACCAGGAACGTTCACCGGTGTAGACCCGTAGCCGCATGGTGGGGATGCCGAGCGAGCCGTCGGTGCCGGCCAGCACGTAACAGTCCTCGTCGGCGTGGTGGGGGTAGGCGGGGTCCTCCGCGGAGGTCTGCTCCCAGCTGTGCGGTGCGGCGGCGGTGTCGGAGAGCAGGAACACCCCGAGCGCACCCGTGTCGAACCGGAGTGTGACCGCGGCGGTGTCCTCGACGGCGAAGCCTCGGACCGCGTTCGACGCCACGGCCTGCACCTCGGTGATCTCCCCGCACAGCGCGCGCAGGTTGTCGATCTCGTGGATGAGGTTGATCAGGATCGGCCCGCCGCCCGCCGCTTTCCGCCACGGCGCGTCCTCGAAGTAGCCGTCCGGCTTGCGGAACAACGCACTCCCCCTGACGGCGACGAGCCTGCCGAGCAAGCCGTCCCGGAGGGCCTCGGTCGCCGCCGCCACGATGGGACTGTGCCGCCGGTGGTGCCCGACAAGCAGCGGTACGCCCGCCGCCTCGGCCGCCTCCACCATGGACGCGGCATCGGCGGGCGCATCGGCGATTGGCTTCTCGACGAGCACCGGAACACGCGCATCGACGCACTGCATCACGTGCTCGGCGTGGTGGCGGTTCGGCGATGCCACGATGACCGCATCGGGCCGGACAGCCGCCAACATGTCCGCAACCCCGGCGTAGCCCGGCACCTCGTGCCCGTCCCGCGCCGCCGGGTGCGGGTCCACGACGGACACGAGCTCACTGCCGGGGTCGGCACGGACCAGCGCGATGTGCCGCCGTCCGATGAGGCCCGCGCCGACGACCGCGATGCGCACCGGGCTCATCGGGTGGCCAGCCAGCGGAGCGCGAGCGCGTAACCGTCCACACCGCACCCGATGATCGAGGCGGTCGCCACCGGGCTGATGTACGAATGCGCCCGGAACCGCTCACGCGCGTGGACGTTCGTCAGGTGCACCTCGACGAGCGGCGCCTCGAGCATCGCGCACGCGTCCCGCAGCGCGACCGAGGTGTGGGTCCACCCGCCGGGATTGAGCACGACCGCCGCACCGGCGTCGACCGCCTCGTGCACCCAGCCGAGCATCTCGTGCTCGGCGTCGGTCTGCCGCACCGCCACGTCGAGGCCGAGCTCGGCCGCCCACGTCCGGCACGAGGTGACCAGCTCCTCATAGCCGGTCGTGCCGTACTTCTCGGGCTCGCGGCGGCCGAGCCGCCCGAGGTTGGGTCCGTTGAGCACCCGAACCTGCATGTCCGTCCCTTCTCCGGTGGATGTTGCCCGCTCGCCGCTGCAGCGCACCGGTTACCCGGCCGAGCCCCGCACCTGCGCGTAGAGCTTCGCCTGCTCACCGGAGAGTGTGCGTTCGAAGTACCGCTGCGCCCGCTCGGCGAACGCGTCGCGGTCCACGTCCTCCACGACCGTCACGGTGCCCTCGGACTTCCACTGGTCGAGAATCTCCTGTTCCTGGTTCTCGATGCACGTGCGGTTCTTCGCGCGGGTCTCGTGCACGGCCGTCTCGACCGCTTCCTGCTGCTCGGCCGAGAGTCGCTGCCAGCTCTCCTCGTTCACGACGATCAGCTGCGAACCGGTCTGGTGTCCCGACAGCGAGACGTGGCTCTGCACCTCGTCGAAGCTCTTCTCGGCGATCGTCGGGATCGGGTTCTCCTGGCCGTCGATGATGCCCTGCTGCAACCCGACGTAGATCTCCTCGAACGCGACCGTGGTCGCCTTCGCTCCCACGGCCTTCGCGTTCTCCAGGTAGATCGGCGAGTCCGCGTAACGCATACGCAGCCCTTCCAGGTCGGCGGGCTCGCGGATCGGGCGGTTCGCCGAGAAGTGGCGCATCCCGAAGAACCAGCCGTCGAGGATGCGGCTACCGGTGGCCTCCGCGAAGTCGTCCTTCAACTGCTGGCCGTCGTCGCTGTCGAGGAACTCGAACAACTGGTCAGGGCCGTCGAACGCGTACGCCATGTCGAGCACGCCGATCGGCGGGTAGCTGGCGGCGAGCGCGGACGAACCCTGCACGTCCATGTCCACGTCGCCGGCCTTCACGGAGTTGAAGCGCTCGGTGTCGTCACCGAGCTGGCTGTTCGGGAAGGTCTCGATGGTGAGTCCACTGTCCTGCCCGTTGATCCTGTCGGCGACGGCCTGGATGCCGCACCGGGTGTGCGGATGCTGGGTGGCGTAGCTGTTGGCGAACGACAACGTGACGGTGCCGTCCTCACCGCCGTCGCCACCGCCGCCCATGGCCGTACAACCGGTTGCGAGTACCGCGACGAGCGCCAGCGCGCCGGTGCGGCGGTACGTGGTGGACCTTGTCGGCATCATTGCCTCCTGGGTGTGTTTCGTTGACGAGTCAGAGACCGAGCACCTGCGGCAGGAACGTGGCCACCGAGGGCACGAACGTGAGCAGCAGGAGCACGGCGACCAACGGGACGAGGAACGGCGCGGTGCCTCGGAACACCTCGTGCACGGGCATCTTCGTGACGGGACTGAGGACGTAGAGCACGGCGCCGATGGGCGGGGTCAACAGGCCGATCATCAGGTTGACGATCGTGAGCACGCCGAAGTGCAGCGGGTCCACGCCGAATTCGACGGCGATCGGCAGCAGGATCGGCACGGTGATGACCAGCACCGAGGTGCCTTCGAGTACTGCGCCGAGCACGATGAGCAGGACGTTGACCATGAGCAGGAAGACGACCTGGCTGTCGGTGAATCCAAGCATCCAGTCGGCGACCGCCGCGGGCACCTGCTCCCTGGCCAGAATCCATGCCAGCAGCCCGGAGGCGCCGATGATCAGCGTGATCGACGCAGTGGTCGCCGCGCTGTCGCGGAGGATCCCACCGAGATCCCGCAACCGCACCGCGCGGTAGCACACGCCGAGCGCGAGTACGTACGTCGCGCCGACGGCCGCGGCCTCGGTCGGGGTGAAGAACCCAGCGAGAATGCCGCCGAGAATGATCACCGGGCACAGCAACGGGGCCAGCACCCGGACCGTCGCGCGGCGCAGCGTCGCCCAGTCGAACGGCTGGGACTGCAGGTCGTGCTGCCGACGAGCCCACACGAACACCGCGATCGCCAGCCCGGCGGCCAGGAGGAACGCCGGCAGCACCGACGCGGCGAACAACGCACCGGTGGAGACGGCGGCGATCGAGGAATAGATCACGGCAGGGATGCTGGGCGGCATCACCGGGCCGATCAGGCTGGAAGCCGCGGTGATGCCCACGGAGAACCGCTTCGAGTATCCTTTTCGGACCATGGCGGGGACCTCGACCTTGCCGAGTCCGGCCGCATCCGCCAGCGCGGAGCCGCTCATCCAGGAGAAGCCGAGACTCACGCCGATGTTGACGTAGCCGAGGCTGCCTTTGACCCGGCCGATGAGCGCGAGGGCGAAATCGAACATCCGGTCCGCGATCCCCGCGTGGTTGGCGATCACACCGAGCAGGATGAACAGCGGCACCGCGAGCAACGGGAAGCTGTCGATGGCACCGGTCAGTTCACGGGTGCTCAGGCCGACCGACTGCCCGTTGAAGGTCACGTAGGTCAGGCACGGCCCGAGGAGCGCGAACGCCACGGGTACGCGCAGCGCGAGCAGGACGGCGATTCCCGTGGCCAGCAGCAGCATGCTCATGCCGAGGACTCCTCTTCTCCGATGCCGGGCGGGGGAAGGAAGACGGCCACGGCCGATCGCACGGCGGTGAACACGAGCCCGACGAGGGGAATGACGTAGAACCAGCGCATCGGAATGCCGAGCGCGGGTGAGACCTGCGAACTCTCGTCGGTCACCAGCACGAACGCCTCGTAGGCCAGGTTCACGCAGACGATCGCGACCATGATGCTGGCGAACACGAACACCAGACGGCGGGTGAGGCCCGTCGCCACGGTGTCGACGAGCTTCAGCGCGACGTGCGCGTCGCGCTCCATCAGATAGCCCGCCATGGCGAAGGTCAGCCAGACGAGGCTGAAGCGGGCCAGCTCACCCGAGCCCACCCAGCCGCCGGTGGGCAGATACCGCCCCACGGCCTGGCCGAGCATCAGAATCAGAATCGTGCTCAGCAGCAGCCCGCCGACGACCACCTCCGCGGTCGACAGCCAGCGCAACGGACCCCGACGTGAGCGGGTTGCCGTCTCGTCCGGTTCACGCATGCCGGTCCTCCTGCCATCCGGTCAGGTCGATCCAGGACTTGCCCGGCGCGGAACGGGCCTGTGCGAAGGCCTGCGCCGCCTGTTCCGGTCGCGCCGCGTACTGCAGCACCTCCCCCGGCACGACGGTGCCGTCGGCCACTGCCGCGATCGTGTCGGCGAAGTCGCCGGGGTGGTCGTAGATCAACGAGCCGCGGATGACGAGCTGTCTGCGCGCGAGCTCCGTTGTGGACAGTGAAGCCGGATCCCCGCCCATCCCGATCATCACGATCGATCCCCCCGCACCGACCGCGCGGAGCGCGATGTCCCAGGTGTGGGAGTTGCCTGCGGTGTCGATCACGAACGGAAAGCCGTGCGCATCCTCCGGGACAAGCCGTTTCGCGCCGAGTTGTTCGGCGAGCGCGAGCCGCCCTGGATGCGGCTCGGTCACGAACGCACGTGCACCCTGCGCCAGCAGTGCCTGGCAGAGCAGCAGCCCCTGTGACCCCGCACCGAGGACCAGACATTCGTCGCCGGCCCCGACACCGGCACGCCGGACGGCCGCTCGTGCGACGGCGAGCGGCTCCAGGCACGCGAGTGCCTCGTCGGAGATCGACTCCGGTACCGGGCGGGCGAAGCGTGCCGGAACCGCCACCCGTTCGGCGAGCAGACCCGGGACGTTCATGCCGACGATGCCGCGGTTCGGGCACGCGGACGTCCGGCCGCTGCAGCACGCCCCGCACGTGAGACACGGATAGTTCGGCTCGACCACGACACGCTGGCCCACCTGGCGGTCGGTCACGCCGGCGCCCACCGCGACGATCGTGCCGCCGCCCTCGTGCCCCATCACCCATGGCATGGCGGGAACCTGCCGATGGCCTTCGTACACCCCGAGGTCGGAGCCGCACAGCCCGACGGCGCGGATACCGACGACGACCTCGTCCGCGCCCGGCTGCGGATCAGGCCGGTCCTGCACGACGTCGACCCTGCCGGGAGCGGTCAGGACGATTGCCCTCATCGGCGGTGTCCTCTCGAAGAGTGAAATCCGGGAAGTGGGGACCGACCATAAGCGGGTGGCAAAAACGACTGCAAGCGGTTGCCAAACTTTGCCAAAACTGCCTAGGATCGCCGCGTGTTCGACGAGACGAGGCACTGCTGATGGAGCCGACCGACGGCAAACGGCCGACGATCTACGACGTGGCCAGGGAAGCGGGCGTCGCGACGTCCACGGTGTCGCGAGCGCTCACCAATCCCGGCCGCGTCAACGAAAGGACCCGCGACCGCGTGGTCGAGGTCGCCGAACGGCTCGGCTACCGGACGAACGCCCTGGCAAGGGCGCTGCCTTCAGGGCGAACCCGGACGGTGGCCCTGTTCGTCTCCGACATCACCAACCCGCACTTCTTCGGCATCATCCGCGGTGCCGAGCAGCAGACCCGCGCCGCGGGCTGCACGCTCATCCTGGCCGACACCGAGGAATCGCCCGATCTTGAGGCCGCGCACATCGAGCGGCTCAGCGGGTCGGTGGACGGTTTCGTGATCGCGGCGAGCCGGATGTCCGACCAGCAGATCGGCGAGCTCACCGGCCGTCACCGGCTCACGCTCATCAGCCGCCAGGTCGGTGGTGTACCGAGCGCGATCGTCGACCACGAGGACGGCACCCGGCAGATCATCGAGCACCTCGCCTCACTCGGGCACCGTTCCGTCGTCTACGCGGCGGGCCCGCGGCGCTCCTGGTTGGCGGCGAAACGATGGCACGCCGTCAGGGCCGTCTCCCGCAAGCTCGGCCTCAGCGCGACCAGACTGGGGCCGTTCCCTCCCGCCGTACAGGGCGGGGCGGCCGCCGCCGATGCCGCCCTCGGGCAGGGAGCGACGGCGGTCATCGCCCACAACGACCTACTCGCCATCGGGATGTTGCGGCGCTTCACCGACCGCGGAGTGCACGTCCCGAATGACATCAGCGTCGTCGGCTACGACGACATCTTCGGCGCCGACTTCTGTTCCCCTCCGCTGACGACCCTCGCGGGCCAGTTCGACGAGGCGGGCAGACTCGCGATCGATCTGCTCCTCGGTGCACGAGACGGAACCCGGCCACCGCAGGCCGACAACCAGGTGGTGCTGCCGTCGCACCTCGTCGTCCGCGGTTCGACCGGCACCGCACCGTCCTGACGCGGCACCGCACCATCCGGACGCGGCCGCGGACCGGCGTCGCGACCCACCCACTGGAGCGACGGCCGGTGGGTCACCAGGCGTCGGCGAGCAGCTGCCGCGTCTCGCCCAGCAACTGCGGCAGTACCTTCGTCTGGCCGACGACCGGCATGAAGTTGGAGTCGCCACCCCACCGGGGCACGACGTGCTGATGCAGGTGCGCGGCGATCCCTGCACCCGCGATCACACCCTGGTTCATGCCGATGTTGAAGCCGTGGGCTGCCGAGACGGTGCGGATGACCCTCATGGCGTGCTGGGTGAACTCCGCGAGCTCACGGGTCTCGCCGGTGGTGAGTTCGGTGTAGTCGGCGACGTGCCGGTACGGCACGACCATGAGGTGCCCCGGGTTGTACGGGTACAGGTTCAGCACCGCGTACACCTCGGAACCGCGCGCGAGGATCAATGCCTCCTCGTCGTCGGCACCGGCGATCCGGCAGAACGGGCACCCGTCGGCGTGGTCCCCGGCAGGCTTGTTCTCACCCTGGATGTACGCCATGCGGTGCGGGGTCCAGAGCCGTTGCAGTTCGTCCCGGACCCCGACACCGTCCTGGGCTTCGAGGGCGGGTTCGCCGGTGTCGGCCGAACCCGCCCCGTGACCACCGGACCCGTCACCGGCCAACAAGGGCCTCCAGTGCCTCGGCCGTCGGCGAGGCGTTCTCGCGCCGGGTCACCCAGTCGCCGATCGCCTCCACCGCACGGTCCACCGGAACGCCGTTGATCTGGCTGCCGTCGCGGAATCGGAACGACACGGCGCCCGCATCGACGTCCTTGCCGCCCGCAAGCAGCAGGAACGGCACCTTCTGCGTGGTGTGGGTGCGGATCTTCTTCTGCATCCGGTCGTCGCTGGTGTCGATGTCGACGCGGATTCCCTTGGCACGCAACGCCTTCTCGACGCCACGCAGGTGCTCGACGTGCTCGTCGGCGATCGGGATCCCCATGACCTGCACCGGCGACAGCCACGCGGGGAAGGCTCCCGCGTAGTGCTCGGTGAGCACACCGAAGAACCGCTCGATCGACCCGAACAGCGCGCGGTGGATCATGATCGGCCGCTGCCTGCTGCCGTCCGGTGCGGTGTATTCGAGCCCGAACCGCTTGTTCTGGTTGAAGTCCAGCTGGATGGTCGACATCTGCCAGGTGCGCCCGATCGCGTCCTTGGCCTGAACCGAGATCTTCGGTCCGTAGAACGCGGCGCCACCGGGGTCGGGAACCAGCTCGAGGCCGGACTCCTCGGCGGCCTCCCGCAGCGTCTCGGTGGCCTCCTCCCATTCCCAGTCCTCACCGATGAACTTGTCCGAGTCGCCACGCGTGGACAGCTCGAGGTAGAAGTCCGAAAGGCCGTAGTCGGCGAGCAGATCCAGCACGAACCGCAGCAGCGAACGCAGTTCGCCGGGCATCTGCTCCTTGGTGCAGTAGATGTGCGAATCGTCCATCGTCAACCCGCGCACCCGCGTCAGGCCGTGCACGACACCCGACTTCTCGTAGCGGTACACCGTGCCGAACTCGAACAACCGCAGCGGCAACTCGCGGTACGAGCGTCCGCGGGAGCGGAAGACGAGGTTGTGCATGGGGCAGTTCATCGCCTTGAGGTAATAGTCCTCGTCGTCGAACTTCAGCGGCGGGAACATCGTGTCCGCGTAGTACGGCAGGTGCCCCGAGGTCTCGAACAGCTCACCCTTGGTGATGTGTGGGGTGTTGACGAACTCGTAGCCCGCCTCCTCGTGACGACGGCGCGAGTAGTTCTCCAGCTCCCGCCGGATGATGCCGCCCTTCGGGTGGAACACCGGCAGGCCGGAGCCGATATCCTCGGGGAACGAGAACAGGTCGAGCTCGGCGCCCAGCTTGCGGTGGTCGCGCCGTTCGGCCTCGGCCATGCGCTCGAGGTACTCGTCCTGCGCCTCGGCCGATTCCCATGCGGTGCCGTAGATCCGCTGCAGCTGCCGGTTGTTCTCGTCACCGCGCCAGTACGCGGCGGCGCTACGGGTGAGCTTGAACGCGGGGATGAACTTCGTCGTGGGCACGTGCGGCCCGCGGCACAGGTCGCCCCAGACGCGCTCCTTGCTGCGCGGGTCCAGGTTGTCGTAGATCGTCAGCTCGCCGCCGCCGACCTCCATGATTTCGTCGGTATCCACTGTGTCCTTGCCGGACTTCAGGTCGACGAGTTCGAGCTTGAACGGCTCGTCGGCGAGCTCGGCCTTCGCGTCGTCGACCGAGTCGACGACGCGGCGGGAGAACTGCTGCGAGCCTTTGATGATCTGCTTCATGCGCTTCTCGAGCGCCTGCAGGTCCTCGGGCGTGAACGGGGTGTCGACGGCGAAGTCGTAGTAGAAGCCGTCCTTGACCGGCGGGCCGATGCCGAGCTTGGCCCCGGGGAACTGCTGCTGCACGGCCTGGGCGAGCACGTGGGCCGCCGAGTGGCGGATGACGCTGCGCCCGTCGTCGGTACTGGCCGCGACGGGTTCTACCTCGACGTCCGACTCGGGCGCCCAGGCGAGGTCGCGCAGTGCGCCGTCGGCGTCGCGCACGACGACGACGGCGTCGGGGCCCTTGCTCGGCAGTCCCGCTTCGCGCACCGCGGAACCCGCCGTAGTGCCCGCCGGCACCACCACGCGTTCGGTGGCTTCGGAGGCGGCGAACGACGGCTGGGACACGGTGAACTCCTTGCGACGCATTAACACAGGTACTTGCCGTGTCAATGCTAGCCACCGGACCTCGGCCGCCGGTTCGCCGCCCGCCGGGTCGACGCGAGACTCAGGCCTCGGCGACGACCTCGTCGTAGCCGAGCCGCGGCAGGCGCTCCTGCCATGCGTTCTCCCCCGGCTTGCCGATGTTCACCACAACGAGCGACTTCCACGGCTTGTCGGCGAAGAACTCGGCGTCGACGCCCGCGCCGTCGAACCCGGTCATCGGGCCCGCCGCGAGACCGGCCGCACGGACACCGAGGATGAAGTAGCCGACCTGCAGCGAGGCGTTCAGCTTGGCCACCGGCTCCCGGCCCGCCGGGTCGGAGAACAGGTCCTTGACTCCCGGCGCGTGCGGGAAGACCGTCGGCAGCTGCTCGTGGAAGTCCGCGTCGGCGGCGAGCACGACGGTGACGGGGGCGGTCTCGGTCTTGGCACGGTTGCCGTCGGCCATATGCTTGAGCAGCCGCTGCCTGCCGTCGTCGCTGCGGACGACGAGCGCACGGAGGGGCTGGTTGTTCATGGAGGTCGGCGCCCACTTCACGAGCTCGTAGATCGCACGCAGCTGCTCGTCGGTGACGGGCTCGGAACCGAACGTGTTGGCCGTGCGCGCGTCGCGGAACAGCAGATCCTGCGCGTCGGTGGACAGCTCGAGGTTCTGCGTGGTCGCGCTGGTCGTCATCGAGGTTCTCCCCATTCGTCGGATGCTCGAACGACGTCGGTCGGCGTCGCTCCTACCCACGACAACATAGTTGAACCCTTGACCACTTCCCGTCACGGCTATGCCGCACATCACGTTCGGTCGACGGCCGGAACCCGGCGGGCACATCGTTGAAAGTGCAACAATCAGCGTCGGGGCCATTGTGCAGTCGGGCCACGGCGCAGGCGGGCCACCGTGCACTGCGGCATCCGGGCGAACACGGAACAGCCGCGACGACGTCCCGGGCTTCCCGTACGGGGCCTGCGGACTGCAGCCCACAACGATCGACAGCCCCAAGGATCGATGAGGATCGAAACACAGCGAAGGCGCATCCTGCCGAGCAGAATGCGCCTTCGAGCGAGTGCGATACCGGAGTATCGGTGCGCGATACTGGGATCGAACCAGTGACCTCTTCGGTGTGAACGAAGCGCTCTCCCGCTGAGCTAATCGCGCCTGGCGTCCCGCGTGGAGTCGTACGCTCCGTGCGTTTCGCGCTCTGTGCTGTTGTGCGATCAACTGTAGCGGACGCCGTTCGGGGGCCGACAAACGGGTGGTCCTTGAGTCCGCACGGTGCGCATACATGCGGAAACACTCCGTAGAAGCGGCTGGATACGACGGGCGTCGGAGCGCCCGTCCGGCCGTGACCGGGTATGTCGTGGACAACACGGGAGGGACGAGTCCTATCGCCGACGGGGTAAACCCGCCAGTATGGGCGGCGCGTGTGCCACACACGTGCCGTACGGCCGCCGGAGCGCGGCCGGGGTTCGACCGGAAGTGACGCGCACAACAGGGCTTAACTCGTCCGAGTGGTCTCGGCGATTACGGCGAGCGAATTGGGCTTCGGCTGCGTCTCACCGTCAAGCCTCGGCCGAACCGGCCGGGAAGGGAGCAGAAGGGTACGACCATGCGAAACGATCACGTGACGCTCCGGTCCAACGCGGTCTTCGACCTGCTGGCACCGAAAACGCCTCCCGTTCCGGTGAAGGTGGAGCTGCGCTACGACACGCGCGATCCGTACGCCGTCGTCGCCGCCTTCCGTACGGGGCGCGCGGGCTGGGTCGAGTGGGTCTTCGCGCGCGACCTCATCGCCGACGGACTGTTGGCGGACGCCGGCGACGGCGACGTCCACATCCGCCCGTCGACCGAGGACCCCGAGTCGGTGCTGATCGAACTGACCTCGCCGTCCGGCCATGCGATGTTCGAATGCTCGGCCGAGGAGCTCGCCGACTTCCTCGACCGGACCTACGACGTCGTCCTGCCGGGCAACGAGCACCTCTGGGTCGACGTCGACGAGGCGCTCACCCGGCTGATCCCCAACGATCTTGGCTGATCACGGCGCCCGCACAGCCCGGCGGCGACACAAAGTGACCCCCCGTGCAAGCGGCCGTGCGGGCGTCCAGTAGAGTTCTTCACACACCACGGCAGCGGGGGCAACCCCGGGAAGTCATTCCTCCACGGAGAGTGACTTTCCAGCCGGGAAAATGCGGACGTAGCGCAGCTGGTAGCGCATCACCTTGCCAAGGTGAGGGTCGCGGGTTCGAGTCCCGTCGTCCGCTCGACTGCGGCGGCTACCCGCAGTTGAATCGGGTGTAAGCCTGATTCACAACCGCGGCGGCGTGGCCGAGTGGTTCAGGCAAGGGCCTGCAAAGCCCTGTACGCGGGTTCGATTCCCGCCGCCGCCTCGCGCGATTAGCTCAGCGGGAGAGCGCTACCTTGACACGGTAGAGGTCACTGGTTCGATCCCAGTATCGCGCACCACTGCAACCCCCATCCCGGGCAACCGGGGTGGGGGTTTTTCATGGCCGCCGTGACTTTTCATGGCCGCTGCGACTTTTCATGCCCCCTGTGGCGTCGCCGCTATTGTCACCGCCGAGGGCTGATCTGGCGTCCCGCGTGGGCGTCCGGCGCCCTGGAGTCGTGTCTCCAGGGCGCGTCTCCGGTGGCCGTCGCGTCAGCCGGCGTCGGCGTGCAGGCCACGCAACGGCGGGAGATTCCCCCACAGCACGCGCCCTGCCCTGACGTCCGCGAAGTGGCAGCCGACCCGGTTCGCCGCGACACCGCCTTCGCGAGCACGGTGCGCCACCAGCAACGTGCTGAACGCTCCGTCATCGCTCAACGTCGCGCGCACGGCGCCCAGAAAACGGTCCCGTTCCTCCCCCAGCAGCGTCCAG
The DNA here is from genome assembly GCF_024171735.1 of Prauserella alba. Lineage (GTDB taxonomy): Bacteria > Actinomycetota > Actinomycetes > Mycobacteriales > Pseudonocardiaceae > Prauserella > Prauserella alba. Next base: position 85,197 of record NZ_JAMTCH010000008.1, read on the forward strand.
GGCACCGAACACACGACGAGATCCACCGGCGGGAGCCCACGCTCACGCACCAGCTCCGGCAGATCGAACGCCGACGCGCAGGCCACGTCCACCTCGGGGCAGCGGGTCCGGAGCCGATCCGTCAACGCGGCGCTGACCTCCACGGCCAGCAGCCGCGACGAATCCGGCAACCGCGTCGCGAGCTCCGCAGTGATCGCACCGGACCCCGCGCCGAGCTCGACCACCGTGCGGGCACCGGCCATCCGCACCTCGTCGAGGAAACCGCCCACACAGTCGGCCGCCGTCTCCGTGACGGCACCGGCACGTATCGGGTGGCGGAAGAACTCACCGGCGAAGAGAGTCCGCTCCTGCCGGCTGCGCGCAACCGTCGCACCGTCGTGATCCATCCTCGACATCCGCACTCCCCACCACCTCGGCATGGTCGCCATTGTCCATGCCCCTCGGCGCGCCCTTCGAATACGGCTCCCCGCAGGCGCACCCGGCCCGGCGCCCTGTCACCGACCGCCGGGCCGCGCGATCACCCCACAGGAACGGCGCCGTCTGTCCGTTCAGGACGTACGTACCGCCGGGGACACTCGCCAGGACGCCGTCGACGTCGGGCATCGCGAACCGAGGCCGGTGACGACCGCGCGTCCCCGCGGTGCACCCTCGCTCAGATGAGACCGAGGCGCAGCATCGCGTCGGCGACGTTGGTGAAACCGTTGATGTTGGCACCGGCCACGTAGTTGCCGGCCATCCCGTACTCGTCCGCGGTGGCGTAGCAGCGGGCGTGGATGTCCTTCATGATCTGCTCGAGCCGCTGCTCGGTGAACTCGAAGCTCCAGCTGTCGCGGGAGGCGTTCTGCTGCATCTCCAGTGCCGATGTCGCCACGCCGGCCGCGTTGGCCGCCTTGCCCGGCCCGAACGCGACGCCCGCCTCCTGGAACATCCGTACCGCGTCCGGAGTCGTCGGCATGTTCGCGCCTTCACCGACCGCGATGCAGCCGCTCGCGATCAGCTGGGCCGCATCGGCCGCGTCGAGCTCGTTCTGCGTCGCGGACGGCAGCGCCACCTGGCACGGCACCTCCCAGATGCTGCGGTCCGCGACGAACTTCGCCGCGGGCCGGTGCTCGACGTAGTCGCCGATCCGCGCCCGCTCCACCTCTTTGAGCCGCTTGACCAACTCGACGTCGATCCCGTTCTCGTCGTAGACGTAGCCGGACGAGTCCGAGCAGGCCACGACGGTGCCGCCGAGCTGGTGCACCTTCTCCATGGCGTAGCAGGCGACGTTGCCCGACCCGGAGACCACGACCTGCATTCCGTTGAACGACCGTCCGCGGGCCGCCAGCATCTCCCGCACGAAGTACGCGCAGCCGTATCCGGTGGCCTCCGTGCGGACACGGGCACCGCCGAAGGAGAGGTGCTTGCCGGTCAGTACACCCGATTCGTACCGGTTCGTGATCCGCTTGTACTGGCCGAACAGGTAGCCGATCTCCCGGCCGCCCACGCCGATGTCGCCGGCGGGCACGTCGGTGTACTCGCCCAGGTGCCGGTGCAGCTCGGTCATGAAGCTCTGGCAGAACCGCATGACCTCGCGGTCCGAACGACCTTTCGGGTCGAAGTCGGCGCCGCCCTTGCCGCCACCGATCGGCAGCCCGGTGAGCGCGTTCTTGAAGATCTGCTCGAACCCGAGGAACTTGACGGTCCCCTGGTAGACCGAGGGATGGAACCGCAGTCCGCCCTTGTAGGGCCCGAGGGCGCTGTTGAACTCGACGCGGAAGCCACGATTGATGTGGACCTCGCCCCGGTCGTCCTCCCAGGGGACCCGGAAGGTGATCTGCCGCTCCGGCTCGCAGATCCGCTCGATGATCTTCTGTTCGGCGTACTCCGGGTGCTTCTCGATGACCGGCCCGATGCTCTCCAGTACCTCGTGGACAGCCTGGTGGAACTCGTTCTCACCGCGGTTGCGCTCCACCACGTTCGCGTAGACGGGCTCGAGACGCTCGTGCAGAACCACCTGGACTCCTTCCACCGGCACACCGGACCGCCGCGTGACCTCGGATCGGAACGCGATCCATCCACTCCATCCGGCGACCGCGGTTCGATCAACATGACGAAGGACACACCGTGCCGGCCACCTACAACGCGCCCAGCACCTGTGACAAGACGATCAGGCCGCACAGGACACCGTTGAACACCCGGTGGGCCACCAGGACCGCGATGAACTCCCGCACGACGGCGCTCGACCAGAAGTACCACGCCGTCGGTGCACCGACGACCTGTCCGTCGAGCTTCGCCTTCCGTGTGAGCAGCGCGGCCCGCAGGACGTGGAAGTTGTTGGTCACGACGACACACCGGTAGTCGGCCGTGCGGGCCCGCATGAGTTCGGCGCTGAACGTCAGGTTCTCCCAGGTCGTCGTGGACCGATCCTCGACGAGCACCCGGTCGGCGGGCACGCCGCGGGACACCAGGTGGTCACGCATGGCGTGGGCCTCAGGGACATCCTCGTCCGGCCCCTGCCCGCCGGAGGTGACGAGCAGCGGGTCCGCGCCGTCGGCGCGCTGCTCGTCGAACACCGCTCGGCCGCGGCCGAGGCGGCTCGCCAGCAGCGGCGGCACCCGTCGCCCGTCCAGCAGGCCCGCGCCCAGCACCACGATGTAGTCGACGGGACGGCGGGAGCGGATCCTGCCGTACACCACCGAGTACAGCAGGAAACACACGAACAGGAAGGACACGTAGAACAGCACGCCCGTAATCGCCGTGGCCGTCACCGTCAGCGGCTTCCAGTCGATCATGCCCACGACGAGCTGGGCCGGGACGTAGGCCACGATGCCGATGCCCGCCAGCAGCGACACCAGGTTCGCCGGTCGCCGGCCCTCCCGCCGGAGCATCGTGACCCCACTGACGATCAGGAAGACCCCGAACGCCAGGACCGACAGCGGGATCAGCAGCACGCCGATCAGCAGCAGTATCTGCGCCGCGTCCTCGGAGACCGTGCCCACCACCAGCAGCATCGCCGCGGCCAGGGACGCGAGTGCGAGGAACAGGTACACCCCGTTGCGCAGTTTGCGCCGGTCGCGCAGGAAGCTGACGAGGAACGCCGTGAAGAACACTGCGGCAGGGACGAACGCGACCGGTGCCACACTCACGGCAACTCCCGCATCGACGCCGTTGTGGCCGGAACGCGGCGCCCGAACCCGACGGCCATCAGCCGCCCACGATGTCGGACACGGCTCGACTCTCCACCATGGACGGGATTAGACCACAGTGAGCGGTGTACCGCCCGGCCGCGCGACGACACCGCGCAGGCACCGGTACTACGGTCAGCCGCGGGACCAGGCGGGAATCCGGTCGAGCATGTCGCAGCGCAGGTCGAGGGCGGCCACGAGCTGGTCCGGATCGCGGTAATCGCCGACCGGGTCGAACACGTCGAGGTACTCCCCGCGCAGCACGAAACCCCGGAACGAGCGGGAGTCGTGCAGCAGCAGGGCTCTCAGTTCAGGGCCGAACACGGCGCGGGCGAACGCCTCGTCGTCGCAGTGCACCTCGAAGCTCCGGTCGAACTCCTCGTCCCCGAGCTGCAGCCCACCCATACCGATGGTGCGATTGATCGTGTTCTGCGGCCCGACGATCCGTGTCGCGCTCAGCATGGGGTGCGCGGCAGGCGCGGCGACCCAGATCGCGCGTTCCGGCCGATGCTCGCCGTCGTGGACGGTCTCGAACGTGGCCGCGACGAACGGCCTGCCGCGATGCGTGCCGGTGATGACGCCCGTCGCTCCCGTCGCGCGGGGCGGCCGGTGGAAAGGCTCGGCCCACCCCGTGCGGTCGTACTGCCGGTCGTACAGCGGCACGTACGAGTCGTCCCGCTCGGCGAAGGTCCAGCCGCTGGACTCGACCGCCGCCCGCGCCTCCGGTGCCGACATGGCCGCACGGGCCCTGCCCGCCCGCCGCACCAGGACGATCAGCGCGATCACCCCCGCGGCGAGCAGCAGCACACCACCCAACACGATCGCGAGGATCGCGCCCACACTCATCCGTCACACCCTCCACATCGCACGGTCGGCGGACGCACGAACCCGGGCGCGCGGCTGCCCCGGCCACCCGGTTTCGCCCGCGGCTTCAGCTGCGCCGCAACACGCGGAAACTCTCGAATGCCTCGTCGTCGCTGAGCCGTTCACGACCGGTGCGCCCGACCGTCGGCCCCGGGCCGTCCCCGAGCGGGTCCGGCCCCGGGTCCACCGGCTCCGAGTCACCGAACAGCTTCCTGTCCTCCTGGAGCACCTTCTCCAGCAGGTCACTGGAACCGAGTCCGCGCTGCACCACCTCGGCCTGCGCCCGGGTGGCGGCCACCCGGGCGAGCGCGATCGTGTGCTGCACCCTGGCTGACAGCTCGGCCGGATCCACGCCGCTGCGGACCGCGTCGGAGAACGTGACCTTCTCGACCGAGCCGTCCGGCCCCGCCTCCACGGTCACCACCCCGTCCGGCGAGCTCGCCGTGCCGGTGACCTCGGACAACTGCTCGGTCATGGCCCGGTAGGTCTCCGCACGGTTGCGGTTCGCCGCCGCCGCGTCGTCGACCGCCTGGATTCGCTGCACCAGGTGCTTGGCCGTCTCGTTCATGCCGTACCTCCCGTGTTCCCGGACCCGCTGCCGCCACCGCCCTGCTCGGGCCGGATGGTGCCGAGGAACTCCTCGAAATCGGCGAACACGGGTTGAAACGTCTCCGGAGTGGAGCTGAGCACGATCTGGATCACCGCACGCCGCGACGGATCGGCCGTGTCGGTGAAGCCCATGAACACCTGGTACTGCACCAGATACCGGCGACGGCCCGCCACGTCGGCGTCGATCCGCAGCGGCTGGGTGTACACCGGGTTCTCGGCGGTGCCGGTGGCCTGCGTGTTGCCCACCTTCACCTCGTGCGCACCGCCGCGCAGCCGTTCCGCCGCCTCGGCGGCCACATCGGACAGTCGCACGTCGCCGTCGCGCACCTCTCCGGTGATCGTGATGTTCGCGGTGAAACCGTCCCCGCCCGTGTCGGGCCGCAGCGCCACGAACGCCGCGTTCGGCGTACCGATCTCGTCCGGCGACACCGACACCCAGCCCTCCGGCAGGGAGAACTCGATCGGCACCGGGATCGTCGTTGCCATGCTCACGCCTTCTTCCTCGTCGACCGACCGTCACCGCTCTCAGAAGCCGAGCGCATTGCCCACGCTACTGATCGCGTCGCCTGCCTTGTCCTTGGCACCGCCGACCGCGTCACCCACGGCCTGGCCCGCGTCGCTCACGGCATCGCCGGCACTCGTCGCCGCGTCGACCACACCGCCCGGGTCGACCGACACGTCGAAGCCGACCTTGCCGCCCACGCCGAGTGCCGCGCCGGCGGACGCGCCGATGTGGAACTTACCGTCGTCACCCATGCCGAACTGAGCGTCGGCGGACGCCCCGACACCGGCCCACGCCTCGCCGTTCACACCGGCCCCGACACCGGCGACCTCGCCGCCGACGTCACCGCTGGCCTTGGCACCGGCGAACGCCTCGGCGCTGACGTCGGCACCGGTGAGACCGACACTGGCGTCGGCCGACGCCTCGGCGCCCGCCATGGCCTCGCCGCTGGCCGACACACTGGCGTGGTCGCCGAAGTTCATCTCACCTTCGACATCGCCCCTGGCACCGACGAACGCCTCGGCACTGGCCTGCGCGCCGAGCGCGTCGACACTCGCCTCGGCATTGGCGTCGCCGCCCACGAACCCGCTGGCGCTGCCGCTGCCCGACACGCCCATCCCGGTGTCGAACTCGCCTTCCACCTCGCCCTTCGCCAGGTAGGCCTCGGCGTTCGCGCCGGCGGCGAAACCGTCCTCGGTGACCTCGGCGTACGCCCCGGCGCCGGCACCGAGCACCGAACCCGAACCGGAAGCACCCGCCGACATGTCGCCGTACTCGGCACCCACGTCGAACTCGCCGCCCGCGACCTCGACGTCGTCACCGACCTCGTGGCGCACGGGGTCGATGCCGAGCATGCCGGGGCCTGGCAGGTCGATGCCCAGGCTGTCGAACAGCTCCCTGGCGCCGTCGTGCATGAGCTTGTCGGCCGGTTCGTCGCCGACCGTGTTCTGGTAGCTGCTGTTGCCGTTCTGATCCGTCTGCCAGCCGCCGGTGTCGACGTCCTCCCACTGGCCGGTCTCCGGGTTGAACTGCCGCTGCGTCTGCCGGTTGTCGGCGCCGAACTCCTGCTCCCCGAACTTGTGCTGGAACCGGCCCTCCTCGTCGTGGGTCATGCCGAGCGCCATGGCCACGACGCCGCCTTCCGCGGCGACGGCCTTCCTCGCAGCGTCGAGGATCTGCTGCGCCTCCGCCATGGCGGGCCCGCCCGGGTCCTCGAACGGTACCATCGGGCCGCCCACCATCGGGCCCAGCGCACGTTGCGCGTCGTACTGCGCCTTCGCCGCCCGGCTGGCCGCCCTCGCCTGGTGGTACAGCTCGATCGCACGCTGCGCCTCGCCCTGCCCCCAGGTCAGGATGTCGGCGTAGTTCGCCAACTGCTCGCCGCCCTGCCCGACGGCCTCGGCGGCCTGCCCCCACTTGGGCGGTTCCTCGGCGAAGACCGACCGGAACGTCGTCGCCGCGTCCCCGACCCAGCCGGCCGGGTCGATCGTGCCGAGCGTCGAACCGATCTCGTCGGCGACGTTGATCGGATCGACCAACGAGCCGAGATCGGACGAGATCACCTCGGGTTCGCCGGGAATGAGCGCCTTCGGGTCGTCGGTCTGCCCCAGTTCCGCCATCACCGCTCCTGTCCCTCGCTACCGGCACCGCCGTCGAGGACGGCGCTGATGCCCCCCGCGGCCGCGCCTCCCACGGCGCCGCCGAGGCCGCCCGCGATACCGCCCACGGCACCGCCGACCGCGCCGCCCACGGCTCCGCCTGCCGCCATACCGCCCGCGGCGCTCTCGACCGCGTTGCCCAGCGTGTCCAGCGACGACCGGGTGTCGTCATCGGATTCGAGGTACTGGGCGGCGGCCGACCCGAGCTGGCCCCCCAGTTCCTCGGCCTTGCCCTTCAACGTCTCGACACGCTTGCGCATGCTCTCGATGTAGAGCTGCCACGCCTGCTGCACCGCGTCGTTCCCGTAGTCGCCGCTCGGTCCCTGCCAGACCAGTCCGGCCGCGCCCCCTGCGGTCTCACCGATCCGTCCCGCGGTCCCGCGCAGTTCGTCAGGAACGGCATCGAAGCCTGTCATGGTCCCCAACTCCTTCACCTGTTCGGTGGCGCCGCCGGCAGCCGCACGGGCCGCGCTCGCCACCGCTCGTACGTAACCCATGACGCGGCACGGCACCGCCCGGTTCCCGTCCACAGGTAAATTTCCGCCAACTCGGGCAAACCACTCCCTGCTGCACACACGAAGGGCGGGCCGGGATGTCCCCGGCCCGCCTCCCCGACCGGCCCGCGGGCCCGCACCCGGCGGTTCGGCGAGCCGCGGTCCGAGTCCGAGCCGGCCGGCGTGCAGTCTCAGCAGGTAGGAAGTCTCGTCACGTCGCTTCCGTCACCCCGGCCAACTCCAGCACCAGATCCCGGACGTCCGCGGCCGCGATGCGGTCGCGCTGCGTTGCCGGGTCGCTGCACAACAACAACGGGCCCTCGGCAGGGTCGTCGGGCAGCCGGCCATGCGTGCCCTTCACCCAGCGCCCGTCCATCGGCACGACGTTCATCGTGTACCGCAGGCCCAGCTTCTTCCTCGCCAGCCCGAGCAACGCCCGTGCCTTCACCGTGGGATCGGCCGGGTCCAGGAACAGCTCCGCCGGGTCGTAACCGGGCTTGCGGTGGATGTCGACGCCGCGGGCGAAGTCCGGGGCGCGGGCGTCGTCCAGCCAGTAGTAGTACGTGAACCACGCGCCCTGCTCCGCGACCAACACCAACTCGCCCGCGCGCTCGTGGTCGATGCCGTAGTCCGCCTGCGCCTCGCGGTCCAGCACGAGGTCCACACCGGGCAGGTCCTGGCACAGCTTCGCCACCGACGCGACGTCGGCCGGGTTCGCGACGTAGACGTGCGCGACCTGGTGGTCGGCCACCGCGAACGCCCGCGACGTCCACGGGTCCAGGTACTCCATGCCCTCCTGGGTGTAGACCTCCAACAGTCCGGACTGCCGCAGCATCCGGTTGACGTCGACGGGCCGGGACGCGGGCGTGATGCCGTACTCGCTCACCACCACGACCGTCGCGCCGGACGCCCGCGCGTCGTCGAGCAGCGGCGCGACGGTGCGGTCGACGTCGCGCACGGCGGCGAGCGCCTGCGGACTGTCCGGGCCGTGGCGTTGCAGGTCGTAATCCAGGTGGGGGACGTACGCCAGCGTCAGGTCCGCGTCCGGCAGCAGCCGCCGGGACGCCCCGACCACCCATTCGCTGGAACGCAACGACGCCGTCGGGCCCCAGTAATTGAACAGCGGGAACGTGCCCAGCTCCTCGGTGAGCTCGTCGTGCAGCTCCGGCGGGCGCGCATAGCAGTCCGGCGACTTGCGGCCGTCGGCGTGATAGACCGGGCGCGGCGTGATGGTCCAGTCGGTGCTGGCGCCCATCGCGTACCACCAGCACACGTTGGCCGCGCGGTAGCCGGGATCGGCGCGCCGGGCGGTCTCCCACACCTTCTCGCCCTGCACCAGCCGGTTGTGCTGGCGCCACAGGTAGACCTCGCCGAGATCGCGGAAGTACCAGCCGTTGCCGACGATGCCGTGCTCGCGCGGCGGACGTCCGGTGAGCATCGTGGATTGCGCCGAGCACGTGACGGCGGGCAGCACGGTGTCGAGCTGCGCCTGCCAGCCGTCCGCGGCGAGCGCGCGCAGGCGTGGCGCGTGCGCGAGCAGCCGTGGTGTCAGTCCGACGATGTTGAGCAGCAAAACCTTGTTCGTACTCATGTGGTCTCCAATCCGGCTCGCCGCATCCGGTCGGCGACCCAGCGCAGTTCGGCGGCGAGCCCGGAGACCAGCTCGGCGTCGGTGTTCGGGCGCTGCGCCTCCGGCAGCACCGACCAGGTGTAGGTCTCCATCTCGACGTGGTCGGTCAGCGCGGCCGGCCCGCCGAGCAGGGCGTCCAACGTCTCGCCGAGTTCGTGCTGTGTGGACTCCAGCGGTGGTTCGGGACGTCGATGGATCGGCACGTGGAAGTGCACGCGCCACGGCCCGGTGCCTCGCAACGCGCGGCGACCGTCGACGGCTTCCGGCAGGTCGTCGCGTTCGGCCACCCGCGACGGCCCGCGTTCGCGCACCTGGTGCAGGAATCGGTCCTCGGCGTACGACGACAACGCCTGCCGGGTGGCTACGTCACCCGGTGTCGCGGCGTGCAGCGCCGCCGAGGCCTGGGTCTTCACGATCGGCAGTCCGGCATCGGTGAGCCGCCGCACCGCCGACGCCGGGTCCTCGAACGCCACCGCGAGGTGGCAGGCGTCCAGGCACAGTCCGATGTGGTCGGTGTCGATGCCGGAGAGCTGTTCGATCGCGTCGTCGACCGTCTCCACCACGCAGCCGGGCTCGGGTTCCAGCCCGACCCGGATCGGCCTGCCGGTCTCGGCGGTTTGCTTGGCGAGCCCTTCCGCCAGCCGGTCCAGCAGCTCGCGTGCCCGCAGGCGCCGGTCGGAGTACCACGGCGCCCGCCACGCCAGCGGCACCGTCGAGATGCTCCCGCGCGCGGCGTCGTCCGGAAGCAGCCGCGCCAGCACCCGTGCGCACGTCAGGGTGTACTCCAGCCGCCGCGTCTCCACCCAATCGGGGCTGTACACCGCCTTCTTCACCACCGGGTCGTGGAACCCCTGGTACGGAAAGGCGTTCAGCGTGACGACCTCGAGGCCGTGGTCGTCCAGAGTGGCCCGGAGCCGGTCCAGATCCGGATGGTCGGCCAGATGCGCGGCCAGCGGCGCGGGCAGCCACAGTCCGACGCCGAGCCGGTCGACGTCGAGTTCCGCGCGGATGCCGCCGCCGAACACCTGGAGCTGTCGCAACAGGCCGTCGATGTCCTCGGCGGGATGGACGTTGGTGCAGTACGCGAGATGGACGCGGCGGCCATCAGGGTGAGCGAAGCGCATGCCGCCCCCTCACGCCGGACGCTGGCCGCGCAGCACCGAGTTGCCCTCGAACGTCGCGGTCTGATCGATATCGACCGGGTCGAGGAGCAGCCGTCCACTCTGGCCGTAGAACGCGACGGGGTTGCGCCACAGCACGCGGTCGACGTCGTCCTCGCTGAACCCGGCGCCGCGCATCGCCTGCCCGGTCTTGGCGGTCTTCAGCGGGTCACTGCGGCCCCAGTCGGCGGCGGAGTTGACGATCATTCGGTCCAGGCCGTGGTCGGCGAGGATCCGGACCATGCGACGTTCGTCCATTTTGGTGTCCGGGTAGATGGAGAACCCGAGCCAGCAGCCGGACCCGGCCACCATGTCGACGGTGACCTCGTTCAGGTGATCGACCAGCACCCGTTCCGGTGGCAGCCCGGACGCCGCGACCAGTTCCAGGGTGCGGCGGGTGCCCTCGACCTTGTCGCGGTGCGGGGTGTGCACCAGCACCGGCAGGTCGTGCTCCCCGGCGAGGTCGAGCTGCCGGACGAACGCCTTCTCCTCGTCGTCGGTCATCGAGTCGAACCCGACTTCGCCTACCGCCACCACGCCGTCCTTGGCGAGGTAGCGCGGCAGCGCGTCCAGCACCTCGGCGCACCGGGGGTCGTTGGCCTCCTTCGGGTTGAGCGCGATCGTGCAGTGGTGGCGGATGCCGAACTGGGCGGCACGGAACCGTTCCCAGCCGACGAGCGCGTCGAAGTAGTCGTAGAACGACGCGGCGCTGCTGCGCGGCTGGCCGAGCCAGAAAGCCGGTTCGGTGACGGCGCGGACCCCGGCGGCGTACATGGCTTCGTAGTCGTCGGTGGTGCGGGAGGTCATGTGGATGTGGGGGTCGAAGATGCGCATCAGTCCTCCTGGTCGTGCCGCACGCGTTGCTGGTCGGGGACAGTTCCCCCATCGAGGTCCGGGCGTTTCGAGGTCAACCGGTTGAGCAGGCAGGTCGCGTCGGCCGGGACGTCACGGCCCGCCGCACGACGCTCGGCGGCGAAGCCTTCAACCATCCGGGCCAACTCGGCGTCGCCACGCTCCGCGAAGCCGGACACCGCCGCCAGCGGAACGCCGGTGAACAGGCACTTCAGCACGCCGTGCCGCCAGTTGTGCGGGTCGAGGTGCTTGGCCGCGTACGGCCCGAGGGCCGCCGCGATGAGCCGGGTGTCGTTGCCACGGAGGGCGTCCCCTACCAGGTCGAGCGCGGCGTTCCCCACGTCGAGGTGGTCCACAGCCCTCAGCACGGCGCGTTTCTCGTCGGCGTCGCCATGCCGGTACAGCGCGCCGATCTCCGTCACGAGGGCATCCCGATTCCAGGCCTGCGCCGCGGCACGAAGCAACGCGACCCTGGCCTGGTCCTCGATCCGAGGCGTGACCATGCCGTCGGGGTCGTCCGGGTCGGCCGGTCCCCTGCCGACGGCGCGCGCCACGGCGGGGAACAGCACCGCGATCCGCGCCGGGGTGGACGTCACCTCGCCGGTCAGCTCGGTCAGCCTGGCCCTGCCCTCGGTGCCGAGCACGTCGTCCAGCAGGTCGGTCACGGCGTCACCTCCGCCGCGAGGGCCGCCGCCTGCGCGGTGCGCAACGCGTCGAGCGAACGCGCGGCCACGGCCGGTGCAGCGTGGGAATGCCGGGGCAGCTCCACGCTGACCAGGCCCTGATAACCGACGGCGAGCAGCGCGCGGAGCGTGGCGGGCAGGTCGACGTCGCCGTCGCCGAACTCCAGGTGTTCGTGCACCCCGGGTCGCATGTCGTCGATCTGCACGTTGCCCAGCAGCGGCCCGACGTCACGGATGCGGTCCTGCGGCGGGGCGGGTTCGTTGCAGACGCAGTGTCCGACGTCGACGGTCACCGTGAGGTGTTCGGGTTCGCCGAGCCTGCGGCGCAGGTCCAACACCCCGTCGAGGGTGTCGACGAACATGCCCGGCTCCGGTTCGAACGCGCACCGCACGTCCCGGCGTTCGGCCTCGGCCAGCACCTGCTCGACGCCGCTGGTGAGCCGGTGCCAGCCCTGTAGAGCGCCGGCGCCCTCGGGCAATGTCCCCGACCAGAACGACACCGCCTCCGCGCCGAGATCGGCGGCGACGCGGATCGCGCGATGCAGGTAGTCGATCCGGCGCTCGCGGCCGACGTCGGACACCAGCGTCGGTTCGTGTTTGCGCCACGGGTCCATGACGTAGCGGGCGCCCGTCTCGATGACGACGGCGAGCCCGTACGCGGCAAGCCGGCGGCGCACGTCGTCGGTGCGGGCGGCGAGGTCGGGCGCGAACGGGTCGAGATGCGGATGGTCGAGGGTGAGCGCGACACCGTCGTAGCCGAGATCGGCGATCACGCCGAGGGCGTCGTCCAGGCGGTGTCCGGCGAATCCGTTGGTGCCGTAGCCGAAGCGCAGGGTCATGTCGGCGACACCACCTTCGAGGCCAGCCGCGCGATCGGTCCAGCGGCCAGGAGTCCCGCGGCGAGCCCGATCGCCCCGGTCCCCGCCACGAGAGCGGCATGCAATCCGATAACGCCTCGCACGCCTGCGCCGGTCGCGGTGCGTACCGTGGCGGCGTCCGGGTTGCGCGCGGCGCGGGCCTGCGCACGGCCGACGGTGCCCGCGTACGTGGCGGCGAACGCGGCGCCGGCGACGGCGCGTCGCGTGTCGTGGGCGCGCCGGCCGCGACGTCGAGGTAGCGCGGCGGCCGCAGCCGCACCGGCCGCCGACGCCGTCGTGGCGAGTGCCGCCAGGCCGGTGCGCCGCGATCCACCGTGCACCTCACCCCTACTCAGGCTGGTGACACCGAGCGTGTGCCCGGCGACCGCGGAGGCCGGCAGTGCCGCCCTCCGCGGTCGACCCCCAGCTCCGAGCAACACGTCCAACCCCCGCGCGGCCGCCATCACGGCGGGTCCGGCCGGGGTGTCTTTCGCGGCGAGGTCGTACGTCCACGCCGCGGCGGCGACCGGCACCGCGACCCGCACGGCGGCGCGGCCGCCCACGGCAGTGGCGATGCCCAGGCCCGCCCCGGTCAACCCGGCCGCCAGCGCGAGTGCCTCGCCGGGACGCACCCTGCCGGACGGGATCGGGCGCTCGGGGCGTTCCACGGCGTCGAGCGAGCGGTCGGCGTAGTCGTTGAGCGCCATGCCCGCCAGGTAGAAGCACGCCGAGGCGGCCGGCATCGCCCAGCCACGCTTACCGTACGGCCAGCCCGCCGCCGCCCCGCCGGCAAGGCTGTCACCGGGGATGGTCAGTACGGCCGGCAGCCGTACCAACTCGACCGCGTCCCGGGTCTTCATCGGTCACCTCCGATTCGCTGGCACCACTCGACGAGGGCACGCCATTGGCCGGCCAGGTCGTGCCCGCCGCCCCCGGCGGGATCCTTGAAGAAGAAGCCGAGCGCGCCCAACGGACCGGATTCCCCGACCTGCCGGGCGCGTGCCACCAGCCGGGCGAGGTCGAGCACCAGCGGCGCGGCGAGCGCGGAATCGCAGCCCTGCCAGGTGAACTGCATCGACATCTTCGTGCCGAGGAATCCTTCGAACGACACCATGTCCCATGCCGTCTTCCAGTCACCGAGATCGTCGACGTAGTCGATGTGCAGCGGGCCGTCCACCGGCTCGCCCAGCATCTCGGTCAGCCCCTTGCCCTTGGACGCCGTCTTGCTCGTCGCCGTCACCGGATCGGCCAGTGCCCGACCGTCTCCCCCGCCGAGCAGGTTGTACGACGCCCAGGAGCGCACCCGGAGCGCGCGGGTCGCGAACATCGGCGCGAGCGCCGATTTGACCAGCGTCTCACCGGTCTTGCCGTCCGAACCCGCCCACGGCAGCCCCACCCGCTCGGCCAGTTGAGCCAGCGCGGGAAGCCGGGGGCCGGGGCTCGGCGTGAACGCGACGACCGGGCACCCCGCCCGCAGCGCCGCATAGGCGTAGAGCGAGCTGAGCGGCAACGGCGATTCGCCCGCCGCCAACGCCCGTTCCAGGGTGTCCAGATCGGACAGTTCGGGGGTGAGCTCGATCGGCGGTTCCGTCGTGGCGACGTCGATGACGATCACGTGGTCCAACGCGTGCGCCGCACGGAACCCGGCCAGGTCGCGGCTGACGCGCTCGATGGCGTCCCGCTGGGTCTCTTCCTCGCCGGTGACGCCGTGCCGGATGCGGGAGTCCACCTGGGTCAGCCCGTCGTGCACCGCCCGCGCGAGCTCGATGCCGAACACCCCGCCGCCGGCCAGCGCCTCGGCGCGTTTCGGCAGCGTGTCGCAGGCGACGTCGTGGCCGCCGATCAGCAGGTCGGCCACGGCGGGCGGCCGGGCGGCCGCCACCTCGGCGAGGTCGGTGACGCACCCGGTGCGCCGCGTCAGCCCCGCTGTCAGCGCGAGCGCGCCGACGGTAGCGGTGGTGGCCACCGACCCGCGCGCGCCGATGAACCACAGTCCGGTCTTCGGTGCCATCCTCCGGCCTCCCTGGGGTGGTTGGGTTCTGGGAACGTGAGTCGTTGTGGCCGTCGCAGCGACCACAACGACTCACGTTCCGCCAGGAGCGGTGCGCGCTTACTCCGCCGGTTCGAGCACGACCTCGTCACTGCCGGTCAGCGACGGCAGACCGTCGGCGCCCGGGTCGCTGTAGGTCGCGTTGAACACGCCGTGCAACTCGTCGTGCTCAGGGTCGTGACCCTCCGGCTGGCTGGTCTCGATCGAGCCGGAGCAACCGGACGCGGTTGTCTGCGGATGGCCGTGATCGTCGTGGCCGAGGATGTAGGTCACCTCGACCTGCGAGCAGTCCACCGGCTGGTCGTCGGTCACGCTGACCTCGTACTCGACGACGTCGCCGAAGGAGAACTGCTGCCCGTCGACCGGCGTGCCGAACTCCACCACCGGCTCCTGGTTGCCGACCACGATCTCCACTTCGGCGACGCCGGTCTTGCCCCGGTGCTTGCCACCGACGTCGGTCACCTGCAACGAGGCGTTGTAGACCCCGTTCTCGGTGTAGGTGTGCGTCGGGTTCGGCTCCCGCGAGTCGACCTCGCCGTCGGCGTCGAAGTCCCAGGCGTAGCGCAGCCGGTCGCCGTCGGCGTCCTCGGTGCCGTCGCTGGAGAACGACACCGTCAGCGGCACCTGCCCGTTGTCGACGTCGGCCGTGGCCGCCGCCTCCGGGCTGTGGTTGCCGTTCGGTCCGATGTAGTCGATCCGCGACAGCGCCGCCCCCGGGAGTTCTCCGAAGTAGCCCTTGCCGTACTCGAGCATGTAGAGCGCACCGTTCGGGCCGAACTCCATCGCCATCGGTCCGGACAGCGGGATGGACGGCGTCACGTCCTCCATGCCGCTCACCGCGCCGGAGTCGTCGAGGTGGAATCCCTTGAGGTAGTCGCGGGTCCACTCGAAGAACAGCGGCATGCCGTCGTAGTGCTTCGGCCAGCCGACCGGCGCGCGGCCACGGCGGTTCTTGTGGTCGAAGTCGTACGCGGGACCGGCCATCGGCCCGATGCCGCCGGTGCCGAGCTCGGGGAACTGCGACGACTGCTCGTAGTCGTACCAGACCTGCGGCTGCTCCACCGGCGGGAGCTCCGTGAGCCCGGTGTTGTGTGGCGACTCGTTCACCGGCGCCGCGCAGTCGAAGGCGTCGCCGGACTCGCCGGTGGCGAAGTCGTAGTCCACATAGGGCAGCTCGGCGGTGGCGCAGTACGGCCAGCCGTAGTTGCCAGGCTCGGTCGCGACGAACCACTTGCCGGTCCCTGCGGGGCCGCGGTCCGGGTCGGCGGTGGCCGCATCCGGCGAGTAGTCGCCGACGTAGAGCGCGTCCGTCCGGGGATCGACGTCGATGCGGAACGGGTTCCGCAGCCCCATCAGGTAGATCTCCGGACGCGTCTTCGGTGTGCCCTGCTCGAAGAGGTTGCCGTCCGGGACGGTGTACGAGCCGCCCGCGCCGACATCGATCCGCAACACCTTGCCGCGCAGGTCGTTGGTGTTGGCCGAGCTGCGCTGCGCGTCGTAGGCCGGGTTGCGGCCGTCCCGCTCGTCGAGCGGCGCGTAGCCGTCCGAGGAGAACGGGTTGCTGTCGTCGCCGGTGGCGAGGTAGAGGTTTCCGTCGCTGTCGAACGCGATGTCGCCGCCGACATGACAGCAGATACCCCGATCGACAGGGACGTCGAGGATCTGCTGCTCGCTCGACAGGTCCAGGGTGTCGCCGTTGAGCTGGAACCTCGACAGCTTGATCACGCCCTCGAACGGGGCGAAGTCCTCCGGTGCCCCGAACTCGGGCGCATCGCCTTCATTGACGTCCGGTGTGGACGGATCGTCAACCGGGGTGTCCATCGGCGGCGAGTAGTAGAGGTAGACCCAGCGGTTCGTCGTGCCGTTGAAGCCGGGGTCGATGGCGATGCTCTGCAGCCCCTCCTCGTCGTGTTCGTAGACGTCGACGTCGGCGGCGACGATGTTGCGGCCGGTGTCCGGGTTGTGCATCCGCACCTCGCCCGGCCGCGTGGTGTGCAGCACTCTGCCGTCCGGCAGCACGGCGAGATCCATCGGCTCGCCCGGGGTGTCGTCGAGGACGACCTTCTGGAACTCCGAGTCCGGCGGCGGCGGTGGAGCTTCCTCCGCCGTGGACAGTCCTGGCGCTGTCAGTAACGCGGTTGTCACGGCGGTCACGACCGCCGCGACGAGAGTTTTGCGCATGACGAACTCTCCTCGGATAGGTGGAGACCAGACGCGCGGCTGAGGTGACCGCACGCCACTGGGATCGGATCGGCGCCGGTGACGACCGGCCGATCAACGGAAAAGGGGAATCAGAAGCGCAGGTTGCGCAGGTAGGAGTAGCCGACCTCGGAGGTCCGGGGGACGCTCACGTCCGGGGTGTCGTTCTCGACGATGTACTCCCGCACGGAGTGCGCGCGGAAAATGCGGGCGAAGTCGATGTGGCCGGTGCCCAGGTCGGCCATGTCGCCGTCGTGGGCGTGCCGGTCCTTGACGTGGTACTGCAGCACCTGCTGCGGCGCCGCCCGCATCGTGTCGATGGCGAAGCCTTCGGGGTCGCGCGCCCCGTCGCCGCTCTCGATGCCGCCGCGGACCACCCAGTAGATGTCGATCTCGAGGTGCACGAGCTTCGGGTCCAGTTCGGACGTCAGCACCTGCCACGGCGTGACGCCGCCACCGAGGTCGATCGTGAACTCGTGCGCATGGTTGTGGTAGCCGTAGTGCAGGCCGGCCGACCGGGCCACGTCGGCCTCGTGGTTCATCCGCTCGGCCCACCGCTGCCAGTCGGCCTTGTCGGACGAGTTCAGGTAGGGCACCACCATGTACGACTGGCCGAGCGTGAGCGCGTTGTCGATCTTGGTGTGCAGGGCCTGCTCACTGTCGCTGATGCCGTCGTGGCCGGACGTCGCCGAGACGCCGATGCTGTCGTAGAACGCGCGCAGCTCCCGCGCGGTGCGGCCGAAGTAGCCGAGCGCCTGCTCCACCTTCGGGTAACCGGTGTCGGCCAGCATCCGCAACGTCGCGTCGAAGCCCGGCTCACCCTGCAGGGCGGAACGCACGGTATACAGCTGCATGCTGATCAACCCCGGCGGCACCCGATGCCGGCCGGTGCCCTTGACGGTGGCCTGCGCCGCGGGTGCGGCGACGCCGGCGGCGAGCAGGCCGGCACCGACCGCACCGCCGAGTGCGGTCCGCAACGCACCTCGTCTGCTGAGGCCGCGCTCACCGAGCGCGCGGCGGACCGCGCTCTCACCATCGAATCCGTAACACATGAACCCTCCTTTTCCGTACTACTTCGTTGGAGACGTCAGGATTGGGTGCAGCCGCACGCGAGGCGAGGCGCGCGGCGGTGTCGAGGTTCAGGAACTGAACGCCGCGTCGAACGCGGCGTCCGGCGGGTCGAACAGCTGCTCGCGCACGTAGCGCAGCGACTCGGGAGCGCCCCGCAGCCGGTCCATGCCCGCGTCCTCCCACTCGATCGAGATCGGACCGTCGTAGCCGATGGAGTTCAGCACGCGGAAACACGCCTCCCACGGCACGTCGCCGCGTCCGGTGGACACGAAATCCCAGCCACGCCGGGGATCCCCCCACGGCAGGTGCGAGCCGAGCCTGCCGTTGCGGCCGTTTCCGGTGTTGCGCTTGGTGTCCTTGCAGTCGACGTGGAAGATCCGGTCCGCGAAGTCGACGAGGAACCCGGCGGGGTCGATGTCCTGCCACACCATGTGGCTCGGATCCCAGTTCAGGCCGAACGACTCCCGGCGCCCGATCGCGTCGAGGGTGGCCACGGTGGACCAGTAGTCGTAGGCGATCTCCGACGGGTGCACCTCGAGCGCGAACCGCACGCCCTCTGCCTCGAAGACGTCCATGATCGGGTTCCACCGGTCGGCGAAGTCCTGATATCCGGCCTCGATCAGCTCGGCGGGTACCGGCGGGAACATCGCCACGTACTTCCAGCTCGCCGAACCCGTGAAGCCGACGACGGTGTTCACGCCGAGCCGGGCGGCGACCCGCGCGGTGTGTTTCATCTCCTCGGCCGCACGTTGCCGGATTCCCTCCGGCTCGCCGTCGCCCCAGATCCGCTCGGGCAGGATCGCCTTGTGGCGCGCGTCGATCGGGTCGTCGCAGACCGCCTGTCCCTTGAGGTGGTTGGAGATCGCCCACACGCCGAGCCCGTACTTGTCCAGGATGTCCAACCTGGACCGGAGATACGACTCGTCCTCCACCGCGCGCCAGACGTCGAGATGATCACCCCAGCAGGCGATCTCCAGTCCGTCGTAGCCCCACTCCGAGGCCAGCTTCGCGACCTCCTCGAACGGCAGGTCCGCCCACTGCCCGGTGAACAGAGTGACCGGTCGTGCCATCACGCCACCTCTCTCGTCGTGCCTGCTGCCTTCGATTCATCCACGGCGACCCACTGACTGCCGGCCGCCGCACTGGCCTGTACCGCGGCGACCACCCGCTGTACCCGCAGCCCGTCGGCGAACGACGGCTCGGGGTCGGTGCCGTCCGCGATGGCGGTGAGCAGATCGGCGGCCTGGTGCGAGAAGCCGTGTTCGTAGCCGAGCAGGTGGCCGGGCGGCCACCACGCACCCAGGTACGGGTGCGTCGGCTCGGTGACGAGGATCCGGGTGAAGCCCTGCGTCTCCGCCGGCGCCGAGGCGTCGTAGAACCACAGGGTGTTCATGTCCTCGAAGTCGAACGCGAGGCTGCCCTCGGTCCCGTTCAGCTCGATGCGAATGGCGTTCTTGCGGCCTGCGGCGTAGCGGGTGGCCTCGAAGGTGGCCATCGCGCCGCCGCTGAACCGGCCGAGGAACACCGCCACATCGTCCACGGTGACCTGCCCGGTGCCGTCCCCGTCGGGTCGCGGGCGTTCGGTGACGAAGGTGTCCAGCGCGGCGCTGACCCCGGTGATGTGCTCATCGGTGAGGAACTGGGTCAGGTCGATCACGTGAGCGCCGATGTCACCGAGCGCGCCGGAGCCCGCCCTGGTGGCGTCGAGCCGCCAGGAGTACGGCGCGGCCGGGTCGGTGAGCCAGTCCTGCAGGTACTGCGCCCTGACGTGGCGCAGCGCGCCGATCCGGCCGTCGCGCACGAGTTTTCTGGCAAGCGCGAGTGCGGGAACGCGCCGGTACGTGAATCCGACCATCGCCCGGACGCCCTCGGCGTGGGCCTGTTCGGCGGCCTTGGCCATCTGCTCGGCTTCGTCGACCGAGTTGGCGAGCGGCTTCTCGCAGAGCACGTGCTTGCCCGCCGCGAGCGCGGCGATCGCGATCTCGGCGTGCGTGTCACCGGGGGTGCAGATGTCGACGAGGCCGACATCCTCCCTCGCGATCAGTGCGCGCCAATCGGTTTCCACGCTCTGCCAGTCGAACCGGCGGGCCATCTCCTCGGCCTTGGCGCGGTCGCGCCCGCCGAGCGCGACCAGCCGTGGTTCGAGCTTCGGGTCGAAGAAGCTCTTGGCGCCCCGCCACCCCTGGGAATGCGCCATCCCCATGAAGGCGTAGCCGATCATGCCGATCCCGATCGGTGCGCTGTCCGCGTGCGTCATCAGCCCTCCCTGGGGCGGTTCGTGGGTGTGGTGCGATCTCAGGACTCGAACCCGAGCGGGAGGTACTCCTCGACGTTCTCCTTCGTGACGACGGGCGCGTTCAGCACGATCCGGCGCGGCACCTCGTGCTGCACCAGGTCGGACATGCCCTTGTCCTGGGCGAGCAGCCGCGCGAGGCGGACACCGTCGGCGGCCTGTGTCGGCGGGTAGAGCACGGTGGCTTCCATCTCGCCCTGCTGGATCCAGCGCATCGCGTTCTTCGAGCCGGCACCACCGATGAAGAAGAACTCGTCACGGCTGGCGTTGTCGAACGCGGCCTTGACACCCACGCCCTGGTCGTCGTCGTGGTTCCAGATGATGTCGATCTCCGGCACGGCCTGCAGCAGGTTGGATGCCGCCTGCTCACCGGACTGCACGGTGAAATCCGCCGCGACCCGGTGGTCGACGTTCTGGTCGCACTCCTTCAGTGCGTCCTTGAACCCGGCGGAGCGGTCCTGGGTCAGTGGCAGCGAGTCGGTGCCCGCGATCTCGGTCACGACCGCGTCGCCGCCGAGGTCGTTCTCCTTGACCAGGTTGCAGGCGTAGGTGCCGGCCGAGACGCCCATGCCGTAGTTGTCACCGAGGATCGTGGTGCGGGCGGCGAACTCACTGGAGAACTCGCGGTCGACGTTGACGACCGGGATGCCCGCGTCCATCGCCTGCGTGGCGACCTTGGTCAGCGCCGCGCCGTCCGTCGGCAGCAGCACGATCGCGTCGACGCCGTCGTTGATGAACGTCTCGATGTGGCTGATCTGCACGCTCGGGTCGTCGGTGCCTTCCGCGACCCGGAGCGTGACGTCCTCGTACTTCTTGCCCTCGGCGACGGCGGTCGAGTTGATCGCACCCAGCCAGCCGTGGTCCGCCTCCGGGCCGGAGAATCCGATGACGACTTCCTTGCCGGGGTCGTCGTTCGAGCTGACCGCCCTCGGATCGGTGTTGGTCTCCTGCGACGCCGGTTCGTTGCTCGTACAGGCGGTGGAGAGCAGGGCGAGCGCCGCGACGGCGCCGGTGGCACGAAGGAGTCTGCTGCTGCGGTGCGGCATGGTTCTCTCCTCGGGAGTGGGTTCCGGTTGGGTTTCGCGTAGGGAGTCGCGCGGTTCACGGCGGGGAGCCGTTGCGGGCCGCGACGCGCTGTTGGAGCAGCACCGCGACGACGATGATCACGCCCTTCGCGACGGCCTGGGTGGACGTGTCGAGGTTGTTGAGCGTGAAGACGTTGGTGAGCGTGGTGAAGATCAGCACACCGAAGACGGTGCCGACGATGGTGCCGCGACCACCGGACAGCAGCGTCCCGCCGATGACGACGGCCGCGATGGCGTCGAGCTCCATGAGCATGCCGTGCGTCGACGTGCCCGCCGTGGTGCGCGCCAGCAGCATCACCGCCGCGAGTCCACAGGCGACACCGACGAGGACGTACAGCAGCGTGGTGTGGCGCTTGACGTTGATGCCCGCCAGCCGCGCGGCCTCCGGGTTGCCGCCGACGGCGAGGGTCCGGCGGCCGAAGGTGGTGCGGTTGAGCAGAATCCAGCCCGCGACGGCGACCACCGCGAAGATGATGACGAGCACCGGGATGCCGAACACCCTGCCGCCGATGACGTCGACGAAGTCGCTGACCGTGACGACCTGCGTGCGCTTCTGCGCGATGATCTCCGCGAGACCGCGCGCCCCGGCCATCATCGCCAGCGTCACGATGAACGCGGCCATCCTGCCGTAGGCGATGAGTATCCCGTTCACGAGGCCGCAGCCCCCACCGACCAGCAACGCCGTGGTGACCATGACGATCCAGTGGGTGTCCTCGGCGAGCGTCTGCGTGGCGAGGGTCGACGCCCACACCGACGACAGCGCCACGATCGCACCGACCGACAGGTCGATACCGCCGCCGGTGATCACGAACGTCATACCGACGCTCACCACGCCGATCACCGACGCGAGACGCAGGATCGTCATCATGTTGTCGAAGCTGACGAACCGATCGCCCGCGGTGATCACACCGACGATGCACAGCAGCAGCAGCGCAAACACCAGACCCAGGTTGCGCCCGGCAGGACCGGAGAACATCGCGGTGACCCGGCTCAACGGCCCTTCGGTGTGCCCGCCGGGCGTGCCGGCGCCGGTTCTCTCGTCGGACGCGGTCGTCATGCCGCCCTCCCTCGCCACGTGCGTTGCACCGGCAACTCGGCCCCGGGCAATTCGGCCCGGGGCGGCATGGCGCCCGACGATTCGGACCTGTGAACCGTCCTCATGCCGCGTCTCCTTCCATCACCATGTCGAGCACCTGGTGCTCGTCGATCTCATCGGCGGGACCGTCGTGGAGCAGGGCGCCGTCGGAGATCACCAGGACCCGGTCGGACAGCCCGATCACCTCCTCGATCTCGCTGGAGACGACGACGACCGCGATGCCGCCGGCCGCCAGGTCCCTGATCAGCGCGTAGATCTCCGACCGCGCGCCGACGTCGACACCGCGTGTCGGTTCGTCCAACGCCAGCACCCGGCACTGCCGCAGCAGCCAGCGCGCCAGCACGACCTTCTGCTGATTACCGCCGGAGAGCGTGCCCGCGTGCCGCTCCACGTCAGCCGGCCGCACATCAAGAGCGCGAACCTGGTCGTCGGCCGCTCGCCGCTCGTCACGACGCTTGACGAAACCGCCTCGGGCGAAGCGGCCGAGACTGGCGAGCGAGATGTTGCGCGCCACCGACTCGTGCAGCACGAGTGCCTGACTCTTGCGTTCCTCGGGGCACAGACCGACGCCCGCGGCCACCGCGGCGCCGACCCGGCCCGCGCGCAACCGGCGTCCTGCGACGGACACCGTGCCCTCCTGGGCTTTGCGCGCGCCGTAGATCGTCTCCAGGATCTCCGAGCGGCCGGAGCCGACCAGCCCCGCGAGGCCGACGACCTCCCCGGCGGCCACGGTGAACGACACGTCGTGGAACTCCCCCGGCCTGCTCAGCCCCGACACCTCGAGCACGGTGTCGCCCAGCTGCCGCTCCGGCCGCTCCGGGAAGACGTACTCGATCGACCGGCCGGTCATCAGCCGGATGATCTCCGACGTCGGCGTCTCCGCCGCCGCGAGTCCGGTGGCGGCGGTACGCCCGTCCTTGAGCACCGTGACGCGGTCGCCGATCTCGCGGATCTCCTCCAGCCGGTGCGAGATGTAGACGATCGCCACACCCTGCGCCGCCAGCTCGCGGATCACGCCGAACAGCCGTGCGACCTCTTCCTGGTCCAGCACGGCGGACGGCTCGTCCATCACGATCAGCTCCGCCTCGTGCGACAGCGCACGGGCCATGCTCACGATCTGCTTTCCCGCCGCCGGCAGTCGCCCCACCTCGACATCGGGGGCCACCTCGGGATGACCGAGACGACGCAACAGCTCAGCAGCTGAGCGGTTCGCGTCGGTGCGCGCGACGACTCCCCATCGCGCGCGCTCGTGCCCGAGGTAGATGTTCTCCGCCACGGTCAGCCCGTCGACCAGGTCGAGCTCCTGGTAGATCGTGGCGATCCCGTGGTCGATCGCGGCCTGCGGGTTGACGATGCGGATGTCTTCGCCCTGCCAGCGGATCGTGCCGCCGTCCGGCTGGTGCGCCCCGGCGAGCACCTTGATCAACGTCGACTTACCTGCGCCGTTCTGACCCAGCAGGCAATGAACGTCGCCCGCCCGCACCTCGAGGTCGATGCCGTCCAGCGCTTTCACACCGGGAAAGTGCTTGACGATGCCGCTCATCCGCAGCAGGGGTTCCTGCCCCACCTCGGCTGTGATCTCGCTCTCCCTTGAGCTCATGACGGTGGACTCTAGGCGCACTTTTGCATGACCGTCAATCAGAAGTTCACTGATTTACATCCAAATGGCCGTATGTCCGACGTGAGAAGTCGGGGGTGTTCTAGTGTCGAAGTAGCGCATTCTGCTGCTGAGGGGAAGGAAGGCGATCACATGACTCGGGGCGAGCTGTCACCGGCAGGCACGGCGGCGCTGTTCCAGTTCCTGCGCGACGGGCGGCCACGCACCCGCGCCGAGTTGTCCGCCGAGACCGGCCTGGCGCGCTCGACCGTCGCCGAGCGCATCGACACCCTGCTCAGCTCAGGTCTGCTGAAGTTCAGCGACAAGGCCAACTCCACCGGCGGCCGTCCACCGACGACGGTCGCCTTCAACCCGGCGGCCAGGGTGGTGCTCGCCGCCGACATCGGCGCGACACACGCCAAGCTCGCGGTCACCGACCTCGCGGGCGGCGTACTGGTGGAGGAGGACAAGGTGCTCGACATCGCCGCGGGCCCCGAGATCGTGCTCCGGGAAGTGTGCGACCGCGGGCGCGCGCTGCTCACCCAGGCCGGGCGGGACGAATGCGATTTGCTCGGCGTCGGCATCGGACTTCCCGGGCCGGTCGAGCACCTGTCGGGGAAGCCGACCAATCCGCCGATCATGCCCGGCTGGGACGGGTTCGACGTCCCCGCGTTCGTGCGCGCGGAGCTCGGCGCGCCGACATTGGTGGACAACGACGTCAACATCATGGCGCTCGGCGAGTACCGCGCCCACTGGGCGGAGTACGACCACATGATCTTCGTGAAGGTCGCCACCGGCATCGGCAGCGGCCTGATCAGCTACGGCCGGCTGCACCGGGGATCGCAGGGTGCGGCAGGCGACATGGGGCACGTCCGGGTGCCGCACGACACCGACGTCCGCTGCCGCTGTGGCAATGTCGGATGCCTGGAAGCCGTCGCCAGCGGTGCGGCGATCGCCGCGAAGCTGACCGAGGCGGGTGTCCCCGCGACGAACAGCGCCGACGTCGTCACGCTGGCCCGCAACGGCTCCGTGCCCGCGTTGCAGCACATCCGGCAAGCCGGCCGCGACATCGGAGAGGTACTCGCGACGGCGGTCAGCCTGTTCAACCCGTCCGTACTCGCGGTCGGCGGCGCGCTCTCGCTGGCGGGCGAACACCTGATCGCCGGAGTACGGGAAGCCGTCTACCAACGTTCCCTACCGCTGGCGACGCAGAATCTGCGCATCGTGCCGTTGCACTCCGGCGACGAGGCCGGCGTATCCGGTGCGGCGTTCATGGTGATCGATCATGCCCTCGCAGCCGGCCAGGTGGAGTCGCTGCTCACGCAGTGAGCGCCGCGGCGCACGGGCACCCTCGTCGGAAGGGCGGGCCGGGAAGTCCCCGGCCCGCCCTTCGTGCGGTGCGTACGGTGTTCGGCCGCGGCCGCGGTCAGCCGAGCCCGGAGGCCAGCCTGCCCGCGAGCAGCTGCGCGAACTTGTGCGGGTCCGGCAGCTCCTCCCCTTCGGCCAGCAGGGTGGTGCCGTACAGCAGCTGCGCCACCTCTGGCAACGACGGGTCGTCGGCGTTCTTCGCGTGCGACTCGCGCAGCCCGGTCACGAGCGCATGCTCCGGGTTGATCTCCAGGATGCGCTTGACGTCCGGCAGCGGCTGACCCAACTGGCGGTAGATGCGGACCAGTTCCGGGCTCAAGTCGCCCTCGTCGCCGACGATGCAGGCGGGCGAGGTCGTCAGCCGCGACGACAGGCGCACGTCCTTGACCTCGTCCGAGAGAGTCTCGCGCAGCCACTCCAGCAGGCCCGCGAACTGCTCCTTCGTGGCCTCGTCGGCCGAGTCGTCGGCCTCGTCGTTGCCGTCGAGGTCGACCTCGCCCTTGGCGATCGACCGGAACGTCTTGCCCTGGAACTCGGCACCCGAGTCGACCCACATCTCGTCGACCTGGTCGGTGAGGATCAGCACCTCGACACCCTTGCTGGTGAAGGCCTCCATGTGCGGCGACTTCTCCACCATCTCGCGGGATTTGCCGGTCAGGTAGTAGATGTGTTCCTGGCCCTCGGGCATGCGCTCGACGTACTCGGCGAGAGTGGTCTGCTCGTCGGCCGAGCGGGTCGAGTCGAACGAGGCGATCTCGAGGATGTCCTGCCTGCTGTCCGGGTCGGTGACCAGCCCTTCCTTCACGCACGTGCCGAACTGGCTCCAGAACGTGCGGTACTTGTCCCTGTCCTCGGACTCCTCGGACTTGACCAGACCGGCCACGGTGGACAGCACCTTCTTGGCGAGCCTGCGCCGCATCGCGCGGATCTGCCGGTCCTGCTGCAGGATCTCCCGCGAGACGTTCAGCGACAGGTCCTGCGCGTCGACGACGCCCTTGACGAAGCGCAGGTACTCGGGCATCAGCTCTTCGCAGTCGTCCATGATGAACACGCGCTTGACGTAGAGCTGCACGCCGCGCTTCGCCTCGCGGGTGAACAGGTCCATCGGCGCACGCGAGGGCAGGAACAGCAGCGCCTGGTACTCGAACGTGCCCTCGGCGTGCAGCCGCATCGTCTCGAGCGGGTCCGCCCAGTCGTGGCTGATGTGCTTGTAGAACTCGTTGTACTCGGCGTCGGTGACCTCGCTGCGCGGCCGGGCCCACAGCGCCTTCATCGAGTTGAGCGTCTCCGGCTCGACGACGGTCTCCTCGGACTCGCCGTCCTCGCTCTGCTGGACCCGCTCGACCTCCATGCGGATCGGCCAGGCCAGGAAGTCCGAGTAGCGGGTGACGATCCGCCGCAGCACGCCGGTGTCGGTGTAGTCGTGCATGCCGTCGTCGGTGTCGACGGGCTTGAGGTGCAGGGTCACGGCGGTGCCCTGCGGGGCGTCGGGCACGTCGGCGATCGTGTAGGTCGCCTCGCCCTCGGACTCCCACCGGGTGCCGACGGTCTCGCCCGCCTTGCGGGTCACGACCGTGACCTTGTCGGCGACCATGAACGCCGAGTAGAAGCCGACACCGAACTGCCCGATGAGGTCGCTGCCCTGCGCCTCCTGGGCGGACTTGAGTTTCTCGAGCAACTCGGCCGTGCCGGACCGGGCGATCGTGCCGATGAGGCCGACGACCTCGTCGCGCGACATCCCGATGCCGTTGTCGCGCACGGTCAGCGTCCGCGCGGCCGGGTCGCGTTCCAGCTGGATGTGCAGGTCGTCGGTGTCGACCTCCAGATCCTTGTCGACCATCGACTCGAGCCGCACCTTGTCCAGCGCGTCCGACGCGTTGGACAGCAGCTCCCGCAGGAACACGTCCTTGTCCGAATAGATCGAATGCACCATCAGTCGCAGCAGCTGCCGCGCCTCGGCCTGGAACTCGTGCGTCTCGGCCTGCTCCGACTCCACTGCCTGCTCCGCCATCGGCGATGGACCCCCTTGGGTGATGACATGACTCGTGATGTGACGTTGGCGAATGTGCCGCCTCCATCATCACCGACGGGGGAATCGCACCGACGACGCCCCTGGTCTTCCCACGCGACGGAACCGACACAGCGGAACCCGGCGGTCGGTGCCCGCCGGGTTCCGCGCGAGGCCCCTCCCGGGGAAGGGCGGAGGTCGGCGCACCGTCAGTGCGCGTGCACCACCCCGCTCAGCTCGTTCGGGGCGGCCTCCAGGTCGGCCGTCGCGGTCGTCTCACCGGATTCGAGGTCCACGGCGTGGAGCTGTTTCTCCTCCGGGTCCGACACGTACGCGGTGCCGCCCCTGACGAAGATCGCAGGCCGCGGTTCCTGCCACTCGAGCGGCTCGGACCATTCCTCGTCGAGGACGGGGATCGACTCGGTCAGCTCACCGCTGTCGGGGTCGACGACGTGGATCTTGCCGTCCGTGCCGAGCACCAGCGCCTCGCCCTCCGGGCCCCGCGCGAGCGAGCGGAAGGTGTAACTCGAGGGCAGGTCGACCCGCTGGAGCTTCGCGTTCTCCGTGTCGACGAGCGAGATCTGCTCCGGCCGCTCCAGTTCGGCGTCCTCGTCCTTCTTGTAGTCGCCGAGGAGGATCGGCGACTCCGGCGATCCCGCCTGGTTGCCGATCCGGCCGTAGTCGGTCGGGCTGTCCACCTTCGTGATCTTCCCGTCACGGTAGATCAGCACGCCGTCCTCACAGCCGACCGCGATGGCCCCGCCCTGGGCCGCCGACTCGCCGTGCACCCCGGGGCAGTTCTCGTTGCGCGTGACCTCGGAACGGGACTCGTCGAGGATCGCGATGCCGTTGCGTTCCTCCTCGTTGCCGAGCGTGACGAGCATGCCGCCGTTGTCGAGTTCGACCGCCACGCCGTGGTGCGGTTCCTCGGTCGTGTACTCCTCCGTCGACGGCTTGCCGTCGCCGAGGTCGTGCGGGTCGAAGCTGCGCACCTGCCCCGTGCCGTCGGTGAACAGGACCGTGCGGCCCGCGTGCCGGACGACGTGGCCGGGTTCGGCCCCGCCGAACGTGACGTCGGTGAGCTGCCCGCCCACCGCGTCGAGCACCTGGAAACCCTCCGATGTGGACACCATGACGTGCCGGTCGTCGCCCGCGGGGTTGATCCGGTTGAACCCCTCCAGCGGGATGTCGGCCTTCACCTCGAGCGTCTCGCCGTCGAGGACGTAGATACCCCCGTCGTAGGTGGTGACCACGGGCTCGGCGATGTCGCCGCCGCCGCTCTGCTGACCGCCGGCTCCCCCGCCTTGGCCCGCTTGCTGGTCCGTGCCGCAGGCGCTCACCGCGAACATCGCGGCCGCCGCCGACGCCGCGGCGATTCTCCTGGTCCGGGCCGTGTTCCTCATCTTCTCTCCTTCTGGTGTGAAAAACCGGGGTTCGTGGCCGCGGCGCCGCTCGATGCGCCGCGCAGGGTCATGCGCCGGTGAGGCCGTCGACGATGGCCTCGGTGTTGGCGCGCATCATGGCGAGGTAGGTCGGTGCGCCCCCGTCGGAACCGGTGAGCGATTCCGAGTACAACGACCGCACCTGCACGTCGACGCCGGCACGGTCGGCGAGCACCTGCGCGAGCCGGTCCGGCTGCGACGAATCCGCGAAGATCGCCCGCACCCCGGCCTCACGCACCGTGCCTGCCAGGTCTTCGAGGTCCGAAGCGCTGGGTGAGGCGAGTGTCGTACCGCTGGGGATCACCGCTCCCAGCACGGTGAAGTCGTACCGCTGCGCGAGGTATCCGAAGACGTGGTGGTTCGTGACCAGCGTGCGCTGCCCGTCGGGGATACGGTCGAACTGCCCGTTCATCCACCCGTCCAGTTCGTCCAGCTTCGCCAGGTACGCGGCCGCGTTGTCCCGGACCGCCTGTTCGTCGACGCCGTCCACATCGGACACGATGCGGTCGCGGATGTGTTCCACGGCGGTGCGCATCCGCTGCGGATCGGTCCAGAAATGCGGATCGGCCTCGCCGCCGGATTCGCCACCGGAGAAACGGACGGGTTCGACCTGCTCGGCCACTGCCGTCGCGGGGACACCCGCCTCGACCGCTGCGTCGACGTTGCGCTGCACTCCCTCTTCCAGCCCGAGTCCGTTGTGGACGAGCAGGCCGGCCTGTTCCACGATGGCCGACTCCCTGGCCGAGATCGCGAACGAGTGCGGATCGGCACCGGGCTGCATGAGCACCGTCACGTCGGCCTCGTCGCCCGCGATCTCACGCGTGACGTCACCGAGGATGTTGGTCGTCACCACGATGCCGCCGTCGCCCGCACCCGCGGCCGAACAGCCGCCCAGCGCCAGTGCGCCCACCGACAGCAGCGAGGTCAGCACGGCCGCGAGCCGGCCTCTGCGCCCCGCGCTCATCGACCGGCCTCCACGAGCTGCGACGGCGTGACGTCGAGGTCGAACGTGCGGGCGACGCGCAGGTCGTCGTGGTAGTCGATCTCGTGCACCGTCGAGGTGGCGGGATCGTTGACGTAGGCGCGGTTCGTGTCGGCCGTGATCGTGACCCCGTCGGGTACGCCGTCGGCCCCGCGGTCGAGCAGTGGCGCCGTCGCGGTCTCCTCACCGGTCTCCGCGTCGTAGGCGTGCAACACGCCGTCCTCGGTCAGCACCAGCAACGGTCCGTCGGCTCCGGTGGCCGTCACGGCGGCGGCAGGTCCGCTCTCGGCGAGCGTCCAGGTGCCCTCACCGGTGTCGAGGCTCCACGCGCCCTGCTTGCCCGCGACGGCACCGACGGTCTCCGAGCCCGGCCGCTGGTGGAACGCCCCGGCCTCGGGGCCGCCCTCGGGGTACGGGACGTGTTCGCCGGTGAACTCACCGTCGTCCTCCCCGACCAGCACGGCGCCGTCGTCGCAACCGAACACGACGCCACGGGTGGTCACAGCCGCGCGGGTGGGGTCGCCGCACGTCGCGTCGATGTCGCCGACCCGGCCGCCGTCGCGTTCCCGTACCGCGAGACCGTCACCGCCGGCCACCACGAGGTGCTGTTCGAACGGCACGGCGAGGCCGTCGATCGTCTCGCGCTCGTCGATCTCGCCCGCTTCGAGCTTCTCCCGGTCGAGCACCACCGTGGTGCCGTCCTCGCGGGCCAGCGCGGTGACGTCGCTGTCCGACCACGCCCCCGTGACCGTGCCGTCGACGACGCCCGCGCCTCCGGGCCGCGTGCGGTAGTAGTGGTTGTGGTCGCCGTGTTCGACGGTCCAGGCGCCGCTGTCGACCACCCGCGTCCGGCCGCCGCCGGAGAGGAAGGCGAACCGGCCGTCGGTGACGGCGCCGGTCACCCTGTCACCACCCGGCAGGTCGGTCACGTCCTCGGTCAGCAGGTCGACGACCCGCACGCCCCGCCCGTCGCCCTCGGCGGCCACCAGCCGCAGTTGGGGTTCGGTGGCCTCCTCGGCGCCTTCGACGTAGCCGTGGGGCGTGGTGGAGTCCTGCGGCCGGGCGGTCTCGGCGTTCCCGCCGCAGGCGGCCAGCGTTATTCCACAGAGGACTGTGGTGAGCGCGGTCGCGGCTCGCGGCCGGATCGCTGTTGTTGTCACGTGCCGTGTCACGGTGTCCTTTCCGGAGCGGATTCGGGGGGAACGGCGCGCTCCGCGCTGCGGCGCGGGCGCATCCGGGAGAACGATGCGGAGAGGCCGAACAGCGCCACGGCGACGAGCGCGATCGTGGCGCCCGCGGCGGTTCCCGCATGCCAGGAGACGAGCAGTCCGATGATCGTCGCCGCACTGCCGAGCAGTACCGCGCCCAGCATGACCAGCGGAATCCGGTCGGCCCAGAACATGGCGGCTGCGGGAGGAGCGACCAGCAGGCCGACGACCAGCAGCGTGCCGACGACGTGGAGCGACGACACGATCGCCAGCGTCAGCAACAGCAGCAGTGCGCCGTGTGCCAGGCGCGGGCGAAGGCCGAGGGTGGTCGCCGTGCGCCGGTCGACGCTCAGGGCGACGAACGCCCGGTGCCCGCCCGCGCACACGACGACGGCGAGCGCCAGTGCCGCGACGAGTTGCAGCAGGTCCTGCGACCGCACGGCCAGCACGTCGCCGAAGAGGATGCTGGTGAGATCCACCGCGAACGAGTCCGCCTGCGACACGATGATGACGCCTGCGGCGAGCATGGCGACGAACAGCAGGCCGATCGCGGTGTCCTGGGTGAACCGCCGTGACCGGCCGAGCACGGTGACGCCGCAGGCCATCGCGACGGCACTCAACGCCCCGCCGAGCATCAGGTTTCCGCCGGTCAGAGAGGCCACCGCGACCCCGGGCAACATGCCGTGCGCCATCGCCTCGCCGAGGAAGGCCATGCCGCGCACGACGACCCACGTGCCGGCCAGGGCACAGATCGCCGAGACGAGGATCCCTCCCCACATCGCCCGCTGGACGAACGAGACCTCGAACGGCGCGATCAACCACTCCACACGCGGTAGCCTAAACTGAAAACGAATTTCATTTCAATGAAATACCCGCAGTGCCCGAGGAGAGCCATGACACAGACGAGCGAGACCGGTGCCGCACCCGGAGGACGCCGCGCACCGGACTCCGACGTCCGACCGGACCCTGCGTCGCCGTCCGAACCCGGCGCGACGGCACGCGCGCCGACGGGGGTCGCCCTCGACGACGTCTCCGCCGGCTACGACGGCACACCCGTGCTGCACGGCGTGACCGCACACATCCCCCACGGGGCCGTCACCGCGATCGTCGGCCCCAACGGCGCCGGGAAGTCCACAATGGTCGGTGTGATCGCCGGGGTGATCCGGCCCGACTCCGGCACCGTGACGATGCCCGCCGCCACCAGGCCCGCACTCGTCGTCCAGCACTCCGGCCTGCCCGAACAGCTTCCGGTCACCGTGCGGGACGTCGTGCGCATGGGCCGCTGGGCCCACCGCGGACCGTGGCGCAGGCTCCGCCGGGACGACCACCGGCTCGTCGAGGACGCACTCGGCCACCTCGGTATCGCCCACCTCGCCCGGCGGCGCCTCAGTACCCTCTCCGGCGGGCAACGCCAGCGCGCGCTCGTCGCGCAAGGACTCGTACAGCACTCCGACGTCTTGCTGCTCGACGAACCGGCCGCCGGGTTGGACGTCGCCGCCCAGGACACGATCGCGGCGGCGCTCCGCAAGGCAGCCGGCGACGGCACCGCCGCCGTCCACGTGACCCACGACCTCGCCGAGGCCGATCGCGCCGACCACTGCGTCCTGATCACCGGCGGCCGCGTCCTCGCCGAGGGCAGTCCCACCGACGTGCTGACCCACGAGGCCGTCGACCACGCCTGGGGCCTCGACCGCTACCGCGGCAGGTGATGCACCCGCGGCACCGGCACCCGCTGCCACGTCCTCACCTGAGGTGCCCGGCCGCAACAGATGTCGGCGCGGCGCCACGCCGGGGAGTTCCGGCCACGACGGCGGACGCGGCCACCAACGCGAGGGTCATCAGGACGAAGGCGGCCCTGTCGGTGCCGTACGCGGCGGTCGCCGTGGACGCCGCCGCGAGGCCGGCGGCGCCGCCGAACTGCTTCGAGGTGTTCATCAGGCCGGACGCGGCACCGGCATGGCCTGCTCGGACGCCGGTGGTGACAACGGTGGCCAACGGCGTGTTCAACAGTCCCCCGCCGATGCCGATCACGACGCTCGGAACCAGGAAGGAGACGGCGAAGGGGCCGCGGGTCACCAGCGCGAACCAGACCAGTCCGGGCACGGCGATCGCGGCGCCGGCCACGACGAGAATCCGCGGGGCGTACCGGCTCATCAGGCGCGGCGCGACCCAGAGGTTGACGGCGAGCGTCGCCACGATCAGCGGAACGAAGGCCATACCGGCCTGAATCGGCGTGTACCCGAGCTGGGTCTGCATGCGGTAGGTGAGGAAGAACCACAGTCCCATCTGGAAACAGGATGCCGTCAGCGCGGTCGCGACGTTGCCGGCCACGATGGTCCGGTCCCGCAGCAGCGCGCTCGGCACCAGGGGGTGACGGCTGCGCCGCTGCTGCACCACGAGCAGTGCCAGCAGTACGCAGGCACCACCGCCGGCCACGGCGGGCAGCATCCCGGCCGCCGGGTCGCCCGCCGACGACAGTGCGTAGGCCGCGCCCGTGAAGGCGCCGGTGGCCAGCCCGGCGCCGGCGAGCCCGATCCGCCCGCCACGGCGTTCGTCGACGCTCCGCCGGTGCAGGACAGCGGCGGCGACCACGACGACGGCACCGATGGGCAGGTTGATCAGCAGGGTGAGCCGCCACGAGATCAGATCGGTGAGCACCCCGCTGACGACGTTGCCGAGGCCACCTCCCGCGAGGCCGACGCCGGTCCAGATCGCGATCGCGCGCGTGCGGCCCGGCCCCTCGGCGTGCGTGACCGTCAGGAGCGTGAAGGTGGCAGGCGAGACGACGGCGGCGGCGAGACCCTGCGCGGCCCGCGCGAGGACGAGTACCCAGCCCTCGGTGGCGAGGCCGCCGATCGTGCCCGCCAGCGCGAAGGCACCGGCACCCCAGGCCAGCATCCGTGCGGTGCCGACAACGTCGGCCAGCCTCGCGCCGACCAGCAGCACCCCGGCGAAGCCGAGGCCGTAGGCCATCGCCACCCACGATGCCGCGACCCTGCCGAGACCGAGTTCGGCCTGGACCGACGGCAGCGCGATGTTCACCACGGAGACGTCCAGCACGACGGACAGCTGGGCCAGGCAGGACGTCCACAGACCGAGTCGCCGCACCGCAGCATCCACCACCTTGTCTGATACAGCTGTATCAACGAATGATACGAATGTATCAAGACCGAACGGGAGGAAGGCCGCGGATGCCCGAGAGCCGACGCAGGGACGAGATCATGAGCGCGGTCGAGCGCCTCCTCGCGCGGGGCGGCGTCGACGCGGTGACCATGCGCGCCGTGGCCACCGAGGCCGGCGTGTCACTCCGGCTCGTCCAGTACTACGGCCGGACCAAGGACGACCTGCTCGGTGCCACCCTCGACCGGCTCGCCGATCGCAGCATCGAGCGGTGGCGCAACCGTTCCGCGCACCCCGATTCCACCGGCCCGGCCGTCGACCGCATCCGCGAGTTTCTCCGCGAGGCCCTGCCCACGGACGAGCCGAGCAGGGGTTTTCACCGGGTCGGCGTCTCCCTCGAGGCCCTCGCGATCACCCGACCGGGCGCGGCGGGGCGTGCCTACCAGCGACACCTCGACGGTCTCGCCGACCACCTCGCCGACACTCTCCGCTCCGGTACCCACCTGGAGGCGACCTCCGCACGATTGCTCGCACTCGAAGTCATGGCCCTCGCCCACGGGCTGGGGACGCTCCTGATGGCCGGACGGATCGACCGGCGGGACGCCGAATCCCAGACGGAGGACTACCTGGAACGACTCCGCCCGCGGCTGTCGTCGTGACGGCCCCACTCGCCGGCACATCTGGTGCCACGTCGCGCAGGTATGTACGCTGTGCGCCCGGCTGTTCAGTATGCGTACGAACGTGACCGAGGAGGGTCGCATGACCACGGCCGACGGCGACGGAGCGGCTGCGCCGCCCGCTCCACCTCCGCACCGGTTCGAACGCCCTCCCCGTCCGCTGCCGAACAGACACACGCTCCGCCGGGACGTCGGTGCGGGATACGCCACCAACGGTCTCGTCGGCATGGTGTTCGCCGCCACGGGACCCATCGCGGTGATCATGTCCGTCGGGGTCTCCGGCGGCCTGTCCACCACCCAGCTCTCGTCGTGGATCTTCGGGATCTTCTTCCTCAACGGCCTGCTGACCCTGCTCGCATCGTGGCTGTACCGCCAGCCGCTCGCGTTCTTCTGGACCATCCCCGGCACCGTCGTGGTCGGCGACTCCCTCGATCACCTCACGTGGGCCGAAGTGCTGGGCGCGTTCGTCGTCACGGCGCTGCTGATCCTGCTCGTCGGGCTCACCGGCTGGGTACGTCGCGTGATGGCGGCGCTGCCGATGCCGATCGTCATGGCGATGGTCGCGGGCGTCTTCCTGCAGTTCGGCCTCGATCTCGTCGGCGCCTTCGGCGTCGACCCGGGTGTCGCCGTGCCGATGGTGGCCGTGTTCCTGCTGCTCAGCGTGGTGACCGGTCTCGGGAAGTGCATCCCGCCGATCCTCGGCGCGCTCCTCGCGGGCGTCGCGGCCGTCGCACTCTCCGGCCGGTTCGACCCCGCGGGCGACACGGCGTGGCTGGCCCAGCCGATGCTGCAGGCACCGCAGTGGTCCTGGCAGGCGATCCTCGAACTCGTCGTTCCGCTGGCCCTCACCGTGCTGGTGGTGCAGAACGGGCAGGGCATCGCCGTCCTCAAGCAGGCCGGTCACGAACCGCCGGTCAACGTCGCCACGGTGGCCTGCGGCCTGTGGTCCCTGCCCGCCGCCGCGGTCGGTGCGGTGTCCACGTGCCTGACCGGGCCCACGAACGCGCTGCTCACCGCGTCCGGGCGACGACAACGCCACTACATCGCGGGCATGGTGTGCGGCGTGCTCGCCATGCTCGTCGGCCTGCTCGCACCGGCGTTCGTGCAGCTCATGCTGGCCACCCCGGAGGCGTTCATCGCCGTCCTCGGCGGCCTCGCCATGCTGCGCGCACTCCAAGGGGCGTTCGTGAGCGCCTTCGGCGGCCGGTTCAGTCTCGGCGCCCTCGTCGCCTTCGTCGTGACCGTTTCCGACGTCGCCCCGCTGAACATCAGCGCCGCGTTCTGGGGACTGATCGCCGGGCTCGCGGTCTCGGCGCTCATGGAACGCGGCGACATCACCACCCGCCGCACAGCCTGACGGGCACCGGTGCCCGGAGGCCCGCCGCCGGGCGCCCCGTCAGTCCTGCTCGGTGCCCGGCTGTTGGGCGAGGAACTGCTCGAACTCGGTCGCCAACTCGTCCCCGGTCGGCATCTCGGCGTCACCCACCAACAGGTTGTCGGCCGACGACGTGAACGCGTCGTACTGCTCCTCGAGCGAGTGCACCACGCTCGCCGCCTCGTCCGAATCCTTGACCTGGCGTTCGACCTCGACCTCGGCGCGCCGGGCGGCCTCGCGCAACGCGTCGTCCGGCAACCGCAGGCCCGCGACCTTCTGCACGGCGTCGAGGAGCGTCAGCGCCGCCACCGGATAGCGCGACTGCGACAGGTAGTGCGGCACGTGCGCGGCGAACCCCGCCGCGTCGTGGCCCGCCTGCCCCAGGCGGAACTCGAGCAGCGCCTCCGCACTGCCCGGCACCTGAGCGC
The DNA here is from genome assembly GCF_024171735.1 of Prauserella alba. Taxonomy (GTDB): domain Bacteria; phylum Actinomycetota; class Actinomycetes; order Mycobacteriales; family Pseudonocardiaceae; genus Prauserella; species Prauserella alba. Next base: position 121,672 of record NZ_JAMTCH010000008.1, read on the forward strand.
GGTTGAACGTGGGGCTGAACTGGCGCACCAGCTCCGTCCGGGTCGCGTGCGCCGTGACCCCGAGCGGACGCGTGTGCGGCACACCCATCGGGATCCCCTGGAACTGCACGCTCAGCCGGACCTTCCACCGCTCGATCAGCCTGCGCACCGCCTCGGCGAACAGCTCCCACTCACGATCCGGCTCGGGGCCGGTGAGCAGCAACATCGGCGTCTCGTCCGCGTCGTGCAGGAGGCGCACCGTCAGCTCCGGCGCCTGGTAGTCGGCCCAGCCGTCGCCGTCCCACGTCATCGCCGGCCTGCGCGACCGGTAGTCGATGAGCCGGTCGACGTCGAAGCGCGCCACCACCGGACCGTCGAACGTCTCGGTGAGGTGTTCGCTCAGCAGTTCGCCCGCGTTGCCCGCGTCGACGTAACCGTCCAGGTGGTACAGCAGGACCGCACCGTCGAGCACCGGCACGTCGGAATCGACCACGTACAACTCGTCCGCATCGGCCATGTCGCCACCTCCTCCTCGGCCATCGCGTCGCTGTCCGCACCGCCCGGCCGTGTCGAGGCGGGGCGCGCACCAGCCGCGATGGGTGGTTGCCGGCGCCCCACTGCGCCCGTCGCTACCGTTGCTTCTTCGGCTTCTTCTCCCTCACCCGTACGTTGATCCGCACCGGTGAGCCGTGGAACCCGAACCGCTCCCGGAACTTGCGCTCAACGAACCGGCGGTAGCCGGCCTCGAGGAAGCCCGTCGTGAACAACACCAGAGTAGGCGGGCGGATTCCCGCCTGGGTCGCGAAAAGCACCTTCGGCTGTTTACCGCCGCGTACCGGAGGGGGCGTCGCCGCGACCAGATCCGACAGCCAGCTGTTCAGCTGGCCGGTCGGGACCCGCTGATCCCACGAGGCGAGCGACGTCCGCAGCGCCGGCGCGAGCTTGCGCACCGCGCGCCCGGTCAAGGCCGACACGTTGACCCGTTCGGCCCACGGCACCCGCACCAGGCCGCGGTCGATCTCCCGTTCCAGCTGATGCCTGCGGTCGTCGTCGACCAGGTCCCACTTGTTGAAGGCGAGCACGAGCGCGCGGCCCGCCTCCGAGACCATCGTGATGATCCGCAGGTCCTGTTCGGACAGTGGCTCGCTCGCGTCGAGCAGCACGATCACCACTTCGGCCGCGTCGATCGCCGTCTTGGTCCGCAGCGACGCGTAGTACTCCATGCCACTGGCCGTCTGGACACGCTTGCGCAGCCCCGCGGTGTCGACGAACCGCCAGTCCTGCCCGTCGAGTTCCACGAGCGAGTCGACCGGATCGACCGTCGTACCGGCCACATCGTCCACAACGGATCGTTGCTCACCGGTGATCTTGTTCAGCAGGCTCGACTTCCCGACGTTGGGCTTGCCGACCAGCGCCACCCGCCGCGGGCCCGCGACCGGTGCTCGCCGTTCCCGCGGCGCCTCCGGCAGCGCCTCGAGAATCGTGTCGAGCAGATCGCCGGAGCTGCGTCCGTGCAGTGCGCTCACCGGATGCGGCTCGCCGAGCCCCAACGACCACAGCGACGCCGTCTCGGCGATCAGCCGCTGGTCGTCGACCTTGTTCGCCGCCAGGATCACCGGGCGTTTCGACCGGCGCAACACCTTCGCGACGGCTTCGTCCGTGGCGCTGGCCCCGACGGTCGCGTCGACCACGAGCAACACCGCATCCGATGTGGACATCGCCAGTTCGGCCTGCTCGGTCACCGAACGCTGCAGGCCGTCGGCGTCCGGTTCCCAGCCGCCGGTGTCGACGAGCGTGAACCGCCTGCCGCCCCACAGGGCGTCGTAGGCCACCCGGTCGCGCGTCACCCCCGGCACGTCCTGCACGACCGCCTCCCGGCGGCCCAGAATCCGGTTGACCAGCGTCGACTTGCCCACGTTCGGCCTGCCGACCACGGCCAGCACGGGTTGCGCGCCCACGACCCCGCCGTCGTCGCTTCCCGACTGGGCCCCCAGCTCGTCGAGGCGGGCGAACTCGGCCTCGTCGGACCAGGTGCCGTCGACCTCGCCGGAGGCCGTGCCGTCTGCTTCGGTCATCGCTACTGTTTCTCTTCCCTGTCGCTGTGCCTGGTCGCGTCGACGCGGGAGACCAGGTCGGCGAGCGTCCCGCGGATGTGTTCGGTGGCGTCGGCCAGCCCGCTGCGGCCGCGGCCGACCTCCAGTGTGAACGGTTCCCCCGCGACGACGTCCACCGCGGGGCGCAGCCGTCTGCGCTGCAGTTCCGGCGGGCGCAGCGTGCCACGCACCGCCACGGGCTGCACCACCGCACCGGAGTTGCGCACCAGCCACGCCGCACCGTGATGTGCCGAGGTCACCTCGCCCCTGCCGCGAGTGCCCTCGGGAAAGACTCCCACGAGCCCGCCGCCGGCCAGCACGCCGGTCGCCGTCGTCAGTGCCGTCCGGTCCGGCGCTCCCCTGGTCACCGGGACCTGCCCGATCCGCCGCAGCCACGGTCCCGCCGTCGCGTCGAACATCTCGTCCTTGACCAGGAACACCGATCGCCGCGGAAGCAGACCGAACAACAGCTGCGGTTCGATCATCGTGCTGTGGTTGGCCACGAGCACCACAGGGCCGGTGCGCGGCACCCGCTCCATACCCGTGACTCGCAAGCGGTACGCGGGCCGGTACAGGTTACGGGCGATCGTCCGGCCGAGGTCGTGCAACCACGGCACGGCACCGTCCGGCAACTCGCCGGATCCCGCCGGTCCGCTCACCGGCACGGCTCGACCACGTCCTCGTCGAGCAGTCCCCGCGTGCTCGCCAGTTCGGTCAGTGCCACGAGCACCTGTTCGATCGACAGGTCGGACGTGTCGAACTCGACCGCGTCCTCGGCCGGCCGCAACGGCGAGGACACCCTGCTCGAGTCGAGCCGGTCGCGGCGTTCCACCGACGCCAGCACGGCGGCCTGGTCGGTCTCCCTCCCCGCGGCGGTGTCCTGGGCACCCCTGCGGGCCGCCCGGACCTCCGCCGACGCGGTGAGGAACACCTTCAACGGCGCGTCCGGCGCCACGACGGTGCCGATGTCGCGGCCGTCGACAACGACGCCGCCCGCTTCCCGCGCCACCTCCTCGATGAGGGTCCGCTGCCGCTGCACCAGCAACTCGCGCACCTCCGGCACGGCGGACACGGCCGAGACAGCGGCGTCGACCCGGGGCGTCCGGATCGTCTCTCCGACGTCCGTGCCGTCGAGCCGCGCACCCGGCGTGGCCGGATCGGTGGCCACCTCGCACCGCACCGCCCTCGCGAGCGCCGCCACGGCGTCCGCGTCCAGCGGGTCGACGCCCGCGTCGAGGACCGCCAGTGTCACCACGCGGTACATCGCACCCGTGTCGAGGTACCCGGCGCCCAGTTTGGCCGCCAGTTTCCGCGCCACCGTGGTCTTACCCGTCCCCGACGGCCCGTCGAGGGCGACCACGCCGCGTAGGGCTCCCGTCACCGACGTCTCCTCGCTACTCGCTTGCGTCCGCGCACCAGTGGGGACCGGTCACCCGCGCCGGCCCGTGCCGCCCTCGCAGGCGCACCACGGTCCGTGCGACGCCGCGTCCCGCCCGCGTGCCGCGCTGTGCTGCCGTCCCATTCTGCCCGGTCGTCACTCCCGCCCGGCACGCAGGCGCTGGGAGAGCTCGTCGACCACGAGTGTCGAACGGTCGACGCCGCCGGTCCGGTAGGCGGCCCGCCCGAACAGCTGCGACAGCACGGGCGCGGTGATGACCTGGAACAGCCCCGCGAGCACAAGGCCGACCGCGAAGTGCGGTTCGAGGCGCACCGCCGTGCCCGCGAGGATGAGCAGCAGCCCGAGTGTCTGCGGCTTCGTCGCCGCCTGCAGCCTGCTCAGCGTGTCCGGCAGCCGCACCATGCCCCACGCCCCGATCACGCAGAACAGCGCCCCCGAGACGAGGAGCACCGCACTGATCCAGTCCCGCACGCTCATCGGTACTCCTCCCTGCGCTCCACGAGCCGCACCACCGAGATCGTGCCCACGAACCCGAGCAGCGCGACCGCCACGATCAGGGCGATGTAGATGCCACGGGAGGACATCGCCATGCCCACCGCCGTGCCCGCGACGATCAACACCACCAGCACGTCCACGGCGAGGATCCGGTCGAGGGTGCGCGGGCCGCGCACGATGCGCAGCAACGTCAGCAGGCCTGCCAGCCCGAGCAGGCCGAACGTGATCGCGAATACGATGGTCATCGGCCCTCCCGCCGGTTCTCGTCGAAGTCACCGGGGTCGTCCCCGCCGTCACGGTCGTGGTCGTTCTCCCGGGTTGCGGCCCCGTGGAACTCGGCGTCACCGGACTCAGCGCCGCGGGACTGGGCCTCCGACGCGGCGACCGCCTCGATAGGGGACGGCCGTTGGGGCTTGCGAACCGCCGAGCGGTCCCGCTGCCGTTTGGCCTCCTGGGCACGGCTTCGCGCCGCAGGTGCCTCCGTCTCGTCGCCGAACGCCCACACGGCGACGCGCTGCATGTCGATCACGTCGTCGTATGCCTTGTGGGCATCCTCGGCGGTACGCACCCCGCTCGCGTACACGTACCAGATACCGCCGGGCCGGTCGATCTGCAGCACGAACTTGCCCGGCGCGAGCGACACGACATTCGCGGCCGAGGCGATGATGTGGTCGACGTCGGACAGCACCGGAACCGCGATGATCGCCGCCGACACCTTGGCCGAGTTCCGGACGGTGTCCGCGACGAACCGCAGCGCCGAGCCGAACAGGTCGGCCAGGACGTACACGGTCAGCACGACCAGCCGCCACGGCCTACGGAAGATGTTCCATCGGTGCGACGGCAACGGGAACAGTACGAGAACGAGGAGCGCAACGACGAGGCCGTACACCGCCGTCGCCACGTCGAACGTGCCCCACAGCAGCATCCAGACGACGACGAGCCAGATCACCAGTGAGGGCGCGACGCGGGTTCCGTGCGTGCTGCGCCTCGACATCAGCCGTCCCCCTCACCGAGCACGGCGGAGCGGTAGCCCTCGTCGTGCAGCAGGTCGTTGGCGGCGCGCTCGCTCATGTCTGCGAGGGGACCGGCGAACACGGCGATCAGCACGCTGATCAGGACGAGGCCGCCGGTCGCACCGAGCATGGCCGTCGAGGTCGAGCCCGTTCCCACCGTCACGTCGTCGTTCGGATCGTCGTCGGGCAACGGTTCGGCCGGGGGGCCCCAGAACGCGCCGACCCAGATCTTCGTGACCGCGTACAGCGTCAGCAGGCTCGTCACGACGGCGCCGGCGGTCACGGCGATCGCCATCGGAGTGCCGACCTCCGCACCCGCCTGCAGGAGGGCGATCTTGGCCACGAACCCGGAGAACGGCGGAAGGCCGGCCAGGCTCATCGCTGGAATCGCGAACAGCACCGCCACCAGTGGATAACCCCTGGCGACCCCGGACATCGCCTGCAACGACACGGTGCCGGTGTGCCGCGTCACGAGACCACTGACCAGGAACAACGCGCCCTGCACGGTGATGTGGTGCACGACGTAGAGGATCACACCGGCCAGCCCGATCACGGTGAACAGCGCCAGGCCGAACAGCATGTATCCGATGTGGCTGACGAGCAGGAACGACAGCATACGGTTGAGGTCGTTCTGCGCGATCGCTCCCAGTGCTCCGACGAGCATCGTCACGAGCGCCACACCGAGTAATACGGCCCAGCTGTCCTCGTGCACGAACACGAGCGTCTGCGTACGGATCAGCGCGTACACGCCGACCTTCGTCAGCAGTGCCGCGAACACGGCGGTGATCGGCGCGGGTGCCGTCGGATAGCTGTCGGGCAACCAGAAGTGCAGCGGCACGATTGCCGCCTTGATACCGAAGACGATGACGATGAACAGCGCGAGGCTCGACTGCACCCCCGCGGGCAGTGCCGCTATCTTGTCCGGCATCGCTGCGAGGTTGACCGTGCCCGTCGCCGTGTACACCAGGGCGATCATCGTGATGAACAGCAGCGACGACGTGAGGCTGACGATCACGTACGTCATGCTCGGCCGGACTCGCTGGGCGGTGACTCGCCGGGTGATCAGCACGTACGACGCGCCGAGCATCATCTCGAACGCGACGAACAGGTTGAACAGGTCGCCGGTCAGGTAGGCCAGGGACACGCCAGCGCACAGCACCAGGTACATCGGGTGGAACGCGGTCGAGGCTGTTGTCCGCCCGAAGTCGGTGATGCGCTGGCCGACCGAGAAGATCAGCACGGCGAGCGTGACGAGCGCGGAGACCAGCAGCAACAACGACGACAGCCGGTCGGCGACGAGGGTGATCCCGAACGGCGGACCGTACCCGCCCAGGCGCAGGACAACCGGCCCTTCGCTGTCGGCACGCACGAGCAGTACCGCGGCGACCGCGGCGATGACGGTCAGCACCACGACGCCCATCAGTCGCTGCACGCGTGGAGAGCGGCCCGCGACCAGTGAGAGTGCCGCCGCCAACAACGGCAGCAACACGGGAAGTGCGACGAGGAAGGTCATCGGAGCCGGGCCTCCTCGTCGTCTTCACCGGGCCGGCTCTCCGGTGCCTCCGGCGCCTCGAAGCCGGCGACCCGCTCACTCTCGGGCGTTTCCTCCTCGACCTCCCGGGCGGCACGTTCGGCCGCGGCGATACGGCGGTCCTCGACGTCGTCCTGAACCTCGTCGTGGCCGAGGAGCGCCCACGACCGGTAGGCCAGCGCGAGCAGGAACGTCGTGAGCGCGAAGGTGATCACGATCGCCGTGAGCGCGAGCGCCTGCGGGAGCGGGTCGACCATCGCCTCGAGCACGGCGGTGCCCGCGAACGTCGGCTCACCGGGCGGGCCGCCCGCCACCTGCAGGAACAGATTCGCCCCGTGGCCGAGAATTACGATGCCCAGGATCACACGCATCAACGAGCGCTGCATGAGCAGGTAGAAACCGATGGAGTAGAGGCCGGCGAGAGTCACGGCCATGGTGATGTTGATGGTCACGACCACCTCACCCTCTCTCCTCCTCGAGCTCCTCGTCGTCGACACCGGGGCCGCCGACCTCCGTGCCCGCACCGATGGTGCGCAGCAGATCCACGACGACACCGATGATCAGCAGATAGACGCCGAGATCGAGTAGCAGGTTCGACGTGATCTTGAGCTCGCCCAGGACGGGCAGGTGCAGCTTCCAGACCGCCGATGCGAGCACGGGGTCGCCGAGCAGGACCGGTGCGAGTGCGGTGAGCACGGCGATGGCCAGGCCGGTGCCGATGACCACGGGAGGACGCACCCGCACCATCATCGACAGCTCGGCACTGCCGCCGGCGACATAGCGGAGCACGAACGCCAGCGCCGCGACCAATCCACCGCTGAAGCCTCCGCCCGCGTTGTTGTGCCCGGCGAGCAGCAGATACACGGAGAACACGAGCACCGTCGGGAACAGGACCCGGGCCAGGACCTCGAGCAACATCGACCGTGGCCACGAGTAGGCGTCCTGCTCGGTCATCAGCCAGCGCTCGCGGGGCGTGTCCCATTCCGTCCACGGCACAGGCTTACGTGCGTCGTCAGGGCGATCGCTCACGACCTCACCTCCGGCGCCTCACCCGCGGTGTCGTCTGCGGCACCGGAACCCCCGGTTGCGGGGCGCTCGCCGGAGCCCCCGCGTCTCCGCGACCTCGCCAGGATGAGACTGGCCCCGCCGGTGGCCGCCACTGCCAGCACGGTGATCTCACCGATCGTGTCGAAAGCGCGGAAGTCGACGATGATCGCGTTGACCACATTCGTCGCGCCCGTCTCGTCCTCGGCACGCTCGATGTACTGTCGGCTCGCCTCCGGCATGCCCTCGGTGTAGCCCGAGTACAGCACTGCGAGCACCGCCACGAACGTGCCCGCGGTTCCGGCGATGGCCGCCTTCACCCAACGGCCGTGCACGTACGCCTTGTCCTCGCTGAAGCGGGGCGGGAAGCGGCGGATGACGAACACGAACACGACGAGCGTGAGCGTCTCCACCAGAAACTGCGCCAGCGCGAGGTCGGCACCACCGTCGACGACGAACCACGCGCCGATTCCGTATCCGACGACACCCGCGAGCAGCACCGCGGTGAGCCGACGTCGGGCCAGCAAGGAGGTGCCGGCGGCGATGAGCACCAGCAACGTGATCGGGACCTGGAGCCAGTTGTCGAACAGCCGCAGCTCCCCGAACCCGACGTCGCCCGCGACCAGCCCTGCGCCGGGGACGACGACGAGCGTGGTGAGGATGACGCCCAGGTACACCGGTAGGGAACCGACCTGGATACGACCGGTGACACCCCGTGCCAGGGCCTCGAGACCGTCGATCGACCTGCCGTACCAGCTCTGCGCACGCAGTGGCGCGGGAATGTGTCCGCCGAGCCGCTGCACACCGGCATAGCGGTGCACGAGGACACCGGCGACGACGATGCCGACGCTGATCATCAGCGCGGGTGTGATGCCGTGCCACAACGCCAGGTGATATCCCGGGTCACTGCCGTAACGGTCGGCGTAGCCTGCCTCGATCGGCTCGATCACGTCCGGCACGATCGCGAGGGCGAGTCCGGCGAGTGAGGGAACAGCCACCATGCCGGTCATGATGCGTCCGCACGGCACGGGAGCCGACGGAGCCATGTCGGGTTTGGTGCCGAACGCGCCGCGGAGAAAACGCAGGCTGTAGACCACCGTCAGTACGGAACCGACCGCGACACCGACGCCCACGACACGGTCGACGGTGCCACCTTCGAACAGCGCCTCGAGCGCGACCTCCTTGCCGATGAAACCCAGCAGCGGCGGCAGGCCGGCCATGGACAGCAGAGCGAACGTCGCCAAGGTCGTGAGCACCCGCCACTGCCTGCCGAGACCGGACAGCTCCCGGATGTCCCGAGTGCCCGCACGTTTGTCGATGATGCCCACGGTCAGGAACAGCGCGGATTTGAACAGGCCGTGCGCAAGGATCAGCGTGCCCGCCGCGAGCGCCGACATCCAGGTGCCGGATCCGAGCATGACCATGAGGAAACCGAGCTGGCTGATCGTGCCGTAGGCCAACAGCGTCTTGAGATCGTACTGGCGCAGCGCGCGGAACCCGCCGAGCAGCATCGTCCACAGCCCGCACACGACGATGGGAATCCACCACGCGGGATGGTCGGCGAACGCCGGCGAGAACCGGGCGACGAGGTACACACCCGCCTTCACCATCGCGGCCGCGTGCAGGTACGCACTGACCGGTGTCGGCGCGACCATCGCACTCGGCAGCCACGGGTGGAAGGGCACCTGCGCGGACTTGGTCAGCGCACCGAGCAGGACCAGCATGAGTGCCGCGGTCACGATGCCACCCGACGGTGGGGCGGCCAGGATCTCCGAGATCCGCATCGTGCCCGCGGCGGTGCCCAGGAGGATCAGTCCGAGCAGCATCGCCAACCCGCCGAGAGTCGTCACCAGCAGCGCCTGCGTCGCGGAGGTGCGCAGTCGTTTCGCGACACCGTCCCCGCCGACGAGCAGGAACGAGCACACCGTGGTGAGCTCCCAGAACAGGTACAGCGAGATGACGTCGTCCGCCAGGACCAGTCCGAGCATCGCGCCGGCGAACGTCACCAGCAGCGCCGAGTCCCGCGCAGCTGTCCGGTGATCGCCGGGCTTGGCGTACCGGGAGTAGTAGACGAGCACGACGGCACCGATGCCGCTGATCAGCAGGATCAGCAACAGGGACAGTTCGTCGAGGCGGGCAGTGAACTCGAGGCCGATGACGGGCGCCCAGGCCAGTGTCTCCAGCGGCGGAGCACCACTGACGGCCTCACCACCCCTGAACAGTGCGTAGACCAGGGTTGCAGCCGGCGCCAGGGCGCCGACGACGAAGGCCGCTCTGCCGTAGCGGCGGGCGATCAGCGGCACGACCGCGGCGACTGCGAAGTGCGCCAAGATCGCCACCAGCACCCGGTTTCACCGCCCTCGCTCGACCCGCCGTACCCACATCCTACGAAGTGGGTGATCACTCCGCGCGACCGGCCGAAATGGACTGCCGATGCATTCGCCGACGCATCGGCCGGTGCGTCGGCACCGTCCGCGAGGACCGTCCCCGCTCCGCGAGGGTTACGGTGGAGGCGTGAACGTCGAAGTGACTCCACTGCCGGGCATCGGTGTCCGGAAGGAATTCGTCGCGGGCAACGGCCGCCGAGTCGGCGTCGTCAGCCACCGCGACGGCACGACCGACCTCATCGTCTCCAAGTCGGACGACCCCGACGCGTGCCAGGCGTCGCTGCCGCTGACGCCCGACGAGGCCGGTGCGCTGGCGAACCTGCTCGGGGCACCACAGCTGGTCGCGCAGCTCACGGAGGAACACAAGGAGCTGCCCGGCATCAGTACGCGCCAGCTGACCATCAAGTCCGCGTCGCCCTACGACGGCCGGTCGCTGGCCGACACCGAGATCCGCACCCGGACGGGCGTGTCCGTCGTCGCGGTGATGCGCGCGGGCCAGATCCATCCGTCCCCCACTCCGGACTTCGTGTTCACGGCGGGAGACCTCGTCGTGGCCGTCGGCACGGCGGAGGGACTCGACGCGGCGACGAAGATCCTCCACCAGGGGTGACGGCCCGCCGTGGACCACACCGCACTCGCTCTCATCGAGCTCGGCGCGGTCTTCTTCCTGCTCGGCGCCCTCGGTAGGGTCGCACAGCGGATCGGCATGTCACCGATCCCGCTGTACCTGGTGGGCGGGCTGTTCTTCGGTGAGGGCGGCGTCATCGAGCTGGGCGACATCGGCCAGTTCACGCACCTGGCCAGCGAGATCGGCGTCGTGCTGCTGTTGCTGCTACTGGGGCTCGAGTACTCGGCGGCCGAACTCGTCGGCGGGATGAAACGCTCCTGGCTGGCGGGCGTCGTCGACATCGTGGCCAACGCGGCGCCGGGCGCGGTGGTCGCGCTGCTGCTGGGGTGGGGCCCGATCGGCGCACTCGTGCTCGCCGGTGTCACCTACATCTCCTCGTCCGGCATCATCGCCAAGGTCCTCGGCGACCTGGGACGGCTCGGTAACCGCGAAACCCCGGTCGTGCTGTCGATCCTGGTGTTCGAGGACCTGGCGATGGCGGTGTACCTGCCGATCCTGACCGCGGTCCTCGGCGGGGTGAGCCTGCTGGGCGGCCTGACGGCCGTGGGTGTCTCGTTGCTGGTCATCTCGGTGGTGCTGGTGATCGCGATCAGGTACGGGCGGTTCGTGTCGGCGATCGTGGACAGTGACGACCGCGAGGTCTTCCTGCTCCGCGTCTTCGGCGCCGCACTGCTGGTGGCGGGGTTGGCACAGGCACTGCAGGTGTCGGCGGCCGTGGGCGCGTTCCTGCTCGGCATCGCCATCTCGGGGTCGACCGCGGAGAACGCCACCCGGCTGCTGGAACCGCTGCGCGACCTGTTCGCGGCCGTGTTCTTCGTCGTGTTCGGGCTGAACACCGATCCCGCGTCGATCCCGCCGGTGCTGGCCTGGGCCGTCGTGCTCGCGGCGGTGACGACGATGACGAAGATCGGCACCGGGTGGTGGGCAGCGCGGCGCTCCGGAGTCGGCAGGCTCGGCCGGGCACGAGCGGGTGCGGCACTCGTGGCTCGCGGGGAGTTCTCCATCGTCATCGCCGGGCTCGCGGTGAGCGCGGGCGCCGTCGAGGGCGAGCTCGCCGCACTCGCCACGGCGTACGTGCTGCTGATGGCGATCCTCGGCCCCACAGCGGCCCGCGTCGTCGAGCCGGTGGCCCGGCGCCTGCAGCCACGTCCGGCGACGACCGGTTCGTGACCCGCATCCGTCCCCGGCTCAGCGTGCCGCGCGGATGATCGCGCGGCCTGCGGCCAAGAGCGTCTGCGCCCGTGTCTCGCCGGAGCCGCCCAGGTCGCCGTGGACCATCGCCCCGTCACGCAGCATCATCAGCTGCTCGGGAACGGCCGGGTCGGTGACGCCGAGCTCGCCCAGCTGCTCCTGCAGCAGCCCGGCGAACCACGCGCGGTGGGCGGCCACGGCCCGTCGCACGACGTGCTCCGGGTCCGCGTACTCGGCGGCGGCGTTGATGTACGGGCAGCCGCGGAACCCGGGAGCACAGCTGACGGCCGCGAGCTGCTGTGCCAACGCGGTGAGCAGGCCCTCCGGGTCGCCCGCGTGCCGCACGCGGAGCACCTCGACCGCTTCGCGCTCGACGGACGCGCGCAGTTCGAGGTAGGCGACGACCAGGTCGTCCTTCGTCGGGAAGTGCCGGTAGAACGTCACCTTGCTCACGCTCGCGGCGGCGATGATCCGGTCGGCGCTGACGGCGCGGATGCCCTCGGCGTAGAACAACTCGTCCGCCACGTCCAGGATCCGATCCCGCACCGGCAGCTGCGCTCGCCCCGGCGCCGCTCCCGCGGCCCGTCGCTCGCTCGTTCGCGGCGCCATCGGTATTCCTCCCGTCATACGGTCCTCCCGCCGGCCGCGCGCAGCGCGTGACCAGCGGTCCCGTTCGATGTACCGTCGTAGACGTACTAGTTAGTCTACATCAGGTCGAAGCTCTATATCGGGCCAAGGCGAGGAGGAGAACCCCATGTCAGACGCCGTGTACACCGCGATCGCCACATCCACGGGAGACGGCAGGCGTGGCGGCAGGGCCGCCACGAACGACGAGGCACTCGATGTCACGCTCGCGGTCCCCACGGAGATGGGCGGTGCGGGCGACGGCACGAACCCGGAACAACTGTTCGCGGCCGGCTGGGCGGCCTGCTTCCATTCCGCGTTGAAGGCGGTGGCTGCCGAACGCAAGACGACGATCAGCGACTCGGCGGTGATCGCCGAGGTGCAGCTGCGGTCCCAGGACGGCGGCGGGTTCGGTCTCGCCACGGACCTGCACGTCGAACTGTCGGGCGTCGATCAGGCCACCGCCGATGAGTTGACCGAGGCCGCCCACGCGCTGTGCCCCTACTCCAACGCCACGCGCGGCAACATTCCGGTGACCGTCGAGGCCACCGTCGCCTGAACGACCGCCGGCACGGCGACGCGGCCCCGCACGTGGTCGACGTGCGGGGCCGCGTCCGAGCCGGTTGCGCCGCGACGGGCGCAGCGCAATCGGGTTTACGAACCGACGGCCTTGTACAGCGAGCCGATCTCCTTGCGGTTCAGCTTGCGGATGGCGCCGGGTTTGGTCTGCCCCAGCTGGACGCCGCCGACCGCGGTGCGGACCAGTTTGCGCACCGGGTGGCCCACCTCGCGCAGCAACCGGCGCACGACGTGTTTGCGCCCCTCGTGCAGCACGAGTTCCACCAGCGTCCGCCCGGCCTGTATGTCCTTGACCCGGAACTCGTCCACCCGCACCGGCCCGTCGTCGAGCTCGATCCCGCTGCGCAGCCGTTTGCCGAGACCCCGCGGAACCGCACCGTCGACCTCGGCCAGGTACGTCTTCGGCACGTGGAACGACGGGTGCATCAGCTTGTTCGCCAGATCGCCGTCGTTGGTCAGCAGCAGCAGGCCCTCGGTCTCGACGTCCAGCCTGCCGACGTGGAACAGGCGTTCCCTGCGGTTCCGCACGTAGTCGCCCACGCACAGCCTGCCCTCGTCGTCCGACATCGTGCTGTGGACGCCCTTGGGCTTGTTCAGCGCGAGATACACCAGCGTGTCGTCCACGATCAGGCGTTCGCCGTCGACGTGGATCACGGCGGTGTCCGGGTCCACGCGCCTGCCGAGTTCCCGCACGGTTTCGCCGTCCACGCTCACCCGGCCCTGCGCGATCAGCTCCTCGGACGCGCGCCGCGACGCGACGCCCGCCTGGGCGAGCACTTTCTGCAGGCGAACCCCTTCGGGGTTGCTAGATGTCATCGATCGAATCCACCTCGGGTAGCAAGGGTGCGATGGGCGGCAGGTCGTTCAACGACTCCAGGCCCAACCGCTCCAGGAACAACTCGGTCGTCACGTACAGCGTGCCGCCGGACTCACCGTCGGCGCCGCTCTCCTCGATCAGACCGCGCTGTACGAGAGTACGGATCACGCCGTCGACGTTCACACCGCGTACCGCCGCGACCCTCGACCGCGTCACCGGCTGCCGGTACGCGATAACCGCGAGCGTTTCGAGCGCTGCCCGCGTGAGCTTCGACCGCTGGCCGTCGAGCAGCAGTTTCTCCACGAACGGGGCATACGTGTCGCGCGTGTAGAACCGCCAGCCTTCCGCCGACCGGCGCAGGTCGAACCCGCTGCCGCGGTCGGTGTAGTCCTCGGCCATCGTGCGCAACGTCTCGGTGACCCGGTCGACCGGCTGTTCCAGCGCACCGGCCAGGGTCTCCTCCGTGACCGGCGCGTCGACGACGAGCAGCATCGACTCGAGCGCCGACACCAGCGTGTCGTAGTCGGACACGTCGGGCAGCGTCCGGTCCTGTGCCACCGTCGTCAGGCTCGTGTCCCCGCCCTCCGCATCGCCGTCAGCGAGGTCCGGGTCGGTGAGATCGGAGTCGGTGAGATCGGGATCGGCGGGGTCGGAGGCGGTGGCGTCCCCGCCTGTGACAGTGCCGCCGGGACCGAGGTCCTCGTCGCCTGCGGCGTCGCTGCCACGGTCGAGGGCGCCGTCGCTGTCGGCGGGGCCCCCGCCGTCGGTTTCGCCGTCAGCGGCGATCTCAGCGGCGACCTCGGCGGAGCGGTCGGTGTCGACGGTCTCGTCGCCGAAGGACTCGTCGTGAGCCTCCGTCCACCCGGTGTCGCCCACGCCCTCCGGGGCCGCAGGATCGTCCGTGGCGGCCGTGCTGTCGGTGGCGGTGGCCGTGGTGTCGGCGGCCGTGCTGTCGGTGGCGGCGGCTTCGGCGCCGGGCCGCGCATCGGTGTCGTGTGGCTCGTTCACCCGTACTCCTCGTCGTCCCTGTCGGCAGCCCGGTCGACTTCGGCCCGCGCCGTGGCCTCCTCGACCGAGCCGCCCGTCCAGCGCACGTGCAGCTCGCCCAGTGCCTCCTCCTGCTCGAGATTCACGGATTTCTCCCGGTAGAGCTCGAGCAGCGCCAGGAACCGCGCCACCACCTCGAGAGTGTGTTCGCAGTCGGCGACGAGGCCACGGAACGTGCCGTTCCCCTGCTCCGCGAGGCGGATCCGCAGCAGGGCCGCATGTTCGCGCACCGAGACCTTGCCCATGTGCAGATGGTCGAGCGACACCTCGGGCGTGGGTTTGGGCCGGAACACCCCGAGCGCGATGTCGGCGAACTTGTCCGGAGTGACGCCGAGCATCACCTCGGGCAGCAGGCCGAGATACCGCTCCTCCATGCTCACCGACCGTGGGTACCGCCGGAGCGCACCGGCCTCGAGCTCGCCGAACAGCGCCGCCACCTGCTTGTACGCCCGGTACTGCAGCACGCGCGCGAACAGCAGGTCACGCGCCTCCAGCAACGCGAGGTCGTCCTCGTCCTCGACCTCGGCCGACGGCAGCAGCCGCGCGGCCTTCAGGTCGAGCAGCGTTGCCGCGACGACGAGGAACTCGGTGGTCTCGTCCAGGTCCCATTCCTGGCCGAGCGACCGGGTGTGGGCGATGAAGTCGTCGGTGACCTGGTGCAGGGCGACCTCGGTGACGTCGAGCTGGTGCTGCGAGATCAGCTGCAGCAGCAGGTCGAACGGTCCTTCGAAGTTCGCCAGTCGCACCTGGAACCGCGGTGTGCCGTCGGCGGAATCCCCGCCACCCGCATCCGCGGCGCCGGTGTCGGCGTCACCTGCGGCCGGCGCGGTCCCGCTGGTGGCGTTCCCGCTGTCGGTGCCGTGTCCGGTGCCGTCGCCGCTCCCACCGGCAGGCGCCTCGGGTACCGCGCCGCGATCCGTCCGGTCACCGGCTGCAGGGGTGGCTGTGGGAATGTGCGGGGCGTCCGGTGTGTCGTCGGCGTCCGGCTGGGGCTGTGCCCCGTGGTTCATCAGTTCGGGGCTTCCTGTTCGTCGAGGTCGCCGCGGTCGTCGAGGTCGCCCCCGCGCAGCCGCGTGACCAGCACCGAGTCCTCGCCCTGTGCCTCGAAGTCCGCCAGCAGCACGGCGACCGCCTCGCGCACGATCCGCCCGCGGTCGACCGCCAGATCGTGCGAGGCACGCAGCGCCAACCGGGCCTGCTCCATCGCGACCAGCTCGTCACCGGACAGGTAGACGGTGATCTTCGCGTCGTGCTTCTGCCTGCCCGAGCCGCGGCGCGCCGCGGCTGCCTTCGCCAGACCGCCCGAGTCCGACGTCGTCGACGCGGACCTCGCCGACCTCTCCGGGGCGGCCGGCTTCTCGGGGGCCTGCTTCCCGGCCGTGTCCGCGCCCGGCTCCGCAGCCTGCTCACCGGCTGGCCGCGCCGAGGTGTCGGCCGCCGTCTCCTCGACCGACTCGGCTTCCGGGGCCGACGCGGGCGCGGGCGGGCCCGCGGGCGTCACGGCACCGTCGCCGAACACGGGGTTGCTGGTACGGCGGAACAGTTCGGACGCACCGGGCAGGGATGCTCGCCTGCTCACCGGCCGATCACCTCACGTGCCAGCTGCCGGTACGCCGCCGCGCCCGCCGAGCGAGGAGCCCACTTGGTGATCGGTTCGCCGGCCACAGTGGTCTCCGGGAACCGCACGGTGCGGTTGATCACCGTGTCGAACACGGTGTCGCCGAATGCCTCCACCACGCGCGCCATGACCTCCTTCGAATGCAACGTCCTCGGGTCGAACATCGTGGCGAGAATGCCGGTGATGTCCAGTTTGGGGTTGAGCCGCTCGCGCACCTTATCGATGGTGTCGATCAGCAACGCCACGCCCCGCAGACTGAAGAACTCGCACTCCAGCGGGATGATCACGCCGTCGGACGCGGTGAGCGCATTGACGGTGAGCAGTCCCAGCGACGGCTGGCAGTCGACAAGAACATAGTCGTACTGCTTCATCACCGGATGCAGCACCCTCAGTAGCGTGTGCTCACGCCCGACCTCGGCGACCAGCTGCACCTCGGCCGCCGACAGGTCGATGTTGCTCGGCAGCAGGTCGATGCCGTCGAGCTTCGTGTTGCGGATGACGCTGTCGACCGGCAGCGACCGCTCCATGATCACGTTGTAGACACTCTGCTCGAGTTCGTGCGGCTGCACGCCGAGGCCGACCGACAGGGCACCCTGCGGGTCGAAGTCGACGAGCAGCACCCGCCTGCCGTACTCGGCGAGCGCGGCACCGAGGTTGATCGTCGACGTGGTCTTGCCCACGCCACCCTTCTGGTTGCACATGGCCAGCACGGTGGCCGGGCCGTGACGGTGCAGCTCCGGGGGTTCGGGGATCTCCCGCAGCGGCCTGCCGGTCGGGCCGAGCTTGACCTCCTCGGTCTGCTCGGTCTGCCTGCCGCCGGTCTGGTCCTCGCCGGCCGCGGCGGGTGCCGTTTCGGCCGCGGCCGCACCGGAGTAGCCGGGGCCTGCCGCGGGCTCGGACGTGGCGCCTGCGGTCGTACCGCTGCCCCCGGCGGTCGTGTCGCCGGACTCGGAACGCGGCTGCTGGGAGGTCGACATAGGGCGGAAGCTCCTCCTTGGGGCAAGAACGCCGTCAGCCTATTCGCGGTGTAGACATAGCGGCAAAGAGGCTCGCCGCGCGGCGAGCCGATTGTCACCGACCGGCCGCTCGGTAGCGGCCGGACACGCCGCGATCGGCGAGGCCGCCGGGACCGCCGGTGGCGCGACGGTGCAGTACGACGGTGGCGCGGTACGACCGGCGGCGGGACCGTCAGTGGAGCGCGCGGGGATGGGCCGTCGCGTACACCTCGCGCAGCGTGGTGACGGTGACGAGGGTGTAGACCTGTGTGGTGGACACGGAGGCGTGCCCGAGCAGCTCCTGCACCACCCGCACGTCGGCGCCGCCTTCGATGAGATGGGTGGCGAACGAGTGCCGCAGCGTGTGCGGCGACACGGTCGCACTGATGCCGGCCCGCTCCGCGGCGGTCTTGAGCACGTGCCACGCGCTCTGCCGCGACAGTCTGCCGCCGCGCGCGTTGAGGAACACCGCGGCCGTGCCACGGCCCGACCTGGCCAGCACCGGACGCGCACGGACGAGGTAGGCGTCGAGTGCTTCCAGCGCAGGCCTGCCGATCGGCACGAGCCGCTGCCTGCCGCCCTTGCCGTCGAGCAGTACGGTGCGCTCGCCCGTATCGATGTCGTCGACGTCGAGTCCGACCGCCTCCGAGATGCGCGCGCCGGTCGAGTACAGCAGTTCCAGCAGCGCACGGTCCCGCAGCGGGCGCTCCCCTTCGGGTGAGGGAGTGGCGAGCAGGCGCAGCACGTCGTCGACCGGCAGTGCCTTCGGCAACCGCCGTGCGGGCGCCGGTGGATGCACGTCGCGGGCGGGGTCGTGGGCGGTGATGCCGTCCGCACTGGCGAACTTGTGCAGCCCGCGCACCGCGACCAGGGCCCGTGCCGCCGACGACGCCGCCAGCGGCCGATGCTCGTCGTCACCCTCCCGCAGCACCGCACCGAACTCGGCGACGTGCGCGGGCTCCACGGCCGCCGGCTCGGTGATGCCGTGGCGTTCCAGGAACGCCACGTAACGACGCAGATCACGGGCATATCCGTCGAGGGTGTTCTTCGACGTGCCGCGTTCGACCGCGAGGTGGTCGAGATAGGTCGCCACGACCTGCTCGACGGACCCTCGCGCGCGTGTCACGCGGACACTGTAGACGGATCCGCCGCGTCGGCAGGCACATTCGCCCCGGCCTGTTCCCTTTCGTTCGCGTGGGCGAACGGCGCCCGCCTGCGAAGACCGTCCGAACCGGCGTCGAAACGGTACCGTCGAACTCATGACGCAGGACCCGAACGAGCTCCGCGTCGGATACGCGGAACGGGAGGAAGCCTCCCGCGTGCTCGCCGAGCACTTCAGCTCCGGCCGGCTGTCGATGGCCGAGTACGAGGAGCGCGTGGGCTCGGCCGCCGCGGCCCGGACGCGTGCCGACCTGAGCAGACTGTTCGACGACCTTCCCGCGCCGCACCCGACGTTCCTCCGGCCTTCGCCCGAGTCGCTTCCCCCGACAGTGCACCGCCCCGGAACGGCGCCCACAGCCGGCCGCACCGCCGATGTGCTGCCGCCGTCCGACAAGTCGAAGATCCTCGCCGGACTACTGCAGATCCTGCTTCCGTTCGGCATCGGCAGGTTCTACACGGGACACACCGGCCTGGCGCTCGCCCAGTTGCTGGTGACGCTGCTGACGCTCGGCGTGGGCTCGATCTGGCCGTTCATCGACGGGATCGTGCTGCTGGCTCGCGGCGGAGTCGACGGCAACGGCCGCCGACTCCGCGACTGACCTCGTCGCTGCCGTCGCTGCCGAGTCGGGGCGTCAGCGGTCGCGGAGCCGTTCGGCGAACGTCATCGGCCGGTGCCGCCACGGGGCGTGCGGCCCGCGCGGGGAGCGTTGCCCGGTCAGCACGGCGTGCGCCGCGAGCACACCCGCGACACTCGCACCGTTGACGATCTCACCGGCCAGCGCCATGCCGACCGCCTCCGCCAGCGGGACGGTCGTGATCGTCAGGTCGGCCTCCTCGTCCCCGTGGGCCTGCCGCTGCACCGGCGTCAGCTCGCGTGCCAGATAGACGCGCACGACCTCGTCGGTGAAGCCGGGCGAGGCGGCGACCTCGACGAGCGTGTCCCACCGCGCCGCCGTCAGTCCCGCTTCCTCGACCAGCTCGCGGGCCGCGGTGTCCACGGGATCCTCGCCGTCGACGTCGAGCAGGCCCGCGGGCAGTTCCCACAGCCGGTCCCGCACCGGATGGCGGTACTGGTGGATGAGCGTCACGCCACCGTCGTCGTCGACCGCGCACACGGCCACCGCGCCGAGGTGCTCGACCACCTCGCGCCGCGCCGTGCCGCCGCCCGGCATCGACACCTCGTCGATACGCAGCCCCACCACGCGTCCGATGTGGATGTCCTGCGTGGACACCACGTCGAACGCGTGCGTTCCCGGCTCCGTCACCGCGTTCCCGCCGATTCCGGCAGCTCGACCGGGAGCCGTTCCGCGGTGTGGTAATCGACGGCCGCACGGACGAACGCGCTGAACAGCGGGTGCGGGCGCGTCGGCCTGCTCTTCAGTTCGGGGTGTGCCTGCGTGGCGACGAAGAACGGATGCTCCGCGGCGGGCAGTTCCACGAACTCGACGAGCCGATCGTCGGGCGAGGTGCCGGAGAACACCAGGCCCGCTTCCGACAACCGGGCACGGTAGGCGTTGTTGACCTCGTAGCGGTGGCGGTGCCGTTCGGAGATCTCCGTGTCGCCGTAGGCGGCCGCGACCTGCGAACCCGCCTGCAGTTTCGCCGGGTAGGCACCGAGCCGCATGGTGCCGCCCATGTCCTTCTCCCCCGCGACGACCTCCTTCTGGTCGGCCATCGTGGAGATCACCGGATGACGGGTCGCGGGGTCGAACTCGGCCGAGTCCGCGCCGTCGATACCGGCGAGGTTGCGGGCGGCCTCGACGACCATGCACTGCAGCCCCAGGCACAGCCCCAGCACCGGGATCTTGCGTTCGCGGGCGAACTTGATCGCACCGATCTTGCCCTCGATGCCGCGGATGCCGAACCCACCGGGAATCAGCACTCCGTCCACATCGGACAGAGCGGCGGCGGCCCCGGACTCGGTGAGCAGGTCGTCCGAGGCAACCCAGACGATCTTCACCTTGGCGTGGTGGGCGAACCCGCCCGCACGCAGCGCCTCGGTCACCGACAGGTAGGCGTCCGGCAGGTCGATGTACTTGCCGACCAGCGCGATCCGCACCGTCTCGCTCGGGTTGTGCACGCGTTCGAGCAGGTCGCCCCACACCGTCCAGTCGACGTCGCGGAACGGCAAGCCGAGCCTGCGCACCACGTAGGCGTCGAGCGCCTCGGCGTGGAGCACCTTCGGGATGTCGTAGATGGACGGCGCGTCCGGGCAGGCGACCACGGCCTCGCTGTCCACATCGGACATCAGGCCGATCTTGTTCTTGACCTCGTCGGACAGTTCGCGGTCGGCGCGGCACACCAGCGCGTCCGGCTGGATACCGATGTTGCGCAGCGCCGCCACCGAGTGCTGGGTCGGCTTCGTCTTGAGCTCACCGGACGGCGCCAGATACGGCACGAGCGAGACGTGCAGGAAGAAGCAGTTGTCCCGGCCGACGTCGTGCCGGACCTGGCGGCACGCCTCGAGGAACGGCAGCGACTCGATGTCACCCACCGTGCCGCCGACCTCGGTGATCACGACGTCGGGCCGCTTACCGCTGCCGTCACCGTCGGCGACGGCCATGATGCGCGCCTTGATCTCGTCCGTGATGTGCGGGATGACCTGCACCGTGTCGCCCAGGTACTCGCCGCGGCGCTCCTTGGCGATCACGGACGAGTACACCTGGCCGGTGGTCACGTTGGCCGAACCGGAGAGGTCACGGTCGAGGAAGCGTTCGTAGTGCCCGATGTCCAGATCGGTCTCGGCGCCGTCGTCGGTGACGAACACCTCACCGTGCTGGAACGGGTTCATGGTGCCCGGGTCGACGTTGAGATACGGATCCAGCTTCTGCATCGTGACGCGGAGCCCACGAGCGGTGAGAAGCTGGCCCAGGCTGGAGGCGGTAAGCCCCTTGCCGAGCGAGGAGGCGACGCCTCCGGTGACGAAGACGTACTTGGTTGTCCGCGGCTGAAGTCCCACGGGCTTCCACCTTAACTCACGCTTCCGGATTCGTGCGCAGGCGCCTCACGCGCGCCGTGGCGCGCCGCGCATGCGACAGTGACTCCGTGTCCACCGACGACCCCGTGCCCACCGCCACTTCCTGGACCGCCCCGACGGCGGCGACCACACCGGCCACGGCAGGTGACGCCACCCTCCGTGCCACGGTGCGCGTGCCCGGGTCGAAATCCATCACCAACCGCGCCTGCGTTCTCGCGGCACTGTCGGCGGGAACCACGCTGGTGCGCGAACCGCTCGATTCGCGCGACGCCCGCCTGATGCTCGCCGCGCTGCGCGAACTCGGGGCGACGGCCGAGCACACGGCCGACGGACTGCGTATCAGCCCGCTCACGCAGGGCGACGGCGAGACCCACGTGGTACTGGGCAACGCGGGCACCGTGGCGCGGTTCACGCCCGCGCTGGCGGCACTGGGCGAGCGGACCGTCCACTTCGACGGGGACGCCGCGATCCGCCGCAGGCCGCTGTCACCGCTGCTGGACGCACTGCGCACGCTCGGGGCCGACATCGAGGACGGCCCCGGCGAGCCAGGCGCTCCCCCGTTCACCGTCCACGGCCACGGCGGACTGCGCGGCGGCGAGGTCGACCTGGACTCGTCGGCGTCCAGCCAGTTCCTGTCGGCCCTGCTGCTGGCCGCACCGGCCTTCGACCACGGCGTGACGGTGCGGCTGCTCGGCGAGGTGCCCAGCGAGCCGCACATCGCCATGACCCTCGACATGCTCCGCCGGTTCGGCGCGGCACCGGAGCGCCGCGGCCGCGAGGTGCACGTGCCGCCCGCCACGCTGACGCTGGCCGACTACGCCGTCGAACCGGACCTGTCGACGGCGGCGCCGTTCGTCGCGGCGCCGCTGGTGACAGGCGGCACGGTCCGGATCGTGGGCTGGCCACGCGAAACCACCCAGCCGGGGGACTGGCTGCGCAGCCTCGTCGCCGAGCTCGGCGGTGAGGCCGTGTTCGAGCGCGGCGCCGACGGTTCCGACGTGCTCCGCGTGAGCGGCGACGGCCGGCTGGCCGGCCGGGAGCTCGACCTGCACGAGGTCGGCGAGCTGACCCCGGTGGTCGCGGCGATGCTGTGCTTCGCCGACGGTCCCTCGCGTATCTCCGGCGTGGCACACCTGCGCGGGCACGAAACGGACCGGCTGGCCGCGCTCGCGACCGAACTGACCGCGCTCGGCGGCGCGGTCAGCGAGACTGCCGACGGGCTCGTCATCGGCCCGGCGCCGCTGCACGCGGGCACGTTCCACACCTACGACGACCACCGGCTCGTCATGGCGGGTGCGGTGCTGGGCCTGCGGGTGTCCGGCGTCGAGGTGGAGAACCCCGCCACGGTCGGCAAGACGTTCCCCGGCTTCGTCGACGCGTGGCACGCCATGCTCGGCGCCGTCTGAACTCGGCGCCGTCTGAACTCAGCGCCGTCTGAACTCAGCGCCGTCGGACACCCGGCCCGTCTGAAACCTGGCCCGCCTGACGCTCGGACTGCTGACCGGCACGCCACAGCGACCCGGCAGGACGCGACTCACGGGGACGCGTGCGCCGCCGGCTCGCCCGCGTGCCGTACGTGTCCCGGCGCGTCAGCGGCTCTCCTTGTCCACTCCCGGTGCGGGCGCCTCGGCGTTGCCCGCCGTGCCGTAGCGGCCCGCGTCGCCTTCGAGCTGTTCGCGCAGGGCCAGCACGGTGGCGATCCGGCCGGAGTGCGCACCAACGTTATCCACTGTGGACAACACGGACGTGGTCGCCGTGTCCGCCCTGGCCACGCCGACCGCACCGGCGCCGCCCGACGAGCCCTGCCTGCCGGCCAGCACGGTGCCCGCACCGGACCGGTCGAGCTGGGCTGCGAACCGTGCCACCGTCGCGGCCTTGTTGCCGGCCCCGTCACCCGTGGCCTCACCACCGGTCAGCACGATCGCCAACTGCGCCGGTTTGACCGAGTCCTTGCTCGGGTTGACGAACCCGCTCTCGGTCAGTCCGGACAGCGCGGCCTGCCGTTCGTCACCGGACGCCTGGGGTTTCGCGTTCTCGCCGTCGAGCAGCAGCACCGAACCGGCGAGCGCCCCGGCGAGCGTGCCCGGGTCCCCGGCCGTCGGGAACTGCGCTCCCGACGGCTGCAGCCGCGTGGCGATCTCCCGCAGCTGGTCGGACTGGCCGGGATCGGTGAACGCCTCCGTCAGCTGGACCTCACCGGTGACGTCGGCGCCCGCCTGCTCGACCCGTTCGGTCAGCGCGTCCCGGTCGGCCGAACTCGCGTCCGGCGTCGTGATGAACACGACCGACCGCTTGTCGAGCAGCCCGTCGACCACACTGCCGCCGACCGACCCTGCGAACTCGTCCGCGTCGGCGAGCTGTGCCTCCAACGCGTTCCGTTGCGATTCGAGGTCGCTCACCTCGGCGGCCAGTTCCCCGCGCTCGTCCGACAGTCCGGACAGCAGTGGCCCGTTCAGGGCGGTCGAGCCGAGCACGACGCCGATCGCCAGTGCGAGGAACGCCGCCGCGATCGAGACGATGTGGTACCGCAGCGAGATCACGACAGCAGCCCCCTGACCCAGGACGCGAACGAATTCCAGGTGTCGCGCAACCAGTCCGCGTACACGCTGCCGACGTCGGAGACGAGCAGCGCGGCCGCGACGACCGCCAGTGCGGCCAGCACCAGCAGCACGACGGCGCTCATCGACACGCGGTTGCGGTGCAGCGTGGCGACCGCTTTCCCGTCGACGAGTTTCGTGCCGAGCTTGAGCCGGGTCAGGAACGTGGACGGGTTCGACCCGGACCGGCCGTGGTCGAGGAACTCCCGCAGCGTCGCCTGGAACCCGACCGTGACGACGAGGCCCGCGTCGTGGGTGTCGGCCAGCAGCAGGGCGAGGTCCTCCGAGTTGCCCGATGCCGGGAACGTCACGGCACCGATCCCGAGGTCCTGGATGCGTTCGACGCCCGGCGCGTAGCCGTCCGGCTGGGCCGGCACGACGACCTCGTGGCATTCCTTGAGCGTCTGCGCGCCGATACCGCTGGGATCGCCGACCACGACGTCCGGGGTGTACCCGAGCTCGCGGAGTGTGTCGGCCGCCGCGTCCACGCCGATCAGCGCGGGCCGATGCTCGTTGATGTACTTCTTCAGCGCCTTGAGGTCGTCGGCGTGTTCGTTGCCCGGCGCGACGACCAGCACGTGCCGGCCGGTCAACGGCAGGCGCAGCTCGGGCACGCCCACGCCGTCGAGGATGAGCGCCCGCTCACGGCGGAGGAACTCGATCGTGTTGGCCGAGAACGCCTCCAACTGGGTGGACATCCCGGCCTTGGCCTCGATCATGGCGTCGGCGACGCTCTCGGCCGTCTGCACCGTTCCGGAGGCGATCTCCTCGTCCCCGGCGTACAGGGTGCCTTCGTACAGGCGGACCTTGCTGCCGTCCTTGATGCGCTGCACCACGTCGGATCCCACGTTGTCGATCAGTGGGATGCCCGCCTCGACGAGGATCTCGGGGCCGAGGTTGGGAAAGCGCCCCGAAATGGACGGCGCGGCGTTCACGACCGCCGCGACCTCGGCCGCGGTGAGCACGTCCGCCGTGGCACGGTCGATGTCGACCTCGTCCATCACGACGATGTCCCCGGAGCCCACCCGCCGCAACAACTCCCGGGTGCGCCGGTCGACGCGTGCCACTCCGCTGATGCCGGGCAGCGTTTCCTTGGCCCGGGTGAGCAAGCCGGAGAGTTTCATGGCTCGATACTGGCAAACGAACTCGCCGAAAACCGCGGCGACGCGCCGGGAACGGCCGACGATCACCTTCATCCGCGCCGTGGATCACACCACCTGCGCGCCGCCGGGAACCGGTCACACCGGGAGCGGGCGCATCGCCGCCGCCCGCTCCCGGCACCACCGCCGCCGTCGGCGAAAGATCCACTTCGGACGGGTCACGTCCGGTCGCGACCGGCCGATCCCTTCCCGGAACCCGACTTTCCGGACGTCTTCTTCTCGCCCCGAGTCTTCTCGCTCCGCTGTGCCTTCTCGCTCCGCTGTGCCTTCTCATCCCGCGGTGTCCTCTCATCCCGCGGTGCCTTCTCCTGCCGCGGCGTGGCCGTCGAGCCCGTCCGCCGCGAAGCCGTGGCGTCCGAGCCACCGCCCTTCGCAGCACCCTTCGCCGCGGCACCCTTCGCAGCGCCGCCCTTCGCAGCGCCGCCCTTCGCAGCGCCGCCCTTCGCAGCGCCGCCCTTCGCAGCGCCGCCCTTCCCGGGGGCCGGTTCCGATTTGTACGTGTCCGCGGTGGCGATCAGTTCCTCCGCGTGGGCGCGGCCCGCCTCACTGTCGTCGAGACCGGCCAGCATGCGCGCGAGCTCGTCGACCCGGTGTTCCGGGTCGAGCACGGTCACACCACTGCGCGTGATGCCGTCGGCCGTTCCCTTGTCCACCACGAGATGCCGGTCGGCGAACGCCGCCACCTGCGGCAGGTGGGTCACCACCAGCACCTGGTGGGTCCGTGCCAGCGTCGCGAGCCGTTTGCCGATCTCGACGGCCGCGCGGCCCCCGACGCCGGCGTCCACCTCGTCGAACACGAGCGTCTGCACGGGGTCTGCGTGCGCCAGCACGACCTCGATCGCCAGCATCACGCGCGATAGCTCACCGCCGGAGGCCGCCTTGTGCACCGGCATCGGCTGCGCCCCGGAATGGGCCTTCAGCACCAGCTCGACCTCGTCGACACCCTCTGGGCCCGCGTGCACCCGCTCCCCCGCCACGGTCAGCGCGTGCGGATCGGCGTCGTCGGCCGCCTTGGTGCCGACGGCCAGTTCGACCTCGGCCTGCCCCATGGCCAGGCCGGCCAGCTCGGCGGTGATCCCCGCCGCCAGCTCCGCCGCAGCGCTGCGCCGGGCGGTGCTCACCGCCTCCGCGTGGGCCGCCAGTTCGGCAGCCAAGTCGTCCCGGCGGGCCGCAAGTGCGCTCAGGGCTTCGTCGGAGGTGTCCAGCCCGGCGAGTCGTTCCCGCGCGTCCTCCGCCCACGCGAGCACGCCGTCGACGTCCGCGGCGTACTTGCGGGTCAGTTTCTTCAGGTCCGCCTGCCGGGCGAGGATCCGTTCCAGTCGCTCGGGATCGGCTTCGAGACCGTCGAGGTAGCCGGTGAGTTCGGCACCGACGTCGGACAGCAGCGTTGCGGCCTCGGCCACGCGGGGTTCCAATTCGCGCAGCACCGTGTCGTCGGCCGCCGACAGCCTGCGGCGGGCCTCGGCGAGCAGCCCGAGCGCGCCGGGGGCGTCCGGGTCGCCGTCGGCCGCCCCCGAGACGGCGGCCGACGCCGCCGAGGCCGTCTCCCGCAGTTCGTCGACCGCGGACAGCCGTTTCACCTGCTCGGTCAGTTCGGTGTCCTCGCCGGGCTCCGGGGCGGCCGATTCGATCTCGGCGAGGCCGTGCCGCAGCATGTCCGCCTGTTGCGCCAGTTCACGGGACCGCGACGACCGTTCTTCGAGCTCGGTGATCACCTCGAGCCATTCCCGCCGGACCCGCCGGTACTCGGCGAGCGACGCCGCGACGGGGTCGCCGGCGAACCGGTCGAGCACGGCACGCTGCTGCGCCGCGCGCAGGAGTTTCAGCTGGTCGTTCTGCCCGTGGACGGCGATCAGCTGCTCGGCCAGGTCACCGAGAACCCCGACCGGTACGGACCGGCCGCCGAGGTGCGCCCGCGAGCGGCCGTCGGCACCGACCGAGCGGAGCGCGATGACGCTGCCGTCCTCGTCGATGTCCGCGCCCGCGTCGGTCACGATCGTGGGCGCACGGTCACCGGACGCACCGATTCCCTCGAAACGCCCTTCGACGGCCGCCTTGGCCGCTCCCGCGCGCACTTTCGACGCCTCCGACCGGCCACCCGACAACAGGTGCAGTCCGGTGACGACCATGGTCTTGCCCGCCCCGGTCTCACCGGTGACGACGGTGAGACCCGGGTGCAGTTCGAGCAGGGCGTCCTCGATCACTCCGAGGCCCTGGATTCGCATCTCGGCCAGCACGGGCACCACCGTATCGGCAGTCACCGACAACCGGGAGGATGCACCGGTGAGACATCGCGTACCCGCATCGGCCGGACTCCTGGCGATGCTGCTCCTGGGAGCCTGCACGCCCACCTCGGCGCCGGAAGCCGTGGGAACCCCGACGTCGGCACCCTCGGCACCCTCGGCACCCGGCGAATCGTGTCCTGCGAGCGATGCGCGGATCGCAGCCGTCGGCAGCGAGGCCGCCATGGGGCTGCGGATACTGCATCTGGAGTTCACGAACTGCAGCGAACGGCCGCAGCACCTGAGCGGATATCCCCGGCTACGGGTGCTCGACGAGAACCGGACGCGGATGGACGTGCGCGTCCGCGAGGGGTCCGCGGGTATCGCCACGGTGGAGGGGTTCGACGACCCGCCGCGGGAGCTCACACTGCAACCGGGCGGGACCGCGCGGACCGGCTTGATGTGGCGCAACACCAACACCGCGACCGGCGCACCCGGCGTCGGCGAGTACCTGGAGATCGCTCCCACCGCGGGGCGGCCCTGGCAGCCGGTGGAGCAGTCGGCAGCGGACCGGGACGGGCTGCACATCGACCTCGGGTCGACCGGCACGCTCGGGGTGCGAGCCTGGCACCGGGACGAGAGCGGCTGAATCGGTCGCCGGTGGTGCCCGGCATCCGCCGCGCAGCCACGCCGGTTCGGTCGTCAGCTCGGGTCGCCGCGGTCGTGGCGTTCGCGCCAGCTCTTCACCGGCAGCGAGAACTTGTGCACGAGGCGGTCGGTGAACGGCCCGTCCCACAGGTGCGCCAGCCGGACGGGAACCGTGCCGGCCACGACCCGCACCTGCATGCCTGCGTCGAGTTCGATGTGACGCAGCCCGTCGCAGGTCAGCACCGCGGGGAACCCGTCGGGGTCGACACTCACCGTGATGATCGACTCGCGCGAGACCACGAGGGGGCGCGAGAACATGGCGTGGGCGTTGCTGGGCACCACGAGCAGCGCCTCGACGTCGGGCCACACCACCGGCCCGCCCGCCGAAAAGGCGTAGGCGGTCGATCCGGTCGGCGTCGAGCACAGCACCCCGTCGCAGCCGAACGCCGACACCGGCCGCCCGTCGACCTCGATCAGCGCGTCGAGGATGCGTTCGCGGCTGGATTTCTCCACGCTGGCCTCGTTGAGGGCCCAGGTCGCGGCCACGACCTCGTCGCCCCGCGTCACCGTGACGTCGATGGTCATGCGCTCCTCGATGCGGTAGGCACCCCGCACGACGCGTTCGACCGTATCGGCCAGTGCGTGCGAGTCGGCCTCGGTGAGGAACCCGACGCGGCCCAGGTTCACGCCCAGCACCGGCACCCCGGCGGGCCGGGCCAGTTCGGCCGCCCGCAGCAGGGTTCCGTCACCGCCGAGCACGAGCACCAGTTCGGCCCCGTCCGCCGGGCGATGCTCGGGGTCGACCACCACGCACGGCGTGTCCCCTGCGCGGCCGACGAGCTGGCGCACCTCGTCGTCGACGACGCGCAGGCCGATCCCGGCGCCTGCCAGCCGCGCGGCGACCGCGCGCGCGGCGTCCTGGGTCGACTCCCGGTCCGGATGCACCACGAGCAGCACTTCACGAGGCCCGAAACTCATTGCGGCCCCCTCACCGTCGTCACCGTCACTGCGGTCCCTTCTCGACCGCGGTGCGCACCAGCTGTTCCGGGTCGGGCCGTTCGGCGCCGGTGTCCGCACCGCCCTTGCGCAGCCAGGCGAAGAATTCGACGTTGCCGGAGGGTCCCGGCAACGGGCTGGCTGTGACGCCGCGCGGGTGCAGGCCGTGTTCGGCCGCCGCCGCCAGCACGGTCAGCACCGCCTCGCCGCGGAGTTCCGGATCACGAACGACACCACCGCTGCCCAACCGGTGCTTTCCGACCTCGAACTGCGGTTTGACCATCGGCAGCAGGTCGGCGCCGTCGGCCGCGCACGCGGCGAACGCGCCGAGCACGAGCGTCAGCGAGATGAACGACAGGTCCGCCACCACCAGGTCCACCGGACCGCCGATGTCGTCGGGGCTCAGACTGCGGACGTTGGTCTTGTCCAGTACCACGACGCGTTCGTCGGTGCGGAGGCGCCAGTCGAGCAGTCCGCGGCCGACGTCGGCCGCCACGACCTCACGGGCACCTTCCCGCAACAGCACGTCGGTGAATCCGCCGGTGGACGCGCCCGCGTCGAGGCAACGGGCACCCGCGACGGTCAGCCCATCGGGGGTGAACGCCTCCAGTGCGCCGAGCAGCTTGTGCGCGCCCCGCGACGCCCAGCCGGGGTCGTCGTCGCTACGGACCACGATCGGTGCGTCCGCCTCGACGCCCGTCGCCGCTTTGGTCGCCACCATGCCGCGGACGGTGACCCTGCCTTCGCCGATCAGCGTGCTGGCCTGCTCGCGGGACCGCGCGAGCCCGCGCCGCACCAGTTCGGCGTCGAGCCGTGCCCTACGCGGCATGGCTCGACCGCTTCCACCAGCGGCGCACCGATGTGCCCAAGCCGTTGGCCGCCATGGTCACACCTTGTCGATGCTGGACAAAGCGACGGTGAGCTCGGTGTGCACAGCCTCGAACCGTTCGACGTGGTCGGCCACGGGCAGCCGGTCGAGGTCGTCGAGAGCGGTGACGGCGTCGTCGATACCGGCCTTCGGGTCGGTGTCCTGGGCCGCTTCCACATCGTGGTTCGCTGGTGTCTCCTGGCCGGCCTCCTGCGGCGGGCCGGGGACCGGGCTGTCGTCGTGCACGCCCCAACGCTATCCGATCCGGCACCGGCAGCCGTCGCCGCCAGGGCCTGCGCAGGGCGCCGGACCCGGCCGGCGACGGGACGTTCAGCCGAGGCCGAGTTCGGCCAGTGCGGTCCTCGCCGTGGCGTCGCCGGAACGCACCGCCGTCGTTCCGGTGCGCCACGCCGCGTCGCACAGACCGCGAAGCAGCGCGACCGGGTCTGCGTGCTCCGTCCGTGCGGCCGCCGTGACCGTCAGCGCGTCGCCACCGTTGTCGATGTGCCAGGGCTCCTGGGCGCCGACCGCCACGCGGTCGGCGGGCTCGTCCAGTGCGGCGAGGTCGGCGGCGAGGTATCCGGGCCGCTCGGCGGGCCCTGCCGTGAGCAGAGCCGCCGGTGTCACCACGCCGGTCAGGACGGCCAGCGAGGCCATTCCCGCGGCGACGGCGCCGGCGATGTCGGTGTCGAGTCGGTCGCCGACGACGAGTGGGCGGGTACTGCCGGCCGAATCCGCGGCGAGACGCAACAGCGGCGTCTCGGGCTTGCCCGCGACGAGCGGAGCCGCCCCCGTGGCCGCACGCAGCGCCGCGACCATCGCCCCGTTGCCGGGAAGCAGGCCGCGTTCCGCGGGCAGCGTCGCGTCTTCGTTGCAGGCGACCCACACCGCGCCCGCGCGGATCGCGAGGCATGCCTCGGCGAGCACGGGCCACGCCGTGTCGGGTGAATGTCCCTGCACGACGCCGGCGACGGAGTCGTCGGCGGTCCGCACGGGTTTCAGTCCCGCGGCGGCGACCTGGTCGGCCAGCGCCTCCGTGCCGACGACCAGTGCACTCGCCCCGGCCGGCAGCCGGTCGGCGAGCAGCCGCACCCCCGCCTGCGCACTCGTGCTCACTTCCCCGTCGTCGGCGGGCACGC
Source organism: Prauserella alba (assembly GCF_024171735.1). Classification (GTDB taxonomy): domain Bacteria; phylum Actinomycetota; class Actinomycetes; order Mycobacteriales; family Pseudonocardiaceae; genus Prauserella; species Prauserella alba. The sequence goes on from NZ_JAMTCH010000008.1 coordinate 152,880, forward strand.
CCACGTTCGCCAGGTGCTGCACGACGGCATCCGGCGCCTTCGACGCGTTGTTCGTCACGAACCGGACCGGTGTACCGCGTCCCCGCGCCCACGCCACCGCCTCGGCGGCGCCCGGTACGGGTTCCCCGCCTCGATACACCGTGCCGTCCAGGTCGAACAGCAACGCGTCGCAGACGTCGAGCAGGGTCGCGGTGTCACTCATCCGCGAGCTCCGCGGCACGGTCGGCGGCGTCGGTCTGCACGTCGTCGTCGATCTCGGCGGCACGCAGGAACCATTGCACCGCGTCGGCCGTCCGTCCCGCCGCCGCGAGATTCTCGGCGTAGGCGTAGAACAACCGCACACTCCACGGCTGCGGACGTTGCGGATCCAGGTCGTCGCCCTGAAGCGTGACGACGGCGGCGTCGAGCTGGCCGAGGTCGCGCCGGGCGCCGGCCTCGACGATCTTCAGTTCGACCGCGGTCTCCTTCGGGAGCCCCGCGACGTCCGTTTCCTTCGCGATGTCGATCGCGCGTTCCGGTCTGCCCATCGCTCGTTCGGAGTCGGCGATGACCGCGATGTGCGCGTCGGTGTGCGTCATGCGCCGCACGGCCCGGAGTTCCGACAGCGCTTCGGACCAGTTGCCGGTGTGGTAGGCGGCCAGTCCGAGCGCTTCCCTCGCGACCGGGATCCGGGAAGCACGCTTCTTGGCGTAGCGCGCGTGGGCCAGCGCCGCGTCCGGATCGGTGTCGAGCAATATGCCCGCCGCCACCAGATGCCGGCCGATCCGCTCGGCGAAATCCTTCGGCAGCGACCGCAGTTCGCGCTTCGCGTCACCGTCGAGCATCGAGTACTCGGCCTCGTCGGGAAGCTCCGGCGCCGTCGGCACGTCGCGCGGAGCGCTCCGCTCCGGCTTCCCCGATTCGGCCTTGCCACCGTGGCCGGCTGCACCGCGGTCGGGACGGCGGTCGTCGCGACGTCTGCTGTCGCCGAACGTACGGCCGTCACCTCGGTTGCGGTCGTCGCGTTTCCGATCGTCACGGTTGCGGTCATCGCGGAACTTCCGATCCCCGCCGCCGGAACGCCGGTCGCCGCTCCCGGGGCGCGAGTCACCGGTCCGGCGCTGGTCGCCGCCGGGCCTGCCCCTGCCGTCACGCGGACCGCGATCGTCGCGCGAACCACCGTGACCGCCGCGTCCGCGGTCGTCACGGCCGCCACTGCGGTCCCCGGATCGGCGCTGGTCCCGGCCGCCTTCCCGGTCGTCCCGGGTGCGGTCGTCCCGGAACCGCTCCCGTCGGTCCCCGCGGTCGTCACGGCCACCGGGCTGCCTGCGCCGGTCGTCGCGTTCACCGCCGCGTCCGCGATCGTCGGATCCTCGGCCGTAACCGCCCCGGCCACCATCTCGCCTGTCGTCGCGGCCGCCCGATCGGCCGCCGCTCGCACCGCCGCGGGGGCCGTCGTGACGACCTCGGCTCTGTTGTCCCGGCCGCCCGGGATTGCTGCGGCCACGGTTGCCGGAATCGCCGGCGCCGCCGGAACGCTCGGATCGGCCACGGTCATTGCGGCCACGGTCATCGCGGCCGGAACGGTCGCGCCCGCTCGTGTCGGACACGGGTCCTCCCACTGTTGAAGTTCTCGTTGAGCATACGGATAGGGCCCGCTGGGCGCCCATCCCTCCCGGGACGGTCGCTTCCAGCGGGCCCTACCACTGTAAGTAAGTTCGGCGGTGTCCTACTCTCCCACACCCCTTCGGATGCAGTACCATCGGCGCTGGCAGGCTTAGCTTCCGGGTTCGGAATGGGACCGGGCGTACCCCTACCGCTATCACCACCGAAACACTACGAAACAACACATGCTGTCGCTTCCCCACACACCCGCGTGTGGGGTGGTGTGGTGTTTCAGGATCGTAGAGTGGGTGCGTAGCATCTTCGTGGGCAAGTCCTCGGCCGATTAGTACCAGTCCACTCCAACACACATTACTGCGCTTCCATGTCTGGCCTATCAACCCAATCATCTCTTGGGGGCCTTAACCCATC
>NZ_JAMTCH010000009.1 GCF_024171735.1 Prauserella alba
GAATGGTCCTATCCGGTATTAGACCCAGTTTCCCGGGCTTATCCCAGAGTACAAGGCAGATTACCCACGTGTTACTCACCCGTTCGCCACTCATCCACCCACCGAAGCAGGCTTCAGCGTACGACTTGCATGTGTTAAGCACGCCGCCAGCGTTCGTCCTGAGCCAGGATCAAACTCTCCAACAATGCATTGAAAAATTCAAACCAAGCAAAAAACACACAACCACAACCAACACAACATCAGCCATGGCCCTGCGCTAGCTCAAAGAAACCCCAAAACGAGGTCACAAAAACAACAAAACAAAGCTCACAAACACACTGTTGAGTTCTCAAACAACACGCAGTTGGTTATTCGCCCGAGAGCGCCACCGACCACAGTAACTTATCTCGTGGAGATTCGTTGCTCGTGGTTGTGGCCCTTTCGAGGGCCGACCAAGAAGTTTACCCGGTCCGTCTCGCGGAGTCAACCTCCGCCTCGTCCCGTCCGCTCCCTGGCGACAAGAAGAAGATTACACGTCCGCGAACCCCCCTGAAACAGGGGGGTCCCCTTTACTTAAAACCGCAGGTCAGAGCACAGGAAGCAGGGTGCGGAGCTCGTACGGCGTCACCGAGCTCCGGTAGTTGTTCCACTCGGTCCGCTTGTTCCGGAGGAAGAAGTCGAAGACGTGCTCGCCCAGCGCCTCGGGCAACAGCTCCGAGTTCTCCATCTCCGCCAGCGCCTCGCCCAGGTTCTGCGGCAGCTGCTTGTAACCGGCGGCCTTCCGCTCGACCTCGGACAGCGCCCAGATGTCGTCCTCCGCCGCAGGCGGGAGCTCGTACCCCATCTCCACACCGCGCAGGCCGGCCGCCAGGATCACCGAGTACGCCAGATACGGATTGCACGCCGAGTCGAGCGAGCGGATCTCGACCCGGCGGGACGACGCCTTCCCCGGCGAGTACATCGGCACCCGCACGAGCGCGGACCGATTGGCCCTCCCCCACGAGACGGCCGTCGGGGCCTCGCCACCGACGATCAGCCGCTTGTACGAGTTCACCCACTGGTTCGTGACCGCCGAGATCTCCCGTGCGTGGTACAGCAGTCCCGCGACGAACGCCTTGCCGGTCTCCGACAGTTCGTACGGGTCCTCGGGGTCGTAGAAGGCGTTGCGGTCGCCCTCGAACAGCGACACGTGGGTGTGCATGCCGGAGCCCGGCTGGTCGGTGAACGGCTTGGGCATGAACGTCGCGCGCACCCCCTGGGTCAGCGCGACCTCCTTGACCACGTACCGGAACGTCATGACGTTGTCGGCCATGGTCAGCGCGTCGGCGTAGCGCAGGTCGATCTCCTGCTGCCCCGGCGCGCCCTCGTGGTGACTGAACTCCACGGAGATGCCCATCGCCTCGAGCGCCTCGATGGCGTGCCGCCGGAAGTGCGTGGCCGTGGCGTGGCTGGCCTGGTCGAAGTAGCCGCCGTTGTCGGCCGGGACCGGTTCCTTGCCGTCCTCCGGCAGATCCTGGAGGAGGTAGAACTCGATCTCCGGGTGGACGTAGCAGGTGAACCCCGCTTCGCCCGCCTTCGACAGCTGGCGGCGCAGCACGTGCCGCGGATCGGCCCACGACGGCGACGCGTCGGGCATGGCGATGTCGCAGAACATCCGCGCCGAGTAGTGCCCGCCGTCGGCCTGCTCCCACGGCAGCACCTGGAAGGTCGACGGATCCGGCTTGGCGATCATGTCCGACTCGTAGACCCGCGCGAAGCCCTCGATGGCGGACCCGTCGAACCCGATCCCCTCGGAGAACGCGCCTTCCAGCTCCGCCGGGGCGATCGCCACCGACTTGAGGAAGCCGAGTACGTCGGTGAACCAGAGCCGCACGAAGCGGATGTCGCGTTCTTCGAGTGTGCGCAGCACGAACTCCTGCTGACGATCCATGAACGTGACCTTATGCGCACCGTGTTAACGCGATGTTTCGCGGGTTACACCGGTTCGGCGGATGCTCGACGTCCTGGGCAGCTGCCGCATCGGCACACGTCGCCGGCCTTGCACAGCGGCTGCGCTCACACCGGCGGCTCCGGGTCGTACTGAATTCCCCGCCGCACGTCGCGGGCGCGTTGCGGGGAAGCCAGCCGGGAAACCAGGTGCAGCGCCATGTCGATCCCTGCCGAGATCCCCGCGGAGGTGACGATGTCGCCGTCGTCCACGAACCGCTCGTCGGGACGCACATCGATCGTCGGGTCGAGTTCGGCGAGATACCCCAGCGACGCCCAGTGCGTCGTCGCCGGACGCCCGCTCAGCAGACCTGCCGCGGCGAAGACCAGCGAACCGGTGCACACGCCTGCCAACAGTGGCACCGACCTGCGCTGGGACCTGATCCACTCGACGTGTTCGGCGTCGGCGAGCTGCGGGCGCGTCCCATCGCCGCCGGGATGCACGAGGACGTCGAGCGCCGGCATGTCGCCGATCGCGTGGTGCGGCTCGACGGTCAGCCCCTTCGAGCAGGTCACCGACTTTCCGTCGGCCGAGCAGCAGAACACCCGCCACCCGTCGTCCGGGAACGCAGCCGCCCAGAACGACAGCACTTCCCACGGCCCGATCGCATCGAGCTCCTCGACATCCGGGAACAGCAGGATCCCGATGTTCCGGACCTTCTCGTCGACCATCGCCCACTCCCGTCGCACGCACACGTCGCCGCCTCCGGTCTTCCCTGTGGCCACAAGCGTGATCCACTCCGCGGGTCTCCGACGAGTGGCAAAAATGCCGATGTGTGAAAAAATCTTGCCATGACAGCAGGGACGACCGCGGGAAGTTCCGTCCCAGCGGGAGACAACGGAACGGCGCGCGACAGCGGTACGGCGGGAGATTCCGGAAGGGTGGCGGACCGTGGTGCACCGCACCGCGTGGTGGTCCTCGCTCTCGGCGAGGTCGTCGGCTACGACCTGCAGATTCCGCCGCAGATCTTCGCGTGCGCCGAACGCGCCGAGCAGCGGCTCTACGACGTGCGCATCTGCGGGGTCGACGACCGGCCGGTACGGGTGTCCTCGGGCTACTCCGCACTGCTCGATCACGGCCCCGAGGCACTCGACGACGCCGACACCGTGATCGTGCCCGGAACCCGGCTGCCGGGCCCGCGCAGGGACGGCTCGCTCCCCGACGACGTCGCCGCGGCGCTCGCCCGCATCCCCTCGTCCGCCCGGATCATGTCGATCTGCACCGGCGCGTTCGTCCTCGCGGCGGCAGGCCTGCTCGACCGGCGCCCCGCCACGACGCACTGGGCGCACGCCGAGAGCTTCCGCGCGCTCTACCCCGACGTACGCCTCGACGAGAACGTGCTGTTCGTCGACGACGGGGACGTGCTCACCTCCGCGGGCCTCGCCGCGGGCGTCGACCTCTGCCTGCACGTCGTCCGCTCCGACCACGGCAGCGACGTCGCCAATCGCGCCGCCCGTTACTGCGTCGTCCCGCCGTGGCGCGACGGCGGCCAATCGCAGTACATCGACCGTCCACTGACCGACGCCGGCACCGGCAGTACAGCCTCCACCAGGGAATGGGCACTGCAGCGACTCCGCGAGCCACTCGACCTGGCAGCGCTCGCCGCACACGCGCGGATGAGCATGCGCACCTTCAACCGCCGCTTCCGCGACGAAACCGGCCTGCCGCCCCACACGTGGCTCACCCACCAGCGCGTACTGCACGCCCGGCACCTGCTCGAGGTCACCGACCTGCCCGTCGACCGCGTCGCGGCCGAATCCGGCCTCGGCACCGCCGCATCGCTGCGCAATCACCTCCGCGCCGCCATCGGCGTCTCCCCACTCGCCTACCGGCGCACCTTCGCCACACCGGCCGACGGCGCAGGCACCCCCGCCGGCAACTCGACCCCAATCCGCTGACCGGACCGCCAGCCGAACGGGCCTCGCCCGGCAGTACCGGCCGGCCCCGCACCCGCCACCACCCAACCTGACGAGCTTCGCCCGGCAGTACGGTCTCTAGACATGTCCCGGCGGATCCTGGTCGTCACCGCATCCCTGCTCACGTTCGTCGCCGGGTGCACCTCTTCGCCCGAGGCGCCCGACACGGAACCGCCGGGCGCCTCGCTGGTCCGCGACGCCTCAGCCGCGCTCCGCGACGTCACCAGCGTCCACTTCGACCTGAGTACGCAGGGGGCGCTGCCCGGGTTTCCGATCAGGTCGATCGAGGGTGTGGCCACCCGCTCCGGCTGGGCCATGGGCGAAGTCGACATGCAGTTGCCCACCGAACGCGTGCAGTACGAGTACGAACTCGGCCAGCGGGAGGGCGCGTCCGCATCCGGCGCTTCGGCCACGTCGACGGTGCCCGACGGCAGCAGCGCCGACGCCGCCAGCGACACGACCGTCACACTCACCGACTCCGACGACGTGACGACCACCGCCGTCATGCCGGAACGGTTCACACCCGCACACCTGCTCGCCCGCGACGGCGGACTGCGCGACCTGCTCGGCGACGCGACCGAGCTGAGCACCGAGAGCCGCGAAGACATCGGCGACGTGCCGACGTATCGCGTCAGCGGCACCCTTCCCCAGGCCGACATCTCCGAGCTGCTGCCCGGCGTGCCCGACGACGTGGCGGTCAAGTTCTGGGTCACCGACAACCCCGAACGCACTCTGCTGCGCGTATGGCTGCAGGTCCCGCCACGAAGGCCGAACCAGGGCGCCACGATGATCGAACTCGGGCTGAGCGAGCACAACGAACCGATCGACGTCTCCAGCACGACGCCGCCGCCGAGCAGCTGACGCCACGCCGCGGCCGCTCACCGCGAGCGGCATCCCGCCCGCGGTCCGTCACCGCGCGGGCGGTACCTGCCCGCACCGGTCACGCGCAGCGCTTGCCCTCCGGCGGCAGCGTGCCGTCGATCAGGTATCGGGTGCCCACCCCGTCCACGCACTGGTTGCCCTGCAGGAACACCGTGTGCTGATTGCCCTCGAAGGTGAGCAGCCTGCCCTCGAGAGCCTTCGCCAGCTGCACACCCGCCTGGTACGGCGTCGCGGGGTCGTTGGTGGTGGACACGACCAGCGCGGGTGGCACGCCGTCGACGTCGGGCAGGTGCGGTTCGGACGTGCTGTCCACGGGCCAGAAGGCGCAGGCGTCACGGGCCGCCGACGGGCGGGTTCCCGGGTCGAGGAACGGCGCCACCTCGGCGTACCGCCGCTGCGCCTCCCGGATCTTCGCCTTGTCCTCCACCGGCGGGTCGTCGACGCAGCGGATCGCGACGAACGCGTCCTGGGTGTTGGTGTACTCGCCGGAGGAGTCGCGCTCGTTGTACATGTCGGCCAGAGCCATCAGGGTCGAACCGGTGCCCTGCGACAGCTCGATGAGACCCGACTTCAGCTGCGGCCACATGCGCTCGGAATACAGCGCCTGGATGGTGCCCGTCGTGGCGTCGTCGTAGGACAGCACGCGACCGCCGACGTCGACCGGTTCGTCCAGCAGCGGCCGCACCAGGTCCTGGTAGGCCTTCGTCGGATCGCCGGTCAACGGGCATCCCGATCGCTCCTGGCACCACGCGGCGAACTCCTGGAACGACTTGCCGAATCCTTCGCCCTGGGACACGAGCGATTCCACGGAGTCCTGTTCGGGGTCGAGAGCACCGTCGAGCACGAGCGACCGGACGTTGCGGGGGAACCGTTCGGCGTAGGTGTAGCCGATGCGCGTGCCGTACGAGTAGCCCACGTAACTGAGCTTGCGGTCGCCGAGCGCCGACCGCAGCACGTCCATGTCCTGGGCGACCTCGCGAGTGCCCAGGTGAGCGAGCATGTCCTCGCCGTGCTCGGTGCGCTCGGCGCACTTGGCCGCGAACCGGCGTTCCTCCCGTTCGGTGTCCCGCACCCCTTGGCTGCTGCCGTCGTACTCGACGTCGTGGGCGCGGTCGGCGTCGCGTTCGGTGTCGGTGAGGCATTCGATCGCCGGGTCGCTCGCGCCGACCCCGCGCGGGTCGAAGCCGACCAGGTCGAACCGCTTGCCGATCTCCGTGTCGGCCGTGGGGCCGGCCATCGACGCGGCGTTGAGCATGCCCGACGCGCCGGGGCCGCCCGGGTTGACGACGAGCGAGCCGATCCGGTTGTCGCCGGTGGCCTGGTGCCGCAGCAGCCCGAGCGTGATCTCCGGGCCGTCCGGCTCGGCGTAGTCCAGCGGCACCGTCAGCCGCGCGCATTCGAGCCCTTCCGCACCGAACGACGAGCGGGCCATGTTGGAGGTGGCGTACGGCTCGCATTCACCCCAGTCGAGCGCCTGCCCGTAGAACCGCTCCAGGCCCTGCGGAACGGGTCCGACCGGACCCTTCTGCTCGGGCTGTTCGGACGAGCAGGCGGTCGTCAGCCCGCCCAAGGCGAGTACACAGGTGGCGAGGGCCAGGTAGCGTTCGACGGAAGGCACGGGATCGATCGTGCCATCGCACGACGAGAAGCGAGATGGGAGACCACGCGTGGCGTTGATGAGCCGGGTGAGCAAGCGGTTGCGCAGGATCATCCAGCGTCCGGCGAGCGTGGAACTGACGCGGTACGAGGCGTTGCTGCCGCGGATCGAGAAGCGTGAGCCCGAACTGGAGAAGCTCGACGACGGCGGGCTGACGGCCGCCGCCACCGAACTGGGCGACGACCTGTCCGCCACCGGGACGTTCAGCGACCGGCAGCTCGTCGAGGTCTGCGCACTCGGCAGGGAGGCGGCGCGCCGCGGTCTGGGCGAGCGGGCGTTCGACGTCCAGCTGCTGGGCACGATGGGCCTGCTGACCGGCCACGTCGTGCAGATGCAGACCGGTGAGGGCAAGACGCTCGCCGGTGCGCTGGCCGCGGCAGGCTACGCACTGCAGGGCAAGCGGGTGCACGTCATCTCCGTCAACGACTACCTGGCTCGCCGCGACGCCGAGTGGATGCGGCCCGTCTACGACCTGCTGGGTGTGTCCGTCGCCTGGGTCGAGCCGTCGCTGGAGACGGCGGACCGGCGCGCCGCCTACGGCGCGGAGATCTGCTACGGCGCCGTCAGTGAGATCGGTTTCGACGTGCTGCGCGACCGCCTCGTGACCGACGCCGGCGAACTCGCGCAGGCCGAGCCGGAGGTCGCGATCGTCGACGAGGCCGACTCGGTGCTCGTCGACGAGGCACGCGTCCCGCTGGTGATGGCCGGGTCCGTGGACGCGGGAGTCGCGGACCTCGAGGTCGCCAACATCGTCCGCAGGCTGCGCGTCGGCCTGCACTACGAGACCGACCCCGACGGGCGCAACGCGTGGCTCACGACGGCGGGCGCCTCCGTGGTCGAGAAGTCCCTCGGCGGCATCGACCTGTACGCCGAGGACGGGGCCGACCGCCTCGCCGCAGTCAACGTGGCACTGCACGCGCACGCACTGCTCACCCGGGATGTCGACTACCTCGTGCGCGACGGCAAGGTGCAGCTGATCAACGCCTCCCGCGGCCGCGTCGCCGAACTGCAGCGCTGGCCGGACGGCCTGCAGGCCGCGGTGGAGGCGAAGGAACAGCTGCCGCCCTCGGACCGGGGCGAGATCCTCGACTCGATCACGGTGCAGGCACTGATCGCGCGGTATCCGCAGGTGGCGGGAATGACGGGCACCGCGGTGGCCGTCGCCGAGCAGCTGCGCGAGTTCTACGAACTCGAGGTCGCGGTGATCCCGCAGAACACACCCAACGTGCGCGAGGACACCGCGGATCGGATCTACGCCGCCCCGAACAACAAGCTGCGCGCGATCGTGTCCGAGATCGAGGAGGTGCACGCCACCGGGCGGCCGATCCTCGTCGGCACCCAGGATGTCGCCGAGTCCGAGGAACTCGCCGAGAAGCTCGACAAGGCGGGGCTGCCGTGCGTCGTGCTGAACGCGCGCAACGACGCCGAGGAAGCGGCCATCATCGCCGAGGCGGGCACCTACGAGCGGATCACCGTGTCGACCCAGATGGCGGGGCGCGGCACCGACATCCGGCTGGGCGGCGCGGACGGTTCCGACCGGGAACGCGTCGCCGAGCTCGGCGGCCTGCACGTCATCGGCACGGCGCGCTACCCCAGTAGCCGGCTCGACGACCAGCTCCGCGGCCGCGCGGGCAGGCAGGGCGACCCGGGCAGCTCGGTGTTCTTCGCCAGCCTCAACGACGAGCTCGTGCTCGGCCACGCCCCGGACGTGCCGGACGGCATCGACGCCGATCCCGATACCGGCGAGATCACCGACAACGCGGCGCACCGGCAGATCAACCACGCCCAGCGCGTCGCCGAAGGCGTCGACCTGGAGATCCACCGCAACACGTGGCGCTACACCCGGCTGATCGAGCACCAGCGTTCGGAACTGCTGAAATGGCGCGACGAGGTGCTGCGCACCGACGCCGCCAAGAAGACCCTCGCCGAGTTCGCCGCTGCGGGCGACGACGAGACCACCGGCGCGGCGGGGAAGAACAAGAAGGCGGCGAAGGCCGCCGGCGCCGATGCGGACTCCTCCGCGACCGGGGACACAGGAACGGGGGACGCAGGGACCGGGGATTCCGAGTCCGGGGACACGGCAACGACGGACACGGCAACCACGGACCCGGCCTCCGAGGACTCCGACGGCGCGGACGCGGCAGCCGGGGACCGCGCGGCCCCCGATGACGCCACGACGGGCGACACCTCCGCCGACGCGACCACCACCGACGACACCACCGCGGGCGATCCCGGCGACGCCGCGGACGCCGATGCGAAGCGGCTCGACGAGGCGCGCCTCACCGAGCTGGCCGAGAAGCTCGGCGAGGAGGAGCTCACGACCGGGTGCCGCCGAATCATGCTGTTCCACATGGACCAGCTGTGGGCCGATCACCTCGCGTTCCTCAACAACGTGCGGGAAACGATCCACCTGAGGGCGATGGCCAGGGAGCAGCCGCTGGACGAGTTCCACCGGGCCGCGATCCCGGAGTTCCACAAGATCCGCAGCAGGGTGGAGTCGCGCTCGGCGGAGACCCTCGCGGCGGCGGCCGTCACATCGGACGGCATCGACCTCGCCGCCGCGGGTGTGCGCAGGCCGACGTCGACGTGGACGTACCTCGTGCAGGACAACCCGTTCGACTCGGACGCCGAGCAGGCGTTGAAGAAGGTGCGCGGGATGCTGCGCAAGAAGCGCAGCTGACGGGCGAAAGCGATCTCACGAGCGGAGCGCTGCGCGGGTGCGCGACAATGACGGCATGCCGCACCTGCGCATCGCACTGGCCCAGATCAACACGACCGTCGGCGACCTGGCCGGAAACACCGACCTGATCGTCGAGCGCACTCGCGAAGCCGCCGAGTCCGGAGCGCACGTCGTCGTGTTCCCGGAGATGACACTCACCGGCTATCCGGTGGAAGACCTGGCGTTGCGGGAGACGTTCGCCCGTGCGTCCCGGGGGCAGGTCGACGTGGTGGCACAGCGACTGGCCGACGCAGGCTGCGGCGAACTGCTGACCTACGTCGGCTACCTCGACCAGGACGAGGCCGGTCCGCGCAACGCGGTCGCCGCGCTGCAGGGCGGCCGGGTCGTGGCGACGCAGTACAAGCACCACCTGCCGAACTACGGCGTGTTCGACGAACGCCGCAACTTCAAGTCCGGCACCGAGCTCGACGTCGTGCGCCTGCACGGCGTCGACGTCGGCATGGTCGTCTGCGAGGACCTGTGGCAGGACGGCGGCCCGGTCGCGGCTCTCGGCGAGGCGGGCGTGGACCTGATCGTGTCGCCGAACGCGTCGCCGTACGAACGCGCCAAGGACGACGTGCGGTTGCCGCTGGTCGCGTCACGGGCCCGCGAAGCCCGAGCTCCCGTGGTCTACACGAACTGCGTCGGGGGGCAGGACGATCTCGTGTTCGACGGCGATTCGATCGTCGTCGGCGCCGACGGCACGCTGCTGGCGCGTGCGCGCCAGTTCACCGAACAGCTGCTCGTCACCGACGTCGAGGTGCAGCAGCGCGGCCACACCGCCGACGGCGAGTTCGCCGGGCTCATCGTGCACCGGCGGACACTGAGCGACGGTACGCCGCCCGCGCGCGAACCACTGGGCGGCCCGGTGATCGGCGAACCGCTGCCGGACGAGGCCGAGGTCTGGTCGGCCCTCGTGCTCGGGTTGCGCGACTACGTCGGCAAGAACGGGTTCGGCTCGGTGATACTCGGCCTGTCCGGCGGGATCGACTCGGCCGTGGTCGCGGCGCTCGCCGTCGACGCGCTCGGGCCGGACCGGGTGTACGGCGTGGCGATGCCGTCGGTGTACTCGTCGGACCACTCCAAATCGGATGCCGCCGACCTCGCCGAACGGCTGGGCTGCCACTTCCGGCTCGAACCGGTGGCCGACATGGTGACGGTGTACGTCGACCGGTTGTCGTTGCAGGGCCTGGCCGAGGAGAACATCCAGGCACGGGTGCGCGGCATGCTGCTCATGGCGCTGTCCAACCTGGACGGCCACCTGGTGCTGGCGACCGGCAACAAGACCGAGCTCGCCGTCGGCTACTCGACGATCTACGGCGACGCGGTCGGCGGGTTCGCGCCCATCAAGGACGTGTTCAAGACACACGTGTGGGCGCTCGCGCGCTGGCGCAACGAGGAGGCCGTCAAACGCGGCCAGACACCGCCGATCCCGGAGAACTCGATCTCGAAGCCGCCGTCCGCCGAGCTGCGTCCCGGCCAGGTCGACACCGACTCACTGCCGGACTACGACCTGCTCGACGACGTGCTCGACGACTACATCGAAGGCGACCGCGGTTACGCGGACCTGCTCGCTGCGGGTTTCGATCCCGAGGTGATCGACCGGGTGGTGCGGATGGTCGACGGTGCCGAGTACAAGCGCAGGCAGTACCCGCCGGGCACGAAGATCACGTTCAAGGCGTTCGGCCGGGACCGGAGGCTGCCGATGACCAACCTCTGGCGCGAAACCCACTGACGCCGTGTCCGGTGTCGGTGTCATCGTGTTCCCGACGGCGATCGGGCACTGCGGTCTCGCCTGGGCCGGAGAACCGGGCGGTGCCGTCGTGGGCGCCCAGCTTCCCGAGTCCGGCGCCGAGGGCACGCGGACGCGGCTGCGGACCCGCTTCCCCGGCGCCACCGAGCACGAGCACACCGAACCGGGTGGTACCGGTGCTCTCGTTCGCGTACCGGACCGGATTCTCGGGGCGATCGAGGCGGTGACGGCGTCGCTGGCCGGCGAAGATGTCGACCTGTCGACCATTCCGCTGGACCTGCGGTCCGTGCCGCCGTTCCACGCACGGGTGTACGACCTCGCGCGCACGATCCCGCGCGGCACCACCACCACGTACGGCGAGCTCGCCCGACGGCTCGGCGAACCGGGTGCGGCGCAGGCCGTCGGGCAGGCGCTCGGCGCAAATCCGTTCGCCCCGATCGTTCCCTGTCACCGGATTCTCGCCGCGGGAGGGAAACCGGGTGGATTCTCTGCGTCGGGAGGAGTGGCCACGAAGGAACGGATCCTGGCCGCCGAAGGCGTCCACCTCACGCCGCCCACGCTGTTCTGAACCGGCACCGGCCCGTCAGGCCATGCGGTCGGTGCGATCGCCTCCGGTTCTGCTGAGGTACGCCACGCCGGCCGCGAGCACGATGCTCGCGCCGATCGTCTGCCCGCGGGAGGCCAGACCCGCGAACTCGCCGGGGCCGACGAAGTCGTCGAGCACCAGCAGCAGCCACGCGAGCGTGCCGATGCCGACGCCGACAGCAGGCGCGATCGTCCACCTTCCGTACCACCAGAGCAGCAGCGCGAGCGGACCTGCCGAGCAGAACACGTTGACCAGGATCGACGCCGCGATGTGGAGCTGGCCGCCCAGCGACGGATCGGGATCCGGCGTGCACCCGCCTCCTGCGACGACCCGGCATTCCATCGGGAAGATGCCCCGGATCAGATACAGCACGCCGAGCATGCCGAGCAGCACCATCGTCGCGCGGGCGCTGTTGTGCACCGGGGCGATGCGCAGCAGCGGCGGCACCGCCAGCACCAGCGCGACCCCGGCGAGCAGCTCCGCCGCGCGGAACACGAGCGAATACGGCTGGCCGGGCACCGCGAGCGCCGACGTGACCGTCCGCAACGGGGACATGTGGGTGTGCAGCACGAGTTCCGCCAACCAGCCGAGCTGACCGATAATGGCGATGACCAGCAGGGATATCCCCGCTCTACGCACCGCGGTCAGGGTCGTGGAACCGCGGAGCTCCGGCAGCATAGCGAACTACTTATCACGCTATCGGCCGAACCGAAACCCGAAATGGTGTCGCACACAGCGTAGTGATCCCGCTACCCAGCAGCGACGTGCGGCCGTCCGCCCTGTGAAGCTGCTCGCACCGAGCTTCCTGGCCCGTCAGCGGGACTGCCACGCTCGGTGGGTAACGATCCACGACCCGGGGACCTGCCGCGCAGGCCTCGAGGGAAGGACGGTTCGACGACGATGTCCGTTTCCGAAACACCCGGCGACCCCGCGGGCGAGCAGCCCGCACCGTACGGCTCCCCCACCGGCCCGGCAGGCGATCGCGCTCCCGAGCGGAAGAAGGTGCGCATCCCCCAGCTGCTCCGCTGGAAGGAAGCGCGGCAGCCGTGGCCGATGCTGACGGCCTACGACATGTACACGGCGAAGCTGTTCGACGAAGCCGGCATCCCGGTGCTGCTCGTCGGAGACTCGGCCGCCAACAACGTCTTCGGTTACGACACCTCACTGCCGGTCACGGTCGAGGAACTGCTGCCGCTCGTGCGTGCCGTCTCGGGCGCGGCGACCCACGCGCTCGTCGTGGCCGACCTGCCGTTCGGCTCGTACCAGGTGTCGGTCGAGCAGGCCGTCTCCACCGCGGTGCGGTTCATGAAGGAGGGCCGCGCCCACGCCGTCAAACTGGAGGGCGGACGCCGGTTCGCCCCGCACGTCGAGGCGATCACGGCCGCCGGTGTACCGGTGATGGGCCACATCGGGTTCACGCCGCAGTCCGAGCACACGCTCGGCGGGTACCGGGTACAGGGCCGCGGTGAAGCCGGTGTCGAACTGCTGGAGGACGCGCTCGCACTGCAGGACGCAGGGGCCTTCTCCGTGGTGATGGAGATGGTGCCCGGGGAGGCCGCGCGGCAGGTGACGCGCAAGCTGGCGATCCCCACCGTCGGGATCGGCGCCGGCCCGGAGTGCGACGCACAGGTACTCGTGTGGCAGGACATGGCGGGACTACGAACCGGCGGCGCGCCACGGTTCGTCAAGCGCTACGCCGACGTCGCGGGTGAGCTCACCCGTGCGGCCCAGGCATTCGCCGCCGACGTCCGGGACGGGCAGTTCCCGGCCGCCGAGCACACCTTCGACTGACACGAACGCCGGTTCTCACCGCCCCCAGGGGCACTGTGGTGGCATTGAACGCAACCACAGTGCCCCTGGGGGCGTTCACGGGAGGGCGGCCGAGAGTTCCCGGTGGGCGGCCACGAGGGACGGTCCGTACCACGTGAGGTACCTGCCGGAGACGAGGACGTACGGCACGCCGGGGAACGCGTCCGGGCCGTCGGCGTCGGTGAACTCCCACGGTTCGTCGGGCAGCACGAGCAGGTCCGCCTCGCCGTCGGTGAACCGCTGCCGCAGCAGGTCGAGCTTCGGACGCGGATAGCGGTCGTCGGCCCCGGCGTAGACGTGGTCGACGCCGAGCCTGCGCAGGACGTCGCCGCCGAAGGTGTCCCGGCCCAGCACCACCCACGGTTTGCGCCACACGGGCACCACCGCGCGTGCCCGCACCGGCGGCGGCTCCGCCGTCCACAACCGTTCGGCCTCGGCCAGCCATGCCGGGACACCAGCCGGTGTTCCGGCATGGCCGGCCGCGAACGGGCCCGTCAGCAGTGCCCGCAGCGAGGCGAGTGCGGCAGGCACCGTCGCGGGCGCCTCCATCACCCAGACCGGGATGCCGGCCTCACGGAGCGCCTGCACGTCCTCCGGCCGGTTCTCCTCGGCGTTGGCCAGCACGAGATCGGGTCGCAGCTCGGCCGCGGCACTCGCCGTCGGATACTTCGACCCACCGACTCGGGGGACGTCCAGCTGGGGCGGGTGCGTGCAGTAGTCCGTCGCACCGACGATCAGACCCGGCATCGTGTGCTCGACCGCCTCGGTCAGCGCCGGAACGAGTGAGACGACCCGGCGCGGCGGGTCGGGCAGCGGAACCTCGGCGCCGAGGTCGTCGGTGAACGTCGTCATGCCGCCATGCTCCCCCACCGTGCTGCTCCCCCTCTGTGCTGCTCCCCGACTGTGCCCACGTACCCCGACTCGATCGCCCCACCCGACTCGATCGGGTCACCGCCCCCCTCGGTACCGTTCCGGCCACAGTTGATGAAAATGACTTCCATTTGGGGGCACACATGAAGGTCGCCTTCGTGGGCAAGGGTGGCAGCGGCAAGACGACGCTCAGCGGCCTGTTCACGTCGTATCTCGCCGGTTCCGGAGCTCCGGTGCTGGCCATCGACGCCGACATCAACCAGCACCTCGCCGTCGCACTCGGCGCGACCCCGGACGAGGCGGACGCGTTGCCCACGCTCGGCGACAACCTGACCCTGATCAAGGACTACCTGCGCGGCGAGAACCCTCGCATCCCCAGCGCCGACGCCATGATCAAGACGACCCCGCCGGGACGCGGTTCGCGACTGATGACCCCGCGTGAGGACAACCCGATCACCGACGCGTGCGTGCGCGAGATCGGCGACACCCGTGTCGCCGTGACCGGCCGGTTCACCGACGACGACCTCGGCGTCGCCTGCTACCACTCGAAGACCGGAGCGGCCGAACTCCTGCTCAACCACCTCGTCGACGAAGCAGGCGAGTACGTGGTCGTCGACATGACCGCGGGCGCCGACGCGTTCGCCTCCGGCCTGTTCACCCGCTTCGACGTCACGTTCCTGGTGTGCGAGCCGACGATGCGCAGTGTCGGCGTGTACCGCCAGTACACGGAGTACGCGCGCGAGTTCGACGTGCGCCTCGCCGTCGTGGGCAACAAGGTCGCCGACGACGAGGACGTGGCGTTCCTGCGTGAGGAGGTCGGCGACGACCTGATCGGATGGCTGTCGACGTCGCGGCACGTCCGCGCCGCCGAGCGCGGCAGGCACCGCCCGATCGGCGAACTGGAGCCCGCCAACCTCGCCGTGCTCGACACCATGCGCTCCACTGTGGACGCCGTCGAACGCGACTGGGCCGCCTACCAGGCGCAGGCCGTCGAGCTGCACCTGCGCAACGCCCGGGCGTGGGCCGGATCCGAACTCGCCGACCAGGTCGACCCGGATTTCGTGCCCGCTCCCCCGGTTCGCGTGTAGACCGGCCTACCGGTCGTCGTCGCGGTCGTGGTCGTCGCCCTCACGCCATTCGGCGTCGGCCTCGTCCGCGGCCTCGGTGCGCGCCTTCGCAATCTCCAACGCCTGCCGGGCCGTCGCCTCGTCCGGATACGGCCCGAGCAGATCGATCGACCGTGAGACCTCGCCGTGCTCGATCTCGCCGGTGCGGGTGTTGTACCACCAGCCCGACGGCGGATTCGCGTCCTTCTTGCGCCAGCCCATACCTCGAGCGTGGCACAGCCCGCGTCACCTGCGAAAGCGGTAGGGAATCTCCGTCGGTTCCGCACCGGTCGGCCCGAACACGGCTTCGTCGCCGTCGGCGCCCGCGGCGTCGGGCACCCCGGCGCCGTCACCGGGCATCTCGTCGAACCAGTCCCGCTGCGCCGCGTCCGACCGCGCCGTGTCCGACACTGCGGTGTCCGAGGCTGCGCTGTCCGGCTGGGCGGGGTCCTGCTGCGGCTGCTGGGCCTGCTGCGGCTGCTGGGCCTGCTGCGACGACCCCTGGGGCGGCGTGGCGATGCCGGACGGAGGTGTCGGCGTGCCCGACTCCGCCGCGGGGCCCTGCGCAACCGGCCCCTGCGCCGCGGAGCTTTGCGCAGCGTGACCTTGCGCAGCCGGTCCCTGCGCAGCCGGTCCCTGCGCAGCTGGGGTGCCAGGCGGCGGTGCGGCGAAACCCGACGGCGGTGTCTCCCACACCGGTTGCGGGCCGATGTTCATCGGCGCGGCCTTCGCCTGCTGCGGTACGGCAGGTGCCGCCTGCGGACGGCTCGGCTGCACCACGGGGTCCAAACAGGACACCAGCACGGTCACCGAATCGGGATCGTCGACCTTCCGGCCACTGCGCTCGCGGTAGACCATCTCACCCTCGGAGTCGATCTCGACGAGATAGCCGGCCTCGGCCAGCTGCTCCTCGTCGAGGTCCACGAGACGTTCGGGCCGAGAGGGAACGACCCGGTAGGCGGGCCAGTCCAGCCGGGCATGACCGTCGTGGAACTGGGCGAGGAGGTTCACCAGTTGTTGCTGCCACGGCAGCGGCATGTCCTCGACGAGAGTGCGCGGCAGCACGACGTAGCCGTCGGTGACTCCGGGCTGCTGACGCCGCAGGTAGTCGGACAGCGGCGTACTCGAAGCGGGCGGCGCGTTCCGCGGAGCCGGCGGGCGTGCCTGCATCGCGAACGGGTCCACCTGCGCTGCCCCGCGGCCCGCGTTCTTCCCGCGTTTGCCCCACTTCTTGCCCACGACACCCTCCTGCGTTCACACACCAGGCCGGACGGCCTGCCGGACGAGCCCACCCTCGTCCCACGACACGTCACGTACGTGTACCGGGACGCCGCTCTGCTGCGCCTCGACAATCTTGCCGTTCCCGAGGTACATCGCCACGTGGTGAATGGTGCTCGGGTCGGCCGTATCGTACGCCCAGAACAGCAGGTCACCGGGTTGTGCCTGCTCCACCGGCAGCATCGAGCCCGCCTTGTACTGGTCGCGCGACACCCGTGGAATCGTGATACCGGCGGCCTCGTAGGCACGCAACATGAGTCCGGAGCAGTCGTACGAATCGGGCCCGGTGGCACCCCAGACGTACGGTTTGCCGCGCTCGCCCATCGCGAAGTCGATCGCCCGCTGCGCCGACGAGTTCGATGCCAGCACGACGTCCCCGCGGGCTTCGCCGCAGCCGCTCACGTTGCGGATCTCGCCGACGTTCTGCACCAGGTGGACGGCCATCGGCTCCCACTCGTGGTACCGGTCGGGGAACGCGGAGCGCTCGACGGCCTGCGCGGCCTCGCCCGGGCGCATGTGCTGCCAGCCGGGCACCTCTTCGAGAACGTCGTAGAACTTGTTGACCTGGTACTGCGGGTTGGTGACCTGCTCCGGCGTGCCCCAGCCCATCGACGGCCGCATCTGGAAGATACCCAGCGAGTCGCGGTCGCCGTAGTGCACGTTCTTCAACCGCGATTCGGTCATGCCCGCCTGAATGGCGATCTGCCACGCACGGGGTGACATGCCGCGTTCCTTGCCGATCTTGATGACCAGGGATGCGATCTCGCGCTGCTCGCCTTCGAGGGAGGCGGCGTCGGCCTCGCCGCTACCGGCCTGCCCCGGCCTCGTCGGGCCGATGGCGGCATCACACGACAGTTCCGTCACGTTGCCGCTCATGGCCTGCTGGCGCGAGCCGTCGATGACGGTGATCAGCCCGACCGCCAGCACCACCGTGAGCGCGGCCGCCATCACGCATCCGAACAGCAGTCCCCCGCGCACGGCTAGCCCACCCGGCTGTAGTCGGAGACGCGCCACCCCTGGTCGGTCTTGATCACGGTGACGGACAGGTCCGGGCCGTCGGTGGAGATCGTCGCGTCGACCGAGCGCGAGTACGACTCGCCGGCCTCGGCCTTGCCCTCGACCTTCGTCGCCGGGATGTTCGCCGGGTCGACACTGCGCATGACCGGCAGGAACTCGGCGGTGGTGTACGGACGCAGACCGTCGAGCCACGCGTCGACGGTCGTGCCGTCGTCGTGGTCAACCCATGCCGCGGCCCACTGTTCGGCGACCCGCAGTGCCTGCGGCGAGGCCGGTGCCTCGGTGGGCGTCTCACGCGGCTCGGTCAGCCGCGTGACCGGCGGCAACTCGGAACCGCCGGCCTCACCGGAACCGTTCGACGTCCCGTACTCACCCGGCTGCGCACCCCCGGACTCGGACGTGGGCGGGGTGGCACCGGAGGCCTGCCCGTCGGAGACGAGGCGGGGCACGACGATGCCGGTCGCGGCGATCAGCGCGACGAACAGGATGATCGTCCCCACCAGATGCGACGGCGATCGCATCGGCCAGCTCCACAGGCGCCGGTAGATCGCCGCGCGGCCGCGGTTGGTGCGAATCGGCATCTCCGCCAGCCCCTACCGCACCGCACGGTCGGTGTCGCGGACGTCGTCCGGGCGCACTTCGAGCCCACGCGACGGCCGGTACAGCACGTACACGGGTTTGCCGGCGACCAGTTCGCTGTCCGCCCGCCGTGGTTCCGGCGCGGCCGGTGCCGGGGCCGGAGCGGCTGCGGGCGTGGCCTGCGCACCGCGCTGGCCACCGCCCCGCCCGGTGTCGAACGTTCCCGCAGGCTGATTCATCCGCGACGGCACGACGAACGGGTCCGGATCGTCGGCGCGATCGATCCCGCGGTCGGTCACCGGCGCCGTGTCGACACGCCTGCTCGGCACCACCATCGGCTGCTGGTCACCCGGCGCGCGGTTCGGCGGGGAGGTACTGAACACCGGTGGTGCCGCCCCGCCGCCCGCGGGCAGTGCCGGGTTCGCACCACCGACCTGCTGTCGCGTGCCCGGCCAGTGGGAGGCCGGGTGCGCGCCGGTCTGCGGCCCGTCGAGCCGCTCAGCGCTGGCGACCGTCGCCTCCGGGCGGAACCGGCCGCCCGCCCGGGCTGCGCCGGCACCGCGGGTGGCCGCGCCGCCCTCGGCGTCGTCGTCGCTCTTGACGGTCTGCCAGAACTCGTCCTGCGGGGTCGGCTCGGACGACTTCTTACGGAAGCGGGAGAACAACCCGCCTCGCTGGTTCGGCACGGCGGAACCGACGAGGCTGACGGACGTCTCGACCATCTGCCACAGCCGCCGCGCCGGCCTGCCGACGACGAACATCATGATCGTCACCAGGCCGGCGATCGCCAGCTGCACGATCATGTCCATTCCGGACGCGGCGAAGATCGCCTGCAGCAGCAGTGCGTGGATACCGGCGAGCACCGACAGCACGAGCAGGTTGAACGCCACGCCACCGATGACGCGCCCGATCCTGCGCAACACGTCGTGCTGCAGGATCGCGAGCAGTCCGATCAACGGCGCGGTGAGCGTGAACAGCCGCACGAGGATCTGCGCCAACAGCACGGCCAGCTTGGCGACGAGCTGGAACAACGAGTAGGCGAGGCTCTGCAACATCGCCAGGAAACCCGTGCCGGCGCGAGAGCCGTCCTCACCGCTGAAGTAGCCGCTGGAGGCCTGCAGCTCGCCCGCGATGCGGTTGAACTCGGCCTTCTTCTCGTTGATGACGCTCTCGTCGCCGTCGTCACCCGCTCGCATCTGGTCCCATGTGAACGCCTGCGCGTCCAGCAGATCGGGGCCGTACTCCCTGGCTTCCTCGTCCTGCTGGTCGTTGCCGAACGTGCCGCGCAGCCAGTTGTCGTAGACGACCTCCTCGTGCAGTTCGGTCGGCAGGATGTGCCGGACGACGCGGTCCTGTTCCTCGTCGACGAACCCGGCCTGGATGTTGGTGGTGGTCTGGACGATCGCGTGGTCGATTTCGTCGTGGTATTGCAGTAGCGCCAGCGACGACGCCGCCAGCCACAGGCCGCCGACGGCGAACAGCGCACGCTTGCTCACCGTCGCGAGGTCACCGCGCCAGATGTTGCGGAACAGGAAGATCGCCAGCAGCAGGGCCGCAAGACCGAAGAGCTGTGCGTAGACGTTGTTGTAGACCGCTTCCGCGCCCCGTGACACGGCCTCGGTGAGGGGCTGGAGCACGCCGCCGTCGAGGACCTCGTAGTGCAGCGCGTTGGTGGCGCCGACGATGTTCTTGGCGACGTTGAACAGCTGGTTGCCCAGCCAGGTGTCGACGGTCGTGCTCGGGTCGGTGATGCCGCCCATGCCGCCGCTGTCGCAGTCGTGGACGTGCCACACCATGCCGGCGTAGCTGTAATCGGCGTAGGCGCTGCCTGCCTCGCCGTTGCCCTCGGGGTTGTCGATCGCGCCGACCATGCCGGAACCGGGACGTTCCGGGTTCGGCGCCTCGCAGCCGCCGCCGTCCAGCTGCGCTTGTGCGGGCGAGGCGAGCAGCGCCTGGCACGCCAGCACGGCGACCGTGGCCAGCATCGCCGGCCCGCGCCGGGCGACGCGGGGCCGTCCCGGTTCCCGGCGGCGGGCACGCAGCCACACCCACGCGCACACCAGTGCGGCGAGCACCGTCATCGTGATCATGCGGCGTCCCTGCCGGTGCCGTTCTTACCCCTGCCGCCTGCACGGGCCGGTTCCTGTCCGCCACCCGTGCCGCCGGTGTCTCCGCCGTCGTCGGGGCCGTGCTCGTCGAAACCACCGTCGTCGAAACCGGTGTCGTCGAAGGCGGTGTCGTCGAAGGCGGTGTCGGACAGCAGTTGGTCCTCGGTGAGCCCGACCTCCAGCTCCGCCTCGAGTTCGAGATCCTCCTCCCGATCACCACCGAGCTGCGGCTGCGCGGGCTGCGGCTGCGTCGAACGCGCGGTGGTCTGCTCCGCCGTCCGGTAAGGCCCGTCGGTGGCTCCGCCGTCGGTGGCTCCACCGTCGGCGCGGGTCTCCGCCGCGGGCGCCTGCGCGGGGCGTTCTGGCGTCGCGCCCGGTGTGGTGTCGAGGGTCTCCCGCAGCTGCTGCAGGTGCGGTCCGGTGAAGTCGACGCGGATGCGCTCCACGCCGCCCGCACCGTCACCGAAGATGAACTGCCGCGGCTCGCGGTCGCGTTCGGCCTCGCGCTGCCCGCCGGGGCGGCGGCCGAGCGCGGACACGACCTGCTCGTAGCCCGCGCCCACCGGCACCTTGAGCAGCCGCAGCGCGTCGGCCTGCGCCTCGTCGTCGTCGAGCCTGCCGACGAACACCGAGTCCAGCAGCGCGACGAAACCCTGGATCTTCAGGAAGTCGGCGGGGATCTGCGACGACAGCAGCACCCGGACGTTCCACTTACGCGAGTCACGGGCGAAGCGGTTCATCAACACCCGGCCCGTCGGCACCTCCGACAGGAAGAACGCCTCGTCGATCCACACGCCCTTGCGCGCCGACTTCGGCTTGTCGTACACCGAGCGCGCCGTCAGCCAGGCGGCGAGGTTCATCATCTCGACGCCCAGCGCTTCGGCGTCGGTCCAGTGTTCCCGGCCGACGCTCTCCTTCGGCAGGGTCAGTCCCGCCATGGTGAGCACGGTGAGCCGGTCGTCCCGCTGGTCGGTGTACGGATCGGCGTCGGCTTCCGGGATGAGCAACGACATGCGTTCGCGCAGTTCGTCGAGGAAGTCGGCGACGACGACGGCGTGGTCGTGGTGCTCACTGGAGTCGCGGCGCAGCGCGTCGATGACCTGACCGGGGTCGGCGTCGTGCCGCCCGCCGACCATGCGGACCGCACGCAGCAGCACGATGCGGGTCTGCGGCATGCGTGCGACGTCGTACGGCAGCACGCCGGTGAGCACGTCCAGCACAAGCCGCCTGCGCGTGGCCCCGGCGAGGGCGCGTTCCCTGCGCCACGCGCGTTCCGGGTCCTCCTCGTCCAGGAAGTGTTCGAGCTGCGGCTCGGCGACGACGCGATACGGGTTGAGGATGCCGGGCTGGGCGTTGAGCAGGTTGATCGGCCGCGCATACGGCCGCAGCTCCGGCAGCTCGCACAGCCGCGACAGCGGACCGGACGGGTCGAGGATCGTCCAGTGCGCACCGGCGCGGAGCGTCTTGTAGACGATGCCGCCGCCGAGGAACGACTTGCCACCACCGAGACCGGCGACGATCGAGGTCAGCCCGGATCCGTCGCGGATCTCCTGCGCCATCCACGGGTCCCACGCGACGGGACGGCGGGTGGCGGTGCAGGTCTCGCCGAGCAGGATGCCGCGGCGGTCGCCGACCTCGGCCGTGGCCGTCGGCACCGACGAGGCGGCCCAGACCACCGAACCACGGCGCAGATATGCCCCGGAGGCGAGCGACTCACCGGGGATGAACTCCCTGGCCAGCGCGTACTGCGCCTCGGGGTGCTCGATGGCGATCTTCGGCTTGTACAGGTCGAGCAGCTGCTGGGCGAGCTTGAGCGCCTCGCGTTCGGTGCTGCCCGAGACCGACATGCGCCACCACGACCGCACCCGCGTCGCGAGCGCGGTGAACCCCGACGTCATCTCGTCGTCGACCTCGAGCACCCGCGAGGCCTGCCGGGCCAGCGACTGCGGTGGTTCGAGTTCGTGCTCGTCGGTGTAGTGCTTGACCTGCGAACGCACCTTGTTCATCTGCCGCTGCAACTCGCCGGCGACCTCTTCGGGCCTGCGCACGTAGATGCGGGCGGACCACTCCACGGGCGCGGGCAGGCGGTCGGCGTGCTGCACCCACGGATCGTCGACCTCGGGGATCTGCAGGCCGTGCATCTGGCCGACCGTCAGCACGGCGACGTGGCGCTTCACCCCGGCATTCGATCCGGTACGGCCGCGCACCGTCACCGTGGGCGCGTACGGATCGGCGTGGAAGTCGGCGGCGTCGGTGAAGCTGGCGAGGTCCTCGGGCTCCCACGTCGACGTCGGCACCGCGGGCATCGTGCGCGGCGCGGGCAGTCCCAGCGAGCACGACCGGTGCATCAGCCACGACATCTCGTCGGCGCTGACCGGCCTGCCTTCGAGACCGGACGAACCGATGACCCCGTCGAGGTGCTCGACCTCGGAGTCGAGGGCGGACAGCTCGGCGTCGACGGCCTCGGGGAGGATCTTGCGCAGCAGGGGCGCGGCCCGTTCGACGGCGCGGTCCATGACGCGACGGGTCTGCACCTGTACGCCCAGGTAGACCTCCTTCTCCGCCATCGACCGGCCCATCAGCTGCTGCTGCTCCCCGACGAGGTAGTCGTCGAAGGACGGCGCCCCGGGCACGTCGGCGGGCCGGTCGTGGGCGTTGTGCACGTGCGCCTCGGCCCACATGCGGATCGGGTACGGGCGGGTGGTGACACGCAGGTGCATCCACCGGCCCTGCAGCTCGGCGTACTGGCCCGCGATCGCCGCGATGAGGTCCTGGCGCTGGGAGTCCGACCGGAACGACCAACGCTGGGGCGCGAGCCGGTACCAGGCGTACACCTCGTTGCCCGTGCGCAGCAGATGTCCGTCGATCGAGCGGGCGGCGATCGACGGTGTGTAGGTCGGAATCGCCTGTTCCCCGGGCAGTCTGCGGCCCCGGCCGTCGGTCTTCGTCGACGGTGCCGGATGCGCGGCCTTCCTGCTGGTGCCGCTTCGGTCGCGACCGAACAAGGCCTACCTCCCGACCGACGCCGGCATACGGCCGGTGCGCCGGTGCGCTCGTGCTGTGCTGTCTGCAGCCGGGCGTCCGGACGTCGGCCCGGCGGGCCGGACCGGATGCGCGACCCCGCGGGGACGGGCCCCGTGAGGGCCGCGCTTGTGTTTCGGCAGGGGCCGCTCCGCCCGGACCTTGATCTTGCTCGCGCTGACGGCACCGCCGTCGGCGCGGGTCTTCTCCCTCGGACTCTGCAGCTCGCGCAACCAC
This sequence comes from Prauserella alba, assembly GCF_024171735.1. GTDB lineage: Bacteria > Actinomycetota > Actinomycetes > Mycobacteriales > Pseudonocardiaceae > Prauserella > Prauserella alba. The sequence goes on from NZ_JAMTCH010000009.1 coordinate 23,505, forward strand.
ATCGCGAACACAGCCGCCAGCGGGCGCTCGTGCGTGATCTTCGCGGTGATCATGCGGGTGATCGCGATGGCGAGGACGAACGCCCATGCGGTGCTGAAGAACCCGAAACCGATGCCCATCTGGCGTTCGATACCGAGGACCACGAGGAACACCGGGATGCCGACGCCCCAGGCGACGTACCGCGCGCGCCACGGGAACGTCGCCTTCGGCGGGCCGAGCCAGACGGCGTCGACCCGGTAGATCTCGTCGTCGGTACGAATGCGCACGTCCGCGAGCCCCGGTCAGCCCGTGAACAGGCCGGCGAGCCACTCGCCGACGTCGACACCGAGCCCGCTGACGGCGAGACCGATGAGCGCGAGGGCGATCACGACGCCCCCGAGCCTGCGCATCACGCCGGCGTTGTCGCCTTTGCCGCCACCCAGCCAGAGCAGCAGCAATGCGACGGCGAGCAGCACGAGCGGGACAATGTTGTCGAGGAGCCAGGTGCGGACTCCTCCGGTGCCGAGCTCGCCTTGCTGCGCCAGAGCCGCAAGCGTCATCGTGGTCATCGCCTACTCCCGAGTGCTTGGAGTGTGGTGCCGGTACGGATGGTCCGTACCGCGCGGGTGGTCCAGCACTTCCCGTGTTCGAACAACATCATGGCGTGACGAGGGGTGGCGGTCAAAGACCCGTACACCCGCAGCGCGACCCCGAAGGGAGGGTCCCGCCACCGTGGGCGTCACGGGCGTGCACGCCCACCTCGTCCGACCTCCATCATGGCTGCCCGAAGCTCCAGGGTTAACGGTGACCACCCGGTTTTCCTAGTGTGCGGATGGCCTCACTCACACGCCAAGATCGACCTCACGCTGAGTTCCGCCGTACCCGGCCGTGCCACGGGATGCGCCGGCGCGACCAGTGAACCATGACCCGTTCGGCCGCATCACAGCGCTCCATTGTGTAAAGCCCCTGTGTAGACGTCCAAACCAGGCAATTTGACCAATCCGGTGACAGGCGACCCCGTCACGCCGCACATCCCAGGCAAAGAACCACTGTAAGTGGTCCAATCACCCGTTCGGGTCGGTTTCGACCACTTGGTGGCGCGACCATCAGCGCTGCCCGGCAGGGCGGACGATGATCTCGTTGACGTCGACGTCCGCAGGCTGCGCAAGCGCGTAGGACACCGAGCGCGCGATGGCGTCCGGTTCAATGGCCGCCGCACGATACGTCCGCATCGCCGCAGCGGCGCCCGGCTCGGTGATCGTGTCGGCCAGTTCGGACGTCACGACGCCGGGTGACACGGTGGTCACTCGGATCGACGGGTCACTCTCCCGGCGCAGGCCTTCCGTGACGGCCCAGGCCGCGTACTTCGTCGCCGAGTACACCGCCGACGTCGGCACCACCTCGTGTGCCCCGACGCTCGCGACGGTGACGAAGTGCCCGCCGCGCTGTTCGGTGAAGACCGGCAACGCGGCGGCGATGCCGTGGAGCAGGCCACGAACGTTCACGTCGAGCATCCACTCCCATTCGCGCACGTGCAGACTGTCCAACCGCGACAACGGCATGACACCGGCGTTGTTGATCAGCACGTCTACCCTGCCGTGCCGTCGCCTCGCGCCGTCGACGAACTCGGCGACGCTCCCACGGTCGGTTACGTCGAGACCGACAGTCTCGACTCCGGTGTCCGCGGCGAGCCGGTCGAGCCGATCCCTTCGGCGGGCACCCGCGACGACGCGGTGTTCCTCTGCGGCGAGTCGCCTCGCGACGGCCTCGCCGATTCCACTGCTGGCCCCGGTCACCAGAACGACCTTGGATTGCTCGGACATCTCTCCAGCCCCTTCCTGTCCCGCCGGGAACGTTCGCGGTTCTGGGCGCGACCGGACAGGCCCGAACGATCCTGGGAGTGACACACCCCGGCAGCGCGGCGGCGTCGGGCCTATCGTGCGGACATGCCCTCCGAACTCGGCGATTTCCTCACCGGCAGGCGCGCCCGCGTGACGCCCGAGGCCGCGGGTCTGCCGGCGGCGGGTCCGCGCCGGGTACCGGGGTTGCGGCGGGAGGAGGTCGCGGTGCTCGCGGGGACGAGCGCCGACTACTACACACGGCTGGAGCAGGGCAGGGAGCGAAAGCCGTCGGCGCAGGTGGTCGAGGCGCTGGCCGCCGCGCTGCGCCTGGACGACGACGAGCGGCTGCACCTGTTCCGGCTGGCGGGGCTGGCGCTCCGCCCGGTGACCGCGGCCGTCGATCGTGCCGATCCGAGCCTACGCGGCCTGATGGACAGGTGGCCGGAGAATCCCGCACTGGTACTGAACCGCGCCTACGACGTGCTGGCGTCGAACGTCCTCGCCGACACGTTGTTCGGCGGCTGGTCGCCGTCCCACAACCTAGCGGAGATCGTCTTCGGCGATGCCCACGCACGCTCGCTGTACCGGGACTGGCCGGAGATCGCGCGAGCAACGTGTGCGGGGCTACGGATGAGCCATGGCGAACATCCGGGTGACCCGAGACTGGCCGAGGTGCTGCGCAGACTGCTCGGCCGCAGCGAGGAGTTCTGCGCCCTGTGGGCGCGGCACGACGCACAGGGCAAGAGTCTCGCGCGCAAACGCCTGTATCACCCCCAGGTCGGCGACCTCACGGTGACCGTGCAGACGTTCGACGTGCGCCATGCACCGGGCCAGCAACTGGTCGTCTACGACGCCGAACCGGGCAGCCCGGCGTCCGAGGCTCTGCGCCTACTGGGCACACTCGCCGCCACCGAGCGTTCGACGACCGGCTGAACCCGTCGAGCCGGGCAGCGGGCAGCGTCACGGGACGTGGCGGGGTGCCCGCGTGGCGACGAGGGCCGCATGGGGCCGGTGGCCGGGGTCGTCACGGGTCTCGGTCTCCTCAACGCGGAATCCCGCATCGGTGAGGAGCCGTGACATCACGTCGACCGGCCAGAAGTAGGCGGTCGTCACCGCGTGTGGGAACGCCTCGACCTGCGAACCGTCGACCTGGCGGGCCATACCCAGCAGCAGGCTGCCACCGTCGCGCAGACAGCGAGCGAACTCGGCGAGGACGCCGGGCACCGCATCCGGCTCGGTGTGGATGATCGAGTACCACGACAGGATCCCGCCCAACGACCCGTCGGCGACACCGAGTGCGTCCAACCGGGCGACGCGGAACGGATTGACGGGGAACCGCGCGCGGGCGACCTCGACGAACTCCGGCACGAGGTCCACACCTTCGATCGGGCCGTGTTCGGCGCTGTCGCCGTTGTCGATGTCGGTGCTGCCGTCGACGTCGATGCTGCGGCGAAGGAAGTCGGTCCACTGACCGGGACCGCACCCGGCGTCGACGACGGCCCCGGAGACCGTGGCGGCCCAGCGGGCCACGAGGTTCCGATCCGGTTCCGCCATGAGCTCCGGCGCGCAGGCGAAGTCGGCGTACTCGACCGCCCGCCTGCCGTAGGCATCACGTACGTCACCCGCCGACACGGGCCACCTCCGCTATTACTCGAATCAGTCGACACGGCTCGATCCCGACCTGCACCGAGGGAGGGCGAGTCGACGGGGTGCCGGATACTCTCGGGAACCGTCCTCCGCCCCGGGATCGTGCGTCGTCGGACTCTACCGTGGTCGCCGTCGGGCTCGGACGTCGAGCAACCCGCCTCCCGCCACCGTGTTCGCCGGTGACGGAATCAGTGGTTCGGCAAGTCCCGCTCTGCCACGCTGCCGACATGGACCTCGGCTTCCGTGGAGAAGTGACAGACTTCTACCACCGTTATCGGCGCGGCTATCCGCCCGCCGTCGTCGACACACTGGTGAACGCGTTCTCGCTCGACCACGACGACGTCGTGTTGGACGTCGGCTGTGGTACCGGACAGCTGACGTTGCCGCTGTCCAAGCACGTAGGCGTCGCCATAGGGCTCGATCCCGAAGCGGACATGCTCACCCGGGCACGCGCTGCGGCGAACGAAGACGGCGCGCGGAATGTCACGTGGTCACTCGGCTCGGACGAGGACCTGACCACGCTCCACAGCTTGCTGGCGCCCAGGGGATTCGCCGGAATCACCATCGCCCAAGCTGCGCACTGGATGGACCACGACGCCCTCTTCCGGTCCTGCGTACCGACGCTCCGGCCGGGCGGCGGACTGGCGGTCGTCACCAACGGCAAACCACTCTGGCAACACGACACAGCGTGGTCACGCGCCCTGTACGACGTCCTCTCCACCTGGCTCGGTACACCGCCCCGCGCCACATGCGGCACGGACGACGACAGTCAGGCTCGGTATCGGGAAAGCCTCGGCAGCGCCGGCTTCACCGTTCGAACCGCACACATCGAGTACTCCGACGAGTTGACCTTGGAACACGTCATCGGTTCGGTGTATTCAGCGTTCGGAGCGAACTCACTACCCGCTCCCGACCGACGTCCGGTGTTCGAGGAGATGGTCCGCACCGCACTGGAGCCACACCGACCGTTCAACGAACCGGTACGCGTCGGTCTCGTGATCGGCACCCGCTGAGCATCCCTACGGGGCATCGTGCCCGTCGTGCCCGCCCGGGGCGGGCAACAGGTGACTGGGCCGTCTCCGGCCGTGAGACGGCCCGCAGGGCCGAGAACCGGCGAGAAGCCCCGAGTAGTGTTTCCGCTGGTCACGAGACTTTCGCCGCTTCCGGCCGCTGGCGGGAAAGTGCAAGGAGGACGAGTTGGCATGTAAGCCGGATTCTTCCGAGAACCCTCACTCACCCTGCGGTTTTGCGTCTCCGGACGCTACTGGGGCCGTCGTCGGGCCGTCCGAGTGATCGCCGGACGGTTCGGTCCATGCCCCGTCGATCGCCGCTCGCGTCCGTTCGGCGCTGGAGGGCATCAGGTGGGTGTAGGTCTTCAATGTGAAGCCCGGGTCGGTGTGGCCGAGGTACTCCGACAACGCCCGGATCGACTCCCCCGCGTCAAGCAGCACCGATGCGTAGTGGTGGCGCAGGGCGTGCATGCCGTCGTCACGGCCCGGGGTCGGGATACCCGCGGCCACCACGGCCGGGCGCCAGATCCTCTCGTTGAAGTGCTGCCGCCCGACCGGATTCCCGCGAGGTGTGGTGACGAGCAGCTCGACCGTCGTCGGTGTGCCTCCGGGCTCACCCCACGGCAGCGTCACCGAGACCGGCGGGAACGTTTCCCTGTACTCATCGATCAGGTGCAGGACGGCATCCGAGAGCGGAACGTCCCTGGTTTTGCCCCGTTTGGGCCGTGCGAACACCAGGCGACCGCGGACCTTGCGCACCTGCCGAAGGACGCGGACGACCCGTTCTTCCCGATCGATCGCATCCACACCGAGGCCGAAGAGCTCCCCTTGCCGTAGGCCGGTTCCCGCACCGACCGGGACGAGGATGCGATAGCGCGGCGGGATCCCGTCCCGGACCTTGCGCACTGTCTCGCGGCTCCACGGCACGACCTTGTGTTCGTCCGATTTCGGCCGTTTCACCGACTTCGCGTGGCACGGGTTCGTCTTGATCAGGTTGTCGTCCACCGCCGCGGTGAGGATTGCCGAAAGATGGGCGAAGCACACGGCCTGATGTCCGGCCGATCTGCCGGCCTCCTGCATGGACCTGATCCACCCGCGAACATCGGTCGGTTTGATCGCGCTCAGAACCATGTTCCCGAAGTACGGTTCGATCACCGAGCGGAGACGGCTCTCCGTGGACTCCCTGCTGCTCGCTTCCATGGTCTGGCCCGCGAGCCACACCTTCCCGAAGTCTGTGAACAGGACCTTGCCGGCGTTCGGGTCGACGTAGTCGCCGGCCTTGACCTCTCCCTCTACCTCGAGGAGGAAGTCCTCGGCCTTCTTGCGAGCCCGGTCGGGAAAGCTCTTGGACCGTTCCTTGCCGTCCGGGTCGAAGTAGCGCGCCTTGTAGCGCATGCCCGTGCCGTAGCGTTCCGTCTTCTCCATGACGGGTTTACCGCGCTTGTTGAGGACGACCTCCCCGGTGTCGGGGTCTTCTTTCGGCCGGTACCAGCGGTCTTGGATGTGTCCCATCAGGCCGCCTCGATCTGCTCGGCGAACCAGGCGCGGACCTTGGCGGGGTCGTAGCGGAGGTGGCGGCCGATCTTGCACACCGGCGGGCCGGCCCCGCGCCACTTCCACTGATACAGCGTCTTGACGGGCACCCGGAGGTAGTCGGCGACGTCGTCGACGGTCCAGAGTTCCTCGATTCGCACGGTCATCGGTTCCCCCTTCACGCCGCGGCCTGGTCGGTTGCCGAAAGTTCGGCGGCTTGTTTGGCCTGGTCGTATTGCTGGCGCCATCGGCGTTTCTGGGCGATCGAGTGCAGCAGTAGTTGGGTGCGGTCGGGCTGTTTCGGGTCGCCGCGCGGGATGGGCACCCATCGGTAGCGGGTGCCGTCCGGGTCGTCGGGGGTGTCGAGTTCCGGCGTCACGCCGACGACGCCGAGGGTGCGCATCACGTGCTCGCGGCGCTGCTGGCGGTGTTCGGTGAGGTTCTTGCCCGACCACTTGCGCGAGACGAGGCACCGCCGGCCCCGGTAGCCGAGGGTCGAGGGCTTGTGGGCCTTGCCCTTACACGCACCGGGCACGAGGCCTTTGCCGGCGTCCTCGGGCTGGATGCCATACAGCAGCCAGTTCGCACACCCCTCGGAGCACGGTTCCCACCGCAGCGCCTCGGCCAGCCGGTCATGGTGGCGTTTCTGGGCGTCGGTGTCGGCTTCGTAGCAGGAGCCGAGGTCCTTGGTCAGGTATTTGACCAGGTAAGACAGGCACTTACCGGCCTGGTCGGAGCCGGCGTTGACACCCTGAATATCGATCCCGCCCGTGCCGAACCGGACGACGTGGGCGGGTTCGGCGTCGGGGTCGAAGGTCTCGTCCAACGCCTCATCCCACGACCGCAGTTCCTGGCCGGTGTCGGGGTCGACGTAGGCCTCGGAGGCCTCGTCCCACACCGGCGCATGTTCCGGCGAGTAGACCGGAGTGTCGTGGGTCGGCCACCACACCTGGTGATACGTGGCCGCGGCGACCTGCCGCAGCAGTGCTCGCGGGATGGTGCCGCGGACGGCTGCGTGCAGGTGCATCGCGAGGCGTTTCTGGGGCTCGACGGCGGCGAAGTACTGCACGTTCCACCCGCACGCCCGCCGCAGGTTCTGCCAGAACCGGTCGACGAGCTTGCCGAAGTGGATCGCGTCGCGGGCCGCCCGCCGGTAGTCGTACCGATCCCTGTCGAGGGGTGTGCCGACGATGCCGTCATCGCGATGGTGCACCCGCCCGCATCGGCAGGGTTTCGGGTGTTCGGGCTTCTTGGACGCCGAGTGCACCGGCCCGTAGGAATCCAGGGTCAACGTGAGGAACGTTGAGGGGCGGAAGACCTTGCCGTCGGGGGTTTCGAAGGCCCGGCCGACGGTGGTGTCGGCGACCTGCCGCCGCGGCAACTCCGGAGCATCCTGCCTCCGCCGGGTCGAGCGCACCGTCCGCGGCTTCTTCTCAGCGACCGGCTCCTTCTCCCCGCGCAGCCCATCAGCCTTAAGCAGGGCGTGCGCGGCGTCGATCTCGGAATCGATCTCGGCCACGGCCCGGTCGTCGCCGATGCCGACGGCCAGGGCGCGGGCCTCGGTGAGGTCGGCGATCTGGCCGAGCGCGGCCCGCTGCTGGGTCGTGGGTTCTTCGGTCTCGACCTGGGGTTCGTCGGTCAGGTGCCAACCTTCACGGGCCTGGTGCATCCGCAACCGGCGCGCCTTGTCCGCGCACGAGGGGCACACCGCGCTTTGGGTGGCCCCGCAGGGCACGGGCACGTGGACTTTCTCGCCCGTGGTGGTGTCGAGGCGTTCGAGCACCATCGGCCGCAAACAGGCGCCCAGTTCTTCGGCCGTGGATTCGGCCATGTCCTCGAGGGTGGCCGGGATGATCTTCCCGACCGGCGCCGGCATGTCCATGGTTTCCGTGGTGGTCATCAGGCGGCACCCCCGTCGATCGAGTGCAGCACCGGCCCCGGCCGGAACGTCTGCGCCAGTTGCCGGATGTCGTCGTCGGTCAGATACGCCGCCCGCACCCGGGACACGGCCCGGGAGCCGTCTTCGACGACGTAGCCCACACCGGGCGAGGTCTCGGCGATCTCCTCACACCGCGCCCCGCGGTCCCGAGCACCGTCGCCGAGGACCATGTCCGGCTGGGACGCCTCGACCAGCCGCAGCCCGATCCGCGTCGGGAACAGGTCCCGCCAGCGCACCACCTCCTTGCGCGGGTCCTGCAACGCGCCGATCACATGCATCCCGGGCGCCCGGCCCTTCGTCAGCAGCCGGCCCAACGCGGCCTCGGCCCGCTTCTGCCGTTTGGAATCGGAGATGAATGCCGTGACGGAGGCGAGTTCGTCGATGACGACGAGGATGAACGGCATCGCCGTCGAGGGCTCCAACGTCCGCGCGTAGCCGGCCAACAGCGAGGCACGCCGGTCCGCCTCATCAGCCAGGCCCTCCAAGAACGAGACCGCTTCTTCCTCAGCCTCGCTGCCGTCCATGGTCACCAACTGTCGGAACAACTCCCGGCCGAAGCCGAGTTCCATGCCGCCCTTCGGGTCCAGGCCCACGACCTGCACGAGGCCGTCGCGGATGGCCGGGCCGATGCCGGCGAGGATCGACCACAGCACCGAGCCCTTACCCGAGCCCGTGGCGCCGGCCAGGAGCGTGTGAGTGCCAAGCAGGTTCACCAGCCAGCGGCCGCCGTCGTCACGCTTACCGATCGGCACCGCCGACAAGTCCACATCGGACCCGGCCGTGGCCGGCGCCTGCACGTGAACCAGCGGATCACCGAACGCCAGGCGCACGAACACGGTTCGCGCTTTGTCGTCGCGGCGGAACTCCGCAGGCAGCACGCGCGCCATCCAGGCCGGTAGGTGCCAGCGGGGAGCCGGCACGACCCGTGCTTCGCGGGCGTGCATGGTCTCGGTCAGCTCCTCCAGCCGGTCGCTGAACGCCGCACGGGTGATCCCGGACGGAAGGCGGACCGACAGGACGTCGGAGAACCGGCCATGACGGACGAACACCAGCCGCGGCGCCACCCGCTTGTGCGAGCGCTTCTTCACGGTCAGGTTCGCCGCGACCATCAGGTCCGCCCAGTTGCGGAAGTAGCGGCGCCGACGCCACCAGATCCGAAGCGGCGACGTGACCCACCGGTCGAACGAATCCGATGCGATGACCAGCCAAGCGACGAACGTCGCCGCCGTGACCACGGCCTCGGCCACGGCCACCCACGTGAGTCCAGCAAGGTGGGTCCACACCGGCACCAACACGGCCGCCACGACCAAGCCGTTGAACACCACGAACGACCCCGCATACGTCAGGATCGAGCTCAGCAGCCGCGCCAGAGCGAGCAGGCCCCGCCCGATCCAGCCCGACACACCGTCCGGGCGATGCCGGCGCGGGTGAACCTCGATCTCCTGCCAGCCGGCGTTCTTATCGATCGTCAGAGACATCAGGCCGCCACCCCCGAATCAGCCGCCACCGCCAACGCGCGGCGCCAGTAGCCGGCCTCCATCTCGCGGTAGTTCTCGGCCCTGCGCTCGGCCTCGTGCTCCGCCGCCATCGCCGCCGTGGTGTAAACCCACGGAACGGCCCGCTGATGCGACGTCCACCGCGTCAGCACGCCCCACCACCGGGCTTCACGCTCGTAGAGCTCCGCGATCCGGCCCATCTTCCGCGCCCGCTCACACCGACCAGCCGCGCGCATATTCAGCGCCTTCACGGAGGCGCGCCGCGTGCGCGCCACACCCTGCTCCACCATCTGCGGCACCGATCCCGCCGCCGCGAATACCCGCGTATCCATCTACGCTCAAGTCCTCTCAACACGTTTCAACATGCCTTGCCCGGCAGAAAGAAAGTCGTTGGGAGACCAGGGGCCGAGTCCGTTGCCGCGGGCTCGGCCCCGCTCCCAAAAACCGTTGATATGCCTCAGAAATCACGACCGGCGCGCATCCGCATCACCCCCAGACCTGCGTTCAGGGGCCGGAGCGCCGCACTTGCAGCACAGCCAGGTGCCCACGATCCACACGAAGTAATGCCCATCGCCGGCCGCCGGATCGCACATCAGGCCGCCTCCGCCGACGACGCGGCCGACTCGCCACCGCGACGAGCCGACTTGCCGGACGAAGCCGGCGACGACTGCGCCGCCGCGAACCCGGTCGCGAAATACATCCAGCCCAGCCGCTTGAACTTGTCCTGGCCGGTCACGACCGGCGAGACCTGCAGCCCTTCGAGGACCACAGGACGCATTCCGCAACCCGGCATGAACTCTTCGGTCGTCGGAACCGGCTGCACGTCCGACAGGAAGATCACCTTGATCGACGCCTCGGCCTCTTTCGCGTAGCCCGGGTCCGAGAACACGGCCTTCCAGCGCCGCAGCCCCGTCGCCTCGTCCACCTTCTGCCGCGGCGGTGCGTTGCGGTTCTCCTGAAACTCGTTGTCCGGCTCCACCTGGCCGTTCAGCACCAAACCCGCCGGAAACGCCTGCTCAAACGGCACCTCGAACCGGTGCCCACGTTCCATACCCATCTGACTTGATCTCCTTCGTTACGTTTAGCCCCCTAAACATCTCGATCGCCGGAACCACTCCGGTTGAGGGGGCCTAAACACCAAGGTACACGGTTTCGCCGACTCGTCAAGGGGGTCTAAACTCGCGGATATGGAACAGGGCGACGACTTCGAGAGTGTCCGCCGCGACAGCGACCCGATTCGCCGAGGTCAGCGGGCTACGTCGCTCCTGACGCTGTACCAGCAGCGGGCGACGGAACTGGCCCGGCTGCGCAAGGCGGCCATCGAGGAGGCGCACACCGAAGGCGGCATGAGCTACACGGCCATCGCCGAAGCGCTGGGGCTCACCAAGGGCCGCATCACGCAGATCCGCAGCACCGCGCCGGGCCCGGAACGCGCGTTCTTCGGTGTCGGCCCGGTTGCCGTCGGCGTGCCGTACCGGTACCAGACCACCGACCGGGAACGACCGTTGATCGCGGCCGAGGACGCCAAGACCGCCGATCAACTGGACGAGATCCTCGACGGCCTGTCCCTCACCAGTGCCCGCTACGAGATCGAGCCCGAGCGGGACGAGATTCCGAGTGGTGACGTCGTCGTGGTGTGTGGTCCCAAGTCGGCGCCGATCGGCGCGAACCTCCTCGCCGCAGACCCCATGCTCGGCATGGTCGAAGACGCCGGCCGGTGGTGGGTCGAACACGAGAAGACCGGCGAGCGTTACGGCTCACCGTCCGACGACAAGGCCCCGACCAGCGCAGACGTGGCCTATGTGGCACGACACAAGCGCGACGGTCGTGTCGTCGTCCACATCGCGGGTATCCACGGGATCGGCTCCCTCGGGGCAGTCCACTACCTGACAACCAACCTCGCCGACACTTTCCACAAGGCCGGTGACGAGTCGTTTTCCCTGGTCGTCCGCGCCAGCTACGACGGCTTGACCATCACCGGCAGTGAACTCGCAGCCGGCCCCTACGTTTGGTGATCCATGCGCGTCGAAACCGCCCAGCTCCCGCCGATCGATGACAGCGACGACAAGATCCTCACCACCGACAACGCGGTCATCATGCTCGACGGCGCATCGGCGTTCGTCCCGGTGCAGATCCCGGCCAACACCTACGCCGACCGTCTCGGCCGCGAACTCCGCGACCTCCTCACCGAGAACGACGAGGCCGACCTGACCGGCATCCTCGCCGACGCCATCCGCACCACCGCGACAGCCTTCGAACTGCGCCCCGGCGAATCGCCGTCAAGCACGGTCACGATCCTGCGCAGGCGCGGCGACCAACTCGACGTTCTCGTCCTCGGCGACAACCTGGTCGTACTCCCCGACGAGACATTGACCGACGAACGCATGGACGACCTCGATCTCGCCCCACGGCGCCGGTACCGCGAACGGCTGGCCGGCGGCGGAGGCTACGACGACGAGCACAAGATCCTGCTCACCGAGTTGCAGACGCAACAGGCGACGTACCGCAACGTCGAGGGCGGCTACTGGATCGCCGAGGCCGACCCCACCGCCGCAGCGCAGGCGCTGGTCTGGACCCGGCCGGTAGAGGCCGTGCCGTGGGCCGTCCTCGCGACCGACGGCGCCTACAACACGATGCAGCACATCGGCGCCGCCGACTGGCCCCAACTCACCACCGCAAGAGCCGACGACCTCGCCGACATCCTCGACCGCTGCCAAATCTGGGAAGCCGAGGACGACCCCACCGGCAAACAGCTCCCCCGCGCCAAGCGCCACGACGACAAGAGCATCGCCGTGGTCACGCTCGGCTAGTTGCGCTCGTTCTGCTCCATGGAGGCGTTGTACTTCTCCACGATGTCGATCATCCGCTCAAACGCAGCAGCGGCCTCGCGCGGCATCTGCTCGTGCGCGTCCTCGACCATGGCCTGAACCGCGTCGCTCCGCTCCGGAGCCTCGACGCCCCGCGCGTCGAGATGCTCGCCGAGCTCGAAGAATGTTGCGAAGTCGACCGGGTCAGGCTCGCCGTGCTTGATGACGCGCGCGAGTTCCATCGCTCAGCCCTCCGGAAGCCTGGAAGCAACAACCTCGCTGACTTCTGAGGCCACCTGGCACGCCCTCTCTGTGCCCGCTGCCATGTTGATCAAGACATCCACGCGGGATGCCGTGGTAACGCTGACAGCAACAGTGCAGCCTCCCTCGCTCGGGATGCGAGCAAACTGGCGCCCGCCGTCTTCCGTCTTTTGAATGCCGTAGCCCCGATCGACGGCATCGTTGATCCCCTGGTCGTCTCGAACAGCCACGCCAAGCGTGAACGAACCCTTGGGCTCAGAGCCGAAGGGCTTCATGAATCGACAGTCTCGGCTGCTGCCGATGTCCTCCCGTATGGGCCCTTCGATCTGCTCGCCATACTTGCTCACGTCACTCTTGCTCAGCAGCGAACACGGATCCGTTTCCGCCAGCTCTGTCTCCGGGATGCGGGCCGGTGACGAGCTGGGCGCCGACGTGCGGGGTTGTTCCGACGTCGGTGGCTCGGTTGCCGCTTCGCCTCCCTCACTGGACGAACACGCCGAGGTACCGACTAGAACACCGAGGCAGATTGTCAGGACCGCGCGGTTGATCTTCACTGCTCTTGCTCCCCGCCTCACTCACTGTTGACGCATCTTGGCCAGCTCTTCGGCCTCGGCGTACTGGTTCGAGGCACGATACAAGGCCTCCGTGAGCTTCATGAGGGTCTGCTTAAAGTGCTGGAGCTGCGGAACTACGCCTTGCGGACCATCAGCCGACTGACGCACATGATTCGCGACCTGCAGAGCGTACGGGCCACTGCCCAATTTCGGCGCCTGACTCAACCTCTCAAACACGTACGATTTGTCATCGATCTGCCCGATCATCCCCTCACAGACCTTGACCAACTCCCGGACGCCCTCCGGGTCGGACCTGAACCCGCCCGACTTGGCCACCTTGAGCATGTTGTCCGCACCGCTCTGCATCTTGCCGAGGTTCGACATGAACCCGGCTCCGACGGCAAGATCGCCAACCCCGCCCCCAGCACTGCCTGGCTGCTTCTGAATCGGCGCGTCAAACTCGGGCATCAGATCCTCCCCTGGTCGCTGCACGTAGTCTGGTCGTCACCATAGCGTCTGACGCCAACCTCGTGGACACGGTTCCAGGAGAATCACGCCGCTCAACCGTCAGCGGCGACCGCGAGGACCTCTCTGCCCACTCTGGCAGCGTCCTCGCGACGGCTCTACCGGCGTGAGAAGCCACAGCCGACCACCGCGGCACTGTGCGACTGCTGCCGAATTGGCCTCTAAGAGATCAAGGGCGGCGCGCTTCGCGCGCCGCCGCCGGGGCACGCCCGGCCTCCCGCTGGCGCTCCCGGCCGGCGGCCCCGGCTCGGGCAACGAAGGACGCCACCTGACCCTCAGAGCAGCCCGTCAGCCGCGCCACTCACCACGCGCCGGCCCCTTCACGCCCGGTAAATCGTCTGACACCGCGCCGACCGCATCAAGGGCGCCTGCGGCGTCGCTACGCGATGAGCTGAGCTCACCCTTGACCCGGCCACCACGGTGCACAGCATCGGCACGGACGAAGGGGACGGGCAGTAGCGCCGGTACTTTGGTCTCTGTGAACTGGCAGGCGGCATCGACAATCCTCGTGGCCTGTGCAACTGCCGCGGCTACGGTGTATCAGGCTCGCGCCATGCGAAGCCACGGACGACGACGCGCACGTCTTGACGCAGATGTAGCGCTACTCAACGCACTCCCGGACGAGAGCACAGCCAGGGCCGCACTGCTGAGGCACGTTGACGCCGAGGTTGAACGCACCATCCATGACTACACAAGAAGGACACGGAACCCCGCAGGCGTAGCCCTCGCACTGGTCTTCCTTCTTGCTGCGACGGCTTGCGGTCTTCTCGCATTGTTTGCCGGCGCGTGGTGGCTATGGTTCCCAGTCGTCTTCCTCGGTCCTTTTGGCGTTATCGGACTGATCCAGGACGCTTTCCGTCGCGAGCGTGATGAGAACGGCAGCGCAATCGAAACGTGACCAGCCATGCATCACGTGCCATGGAGACTGCACGGTCAACAGAACAGCTCGCGGATACCTGCGCTCGCAGGTCAAGGCCATTCCAGGGCACGCGATGAAACCGACAACGTACGGCAGCAGGGCGGCTCGGCCCCAGTTGTCGCCCGCGACGGGTCAGCCACCATCGGCCGGACGTAGCACCAACGCCCAATACAGTTCGATGAGCGTGACGACACCCAGGATCCCGGCCACGACGAGCAGCATCAAACACAACACGATGCCGATGAACGCACCCCAGCGGTCTCCACGAGAACTCGACGTGAAGAACCGCCCTCGCCGCATCACGCTCATGAGGATCAAGTCCTCGAGACCAGCTGAGAACCCAGGGCCGGTGAACGAGACCTAATTGTGCCCCGACCATTAGCTTCCACGCTCTGGTCAGGACCCCCAGCGTCGGCCGCTGCGAGGACACGGCCGTCCCGGGCCGCCTGGGCCGTCTCTGGGCCGTGAGACGTTCCGCAGGGCCGAGAACCGACGAGAAGTCCCGAGTAGCGTTTCCGCTGGTCACGAGACTTTCGCCGGTTCTGACAGCTGCTGCAAAAGTGCAGGGAGGACGAGTTGGCATGTAAGCCGGATTCTGTTCCCACGGCCGGGCCGTGGGCGGCGACCATCCATCTCGGCCTGCCGTTGCCGGCAGGCTCCAGCGGTCTACCCGCAGGCCTCGGACGGGCCGCCCTCGAACGCCTGCGCAGGAGCCTGGGCTCCCTCTTGACCTTGCTCCGGGTGGGGTTTACCGAGCCGCCCCGGTCGCCCGGGACGCTGGTGGTCTCTTACACCACCGTTTCACCCTTACCCGGTCGCTCCGCCGGCGCCATCGGCACCGGCGCAGCACCGCCGGGCGGTCTGTTTTCTGTGGCACTTTCCCGCGGGTCACCCCGGGTTGCCGTTAACAACCACCCTGCCCTGTGGAGTCCGGACTTTCCTCGAAACCACGCCACGCGGGCGCGACGTCGCGGCCGCCCTGCCAACTCGTCCTCGAACTCAGGTTACTCCGTGCCCGTTGGCGGCCGTCACCGAAGGTGGGACACGTCGTTGAACAGCCGCACGCTGGCGTTGCCGTCCGGATAGAAGTCGGCGATCGACAGCGAAGCCGGGTCGAGGTGCAGGCGGAACAGCAGCGACGGACCGCCGTCGAGCGCCAGTCGCAGCAGCATCTTGATCGGCGTGACGTGACTGACGACGACGACCGTCCGCCCCTCGTACCGCCGGAGCAGCTCGTCGTAGGCCTGCTGAACGCGCGTGTACACGGCGTCGAAGCTCTCGCCGTCCGGTGGTGGCACCGACGTGTCACGCATCCATCGGCCGTGCACCTCCGGATCGCGCTGCGACGCCTCCGCGAAGGTCAGCCCTTCCCACGCGCCGAAATCCGTCTCGCGCAACTCCTGCAACGTCTCGACCCGGGTACCGACGGCATCGGCCGCGGCCTGAGCCGTCGCCGCCGCGCGCAGGAGCGGTGACGCGACGACGACGGGGTCGACGTCACGCAGACTGTCCATTCCGGCCAGTCGCTTCGCAACGGCCTGCGCCTGCCATCGACCCGTTTCGGTCAGCGCGACATCGCCGAGCCCGGAGTAGCGCCGGTCGACCGACATCTCCGTCTGGCCGTGCCGGACGAGCAACAGCCGCGTCGGTGTTCCGGTGGCACCCGTCCACCCCGTCGGTGCGCGACCTGCGGAATCGACGGTCTGCGCGGCGGCCGGTGTTGTCGCGGCCGTTGCTGTCGTGGCGGGTGCCGCCAGCGGCAGCGCGGTCTGCTCGGCGTCACCGGCGGACTCCGATCCGCCTTCGCGTTCGGTGCCCCCTGTGCGTTCGGTGCTGCTTTCGCGTTCGGGGTGGCCGACCGGCTCGGTGCTGCCGACTGCGGCCTGGGTGTCCATGGCCTCGTTCGCCAGCTTGTCGGCGTGTGAGTTCTTCGCGCGGGGAATCCACTCGTAGGTCACCCGCTCGAACCGCCCTGCGAGGTCACGCGCCTCGAGTGCGAGTGGCTGCAGCGCGGCGTTCTTGATCTTCCACCGCCCGCACATCTGCTCGACGACCAACTTCGAGTCCATTTTGACGTCCACAATGGACGCACCGGCCGCGACTGCGGCTTCGAGGCCCGCGACGAGGCCGCTGTACTCTGCGACGTTGTTCGTGGCCGTCCCGATACCGACGGCGCGCTCGGCCAGCACCTCCCCGGTGCCGGCGTCCTTCACCACCGCGCCGTAGCCGGCGGGCCCTGGATTGCCGCGCGAACCACCGTCCGCCTCGACGACGACGTGTCTGCTCACAGGCCCGACTCCCCGGTACGAACCAGGATCGCGCCGCAGTTCTCGCACGTGATGACGTCGTCGGCGGCGGCGTTCTTGATGTCCGACAGCTGACTGCGGTCGAGCTCCAGCTTGCACGCGCCGCACTGACGTGAGCGCAACAGGCCGGCTCCCGTGCCGCGCTGCTCACGCACGCGGTCGTACGTTTTGAGCAGCGCTTCCGGGAGTTTCGGTACCAGCGCGGCGCGGTCGGCGTCGCGCCTCGACTGCGTGGCGTTGAGGTCGGCGAGCGCCTCGTCGCGACGGCTCACGGCGTCCTCGAGGTCCTGCTCGGCCTTGTCGACCTCGGCCGCCGCGCGCTGCACCTCGATGTCGGCCGCCTCGCGCCGTTCCATGAGTTCGAGCTGGTCGTCCTCGAGGACCTGCTGCCTGCGCGCGAGTGTCTCCAGCTCGTGTTCCAGTTCGGTGAGCTGTTTCGCCCCGGCCGAACCGGACTCCATGAGCTTGCGATCGCGGTCCACGCGGGCACGCACGGAGTCGACCTCACGCTCCTGCCGCGTCACCTCACGTTCCAGATCGGACGCCGACGTCTGCGCGGTCACGAGCGCATCGCGCTTGTCGCGCAGGGTCTTCTCGACGGCTTCGATCTCGGACAGCTCGGGCAGGTTCCTCCGCCGGTGGGCGACACGTGCGAGCTCCGCGTCCACCTCCGCGAGGTCCAGCAACTCACGTTGCAGGGACGGGTCTGCCTTCACTTCGTACTCCCGTTCGCTCGGACGTTCCACGGGTCGGTGCACCGCGTGGAGACGTGAACCTCGACGTTACCCGCCTGCCCGATCACGTCGGCTGCTTGCCCGCACCACGGCCATTCGCTCGCCCAGTGCGTCAGGCCCACCAACGCGGGGACCGTGCCGGGCTGTTCGAGGTGTTCTCCTGCGGGGTGGTGCCGCAGGTCCGCCGTGACGTACGCGTCGACGCCGGCGGCCGTGGCCATGTCGAGAAAGCCGTCGCCCGCACCACCGGAGACCGCCACGGTGCGGATCGGTCGGTCCGCGTCTCCCGCGCCGTACACGCCGGGGGCGGTGGCCGGCAGGGCCGCTCCGACGCGTTCGACGAACGCGGCGAACGGCTCCGGCTCCGGCAGCACGGCGATGCGGCCGAGTCCGGTGTCGGCGCCCTCGGTGTGCGGGACGAGCGGACCCTGGACGTCGAGGCCGATGGCCGCGGCGAGCGCGTCGGAGACGCCGGGGCTGGCCGAATCGGCGTTGGTGTGCGCGCAGAACAGCGCCACGCCCTCCCGGATCATGCGGTGGACGAGCGAACCCTTCGTCGTGTCCGCGGGAACGCCGTGCACGCCGCGCAGCAGGAGCGGATGGTGAGCGACGATGAGCTGCGCTCCGAGTTCCCTGGCCTCGTCGACAGTGGCGGCGACGGGGTCGACACAGACGAGCACTCGGTCGACGCGATCCGCCGGGTCACCGCACACGAGGCCGACCGCGTCCCACGACTCCGCGAGTTCGCGAGGATAGGCCGTGTCCAGCGCAGCGACGATGTCGGCGACGGTCGGCGGGACCGCTGCGACGGCGGCCGGACTGGTGGCGGACATGGCGCGATCCTCCCATGCGGCCGTTCCCGCGCAGGCAGCCACCGAGAGGCGTCCCGGCGCCGTCGGATCGTCGGTGTCCGACGGCGCTTGCCGGCAGCCGGGGCGGCCGTGCCGAACGAAGCCACCTGTCCGGGCGACACCTGACCGGCCCAGGCAGTCGAGACCGGTAGTCCCGACAAAGCTGAACGCGCTCTCCGAGGTGGACGAGCTCGACGCAGTGTCCAGCTCCACCGGAAACGCACGAGTGGTGACACTCGCACCCCACCCGCCGAGGCGTCGCGACCACACACCGAAGTCATCGAATACCCGAACAGATGTTCGCAATTGCGGGTTGGCGCCGGTAGCGTCGGCGGAGTGATGGATGGGGGAACAGAACTGGACGAGATGGTCCGCATCGAACGGGCCGTCGCACGATTACACGCACGCTTCGTGGACGCAGCCGCGCGATTCGTAGCCGCACGCGGACGCACGGAGGAATCCGCCGCCGAGGTCGGGGTCGCACTCGGATGGACCGGGCGATTCGCCCGGCAGCGACTCGAACTCGCCGAACAACTGGTGAGCCGATTGCCTCGCACACTGGACGCGCTGGCCCGGGGCGAGATCGACCTCGTCAAAGCGTCACAGGTCGCCGGTCCGACCGCGGCGTTACCGGACACGCTGGCAACGCGGGTCGACCAGCTGGTGGCGGGGCGACTCGACGGTGCCACCGCCGGGTCGATACAGCGACTCGCCAAGAAGACCGTCCTCGACGTCGACCCCGGCGGGCAGGCCGAACGAGCCCAACAGGAACGCACCCAACGGCACGTCCGACTCAGCCACAACGACGGCAGCACAGCCACGCTGGCAGCCGAGCTGCCGGCCGAAACGGCTCAAGCTGCATACGCTCGCGTCGACACCGCGGCCCGGACACTGCGTCGCAGCGGCGACCGCCGGAGCCTCGACCAGCTGCGCGCCGACGTCTACAGCGACCTGCTGCTCGGCCGCAGTGACACGGCATCGGCCGCCGCATTGCCCGCCGAACCACTGTCACCACCGGCCACGACATCCCCGCCCTCGAAGGCGGACGTGTTCGTTCACATCGACCTCGCGACCCTCACCGGCCTGGCGGACAACCCGGCCGAGCTCGCCGGACACGGCCCACTGCCCGCTCCCGTCGCGCGAGCGATCGCACACGACCCGGCGTCGACCTGGCGGCGGATCGTCACGGATCCGCACACCGGCGTCCCCCTCGACGTCGGACGCACCCGGTACCGACCGCCGAAGGCACTCGCCGACTACGTCAAAGTCCGCGACCGAACGTGCCGTTTCCCCGGATGCCACCGGCCGTCCGACCACGTCGATCTCGACCACGTGATCCCACACAGCTGCGAAGGACCCACCTGCGCGGCCAATCTCATCGGGCTCTGCCGGCACCACCACCGGGTCAAACACACACCTGGCTGGACCTTCCGGCTCGAGGCCGACGGCACGGTCCACATCACGACACCCACCGGCCGGCGGATCGCCGCGCCACCACCACACGAGAAGGACCTCGGCACCCGGCGCACGAGGAACGGCACCAGTGGCCGCGCCGGCACCAATGGCGAAAGCAAGGACGGCAACGGCACCCAGGAGCCGCAGCGGCGCCCCGGTCCCCACACCGGCCGCCGACGACGCGGCAAGGCACGCAACCGACGGGGACGCGGCGCGCGCAGTGACGCCGGCCCACCGGACAACACCACACTCGGCAGTACGGCAACCGGCACGACGAACATGCCGGCCGATTCGGCAGACTGAGACCGTGATGGACCAGCAGCAGCCCGACCGGAACCTCCACATCTGCTTCGTCTGCACGGGCAACATCTGCCGTTCCCCGATGGCGGCGCTCGTGTTCCGGAAACACCTCGACGACGCAGGTCTCGCCAACAACGTCACGATCACCAGCGCAGGTGTCGGCCCCTGGCACGAAGGCGAACCCGCGGACTCACGTGCCCGCGCCACCCTGCGCGCCGCCGGCTACCCCGACGACCACATCGCCGCGCAACTAGGCAACCGCCACGACGATGCGGACCTGTTCGTCGTGGCCACGAAGAGCCACCTGCGCGACGTCACCGATTTCGCAGGAGACCCGAACCGCGTCGCGCTGCTCCGCAACTTCGACCCGTCCGCGCCCGCCGACGCCGAGGTACCCGACCCGTACTACGGCGGCGGCGACGGCTTCACCGACGTCCTCGACATGATCGAACGCGCCATGCCGGAGCTGATCTCATGGGCACGCACCCGACTGTGACCGCTCACGACGCAATCGTCCGTCACGCCGGCTCCGCACCCACCGATACCCGGCCGCTGAGCGGCGGTGCCGTCGTCGCACACCTCGAAAACCGGGCGACGACGGTGGTGGCCAAACCCGCAGCGGGCCCGAACGCCACCGCCGCAGAGGGTGCGGGGCTACGCTGGCTGGCCGAATCCGGCGACGTGCCCGTCCCACATGCGCACGGCTGGGACGATGCCTGGCTCGTGGTCGACTACATCGAACCTGCCGGCGGCTCCCCCACACCCACCGCAGCCACAACATTCGGACGCGGGCTCGCCGCCCTGCACCTGCGCGGCGCACCCACCTTCGGCGCACCGCCGCCCGGCGGACCGGTCGATGCCTGGATCGGCCTCGCCCCGATGGCGAACAACACGGCGCGCAGCGACACCACGTGGTCGGACTTCTACGCCCGAGACCGCATCGAACCGTACGTGCGCGCCGCTGTCGACCAGGGCATCTTCGACTCGAGCGAGGCCGCCGTGTTCGACGCCGTCTGCAGCCGGCTGCCCGAACTCCAACCCGACACGGAACCACCGGCCCGCCTCCACGGCGACCTGTGGACCGGCAACGTCCACTGGGGCGCCGACGGCCGTGGCTGGCTCATCGACCCGGCTGCGCACGGTGGACACCGCGAAACCGACCTCGCGATGCTGCGGCTGTTCGGAGCGCCGCACCTCGACCACATCCTCGGTGCCTACGCCGAGGCCGCCGCTGAAGCGGGCCACCCCCTCGCTCCCGGCCACGAGGGCCGCGTCGGCCTGCACCAACTGTTCCCCCTTCTCGTCCATACGGTGCTGTTCGGCGGTGGCTACGCCCACCAGGCCTTGGCCACCGCACGGCAAGCACTTCGCGGCACTTCCTGAGGCGCACACCGCGCGAGACACGACCACTCGATGAGGCGCCCGGCCTCGCCGCCTACCGTGGTGGGCGTGCGGTGGAAGTTCCTGCTCAAGCCCGGCTGGCTCGCGTTGACGGTGGTGGTGTTCGTCTTCGCCGCCCTGTGCTTCAGCGTGCTCGCGCCGTGGCAGTTCGACCGGCACGAGGAACGCAGCGCCCGGAACGACGCCGTGTCCTCGTCAACGGCCGCCGCTCCGCGGCCGTTGACGGAACTGTTGCCCGGCGACTCGGCTCCCGGCGGCGACACCGAGTGGCGGCGCGTCATCGTCGAGGGCACCTACCTGCCCGACGATGAGGTCATCGCGCGGCTTCGCACTGTGCAGGGCGAGCCGGCGTTCGAGGTGCTCACACCGTTGCGCACGATCGACGGCCCGACCGTGCTGATCAATCGGGGTTTCGTTCGTCCCGCGAACGACACCGGAGTTCCGGACTTCGCGGCGCCGCCGCAGGGGCGGGTCACGGTCGAGGCCAGGGTCCGCATCGACGAGAACGATCCGTCGAACCGCGACGCGTTCGCCGACGAGACCACCGACGGCAGACTCCACTCCTACTCGGTGGACTCTCGGGTGGTGGCGCGCGCGACGGATCTGGACATCAAGCCGGGCTACTACCAGCTCGAGCCCGGCGAGCCCGGGGTGCTGACGGCGCTGCCCCTCCCACAGCTCCAGGCGGGGCCGTACTTTTCGTACGCACTGCAGTGGATCGCGTTCGGCGCGATGGCGTTGCTCGGTTGGTTGTACTTCACGATCCGTGAAGCCCGTCCCGGTGGTGTCCTCGCCGGGACGGGCGAGGACGGGTCCGACGACACGGCCGAACCGGCAACCGCCGAACCGTCCGCGACGCAGACAGGCAAGCGGCCGGGGAAGCAGAAGCGTAAGTCTGTGGCGCAGATCCTGGCCGAGGACGACGAGGCCGACGCGCTCCGGTGACCTGCTCCGCTCGGTAATGCCTGCGCGCCTTCGGTGACTCCCGGAAGGGAGTCGCCCACATTTCACCTAGAACCTTCGTCGGTTTTTTTCATCATCCGACCAAAGGACCGGGACAACTCGGGCAGATTGCGTTCCGCGTGCCGATTCCCCCAATGCGGCACATGGACAACTGCGGAGGTCCCATGCGTAAACGACTCTTCTCCCTACTGGCCGCTGCGGCCGTTGCAGCGGCAGGCCTCACCGCCGCCACCTCGGTGACCATGCCGGCTCCTGCCAGTGCAGCCTCGTGTCACGAGTGGTCGAGCACCCTGTCCCGGGGTGACCGCGGCTCCGATGTGAAGGAGCTGCAGATCCGGGTCGCGGGTTGGGTGAGCCACGGCGAACACCTCGCCATCGACGGCGTGTACGGCCCGGCGACCGAGGCGGCTGTGAAGCGGTTCCAGTCCGGCTACGGGCTCGGCGTCGACGGCGTGGCCGGCCCTGAAACGTTCGGGAAGATCTACGACCTGACGTCCGGCGACTGCACGCCGGCGCACTTCTCCTACTCGGAGTTCGACGACAACTGCGGTGCCAACAACTTCAGCGGCGGCGCGGTGTCGGCGTCGACCGCGCAGGAGAACACGCGCCGTGTCATGTGGCAGCTCGAAGCGATGCGCCACAAGCTGGGCGACCAGCCGATCGGTATCTCGTCCGGCATTCGGAGCTACTCGTGCAACAGCTCGGTCGGCGGTTCGTCGTCGAGTCGTCATCTCTACGGCGACGCCGCGGACATGGGGGTCGGCGGGAACGTCCACTCCCAGTGCACGCTCTACCACGCTGCCTGGAAGGCCGGGTTCACGGAGATCCTCGGGCCGGGCTACAGCGGTCACAATGACCACGTGCACGTGGCCAACGATCCGAGCCCGTTCCGCAGCGCCCCGAGCTGCTGAGTTTGCTCGGCGTTTCCTGTAGTGAGGGTGGCCTCCGGTTCCGCACCGGGGCCACCCTCACTCACTGTCGACGGCGGCGCCTGCCGATGCCGGACAGAGCCGCCAGCACGGCCGACACTCCGACCGCGCAGAGTCCGACCACACGGGACAGTTCGACGGCGCGCGTGACGTGGCCCGCATCGGGGTTTCGGCCCGCTCCGAGGACCGGCAGTTCCGCCACGCCACGCGGGTAGACCGTGCGGCCTCCGAGTCGGATCTCGAGCGCTCCCGCGAACGCGGCTTCGGCGCGTCCGGCGTTCGGGCTGGGGTGGGCGGCGGTGTCGCGGCGCCACGCCTGCCACGCACTCGGTGCGGAACCGCCGACCACCGGTGCGGCCGCGGTGGTGAGTGTGGCCGTGAGCCTTGCGGGCACGAGGTTCGCGATCTCGTCGAGGCGCCGCGCGACGGGATCGGCCGACCGCGCCGAGGCGATGTCGAGTTCCATGCCGGGTCGTCTGCCGAGCACGGTGACGGTGCGGGCGCCCAGCATTCCCGGCAGTCCCGCGACGGCGCCCCAGATGAGCGGGGACACGACCGCGTTGGAGGTCTGGTCCGCGACGACTTCGATCGCCGCACGGGACAGGCCGGGCAGGTCGAGGTCCTCGGTGCAGCGCGGGTCGGCGGTGGAGATGCGTTCGCGTGCGGTGTCGAAGTCGCCGTTCTCGAGGTCGCGGGCGAGTTCGGTGCCGTCGGCGGCGATCCGGGCCCCGCCGAGGACGGACCACGTGCCCGCGGCGACGACGAGCGTGCGCACCAGCCGGTAACGCCCGGCCGCGCGTTCGACCAGCATGCCCGCGGCGACGGCGCCGGTGGTCACCACTGTCGTGGCGCCGGCGGTCCCGATGCGGCGCGCCAGTGTGTCGGCGGCCTGCGGTAGCGCGGCGACGGGACGGGGCGGACCGGCCCGCCGCGGCTCGCCGATCAAACCGTCCGCAACCACCCCGAGCAGTAGCCCGACGGCTCGATGCGCACTCACGATCCCGAAACCCCCAAACCGGTAAAGCTACGCAGCAGCCTACCGAGGCCCGAGAAGCGACCTCGCGGGGTCCGTGACGGCTCCTGCCGCCCGGCCGGCGTGCTCCGGCGCGGCGCTACTGCTCCACGGCGGCCCACGAGCGGAGCATGACCGACGCGATCGACGTGTTTCCCGGCAGCATCAGTTCGTCGTGCTCACCGTTGATGGCCGCGCGCACGTCGGCGCGGCTGAACCAACGTGCCTCCTCGATCTCCCCGTCGGCGGGTGTCAGCGTGGCACCGCTGACGGTCCGTGCCGCGAAGCCGAGCATGATCGACCGGGGGAACGGCCACGGCTGGCTGCCCAGGTAGCGCGCATCGGCGACCTCGACGCCGACCTCTTCGCGGATTTCACGTTCGACGCAGCCTTCGAGCGATTCGCCCGCCTCGACGAATCCCGCCAGCACCGAGTACCGCTTCGGCGGCCACACGGGCTGCCGCGCCAGTAGCACGTTGGCCCCGTTGACGCCGATGTCGTCGTGCACCAGGCAGATCACCGCCGGGTCGGTGCGTGGGTACTCCTCGCGGTCACATCCGGTGCAGTGGGAGGCCCAGCCGAACTGGACCCGCCGGACCGCCGAACCGCATCGGGCGCAGAACTGGCCGCGATGGTGCCAGTTCCGCAACGCCTCCGCGGTCGTCAGCAGCCCTGCCGACGTGTCGTCGAGCAGCGCGCCGTGACCACGCAGGTCGAGCCACACCTCGTCGGCGCTGACCGGCACTTGTTGCCGCACGCCCCAGCCACCGTCGAGTTCGATCGTGCCGGATCCGGCTGGTGGATCGACGGGCAGCATCCAGTGGTCTACGCCCTCCCATTCGCCGAGGAACGACGCCTCCGCGGGCGGTTCGCCTGCGAACTCGGCGGCTTTCCGCGTGCTCACCGGGGCCGCACCGGAGTCGACCTCGGTGCGCCGGACGGGGGTCCGGCCCCAGCGGTCGACGACCACGATCCGCGCGTCCGGCCACCGAGCGGTGAGACGCTGCGGGGCGGCCCGCAGCATCTCCTGCCGGTCGACGGTGGACCGTGAGAGCGCGGGAATCTCTCCCAGTTCGAACGGCCTCACGATTCCGGGTCCGCGACGCGCACCCCGCCGAGGGCTTCGAGCTGCGGGCCGAGCACCTCGGCGTCCCCGACGACGACCCCGGTGAAACGGGTCGGTGCGAAGATATCCAGCGCTGCCTCGGCGACCTGCTCGGTCGTCACCGCGGCGAGCCGTTCCGGGTGGCCGAGCAGCCAGTCGAGCCCGAGACCGACCGTGGCGAGGCCGATCAGCTGGTTCGCCAGCCCGGCCTGCGACGCCGCACCGATCAACATCGTGCCCGTGGCGTATTGCCGCACGGTCTCGACCTCGGAGTCGGTCGGCGGCACGAGGCCGAGCCTGCCGAGTTCGTAGCGGGTCTCCAGCAGGGCGGCCGCGGTGACGTCGCTCGCGGTGTCGGCGTCGACCTGCACCGTCGCCTTGCCCCGGGTGAACTCGAATCCGGAGTGGGCTCCGTAGGTGTAGCCCTTGTCCTCGCGGATGTTCTCCATGAGCCGCGACGAGAAGTAGCCGCCGAACGTCAGGTTCGCCAACTGCGCCGCCGGGTAACGCTCTGCGGTGCGCGGCAGTCCCTGCGCCGACAGGCGGATCTGCGACTGCACGGCGCCGGCACGGGGCACCAGCACCAGGTCGCCACCGGCCAGGTCGGGCAGCTCGGGCAGTTCCGGCGCCGCGGAGTCGGAGCGCCACCCGTCGAGAGCCTGCTCGACCTCGGCGACCGCGGCGTGCGGATCGAGGTCACCGACGAGCACCAGCACCGACCCGCGCGGCAGGACCGCCGCGGGGTGCAGCGCACGCACGGCTTCCGTGGTCACCTGCTCGACGTCCTCGGGCCGCGGCACCTCGCGGGTGTACGGGTGGTCGCCGTACCGCTGCCGCTGCAGCGCTTCGCGGGCGATCACGCGCGGCTGGGTGCGTGCGACGGCCAGGCGTTCGACCAGCCGCGCCGCCTCCCGCTCCACCTCGTGGTCGGCGTACGTCGCTTCGGTGAGGATGTCGCCGAGCACGTCGAGCAGCGTCGGCAGGCCGCTCGCCAACGCGCTCGCGGACACGGACAGGTGCTCCGGATCGACGGCCACGCCGAGGTCGCCGCCGATGAGCGCCAGGTCGGTGTCCATCGCGACCCGGTCACGCCGACGCGTGCCGGTCGCGATGGTGTCGGCCAGCACCTCCGCCGTCGCCGGGTGCAGCGGATCGTCACCGGCGAACGGGATCGCCATGCGCAGTTCGGCCATCGGCGCACCCGGCTTGCGCACCGCCAGCACCCGCAGCCCGTTGCCGATCTCGGTGTCGACGTGCTCCTGCGGGCTGGCCGGCGGCTGCTCGCCCAGCGGCGGCAGTTCCCGCGGCCCTGCCGGGGTCCTGCCGATCTCCTCTGCGGTGCGGTGGGTCTGCGATGCGGTCACTGGGTACCTCCCTGCGCGGGCTCGACGAGAAGGACGGCGCGCGAATCCGGCCGCAGCCCCTTCGCCGCCTGCGAGACCTGGTCGGCCGAGACGGCGGCGATCCGGTCGGCGACCTCGTGCATGAGCGCGGCGTCGCCGTAGAGCAGTTCGAACGAACCGAAGCCGAGGGTGCGGTTCACGAGGCGGTCGTGCTCGGCGTGCAGCATCGCGCTCCACCGCGCCGTCACCCGGGCCAGTTCGTCGCTGGTGGGCGGCTGGGCCGCGAGGGACTCCAGCTCCTCGTCGACCGCGCCGAGAATGCGGTCCACCCCGACGTCGGGAGTGTGCATCGCGGTGATCGAGAACGTGTCGGGATCGCGCGCCTCGAACGGCCCGAACAGGCCCGCCCCGGCGTTGATGTCGGTGACCAGCGGCTGCCCGTGCACGAGGCGCTGCTGCAGGCGGGAGCCGTCGCCGTCGACGAGGACGCTGGCGAGTACGAGGTGCGCCAGGTAGGCGTCGATCTCGCCGACCGGGTCGGGCATGCGGTAGCCGACGGCCAGCGCGGGCAGCGGAGCGTGCGGATCGGCGTGCGTCTCGCGGAGCTCACTCGTCGGCCGTGGCTCGGCGAACGAGGGCCGCTCGGGACGCGGGCGCGCGGGCACGTCGCCGAAGTGCTTCTCGATCAGTTCGCGCGCCCGCTCGACCTCGATGTCTCCCGCGACCGTGAGTACCGCGTTGGCGGGTGCGTAGTAGGTGTCGAAGAACGCGGCGCAGTCTTCGAGGCTGGCCTGTTCGAGGTCGGTGAAGTCGCCGTAACCGTTGTGGGCGTTGGGGAACGTGTTGTACAGCACCGGCGGAAGCAGGATCCACGGAAACCCGCCGTAGGGCCGGTTCAGCACGTTGAGTCGGATCTCCTCCTTGACCACGTCGATCTGGTTGGCCAGGTTCTCGGCGGTCAACTTCGGCGCGCGCATGCGGTCGGCCTCGAGGAACAGCGCGCGTTCGAGCGCCGCGGACGGCAGCACCTCGAAGTAGTCCGTGTAGTCGGGGTGGGTCGAGCCGTTGAACGAGCCTCCGCTGCCCTGGACGTGCCGGAAGTGGGCCAGCTTCTCGAGACTTTCGCTGCCCTGGAACATCAGGTGTTCGAACAGGTGCGCGAAGCCGGTGCGGCCCTCGGGTTCGGAACGGAAACCCACGTCGTAGTGCACGCTGACGCCGACGACCGGGGCGCTCCGGTCGGGCGCCAGAACCACGCGCAGGCCGTTGTCCAGGGTCAGTCTGTGGAGAACGGGTTCGGCCATGTCGCCACCCTACGGGAGGTCCGCGCGCGGTCACGTCGCCTTCACCGATATCGGGGGTCAGCCCCGGCGGCCCGGCTCGAACGGGAGTTGCCCGTCCGGGTTCTCGCGCCGCATCCGCTGGTCGAGGTAGAGCAACGCGGTGACGGCGGCGCTGAACGGTACGGCCACGGTCTGGGCGAGCACGCTGCCGACGGCGAGCAGCAGCCGGTGTCCGGCCAGGGTGCCGTCGGCCAACGGCGACGTGCCCGCCCCCAGCCGCAGGAGCTGGGCGACCAGCAACTCGATGATCAGGCCGACCAGGAGCGTCATCAGCATCGCCACGAGCAGCCTGCCGAACACGCGCCACCACGCGCCACGCACCAGGGTCACCGACCGGGTCAGCGCGGTGGTGACCGTGTGGCGGGGTTCGTACATCAGCGCGGGCACGGCCAGGCTGAGGAACACGTACGCCACGATTCCGGGGACGATCAGCAGGACGAGCCCGGCGACGGTGATCGCCGTGACGACCGTGGTCAGCCCGAGTACCCGCACCAGCCGCGGTGAGCATTCGGCCCACACGTCGCGGGCCGTCACCGGTTCGCCCACGGCAGCGCGGCCGACCACCACCGTCAGCACACCGACGACGAGCGCGTGCGCCAGCAGGTCGACGAACGCGAACGCGGCGTTGGCGGCCAGCGCGTTCGCGGACATCTCCCAGACCCGCCCGGCCGGGGGCAGCACATACAGCTCGGCTATCTGCACCAGCGACACGTGCACCACGGCCACGACCGCGGCGCAGCCGAACACGACGCCGGCGTGCCTGCGCAACGTGGCGGCAGCACCGTCGGTGATCTCGGCGAGCCGCAGCGGGCGCAGCGGGATCACTCCGGGCCGCGGTTCCCCGTCACCTCCCCGCGAGCTGCCGCCTCCCCGGTACCGACGGTGCGGCTGCCCGGCGCCACCGTCCGGCATACCGTTCGAATCGTCCATACCACCCAGGCTGTCATCGGGTGTTCCGCACCGCGGCCGGCCCCTCGGCCGCGGTCACATGTTGGCGGCGCGGCGCAGCTCCGGGGCGAGGTTCTCACGGCGGATGCGCTGGTCGATGTAGATCAGCCCGGCGACCAGCGACATGAACGGGGTGACGATCGTGCTGGTGACGACGGTGCCGATCTCCTGGATGAACACCTCACCACCACTCGGCGCCTGGCCCGCTGGCGGCGCCGCCAGCGAGAACGGGAGGCCGATGACCAGACTCACGCCGACGCCGATGACCACGGCGACGAGCAGGAATCCGAACACCCGCCACCATGCGCCCTTGACCAGGGCCACCGAGCGCTTGATCGCCGAACCGATGGTGCCGCGTTCGAGCACCAGCGCAGCCGTGGCCAGGCTGAGGTAGACCCACAGCGCGATCACCGGCAGGAGCGTCAGCAGCACGCCGAAGGCCCCCATCGTCGTGACCAGCAGCGCGCCGAACAACCCGGCGACGAGCACTTGGGCCACGGTGATGACCACGGACAGTCCGAGCACCGACAGCAGGCGTGGTTTGAGTTCGGCCCACGCCTCGCCGAACGTGATCGGCTTGCCGAGCACGGCCCTGCCCACCACGGTCATCAGCAGACCCGTGAGCACGGCCTGCACCAGCAGCATCACGGCGAGCTGGACGGCGAACGCCGGCAACATGTCGCTCAGCATGTTCTCCAGCTGCTGCATCTGCCGTTCCGGTGAGGCGGCGGGGTCGATCTCCGCGATGTCGGCGAGCATCGACCGCGTCACGAAGTAGGACACGACGGCGCTGATCACCGCGATGACGAACGACGTGCCGAACACGATGCCGGCATACGACCGCATCGTGGTGAACGCACCGCCGACGACCTCGCCCAGCCGCAGCGGTTCCAGCGGGATCACCCCGGGCTGCCGCCCCTCGTTGGCGCCGCCCGACGACGGGTAGCGCGGCAGCTCGGAGTCACCGTTCGACATGCCACTCGAATCGCTCATAACGCCGATCCTGCCATCCGGGTTCCACGCCGACCGGGCGACCGCGCCGTCACCACGCCCGTCTCACCTATGCTCTGCCGCGCACGCGATCATCACTGGGGAGCACACCGCATGACGCAGCCACCGCCCGGCCCTCACGGTCCGCCGGGCCCGTACGACCCGTCCGGTGCAGACCCGCACCGCCACCCGGGTCCACCGGCCCCGCCCGGTCCGCCCGGTCCGCAGGGTCCGCACGTGCCGCCCGGCAACGGGGGCCATGGCCGGGCACTCCGCCACAGCCAGGCCCGCAACACCAGGGACCGCAACACCAGGGGCCTCAGCAGCACGGCCCGCCGCAGCAGAGCCCGCCACCGCACGGACCGCAACACCCCGGTGCCCCGCAGTACGGCCCGGCGCCACAGGGACCACCGCCGTACGGACCACCGCCGTACATGCCTCCGCGTCCGCCGAAGTCGAACGGCCCGGCCGTCGCGGCCGCGCTCGGCGGTGTGGGCGCACTGGCCGTGGTCGTGGTCCTCATCGCAGCCCTGACCGGTGGCAGCGACCCGTCCGAGCGGTACGCCCACCGCGGCGTCGACGCACCGGCACCGACCACCACCGAGACGACGCCGACCACCGAGACCTCCACCGAGGCGACCTCGCCGTCGAGCGAGACCGAGTCCAGCACGACGGGCAGCATCGTCACCTTCACCGAGGAGTCCGGCGGTGTCGACGCACCCGCCGGTCCCGAGAAGGTCTACAAGCTGGGCCACCACCCGCTGTTCCAGAACACCGACGGCGGTCTCACCGCGAACGCGTGCCCGCTGCCGGCGTGGCAGGACACCACCGCGGCCGCCGAAGCCTTCCTCACCGCGGCGACCGACTGCCTGAACACCACGTGGGGCGACCTGCTGCGCGCCTACAACCTGCCGTTCGAACGGCCGACGCTGCGCTTCCCGAGCGGCCGGTCGTACAGCACACCGTGTGGCAGTCAGCAGGTCGACATCACGCAGGCAGCCCTGTACTGCCGGGGCAATCTGTACATGCCGATCGACGGGCTGCAGTTCGACCAGCGGCCGAACCAGCCGGGCGTCCACCTCGCATTGCTGGCCCACGAATACGGACACCACGTTCAGCACATGTCCGGGATATCCGAAACGGCCTGGCGGCAGATCGAGAACGCAGGTGGGCTCGGCACGGCGAAGGGCGACAGGGTGTCCCGCCGGCTGGAACTGCAGGCACAGTGCTTCTCCGGAATGTTCATGGGGTCCCACACCGGGCGCAGCGGCCCGAACGGCATCACCCAGAGCATGCTCGACAACGCCTGGAACGAGCAGCAGACCCGGGGCGACGACACGTCCGGCACCAACGATCACGGCTCGAACGCGAACTATGCGGCCTGGTGGCAGCAGGGCAGCCGGGACAACCGTCTTTACCAGTGCAACACGTGGCTCGCCGAGGCGGGCTCGGTGTCCTGACGGTCCGGTTCACGGCGCTCCGACCGGTTTCCCCGGTCCACAATGACCACCCGACGGAGCGTCGGCGCCGTTCACACCCGGCCTGCCCCTAGGGTGCCCCGCTATGGTGGTGGAGGCGACCAGCGAGGCGGACGGGGCCGCGACATGACAGATCCCGGATCGGACACGCCGTCCGGCGACGATTCCGGCGACACGACCAGTTCGGGACACGCGCGGCGCGGCGGCACCCGCACCCGCGTGCCGATCGTCGTGTTCTCCCTTGCGGGGGTCGTACTGCTCGCGCTGGCGACCGTGCTCGCCGTGGTCACCTTCACCGGCGACGACGAACCCGGCGGCGCGCCGTCGGGTGGCGGCAACGCGGGTTCGGCACGCGCAACGGAAACGGTGCCCGGCAACATCCGCGCCCTCGGCGACCGGCCCGTGCTCAAGGACCCCGACGCCGGGCTGCAGGCCATCACGTGTTCGCTGCCCGAGTGGCGGAGCAACCCGCCGGCGGCCGAACGCTTCTTCACCGCCGCCACCGACTGTCTCAACCGCGCGTGGGAGCCGTTCCTGCGCCGCTACGACCTGCCGTTCCGCGAGCCGACGCTGCATTTCCCCGACGGCGCCTCGTTCCGCACGCCGTGCGGCGACATCCGCGTCGACGTGACGACCGCGGCCTACTACTGCAACGACCACCTCTACGTGCCGTTCGACGGGCTGCAGACCGACTACTACGGCCGCCAGGCAGGCATCTACCTGTCCGTGCTGGCCCACGAGTACGGACACCACGTGCAGGAGGTCGCGGGGATCATGGACGGCGTGTGGGCGCAGATCAACGCGGTCGGCCAGCACAGCGAACAGGGTCAGGACCTGTCGCGCAGGCGGGAGCTGCAGGCGCAGTGTTTCTCAGGCATGTTCATGGGCGCCCACACCGGGCGCAGTGGCCCGCAGGGCGTGACCCAGCAGATGTTCGACGCCGCCTGGTACGACCAGGACACCCGCGGCGACGACACGTCCGGGACCAGCGACCACGGATCGAACGCCAACTATGCGGCCTGGTGGCGGGCGGGGGCGGAATCGAACCGCATCGTCGACTGCAACACTTTCACCGCCCCGGCCTCGAAGGTGTCCTGACCCGGCGCGAGCGTTACGCGAGCCGTGCGGGGACGCCGCCTTGCCGGGGTCCCCGGATCACGAGGAACGCGTACATGCCACCCGCCGCGCCGCTCAGCACGAGCAGCGCCATTCCGAGTGGCCTGCCCAGCTCACTCATACCGGCATCCGTGCTGGCCAGGTGCACCGAGAGTGGCTCACCGGTGGGGTCTGCCGGTTCGTCGGGCACGGCGATACGCACCGTCTCGTCCTTGTTGTGCCCGCAACCGCTGAGGGTGCCCGTCCTGGTGGTGCCGTCGTCGGTGAACCGCACGGTCTCCCCCGCGGCCCCGTCGGTGCAGTCCGTGGGACCGGTGACGGTCGCCTCGACGGTGCGGTGGTCCGCACCGCCGGCCGTGGCGAACAGCGACGGGCCAGCCAGCCACGCCAGGGCCGTGATGACGAGCCCGGCGACGACCGCCATCCCGGCCGACCGCCAGCCGACGGCGATCGCCGGTTTGCCCGATTCCGCTTGTTGCCGCACGCGCCCAATCGTCGCAGATATCGCGGCACCGGCCCAGAAAAGCCGGGGCAGCCAACATCACACCGCGACCGCGCAGCGTGACCACCCGCGGCTCGTCCGGCTCGCCCCACCCGGCGGGCTGTTCGCCCAGCTCAACCCGCCGACAACGGCAGCGACGGCCCGGATGACGAGCTCAGCGCCCGCCACCGTCAGCGTTCCTCGTCGTCACCCGGTCCCGCAGTGTGACGGACATACAGCAGGCGGTCACCGGGTTCGAGTGCGTCGGCTTCGGGCGCATCCACCCGATAGAGCTGCCCCGCGCGGACGAGTCCGAGCACCGTGTCGGGCAGATGCCGCGGGGAACCGCCCTCCTCCTTCGGGGTCACCGGCCGCTCCGCGATCGCCAGACCGGTCTCCGGGGTGAGCAGGTCCTCGACCATGTCGACCACCAGCGGGGTGCGCGTGGCCATACCCAGCAGCCTGCCCGCCGTCTCACTGGAGACCACGACCTGATCGGCACCCGACTGCTTCAGCAGGTGCACGTTCTCCGCCTCCCGCACCGACGCCAGAATGCTCGCCTTCGGCGCCAGCTCGCGCGCGGTCAGGGTGACCAGGACCGCGGTGTCGTCGCGGTTCGGCGCGATGACCACCGACCGGGCCCGTTGCACCCCGGCGACCCGCAACACGTCGGCACGCGTGGCGCTGCCGTGGACGGTGATCAGGCCGAGCGCGCTGGCGGCGTCGAGCGCCTGCTGGTCGGTGTCGACGACCACGACCTGGTTCGCCTCGACGTCCTGTTCTGCCAGGAGCGCGTTGATCGCCGACCGGCCCTTCGTGCCGAATCCGACGACCACCACATGGTCTCGCACCTTGTTCCTCCATTTCTGGATCCGCAGCGCCTGGCGGGAACGCTCCGTCAGCACTTCCAGTGTGGTGCCGACCAGCACGATCAGGAACGCCACCCGCAGCGGGGTGACGACCACGATGTTGATCAGCCGCGCGAAATCGGTCACCGGTGCGATGTCGCCGTAGCCGGTCGTCGACAACGACACCGTCGCGTAGTAGACGGCATCGAGGAACGAGATGCCGTCCCCGTTGCTGTCGGTGTACCCGTCGCGGCCGATGTACACGATGATCACGGCCACGAACAGGAACAACAGCGCGCCGACGATGCGCCGGACGATCGCGTTGAGCGGGCTGACCTTCGCATCCGGCATCCGGATGACCCCGACCAACGCGTGGCCCGGCTGTTCGGGCAGCGGCCGCTGCCGGAGCAGTCCCTTGATCACGCTGAGCAACCCTAGCCGCTATCGTCCACCGATCGCAGCAACGCGCGCAAACCGTCGGCGTCGGCCAGGTCGGCCGGACGGACGGTGCGGTCGTGGCGCACGTAGTGGAACGCGGCACGCACCTTCTCCAGGGGAGTACCGGACAGCCCCGCCCAAGCGAGCCGGTACGCCGCGAGCTGCACCGACACCGCCTGCATCGCCGATTCGTCCGGCACGCCGCCGGTCTTCCAGTCGACGACGGTCCACCCACCGTCGTCGTCGGCGAACACCGCATCCATGCGACCACGCACCGTGACACCGTCGACGACCGTGGAGAACGGCACCTCGACGTCGTGCGGAGTGCGGTGCGCCCACTCGCTGCGTTCGAACGCCTGCCGCAGCGCGTCCAGTTCCCCGTCCGGAGCCTCCCCCGGATCGGCCGCGCCGGGCAGATCGTCGAGGTCGAACAACCGGTCCCCCGCGAACCGGCGTTCCAGCCAGCCGTGGAACGCGGTACCGCGGCGCGCGTAGGCGTTCGGCGGGAACGGCAGCGGCCGCCGCAGCCGCCGGGCGAGTTCGTCGGGCCGGTCCGCGAGTTCGACGAGCTGGCTCACCGACAGCTGCCCAGGCAGGGCGATGTCCTCCGTGCGGCCGGAGGCACGTTCACGCTCGGCCAGCAGGACGTCCGTGTCGGCCGCCCAACCCTCCGGATCGCCGTCCTCGGGTGGCGCGTCCTCGGGTGGCGGCGCCTCGGGAGACTCGGCCGGATCCGGGAACGAATCGCCGAGTGGCAGCGCGAGCTGATCGTGCTCGTCCGCCGTGGCCGCGGACTCCGGCACGGCGGACTCCGGCGCCGCCCGGGTCCCGGCGGCCGGTGTGGCGTCCGCGGGGTCGGCGTCCAGTACGGCGAGGGCGTCCAGTACCGCGTCGGCGCCGTCCCGGACGGCGTCCCTGCGCGTGCCGAGAGGGTCGGCGGGCCAGGTCACCGGTTCGGCGTTCTCCCCTGCGAGGGGATTCTCGGCGCCCTCCTCGGGTGCGTCGGCCCACGTGGTGATCGTGCCGATCGTCTCCTCGGCGCCGACGGCCTCGGCGACCTCGGTCAGGAACGCCGACGGCCCCTTCGGAGAGCCGCTGGTCTCGCCCCACCAGTGCCCGGACACGAGCAGGTGCTGTTCGCTGCGGGTCAGCGCGACGTAGCAGAGCCTGCGCTCCTCCTCGGCGTGCCGATCGGCGAACGCTGCCTCGTGTTCCTTGCAGGCGTCGAGGACCTCCTTGCGGTTCTCGTCGCCGCGCAGTGGCAGTTCGGGCAGGTCCTGGCTGTCGCCACGCAGCGGAGCGGGCAGTTCGGTGACGGTCCGCAGCCACGAGGACGACCGCCGGTCTCCCGGGAACACGCCCTTCACCAGGTGCGGCACGGCCACGACCCGCCATTCGAGGCCCTTCGACGAGTGCACCGTGAGCACCTGCACCCGGTCGGCGGCCACCTCGACCTCGCCGGGCGGCAGCCCGTCCTCGGCGTGCTCGGCGGTGGCGAGATAGTCCACGAACGACAGCAGTGTGCCGGTGGGCGAGTTCTCGGCGTACTCGGTGACGACGTCGGCGAACGCGTCGAGGTGCGCCCGTCCCGCGCCGCCGGGCCGCGACATCGCCTCGACGTCGAGCAGCATGGTGCGTTCGACGTCGGCGACCAGTTCGGGCAACGGCTGGTCGAGCCGCCTGCGCAGCGCACCGAGTTCCTTGCTGAGCCGCGTGATGCGGGCGAAACCGGTCTCGGAGTACCGCCCCGGCTCGCCGGGGTCGTCGAGCGCGTCGACCAGACCGGCTTCCTCGGCGCGTTCGGTGACGATGTCGTCGCCGTCGGCGGAGAGCTCGTTCGCCCTGCGCCACAGCGCACCGAGGTCGGCCGCGGCGATCCGCCAACGAGCCCCGGTCAGCAACCGTGCCGCAGCGGTGCCGGACAGCGGTTCGGCCAGCACCCGCAGGGTCGCGACGAGGTCGGCCACCTCCGGTTCGTCGAGCAGCCCGCCGAGACCGACGACCTCGACCGGCAGGCCCCGGGCGCGCAGCCGCTCGGCCACCGGGGCCATGTCGGCACGGCGCCGCACCAGCACGGCAGCCGTGGGCGGCGCACCCGTCGCATCCCGTTCGGCGTACCAGATCCCGGCGAGTTCGTCGGCGAGCCACTCGCGTTCGGCCCGCACGTCCGGCAGCAGTCCACATCGGACGTCTGCGGTGGGCGCGCCGTCACGGGCACGGAGCCGCTGCACGCCGAGCCCGCCCGCACGCAGCGGTTCGGCGACCACGTTGGCGAGGGTCAGCACCTCGGGCGGGTTCCGGAAGCTGGTGAGCATGCCGTATTCGCGGGCAGGCAGACTGCGCCCGGTCTCGCCGTCCGCGCGCGGGAAGTCGGTGGTGAACCGGGGCAGATTCGCCGCGCTCGCGCCGCGCCACCCGTAGATCGCCTGCGCAGGGTCGCCCACGGCGGTCACGGGCAGCGCCTCGGCACAGCTACCCCCGAACAGTGACCGCAGCAGCACCCGCTGGGCGTGGCCGGTGTCCTGGTACTCGTCGAGCAGCACGGCGCCGTAGCGTTCGCGTTCGGTGGCGACGACCTCCGGATGCCCTTCGGCGAGCCGGGCGGCCAGCGACATCTGGTCGGCGAAGTCGAGTGCCCCTTCGGCGCGCTTGCGCTGCTTGTAGGCGTCCACGAGGGGCAGCAGCGAGAGCCGGAACCGTTGCGGCGTCAGGATCTTCTGCAGATCGACGGGCATCGCCGCACGCTGGCCCTTGGCCCGAGGTGCGTTCTCGATCAGTTCGCACAGCCACGTCGTGTGCTCGGCCAGCCGTTCCTCGTCGACGAGGTGCTCCGCGAGTTCGCCCGTCAGCCCGAGCAGCTGCGCCGTCACACTGGCGGGCACCAGCTCGGTGTCGAGGTCGTGGTCCCACGTCGACACCACGCGGTGCGCCAGCCGCCACGACGCGGTCTCCGACAGCAACCGCGCACCGGGCTGGACCGGCAGCCGCAACCCGTGTTCACCGAGCAGCCGCCCTGCGTAGGCGTGGTACGTCAGCACCGTGGGTTCGCCCGCGAGCACCGCGGCCCGCCGCGTGCCGCCGGGGTCGATGCGGTCGAGCAGACCCGACCCGGCGAGCACGCGCAGGCGGGCGCGTACCCGGTCGGCCAGCTGCCGCGCCGCCTTGCGGGTGAACGTCAGCCCCAGGACGCGTTCGGGCGTGACGAGGCCGTTGGCGACCAGCCACACGACACGCGCGGCCATCGTCTCCGTCTTGCCCGCACCCGCACCGGCGACGACCAGTGACGGCTCCGGCGGCGCGGCGATCACCGCGGCCTGTTCGTCGGTCGGCGTCGGCAGGCCGAGGGCGTCTGCGACCTCGGCGGGGCTCACCAGCTGTGTCACGGTCCCGTCACCTGCCTGCCCTCGGGACGCGCGGGGCACGACGACCGCGCGGGGCACCGGTCGCAGTCCTTGTTCTCGCGCGCCTCGTACGCAGGGCCCGCGGTCGCGGCCGCCGCGTCGCGCACCAGCCGCAGCCAGTGCACCTCGCCGTCGTCGTCCAACGGCGGCTGCTGCCGTTCACTGGAACCGGTCTTGGTGTGGGACTTGGCGACGTACACGAGCTTGGCACCGCCGGGTTTCGTCGCGGGCTGCGCGGTCGCGGACTGCGTGGTCCGCAGGTGATGCTCGAACGCGCCGAGCAGCACCGCCAGCTGATACGCCGCGAGCTGCGGGTGCTGCTCCGCGTCCTTGGCGCTCACCGCGTTCTTGCCCGTCTTGAGGTCGACCACGACCGGCCTGCCCTGGCCGTCCATTTCGAGCCGGTCGACCCGGCCGGTCAACGTGACCCGCAGTTCCGGATCCGCACCACCGGTGCCCGCGGCGTCCGAATCGGCCCCGGCCGCTGCGTCCACAGCGCCGGTGTCGCCGCCGTCGATGTCGCCGGCTTCGGTGTCGCTGCCGTCGGTGTCGCTGCTCCGGCTGCCGTCGCCTGCCACGTCGAGCGTCGCCGGCAGCTGCACGGACATCTCCTGTTCCACCGCCAGCTGAGTGAGGTCCTGTCTGCTCTGCTGCAGCCAGTTCAGGAAGTTCTGCACCATCTGCTCGACCCGCACCCGCTCCCGGCGGGAGAACCACGGCGCACCGGCGTCTACTTTGGTCCACGCCTTGTCGAGTTCGGCCGTGATCTCGGCGTGGTCGGCGCCGGACGCGGCCGCCTGCGCGAGCGCGTGCACGAGTGTCCCGGTGACGGCGGCGAGCTGCGACGGGTCGGCACCGCCGTGGCGTTCGATCAGCCACCGCAGCGGGCACTTCGCGAGCACCTCGACCGTGGACGGCGACACGCGCACGGGTTCGCCGGGCTTTCGGAGCGGTTCGGCGGTGCTCGGCTCGTGCAGGCCGTACCACTGGCTCGGGTGCGCACCGGGCACGCCCGCACGCGCGAGCCGGGCGAGCTGTTTCGCGGCACGCCGCTTGCGATCGGCGGGTTCTCCGGGGCGGCACACCACCGAGCGCAGCTCGCCGACCAGTTCCGGCAGCACGAGCGCCCGTTCCCGCCGGTACACCCGCACGTCGGGACCCGCGTCGGCGGCGTCCTCCTCGTGTGCCAGCAGTTCCTCCACGAACCGTGACGGCTGCTCGTCCTCCCCCTGCACCGCCGTGACCAGCAGTTCCGAGCGCGCACGGCTCGCGGCCACGTAGAACAGCCGCCGTTCCTCGGCCAGCAATGGTGCGATCAGCGACACGCCGTCGCTGTCCACTCCGGACAGCAGATCGACGAGTCGCTCCACGCCGAGCAGCGTGCCGCGTGGCCGCAGGTCCGGCCAGCCGCCTTCCTGTGCGCCCGCCACCGCCACGACCGTCCACTCACGACCCGCGGCGGCGTGCGCCGTGAGCAGCGCGACGCCGCTGCCGCGCGCGGCGACGGGAGCGAGACTGTCACCGGCGATGTGCTGCGAGGTCAGGTACTCGGCGAAGCCCCCGACGCTCGCTCTCGGCAATCTGTCGACATATCGGCCCGCGGCGTCGAACAGCGCGACAACGGCGTCGAGGTCGCGGTCGGCCTGCGCGGCGAGCGAACCGCCGCGTTCGATCTGCCGGAGCAACCGCTTCTCCAGGCCGCTGGTCTGCCACACGCGCCACAGCACGTTCTCGACGTCCGTACCGCTCTGCGCCGCCTCGCGCGCCGTGGCCAGCAGGCCACCGACGCGGCGCACCGGTGCCGCCTCGGCGTCGGCAAGGCCCGCGAGGATGTCGCCGCCGCGCAGCACCTCGACGAGCAGTTCGTCGCTCGACCGCTCACCGCCGCCGGTGAGTTCCAGCCGCCGCAGGCCGCGCCGCAACCGGCGCAGTGCCAGCGGATCCGCACCGCCGAGCGGCGAGGCGAGCAGCATCTCGGCCACGTCGGCGTCGAGCGCGTCGGGATCGGTGGCCAACCGCAGGACCTCCAACAGCGGCCGCACGCCGGGCTGGCGGGCCAGCGGAACCTCTTCGGCGG
The DNA here is from genome assembly GCF_024171735.1 of Prauserella alba. GTDB lineage: Bacteria > Actinomycetota > Actinomycetes > Mycobacteriales > Pseudonocardiaceae > Prauserella > Prauserella alba. The sequence goes on from NZ_JAMTCH010000009.1 coordinate 63,535, forward strand.
CCGACGCGATCGGCACGCCCGCGGCCGCCAGCGCTCGCTGCAGCACCGGCATCGACCGGGTCGGCGACCGCACCAGTACCGCCATCTCCTCCCACGGCACCTCGTCGAGCAGGTGGGCGCGGCGGAGCCGGTCCGCGAGCCAGGACGCCTCGGCGGCAGGCGTCGGGAACAGCCGTGCCCGCACGGAACCGGGAACCACGGCACTGTCCGGGTCGGGTTCCACCGGCCGGGTGTCGCGGGCCGCACCGGCGCCCGCGAACCCGCGCGCAATGCGGGTGACGGCGTCGTGCACGGCGGGCCCGGGCCGGTGGGTGCGGGTGAGCGTGACGGTCCGCGCCCCGTCGAGCCCCGACAGCAGCGTCGGGTCCGCGCCGCGGAACGAGAACACGGACTGATCGGGGTCGCCGGCGAGCAGGAAGTCGTCGGCCGTTCCGCCGAGCAGCCGCAACAGCCGCAGCTGCAGCGGGTCGAGGTGCTGGGCGTCGTCGACGAGCACGTGCCGCAGCCGGTGCTGTTCACGCTCCAGCAGTTCCGGGTCGCCCTCCAGTTCGACGAGCGCGCTCGCGACGAGTTCGGCGGCGTCCATGGCGGGTGCGCCGGGCGTGCCCAGCGCGTGACCACCCGACCCGTGCAGCAACGTCACCTCTTCGTACTGGCGCCAGAAGTTCCCCGCCGCGACCCATTCCTCGCGCCCCTCCGACCGGCCGAGCTTGACGAGGTCCTCGGGCCCGAGTCCGCGTTCGGCGGCGCGCAGGATCAGGTCCCGCACCTCCTCGGCGAACCCGGCGACGCCGAGCGCGGGACGCAGGCGTTCCGGCCAGTCGGGCGCGCCCCGTTCGAGGTCGCCTGCGAGGAGGTCACGGACCACGACGTCCTGTTCCGGCCCGGACAGCAGCCGCGGTTCGGGCTGGCCGGTGAGATTCGCCTGCAGCCGGAGGACGGCGAACGCGTACGAATGCACCGTCCGCACCATCGGTTCGCGGACCGTGCGGTGAGTTCCGGCATCGGCCGGGTCGTCGCCGGCGCCCGCGGCCGTGATGCGCCGGGTGATGTCCCGCCGCACCTCGTTCGCGGCGCGGCGGGACGCGGTGACGACGAGGATGCTCTCCGGGTCGGCCCCACCGCGGATACGCTCGGCCGCGAGCTCGGCGGTCAGCGCCGTCTTACCGGTGCCGGGGCCGCCGAGGACCCGGACGAACCCCGCGGGCGCGTCGAGCAACCGGGCTGCATCGGGCTCCCAGACATGAGCGGGTGCCGCTGGTGCCGGCGGCCGCACCAACCGGGCATTCAGACCACTCCTGCTCACGGCTTCCGATGGAACCATGTCCCCCCGACAGCTCCTCCGGCACGTCGGACGTGTCGAGCCGCGCAACCTGCCCCCAAGGGCACTGTGGTCGCACTGAACGCCACGAATCCTCCCCTCACGACGGGGACGCGGGCCGCACAGTGACCCCTCGGGCGAACACCGTCGACCCCTCGGCGAGCCGCGTCAACGAGGGGGACTCGGCGTTCCCGCTCGCCGACTCGACCACCGCCCCTCATCGACACGCCGACGTGTGGCGGTGTTCGATGCCCCAAGGTGCCCTTGTGGGGGCTCATCCGGCCACGCCTAGGCTCGCTGTCATGGACGAGGAGTTGCACGAGCGGATCCGCGACGCCGTCACGACGGTCCCGCCCGGCACGGTCGCCACGTACGGCGACATCGCCGCCCTCGCAGGCGCCCCGACACCCCGGCTGGTCGGCCGGGTCCTGTCGGAGGACGGCGCCGACATTCCCTGGCATCGGGTGCTGCGCGCCAACGGCACCCCGGCGCCCCACATAGTGCACCGGCAGCTCGAACTGCTCCGCGGCGAAGGGGTTCTCGCCGACGGGCAGCGCATCGACCTGCGCACCTACCGGTGGCGGCCGGAGTAGTTCAACAAGCTGAGTAATTCACAAGTCGAGTAGTTTAACTGCCGAGTAGTTCAACGGCTGAGTAGTTCAAGAACCGGGTAGTTCAGAAGCCGAGTAGTTCGAGAGCCGCGCCACACCGCCACCCAGGGGTTGCGCATTCGGTTAGGCTTGCCTAATGATCGTCACGGCGCAGTCCCACGCGGCACCGGCAGCGACCCCGGCACCGGCATCGACTCCGGCAGCGGCATCGACTCCGGCAGCGACCGCACCGGCCGACGATCGGCCGCCGCAGTTCACCTTCCGGCGCCTGACGGTGTCGGCGACCCGGCGGCTCACCCCGCACCTCGTGCGCGTGACGCTCACCGGCGACGACCTGCGGGGCTTCGTCACCGCAGCGCCCGACCAGTACGTCAAGGTCTTCTTCCCCCACGGCGGCCGCACCCGTCCGGACCTGCCGCCTCCCATCGAGGGCGACACCACGTCCTGGTACCGCACCTACCTGGCCATGCCCGACGAGGTCCGCCCGCCGATGCGCACCTACACCGTCCGCGCATTCCGGCCGGAACATTGCGAACTGGACATCGACTTCGTGCTGCACGCCGACGGCGGACCGGCCTCGACCTGGGCCGCGGACGCGCGCCCCGGCGACGAGATCGCGCTGATGGGACCGCACGGCATCTACTCCGTCCCCGAGAGCGCGACCTGGCAGCTGCTCGTCGGCGACGAGTCGGCGATCCCCGCGATCGCAGCGATCCTGGAACAACTGCCCCGCGACGCCTGCGCCCGCGTGTTCGTCGAGGTCGGCGACCCCGCCGACCGGATCGACCTGCCGAGCCCGGCCGCCGACGTCGACGTCCGATGGGTCGTGCGCAGCCCCGGCGCGTACGGCAACTCGGTGCTCGACGCCGTCCGCGCGGCCGACCTGCCCGCCGCCGCGCCGTACGCGTGGCTGGCGGGCGAGGCCGAGCTCGTGAAGTTCGCGCGGCGCCACCTCGTCCGCGACCGCGGCGTCGACAAGCGCGCCATCACGTTCACCGGCTACTGGCGACACGGCCGGTCCGAAGAGGACGTCGGCCGCGACGGCCTCGCACGGGCGGCGTCCGTACAGGCGGACTGACCCCGCGGTCAACCGCCCCGCAGCCAGCCGCCCGGTTCCGGCGAGGTCAGCCGCCCAGTTCCGCCGCGAGCAGCTTCACCAGCGCGCCCAGCCGCTGCCGCTCCGGCTGCACCACCCGCACCCCCGCGTCCACCAGCGGCGCCGCCGTCACCGGGCCGACGCACGCGCACAGCACGTCGGTGCCGAGCCGCGCGAGCAGCTCCTCGTAGCGGCCGTCGTCGCGGGCGAGCCGCAGCAGATTGGCCGTCGCGGGTGCACTGGTGAACGCCAACGCCTGCAGCCGGCCATCGAGCACGCCGTCGATCAGCTGCCGCGCCGGCCCCAGGTCGTCGGGCCACTGCCACCGGTACGGCTGCACCTCGACGACCGTCGCCCCCGCATCCCGCAGCGGATCGGTGAACTCCGGCAGCGCCTGTCCGTGCAGCTGCACCGCCACGCGGCATCCCCCGACACCCTGCTTTCCGGCGCCCTGCTTGCCGGAACGCTGCTCCTCGACGACCCGGTCGAGCAGGTGCGCGAACAGTTCCCGGTTGCTCTCCTCCGGGGACGACCATTCCTCGGCCAGTTCGTGCCCGCGGACCGCGCCCGTCGCCTTCGGACCGCGCACGAACAGCCGCGCCCGCGACAGCACGCCCGTCAGCTCGTCGGCGACGCCCCAGCCCTCGGCGGCCGACAGCCACCCGCGGAATCCGGCACCGGTCGTGACCGCCACCAGGTCGACCCCACCCGCGACGACGTCGTCGGTCGCCGCGCGCAGCCGGTCGTCGTCGGCCAGCGGCACGATGTGCAGCGTCGGCCCGTGCCACACCGACGCGCCCCGCCGTTCCAGTGCGTCGATGAACTCGCCGGAGCGCCGCTCCGCCGTGATGCCGATGGCGACGTCGTCGAGTTCTGCCATGCTTCCCCGCTCTCACCAGCTGCCGCGAACGGCCACGATATCCCGTCCCGGGCTTGTCGACCTCGCCACGGCCTGGGCGGCCGATTCCGGAGCCACCGCCCAGGATTCTTCGGTGGTCCGGGTTCAGCGGTGCCGGGTTCAGCCGTGCGGGATCACCGGGGCCGCTCCGGTGATCCGGATGCCCGGCCGGTGCTCACCGGGTGTACCGGGCCGCGGTCGCAGCGATCGCCTCGGCGACGGCGGTGCGCAGCTGCTCGGGTTCGAGCACCTCCAGGTCCGGGCCGAACCGCAGCAGTTCCCCCACGCCCGGCCTGCCCGCCTCGACGGGCAGTCGCACCGTGCACCAGCCGTCCTCGTCGGGCTCGCCGCCCTCGGCCTGCGCCGTCTCCAGTGCCGCCGCGCCCACGCTCCCCAGGTACACGGGCACGAGACGCCGCCCGAGCGGAGACAGCCGCACGGTCGCGGTCTCCGAGTACATCCGCCGTTCGAATCCCTCCGACCACACGCGCCAGTACTCGGCGAGATCGAACCCGTCCGGCCGCGAGAACTCGCCTGCGTCGGACATCGTCACGATGCGGCTCACGCGGTAAGTGCGATCGCTGCCGTCGCACCGCGCGACCAGGTACCAGACGCCCGCCTTCAGCACGAGTCCGAGCGGTTCGAGGGTGCGGCAGGCGGCGGAGCCGTCCCACCGGCGGTAGTCGACGCGCAGCCGCCGCGTGCGCCACACGGCGTCGGCGACGTCGGACAGGTGGGCGAGCCGTTCGACCTCGCGGTGCCAACCGGGGACGTCGAGGTAGAACCGCTCCGCCACCTGACCCGCACCGGCGCGCAGCTGCTCGGGCAGCGCCGCGAACAGTTTCAGCTGCGCGGCGCCGAGCACCGTGCCCAGCCCCAGTTCGGCGGCCGCATCGGGCAGGCCGGCCAGCGCCAGTGACCGCGCCTCGTCCTCGCTCAGCCCGGTCAGCCGGGTGCGGTAGCCGCCGAGCAGCTGGAAACCACCCGCTCTGCCGCGGTCGGCGTACACCGGGACGCCCGCCTCGGACAGCGCATCGACGTCGCGATAGACGGTGCGGACGGAGACTCCCAGCTCGGTGGCGAGTTCGCCCGCCGTCATCCGCCCACGGTTCTGCAGCAACAGCAGGATCGACAGCAACCGGCCCGCACGCATACCTCACATTCTGCCCGGAAAACGTGACAGAAGATGGCAAGAAAGCCCGCGAGAGTGGCTGCCATGAACACGGGAACCTTCACCATGAACACCTGGAACGAACACGTCGCCTCCGGTGACGAGGGCGCGCCGCGCTACGCCCACGCGCGGGCGAGTTTCACCTACACCGGCGCCATCGAAGGCACGTCGACCTGCGACTACCTGCTGTACTACCCCGGGGAGGGATTCACCGACGGCGGCCAGGCCTCCCCCGGTGTCGAACGGATCGAAGGCACCGTCGACGGGCGCACGGGCAGCTTCGTCGTCCGACACGACGTGCGCTACGGCGCGGACGGGATCGACGACACCTGGTCGGTCGTCCCCGGCTCCGGCACCGGCGACCTCGCCGGCATCACGGGGCACGGCACGGCGAAGGGCGTCACCGAGACGATCGACTACACCTTCGACTACCGGTTCGACTGAGCATCCGACCATCACCTCGGCGGGCACCGCACCGACGCGGTGCCCGCCGAGGCGGCCGATCCCGCCGAAGCCGGTTCCGCCCGGATGCGGCCCGCTTCGGCGTACCGGCGCAGCACCAGGTCGGCCACGGCGGGATGCGCACCGAGCGGGGCCGCCACGGCGTCGGCACCCGCGCCCTCCAGTCGCCGCTGGAACAACCCCGGAGCCAGCAGCCAGGACGCGACGACCACGCGGCGCCGCGGCCGACGCGCCTCGGCGACGGCGTCGGCGACACTCGGGGAGGCCGTGGCCGCGTACCCGATGCGCACCGGCGTGCCCAGCCGCTCGCCGAGGGCACGCGCCGCCGTGCGCACCTCGGCGAGCGCCCGCGGATCACGCGACCCGGCCGCGGCCAGTACCACGGCGTCACCGGTCCGGTAGCCGGCTTGCCGCACACGGTCGGCCAGCACGTCGATGAGTTCCGGTGCGGGGCCGAACGCCTCCGCAACCGGCGTACGCGGCAGTGGGCTCACCGCGATCTGCTGCGGGATGTCGGTGCGCACGTGGTATCCGGTCGCCAGAAACGCAGGCACCACAACGGGTTCGACGTTCCCGGCAGCGCACAGTCCGTCGAGGACGGTCGTGACGTCGGGGGCGCGGACGTCGGCGTAGGCGACCGTCACCGCCTCGCCCCACGCCCGCACCCGGTCGGCGAGCTCGTCGATCACCTTGGGACCGGCGGGATCCCGCGTCCCGTGCGCGGTCAGCACGATCACGACTCGCCTCCCACCGCGACGGCCAGCCGATATCCGCGCTTGACGACCGTCTGCACCAGCTTGCCCTCGCCGAGCGAGGTGCGGAGCCTGCCGATCGCCGTCTCGACCGCGTGCTCCTCCCCACCGCCGGGCAGCGCAGTCGTCAGCTCACGCCGCGACACGACGTGTCCCGGACGGCGGGCCAGCGCTCGCAGCACCGCCATCGGCGCGGGCGCCACGTCCCGCAGCTGCCCGTCCACCACGGCCGCCTGGCCACGCAGTTCGATCTCGCTGCCCGCCGCGGCCAGCCGTGGTGATCGCGCCACGAGCGTGTCGGCGACCTCGCGCGCCAGCGCGCCGATCCGCGCCCGCCTCGGCTGGACGGTCGGAATGCCCACCGCGGCCAGCGGACCTGCCGTGATCGGGCCGACGCACGCCACCAGCACCCTGCTGCTGAGCGCATCCACCAGGGCCGCGTGCCTGCCCGTCCGGGACGCCATCGCGAGCATGCTCGCCGCCGCGGGCGCGCTGGTGAACGGCATCGCGTCGATCGCACCGTCGAGTACCGCGTCGATCAGCCGGTCCAGCGGGCCCGGGTCCGCTGGACCGACCCACCGGTAGACCGGGATCTCGACGACGTCGGCGCCGGCGGCTCGTAGCGCCTCCACGAAGTACGGCAGCGGCTGGCCGTGCAGCTGCACCGCGATCCGCAGGCCGTCCACTCCGGAGTCGAGCAGGTGCTGCAGCAGTTCGGCGTTGCTCTCCGAGGCCGGCGAGTACACCTCGGACAGTCCGGCGGACCGCACCGCGCCCTTCGCCTTCGGCCCGCGGGTGAGCACCCGGGAGTGCCCGAGGCGTTCGATCAGCTCGTCGCCGATGCCCCAGCCCTCCGCGGCCTCGGCCCAGCCGCGGAATCCGATCCCCGTCGTCACGACGACGACGTCCACCGGTTCGTCGAGCAGCAGCCGGGTAGCGGCGTGCAGCTCCGAGTCGTCGGCCAGCGGGACGATCCGGATGGCCGGGCCGTTGCGCACGGTAGCGCCTTTACGCACCAGCAGCGCGCCGAGCTCGTCGGCCCGGCGGGCCGCGGTGATGCCGATCGCGTACCCGGCGAGCGGCAGGATGTCGGTCATCGCACTCCTACGTGGACGACGCCGTCGGTGATACGCAGCGGGTGCACGTCGATTCGCACGCCCGCCTCGTCGAGGCACTGCCCGGTGCGCAGGTCGAAGTTCTGCTTGTAGATCGGCGACGCCACGACGGGAACGCCGCCGACGTCGCCGACGATGCCGCGGGACAGCACGGCGGCGCCGGAGAACGGGTCGACATTGGACAGCCCGAAGAACTCGTCGCCCGCGGTGCGCAGCACCGCGACCTGCAGGCCGCCGTCGAGCAGCACCGCCACGCCCGCGGCCAGCGGCACCTGCTCCACGCGGCAGACGGGCGTCCACACCGTGGATCCGGCCTGCTGCTCGTCGGACAGCACGGTCATCGGTTCGCCACCTCCGGTACGCCCAGCATCACGGGCACGGGCTGTTCACGTTCGGTCTCGAAGGCCACTGTCGGATCCGGCGTGCCGGGTGCGTTCACGAACGACGTGAACCGCGCCAGCTTCTCCGGGTCCTCCAGCACGCCCTTCCACTCGTCCTCGTAGTGCGCGACGTGCTCGGCCATCGCCGCCTCCAGCTCGCCGCAGATGCCGAGGCTGTCGTCGACGACCACGTCCCGCAGGTGGTCGAGGCCGCCGTCCAGTTCGTCCAGCCATGCGGCGGTGCGCTGCAACCGGTCGGCCGTGCGGACGTAGAACATGAGGAACCGGTCGACGATCCGGACCAGCTCGGCCGTGTCCACACCGGATACCAGCAGATCCGCGTGCCGGGGCACCGCGCCGCCGTTGCCGCCGACGTACAGGTTCCAGCCGTGTTCGGTCGCGATGACGCCGAAGTCCTTGCTCCGCGCCTCGGCGCACTCGCGCTGGCACCCTGACACCCCGGCCTTGAGCTTGTGCGGGGAGCGCAGTCCGCGGTAGCGCAGTTCGAGTTCCACGGCGAGGCCGACGCTGTCCTGCTGGCCGTACCGGCACCACGTCGTGCCCACACACGACTTCACGGTCCGCAACGCCTTCCCGTACGCGTGGCCCGATTCGAACCCCGCGTCCACGAGCCGCCGCCAGATCCGCGGCAGCTGCTCGACGGTGGCGCCGAACAGGTCGATGCGCTGCCCGCCCGTGATCTTGGTGTAGAGGCCGAAGTCCTTCGCGACCTCGCCGATCACGATCAGCCGGTCCGGGGTGATCTCGCCGCCCGGCACTCGCGGCACGACCGAGTACGTGCCGTTGCGCTGCATGTTCGCCAGGAACCGGTCGTTGGTGTCCTGCAGTGTCGCCTGCTCTCCGCCGAGCACGTGACCGTTGCCGAGCGTGGCCAGGATCGAGGCCACGGCGGGTTTACAGACGGCGCAGCCCGCACCGGTGCCGTGTTCGGCGATCAGCTCGCTGAACGTCGTGATCCGCGTGGCGCGGACGATCTCGAACAGTTCGGCGCGTGACTGCGTGAAGTGCTCGCACAACGCCGTGGACTGTTCGACACCGCACGCCGCGAGCAGCTTGCCGAGCATCGGCACGCACGATCCGCACGACGTGCCCGCCCGCGTGCAGCTCTTGATCGCCCCGACGCTGTCACAGCCCTCGCCGTGGACCGCCTCGTTGATCTCCCCCTTCGTGACGGCGTTGCAGGAGCAGATCTGGGCGTCGTCGGGCAGCGCCTCCACGCCGACCGCCTCCCCGCCGCCCGCGGGACCGATCAGCGCGGCCGGCTCGCCCGGCAGCTCCTCGCCGACCAGCGGGCGCAGCAGGTTGTACTCGCTCGCATCGCCGACCAGTACGCCGCCGAGCAGGGTCTTCGCGTCGTCCGACACGACGAGCTTCTTGTACGAACCATTCACCGGATCGTTCACCACGACTTCGAGCGAGCCCTCGGTGGCCGCGCGCGCGTCGCCGAAACTGGCGACGTCGACACCCATGAGCTTGAGCTTGGTCGAGGTGTCCGCACCGGGGAACACCGCGTCCCTGCCCAGCAGCGTCGCCGCCACCACCTCCGCCATCGAGTAACCCGGCGCCACGAGGCCGTACACCCGGCCTTCCACCGAGGCGCACTCGCCGACGGCGAAGATGTGCGGGTCGCTGGTGCGACACGCGGCATCGGTCAGCACCCCACCGCGTTCACCGACGTCGAGCCCCGCCTCCCTGCCGAGGTCGTCCCGCGGCCGCACCCCGGCGGAGAAGACGAGCAGGTCGACGTCGAGCTCGGTGCCGTTGCCGAGCCTCGCCCGCAGCCGGTCGCCGTCCTGCACGATCGCCGACGTCGACGTTCCCGTGTGGACGGTCACGTCGAGATCGGTGATCAGGCGGTTCAGCAACCCGCCGCCACCGTCGTCGACCTGCAGCGGCATCAGCCGCGGCGCCATCTCGACCACGTGCGGGGACAACCCGAGATCGCGCAGCGCCTTCGCCGCCTCCAGCCCGAGCAGCCCGCCGCCGACGACCGCGGCCGCGGGCCTGCCCCGGCGAGCCCGGGCGCGTTCCACCGCAGCCCGGATGTCGTCGAGATCCTCGATGGTGCGGTACACGAACACGCCGGGCAGGTCGGCACCCTCGACCGGCGGGACGAACGGCCGTGACCCCGTGGCGAGCACGAGCGCGTCGTAGTGCTGCACCCGGCCGCTCCGCGTCGTGACCCGCTTGGCCTGCCGGTCGATCGCGTCGACCGGGTCGCCGGGCACGAGCTCGACCCGGTCGTCACCGGCGTACTCGGCGCCGGGCAGCGCCAGCCCCGCCGCGTCCCACGTGTCCACATAGGACGTGAGTGCGACCCGGTCGTAGGCGGGCCGCGGCTCCTCACCGAACACGACGACCTGCCACGTTCCGTCGACGTCGTCGCCGCGCAGCGCCTCCACCAGGCGGTGGGCCACCATGCCGTGCCCGGCGACCACCAGCGTTCGACTCATGACTCACACCTCCAGTGATGTCTGCGTTCCATGCTCACCAGTGGTCGTGTCCTGACCACTTCCGTCGTGTTTCCGCGGCGTTACCAACAGTTCCCTTCCCAGTTCGGCGACGGTGACGGTGACGCGGGTCGTCACGGCGTGACCCCCGTGTGTGCTCGCCTCCGCTGCTCGCTGCTCACACACGCGCGTACGCGAGGCTCGGCACCCGATCCACGGCGATCCGGGTGCGCAGGTAGAACCACCACGTCGTCGCCATGCACACGCCGTAGAAGGCGAGGATCGCGGCGAGCGCGGGCGTCAACGTGCCGCCGCCTTCGAGGGAGAACTTGAAGACGAGGTTCACCAGCACGCCGCCGAACGCACCGAGTGCACCCGCGACCCCGACGACCGCCCCCGCCTGCCGCTTGGCCGCCTTCGCGATCACGTCCGCATCGGCGTCGGCGCCGGCGTTCTTCCTCGTCTCCTCGGCGAAGATCATCGGGATCATCCGGTACGTCGAGCCGTTGCCGATGCCGGTGAGCACGAACAGCAGGATGAACGAGCCGAAGAACAGCGCGAAGCTCTCCTGCGAGACGCTGACCATCACGCCGACCGTGCCGATCGCCAGGCCCGCGAAGTTCCACTGGGTGATGCGGGCGCCGCCGAGCCGGTCGGCCAGCCAGCCGCCGAACGGCCGGGTGACCGACCCGATGAGCGCGCCGAGGAACGCCAGCCCGACGAACGCGGTGTGGTCGGTGAACGTGAGCTGGATCAGCGAGGGGAACGCGAACGAGAAACCGATGAACGAGCCGAACGTCCCGATGTAGAGCAGGGACATCACCCACGTGTGCTTGTTGCGCAACGCCGTGCGGTACGAACTGCCGTCCGGTTTCGCCGAGGTGAGCGAGTCCATCAGCGTCCACGAGCACACCGCGGCGACGACGATCAGCGGCATCCACATCAACGCCGCGTAGGCGAGGTCGACACCGGTGCCGATGCTGATCACCAGGGGAACCAGCAGCTGGGTGACGGCCACGCCGAGGTTGCCGCCCGCGGCGTTGAGCCCCAGCGCGAAGCCTTTCTTCCCTTCGGGGAAGAAGAACGAGATGTTGCTCATCGACGACGAGAAGTTGCCGCCGCCGAACCCCATCGCGGCCGCGGTGAGCAGGAAGAACCAGAACGGCGCCTGGCTGGTGACCGCGACGACGAGCATCACGCACGGGATCATCAGCAGGGACGCGCTGATCGTCGTCCACACTCGCCCGCCGAATCGCGGGATCGCGAACGTGTAGGGCACGCGCAGCAGCGCGCCGACGAGGTTCGGAACGATGATCAGCCAGAACGTCTGCCCGACTCCGAAGTGCACCCCGGCGTCGGGCAGGTTCACCACGACGATGCTCATCAGGATCCACACGTTGAAGCCGAGGTGTTCGGCCAGGATCGAGAAGCCGAGGTTCCGCCAGGCGACCTTCCTGCCGACGGCGTTCCAGAACGAAGGGTCCTCGGGCTCCCAGTTGTCGATCCAACGTCCTCGCCGTCGGGCGAGCGTGGGCTCGGCGGGCGGTTTCTCCGGTGCGAGCGTCATGGAAGTCTCCTTCGGCGTGACGGCCGTCGCCGGGCCGACGGTCTGTCTCACCGTCGACGGTGGCGACGTGGCGTGCGATCACGCTAGGAAGGGACTGTTTCGCCGGGCTGTGGCGGCGATTCCGGCCGTGCTAACGGTTCCTCACCACGCGCGGCGACGGCGGTGAGGACGGGAGGGGTGAGGACGACGGCGAAGGGTTGTCGCGCCGCATGGCCGACCAGCCCGGCACCGGGAAGCCCACGAAGAACCCACGGTCTGAGCGTTGCGGGCCATGACGTTGGTGACGACTGAGGAGTCTGGGATGAGAGGCGGGTTCTTTCGGCGGCAGGATGAGAAGTCACGGGACTCGGAGCAGTCACCCTGATCCGCAGGTCGTTACTGTTTGCTCGAGCGGTCCCGCGTTGCCTCGTTTGTCGAGCTGTCGGCGATCGGTCGGAGTTGGTTCACCCTATTGTGCAATGTCTTATTCGACCATGGGTTCGATATCATTGTCGTTGTGGATGACATGGGGGACATGCTCGAGCAACTGCAGGACCTGCGGGGTCGGCGGGCGCGGCTCGACGCCGAGGAGTTGGCGCTGCTGGCCTATGCCTCGGCCGTAGCGGGTGATGACCGCGGGCTGGCGGAGGAGTTGACGCCGCTGCTGCGGGTCTCGACGCGGGAGGCCGAACGCCGCATCGAGGACGGCAAGTCGTTGACGGGGCGGATGCCGGGGCTGCTCGCAGCGATGCGCGCCGGTGAACTCGAGGCGTACGGGGCCAAGGGTGTTGGCGGTGGTCGATCCACTCGACGACGCGACCCGGAATGTCGACGGTCTGCTGGCGGAGAAACTCGTGAATGCGCCGGAGACGGCGTGGCAACCGGGCAATCTGGCCCAACGGGTGCGTCGGTTGGTGGAGAAGGTCGATCCCGGTGGGCAAACCGAACGTGCGCGGCGGGCGCGAGCAGAGCGCCGGGGGAACTCACGCCGGGTGAGCACGGGATGTCGTCGCTGGAAGCGCAGCTGCCGGCGGAGGTGGCGGGCGCGTGTTATTCGCGGGTGGATGGGATGGCGCGGTCGCTGCGCCACGGTGGTGACGGGCGCACCCTCGAACAGCTACGCGCGGACGTGACCGCCGATCTGCTGTTGGGGCGCGATCCCGGTGTCTCGCCGCCGAAGGCGGCGGCGATGGTCCACGTGCACGTTCCCGTCGATGCGGCCCTGGCGATCTCCGACGACGGGTGCGAACTCGACGGCTACCGACCGATACCGGCCCCGATCGCCCGCGAGATCATGACCAACACCCGCAGCATCTGGCGCGCGGTGCTGTACGACCCGGGTACCGGCGAACCGGTGGATTTGGGGCGGACGCGGCGAAGGTCGAGTGCGGTGATCCGCGACCTGGTGCGGATACGCGACCGGGAATGTGTCATGCCCTGGTGTCACCGCCCGGCCCGACACTGCGATCACGACCACGAACAGGCGTGGGCCGCACCTGGCGGTGGCGGGTCGACGTCCGTGGCCAACGGTGGGCCGCGCTGTCGACGACATCACCGGTTGAAGGACCAGCCCGGGTGGAGTGCCCGCTACGATCCGGTCCACGGCATCACCCGGGTGACGACCCCGCACGGGGCGGCCTACACCGCACACCGCGAACCCGTCCTCACCCCGACACGCGGCACCCAGGCACGCGGCACCCAGGCACGCGGCACCCAGGCACCCCGTGTGCCGGGGGCCGACGCCCCAGTACGTCGCCAAGCCGCCGGAGTCGAACCGGCGCGAGAAGCCACAGAACAGAAACCACAGACCCGAAACACCAGAACGGCGACAGCCCACCCTTCTAGGCGAGCCCGGCTGTCGAGTGGGGCACCGTTTCGGGAAGTGATCTGTCTGAGGTCGCGGAGCCGGATGTTGACGGCGGCGATGTGGACCGCCACTTCGTCGCAGACGAACTTGCCGGCACCCCCGATGTCCTCATCAGTTCTAGTCGGTGCTGGTGAGCCACTCGGCGATGCCGCACACGGCGTCCCGGCAGCTGCCGCATCCGGTGCTCGCGCGCGTTCGCTGTGCGATATCATCCACTGTGGACGCCCCGGCGCGGTACGCGTCGACGATCTTCGCCTTGCTGACGGAGTTGCAGCGGCAGACGATCGCCGAACCGGGCAGGTCCGCGGGGCTGGCCGCGGCGGCCGCCGCCGACGGCAGTCCCCGGCCGAGCAGCAGCGCGAGGCGGTCCTCCGGCACCCGGATCCCACGGTCGTGGAGCTGCGTGATCGTCGCTGCGGCGTCGGGAACGCCCAGCACGATGGCGCCGGCCACCTTCTCGTTGCGCACCACCAGTTTCGCGTACCGGCCGCGCGCCGGATCGTCGACGCACACGACCTCGGTGCCGTCGTCGGCGGTGTCCGCGGCGGGCGCCGTGTCGCCGAGCGCCGTGACATCGACGCCCTTCGCCTTGAGACGCGTGACGACCGACGTCCCGCGATAGCGCGACGCCGTGTCGGCGCCGGTGAGCAGATCGGCCAGCACGCTCGCCTGCTCCCACGCCGGCTGGACGAGCCCGCCCGGAGCGGCGGGATGCTGCGCGCAGTCGCCGATGGCGTGAATGCGGCCGTCGCTGGTGCGCAGCGCGTCGTCGACGACCACTCCCGCCTCGACGGCGAGTCCCGCCTCGGTGGCCAGCGCCGTCTCGGCGCGCACACCGGTCGACACGACCAGCAACTCCGCCGCGACGTGGCTGCCGTCGTCGAGCTTCAGCCCGTCGCCCGGCAGGTACGTGGCCGCCGCCCTGCCCAGCCGGAAATCGATGCCGGACGCTTCGAGCGTCCGCGCGAGCACCCGTCCGGCACCGGAGTCGAGCTGACGCTCCATGGGATGCGGCGCCGGATGCACCACCGTCACCCGGTTGCCCCTTCCGGCCAGGCCGCGCGCGGCTTCGAGGCCCAGCAGCCCACCGCCGAGCACCGCGACCGGAGCACCCACCCTGGCCGCATCGAGGATCCGGTCGCAGTCGTCGAGACTGCGGAATGCCAGCGCACCGTCGGCCGGCTCGCCGTCGTCGCCGACGAGTCCTTCGACCGGCGGTAGCCACGGCCTGCTGCCCGTGGCCAGCACCAGCGAGTCGTAGGCCGCCGTGGTGCCGTCGTCCAGTTCGACCGTCCGGTTCGGACGGTCGATGCGCCGCGCCGCCACGTTCCGCCGCAGCTCGACGTGGTTGCGCTCCGACCAGTCCTCGTCGTGCAGGCGGACACTGCCGGGCTGCATGGTTCCGGCGACGACGGCCGACAGCAGCACCCGGTTGTAAGCGGGGTGCGGTTCGGCCCCGACCACCGTCAACGCCACCCGCTCCCCCTCCGGGTCCCGGTTGCGGATCTCGTCGGCGAGCCGGGCCCCCGCCATGCCGTAGCCGAGCACGACCACCCTGCGCGCGCTCACGACGCACCACCCGCTCCCTGCTGCTCCGCCGATTCCGCCGCACCCGCGGGAACCAGCCGGGCCGCGCACACCTTGAACTCCGGCATCCGGCTGGTCGGGTCGAGCACGGGGTTGGTGATGAGGTTGGCCCGCTGCCCGCCAGGGAAGTGGAACGGCACGAACACGACGTCCGGCCGCATCGACGGCACACACCGCACCGGCGCGGTCACCGCCCCGCGGCGTGATTCGACGGTGGCGACCTCGCCCACGGCCACCCCTGCACGGGCGGCCGTGTCCGGATGCACCTCGATGCAGGCCTCCGGCACGGCCTCGGCCAGTTCCGGCACGGCCCGCGTCTGCGCACCCGACTGGTAGTGCTGCAACAGCCGCCCGGTCGTGGCCTGCAGCGGGAACTCCGCGTCCGGCGGCTCGGCGGGACCGGTGTGCTCGACCGCCACGAAGCGTGCGCGGCCGTCCGGGTGAGCGAAGCCGTCGAGGAACAGCCGGGGCGTGCCGGAGTGGCCGGCAGCGGGCACCGGCCAGTGCAACGCCTCCCCTGCGCGCAACCGCTCGTAGGTCACCCCCGAGTAGTCGGCCACGCCGCCCGCCGACGCGGCCCGCAGCTCGGTGAAGACCTCCTCCGCGTCGACGGGGAACCGGCCTGCGGGCTGGCCGAGCCGCTCGGCCAGCCCGGCGAGGACGTCGAGGTCGCTGCGTACCCCCTCCGGCGGGTCGATCGCCTTGCGGCGCAGCAGCACCCGGCCCTCCAGATTGGTCATCGTGCCGTCCTCCTCGGCCCACTGGGTCACGGGCAGCACGACGTCGGCCATCGCGGCGGTCTCGGACAGCACGACGTCGGCCGTGACGAGGAAGTCGAGCGCCTCCAGCCGATCGGTAACCCGCTGCGAACGCGGCGCCGACACGACGACGTTGCTGCCGAACACGAGCATCGCCTTCGGCCCTTCCGGACGGCCGAGCACGTCGAGCAGCTCGTAGGCCGACCGGCCGGGTGCGGGTAGCGAGTCCGGGTCGACGCCCCACACACCCGCGACGTGCTCCCGTGCTGCGGGGTCGGCGAGCTTCCGGTATCCGGGCAGCTGATCGGCCTTCTGCCCGTGCTCACGCCCGCCCTGACCGTTGCCCTGGCCGGTCAGGCAGCCGTACCCGGAACCCGCCCTGCCGGGCAGACCGTGGGCGAGTGCGACGTCGATCCACGCGCTCACGGTGTCCACACCGGTGGCGTGCTGTTCCGCGCCGCGCGCGGTGAGCACGTACGCGTTGCCGGCGCCGGCGAGCATGCGGGCGAGCGCGCGCTGGTCGGCCGCGCTGACCCCGGTGATGCGTTCGACGTGCTCTGGCCAGTACCGGGCGGCGATGCGCCACGTCTCGTCGAACCCGGCGGTGCGTTCGGCCACGTACGCCTCG
Organism: Prauserella alba; assembly: GCF_024171735.1. GTDB lineage: Bacteria > Actinomycetota > Actinomycetes > Mycobacteriales > Pseudonocardiaceae > Prauserella > Prauserella alba. The sequence continues at coordinate 80,198 of NZ_JAMTCH010000009.1, forward strand.
TCGATCAGCCCTTCGGCGACCGTCGCGTGCAGCACGCCGAGCGCCAGCGCCAGATCGGTGCCGGGTGCGGGTGCGAGGTGCACGTTCGCCTGCTCGGCGGTCGGGGTGCGCCGCGGGTCGACGACGACCAGCCCACCCGCCGCGGCCGCACCCTGCAGCTGCTGCAGGAACGGCGGCATCGTCTCCGCCGGGTTCGACCCGACCAGCACGATCACGTCGGCTCCGGCCAGATCGGTCACCGGGAACGGCAGCCCCCGGTCGACGCCGAACGCCCGCAGGCCCGCCGCCGCGGCCGACGACATGCAGAACCGGCCGTTGTAGTCGATCTGCGACGTCCCCAGCGCCACCCGCGCGAACTTGCCCAGCAGGTAGGCCTTCTCGTTGGTCAGCCCGCCACCGCCGAAGACCGCCACGGCGTCACGCCCGTGTTCGGCCTGCAACCCGGTGAGCCGGGCCGCGATGAGATCGAGCGCCCCGTCCCAGCTCGCAGGGCGCAGCTCGCCGCCGGTGCGGACGAGCGGGGTGGTCAGCCGCGCCGGGGAGTCCAGCAGCGAGGCCGACGTCCAGCCCTTCTGGCACAGCCCGCCGCGGCTCGTGGGGAACTCACGCGGCGCGACGTCGGCCGCCGGGGTGAGCGTCATGCCGCACTGCAGCGCGCAGTACGGGCAGTGCGTGTCGGTCCGCGTCTCGTTCCCGCCCCGGCGGCCCGGCCGGTCGTGCGCACCGGGCACGTCCGGTCCCGACGGGGTCGCGGCTGTCAGCGTCAACGGGCACCTCCTGCTGGTCGCCTGCGTCCCGACGACCGTAGGAAGCGCGTGTTACCCGGGGATGCGCTGATGTTTCGGGCGGTTGACGTTGCTCCGCCACCCACGCGAGGACGCGGTGAGCCCGCGTCAGAGCAGTTCGCTGACCTGTGCGGCGGCGGCGCGCAGGCGGGTGGCCTCCACGTCGGCCGATCCGGGGTACCGCGCGTGGTACGCGAGCCGGAACAACGTCGCGCGCAGCAACAGCTGGGACCAGTCCGGCAGGTACGACCAGCGGTGCAGCAGCGTCATGTCGGCCCCGCCCCACGCGACGGCGTCGATCGCGGCGACGGCTGCGCCCCACTCCGCGGGCCGGAAGTGCGGCACCAGGTCGACGATGCCGGGCGGGGCGTCGCCGTCGAACAGGACGGTGCCGAACAGCTCCCCGTGCACCAACTGCGGCGGTGAGGACAGCGGTTTGCGGGCGGGCGCGAGGATCTCGAACCAGCGGCCGCCGTTGGACTCGTCGAGTTCGACGTCGACCTCGCCCCAGGCCATGCGCTCGGCGTCGGCGGCAAGCCCCTGCCTGGCGGACAGGAAGTCGGGCTCCGGCAGGCCGGCCGTGGCCCGCTGCAGCTTGATCGCGGTGAGGACGGTGTCGTCGGCGCGGTTCTCGGGCCTGCCGGAGACGAACCGGCTGGCCGCCCAGCCGCCCATCACCCAGCGCCCGTCGGTCGTGTTCAACGGCCGCGCGATGCGCAGGTCCGGCGCGTCCAGTGCCGCGAGGGTGCGCGCCAGCCACACGGCGTGCGCCCGATCCGAGACCTTCCGCAGCACCACGTCGCCGTAGCGCCACACGGCCACACCCGACAGCTGCTCACCGTCCTCGTCAGCAGCCGTGGTCAGACCGAAGGCCGCACGCACATGCGACGGCGGACGTTCGGCTCCATACCCCACGCCGACCGACGTTACCGCCGACACCACACGGCCGGGTGAGCGACCCGCCGGTGGTGGCGAGGTATGCCGGGAAAGACGAGACCTGGCAAAGACGAAGGCCCCGGCGCTGGGGTTTCCAGCTCCGGGGCCTCCGCCGCACCCTGCAACCGGCCAGATGGCCTGAGCAAGTCTCAGCCGGCAGCACACAAGACGACGCCTTCAGCAGGCGCTGCCACCTATCAGTATGTAGGCAAGCTCGTGTCGATCTGCTTCGCCCATGCCAAAACGCCTCCGCCGAGGTGCGTGGCACTCGAAAAACCGGCCTTGTGCAGGGCGGCGAGCGCCTCGGCGCTACGCTGCCCCGACTTGCAGTGCAGCACGACCGGCTTGTCCTGCGGCAGTTCCGCGAGCGCCTCCCCCGACAGGATGCGGTCCTTCGGGATCAGCTTCGCACCCTTGATGTTCACGATCTCGTACTCGTGCGGCTCGCGGACGTCGATCAGCTCGAAGTTCTCACCGGCGTCGAACTTGGCCTTCAGCTCGGCGGGCGTGATCGTGCTGCCGGAGGCGGCCTGCTGCGCGTCGTCGGAGACGACACCGCAGAACGACTCGTAGTCGATCAGCTCGGTGATCTTCGGGGTCTCCGGGTCCTTCCGGATCTTGACCTCGCGGTAGCGCATCTCGAGCGCGTCGTAGCTGATCAGACGGCCGAGCAGCGGCTCACCGATGCCGGTGATGAGCTTGACCGCCTCGGTGACCATGATCGAACCGATCGAGGCGCACAGCACGCCCAGCACGCCGCCCTCGGCGCACGAGGGGACCATGCCGGGAGGCGGCGGCTCCGGGTACAGGTCGCGGTAGTTCAGGCCGCGGCCGTTCGGCGCGTCCTCCCAGAACACGCTGACCTGGCCCTCGAACCGGAAGATCGAGCCCCACACGTACGGCTTGCCGAGGATCACCGCGGCGTCGTTCACCAGGTAGCGCGTGGCGAAGTTGTCGGTGCCGTCGAGGATCAGGTCGTAGCCGCGGAAGACGTCGAGCGCGTTCTCGTTCGTCAGCTGCTCCTGGTGCAGCACGACGTCGACGTACGGGTTCACCTCCGCGACCGACTCCTTGGCCGAGACGGCCTTCGGCTTGTCGATGTCCGACTGGCCGTGGATCACCTGCCGCTGCAGGTTCGACTCGTCCACGACGTCGAAGTCGATCACGCCGAGCGTGCCCACCCCCGCGGCGGCGAGGTACAGCAGCGCCGGGCTCCCGAGCCCGCCCGCGCCGATGACCAGCACCTTGGCGTTCTTCAGCCGCTTCTGCCCGTCCATTCCGACATCCGGGATGATCAGGTGCCTGCTGTACCGGGCGACCTCTTCCTTGGTCAGCTCGGCAGCCGGCTCGACGAGCGGCGGCAGCGCAGTCGACATCACGTCCTCCATCTCGCGCTTGTCGCAGTCCATCCATTCATAACGGGTCCGAGCCCCGGAACCTTCCCGGTGTCCACATCGTGGACAGTTTCCGGGAGATCCGGCTCACTGGGCCTGCGGGTTCGGGAACGCGTTCGGACGGCAGGTCTTGCCGTCGGCGGGCACGCTGCCGGCGTCACCGCCCTGCGTGTCGTTGAGCTTCGCGACGTAGTCGTTCGCGACGCCGAACGTCTGCTGCATCATCACCGGCGCCAGCGCACCCTCCTTGGCGCACCCCACGTGACCATTGCCGAGGGCGTGGCCGACCTCGTGGTTGATGGCGTACTGGCGGTACGCGGTCAGGTCACTGCTGAACGCCTTCGCTCCCCGCACCCAGCGGGCGAGGTTGATCACGACCTCGCCGTCGATGTGGCACGAAGCCGGGTACGGGATCGCGTCGCCGCAGACGTCCTTCGCGGTCTCCGGAGTGGTGAGCCTCACGTAGAAGTCGGCCTCGGGGCCGCTCTCGTCGACCCGCTGCAGCCGCACGTCGCCGCTGCTGACCCAGCCGCGCTCGTCGTCGGCGAGGATGCCCTCCACGGTGGCCGCGTAGCTGTCCTCACCCGCGATGGCGGCCGGGTCGATGCCGTCCTCCACCTCGATCGTGTAGCGCAACAGCCGGCCGCCCGCGCCCGCCTGATCGCCGCCGCCCGGCACGACATGCCACGTGCCCTGCCCGCTCCGGGTGAACTCGCTGCCGTCGGGCAGTTCGGCCGTGGGGATGTTCAGGTTCTGTTTCCGCGCCGGGATCTCCTCGACCCCGTCGCGGTCACTGGCCTCGCCCGCGTCGGCCGCGACCGACGCGTCGCCCGCCTGCGCGCCCGGCTCGTCGGGATCGGTCTTGGTGGTGTCGACGACCACCAGCGCGGTGACCACGAGCAGCACGGGGATCGCATACACCCGCCAGCCGTACGTGGCGATCAGTTTGCGCAGACCGGACTTGGGCTTCCGCCGGCGCGCACCCCGGTCGCCGTCGGCCCCGTCGGCTTCCGGATCGAGGGCCGCGTCGACGTCGGAGGGAGCATCCCGCAGTTCCGCGTCGCCGACGTCGTCACGGTCGTCACGGTCGTCGCCGTGGGGCCGCCACGACGCCCGCAACGGCTCACCCGGCCTGCGGACCCCGGGGCCGTACCGCTCGTCGAGCGGTCGCGCGCCGGGCGTGCGGGTGCGCCGAACGCGACCGGGGCCGCGGCCGGAATACCCGGTCCGCTCACCCTCCCGCCGTGCTTCGTGCGACACCCTGTCCACGCCGTCCAGACTGCCACACCGTCCGCGCCGCACGCGGTCTCACCCGACGGGCTACCAGCGGCCGTCGGCGACGTGTTCCCACATCCCGAGGACCGCTCTGGCCACGGTCACGGGGCGTTCCATCTGGGCGACGTGCCCCGTACGGGGCAACACCAGCAACCGCGCCGACGGGATCGCACCGGCCGTACGCCGGGCGCGTCGCACGGAGATCACCCTGTCCTGGGTGCCCCACACCACGAGCGTCGGCACCCGGACCCGCGGCGCCGCCGACCACAACGATCCGGGTCCCGGCGTGAACCACGACCGGAAGATCTCCAGCGTGCTGCGCGCCAAGGCGGCGGCCGCCCACTGCTGAGCCGAGCGCGCCGCGAACTCCTCGGCCTGCTCGGTGAGCCGGTGCCGCGGGAACCGGTCGGCATCGGCATAGACGAGGCGGATCGTCTGCAGCGCCCGCTCCTCGGGCGTCAACCGCGCCAGCTGCCTGCGCACGGGCGTGCCGACGACGGGCAGCATCGCCAGGGCCATCCTGGGATCGGACAGCCTGCGCGGGTCCGGCCTGCGGTCGGGCATCGCGGGCGAGACGAGCGTGAGCGTGCGCACGAGCTCCGGCCTGCGCGCGGCCAGCAACAACGAGACGGCCCCGCCCATCGAGTTGCCGACCAGGTCCACCGGCCGTCCCAGCGACTCCAGATAGCGGGCGACGACGTCGGCGTGCGCGCCGAGGCTGTAGGCGAACCCGCGGGGCGGCTCGGAGAACCCGAACCCGGGCAGGTCGAGCGCGATCCCCTCGGCGTGCGGCGCCAGCTGCGCTGCCAGGTCCGTCCAGTTCGTCGAGGAACCGCCGAGACCGTGCACGTACACCGTCGTCCGCTCCCGCAGGCCCGGGGTGCGCCGCACGTGGAGCCGCATGCCGCCGACGTCCGCCCCGGCGTTGTGACCGTCGACGCCGCGACCACCCGGGGCGGGGCCGTCGGGGGCGGGGCCGTCGGGGGCGTGATCGCCGGTGCTGTGACCGCGGTCGCCCCCGGTGCCCACGGGTTCCCAAGAGCCCTCCCACGGGGGCAGCATCGGGTCGTAAGCGGGCAGCGAAGCCCGTGAAAGGGGCACGTGGGTCAGCGGCCCGCGGCGCGGGTTCGCCGACCGGACGGCCGGGCGCTGCCGGTGCTGCGGAATCGGGGCACTCGTCGACGATGCGGTCTCGGACACGACGTCCAGCATGCCGCATGAACTCGATGTTTGGCGTTACTTACATACCGGCGAGTAATGTGCCCTGGGAAGTCTGGAGGCAAGAGATGACCGACACGGCGCACGGTAAGGGCGTGCGGCTGCCCCGCACACAGCGACGTGCCCAACTGCTCACCGCGGCACAAGAGGTGTTCGCTGCGAACGGGTACCACTCAGCGGCCATGGACGACATCGCCGAACAGGCCGGTGTCAGCAAACCGGTGCTCTACCAGCACTTCCCCGGCAAGCTCGACCTCTACATCGCGCTGCTCGAAAGCCACGTCGACGACCTGGTCCGTGCCGTGGAGAACGCGCTCGCCTCCACCACCGACAACAAGCAGCGGGTCCAGAACGCCGTCGGCGCGTTCTTCGACTTCGTCAACGGCGACGCCGGCGCGTTCCGCATGGTCTTCGAGTCCGACCTCCGCGGCGAACCCGACGTGCAGCGCGCCGTCGACAGGGCGACCAGCGCGACGGTGGACGCGATCGCCAAGACGATCATGTCCGACGCCGGGCTCGACGCGGAACGGGCTCGGCTGCTGGCCGTCGGCCTCGTGGGCATGAGCCAGGTCAGCGCACGCTACTGGCTGGACCGCGGCAGCGACGTCAGCCGCGACGACGCCGTCCGCCTCACGTCGACGCTGGCGTGGCGCGGGATCGGGGCCGGCTTCCCGCTGCAGCACCCCCTGTAGCCGCCCCGTCCTCACCGCCGGTTGCGGTGCCCGCCGGCGCGCCCGGAGTCGCACCGGCGGTACCGGCATCGGCGATCAGGCCGGCGATCGCGTCGGTGACACCGGTGTGCCGTTCCTGCGTGATCATGTGCCCCGCACCGGGGAACAGGACGAATCGAGCAGCGGGCAGTGCTCGGGCGATGGCCTCCGCGTGGTGGACCGGGGTGAGCCGGTCGCGGTCACCGACGAGCACGACCGTCGGCACGGTCGCCAGCGCCGCCAGTGCCGCAGCGCGGTCGTGCAGCGAGATCGCGTTCTGGAACCCGCCGATGCTGCGCGGATGCGCCTTGCGCAGCTGTTCCGCCACCGAGCGCACGTCGTCGGTGCGCGGCCGCTTGCCGAACACCAGCAGCCTGCCGCCCATCGCCGCCAACGGCCGCCCCACCGGCAGCCGCTCCCGCCGGTAGGCCACGAGCAGCTTGGCGAGCCGGCGTTCCAGGCGCGCTGCACCCCTGCCCAGCGCGCCCGGAAAGCCGAGTGTGAGGCGGTCCATGTTCCCCGACGACGTCGCCACGAACGCCGCGCCTGCGACGCGTCGGGCCACCAGCTCCGGGTACCGGTCCGCGAGCGCCATGATCGTCATGCCGCCCATCGAGTGCCCCACCAGCACGATCGGCCCTTCCGGCACCTGCGCGGCGATGACCTCGGCGAGGTCGTCCGCCAGCCGGTCGATCGTCGCCGACTGCGGCCCCGCGGGGTCCGAGTCGCCGTGCCCGCGCAGGTCGTAACGCACGATGCGCACCGGCGCGACCAGTTCGCCGACCACGCGGTCCCAGGTGCGCCGATCCTGGGTCCACCCGTGCACGAGCACGAGCGTCACCGGGTGGCCTGCGGCTTCGGGTTCGCTGGTCTCGACGGCGAGCCGCGTGCCGTCCGAGACCGTCACGGTCGTCACCACGGGCGTCCTCACTTGTTCGGCAGCAGACCTGCGCTGCGCCACAACCGCATGCCGGGAGCGCCGACCAGACCGGCCTCGTCGAGGAACGGCATGATCTTCTCGCCGGAGAACAGCAGCGTGGCCCGGAAATGTGGGTTACTCAGGGCCGCCTGGTAGCCCTCCTTCGGGCGGATACCGACGGCCTTGTAGACGTACGGGTTGATCAGACTGCGGGTGATGTGCCAGGACACGTAGGCGATCAGCCAGCGCTGATAGGCCAGCTCCACCTTGCCCATGCCCTTGATCCGCCGGGTGACCTCTTCACGCGCGAACGTGACGTGCCGCGCCTCCTCCAGCACGTGAATGCGGTTGACCATCCGCACCAGCGGCTGGATCTCCGGGTCGTTCATCTGCTCGCGCTGGAGCCGGTCGAGGATCTCCTCGGCGATCAGGATCGACCCGTAGAGCGCGGGGCCGTAGCCGATGACCGGGAGGATCTTGGCCATCCGGTGGCGCCACTTCACGGGGCCGTAGTGCGGACAGCCGAACGCGTTCGACATGCGCGCGAACATCGTCGAGTGCCGACACTCGTCGGCGATCTCCGTCAGCGCGTACTGCGCGTGGCTCGTAGTCGGGTCGCCGTTGTCGACCTCCTTGAGCAACAGCTGCATGAGGATGACCTCGAACCAGATGCCGTTCGTGGCGATGCTGGCCATCTCGTGCTTGCCGAGCTCGATGCGCTGCTCCGGCGTGAGCCGGTCCCACAGCTCGGTGCCGTAGAGACTCGAACGCTCCTCGGGGATGAACCGCTTGCCCTCGACGAGGGGAGCGTCCCAGTCGATGTCGACCTCAGGGTCGTAGAACTTGTTCGCCGACGACTTCAGAAGACGCTCAGCGGTCTTCTCCCGCCCGGCATCGCCCAGGGTCCGCGTCATTGCGGCTTACCACCTTTCACGGCTGACGGCTGACTGCTCCGTGGAGCTGCTCCGGAAGCCGGAACCGCTGCGGGAGCACCGTTCGCAGTTTGTGTAACTTCCAGTAACAGTTACTTCTGGTAGCATGCGAGGCATGCCGGACCCTGTCAAGTCGAGCAAGAAGAAGTCGTCCGACAAGGCATCACCCGGAAGTGGTGACGCCCGGAAGGACCGCTGGCGCAAGCACCGCATCGCGCGCCGGGCCGAGTTCGTCGACGCGGCACTCGCCGCACTCGAGGAACAGGGCCCCGACCTGGGCATGGAACACGTCGCGGCCGCGGCAGGCGTGACCAAGCCGGTGCTCTACCGCCACTTCGAGGACAAGGCCGACCTCTACCTCGCACTCGGCGACCGCGGCACCGAGATCCTCTTCGAACGCCTCATGCCCGCGATCAACACCGAACTCGCCCCGGTGCCCCGCATCCGCACGGCCCTCGACGCGTTCTTCACCGTGCTCGAAGAGCACCCCAACCTCTACCGGCTGCTCGCGCGCAGACGGTTCGCCGACCGCCCGCTGGACTCGGACGTCACCGACGTCGTCGCCGAGGACAAGGCGCTCATCGCCAACGCGCTGACCGCACTGCTCGGGGACTACCTGCGCATGTTCAGCGTCGACTCCGGCGCGGCCGAACCCTGGGCGCACGGCGTGGTCGGGCTGGTGCACAACACCGGCGAATGGTGGCTGGCCAGACAAAGCATGAGCCGCGACGCCGTGGTGGAGTACCTGACCCAGATCATCTGGGCGGCCATCGACGGCCTCGCCAGGCAGCACGGCATCCAGATCGATCCCGACCGGCCGGTCGAGACCAACAAGATCGTCCAGTTCAGCCGCAGCGAGGACGCCGGCGACGAGACCGCACGCCCCACCGACGAAGCTGGAGCAGCACAATGAGCGAACACGACGAGGACGGCTACACCGGCACCGCGACCCTGCTGGTGGAGGAGACCGAAGTGGCGGTGGAGGTCCACCTGCGCGGCCACTTCCAGCCGATCGACGGCTACTACCACTGGTACGGCCGGATCAAGCCCAACGACGAGCTCACGACCCTCACCGGCGGCAAGAAGCGGAAGGTGCAGCTGCGCACCCCGGAGGGCACCGCCGACGGCGAGATCTCCGACCCCGACCCGTGGGACCGCTACCGGATCACGGGCACGAGCACCCCACCGTTCGCGGTGCCGACCACACTCGACGAGGTCGAAGCCGCCGCCCACTGAACCGGGCCCGCAGACGACGAACGCCGCGCCTCCCCTTGCGGGAGACGCGGCGTTCGCGGTTCGAGGGGCTGCGGATCAGCCGCCGACGGCGAAGCCGACACGACGGGCGTCCGACGGCGCGATCTCGACGTAGGCGATGCGGTCGGACGGGACCAGGTACTTGCGGCCCTTGTCGTCGGTCAGGCTGAACAGGCCGTCGTCGGCACCCAGCGCTTCGGCGACCAGCTTCTCGACCTCCTCGGCCGTCTGGCCGCTGGACACCACCAGCTCCCGCGGGGTGTCCTTGATGCCGATCTTGACCTCCACGTGCAACCTCCGCTGCGAAAAAGTTGAGCCTGTTCGTTCCCCGCCCAGGCTAGCGCGCCACCCCGGAGAAAGCCCCCAAGGGCACTGTGGTTGCACTGGGTGCGACGAACCTTCCCCTCGCTCGGGGGCGCGACCACGGGTACGAGTGTCACGGCACGTGGGCACGACGCGTTTCTCCGGCCAGCAAGCCCCGGCCACCCACCCTTCCCCACGCGCCGGCGCGTGGGGAAGATTCGTCGCGTTGAACGCAACCAGGGTGCCCTTGGGGGCTCCGCCGGCGGTTCTGTTCAGCCCAGGCCGAGGACCTGCATGCGCTTGGCGTGTCCCTGCTGGAGCTTGCGGAACAGCGCGGCGATCCCGGACAGATCGACCGAGCCGGCCACGATGAGCTCGGCGAGCCCGTCGCGCTCGGCCACGATGTACTGCGCCTGCGTCAGCGCCTCCCCGAGGAGCCGCCGCGACCACAGCGACAACCGGTCGCGCTGCGTGCTGTCGGCGTCGATGGCGGCCGCCACCTCGCGTTCGGCGAACGCCGAATGCCCGGTGTCGTCGAGCACCGTGAGCACGATGCGCCGCACCTCGTCGTCGAGCACGGTCGAGAGCTCGCGGTAGAGGTCCGCGGCGAGGTTGTCCACGACGTACGCCTTGACCAGCGACTCCAGCCACGTCCGCGGGGCCGTCGACTCCTGGAACGCGTCGACGTGCTTGCGGAACGGCTGCATCGCCTCCTCGACCGACGCGCCGTGGGCGTGCAGGTGGTTGGCGAGCATCTCGTAGTGCCCGATCTCCGCGCCCGCCATGGACGCGAGTGCGACCCGCCCGGCCAGGGTGGGCGCCGACCGCGCATCCTCGGCCAGCCGATCGAACGCCGACAACTCGCCGTAGGCCAGAACCCCGAGCAGGTCGACCACGCCGCCACTGATTTCCGCACGCGCCTCCGTCACGCCGTTCACCGTAGTCGAGACCGCAAACCGGGCAGCAGTTACCAACGACACGTGATCAAATGCGGCGGGCGTCACGATATGTCGGCGTCTTCGCTGTACACTGAGGAACCGAGAGCGATTCTCACCACTCGTGGACCGCCGCGAAAGACATATTCGTGGCAGGTGAACACGCAGGTGAGAAGCAATGTGCGTGCACGCCTCGGCGATGTTCCCACACCGTATTTCTTCGCTGGTCACGAACGCGAAAACACGGATGTGAGTGTGGTCGAGCCATCGCGGTATATGCCTGGCTTGCGCGCCGGTATGAGAGAGGCGATTTCATCATCCAGGACCAGAACCAGACCGCCGGCACCGACAGCGCCGACGGTCCCACCACCGATGTCGCACCCGACGTCTCCCGGCCCGCCGCAGAAGCCGAAACGCCGGCCTTCGCCGAGTTCGGCCTGAAGCCCGAGATCATCTCGGCGCTCGAGGCGTCGGGCAAACACCGCACCTTCGCCATCCAGGCGCTGACCCTGCCGCTCGCCCTCAAGGGCGACGACGTCATCGGGCAGGCCAGGACCGGCATGGGCAAGACCCTCGGCTTCGGTGTCCCGCTGCTGCAGCGGCTCGACACCCCGGGCGACGGCACGCCGCAGGCACTGATCGTCGTCCCCACCCGCGAGCTGTGCGTCCAGGTCACCAAGGACCTCGCCGAGGCGGGCGCGAACCTCGGCATCACCGTCGAGTCGATCTACGGCGGCAGGCCGTACGAACCGCAGATCGAAGCGCTGCAGCGGGGCGTCGACATCGTCGTCGGCACGCCGGGCAGGCTGCTGGATCTCGCCGAACAGCGCCACCTGGTGCTCGGCAAGGTGCGTTCGCTGGTGCTCGACGAGGCCGACGAGATGCTCGACCTGGGCTTCCTCCCCGACATCGAGCGCATCCTGCGGATGGTGCCGGACGAGCGGCAGACGATGCTGTTCTCGGCCACCATGCCGGGGCCGATCATCAACCTGGCCAGGACGTTCCTGACCCAGCCGACGCACATCCGCGCCGAGGAGAACGACGCGGGCGCCATCCACGAGCGCACGACGCAGTTCGTCTACCGTGCGCACTCGCTGGACAAGCCCGAGCTGGTCGCGAAGGTCCTGCAGGCCTCCGAGCGCGGACTGACGATGATCTTCACGCGCACGAAGCGCACCGCGCAGAAGGTCGCCGACGAGCTGACCGACCGCGGGTTCGCCGCGGCGGCCGTGCACGGTGACCTCGGCCAGGGTGCGCGGGAGCAGGCGCTGCGCGCCTTCCGTTCCGGCAAGGTGGACGTGCTCGTCGCCACCGACGTCGCCGCGCGCGGCATCGACGTCGACGACGTGACCCACGTCGTCAACTACCAGATGCCCGAGGACGAGAAGACCTACGTCCACCGCATCGGCCGCACCGGTCGCGCGGGCAAGACGGGCGTGGCGGTCACGCTGGTCGACTGGGACGAGATCCCCCGTTGGAAGCTGATCTCCGACGAACTCGGCTTGAACCAGCCCGAACCGGCGGAGACGTACTCGACCTCGAAGCACCTCTTCTCCGACCTCGGTATCCCCGACGACGCGACGGGCCGCCTGCCGTTGAGCAAGCGCAACCGGGAGGGCCTGGCCGCGGAGGACGCCGAGGACCTGGGCGACAAGCGGCGCGAGCGCGGCGAGTCCAGGGAGCGCGGCGGATCCCGCGAGAGTGGCGCGGCCCGTTCGCGGAACCGCAAGCCCCGCAGGCGCACGCGCGGCGGCAGGTCCGCCGAGAGCGGTTCCGCCGAGTCCGCCGACCCGGAATCGCAGGAGGGCGGCGAGAACGGCACGGCAGCCCCTTCCGGTTCCGGCCGGTCCCGGTCGCGCCGCCGCACCCGCGGCGGCAGCGGTTCGAAGCCGGCCACCGAGAGCCACGCCTCGGCCGACGGCGCCGCCTCCGGTGACGCACAGGCCGAGGGCGGCCAGCGGCCCGCGCGCAGGCGCCGTCGTCGCGGCGGCCGCGGCCGGGGCGGCGGCGAGGCCACGCAGGAAGGCACGGCGCAGACCACCAACACGAGCGAAACGTCCGCCACGGCAGACTGACGTCCGTGAGCTCCACCGGATCACCTTCGCCGGATTCCGGCGGCACGGCCGACGACACGGCCCACAGCGGCGGCTCCGCACCGACCACGGTGCAGAGTCGCCGCTCGCCGTGGAACCGCCGCCGCGACCGCGTCGCAGCCGCGCTGCTCGGCGTGGCCGTCGTCATGGCCGGTCTCGTCGTCTGGGCAGGCAGCGACAGCAGGGCCACGATCAGCGAGACCGCTCCCCCGCCCGCGGGCACCCCGGCGCAACCGGCGTCGGTGCCCGCGGAGTTCCACGAGGCCTGGCGGGCACCGAGCGCCGCGACCCCCGCGCCCGTCGCGACGGCTGGCACCGTGGTCACCGGCGACGGCGGTGAGGTCACCGGGCGGGATCCCGAGACCGGTTCCGTCCGCTGGCGGTACGCCCGCGACCTGCCACTGTGCACCGTCGGGGCCGAGTGGGAACGCGCCCTGGCCGTCTATCGCAAGGACGCAGGCTGCAGCGAGGTCACCCAGCTCGACGCGGCAACCGGCAAGCGTACGGCACAGCGCAACGGGGACGCCGAACGCGGCACCCGGCTCGTCGGCGACGGCGGCTACGTGACCACCACCGGCGAGCGGCTGCTCAACACCTGGCGCGACGACCTGGTCAAGAGCATGGAGTTCGGCCGGGTGTACGCGCAGGTCAACGCCGGATACCAGCCGCGGCCTAACTGCCGGTACGGCACCGTCGCCGCGGCATCGGGCAGGGTCGGCGTGATCGAACGCTGCCCCGGCCGCAGTGGTGCGTTGTTGACCGTGCTGAAGGCGGCCCCCGAGGAGTCCGACCAGCCGGAACAGGAGTTCTCCCAGCCGTTGCCCGAGCGGGGCGCCAAGCTCGTCGCGATGGTGCCGGGCGGCTCGGCGGTGCTGCTGCCGGAGGCGAAGGAACTGGTGCTGTTCGACGCCGAGGGCCGGGAGCGGACCCGGTATCCGCTCGACCTTCCCCGGTCCGATCTGGACCGGGAACCGCGCGGCGGGGTGATGCCCACCGTCCGTGGACCGTGGAACGTCTACTGGTTCACCGGATCCCGCACCATGGCACTGTCCACAGCGGACCTGACTCCGCAGTGGACGGTGCACAACACGCGCGGCGCGGGAACGTCGTACGCGGGCCGGTACCTCGCACCGATCGGCGGCGGCCTCGCGGTTCTCGACCCCCGCAGCGGCGACACGGTACGCACGATCGCCGTCGACCGCGACGGCCACCGCGGGCCGATCACCATGGCCACCGCAGGCCCGGTCCTGCTGGAACGCCGCGGCGACGAGGTGGTGGCACTGCGGTGACCGGAGCACCTCGATGACCGGAGACCCTCGATGACCGCGTTCTCCCAACTGTCCCCGCACGGCGGCAGGCGGATCGACCTGCCGGGAGGCCTCGCCGCACTGTCCGGCCCCGAGCCGGCCGACGCGGCGGGTACGGCACTGCTCGTGCCCGGCTACACCGGGTCGAAGGAGGACTTCGCCCCGCTGCTGGACGGCATCGCCGACGGCGGGCTGCACCCGCTGGCGATCGACCTGCCCGGCCAGTACGAATCACCGGGTCCCGACGACGAGGCTGCCTACTTGCCGGACCGGCTCGGCGAGGTCGTCGCCGAGCTGGCCACCTCGCTCGACGGCCCCGTCGTGCTGCTCGGCCACTCCTACGGCGGGCTGGTGTCCCGCGGCGCCGTGCTCGCAGGTGCGCCGGTCGCCGGCCTGACGCTCCTCGACAGCGGCCCGGCCCGGCTACCCCACGGCCTCCGCTCGCAGGCACTCGAAGCGGGCGAACCGCTGCTGCGCGCCCAGGGCGTCGAAGCCGTGTACGCGATCCGCGAGCAGCTCGGCGGTCTGCCGGCCGCGGAACTGCGCGCGTTCCTGCGCACCCGGTTCGTCACGTCGAGCGCGGCCGGGCTGCTGGGTATGGCCAGGGGGCTGCGCACCGAACCGGATCGCACCGACGAACTCGCGGCCGCACTCGGCGACCGCCCCGCACTGGTCGTCGCGGGTGAACACGACGATGCCTGGTCGGTCGATCAGCAGAAGGACATGGCCCGCAGGCTCACCGCGGCCTTCACCGTGGTTCCGCAGGCGGCCCACTCCCCCAACACCGAGAACCCCCACGCCCTGCTGGACGTCCTGCTGGCCGAATGGCGTGGTTGGCTCTAGCCGTCGCCGTGCCCAAACCGCGCGTTGCGCATTCCGGGGCCCGTGTTGCGGATTCGGGGGCCCGTGTTGCGGATTCCGGGGCGCGTGTTCTGCACGCGGACCCGCGTGTTCTGCGGTCGGGGGCCCGTGTTCTGCGTTCGGGGTGCCCACGTCGGTCGCGTGACCGGACTCGCCGGACGACTTCGCAGACGTCCCGGCGGCGGCATCCGTCGATTTCGTTTCGCGTGGTCAGTGGTCCACCCAGTCGGGCGCCCAGACATCGTCCGGGGCCTGCGGCCCCGTGGTGTGCAGATGGTCGCGTAGTGCCGTCAGCAGGGGATGCTGGTCCCCGCTGCGGGACAACAGGAGGTGCGGGTAGACCGGTGTGGGTTCACGCAACGGGATGCGCCGCAGGTCGTAGTTCTCGGGCCACAGGTACCGATCCCCACTGCCGACGAGGGTGGCCAACGAGGCCGAGTCGGCCAGCGCGTCCATCAATGCCTCGTCGCCGAAGTGGGGGCCGAGCGCATCGATGCTCAGTCCGAAAGCCTCGGAAAGCGTCTCGTAGAACGCGGCCCACTCCGCGTCCGGCCTGATCCCCGGGATCCATATGCGGTGGTCCGCCAGGTCCGCAGGCCTGACGGAGGCCGCGTCCGACATCGGGTGGCCCGGCCCGACCAGGAGTTCCAACGGAACGTCCAGGAGCCGATCAGCGGCGATCCCGGCCGGGATCTCGGCCGCAGGCATGGCGCGGAAGGACGCGTCGATAGTTCCTTCGAGCACCGCCTTGGCTGCTTGGGCGGCATTCTCGGTGCTCAGCGTGACCGCGTCCAGGTTCATGTCGGGCTGGGAGCGGTAGAACCGGTAGACGGCCTGGGCCGGAGCGATGCGCCGGTTGAGGACATCGACGCGCAACGGCCGGTTACCGGGCCGTACGGCCTGTTCAGCCCGGTCGGTAGCGGTGAGGATCCCCTTGGCGTGCGGCAGGAAGACCTGTCCGTCCAAGCTCGGCCTGGAGCCGCGGGAGGTACGCACCAGGAGCGCGGCGCCGAGGTGCCGCTCCAGGGACGCGATTCGCTTGGAGACCGCCTGCTGGCTGATCCGCAGCTCGTCCGCCGCTGCCTGGAACTGGCCGGTCTCGGCGACGGCCACGAACGTCCGCAGTGCATCGACATCCACACCACGATCGTACTTTCACAACTCATGGTTGTTTCTGCTGTCCGTTCGCGTTGTTTGATCCCGTGTTCCGGCGGTGGTGGGATCGGCGCATGTCCACCCGCACAGCACAGGTCATGCATGTTTATTCGCCCGAGTTCACACGCCACACGGAACGAATCGCGGAGGTGACCGATGCGACGTCCCGGCTGAACATGCTGCCGTTCAGCGACAGCGAAGGGCGCGCGGAACTACTTTCCGTTGTTTTCGGCAAGCCACTTCCGGAGTCGGTCACCATCTACCCGCCACTGTTCACCGAGTACGGACTCAACACGACGTTCGGGGAGAACGTCTTCGTCAATCAGGGGTGCACGTTGATGGACAAAGGCGGCATCCACCTGGGCAACGGCGTCATGGTCGCCCCGAAGGCCAGCCTCATCACCGGAGGGCACCCGCTGCCGTTGGCCGAACGCCGCGAGCACCTCTCGTTCGCCCCGATCGTCCTCGAAGACGACGTTTGGGTCGGGACGGCGGCCGTGATCACCCAGGGAGTGACGATCGGCGCCGGTGCGGTGGTCGCTGCGGGTGCCGTCGTCACCCGCGACGTGCCCGCCGGCACCATGGTCGCAGGCGTCCCCGCTCAGGTGATCAAGACGATCGATTGAACCCGACCGTGACGGATTTCGTGAGCCGGAACAGGCACCCTCCAGGAAGGTTCCGCAGTCCTGGTTTCGTGCCCGGGTGACGGACGTGCCGACCGAACAGCCGGATCACTTCGCGCCGGTGGCTCGGCGCCGGGTCTGGTGAAGCTCGCCGGGGACGCGCCGGGCCCCGGCTCCAGCCGGACTCACACCCGACGTCGACGGGCCCTCACGCCCACCAGCACGTCCACAACACGACACCGGCGATGCCGATCACGCCGGCACCCGCCAACCCTGCAGCCGGACCCCGCTCCCTGTCGACCATCACCACCTGCAGCGCGAGTGCCACCACCGCACCGAGCACATGCCACACGACGACCGCCGTACCCGCCGCACCGTCGGTGGCCAGCGCCACCACCAGCACCACGGCCGCCAACAACGCGAACCCGGCGGCAACCGAGCCGGTGAAACCCCGCCACACGCGCCCGGCCGTTCCCGGTGCCTCCGGCTCGGTCACAGGCGTCTCCAGTGGTTCGGTGTGGTCGGCCGATTCCGTGGGACCGGCCGGTCCGGTACGTGTGGTCGCGGCCGTGCGACCCGTTGCTGCGGTCGTATTCGTCCTGCCCGGTGACCGGGTCACGGCACACCCCCTGATGATCGGTCGACTCCGGCCGTGACGCGCGCTCGAGGTCCGTCCCCGGCCCCGGTACGAGTGCCTGTCGTCGCCGCGGCCCCGCCACCGTCGGCCGGACCGGTGCTGTGAGCCTCGCCGGACTCGGCAGCCGGGCCGCCGCCGTCGGTGCTGCCGTTACCGCCGACGCCGGTCTCGGCGTCGCGGAGCGGGGCGAGCAGATCCCACGACCGCGCCGCCGGGCCGGCCTGCTGTCCGGCAGCGCAACTCGGGCGGAAGTCGCACCACGAACAGCGGCGGCCGGTGCGCGCGGGGAACAGCTCGTCCGGGTCACCGCCGTCGGCCAGCTTATCCGTGGCCTGCTGCAGGTCGGTGGCGGTCTCCTCGGCCCGGGAGAGCTGCCTGCGCAGGCTGTCTGCGGTGTGCTCGGCCGCCGCGACCGTGCCGCTCGGCAGATGGTGCAGCTCGACAGTCCGGCACGGCGCGTGCAGGGTCCGTTCGGCTGCGACGGCGTACAGCGCAAGCGCCTGCGAGGAGCGCGCCTCGTGCTCGTCGGGGGCGCGCCTGCCGGTCTTGTAGTCGACGACCACGAGTTCGCCGTCACGTTCGTCGATGCGGTCGGCGCGGCCTTCCACGATCATCGACACAGGGCCGTCCCCACCGGCCGCGGGCGCAGACACCCACCGCTCGACACCGCGAGGGTCGGTGCTCAGGTCGTGGTCGGCGACGTACCGGGCCGCCCAATCCTTCGCGACGCGCCGGTACTCGGCTGCCTGTTCGGAGTCGGCGAACCCGGCGTCCTTCCAGTGCCGGCCCACGAGTGCGGCGGCGCGCGCAGGCGTGCGCTCGGAGGCGGGCAGATCGAACAGTGCCCGCAGGGCGTTGTGCACCACCGCACCGAGGGTGCTGTGCGCCCACGGCCCCGTGCGCTGCGGCGTCGGACGGTCGACGTAGGCCAGCCGGTACCGGCGAGGGCAGTCGTCGAACGTCGACAACCGCGCCGGCGTCACCTTCATCAGCCGACGCGGCGTCACACCGAAGTCGAACCCCAGTTGCTCCATCACGCGCACCGTACCGACAAACCCCGACACCTCATGCGCCGGCGATGAAGCCGCGCACGGAATCCGCCACCAGCTGCACCGCGATCGCCGCCAGCAGCAGACCCGCGATCTTCGCGAGCAGCGTGATGCCGCTCTCCCGCAGCACCTTGATGAGCGCACCGGAATACCGCATGCACACCCAGATGATCACGTGGACGGCGACGATCGCGCACGCCAGCGCGATGTACCCGGCCGGATCACCGTCGGCCTCACGGACGAACACGATCGTCGCCGCGATGGCACCCGGCCCGGCCAGCAGTGGGGTCCCGAGCGGCACCAGCGCGACGTTCACGTCGTCGGCCACCTCGGGGTCGCTGCCACCCTTGCTGGTGAGCAGCTCCAGCGCGACGAGCAGCAGCAGCAACCCGCCCGCACCCTGCAGCGCCGGGATCCCGATGCCCAGGTAGGCGAGGATCGCCTGCCCCGCGACGGCGAACAGTGCGATGACCAGGAACGACACCAACACGGCCTGCAACGCGGCGCGCGCCCGCGCCGCCCGCTGTTTACGGCCGACGAGGCTCAGGAACACCGGCACCGTGCCGGGCGGATCCATGATGACGACCAGCGTGATGAGGGCCTCGGTGAACAGCGTCAGGTTGAAGTAGTCCATCTCCGCCGCCTCAGCCGCCGACCACGACGTCGGTACCCGTGGCCTGCGCGACCAGCGCGTCGAACTCCTCCGGTGGCGTGACCTCCTGGCCGATCCCGATCGACTTGTTCGTTCCGTGGTAATCGCTCGACCCGGTGCGCACGAGCCCGAGATCCTTCGCGAGCGCCCGCAACTCGTCGCGGGTGCGCCCGTCGTGGTTCGGGTGGTCCACCTCGACGCCGGTGAGGCCGCGGCGCGCCAGGGTCTCGACGACCTCGGCCGTCACCGTCGGGCCGCGCTGGAACGCGAACGGATGGGCCAGCACCGTCACCCCGCCCGCCTCGGCGATCATGTCGATAGCGAGTTCGACAGGGGTGTCCCGGCGCGGCACCGAATACCCTCGGCCGGTCGCCAAGTAGCTCGCGAACGCCTCGTCGACGGTGCCGCACAGCCCCGCGCGCACGAGCGCCTGCGCGAGGTGCGGCCTGCCCGCCGGGGCGTCGGGACCGAGCATGCCCAGGATCTCGTCGGCGTCGACCGGAAGCCCGTCGGCGGCCATCCGGTCGGCGATCGCCCGCAGTCGCGACCGCCGCTGCTGCCGGAGGCGCCGCTGCTCGGCGACGATGGCGGGAGCGTCGGGGTCGAACAGATAGGCCAGCAGATGCACGCTGACCCGTCCGCCGCGGCCGTCATCGGATTCGCACGACAGTTCCGCACCCGGCACGAGCCGCATCCCCGGCGGCAGCGCGTCGGCCGCCGGCCGCCAGCCCACGGTCGTGTCGTGGTCGGTCAGCGCCACGACGCCGAGTCCGGCCGCTGCCGCCACGGCGACGAGCTCGGCCGGGTCGTCCGTGCCGTCGGAGACGGTCGAATGGGTATGCAGGTCGATGCGCACGGCGGACATTCTCCAACACGCCGGCCGGGCGAACCCGGGGCAGGCACTGCGACGTTCACGACGCGCGCCCCCGACCTGCGACGACGGCGCGGAAGGTCAGCCGCGGACCTTCTTACCGCGCGCGGCCCGCTGCGCCTTGATCATGGAGAACCGCTCGGCCTGCTTCTGCTTGTCGCCGAACACGAGCTCCGAAATCGTGTCGTAGAAGTTCTCCGGCTCCGGCAGATACCGGATCTTGTTCAACGCCTGGATCTGACCGGCCGACTCGATGACCGTCGTGCCGTAGCCGAAGATGCGCCCACCGAACGTCCGCTCGTACGTGAGGTCGGTGACCTTGGTGATCGGCATCATCAGCACCTGCGTGGTCCATACGCCGGTGGTCATGATGAACCGCTTGTCGGTCACGACGAGCCGCTCGACCCACCATTCGATGACCTTGTACGAGAACCAGAGGACGACGCCGAGTGCGGCGTACCAGAGCAGGTTCTGCACGACCCACATCGACGGCGGCAGGATGTACGAGATCATCACGCAGATCGCGATCATGGCGATGGCCTCGAACACGTTCCACCCGAGACACGCCCAATGGCGTCGGATGCGAATCACCCGGCGCTCGGTGTCGAGGAGGTACTCGTCTGGGTCGCGTGGTGCGAACATGAACCGAGGGTAACGCGCGTCAGGTGAAGATGTTGCTGACGAACGTGATCACGGCCTCGGCAGCGTCGCGCAGGAAGCCGATGATGTTGTTGACAAAACCCGCAGCTTGACCTGGCTGCGCGATCACGAAGAACAGAACCAACGCGACAGCGGCAATTCCTGCGAGCTTCTTCGCGTTCACGGCGATCAATCCCGTCTCTCGAGTGCAGACCAGTTGCTTGGACCTGTTGGGTGAGGTGCCACTAAGTTTGTACCGCACTACCTGTCGCTACGGGAGGTAAGTCCTGCGCTTGGGGCAGTACGCGCGGTGATCGTAGCGCGATCGCTACCCATCGTGACCACAGGGGCGGGCGTCGCCGCACCGCCGGAAACCCCGGCACGTGGCACTCCGGGAGGCCGGCGGGACGGATACGACGGCCCGCTCGTCGCGGCCGGGAGACAGGAGCGGGATGGACCACATCCGGTGCGTCGGCGGGATCGTCCACGACGCCGCGGGCAGGCTGCTGCTCATCCGGCGGGCCAATCGGCCCGCCCGGGGCCGCTGGTCACTGCCGGGAGGACGCGTGGAACCGGGCGAGACGGACCACGCGGCGGTGGCGCGGGAACTCGCCGAGGAGACGGGGCTGACCGTCGATGTCGGCCCGTTCGTCGGCAGCATCACGCGCGAGCCGTACCTGATCAACGACTACCGCTGCCTCGTCCGCGGCGGACGGTTGACGCCGGGCGACGACGCCTCCGACGCCCGGTGGATCGATCACCGCGAGCTCACTCGAATGGACTACCACGACCAGTTGACAGAAAACCTGGTCGACACATTACGTGAATGGAACATGCTGCCCCGCGACTCTCAGTGAGGAGTCGGGGCCGGCTCCGTGGCGAACACCACCGCTGGCAGAACCTCACGCACCGAGCCAGGTCATCCGCTGCCCGTGCGGATCGGCCAGCGCGAGCGCCTGCCCGTTCGGGGCGCCGTCCTTCCAGGTCACAAGGCCGAGCGTGGGACGGGCCGTGACGCGGTAGGCCAGCTCGTCCCTGCCGGGCAGCACCGCGTCGAGGCCGGCCTCGTACGACTCGAGCGTGACCCACCACACCGGCCGTTCCGCGGCGATTTCACCCATCGCAGTGATGAACGCCTCGCGCCGGTCGGCAGCCATGTAGGCCATCACGTGGCTACTGAAGACCACCAGGGGCAGCTCCGCGGGAACCCGTGCCGCGGCCGCGGCGAGGTCGTCGACGGCGTCACCCTCGACGAAGTCCGGGATGTCCTTGGCCTGTGCCGCCGCGGCCGTGCGCAGCATGCGGATCCGGTCCGGCTGATCGGCCCACACGCACGCCTCGAGCCAGGCGAGCTCGTCGTCGTCCTGCGCGTCGACCGGATTGCGGTCCAGCCCCACCTTCGCTCCGACGTTCGGTTTGGCCGGCACCACCGGCGGCCCTGCCCCTTCGGCGAGCTCGACCGCACAGTGCAGCCCGACGGGCGTCTTCTTCGGGCCCGCCGCGAGCTGCTCCCCGCCCGGCAGCCGGTACTGGTACGCGAACCGGTCCATGCCCAGCAGCAGCCCGGCACTGCAGCCCACTTCGAGCAGGCCCACCTTGCCCTTCGCCTGCTTCGCCGCGCGCGCCACGGCCGGGTACAGCACAGCCGCGCGGTTCACCTCGTTGGTCTGGGTGAACCGCGTGCGGAGAATCTCCGCCACGCGATCGGCACGCTCGAGCAGGAACGCTCGGAACTCCGGCCACGTCGCGCCGTCCACGCCGTCCATTCCGCCCAGCGACGGGTAGTACCGCGACAGCGGGTGGATCGGCTCCGCCTGGATCAGCCGGTGCGCGGCCGCCAGCAACAACGTCGGGTGCGTGTCCCCGTCGGTGCTCGCCTCCAGCAGGAGCGCGGCGACCTCGTCGTCGTCGGCGGCGTGGGCCGCGAGATGGGAGTACAGCGGGGAGATCCCGGCCGCCTCGTGCTCGGCGAACCGGCGCAGGCGCTCCTTGGCGATGGCGACGTCAGCCATCCCGGCGCTCCGGCCCGACGACCACCCAAGTTCCGAACCGCACGTCAGAGCCCTCCTCGAAGATCCCCCAGCGATGATGCGAGTCAACCCTAGAGGTACCCTCGACCATCGGCGCACAATGCGTCAACGCGAGCAACACCACGTCGCGCGCAGACCGGCCGGAGGAGGTGAGGAATGCAGATGAGCAGTGACGATAGTCCGCCCAGTACGTCGAATCCGCTCAGTACGGGCACCGCTTCCTCACGCCGGTCCGAATCGGCCTGACCCTCCGGCGAGCAGCGGTTTGCGACGGTGTCGGAAACCGCACTCCCCTTGCCGTGGGCGGCATGCGCCACGGGTCGCAGCCGGGCGAGTCCCTCGTCCGCGGCGGCCCTCTTCGCTCCAGCGCGGAAGCGGTCCTGAGCACCCGCCTGCGCCACCGGTCCAGCACCGGCGGCGCCTGGCACCTCAGTGATGATCCGGCGACACCCAGCCTGGAGAGAAGCCATGCCTGCGATTCCTTCCTTCGGCAACCTGCGGGGCCGCGGCGGCAGGTCCGCCCGCGGGCGCCGCGCCCCGGCGCAGGCCCCGCAGCGCCGGCCGCAACCGCTGTCGGCGTCCGTCGTCGACTGCGGCGTCTACATCGGCGGCGAGCGCAAGCCCGGCACCTGGACGCACGAGGAGGCGGTCAACGAGGTCCGCGGCCGCGACGACGGCTTCGTGTGGATCGGCCTCCACGAGCCGACCGAACCCCAGATCCAGGGCATCGCCGAGACCTTCGGCCTGCACGAACTCGCCGTCGAGGACGCCGTGCACGCCCACCAGCGGCCGAAGCTCGAACGCTACGACGACACGCTGTTCATGGTGTTCCGGACGGTGCGCTACGTCGAGCACTCCTCGCCGACGACGGCCAACGAGATCGTCGAGTCCGGCGAGCTCATGGCGTTCCTGGGCAAGGACTTCATCATCACCGTGCGGCACGGGAACCACACGGGGCTGGCGCGGCTGCGGCGCGAGCTGGACGGCGATCCGGAACGGCTGCAGAACGGGCCGGCCGACGTCCTGCACGCGATCGCCGACCACGTCGTCGACCACTTCCTCGATGTCACCGACAAGATCGAGGACGACATCGACGAGATGGAAGCCGAGGTGTTCGCCCCGCGCAGCCGCGTCACGTCGGAGCAGATCTACCTGTTCAAACGTGAGGTGCTGGAGCTGCGCCGCGCGGTCTCGCCGCTGGCGACCCCGCTGCGCAGGCTCTCCGAGGGCTACACGCGGCTGGTGCCCGAGGACGTGCGCTCCTACTTCCGCAACGTGCACGACCACGTCACGACGGTCGCCGAGCGCGTCGAGGCCTTCGACGAGCTGCTGACCACCCTGGTCGACGCCACGCTGGGGAAGATCACGCTGCAGCTGAACTCGGACATGCGCAAGATCACCGCCTGGGCGGCGATCATCGCCGTGCCGACCGCGATCGCCGGCATTTACGGCATGAACTTCGACTACATGCCGGAGCTGAACTTCAAGTACGGCTATCCGGCCGTGCTCGCGATCATTCTCGGCCTCTGTCTGCTGCTCTATCGAATATTCCGGAAGAACCGCTGGCTCTGAGCACGCGCTCGGGGCGGGCACTGAGGGGTACGTCCGGATTCGATCGATCATTCATGGGGAGTTGTCATGATCCGTAAGCTCACCGACCTGAAGTTCTGGGGCGTCATGCTCGGCATCGCCTGGCTCGTCATGGTCATCGCGTTCATCGCGGTGAACCCCGACGCCGCCGCGGTGACCCACTGACCCGAGCCACCTCGCATGTCCCGCGTTCGGAACCGCGTGTCCTGCGCTCAGAACCACCTGTGCTGCGCGCACGTCGGCGTACCCTGTCGCCATGGTGCGAGCACTGGTGGTCGCCGACGAGGTCGACGAGTCGCTGTGGTGCGGCCGTGACGTCGACCTGTCCGTCGACGTCGTACTCGGTGCCGGCGATCTGCCGTTCGGCTACCTCGAGCACCTCGCGAACCTGCTCGACGTGCCGGTGGTGTTCGTGCCGGGGAATCACGACCCGGATCTGACGGGGTTCACGCGCCACCGCGGGCTGCCGCTGCGGGGCGGCATCCCGACCGCCTGGCCCGGGCCGGCGGGCGGGATCGACGCCGACGGCCGCGTCGTCACGGCGGCGGGCCTGCGGATCGCCGGGCTCGGCGGATCGGTGCGCTACAACGGCGGGCCGAACCAGTGGACGCAGCGCGCCCAGGCACGCAGGTCCCGCAGGCTGGCCCGGCGCAGCCGCGGCAGGCCCGTGGACGTCCTGCTGACCCACGCGCCGCCGCGCGGGGTGGGAGACCGCGACGATCCGCCCCACCACGGCTTCGACTGTCTACACGAGACGGTCCGGCGACTGCGGCCGCGGTGGCTGCTGCACGGCCACATCCACCCCTACGGCGAGGCCACGGGCGATCGCACGCTGGCGGGCACCACGGTACGCAACGTGGTGGGCAGCCACGTGCTCGAACTCGGTTCGCTGGTGGGCTCGCCATGAGCCGGGACACCGGATTCCCCCGTGCCGACGCGGAGCACGACTTCCTGCGCGCGCGCAGGCGGCAGGTCCTGTCGCGGCTCGCGACCTGGCTGCGCCGCGAACCCGACGACGTGAACATCACCCTGCCGTTCGACGAGGTCGTCGCCGCGCTCGGCTGGGAGGGGCAGCGACGTCTCGGGCTGCGGGTGGTCAAACTGGACAGCATCGTCGGCAGCGTCGACCGCGACTCCGATTTCGACCGCAGGTTCCGGCCGACGTCGGGCAGGGTGCGCCAACGCTGGGAGCGGCTCGCGCTGGCCAGCCGGCGCGGCGAGGCGATCCCGCCGATCGAGGTGTACCGCGTGGGCGAGCTGCATTTCGTCATCGACGGCCACCACCGCGTGTCCGTGGCGCACGCGCTCGGGCTCGACACGATCGACGCGTTCGTCACCGAGGTGCGCACCACACTCGACCCTGCGGGCATCCGCTACCGCGGCGACCTCATCGTCAAGGACTACCGGCGGCTGTTCCTCGAACGCGTGCCGCTCACCGGCGAGGCGCGCGCCTCGGTCGTCGTGACCGACCCGCTGGACTACGCCGAACTGGGCGAACACGTCGAGGCCTGGGGTTTCCGGTTGATGCAGGATTCCGGCACGTTCCTCGACCGTGCCACGATCGCCGCGCGGTGGTACACCGACGAGTACGAGCCAGTGGTGCGGATGCTGCGCCAGGCCGACCTGGTGGGCACGCGCACCGAGGCCGAGGCGTACCTGTGGGTCGCGGGTGAGCGCTACCGCCTCATCCGGACGCACTCGTGGGACGACGCCGTCATCGAAGCGATCCGCTCCCGGCATCACTGACCGGCTCCGGCGCGGCTCCGGCGTGGCGACGAGGCGGCTCCGGCGCGGCGACGACGCGGCCCGGCAGGACCGGTACCGCACCGTCGCCGCGTGGACAGGCAACCCCGGAGGGCTCCTGCCCGCCGGATCAGCCTTCGAACGTCAGGTTCCTGCCCGACTTCGGGTCGAACAGCTGGAGCCGGTCCGGGTCGAACCACACCTCCAGCGCATCGCCCTCGGCCGCCGCCGAGGCCGCGTCGAGCCTGGTCACGATCGTCGACCCGCTGCCGGGTACGTCCGCCGACCCCGCGTCGGCGGCCAGCTCCGCGAGTTCCTCGTTGACGGCCGTCTGCTCCTCCAGCGAGAAGTAGGCGTACTTCTCCGCGCCCATCGACTCCAGCACGTCCACGGTGGACCGGAACGTCGCACCGGCATCGCGATGCTCGGCGTCCACGAGCGAGACGTCCTCGAAGTGCTCGGGGCGGATGCCGGCGATCACGTCACGCGGTCCGCCCGCCGCCTCGAGGAGGCTGCGCACCCGGTCGGTCAACGGAACAGTGCCGAGCGGGCTCTTGAGCGTCCCGTCCTCCAGCGCGGCCGGGACGAAGTTCATCGACGGCGATCCGATGAACCCGGCGACGAACAGGTTCGCGGGCTGGTCGTAGAGGAACTGCGGCGAGCCGATCTGCTGCACGTGACCACCGCGCAGCACGACGACGCGGTCGCCGAGTGTCATCGCCTCGGTCTGGTCGTGCGTGACGTACACGGTCGTCGTACCGAGCTGCTTCTGCAGTTTCGACACCGACGTGCGCATCTGGCCGCGCAGCTTGGCGTCCAGGTTGGACAGCGGTTCGTCCATGAGGAACGCCTTGGGGCTGCGCACGATCGCACGGCCCATCGCGACGCGCTGCCGCTGCCCGCCGGACAGGTTCGCGGGCCTGCGGTCGAGGTGCTGCGACAGGTCGAGGATCCGCGCCGCCTCCTCGACCTTCTCGTTGACGGTCGCGTCGTCGGCCTTCGCCAGCCGCAACGGGAACGCCATGTTCTCCCGCACGCTCATGTGCGGATACAGCGCGTACGACTGGAACACCATCGCGATGTCGCGATCCTTCGGCGACTTCTCGTTGGCGCGCTGCCCGTCGATCCGCAGCTCGCCGTCCGAGATGTCCTCGAGCCCCGCGATCATGTTCAGTGCGGTCGACTTCCCGCACCCCGACGGGCCGACGAGGATGACGAACTCGCCGTCGGCGATCTCGATGTTCATCTCGGACACGGCGCGGGCGCCATCGGGGTAGCGCTTGGTCACCTTGTCGAGCACGATCTCTGCCATTGCCTTACCCCTTCACGGCACCGGACGTCAGCCCCGCGACGATGCGGCGCTGGAAGAACAACACGAACAGAATGATCGGAATGGTGATCACCACGGCCGCCGCGGAGATCGTTCCCGTCGGGTCGTCGAACTGCGAGGTACCCGTGAAGAACGACAGCGCGGCGGGAACGGTTCGCGACGCCTCCGTCGAGGTCAGCGAGATCGCGAACAGGAAGTCGTTCCAGCAGAGGATGAACACCAGGATCGCCGTGGTGAACACCCCCGGTGCCGCCAGCGGGGCGATCACCTTCCGGAAGGCCTGCGCCGGTGTGGCGCCGTCCATCTTCGCCGCCTTCTCCAGCTCCCACGGGATCTCGCGGAAGAACGACGAGAGCGTGTAGATCGCCAACGGCAGGGCGAACGTGATGTACGGCAGGATCAGGCCCGGCCACGTGTCGAACAGGCCCAGTTCCCGTTCGATGTTGAACAACGGTGTGACCAGCGAGATCTGCGGGAACATCGCGATCAGCAGCGACACCCCGACGAGCAGTTTCTTGCCGGGGAAGTCCAGGCGGGCGACCGCGTACGCCGCCATCATGCCGAGCATGACGGCCAGGAACGTGGCGATGAGCGCGATGCCGATCGAGTTGAACAGCGGCCGGATGAACTCCGTGGTCGCGAAGATGTCCTTGTAGTTCTGCAGGGTCCATTCCCGCGGGATGAAGTTGCCGTCGGCGATCGTGTCCTTGGTCTTCAGCGACAGGGACGCGATCCACAACACCGGAACGAGCGCGTACACCACGACGATGATGTCGAGCAGCGCCCAGCGCGCCTTGCGGCCTGCCGTGGCCGGCTGCATTGCCATCAGCGCTTACCTCCCTCGTCACTGCCCGGCGCCGCCGTGCCGAAGCCCTTCACGAAGACGAACGCGATCACCGCGACCGTCAGGAAGATCAGCACCGCCATGGCGGATCCGATACCGAGATTCAGTCCTTTGATGAGGTTGTTGTAGGTCTGCATCGACACCGACGCCGTGTCGTTCGACCCGCCGGTGAGTACGAAGATGTTGTCGAAGATCCGGAACGCGTCGAGCGTGCGGAACAGCAGCGCCACGAGGATCGCCGGTTTCATCACCGGCAGCATCACCTTGGTGAACCGTTGCCACGCGTTCGCCCCGTCCATCGAGGCCGCCTTCATCAGGTCGTCGGGCACGAGCGCCAGTCCGGCCATCAACAACAGCGCCATGAACGGCGTCGTCTTCCACACCTCGGCCAGCCCGATGATCAACAGCGACGGCCCGTACTCGGTGAGCGGGGCGCCGCCGTCGGCGAGGAGGTTGGCGAGGTACCCCGTTTCCGGCGTCCAGGCGTAGTACCAGGAGAACGCGGCCGCCACGGTCACGATGCCGTAGGGGATCAACGCGACCGTGCGGACCAGGCCGCGGCCGACGAGGGTGCGGTGCATGACCAGTGCCAGTGCCATGCCGAGGACGAGTTCGATGGCCACGGTGACGACGGTGATCAGCATCGTCGTGCCGAAGGCGGTCCACCAGTACGAGTTCGACAGCACCGCGATGTAGTTGTCGAATCCGACGAACTCCTGCTCGCCGGGGAACCGCAGGTCGTAGCGCTGCAGCGACAGCCAGATCGAGTAGGCGATCGGATATCCGGTGACGGCGAGCATGACGATCGCCGCGGGTGCGCACAGCAGCCAGCCGAGTCTGCGCTCGGCCTTCTTCCCCTCGCTGTGCTTGGCCTTCTTCGGTTTCGCCTGCGACGCCGCGGACCCTTCGTCCGGTGCGTCGGTGACCGCGTTGCTCATGGGATCACGCCCTTCGAGTCGAGCGCGGCGGTGAGCTCCTCACGGAGGCGCTCCGCCGTGCGCTGAGGGTCGATGTCGGACGGCGGTGACAGCACCTTGGCCATCACCGTGGACAGGTTCTGGTACGCGGGTGTCAACGGCCGGACCGCCGCGTTCTGCAACGCGTCCTTGATGGCGCCGCGCATCGGGTACTCGGTCGCCATGCTCGGATTGTCCTCGGGATCGGCCGGTTTCGACGGGTCGAGCGGCTCGGTGTCGTCGTAGACCGTCTCGATGCTCGGCGGCACCCCGTCGCGGAGCGCGGAGAACTTCTGGTGCTCTGCGCTGCGCAGACACAGTGCGGCGTCGAACGCCGCCGGCTTGTTCGTCGACGCCGACGAGACGGCCAGGTCGTAGCCGCCGATGGTGCTGCGGCCCGGTTCGCCCTGCTTCACGCCCGGATACTGCGCCCACTTGAAGTGCTGCAGCGTGTCCGGCTTCTCCGCGGCATAGGAAGCGTAGACGAACGGCCAGTTGAGTTCGAAGGCCCCGCGGCCCTGCTGCATCGCGAGGCGGACCTCGTCCTCCTGCTGGTTCGTCAGCGACGGATCCGTCAACCCGGAGGTGGTGACCTCCTTGAGGATGCGCAGCGCCTCGACCGCACCCTCGTCGATGACCACGCGCTGGCCGTCGTCGGAGAGGATGCGGCCGCCCGCCGATTCCACAATGGAGTTGTAAACCACGACGAGACCCTCGTACTGGGCTCCCGTGAACAGGATCTCGTGCGGCTTGCCCTCACGCTTGAGCCGCTTCGAGTCCTCGATCATCTCGTCCCATGTGGACGGCGGTTCCGGGGTGATGCGGTCGTCGTACCAGAGCAGCTGGACGTTGGTGTTCTTCGGCGCGGCCCAGAGCTTGCCGTCCCACTGCGCGGTGGCCAGCGGCCCCGGCAGGACGTCGCGCTGTGCCTTCGCCTTGCGGTCGCCGGTCCACTCCTCGATCCAGCCTGCCTCGGCGAACTCCGGAACCCAGGTGACGTCGAGCCCCAGCACGTCCATCGTCTCGTCACCGGCGGCGAGCCTGCGCACCATCTGCTCCCGCTGGCCGTCGGCGTCACGCGGCAGCTTGTGGTAGACGATGCGGTACCGGCCGTCGGCCTGCTCGTTGCAGTTGTCGACGACCGTCTGGAAGTTGTCCTCGGGTGCGTAGTAGACGTCGATCGTCCTGCCGTCGCCGGGGCCGCAAGCGGTGACCAGCCCGGCACCGGTGGCCAGCGCACACACCAGGCCCGCCGTCCGCGCGGGTGGCCGGTGCCGGCGGGGCCGCGTCCGCCGTATCGCCATCTGCTCCTCCTCCACGTCATACACGCGGATCGGAGGAACCCGCCTCCGCACCGCGTCGTGCATGAGAATCCGGGAAATTCACGGTCGTGCGACCGCTCGGATGAGCGGTCGGGAAAAGGTATTCCCAATGATCACGGAGGGCAAGCGCGTACTGTAACGATTCGGGGCGAAGCCGTGGCGATTCCCGACGAAAGAACTACGCGCGGGCGCCTCTCCCGCCCGCGCGTATCGCGATCAGCTCAGCCCTGAATGCCTGAGCATTTCGATCTCGGGTGCCCGAGATCAGCTCAGCCTTGGGTGCCCATGTTCAGCTTGGCGAGCAGGTCGCGGCCCTGTTCGGCGTTCCGCGGCTGGCACAGCACGTCGTAACGGCCGGCCACCAGCTGGCTCGACGACGAGAAATCGCGCCTGCCGCGGGTCGACGCGTAACTCACCGCGGCGAACGCGACACCGAAGCCGATACCGACGACGAGTCCGATGAGGATCGGCGCGAGCGCCATGCCCTGCGCGTTGCTGAACATGCTCAGCAACAGGCCGACGAACAGACCGAACCACGCGCCGGACGCGGCACCGGTGCCGAGCACCCGGCCCCACGACAGCCGTCCGATGACGCGTTCGACGAGCATCAGGTCGACCCCGACGATCGTCACGTCACGCACGGCGAAGTCGTTGTCGGCCAGGTAGTCGACAGCCCGCTGGGCTTCCTCGTAGGTGTTGTACGAACCGATCGGCCACCCGGTCGGCGGCGTGGGCAGCTTCGGCTGTCCGGGCGCCTGACGGCCTGACGACAGTGGACCGGTCACGATCATCACCTGTGCTTTCGGCTGCTCTGCGTTGTCAGCACTGTAGGCAGCGACCCACCTGGCTGAGTACCCGCAGTGGTCCTCGTTCATGCGTGTTCGCCCGTCCGGAGCCCGGACGATACGGCGAATCCTCCACAACAATACGTACTTCCGGGCCGGGATGATCACCGGACACGGCGCGGGATCCACGCGGGGAGGTGACAGCGGCCGCGCCACGCCGTGAGGTGATCACCGGCGGGCACGGCGGCCGGAGCGCGCCTACGCTGGGCACATGGCGGCCGTCAACCGGGTTTTCGCAGCTCAGCTGGCAGGACTACCGGTCTTCGGGCCCGACGGCGAGTCGATCGGCAAGGTCCGCGACCTCGTCGCGGGGCTGCGGCTGGACCACCAGCCGCCGCGGGTGCTGGGACTGGTCGTGGAGGTCTCGACCCGGCGCCGCGTGTTCGTCCCGATGTTGCGTGTCACCGCCATCGAATCGAACGCCGTCACCCTCGCCACCGGTTCGGTGAACATGCGCCGGTTCCACCAGCGGCCCAACGAGGTCCTCGTACTCGGCCAGCTCCTCGACGCCCGCGCACACCTGTCGGCGGAGGGCACCCGGCTCACGGTCGTCGACGCGGCGATGGAGCCCACCAGGACACGGGACTGGGTACTCGCCAAACTGGCGGTCCGCCAGCGCACGGGACCGCTGAAACTGGCGGGCCGCCGGGGCGGACTACAGGTGCTGGGCTGGGAGGACGTCTCCGGGCTCGGCCTGACCGACCTCGGCAGACAACCACAGGGCGCCGGCCAGCTGCTGATGCTGTTCGACACGATGCGCGCCGTCGACGTCGCCGCGACGCTGCGGGACCTGCCACTCAAACGCAGGCACGAGGTCGCCGACGCGATGGACGACGAGAAGCTCGCCGACGTGCTGGAGGAACTGCCGGAGGACGACCAGAAGGAACTGGTCGACTACCTCGCCGACGAACGCGCGGCCGACGTGCTCGAAGCGATGAGCCCCGACGACGCCGCCGACCTGCTCGGCGAACTCGGGCCCACCGAGCAGACCCGGCTCCTCGAGCTGATGCACCCCGACGAGTCCGGCCCGGTGCGCAGGCTGCTGGCCTACTCGGCCGACACCGCAGGCGGGCTGATGACCCCGGAACCGGTCGTCCTCGCCCCCGACGCCACCGTCGCCGAAGCGCTCGCCCACATCCGCAACCCCGACCTGACGTCGGCGCTGGCGAGCATGGTGTTCGTGTGCCGTCCGCCACAGGCCACCCCGACGGGCCGCTACATCGGGTGCGTCCACTTCCAGCGACTGCTGCGCAGGCCGCCGGCCGAACTCGTCGCCTCCGTCGCCGACACGGACCTGCCGCCGCTGCCGCCCACCGCGCCGCTCGCCGAGCTGACGCGCTACTTCGCCGCCTACAACCTCACGTGCGCACCGGTCGTCGACGGCCGCGACCACCTGCTCGGGGCCGTGACCGTCGACGACGTGCTCGACCACCTGCTGCCCGAAGGCTGGCGCGAGACCGGCCTGCGCGACCTGGACCCGGCGACCCCGGCCTCCCCCGACAGTCCCGCGGAGAACGACCATGCCTGAACTGACCGGCCGCAGGCGTCTCGACCAGCCCCGCCATTCGCACCGGTTCGGGCGGCTGACCCCGAATCTGAACTCCGAGTCGTTCGGCAGCATGGCCGAACGACTGGCCCGTTTCCTCGGCACCGGGCGCTACCTGTTCTGGCAGACGCTGATCGTCCTCGTCTGGATCACGCTCAATCTCACCGCGGTGACGCTGCGCTGGGACCCGTACCCGTTCATCCTGCTCAACCTGGCCTTCTCGACCCAGGCGGCGTACGCGGCGCCGCTGATCCTGCTGGCGCAGAACCGGCAGGACGACCGCGACCGCGTCTCCCTCGAGGAGGATCGGTCACGCGCCGCACAGACGAAGGCCGACACCGAGTTCCTCGCGCGCGAGCTGGCCGCGCTGCGCCTGGCCGTCGGTGAGGTCGCGACCCGGGATTACCTGCGCAGCGAGCTGGACAAGTTACGCGAAGACCTCAACGGGCAGCCACGTAGCATGGGGAGGCAACAGCAGGCCGCCAGCGACAGAAGGTCGGTGCCCGAGCAGTGACCACCACGCAAGAACAGCCCAGTGTCGAGACCGTCCGCACCGCACTGAACTCGGTGCAGGATCCGGAGATCCACAAGCCGATCACCGAGCTCGGCATGGTCAAGGACATCACCGTCGGCGACGGCGGGGTCGTCACCGTCGAGGTGTACCTCACGGTGGCCGGGTGCCCGATGAAGGACACGATCACCAAGGACACCAAGGCCGCCGTGGCCGAGCTCCCCGGCGTGACGGAGGTGCAGGTCGAGCTCGACGTCATGAGCGACGAGCAGCGCACCGAGCTGCGCAAGCAGCTCCGCGGCGACGCCGAGGAGCCGGTGATCCCGTTCGCCCAGCCCGGCTCGATGACGCGCGTGTACTGCGTCGCATCGGGCAAGGGCGGCGTCGGCAAGTCCAGCGTCACGGTCAACCTGGCCGCGTCCATGGCCGAGCGCGGGCTCAAGGTCGGGGTCGTCGACGCCGACATCTACGGCCACTCGGTGCCCCGCATGCTGGGCGCCGACGAGAAGCCCACCAAGGTCGAATCGATGATCATGCCGCCGCAGGCGCACGGCGTGAAGGTCATCTCCATCGGCATGTTCACGCCCGGCAACACCCCGGTGGTGTGGCGCGGGCCGATGTTGCACCGTGCGCTGCAGCAGTTCCTCGCGGACGTCTTCTGGGGCGACCTCGACATCCTGCTGCTCGACCTGCCACCCGGCACGGGCGACATCGCGATCTCCGTGGCGCAGCTCATCCCGAACGCCGAGATCCTGGTCGTGACCACGCCGCAGCAGGCAGCCGCCGAGGTCGCCGAGCGCGCGGGCGCGATCGCGCTGCAGACGCGTCAGCGGGTGGCGGGCGTGATCGAGAACATGTCGTGGTTCGAAGCCCCCGACGGGTCGAAGATGGAGATCTTCGGCTCCGGCGGCGGGCAGACGGTCGCCGACTCGCTGTCGAAGTCCGTCGGTGCCGAGGTGCCACTGCTCGGCCAGGTGCCCCTCGACCCGCGGCTGCGCGAACAGGGCGACGCGGGTACGCCGCTGGTGCTGTCGGCCCCCGACGCGGCCGCCTCCGAGATCATGCGCGCGGCGGCGGAGAAGCTGTCGGTCCGCGCACGCGGCCTCGCGGGGATGATGCTGAACGTCTCCCCTGCCGGCAGCTGACGAACACCTCCGCGTGTCCTGCGCCCATCCGTCGCCCGGCCACCACCCCGACGCGCTGACGCGCGGCTGTGCCGTGCGCGTGTTCTGCGCTCGGCACGCGTGTCCTGCACTCGTGCAGCCGGTCGACCCGGTGCGCGGCCCCGCAGCGGCGTGAGTGCAGCGGCGTGATTGCGGCGGCGTGATTGCGGCGGCGTGATTGCCGCGGTGACCACGGCGACATGAGCGGTGGTCCCGAGGCCTCCACCCCCAGTGCGAGGGATGCCTCGGGACCACCCGCGCGTGCACGATCCGCGCATGCGCTCCTCGGTCGGAACACCACTGCGGTCGCCGCGCGCACTCCGCAACCGGTGTCACTCACCTGCCGGTCAGACCCCCTCGGCCCTGGCCGGTGTCCGGGCACGGAGCCGTCGGACACCGGGTTCACGCACCCGAACCGACGAAGGTTGCCGAGTCGGCGCAGGACCCGACGAAAGTAGGGTGCGGCAAGCGGCGTCGACCCGGGACCCGCTGCCGGCGCGCTGTGGTGACCGAACAGCGGTGATCCGGCAGCGGTGATCACGGCAGCGGTGGCCGGACGGCGCCGGACGGCGGAGCGGGAGCGGACGTCGAACCGGTAGCGGTCCTCACGGACAGGAACGCAGAACACGCGGTGCCGGGTGCCGAACATGCGGTGCCCGGTGCAGAACTCGGCGCTGCCGGCGAACGTGTGCGGTCGGGACCCGCTGCAGCGCCCCGAGGCGGGTGACCGCCCCGGGCGCATGACCACGGGACCGGATGACCACGGGGTCGGTGGCTACGCGGGAGAGGTCAGGTGGCGTCCGGGTCGACCGGCGGCTTCTCACCCGACTTGAGCGGCTCCTGAGCGGGTTTCGCGGCGGGTGCCGTACCGGTTCCCGCGCCGCCGGCGCCGATACCGCCGACGCCGGCCCCGCCGGCATTGTCCTGCGTACCGCCTGCGTACGGCGTTGTCTGCGCCCCGTCGCCGCCGATGGGGCGGGTGCCGTTGAGGTTGTTCAGGCCCACCGGGTCGGGGTCGCCGTCGAACAGGTGCTGGGTCACGGCGCGCTTGGGGTCGAAGTTGCGCAGCCCGCGCAGATCTTCGATGGGTTTGCGGAACTCCTCGTACTCGGGCCCCATCTCGTCCCTGAGCTGCTGCCGCGCACCGGTGGCGAAGTCGCGGACCTTGCGCATGGACCGGCCCATCCAGGCCGCCGCCTCGGGCAGCCGCTCGGGGCCCAGGATGAACAGGGCAGCCACGAGCAGCACGAGGATCTCGGACCAGCCAACGCTCTCGAACACCCGGACACCTCCGCCTTCCTCGGCCGCCCCGCCCAGCCTACAAGGTCAGTCTGAACCCAGGGTGACATCGACGGTAAGTGCTCGGCCGCCACGCACGAGCCGCACCGGCACCGTGTCACCGACCTCGTGTTCGCGAACGGCGACGGTGAGTTCGGCTGCGTTGCGCACCTGCCGCTGGCCGACCTTGGTGATCACGTCGCCCTCCTTGATGCCCGCCTTCGCCGCCGGGCCCTGGCCACGCACGTTCTGCACCTGGGCGCCCTCGGAGCTGCCGGCCGACACCGATGCGGCGTTGACGCCGATGTCGGCGTGCTGCACCTTGCCGTCCCTGATCAGGTCGTCGGCGATGCGCATGGCCTGGTCGACGGGGATGGCGAAGCCGAGGCCGATGCTGCCGCCCTCACCTTCGCCCACGGTGCGGATCATCGAGTTGACGCCCACGAGTGCGCCGCGGGAGTCGACGAGCGCGCCACCCGAGTTACCCGGGTTGATCGCGGCGTCGGTCTGGATGGCGTCGTAGGTGACGTTGGCGTCGCCGTTCTGACCGGGAGCGGTGACGGGCCGGTCGACCGCGCTGACGATGCCCTCGGTGACGGTGTTCTCCAGGCCGAACGGCGATCCGACGGCCACGACGCTGTCGCCGGGGGCGAGGTCGGACGACTTGCCGACCTCGATGACGACGGGATTGGACACGTTCACCTTGATGACGGCGAGGTCGGTCTTCGGGTCCGTGCCGACGACCTCGGCACTCGCCCTGGTGCCGTCGGTGAACACCGCGGTGATGTCGGCGTCGTCGGAGTCGCTGGCCTGCGCGACGACGTGGTGGTTGGTGAGTACGTAACCGTCGGAGTCGATCATCACGCCCGAGCCGACACCGCCGTTCTGGCCGGAGGTGACCTCCAGGGACACGACGGCGGGCGCCACGCGCTGCGCGATACCGGCGATCGACCCGGCGGGGCGTTCCTTCGCGGCTTCGGCCTCGGCGACGTTGAGTTCGCCGGTGAGTTCGTCGCCGGTGCTGGCCACGCCCCAGCCGACGAGCCCGCCCGCGGCGCCGATCAGCAGGGCGACCACGGCCAGCATCGCCAGCGCAACGGGCTTGACACGCCTGCCGAACAGCAACTCGGGCAGGCTCAGCTGTGCGCCCTGGGGTTTGGCGGTGTCGTCGGCGGTGTCGTCACCGGTGACGGCGGGCCTGCCGAGGACGGCCGGCGCGCCCGGGTCCCGCCAGGGGTCCTCCTCCGACGCCCACAGCGGGTCGTCGTCCTCACCGCCCGCAGGGGTTGCCGTGCCTGCGGTGCTGTCGCTGCCGTCGGGACGCTGCAGCACGACGTCGCGGGTTCCCGGAGGACGGCCGAACGCCTGGGCCAGCGATTCGGGGGTCGGCGGTGCGAGCACGGGGCCGGTTCCGTTGCCTGCCGCGTTGCCGTTGCCCGTGGCCGATCCGGGGCGGGACAGCTCGTCGAAGGAGCCGTCCACGCCGCGCGGCCTGCCGAACGCCGAGGCGGCCGCCGGGTCCACGGACGGGCGCGCGAGCGGACGCGGACGGAGCCGTCGCTCGTCGTCCTCGTGGGACGGGCCCTCGTGGGACGGGTTCGGTGGCTGGCTCATCTTCCCCCGGCATCCGGTTCGTCGCGTGCTCGTGCCCCGCAGGAGAGTACGCGTGCGTGCCCACGCTGTACCCACACACCATGCGGCACCTCGACATGATCCTGCCGCGGGCCCGGTGAAATGGCTGTGGGCCCCTCGCCACCGGCCGGTCACGGCGGGCGACCGGCTGGGGCGACGGTCAGCGCCCGCTGGAGACCGGGGTGAGGGCCGGTGCGACCGCGCGGGACGGCGCGGGCGATGCACCCGTGGCCGCGGTGTTCGAAGCCGCGGGGTTCGAAGCCGCGGGGTGCGGGGTGGTGTGCTGGGCCGACGTGGTGCCTGCCGGTGCGCTGCCGGCTGCGGTGGTCCGCGGCGCCGGGTCACCGGCCCGCGGCGCAGCCGCCGGTGTCGACGTCGACGCGGCTGAGCCCGACGACGCAGGCGAACCGTCCCCGCCGAACTGCGCACGCAGCACGTTGGTGTTCGCCCCGCCCCCGCCGGGACGGGGACGCTCCGAGTCGGCGGACGTGCCGCCGGTCGTCGTCACGAGCGCGAGCGCACTGAGCACGAGCCCCGACACGACGACTCCCGCCCCCTGGGCGGCACGGCGTCGGCCGCCGCCGGATCCGCCGCCGAGCACGGCGTCGGACCGACCCAGCGGTGTCGAGCCGCCGAGCGGCGTCGAACCGCCGAGGGGCTCCGCGCTGCCGGTGGAACGCCTGCGCAGGCCCGCCACCCGCTCGGGCCGCTGCACGGCGACGAGTTGGCCGTCCTCGGTGACCGCGAGGTTGTCCGGTGTCTCGTCGAGTTCGGTGTCCTGGGGGATCGACCGCAGACTGGCCAGGAAGCCCGCCGACATCGACGGCTCGCCGGCATCCCGCACGGCCGACCGCACCTGGCGCTGGGCCTCGACGTCCGCTGCGCACCACGGGCAGTGCGCGAGGTGTTCGGCGGCGCGTTCGGTCGCGCCCGTCGAGAGTTCGTTGTCGACGAACGCCACGACCGCGTCCGGCAGCAGATGCGACTCGGGAAGGCCGAACCCGCCGGACCCGTGGTGACGGCTCATCCCAGCGCCTCCCGCTCACGTGTTGCTGCCGCGTGCTCGAGCGACGCCTTCAGCGCCTGCCGGCCGCGGTGGATCCTGCTGCGCACGGTCCCGAGCTTAACGCCGAGGGTCGCGCCGATCTCCTCGTACGAGAGTCCTTCGACGTCGCACAGCACGACGGCGGCGCGGAACTCCGGCGGCAGCTCGGCCAGCGCGGTCTGCAGATCGGGGTCGAGGTGTGTTTCGGAGAAGACCTGTTCCGGGCTCGGGTCGTCACCGACGATGCGGTCGGTGTCCTCGGGCAGGCCCTCCATGCGCACGCGCGAACGGCGGCGGGCCATGTCGAGGAACAGGTTGGTCGTGATGCGGTGCAGCCAGCCTTCGAACGTGCCCGGCTTGTACGACGCGAGGGAGCGGAACACGCGGATGAAGGTCTCCTGCGTGAGGTCCTCGGCGTCGTGGGCGTTGCCGGACAGCCGGTACGCCAGCCGGTAGACGCGGTCGGCGTGCTCGCGGACGACCTCGTCCCACGTCGGCGGGGTCCACGTCGCGGCGACGTCACCGGGCGACGCGGTGTCACCGGGCGGCGCCGTGTCCCCGGGCGACGCGGTGTCTCCGGGCGACGGGGACGATCCGGGCGAAGCGGTGGATCCGGGCGCGCTGGACGCCGGCGTCACACTCGCCGTCCCGGCCACGTCCAGGACGGCACCCGCGGACGCGGTGTCACCGCCCACCCGCTCGGCGACAGCCGTGCTGGACCGCTCCTGTGTGGGCTGCTGCGTGGGTCGCGTCGTGCTGCTCTGCGACAGCTGAGGCACCTCCATCGGCCTGATCCCCTTCGTTAGCCGTTCAACGTCCGGCGTGGTCCACATGTTCCCGCCGGACCCGTGTTCCCCTCGTGAGCCCGATGCCCCTCGTGGCCGGATGCCCTTCGTGCGCCGGGACTCCGAGGGTCACCCGGCTGCGCCGGGCGGGCCGGTCGTGGCCACCACGTCCTGTGGATGAGACGTAGTCTTGCCGGTTTCCTTACGGATTCGATGAGGTGCGGCTGAGAATGGCCTGAGAACCTGCGGGCCGCCGTGGCGGGCGGGGTGGCGCCGTGGTGGTCCGGCCTGCTCAGGGCACGCGCTAACCTTTCGCGCGTGACCTCGGAGACCGATCCCACTGCGGCGCTCGCCGACGCCGTCAGCGGGTTCGTCGACGGCTTCGCCGCCGAAGACGACACGATCGGCCGAGCTCGCGAACGCGCCCGCGAGCTCGGCTGCCCCGCGGTGTCGCCGGCCACGGGCGCCGCGCTCGCACTGCTGGCCACGACGGTGCAGGCCAGGTCGGTCGTCGAGATCGGGACCGGCGCCGGGGTCAGCGGGCTGCACCTGCTCCGTGCCATGACGCCCGACGGGGTCCTGACGACCATCGACTGGGAACCGGAGTTCCACCGGGCCGCGCGCCGCGTTTTCACCTCCGCGGGATACCCCTCCGGCAGGGTGCGCACGATCACGGGCCGGGCACTCGACGTGCTGTCGCGGCTCACCTCCGGCGGCTACGACCTCGTGTTCGCCGACGCCACGCTCGCCGAGTACCCCGGGTACTTCGACCAGGGCGTGCAGCTGCTGCGGCCCGGCGGGGTGATCGTGCTCCACAACGTGCTCGCCGACGTGCACATCGGGGACCACGGCAGGCGCAACCCGGACCTGCTCGCGCTCCGCGACGTCGCCAGGACGATGCGCGACGACGACCGTCTCCGCCCCGCCGTGCTGCCCCTCGGCGGCGGCCTGCTCGCGGCCGCCGTCGTCGGCCCCGCGGCGTGACACCGGCCGATCCGCCACGTGCCCCCCAGGGCACCTTGGTGGCGTTCAACGCAGCCACGCGCCAGCGTGTCCGTGAGGTGCGGTGGCCGGGCCGGCGGACGGGAGCCCCGAATCTTCCCCTCGCGCCGTGCCGAATCGGCGGGCGGACAGGATCGCGAGGATCCCGATCGTGAGCGCGCCCGCGACCGCCGCGACGAGCCCGCCCCACCCGGCGTGGCCGTACAGGACCGCGCCTGCCGCTCCCCCGACGCTGCTGCCGAGGTAGTAGCAGGCGTTGTAGAGCCCGCCCGCCTGCCCGCGTCCCGCGGCGGGCGCTTCGGCGGCCGCCCACCCGCTGGCGACCGAGTGCGCGGTGAAGAAGCCGAGCGTGAGCACGACGAAGCCGGCCGCGACCAGCGGCACCGAGTCCGGCAGTGTCAGCGCCGCACCGGCGATCGTGAGGATCAGGCCTGCGCACGCGGTCGCCACCCGCCCGAACCGCGCGACGAGCCGTCCCGCGCGGCTCGAGGCGACCGCACCGCCCGCGTAGGCCAGGAACACCAACGAGGCGGTGGCGGGATGCAGGCCGAGGTCGCCGGTGAGACGGAACCCGGCGACGTTGTACAGCGCGACGAACGAGCCCATCGCGACCAAGGCGACGACGTACTGGGCGAGCAGCACGCGGTCCGATGCGGCGGCGAGGAGTCCGCGGCCGACGTCGGCGAGTCTCGGCCGCGTGGCGGGCCTGGCCAGTCCGGGCAGGGTGGTCGCGGTGATCAGCGCGCACACCAGGCCGATTCCGCCGACGACGGCGAGCGCGCCGTGCCAGCCGAGTGCGTCCGTGGTGAACCCGACGCTGAGCCGTCCGGACAACCCGCCGAGCGTGTTGCCCGCGACCATCGCGCCGACGGCCCCCGCCACGCCGGCGGCGCCGAGGCGTTCGGCCAGATAGGCCGCCGCGACGCCGGGGAAACCCGCGATGGCCACACCCTGCAGCACGCGCATCACCAGCAGTGCGTCGAACGTCGGCGCGAGCGGCAGCAACAGCCCGAGGACCGCCGAGACCAGCACCGACGCGACGATCACGGGTTTGCGGCCGACGATCTCCGACAGCGCGGCGAGCGGCAGCACGGCGACGGCCAGCGCACCGGTCGCCACGCTGATCGCCAGTGACGCGCGGCCGGGGTCGAGCGCGTACTGCTCGGCGAGTTGCGGCAACAGTGGCTGCGGCGCGTAGAGCAGGGCGAACGAGCACAGCCCCGCCGCGGTCACCGCCAGGGTCACCCTGCGGACGGGGACCGCGGTGGCGGGGACCGCCGGGCCGGACTCCGGTGCGGACGTTCGAACGGACATGGTTTCCGACGCTAAGTATCGGCCGAACCATACGTCCAATGCAGAAATACGCCATAATCGATGCTGTGGTGCATGAATCCGAGGATGCGCGGGTCACGGCGGAGCTGGCGCCGCACGTGGCACTGCTGCGGGTGCTGAAGGTCACGGGGAACCTCACCCGTGCCGCCGCCGAACTGGGCGTGCCCCAGCCGACGGCGAGCAGGCGGCTCGCGGCACTGACCGGTCTGCTGGGTACACCGGTGACCGAACCGGACGGCCGCGGCATCCGCCTCACCCGCGCGGGCGCGCTGCTCGCCGACGCCGCCGACCGGGCTGCGGCCGAACTGACCCACGGCGTGCGCAGACTGCGCGAGGAGGTCGACCCGGAACGCGGGCACATCGTGCTCGGCTTTCTGCACCTGCTCGGCCGTTCCCTCGTCCCAGGGCTGGTGAGCGAGTTCCGCCGGATCCGGCCGCACACCCGCTTCACCCTGGTCCAGGGTTCCCGCCAGGACATCGTCGACAGGCTCGGGTCAGGCGAACTCGACCTCGCGCTCGTCGCACCACCCGCCGACGGCCCCGGCCTCGACGCGCTGCCGCTGACCGAGCAGGAACTGTTCGTCGCCCTGCCGCAGGGGCACCGGCTCGCCGGCAGGGCACACGTGCGCCTCGACGATCTCGCCGACGAGGTGTTCGTGATGCTCGAGCACGGCTACGGCCTCCGGCAGATCACCGACGACCTGTGTGCGCAGGCGGGATTCGAACCCGTCGTCGCATTCGAAGGGCAGGAATCGGAAACCGTGCGCGGGCTCGTCGCCTCCGGACTCGGTGTGACGCTGCTGCCGAAGTTCGAACCGGGCACCCCGGCCGGGGTCGTCGAGATGCCACTGCGACCGCGGGTGACCAGGACCGTCGGGCTCTCCTGGCACGGTGACCGGCCGCTGCCGCCGGTCGTGGCTGCGTTCCGCGACCACGTGCGCGGCCGCGCGCCCCTGCCGCCGGCCTCCGCTCGCGAGACGGACCGGGGCTCGGCGCAGCGGTAGGAATGCCTCGGTAGGGAGCTCAGCAGTAGGACGCGGCGAGCTCGACGAGCGTGCGGGCAGCGAATCCGGTGCCGCCGGGCACCACCTCGTCGTAGGTCTTCTCGGCCCGCGCGGGACCCGCGATGTCCAGGTGCGCCCACGGCAGCCCGCCCGCGAACTCACGCAGGAACAGCGCGGCCGTCACCCCTCCCGGCCCGGGAGCGGCCTGCTTGACGTCCGCGATCTCGCTGCGCACGTCGCCCATGTGGTCCTCGAGCAGCGGCATCCGCCACCACTGCTCGCCCGCCCGATCCCCGGCGGCGCACACGCTCTCGGCGAGGGCCTCGTCGGTGGCGAACACACCGCCGGTGCGCAGGCCCAACGCGACCTTCATGGCTCCGGTGAGGGTCGCGACGTCGACGACCGCGTCCGGGCGGAACCGCTGGATGCCGTAGCCGAGCGCGTCGGCGAGCACCATGCGGCCCTCGGCGTCGGTGTTGCCGACCTCGCTGGTGCGGCCGCCGTAGTGGCGCACGATGTCACCGGGCCGGTAGGCCGAGCCGGAGACGTGGTTCTCGGCCGAGGGCACGAGCGCGGTGACCTTCACCGGCAGGCGCAGCGCAGCGATCGCGCGCATGGCGGCGATGACGGCACCACCGGCGGCCATGTCGGTGCGCATCAGGTGCATGCCCGCGGCGGGTTTGATGGAGATGCCGCCGGTGTCGAACGTGATGCCCTTGCCCACCAGCAGCAGGTGCGACGTCGCGCCGCGCGGCCGGTAGGCGAGTTCGATGAGCCGCGGCGGACTGGCCGAGCCGCCGCCGACGGCGAGCATCCCGCCGAACGCCTGCTCGGCGAGCCAGGTCTCGTCGCGGACGGTTGCGGTCAGGCCGCGGGTCTGTTCGGCGACGCGGGCGGCCACGTCGGCGAGCCAGGCGGGGTTCTTGACGTTCGACGGCGCGTTGGCCAGATCACGCGCCAGCGCGGAGGCCGCGGCGACCTCGCGGGCACGGGCGACGGCGGCCACCAGCTCCTCGTCGGGTTCGCCGTCGAACCGCACCGAAGTGACGGCCGGTTTCGGCTTCTCCCCCGTCACGCGGAAGCGGTAACCGCCCAGCACGATCCCTGTCGTGAACGCGGCGGCCTGCTCGGCGTCGACGCCCGCGGGCAGCTGCACCGCCACCTGGGAGGGCACGCGCCTGCCCGCGTCGGACTCCGTCTCGGCCAGCGCGTCGGCCGCGCGCACCAGTGCCGCTCCCGCGGAGCGGTACCGCGCGGGCTCACCGTCGCCGACGCCCACGAACCACGTCGGCATCGATGACTGCTCACCGGACCGGGCGGTGAGAGCCTTCACCGGGACGTCGACGACCTCGCCCGCCTTGCCGGTGACCTGCAGGTCCGCCGCCAGCTCGGCGTGCGAGGACCCGGAATCGGCCAAGGCCTCGGGACCGGCGTGGACGACGGCGAGCCGTTCGCCCCGCCGGGCGTCACCGCCTGCCTCCACCTCGACGATCGGACTCGGTACGGGCGGCAGGACGGCGCGCGCCATGTGAGACCCTCCAGGCACAAGAAGATCAGCCGGTCGGGCTCGGCAACCGCCCGACCGGCAGTGGGGACTACGGACAGCGACGGACTAGCTCGTGGCCTCCTGAAGGGCCGCGCCGAGGTCCTTGGCCTCCTCGGCCGTCAACTCGACGACGAGGCGCCCGCCGCCTTCCAGCGGTACACGCATCACGAGGCCCCGTCCCTCCTTAGCAACCTCGAGGGGACCATCTCCGGTCCGGGGCTTCATGGCCGCCATAGCGTGCTCCCTCCATCTTCAGCCAGCACCCGGCTCGCGTTCGCGTCATGCGCCGGGTCAAGCACCTCACCCACCATTGTCCCCCATCGGCCGTTGGCGGCGAACGCCGGACCGATCTTAGCGCCGGAGCATAGGCGCTGGTATGCGCTTCACAGGACTGACAGACTCGCGGCC
Organism: Prauserella alba; assembly: GCF_024171735.1. GTDB lineage: Bacteria > Actinomycetota > Actinomycetes > Mycobacteriales > Pseudonocardiaceae > Prauserella > Prauserella alba. The sequence continues at coordinate 124,658 of NZ_JAMTCH010000009.1, forward strand.
GAGACAACGATTCGGAGGGCTTTCCCGTGACGACAGACGACGTCCTGCAGGTGACCGACAGTGGCGAGAACGCCGGGGTACGGACGCTGACACTCAACCGTCCCGACGCGTACAACGCGCTGACGGTCGAGCTGAAGGAGCGCCTGCTGACCGCGCTGCGTGAGGCGGCGGCGGACGACGGCGTGCGCGCGGTCGTGCTCACCGGGGCGGGCAAGGCGTTCTGCGCAGGCCAGGACCTGAAGGAGCACGTCGGCCTGCTGCGGTCCGGCGACGACGCACCGCTGCGCACGGTCGCCGAGCACTACAACCCGCTCATCGAGGCGATCACCGGCATGGCCAAGCCCGTGATCGCCGGGGTGAACGGGCCGGCCGCGGGCGCAGGCGCGGCACTGGCGTACGCGTCGGACCTGCGGATCGCGGCCGGGTCGGCGAACTTCCTGATGGCGTTCGCCAACGTCGGCCTCGGGCCCGACAGCGGCGCGTCGTGGACGCTGCAGCGCCTCGTCGGCTACGGGCGTGCGATGGAGCTGATGATGCTCCCCCGCACGGTCGACTCGACGGAGGCGTTGCGCATCGGACTGGTCGGTGAGGTCGTGGCCGACGACGAACTGGCCGGCCGGGTCCGCGAGGTCGCGCTGAAACTGGCGGCAGGACCGACCGTGGCCTACGCGAAGATCAAATCGACGCTCGGCACGGCCGCCGAGGGCACGCTCGCCGAGGCACTGGCGGCCGAGGACGCGGCGCAGACCGTGCTCGGCGGCACCGCCGACCACACCGAGGCGGTCGACGCGTTCGTGAACAAGCGCAAGCCCGTCTTCACCGGCAAGTAGGCGTCCCACCCGTGACACGGGGGCCGGCACACCCCGACCCCCGTGTTGCGGGCTCCGGGGCTCGTGTTGCGGATTCAGGGGGCCGTGTTGCCGATTCCGGGCCTGCCGCGTCGACACGCCGGCGCGCAGCCGCGCCGCTCACCGTCGTCGCCTCTCGGACCGCCGGTCACTCCGCGCGGTGGCACCCGGCGACGTGGTCGTCGACCATGCCCGTGGCCTGCATCATCGCGTAGCAGGTCGTCGGCCCGACGAACGTGAACCCGCGTTTCTTCAGCGCCTTGGCCATCGCCGTGGACTCGGGCGTCACCGCGGGCACGTCGGCCATCGACGCGGGTCGGCCACGGCGATCCGGCGCGAACGACCACAGCAGGTCGTCCAGCGGGGTGTCCAACTCGGCGATCGCGCGGGCGTTGCCGATGGTGGCGTGGACCTTCGCTCGGTTCCGGACGATGCGGGCGTCGGCGAGCAGGCGGGCGACGTCGTCGTCGGTGAACGCCGCCACGGCCGGTGGGGCGAATCCGGCGAACGCGCTGCGGAACGCCTCCCGTTTGCGCAGGATCGTCAACCACGACAGGCCGGACTGGAACGCCTCCAGCGACAGCCGTTCGAACAGCGCCGCCTCGCCGCGCAACGGGACGCCCCATTCGGTGTCGTGATACTCGGCGTAGTCGGGCGCGGTGTTGCCCCAGCGGCAGCGAGCCACACCGTCGGGCCCGGTCAGGCCGTCGATGTCGGCCGCGGGCCGTTCGGTCTCGCCGGCCGTCACCGCGACGCCCTGTTCATGTTCTGGCCCGCGGCGCCGGTGCTGCCGGAAGCTCCTGGGTTCCCGGAAGTTCCGGCGTCATCGGCGGTTCCGGCACGTTCTGGGTCGCCGTGCCGTTCGGCGTGGGCACCGCGGGCGTCGAGTTCGGTCTCCAGGTCGGCGACCCGCTCGCGCAGGCTGTCCACCTCACCGCCGAGCCGGGCGATCACCCAGTCCACCTCGGACATCTTGTAGCCACGGGCGGTGAGCTGGAACTTCACCGCGGCCACGTCGTCGCCGGTGATGTCCTCGGCGGGCAGTCTCGTCGGTGACGCCCCCTGCGCCAGCGGCGCGAGCTGCTCGCCGCGGCCGAACACGAGCGCGGCGAGCAGGAACACGACCGCCGCCACGAGCAGCATGACGAGCAGATAGATGAGCGCGGTGGTCACACGCCGATCGTGGCACAGGCCTCGATCGCTCGCGCGGACCTCACACCGCCTTGCCGCGTCGTGCGATGCTTGAGGGGTGCTGCACCTGCTGATCCGCCGCGGAGTCGCCCCTCTTGCCAGGATGCTGTGGCGACCGGACGTGCGCGGCGCCGAAAACGTGCCCTCCGAGGGACCGGTGATCTTCGCGTCCAACCACCGCTCGGCGATCGACACGGCCGTGATTCCGTTCGTCGCCCCGCGACCCGTGGCGTTCCTCGGCAAGGCCGAGTACTTCCAGGGCACGAGCCCGAAGGACCGGCTGCGCGCGGCGTTCCTTTCCGCGTTGGGGTACGTCCCGGTGGAGCGCGGCAACGCGGCGGCGGGCTTGGCGGCGCTGGGTGCGGCGCAGAAGGTGCTCGACTCGGGAGGCGCGTTCGGCATCTACCCGGAGGGCACGCGCTCGCTCGACGGCAAGCTGCATCGCGGGCACACCGGCGTGGCCGCCTTGACGCTCGCCACCCGCGCGCCGGTGGTGCCGGTCGCCCTGTCCGGCACCGAGGGCCTACTGCCGGTCGGCAAGAAGATCCCCCGCCCTGCGAAGGTCACGGTGCGGTTCGGCGAACCGCTCGACTTCTCCCGCTACGACGGCCTGGCCGCGTCCCCGCCGATCCGGCGTGCCGTCACCGACGAGGTCATGTACGCGATCCTCGAACTGTCCGGCCAGGAGTACGTCGACGCCTACCACAAACGCCCCGAAGGCGACGCCGCCTGACCCCTCGCATGTTCTGCACTCAGCACCGCGTGTCCTGCGCCCGCCCGTCGTCCGACCGCCACCCCTCAGCGACGCGCTGACGTGCGACCGTGCCGTCGCGCGTGGCTGCTGCCGGCGCAGGGCGGGTAGAAGGCGCCGGTGTTGAATTCACCGGCGCCGCGGTTGGCGAACTGGAACATCACGCTGCGCGAGCCGTCGCTGCCTCTCCGGCGGGTTCCGTCGCCGGAGAGGCAGCGATGAACGTGCCGTCCACGTAGTCCACAGTGCACGGGTTTCCCACCGTCGCAATGACCGAACTCACCACGGAAAACGTTGTAGCGCAACCTCATCCGGTATCATGCGTCCACAAGGGACGGACCACCGGGTGACCACAACGGACATTGTGGAGAATCGGACGACACCGAACAACTGGCGGGGCCACCTTGAACAGCACGGGTGGAACACGAACCGCGGGAACGGAGATCCGACGGGCGGGACGCCGGGTTCAGGAGTCCCACTTGTCGATCACGACGGCATCGTGGTGCGAGAACGCCTCGAGCAGCCTCTCCGGGTCGGAGTCGAGCCGCACCAGCTCACGGCTCGACGTGCCCAGGAACCCCGAATCCACCATGTGGTCGAGGAACTCGCCGAGCTTGGCGTAGTACCCGGCCACGTCGACGATGCCGACCGGCTTGGTGTGCAGGCCGAGCTGGGCCCACGTCCAGATCTCGAACAGCTCCTCGAGCGTGCCGATGCCACCGGGCAGCGCGAGGAACGCATCCGACAGCGAGGCCATCGTGGCCTTGCGCTCGTGCATGTCCTCGACGATCCGCAACTCGGTCACCCCGTGGTGGGCCACCTCGGCCCGCACGAGATGCTCCGGGATCACGCCGATCACCTCGCCGCCGGCCTCGAGCGCCGCGTCGGCCACCGTACCCATCAGGCCGACGTCGCCGCCGCCGTAGACCACGCCGATGTCCCTCCCGGCCAGCAGTTTCCCGAGCGACGCCGCCACCTCGGAGTACACCGGGTCGCCGCCCGCCGACGAGCCGCAGAAGACGCAGATCCGCCTCAGCACTAGTGCGTGTCCTCCCAAGCCTGGTACGACTCCTGAACGACCTTCACCGCATCGTCGACGTCGTCGGTGAGGTACAGCAGGTCGGCGTCGTGCTGGCCGATCTTCCCGCTTTCGAGCACCGTGTTGCGGATCCAGCTGTACAGCCCGCCCCAGTACTCGGTGCCGAACAGCACCACGGGGAACTTGGTCACCTTCTTCGTCTGCACGAGCGTCAGCGCTTCGAACAGCTCGTCCAGCGTGCCGAACCCGCCCGGCAGGCAGATGAACGCCTGCGAGTACTTGATGAACATCGTCTTGCGGGCGAAGAAGTACCGGAAGTTCACGCCCAGGTCGACCCACGGGTTCAAGCCCTGTTCGAACGGCAGCTCGATACCGAGGCCGATCGACAGCCCACCCGCCTCGGAGGCGCCGCGGTTGACGGCCTCCATGGCACCGGGACCGCCACCGGTGATCGCGGCGAATCCGGCACGGGCCAGCTGCGCCCCGATCTCCACGCCCGCGGCGTACTCGGGCGACTCGCGGTCCGTGCGCGCCGAGCCGAACACGGTCACGGCCCGCGGCACCTCGGCGAGCGCACCGAAGCCCTCGACGAACTCGGCCTGGATCCGCAGCACCCGCCACGGGTCGGTGTGCACCCAGTCGCTCGGCCCGCGCGAGTCGAGCAGGCGCTGGTCGGTGGTCGAGCCGGGGCCGGTCTTCTGCTCGCGGCGCAGCACGATCGGCCCGCGGAACGCTTCGGAAGGGTGTTCGTTGTCGCCCGGATCACCGGGGTTGTTCACGACGTCGGTCACACCTCAAAGCGTACGAGGCGCCGTGCAGGCGTTCCGTCCGGGCGAACCGGCCGGCGGCTTCATCAGCCGCCGGTCAGGAACCGCCGCAGCACGTCGGCGTGCCGCGTGATCTCGGCGACCGCGACCTGCTCGTTCTGCGTGTGCGCGAACGTCGGGTCGCCGGGGCCGAAGTTGACGGCGGGCATGCCCAGGGCCGAGAACCGCGCCACGTCGGTCCAGCCGAGTTTGGCGGTCGCGGTGCCGCCCGCCGCCGCGACGAGCTCGGCCGCAGCCGGTTCCGACAGGCCGGGCCTCGCGCTCGGCGAGACGTCGACGACCGTCACCTCGTAGCCGTCGAACACCTCGCGCAGGTGCGCCTCGGCCTCCTCGACGGTGCGGTCGGGGGCGAACCGGTGGTTGACACCCAGCACCGCGGCGTCCGGCACCACGTTGCCCGCCACGCCGCCGCCGACCCGGATGGCCTGCAGCCCCTCGCGGTAGGTCAGCCCGTCGATGTCGACCACCCGCGGTTCGTACTGTTCGAGCCTGCGCAGCGGTTCACCGAGCGCGTGGATGGCGTTGACGCCCATCCAGGCGCGGGCGGTGTGGGCCCGCGCGCCCGAGGTCGTCACGTCGATCCGCATCGTGCCCTGGCAGCCGGCCTCGATCGACGCGTTCGACGGCTCCCCCACGATCGCCAGGTCTGCGCGCAGCCACTCGGGCGTCTCCCGCTGGATGCGGCCGAGGCCGTTGCGGCTGGCGTCGATCTCCTCGCAGTCGTAGAAGACGAACGTGATGTCACGTTGGGGCTCGGTGAGCGTCGCCGCCAGGTGCAGGAACACCGCGTCGCCGCCCTTCATGTCGACCGTGCCGAGGCCGTACATCGTCGCGCCGTCGTCACTGCGGCTGCTGGGCAGGTTGGCGTTCTCGGGCACCGTGTCCAGGTGGCCGGCCAGCACGACCCGCGACGACCTGCCCAGGTTCGTCCTGGCCAGCACGGCGTCGCCACTGCGGACGACCTCCAGGTGCGGCGCCTGACTGCGCAGTGCCGTCTCGACCGCATCCGCGATCGCCTGTTCGTGGGTGGATTCGGACGGGATGTCCACCAGCGCGGCGGTGAGGTCGACGGGGTCGGCGTGCAGGTCGAGCGTGGCCATGGGCAACACACTAGCCGCGCCGCGACAGGCGGCCGGGGGCGGTGGCAGAGCGGCGGGCGGGAGCAACACGGCCCCGTAGGCGGGCGCACGACCGTACGGGTGTCGGCGGTCACAGCTGGGAGATGCGTACGGTGAACCCGTGCGTATCCGGACATTGCTCGTGGCCGTGGCAGGCGTACTCGTGGTGCTGGCGTCGGCGTGTTCACGCGAGGCCGGTCCGATGCCGAGCGGAGGCGGCGGCGAGGATCCCGGCCCCGCGGCCCTGGCGACGAAACTGCGGGCACTGACCGAGGACGTGTGCTACCGCTCGCCCGCCGACATCGACCCGACGGCATGCGAGAAGTACGTCACCCAGCTGGGCAGCATCGCCGGGTCGGCGCAGGACGCCGCACGGGGTGAACACGGCGGCGAGGACAACGCCGCGCTGACCAAGGCGTCGAAGAACCTCGACAAGGCGGTGTCGACGTACAACGGTGAACAGTGCGGGCGCAGCGCGGGTGGCAGCCGCGACGACGAGGCGTGCACGCAGACGTTGCAGGACGTCGCCGACGCCCTCGGCGACGTGCAGTCCGAGGTGGAGCAGCTGCCCGAGGTGTCCGGGCGGAGCCGCTGACGTGCGGGTTACCGTTACGGCGTGAGTGAGCAGACCCCTGATCCCGAAACGACCGGCGCCGGCGGCGTCGGCCTCGCCACCGTCACCACGTCCGGCACGGTGCTGGACACGTGGTTCCCGCATCCGCGACTGACCGAACCCGCCGCAGAGTCCGGCACGGTCCGGCTGTCGGCCGAGGAGGCCGCGGAGTCGCTGGGCCCCGAGGTCACCTCGCTGCTGGGCACCGACGAGGCCCGCGGCGTCGAGGTCGTGGCCGTGCGCACCACGGCGGCGACCCTCGCGACTGCCCCTGCCGACGGACACGACGTCTACCTGCGCCTGCACCTGCTCTCCCACCGGCTCGTGCGGCCGCACGGGCTGAGCCTGGACGGGCAGTTCGGCTTTCTGTCCAACGTCGTGTGGACCAATCACGGCCCGTGCCCGGTCGAGGGCTTCGAGGCCACGCGCATGCGGTTGCGCGCGCGTGGCCCGGTGACCGTCTACAGCGTCGACAAGTTCCCGCGCATGGTCGACTACGTGACGCCCAGCGGCGTGCGCATCGGTGACGCCGACCGCGTACGGCTCGGCGCGCACCTGGCCAGCGGCACGACCGTGATGCACGAGGGCTTCGTGAACTTCAACGCCGGCACGCTCGGCGCGTCGATGGTCGAGGGCCGCATCTCGGCGGGCGTCGTCGTGGGCGACGGTTCCGACGTCGGCGGCGGCGCGTCGATCATGGGCACGCTGTCCGGCGGTGGCAAGGAGGTCATCTCCGTCGGTGAGCGCTGCCTGCTGGGCGCCAACGGTGGCGTGGGCATCTCACTCGGCGACGACTCGGTGGTGGAAGCAGGCCTGTACGTCACGGCGGGCACGAAGGTGCTGACGGGCGGCAAGGCCGTGAAGGCGGGCGAGCTGTCGGGCATCTCGAACGCGCTGTTCCGCCGTAACTCGGCCACCGGTGCCGTCGAGGTGGTGCCGCGCGACGGCACCGGCATCGAACTCAACGAGGCGCTCCACGCCAACGACTGACCGATACCTGCAGTGACGACGCCGCCGGGCCCGCGGGCCCGGCGGCGTCGTGTTTCGGCCTTTACAGCAACTGCTGCAACTCGTCGACCGTCATGTCGACGTCGTTCAGAATGCCTCGAAGAGTTCCTTTGGCGAGGTCACGCCCACCATGGACGGGTACCGTAGTCCCACGGCCGTCCGGGTGGCGCAGGATGTGGTGGCTGCCTGCCACCCGCGCAATGTCGAAGCCTGCCTTTTGCAGGGCCTTGACCAGCCGGTCGCCTCGTACGGAGGGAACAGGTGGCATCAGGCGACGTTCATGGTGAGGGCCAGTTCGTCAGGAGCACCGAACTCCTCGATCAGCCCCGTAAGGGCATCGCGCAGGTCGGAAACGGCCTCGTCACGGGTGCCACCTTCGCCGTGCGCCCCCACGTGCGGACGCAACTGTGCGTGAGCGCACCAGACGCCGTCCTCGTCCTGTTCGACGACGTACGGCACATGGACTACGCGGCTCATGGCGACACCCCTTCCGTGGACACCCACCACTCTAGCCGTTCTATGCCGCGAGGTCGGTGACGCTGTCGGGGATGCGGCCGACTGGAGCCGGCCCGTGACTGCGGTGTGGGATCGAGCCCAGAACCGCGCGAAGGCGCAGCCGCGCGCGTCAACGCGGCGGTGCAGCCGCACGAGTGCAGGACACGCGGTGCCGAGTGCAGGACACGCGGTGCGGCGGTTACTCCGAGAGGCGTTTCGCAGCGGTCGCGACGCGTTCGTCGGTGGCGGTCAGGGCGACCCGCACGTGCGAACCGCCGCCGGGGCCGTAGAACGTGCCCGGGGCGACGAGAATGCCGCGCTCGGCGAGCCACGCGACGGTGTCGTCGGCCGGTTCGCCGCGCGTGGCCCAGAGGTAGAGCCCCGCCTCGGAGTGATCGATACGGAAACCCGCACCGGTCAGCGCCTCGCGCAGCAGCTCACGCCGCGACAGGTACAGCTCGCGCTGGCGGTCCAGCAGCGCGTCGTCGGCGAGGGCCACGCGCATGGCCTCCTGCACCGGCCGCGGCACGATCATGCCCGCGTGTTTGCGCACGGCCAGCAGGTCGGCGACCAGCGCGGGGTCGCCGGTCAGGAAACCGGCGCGGTAGCTCGCGAGGTTGGCCGACTTCGACAGCGAGTGCACGGCGAGCAGGCCCTCGTGGTTTCCGCCGCACACGTCGGGGTGCAGGATCGACACGGGCTCGGCGTCCCAGCCGAGCGCGAGGTAACACTCGTCGGACACGACCGGGACGCCGCGTTCGCGGGCCCAGTCGACGACCTTGCGCAGGTGGTCGACTCCCAGCACGCGGCCGGTCGGGTTCGACGGGGAGTTGAGCCAGACCATCGCGGGCGTCTCGGGCCCGAGCGCGGTCAGGCTGTCGGCGCGGCGGGCTGCCGCACCGGCGATCAGCGCCCCGACCTCGTACGTCGGGTACGCGAGTTCCGGGATGACGACGACGTCGCCGGCGGCCGCTCCCAGCAGCATCGGCAACCAGGCGACCAGTTCCTTCGAACCGATCGTGGGCAGCACGGCGTCCGGCTGCAGGCCGGTCACGCCGTGCCTGCGGTGCAGCGCCTCGACGGCGGCCTCCCGCAGTTCGGCGGTGCCGTGCGTCGCCGGGTAGCCGGGCAGGTCGGACACGGACGCCAGCGCGTCCCGCACGGCTGCGGGCACCGGGTCGACCGGTGTGCCGACCGAGAGGTCGACGATGCCGTCCGGGTGCGCTTTCGCCCGTGCGGTGTGTCCGGCCAGCGAGTCCCAGGGGAAGCTCGGCAGCTGGAGCCGGGTCATTCGTGCGACTGCGGAGGCAGGTCCTTGATCCACTGCGGGTCGTGCGAGGTCTTGCCGACCTTGGACGCCCCGCCCGGCGAACCGAGCTCGTCGAAGAAGTCCACGTTCGCCTTGGTGTAGCTGGCCCACTCGTCCGGGACGTCGTCCTCGTAGTAGATCGCTTCCACCGGGCACACCGGCTCGCAGGCACCGCAGTCGACGCACTCGTCGGGGTGGATGTAGAGCATCCGGTCGCCCTCGTAGATGCAGTCGACGGGGCATTCGTCGATGCATGCCTTGTCGAGCAAGTCGACGCACGGCTCGGCGATAACGTAGGTCACTGCGTTCTCCTGCTGTTGCTGTGTTCCTCTAGCAGCCTCGGCCGGTCCGCATCCGTGGCGGACACCCTTCGGACATTACGTGGTGTCGGCAGGCATCCTAAGGCCAGGCCACCCTTATCCGGGCGACAACGGCGACGTGACGAACACCGCTCACGAGCGTCGCTTACGTCCGGTATCGCGGCGGTCACCGGTGATCACGAACTGTGGCGACGGCTGCTCCTGGGCGTCGGCGCCGCCACCCTCCGTGTCGTCCGGGTCCTCGCCGGTGTCGGGGTCGTCGGTCCTGCGCTGCCCGATGGCGCGGTTGAAGCTGTCGGAGATCTCCTTCGCGAGGTCGGCGTTGTGACGGTCGTCCCTGCGCGAGATGTTCATGCCGCTCCTCTCGCCCGTGCGCGGTACCCATGTCGGTGTGATCAGTGCGATGCGCATCGAACGGGCCTGTGCCGACGCGTGGCCCGCCCAGGTCGACGAGCCGCTCGGCGAGTGGCGGCTGCGGGCTGCCGGCGGTTTCACCGGCCGTGCCAACAGCGCCCTCGCCATCGACGATCCCGGCCTGCCCCTGCCCGATGCACTGGCCGCGGTGTGTGACTTCGCCCACCAGCATGCCATCCCGCCGATGTTGCAGGCAGTCCAGAACTCGCCCGTGGAACGCGACCTGCCGCGGTTCGGGTGGCGGCCGTGCGACGACCACGCCGCCGGCAACGACGTCGCGGTGCTGCTCGGCCCGGCCGCCTCTCCGGACGGCGGTCCCCTGGGTACCGGACCCGCGCTGGCCACCGAGGCCGCGCCGGACACGGAGCCCGCGGACCGCCACGTCGAGGTGCTCGCCGAGCCGTTGCCCGGTTGGTGGGAGCTGACGATCGGCACGACCGAGCCCACCGGCGCCGAGCGTGCCGTCCTCACCGGCGGCGACGCGGTCGGCTACGGGCTGGTGCACGGCCCCGACGGAGCCCGTGCGGCCGTGCGAGGGGCCGTCGCCGACGGGCTGCTGCTCGTCGCGCGCCTCACCGTGCGCCCCGGGCACCGCAGGCAGGGCCTGGCGCGGGCGCTGATGGCCGCGATCGGCACCTGGGGCGGGCGGCACGGCGCCTCCCGGTGCGTGCTCCAGGTCGCCGCCGACAACGCCGGCGCGCTGGCCCTCTACAACCGGCTCGGTTTCCGCGAACACCACCGATATCGCTACTGGGTGCCGTGCGAGGATCGAGCGCTGTAGGGAAGACGAGGGGTCAGGCGAGAACGACGAAAGAGGCAGGCTCGTGAAGGTCGTGGTCGTGGTCGGCGGAGTGGGCGGAGCCCGCTTCCTGCTGGGGGTCAAAGCCGCGCTGGGGCTGCCGCCGACGGGAGAACCGGACGCCGGGTCGGAACACGAGGTCACGGCGCTGGTGAACACCGGCGACGACGTGTGGATGCACGGACTGCGGATCTGCCCGGACCTCGACACCTGCATGTACACGCTGGGTGGCGGGGTCGACACGGAGCGCGGCTGGGGCCATGCGGACGAGACGTGGTCGGTGAAGGCCGAACTGGAGGCCTACAACGCGGACCCGACGTGGTTCTCCCTCGGCGACAAGGACATCGCCACGCACCTGGTGCGCTCGCGGATGATCCGCGCGGGCTACCCGCTGTCGGCGGTCACCGAGGCACTGTGCGCCCGCTGGCAGCCCGGCGTGCGGCTGCTGCCGATGTCCGACGACCGGGTCGAGACGCACGTCGTCATCGACGATCCCGAGGACGCGGCGAAACGGAAGGCCATCCACTTCCAGGAGTGGTGGGTGCGGCACCGGGCCGAGCCGCAGGCGCATTCGATCGTGCCGGTCGGCGCTGAGGAGGCGGCCCCCGCGCCGGGTGCACTCGAGGCGATCGCCGAGGCGGACGCGGTGCTGTTCGCGCCGTCCAACCCCGTGGTGTCGATCGGATCGGTGCTGGCCGTACCCGGCATCCGGGAGGCGCTGCGCAAGACCGAGGCCGGCGTCGTCGGTGTGTCGCCGATCATCGGCGGGAAGGTGCTGCGCGGCATGGGCGACGCGTGCCTGTCCGCGATCGGGGTGGAGACCTCCGCCGAGGCCGTGGGTGCGCACTACGGCTCACGGCAGACCTCCGACGAGGGCCTGCTCGACGGCTGGCTGGTGCACTCGGGCGAGCGGGTCGACGTGCCGGGCGTCGCGGTGCGCGCCGTGCCGATCATCATGTCCGATGTGGACACGACCGCGCAGATGGCGCGGGACGCCCTCGAACTGGCCGGGGTGCACCTTGACTGATCACGCGGGCGGGCGCGTCGAGATCCTGCCCGTCGAAGGACTGCCGGAGTTCCGGCCCGGTGACGACCTCACGGGCGCGATCGCCACCGCCGCGCCCTGGCTGCGCTCGGGTGACGTCGTGGTGGTGACGAGCAAGATCGTGTCCAAGGCGGAGGGCAGGCTGATCCGGGTGCCGTCCGACCCGGACGAACGCGACGCCGCGCGGCGCGAGCTGATCGACGCCGAGTCCGAACGCGTGCTGGCTCGGATCGGGCGGACGCTCATCACGCAGAACCGCAACGGCATCGTGCAGGCCGCAGCCGGCGTCGACGCCTCCAACGTCAACCTCGACGAGATCGCACTGCTGCCCTACGACCCGGACGCCTCCGCCCTCGCACTACGGCACGGCCTGCGCGAACGGCTCGGTGTGGAGATCGCCGTGCTGATCACCGACACGATGGGCCGCGCCTGGCGCAACGGCCAGACCGACGAGACGATCGGCGCCTCCGGGCTGCGCGTGCTGCACGCCTACGAGGGCGAGGTCGACGACCACGGCAACGAGCTGGCGGTCACCGAGATCGCCGTGGCCGACGAGATCGCCTCCGCCGCCGACCTGGTGAAGGGCAAACTCGGCGGGCTTCCGGTCGCGGTGGTGCGCGGCCTGGAGATCGGCGACGAGCGGTCGACGGCACGCGACCTGGTGCGGCCCGCCGACTACGATCTGTTCCGGCTCGGCACCGACGAAGCGATCGCCCAGGGCAGGCGGGAGGCGGTGCTGACACGGCGGTCGGTGCGCGAGTTCACCGGCGACACCGTGGACCCCGAGGCACTGCGGCGTGCCGTCGGCGCGGCGCTCACGGCGCCCGCACCGCACCACACCCGACCGGTCCGGTTCGTCCGGCTGCGCGAGCCCGGAACGCGGACCAAGCTGCTCGAAGCGATGCGCGAGGCGTGGCGGGGCGACCTGACGGCGGACGGCTTCACCGACGAGCAGATCGAGAAGCGCCTGCGCCGCGGGGACATCCTCTTCGAAGCGCCCGAGGTGATCGTGCCCTTCCTGGTGCCGGACGGCGCCCACGCGTATCCGGACGAGCGGCGAAGCGCCTGCGAGCTCACGATGTTCACGGTCGCGGGCGGTGCGGCCGTGCAGGCCCTGCTGGTCGCACTGGCCGCCGAGGGACTCGGCTCGTGCTGGATCGGGTCGACCATCTTCGCCGCCGACGTCGTGCACGCGAGCCTCGGGATCGACCCGTCGTGGCGGCCGCTGGGCGCCGTCGCCGTCGGCCACCCGACCGAGCCGCTCGCCCCGCGACCGCCCCGTGACCTCGACGACGGATATCTGGAGCTGTGAATGGACGCCCTCCACTCCACTGCGACGTCCACACTGGACGGCTGGAAGCCCGACACCGCCTCCCAGGAATCGTTGCGACAGGCCTACCTCGGCTTCCTCGCCGCGCGCCCCGACGCGTGCGCGCGCTCGTGCGAAGCGGGCCACCTGACGGCGTCGGCGATCGTGCTGGACGCCGCGGGCGAGCACGTGCTGCTGACGTTGCATCCGCGGGTGGGCCGGTGGCTGCAGCTCGGCGGGCACTGCGAACCCGACGACCCGTCACTGACAGCCGCGGCACTGCGCGAGGCCACCGAGGAATCGGGCATGCCCCGGCTCACGATCGACGACGACCCGCTGCGGCTCGACGTCCACCCGATCACCTGCTCGCTCGGCCTGCCCACGCGGCATTTCGACGTGCAGTTCCTCGTGCGCGCCCCCGCGGGCGCCGAGCCGGTGGCCAGCGACGAGTCCGACGATCTGCGCTGGTGGCCGGTGCACGCACTGCCACCCGGCACCGAGGACCTGACCGAGCTGGTGGCGGCCGCACTCGACGCCGCGTGACCGGTTTGCGCACCTCAGCACGGGCGTGCGAGGGTTTCCGGCGATGAGCGAGACGGAGCCGTTGGTCGGCGTCGACCCGGAGTCCAAGGTGGCGCCGTACGAACAGGTGCGCGCCGGGCTCGCCGGTAAGATCAACGAGGGTGTGCTCGCCGTCGGCACGAGGCTGCCGACCGTGCGCAAGCTCGCCGCCGACGTGGGCATCGCGGCGAACACGATCGCCCGTGCCTATCGGGAACTCGAGGAAGCGGGCCTGATCGAGACGAAGGGCCGGTCGGGCACGTTCGTCGCCGCCACCGGTGATCGCACGCGGATCCGCGCACGGGACGCCGCCCGGCGGTACGCCGACACGGCACGCAAACTCGGCCTGAGCGACGACGAGGCCGTCGCCATCGTCACCGCAGCCATCCGCTCCCACTAGGAGCCCCGTCCCCGTGTTGCGGATTCCCGGGGCCGTGTTGCGGATCCCCGGGACTGTGTTGCGGATCCCCGGGACTGTGTTGCGGATTCCGGGGGCCGTGTTGCGGATTCGCGTCGGTGGGCCGGGGCCGATGTGTCAGCGGCGGAGCATCACGGCACGCGGAACTCCGTGTCGCGGGCGTCGGTGATAGCCATGTGTCCGGGTGCGTGAGCGATGGCCAGCGGCGGTTTCGAGCGCATCACGGCGGCCTGCGGCGTCACGCCACACGCCCAGAACACGGGAACCTCGCCCGGGTCGATCCGCACCGGGTCGCCGAAATCGGGCCGGTCGAGGTCGTCGACACCGATGAGCCCCGGTTGTCCGATGTGAACGGGCGCGCCGTGCACCCGCGGATAGCGCGCCGTCACCCGGATCGCCCGCTCGACCAGCCGTGCCGGGATCGGGCGCATCGACACCACCAGCGGCCCCGTCATGCGGCCAGCCGGACGGCACGCGACCGATGTGGTGTACATCGGCACGTTGCCGCCGTCCTCGATGTGCCGCACCGGAACACCGGACTCCAGCAGTGCGGTCTCGAACGTGAAGCTGCAGCCGATGAGGAACGTGACGAGGTCACCGCGCCACAGATCGACGACGTCGGTGCGCTCCCCGGCGAGCTCCCCGTTCTCGTACACCCGATAGGCGGGCAGGTCGCGGCGCAGGTCACCATCGAGGATCGGCAGCGACACCTCGCCGGGCTCGGTCACGCCGAGGACCGGACACGCCTGCGGGTTGCGCCGGGCGAAGTGCCGGAAATCCTCGGCGACGTCGGCGGGCAGGGAGATCAGGTTCGCCTGTGTCCACCCCGGACAGTGACCTGCAGTCGGAACGCGCAGGCCGTCGCGGTAGGCGGCCCGAGCCTCGTGCGGATCGGCGAACGCGTCGGGTGTGCGGGGTGCGGTCACGACGACCTCCCGGAGTTCGACGTTGCGGGCAGGTGCGGCGACGGGCGCGCGGCGCCGGGTCGCGACGTGGCACGGTTCGCCGTGCGGTCCCTGACGAATCGCACGCGCATTCCGGGCCGCAGCTGTGCCGCCGCGTCCACATCGGACGTGACGACCACAGCGATCACCGGATAGCCGCCGGTGACGGGGTGGTCGGCGAGGAACAGGGTCGGCTTTCCCGACGGCGGCACCTGCAGCGCGCCCGGCACCATGCCTTCGCTCGGCAGCTCTCCCACGCCGGCACGCGCCAGTTCGGGGCCGTCGAGCCGCGCACCGACCCGGTCGCATTCCGATGTCACGGTGTAGGGCTCGGTCAGCAACGTCGCCAGGGCACGGGAGGTGAACCAGTCGTCGCGTGGGCCGGGGACGACCCGCAGGGGCGCTTCGCTGTCGGCGATCGCACGTCCCGGAGCTCCGTCGATCACGGGGAACCGCGCGGGCGCCGGCCCCACGGGCAGCACGTCACCTTCCCGCAGCAGCTGCGGGCCGAGACCGGACAGCAGGTCGGTCGACCGCGAGCCGAGTACGGCCGGCACCGTCAGCCCGCCCCGCACGGCGAGATAGCTGCGCAGGCCGCGCGCGGGTGTGCCGAGGCGGATCTCCGCTCCGGCCGGCACGCGCAGCACGCTGTCCGGTGCCGCACCGCGACCGTCGACGGTGACCGGGCACGGCGCCCCCGTCACCGCCACCGTCAGCGGCGTCCGCGCCCGCGCGGCGAACCCGCCGAAGGTGACCTCGACGCAGGCCGCGTCCTCGTCGTTGCCCACCAGCCGGTTCGCCAACCGCAGCGACCCGCCGTCGGCGGCACCCGAGAGGCCGACGCCGATCCCGGCGTTGCCGGGCCTGCCCAGATCCTGCACCGTCGCCAACGGGCCGGGGGCGAGAACGTCGAGATCCGTCACGCGTCACCTCCGGCCGTCCGGCGCGGTCGCTCACCCTCGGTCTCCCCCGAATCGGCCGCGACGAACCGCACGCGCACGCCGGGCCGCAGCAGCGCGGGCGGGTCGCGGTCGACGTCCCAGGTCACGAGGTCGGTGTGGCCGATGAGCTGCCAGCCGCCGGGCGAGGAACGCGGATAGACACCGCTGTACGTTCCGGCGAGCGCGACCGATCCGGTGGGCACGCGGGTGCGCGACTCGGAACGGCGCGGCACCTCCAACCTCGGAGACCCGCCGGCCAGGTAGCCGAAACCGGGCGCGAACCCGCCGAACGCGACCGTCCACTCGCAGGCGGTGTGTTCGGCGATCACGTCGCGTTCGGACAGTCCCGTGTGGTGGGCGACGTCGGCGAGATCCGGCCCGTCGTAGACGACGGGAATCTCCAGCAGCTCGCCTCCGGATCGGGACACCGCAACGGGTTCGGCCTCCCGCACGGCCCGTTCCAGGGCGGCTGCGTCGGTCCGCACGGGATCGAACCGCAACAGTAGCGTCCGGGCTGCGGGGACGAGGTCGACGACGCCGCCGGGCCGGTCGGCTTCGAGTGCCGCGTGCAGCGCCAGCACGTCGTCGAGTCCGGCCGCCTCGACGAGCAGTGCCGCGTCCCCGCACGGCAGCACTCGCAGCGTGGTCGTGTCCATCGGCTCCTCCAGCCCGGCACCGCGCCCGGTCAGCTCCACAGGTCCGCGATACCGCTGAGTGAATTCCATCCGAGGTAGAGCGTCAACAGCCAGGCCGCCACGCCGATGACCAGCAGCCAGCGCGGATACCGGTAGCCGCCGAGCAGGTCACCGCGCCGTCCCGCCACCCACATCACCACGCCGAAGCCGACGGGCAGGATCAGCCCGTTGAGCGCGCCCGCGAGGATCAGCAGCGTCGTCGGCGCCTGGTCGAGCAGGACGAAACCCACCGCGGACACGACGATGAACCCCGCGACGAGCCAGTTCTGCCGCCGCTTCAACGCGGGCGAGAACGACACGAGGAACGACACCGACGTGTAGGACGCGCCGACGACCGACGTGATGCCCGCCGCCCACAGCACCATGCCGAACAGGCGCATGCCGACCTCACCCGCGGCGTGGCCGAACGCCTCCGCCGTCGGGTTTCCGCCTGCCAGCGTCGCACCGCCGGCGACGACACCGAGGATCGCCAGGAACAGCACCACCCGCATGACACCCGTGACCAGCAGCGCCGTCACGGAACTGCGGGACACGCGCGCGACCTCGTCGGGGCCGCTGACGCCCGAATCGATGAGCCGGTGGGCACCCGCGTACGTGATGTAGCCACCGACGGTCCCGCCGATCAGCGTGGTGATCACCAGAACGTCGATCGTGTCGGGCACGACCGCCTGCGTCATGGCCTCGCCCACGGGCGGGGACGACACGATCGCGACATACGTCGTCAGCGCGATCATGACGAAACCGAGCACGACGACGAGCCGGTCCATCGCGACGCCCGCGCGCCGGCTCGCGAAGATGGCGATCGCGATGGCCGCGGAGATCGTCCCGCCGATCTTCACGTCGAGCCCGAACAGCGCGTCGAGGCCGAGTGAGGTGCCCGCGACGTTGCCGATGTTGAACACGAGGCCGCCGAGCACGACCAGCGCGGCCATCAGGTAGCCGATGCCGGGCAGCACCTTGTTGCCGAGCTCCTGCGCCCGCAGCCCCGAGATGCCGATGACGCGCCAGACGTTCAGCTGCACCGCGATGTCGACGACGATCGAGAGGAGGATCGCGAACGCGAACGCGGCGCCGAGCTGCGCGGTGAACTCGGTGGTCTGCGTGATGAAGCCGGGGCCGATGGCGCTCGTGGCCATCAGGAAGATCGCGCCGGCCAGCGCGCCACGCGAGGTACCGCCCGCCAGCGCGCCCTTGCCTGCCTTCGTGTCCTTGCCGGTCTTCGCGTCCTTGCCGGTCTTCGGGCCTGTGCCGGCCGTTGCGTCCGTGTCGGCGGTGTCCCCGCCGGGGGTGCCGTCGGTGTCGCGGTTGTCGTTGCCGCGGTTGTCGCCGACGTCGTCGCGGTCGGCGCCGCTGCCCACGTGGTCGGCCATATCGGTCTCCCGGGGTCGAGGGGTTTCGCAAGACGGTAGCGAGTTGTTCAACAATCCGACAAGGGGGCAATGCACTTGTTACACTTCGTGGTCCCGACACAACGGAGGTCGACCCCCGCCGATGGCCAGCCCCAGCTCACCCGATCAGGCCGGCGCCGACCCCTGGTCCGACCTGCTCGCGGACAACCGCTCGGTGCTCGACCGAACCAGCACCGCCGAACGGGTCGCCGACGCGCTGCGGCAGTGGATCATCGACGGGCGGTTGCGGCCGGGTACCCGGTTGTCGGAACACAGCGCCGGCAAGGCGCTCGGGGTGTCGCGGAACACGCTGCGCGAGGCGTTCCGCCTGCTGGTGCACGAGCGACTCCTGGTGCACGAGTTCCACCGCGGTGTGTTCGTCCGGGTGCTGGACGCCGACGACGTGACCGACCTGTACCGCACTCGCCGCCTGCTGGAGACGGGAGCGATCCGTGCGGCTTCCGACATCCCGCAGGAGCGGCTGGCGGCGATCTCCTCGGCGATCGCCGCCGCCGAGGAGGCCGCCGCGGAGGAGCGCTGGCTGGACGTCGGCACCGCGAACATGCGCTTCCACCAGGCGATCACGGCGCTGGCCGGCAGCCCGCGCGCCGACGAGATCATGCAGCAGCTCACGGCGGAACTGAGACTGGCGTTCCACGCGACGTCGGCACTGCGCCGGTTCCACGAGCCGTACATCGAGCTGAACCGTCACATCGCCCGGCTGCTGACCGACGGCGACCTCGACGCCGCCGCCCACGCCCTCGACGAGTACCTCACCACGGCCCAGCGCCAGCTCCTCGACGCTTTCACCTGACCCACCACCGCGTGTTGCGGATTCCGGGGCGCGTGTTGCGGATTCCGGGGACCGTGTTGCGTTTTCCGGGGCGGTTGTCCTGCACTCAGCCGCGCGTGTCCTGCACTCCGGGGCGGCATGTGCTGCGTTCGGCACGCGAGAACTGCACTCGTCCACCCGTGGGGCGCGGTGCACTCGTTGCATACCGGGAATACCGCCGCGAACGCGAACGGGTGCCGGTCCGCAACCCCGTGCGAAACTCGCCGAGGCCCACGAACCGACGTCAGGCCGGACGGGTCGCCGCCCCTGGAAGACGCAGCGCGGACCCGGGAGTACACCACCGAGCCCCGAGAAACTCGCCACGACCCCGACTGGCCCCACTCGCGTGACGTGAGCGCAGGACACGAAAACCCGACCGCAGAACACGCGGTTCCGAGTGCAGAACACGCGGGGCACAACCGCAGGACACGCCGGACGGGAGGTGCCGCACGGACCCCGGGATTCGCAACACGATCCCCCGAACCCGCAACACGAGCCCTGGAAAACGCAACACGGGCCCCCGAACCCGCAACACGGGCCCCGGGATTCGCAACACGGCCGGGCGTCAGATGGCCCGGTAGTCGCGGACCGGGTGGCGAGGACCGTAACGGGGACGCGTGTGGCCGGCCGCTTCGAGATAGCGCACCACGCGATGGCGCTGCGGGGCGTACGGGGCGAGCACCTCGTGCAGGCCGGCATCATCGAGTTCGCGGCCGAGCAGGGCGTGGCCGACGACCGCGGGGATGTGGAAGTCACCGAAGCTGACCGCGTCGGCATCGCCCCACGCCCGCTGTGCCACCTCCGCGGCCGTCCACACGCCGATGCCCGGCACCGTGCGCAACAGGTGCCTGCCCTCCGCACCGCCCAGCGTCGCGGCACGTTCCAGCCTGCCCGCCACGGTCGCCGCGGCCCGCAACGCCCGCCTGCGGGACGAGTCCACCCCCGCCCTGTGCCAATTCCAATCCACAATGGACAGAATCGCCGCGGGAGTCGGCGGTACGCGCATCCCGTCCGGCGCGGGCCCCGGAGCGGGCACACCGAACCGGCGGCACAGCTCACGCCACGACCGCCGCGCCTCGTACCCGGTCACCTTCTGCTCCAGCACCGCGGGCACGAGCACGTCCCACACGCGCCGCGTCGCCCCCAGCCGCAGCCGCGGCAGTTCCCGCCGCACCCGCGCGACCGCGTCGTGGTGCGACACGAACCCCGAGTCATCGTCGTCGGCGCCCAGCAGCGCGGGCAGTCCGTCGAGGACCGCCTCGGCACCGTCGCCCCACGCCGTGCCCACGACGTCCATATCGGACCGGGACACCCGGAGCGTTGCGGAACCGCCTGAGGTGTTCGCCGTCAGCCAGATTCCGTCGTCACGCCGGAAACACGGGTCGGCGTGGCCGCGCCGCAGCGGAGCCAGCACGGCGTCGAGATCGACGTCGAATCCGGGCCGCCACGTGCGTTCACGCATCGCTGGAGAACCGGATCGCACCGGGTGGCAGATCGATCTTCGGCCACACGCGGACGCCGTCGAGGAGTTCGCAGCCCGCGCCGACGCTCGCGCCGTCACCGAGGGCGACACCCCGCAGCACCGCGCCCTCGCCCACGCGGGAACCCGCACCGAGCACGGACCGCTCGACCACCGCTCCCGCCTCGACCACGGCGCCGTCGAACAGCACCGCTCCCTCGATCCGCGCACCGGTGCCCACGACCGAGTCCACCCCGAGCGTCGATCCGCCCGTCACCTCCGCGTCGGCTGCCACGGAGGCGCCGGGGAGCCGCAGCGACTCCCCCGTCGGCCCCGCCAGTGCCGACGTCGGCGCGACACCGCGCACCAGGTCCGCACTCCCCTGCACGAACGTCTCGGGGGTGCCGACGTCGAGCCAGTACGAGTCGTCGACGAACCCGTGCACGTGGGCGCCCGCCTCGAGCAGCCCGGGGAACGTCTCCCGCTCGACCGACACCCGCCTGCCCGCCGGAATCCCGCCGACGACCTCCCGCCGGAACACGTAACACCCGGCGTTGACCTGGTCCGTCGGCGGATTCGGCGTCTTCTCGAGGAATGCCGTCACGCGGCCGTCGGCGCCGGTGGGCACGGAGCCGAACCGGCTCGGGTCGGCGACGCGCTGCAGATGCAGGGTGACGTCGGCGCCCGCGTCGCGGTGCGTTCCGACGAGCGCGCCGATGTCGGTGCCGGACAGGATGTCGCCGTTGAAGATCACGACGTCGTCCGCGCGGAGCCGGTCGTACACGTTGCGGATCGCCCCGCCGGTGTCGAGCGGTTCGTCCTCGACGACGTATTCGAGGTCGAGGCCGAGCGCGCCGCCGTCGCCGAAGTGCTCTTCGAACACCTCGGCCTGATACGACGTGCCGAGCACCACATGTGTGATCCCCGCCGCGCGGATCCGCGAGAGCAGGTGCGACAGGAACGGCACACCCGCCGTCGGCAGCATCGGCTTCGGCGCGGAGAGGGTCAGCGGGCGCAACCTGGTGCCTTTACCGCCGACGAGCACCACGGCGTCGACCGCACCGCCTCCGGACGAGGACCCCATTCGAGCCTGCACCTACCCTTTCTCGTGGCCCGCCGGCGACAAACCGGGGGAAACGCTGACGGTATCGAACCGGAGGGCCTACCCTAGTGGCAGAATCCGGCGGCCCTTCCACCGAGAGGGCCTGGTCGACCATCGGGGAGGGCGAGGGCATGGACCCCCGCGATCGAGCGGACGCCGTACTGGCTCGGGCGCAGCGGCGCTCGGGCGTGGTGACGCCGGACAACATGCAGTCGCCGATGGACTCGGACGACACGCAGGTCATCCCGTCCTCGGTCGTCCGCAGTGCCGCCGAGCAGGACCCCGACGCCACCGCCAAGGTGCCCGCGTCGGTGATCGAGCGCAACGACGAGAGTCACCTCTCCCAGCCGTCACCGACCGTGCCGCTGAACCAGCGGGAGGCCGCGGCTGCGGCGTCCCGAACCGCCGAGACCACCCCTGCCGCCGACACGACGCCCGCCGCCGGGAACACAGCACCCCAGGACGCGGCTCGCCAGCACACGGCGCCCCAGCACACGGCTTCCCAGAACACCGAGTCCGGGACCCCTGCGCCGGCGCTGGCGGACAGCGCGCGGACCCAGCCGCTGCCCACGCAGGGAGCCCAGCCGGTCGACACGGCGGACGCGCCGCCGGACATGACGTTCACCGGCGCGCCGGTCACACCCGCGGGCCCGAATGCCGCGGCCCGGCCATCGGGCGGCGGTTCGACCACCACCGCGGGCGGGGATTCGGGCAGTGGGTCCGACGACTCCGCCGGTGGCGGATTCGTGCCCACCACGAAGGTCGAGCCGGGAAGCGGCACCTCCGAACTCGCCCGCCGACTCGAAGGCCTGTGACGGCGAGTCGGTCCCTTCCGGTGCGGCTGCCTGTGACGGCGAGCCGGCCCGCACGGCCACGATTCGCACGGCCACGGCCCGCACCGCCACGGCCCGCGCCGTCCCTGCAGGTCAGCCGTCGCCGCCCGTGAGCAGGCCGAGGTCGAGTGCGCGGAGCACGGCGCGGGTGCGGTCCCGGACGTAGAGCTTCATCAGCACGTTCGACACGTGGTTCTTCACGGTCCCCTCGGCGAGTCCCGCGGCGGCGGCGATCTCGCGGTTGTTGAAACCGCCAGCCAGCAGCCGCAGGATCTCCAGTTCCCGTTCGGTCAGCGGTTCCGGAGCGGGCAGGTCGGTGAAGTCGGGGACCTCCCCCGATGCCTCGACGGCTCGGACGAGCCGTTCGGTGAGCGCGGGCTGCACCAGTGAACCGCCTCGGGCTAGGGTGCGGATCGCGTTCACGAGCCGGTCGAGTGTGACGTCCTTCAGCAGATAGCCGCGTGCTCCGGCGCGGAGCGCCTTCAGCACGAGTTCGTCGTCGTCGAAGGTCGTCAGGACCAGCGCGGGAATGTCGAACCCCTGCCGGCGCATCGCTTCGAGCGTGGCGATCCCGTCACGCCGCGGCATGCGCAGATCGAGCAGCAGCACGTCGGGAGGTTCGCGGGACAGCACGTCGAGGGCTTCGTCGCCGTCGCAGGCCTCCGCGACGACCGTGACGTCGTCGGCGAGTCCCAGCAGGCTGCGAATGCCCTGCCGGACGAGCGTCTGATCGTCGACGACGCAGACCCCGATCACGACGCTGCCACCGGCATCGACGAGGGCGGCAGGTCGACCTCGACGGCGAATCCGTCGCGGCCGTCGAAGCTCACGGAGCCCCCGAGTTCCTCGGCCCGTTCGGTCAGCCCGGTGAGCCCGTGGCCGAGCTGCAACGCGGAGGTGCCGTGCCCGTCGTCGCGAGCGTGGAGCAGCACGCCGCCGTCGGGGCCGGCGCGCACGTCGAGCCACAGGTTGTCGGCATCGGCGTGCCGGATGGCGTTGGTGACGATCTCCTGTGCGCAGCGAACGAGCACGGTGATCCGCTGCTCGTCCACCTCGACGTCGTCGGCGACCGTCAGGTGACCACGTGGCCGGGGCAGTTCGCGCACCACCGTCTCCAGTGCCGCGCGCAGTTCCGGCGGGCGTGACCGCAACTCCCCCACCGTCGACCGGACGTCGGTGAGCAGTTCCTTCGCCAGCAGCCGCGCCCGCTCCACGTCCTCGCCCGCGGGCCCGGTCACCCGGTGCGAGGCGGTCTCCAACTGCAGTGCCAGCGCCGAGAGCTTGTGCCCCAGCAGATCGTGCAACTCGCGCGCGATGCGCAGGCGTTCCTGGGACTGGCTCGACTCGGCGAGCAACGCGGTGGCGCTGCGCAGCTCGGCGTGAGCGACCGCGAGGCGTTCGTTGGCCTCCTGCTCACGCTGCGCGGCCCAGGTCGTGAACAGGTACAGCACCTGCAACACGGCGTACAGGAACGTGCTGAACAGCAGGTCGGGTGCGGAGACCCCGTGCCACAGGCCCGCCGCGGCCACGACCACGGTGTTGCCCGCGACGATGCCCACGGCCATCCGCGCCGAGACGTACTGGGCCGCGACGGCCGCGGCGAACACGAGCAGGATCGGCGTCACGCCGCGGTTCCCGGACAGCAGCACGACACCGGCGCCGCACGCCATGGTCAGCAGGGCGCCCCCGGCGGCTCCGGCCCGGTGTCCGCGCTCACCCGTGACCGCCGTCGCCGCGAACGCGACGAGGAACCCGGCGTAGCACACCAGCCACACCCAGAACGGGCCACGCGTGACCGGCTCCGCCGCGTCTCCCGAGACCGCGACGACGATGATCGGCAGTCCGATGACGAGGTAGATCGCCAGTCCCGCCGTCGCGGCCGCCACTTCGAGGCGTTCCTTGCCCATCCGCCGAGTCTAGGAGTGCTCCCGCGCGCGGACACCTGCCGGAAGTCATGCCCGCCGGGCGTGACTTTCGGCAGCAGACGCCTCGCCCCCGCGTCCCTACGTTCACGGGTGGCAACAGGGCCGACCGGGCGATCCCGGCTCACGAAAGGCGGGCGGCATGGCCGTCATCGAGGTCAGAGACATCCACAAGCGCTACGGCGAGACGATCGCGGTCGACGGGGTCGACTTCGACGTCGAAGCGGGCGAGATCTTCGGCGTACTCGGCAGGAACGGCGCGGGCAAGACCACGACCGTCGAGATCGTCGAGGGCCTGCGCACGCCCGATGCGGGCATGGTGCGCGTGCTCGGACTCGACCCGGTGCGCGATCGCAAGGCGTTGCGCACTGTGCTCGGTGTCCAACTGCAGGAGGGGATGCTGCCGGACAAGGCGACGGCGGGTGAGCTGGTGCGGCTGTACCGCTCGTTCTACGCCGACGGCGCCGATCCGGAACGGCTGCTGGGGCAGCTCGGGCTCGACGACAAGCGGGACACGTTCGTCGACGAACTCTCCGGCGGGCAGCTGCAACGCCTGTCGATCGCACTCGCGCTCGTCGGCAGGCCACGCGTCGCGGTGCTCGACGAGCTCACCAGCGGACTCGATCCGCGGGCCCGCCGTGACACCTGGCAGCTCATCGAGCAGGTGCGGGCAGCGGGCGTGACGATCCTGCTGGTCACCCACTTCATGGACGAGGCTCAGCGGCTGTGCGACCGCATCGCCGTCTTCGACAGGGGGCGGATCGCCGCGCTGGACACGCCGGAGGGGCTCGTCAGGCGCACCCACGGGGGCGGCGGCACGTCCCTCGACGAGGCGTTCCTCGCGGTGACCGACGCAGATGCCGACGCACACGCCGATACCGACACCGATGTGGACGCGGACGTCGATGTGAACGCGGACGTCACCGTCCTCGACGACGTGCTCCGCGATGCGGGCGGACCGGACGGGGAGGTGCGGCGATGACCGACACCGTGACGAGTCCGCGAGGCCCGGGGTTGCGGGCGTGGCGGGCGCTCATCGCGCATGAGGGACGCATGGTCCGCCGGGACACGGCGGGGCTGGTGATTCCGCTGGGCCTGCCGATGCTGCTCCTGGTGATGAACGGCAGCGGCGACTCCCCGCCGGTGCCCGGCCTGAGCGGCATGTCGCAGCAGCTCGCCTACGTGCTGCCGATGGTGATCGTGCTGACCATCGCCACCGTCGGCGTGATCAACATGCCGTCGTTCCTCGCGACCTACCGCCGCTACAAGATCCTCCGGCGGCTGGCCGTGACCCCGGCGCGGCCGTCGATGGTGCTGGTGGCGCAGGCCGTGGTCGGGATCGCGCAGGCGGCTGCGGGGATCACGCTGGTCGTCGTGGTCGCGGCGTTGCTGTTCGGCCTGTCGGCTCCCGCGGATCCGATGGGCATCGCGCTCGCACTCGTGCTGACGACGACGGCGATGTTCGCGCTGGGAATGCTGGTCGCGGCGGTGTCACCCACGCCGAACTCCGCGCTGGCGATCGGGCTGGTGTCGTTCTTCGTGTTGATGGCGCTGGGCGGCGGATTCGGTCCGCGCGGCAATCTGCCGGACGGGGTCGCCGCCGTCGGCGAGTACCTGCCGTTCGGTGCCGGGCTCGACACGCTGATGGCCGCGTGGATCGGGCAGCCGCTCGACGTCGCGCAGCTCGGCGCGCTCGCCGGCGTCACGGTGGTGGCCGCCGCGGTGTCGGCACGCGTGTTCCGCTGGACGTGATCAGGCCCGGCGGGTCTCCACCGCGAGGCGCAGTTTCAGGCCGAGTTTGACGGCGGCCAGGAACGGCTTCCACCGGAGCCCGCGGTGCCGGTCCGCGAGGTAGCGGTACGCGCTGTCGTGGTGCACGGCGAGCATCGTCGCCGACGCCTTCGACGTCGACTCCCCGCCGATGTGCATCACGGCGGCCGACGGGGCGTACACGTTGAGCCAGCCCGCCCTCGCGATGCGGTCGCCGAGATCGACGTCCTCGAAGTACATGAAGTAGCGCGGGTCGAACCCGTCCACCGAGTCGAACGCCTCACGGCGGATCAGCTGGCACGAGCCGGACAGCCAGCCCGCGGTGCGCTCGGTCGGTTCGCCGCTCTCCTGCCGGTAGGCGCGGGTCCACGGGTTGGACGGCCAGACCTTGCCGAACACGGCGTGGCCGATCCCCCGGCCCGGCGACGGCAGCAACCGCGCCGACGGGTACACCGATCCGTCGGGTTCGCGGATCAGCGGGCCGAACGCGCCGCCACGGGGCCAACGCCGGGTGACGGTGAGCAGCGCGTCGAGGGAACCGGCGTCCCACTCCAGGTCGGGGTTGGCGACGACGACCCAGCCGATGTCGTCGCCAAGCTCGGCGACACCACGGTTGGCGGCGGCGCCGTAGCCGAGGTTCTCGCCCATCGCCGCGAGCCGCACGTTCGCCCGTTCGGCGGCCTTCTCCGGCGCCCCGTCGACGGAGCCGTTGTCGGCGAGGACGACCTGCACGTCACGGTCGGTCGCCGTGGCGAGGGTGTCGAGGAAACGTTCGAGGGTCGCACCCGGGGAGTACGTCACGGTCACCACCGCGACGCCGTCACCGTAGGTCTTCGGCTCGGTCACGCGCACATTCTGCACCCGCCGCTCTGCGACACCCCCGATGCCCCCAAGGGCACCTTGGTGGCGTTCAACGCCCCGAATCTTCCCCTCGCGGGCACAGCCACCCCGAGCACGTCCGGTCGCGCCCTGGGCGAACGGGCCGTGACGAACAGGCCCGGCGAATCCACTATTCGCCGGTTACCGCCGCGGCCGTGAGGCGACAGCTGCTCGCCCATGCCCCCGAACCCGCAACACAGTCCCTTGGAACGGCAAGGTGGTTTCTTGGGGTGGTTGCAACGCCTGTTGGCCTATGTGGTTGTGAGTAGATCACGCAGGCGCTCGGCTGGGGTGGCCCAGCCGAGTGTTTTGCGTGGTCGGCCGTTGAGTTGCTGGGCGACGTGTTCGAGGTCTTCGGCGCTGTGGGCGGACAGGTCGGTGCCTTTGGGGAAGTATTGGCGGAGTAGGCCGTTGGTGTTTTCGTTCGAGCCGCGTTGCCAGGGTGAGTGGGGGTCGCAGAAGTAGACCGGTATGCCGGTGGCGACGGTGAACTGTGTGTGTGCGGCCATCTCGGCGCCTTGGTCCCAGGTCAGTGAGCCGCGTAGGTGTTCGGGGAGGGTGCCGATGAGGGGCA
>NZ_JAMTCH010000010.1 GCF_024171735.1 Prauserella alba
CCCGCCGCAGATCCGCGATCCGTTCCCGCTCGGGCAACGTCAAAAACCGGGGATGCAACTCCGCCTGAACCGCCGCCAACGACCCATCACCAGACACCACCGGGTTATATCCACCAGCCCGGGCCGCCCGCACCCACCTCAACCCCGTCGAACGATGCACCCCCACCGCCCGCGACGCCGCCGCGACATTCCCACCCTCCCCATCCAACACCCGACAAAACACATCCCACACCACCGACAACCCCACAACCACTCCTCAAAACCAGGAGCGTTGCAACCACCACTAGAACCCGCCCAACACGATCCCCCAAACCCGCAACACGATCCCCCAAACCCGCAACACGGCAGGGGCGGGTGCCGGACACGCGCGGAAGAGCCCTGGCGTCAGTGCGGCAGGGCGGCGGCGTGGGCGGCCCTGGCGTAGGCCTCGCGGTGGCGTTCGGCCGTGGATCCCCACGCGAACTCCTTCGCCCGGCGCTGAGCGGCCGACGCGAGCCGCGAGCGGCGTGCGGGGTCGTCGAGCAGTTCCCGCAGAGCGGCCGCGACGTCGCCTGCTCCGACGCCGCAGTAGGCCACGGCGTCGCCGCCGACTTCGGGCAACGCCAGTCGCCGCGTGGTCAGGACGCAGGCGCCGGACGCCATCGCTTCGAGCACCGGCAGGCCGAAGCCCTCGCCGAGGCTCGGATACGCGACGAGTTCGCTGCCGCCGAGGAACCCGGCCAGCGCGTCGTACGGCAGGTAGCCCGCGCGGATCACCCGCAGCCGGTGCGGCACGGAATCGAGCGCCGACTCCACCTGCCGGTCCCAGCCGGGTTGCCCGGCGAGCACGAGCGCGGGCGGTTCCGGCATGTCCGCGACGGCGTGGGCGAACCCGCGTACCAGCGCGGGCACGTTCTTACGCGGTTCGAGCGCACCGAGGAACGCGACGTACGGCGTGGTGCCGAGGCCGACCGCGTCGCGTGCCGCCCTGGTCTCCTCCGGTGAGGGCACGTGGAACCGCTCCTCGTCGACGCCGTGGTGGACGACCTCCACCCGGGCGCGCGCGGCCGGGGTGACGCGGGTGAGTTCGTGGGCGGTGGCGTCGCTGGGAACCACGCACACGTCGGCCCGCCGCAACGCGGTCGACGTCCACGTGCGGAAGAACCGCGCCTTGACCGAGGAGTGCAGCACCGGGTCGGTGAAGAACGTCGCGTCGTGCAACGTGACCACCGAGGCGGCACGGCTCGCCAGCGGCATCGTGTAGTGCGGTGAGTGGACGACGTCGACGCCGAGCCTGGCCGCGAGACGCGGCAGCGTGGTCTGTTCCCACGTGAGCCTGGCCGTGCGGGTGGCGGTCGATTCGGCGGCGGGCACGACCTCCGCGTGCGGGGCGAGCCGGCCGTACAGCTCGGTGTCCCGCGGTTGGCACACCACGGCGATCGCCGCCCCGTCGGCGTCGAGGGCGGCGACCAGGGAGTCGACATATCTGCCGACGCCACCGCGGTCGGCAGGCACAGCGGTGGCGTCGATCAGCACTCTGGGATCGGCCACCCGAGCAGGGTACGACCCGGTGACCGGCGCGCGTCGGGCGTTCGCCAAAGTCACGACAGGATCACGGGCGCATAACAGCCGGTCAGCGACGTGCCTGCGGTGCCGGCAGCCACCGAGCGACCCCGATCAGGGGTCCACCGTCGCGGGGGTCCGGGCGGGTGACGTCGTGTGCAACCGCCAGATCGCCTGCGCGGCGGCGCCCCACGTGAACGCACGCGCACGCGTGCGTCCGGCCCGCACCAGTGTCCTGGCGTACTCTCCACCGGTCAGGACCTCCCGCAGCGCCGCGGCCAGCGCATCCGCGTCGCCGCGCGGTACGCACCGGCCCGCACCGCCCGCGACCTCGACCAGCGCGGGCGCGTCCGAATGCACCACGGGCACGCCCGCTGCCATCGCCTCCAGCACGGGCAGGCCGAAGCCCTCGGCGAAGCTCGGCGCAGCGAGAGCGCTCGCGCCGCGCAGCACGGTGATCAGTTCCGCGTCGGTCAACCTGCCGAGCACACGTACCCGTTCGGGCGGCAGGCCGGCATCGGCGGCGACGCGGCGCGGGTCCAGCCCACCCCAGCCGGGCTGACCGGCCAGCACGAGCGGCGCATCGCCGATGCCTGCCATCGCGCGGATCAGGACGTCGATGCCCTTGCGCGGTTCGACCGTGCCGACGGCGAGCACGTACCGCTCCGGCAGGCCGGACCGCAGGGGTTCCGACGGCGGCGATGCCGCTTCGGTCGTCGCGAGCGGGGCCGGTTCGGGCCAGCTGGTCGTGCCGTGGCCGACGACGTGCACGGGGGCGGGGCCGGCGACGTGTCGCGCGAGGTCGTCGGCGACCGCACGGGTGGGCACGACGACGCCGTCCGCTCTGCGCAGCGCCGCCGTGATCGCGGCGCGGTGCCAGGAGACGCCGCGCGGGGTAAGCGTCTCCGGGTGTGTCCACGGGACGGTGTCGTGCACGGTCACCGACAAGGTGCGGCCGCGGGGTGCGCGGGGCGGCGCGAGGGGCGTCGGCGCGTGGACGGCGTCGCCGCCGGGCCACCACGGCGTCCCGCGCCGCCACAGTTCGGTCAGCACGCGCCGCCCCACGGGCAGCACCCGCGGGCCCGCGACACCGGCGACGCGCGCGGCCTCGACGTCGCCGTGGCGCGCCACGACGCCGGCCACCCGCCAGTCCTCCGGCGCGGTCTCCGCCAGCGCGCGCAGCAGTTCCGCCGTGTACCGGCCCGTCCCGCCGGGCACCGGCGCCAGCAGCTGCTCGGCCACCACTGTCAACTCCCGCACCGGGGCCATTCTGCCCCCAAGGGCACCTTGGAGGCACTCAACACAGTCACGCGTCAGCGTGTCCTTGAGGGGCGGTGGCCGGGCCGGCGGGCGGGAGCCCCGAACCTTCCCCTGATCATGACCACCCACAGCGATCTCCCGCCCGCCGCGACCTCCCGCCCGCCGCTGCGCCGCGCTCGCTACGGTGCTACCCATGCCCGCCACCACCGTCGTCGTCGTGACCTGGCGCGGCGCGGCCCACCTCGGCGACTGCCTCGACGGACTCGCCGCACAGACCCGTCCACACCGGACACTCGTGGTGGACAACGCGGCCGACGACGGCACCCGGCGGATCCTCGCCGAGCACCCGAGCGCCCCCGAGGTGCTGCGGCTCGGAACCAACACGGGCTACGCAGGCGGCGTCGCAGCCGCGCTCGACGTGGTCGACACCGAGTTCGTCGCGTGGTTGAACGACGACGCCGTGCCGCCGCCCGACTGGCTCGCCACCCTGGAATCCGCCGCGGGCCCCGCCACGGCAGCCGTCACGTCCCGGCTGATCCGTCCCGACGGCACGGTGCAGTCCACCGGTGTCGGCCTCACCGCCGACGGGCACGGCCGCGACCTCGACGGCCCGACCACCACCGGCCCCACGACCACCACCGGCCACGACACCGTCGCCGACCGCGAGACCAGCGACCACGAAACCAGCGACGACGAGACCAGCGACCGCGGGACCCCAGCCGAGCAAGGGACCCCAGCCGAACAAAGGATCACAGCGCCGTTCGGGTTCTGCGGCGGTGCCGTACTCGTCCGTACGCGCGCCCTCCGCGACGTCGGCGGTGTGCCTGCGGAGTTCTTCTGCTACTACGAGGACACCGACACGTCCTGGCGCCTGCGCCTGGCCGGCTGGGACATCGCGGTGGCCGGCACCGACGTCTGTCACCGCCACGGCGCCAGTACCCGGCCGGGATCGGCGGCCTTCCACCGGTGGAACGAACGCAACCGTCTGCTGATGCTGCTGCGCTGCGCGCCCGCCGCGGTCGCGCTGCGGGAACTCGCCAAGTTCACCGCGTTGACCGCGGTGCTGCCGTTGCGCAGACTGGCGGCACCACTCCGGCCCGACGGTCCGGACGTGCCCGACGCCGCGAACTTCGACCCACGACTGCGCCTGCGCGTGCTGGCCGACGTCACCCGCATGCTGGGCTGGGTACGGCGCACCCGCCGGGACATCGGACGCCGCTCCACGGTCGGCCGAGGCTCCCTCTGGCAGCGCTGGGCAGGCGGATAAGCTGGGACGAGGTGAGGGGAAGGGAGCGCCCGTGCCGCAGCAGGACCCGGCGACGCAGCACGACCCGGCAACGATGCACGGCCCACCGGCACGGCACGATCCGGCGGTACCGCTGGTCTCGGTCGTGGTGGTGAACTACCGCGGCGCCGACGACACGATCGCCTGCCTGCGCGCGCTGGCCGAGCACGACTACCCGAACCTCGAGGTCATCTGCGTCGACAACGCCTCGGGCGGTGACGACGTGGCACGCATCCGGGACGCGGTGCCGGGGGTCCGGCTCGTCACGTCGGAGACGAACCGCGGGTTCGCCGGCGGCTGCAACCTCGGCGCACGCGAGGCGAACGGCACCGTGCTGGCGCTGCTCAACAACGATGCCCGGCCCGCGCCCGGCTGGGCGGGGAACGCCGTGGCCACGCTGCGGGCCGAGCCCGCCGTCGGCGCGGTCGCGAGCAAGGTCCTCGACTGGGACGGCACGGGCACCGACTTCGTCGACGCGGGACTCACCTGGTTCGGCATGGGCTACAAGCCGCGCGCCGGGGGGCCGATCGCCGACGTGCCGCGTGCCGAGCACGAGGTCGCCAAGGACGTGCTGTTCGCGACCGGGTCGGCGATGTTCGTACGCGCTTCCGTGTTCGCCGAACTGGGCGGGTTCGACGAGCGCTTCTTCATGTTCTACGAGGACGTCGACCTCGGCTGGCGGCTCAACCTGCGCGGTTGGCGCGTGCGCTACGTGCCGGAGTCGCTGACCTACCACCGGCACCACGCCACCATGTCCGAAGTGGACTCACCGGACGGCGGCCGGGAGACGTTCCTGCTGGAGCGCAACGCCCTGGCCGCGCTGTACAAGAACGCCTCTACCGAAACACTCTCCGCCGCGCTGCCCGCAGCACTGGCGCTCACCGTGCGGCGGGCCACCGCGCGCGGCGAGCTCGACCCGACACAACTGGACCTCGAACACGGCACCGGCCCGGCCGACACCGCGCCCGTGCCCGTGCCGCGCAGCACGCTCGCGGGCGTACTGGCGATCGACCAGTTCGTCGAGCAACTGCCGTCGCTGGCGCAGTCGCGCGCCGCCGAACAGGCCGCGCGAGTGCGCACCGACGCCGACCTGCTGCCGTTGCTGCGCAACGCCCTCGAACCGGCCTATCCGCTCCCCCGCTACCTGACCGCACACGACATCCTCGTCGAGGCCTTCGGCATCGAGCAGGCCTTCGGTACCCGCCGGAAGGTGCTGGTGCTCACCGGCGACGCGATCACCGAGCGCATGGCGGGCCCGGCGATCAGGGCGTGGAACATCGCCGAGGTCCTCTCCGGCGAACACGACGTGCGCCTCGTGACGGTCAACCCGCTCGCCGAGCCGCCACCCGCTCCTTTTCCCGTGAGCGCCGCCCGCAGGCGCGACCTGAGCGAACCTGTCGCATGGGCCGACGTCGTCATCCTGCAGGGGCACGTGCTGGAGATGGCGCCTGCGCTGCAGTCCGAGTACGCACACAAGATCGTCGTGTGCGACCTGTACGACCCGATGCACCTCGAACTGCTCGAGCAGACCAAGGACGTGCCCGACGATCGCCGCGCCGCCGACCTCGACGGCGTCACCCGGGTCCTGGACGCCCAGCTGCAGCGCGGCGACTTCTTCCTGTGCGCTTCCGAGCGGCAACGGCACCTGTGGCTCGGCCACCTCGCCGCGACGGGCAGGCTCACCCCGCGGCTCTACGACGCGGACCCGACGACGCAGTCGCTGCTGTCGGTCGTCCCGTTCGGCCTGTCGGCACGGCCACCGCAGCGCACCGGCGCCGGCCTGCGCGCCTCGCTCGGACTGTCCGAAAGCGACCGGGTCGTGCTGTGGGCGGGCGGCGTCTACAGCTGGTTCGATCCGCTGACGCTCGTGCGCGCCGTGGAACGGCTCAGCGACCGCCGCGGCGACGCTCGGCTGGTGTTCCTCGGCATGAAGCACCCGAACCCCGAAGTGACCGAGATGGACATCGGCGCGCAGACCATGCGGCTGTCCGATTCCCTCGGACTGACCGGTAAACACGTGTTCTTCAACCAGGAATGGGTGGCCTACGACGACCGCCAGAACTGGTTGCTCGACGCCGACTGCGGTGTCACCACGCACTTCGAGCACATCGAGACGACGTTCGCGTTCCGCACCCGCGTGCTGGACTACCTGTGGGCGGGACTGCCCATCATCACGACCGACGGCGACGCGTTCGCCGACCTGGTCCGCCGCGAACGACTCGGCATCGTCGTACCGGCCGAGGACACCGAGGCGCTCGCCGACGCGCTGGAGAAGTGCCTGTACGACACGGATTTCGCCGACGGCTGCCGGGAACGCATGGCCGCCGTCGCCGAGCGGTACACGTGGCAGAACGTGCTCGACCCGCTGGTGCGGTTCGTGCGCGATCCGCGCCCGGCCGCCGACCGGCTGGCCGGCGCGGCCGACCTCACCTCCGAACCGCCGCTGAACCGGGTGCAGAAGCTGCGCCGCGACGTGGCGCTGGTCAAGGAGTACCTCTCCGACGGCGGTCCCGGCGAGCTGACCCGCAGGGCCGCGGGCCGGGTGCGCAAGATCGTACGGACGAGGTTGCGCCGTGGCTGAGCCGAACGGGAGGCCGGAGGGGAAGCCGCTGCGGGTGCTGCTCGACGGCACCCCACTGCTGGGCGATCGCACGGGAATCGGCCGGTACACCGCGTCGCTCTCGGAGGAACTCGCCTCGCTGACGGGCGACGTCGATCTGCGTGCCGTCGCGTTCACCCTGCGCGGCTGGCGGAAGCTGCGGACGGTGCTGCCGCACGACGTGTCCGCACGCGGCATGCCGGTTCCCGCACGGATACTCCGGAAGCTGTGGGTGCGCTCACCGCTGCCGCCGGTGGGCCTGTTCGCGGGCAGCTACGACGTCGTCCACGGCACGAACTTCGTACTGCCGGCCAGTATCCGCGGTGCGGGTGTGCTCACGATCCACGACCTGGCGTTCCTCGACGCCCCCCAGGAGCTGGCGCCGAGCGACGCCGAGGTGCCGGAACTCGTGCGCCGGGGTGCGGCGCGGGCGAACGTGATCTGCACCCCGACCGAGGCCGTCGCCGACGCCGTCGCGGAACGGCTCGACGTCGACCGCGGCAAGATCGTCGTGACACCGCTCGGCGTCGACGCCGGTTGGTTCACCGGACGTCCCCCGAGCCCGCGTACCCGCCAGCGGCTCGGCTTGCCGTCGCGGTACCTGCTGTTCGCCGGCGCGCCGGGGCCGCGGAAGGGCCTCAACTGGCTGCTCGAGGCGCACGCCGCCGATCCGTCGCTGCCACCGCTGGTGTTCGCGGGCCCCGGCGGCTTCCCCCGCGGCGAGCGGCGGCACCACGTCGGCTACCTGTCCGATGTGGACCTGCAACGGGTGGTCGCGGGCGCGTCCGCGCTCGTGCTGCCTTCGCGGGACGAGGGCTTCGGACTACCGGTGCTCGAAGCCATGGCGTGCGACACGCCCGTGGTGTGCACGGACGTACCCGCACTCCGCGAAGTCTCGGGCGGGCTGGCACACCTCGTGCCGTACGGCGACGTCGGCGCGCTCGCCTCCGAGCTGCGCGCCGCCGTCGACGAGCCCAACGCGGCGTCGACCGCGGCCACCCGCCGTGCCCATGCCGGCGGTTTCACGTGGCTCCGCTGCGCCGAGACAACACTCGAGGCCTACCGCACCGCCGCAGGAACCCCCTGACCGACCCCGGCCCGGGTTGCACCCTCCGGTGCGCGTGTGC
This sequence comes from Prauserella alba, assembly GCF_024171735.1. Taxonomy (GTDB): domain Bacteria; phylum Actinomycetota; class Actinomycetes; order Mycobacteriales; family Pseudonocardiaceae; genus Prauserella; species Prauserella alba. Next base: position 7,814 of record NZ_JAMTCH010000010.1, read on the forward strand.
TGCGTTCAGGACCCCGTGTCCTGCACTCGGACGCGCGTGTTCTGCGTTCAGTACGGCGTGTTCCGCACCGTGACGGAGCTCGGCGAAGCCAGGCTCACGCCCCGCGACGAAGCCCGTCCAGTACGACGTCCAGCAGCCGCCGAGCCCGCCCGTCCCATTCGCCGTCGTCGAGCCGGGACAGGTATCCGACGAGCAACACGACGTCACGTGCGTCCACATCGGACCGTATGGTGCCGTCGGCCTTGCCCGCTTCGAGTAATGTCGTCACCGCATCACCGATCGGGCCGTGGCTGTGGTCGGCGAGATCACGCCGTACGCCTGCCTCGACGGCCGCCAGAACACCCCGCTTGACCCGCGCGTACGCCACCAGCCGGTCGAACCAGGCACTCAAAGCCGAGAGCGGATCGTATTCGGCAACCAGCGCAGGGGCCGCGTCGACGAGCTCCTCCACATCCTGCCGATACACCTCGGCGAACAAGTCGTCGCGGGTCGGGAAATGGCGGTACAGCGTTCCTTGACCGACGCCGGCCTTCTTGGCCACGGCATTGAGCATCACCTCGCCGCCGTCCGCGACGAGCTCACGGGCCGCCTCGACGATCCGCGCGCGATTCTCGGTGGCATCAGCCCTTCGACGCTGTGCATTCATCGCTTCCTCGCACCGCTCCCATTGCAAACGGACACGTGTCCGGTACAGTGAACGCCCAACCGGACACGTGTCCACTTCAACGCACTCAGGGAGCAATCATGCCATCGGCCGTGGACAAGGTCGTCGCCGTCACCGGCGCGAGCAGCGGCATCGGCGAGGCGACCGCGCACCTGCTCGCCGAACGGGGCGCGGCGGTCACACTCGGCGCCCGCCGCGCAGACCGGCTCGACGCACTCGCCCGCGACATCCGGGAGCGCGGCGGACGCGCCGTCGCCGTCACCACCGACGTGACCCGACGCGACGACGTCATGCACCTCGTCGACACCGCCGTTGCCGAGTTCGGCCGACTCGACGTGCTGGTCGGGAACGCGGGTGCCGCCGCCGTCTCCCCGATCGCCGACCTCACCGTCGACGCGTGGCAGGCCATGATCGACGTCAACCTCCACGGCGTACTGAACGGCATCGCGGCCGCCCTCCCCGTCTTCCGCGAGCAAGGGCACGGCCACCTCGTCACGACGGTGTCGACGGCGGGTCTCAAGATCGTTCCCGGCCAAGGGGCGTACGCCGGCACCAAGAACGCCGCGCGCACCATGCTCGAAGCGCTGCGCCAGGAATCGACCGACGGCGTGCTGCGGACGACCTCCGTGTCGCCGGGATACGTCGACACCGAACTGGCGGGCGACGCCGGTATGCCGGAGTGGGCGCTCCCTCCGGAGGCGGTCGCCCGCGCGATCGTGTTCGCCATCGAGCAGCCACACGAGGTGGAGATCGGCGACATCACCATCCGGCCGACGGTCCAGGGCTGACCCCGCCGCGGGGCAGCGTCGCCCACCGGTTCGCTCATACGGTCCGCCGGTCGACAGGCCGGGCACCGCGGTCCGGCAAGAGTGGATCCCGGCGTTGCGCGCTCCTACCGGACAGCATGCAGCAACATCACGGTCCCGGAAAGCGCAACACGGCGTCCCGAACGCAGGACACGCGGTGCCGAGTGCAGGACGCGCGAGCGGGTTAGGTGTCGACGAGGATGCTCCGGTGACCGGCGGCGAAGGCGGACAGGGCTTCACGCCACGGGCGCAGCGGAGTCAGGCCCGCCTCGCGCCACGCGGCGTTCGACAGCACCGAGTACGCGGGGCGCGGCGCAGGGCGCGGATGATCCGCCGTGGTGCACGGTGACACGCGGTCGGGGTCGGCACCGACCTCCTCGAACACGGCGCGTGCGAACTCGTACCAGGTGGTCTCACCACCGCCCGTGCAGTGCAGCACCCGGCGCGCCGGCGGGTTGCCGCCCGCCACGGCGCAGGCCAGTTCCAGCAGCCCGGAAGCCAGATCGGCCGTCCACGTCGGACTCCCACGCTGATCATCCACAACGGACGGATTCACGCCTTCGGAAGCCAACCGCGCCATGGTCTTCACGAAGTTGCCACCACCCGCGCCGTACACCCACGCGGTGCGGACGATCCACGCCCGCACGCCGGAACCGAGCACGGCATCCTCGCCGGCCGCCTTGGTCCGGCCGTAGGCACTGCGTGGGCCCAGTGGCGCATCCGGTTCGTAGGGAGTGTCACCGTCCCCGTCGAACACGTAGTCGGTCGACACGTGCAGCAGCGGCACCCGTCGCGACGCGCACACCGCGGACAGCACACGCGGCCCGTCGACGTTCACGGCGAACGCGCGCTGCTCGTCGTCCTCGGCCGCGTCGACGGCCGTGTAGGCGGCCGCGTTGATCACCACGGGCATGCGGCCGTCGGCGCGTGCCTCGTCCACCAACCGGGAGACGCCCTCCAGCACGGCGCCCGGCTTGGTGATGTCCAGTTCCGCGGACCCGGGGGCGTGCACGACGGCCCCGCGCTCCGCGCCGACGGCCGACAGGTCCTTCCCGAGCTGGCCCGTTCCTCCTGGCACCAGCACCGCGAGGCGGCTCATCCGATCACCTCATACAACGACAGACAGCGGGCGACGCACGTCACCGGTTCTTCAGCGGCTCCCACCATGCGCGGTTCTCGGCGTACCACCGCACCGTGTCGGCGAGTCCGGTTTCGAAGTCGATGCGGGGACGATAACCCAGCTCGGTGCTGATCTTGGTGATGTCGACCGAATACCGGCGGTCGTGGCCCTTGCGGTCCTCGACCGGACGCACCATCTCCCAGCCCGCCCCCACGGCCGTGAGCAGGCGTTCGGTGAGTTCGCGGTTGGTCAGTTCGGTGCCGCCGCCGATGTTGTAGATCTCGCCCGCCCGTCCCGAGGCGGCCACGAGCGCGATGCCGCGGCAGTGGTCGTCGATGTGCAGCCAGTCGCGCACGTTGAGCCCGTCCCCGTACAGCGGCACCTGCTTGCCGTCGAGCAGGTTGGTCACGAACAGGGGGACGACCTTCTCGGGGAACTGGTACGGCCCGTAGTTGTTCGAACACCGTGTGATGCACACGTCGAGCTCGTAGGTGCGATGGAACGAGCGGGCGAGCAGGTCGGACGAGGCCTTCGAGGCCGAGTACGGGGAGTTCGGCAGCAACGGGTGGTCCTCCGGCCACGAACCTTCCTCGATCGAGCCGTACACCTCGTCGGTGGACACGTGGACGAACCGGCCGACGCCGGCGTCGAGTGCCGCCTGCAGCAGCGTCTGCGTTCCCGCCACGTTGGTGAGCACGAAGTCGGCCGACCCCGCGATCGAACGATCCACATGCGACTCGGCCGCGAAGTGCACCACGAGGTCCACACCACGCATGACCTCGGTGACCACGCCCGCGTCGCAGATGTCGCCGCGCACGAACCGCAGCCGCGGATCGCCGGCGACCGGATCCAGGTTCGTCTGGTTGCCTGCGTACGTCAGTTTGTCCAGCACGACGACCTCGGCGCCGGCGAGCTCCGCGTACGCTCCTGCCAGCGTCTGCCGCACGAAATGCGACCCGATGAACCCGGCGCCGCCCGTGACGAGCACCCGCATGTGTCCTCCCGTACCTGTGCCCGGCGCGGGCGTGCCCGCCAGCGCCACCGCAGACCGCGAACGGCCGATTGGAACCCTCCGAAAGAGGGGAACGCAGCAACAAGGTCGCAACGGCTGTGCGGCCGAACAAGCGTTACACACGTCGATCAGTAGTGTGAGACGAGGCAGCCATCCGGGAGGAGCTAGAGGTGACCGACTGGCCGGGGACAGCGGTCGTGGCCGGCTCCCGCCGACAGCGCAAGCAGCGGGGAAAGCGCAGTCAGTGGAGGAAGCACAGCCTGTGGGGCCCGTGGGGCCGGCGCCGCAGGCGACAGGACGGCCGTCACGGCGACGAGGGGCCGCCGCATGACGCCGCCGGTGCCACGCGGCGGGCCGGTGCGGCCACTTGGGCGCGCCGGGGCGGCAAGACCGTGGTCGCGCTCGTGTCGGCCATGGTCATGGTCGTGTCGTGGTACGGCTGGCAGTTCATCGGCGACGTCAACTCGGGCACGTCCACCACCGACGTCTTCGACGGCGACCGGGCGACCGCCGCGCCGATGGACGGCGCGATCGACATCCTGCTCGTCGGCATGGACAGCCGCACCGATAACCACGGCGATCCGCTGCCTCGCGAGGTCCTCGACAAGCTGCACGCGGGTGACGCGGACGGCGAGCGCCAGACGGACACGATGATCCTGGTACACATCCCACAGGACGGGCGGGGCGCCTCGGCGATCTCGTTCCCCCGTGACGCCTGGGTGGAACTCGCCAACGAGTACGGCACACACAAGCTCAACAGCGCGTTCGGCCGTGCCTACACCCACACGTCGAAACAGCTGCGCGCCCGCGCCGAGCTCGACCAGGACGAGATCGAGGACCGCGCACGAGTCGCCGGGCGCAAGAACCTGATCGCCTCGGTCGAGAAGCTCATCGACCGACCGGGCATGATCGACCGCTACGCCGAGGTCAACCTCGCCAGCTTCTACGAGATCACCAAGACGCTCGGCGGCGTGGACGTGTGCCTGAAGAACGACGTCGACGACGAGCGGTCCGGCCTCGACCTCAGCGCGGGCAGGCACACGCTGAAGGGCGTCGAGGCGCTCGCGTTCGTGCGGCAGCGCTACGGCCTGCCGAACTACGATCTGGACCGCATCGCACGGCAGCAAGCGTTCCTGTCCGGCCTGGTGCGGAAGATGCTCTCGTCGGACGTGCTGTTCGACCCGGCCAAGATCAGCGAGGTCGTCGAGGCGGTGCAGTCGTCGGTGGTGCTCTCCGAGGACTGGGACCTGATGCAGTTCGCCGCCCAGATGAGGAACCTGTCGGGCGGCAACATCGAGTTCCACACGATCCCGGTGGAGGGGAACGAGCAGTTCGGCAGCGCCTCGGCCTTGGAGATCGACGTCGACGAGGTGCGCTCGTTCGTCGACGAGATCGTCGGGGACGAGCAACCGGACTCCTCGGCCGCACCCGACGTGGACGCCGGCGAGTACACGGTCGACGTCTACAGCGCGTCGGCGGACCCGGCGCACGGCGAATCGGTGCGGTCGCTGTTGCGGGACAACGGCTTCCAGGGCGAGGGCTCAGCCATTATGGACGGTGTGACCGAGCCGGTGGTCCGGCACGCCCCGGGGGACGCCGACGCCGCCGAGGCCGCCGCGGCGCTCCTCGGCCCCGACGTCGGCGTCGAGGAGGACCCTGCGCTGCCCGAAGGCAGGCTGGAGGTGCACGTCCACGCCGGGTTCGTGCCGGGGGAAACGACCAAGGGCGCGGACACGCCCCGTTCCGTGGCGCCGGCGTCCCTGTCCGGACCCGTGGCGAACAGCGCGGGGACCCAGCCCCGGACAGCGCAGCCCGCACAGGCGCAATCGGATGAACCCGATGAGCCGTCCGAACCCATCACCGCCGGTGACATCCCGTGCGTGAACTAGGCTTACGGCAGGCCTGAGCAGTACACGCCGGATGGGGAGGGGCCGCGTGAACGAGCGCGAGGAGCAGGACGCCGAGCGCCAGGGCTCCGAGGACAGCGACACCGGGGCGGACACCGGAACGGGGGAAGCAGAAACGGGGGAAGCAGGCACCGAGGCGACACCCGCCGACGGTGACCAGGCCGACGGCGATGGTGAGAGCGGCGACGGTGACCAGGCCGACGGTGACAGCGCCGACCGCGCCGATGCCGACTCGGGCGACGGCGCCGACGCGACTCCCGACACCGGCGACGGCGAAGAACCCGCCGGAACCGCGGGGCGGCCGAGCGGCACCCCGCGGCCGACCCCGCACCGCCGCACGCGAGCCGGGTCGCACGCGGCGGCCACGCAGGCAGCAACCCCTGCCCCCTCCCCGACCGGGGCGAACCGCGGAGGCAGACTCCGCCGCACCGGCCGGGCGACGGGGCGCACCGTCGTCACGTTGCTGTCGGTGATCGCGCTCTGCGTCACCGGCTATGCGTACGCGCGGCTCGACCAGCTCCACGACGCGATCGAGACCACGGACGCACTCGACGACTGGCACTACGAGTCGAGCGGCGACGACGAGGCTCCGCCGCCGCCCCCGAAGGACGACGGCGCCACGGACATCCTGCTGGTGGGCGCCGACTCCCGCACGGACATGCAGGGCAATCCGCTGCCGCTGTCGGTGCTGAAGGCGTTGCGCACGGAGAGCACCAGCGGCATCAAGACCGACACGATGATCATCCTGCGCATCCCGAAGGACGGCAGCGACCCCGTCGGCGTGTCCGTGCCGCGGGACACGTGGGTCGACGTGCCCCACGGCGGCAAGGACAAGGTCAACTCGGCCTACGGCGCGGCGAAGAACGCCGAGTGGCAGCGACTGCAGGCCGACGGCGTCACCGACAGGGCGCAGCTCGAACGGGACTCCAACCAGGCGGGCAGACGGGCTCTGGTGCGCACGCTGCAGGACTTCACCCAGGTGCACATCGACCACTACGCCGAGATCAACCTGCTCGGGTTCTACCTGCTCACGGAAGCCATCGGGGGCGTCGAGGTGTGCCTGAACGCACCGACGAAGGACAAGGACTCGGGCGCCGACTTCGACGCCGGGGTGCAGACGGTGTCCGGCGGCGAGGCGCTGTCGTACGTCCGCCAGCGCAAGAATCTCCCCAACGGCGACCTCGACCGCATCGTCCGGCAGCACACGTTCCTCTCGTCGGCGCTGGACAAGGCGATGTCGACGGGCACCCTGACGAACCCGGACAAACTGTCCGATCTGATCGACACGGTCCGCCGGTCGCTGGTGCTCGACCCTGACCTCGACGTGCTCGGGTTCGCTCAGCAGGCCAAGGACCTGCTCGGGGACGGTATGGAGTTCGAGACGATCCCGGTCACCGACGTCGCCGCCCGCAGCAGCGACGGGCAGAGCATCGTCACGGTCGATCTGCAGCGGGTGCGCTCCTTCATCCGCGGCCTGGCACACGGCTCCGGCGGGCAGGACGGTGCACCGTCGAACGACGGCGGAGGCGCGTCCCCCGGCCCGACGAATCCGAGCGGTGCGGCCGGCGACCCGCCGAGCGGGGGCGGCGCGGCAGTGGGTGGCAGCGCGGCAGGGGGCGCCGCACGCGGTGTCACCGGTGGTGTGGCGCTCAGCCGGGCATCCGGTCAGGTCCCCTGCGTCAACTGACGCGGCCGGCAGGGAGAATCGCGGGTGTGAACCTCACCGATCAGCTGCTGCGCCCGTCGCTGTCGTCGGCAGCGCGCCCGGCGGTGACGCATTACGACGACGCCGTGGGCAGCCGCGTGGAACTGTCCGTCGCGACGCTGGTCAACTGGGCGGCGAAGACGGCGAACTGGCTCGTCGAGGAGTTCGACGTCGAGCCGGGTGATCCGGTGGCGGTCGACCTGCCCGCGCACTGGCAGACAGCGGGCGTGCTGCTGGGCACGTGGTGGTGCGGCGGGCACGTGGTCGCCGACGCCGACGGTGCGCGGGTCGCGTTCACCGGGCCGGACGGTCCGACGGGGGTCGCCGACGACACGGCCGTGGTCGCGCTCGACCCGCTCGGCCGCGGCCTCGGACCGCAGGGAGCGGCGGCCGGCGCGTTCGACTACCTGTCGGACGCCCGCAGCGCGGGGGACGACTTCACCCCGCTGACTCCCGTTCCCGGCGACACGCCCGCACTCCTCGGCTCGACGGCCGACGACGTGCTGGCGACCGCACGGGAACGCGCGGGCGAGCTCGGCATCGGCTCCGGCGACCGGGTGTTGTCGACGCGGGCATGGACCCTGCCCGGCGGCGTGGTCGACGCACTGGTCGCACCGTTGGCGGCGGGTGCGCACGTGGTGCAGGTGTCCAACCCGGCGAAGCTGGACGCGCACCGCGCCGCCGAAGCCGCGACCGTCGACCTCAGCTGACCGGTTCGGCCTCCTTGCTGCTGCGGCGGCCGAGCAGGACGTGGTCGAGTGCCAGCCTGCCGCTGTTGAAGCCCAGCGCGAGGCCGGTGAGGGCGAGCAGGAGGACGAGTTCGTAACCGCCTTCACCGGTGAGCCCCGCGTCGAGGTGGACGGCGAACGTCGCGCCGAGGCCGACCACCGCGTAGCCGATGCCGACCAGCGGTGTCGCCAAGCCGACGATGAACAGGATCGAGCCGACGACCTCGACGGCGATGATGAAGACCGCGGCGACGGTGGGCAGCGGGATGCCGACGGCCCCGAGCATCTGAGCCGTCCCGTCGATCCCCGCGTTCCACTTGTCGAGTCCGTGGGCGAGGAACACCACGCCGACCGCGATGCGCCCGATCAGCGCCGCGACGTCCTGGATTCGTGCGTACATGCCTGACCTCCGCCAGATGGTTGACCGGGCCGTGGGCCCACCGGCCGCACAGCCGTGCCTGCTGCCCGCGCTCACCGCGGCTGCCTGAGCGCGCCTTACGCCGACCACGATACTGTTGAAATTTCAACGACAAGGACAGGCCCCGTGTTGCGGCCTCAGGGGCGCGTGTTGCGTTCTCGGGGGCGCCGTGTTGCGGCTTCCGGGAGGACGCCGGTGCTGTGCGGGACACACGTGCAGGTCACGGCCGCGGGCGTGGATCGAAATCGCATGCGGCTACCGGCGACGCGGACCACCCTGGGCGGTCAGACCGGCGGTGCGGGCAGTGGTTTGGCGAACCAGCATTCGGCGTACGGATCGTCGCCGTACCGGTCGATGTCGTGATATCCGCTGCGGCGGTAGAGGCCTTGCGCCTCGACGAGATCCCGGCGCGTGCCCAGGCGCATCTCCGGACTGCCGTGTGCGCGAGCATGGTCCTCGGCGGCAGTCAGGAGCCGCGGTGCCAGACCCGTGCCGCGGAACTCCGGGAGCACGAACATCTTCGTCAGTTCGGCGTAGGCGTCCAGCAGCCGCACCCCGACACACCCCGCGACGGCACCACTCTGCCGGGCGAGCAGGAACACGCCGGTCGGCGGGCGCAGGTCGGCGCCGGGTTCATCGGCCATGGCCGCGTCGACGTCGTCGCCGGTGATGGGCCGTGGGTAGTAGCGCCGGCACAGCTCGGTGAAGTACGCGCGGAGCACGGGGGTCGCGCCGGGGTCGTCGATGTCCGCGGGAACGATCGTGAACGACGGTTTCGGCGGTGTGGGTGGTTGCGGTGACGTCGGGGCGGGCATGGGTCGATCTTGCCACCGCCCGGCAGCCTCCGCGGCGGCACACGATCTCGGCGTGACCCTCCCTGCCGCGTGTCCTGCATTCAGCCCCGCATGTCCTGCAGCGAGACGAGGAGCAGAGGGCCGGGCACCAGAGGTGCAACGCGAAACGCCTTCCCGCCAGCCGCCGGCCATCGAAGAATCGCAGACATGATCACTGGCGACCTCGCCGCACTACGGCCGCTCACACCATGGTGAACGCCAGTGCCGCGGTGAGCACCGCCCAGCCGACGACGTGGACGATGCCGAGGGTGCGCCAGCCGCCGCGCGGGGTGTCGCGGTCGCCGCGAAGGATGCCGAACACGTACGCCGCCGACACGAACACGACCGCGGCGACGATGAGGCACGTCGGCAGCAGTGCGTTCGCCGCTCCGGCCGACGGTCCGATCTGCATGTCGCGGACCACGTCCTCGACATGCGTGCGCTCGGGCACCAGCAGCACGATCACGCTTGCGATGCCCGCGGGCACCACACCCAGCAGCCACCACTGTGGGCCACCGCGCGCCGCGAACCGGTGGATGCCGTACACCATCGGCAACGTCGCCGCGGCCAGGACGCCGATGACGACGATCAGCCCGCGGACACTGCCACCGCCGAGCGTCCACAACCCCTGCGCGACCGGCACCCGCAGCAACACGGCGAGTACCGGCATCACGCACGCCGCGAGGATGGCCAGCACGGGATACGGCGGCCTACGCGTGCCGTCGGAGGTCGACTCGGACGCCTCGGCAGATGCTTCGCGGTCCATACGTCGGCACTGTGGCAGATCCGACTTCCGCGGCCTGCACCGGCACGGCATCCGGGCCCATCCCTGCACCACGCGGGGCGCGGGAACGGAGACACGTCCCGGTGCGCATCGATGAGGATGCCGGGCGGTCGGCCGGCGGAAGGGGCGGCACCGGAGAACGCAACACGGTCCCCGAGAAAGGCAACACGGCTCCCGGAACCCGCAACACGGGCCCCGGAACGTGCAACACGGGGTGGTCGGCGGCCGCGCGGGTGGGGGCCACCGGCGAGGTCGTCGCCGGTGGCCCCCACCCGTCACGGGCTCGGTCCTCGAACTCAGCCCTTCAGCAGCGAGCGCGCCATCACGAGCTGCTGGATCTGGTTCGTGCCCTCGTAGATCTGGGTGATCTTGGCGTCGCGCATCATGCGCTCCACCGGGAAGTCGCGCGTGTAGCCCGCGCCGCCGAACAGCTGCACGGCGTCGGTCGTGACCTCCATGGCGACGTCGGAGGCGTACTTCTTCGCCGCCGACGCCATGAACGCCGCCCGCTCGTCACCGCGCTCACTGGCCGCGGCGGACGCGTACACCATGTGGCGGGCCGTTTCGACCTTCATGCCCATGTCGGCGAGCATGAACTGCACGCCCTGGAACTCGCCGATGGCCTGGCCGAACTGCTTGCGCTCCTTGACGTAGTCGACCGTCGCGTCGAGCGCGCCCTGCGCGATGCCGAGTGCCTGGGCACCGATGGTCGGGCGCGTGTGCTCCAGCGTCAGCAGCGCGGTCTTCAGGCCGGTGCCCGGTTCGCCGATGATGCGGTCACCAGGGATACGGCAGTTCTCGAAGTAGATCTCCCGCGTGGGCGATCCCTTGATGCCGAGCTTCTTCTCCTTCGGGCCCACCGAGAAGCCCGGGTCGTCGGCGTGGACGACGAACGCCGAGATGCCCTGCGACGGCTTCGCCGCGTCCGGGTTGCTGACGGCCATGACCGTGTACCAGCTCGACTCGCCCGCGTTGGTGATCCAGCACTTGGTGCCGTTGAGCACCCAGTCGTCGCCGTCCTGCTTCGCGCGCGTGCGCATGGACGCGGTGTCGGAACCGGCTTCACGCTCGGACAGTGCGTAGGAGGCACCCTTGCCTGCAGCGATGTCCGGCAGCACCTGCTTCTTCAGCTCGTCCGACGCCGACAGGATGATCGGCTGCGTACCCAGCTTGTTCACCGCCGGGATGAGACCGGCCGACGCGTCGACACGCGAGACCTCCTCGATGACGATGCACGCCGCAATGGCGTCCGCCCCCTGGCCGTCGTAGGCCTCGGGGATGTGCACCGCGTTGAAACCGGCCTTGTTGAGCGCGTCCAGCGCCTCCGTCGGATACCGCTCCTGCTCGTCCACCTCCGTGGCGTAGGGAGCGACCTCCTTCTCGGCCAGCGCCCGCACGGCCGCGCGCAGTTCCTCGTGCTCCTCCGCCAGCTGGTAGAGGCCTGGGCCTTCGCTCACCTGCGTCACCTTTCGTCCGAAACCTTCTGCGTCCGTTCTCGCACCGATGTTAGGCGTCGTTCACGTCGCCTGTCTGTGTCGTTGGCCGCAGTAGTTATCGACCGCAGTATCGGCCCCACGAATGTTACCCGCGCGTAGGGGCCGGTGTGACCGGGCGAACACAACAGCTCGGAAACATAGTAGCGCCGGAGTGTTCAGTGGCGACATACAGTTGGACCATGCTGGACGTGGCGAAACTGCGGCTGTTGCGAGCGGTCATCGCGACCGGATCGATCCGTGCGACGGCCACGAGACTCGGGTACACGCCGTCGGCGGTGAGCCAACAGCTCGCCGCACTGCAACGCGACACGGGGCTGCGGCTGTTCGACCGGGTCGGCAGGGGTATCGAGCCGACGTCGGCCGGCCGCACGCTCGCCGGCGAGGCGGAACAGGTGTTCAGCGCCCTGTCAGCACTGGACGGGGTGGCCGACGACCTGCGCGCGGGCAGGGTCGGCAGCCTGTCGATCGGCTATTTCGCTTCGGCGGGCGCCACGTGGCTGCCACCGGTGGCAGCGGCACTGCAGACCGAGTTCCCCGAACTCCGGCTCGACCTGCGCATGACCGAACAGCGCGACGGCCTCGAACTGCCGGACATCGACCTGTTCGTCGACGCGCCCGGCATCGAACACGCCCCACACGCCGACGTCCACCCGCTCGTCGACGACCCGTTCCTCGCCGTCGTGCAGGCCACCGACCCCCTCGCGGCTCGCGGCGAGGTGCCGCTCGCCGAGCTCGCCGACCGGCGCTGGGTCGACAACGACCTGCAGCGCGGCGCGTGCCGGCGCGTGCTGCTGGACGCCTGCGCGGAGGCGGGATTCTCACCGCAGTTCGCGGTCGAGACGCACGACTACCGGACCGCGATCCCGTTCGTGGCCACGGGGATCGGCATCACCGTGATTCCCCGACTCGGCATCGGCGACCTGCCTGCCGGGCTGACGACCGTGCGCCTCGCCTCCCCGCAGCCGGTGCGCAAGATCGCGGTGTCGGTGAAGAAGACAGTCGCCGACCACCCCGCGGCGGTGCGTGCCCTCGAGGTGCTGCAAGCGGTTGCCGGACCGTGACGTCGTGCCGTGCCGTCGCAGTCCGCGTGATGCCCCCAGGGGCACTTTGGTCGCACTCAACGCAACCAAGGTGCCCTTGGGGGCATTGATCGAGCGCCGTTGCGCGTGAGCGTCAGTCGGCCAGTTTGGCGCGCAGGGCGGCGTCCTTGTCGTGGACGAGCTGTTCGAGGTCGGCCTGGAACGCCGTCATCCGCTGCTGCAGCTCGGGGTCGCTCGCCGCGAGCATGCGGACGGCGAGCAGACCGGCGTTGCGGGCCCCGCCGACCGACACGGTCGCCACCGGGACACCCGCGGGCATCTGCACGATCGACAGCAGCGAGTCGAGCCCGTCGAGGTACTTCAGCGGCACGGGCACCCCGATCACCGGCAGCGGCGTCGCCGACGCGACCATGCCGGGCAGGTGCGCGGCACCCCCGGCACCCGCAATGATCACCTTCAGTCCGCGGCCCGCCGCCTCGCGGGCGTAGTCGAGCATCCGCTGCGGCGTCCGGTGTGCTGAGTAGACGCCGACCTCGTAGCCGACGCCGAACTCGTCGAGCGCCTGGCCTGCCGCTTCGAGCGTCGGCCAGTCCGAATCGCTGCCCATGATCACGCCGACGTCCGGTGTGCTCACGTCCTGCCTCCCGCGGGGTTCGTCGTGGCGGTTGACTCCGGCCGGGGCCGGATGCCTCAGTGGATGCTGTAGCCGTCCGGCCATTCGGCGGCCGACAGCCAGTGCGCCGCCATCCGCGCCTTCGCCCGGGTCTGCTCGTCGATGGGCCCGAGCACGTTGACGTGGCCCAGCTTGCGCCCCGGACGTTCCCCCTTGCCGTACAGGTGCACCTTGACGTCGGGGTAGCGCGCGTACAGGTGGTGCAGGCGCTCGTCGACGCTCATCGTCGGGGTCTCGGGGGCGCCGAGGATGTTGGCCATGACGGTCGGCGACAGCGGATCGGTCGTGCCGAGCGGGTAGTCGAGGACGGCGCGCATGTGCTGTTCGAACTGGGACGTGCGGCTGCCGTCCATCGTCCAGTGACCGGAGTTGTGCGGGCGCATCGCCAGCTCGTTGATCACCAGGCCACCATCGTCGGTCTCGAACAGCTCGACGGCCATGACCCCGGCGACGTCGAGCTCCTCGGCGATGCGCAGCGCGACGTCCTGTGCCCGCTGGGTGCCGGCTTCGGACAGGCCCGGCGCGGGTGCGAGGACCTCGGTGTTGATCCCGTCGACCTGCACGGTCTCCACCACGGGCCACGCCGCCCCTTGCCCGAACGGCGACCGTGCGACGAGCGCCGACAGTTCCCGGACCATGGGGACGCGCTGTTCGATCAGCAGCGACATCCCGGCGTCGAGGAGTTCGGGAATCTGTGCGCGGGCCTCGTCGGCGGAGCCGAGCTGCCAGACGCCCTTGCCGTCGTAGCCACCCGTCGCGGCCTTGAGGATCGCGGGCCAGCCGTACTCGTCGCCGAACTTCACGGCGTCGGAGACCTGCGTGACCTCGACGAACGCCGGGTTCGGCAGGCCGAGCGAGGCCATCCGTTCCCGCATGAGGAGCTTGTTCTGCGCGAACGCCAGCGCACCCGGTCCTGGCCGGACGACGAATCCCTCGTCGACGAGGCTCCGCAGGTGTTCGCCGGGCACGTGCTCGTGGTCGAACGTCAGCACGTCGACGCCACGCGCGAACGTGCGCAGCGCGTCGAGGTCCGTGTGATGGCCGTGGCTGACCTCGGCGGCGACGAGGCCCGCCGATTCGCCCTCGCCGACCGCCAGCACCCGCAACGACTGGCCGAGTGCGATCGCGGCCTGGTGGGTCATCCTGGCGAGCTGGCCACCGCCGACCATGCCGACGATGGGGAGTCCGGTACGCGTATCCATAGCGCGCTCAGCCTAAGCGGGCGGGATCCGGCCGCATCACGAGCCGCCCCCGAGTGTCACCCCGGCCACTGCCACGCAGCCACCTGCACCCGATACCGCTCCACCTCGTCGCGGACGAGCATCTCCTCGATGTCCTCGTTCGTGAGGGCCACGCATTCCCGCCGGAGCGCCGGGATCAGCGGGGCCGGACACGGTTGCCGCAAGCCTCGACTCCGGAGCCGGCTGCAGTACCCACGCAGCGAATGCGTGACAGTCTCGGCACTCGCCGCCCAGGTCCCCGATCGGGGCATGGCGGTCACGGACCCGAGCTCGCCGACGCTCCGGTCTACCGCTGGTCGGACCCGGCGGAGCTCGACCGCGGCGCATTCGACCGCCGCGCACCCGAACCCGGCGCATTCGAACCCGGCGCACCCGAACCGGCCGGGCCGGACCCGGCGGCGGCCGGCGGCTGAGCGTCGTCGCCGGCGGCCACCACCGCCCTGCCGCGCAGCAGGGCGATCAGCGTGTCCCGGTCGCGCAGCGCCCCGCGCAGGTTCTCGCGGTTGCGCCACAGCCAGCGGCCCGCGAGCACGGCGACCAGCACGACCGGCACCAGCAGATAGGCGCTGCCCAGGATGTACTGCCAGAACTCCCAGTGCAGCTCCAGGTTGCGCCCGTTCGGCAACACCAGCAGTACACAGCTGACGAACACCACGAACACCGCGCCCGCCGCGATCCACCGCTTTCGCGTCTTGACCGGATCGGCGTGCGGCAGCTTCGACACGAGCACCATGATCAGCGGCACGGCCCACACCCAGTGGTGCGACCACGACACCGGCGAGAGCAGCAGCGCGTAGAACGCCGTCACCAGCAGCGCTTCGAGCGGGCGGCCGCTGCGGTGGAACCGCAGCATCAGCCACACCGCCAGCGGCGCCAGCGCGAGCCCGACGACGATCGCCGCGTTCGACGCCCACGGCGCCAGGTCGGTCATGCGGTTGAACAGGCCGTTGAGCGACTGGTTGCCCGCCCAGTGCATCGGCCCGATCCGGCCAGCGTTGAACACGGTGTGCGTCCAGAACCGCCACGCGTCCGACGGGATCAGGGCGAACATCAGCCCCTGCAGGCCGATGAACGTGCCCATCGCGCGCATCGCGTCCATCCGCCGCCCGGTGAACAGCAGGTGCGGGATGAAGATCAGCGGCGTCAGCTTCACCGCCGCCGCGACGCCCACCATGACGCCGCCCCACCGGCTCCCGCGGGCACAGATCACCAGCACGTCCAGCACGATCAGCGCCATCAGGATGAGGTTGATCTGACCGAGGAAGATCGTCCGCCACACGGGTTCGAGCGCGAAGAACAGGACGGCCGACAGCAGGGTGACGCGCGCGGGCGAGGCCCACACGGGCAGCTCCCCCTTCGGCCGGGGCAACGCACCGAGCGCGACCCGGATGACGACGGTCATCGCCAGCAGCGACACCGCCGACAGCACACCCCACGCCACCTGCACCGGGAACACGGCCAGCGGCACGAACAGCAGCGCGGCCGTGGGCGGATACGTGAACGGCAGCAACGCCCAGAACGGTTCCGGCGCGAGCGTGTTGCTCTCGTACAGCGGGTCGCCCGACAGCAGGGTGACGGCACCGGCGCGGTAGACCGCCGAGTCGACGCCGAGCTGCAGGTCCAGCAGCCAGCCCACGACACCCGCCACGATCATCAGCGCGGGAAGCGCCAGCACCAGCGCCAGCGACCTGGGCCGCGCGAGCAGGCGCTCGGCCGAGGCGCGCAGCTGCAGCGGAGCCGACCCGGCGGGCTCCCGGCGGGAGCCCGCCGACGTCTCGGCCTCGCGCAGGTCTGGGGTGCTCACTCTTTCTAGGAAACCATGAACGTCGTGTGAGTTCGGCGTCGGCCACTCCGCTCGGTCTGCTCCACTGCCCCCACGCTGCTACCTCGCGGCGAGGGAATCGAGCAGCAGGCAGGCGTCGTCGTGGGACACGGGCAACCGCACGACGTTCACTCGCGCCGACCCGGACTCGACCAGCTGCGGGTCGACGGCGAAGCGCTCGGTGAGCTCGCGTCGCAGGCGCACCGCGCTGCGGGCCACATCGTCCGACCGGGGGACGACCGCGACCACCGTCGAGGCGCCGAGCACGGCATGGCTCTCGCCACCGTCGAACACATGCCGCAGCACGTCCGCGGCCAGGATCATGCCCGCGGGCCGCAGGTAGACCGCGGAGTCGGCGAAGTCGAGCGAGATCACCACGAGCACCTGCCCCTCGGCCACGCTCACCCCGTCCCGCGCCGCCCGCCGGTACAGCTCGGACAGGCGGGTGCGCAGGTATGCCTGGGTCGGCAGTCCCGTGAGCGAGTCGTGCACCTCGGTGGTCCCGACGTGGCCCAGCGCGACCTCGGCCCAGGCCACGGCGACGATCCGCAGCAACCGCGTGGGCAGCGCGTCGACGTCGCCTGCCTCGGCGATGGCGTCGAGCGCATCGGCATGACCGGTCTCACCGGCCGGCGCGCCCGCGGGCACCTGCAGCACGCCGTGCAGCGCGGCCAGATCCCCGAGGGTCTCCTCGAGCCCCGTGCCCGCGGCCGCACGGGCGTGCGCCAGTGCCACCAGCGCCGCACCCGCCCCGTCGAGACCGGAGCGCGTCACCGCCGAACACACGAGGTCGACCTCTGCCACGTCCCAGTCGTCGGCGAATCGCCAGCCGCAGGCCAGGCTCGCCGCCCGCCATCGCCGCCGGAGCGCCACGCGTGGGTCACGCACGACCCGCTGTGCCTCCCGCACGGCGTGCGGCTGCCGGCCCGAGGGCGGTCCGCCGTCATGATCGTCCGACAGAGCGAACGGCACACCCTCCACGTCGCCAGCACTCACGTCCACTCACGCCTCCTTGTCGGCTCGTCGGGGGTGAGACGGGCCCATCCGCCCTGCATGACGGCGACGGCCACGAAAAGTTGCGGTGCGAGTGAACCGGGTGAAGTCGCCACCCTCGGCGTGACGCTTCCCCGAATGTCCGTCACACTTTGCTCCGCAGTGCGTCCCCCAACCGGGACGACCTGAGAGGAGAGCCGTGAGCACCGCACCCACCGACCCGCAGGGCATGAGCGACGCCGAACTCATCGCCTCGGTACGCGCGGGCCAGCTCGAGTGCTACGGGACGCTGTACGAACGTCACGTATCCGCTGCGTACAACCTTGCGCGGCAACTCGCGCGCACGTCGATCGAAGCCGACGACCTCGTCTCGGACGCCTTCTCGAAGGTCCTCGACACGCTCCGCGGCGGGAAGGGCCCGGACAGCGCGTTCCGCGCGTACCTGCTGACGGCCGTACGGCACGGCGCCTACGACAAGACGCGGCGCGACAAGAAGCTCGATCTCGCCGAGGACATGACGACCGTCACGACGGTCGGCGGCGCGGGCGCCGAAGCGCTGACCGTGGAGTTCTCCGACACGGCCCTCGAAGGTCTCGAGCGCACACTCGCCGCGAAGGCGTTCGCGAAACTGCCGGAACGCTGGCAGGCCGTGCTGTGGCACACCGAGATCGAAGGCGCCTCGCCCGCCGAGGTGGCGCCGCTGCTCGGCCTGACGGCCAACAGCGTGTCCGCGCTCGCCTACCGCGCGCGCGAAGGTCTGCGCCAGGCGTACCTGCAGGTGCATCTCGCCGAGGTCAGCGCGAGCACGTGCCACGCCACGGCCGACAAGCTGGGGGCCTGGACCCGCGACGGGCTGTCGAAACGGGAACGCGCGCAGGTCGAGACGCATCTCGACGACTGCTCCGACTGCCAGGCGCTCGCCGCCGAGCTGGCCGACGTCAACGGCGCGCTGCGGGCGGTCATCGCTCCGCTCGTCCTCGGCGGCGGGGTGCTCGGGTACCTCGCGCTCGCGGGCGGCGGCAAGGCCGCGGCGGCGACCGCGATCGGCGCGGGCACCGCGGCGGGTTCCGCGGGGGCCGCCGCGGGTGGTGCCGCCGGTGGCGCCGGCAGCGGCGGAGGCGCCGCCGGAGCGGCCGCGGGCGCGCCCAGGGAGTTCGTCGGCGTGGCGGGTTCCGGCGTCGCGATGGCCGCGGCCGTCGCGCTGGCACTCACCGCCGGTGGCGGCGGGCAGCAGATCCCGACGGCCGCCGAACAGCCACAGCAGCAGCCGCCAGCCGCACAGGCGCCGAACGAACCCGCCGACCCGCCGCCCGGGCAGCCTGCACCGGACAACCCTCCGGCGCCGAACGAACCCGCACCGCAGCAGCAGCCGCCACCTGCGCCGAACGTGACACCACCGAAATCGCCGGAACCGGCCTCCGTCGGGGCGACCGTTGATCAGGAGGGCGTCGAGCTGGTCGCCGGCGGTGGCCCCACCGACCTGCCGATCACCGTGCGCAACAACGGCGGCACGCTGTCCGATCCCATCGACGTCACGCTGAACCTGCCCGAGGGCGTGAGCTCCCTCGGCGGCGGCGGTGGCGGCGGCACGACCGCAGGTGCCGCAAACACCCAGCGCGGCTCGGACCAGCGGGGCGGCACCACGGCACCCGCCGGTGGCGGGGCGTCGCCGTCCGGCGGGGCTCTCCGGCAGGCCGGCGGCGGCGAACGCATCGCCTGCCCCGGCGGCACCGGCACCGTCACGTGCTCCACGGGCCGCGGGCTGCAGCCCGGCGAGGCCATGACCCTCGTGTTCCGCCTGCAGGCCTCCGCCGATGCCGAGTCCGGGCAGGTCACCGGACACCTCAGCGGCGGCGGAGCCGTCGACGTGTCGCTGCGGGTGCCCGTCAAGGTCGAACCCAAGCCCGCGCCGCCCCCGCCACCACCCGAGGACGGCATCCGGGTTCAGGCGAACAGTTTCGGCACGCAGGCGTCCGTCCGGATCCGGAACACCGGTGACACCACCGACAAGGTCACACTCACGTCCGATCGGCCCGCACACGGCGTGGGCCCCGGCATGGACTGCGCCCACGGGTGGAGCGAGCCGCTGTCGTGCACCTCGACCGATGGGCTCGAACCCGGCGAGGACAGGACCGTGTACGTCACCGTGTACGACCACGGCGACGATGAGCACGACGACGACTACGGCGAGGGCCACGGCGATGGCGACGTCAACGGTGGCGGAAACGGCCACGGTTTCGGTGACATCGGCTTCGGCCCGGGCCACCCCGGCGGCGACGTCACTGTGACGTTCACCGGAACCCTCGGCGACGCCTCAGCCAGCGACGACGCGACGTTCCCGCAGGTGGGATGCTGGCCGCTGCCGTTCAAGTGCTTCGGCAGCATCGTGGCCCCCGCGCCCGACCCGCAGTCCGGATCCGGGTCCGCGGAGGCGACCACGGCCCCGCCCGCCTCCGGTTCGGCGTCGGCGACCGAGCCGCCGACCGGCTCCGGTTCGGCGACCGCACCTCCGGGGACGACCCCGAGCGGCTCGGCGACCGCACCGCGTCCCACCTCGGACCCGGCGTCGGGATCGGCGACCGCCACGACCGAGCCCGTGTCCACGGACCCGCTCGGCCCACCGACCGATCCGTGGCCCGGGCCGCCGGGGAAGGGCAACGGCCACGGCTGGGACCACAACGGCAGAGGCCCTGGCGACAAGGACCACGAGGACAAGGACCACGACGACAGGGATTTCGACGACAGGGATTTCGACGACAAGGGCACGCGGAACCGCGATCCGCACTGAGTAGCCCGCACTGATCGACCCGCACCGTGTCGCCGGTGCCCGAACGTGAGTCGCGGGTACCTGCCGTCCCGCATCGCCGGTGCGCTGCGTCGCACCCGGCCGCGGGCGACCGGGTGGTGCAGACGTCCGGCGAGTGACGTTCCACCGTTCGGCGGACTCACCCCGCGCGGATGGCTACACTGCGATGTGTGTCCGTCGTCGAAACCGTGCTGGAGCACGTACCCGGGCCGCTGCGCTCGCTGCTGCTGAAACACCGCGAACTGCTCAAGTTCGCCGTCGTCGGCGGCACGACCTTCCTGGTCGACAACGGCATCTGGTACCTGCTGAAGTTCACGGTCCTGATGGACAAGCCGACGACGGCGAAGGCCATCGCGATCCTCGTCGCGACGATCGTGTCGTACGTGCTCAACCGCGAATGGTCGTTCCGCACCCGCGGCGGCCGTGAGACCGGCCACGAAGCGACCCTGTTCTTCGTGATCAGCGGCGTCGCCGTGGCCGTGAACCTGGTGCCGCTGCTCATCTCACGCTACGTGCTCCACCTGCAACGGCCGGAAGTGTCACTGTTCGTGCAGGAGACGGCGGACTTCATCAGCGGCTCGGTGATCGGCATGCTGCTCGCGATGGTGTTCCGCTTCTGGGGATTCCGGAAGTGGGTCTTCCCCGACGAACTCGGCGGCATCCGCCGCGAAACCCTCGCCCGCCACTGACGGCCACCCGTCACCCACCACCACCGGCGACACGGACACACCCGATCGACGCGACCCGCGCAGGCGGTCACACCTCCCGAAGCGCTCCTGCTATCTCGGCACCCGCCCACCCGTCGCCCGCCACCACCCACCACGGTGGTGCGCACACCACCCGGTCGACACGACCCGCGTAGGCGGTCAAGCCTCCCGAAACACCCCCGGTTACCTCGGCACCCGCTCGTTGGGCCACTTGACGGCGGGGACGTCGCCCGCGGTCGGCACGCGGAGGAACAGGCTGAACGTCGCGGGCGCCCTGGTGGACAGCTCGAGCCTGCCACCGTCGGCCTCGGCCAGTGCCCGCGCCAGCGCGAGTCCCACACCGGTCGACCCGGCGCCAGAGAACCCGCGGTCGAACACGTGCGGCGCCAGTTCGTCCGGCACACCCGGCCCCGAGTCGCTGACCTCCACCACGACCGTGCCGTCCGTGTCGCCGCGCCGGGCCGCCAGCGTGACCGTGCCCGCGCCGTGCCGCATCGCGTTGTCCAGCAGCACACTGATGATCTCCCGCAGGCGGGCGGGCGTGACACGCACCATCAGGCCGTCGGCGATCCGCAGCCGGAGCGTCCGCCCCTCGGCCTTGAGCACGTCCCGCCACTCGTCGCTGACCTCGGGCAGCATCGTCGTCAACGACACCGGCTCGGTGCCGACCTCACTGGCGGCGCGTGCGGCGGCGAGCAGTTCGTCGAGCGCCCCCGCGAGTCGGTCGGACTGCTCCAGCGCCGCGTGCGCCTCCTCGGCGACCTCCGGGTCCTGATGCAGCCCCAGCGCCTCCAACCGCAGCTGCAGCGCCGTGAGCCTGCTGCGCAGCTGGTGTGACACGTCGCCGACGAGCTGCCGCTCCCGCTGCACCAGCTGGGCGAGCGCAGTGCCCGACGAGTCGAGTGCGTCGGCCACCATGTCCAGCTCGGCGACCGCATACCGCCTGCTCTCGGGGCGGAAGTCGCCCGCGCCGAGGCGGGCCGCGCGGTCGGCGACGTGCCGCAGTGGCCGCGCCAGCCGGTTCGCGGTGACCGTGGCCACGAAGGTGCCGATGCCGACCGACAACACGACGACGAACACCACGGCCACCGCGACCTGAGTCTGCTGGGTCCGCATCTCACCCGCCGGCTGCGTCATCACGATGTGGCCGCCCGCGATCGGCTGCTGTTCGCTGATCACGTCGTCGCCCGTCGACGGTCCCGCCTCCATGATCGCCGCCGAATCATGATGGACGACCAGGTGCGCGTCCCGCGGCATCGCCGACCGGATGTGCCGCAGGTTGAGGCTGTGCCGATTGGCGAGCTGGTTGTCGAGGGCCGCGGCGATCCGCTGCGCGCTGTTGGTCAGCTCCTCCCGGTGGAAGTTCTCGACCAGCAGCACGCCCGTCACCCCGAGCGGCGCGCCCAGCGCCACTCCGGTGACCAGCACGGCCAACAGGATCGCCAGGAGAATTCGCCGCCGCATACGCCGCCCGTGCCCTCGTCCCGTCTATACCGTCGCCCGCCGGTGCCCGCCCGTACCGGCTCGCCGGCCATCGCTCCCGTCTCCCGCGAGCGCCGCCGTTCGTGTCGCCGTCATTCGACGTTGAACCGGAAACCGACACCGCGCACCGTCGCGATGTGTTCCTCGTTCGAATTCCGCGGATCCCGGCCCGCCGCCACCGCGAGTTTCCTGCGCAGCCACGACATGTGCATGTCGAGCGTTTTCGACGTCTTGAGCGCCTCGGTGTCCAGGTCGTTCCACACCTCGGCGAGGATCTCCTCGCGGCTCACGACCTGTCCGGCCCTGCTCATCAGCACCCGCAGCAGCTCGAACTCCTTGTTGGCGAGCTGCACCTCCTCGCCATCGACGCTCACGAGCCGCGCCGCGACGTCCATGCGCACGCCGCCGATGTCGAGCGCGCCCGGCGACCGCCTGCGCAGCAGCGCACGGATCCGGGCGAGCAGTTCGGCGAGTCGGAACGGCTTCGCGACGTAGTCGTCGGCACCCGCGTCGAGGCCGACGACGAAGTCGACCTCGTCGGTGCGGGCCGTCAGCATCAGCACCGGTGTCTGAGCACCCGACGCCCGCAGTCTGCGGCACACCTCCAGCCCGTCCATCTCGGGCAGGCCGAGGTCGAGCACCAGCAGGTCGACGCGTTCGGACGCCGTGGCTTCGAGCGCCGCCGACCCGTCCGCGACGGCCACGACCTCGTAACCCTCACGTTCCAGCGCGCGGGACAGCGGCTGCGCGATCGCGGGATCGTCTTCGGCGAGTAGGACCATGCTCACCTGGTCAACCTTACGGCGGGGGCACGTGGAACCATCGTGATGTGTCCCGTTATTCCGACGACGCAGAGCTGGCGGCCGAACTCGCCGACGCGGCCGATGCCATCACCGTCGAACGCTTCCGCACGCAGAACCTGCAGGTGACGGCCAAGCCGGACCGTACACCCGTGACCGACGCCGACACCGACGTCGAGGACGCGATCCGTCGTGTCCTCGCCGGCCGGCGCCCCGGCGACGGTGTGGCCGGCGAGGAGCGCGGCGGGTCGATCGCCGCGCCGGGCCGGGTGTGGGTGCTGGACCCGATCGACGGCACGAAGAACTTCCTGCGCGGTGTGCCGATCTGGGCGACGCTGATCGCACTGCTCGACGGCGGTGTTCCGGTGGTCGGCATGATCACCGCTCCGCTGCTGGGCCGTCGGTGGTGGGCGAGCCAGGGTGGTGGCGCGTGGCTGCGGGATTCGGCCGGTGAGCGCCAACTGGCCGTCTCGCGAGTGCCGCAGCTCGCCGACGCCTACGTGTCCACAACGGACCTGAACAACTGGGCAGAGCACCGCACCCAGGAGGCTTACCTGTCGCTGACCAGGGCGTGCTGGGAAACCCGCGCGTTCGGCGACTTCTGGCAGCACTGCCTCGTCGCGGAGGGTGCGCTGGAGATCGCGGCCGAGC
Source organism: Prauserella alba (assembly GCF_024171735.1). Lineage (GTDB taxonomy): Bacteria > Actinomycetota > Actinomycetes > Mycobacteriales > Pseudonocardiaceae > Prauserella > Prauserella alba. Next base: position 31,502 of record NZ_JAMTCH010000010.1, read on the forward strand.
CCGTGGTCAACCCGTGGGACGTCGCGGCGGCACAGGTTCTCGTGACCGAGGCAGGCGGACGATTCACCGATCTCGACGGAGCGGCCCGGTTCGACCGCGGCTCGGCGCTGTCGACCAACGGCCTGGTCCACGACGCCGCGCTCGCCCACCTCCGCCGCCGCTGAGCACCACCGGTCGTCGGCCGACTGCCACCCGCATGCCCACATCGGCGCGTGTTCTGCATTCACACCCGCGTGTTCCGCATTCATGCGCCCGTGTTCTGCACCCACGCGGCCCGATCTCGTGCCTGCCCACCGGACGAGTACGGCCGGCGGGCAGCGCGCACGGTCCGAGCGCAGGACATGCACGACGGAACAGGCGTGCGTCCGGGCGGCAGTGGGGCGGCGGCCGGGAGACGGGCGGACGCAAGGCACACGATTCCGAGTGCAAGACACGCGGGCCGGAGTGCAGAACACACGGGGCCGAGTGCAGGACATGCGCGACACGGCGCGGGGTCAGGGCAGCACGCCGACCGCTCCCCTGGCGACCTGCGCCCAGGTCAGCCTGCCGAAGAGGTAGTAACAGGCGACCTGTTCGTTGGTGAAGCGCGCCCAGTCGTAGCGGTTGCCCCGCTCACTCCAGAACACCTCCCACGCGACCCCGCCCGCGTCGTCGACGTCCTCCTCGCGCAGCACGCACCAGGCGTTGTCGACCTCGGTGCCCAGGGACACCACCTCGGGCGGCACGCCGACCGCCTCGAGCCAGCGCATGATCGACTCGGTGTTCACGACTCGTTCTCCTTCGTGGTCCGGTCTGCGCCCTCGTCGGCCGCGGCACCGCCGGGACGGCCGGTGTCCTGCGGGTGCCCGGTGCCCTCAACGCCGCGCGCGCCCTCATCGCGGCCAGGGCCGTTGGATCCCTCCGCGTCGTTGGGCACGTCCGCGTGGTTGGGCACGTCCGCGTCGTTGCGTCTTTCGGTGTCGTCGCGCACCCCGGTGCCGTTGGGTAGCTCGGTGCCGTTGGGTAGCTCGGTGCCGTCGAGTACGGAGCCGACGGTCCCGACACCGTCCGAAGTGTCCGCGGAATCCTCGGCGTCCGATGTGGTGGCATCGGTAGTTGTCATGTCGGGAGGGGTCGCTCCCGGAACGGCCGCGTCGTCCGTTGTGGTCGGAGCGCCTGCGTCCACGGTGGCAGGCGGCGCGTCGACGGCTTCGAACGTCGCGTCGGCCAGATAGCCGAGGGTGACGAGTTCGGCGGCGCTGCAGGTGGCGCGGTACCGAGCACCGCCACCGGGCTGGCCGAACCAGGGGGCCGACACGCCGCGCCACATCGGCACCTCCCGCAGGACGCGGTAGCGCCGGTAGCCCGCGTCCAGATCGGACGGCGGCTGCGACCGCTGCTCGAACGGGGTGCCCGCGGCGGAAAAGACCCGCCCGTGGGCGGTGCCGAACCGGTCCAGCATCGTGCCGGCCGCGAGCAGTTCGGGTTCTCCGTCGGCGGAGCAGCCCTCGGGGAACTCATCGGCGGGCGGCCACACGTAGGCAGGCACCGCGCCGGCGGCCGAATCGCGGGCGACCGCGACGTCACCGGCCGCATCGCCGTCGGCACCGGTCGCGTCGCTGTCGCCGTCACCGTCGGCACCGGCACCGGCACCGCCGAGGCCACGGCCGTCAGCGTCGGCTGCCGGCCCGCCGGACCCCGCAGCACTGGCCCCGCCATCGCCGACGGCCACCGTTCCGCCACCAGCTTCGGCAACGTCGACAGCGGTCTCGCCGCGAACGACCGCGTCACCATCACGGGTGGCGCCGACCGCGGCCGGTTCGGAGGCCAGGAACCGGGCGTCCCAAGCACGCTCGTGCATCCCACCGAGCGGGTCATGGCCGTCGCGGACACCTGGTGGTGGGCACGGCAGGACGTCCGCGGGCGGCGGCGCGGGCTGCCGGGCCCCCTGCCTCAGCAGGTCGAGGGCCTGGTCCGGCTCGACGACGTCCGAGTTCGGGTGGTCGTGCGGTTCGAACCGGGCCACGACGGGCGCTTCGGAGTCCGGTTCGGGCGCAGGCAACTGCCGCGCCGGACGGTCGGAGGCGACCGGGAGGTGCCCGATCGGGAACATGTGCACCAGGAACAACGCGACCACGCTCTCCCGCTCCTGCCGCGGCGAGCCCAACGCGGGCGCCTGGTGCTGCTGGGCCTGGTGCTGCTGCGGCGGTGCCGGGTTCGGGGGCGCGGCCGGTTGCGATGCTGCGTACTGCTGCGGTGGGTACGGCTGTGGGGCGCCGGGCGCAGCCGCGTACGACCCGGCGCCCGGTGCCGGCGGCGCGTTCCGCAGCTGCGGACGCTGAGCGGCCGGCGCCTGCGGCGGATACTGCTGTCCCGCGGGCGGCCTGCCGTACGGGTGCTGCCCCTGCGGCTGCTGGCCTGCCTGCGGTCGACCGTAGGGATTCTGTCCCTGTCCCTGGCCGTGCTGTCCGTACGGGGCCGCACCGCCGGCCTGACCGGCGGCGGGCGGAACCGGCCCACCCTGCGCAGCACCTCCGGCGACAGCGCCACCCGGCACGGCGCCGCCACCCGCCATGGGGCCACCGGCCGGTGGCGGTCCCGGCTGCGGGCCGAACCCACCGGGCTGGCCACCGACCGAGGGCGGAACGGCGCCCGGCTGCGGTGGCGGTGCGCCGCCTGCCGGAGGTCCGCTGAAGCCGGACAGATTCGTGCCGGTCGGCGGCGTCGGCGCATCGCCACCGGGCGCAGGCGGCCCCCACGTGGAACCGATGGGAATACCTCCGGGTGGGGTCGGCGCGTCGGGCAGCACGATCGGTCCCGTCCCGCGATCGCCACCACCGAAGGGCGGCACCGGCTGGGATCCGGGCCCCGGCCCCTGTCCCAGGCCGAACGGTGGGGTGCCCTCGCCATCGGGGCCGCCGGGGAACCCGGGGCCGCCCTGGCCACTCGGAAACCCGGGGCCGCCTGCGCCACCGGGGCCGTCGGAAACACCCTGACCGGGGTGTTCGCCCGCGGCCGGCCCGCCGAGCAGTTCCTCGACACCATCCAGCAGGTCGCGGCCGGGCTCAGCCGTCCCCGCACCGCCTCCGCCGAGCACCCCACCGGGACCGCCCGGGGCGGCGTCGTCGCCCGGCACGTCCGAGGCATCGGCGAGGGCCCCTCCGGAACCGATCCCCGGAGCCTGGCCGAGTACGTCATCGACCGGCCCCAACGGGCCCTGTGGTGGGGACGGCGCCGGACCGGCCGACGAACCCTGCCCACCGAGAGGCCCCTCCTGGCCGAGCGCGTTCCCCACGTCCCGGCCGGAACCGAACAGACCGGCCGCATCCTCGAACACGGTGTTTCCGAGACCCGCGTCGCCGAGCGCAGCGTCCGGGGCGGCGGTGTCCACATCGGGCAAGCCGATCGCACCGAGCAGACCACCACCGTCGCCCGAACCACCGGCGCCCCCGGGACGGTCGTTGACGACGTCGGCCGCGACACCCTGGCTCGCACCGTCGACACCGACCGTGTCGGCGAGCCCACCGGTGATGGCCCGCATGTTGGCGGCCGTGCCCTGCACGACCGTGTCGATACCGGCCAACGCGGCCGGGTGGCCCGCGTCGGCGGCGGCACCGGCGGCGTCGCGGGCCACCGCGGCGTCGCGCAGCTTGCGCACGAGTTCGACCTTCGTACGGCCCACCTGGTCGGCGGCGCGGTCGAGCCGGTCGGCGGCGTCGCCCGCGCCCTGCGCGGCGTGGCTGAGACTGCCCCGCTCGGGGTCGACGAATCCGGACCAGGTCCGGCGCGCGGCGTCGCCCGCCTCCCCGTTCATCGCGCCGAGGGCCTGTCCCGCGACCGTGTCCGCGTCGCCGGCGAGACTCTGCAGCTCGCCCGCAGCCTGGCGCCACGACCGCGCCTGTTGACGCATCGCGTCCTCGTCGGCCTGTGGCCAGGCGACACCGGTCTCGGCGGCGATGTCGGCGAGCTCCGCGGGCAGTTCGATTCCCATGTCGCGGGTCTACCCTTCGCGCCCGGCATCGGTGATCGACTGCCGCGCGGCTTCGTCGCCCGCGGTGTACGCCTCGGCGGCGGACGAGAACGCCCTGCCCATCTCGGCCAGCCCGCCGGACAGGCCGTCGAGTACTCCTGCCGTCTCGTCCGCGGGCGTACGGTGCCGTCCGTCGAACGCCCTGCCGACCTCGTCGTCGCCCCACGGCGAGGACGCGACGGCCTCGCGCAACGTCCGCGCGATCTCCGCCGCGCGCCGGGTGAGCCCGTCGAACTCCGATGCGCGCTGACCGAGCCGCTCGGCGTCGGCCTCGAAACCGTGGTGACCGGGGCCGCTCATCGCGATCGCTGCCATTCGGAGTCGTCTATCCAGTTGGCGTCTTCGAAGCTCTCGTCGTCGCCGAAGTCGTCCGCGGTAGGAGCACTGCTGTCCGCGGCCGGCGTGATCTCGTCGGCCGACAGGTCGGCCGTACCGAGCAACAGCGCCTGCGGGTCCGTGTCCTGCGGCAGCGCAGGCGCCAGCGTCTCGCTCGCACCGGTGAACGCCTTCGCCGTCGCCGCTCCCGTGAGGCGGACGATCTGGGCGGCGAGTTCGGCGGGCCGGTACCGCTCGTAGGCGGCGTCGGCGATCGTCAGGCCGGTGAGCACGCCGCGGCCGCCGACGGTCGCGGTGACGAGACCGTCGTCGCTGCTGGCTGATTCGCTGATGGCCGTGAGCTGCTGCTGCACGTCCGCCAGCTGCTCCCGGCTCCGCCGGTACTCGGCGAGCAACTGCTCCACCTCGTCGCGATGGTCGGTCACGGCGCTCTCCCGACGTCGATCAGTGCGGCCGCATGCAGCCCCGGCTGGAGTTCAGACGCGGCGGCCCGGCCTGCGGTTCCCGGCGGCCCGGAAAGGATGTCCCAGCTAGCCCGCGAGGGCGCTCACGACGCGTGACGGACTCGGCCTGCCCAATTGCTCCGCCATCCACGTGCTCGTGATGACCAGCGCGTCGAGGTCGGCGCCGTGCTGCACCCCGAGCCCGTCGAGCATCCACACGAGGTCCTCGGTGGCAAGGTTCCCGGTTGCCGACTCGGCGTAGGGGCAGCCGCCGAGGCCGCCCGCGGACGAGTCGACCGTGGACACGCCGCGGCGCAGCGCGGCGAGCGTGTTCGACAGCGCCTGCCCGTAGGTGTCATGGAAATGGACGGCGAGCGCGTCGACGCCCACCCCCGCCGCGGCGAACGCGTCGACCAGCCGGTCGACCTGGCCCGGCGTGGCGACACCGACGGTGTCGCCGAGGGACAACTGCCAGCACCCGGCGTCGAGCAGGCGCCTGCCCGCTGCGACGACCCGGTCCGGGTCGACGACGCCCTCCCACGGGTCGCCGAAGCACATCGACAGGTATCCGCGCACGGCCATGCCCTCGTCGCGCGCACGCGCGACGACGGGTTCGAACATGGCGAACTGGTCGCCGTACGTGGAGTTGAGGTTCCGCCGGGCGAACGACTCCGTGGCGCTGGCGAACACCGCCACGTCGACGATGCCCGCATCGACGGCGCGATCGAGGCCGCGTGCGTTCGGGACCAGCACCGGGTAACGCACCCCGGCCCTGCGATCGAGGCGCGAGAGCAGTTCCTCGGCGTCGGCGAGCTGCGGCACCCACTTCGGGTGAACGAAGCTCGTCGCCTCCAGGGTCGTCAGGCCCGCGTTCGCGAGCCGGTCCAGGAACTCGAGCTTGACGTCGACGGGCACCGTGTCCGCTTCGTTCTGCAACCCGTCGCGCGGTCCGACCTCCCAGATCGTCACCTCGGGCGGCAGGTCGTCGTGACGGGTGAGGCGTTCGGGCAGCCCCAGTTCTCGTGCGCTCACGCGTGTCACCCCTGCTGCGGGCCGGGCTGGGGCGGCTGTCCTGGCTGGGGCGGCTGCTGCGGCTGCTGGGCCGTCGGCGCGTGCCCCGACGGGTCGTAGTCGAAGTCGTCGTACGGGTTCTCGTTGACCTGGCGGTAGATGTAAGTGTGCACCTTCTCGACGCTCGGGATGTCGTCGAAGGTGAGCGGCTCCTCCGACGCCGATTCGATGATCAGCGTGCCGCACGCGAAGACCCGGTCGAGCAGGCCGTGTTCGAAACGCACACTGTTGATACGCGCCATCGGGATGTCGATGCCGGTGCGCTTGACGACGCCTTCACGGGCGATGACCCGGTCGGTGGTCACGATGAAATGGGTGGTGCGCCACCGCACGAACGGCGCGAAGACCCGCCAGACCAGCAGGAGCAGCGCGACGGCGCCGACCGCGATCTGCGTGACCAGATCCCACGGCGCGTCGAAACCGGGCGCGACGAAGAACGCCAGCCAGATTCCCACGGCCAGCGTGATCACCAGGATCAGCACCGGCCAGACGAGCATCTTGAAATGCGGATGCTTGTGGACGACGACGTTCTCGCCCTCACTGAGCAGGCTTTGTGGATACGCCACCGCTGGCCACTCCCCGAAACGCGGTCATCTTCTCTGCGGGCAACAGTACCGCTCCGTAGCGTGTTTCACCCATCGGTCGGGCGGAGATGCACGACATCCCCCGCGAAAACACTCCGCCGTGTGCCACCGGGGAGTTCGACCACCAGCGCTCCGGTGGGTTCGATGTCGACCGCGTCGCCGATCACGTTGCCGCCGCCGGTGACGACCTTGACCTCCTGGCCGAGCGTGAGGCAGCGCTGCCGGTACTCGTCGAGCATGCCGGCGTCGGCGAGGTCGCCCGCTGCCTCACGCCATGCGACCTCCCGTTCGTGCAGCGCCGCCAGCACCATCATCGCCACATCGGTCCGGTCACTGGTGGCCGCACCGAGTTCCGCCAACGACACCGGAGGCAGCGCTCCTGCGGGCGTGGCCACGTCCGCGCGCACGCGCGTGACGTTGAGGCCGAGACCCAGCACCACCGCCAGCTCGTCCGACGAGGCCGCCTCCGACAGGATCCCCGCGCACTTGCCGGACGCGTCCGCGGCGAGAACGTCGTTGGGCCACTTGAGTGCGACCCGCGCCCCGAGCGCGTCGCCCACGTCGAGCACGGCCAGTCCCGCGATGATCGACAACGACCCCACGCCCGCGACCGGCACACCCACGGGCCGCAGGAGCACGCTGATGTACACCCCGGAACCGGGAGACGCCCAGGTCCGGCCCCGCCTGCCGACACCCGCTGTCTGTTCGGCCGCGACGAGCGCGGTCCGGTCGGGCGCGCCGTCGACGACGGCCTGCCGCAGGTCGGCGTTGGTGGACCCGGTGCTGGCGACCACGTCGACCTGCGCGTACGGCCCCACCGGCGCGGCCAGTTCACCGCGCAGCCGGGCTCCATCGATGCGATTCGGCACGCGCGGAACCCTAACGCCGGTGGCCGCGGGTCCGTCACTTCCCATGCGGGTCGACGGCGTTGAGCGTGGCCACGACGTCGCCGTAGTCACCACGCGCTTCGGCGTGACGCAGGAACTTCACCCGCTCGACCTGGACCTCTCCGGCGTTCGGGTCGCTGCGCAGCAGCTCGACGACCTCGGCGACGTAGTCCTCCAGCGGCATGGCGAACTCGCTGGTCTCCTGGCCGGGCAGCAACGTCGTGCGCACCGCGGGAGGCACGATCTCGACGACGGAGACCGAGGTGTCGGCGAGTTGGAGCCGGAGCGACTCGCTGAGCAGGTGGATCGCGGCCTTCGACGCGTTGTAGCTCGGGGTGGCGGCCAGCGGGGTGAACGCCAACCCGGACGACACGGTCATGATCGTCGCGTCGGGCTGCTCCCTCAGGTGTTCCACGAACGCCGCGATCAGGCGGATCGGCCCGAGCACGTTGGTGGTGACCACGGACTCGGCGGAGTCGAGGAACGCGTCGGGCCTGGTCCAGTCCTCCACGCGCATGATTCCGGCCATGGTGATCAGCACGTTGAGCTGCGGGTACCGCTCACGGACCTCCTTCGCGGCGGCAGCGATACTCGCCGGGTCCGTGGTGTCGACGGCGACCGTGCCGAGGTCCGGGTACTCGGCGGCGATCGACGCGAGCCGGTCGGCGCGCCTGCCGCCGATGACGACGGTGTTGCCCTCGGCGCGCAGTGCCAGCGCGAGCGCCAGTCCGATACCGCTGGTGGCGCCGGGGATGAAGACGGTGTTGTTCGCTGTGATGTCCATGCCCCGACTCTCGCCGCGGCGGTGCCGGCGAGGCAGAGACCGCTCATCGGGGGATCCACGATCCCTGCATCCGTGTCACCGGGGACCGGATACTGGTCGCATGGACCGCACAGCATTGGCGGAGTTCCTCCGCCGCCGCAGGGAGGAGCTCCGCCCCGAGGACGTCGGCCTCCCCTCGGGGCCGCGCCGCCGCGCGCCCGGGCTCAGGCGTGAAGAGGTCGCGGCACTGGCATCGATGTCGACCGACTACTACACGCGGCTGGAACAACGGCGTGGCCCGCAGCCCAGCGAGCAGCTGCTCGCCGCGCTCGCCAGGACGCTGCGGTTGACCGAGCACGAACGTGACTACCTGTTCCAGGTCGCGGGGCGGAACGTGCCGCCGGCGGGCACGGGCGGTGACCACGTCGCCCCGGCGCTGCTGCGCGTCCTCGACCGGCTCCAGGACACGCCCGCGTTGATCGTGTCGGAACTGGGCGAGACGCTGGTGCAGAACACGATGGCGGAGGCACTGTTCGGCGACCGATCCCGGTTCACGGGGCTGGCCCGCAGCGAGTTCTACCGCTGGTTCACCGACCCGGATGAACGGCGGTGCTACCCCGAAGCCGACCACGACCGGCAGAGCCGGGCACAGGTCGCCAACCTGCGTGCCGCCTACGGGTCACTCGGCCCGCGTTCTCGCGCCGGCGAACTCGTCGACGCACTGTTGCGGGAGAGCACGGAGTTCGCCCGGTTGTGGGAGCGGCACGAGGTGGGCAAACGGTTCGCCGATCACAAGACGCTCCTGCACGAGGAGCTGGGCGAGATCGAGGTCGACTGCCAGGTGCTCTTCACCGAGGACCGATCGCAGGCACTGCTCGTGCTCACCGCAGCGCCGAGTGCCGAAGCCACCCTCAAGCTGCAACTTCTCGGCGTGCTGGGAAACCAGCGGTTCGGGCACCCGGCCCACGACTTCCGGCAGCCCATCCTCGGCAGGGACCCGGCGCACGACGCGGCGGAACGTCGGGGCGCGTAACGGCACGTGGGGACGAGGACCGTGGACGTAGCCCACGCCACACCAGCGCCCTTCACGCCACGATTAAGCTCGCATGTCATGAGCAGCGCAACGGAGCCGGTCGGGGACGCGCCTGACGCACCGAGCACAGAACCGGACATCCACACCACGGCAGGCAAACTCGCCGACCTGTATCTGCGTTACGACGAGGCCGTGCACGCCGGGTCGGAGCGCGCCGTCGAACGCCAGCACGCCAAGGGCAAGAAGACGGCACGCGAACGCGTGGACATGCTGCTCGACCCGGGTTCCTTCGTCGAGCTGGACGCGCTCGCACGGCACCGCTCCACCAACTTCGGCCTCGAGGACAGCCGCCCGTACGGCGACGGCGTCGTCACCGGTTACGGCACGATCGACGGCCGCGAAGTGTGCGTCTTCAGCCAGGACGTCACCGTGCTCGGCGGGGCACTCGGCGAGGTGTACGGCGAGAAGATCACCAAGGTCATGGACCTGGCGATGAAGACCGGCCGGCCGATCATCGGCATCAACGAGGGCGGCGGCGCCCGCATCCAGGAGGGTGTCGTCTCGCTGGGCCTGTACGCCGAGATCTTCCGCCGCAACACCCACGCCTCCGGTGTCGTCCCGCAGATCTCGCTGATCATGGGCACCAATGCCGGCGGGCACGTCTACTCCCCCGCGCTCACCGACTTCGTCGTGATGGTCGACGAAACCTCGCACATGTTCATCACCGGCCCCGACGTCATCAAGACGGTCACCGGTGAGGAGGTCACGTTCGAAGACCTCGGTGGCGGGCGCACCCACAACGCCAAGTCCGGCAACGCCCACTACCTGGCCTCCGACGAAGACGACGCCGTCTCCTACGTCAAGGAGCTGCTCAGCTTCCTGCCCTCGAACAACCTGGCCGAGCCGCCGGTGTTCGAGGCACCGGAACCGACCGGTGGCGCCGTCGCCGACGACGTCACCGACGGCGACCGGGAGCTCGACACACTGATCCCGGACTCGCCGAACCAGCCGTACGACATGCACGAAGTCGTGAGCCGGGTACTGGACGACGGCGAGTTCCTCGAGGTGCAGGAGCTGTTCGCACCGAACGTGATCACCGGTTTCGGCCGCGTCGAGGGTCAGGCCGTTGGGATCGTGGCCAACCAGCCGACGCAGTTCGCGGGCTGCCTCGACATCGACGCCTCCGACAAGGCGGCGCGGTTCGTGCGCACCTGCGACGCGTTCAACGTTCCGGTGCTGACGTTCGTCGACGTGCCGGGCTTCCTGCCGGGCACCGACCAGGAGTGGAACGGCATCATCCGCCACGGCGCGAAGCTGCTCTACGCCTATGCGGAGGCGACCGTTCCCCTCGTCACGGTCATCACGCGCAAGGCCTACGGCGGCGCGTACGACGTCATGGGCTCGAAGCACCTGGGCGCCGACATCAACATCGCCTGGCCGTCCGCGCAGATCGCCGTGATGGGTGCGCAGGGTGCCGCCAACATCGTGCACCGCAAGCGGCTCGCGGCGGCCGGCGAGAGCGGCGAGGACGTCGAACAGCTGAGGGCCGAGCTCATCCAGGAGTACGAGGACACGCTGTGCAACCCGTACGTGGCTGCCGAGCGCGGGTACGTCGACGCGGTCATCCCGCCTGCGCACACACGTGGGCACGTCACGCGCGCGTTGCGGATGCTCCGGGAGAAGCGCGAGAACCTGCCCCCGAAGAAGCACGGGAACATTCCGCTGTGAGCGCCTCCGACGACACTCCCGAAACGACGCCGACCACCGCCGAGACCAGTGGTTCCGACAACGGTCAGCCGCTGCTGCGGGTCGTACGCGGCGAACCGGACGATGCGGAACTCGCCGCGCTGACCGCGGTGGTGGCGAGCCTGGCAGCGGCCGGGCGCGACGAGGACGACGGTGCGTCGCCCCGCTCCCGGTGGGCCGACCGGGCCGCGCTCGTGCACGCACCGCTGGCCCCCGGGCCGGGGGCATGGCGCGCGTCGGCGCTGCGCCGCTGACGTCAACGCGTCGCCCGGACCGGGGCCGATAGCCGGGCACGCCGCGCGACGACCACAACGGGCGCGCCACCGGTGTGCGACCGGCCGCGTCCACGCACCGTGGCCGAGTGCCCGGTCCCGAGCACCGCGGCGTCCGAGCACTGCGGCCGAGCGCACTGTCGGATCACCCCAACCGCGATGCGACGGGCACGTTCATCGACGCGGACGGACCCGTGCCGTGGTGAGGCCCGGCGACGCAGCGCGGGACGGGTCACCGTGACCGGACCGCGTGTCCCGCTCCGCCGACTCGGACACCACCGGTCGGCGGGACATCACGTGGGCACCAAACCGGCGTCCGATTCCGCGGCCCGCGGCGTGGCCGTCCCCGCTGTCCCGGCGAACCGACGCAACCGCACCATCCCGACGACCCCGACGGCGGCCATCGCCAGCGGGAGCGCGAACGCGTAGCGGTGGGCGGCCGCCTGCCCGGCCCCCACGGCGAGCAGCCCGTCGATCGCCAGACCGGCGCCGAGCTGCGACACGACGGCGAACGTGAACCCACCCATGTTGGCGAGCCCGCTGGCCACACCCGCACGGTGCTCCGGACTGGCCGAGCGGGCCAGGTCGAAGGCAAGCATGCTGACACCGCCGCCGACGCCGAGCGCGGTCAACGGCGGCAACAACGCCGCCACGCCCGTCCCCGCCGGCAGCGCCACGAGCGCGGCGGCTCCCGCGACGGCGAGTGCACCCGCCCCGAGCACCAGCACGCCACGCAGCTGCGGCCGGTGCGAGGCCAGGCGCCCCGCGGCCGTGCTGCTCACGACGAATCCGAGCACGACGGCCATGACCAGGCCGGCCGCCGCGCCACCCGACAGACCGTGCACGGCGACGAGGTATGGCTGGCCGAGCACGGCCGTGAACGAGACGAACGAGCCCATCAGCACGAAGTGAGTCAGCAGTGCGTGCCGCACCCCCGGCGAACGCCAGGTCAACCGCAACGTGTCCCGCAACGACTCGGGCGCAGGACCCTCCGGCACCGCAGCCACGGAGGCGGCACCGTCGGGCAGCACACCACCGTCCGACAGCGCAGCACCGTCCGACAGCGCAGCACTGCCGGATAGCGCACCATCGAGCACAGCACCATCCGAACCATCCGACGCAGCACCACTGCCCGACGCAGCACTGTCCGGAGCGGCACGGTCCGGAGCGGCACGGTCCGAGGCCGCGCGGTCCGAGACGGCGCGGTCCGACATGGCGCGGGATTGCACTGCACGGGAATGCGGGGACTCCCGCAAGGCGAAGGCGGTCGCCGTCAGCACGACGACCGTGACGACACTCGCGATGAGGAACGCACCCGTCCAGCCCTCCGCGCCGAGCAGCGCGGCCAGCGGGGAGGTGGCGATGATCTGGCCGAGCCCGCCGATCATGCCGGTCAGCGCGGAGACGAACGCGTAGCGGTGGCCGGGGAACCAGTTGCGCGTGATCCGCAGGACGCTGACGAACATGCACGCGTCGCCTGCGCCGATCAGCGCGCGGCCCGCCATGGCGGCCGGATACGCCGTGGCCAGGGCGAACACCACCGACCCCGCGGCCATCAGGGCCGTACCGCCGAGCAGCAGCACTCGCGGCCCGTACCGGTCGTTGCCGATGCCGACGGGCACCTGCAGCAGTGCGTACAGCGTCAGTTGCACCACAGAGAACGCGGCGAGGCCGGTCGCGTCGATGTCGAACCGTTCCTGCGCGGTCAGACCGGCCACCGACAGGCTCATCCGGTGGAACATCGCCGTCAAGTAGCAGAGCGCGCCGAGTGCCCACATCGCCCACGGCACGAGCGCACCGGGCGCCGACGTCCCGTCCTGCGCAGTCGCGGCGGGCCGCGACCCGAGTAAGCGCACAGCCATCCCCTCGTTCGACCGTCACGAGTACATGAACATCACACAGACATAACTTGTATCTATGTTGTGCTCAACGATCCGGCTAGACTGCGGACCATGTCAACGAGCGACCGGTCACACCCGCCCGCACCGGCCACCGACTCGCCCGCAACCGGCGGGGAACCGGCCCCGCAGCCCCTCATCGCCGGCGAACCGACACCGCAGCGCCCGGCAGGTGAGCGGGTGTACGACTGGGTGAAGGAGCGCATCCTCGACGGCCGACTCCCTGGCGGCGAACTGCTCAGCGAAGGCGACGCCGCCGCGGCACTGAACCTGTCCCGCACCCCGGTGCGCGAGGCATTCCTGCGGCTCGAGGTCGAAGGCCTGCTGCGGCTGTACCCGAAGCGCGGCGCCCTCGTCGTACCCGTGTCGCCGGACGAGGTCGACGAGGTCACCGAGGCCCGCATCCTGCTGGAGAGCCACGCCGCGGAGCGCGTGATCGACCGCGGCGACGCCGACGACGTCGCCGCCCGCATGCGAACCGTGCTCGACCGGCAACGCGACCTCGACGTACCGGCCGAGCGGGCCCGGTTCTCGGCGCTGGACCGCGAATTCCACGCGACGCTGGTCGACGCGGCCGGCAACGGCCTGATCTCACACTTCTACTCCGGGCTGCACGACCGGCAGGTGCGCATGGCCACCTCGGCGCTGCGCCGGGTGCCGGACCGCCGGAGCGAGATCCTCACCGAGCACGACAACCTCTGCACCCTGCTCGAACGGGGCGATGCGGCCGGCTTCCGCACCGCACTCACCACGCACATCAGTGGCACCCACGGCGCCCTGCTCGACAGCTGACGGCGGCGGAGAGACCCGGCGGCGCCACCCGGCCACCGGTACCGGCCCGCCGCAGACCCCCTCGTAATCTGGGTCCCGTGCGCTTCATCCTCGCCTCCGCCTCTCCCGCCCGTCTCGCCGTGCTCCGCGCCGCGGGGATCGAACCCGACGTGATCGTCTCCGGGGTCGACGAGGACGCCGTGATGGCGGAACTCACCGACCCGACGCACGCCGAGACCGTGACTGCGCTGGCCGCCGCCAAGGCCCGCGCGGTCGCCGGCGAACTCGACCCCCGCGGAGACGCCGACGGAGCCGCGTCCGGGGACGCCGTCGTGGTGGGCTGCGATTCGATGCTGTCGATCGGGGACGCACTTGTCGGCAAGCCGCACACGGCCGAGGTGGCGCGTAAACGCTGGGCCGACATGGCGGGTGGCACGGGCGAACTGTTGACCGGGCACGCGGTACTGCGTCTCTCGGGTGGCGCGGTCACGGCCGAGGCTAGCGGTACGTGCACCACGACCGTGCGGTTCGCCGAGCCCGCCCAGCACGAGCTCGACGCCTACATCGCCACGGGCGAGCCGCTGCAGGTCGCGGGGGCGTTCACGCTCGATGCGCTGGGCGGCTGGTTCGTCGAGGGCATCGACGGCGACCCGTCCAGCGTCGTGGGCATCAGCCTGCCGCTGACCCGCCGGCTGCTCGGCGAGACCGGCGTCAGCGTCGTGGACCTCTGGCACCGCTGACCGCCGCCCACGACCGAGTCCGGGATGGACCTCGACGCGGGCTCGCCTCGGCGGCGGCTACGATGACTCACTCGTTCAGGCGTTCCCCGAATCAGCCAATGTGGACACACTGGACACCACTCGGACACGGGCAGACGAACCGTCAAACATGAACAACATTCCACTCTGAACTGTCTTCATTCGACAGTGGGACACCAACCGTGGGAACACGGGAAACGCAGTGTGACAACGCGTCACTCGTTCATGTTCCCCCACGTCTCGATCGCATGGCAGCCCTTGCGACCTGCGAGGAATCGGTTCGATGATCTTGGAGTCGGGCCGAGGAAGGTCCGGCGACCCAAGCAGCCCGATCCCTAGGGAGACTGGAAATTGCGTAAGACCCTGGCTCGTACCACTGCCGCTACCGCCATCGCCCTGGGCGCCCTGACCGCCACCGCGGGTGTCGCGTCCGCCGGCACGGTCGACGTTCCGGAGGTTCCGTCGAACCCGACCGGTGCCGACTACGTGAACGCCTGGAACGAGTCCGGTGCCCACCTGGGTGCCGGTGCCGCAGGCCTGGTCAGCTCCGCCTGGGCCGGCGCGATCCCGTCGATCCTCGGCGCCTGAGAGCGAGCTGCTCGCGCCGCGGAACTCGATACCGCGTAGCAGCGAAATCCCCGGGGTGGGCCGACCACCCCGGGGATTTCGCATGTCCGGCCCCCATTTCGCATGTCCGGCCCCCACTTCGCGTGCCCGGCCCAGTTCGCGTGTCTGCCCCCGGCGACAGGCCGGTCCGGGCGCCGAGCACGAGCCGCTCCGCCCGCGGCCCGCGGCAGCGGGATCGCCACGGCAGCGGGATCGCCCACGACGGCGAGCTGCCACGGCGGCGAGCTGCCACGGCGGCGAGCGGCATCCGACAGCGAGCGGGATCCGACGGCGAGCTGTGGTCTCGTCAACAGCGCATCGGCCGCACACCACGGTAATGTCGCGCGCGTGTCCGCCGACCGGCTCGCGGACGAGACCGGCCGTTCGAAGGAGCTCCGTGGATCAGCAGGAATTCGCCGGCAAGGTCGCCTTCGTCACGGGCGCCGCGCAGGGTATCGGCGCCGCCGTGGCCAGGGCATTGCGCGACGCGGGTGCCGTCGTGGTGGCGACCGACCGCTCCCCCGGCATCGGCGAGACCTACGAGGACGAACCCGGGATCACCGGCCTGCCGTGCGACGTGACCGACTCGGCTCAGGTCGACGACACGGTCGCGAGGGCCGAGGCGGCCGTCGGTGCCATCGACGTGCTGGCCAACGTGGCAGGTGTCCTGGTGAAGGGACCCGTTGCGTCCTATTCGGACGCGGACTGGGAGTTCACGTTCGGGGTCAACACGACCGGCGTGTTCCACGTGTCGCGGGCCGTGAGCGCACGGATGATCGAGCGGGAACGCGGCTGCATCGTCACCGTGTCGTCGAACGCCGGTGGCGTGCCCCGACGGGGCATGGCGGCCTACGCCGCGTCGAAGGCAGCCACGACGATGTTCACCAAGTCGCTGGGCCTCGAGCTCGCCGACCACGGCATCCGCTGCAACGTCGTCTGTCCCGGCTCGACGGACACACCGATGCAGCGCGCCATGTGGGAACACGACGGCGGCGGCCCCGACCCGGTGCTGAAGGGCGACCCGGAGAACTACCGGGTGGGCATTCCGCTCCGGCGTATCGCCGACCCGGAGGACGTCGCCGATGCCGTCCTCTACCTCGCCTCGGACCGGGCCCGGCACGTCACCATGCAGGAGCTCTACGTCGACGGCGGCGCCACCCTCCGCTGACCCGCACGCACCGTGTTGCGGATTCCGGGCACCGTGTTGCGGATTCCGGAGCCGGCCACCGCCCTCATCGACACGCTGTCGCGCGACGGTCGTTCCGGTGCAACTACCGCGAGGGCACCGTCCGGGGCAGGCGGAGCGCACCGGCGAGAGCGAGTGCGCACAGCCCCAGCACGCACCAGAACGCCTCGCTGAACGACGCCGCGACGTCTCCCGTCGCGGTGAGCCGCAGTTCCAGCAGTACCGCCAGTCCCGCGGTGCCGATCGCGCCGCCGACGTAGTTGACGAGACTCAGCGCGCTCGACGCCCGTGGCAGCCACTCGGGGTCGACCGCCGTGTACACGATCGTCATCACGGGCGAGGCGATCATGCTGGCGCCGAGCCCGCGGACGAGCAGCGTCGCGATCAGCCACTCGCCGGAGAGGCCGGCGAGCTGGGTCAGCGGCACCGTCGCCACGATGATCAGCACGAATCCGGTCACCACGATCGTGCGGGGCGCCACCCGGTCGATCAGCGGCTTGACCACCAGCAACGAGCCCAGTGCTGCACCGACGCCCTGCGGAGCGAGTATCAACCCCGCGTCCCACGCCGACAGCCCACGGCCCGACTGCAGGTACATCGGCAGCAGGAACATCGTGCCGAACACCGACGCCGCCGCCACGAACAGCGCCAGCACCGCGGCGCCCACCGGCGGGGTGCGGAACAACCGGGGATCCACCAGCGGCACGCGGTGCGCGCGGAGCGCGTGCGCCAGGAACGCGGCCAACAGCCCCGCGCCGACGACCAGGGCCGTCACGGCGATCGAGGTGTTCCGGTCGGCGGAGCCGATGTCGGTGAGCCCGAACAGCACGGCCGCCAGCCCCGGGGACAGCAGCATGGCCCCGCGCAGATCGAACCGCGACACCTGGTCGGCCGCGGGTACGCGCGGCACCAGCCACGCGGCCAGCAGCATCGCCACGAGACCGACCGGGATGTTCACGAGGAACAGCCACGACCAGTCCGCCACCTCCAGCAGCGTGCCGCCGGCCAGTGGGCCCAGGACCGGCGCCAGCATCGGCACCACGCCGACGATGCTCATGACCCGGCCGGTGCGGCTCTTGCCGGCCACGCGCGCGAGCAGCGCCTGTCCCGTCGGTGGCAGCAGCCCGCCGCCGAGACCCTGCAGCACGCGGCACACGGCCAGTGACGCCGTCGACCACGCCAGCGCGCACGCCAACGATCCGACGAGGAACACCGCCACCGCGGCCAGCCACACGCGGCGTGCCCCGAACCGTTCCGCCAGCCACCCCGACGTGGGCGCGGCTGCGACCACCGCGAGCAGGTACGCGGTGCTGGCCCACTGCACCTCGGTCACGCTCGCGCCGAACTCGACACTCAGGGTCTGCAGTCCGACGTTGACGATCGTCGAGTCCAGCGACGCCATGAACGCGCCGAGCACCAGCACCAGCGCCATCGCCAGCAACCTGCCGTCGATGCGGTCCGGCGCCGCGGCTGCAACGGGGTCGTCGCTGCTCGCCTGCGCGGTCACCGGTCGTCCGCCCGCAGGGACCGCCGCGCGAGCCGCACCGCAGCGTCGGCGCCGGCCGTGTCTCCGGTGCCGACGCTGCCGTCGGCGAGCAGCTCCGGCAGCGCCCGCAGCACCTGTTCGAACGCGGCCGCGAGGATGCCCGCGTGCTCGGCCACCGTGCCCGGCCGGCACGCGACGATGCCGCGCCAGCCCGCGCCCTCCGGCATCACCGTGACCGTCACCGGGTGGTGGGTGAACTCCCGGAACCGCATGCCCGTGAGCCGCAGACCGGGCGCGGGTTCGGCCAGCCGGTCCGGGTCCACCGGATAGTTCTCGAACACCAGCAGGCTGTCGAAGAGCCGTTTCACGCCCACCGACCGTTCGAGCGCGGGAAGCGACACCGTGTGGTGTTCGGCCATCGCCTGCTGCCGGTCCTGCAGCTCGCGCAGCGCGCCGTCGAGCGAGCCGGTCAGGTTCGCGCGGACCGGCACGGTGTTGGCCAGCAGGCCGATGATCTCCTCGACCCCGTCCACCTCGGGTGGCCTGCCGGACACCATCGTTCCGAAGTGGACGTCCTTGCGACCGCTGCGCGCGGTCAGCACGGCCGCCCACGCGCCCTGCACGAGCGTCGCAGGCGTGATGCCGCCTGCCGCAGCCGTCGCCGTGAGCGCGCGCACCAGCTGCGGTTCGAGGTCGAACGTGACCGGTTCCGGCACCCCCGCCGCAACGGCATCAGCGTCGGCAGCATCGGCGGTATCGGCGGCGGTCGATGCCGGGGTGTCGGGCAGCGCCCTGTCGTACCGGTCCACCGAGGCGAGTTCGCCGTACCACGCGGCGACGTCGGCGTCACGGTCGCGTTCGGACAGCCAACGCAGGTACCGCGTGAACGGCACCGGCTCCGGCCGGTCGACCGTGTCGGTGCCCGCGGTGCGCGCGGTGTAGGCCGTGAAGATCTCCCCGAGCATCCGCGGGGCCGACCAGCCGTCCGACAGCACGTGATGCGTGGTCAGCACGAGGTCGACCGCGTCGGCGGTCCGGCGGACGACGGTGAGCCGCACGGCCGAGCCCTCGGCGAGGTCGAACGGCTCAGCCAGATCGGCGGCCAGCACCCTCTCGACCGCCGAGTCGACGTCCGCCTCGGTCGACAGGTCGACATAGCGACGGTCCGGTGCGGCGTCGGCGAGCAGGACCGCCACGTCCAGGCCGCGCGGGAACGCGGCACCGAGATTCGGATGCCGCAACAGCAGGTCGCAGGCCGCGGCGTGCAGCGCGTCGACATCGACCAGGCCGGTCAGCGAGAACGCCGCCTGCACCGTGTACGGATCGCGCCCGCCCGCGGGCACCCGCCGCGAGTGCTGCAGCATCAGTTCCTGCAGCGGGCTGAGCGGCAGCACGTCGGACACGCGATACCGCTGCTCCAGCCCCTCCACATCGGACTGCGTGAGGGATACGAGTGCGAAGTCGGACGGGGTGCGACCCGCGCCGGCCCTCGCGTCCTCGTCGGAGGCCAACGCGGTGAGTTCCCCGCGGAACGCGTCCACCAACCCGGCGACGTCGTCGTCGGTCAGCACCGCCCGCGGCCAGCTCACCCGCACGTGCAGCTCCTGGCCGTCGCTGCCGCCGGTGGTCATCGCGTTGAACAACAGGCTGTGCGGCATGGGGAGCGCGTCTCCGCCGGAACCGAACGGCGCCGACCCCGGTGGCGCCTGCCACGCGCGCTCACCGTCGGGGGCGGAGGCGAACTGGCCGAGATAGTTCCAGCTGACGTCCGGGCGCACCGGGCTCACCTGCCCGGCCGCGGTGAGAATCCCGTGGCCGAGGCCGTCGCCCTGGGCGCGGAGCTGCTCCTTGACCGCCTTCAGCTGCGCGGCAGTGCCACCGTCCGGCAGCGTGATCCGTGCCGGGTGGACGGCGGTGAACCAGCCGACCGTGCGCGAGAGGTCGAACTCCTGGGCCGGGTCCGGTGCGTGCCTGCCGTGCCCTTCCAGCGCGACGTACAGGTCCGGTTCGCGGTCCCGCCACCGGCCGATCGCCCTGGTGAGCGCGGTGAGCAGGACGGTGTCGGGCGTGGCGTGGTATGCGGTGGGCAGGCGTGTGAGGAGGGCTCTGCTCGTCTCGTGGTCGAGCGAGAACTCGTGGTGCACCGCCGTGGCAGCGGTGTCCCGCTGCGGGTCGAACCGCGCGCGGGTGAGCCGTTTCTGCGGGTTCCTCCCGACCGCGCGCCAGTGCGGCAGTTCACCTGCCCTCGCGTCCGCGGCCGTGTCGAGGGCGCGTGCCCAGCCCAGGAACGGTGTCGGCTTGACGAGGTCCCTGCCGTCGTAGGCATCGGCGAGGTCGTCGAGCAGCACCCGCCACGACACGCCGTCGACGAGCAGGTGGTGCGCCACGACCACGAGTCTGCCCAGCTCGGCGGGGCCACGATCGACCCACAGCACCCGCACCAGCGGCGGGTGATCGACGTCGAACTGCTCCCGCACGTCGGCGATCCAGCCGTCGACGAGGTCGCGCGGGTCGCCGCTCGCCGTGACGCGAGTGAGCACGTCGGCGGCGGTGACGGCGCCGGGATCGGGGATCCGCAGCACCCGGTCCCCGCGCCCCGTCCCGTCGGCGCCCGGCGCGAGGTGTGCCCGCAGTACGTCGTGGGTCCGCAGCACCGCGTCCACGACGCGGGACCACGTCGCGAGGTCACCGCCCGCCGGGACGCAGATCTCGGTCCACTGGCAGAAGTCGCCCGGCTCGGGTGCGCGGTCGAGCAGGTCGCGCATGACCGGCGTCAGCGGGGCGTCCCCCGTGGACGGTCCGGTGTCGGTGCCGCCGGAGGCGGCGTTGCAGCGCGCGGCGATGCCCGCGACGGTCCCGCCGTCGAGCACGTCGCGTGGCCCGAGCCGCAGGCCCTCCCTGCGCGCGCGGGACACGACCTGCAGCGAGACGATGCTGTCGCCGCCGACCTCGAGGAAGTGGTCGTCGAGACGAACGCCGTCGTCGCCCAGCACGTCCCGGACGATGCCGAGCAGCACCTGTTCGGCGTGGGTGGCCGGTTCCCGCCCGGCACCGTCACCGGTGTGTTCGGGCGCGGGCAGTGCCTGCTCGTCGAGCTTGCCGCCCGGAGTGAGCGGCAGCCGGTCGAGCCGCACGAACGCGGCGGGGACCATGTAGTCGGGCAGCTCGCCGAGCAGATCCTCGCGCAGCCGCACCGGATCGAACTCCGCACCTTCGGCCGGGATCACGTAGCCCACGAGCTGCCTGCCGCCCCGCACGACGACCGCGCAGCCGCGCACGTCGGGATGCCGGGTCAGCGCGGTCTCGATCTCGGCGAGCTCGATGCGGAAACCGCGCACCTTGACCTGCCGGTCCGCACGGCCGAGGAACACCAGCTGACCGTCGGGGCGCCAGTACACGACGTCGCCGGTGCGGTACATCCGCGACCCCGGCCCGCCGTGCGGGTCGGCCACGAACGCCTGCGACGTCTGCCCGGGCCTGCCGAGATAGCCGCGGGCGAGTTTCGGCCCCGCCAGGTACAGCTCACCGGGGACGCCGGTGCCCACGGGTTGCAGGCCGTCGTCGAGCACGTAGGCACGCACGTTCGGGTCGGGCCGTCCGATGGGGACGGCGCCGGTCTCGCCCGGTTCGTAGTGCCAGGTGACCGAGTTGATGGTGACCTCGGTCGGCCCGTAGGCGTTGAACAGCGCACGCCGGCCCTTGCCCCACCGGTCGGCCAGTTCGGGGTCGAGCCGTTCGGCGCCGACCACGAAGAACACGTCCTCGGGCACCGTGCGGTCCTCGGGCACCGCCGAGAGGAACGAGGGCAGCAGGTTGATGCCGGTCAGCCGGTGCTCGGCGATGTAGTCGAGCAGTTCGTCTCCCGGCACCCGCACCTCGTCGGGCGCGACGACGAGGGTTCCGCCGGAGGCCAGCGGCACCATCGTCTGCCAGAACGCGACGTCGAAGCTGGTCGAGGCGAAGTGCAGGTAGCGGTCCCGTTCGGTGACCCCGACGACCTCCTCCTGCAGCGAGATGAGGTCCGGGATGCCGCGGTGTGTGACGGCCACGCCCTTGGGTTTACCGGTCGTGCCGGACGTGTAGATGATGTAGGCCAGCGCATCCGGCGTCAGCCCAGCGCGGGCGTGGGCGGGGTCGTGGTCGCGGGCGGTGGCCGCCGCGGCCGGATCGTCGACCCGCACGACGGTGCCGTCCCCGGGAACCTCGCCGCCGAGTTGCGCCAGCGCTTCGGCGTCGGTGACGAACGCGGCGGGCCGCGCATCGCCGATCATGTAGGCGAGCCGGTCGTTCGGATAGTCCGGGTCCAGCGGCAGGTACACCGCACCGGCCTTGAGGATCCCCAGCAACGCGACGATCATCTCGACGTCCCGGCCCAGCAGCATGCCGACCGGCGTCTCCGGCCCGGCTCCCGCGTCGAGCAGGCGGTGGGCGAGCCGGTTGGCCTCGCGGTCCAGCTCGGCGTAGGTCAGGCTGCGGCCCCGGCACACGAGCGCCTCGGCGTCGGGGGTACGGGCCACCCACGAGGCGAACGTCTCCAGCACCCCGTCGCGGGGTTTCGCCGGGAGATACGACGTGCCCTGCTCCAGCGTCGCGGCGGTCTCAGCGGCGTCGAGCATCGGCAGACTGCCGACGGGCCGGTCGGGTGCGGTGACCAGTTCGGTCAGCAGGGTGTGCAGCCACCGGGAGTACCCGCGCACGGTGTCGTCGGTGAACGCGTGGGGCTGGTAGCTCAGCACGAGCCGCAGCGGGTCGCCGGGCAGCGCGATGACGGTGAGCGGATAGTGCGTCGCGTCGGTGATGTCGACACCGGCGAGCGCGACGGACTCGTCCACGGCGAGGCCCGCGCCGTTGAACGGGAAGTTCTCCATCACCAGCATCGTGTCGAACAGTTCGCCCACGCCGGCGGCGCGCTGGATGTCGGGCAGGCCGAGATGGTGGTGCTCGGCGAGCGCGACGGACGCGTCGTGGACGGCTTCCAGCAGCTCGGCCGCCGGCTGGTCGGGGCGGTGGCGCACCCGCACGGGGATCGTGTTGCCGAGCTGGCCGATCATCGATTCGATCCCGTCCACCTCGGCGGGCCTGCCCGACACCGGGCAACCGAACACGACGTCGCGCCTGCGGGTCAGTCTGCCGAGCAGCAGTCCCCAGGCGGTCTGCAACACCGTGGTGACCGTGATGCCGCGGTCGCGGGCGAAGGCGCTCAGCCGCCTGCTGAATTCCTCCCCCAGGTCCAGGGTGACCCGCTGCGGCCGGGCGACCTCCCGGCGGGCGGTCGCGGGCGCCAGCAGTGTCGCTTCGTCCACACCGGACAGCGCGTCGCGCCAGGCGTCGACCGCGGCGCCGCGGTCACGGCTCGCCAGCCAGTGGTGGTAGTCCTGCAGCGACGCCGACGGCGCGACCGCAGGTCCGCCGCCGAGTTCTCGGTACAGGGCGAGCAACGTCCGCCCGGTCAGCGGCATCGACCAGCCGTCGAGCAGCGCGTGGTGGTTGGTGAGCACGAGCCGGTGCTCGGCCGGGCCGAACCGGAAGAGCCGGAACCGGATCAGCGGCGGCACCTCCGGGTCGAACGGCCGCTCCAGTTCCTCGCGGCACCGGTCGGCGAACACCGCGTCGACATCGCCGCCGCGCACGTCGTCGTCGCCAACGTCGCCGCCGCATACGTCGCCGCGGCTGGAGTCTGCTGTGGACAGGTCGATGTGCTGCCAGTCGACGTCGGCTTCGGCGGGAAAGACCTGCACGACCTGGCCCGCCGCGGTCGTGGCGAGGTGGGCGCGCAGCGCGGGCTGCCTGCGCAGCAGCTGCTCGGCGGCGTCGGCGAGGCGCTGCTCATCCAGCTCGCCGGTGAGGGTGAGGACGGCCTGCACGACGTACACGTCCGTGTCGGTGTCGCCGGCGGCCATGGTGTGGAACGACAGTCCGGCCTGCAGCGCGGTCGCCGGTAGCACGTCCGAGACGGGCCGCGCCTGCTCGAGCACGTCGATGTCGGCCTGGGTCAGCGACACGAGCGGCAGATCGGACGGCGTGAGCCCACCGCCGCCGGGGCCGATGCGTTCGGCGTGGGCGGCCAGGGCGTCCAGTACCTCGGACCAGGCGCGCTGCAGTTCGGCGAGGAGACCGGCGTCGACGAGCCTGCCCGCCGCGGTCCACTCGACGGCCAGTCTCGGCCCGCCGGCATCACCGTCGGCAGCGCCGCCGGCGTCACCGTCGGCGTGCTCGTGGACGAAGCAGTTCAGCGCGAGGACCTGTTCGAGCGCCTTGCCTTCGGGTTCGAGGACGCCGAAGGCCTCGCGTTCGGGCAGTCGCCAGTCGCCGCCGTCGGGTGCGGTGAACCGGCCGAGGTAGTTGAGCAGCACCTCCGGTGGTTCCGGCGCCAGTGCGGCGGCGTCGTCGAGGTGCCGCAGGATGCCGTGGCCGATGCCGCCGCCGGGCACCGCGCGGCGGGCCTCCTTGACCGCCCGCAGCAGCCGCCCGGCCGCGTGGCCGCCCGCCAGTGCGTCACGCAGTTCCGCATCGGTCCGCAACGCCTCGGCGGGGACGCGCACCGGGAATTCCGTGGTGAACCAGCCGATCGTGCGCGAGAGGTCGGCGCCGGGCGTGAGTGCTTCGCGGCCGTGGCTTTCCACGGTGATCCCGAAGGCGTCGCGGCGCGGCTGCGCGTGCCCGCCCGGTGCTGTGCGGGTGTGGACGGCGCGCAGTGCCAGGGCCAGTGCCGCGAGCAGCACCTCGTCGGTTCCGGTGCGGTACGCCGCGGGCAGTGCCGTCAGCGCGGCGGCCGACGACCGTGCGCTGAGGACGGTGACGTCGCGGCGGGCCGTCGCGGCGGTGTCCCGCGCGGGGTCGAGCGCGGGCAGGCCGAGCGGCCGGATCGCCGGGTCGGTCGCGCCGTGCCAGTGGTCGAGTTCGCTGCGCCGCTCGCCCGCCGCGCCCTGTTCGGCCAGGGCGAGCGCGTGCGCGCGCCACGACGTGCCCGTGGGCGCGAGCATGTCGCCGCGGCAGGCCGCCCGCAGGTCCGGCAACAGCACCCGCCAGGACATACCGTCCATGACGAGGTGGTGCGCCACGATCACGAGCCGGTCGTCGCCAACGAGGCCCAGCCGCAGCATCTCGCCGGCCGCCGGGTCGAGCTCGGCCGCGAGGCGCTGCGCCACGTCGGCGGGGTCGGTGCCGGCGGGTTCGGCCGACACCATGCCCTCGGCCGAGACATCCGTGACGGGCCGTACCTCCAGCTCCCTGCGGCCGGTCAGCCGCAGCCGCAGTGCGGCATGCGTGTCCAGGACGACGCCGAGGCCGGTGACCACGCGCGGCCGTGCCAGCGGCGTGGCCGTCGTGACGACCGTCCACTGTGCGTAGCCCGCGAACGCAGCCGGGTCGGGATGCGGGTCGAGAAGGCCGCAGGCGATCGGCGGTGCGGGCAGGGTGCCGACGGGCTCGTCGGCGACGGCGGGTTCGGTGTCGCCGCCGGAGGTCGACATGCGCATCGCGAGCGAGGCGAGGTCGCGCCGGGCCAGCAGGTCGCGCGGCCGCAACTCGAACCCGTGGCCGCGGAGGCGGCTGCTGACGCTGATCGCGCTGATGCTGTCGCCGCCGAGACCGAAGAAGTCGCCGTCCGGGCTCACCTCGTCACCGGGCAGGTCGAACACCTCGGCGACGACGGCGCACAGCAGCCGTTCGCGTTCGGTCGACGGTGGCCTGCCCGACGTCGCGGCGCGCGGCGCGGGCAGCGCGCCGCGGTCGACCTTGCCGCCCACGGTGAGCGGCAATTCGTCGAGCACGACGACGGCCGACGGCACCAGGTGGTCGGGCAGCCGCTCGGCAAGGCCGTCGCGAATCGTGTCGGGGGTCGGGGCCGCGCCGCGTTCGGGCACGACGTACCCGACGAGCCGGGGCGTCGCCGTGTCGCTGCGGACCATGGCGACGGCACCGCTCACCCCGGGCAGTGCGCCGAGTTCCGCCTCGACCTCGCCGACCTCGACACGGTGGCCGCGGATCTTCACCTGGCCGTCGGCGCGGCCCAGGTAGTCGAACCCGCGCTCCGGACTCCACCTGGCCAGGTCGCCGGTGCGGTACATCCGCTCGCCGGGCGGGCCGTACGGATCGGCCACGAAGCGTTCGGCGGTACCCGCGAACCGGCCGAGGTAGCCGCGCGCGAGCTGCGGCCCCGCGAGGTACAGCTCCCCCACGGCGCCCGGTGTGACCGGCTGCAGTGCGTTGTCCAGCAGGTACGCACGCATCCCCGCGAGGGGCTTGCCGATCACCGGGGTGTCGCCGTCGATGTCGGCGTAGGCGGCGTCGACGGTCGCCTCGGTGGGGCCGTAGATGTTGCGTCCGGCCACATCGGAGTCGGCGATGCGCCGCCACAACGCGGGCGGTGTCGCCTCGCCGCCCAGCACCAGCAGCGACGGCCGGTGCCCTCCGGTGAGCAGGCCCGCGTCGAGCAGCGGCGCGGCCAGCGACGGCGTGGTGTCGACGACGTCGATCGCGTCGCGTTCGCAGGCGGCCAGCAGCGCGTCGGCGTCCTTGGTGACCTCGGTGCCGTAGAGGTGCAGTTCGTGCCCGCACAGCAGCCACAGCAGCTGGTCGAGGGCGGAGTCGAACGCGAACGAGTACGTGTGGGCCACACGCAGCCCGCGGCCGGCCCTGCGTTCGGTCTCGGCGACGACCGTCGCGCGCTGGTGGTGCAGCAGTGCGCGCAGCCCGGCCGAAGGCACGAGCACGCCCTTGGGCGTGCCGGTCGAGCCGGACGTGTAGATGACGTAGGCGAGGTCGTCGGGGCGGCGTTCGCGGGCGAGTTCCACGGTCGACAGTGGACGGTCGTCGCAGCCGGACGCCTCCGCGACCGTCACGGTGGGGACCGCGCCGAGGTCGCGGCCGAGCGCGGGGTCGGTGATCGCCAACGCGGGCCGCGCGTCGTCACACAGCAGGCGCAGGCGCTCGTCGGGGTGGTCGAGGTCGAGCGGCAGGAACGCCGCCCCCGCATCGAGCGTGGCCAGCAGTGCCACGACGAGGTCGGCCGACCTCGGCAGCGCGACGGCCACGACGTCGTCGGGTCCCGCGCCGCGCGCCCGCAACGCCCGCGCGAGGCGGTGCACCCCGGCGGCCAGGTCGGCGTAGGTGAGCCGTTCGTCGCCGCAGACCAGCGCGGTGTCGCCGCCGCGCGACGTCGCCAGCGCGGCCAGCACGTCCGGCACCGCAGCGGGTTCGCCCGGGATCGCCGCCGGTGTCCACTCCTCCGGCACGGCAGGACGCGCCTGCCCCGGCAGCAGCGATACCCGTCCTGCCGTGCCGTCCGGATCCGCCGACAGCCGCCGGACGATCGACCGCACCGCGTCCAGCCTGGCATCCACATCGGACTGCGAGTGGGTTCGGGCGTCCACTTCGAAGCCGAGCAGCAGCCCGCCCTCACGGCTCGGCAGCACGCTCAGGCCCATGTCCTCCGGCGGTCCACCGGCGACGTTGCGCATCACACCCCGCGAACCCGCGAAGTCCAGCGTCAGGTCGAACGCCTTCAGGTTCACACCGGCCCCGTGCAGGATCGCCCCGGCGCCCGGGGCCGCCAGGTCGCGGGGCAGGTTCTCCCCGCGGTAGCGCTGGTGGGCACGCAGTTCCGCCATCGCCCCGGCCACGCGCCGCGCGACGACGCCGAGCGTGTCGCCGCCGCGCACCTCGACCCGCAACGGCAGCACGTTCACCGCCATGCTCGGCGTGCGCAGCTCCGCCCCGGTCGTGCGGCACATCAGCGGCAGTGCGAACACCACGTCGGTGCGCCCGAGCAGCCGGTGCAGGAACACGGCGTAGCAGCCCAGGAGGGCGTCGCCCCACGTGACGCCCTCCCGGTCCGCGCACGCGCGCAGCTCGGCCATGTCCTCGGCGGCCAGCTCCGCACTCGCCGACACCGTGTCCGCGAGTCCGGAACCGGGAGCCGTCCACTCGGGAAGGTCCGGCAACGGCGTCATCCGGTCGACCCAGTACGCGCGGTCGGCGTCGGGCCGGTCGCTCGCCAGGTAGTCGCGGTCGGCGGCGACGACGTCGTGCAGCGGGCTGAACGGACACGCGGGCGGCTCCTCACCCCGCACCAGCGCCGTGTACCGGGCGGCGGTGCGACGGGCCAGCATCGCCGCGCTGTACCCGTCGAACACCAGGTGGTGTCCCAGCTGCGTGTACCAGACCTCCGTGGCCGACAGCGTGATGATCGCCTGGGTGTACAGCGGGCGGCCGGTCATGCCGCGCGACGACTCGGCCAGCGCGCGGCGCTCCGCCGCGACGAGTTCCTCCGCCGCGGCGCGCGGATCGGCCGCACCGCTCACGTCGGCCACCCGCGGCGCGGGCACCGGATCGTCGCTCACCCACTGCCGCGGCCCTTCGGCCGTGTCGGCCAGCCGCAGCCGCAGCGACTCGGCGTCGCCGACGGTGCCGGTCATCGCCTCGGCCAGCAGCGCGACGTCCACCGGCTCCTCACCACTGAGCTGCACGACGTCACCGACGACGTAGTGCGGCGAATCCGGTTCGAGGCGCTGGGCGTTCCAGATGCCCAGCTGCGCGCTGGTCAGCTCGAACAGTTCGGCGGCAGGTGCCGCGGATTCCGCGGGTTCCGACGGGGACAACTCTCGCTCCTCACGAAGGCCTTGGGCAGAACCGGCCGGGTGCGGCCGATCGGCGGCTGCGGCTACTCGGGCACGACCATCGGCGTGCCGCTCACCGGGTCGGCGACGATCACGCTCGGCAGGTCGAACACGTCCTTGATCAGTGCGGCGTCGACGACGTCGGCGGCCGTGCCCTCCGCGGCGATCCGGCCTTCCTTCATCGCGACGAGGTGATCGGCGTACCGGCAGGCCTGGTTGATGTCGTGCAGCACCGCGATCACGGTGCGGCCCTCGTCCCGCAGCCGCGACAACAGCGCGAGCAGCCGGTACTGGTGCGTGATGTCCAGGAAGGACGTCGGCTCGTCGAGCAGCAGGTACGGCGTGTCCTGAGCCAGCACCATCGCCACCCACACGCGCTGCCGCTGCCCGCCCGACAGTTCCGCCACCGGCCGGTCGGCGAAGTCCTCCACCTCGGCGGTGACCATCGCCTCGGCCACCGCCTGCTCGTCGGCCGTGGTCCACAGCGCCAGCAGCGACTGGTGCGGATACCGGCCACGTGCGACGAGCTGGCGCACCGTGATGCCCTCGGGCGCGAGCGGATCCTGCGGCAGGAACGCCAGTTCGCGCGCCAGCGCCTTCGCCGGAAGGTCCGACACCGAGCGGGAATCCAGCGACACGGTGCCCTCGCCGGGTTTCAGCAGCCGGACGAACGCCCGCAGCAACGTCGACTTCCCGCAGCCGTTCGGCCCGACGACGGCGGTGAACGCACCGTCCGGGACGTCGAGGCTCAGCCGGGTCGACACGACCCGGTCGCCGTAGCTCAGGGTCACGTCCTGCGCGGACAGCCGGGTGGTCATCTCCGCCTCACCTCCTGAGCGAGCAGCCAGATCAGGTAACCGCCGCCGATCGCCGTCGTGACGACGCCGACGGGAAGGGACACGGGGGCGAGCAGCATCTGCGCGATGAGGTCGGCCAGCTGCAGCAGCACCGCGCCGGTCAGCGCGGCGGGCAGCAGCGGAACGCCGGGCGCCTTCGCGAGTCTGCGGCCGATCTGCGGCGCGGCGAGCGCAACGAACATCACCGGCCCCGCCACCGCCGTCACCGTCGCGGTGCAGCCGACGCCGACCAGCACCATCAGCAGCCGCTGCCGCTCCAGCGGCACGCCGGTCGACACGGCGATCGAATCGCCGAGTGCCGACTGCTGCAGCGCCGACGCCCGGAGTCCGATGACGGCCAGCAGCAGCGCGATGACGGTGAACGGGACGAGGAGGTCCTCCCAGTCGATGCCGTTGAGCGAGCCCGAGTTCCAGCCCACCGCGGCCATCGCGACCTCGAGTTCCGCGCGCAGCACGAGCCAGTTGTTCAGCGCCGTGACCATCGCGTTGACGGCGATGCCGATGACGACCAGGCGCATGCCGGACAGGCCGTTCGACCGCGACAGCGAGTACACCAGCGCCGCGGTCACCAGCCCGCCGGCGACCGCCCCGAACGCCACGGTGGTGGACGCCCCGGCGAACACCGTCATGACCAGCAGTGCTCCGGTGTAGGCGCCTGCGTCCAGGCCGATGATGTCCGGACTGCCCATCGGGTTACGTGTCAGGTTCTGGAAGATCGCACCCGCCACGCCGAGCGCCGCGCCGAACAGCATCCCCGCGACGACACGGGGCGCGCGCCACTCGGCGATCACCACGGACGGTTCCAGCCCCGTCAGTGCGCCGAACACCTCACCGGGCGTGGCCCAGCTCGTGCCGTAGGACAGGCCGACGAACCCGAGCGCGAGCATGGCCACGACACAGCCGACGACGAGCGTGATCGTGCGACGCTCCACGAACCACGCGCGGCCACGCACGGGCACCCGCACCGCCGAGGTGCGCCGCAGCAGCGTGGACTCCGGCGTCTCCCGGGTGTCCGAACGCTGCGTTTCCTGTCGCTGCGTGTCGTGTCGTTGCGTGTCGGTCACAGTGATCCCGCCCCGTATCGCCGGACCACCCAGATCAGCATCGGGCCGCCGAGGAAGGCGGTGACGATGGCGACCGGCACCTCACCGGTGTGCAGCAGTACCCGCGCGAGCGTGTCCGCGACGAGCATGAGCACCGGCCCCACGACCGCCGACAGCCCGACGAGCCACGGCACGGAACCGGACGTCAGCCTGCGCAGCAGGTGCGGCACTATCAGGCCGACGAACAGGATCGGCCCCGCGACCGCGGTCGCCGCGCCCGCCAGCACGGTGATCAGCACGAGCGTCAGCGTGCGGACACGCGCGACGTTGGCGCCCAGCGTGTGCGCGACCGTGTCCCCGAGCGCGACGGCGTTGAGGGACCGCCCGATCACCAGGGCACCGACGAGCGCGACACCGATCGCGACGAGCGGCACCGTCAGGTCGGTCTGCTCCCTGCCCGCCAGCGAACCGACCGCCCAGAACCGGTATTTGTCCAATGTGTCCGGTGAGGTGAGCCGGATGCCGAGGGACACTCCCATCAGCACGGCCGAGAACGCGACGCCCGCGAGCAGCAGCCGCAGCGTGGAATACCTGCCGACGGCGTACACCAGTGCGGTCGCCAGCACCGAACCCACGACACCGAGACCGAGCTGCGAGACCGCCGAGCCCGCCAGGCCGAGCGCTGCGCCCACGGTGAGCGCGAACCCGGCCCCGTGGGTGACGCCGAGGATTCCCGGCTCCGCCAACGGGTTCCGCGACAGCGTCTGGATCAGCGCGCCCGCCACGGCCAGTGCCGCCCCGACGGCCACGCCGAGCAGGGTCCGCGGGACCCGGATGTCGCGGACGACGAGGTGGTCGCCGTCGAACGGATCGAAGTCCGTCAGTACCCGCCACAGCTCGCCGAGCGGTACGGCGCGGGAACCGACGGTGACGCTGGCCGCGCAGGCGGCCAGCAGGGCGACGACCGCCACGGCGAGGACGACCGGGCGGGCCGTCCTCGCCGTGGGCGGACTCGCGGCAGGTGCGCTCGTCACGTCCGCGGCGTCACTTCTTCAACAGGGGTGCGAACGTCTCGTCCAGTGCGTCGAGCGTCTGCTGCGCCTGGCCGTACGTCGCCGCCTCGGTGTACTTGATCGGGAACGTCATGTCCTTCCTCACCGCGGGCAGGTTCTTCCACAGGTTCGAGTCCATGACGTACTTGACCGCCTCGGGCACCGACCCGTCGGCGTTCACGCTGTAGGTGATCGCCTCGGCCTCGCGCATGGCCTCCGGCAGCTGCTCCAGCGACGGGTACTCGCTGACCGCGCGGGAACCCTTGCCCTTCTCCGCGACCTCGCCGTAGTACGTCGCGCCGATGTCGTTGGCGATGTTCGTGCCCCACGAACCGTCGAACTCCCGCTGGAAGTTGCCGTTCTCGACCTCGCCGTAGTTGCCGACGTGCGCCAACTCGAGATCGGGCAGGACATCGGCGTACTTCTGCTTCAGCTCGTCGGCCTTGCTCTCGTACGCGTTCTTGACCTCGTCGAACTTCTCGAGCGCGCCGGCCGCGTCGGCCTGCTTGCGGGAGACCTCCCGCCACGCCGACGGCACATCGGGGCCGACGGCCACGACGGGTGCGATCGATTCGAGACGCTCGGCGTCGATCTCGCCGAAGATGGGTTTCGGGACGCCGATGACGATGAGGTCCGGGTCCTGCTCGGCGATCGCGTCGTAGTTCGTCTCCGCGGCCGTCTCACCGGCGACCCGCGGCAGATCCTCATAGGACTTGAGGTCCTCGTCGGACATCAACGGCTCGCCGCGCTCCCACGAGGAGATACCGACGAGCGGGGCGTCCGCCTCGATGAGCGTGGGCACCGCGTACCCGGTCGCGACGACCCGCTTCGGGTCCTGCGGAATCTCCACGGTGCCGTTGTCGGCCTCGAACTGCCGAGTGGGTCCCTCGGACTGCTCACCACCGGCTGCTCCGCAACCGGAGATGCCGGCGGTCAGGGCGAGGGCGGCCGCGGCGACCACTCCCTTGGTGAGACGGGATCTGAACAGAGACATCGTTTTCGTCCTTGAACAACTCGATGGGTGGGGTCGGGAATTCAGTTGTCGGTCCTCGGGCTCACTCGTGGTCGTCGTCGTAGTCGGCCACGCCGAGCTTCCAGTAGCCGGTGATGTCGTAGTCGCGGCGGGCGAGGCGGAGTTCGTCGCGGACCCACCTGCGGAGCGGCTTGAGCGTGCCCGCCTCACCGGCCAGCCACACGTAGAGACTGTCCCCATCGGACGGACCGGGGACGGGAAGGGACCGGATCGCGGGTTCGAGCAGATCCGCCGTTCCCGGGCGCGCAGCGCCGCGGTGGAGCCAGTGGACCGCGACGCCGTCGGGGGCGTCGAGCGGAATCTCCTCACCGGCGTCGGCCACCTCGACCACCGCCCAGCCCTCGGCCGTCGGCGGCATCTCCTCGAGCCACCTGGCGATCGCGGGCAACGCGGTGATGTCACCCCCGAGCAGGTACTTGTCGTAACTGTCGGGCACGACGAGCCCACCGGGCGGGCCCGCCACGTGGACGGGCTCGCCCGGCTCGACCGTGCGCGCCCACTCCGCGGCGAGACCGCCGTCGTGCACCGCGACGTCGATGTCGAGTTCCCGTGCCGCGGGGTCGAACCGGCGGACCGTGTACTCGCGCGACGTCGGCGAGGGGCGCGGCCACGACAGCATGGTGCCGTTCGGCTCCGGCAGCCGGAGCGTGCCGTCCGGGTCGGCGAAGACGAGTTTGACGTGCTCATCGGGCACATGGGCCTCGAAACCGTCGACGCCGGGACCGCCGAGCGTGAGGCGGATCAGCCCGGACCCCACCATCGCGGTGCGGACGACCTCGACGGTGCGGATACCGATCGGATAGCCCACCTTCTCGGCACCCTCGCCGGCCCGCACCTCGGCGATCCGGTCGAGATGACGGTGGCGGTGATCGACGCGGCTCATGCGTTCTCCTGTGTTCTGCGGGACACCCTCCCCGCTTGCGGCGAAAAAGCATGCCGCAACGGGGGCCCAACCCGGTCGAACCACATGACCTGGGCGGCACGATCGTCGGTCATGCGTTCTCCTGCGTCAGCAGGGAGATCCAGCGGCCGAGTTCGGGCCGTTCGGCCAGGTCGGGGAACTCGACCGTGTCCGCACCCGCCGCACGCCAGCGCTCGATGAGGCTCATGATGCGGATCGAGTCGAGGCCGGCGTCGAGGAGGTTCTCGTCGGCGCCGATGTCGCCGGCGTCACGGCCGAGCAGGTCGGCGACGTCGGCGCGTACGGATGCGGCCGTGAGGCCGGCCTGCTGCGTGGGATCTGCCATGCTCTGTCCTCTATCGTGGTGGCGGTGTATCGGAGAGTGGTGCTGTGACGCGGCGTCCGGCGGGTCACCGCGCGGCGGCGGTCACGGGCGCGGTGAGCGCGGCGGCCGTGGTCGCCGTGTCGACGACGGCTCCGCAGCAGCCCGCCACGTACGCGCACGCCTGGTCGTGGCGGTCCCGCGAGAAGTCGGCCACCGCGTCGGCGACGAGGAACGGCCGGACATCGCGCATGAACGCCTCCTGTGCGGTGGCCTGACAGCCGATATGGGCGTACACGCCGGTGATCATCAGCTGGTCGCGGCCCGCGGCGGCGAGGCGTTCGGCGAAGTCGCTGCGCTGGAACGCGCTGTAACGCCACTTCGTCAGCACCGTGTCGTCGGTGGCCGGGGTCAGCTCGTCGACGATGTCGGCCACGTGCGGGTCGTCGTCGACGTGGGCACGCATGCCCTGGCCCCAGAAGTCGGTCTGCAGCCCGCGCTCGCCGGGCGGCGGGGTCGCGGGCTGGGCGGTGTAGAACACCGGCACGCCCCGCTCCCGGCACGTGGCGGCCAACGCGGCGATGTTGGCCGTCATCTCCGGGATCGGCGCACCGGCGAACGGGCGCATGAAGTACCGCTGCATGTCGTGCACGAGCAGAGCGGCCCGGTTCGCATCGACGCTCCAGTCCACACGCGACACCGGCAGCTCGCCGGCCGCGGGCAGCGCGTAGGGTTCGATCTTCGGCAGGGACAACGACATCACCCGTTCTTCGCCTGAGCCGCGAGCACGGCCCGCAGCTCCCTCTTGCTCGTCTTGCCGACGCCGGTCGTGGGGAACTCGGCGGTGAGCACGACCCGATCCGGGACCTTGAACGCCGCGACGCCGCGTTCCCGCACGAAACGCCGTAGCTCGGCCTCCCCCGGCTCGGTCCCGTCGACCGGCACCACGTAGGCGCAGGTCCGTTCACCGAGGAAGTCGTCGGCCACGCCGACGAGTGCGGCGTCGAGGACGTCGGGATGGGCCATGAGGTGGTTCTCCACCTCCTCGGGGGCGACCTTCTCGCCGCCGCGGTTGATCTGCTCCTTCACCCGGCCGACGACCTCGACGTGACCGGATGGACGGAGCCGCACCAGGTCTCCGGTCCGGTAGAAACCGTCGGCCGTGAACGCCGTCGCGTTGTGGTCGGCTGCGCGGTAGTAGCCGCGGATCGTGTACGGGCCGCGGGTGAGCAGCGCACCCGCCTGCCCGGGTTCGACGACGTCGCCGGATCCCGCATCAGGGTCGTCGGGGTTCACCACGCGGATCTCGTCGTCGAGCGAGATCGGCCTGCCCTGGGTGGACAGCACGAGCTCGTCCGGGTCGTCGAGTCGCGTGTAGAACACGAGCCCCTCGGCCATGCCGAACACCTGCTGCAGCCTGCATCCCAGCGCGGGTTCGATGCGTTCGGCGAGTTCCCTCCCGCACTTGGCACCGCCGACGAGCAGCACCTCCAATGTGGACAGGTCCCGCCGAGTGCGTCCTGCGGCCTGGACCCACGCGGCAGCCAGCGGCGGCACGACCCCGCACATCGTCACGCCCTCGGCTTCGATCAGCGCGAAGGCGGTGTCCGCGTCCGGCCGCGGTGAGAGCACCACGGCCGCCCCGGCGTGCAGCGCACCGAGGATGCCCGGCGAGCTCATCGGATAGTTGTGCGCGACGGGCAGCACCACGAGATACACGCTGTCGGGGCGCAGCCGGCAGATCCGGGCGCTCTCGCGGACGCTGTAGAGGTAGTCATCGTGCGTGCGCGGGATGAGTTTGGACATCCCCGTGCTGCCGCCCGACAACTGGAGGAACGCGAGACCCTCCGGGTCCGGATCCGGCAGCTCCCGCGGCTCGGCCGCGGCCAGCTCGGCGAACTCGTCGCTCCCGACGACGAACACCCGGCGCACCGACGGCACCTCGCCGGCCACCGCGTGCGCCGCTGCCGCGTAGTCGTGGCGATCGTGGCTGCCGACCGTGACAATGGCCGCGGCCTCGGAGTGCGCGGCGAAGTGCACCAGTTCCGAATGCCGGTGCGCGGGCAGTGCGAACACCGGCAGCGCGCCCGCCCGCCACAGTCCGAAGATCACCGGTACGTACTCGGCGACGTTCGGCAGCTGCACCAGCACGCGCTCGCCCGCCTCGATGCCCCGGTCGGCGAACCCGGCGGCGAGCCGGTGCGCCTGCTCGTCGAGTTCGGCGTAGTTCCAGCGCACCTGCTCGCCCGTCGCCGCGCTGACCCCGACGACCGCGGTGCGCTCGGCGTACGCCGCGGCCAGCCCGCTCAGCCACGTGCCGAACGTCTGCCCGCGCCAGTGACCCAGCGCCCGGTACCGCGCCGCGTCGGCCACGGGCCAGGGCGTGTGGCCGGGCCCCGGGTCCACAACGGAGTCCACGGCGGGGTCGGGGTTCACGGCGGGGTCGGCGTTCACTCGGCCACCCCCAGCGCTCCCAGCAGCGTGCGGAACTTCGCCCGGGTCTCCGCCAGTTCCGCCTCGGGGTCGGACCCGGCGACGATGCCTGCGCCCGCGTGCACGCGCACGGACCGTCCCGAGGCCTCGGCGCAGCGGATCGTCACGACCCATTCGCCGTCGCCGTCGGCGCCGGACCAGCCGACGAGCCCGGCGTAGTAGCCGCGGCTCGCGGGTTCGAGGTCGGCGATGACGTCGCGGGCGGTCGTCGTCGGCACGCCGCACACGGCCGGGGTCGGGTGCAGTGCCTCTGCGAGGGCCAACGACGAGGATCCGGGATCGTCGGGGTCGTCGAGCGTGCCGGTGATGCGGGTCGACAGGTGCCACATCGTCGGTGTGCCGACGACCTCGGGCGCGGGAACGTCGAGGTCGGAGCAGAACGGCCGCAGCACGTCGGCGACCTGCCGGATGACGAGCGCGTGCTCCGCGTGGTCCTTGGCGGCGGTGCGCAGATCGTCGATCCGCCTGCGGTTCTCCGCGTCGTCGGCGCTGCGCGGCCGGGATCCCGCCAGGGGGTTGACCGTGACAGTGCGGCCGCGCCGGGAGATCAGCAGTTCGGGGCTGGCGCCGAACAGGGTGCGGGCGGCCGGGTCGCCGGGTGCCGTGACGTCGACGGCGAAGACGTGCGCGGCCGGGTCGGCGCGGGTGAGGCGCGCCAGCAGCGGTGGTACGGACACCGGTGCGTCCGCGGTGACGTCGAGGGCCCTGGCGAGGACCACCTTGTCGATGTCGCCGGTCTCGATGTGCAGCAGCGCCTTGCGGACGGCCTCGGCGTAGTCGACGGGATCGGGCTGGGGTGTGACGGTCCAGGCCGCGGGAACCGGAACCGACGCCGCCGAGGCGGTGGCCGTCCCGTCGGGTGCGGGCGCTCGGCGGACGAGAGCGGGCACGACCAGGCTCGCCGCGTCGTCGGGCCGGAATCCGACGGCACCGGCGACGATCGGATCGGCCAGGCCCGCGGCGCGGGCGTCGGCGAGGGCGCGTGCCGCGGCCTGCGCCCTGGACGTACCCGGTTCGGCCGGCACCACCGCGTGTACCCCGTCGGCGAGCAGCGTCCCCCGCCGCGACGAGTAGTAGAACGAGCCGGGCAGATACGCCGTCAGCAGGTCGGCGGCGTCGTACTGGGGCCGGGGCCGCGCCAGGACCGGTGAGGACACTCAGACAACTCCCTCGAGAGACACGGCGTTCGCTCCTCGTTTCCCGCCGGCTCGCCCTCGCCGGCGATCCCGGCGACGGAGCCGAACCTCGATGCCGGCTCGGTGACCCGATGAGCGACATCATGGTTAGCCTTACCTAACGAATCTGAACCGTACGTTAGGTAAGGCTAAGATGAAAGATGCTTCCGTGAGATCCGGTTCACAGCCCCATGACCGGTTCGGACCAGTGGATTCGTGACGTTCTGTTACGAGCACGCCATGAGCTCGTACGATTCGACGTCGACCTCGGGCCAGCCCCGCATCGACCCCGGCGAACCGTAGGTACCCGTGCAGCCGACCGTTCCGCCGGCCAGATCGAACACCTCGGCCAGCACCGGCGCCTCCCGGCAGGCCGCGACACTGTCGACGTCACTGCAGTCGTGACTCACGACCACCACCTCGGGCACGTCGTCACCGTCCACGTCGTCGAGCGTCACACTGCCCGCGTCGGAGAAGTACGGCCGCTGATCCGAGCGCCAGCTGTCGCCCCGCCACACGTGGAGCTCACCGACCATGCCGCCGTCGTGCGGACCGCGCACGAGACACACCGGCGTCGCGCTCTCCTCGCAGCGCAGCGAGTCCTGATTGAGCGGAACCCCCATCGTCCCGATCGCCACCTCGGCCACGCTCGACGACGCGGGCCCACCCGCGCGCAGCCTGCCCGCCGACCCACGCTCGGCCGCCAGCAGCTCGACCGTCATGCCGTTGACCGACGCCGACGCCACGACGCGGCACGGACCACCGGCGCAGCCGTCGGCGGCCGTCGGCGTGGGCATCGAGAGCCCGTCGGCCACCTCGTCGTCGTCGCCCTGGCGCAACAGCACGGCCGCCACCAGCGACGCCACGACCACCACGGCCGCGAGCGCCACCGTCAGCAACACCGGCCTCGGCGGCCTGCGTGAGGCAGGCTCGGCCCCTTCCGGCCGCTCCGCCCCCTCCGGTTCCGACGACTCACTCCGCACACGCCGAGCCTAAAGCTCCCCACGACCCGTGACGGCTCATCCGTGGCACATCGCGCGGACGTGGGACAACCCGGATCACGGACCGCGCACGACTACCGTGACGTCGGTGACGAATCCCCAGCTGCCGCCCGTGGTGTACCTGCCAACCGGCCCGCACGACGGCAGGCACACCCTGCAGACCGACGTCGAACTCCGCCGCACCCCCGACGGCCGCCTCGCGCTCCTGGCCTACACCGCCGTCGACCGGCTCGTCGAGTGTTGCGGCGAGCACCAGCCGTGGATGCTCGTGCAGACCTCCGACCTGCCGGCCCTGCACGAGTCCCAGCCCTACGACGTGATCCTCGTCGACGCCGAGATCCCCGAGGACCTGCGCCACCCGGCGTGACCACGCCCGCCACGTCACCCGGCCGTGACTCGGGTCTCACCGACGGCCGCCCGCCGGTCCGTAGACTCCGACCGAGAACGGCTTGACATGGAGGTAGGCGTGCCGGAGCGAGGCAGCAAGGTCGTGGCAGGCGCGGTGACGAAGGTGCTCATCGCGAACCGTGGCGAGATCGCCGTGCGCGTGATCCGTGCCGCGAAGGACGCGGGTGTCGCCAGCGTGGCCGTCTACGCCGACCCGGACAGGGACGCTCCGCACGTCCGGCTCGCCGACGAGGCGTTCGCCCTGGGCGGGGACACGGCGGCGGACAGCTACCTGGTGTTCGACAAGCTGCTCGACGCGGCCAAGCGGTCCGGGGCGGACTCGGTGCACCCCGGCTACGGCTTTCTCTCCGAGAACGCGGACTTCGCGCAGGCGGTCATCGATGCGGGTCTGACGTGGATCGGCCCGTCGCCGCAGGCGATCCGCGACCTCGGCGACAAGGTCACCGCGCGGCACATCGCGCTGAAGGCCGGCGCGCCCCTCGTGCCCGGCACCAAGGACCCCGCGGGCAGCGCGGACGAGATCGTCGCGTTCGCCGAGGAGCACGGCCTGCCCGTGGCCATCAAGGCCGCCTTCGGCGGTGGCGGCCGCGGCCTCAAGGTCGCCCGCACGATCGACGAGATCCCGGAGCTGTTCGAATCCGCCACCCGCGAGGCCGTCGCCGCGTTCGGCCGCGGCGAATGCTTCGTCGAGCGCTACCTCGACAAGCCCCGGCACGTCGAGGCGCAGGTGCTTGCCGACCAGCACGGAGGCGTCATCGTCGTCGGCACCCGCGACTGCTCGCTGCAGCGCCGTCACCAGAAGCTCGTCGAGGAGGCGCCCGCGCCGTTCCTGACCGACGAGCAGCGCGAGACCATCCACGCCTCCGCCAAGGCGATCTGCTCCGAGGCCGGATACCACGGCGCGGGCACTGTCGAGTACCTCGTGGGCGTCGACGGCACGATCTCGTTCCTCGAGGTGAACACCCGGCTGCAGGTCGAACACCCGGTGTCGGAGGAGACCACGGGCCTCGACCTGGTGCGCGAGCAGTTCCGCATCGCCGAGGGCCACGAGCTGCAGCTGACCGAGGACCCGGCGCCGCGCGGCCACTCCATCGAGTTCCGCATCAACGGCGAGGACGCGGGCCGGGGCTTCCTGCCTGCCCCCGGCACGGTGACCCGCCTCGACTTCCCCTCCGGCCCCGGCGTGCGCGTCGACGCCGGCATGGAGACCGGCACCGTCATCGGCGGCCAGTTCGACTCGATGCTGGCGAAGGTCATCGTCACCGGCGCCGACCGCGACCAGGCCATCGAACGGTCGCGCCGCGCCCTCGACGAGATGGTCGCCGAGGGCATCGCCACCGTGCTGCCGTTCCACCGCACGATCCTGCGGGACCCGGCGTTCGTCGGCGACGGCAAGGACTTCTCGGTGCACACCCGGTGGATCGAGACCGAGTTCGACAACACGATCGAGCCGTACGCAGGCGGCGAGGCCGAGGACTCCGACGACGAGCCGAGGCAGAACGTCGTCGTCGAGGTCGGCGGGCGACGGCTCGAGGTGTCGTTGCCCGCGGGCCTCGCCTCGGCGGGCGGCGGTGGTGGCGGCGCGGCGACGAAGTCGAAGCCGCGCAAGCGCACGGGCGGCGGCAAGACCGCGGTCAGCGGCGACGCCGTGACCGCCCCGATGCAGGGCACGGTCATCAAGGTCGCCGTCGAGGACGGCCAGTACGTCGAGGCGGGCGAGCAGATCGTGGTCCTCGAGGCCATGAAGATGGAGAACCCGGTGACCGCGCACAAGTCCGGCACGGTGACAGGCCTGGCCGCCGAGACCGGCACCACCGTCAACCAGGGCGCCGTCCTCCTCGAACTCAAGGACTGACCTCGGAGCCCCCAGGGGCACCTTGGTTGCATTGAACGCAACCAAAGTGCCCCTGGGGGCGGCGCTCGGGGCGAACACCGGGCAACGGTTTCGCAGGTTCCGTGGTCCC
This sequence comes from Prauserella alba, assembly GCF_024171735.1. Lineage (GTDB taxonomy): Bacteria > Actinomycetota > Actinomycetes > Mycobacteriales > Pseudonocardiaceae > Prauserella > Prauserella alba. Next base: position 72,219 of record NZ_JAMTCH010000010.1, read on the forward strand.
GCGGCGGCCGGCACGCCTACGATCGAGGTGTGGCCGCTGATCGATCCGAGTTGCGGCTCAGCGACGCTGAGCGGCAGGAAGCCCTCGATGCGCTGTCGGAGCACGTGCGCACCGGCAGGCTCGAGCTGTCCGAGTTCGACGAGCGCTCGGTGGGAGTCAGCGGAGCGAAGTTCCGCAAGGATCTGAAACCGTTGTTCGCCGACCTGCCCGAACCGCGGCCGAGCGTCCTCGAACAGCGCCCGCGACAGGACAGCGGGGTCTCGCGGACGAACCCGCCCGCGGTGGAACCGGTGCAGCCGTGGCGGCAGCGACTGGCCTCGCTGGCCGTCCCGGCGGCAGCGGTCCTGGCCATCGCACTGTTCTTCGTCACCCGCGCCGGGTTCTTCGTGTTCCTGATCCCCGCTGCGGCTGCCCTCTTGGCCGGGATGGTCGTCAACCGCCGCTGACTCCCCACGGCCGGTTCAGGCTCTCAGCCCCTGCGGTTCCTATACCGCAGGGCCCGGCTCAACAATCTCCGGCCGCACAATCCACAGTGGATGATCTATGTGGGCGAGGTCGCATGTGGACCGGCGATCAGGACGAGGCAGCTCCGTCCCATTCCCGTGCCAGCACGGCGTAGACGACCTCGTCGGTCCATTCGCCCTTGACGTACTCGTTCTCGCGCAGCTGCGCTTCGCGGCGCATGCCGAGCTTCTCCAGTACACGTGCGGACGCCGCGTTGCGGCCGTCGAGCCGCCCGCACACCCGATGCACACCGAGTTCGGCGAAGGCGAGGTCCACCAGCGGCCGGGTGGCCTCGGTGGCGAACCCCCTCCCGGCGTGATCGGGGTGGAGCACGTAGCCGACCTCGGCCTGCCGATGATCGCCGTGCTGCCAGTGCAGGTTGACGTCACCGATCACCTCGCCCGCCTCACCGTCCGGGCGCCGCAGGGCCACGGCCAGCAGCAGCGCGTCACCGGGCTCGGCCAGCGTCGAGTACCGCTCGATCCGGGTGGCCAGCTTCACCGCCGTCTCGTCCCGGGACAGCGGGTGGTCGTAGAGATACCGGTTCACGTCCTCGCGCGAACGGATCGCGTGGAGCGCGTCGAGATCTTCCTGCTCGAACGTGCGCAGCACCAGTCGGGGCGTACGCAACACCCGCGTGCGGTCGACGATCATCCGCCCGAGCCTAGCGACATGCCGGACACGGCTCCACGGCTTTTCCGCCACCCTCACCGGCGCATGGGCACAGCCGCGCGCCGGTGAGGGACGGGCGACGGGCGGACGCAGGCGGCAACCACCCGAGTGCAGAACACGGCCACCCGAGTGCAGAACACGCGCCGCGGGGTGTCAGCTGACCGGTTCGGTGAGACGATCCCGCACTTCCGGTGCGGCGACCCGCTTCGCGTCGGCGGCCTCGTCGTCGGGCTGGGCCTGCGAGTCGCGCTCGGCCTCCACGCGGGCGCGGTACACCTCGACCTCACGCTGCCGCTGTTCCGGGGTCCAGCCCAGCACGTCGCCGACGAGGTCGGCGACCTGCTCGGCGCAGTCGACACCCCGGTGCGGGTACTCGATGGAGATGCGCGTCCGCCGGGCCAGCACGTCCTCGAGGTGCAGCGCACCCTCGTCGGTGGCGGCGTAGACGACCTCGACGCGCAGGTAGTCCGGCGCCGCCTCGATCGGCTTGAGCAGGTCCGGCCTGCCCTCCGCCAGTGCGAGCACGTCGCCGATGAGCGAGCCGTACCGGTCGAGCAGGTGCCGCACCCGGTACGGGTGCAGCCCGTGGTCGGACGCCAGGTGGTCGGCCTGGTTGACCAGCGCGTGGTAGCCGTCGGCGCCCACGAGCGGCACCTTGTCGGTGATCGACTCCTGCACTCGCTCGGGCACGTCGACGGCCGCGGCGTCGACCGCGTCGGCCGCCATCACGCGGTACGTCGTGTACTTGCCGCCCGCGATCGCCACCAGGCCGGGCGCCACGCGCGCGACGGCGTGCTCGCGGGAGAGTTTCGACGTCTCCTCGCTCTCGCCGGCCAGCAACGGCCGCAGCCCGGCGTACACGCCTTCGATGTCGTCGTGCGTCAACGGCGTCGCCAGCACCTTGTTGACGTGCTCGAGGATGTAGTCGATGTCGCTGCGCGTCGCCGAAGGGTGCGCCAGGTCGAGGTTCCAGTCGGTGTCGGTGGTGCCGACGATCCAGTGGTTGCGCCACGGGATCACGAACAGGACCGACTTCTCCGTCCGCAGGATCATGCCGCTCTCGGCGACGATGCGGTCCCGCGGCACGACGATGTGGACACCCTTGCTCGAACGCACCCGGAACCGCCCACGGCTGCCGGAAAGCCGCTGCAGCTCGTCGGTCCACACACCGGTGGCGTTGATCACCGCGTGCGCCTGGACGTCGGTCTCCTGTCCACTCTCGACGTCGCGGACGCGCACTCCGGACACCCGGTCGGCCTCGCGGAGGAAACCGACGACCTGGGTGGAGTTGCGCACCACGGCGCCGTAGTGCGCGGCCGTGCGGGCCACGGTCATGGTGTGGCGCGCGTCGTCGGCCTGCGCGTCGTAGTAGCGGATGCCGCCGATCAGGGCATCCCGCTTCAACGCGGGCACCATGCGCAGCGCACCCGCGCGCGTGAGGTGCTTCTGCCCGGGTACGGAGCGGGCGCCGCCCATCGTGTCGTAGAGCAGCAGGCCGGCGGCGGTGTAGGGACGCTCCCACCCCCGGTGCGTCAGCGGGTACAGAAAGCTCACCGGCTTGACCAGGTGCGGCGCGATCCGGTTGAGCATGAGCTCGCGTTCGCGCAGCGCTTCCCTGACGAGACCGAACTCGAGCTGTTCGAGATAGCGCAGCCCGCCGTGGAACAGCTTGCTCGACCGGCTCGACGTGCCCGAGGCCAGGTCGCGCGCCTCGATGAGCGCCACGCGCAGGCCACGTGTCGCCGCGTCCAGCGCCGTTCCGGCACCCACGATGCCACCGCCGATCACGACGAGGTCGAAGGTCTCCTTCCCGAGCCGCTGCCACGACTCGGCGCGCGTCTCCGGGCCCAGCTGTGCCGTCGCCGCGGCCCTCGCCGACGTCCTCGCCTCGCGTCCACGCTGCGCTGTCACGTAACTCCTCCTCGCCGACGTCGCGCCCGATCACCGGGACGGTTCCAGCATGGCACGTTCGCCGTCACTCGCACGTCCGCGTGCCGCTTCTAGGCCGAACGTCGCTTTGAGCGATCACTCACATGCGAGTAGCGTTTTCATCCAACGTGAACCGGCAGTGGCGCCACCTCTGGGGTCGTCGCCCTGCGCGGACATGTCAGGTGCGGCTGTGGGCGGATCCGCCCCGACCGTGACGTCCAAGGTGGAGGGCTGAGGGCCTATGAACGCCGGAGCAGTTTTCGTCTGGGAGATGCTGGGCACGTCGATGCTCGTGCTCCTGGGTACCGCCGTCGTCGCGAACCACGCGCTGCGCAAGACCCTCGGGAGCGGCAGTGGATTCCTGTTCATCACCATCGGCTGGGCCTTCGCGGTCTTCGTCGGCGCGAGCATCGCCGACCCGTCGGGCGGCCACATCAACCCGGCGGTGACGTTCGGACTCGCCGTGGCCGGCGATCTGTCCTGGGCGGACGTGCCCATCTACTGGGCAGGCCAGCTCGTCGGCGGTGTGCTCGGTGCGGTGTTGACGTGGCTGGCTTACAAGCTGCAGTTCGACGACCACCCGGAACCGGAGGGGACACTCGGTATCTTCTCCACCGTTCCGCCGATCGAGAACAAACTGTGGAACACCGTCACCGAGGTCATCGGCACCTTCGTGCTGCTGGCATGGATCCTGTTCACGCCTGCGGCGTCCCTGGACTCCGGGGGCGGGCCGGTGTTCGGCAACGCCGCACTCGGCTACGCGGGCGTGTCGTTCGTCGTGTTGGTGATCGGTACCTCGCTCGGTGGCCCGACGGGCTACGCGATCAACCCGGCACGTGACCTCGGACCTCGTATCGCGTACGCCTTCGTGCTGCCGATTCGCGGCAAGGGTAACCCGCAGTGGGGGTATTCCTGGGTCCCGATCATCGGCCCGCTCGTCGGTGGCGGTCTCGCCGGCCTCCTGTACCTCGCAACCAGCGGCCTGAGCTGAGTTTGGAGCAACTGTGTCTCGTTTTGTCGCCGCCATCGACCAGGGCACGACGTCGACCCGCACGATGATCTTCGACCACGGCGGCAACGTCGTGGCCGTCGATCAACGCGAGCACGAGCAGATCTTCCCGCAGGCGGGCTGGGTCGAACACGACCCGGAACAGATCTGGGCCAACACCCGCGCAACGGCCGCGGGTGCGCTCGCCAACGCCGACATCACGGCCTCCGACGTGGTGAGCGTCGGCATCACCAACCAGCGCGAGACCACGGTCGTGTGGGACCGCCACACGGGCAAGCCCGTCTACAACGCGATCGTCTGGCAGGACACCCGCACCGACCGGGTCATCACCGAGCTCGGCGAGTTGGGAGGGGGCCAGGAGCGGTACCGCGAGAAGACCGGCCTGCCGCTCGCGACGTACTTCTCCGGCCCGAAGATCAAGTGGATCCTGGACAACGTCGAAGGTGTGCGAGCGCGCGCCGAGGCCGGTGACCTGCTGTTCGGCAACATGGACACGTGGGTGCTGTGGAACATGACCGGCGGTGTCGACGGCGGTATCCACGTCACCGACCCCACCAACGCCTCGCGCACCATGCTGATGGACCTGTCCACGCTGTCGTGGGACGAGGGCATCGCCGCCGACATGGGAATTCCGTTGTCGATGCTCCCCGAGATCCGCTCCTCGTCCGAGGTGTACGGCACGGTGCGCGAACGCGGCGCGCTCGGCGGCGTGCCGATCGCCGGCATCCTCGGCGACCAGCAGGCCGCGACGTTCGGCCAGGCCTGCCTGTCGCCCGGCGAGGCGAAGAACACCTACGGCACCGGCAACTTCGTGCTGCTCAACACGGGCACCGACAAGGTGCTGTCCGAGAACGGCCTGCTCACGACGGTCTGCTACAAGATCGGTGAGAAGGCCACCGTGTACGCGCTCGAAGGGTCGATCGCCGTCACCGGCTCCCTGGTGCAGTGGCTCCGCGACAACCTCGGCATGATCGGCTCGGCCGCCGAGATCGAGGGCCACGCGCGCACCGTCGACGACAACGGCGGTGCCTACTTCGTGCCCGCGTTCTCGGGGCTGTTCGCACCGTACTGGCGCTCGGACGCCCGCGGCGCGATCGTCGGCCTGACCCGCTACGTCAACAAGGGTCACCTCGCACGGGCGGTACTCGAGGCGACGGCGTTCCAGACGCGCGAGGTCATCGACGCCATGAACGCCGACTCCGGAGTGCCGCTGCGCACGCTCAAGGTCGACGGCGGCATGGTGGTCAACGACCTGCTGATGCAGTTCCAGGCCGACATTCTCGGCGTCTCCGTGATCCGGCCGAAGGTCAACGAGACCACCGCCCTCGGCGCCGCCTACGCCGCCGGACTGGCCGTCGGATTCTGGCAGTCCGAAGAGGACATCCGGTCGAACTGGGCCAAGGACAAGGAGTGGGATCCGGCCATGGACGAGGTGCGCCGCGAGCGCGAGTACCGCAACTGGAAGAAGGCGGTCACGAAGACCTTCGACTGGGTGGAGTGAGCAGTACCGGCCCGGCGGCGTCAGCTTTCGATCACCCGGAAGTAGGCGCCGCCCGGGTCGGCGACCGCCGCGAGCCTGCCGCGCGGTGAGTCGACCGGTCCGCCGTGCACGGTGCCGCCGAGGTCGACGAGTCGCGTCACGACCGCGTCCACCTCGGTGACCGCGAAGTACGTCGTCCAATGTGGCGGGATCTCCGCCACCCCTGCGTCCGGCAGCGTGCCGATACCGCCGACCTCGGCCGCCTCGGCACCGTCACCGGCGTCGACCCGGATCGTGGCGTACTGGAAGTCGCCGTGGGACGGCTCGTCGAAGCCGTAACCGAACACCTCGGCGTAGAACCGCTTCGCGGCCGGATAGTCGCGGACGACGCACTCGTTCCAGGTGAGCGCGCCGGGCACGTTCGCGATCTGCACCCCCGTGGTGCGACCCGCCTGCCAGATACCGAACACCGCGCCGGCGGGGTCGACCGCGACGGCCATCCGCGCCGCCTCGCCGACGTCCCCCGGCGGCAGGATGAGCTTTCCGCCCGCCGTAGTGATCCGCTGCGCTGCCGCATCCGCATCGTCGACCGCGAGGTAGGTGCTCCACGCCGAGGGCGCCTGCACACCCGGCGGCTTCGGGCCGATCGCCGCCGTGGCGCGGCCGTCGACCATCGCGATCGAGTAGTGCCCGTAGTCCTCGCCGGTGTCGACGAACTCCCAGCCCAGCAGGTCGCCGTAGAAGCGGGTGGCCTCGTCGACGTCGTCGGCCATCATGTCGACCCAGCAGGGCGCGCCCTCGGGCCAGGCGGTGTCGCGGAAGGTCACGGACGCCCCTTTCCTCTCCTGGCGTCCAGTGTGACACGGCGCACCCGGTGGGCAAGCGCCGTCGATCAGCGTCAGTCCAGGTCGTCGTGCTGCATCAGCTGCCGGCCCGCCTCGGTGATCGACCCGGACAGCGACGGGTAGACCGAGAACGTCAGCGCCAGGTTCTCCACCGTGAGCTGGTTCTGCACGGCCAGCGCGATCGGCAGGATCAACTCGCTCGCCGTCGGCGCCACGACCACACCGCCGACGACCACGCCCGTGGCCGGGCGGCAGAACAGCTTCACGAAGCCGTGCCGGACGCCTTCCATCTTGGCGCGCGGGTTGGTCGACAGCGGCAGCATGATCGTGCGCGCGGGCACCTCGCCGGAGTCGATCGCCTGCTGGCCGATGCCGACCGTCGCGATCTCCGGGTGGGTGAACACGTTCGCGGCGACCGTGCGCAGGCGGATCGGCGCGACACCCTCGCCGAGCGCGTGCCACATCGCGATGCGCCCCTGCATGCTCGCCACGGACGCCAACGGCAGCAGCCCGGTGCAGTCACCCGCGGCGTACACGCCGGGCGCGCTGGTTCGGGACACCCGGTCGACGGGGATCGACCCGTTCTGCGCCGTCTCGACGCCCACCCGGTCGAGGCCGATGTCGGCGGTGTTCGGCACCGAACCGACCGTCATCAGCGCGTGACTCGCCTCGATGGTGCGCCCGTCGGCCAGATGGATCGTCACGCCCTTCTCGGTACGCTCCACCCGGTCGGCCCGCGCATGCTTGACCACGGACGTGCCGCGCCGGGAGAAGCCCTCCTCCAGCACGGCAGCGGCGTCGGCGTCCTCGTGCGGCAGCACGCGGTCACGGCTGGACACGACCGTCACCTTCACGCCCATCTCGGTGTAGGCCGACGCGAACTCGGCACCCGTCACACCGGACCCGACGACCGCGAGGTGCTCCGGCAGTTCGGGCAGGTCGTAGAGCTGACGCCAGTCGAGGATGCGCTCGCCGTCCGGAACGGCTCCGGGCAGCACACGCGGGGTGGCACCGGTGGCGATCAGCACGACGTCGGCGTCCAGCACCTCGTCGCCGTCCTTGCCCGCCACGGCGATCTTGTGCGTGGCCAGGCCCGGCTCGTCGTCGCAGAACCGCGCGGCGCCGGTGATCACCCGCACACCCTCCCGTTGCACCCGGGCGCGGATGTCGGCCGACTGGGCGAGCGCCAGTCCGCGGACCCGGCCGTGCACGGTGGACAGGTCCACGCGGGAGTCCTCGAGGTCGACGTCGACACCCAGCTCACGGAAGCCGTGCAGGCTCGCCCTGGCGCCCGACGACGCGATGAACGTCTTCGACGGCACGCAGTCGTACAGCACGCAGGCGCCACCGAGACCGTCCCGCTCGACGACGGTCACGTCCGCGCCGTGCTGAGCCGCCACGAGTGCGGCCTCGTACCCGGCAGGTCCGCCGCCCATGATCACGATCTTGGTCACGTCTGGTGCCTCCTCACACGCCGTCCGGTCCCACTTTAGGCGTGGCCGGGTTCCGACTTCCCGAGAGGCCGTTACGCTGTCGCCGTGCCTCTCTATGCCGCGTACGGGTCCAACATGGAACCCTCCCAGATGGCCGAGCGAGCGCCGCACTCGCCGATGGCGGGAACCGGCTGGCTGGAAGGCTGGCGGTTGACGTTCGGCGGCGAAGACCTGTTGTGGGAAGGTGCGCTCTCCACGATCGTGGAGGACCCCGACTCCCGGGTGTTCGTGGTGCTCTACGACGTCACCTCGCTCGACGAGGGTCAGCTCGACCGCTGGGAGGGCAACGAGCTCGGCCTGCACAACAAGATCCGCCTCCGGGTTCAGACCATGGACGGTTCGGTGCTGGCGTGGCTGTACGTGCTGGACGCCTACGAGGGCGGCCTGCCGTCGGCGCGCTACCTCGGCGTGCTGGCCGACGCCGCCGAAGCCGCGGGCGCGCCCGCCGACTACGTGGCCGACCTGCGCACCCGCCCCTGCAAGGGCATCGGCCCGTAACCAAACCCCGCGTGCGACACCCGGCGCGTGTTGCGGTTCTGGGGGCCCGTGTTGCGGATTCGGGGGGCCGTGTTGCGGTTCCCGGAGGCCATGTTGCGGATTCCTGTCGCCTCGTCAGCGCGCAGCTGACCGACCGCCAAACACGCCGCGCACCAGACCACACCGTTCCCTAGCCCCACGGCTGCCTCGCGTCTGGGCGGCCGAGTTCAGCGCCGCGCCGATTGCGTGCGTCGCCGGTCGGCTGCACTCGGCGCGAGCGGTCGGCCCCGCGTCTCGAATGCTCGCCACAGTTCGTTGAGTACGGGTTCCGGGTTCGCGAACCGTTCCTTCCGGACTCTGACGGTGAGCCACCCACGCTCCGCCATCCGCCGGTCACGTTCGGCGTCGTAGGCACCGCGATCCTCGTGCGCCTCGTACCCGTCGTACTCCAACGCGATCTTGACGTCCGGCCACGCCAGGTCGAACACGTAGGACAGCCGGCCGCGGAGGTCGAACACCTGGAACTGTGGGATCGGCGCGGGGAACCCGGCGTCCACCACGAGCAGGCGCAATCTGCTTTCCTGTGGAGACTCGGCGGCCCCTGTCGCCAGTTGCAGCAGCGCCTGGCCACCCGGCACTCCGCGCCGGTCGTCCCGGAGGTCGAGTCTGCTCCGGATGCTCTGCACCAACGCGCCGGCTTCGTCGTCCGGTACGGCCGCCAACGCCTGGTCAACAGTGGCCAGCGCTACCCATCTCCGCTCGACGCACAACAGCTCCACCAACGTCGGAGCAAGCGAGAGAACCGGTAGGCCATACCGGAATTCGACGTCGTCCTCGGCGAATCTGTCTCGATGCACGGTCAACCCGCCACGTGAGCGGGCCGTGCTGCCATAGGGCACGGTCACGTGTAACTCGCCGTTCTCGGCCGCACTACATCCGTGCAGCACCGCTGCCGTGCCGTGCGAGACAACCGCGCCCGGACCGGCGGCGAGGAGCCCCGCGGCACTCCGGGTCACGATGTCCAGCGAACGAGTCGGATCGACGACCACCCCGCGCCACGGCTGGCTCAGTAACCCGTGACGCAGCGCCGACCGAACGGTCTGTTCCCCGAGCGCGGACAAGAGAGCGCTTCGCTTCGCCGCACCATGACGGTCCCAGTTCGGTGTGAACATGCAGTCACTGTGACCTGCTGGGAGGCACCGCAGGAGACTGTGAGCAAATCTGTGGATAACCGATCTCGTTGTGGACAACTTGAGGACCGTTGGGCCACTCATGCCTGCCGAACACGCCTGTCCGGCCCACGACACGAACCCAGTTGCCGCAACACGATCCCCGGAACCCGCAACACGGTCCCCCGAATCCGCAACACGGTCCCCGGAACCCGCAACATGCGGGTCAGGGGTTGAAGGCCGCCAGGGCGGTGTTGACCAGGACTCGCGTACCGGTGAGCAGTGCGCGTTCGTCGGCCTCGAAGGTCGGCTGGTGCAGGTCGCGTTTCGGGCCCTCTCCCGGCCACACGCCCAGCCGCGCGAACGCACCCGGCACGTGCTGCAGGTACCAGCCGAAGTCCTCACCACCGGACGACTGTTCCGTGCCGACCAGGGCATCCGCACCGAGCGCGGCCTCGACACCGCCGCGCAGCAGCTCCGTGCTGTCCTGCCCGCTCAAGACGGGCGGCACCCCGCGCTGATAGTTCAGCTCGTAGCCGACGCCCAGCGGCGCCAGCATCGACTCCACCGACGACTCGACGAGCGATTCGAGCTGCTTCCACGTGTCCTCGTCGGCGGTGCGCAACGTGCCGCGCAGCAGCCCGTCCTGGGGCACGGCGTTCGGGGCCTCACCCGCGTGCACCGAGCCCCACACGAGCACCGTGCCCGACCTCGGGTCGACGCGCCGTGACAGCACCGACGGCAACGACGTGATCACCGTGCCCAGCGCGTGGACGAGATCGGCCGTCAGGTGGGGCCGGGACGTGTGCCCGCCCGGCGAGGTCAGCCGGAGTTCGACGAGGTCGGCCGCGGACGTCAGCGCCCCGACGCGGGTTCCGACCTTGCCGACCTCCACGCGCGGGTCGCAGTGCAGACCGAAGATCCGGTCGACGCCGTCGAGGTGGCCTGCGCGGATGACGTCGAGGGCACCGCCGGGCATGACCTCCTCGGCCGGTTGGAAGATCAGCCGCACCCGTCCCGGCAGCCGGTCGGCGGCACGCGCCAGCGCCAGACCCGCGGCCAGCACGATCGTCGTGTGGAGGTCGTGGCCGCACGCGTGAGCCGCGCCGTCGACCGTCGAGGCGAACGGCAGCCCGCTCGCCTCGGTCAGCGGCAGCGCGTCGAGGTCGGCCCGCAGCGCGACGCAGGTCGGACCGTCGCCGATGTCGCAGATCAGGCCCGTTCCGGAGGGCATGACCCGCGGCGTCAGGCCCGCTGATTCCAGCAGGCCCGCAACCAGTTCCGTCGTGCCGTACTCGCGCCGCGCCAGCTCCGGGTTGGTGTGAATGTGCCGACGCCAGGCCAGCACGTCGCCCGCGTGGTCGGCGAGCCAGTCGTCCAGCCAGTCCGGCCCTCTGCCCGCACCGAGGTCGGCCACCGGCGCCATGCTCACACCGGAATCGGTGAGCACCGCGTCCGACGAGCCGTCCGGGTCGCCCGGCACCTCGGGTCGCGAGTCGAGAACGGTCACCGCACACCTCCGCGCACGCCCGCCGACGCCGAACCCTGTCCACGGCGCGCGGACGTCACCTCATGAATCCTGCTCCCAGTGTTGCACCGAACAGGTGAGCGCGAGACCCGGATGTCGTAGCGGGGAGACCGACGGTAGGCAGATTGCGGCGAGCGGCGATGCGAATTTCGTCCGCTACCGGCCACCGCGCGACCGATGACCACTGGTCGTCGCCGAACGCACATCGACCTGCACAGACGTACCGTCCGGCGACACCTCGCCCACCTCTCCGCGGCGACCGCCCGACCGCCACCGCCGGGCGAACGACCCCGGATCCGAACGCCCAGCACCCGAACGCCCAGCACCCGAACGTCACGGCGCTCGGCCGTCCCAGCGCTCGGCCGTCCCAGCACTCGGCCGTCCCGGCGCTCAGCCTGCCCCGAGTTCCGCGGCTCGAGCTCAGTCGGCCCGACTGCAGTGCGCCGAGCTCAGTGCGCCCGCCAAGTGGGACCGGAGCTCAGTCGTCCTTCTTGGCGCGTTTGCGGCGGATGATGCGCCCCCACACGATGATGCCCAGCAGTGCGGCCGCCGCGAGACCGACGACGAGCTTGTTCTTCGCGTTCTCCTGGTCGGCCTCGGTCTGCGGATCGAGTTCCGGTCCGGAGTCGCCTCCCTGCGCGACCACCGTGACCGCTGCCGTCCGGTCGCCGGCCGACCCGGACCCGACCGCATCGGGCCCCACAGCATCGGACCCAGCAGTGCCGGCACGCGTCACGCCGGCGCCCCACCCGTCCGCGTCCTGCGCCTCGTCGGGCACGGCCGATCCCGCGACCGCGGCGGTCGCGCCGGCCGCAGCGGGTGCGCCGGCCGCAGCGGGTGCGCCGGCCGCAGCGGGTGCGCCGGCCGCGGCCACGCCGAACCACACGCCGCCGCACGCGACGGCCAGTACCGCAAGGACCACGATCCGGCGCACGGCCCGGCCGCAACGCGGCGGCGGAGCGGCGGACCCGACGCGAGAGGACCCGACACGAGAAGACACTCGACAGGCACACATCACCGTCAGTCTGCCGCCGAATCCGCGGGGTGGTCAGCCCCCACTCGGTGTGTCGCCGAAGCCGTACCCGAACGCGGCAAGGATCCGTTCCGCGGCGAGGGTCGCGGTCAGGGTGCCGTCGCGGACACCGCGCTCGACCTCGCCCGCGACCTTCTGCACGCCGGGATCCTCGGCGAGACGGTCGAGCAGCTGGTCGCGCACCATCGCCCACGTCCAGTCGATGCGCTGGCGGGTGCGCTTGGCCTCCAGTTCGCCGGTGGATTCGAGCGCGGCGCGGTGCTCGCCGATCTTGCCCCACACCTCGTCGAGTCCCTCGCCGGTCAGGCCGCTGCAGGTCAGCACGGGCGGAGTCCACGTCGCGTCGGCGCCGTAGAGCATGCGCAGCGCGCCGGACAGTTCGCGGGCGGCACGCCGGGCGTCACGGGCGTGGTCGCCGTCGGCCTTGTTCACCGCGATGACGTCGGCGAGTTCGAGCACGCCCTTCTTGATGCCCTGCAGCTGGTCGCCGGTGCGGGCGAGGGTGAGCAGCAGGAAACAGTCGACCATGCCGGCGACGGTGACCTCGGACTGGCCGACGCCGACGGTCTCGACGAGCACGACGTCGTAGCCGGCCGCTTCCATCAGCGCGATCGTCTCGCGGGTTGCGCGGGCGACACCGCCGAGCGTGCCGGACGTCGGCGAAGGGCGGATGAACGCCGACGGGTCGACGGCCAGCCGCGCCATGCGGGTCTTGTCACCGAGGATCGACCCGCCGGTCCGAGTCGACGACGGGTCCACCGCGAGCACACCGATGCGGTGGCCCGCCTCGGTCAGCTCGGTGCCGAGCTGGTCGATGAACGTCGATTTGCCCGCCCCGGGAACGCCGGTGATGCCGATCCGCCGTGCACCACCGGCGTGCGGCAGCAGTTCGACGAGCAGTTCCTGTGCCTGCTGCCGGTGCTCGGGTTTCGACGACTCGACGAGTGTGATCGCCCGCGACAGCATGCCGCGGTCACCGGCGCGCACCCCTTTCGCGTACGCGGCGACGTCGACGGCGTTGCGGCGCGGCACTATCCGTCCTGCTCCAGTTGGTCGATCAGGTCGACCGCGGCGTCGGCGATGACGGTGCCGGGGCCGAAGATCGCGGCGGCGCCCGCGGCGTGGAGCTCGTCGTAGTCCTGCGGTGGGATGACACCGCCGCACACCACGAGGATGTCCTCCCGGTCGAGGGCGGCCAGCTCCGACCGCAGGGCGGGCACGAGCGACAGGTGTCCCGCCGCGAGCGACGAGACGCCGACGACGTGCACGTCCGCCTCGACCGCCTGGGCGGCCACCTCGGCGGGAGTCGAGAACAGCGGGCCGACGTCGACGTCGAAACCGACGTCCGCGAACGCCGAGGCGATCACCTTCTGGCCGCGGTCGTGGCCGTCCTGGCCCATCTTGGCCACGAGGATGCGCGGGCGGCGCCCCTCCTGCTCGGCGAAGGCCTCGACGCGCTGCCGTGCGGTGTCGATGCCGCCGTCGCCCTCGGTCTTGCCGACCTCGTCGCGGTACACACCCGAGATCGTACGAATCTGCCCAGCGTGGCGCCCCCACGCCTTCTCGAGCGCCTCGGACATCTCGCCGACGGTCGCCTTGGCACGGGCCGCGTCGACGGCGAGTTCGAGCAGGTTGCCGTCACCGTTTCCGACACCGCTGCCGTCCCCGGCCGCCGCGGTGAGCCTGCGCAGCGCGTCCTCGACGGCGCCGGGGTCCCGTTCGGCCCGCAGCCGCTCCAGCTTGTCCAGCTGCTGCGCGCGGACCTCGACGTTGTCCACTTTGAGCACGTCGATCTGCTCGTCGGCCTCGGGGCGGTACTTGTTGACGCCGATGACGGGCTGGCGGCCGGAGTCGATGCGCGCCTGGGTGCGTGCGGCGGCCTCCTCGATGCGCAGCTTCGGAATGCCGGCGTCGATCGCCTTGGCCATGCCGCCGGCCGCCTCGACCTCCTCGATGTGCGCCCACGCGCGGCGGGCGAGGTCGTAGGTGAGCTTCTCGACGAACGCGCTGCCGCCCCACGGGTCGATCACGCGGGTGGTGCCGGATTCCTGCTGCAGCACCAGCTGCGTGTTGCGGGCGATGCGCGCCGAGAAGTCCGTGGGCAGTGCGAGCGCCTCGTCGAGCGCGTTGGTGTGCAACGACTGGGTGTGACCCTGGGTGGCTGCCATGGCCTCGACGCACGTGCGCACGACGTTGTTGTGGACGTCCTGCGCCGTGAGTGACCAGCCCGAGGTCTGCGAGTGCGTGCGCAGCGACAGCGACTTCGGATTCTGCGCACCGAACCGCTTGACGAGCTTGGCCCACAGCAGGCGGGCCGCGCGCAGCTTGGCGACCTCCATGAAGAAGTTCATGCCGATCGCCCAGAAGAACGACAGCCGCGGCGCGAACGCGTCGATGTCAAGGCCCGCGCCCTCGCCCGCACGCAGGTACTCGACACCGTCGGCGAGGGTGTACGCCAGCTCGAGGTCGGCGGTCGCTCCGGCCTCCTGCATGTGGTAACCGGAGATGGAGATCGAGTTGAACTTCGGCATCCGCTGCGAGGTGTAGGCGAAGATGTCGGAGATGATCCGCATCGACGGCTGCGGCGGATAGATGTAGGTGTTGCGGACCATGAACTCTTTGAGGATGTCGTTCTGGATGGTCCCCGCGAGCTTCTCCGGTGCGACGCCCTGTTCCTCGGCGGCCACGATGTAGAGCGCCATCACCGGCAGCACCGCGCCGTTCATGGTCATCGACACCGACATCTTGTCGAGCGGAATCCCGTCGAACAGCTGGCGCATGTCGTAGATCGAGTCGATCGCCACGCCCGCCATGCCGACGTCACCGGCGACGCGCGGATGGTCGGAGTCGTAGCCGCGGTGCGTGGCGAGGTCGAACGCCACCGACAGTCCCTTCTGGCCCGCCGCGAGGTTGCGCCGGTAGAAGGCGTTGGACTGGGCGGCTGTGGAGAAGCCCGCGTACTGCCGCACGGTCCACGGCTGGTTCACGTACATCGTCGGATACGGGCCGCGCAGGAACGGCGCCGCACCGGGATAGGTGTTCAAGAAGTCCACATCGGACAGGTCGGAGGCCGTGTAGAGCGGTTTGACGCCGATGCCCTCGGGCGTCTCCCATTCGAGCGCGTCCGCTCCCTTGCCGGTGGCCGACTGCAGTGCCTCGGCCCAGCGCTCGCGGTCACCGGCCGCGGGTGCGCCGAGGTCGACATCGGAGAAATCGGGGATGCTCATCGGGCGGCTCCCTGCTCGTCGACTCCCAGTGTGTCGAGGATGCGCGCGAGGGCGGCGAGCGCGTTGCATCCGGAGTGGATGGTGCCCTCGACGGTGACGCCGTCCGGGGCCGCGCCGGCGAGCCACACCGCGGTGGCACCCGCATCGCGCAGCGCCGCGGCGACGTCGGCGGCCTGCTCGGCGTACGCGGAGTCGGTGCCGCACAGGCACGCCACCGAAGCGCCGCTCTCGCGGAATCGGGCGACGAGGTCGGCGACCGAATCGGTCTCGCCGGGATCGACGGGCTCGATGCCGCCCGCCTGTAGGAAGTTCGTGGTGAACGTGGCGCGCGCGGTGTGCTGGGCGAGGGTGCCGAGCGTGGCGAGGAAGACCGCGGGGCGCGAGCCGGTGGCGGCGAGGTGGGCGTCGGCGCGGTCACGCAGCGCCTCGAAGTCCTGGGCGTACCGCACGCGCGGCAGTCCGCCGTCGAGGCCGTCCGGTTCGGTCGGCCTGCGTTCGAGGAGCTGTTCGCCGGCGAGCGGGAACTCACTGACACCGGTGATCGGGTCGTGGCGGGTGGCGATCCGCTCCGACCGCTCGCGCCGGGTCTCGGCCAGTCGGTCGGCGAGTGCGCCCGAGGTCAGCTCGGCGACCACACCGCCCGCCCGCTCGATCGCGGTGAACTCGCGCCACGCAGTGTGGGCCAGCTCGTCGGTGAGCTTCTCGACGTACCAGGACCCGCCCGCCGGGTCCACGACGCCTGCCAGCCTGGTTTCCTCGAGCAGGATCGCCTGCGTGTTGCGCGCGATGCGCAGCGACAGCTCCTCGGGCCTGCCCAGGGCCTCGTCGAAGGGCAGCACCGTGACGGCGTCGGCACCTCCCGCGCCCGCCGCGAACCCGGCAATCGTCGTGCGCAGCAGGTTCACCCACGGATCGCGGCGGGTGAACATCGCGGGCGAGGTGACGGCGTGCTGGCGCATGGCGGCGCCGGAGCCGGTCACACCCGACACCTCGGCGACCCGCGCCCACAGCCTGCGGGCGGCGCGCAGCTTCGCGATCGTCAGGAACTGGTCGGCCGTCGCGGCGAGGCGGAACTCCAGTTGACCGGCGGCGGTGTCGACGTCGAGGCCGCTCTCGACCAGCGCACGCAGGTAGGCCACACCGGCGGCGATCGTCGCACCGAGCTCCTGGGCGTCGGATCCGCCCGCTTCGTGGAACGGCAGCCCGTCGGCGACGACGGTGCGCAGCAGCGGGTACCGCGCCGCGACCCGTGCGGCGAGCGCTGCGGCGGGCTCCGGGTCACCGGCGGTGCCGGTGCGTGCGCCCACACCGATCGGGTCGGCACCGAGCGAGCCGCCGACCTCGGCGTCGGGCACTCCGTGCTCGGCGTGGACGGCCAGCAGCGCGTCGGCGGCGGCCACGTAGTCCGCACCCGCGTCGAGGGTCACCGGCGCCAGGTCGAGCCGCACCTCGCGCAGCGCGTCGGCCAGCGACTCGACCGGCACGCCCCCACGGCCCGCGCGCAGCCACACCGAGGTGACCCCGCTTTCCAGATCGGCGAGCAGCTCGCGGTTGACCGCGCGCGCGTCGCCGTGTCCGTGGCGGGAACGGACGTCCCACCCGGCGGCCACGTTGCCTTCGGGGCGGCGGCCGCGCACGAACGGCGGCAACCCGGGAAACCCCGCCTCGGGCACGTCGTCACGCGCCGTGTACAGCGGCTGGATCTCGATGCCGTCGTAGGTCGTGGTGGTCAGCAGGCTCTCCGGCGCGCCGTCGAACCCCTCCGGCAGTGCACCGGTCTTGCCGAGCACGCCCGCGACGAGCCGCTGCCAGGTCTCGTGATCGGGGGTGTCGAACTCGGCCGCGAGCGACAGGCTCGGGGCCGAGGCCGCACCCGCTGTCGAACCGGCCCGCCGGGATTCCGGGCCGCCCGCACCTGGCGTCCCTGCCACTTCCGTCATACCGAGTGATGGTAGGACCCGCGGCCGTCCGTCAAGTGTGAGGCTGATCGCGACCCGGCTACACCGGCGGGCGGGTACCCGGCCGCCGGCAAACGCCGATGACCGCCAGAATGTGTACGTGTCCGCAGACCAGCCGCGTGTCGTCGCAGGCCGCTACCGACTCGACTCCGTGCTCGGTGCCGGCTCGATGGGCACGGTCTGGGTCGCGACCGACGAGTTCCTGCAACGGCAGGTGGCGCTGAAAGAGGTGCACGTCCCGCCGGGTGTGCCCGCCGAGCAACTCGCCGAGCTGCGGGAACGCACGCTGCGCGAGGCACGTGCGATCGCGGCGCTGTCACACCCGAACGTCGTCGTGCTGCACGACGTCGTCCGCGAGGGCCACGATCCGTACGTCGTCATGGAGCTGCTGCACTCGCGGAGCCTGGCCTCGATCCTCGACAGCGACCGCGAGCGGCTGACCACGGCGCAGGCGGCGACGGTCGCCGAGGCGGTGGCTGCCGCGCTGGAGGCTGCCCACGCTGCGGGCATCACGCACCGCGACGTCAAACCGGGCAACGTGCTCATCGCCGACGACGGGCGGATCAAGCTGACCGACTTCGGCATCGCCCGCAACGTCTCCGAAGTGACGATGACGCACACCGGGATGATGCTCGGCTCCCCGGCGTTCATCGCGCCGGAGGTCGCCTCGGGCGGCGCCGTCACCTACGCGGCCGACCTGTGGGGCCTCGGCGCGACGCTGTTCGCCGCGACGGAGGGGCGCCCGCCCTACGACGAGGGCGGCGACCCGCTCGCCACCGTGACCGAGGTCGTCCGGGGCAGCCCGCCGACGCCGTCGCCCGGCCCGCTCGCCGGTGTCATCCAAGGGCTGATGGCCAAGGAGCCGAGCGAGCGTTCGCCCCTCGCCGAGGTGCGCCGCAGGTTGCGGCCGATACTGCCCGCACATGGTGAGGAAGTGTTCCCCGCATCGCTGTTCGACGACACGGCGGCGGCCGGCGGGAACGACCCGGGAGCCACGCAGATCATCCCGAGGCTGCCCGCGGCGCAGGACGCCGCGTCGGCCCCGGAAGCGGCCCAGGCGGACGGCTCCGGGTCCGGTGAGCTGGCCGCCGACCCGGGACCGCTGCCGTTCACGCCGTCGCAGAGACCGAGCCGTGCCGCCGAACCGGAGCCCGCCTCGCGCAGGCGGCTCGTGCTGATCTCGGTGGCGGTCATCGTGGTGTTCCTGCTGGCCGTCGCGGGCGGGTTCCTGCTGGTACGCACCGTGTCGGGGCAGTCACTCGGCCCGCCCGCCGAAGGGGCGCAGCCGGAACGCACCGCCGAAGAGGCCGAGCCGGCCGCACCGCAGCCGCTGCAGCTTCGCCACGGCGACGCCACCAACATGCGCGGCGCGAAGGGCGGGCTGTTCACGGTCCGTGTGCCCGCCGACTGGAAGCGATTCGTCACCCAGCGTCCCGCCGACACGCTGCCCACCAGCACGCACATCCAGTTCGTCTCGGCCGACGGGGCACGGACGCTCGGCGTGGAGCGGTTCGCGGGCGAGGACCTGAGCGCCCAGCAGTACGTGGGACGGCTGCGCGAGTCGTGGGCCCGGCCGGACTTCACGCTCGTGCAGCAGGAGAAGGTCCACGACGGTGAGGGCGTGCGCATCACCTACCGCACCGCCGAACGCGGCGGCCGCGGCGAGGACTCCGGTGAGGACGGTCGCGCGATCAACCGCAGCACCACGGCCGACGTGTTCCCCACCAGCACCGGCCTGTGGGTGGTCGCCGTGACCGTTCCGGTGGACCAGGAGCGGCTCGGCAGGCAGCACCTGTTCGACCGCATCGTCCCGACGTTCCGCCAAACGGACTGACGATCCGCGGGACCGCGGCAACCGGGGCGACATCGCCCGACGAGCCGTCCTCGGGGGAGGAAGGCCGGTCCGATGTTCCCGCCGCGGGCGTGGCCGGGCCTGCAGTAACCTGCGCGATCGTGACGGATTCGAACTCTTCCCCCACCGACCAGGCCCACCAGGCGGCGCAGCACGCCGCCACCGTTCTCGCCGAGCGCACCGGATGCGAACGGCACGACATCGCGATCGTGCTGGGCTCGGGCTGGCGACCCGCCGCCGACGTCATCGGCGCGCCCGACGCCGAGGTGGAGCTGGGCGAGCTGCCCGGGTTCGCCAAGCCCGGCGCCGTCGGTCACGGCAGTACCGCGCGTTCGGTGTCGCTCGGCGACAAGCGGGCGCTGGTGATGCTGGGCCGCACCCACCTGTACGAGGGCCGTGGCGTGGCGAACGTCGTGCACGGCATCCGCACCGCCGCCGCGGCAGGTGTGAAGACGGTGCTGCTGACCAACGCCGCGGGCGGTCTGCGGCAGGGGTTCGAGGTCGGTCAGCCGGTGATGATCTCCGATCACCTGAACATGACGGCCACGTCGCCGATCGTGGGCGCGAACTTCGTCGACCTGACCGATCTGTATTCGAGCAGGCTGCGCGAGGTGGCGTCGTCGATCGACCCGTCGCTGGCCGAGGGCGTGTACGCGGCGATGCCGGGACCGCACTTCGAGACGCCCGCCGAGATCCGCATGCTGCGCACTCTGGGCGCCGACCTGGTCGGCATGTCGA
The DNA here is from genome assembly GCF_024171735.1 of Prauserella alba. Taxonomy (GTDB): domain Bacteria; phylum Actinomycetota; class Actinomycetes; order Mycobacteriales; family Pseudonocardiaceae; genus Prauserella; species Prauserella alba. Next base: position 92,133 of record NZ_JAMTCH010000010.1, read on the forward strand.
CCGTGCTCGAGGCGATCGCGGCACGGGCGGCCGGGCTGGAGGTGTTCGGGCTGTCGCTGGTGACGAACCTGGCCGCCGGGATCACGGGCGAGCCGCTCAACCACGAAGAGGTCATCGAGGCGGGCAGGGCCGCGGCGGAGCGCATGGGCTCGCTGCTGCGCGACCTGGCCGCCGGCGCCTGACCCCGCGGGACCCGGCACCGGGCGGGCCGATCGGCCGGGGCTGACTCCGGCCGGCGGGCGAGGTGCGCCGCGCGGCGGCTACTTCGACGTGGTGGTGCCGGTGATGATCGGCACGTCCGTGACTTCCCTGCGCGTCATCGAGGGTCCTTTCCTGGGAATGATGTCCCCGCGAACGGCGGCACCCGGTGACCGAGGCGGCGACACCGTCGTCGCACGCCACACCGGGCGGTTCGCGAGCCGAACCAGCTCGAGCCGGGTGTCAATCTCCCCCGTCGGGGTGGTGCCCGACAATAACCCGTTCGAGTAGCCGGACGGCGTCGCGAAGCCGGTTGTCACCGGGCTGACAAAACGAAGGGGCCGGTTGCTCACCGACACGCGGTCGATGTCCGCTTTCACCGGCGTGCCCCGGCGACGACGACGGTCACGTCCGCGCGGAAGTGTGCTGCACGCCACTTTCCCGGGGCGGACGTGCCCGCGCCCGCCGTGCACGGACAGTCACGCCGGCGCGGCGTCCTGTTTGCGCAGCAGGTTCCGCGCCAGCAGCCCGGTGGCGATCCACACGCGCCCGTCGGGGTCGTAGAGCCGGTCGCCGTAGCGCTGTTCGAGCTGATGCATGCGGTAGCGCACGGTCTGCGGGTGGATGCCCAGCTGCGCAGCGATGTCCGGGGCGCTGCCGCGCCGCTGGATCCAGGCCAGCAACGTCTCGGCGAGCCGCTCGCGCTGGCGCACATTGAACCCGTCGAGCGGCGCCACGGCCTTGTCGCTGAGCAGTCGGGCCAACGGCGGGTCGCTCAGCAGCCACAGCGTGAGCAGGTGTTCGTCGGCGCGCAGCACGTCGTCGGGACCGCCGGGTGCACTGCCGCCGGATGTGCCGGCGTGGAGTGCGCTGTCGTCCGATGCGGCGGTGTCGGATGCCCTGTCGTCCGATGCGGCGGCGGGTACGGACGACGGTGAGGTGACGACGCCCGCCGCGCGCAGCTCGGCGAGCCTGCGGGCCCACCGCAGCGAGTGCGCGGCCTCCTCCACCGGAACGGGCGGGCCGACGACCGCGCCTCTGCCGCGTAGCGCGACGTCGGCGAACCCGCCCTCGCCAGGCTCGTCGCCGGTCGCCTCCCGCCACGGCAGCACCAGGCACGGCGCGCCGCCTTCGAGGTCGACGAGCACGTCGTCGGGCAGGTCGGGGTAACCGGCCGGACCGTCGCCCTGCGGGTCGACGACCGCGACGGCCAGGCGCTGCGGCAGCGGCCACGAGGCGGCGGCCGCCAGCTCTTCGAGCACCTCCCTCGGCGCGGGCGGCTCCGCCACGAGCACCTCGAGCAACCGTTTGCGCCTCCGTTCGAGCGCCCCGGCGGCACGCCGCTGCGCCGCGGTGTAGCCCTCGTGCGAGAGCTCGGACAGCTCGTCCATGTAGGCGAACAGGGCCGCTGCCAGCTCACACATGGTCTCGACCTGCAGCCCCGCCCCGAGGCCGATCTCCGCGAGCCGTTTCCAGCCGACGCGCACTCCCAGCCGGAACGCCGAGTGCAGCACCTCCAGCCCGCGGCCCTCGGCGACCTCGAATCTGCCGAGCTGGCGGAACACCTCGTTCGTGCGGTCGTCGACGGGCGCGTTGCCGAGCAACCGGTCGAGGAAATCGACGACGCCCTGTTCGACGCCGTCGCGGATCGCCTTCCCGAACGCGCCCTCCAACGGCCGCTGGTACTCGGGAATCGTGTACTGGATCTGCTCGATGATCCGCTGGGCCACTGCCCCGGCCTGCTCCCGGAACGCAGGCGCCATCCGCGCCAGCTCCTCCCGCGCGGCCGGACCGACCAGCGCGGCACCGGACAACGCGGCACCGGACAACACTGCAGGCCACCCCCACTCGGCTCAGGCGAGAGCAAAGCTATCGAGCGCCGCCGTCGCCTGACAACATGGGCCGGTGCCCGAGCCCACAGAACCCATCAGCCTGACGCCGGCCCTGCGCGACGCCGCGTACCGGTGGATCGCCGACGACCCCGATCAGTCGACCGCGAAGGAACTGCAGGCCGTGCTCGCGCGTGCCATGGCCGGTGACACGGCGGCGGTCGCCGACCTGGCCGACCGGATGGCCGGACCGCTGGCGTTCGGCACCGCGGGACTGCGGGGCCCGGTCCGGGCCGGACCGAACGGCATGAACGCCGCGGTGGTGGTCCGGACCACCGCCGGGGTCGCGCAGTGGCTCGCCGACTCCGGCCACGCGGGCGCGGCGGTGGTGATCGGCCGCGACGCCCGCCACGGGTCGGACCGGTTCGCCGCCGCGGCGGGCGAGGTGCTGTCGGCGGCCGGGTTCGCCGTGTCGGTGCTGCCCGGTGGCGTGCCGACGCCGTTGCTGGCGTTCGCGGTGCGGCATCTCGGCGCGGCCGCCGGCATCCAGATCACCGCATCGCACAACCCGCCCGCCGACAACGGCTACAAGCTCTACGACCACACGGGCATGCAGATCGTGCCCCCGGCCGACCGGCGGATCGAAGCGGCCATCGAGGGGGCGCCCCCGGCGCGGCAGGTGCCGCGGACCGGTGGAGCGGCGACCGCCGACGTGCTCGACGCCTACCTCGCCGCGACGACGAGTCTGCCGCGAGGAGGGGCACGGGACGTGCGGATCGCGGCGACGGCGCTGCACGGCGTCGGCGCCGACGTACTGGAGGCCACCCTGCGCGGCGCCGGGTTCACCGACGTCCACCTGGTCGACACCCAGCGCACGCCGGACCCCGACTTCCCGACCGTCACGTTCCCCAACCCCGAGGAACCGGGCGCCACCGACCGGCTGCTCGCCCTGGCCTCCGAGGTCGGCGCCGACGTGGCGATAGCGCTCGATCCGGACGCGGACCGGTGTGCCCTCGGTGTCCCCGGGCGCGACGGCGCGTGGCGGATGCTCCGCGGCGACGACACCGGGGTCGTGCTCGGCGAGCACGTGCTGTCCGGCCTCGACCGCGCCGGTCAGGGCGGCTCCGCCGGTGAGCTGATCGTCGAGGAGGACGGCACGGTCACCGAGTCGGACGCACCGCTGGTGGCCACGACGATCGTGTCGTCGTCACTGCTCGGCGAGATCGCACGGGCCCACGGCGCGCGGTACGCGGAGACGCTGACCGGCTTCAAATGGCTCGCCCGGGCCGGTGAGGGCCTGGTGTTCGCCTACGAGGAGGCGCTCGGGCTGTGCGTCGCCCCGGATGTCGTGCGGGACAAGGACGGCATCTCCGCGGCACTCGTCGCGTGCGACGTGGTCGCCACGCTGAAAGCGGGCGGACGCACCGTACTCGACGTGCTCGACGACCTCGCCGGCCGTCACGGCGTGCATACCACCGACCAGGTGTCGCTGCGCATCGCCGATCTGACCGCGCGCGCCGAGCTGATGGCCCGGCTGCGCGCGGAACCGCCCACCGAACTGGGCGGCGTCGCCGTCACGGCCGAGGACCTGCTGCCGGATGCCGACGTGCTGCGGCTGCGCGGCCAGGGCGTCCGCGTGCTGCTGCGGCCGTCGGGCACGGAACCGAAGCTGAAGGCCTACCTGGAGGTGACCGAACCACCCGGCGGCGAACTCACCGCGGCCCGGGCCCGCGCCGCGGAACGGCTCACCGCGCTGCGCGGCGACCTCGACCGCGTGCTTGCCGAGTCCGCACCGGCCGAGGCACCCTGAGACGCCGTGGCCACGCTGCTGATCGTTCACCACACACCGTCGCCGAGCCTGCAGGCGATGTTCGAGGCGGTCGTGTCGGGTGCGACCGACCCCGAGATCGAGGGCGTCGACGTCGTACGCAGGCCTGCACTGTCGGCGACCGCGTCCGACGTGCTCGGCGCCGACGGGATCGTGCTCGGCACGCCGGCCAACCTGGGCTACATGTCGGGCGCGCTGAAGCACTTCTTCGACACCGTCTACTACCCGTGCCTCGACGCGACGCGCAGTCTGCCGTTCGGGTACTACGTGCACGGCAACGAGGGTGTCGAGGGCGCGCAGAAGGCGATCACGACCGTCACGACGGGGCTGGGCTGGCAGCAGGCGACCGCGCCCGTGACCGTCATGGGCGAACCCGGCAAGGACGACCTCGCCGCCTGTTGGGAACTGGGCGCCACCTCCGCCGCCCACCTCATGGAGTGACCCCCACTCAGCCCACAGGGTTGGCGCCCCCAAGGGCACCTTGGTGGCATTGAGCGCCCCCAAGGTGCCCTTGGGGGCAGTTCCACCCCGCGGAGCGCTCACTCGGTGTAACAGATGCGCGTGGACTGGTACCGCACGGAATGGTGACGCTTCGCGTCCCAGTACGGCCGGCCCCTCTCCCACCACCGCCCACAAGGTGACGCTCCGCGCCCCAGTACCTTTCGGTGCATGCGCACACGTCGACTGCTCGCCGGGGTGCTGGTCGCCGCGGCCGTCACCGCCAGCGGATGTTCTTCCGCCTCCGACGAATCGCTTCCCGACGCGGCGACGCTCGTCGACGACGCAGCCGAAGCCACGGCCGAGATCGACAGCACGCACTTCGCCATCCAGGTCAACGGCAACGTCCAGGGGCTGATGATCCAGTCGCTGGACGGCGACCTGACCGCCGACGGCGAGGCCGAGGGCAGCGGCACGATCACCCAGGCAGGCCGGCTGGTGGAGATCGACTTCGTGCTCACCGCCGACTCCCTGCACCTCAAGGGCCCGACCGGTGGCTATCAGCAACTGCCCGCGTCGATGGTGTCGAGCATCTACGATCCGTCGGCGGTGCTCGACCCGGACCGCGGTGTCGCCCGACTCGTCTCCAGCCTCGAGGACCCGCGCACGATCGCCAGGGAGGAGGTCGCCGGTGGCGACGCCTTCAAGGTCGAGGGCAAGCTTCCGCGGAACGTGCTGGCGGAGGTGTTGCCCGGCGTGCCGTCGGCGGCGGACGTGGCGTTCTGGATCCGCGACGACGAGTCCCGCCTGCCGGTCAAGGCCACGGCGACGTTCTCCGGCGATGCGTCCGTCGACATCACCCTGTCCGACGTGAACGAACCGGTCACCGTCGAGTCTCCGCAGTGACCACCCCCGACGCCACCGGCACCGACCCGACCGCGGCCACCGGCTCACGCCGCCTCGCGATCAGCGCGGGCGGCCTCGCGGTACTGCTCGGAGCGCTGGACACCTACGTCGTGCTCGGACTGCTGCGGCAGATCGTCGAGGACCTGCAGGTTCCGCTGAACCGCATCGAGCGGGTCACGCCGATCGTCACGGGCTATCTACTCGGCTACGTCGCCGCGATGCCACTCCTCGGCCAGGCGTCGGACCGGTTCGGCCGCAAGGCATTGCTGCAGACGTGCCTGACGGTGTTCATCGCCGGGTCGGTGCTGACGGCCGCGGCCGAGTCGGTGCCGTTCCTGGTGGCGGGACGCGTGGTGCTGGGCGTCGCGGGCGGTGCGCTCCTTCCGGTCACGCTCGCGCTGGCTGCGGACCTGTGGGCGCAGCGCAGGCGGGCGGCGGTGCTCGGTGCGGTCGGCGGCGCGCAGGAACTGGGCAGTGTCCTCGGCCCGGTGTACGGGATCGCGCTGGCCGGGCTGGCCGGTTGGCGGGCCGTGTTCTGGGTGAACGTGCCGCTCGCGCTGCTGGCGATGGTCGTGGTGCACCGGTCGATCCAGGGTGGACGTCCCGCGCAGCGGCAGAAGGCCGATGTGGTGGGTGCGAGCCTGCTGGCGGTGGCGCTGGGCCTACTGGTCGTCGCGCTGTACAACCCGGAGCCGCAGGAACAGGTCCTGCCGAGTTGGGGCCCTGCAACGCTGATCGCCGCGGCCGCGGCGTTCGTGGCGTTCGTCGCGTGGGAGGCCACGGCGCGCACGCGGCTGCTCGACACAGCGAACGTGCAGCTGCGACCGTTCTTCGCCGCGCTCGGCGCCAGTCTTGCCGCGGGGGCTGCGCTCATGGTGACGCTCGTCGACGTCGAACTGTTCGCCCAGACGCTGCTCGGCGAACGGGACGAGGGCGCGGTGCTGCTGCTGTTGCGGTTCCTCGTCGCGCTGCCGGTGGGGGCGGTGATCGGCGGTCTGCTGGCGAACCGGATCGCGGAACGCTGGGTGGCCGGGGCGGGCCTGCTCATCGCTGCCTGCGGGTTCCTGCTGATGTCGCACTGGCCCGCCGACGTGCTGTCCACCCCGCACGAGCTCGGCCCGTTGACGCTGCCCCGGCTGGACACGGATCTGATCGTGGTCGGCGTCGGCCTGGGCCTGGTCATCGCGCCGCTGTCGGCGGTCGTGCTGCGGGTCGTGCCTGCCGGTCAGCACGGGCTGGCGTCGGCGGCGGTGGTCGTGGCGAGGATGACGGGCATGCTCGTCGGCATCTCGGCGCTGTCGGCGTGGGGGCTGCACCGGTTCCACAGCCTCACCGCGGACCTGCAGACACCGCTGCCGATGCTCTACCCCAGCGATGCGGCGTTCGACAGGGCCGCAGCCGAGTATGCGGCCGAACTGCAGGACGCGATGCTGACCCAGTACACGGAGATCTTCGCGATCACTTCCGTCGTGTGCCTCGTGGGCGCGGGTCTCGCCCTGCTCACCGGTCCACGACGCGCTCGATAGACTCAGCGGGTATTCGATGCCCGTACCCGATGTTCGAGGACTCCCTGGTGAAGATCGACAACAGCCCCGCGAGGGGCACCCGTGACCTGCTTCCTTCGGCGGTGGCGGTGCGCGACCATGTGCTGTCGACGATCACCGACGTGTACGGCCGCTACGGCTATCAGCGCATCGAGACTCCCGCCCTGGAACGCATCGAGCGGCTCTCCGGCGGAGAGGGCGGCGAGAACGAGAAGATGATCTTCCAGGTGTTGCGCCGCGGCCTGCCCGAGCGTGTCGAGGCCGACACCGAGCTCGCCGAGCTGGTCGACATGGGCCTGCGTTACGACCTGACGGTTCCGCTGGCGCGGTTCTACGGTCAGCACCGCGGCGAGCTGCCCACCCCGTTCCGTTCGTTCCAGTTCGGACCCGTATGGCGTGCCGAGCGGCCGCAGAAGGGCCGGTACCGCCAGTTCTACCAGTGCGACATCGACATGGTCGGCGAACCGGGCATGCTCGCCGAGGCCGAACTGATCGAGGCCACCACGCAGGCTCTCAACCGCGTGGGTCTCACCGGCACGACGGTACGGATCTCCGACCGCCGGTTCCTGTCGGCACTGGCGACCGAGGCCGGTGTGCCGCTGGAGGCTCAGGACGGCTTCTTCATCACGCTCGACAAGCTGGACAAGATCGGCTGGGACGGTGTCGGCAGCGAGCTGACGAAACGTGGTTTCGGTTCCGAGGTGGTCTCGGCCGCCCGTGACCGCATCGAGGCGCTCGGCGACGTTCCCGGCGACAAACTGGCCGCAAGGCTCGCCGAGGTGCTCCCCAGCCTGCCGGACGTCGTCCTCGACGATCTGGCCACCACCGCGACGTGCCTCACCGACATCGGGGCGCAGAACGCGGTCGCGTGGGAGTTCGATCCGACGCTCGTGCGCGGCATGGGCTACTACACCGGGCACATCTTCGAGGTGGCCGCACCGGACGCCGCAGGCTCGGTTGCGGGCGGCGGCCGCTACGACAACCTCATCGGCCGATCCCTCGGAACCGACGTTCCCGCGTGCGGGTTCTCGATCGGTTTCGAACGCATCGTGGATCTGCTGTCGGAGCCGCCCACGCGCGATCGCCTCGCGGTGCTCTACGACGCCGACGTGCCGACCTCGACGGTCCTCGCGACCGCACGCGAGCTGCGTGGCGACAGCCGATCGGTCGCACCCGTCGGCCGCAGCGGCAAGTTCGCCGCACAGTTGAAGCGCATGGAAGCCGCCGGCTTCACATCGTTCGTCCACCTTCGCGCCGACGGCGACGCCGGAACGCTCGACGAACGCCCCCTCCGCGGCGACGACTGAGCCCACCGACAACGGGCTCACCCGGTTGTCGCGGCACCCATCGAAAACCGTGCACCGTGGCAACCGGGCACCGCGATAACCCGGCGCAATGAGCATCCGGGCGGGCCAGCGATACCCAGTGCGATAGAAATCCGGGCGCGGTAACAGCGTCCGCATAGTCGACCGAACCCGCACACACCGAACCGCATGCACAAAACGGCGGATCCGTCGCCTCCGAAACCGGGCCTCCGAAACCGATAATTCTCGGCGCCGACATCGACGGATCCGCCCCTGCCGAAGTCCTGATCGAGCACACGAAAAAGGGCTCGGTGGTGTGGTGTTGTGTATAGAGCACAAAAGAAGAGGGGCCTGTCGGCGAGACCGTGACCCCGAGGACGGGGTGGTTCTCGAGCCGACAGGCCCCTTCTTTTGTGGTTAAGTTCGGCGGTGTCCTACTCTCCCACACCCCTTCGGATGCAGTACCATCGGCGCTGGCAGGCTTAGCTTCCGGGTTCGGAATGGGACCGGGCGTACCCCTACCGCTATCACCACCGAAACACTACGAAACAACACATGCTGTCGCTTCCCCACACACCCGCGTGTGGGGTGGTGTGGTGTTTCAGGATCGTAGAGTGGGTGCGTAGCATCTTCGTGGGCAAGTCCTCGGCCGATTAGTACCAGTCCACTCCAACACACATTACTGCGCTTCCATGTCTGGCCTATCAACCCAATCATCTCTTGGGGGCCTTAACCCATCACGGGTGGGAGACCTCATCTAGG
>NZ_JAMTCH010000011.1 GCF_024171735.1 Prauserella alba
ACATTCCCTCCCGCCGCAGATCCGCGATCCGTTCCCGCTCGGGCAACGTCAAAAACCGGGGATGCAACTCCGCCTGAACCGCCGCCAACGACCCATCACCAGACACCACCGGGTTATATCCACCAGCCCGGGCCGCCCGCACCCACCTCAACCCCGTCGAACGATGCACCCCCACCGCCCGCGACGCCGCCGCGACATTCCCACCCTCCCCATCCAACACCCGACAAAACACATCCCACACCACCGACAACCCCACAACCACTCCTCAAAACCAGGAGCGTTGCAACCACCACTAGAACCCGCCTTGCGGATTCCGGGGGCCGTGTTGCGGATTCCGGGGCCCGTGTTGCGGATTCCGGGGCCCGTGTTGCGGATTCCGGGGGCCGTGTTGCGGTTTCCGGCGCCCGTGTTGCGGTTTCCCGTCGTCCGGTGGCCGCCATCGAAGGCGCGATTCGGCGCGATGGGTTCTCGCGCACGGTCCGCAGTTGTCAGAACGGCGCGTGCTCGACGCGTTCGTTGACGTCGCCGATGTGCTGCGAGCCCGCGTACCTGCCGGGGAGGTAGCGCTGCAGCGCCTCATGGGCCTGCAGGGCCGACTCGGAACGTCCGCCGACCCGCACCTGGTACACGGCGTCGCCTCGATGGAGCCGGTGCGCTTCCGCCAACCCTCCGGACGCGGCGTGCGGGTCGAGGTGCAGGTCGAGTGCGGTCAGCACGGCGCCCTCGCGGCGCTGGGCACGCCGCGAATACACGAGCTGGGCCGTGCGCAGTTCGGCCGACCGCACATTGGTCCAGTCCACGCGAAGCCGTTCCCCCGACCTGCCGGAGTAGTCCAGTCCCGTCGGCGTCAGTGCCAGCCTGGCCGGTTTCAGTGCACGCCGCAGCCTGCGCATCGACGGCATTCCGCCCAGGAACGTCAGCACACCGAGAAGTATCGGGATGAGCCGCAGCAGCATCGAATCGTCGGTGGGCCACAGTCCGGCACCGATGAAGACACCACCGAACACGACCGCCGCCAACGCCCACGCCGTGGCGCGCCGAATCTCCTCGGCGGGCGGTCTCGTATCGATCAACCAGCCGTCATGCACCCGATCAGGGTAACGACGGCGATCACCTCGCCGGTTCGCCGCGTCGCGCGGTTCGCCTGTGATCCGCCGAACCGGCTCGTCACAATGCGGAGGAGATCGTGGCGGAGCGGCCTCGCGTACTCACGGTTCGGTGCCACCTGCGACCACTCTTCGCGAGGACCCGTGCAACATCAACGCCACCCCACTGAGCAGTGACGTTACGGAAGTGAGGATCAACAGCGGGCCCAGCCCCAGTCCGGGGATCATCGCACCAGCCAAGGCCGGGGCTGCAACCGAACTGAAGGCCCCTACGACCAGGCAGATCGTGAACGCCGCGCCGGCACGCTCGGGGACCAACTCGGCGGTCCACACCGCAAGCACTGCCGAGCCCATCATGTACCCGATACCGAAGATGCACGCCGAGGCAATCGTCGCAGTCAGCGAGTCGCTTGCCAGCCCGAGCAGCGCCAGCGCCGCACCAACCGTTCCGAGGCACAGCGCTGCGACCCGCAAGCTGCCTACCCGTTGGACAAGGCTCCCCGTAGCCACGCCCACCATGCCGGTGAGGCCGATGGCCGAGTACAGAACCGGGACGACGGCCGCCGGAAGGGTACCGCGGTCGACGACATCGGCGGCGTAGGTGAAGTAGATGACGACGACCGCGAAGTAAACGACGGAGTAACCGATCGGGACCCACAGCGCTGCCGCCAACGACGATGCGCCGCCCTGCCTGTCCGGACGCGGGGCCGACCTGGTTCTCGGCACCAGGCGTAGGTTCACGAGTGCGGCGGTTGCCGCGGCCAGGGCGATGCCTCCCCAGACGAGGCGCCAGGAACCCGCGAGCGCCAGCACGGCGAGTCCGCCGAGCAGCACCAGTCCACCGCTGGTTCCGGTCGTGATGATCGCCAAAGCTCTGGGCTGCTGCCGCACGGGCACCACACGGGTAACGATGTCGGAGTAGGCGGCCCAAACCCAGCCGCCGGCGCTGCCGGCTAGGACGACACCGACGGCGAGCAGCCCCGGAGACTGCGCGAAGGCCACGATCACCGCACCCAGAACGCCGCAGGTGCCGCCTACGGTCGTCGGGGCACGCGAACCGTGGCGGGCAGCGATTCGCCCCGCGAGCAGTAGTCCCGCCAGGTAGCCAGCGAACGTGGCGCTGGCGATGAGGCCGAGAGCGAGCTCGGAAAGCCCCAGCTCCTCCCGGACACTCGGCAGCGTCAGACCGTAGGCGTAGCGAGCCATCCCGAAGGCGACCCCGACCACAGCCGCACCGGCCAACCCGATCCGGCCGTCCGCGGAGAGTCCCATCCATTCCTCTTCCATCGACGAAGCGACTCGGCCCCACCCGCCACAGCGGGATCGGGCCATGATGCAGGCAGCTGCTGAACACCGGGGTTCGCTTCTTTCCCTCCAACAACAGAATGACCGTCACGGTTTACCAGAACGTTCGTTCTGTCCGGGCGGCTCCTACAATAATGTGATGACCGTCGCCCAGCGAACCCCTGCGCGCGCTCGCCTGCTTGAGGCGGCCGATCACGTGCTGTTCGAACGCGGGATCCGGGACACGCCCGTCGACGAGCTACTGCGCCGAGCCGGAGTCTCGACGGCTACCTTGTACACGCATTTCGGCAGCAAGGACGCTCTGGTCGCCGAGGCACTGCGAGTCCGGCTGGCGGACTGGAAGGCGGTCTGGGACCAGCACGTCGTTGCGGCCGACAACGACCTGGATCGGTTGCTCGCGGTGTTCGACGCCCTGGCGTCCTATCGGAACGACCGGCGTCATCCTTCGCGGTGGTGTGCCTTCCTGGCCGCCGCCACCGAGCTCGCCGACGCCGCCGACGAGATCAGCGACGTCCTGGCCGGCGACACCGCCCTGCTCGCCGACCGCCTCCTGCACCTGTCTCGACCGCTCGCCGGACAGCACGCCCAGGATCTGGCCGATGAGGTACTCGTGGCGTACAGCGGAGCCCTGGCCGGATTCCTCCGTGGTTCCCCGCGGTCACCGATCGGCACCGGCCGTCGTCTGGCTCACGCGGCAGCCCAAGCCCACGGCCGCGACTGACGCGTTCGTCCGCGGTCGACGACACGATCAGCCGCCGAGCCATGAGGCTGGCGATCCGCACACACGTGGCGCCGCGTTTGCCACGGGCACCCGTTGGGTAGGGCGCCGGCCGCGCAAGGGTTGCAAGGACTCTCGCGTGAGAATCGCGCGGACTCGGCCGCGTATTACAGCCTTGACCTGCGACTTTTTCCACATTTGTGAGCTGGCGTAGGCCGAGGAGGGCGTGGCACATTCGATGGTGCGTTGGGCCACGTCCCCCAGCGCCGAGGGACTCACCCGGCAACCGATAACTCGCGAGTGCGGCAGCGTTGTGCGCCGACGGAGGAGCCTCCTCGCCAAATGGGACGGCGAGCGCGGTACTGAAAGGGGGTGTCAAAGGATGCGAGTGATCTACACCGCGATTCGTCGCTACGTCGCCGAGCTGAACCGGATGCAGGACGTTGGCCGTGGCCTCTCCACGTACAAGGGAGAGCGGGTCGGCCGCTGACCATCACCGGTAGTCCCAGTTGGTTGTTTCCGGTCCGGCGTTCACACGCCGCGGTCGAACACCGGACCGTTCTCATTCTTTTCGGGTTGAGGAGATCGGCATGCCCATGGGGGCGTGCCGATCTCGTCGTTTCGGGCCCGCCCCCTCGCCGTGTTGCGCCCTCCGGGGGCCGTGTTGCGGATTCCGGGGGCCGTGTTTCACGTTCCGGCGCCCTCGACGCGAGCCGGGACCGCGCGAGGTCAGTTCTCGGCCTCCCGTTTCGAACGCAACTGCGTGGCAACGGCGAGCGTCGTCATCACGGCGATCACCGCGAGCCCGACGGCGATCGGCGGGACGGAGTGTCCGAGGGCCAGTCCGAGAACGCCGATCACGGCGAGGACCGCCGCGGCCAGATACCGCTCCCTGGCCACCGCACCGGTGCGCGAACGCAGGAACAGGATGTTGCCCGCCAGGTAGATGAGCGGTCCGCCGACCGTCGTCAACACCAGCGCCGGGTCGGTGTGCTCGTGGGTGATCCGCAGTTCGATCGACACCGCGACCACGATGGCGCCTGCGACCATCAGCGCGTGGGCGTACGCGAACGCCGACCGCAGCGCACTGGTGCTGGCGTCGCCCTGGCTCGCTTGCGTGTCGTGTCCCGCGAGCGCGAAGTACGCCCACCACATGACGAACAGTCCGATGAAGCCGAACAGCGATGCCAGCACGGCTCGCGTCGTGATCGGGTCCATGCCGTAGAGCGTGTTGCCCATGATCAGGATCGACTCGCCGAGCGCGATGATGAACACGAGCCGGTTGCGTTCTGCCAGGTGCGCGGCGTCGGTCGGCCACGTGTGCATGGGTGCCGAACCGAGACCGGGGAAGCGGAACTCGAACCGCGGCCCCGAGACGTCGATCAGCAGTGCGACGGCCCAGACGATCAGCCTCGGCACCGTGTCGAGGAACGCGCCCGCAAGGAACAGCACCCCGGCCGACGCGCTCCACGCGAGCAGATTCGTGTAGTTCTTCGCGAGCACGTGACCCCGCATCGCCACGGCCATGAATGCGGGCCTGATGACCTGCGCGGCCACGTAGCACCCCGCGAACAGCAGGCCGTCCTCGGCGAACGCGTGCGGGAGGGCCAGCGCCATACCCAGCGCGGCGAGCATCAACAGCCCGTTGAGGACACGCACGAGACCGCTGTGCGGGTCGAGCCAGTTCATCGCCCATGCCGAGTAGTTCCACGCCCACCACACGGCGCCGAACAGCACGGCGACCTCGGCGAACCCGAACCACGAGAGGTGGTCGAGGAGCGTGTGCGAGACCTGGATGATCGTGAAGACGTACACCAGGTCGAAGAACAGCTCGATCGGTGCGACCTCCGACCGTTGCCGCCCTTCCGGCCGCAACAACTTCGGCCGTGTCGCCTGCGGTGCCACGGGGAACCCTCCAGATAGCCGACCCTGATCACGGACGCTCGGATTGTAGGCGTCGCTGCTCCGCTCGGCCGTTCGGATGAGTTCTCGCGGCCCCGCCATCGCGAGCCGGACGACCACGGGGCACCACCTCGCCGCGGTGATCAGGCCCCGGGTCGGGCAGGGGCGCGTGGGCGCCGAGGGGACGGGCCGGGGGTGGTCGGGGTGGAAACACTGTTCGCGTTCTTCATGCTCGCGTCGATCGTGGTCGCGGTCATGGCGCTGTTCCGGCGGAGCCCGGTCCGCCGGTGGTTCCGCTCGCGACAGCACCCGCGGCGGGCGGTCGTCGTCACGACGGTGTTGTGGCTGATCGCGGCGGTGATCCTCGTACCGAAGACGCCCGCCGAGCCCACCGCGACGAGGGCAGAGGCCCCGCCGAGATCGACCGCTCCCTCGCGCCCGTCCCCGGAGCCTGCGCCGACCCAGACCACGGCGCCGACGAAGACCGCTGGGCCGACCACGACCGACCCCGGCACGACCGAGCGCACGACGAAGCGCGCCTCCGCCCCGGCCGGAGTTCCGGCCGATGCGCAACGGGTTCGAGTGGAACGCGTCGTCGACGGTGACACCCTCGAAGCCGCCGCCGTCTCGGCGGGCGGTGTGCTGGCCAGCACGGCCCAGGTCGACGTTCGCCTGTTGCAGATCGACGCCCCGGAGACGAAGCACCCGTCCGAACCGGAGCAGTGCTACGGCCGAGAAGCCACCGAGAAGCTGCTCGAGCTCGCGCCGCCGGGCGGCACGATCTGGGTGCAGCGCGACGAGGAGCTCCGTGACCGGTACGGGCGGTATCTGCTGTACGTCTGGAACCACACGGGCGTCTTCGTCAACAAGGCGATGGTGACCGAAGGCTTCGCGCAACCGGAGCTGTACGAACCCAACGACAAGCACTGGCCGGCGATCCGAGACGCCGGCGGCCAAGCGCGATCGGTCGCCGCCGGATTGTGGTCGGCCTGCGCATCGTTCGGCGCGCCGGAGGACACGCAGCCGACGTCGACAACACCCGAGCCTGCACCGGAACCGTCGAGCGCACCACAGCCACGGCAGCAGCCGGAACAGCCCGCCCCCGGCTCGGAACCGGCATCCGAACCGGACGGTGTCGTCAGCTACCCGTACCCGCCCGACAAGGACTGCAGCGAGATCGACGAAAGCCACTTCCGGGTTCAGGAGGGCGATCCGCACGAATTCGACGCCGACGATGACGGCATCGGTTGTGACAGCTGACGTCAACCGATGGCGACCGGACGGCAACTCGGCTGCGCCCAGCGGTGCCGAGTGCAGAACACGCGGTGCCGAGTGCGGGACACGCGGTCAGGGGTGCAGGTGCTGCCTCGCCGCCCGGTGGGCTTCCACCACGTTCGCGCCCGCGTCGAGGTCGGCGGCCGGCGGGGTGAGGGTCGTACCGTCGTCGTGGCCACGCCAGCTCGGCGGTTCCGCCCCGCCGCGCAGCGCCCACGCGGCCTGCCGCGCCGCGCCGACGGCGACGTGCTCCATCTCCGGCGGAAGGACCACGTCCGCGCCGAACACCCCGGGTGCGATGGCCCGGACGGCAGCCGACCGCGACGCACCACCGGTGAGCAGCACTCGCCGCAGCGCCACGCCGTGTTCACGCAACGAGTCGAGGCCCGCGGCGAGCCCGCACAGCATCCCTTCGACGGCGGCGCGCGCCACGTTGGCGGGCGTCATGTTGGACCGCCGGAGGCCGACGAGCGAGCCCGTGGCGTCGGGCAGGTTCGGCGTCCGCTCGCCGTCCAGGTAGGGCAGCAACGTCAGCCCGTCGGCGCCGGGCGATGCCGACAGTGCCAGCTGGTCGAGACCTTCGAGGTCGGTGCCGAGCATCGCGGCGGTGGAGGTGAGCACGCGCGCGGCGTTGAGCGTGCACGCCAGCGGCAGGTACCGGCCGGTGGCGTCGGCGAAGCCGGCTACGACGCCGGAACCGTCGGCGACCGGTTTCTCGGACACGCCGAAGACGGTGCCGCTCGTGCCGAGTGACACGGCGACGTCGCCGTCGGCGAGTTCGAGCGCGAGGCCCGCGGCCATGTTGTCGCCCGTGCCCGCGGCGACGAGTACACCGTCGGCGGTGTGTCCCGCCGCCCCGGCCGGTTCCAGCACCGTCGGCAGGCCCGGTTCCCTGCCGAACGCCCTGACCAGCAGGTCCGTGCGGTATGAACCGTCGACGGCCGAGTAGTAGCCGGTGCCGGAGGCGTCGCCGCGGTCGGTGGTCGGATCGCCTGCCCGGTCGAGCAGCTGCCAGGTCAGCCAGTCGTGGGGCAGCAGCACGCGGGCGACGCGTTTCGCCGCGTCGGGTTCGTGTTCGGCCAGCCACCGCAGCTTGGTCACCGTGAAGCTGGCCAGCGGCACGGACCCGACGGCGTCCGCCCAGGGTTGGCCGCCGCCCAGCTCGGCCACGAGGTCGTCGGCAGCGCCTGCGGAGCGGACGTCGTTCCACAGCAGTGCGTCGCGCACCACGTCGCCGTCGTCGTCGACGGTCACCATGCCGTGTTGCTGCCCGGCGACGGCGATCGCGGCGACGTCGTCGAGCAGACCGTCACCCGCGGTGCGCAGTGCCGCCCACCACTCGGCGGGGTCGACCTCCGTGGCATCCGGGTGCGCGGCCTGCCCGGTCCGCACCACCCGTCCGCTCGCGGCCTCGCACACGACGACCTTGGTGGACTGCGTCGACGAATCAACTCCGGCTACGAGCTCGTTCACAGTGTCAGGCGCCCCTTCGCTCCTGCTCGACGGCCGTCACCGTCCGGAGCCGGTCATTCCGCGCCGATGCGCAGGCCGGACTCCGGGTCGAAGACGTGTACCTCGCCAGTGTCCCGCACCGCGACGCGCACCGCCTCACCGAGCCTCGGCGGGGTGCGGCCGTCCGCGCGTACGACGATCTTGTCGGCGTGGCCGGCGAGGGTGCCGTGCACGTAGGCGTCGGCACCGAGCTCCTCGACCAGCTCCACCTGCAGTTCGAAGCCGTCCTCGGCCGCTCCGACCAGGGAGAGTGTCTCGGGCCGGATGCCGACCGTGACCTCGCCCGGCTCGACGCGGACCGGCAGCTGCACCTTCAGCTCGCCGAGCTTCACCCCGTCGCCGTCGACCGGCAGCGTCAGCAGGTTCATGGCCGGCGAGCCGATGAACCCGGCGACGAACACGTTCCGCGGCGTGTCGTACAGCTCACGAGGGGAGGCGCACTGTTGCAGCACGCCGTCGCGCAGCACCGCCACCCGGTCGCCCATCGTCATGGCCTCGACCTGGTCGTGTGTCACGTAGATCGTCGTGGTGCCGAGCCGTCGCTGCAGGGCGGCGATGTTGGCGCGCGTCTCCACCCGGAGTTTGGCGTCCAGATTGGACAGCGGTTCGTCCATCAGGAACACGCTCGGTTCCCGGACGATCGCTCTGCCCATCGCCACCCGTTGCCGCTGGCCTCCGGAAAGGGCCTTCGGTTTGCGATCGAGATACTTCGTCAGGTCGAGCAGCTCGGCGGCCTCCTCGACCTTCGCGTTCACCTCCGATTTGGACATGCCGCGCAGTTTCAGCGAGAACGCCATGTTCTCGCGCACGCTCATGTGCGGGTACAGCGCGTACGACTGGAAGACCATCGCGATGTCGCGGTCCTTCGGCGGAAGGTGTGTCACATCACGGTCGCCGATCGAGATGGACCCCTCGTCCACGTCCTCCAGCCCGGCGGCCATGCGCAGCGCCGTCGACTTGCCGGAACCGGACGGCCCGACGAGCACGAGGAACTCGCCGTCGCCGATGCACAGATCCAGGCCGTCGACGGCCCGCACGGAGTGCGCGCCAGGGTAGACGCGGGATGCACCGGCATATGCCACTTGCGCCATCGATGACTCCTTTACTTGACCGCGCCCATGGAGAGGCCGCGTACCAGGTGGTTCTGTGCGATCCAGCCGACGATCATCACCGGCAGCGAGGCGAGCAGCGCCGCGGCCGACAGTTGGGCCCAGAACAGGCCCTCGCTGGTGATGAAGCCGACCAGGAACACCGGCACCGTGCCGGCCTGCGCGGCCGTCAGGTTGACCGCGTAGAAGAACTCGGTCCACGAGAAGATCACACAGATCAGCGCTGTCGCCGCGATTCCCGGTGCCACGACGGGAAGTATGACGCGGTACAGCACGGTGGGCAGTTTCGCACCGTCGACGCGTGCCGCCTCGATCATCTCGGTGGGCACCTCGAGGAAGAACGAGCGCATCATCCACACCGCGAGCGGCAGGTTCATGCCCGCGTACAGCACGATCAGCGCCCACACGTTGTCGAGCATGCCGAGGTTCTGCGAGATGATGTACAGCGGGATGATCGCAGCGACGATCGGCAGCATCTTCGTCGACAGGAAGAAGCCGAGAGCGTTCGAGGTCTGCTTGACCGGTGCGAGCGACAGCGCGTACGCCGCGGGCACGCCGAGCAGCAGCACGAGCGCAGTGGACAGCACCGTCACGAACGCCGAGTTCGCCAGATACGGCAGGAAACCCCGGTCGAGGATCGTCGTGAACTGTTCGAGAGTCGGCGCGAACGCGAACGTCGGCGGATCGGTGGCGGCGTCGACCTCGTGCTTGAACGAGGTCACGACCATCCAGATCACCGGGAACACGAACAACAGCGCGACGAGCCAGGTGAGCCCTGTCAGCGCGCTCCGGCCCAGCCGGTTCGTCCTGGCAGTCATGTCACTTCACCCCACGCGAGACGTCGAAGGCCCGGAACATGAGCCGCAGTGCGAAAGTCGCCACGATCAGGGTCATCGCCACGACGACCACGCCCATCGCCGAGGACTGGCCGACGTCGAAACCCTCGAACGCGCGCTGATAGATGTAGTACGGCAGGTTGGTGCTGGCCGTTCCCGGGCCGCCCTGCGTCATCAGGTAGATCGCGTCGAAGCTGTTGACGATGTAGATCGCGCCGAGCAGCACCGCGAGCTGGAGGTACCGCGAGAGCTGGGGCAACGTGATGGACACGAACGTGCGCCACCGGCCCGCACCGTCGACCTGCGCCGCTTCGAGGACCTCGCGCGACTGCGCCTGCAGGCCCGCGAGGATCAGCAGCATCATGAACGGCGTCCACTGCCACACGATCTGCGTCATCACCGCGGCCAGCGGATAGTCCGACAGCCATTCGACCTCGATGCCGAAGGCCCAGTTGAGCAGGCCGTAGCTCGGGTCGAACATCGTCGTCTTCCACAACAGCGCGCCTGCCGCGGGCAGGATCAGGAACGGCGTGATCAGCAGTGTCCGCACGATGCCGCGGCCGAGGAACTTGCGGTCCAGCAGCAGCGCCAGCCCGAGACCGAGCAGCATCGCCACGAGCACGCACACCACGGTGATCGTCACCGTGTTGCCGAGTGCCTGCAGGAACACCGAGTCGGTGAACACGTCGACGTAGTTGTCGAACCCGACGAAGTGCTGCGAGCCGGGCCGGACCATGTTCCACGACTGGAACGAGTAGAAGACCGTCACCAGGAAGGGAACCTGGGTGACCGCGATCGTGAACAGCAGCGCGGGCAGCAGCGGCGCGCGCCGTTTCCACGCTGCCGACCGCGCCTGCGTCCTGGTTCGCGTGGCAGGCGGCTCCGACGACTGGGGAGCCTCGATGAGGGCAGTCATCGCTCACCTCCTGCCGACACGGTGTGTTTCGGCGTCATTCTCCGCTCTCCTGATAGGACTTGCCGACCGTCACCGCGTACTCCTGCGCCTGCTGGAGCGCTTCCTCCGGGGTCTTCTGCCCTGCGATCGCGGCCGAGAGCTGCTGCGACACCCTCGTTCCGAGGTCCTGGAACTCGGGGATGCTCAGGAACTGAATTCCCTCGTACGGCACCGGTTTCGTCATCGTGTGCTGCTGGTCGGCAACGCTGATGGCGTCCAATGTGGGCTGTGCGTATGCTTCAGCGGCCTTCCTGTACTGCGGGATGTCGTACGTGGAGTTCCGGGACCCGGTGGGCACGCGGTTCCATCCGAACTCGTTGCCGACGGTTCGCACGAACTCCTTGCCCGTCATCCAGCGGAGGAACTCCCACGCGGTGTCCTTGTTCTCCGCGACCTTCGGAATGGCGAGCGACCACGTGTACAGCCAGCCGCCCGCCTCGGTCCGCTGCCGCGGCGCAGGCGCGTACCCCGACTTTCCGACGACCTCGCTGCTCTTCGGGTCCTCGTTGGTGCCGGCCATGACGGTCGCGTCGTACCACATGGCAGCCTGTCCGCGGCCGTATCGGTTGCCGCACTCCTGGAAGCCGGCCGACGAAGCACCGACCTCACCGTGGTTTCGCACCAGGTCGATGTAGAAGTTCCACGCCTTGCGGAACTCCGGCGAGTCGAGCTTCGCGTTCCAGTTCTCGTCGTACCACCGGCCGCCGAAGGTGTTCACGACCGTGTTGAACGGCGCGAGGCTCTCACCCCACCCCGGCTTGCCGCGCAGGCAGATACCAGCGATGCCGTTCGCCGGGTCGTGCAGCCGCTTCGCGAAACCCCGGATCTGCTCCCAGGTCGGATTGTCCGGCATCGCCAGCCCCGCCTTCGCGAACAGGTCCTTGCGATAGGCCACGAAGGACGATTCGCCGTAGAACGGGACCGCGTACATGTCGCCCTGATGCGACAGCGCCTCCCGGATGCTCGGGATGAAGTCGCCCGCGTCGTAACCCGGGTCGGCGTCGATGCGCGGCTGCAGATTCTCCAGCCAGCCGTTCTCCGCCCACTGCGGCGTCTCGTAGTTGCTGATCATCACGGCGTCGAACTCGCCACCCTCGTTGGCGACCGACGCGGTGATCTTCGCGCGTGCCTGGTTCTCGGGCAGCTGCACGAACTTCAGCTGAACGCCGGGGTGCTGCGCCTCGAACCGGTGCGACAGCGCGACGGCGTCCTCCATCTGCGGGTTCGACACGATCGCGATGACGAGCGTCTCCCCGCCCGCGCCGAGTGCGCCCGCACCCGCGCAGCCCGCCGCGGGCAGCAGCGCGGTGAGCAGAATCCCCAGCCGTGCGAGGAATCCGCGTCGCCGCGGTTCCGGCCTACGCATCGGCGGACCCCGGCAGTACCTGTGTCTTCAGGCCCCGGCCGCTGCGCATGAGCTGCAGTGCGTCGCCGAACTGCTCCAGCGGCAGGCTCTCGGTGAGCAGCGACGACGTGTCGATCGCCCCCGTGGCCACGAGGTTCAGTGCCGCTCCGTAGCTGTGCAGCACCGCCATCGAGCCGACGATGGTGATCTCGTCGTTGTAGATGCGGAACGGCGACAGCGCCACGCGCGCATCCTCGGGGGCGACGCCGAACACGAGGAGGCGACCGCCGCGGCGCAGCGAGTCGAACGCGGCCTCGATGGCGGGTACGGCACCCGTGCAGTCGACCGCGGCGTCGAACTTCTCGTCACCGAGCTCGGTGACATCGGCAACCGCGACCTCGGCGCCGAGCTCGCGGGGCCTGGCGAGCCGTTCGGTGTTGCGGTCGACCATCGTGACGGTCGCACCCGCGCGTTGCAGCAGCTGCTGCATGATCAGGCCCATCGTGCCCGCGCCGAGCACCAGGAAACGCTCACCGGCCTCGACACCGATGCGCCGCACGCCGTGAACCGCGCACGACACCGGTTCCACCAGCGCACCCTCCTGGTACGTCATCTCGTCCGGCATGCGGTAGCAGGTGGCTGCGGGCACGGCGACGTACTCGGCGAAGGCACCGTCGACGGTGTCACCGGTGGCGCCCCAGTTGGCGCAGAGATTGCCGCGACCCGCCCGGCACGGGCCGCAGTGGCCGCAGAACAGCGACGGGTCGACGGCCACGCGGTCGCCGACGGTCAGCCCGCCGGGTGCGTTCGCTCCGACCTCGACGATCCGTCCTGCGAATTCGTGACCGGGGACGATGGGATACGGCGTCGGCGGGAAGTGCCCGTCGGCGATGTGCAGATCCGTCCCGCAGATACCGCACGCGCCCACGGCCACGACGACGTCGTGGTCGGCCGGTTTGGGGTCGGGGACCTCGCCGACGCGTACCGAGCCCGGCGTATCGATGATCGCGGCCCGCATGAGGCGCCACCCTCCTGGTGCTCACTCGGGCAGTGCCGGCCCGGTTCCGCCGGCCGCCACGACCTGTCCGATGTCACCTCGGTGGCACCCGCTGCGGCGTCGAAGCGGCCGATCAGGACCAAGCCGGGCTGATATCCGCTCAACTGAGCGGTACTGCCCATTGCCTGAACGTTGACTTACAGCTGCATTGAATGCTTCGGATCGACGTGAAGTCAACGTTTCCAGGGGAAGTTCGTGCTAAGTTGCTCATATGAGCAAGATGCGGCGCCGTGACCGGCAGGGACCCGCCGAGTTGCTACTCGCGGCGTCGATCGGCAGAAGGTTCTACGTCCAGGGCTCGTCGAAGCTGGAGATCGCCGAGGAGTTCGGCATCAGCCGGTTCAAGGTCGCGCGTATCCTGGACCAGGCACGTGACAACGGGTTGATCCGCGTGGAGTTCGACCTGCCTGCTCCCCTCGAGCCGACGCTGTCCGACGAAGTGGCCTCCGCGTACGGGATCCGCAGGGCACTCGTGCTCGAACGAGCACAGCGCACCGAGATCGAACTCCGCAGGCACCTCGGCGCGCTGGCTGCCGATCTGCTGACCGAGTTGATCACCGAGGACGACGTGCTCGGCGTCGTCTGGGCGCGGACCGTCAACGCGATGACCGACTCGCTGCGCGGGCTTGCACGCTGCCCCGTGGTGCAGCTGTGCGGCGTCTCGTCGCGGATCGACACCCGGGAGAACTCGGCCGACCGCTCGGTCGAAACGGTCCGCCGGATCGCCGCGGTCTCCGGCGGGGAGGCGTTCCCCGTCTTCGGCCCACTGGTACTTCCGGATCACCGCACGGCTCAGACCCTGCGGCAACAGCCCGGCATCGCCGAGGCGTTCGAACGGTTCGCTAAGATCACCACGGCGGTCGTCAGCATCGGCGCGTGGCGGAGTGGACAGTCCACCGTCTACAGCGTGCTCGGCCAACAGCAGCGCGAGGAGCTCGCCCGCAAGGGCGCCGTCGCCGAGGTCGCCGCACGGCTCTTCGACGCCGACGGCAACGAACTCGCCGGCCATCCCGGCCACCACGTCCTCGCCGTCAGCGTCCCCGAACTGAAACGTGTCCCCGAGGTCATCGCCCTCGGTGGCGGCGCCGGTAAGGCCGACGCCATCGCCGCGGTGCTGCGGTCGGGCATGGTCGACACCCTCATCACCGACGCGGGCGCCGCCGAACGTCTCCTCGCGCAGGCGTGAGGGCCCCTCGCCCAGGCCTGCGCCGCGGCCGGTACCGGCCTCAGAAGTCGATGGCGTCGGCGACGTCGGCCTCATGCAGGTGCCCGATGTCGTTGCGCGGGCCCGGATCGGTGAACTTCGATGAGCCCGACTCGTACAGCACGTAGAGCCGCCCGTCGTGGTCGGTCACACCCTCGGACATGCTCGGAGCGCGGTAGCACGTCGCGGAAGGGTCGATGTCGGTGGCGCCCTCGTCGACGGTGTAGATGTTGCTGCGGTTCGTCCGGCCGTACGAGGTGCTGTAGATGAACTCACCACCGGCGACCGTCATGCCCTGCGTCTTCTTCGGCACCTCGTACTCGGTCCCCTGTGTCAGCGTGCCGTCGCCGGCGATCGAGTACCCGTGCATGTAACCGCGACCGGTCTCGTTGAACTTGCCGGAGTACAGCGTGTCACCGCCGGAGCCGAGGAACGACGCCGCGGGCACCGGCTGCGACGTGCCGGTCTGCGCGAGATTAGGAATGCCGGCCTCGGTCATCGCCGTCCTCAGCTCGCCCAGGTCGTACTTGCGGATGCGGTCGGAACCGTCACCCGGGACGAACGCCCAGCCGCCCGCGACCACGATCCCGCCGACGTGCGCCTCGTCGATGTCCACCGAACCGATGTGATCACCGCTGCCGGACTCGATGCCGTAGATGCGCGAATGCTCACCACTCTTGTACGCCGTGACCAGCAACAGGTCGCTACCGCTGCCGTCCCAGTTCTCCCAGTGACCCAGGCCCTGCGGAGTGAAGCCGTCGTCGAGGTACGGCACCGCGGCTCCGCGGCTGTAGCGGTCGTCGTAGATCTGCGACGCCGATTCGCCGGGGTAGAACGGATCGCTGCCCATCGCGGTCTCACACTCGATCCCGGCGGTGCCGACGTCGGAGCGCACCGCTCCCGCGGGCCCGGCGGTGTCGGTGGTGGCAGTGGTGTCGGCGGTGAGTGCGGACGCCGGGGCCGCCACGAGGCCGGTGACGAGTGCGGCACCCGACAACGTCGACAGTGCCCGGTTCCGCGCCCTGTTTCGCAGGGTGCCGTGACACGAGGTCCTGTTCCGCGAGCTCGTCATCGTCCCTCCAGGCAGGATGGCGGGGCCAATGACGACGGTAAGGCCTTCGCGGCGATTCCCCGCCGGATTCGGTACTTACGGATGGCACTCACACGGACGCGGCGACGCTGCGTACACGGGCACGCACGAGGCCCGCACCGTGACACCCGCCGCATAATTATGATAATCAATACTCGTGTCTGTGCGCACGGTGGAGGCGCGACAGGAGGGACGGTGGTCGCAGTGCACGGTGACGAGACCGGCCGTGGAGGCCCCGGCGGCGCCGCACCACCGCCGGTGGGGACCCGCGACCTCGAGGATCTCAGGGGAGCCCGGCTGACCGCCGACGCCCGCGCCGAGCTGCTCGCGACGCAGACCGAGTGCACCTTCGTGTTCACCGCCGAGGACGGCGCGTCCGCCGCCGTCGTACTCAGCTTCGCCTACGACGACGGGCGCTTCTGGTTCACGAGCGTCGACGGCCGCACCCAGGTGCGGGGAGTCGACCGAGATCCGCGCGCGTGCGTGGTCGTGTCGAACGCGGGCACGGACCTGGCGGGGCGGCGGATGCTGTCGGTGCGGGGCGAGGTCACCGTGCACCGCGATCCCGCCGCGGTAGCCGACCTCCTGCCGATACTCGCCCGCAGACTCGCTCCCGAGGGCACCGACCGGTTCCTGCGATTGTTGTCCAGTCCACGGCGTGTCGTCCTGGAACTGGCGCCCACCGAGATCGTCGCCAGTCACGACTCGCGACGCATGGCAGGCGACGGGCGCGGTGGCCCGAACCGGGAATGACAACGCACGCGGGGAGGATCCGACGACGATGCGCAGCAGCACCGCACGGTCGACGGCCGGCCCGCAACGTCACGCCGGGGCGCCCCCCGACGACACCCCGGCGTGACACGTCCGCCCGCCAGGTCAACCGGGCGGGGCGGCACCGGAAGTTCCACCGTCGCCGCCCTGGGACGGGCCACCCCGCGACCGGCCGTTCCCGATCGTGGTCGCCACGGCCGTGTTTTCCTCGACCGTCGCGGTGACCGTGACGGTCGAGCCCTCGGCGAGCTCCCCGGCGTCCTCGGATCCGCCGGTGACCGCCGTGTCGGCGTCGATGGTGTACGTCTCGGTGTGGTCGTCCGCGCTGCGCACCGTGACCGAATCGGCTCCGGCCGACGTCACCGACCCCGTCTGTGTCAGCCGTGTCTCGTAGCCACCGTCGACCTCGACAACGGACTCGCTGTGCAGGGCGTCGGTCACCCCGCCCTGCATCTCTGCCGGGCTGTCCTGCATACCTCCGAAGCCGCCCCTCATTCCTCCGGGACCGCCGTTCATGCCGCCGGGCATTCCCCGCATGCCGCCGGAAGCGTCCTCACCTCCGGAATCTGCGCTCGTGCCCGCCCACACGGCCAAGCCACTCGCCCCGGCGATCCCGGCTCCGGCCGCCACCGCGGCGGCGGTCATCCGCGCCGTCCAGCGCCGTGGGCCGGACACGGGCGGCGCACCCCAGGTCTGTGGCGTCTCGTCTCGTTCGCTCATGTCGCTCACCGTGCCCCGGCGAACTGTGCGCGAGCTGTGCCTGCGCCATGAGCCTCCTGTCACACAGCTCGCGCACAGGTTCTCCACAGGCAGATCCCAATCACATCCGCGACGATGAGCCCATGACCAGCGAACACACCGGCGCGCGAGGCGCAAACCCCGCGGTCCGCGCCCTCGTGGTGGACGATGAACCGGCGATCGCCGAGCTCGTGTCGATGGCGCTGCGCTACGAGAAATGGGAGGTACGTACCGCGGCGGACGGCATGAGCGCGGTCGCCGCGGCACGCGGGTTCCGGCCCGACATCGTGGTGCTCGACATCATGCTGCCCGATTTCGACGGGCTCGAGGTTCTTCGCCGCATGCGCGCCGACCACCCCGGTCTGCCGGTCCTCTTCCTCACGGCCAAGGACGCGGTCGAGGACCGCATCGCCGGGCTCACCGCCGGCGGGGACGACTACGTCACGAAGCCGTTCTCCATCGAGGAGGTCCTGCTTCGGCTTCGGGCGATGTTGCGCCGCACGGGAGCGCTGACCACGGCGTCCGGGTCGCAACTCGTCGTCGGCGATCTCGTGCTCGACGAGGACACCCGCGAGGTGACCCGCAGTGGCGACGCCATCCACCTCACCGCCACCCAGTTCGAACTCCTGCGATACCTCATGCGCAATCCCCGCCGCGTGCTGTCGAAGGCGCAGATCCTCGACCGCGTGTGGAACTACGACTTCGGGGGCCAAGCCAACATCGTCGAGCTGTACATCTCGTACCTGCGCAAGAAGATCGACGTGGGCAGGACACCGATGATCCACACGATGCGCGGGGCCGGGTATGTCCTCAAGCCCGCCGGCTGACCGGGCACGGCCGCGGTGGCTACGACGGCCACGCCGCGGCACGTCCCGCCGCTCCCTGCGCGGGAGGCCACCCCGGTCATTGCGCGCGAGGCTGATCGGTGAACTGCTCGCACTGCTGGCCGTGATCTGCCTGATCATCGGTGTGGTGACCGAGATCGCACTGAGCGCGTTCCTGGTGCACGAGCTCGACGAGCAGCTCGGTTCCGCGGGCGACCGTGCGGTCCAGGTCTTCGACCGCCCCGGCCGCGGCCCCGACACGCCGCGGCCTGCGGGGCCGCCGCCCGATCCGCTCAACGCGCGCGGCGTGTCGCCGGGCACGATCGCCGGCCTGGTCGTCGACGGTTCGCTGGTCCACGCCAGCATGCTCGGCGATGACGGTGACCCGCGGCCGCTCGGCAGCCCGGCAGAGGCTGACCTGCTGGACGTCCCCGTCGACGGGGAGCCGAGGACGGTCTCGCTCGGCGATCTCGGCGACTATCGCGTTTCCGCGCTGCGCAACGAACTCGGCGACGTCGTGATCACCGGACTGCCACTCGACGACATTCACGAGACACTGCTCGGCGTTGGGCTCATCCTCGGTGGAGTGTCACTGATCGGCCTGGCCGTGACCGGCGTGTCCGGAGCCTTCGTCGTCCGCCGCACACTCCGTCCGCTCGAACGGATGGCCGACACCGCAGGCGAAGTCACCCAGCTGCCGCTGCACACCGGGGAGGTGGACCTTCCGGTCCGCGTACCCGATGTGGACAGTGACGGCAGAACCGAGGTCGGCAGGGTCGGGGCGGCACTGAACCGCATGCTCGGGCATGTCGGCGATGCGCTCGACGCGCGACAGCAGAGCGAGATGCGAGTGCGCCGCTTCGTCGCCGACGCGAGCCACGAGCTGCGCACACCGCTCGCCTCGATCAGTGGATACACCCAGCTCATCCGGCGGTCCGACGAGAGCCTGTCCGCCGAGACGACGCATGCGCTGCGGCGCATCGAATCCGAGGCGGGACGGATGACGACGCTGGTCGAGGACATGCTGCTGCTGGCACGTCTCGACGCTGGCAGGCCGCTCGCCACCGACGAGGTCGACCTGTCGGCGCTCGTCGTCGACGCGGTCGGGGACGCCACGGTCGCGATGCCCGGCCGCCGGTGGCGGCTGGACGTGCCACCGGAACCGGTGACGATCCGCGGCGACGAGGCACGGCTGCACCAGGTGATCGCCAATCTGCTGTCCAATGCGGGCAAACACACGCCCGAAGGCACAACGGTCACGGCGGCGCTGTCGGCCTCGGACGAAGGGGTGACGCTGTCGGTCGCAGACGACGGCCCCGGGATCCCTGGCGACCTCGCCGGTATCGTGTTCGAGCGCTTCGCCCGCGGCGAGGCCTCCCGGTCACGGGCGACCGGGAGCACCGGGCTCGGACTGGCTGTCGTCAGTGCCGTCGTGGGCGCCCATCGCGGCACGGTCGACCTCGACAGCGAACCGGGCCGCACCGTGTTCACCGTGCGGCTGCCCGCGAACTGACACGCACAGCCGGCGCACAGCCGCGACACACGCGAGGCCCAGCGCAGCGGCCGAACGTGGGGTGCATGACGGCCATCCAGACAGAACCAGACCGACGACGCGAACGCGTCGGCACCGACGGTCCTGCGCCGGTGCTGGACGTGGTGGTGCCGGTGTACAACGAGGAAACCGACCTCGAACCGTGTGTTCGCCGCCTGCACGAGCATCTCGGCAGCGATTTCCCCTACACGTTCCGGATCACCATCGCCGACAACGCCAGCGTCGACGACACGCCACGGGTCGCCGAACAGCTCGCGGGCCGGCTCGCCGAAGTCCGCGTCGTCCGCCTCGAACAGAAGGGACGCGGCAGGGCGCTGCGGCACGTCTGGTCCATTTCGGACTCTCCGGTGCTGGCATACCTCGACGTCGACCTCTCGACCGACCTCGCCGCACTCGCACCACTCGTGGCGCCGCTGATCTCCGGACACTCGGATGTGGCGATCGGCAGCAGGCTCGCCCGCGGGTCGAACGTGGTTCGCGGGCCGAAGCGGGAGTTCATCTCGCGCTGTTACAACCTGCTGCTGCGCGGCACCCTGGCCGCCCGATTCTCCGACGCCCAGTGCGGTTTCAAAGCGATTCGGTCCGACATGGCGAACGAACTGCTGCCCCACGTCACGGACCCGGCGTGGTTCTTCGACACCGAACTGCTCGTGCTCGCCCAGCGTGCGGACCTGCGGATCCACGAGGTGCCGGTCGACTGGGTCGACGATCCCGATTCCCGGGTGGACATCGTCTCTACCGCGGTCGCCGACCTGAAGGGCATCGTGCGTCTCCTGCGAGGCACCGTCACCGGCTCCGTACCGGTCGCACGGCTACGCGCCCAGCTCGGCCGAGCCCCGCGCCCCGTGTCGGCCGACGGCGTCCCGGAGACCCTGGCCCGGCAGCTCGTGCGCTTCGCAGCGGTCGGCGTCGCCAGCACGCTGGCCTACCTGGTGCTGTACCTGCTGTTCCGCCTCGGCGTCGGCGCTCAAGCCGCCAACCTGTCGGCGCTGCTGCTCACCGCGATCGGTAACACGGCGGCCAACCGCAGGCTGACGTTCCGGGTGCGCGGCGCCCACCGCGCACCGACCCACCACATCCAGGGACTCGTCGTCTTCGGGCTCGGCCTCGGCCTGACGAGCGGATCGCTCGCCATGCTCGAACTCGTGACCCAGCCGAGCCGCACCCTCGAACTCGCCACACTCGTCGGCGCCAACCTGCTCGCCACGATCATGCGATTCCTGCTCTTCCGGGGCTGGGTCTTCCGCCCCACCACCGATTCCGAGGAGGCAGGCCGATGAACGCCGCGACACGCGTGGTCGAGCGCATGCGACCGACGACCGCACCGGCCACGCAGGCCGCCGCGGCGACGAGCGGCCGTGGCAGGCCGCGATGGGAGTGGACCGCGCTGGCAGTGGTGCTCATCGGCACGGCCGTGCTGTACCTGTGGGGCCTCGGCTCCACGGGATACGGAAACTCGTTCTACGCCGCGGCCGTGCAAGCCGGCACGCAGAGCTGGAAGGCGCTGCTGTTCGGTTCGCTGGACGCGGGCAACGTCATCACGGTCGACAAGCCGCCCGCGTCGCTGTGGCTGATGGGCTTGTCCGGGAGGATCTTCGGGTTCAGCACGTGGAGCATGCTCGCGCCGCAGGCGCTGCTCGGTGTCGGGTCGGTGGCTCTGCTGTACGCGGCCGTTCGCCGCTGCTCCGGCCCGATCGCGGGCCTGGTCGCGGGCGGCCCGCTCGCGCTGACTCCGGTCGCCGTGCTGATGTTCCGCTTCAACAACCCCGACGCGCTGCTGGTGTTCCTGCTCGTGCTCGCGGCGTACTTCATGGTGCGTGCCGTCGAGAAAGGACAGTGGCGCTGGATCCTGCTCGCCGGTTCTGCGATCGGGTTCGGCTTCCTGACGAAGATGCTGCAGGCGTTCCTCGTCCTGCCGGCGTTCGCGCTGATGTACCTGGTCGCCGCTCCGGTGTCACTGCCGAAACGATTGCTGCAACTCCTCGGAGCAGGGGCGTCCGTGATCATCTCGGCTGGCTGGTTCGTCGCACTCGTCGACCTGTGGCCGTCGGCGAGCAGGCCGTACATCGGCGGCTCCGAGAACAACACGGAGCTCGAACTGGCCCTCGGCTACAACGGACTCGGCCGGATCCTGGGTCAAGGTGCCGGCCCGGGCGGCGGTGGCCCCGGCGGTGGCGGCATGGGGTCAGCGTTCGGCGGCGAGACCGGCATCCTTCGTATGTTCAATACGTCTTTCGGTACCGAAGTGTCGTGGCTGCTGCCTGCAGCGCTGGTCGGTCTCGTCGCGGGTCTGTGGTTCACCCGGCGTGCGCCGCGAACGGATCGCACCCGCGCCTCGCTGATCCTCTGGGGCGGTTGGACGGTCGGCACCATGCTGGTGTTCAGCTTCATGTCCGGCACGATCCACCCCTACTACGTGGTCGCACTCGCACCCGGGATCGCCGGGTTGATCGGCATCTCCGTACGCGAACTGTGGCGCGGACGGGAGCACCTGCCCGCGCGGATCACGCTGTCGGCGATGGTCGCGGTGACCGGGGCGTGGTCGTTCGTGCTGCTCGAACGGACCCCGGACTGGCTACCGGCCTTGCGGTGGCTCGTGCTGGTACTGGGCGTCCTCGCTGCGACCGCGATCGCCGTCGGCGCGCACCGGTTCCGCAGAGCCGCGGTGGTGGTCGCCGTGGTGACCGCGCTGGCGGGGCTGTCGGCGACGGCTGCATACGCGCAGAAGACGGCATCGGTCCCGCACACCGGTTCGCTGCCGATGTCCGGACCTTCGGGTGACGGCACCGACATGATGGGCAGACAAGGTGGTCAGGGTGGCCCGGGCACGGGGACGGCGAACGCCGAGCTGGTGGCCGCGCTGCAGGACACCGACACCGACTGGGCCGCGGCTGCCGTGGGCGCGCAGGGGCAGGGAGGTCTGCAGCTCGCCTCCGGACGTCCGGTGATCGCCATCGGCGGGTTCAACGGCGGCGATCCGGCCCCGACGCTCGAGCAGTTCAAGCAGTGGGTGGCGGAAGGGCGGATCGCCTACTTCGTGAGCGGAGGCGGTATGGGGATGGGTGGTGGCCCCGGCGGCGGTATACCGACCGGCGTTGGCCAGAACACCGCTCCCGACGAAGGGACCGGAGGCACGAATGACGGGCAAGCCGACGGGCAGGCCGGCGACCGCGGGTTCGGTGGCGATGGCCCCGGTGGCGGCGGCCTGGGTGGTGGTTTCGGTGGCGGACCCGGTGGCGGCTCCGGCAACGAGATCAGCTCATGGGTGGAGGACCATTTCGAGGAGACAACCATCGGCGGAGTCACGGTCTACGAACTGCGGTGACACTCCACGACTGCCGGCCTGGGCGGTGTCGAAAATCCGGCACCGCCCAGGCATGCCCGAGCGAGGCGAGGCTCTGACCGGAGCGCCAACTCGCAACACGACACCCGGAATCCGCAACACGCGCCCCGGAGACCGCAACACGGGCCCCGGAATGCGCAACACGGGGTCGGGGGGGACGCGGGCGCGGTACGGGTACGGCCCCCGAAGTGTGCACCTCGGGGGCCGTACCCGTTCGCTGTGAGTCCGAGCGGCGTCAGGCGACCGCGATCGTCACCTGGTGCAGGCCGGGGCCCGCCGCGTCGACCGTGGCCTCACCGTTGCCGCTGCGGTGGAGGGCACGCACCTTCCACTCGCCCGGCGCGGCGTAGAACCGGAAGTCGCCCTCGGGGGAGGCCTGGACCTCGCCCGCGAACTCGCCGTCGGCGTTGAGCAGCCGCACGTAGGCGCCGCCGAGCGCGCCCTCGCCGCCGGTCACCTTGCCCGCGACGACGACCTGGTCGCCGGTGTCCTCACCGGTGACGACCGCCGACTGCTCGGGAGCTCCGCATCCGTCCGTCATGTCAGTTGCCTCCGTTCGAACCGGTCTCGACCGGCACGCCGACCAGCGAGCCGTACTCGGTCCACGAACCGTCGTAGTTCTTGACGTCCTTCAGGCCCATCAGCTCGTGCAGCGCGAACCACGTGTGGCTGGAGCGCTCGCCGATGCGGCAGTAGGCGATCGTCGCCTTGGACGTGTCGAGGCCGGCCTCTTCGTAGAGCTCCTTGAGCTCGTCGGCGGTCTTGAAGGTGCCGTCCTCGTTGGCGGTCTGGGCCCACGGCACGTTCAGCGCCGACGGGATGTGACCCGCACGCTGCGCCGATTCCTGCGGCAGGTGCGCAGGGGCGAGCAGCTTGCCGGAGAACTCGTCGGGCGAACGCACGTCGACGAGGTTCTTGGTGTTGATGGCGTCGACGACCTCGTCGCGGAAGGCACGCAGCGACAGGTCCTGGTCGGCGGCCTTGTAGTCCGTGGCCGGGCGGTCCGGAACCTCCTTGACCAGGTCACGGCCGTCGAGCTCCCACTTCTTGCGGCCGCCGTCGAGCAGCTTGACCTTGTCGTGGCCGTAGAGCTTGAAGTACCAGTACGCGTACGCCGCGAACCAGTTGTTGTTGCCGCCGTACAGGACCACGAGGTCGTCGTTCGAGATGCCCTTGGCCGACAGCAGCTTCTCGAAGCCCGCCTTGTCGACGAAGTCACGGCGGACCTGGTCCTGCAGTTCGGTCTTCCAGTCGATCCGGACGGCGCCCGGGATGTGACCGCCTTCGTACGCGGTCGTGTCTTCATCGACCTCGGCGAACACGACACCCGGGGTGTTCAGGTTCTCCTCGGCCCACTGCGTAGTGACCAGGACGTCTTCACGGCTCATGGAGCGGAACTCACTTTCTGTTACTCGTGTTCGGATGCGGCTGTCGGTGTTGCTGATGTCGTTGCTGATGTCGGTGGTAACGCCCGCGATGTGGCGGACCGGGTGGCGCGGCCGGCACCTCTCACGAGGCGCTCCCCGCTCGCGGCGAGAGGCGCTGCAGCAGCAGGTACATCTCGCAACCGAGGCAGAAGCCGAACGCCGCGTTGAGGAATGCCGCGAACAGGGCCAGCGCCGTGGCGACGATGCCGAGCGCGGTCACGCCGAAGGCATACCCGATGGTTCCCACCAGCGCGAACGCAAACCCCACCACCTGGGCGAACCGCAGCGGCGCCGCGTCCTCACGCTCGTCGGTCGGCTGCAGCCGCGGCGCGACCAGCAGCCGGTACAGCACCGAGTACGGCGCGGGTTTCAGCCCGACGAACGCGCCGATCGCGAACACCACCGTCTGCGCAGCCAGCAGCGGCCACCAGCCGGTCGCGAGCACGACCACCAGCACGACCGTGGTGACGATCGCGGCGAACCGGGGACCACGCGGATCGACCGCTGGCTGGGCGGACATGACACCTCCTGGACTGGCTGTCTCCTGCGGCGGAGTCAGCGACTCGAGCTGCGCGCGCACTGCCGACTCGGTGCGTGAGCCGACGTACACAGGCTGCTACGCACGCGGCAGAAGTCAACCGCGCGCCGCTGGGTGAGTGCGACACCCAGCGCGAGGAGGTGACAATCGGGCCTGTCCACGGCGGCAAGCCTACTCAGGGTTCCCAGGAGCGGGAACCGTGTTCATTCTGTGGGACGCCCGCCGTCGGGAGGTTCCGTCGCGGGCCGCTCGGCGCCGGCTAGCCGGGGTTCCAGTGCAGTGAGCAGTTCCTCGCGTTTCGGCACGCCGGACACCCGCAGCAGCTCCGCACCCGATCGGGCGTAGGCGATCGTGGTGGGCGTGCGCAGCACACCGAGGTCGCGGGCGATGCCGGGCTTGTCGGTGACGTCGAGGTCGACGTGGCGCAGGCCGTCGGCGCCTTCCGCGATGTGCGTGAGCAGTGCCCGCGCGTGCCGGCACGGGGCACAGAACGTCGTCGAGAGCTGCACCAGTGTCACGTCCGCGGGCTCCTCGGCGAGCGCATCCCGCACGTCGGCCGGCAGCCCGGCCAGCGCACCACCATCGGCCGAACCGCCGTCCGGCCGCGCCCCGTCCGGCGCGCTCCCGGCAACCGTGCCGCCGCCGGACCGACGGATCCGCCCGTTGCGGGAACGCACGACCAGGCCGACGACGACCGCGGCGACGATCGTCACCCCGGCGACGATCAATCCCGTCATCCGTTCCTCCCGTCGTGACCGCCGCAACCCGTCGTGGCCATCGTGACCCGTCGTGACCACCGCCGGGCGGGCGACGCGTCAGCCCGCGTTCCCGCCCGCGAACCTCACGTTCTTCGCCTCGCCGCGCACCGTGATGCCGTCCGGCGTGGCCACCACCGCCGTCGGCGTCACGGTGAACGGCAGGTCGCCCGCGTTGATGTCCGCCTCGAAGCTCGGCAGCAGCTGTTGCTGCACAGCCCGGGGAACAACGGTCGTGTCCTGGTCATTCCCGAACTGCAACCGGTGCGGGGTGATCTTCACCGTGGAGCCGTCGAGCTGGATGATCGCGAACGCGAAGATCTCCTGCTCCACGCCCGCGACCTGCACCTTGCCCGACAGGCGGACGCCCGCGGAGCTGTCGTCGTTGTCGTCACCGTCCGGGCCGTAGACGGGGTCCCCGCCGGAGCCTTCCCCGTCACCGGACCCCGCCCCTGGCGCGTTGTCGGCGTCACCGCCGGTGTTCGCGCTGTCGTCGGAGTCGGTGGCCTGCTCACCGGAGCCCTCGCCGTTGCGCACGTAGGCCTCGCTGGACGAGGCGATCTGCAGGTCCTGGATGTTGTCCAGCGGGCTGACCCGGTTGATGTCGCTGGCCTTCAGCGTGACCTCGCCCTCGACCCGGTCGATCGTGACGTTGTCGACGTTGCCCTGCGTCAGGTCCGACAGCGGGGCGTCGACGTCGTAGAGCTCGGCCTTGACGTCGACGTCCTGCAGCACGTCCTGCACCGGCACCGACTTCGCCTCCACGGTGATGTGGCCGTACTCGCCGGAGATCGCCTGCGTGAGGAACGGGAACCCGCCGATGCCCACCTCGGGGTCGCTGTCGAGGCCCAGCTGCTGCCGCGCCTTCTGGGACACCGTGTGCTCGGCGAAGGCCGCGCCTGCGAAATCGACACCGACCAGGACGGCCACCACCACGAGCACGACCGTCACGATCCTGCGCACGCGGCGCCCCGAGCGTGGCGAGGACGACTTGGAGGGTGTGGACACGGTGTCACTCACAAGCGGCTCTCAATCGGCGTCTGGCGGGTTCTGGCGGACACTGGAAACGGCAGGGTGCGACACATCCCCGATACACAATGCACACGAGGACACCCGAATCGTAAACACGGCGCTGTGTGATGCCCGTTCCACGTGCTGCTCGTTTCACGATTTGTGATGCCCGTTTCACGACTGCAGACACCCGCGGGGCGTCGACGCTATTGTCACTGACAACCAGCCCGAGCCCGACCCGAGGCGCTCAAAACATTGTGAGGCGGTGGCCATGAGCCTGGACTTGCTGGTACTGACTGCGGAATCCGACGCCACCTCGGTGCTGCCCGCCCTCGATCTGCTCCCGCACACGGTACGCGTACGCGCGCCCGAGGTCACCGCATTGCTGGACGCCGGACACCGCGACGTCATCCTGCTGGACGCACGCTCGGACCTCGCATCGGCCAAGAGCCTGAGCAGGCTGCTCAAGGGCGCAGGCGACGAGGAAGCGGCGACGCCGGTCATCGCGGTCGTCGGCGAGGGCGGACTCGTCGCCGTCAACTCGGAGTGGCGTACCGACGACATCCTGCTGCCCACCGCCGGTCCCGCCGAGGTCGACGCCCGTCTGCGCCTTGCCACGACCCGCGACGGCGGCGCACCCCAGGTCGACGCCGAGTTGCGTGTGGGTGACCTGGTGATCGACGAGGCCACCTACACCGCCCGGCTGCGCAAGCGCACCCTCGAACTCACGTACAAGGAGTTCGAACTGCTCAAGTACCTCGCCCAGCACGCGGGCCGTGTGTTCACGCGCGCTCAGCTACTGCAAGAGGTGTGGGGCTACGACTTCTTCGGTGGCACGCGCACCGTGGACGTCCACGTGCGGCGACTGCGCGCGAAACTCGGCCCCGAGCACGAGCAGATGATCGGCACCGTGCGCAACGTCGGCTACAAGTTCGAGCGTCCGGCCAAGTCGACCGGGCCGGTAAAAGGAGGTAACCCCAGCGGGGGGCACCTCGCCGGGCCCGTCGCGGGGCCCGTTCCCGCCGAACGCTCCGAGTACTCCGGACGCTGAGCACACTCCGGCCGCTGAGCACACTCCGGACGCTGAGCACACTCCGGCCGCTGAGAGTACTCCGGGCGCTGACGAACCCGGCTCCCACGAACCGGACGACGACGGCACCGGCAACGTCCACCCGGCTAGCCTGTCGGGCATGCTGGAGCTGCACTGGGCCGAGAACCTGGACGACGAACGCACCGCGGCGGTGCGCGCGCTGCTGACCGCGGCGCGCGGCGTCGACGGTAAACCCGAGGTCGAACCGGACGGCCCGCTTCCCGGCGAGTTCTCCGGGGGCCGCTACCTGCTGGGCACCGCGGACCGTGACCTCGTCGGCGTCTGCCACGTCGACGTGGCGGGCGACGCCTTCGGGAGGCAGGTCGCGGAACTCGTCGTGCACCCCGATCACCGCCGCCGCGGCTACGGGGCCGCACTGGCCGAGGCGCTGCTCGCGGAGTACCCGCGGAACCTGCGGGTGTGGGCACACGGCGACCAGCCGGGTGCCACCAGGCTCGCCGAACGTCACCGCCTGCTGCGCAGCCGCGAACTGCTCATCATGCACGTCGCCGCGGCGGACGCCGACTGGCCGGAGCCCGCGCTGCCCGAAGGCGTCACCCTGCGCACGTTCACGCCCGGCTCCGACGAGCAGGCCGTCGTCGACGTCAACGCGCGTGCCTTCCACTGGCACCCCGAGCAGGGAGCGCTCACCGTCGACGACCTCGCCGCGACCGAGCGCGAGGACTGGTTCGACGCCGACGGGTTCTTCCTGGCCGAACAGGCGGGTTCGGTGATCGGCTTCCACTGGACGAAGGTGCATCCACCGAACCCGGCGAAATTCGGCGGCAAGGCGGCAGGCGAGGTGTACGTCGTCGGCGTCGACCCGGCGGCCCAGGGCGGCGGACTCGGCCGCGCGCTGACCGTCGCGGGCCTGCGGCACCTCGCCCAACGCGGGCTGAGCCAGGTCATCCTCTACGTCGAAGGCGACAACGCTCCCGCCGTTGCGGTGTATCGCAGGCTGGGGTTCACACCGTACGAAGTGGACGTTCAGTACGCGACGGCCGACGAAAGGTGAGGGTGCGCACGTGACGGCCGGTCACCTGCCGTCCGGTGGTAGCGTCGCACGAGGCCAGCCGCGCTCACGGGTGACGTGAGTCAGGGAATCCGGTGCGAATCCGGAACTGACGCGCAGCGGTGAGGGTGACGGCCGGAACATACGCCACTGCAGCCTGGCACGCGCCGCAACGGCCCGGGCGGGCGGCGGGAAGGCGTTCCGGCCGGACGACCCCGAGTCCGAAGACCTGCTGGCCCCCGACGTTCCGTCGGGACCTCGTCCGCTCGGGCTCCGCGTATGGGCCCTCGACAGCAGGGAACAGCCGTGACCATCCTCCACCGCTCCCCCTTCCGCAAGTTCGTCGCCGTGCCCGCGTGCCTCAGCGCCCTCGTGGGACTGGCCGCGTGCGGCGCAGGACCGGAGGCCGAGCAGCAGGCCGCGCCGGGCTATCCGCGCACGATCGACAACTGCGGCCAGGTCACGCGCGTCGAGGAGCCGCCGAAGCGGGTCGTGTCCCTCAACCAGGGCAGCACCGAGATCCTGCTGTCCCTCGGCCTCGGCGACCGGCTCGCCGGCACCGCCACGTGGACCGACCCGATCCTGCCGAAGCTCGAGGAGGAGGGCGCCGACATCCCACGACTGGCGGAGAACGCACCCTCGTTCGAAACCGTGCTCGACGTCGAACCGGACATGGTGACCGCCTCCTTCCAGTCGACACTCGGCGTCGGCGGCGTGGCGACCCGCAAGCAGTTCCGTGATCTCGGCGTCGCGAGCTATCTGTCCCCGACCGACTGCATCGGCAAGGACAACAGCGGCGACGGCGACGGTATCCGCACGGAACCGCTCACGATGGACATGCTCTACGGCGAGATCCGTGACCTCGCCAAAATCTTCGACGTGGAGCAGCGCGGCGAAGAGCTCGTCGCCGACCTCAAGCAGCGACTGCGGAAGGTGCGCGAGACCACGGCTTCGGACGTGTCGGTGATGTACTGGTTCGCCAACTCCGAGGCGCCCTACATGGCAGGCTGCTGCGGTTCGCCGGGGATCATCACCGACACCGTCGGCACGAAGAACGCCTTCGACGACACCAAGGGCGAATGGCCGCAGGTCAACTGGGAGACCGTCGCCGAACGCAACCCGGACGTCATCGTGCTGGGCGACCTGACCCGCCGATCGCAGACAGCCGAGAGCGGCAAGGCGAAGATCGATTTCCTCGAGTCCCACCCGGTGACCAAGAACCTGCCTGCGGTGAAGAACGAGCGCTTCGTGCAGCTGTCCGGCCAGGCGTTGAACCCCTCCATCCGCATGGTCGCCGGCGCCGAAAAGCTCGCAGGCAAACTGCGTGAGTTCGGGTTGGCCGACTGATGACGACGGCACCCGTACGCGAGCCACTGCGGCAGCGTTCGCGGCTGCCCGCGGTACTGCTGGCAGGCGGCGTGGTGCTGCTGCTCTCCATCGCCGTGGCGGTGACCATCGGCCCGGCCGACATCGAGGTCGCCGACGTCTGGGCGAGCGTGGCCGACCACCTCGGCATCGGCGACTCCACACTGTCCGTGCTCCGCGACGGGATCGTGTGGGACCTGCGGATGCCACGGACGCTCATGGCCGCCGTGTGCGGTGCAGGACTGGCCGTGTGCGGTGTCGTGATGCAGTCGCTGCTGCGCAATCCACTCGCCGACCCCTTCATCCTCGGCGTCTCGTCGGGCGCCTCGACCGGTGCGGTGCTCGTGATCGTGCTCGGCGCTGGCGCCGGTGTCCTCTCCATGGCGGGCGGCGCGTTCCTCGGTGCGGTGGCCTCGTTCGCTCTCGTCCTGATGCTGAGCCACACGCTGGGCGGCACCACCGACCGTGTCGTGCTGTCGGGCGTGGCCGTGATGCAGCTGCTGTCGGCCTTGACGTCGTTCATCGTGCTGACCTCGGCCGACGCCGAGACGACCCGCGGCGTGCTGTTCTGGCTGCTCGGGTCGTTGGCGAACGTGGGCTGGCCGGAGGTCGCGACCGGTGCCCTCGCACTGGCGGCGGCGCTCGCGGTGTGTGCCGGCTACGCGCGCTCGCTCGACGCGTTCGCGTTCGGCGAGGACGCGGCGGCGACACTCGGCATCGCGGTCGCGCGGACCCGCGTGGTGCTGATGTCGGTGACCGCCCTGCTGACCGCCGTACTCGTCAGCTCCGTCGGCGCGATCGGATTCGTCGGCCTGGTGCTGCCACACGCTGCGCGCATCCTGACCGGCCCCGGGCATGCGCGGCTGCTGCCCGTGAGCGCACTGACCGGTGCGGTCCTACTCGTGTGGGTCGACACGGTCGCGCGAACCGTGCTCCAGCCGCAGGAGATCCCGGTCGGCGTGGTGACGGCGTTGATCGGCGTGCCGGCCTTCGTGCTGATCCTCTACCGCTCGCGAGGTGTGCAATGACCGCTTCCGGGTTGGCCGCCCACCGGGTGTCGAAGCAACTCGGCGGCGGCCTCGTACTCGACGGGGTCAGTCTGTCGCCCGCCGCGGGATCGACCGTCGGCGTGCTCGGCCCCAACGGTTCCGGCAAGTCGACCCTGCTGCGCGTACTCGCGAACGTGACACCGCCGTCGTCAGGACGGGTCACGATGGACGGCCAGGACATCACCGAGTTCGGGCGGAAAGCGCTGGCGCGCCGCGTCGCCGTCGTCGAGCAGCACTCCGACACGCAGATTCCGCTGACGGTGCGCGACGTCGTCGGGCTCGGGCGAGTACCGCATCGGCGCGCGTGGCTGTCCGCGTCGGCGGAAGACGAGACGGCCGTCCACGAGGCCCTCGAGCAGACCGGGATGACCGCGAAGGCCGACCAGCGCTGGCAGACCCTGTCCGGCGGCGAACGGCAACGGGTGCAGATCGCGCGTGCACTGGCACAGCGTCCGAGCGAACTGCTGCTCGACGAACCGACGAACCACCTCGACGTTCAGCACCAGTTCGAGCTGCTCG
Source organism: Prauserella alba (assembly GCF_024171735.1). GTDB lineage: Bacteria > Actinomycetota > Actinomycetes > Mycobacteriales > Pseudonocardiaceae > Prauserella > Prauserella alba. The sequence continues at coordinate 31,409 of NZ_JAMTCH010000011.1, forward strand.
ACCTGCTGAGCGGGCTGCCCGCGACGTCCGTGATCGCCCTGCACGACCTGAACCTCGCCGCGACGTACTGCGACGACATCCTCGTGCTCGACGGCGGAGTCGTCGTCGCCGCGGGCCCACCGGACGACGTCCTCACCGAATCGCTGATCATGCAGGTCTACAACGTCAAGGCCGAGGTCACGACCAGCCCCGAAGGCCACCCCCACGTGCGTTTCATCCGCTCCTGACGCGCGCGGCACTCGCCGTGTTGCAGTTCCCAGGGGCCGTGTTGCAGGTTCCGGGGCGCGTGTTGCAGTTCCCGGGGCCGGTGTTGCAGATTCCGGGCGCGTGTCCTGCACTCATGCCCGCGTGTCCTGCACTCGTGCAGGCGTCCTGCACGCCGGCTCCCTGTCAGTCATCCTGCCTGCTCAACGCCTCCCACTTCGCGAACTCGGCAGTCGTCGCGCGGAACACGTCCATGGACATGTCGTAGGCCGCACCGCCGAGGAGGCGGCCGGAACGCTGCAACACGGCCCCTGGAACCCGCAACACGGGCCCCGGAAAGCGCAACACGGCGTTCCCCGAGTGCAGGACACGCGGGCGGAGGCGGGGTGGTGGCTCAGCCGAAGCGGCCCGAGATGTAGTCCTCCGTGGCCTTCTGCGACGGCGTGGAGAAGATCTTCGTCGTCTCGTCGATCTCCACGAGTTCACCGGGCTTGCCGACGCCCTGCAGGTTGAAGAATCCGGTGGTGTCGGACACCCGCGCGGCCTGCTGCATGTTGTGCGTGACGATGACGATCGTGTAGTTGGCCTTGAGCTCCAGCATCAGGTCCTCGATGGCCTGCGTGGAGATCGGGTCGAGCGCCGAGCACGGCTCGTCCATCAACAGCACCTCGGGCTGCACCGCCACGGCACGCGCGATGCACAGCCGCTGCTGCTGACCGCCCGACAGGCCCGAACCCGGCTTCTGCAGGCGGTCCTTGACCTCTTCCCACAGGTTGGCCGACTTCAGCGACCGCTCCACGAGATCGTCCATTTCGGACTTCTTCAGCCGCCGGTTGTTCAGCTTGAGTCCGGCGGCGACGTTGTCGTAGATGGACATCGTCGGGAACGGATTCGCCCGCTGGAACACCATGCCGATCTGGCGGCGCACGTTCACCGGGTCGACGCTGGGGGCGTACAAGTCGTCGTCGTCCATGACGATCGAACCCTCGACCCGCGCGTTCGGCACGAGTTCGTGCATGCGGTTGAGGGTGCGCAGGAAGGTCGACTTGCCGCAGCCCGACGGCCCGATCAGCGCCGTGACCGATCGCGGCTGGATCGTCATCGACACGCCCTGCACCGCGAGGAACTTGTCGTAGTAGATGTCGAGGTCCTTGACCTCGATGCGCTTAGCCACAGTTACTTCCTACTCTTTCCGGGCCGTCAGCGGGTCTTCGGGGCGAACAGCTTGGAGATGATCCGGGCGATGAGGTTCAGCACCATCACGATGATGATCAGCACCAGCGCGGCGCCCCACGCACGATCGAACGACGCCTCGGCGAACAGGCCGGGGCTCACGTACTCGTAGTACGAGTACACCGACAGCGTCGTCATCCGGCCGTCGAACGGATCGAAGTTGTCACCGTCGGTCAGTCCCGCGGTGACCAGCAATGGCGCCGTTTCGCCGATGACGCGGGCGATCGCCAGGGTCACACCCGTGGCGATACCGGCCAGCGCTGTCGGCAGCACGACCTTCACGATGGTTCGCCATCTGGGCACGCCCAGCGCGTACGAGGCTTCCCGCAGCTCGTTCGGAACGAGCTTGAGCATCTCCTCCGTCGAACGCACGACGGTGGGGATCATCAACACGCTCAGCGCGACGGCGCCCGCGATGCCCATGCGCACACCCGGTCCGAAGATCATCACGAACAGCGCGTACGCGAACAGACCGGCGACGATCGACGGGATACCCGTCATCACGTCGACGAAGAACGTGATGGCCTTGGCGAGCTTGCCGCGCCCGTACTCGACGAGATAGATCGCGGTCAGCATCCCGATCGGCACGGAGATCAACGCGGCCAAGCCGGTAATGATGAGCGTGCCCATCATGGCGTGGTAAATGCCGCCGCCCTCGCCGGTGACACCGACCATCGAGTACGTGAAGAACTCGGCATCGAATCGTTCGAGGCCCTTGGACACGACGGTGAAGAGCACGGAGATCAGCGGCAGCAGCGCCAGCAGGAAGGCGCCGGACACGATCGCCGTGACGAGCCGATCGGTGGCCTTACGCGGCCCTTCGACCGCGCGCGACCAGGTGTAGACGATCACCACGTAGGCGGCCGCTGCCAGCAGTGCACACGGCACGATGGCCCAGCCGGCCAGCAGCCACAGCAGCAGCCCCGCGACTGCCGACGCGACGAGCATGCCCGGCGCTGCACCGCGCGGTAGCTGACCGGCCGTCAGCGGGACCCCGCCGAGCGGCGTGTGCAGCTCCGGGTCCTGTTCGGGAGTCGTGGTCGAAGTGGACATCAATTGGCTCCGGAGAAGTCTTTGCGCCGGTTGATCACCGCGCGGGCGATCATGTTCACGACCAGCGTGATGGCGAACAGCACGAGTCCCGAGGCGATCAGCGTGTTGATCGCGATACCGCTCGATTCGGGGAACTGCAGCGCGATGTTCGCCGCGATGGTCGGCGGGTTCTCACTGCTGATCAGGTTGAACGAGACACCGCCGGAGGCCGACAGCACCATGGCCACGGCCATCGTCTCGCCGAGAGCCCTGCCGAGGCCGAGCATCGAGGCACCGATGATGCTCGAGCGAGCGAACGGCAGGGCAGCCATGCGGATCATCTCCCAGCGAGTGGAGCCGATCGCCAGGGCGGCCTCCTCGTGCAGCTTCGGCGTCTGCGTGAACGCCTCACGCACGACCGCGGTGATGATCGGCAGCACCATCACCGCCAGCACGATGATGGCCACCAGCATGGTGCGGCCCGTCGACGACGCGGGGCCCGCGAAGAACGGGATCCAGCCGAGGTGTTCGGACAGCCACGTCGTCGGATCGACCGTCACGGGCGCCAGCACGTTGATGCCCCACAGGCCGAAGATGATGCTCGGCACGGCGGCGAGCAGGTCGATGACGTAGCCGAGTGCCTTCGCGATGCTGCGCGGCGCGTAGTGGGTGATGAACAGGGCGATCGCGACGGCGAGCGGCACGGCGATGACCAGCGCGAGCACCGCCGAGATCAGGGTGCCGAACAGCAGTGGCCAGATGTAGAGGGCGAGGCCCTCACCGCCCGGGATGTCCTCGGCCGGCGCCGTGAGCGAAGGCCACGCCTCTGTCACCAGAAAGACCGCGACACCCGCGAGCGCCAGGAGGATCAGCACACCGGAGCCGGTCGAAATACCGGCGAAGATGCGGTCCCCCGGACGCTGCGGCGCCCGGTCCTTCCGGGGCGGGGCCTCGGTAGTGGAAGCCACGTTCTATTCCTTCCGTTCTTGCGTTCGGCCGCCGCGGTGGCGCACAACCTGTCTCACGAACAAGTCTCCTTACACGCGCGTGTCCGGGTGGTCACCTCATCGTCGAGGAGACCACCCGGACCGTACGGGCATGCCACGCGGGGTCGCCCGTTCTCGCGAATGCGACGTTTTCCGGCGGGTGTCAGCTGCCGGAGTTCGACGAGCCGATGGCCTCGACCGCCGGCTGGATCTTCGACCGCAGCTCGTCCGAGATCGGCGCGGAACCGGCCTGCTCCGCGGCAGCCTTCTGGCCCTCGGCGCTGATCATGTAGTTGAAGTAGTCCTTCACCATGGCGGCCTTGTCGGCGTTGTCGTAGTTGGTGCAGGACAGGACGTAGGACACCAGCACGATCGGGTAGGTACCCGACTCCTTGGTGTCACGGGCCAGGTCGTACGCGAAGCTGTGCTCACCGCGGCCCTTGGCCCGCTCGGAGACGTCGAGCACGGCGGCCGCGGCCTCCGGGGAGTACTTGACGAACTCGTCACCGACGCCGACCTCGACGGTCGTCAGGTCGCCGGCCTGGCTGGCGTCGGCGTACCCGATGGTGCCGCTGCCGTTCTTGACGGCCTGGACGACACCGGAGGTGCCCTGCGCGGCCTCGCCGCCCTCGACCGGCCAGTTGCCGCTCACCTCGTGCGGCCACTGCTCGGGAGCCGCGGCCTCCAGGTACTCGACGAAGTTCTCGGTGGTGCCGGACTCGTCGGCACGGTTCACCGGGACGATCGTGGTGTCCGGCAGGTCGACGCCCTTGTTGGTGGCCGCGATCTCCGGGTCGTTCCACTTGGTGATCTTCTGGTTGAAGATCTTGGCGATCGTCTCCGGCTTCAGCTTGATGCTGTCGACACCCTCGATGTTGGTGATCAGCGCGACCGGCGACACGTAGGCGGGCACCTCGACGAAGCCGCCCTCACCACAACGCTCCTGCGCGGCCTTGACCTCCTTGTCGTCGAGGTAGGCGTCCGAGCCCGCGAAGTCCACACCACCGCTGGTGAACTGCTCACGGCCGCCGCCCGAGCCGACGGGGTCGTAGTTGATGGTGCCGTCGTTGTTCTTCAGGAAGCCGGTGCGCCACGCGCTCTGCGCCGCCTCCTGCGAGCTGGCGCCCGCACCGTTGATGGTGAGGCCGCCGGACGCCCCTTCCTCGTTCGCGGAGCCGCAGGCGACCAGACCGAACGCGAGTGCGGCCGTCGTCGGCAGAACAAAGGCGCGGCCCAGGGTGGAACGCTTCACAGTTGACCTCTTCCGGGGTTCTGGTGCGGCAGGGCTCCTGCCGCCGCTCGGGGTTTGTGCCGCGTCGAACGCTATGGGCGGGACATGACACCGCTTCATGAAGCGAATGAACGGGAAGTGAACGAGGCGTGTCGCCCCGCCGACGTCACAGCGACATCACCGAGGGGTGACGCACTGTTGTCGAGGATGCATTCCCAGGTCATACGGCACGTGTCCAACGTGTAATCCGAGCGGATGAATGCCCGTCGATCAGACGTCGCTGGAACTGTGATTTGGCATACGCCCCGTGACGACGAACAGCATCCGGCGCGCCACGGAGACCGCGTGGTCGGCGTACCGCTCGTAGAAGCGGCTCAACAGAGTCAGGTCCACGGCCGGGGACACGCCGTGCTGCCAGTCCCGGTCCATGATCACGGTGAACAGGTTGCGGTGGATCTCGTCCACCTCGTCGTCGTCGTCCTCGAGGCTCTTGGCGGCTTCCGCATCGTCACCGCGCACGACCCGTTCGAGCTTGCGAGCCAGGCGCACGTCGACGTCACCGAGCCGCTCGAACGCGGGCCGCACGTCCGACGGCAGCACCGGTTCCGGATGCCTGCGCCTGGCGGCCTTCGCGACGTGCAGCGCCAGGTCGCCCATCCGCTCAATGCTCTCCGCCGCGTGCAGCGACGCGACGACGATCCGCAGGTCCGTCGCCACCGGAGCCTGCAGCGCGAGCAGACCGTAGGCCTTCTCCTCCGCAGCCGACCGGGCGTCGTCCACCTTCACGTCGTCACTGATGACCTGCTCGGCCGTTTCGAGGTCCTGGTGCAGCAACGATCGCGTCGCACGCTCCATCGCTTCGGCCACCAGCTGGACCATGTCACCCAGTTGAGCACGGAGATTGTCGAGTTCGAGGTTGTAGGCGTCCCGCATACGGCTGACTCTACGGCCCGCAATGGCCCAACGCCGAATCCAGATCTGAACCGTCGGTGAACGCGGAAGGGCGACTCCGTGACATCTCCGGGCGCCGTGACGTCTCGTGTTGCGCTCTCGGGGGCCGTGTTGCGGGTTCGGGGGGCCGTGTTGCGGGTTCGGGGGGCCGTGTTGCGGGTTCGGGGGGCCGTGTTGCGGATTCCGCGGGCCGACCCGGCCGTCCTCGACGGTGCACCCGCGCGCGGGCGGCGGGTCAGGGGGCCGAAGCGCTGGCGGGCTGTTCCGCGGCCTGCTGCTCGTCGGACTCGGGCTGCTCACTCGGCGACGACTCGCCTGCGGGCGCCTCGTCGGCCGCGGGCTCCTCGCCCGGCAACGGCGTGTTGTCGATGATGGCGTCGAACAACGCCTGCGAATCCTCTTCGAGCAGTACCTCGTTGCCACGTTCGTTGGGATCGCCGACCGTCGGCACGGTCAGGAACTCGACCTTGCCCGCGTCGAATCCGCGCATCGATTGCGCCAGCGTCAGCATCTGGTCGACACCAATCCCCTCCCCGAAGGTGGACCGCGTGAACGCGTCGATGAACCTGCTCAGCTTGCCGGTGTCGAGGAGCACGTCACTCGACAACGTGGCGTCGAGCAGCGACGAGAGGAACTTCTGTTGCCGCTCCATGCGGCCGTAGTCGGAGAACGTCGGGTCGCTGTACACCTTGCGGGCGCGGACGTAGTTGAGCGCCTGGTCGCCCTTGAGTCGCACGTTCCCGGTCTGCGTGACGATCTTGCCGAGCGTCTGGTCGACGATCGGCTCGTCGATCTGCACGTTGACGCCGTCGACCGCGTCGACCATGTCCTTGAAGCCGTGGAAGTCGATGCCGACGAAGTGGTTGACCTTCATCCCGGTGAGTTCCTGGACCACCTTCGTCACGCACTTCGGCCCGCCGACCGCGAACGCGGTGTTGATCTTGACCTGGCTTGCGGCGGGCACCGTCTCGCCGTACCGGCCGGACTCCGAGTCCCACCGCTCGCATTCGGGCCGGGATATCTCCAGGTCACGCGGGAACGACACGACGACGGCGCGGCTGCGGTCCTCCGGCACGTGCGCCACCATCAACGTGTCCGACCGGGCTCCGCCGACGTCTGCCGTAGTACCGACGTTCTCCTCAGCCTCGGCGCCCTCGCGCGTGTCCGAACCGAGGATGATGAAGTTCTCGTCGCCGATCTGACCGGGCATGATGTGCGCCGAGTTCTCGTCGAGCGCGGCGATCTGGTTGAACTTCGAGTCGAACCACGTCTTCGCGCCCCAGGCGGCGCCCGTGGCGAGGAAGACCAGCGCCGCCGCGACGATGGCCAACGTCTTGGTCGCCAGCCGTGCACGGTCGTTCTTACGCTTCTTCTTCTCCTGCAGGCGGGTACGCGCGGGCGTGTCGTCCTCGCCGGGGTCCTGCTCGTCGGTTTGCCGGGCGTCGGACCTGTCGGCGTCCGCTGCGGCCTCGTCGCCGGACTCCCGTTCACCCGCCACCGCCGAGCCACGCCCGCCGATCTTCGACGTGACGACAGCCTGCAACTTCGTGCGCGTGTGCTCGATCCGCGCCGCGAGCCGTTCCTTGCGCGCACGGCGCTCGCTCTCCTCGGCCTCGAGTTCGTCATGCGCTGCGGAGAACCGCGCGAGCGTGTTGTCGATCTTGCGCTTGTACTGCGTCTGCTCGTCGACCGGTTCCATCTGGTCGGTCATCGAGAGCCGGTCTTCCTCGCGTTGCCTGCGAGGAGCGAGCGGCCTGCGTGGCCGCGGCGGAGACGGCGCGGAGCGGCCGGGCTCGTCGGGGCCTGCCGGCTCGACGGGTTCGACGCGCTCATCGGGGCCGTCGGGTGCCGAATCGCCTTCAGGGCCGGCGGACGGCGAGGCGGTAGATGGCGGTCCAGCAGGCGATGGGCCGGTAGATGGCGGGGCGGCAGGCGGTGGCGCGGCAGGCCGGGGCGCGGCCGCTCTGCGCGGACGCGGCGGGGCGGGCCGATCTGCCCCGTTCGGCCCGCCGGCGTGCTCGGCACCGGGAGCCGCCCCGGCACCGTTGGCCGCATAACTGTTGAATCCAGCGCCGGTGGCCCCAGCACCGGGAGCAGCGGTGCCGTGAACCGCGGCCGAGCGGCGGGCGGCGGAACGGCGGGCGGCGGGCTCGCCACGATCGTCGACGTGCTCGTCACCGTCGATGTCGGCGACCACGCCACCGTCCAGCACGGACGCGACGGCACCGAACACGGTCGGCGGTTCCGGTTCGCGGTCCGATCCCGGGCGTCGTCCGTGGGGTACTGGACGCTGCGGCTCCGGACGCGGCGACTCGGGACGTTGGGGCTCGGGACGTTGGGGTTCCGAACGTTGCGAACCCGGGCGTGGCGGCTCGGGAGGTGGCGGCTCCCGGCGCGGATCGGGACGGCGCGCTCCGGCACCGCCTGCGGCCACGCCCGGAGGGACGCCGTTGGGCCGGGGCCCGTCCGCAGAGGGCGGTTCGGTGTGGTGGCGTGGCCTACCCGGCGGCGGCCCCGGCCGGGGCTGAGGCCCGCTGGGCTGCTCGTCCACCTCTCCTCGCCCAGGGCCGGTTGCCTCGGGCGGAACGGGAAAACCGGGCTTACCGGGAGTGCTGGGAGTACCGGGCGAGTCCGGAGTAGCCGGCGGCGCGTCGACCGGCCCGCTCCGGCCAGAAGGCCGGCGCTGTGGACCCGGCCTGTCCGGTGCGTCGTACGACATCGGCGCCTCGGCCGCCGCAGGGACGGGCCGCCCCTGCGGTGCGGACCCCTGCGGTGCGGGCCCCTGCGCTGGGGGCGTTCCGGCGGGCGGGACCGGCCGTGGGTTCGGGCCGGAGTGCTGCGGTACGCGCCGTCCCGGAGCGTTCGGGGGATGCGGGCCCGCCTGGGACGGCCCGTCGGCGGGAGCCTGACCGGGAGCGGCCGGGCCGACCTCCCGTGGATCACGCGGCGGTTCCCGTCGCGGCTGGGGCTCGGCAGGCTCACCCTGCGGGCGCCACATGTCGGGTGCCGGACGGGTCGCGCGTGGCCGCGGGTCCTCCGGTTCCGGCGGACGCGCCGGCTCCCGCGGAGATGCCGCAGGCCCCGGTGCAGGGGGCGCGGACGGGGCAGGCGCCGACTGCGGGCGCCGCGGCGGTTCGGCGGGCGAGGGGCGCATCGGGGCGTCGCGCGGCGGTTCCGACGGTGTCGGGGGGCCGGGGCGCGCCGCGGGGCCCGGCGGTTCCGGTGGGCCGGGGCGCGCCGGACCGGGTGACTCCGGCTGCCGCGCGCCGCGCCGCGGCGTCGACGGGGGAAGGGCCGAAGGGGGAAGGGGAGACTCGGCGGCGCGATCGGACCGAGCATCCGCACGCGCGTCGGGCGCCCCACCCGCAGGAGCGCCGTCAACCTCAGGAGCACCACCACCGGTCTGAGCACCGCGACGGTCGAACCTGTCACGACCGTGGGGCGACGGGAGCGGTTCACCCGGTTCGGCGGGCGGCCCGGAACGCGCAGGTCTGCGCGGACCACTGGGCGGAACCGCCGATGCCGCGGGCGGGCCCGGGCGGTGGCTCTGTCCGGCGGCGTCGGAGTCGGTGGTGGTGGCGGGCGAGAGTGTGTCCGCCCGTGGGTTGTAACCGGTCTTGGCGAGCAGTTCCGACACGCTCGTGCCGCCGTCACCGTCGAGGGAACGCCGGCGTCTGCGTTCGGAATCGGCGCGGTTGCGTTCGGCGCGGCGACGCCATTCGGAGATCTGGTCCGCGGCAGCCTGGGCGTGGCGCGAGGCAGGCGAGCCGTGCTCGTCGGACACGCGCCCACTCCTTCCCCAGAACACCTGGTCACATGCCGCTTTCGCGACATTTCCGCGACCGTGGCGTGATCGGCTCTCCGGCAGTGTGCGCTATCGTACGGACGTCCCTCTTTCGTGACGACACCAAGGCCCGAACTTTTTACACAGAGTTGCGATGAATGGTGTCTACGGTCACACGACCGCGAAGCGGGTGCAGCGGCGTCACGAATGCGGTCGAGCGGTATGCGCACTGAGGGTACGCATCACTCGATGCCCCTCGCCGCGATCCAGCGCCACCGAGTTGCGGCCCCCTCGTTTTGCCTGGTAGAGCAGCTCGTCCGCAATGCGTAGGCGGGTCTCGGCGTCGCCGTCGGCAGGTGACACACCCGCACTGATCGTCACCGTCAGCTCCGGTTCGACCGTCCGCCACGGGAACTGTTCGACCCGCATCCGCGCACGCTCGACGATCGCCGCGACCGTCCGCTGCGACTTCACCGGCACCACCAGCACGAATTCCTCACCGCCGTAGCGCGCGCAGAATCCGCCGGGAGGAAGCGATTGCCGGAGGATCCGCGCCACCTGCCGCAACACCCGGTCGCCCACCTCGTGCCCGAAACGGTCGTTGACGCTCTTGAACTCGTCGAGATCGACCAGCGCCACGGCAACGGGTTCGAGCCACGGCAGCGTGCGGTCGAGGTAGCGGCGGTTGTACACGCCCGTGAGCGCGTCGGTCAGGCTCTCGTGGCGCAGCTGCTCGACCTCGCGGCGGTACTGCTCGGGGATACGCGCCGCGACAGGCAGGTTCCGGGCGTGACCGAGCGCCGAACGCAGGTGCTCGTACGCGCTGCGCCAGTCACCCTGCTCGGCGAAGGCACCGGCGAGCGATTCGTGGGCGTCGACCAGCGCGGCGGTGTCGTGGACGGGTTCGGCGGGTGTCACCGCGTCACCTCCAACAGCGTCGAACCCCATACAGGGATGTCGACAGGAGAGAGGCGCTGCTTGAGCCACAGGGACTCGCCGAACGCGAAAATCGCTCGACAGGACGAGCGGGGCCACGGACCGCCACGGACCGAACCCGCCGCCGACCACGGAACGGACGAAACGGGCAGAATCAGATTCGGAACGACCGGGTGAATGCGGCCAGCAGCTCCTTCGGCCCGGTGATCACCACGCTGCCGTCGGCGACCGCGTCGTCGGGAGTGAGCTCACCCGCGAGCAGTCCGCGGAACGCCGGGCCGGTTTCGATGACCAGGTCGGCACCGTCGGCCTCCCCGGTCCCGGTGACGAGCCGACCGGCCTCGACCCGGGCGTGCACGACGACGTCACCGAGCCGGATCTCGTAGGTCGCGTCGGTCTCCACCGCTGCGACGTCGGGCAGGAACGCCGTCCGCAGCGCGATGACCAGGGAATCCGGTGTGATGATCTCGTCAGGTCCGGGTTCGCCGAGCGCCCGTGCGCCCCACCGGCCGAACGCCAGCACGGCCTCCTCGAGGTCGGCACCGTACTCGGTGAGGGCGTACACGACCGAACCGTCGGGACGTGGCCGCAGGCGGCGCTCGACGATGCCCGCGGTCTCGAGTTCTTTCAGGCGCGCCGAGAGGACGTTCGTCGGGATCCGCGGCAGTCCCCGTTTCAGGTCCGTGTAGCGCTTCGGCGAGACGAGCAGGTCGCGCACGATCAGCAGAGCCCAGCGTTCCCCGACCAGCTCGACGGCGCGAACGAGTCCACAGAACTGCCCGTACTGCCGCTTTCCCATCCTGCGGAGTCTACCGCCTCATGCACCGACCGAACCCCACTTGCTTTTCCGCAGCGATGCAGACCTCGATTCAGCGCCTCGAAGGGCACCGTTGGGGCATCGACGCCAGCCATGCGCCGGCGTACCCGTGAGAGGTGGTCGCCGGCAGTACGGCGCTACCGCACGTCGTGGCGCGTTCGGATCGCGGTCGCTCAGCCGCCGGAGTGCATCATGTCGGCACCCTCCGGCACGCACGGATCGTCGGGGTCGTCCAGCCAGCCGTGCGGCAGTGTGACCTTGCCGGGGGAGCCCTGCCGACCGCGCGGACCGAGCGCGTCCGCGGGGAACGGCGCGTCGTGTTCCAGCTTGCCGATCAGATCGTCGAGCTGTTCCAGCGACGACACCGTCGCGAACGACCGCCGTAGCTCCGATCCGACCGGGAACCCCATGAAGTACCAGGCCATGTGCTTGCGGATGTCGCGCATGGCTTTGTCGTGGCCGTCGTGCTCGATCAGCAGCTCGGTGTGCCTGCGCAGGACACGCGCAACCTCGCCGAGGTTCGGCGGCTCCGGCGCGGGCCTGCCCTGGAACGCCGCCTCCAGCTCGCCGAACAACCACGGCCTGCCGAGGCATCCCCGCCCGACGACCACGCCGTCGCAACCGGTCTCGTCGACCATGCGCATGGCGTCGTCGGCGGTGAAGATGTCGCCGTTGCCGAGCACCGGGATGCCGGTGACCGCTTCCTTCAGCCGGGCGATGTGCGACCAGTCGGCCTTGCCCGAGTAGCGCTGGGCAGCGGTACGCGCGTGCAGCGACACCGCCGCAGCTCCCTCGGCCTCGGCGATGCGGCCCGTGTCGAGGTAGGTGTGGTGGTCGTCGTCGATGCCGACCCGGAACTTCACCGTCACCGGCACACCCGCGGGCTCGGCGGCTTCGACCGAGGCGCGCACGATGTTGCCGAACAGCTTCCGCTTGTAGGGCAGCGCAGAACCGCCACCCTTCCGGGTGACTTTGGCTACGGGACAGCCGTAATTCTGGTCGATGTGATCGGCGAGACCTTCTCCGACGATGATCTTCACGGCTTCGCGCATCGTCTCCGGGTCGACGCCGTAAAGCTGCATCGACCGCGGGTACTCGCGCTCGCCGAAGGTCATCATGTGCATCGTGCCGGGATGCCGTTCGACGACGGCGCGAGCGGTGATCATCTCGCACACGTACAGCCCGGCGCCGTACTCCTGGCACAGCTTCCGGAACGCGACGTTGGTGATGCCCGCCATCGGAGCGAGCACGACGGGAGGGTCGACCCGGTACGGGCCGACCTGCAGCGCAGGCGTCGTCAAGGTGGCGGTCATGACTCCAGGTTAGTCGTCGCCCCCTGCGATCATCGCCGCCGGCCGGTCCGCCCACCGGCGACACCCGACACCGCATGTCCTGCATTCAGCACCGCGTGTCCTGCATTCGGGGTCCCGCCGCTGTCCGGACGACGGCCGGCGTGCACGTTCGCGGTTCGTGGTCGTGCCGCCCGCGAGGCGCAGCGGGAGCCGCCCTGTGCAGGTGGGCGGCCTCAGCACCTCACCGCGAATCCGCAACACGGCCTCCGGAATCCGCAACACGCTCGCCCGAATCCGCAACACGGCCACCCAGGACGGCGACCGCCGCGAACGCCGCCGCGACGACCGCTGCCGCGACCGCATACGCGAGCGCGTATCCCCCGAGTGCCGCCTCCCGTTCGCCGGAACCGCCGGTCAGCAACGTCTCCGTACGCGTGGCGGCGAGAACCGTGAGCACCGACAGCCCGATCGCACCGCCGAACTGCGTCACGGTGTTGAACAGCCCCGAGGCGAGACCCGAATCCTCCGGAGCGGCGTCGGTCATCCCCGTGGCCATCACGGCGGGCAGCGCCGAACCGAAACCGGCGCCGATCAGCAGCATCGCGGGCAGGATGTCGAGTGCGTAGGCCGCGTCGGCCGGGACCCGCGTCAACAGCAGCAGTCCGGCCGCGATGAGCGCCAGCCCGGCGAGGATCACCGACCGGTGGCCGAACCGGCCGATGAGCCGTGCCGACAGCCCGAGCGAGATCGCACCGATCACCGCCGGGGTGGGCAACATCGCCAGACCGGCGTCACGGGCGCCGTATCCGAGCGGCCCGCGCAGCAGCAGCACCGACACGATCATGAAGCCGAACATGCTGCCTGCCATGAGGAACGCGGCGACGTTGGCCACGACCAACCCGCGGGAACGCAGCAGCCGCAGCGGCAGCAACGGCTGTGCCGCGCGGCGCTCCCGCCATCCGAACGCGGCCAGCAGTACGAGCGACAGCGCACCGAAACCGAGTGTGTGGGCCGATGCCCAGCCGACGTCCTCGACGGTGATCACGGTGTAGATCCCGACCATGAGGGCAGCCGTCACGAGCGCGGCTCCGATGAAGTCCGCTCCGGCCGCCAGACCGGTTCCGCGTTCGGAAGCCAGTAGTCGCACGGCGAAGGCGAGCGCGATCAGTCCGATGGGGACGTTGAGGAAGAACACCGCGTGCCAGCCCGCGACCTCCGTGATCATGCCGCCGGCGAAGGTGCCGATGCTGCCGCCCGCGGCCTGCACGAAGCCGAACGCGCCGATCGCGGTCGCTCGCTCGCGGGTGTCGGTGAAGAGCGTGACGATCATGCCGAGCAGCACCGCCGTCATCATGGCGGCACCGAGGCCCTGCACGAATCGGCCTGCGATGAGCACCGGAGCCGTCCACGCCGCGCCGCACAACGCCGACGACGCCGTGAAGACGACGAGTCCGCTGACGAAGATCCGCTTGCGCCCGAGCAGATCGCCGAGCCTGCCGGACAGCAACAGCAGACCCGCGTACGCGACGAGATACGTCCCGGTGACCCATGCCAGCCCGGACTGGGTGAAACCGAGGTCGCGTCGGATCACGGGCAGCGCGACGTTGACGATCGTTTCGTCGACGATCGCCATCAGCGCACCCGCGCACAGCACGACGAGTGCCGCCCAGCGCTTGCGGTCTCCGGTCTGGGCTCGGGCCGGGGTCGGCCCGGCCGTTTCCGCCTCGGTCATCGATGAGCTCCTCAGTGCACGATTTGTAACTGGGCTCATCGTGTGTGACCGTTGTGGCGCGCGGAAGGAGGCACTTTCATGTCCCGGAGGAACAGCGCTGTAACCGACGAGGGCAGCGACGGCCGGGCTCGCGCCGATGTAGCCGACGCCACCGCGCCCGGCCGGGCGCGGGCCGACGCGGTCCGCAACAGTGTCGAGCACGCGTGCCCGATCAACGAGGTGCTCGACCACGTCGCGGGCAAGTGGAGCGTCGGCGTGCTGGTCGCGGCGGCGTCGGGACCGGTGCGGTTCACCGAGCTGGAACGCGCCATCGACGGCATCAGCAGGCGCATGCTCACGCTGACGCTGCGCAAGCTCGAACGCGACGGCCTGCTCGTGCGGACCGTCTATCCGACGGTGCCGCCGAAGGTCGAGTACACGCTCACCGACATGGCACGCGAACTGCACCGGACACTCGTCGACCTCACGTCATGGGCGGAGCGCCACGCCGGGGCGATCGCCACCGCCCGCGCCGCCTACGACGAGCGCGAGGCGGCGACCTGAACGAGGGCCGTGCCGCCGCCGTGCCCCGAGCGCGGAACACGGGGTGCCGAGTGCAGGACACGCGGCCTGGAAAGTCCGACACGGCCTCCGGAATCCGCAACACGGTCCCCCGAATCCGCAACACGCGTCGAGGGGTCAGAAGTCGACGTTGATGCAGGCCAGGCGCGAGCCCGCGGAGCCGGCCTCACCCGGTTCGGCCGACGTGTGGTGTTCGTGGATCACCACGGATGCGGGCCTGCGGTCGTCGTACGACCAGTCCACATGCGACGACGCGAATCCGTTGCCGTGGGAGGTGGTCGTGAAGTCGAGCCACACCTCGTTGTCCGGGTTGGCGTACTCGGGGTCGGTCGACGGCTGGTTCGGGTCCTGCACGTGCTGGAAGTGCGGGCCCGCGTCGTCGCCGCTCGGGCCGCACGGGTTCTCGTGGACGTGCGCGCCGTAGTGCCGGTCCGGCTGCAGGCCGGAGACGGAGAGTTTCGTGGCGGTGCCGACGCCGCCACTCGACAGCGAGAACACCGACGCGCGCGCTCCCGCGGGCACGCGGTCGAGGTCGTACGTCGTGGCCGCGGCGCCGTCGACGTACGGTGCGAACGTGCCGTGCGCGAACGCCACCGCAGCTCGGGACTGTGCGCCGGGTGACGTGCTGAATGACGTGCCGGATGGCTGAGCGCCGGGTGACTGCGCCGACTCGGCGGCAGCCGGGGCAGCGGCCGCGGTGCCGGCACCCATCAGGGCGACGGCCGACGTCAGGGCAAGGACAACGGGGAGTCGTTTCATGGCTCGTCCTTAACCCCGTCGCGCGACCGACCACAAGCCGATTGACACGGTCGGGCGATCTCACTGCGTGACACGACCGGGTTCGTCGTCGGTGTCCGGTCGTAATCTGGCACGCGTGACTACGGCGGACGTATCGACCTCAGGCTCAGGAACTTCGGGGGCGGGAACCCCAGGTGCGGCCGACCCGGCGGGCGCCGGGGACCGGACGTGGCTCGTCGCGGTGGCGGCGGCGCTGTGGGGCACCGACGGGCTCCTCCGGCTGCCGCTCGCGGAGGGGCTGCCGTCGGGCACGGTCGTGTTCTGGGAGCACCTGATCATCGTCGCCGTGCTGACGCCGTTCGTGCCGCGTGCGGTGCGGGCGCTGGCGCGCTGCGGTCCGCGGGTGTGGCTGGCGGTACTGATCATCGGCGGTGGCTCGTCCGCACTCGCCACGGCGCTGTTCACCGCGGCGTTCCAGACTGGTGACGCGATCACGCCGCTGGTGTTGCAGAAGCTGCAACCGGTCTTCGCGGTACTGGCCGCGTGGGCCGTACTGGGCGAACGGCTGCGCAGCGGCTATGCGTTGTTCGCCGTTCCCGCGCTCGCGGGTGCGTGGCTGTTGGCGTTCGCCGATCCGCTGGACATCGAGTTCAGCGCGTTGCGCGCGGCGCTGCTCGCGCTCGGGGCCGCGGCGCTGTGGGCCGCCGGCACGGTACTGGGACGGCTGGTGTCGACCAGCCTGCCGTCACGGGACGTCACCACCCTGCGGTTCACCGTGGGACTTCCCGTCGCCGCGATTATCGTCGCCGCTCAGGGGAACCCGTACACGGTGAGCTGGGACAACGCCGTGGGACTCGGACTGCTCGCGCTGATTCCAGGACTGTTCGCGCTGAGCCTCTACTACACGGGACTGCGCGCGACACCGGCCGCGCGCGCGACGCTGGCCGAACTCGCCTATCCGGCGACGGCCGTCGTCATCGGAGTGTCCTTTTTGGATGAAACGATGACTGCGACGCAGTGGGTGGGGCTCGTCGTGGTGGTGGCCGCTGTCACGGCGCTGGGCTGGCACGAACGGACCGCGAGGCGGCGTCCCGTGGTCGTGCCGCCCGAAGCAGCATCGACAGGCGGCCGGAGGTAGAGCCCCACGATGGGCAGCACGGGAGCGCAAGCGCGCGGCGAAGGATCCGGCACCGGGTCCGATCGCGGCGCGCCGCACCAGCCCGACCGGCAACACGACGCCGGAACGCAACACGACGCCGGAGCGGAACACGGTGCCGGCCTGCAACACGACGCCGGTGCGGAGCACAGTGCCGGAACGCAGCACGATGTCGGTGCGGAGCCGCACCACCAGCGGCTGACGCGGAACGTCAACGAGCTGCTCGGCGAACTCCGAGTCGCCCAGGCCGGGGTTCAGATCCTGTTCGGCTTCCTGCTCGCCGTGGCGTTCACGGCGCAGTTCCGTGAAGCCAGCGGGTTCGAGAAGACGCTGCACCTGGTGACGGTGCTGTTCACGGCCGCGGCCACCGCCATGCTCACCGCACCGGCCGCGTGGCACCGCATGCTGTTCCGTGCCGGGCGCAGGCAGACGATCCTGCGCGTCGGCAACAGGCTGGTCATCGCGGGGCTGGTGTGCCTGGCCATCGCAGTGACGCTCACCGTCGGGCTGATCGCCAAGGTCGTCTACGGCCCCGTGCTGATGGTCGTGGCGATCGCCCTGATCGGCGGCCTGTTCTCGACGCTGTGGTTCTTCATCCCGACGAAGCTGTGACCGCGGCGAGCTGATGCCCCCAGGGGCACTTTGGTGGCGTTGAGTGCAACCACAGTGCCCCTGGGGGCGCGAACCGGCCGTCAGTCCTCGTCGGTGAGGTACGGGTGGAGGCCGGCGGTGTCGTTGTACCGCGGGTCGGGGCGGAACCAGGTGATGACGTCGGAGTCGAAGGCCTCGAGGTCGGAGACGTCGTAGAGCTCCTCGTGGGCACCGTCGGCGAACGCGTAATCGTCGAAGTGGGCGAAGATCTCGGCGGCGCGTTCCTCGGGCATGGCGTCGGCGAGGTCGAGCTCCAGCTCGGCCCGCGACTTCACGACGTGCAGCGCGAGCGCCTCGGCCAGGCACAGCGGGGCCGTCCACTCCTCCTGCGTGAGCCGGTAGCCGAGGATCGCGGTGGTCACGAGCAGCTGCTTGGCGAACAGTGCGGTGTACTGGTCGGCGTACTGCTGGGGCAGTTCGTCCATCACCCAGAGGGCCTCGACGTCGACGGCGGTGCCGTCCTCGTCCTCGAGCAGCTGGATGTCGCCGAACAGTTCATCGGTGACCATCTCGACGCCGTGCATCACGGCCCCCGCGACGTAGCGGGCCTCCTGTTCGGTGACGTCGCCGCCGTCGGTGAAGCCGAACGCGTCGAGTTCGAACGCGCGCAGGTACTCGGACGCATCGAGGAGCCGCTGCCTGCGCTCGGTCAGTTCGAGCTGGTCGGCCGGGTCGATCTCGATGACGCCGTCGTCGGCCGGTTCGGTCGACGCGGCGAGCGCGCTTTCGAGCTGGTCGTCGGTGGCCGTGACGGCGCAGTGCTTGACCTGCCAGCCACGGAGCAGTTCGGTCTCCTCCAGCAGCTGCTCCAGCACGGCGCGCGTGGCGTCCTCGGCGAACACGAGCGCGGGCGCGTCGAGCAGCCAGCTGACGTTCGCCCCGCCGAGGTGTGCGTGCACGGCGTGTTCGACGGGCGTGATCTCGACACCGTCCGGCCCTTCGATCCCGGCCAGGCGGGACAGCCGCGAGTCGAGCAGCGCCACCACGCCGACCTGCTGGAGCGGGTCCAGGTCAGGACCGTTTTCCGGGGCGGTGAGCTCTGCCGACAGTTGGTACTCCACGGTCTGCAGTGTGGCACGGCGAACGGCGGCTCAAGCCATCAGCTCCAGTTTCGCGAGCTCGCCCCTGCCGGAGACGCCGAGCTTGGGATACGCCTTGTACAGGTGGTAGCCGACGGTGCGGGGGCTCAGGTACAGGCGGTTGCCGATGTCGCGGTTGCTGAGTCCGTCGGCAGCCAGCTGGACGATGCGGAGCTCCTGGGGCGTCAGGCCGTCGGCGTCCGGGGCGGAGTCACGGCCGGGACGGCTGTCGCGGCCCTCGCCCGCGGCGCGCAGTTCGGTCCGGGCGCGGTCGGCCCACGGCCTGGCACCGAGCCGGTCGAACGCCGTCAGCGCCGCTCGCAGGTGGGGACGGGCCCTGGCGGGGTTGCGGTCGCGGCGGAGCCATTCGCCGTGGGCGAGGTCGGTGCGTGCCTGTTGCCAGGTGCCCGCGTGGTCGGCGAGACCGAGCGCGGTGGGCAGCAGGTCGGGTTCGCCCAGCAGGGCACGGCTGCGGAGAGCGACCGCGCGGGCCGGCGACCGGTCCACGGAGTTCGCCCAGGTCACATAGTCCGCAAGCGCTTGCGTCGCGAAGTCGTCGTCGGAGGGACGGTCGGTGCGGGCCGCGGCCTCGACGAGATCGGGCACGGCCGTCAACCCGGCCAGTCCTGACCGGTGCGCGGCGGCCAGCCGGTCGACCGCCGCCTCCGCCCGGCCCTCGCCGAGGTCCAGCAACGCCAGCGCGTGCGCGGCCGTGGCGGGATCCGCGTCGGCGGCGTAGGCGGCCGTGGCTTCCGCATCGCCACGGGCCGCGGCGACGAGGCCCGCCACGCCCGACAGCATCGCGATGCCGCGCCGCTGTCCGATGCACCTCGCGACCTCCAGTCCTTCGCCCGCCGTCCTCGCGGCTCCGTCGAGGTCGCCGAGCTCCAGCTCGGCCTGCGCGAGCACACCGAGCGCGGCGGGCAGCGCCCCGGTGGCGGCCTGCCGCCTGGCCTCGCGCACGGTGTCGGTCGCCCTGGCGTAGGCACTGTCGGGGTCGCCGAGCAGCAGCGACCACCACGACCGCTGCACCTCGGAGCGCAGCGTCAACGCGATGTCGGTGCAGGCCGTCAGCTCTGCGCAGTCGACGGCGACGAGCTCGCGCACCGCCGTGACCGCTTCCGCGACGTCGGCGCTCGCGGCGGTGCCCAGCGCCCGCACCTGTGCGGCACCGGGAAGAGCCAGTTCGTCCGCGACGGCAGCCGCCTCGACGGCGCGGGCCGGGTCGTCCCCCCGCCACGCGGCGCCGACCGCGAGGAAGAGTAGTTTGCCCGCGGCTTCGGGAACCCGGCCCGCGATCCGCCTGGCGGTGGTGACGAGCAGGTGATGCGCCTCGGCGACGCGGCCGTCGTCCTCGGCGAGCGTCGCCCTGACGATCGCCGCCCACGTCGCGTCCACCGGCTCCGGAAGCAGCGTCGCCGCCTGTTCCGCCAGGTCACGTGCTCGTTCGGGCTGCCCCGCATCCGCGGCCGCGCGGGCGGCGGACGTCAGCCGCAGCCCCTCGTCCCTGGGCCGCGGGCTCAGGTGGGCGGCGCGTTCGTAGTCGTCGGCGACGGCCGCCATGCCGCCGCGGACACGCGCACGGTCGATGCCGGCTTCGAGCGCCGCGGCGACCGACTCGTCCGCGGTGGTCGTGGCTGCGGCGAGGTGGCGGGCGCGCCGGTCGGCGTCGGTGTCCTCGCTGAGCACCTCGGCCAGCGCCCGATGGGCTTCGAGTCGCCTGGCCAGCGTGGCCGCCCGGTACACCGAGGTGCCCACGAGCGGATGCCGGAACCCGAAGCAGCCCTCGGTGAACATCACGAGTTCGGCGTCCTCGGCGACCCTGAGGTCGTCGATCGAGGCGCCGAGGCTGTTCGCGGCGGCGAGGATCGTGCCGATGTCACACGTGCCGTCCGCGGCCGCGACCAGCAGGACGGTACGGGTGGCCTGCGGCAGCTCCGCGATCATGTCGGCGAACGGATCGCCCCTGCTGTCGCGTTCGGACGATCCGAGTTCGAGTAGTGCCAACGGGTTCCCGCCCGCTTCGGCGATGACCCGGCCCCGCCGATGGCGCGGCAGTTCGGTCGCGGCGAGGATCCGGCTCGCGGCCTCGTCGTCCACACCGGACAGCCGGAGTTCCGGAAGCCCGGGCGTGGGCATCGCGGGTGCGTGCGGTTCGCGAACCGCCAGCAGCACCCCGACCCGTTCACCACCGAGCCTGCGTGCGGCGAACGACAGGGCGTCGGCGGACGCCGCGTCGAACCAGTGCGCGTCGTCGGCGAGCACCAGCACGGGCCTGCTCCGTGCGAGCGTCCCCAGCAGTTCCAGCACCGCCACCCCCGCGGCGAACCGGTCGACGGACCCGTCACCGGCGAGCACCCGGCGCACCGTGGTGGCATGCGGTTCGGCCAGCCCGTCGACGTACCCGGCGACGGGGCGCAGCAGGAGGTGCAGCCCCGCGAACGGGATCGCCGCCTCCGCCTCGACACCCGCGCCGCGGAGCACGAGCACGTCACTCGCCCTGCCGTCGGGGTGTGCCGAACCGGGCGTGGCAGTGCCGGCCGCGTCGTCGGTGCCGGCGGTGCCGGTGGTGCTAGGCCCGGTGCTGGCGGCGAACCCGAGCAAGGTCGACTTCCCGATCCCCGCCTCACCGCGCAGCACCAGCGCCTGACCCGCTCCGGCGCGCACCTCGTCGGCGAGCGCGGCGATGCGGGCGAGTTCGTCGTCGCGGCCGTGGATCCCTGCAGAACTCATGATCACAAGCCTGCAACTTCGAGTAAGGTAGAAGTCAACGGATTCTCGCGGACCGCCGCCGTCCGGGTGATCGATTCGGTGGATCCATCGACGCCCCTCGCGGTCGCCGCCCGGCTCCGGGGCGGCGACCGCGAGGGTCAGTTGCTGCCGTACGGGCGCACCGCGCGGGCCTCGTGCAGTGCCCTGCCCCACCACGACAGCTGGCCGAGCATGCCCTTGGCCGCCTGGCTCGCCGACTCCGCGTCGTGCGGGACACCGTCGTCACCGAAACGGTCCGGGTAGTTGTAGAAGCTGACGGTGTCGCGGACGGTGACGGCGTGCAGCTCGGCGAAGACGCCGCGCAGGTGCTCGACGGCGCGCAGGCCGCCGCTCATGCCGCCGTAGGTGACGAAGCCGACGGGCTTGGCGAGCCATTCCGCGTGGAAGTGGTCGATGGCGGCCTTGAGCGGAGCCGGGTAGCTGTGGTTGTACTCGGGCGTGACGACGACGAACGCGTCGGCTGCGGCCAGGCGCTCGCCGAGTGCGTCCGTGTCGGCGGAGCCGTCGAGCGAACCCGGCAGGTCCATGCCTGCCAGGTCGACGACGTCGACCTCGAACCCGTGATGCTTGCGCACCTCGTCGGCGAACCAGGCGGCCGGTACCGGTGCGAACCGGCCGGTGCGAACACTGCCGATGATCACCGCGAGCCGCAGCGGCGCTTCGGTGCCCCGGGTGTCGCCAAGGGTCGTGGTCGTTGCGTTGTCGCTGGTCATGATGGTTCCTCTCGCGTCGATCGGTGCGTTGTCGATTGCCGTCGACGCTACGAACGCCGGTCGCTCGGCAGCATCCGTCGACCGACCGGTACGACGACTGTCGCCCGCCGCGTGTTGCGGATCCCGGGGCCCGTGTTGCGGATCCAGGGGCGCGTGTTGGGCGGGTTCTAGTGGTGGTTGCAACGCTCCTGGTTTTGAGGAGTGGTTGTGGGGTTGTCGGTGGTGTGGGATGTGTTTTGTCGGGTGTTGGATGGGGAGGGTGGGAATGTCGCGGCGGCGTCGCGGGCGGTGGGGGTGCATCGTTCGACGGGGTTGAGGTGGGTGCGGGCGGCCCGGGCTGGTGGATATAACCCGGTGGTGTCTGGTGATGGGTCGTTGGCGGCGGTTCAGGCGGAGTTGCATCCCCGGTTTTTGACGTTGCCCGAGCGGGAACGGATCGCGGATCTGCGGCGGGAGGGAATGTCGCTGCGGGGTATTGCGCGGGTG
>NZ_JAMTCH010000001.1:0-2500 GCF_024171735.1 Prauserella alba
TCTACTTCACCACAACGGCTACGCATCACGCCTCACCCACATGCAGAACGGATTTGCCTATCCTGCGGGCCACACGCTTACACCAGTACTACCACTCACTGGCGGAGCTACCTTCCTGCGTCACCCCATCACTTGACTACTACGCCATCAGGTCCCACGCTCCACACACACCATCTTCCGAAGAAGACCATGCGGCTTCGGGTGGTTAGTATCCGACGCCTCACCATGGACGCACACACGCGGGTACGGGAATATCAACCCGTTCTCCATCGACTACGCCTGTCGGCCTCGCCTTAGGTCCCGACTTACCCTGGGCGGAACAACCTGGCCCAGGAACCCTTGGTCATCCGGCGGTACAGATTCTCACTGTACATTCGCTACTCATGCCTGCATTCTCACTCCCACACCCTCCACAACTCGGTTCCCCGGCTGCTTCATCGGGCCCAGGACGCTCCCCTACCCACCACAACCCGCGTTAGCAGTTGTTGCAGTGACTCGGCTTCGGCGGTGTACTTCAGCCCCGCTACATTATCGGCGCAGAACCACTTGACCAGTGAGCTATTACGCACTCTTTCAAGGATGGCTGCTTCTAAGCCAACCTCCTGGTTGTCTCTGCAATTCCACATCCTTTTCCACTAAGCACACACTTAGGGGCCTTAGCCGGAGTTCTGGGCTGTTTCCCTCTCGACAACGAAGCTTATCCCCCGCTGTCTCACTGCCACACTCTCACACCATGGTATTCGGAGTTTGGTTGACGTCAGTAACCCGATCAGGCCCATCAGCCACCCAGTAGCTCTACCCCCACAGTGAAACATGTGACGCTGCACCTAAATGCATTTCGGGGAGAACCAGCTATCACGAAGTTTGATTGGCCTTTCACCCCTACCCACAGCTCATCCCCTCAGTTTTCAACCTAAGTGGGTTCGGCCCTCCACACCGTCTTACCGGCGCTTCAGCCTGGCCATGGGTAGATCACTCCGCTTCGGGTCTCGACCACGCAACTCACACGCCCTCTTCAGACTCGCTTTCGCTACGGCTACCCCACACGGGTTAACCTCGCCACGCAGCACGAACTCGCAGGCTCATTCTTCAAAAGGCACGCCATCACAACCACACAAGGCAGCTGCTCTGACGGCTTGCAGGCACACGGTTTCAGGTACTCTTTCACTCCCCTCCCGGGGTACTTTTCATCTTTCCCTCACGGTACTCGTCCGCTATCGGTCACCAGGAAGTATTTAGGCTTACCGAGTGGTCCCGGCAGATTCACAGCGCCCTCCACGGAAACGCTGCTACTCGAGAACACCACCACACCACATCCACACAGCTTTCGCGTACGGGACTCTCACCCACTACGGCCACGCATCCCAACGTGTTCCACTAACCATGCAATCTGGCGCCAGGAATGTCAGTCCCTGGACGACGGGTCTCACAACCCCGCACACGCAACACCTGACAGCTTGACACGCATACGGTTTAGCCTCCTCCGCTTTCGCTCGCCACTACTCACGGAATCACTAGTGTTTTCTCTTCCTACGGGTACTGAGATGTTTCACTTCCCCGCGTTCCCTCCACACGCCCTATACATTCAAGCGCGGGTGACACCCCATCACGGGTGCCGGGTTTCCCCATTCGGACATCCTCGGATCACAGCTCGGTTGACAACTCCCCGAGGCTTATCGCAGCCTCCCACGTCCTTCATCGGCCCCTAGTGCCCAGACATCCACCATGTGCCCTACATAACTTGACCACAAAGATGCTCGCACCCACTCTACAATTCTCAAACACCACACCAAGACAGCGTGCTGCCTCAGACACCCAACAGCGTGCTTGCGAGGACCAAAACCTTTGGTACTTGCCTTGTTGTATCCACAATCAAAAGCTAAACAGCTTTCCGAAGAAAACTCCTTAGAAAGGAGGTGATCCAGCCGCACCTTCCGGTACGGCTACCTTGTTACGACTTCGTCCCAATCGCCAGTCCCACCTTCGACCACTCCCCCCGGCAAAACCGGTTGGGCCATGGGCTTCGGGTGTTACCGACTTTCGTGACGTGACGGGCGGTGTGTACAAGGCCCGGGAACGTATTCACCGCAGCGTTGCTGATCTGCGATTACTAGCGACTCCGACTTCACGCAGTCGAGTTGCAGACTACGATCCGAACTGAGACCAGCTTTAAGGGATTCGCTCCACCTCACGGTCTCGCCACCCTCTGTACCAGCCATTGTAGCATGTGTGAAGCCCTGGACATAAGGGGCATGATGACTTGACGTCATCCCCACCTTCCTCCGAGTTGACCCCGGCAGTCTCCCACGAGTCCCCACCATTACGTGCTGGCAACGCAGGACAAGGGTTGCGCTCGTTGCGGGACTTAACCCAACATCTCACGACACGAGCTGACGACAGCCATGCACCACCTGTACACCAGTCCGAAGAAAACCGTATCTCTACGGCGATCCAGTGCATGTCAAGCCCAGGTAAGGTTCTTCGCGTTGCATCGAATTAA
>NZ_JAMTCH010000002.1 GCF_024171735.1 Prauserella alba
TAAGTTCGGCGGTGTCCTACTCTCCCACACCCCTTCGGATGCAGTACCATCGGCGCTGGCAGGCTTAGCTTCCGGGTTCGGAATGGGACCGGGCGTACCCCTACCGCTATCACCACCGAAACACTACGAAACAACACATGCTGTCGCTTCCCCACACACCCGCGTGTGGGGTGGTGTGGTGTTTCAGGATCGTAGAGTGGGTGCGTAGCATCTTCGTGGGCAAGTCCTCGGCCGATTAGTACCAGTCCACTCCAACACACATTACTGCGCTTCCATGTCTGGCCTATCAACCCAATCATCTCTTGGGGGCCTTAACCCATCACGGGTGGGAGACCTCATCTAGGAACAGGCTTCCCGCTTAGATGCCTTCAGCGGTTATCCCTTCCGAACGTAGCCAACCAGCCATGCCCCTGGCGGGACAACTGGCATACCAGAGGTTCGTCCGTCCCGGTCCTCTCGTACTAGGGACAGCCTTCCGCAAGTCTCCTACGCGCGCGGCGGATAGGGACCGAACTGTCTCACGACGTTCTAAACCCAGCTCGCGTGCCGCTTTAATGGGCGAACAGCCCAACCCTTGGGACCAACTCCAGCCCCAGGATGCGACGAGCCGACATCGAGGTGCCAAACCATGCCGTCGATATGGACTCTTGGGCAAGATCAGCCTGTTATCCCCGGGGTACCTTTTATCCGTTGAGCGACACCCCTTCCACCAGGAGGTGCCGGATCACTAGTCCCGACTTTCGTCCCTGCTCGACCCGTCAGTCTCACAGTCAAGCTCCCTTGTGCACTTACACTCAACACCTGATTACCAACCAAGCTGAGGGAACCTTTGGGCGCCTCCGTTACCCTTTAGGAGGCAACCGCCCCAGTTAAACTACCCACCAGGCACTGTCCCTGAACCAGATCATGGTCCGAAGTTAGATTCCCAGCACGACCAGAGTGGTATTTCAACAACGACTCCACCAACACTAGCGTGTCAGCTTCCCAGTCTCCCACCTATCCTACACAAGCCGAACCGAAAACCAATACCAAGCTATAGTAAAGGTCCCGGGGTCTTTCCGTCCTGCCGCGCGAAACGAGCATCTTTACTCGTAGTGCAATTTCGCCGGGCCTGTGGTTGAGACAGCCGGAAAGTCGTTACGCCATTCGTGCAGGTCGGAACTTACCCGACAAGGAATTTCGCTACCTTAGGATGGTTATAGTTACCACCGCCGTTTACTGGCGCTTAAATTCTCAGCTTCACCACTCACAGTGGTTAACCGGTCCTCTTAACGTTCCAGCACCGGGCAGGCGTCAGTCCATATACCTCGACTTGCGTCTTCGCATGGACCTGTGTTTTTAGTAAACAGTCGCTTTCCGCTGGTCTCTGCGGCCCGCCACCCCTAACCCGCAAAGGGTTTCAAGATGGCTGGCCCCCCTTCTCCCGAAGTTACGGGGGCAATTTGCCGAGTTCCTTAACCACAGTTCACCCGATCGCCTTAGTATTCTCTACCTGACCACCTGTGTCGGTTTCGGGTACGGGCCACGCACGCACTCGCTAGAGGCTTTTCTCGACAGCATAGGATCA